>NZ_JAEKEZ010000038.1:365512-714481 GCF_016650815.1 Pseudomonas sp. TH31 | reverse complement strand
GGAGCTGCCATCCCCGCAGAACCGGTTGTGTTCAGCAAGTGGACCAGCGCAATTGTCGGCCCAAATGACAACATCGAAATCCCCCGCCATTCGACTAAAACCGACTGGGAAGTCGAGCTTGGCGTAGTCATTGGCAAAGGTGGCCGCTACATCCCTGAGGGTGAAGCCCTTGGGCATGTCGCCGGTTATTGCGTCATCAACGACGTGTCAGAGCGCGAGTACCAGTTGGAGCGCGGCGGCACCTGGGATAAAGGCAAAGGCTGCGACACCTTCGGCCCGCTCGGTCCTTGGTTGGTAACTGCCGACGAAATCGCTGACCCGCACCAGCTTGATCTATGGCTGGAAGTGGACGGCAAGCGCTATCAAAACGGCAACACCCGCACGATGATTTTCCAGATCCCCAAAATCATCAGTTACCTCAGCCAGTTCATGAGCCTGCAACCCGGCGATGTGATTTCCACCGGAACGCCACCCGGCGTTGGTCTTGGCATCAAGCCCGAGCCTGTGTACCTGCGAGCGGGCCAACAGATCCGCTTGGGCATCAGTGGGCTTGGCGAGCAGTGCCAGCGTACGGTCGATGCCGAATAAACCCACGAGCGGTTTTACTTTTGACAGAGAAATGAGCCATGACCACGATTACCGCCGTAAGGGTTGAAGACATTCGTTTTCCCACCTCGCAATCGCTTGATGGCTCCGATGCGATGAACCCGGACCCGGACTATTCAGCGGCCTACGTCATCCTTGAGACCGATACCCTGGGCCTGCAAGGCCACGGCTTGACCTTTACCATCGGGCGTGGCAACGAAATTTGCTGTGCCGCAATCAAAGCCCTTGAAGGCTTGTTGGTGGGCCTGGAACTCAGTTGGATTGCGCAAGACATGGGGCGTTTCTGGCATCACGTGACCAGTGACAGCCAACTGCGCTGGATTGGCCCGGACAAAGGCGCGATACACCTGGCCACCGGGGCAGTGGTCAATGCCGCCTGGGACTTATGGGCAAAAGCCGAGGGCAAGCCCGTGTGGCGCCTGGTGGCGGACATGAGCCCTGAGCAACTGGTGCGCTGCATTGATTTTCGCTACATCACCGACTGCATTACCCCCGACCAGGCCCTGCAATTATTGCGCGAACGTGCCAAGGGCAAAGCCGAGCGGATGGCCTTGCTCGAAGCCAACGGCTACCCGTGCTACACCACCTCCGCCGGGTGGCTGGGTTATCCCGACGAGAAACTGCGTCGGCTCTGCCAAGAGGCCGTAGATGCCGGCTTTTCCCACGTCAAATTGAAAGTCGGCCACGATCTGCAAGACGATATCCGCCGCGTGCGCATCGCCCGCGAAGTCCTGGGGCCGGATCGCCAGTTGATGATTGATGCAAACCAGGTATGGGAAGTCGACGCGGCCATCGATTGGGTACGAGAGCTGTCCTTCGCCAATCCGTGGTTCATCGAAGAGCCCACTAGCCCGGACGATGTTGAGGGCCACCGCAAAATTCGCCTGGGTGTCGCCCCGATCAAGGTGGCAACGGGCGAGATGTGTCAGAACCGAATCGTGTTCAAGCAACTGATCATGCGCGAAGCCATTGATGTCGTGCAGATCGATGCCTGCCGTTTGGGTGGGGTCAATGAAGTGCTTGCGGTGATGCTGATGGCCGCCAAGTACAACTTGCCGGTATGCCCGCATGCCGGGGGGTCGGGTTGTGCGAGTACGTGCAGCATCTGTCGATGATCGATTACCTGTGTATCGCCGGTACCCATGAAGGGCGCGTGATCGAGTTCGTGGACCATCTGCATGAGCACTTCGTAGACCCCTGCGTGATCCGCGACGCGGCCTACATGCCGCCTGGCGCGCCAGGATTCTCGATTCAGATGAAAACTGCGTCCCGCGAGCAATACCGCTATCGGGGCTAAAACAGGCTAATTCAGCGGGCGGAGAACAAGAAAAATGTCGTCCCAACACCCACCACGGCTGGATGCACATCAACATTTTTGGCACTACCAGGCCGCGGATTTCCCCTGGATAGGCAACGAGATGGCCCGCTTGCGCCAAGACTTTATGCCAGAGGATGTGCGGCCCTTGCTTGACCAGGCCGGGTTTGATGGCTGCATTGCCGTGCAAGCCCGGGCCTGCGAAATTGAAACCGACCAGTTGCTGGCACTGGCAGCGCGTCATCCTTGGATCTGCGCCGTGGTGGGTTGGGTTGACCTGTGCTCTGCAACTCTCAACCAACGCCTTGAACGCTGGGGCCAAGACCCGTGCCTGCGCGGCTTTCGCCATCAACTGCAAGACGAAGCCGTGCCCACAGACTTTATGCAGGGCCGGGCCTTCAACCTGGGCCTCGCCACCCTGCAGCGTCACGAGTGGGTCTATGAAGTGTTGGTCAAAGAGCACGACCTTGGCGCCGCCAGCGCCCTGTGCCAGCAACACGATCAATATCATCTGGTGCTCGATCACTTGGGCAAGCCCGACATCCACGCCAATAACCCACGGGCCTGGGCAAAACGGCTTGCGCCTCTAGCCGCCCTGCCCCATGTCAGCTGCAAGTTGTCCGGGTTGATCACCGAGGCCCACTGGCAACGCTGGAAAAGCGCCGAACTGCGGCCCTATCTGGACCTGGCGCTGGAGCTGTTTGGCGCTGAACGCTTGATGTTCGGTTCGGACTGGCCTGTTTGCCTGCTCGCCAGTAACTACTCAGACACTTGCGCCCTGGTTGACAGTGTTTTGCACGACCTAAGCGCGTCACAACAAGCCGGAATTTGGGGGGCAACGCCTGTCGCGTTTACGCCATTGAGGGAATCAACACATGAATCTGTATCTACAGGACAAGGTCGTTATCGTCACCGGCGGCGGCTCTGGAATCGGTGCCGCGATCTCCTTGGGGCTGGCCGATGAAGGCGCCATCCCAGTCATTTTTGGCCACAATCCACTGTCCGACGAACTGGCTCGGCAACTGGATCAACGTCAAGCCAAAAGCTTGTTCATCCAGGTCGAATTACGCGACGAAGAAGCCTGCCGTGCGGCCGTTGCCAGCGTGCTGAAACACTTCGGGCATATCGACGGCCTGGTCAACAATGCCGGGGTCAACGACAGTGTCGGGCTTGAGGCCGGACGCTCGGCCTTCGTCGACTCACTGGAAAAGAACCTGATTCATTACTACCTGATGACTCATTTGTGCGTGGACGCACTTAAGGCTTCCTGCGGCTCCATCGTCAATATCAGCTCTAAAACCGCACTCACAGGTCAAGGTGGCACCAGCGGTTATACCGCAGCCAAAGGCGCTCAACTGTCGTTAACCCGCGAGTGGGCAACGTCCTTGCTCAACGACGGAGTACGGGTCAACGCCGTGATTCCAGCAGAAGTCATGACGCCCCTGTACGAGCGCTGGATCGATAGCTTCGCTGAGCCAAACGCCAAACTGGCCAGCATCGTCGAGAAAATCCCCTTGGGTCAACGCATGACCACGCCCTCGGAAATCGCTGATAGCGTGCTGTTCCTGTTGTCTTCACGCGCTTCTCACACCACCGGGCAATGGCTGGTGGTGGACGGTGGCTACACGCACCTGGACCGGGCGCTGACATGAGTACCCAGCGCCAGTGCCTGGCGCTCGACTTGATCGACGACTGTGCACTGATTGCCGAATACGAGTCCCTGCACCAGCAGATCTGGCCGCAGATCTGCTCGCACCTGCGCGACCATGGGGTGCTCGATATGCAGATCTGGCGCCTGGGTACGCGGGTGTTCATGGTCATGGACACCACCTCTGAATTCAATGCCCAAGCGATGCAGGTGGCGAGCGCCAGCAACTCGCGGGTACAGGAATGGGAGGCGCTAATGTGGCGCTATCAACAACGAACGCCCTGGACCTCGCCCCATAACAAATGGGAACCCATGACAAAGATTTTCAGCCTCGCGGAGCAACCTTTGCCCGCGCCCTGACCCTGTTTGAAAATTTACATCGCACCTGATCCTACAAAAAAATAAAAGGAGATGCGCCATGTCAAACAAACACCCAAACGTCGCAGCAGCGTCCTACACACGAGCGGTTACAACCTATCGCTGGGCATTGATTTTAGTGACTTGCCTGTTTTTTCTCTGGGGGTTGTCTTACGGCTTGCTGGATGTTCTGAACAAGCATTTTCAGGAGTCTTTGCACGTCACTAAGGCGCAGTCAGGCTTGCTGCAGAGCGCTTACTTCGGAGCCTATTTTTTGATCGCCCTGCCTGCCGGCTTTTTGATGGATAAATACGGCTACAAGGCCGGCATTCTGTTGGGTTTGTGCCTGTATGCGGCAGGCGCTTTGCTGTTCATGCCTGCCGCCGCGGCGCAAAGTTTTCAGTTTTTTTTATTCGCACTGTTTGTGATCGCCTGCGGCCTTGGCTGCCTGGAAACCGCCGCCAATCCTTATGCCACGATATTGGGTGCTCCCGAAGGTGCCGAGCGGCGCTTGAACCTGGCGCAGTCGTTTAACGGTCTGGGGCAGTTTTTTGGGCCGTTGGTGGGCGGAGCTTTGTTTTTCAGCGGCGCCAGTAACGTCGATACCACCCATTCGCTGCAGATGACTTATCTGGTGATTGCCGCACTGGTGTTATTGGTTGCACTGCTTATCGCCCGCACGCAGCTACCCGATCTGCGCGAGCAAGAACATCAGACACAGCAACTCAGCGGCAAAAGCTTGTGGCAACACCGAGAGTTTGTCACCGGCGTTATCACCCTGTTCTTTTACGTAGGCGCGCAAGTCGGGGTCGGGGCGTTCTTCATTAATTACGTCACCGAACATGGGTCGAAGATGAGCAGTCAGCAAGCCGCCTATTTGCTTTCGATCGCCATGCTCAGCTTTATGTTCGGGCGATTTTTCAGTACCTGGCTGATGGGCCGCGTTAACGCCCAGCGCCTGTTGCTGATTTATGCGCTGATCAACGTGGTGCTCTGCGTGTTGGTGATGATGGGGATGGATGGCATCTCGGTCATTGCACTGATCGCGATGTTTTTCTTTATGTCGATCATGTTCCCGACGCTGTTCGCCATGGGCGTAAAAACCTCGGCCCGCACACCAAGCGCGGCAGCTCGTTCATGATCATGGCAATTGTCGGCGGCGCGCTGCTGCCTTACCTGATGGGCCTGGTAGCCGATCACACCTCCACCGCCATGGCGTATTTGTTACCTATGGGGTGTTTTTTAGTCGTTGCCGCCTATGCCCGCGGCGCACTGAAAAAGCCACAACGGGGTTAAAGCACCAACGTTTGCGAGCGATGCCAGGCATCTCGCACCTTGCGCCAAAAACTGATGCACTCCACTAAAAAAATCGGAGCTCTTCATGCCTAATCACGCGTTGAAGCAGGCGTTGGGCAAAATGCGCCTGCGCATTTTGCCTTTTGTTGCCCTAATGTTCGCGATGGCGATCATCGATCGTTCCAACATCGGTTTTGCCAAACAGGCCTTTCAGGTCGACACCGGCCTGAGCAATGCCGCATTTGCCCTGGGTGCGGGCATTTTCTTTATCGGTTATGCGATCTTTGAAGTGCCCAGTAACTTGATAATGCACAAGGTCGGCGCACGCTTGTGGTTGAGCCGAATCATGGTCACGTGGGGGATCGTGTCAGCGGCGATGATGTTTGCCCACGATGAAACCAGTTTTTACATCTTGCGCTTTTTATTGGGCGTGGCCGAAGCCGGATTGTCGCCCGGTGTAGTGCTCTACCTGACCTACTGGTTCCCGCAAAATCAGCGGGGATCGGCCTACGGCATTTATTATTTCGGGGTGCCATTGTCTTTGATGGTCGGCGGGCCGGTATCAGGCTGGTTGCTGGAAAGCAGCCCGTTTGGCCTGAGCGGCTGGCAATGGATGTTTGTAGCCGAAGGCCTGGCAGCCACAGTGATCGGAGTCATTGCATTCTTCTACCTGTGCGATCGCCCGCGGGATGCCAAGTGGCTGAGCGCCGATGAGAAGTCAGCCATTGAGGATGCCCTCGAACAAGAGCATCTGCAAAAGGCCCTGCATAGCCCGTCCACCTGGCGAGCCGCGCTGATCAACCCCAAGGTGCTGTATTTCACCCTGATCTACTTCACGATCCAGGTCAGCGTATATGGCGTCCTGTTTTACCTGCCAACCCGGATTGCCGAACTGCTCGGCACCGGCATTGGTCTCAAAGTAGGCGTGTTGACCGCCATACCATGGGTCGCCACCGTGTGCGTGCTGTATGCCGTTACCCGCTATGCCGATCGCAAAGGCCAACAAACCCGCTTCGCAGCCCTGATGCTGGCCCTGGCAGCGGTAGGGATTGCCTGTTCGACTCTGAGCAGCAGCCTGACGTTGGTGATCCTGGCATTCTGTCTCGCTGCCTCGGGTTTCATTACCGTGCAGCCGTTGTTCTGGACCCTGCCCACCCGCTACTTGGGGGCGCCGCAGCCGCCAGTGGAATAGCGGTGATTGGTGCGCTGGGCAACCTGGGAGGGTTTCTTGCGCCGACGGTCAAAACCTTTGTCGAACAGCATTTCGAGAGCGCCCATGCCGGCATGTACTTTTTAGCCGGTACAGCACTGATCGGCGCGCTGATGCTAGTCAAATCTGCCAAAACAGGCCCGCTCTCCGTGCCTCAGGCCGATCCCGCGCCCCCCTGCCGTCACACCCGCACTAAGCCGGGCAACCTCGTGACATGCCGGTGCCACGAGGGATGCCCTGTGGGGCAAAAACACATATTCCAAATCGCTAACCCGCGCAGGTTCAAAAGCGGCAACCAGCTTTCCATCGATTGTTGAGCTTTTTTCGAAGCGTTATCAACGCAGCGGTCTCGGCCAACAATTTTCTCAGCAAACCTTCCGTTTTCGCTGAATCGAAAATAAGCCAACTCCCCCCATGCAAGGTCTTATTCTGCGAAATCAGTAAAAATAGCGCTATTGCCCCCATTCACTGGTTATAAAAATACACAACCGTTCTGCCCCCCTGCATTAGTAACTCGAACAAGGACACAGACTACTTAAGACCCAGCCGACACCATTTGCGCCAAGTGAACTGCAACTGCAGCACTACCGCCCTCGCCATCTCCCTCTCCTGCTCCGGCAACAAGGAAGACTGCTCAAGCGTCTTGAGCAATGCTGCGCTCGGCGCATCCATCAATGATAAGTTCGCCAGGGTCGCTCCGCCATGTTTGAGGGCTGCCGCCAAGCCCCTCAAATAGCGATCACGCTCAACCGCCAGCGCCTCCTGACTGTTCGCTAGGCACGCCCGCAACTCCAGCAACTCGTCGCCCAGATCCAACCCTAGCAAGCCATTGTCCCAATGGGCACGGTGATCGGCCGGCAAGGTTTCGCTGTAGCGCGACAGGCGAATCAAGCGGTCCGCCATGCGCCCGCCAAACCAGCTTTCGGCTTGTTCCAATGGGCGGACTGTCAGTTGGGCAAGGTCGAACAGCGACGCCTTGAACATCCGCCGATAGTGGTGCTCACCCGGATTGAGCTGAATCAGGCGGAACACCACCACCGCGATACCGACACCCACCAGCGTCGAGATGGCTTTGTTGAGAAAGGCGGCGAAATCATAGGTCATGAGGTTGCTGGGCCCGACGTTGTTGACGAAGAAAATGCAGAACGCTGAGGCGGTGGCCGCCAGTTTCACTCGACTCATACACAGCGAGGCGAAGAACAGCGGCACTCCCAGGCATAGGCACAGCAACGGGAAACCATCAAAGCAGGGCAATAGGCCAAAGCGGACAAAAGCAGCCACCGGGACCGACAGCGCAATACCCTTCAGGAAGTTCAGGCTGGATGTCGAGGGGTTTTCCCGCGCAGCAAACAGACTCAAGACCACTCCGCAAATCGACACCGCTCCCAAGCCCGATGGCCAGGCTGTAAACATCCAGAAGGCCGCGACCACCAGAAACGCCACGGCACAGCGCAACCCGCCGAGCAGACCTTGTTCAATATCCCTGTGCCAGGACATGGCTCCCGGAGCACCGGGTGGTACCCTGCCCTGCTCAACGGCCAACAGGGTCAGGGCACCTTGATCGATCAAACGCAAGACTTGCGCCAATTGCATCAGGCAAAAATGCGCCTCCTGGCTCAGGGCTGGATTTTTCAGCGCCAGGCCAAGGCGTCGGGCTAGGTCAGGCAGATCCTGGTGTCGCTCTTGCTGCAACGTCGCTGCCACTTCTTCCACCAACGGCAGGATTCGAGCTGTCTCATCGAGCATCAGCCGTTGGCGCGCCACTCCTCGTGCGGCCCGCAACAGGCTGAGCAGATCTCGACTGAGCACCCGCAACGCTTGAGAACGGCGCCGCCCCTTGGGGCCTTCGAACCAGGCGTAATCGCGCTGAGTGTCCACTGCGACGAGTCGCCCCAAGGCTTCCAGCAGGCCTTTACGTTGATAGGTGCCCAACAATTCCGGCGCCGCCGCCCGCATTCCGGCCTGCCACGCGGCCCGGCCTTGAGCCGCCAGCGCCTGCTCTACGTGGCGCGGCCATAAGACGGTACTCGCCACCGACGTACAGATGATCCCCAAGCCGATCTCCAGGCAGCGGGCAGCCGCCTGATCGAAAACCGTCAGCGGTGCCGAGGTCGCGGGCAACGCAATGATTGCGGCGGTGTAGCCCGCCAGCACAAAACCATAGGACGCGTGATTACGCAGCAGCGACGCGCCGGTGGTGCACAAAGCCAGCCACAGGGCCATGCACAACAGGAACAACAGCGGCGCCTGGCCGAAGACCGCGACCATCGCAATGGACGCCACGGCTCCCACCAGAGTGCCCCCAACCGATAGGCCCCCTTGGCCAGCACCATGCCGCTAGTGGACTGGCCGACGATGAACACCGTTGTCAATGCCCATTGCGGCTGCTCAAGATCGAAGTAGAAGGCCAGATACAACGCAACCAGGCCAGCGATCATGTTACGCAGGGCAAACAGCAGATCACTGCGCAAGGGCGCGAGGGCGGCTTGCCAGAAATCAGGGAGTTGAAGGGTGAGCGGTTTCATTCAACAGACATATCGATAGCAAGCTAATGATTAGCATAGTATCTATGTTTCCACTGAATGCCAATTTTGCATTCAGCCGCACAGGCTCGCATTATTTGCAACTGACCAGAGTGACTTTCCAGAGGCGTCGCGCCGTTCTGGGCGGACAGGTACGCAGGCTGTTTCAACCGTCCCCTCGAAAACGCACGCTGTCTCAGCGCTCAGATCGGAAGACCCGCCGTTAGCTTCTTGTCTCGTAGCTCTGTGGCTCGAGTGAGTTGCTGAACAGCGCCTTGATCTCATTGAGTCTGGCGTCGAACGGTCCCACTAGATCCTTGATGCGATAACCGTGGCGCGCCAGTGTCGGCTCCAGACCATCCAGTTGATACGACAGCACCGATTCCACCTGCGCCTCAGAAACAGGCTTCTCACCCGTCAGGTAGCCGCCTCGAGGGCTAGACTGAGGTGCCGTTGGATTTGCAGCGGCGTGCGCAGTTTGGTGGAGCGCAAGTATCGCCAAACAATCTGCGAGGTATATGGGATTTAAAGTCTTCAAATACTGCTTGAATGGAAATAGACTCCCACCCCTCCCACCAGCTTAGAATCTTTTCACTATCCTCCTTGGGCGCTTGGCATATATCGGCACCCTGAAACGCCATCACCCTTTCAACAATCAGTTATCGATCAGAAATCGATACCTTCTTGAAGCTGAACGAGGCAACACAACACTCTTGTCATTGTTGACAACCAGTGCTATAAATATTTTTTGCATCAATGATGGTCTGATGCTTTTTAAAGTAAATAGTCTAATAATGGTCAGTGCCTTATAAATAAATATACTTTGTCGAGCCCGCCAGTCATGCCCAAGCTCAACTCAAGCCAGAGTCTCTTCAGCTTAATTCAAGAGATTGAAAACAATATCCAAGGGGTTAACAAGGAAGAGTACACGGAAGTGCTGGGCTGGATGTTTGCAAAGCTCGGAATTTATAAATTCTCTTATATTCACCTGGAACCCACTCCTTTCGAAAACCCCAAAATTTCGATTCACAGCAACCACCCCGCCGAATGGGTTGACACTTACTGCAAGAGTGCCCTCTACAAATCTGATCCGATAATGACAAACTCAGCCATCACGTCGACTCCCTTTTTCTGGGATGAAATCCCGGAAGAAACAGATATCAGCAACGAGATATTTGAACAATCGATCTCCTATGGCCTTAAGCAAGGATTTACGATCCCTATCCATGATCCTGGCAGAGCGTTTGGTTCCATTCACTTATCATCTGAAGAAAACGACCTCGATTTTGCGCCCATCGTTCGATCAAACATGTTTATCATAAAAACCCTCAGCCTCATTGCTCATCAGTATCGCCCAATAGAAGAAATCGGTACTGAAATCACTCTGAAGCTGACCCCTAGAGAAGTTGAGTTTTTACACTGGCTTACGCTTGGAAAGAACTATAAGGAAATAGGTCTGATCATGAGCATCACAGAACGAACAGTAAAATTCCACGCCAAACAAACGACCGAAAAACTTGACTGTATTAATGTCAAGCAAGCCATGATGAAAGCGCTACAATTAAACCTTGTCTAGCTGCTGATACTTTCCTCCTGATTTATCGCTCTATACTCCCACTCCTCCGACGCCTATTTAATTGCCGGCATCTGATATCAGTGCTGGCATCGACCGTGATATTCAAGTAAATACTACTTGCGAAGCAATATTGAACAACATCAAGGATGCGAACAGCCCAATCACCACTGAAATTGACCGGCTCACCCATCGCCCGGAAAAATTCGAGTGTAACTTTCGACCAAAATAAGCGCCAATCGCGACCCAAACAAGTCCTACCGGAAAGATAACGACTGAAAACAGCGACATGAATGTCGCATAACTTCCCGCAGACAAAAAGTTCCAATAGGCGCTACGAAAGTGGCAAAAAACAATCCTTTTGGATTGCTCAGTGTCGCCACAAAAAGTTCAGGCGCCGTAATCCCCGACGTGACAGAAGATGTATTGTCCGTTGCCGTAAACCATAGTTTCAACGAGATATAAAACAAAAAACACACTGCAAAACCCTTGGTTGCAACAACGACCCATGAATAATCAGCGACCAGCAAATCGATGGACACGCCCCACAACGTAATTTGAGTGACATAGGCCAACCATTCGGCAGCGATTAGCTTGAAGGAGTGTGCGTTCAGCCCCCTGCTTATTCCGGACTGTAGCAACAACGAGTTGGTGGGGCCCGGCACCAGCAGGACCATCAGCAGTGAAAGTGCAATATAAAACATAAGTTCATCCCTGCGAGAAGCCAAAACGGCTTATATTTTTGGAGGATCAATCAGCCCACGCTTTACATGGCAGATGCCAGGACCGATCATCATTCATAGTGCTATCACACTGAGGCAGAATCGCGACTGCAACCATGATTGCATCGAAGGACTAACAAGCTTCGCCACCTTTGCACAAAGAGAAAGAGTCCCCCTGCCGCAGAAATAACGCACCCACACCTTTATTACTGTTTCATTACGCAGAACCGCTTTGCTTGCCCGAAGAGTCAATTTCAGGAAAGCTAATCGGTACTAACCATTCAGAACATTTTTCGTGGCAGTCCAACACACAAAAGTTCTGAATTCATACCCGAGCGAAATGCTCAGTCTTTGATTAGTAGACTCATCAGTACTTGATTTTCATAGAGGTCTGCTGTGCCAATAAATATTGACGCAATCGCCGCACAAGTCGCTCGCCAATGCATATGAATCCATCAAAAAACCAAACGCCGAATTAGTCAACAATGCCCATCAGACCAATACTGTACTTTAGGACAGTTGTAATGCTGTAGTGCAACGTTAACAGTAGTCTCCTCACGCACAATCAAGAAAATTCGATCATGAATCACTTTCCATTCACCTATCGATTTTCCGGTGTATGCACCAGCATCGGAAGCGACTCGACAATCCCTTCGAGAGTCCCGGAAAAAATACGTTTTATCCGTAAAATAGCATTTATTGACAAAAAGAAATGGGACATAAAAAGTTATCGCGAGGGTGATTACGAATCGGATGAATATGGCGACCCTTATGCGATCTACATCTACGTTCATGAAAGAGACTTGGTGGCCGGCTGTGTTCAGTTACTTCCATCCGGCAAGCCAATACGTATCTCCGGAACCTTAACAGCCGAACAGATCAGGCTAAACTCTAAACCTCGTTGGAAGGCAGCGAGACTTGCACTATTGGCTGATCACACTGCAAACGTAAACTGACTCCAGTCAATGTGCATTGACTCACGGCGGAGGTCTTTCTGTCAATTATAAAGCTCTCTCGCAAACAGAATTTAGATACTTACAATGTTGTCATAGATACCATGATGGAGAAAATCTCTGAAGCGCTCCGACTGACCGGAAAGTAGAAAAATATTGCGCTTTTGACAAAAAGCAAAAACAATTTACGGCATCCTGGCCTGCACAGCGACAACCTACGAAGAGGTACTAAAAATGAAACTCATTAGATGATCATCCGCATATGACCAATCGCTGATGACTGGTGAACCTTCATTCGATTTAACACAGAAATACTGATGACGATTACAAAACCGAAACACATCAGAAATATTTAACACATATACTGAATGACCAATTCAACCTACATAAAATACCCCCTGACGCCATGCTATGGAGAGCGGATGAACTTACAAAGATTATTCCCGCACGTTGGAAAAGTCATCGCCAGTACTGGCAGCCGTAATTTTCCCCGTATGTTGCACGACCTGATACTCACTGAACTACCTATCGACGCGACGCATATTACTGAGCAATGGATAGACACGAGGAGCGCTCCTGAACTGAGCACCTCAAGTATAGGTTGTGTGGGTATGAACAACACTTGCATCGATGCCATGATGGACGCTCATACCGCCACAAAACCTTTTTTACTTTCCGATGATGTTTTTTTCGAAGACGCCACTCCGCACAAGCTGCCAGATTTTTCCCGCTGTGTGCTCGTCAATGAACAGCCGGATAAAACACCTCCGCTCAGGGCCACCACGACTCAATTGCATCTGACGTCTCGCAAGAATGGTCATCGTTACGTCCTCTCGGTATACCGATCACCTCTTTCCCAAGGCTTTTCGGCACAAGAATGTGCATTACTGAAAGACTTTTCCTGCCTGTTGCTGCCCATGGTGGAAGAGCATGTTGCTGCCCTGCTCCCGCCGGAACTCCCTCGACATGACAACAACCTCGCCCTGGAAGGACCCGAGAACGGTGGAATGGAAGCGCTGCGTCAACGATTTACTGATCGATTGCTGTTGTCCGGACTGAGCTTGTCATCTCGCGAAACCGAAGTGTGCGTGGGACTTCTGGCCGGACGCACGGCCCCGGAACTTGCCGAGCAACTCGAACTTAAAGTGAACACGGTCGAAAGTTATCTAAAACGTGCAGCGATAAAAATGGGGATTGGCGGTCGTCGCTCGCTGATTCGCTGGATGCATTCGGTGGATGCCAGTCAACCCAGTGTTGAATGGGCCGCCAATAACGTTACCGGACAAGCCGTCTGACTTCCTCCCCCAACACTTGCCCGATCGCAGCTTAAATCGGGCGGGTGTTGGAGGACTTTTCATCCCCTTCTCGCTTCACCCACTCCCCGCATCGGCAGTCAGTACACGAGCGCGGTGCTTGAACCACTCCAGCGCATCGTCGACGTAAGTGAAAATCACCGGCACTACCAACAGACTCAGCAGTGTTGAAGTCAGCAATCCGCCAATGACCACCACCGCCATCGGCTGCCGAAAACTGGGGTCTTCGCCTATGCCCATCGCCGTTGGCAACATCCCGGCACCCATGGCAATGGTGGTCATCAAAATGGGGCGGGCTCGCTTGTGGCATGCGTCCACCAATGCTTCATATCGACCCAGGCCATAATCACGGCGAGCCATGATTGCGTACTCCACCAACAGAATGGAGTTCTTGGTCACGATCCCCATCAACATCAGCAAACCGATCACCGACGGCAGGGAAAAACTCAGATTGCACACCAACAGCGCGACCAATGCGCCGCCCAACGAGAGCGGCAGTGCCGAAAGAATCGTCGCGGGTTGCAAGAAGTCGTGGAACAACAGCACCAGCACCGCATAGATACAGAACACGCCGATGGCCATGGCCAGACTGAAACTGCCAAACAGCTCAGTCATCAGTTGCAGCTCGCCCTGCTCCACCAGTTTCACTTCCGCGGGAAGGTTCTGCATCACCGATAACTGGCTGGCCTCGGCCATGACTTCGCCCAAGCTGCGGCCGTTGAGTTCGATCGAGAGAGTGATGTTACGCAAGCGATCCAGCCGGCTGATTTGCGCCGGCCCGCTGCCCATGCGGATGTCGCCCAATGAAGCCAATGCCACTTGGCCGTCGCGGCCGGTCACGCGCAGCTGGTTGATCAAATCAAGATCGCCGCGCAGCAGCGGGTCCATGCGCACGCGTACGTCCACCTGGCGCTGGGATAAATTGATTTTGCCCAGCGACGAGGAATATTCGCCGTAGGTCGCCATGCGTAAGGTATCGGCAATGTCCTGGCTGGTAATGCCCAACTGCGCGGCGCGGGCGAAATCGGGGCGCATCTGGATTTCCGGACGCTGCAAGGCGGTGCTCGAGGTGACATTGCCGATTCCCCGCAACTGGCGCAACTGCGGTTCGAGGGCACTGGCCGTGCGTTCGAGTACGTCACCATCGTCACCGGCGAGGACGATATCGAGCCGCTCGCCACTGCCATCGCCCCCCACGTTAACGCGTACCCCCGGCAGCGTGCGCAATGCCTGCCGCATATTGTCTTCGACCTGCACCTGTTTCAGATCGCGCTCATCGCGAGGCACCAGGTCCACGGTCAGAATGGCATCGCCGTTGCCGGTGATATCGCTGGGCCCGGAGCCCGAGCGGCTGGCGGTGCCGACCGACGTGAATACGTGTTTGACCTGCGGCATGGCACGCAGTCTTTCGCTGGCTTGCAGGGTCAGCGCAGTGGTTTGCTCCAGCGTGGCACCGGGCGGTAACTCTAGCGTGACTTTGCTGCGGGCATTGTCCTGGGACGGCAGAAAACTGGTCGGCAGCAGAGGAATCAGCGCCAGCGAGCCGAAAAAACAGCCCGGCCAGCAACATCGTGGTTTTGCGTCGAGTCAGGGTGCCGTGAATCCAGCCCAGATAACGCGTCATCAGCTTGCTGTCGTGTGCTTCATCCTGCCTTGCCCTGAGAAAGTAGGCCGCCATCATCGGCGTCAGCACCCGCGCCACCAACAACGAAAACAACAGCGCCACCGAGGCGGTTACCCCGAACTGACGGAACAGGATGCCGGCCACCCCGCCCATGAACGCCGTGGGCAAGAACACCGCGACCAGGGTGACGGTCGTGGCAAGCACCGCCAGACCAATTTCGTCCGCGGCTTCGATGGCCGCTTCACGCGGGGTCTTGCCCATCCGCAGATGCCGGGCGATATTCTCGATCTCGACGATGGCATCGTCCACCAGCACGCCGATGACCAGCGCCAGGGCCAGCAATGACACGGTATTGAGGGTGAACCCGGCTAAATACATCACGCCAAAGGTCGGAATGATCGACAGCGGCAGTGCCGTGGCAACGATGATCGTGGCGCGCCAGTCTCGCAGAAACCACCAGACCACCAGCACCGCCAGCAGCATGCCTTCGTACAGCAAGCTCATCGAACCATGGTAATTGTCGAGGACAGATTTGACCGTGTTGCTGGCTTCGACGATCTGCACGTTGGGATGCTGCGTGATAAACGTGGCCATGGCCTTGCGCACGTCGTCGGCCACGCCGACATCGGAAAACCCCAGCGAACGGGTGATCTGGAAACCAATCACCGGCTTGCCATCACGGAACGCACGACTGCTGCGTTCGGCATGGGTGTCGCGAATCTCGCCCAACTGGCCGAGCTTGAGCAGGCGTCCGTCACCGCTCGGAATGTCGATGGCGCCCAGCGTTGCCGGGTCGTCAATGGCACCCAGGGTGCGCATGGCCTGCTGCCCGCTGCCAAGATTGCCCTGGCCGCCGGAGTTGTCCTTTTGCATTGCTTTGAGCTGGTTGGCCACATCCGCGACGCGCATGCCCAGGCCCGCCATCAAGGCCGGGTCGAGGTTGACCTGGATTTCCCGGTCGACACCGCCTACCCGTGATATCTGCGCCACACCTGGCACGGACAGCAGTTTTTTACTCAGCTCATTGTCGACAAACCACGACAGCGCTTCCTCATCCAGGCTGTCGGATTCGATGACATAGGAGAGCAACGACGAGGCACTGGTGGTCAATCGGGACACCGACGGCATATCGAGGCTGGCCGGCAATTGTGGTTTGGCGCTGTCGACCGCGTTACGCACCTCGTTGAGGGCTTCGTTGCCGTCCTTGTCGATATCAAAGCTGACGCTGATGTTGACGGCACCGTCGGTGATGACGGTCGTCACGTGCTTGAGCAAGCGCAGGGACGTGAGTTTGTCCTCGATCTTGCGTGCCACTTCGGTTTCCAGTTGCTCCGGGGCGGCACCTTCGAGTGATGCGCTGATCACCACCACAGGCAGGTCCATGTCCGGAAAATCCTGGATGCCAAGCCGTTCAAAGCCCAGCAAACCGAAGATCGTCAGCAGAATAAACAGCATGACGGCCGGAACCGGATGGCGAATCGAGAGTGCCGAAATATTCATGGCTGGGCAACCTGTGCCTGAACCAGGGTCACGCTCGTGCCGTCATTTAGAAAGGCGCCGCCGGCCCGCACGATGCGCGCGGGCTCATTCAAACCGCTGAGGATCTCCACCGATTGCTCAAGGCGCCGGCCGACCTCTACGGGTCGCTGGACCACGCGCATGTCTTCCCCCAGCGTGAACACATAGGGGCGACCGTCGCGCAGGATGACCGCGGTATCCGGTACGGTGAGTGCCTCGCGCGGCGGCAGTTCGATCTGGCCACTGGCGTACATGCCGGCCTGGGCACCACTGTCAGTGGGCAGGGCCACATAGACCAGCGCCCGACTGGTTTTGGTGCTTAGCGTCGGGGACACCAGGCGCACTTGCCCTTCCAGGCGCTGGCCGCTCGGCAACGTCAGGCGGGCGACCTGGCCAGGCTGCACCTGGGCCAACTGGCGTGCGTCCAGCTCGGCCTGCCATTCGATACGGCCATCACGCACCATGCGAAAGAGCTCGTCACCGGCGGCCAGCACCTTGCCGAGCAATGCGGTACGCGTGGAGATGATCCCATCGTCGACCGCCACGATGCGTGTCTGCTTGAGCCGGATCCGGGTGGTTTGCAACTCGGCCCTGGCACCCGCCAGGTCGGCCTTGGCAGTCGCTACTTTGATTCGATATTCCTCGCGCTGCTGTTCTGACAAGGCCCCACCCTGGCCGACGATCCGGGCGCGACGATCATTGGAGTTGGCCTGTTCAAGGCTGGCCACGGCCTGGGCGACCACAGCCTGCTGTTTGCGTTCTTCGGCCAGTACAGTTTCCGAGGCCAGCGTGGCCAGCAATTGGCCTTTCTTGACCCGGCTGCCGACATCGGCTTCGAGGCTGGCAATGCGCAGGCTGCTGGTCTCGGCATTGATCACCGCTTCTGCCAGGGCGCCAGCGCGCCGCTGGCGGAGAGCAATTGCGGCCAGAGCTGGCGCCGCGCCTGGACCACTTCCACGCTCAAGCTACTGACGTTGGGCGCCGTTACGACCGGTTCAGCCTCACGGCGAAGGTAGAGAAACCCGACCACTCCGGCGAGGACGGCGACTGCCAACAAACAATTACGCCACGTCGAACTCACACGCCCTCTCCGTTCAATGCCTGGTTTCGTGCCAGCGGTTGATTGGCTTGCCATCCGCCGCCCAATGCCTTGTACAGGGCGATCCAGTAACGCACTTGGTCCTGCTGCAAGGTGATCAAATCAATCTCGGCCGTAAGCGCCTGGCGCCGTGCGGTTTCGCGGTCCAGCAGGCTGGTGTTGCCGGCCTGCCAGCTGCGATCGATGGCTTCGAAAGACTCGCGAAACCCTGCGGTGGAACGTTCGACGTCGGCCTCGCGGCGGCGCGCCGCATCGAGGCGCACCAGCGATTGTTCAACCTCCATGACGCTGGTGCGCAATGTCTTGCGATACACCGCCAGGGCGGCGTCATAGTTGGCCTCGGCGCCGTCGACTGCGGCGCGGCGCTTGCCGCCGTCGAACAGTGGAATCGATAACACCGGCCCCAGCGACCAGTTGCGGTTGCGCTCGCCCAATGTCGCGCCCACGGAAAACGTTCCGGACAGACTCAAGCTCGGCAGCCGATCAGCCTGGGCCGCACCGATTTCAGCGTTGGCCGCCGCCAACTCGCGCTCGCTGGACGCCAGGTCCGGGCGCTGGCGCAGCAGGTCGGCGGGAATTTCTTGCACGTTTAGCTGAGCCGGTTGCGGCAATTGCGCCGGGGTGTGGCTGAGGACTTCGATCAACCGGTCTTCATCGCTGCCCGTCAGCGCGACAAGGCTTTTGAGCAGGACCTGACACTCGCTCTGCTGACTGATCAACGTCGCAGCGTTGCTCGCGGCACTGGCATCGGCCAACGCCGCATCGGCGGACGAGGTGAAGCCGGCCTGGAATGACTGGCGAGTGATGCGCGCCGTGTCTTGTTGCGATTGCGCCTGGTCCTTGTAGGCCAGTACCAGCTTTTGACAGCCACGGTATTGCACGTAGTCGTCGCCCACTTGCGCCGCCAGCGTCACCCGTGCGTCGTGCCAATCATCGACTCGCGCTTCGACACGGGTGCTGGCTGCTTCGTTGTTGCGGTGCAGCTTGCCGAACAGGTCGATCTCCCACGCCGCGTCGAACTGCGCAGACGAACCCGAACCGGCCTGGTTGACGGAACCTTTCTGTTGGCCGCCACGGCCCTTCGATAACGTCGACTCAAGACTCGGCAGCGCCTCGGCGGAACGTGTGTCCAGGGTCGCACGGGCCAAGGCGATGTTGGCCGCCGCCTGATCCATTGACGGGCTGTCGGCTTCAGCCAGGCGCAACAACTCGGCGAGTGCCGGGTCATCAAATTGCTGCCACCAATCGGTCAAGGCTGCCACCGAGGCACCATGGGGTAACGGTGCTTGCCATTTGGCGGCGACCGGAACCGCGGGGACCTGATAGTCAGGCCCCAGTACGCAACCGCTCAGGGCTATCGCACACAGGATCACCAGCGGGTATCGGTGCCAGAAGTGGACAATCATCGCTACAACCGTATGACCTCATCGGTTTGATGAGACTTGTATGTCATGCATTTAAACCTGCGCCTCCCGCTGTGTCTGGCATGGGAATCAGGGACATGTCCGGCGCGAAAAACTGGCGATAAATCGAGGCCTCCAGCAGAATCGAGCGACCGCTCCAAGAGCGCTGAATACACCACTCAAGTCGTTATCAACGCCGCACTTCAAGGTTCTCTCCAGATTAAAACCCGCCGGCACAAACGCCTGTTGAAGTAACCGAAAAATCAACTTGCCTGTCACATAAGGCACCGCGTTCTACCGAGCATGAGGCACATCGCTCGGCTCTCTTTCCTATGGCCACTAGGTGATCGAATATGGAAGAACTAAGCTATCTCAATAAAGTCGAGTCAAACGCGCGAACCTACGCGCAGACATTTCAGCGACTGTTCGTTAGCGGCAAGGGCATGCGCATCAAAGATGCCAGCGGCCAGGAGTTTCTCGATTGCCTGTCGAACGCCGGCACCCTGGCCCTGGGGCACAATCCGCCTGACGTGCGGGATGCGGTGATGGATTTTCTCGGCGGCGATCATCTGCAGCAAGCGCTGGACCTGGCCACACCGGCCAAGCACGCGTTCGTGCAAGCGCTGTTCTCGCTGTTGCCCGCTGCCATGCGCAACACCAGCAAGATTCTGTTCTGCGGCCCCAGCGGTTCGGATGCAGTCGAGGCGGCCATCAAACTGGCGCGCCACTACACTAAACGTTCGACCCTGATGGCATTCCACGGTGGCTATCACGGTATGACGGCTGGTGCCTTGTCGGCCATGGGCAATCTGTCGCCCAAAGCCGGCAACGGGTTGATCGCCCAAGGCACACACTTTCTGCCATTCCCCTATCGCTTTCGCTGCCCGTTCGGCACTGACGGCGAAAACACCGATCAGTTGTCCATCGACTACATCCGCACCGTCCTTTCCGACCCTGAAGGCGGGGTCACCAAACCCGCCGCGGTCATCGTCGAAGTGGTGCAAGGCGAAGGCGGCTGTATTCCGGCCTCAGCCCAGTGGCTCAGAGCCTTGCGCGAAATCACCCTGGAACAGGATATTTTGCTGATCGTCGACGAAGTCCAGACCGGCTTGGGTCGCACCGGCAGCACCTTCGCCATCGAGCATGCCGGCATCGTGCCTGACATTCTGGTGCTGTCCAAAGCCATCGGCGGCGGCTATCCGCTGTCGGTGATCGTGTTTTCCGAGCATCTGGATACCTGGGGTCCGGGCATGCACGCGGGGACGTTTCGCGGCAACCAGGTGGCGATGGTCGCCGGTACTGCGACCATGCGGCAGATCAAGGAACATCACCTCGTCGAGCATGCTGCACAAATGGGCACGCGACTTGAGAGCGGTCTTCAGCAGATCGCGCAACGCTATTCATTCATGGGGGATATTCGCGGTCGCGGGTTGATGCTCGGGGTGGAAATCACCAAGCCCGGCACCCACGGCCGTGCTGGTCAGGGCGACGGCGCGAGGGCTCGGGCGATCAAGCTCAACTGCTTCGACAACGGACTGATCATGGAAACCGGCGGCCGTCATGGCGCGGTGCTCAGGTTCCTGCCGCCGTTGACCATTACCGAGGCTGAAGTGGGCATGGTGCTGGATCGCTTTGAACAAGCGGTGAAGAAATCCGGTGAAGCACGCCAGCTTTATGCCGGCGGAAAAGCCTGACCTGACACCCGTCAGTCAAGCCGACCCCTTAACCTGTGGGAGCGGGCTTGCTCGCGAAGACGGCAGCACAGTCAACATTGATAGTGCCTGACACACCGCTTTCGCGAGCAAGCCCGCTCCCACAGGGTTTGTGGCGTTCAGATAAATAGGTGGGTACCCCCGCCGCCTTTCAGCGGCGTTTTTTGTGTCAATCCCGCGCCAGTGCTTCGATCGGATCAAGTCGCGCCGCGTTACGTGCCGGCACGAAGCCGAAGACGATACCGATCAGCGTCGAGCAGACAAACGCCATGATGATCGAGCCCATCGAGAACACCATCTGCCATTCCTTGACCAGCAACGAAAAGATGTAGCCAATCCCGAACGACAGCGCGATACCGATCGTTCCGCCCACCAGACACACCATCACCGCCTCGACCAAAAACTGCTGGCGGATGTCAGACTGACGTGCGCCGACGGCCATGCGAATCCCGATTTCACGGGTGCGCTCGGTCACCGAGACCAGCATGATGTTCATCACGCCAATCCCCCCGACCACCAGCGATATCACCGCGATCAGCGAGAGCAGCAACGCCAGCGACTGACTGGTTTTCTGCACCGTTTGCATGATGCTGTCGAGGTTGTAGGTGTAGAAATCCTTGGTGCCGTGCCGCTGCTCCATGAACTTGACCACATTGTCCTCGACCACTTTGCTCGGTTGGCCGTCCTTCATTCGCACGGTGATGCTGTCGAGGTAGTGTTGGCCCAGCAGCCGGCCGGCCGCCGTTTCGTATGGCATCCACACGTTCAGCGCCTTGCTGGTGTTGAAGACGCTTTTTTGTCCTCGGTCACGCCGATGACGGTGCACGGCAGATTGTCGACCAGAATCACCTGGCCCAACGGATTGGCGGTCGGACCGAACAGCCGCAGTCGGGTGTTGTGGTCGATCACCACCACCTGCGACTGGCGCCGGGCATCGTCCTTGCCGAACGATACGCCCTCGCCCATTTTGATCCCGCGCACCTGGAAGTAACTCTCGCTGACGCCGTTGACCGTCGCGTTCACATCGATGTTCTCGAAGCGCAGCAACAGGTTGCGGCCGACATTGGGCGTGGCGCTGTCGATGTAGTACTGCTCGCTGAGGGCCGTGACGTCGGGTAACACCAGGGTTTCGATGGCGGTCGAGCGACTGTCGCCCCAGTCGGTGCCCGGAAGATCTCGATGGTATTGCTACCGATTGCCTGGATGTCCTTGAGCACGTAGCGCTTGGCCCCTTCGCCGATGGCCACGATCGACACCACTGAGGTGATGCCGATAATGATCCCGAGCATGGTGAGCAAGGTGCGCATCCGGTGCGATATCAGCGCCACCCAGGCCATGTTGAAGGCTTCGCTGAACAGCCCCAGCCCCGCGACCAGACGGCTCGCCTGCTTGACCTTGGCCGGACGTTCGCCCTGGGCCGAGGGATCGTCCACCGGACGTTCCAGGTTGACGCGGTCGCTGAGGATCTCGCCGTCCTGGATCTCAATGATGCGTTTGGCGTTGGCCGCGACTTTTTCATCGTGGGTGACGATGATCACCGTATGCCCCGCTGCATTGAGCTCCAGCAGAATCTTCATCACCTCCTTGCCACTCGTGGTATCCAGCGCACCGGTCGGTTCGTCGGCAAGGATAACTTCACCGCCGTTCATCAGGGCTCGGGCGATACTCACCCGCTGCTGCTGACCACCGGACAACTGGCTCGGCCGATTCTGCAGATGCCCATCCAACCCCAGCCGACCCAACAGATCCGACGCGCGACTGTGCCGCTGCGACTCGCCGACGCCGGCGTAGATGGCCGGCATCTCGACGTTATGCAGCGCGCTCAGGTGTGGCAGCAGGTGGTAACGCTGGAAAATAAAGCCGAAATGGTCGCGACGCAGTGCAGCCAGTTCATGGTCGTCCATGGCACTCGTCTCGCGCCCATCCACTTTGTAGCTGCCGGAACTGGCGTGATCGAGACAGCCCAGCACGTTCATCAACGTCGATTTGCCCGAGCCGGAGGCGCCGATGATTGCAACGATCTCACCGGCGTTGATGGTTAGATTGATGTCCTTAAGCGCGATGAAATCTTTCTCGCCGGCGAGAAAGCTGCGGGTAACGCCCTTGAGTTCCAGTAATGGTCGCGTCATCGTCAGGCCCCTGCCACTGCGGGCGATGGCTCACCGATGACCACCTTGTCACCCTCGGCCAAACCGTCCTTGATCTGCGCCCGAACGTTGTTGTTGATCCCGGTCTGCACGTTGCGCATCTGCGCCTGGCCCTGGGCATCCAGTACTCGCACCGGGTAGCTGCCATCGCTGTTTTTCGAGCCCAGTGCCGCAACCGGCACCGTCAATACGTCCTTGGCCTTGTCGAGGACAATGCGCACCTGCGCGGTCATCGAAATACGCAGGCGATGGTCCGGGTTCGGCACGTCGAACAGGCCGTTGTAAAACACGGCGGTGTTCTGCTTGGTTACGCCGGAGGCCTGGGTTTCCAGGAAGTTTTGCGGCGCGGGCTCAGTGCCACGCAGCTTGGCGTAGTAACGTTTGTCCGCCTCGCCGAGGATGGTGAAATACACTTCCTGGCCCGGCGTGATGTGAATCACGTCCGCTTCGGACACTTGGGCCTTGACGGTCATGGTGTCCAGGTCTGCCAGTTTCAGCAGCACGGGCGCCAGTTGTTGAGCGATGACGGTCTGGCCTTCCTGGGTCACCACACCCACGACGTAACCGTCGATGGGCGCGACGATATGGGTGTAGGCCAGGTTGATTCGCGCATTTTCCACCTGGATACGGGCGTCCTTGATCTGCGCTTCAAGTGACAGCAGATTGGCTGCCTGGACCTTGTAGTTCGATTCGGCGGTCTCGTACTCCTGCTTGGAAATGGCGTCGTCCGGTTGCAACTTCTTGTAGCGATCGTAGGTGGCTTTCGCATCCTTGAGTTGCGCTGCCGTGGCCTGCTTCTTCGCCACCAGATTTTCTTCGTTGACCTGGGCCTGACGCAGGGAATTCTGCGCCAGCATCGGATCGATTTCCGCCAGCCATTGGCCCTTGGTGACCTTGTCGCCCAATTTGACCTTGAGCGACTTCAACTGGCCCGACACCTGCGCGCCGACATCGACTTGTTTGACCCCTTGCAGAATCCCGGCCGCCAATACGGCGTTCTCGATGTCGCCGCGCTCGACCGTGGCAGTCAGGTATTCCGGCGGTTTACCCGGCGATTGCGTGCTGTAGAAAATCAGACCAGCCACCACGACCAGTGTGCTCACGATAGCAATTTTGCGAAACTTCGACTTTTCCATAAATGACCACGAATGCGTTGATGTCAGGCCCGGCCGGTATACCGCCGGGATCCATTGATAAGAGCGTCGTGTTGCTTGGATGCGTCGGCGCTCAAGGTTGGCGAAGCCCCCTTTCAGGGGCGCGCGGGCATGGCTGAGTGACGACTGTTCGCAACAATGGGAGGACGCCTACAGGCAGTCATCGGCGGTCTCCTCATCGAGTAGGGGAAGGCTGTCCTGCCACCAGGCTGCCAGGTTATGTACGTGAGGTGCTTTGAGGATGGTGAAATGGTTGCCCGGACCGTACCAGATGCTGAGATTGGGCACATGCTTGCGCCATCCCTCGATCATTTCTTCTTGCTCGCGTTTGTTACCGGCCGTGTCCAGTGTCGGGTCGTTGGCCAGCACCAGCCGCACCGGCCCGGTGTATTGGTGTTGCGGTTGATAGACCGTGCGCAGCGCCGTGCCAAAGGCCCGTGCCGGGCCGCACATGGAGTTGACCGCCGAACGTTGCGGCAAAATGCCGGCGCGCACCATTCCGGCATGCAGCAAGCGCATCTGCCCGGCATCATCCTGCGTCCCGAATGCCGTGGCATCGATACCCAGTGACTTGCCGGAAGCGAGTTGCATCGCCTCGATCAAGCGCTTCAAGACCCCGGTCGCAGTGTAGGGTTTGCCGACCACGCCGTTGCCACCCGGTGACTCGCTGTCGATCAACGTCAGCGAAGCCACGTCGCGGCCATTGGCGCGCAAACGCGCGGCCATCTCAAACACAATCCAGCCACCGAAGGAGTGTCCGAGCAAATGCACCGGGCCTTCGGGTTGAACGTTGTCGATGGCTTGGAGATAGGCCTCGGCGGCGGTTTCCACCAGACTGTACGGCACGGTGCTGCCGTCCAGTCCACGGGGTTGCAACCCATGAATCGGCCAGTCCGGGCCAAACGCATCGGTCAGCCCGATAAACCCGGTCACGCTGTCCCCCGCCCCCGGTACACAGAAGATCGGCGCCTGCCCGGCACGCCCGCCCTGGATGGTCAGCAGTGGTTGGTAGTCGGGTTTCGATGTTGTAGCCACCGGACGTGCCGCGATGGCGTGCAGTGCCGCGTTGATGGTTTGACCGAGCACCTGGATATTCGGTGCTTGCATCATCGTCTGGTGATTCCCCGGCACATTCACGCAGTGCAACTGCGATTTTGGCAGCACGGCGTCCCAGCCCAGGTAACCGCAATGCTCGGGTGCATCGTCCTTGCGCGCTTCGGCGATGAGCAAATGCACCGGCGTGGAGATCGGATACACCGTGTAATGGGCCAGCGCATGGCCGTGGGCAACCTCGCGATCCAGGTAATACCAGAGCTGAGCCGCGCTATAGGCCGCCAGTTCCGGGTGCAACACAGCGTCGTCGCGGCATTGCTGCACAAGACTTTCGAAGTCGAAACGGCTGACCTGCGCCTGCAATCGGGCGAGGTTATCGAGGATCGCCGCAACGTCGGTTTGATCGGATGCCTGGGCGTTCCAGAAGACTTCGCAACGGTCCAGCAGATGCAGCTTGTGGGCGTCGCCCGGAGCCCAGCGCTCGCGGCCCTGATCCACCAGTCGAGGCAGGTAGCTGTCGATCAGGCCGATGAACTCGACCTCTTCGTCCAGACCAATAAGCTGCGTGGCGATTTCGTAGGCCAGCACACCGCCGAACGACCAACCGGCCAATCGGTACGGGCCTTGGGGCTGGACGGAGCGCAGGATGCCCAACAGTCGGGTGGCCAGGCATTCCATGGTCTGCAACTGCTCCTCACCCCAGGCAATCGCCGGCAAACCGTAGACTGGGATATCCGGATCGATGTGCTTGCCCAGCGCCGGGAAGTAAACGTCCAGGCCACTGAATTCATGCACCAGGAACAGCGGGTTCTGCGTGCCAGCCTTGCGCACCGGAACCACCGTGCCGTGAACCTCGATATCCGGGCTGCGAGCCTGCAGCATCGAGGCCATCGAGGCGACGCTTTCATGCTGGAACAACTCGGCCAGGGACAGGCTCAGGCCGGCCTGCGCCAGCAGCCCTACCAAGCGGATCGCCAGCAGCGAATGCCCGCCCATTTCAAAGAAATTGTCATGGCGACCCACCCGTTCCAGCTTCAACACCTCGGCCCACAGACCGGCCAGCGTGGTCTCCAGTGCGCCCATCGGCGCTTCATAGTCGCGGCTCGCATAGGCCCCGGTTTCCGGTGCCGGCAGCGCGCTGACGTCGACTTTGCCATTCAGCGTCAGCGGCAAGACCGGCAACCTTACGTAAGCCGCCGGCACCATGTACTCCGGCAACAGCGAGTGCAGTTGCAAGCGCAGGGTTTCGGCGTCAGGTGTTTCACCGCTCGCCTGAACCGTGTAATACGCCACCAGACGCTTGTCGCCGGGACTGTCTTCACGGGCTACAACCAGGGCTTCGCGAATCCCGTGGCACTGGTGCAAGCGGGCTTCGATCTCACCCAGTTCGATGCGGAAACCACGGATTTTCACTTGGCCATCATTGCGGTCAAGGTATTCGATGGTGCCGTCCGGCAACCAGCGCCCGAGGTCGCCGGTCCGGTACAGCCGCGCCGCCGCCCGTTCGCCGAACGGGTCGACGATGAAGCGCTCTTCGGTCAAGTCCGCACGGTTCAAATAACCGAGGGCTACGCCCGCGCCGCCGATATGAATCTCACCTGTCACCCCGACCGGCACCGGCTGCTGCGCGGCATTGAGGATGTAGATCCGGGTGTTGGAAATCGGCCGGCCGATCGGCACATTCATCGCGCCTTCCGGTACGTCAGTCACGGTATGGGTGGTTGCGAAGGTGGTGGTTTCGGTCGGGCCGTAGCAATGCACCAACCGCAGTGCCGGCGCCTGCGCCAACAAGCGCCGGAACGAGGCCGGATCACCGCGTTCGCCACCGCACATGAGGATGCGCAGCCCCGCCAGTGCGTCTGGAATCAACACTTGATACTGATTGAACATCGCCGTGGTCACGAACAGCACCGACACGCCGTTATCCGTCAACTCCCGGGCCAACTGCGGCGGGTTGAGCAAGGCGTCGTGATCAATGATCACGACCCGTCCACCGTTCAGCAACGCGCCCCACACTTCCATGGTGCTGGCGTCGAAAGCCGGATTCGACGCGAAGGCGACGCGATCTTGCGCACCAAAATCCGCATAGCCGTTGTTAATCGCCAAGCGGCCGATGGCCAGGTGCGGCACGATCACGCCCTTCGGTTGGCCGGTGGAACCGGAGGTGTACATGATGTACGCCGGGGAATCGCTGGCCTGTGAGGCCTGAACAGCGGATTGCCCACGGTAGGCAAGGCGTAAATCATCGAGGTTGACCCGCCGCACACCCTCCGGGACGAGCCTGTCGCGGGTGGTCAGTATCAACGTCGCCGCGCAGTCTTCCAGCATGAAGCGCTGGCGATCCTGCGGTGCATGGTGGTCCAGCGGCACATAGACGGCGGCGCACTTGAGAATCGCCAGTTCACTGACGATCAGGT
This sequence comes from Pseudomonas sp. TH31, assembly GCF_016650815.1. GTDB lineage: Bacteria > Pseudomonadota > Gammaproteobacteria > Pseudomonadales > Pseudomonadaceae > Aquipseudomonas. The sequence goes on along the minus strand of NZ_JAEKEZ010000038.1, from coordinate 686,839 downwards.
CGAACGAGCGATTCAGCAGAATTGCCACCCGAGCCTGTGGCATCACGCCGTGTTCGCGCAGGTAATGCGCCAGATCGTTCGCCTGCGCCTCCAGTTCTGCGTAGGTGAGTGACTGCCCGGCGTGTTCGACGGCGATGGCGTCGGGCCGGGCCAGTGCCTGGGCTTCGAACAGGCTGTGCACTGTCCGTTCATGCGGGTAAACCGCATCGGTGGCATTGAACTCCAGCAGCAGTTGCCGGCGTTCGGCCGACGGCAGAATGGCCAGCTCGCGCAGCGGTGCTTCGGGGGTGCGTTCAAGCGCATTGACAAGGCTTTCCAGTGCGGCATGCATGTAACCGCAGACACGTTTCGCCCCGATCTGCGACACCACCAAGGCGGTCAGCACAAACGGTTCGCCGAGATCGTCCACGTTCAGCGACAGCGGATAGTTGCTCCACTCTTCGCCACCCAAGCCTTCGATGCCGTTCCAGGCCGACACTGCATCAGCGCTGACCTGGGTTGCCGTGTGCCGGTAGTTCAACAAGGCGCTGAACAACGGCGCCGGCGCGGCCACACCGCTGCAACGTTGCGCCAGGGCCAGCGAAGCGTGTTCGTGTCCAAGCAATGTGGCCAGACGTGCATGTGTTGCCTTGACCCCCGCCCGAGCGCCGATGGCGCCGACATCTACCCGCAACGGCAAGGTATTGATAAAGAGTCCCAGCGCCCGATCAGCGCCCTCGCCGCCCTGCATCCGGCCCATCAACACGGTGCCAAACACCACGTCTTCACGTCCGGACACGCCCGCCACGACCTGCGCCCATGCCAGGTGATGCAGGCTCGCCGCGCTGACGCCCAATTGCCGAGCCTGAGTGCGCAAGCGCCGGCTCAGGGCCTCGTCGACCACTAATTGCGCCTGCTCGACGCCTGTGCCGTCGCCCTGCACATCGTGCAGGCCAAACGGCAAGGTCGGTTCCTTGACGTCGCTCAGCATTTCGCTGAAAAACCTCTCGTGGGCGCTTTCGCTGATCCCGAACCGGGCTTGCGCCACATAGTTGCGGTACGGCACCGCAGCGCCCAATTGCGCTTGCTGCCCCGACAGGTAAGCCTGCATTTCGTGCTGGACCACCTCCAGCGCCGTGTGGTCGAGCGCGATATGGTGGTAAACCAGCAAGGCCACCCAACGCTGTTGTGGCTCATCGTAGGCGCAGGCCAGACGCATCAGCGGCGCCTGGCGCACATCGAGCCGGTAGTGGCGCGGGTCGAAACGTTCGCGCAGTTGCGCGCCGATGTCGTGACCCGGCTCGCAGACACAGGTTTGCACAATCAATTGGGCATCGCGCAAGACCACTTGCACCGGCTCGCGCAATCCTTCCCAGAGCACCGCCGTGCGCAGGATGTCATGCCGGTCGATCACGCCTTGCAAGGCGTCGACGAAGGCATCCAGTCGAGCGCGATCCTTGACGATAAACAGCGCTTGCTGCACATACGGATCGCCCTGCTGCGACGCGAGGTGGTGATACAAAATCCCTTCTTGCAGGGGTGCCAGCGCATAGATGTCCTGCACGTTGGCCACACCACCCGGAGTCCTGGCGACAATGTGCTTGATCTCGTCCTGGGACAGCGTGACCAGCGGCAACATCGCCGGGGTGATCCGCTCGCAACCTGGCGCGATAGCGTTGTCCGGCACCATAACTTCGGTTGTGCCACCCACGGCCGCCGCCAATGCCGCCAGCGTTGGCTGGCCGAACAATACGCGCACATCGGCGCTCAAGCCGGCTCGGCGCATGCGCTCGATCAGCGTGACCGCCAGTAGCGAGTGGCCGCCCAGTTCGAAAAAGTGATCGTGACGCCCGACTCGCTCGACCTTGAGCAATTCAGCCCAGAACTGCGCCAGGGTCGTTTCGACGGCGCCTTGCGGTGCCACGTAACCCTGGGTTATCAGCGAATCCAGATCCGGCGCCGGCAAGGCCTTGCGATCCAGTTTGCCGTTCGGCGTCAGTGGCAACGCATCGAGCCGCACATAAGCGGCCGGCACCATGTATTCCGGCAATTGAACGTGCAGATGGGCGCGTAACGCTTGAATCTCCACGGGATGGTCCTGGACCTGCAAGGTGTAATAAGCCACCAGACGCTTGTCACCAGGCTCGTCCTCGCGAGCCAGCACCACCGCTTCCAGCACCGCCGGATGTGCGCTGAGCCGGGCCTCGATTTCGCCCAGTTCGATACGGAAGCCGCGAATCTTGACCTGATCATCGTTGCGACCCAGATAGGCAATGTTGCCATCCGGTAAGTAACGCCCCAGGTCGCCAGTTCGGTACATCCGCGCATTCGGCACGTCACTGAACGGGTCATCCAGGAAACGTTCGGCCGTCAGTTCAGGACGGTGCAGATAACCCGGGCGACTTGCACGCCGCCGATGTAAATCTCCCCCGCCACGCCCAGCGGCACCGGTTGCTGGGCGCTATCCAGCAAGTAGATGCGGGTGTTGGCGACCGGCTTGCCAATCGGCGTGCTGTCCGGCGTTTCCGAACCTGCGCATTCCCAGGCCGTGACGTCCACGGCCGCTTCGGTTGGCCCGTACAAATTGTGCAGCGCGGTGCCCGGCAGTTGCGCCTTGAAGCGCCGCACCAGATGCCCCGGCAGCGCCTCGCCGCTGCACATGACCCGCCGCAGGCCCTTGCACTCGCTGACATCGTCATGGGCCAGGAACACGTCCAGCATCGACGGCACAAAGTGCATCGTGGTGATGCCTTTGGCTTCAATCACCTCCCGCAGGTACGCCGGCTCGCGATGACCGCCGGGCGCGCCATCACCAACCGCGCACCGCAGAACAATGGCCAGAAAAACTCCCAGACCGAGACGTCGAAACTGAACGGGGTCTTTTGCAGCACGGCGTCAGCCGGCGTTAATTGGTATTCGTCCTGCATCCACAGCAAGCGGTTGACCACGGCGCCGTGCTCGTTCATCACGCCCTTGGGCAGACCGGTCGACCCCGAGGTGTAGATCACGTAGGCCAAATTGTCCGGACTCAGGCCATCGACCAGCGGATCGGATATCGGTTGAACCGAGAAACCTTCCTCTTCTGCCGCATCCAGCAACATGACCTTGGCCGCCGTTGCCGGCAGGCTGGCCTGCAAGGCGCGCTGGGTCAGGACCACGGCCGGCGCGCTGTTTTCCAGCATGTAGGCCAGGCGATCGGCCGGGTAATCCGGGTCGAGCGGCACATACGCCGCGCCGGATTTGAGGATGCCCAGTAAGCCAGCGAGCATGTCGAGGCTGCGATCCACGCAGATCGCCACGCGGTCGTCCGGACGGATGCCCAGATCGATCAAACGATGGGCGACCTGGTTGGCGCGGCGGTTCAGGGTGGCGTAGGTCCAGTGATCGTCTTCGTACGTTACAGCGATGGCGTCCGGCTGGGCCGTCACCTGCGCCTCAAACAAGCGCTGCAAGGTCAAGCCCTGCGGATAGTCGACCGCCGTGGCATTCAAGCTTTCCAGCAGATGCTGGCGTTCGCTGTCGCCCAACAATGGAATGTGCGCGACCACGCGGTGTTCGTTGGCCACCATGGCGCGTAATACGCACTCGAAATAACCGAGGTAGCGTTCCATCGTCGACTGGTCAAACAAAGCGGTGGCGTATTCCAGCGAACCGAACAGTCGGCCGCCGACCTGCGCCATGTCCAGCAGCACATCAAACTTCGCCGTACGGCTGGTTACGCCCAGGCCTTGCAGCGCCATGCCACCGAGTTCCAGTCCAACGTTTTCGCTGCTCTGCCAGGTCAACATGGCCTGGAACACCGGGCTATGAGACAGGCTGCGAACCGGCCTGACCACTTCCACCACTTGTTCGAACGGCAAGTCCTGATGCGCCTGGGCGCCCAGGGTCTGAACCTTCACCTGTTGCAGCAAGCCTTCGACGGTCAGCTCCGCCGAGACGTCGAGACGCAGCGCCAGGGTGTTGACGAAGAAACCGATCAGGTCTTCGACTTCGCAACGCGAGCGATTCGCTGCCGGCGTGCCGATGACGATGTCACTTTGTCCGGACAAGCGACTCAGCACCGTCGCCCAGGCCGCCATCACCGTCATGAACAGCGTGGTGCCTTGGCGCTGGCTCAACGCGTTGAGGTCGCGGGTCAGGGTTGCGTCAAGTGCGAGCCCCACGGCATGGCCGGAATAGTCTTGCTGCGCCGGACGTTGACGGTCGCTCGGCAATGTCAGCAGCGCCGGCGTACCAGCCAGTGTTTGCTGCCAGTAGACTTCCTGTTGCAGCAACACTTCGCCCGTCAGCCAGTTGCGCTGCCAAATAGCGTAGTCGGCATATTGAACCGACAAGGCCGGTAGCGGATCGTCCTGCCCCTGGCGGAACGCCTCGTACAGCACGCCGAGTTCACGGGTCAGCACATCCGTCGACCAACCGTCGGAGACGATGTGGTGCATGGTCACCAGCAACACATGGTCGTCGTCGGCCATGCGCACCAAGCGGCCACGGACCAGTGGACCTTGCACCAGATCAAACGCCTGGCGAGCTTCCTCGGCGGCCATCACCAGCAGCTCCGCCTCGGCGTCCGAATGTTCCGCCAGATCCAGCATTTGCAGGGCGAAACCGATATCGGCGCGGGCAATGCGTTGCTCCGGCTCCAGGCCTTGTTCCTGTACAAACGTGGTGCGCAAGGCTTCGTGGCGGGCGACGATTCGATCCAGTGCACGGGTCAGCGCCAGATTGTCCAGTTCCCCGCGCAGACGCAGGCCGGTGGGCATGTGATACGCCGCATTCGCGCCGTCCAACTGCGCCAGGAACCAAAGCCGCTGCTGGGCAAAGGACAACGGCAGCATTTGCTCACGGGACACCGGCACGATAGCCGGCTGGGTACTGCGTGCGGCCCGGGCCAGTACTTGCGCCAGCGCGATCAGGTCGGGATGGGCAAAGACATCCGCCAGGTTCAGCTCCACACCGAGGTGCTGACGTACTTGTGAGATCAAGCGCATCACCAGCAACGAATGGCCGCCGAGTTCGAAGAAATGGTCATGACGCCCCACCGCTTCGACCTTGAGCAAGTCCTGCCAGATCTGCGCCAGAGCGATTTCGCTAACCCCTTGCGGCGCTTCGTGGACCCGACTGGCGTAAGCCTCGGCGTCGGGCGCCGGCAGCGCCTGACGGTCGAGTTTGCGGTTCGGTGTCAGCGGCAGCGCCGCCAGGCTGACGAACGCGCTCGGCAGCATGTACTCGGCCAACACCGGTGACAGCTGCGTACGCAAACTCGCGGCCGTGAGCACGACACCGGTTTGCGGCACTACATAAGCCACCAGGCGTTTGTCACCCGGCGCATCTTCGCGAACGATCACTGCCGCTTCCTTGACCCCGGCGCAATCGCCGAGTCGGGCTTCGATCTCGCCCAGCTCGATACGGAATCCCCGGACCTTGACCTGGAAGTCGTTGCGACCCAGGTATTCGAGGCCGCCGTCCGGGCGATAGCGCGCCAGGTCGCCGGTCTTGTACATCCGCGCGTCGGGCAGGTCGCTGAACGGGTCGGAGAGGAATCGCTCGGCGCTGATCGCGTCCAGGTTGAGGTAACCCCGGGCCACGCCGTCGCCGCCGATAAAGATCTCGCCCGTGACCCCGAACGGCACCGGTTGCTGGTGGGCATCAAGCAGGTAAATCCGGGTGTTGGCCATCGGCGTGCCGATGCTTGCATTGCGGTTAAGCGCCTCGTAGGTCACGTAGGTCGCGGTGCACGATACCGTCGCTTCAGTCGGGCCGTAGGTGTTGATCAGTTGCGTGTGCGCCGGGCGCAGCTGTTCCCACATCTGCAACTTGTGGGTCGACAAGGCATCGCCGGTGACATTGATCAGGCGCACGTCGCGCAACTGCTCGCGGGCCAGCGCCGGAGTGTAGTGCCACTCGGCGGCCAGGGTGTGCCAGTGCGCCGCCGTCAGGTGCAGGAACGTCGGCCGGATCTCGGCGTCTTGAGACGTGCCGAAGAGGTCACGGCTCGGCGCCAGGGTCGCGCCGGCGATCAGCGCCGGGAAGATCTCTTCTACCGACAGGTCGAAGTTCAGGGTGTTCTGTTGCAGCACGGTGTCGGCCGGCGTCAGGCCGAACAAGCGGACCGCATCGATGCTGTAATTGACCAGGCCACGGTGTTCGATCATCACGCCTTTAGGGTTGCCGGTCGAACCCGAGGTGTAGATGACGTAGGCCAGGTGGCGCACGCCCAGCGTCGGGACAACCGGATTGTGCTCGTCGCCGATGGCGATGCCGCTGTGCACCCGTTCCGAATGATCGAGTAGCACCACCGGTACCTCCAGTGCGGGCAGTCGCGCTTGCAGTGCACGCTGGGTCAACAGCATCGTCGGCGCGCTGTCGGCGAGCATGTAGGCCAGCCGTTCCGCCGGGAACGCCGGGTCGAGCGGCACGTAACCGGCGCCGGCCTTGAGGATCGCCAACAGGCCGATCAGCATCTCGGCTCCGCGTTCGACACAGATCGCCACCCGATCGTCCGGACGAATGCCCTGCTCGATCAGGTGATGCGCCAACTGGTTGGCCTGGCGATTCAACTCGGCGTAGCTCAGCCGCTCACCGTCGAACAGTACTGCGATGGCGTCCGGTTGCGCGCTGACTTGCGCTTCGAACAATTGATGGATCGTTTGGTCGTGGGGGTACTCGGTCTGCGTGGCATTGAGGTCGACCAGCAAACGCTGACGTTCGGCCTCGTCCAACAGCGCAATCCGTTCAACCAGCGCCTGATCGTCAGCCACCATGGCCCGCAGCATTCGTTCGAAATAGCCGAGGTAACGCTGCACGGTGCATTCATCGAACAACGCAGTGGCGTATTCCAACGTGCCGAACAATTGGCCCTGGACCTCGCCGAGTTCCAGCGACAGGTCGAACTTGGCGACGCTATTGGCCACGCCCAGGCCTTCAAGTTTCAGGCCATCAAGCAGCAGCTCGGAACTGTCCAGGGTCTGCCACGACAACATGGCCTGGAACACTGGGCTGTGGGCCAGGCTGCGCACCGGGTTGAGCACCTCCACCACTTGCTCGAACGGAAGGTCTTGATGGGCCTGGGCGCCGAGGGTCTGGGTCTTGACCCGCGCGAGCAAGGCTTCGACGCTCGGCGCATCAGAGACATCGACACGCACGGCCAGGGTGTTGACGAAGAAACCGATCAAGCCCTCGACTTCTGCCCGCATGCGGTTGGCTACCGGCGAGCCGATCACCACTTCGTCCTGGCCCGAAAGTCGGCTCAACAGCGCTGCCCAGCCGGCCATCAGCGTCATGTAGAGCGTGGTGCCGTGACGTTTGCTCAAGGCTTTGAGGTCAGTCGTCAGGTCTTGATCGAGGGCTACCGCCAGCGAGGCGCCGGCGTAGTCTTGCTGCGCCGGGCGCGGTCGGTCGGTCGGCAACGTCAGCAGCGCTGGCGCCTCGGCCAGGGCCTGCTGCCACCAAGTGCATTGAGTGCGCAGCACTTCGCCGCTCAACCAGCGGCGTTGCCACACGGCATAGTCGGCGTATTGCACGGTCAGCGCCGGCAGCGGATCGTCGAGACCATGGCAGAAGGCGTTATACAGCGCTGCCAGTTCCTGGGTCAGCACGCCGATTGACCAGCCGTCCGAAACGATGTGGTGCATGGTCACCAGCAGCACGTGATCCTTGTGACCCAGGCGGATCAAGCGGCCGCGAATCAACGGGCCTTGCTCCAGGTCGAACAGCTCGGCGGCTTCTTGTGCTGCCAGGGTCTGCAGTTCAGCGTCAGTATCGGCCTGGCCACGCAAATCGTGCTGGCGCAAGGCGAAACCGCAGTCGGCCGGGGCGATGCATTGCCGGGCTTCCTCGCCGTGGTCCTGAATGAACGTGGTGCGCAGCGCTTCGTGGCGCGCCACGATCCGAGCGAGGGCGCGTTGCAGGGCGATGCGGTCCAGGTTGCCACGCAGGCGCAGGCCGGCGGGCATGTGATAGGCCGCGCTGCCCCTTCCATTTGCGCCAGGAACCACAGGCGCTGTTGAGCGAACGACAGCGGCAAGTCTTCTTCGCGGGAGACGTTGACGATGTCCGGCAAGGTGCTGCGACTGGCCTGGGTCACGGCCTGCGCCAGTGCCGCGAGTTGCGGGTGATCGAACAGATCAGCCAGGCCCAATTCCACGCCCAGCTGCAACCGCACCTGGGAAATCAACTGAATCGCCAACAGCGAGTGGCCGCCCAGCTCGAAGAACTGGTCATGGCGACCGACCTGCGGCAGACCGAGCAATTTTTGCCAGATCTCTGCGAGGGCGATTTCGACTTCGCCGTGCGGGGCTTCGTAGCCATGGGTGATGACCGATGCCAGGTCCGGTGCCGGCAGGGCCTTGCGGTCGAGCTTACCGTTGGGGGTCAGCGGCAATGCGTCGAGGTGCACGTAGGCGGCCGGGATCATGTAGTCCGGGAGTTGGGTTTGCAGGTGACGGCGCAGGGCGTCGATGTCGAGTGTTTGCAGTGAGGTGTAATAGGCGACCAGGCGTTTTTCGCCGGGTACGTGCTCGCGGGCCAATACCACGACCTCCAGCACTGCCGGATGCGCGCTGAGACGCGCCTCGATTTCGCCCAATTCGATACGGAAGCCGCGAATCTTGACCTGATCATCGTTGCGCCCCAGATAGGCAATGTTGCCATCCGGCAAGTAACGCCCCAGGTCGCCAGTTCGGTACATCCGCGCATTCGGCACGTCACTGAACGGGTCATTCAGGAAGCGTTCCACCGTCAGTTCAGGACGGTGCAGATAACCCGGGCGACTTGCACGCCGCCGATGTAAATCTCCCCCGCCACGCCCAGCGGCACCGGTTGCTGAGCGCTGTCCAGCAGGTAGATGCGGGTGTTGGCGACCGGCTTGCCAATCGGCGTGCTGTCCGGCGTTTCCGAACCTGCGCAATCCCAGGCCGTGACGTCCACGGCCGCTTCGGTCGGGCCGTATAAGTTGTGCAGTGCGGTGCCCGGCAGTTGCGCCTTGAAGCGCCGCACCAGATGCCCCGGTAGCGCCTCGCCGCTGCACATGACCCGCAGCAGGCCCTTGCACTCGCTGACATCGCCATGGGCCAGGAACACGTCCAGCATCGACGGCACAAAGTGCATCGTGGTGATGCCTTTGGCTTCAATCACCTCCCGCAGGTACGCCGGCTCGCGATGCCCCCCCGGACGCGCCATCACCAGCCGCGCACCGCAGAACAATGGCCAGAAAAACTCCCAGACCGAGACGTCGAAGCTGAACGGGGTCTTTTGCAGCACGGCGTCAGCCGGCGTTAATTGGTATTCGTCCTGCATCCACAGCAAGCGGTTGACCACGGCGCCGTGCTCGTTCATCACGCCCTTGGGCAGACCGGTCGACCCCGAGGTGTAGATCACGTAGGCCAGGTGCGAAGACGTCAGGTCTGAGATGTGTGGATTAGAGACGGATTCGTCCTGCCAGAGCCCGCTGTCAAGGTCGGTAATCGGCATTGAAGCTTCGACCAGCAAACCCCGAGTCGCCGCGTGGGCCAGGATTACAGCCGGGGCGCTGTCTTCCAACATGTAGGCAATCCGATCCAACGGATAAGCCGGATCCAGCGGCACATAACCGCCACCCGCCTTCAAAATCGCCAGCAGCCCCACCACCATATCGAGCCCACGCTCAACGCAAATCGCCACCCGAGAATCCGGCCGCACGCCCTGCCCGCGCAGGTAATGCGCCAGTTGGTTGGCTTTGGCATTCAATTCACGATAACTCAAACGCTGCTCGCCATGCAGCACCGCCACGGCCTCCGGCGTACGCTCAACCTGCGCCTCAAACAGCCCATGAATCGTCTGTTCCAGCGGGTATTGCGCTTCCGTGGCGTTGAACGTCACCAGCACTTGCTCACGTTCCGCCGCCGGCAATATCGACAACCCGCGCAACGGCGCATCCGGCGTCTGCTCCAACGCCTCCACCAGGGTTTCCAGCGCCCGGTGCATGTAATCGCAAACACGCTGCGCACCGACCTCGACCACCGCTTGCGCGGTGAGCATGAAGCCCTCGCCGAGGTCGTCCACATTCAGGCACAACGGGTAGTTGGTTCGTTCTTCCATGCTCAGCGTCTGAATCCCGTGCCAGGCCGAAACCGCCTGTTCGGACACCGCATCAGCCGCACTGTGTCGGTAGTTCAGCAGCGTGCTGAACAGCGGCAGCGAGTTCGGCACGCCACTACAACGTTGCGCCAGGGACAGCGAGGCATGTTCGTGCCCCAGCAAGGCCGAGAGCTGCGCATGGGTAGCCTTGACCCCAGCGCGCACACTTTGCGCTCCGACGCTGATGCGCAGCGGGAGCGTGTTGATGAACATGCCCAGTGCACGGTCAGCGCCCTCGCCGCCCTGCATCCGACCCATCAGTACGGTGCCGAACACCACTTCTTCACGCCCTGACACCCGACCGACGACCTGCGCCCAGGCCAGGTGAACCAGGCTGGCCGCACTGACGCCGAGCTGACGGGCCTGCACCCGCAGACGCTGGCCCAGCACCGCATCGACCAATTGATGTTGTTCTTCGATCCCACTGCCGTCGCCCTGCACATCCTGCAAACCGAAGGGCAGCGTCGGCTCGTCGATATCGCCGAGCATTTCGCGGAAGAACACCTCATGTTGCTCGCGACTGACGCCCAGACGCGCCTGTGCCACGTGGTTGCGGTACGGCACGGCGGCCGCGAGCCGGTCCACCTGACCGATCAGGCTGGCCTGCATTTCATGGACTACCACCTCAAGGGCCGTGTGATCCAGCACCATGTGGTGGAACAGCAGTATGCCGACCCAACGCTGATTGGCCGGGTCTTGGGCAAAGGCCAACCGCATCAGCGGTGCCTGAGCGATGTCCAGACGGTAATGCCGTGGATCGAAACGGCTGTGCAGTTGCTGCACGACATCCCCCGCCGCAGGATCGGTCGCGACTTCCTCGAGCGCCATCTGCGCGTTGCGCCACACCACTTGCACCGGCGCCTCCAGCCCTTGCCAGACCATGCTGGTGCGCAGAATGTCGTTACGCGCAACCACGCTCTGCAAGGCCTGGGCAAACGCGTCGAGCCGTTCTCGGTTGTCAAAGCCGAACAGCACTTGCAGCACGTACGGGTCACCTTGGCTTGCGGCCAAGTGGTGATAAAGAATGCCTTCCTGCAACGGCGCCAGCGCATAGATATCCTGCACGTTGGCCACGCCGCCCGGCACGGTGGTGACGATACGGTCGATGGCCGGCTGATCGAGGTCGACCAACGGCAACAGGTCCGGCGTGATCCGCTGGCAATCCAGGGCTATCCGATTCGGCGGTACCACCAGGTCATGTTGCTCACCGACGGCGGCGGCCAACGCTGCCAGGGTCGGTTGGCCAAACAGCACGCGGACATCGGCGGCCAGGTCGACCTGACGCATCCGTTCGATCAGCTTCACGGCCAACAGCGAATGGCCGCCCAGTTCAAAGAAATTGTCATGCCGGCCGATCTGCTCGATGTTCAGCAGCTCTTGCCAAATCCCGGCAATGGTCGTCTCGACCTCGCCTTGGGGTGCTTCATATTCGCGGCTGGCGTAGGCCGCCGAATCCGGCGCCGGCAACGCCTTGTGATCCAGTTTGCCGTTGGTGGTCAGCGGGAACGCCGCCAGTGTCACAAACGCGCTCGGCACCATGTATTCCGCCAGCGAGTCCAGTAACTGCGTGCGCAACTCAGCGGCGGACAACTGAACGCCCTCCTCGGCGATTACATAGGCCACCAGGCGCTTGTCGCCCGGTTCGTCTTCACGGGCGATGACCACGGCTTCGCGCACGGCGTTGCAAGCCGCCAGTTTCGCTTCGATTTCACCCAGTTCAATGCGGAAACCGCGAATCTTCACCTGATCGTCATTGCGTCCCAGGTATTCAATGCTGCCGTCTGCCAGCCGCCGACCGAGGTCACCGGTGCGGTACAACCGCGCGCCGACGTGGCCGCTAAAGGTGTCCGCGATAAAGCGCTCGCTGTTCAGTTCGGGACGATTCAAGTAACCCCGCGCCACACCGGCGCCGCCGACGTACATTTCACCGATCACCCCCACCGGCACCGGCTCGCGCCGGGCATCCAGTACATACAGTTGCAGGTCGGGAATGCGCCGGCCAATCGGGCTGACACCGACCAATTCTGCATCAGCCGCGTCCAGTGCACGGTAGGTCACGTGCACCGTGGTTTCGGTGATGCCGTACATATTGACCAGTTGTGCCTGGGCATTTATCGCCCGGGCATACCACGGTTTCAGGATGCCGGTGTCCAGCGCTTCCCCACCAAAAATCACCTGCCGTAGGCGGTGGCTCAAGTCGCTTTCGCCCTGAGCGGCAATCAACTGGCGGAAGGCACTCGGCGTCTGGTTCAACACCGTGACGCCAGCCTGACACAGCAGCGCGTAGCAGTCTGCCGGCGACCGGCTGACCAGTTGCGGCACCACCAGCAAACGGCCGCCATGGGTCAGCGCGCCCCAGATTTCCCAGACCGAGAAGTCGAACGCGAAGGAATGGAACAGCGCCCAAACATCTTTCGGGCCGAAGTCGAACCAGGGCTGAGTAGCCGAGAACAGCCGCGCAACGTTGCGGTGTTCGACCATCACGCCTTTCGGCAGACCGGTCGAGCCCGAGGTGTAGATCACGTAGGCCAGATGGTTGGAGCAAAGGCCAGGGACTTGCGGGTTGGCGATCGATTGGTCCTGCCAGCTGCCACCATCAAGTTCAATGACCGGCAGCGAAACGTGGGCCAGCAGCCGCTGAGTCGCGGATTGCGCCAACACCGCCACCGGGGCGCTGTCGTGCAGCATGTAGGCGATGCGTTCTGCCGGATACGCCGGGTCCAGCGGCACATAGCCGGCGCCGGACTTGAGGATGCCCAGCAGGCCGACGATCATTTCAAGACCGCGTTCGACGCAGATCGCCACCCGGTCATCCGGGCGAATGCCCAAGGCCAACAGTTGATGAGCGAGCTGATTCGCCCGGGCGTTGAGTTCGCCATAGGTCAGGGTCAGGTCTTCATACACCACGGCCACGGCGTCAGGCTGCGCCGCTGCCTGGGCTTCGAACTGACCGTGGATCAGCGCGTCATCGGCGTAGGTGCTGTCGGTGCGATTCCAGGTATCGAGCAACTGCAGGCGCTCGGCCGCTGGCAGGATTTTCAACCCGTGCAACGCTGCTTGCGGGGCCTGTTCCAGCGCCTCTACGAGGTTTTCCAGGACACACTGCATGTAGCCGCAAACACGCTCGGCACCAATCGGCGCCTGGGCCATGACGGTCAGGTTGAAGCCTTCACCCAAGTCATCCACCGACAGCGTCAGCGGGTAGTTGGTGCGTTCTTCACCGTCCAGCGCCTGGATGCCTTCCCACGCGGCGATGGCTTCACTGGACACGGTTTGTGTCCCCAGATGCCGGTAATTGAGCAGTGCACTGAACAGCGGCGTCGGCGCGGTCACACCGCTGCAGCGCTGCGCCAGTACCAGCGAGGCATGTTCGTGGCCGAGCAACGCGGTCAACTGCGCGTGGGTCGCCTTGACCCCGGCGCGCACACCTTGTACCCCGACACTCACGCGCAGCGGCAAGGTGTTGATGAACATGCCCAGCGCACGATCAGCCCCTTCGCCGCCCTGCATCCGTCCCAACAGCACGGTGCCGAAAACCACATCGTCCTTACCCGACACCCGGCCCAGCACCTGCGCCCAGGCCAAGTGACAGACACTGGCCGCGCTCACCCCGAGCTGACGAGCCTGGGCCCGCAGACGCTTGCTGAGGCTGGCGTCCACGACCTGGCGGACTTCCTCGATGTCGTGGCCATCGCCTTGCACATTCTGCAAGCCGAAAGGCAGCGTCGGTTCGGCCACATCGCCCAGCATATCGCGGAAGAATACTTCGTGTTCCTCGCGGCTCACGCCGAGCCGAGCCTGTGCCACGTAGTTGCGATACGGCACCGAGGCCGCCAACTGCTGCGCCTGACCGAGCATGTGCGCTTCGATTTCGGCGGTGAGCACGCCCAGGGACGTCGCGTCGTCGACCATGTGGTGGAACAGCAACATGCCGACCCAGCGCTGGTTTGCCGCGTCTTCGGCATAGCCGATCCGCATCATCGGCGCCTGGCGAATGTCAAGGCGCAAATGCCGTGGATCGAGGCGTTCGCGCAATTGCTGGACGATATCGCCCGCTGCCGGGTCCAGCACAATCTCATCCAGGCCCAGTTGCGCCTCACGCCAGACCACTTGTACCGGCTCATCGAGGTTTTCCCAGGCAACGCCAGTACGCAGAATATCGTGGCGCGACACCACGCCCTGCAGCGCCTTGGCGAACACTTCCAGGCGGGCGCGGCTGTCGAACGAGAACATTGCGTATTGCAAGTAAGGGTCGCCTTTCTCCGCCGCGAGGTGGTGATACAAAATCCCTTCCTGTAGCGGTGCCAAGGCGTAGATGTCCTGCACATTGGCCACGCCACCGGGGACCATCGCCACCACATGATCGATCTCGTCCTGGCTCAACGTGGCCAGCGGCAACATGTCCGGGGTGATTCGCCTGCAGCCTTGCGGGATGCCGTTGACCGGCACCACGATTTCGCGACCACCGCCCACCGCTGCGGCCAGTGCCACCAATGTCGGCTGACCGAACAAGACGCGGACATCGGCGGCCAGGTTGACCTGGCGCATGCGTTCGATCAGCTTCACGGCCAGCAGCGAGTGCCCGCCCAACTCAAAGAAATGATCGTGGCGACCGACCTGCTCCAGTTGCAGCAAATCTTGCCAAATCTGTGCAATCGCCGTCTCGACCTCACCTTGCGGCGGTTCATATTCGCGGCTGACCACGGATGACTGGTCCGGCACCGGTAGCGCCCGTCGATCCAGTTTGCCGTTGGTGGTCAGCGGGAACGAGGTCAGCGTCACGAAGGCGCTGGGGACCATGTACTCCGCCAGCGAACCCGACAGCTCGGCGCGCAGTTCTGCGGCAGACAATTGCTCGCCTTCTTTGGCAATCACATAGGCCACCAGGCGTTTGTCACCGGTGTCCTGACTGGCCACCACCACGGCTTCCCGCACACCGCTGCACGCGGCCAGTTTGGCCTGGATTTCCCCCAGCTCGATACGGAAACCGCGGATCTTCACCTGGTCATCATTGCGGCCCAGGTATTCAATGCTGCCGTCCGCCAGCCAGCGACCGAGGTCACCGGTACGGTACAACCGCGAACTCGAGTCACCGCTGAATGGATTGTTCAGGAAGCGCTCGGCGGTCAGTTCTTCGCGGTTCAAGTAACCCCGCGCGACACCGGCGCCGCCGACGTACATCTCACCGATTACACCCACCGGCACTGGCTCGCGCTGGGCATCCAGCACGTACAGTTGCAAATCGGGAATGCGTCCGCCAATCGGGCTGACGCCGACCAATTCTGCATCGGCGGCAACCAGTGCACGGTAGGTCACGTGCACCGTGGTTTCGGTGATGCCGTACATGTTGACCAGCTGCGTTTGCGCATTGGCTTCGCGGGCATACCAGGGTTTGAGAATCCCGGTTTCCAGCGTTTCACCGCCGAAAATCACCTGACGCAGGCTATGGTTCAGGTCGCTGTCCCCCTGGGCCGCAATCAACTGGCGGAAGGCGCTCGGCGTCTGGTTGAGAATGGTCACCCCGGCCTTGCACAGCAGTGCGAAGCAGTATTGCGGTGAGCGGCTGACCAGTTGCGGCACCACCAGCAACTGGCCACCGTGAGTCAGTGCGCCCCAGATTTCCCAGACCGAGAAGTCGAAAGCGAAGGAATGGAACAAGGCCCAGACGTCTTGCGGGTTGAAATCGAACCAGGGCTGGGTCGCCGAGAATAGCCGAGCGACGTTACGGTGTTCGACCATCACGCCTTTCGGCAGCCCGGTCGAACCGGAGGTGTAGATCACGTAGGCCAAATGCGCTGACGTCAGGTCCGGCACATCAGGGTTGTGCTGCGCCGGCGGGGCTTCATGGCTGGCTTCGATCAGGTCGAGCAGCACGGTCGGCAGCGCCATTTGTGGCAGGTTGTCGCGCAACGGCAGTTGAGTCACCAGCGCGACCGGCTGGCTGTCGTAGAGCATGTAGGCAATGCGCTCGGCCGGATACGCCGGGTCCAGCGGCACATAACCGGCGCCGGATTTCAGGATGCCCAGCAGGCCGACGATCATTTCAAGACTGCGCTCGACGCAGATCGCCACCCGATCATCCGGGCGCACGCCCAGTGCCAGCAAACGATGGGCGATCTGGTTGGCACGGGCGTTGAGTTCACTGTAGGTCAGTGTCAGGTCTTCAAAGACCACAGCCACGGCATCAGGTTGTGCCGTGGCCCGGGCTTCGACTTGTTGGTGAATCAGTTCGTCATGGGTGTACACCGCCTCGGTGCTATTCCAGGTCTCAAGCAACTGCTGACGCTCGGCCGGCGGCAGGATCGTGACCGCGTACAGCGGGGTCTGCGGT
The DNA here is from genome assembly GCF_016650815.1 of Pseudomonas sp. TH31. Classification (GTDB taxonomy): domain Bacteria; phylum Pseudomonadota; class Gammaproteobacteria; order Pseudomonadales; family Pseudomonadaceae; genus Aquipseudomonas. The sequence continues at coordinate 670,416 of NZ_JAEKEZ010000038.1, read as the reverse complement.
GCGGTTTCCAGGGCCGCGACCAGGTTGCCCAGCGCCACTTGCATGTAGGCGCAGATACGCTCGGCGCCGATGGTCGACGCGACCAGTGCGGTGAGGTGAAAACCTTCGCCCAAGTCGTCCACGTTCAGGGTCAACGGGTAATTCGTCCGCTCGTCACCACCCAGCGCCTGGATGCCCTGCCACGCGGACACTGCCTCCTCGGTGACTTCCCCGGCGCTGTGCCGGTAGTTGAGCAAGGCGCTGAACAACGGCGTCGGTGCGGTAACACCGCTGCAACGTTGCGCCAGCGCCAGGGACGCATGTTCGTGACCCAGCAACGCCGTGAGTCGCGCATGGGTGGCTTTGACACCGGCCCGCACGCCTTGGGTGCCGACATCCACGCGCAACGGCAAAGTGTTGATGAACATGCCCAAGGCGCGGTCGGCACCCTCGCCGGCCTGCAGGCGACCCAGCAGCACCGTGCCAAAGACCACGTCCTGTTTGCCGGAAACCTTGCCCAGCACCTGCGCCCAGGCCAAATGCACCAGGCTGGCGGCGCTCACACCCAACTGACGCGCCTGAGCCCGCAGGCGCTTGGACAGTGCGAGATCCACAGGTTGTCGGGTCTCATCGATGCCATGCCCGTCGCCCTGCACATCTTGCAGGCCGAATGGCAGGGTCGGTTCGTCGACATCACTGAGCATTTCACGGAAAAATGCCTCGTGATCGTCGGCACTCAAACCGAGGCGTGCCTGCGCCACATAGTTGCGGTACGGCATCGCTTCGCCCAACTGCTCATTCCGGCCCAGCAGGTGCAGTTGCATTTCGTGCTGCATCACCTCCAGCGCGGTGTGGTCGAGTGCCATGTGGTGGAACAACAGCGTCGCGACCCAACGGTTTTGCGCCGCGTCGTGGGCATAAGCCAGGTGCAACAACGGTGCGTGGCGCAGGTCGAGGCGGTAATGCCGCGCGTCGAAACGGGTGCCCATCTGCGTGGCGATATCACCGGCGGCGGGGTCGAGTTCGATGTGTTCCGGCTCCAGCAACACCTCGCGCCAGACCACTTGAATGGGCTCGTCGAGTCCTTCCCACACTACGCAGGTGCGCAAAATGTCGTGGCGACCGATCACCACCTGCAAGGCCTGGACGAACCCGTCGAGGCGTTCGCGGCTGTCGAAGGCGAACTGGGTTTGCAGCACGTACGGGTCGCCCTGCTCGGCGGCCAAATGGTGATAGAGGATGCCTTCCTGCAACGGCGCCAGCGGGTAGATATCCTGCACGTTGCGGGCGCCGCCAGAAACGGTAGCGATGATCCGGTCGAGGGTGTCCTGGGTCAGTGCCGCCAGTGGCAGCATGGCTGGGGTGATGTGTTGGCAATGGTCCGGAATCAGGTTTTCCGGGACAATGATCTCTTTGCCGCTACCGACCGCGGCGGCCAGTGCGGCCAGGGTCGGTTGGCTGAACAGGACGCGCACGTCCGCGCTTAAATCGGCCTGGCGCATCCGTTCGATCAGGGTGACGGCCAGCAGTGAATGGCCGCCCAGTTCGAAAAAGTGGTCATGGCGGCCGACACGCTCGACTTTGAGCACCTCGGCCCAGAGCTGCGCCAGGGTTTCTTCGATTTCGCCCTGCGGCGCTTCGTACTCGCGGCTGGCGTAGGCCTCGGCGTCCGGGGCTGGCAGCGCCCGACGGTCGAGCTTGCCGTTGGCGGTCAGCGGGAAAGTTTCCAGCACCACAAAGGCACTCGGGACCATGTATTCGACCAGTGAAGCGGCCAGTTCGGCGCGCAGATCCTGGGCTGACAAGGTGACGTCCGGCTGGGCGATGACATAACCGACCAGGCGTTTCGGCCCGGATTCGTCCTGACGCGCCAGTACCACGGCGTCTTGCACGCCCGCGCATTGACCCAAATGCGCCTCGATCTCGCCGAGTTCGATGCGGAAACCACGGATTTTCACCTGGTCGTCGTTGCGACCGAGGTATTCGATGTTGCCGTCCGCCAACCAACGACCGAGGTCGCCGGTTCGATAGAGCACAGCATCTTCACTGAATGGGTCTACGACAAACTTCTCGGCTGTCAATTCAGGCCGGTTCAAATACCCTTTGGCCAGGCCGTCGCCACCAATGTACAACTCCCCCGCCACACCGATGGGCACCGGGTGTCCCTGTTGATCCAACAGGTAGAGCCGGGTATTGGCGATCGGGCGACCAATCGGGATGCTGCCGTCGCCTGCCGTTTTGATTTCATAGGTTGCCGAGAACGTGGTCGCTTCCGTCGGGCCGTAACCGTTGAGCAAATGCTGCGGCGCGCCTTCTTTCAGCACCCGGCGAATCACTGCCGGATCCAGCACATCGCCGCCGACGATCAGGTAGCGCAACTGGCCGAACACGCTCATCAAACCGGCGGCGTACTGATGGAATAGCCCCGCCGTCATCCACAACACGCTGACCGATTGCTCAACCAGCAGCGTTTTGAAGCCTTCTTGCGACAGCAGCACGTCCTGCTCAACCACGACCACGCAACCGCCATTGAGCAGCGGCGCCCAGACGTCGAGGGTGCTGGCGTCGAACGCCGGGTTCGAGGCGAACGCCACGCGATCCTGGGCATTGAATTCGGCGTAGCCGTTGTTGATCACCAATCGGTTGATCGCCCGGTGCGGGACCAACACGCCTTTCGGTGTGCCGGTCGAGCCCGAGGTGTACATGATGTAGGCCGGCGTCTCGCTCGACTGCGACAGTTGTGGATCAGCGGTGACCAGGCTATCGAGCATCAGCGCGTCCAGATCGACGCGCTGTGCGTCTTCGGGCAGCGTTGTCGTGCTCAGTGTCAGCAGCACCTGCGCCCCGCTGTCCTGCAGCATAAAGTGCTGGCGTTCGGCGGGCGCGCTGATGTCCAGCGGCACGTAGACCGCCGCGCACTTGAGGATCGCCAACTGGCTGATCAACAACTCCAGCGAACGCTCCAGCAGGATCGCCACGCGGTCGCCCGGTTGAACACCGAGGCTCAGCAGGTGCCGGGCCAGTTGGTTGGCTTTATTGTTGAGTTGGCGGTAAGTCAGGCGTTGCCCATCGTGGATGGCCGCCGTTGCCTGTGGTTGAGCCACAACCTGCGCTTCGAACAGCGCATGAACGGTTTTGTCCTGCGGATAGCTGCGGGTTGTCGCGTTGAAGTCCACCAGCAGTTGCTGGCGCTCGGCGGGCGGCAGGATCGCCAGGCTGTGCAGCGGCGTCTGCGGCGCTTGCTCCAGCGACTCGACCAGATGCGCCAGCGCCGTGTCCATATAAGCGCAAATACGTTGGGCACCGATCTGCGGCATGGCCAGCGCCGTCAAGCGGAAGCCTTCACCCAAATCGTCCACCGACAGCGTCAGCGGGTAGTTGGTGCGTTCTTCGTTGCTGAGGGTTTCAATCCCTTCCCAGGCTTTCAGGGCCTCATCCGATGCGACATGCGCAGCGCTGTGCCGATAGTTGAGCAAGGCGCTGAACAACGGCAACGGCGCGACCACCCCGCTGCAACGCTGGGCCAATGCCAGCGAGGCATGTTCGTGTCCGAGCAACCCGGTCAACCGGACGTGGGTGGCTTTTACACCGTCACGCACGCCCAACCCGCCGAGGTTCACGCGCAGCGGCAAGGTGTTGATGAACATCCCCAATGCCCGTTCGGCACCTTCGCCGCCCTGCATCCGGCCCATCAACACCGTGCCGAATACCACATCATCACGCCCCGACACCCGGCCCAGCACCTGGGCCCAGGCCAAATGGTGCAGGCTCGCGGCGCTGACACCCAACTGACGTGCTTGCGCCCGCAGACGGCGACTCAGGTCAGCGCTGATATCCTGCGCCGCTTCTTCTATGTCACTGCCATCGCCGCGTACATCCTGCAGGCCGAACGGCAAGGTTGGCTCGTCTACGTCAGCGAGCATTTCGCGGAAAAATCCTTCGTGTTCCTCGCGGCTGACGCCCAGTTGCGCGTGCGCCACGTAATTGCGATACGGCACCGCTTCGGCCAACGCGTCGGCCTGACCGAGCAGGTGCGCCTGCATTTCCTGTTGCACCACTTCCAGGGCCACGTGATCGAGGGCCATGTGGTGAAACAACAGCATGGCGACCCAGCGCTGGTTCGGCGCGTCGTGGCTGAACGCGATGCGCATCAACGGCGCCTGTTGCATGTCGAGACGGTAATGCAGGCTGTCGAATTGCTCGCGCAAGCGGTCGGCGATCTCGCCCTCGGTGGCGTCGAGTGTGACTTCCTCGACGGCCAGTTGCGCTTTGCGCCAAACCACCTGCACCGGCTCGTCCAGCCCCTGCCACACGACTGAAGTGCGCAGGATGTCATGGCGATCGATGACGCCTTGCAGGGCCTGGGCGAAGGCTTCCAGACGCTCGCGATCAGCGACGGTGAACGTCGCCTTCAGTACATAGGGGTCGCCCTGTTCTGCGGCAATGTGGTGATAAAGAATGCCTTCTTGCAGCGGCGCCAATGGGTAAATGTCCTGCACGTTGCGCGCACCGCCGGAGACCGTCGCCACGATGCGGTCGATGGCCGGCTGGTCGAGTTTGACCAGCGACAGCATGTCCGGGGTGATGTGGGTACAACCCAGCAGGATGTTGTTGGTGGGCACCACGATTTCAGTGTCACCACCGACCGCAGCCGCCAGCGCCGCCAGGGTGGGCTGGCCGAACAGGACGCGGATGTCCGCCGACAAACCGAGCTGGCGCATCCGCCCGATCAGGCTGACGGCCAGCAGCGAATGGCCGCCGAGTTCGAAGAAGTGGTCGTGACGGCCGACGTGCGGCAGGCCGAGCAGGTCTTGCCAGATCTGTGCGAGGGCGATTTCGACGTCACCTTGTGGGGCTTCGTAGCTTCGGGTGATGACCGAATCGAGGCCCGGAGCCGGCAGTGCTTTACGGTCGAGTTTGCCGTTGGGGGTGAGCGGCAAGGCGTCGAGATGCACGTAGGCGGCCGGGATCATGTAGTCCGGGAGTTGGGTTTGCAGATGACGGCCCAGGGCGTCGATGTCGAGGGGTTGTGGTGCGGTGTAGTAGGCAACGAGGCGTTTTTCTCCGGGGAGGTCTTCGCGAGCGAGGACGGCGGTTTCTTTGATGTCCTGATGCTGGGCGAGTTTGGCTTCGATTTCGCCCAGTTCGATGCGGAAACCGCGGATTTTCACTTGGTCGTCGTTGCGGCCCAGGTATTCAATATTACCGTCCGGGAGGTAGCGCCCCAGGTCGCCGGTTTTGTACATCCGGGCGTTGGGTGCGGTGCTGAACGGGTCGGTGAGGAAGCGTTCGGCAGTCAGCTCATCGCGGTTCAGATAACCGCGAGCCACGCCGGCGCCGCCGATGTAGATTTCGCCTGCGACGCCCAATGGCACGGGTTGGCCGTGGTCATCCAGCAAGTAGAACTGGGTGTTGGCGACGGGTTTGCCGATGTGGGCGGCGAAACCGTCTTCGCGGGCCATCGACACCCAACTTGAGTAGGTGGTGGTTTCTGACGGACCGTAGAGGTTACACAGGCGTTTGACATTGGTCTGTTCGAAGAGGTTTTCGACGAGACTGCGTTTGAGCGCTTCCCCCGCGACGTTGACCGTGTGCACGTTGTCGCTCAGTCCGCCAGACTCCAGCAAAGCCTTGAGCGCCGACGGCACGGTGTTGATCAACGTAACGTCGTGCTCGCCCTGCTGAAGTTCCAGCACATTAGTCACGACATCGATGCTGCCGCCTGAGGTTAGCGGTGCGAAGCACTCGTAGACTGCCAAATCGAAGTTCAGCGAAGTCGAGAACAGGGTTTTAGCCAAGGTTTCGTCGTCAAACGAACGATGCGCCCAGGTCAGGAAATTCACGGTGTTGCGGTGTTCGATCATCACGCCTTTGGGTAAACCGGTCGAACCCGAGGTGTAAATCACGTAGGCCAAGTGCGAGGACGTCAGGTCTGCAATCTCTGGATTGGCGACGGGTTCGTCCTGCCAAAGCCCACAGTCGAGATCGATTACCGGCATCAAAGCCCCGGCCAGCAAACCCCGAGTGGTTGCTTGGGCCAACACCACGGCCGGTGCGCTGTCCTCCAACATGTAGGCAATCCGATCCAGCGGATAAGCCGGATCGAGCGGCACATAACCACCGCCCGCCTTCAGAATCGCCAGCAACCCGACCACCATATCGAGCCCACGTTCAACACAAATCGCCACCCGCGAATCCGGCCGAACACCCTGCCCGCGCAGGTAATGCGCCAACCGGTTGGCCTTCTCATTCAACTCGCGATAACTCAAGCGTTGCTCACCATGCAGTACCGCCACGGCATCCGGCGTGCTTTCCACCTGAGCCTCAAACAACCCGTGAATCGTCTGCGCCAACGGGTAATCCGCGTCCGTGGCATTAAACGTCACCAACAACTGTTCACGCTCAGCCACCGGCAGCACCGGTAACCGATACAACGACGCCTGAGGCGTCTGCTCCAGTGCCAATACCAAATTTTCCAGCGCTGAATGCATATAAGCGCAAACCCTCTGCGCCCCGATCTTGGGGGCAACCAGCACCGTCAGGTTAAAACCGTTGCCCAGGTCATCGACGTTCAAGGTCAACGGGTAATTGGTCCTTTCTTCGCCACTCAGAACCGCAATACCGCGCCATGCATCCAGCGCTTGCGCCGAAGCAACGCCGGTCGCGCTGTGGCGATAGTTGAGCAACGCACTGAACAATGGCGTCGGCGCCGTCACCCCGCTGCAGCGTTGCGCCAACGCCAGGGATGCGTGTTCGTGCCCCAGCAATGCGGTCAGCCGCGCATGGGTCGCCTTGACCCCGGCCTTGACGCCTTGGGTGCCAACATCGACTCGCAGTGGCAAGGTGTTGATGAACATTCCCAGCGCTCGGTCGGCGCCCTCGCCGCCCTGCATCCGGCCCATCAACACCGTGCCGAATACCACATCCTGTTTGCCCGACACCTTGCCCAGCACTTGCGCCCAGGCCAGGTGCACCAGGCTCGCGGCACTCACGCCGAGCTGCCGTGCCTGAGCCCGCAGACGCAGGTCAAGCGCCGCCTCGACGGGCCGGGTGTGTTCTTCAATGTCGCGCCCGTCGCCCTGCACATCCTCTAAACCGAACGGCAGCGTCGGCTCGTCGATATCGCCGAGCATCTCGCGGAAAAACCCTTCGTGTTCCTCGCGACTGACGCCCAGGCGTGCCTGCGCTACATAGTTGCGATACGGCACCGCGTCGGTGAGTTGAGCGGCCTCGCCCAGCAAGTACGCCTGCATCTCGTGCTGCACCACTTCCATGGCGGTATGGTCCAGCGCCATGTGGTGGAACAACAGCGTCGCGACCAGCCGTTGCTGGCTGTCGTCCTGCGCGTAGGCCAGGCGCATCATCGGCGCCTGGCTGACATCCAGTCGGTGATGCCGCGGGTCGAAGCGCTGGCTCAGTTGCGTCACCGCATCGCCGGCAGCCGGGTCGAGATCGAGCTGTTCAAGGTGCAATGTCGCCTTGCGCCAGACCACTTGGGCAGGTGATTCCAGCCCATCCCAGACAACCCCGGTTCGCAGAATGTCGTGGCGATCAATCACCACTTGCAGCGCCTGGGTGAAAGCGTCAAGGCGCTCGCGGTTGTCGAAGGCGAACTGCGATTGCAAGACGTACGGATCGCCCTGCTCGGCGGCCAAATGGTGATAGAGGATGCCTTCCTGCAACGGCGCCAGCGGGTAGATGTCCTGGACGTTGCGGGCGCCGCCGGGGACAGTGGCGATGATGCGGTCGATGGCGTCTTGGGTCAGTGACGCCAGCGGTAGCATCGCTGGGGTGATGTGTTCGCAGTCCAACGCAATCAGGTTTTCCGGGACGATGATCTCTTTACCGCTACCGACAGCGGCGGCCAGCGCGGCGAGGGTTGGCTGGCTGAACAGGACGCGGACGTCGGCGCTCAGATCAGCCTGGCGCATCCGTTCGATCAGGGTGACCGCCAATAGAGAATGGCCGCCCAGTTCGAAGAAATGGTCGTGGCGACCCACTCGGTCAACCTTCAACACCTCGGCCCAGAGCTGCGCCAGGGTTTCCTCGACTTCGCCCTGCGGTGCTTCGTACCCGCGGCTGGCGTAGGCTTCGGCGTCCGGAGCTGGCAGTGCGCGGCGGTCGAGTTTGCCGTTGGTGGTCAGTGGGAAAGTTTCCAGCACCACGAAGGCGCTTGGGACCATGTACTCGGCCAGTGACGCGGCCAGTTCGGCCCGCAGGTCTTGTACCGACAGCGTGACGTCCGGCTGAGCGATAACATAACCGACCAGACGTCTTGGACCAGATTCGTCCTGCCGCGCCAGCACCACGGCGTCTTGCACGCCGGCACACTGGCCCAGACGCGCTTCGATCTCGCCGAGTTCGATGCGGAAACCGCGGATTTTCACCTGGTCGTCGTTGCGCCCCAGGTACTCAATATTGCCGTCCACCAGCCACCGGCCGAGGTCACCGGTGCGATAGAGCAATGCATCGTTAGTGAACGGGTCGACGACAAACTTCTCGGCGGTCAGCTCGGGCCGGTTCAAATACCCTTTGGCCACGCCGTCGCCGCCGATGTACAGCTCGCCCGCTACGCCCAGCGGTACGGGTTGCTGATAGGCATCGAGTACATAGACTTTTGTATTACCGATCGGACGACCGATAGGGACGCTGCCCGCGCCGACTGACTTGATCTCAAACGTCGCGGTGAAAGTCGTGGCTTCCGTCGGGCCGTAGCCGTTGAGCAGGTACTGCGGCGCACCGTCCTTCAGCACCCGACGGATCACTGCTGGATCAAGTACGTCACCGCCGACAATCAGATAACGCAACTGACCAAACACGTCCATCAAACCAGCGGCGTACTGGTGAAACAGCCCTGCCGTCATCCACAACACGCTGACCGATTGCTCAAGCAGCAGGGTTTTAAAGCGTTCTTGCGACAGCAACACGTCCTGTTCAACCACCACCACGCAACCGCCATTGAGCAACGGCGCCCAAACGTCGAGGGTGCTGGCGTCGAAGGCCGGGTTTGACGCGAAAGCGACTCGGTCCTGCGCGTTGAACGAGGCGTAACCGTTGTTGATCACCAATCGGCTGATCGCCCGATGCGGGACCAACACACCTTTCGGTGTCCCGGTCGAACCCGAGGTGTACATCAGGTAGGCGACCGACTCGGCGGATTGCAGCAAATTCAGGTCATGGGCCAGTTCAGAGCCCAAGTCCACGCTATCCAGATCCACGCGCCGGACACCTTCAGGCGCAGCAGATGCACTCAACGTCAGCAGCACCTGCGCCCCGCTGTCCTGCACCATAAACTGCTGGCGTTCAACCGGCGCACTGGCATCCAGCGGCACGTAAACCGCCGCACATTTCAGAACCGCCAACTGACTGATCAGCAATTCAAGCGAACGCTCCAACAGAATCGCCACCCGGTCGCCCGGTTGTACACCGAGGCCAACCAAGTGATGAACCAAGCCGTTAGCCCTGGCATTGAGTTCCCGATAAGTCAGGCTTTGCGCGCCGTGTACCACCGCCGTAGCCTCTGGGCAGTCCCGAACCTGAGCCTCAAACAACCCATGAACAGTTTTGTCCTGCGGATAGCTCCGGGACGTCGCATTGAAATCCACCACCACTTGCTGACGCTCGGCACTCGGCAAGATAGCAAGCTGGTGCAACGGCATATCCGGTGCTTGCTCCAAGGCCCGGACCACCCCTTCAAGCGCCATCGACATGTAGTCGCCGACACGCTGCGCACCAATCCCGGACAAGGCCAGCACGCTCAGGCTGAAGTCTTCGCCCAAGTCATCCACCGACAAGGTCAGCGGATAGTTGGTGCGTTCTGCACCGCCCAACGCCTGCAAACCTGCCCATGCTTCAAGTGCTTGAGCCGACGCGACCTGCGCCGTGCCGTTGTGTCGGTAATTGAGCAGTGAACCAAACAACGGCGTGGGGGCCGGCACACCGCTGCAACGCTGGGCCAATGCCAGCGAAGCATGCTCATGACCGAGCAACGCGGTCAGGCCGGCATGGGTGGCTTTTACCCCGTCGCGCACGCTCTGCGCGGCCAGATTGACCCGCAGCGGCAAGGTGTTGATGAACATACCCAACGCACGATCGGAACCGTCGCCGCCCTGCATCCGGCCCATCAGCACGGTGCCGAATACCACGTCCTGCTTGCCCGACACAGCACCGATCACTCGGGCCCAGGCCAAGTGATGCAGGCTCGCGGCGCTCACGCCCAACTGCCGGGCCTGAGCCCGCAGTCGACGGCTCAGCGACGCCGCGACCGGCAGATTCACTTCCTCAATAGCCGGTTCGCGCTCCGGCACCTCGGCAAAACCGAATGGCAGCGTCGGCTCATCGATGTCGCTCAACATTTCGCGGAAAAACGCCTCATGGGCGTCGCCGCTGACGCCCAGTCGCACCTGTGCCACGTAATTGCGGTAAGGCACCGCGTCGGGCAAGGCGTGCGCCTGGCCAAGCAGGAACGCCTGCATTTCGTGCTGCACCAACTCCAGCGCCGCATGGTCGAGCGCCATGTGGTGGAACAACAGAATTGCCACCCAACGGTCGTTCTCGCGGTCTTGCGCGCAGACCAGCCGCAGCAGCGGCGCCTGCCGCACATCCAAACGGTGATGCCGGGTGTCGAAGCGTTGCTGCAACTGCCCCTGGATGTTCCCGGCAGCCGGGTCGAGGACGATCTCTTCCAGGGTCAGCGTTGCTTCGCGCCAAACCACTTGCACCGGTTCATCCAGCCCTTCCCAGACCACGCCGGTGCGCAGGATATCGTGGCGATCAATCACCCCTTGCAGCGCCTGGGTGAAGTCATCGAGCCGTGCCCGTTGCTCGGCGCCGAACAGGGCATGCAAGACGTAGGGATCGCCCCGCTGCGCCGCGAGGTGATGGTACAGAATGCCTTCTTGCAGCGGCGCCAGCGGGTAGATGTCCTGCACATTGCCGGCGCCGCCGGGCACGCTGTCGACCACCCGATCAATCTCTTCCTGCGTGAGGCTTGCCAGGGGCAGCATGTCCGGGGTGATGCGGTATGCCGGACTCAGCCAGTCACCGCCGTTTCTTTCCACCAGGTCGAGCAATTCATTCTTGTGGACCGCCAGACTGTCCCACAGCGCACTGTCCAGTCCTTCGTCGTCACCCAGGATCACCAGGTTGTCGTCATCCAGTTGCAGACGGATCGGGTGCTTGGAAAGAACGGCCATCAAATCGCTGAATTGCATCGAAGAACCTGCTTTTAAATTCGGAGTGGTTGACGACAAAAAATGTGGTTTTCAGATACGGCGTGACGCCTGAACGCGGGAATCGGCTGCGTATCAAGGGCCGATGGCGGCGTATGGGTCAGGGCGGTGAAGGCATCGTCATGTTCAAAATCGATAGCTGGTCAGAGGCAGGAATGACGCCCCTTACAGGTTGAAAAAATTAGAACATTCGGCGGGTGATGTCTGTCATGGGAAGCAGGGACAAGCCCTGAAGGGGATCAGTCGGGATGCTCAGGATCGGCGCAATCCGATGGGCGAGCGCCATCGGATTGCCACTGCAGGTGACTCAGATACTGCGTTTGCGCGTGAGCGCCGGGATCTTGCTCAGGGGCACCTCGACCCGTTGCACCTGCCCCACGGCCGCAGCGACCAACGCCAGCGTCGGCTGACCGAACAGCACGCGGACATCGGCTTCCATGCTCTCCTTGCGCATGCGCTCGATCAGGCTGACCGCCAACAGTGAATGCCCGCCGAGTTCGAAGAAATGATCGTGGCGGCCGACCCGTTCGACCTTCAGCAACTCGGCCCAGAGCAAGGCCAGCCTGATCTCGACGTCACCCACGGGTGCCTCGTAAAGGCGCGTGGCATAGGCCTCGCTGTCCGGTGCTGCCAGGGCTTTGCGGTCGAGTTTGCCGTTGGGGGTCAGCGGCAACACGTCGAGTCGCACGTAGGCCGCCGGCACCATGTACTCCGGCAAATGCGCTTGCAGGTGCGCCCGCAGGCTGCCGGTATCCGGCGATGTCTGCGACGTGTAGTAGGCGACCAGGCGTTTCTCGCCGGGTACGTCTTCGCGGGCCAGCACCACGGTTTCTTTCACGGCGTCGTGGCAGGCGAGTTTGGTTTCGATCTCGCCCAGTTCGATGCGGAAGCCACGTATTTTTACCTGGTCGTCATTGCGGCCGAGGTATTCGATGTTGCCGTCCGGGAGGTAGCGGCCGAGGTCGCCGGTTTTGTACATCCGGGCGTTTTGTCGCGTACTGAATGGATCGGCGAGGAAGCGTTCGGCGGTGAGGTCGTCACGGTTCAGGTAACCCCGTGCCACGCCGGCGCCGCCGATGTAGATTTCACCGGCGACGCCCAGCGACACGGGTTGTCCGTGGTCATCCAGCAAGTAGAACTGGGTGTTGGCGACGGGTTTACCTATGTGTGCCGCGAAGCCGTCTTCGCGGGCCATCGACACCCAGCTTGAGTAGGTCGTGGTTTCTGACGGACCGTAGAGGTTGCACAGGCGTTTGACACTGGTTTGTTCGAACAGCGTTTCCACCAGACTGCGCTTGAGCGCTTCCCCGGCGACGTTGACCGTGTGCACACCTTTGCTCAGTCCGCCGGACTCCAGCAACGCCTTGAGCGCCGACGGTACGGTGTTGATTAAGGTGATGTCGTGCTCGCCCTGTTGCAGTTCCAGCACATTGGTCACGATCTCGATGCTGGCGCCGCAAGTCAGTGGCGCGAAGCACTCGTAGACCGCCAAATCGAAGTTCAGCGAAGTCGAGAACAGGGTTTTGGCCAACGTGGCCTGATCGAATGAACGATGCGCCCAGGTCAGGAAGTTCACCGTGTTGCGGTGTTCGATCATCACGCCTTTGGGTAAACCAGTGGAACCGGAGGTGTAGATCACGTAAGCCAAATGCGCCGACGCCAGGTCCGAGACGTGCGGATTGGAGACAGATTCGTCCTGCCAGAGCCCGCTATCCAGGTCGATCACCGGCATCGACGCGTTGCTCAGCAACCCAAGTGTTACCGAGTGCGCCAATACCACGGCCGGCGCGCTGTCCTCCAGCATGTAGGCAATCCGGTCCAGCGGATAAGCCGGATCCAGCGGCACGTAACCACCACCCGCCTTAAGAATCGCCAACAACCCGACCACCATATCGAGGCCACGTTCAACACAAATCGCCACCCGCGAATCCGGCCGCACACCCTGCCCGCGCAGATAATGCGCCAACCGGTTAGCCTGCACATTCAGCTCGCGATAACTCAAGCGCCGCCCGCCATGCAGCACCGCCAAGGCATCCGGCGTGCGCTCAACCTGCGCTTCAAACAACCCGTGAATCGTCTGCGCCAACGGATAATCCGCCTCAGTGGCATTGAACCCGACCAGTTGCTGAAGCTCGGCATCGCCCAGCAGCGCAATCGAACTCACCGCCCTGCCCGTGTCCGCCACCATCGCCCGCAGCATCCGCTCCAGGTAACCGAGGTAACGTTGCATCGTCGCCGCGTCGAACAACGCCGTGGCAAATTCCAGCGAACCCTGAATACGACCGTCGATTTCGCCCAAATCAAGCGACACATCGAACTTCGACGTGCGGCTCGCAGCGCCCAGCCCTTCAAGCTTCAGGTCGCCCAACGCCAGCTCGACGCTTTCGGTGTTCTGCCACGACAGCATCGCCTGGAAGACCGCACTATGGGACAAGCTGCGCACCGGTTTGACCAGCTCGACGACCTGTTCGAACGGCAAGTCCTGATGCGCCTGCGCTCCCAGCGTCTGGGCCTTGACCCGTTGCAGCAGCGTTTCAATGTTCGGTTCACCCGAGACATCAATCGGCAAGGCCAGGGTGTTGACGAAGAACCCGATCAGCCCTTCGACCTCGACACGCATACGGTTGGCCACCGGCGAACCGATGACAACCTTGTCCTGCCCCGAAAGACGTCCGAGCACCGCCGCCCAGCCGGCCAGCATCGTCATGTACAACGTGGTGCCGTGACGCTGACTCAGCGCCTTGAGGTCCGCCGTCAGCGCGGGATCGAACGCCACCGGCAGCGTGGCGCCGGCATAGTCCTGCCGAGCGGGCCGTGGATGGTCGGCGGGCAGCATCAGCAGCGCCGGCGCATCGGCCAGTGCGGTTTTCCAGTAATCGCCCTGGGTCTTCAGCACTTCGCCGACGAGCCAGCGACGTTGCCACGCGGCATAGTCGGCGTACTGGATCGGCAGCGGCGGCAGTGGGTCGTCCTGTCCGCAGCGATACGCCTCGTACAGCGCAACCAGCTCCCGGTCAGCACGCCCATCGACCAACCATCCGAGACAATGTGATGCATCGTCACCAACAGCACATGTTCACGCTCACCCAAGTGGATCAGGCGACCCCGAATCAACGGGCCGTGCTCGATGTCGAACGGTTCGGCCGCTTCCTGTGCGACCAGAGTCTTGAGTTCGCGCTGCACCTCGGCATGACCGGAAAGGTCAATCTGCGCCAGGGCAAAACCGACATCCTCGGCAGCGATACGTTGCAGCACTGGCTGCTCCGGAACCTGCACGAAACCCGTACGCAGCGCCTCGTGACGGGCGACGATCCGGTCCAGTGCGCGGCGCAGTGCGTTGCGGTCCAGATCGCCGCTCAGGCGCAGGCCGGCCGGCAAATGGTAGGCCTCGCTGGCGCCTTCGATCCGCGCCAGAAACAGCAAGCGTTGCTGCGCAAAGGACAGCGGCAACGGCTCGTCGCGGTTCACCGGCACCATCTCCGGCAACGTGCTGCCCACCGAGCGCGCCACGGCTTGCGCCAACTCGTTTAGTTGCGAATGGGTAAACAGTTCACCAAGCGCCAACTCCACACCGAGGCGCAGGCGGACCTGTGAGATAAGCCGCATCGCCAGCAGCGAATGGCCGCCCAGTTCGAAGAACCGGTCATGCCGCCCGACTTGCTCCAGACCCAGCAAGTCTTGCCAGATCTGCACCAACACCGATTCGATCTCTCCTTGCGGCGCTTCATAGCCATAGGCATTCATTGCGCCCGACTCCGGTGCCGCCAGGGCCTTGCGGTCGAGTTTGCCGTTGGGCGTCTGCGGCATCGCGTCCAGCATTACGTACGCCACAGGCACCATGTATTCCGGCAGTTGAGCAAGCATCAACCCGCGCAGTGTTTCCACCGGCAAGGCATCGTGCCCGGCTTGCGCCCGGTAATACGCCACCAGCCGCTGCTCGCCGGGACGGTCTTCGCGCACAATCACCACGGCCTCAGCCACGCCTTGGCAGGCGCCAAGGACGACTTCGATTTCACCCAGTTCAATGCGCAAACCGCGGATCTTCACCTGGCCATCGTTACGGCCCAGATAGTCGAGCGTGCCATCAGGCAGGTAGCGGGCAATGTCGCCCGTGCGGTACATCCGCGCCTCGGGTTGCGTGCTGAAAGGATCGCTCAGGAAGCGTTCTTCCGTGAGGTCACGGCGGTTCATATAACCGCGAGCGACGCCCGCGCCACCGATGTAAATTTCCCCGGCGACGCCGATGGGCGCAGGTTTGCCGTGCACGTCGAGCAAGTAGAACCGGGTATTGGCAATTGGCCGACCGATGCAGACCTGGCTGGTGCCGGTCACCTGAACACCCACAGGCGTGGCCGAGGACCAGATCGTGGTTTCGGTCGGGCCGTAGACGTTGAACAAGGTCTTGACCTGGCCGGCGATGCGCACGGCGAGATCGGCCGGCAAGGCTTCGCCGCCGCACAGTGCAGTCAGCGCCGGCGCACCTTGCCAGCCCGATTCGAGCAGCATGCGCCAACTTGCCGGGGTGGCCTGGGCGACAGTGGCACCGCTAGCGGCAATCACCCCGGCGAGCAATGCGCCGTCGCGCCCCTGATCCCGGGAGACCAGCACAACACGGGCGCCGCAGATCAGCGGCAGGTACAACTCAAGGCCGGCGATATCAAAACCTAGGGTCGTCAACGCCAGCATCCGGTCGCTGGACAGCATGCCGAGCATGTCGCGCATTGCGCCCAACAGGTTGACCACGCTGCGGTGCTCGACCATCACGCCTTTCGGTTTGCCGGTCGAGCCCGAGGTATAGATCACGTAGGCAAGGTGCGCCGAGGTCAAGCCCGGCACCTGCGGATTGGTTGAAGATCGGGCCCGCCAGACCGCGCTGGACAAATCAATAACCGGGATCGCGGCATCAGCCAGCAATTCGCGAGTGCCGGTGTGTACCAGCAACGCCACTGGCGCACTGTCATCCAGCATGTAGCTCAGGCGATCGATGGGGTAAGCCGGGTCCAGTGGGACATACGCGGCGCCCGACTTCAAAATCCCCAGCAAGCCGACCAGCATGTCGAAGCCACGTTCGACGCAGAGCGCCACCCGATCATCCGGCCGGATGCCACGGGCCAGCAGCTCATGGGCGACCTGGTTGGCCTGGCGGTTCAACTCGGCATAGCTCAACTGTTGATCACCGAACACCAGGGCGACCGCGTCGGGAGACGCCTCGACCCAGGCCTGGAACAACTGCTGGATTGTCTGCGTTTGCGGGTACGCCACCTCGGTGGCATTCCAGGTGTCGAGCATGAGCCGACGTTCGGCGGCCGAGACAATATCGAGTTCGTAGAGTGGCGTCTGCGGCGCCTGCTCCAGGGCGCTGACCAGACTGTCGAGCGCCGTCTGCATGTAGGCGCCGATGCGTTGCGCATCGATCCCGGCCACAGCCTGGACGGCCAGACCGAAACCGCTGCCTTCATCGTCCACCGCCAGCGCCAATGGGTAGTTGGTGCGCTCTTCGCCGCCGAGCACTTCAATGCCTTGCCACGCCGTGCGCATTTGCGCGGTGACGTCGGTGGCGCTGTGGCGGTAATTGAGCAAGGCACTGAACAGCGGCGTCGGCGCGGCCACCCCACTGCAACGCTGGGCCAAGGCCAGCGAGGCGTGTTCGTGGCCCAACAGCCCGGTCAGGCGTTGATGAGTCGCCATCACCCCGGCACGCGCACCTAGCCCGCCCAGACTGACGCGCAATGGCAGGGTGTTGATGAACATGCCCAAGGCACGATCAGCGCCCTCGCCCGCCTGCATCCGGCCCAACAGCACCGTACCGAACACCACTTCATCGCGACCGCAGACGCGGCCCAAAACCTGCGCCCAGGCCAGGTGCACCACGCTCGCCGCGCTCACCCCCAGCAAGCGTGCCTGCGCTCGCAGGCGCCGGTTCAACCCGGCGTCCATCGTCAGCTTCGCTTCCTCGATGCCGGTGCCGTCGCCCTGCACATCCTGGTGACCAAACGGCAGTGTCGGCTCGTCGATATCGCCGAGCATCTCGCGAAAAAACCCTTCGTGTTCCTCACGGCTGACACCCAGGCGGGCCTGCGCCACATAGTTGCGATACGGCATCGCCACGCCCAACTGCCGGGCCTCGCCGAGCAAATACGCCTGCATTTCCTGCTGCACCACTTCCAGCGCCGTGTGGTCGAGCGCCATGTGATGGAACAACAGCATCGCCACCCAACGCTGCTGGACCACGTCTTCGGCGAAGGCCACGCGCAACATCGGCGCCTGACGCACATCGAGCCGGTAATGCCGGGCATCGAAATGCTCATGCAACTGCGCGGCGATGTCACCGGCCTGCGGGTCCGGTTCGAACGCTTCGCTCACCAGCCGGGCCTGGCGCCACACCACCTGCATCGGCTCATCGAGGCCTTCCCAGACCAGCGAGGTCCTGAGGATGTCATGGCGGTTGATGACCTGTTGCAGCGCTTGAGTGAAGCTTTCCAGGCGCTCGCGGCTGTCGAAGGCGAACTGCGTTTGCAGCACGTAGGGATCACCTTTTTCCGCCGTGAGGTGGTGATAGAGAATCCCCTCTTGCAGCGGCGCCAGCGGGTAGATGTCCTGCACGTTGCGGGCGCCGCCGGGGACGCTTGCGACGATGCGGTCCAGGACCGGTTGGCTCAGGCTGGCCAGCGGCAGCATGGCTGGGGTGATGTGTTCGCAGTCCGGAGGAATAAGGTTCGGCGGAACACTGACTTCCTTGCCGCTGCCGACGGCGGCGGCCAGCGCAGCCAGGGTTGGCCGGCTGAATAGCACGCGCACATCGGCGCTCAGACCGGCGTGGCGCATCCGTTCAATCAGTTTTACGGCCAGCAGCGAGTGTCCGCCCAGTTCAAAGAAATGATCATGACGACCGACTTGCTCGACGTTCAGCACGTCGGCCCAGAGCTGCGCCAGGGTCGATTCAACCTCACCGCGTGGCGCTTCGTAGCCGCGTTTGACCAGCGCTTCCAGGTCCGGGGCCGGCAATGCCTTGCGGTCCAGTTTGCCATTCGCCGTCAGGGGCAATACCTCAAGACGCACGTAGGCCGCTGGCACCATATAGTCCGGCAACTGCGCCGCCAGGTGCGCCCGCAGCGCTTCGAGATCCGGCACGGCGCCCGGCAGTTGCGGGGTGAAATAGGCCACCAGGCGTTTCTCGCCGGGAACCTCTTCACGCGTCATCACCACCGCGTCCTTCACATCGACATGCCGGGTAAGCCGGGCCTCGATTTCGCCGAGTTCGATGCGGTAACCACGGATCTTCACCTGGTCGTCGTTGCGGCCCAGGTATTCGATGTTGCCGTCCGCCAGCCAGCGACCGAGATCGCCGGTTCGATAAAGCAACGCATCAGCGCTGAACGGGTCAGCGACAAACTTCTCGGCAGTCAACTGCGGGCGGTTAAGGTAACCGTTGGCCACGCCGGCGCCACCGATGTACAACTCACCGGCCACACCCAGCGGTACCGGACGTTGATAGGCGTCCAGCACATAGACACGGGTGTTGCCGATGGGGCGACCAATCGGAATGCTGCCCTCGTCGACCGTCTTGATCTCATAGGTGGTGGTGAACGTGGTGGCTTCCGTCGGGCCGTAGCCGTTGAGGAGGTGCTGCGGGGCGCCTTCTTTGAGCACCCGGCCGATTACCGCCGGGTCGAGCACATCGCCGCCGACGATCAGGTAACGCAACTGGCCGAACAGCGTCATCAGGCCGGCGACGTATTGGTGGAACAAGCCTGCGGTCATCCACAACACGCTGACCGACTGCTCAAGCAGCAGGGTTTTGAAGCGTTCTTGCGACAGCAGCACGTCCTGTTCAACCACCACCAGACAACCGCCATTGAGCAACGGCGCCCAGACCTCAAGGGTGCTGGCGTCGAAGGCCGGGTTCGAGGCGAAGGCGACGCGGTCTTCGGCGTTGAATTCGGCATAGCCGTTGTTGATCACCAAACGGCTGATCGCCCGGTGCGGGACCAACACGCCTTTCGGTGTGCCGGTCGAGCCCGAGGTGTACATGACGTAGGCCGGCGTTTCGCTGGACTGCGGCAGCTCTGGAGCATGGCTCGGCAGGTGGCTGAATGCCATTGTGTCGAGGTCCACGCGGCGGACATCTTGCTCCAGCGTTTCTGCGCGGCAGGTCAATACCGCCGTGGCCTGGCTGTCCTGCACCATGAAACCCTGACGCTCGCCGGGTGCGTTGATGTCCAGCGGAACGTAGGCGGCGGCGCATTTGAGAATGGCCAATTGGCTGACGATCAGATCAATCGAGCGGGGCAGCAGGATGGCCACGCGATCACCCGGTGCTACACCGAGGCCGATCAAGTGGTGGGCCAATTGGTTGGCCCTGAGGTTCAGTTCGCGGTAAGTCTGGCTGTGTCCCTGTTGCACAGCGGCGGTTGAGTCAGGACTGCGCGCAACCTGCGTCTCGAACAGCGTGTGCAGGGTTTGGTGCTGCGGATAGTCGGTCTCGGTGGCATTGAATTCGACCCGCAGTTGCTGTTGTTCTGCTGCCGGCAGCACTTCCAGGCTGTACAACGGCGCAGCGGGATTGAATTCCAGCGCCTGGGCCAGGCT
Organism: Pseudomonas sp. TH31; assembly: GCF_016650815.1. GTDB lineage: Bacteria > Pseudomonadota > Gammaproteobacteria > Pseudomonadales > Pseudomonadaceae > Aquipseudomonas. Next base: position 650,617 of record NZ_JAEKEZ010000038.1, on the reverse strand, counting down.
TTCCAACGCGGCATTCATGTAGGCGCAGACACGCTGGGCTCCGACGCCCGGCCTGACCAGGACGGTCAGGGTGAAGTCTTCGCCGAGGTCGTCCACCGACAACGTCAGCGGGTAGTTGGTGCGTTCCTCGCCGCCCAATACCTCGATGCCTTGCCAGGTCGAGTCGGTCGCGGTGGTGTCGGGCTGCGCGCCGGAGTGACGGTAGTTGAGCAAGGCGCTGAACAGCGGCGTCGGTGCGGTCACGCCGCTGCAACGCTGCGCCAAGGCCAGGGACGCATGTTCGTGGCCCAGCAATGCGCTGAGCCGCGCATGAGTAGTCTTGACCCCGGCCCGCACACCTTGGGTGCCGATATTCACCCGCAGCGGTAAGGTGTTGATGAACATCCCCAATGCCCGGTCGGCGCCCTCGCCGCCCTGCATCCGGCCCATCAGTACAGTGCCGAACACCACGTCTTCGCGGCCCGACACCCGGCTCAGCACCTGAGCCCAGGCCAAATGGTGCAGGCTGGCCGCGCTCACGCCTGACTGGCGGGCCAACTGCCGCAGGCGACGGCTCAGACCGTTGTCGAGCAGTAGCTTGGCTTCCTCGATGTCACTGCCGTCGCCCTGCACATCTTGCAGGCCGAACGGCAGGGTCGGTTCATCAATGTCGCCGAGCATCTGGCGGAAAAACGCTTCATGTTCCTCAGGGCTGACCCCGAGACGGGCCTGGGCCACGTAGTGGCGAAACGGCACTGCGGCGCCCAACCGGTCCGCGTGCCCCAACAGGTACGCCTGCATCTCGTGCTGCACCACGTCCATGGCGGTATGGTCCAGCGCCATGTGGTGAAACAACAACATGGCGACCCAACGCTGATTCGGCACATCATGGGCGAAAGCCAGGCGCATCAGCGGTGCCTGGGTAACGTCCAGGCGGTAGTGCCGGGCGTCGAAACGGCGGTGCAATTGTGTGGCGATGTCTCCGGCGTGCGGGTCCAGTGCCAGTTCGTCCAGGCCCAGCCGTGCTTCACGCCAGACCACTTGCAGGGGTTCGTCGAGGCCTTCCCACAAGACGGCCGTGCGCAAGATGTCGTGGCGGTTGATCACCATTTGCAGCGCTTGGGTGAAATCCTCCAGGCGCTGGCGATTCGTAAAGGCGAACTGCGCTTGCAGGACGTAAGGGTCGCCCTGCTCTGCCGAAACATGGTGGTAAAGGATGCCTTCTTGCAACGGTGCCAGTGGGTAGATGTCTTGCACGTTGCGGGCGCCGCCGGGGACGGTGGCGACGAGGCGGTCCAGGGAGTCTTGGGTCAGGGTCGCCAGCGGCAGCATGGCTGGGGTGATGTGTTCGCAATGGTCTGGAATCAAGTTGGCCGGGACGGTGACCTCTTTGCCGCTGCCGACGGCGGCGGCCAGTGCGGCCAGGGTCGGTTGGCTGAACAGGACACGGACGTCGGCGCTCAAACTGACCTGGCGCATCCGTTCGATCAGGGTGACGGCCAGCAGCGAGTGACCGCCCAGTTCGAAGAAGTGGTCGTGGCGACCGACGCGTTCGACTTTGAGCACGTCGGCCCAGAGCTGCGCCAGGGTTTCCTCAACCTCACCCTGCGGTGCTTCGTACTCGCGGCTGGCGTAGGCCTCGGAGTCCGGGGTTGGCAGTGCGCGACGGTCAAGTTTACCGTTGGCGGTCAGCGGGAAGCTATCGAGGACCACGAAGGCGCTTGGGACCATGTATTCGGCCAATGAAGCGGCCAGTTCGGCGCGCAGGTCTTGCGCTGACAAGGTGATGTCCGGTTCCGGGATCACATAACCGACCAGGCGTTTCGGGCCGGATTCGTCCTGACGCGCCAGTACCACGGCGTCTTGTACGCCAGCACACTGGCCCAAACGCGCTTCGATCTCGCCGAGTTCGATACGGAAGCCACGGATTTTCACCTGGTCGTCGTTGCGGCCCAGGTATTCGATGTTGCCGTCGGGTAGCCAGCGGCCGAGGTCGCCGGTGCGGTAGAGCAACGCGTCGTGAGTGAACGGGTCGACGACAAACTTCTCGGCGGTTAGCTCGGGCTGGTTCAAATACCCTTTGGCCACGCCGTCGCCGCCAATGTACAACTCGCCCGCCACGCCCAGTGGTACTGGCCGTTGGTGCGAGTCGAGTACGTACACTCGGCTGTTGCCGATGGGGCGACCGATGGGAATGCTGCCCTCGCCGACTGACTTGATCTCAAACGTCGTGGTGAAAGTCGTGGCTTCCGTCGGACCGTAGCCATTGAGCAAGTGCTGCGGCGCGCCCTCTTTCAGCACTCGGCGGATCACTGCTGGATCAAGTACATCACCGCCGACGATCAGGTACCGCAACTGGCCAAACACGGTCATCAAACCAGCGGCGTACTGGTGAAACAGCCCCGCCGTCATCCACAAGACACTGACCGATTGCTCAAGCAGCAGGGTTTTAAAGCGCTCTTGCGACAACAACACATCCTGCTCAACCACGACCACGCAACCGCCATTGAGTAACGGCGCCCAGACGTCGAGGGTGCTGGCGTCGAACGCCGGATTGGAGGCGAATGCCACCCGATCCTGCGGGTTGAACGAGGCGAAACCGTTGTTGACCACCAACCGGCTGATCGCCCGATGCGGGACCAATACACCTTTCGGCGTGCCCGTCGAACCCGAGGTGTACATCAGGTAGGCGACCGATTCGGCGGTTTGCAGCAAATCCAGGTCGTGAGCCACCTCAGAGTCCAGGTCCACGCTGTCCAGATTTACACGCCGCGCATTGTCGGGTGCCGTCGTCGTGCTCAGCGTCAGCACCACCTGCGCCCCGCTGTCCTGCAGCATAAACTGCTGGCGCTCAACCGGCGCACTGACATCCAGCGGCACATAACCCGCCGCGCATTTGAGAATCGCCAACTGACTGATCAACAGCTCAAGCGAACGCTCCAGCAGAATCGCCACACGGTCGCCCGGTTGAACACCGAGGCCAACCAAGTGATGAACCAGGCCATTGGCCCGGGCGTTGAGTTCCCGATAAGTCAGGTTTTGCGCGCCGTGTACCGCCGCTGCAGCCTCCGGACAGGCCCGGACTTGTGCCTCGAACAGCCCATGAACGGTTTTGTCCTGCGGATAACTGCGGGTCGTCGCATTGAAGTCCACCAGCACTTGCCGACGTTCAGCGGACGGCACAACCGACAAACCATTGAGCAGCGTCTGCGGTGCCTGTTCCAGCGCTTCCACCAAATTTTCCAGCGCCACCTGCATGTATGCGCAAACACGTTGCGCGCTAATGCCCGGCGTTGCCAACACGCTCAGGCTAAAGCCATCGCCGTCGTCGTCCACCGACAAGGTCAGCGGGTAATTGGTGCGTTCTTCACTGGTCAACACCTCAAGTCCGTTCCAGGCGTCCTGCGCCTCTTTGGACTGCGAAGGCGTTGAACTATGACGGTAGTTGAGCAACGCGCCGAACAGCGGGGACGGCGCGGCCACGCCGCTGCAGCGTTGGGCCAACGCCAGCGAAGCGTGTTCGTGCCCCAGCAGTGCGGTCAGTCGGCCGTGGGTGGTTTTCACTGCGCCGCGCACGTCCTGGGCACCGACATTCACGCGCAACGGCAGGGTGTTGATGAACATCCCCAGCGCACGCTCGGCGCCCTCGCCGCCCTGCATCCGGCCCATCAGCACGGTGCCGAACACCACGTCTTCGCGGCCCGACACACTGCCGATGACCTGCGCCCAGGCCAGATGGACCAGGCTCGCGGCGCTGACGCCCAACTGACGCGCCTGGGCGCGCAGGCGTCGACCCAGTTCATGCGCCACCGCTTGTTTGTCTTCCTCGATGCTGTCGCCGTCATGCCAAACGTCCTGTACACCGAACGGCAGCGTCGGCTCGACGATGTCCGCGAGCAACTCGCCGAAGAACGCTTCATGGGCCTCGCGGCTGACGCCCAGTCGCGCCTGGGCCACGTAGTTGCGATAGGGCATTGCATCGCCCAACGCGTCGGCCTGACCGAGCAGGTACGCCTGCATTTCCTGTTGCACCAGTTCCAGCGCCAGGTGATCGAGGGCCATGTGATGGAACAGCAGCATGGCCACCCAACGCTGGTTGGGCGCGTCATGGGCAAACGCCAGCCGCATCAGCGGCGCTTCGCTCACGTTCAGGCGATAGTGCCGGGCGTCGAAACGGCCGTGCAATTGTGTGGCGATGTCCCCGGCTTGCGGGTCCAGCGCCAGTTCCTCCAGACCCAGCCGGGCCTGACGCCAGACCACCTGCACCGGTTCGTTCAAGCCTTCCCAGAGCACGCTGGTACGCAAGATGTCGTGGCGGTCGATGACGCTTTGCAACGCCTGGGAAAAATCGTCCAGCCGTGCACGGTTCGAGGCCACGAACACCGCTTGCAGTACATAGGGATCGCCCTGTTCTGCGGCAATGTGGTGATACAGAATGCCTTCTTGCAGCGGCGCCAGCGGGTAGATGTCCTGCACGTTGTGCGCACCGCCCGGCACCGTCGCGACGATACGGTCGATGCTCGGTTGGTCCAGATGGACCAGCGGCAGCATGCCTGGAGTGATGTGTCCACCATCGGCCTGGATCAGGTTGGCCGGGATGCTCACTTCATGGCCGCCACCCACCGCTGCCGCCAGTGCGGCCAGGGTGGGCTGGCCGAACAGGACGCGCACGTCGGCACTCAGCCCGGCCTGGCGCATCTGCCCGATCAGGCTGACGGCCAGCAGCGAATGCCCGCCGAGTTCAAAGAAGTGGTCATGACGGCCGACACGTTCGACCTTGAGCAGGTCTTGCCAGATCTGCGCCAGTGTCGTTTCGACTTCGCCTTGCGGGGCTTCGTAGCCTCGGGTGATGACTGATTCGAGGTCCGGTGCTGGCAGCGCTTTACGGTCGAGTTTGCCGTTGGGGGTGAGCGGCAAGGCGTCGAGGTGCACGTAGGCGGCCGGGATCATGTAGTCCGGGAGTTGGGTTTGCAGGTGACGGCGCAGGGCGTCGATGTCGAGGGATTGTTGCGCGGTGTAGTAGGCGACCAGGCGTTTGTCGCCGGGGAGGTCTTCGCGAGCGAGGACGGCGGTTTCGTCGATCTCCTGATGCTGGGCAAGTTTGGCTTCGATTTCGCCCAGTTCGATGCGGAAGCCGCGGATTTTCACCTGGTCGTCGTTGCGGCCCAGGTATTCAATATTGCCGTCCGGGAGGTAGCGGCCGAGGTCGCCGGTTTTGTACATCCGGGCGTTCTTTTTAACGCTGAATGGATCGCTGAGGAAACGTTCGGCGGTCAGCTCATCGCGGTTCAGATAACCGCGAGCCACGCCGGCGCCGCCGATGTAGATTTCGCCTGCGACGCCCAGTGGCACGGGTTGGCCGTGGTCATCCAGCAAGTAGAACTGGGTGTTGGCGACGGGTTTGCCGATGTGGGCGGCGAAACCGTCTTCGCGGGCCATCGACACCCAACTTGAGTAGGTGGTGGTTTCTGACGGACCGTAGAGGTTACACAGGCGTTTGACATTGGTCTGTTCGAAGAGGTTTTCGACGAGACTGCGTTTGAGCGCTTCCCCGCGACGTTGACCGTGTGCACGTTGTCGCTCAGTCCGCCAGACTCCAGCAAAGCCTTGAGCGCCGACGGCACGGTGTTGATCAACGTAACGTCGTGCTCGCCCTGCTGAAGTTCCAGCACATTAGTCACGACATCGATGCTGCCGCCTGAGGTTAGCGGTGCGAAGCACTCGTAGACTGCCAAATCGAAGTTCAGCGAAGTCGAGAACAGGGTTTTAGCCAAGGTTTCGTCGTCAAACGAACGATGCGCCCAGGTCAGGAAATTCACGGTGTTGCGGTGTTCGATCATCACGCCTTTGGGTAAACCGGTCGAACCCGAGGTGTAAATCACGTAGGCCAAGTGCGAGGACGTCAGGTCCGCAATCTCTGGATTGGCGACGGATTTGTCCTGCCAAAGCCCGCTATCAAGGTCGATCAACGGCATCGACGCGTTGCTCAGCAACCCAAGTGTCGCCGCGTGCGCCAACACCACGGCCGGCGCGCTGTCCTCCAGCATGTAGGCAATCCGATCCAGCGGATACGCCGGATCCAGCGGCACATAACCGCCACCGGCCTTAAGAATTGCCAGCAGCCCAACCACTATATCGAGCCCACGCTCAACACAAATTGCCACCCGCGAATCCGGTCGCACACCCTGCCCGCGCAGGTAATGCGCCAACCGGTTGGCCTTCTCATTCAACTCGCGATAACTCAAGCGCTGCTCGCCATGCAACACCGCCACGGCATCCGGCGTGCGCTCCACCTGCGCCTCAAACAACCCGTGAATCGTCTGTTCCAGCGGGTAATCCGCCTCCGTGGCATTGAACGTCACCAGCACCTGCTCGCGTTCCGCCGCTGGCAAAATCGACAACCCACGCAACGACGCCTCCGGCGACTGCTCCAACGCCTCGACCAAGGCTTCCAGCGCCCTGAGCATGTAATCGCAAATACGCTGCGCGCCAATGCCCGGAGCCGCCTGCACACTCAGGCTGAACCCATCGCCCAGATCGTCCAGCGACAGGATCAGCGGATAGTTGGTCCGCTCTTCACCGCTCAGTACCTCAATGCCTTCCCACAACTGCACGGCTTCGCCGGACACCGCTTGCGCCGCACTGTGGCGGTAATTCAGCAAGGCGCTGAACAGCGGCGTCGGTGCCGTCACACCGCTGCAGCGTTGGGCCAACGCCAACGAAGCGTGTTCGTGGCCGAGCAATGCTGTCAGCCGTGCATGGGTGGTTTTCACACCGGCCCGCACGTCCTGAGCGCGCATATCAACCCGCAACGGCAAGGTGTTGATGAACATGCCCAAAGCACGGTGGACGCCTTCGCCGCCCTGCATCCGGCCGAGCATCACCGTGCCGAACACCACATCCTCGCGCCCGGAAATCCGCCCCAGCACCTGAGCCCACGCCAAGTGATGCAGGCTCGCGGCGCTCACGCCCAGCTGACGCGCCTGCGCCCGCAGGCGTCGGCTCAGATGGATGTCCACCGCTTGCAGCGCTTCTTCGATGTCCTGGCCTTCACCGCGCACATCCTGCAAACCGAACGGCAGCGTCGGCTCATCCACTTCGCCCAGCATGTCGCGGAAAAACACTTCATGTTGTTCGCGACTCACGCCCAGGCGTGCCTGCGCCACATAGTTGCGATACGGCAGCGTTTCACCCAGTTGACCAGCCTGACCGAACAAGTGCGCCTGCATCTCTTGCTGCACCACTTCCAGCGCCGCGTGGTCGATGGCGATGTGATGAAACAGCAGCATCGCGACCCAGCGCTGATTGGCGCGGTCCTCGGCGAATGCCAGGCGCAACAGCGGCGCCTGGCTGATCGCCAGGCGGTATTTCCGCGGGTCGAAGCGCTCATGCAATTGTTGCGTGGCTTCGCCCAGTGCAGGGTCGATGCTGATCTCGGTCAGCGCCAGTCGAGCTTCACGCCAGACCACTTGAACCGGTTCGTCCAGGCCTTCCCAGACCACACTCGTGCGCAGGATGTCGTGGCGCTTGACCACGCTCTGCAACGCCTGTGCGAACTCGTCGAGCCGGGCGCGGTCGCTGATGCCGAACAAGGCCTGCAGGACGTAAGGATCGCCCTGCTCCGCCGAAACATGGTGGTAAAGAATGCCTTCCTGCAACGGCGCCAACGGGTAGATGTCCTGCACGTTAGCCGCGCCGCCGGGCACCGTGGCCACGATACGGTCAATCGTCGATTGAGCCAGGCTTAACAGCGGCAACATGGGCGGCGTGATCTGCGTACATCCCGCCGGGATGCCATTGGCCGGCACCTCGATCTCGCCGGCCTTGCTCGCGCGATAGTCGCCGGCCTGGATCAGCTCGATCAACGCAGCCTTGTGCTCACGCAGCAAGGCCATGATCGACGGCTCGCCGAGCGACTGTTTGCGGCCACTCACGACCAGTCGATCGTCCTTGACCGACAGCTGCACGTCCTTTTCTTTCAGGGTCGCCAATAGCTCAATCACGCTCACAGTTCAATCTCCATTCTTTCTGTGGTTGCTGCATATCCCGAGAGCGTGGGCTGCTCGAATAGGGTTCTGACATCGGCTTCCAGACCGGCCTGGCGCAATCGCTCCATCAGGCTGACGGCCAGCAACGAGTGCCCGCCCAGCTCAAAGAAATGGTCGTGGCGACCGACGCGGTCGACGTTGAGCACTTCGGCCCAGAGCCGGGCCAGGGTCATTTCGACTTCGCCTTGCGGGGCTTCGTAGCTTCGGGTGATGACCGAATCGAGGCCCGGTGCCGGCAGTGCTTTACGATCGAGTTTGCCGTTGGGGGTGAGCGGCAAGGCGTCGAGGTGCACATAGGCGGCCGGGATCATGTAGTCCGGGAGTTGGGTTTGCAGGTAACGGCGCAGGGCGTCGATGTCGAGGGGTTGCGAGGAGGTGTAGTAGGCAACGAGGCGTTTTTCGCCGGGGACGTCTTCGCGGGCGAGGACGGCGGTTTCGTTGATGGCAGCGTGTTGGGCGAGTTTGGCTTCGATCTCGCCCAGTTCTATACGGAAGCCACGGATTTTCACTTGGTCGTCGTTGCGGCCCAGGTATTCGATGTTGCCGTCCTGGAGGTAGCGGCCGAGGTCGCCGGTTTTGTACATCCGGGCGTTGGGTGCGGTGCTGAATGGATCGGTGAGGAAGCGTTCGGCAGTCAGGTCATCGCGGTTCAGATAACCGCGAGCCACGCCGGCGCCGCCGATGTAGATTTCGCCTGCGACGCCCAATGGCACGGGTTGGCCGTGGTCATCCAGCAAGTAGAACTGGGTGTTGGCGACGGGTTTGCCGATGTGGGCGGCGAAACCGTCTTCGCGGGCCATCGACACCCAACTTGAGTAGGTGGTGGTTTCTGACGGGCCGTAGAGGTTGCACAGGCGTTTGACGTCGGTCTGTTCGAAGAGGTTTTCGACGAGACTGCGTTTGAGCGCTTCCCCCGCGACGTTGACCGTGTGCACGTTGTCGCTCAGTCCGCCAGACTCCAGCAAAGCCTTGAGCGCCGACGGCACGGTGTTGATCAACGTAACGTCGTGCTCGCCCTGCTGAAGTTCCAGCACATTAGTCACGACATCGATGCTGCCGCCTGAGGTTAGCGGTGCGAAGCATTCATAAACCGCCAAGTCGAAGTTCAGCGAAGTGGAGAACAGGGTTTTAGCCAAGGTTTCGTCGTCAAACGAACGATGCGCCCAGGTCAGGAAATTCACGGTGTTGCGGTGTTCGATCATCACGCCTTTGGGTAAACCGGTCGAACCGGAGGTGTAGATGACGTAGGCCAAGTGCGAGGACGTCAGGTCTGCAATCTCTGGATTGGCGACGGATTCGTCCTGCCAAAGCCCACAGTCGAGATCGATTACCGGCATCAAAGCCCCGGCCAGCAAATCCCGAGTGGTTGCTTGGGCCAACACCACGGCCGGTGCGCTGTCCTCCAACATGTAGGCAATCCGATCCAGCGGATAAGCCGGATCGAGCGGCACATAACCACCGCCCGCCTTCAGAATCGCCAGCAACCCGACCACCATATCGAGCCCACGCTCAACACAAATCGCCACCCGCGAATCCGGCCGAACACCCTGCCCGCGCAGGTAATGCGCCAGTTGGTTGGCCTTCTCATTCAACTCGCGATAACTCAAGCGTTGCTCGCCATGTAGCACCGCCACGGCATCCGGCGTGCTTTCCACCTGAGCCTCAAACAACCCGTGAATCGTCTGTTCCAACGGGTAATCCACCTCCGTGGCATTGAACTCCACCAGCAGTTGCTCAAGCTCACCCTGCGGCAGGATCGATACGCTGTGCATCGGCACCTGCGGTAAATGCTCCAGTACCGCCACCAAGCGCACCAACGCCGTGTGCATGTAGGCGCAGACACGTTGCGCGCCGACTTGCGACGTCACCAGCACCGACAAGTGAATGCCATTGCCCAGGTCATCGACGTTCAACGTCAGCGGGTAGTTGGTGCGTTCCTCCCCGCTGAGCGCCTCGATACCGCGCCAGGCCAGTGCTGTCTCCGGCGAAACATCCGCGACGGCGCTGTGCCGGTAATTCACCAGCGAACTGAACAACGGTATCGGCGCCGCCACCGCGCTGCAGCGTTGCGCCAACGCCAGCGAAGCATGTTCATGCCCCAGCAATGCCGTCAGCCGCGCATGAACGGCCTTGACCCCGGCGCACACACTTTGGGCACCGACCTCCACCCGCAACGGCAAGGTGTTGATGAACATCCCCAACGCCCGGTCGGCACCCTCGCCGCCCTGCATCCGGCCCATCAACACGGTGCCGAACACCACGTCCTGTTTGCCGCACACCTTGCCCAGCACCTGCGCCCAGGCCAGGTGCACCAGGCTCGCGGCACTGACGCCGAGCTGCCGCGCCTGAGCCCGCAAACGCTGGTCCAGCGCCGCTTCAATCGATTGACTGGCGTGCTCGATATCGCGCCCGTCGCCCTGCACATCCTGCAAACCGAACGGCAGCGTCGGCTCGTCGATATCGCCGAGCATCTCGCGAAAAACCCTTCGTGTTCTTCGCGACTGACGCCCAGACGTGCCTGCGCCACGTAGTTGCGATACGGCACGGCGTCGGTCAGTTGATCGGCCTGGCCCAGCAGCTGCGCCTGCATATCGTGCTGCACCACCTCCATGGCGGTGTGATCCAGCGCCATATGGTGAAACAGCAACACCGCGACCCAACGCTGATTGGCCGTGTCCTCGGCGAATGCGAGGCGCAATAACGGGGCCTGGGTCACGTCCAGTCGGTAATGCCGCGGATCGAAGCGTTGTTGCAGTTGCCCGGTGACATCGCCCGCCGCGGGGTCAAGGTCGAGCGCTTCAACGTGCAGTTTCGCTTCGCGCCAGACCACTTGCAGCGGCGTGTCCAGGTCTTGCCAGAGCATGCTGGTGCGCAGGATGTCATGGCGGTCGACCACGCTTTGCAACGCGGCCACAAACGCGCTCAACCTGTCACGACTTTGCAGGTTGAACAGGGTCTGCAAAACATAAGGATCGCCGTGTTCGGCGGCCAGGTGGTGATAGAGAATGCCTTCCTGCAACGGTGCCAGTGGGTAGATGTCCTGCACGTTGCGGGCGCCGCCGGGGACGGTGGCGATGATGCGGTCGATGGTTTCTTGAGTCAGGGTGGTCAGTGGCAGCATGGCAGGCGTGATGTGTTCGCAATGTTCCGGAATAAGGTTGGCCGGGACGTTGATTTCTTTGCCGCTACCGATGGCGGCAGCCAGTGCGGCCAGGGTTGGCTGGCTGAACAGGACGCGGACGTCAGCGCTCAAATTAGCTTGACGCATCCGTTCGATCAGCGTGACCGCCAGCAATGAATGGCCGCCCAGTTCAAAAAAGTGGTCATGGCGACCGACTCGGTCGACCTTCAACACCTCGGCCCAGAGTTGCGCCAGGGTTTCCTCGACTTCGCCCTGCGGTGCTTCGTATCCGCGGCTGGCGTAGGCCTCGGCGTCCGGAGCTGGCAGTGCGCGACGGTCGAGTTTACCGTTGGCGGTGAGCGGGAAAATCTCCAGCACCACGAAGGCACTCGGGACCATATAGTCGGCCAGCGAAGCGACCAGTTCGGCGCGCAGGTCTTGCACTGACAAGGTGATACCCGGTTGGGCAATCACGTAACCCACGAGGCGTTTTGAGCCGGATTCATCCTCTCGCGCCAGTATCACGGCGTCTTGCACGCCGGCACACTGGCCCAGACGCGCTTCGATCTCGCCGAGTTCGATGCGGAAACCGCGGATTTTCACCTGGTCGTCGTTGCGCCCCAGGTACTCAATATTGCCGTCCACCAGCCACCGGCCGAGGTCGCCCGTGCGATAGAGCAATGCATCGTTAGTGAACGGGTCGACGACAAACTTCTCGGCGGTCAGCTCGGGCCGGTTCAAATAGCCTTTGGCCACGCCGTCGCCACCAATGTACAACTCACCCGCCACGCCCAGCGGTACTGGCCGTTGGTGCGCGTCCAACACATAGACTCGGGTGTTGCCAATGGGACGACCAATCGGAATGCTGCCCTCGCCTGCAACCTTGATTTCATAGGTGGTCGAGAACGTGGTCGCCTCAGTCGGGCCATAACCGTTGAGCAGGTGTTGCGGCGCACCCTCCTTTAGTACGCGGCGAATCACCGCCGGATCCAGCACATCGCCACCGACGATCAGGTAACGCAACTGACCAAACACGTCCATCAAACCAGCGGCGTACTGGTGAAACAGCCCCGCCGTCATCCACAACACGCTGATCGATTGCTCAACCAGCAACGCTTTAAAACGGTGTTGCGACAACAGCACTTCCTGTTCAACCACCACCACACAACCGCCATTGAGCAACGGCGCCCAGACGTCGAGGGTACTGGCGTCGAACGCCGGGTTTGACGCGAATGCCACCCGATCCTGCGCGTTGAACGAGGCGTAACCGTTGTTGATCACCAACCGGCTGATCGCTCGGTGCGGGACCAATACACCTTTAGGCGTACCGGTCGAACCCGAGGTGTACATCAGGTAGGCCACTGATTCGGCGGTTTGCAGCAAATCCAGGTCGTGAGCCACTTCAGAGCCCAAGTCCACGCGATCCAGATTCACACGCCGGACACCCGGCTCGGCCCTTTCGCCGCAGTAGGTCAGCAGCGCAACAGCCCCGCTGTCCTGCACCATAAAGCGCTGACGCTCCACGGGGGTATTGATGTCCAGCGGCACATACACCGCCGCGCACTTGAGAATCGCCAGTTGGCTGACGATCAGGTCGATTGAGCGCGGCAGTAACATCGCCACCCGCTCACCCGGCCCGACACCGAGGTCGATCAGGTGGCGGGCCAGTTGGTTGGCTCGGGCATTCAGTTCTCGGTAGCTCAGGCGCCGATCGGCCTGGACGATGGCCAGCGCCTCAGGCGTCCGCGCGACGTGCGCCTCGAACAACGCGTGAATCGTCCGGTCTCGCGGGTAATCCGCCCGGGTCGTGTTGAACCCTTGCAATCGCCGGCATTCAGCTGCATCCAACAAGGCAATCGCGCTCACCACCTCCCGCGTATCCGCGACCATGGCGCGCAGCATCCGCTGCAAGTAACCGAGGTACCGTTCGACGGTCGCCGGGTCGAACAATGCCGTGGCATATTCCAGGCCACCGCAAATAACCCCGTCCGCCTCCCCGAGGTTCAGCGACAAATCGAACTTCGCCGTCCGCCCGTAAGCCCCGACGGCTTCAATCGCCAGGCCATCCAGCGCCAGGCTTTGCATATCGGCGTTGTGCCAGGACAACATGACCTGAAACAGTGGGCTATGGGACAGGCTGCGCAGCGGCTTGACCCGTTCCACGACTTGCTCGAACGGCAGGTCCTGATGCGCCTGCGCGCCGAGCGTTTGCACCTTCACCCGTTGCAGCAGCGCTTCAATGCTCGGCTCACCCGATAGATCAACCGGCAAGGCCAGGGTGTTGACGAAGAAACCGATCAGCCCTTCGACTTCAACCCGCATGCGGTTGGCCACTGGCGAACCAATCACGACCGTGTCTTGCCCCGAGAGCCGGCCGAGCACAGCGGCCCAGCCGGCCAGCACCGTCATGTACAACGTGGTGCCGTGGCGCTGGCTCAACGCCTTGAGATCCGCCGTCAGTGCCCGGTCAAATTCGACGTTGAGGGTTGCCCCGCAATAGTCCTGTTGCGCCGGTCGGACACGGTCCGTGGGCAACGTCAGCAAGGGCGGCACGTCCGCCAGCGCGGTCTGCCAGTAGGCGTTTTGTTCACCCAACACATCGCCGCCCAGCCAGCGGCGCTGCCAGACGGCATAGTCGGCATACTGGATCGACAGCGCGGGCAACGGGTCGGCGTGGCCATGCAGCGCGGCGTGATAGAGCGCGCCCAGCTCACGGGTCAGTACACTCATCGACCAACCGTCCGAGACGATGTGGTGCATCGTCACCAGCAACACATGCTCGTCGTCAGCCAAGCGCAGCAACCGCCCGCGAATCAGTGGGCCGTGCTCAAGATCGAACGCTGCGTTCGCCTCATCGGCGGCCAGCCCGAGCAATTCGCCTTCGGTGTCAGCGCTGCGGGTCAAATCGTGCATCACCATAACGAAACCGGCAGCGTCGGCGGCGATGCATTGCACGGCCTCGCCATCGACGTTGTTGAAGGTCGTGCGCAACGCCTCGTGGCGCGCCACGATTCGGTCCAGCGCCGTTTGCAGGGCGTCCGGCGCCAGCGGGCCTTTGAGACGCAAGCCACCGCAGATGTGATACGCCGCACTGCTGCTGTCCATCTGCGCCAGGAACCACAAGCGCTGCTGCGCGAACGACAACGGCAGCGCGCCGTCGCGGGGCACTGGCACGATAGCCGGCAAGGTGCTGCTCGCAGCCTGGGTGACCAATGTCGCCAGCGCCTGGAGTTGCGGGTTGGCAAACAGTTCGGCCAGGCCCAACTCCACACCCAACCGCTGACGCACCTGAGCTGTCAGGCGCACCGCCAGCAGCGAATGCCCACCCAGCTCAAAGAAGTGGTCATGCCGACCAACCGTATCGATGCCCAGCAACTGCTGCCAGATGTCGGCAATCACTTGTTCCGTCTCGCCCTGCGGCGCTTCGAAGCCACGGCTTGAATAGGCGTCGGCATCCGGCGCCGGTAATGCCCGGCGGTCGAGCTTGCCATTCGGGGTCAGGGGCAATGCGTCAAGGCGCATGTAGGCTGACGGAACCATGTACTCCGGCAACTGCGCCTGCAATTGCGAGCGCAGGTGTACGGCACTCAGCGCTTGATCCTCGCTGTCGCGCCCGGTGTAGTAAGCCACCAGGCGTTTGTCACCGGCCGCGTCTTCGACGGCGATGACCACCGCTTCAACCACACCGAGGCAGGCGCCGAGTCGGGCCTCGATTTCGCCCAGTTCGATGCGCAAGCCGCGAATTTTCAGCTGACCGTCATTACGCCCCAGGTATTCAATATTGCCGTCCGGCAAATAGCGCCCCAGATCCCCGGTGCGGTACAGCCTGGCGTTGTCGACGTCGCTGAACGGGTCGTTAACGAAGCGTTCAGCCGTGAGCTCGGCACGGTTGAAATAACCCCGCGCAACCCCGGCACCGCCGATATAGAGCTCACCCGTCACGCCGACCGGAACCGGCTGACATTGCCTATCCAGCAGATAAACCTGGGTATTGGCCACCGGTTTACCGATGTGCAGCAGCGGCTGCGTGGCATCGATCCGGCCGGAGGTGGCAACCACCGTGGTTTCCGTGGGGCCATAGTTGTTGATCAGGGAAAAGTGCGGGTCGAGCGGCAACTTGCGCAAACGGTCGCCGCCAATCAGCAGCGTGCGCAACCGGGCGTGGTCCTGGTCGCGAGCAAAGGCGTACTCGGCAATCGGCGTCGGCAGGAAGCTGACGTCCAGCGCCTGTGCCTGCCACCACGTGAGCAGCGCATCGACATCCTCGCTACCGGCGTGGGCCGGTGGCAGCAGCAGCGTCGCGCCCGAGCACAGCGCCGGCCACACTTCCCAGGCCGCCGCATCGAAACCGAAACCGGCCACGCTTGAGGTGCGACTGCCGAGCCCCAGCTCGAAAGTTTCACAATGCCAGTTCACCAGATTGCCGAGGTTGCGATGCTCGACCATCACCCCCTTCGGTTCACCCGTGGAGCCCGAGGTGTAGATGATGTAGGCCAGGCACGCCGGAGTCAGCGCCGCGAGCAGCGGGTTGTCATCAGCAGCCCTTGTTTCAGGCTGATCAACCTCCAGCAGCAACACTGGCACGTTCAGGTTCGGCAATCGCTCCTGCAGCGCCCGCTCGGTCAACAGCAGCACTGGCGCACTGTCCTTGAGCAAATACGCCAGCCTCTGCGTCGGGTAAGACGGGTCCATCGGCACATAACAGGCGCCGGCCTTCAGGATCGCCACCAGCCCGACCACTCGTTCAAGGCTGCGTTGCGCGCAAATGACCACGCGGTCTTCAACCTGCACGCCCAACGCCAGCAAGCGCTGCGCCCACTGGTTCGCCCGCCGGTTCAACTCGCCGTAGGTCAGGCTCTGCGTACCAAAAACCAGCGCCACAGTATCGGGGTGTCGGGCCGCTTGGGCTTCAAATCGTTGATGGATCGGCAGGTGCGCCGGGTAATCCCTCGCGGTTTTATTGAACGCCACCAACAGCTGCCGACGCTCGGCACCGGGCAGGATTTCCAGACTGTGCAGCGCGGTGTCTGGGGCCTGTTCCAGGGCATCGACCAGGCTGTGCAACGCGGTGCTCATGTAATCGGCAATCCGCTGCGCGCCAATGCTGGCAAAGGTCTGCACGCTGAGCAGGAAACCTTCGCCCTGATCGTCGACCGACAATGTGCAGGGATAGTTAGTCCGCTCGCGGACGCCCGTGACCTCGATGCCGGCCCACAGATCGGCGCCGTTTTCAGCGGCTGACGGGCTGTGACGGTAATTCAGCAGCGCACTGAACAACGGGAGCGCACTGGCCACCTGGCTGCAACGCTGCGCCAGTGTCAGCGGCGCGTGCTCATGGGCGAGCAGCGCCGTCAGCCGCGCATGGGTCTGTTTGACACCGGCACGTACGCTGCCCGCACCGACTTCCACCCGCAACGGCAAGGTGTTGATGAACATGCCCAAGGCACGATCCGCACCCTCGCCGCTTTGCAGACGGCCCAGCAACACCGTGCCGAAGACCACATCGGCGCGGCCGGACAAACGCCCCAGCACCCGCGCCCACGCCAAGTGATGCAGGCTCGCGGCGCTCACGCCCAGTTGACGCGCCTGCATCCGCAGGCGCCGGCTCAGCGCCGCATCGAGGTTGAGTTTGACCTCTTCGATGCCGCGGCCATCACCCTGGACTTCCCGCAGGCCGAACGGCAATGTCGGCTCGTCCACATCGCCGAGCAAGTCGCGGAAGAACGCTTCATGTTGCTCGCGGCTCACACCCAGCAAGGCCTGCGCCACATAGTTGCGATAAGGCATCGCCGCGCTCAGGCGAGCGGACTCGCCGCGCAGGAACGCGAGCATTTCGTCCTGCATCACGTCCAGCGCCGTGTGGTCCAGGGCAATGTGGTGAAACAGCAGGATCGCGACCCAGCGCTGTTGACGTTCATCCCAGGCACACGCCAGGTGCATCAACGGCGCCTTGCCTAAATCGAGGCGACGGTGAGCCGGGTCAAACAGCCTGGCCAACTGCCCGGCCACATCCCCCTGTTCCAGGTCCGGCTGGATTTCTTCGAACGCCAATTGCGCCTGGCGCAAGACCACCTGCACCGGTTCATCAAGTCCATCCCGAAGCACGGCAGTGCGCAGGATGTCATGGCGCTCGATCACTGCCTGCAACGCCTGCACAAACCCGTCGAGCTCGGCGCGATTGGCCATGACAAACGAGGCTTGCAGCAGGTACGGATCACCGTGCTCCGCCGCAATATGGTGGTAGAGGATGCCTTCTTGCAGCGGCGCCAACGGGTAGATGTCTTGAATGTTGCGTGCGCCGCCGGGACCCGGCTGACGATCAGGTCGATGGCGTCCTGATTCAAGGTCAGCAGTGTCAGCATCGCCGGGGTGAGCTGTTCGCAACCGTCGGGGATACCGTTCGCCGGCACCACAACCGTGGCGCCACCCCCGACTGCGGCAGCGAGCGCGGCCAAGGTCGGTTGCCCGAACAGCACGCGCACGTCGGCGCTCAGGCCAGCCTGGCGCATGCGCTCGATCAGTTTTACCGCCAACAGCGAATGCCCGCCGAGTTCGAAGAAGTGGTCGTGGCGCCCTACCCGTTCCAGGCCAAGGACATCGGCCCACAAGCAGGCCAGCGTGGTTTCCGTTTCGCCCTGTGGCGCAGCGTATTCACGGCTGGCGAATGCCTGCGCGTCAGGCGCCGGTAAGGCGCGGCGGTCGAAGTTTTCCGTTGGGCGACAGCGGCAGTTTTTCCAGCCGCACATACGCCGCCGGGATCATGTAGTCCGGCAACAGCGCTTGTAGATGCGCACGCAGCAAGTCGGCGTCCGGCATCTCGCCTGTCGCCTGAGCGGTGCAGTACGCCACCAGACGTTTGTCGCCGGGGCTGTCTTCACGGGCGAGGACCACCGCTTCTTTGACTCCGGCATGCTGGCAGAGCCGCGCTTCGATCTCACCCAACTCGACCCGGAAGCCACGAATCTTGATCTGATCGTCGTTGCGGCCCAGGTAGTCGATGCAGCCGTCGGCCTGGTAGCGGCCCAAGTCACCGGTCTTGTACAGGCGCGCCTGCGGATGGCTGGCGAACGGGTCGCGGATGAAGCGTTCGGCGGTCAAGTCCGCACGGTTCAGGTAGCCACGGGCAACGCAGGCGCCGCCGATGTGGATCTCGCCGGCAACACCCACCGGCACTGGTTGCAAGTGTTCGTCGAGCAAATAGATGTGGGTATTGGCCACCGGATAGCCGATGGCTGGCAGGGTCGGCCAGTTCGCGATTGAGTCCGGCAGGGTCAGCGCCGTGGTCACATGGGATTCGGTCGGCCCATAGTGGTTGTGCAGGCGACAACCCGGCAGGCGTTCGAACAAGGCGCGAATCTGTGGGGTGATGCGCAGTTGCTCGCCAGCGGTAATGACATCCCGCAGCACGCAGGCCAGTGGCCCGGGTTCGCCGTCGCCGGTGACCGCTTCGGCCAGTGCCTGCAACGCGATGCATGGCAGGTAGAGGCGCTCGATCCGCTGGGCGCAGATGTGCTGGAACAGTAGGTGGAAATTCAGCCGGGTGTCGGCATGGATCAGCGACAGTTCGGCGCCGGCACACAGGGTGCTGAACACTTCCTGGAACGCCACATCGAACCCGAGGGCGGCGAACTGCAAGGTGCGCGCCGGCGCCTGGCCTTGGAGTTTGGCTTGCGCCACTTGCCATTGCATCAGGTTGACCAGTGGCCCGTGGGCCATGGCCACGCCCTTCGGCTGACCGGTCGAGCCCGAGGTGTAGATGACATACGCCAGGTTATTCGGGATCAAGCCGTTCGCGGCCGAGTCGGGATTGGCCAGCGGCTGATGGCAGATACCGGACGCTTCGCGAGCGTCGCCATCAAGCAACAGCAGCGGCACCGCCAGCGCGGGGAAACGCGACTGCAAGCTGCGCTGGGTCAGCAGCACCTTGGGCGCGCTGTCTTCCAGCATGTAGGTCAGTCGCTCGGCGGGATACGCCGGGTCCAGCGGCACATAAGCGGCACCGGCCTTGAGGATGCCGATCAGCCCCGCCACCATTTCCAGGCTGCGATCCACACAAATGGCCACGCGGTCATCGGCGCGGATGCCCAGCTCAAGCAGACGATGGGCAATCTGATTGGCGAGCCGGTTCAACTCGCCGTAGGTCAGGCGTTGCTGGTCATAAGTCACCGCAACCACGCCAGGCTGAGCCTCGGCATGCGCCTCGAACAGTTGATGAATCAGCAGCCCCGACGGGTACACCACATCACAGGCGTTGAAGTCGTCGAGTAATTGCCGGCGCTCGCTGTCCGGCACAAAGGCCAGGCTATGCAGCGGCGTGCTGACGTCGCGGTCGAGGGCATCGGCCAACGCCTCCAGCACGGTGTGCAGGTAACCGCAGACACGCTGCGCGCCGATTCCGGCCACGGCCTGCACGGTCAGCCCGAACGAGTCACCGAGGTCGTCAACGGACAGTGACAACGGATAATTGGTCCGCTCTTCGCCGCCGAGAATTTCCACCCCGGCCCACACCCGTGCGATGCCGGCATCTTTCAACGCCTGCGCGCCGACGGCGGCCTGGCGGTAATTCATCAATGCACTGAACAACGGCGTCGGCGCGGCGACGCCACTGCAACGCTGGGCCAGCGACAACGGCGCATGTTCGTGGCCCAACAGCGCAGCCAGTCGCCCATGAGTGGTCTTCAGCGCCGCCAGTACTCCCTGATCGCCGGCCTCGACGCGCAATGGCAGTGTATTGATGAACATGCCGAGGGCATGACCGGCCGACGGCCCACCCTGCAAGCGGCCCATCAGCACGGTGCCGAACACCACGTCCTGGCGACCGGACAAACGCCCCACCACCTGGCCCCAGGCCAAATGGTGCAGGCTGGCGGTGCTCACGCCCAAGCGCCGTGCCTGGGTGCGCAAACGCTGATCCAGTTCGGCTGCCAATGGCAGCGACGCTTGCTCTATACCGCTGCCGTCGCCTTGCACATCCTGCAGACCGAAGGGCAGCGTCGGCTCGTCGACGTCCCCGAGCATCTCGCTGAAGAACGCTTCATGCTGCTCGCGACTAATTCCTAACCGGACCTGCGCCACATAGTTGCGATACGGCACCGACACCGGCAGCAGTGCCCACCGGCCGGCGATATGCGCCTCGATTTCCTTGCCCAGCAACCCCAGTGACGTCGCATCGTCGATCAGATGGTGGAACAGCAACACCGCTACCCAACCGCCGCCGGCCAGGTCTTCAGCGAAGTGCAGACGCATCATCGGCGCGTGGCGCAGATCGAAGCGGATATGCCGGGGATCGAAACGGGTTTGCAGTTGGCTGGCAATGTCACCCTGGGCCGGATCCGGCACGAATGCCTCGACCATCATTCGGGCCTCGCGCCAGACCACTTGCACCGGTTCGTCCAACCCTTCCCAGACCACCGACGTGCGCAGGATGTCGTGGCGCTCGATCACCGTTTGCATGGCCTGGACAAAAGCGTCCAGTTGCTCGCGACTGGCCATGCGCAACGTAGCTTGGAGCAGGTAGGGATCACCTTCCTCGGTAGCCAGGTGGTGATACAAAATGCCTTCCTGCAACGGCACCAACCCATAAATATCCTGCACATTGGCCACGCCGCCCGGCACCGTGGCAACCACCCGGTCGATCTCCTCCTGGGTCAGCGTCGCCAGTGGCAGCATCTGCGGGGTGATGCGCTCAGCGTTCGGCGCAATGCCGTTGGCCGGCACGACAAGACCTGTGCTTGCACCCGCCGCAGCGGCGAGTGTCGCCAGGGTTGGCTGACCAAACAGCACGCGCACATCGGCATCCAGGTTGACC
The DNA here is from genome assembly GCF_016650815.1 of Pseudomonas sp. TH31. Lineage (GTDB taxonomy): Bacteria > Pseudomonadota > Gammaproteobacteria > Pseudomonadales > Pseudomonadaceae > Aquipseudomonas. The sequence goes on along the minus strand of NZ_JAEKEZ010000038.1, from coordinate 629,661 downwards.
TGGCGCATACGCTCGATCAGCTTCACCGCCAGCAGCGAGTGACCGCCCAGCTCGAAGAATTGATCGTGTCGCCCCACTTGCGTGACGCCGAGCAATTCGGCCCACAGACTGGCCAAGGTCATTTCCACCTCACCCACCGGGGCTTCGTAGTCACGGCGGGCATAGGCCTCTGAACCCGGCGCCGGCAATGCCTTGCGGTCGAGTTTGCCGTTGGTGGTCAGCGGGAACGCTTCAAGGACCACGAATGCGCTCGGCACCATGTACTCCGCGAGCGAACCCAGCAGTTGAGTCCGTAACTGCGCGGCCGATAGTGAAACCCCATCCTCAGCGATCACATAGGCCACCAGACGCTGATCGCCCGATCCATCCTGGCGCACGATCACGACCGCTTCACGCACACCGTTGCACACGGCGAGTTTGGCCTCGATCTCGCCCAACTCGATACGGAAACCACGGATTTTTACCTGTTCGTCGTTGCGTCCCAGGTATTCCAGTTCACCGTCCGCCCGCCAGCGAGCCAAGTCGCCGGTGCGGTACATCCGTGCCTGCGGCGTAGAGTCGAACGGGTCGACCAGAAAGCGCGTTTCGTTCAATTGCGGGCGGTTCAGGTAACCGCGTGCCACTCCTGCACCACCGACGTACAACTCGCCCTCCACGCCCACCGGCACCGGTTGACCGTGTCGATCGAGAAGGTACAGGCGCAAATCAGCGATGCGCTTGCCAATCGGGCTCAAGCCAACCCGTTCCGCATCCGCCGCGCACAGTGCACGGTAGGTCACGTGCACGGTGGTTTCGGTGATGCCGTACATGTTGACCAGTTGTGTCCGGGCGTTGGCCTCGCGGGCATACCAGGGTTTGAGGATGCCGGTATCCAGTGCTTCACCGCCGAAAATCACCTGCCGCAAGCTGTGGCTCAGATCACTGTCGCCCTGGGCGGCAATCAACTGGCGGAAGGCGCTCGGTGTCTGGTTCAACACCGTGACGCCGGCCTTGCACAGCAGTGCGTAGCAATCCGCCGGGGAACGACTGATCAGTTGCGGCACCACCAGTAAACGGCCGCCGCGGGTCAACGCGCCCCAGATTTCCCAGACCGAAAAGTCGAACGCGAAGGAATGGAACAAGGCCCAAACGTCTTGCACGCCGAAGTCGAATGAGGACTGGGTTGCCGAAAACAACCGCGCAACGTTGCGGTGTTCGACCATCACGCCCTTGGGTTGACCGGTCGAGCCGGAGGTGTAGATCACGTACGCGAGGTGGCTGGAATTCAGGCCCGGCACCTCGGGATTGTGCGGTGGCTGTGCTGCGACCCCCGATGCTTCGGGTTGATCGAGCAGTACAACGGGGACGTTTCTTGCAGGCACCTGAACAGGCAAATTCGATTGAGTCAGCAACGCCACCGGCGTGCTGTCGTCGAGCATAAAGGCCAGGCGCTCCGGCGGATAAGCCGGGTCGAGCGGCACGTAGCCGGCGCCGGATTTCAGGATACCGAGCAGGCCGACGATCATCTCCAGGCCGCGCTCGACACAGATCGCTACCCGGTCATCCGTGCGAATGCCCAACGACAACAGGTGATGAGCGACCTGGTTCGCCCGGGCGTTAAGCTCGCCGTAGGTCAGGGCCTGGTCGTCAAACACCACGGCCACCGCGTCGGGTTGCGCGGTCACCTGTGCTTCGAACAGGCCATGGATCGTGCGCGCCTGCTCATGGTACGCAGCGGGTGCGTTCCACGTTAGCAGTTGCTCGGCTTCGGCCGGCGTTGGCAGCAGAAAACCGCGAACCGGTAAATCATCGTCCGCCAACCCCTGCTCCAGCACATGCAGGTAGCGCTCGACCATCGCCTCGATTTCATCCGACTGGAAATAAGCTTCGTTGTGGATGAAGTGCAGCCAGGCACAGTCGTCGTTCGGGTTGCTGCGCAGATAAATCGCTAGGGGCGTCTGCTCATGATTGTTCGAGCACTTCACCGAATGCGCCAGTGCATCGCCGAACCGGTAGCGCTGATCGTCGTGCTCAAAGGAGAACGACAGATCGAAAAGCTGTGCACGGCCGTCACGGCGCAGCGCCAGCGCACGGTTGATATCGCTCAGGGGAAGCGCTGGTTGCGATAGTCCTGCTTGAGCGTGCGCGTCACTGCGCGGATCAGCTCGCCGAACGACAAGTCGACGCCGAATTGCAGCCGCACCGCACTGACTTGGGTGAACAACCCCAGGGTTTGCTTGAATGCGGCGTTGGAGCGATTGAGGATCGGCAGGCCAATCACCAGCTCGTCGCGCTGGCTGGTGCGAATGAAATAGACATACAGCGCAGCCAACAGCACCGGGAACCGCGACGACTGATGCCGGCGCGCCAACGCGTCGACCCGCTCGTTCAAGCTATGGGCGAAGCGCCACAAGGCATGCCGGCTCGGCGCCAGTTGCTTGGGGTACTGATCGCGGTACCGCGCAACGAACAACGGCTCAGGAACCTCCTGATACTTGTCCAGCCAGTACTGCTGGTCGCGCAGGAAGCGAGTGGAGTCCCGATAGCGCGCATCGTCCTGGATAAAATCCACGTAGGACGGCGCCGACACCTGCGGCGGTTGGTCGTCTTCCAGCGCACTGTAGAGATCGCCCAGGGACTCGAACATCAGGCTGATGCCCCAGCCGTCGAGGATGATGTGGTGAACGTGGGCAACGAAGTAAAACGACGTCTCGTTGAGTTTGATCAGGTAGAAGCGGAACAACGGGCTGCCATCCAGTTGAAACGCAATCTGCATGCGTTGCTGCATCCAGACCTGCGCTGAAGCCTGGGGGTCAGGCTGATCGGAGAAATCCTGCACCGGCACCGGCTCGTCCAGCGCGGCAATTAGCGTCTGCATCGGCAGCCCCGCTTCGCCGGCGCCTGGAAGCAGCATCGTGCGCAGCGCGTCATGCTTTTGAACCAGCAGCTCGACGGCCTGCTGAAAGCGCTCGGGATCAACCGCGCCATTGATTTCGAGGTAACCACCGATGGTGTACAGCGGTGAATGGCCTTGGGTCATCTGGTCGAGCCAGATGTCACGCTGGGCGGCGGTCAGCGGGTACGTGTCGGTGAGCTGCAAAAGCTGATTCATACCCATTGCTCCAAGGCGCGCGCAGCACACGACACAGGAACGCGACCTGTCATCCGGCCCAGGTTGTTTTCATGAGAAAGATTGGCCAGTGAAAAGCCTGTTGCGACCACATCGCCCACAGCACGCGCAGAGAAAAATGTCATAAGTTCCTTCTCAAAAAATGTCAGTGCTGCCCGGGACACAAGTAACAGGCACGCTTGAAGTGGAGGCCGCCCGATGAATCAGCGAATCGCGCCTGCACGACTCCGCCGCCCGGATTGAGCGGACTGGTCCCGGCGGGTTGAAGGCGTGCTGTCAGGCGTCTTTCAGGTGTTCACTAATGTTTGGCGGCGGCGACATCGCCAGCCCGGCTGGCGATGTCGGCAAACGCGAAGTCAGGCTCGCTTGTCGCGAATGGCGCAGTTGATATCCGAGACGATGTGCCCATCCGCCAACTTGATAATCCGGTCGGCCAGTTGGAAGTATTGGTCGTCGTGGGTAATGATCAGCACCGTCTTGCCGCGACGCTTGAGGTCAGGCAACAACTCTTCGTAGAAGAATTTCTTGAACGGTGGATCCTGGTCGGCAGCCCACTCGTCGAGCACATACACCGGACGGTCTTCCATGTACGCGCAGACCAATGCCAGGCGTTTCTGCTGGCCGTAGGACAGCGCCTTCATGGTCGAATAGCCGAGTCCGTCGATCTTGATTTTGTCGGCCAGACCGAGGGTTTCGAGGTACTTCTGGGCCAGCGCCGGGCTGCCCTCCTCTTCGTTCGGGCCGATCAGGCGATTGAACAGGTGGAAGTCCGAGAACACCGCCGAAAACAGGTCGCGGTAGTCGCTGCGGCTGTCTTCGGTAATCGTCGTACCGTCGAGCAACACCTCGCCACTCTGGGGGATGTAGAGCCCACAGATGACTTTGGCCAGGGTACTTTTGCCGCAGCCGTTGCCACCAACGATGTAGATCAGCTCACCGGATTGCACGCTCAGGTCAATCGGTCCCAGCGAGAAACCGGACCCGGCGTGCTGATCGTGATAGTGCATGCGCACGTCTTTCAACTCGATGCTGTCCCAGGACTTCTTGTGGTCCAGCAGATGCACCTTCGGCACTTGCACTTCAACCGGCTCCGGGTGTGGGTCGTTGATCGAGAAACCGAATTCCGCCAACCGACCGCAGGCAATACGGCCCGCCGCCAGGACCGGCATCGCCCCGACCAACAAGGACAGCGGCCCCATGATGTACAGCACCGCCAACACGCTGGCGGTCATGACTTTCGGGTCGAGTGCACTGACCATCGGCGCGGCAAACAACAGGCAGCCGATCAATAGCGACAAGGTGAATTGCCCGACATTATCGGCTGCGGTGTACCACAGGCGCTCAATAAAGTTGTAGCGTGCCACTCGCGTAGAGGATGCCTGAATGGCCGAGCGACCGAACCAGCGGCGGCGGATGCCGTTGAGCTTCAGCTCCTTCAAACCAAACACCAGGGCATGGGTGTATTCGTTGAACGAGGTGAATTCATCCCGCACACGAGTGGTGTAGCGCACGCCGCTGACAAAGAAGAACAGATACAGCATCACCCCCAGGATCATCAGCGAGAGGGTCAAGGCCAGGACCACCCACGACAGATAAGCCAGGTAGGCAATACCGAACAGAAACACCGTCGCCTCGACCAGCACCGTGGGCATGACCACCAGCGTGGTGTTCAGTTGCGGGATGTCGTTGGTCAACATGGTCAGCACATTGGGCGGACCACGCCGGTCGACTTCTTCCAGGGGCGTGGCGAGAATCTTGCGGCACAGCGCGATGCGCAACCGCGTCATGATGCGCATGCTGGCATAAGCCGGAAACAGGGCCGCGCCATTGCGGAAGATCAGCGCCACCGCGCTCAGGCCGATAAACCAGTACAGCGAATCCGTGCGCGAGCCGTCATTGTGGATGGCCTGGTTGATCACATTGACCACCGCAATCGACGCGATGCCACTGATGATGCCGGTAATCAACGTGAAGATCGTCAGCCAGGGATGACTGCGCCATAGCAGGCGCATGACCGAGCCCGGCTTGGGCTTCTTCTCTTTCTTGTCTTTCATTGATTGCTACCTCAAATGAACTCGCGACAGGGCACTGCCGGTTGCGGTTTCGCCGACTGTTGGCCTTGCTCAGGCTGTATTGCCACAGGATCGAGCCAGGCCCCAAGTGTACGGATCACCACCGGTTACGCTGTCCCGGATTGCCGGTACAAAACATCAAACCGAGCCAATCGGTGTGGTCATTCGGACTGCCACACATCGCCCCGGGCAGTCATCTCGCCCATGGCGACGACGATCAGGCGCGGCTCTTCGTAGGGATCACGGGCGTGGGCGACCAGCATGTTGTCGAGCATCGCCACGTCACCTTTGCGCCAGTCAAACCGCACGGCACAGTCCTCATAGGCCTGGCCCACCAGCGCCATGATGTCGTCTTCAATCGGTGTGCTGTCGCCGTAGCTGACCAGGCGCGGCAAGCGATCAGCGCCGAACATATCGAGCAGGTCTTCGCGCATTTCCTCGCCAAGGCAGTACGGGTGATGCAACTGCAGCTGATTGAAGAATGCCCGCTCCCCGGTGAGCGGATGACGAATCACCGCCGGGCAGCGCGTGCGCACTTGCAGGGTTTCGTGGTCGAGCCATTCGAAGTCGGTGCCTTGCTCCCGGCAGTGCTGTTCGACAACCGTCCGGTCAGTGCTGCCGAAGAACGACTCCCAGCTCGGTTCGACCCCGACGGTGAAGGTGCGGCTGTACATCAGGCCTTGTTGTTCGAAGCGGGCCACCACCTCGGCGGGCAAGCGCGCCAGTACTTGCCGGATGTCCGCCAGCGGCGTCGCGCCACCGACCCGCGATGGCAGCTCGCAAAAAACCATTGCTTGCGTGGCCAGCTTTCCAGGTGCGAGCTTTCGTTGTGATACAGAATCATCTCGCGCTCGGGATACGGCGTAGAACGATAGACGTTACGCCCGCCCTCCTTCTTCGGCAAGTCACCGTAGCTGCCGTGCAGCCCGGGCGACAAGGCTTCGGCAAACGCCTCGAACGCTGGCACCGAGCCCAGTTCAAAACCGCGAAATAACACGGCACCGTGGCGACACAACAATGCCTCGATCGACTCGCGATGGGTGGCGGCCCACAGTGCCGGGTCCAGGCCTGGCTCAATCGGCTCGATCACCACCGGCAAACTCAAACCGGGGGCCAGCCATGACAATTTCACTGTTTCGTTGTGCCCGAAATCCGGCCAGGCCTGCGAATCCGGCAGCCCGTCATTGGTCATGGCGGGCGAAGCGTTCGTTTGAAGACTCATGAATAACTCCTGAACTACAGATACTCACAGCTACGTTGTACGCGGCAAAACGAATGCGCTCCGCCGTCGCGGCCGGATAAAAACACCTAAGCGCCGCCCTGTCTGTCACCGCATTCCGGGACAGGCGCCGTCACGCAACGTCTCGATCTTCGGCGAGGGCCGCTTGTCCCCATTTCCCGCGACAGACGCCGGCACGGAGTCGGTGCTGAAATGCGGCAACTGCGGATTGTCCCGGCGTTTCAAACGAATCCCGTGGACCGCAGCGAAGTCTCGAATGCAGCGATTTTCGCCAACGCGAAGATGCGCTGCACCTGGCAATTAACAGGAGCGTTAGTCATGCCGATTAAGAACACTGGCGGATCGGTTATCACCGCGCCAGCCCCTCTCACGCCCGGTGCTTTGCTGCATGAAATATTCAGCACACGGGCGCTGGAATTCCCCGAGCGAACTGCGGTGTCCGACGCCACTCGTGCATTGAGCTACGCACAGCTCGATGCCGTGTCGTCCAGGCTGGCCGCCCGGTTGCGTCACGAAGGCGTCAAGGACGGTACGCTGGTCGGGATGTGCCTGACTCGAAGTGTCGAACTGGTCATCAGCCTGTTGGGCATCCTCAAGGCCGGCGGCGCCTATGTGCCGATTGACCCGCAATACCCCTCCAAACGGCTCGAACACATCGTGCGCGACAGCGGCATCAACCTGCTGATCGGCGACATCGACAACCTGCCGAACACGCCGTCGCTACGGGTGCTGCCGATTGCCGATCTGTTGTCCGCACCGACGCTGCAACTGGCTGCCGACAGCGGCAATCGCAACCCCGACACGGCGCCGGCCTACGTCATCTACACCTCCGGTTCCACTGGCGAACCCAAGGGTGTGCTGGTGGCGCACGGCAACGTCAGTCGCCTGCTGGAAAGCACCCAGCGCGAGTACGCCTTCACCCAGGACGATATCTGGTCGATGTTCCATTCCATCGGTTTTGACTTCTCGGTCTGGGAAATCTGGGGCGCGCTGGCCCATGGTGGCCAAGTGGCCGTGGTGCCTTACGACGTATCCCGTTCGCCGGCCGCGCTGCACCGGTGGCTGGCTGATCAGGGCGTCACCGTACTGAGCCAGACGCCTTCTGCGTTCCGTGGCCTGGATGAGGCTGACCGTCAGGTTCGCGTGCCGCTGGCGCTGCGTTATGTGGTGTTTGGGGGTGAGGCATTGCCAGCCACGGTGTTGCGGCCATGGGTCGAACGTCATGGCGACCAGAAACCCGCGTTGATCAACATGTACGGCATCACCGAAGCGACGGTTCACACCACCTGCAAGCGGGTGTTGGGCCAGGACCTTGAAACCTCCGCGATGGTTTCGATTGGCAAGCCGCTGGACGGCTGGCGCCTGCATTTGCTCGATGCCCATCAGCAGCCAGTACCACAAGGCACGACCGGTGAGCTGTACATCGAGGGCGCCGGTGTCACGCTGGGCTACTTGAACCGTCCGGCCCTGACTGCCGAGCGCTTTGTCCAGTTACCGGGCACCGCGACCCGCGCCTATCGCACGGGTGACCTGTTGGTTCTGGGCGATGACGCTGAATATCGCTACGCCGGCCGCTGCGATGAGCAATTGAAGATTCGCGGTTTCCGGATCGAGCCAGGCGAAGTCGAGGCCTGCCTGCAAACCAGCCCGGCCGTGTCCGCCGCCCACGTGGCCGCCCACGATTATGGCGATGGCGACTGGCGCCTGATCAGCTATGTGGTGCCGACCCTCGGCGTGGACGCCTGGACCGAACAGACCCGCAGCGACGTCGCCGCGCTGATGGCCGAGAACCTGCCGGACTACATGCGCCCGTCGGCCTACATCGCCCTGGCGCAATTGCCGGTTACGGCCCACGGCAAGATCGACAAGAACCTGCTGCCCTCGCCTGATTCCGTGCCGGCGACTGCCCAGCACGCCAGCGAGCCGGGCCTGACTGAGCAAGAGCAGTTTGTGCTCAAGGTCTGGTCGGAAACCCTGGGCTTGAAAAACATCGGCCTGAACGATGATTTCTTCGATTACGGCGGCACCTCGCTGGCGCTGATCCGTTCGCTGAGCACGTTCAAGACCCACTACCAGATCAACCTTGATCCCGGTGTCCTGGCGGACGGCGCGACAGCCAAAGTCCTGGCCAGCTGCATTCAACGCTCCCTTGTTCAAGCCCATTGACCGAAAAGGAAAAGCCCATGAGCAAACAATTCGCTTTGACCAAAGAACAACGCGCAGCCTTCGAGAAGAACGGTTTCATCGGCCCTTTCGACGCTTATACGCCAGAAGAAATGAAAGAAACCTGGAAACGCACGCGCCTGCGCTTGCTTGATCGCAGCGCCGCCGCTTACCAGGATCTGGACGCCATCTCCGGCGCCACTAACATTGCCAACTATGACCGCCACCTGGACGATGACTTCCTCGCCAGCCACATCTGCCGTCCGGAAATCTGCGACCGTGTGGAAAGCATCCTGGGGCCGGATGTGCTGTGCTGGCGCACCGAGTTTTTCCCTAAATACCCCGGCGATGAAGGCACCGACTGGCACCAGGCCGACACCTTCGCCAATGCCTCGGGCAAGCCACAGATCATCTGGCCGGAAAACGAAGAGTTCGGCGGCACCATTACCGTCTGGACGGCGTTCACCGACGCCAATATTGCCAACGGCTGCCTGCAGTTCATTCCCGGCACCCAGAACAGCATGAATTACGACGAAACCAAGCGTATGAGCTACGCCCCGGACACCAACAATTCGGTGGTCAAGGATGGCGTCAGACGCGGGTTCTTCGGCTACGACTATCGTCAGTTGCAAATCGACGAAAACTGGAAGCCTGACGAAGAAGCCGCCGTACCGATGCAGATGAAGGCTGGCCAGTTCATCATTTTCTGGTCAACGCTGATGCACGCTTCCTACCCGCACAGCGGTGAATCCCAGGACATGCGCATGGGCTTCGCCTCGCGCTATGTGCCGTCGTTCGTGAAGGTCTACCCGGAATCCGATCACATTGAGGAATACGGTGGACGTATCAGCCTTGAGAAGTACGGCGCGGTTCAGGTGATCGGTGATACAACCCCGGAATACAACCGTCTGGTGACCCACACCACCCGTGGCAGAAAGTTCGAAGCGGTCTGATTTTTTCAGTGCCATACGACAGTTGGCATGCGTAACGTGCCCGACAGGAGTCCCCAATCCATGACTATTGCCACCGACGCAGCCATGCGCCTGTGTGAGACGGTGAGGATGCTTCGGCACCTTGCCATTCATCTGCCCGATCCCATTTGCCTGAGTTTTCTCGCCCAGGGCGATGACTGTTTACCCGAGCAGTCGTCCCCCAGCGTGAGGGCCACGGAACGGGCGGTGAACGCCGCTCTGGCACGGATTGGTGTGCGGACTGTGCAGTATCTGCACGACGGCGAAGACCAACTGTCGTCTTTCGAAATTTTTATCAGCAGGAAAATCTGCGAGGCGCTCGACTATTCTTACGACCGGTTCGACGACGTTGAAACCGTCAAGGAATTCGGGCGCCTGGTCAGACAATTCGATTTCAGTGGTGCCGTGCCGGAGGTTGAGACACTGCACCTGATTACCCGCGACAACGTTGCGCTGTCGGTGCACGCCAGCGCCAACCGCGAGTGCCCGGCCATCGTCCTGGCACTGCCTTGCGGCATGCCGTTCGACCTGTGCCGCGACTGGTTCAATGCATTGAGTGAGCGCTTCTTCGTGGTCACCTGGGAAACCCGTGGACTGTTCGGTTCCTGCACGGCGTTCGACCAGTTGTCGGTGGACACCGATGCCCAGGTCGGCGACCTGATCAACGTGATGAACCATTACGAACTGCCGGCCGCGCACTTGATGGGCATCTGCGGTGGCGCAGTGATTGCGCTCAGCGCGGCCGCCGCCCACCATAGCCGGGTGAGTTCCCTGAGCCTGTGGCACGGTGACTACAACCTGGGCGACAACAGCTTGCGCACCGCCCACCAGCAGAATTTCGAATGGCTGATGGAAACGGCGGCGGTGGATCGCAACGAAGCCAGCGATCTACAGGCACTGTTCCTGGATCAGGCCACACTGGCCAGCGTCCCGGAATCGATCGCCCACGTGGCGCTGTACCCTTACGTCAACGAGGAACTGTTCTATCGCTACGCGCGGCTCAACGATGCATTGAACAAAACCGAGCTGCAGTCGCGCCTGGAACAGATCAACGTGCCGACCCTGGTGGTCGCTGGCGACGCCGATGAAACCACCCACATCGGCGGCTCCCGACACATCGCCGATGCCATCAGCGACGCGACACTGCACGTCGAACGCAACGGCAGCCACCTGGCGTTCTTCGAATCGACACAGAGCTCGAAACAGACCGCATTCCGCTTCCTCGAATCAAACGTCGAACCGGCAGTCATCTGACTGCTCCCACCCCTTCAGCCCTGGATGATCCGGGGCTGCCCGCTTCAAGCACATCAATCACTTAAGCCACAAAAACCCGTGGGAGCGGGCTTGCTCGCGAAAGCAGTCTCACCGTCAGCATTGATGTTGAAGGTGAGACTGCTTTCGCGAGCAAGCCCGCTCCCACAGGGATAGTCGGTCTATCAGGCAACCATGTGTTTTTCACGATGGAATTCGAGGTACAGCACGGTGCGTTCAGCTCGGGAGGCGTTGACGGCGAAGTGGTCGAGGGAGCCGTCGAATATCACCAGGTTGCCGTTGGTGCTCTGGTTGAAGCTGCCGTTGACGTTGAGGTAAGCGTAGTTCTGGGTCAGCGGCGCGTCGATGGTCAGTTGCATGTGCAGCAGGCCTTCTTCCCAGGTGCCGGTGTGGGAATGGGTGCCGAGGAACACGTTGGGCTCCATGCGCAACAGTGCACAGAGTTTGACCCCGGGGATTTTGCTCAGCAACTCGATGGTGCCGGGCATGGCGGCCTGGGCATAAGGGATCGGCGTGTCGTAGGCGACCAGCCCGTATTGCGTCCACTCGGGCATGACGTCCATGTCATCGCCCCAGCCCCAGAGCCAACCGTACTCACCACCACCCTCCACGTGGGCGGCGACTTCATCGACGATCTCCATGATCGACTTGCCCACGCGATTGATGGTCAGGGTCGGTGCATCGAGGGCGAGAAATTCCTCGCGGATGACTTCCCAGTTCTCGGCAAGGTTTTTCAGTTGCGGAAAGCGGCTGGGATCATAAAACGACGGACGCATAGGTGCTCCTTTATCGATGGACGGGCACGGTTCTGCCGCACCCGCGACGCGCAATACTGCGCAAGAGTCTGCAGAGGTTGACCCACCCGACCCGGCCTGTCTGTCACGGGAATCCGGTACAACCGGCCCGGCCCGGAATCACGAGGCGTCGACCTGGGGACTGTCGGTTGTTCGCAGCGTGGCGGTCTGCGGCGGTTCTTCGTCCATTCGGCGCATCGGTCCGTAGACCAGCACGCTCAAGGACAGCAGCGCAAACAACCCGCCGGCCACCACGAACAGCATCCCCACACCACGTCCCGCGCCGACACCCAGCCAGTGACCAATCGACTCGGCATAGAGGCCGCCGGGCACCAGGGCCGGCTGAAACCAGTGATCGACCAGCAAGCCGCCGCCGAACACCGCCAGGCTGGTGGTGGCGATGGTCAACATGCTGATCAGCGCAAACACACTGGCACGGCTGCCGTCCGGGATCTTGCGCATCCACAGCGAACTCACGCTGGCATCGGCGATGCTCGCCGCCGTGATGGCGACAAACGCCAGTGCGCAGTAGGCAAAGGCTTGCGAAACGACGCCCATGGAAATGATGCAGACCGACAGCAGCAAATCAGCCACCGCCACCAGCGCCATCAACCGACGCGGGTTGCCCATGGCAATCAGCAGCCCCGCACCCGACAACCCACCCAACGCCGCCCAGGTGTACGCCATGCCCAAGGTCTGGCTGCCCAACGTCGACAGCAGCAACGGCGTCATCATCAACGTCGACAGCGACAACAACGCGCTGCGGACCATGGTGTAGACCAGCAGCCCGGCCATCAACTGCCCGCCGGCAAAGAACTTCAGCGCTGCGGCGATGTTGCTCAGCGCGCCCTGAATCACCGTGCCCTTAGCCGCGCCGTCGTGACGCCCCGGTGCCACGCGCACATGGGAAAATGCCTTGATCACCAGCAAAGTGCCGGAGCAAAAGGTAATCAGGTCCACAGCCAGAATCGTCACCAGCCCGGCCTCGGCCATGATCGCCCCGGCCATCAGCGGCGCCACCAGCGCCGAAGCGTTCTTGCTGATGCTCATCAGGCCCGACGCCCGGGTAAATTTGTCCCGGGCCACAATCGAGTTCACCGCCGCTTGATACGCCGGTTTGCGGAACGCCCCGACAATCGACGCCAGGCAATTGAAGATGTACAGGTGCAGCGGTTCCAGGCGGTCAAACCAGAGCAACGCCATGACCACGAACAGCAGCAATGCCAGGCTCACATCGCAACAGACAATGATCACCCGGTGACTGATCCGGTCGGCCAGCCCGCCCGCCAACGGCAGAAACAGGATCGCCGGCAACGTTGCCGCCAGTACCACGTTGGCAAAGGCCACCGCAGAACCCGTGTGGTTGTACACCCATACGCCAAGTGCGAATTCCATCAGCGCAGTGCCGACGACCGCCAGGGACTCGCCGCACCAGAGAAAATAGAAACTGCGGCCCAGGTCAAATGATTGCTTGCCACCCTTGACGCTCATCGGCGCACATCGCGGGGCGTGCCGACACTGATGAGTTTGTGCAGCAGTCGATAAGCCATGGAATACACCACTGCGCCCAACACCACCGGCGCATAACGGGAGAACAGATAGGTGCGCAGCACGCGCCGGGCAATCGGCGAACGAATATCGCCACTGACGTGCAAAGGGGTCGGGAATGTTGCCGCGACCGTCACGCCGAACTCATCGTCCATTGATTGCACCGCATGCCACCAGTAAACCGGGATGTACAGCGCATCGCCCGGCTCGACCACCGTGCGCATTGCGTGCAAGCCCAGGGTGCCAGGGAAGCGTCGGGTGTCGATGTCGTACAGGTAACCCGCCTCTTCGATCACTGGCTGCAACGCCCGCCAACTGGTCTCGTCCGGCGGCAGTAACAGGACTTCCTTGGCGCCGACCACCTGGGCCATGAAGGTTTCATCGGTGACATGGAAATGCCAATCGGTGTACGAGTTGCGATAAAGAAAGCTGCGATGCGGTGGGTAGTGCCGCGACTTGGACAACTGCGGCATGAACGGCAAACCTCCGACGTCGTCCTTCATCGGTTCGATGGCCGAGCCTTCGGAAAAACGGCAGCTGTCGGCCACCAACGGCTCGGAACCCTGGCTTAAACCATCAAGAAAGTCGTGGAACGGCATTTCCCGATAGACCGTGTTCGCATACTCGGTCAGCGCTGCCTTGACCTCGGGTTTCGACCAGCCGATGACCTCCGACACGATCTGCGAACGCACCACCACCGCACTATTGCGCGAGTGCGCCTTGAGGTAGTCGAGCTGGTTCCACTTATGGAAGGCCGGCCAATGTTTAACGGCATTTTTGACCAGGCAGGGACGGTTGCAATTGACGTACTGGCGGTTGAATTCCTCCCTCGAAATCGTTAACGCGTCGATCACTTCAACGGGATCGGCCTGAGGATGATTGGGGAAACGGGACAGGCTCCAGAACTTCGTGGCTGGGCGATCCAATTCGGCTATCAGTGGCATTTTCGACCCTCGCAAGAACACTCAGGGTCGTTGGTATAACAGACTCGCGCGACCCAGCCCAAGCGCCCCGAAGCCCCGTTCTTCGCTGTTGTCCCTGCTTCCCATGACAGACATAACGCAGCGAATGCTCTAATTTTTTCTCACTTTGTGGAGGGATATCGGCGCAAGCGGATGTCAGGGCGGCCCATCGACATGCCGCGGTGCAAACCCTATCGACCTGATCACACCAGGCGCTTATTCGCCCGCCTCGATGCCCTTCCCCACGACCTTTTTTTCGTCCCGCCAGCGCGCAGTCGCCCAGGCCTTCACGCACTGCTGCCCGCCGACCGGAGACGAACCTCATTTGACCCAGCAGGTGCCCCGAAATGGATTCGTCGACCGATATGTTGCCTACGCAAGACTCCGCGTCCCACGAACTGGCCTCGGTTCAACAGGGCATCTGGCTTGACCAGATCGCGCACCCGGACCTGCCCTACTACAACATCGGCATGTCCCTGGAGATCAGGGGCGAGATCAATATCGGGCTGTTCGAGAAAGCCATCGAACAGGTGGCCAATCATCACGATGCCCTGCGCCTGAGCTTCAGCCATGAGGGCGGCATCGGCCGTCAGCGGGTCATGCCCCACATCAAGGTAAAGCTCGAAGTGGTGGAGTTTTCCGAGGCCGACGACGATGCCGGGCGGGCCATGGACTATCTGCGCGCCGCCTTTCGCCAGCCGTTCGAATCGCTGACCGGGCAACTCTGGGAAGCGCGGCTGGTGCGCTGCGGCCCGGACCGCCATTACTGGCTCAACCGCTACCACCACCTGGTCACCGACGGTATCGGCGTGGCGCTGATCGGGCATGCAGTGGGCGCGGTCTATAACGCTTTATTGGCGGGCAACGATGAGGTTGCGCCTGGGCAATCCTATTTGGCGTTCCTCGACGACGATCGGGCGTACTTGCAGTCTTCACGCTATGAGCGCGACCGGCAGTTCTGGCAGGACACCTACACGCAACTGCCGCCGTCCCTGCTGCAACGCCGGGCCGATTTCAAAACCGGCCAGGCCAACGAACTCGCGCCGAGCGCCCAGGTCCAGGCGATGTTACCCGGGCGCTGTACAACGCCCTGACGCAATTCGCCAGCGAGCGCAGCCTGTCCGTGGCCCACGTGCTGATCAGCGTGGTCGGCACTTATTTCTGCCGTACCGTGGGGGTCGATGAAATCGTCATCGGCATGCCCGTTCACAACCGCACCACCGCCCGCGCGAAAACCACTGTTGGCATGTTTTCGTCGGTCAGCCCGATTCGCTTGCCGGTCGATCCCCAAGCCTCGTTACTGGAGCTGATGCACACCGCCGGCGGTCAATTGCGCCGCTGCTACCGCCATCAACGCTTCCCCATCGCCGAACTCAACCGCACCTTGCGCCTGGCGCAAACCGGGCGGCGGCAACTGTTCGACGTGTCGCTGTCGTTCGAAAGCCTGGACGGTGACGACCAGTTTGGCGGCACCTCCTCCCGCGTCATCACCATGGACAACGGCTACGAACAGACGCCGATGGCGATCTTCGTCCGCGATTACCACCCGTTTGAAGACGTGCATCTGGATTTCAACTTCAACACCGCCTATTTCAGCCTGGAAGAAGCCCGGCATCTGCAACAGCGCATCGTTTCGATGCTCGAAGCCGTGCTGGAAGGCTATGACACACCGGTCGCGGATTTCCCGCTGATGAGCCAGGCCGAGCAGCAACGCGTGCAGGTCGAGTTCAACGCCACCGCCCGCGAATACCCTCGTGAAGAGCTGATTCACTCGCTGTTCGAACAGCAGGCCGAATTGCACCCACACGCCTGTGCGGTGCGCGGCGACGCGGGGCCGTTGCTCAGTTACGGGCAACTCAATCGCCAGGCCAACCAGATCGCCCACCGTTTGATCGAGCTCGGCGTCGAGCCGGATGCCCGGGTCGCGGTGTGCCTCAAGCGCGGCCCGGAAATGGTCGTCGCCCTGCTGGGGATTCTCAAGGCCGGCGGCGCCTACGTACCCATCGACCCGGACCTGCCCAGCGCGCGCCAGGCATTCATGCTCAGTGACAGTGCCCCGCGTGCGGTGCTCAGTTGCAGTGAATTTCTCGATCACTTGCCGCCGCTGAACGTGCCGCTGCTGGCCATTGATCGCGACGCCGAAGACTACGCACAACTGTCTGCGCAATCCCGGCACAACCCGGACCCGCTGGCCCTGGGACTGACGCCGAAACACCTGGCCTACGTGCTCTACACCTCGGGCTCGACTGGCACTCCGAAAGGCGTGATGAATGAACACCTCGGCGTGGTTAACCGGCTTTTGTGGGCGCGAGATGAATACCGCGTCGACGCCAACGACCGGGTATTGCAAAAGACTCCGTTTGGTTTTGACGTGTCGGTCTGGGAGTTTTTCCTGCCGTTGCTGGCGGGTGCCGAGCTGGTCATGGCTCGCCCCGGCGGCCATCAGGAGCCGGATTACCTCGCCAGCCTGATACGTCAGGCAGGCGTCACGATGCTGCACTTCGTGCCGTCGATGCTCGACCTGTTTCTGGAACACCGCGACAGCGAAGGCTTCCCGGACCTGCGTCGGGTGCTGTGCAGCGGCGAAGCCCTGCCGCGCAGTTTGCAACGGCGTTTCGAGCAGCAAATGAGCGGCATCGAGTTGCACAACCTGTACGGCCCGACCGAGGCCGCCATCGACGTAACGGCGTGGCATTGCCTGCCGAGTGATCCCGGCGAAAGCGTGCCGATCGGCCGACCGATTGCCAACATTCAGATGCATGTGCTGGACAGTCGTGGCCAGCCGCAGCCGTTGGGCGTGGCCGGCGAACTGCATATCGGCGGCATCGGCGTGGCGCGTGGCTACTTGAACCAGCCGCAGCTGACGGCAGAACGCTTTGTTGTCGACGGTTTTTCCAGCGACCCCGAGGCACGCCTGTACAAGACCGGCGACCTTGGTCGCTGGCTGGACAACGGTGCCCTGGAATACCTGGGGCGCAACGATTTCCAGGTGAAAATTCGCGGCTTGCGCATCGAAATCGGCGAAGTTGAAGCCGCGCTGGCACTGTGTGCCGGGATTCGCGAAGTGGTGGTGATCGCCCGGAAGACAACCCCGAGCAACCGGACAGCAAGCGTCTGGTGGCGTACCTGTGCGGTGATCCCGCCAGTGCCGAACAGCTGCGCAGCGAATTGCTCAAGCATTTGCCCGAGTACATGGTGCCGAGCGCCTTCGTCCACCTCGACACCCTGCCCCTGACTGCCAACGGCAAACTTGACCGCCGCGCCCTGCCCGCGCCAGGTCTGGAATCCCTGGCGAGTAAAACCTATGAAGCGCCTCAAGGTGCCACCGAAATCGCCATCGCCGGGATCTGGCAGTCCTTGCTTGGCCTGGATCAGGTCGGACGCCACGACGGTTTCCTCGAACTCGGCGGCCATTCGCTGCTGACCGTGCAACTGCAAGCGCGGCTGCATCAGGACCTCGGCGTCGAGATCGACCTGCGCACGCTGTTTGCCCAGACCTCGCTCAGCGAACTGGCGCAGTCTGTCGAACAGGCCAGTCAATCAACGGTCGAGGCGATCAGCGTGGTCTCCCGCGATCAGGCCTTGCCGTTGTCCCTGGCCCAGCAACGCCTGTGGTTCCTCGATCAACTCGACCACGCCGCCAGCGTCGCCTATCACATGCCCGCCGCGCTGCACTTGCGTGGCGAGTTGGACCGAAGCGCCTTGCAACGTGCCCTGGATCGCATCGTCGCCCGTCACGAAAGCCTGCGCACCACCTTCGAACGCCACAACGGCGAAGTCCGCCAGCAGTTCGCCGCGGCCGATATCGGTTTTGCCCTCAGCGAACACGACCTGCAATCCCTGCCGGCCGACACCCGGCAAACCGCCGTCGAGCAACTGACCGAAGCCGAAGCCCGCGAAGCCTTCGACCTGAGCCAGGGTCCGCTGATTCGCGGGCGTTTGCTGCGTCTGGCCGAAGACGAACACATCCTGCTGGTCACTCAACACCACATCGTCTCCGACGGTTGGTCCGTCGCAGTGTTGATCGGTGAATTCAACGCACTCTACGCTGCGTTCAGCCAAGGCCTCGACGATCCGCTGCCGGCCCTGGCGCTGCAATACGCCGACTACGCCGCGTGGCAACAACAGCATCTGCAAGGCGAACGTCTTCAGGCCCAGACCGGTTTCTGGAAACAACACCTCGGCGGTGCCCCGGCATTGCTGGAACTGCCGACCGACCACACCCGGCCGCAGGTGCAAACCTATCGCGGGGCGACATTGCCGCTGACACTGCCGGCGCCGTTGAGTGCCAGGCTTCGGAGCTTCAGCCAGCAACAAGGGCTGACACCGTTCATGACTTTGCTCGGCGCCTGGTCAATCCTGCTCTCGCGCCTGAGCAATCAACCAGAAGTGGTGATCGGCACCCCGGTCGCCAACCGTCCACGCCGCGAAACCGAGGCGCTGATCGGCTTCTTCGTCAACACCCTGGCCCTGCGCATCAACGTCCAGACCCACAGCCGCGTCGATCAACTGCTGGCCGCGATCAAAGCCACCGCCCTCGACGCCTACAGCCATCAAGACTTGCCGTTCGAACAGGTCGTCGAAGTCCTGCAACCGGAACGCAGCCTCGGCCACAGCCCGTTGTTCCAGGCGATGCTGGTGCTCGGCAATACGCCACAAGACCAAGCCCTCGCGCTGCCAGGACTGAACCTCACGCCACTGCCCCAAGCCACCGGCACCACGCAATTCGACGTCAGCCTGTCGCTCAACGACGACGGCAACACCATCAGTGGCCAGTTCGAATACGCCACCGACCTGTTCGACGAGTGCACCGTCGTGCGCTGGAGTCGACACCTGCTGCACTTGTTGGACGCCATGCTCGACAACGCGGCGCAACCGCTGGCGACCCTGCCGTTACTGGACAACCAGCAACGCCGGGAATTGCTTGGGAGCTTCAATCAGCCCCACGCCGATTTCCCTGAGAAAATGCTACTGCACGAATGGTTCGAACAACATGTGCTGGCTCGCCCAAGCGCCAGCGCCGTGCAGGCTGACGGCATCAGCCTCAGCTACGCGCAACTGAATGCCCGGGCCAACCGCATCGCCCACCGGCTGATCGCCGCCGGTCTGCGCCCGGATGAACGGGTGGCGCTGCTGGTTGAACGCAGCCCGGAAATGATCATTGGCATCCTGGCCATTCTCAAGGCGGGTGGTGCCTACGTGCCGCTCGACCCGAACTATCCGCAGGACCGCTTGCAGCACATGCTTAGCGACAGTGCGCCGCGGGTGCTGCTGAGTCAGGGCTCTTTGGCCGAACAACTGCCACCGTTGTCGATTGCGCAACTGCTGCTGGACGACCCGGCTGACGGTGATGAGTGCAATCCAGTGGTCGAGGGTTTGACCTCCCGACACCTGGCCTACGTGATGTACACCTCCGGTTCCACCGGCAAGCCGAAAGGCGTGATGCTGGAACACCGTTCGGTGTGCAACCAGATCGGCGCACTGCAAGAACGCTACTGCCTGAATCCACAGGACCGGGTCCTGCAATTCGCCACCATGACCTTCGACATGTCCGTGGAAGAGATCTTCGGCGCCCTGCTGTCCGGCGCCACACTGGTGTTGCGCAGCGATGCCTGGATTGCCGGCACCGGCGCCTTCGCCGCGCTGTGCGAGCAACACGAAATCACTGTGGCCAACCTGCCGACGGTGTTCTGGCAACAAGTCAGCCGCGACCAACACGTGGCGCTGCCGACCTCGCTGCGTCAGTTCATGATCGGCGGCGAAGCCGTCGGCAAACAGGCCGTGGCCCAGTGGTTCGCCCGTGCCGGGCACCGTCCGGCGCTGTTCAACGCCTACGGCCCGACCGAGGCCACCGTCAACGCCTCGATTCGCCTGATGGAAAGCGACAACGACGATTTCCGCTCGATCGGCAAACCGGTGCGCAACACCCAGCTCCATGTGCTGGACAGCGCCGGTGCCCTCGCACCGTTGGGCGTCGTCGGGGAAATTCATATCGGCGGCGTGGGTGTTGCTCGTGGCTACCTCAATCGTGAAGAACTGAGTGCCGAAAAGTTTATCAACGACCCGTTCAGCACCGACCCGGACGCGCGGCTGTACAAGACCGGCGACCTCGGTCGCTGGCGCGCAGACGGCACCCTCGAATACCTGGGTCGCAATGACGACCAGGTGAAAATCCGTGGTTTCCGTGTCGAACTGGGCGAGATTGAAGCGGTGCTCGGCGCTGTTGCCGGCGTGCTCGAAGCCGTGGTGGTGGCCCAGGAAAGCAAACCGGGGCATTCCGACAGCAAGCGTTTGATCGCCTACCTGTGCGGTGAACCGGTGCCGGTGGAGCAATTGCGCGCCGCGTTGCTGGAGTCGCTGCCCGACTACATGGTGCCGAGCGCCTACGTGCACCTTGAAGCCTTGCCGCTGACACCTAACGGCAAACTCGATCGCCGCGCCCTGCCGGCGCCGGGTCAGGACGCCTTCGCCAGTCGGGCCTATGAAGCGCCACGCGGCGAGATCGAACAGGTGGTCGCGAGTGTCTGGCAAGACTTGCTGGGGATTGAAAAAGTCGGCCGTCATGACCGTTTCTTCGAACTCGGCGGCCATTCGCTGCTGGCTGTGAGCCTGATTGACCGTCTGCGCCAACACGGCCTGAGTGCCACGGTACGCACCGTGTTCACCGCGCCGAGCCTGCGTGAAATGGCCCAAGCTCTGAGCCGCGACAGCGAAGCGCTGTTCCAGGCACCGGCCAATCGCATCCCGGCCGATTGCACGGCCCTGACCCCGGACCTGTTGCCGCTGGTGGCGATGACGCAAGCACAATTGGACCGCATCGTCAGCGCCGTTCCCGGTGGCGCCGCGAATATCCAGGACATCTACCCGCTGGCGCCGCTGCAACAAGGCATCCTCTTTCATCACTTGCTTGGGCATGAGGGCGACGCCTACCTGGTGCGCTCGATGATCGAGTTCGACGACCGCCAACGCCTCGACGCCTTTGTCGACGCCTTGCAGGTGGTGATCAATCGCCATGACATTCTGCGCAGCGCCGTGCATTGGGTCGGCCAGCCGCAAGCCGTGCAGGTGGTGCACCGTCAGGCGCAGTTGCCGGTGCACACCCTTACGTTGCTGGCCGATGAAGACCCGCGCACCCAACTGGAGCGGTTGAGCGATCCACGGCAGTTGCGCCTGGACTTGCAACAGGCGCCGTTGATGCGCGCCTGTATCGCCCAGGACCCGCAGTCCGGACGCTGGTTATTGGCACTACTCGACCATCATATGATCAGCGACCACGTGTCGTTGGGGATTGTGCTCGAAGAAATCCAGACCCTGTTGCAAGGCCAGGGCGCCAGCCTGCCGGCGCCGATGCCGTATCGCGAGTTTGTCGCGCAGATTCTGGCGACACCGCCGCAGGCCCACGAAGCTTATTTGCGCAGCCGTCTGGCCAGCGTCGACGCACCCACCGCGCCTTTTGGCGTGCTGGATGTGCAAGGTGACGGTGCCCATGTTTTCGAAACCAGCGAACGCCTCGACCCGGCCCTGAGCCAGCGGATCCGCGCCCAGGCGCGCATTGCCGGGGTGACGCCGGCCGTGCTGTTCCACATTGCCTGGGCCCAGGTGCTCGGGCGCTGCACCGACCGTGACGACGTGGTGTTCGGCACCGTGGTCGCCGGTCGACTACAAGGTTCCGCCGGGGCCGACCGTGCACTCGGGGTGTTCATCAATACCTTGCCGGTGCGGGTGCATTTGGCCGGGTTCGGCGTCAGTGCGCTGGTCGATGAAACCTACCGCGACCTCAGCGAGCTGCTGTCCCACGAACAGGCGTCCCTGGCGCTGGCGCAGCGTTGCAGCGGTGTCGCTTCGGGTTTGCCGTTGTTCACCACGTTGCTCAACTATCGACATCAGCGTGATGACAGCCAGTTGCAGTGGCCGGGCATGCGCATCCTCAACAGCGCCGAGCGCACCAACTATCCGCTGACCCTGTCGGTCAACGATTACGGCGACGCCCTCGGCCTGGCCGTGCAAAGTGTGCAAGCAGTGGACCCGCAGCGCCTCTGCGCCTTGATGCAGCGGGCGCTGGAGCAACTGACCCAGGCGCTGATGTACACGCCGAAAATCCAGCTCACACAACTGGACGTGCTACCACCTCAGGAACGCACCTTGCTGCTGGAAACTCTCAACCAGACCCAAGCCGACTACCCGGCCCACCTGTGCATTCAGCAGTTGTTCGAGGAACAGGTTCGGCGCACCCCCGATGCTTGCGCATTGATCGATGGCCGGAATCAACTCAGCTACGCCGAACTCAACACCCGGGCCAATCGCCTGGCCCATCACCTGATCGCCGCCGGCACCCAACCGGGGGATCTGATTGCGATCTGCGTCGAACGCGGCACGCCGATGATCAGCGGATTACTGGGCATTCTCAAGGCCGGTGCAGCCTATGTACCTCTGGACCCGACCTACCCGGCCGAGCGACTTGCCTCGATTGTCGAAGACGCCCAACCGCGCTGGGTCCTGGCTGACCCGGTCGGGCGGGCGGCCGTCGGCACGCTGCCCGGCAACACCGCTTATCAAGCCATTGAAGCACTGCTGCCGGCAGAGCTGAGCGCGAACGATCCGATCTTCGAAACCGCCCACCTGACCTCGGCGCACCTGGCTTATGTGATCTACACCTCCGGCTCTACCGGCAAACCCAAGGGCGTAATGATCGAACACCGCAACCTGGTGGCGTCGACCCTGGCCCGCTGCTCGGTGTATGCACCGACGGTCGACAAGCGTTTCCTGTTGCTCTCCTCAATTGCTTTCGACAGCTCCGTGGCCGGGATTTTTGGCACCCTGATCAGCGGCGGCACCTTGTGCATCCCGGATGCCGAAACCGCCCGCGACCCAGAAGCCATCGCGCGCTTCATCACAGGGCAAGCCATCACTTCGCTGTTGTGCGTGCCGTCCCTCGGGCGCCTGGTGTTGGCCAGCCTTGCCGCCATGGGTGGGCGCACCGGCCTGCGAGAGATGATTGTCGCCGGTGAGGCTTGCCCGACGCTGTTGGTGCAGGAATGTGCCGGGGTCAAACCGGCGATTGCCCTGTACAACGAATACGGCCCGACCGAAGCCACGGTCTGGGCCACGGTGCACCGCTGCACCGCGGACGAACAAGGTTCGGTGCCGATTGGCCGGCCCATCCCCAACACCCGTGTGTACCTGCTCGACAGCCAAGGCTTGCCGGTGCCACTGGGCGTGCCGGGCGAGTTGTACGTGGGCGGCGCCGGGGTTGCCCGGGCTACTTGAACCGTGACCAGTTGAACGCCGAACACTTCCTCGCCGACCCGTTTGGCCTGACCGCCGAGGCGCGGATGTACCGCACCGGGGATCTGGTGCGCATGCGCGCCGATGGGGTGATCGAGTTCCTCGGTCGCAACGATCAACAGGTGAAGATTCGCGGTTTCCGCGTCGAACCCGGTGAAATCGAAGCACTGATGCTCACCTTGCCCGGCGTGCGTGAAGCGGCGGTGATCGCTCGCGAAGACACACCGGGGGCCACGCGTCTTGTGGCTTATCTGAGCGTCGAGCCACACCTGGCCGGACGCAATGCCAGCAGCTCGCTACGGCCTTACCTGACCTCGCAGGTGCCGGATTATATGGTCCCGGCGGCGTTCGTGGTGGTCGAACAACTGCCGTTGACACCTAACGGCAAGCTCGACCGCCGCGCCCTGCCGGCACCGGGCGCCGAGGACTTTGCCTTCCGCCAATACGAGGCGCCCAACGGTGAAACCGAAGCGCTGCTGGCGGCGATCTGGACCGAGCTGCTGGGTCTGGAGCGGATCGGCCGTCACGACGACTTCTTCGAACTCGGCGGCCATTCCTTGTTGGCGGTGCAAGTCACGCTGCGGGCGCGGGACACCTTCGGCGTCGAAGTGCCGCTGCGGGGGTTGTTCGAACACACCTCGCTGCTGGCCCTGGCCGACCTGATCACCACCCTGCAACTGGCGCAGTACGAGTCGGATGAACTGCTGGACCTGCAACACGAAATGGCTTCGCTGTCTGAAAGCGAACTGCTCGCTATCGTCTCCAAGGATGCTTAATAAATTGAACGAACATAACGATAGTCTCGACCAGTTGAAACGTGCCGCCCTCTTGCGTCTGCTCAAGCAACGCGGCGCCACACGGGTTGTCGAAGCGACGCCCGAGAACATGGTGGCGGTGGATCGCAACGCGCCGTTGGTGTTGTCGTTCGCCCAACAGCGCTTGTGGTTCCTTGATCAGTTGGACCCGACCGCCAGCGCCGCCTACCACATGCCGGCCTCGCTGTTGCTCAACGGCGTGCTGGATCAGCCCGCACTGAAGGCGGCCCTTGACCGTCTCGTCGCTCGGCATGAAAGTTTGCGCACCACTTTCCGCCGCGACGGCGAACACCCGGTGCAAGTGATCGCTCCGGCGCATTGCGGCTTCACCCTGGTGGAGCACGACCTGCGTGATCTGCCCCGCGATCAGGCCGAACAGCAAGCTGCTCGCCTAACCGAAAGTGAAGCGGCGGCGCCGTTTGATTTGCTGAATGGGCCGCTGATTCGCGGCAGCCTGCTGCGTCTGGCCGATGAAGAACACATCCTGCTGATCACCCAGCACCACATCATTTCCGATGGCTGGTCCATCGGTGTGCTGGTCAAGGAATTCGCCGCGCTGTATCAGGCCTTTTCCGCCGGCCAGCCCGATCCGCTGCCGGCGCTGCCCCTGCAATACGCCGACTACGCCGCATGGCAACGCCAGCACCTGGAAGGTGAACGCCTGAGCCAGCAAGTGGAGTTCTGGCGCAGTCACCTGGCCGGCGCCCCGGCGATGCTGACGCTGCCGACCGACCGGCCACGCCCGGCGGTCCAGAGCTATCGCGGCGCAACCCTGGCGTTCGATTTACCCGCGTCGCTGTCCAGCGCCATCGGCCAGTTCGCCCAGTCCCGCGCCGCGACCCCGTTCATGACCCTGATGGCCGCCTGGGCTGTATTACTCGCCCGTATCAGCGGCCAGCAAGACCTGGTGATCGGCACCGTCGCCGCCAACCGTGACCGCCAGGACGTGCAGTCGTTGATCGGTTTCTTCGTCAACACCCTGGCCCTGCGCATTCGCCTGGACGCCAACCCGACCCTCGATCAGGTGCTGCAACAAGTCAAAGACCTGATGTTGGAATCCTCCAGCCGCCAGGACACGCCGTTCGAACAAGTCGTCGAAGCCCTCAAGCCACCGCGCAGCGCCCGCTATAGTCCGGTGTTCCAGACCATGTTCTACACCAATGCCGGCGGCGCTGGCGGGCAGTTGCAACTGCCAGGGCTGAATCTGCAGTTCCTGCCTTCACGCAAGGACAACACCCAGCACGACCTGTCGCTGCACATCGATGAAGGTAGCGTGCAACTGTCCTGCAGCCTGTCGTACTCCACCGCGCTGTTCGATTCCGCGAGCATTGAACGTCTCGCCGGGCGTTTCGAGCGGCTGCTGAGTTGCTTCACCCAAGCACCGCACACCCGCATCGGTGATCTGGAGCTGGACGAAACCCCGGTCCTGCCGCCCGTCACGGCGCTGGCGCAACAGCCGGAACGCGTACCGCTGTCTTATCACCAGGAACGCCTGTGGTTCGTCGACACCTTCGAAACCGGTTACCTGTACCCGGCCAATCCGGTCTATCACAACATTGCGCTGCTGCTGGAGCTGGGCGGTGAAATCAATCAACCGGCCCTGCAAACCGCGCTCGACGGACTGCTGGCCCGCCATGAAATCTTGCGTTGCCGCGTCCTCGGCGACGGTGTCAACGCCTGGCAGAGTTTCGATGGCGCCGCGTCCCTC
Organism: Pseudomonas sp. TH31; assembly: GCF_016650815.1. Lineage (GTDB taxonomy): Bacteria > Pseudomonadota > Gammaproteobacteria > Pseudomonadales > Pseudomonadaceae > Aquipseudomonas. The sequence continues at coordinate 603,722 of NZ_JAEKEZ010000038.1, read as the reverse complement.
GCCCTTGAGCTGATTCAAAGCAACCGGCACGACATGGCGGCCCACGCCCTGGCCGAAACCCGCCGTCCGCTGGCAATGGACGGCGGCAGCCTGGTGCGCGCCACCCTCGTGCAGGCAGATAACAAAAACGCCGTCCTGGCCATCGCCGTGCATCATTTGCTGGCTGACCGCACGTCCATGCAATTGCTCAAGCGCGACCTGCTGGCGCTCTATGCAGGCGCCTGTGCCGAACGCAGCGCCGAACTGCCGGCGCTGTCCATCGGTTACGGCGACTTTGCCGCGTGGCAACGCGACCTGCCAGCCGCTGTCCGGGAAAACCTGCGGGCCTACTGGGCCTTTCAACTGCGCGGCAAGCTGCAAGCCCTGGAACTGCCGTTGAACCGGCCACGGGCCGCCGTGCATGTGTTCGCCGAAGCCACCCATAGCTTCGCCATCGAACCGGCGCTGGTACGGCGCCTGCAAACCCTCGCCGGGCAACTCGGCGTGAGCAGCGACAGCCTGGCCTTGAGCGCATTCGCCGCGCTGTTGCGCCGCTACGCCGGGCACGACGAATTGGTGATCGGCACTACCGCAGCGGTTCGCGACCCGGCCTTGCAGGACACCGTTGGCCCACTCGACAACCTGCTAGTGATCCGCGCCACCTGCGATAGCGACAGCAGCGTGCAACAGTTGTGCGAACAGACCGCCAGCCACCTGGCCCAGGCGCTGCGGCATCGGCACATGCAGTTCGACCAATTGGTCCTGGCCTTGAACCCGGCCAAGGACATGAGCCGCACGGCGCTGTTCGACGTGCTGTTCAACTTCGAGCACGCCAGCGACACCGCGGCGGTGGTCGCCGGTCTGGCGGTCAACACCCTGGAAACCAACCTCGGTTACGGCAAGAACGACCTGCACCTGCTGATCACCGCGGATGAACAACACTGGGCCGGGCATCTGGCGTACAACGCCGAATTCTTCGACCCTGGGTTTATCCAGCAACTGATGCGCCATTACGTGCGTTTGCTGGAAGGCTTTGTCGAGAATCCGCAGCAACGTGTCGACGACTTGTCACTGCTGGATTCAGCCGAGCGTCAGCAGCAGATTCTCGCCTTCAACGACAGTGAAGCGGCCTGGCCTGATAGCCTGACCTTGCATCAGATTTTCGAAGAACAGGCCCGTCAGACCCCGGATCGCATTGCCGTAAACCTCGGTGACGCGCGGCTGACGTATCGCCAACTCAACGAACAGGCCAACCGCCTCGCCCACCGCTTGCGTGCTGCAGGCGTGCAGCCTCAGGAACTGGTGGCGGTTGCACTGGACCGGTCGCTGGCGATGATCGTCGCCACCCTGGCCGTGCTCAAGTCTGGCGCCGCTTATGTGCCGATCGACCCCTCCTCGCCGGCCGAGCGCATTGCGTACGTGCTGCGCGACAGCGGCGCCCGCACGGCCATTGCCCATCGCGACATCAGCCCGTCGTTGCAGGCACTCGGTGTCGAAGTCTTTGATACCGATCCGACAAGCGCCACTCCGGACAGCGCCGCCAACCTGGTCAACCTCAACGCCCCGGACCACCTCTGCTACGTGATCTACACCTCGGGTTCCACCGGTGAACCCAAGGGTGCATTGCTGGAACACCGCAACGTCGTCCGCCTGCTGCACAACAACCGCTCGGACTTCCAGTTCGACGCTGACGATGTCTGGTCGCTGTTCCATTCCAATGCCTTCGATTTCTCGGTCTGGGAAATCTTCGGGGCCTTGCTGCATGGTGCGCGCCTGACCCTGGTGCCCGATGCCCTGCGCCGCGATCCGGAGCAACTGCTCGGTTTCCTCGACAGCGAACGCGTGACCGTGCTGAACCAGACGCCTTCGGCGTTCCATCAATTGAGTGCGGTAGCTTTGGCTCGCGCCGATATTGGCCTGGAACGCTTGCGCTATGTGATTTTCGGTGGCGAAAGCCTGGAACTGGGCACCCTCGACGCCTTCCATCGCGCCTACCCGACAGTGGCGCTGGTGAACATGTACGGCATCACCGAAACCTGTGTGCACGTGACCTACAAAGCCATCGGTGCAGCGGATATCGCCGCCGGCATCTCCAATGTCGGGCGGCCGATTCCGACTACCGTGGCCTACGTGCTCGACGCCCATCAGCGTCTGTTGCCGGTCGGGGTCGCGGGTGAAATCTGCGTCGGCGGGCTGGGGGTCGGTCGGGGTTACCTGAACCGTGAACAGCTGAGTGCCGAACGTTTTATTGCCGACCCGTTCCGCCCCGGCGAGCGGCTGTATCGCTCGGGCGACCTCGGTAAGTTGCTGGAAAACGGCGAGCTTATTCACCTGGGTCGAATGGATGCCCAAGTTAAGATTCGGGGCTTCCGTATCGAGCTGGGGGAAATCGAAGCGAAACTGCTGGCCTGCGACGGTGTGCGCGAAGCCCGGGTGCTGGCCCGCGAGGATGCCGGCCAGGGCAAGCGGCTGATCGCCTACCTGATCGCCCAACCGGCGGCGGTGCTGGAAGTCGCGGCGTTGCGCAAGCAATTGGGCGCGACCCTGCCCGACTACATGATCCCGAGTGCGTTTGTCAGCCTCAACGCTTACCCGCTCACGGCCAACGGCAAACTGGATCAGGACGCGCTGCCGGCACCGGATCTGGACGCCATGTCCGAGCGCGGTTATGCGGCGCCCGAAGGTGCCACCGAACATGCGCTGGCGCAGATTTTCCAGGAGCTGCTGGGGCTGCCGAAGGTCGGTCGTCGTGACAGCTTCTTTGAACTGGGCGGGCACTCGCTGCTGGCCGCGCAACTGGTCTCCGGGTGCGCCAACAGTTGGGCGGCGAGATGATGCTGCGCGAACTGTTCAGCCATCCGACCGTGGAAGAGTTGGCCCGAGTCGTCGGCGGCCTGCAACAGGTCAGCACCGAAACCATCGGCCTGGCGGATCGCAACGTCCCGCTGGCGCTGTCCTTTTCCCAGCAGCGCCTGTGGTTCCTCGACCAGCTCGACCCGAGCGCCGGCACCGCGTACCACATGCCGGCGTCCTTGCTGCTGCGCGGCGACCTCGATCAGGTCGCGCTCAAAGCCGCACTCGACCAACTGGTGGCGCGCCACGAAAGTCTGCGCACCACCTTCGAACGCCAGGGCGAACAGCCGGTGCAGATCATTGCCCCGGCGGATTGCGGTTTCGCGCTGGCCGAGCAGGATTTGCGCGCACTGCCTTATGAGCAAGCCAGCCTCACCGCGTCACGCATCGGCAACAGCGAAGCCATGGCGCCGTTCGACTTGCGTCAGGGGCCGCTTATTCGTGGCCGCTTGCTGCGTGTGGCGGATGACGAACACATTCTGCTGATCACCCAGCACCACATCATCTCTGATGGCTGGTCGGTCGGCGTATTGGTCAAGGAATTCGCCGCCCTTTACCAGGCCTTCAGCCAACAACTGGCCGATCCGCTGCCAGCGATGTCGATTCAATATGCCGACTATGCGGCCTGGCAGCGCCGCACCCTCACCGGCGAGCAGTTGAGCCATCAGGCTGATTTCTGGCGTGAGCATTTGGGCGGGGCACCGTCGCTGTTGGCCTTGCCGACCGACCGCCCACGCCCGGCGGTGCAAAGCTACCGTGGCGGCGACATTCCGCTGCTCATCGCCCCGGCATTGCGCGAACGTCTGGAGCACTTCTGCCAACAACACAACGTCACCCTGTTCATGACGCTGCTGAGTGCCTGGTCGGTGCTTATGGCACGCCTGGGTAACGAGCGTGACGTGGTGATCGGCGTGCCGACCGCTAATCGGGGTCGCACTGAAACCGAAAACCTGATCGGTTTCTTCGTCAACACCCTGGCCCTGCGGGTCGACCTTGGGCAGAACCCGAGCGTGGCGCAGTTGCTGGCGCAGATCAAACAGACAACCCTGGCGGCCCACGAGCATCAGGACATTCCTTTCGAGCAAGTCATCGAAGCCTTGCAGCCTCCACGCTCCCTGAGCCACAACCCGCTGTGCCAGGTAGCCCTGTCGCTGGACAACACTCCCGGCGGCGTCGAGTTCAGCTTGCCTGGGCTGACCCTGACACCCGTGGCGCAGGCCCACGAAACTTCGCAGTTCGACCTGATGCTGACGCTGGGCAACGACAACGGCACACTGGCCGGGGTCATCGAGTACGCCAGCGACCTGTTCGATCATTCGACGGTGGAGCGCTTTGCCCAACACTTCCAGACCTTGCTTGAGGCGATGGTCGAGGATGTCGAGCAACCAGTGCTCGGCTTGCCATTGCTCAGCCCGGCCCAGCGTCAGGCCTCACCGGCGACGCTGCCGCCCAAGGTCGTGTTCGCTCCAGGGCTGCTGATTCATCAACGTTTCGAAGAACGTGCCGCGGCTGATCCGCAAAGCACCGCGCTGGTGTTCGGCGAACTCGAATTGAGTTATCAGGCCCTCAATCGTCGCGCCAACCGCATCGCCCGGCAACTGCTCGCCCAAGGTGTGCGTCCGGATGATCGGGTGGCGATTCTGGCCGGGCGCGGGGTGGAAATGGTCTGCGCCGTGCTCGCCGTGCTCAAGGCCGGCGCCGCCTACGTACCATTGGACCCGGCCTATCCCGTCGAGCGCCTCGGCTATTTGCTGGCGGACAGCGCGCCGGTGGTTTTGCTCGCGCAACCGGCCTGCCTCGACGCCCTGCCCGGCCATGCCGTGCCGCTGTTGACTCTCGACGAATACGCCGCAACCGATGATGTGGCGGATACGTCCCTGGACCACAACCTTGCGGCCCGCGCCCTCGGCCTGAAGCCCGAACATCTGGCCTACGTCATTTACACCTCGGGTTCCACCGGGCTGCCCAAGGGTGTATTGGTGGAGCACGGCAATGTCTCGCGCTTGTTCGACGCCAGCGCTTCCCTGTTCGACTTCGGCCGCAACGACGTCTGGACGCTGTTCCACTCATTCGCGTTCGATTTCTCGGTCTGGGAAATCTGGGGCGCGCTGTGCTACGGCGGCAAACTGGTGATCGTCCCGAGCGACGTGGCCCGTTCACCCGATGAGTTTTTCGAGCTGGTCTGCCAACAGCAGGTCACGGTGTTGAACCAGACGCCGAGCGCATTCCGGCAGTTTATCGAAGCCCGTGAACGCAGCGACCGTGAGCACGGTTTGCGTGAAGTGATCTTCGGCGGCGAGGCCCTGGAGTTCCGCAGCCTGCGGCCGTGGACAGCGCGTACGCCGTTGTCGCGCACTCGGTTGGTCAACATGTACGGCATCACTGAAATCACCGTGCACGCCACCTATTACCCGGTCAGCCAAGGTGAAATCGACGCGGGTGCGCCGAGCCTGATCGGCCCGGCACTGCCGGACCTGTGCCTGCGCATTCTCGATGACTATCAGCAACCGGTGCCGGTCGGCGTCCACGGGGAGATCTATATCGGCGGCGCCGGCGTGGCCCGGCATTACCTGAACCGCGACGAACTCAACGCCGAACGCTTCATTGCCGACCCCTTCGCCGTGACGGCGAACGCGCGGCTGTATCGCACTGGCGACGTCGCCCGCTATCGCGCCGACGGCGGCGTGGTGTACGTCGGCCGCAACGACTCGCAAATCAAGATCCGTGGATTCCGTATCGAATTGGGGGAAATCGAAGCACAATTGCTGGCCTGCGCGCAAGTCCGCGAAGCGCTGGTGACGGTGCGCGAAGACACGCCCGGCGACAAGCGCCTGATTGCCTACCTGATCGCCCACGACGGGATTGTCCCGGAAGCCTCGGCGTTGCGTAGCCAATTGGCCGGAGTGCTCGCCGAGCACATGCTGCCGAGTGCGTTCGTCAATCTGGCGGCCTGGCCACTGACCACCAACGGCAAACTCGACCGCAATGCCTTGCCGGCACCGGACCTGTCCGCGGCCGTCAGCCAACACTACGAAGCGCCGCTGGGGGCTATCGAACTTACCCTGGCCAGCGCCTGGCAGGAGTTGCTCGGGGTTGAGCGCGTCGGTCGTCACGATCACTTTTTCGAACTGGGCGGACATTCATTCCTGGTCATCAGCCTGATCGAGCGCCTGCGTCAGGCCGGGCTGCAACTGGATGTGCGCACGGTTTTCTCCGCGCCGACGCTCAAGGCCATGGCCAGCGTTCTGGTAGGTGAAAGCAGCGCCCGCCACGTCGTCCCGGCCAACCTGATCCCGGCGGATTGCACCACCATCACGCCGTCGATGTTGCCGCTGGTGACCCTCAGCCAGGCGGACATCGAGCAGATCGTCGCCGACGTTCCCGGCGGCGCCAGCAATGTGCAGGACATCTACCCACTGTCGTCGCTGCAGGAAGGCATTCTGTTCCACCACTTGTTGCAATCCGAGGGCGACGCGTACCTGATGCGCACCGTGGTGACGTTCAATGAGCGCGGGTTGCTCGACAATTTCCTCGCCGCCGTGCAAGTGGTGATCAACCGTCACGACATCCTGCGCACCGCCCTGCGCTGGCACGGCTTGCCGCAACCGGTGCAGGTGGTCCACCGCCAGGCGCAACTGCCGGTCATCACCCTGGAAACGCTGCCGGGCGAAGACGCCTTGCAAGGACTGCGCGACCGCACGGACACCCACCATCTGCGACTCGATCTGCAACGGGCTCCGCTGATCGCCGCGTACATCACCTATGACGCGCCCGGCGAACAATGGCTGCTGGCCTTGCTGGACCATCACCTGGTCAGCGATAACGTGACCTTGCGCCTGATCATGCTGGAGATTGAAGCCGTGCTGGCCGGACAGGCCGACAGCCTGCCGCCGTCTCAGCCTTATCGTAACTTCATCGCCCAGGCCGCGAGCGTGTCCCAGGCCGAACATGAAGCCTACTTCCGCCGCTTGCTGGCCGATGTCGATGCCACCACCGCGCCGTACGGCGTGCTGGATGTGCGGGGCAACGGCGCCGGGATCAAACGTTCGGTGCAGCACTTGAGCGATGAACTCAGTGCGCAGGTTTATCGTACGGCGCGGGCTCAGGGTGTGCCGACATCGGTGCTGTTCCACGCTGCCTGGGGTTTGGTCGTGGCGGCCACCAGTGGCCGTGACGACGGAATTTTCGGCACTGTGCTGTCGGGCCGCTCCCAAGGCACGGTCGGCGCCGACCATGCACTGGGGATGTTTATCAATACCTTGCCGATGCGCATTCGCTTGCAGCAAAACAGCGTCCGCGACATCGTCCAGGACGCTTATCAGCAGCTCAGTGAACTGCTGACCCACGAACAGGCTTCGTTGGCACTGGCGCAGCGTTGCAGTGCGGTGGACACTTCGTTGCCGCTGTTCACGGTGATCCTCAACTGCCGACACGGCGATCTGGTGAACGCGTCCGGGGAAAACGTCGAGGACATGGGCGATCACGAGGGCATGCACTTTATTGCCTCTGAAACCCGCACCAACTACCCGATTGAAATCGCCGTGGCCAATGTCGGCAGCGGATTCTCCCTGACTGCTCAATCGATTACCGGGATAGACCCGCAGCGGATTGCGGCGTACCTCGCTCAGGCTGTTGCTACGTTGGTTGAGGCGCTTGAGCAAACGCCGGAATGTCTGGCCAGCACTTTGGACGTCGTGCCCCAGGCTGAACGTCAACTGCTGCTCAGTGAGTTCAATCACACCGCCAGCGATTTCGGCTCGGCGCAACCGATTCATGGGCTGTTTGAAAGCCAGGTCCAGGCCAATCCCGAGGCCGTGGCGCTGGTTTGTGAATCGCAGCAACTGACCTACCGCCAGCTCAACCGTCGGGCCAACCACTTGGCCCAGCAGTTGCTGGCGCTGGGTGTGCAGCCGGATCAACGCGTGGCGATTTGTGCCGAGCGCAGTCTGGAGATGATTGTCGGGCTGTTGGGCGTGTTGAAGGCCGGCGCCGCTTATGTGCCAATTGACCCGGCGCACCCGGCCGAACGCATTGCCTTCATGCTGGAAGACAGTCAGCCACGGGCGTTGTTGACCCAGTCGGCACTGACTTTGCCGGCCGGCGAGTTGCCGGTGTTGCTGCTCGACACCGAGGCTTCCAAGCAAGCGGCGGACGACATCGCTTTCGACGCCAATCCAGTGATTCCGGGCCTGAGCGCCGAACACCTGGCCTATGTGATCTACACCTCGGGCTCCACCGGCCAGTCCAAAGGCGTGATGGTCGAGCACCGTTCGGTGTTCAACTTCTGGCAGGTACTGACCCGCACCACCCACCAACATTGCCCGACCCCGGCCACCGTGGCGCTTAACGCCGGGTTCTTCTTCGACATGTCGATCAAGGGCATTTCGCAGCTGTTCTCCGGCCATCGCCTGGTGATCATCCCGACGTTGATCCGTGCCAGCGGCAGCGAGTTGCTGGACTTCCTTGAGCAGCATCAAGTCCACGCGTTCGACTCGACCCCGTCGCAGCTCGACACCTTGCTCAGCGCCGGTCTGCTGGAACGCAGCAGCTATCAACCGGTGAGCGTGTTGCTCGGCGGCGAAGCGATCAATGCCGCGACCTGGGAGAAGTTGCGCAACTGCCAACACATCCGTTTCTACAACATGTACGGCCCCACCGAATGCACGGTGGACGCGACCATCGACTTGATCCGCGACCTCGGCGAACGCCCGAGCATCGGCCGGCCGATTGCCAACGTTCAGGTGCACGTGCTCGATGCACGTGGCGAGCCGGCGCCGCTGGGCGTGGCCGGGGAAATTCATATCGGCGGTGCCGGCGTGGCACGCGGTTATTTCAATCGTGAAGTGCTGACCGCCGAGCGCTTTATTGCCGACCCTTTCTCCAATGACCCGCAGGCCCGCCTGTACAAAACCGGTGACCTTGGCCGTTGGTTGGCCGACGGCACACTGGAATACCTGGGCCGCAATGACTTCCAGGTGAAGATCCGGGGCTTCCGTATCGAGCTGGGGGAAATCGAAAACGCCCTGTTGGCCTGCCCGGGATTCGTGAAGCGGTGGTGATCGCCCGTGAAGACAGCCAGGGCGAGACCGACAGCAAGCGTCTGGTGGCCTATGTCTGCGGCGACCTCGTGCCGGCCGAACAACTGCGCAGTACACTACTGAGCGGTCTGCCGGAGTACATGGTGCCCAGCGCTTTTGTGCACCTCGACGCCCTGCCGCTGACCGCCAACGGCAAGCTCGATCGCCGTGCCCTGCCCGCACCGGGCCTCGAATCCCTGGCCAGCAAAACCTACGAAGCACCACAGGGCGACACCGAAGTCGCCATCGCCGAGATATGGAAAGGCTTGTTGCACCTGGATCAGGTCGGACGCCACGACGGCTTCCTTGAACTCGGCGGCCATTCGCTGCTCGCCGTGCAATTGCTGTCGCGGTTGCGCCGCAAACTCGGGGCGCGGATTACCTTGCGAGAGTTGTTTGATGCACCGACCGTGCGTGGCCTGGCCTCGCTGGTCAAGGCCACGTCACCGACCGAGGCGCAGTCGATTCCCCTGGCGAACCGCTCGGGCCGGCTGCCGTTGTCGTTTTCCCAGCAACGGCTGTGGTTCCTCGATCACTTGGATCACGCGGCTGGCGCGGCTTATCACTTGCCGTTGGCGTTGCGCCTGAAGGGAGCGCTGAACACCGCTGCGCTGCACGCGACACTTGATCGCCTGGTGGCACGCCACGAAACCCTGCGCACCCGCTTCGAATTGGTCGACGGCGAACCGCTGCAAAAATCGCCCCGGCCGATTACCGCTTCAAACTGCAGGAGCAAGATCTGCGCGAGGTACCAGCCGATGAACGCGGGGCGCACCTGAGCCGACTCGGCCAGGCCAACGCCGCGCAACTGTTCGACCTGAACCAGGGACCGCTGATGCGCGGGCATCTGGTGCAGTTGGCGGACGAGGAACATGTGCTGTTCATGACCCTGCATCACATCGTTTCCGATGGCTGGTCCAACAGTGTGCTGGCCCATGAAGTGAGCGTGCTCTATTCCGCGTTCAGCCAAGGGCTCAAGGACCCGTTGCCGGCCCTGGCGCTGCAATACGTGGACTACGCGGCCTGGCAGCGACAATCCCTGGAAGGCCCGGCCTTGCAGGGGCAAATCGACTTCTGGCGCCAGCACCTGGACGGCGCGCCGAGCCTGTTGAACTTGCCGCTGGATCGTCCGCGTCCGGCCGTTCAAAGTTACGCCGGCGGTATCGTCGACTGCGCCTTTTCGCCCGCCCTCAGCGCCGACTTGCGTGCCTTCAGCCAAGCTCAGGGCACCACGTTGTTCATGGTGCTACTGGCGGGTTGGTCGGTGTTGATGAGTCACCTGAGTGGTCAGCCCGATGTGGTGGTGGGCACCCCGGTGGCCAACCGTCAGCGTCCGGAACTGGAGCCGTTGATTGGCTTCTTCGCCAACACCCTGGCCTTGCGAGTGACCACCGAGCGCGAAACGACGGTCACTGAGCTGCTGACCCGAATCAAAAACCAGACGCTGGCCGCCTACAGCCATCAGGACTTACCGTTCGAGCAAGTAGTGAGCGCCTTGCAACCGACCCGCAGCATGAGCCACAGCCCATTGTTCCAGGTGATGTTGAGCCTGGACAACACGCCACCGGCCCCGTTGCAACTGCCGGGTCTGGAAGTGGAATCGATAGAAAGTGCGCACAACACCACGCAGTTCGACCTGTCGCTGTCACTGATCGACAACACCAACCGCATCAGCGGCAGCATGCAGTATGCCAATGACCTGTTCGACACCTCCACCGTGCAGAACATCGCCGGGCTGTTTGCCAAGGTCCTTGAACAATTGGTGGCCGACGCACAGCAATCTATTGGCAACCTGTTGGACGACACGCCAGCGCTGATTCGTTCGGCCAATGCCGTGGCATTGCCGCACGTAGTCGAAGACAGTCAGGCCCCGGCGCTGCCTTATGAAGCCCCGCAAGGAGACACTGAAATAGCGATAGCAACGATTTGGCAGGATCTGTTCAAGCTCGAACGCATCAGCCGGCATGACGATTTCTTCAGCATCGGCGGCATTTCGTTGATGGCGGTGCAGATGACTTCACGGCTACGCAAGGTCCTCGGCAAGCCGATTGCCGTGCGCGACCTGTTTGTCGAACCGACCATTGCCGGTTTCGCCAGAGCCCTCGACGGCCAGGCCCGGCCGGGCGCTCGCAGCAATCTGGTGCCGATCCGCCGCACGGGTTCCCAGCGTCCGCTGTACCTGGTCCACCCGTTGGGCGGCGAGGTGCAATATGCGCGGGACCTGGCAACTGCGCTGGACCCACAAATGCCCATCTATGGCCTGGCTGCCAGCGGCCTGGTAGCCGCCGAATCGCCGCTGTCCGAGGTGCCGGCCATGGCCGCGCGTTACTTGACGGCGATCCGTCAGGTCCAGCCGCAAGGCCCGTACCGGATTGCCGGTTGGTCGGCCGGTGGCCTGATCGCCTATGAAATGGCTCTTCAACTGCAGGCCGGCGGTGAGCGGGTGGAGTTCCTGGGCATCATCGATGCCTCGGCACGCCCCGAGCCGGTCGCCGAAGCGTCCTTGAGTGAAGGGCAATTCCTGATGGCCTGGCTGCCCGAGCAGATCGATCCCGAGGTGTTCCAGCAACTGACCGCGCTGGCGCAGGACGCCGCCATCGAGACGATGTTGGCACTGTGCATGAGCCACCGCCTGCTCCCGGAGGAACTGCCCCACGACATCGATGCCGGGTTGTTGCGCAGCCACCTCGCAGTGGCCTATGCAACCCGCCTGGCCATCGGCGCCTACGTCAGCCCGCCCACATCACTCAAGGTGTCGCTGTTCACGGCGAGCGAGCAGAAACGCAGTGATCCGACATTGGGCTGGGGCGCGTTGCTCAACGATCAGTTGAGCGTAACGGCGCTGCCCGGGACGCATAACACGCTGGTCAAGGCCCCGCATGTCAGCGCGCTGGGGGACGCGATATCCCAGGCATTGGAAAGCATCACAACGGCATAAACAGGGCTGGACGGTACGGCGAGCAATCTCGCTGTGCCGCCCTGGCTGTTTAATCAGAAAAACCGTTTTTCAACGAAAAAAAGGTCAATGACACGGCTAAACCATGCCGTGTTTCTCGGCAAAAAAATAGAAAATCGCTCGCAAAGCGAGAACCTTCCTACATTCATGGAATTTTTATTCCGCGAATTTCGCAAAAAAACATCTGTGAAAAAGTGACATATGGAAAACAGCGGCCACACTCACAATCCACCCCATATTGGTATCAAGTGATTCTTTTAACTCAATAATTTTCGTGGATGTGGCTCGACTCCCTGAGCGGCCCATGTCCATAAACAGGCCACCCCTCCCTACAAACCATGTTTTTTCGAGGTCATCGTCAACTAAACAGCGCCAACTCTGTGGCGTAGGATGTCCCTGTTTTCCACTACAGACTTTTCCTACACTGAAACGCTTAATACTCACCACAGGCTGAATCGTTTTTTGTGAATGGATTCACAGGTGATACCTGACTCCCAGGTATCAAGTCCAGAAGTCGCTTTTGCAGTCAGGGGAATCGAACGGATTTCACCGGTCGAAGCCCGCTGAACTACAAGCCATTTCTAATATGCAGGATAAGCATAATGAATCAACGTGCGAGCGTTAGAGGGGTGGACAAGACACACCTCTACTCAGAGCTGGGAAAGCTGATCTCAAGTGTCGGAAACGAGAAATTCCTGACCAACATGCATCAACTGATCGAATACTCGCTGCCTGTCAGTCGGATCGTCTTCAGTGAATGGACCGTTGATGACTCCCAATCCAGTGTCGTCGATATCCAACTGTTGGGGTGCGCCGGCCTGCCAGAAAGCGCGCAAATGCAATCCGTCTGCCCCACCAGCGCCAAACGGCTCAACGACCATCCGCTGGTCCAGAGAGTGCTGGAAATAGAAGCCCCGCTGCTGATCCACCTGAACGCCAGGATGAAAGACGAAAGAGGCAACAGCTGGCTCGGCACGTCCCATCAATGCAGCCTGATTTCACGCAAAGCCAATCGTCGTTGCGTGATCTCGTTGCACCGCCCAAACATTAACCGTGACTTCTCCCTTCAAGAACTGTCCTTTTTGAAATACTTCTCAGAGACTCTGCTGCCACTGGCGGAACGGCATGCACATCTCAATCGCCAGTCCAGCATCAAGGCCTCTGGCAGTGCCAGCGCGCTGATTTCCGTTGACCAGACGCAATTACAGCGCGAATTCAATGAACGGCTGAGCCCTTGTGACGTGAGTCTTTCAGTGCGGGAAAAAGAAGTCTGCCTGGGGCTCCTGGCTGGGGGCACCGTACCGGAGATGGCGGAAAAACTCTGCGTCAAAAACAGCTCCATCGAAACCTATCTCAAACGCGCCGCCGCCAAGCTCGGTGTCAGCGGACGGCACGGGCTCGCCAAGTGGATGATCGGTTCATGAGGACTTGCCCTCCCTGTGCCTCGGGCGCATGAGCTGTGGTGTCTAGCGGATAACTCGCAGTAACTTCCAGACAATGAGGCAGGCCGATGTATAGATCCCTGAGCCCTTTGGTGGCCGTAGCATTCGCCTTTGGCGGCTGCTCGCTGATCCCGCAATACCAACGCCCCGAAGCCCCGACAGCCACGCAATACCCGCAGACTTCCGCCTATGCACCCGCCGGCTTGGGACCACTCGCTGCCGATCAGGGCTGGCGTGATCAGTTCCATGATCCGGTGCTGCAACAGCTGATCGAACGTTCGCTGCTCAACAATCGCGACTTGCGTGTAGCGGGCTTGAACGTCGAGGCTTATCAGGCGCAATACCGGATTCAGCGCGCCGATCTGTACCCGGAGGTCGGTGGCAGTGGCAGTGGTTCGCGCCAGCGTGTGCCGGCCAGTCTGTCGCCTGCCGGCGAGTCCGCGATCGGCGGTTCGTACTCGGCGACCCTGGGCATCAGCGCCTACGAACTGGACTTTTTCGGACGCCTGCGCAGCCTCAGTGAACAAGCCTCGCTCACCTACCTGTCGAGCGAAGAAGCTCGCCGCAGTGTGCAGTTGAGTCTGGTGGCCGGCGTGGCCAACGCCTACCTGACCTGGCGCGCTGATCAGGAGCTGCTGGTGTTGACCCAGGACACACTCAAATCCTATGAGCACAGCCTGCGCCTGACCGAGCGCAGCAATGAGATTGGCATTGCCTCGGCCCTGAAACTGAGCCAGTCGCGCACCTCGGTGCAAAGCGCCAAGGCCAGCCTGGCGAAATTCCAGCGCCAGGTCGCCCAGGACCTCAATGGCCTGACCTTGCTGGTGGGCGCCTCGGTGGCGGACAACCTGCCCGGCCGCCCATTGGCGTCCGAGCTGCTCGCCGAAGTCCCGGCGGGCCTGCCTTCAGATTTGCTGCAACGACGCCCGGACATTCTCGGAGCCGAATACCTGTTGCAATCGGCCAACGCCAACATTGGCGCGGCCCGTGCGGCGTTCTTCCCGAGCATCAGCCTGACCGCCAACGCCGGCAGTTCAAGCAGTGAATTGTCCGGGTTGTTCAAGGGTGGTTCGGGGAGCTGGTTGTTCCAGCCGCAAATCAATCTGCCGATCTTCAACGCCGGCAGCCTGCGGGCGAGCCTGGATTACTCGAAGATCCAGAAAGACATCCGCGTCTCGCAGTATGAGAAGTCGATTCAGACCGCGTTCCAGGAAGTCTCCGACGGCCTCGCGGCGCGCAAGACCTACAAGGATCAATTGCTGGCGCAGCACGATCTGGTGCAGGCCAGTCAGGATTACTACCGTTTGGCCGAACGGCGCTATCGCATTGGCGTCGACGACAGCCTGACGTTTCTCGATGCGCAGCGCTCCCTCTTCAGCGCCCAACAGGCCCTGATCATCGACCGGTTGGCGCAGCTGACCGCCGAGGTCAGCCTGTACAAGGCATTGGGCGGGGGCTGGGTAGAACACACAAACGCAGCTTTGTGAGGTCACTGAAGATGGGCACATTCGAACCTGGGGCGTTTGTTCGCTTACGCTTGGGAGGTAAAACGATGGTGGTCAAACATCCCTCCACGACCTCCCAGCTACCCGATACATTGCTGATCCTTTGCGAGTATCGGGCCAAGAACCGGCTGGTGCAGGGTTTCTATACGGCACGTGACTTGATCCTGGCGCCCTGGGATCAGAGTCGCGAACGATCATAGTGGAGTAGCAGCCGGGTGCATTTCGTCATGATTCTTGCCAATCCGGTGATGCCATCCCCTCGTCTTCGAGTTCTGCTGCCTTTCTGTCTCAGGGCTTGGATCATTTGTACGGAATCAAATGCTCGGGACGTCCACGCAGGAGCTACGCGAATCGAGTGGAGGGCCCTTATGAACACACATTGATGCAAACTCTAACCTGGTTTCTGGCTAACGGGTCTCAAAATCCAGGGTTACAGCCGCTTAAGAGTCACTAGATGGTAGCTGCCAAGCATTTGAGAACTACAAATCCGCCTCAATGTTTTTTCAGTCTGCGTTGCTCGTATATGAAGGATCTAATAAACGGCGACATCGCGACTACTCGAGCTTTCTTGAAAGGCTGCTCAATCGGAGCTACTTCGCTGGCAGTTCACGCTTGTGCTGTGTTATCCAGGCACAATCATTGCGCATCAAACGCCCGAAGGAGTGCATCCTATGTACTCGCGAGAGAGCAAACAAGGACATAATTACAGTGGACAGGGAAATCATCTTGATGCGCCATGGCCAGCCGAATCTGGATGTGGTCGACAAGGTTTCAGCGCTCGATATGAAACGCTGGATAGAGCAATACGACCTATCCGAAATCATCAATCAGCCCGTCCCGAAGGCTAGTGTGGAGCTTGCCGTTACCGCCAAAGTGATCGTGTCGAGCAGTGCGCCCCGGGCGCTGACATCGGTTCGGGCGCTGGGCCTTCAGCCCACCCTTGTAGATGAGGTTTTCTGCGAGGCGCAACTGCCCTATGGGCGATGGACACTACCGCGCCTTCCACCGTTTACGTGGGTATTTATTTTTCGAATTTTGTGGTTGTGCGGTTTCTCAGGGAAGGTCGAGTCTGCCCGCCAGGCCAAAATACGAGCTAACACTGCAGCTCAACGACTTCAGTCCCTTACCGGCGAAGGGGCAGTTCTTCTGCTCGGTCATGGAATCATGAATCGAATGATCGCGAAGCAGTTGGAAGCTGCCGGATGGACTCGACATAAAAGCAATGGTAACCGTTACTGGAGCGCGACGAGCTATCGAACGACTCGACTTGGATGTACTCGGTTTTGAGGGCTTTACCCTGCCAAAGCTGGTCGCGCTGACGAATGGCGGGTTCCAAATGGCGTCAGGTCGACTCTGTAATTCTCATCGCCGTCTCCCCTGCCACCTCGCGAATCTTGTCCATCAACGATCGGGGTGTTCGGCGCTTGATCATCACCGCAGGGCAAGCTTAGACATGGGCAATCTCTATGTGATTAGTTCCCTGACGCCTCACCAAAAACAGCAATTTTCATGGTTTTCGGAACGGAATTGCGAGTGAAGGTGTCGTCTGTATTAGACACCTTGGTGTCGAAATCCTGTTCAGATAGAGAGGTGGTTTTCATGAACAATATTATCTACATCGTCGGGGCAGTTGTGATCGCCCTCGTTATTCTTTCGTTTGTCGGTCTTGTATAGCCTTGGCGGCTAAGCACTTTACTGAATCATCTGGTTGGTGCTAAGAGCCTTTGAAGCGCCAGGGCGATACAGTTTCATCGAAGCCAGCCGCTCGCTCGGCGTCGGTGATTCAGCCCTGCGCCGGTGGATCGAGCAAGTTCAGCAAGAGCGCCAAGGCGTTACCCCGCAGAGCAAAGCGTTGATCCCGGAACAACAGAAAATCCAGGAACTGGAAGCTCGTATCGCTCGACTTGCGCGAGAGAAATCCATCCAAAAAGGCTACCGCGCTCTTGATGTCGGAGGATCACGAGCGTTCGCACTGATTGACCAACTGAGCGTCCAGGACGCCCGTTGATGGGTTACCGACGACAGCAGTTTACCCCGCCCGACACTATTTCAACCGCCCCGCCCCATCCAGCCAAACTGGCGCGCCTTTGTGCAACCATTCGGTGGCCGCGGGATTGTGTTTGATGTGGCTATCCAGAAACGCCACACCAATTGCCTGAATCGCCGCAACTTGCTTGGGATCCGGGGCCGGCTCGCCTGCCACCGGGCTATGGAAACCGCCGCCGGATTTGGCGCCGCGCTTGTGCCCTCTCCCTTTGGCTGCATCGCCGGACGGATCGCTGCCCTTGTCGGCCTTTTTCACCGGCCGGTTGAACAACTCGGTACCGGACAAGGTCTTGTGCGTCGCTTTGTTCAGCTCCAGCTGAACGCTGCCCGCCGCCGTCACCGACTCGCCCAACACTTGTCGCTGGCGATAAGAACTGACCCAGTTGAACGGATCTTCATCCTCTTGACCGGTCATCGACAGCACGGGCGCCGATATCTGGGCGAACACTTCTCGCCGGGCACCGGCTTCCACATAAGGGCTGAGCAGCAATACCGCTTTGGGCTGAATCGCGACGCCCGACGTAGTGCCAGGTTCCAGCGCCCCGGCCAGTGCCTCAGCGGTCTGCGCCCCAATATCAAAGCCGGCCACCACAACCTGATTCCAGTCGATGGCCGCCAGTTGCGCGTCTCCTTTCGCGGCTCGTGCCCGAACCTCGGTCAGGACTTTCTGCAAAGTGGACAGCCTGTCGCGTAGGGCGGCAGCGGTGTAATGACTGCTCGCCATCCCGCGGAAGTCACCATACAACGCCTGCGGCGACGCAAGTATCGACTGGTCATAGGCATGGCCCTGAACAGACAGCACCGCATAACCGGCTTGCGCCCAAGCCTTGCGCCACTCCACTCCGCCCGAGGCCGGCTCACCCAGTCCCGGCAAGTAAATAATCAACGGCAAGCGCTCATGAGTAGCCGGCGCCAACCACGCAACATCCACCGATTGCTGATCGAGTTGCCAGATGGCGCCCCAGCCGGCCGTTTCGTTGTGGGACGGTTGATAGGCGGTGGTCAGCTCTTTATTGACCCGCTCGGTGAATTCGATACGCGGGTCTGGCGGATCGCCCGCACAACCAGAGATCAATCCCAGTCCACCCACTAAGGCGCCCACAGCCAGCCAGTACCGAGGTTGAAGGTTCATTCGATTCACAAAGTCGTCCAGATCAAGATGGCTAGCAGCCTAACCGACCCGCTGGCGAACGTGGCGCAAGGACAGGTAAAGAATGGGTAAAGGGTGATGTCAGACTCGCGCCGCACATACCGCCAGCTTCTTTAGGGTGAAATCCAGAAAACACTGAATGCGCAACGCCAACTGCGAGTTGCGGTAATACACCGCATGGATCGATTGTCGATAGATAGCCGCTATAGTGCGAGTTCGACGTAGCTCGACTCCCCACCTCCCGTTGCGCCCGACAACCACCCCCATACGAAAGTCAGAGTGGTACGTCCTGAATGATCAACGCCTACCGTGCCACGAGACCAGCCGGCAAGAATCTCACCATCGGTAGTTAAGCACTGATAAAGAAGCTCAATGGTATCGGGGCCGGTCACGCGCCCGACTTGATTACCCATGCGGATCCGGCCGCCTTGGTAAGTGCCCGAAATAGCGTCTGCCTCGACATGGTAATGAAATACAGTGCCTGCACCGGATAGCCCGTGTGTGTTGTCCGCTACCGTAAATCGGCGATTGTTCAAACGCTCGCTGATTTGAGAAAAGGGAATTTCCATAAATGTCACGTCCTTTAGTCGAGATGTCCCTTCCTGTCTTCGATTATCTTAAGGCCATTTGTCGCGACTGATGAAGGCACTGCTTTGGTTATCTCTGGAGCTGCAAACTCACCCACCGGCAACTCTGGGTCGATTTCGGTCAGTCACGACAGGCAACAATCGGCCCAGGCTGTGTAAAAACCCGCTATGTAAAATCCGCCAGTGTTTGGTTATGCAGCAGACCTGAAATTTGCGCAGGCGCGCGATTTTCGCTCCGATTCTGACCCTCAAACCTGCTCTAAAACGTTTTCACTCCGCCTCGGTCGATTGCAGTCCTTCGCGAAAGGCAGCATTCGACCCAAAGCGACCCAAGGCCAAGCAGCAAACAGGGCAGATGCATTAGCTCTGATCGCCAATTTACATAAAGCAAGGTAATGGCGATTATCCATTGATTTACGAGTTAATTAGGCGCTCCCTCTAGCGCACTGCTGCCGGAAGTAAGCTCCAACCCAAAATGCAATCAGCAACGGGGAAAACTCTTAACTGGACGACATTGGAGATGAACATACCCGCGCCCTGCCCGCGCTCTTCGCTTCGTAGAGTTGCTTGTCCGCAGCTTCTATTAAAGCTTGGAATTCAAGATCACCAGTGGGTGTCAATGTTGCAACGCCCAAAGAAATAGTCACCACACGATCTACATCAGAAGCAGAATGTTCGATGCCCAATGCCCGAACACGCTCTTGCATTCTTTCTGCAATCTCGACCGCCCCCGAAAGCACTGTATTGGGCAGAACGCAGGCGAACTCTTCGCCACCATACCGAGCGACCAGGTCGTAGGGTCGTCTAACCGTTTCAGATAACGCTTGAGCAATGGATTTCAAGCAGCCATCTCCAGCCTGGTGTCCGTACTGGTCGTTGTAGCGTTTGAAATAGTCGACATCCACCAAAATGAGCGATAGCGGCTTTTGCTCTCGAAAGCACAGACGCCAATCCGCCAATATGTCCTCATTAAATTTGCGTCGATTGGCCACTCCTGTAAGACCATCCATCAACGCCATGGAACGCAGCAGATCGCTCTGTAGTTTCAGGGTTAGATGTGTTCGCACACGCGCTCTGACAATGGTGGGATTGATGGGTTTGCTGATGAAGTCCACCGCGCCAAGCCCCAGGCCTAGTTCCTCATCTGACTCCTGCTGTTGTGCAGTAATGAAGATGATGGGGATGCCCTGGGTCACGGGGTCAACCTTGAGTCGTCGGCATACTTCATGCCCGTCCATGCCCTCCATGACCACGTCCAGCAGAATCAAATCAGGTAGTTGGCTCTGGCATACGCTGATTGCCTGCTCACCGCTGGTGGCCATGAACACATCACAGTCCTCACGAAATAGCTCATGAAGTACCCGGATATTAGTCGGTTGGTCATCGACGATAAGGAGTTTTGGACGGTTAAAAGAATGAGGTAGCCAGGTTTCCATTGATTGTTCCATCAGGCGGATCTCAACAAGTCACGACCAATCGGCATCGCAGCGGAAAAGTCTAGCGACTGCACCCTGTCAATAAGCTCGTCGAACTGTGGGCGCAGGGATTGCGGCGTTTTTGACGCCAACGCGTCTGCCAGCGCTATGGCTTGAAGGTTACCCGCTTCCAACAACAGCAAAATCTCCTCTAGGGACTCTCTCCATTGCGCCGGCGCCATGGAATCTTCGTCAGCACTACTTTTTACACACGGGCTCTGGCCAAAATCGACATTCATTTGCTCAAGACTTTGTTGCAGTAACCTGCTCAACTCGTCAAACCATGTTGGGTCGGCCAAGAGGCTCACTACAGACTCTGCATCTCCGTGTTTTAGTCTGTGCTCCAGGTTGCCGGCCAGCAGCGACACGGCCTTGGCACCCATAGTGCCGCTGCTACCTTTAATGGTGTGGAGCACAAAAGCGGCCCCTGATGCATCTTGTCGCTGGATCTGATCGCGCAACTGGACAAGCTGTTTTTCCATCTCCGGGCCAAAGGTACGTAGCACCTTGCGGATCAAATCGAGGTCACCACCAAAGCGGTCAATAGTTGATGTACGAGACTCTATAACGCCTTCTCCTGTAGTGACGTGTCCCAGGGTTAAAGATACCTGGTTATCTTCACGGCCCGCTTGAAAGAGCAGCGTTACGACAAGTTGCTCCAGGTCTATAGGTTTGCCGACATGATCATTCATCCCCGCAGCAAGACAGGCTTCACGGTCGGTATTGGAGGCATTTGCGGTCATCGCCACAATCGGCAACGCTGCAAAGCGCGGATTCGATCGAATGCGACGAGTCGCCTCCAAGCCATCAATATCCGGCATCTGGATATCCATTAATACAACGTCGAAGGGCACACGCTCATTCATCACCTTGCTCACACCTTCCAGCCCGCCTTCGGCCAGCGTTACCTGAGCACCTTCTCTTGTCAGTAACTCATCGGCGACCTGGCGATTGAGCATGTTGTCTTCCACCACCAATAGCCGCAGCCCCGCCAGACGCTGTGGCCTGTCAATCGTTGACCGGGGAAGGCGGGAATGCAGAAGGCCTTTGCCGTTGAATGCTCGCTGAACAGCGTCGGCTAGCTGCTTGGGAGTGACAGGTTTGGTGAGAAACCCCACGAAGGGGGCGTCTCCCGCCTGGTGGGCGTCGGCCAATACTTCGCGGCCGTAAGCAGTGATCATAATGACCATCGGAGGTGGCACACCGTTGCCCTGCTGATGGATCAATTGCGCAGCGCTCAGCCCATCCATATCAGACATCCGCCAGTCCATCAGCACTACGTCGTAGGCTTCACCTAGCGCCTGGGCTTTCCTCACCCATTCCACCGCATGCGTGCCGCCACTCACGCGGTCAGCCTTCCATCCCAATGCATGAACGGTTCGCAACAGCAATTCACCCGCCATGGCATTGTCGTCGACGACCAGAATCCGTAAGGACACATCGACGCCAGTACAGGCGGATCTCAGCAATGACGTCGGCGCTACATCCAGAGTGATATCAAACCAGAAACGACTCCCTACACCTTGCTGGCTCTCCACCTGAAGTTCACCCCCCATCAAGGCGACCAACCGCTTGCAGATCACCAGACCCAAGCCTGTGCCACCAAAGCGCCGGGAAGTTGAAGCCTCGGCCTGAGTGAAGCCTTCAAAAATGCGCTGAAGCTGTTCGGGGCTGATACCGATGCCAGTATCAGAAACGGCGATGCGCAAGCTCACAGCATTTTCCGTGCGCTTCAGTTGTTCAACGCTGACCACGATCTGGCCTTCCAGGGTGAACTTGAGAGCATTACCCGCCAGGTTGATCAGTACCTGTTGCAGTCGCAGGCTATCGCCGATCAGGTCGTTGGGTAAATTGGCGTCCAGGTCGAACATGACCTCAACCTCCTTCTCGCCCTGGTTACCTGCCAGCACTACGGCGAGGTCACGCATGAGCGGTTCAAGCTCGAACGGGTGCACATCAAGTTGTAGCTTGCCCGCCTCAATCTTGGAGTAATCGAGGATGTCATTGAGCAAACCCAGTAGTGATTTCGCAGCGGTCTGCGCTTTGCTCACATAATCGAGTTGGCGACCATTCAGGTCGGTGTTCTGCACCAGCTGCAACATACCCAACACGGCGTTCATCGGTGTGCGTATTTCATGACTCATGTTGGCCAGGAAGGCAGACTTGGCCGCACTCCCTGCATCGGCCTGTTCCTTGGCGTAAAGCAGATGTGACTCTAGCTCGCGTTGGACAGTGATGTCCCGATTGATACCCGTTACACGCAAAGCTGCACCGTTTGGACTGCGTTCGACCTGCGCGCCTGCATGTATGAAGCGGATCTGGCCGTCCGGGCGAACGACACGAAAAATGGTGTCATACACATCAGTCCCCTCGACGGCGGCATTCAGCTTTGCAGCCACTGCTACAGCATCCTCAGGGTGAACACGTGAGTACCAGTGCATATAGCTCAGGCCGGTATTGCGCAACGTCAGTGGCTGCCCGTAGAACTCGAACATACGGTCATTCCACTTCAAGGCATTGTCTGCCAACGTCCAAGACCAGATGCCCAGTTCGGCCACTTCCGCCGCCATCAGCAACTGGTCATGCACCGCCATCAGTTCGCTGCGTTGTTTCTGTGTTGTCTCCAGGCTTGCCGCCAGCTCTTTTTCTGCCGCTTTACGTTCGGTGATATCT
The DNA here is from genome assembly GCF_016650815.1 of Pseudomonas sp. TH31. Taxonomy (GTDB): domain Bacteria; phylum Pseudomonadota; class Gammaproteobacteria; order Pseudomonadales; family Pseudomonadaceae; genus Aquipseudomonas. The sequence goes on along the minus strand of NZ_JAEKEZ010000038.1, from coordinate 580,979 downwards.
ACCGCGATGCTCAGGTAACCGTTCAACTTCCCGTCGTCATCGCGCATGGAGGTGACCACTAGCGTGACAGGAAACCGCGAGCCATCCTTGCGTATGTAAGTCCACTCTCGGGTTTCTGCGCCTTCAAGCTCAGGTTTATGGGTAAGCACACGGAAACCGTCGATTGCCTGAGCGTACTCCTCGCTCAGCTCAACGCCACGTGCAGCGACTTCCTCTGGTACATGGATCAGCGCAGGGGTATTTTTACCCATCAACTCATCGGCGTCATAACCCAACAAATGCTCGGCGCCTTTGTTGAACACACGAATAACGCCATCGAGATCCGTCGCAATGATCGAGACCTCTGTAGCCGAGCGCAGCACAGTGCCCAACAACAGATTGAGGTGCCGTAACTCGGAAGTTCGCTGCGCAACCTGCTCCTCAAGGTTGGAATTGAGTTCGAGAATTCTAGCCTCTGCTGCTTTTTTCGCCGAGATATCCCTTAACGTCTTGGAGGCTCCAACGACGCGACCACCCTCGCCATAAATGGGTGAGATGCTGGCGGAGACATCGATCAATCGCTGGTCTTTGTGATGGCGTTGGGTATCAAAGCTACTGATACGCTCACCCGCCCTGATGCGAGCAAGGATATGAGCTTCCTCAGCGACAAGCTCCGGCGGAACAATCAAATTGGCCAGTGTCTGGCCCACGGCCTCCTCAGGGGTATAACCAAAAAGGTGCTCGGCCCCTTTGTTCCAGTTGGTGACGACGCCATCGAGGGTTTTTCCAATAATGCCATCACCCGAGCTTTCGACGATGGCGGCCAGCCTTGCCTGCTCGGTAAATATCTGCCGCCGACGTTGACGGCTGACACTCACGACACCCGCCAGAGTCGCCAGAAGTAGAGTGAGCAAACCACCCATCAACAGAACCACCGTCGGTGAAACCTGATGCAGGCGCTGGATGAACGACGAGTGCGCGCTGAGTTCAACTTGCCATCGCCTCCCGTATACCTCTCGCTCCACGTGGTGGGTCATTAGCGTTTCATGGCTGGTCGAGTCGTCGATACTTTCATAAAACAGTTTCTCTTGCCCAGGGACGGTGATATCCCTCAATCGTAGATGCACCGTCTCATTTTCTATACGCAGGCCTCTGAGCACCTCCTCTGTCTGCAACACGACATAGCTCCAGCCAAAAGCTGCGGCCTCGCGTTCAGCAGCGGTCACCGGGGTCACTGCGCCACGGAAGATGGGCATCAACACCAGGAAAGACTGCTGCGGTTTTCCTATGGCCTGTATCAGCGTGATGGGCCCAGTGATCCGTGCCGCACCGCTTTGTATCGAGGATTGGGCAGCCTCTCGCCGCGATGTTTGCGAAGCGATGTCCAACCCAATGGCGAGCTGGTTACCCTCAACCGGTTCGACATATTGGACAACGTAACGCTCGCCTGAATGGGGTGAGAATTGATGAATGGAAAAATCAGCTTCGCCGTCGGCTCGAGCGTGCTTGAGAAACTCACCTTCATCCTGTTCCGGTACACGCCTGATAAAGCCCAAGGCACTTGCGCCGGGGAACTCGGCAGCGAGGTCGCGCGTTTGGTTATAGTGGTCAAAAACTTCACGGCTGATGCCATGCTCACCCGCTGTCAGCAACGCTCCACGAGCGCCTCGCAATCCATATTGGTAAAGATTGAGACGAGCCAAAACCAAATCTGCGGCGTCTTCGGTCGCCGCTGAAATCGCTTCTTGAGCCTGCTCTTCGTTGGTACGTTCAAGGATCCAGCCACCCAGAATGCTTGCCCCTAACCCCACGGCCAGAGTGATAGCTACTCCCCAGTTGAATGCAAAAAACTTATGCTTTCTCACCCGCATTGTCCCATCGCAGAAGGCCTTGAAGCCTTCAAGATTAAAGTTCGAACCCTGTTGGGGGGCCGCGAGATGTCCAATCTGCAAGTCCCGAATACGCTCAGGTCGGGCCGGCTAATCGTTGAAGCCTTTCAATGTCTGCTTCGGGTTCGCCGTTGTTCATGGCTGCGGCAAAGCGCATAACCACTTGTTCGCGGCGGACTTGCATGGGCGGCAAGGCATAAATAGCACCTATCAGCTCACGTAGAACCAGCGGAGCGGGATCCAGACCACATTGTTGAGCCAGGAGAACAACTCTTTCAGCTAAACGCTCGGCATCATCCAGATGAGCCTGGGCGAATGTCATGAGCATAGCGTTGGGTTGAGTAGTGGTCTGTCGCAAGGACTGGCTAATTGCCAAATTCACGCTGGTAAGCCAGCCTAGCCGAGTGAGGGCCGCATTCAAATTCGTGCATGGCTGGCTGTGCCCGAGATAAGCGGCACTATTGGCCGCGGCGATCATATGGGCGTACAGCGCCGGATCATGCTGCCAGTCATTGGCGAGTTCTCGCAGATCCAATAAGGCCCCGCCATAGCAGAGCTGAAGCTTTTCCTTTATCGAGGCAAGTAAAGGCAAGTCCAACTCACCCACAGACAAACCACTGAGATAGCTGATCAGGTCTTCAGTGTTGATAGTGGTGGCTCGGGGGCGCACATCAAGCGGAAGGAGCGCTTCCAGGCATTGTACGACGCGCGAAACCTGGAATGGCTTGGTGAAAAATGCGCTGATCCTCAGCGACCTCACCGCCAGCACACTGTCTCGATCAGCGCGCCCGGTGACCATGATCAGCGGCGTATCTTGATCTTTTTCGCGAATTCTCTGCAACCGGTTGACGCCAGGAGCGTCCGGTAGATTCCAATCGGCCATAACCAACTGATAGGTACTCGGCTGCCAAGCGTCTAAAGCGCTAGCTACATTGGTAAAGCAATCGACTTGAGCAACCGGGCGGGTGCTCAACACAAGCTGTTTTAAAAGATCTGATATCCAGGGGTCATCATCCAGAATCATCACGCGCATTCGGTAATCCTCACTGGATTGATACTCAACTTCGCAACGTCTTAGCAGATTACTATTAGCCAACAGCAATAGACGTCGTTGAGATCAAAGGATGAGGTTGTAACCGAGCGATCTTGAGTAAATCACGGCAATTTCCCTTTGGCTGATGGCTAGATGGCATCCTTGAAGGTCGAATCTATTCCTGACCATGGAACTATACAAGCAAGCAAACAGCTCGCAGGTAAATAGGCCAGCGGGGGTTAATGCATGAACGCCGCGATAGCAGAATTGCTTGAGAGGTTCCGTCCTGCTGCTCACTGCCCTCGGCCCCCAAAATACGCTACCTCTCTCTCATTCACTGATCCAAGCAGTCTTGGCTACCAGCCCGAGTGACCGTCGCCCCGTAGTGTTTCGGCTGGTTTTACCCCAACACCTATGGGAGTGACCTGGCCTCCACTGAAGGAACACGTCTCGAATGGCTGCCACAGCCCAAAGCAACCCTTCACCTCTAACGTCCAAGGTATGGGAAATGCCTCTCTGGCACTGTCCGCATCGCACAGCACCAATTGACGCTGCTTGTACCCGTCTCCAGTTGTTCTCAACATAATCCAAGCTCTGAAGGGCTGCTTCCCAAGCGCCATAATCAAGAGTAATGTAATTGTTACTACATATTAAATAGCTTACTCTACATGAAAAATTGGCTAACTCTGATTCTCGGCTTACCCACTGCCAATGCCACCGAGCGCATGCGAGCTTGGCGTGCCTTGAAAGCCGCCGGTGCAGCAGTCTTACGCGACGGTGCCTACCTGCTGCCTGATACCCGCATCTGCCGCGAAGCGCTAACGGCTGTCGAACGCGACATCCTGGCCATCAATGGCACCGCTTACATCTTGCCCGTCGTCGATCCTGACGGTGAGCGCTTTACCGAGCTGTTCGACCGTAGCGATGACTACAGCAAGCTTCGTGTAGAGATAGAGGAATGCCGTGGGCAACTGAACGCTGAAAATGCGCTGGCGACGACCAAACAGATTCGCAAGCTGCGCAAAGCCTACGATCAGTTGGCCAACATCGATTACTTTCCAGGTAAGTCGAAACAGCAGGTCGACTTGGCTTTGCAGGAGTTTGAGACTGCGGTTAGCAGAGCCCTTTCAGCGGACGAGCCACACAGCCGGGACCTGCCAATAGCTGCGCTCAGCCTTGGCGATTATCAGGGTCGTGTCTGGGCAACACGCAAGCGCCCCTGGGTCGACCGTCTCGCTTGTGCCTGGCTGATTCGTCGCTTCATTGATCCACAGGCTCGGATCCTCTGGCTGAACAGCCCGCAGGATTGCCCAGCCGACGCCCTCGGTTTTGATTTTGACGAGGCAACCTTCAGCCATGTTGGTAACCGCGTCACCTTCGAAACCCTACAAGCCAGTTTTGATCTCCAAGAACCCGGTATGGACCGCATTGCTGCGCTGGTGCACTTCCTCGATATCGGGGGCATTCAGCCAGTGGAAGCTGCCGGCATCGAACGGGTGCTGGCAGGGTTACGCGAAACCATTACCCATGACGACCACTTGCTGGCCGCTGCCAGTGCCATCTTCGACGGTCTGCTCGCCGAGTTTGTGAAAGAGGAACAACCCAATGAGTAAGGTTTTGGCATCAGCGGTTGAAGAGGATCTATCGAGGCCCGAGGCGATCAGCCTACGTGAGGCGTTCTGGTTTTGGCTGAAGCTCGGCTTTATCAGCTTCGGCGGGCCAGCGGGACAGATTTCGATCATGCATCAGGAGTTGGTAGAACGGCGGCGCTGGATATCCGAGCGCAGATTCCTGCATGCCCTCAACTACTGCATGTTGCTTCCAGGACCGGAGGCTCAGCAGTTGGCGACCTACATCGGCTGGCTGATGCACCGAACCTGGGGCGGCGTGATCGCGGGCGTGTTGTTTGTGCTGCCCTCGCTGTTCATCCTGATCGCGCTGTCCTGGATGTACATTGCCTTCGGCGAAGTGCCGGTGGTGGCCGGACTTTTCTACGGCATCAAGCCCGCCGTGACGGCCATCGTCGTGCAGGCGGCCCATCGAATCGGCTCGCGCGCGCTGAAGAACAACTGGCTGTGGGCTATGGCGGCGGCGTCGTTTACCGCGATCTTCGCGTTCAATGTGCCGTTCCCGTTGATCGTGCTGGGAGCCGCGTTAATCGGTTATGCAGGCGGCCGTCTGGCGCCCGAGAAATTCAGAACCGGGGGCCATAGCGCCGCCAAGAAGTCCTTCGGCCCAGCATTGATCGATGATGATACCCCGCCCCCTGAGCATGCCCGGTTTAGCTGGAAAAAACTGACGTTGCTGGCACTCATCGGCGCTGCATTGTGGGCGTTGCCAATGGGGGTCTTGACCACTCTCTTTGGTTGGGAAGGTACCCTGACGCAGATGGGCTGGTTCTTTACCAAGGCGGCGTTGCTGACCTTTGGCGGTGCCTATGCCGTGCTCCCCTATGTCTACCAGGGCGCGGTCGGTCACTATGGCTGGCTGACCCCGACACAGATGATTGATGGCCTGGCCCTGGGTGAAACCACGCCTGGGCCGCTGATCATGGTGGTGGCCTTTGTTGGCTTCATCGGTGCCTACGTCCTGCAAGTGTTCGGCACCGACCATGTATTTCTCGCCGGAGCCGTCGCAGCCACTCTGGTGACCTGGTTCACCTTCCTGCCATCGTTCCTGTTCATTCTCGCGGGTGGCCCGCTGGTGGAGGCGACTCATAACGAACTCAAGTTCACTGCACCGCTCACCGGGATTACTGCCGCTGTAGTTGGGGTAATTCTCAATCTGGCGGTGTTCTTCGGCTATCACGTGCTGTGGCCCACAGGGTTCAGCGGCACCCTCGATTGGCCCTCTGCGCTGATCGCCATTGCCGCCACGATTGCCTTGTTTCGCTTCAAGCGTGGCGTGATTCAGGTACTGATCGCCTGTGCGCTCGTGGGTTTGGCAGTGCATCTGCTGCGCTAGAAAGCGTGCACTGATCAACCGTTCTCTGGCAGGCACCGGGCCTGCCAGATCACCCAGCCTACTAAACCAGGCAGGAGGTTTCTCATGAGGTGGATTACCCGTGAACGACCCAAGATCGACCGGATTGCCTGTCCTTGGCTGATCACCCGCTTTATCGATCCAGAGCCTGAGTTTTTATACGTGCCCAGCGGTGATGTGCTGCGGATTGCAGCGGAGAAAGAAGCGGCCCCCTACGACATTCCCGGTGTTGAGCTGACCCACGAGGGAGAGTTGTGCAGCTTTGATGCGTTCCTGAAAAAGTACCAGCTCAGTGATCCCGCCTTGCAGCAGCTGGCCAACATCGTGCGAGGGGCAGATACCTCCCGCCTGGATCTGACGCCGCAATCGGCTGGGCTGTACGCGATTTCACTGGGGCTATCGCAGCGTTATGCCGATGACCACGAAATGCTGGCACAGGGTTTGATCATGTATGACGCGCTGTATGCCTGGTGCAAGGAGTGTCAGGGCGAGTCGCATAACTGGCCTCCGCAGATGTGAAGAGGTCTGTTCACACTGAAACGCAGCCCATATCCGGGCTCGTGCGCAGTGAAAACTGCACGGCCTGATCCTGCATTCCGGGACTTGGGCAAGGCGGGTTACGTGATGGTACAGCCCAAGTATTACCTCCTCAGTGCCGTAAATTCATGACAGCTCGACTAAAGGTTTGCGGGAGTTGACCGGCAAAAAATGGGAGGTCTTGAATCGGGCCTCCAGCGGGTCGACAAAGATTATTGCTTGCTGGCAGCTACTGCCTCCACTGCATAGTGATGTGCCCCCCTCATGAAACTTAAACCAGGCGCGACAAGTCACTAGCCTTGCGGAGGTTGATTCAATTCGCGTGGCCTCGATGACTGAAGATACCGCCTGTGGTCACTCACTCAGATCGCCGCAACAATTTTTCTCTGGATGGGCTCAATTTCTTCCTCGCCGATGTGCGCGACGGACTCGGGCCCTATCTGGCTATCTACCTGTTGGCGGTTCACCACTGGGAGCCCGCCAGCATTGGTTTGGTGATGACGCTGGCCAGGATCGCCGCGCTCGTGGCTCAGACACCCGCCGGGGCTCTGATCGACAAGACACACAGCAAGCGGGCGATCATCGCGATTGCCGCTCTGTTGGTGACAGGCAGCTGCCTGCTACTGCCTTTTGTGACTTCATTCAGTCTTGTGGCCCTGACTCAAGCCACCAGTGCCGTCGCCGCGTCGGTGTTCGCTCCCGCCATTAGTGCGATCTCGCTGGGCATTACCGGGCCTCGGGCCTTCACCCGCCGCACCGGGCGCAACGAGACGTTCAACCATGCCGGTAACGCCTGTGCAGCGTTATTGGCTGGAGGGTTTGCCTATCTGTTTGGCCCGGTTGCCGTGTTCTACCTGATGGCGGCCATGGCACTGGGCAGCGTGGTTGCGATCAGTTTCGTTTCGGCAAAGGCGATTGACCACGATCTGGCACGAGGCTTCGACCCAGGCGATGTAGCGCATGCAAGACCTTCGGGACTGTCCGTGCTGCTCACCAATCAGCCGCTGCTGCTGTTTGCAATCTGCTGTGCACTCTTCCACCTGGCGAACGCCGCGATGCTAACGTTGGTTAGCCAAAAACTGGCGCAAATCAATTTGCAGATGGCGACGCCGCTGACATCCGCCTGTATTGTCGCGGCACAAGTGGTCATGGTGCCTGCCGCGTTGCTGGTGGGTGCCAAAGCCGATCTGTGGGGGCGGAAGCCATTGTTGATCGCCGGGTTCCTGATTCTGCCGTTGCGCGGCGTGCTCTATACCCTGTCCAACGACCCCTATTGGCTAGTTGCCGTGCAGATGCTCGACGGCGTGGGTGCGGGCATCTTCGGGGCTCTGTTTCCAGTGGTGGTGAAAGACCTCACCCATGGCACCGGGCACTTCAATGTAAGCCTCGGCGCGCTCTCGACCGTCTTCGGTCTGGGGGCGGCATTAAGTAATGGTCTCGCAGGGGTCGTGGTTCAGGAGGCCGGCTACAGTGCCGCGTTCCTGACACTGGCGGGTGTTGCGGCGGTGGCATTGGTTCTGCTTCTGGTGGCGATGCCCGAAACCTTGCCGCTTCCCGGCGATAACTTCAGCCCTGTCGAAGATGAAATCCCGCCGGCGTTTTCACCCTGATCATGCTTGCAACACAGCCTCCTCCCATTTTGAGTAAAAACGATGCCATCACTCGATCCATCCACTGTCATCTGGTTCGTGGCTGCCTTGGCAATCTGTGGGGTGATACTGCGCCCCTGGCGTGTTCCAGAGTACGTGTGGGCCCTCAGTGCCGCCGTGCTGTTGACCGGGCTGGGGTTTATTCCATTCAGCTCGGCGTTGGCCGCTGTCGCCAAGGGCGGGGATGTGTATCTGTTCCTGATCGGCATGATGGTGCTCGCCGAGCTGGCGCGTCAGGAAGGCCTCTTCGACTGGCTGGCCATGTATGCGGCGCAACATGCCAAAGGTTCGGGGCAGCGGCTGTTTGACCTGGTGTTCATCGTCGGCACCCTGGTCACCATATTCCTCTCCAACGATGCCACCGCTGTCGTGCTGACCCCCGCCGTTTACGCGGCAGCCAAAGCCGCCAAGGCAGAACCCCTGCCCTACCTGTTCGTGTGTGCCTTCATTGCCAACGCGGCGAGCTTTGTCCTGCCCATTTCCAACCCGGCCAATCTAGTGGTCTTCGGTAGCCACATGCCGCCCCTGCTGGATTGGCTCTGGCGATTCAGCCTGCCCTCCGTCGCGGCAATTGGCCTGACTTATCTGGTGCTGCGCTTCACCCAACGCACCCACCTTCGCAAGCCGCTGGAAACGGTCATTACGCTTCAACCGCTATCAAGCGGCGCTCGCCTGACGGCTCTGGGCATTTTGCTGACGGCGGTGCTGTTGCTGCTGGCGTCGGCCTTTGACCTGCAGCTGGGTTTGCCGACCTTCTGTGCCGGTGTCGCTACGGCGAGTCTCATCCATTTACGTCAACGCCTTAATCCCATGCCTGTGCTCAAAGGTGTGTCCTGGGGGTGTTGCCGCTGGTGGCTGGCTTGTTCGTGTTGGTCGAGGGGCTGGCGCAAACCGGCGTGATCGACACGTTGGCGCACTCGTTGGCGTCTTTTGCCGAACACTCCAGCCTCAAGGCGACTTGGGGGCAGGCATTATCGTTGCCATTGCGGGCAACTTGATCAACAACCTGCCAGCCGGCCTGATTGCAGGTTCCGTGGGTCATATCGTTCACCTGCCTCTGCAAACCACCAGCGCCCTGTTGATAGGCGTCGACCTTGGGCCAAACCTGTCGATTACCGGCTCACTCGCCACCTTGCTCTGGCTTATTGCCGTGCGCCGTGAAGGTGAGCATGTCAGCGCCATCAGCTTTTTGTTGTTGGGTATGGTGGTGATGCCGCCGGCATTGATCGGTGCCCTGGCTGCATTATCGTTCAGCACACATTAATCCCAGGAGGCCCCTTGCTAAAGTCAGCGCTGGCTTTAAGTCCGGGGGCAGTTACCCCTGATCGCTTGGTGAACCAGGGCCTGGGTCAGGCATTGCAGCCTGAACCGAAAAGCCTATTCAGCAATGGCGATCTGATTACGCCCCAACGCCTTGGCCTGATAGAGCGCTTTATCTGCACTGTTCATCAGTTTGTGTAGATCGTCGTCGCAAACCCCGGTCAAGGCGACACCGATGCTCGCCGTTATGACGTGAACAGGCTCAGCCTTCAATCCAGCGATGGCCTGGATCAGTTGCTCGGCAATGCCAAGCGCAATCTCAAGTGGAGTATCCGGGAGTAAAATAGCGAACTCCTCCCCGCCCAGCCTGCCGTGGACATCAGTTTCACGAAAGGACGTACTGATGACCGCCCCCATCTGACGCAGAACCTGATCCCCGACCTGATGACCGTAGGTGTCGTTGATATATTTAAAGTGATCCATATCCAGCATCAGGACACACAACGATAGTTGGTTGCTCTTGCAGTGACTGTACAGCTGTAGGGCACGCTCAAAAAAGCGCGCCGATTCTTCAGGCCGGTGAGTTCATCGGTGCATGCGGCATGGATTGCAATACCATGTGCCAGCTCCATTTCGCGTTTTAGACGAAATGCTGTCTCCAGCGCGCTGGATAGACTGCGTGTAGCGCTGGCAACAAACGACGCGAACACTAAAACAGCAAGTGCCATACCGACCTGGATCACCGACGATTGAAACAACAACCATGTGGTGCTCGGCAATAAAACCAGGCCAATGGAAACTAACGTCATGTAACGATAAGCGGAGTAGCAGGACACCGCGCTGACCGACATGCCGACGGCAAAGAGCATGACCAGGGCCTGGGACAACAGGTCGTTTGGAGGCATTACGGCTAATGCCCCTACGCCCCAAATACCAGCGGACAACACTAACGTGCTCCAGTATTTCGACTCCCAGCATTGCGGTGTGCGCTCGTTTTCGTGGCTGCGAAAATAGGCGATAAACATCGAGATCCGCAATATCGTCGATCCCGTAAGTATGGCTATCCACCAAACAATGACGCCGTGATCAAAGCGACCCCAACACATCGCACATAGAATGATGGCGGCCATATAACTGCCGAAAACCGCAGGAACGGATTGGCGGAATAGCTGCTGCAAGCGATCAGTGCGTACCTGTTGCGCTATAAGAGAGTCCAGATCACTCCGAAGCTCAAGGCCATCCATTTGATCCGCCTGATCATGATGCTGCTGCCAAAAGACCATTGTGGCACCTTGCCACCAAGGCAAACAACCGATGACTCGAAATGTTCAAGTTGTCGATGGTGCCGAGTGGGCTTCTACCTTAAGCCGGTGCAGCAGGGTGCTGACCCTATAACCCGTGCCGAGCCAGTTCGGGAGAGTCGAAAACCTGATCAATCAGTGCTGGATCAATGCACACCAGGTTTTCAGGTTCGTATTTCAACCGATTCCCCCACGGCTGGCCGCTGGTCAACGGCCCCTTCTGCCGAATCACCACGGATTCATGCACCGAGGCTTTTTGTCCTGGCTCAGGCTGAATCACCCGCGCTCTGGGTTTGCCAAACGGCGGCATCGAACCAAACCTGAGAATTCGGGTGTGAGTCTTGGCGTCCCACCTCAGGCGCGGCAGCCACTCGGCGATCATCCACAGACAGGACAGTGATTGGTGGGCTTGTGCCAGCGGATCCGGCACCGGGCAGGACGGCGGATACAGCTCACCACGACACGATGCGACGTCGATATTCAACCCGGCCTCCAGGCTCTCCCCGATCATCCAACGCAAGGTAATCAGGGCAAGCTGCGATTCTTCCGGCCGGTAACCACCACCGACATCGCAATGCACGCCGGCGAACCACACCTGCCTCAGGTCTGCGGCCTTGGCGGCATCCCACAAGTTCTGGCGGTAAAAACAGCGTCGCTCATCAATGGATACCGCATGACGGATGGTGTGCACGCCGGGGTTGTTTGCGGTGTAGGGAACGGCCAATGGGTCATACAACCAGCCCACCGAACTCACGGTGTCGAACAACCCCAGAAAGTGGACATCGACATCCTGGGAAAACGTTTCCTTGAACTGCGCCATCAAGGAAAAATCCGGTCGTTTGCGCGCGGTCAGACGCCACCAGATATAGCTCCATGCCCGCTTGAGGGAAGGTTCAGGCGCACCTTTTTCAGCACGTGTTCGTGTGGTCAGCAATGACCAGGCAAAATCCAGTTGTTGAACCTGACGGGCAGGAAGCAGCCCAAGCGTATGGATCATGGCTGCCAGAATCCGGGCAGCATAGGAACCTCGAGAGAAGCCGTAGATGAAAATCCGGTCGCCTTCCTGATAGTTCTCCATCAGAAAACGGTAGGCATTGAGCACGTTACGCTTGATCCCCCAGCCAAACGCCAGCCCGGCGATTCGCGACGGTAGCTTCTGCCATTCGAACAGGGTTTCACTCAGCCCGAACGTACCCACGCCCTGATCGTAATAGGCCAGCAGCGCATCGCTGTTCTTGGGTAATGAGCGAAACACCCGCAGGACATTGGTGGGTTTGTCACTGAAGCGGTTGTTTGTTCCATCGATACAGATAATCAGTTGGCGCGTCATCTGTGTACTTTCCACAACCTTTTTGCCCCCATTGCCATCAAGTGAAGTTCCCGCCACGTCCGTGTCATGACAACTGCTGCGGTAAGTCGTGGAAGGCATAAGCAATGCATAACAGTATTAATGGCGCGTGGCCAGAGCGCTCGACAATAAATTATCTCGGATATGAAGAGAGTGGCATTTTCGTTATCCGCTTTTGGGCGGAGGAATAACAAGCCGGCAAGACAGGGCATAGAAAAAATGTAGGTAAATACCTCGTCCTTGAATTCTCGCCACACACTTATTAAACGCCGAGATGAGTTTGCCGACTGATTTGGTCAACTACTAAATTTTTTATAACCAGCAGCAATAACTCACATAACAAATGTTAATGTCATATGGCCAGCTCATCATTAGCTTGCTACTTATGACTGTCGTATATTCATTGAATAGCGCTCACTCCACGGTATCTTCAGTGCCTCGCTAAAATCATCCAAGAGCCTGTAATTATTAAATAAAAATCTGATCAATGCACTCACTCCAGCGGTTCTGCCGCGCGGCCCCGGCAGCTCATCCAAAACGCTGCCATCAGGCAAACTTGCAAAAAAACCACAACCGTCTAAGTTCATGAATATCTTCGCAAGCGTTATCAATCGCACATAAAACCAGCCATTCAGGCGGGAGAGTCTGTTTTCCAAAAACAAATCAGACGCGGCTTTTAATTACTGAAACGGAACTCAGTCATAACATTCAAGAGGGATGCTTGATGAAGCGCAGCCGTGGGTATCGTGCGTTCTCGCTTAGAGGGCCAGCCGAACATTTTTGGCTGTCATTGTTTTGCTTCTCTGTCCTGGTGATCGCCAGCTTCCTGTTGTTTGAACAACAGATCCAGGACTTCCTCACCCATCTCAATCTGTACCTGCCTTCGACACCCACCCAAAAAATTAACCTGGCGTTGCTGCTGATCGCCCTGCTGGCGCTCGATGTGGTGCTGCCAGTGCCTTCGAGTCTGGTAGCGCTGCTGGCCGTGGCCGTGCTTGGCAGTCTCGGCGGTTACCTGGTGATTTTCATTGGCCTGTGCCTGGGCGCCGGGCTGGGTTATGCGCTGGGGGCCGGCTATTTCCGTCTGTTGTCCGGCCGCCTCGGCCTGCATAAGCGTCAGCCCGGCAACTGGCATATCGGCTGAGCACACTGTCATTGATCTGCCTGCGCGGCGTGCCGGTACTGGCGGAAACTTCAGTAGTCGCCGCCGGTATGCAGCGCTATCCGCTGCGCGCGTTTGTATTGGTCACCACCCTGGCCAATGCCGGACTGGCGCTGGCCTATAGCGCCATCGGCACCTACCTCGTCGAGCAGAACGCGTTGCTGGTGACCATCCTCGCCAGCATGGTGCTGCCCGGGATGTTTATCGCCGGCTACAGCCTGTTCAAGACCTTGCGCCGGCACGGTTCGGAGCAATCACTGCACGGGCGCTTCGAGGTCAGCTACGACTACCCGGTGGTGTTCACCGATCACTTGTTCGATCCGCTAAATCCCTGCCTGCATCGCCAACTCACCGCCCAGCAAAGAGGCCCGGTGACTGTGCTGGTGTTCGCCGATGAACAGCTGTTGCAAAGCGCGCCACACCTGTTGGAACAGATCGATACCTACTTTGCCGCTCATGCTGTGGATTTGCATTTGCAGGCAGCGCCGATTGCGGTTCCGGCCGGTGAACTGAGCAAGGATTCACAGGTGTTGCAGCAGCTGTATACCGACATGCTGCAACATGGGCTGGACCGGCATTGCTATGTCCTGGCCCTGGGGGTGGCGCGGTGCTGGATTCGGTGGGCTACGCCTGCGCGACTTTCCACCGAGGCATTCGCCTGATCCGCATCCCGAGCACGGTGTTGGCCCAGAACGACGCTGGCATCGGCGTGAAAAACGGCATCAATGCCTTCGGCCAGAAAAACCTGCTGGGGGCCTTCTACCCCGCCACCGCAGTGATCAATGACTTCCAGTTGCTGACCAGCCTGACCCGCCGCGACCAGATCGCCGGGCTGGCCGAGGCGGTAAAGGTGGCACTGATCAAGGACCGGGCATTTTTCCAATGGATGGAGCAACAGGCTGACGCCCTCGCCCACTTCGATCATCCGGCCAGCCGCTATGCCATTCGCCGCTGCGCGGAATTGCACCTGGAGCACATCACCGGTGCCGGCGACCCCTTTGAACGCGGTAACGGACGTCCGCTGGATTACGGGCACTGGGCCGCGCACAAACTGGAAAACCTCAGTCACCACCGGCTGCGCCATGGTGAAGCCGTAGCGGTGGGCATGGCCCTGGATGGATTTTATGCCAATGCGTTGGGGCTATTGAGCGATGCCGACACTGAACGGGTTCTGAACCTTTTACTCAAGCTCGGTTTTAACTTGTGCCCGGCGGAACTGACCTTGAAAGATGCACAGGGGCGCTCACAAGTGTTGATCGGGCTGGAGGAATTCCGCCAGCACTTGGGCGGGCAACTCTCCATCCCGATGCTCAGCCAAATCGGCGAGTCGGTAGACCTGCATGAAATCGATGACGCGCGGATGGAGCAAGCGCTGTTGCGACTGTCCACCCGTAGCGGTCCGGCGCTCACCCTGAGCGAGAGCTATGCCCGATGAACCAGACACCGCTGAATCTGAAGACCTGGATGACCCTGGGCCGGGTGTCCAATCTGCCCACCGTATGGACCAACACCCTGGCCGCCGCGCTGCTGGCCAGCAGCGCCGGGGCCCTGGCGCCGCCAACGTCGCTGGTGTGGATCCTGCTGCTAGCCACGCTGTCACTGCTGTATCTGGCCGGCATGTTGTTGAACGATCTGCTCGATGCCGACTGGGACCAGCAACACCATAACCCTCGGCCTATCACCCTGGGCCTGGTCAGCCGACAACAGGTGCGCCTCGCCACTGTGCTGTTGTTGATGCTGGCCGCGGCGTCGGTGCTGGGCTTGAGCCGGCTGATCGATCAGCCGCATTGGCTGCTGGGAAGTGTCACCCTGCTGGTGGGCTGCATCTTCGGCTACAACCTGCTGCACAAAAAATACGCCCACAGCGTCTGGTTGATGGGCGCCTGCCGCTCGACGCTCTACCTCACGGCGGCTGCCAGCCTCGCGGTGCCACCGGAGCCGATCTGGCTCTGCGCGATTTTGCTGGGCGTCTACATCAGTGGCCTGACCTACCTGGCCCGCCATGAACACAACAACCAGTTGCTCAGTCGCCTCCCACTGATCCTGATGCTGAGCCCGCTGGCCCTGGCGATCTATTGCGACAACCTCTGGTTCTGGCCGGTGCTGCTGCTCTGGCTGGGCTGGCTGGGCTGGCACTACTGGCGAAACCTGGCCAACCCGCAACATCGGCAGGTCCGGGCCTTTATCGGTGCCGGCCTGGCAGCCCTGCCACTGTTCGATGCCCTGGTGATGGCCGTGGCCAATCAGCCGTTGGGCAGCCTGGTATGTGTCCTGGTGTTTTTCCTGCTCCCACACTTTCAGCGCTGGATCAAACCGACATGAAAATGGACGTCACTGCGCCGCCATCGGCGGCCCTCGAAATGCGTCACGACGGCCTCGCCGAACAACGCCAGGCCTTGACCCAACAGCTCGATGATGACGAGTTGCAGTGGTGGCGCCAGGCACAGGAGCGGCTTGCCCAACACCCGGACGCCAATACTGCAGCGCTCTTGAGCAGCCAGTGCAAGCGCCATCTCCAGGAGCATGCACTGCCCGACAGTGCCGGCTGGAGCCACATCCAACTGGCCCGGGCGTTGTTGCTGGCTCAGGTCCTGGAGCAACACCCCACCGACGGGCAACTGCCTGTTCTGCGCCAGTTGTTTCTGTGGGGCGACGATCAGGAAAAATCGCCACCTTGAAAGCCCTCGACTGGCTCGATAGCCGTGGACTGTGCGTACAGCTGGCGTTGCAGGCCGGGCGTACCAGTAACAGCCAGGTGTTTGCCGCCCTCGCCCTCGACACCCCCTACCCGTCACGTCACTACCCGGAACGGGCTTTCCACCAACTGGTACTGAAGGCGCTGGGCATGGGGCTCGACGTACGACGCCTGATCGGCCTGACGCAACGACTCAGCGTCACCCTTAATCAGTTGGCCCTCGACCTGCTGGACGAACAGCTCGCGGCCGAACGAACAGTGTCCGCCGGGTTGCCCCTGGCGATTGCCTTCAACCTGCTCAGCCCGGCGCAACACCAGCGCCTGGCCGGCCTGAATCAGCAGCAACGCTTGCCGCCGGAATGGCGTGACCACTTGGCCGGCACCTCACCGAACTGATGCTCAACGGCTCCCTTGCTTTGACGAGGATTCACCATGCTCAAGTACTTCGACCCGCATATTCATATGGTCAGCCGCACCACCGATGACTACCAGAACATGGCCGCCGCCGGCATCACCGGGGTTATCGAGCCGGCCTTCTGGCAGGGCCAGGCCAGGACCAGTGTCGGCAGTTTCATTGATTACTTCGACACGCTGTTGGGCTGGGAGCGCTTTCGCGCCAGCATGTTCGGCATCCATCACTTCTGCACCATCGGCCTCAACCCCAAGGAGGCCAATGACTTGTCGGTGGCCAATGAGGTGCTGGAGATTCTGCCGCGCTATCTGGTGAAAGACGGCGTCGTGGCGGTCGGTGAAATAGGCTACGACGACATTACTCCCGAAGAGGATCGCTTTCTCGCCGCTCAGTTGGAGCTGGCCAGGCAATTCAATCTGCCAGTGCTGGTGCACACCCCGCACCGAGACAAGATCGGCGGCACCAAACGTACCCTGGCAGTGATTCGCGAAGTGGGGATTGCCGAGCATCTGGTGATCATCGACCACCTCAATGAACTGACGCTGCCTCTGGTGCTGGACAGCGACTGCTGGCGTGGCCACTCCATCTACCCCAATACCAAAATGTCGGAACAGCGCATGGTGGCCCTGCTCCAGCAGTACGGCACCGAGAAAATGGTGGTCAACAGTGCAGCCGACTGGGGCATCAGCGACCCGCTCAAGGTGCCGAAAACGGGCCAGGCAATGTTGGCCGCCGGCTTCAGTGAGGCCCAGGTCGAACAGGTGCTGTTCCACAACCCGGTGGACTTTTTGCCCAAAGCGGCCAAATGGATAAAGCCCTGATCAGTACCCCGCTGCCCATCGACCAGCGCCGGCAGTGGCAGGACAACTCCGCCCTGCGGGGGCAGGAACCGGTGATCAAATGAATGCAGGCATGGGGTGGGCTGCCGCGCAGGTCGGTTATTGCAGCAACGTGCACCCGACCCGAGACCTGGCCGGGCTACGGTCCTCCATCGAACAGCACTTTCAGGGCGTGCGAACGCTGCGCGGGCTGAACGAGCAGGACAGTGGACTATGGATCAGTGCCCTCGCAGCGGCGCAATTACAGCAGAAATCGGCGCGTTTGGAGTTCCTGAGCCTGCTGCAACGCAGTGGATTACGCCTGACCTCGCTTAACGGGTTTCCCTACGGCCAATTTCATGATGGTGCAGTGAAAGCCGAGGTCTACCTGCCCAGTTGGGCGGAGCCGAAACGGCTGGCATACAGTCTTAATCTGGCGCAAATCCTCGCGCAGGCCTTGCCGCCAGACTGCCATCAGGGGGTGATTTCCAGCGTGCCGCTGGGCTATGCCGCCAGCTGGAACCCGACGCTACAGCAACGTGCCGAGTATCAATTGCGCCAACTCACGGCCTCACTGGCCAGGCTGCATCTGAACACCGGCAAGAAAATCGTGTTCTGTCTGGAGATGGAACCGGACTGCGTACTGGAAAGCACCGACCAGGCCATCGCCTTCTTCCGCCGCTGGCAAACCATCGACCCGCACCATGAACATTTGGCGCTGTGTTTTGATGTCTGCCACCAGGCCGTGATGTTCGAAGACTGCTATCAGTCGCTGGACAGGCTGCGGCAGGCACGGGTGCCCATCGGCAAGATTCAGCTGTCCAACGCCTTGATTTGTCGCCTGCCCCCTCAAGACGACAACCGGCGCGAACACATCCTCAAGACCTTGGGCGAATTTGCCGAAACCACTTACCTGCATCAGGTGAAAGCTCGCGATGCTCGGGACCGGTTATTGGCCTGGGCGGACCTTCCCGCCGCCCTCGACGATTGCGCAAAGAGCCCGGGGCAATACCCCGAGCTGAGGATTCATTTCCACATTCCACTGTTCAGCGAACACCTGCTGTTGCCCGAGCTCAGCGGCAGTCAGCTCGCCCTGTCGCAGACCTTCGACTTTCTGGCAGGCCATGGGGATTTTCGTCCGGTACTGGAAGTGGAAACCTACAGTTGGGGCGTCCTGCCCGCCCAGCTGCGGCCCACTACCGAGTACGCTCAACTTCAGGGGATCAGCGCGGAACTGCACTGGGTCGAAGACCAACTGCGGCAGCGGCAATTGCTGCAACCTCAAGCGCAGTAGGCGTACGCCGATGCCCTCTGATCACCTACGTCAACCGTTGCTTCTGATCAACGTGGTCGGGCTGACACCGGCGCTGCTGGGCGCTGCGACGCCTCAGATCAATACCCTGTTGAAAACGGCAAAAATGGCCAGCCTGCAACCGGTGTTTCCGGCCGTCACGTCGACGGTGCAGGCCTCGATCCTTACCGGCCTACCGCCGTCGGAGCACGGCATCGTCGGTAATGGCTGGTATTTTCGCGATCAGGCCGAAGTACGCTTCTGGCTGCAACCCAACGCACTGATCCAGGGTGAAAAGGTCTGGCAGGAACTCAAGCGTGAGCTACCCGGTTTCGCTGCAGCCAGTTGTTCTGGTGGTACAACATGTACGCGGACGTGGACGCCGCCATCACCCCGCGCCCTCACTACCCGGCCGATGGCCGCAAAATGTTCGGTCTGTATTCGTCACCGGCATCGTTGCACGAGCGTATCGAACAGCAGATTGGCGAGTTCCCTTTTCCGAGCTTCTGGGGCCCGGCGGCCGGCATTAAGTCGAGCCGCTGGATCGTCGATTGCGCCATCGCCGAATTCCAGCTCGATCGCCCCGACCTGCAGTTGATCTACCTGCCCCATCTCGACTACAGCCTGCAGCGTCTGGGCCCCGATCATCCGTCGATTGCTGACGAGGTACGGGCTATCGACAGTGAAGTCGGTCGCCTGCTGACCTTCGCCCAGGAGCAAGGCGCAGCGGTGATGCTGCTGTCCGAATATGGGATCGAAGCCGTCCAGCAATCTGTTTCCATCAACCGCGTGTTGCGCTCGGAAGGCTTGTTAGAGGTGCGCCAATCGCTGAGCTGGGAATTGCTCGACCCCGGCGCCAGCGCAGCCTTTGCCGTTGCCGATCATCAGATCGCGCATATCTACGTGAAGCAGGCTCAAGACATCCCCCGCGTCAAAGCGTTGTTGCAGCGTCAGCCCGGCATCGAGCAGGTGCTGGATAAAGCCGAGCAACGGGCCTGGCAGCTCGATCATCCTCGCAGCGGCGAGCTGGTGACCGTGGCCGCGGCGGGTTACTGGTTCGATTACTACTACTGGTTTGATGATCGCAAGGCCCCCGATTTTGCCCGCACCGTGGACATCCATCGCAAGCCAGGCTACGACCCGCTGGAGCTGTTCATCGACCCGGCCATTCGTTTCCCCAAATTGAAAGTGGCGCGCCGGCTGCTGCAGAAAAAGCTCGGCTTTCGCTACTACATGGACCTGATCCCGCTGGACACCGGACTGGTCCGCGGCAGCCATGGTCGTCTGCCCGGCAACGCGCAGACCGGCCCGCTGCTCATCACCAATTGTGATCTGCCGTTGCCGCAGCACCTTGCGGCCACGGCGGTGAAACAACTGCTCCTGGAGCACTTCCTGGGGCACCCAAACACCGACCCGGCCAATGCCAAGGAGCTTCCATGCGGCGAGCCATTTCCATAACCGTTCTGAGTGCCCTGGCCGGTTTGGCCCAGGCAGAGAACACCAACACCTTCGACTGCAACAATTTCATGCAGTTTGGAGCAAACCTCGACAAGTCCCGGGCCGAGTTTGCCCAGGGCCCCGAGACCATGACCTGGAACTGGTTCGTCTGCCTGAACCAGCCTGCCGCAGCGAAAAGTCCCGATCGGGTATGGGAAACCATGAAGCCCTCGGATCAGGTCTACCTGAGCAACGGTAGCCCCCCTGCCATACGGCCAGAGCGTGCCGCCGCCCTCCGACGTGCTTGCTCAGGCAAAAAAACTGGGCATGGACCTCAATCGCGTGTTCCACAACCTGAACGCCACGCAACAGGTGGACGGGCTGATCCTGGAGATGGGCGGCGCCGTGCCGGACGCAGAAAAAGGCCAGCCGGTGCGTTTCCAACTGTTGATGGGCCAGGACACGTTCGATTACATCGTGCAGAAACAGGTCTACAACATGAATGGCCAAGCCGCCCTGACCAGCGACCTGACATTCCCCTCCAGCGCCTGGGAGTTGAAAGCCGCCTGGCTGTGGATCGGTAACGACCCGAGCTACCAGCAGCAATTGGCAAGCGATGGCTACTACATCGCCCAGGCCTACTATCAGCAGGGCACTCAATACCAGGTCGGCTATGCCGCGCTGAGCGGCCTGCACGTGATCAACAAGCTAAACCCCGACTGGGTCTGGACCACCTTCGAAAACCGCAACAACAGCAAGTACACGGTGACCAATGCGATCCCGCCCACCCCGATGACCAACAGCACCGGACCGACACCGGCGGCCCAACCGGTCAACACCGACTTCCAGGCTCGATACCCTGCGCTGGCGCAGTACGAGCTGATCGGCACCCAATCCAAGACAACACCGACATTGCTCGCCAATTCCCAGCTGGAATCAGCCTTTCAGAGCCAGTCCTCCTGTTTCGCCTGCCACGGTACGGCCGCGTACTCAAAAAAGAACGGCTACTTCAATTTCGCGCTGAAAGAACAGGGCGGCCTTGTTTACCCGACTGCCCCGCTGCCGGCATCCGATTTTGTCGGTTACAACAAACTGGACTTTGTCTGGTCGCTGAAGCGCGCCCAGTGGCAACGCTAAGGAGCATGACATGAGCGTATTGAATTTCCCTCGCATCTACCTCAACGGCCATATGTTCTGGAACCCGCCGACGGCCAACAACAACGATATGTACCCGCTCTACGATGCGGTAAAAATGCAGATGAACTGGCGGTTTCTTGATTACTACAACATCACGCCAGAGAATGCCGCCAGCACACTGATGCCCTGGACGATCGCCCCTCGGGTGTTACACGAGGCGCCCGACTACGTCACGCAGGTGCCGGGCAACGTCACACAGAATCCACCGATAATGATCCCCGGAGAATGGAACCTGTTTGGTGACAATGCCTGTGGCACCGTCAGCTACAACCAGACCCGGTCCGTCATCATCGGCGGCGAACTCCCGGACGGTGGCTACGTTGATCAGGATCCGCTGATTAACCAGAGCTACAATTTGCTCGGCAATCCCTTTGGCAGCGCCAGCCCCACCGCGGCCCGCTTTGTCGACGTCAGCCCCTGGCAGAACACCTTTACCGCGTTGTACTTCGACAAACTGGTGCTGGGCGACGACCAATGCGGCCTGACGCTCAAGCGTCAATACCGGATGCTCGATCGCTTCCTGAACTTCAACTGGGCAAACCTGGGTGGCCTGATCTATGTGACCACCACGTGGCAAACCTGCTTCCCGAAAGAAAATCTGGCCTGGGCGATTGGCAATTCAGCCCTGCTGAAAAATCTTCAGGAACAGATGGAACAACAAAAAGCCAAAGGCCTGATGTTCCGGTTTTCCACCTACATGACCTGTTACGACAAAAATGGAATTTTCAACAACTATCCGCCCTTCAACAGCCGCTCCACCACGCCGTCGGCCCTGGCCAAAGTCCAGGAGATGTATCAGAAAGGCCTGGACAACGTCGCCAGCATTTTCTTCAACCCCGCCTACAGCTGTACCGCAGGCACCCTGGGCCTGTGGTTTGACGACGAGTTCCCCACCGCGCCGGGCGGTCGGCGTCTGATCCCCAGCAAAAACAAGGTTCCTCTTCAACAACCCGGGCCGCCCCCAAACAGGCGACGCTGGGCGTAATCTCGGCGCAGGCCCATGGCGATACCTTATCGCTGGATCTCGGTAACACCTTCCCGAGCTATCCGATCGACCCGACAGCCGCCATCCCGGTGGCAGAAAAATTCGATGCCGGCAGCTACCAACTGGGGATACGCCAGGACGGGCAATTCACTTCGTTGGCCAGTATTGGCTTTGAGGAGTATCAGCAAGCGGCTTTCGATAAACGCTCCGGCATCCTTGACCTGCCACTCAGTGCCGACGCGCAGAAAAAGCTGCAAACCGGATCGTTGGAGCTGCACCTTGTGGGAACAAATCCGGAGCTGGCTGCGGCCCAGCAGATGTGGACTGCCGAAGTGGTCGAGAGCGCAAGTTTCATCGACGTGGGCGACAGCAAGACGCTGCAGATCATGGTGCAATATGACGGTCTGCCAGCACCGGCCGGCACCGTGCTATCGGTGGCGGAGTACGGCAACGTCTACATGATGTGCACGACCGATTACTACCTGGCGTTCAGCAACCCGGCCGACTTTACGTTGTTTTACGACTATCCGGAAAATCGCAGCGAGAACAAATCCAACCTGCCGCAATTTAACGACACTCCCTCGATAACCAGCCTAGTGACGGAAGGCACTGGCCGTCGGCTCATGGCGACGCGGGCCGCCGAGTCATCCAATAACGAGGTGCCGGTGAGCTATCTGCAATACCTGCCGACGCCCGGCTCAGTCGCCCTGAGCCCCTGCCTGTCGTTCGACAATCCAATCCGTATGGAAGGTATTCTGCAGGATCCGCAGAACAGCGCCGTGCACTACTGCCTGACGCAGATTCAAACCGACGCCAATGGCATCGCCCGACTGACCGTCAAGGCAAAGGCTCCGGGCTTCCCCACCTTGCGCTTCTTCGTGCATGACGGTGAGCAGCCACCCGCCATCCCCTTCAGTTTCCCGCTCTCGCAGGCTTATACCGACTTCCTCGCACCGATGCGCATCCTGCCGCTGGAGCCGCAAATGCAGAAGGATTTTGTCGATGAGTGGAACCGCATTTATCAGCGTCCGGATGCCAGCGTGGTGATTTGGGAGACCTTCATCTATCCGCGCATCCTGCAGCCCTTCTATTACATGTACCCGATCATGAGCAAATACATGCCGCTCAATTCGCTGGAACGGATAGAGGGCGCCGTCGACCAACTCATTGTGCTGATCAGCAAGGAGTATCAGGAAGAAAGCACCCTGGCGATGCCCATTACCCGGGATATGCCGCAAAGCCGTCGCGCGGTATTGGAGCTCTGGGCGCAGGCCCTGGTGAAACAGAAATACCCACCCTTCCCGCTCAGCATGAGCGACTACAAGCAAGGCTAAAACACCAACGTTTCAAGCAGGACCACCGGGTGACGAGCCTGTCACCCGGCACTTCACAGGAGTGTCATATGAAAGCCAGCATCTTGAACCGGCTGTTGCTGCTGACCCTGCTGCTCAGTCCAGCCCTTTTCGCCCAAGAGGACAGCGGCGCCGTCTACTTCACCATGGGCGTGCACAACACTCAGGACTGCAATGAGCAGAATGGCAATTGCATCGCCAAACGCGCACCGGGCGACCCTTCCGATCCCTTCTTTCCGGCGTTCTGGATCAGTAACTGGACCCTGTACCGGGTGATGCACAACTACGAAAAAATCAGCCGCCGTACAGCAACCCACCGGCCACCCTGACCCCGGCGGATTACACCGTCTCTCGCGGTACCAGCTACTACGACACGACCTACATCCCGCCGGATGGCGACGGCTTCGGCGCCATGATGGAACACTACGAGAAGTACTGCCTGCCGATCTTCCCGATCAAGAACAACAACTACACCTGCTCGTTCGTGTCCCTTGGCAACAAGGCGTACTTCCTGACGTACCCGCAAGACCGACCTAAAGACATGCCGGCCTGCTGCATGTTTTCACCGATGAATCATCCGCCTCGGCAAGACTTCATTGAGCACCTGCCCTACAGCGCCGAACGCAGCAAAAACCTCGACGCCAGCGTGCAGGCCTACGCCCTGGACCTCGAGTCACCGCAAGGTCCGATCCTGTTCGGCTATGCCTTTTACAAACAACCGTCGGGCCACCCGCCGTACCGGCATCCCCAGTCGTTCTTTTTTTCCGGGGACACCAGCGTCGCCAATGCGCCCATCGTCAGCCAGAACTACACCGACTTTCGCATCGCCAAACCGGACCCGGCCCAGACCTGGGCACAGGTAGCCGCCATGTGCCCGTCGAATCCGCCGCCCTGCCAATTGTTTGAGCCACCGGCGTCACAGAGCAACGGCCACAAGGCGCAATGGAACAAGCTCATGCAACGCAAACCCTGACCAATGACGAAGGATCGCCATGAAAACCACACTCCGTCTCTCCGTGATGTTATTGGGCCTGGCCAGTCTGCCGGCACTGGCCCGGGAACAGGCCATGCTGTCGACGCAGGCCACCAACCTGAATTGCCAGCCCCCCAGCACCGCGCCGGCCGCCACCGCCAGTCAGGATCTGTTCGATCAATACAGCTGGCAGATGTTCATCGCCTTGAGCTGGCCTGCACAGGATGGGCAACGCGGTAATCCCGACTGCAGCAAACAGCCTGGGGATGCCGGCTACACCGTCTGGCAGACCTACAAGACCGTAGAGGAAATCTTTCTGCCGGGAGCCACCAATCCTGGCCCTTGGAATAGCCCGCAGACCGCAAAAAGCCTTGGGATCATCAACATCGCCGCGCTGAAGAACAGCTCCCAGGTGAATGCCGTCGATCAGGCCGTCGGCGGCTGGCTGATCGACCAGGCCCGTAACCCGACCTACTACGACATCTCGGCCAACGAGACCTCTTACAACTACATCGTCGGCAACAATTTCTATAACGCCGATGTCGTTTCCAAAGCGAACAACATCCAGTTTCCCTATGGCGTCATCGAGGTCAAATCGAGCTGGCGTATTCTCACGACCAGTGACAACGCCAGCCACTACCTGACCATGCTCGCCCGCGTGGCCAAGTTCGACGACCAAGGCCAGCGCGGCGGTGTCACCGAGGCGTACCTGGGCCTGGTGGGCCTGCACATCATCACCAAAGTGAACGGTTATCCGCAGTGGATCTGGTCGACGTTCGAGCAGATCGATAACGTTCCGCCCAAGGTGCTGGTGAACGGCCTGTGGGTCGACCAACCTGCATCCGGCACGGCCTATTCCTACTTCAACGCCGCCGCCCCGGCCGGCACCCTCAACCAGTCACCCTGCGACTGGCAGACCCAAGGCGCGCATTTGGTCTGCGTGCCAAAACCCGGTACCACGTTCCAGACCCCGAACCCGCTGAACCGCGTCACCCCGATTGCCGAGGTTACTAATGGGGTCAACGCCAATTACCGCTCCGATCCGGGGCTGCAAAAAGCGCGTTGAAGTACTACCAGCTCATCACCACCCAGCGCCCGTTGATGCCGGACAACCCCGGCAACCCGCTGGGCCAGCCGACGCCTTCGCTCTCGGCCAACGTGACCATGGAGAGCTACATCCAGCCCAACAGCAGTTGCATGAACTGCCACTCCATGGCGACACCGGTCAAGAGCCCCTATAAGTCCGACTACTCCTACCTGTTCAAATTCGCCAATGCGCCTATCAGCAAAATCATCAAGGACGAGGAATAAACCATGAGCATCCTGAACGGCCCACGACTGAATTTCTGGGGCGGCATCCGCACGGACGTCAGCTTGCCGAACAACTCACCCACCATTCCTGTCGAGGGAAATGATGAATGGCCGATCTTCGATCTGACCACCTCGACGCTGGCACCGGGCGCCCAGTCTTATACCGATGATCAGTTGAACGGCATGATCAACGCCCCAAACGGCGACTACTACACCGCCGGCGGCTGGAATCACTACGGGCAGCATGTGGTGGATATGCAGAATGCCTTGATCAGTTCCCAGGGTTATCCGGGCAGCATCAACACCACCGGCGACCAAGTGGGTCAGCCGGTCTACCTGCTCGGTTCCGTGGACCCCGTGACCGGACAGGGTCCCGTTTCCGGCCCGATGATGGTGGACCTGGACCCTACCGCCTCAACGACCACCCAGATATTCGTCGGCGGCCTGCAAATCGGTGGCAACGACAACATCCAGCTACTGATCCGGGCTAACGCCGTCTGTAGCAGCCTGGATGTCAAAAAGCGCGTGCTGGAGCCGCCAAAAATGGATGGCCCGCCTTCGTTCCGTTTTAGTGGCACCTTTCAGCTGACCTTTGCGCTAAGCAGCATCGTCAGCTGGAACCAGAACAGCAGCGGCCTGAAATCGATCATCCAGGCGCCGGGCGCAACAGGCATCGTCCTGCGCTTTGTGATGTTCGAGATGTGCCCTGCGATGACCACCGAGCAACTGGACGCCGATTATGCCGCCGGTAAATACACCCCCAACCCAAGCATCGGCCGGGTAATCGGCACATTGGCGCCGGCCTTCGCGGATGAGCCGCTTAACTGCCTTCCGGGCCGGCAACTGGTCAACCAGTGCTCGAATAGCACCGCCTATGCCGACCTGGGCGAAAGCGGCATCCTGAGCATCGACATGGTGAACATCATCCCGAAAAAACCTTCAGGGCCGACAGGGACGACATCACCAGCCCTATTGGGCCCAACGCGAATTACGGTCCTGTCACCATTACTGCGGGCACCACCACCCTGACCACCCTCGACCCGACCAGCAGCCCTTTGTTCAACTACTACGTGTATGGCGGCATCGTCGACCTGCCCCTGGACTCCAGCCAGCAGCAAGCGGTGCGGAAAAAACCACTGGCCATCAACGCGCCCTATTCAGTCGCCGACACCGCGCTTAACGCAACCGAATCGGTCTATCGGGTGTATGCCGATCAGCGCAACGTTTATCTGGAGGATTATCCCAACGGCCTGTCAATCACCCTGCAGGTCAGATATCTGGGCGGCGCGGTTTCCAGTGCCACCGAAATCGACCTGCAGGCCGGACCTCCTTCTGCCTACGATGAACCGCAATACTGGGACTTCCTCGACTTCCCTGCGTCATTGACCGTAGACACCGGCCAACTCGCCGTCAGTTTCCCGGTCACCCTTAAACCTGGCAGTGCCGCCCAGGCGGGTTTTGTCGCCCTGACCTACACGTTCAACGGACTCGCGAGCGGCAGCTATTTCACCAACTTCCGAAAATACGCACAGACTGACTTCGGCATCCCTGCGGGCACTACCATCACCTGGCCGCTGATGTATCCGAACGTCTTGCGTTTTCACTACCTGGCCTTCCCCGCCATGTCGCGCTATATCCCGCTGAATCAGCCCGACGCAATCATGGCCGCCAAGAACCCGATCCTTGCCCGAACCTCGGATGCCTACAAAGGCACCACGCTGTTCATGCCCGTGGTGCGTTCGATGTCTCCCTGCCAGCGGGCACTGCTGCGGGCCTATCTCACGGGTGAACCGTGGCAACCGCCGCAGTAGTCGCGCCCCCCCTTGTCCATGGAGAGAGACCTATGCCTGTTCCCGTTCATATCCCTGCGCGCCCCAGCGAAACCCTGTGCCCGAGTACAATCATCGCCGAAGGCCTGCTGAACCCCCGCGGCGTCTGTGTGCAAGCCGATGGCAGCCTGCTGCTGACCGAAGCCGGCTCAGGCCTGCCGGACCAGCCCTTTAGCGGCCGTATCAGTCGACTGCGACCGGATCCACACAGCCCCGGAGCCTACCTCCCGCGCGAAATACTGGCGCAAGGTTTTCGCGCCATGAACATGCAGGCCCGCATGCTGCGCGATGAAATCATGGGGCTGTCGGACATCGCCTGCGGTGATGGGCGCTGTCTGGTCAGCCAGACCGATTATGTCGAGGGCTCTAAACTGCTGGACCTGCAATACACCCCGCCCGAGCCGGTGTTTCACAGCCGTGGCAATCTGAATGCGCTGTGTTACCACCCGACCCGGCGCAGTTGGCTGGCCGTTAAACCCGATACCAATCAGTTGGTGGAGTTCAGCACCGGTCAGAACGAGCGCGTACTGGTCCAATTACCCGAACTGGAACTGGGCCAGGAAGCCGTGCCCGTGACGCTGGTGTACGAACCGGCGACAGACGCCGTGCTGATCAGCCTGTTCTCCGGAGAACTGCAAGGCGACCCGACCCGCAAGGGCATCGACTTTGCCGACAAGGCAGGCCAAGTGATTCGGGTCTGGCCGGCCAGCGGACAAATCGACATCCTGATCCGCGGCCTGCAACTGCCCACCGGACTGGCGATGTGTCCGAAGGGGAACGTGCTGGTCCTGGAGCTCTGCAATCGCCTGCAGCAACCCTTGCCGCCTGACTGGAGCGGCGAACCACTGCATGGAGGCTTTACCCGATTCACGGGTCGACTGTTGAGCTGCAACCTGCAAACAGCCCAAGTGGCCGTGCTCGCCCGCGGCCTGGATACCCCTTCCAACCTGTGCCTGTTGCAGGATGCGGTACTGGTGAGCGAAGGCATGGGATTAGCGGGCCGGCCGCTGCCCACGCCAGAGAACACCATCGTCCCGTTGAGCGGCAGGCTCCGTCGGGTGCAGCTCTGAAAAGCACCTGCCTGGTGCCGGTCCCGTGCAGGAAAGGGCTTGCTCGCGAAGAAGGCGACACATTCAACCTCCCGGCGAATGCCGGAACAGAGGATCAGAATCGGCTGATGTCAGCCACCCAGACTTACTCGGGGCCGCCTGGAACGACTGAATCAGGACCGGCCTTGAGCAAGTCTGGATGACGCCAAAAGCGATGATGGCTAGCGCTCGCTTTGTAGTCCGGCGGCAGGACATTACACAATCGAACTTTTTCAGATCTCTGATGCCGCGCCAACATTAATCGACGGGATCGCAACAACCGGTTCTCATCCGCTCTCAACTAGCTCACTCTCAACCTTTACCGGTGCCTGCGCGCCATTGACCACGGGACTCGATTTTCAGGTCAATCCAATCCTCATCTATTGAATATGGACGTTACGATGACTTACAAGCCGCAACGACGTCTTGGCATGAAAGCCCTGCTGATCCATGAAGAACTGTCGGCCAAAACCGCTGCGGGCCGCGCGGTAAGAGAGCTGGCCGAGGTATTGGAAGGGCGTCAGGTAGAAGTCATATTGGCGCAATCGGCACTGGATGCAATTGCCATCATCCACTCCGACCCGATGGTGCAGTGTGTGCTGCTCGATTGGGACCTGAATCTGGACGACAGCCACGAGATAGCAATGAGCGTGCTGGATGCCGTGCGCGAACGCAGTGAAGCGGTGCCGATTTTTCTCCTGGCCGACCGCAGCAGTGCAGCCACGATTGCGCTGGATGCCATGCAGAAATCGGATGATTTCATCTGGTTGCTGGAAGACACCAGCGTCTTTATCGGTGGACGAATCATCGCTGCCATCCAGCGCTATCGAGACGAGGTATTGCCGCCAATGTTCGGCGCTTTGGTGCGCTTTTCCCAAGTCTATGAATACTCCTGGCACACCCCGGGACACACCGGTGGCACGGCCTTTTTGAAGTCGACCGTGGGACGCGCGTTCTTCGATTTTTTTGGTGAAAACCTGTTCCGCTCCGACTTGTCTATTTCCGTCGGTGAACTCGGTTCGTTGCTCGACCACTCCGGCCCCATCGGCGCCAGCGAAGTGTATGCGGCCAGGGTCTTCGGCGCCCATCGCACCTACCATGTCACCAACGGTTCTTCGACCTCCAACCGGGTAATCCTGATGGCCAGCGTGACTCGCGGCCAGGTCACCCTGTGTGACCGCAACTGCCATAAGTCGGTCGAGCACGCCATGACGATGTCTGGGGCGATCCCGACTTATCTGCTGCCGTTGCGTAACCATTACGGCCTGATCGGGCCAATACCCCCGCAGCACCTGACCGTCGAGGCGATCCGCGAGAGCATCGTCAACAACCCGCTGGTCAGTGAAGGAATAGACCCGACGCCGATGCACGCGATCGTCACCAACTCTACCTATGACGGCCTCTGCTACAACGTGTCGCGAGTCGAGGAGCTACTGGGCGCAAGCGTCGACCGACTGCATTTCGACGAAGCCTGGTTCGGCTATGCACGCTTCAACCCGATTTATCGTGAACGTTTTGCCATGCATGGCGAGCCGGCCGATCACGGGCCAAACCGGCCGACGGTGTTTGCCACCCAGTCCACTCACAAATTGCTTGCGGCGTTGTCCCAGGCCTCGATGATCCATATCCGCGACGGCCGGCGCCCCATCGATCATGCACGATTCAACGAGT
Source organism: Pseudomonas sp. TH31 (assembly GCF_016650815.1). GTDB lineage: Bacteria > Pseudomonadota > Gammaproteobacteria > Pseudomonadales > Pseudomonadaceae > Aquipseudomonas. Next base: position 550,780 of record NZ_JAEKEZ010000038.1, on the reverse strand, counting down.
CGTTCATGATGCATGCTTCGACTTCGCCGAATTACGCCATCATTGCCTCCAACGATGTCAGCGCTGCGATGATGGACGGCCCGGCGGCAAGGCCCTGACCGGCGATGCCATTCGCGAGGCGATTGCCTTTCGGCGCATGCTCGCGCGGCTCAACGGCGAGTTTCAAGACCGCGACCAGTGGTTTTTTAATGTCTGGCAACCGGACACGGTGACCCTTCCCGAGACAGGCCAGGCCATACCCTTTCATCTCGCCGACGAGGCGTTGCTGGCGAGCGACCCGGCCTGCTGGGTCCTCAAGCCGAATGCCGCCTGGCATGGCTTTGGCGATATCGAGGATGGCTATTGCCTGCTCGACCCGATCAAGGTCTCGATAACTACGCCGGGCATTCTGCCTGGCGGCGCCATGAGCGAGCTGGGTATACCTGCCCAAGTGGTCACGGCCTACCTGGACCGCCAAGGCATCGTGGTCGAAAAAACCACCGACTTCACCATTCTGGTGCTGTTCTCCATCGGCGTAACCAAGGGCAAGTGGGGCACACTGGTCAATGCATTGCTCGATTTCAAACGCCATTACGACGTCAACGCGCCCCTGGATCAAGTGCTGCCGGGGTTATTGGCCGCTCACCCGCAACGTTACCGGGGCATGGGGTTGCGCGACCTCTGTGAATCCATGTTTGTGGCGATGACCGAGTTGCGGACCACTGAAACCATGTCTCGGGCCTTTTCAACCTTGCCGGTGCCTGATCTGAGCCCGGTCATGGCCTATGAACAACTGGTACGCGGAAATGTCGAGAGCGTCCCCCTCGACCAGTTGGCCGGTCGTACCGTAGCCACTGGCGTTGTCCCTTATCCACCGGGTATTCCGTTGTTGATGCCGGGCGAGAATGCCGGCGCAGCCGATGGTCCGTTACTCGGCTACCTCAAGGCGCTGGAAGATTATGACCGACGCTTCCCAGGCTTCACCCATGACACCCATGGCGTCGAAGTGGATGAAGGGCGTTATCGGGTCCGCTGCATTACATCCGGCACACAGGCAGCGTCATAGGGCGCTCGGGACTTTCAATGGAGGGAAGATTGGTGAATAAACTGAAAGTGGCCGCAAGCGCGGCTTCACGCAGTAGCTTTTTGACTGCGCGCGAAGTCGTGGAGTTTACCCAAACCGATTTGACGGATGTTGCCGCCGCGGTGATTACCGGAGCGGATGTTCAAAACGGTGTGCTCGATGTCATCAGCCGATCCGGATTCGATATCCCGATCTTCTTTGCCGTTAGCGCCAAGGACGAACTGTCTCGAGAAAACCTGCCAAGCATTGAACATGTCCTGCTGCAAATCAGCGGAGTGTTCGACTTGGGCACCGATAAGGCCGAATACTACGGCGATAAACTGGAAACAGCGGCCAGTCAATACGAGGAAGCATTGCTGCCGCCTTTCTTCGGTGCGCTCAAACACTATGTCGAGCGCGGCAACTCGACGTTTGCCTGTCCGGGGCATCAGGGCGGGCAGTTCTTTCGCAAGCACCCGGCGGGTCGACAATTTTTCGACTTCTTTGGCGAGACGCTGTTTCGTGCCGACCGCTGTAATGCCGACGTGGAAATGGGCGATCTGTTGATCCACGAAGGGGCGCCGCTGGAAGCGCAAAAGCGCGCCGCGAAAGTCTACAACGCGGACAAGACCTATTTCGTCCTCAATGGCACCTCGGCGTCGAACAAGGTCGTGACCAACGCCTTGCTGACCCGGGTGATGTCGTGCTGTTCGATCGCAACAATCACAAATCAATCCATCAGGGCGCCTTGTTTCAAGCCGGCGCTACACCGCTGTACCTGGAAACTGCACGAAACCCCTACGGTTTCATCGGCGGTATCGATGCGCACTGTTTTGACGAAACCTACCTGCGCGACGAGTTGCGCCGGGTTGCGCCAGGCAAGGCAGACGATCCCCGGCCATTCCGGCTGGCCGTCATTCAGTTGGGCACCTACGACGGCACCATCTACAACGCCCGGCAGGTGGTCGATAGCATCGGCCATCTGTGCGACTACATCCTCTTCGACTCGGCGTGGGTCGGCTATGAGCAGTTCATTCCAATGATGAAGGACTGCTCGCCGATGCTGCTCGAACTGGGGCCGGACGATCCCGGCATCTTCGTCACACAGTCGATTCACAAGCAGCAGGCGGGCTTCTCCCAGGCGTCGCAGATCCACAAAAAGGATCGCCACATCAAAGGCCAGGAGCGCTACTGCAATCATCATCGGCTGAACAACGCGTTCATGGCCCAGGCCTCCACCAGCCCGTTTTACCCGTTGTTTGCCTCACTCGATGTCAATGCGCGGATGCACAGCGGTCGCAGTGGTCACCGGCTGTGGGACGAATGCGTTCGCGCCGGCATTGAGGCCCGAAAATTGGTGATGGATAACTGCACCTTGATCCGGCCGTTCGTGCCGCCGACCATTGATGGCCGTTACTGGCAGGATTATCCAACCGATGAAATCGCCACTAACCGGCGGTTTTTCATGTTTCATCCCGAGGAGCGCTGGCACGCCTTCGACGGCTATACCGAGAATCAATACTTCATCGATCCGTGCAAATTGCTGTTCACCACCCCGGGCATTGATGCGACGACGGGCGAATACACGGAGTTCGGCATCCATGCCGGGGTCCTCGCCACGTTCCTGCGCCAGTACGGCATGGTCCCGGAAAAAAGCGACCTGAACTCCATTCTGTTCTTGCTCACGCCAGCCGAAAGCCAGGCCAAGATGCAGCACCTGGTCGCGCAGATCGCGCGCTTCGAGCGTTTTATCCACGACGACGCGCCACTGGCCGAGGTATTGCCGAGTGTCTATCGCGCCCACGAAGCCCGCTACAAGGACTACAGCATCCGCCAGTTATGCCTGGAAATGCACCAGCTCTACGCTGGACATAACGTCAAACAATTGCAAAAGGACATGTTCCGCAAAGCTCACATGCCCACCGTGGTAATGGACCCCCGCGAGGCGAATCTTGAGTTCGTGCGCGGCAAAGTGGAACTGATCGCGCTCGAGGACGCCCAGGGGCGAATCGCCGCCGAGGGTGCTCTACCTTATCCGCCGGGGGTGCTGTGTGTGGTCCCCGGTGAAGTGTGGTCGGGTGCGGTGCTGAGCTATTTCCTGGCTCTGCAGGATGCAATCAATCGCTTGCCTGGCTTCAATCCCGAATTGCAGGGTGTCTACCTCAAGACCGAAGAGGATGGTCGCATTCGGGCTTATGGATACGTCATCAAGCAGTAAAACGTTCCTGAAAGGACACTGGAAAATCATCCCGGTATTCGTCTATCCGCAATGCAGCGCCTCGCGAAGGGGCGTTTTTGGAGTTCAAATATGGGAACTACCGTGAAGAAGATGAGCGTGGTGCAACTCACGGTGCTGACGGCCATCAACATGCTGGGGTCGGGCATCGTCCTACTGCCATCGAAGCTGGCGCAAGTGGGCACGATATCGATTTTCTCGTGGATCGTGACGGCACTCGGTTCGCTGGCCTTGGCCTATGCCTTCGCCAAATGCGGTCGTTTCAGCCGCAAGCCCGGCGGCATGGGGGTTACGCCGAATACGCCTTTGGTCGCTCCGGCAACTTCATGTCCAACTACACCTATGGCGTGTCGCTGCTGATCGCCAACGTTGCCATCGCGATTACCGCAGTAGGGTATTCGACGGAGTTGTTCCATGTGACGTTGACGCCCATCGGCGTCGCGGTGGCTACCGTAGTGCTGCTGTGGTTGACCACCATCGCCAACTTCGGCGGCCCGCACATTACCGGTCAGATCGGCAATGTCACCATCATGGGTGTCATCATTCCGGTACTGGGGGTTTCGGTGCTGGGTTGGTTCTGGTTCGACTCATCGCTGTACGTCGCCGCCTGGAACCCACACGACATGCCGATTTTCCAGGCGGTTGGCGCATCGATCTCGATAACCCTGTGGGCCTTTCTCGGCCTCGAATCGGCGTGTGCGAACACTGACGCCGTGGAAAACCCCGAGCGTAACGTGCCAATCGCGGTATTGGGCGGGACCATCGGTGCAGCGGTCATCTATATCGTATCGACTAACGTGATCGCCGGGATTGTGCCGAACATGGACCTTGCGGCCTCCACCGCACCGTTCGGGCTGGCGTTCGCCACCATGTTCACGCCCCTGGTAGGCAATATTGTCATGGGGCTGATGATCATGGCCTGTATCGGTTCGCTGCTCGGCTGGCAGTTCACCATTGCCCAGGTGTTCAAAAGCTCGGCCGATGTCGGCTATTTCCTGAAAATCTTCGCCAGGACGACCAAGTCCGGTACCCCCATCGCCGGCATGCTGGTGCTGGTGGTCTGCCAGACCGCGTTGACGCTGATGACCATCAGCCCGGACTTGAGCAAACAGTTCGACATGATCGTCAACCTGGCGGTAGTGACCAACCTGGTTCCCTACCTGATGTCGATGGCAGCGCTGATGACGATCCAGAAGGCCGCCGGTATCACGCCGCGCAAAGCCCTGTTTGCCAATGGCATCGCCTACATCGCAGCGGCTTACAGCTACTACGCACTGTATAGCTCCGGTGCCGACGCCATGATGCTGGGCGGCATTGTCACCATGCTCGGATGGACCTTGTACGGGACCGTCAGCCGTCGATTCATGACCGCCGATACCCCACCCGTCGTGGATGTCGCCAAACCCTGAAGCGTTGCCGCGTCTCATCGTGCACTCGATTGGCGTTTGTGCGTACATCGGATTCGCCATCTGCGCTAAGGCGCCGGGCCTATGAAAATGCTAAATAGAACGCTCGACATGGATCTGAGTCGAGCATCTTAAGGCAGCCAGGCTGCGGTTCAATCAGCAAACACTACGGCTTGTGCAGTACTCTTAATGGCCGGAAAAATGTCAAAGTATTCGAGGCATTTCCCGGCCAACCATCAACAAATAACAGTAAATCCATAATAATCAATCACTTACCGATTTTCGTTTTATTGCAGGTGCTCACAATTCAGTCAATGATCTGGGTGAAGCCAATATGAAAACGGTCACGGCCCTTTTCACCGGTCTACTCGCTACCAGCGTTTGCACGGCGATGAGCACCTGTGCAAATGCTGCATCGCCTCCACCCCCCCTCAAGACCAGTTTCGACTGTGCCAACGCACGTGCATCCATTGAAAAGCTGATCTGTCGCGATCCGCAACTGACGCAGATGGATATCGAGCTGATGCGTCTTTATCACCTGTCGCTTACGGATGAACGCTCAGTACCGCCTCCAGACAAAGTCACGATCGACCAGCAGTTCTGGATAGAGTCCCGCAATCAGTGTGGCTCCGGGCCTGAGCCCAAAGCGTGCGCGATCCGCAGTTATGCCGAGCGCGCCCACCAGCTGCGCCAGGGCTCGGCCATTGCCAGGACCAAGGACCCGGACAGACTCACCGAAGGCCCTCTGGCTTTTCGTTGCACCGGGTTCAGCACGCTGATTGCCGCCACGTTCTTTACGACCCAACCGGGTGTGGTGTACCTGAAATGGGCGAACACTTCGATCACCCTGAGCCAGGTACAGAGTGAGTCGGGGGCCCGTTACACCGGCAAGGATTACCAGGGGAACTACAGCTTCTGGCAAAACGGTAACGAGGCCCTTTTTCAGAAACCAGGCTCAGGGGCAATGAGTTGTACGGCTGGGCCGGCCGGCTGATTTAAGTGGGCTGGTCACCCAGCCCTGGCGCCTCTACTTCGGCTGCGCCACCGTGCGCAAATAAGGCTTCACCGTTCTGAAACCATCCGGATATTTCTTCCTGGCGTCTTCATCAGAGACTGAAGTCGGAATGATCACGTCCTCTCCCGGACGCCAGTTCACAGGGGTGGCAACGGTGTGCCTGGCGTTCAATTGCAGAGCATCCAGCAGACGCAGCACCTCATCGAAATTGCGACCGGCGCTCATTGGGTAGATCAGCATCGCCTTGACCTTTTTGTCCGGCCCGATGATGAACACGGAACGCACCGTGGCGTTGTCTACGGCAGTCCGGGTACCGCCGCTGGCGTTCGGATGAATCATGTCGTAGAGCTTGGCTACCACCAGGTTTTCGTCGCCGATCATCGGATAGTTGACCGCATGCCCCTGGGTTTCTTCGATGTCCTTGGCCCAGGCTTGGTGGTTGCTGACGGGGTCGACGCTGAGCCCGACGACCTTGGTGTTGCGTTTATCGAACTCTGGCTTGAGCCTTGCCATGTAGCCGAGTTCAGTGGTGCACACCGGGGTGAAGTCCTTGGGGTGCGAGAACAGAATCGCCCACTTGTCGCCGATCCACTCGTGAAAATGCAGCGTGCCTTCGGTGCTTTCGACGGTAAAGTCCGGCGCTTCGTCGCCAATGCGGATTGTCATGTACGTTCTCCTTACTGTGAGTTCGTAGGGGAAACTCTCTGCGCTGAACCGGTCAACGCGGATCAAGTATAGGAGACGCTTCAAGACATCGCGGTTACCGCAGCTTCAACGGATCAACCAGCCCCGCCGCAATCGCCATGCCCACCAGATCCGGCAAGGTATCGGCCTGCATGCGTTTCATCACCCGCGATCGATACAGGTCGACGGTTTTTGCACTCACGCCCAGTTGCTCGGCGATTTCGCGGGTGGTGTAACCCTGCACCAGCGGCAGCAATACATCGCGCTCCCGTGGGGTCAGCGTCAGCATGCGTTCCTGCAATTGTTCGTGCCCCAGATTGCCTGAGCGATTGGCCGCGCCGTTGCTCAGCGCCTGTTGCACGCTGTCGAGCAGCAACTGTTCGTTGTAGGGTTTTTCGATGAAATCATGGGCTCCGGCCTTGAATGCGCGGACCACGATTGGCACATCGGCGTGGCCGCTGACGAAGATGATCGGCAAGTCGAGTTCGCGCTCGCGCATGGCTTCCTGGACGTTCAAACCACCCATGCCAGGCATGCGCACGTCCAGCAACACGCAGGCATTGAGCCGTGCATCGCAGGCTTCGAGAAACTCGATACCGCTGGTAAACGGCAAGGCCTTAAGGCCTACCGACTCCAGCAGCCATACCGTCGAATCGAGCATGCCTTGATCATCGTCGACCACATACACCACGTGTTCCGTCACACCCGCCATTGCGTTATTCCTGTTGTTGTTTTATTGGGCCGGCCAGCGGCAAGCGGCAATACACCAGCAACCCAGCCGGTTGCCGGCGAGCCCGCAACTCACCACCAAAACCTTCGATGATGCTGCGGCTCATGGACAATCCAAGGCCCAGGCCATCCGTTTTGCTGGTGTAGAACGGAGTGAATATTTGCTCAAGTTCCGGTTCACTGACGCCCGGACCCTGGTCATGCACGCTGATTTCAACGGTTGCACCACTGCCCTGCCCTGCAGCCATCACGATCAGCGACGGCCGGCCCGGATGTTGTTCGCGGTTGGCATCGATGGCATTGCGCAACAGATTGAGCAGTACTTGCTCCAGCAGTACCCGGTCGGCATAAACGGGCGGCAGATTATCCGGCAGTCGATCCTCGATTGTCACTTGGCAATTGGCCGCTTCCCAGGCACAAAAGCGCAGCGCTTCACGGGCGACATCGGCGACATTCAAGGCCTGCATGCGCCGCTGCCCCTTGCGCAGAAAACCGCGCAAACGGCGGATGACTTCCGAGGCGTGAGTGGCGTGCAGGGTGATGCGTTCCAGGCCTTGGGCCACCCGTTCGGCGGCCTGCGGATTAGTGTCCAGCGCCTGCATGTAGCGTTGGCTGGCGTTGGCATAATTGACCACAGCTGCCAGTGGCTGGTTGATTTCATGGGCGATACCCGACGCCAGTTCCCCTAGCGTCACCAGTCGTGCGGTGTGCGCCAGTTCGTCCTCCAGACGCCGCCGGTTTTCTTCGGCCTGCACGCGAGCAGTAATGTCCCGGGACACGCAGACCACTTCCACCACCGCCCCGGTGTAGGTTTCACGAATCGCCCGGCTGGCGGTTTCGAACCACAGGTAATGCCCGTCGCGATGGCGGATGCGATACGTCATCGTGTGATAACCGTCCTGCTCCAGGGCATCGCGCGCGGTTTGCACGAGGTTGGCCAGGTCTTGGCCATGGAAAAGTCCCTGAGCCATTTGCCCGCGCAGCGCTTCAGGCCAATAACCGAGCAAGGTCCAGGAGGCCGGCGACGCATCGAGAAAGCGCCCGTCCGGTGTATGCCGGGAAATCAGGTCGGTGGTGTTCTCGATGATCAACCGATACAGCCGCCGCGCCGTGGCTGCCTCGCGTTCGGCCAGCACTCGGGTCGTGGCCACGCAACAACGGGCGAGCACGCGGTTGTGCTGCGGATCGGGAATAAACGTCCAGATCAGAATCTGTGCCTGGAACTCGGCCTCGACCCCTTCGATGGCACGTTGTTGATCCAGGCAGGCGCGCACCAGGTCGCGATGATTCTTCGGTAAAAACCCCGGTACGTAGCTGTGAGGATGCTGCGCCAGCAGTGCCAGCAGCGCCGCATTCAATTCAAGCGGCTGACCCTGGCTATCGAGCAGCACACTCGGCTGTGGGTCGTAGCTCAATAAGGGTGAGCCGGGCAGTTGAACGGGAGTCATCGCAGATCCGCTACGTTGGGGAAACCAAGGATATACCGGCCATAGAAGTATGGCCTCACTCATTTAGCGCCAGAAGAATGCAATATAGTATATATACTATACAACCTAGGTTGTACTTCCATATCCGTGGCTGATTGTTATATAAAGCAAGCCGGACATAAAAGTTGATCCCGGCGGCTACGCTGAAAGGTCATCTATAGAGCTAACAATCAGCCACCGAGTACCCGAACATGTCGATCTTCGAACAAGGGCTTGCCCCTACGGCTGTCAATCATATTGCCCTGTCTCCGCTCAGCTTCATCGAGCGTACCGCTCACGTTTACCCCGACTACCCCGCCGTCATCCATGGTTCGATCCGCCGCACCTGGGCGCAGACCTATGCGCGCTGCCGGCGCCTGGCGTCGGCACTGGCGGGCCGCGGGATCGGCAAGGACGACACCGTCGCCGTGATGCTGCCCAACATCCCCGAGATGCTGGAAGTGCATTTTGGCGTACCCATGATTGGCGCCGTGCTCAACCCGCTGAACGTGCGCCTGGATGCCGAAGCCATTGCGTTCATGCTGCAACACGGCGAAGCCAGGGTGCTGATCACTGACCGTGAATTCCACCATGTGATTCACGCCGCCATCGGCATGCTCGATCACCCGCCGCTGGTGATCGACGTCAATGACCTCGAATACGGCGAAGGCCAAGCCGTCAGCGACCTGGACTATGAAGCGCTGCTGGCAGAAGGCGATCCGCAGTTCGCCTGGCAATGGCCGGATGACGAATGGCAAGCCATCTCGCTGAACTACACCTCCGGCACCACCGGCAATCCAAAAGGCGTGGTCTATCACCATCGCGGTGCCTACTTGAACGCGCTGGGCAACCAGATGACCTGGGCGATGGGCAACCATCCGGTGTACCTCTGGACCCTGCCGATGTTCCATTGCAACGGTTGGTGCTACCCGTGGACCATCACCGCATTGGCCGGGGTGCATGTGTTCCTGCGTCGGGTCGATCCACAGAAAATCCTCACGCTGATCCGCGAACACCAGGTCACTCACCTGTGCGGCGCGCCGATCGTGCTCAATGCCCTGGTCAACATGCCGGAATCGGCGAAGGCCGCCATCGATCATCCGGTCAACGCCATGGTCGCGGGCGCTGCTCCGCCGGCCAAAGTGATCGGTGCCGTGGAAGAAATGGGCATCAAAGTCACCCACGTCTATGGCCTGACCGAAACCTATGGCCCGGTGACACTTTGCGCCTGGCATGCCGAGTGGGATGAATTGCCTCTGGATGAGCGAGCCCAGGTCAAATCCCGCCAGGGCGTACGTTATCCGACACTCGAAGGCGTGATGGTCGGTGACTCGACGACGCTGAAACCGACCCCGCGCGACGGCAAGACCATCGGCGAGATCTTCATGCGCGGCAACACCGTGATGAAGGGTTACCTGAAGAACCCGACGGCCACCGCCGAAGCGTTTGAAGGCGGCTGGTTCCACACCGGCGACCTGGCGGTGTGTCATCCCGACGGTTACGTCGAGATCAAGGATCGGCTCAAGGACATCATCATTTCCGGCGGCGAGAACATATCCACCATCGAACTCGAAGGCGTGCTCTACCGCCATCCCGGTGTGATGGAAGCCGCGGTGGTGGCCCGTCCCGACGAAAAATGGGGCGAAACCCCTTGCGCCTTTATCACCTTGAAGGCTGATCACCAGGATGTGCGCGAGGCGGACATCATCAGTTTCTGTCGCGAACACCTGGCCGGCTTCAAAGTGCCACGCACGGTGATCTTCACCCTGCTGCCGAAGACCTCCACCGGCAAAATCCAGAAGTACGTGCTGCGCGACCGGGCCCAGGCGCTCTAACTCAACCGATGCTGTATCACCCAGGCGGCAGGCCTCGTACCTGCCGTATCGGGTTCGTGCACGCCAAATTCGACACCGCCCCTCGCACAACCGCCCCAAGAGGTTCACGTTATGCCCGAATTCAACGCCCCATTGCGTGACATGCGCTTCGTGCTGCATGAAGTGTTCGACGCCCCCGCCCTGTGGGCACGCCTGCCAGCCCTGGCCGACAATATCGATGCCGATACGGCCGACGCCATTCTTGAGGAAGCGGCGAAAGTCACCTCGCATCTGATTGCACCGCTCAATCGCAGCGGCGACGAGGAAGGCGCGCATTGGGTCTACGGTCAAGTCACCACACCCGTGGGCTTCAAACAGGCTTACGCCACCTACATCGAAGGCGGTTGGGTCGGTTTGTCCGGTAACGCCGATTTCGGTGGCATGGGCATGCCAAAGATGCTCGCCGTGCAGTTCGAAGAAATGCTCTACGGTGCCAATTCAAGCTTTGCGCTGTACTCGGCATTGAGTTCCGGCGCCTGCCTGGCCCTGGATGCCCACGCCAGCGAAGAATTGAAAAACCTCTACCTGCCGCCAATGTACGAAGGCCGTTGGGCCGGCTCCATGTGCCTGACCGAAGCACATGCCGGGACGGACCTGGGGATCATTCGCACCCGAGCCGAGCCCCGGGCGGACGGCAGTTACAGCCTCAGCGGCAGCAAGATATTCATCACCGGTGGCGATCAGGACCTGACCGAAAACATCATTCATCTGGTGCTGGCCAAACTACCGGACGCACCGGCGGGTCCACGAGGTATCTCGCTGTTTGTGGTCCCCAAAATGCTGGTGAATGCCGACGGCTCCCTGGGCCATGCCAACGCCGTGAGCTGTGGTTCGATCGAACACAAGATGGGCATCAAGGCCTCGGCCACTTGCGTGATGAACTTCGACGGCGCCAGCGGCTGGCTGGTGGGCGAAGCCAACAAAGGCCTGGCGGCGATGTTCACCATGATGAACTACGAACGCTTGTCGATCGGCATCCAGGGCATCGGCTGCGCAGAAGCGTCCTATCAGAGCGCAGTGGCCTACGCCCGCGAACGGCTGCAGAGCCGCTCCCCGACCGGTGCCACGGCCCCGAACCAGATCGCCGATCCGATCATCGTTCACCCCGATGTACGCCGGATGCTGCTGAGCATGAAAGCCCTGACCGAAGGTGGCCGCGCGTTCGCCAGTTATGTCGCGCAGCAACTGGATTTGGCAAAGTTTTCCGATAACTTCCGGGAGCGAGACAACGCGCAAAGCCTGGTCGCGCTGCTGACACCGGTGGCCAAGGCGTTTTTCACCGACACCGGCCTTGAAAGCTGCATACACGGCCAGCAAGTGTTCGGTGGCCATGGCTACATCCGCGAATGGGGCCAGGAACAATTGGTCCGTGACGTGCGCATCGCACAAATCTACGAAGGCACCAACGGCATTCAGGCACTGGATCTGCTCGGGCGCAAAGTGCTGGCCGACAGCGGCGTAGCGCTGCGCCAGTTCACCGGCGAGATCCGCCACTTCGCCCATCAGCCCGACGCGCCCTACTGCGCTCAACTGTTCGATGCCGTGCAGCGTCTGGAAAACCTCAGCGACTGGCTGCAAGACCAGGCCGCGACCAATCGCAATGAAATCGGCGCCGCGTCAGTGGAATACCTGCACCTGTTCGGCTACGTCGCCTACGCCTGGCTTTGGGCGCGCATGGCGCAAGTCGCAAAGAAAAAAGCAGCGAAGATCCGGTCTTTTATGGGGCGAAGGTGGCCACCGCTGACTTCTATATCGAGCGCCTGCTCCCGCGCATTCTGAGCCTGGAGCAATCCATTCGCGCGGGCAGCGGCTCCTTGTATGGCCTGAGTGCCGAACAGTTCTAACGATTGAACCGCACGCGGCGCCCCGCTCCTCTTTGGGCGTTCGTGCGACCTGGGCATCAATCGCCCCGAGGGTAAGGAATGGGAGCGCGATACCGATATCGGCTATGTCGTGCAGAGTCGCCCGTTAAAGAACGTTGGGGTGAAATGGCGCAATGCGACCGTGCGCTCGACCAACTTTGGCAGTGATCTGGATGAGAATCGGTTGATCGTCAGCTATAGCTTGCCGATCTGGTAGGTGAATGCAGTATCACGAAGGGGACTTGCTTAACGGCGAGTCCCTTTTTTCGGGCGTGAATATTTGGTGTTCTGGCGGGCCTCTTCGCGAGCAGGCTCGCTCCCACAGGGATTTGTGAACGCCGCAGAACCAGTGTGGGAGCGAGCCTGCTCGCGAAGGCGGCCTCAAGGGCACCAAAGAAGGTTAAGATGCCTTTAAATCAGGCTCGCCACGAGACGCCCCGCATGACAGATAACAGTCGGAACACTCCCCGCCTGATCAAGAAATACCCCAATCGCCGCCTGTACGACACCCACACCAGCAGCCACTTGACCCTGGCCGATATTCGTCAATTGGTGGTCGATAAAGTCCCGTTCCAGGTGGTCGATGCCAAAAGTGGCGAGGACCTGACCCGCAGTATTCTGCTGCAAGTCATCCTGGAAGCCGAAAGCGGCGGAGAGCCGATCTTCAGCAGCGAAATGCTGATGGGCATCATCCAGTTCTACGGCCCGTATCAAGGCGTGCTCGGCAGCTACCTGGATAAAAGCATCCAGACCGTCATCGACATCCAGTCCCAGACCGGCGCCCAGTCGACCGAAGCCTGGAGCACCTTCATGCACCAGCAGGCGCCGGTGATGCAGGACTTGATGCGCCAGTATGTCGACCAGTCCAAGGCGTTGTACCTCAATACCCAGAACATGTTCGGTATGTTCGGCGCCAAGCCTGCCGCCGATAACGAGCCGAAAAAATGGCGATGGGGAATAATCCCATCGCCATCGGTACCGCCAGCCTGATGTGACTTACTTGTTACCGTGGGAGGCCTTGGCCCCCGCTTCCGGAGCGGCTTTGCCGGCGGCGGCAGTCGCTGCGTCGAAACCGCTCTGAGCCACATCGGACGCCTGTTTTACGGCCTTCTGTGCGCTCTCGAACACAGTGCTGGCATTCGCCAGGCCCGACTTGAAGGCTGCGACCACTGGCTCGGAGCCAGCCGGGGCATTCTTGCTGATCGACTCAACAAACTCATTCACCTGCTGAGTGCCGGCCTCGACCTGACGTTCGGTCAGTTTGGCGATGTCCGACTGGGTGCCGACGATCAGCGCTTGAACCTGACGATTGAACTCGGCCAGACGTTCGGTTTGCGCGCTCGGTTGAGTGAACGACGCCTGCAAATCAGCGAAGCCCTGTGGATCACGTACCGCCAACAACTTGCGCACACCTTCGAAGTGTTCTTCGGTGGAGTCGCGCAGTGCCTTGAACTGCAACTGGCTCAGTTGCTCAACGCTGGCGAAGACTTTGCCGCTGATTTGCTGCAACAGGTCGAGGTTGGCTTTCTGAGTGGCTTGCAGTTTTTCCGAGTTGAAAAAAGACATGCTGAAATCTCCTGGTACTGGAAGGCCCATTCAGGCCTGAGGACGCGACAGCGATCCGGGCAGTCATCGCGATTGGCTTGATATTGCAGTGCACAAAACCATTTGGCAACGGATATTTTGTGCACTGCAAAATAAACGGTACTCCCTGCGGAGTTATTCGCTATAGACTCGTGAAAATCCGATATTCGGCCTAGCCATTGCTAGTCTGGCTGACGGCTCCCCCGCACAGTGTCAGGAGATCACCATGGGCCAGGAAGAAATTATTGCATCGCAAGAACAAACGCTGTCCCCGACGGTCGGTTTGTTCGAGCACCTGAATCACCTGCAACAGCTCAACACTCGCAACGTGCTCGACGCCGTGCAGCAGCGCCAGGCAAAAACCTTCGCGCCGCTAAGCCAAGGCCAGTTCAAACAACCTACGGCGGCTGACTGGCAGGAATACTTCACTGACCTGAGCCAACGCAGCCTGTTGTTCTGGGACACCTTGCGTCAACGCGGCGACAACACCCTGGCCCATGAGCGCGCTGGTTTTCCGCTGTTGCTCAAGTTCGACCATGAAACCCTGCTCAACGGTGCGGACCTGGCGCGCCCGGTCAACTACTCACTGTTACGCATCCTCAGCAGCCCGGAGCAATCGATCGACAACCAGCAACCGGTGATCATCATTGACCCGCGCGGCGGCCACGGCTCCGGGATCGGCGGTTTCAAACAGGATTCGGTCATCGGCGAAAGCCTGCGCGCCGGTCATCCCACCTATTTCATCAGCTTCAGTCACTCGCCAAGTCCCGGGCAAACCCTGGCGGATATTATCGCGGCGCAGGCGCAGTTCATCGAAGTGGTCAGTGCGCGGCATCCCGACAGCGCCAAACCGGTGGTGATCGGCAACTGCCAGGCTGGCTGGGCGCTGATGGGGTTGGCGGCAACGCGGCCAGAACTGCCGGGGTTGATCATCGTCAATGGTGCGCCGTTGTCGTACTGGGCCGGGGTCAACGGGCGCAATCCGATGCGCTACACCGGCGGTTTGCTGGGTGGCGGCTGGATGGCGCGCCTGGGCAGTGACCTGGGCAACGACCGATTCGACGGCACCTGGCTGGTCAGTAATTTCGAAAACCTCGATCCGGCCAACGCCTACTGGGGCAAGTACTACCACCTGTTCAGCGAAGTCGACACCGAAGCGGCACGCTTCCTCGATTTCGAACGCTGGTGGGGCAGCCCGACGCTGCTCAACAGCGAAGAAATCGAGATGATTGTCGACGACCTGTTCATCGGCAATCAGCTGTCCGGCGGCTTGGGCCGCAAGAGCAGCGGGCTCGACCTCAAGCGCATCGAAGTGCCCGTGGTGGTGTTTTGCTCCTTTGGCGACAACATCACCTCGCCGCAACAGGCGCTGGACTGGATCGCCGATGTGTACCCCAGCGACCTCGCCCTGCAAAACGCCGGGCGCACCATTGTCTACCTGCGTCACGCCAGCATCGGCCATCTCGGCATCTTCGTTTCCGGCGAAGTCGCCCGACGTGAGCACCGTGAGTTGCTGGGCGCGGTCGAAACCATCAACGCCCTGCCCGCCGGGCTCTATGAAATGCTGATCGACGATCTACCCGACACGCAATACGCGGTGCGTTTCGAACCCCGGCACATCGCCGACATCCACGGCAACGTGCAGCCAGCCCGCGATGATGATCGCGAATTCGCCTTGGTCGAGCGCGCCTCACGCATCAACAACAGCCTCTACGACGCTTTTGTTCGTCCGTGGTTGCGCCCGCTTATCAACGAGCCAGGCGCCGAGCTGATGCGCAAGGCCCATCCCTTCCATCAGCAGCAGGTGCTCTGGAGCAGTTTGAACCCGGCGCTGTGGTGGCTGGCTGGCAGCGCTGCGCAAGTGCGCAAGGATCGTCGCCCCGTCGCCCCGGACAATCCGTTGCTGGCCTGGCAGGCGTTGTTTTCCAACCAGATTCAGGACGCGCTGAACGGCTACCGCGATCTGCGCGATGCGACTCAGGAACTGTGTTTCTACGGCGTGTATGGCGCACTCGATAGCCTCGATGGCAACACACCGAAGCGCGATCTTCAGGCCCACGCCGAGCAGCACGACAAACAGTTGCTCGAACACCTGGAAACCGCCCTGCCCCTTGGCGGCCTGATGGAAGCCTTGATCCGCATTCTGCTCCTGCTGGAACGCGACAGCGACGAACCGGGCAAGGCCAATCTGGAAAACCTGCTGCAGCAATTGCAGATCTTGCTGCAGGACCACAGTGCCGAACCGCTGAACCTGCGCGAAACCCTGCAAGCCCAGAAAATGCTGGTACTCGCTCACCCGCAAGAAAGCCTGCGCAGCCTGCCGCTGTTGCTGCCCGAAACCGAAGAACGTCAGCAGGTATTGGCTGCCGTCGCCAACCTGTTACCAGAGTTGCTGAGCGATACCGCGACCGGACACGGCTTCTGGTGCGAGCTGCACACCCTGCTTGAAGTACCCCTGCCGGGTTTCAACCTGACCCAACCGCCCGGCGAAGCGGATGTGTTAGAAGAGCCCGAGCCTTTACTCCCTGCGGCCCCCTGCGTCGCGGAGGTGAAAGAGCCCGTGCGCAAAACGGCCAAGGTCAAGAAAGGTACGAAAAAACCGCCGATCAAATGACCTGCAATGCTGGAATGCGATTGGGTAGCAGCTGCCGAGCCCGCGAGGCTGCGTTCGACTGCGCAGCAGTCGTCAATTCAGGCCGCGCGGTGTTTCAGGAAGACCGTGCATCCGGGTTTTGCGACTGCTGCGCAGCCGGACGCAGCCTCGCGGGCTCGGCAGCTGCTACAACAAGCCGGACGCAGGCACCGCCAGCGGCTACCTCAAACCGGCACAGCCTCTTCCACTTCAAGGGATTCATCCGCCCGATACTGCCCCGGCGTCATCCCGAACCAGCGGCTGCACGCCTTGTTGAAACTGCTGTGATCATGAAAGCCAAGCAAATACGCCACATGCTTCATGTTGAAATGAGAATGGCGCAAGTAAAAATCCGCCAGTTGCCGGCGCACCGCGCTCTGCACATCCTTGAATTGCGTCCCATCCTTTTCCAGCGTTCGTTGCAGTGTGCGTTTGCTGATATTCAACGCGGCGGCGATCGACTCCATATCGTACGGCCCCTGCCCCTGGCTCAACCGCTCGGTAATCAACGCGCGAATCCTGCCGACAATCGAGAAACCAAACAGCAGCTCCAGTTGCGCTTCGGCAAAACTGTCATGCAACACCGCCAGCGCCTCGTTGGCCATGCTCAACGGGCGCAGCACTTCCTGGCCGTCGAACAGAATGCTGTCGTAGGCCGCGTCAAACTGCAGGTTGCAGCCAAACAAACGCCGATGTTCAGACGTGTCTTCAGGTTCTGGATAACTGAACTCCACCTGCAGCGGTTGCGGCGAGTTGCCGCCAGCCAGCCAGCGACAGAACCCCATCAAGGACGCCAGGCCAGCGTCGACATATTGCCGTGGTTTGACCGAGCCGGCCTGCTGATGATCCAGCGCGGCCAATCGATAGTGCTGCTGCTCGGCCATGAAAAACAGGCTGAACCCGGTACCGATCAACGGGCTGAAACGCACCAGCCGTTCAAGGGCCTTTTTCAGGTTCAGACTGGACATCATGGTGTAGCCGACAATCTGAAAACTGCCGGGATGGAAGTTGCCATAGGCTTTCAGGCCGATATCGGGATCACCACTGGCCTGTGCCGCCAGCGCCCATAGTCGATAGATCGCACGTCGCTCGCAAAACGCTCCGGGTTGGTTCGCGAGATTGATGTCCTGTCCAGCCTCAAGGCACAGACTGGCGACATCCAGCCCTTGAGCCGAGAGCGTATTGACCAGCACGCTGGCATAGCCGGAACTCATTCTGTACATGGCGTCCTCAATGACCTGTGGAACCGAACATCCTGTCCGGAGCCATAACCGATCTGCGCTGAATCAAATAATAACGGGCCGCTCAGTGGCGAGTGTTGATCCCAGTATAGGTACTCCTCGTTTTTAGCCAGGCATGGCACCGTTGGACACCATTGCGTCACCTCACAACACTTCCCCAGCCCCCGGGAATGCCGAACAATCCTGCCATCTTGCAGCGCAAAATATAAAAGGGAAGGAGCATATGAAGTCGCTTGGTCGTATTGCATTGGTAACCGGTGGTATGGGTGGGATTGGTACGGCGATCAGCCAGCGTCTTTACAAGGAAGGTTTCAAGGTTGTGGTGGGTTGCAGCGCCAACTCCAGCCGCAAGAACGAGTGGGCCGCGAGCCAGTTGGCGGCGGGCTATGAATTCGAATTCGTGTATGGCGACATCACCGACTGGGAGTCGACCCGCAAGGCTTTCGAGCTGGTCAGGGAAACGGTCGGGCCGGTCGATGTGCTGGTCAACAACGCCGGCATCACCCGGGACGCCTCGTTTCGCAAACTCACCCCCGAAGACTGGAACGCCGTGATCGGCACCAACCTCAGCGGCTTGTTCAACACCACCAAACAGGTGATTGAGGGCATGTTGAGCAAAGGCTGGGGGCGAGTGATCAACATCTCTTCCATCAACGGTCAGCGCGGCCAGTTCGGCCAGACCAACTACAGCGCGGCCAAGGCCGGCATCCACGGCTTCACCATGGCCCTGGCGCGGGAAGTCTCGGGCAAGGGCGTGACCGTCAATACGGTTTCGCCGGGCTACATCCAGACCAGCATGACCGCGGCCATTCGCCCGGACATCCTCGACAGCATGATCGCCGCCACCCCGGTCGGACGCCTGGGTCAACCGGAAGAAATCGCCTCCATCGTCGCCTGGCTGGCTTCCGATGAATCGGCCTACAGCACCGGAGCCGACTTTTCGGTCAACGGCGGCATGAACATGCAGTAGGCCTGTCAGGGCATGGAGGCCCTGCTCCCGTTCGACACAATCTTAATGAGGTCACGCATGAACGAAGTCGTAATCGTTGCCGCCACTCGTACCGCCATCGGCAGCTTCCAGGGTGCCTTGTCCGCGATACCGGCCACTGAACTGGGTGCGGCGCTGATTCGCCGCCTGCTGGAACAGACGGGCATCAGCGCAGAACAAATCGATGAAGTGATCCTCGGCCAGGTGCTCAGCGCCGGTTCGGGGCAAAACCCGGCACGCCAGACCGCGATCAAGGCCGGCCTGCCCTTCACCACCCCCGCGATGACGTTGAACAAAGTCTGCGGTTCAGGCCTCAAGGCTGTGCAACTGGCGGTTCAGGCGATCCGCTGTGGTGACGCGGAACTGGTGATTGCCGGCGGTCAGGAAAACATGAGCCTGGCACCCTACGTGTTGCCCAAGGCCCGAACCGGCTTGCGCCTGGGCCATGCGCAACTGCAAGACAGCGTGATCCAGGACGGTTTGTGGGATGCGTTCAACGACTACCACATGGGCATTACCGCGGAGAACCTGGCGCAGAAGTACAGCCTCACGCGCGAGCAACAAGATACCTTCGCCGCCACCTCGCAACAGAAAGCCGCCGCGGCCATCGAGGCTGGTTACTTCAAGCGTGAAATC
Organism: Pseudomonas sp. TH31; assembly: GCF_016650815.1. Lineage (GTDB taxonomy): Bacteria > Pseudomonadota > Gammaproteobacteria > Pseudomonadales > Pseudomonadaceae > Aquipseudomonas. The sequence continues at coordinate 531,385 of NZ_JAEKEZ010000038.1, read as the reverse complement.
ACCCCGATCCTGATTCCCCAGCGCAAGGGTGAACCGCTGGCCTTCGACACCGATGAACAGCCACGGCCAGACAGCAGCCTCCAGTCCCTGGGCAAACTCAAACCGGCGTTCCAGAAAGACGGCAGCGTCACCGCCGGCAATTCGTCGACCCTCAACGATGGTGCCGCCGTGCTGTTACTGGCCAGCGCCGCCAAGGCTCAGGCCTTGGGGTTACCGATTCTGGCGCGGATCAAGGCTTACGCCAGTGCCGGTGTAGACCCATCGATCATGGGCATCGGCCCGGTCCCGGCGACCCGCCTGGTACTGGAGAAGGCCGGCTGGAATCTCACCGACCTGGACCTGATCGAAGCCAACGAAGCCTTCGCCGCCCAGTCACTGGCGGTCGCCAAGGAACTGGGCTGGGACACCAGCAAGGTCAACGTCAATGGCGGTGCAATTGCCCTCGGTCATCCGATTGGCGCATCGGGTGCGCGGATTCTGGTCTCGCTGCTGTTTGAGCTGATCCGCCGCGATGGCCACAAAGGCCTGGCCACGTTGTGCATCGGCGGCGGGCAAGGCGTCAGCCTGGTCATCGAGCGCTAGTCACACCGAACTGCTTGCCTTAGCTACTGACGCGGCACCGCAGCACGGTGCCGCGCTTTTTTCTGCCCGGTTTATCTTTGTGGGCAAGGAGTTCCATGGATAACAACGCGCACACCTTCAACACTTACTGGTCCGGCCAGGTTCCGTTCATTGCGTCCTTTGCAGTGCAACAATTACGCCTGTGGGTCAGCACCAATCCATGGTTTACAGGGCATGAATACAACGACTGGTTCGACCTGCCTCGCGGCACCCTCGACAGCCTGCAATCGGACTACCAACTGCAATGGGGCGACCTCGGCCAGCGCCTGATGACTGGCCAGCCGTTTACCTTCGAAGACCGACGATTTGCCAGCGGCAACTGGAGCCAACCGCTGTTCGGTTCCCTCGCCGCGTTTTACCTGCTCAACGCCGGGTTCCTGTTGAAGTTGCTGGACAAGCTGCCGATCAAGGAAAAGAAGCCGCGCCAGCGCCTGCTGTATCTGGTGGAGCAAGCCATCGCCGCCGGTGCGCCGAGCAACTTCCTGGCGAGTAACCCGGATGCCTTGCAACGAGTGGTCGACACCCAGGGTGCCAGCCTGCTCACGGGGTTGCTGCACCTGGCCAGCGACCTGCAAGAAGGCAAGATGCGCCAGTGCGACAGCAACGCCTTCAAGGTCGGTGTGGATCTGGCCACCACTCCTGGCGAGGTGGTGTTCGAGAACGAACTGTTCCAGCTGATTCAGTACTACCCGCAAACCGAAACCCAGTACCGCCGCCCGGTGTTCGTCGTGCCGCCGTCGATCAACAAGTACTACATCCTCGACCTGCGCCCCGACAACTCGATGATCCGCCACCTGTTGCAGCAAGGGCACCCGGTGTTTCTGATGTCCTGGCGCAACTTCGACCAGGCGCACGCCAACACCACCTGGGATGACCTGATCGAAACCGGCATCATCAAGGGCCTGCAAGTGACCCGCGAAATCAGCGGCGAGCAACGGCCCAACTGCGTCGGTTTCTGCATCGGCGGCACGTTGTTAAGCACGGCGCTGGCGGTCCTGGCCGCGCGCGGCGATAAAGAAATCGCCAGCGTCAGTCTGTTGACCACCTTCCTCGATTACCTCGACACCGGTCCCATCGACATCTTCGTCGACGAACAACTGGTGGCCTACCGCGAACGCACCATTGGCGGAAAGGACGGCCCCATAGGCTTGTTCAAGGGCGAGGACATGGGCAACACCTTCTCGCTGTTGCGCCCCAATGACCTGTGGTGGAACTACAACGTCGACAAGTACCTCAAGGGCCTGAAGCCAATCGCGTTGGACCTGTTGTTCTGGAACAACGACAGCACCAATCTGCCCGGCCCGATGTATTGCTGGTACTTGCGCCATACCTACCTGCAGAACGACCTGAAATCCGCCGAACTGGATTGCTGTGGAGTCAAGCTGGACCTGCGGGCCATCGAGGCGCCGGCGTATATCCTTGCCACCCATGACGACCACATCGTGCCGTGGCGCAGCGCTTACGCCAGCACCAATCTGCTGGGCGGGACCAAGCGCTTTGTACTCGGCGCGTCGGGGCATATCGCCGGGGTGATCAACCCGCCGGCCAACCACAAGCGTCATTACTGGACCAACAACCGCGTCAGCAAAAACCCGGACACCTGGTTCAAGAATGCAGACCAGCATCCGGGGAGCTGGTGGAATGACTGGTGCGTCTGGCTGGCCAGTCACGCCGGGGAGCGCCAACCTTCGGTGCTGAGTATCGGAAATGCCCGTTACCCGGCAATCGAGTCGGCACCGGGGCGCTACGTGAAGCAATGATAGAAGCCCTGCGCGATAAATGAACATCGCGCAGGGCTTGGCGCCTCATCCCCGCAAAAAACCAAACACAGCACACCGACTCAATATCCCCGCCCGAATCTGCGCAACCATGGCCCTTCACTCCCTCCCGTAAGGACCTTGTGATGGCCATTGCAAAAGCAGTACCCGGCAAAACCCTGCTGACTCCAACCGACCACACCCTGATCATGATCGACCACCAGTCGCAGATGTCCTTTGCGACCAAGTCCATCGACGCCGTGACCCTGCGCAACAATGCGGCGCTGGTGGCCAAGGCGGCTCGTGGATTCAAGGTCTCGACCATCCTCACCACCGTCGCCGAGAAGAGTTTTTCCGGGCCGATCTTCGACGAAATCAAGTCGGTGTTCCCGGAACATCACGTGATCGATCGCACCAGCATGAACACCTGGGAAGACGAGCGCATCGCCGTTGAAGTCAACACGTTCGGCAAGCAGAAAATCGTCCTGGCCGGCCTGTGGACCTCGGTGTGCATCGTCGGCCCGGCCTTGTCGGCCATCGACCAGGGCTTCGAGGTGTACTTCATTGCCGATGCCTGCGGCGATGTTTCGATCGAAGCCCATGAAATGGCGATCCAGCGCATGGTCCAGCTCGGTGCCCGGCCGATGACGTCGCTGCAATACCTGCTGGAACTGCAACGTGACTGGGCGCGTACCGAGACCTATGAAGAAACCGTGAAAACCTCGATCGCCAATGGGGGTTCTTATGGTTTGGGCTTGATCTACGCCAAGACCATGTTTGGCGCTTCCGAAGGCCATTAAGAAAAAACAGCGACTGCGGGTCCTGCGCAGTCGCTGCCTCGTGGTGATCACCCATGACCTTTTCTGCACGACACTGTAAATCCCTTGCCGCCATGACGATTCTGTTCGCCGGCACGGTCCTGGCCGATGAACCGGCACCCATAGCGCAAGGCTTCCTGGACGGCGCGACGCTGGGTGTATTGAGTCGAAACTTCTACCTCAACAGCGACTACCGCTCACCCTCGCCTGCGGGCAAGAGTTACAAACAGGAATGGGCTCAAGGCTTTATCAGCTCTTTTGAATCCGGTTTCACCGACGGCCGCATTGGGTTCGGTCTCGACGCACACGCCTTTCTCGGGCTCAAGCTCGACGGCGGCAAAGGACATTCAGGCACCGGATTACTGCCGGTTGATAATGATGGCCGTAGCGAAAGCAACTTCTCCAGTGGCGGCGGCGCAATCAAGCTCAAGGCGTCCCGCACCACCCTGGCGTTCGGTGAAATGAGCGTGGAAACCCCGGTGTTCGACACCTCGGACAAACGCCTGCAACCGGAGTACGCCACGGGTTTTCTGATGAACAGCCGGGAAATCGACGGGATGAACCTGGTGGCCGGGCACTTCACGGCGTTCAAGAACCAGGACAGCTCATCGAGCAAGGGTGACTTCTACGGGTACGGTGCCAACACCGAGGCGGGCGGCATTAGCTTTCTCGGCGCCGACCTGTTCACCAACAGCCCGCTGGGCGGCGCGTTGTACGCCTCCGAACTGAGCGACACCTGGCACCAGTACTACGGCAATCTGCACCTGAAGCAATCGGATATTTTCCTCGACGCCAATCTCTATCACACGCAAGACACCGGCCGGGCACTGGCGGGGGCAATCGACAACACGGCCTACAGCCTGTCGGGCAAGTACACCCTTGGTGCGCATGGATTCACCCTGGCCTATCAGCAAATCAATGGCGACACCCCGTTCGATTTCGTCGGCGGCGACTCCATTTACCTCGCGAACTCGATCAAGTACGCCGACTTCAACGGCGCCCACGAGCGCTCCTGGCAAGCCCGCTACGACCTCGACCTGGGGGCGTTCGGCATTCCCGGGCTGAACTTCATGACCCGCTATGTGACGGGCCGCGACATCGACGGCACCCATGCGCCCAAGGGCGGTGCCTACAACCCGTTCGACGCAGCGACCGGTGAATACCAGCCGCAACAAGGTGATGGCGGACGGCACTGGGAGCGCGACATCGATTTACGCTACGTCGTGCAATCGGGGTCGGCCAAGGGCTTGTCCTTGCAGCTGTCCCATGTGTCACATCGGGCCAACAGCGCCCAGGCGGGCGATGACATCGACCGGGTTTATGTCGTGGTTCAGTACCCGCTGAGTTTCGGTCACCTTTGATCGGCGCTATGCCAAACGCCAGTCAGTTAAGGCGCATAACCTGTGGGAGCGGGCTTGCTCGCGAAAGCGGTGGTTCAGTGAGCATTGATGTCGACTGACACGGCCTCTTCGCGAGCAAGCCCGCTCCCACAGGAGTGCATTTCAATCCTCAGGCTTATGCCTGTTTTTTGCGATACGCCATCGAGTCGTCGATCCGCTTGAGGATGTAGTCCCCCGCCGCCACCGGCGGATAAAGGCTCAGCGCCGGGTCGATCCCCAAGTCGCAGGGATCGACCGTGGCGCCATAGGTCAGGTCATAGAACGTCGCGATGGAGTAGCGTTCGTGGCCCGAGGTGTTGATCACCCGATGCAGGGTCGAGCGAAAACGATCATTGGACCAGCGCGCCAACAGGTCTCCGACGTTCACCACCAGGCTGCCGGGAATCGGCGTGGCATCGATCCAGCGGTTGGAGCCCAGTTCACGGACCTGCAAACCGCCACTGTTGTCCTGATACAGCAACGTGATGCAACCGTAGTCAGTGTGAGGAGCCACCCCGAACTGATCGGCTTCGGCCTGGGGCGGTTGCGGCGGGTAATAGACCATCTGGGTGCGCTGCAACGGCTTGGTGTATTTGTCGGTGAAAAAATCTTCGTCAATGCCCAGCCCCACTGCCACCACCCGCAACAGGTCGGCGCCGGCCCTGGCGATCTCCTGATAGTAGTCAGACAAGGCCTCGCGCAACGACGGCATGTATTGCGGCCATTGATTTGGCCCGCGCAGCGCCTCACCGGCGAGCACGCTGGGATCATCCTCGGCCAGTTCGAGCCCAATACTGAAAAATTCCTTGTGATCGGGTTTGGTGGCTTCGTACATGGTCGCCCCGCCCAACGCATGCCAGCCACGATGCCGTTTGTTGACCGCTACCTGCCGCTTGATCTCGGCCGGGTAAGCAAAGAATTCTCCGGCGGCCGACATTGCCCGGTCGATCACCGCCTGCGGCACCCCGTGATTGATGATGTAGAAGAAGCCGATGTCGCAGCAGGCGGTTCGAATGGCGTCGGCGGCTCGACGAATACTCGCCTTGTCACCTTCGCGGACACCGGACATATCGATCAGAGGCAGATGAATAGTAGAAGACATGCTCACTCCAGAGGCCGTGGTGATGGGTGATCGTTCAGGGACAGGAGGCAACGGCGCCACCCTGTATATACAGCTAAAAGCATTTACTGTGCCGCTCCCTACCCCACTCCCCCAACTCCCCGCACGCCAAGGCGTCTGTTCGTTGCCCAACCACCCTGGGCCGAACCAATCCCCAGCTATCGTTGGTTTCCATACGCCCCAACAGTGTGCGGCGAGCGCGTATTTGGTGCAGCTTTCGGTTACACATTCAAAGGTTGCCAAGCCGCCGGGTTCTTTTAAAAGCTGCACAGCGCGTGTCTGAAACGCGCATCCCTGAAGATAACGGTCATTTTGGCCCGCATATTGCTCTACCTGTATATACAGGATGATATAGCTGCCTATTCCACCCACCACTGCCCCAGGACATTGCAATGCACACACCTCTGCTGCTCAAACCCGGTCAACTCACGCTCGATCAATTGCGCGTCATCTATCAGAAGCAATGCGCCATTGAACTGGACCCGCAGGCCCGCGAAACCGTGGAGGCCAGTACCCGCACCGTGAACCAGATCATCGCCAACGAACGCACGGTGTATGGCATCAATACCGGCTTCGGCTTGCTTGCCAGAACGTCGATCCCGACCGAATCGCTGACCAAGTTGCAGCGCAACCTGTTGCTCTCGCACTGCACCGGCACCGGTCCACTACTCGATGACGCCAGTGTCGGCCTGATCATGGCGTTGAAGGTCGGCTCCCTGGCCCGGGGTTTTTCCGGTATTCGCTGGGAAGTGATTCAAGCACTGGTTCAGTTGTATGTCGCCAAGGTCTATCCGTGCATTCCGTCTCAGGGCTCGGTCGGCGCCTCGGGTGACCTGGCCCCGTTGGCGCATATGTCGGCGGTACTGATTGGTGTCGGTCGCGTCCGCCATAACGGGCGTGAGATGGACGCCGTCGAAGGCTTGGCAATTGCCGGTCTGGAACCGCTGGTACTGGGGCCGAAGGAAGGGCTGGCGCTGATCAATGGCACCCAGGTATCCACGGCTCTGGCGCTGCGCGGGCTGTTTGCCGCCGAGAAACTGTTCACCGCCGCCGTGGTGGCCGGCAGTCTGAGCGTGGAAGCCTTGAAAGGCTCCGATGTGCCTTTCGACCCACGCATCCAGGCCGTGCGCGGTCAGCCGGGGCAAATCGATGTGGCGCTGTACTACCGCGAACTGCTGGCGAACAGTGAAATTCGTCAATCGCATATCGATTGCACTCGGGTCCAGGACCCGTATTCGCTGCGCTGCCAGCCACAAGTCATGGGCGCCTGCCTGGACCATTTGCGCTTCGCCGCGGGTGTGTTCTTGCGTGAGTCCAATGCGGTTTCGGATAACCCGCTGGTGTTCAGCGCTGACGGCGACGTGCTGTCGGGTGGCAACTTTCACGCCGAACCAGTGGCGATGGCTGCCGATGTACTGGCCTTGGCAATTTCCGAAATCGGAGCCTTGTCCGAACGCCGTATCGCCCAACTGGTTGACCCGGCACTCTCCGGCCTGCCGGCCTTTCTGGTGCGCGAAGGTGGCCTGAACTCGGGGTTCATGATCGCTCAAGTGACCGCCGCTGCGCTGGCGTCGGAAAACAAGACCCTGGCGCACCCGGCATCGGTCGACAGCCTGCCGACCTCGGCCAACCAGGAAGACCATGTGTCGATGGCGACCTTCGCGGCCCGTCGTCTACTGGACATGGCCGGTAACAGCAGCGCGGTGGTGGCCATCGAACTGCTCGGTGCGGCTCAGGGCGTGGATTTGCATGCCCCGCTCACGACCTCGAAAAAGCTCGGCGAGGTCCTGGCGATGATTCGCAGCGAAGTCGCGCACTACGACGAAGACCGTTACTTCGCCCCCGACATCGCCACCGCCCGCGCCTGGGTGGAATTTGCCGCGTTCGAGCGCTGGTTGCCCGCCGAACGCCTGTACGCCTGATCGCAAACGGGTCGGCGCAGCCTGGCTGCGCCTCTTCCATCACGCCATAGGGATTGCCATGCGTCGCTACTATTCAGGCTCGGATATTCATCGGGCACAGAGCATTGCCGAACTGGCGGCCATGGCACGGCGACGCCTGCCGCATTTCGCCTGGGAATACCTGGAGGGCGGCGCCGAGGAAGAACTGACGTTGCAGCGCAACCGCCAGGCCTTTGCTGACATCGCGCTGCTGCCTCGTACCCTGGTACCTTGCTCGGCCACGCAAACCCGGTGTTCGCTGTTCGGGCGAGACCTGCCGCTGCCAATGGCCATCGGCCCCACTGGCTACAACGCGATGCTCTATCGCGACGCCGATATTCACTTGGCCCGGCCGCAACGGAGCGTGGCCTGCCCTTCACCCTCAGCACCGTTTCCACCAGCTCCCTGGAACACGTCGTGGCGGCGGTGCCCGAGGTGAATCTCTGGTTTCAACTGTATTGCCTGCGCGATCGCGCCGTACGTGAGGACCTGTTGCAACGTGCCGATGCGGTCGGTTGCAAGACCCTGCTGCTGACCAGCGACGCGGTGTTGCTGGGCAATCGGGAATGGGACCGACGCAATTTCGCCCGGCCCCGGCAACTGAGCCTGCGCAACAAGCTCGACGTGCTGTGTCATCCGCGCTGGATGGCCCAGGCGCTGTGGCCACACGGCCTCCCGACCCTGGGCAACATCGAGCGTTATCTGCCTGCCGAACAACGCACCATTGAAGGCGCCGCACAGTTTATCGGCAGCCAGATGGACACCGGGCTCGACTGGGATGCCCTGGCCCGACTGCGCGAACGCTGGCCGCATCGACTGTTGCTCAAGGGTGTGCTGCACCCGGCGGATGCCGAGAAAGCCGTGGCCCTGGGACTCGACGGATTAGTGGTGAGCAACCATGGCGGCCGGCAACTGGACGGGGTTCCCGCCAGCCTCGACTGCCTGCCCGCGATTGCCGCCGTGGCCAAAGGCAAACTTGCCCTGCTGCTCGACAGTGGCATCCGTCGCGGCAGCGACATTCTCAAAGCCTGCGCACTCGGCGCCGATGCGGTGTTGCTGGGGCGATCTACGCTTTATGGAGTCGCCGTCGGCGGACAGGCAGGCGCAGGCCATGCCCTCGACCTGCTGGCGCAAGAGCTGCGCCTGGCCTTGTCTTTGCTGGGCACTGCGGACCTGAAACTACTCGATAGTCGTGCCTTGATCACGACGTCCTCCACTTTCCCCGACTGTGAGTTGAGCCGATGAACGATCTACAACACACCCTCGAACAATTGCGTCAGGCACTGGGGGACGATGCGGTAATCACTGGCGCCGATATCAGTCAACGCCACTACAGCGACTGGACCGCTCATGCCCCGGCCTGCCCCGCTGCGTTGCTGTTGCCACGGACCACCGCGCACGTCGCCAGCGCCCTGCGGATTTGCAACGCGGCCCAACAGTCGGTGGTTCCCCAGGGCGGCATGACCGGGCTGGCCGGCGGCGCGGTGCCTCGGGCCAGCGACATCGCCTTGTCCCTGGAACGCCTGCGCGGCATTGAAGAGATTGACCCGGCGGCGGCCACCCTCAGTGTGTGGGCCGGCACCACGCTGGAGGAGATCCAGCAAGCCGCACTCAACGCCGGGTTTGTCTTTCCACTGGATCTGGGTGCCCGTGGCTCGTGCCAGATCGGCGGCAATATCGCCACCAATGCCGGGGGCAACGCGGTGATTCGCTACGGCATGGCCCGTGACCTGGTGCTCGGGCTGGAAGTGGTCCTGGCCGATGGCCGGGTCCTCGATTTGCGCAACAAGATGATCAAGAACAACTGCGGTTATGACCTGAAACAGTGCTTCATCGGCAGTGAAGGCACCTTGGGCGTGATTACCCGCGCGGTGTTGAAGCTGGCGCCGCAACCCGGCCAGACCAGCACCCTGCTCTGTGCCCTGCCCGACTACGCCAGTGCCGTCAGCCTGTTGCGGCGGATCCAGCGCAGCGTCGGCACGCCGCAAGCCTATGAACTGATGTGGCAGGACTTCTTTCGCCTCGGGGTCAGTTGGCTGGAAAACGCGACGCCCCCCTTGTCACTGGACCATCCGCTGTACGTGCTGCTTGAATCGGCCGGCCCGCAGGATCAACTCGAAGCGGCGCTGGAAGAGGCGTTCGGCGCCGGCGAAGTGCTCGATGCGGTGCTCGCCAGTTCCCAGAACCAGGCTCGGGGGCTTTGGAAAATCCGTGAAGCCACCGGTGAGTTCCCGACCCGCATGATCCCGCTGAACTTCGACGTCAGCCTGCCGATCGGCCTGATCGGCGACTTCGTCGAGCGCTGTCGCGCACGCCTGGAAGAGCGCTGGCCGGGCAACCGCAGCGTGTATTTCGGACACATCGGCGACAGCAATCTGCACCTGACCGTGGACTGCGTATCCCTGCCACAACCGGCGCCGATTCTCGAGATCGAAGAGCTGGTTTACAGCGCCGTCGGCGAATTGGGCGGCTCGGTCTCTGCCGAGCATGGCATCGGCCTGCTCAAGCGCGAGTTTCTTCATCACTCGGTCGGCCCCGAAGCCCTCGCGGTGATGCGTCAACTCAAGGACTGCTTTGACCCCAACGGCATTCTCAACCCGGGAAAAATCCTCGGCTGAAGGCCTGTATATACCGGAGTGGCACGTTAACTGCTGTTGCCCTCCTGAATCACCGCAGGACTCACACCCAACCTCGCTGCATCCCCTGAAGGAGTGACACCATGCAACTCGATTCTCTATTCAGTAAACGATTCAACGGCCTGTGCCTCGCCCTGACCCTGGCCGTCGCGTCCCTGGCGGCTCACGCCGACCAACTGGCCGATGTAAAGAAAGCCGGTGAACTGGTGGTGGGCACCGAGCTGCAATTTGCGCCTTTCGATTTCACCGATAACGGCAAGCAGAAAGGCCTCAACGCCGAGTTGTTCGAACAGTTGGGCAAGGAGTTGGGGGTCAAGGTGAAGTTCATCGACCTGCCGTGGCCGAGCGTATTGCCAGGGCTTGAAGCGAAGAAATTCGACATGGTTGCCGGCCCGATCATCGTGACCCAGGCCCGTAAAGAGCGTTATCACTTCATGCTGCCGATTGCGGAAGCGACCGTTGCCTTGATGGTCGGTGCCAGCGACACCACCATCACCAAACCGCAAGACATCGCCGGCAAGGCCGTGGGTGCTGGCAAAGGTTCGGCGCAACTCGAAGAGCTCAAGACCTTCGCCGCCACGCTGCCGGAGAAAGTCACGATCCGCGAATACGTCGACAACAACCAGGCCTACGCCGACCTGGCGGCCAAGCGCATCGTCGCCGTCGCCAACTCGCTGCCGAACATCTCCTACGTCGCCGCCGAGCGCAGCAAGGCGTTCAAAGTGGTCCTGCCGCCGTTCGGCAAGAAATCCTACTTCGCCTACCTGGGCCGCAAGGATGACGACGCCAACAGCCTGATCGCCGCCCTCGATGCTGCGCTGCTGAAGATGCATGACGACGGTCGCCTCGCCGCACTGCAGAAAAAATGGCTGGGGGCCGAGATGGACGTGCCAAAAGCCGACTTCACCCCAACCTGGTAAACCCGCCTGCCCCTTGGAGCGCCTGATCGCCGGCCAGTGCTGGCCGGCGATCAACTGAGTTGGAGTCGCCGCGATGTTCGATTGGCCTTTGTTTTTACAGAACCTGCCGTTGCTGCTGACCAGCCTGCTGGTGACCCTTGAGGTCTCCACCGCCGCCCTGGTGATCGGTTTTTTCATCGGCATTCTGGTCGCCAGCCTGCGCCTGTCGCCGGTGCCGTTGTTCCGACGTTTGGGGGGCGGCTACATTTTCGTGTTCCGGGGCATTCCGCTGCTGGTGCAATTGCTGTTCGTTTATTACTTCCTGCCTCGCGTTGGCCTGCCGAACGTGTCGCCGCTGACGGCCGCGATCATCAGCCTGTCGTTGTGCGCCGGGGCCTACATCGCCGAGATCCTGCGCGGTGGTTTTCTCGCCATTCCCGGTGGTCAGTTGGAGGCTGCAGGACTGCTCGGCATGAGTACCGGGCAAATGCTGATCCGTATCCGCGTGCCGCAAGCCGTGCGCCTGACGTTGCCGGCGCTGGTCAATGAAATGATCCTGCTGATCAAGGCGTCTTCGCTGGTGTCGGTGGTCGGCCTCGCTGACCTGACCCGCACCGCGCAGAACCTGGCGGCCAGCGATTACCTGTTTGTTCAGGACTACCTGATGCTGGCCGGCTTCTATTGCCTGATCAACATTCCCCTGGCGTTCTGCGGCGGTCTGCTGGAGCGACGCATGAAGGAGCAACGTTCATGATCTTCGATTACCGGATCATCACCGAGCACCTCGATGACATCGCCCAGGGCTTCGCAGTCACCCTCGGCACCTGGTCCGCCGGTGTCGTGCTCGGGTTGTTCCTCGGCTTGCTGATTGCCGTGGCGCAACTGTTTGGCAACAACCTGATCCGCGCGCCGCTGCGGGCGTTTATCGAAGTGATTCGCAGCACGCCGTTTCTGGTCCAGTTGTTCCTGGTCTACTACGGCGGGCCGTCGTTCGGCCTCAGCCTGGAGCCGATTCCAGCCGGTGTGCTCGGACTGGGCATCTACGGCAGCGTCTATTTTGCGGAGATCTTTCGTACCGGTTTCGAGTCGGTAGCCCGCGGTCAACTGGAAGCGGCCGACTGCCTGGGCATTACCCGCTGGCAATGCATCCTGCGTATCCAGGTGCCGCAGATGCTGGTGATGATCCTGCCGGCGCTGGTCAACCTGGTGACCATTTTGTGCAAGGAAACCGCGGTCCTGTCGATCATCACCATCCCGGAGTTGACCATGGTCATGACCGGCATCGGCTCGCAAACCTTCGCCTTCGTCGAAACCCTGTTGGTGCTGTGTATCGGCTACCTGTTGCTGGTCGAGTTCTGTTCGCGCCTGGGCATGTACCTGGAGACGCGGGTCGGACGCTTCATGAGCAGGCAGGCGCAATGAACGACCTACAACGCCATTTGAAACCCATCGTCCCGAAACAAGGTGACCCCATGAAGACTCCCGAACAACTCCCCGGCGACTCGCAACCCATGTTGCGCCTGCACAATGTCGGCAAGAGCTTCGGCACCCTGCGCGTGCTCAAAGGTATCGACCTGCAGGTCCGGCACTCCGAAGTGGTGTGCCTGATCGGCCCGTCCGGCTCGGGCAAAAGCACCTTGCTGCGCAGCATGGCGTTCCTCGAAGAGTATGACGAAGGCGAAATTCATATCGAAGGCCAGTTGCTTGGCTTCGTGCCGGACAACGGCAAGGGCCGCAAACGCGCCGCGCAATCGCAGATCAATCAGGTTCGGCGCAACGTCGGCATGGTCTTCCAGCAATTCAACCTGTGGCCGCACATGACTGCGCTGGGCAATGTCAGCGAAGCCTTGCTGCGTGTGCGCAAGCTGTCTTCTGCCGAAGCGCGCAAGCGTGCGTTGGCGATGCTCGATAAAGTCGGCCTGGCGCACAAGGCCGACGTCTATCCGATCCAGCTTTCGGGTGGTCAGCAACAGCGCGTGGCGATCGCCCGGGCGCTGGCCATGGAGCCACACATCATGCTGTTCGATGAGCCGACCTCGGCGCTCGACCCGGAACTGGTGGGTGAAGTCCTGCAAGTCATGAAGACCCTGGCCAAAGAAGGCATGACCATGGTGGTGGTGACCCATGAGATGGGCTTCGCCGCGCAGGTCGCCGACTCGGTGGTGTTCCTCGATCAGGGACAAGTGGTCGCCCAAGGCACGCCGCAGCAAATTTTCCATAACAGCGAACACCCGCGCCTGCAGCAGTTTCTGCAGAACTATCTGGATCGCAATGCCTTCTGGCAGGACAACAAAGAGGCCTCTCTGGTATGAACGCTGCTGAACTGCAACTCCTCGCGCGCCCACAAGTGCGCGAACTCGCCAGCTACAACGCCGGCCTCAGCACCGAAGCGGTACGCCAGCGCTTCGGCCTGACCCGCGTGGCCAAGCTGGGCAGCAACGAAAACCCGTTGGGCCCGGCGCCCGCGGTGGCCGCCGCCATGGCCAAAGCCTGTTCAAGCATCGCCCTCTACCCGGATGCCAATTGCCTGGAATTACGCGCGGCGCTTTCGGTAAAACTCGGCGTGCCGGGCAATCAGTTGGTGTTTGGCAACGGTTCCGAAGATTTGCTGAGCATTATCAGCCGGGTGTTTCTGGACCATGGCGATGAAGTGGTCACGGTGGTGCCGTCGTTCGGCCTGCACTTCATTTATCCCATCGCCGCCGGCGCCGGGTATCGGGGGTGCCGATGACGGCCGAAGGTCGCTTCGACGTGCCGGCGATGATTGCGGCGCTGACGCCGAAAACCCGCTTGCTGATGTTCTCCTGCCCGTCCAACCCGGTCGGCAGCACTCTGGACGCCGACGAGTTGCAACAGCTGTTGGCAGTACTGCCGGCGCAATGCTTGCTGGTGTTTGACGAGGCCTATTACGAGTACGCCGATTTCGAGGCGGACTATCCCGATTGCCTTGGGTTGATCCAGGCCAGCGGCAAGCCGTTCATCCTGCTGCGCACCTTCTCCAAGGCTTATTCCCTGGCCGGGTTGCGCATCGGCTACGGCATTGTCAGCGATCCGCTGCTGGCCGACCTGATCGATCGCCTGCGCACCCCGTTCAACATCAATCGGGTGGCCCAGGCTGCGGCCATTGCTGCGCTGGCGGACGAAGAGCATTTGCAGGCCACCCTCGCCCACGTGGCCCACGAGCGGCGACACATGGTGGTCGCCCTGCAAAACATGGGATTGAGTCCGGCCCCGTCGATGGCCAACTTCCTGTACTTCAGCACGCCGTATCCGGCTGAAACCATCAATCAGGCCTTACTGCGCAAGGGCGTGATCCTCAAACCCTGGCGTGAAGACGGCTACACGCAGTACTTGCGTGTGTCCATCGGTAGCTGTGAGGATAACGACCTTTTTCTCAAAGCCCTGGCAAGTGTTCTTGCCGCTCAAAAAGACGCGGACTGACCCATGATCAAAAATGCACCGCAAGCCCTCTATCGGCGCGCGAAGGACTTTGTGCAAGACAAGCTGCGCAGTGGCGAATGGAAGCCCGGAGACCTGATCCCGTCGGAAAATCGCCTGGTGCAAGAGCTGGGCATTTCGCGCATGACCGTCAACCGTGCCTTGCGCGAGCTGACGGAAGAAGGCCATCTGGTACGGATCTCCGGCGTCGGGACGTTCGTCGCCGAAAGCAAGCCGCAATCGAACCTGCTGCGCATCACCAATATCGCCGACGAAATCATTGCGCGGGGGCACAGCTATTCCTGCCGCGTCCTGCACCTGGGGCGTGAAGCGGCGTCGATGCCGGTGGCCGCAGCCCTGGCGCTGCCCACCGGTTCGTCGGTGTTTCATCTGATCTGCGTGCACAGCGAAGAAGGCGTGCCGGTGCAGTTCGAGGATCGCTACGTCAATCCCGAGCTGGTGCCGGACTTTTTGCTGCAAGCGTTTGGTGAGCAACTGCAACCGGCGCGTTATCTATTGCAGGTCATCCGCCCCGATGAAATGGAACACATCGTCGAGGCCGGGCACCCGAGCAGCGACGAGAGCAAGCACATGCAGATCGACGCCAATGAACCCTGCCTGATCCTGGTGCGTCGCACCTGGAGCCAAGGTAAAATCGTCACCTACGTGCGCCTGACCCACCCTTCCTCGCGCTATCGCCTGGGCAGTCGCCTGCCGATGAATGGCGCTCACCGCGACAGTTGAGTCTCAGCCATTGGCTGATGCAGACGCCCGGCAATCAGGATGAACCCCACGGACAGCAGCGCGCATAGCGCACCGAGCAGGATTGAGGCGGTGTAATTCTGGTAAAGGTCGAACAACAACCCTGCAATACTGCCGCCGATCAACGCTGCGATCCCGACCGAAATATACAGAGCGCCGAGGATCGCCCCCAGGTTCGCCGTGCCAAACCAACTGGCCGTCACCGACGGATACAGGGAAATGCAGCCGCCATTGGCGACGCCGAAACACACGGCGAACAGCACCAACGCGGGGAAGGTATGAGCCCCCAGCCACAGCAGATTGAGCAGCATCAGGGCGAAAGTCAGAACAATCAGCAGGCGCCGAACGCCGATCCGGTCACCAATGCTGCCCAGGAACAGCCGGCCGCCCACGTTGCCCACACCGATCAGCCCGATCAACAGGTTGGCCTGGGTGGCGGACATTCCAAACTGGCGAGCGTAGGGATTGATGTGCACCAATGCCAGAAACAGCCCGACCGAGCCAAAGAAAATCGCCCCGAAGTACCACCAGAATCGCCCTGTGGCGGCCGCTTCGGCCAAGCGCATGCCCGCGGGTCTCGCGTGATGCTCGGCGCACGCCGAAGCGGCGTCGAGGCCATCCGGTAACAGACCCAGCGCCTGCGGATTGCCCCTGACCAGCAACGCGACCAGCAGCCCCACGACCAGAATGGTCGCGGCGAAGATCTGCATCGTCGTTTCCCAGGAGAAATGCTGCATCAACAGCCCGGCGGCAGTCGGTCCGACAAACGTCCCGACCCCGGTGCCAGCCAACGCAATGCCCGACGCTTTGCTGCGGTGCTTGATGAACCAGCGCTGCACCGCAGCCACCGTCGGCACATACACCAGACCGACACCTAAACCGACCAGTGAGCAGAAGCACAGCAGAAACCATTGCAACGAGCCCGAGGCCAGGCTGGCGATGAAGAAGCCCAGTGCCAGCGAAATAATCCCGGCGCAGACCACCCGGCGGGTAGAGATACGATCCGCCAGAGACCCGGAGAACACCCCGACCACGTAGTAAATAAAGGCTGTCAGTGAAAACACCGACGCGACCGAGAAGCTCCCGACAGCGAAGTTGGATTGAATCTGCGAGAAAAACGCGCCGAAGGAGTAAGTGCCGCCAAAAATCAGTGCGAGCAGCAGATGCGCTGCGAACACGACGTACCATCCTGGAAAAATTCTGGTTTTCATAACCGGCTGCTCTCGAAATTCGGGGAGGTTTGCACAAAACAACCTGTGGGAGCGAGCCTGCTCGCGATTAGGCCGGCACATCCAGCATAAATATTGACTGTCAGTACGCTATCGTCGGAACGCCGCCCGGAGCAATCTCGCTCCCACATGGGTCCTGTGTCGAACCATGGGTTTGTGAATAATGCCTATAGTTGTATGTACATGACTATGCAATGTTATGGCCATCTTCATAAAACCATGCCCCGAACGGCCTGAACACCTTTAAAACATTGGACCTGCTTAAAAAGCAGCAACAAAAAAGCCCACCGATTCCGAGAACCGGTGAGCTCTTTTTTCACACTTTCATGTGAGTTTTGGTAACAAATTGCCGGGTATCCGTGCGACCGATTCGGCTTACTTGAGCTGACGCTGCGGTGCCTTGTGCACCATGGTGTAAGCGTAATCCACGCCCATACCGTAAGCGCCGCTGTGTTCGCGCACCAATTCCATCACCGCGTCGTAGGTTTCCTTGTGGGCCCAGTCGCGTTGGTATTCGAGCAGCACTTGTTGCCAGGTCACCGGCACCGCACCGGCCTGAATCATTCGCTGCACCGACATGTCGTGGGCTTCTTTGGTCGTGCCGCCGGAAGCGTCGGTGACGATGTACACCTCGTAGCCTTCGGCCAGGGCTTCGAGTGCCGGGAAGTTCAGGCAGACCTCAGTCCAGAGCGCGGCCATGATCAACTTTTTGCGCCCGGTGGCTTTCACCGCCGCGACCAGTGCCTTGTCTTCCCAGGAGTTCATCGAGGTGCGTTCGATGGGTTGATGATCCGGGAACACGGCGAGCAACTCCGGCCAGATGTAGCCGCTGAAGCTTTCGGTTTCTACCGAGGTCAGGATGGTCGGCACGTTGAAAATCTTCGCCGCCTTGGCCAGGCCGACGGTGTTGTTCTTCAGGGTCTGGCGATCGATCGACTGCACGCCGAAGGACATTTGCGGCTGGTGGTCGATCAGGATCAGGGCGGAGTTGGTTGGGTTGAGCAATTCACGGATGGACATGGCGAGTTCCTTTTGATGTCGATGAGTTCTGTTTAATGAGTTAGCCGCTGCGTGCTTCGTTGGAAGGCTGTTGGCTGGCGGCTTGGTAGCTAATGTAGGCCCTGGATAAAAAAGGAACAATTCCCTAAAATCGGGAATCATTGATTCCAAATTGGGGACAGTCGTGGATCGTATCGAATGCATGCGCGCCTTCATCACCACCGTCGGCGAGAACGGCTTCGCCGCCGCAGCCCGGGCAATGGATGTGCCGCGCTCCAAAGTCAGCAAACAGATTCAGGCACTGGAAGAGGCCATCGGCGTGCAGTTGCTGCAACGCACCACGCGCAGCCTGCACCTGACCGAGGCCGGTGCTGAGTATTACGACGCGGCCCGGGAACTGATCGCCTCGCTGGATGAGGCCGAGCAACGGGCGCGTGACGGTGTGGGGGAATTACGCGGCGTGCTGCGGATCAACGCGCCGATGTCCTTCGGTTTGCGGCGTTTGGGGCCGTTGATTCCGGCATTCCATGAACTGCACCCGAATATCGAGTTGCAGCTTGTGCTGAGTGATCAGCAAGTCGACCCGGTGCGCGGCGGTTTTGATGTGACGCTGCGGATTGCGAGCCTGCCCGACTCGTCCATGATCGCCCGGCTGTTGGCCCCGGCACCGCGGATCATGGTCGCCTCGCCGGCCTATTTGAAACGTGCCGGCACGCCACAGGAACCCAGGGACCTGACAGCCCACCAATGCTTGAACTACGGCTATTTGCAAAGCGGCGTCAGCCTGCAACTGAGCAATGGCAAGGAGACACAACGGGTGAACGTCACCGGCCCATTGCACGCCAACAATGGCGACCTGCTCGCCCAGGCCGCCGAAGCCGGTATGGGCATCGCCCTGCTTCCGGATTTCATTGTCGACGAGGCGCTGGCAGCGGGTCGGCTGGTGCCGGTGTTGTGCGAGTGGCAGGCGCCGCCGATCACCATCAACGCGGTCTACCCATCGTCGCGGCGGGTGCCGCAGAAGACTCGCACGTTCATTGATTTTCTGCTCAAGGAACTGGCGCCGCGTTGAAATTGGCGGAAGGCAGCCGGAGTCGAACCTGCCCGGGAACGGATGCCGTCCCCAACCGGGTTTGAAGCCCGGCCGCGCCACCGGGCGCGATTGCCTTCCATTAAAAAGTCAGGGCTCGGAGGGCTGAGCCAATGCACTGCCCGGGCGGATCTGGCGCCGGTCGCCCAGACGCCGGGTCAGGCCGATGCGGTCGAAATATTCAAGAATCTGCACGCTGCGCTTGCGACCCAAGCCCACCGCATCACGAAACGCCGCCACCTCGATCACCGGGTTTTCACCGGCCAGTTGCAACAGCATAGCCGCCAATCGGCGCAGCACCGTGTCGGTGTAAAACAGGTCCCGCACCACCTGGTGCAACAACCCCAGTCGCGCCATCTTGCGCAGCAGCAAACGCACCTGCGCTTCGTCATGCCCGAGGTCGCGCACCCACGGTGGATTGAAACCGGCTTCTTCAAACGTCGGCTGCACTTGCTGCCACAAGGTTTCATCGTCTGCGCTCAGACGTACTTGATGATCGGGCAGATGCAGCCACGGTCCGCTGGTGACGATGGCGCCGCTGGCAAGCAACTCGTCGAGCAGGCTGATGAACGTCGGCCGGTCCAGCGCAGTGCCGGCGAAGCGGCGCAGGCGATCACGGTCCGGGCCCATTTGATCCGGTTCAAGTTCATGGAAGCGGGCGAGGTGTTCCAGCAATGGCGGTTTTTGAGCTTCCCATCGTCCGGTGTTAAACAACAGCGGACCTTGGCGAGTGTCGATCAGGCGCACATCATCGGGCAAAACCCAGCTGTCACGGGGGCGGTTGAACTGACGTTCGAGACGTTGCGGGTCGAGCCCGGTTTCGCTGTTGGCCAGCAGCGCGGGCATGACTTCTTCAAGGCTGTGGGAGCTCGCGAGGGCTTGTAACTGCGCCAGTCGCTCGGGGCTACGACGCTGTCGGCTCGGTGCGAACGGGTCTAGCACTCGCCCGCCACCGAGGGTGCGTTGGGCGCTTTGGTCACGCAGGATCAACGGATCACCCTTCACTGCCTGCACCGGCGCGTTCAGCAGAATTTGCGCAAACATCCGCGTGCCGGGTGCCAAACCTGTGCCTTCCAGCAACGCCACACGCCCGGTCACGTCCTGGGTGCCGAGGTGTACGTGTACCGGGTGAAAATGAGGGAACGCAGCGGTTTCACCGGGCAACAAGTACATCTCGATGTCCAGCCGTTGGGTCGGCGCGTGCAGCCATTCGGCCAGCAACCATTGGCCGCGGTGAAGTTGTTCCAGACTCAGGCGTTCGGCAGTCAGGTTTAGCGCCACCCGCTGTCCTGCGGTGGCAACCTCGGCCGGCTGGTTTTGCGCATGCAGGCCACGCACGCGTACCGGTTTACCCTGAGGGCCGAGCATCAGCGTGTCACCCACGGCGACCTGACCGGACAACGCCGTGCCGGTCACAACGATGCCGGCGCCGGCGACACTGAAGGCCCGGTCAATCGCCAAACGAAACCCGCCATGAGTGCTGCGTTGCAGGACATCCTTTGCGCATCGATCAAGGCTTCACGCAGGGTTTCAACCCCCTCGCCAGTGACACTCGACAGTGCAATCAACGGCGCAGCGGCATAAGGTCCGGGCGCGAGCAGTGCTTCAATCTGTGCCCGAACTTGCTCAACCCTGGCGGGCTCGACCCGATCGCACTTGGTGATCGCCACCAACGCCCGGGAATCCCCAGCAACTCGACAATCGCCAGATGCTCGCGGGTCTGGGGCATCACGCCGTCATCCGCCGCCACCACCAACAGCACCAGGTCGATGCCTTGCGCGCCAGCGAGCATGTTGTGGGTGAAGCGCTCATGACCGGGCACGTCGATAAACCCGGTCAGTTCGGCGCCGGGTTCCAGCGTCGCGTAGAGGTAACCGAGGTCGATGGTCATGCCGCGCTCGCGTTCTTCACGGCGACGATCCCCGGCCTGGCCGGTCAGGGCCTGAAGCAATGAGGTCTTGCCATGGTCGATGTGCCCTGCGGTACCGACGATCACCCTTCCCCTCCCGGTAACTGATCGAGTTGCGCCAGCCACGCAGCTTCGTCGTCCAGTTGCCGCAGGTCCAGCCACAACGCGTCATCGTCGATGCGGCCGAGCACTGGAATCGGTAATCCTCGAAAGGCAGTTTCCAGGCTCAACAGTTGCCGGCCGCGCAGACGCTTCGACACCCGCGGCCGCAGGCACAACGCGGCACTCGGCAACCGCGCCACCGGTTGGCTGCCGCTGCCGATCATCCCCAGTGCCGCCATTGCGCTGACGTTCCAGCCTTCACCCAAATGCTGCGCCAGAGACGGTTGCAAACGGGAGGCTTGCGCGAGGATGTCAGCCTGTGGCCGGGTCAGCAGGCGCAGACTCGGCAAGCGTTCGGCCAAACGATCAGGATCGCGGTACAAACCCAGCACCGCTTCAAGCGCCGCCAAGGTCATTTTGTCGACCCGCAACGCACGCTTGAGCGGGTTCTTCTTGATCTTCGCAATAAGCTCCTTACGCCCGACAATCAACCCGGCCTGCGGACCGCCGAGCAACTTGTCGCCGCTGAAGGTCACGATGTCCGCACCATCGAGCAACGCCTGGCGCACCGTCGGCTCAGCCGGTAAACCCCAGCGAGTCAGGTCGAGCAAACTGCCGCTGCCCAGATCTTCCAGCAACGGCAACCCGTGCTTGTGCGCCAACGCGGCCAGTTCGGCGGTCGGCACACTCGTGGTGAACCCTGATATGGCGTAATTGCTCGCGTGTACGCGCATCACCAATCCACTGCGCGGGCCGATGGCCGCTTCATAATCCTTGGCGTGAGTGCGATTGGTGGTGCCGACCTCGTGAAGCTTCACGCCGGCACGGGCCATGATGTCGGGAATGCGGAACGCGCCACCGATTTCAATCAGCTCGCCCCGGAGATGATGCCTTCCTTGCGCGCGCCGAGGCTGTTGAGGGTCAGCAGCACGGCAGCGGCGTTGTTGTTGACCACGGTGACGGCTTCGGCGCCGGTCAACTCGCGAATCAGGCCTTCGATCAGGTCATCGCGGTCGCCACGCTTGCCGCTGTGCAGATCGAATTCAAGATTGATCGGATAGCGCGCCGCCATTTGCACCGCTTCAATGGCTTCTTCCGGCAACAGCGCCCGCCCCAGATTGGTGTGCAGCACTGTGCCGGTGAGATTGAACACTCGGCGAACATGACTGCGATGTTGGGAAATGAGACGTTCACCCGCCCTGCCCGCCAGCACCTCGGGCGCGATTTCAACCGCAGTCAGTTGCCCCGAAAGCACCGGTTCACGCAGGTCATCGAGCAACTGCCGCAGGCTGGCCAGCAGAGCATCACGCCCATAACGCTCAGCGAGCGGCTGACACGCGGGATGGCGCAGCAAACTGTCGATGGATGGCAGACGCAGGTTGGACATCGGCAACTCCGAAAGCGATGGACTGTCGCGCCTGAGTGTAGACGCTGGTCTTAATCGCTTCCGGGGGCCAACAACAGATTCGGTGCCAGACGCTGATAACCTTCCTGCTCCAGCCGCATGTCCAGCATCAGGCTGGTCAGGTCGGTCGAGAGCGCTTCGGCCTCGGCATCGTTCTCCAGATAGAGCAGTTTCAGGTAGCTGTTGCAGCCGGGACAGACTTCCGCCCGCAGCGGCGCCTGATTCGCCGCGTATCGATCGTCATCGAGGCTGACGTACTCAAGGCCTTTGCTCTGCTCGCAATACACGCACTTGACCCGCACCACATGCCATTCACAGGCACACAGCGAACACACCAGATAACGCAAGCCGTTGAACTTGCCACGATGGCGAATCACCCCGGCCATGGCCGGTGAACCACAGGCCGGGCATTGGCTGAGGCTGTCGCCCGGTTTGAGGTTGAGGTTCGGCGTATCCAGCAGCCAATGGCTCCAGCTCACTTGCAGCGCCGCGCCGAGAAACGGCACCACTTCGGCGGGCAGCAGCGTGTATTGACCGCTGACCAAAGCAACGCCCCAGGCCTTGAGCTGTCCGGGGTTGGCCGCTAGCAGCGTCTTGATCGCGCTTTTGACCGCCGCCTGTGGCGGTGGCTGATAGCGCAGCAGCAAGGCGTACAGAAACGGCAGCCATTCGCCCTCGCGCACCAGGCTGTCAACGGCGAACGGCGAAAAACCGTGCTGTTGGCAGACTTTCAGGCGTTCGGGATCGGGCATCTCATCAACCGGCAGATCATCCATCAATTCCTGTTGGAGATGACACAACCCGGCCACCAGCCGCAGGTAATCGGCGAGCGGATGGCCCTCGGCCAAACGCTCAAGCCCCAACGCTCGCAAGGTGAACAGGTTACGCGGTGGCAAATACAGAAACGGCGGTGAACTCGCCGCCGCTTCAATCTCGCCAGGCTCAAGAATCGTTGCCAAGTGCTTATCCTTTTTACTGATCGGCCGCTCGAGGTCTTCGTCGCGGGTCACTTCCCGGTACCAGAGTTCATGGTGCTTCCTGGCCCAGGCACGACTGACCCAACCATGCAACATCGCACTGATCGAGCCTTTGATCCAGATGCCGGCGTAGATGTGAATGATGATGCTCAACACCAGCACAAACCCCGCCAGTGCGTGCAACAACATCGCCCAACGAATGAGGGTGATGCCGAAGTACACACTGAAATACGCGCGCCAGATCACCAGCCCGGTGAACAGCAACCCTAACATGCACAACAGCAACGTCCAGAACAGCAGCTTCTGCCCAGGGTTGTACTTGCCAATCGGCGGCACGCCCTCTTCCTCGTTTTTGATCACCCGCCCTATCCGCTTGAGCCACAGCCCATCGTTTCGAATAAAGAAGTTGGCCCGCCAGAAGCGAATCACCAACCCGAGGAACAGCACAAACATCAGAACGCCCATGAACGGATGCAAAATCCGCGTCCACGGCCCGCCGCCGAACAGGTTACTCAGCCAGAACAGCGCCGGATGAAACAGTGCCAGTCCCGACAGCGCGGCCATGAAAAACAGGATCGCCACCAGCCAGTGATTGGTCCGCTGGTTGGCGGTATAACGAAGGATCTGCTTGCGGATCATGGTCTGTCCTCCCCGCGCGGATCAAAGGTGTGCACCGACGGATCGACTTCGTGCACCGCCGGGTCTTTAACCGGTGGCAATTCGTCCTCTTCCACCACTTGCGGGCCGATGCGCACGTAGTGGAAGAACCCGGCCAGCACCGCCAGCCCCATGGCCAGCAAGCCCAAGGGTTTGCTCACGCCTTTCCACAAACCTACCAACGGACTGATCGCCGGGTCTTTCGCCAGCCCGGCGTACAATTGCGGCGTGTCGGCGTGGTGCAGCACGTACATCACGTGCGTACCACCAACGCCCGCCGGGTCGTACAGACCGGCGTTTTCAAAACCGCGGCTCTTGAGATCGACAATCCGTTCGGCGGCGTGTTCCTTCATGTCTTCCTTGGTGCCGAAGACGATGGCGCCGGTCGGGCAGGTTTTCACGCAGGCCGGTTCCAGGCCTACGGCGACCCGGTCCGAACACAACGTGCACTTGTAGGCCTTGTGATCCTTTTGCGAGATGCGCGGAATGTTGAACGGGCAACCGGTGATGCAATAACCGCAGCCGATGCAATGGTCCTGATCGAAGTCGACGATGCCGTTGGCGTGCTTGATGATCGCTCCAGGACTGGGGCACGCCGCCAGGCAGCCGGGTTCGGCGCAGTGCATGCAGCCGTCCTTGCGGATCAGCCATTCCAGATTACCGGCGTCGGTTTCATGCTCGGTGAAGCGCATCAGCGTCCAGGTCTCGGCGCTCAGGTCCTGCGGGTTGTCGTAGGTGCCAAGGTTGTGGCCGACGTCATCGCGCAGCTCGTTCCATTCCGAGCAGGCGACCTGGCACGCCTTGCAACCGATGCACTTGGTGGTGTCGATCAGCTTGGCCACTTCCTCCTGATTGCGTACCGACGGCGGTAGGGTGGTGGTGGCCGAACGGGCGATGATGTCTTGGCTGGCCATCTAGACTTTCTCCACGTTGACCAGGAATGACTTGGATTCCGGGGTCTGGGAATTGCCATCGCCGAGAAACGGCACGAGGGTGTTGGTGAGATAGCCGTGACGCGTCAGCCCGGTAAACCCCCAGTGCAGCGGGATACCGATGTGGTGCACAACCTGGCCATTGACCTGCAATGGACGAATCCGCTTGGTCACCACCGCCACCGCCTCGATAAAACCACGCTTGCTGCTGACCCGGACCTTGTCACCGGCGACGATGCCTTTCTCCCTGGCCAGCACTTCGCCGATCTCGACGAATTGCTCGGGTTGGGCTATCGCATTGAGCTTGCAGTGCTTGCTCCAGAAGTGGAAATGCTCGGTCAGCCGATAACTCGTGGCGGCGTAAGGGTAATCCTTGGCCACGCCGAGGGTTTCCCACACCGAATCGAAGATCCGCGCCGCCGGGTTACTGGTGGCGTTCTTGTTATTCGGGTGCAGCGGGTTGATGCCGATCGGGGTTTCGAACGGCTCGTAGTGCTCGGGGAATGGCCCTTCGTTCATCTTGTCGACGGCGAAGAATCGCGCCACGCCTTCGGGGTTCATGATGAACGGGTTCATCCCGGCTTCCGGTGGCGAATCGACCTTGAAGTCCGGCACATCGGTGCCGCCCCAGGCCTTGCCGTTCCACCACACCAGGCGTTTTTTCTCGTCCCACGGCTTGCCTTGCGGGTCGGCCGAGGCGCGGTTGTAGAGAATCCGCCGGTTCATCGGCCAGGCCCAGGCCCACCCCAGGTGTTGCTTCATACCGTACGGATCGCTGTTGTCGCGCCGGGCCATCTGGTTGCCCATTTCGGTCCAGCTGCCGCAGAAGATCCAGCAGCCGGACGCGGTGCTGCCATCGTCCTTGAGCTGGGCAAAACCGGTCAGTTGCGCGTTGCCCTTGATCGCCACACCCGTGGCATCGGTGAAATCGGTGGTGGCGGCGCCGTTGATTTCCTTGGCCAGCTCTTCCGGCGAAGGTTCGTCGGTGATTTTGTAAGGCCACGACAGTTTCAGGATCGGGTCGGGGAATGCCCCGCCATTCGCCTGATAACGCTTGCGCAGGCGCAGGAACAACTCGCTCATGATCCGCACGTCGGTCTGCGCTTCGCCCGGCCCGTCAGCACCTTTCCAGTGCCATTGCAGCCAGCGGCTGCTGTTGACCAGCGAACCGTCCTCTTCGGCAAAACAGGTCGTCGGCAGGCGAATGACTTCAGTGTGGATGTCGGCGCTGGTCACGTCGTTGTACGGCCCGACGTTTTTCCAGAACTCCGAGGTCTCGGTGGACAGTGGGTCCATCACCACCAGCCACTTGAGCTTGGCCAGCGCCGCCATTACGCGGTTTTTGTCTGGCAATGCGGCAATCGGGTTGAAGCCCTGGCACATGTAGCCGTTGACCTTGCCCTGCCCCATCAGGTCGAACATTTTCAGGATGTCGTAGTTGGGGATGTCGAGTTTGGGCAGGTAATCGTAGGCCCAATGGTTCTCGGCGGTGGCGTTGTTGCCGTACCAGGATTTCATCAGGCTGACGTGAAACTTGCTGTAGTTCTGCCAATACGACAGTTGTCCCGGCCGCAACGGTTTTTGCGTGCGCTTGGTGATGTAGCCGTCGTAATCCTGCTCGCCGTCGCTGGCCAGGGTCAGGTAGCCCGGCAGTGAATTGGAGAGCAGGCCAAGGTCGGTCAGGCCCTGAATGTTCGAGTGGCCGCGCAAGGCATTGACGCCGCCGCCCGGCATGCCGACGTTGCCCAACAGCAGTTGGACCATCGCCGCGCTGCGGATGATTTGCGAACCAATCGAGTGTTGCGTCCAGCCCAGGGCGTAGAGAATCGTCATGGTCTTGCCCGGCAACGAGCAGGTGGCGATTTCTTCCCAGATCTTCTTGATGGCGTCCACCGGCATGCCGCAGATCTGGCTGGCCAGATCGATGTTGTAGCGGCTGTAATGGACTTTCATCAGTTGATAGACGCAGCGTGGGTCTTGCAACGTCGGGTCGACTTTGGCGAAACCGTCCTCGCCGATTTCATAACCCCAGCCCGACTTGTCGGTGTACAGACGCTTGGCCGCGTCGTAGCCGCTGAAAATCCCGTCCTCGAAGCTGAACCCGGCTTTGACGATAAACGACACGTCCGTATAGGCGTTGACGTACTCGTGCTGGATCTTGTCCTCGGTCAGCAGGTAATTGATCAACCCGCCCATAAAGGCGATGTCGGTCCCGGTGCGGATGGGCGCGTAATAGTCGGCCACGGAGGCGGTCCGGGTGAATCGCGGATCGACCACGATCAGCCGCGCCTTGTTGTGCGCCTTGGCCTCGGTCACCCATTTAAAGCCGCAAGGGTGCGCTTCTGCTGCGTTGCCGCCCATTACCAGGATCAGGTTCGCGTTGGCGATATCGGTCCAGGTATTGGTCATGGCACCACGGCCGTACGTCGGGGCAAGACTTGCCACCGTCGGACCGTGTCAGACACGCGCCTGGTTATCGAACCCCAGCATGCCGAGACTGCGAATGACCTTGTGGGTCAGGTAGCCCGCTTCGTTGGACGCCGCGGATGCTGCGAGGAATCCGGTGGTCAGCCAGCGGTTCACCGTTTGACCCTGGGCGTTCTTCTCGATGAAGTTGGCGTCGCGGTCGGCCTTCATCAGGTCGGCGACACGATCCAGCGCTTCATCCCAGGAGATGCGCGTCCACTCGCTGCTGCCAGGTTTGCGTACCTGCGGGTACTGCAAACGGCCAGGACTGTGAATGAAGTCCAGCAGGCCCGCGCCTTTGGGGCACAAGGTACCGCGGTTGACCGGATGGTCGGCGTCGCCCTCGATGTGGATGATGCTTTGGGCGACGTTCTTGGCCTGGTCGCCCTGGCTGTACATGATCAAGCCGCAACCCACCGAGCAGTACGGGCAGGTGTTGCGGGTTTCATGAGTGTGGGCGAGTTTGAAATGACGCACTTGCTCGGCAAAGGCTGTCGCGGGGAGCATACCCAGCGCGCCGAGGCTTGAGCCTGCAAGGCCGATACCGGCGACCTTGAAGAACTGACGACGGTTGAGGTCCATCGTGCACTCCTGATCAGGTGAAGACCCGGTGCTTTGCCGGGTTTTTCTGGACAAACACGGTCGCGGCAGCTTGGCTGCCGGTACCCCAAACTGTAGTCAATGTGACAGGCTTTGGCATGAAACCCGACCGTCGGGCAACACAGCGATCAAATGTGGGAGCGAGCCTGCTCGCGATGGCGCTGGGTCAGTCAACAATGATGTTGAATGTGAGATTGCCATCGCGAGCAGGCTCGCTCCCACAGAGGATTCGTGTACCCATTGAGTTCTGATTTTTTCTGCCGGGTGTCACCCTAGGTGAACATTGAGGCTTATCATGGCCGCCGTGATTAACCCTGCCTTCCAAGAGACTGAGCATGACCTTCGATTTCGACCAGGTGTTCGACCGCCACGCGACCGGCAGTACCAAATGGAGCCGTTACCCGGCCGACGTGTTGCCGATGTGGGTGGCCGACATGGATTTTGCGGCGCCGCCGGTGATCATCCAGGCCCTGCAAAAACGCCTGGAACACCCGTTGCTCGGCTATAGCGTGCCTCAGGACAACCTGCGTGACGCCATCGTCGCCGACCTCTGGAATAAATTCGCCTGGCGGGTAAAACCTTCGCAGCTGGTGTTTCTGCCGGGGGTGGAGTCGGGCTTCAACATGGCGCTCAAAGCGCTGGTCCAGCCGCAACAGAACGTCGTGGTGCAAACACCCAACTACCCGCCGCTGCGCCATGCTCCGGGCAACTGGGGGCTGAACAAGGTTGAACTGGAATTCGTCGCCCAGGCGGATGGTTCCTACGCCACGCCGCTCGATGCGTTGCGCGAATCCCTGGACGGCGGCGGCGCGCTGCTGCTGAGCAACCCGCACAACCCGCTGGGCAAGGTCTTCCCTCGGGAAGAACTGCAGGCGGTAGCCGACATCTGCCTGGCGCAGGACGCCTGGATCATCTCCGACGAGATCCACGCCGAGCTGTGCTTTGACGGACGGGTACACATTCCGACCGCATCGCTGAGCCCGGAGATCGCCAAACGCACCATCACCCTGATGTCGGCGAGCAAGGCGTACAACATCGCCGGTCTGAAGACCTCGTTCATGATCATCCAGGATCCGGTGCTGCTGGCGCGGGTCAACCACGCCCGTTGCGGCATGGTCGACAGCGTCAACCCGCTGGGCCTGGAAGCCACCCGCGTGGCCTACAGCGAAGCCGGCCCGTGGCTGAGCGAAATGTTGGCTTATGTGCAAGGCAACCGTGATTACCTGGTGGACGCGGTTCGCTCGCGATTGCCGGGCGTCAGCATCAACGTGCCACAAGGCACTTACCTGGCATGGCTCGATTGCTCGGCGCTGGGGCTGGCCGATCCGCAGCAGTTCTTCCTTGAACAGGCCAAGGTCGGTTTGAGTGCTGGTCTGGATTTCGGTGATCAGAGCAAACAGTTTGTGCGCCTGAACTTCGGCTGCCCGCGGGCGTTGCTCGAAGAAGGCATCCAGCGCATCGAAAACAGCCTAAAATTCCTGTAGGAGCGAGGCTTGCCCGCGAAGGCGGCGTGTCAGCCAGCATAAATGTCGACTGGACTACCGCCTTCGCGCGCAAGCTCTGTTCCTACAAAAGCCAATGATCAACCGATAAACGTCATCTACATGTGCTGCTGGCGTCAGACGAGGCCAGTTACTTCACCGGCCAACGCTACGGGGGCACGGGCGGCAAGCCGATTCCATAAATTGAACCTGCTGGCGATTCCAGAACTCAACTCCTTATAGGCTTGCCATTGGTGGGCCTTGGATACCTGGAGGTCGTCATGTCCGCACCTATTATCAAGCTGTTTACCCAACCCAACTTCGCCTGGACAGATATTCGTCACGAGGAGGAAGAGCATCCCCGCCACTACCTCGCACATTTAGTGCTGCTCGCACTGATCCCTGCCGTGTGCCTGTATATCGGGACCACCTATGTCGGCTGGAGCGTGGCCCAGAACGAAACGGTGAAACTCAGCCCTGCCAGCGCGCTGCAACTCTGCGGGTTGTTGTACCTGACCATCCTGGCCGGCGTGGCGCTGATGGGATTGTTTATTCGCTGGATGTCACGCACCTTCGATGCCCGGCCCACGGTCAATCAATGCATCGGTTTTGTTGCCTACACCGCGACACCGTTTTTTATCGCTGGTTTCGCCGGGCTGTACCCCAGCCTTTGGTTGGCGGTCATCGTGCTGGCGGCCGCTTGCGCCTACGCGACGTTCCTGTTGTTCGTCGGCCTGCCGACCTTTATGCACGAGCGCAAGGAACAGGGCCTGTTGTACGCAGCCAGTGTCTGGGGCGTCGGCCTGCTGGTGTTAGTGACGATTCTGGTCGAGATGGTATTGCTGTGGTCGGTCGTGTTAGCGCCTGAATACCTGCGCGCGACCGTCGGTTGAGCCGGCGAATGCAGCCACCCAGCGAGAATCCGGCATGAGCTTCATTTTATGGGTGGCGGTGTTGGGGGCGGTGCTGCTGACGCTGGCGCTGACATCGTCGTATCTGCGCTGGATGCCGGTAACCACCTCGGCCGTGTGCCTGGCGCTCGGGGTCGGCATCGGGCCGGCGGGCATGGGTTTGCTCAAGCTGGACATCAAGGATGCAGCGAACTGGATGGAGCACCTGACGGAAGTCGCGGTGCTCTTTTCGTTGTTTGTCTGCGGGCTCAAATTGCGTCTGCCGCTCAGGGATCGCAAATGGCGCGTCGCGTTCGGGCTGGCGGGGCCAGTGATGGTGCTGACCATCGCCGGTGTTTGCCTGTTGCTGCATTACGGTTTTGACCTGGCGTGGGGGCCGTCGATGCTGATCGGCGCGATTCTGGCCCCCACCGACCCGGTACTGGCGTCGCTGGTTCAGGTCAACGACGCCAGGGATTACGACTCGGTACGCTTCGGTCTCTCGGGCGAGGCAGGCCTGAACGACGGCGTCGCGTTCCCGTTTGTCATTCTCGGTTTATTGTTCCTGCAACAGACCGGCAGTTCGAATGCCTGGCTCAGTGACTGGGCTTTAAAGAGCCTGTTATGGGCCGTTCCGGCCGGTTTATTGACCGGTTACTGGATGGGCCACGGCATCGGCCGGGTGACCTTGTCGATGCGCATCCGCAATGCCGACAGCACCTTTTCCCCCAATGATTACTTGACCCTGGCGCTGATTGCGCTGGCCTATGTGGCGGCCGAGTCGATTCACGGCTACGGTTTTCTATCCGTGTTCGCCGCAGGTTTGGGATTGCGCCAGGCCGAGGTCAAGTCTACCGGCGACACCCGGACTCCGGCCGAGCATCTGGTGCAGCCAGTGGTCGGTCATCAGAACGTCGAGCCCGAAGCTGCCGTGCATGGCGATATGGAACACCTGGAAGACACTCAGGTTGCAGCCGGCATCATGATGGGCGACATGTTGTCTTTCGGCAGCCTGGTGGAACGGGCCATGGAAGTGTTTCTGGTGACCTTGCTTGGGGTGGTGCTGGTGGCGCACTGGGACTGGCGCGCCCTGGTGATTGCGGCGGTACTGTTTTGTGCGATTCGCCCATTGAGTGTGTGGCTGATGCCTTGGGGGCGATTGCTCGACGGCCGACAACGCTCATTGATCGGCTGGTTCGGGATTCGCGGCATTGGCAGTTTCTATTACCTGTTCTATGCCTTGAACCACGACCTCACCCCATCGGTGGCAACCCTGTGCACCGACCTGACGCTGTCAGTGGTGGCGTTGAGTATTTTGATTCACGGCATCAGTACTCAGCCGATGCTGGCCCGGTATGAACAGAGAAACCATCAGGATTCCTGATTTCTTTTTACGATAGTTCCCTAAGCATCTATCCATTTTCCAGCCACAAAAGAATGAAATTCCTCAAGGCGTCAGCAGTCACAACCTTATCCAGCCCCACGTGGCTCCCCCGAACGTAAGGTGAACGCAATGAAGTACTACTCGGCTCCGGCACACACCCAGGCTTGCCGCGATTTCGCGCTCGAATGTAATTGTCAATTGTTCGAAGAAGCGCAACTGCTTAGCCAGGCGGCTTTTGAACTGCTGGATAAGACCGGGCTGGATGCCGAAGTGTTCGCCCATTATCAGGCACTGCGTCGCAAGGCTGATTTGAAGTTTGAAGACGCCATCGACCACCTGCGGCTGATTGAGCAAGAGTTTTCAACGGCGTCTGTGCTGCATTCGAAATCAGTGGATGGCGGTTTCGATTCACGGGTTTGAATTTTAAAAAAAGATCGCAGCCTTCGGCAGTTCCTACATGGGAATGCGTACACCCTGTAGGAGCTGCCGAAGGCTGCTATCTTTTGATCTTATTGATAGATCAGGCCCCAGGATTGGTGACCTGAATGTAAAACGCATAACTGCCCAACAATACCCAGAACGTCGCAAAAATCCACGGCGTGCGCACCGAAAACAATAGCGACTTGCGATAGCCCTTGTGACTGGATTCCGTTTCACAGAACAGCGGCGATTCATCGTAGGCCAAGCCTATCAGCGGTTCGCTGCTCAGCAATTGGCTTTGCTTGAAGTGCCAGTGATCGATGATATCGTACGCCGCACGAATGCCCGGCCAGGCATTGAGTGAACTGAGCAGCCCCAACAGCGCCAGAAACGGCGGCACCACCAGCGTGAACAACTTGCCCCACTCGGGGTTGAGATTGGACATGCTTGATGCGAAGGCAATCACCAGGAACGATTGCGCGGCCAGATACGCATCGGTGCGGTTGGCCACGATGCTGGTTTCGTACTGGATTTCCCGACGATAGAAATCCAGGCGTTCCTTGGGCGAGCCGAACATCCTGGCGTTGTGTTCGGTCTGGGCCTCTTCAGCCACGGCGTCAGTCAGTATTTTCGGCACGACGTTCTCACACAGCGGAAAACGTTTAGAAGAAACCTTAGTTGGCAAAGTTCAGACCGATTGCCCGAGCGTTAGCCCCTCCGTTATTTCATCGCCTGGCTGATGATTTCCACCAGGTTGAGTTGGGTAAACGGTTTGGACAGGCGCGGAAGTTCGAGCACAAAGCCTTCCAGGCGCTCGGCATAACCGGTGGCGAGGATGATCGGCAGGTCTGGCTTGAGCAGACGAATCGCGTGCGCCAGTTGCGCGCCGTTCATTCGCGGCATGGCCATGTCGGTGATGACCAGATCAATCGCCTGGCCGCTGTCGAATGCTTCCAGCGCCTGAGCGCCGGATGCCGCGCTGATCACCCGATGGCCCAGGTCTTCAAGCAGCAGGCTGGTGCTGGTCAGCACCAGGCTATCGTCATCCACCACCAGCACGCTCAGACCGGGTACTGGAGGCATGGCTTGCACGGCAGTCGTCGACCTGGGCACCGCGCCGGCCATGGCGACAGGTAACCAGAGTTCAGCACAGGTGCCCTGGTCCTTCTGGCTCTTGAGGATGAATCGCCCACCCAATTGCTCGATAAAGCCGTGAACCATCGACAACCCCAGGCCGGTGCCCTTGCCAACCCCTTTTGTGGTGAAAAACGGATCGGTGGCCAACGCCAGCGTTTCCGGGTCCATGCCCTCCCCCGTGTCGGTCATGCTCAGGCAAACGTAGCGGCCAACCGGCAAGGAAGAACGGGCAGGATCGCTGACCTCCTCAATCCTGGCGCCGATGACCATCTTCCCGCCATTGGGCATGGCGTCACGGGCATTGGTCGCCAGGTTCAACACTGCCAACTCAAGTTGATTCACGTCAGCCGCGGCGGGTTCGAGGTCTGGCGCAAAGTTGGTTTCGATTTTCACCGAGGGCCCCAGGGAGCTGCGCAACAACCCGGTGATCCCTTGCACCAGTGCCGGGATCTCGACGGATTCGGTCTTGAGTTCCTGACGCCGGGCAAAGGCCAGCATGCGCTGGGTCAGCGAAACACCGCGCATGGCGCCCTGGGTGGCGTTGTCCAGCAAACGAACGAGTTTCGGATCGTCCCCGATACGTTTACGGACGATTTCCAGGTTTCCGAGGATTACCGTCAGCAGGTTGTTAAAGTCGTGGGCGATCCCGCCGCTGAGTTGGCCGATGGCCTGCATCTTCTGCGCCTGGAACAACGCTTCGCGGGTTTGCTCAAGGGCCTGCTGGGCCTTCGTCACTTCGGTGATATCACGGGTGATCTTGGCGAAACCGAGCAGCGTGCCGGTCTCACCCCAGATTGGATCAACCACGACGTGAGCCAGGAACTGCGTACCGTCCTTGCGCACACGCCAGGCCTTGTTTTCGAATTTGCCTTCACGCGCCGCAGTTTCCAGCGCCCGTTGCGGCTCACCGGCTTCACGGTCCTCAGGGGTGTAGAACATCGAAAAATGCTGGCCGATGACTTCTTCTGGCCGGTAACCCTTGATGCGTTGGGCACCGAGGTTCCAGTTGGTCAGGCGCCCGTGCGGGTCGAGCATATAGATGGCGTAGTCGGTGACACTCTGGACCAGCAAGCGGAATTGCTGCTCGCTTTGCTTGAGGGTTTCTTCGGCCATCTTGCGATCGGTCAGGTCCCGGGTGATCTTGGCAAAACCCAGCAACGTGCCCGACGGGTCGAGAATCGGGTCGATCACTACGTGGGACCAGAAGTGCGTGCCATCCTTGCGAACCCGCCAGCCTTCTCCTTCGAAACGACCTTCGGCAATGGCCGTATCCAGCGCTCGCTGGGGCTTGCCGGCAAGGCGATCTTGTTCGGTATAGAAACGCGAGAAATGCTGGCCGAGTATTTCCGCCTCCTCATACCCTTTGAAACGCCGGGCTCCGGCATTCCAGCTGGTGATGATGCCATCGGGATCGATCATGTAGATCGCATAGTCCACCACCGCATCGATCAACAGTCGCAAACGGCTGTCCTCGATCGTATTGGCTTTGGTTCGATCACCGCTCATTGATCCATCCCGGCATTATTATTCTATGGAGTATGCGACAAACAACAGGATAGGACAGCCGCAATAACCAGGCTTTGGAAAGTCACAGTGGAGTGATGGCCACAGACCACCTATTCTCGATCCCATCCGCCGCGCCAGGCCAATGAAGAAGCCCTCGATGATTCTGATTTTGTTGCCCAACCGTGATTACGATCCGACTGAAAGCAGCGTGCCCTGGCAGGCCATGCGCCAGGCGGGCGTCGAGGTGCGTTTTGCAACGCCCGAGGGGTTGCCCGCCTACGCCGACCCGCGTTTGGTGGACATCGGGTTCGGCCTGTTGAACCCGCTCCTGATGACGCGTAAAGCCGATCTTGCCAGCTACGCCCGAATGATTGAAGACGAGGCCTTCAATCAGCCATTGGCCTACGCCGATGTCGACCCGAGCCAGTTTGCCGGGCTGCTGATTCCCGGCGGTCACGCCCAAGGGATGCGCAGCCTGCTGGAGTCCGGGCAGGCCCGGCGTATTGCCCTGCACTTTTTCAAGACTGAACAACCGGTGGCTGCGGTTTGCCATGGCGTGCTGTTGCTGGCGCGCACACTTGACCCTGCCACCGGCCGTCCAGTGCTGGATGGACACAAAGTCACGGCGCTGGTGGCCGGCGCCATGGAACTGCCGGCCTGGCTGATGACTGCACTGTGGCTGGGGCGTTATTACCGGACCTACCGGCAGACCGTCGAAGCCGAAGTATCGGCCGCCCTTAACAAGCCTGCAGATTTCGTGCGCGGGCCGTTTCTGGCCAAACGTGATTCGACGGACAAGCCACAGCACGGCTTTGTGATCCGCGACGGCAATTTGCTCACTGCTCGCTGGCCGGGAGATTGTCATCGCTTTGCCGCCGAGTGGGTGCGGATGCTGAGCGAACAGACCACCAACGCGGCAGCAATTGCTTGACCTTGCTATCACCAAACCGATCATCGATCAGCATTACCACACCCTGATCCTGCTGGGTGCGGATCACCCGGCCGGCGGCTTGCACGACTTTCTGCACGCCGGGATACAGGTAGGTGTAGTCGTAGCCAGCACCGAAAATCGCCGCCATGCGGTGCTTCATCTGCTCATTGACCGGGTTCAGTTGTGCCAACCCTAACGTGGCAATGAAAGCGCCGATCAACCGGGCGCCAGGCAAGTCGATGCCTTCGCCAAACGCCCCGCCCAGCACTGCGAAACCGACACCCTGGCTGTGCGTGGTGAATTGGTCGAGGAAGTCCTGGCGCTGACGTTCGGCCATGCCTCGGGACTGTGACCACAAGGTGATGTGCGGGTGGCGTTCGGCCAGCAACTGCGCCACTTGCTGCAAATAATCGAAACTGCTGAAAAACGCCAGGTAGTTGCCGGGACGCTGGGTGAACTGCCGGGCGATCAGCTCGACAATCGGCCCGAGCGACGCCTGGCGGTGGACAAAACGGGTCGAGATCTGGCTGACGATGCTGACCTGCAACTGGTCCGCGTGGAACGGTGACTCAACGTCGATCCAGACTGTGTTCGGCGGTGTTCCCAGCAGATCAGCGTAGTAATGCCGAGGGCTGAGCGTCGCGGAAAACAGCACGGTGCTGCGTGCCGCCGTCAGGCGCGGGCGAATGAACCCCGCGGGCACCACGTTGCGCAGGCACAGCTGCGACAGATTGCGTTTGCGCTCCAGGTCGCGCTTGCTGATGTCGAACAGGAACTGCTCATCGAACAGCTCCGCCACCCGGCCAAATTGCAGCATGTCGAAGTAGAAATTCTGTAAGGCGCTGTCCAGGCCCTGGGGATGATCGTTCAGGTAGTCGCCGATGCTCGCGCTGCACGAAGACACGGCCTGGAGCAGTTTTTCCGGCACCTTGTCGTAGGCCTGATACGCGCCGAGCTGCAAGTCATGCAGGGCGTTCCATTGGCGATTGACCCGTTGCAGGGATTTCTTCAACGCTTCAGGGGCGGTTTTGCGCACCGCGTGGAGGGTCGCTTGGTCGAGGCTGGCGCTGTACATCTGGCGGCCGCGCTCCACCAGGTTGTGCGCCTCGTCCACCAGCACCGCGACCCGCCAGTTGTTGGCCTGGGCCAGGCCAAACAGCAAGGCGCTGAAGTCGAAGTAGTAGTTGTAGTCGGCGACCACCACGTCCACCCAGCGGGCCATTTCCTGGCTCAGGTAATACGGGCAGACGTCGTGTTCCAGTGCGACTTCACGCAAGGCACTCTGGTTCAACAGGCTCAACTGACTGGCGGCCTGGCGCGCAGCGGGCAATCGGTCGTAGAAGCCCCGGGCCAACGGGCAGGACTCACCATGGCAGGCCTTGTCCGGGTGTTCGCAGGCCTTGTCCCGGGCAATCATCTCCAGAATGCGCAACGGTGGCGCGTCGGCGCTGTCGAGGATCACCTGCGCCGCGTCCAGCGCCAGTTTGCGCCCCGGGGTTTTCGCCGTGAGGAAGAACACTTTGTCCAGTTGCTGCGGCGCCAGAGCCTTGAGCATCGGGAACAACGTGCCGACGGTCTTGCCGATTCCGGTAGGTGCCTGTGCCATCAGGCAACGGCCGGTGCTGACGGCTTTGAACACCGACTCGGCCAGATGCCGTTGCCCCGGACGAAACCCGGCATGGGGAAAAGCCAAACCCTGCGCCGCTAGATTACGGGCTTCGCGATGGGCCATTTCCTGCTCGGCCCAGTACAGGAACAACCGGCAATGATGCTCGAAGAACGCCTCCAGTTCGGCGGCACTGAAGGGCTCGACCAGGCAGGTTTCCTTTTCACTGACGATGTCGAAGTACACCAGCGCCAGGTTGATCTGTGCCAGTTGCAGCTTCTGGCACATCAGCCAGCCGTAGATCTTCGCCTGGGCCCAATGCAACTGCCGATGATTGGCCGGTTGTTTGCTCAGGTCGCCGCGATAGGTTTTGACTTCTTCCAGGCAGTTTTGCCCCAGGTCGTAGCCGTCCGCCCTGCCCTTTACCTTCAAGGTTTGATACGAGCCTTCCAGCGCCACTTCGCTCTGGTAAGCGTCGTCGCGGCGGGAGGCGACCGTGCGATGACCGACGATGCCTTCCAGCGCGGTCGGTGACGGCGTGAAACGCAAGTCGAGATCACCGACCTTGGCGGTGAACTCACACAGCGCCCGCACCGCAATGCTGTAGCTCAAGCGCTCTGCTCCGCCCATTGCACGTAGCAGACGGCAATCGGCATCTGGTGTTCGTGACAGAACTCGATCCAGCGCAGTTGATTGTCTTGCAGGCGATCGCCGGGGCCTTTGACTTCGATCATGCGGTAGGTCTTGTCCTGCGGCCAGAACTGGATCAGGTCCGGCATGCCGGCGCGGTTGGCCTTGATGTCCAGCAGCAAGCGGTTGAACCAGTGCTTGAGGTGTTCGGCCGGCAGGCACTGCAGCGCCTGATCGAGCAACTCCCCGCTCAGCGCGCCCCAGAATACGAACGGCGACTGCACGCCCCGCTTGGCCACGAAACGCTCGCGGATCGTCTGAAGGTAACGCCCGTCCTCCAGTTCGGCGAGGCAGGACTGGAACAGTTCGGCCCGGCGATCGTGAAAGTCTTCATTGAGCAAATCCACCGGACCACGCTGGAACGGGTGAAAAAACGCCCCCGGCAACGGCGCGAAAATCGCCGGCCAGCACAGCAAGCCGAACAGCGAGTTGATCAAGCTGTTCTCCACGTAATGCACCGGAGCCAACTCCTCGGCCAGGTGCGCCTGCACGTAATACTCCACCGACAACGCCAGATCGGTGCGCGGCAATTGCAGATCCAGGCGCTGCATGGCCCGAGGAGCTGCGCGCTTGATCGGTGGCCCGCCCAGCTTGCGCCGCAGCCTTGGCAACACCCGCAGCAATTGCTGCTGTTCGGCGGCGCTTTGCGGTACTTGTCCGGCGAAAGTTGCCAGTTCCAGGGCCAGCGAATACTCAGCGCAACGCTCCAACACCCGAATCAGCCGCAGGCGCGCGCCGGGATAGGCGCATTCACGGTAGATGGTCAGGGCATTGGCGAAATCGGCCACGCGTTCGCAATGCTGGCCAATCTGGAACAACAGCTTGCTCCGGCGACGTTGCAACCAGGGATTATTCAGCGCCAGGGCGTTGATCTGCTCGACGACGACGGCGACGTCTTCACCGGCCTCGAACCGAAGCTGACAGTCGTGCAGGAACACGCAGGCGTCCACGTCTTCCCGGCAACGCAGGCCGCGGGATTCGGCGCAAAACTCGACTTTTTCATAGGTAAAGATGCCGAGGTCCGCCAATACGAACTCCGACCAGTCCTGGTAAAGATTGCCGAAGAACATCAAGCGCAACCGGTCACACAGGCCCATGATGGTCAGGCTGAACAGCCGATCATCCAGCGTCGGGCACCAGTCCTGGAAACTTCGAGACTCAGGAAATTGCTCGCTCAGCAGCGGCAGCCAATCGGTCTTCTTGCCTTTGGGCTGGTCGATGGCATGGCCCAGGCACAAGAAGATTTCCGCCTTGAGCAGCACATCAAACACGTCCTCTATGAATAACGGCGACTGCTCATCGATCCAGCCCAGTTCCAGCAGCGGACCGGCAGCGCTGGCGATGTCACCGATCTCGACGTAACGCAATTTGCCGGCCCGAAAATGCAGGCCTTTGCGCATCACCATCCGCACCAGCAATGCCCGAGACTCACGGGGCAAACGGTTAAACTCACGAATGAAGCGTTGCTCCTCGACACTCAACACATCGGCATAGCGATGTTCAAGCCAGTCAAGGACTTGCATGAAATTGTTCAAGTAATAGAACGGATCGTCGAGCGGGTTTGCAGTCACGGGAAATCAGAGCCATGGAGAGCGAATACTGGTTATGCGTACAGATACCAGCTGTGCCCCTTACGGTGCAAACGGAAAAGGATGGGCGGCGAAGCTAATCGATCATTTTTCGGCTAGGCATCGAACTTTCTATCGATCCATGGCACCAAACGCCATAGAGCCACAGTGATGACTGCAGCAGTCACACTGATTTTTTGAGCACCATGAGAGGTATGTATGAACATCAAGACCCTGGGCCTGCCCCTGGCAATCGCCGCTTTCCTGGCCCTGGCCGGTTGCGCGACGCCAACCGTGGTGACCCTGCAGAACGGCACCCAGTATTTGACCAAGGACATGCCGAAAACCAAGACCAAGGACGGCTTCTATGAATTCGAAGATATTTCCGGGGCGAAAGTGAAGGTCAATGCCAATGATGTAGCGACGGTTCGTAAACCAGACTGAGACCGTGTCATCGTTCATCGCGGGCAAGCCTCGCTCCTACAGGGGCACGTTTCAATCTGTAGGAGCGAGGCTTGCCCGCGAAGAGGCCCTCGCAAACGCCGAAAAACTAAGGCATTCCGGGAATGCTGGTATCACAGACGATGTAGCGCTCACCCCGCCTGATCATTTGGTCACGCAGCTTCTGGCACCGGTCATATTCCTGTTGCAGCGAATGGTCGATGCTGATGTTGCCGGTCACTTCAGGCTTTTTCCCGTCACCGAAACGGACAGTGGCCCAGGGCTGCTCCGGCTGGACATGAAAGAGGGTTTTCTCTTCGACGGGTGCTTTGGTTTCGATCACTGCCGGTTTCGGCAATTCATCTGGCGTCATGCCATAACGGCTCAAAATCGAGCTATGAGGCAGTTCTGCAGCGGCGTTCGCCGATAACACGGCCAAAGCCAACCCCAGGACATACCTCTTGCTGTTACTCACGGTGCTGAATCTCCTGTTTTCGATGGCAGCATGCCGCTGCTGCGTTATAGGGATAACGCACAATCGGGCGGATGCTTTAGTGCCGGTTCCTGTTGGTGCAGGTATTGGAGTCCGGTTTTGACCTTCGGGTCACGGTGACAGGCAGGTTTACCGTGTCATCGTTCTTCGCGAGCAAGCCCGCTCCCACAGTGGATCTGTGTCGTGCACAAAATCTGCTGCACACTCGATCCATTGTGGGAGCGGGCTTGCTCGCGAAGGGGCCCTATCAGGCGATCACAATCCCGGAGCCGGACAAACTCGCCAGCCCAACCCCCACCAGCGTCACCGAATCACCACCAAACGTCAGCACCGTGTCATGCCCGAGCGCCGTGGCATGCGCCCGGAAGTCATCGTTCGGCGCGACGCCCTGAACGCCCATGAACACCAGTTTGTCGCTGGCCTGATAACCAATCACCTTGTCCTGACCAAATGCTCCCGTGAACAGGAAGGTATTGATCCCGCCGCCCGACTCCATCAAGTCATTGCCCGCGCCGCCAACGAACACGTCGTTGCCCTTGCCGCCAATCAAATGATCGTTGCCGTCCAGGCCAAACAGCCAGTCCCCGCTGGCGTGGGCCGTGAGCGTATCGGCTCCGGCGCCCCCCTTCACCGTCGAGGCGTACTGAGTCAGGTTGTTCCCGACCTTCAGGCCATCCGCCGTGACACTGTGGGTCACGTCATCCTTGAACACGCCCCACAGGAACCCCGGTTCCTTGGTGATGATGCTGCCGATGTCGCGGGTGATGCTGATACCGCCATTGGCGTCACGCACGTAGAGGTTGCCGGCACCGTCGTTGGCGAAATCGAAGCTCTTCACCGATTGCTGCAAGTCCAGTACGTTATTGCCCTTGCCGCCGAGCAGAATGTTGTAGCCGCCACCGTCGCGGAAGGTGTCGTTGCCATCCCGACCTTCGAGGTAATCGTTGCCCTTGCCGCCCTGAATCAGGTCATTGCCGTCGCTGCCGATGATGAAGGTACTGCCCTTGTGGGTTTCGGCGTTGCGGTTCAGATCCTGGACCCAGGTGTTGGCCCGCGCCGGGTCCGAGAGGTTGGCGACGATGATGGTCGAGTCTTTACTGGTCAGGTCGTAGAACGTCGACTCGATCACCCGGTTCATGCCATCGCCGTAAGCCGTTGGCAAATGCGAAATCCAGGTCGGAATGTTGAGGATGGAAAACGGCAGCACATTCCACGCCGTCGAAGCGTAATGATCGTTGAAGCTGACGATGTTGTCCGTCGCCGATTCCTTGGGAGCGTCGTGCACGCCGACCGACGCCAGGTTGAACGTCGAACCGTCGAGTGCGCGGAACACCGGGTCGTTTTCGTAACCGACGTTGAGCACTTTGTCGGTGCTGCTTTGGGTCGGCGAAGCGTAGGCGATGTAGTTCGAGTCCTTGAAGAAGCCGCCCCATTTGTCAGTGCTCAGGTCCGCCACGCTGTTGACGCCCAGGCCGCCGAGGCTGTGGCCGCTGAACAGCACGTCCTGGCCCGACAAGCCATTGGCCTTGGCAAACGCCACCACGTCGCCGAACAACTTGCCGAAGGCTTCGCCCGCGTAGTTCCTGGCGTAATCCTTGGGCCCCAGCGCCGCCAGCAGATCGTTGATCACGTCGCCGATGGAGTCGCTGACCTGGATTTCCCGCGGGCCGCTGGTACCGCGAAAGGCAATGCCAAGTTCGGTGAGGTGACCTTGGGCATCGTACTTGCCGAGGACCTCGACCTGAGCACTGGTGTACCCGGCTTTCTCGCCATAGAAGGTTCCCCGGGCGTCGGTCTTGCCGTCATAGCCCAGTTGCGAGGCGGTGATCGGCGTCCAGCCGGCCTTCTTCACCGCCTCCAGTGCCAGTTTTTCAGAATCAGGGTTCCATGGAACGCCCGGGATAACGCCCTGGGAGTCGGTGCCTCCGATCAACGCGGTCACCAGCGTCGCCGGCAGCCCGAGGCCGAAGCCGTTGTGCTGATAACCGGCGGCAAAGCCGTTATCGAGGTTGTGGTAGGAATACAGCGTGATGGCCATGGCGTCGCTGAACAACACCTTGGAATCGGCTGTACCGAAGTTCTTGTAGTCATACACACCCATTGATATTGCCTCTCTCTTTGTTGGAATTGTCAGAGATAGCTCACAACCAGGACGCCTCACTGACGAGGTGCCCCGGAGCATTTAGTGCATGCAGCTTTTCCTACGCGAAGGTGATGCTTGAAGCCGACAGGTTATCCAGCCCGACCCCGACAAGGGTCACGGCAAAATCGCCAACCTTGAGCACCGTGTCATGGCCGGACTGGGTTGAATGTTGCTTGTAGTCATAACCCTGCCCTGCGCCCTGGACGCCCATGAACACCAGTTTGTCGCTGCCCTGGTAACCATTGATCGCGTCAAAACCAAAGGCACCGCTGAACAGGAAGGTGTTGTTGCCGCCCGAGGCATGGATCACGTCATTGCCCGTGCCACCGACGAAGGTGACGTGGCTTTTGTCGCTGCGCAGCAGATCGTCGCCGGCGTTGCCGAACAACCAGTCACCATCGACGGTGGCGGCCAGGGTGTTGCCGTAGGGATCGCCATTGAGCGAGTGGTTGTAGTGGGTCAATTCGCTGCCGTTGAGCAAACCGTTGGCGCTGACGGTATAGGTGATCTCCTTGCTGGTCATGCCCCACCAGCCATTCGACTCCTTGCTGACCAGCGCGCCGATGTCGCGGGTCAGGCTGATGCCGCCGTAGGCATCGCGCACGTACAGTGAGCCGTCACCGTCGTTGGCAAAGCTGAAGTTCTGTAGCGGCTTTTGCAGCTCGAAGGTGTTGCTGCCCTTGCCACCCAGCAGGATGTTGTAGCCACCGTCATCGCGGAACCGGTCGTTGCCGTCACGGCCCTCGATGAAGTCATTGCCGGTGCCGCCCTTGAGCAAGTCATTGCTGTCGGTGCCGATGATGAACGTGCTGCCGGTGTGTGGCTCGCCGCTGCGGCCCAGGTCCTCGACCCAGGTGTTGCTGCGGGACGACTCCGCCAGGTTGGAGACGATCAGCGTCGAGTCCTTGGTGGTGAGGTCGTAGAACCGCGAGTCGATCACCCGGTTCAAGCCGTCGGCGTAGCCCAGCGAGCCATGGGCCGACCAATTCAGCGGATTGATGATGCTGAACGGCACGAGGTTCTGCGAGGTAGATGCGTACTGGTCATTGAAGTTGACGATGTTGTTGGTCGCCGACGCCTGATGACCGTCGTGCTTGCCGAAGGATCCGCTGCTGAACGTGGTGCCGTCCAGCGCGCGAAACACCGGATCGTTCTCGTAGCCGATGTTCAGCACGTTGTTGCCGGTGGCACTTTGGGTCGGCGAGGCGAAGGCGACGTAGTTGGCGTCCTTGAAAAAACCGCCCCAATTGCTGTCACTCAGTTGCGCGACACTGTTGACGCCCAGACCGCCGAGGCTGTGGCCGCTGAACAACACGTCCTTGGCGCTCAGGCCATGGGCAATGGCGAACGCCGCAACGTCCTTGAGCAAGGTATCGAAGGCGCTTTTGGCGTAGTTCTTCGCGTAATCCACCGGGCCGACAGCCGCCAGCAAGTTGTTTTTCATATCGCCAAAGGTATCGCTGTAACCCAGGCCACCGGTGCCGCGAAAGGCCACGCCGAGGCCGATCAGCTTGCCGGCGGTGTCGTACTTGCCGAGCACTTCGGCTTCGGCGCTGGTGAAACCATCCTTTTCACCATAAAAGGTACCCTGGGCACCGGCCTTGCCTTGGTAACCCAGCGCCTTTGCGCCAATCGGCGCCCAAGCGGTGGCCGGCAACGGCTGGCCGGTGGGCGTGTAGGCATACAGCGTCAGTGCAATGGCATCGCTGTACAACGCTTTGCCGGCCGTACTGCCGGCATTTTTGTAATCAAACAGTCCCATGCTTTTGCTTCCTTGGCGTCAAATCAGAACTGCCAGTCCAGGGTCAGGCCCACACCGTGGTCCTTCTCGTTGGAACCGATCAGTCCGTTGTAATCCAGGTTCACGCGGGTTGCCTGGCTCAAGGCCAACCCGGCGCGCAGCCCGACGACCGCGGCGTCGCGATCCAGGGACACGCTCTGCACGCTGAACGCAGTGTTACCGTTGGCGAAGGCCAAGTGGTCTTCGGACCGGGTGCTACTCAGGTTGTGCTGCCAGCCGAGGCTGCCGGACAGTTCCAGTTTTTTCTGGTCAGACAGCGCAATCGCTTTGCTCGCCCGCAGACCAAGGGTCGACAGCACCGCGTCACGGTTGTCTTCACCGCCCTTGAGCGCCGCGGCATCACCCTTCTCGGTGAAACCGTCGCTGTTCAAGTGCACGTAGGCCAGGTTGGCGAACGGTTCCAGTGCCAGCGGTTGCAGGTCCAGTTTGTAAGCCGCCTCGGCGAACAGTTGAGCCGTGGTCGCATCGCGTTTGGTTTTCTGCTTGCCGCTGACATCGCCGAATTGCAGTTCACGTTTCACATCAATCCGATGCCAGCTGTAAGCACCACCGACGCTCAAGCGCAGGGCATCGATTTCATGCCCCAGGTAGGCACCCAGGTGGTAGCTGTCGACTGATGCCGACGAATGCGTGCCATCGCCCATGCTCAACGAACTGTCGCTATAACCAGTCACGAAACCGAGACGGGTTTTT
The DNA here is from genome assembly GCF_016650815.1 of Pseudomonas sp. TH31. Taxonomy (GTDB): domain Bacteria; phylum Pseudomonadota; class Gammaproteobacteria; order Pseudomonadales; family Pseudomonadaceae; genus Aquipseudomonas. The sequence continues at coordinate 486,465 of NZ_JAEKEZ010000038.1, read as the reverse complement.
TCAGCAATCAAACCATCACCACCGACCAGCAAGCCACCGATGGAACTGTTGGAACTGGCGTTGTCATGACCGCCATCGCTCTTGCCCCAGGCGCCAAGGGCCTTGACCCAGAGGTTGCTTTTGTCATCGGTCGGCGCGCCGGCGTTGAACAGATCCCGTTCACGCAGACGCTCGCTGACGGCATCACGCAGATAGCGGCTGTCGTTGATTAGCATCGTGCCAATGGCCGGATGAATCTCGCCGGACAGTTGCTGGAACGCTTGCTGGGCCACCGCTGCAGTCGGCGACAACAGCAGGGTTTCGTACAGCGCATTGCCCGCGCCCAATTGCTCGGCGGCAGCGCCTGCAGCGCGTTGGTTTGGAGTCAGGCCAACGCTGCTGAAAGACGTTGCGTTACGCTCCACTGCCAGTTGAATGCCATTGGCCGAGTAGTCGAGGGCACCACCGATAAACAGGTAGTTCGGCAGTACCGCACCGAATTGCCCTTGTATACCGCCGGCCGCTTGCAGGATGTTGTACTGATGGCCGAGCAAGGTTTGGGTCTGGGCGGTGGTCAGCAATGTCGGGCTGTTTTCCAGGGACAGGCTGACCGTAGCGCCATCGATCACTGCTTTGCCGCTGGCGACGATCTGGTCGCTGCTGGTCGGTGACAGTTCCACGGCGTAGGTCGAACCCGGCTCGAAAACCACATCCCCAGCTACATGCAAGGTGCCGATGGAGTTGCCGGGCGCCACGGTGCCGCCGCTCTTCGCGGTCAATGCGCCGATGCTGCCGTTGCCGCCGAGGATGCCGCTTTCATTGACGGTGACCGCGGACATCAGTGAGCCATTGATCGCCAAGCGGCCCTGGTTGACCAGCGTCGGACCGCTGTAGGTGTTGGCACCGGTCATCACCAGTGTGCCGATCCCCTGTTTGGTCAGGCCGCCATGCCCGGAAATGTCGTTGCGCCAGGTGTCGAGCCCGCAGTGCACGTCGTTACAGACACGCTCGGTGGGTTTGCCGGCGTCGACGATCGCGCCGATGCCTGGCAAGTCCGCGACAAACTGGCTGGAGCCGTAGGCACCTTCGATACGGAACTCTTGCGGGATGTCTTTTTCAGTCACGAACATCGCCGGGCCATTCACGCCCTTGCCCAGGTTGATCATGCCCCAGCCGTACAACGCGTCGATGCCGGGGGCGCCGAGGTCGGTAGCGGTAGTGCGCAACACGCTGGCGACCTGCGCGCCGGTCATGTAGGGGAAGCGTTCCATCAACACCGCCATGGAGCCGGCCACGTGCGGCGCCGCCATCGAGGTGCCGTTGTAGTTGGCGTAGCCGGTGGTCAGGTTCTCGGCGTTGGTGCCGCTGATGATCGAACTGTAGATTTTGCTGCCGGGTGCCGACACGCAGTAACTCGCGGTGTAGCCGCAGCGCGAGGAGAACACGCTGATGTTGTAGAGGTTGGCACTGGTCAGGTCCGGGTTCTTTTGCAGTGCCGCCACGGTGATCCAGTTTGGCGCAATGTCCGGCACGAAATAAGCCAGGCCGGCGATGGCGTCCGGGTTATTGAGGTTGTAGTCGTTGCCAGCGGCGAAGATGGTCACGATGCCGCTGCGGGCTGCGGCGATAGCGCCGTCATAGGCGCCGCCGGGTTTGGTCCCGAGCAAGGGTTGGATCTCGTTGAACTGCAACTGGGCGTCCTGCACGGTGAAGTGTGGAAACGCCGGGTTGCGACCGCCGAGGTCAAAACGGTCGGTGATGCCGATGCCCCAGCTGTTGTTGATGATCCGCGCGCCACTGGCGATCAAGGCATCCCAACCGGCCTTGTAGACCGCGCCATCGTTACCGCGAATGATCCCGTCCTCCGGGCCTGGATCGCCGTTGTCGGCACTGATGATCTGCGCGCCGAAGGCCACGCCATGCATCGGCCCACCGTCGCGGCTGCCGGCAGCGATCCCGCCGACGTGGGTACCGTGGGCGCCGAGTTTGCCGTCGGAACCGACCGAGGGCGTACCGTCATAACGGAACGCATCCCCGGCTTTGACCGGAATGTAGGGATCGGTGTATTCGCGAATGCCACTGGTGACCAGGTTGATTACTTTGTTGGTCCCGGAAAACTCCGGGTGCGCGGCGTAGACCGGCTGGTCGAAGATCCCCAGTTTCACGCCTTTGCCGGTGTAGCCGGCGGCGTAGGCGTCCTGGGCGTTGATCGCGCCCACGCCCCAATCGGCCTGGAACTCGGCACTGCGCCAGCTGTTCGGGTCACCGGGTTTGCCGTTTTCCACGTAAGGCGCGGCATGGGCGGTGCCCAGCGTGGCCAGTGCGCAGAGCACTGCATAGTTGAGGGTTTTCAGGGCAAATTTGTTGTTGTTATCAAGCTTCATCCAACGACCATCCTTAGTTGTGTTGCCAAAAATACTTGTGGCAATGAGGCGTTACCTGTGGGAGCGGGCTTGCTCGCGAAGGCGTCCTGTCAGTCACGATTAATGTTGGCTGACAGTCCGCTTTCGCGAGCAAGCCCGCTCCCACAGGGGTTCATCGTTTCAATCCTTAAACCGGGCGATCCTCATTGCCGCATTCGTCGTTTACCGCGTTAAAACTGCCAATTGAGGCTAAGCCCCACGCCATGGCTCTTCTCGCGGCTGGCCAGCTGGCCGGTGTAATCGAGGTTCAAGCGAACATCGCGGCTCAGGGCCAGGCTGGCATGCGCGCCGACCAGCGCGGCGTCGCGCACCAGTGGCGAGCTTTGCACCGAGAACGGCGTGCTGGCGCTGGCAAACGCCAGGTGTTGCTCCGAGTCGGTACTGCTCAGGTTGTGCTGCCAGCCGAGGCTGCCGCTCAGGTCCAGTTGCTGCTGGCCGGACAGGTTCACGGTTTTCAGCGCCCGCAGGCCCAGGGTGCCGAGCACCGCATCGCGGGTGTCGCCGTGGCTTTTCAGCGCAGCGGCATCGCCTTTTTCGGTGAAACCATCGGTGTCGAGGTGCACGTAAGCCAGGTTGGCGAACGGCTCCAGCGCCACGGGTTGCAGGTTCAGGCGATAGGCCGCTTCGCCGAAGACCTGAGTGGTGGCCGCATCGACCTTGGCTTTCTGCCTGGCACTGACATCGCCGTATTGCAGGTCACGTTTGACGTCAGCCCGATGCCAGCTGTAGGCACCGCCCGCGCTAAGGCGCCAGGCGCCCAGTTCGTGGCCGGCATAAGCGCCCAGGTGATAGCTGTCGACTTGCGCCGAGGAATGCGTGCCAGTCCCCATGTTCACCGAACTGTCGCTGTAACCGGTAACCAGGCCGATTCGGGTCTGCTCATCCAGCGCACCATCAACACCGGCCAACAGACCGCCAATCGAAGTGGTGTAGCCGGCCGTGTCGTTTCGGTCATCGGTCTTGCCCCAAGCGCCAAGGGCCTTGATCCAGCCGTTGCTTTGGGGGCCTTTCGCGTCCCTGAGTCGTTCACCGATTGCATCGCGCAGATAGCGGCTGTCGTTGATCAACACCGAACCCAGCGCCGGATAGATTTCCCCCGACAACTGCTGGAACGCTTGTTGCGCCGAACTGGCGGTTGGCGACAGCAGCAGGCTTTCGTAGACTGGATTACTCGCCCCGAGTCCTTCCACTGCACTGGCCACGGCACGCTGGTTCGGGGTTTGCCCGACACTGGCGAAACTCGTGGCGTTGCGCTCAACGCTCAGGGCAACCCCGGTGGCGGAGTAATCAAGACTGGCGCCGATGAACAGGTAGTTGGGCAACACCGCACCGAATTGGCCCTGGATACCACCGGCCGCTTGCAGAATGTCGTACTGATGACCGAGCAGGCTTTGCACTTGTCGGGTGCTGAGCAAGGTCGGGCTGTTTTCCAGCGACAGGCTCACTGTGGCGCCGCTGACGGTGGCCGTGCCACTGGCAACAATCCGGTCGCTGCTGGTCGGCGACAGTTCCACGGCGTAGGTCGAGCCCGGCGCGAAGGTCACGTCGCCGCTGACCTGTAAGGTGCCGATGGAGTTGCCCGGGCGACCGTGCCGCCGGCATTCGCCGTGAGTGCGCCGATGCGTCCGGAGCCGCCCAAGGTGCCGCTGTCATTCACGGTGACTGTCGAGGCGAGAGAACCATTCACCGCCAGCAGACCGCCGTTAACCGTGGTCGGGCCGCGAAAGGTGCTGTCGCCGGTCAGCATCAGCCGCCCGGCGCCGGACTTGATCAGGCTGCCTTCATAGACTCGACTGGCCGCTGCTGCATCCCGCGCCGTGCCCACCGCATAGTCGGTCTGATCCTGTTGACTGGCGCCAGCCGCCAGGCCATTTACCCAGCCCTTGTCCTTCAGGGTTTGTTGCCAGGCACTGTGTTCGGCGGCGTCTTCGGTCTGGCGCTGGATCAACGCCTTGTCGCTGATGCCGTTGCTCCAGACGTCGCTCTGCCCTGCCCCCAGATTGGCGTCGAACGCGCCGAGCAATTGCCCCGGCCCGCGCATCGCCCGATCGAGGTTGGCCACTCCCCAGCCGACCTGGGTGTTCGGTGCGTCGGTGATCGAACCGTCGAGTTGGGTCGCGGTGGTCAGCAGCACTTGCAGCGCTTGCTGGTTGTTCAGGTACGGATAGCGCTCCATTACCAGCGCCAGGGCGCCCGTGGCGTGAGGCGCGGACATGGACGTGCCGGACTTGATCGCGTAGCCGCCACCGGGAATGGTGCTGTCGATCTTCGCGCCGGGGGTGGTAATGCACCAGTACTTGGCGATCCCGCACTGGTTGTACTTTTGCTGATTGCCTTGATCCAGCCCCGAGACGGCCAGCCAGTGCCCTTCCAGATCCGGCTGGAAGTACGGCAGCGCCGAACGCACGCTGGCGTTGGGATAACCGCTGTTGCCGGCGCTGAACACATTGATCACACCGCGTCGGGACACATCGGCCGCGGCATCGAGCCAGGTGCCTTTGTTGAAGTGTTGAGCATAGGCCGCGTGCAGATCGTCGAGGGTTCGGTAGCTGACATCCGGCGGCTGGCTGCCCCAGCTGTTGTTGATCGCCCGAACGCCGGCATCTGCCAGGGCGTTGTAAGCCGCTTTGAAATACTGCGGATCGGGGTTGGGGCCGAACAGGAAGCTGTCGTTCTTGTTGGTATTGGCCACATAGATTTGTGCGTTGTACGCCACGCCGTGCATGCCGTTGCCATCACGGGAAGCGCCCATGGTGCCGGTGACGTGAGTGCCGTGGGAATCGTTGTTGGGATTGAGTGTGCCGGCGACATTGAACGGCGAGCCGTCAACGTAGCTGCCGCTGGTTGTGACCGCGTGGTAACGGTCGGTGGCGAACTCGGGATGGGTGGAATCGAAGCCGGAATCCAGTTCACCGATTTTCACGCCTTTGCCGGTGATACCGGCGGCATAGGCTTGATCGGCTTGCATGCGCGCAAGGCCCCAATCGCGCTGGAATTCGGCCGAGCGCCAACTGGCGGCGTCGCCAGGTTTGCCGGTTTCGAGGTATTGGGCCTGGGCGGCGGGCAATGCAGAAATCAGGAGCAATAGCGTGCCGACCGAAACCGGCTTGATCTTAACGTCCATGTCTTCTCGCTTTTCTTGTTTTTGCAGGAGCTGCCGCAGGCTGCGATCTTTTGGCATTTGCAAGAATGCCGAGATCAAAAGATCGCAGCCTTCGGCAGCTCCTACGGGATGTGCGATTTTTCCTTGGGTGTTACCGGGTCCTTGGGCCCTGGCCAAACGCCTCATCAACCCTGGCCAAATCCTGCTCGTTCAAGGTCCCGGCGTAGTAATGCAATTTGGTCCACGCCATCAGGTAGTCATAACGCGTCTGGGCCAGGTCGCGGCGGGTGGTATAGAGCTGTTGTTCCGCGTTCAGCGCATCAAGGTTGACGCGCTCGCCGCCCAGAATGCTTTGCTTGGTCGAGACCACCAACGCTTCAGCGGAGGTCAGGGCTTTTTGATAGGCCCGCAGTTTGCTCACCCCGGACAGGCAGGCACTGAACTGGCGGCGCAATTCGATCAAGGTTTCCCGGGTCTTGCCATCCAGCTCGTACTCGGCCTGTTCCATGTTACTGCTGGCCTGGCGGGTCATCGCCGAGACCCCGCCGCCGGCATACAGCGGCACGTTGACTTCGATGCCAATGGTGTTGGTGTCGTAGCGCTGGTTGTAGGTATTGCCGCTTTCCGACTCGTTCTGGCGCACCGAGGCATAGGCGCTCAGTTTCGGCAGGTGCCCGGCACGGTTGCGTTCAACCTCGTAGCGCGCCACTTCCACAGCCTGGCGCTGGGAGGCCAGGTTCGGGTTGTTGGCCACCGCCATCTCGTGCCAGGTATCGTAGTTGGCCGGTTGCAAGGTGAAGGTCTGGAAGTTCTGATCCAGCGGCGTCAGATCGCCGATGTTGATTGTCGGCACACCAATCAACGCCCCAAGCTCGCGCAACGAGGCGTCCTGCTCATCGCGGGCCTCGATTTCCTCGGCCGTGGCCAGCTCATAACGGGACTCGGCTTCCAGAATATCGGTGCGCGTGCCCTCGCCCTGGCGGAACATCTGTTCGTTCTGCTGGAACTGTTGTTCGAAGGCTTTCTTCTTCGCTTGCGCGATGTCGATCTGGTCCTGAGCGAACAACGCCTTGGTGTAGTTCTCCAGCACCCTCACCAGCAACTCCTGGCTCTTGCCGCGAAAGGCTTCGTCGGCGAACAACGCTTGCGCCACACCTTTGCGATACGAGGCGTACGCCTCGTAGTCGAGCAACGGTTGTTGCAGGGTCAGGGTCGAGCCGTAACTGCTGTAGTTGCGGTCCTGGCTACCGTTTTGCCCGCGCTCGTTCAGTTGCGTGGCCTTGGAAGAGTTACGCCCCTTGTTGTAGTTGTAACCGATCTTGGGCAACAGCCCGGCGCGGCCGATGATGCGGTTTTCAAGGCCGGCATCCCGCTCCTTGATCGCGCCGAGGAACACCGGGTCATTGCGCAACGCTTGTTCGTAGATTTCAAACGGCCCCTGGGCCATCGCACTGTTGCAGGTCAGCAACGCCAGGGCCGCCCCGAGCATGGAAAGCTTATTCATACAACCGAACATCCTTATTCCTCGGTCAACGCGGAGCCTGCCCGGTCGAGCAGCGGTTTGAACAGATAGTTGAGGAGTGAACGCTCACCCGTACGCACGAACATTTCTGCGGGCATGCCAGGTTTGATCACCAGCCCGTGGAGTTTTTCCATGGCCTGGTCACTGACACTGCTGCGCAGTACGTAATACGGCGCGCCGGTTTTTTCGTCGATCATCTGGTCGGCAGAAATCAGGCTCACCTGACCCGGCACGCGGGGCGTGCGGCTCTGGTTGAATGCGGTGAACAGAATGTCCACCGGCAGGTGCGTGCCGACCTTGTCGATCAGGTTGACCGGCAAGTGCCCTTCCACTTCCAGCGTGGTGCCTTGTGGCACGATTTCCAGCAGGGTTTCGCCCTGGCGCACCACCGCGCCTTCGGTGTGAACCCCAAGGTTGACCGCAATGCCGTCAGCCGTGGCGATGATCTCGCGGTGTTGCAAGTCGAACCCGGCGGAGGTCAGTTGCTCCTTCAGGGTGACGCTTTTGAGTTGCGCGTCGGCCAGTTGCGTGCGGACTTCTTTCTGGTACTCCTCGATGTGCTGTTGCAGCTTGAGCTTCGCTTCGAGGATGCCCTGCTCCACCCGGCCGCTTTCACCGGTGTTCTCGGCCAGTTGTTGCTGCACCTGCGACAGTTGACGCTGGTATTCCATCAGCCGGTTGCGCGGGATGTAGCCGTTGTCCGCCAAGGGCTGAAGGTTGCTCAACTGCTGTTGCAAGGAGTTGGCCTGAGCCGTCAGGTCGGTGCGCGCACGGCGCATGCCGGCCAATTGCGCACTGGCGCCTTCTATGTTGGCGCGCAATCCGCCCTGCTCGCGGAAATAGGCTTCGCGGCGGCTGCTGAACAATTGGCGTTGGCCTTCAAGCACCAGCGCCAGTCGTGGGTCGGCATCCTTGCTTAACTCGGCCGGGAAATTCACCTGTTTGAGGTTGTCCCGTTCGCTCTCCCAACGCGCCACGCTGGCCCAGGCCATGCGGTATTGCGCTTGCAGCGAATCGACGTCGGCCGCGACTTGGGTCTGGTCGAGCTGGAACAGCGGCTGACCCAGTTTCACCATCTGGCCTTCGCGCACCAGAATCCGGCTGACGACGCCGGGGCTCATCGATTGCACCGCCTTGCGCTTGCCGGACACCACCACGGTGCCTTGCACCGGGATGCCTTGATCCAGTGGGGCGAGGCTCGCCCAGGTGAAGAAACTGCCAGCACCGACGATCGCCAGAATCCAGCCCATGTGGGCGAAGAATCTGGCGTCGCGCTCAGGGCGCTCGGCGACGTAATCGTGCTCCATCGTCGCTTCGTTTTCAGTGTTCATGCGTGCGCTGCTCATACACCCGAATTCCTTGTCGTGGGCTGATACTGCCGGCTCATGCTGAGCCCGCCGGGTGCCTGCGCTGGTTTGTCTCTTTGCTGCTCCTGGTTGGCAGACGCGTTCCCGGACAGTGCCTTCAGCACATCGTGACTCGGGCCAAACGCCTGCAGGCGCCCTTCGTTGAGTACCAGCAACTTGTCGGCCTGGGCCAGGGCCGAGGAACGGTGAGTCACCAGAATCACGCTGGTGCCCCGGGCCTTCATGTGTGCGATGGCGCCGGCCAGTGCCGCTTCACCGACGGTGTCGAGGTTGGAGTTGGGTTCATCCAGCACCACCAGGCTCGGTTCACCGTACAGAGCACGAGCCAGGGCCACGCGCTGCTTCTGGCCGCCGGACAAACCGCTGCCGTCTTCACCCAGCACGGTGTCGTACCCTTGGGGCATGCGCAGGATCATTTCGTGGACACCGGCATGTTGCGCGGCCTCAACAACTTTCTGTGGGTCTGCTTCACGGAACCGCGCGATGTTTTCCGCGATGCTGCCGCTGAACAGCTCGATGTCCTGAGGCAGATAGCCGATGTACGGCCCGAGATCGTCGCGGTTCCAGCGATGGATGTCCGCGCCGTCAAGCCGCACCGTACCGCCGAGGGTCGGCCAGACACCGACCAGCACGCGGGCCAAAGTCGACTTACCGGACCCGGAGGCGCCGAGCACACCCAATACTTCCCCTGCGCCCAGACTGAAATTGACCATCTGCAACGTGGCAGCACGCTTGCCCGGAGGGCCGGCACTGACTTGTTCAAAGCTGATCTGACCTTTGGGTGCCGGCAGCTCCATGGCTTCGTCACTGGGTGGATAGGCTTGCAGCAACGCGTCGAGGCGGCGGTAAGCGAGTTTGGCGCCGCTCCATTGTTTCCACACTGCGATCAGTTGATCGATGGGGCTCAGGACCCGGCCCATGAGAATGGAGCCGGCAATCATCATCCCGGCGGTCATTTCGCCCTTGATCACCAACAAGGCGCCCAGGCCCAGCACCAGCGATTGCAGGCACAGGCGCAAGGTCTTGCTCGCGGAGCTGATGACTGCACCGGTGTCGCTGGCCTGATTTTGCAAACCCAGGAAGCGCGAATGCACCTGGAACCAGCGCTTGCGCAAGGCCCCGAGCATGCCCATGGCCTGAATGGTTTCGGCGTTATGCAAGTGGCTGGTGGCCAGTTGGCTGGACCGTTGGGAAAAACCCGCGGCTTCGCCCAACGGCTTTTTGGTCATGGCCTCGTTAAGGAATGCCAGGCCGATCAGCAGCACCGCACCGGCAGTGGCCAGCACGCCCAGCCAGACGTTAAACAGGAAAATCACAAACAGGTATACCGGGAACCACGGCGCATCGAAGAAGGCGAACAATGCCGGGCCGGTGACGAACTGGCGAATGTGGGTCAGATCCCCGAGCGACTGCCCGGCGTTGCCCTCGCCTTTAAACAGGTTGCGCTCGAACGCCGCCTGATAGACCCGCAGGTTAAAGCGGCGTTCCAGTTGGCTGCCGATGCGGATAACGATGAAACTGCGCACGATCTCCAGCAGGCCGATGAAGGCAAAGAAACCCACCACCATCAATGACAACATGGCCAGGGTTGTTTCGTTTTGCGAAGACAGCACTCGGTCATAAACCTGGAGCATGTAAATAGACGGAACCAGCATCAGCACGTTAATCAACGCGGTAAAACAACCGACGCTGACCAGGATACTTTTATAATCGCCCAGCGCCTTGAATAACGGTGCGGTGCCTGGGGCGTTCGCCATCTTCATTGAGTTTTCCTGAGATGATATGCCTCGCCATTCGTTGGCGAGATTTCTATTAATCTGTCCGCACACGGGTCGAGACATTCTTCGCACGTTACTGCTTACACATTCATAACAACTCTTTTAATCAATCGAGAGTTACGGTTAATGAAAGGCTGCTTATAACTGCACTGGCGAGCTATATATTCGGCACCTGGCATCGGGTCAGCTATTTTTTTCCTTGCACTGCGCGCACGAGCGTAATGACCAGACCTGACTTCAGAACAGCACTTTTATAAAGCCCCTCACGCTGTAGGCTGAAGAACACAATTCTTGAACCCTCTTTGCCGGTAATCGAGATGCCGTCCGGTTCCGGGAACCAGCCAATCGCCGGTTCGTCCAGCCAGGCACTGAGGCATTCGGCACCATGACCCAGGGTTTGCTGTTGTTCAAATTCGATGGCGCAGACGTTCGACGGCTTGTCCTGCAACGCTTGGGATTCGGCGGCGTCTTGCGGGGAGTTGAGGGTGGCCTGCCAACGACCTGCCAGTTCCGAGGGGTCCGCTAATTTCAGGCTGCTTGCCATGGCTACATCTCCAAAAAACATCATCAGCGTCGCCAATAGCCACGCGGTTGCTCTGTAGGTAAAGGCGTTATGGGTCATAATACGTTTTACTCCGGCGTGTAGCCTTACTCACACCTGGCAACGATGCAAGGACAGAGCGCGGCGCCTCAGGCGCCGCGCTCCTTTTGCCTTGAATCAAGCCACGATGTCTGTGGTAGCTGCCTGACCAACGGTGCTGACCAGGAAGTCAGCCACGCCGTGCCCGGAGAAGTCCACCGACAACAGGCTGTTGCCACCGGAGGAGGTCAGCACCGCATCGCCTGCCGCACCCGTGAACGAATTCACGAAGTGCAGGCCTGCGCCTTTGGTGATGCCGGTCAGGTCGATCTTGTCCAGGCCACTGACAAAATCGAGGATCTGATCAGCCGCACCTGGCTTGGAGTCGGTGCTGGCGGCAAACACGAAGGTGTCCGAACCCGAACCACCCCACAGCTTGTCTGCACCGCCCGCGCCGTAGAGGATGTCGTTGCCGGCACCGCCCTTCAGCTCGTTGGCCACGCTGTTACCGATCAGCAAGTCATTGCCCGAACCGCCAATGGCGTTCTCGATAATCGCGCCCTTGGCGATGGACACGTTGCCCACCATGCCACCAACGTCGGAGAACGAGGCATCATTGAGGTTGATCTTCTGGTTTTGGGTAAAACCGGAGAAGTCCAGGGTGTCCTTGCCACCCGCATCCCAAACCGAGAACACCAGCTTGTCGGACGACGAGGTGGCGCTCAGGAAGTCACGACCCGCATTGGAGTTGAAACCGTAGGTGGTGTCACCGGTACGGGTTTCCATGTTGGCGCCGTAGAGCTTCTGAATGGCCGCGATATCGTCCATCAGCGGGCCGGACGAATATGCTTCGACGCCGCCCTTGCTGAAGTTCTGGTTGGTATTGCTTTCACTCCAGTAGCTCATGAGGCTGTAGCCACGGGTGTCCTGGCCGTAGGACGCGTCGTTATAGGTCGGGTTGCCTTCGCCGGCGTTGTAGTCGCCAGGGTGAGCCAGGCCCAGGGTGTGGCCAATTTCATGCGTCAGGGTTTGACGCCCGTAGTTGCTCAAACCCAGGGTTTTGTTGACGTTGTAGCCACTGCCAGTCAGGTACCAGGACTGACCGTCATAACCCGGCTCCGTGCCCGGCAGGAACGCAAATGCCGCCGCACCTTCCTGGCCGCCGCTGTAGTTACCGAAAGTCATGTGGCCATCGCCACCCTTGGACGCTTCGGCAAAAGTAACATTGGCCACATCGCCCCAGGATTGCATGGCGAGCACGGCCTGGGCTTTTTGCAGGGCGCTGAACTGACTGAAACCGGTGACACCCAGACCGCTGAAGTTCGAGGTCTGGGACGTCAGAAAGGTGTAAGTCAGTTCGATCTTGCCGCTGCCGTTGAGATCGTGCCAGGAAGCACCATCGCGCAGCAGTTGCGTCGCGGCTTGATCCACCGAGAAGGAGGGTTTGCCATTGACCGTGAGGTTGCCGCCACGATCGTACTGATGGCTGAAGCTATCGATCTGGTTGAACGCAGAACTCGGCGCGGCCAGTGCTTGCAGTGGCTGGAAGGCCAGTTCGGCGGAATCAACAGCTTTGGCTTTTACTTTCGACATAAACACACTTCCTTGTTAATCAATGGAACAGTTTTTGTCCGACGGGACAATCTCTGGCGAGATCGTCCAATCACTCGCCCAATGAAGGCGTAAGAAACCTGACACAATTTGAAATCAAACGTCTACTACTTTTTTGAGGCCTAATTTGTGCACTCAGGCAAGTGCCCGGAAACAATGGATGCGGGGTCGAAATATTGTTTGCCGAGAGGCATTTTGAAATGATTGTCAGACAATTTGGTATTTAAATATTAAATAGATGTAAGTTGCATTTTGTCGAAAGCGTCTCACTTTGCTGGACTTATTAATATGAGTGCCAGTGCATTGCCATCAACTAATTAAACACTTGGTGAGTACTCGCTTTGTTTAGGCGACTTCGTCAGGGCGACCCAAAGCACGGCGCGCACAACCCCTGTAGCAGCTGCCGAAGGCTGCGTCCGGCTGCGAAGCAGTCGCCTCTGTCAGCTGGTATCGAGGTGAATGGTTTTACGACCGCTGCGCGCTCGAACGCAGCCTTCGCCAGCGGCTACACAGCACGGCGCACACAACCCCTGTAGCAGCTGCCGAAGGCTGCGTCCGGCTGCGAAGCAGTCGCCTCTGTCAGCTGGTATCGAGGTGAATGGTTTTACGACCGCTGCGCGCTCGAACGCAGCCTTCGCCAGCGGCTACACAAACACGGCGCGCACAACCCCTGTAGCAGCTGCCGAAGGCTGCGTCCGGTACGGGCCGCGTTCGGACGAAGCCGCCGTAAAACAGGCGATGCGACACATCAGAGCCAACACGCATCCCATAGCGGATAATCGTGAACACGCGTAACCAGACCTGCACGTACGGGGTTGCAAACGACGTATCGTGCAAGGTCCTTCACATCTTCCTCCCTTCGAACCGCTCGATCGTGATAGCCCTTCTGCCACAGCCGCCCTCGTCGCCCCAACGCCTGATTAACGGCCAAACTGCTACGGGATTTGATTCGGCACATGACCTCGGCCAATGTTTTACCCCTCAACTGCAACAGGCAGTGCATATGATCGGGCATCACAACCCATGTCAAAAAATCCGCACCCCCTTCAGCTTCAGCCTCGCGCAGCTGCTTTACGACCAATCGGCCCAAACACCAATCGGCAAAAAACGGCTGCCGTTGGTGAACGACAGCCGTTATCAGGTAAATACGTCCAGGCTCGGAGAAGCGACCAATGCGCAGATGACCAGCATTCGAACAGACAGGCATTCCATTGCCTCCTAATCCACTAAAAGGGAGCCCTGGAGTCTATAGCGTCGCAATCAGACTCGATAATCTCGAATAACTACAAAATATGCCTCATCAATTCCCGGTCCGAATCTTGTTCCAGACCCGCGTCCGAATCCGGTCGATGTTTAGCGGCATTGCTTCCAGCGCAAACAATTTCCCCATCATCTCCGGGCTCGGATAGACCTTGGTGTCGTTCTTGATCGCCGGGTCGATCAGGCTGTCGGCCTGTTCGTTGCCATTGGCGTAGTGCACGTAATTGCTGATGCTGGCCATGACGTCCGGGCGCAGCAGGTAGTTCATGAAGGCATAGCCGGCCTTGTCGTCCGGGGCGTCGGCGGGCATGGCGACCATGTCGAACCAGATGGCGGCGCCTTCCTTGGGAATGGAGTAACCGATGTCGACGCCGTTGTTGGCTTCCTTGGCACGATTTTCCGCTTGCAGGATGTCGCCGGAGAACCCGACCGCCACGCAGATATCGCCGTTGGCCAGGTCGCTGGTGTATTTGGATGAGTGGAAATAGCTGACATACGGCCGGACTTTCATCAGCAGAGCTTCGGCTTTTTTATAGTCTTCCGGATTTTTACTGTGGTGCGGCAATCCCAGGTAGTTCAGCGCGGCGGGCAGCAGTTCCGGACCATTGTCGAGAATCGCCACGCCGCACTTTTGCAGCTTTTTCATGTTTTCGGGCTTGAAGATCAAGTCCCAGGAATCCACCGGCGCGCTGTCGCCCAATACCGCTTTGACCTTGACGATGTTGTAACCAATGCCGGTACTGCCCCACAGGTATGGGAAACCATGTTCGTTGCCTGGATCGTTGGTCTGCACTGCGCTGAGCAACACTGGGTTGAGGTTTTTCCAGTTAGGCAACTGACTCTTGTCGAGTTTTTTCAGCGCCCCGCCCTGAATCTGCCGGGCCATGAAGTGGTTGGACGGGAACACCACGTCGTAACCGGATTTGCCGGTCATCAACTTGCCGTCGAGGGTTTCGTTGCTGTCGTAGACGTCGTAGCTGAAGCCGATGCCGGTTTCTTTCTGGAAGTTCTTGGTGGTGTCCGGGGCGATGTAGTCCGACCAGTTGTAGATTTTCACGGTCTCGGCCGCGTGGCTGAGGGTCGCGACGAGTGCAAGGGGCACCAGAGTCAGTGTCTTTCGGATCATGAGTCGATTCCTGTTGGGGTTGTTTTCTTTTTTGTTGGGCTGGCAGGCAATCAAAAGATCAAAATCAAAAAATCAAAACGTAAGTCTTGCGCACGGTTTCCTGGATATCCCAGATACCGAGACTGTTGGCCGGCAACATCAGTGCATCGCCAGCTTCCAGGTGCAGGGTTTCCCCGCCATCGGGGGTGAAGGTGCCGCGGCCCTGGATGAAGTGACAAAACTCCCGGGCAACGATCTGCCGCCGCCAGCGGCCGGGCGTGCACTCCCAGACGCCGGTTTCAACGCCGTCATCGCGCTCGACGCTGGTGGTTGAGGCCACGGCTACGGGCGTGCCCAACGGCACGGCCACCGGGCTGGATTCGTCCAGTTTCAGGGTTACGGTTTGCTTGAATTGCGTGATGCTCATGGGAGTACCTGTCAATGAAGCCTGTAGATGAAGAGCGCGCTGTCTACTGCATGAAACCTTCCATGAACCCCGCCACGCCGCTGGCCAGCTTGCGTCGCCAAGGTGCGGTGGCCGGGTTGGCCAGGGTCTGGTCTTCGTGGACGAAGCTGCGGATGATGGCGTTGTAGCCGAGCCAACGGCAGGGTTCCGGCTCCCAGGCTTTCAAGGCGTCGAGGCCGCCCTGCGGGATGACCCAGGGCTGGCGCACCAGCTCGGTGTCGCGCTCCAGAATCAGATCAGCCAGGGTTCGCCCGCCCAGGTTGCTGGCACCCACGCCCTCCCCGCCATAACCGCCGGACAAGGCGATGCCGCGGCCCCGATCGCAGAGCATGTGCGGCTTGAAGCGTCGGGACATGCCCAGGTTGCCGCCCCAGGCGTGGGTGATGCGCACGTTCCTGAGCTGCGGGAACAATTCGCCGAACAGGTAACGCCGCAACTCCACTTCGCTGCTGGTCAGGTCGAAGTCATGGCGCAATTTGCCGGCAAACTGATAACCACCCCGCGCGCCGAACACCAGCCGATTGTCGGCAGTGCGCTGACCGTAAGTGACCTGCCGACTGCTTTCGCTGAATGCCTGGCCCTGGCTCAGGCCGATTTCGTCCCACGTGGCGGCGGACAGTGGCTCGGTAGCCACCAACAGACTCTGCACCGGCAACTGATAACGGCCCAGGGGCGGCAGGGTGACCGAATAGCCTTCAACCGCCGGCACGATCCAGCGACTGCGAACCTGGACTTTCGCCGTACGCAGGCTGCCGGACTGCCACTGGGTGACCGGGCTGTTCTCATAGATCTTGACGCCCATGCGCTCCACCGTTCGAGCCAGACCTCGCACCAACTTTGCCGGCTGAATGGTCGCTACGTGTGGCGCATGGATACCGCCATAAGGCTTGGCCACTCTGATCTGTTGCGCCAATTGCTCGGGGCTGAGCCAGCGGTAATCGTTTTCGCTCAGGCCCTGGCGGTAGAGTTTGTCCAGATAACTGCGCAGGCTGGCTTCCTGCTCGGGATAACGCGCCGCACAATACAGCACACCGCCCTTGCGGTAATCGCAGTCAATGCCTTCGCGTTTGAGGACGATCTCAACTTCATCGGGAATGCCGTGCAACAAATCAAACGAGGCGCGGCGCTGTTCGGCCGGCAGATCGGCGAGCAAACGGTCCTCGCCCAGCAGGTTACCCATTAGCCAGCCGCCATTGCGGCCCGACGCACCAAACCCGGCGGTTTGCGCCTCGACGATGGCGATCTCAAGTCCTGGGGCCAGGCGCTTGAGGTAATAAGCGGTCCAGAGCCCGGTGTAGCCAGCGCCAATGATGGCCACGTCGACATCCAGGTCCTGCTCCAGGGCTGGACGTGCCAGCAATGGCTCGTCGAGTTGATCCATCCATAAACTGATCGTGCGCCACGCCGGCATAACAAGACTCCACCACTCAAACTTCGATGGCGTCGATCCTAGAGCGTGACCTCAGCGACTGTCTTGCGCGCGTGCACGCAAAGAAATTTGTTTGACGTAGGCCTTGGGCGACTGGCCGGTGTGCTGGCGGAAACAGCTGTAAAACGCCGACAGCGAGTTGAAACCGGCGGCAAACGCCAGCTCATCGACCCGCAGCGGCGGCGTGGCCTTATCCAATGCAGCCAGCAGATGCTGCAACCGCGCCTGATTGACGTAGCGGTAGAAGCTTTGCCCCAGCACCTGGTTCAACAGGTAGGAAATCTGATTGCGGCTGTAACCACACTCCTTCGCCACTCGCTGCAAATCGAGCTCGGGGTCCAGATAAGGTTGCCGGCGCTCGAAGTACTGCTGCAGGTCTTCGGCCATGAAACTCAGTTGTCGCGGCGACAAGCCGAGCCGACTGGCCGCCGGGCGCAGGTTGCTGCTGGTTTTGCTGGGGGGTTGTTCGCGCACCAGGGAGGCGTACTCGTTGACCCGCCAGATCAGGCCATCGCGCACGGTGATGGCTTCGCTGGAACGAAACGACACCAACCCATCGCTGCCGCGCAGGGTCATCTGGTACTGAATAAACGCCGTATCCCCGTCCAGCCGAATGCGATCCGAGTGTTCGAGCGCTTCATCGGGATTGCGCGGCATGCTATCGCGTACGTACTCGCGCAGCTCATGCAGCCCCATCACGCGGTTCTGGAAAAAGTCGCTGTACTGAATATCCGGGTGATACAGGGCCATGACGCCCTCCAGGTCCCGGTATTTCCAGCGCAGGTGGTAGCGCATGACCGTTTCGCCCGTGGCCTGGGTTTGCAGCGGACCATCATCAACGGCGTGCATAAAGCGCTCGGCGAAAAAAGTCGAGCTTGCCGAACTTCGGCCCCGGCTTCAATGGCCAATCAATAATGGCCTTTTGTCGATGAATGAGCCGCGCGTGATCCATATCAAAAAAACGCTACCAATCGCCAAACAGACTGAAAAAATCCACATGGTTTTCACATCTGGATGCTACTTTTAAATGCATTCACCGGTTGAGCCATTGACGGCTCTTCCCCCTAACGTGAGCTAAAGGAAGCGCTCGATGACTAAGGTGGGCAGCACATGAACAAAGGGGCATTCAGCAAAGTTACCTTTCCCAACGCCTGCCAGCTGATGCGCTGGCATTTTCATCCCATGGGTTTCGAGGCGAGCATGGACGCACCGGGCAGCATGATTGCCCGTCTTTTTGACCGTGCCAGTGGCGAAACCATGATCGCCATTGCCGGCATTCCTTGCGCGACGGTGATGAATGCTGCGGATGTAGAACGAATAATTGAAGCGGTGGAGGATGAGCTTGAGGCTTTTGTTCCGCCGGTGGCGCTTCGGAGTTATGCCTGAGCATTTAACAGCCGACAAAAAGCCCACATGATGTGGGCTTTTTTGTGGGTGCGTACATTATCCCGACACACTGAAATCCAATGTGGGAGCGGGCTTGCTCGCGAAGGCGTCGTATCAGTCGATATCAACATCAACTGAAAGGACGCCTTCGCGAGCAAGCCCGCTCCCACAGGGGTTCGGGGTTTAGGCGGACTTGGTGGTTTGCCGGTGATCCGCAAAGAACGCCTTGCCCTTGCCAATCTTGTCCGACGCCCTGGGCATATTGACCGCCTGGCCTTCCTGGCCATCGACATACCAGTAGCAATGGCTCACCGCCCGGGTGATGCCGACGTAGGCCAGCCGCAGGATTTCGTCTTTCTGGGCGCTGTCATACGGCTCGCTGTCGCCAGCCTTGCCAAGCCCGGCCATGCGATATACCTGGTTCTTGTAGGGCGAACTGGTCAGGTGCTGGCAGTCACCCAGCAAGAACACCGCATCCGCCTGAAGCCCCTTGGCGCTGTGATAGGTCAGTTGCTTAAGGCGGCGGGCTTCGTACGGCAAGCTAGAATCCATATTAACTACAGACTGAATATGCTTTTCTATCAATAGCTTATCGATGCTTTTTCGATAAAGCATCAAGATTGAATCACCGCGTTTATAGTGCTCCATCAACCGCTGCGCCATGCCCTGATCGTCGCGATCCAGCACGTTGACCGGCTGCAATGCCTTCGGCTCGCCGCTGGCCTTGGCCTTCTTGCCAGGGATGGCCGGTGCGGCGCGCACGATGTGTTCGGCGGCATCAATGATGTGCTGATGGCTGCGGTAGTTGTCGCTGAGCATCACCCGAGTCGTGCTCGGTGACGGGAATTCCTTGTTGAACTCCATGAAATACGTCGGCGAACTACCGCGCCAACCATAGATGGACTGCCAATCGTCTCCCACACAAAGCAGCGACGAACGTTGCGCGCCACGCCCTACGTGCATGGCTGGGCCGCGGCTGCGGATCTCGGCCAGGCTGGCGCGAATCCATGAAACAATTTGCGGCGACACGTCTTGAAATTCGTCGATCATCAAGTGCGACAGCGGCCGGAGCAGCTCATCGCTCAACAACTTGAGGTTTTCCGGCGATTGCTCGCTGAACAAGGCAAACATCCGGTTGTAGGTCATCACCGGCGGCATTTGATCGAGCAAATGGTCTTCCAGCGCCCGCCAGAACAGACTCAGGGCCTCGAAGAAAAACCGGTCAGGGTCGTCCTTGCCGAAACTCATCCGGCCCACGGCGTCCGGAACGTCCAAGCCGAGGTTCTCGATAAACCCGGCAGCGGCGACAAAACAGTCCAGCAGCGGCCCGCCAGCCAGCTCACCCTTAACCTTGTAGTCGAAGCCAGGACCGGCGCTCGCGTCACCGGCAATCGAAGCCAGAACACGCCTTGAAGACTCGTAACTATCAATCCATATCAATGGCTTACGACAGAAAGCTTGAAACAGAGTTCGCTTGACTGCCCACTCGGCCCGAACAGTCAGCCTGGCATTCGGGCGGCTGACCTGAGGGTTTTCCCGGGATCGAAACCGAGCACCACCCAGGCATCCAATGTCGGAATATAGCCATGACAATGGAACGTCGAGCCGTTGATATCGAAGGTCTGACGATTGGGCTCAATGCCCTTGATCGGCCAGGCACCGGCGCGAAACCACAGGTCTTCAATCGCATCGCAGAGTTCTTCATCGCGTTTGGACGCCAGTTCGGTCACTGCCATGCGCTTCTGCACATCCGGGTGGTCACGCTCCAGTTCCTTGAGTTGCAAGGCGTGGCGGGACAACGGCTGGATCAGTTCACGGAAACGCTCATTGGAAGTAAACAGGCCGTGATAGCAGGCATTGAGTTGCTGGCGCTGGGCATCGTTAATTCGTAGGTCGAACGGATTGCTGTCCACTTCCTCATCACCGCTTTGCGGGCGATGGCTGAGGTTTTCGAAAGCTTGCAGGCGTTCGAACCCCGGCAAGCTGCGGACCATCGGCAGAATTCGAGAATGGAAGGTGCGCACCAGGTCCCGCGCCTCTTTAAGGCTGAGCACCCGCCCCCATAACCCAAACAGCTCGATCAGCTTATTGATGAAGTCTTTGCGCGATTCACGGGTGAAGGTCACCACAGTCATCGAGCCGAGCTCAAACCCCAGATAGTGGGTCAGCAACAGAATGCGCAACACCAGCGTCGTCGACTTGCCCGCGCCCGCCCCGGCAATCACCGAGGTCGACGGCGTATCGCTGAAAATCATCTTCCATTGCGCCACGCTGGGCTGGGCATGCGCCGGCAGCAGTCGCGCGACGTCGCCCCTCATGCCCTTCTTGATCTCGGCACTCAACGGCAGGCGCCAGTCATCGAACAAGTTGTCATCGGCATTCGGCGGCCGGTGCTCGGTGGAGCGCGAATCGCGGATCAGTAACACCTGCCGGCCTTCTTCCAGCCCTTCGAGCTTGCCTTCCGTGAACCCGTAATCCACCCCGGCGCTGTGACCGCTGCGGAAACCGTCAGCTTGCCCGTGCAGCCAGGACGCACGGTGTTGCGCGCGCAATCGAGTCAAGCCGTGACCGAAAAACCGCGCAGCCAGGCGCTTGAGCAAGGGCATCTCGGCCAAGGGGCGAAGTTCGGGAGGAAGATCAGGGGTGTGTTGCGGCACGCGGACGGACTCCAGGGTGTGAGGCTGTTGAGGGCTATGGTGTCTGCATTTGCCGTTGAGTTCTAGTGAAATGCTTACAGGTCATTGGCTTATACGATGAAGTGAAGGCTGCATAAGAATATTTCGAGGCTGCCAAGCATCAATTTATTAGATTGTTTTAAGGCACTTTTTACGCTTTTTATCGATTATCGCCTGATAGATGATGCACGCCATCAACCACCGGTTCTTGTTTCGTGGCTCAGGCGTACCGCGCCATGACGAACCTTTCCAGGAGACGATCATGCTTGAACTCAGACCTTTCAACACCTTGGGTGGCGCCCACCATGGCTGGTTGGATGCCCATCACCACTTTTCGTTCGCCGAGTACCATGACCCGAAACGCATGAACTGGGGCAACCTGCGGGTCTGGAACGATGACGTGATCGCTGCGGGCACAGGCTTTCCACAGCACCCGCACCGTGACATGGAAATCATCACCTATGTGCGTGAAGGTGCGATTACCCACCAGGACAACCTGGGCAACAAGGGCCGTACCGAAGCGGGTGACGTTCAAGTCATGAGCGCCGGCACCGGGATCGCCCACAGCGAGTACAACCTGGAATCCACCGAAACCCGGATCTTCCAGATCTGGATCATCCCCAACGAGGCCGGCTCAGCGCCGTCGTGGGGCGCCAAGCCGTTCCCGAAAGGTCAACGTGAAGGTTTCGTGACCTTGGCCAGCGGTAAGGCTGGCGACGATCAAAGCCTGCGGATTCGTGCTGATGCGCGGTTAGTGGCGGCGAATCTGAAAGCCGGGGAATCGGCGGAATATCACCTGGATATCGGACGTCGTGCGTACCTGGTTCCAGCGACAGGCGTGATTGAAGTCAATGGCTTGCAGGCACAAGCTCGAGACGGCGTCGCGATTGCCGATGAGCAGGTGTTACGGGTGACGGCGATTGAAGACAGTGAAATCGTGTTGGTGGATCTGGCTTGATCGGCTAAATACCGGGCAAAAAAATGGGCGACCTTCCGGTCGCCCTTTTTTGTTTGATTCGAGATTTACTGTGTTCAGGTAGCCGCCTTCGCGGGCAAGCTTCGCTCCTACAGGTCATGCGCCATTTTTCGGCGTATACCCAACCTGCAGGAGCGAGGCTTGCCCGCGAAGAGGCCCTCAATCACTTCGCAGCAATAGCGCCATCCACCAAGGTCTGAGCCTCAGCCACCAACTGCTTGAGGTGCTCGTCGCTGACAAAGCTTTCAGCGTAGATCTTGTAGATGTCTTCAGTGCCCGACGGACGCGCCGCAAACCAGCCGTTCTCGGTCATGACTTTCAAGCCGCCAATGGCCTGATCGTTACCCGGCGCATGGCTGAGGATGCTCTGGATCGCTTCGCCGGCCAGTTGGGTCGAGGTGACCTGATCCGGTGACAGCTTGCTCAGCAGCGCTTTCTGCTCAGGGTTGGCCTTGGCATCGACACGCACCGAGAACGGTTCGCCCAATTCATCGGTCAGTGCACGATAAGCCTGGCTTGGGTCGCGACCGGTGCGCGCGGTCATTTCTGCCGCCAACAGGGCCGGGATCAGGCCGTCCTTGTCGGTGCTCCAGACACCGCCATCCTTGCGCAGGAACGAAGCACCGGCGCTTTCTTCGCCACCGAAGCCCAGTGAACCATCGAACAAACCATCGGCAAACCATTTGAAGCCGACTGGCACTTCGTACAGGCGACGGCCCAGACGCTTGGCCACGCGATCAATCAGACCGCTGCTGACCACGGTTTTACCCACGCCAGCATCGGCACGCCATTGCGCACGGTTCTGGAACAGGTAGTCGATGGACACAGCCAAATAGTTATTCGGCGCCAGCAGCCCGCCGGACGGGGTCACGATGCCGTGGCGGTCGTGATCCGGGTCGCAGCCAAATGCCACGTCGAAGCGATCTTTCAGACCGATCAAGCCTTGCATGGCGTGAGTAGACGACGGGTCCATGCGGATCTGCCCGTCCCAATCGACGGTCATGAAGCGGAACGTCGGATCGACCTGGGTATTGACCACTTCCAGGTCGAGGCGGTAATGCTCGGCAATCGCCGACCAGTAACGCACCCCTGCTCCGCCCAGCGGATCGACACCCAGATGCAGCCTGGCGTCACGAATGACGTCGAAATCGATCACGTTGATCAGGTCAGCGACATAGGTGTTGAGGTAGTCATGACGATGGGTGGTGCCGGCCTTCAGCGCCTGCTCGTAGCTGATGCGCTTGACGCCGGCCAGTTTGTTGCCGAGCAGTTCGTTGGCCTTGGCTTCGATCCACTTGGTGATATGGGTGTCGGCCGGGCCACCGTTGGTAGGGTTGTATTTGTAGCCGCCGCTTTGTGGCGGGTTGTGGGACGGCGTAATGACGATGCCGTCTGCCAGGCCCGAGGTACGGCCGCGGTTGTAGCAAAGAATCGCATGGGAAATGGCCGGGGTCGGGGTGTACTCGTCACCTTCGGCGATCATCACGGTGACGCCATTGGCCGCCAGCACTTCAAGCGCGCTGGCACCGGCCGGGGTCGACAGCGCATGGGTGTCGATGCCGACGAACAGTGGACCGTTAATGCCCTGGGCCTCACGGTACAGGCAGATGGCCTGGCTAATTGCGAGAACGTGCCATTCGTTGAAACTCAAGTCGAACGAGCTGCCTCGGTGACCGGACGTGCCGAAAGCGACGCGCTGGGTAGAGATGGCGGCATCAGGCTGACCGGTGTAATAGGCTGTAACCAGTCGCGGGATGTCGACCAACAATTCTGCCGGTGCCGGTTTGCCCGCAAAAGGACTGAGTGTCATGCAAAACCTCTGGAATAGAGTGGTTCAGGAATAGATTCGCAGTTTACTGGCAGTTTGACCGCAGCGCGACGGTAACTATCCCGCGCGGTGGTGGACGTTTTTCTACCCGGCTCAATCGATCGATTCCAGACGCAAGGCATCCCCCAGCAATCCCATCGCGGCACCCAGATCATGGTCGCCGCTGAACGTATGGCTCAGGCGCAGGTGTTGCCCGTGCAGACCTTGGAGGCTGAACAGCTCGCCCGGTGCAATCACAACCTGCTGTTTGAGCAAGCGCTGGAACACCCGGCGCACATCGACCCGGCGCAATGAACGCGCCCAGATCGTCGCACCGCCCTGCGGCTCGATGGGCAGCAAGGCGTCGCCCAAACGCTCGCGCAATAACTGGATCATTTGCACCTGGCGATCCTTGAGCAAGCGCCGCAGTACTTGAAGATGCTGGTCGATACGTCCATTACTGTACAGGCGTGCGATGGCTTTCTGGCGGATCGGTGACAGGCGAAAAGAGCGCAGCAAAAAATGCCGCTGCAGTTCCTCACCCAATTGCCGTGAGAGCAGATAGCCGTAAGGAGCTTCCGGCCCGATGATTTTCTCGAAGGTGGAAAACACGATCAGCCGATCAGGATCCAGAAGGTCGCGAAACCTGGGGCCGTCGGGCTCGAAACCAAGGTCACCGTAACAGTCGTTTTCCAGCACCCAGCTGTCATGCCGCGCCAACAGTTGCGCAATCGACTGCCGGTTACCGTGCGGCACCTGGCTGCCTCGCGGCATGCTCAGTCCCGATGAAAGCATCACCAGCCGCACCGGCTCAGTCTCCAGCAGGTCCTTGAGTTGCTCCAGATCCAATGCGCCACTGGCCTGCAACGGCAACTCGATCACCCGCACATCCGCCGCCTCGAACAAACGCAGAATGACCCAGTCGCATGGCGACTCGACCAACACCGTGGCGTCCTTGAGACACAGCACAGCGATTAGAACTTCCAGTACCCCGCGCAGATCGGCACCGATGTAGACCTCATCCGCATGCCAGCAACGCGCCGGCGACGAGGTATAGCGCGCCGCGAGTGCCGTGCGCAGTTCCAGTTCACCACAGGGTTGCCCTGCCAATGGCGGCTGACGTGGATACTGGCGCAATAGTTCTCGCTCCAGCATCAGCAACGGACTGTCCAAGGGCTGCAACAGGGCCGGCTCATCCGCGCTCAACACCAGCATTTCGGGACGCCTTGCATACGCATAGACGGTTTCAAGCAAATCATTGCCGCTGGTCATAGGCCCCATCGAAGCCATCGGCAATGAGTAATAGCCTGACTTGGCTACCGAGTAGACCCGCCCTTCCTTCTCCAGCAATGAATACGCGTACTGAATGGTCGAGATCGACACGTTCAGGCGCACCGCCAACTGCCGTAATGATGGCAGGCGAATTTGCGCGGCACAGTCCGGCCCGCTGATAAGGTGAGTCAGATACCGGTAAACCGCCTGGTAAGCAAAGTCTGTTTCTCTGGGCCCTTTCATGGGTGATGGCCTTGCGCATTGCCAGGCAAGTGGAGAACGCGACTGGCTGTGGAAGACGGCAGCTCTTGCACCGTCAATGCCCCGCTGACCGTTCGCCAATCATTGCGGCACCATCGCTCTGCGCATCATCGACTGAAATGCCTGCCTCGCCCGACAGCCTGTCAGCGACGCTGCCATCCTCCACTGCCACCGGCCTCATGCTGTAAAGCGTGCCAATCAGGCCAACCGGCAGCCCGCTGACGTCGATCATCCATTGCACGACCTGTTCTGGCGCCTGATACCCCTGCATTGCCTTGTGCAAGTCCGGCATGGCCACGAGCATGCCGGGGTGGCAACTGCGCAGAAAGCGCTCCAGCCCGGCACCTTGATTGACAAAGGGCGCAAAAAGCAGGCATATCAGCTGGGCTTCAGTCAGCCCTAGGGTTTTCTGTGCCTCGACCGCCGCCAGCATGCGCTGTTCGGCCCTGGTTGCCGGGTTACCGAACGACTCCAGCGCCAGTTCGCAAATACGTTCAGGCACCAGTTTGCGGCGCATCATCACCAAGGCTCGCTGCAAGTATTCGGTTAATCCTGCTTCGTAGCTGTGACCCGCCACAAAGCTCGCCTGCAATCCACGCAGGTGCGCCGCAATCAGCGGGTTGACGTATTCGTTATCGCTCAGGTGCACCGTCATTTCGTCGGGCTGCACGCCCAGAAACTCTGTGAGCAAAGGCCATCGCTCATCCAGCTTGCCGACGACCATGTCGTGAATGGCGAGGCTGGTCGTGCGGCGACAGGCTTCGAATTGGCCGACCGGGCGCCAAGTGCCGTGCTTATGGCCAGCGTAGAACTCACGGTAATAGTCGCTGCCCAAGTCATCGAGCACGGTAAACAGCATCTCGAACCCCGTGATGCCGTAGTTCGAGGTACTGAGACCCGCCTTTTGTGCAGCACGCCTCAATCCGTCGAGAAACTGCTTCTGTTGGCGCGGGCTTTCGCTATTGATCAACACATCGACTCCGCCGTTCCACCGAGCGATCTGCCCATAAAACTCGGCCGTTGTCAGATACCCGTCATCCCACAGATCAAGCGGGTCGTTCCAGCCCCGGCGATGGCCGACCATCAATAAATTGAGCCGATTCGACTCTCGCCCTGCCTCGGAGATCGGTGCCAGGTGGTCGAATGGCAATACTTCCCGGTCATCCACCATCAACAGTTCGACCCGAGGATCATCGTAGAGGAACAATGCCGTGTTGCTTCGATGGATGTTGTCCAGCGCTGTCGAACCGGTCCCGCTCAAGCGCAAGGTGGCGACGCGCAACTGGAAGGTCGCCGGTGCACGGCCGGCGATACTCAGTTGAGCGGCACGCAGCAGCGCCAGGGTGTAGCAACTGTCCAGCGTTCCGGTCTGAATCGACATCACTTTGAAGTCGCCGACTCGCTCCATACCACCGGCTGCCACCACCAGACGCTGAATCATCAGCTGCAATGCAGTGCGCTCGGCCCGAGAGAAAAAACTCAGCAGCCTTTGTAGTACTTGCTGATAAACATAGTTCATTGCCTGATCATGGATTGTCGTCATCAGTGTTTTACCTGGTATTCGGAAGTTCAATGCCACGCAAGCGATGATAGAGACTGCGCGACCGATTCTCGGTGTGAAGTGCTGGATCCTGTCATTAAATGCTAGCACTCAAGTTTTGGGTAATTATTTGAAATATTTGTACTCGGCCTATTCTCAGGCGGCAGCCACCTCCTCGCAAAGCCACACAGGGCAAGGATCTTTAAGTTTCAATCCATGTCCTAGGAAACTTCCGACAACGTCCCACAGACATTGATTACAGAAAATAAGGAAAGAAGACACAGGCCTGTTATTGGCAACTAGACAAAACCTGACTAACCCACGATATATTGCGAATAGGTGCCGGAAATTATCAGCCGAATGGGCACTCATGACCCGCTCCTTGAGATAAAAGTAATCATTCAATTATCAGGGCTTATATGATGATTAGAAGATACAGATCGAAAGCAAAAACCGGTTCAGTTGCTGAAACGGTCAAACGGGGCGACCGGGAACGACGATGCCGTCTGCGCAACAGACACAGAGGGCATGGGAGAAATTTGAAGAGTGGATTAACGCATAAGAGTCCGTGGGTGTACGGACTCTTATTAGAGAGGGTTTACGCAGGCTCGACCTGAAGGGCGACCCGTTCGCGGCATGGGCATTCGTCCATGTAGCGGTGAGCTTCGACAAACTCGGCAAACGGGAAGACCCGAGTCTTGAGTGGCAGCAACACGCGGTCGGCGGTCAACTGGTTGATGTCGCGCAACGCTCGTTGCAACGCCACCTGATCCTGAATGATGCCCAACTCCGGCTTGCCGGTGAAGTTGCCGATACAGTGCACGAAGAACTGAATGTTTTTCTGGAACGCTGCACAGGCCGGAAATGGCGTTTGATTGCCACCTTGCAAGCCGTAGAGCACCAGGCTGCCGCGAGGCGCCAGCACATCACCGAGCAGCGACATCTGCGGCCCGCCGAGACCATCGAACACAACGTCGACGCCACGGTTATCGGTGATTTTGTTGATCTGCATCAGCAGATCCTGCTCTTCGGTGACGATGACTTTCTCGGCCCCGAGGGATAGCAGGTATTCGCGTTCTTCTGCAGTTTTGGTCGCCGCGATCACTCGTACACCCAGGGCTTTACCCAGCTGTACGAAGGATGGCCCTGCACAATGGCTGGCGTCGGTCACCAAGGCGAACTGCCCTGGTTTGACCCGTGCCAGATCGACATAGGCAAAATAGGCAATCAGCAGCGGCGTGTAGTGCACGCTGGCTTCGATCGGGCTGAGCACGTCCGGGTAACGGGTCAGTGCCGAGCGTGGCAGAACGATCTGTTCGCCGTAGACCGGATAATCGTTAGGGCTCTCGGCCGGGAAGCTGGCGACCTTGTCACCCACTGCCAGGTCTTCGACACCGTCGCCAACCGCCGTCACTACGCCGGACATTTCATGGCCAAGGCCTGAAGGCAGGCGAGCGTGGGATGAGGCCAGGTTCTGGCGCCAGAGAATGTCGTACCAACTGATGCCGATTGCCTCGACGCGCACCTGCACTTCACCTGGTGCAGGGAGAGCGGCCGCATGCTCTTCGCATTTGAGCACCTCGGCTGGACCAAACTTGTGAAAACGGATCGTGCGGGACATCGCAAACCTCGTCAAAGTAACCTCTAATGCCATGAACTCTATCTGGGCTTTCTACCCAAGACCATCAGTGGCTATTAATAGTCGACATGCCTGTCATTGATTCCGCAGCGACGGCGACATCACCAAATGCCGTAAAAACCGAAGCAGCCATTTAAGTAAAAATTGAATTACACGGTGCAGAGTAGCAGCCTTTGCCCGTAAGATTCATGCCGGCCATTGTTCTCATATGGTCGCTCACGTCAAGCTTGCTGACTCTGCCAGGACTCCAGATGAATCGTAATGACCTGCGTCGTGTCGACCTGAACCTGTTGATCGTATTCGAAACATTGATGCATGAACGCAGCGTGACCCGCGCGGCGGAAAAGCTGTTCCTCGGCCAACCCGCCATCAGTGCGGCGCTCTCGCGCCTGCGCGGGCTGTTCGATGATCCTCTGTTCGTGCGCACCGGTCGCAGCATGGAGCCTTCTGCCCGCGCGGTGGAAATCTTCGCCCTGCTCTCCCCGGCGCTGGATTCGATTTCCACAGCGGTCAGTCGTGCGGCGGAATTCGATCCGGCCACCAGCACTGCAGTGTTTCGTATCGGCCTATCGGACGATGTCGAATTCGCTTTGCTGCCCATGCTGCTCAAACGCCTGCGCGCCGAATCACCGGGCATCGTGCTGGTGGTGCGTCGGGCCAACTACATCCTGATGCCGGCCCTGCTGGCCTCAGGCGAAATTTCAATCGGCGTCAGCTACACCGCCGACCTGCCGGCCAACGCCAAGCGCAAAGTACTGCGTCGCAGTATGCCGAAGCTGTTGCGCGCCGACAGCGTGCCGGGGCCACTGAGCCTGGACGACTTCTGCGCGCGGCCACACGCGCTGGTGTCATTCGCCGGTGACCTGAGCGGCTTTATAGATGAAGAGCTCGAGAAGCTCGGGCGCAAACGCCATGTGGTACTCGCCGTGCCGCAGTTCAACGGGCTGAGCACACTCATCAGCGGCACTGATATTGTCGCCACCGTGCCTGACTACACCGCAGAAGCATTGACCGCGGCCGGCGGTGTGCGGGCTGAAGACCCACCGTTGCCAGTGCGCACTTTTGAACTGCATATGGCGTGGCGCGGGTCGCAGGATAATGATCCGGGTGAGCGCTGGTTGAGGTCGCGGATTCAGATGTTCTTCGGTGACCCGGACAGTTTGGCCTGATCCTGATTTTGTATTGGGGCCTGATGGCCTCTTCGCGGGCAAGTCGGGCCGCGAAGGCCGCACCTGGATCTCATTACTGACCTTTGCACTTCCCGCAACACAGAATTGTCATCAGCAAGATTGATAGCCCCCTAACGAAAGGTGCATGCTAGAGGGCTTGCCTCGGTCTTATATCATTCCGAATGATAGTTACCTTTGCCTCATTCGATTCGTGCGATACAGCCCCTCCGAGCATCATCCGCCCATTCTCAATACATTGGCGGATGCATCCATGGAACAGTCATTCAAACATTTGCGCTTCCCGTTGGCCTTATTGGCCGTGGTGGTAATGAGCGCTTGCGGCAAGGCTCCTCAGACTGCCGCCAGCATGCCAGCGGCGAAAGTCAGCGTGGCCAAGGTGCTGGAACAACCCGTCAACGAGTGGGACGAATTCACCGGGCGCCTCGAAGCGCCAGAAACCGTAGAAATTCGTCCGCGGGTCTCCGGCCAGATCGATGAAGTGACCTTCACTGAAGGCGCATTGGTCAAGAAAGGCGACTTGCTGTTCCAGATCGACCCGCGTCCATTCCAGGCTGAGGTCCGCCGCCTCGAAGCTCTGGTCGCCCAGTCCCGCGCTAATGCCACCCGCAGTGAAAACGAAGCCCAGCGCGGTGAACGCCTGCGCACCAGCAACGCGATCTCCGCCGAACTGGCTGACTCGCGCACCAGCGCTTCCCAGGAAGCCCGCGCCGCCGTCGGCGCCCTCCAGGCACAACTGGACCTGGCCAAACTGAACCTGAGCTTCACCCGCGTAACGTCGCCAATCAGCGGTCGCGTCAGCCGTGCGGAAATCACCGCCGGCAACCTGGTGACTGCCGACACCACCGCGCTCACCAGCGTAGTGTCCACCGATAAGGTCTACGCCTACTTTGACGCCGACGAGCGTGTATTCCTCAAATACACCCAACTCGCTCGCCAGGGTAAACGCGGCGCAACGACCCCGGTTTACCTCGGCCTGTCCAACGAAGACGGCAACCCGCACCAGGGCGTGATGAACTTCGTCGACAACCAGGTCAACCCGAAGACCGGCACCATTCGCGGTCGCGCCGTGTTCGACAATACCGATGGCACCTACACCCCTGGCCTTTACGCACGTCTGAAACTGGTCGGCAGCGGCACCTACTCTGCCGTGCTGATCAATGACGAAGCAGTCGGTACCGACCTGGGTAAAAAGTTCGTACTGGTGATGGATGCCGACAACAAAACGGCGTACCGCGCGGTCGAGCTGGGTCCGAAAATCGAAGGCTTGCGCATCGTGCGCAACGGCCTGAACAAGGACGACACCGTCATCGTCAAGGGTCTGCAACGGGTTCGCCCTGGTTCGCCAGTCACCCCTGAAGTGATCCCGATGGCCACCAAGGAAACCCTCGCCGCTCTGGCTCAACAACGACAAGCGCTGGAAGCCAGCAACCTGCCCCAAGTCGCACCTGCCAAGGTCGCGCCGGGTACGGTTGTGAAACTGGCTGCTGCGACTCCACGCGGTTAAGGGAGCAACAACTGCGATGAATTTTTCCCAATTCTTCATTTCACGGCCGATCTTTGCAGCGGTACTTTCGCTGCTGATCCTGATCGCCGGCGCCATCTCGCTGTTCCAGTTGCCAATCAGCGAATACCCGGAAGTGGTTCCGCCGACCGTTGTGGTCCGCGCCAACTTCCCGGGTGCCAACCCTAAAGTCATCGGTGAAACCGTGGCCGCTCCCCTGGAGCAAGCCATCACCGGCGTCGAGAACATGCTGTACATGTCCTCGCAGTCCACCGCTGACGGCAAGATCACCCTGACCATCACCTTTGCGCTGGGCACTGACCTGGACAACGCCCAGGTGCAGGTGCAGAACCGCGTAACCCGGACCGAGCCGAAGCTTCCCGAAGAAGTGACGCGCATTGGTATCACCGTAGACAAGGCCTCCCCGGACCTGACCATGGTGGTCCACTTGACCTCGCCGGACAAACGCTACGACATGCTCTACCTGTCCAACTACGCCTTGCTCAACATCAAGGATGAGCTGGCGCGTCTAGGCGGTGTCGGTGATGTGCAACTGTTTGGTATGGGCGATTACTCCCTTCGGGTGTGGCTCGATCCAAATAAAACCGCTTCGCGTAACCTGACTGCAACCGATGTGGTCAACGCCATTCGCGAGCAGAACCGTCAGGTTGCCGCCGGTGCTCTCGGAGCGCCTCCTGCACCGAATGCCACCAGCTTCCAGTTGTCGGTTAACACTCAGGGCCGCCTGGTCTCCGAGGAAGAGTTCGAGAACATCATCATTCGCGCAGGCGATAACGGTGAAATCACTCGCCTCAAAGACATCGCTCGCGTTGAACTCGGTTCCAGCCAATACGCCCTGCGTTCACTGCTGAACAACCAGCCGGCGGTGGCGATCCCGATCTTCCAGCGTCCAGGCTCCAACGCGATCCAGATCTCCAACGAAGTTCGCGACAAGATGGCCGAACTGAAGAAGAGCTTCCCGGAAGGCATGGACTTCAGCATCGTCTATGACCCGACGATCTTCGTGCGCGGTTCCATCGAGGCGGTGGTTCACACCCTCTTCGAAGCACTGATCCTCGTTGTGTTGGTGGTGATCCTGTTCCTGCAAACCTGGCGCGCCTCGATCATTCCGTTGGTGGCGGTGCCGGTTTCGCTGATCGGTACGTTTGCGGTGATGCACTTGTTCGGCTTCTCGCTGAACGCCTTGTCACTGTTCGGATTGGTGCTGGCCATCGGTATCGTGGTGGACGACGCCATCGTGGTGGTGGAGAACGTCGAGCGAAACATAGAACTGGGACTGACCCCGGTCGAAGCCACCAAGCGGGCCATGCGTGAAGTGACCGGCCCGATCATCGCGACAGCGCTGGTACTGTGTGCGGTGTTTATCCCGGCGGCATTTATCTCCGGGTTGACCGGGCAGTTCTATAAACAGTTCGCCCTGACCATTGCGATTTCGACGGTGATCTCGGCCTTCAACTCGCTGACCCTGTCGCCAGCACTGGCTGCGGTACTGCTCAAGAGCCATGACGCGCCGAAAGACCGCTTCTCCAAGGTGCTCGACAAGATCTTCGGTGGCTGGTTGTTCCGTCCTTTCAACCGCTTCTTTGTGAAGGCCAGTCATGGCTACGTCGGCACTGTCGGCCGGGTTATCCGCAGCAGCGGTATCGCCCTGCTCTTGTACGCCGGCCTGATGGTGTTGACCTTCTTCGGTTTCGCCCACACCCCGACCGGTTTCGTACCCGGCCAGGACAAGCAATACCTGGTGGCCTTCGCGCAACTGCCGGATGCCTCGAGCCTGGACCGTACCGAAGACGTGATCAAACGCATGTCCGACCTGGCCCTGAAACAGCCTGGCGTGGAAAGTGCGGTGGCCTTCCCTGGCCTGTCGATCAACGGCTTCACCAACAGCCCGAACGCCGGCATCGTATTCGTGACCCTGAAACCGTTCGACGAGCGTAAAGACCCGAGCATGTCCGCCGGTGCAATTGCCGGGGCATTGAACGGCAAGTTCGCCGGGATCGAAGAAGCCTACATGGCAATCTTCCCGCCGCCGCCGGTACAAGGCCTGGGCACCATCGGTGGTTTCCGCCTGCAGATCGAAGACCGGGGCAACCTGGGCTACGACGAGCTGTACAAAGAAACCATGAACATCATTACCAAGAGCCACAACGTGCCGGAACTGGCGGCCCTGTTCACCAGCTACACCGTGAACGTGCCGCAGGTCGATGCCGCTATCGACCGGGAAAAAGCCAAGACCCACGGCGTGGCCGTCAGCGACATCTTCGACACCCTGCAGATCTACCTGGGTTCGCTGTATGCCAACGACTTCAACCGCTTCGGTCGTACCTACCAGGTCAACGTTCAGGCTGAGCAACAGTTCCGCCTCGAGCCGGACCAGATCGGTCAGTTGAAAGTGCGCAACAACAAAGGCGAGATGATCCCGCTGGCGACCTTCATCAAGGTCAGCGACACCTCGGGTCCGGACCGCGTGATGCACTACAACGGTTTTATCACCGCAGAAATCAACGGTGCGGCAGCGCCAGGCTACAGTTCCGGCCAGGCTCAAGCGGCCATCGAGAAACTGCTCAAGGATGAACTTCCGAACGGCATGACCTACGAATGGACCGACCTGACCTACCAGCAGATCCTGTCCGGCAACACCGCGCTGTTCGTGTTCCCGCTCTGTGTACTGCTGGCGTTCCTGGTGCTCGCGGCTCAATACGAAAGCTGGAGCCTGCCACTGGCGGTGATCCTGATCGTACCGATGACCCTGCTGTCGGCCATCACCGGTGTCATTGCTTCGGGCGGCGACAACAACATCTTCACCCAGATTGGTTTGATCGTACTGGTGGGGCTTGCCTGTAAGAACGCGATTCTGATCGTCGAGTTCGCCAAGGATAAACAGCAGGAAGGCCTGGGCCCTCTGGCGGCGGTGCTCGAAGCTTGCCGTCTGCGTCTGCGGCCGATCCTGATGACCTCCTTCGCGTTCATCATGGGTGTTGTGCCACTGGTTTTCTCCAGCGGTGCCGGTGCCGAAATGCGTCATGCCATGGGCGTGGCGGTGTTCTCCGGGATGCTCGGGGTGACCTTCTTCGGTCTGTTGCTGACACCGGTGTTCTACGTGTTGATTCGTAACTTTGTGGAACGCGGTGAAGCGCGCAAAGCGGCCAAGGCGCTGAATCTTCAAAAGCAACTGGAGTCGCAACAATGAGCCTGAAAGCCTTCCTGCCGAGCTTGCTGGTACTGGCCCTGAGCGCCTGTGCTGTCGGCCCGGACTATAAAACCCCTGCCACGGAGGCGGCCAACATCACGACCGCCACGGATGGCGCCAGCGGTCAGAAGAACTTCGACCGCTCGCGTTTCGAAGGCATCTGGTGGCAACAGTTTGAAGACCCGACCCTCAACCAGTTGGTGACGCAATCGCTGGACGGCAACCGTGATTTGCGGGTCGCTTTCGCTCGCTGGAAAGCCGCCCGGGCGATTCGCGATGATGTCAGCAATGACGCCATGCCGACCATCACCAGCCGCGCCAGCAGCGATTTGGCCAAGGGACAAATCCCTGGCCAGACCACCCAACGGGTCAATAGCGAACGCTACGATCTGGGCCTGGACATGGCGTGGGAGATCGATCTGTTCGGCCGCATCCAGCGCAACCTGGAATCGGCCAACGCCGAGCAGCAAGCGGCGGAAGCCGATCTGTACCAACTGCAAGTCACCATGATCGCCGAACTGGTGGACGCCTACGGTCAACTGCGCGGTGCGCAATTGCGCGAAAAGATCGCCCTGGCCAACCTGAAAAACCAGCAGGAATCGAGCAAGATCACCGTCAGCCTGCGTGATGCCGGCGTCGGCGATCAGCTCGATGTAGTCCGCGCTGATGCGCGCCTGGCTTCCGTCGAAGCCAGCGTGCCGCAACTGCAGGCGGAACAGGTTCGGCAGAAAAACCGCATCGCTACCCTGCTGGGTGAACGTCCGGACAAGCTGACCGTCGACCTGAGTCCCAAGGATTTGCCTGCCATCGCCAAGGCCCTGCCGATCGGTGATCCGGGTGAGCTGCTGCAACGTCGCCCGGACATCCTCAGTGCCGAACGCAAACTGGCTTCCGCCACCGCCCGTATCGGCGTGGCCAAGGCCGATTTGTTCCCACGGGTCAGCCTCAGCGGCTTCCTCGGCTTTACCGCCGGGCGCGGCTCGCAGATCGGTTCCTCGGCGGCCAATGCCTGGGCACTGGGCCCAAGCATCACCTGGGCGGCGTTTGACCTGGGCAGTGTTCGGGCCCGTTTGCGCGGCGCCGACGCCGATGCCGAAGGCGCTTTGGCGACCTACGAGCAACAGGTACTGCTGGCCCTGGAAGAATCGGAAAACGCCTTCAGCGATTATGGCAAACGCCAGCAACGCCTGATTTCACTGATTCGTCAGAGCGAATCGAGCCGCGCCGCTGCCGACCTGGCAGAGATTCGCTACCGCGAAGGTACCGTGGACTTCCTCGTCCTGCTTGATGCCCAGCGTGAGCGTCTGGCGGCCGAAGATACCCAGGCCCAGGCCGAAGTCGATCTGTATCGCGGCATCGTCGCGATCTACAAAGCCCTCGGCGGTGGCTGGGCGCCGGAGACGGTCGCCAGCAAGTAAGTTTTTAAAGAGCTCCTTTGGTTGGCCGCAACCGACCAATTTCTTTGCCCCGCGCCTCATTCGGTCGCGGGGCTTTTTTTGCCTGGTGAAAACACTACCCCCGTGTTTGTTACCTGATGAATACACCAACCCCTGTAGGAACGAAGCTTGCTCGCGAAAGCGTTGGGTCAAGCACTATTGATGTCGGCTGACACACCGCTTTCGCGAGCAAGCTTCGCTCCTACAAGGGATTAGCGGTGATCTTCAGACTGGCGGGTTTCCATGACGGTGACGGTAGCCGTGGTCCCGGCGCGCAAGCTGTTTTAAGCCGCATCCACCGCCTGATCGACCACTTGGGCTGGTCGAGGTCGAACAGGAACGCCAGGTACAAGGTCAATAATCCGGCGATGATGGTTCTCAGGGCAAGCAGCAACGCCCCGAAGCCTGGGTTGAGCAGCATCTTGAAGTAGTGAAGCAACGGTTGCATGGGCGTGCTCATCGAGTCATCTAAAGCAAGCGTAGTCACTGCTTCAGCGCCTCGACAGGTTTCAGAGTCGCCGGGTGTTGCAGGCAATTTCAACGATGAGTCAGACATTTGCGATAGATACGCTCGATGAGCCTGTCAGCCATGGCGATTGGACAGAAACGCGCCCGGCCCCTAGGCTTTAAACGCTGCGAAAGCGTCTCTTGATAAAGCCTTACCCATGATCGTGCGTCCCAAGCCGAACCTGATCGGCATCCTGTTTTCCCTCAAAGGCTCGATTGCCAAGCGCATTGCCTTGCGCAGCCTTTTGGTGACGCTGCTCGCGTCGGTGATTGTGCTGATCGAGACCTGGCATCCGGAATCCTTCTCCAAGGTCAACGCCACGCCGTTTACGCTGCTGGGGTTGTCGCTGTCGATCTTCATGAGCTTTCGCAACAACGCCTGCTATGACCGTTGGTGGGAAGGTCGCAAGCAACTGGGGCAAATGATCATTGAGGTGCGTTCGCTGATTCGCCAGACCCTAGGGTTGATGGACGCGGACGAACGCGAGCTGCTATTGCGCGAACTCTGTGGCTTCGCCCATGGCCTGATCGCTCGCCTGCGTCTTGAAAGTGAACCGCGCGCCATCGCCCCCTGGATTCACGACTCCATCGATCCCGGCCACCCGAACATTCCTGACGCGCTGTTGCAACGCATCGGCGCCCGTTTCTCGGAACTCGCCGAACTCGGACGGATCAGCGACTGGCGCTACACCCAACTGGAGGCTCGGCTGGTCAGCCTGAGCCAGGTCCAGGCCGGTTGTGAGCGCATCAAAAGCACGCCACTGCCCTTCCCTTACACGCTGTTGCTGCACCGCACCATTTACCTGTTTTGCATCCTGCTGCCATTTGCCATGGCCGAACCGCTGGGTTGGCTGACGCCGGTGTTCACTGCCATCGTCAGTTACACCTTTTTTGGTCTCGACGAAATCGGCGACGATCTGGAAGACCCGTTCGGCTTTGACGAGAACGATTTGCCGTGCAATGCGATTTTGCGCACCCTGGAGCGCGAAGTGCTGGCGGCGTTGGGGCAAACCGATTTGCCGCCAGTCCTCGAACCCATCGAGTACGTTTTGAATTGAGCCAGGGTTTGACTCAAAGCCTGGCCTGACCGAAGCTGACAACTTTACAAAAGCTCGCCAGCCCCCGGATTCCTGCATGCCTCAGTCCCGCCGCTACCTGCTTGTCAGTCTCTGCATCC
This sequence comes from Pseudomonas sp. TH31, assembly GCF_016650815.1. GTDB lineage: Bacteria > Pseudomonadota > Gammaproteobacteria > Pseudomonadales > Pseudomonadaceae > Aquipseudomonas. The sequence goes on along the minus strand of NZ_JAEKEZ010000038.1, from coordinate 449,264 downwards.
TGCTTGCCATTGCTCTCGCCTGGTTTTTCCTGCGCAGTACCACGCCGGTGGTGTCGGAGGCGATCAAACATGGCTATAGCGAAGCGCTGGCCAAGGCACGCGCCGGGCAACCGGGGGCGGCGCGGGTTCTTTATCAGCAATTGGGCCGCCCTGACTTGTCGGTCAAACGCCGCCTCTGGCTGCTGGCCGAATTGGCGAACTACCCCAGCCCCCAAGCCTTGAAACTGGCCGATAGCGACTTGCAAAACACCTCGGCGGATGTCCGCGTGGCAGCGATCGAAAGCATTGTCGGCCTGGTCCCCAGCGGGCAACGCAGCCTGTTGCTGGGGCCAATGCTCGATGACAGCGATCAAACCGTACGTTTGGCCGCCGTCAATGCGCTGCTGGGTCTGTCGCCGGATGACCTGGGGCTGTATTTCGGGCCGTTGCAGCAGGCCATCGATGTCTGGGAGCAGGCCCTCAAGAACGAACCTGAAAGCGCCGACACGCATTACCAACTGGCACGCCTGCACCTGCACAACGCTGAATTAAAAGAGGCGCAACAGGCGCTGGAGCGTACCTTGCAGCTTGAGCCCGGAAACCTGCCGGCACTGGTCATGCAAATCGAAGTGCTGGACAAACAAGGCCAGAGCGATGCCGCCCGGCAGTTGTTGGCCAAACAGCTGCAGACCCAGCCGGATGCCGCTTACTTGCAACATGCCCTCGGGCTCTGGTTGCTGCATCACGGACAAAGTGAATTCGCCCTGCTCGGCCTCTCCAAAGCGGTTGAACTGGAGCCGGACAACAAGGATTACCGCTACGACCTGGCCACCACACTGCACGGTGAGGAGGAGCTGGAAGCGTCGCAGAAACAGTTACAGGAAATCGTCCAGCGCCATCCTGCGGACCGCAAGGCCCGGGTGTTATTGATTAATTACTGGAAGGAAAGCGGGCAGTTGCAGAACGTGCAGATCCTTCTTGCACAGCTTGAGCAAATGAATCCGGATGACCCGGCGCTCCAGCAAGGTCTTTAGAAGACCGCGTCGTATCACATACAGCCGTCGAATCCTGCCCCTGTAGGAGCTGCCGAAGGCTGCGATCTTTTGATCCTGACCTTCGGCGATTCCAAAGACGCTAAAAGATCGCAGGCTTCGCCAGCTCCTACACCCATCGCGTCTTATCACCTATAGCGGTCGAATCCTGCCTCCGTAGGAGCTGCCGAAGGCTGCGATCTTTTGATCCTGACCTTCGGCGATTCCAAAGACGCTAAAAGATCGCAGGCTTCGCCAGCGCCTACACCCATCGCGTCTTATCTCGGTATAGCGGTCGAATCCTGCCCCTGTAGGAGCTGCCGAAGGCTGCGATCTTTTGATCCTGACCTTCGGCGATTCCAAAGACGCTAAAAGATCGCAGGCTTCGCCAGCTCCTACACCCATCGCGTCTTATCTCGGTATAGCGGTCGAATCCCGCCCCTGTAGGAGCTGCCGAAGGCTGCGATCTTTTGATTCTGACCTTCGGCGATTCCAAAGACGCTAAAAGATCGCAGGCTTCGCCAGCTCCTACACCCATCGCGTCTTATCTCGGTATAGCGGTCGAATCCCGCCCCTGTAGGAGCTGCCGAAGGCTGCGATCTTTTGATTCTGACCTTCGGCGATTCCAAAGACGCTAAAAGATCGCAGGCTTCGCCAGCTCCTACGCCCATCGCGTCGTATCACCTATAGCGGTCGAATCCTGCCCCTGTAGGAGCTGCCGAAGGCTGCGATCTTTTGATCCTGACCTTCGGCGATTCCAAAGACGCTAAAAGATCGCAGGCTTCGCCAGCGCCTACGCCCATCGCGTCTTATCTCGGTATAGCGGTCGAATCCCGCCTCCGTAGGAGCTGCCGAAGGCTGCGATCTTTTGATCCTGACCTTCGGCGATTCCAAAGACGCTAAAAGATCGCAGGCTTCGCCAGCTCCTACACCCATCGCGTCTTATCACCTATAGCGGTCGAATCCTGCCCCTGTAGGAGCTGCCGAAGGCTGCGATCTTTTGATCCTGACCTTCGGCGATTCCAAAGACGCTAAAAGATCGCAGGCTTCGCCAGCTCCTACGCCCATCGCGTCGTATCACCTATAGCGGTCGAATCCTGCCTCCGTAGGAGCTGCCAAAGGCTGCGATCTTTTGATCCTGACCTTCGGCGATTCCAAAGACGCTAAAAGATCGCAGGCTTCGCCAGCTCCTACACCCATCGCGTCTTATCTCGGTATAGCGGTCGAATCCTGCCCCTGTAGGAGCTGCCGAAGGCTGCGATCTTTTGATCCTGACCTTCGGCGATTCCAAAGACGCTAAAAGATCGCAGGCTTCGCCAGCTCCTACACCCATCGCGTCTTATCACCTATAGCGGTCGAATCCTGCCTCCGTAGGAGCTGCCGAAGGCTGCGATCTTTTGATCCTGACCTTCGGCGATTCCAAAGACGCTAAAAGATCGCAGGCTTCGCCAGCTCCTACGCCCATCGCGTCGTATCACCTATAGCGGTCGAATCCCGCCCCTGTAGGAGCTGCCGAAGGCTGCGATCTTTTGATTTTTTACGCAAAAACAACAGTCGAATACAAAAGGTTGAACCGTCGCCCAGGCCAAGGGTCAAGAGAAACAGGCAGTCAATTCAGGCACTTCAGGCCTGCTGCCTCACTTCCCCTGGTCATGAGAGGGCATTTTTTGTCTACATCTAATGCGTTGTTCAGTGCAAAAGCCGCCACCGGCATTGAAGGTCTGGATGACATCCTGGCCGGCGGATTGTCCCGCAGCCACGTGTTTTTGCTTGAGGGTGAACCCGGAACGGGCAAAACCACCGTTGCGTTGCATTTTCTCCTTGCCGGTGCCCGTGCCGGCGAGCGCACGTTGTACATCACCCTGTCAGAAACCGAACGTGAACTGCGCCAGGGCGCGTTGTCCCACGGTTGGGAACTGGATGAGAACATCCGTATCTTTGAGCTGACACCACCGGAGAGCCTGCTCAATGCCGAGCACCAGCAGAGCTTGCTGTATTCCTCAGACCTGGAGTTGGGCGAAGCCACCAAACAGATTTTCGAAGTGGTTGATCGGGTCAAGCCGACCCGTGTGGTCCTCGACAGCCTCTCCGAAATTCGCCTGCTGGCCCAGAGTTCACTGCGCTATCGACGGCAGATCCTGGCCATCAAGCACTACTTCGTGCGTTATGACGCCACCGTGCTGCTGCTCGATGACCTGACCACCGATTCCCTCGACAAAACCGTGCACAGCGTCGCCCACGGGGTGATTCGCCTGGAAGAACTGACGCCCAACTACGGTGCCGAACGCCGTCGTATTCGCGTGGTGAAATACCGTGGCCAGAAGTACCGTGGCGGCTTTCACGATTTCACCATTATGGGCGACGGAGTCCATGTGTTTCCGCGCCTGGTGGCCGCGGAACACCGGGGTGGCTATATTCGCCGGCAATTGACCAGCGGCATCAAGGAGATGGACACACTGCTTGGCGGCGGCATCGAAACAGGCTCCAGCACGTTGATCCTCGGCCCGGCCGGTACCGGCAAATCGCTGATCTCGATGATCTTCGCTGCAGCGGCTGTTGCCCGCGGCGAAAAAGCCGCGCTGTTTATCTTCGACGAAGAGCTGGGCCTGCTGTTCGAGCGCATGAAAAACATGGGCATCGACCTCAAGGCCTTGCAAGCCACAGGCAATCTGCTGATCGAGCAAGTGGACGCCGCCGAATTGTCCCCCGGTGAGTTTTCCCATCGGGTGCGTCGTTGCGTCGATGAGCGCGAGATCAAAACCGTGGTGATCGACAGCATTAATGGCTACCAAGCCGCGATGCCGGAAGAAAACGCCCTGGTGCTGCACATGCACGAGCTGTTGCTGTACCTCAATCGCCGAGGCGTCGCGACGTTCATGACCGTCGCCCAGCATGGTCTGGTCGGGGACATGCAGGCGCCGGTCGATATCACCTATCTGGCCGACACGGTCATTCTGTTGCGCTACTTCGAAGCCCTGGGCAAGGTGCGCCGGGCGATCTCGATCATCAAGAAGCGTACTGGCCGCCACGAATCGACCATTCGCGAGTACCGCATCAGCGGCACCGGCATGACCATCGGCGAACCGTTGGACGCGTTCCAAGGTGTGTTGCGTGGTGTACCGACCTACTTGGGCGCAAGCAAGCCGCTGCTTGAGGAAGACAACCAGTGACGGCTCTGGCGGCGACATCCGAGCGCGCGATTATCCTCGCGCCACTGGGTCGCGACAGCCAGATTGCACTGATGATGCTCAATGAAGCGGGTTATGCCGGTGTCATCAGCCGTGACCTGACGCAGCTGTGCAGCGAGCTGGAATACGGCGCAGGCCTGCTGCTGATCTCTTGCGAGGCGTTAATGGGTGGTGATCTGGCCCCCCTGCTGGGGCTGATCGAGCAACAACCGGCGTGGTCGGATTTGCCGATCGTGTTGTTAACCCACCACGGCGGCCCCGAGCAGAACCCCGCTTCACGGCTTGGACCGCAACTGGGTAACGTGACCTTTCTCGAACGCCCTTTCCACCCGGTGACCCTGATCAGCCTGGTCACTACTGCGCTGCGCGGGCGACGACGACAGTACGAAGCCAGAGACCGGCTGATCGACTTGAGCCAGAGCGAACTGCGACTGCAAACCACCCTTGAAACCCTCGAGCAACAAGTCGCGGAACGCACCGCGCAGTTGCGGCACAACGAAGAAGCCCTGCGCCAGTCGCAGAAAATGGAAGCCGTTGGCCAGTTGACCGGCGGCATCGCCCACGACTTCAACAACATGCTGACCGGCATCATCGGCAGCCTGGAGTTGCTGCGCCGGCGCCTGGCCCGTGGACGTACCGAAGACCTGGACAGCCTGATCGATCTGGGCGTGACCTCAGCCAATCGCGCGGCCGGCCTGACTCACCGTTTGCTGGCGTTTTCCAGGCGCCAATCCCTGGATTCAAAACCGGTGGTAATGAACACCCTGGTGACGTCAATGGGCGAGTTGCTGCAACGCAGCATCAATGAAAGCATTCACCTGGACATGCAACTGAGCGAACAGCTGTGGGTGGCCGAAGCCGATCCCAACCAGCTGGAAAGCGCCCTGCTCAACCTGGTACTCAATGCCCGCGATGCGATGCCTGGCGGCGGCCAGCTGCTGGTGAAGACCTTCAATCAACATCTGGATACGGGCTTCACTGAATCCCACGGCAACCTTCAGCCCGGGGATTACGTAGTGCTGAGCGTTACCGACACTGGCTGTGGAATGGCGCAAAGCACCATCAATCGCGCGTTTGACCCGTTTTTCACGACCAAACCCATCGGCCAGGGCACCGGCCTCGGGTTGTCGATGATTTATGGCTTCAGCAAACAGTCCCGTGGCCACGTCACTATCCAGAGCGAAGTCGACAACGGCACCACCGTTAACCTTTACCTGCCGCGCTACCTCGGCGACCTGGGGCAGGATCCCCTCGTCGACATCGAGCAAGCGCCTTTCGCTCAGGACGGCGAGACCGTACTGATTGTCGAAGACGATCCAGCGGTTCGGGTATTGGTCAGTACGGTGCTGAGCGAGTTGGGTTATGCGTTTTTCGAGGCCGGGGATGCCAACAGTGCAGTGCCGATTCTGGACTCCGCCCAGCGAATCGATCTGTTGATCAGCGACGTCGGCCTGCCAGGGATGAACGGCCGACAACTGGCAGAAATCGGCCGTCAGTACCGGCCGGATCTCAAGGTGCTGTTCATTACCGGGTACGCCGAGCATGCCGCCGTGCGCGGTGGCTTCCTCGACCCGGGCATGCAGATGATCACCAAGCCGTTCACCTTCGATTTGTTAACAGCAAAGGTACGGGAAATGATCCGGATCTAAAGCACGGCATTCGCGTAGGAGCTGCCGAAGGCTGCGATCTTTTGATCTTGTTTTTGAACAGCAAGATCAAAAGATCGCAGCCTTCGGCAGCTCCTACAGGGGCAGAGTGCACTTAAGAGAGCATTTCCTGCATGAGTTCCTGCAGCACATCCAGGTCGAAAGGCTTGCCCAGAATCGGCGCCTTGCGGGTGATCGGGCTGTCGGTCTCGCGGATTTCCTGCGGATAACCGCTGATAAAAATCACTTTGAGCTCCGGACGCAACTTCACCGCAGGCTCGGCGATCTGCACGCCGGAAATCCCGCCAGGCAGGCGGAAGTCGGTAATCATCATGTCCAGGTGCGGTTTGCTCGCGAGGATTTCGAACGCCTGCTCGCCGTTTTCAGCCTGCAGCACGCGATAACCCTCACCCGACAGATAGGCAGACAACACCATCAAGATCGAGGGGTCATCCTCGACGATGAGTACTACATCTTGCGCATCTTCACTCATGGGAAGCCTTTGTTCGGTCAATAGCTGCTGATACGACCGTGGAGTCGTTCAGAGGTTGCGTTGATCTGGCTGTTTTCCTACAGCGGCAGACAAACGCGAAATAAGGCGCCTTCGTTGATTTTGCTCTCGACGACGATGGATCCGCCATGGGCGGCAACGATTTGCTCGGAAATAAATAGCCCAAGCCCAAGCCCCGCGACAACGGTCTTGGCTGAAACCCGTTCGAACTGTTGAAAAATACGCTTCTGGTTCTCTTCACTGATACCAATACCGCGATCCTGGACCTCGACCCGGGCCTGACCTTCGTGACTGTACACCCGCACGTCAATCGGGCCTTTGCCACCATAACGCAAGGCGTTGGTCAGCAAGTTGGAGATCACCTGCTCGATACGGAACTCATCCCAGCGACCGTCCACCGACTCATCGGCAGTAAACGTCACCGCTGACTCGGCGGCATCGAATTGCGGCGCGAAGTTTTGCAGCAGATCGCCCACCAGCTTCTTCAGGTCGAAGCGGCTCGGTCGGATCGACAGTTTGCCGGTGCGAATGCGTGACACGTCCAGCATGTCTTCAATCAGCCGGATCAGGCTTTTGATCTGCCGTTCATCGCGATCAACCATGGCGTGCATCTTGTCCAGGGTAAACGCCGCGGCGTTGTCCCGGGCCAGGTGCATCTTGCGCAACTGGGTTTCGAGGATCAGGCCATTGAGCGGCGTGCGCACCTCGTGGGCAACGATGGACATGAAGTCATCGCGCATGCGCACGGCTTGCTCCAGTTCGTTCTGGGTGTTCTGTAATTGCTTGAGCAGCGCTTCCTGTTCGCGGCGGCTTTGCTCCAGGGCTTCGACCTGTTGCTTCATCGCCTTGCTCTGGCGATACAAGTCAACGAACACATTGACCTTGCTCTTGACCGCGTGGATATCCAGCGGCTTGTGCAGGAAGTCCACAGCGCCGCTTTCGTAGCCTTTGAACGCGTAGTTCAACTCACGGCCGGCGGCACTGACGAACACGATCGGGATGTTCTTGGTCTTTTCCGTGCCGCGCATCAACTCGGCCAGTTCAAAGCCATTCATGCCCGGCATCTGCACGTCGAGAATGGCAATCGCGAATTCGTGCTGCAGCAGCAGCGACAGCGCTTCGTCAGCCGACAGCGCCTTGTAGACAGTGCGATCTTCGCGCCTGATCAGCGCTTCGAGGGCCAACAGGTTCTCCGGCAGATCATCGACGATCAGCAGTTTGGCTTGAATATTACTCAGCATGCTATTCGTTCCAGCTCGACAAGCAGACGGCCGATGCCGCGGATGGTAAGAATGTGGTCGGGTTGATGCAAATCCAGCGCAGCCTTGGGCATGGTTGCGACTTGGGCTTCGTCCGGGTCTTGCACCACGGTCAGGCCCCCGCGGTGTTTGACCTGGGCCAGGCCGCTGGCGCCATCGCGGTTGGCACCGGTCAACAACACGGCGGCCAACGCGGGTCCATAGGCGTCGGCGGCAGACTCGAACAAGTAATCGATGGCCGGCCGCGAATGGTGCACGCGGTCCTCCAGGCTCAACGAGAAACTGCGGTCCTGCTCCACCGAGAGGTGATAGCCGGGCGCTGCAAAATAGAGCGTTCCGGGATCGACCAAGGTCTTGTCAGCGGCCTCCACCACTGGCATCGAAACTCGCCGGGCAAATACTTCGGCCAGTTGGCTGCGGCGTTCGTCAGGCAAATGCAGCACCACGATGATCGGCAGCGCAAAACCTTTGCGCAGAGGGCTGAGGAGGTTCAGCAACGCCTCTACTCCGCCGGCCGAAGCGCCGATCACGATAGCCTCCACGGTAGGCAAATCAGTTGCACTGTTCATGATTTGCGGTAGATCCGTTCGTGTTTGACCAAGGGCTCGAACTGCTTGCCGAATGCCGAAAAATCCGGAGTTTCCTTGCTGCCCAACACCAGGAAACCACGATGACACAGCGACTCGTGGAACAACCCAAAGGCACGATCCTGAAGCTTTTTATTGAAATAAATCAATACATTGCGACATGAAACTAATTGAGTTTCTGAAAAGACACTGTCCGTCGCCAGGCTGTGATCGGCAAAGGTCACGTTCTCACACAGGCTCTTGTCGAAAATCGCATAGCCGTAAGCCGCCGTGTAGTAATCGGCAAATGAGCGCTGGCCACCGGCCTGCTGGTAATTAGCAGTGTAGGCGCGGACGTTCTCCATGGAGAAAATTCCCTGTTTGGCTTTGTCCAGGGAGCGAGGGTTGATGTCGGTGGCATAGATGATCGTGCGGTCGAGCAAACCTTCTTCGCGCAGCAGGATCGCCATCGAATAAACCTCTTCGCCGGTGCTGCAGCCGGCAATCCAGATCTTGATCGACGGATAGGTCTTGAGCAGCGGCACCACTTCCTTGCGGATCGCCAGGAAGTGCGAAGGATCACGGAACATCTCACTGACCGGGATCGTCAGCAATTGCAGCAACTGCATGAATGCGGTCGGATCGTGCAGGACTTTTTCCTGCAGCGCCGAGATGGTGGTGCACTCAAACTGACTCAGCGCATGTGCAACCCGGCGCTTGATCGAAGCGCCGGAATAGTCGCGAAAGTCATAGCTGTACTTGAGGTAGATCGCCTCGATCAGCAGCCGCAATTCGATTTCGGTATTCTTTTCCACTAAAAGCTTTCCACTAAATGCGTTCCATCTTCGGTAACCAGACGCGAATCAGCGAGAACAGGCGATCCAGGTCGATAGGCTTGGCCAGGTAATCGTTGGAACCTGCCGCCAGGCAGCGCTCCTGATCATCCTTCATGGCCTTGGCCGTCACCGCGATGATCGGCAGCTTGCGCCAGCGCGGGTCCTGGCGGATCAAGGTCGTGGCCTCGAAACCGTCCATTTCCGGCATCATCACGTCCATCAGCACCAGGTCGATGTCCTCGACTTCATTCAATCTTTCAATCGCCTCACGACCATTTCGACCGATCACTACGACTGCACCCTTTTGCTCCAGCGCACTGGTCAGGGCGAAGATGTTGCGCACATCGTCGTCCACCAGCAGTACCTTGCGCCCCTCGAAGACCTTGTCGCGACTGCGCGCGGTCTTGAGCATCTTCTGCCGCTCATGGGACAACTGGGATTCGACTTTGTGCAGAAAGAGGGTCACCTCATCCAAAAGCCGCTCTGGCGAGCGCGCGCCCTTGATGATGATCGAACGCGAATACTTGCGCAGGTCGGCCTCTTCGTCCCGGGTCAGGTTGCGCCCGGTATAGACGATCACCGGAGGGAACGAGCAGATGTCTTCGATAGACATACGCTTGAGCAGATCGTTGCCGAGCATGTCGGGCAGTTTCAGGTCGATGATCATGCAATCGAAAATCGTCGTGCGTAGCAGGTCCAGCGCTTCCTGGGCGAAGCCGACGGCGGTGATCTCGATGTCTTCGTCGCCGATCAGGCGGGCAATGCTGTCGCGCTGCAAGTCATCATCTTCCACCAGCAGCACCCGCTTGACCTTCTGGGTCAGCTTGGCTTCCAGGCGGGCGAACACGTCCTTGAGCTCTTCGCGGGTAGTCGGTTTGACGGCATAGCCGATGGCGCCCATGTGCATCGCGGCTTCGACCCGGTCTTCGACCGAGATCACGTGAACCGGAATGTGACGGGTTTCAGCGTGCTCCTTCAGGCGCTGCAACACGGTCAGCCCGGAATGATCCGGCAGGCGCATGTCCAGCAAAATGGCATCGGGGATAAACTCTTTGGCCAGGTCGTAGCCTTCGTCAGCGCCGTGGGCCACCAGGCACTGATACCCGAGTTCGTGGGCCAGGTCATAGAGGATATGCGCAAAATTCGCTTCATCTTCCACCACCAGAATGCAACGTGTGGCGAACGGCGCCTTGGCGCGATCATCGTCGAAGCGCGGGATGTCGACTTCGGCAATCAGCGGCACCCGCGCGGCAACCGGGGCGCTCGGCGAATAAGCAACCGGAGTGACCCGCATCGGTTCGACCGGCTCATCACCCGGCTCGACGTACTGCAGTGGCAACACCAGGGTGAACGCACTGCCCTGCCCCAGTTCGCTGCTGACGCTGATCGAGCCACCCAGCAGATTCGCCAGGTCCCGGGAAATCGACAGGCCTAACCCGGTGCCGCCGTAGCGCCGGTTGGTGGTGCCATCGGCCTGGCGGAAGGCTTCGAAAATGCTTTCCTGGTGATCCACCGCGATGCCGATCCCGGAATCACGAACGATAAAGGCAATGCCCTCGCCCGGCTGACTGACAACGGTCAGGCTGACGCTGCCTTTCTCGGTGAACTTGACCGCGTTGGACAGCAGGTTTTTGATCACCTGCTCCAGACGCTGGCGGTCGGTGAAGATCATCATCGGCGCGCCCGCCTGCAACTCGATCTGGAAATCCAGCTTCTTGTTCGTGGCCATTGGCTCGAACATCCCGCGCAAACCATCCACCAGACGGGTGACGCTGGTGTTTTCCGGGCGCATTTCCAGCTTGCCGGCTTCGACTTTGGAAATGTCGAGGATGTCATTGATCAGGTTGAGCAAATCATTGCCGGCCGAATAGATCGACTCGGCGAACTTGACCTGTTCGGCACTGAGGTTTTCCTGAGGGTTTTCCGCCAGCAACTTGGCCAGGATCAACGAACTGTTCAGCGGCGTGCGCAGTTCGTGGGACATGTTGGCGAGGAATTCGGACTTGTACTTGCTGGAGCGCTGCAGTTCTTCGGCGCGATCTTGCAGTTGAGTCTGGGCTTGATTGAGCTCGGTGTTCTTCTGGTCCATGGCGTCGCGTTGATCGGCCAGGATCTGCGCCTGCTCGGCGAGCTGTTCGTTGGTCTGCTCCAGTTCCACCTGCTGGGTTTCCAGGTGCGCCTGGGACTCCTTGAGAATCCTCGATTGCTCTTCCAGCTCCTCATTGGCGGTCTTGAGTTCTTCCTGCTGAACCTGGAGCTCTTCGTTAAGCTGCTGGGTTTCGACGAGTACTTCCTGCAAACGCTGGCGATAGCGCGCGGCTTCGATCGAGGTACCGATGTTGCCGGCAATCAGTTCGAGCAATTCGATGTCACGATCGTTCAACGGGCGCAGGAAGCCGAGTTCGATCACCCCATTGATCCGCTCATCGTCGCTGGTCGGCACCACCAGCACACTGCGCGGCAAGCCTTCGCCCAGGCCAGAGCTGACTTTGAAGTAATCGTCAGGTACGGCATCCAGGCGAATCAGACGTGCCTGTTGCACCGCTTGACCAACAATGCCTTCGCCGTCGTAGATCGACTGCCCCTGCTCTTCCTGCTCGCGAGAAATGCCATAAGCAGCCACGCGCTTGAGGCCGCCATGTTCTTCACGCACGTAAATGGCCGCCACGGCAGTACCCAGGTACTGCGCGCAGAACTTCAGAATATTGCGGCCCAACAAGTTAAGGCTCAGTTGCCCCAACACCTGCTCGGCCAGTTCGGTCTGGCCATTGCGCAACCAGGCTTGCTGCTCCAGACGTGCGGCACTGGCTTTTTGCGCTGCGAGGTTGGCACCGTAGCTCTCGGATAGATTGAGCAAGTCACGCCGGCCGACATAAGCCAGCAACCCGCTGATACCGGCCACGAACAGCAGGTACAGGGTGATGCTCCAGATCGTGGTGCGGCGCACGTCTTCGTTGCGCGTGGTGCGCAACTGCTGCTCCATGTCGATCACATCTTGAAACTGATTACGGATCTCATCAGTCAGGCGCTTGCCGCGCCCGGCCTTGACCGCGGCGCGGTAATCGCCACTGGCTCGTTGCAAATCGATCATCGATTGTGCGTAGGTGGCCCACTCGGTTTGCAAGGCCTGAAGCCTATGCAAACGATCGGTTTGCACCGGGTTATCAGCCGTCAGTTCGAGCAAGGTATTGAGGGCCACCGCGATTCTCGGCCTGGCCGTTTCGTAGGGATCCAGAAAGTGCTCGTCGCCACTGAGCAGGAAGCCACGCATGCCGGTTTCCAGATCGACGGTCAGCTTCACCGCTTCATTGGCGTTATTGATCACCCGGTCGGTGTGCTGGACCCACTGGATGACGGATAACAGATAAGTGATCAACGCCACAAAGAAAACCGCGCTGATCACGCCCACCCCCAGCGGCAAGCTGACGTTGCGGCTCAAGAGTTTACGAAATCGTTGCTCATCAACCGAAGACGCAGAGGTCATTGGGTAGGCCTTGTCGAACTGTTGAAAACCAAGGAGTTTGCCCCAAAACGGCCACGCGGATCTAATTTTCTGACAGGTTTGCCAGCAAATTCCTTCAATTAACTGCTCTTGGTCAATGCCGCGCGTTATCCTTGCCAGACTTATACAGCTATTGTTTTTTGTATCGGGTCGGAAACTTGTCGGGGGCGGCATTTACTCAAGCAAGAGACCGGTAATTTCGATCGCCCGCCGCCCCTGGAATTCACCCTTGAGAGCTACCACTATGTCTTCTGAAGCATCCATCATTCTTGTCGTCGAAGACGATGCCATCGTACGCATGCTGATCGTCGATGTGCTGGAGGAACTCGAATTCAAGGTTCTGGAAGCGGATGGCAGCGAGAAGGCCCTGGAGTTTCTCAATGACGAAGACCAGTACATCGACCTGATGATGACGGACGTCGGCTTGCCAGTGATGGACGGTCGGGAACTGGCCACCCAGGCGCGGATGCTGCGCCCGGAGCTGCCGATCCTGTTTGCCAGCGGCTATGCCGAAAGTATCGACGTACCGGCCGGCATGCAGGTCATCGGCAAGCCGTTCTCCATTGATCAGTTGCGGGACAAGGTCAAGGGCATGCTGGCCTGAGGCGGTAAACGTGGCACAAACCAGCGCAATGTGAGCATTTCAGCTTGATCGGGCGCTGACCTGCCAGGCCTGACACGGGTTCCCGGACGGCCGTTTCGAAACGACCATGGTCAGGGTACTCCCGAATACGTATCCGACTCAGGCACCACCTGCCGATGAGGCGTTTTGCCAAACACTGCCAGTACACAGGCTCAATAAATAAAACACGACAATCCCAACGCTTTGCCCTGCAGGGTGGTCGTGTTTCATTAACGCTTGCCGGTCATTCATTATCGCTGCCTGACGCCGCGGCTCTGCGTTCAAAGCCAATCTTGCTGTGGTTTAATTGCGCCCCTGCCCGATCAGCCGCCTCAAGGAATACCGATGACCCCGTCCCACGCAACCAAAGTCCTGGTCATTGGTTACGTCTGGCCCGAACCCCGTTCTTCAGCGGCCAGCGGGCATGTCATGCAGATTCTCGAGACGTTTTTGCACGAAGGCTGGGACGTCACCTTCAGCAGCCCGGCCGGGGTCGGCGAACACAAGGCCGACCTCGCAGCGCTGGGCATTCGCGAATGCCCGATCGAGCTGAATAACAGCAGTTTCGATACGTTCATCAGCGACCTGGCCCCGGATATCGTGCTGTTCGATCAGTTCATGATGGAGGAGCAATTCGGTTGGCGCGTGGAGAAGCACTGCCCCGACGCCCTGCGAGTGCTTGAGACTTCCGACCTTCAAAGCCTGCGGCACGCACGGCACCAGCGCCTCAAGGACCGCTTGAAGACCAGCGCCGATGAGAACGATTTCAGCGACCTGTTTGCCCCGGCCTTGCGCGAAGAGTTCGAGCTGATGGCCGGCACTGACCTGGCAAAACGCGAAATTGCTGCGCTGTATCGCTGCGACCTGAACCTGATGATATCGCCGGTTGAAATCGAGTTGCTGGTGGCGCAGTTCAAGCTCCCTCGGGACTTGCTGCATTTGTGCCCCTTGATGCCGAAGATGCCCCTGACGTCCCATAAGGCCTTTGAAGATCGTGCGCACTTTCTCAGCATTGGCAACTTCCGCCATGCGCCGAACTGGGACGCGGTCCTCTGGATGAAAACCGCGGTCTGGCCGTTGATTCGTCAACAATTGCCCGGTGCGCAGTTGCATCTTTATGGCGCCTACACCCCGCCCAAGGCCACGGCACTGCATAATGCGGCGCAGGGTTTTCACATCATGAACTGGGCTGAAGACGCGCTGCAGGTGATGTCGGCAGCGCGAATCTGTCTCGCACCTTTGCGTTTTGGCGCAGGGATCAAAGGCAAGATCGTCGACGCCATGCTGTGCGGCACGCCGACCGTCACCACCCCCATCGGTGCCGAAGGCATGAGCGATGGCCTGCCCTGGCCGGGCGATATTGGCGAATCCGCCGCAGCACTGGCCGCCGCTGCCGTTGCGCTTTATCAGGACCCATCGCTCTGGGCCCAGGCCCAAGGGCATGGCGACCGCTTACTCGCCGCCCAATACAGCCAGTCAGAACACGGCCCGGCTTTGATCGAGCGCCTGCAAATCTGCCGTCGCGACCTGGCGCAACGCCGTCGAGACAACTTCACCGGCGCGATGCTTCGTCATCACGCGCATAAAAGTACGCAGTACATGGCCCAATGGATCGAGGCAAAAAATCGCCATGGCGAGTCGTCTGTTGCCGATTCTCGCGGGTGATATCAGGCATTAAGTTACTGGTATAAGGCTATGTTTATACATATGTTTCAGGCCTTATAAAAATCCGCTACCGGCTTCTACGCTTTGCCCAGGCGTTGATTTTTTCACGTTTGGGTCAGCGGCTGCCGCATCATCGGCAGCGACTTTTTCGACGAGGCAGAGATCGTCGGTACTGCCGGGGCGTCAACAGCATCAAGGCGCCTCTGCAGGGCGACTGACAGGCTGCTGGCGTTAGCGTCCCGGAAAGAGGCATCATCAGGGCGCGATAACAATAAAAGCGCCTGCCATGAGCCGATCAGCCAGAATCACCGATCCTTCCTACGAGTTGATGGACGACCACAACGGGTTGTCCATCATCTATCGCCAGCACGGGTTTCCCTGCCCATTGGTGCGCTGGCATTTCCACAAGGAATACGAGTTGCACCTGATCGTCGCCAGCTCCGGCAAGGTCTTCATCGGCGACTACATCGGCAACTTCTACCCCGAATCGCTATTCCTCACCGGTCCCAACCTGCCGCACAACTGGATCAGCCAGGTGGCCGAGGACGAAGTGGTGCCCAAGCGCGACATGCTGGTCAACTTCACCGATGAACTGTTCGACAGCGGCCATCTGGTGTTCGCCGAGCTCAAGACGTTGTCGCCACTGCTGGAGCGTGCGCAGTACGGTATCGAGTTTCGCTGCAAGCGCACCATCCGCCAGGCCATGACACTGATGCAGCGCATCGCCGATACCAAAGGCGTGACCCGGCTCGGGCACTTTTTCATTTTGTTGGAGGTGCTGGCGGCGTCTGATGACTATCAGTTGCTGTCCGGTGCCTCGACGCCGCAACTGGCGGATGAACATAACGTTGATCGCACCAACCGGGCAGTGGATTACATTTTTGCCCATTACGCCCGGGAACTGCCGCTGGAAGAAGTCGCCGAGCACCTGGGGATGAAGCCAACGTATTTCAGCCGGGTGTTCAAGCAGGCCACCGGGCGCTGCTTTATCGAATTCGTCAATCGCCTACGGATCAGCAAGTCCTGCGAACTGCTGGCCGATGGCGACAAACCGGTGACCGATGTGTGTTTCGAGTCCGGCTTCAACAACATTTCCAATTTCAACCGGCGGTTCCAGCAGCTCAAGGGAATGACGCCGTCCCACTACCGGCGGTTGGCGGTGCAGCGGTTGACCGAACAAAATGTGGGTTAGCCGTTAAAAGATCAAAAGATCGCAGCCTTCGGCAGCTCCTACAGGGAGATACGATCCCATGTAGGAGCTGCCGAAGGCTGCGATCTTTTGATTTGCGTTTTTAAAAACCTATACGCATTCCATAGCGAATCAGCGCAAGAAAGCCCTACCCCGTACTTCCCGCTCTAAACCCCAGTGCAAAAAAGTATCGATTCAAGTGTTACGGATGATTTGTCACATCCTCAATTGAAGGCTGTAATCAGTGCAGATTCTTCCCTCACAAGGAAGACACAAAAACAATAACCGTCCTTCTGCCCTCACTGGGGGCAGAAAAGGAGTGCACGATGCAACCTTCTGTAAAAGCTCTGCTTGCCCTCACCTGCATGACCCTCAGTAGCGTCAGCCTCGGCGCTCAGACCCTGACCATCGCCACCGTCAACAACAGCGACATGATCCGCATGCAAAAGCTCTCGAAAACCTTCGAGGCCGAGCACCCGGACATCAAGCTCAATTGGGTGGTGCTCGAAGAAAACGTCCTGCGCCAACGCCTGACTACCGACATTGCGACCCAGGGCGGGCAGTTCGATGTGCTGACCATCGGCATGTACGAAGCGGCACTCTGGGGCGCCAAGGGTTGGCTGGAACCGATGAAAGACTTGCCGGCCAGCTACGCCCTCGACGACGTGTTCCCATCGGTGCGCGAAGGCCTGTCGGTCAAGGGTTCGCTGTACGCCCTGCCGTTCTACGCGGAAAGCTCGATCACTTATTACCGGACTGACCTGTTCAAGGACGCCGGGCTGACCATGCCCGAGCACCCGACCTGGACCCAGATCGGCGAATTCGCCAGCAAACTCACCCACAAGGATAAAGAACAGTACGGCATCTGCCTGCGCGGCAAGGCTGGCTGGGGCGAGAACATGGCGCTGATCACCACCCTGGCCAACGCCTATGGTGCGCGCTGGTTCGATGAGAAGTGGCAACCGGAATTCACCACTGGCCCCGAGTGGAAAAACGCGCTGAATTTCTACGTCAAGACCATGACCGATTCGGGCCCGCCGGGTGCTTCCAGCAACGGTTTCAACGAAAACCTGGCGCTGTTCAACAGCGGCAAGTGTGCAATCTGGGTCGATGCCAGCGTCGCCGGCTCGCTCGTCACCGACAAGACCCAAAGCAAGGTCAGCGACCACGTCGGCTTCACCTTTTCGCCGCACGAGACCACCGACAAGGGCTCGGCCTGGTTGTATTCCTGGGCGCTGGCGATTCCGACCAGTTCCAAGGCCAAGGATGCAGCGAAGACCTTCAGTGCCTGGGCCACTTCCAAGGAATACGGTGCGCTGGTTGCGGAAAAAGACGGCATCGCCAACGTGCCGCCAGGCACGCGGGCCTCGACCTACAGCGAGGCTTACATAAGCGCCGCGCCGTTCGCCAAGGTGACTCTCGAGTCGCTCAAAGCCGCGGACCCGAGCAAACCGACCCTCAAGCCTGTGCCGTATATCGGCATCCAGTTGGTGACCATCCCTGAGTTCCAGGGCATCGGCACGCAGGTCGGCAAGTCGTTCTCGGCAGCACTGATCGGCCAGACCACGGTCGACCAGGCCCTGGCCGCCGCCCAGCAAACCACCGAACGTGAGATGAAGCGCGCCGGTTATCCCAAGTAACCCGGCACTACCTGTAGGAGCAAGGCTTGCCCGCGATTGCCGCGCCGCGGTCTGTCAGATGAACCGCGTCATCGTTCATCGCGAGCAAGCTTTGCTCCTACAGGGATTCACCGCGCCCTTGCTCATGCACCCAATCGGTTCTATCGACATGAATATTTCAACTGCCAAAGCTCATATGGAAGTTCCCCAACCGGTGCGTAAAAGCCGGTTGGCCAATCCCGGCTGGTTTCTCGTCACGCCTTCGGTGGCCATGTTGCTGCTGTGGATGATCGTGCCACTGGGCATGACCCTCTACTTTTCAGTGATCCGCTACAACCTGCTCAACCCCGGCGAGAACGAGTTTGTCGGGCTGGAAAACTTCACCTACTTCCTGACCGATTCGGGCTTCCTGCCCGGCGCCACCAACACCTTGTTGCTGGTGGGCAGTGTGCTGCTGATCAGCGTGGTGTTCGGCGTGTTGATCAGTGCGTTGCTTGAGGCCAGTGAGTTTCTCGGTCGCGGCATCGTGCGGGTCATGCTGATCTCGCCGTTCTTCATCATGCCGACTGTCGGTGCGCTGATCTGGAAGAACCTGATTTTCCACCCGGTGTCGGGGATTCTCGCCTACGTCTGGAAGCTGTTCGGCGCGCAACCGGTGGACTGGCTGGCGCACTACCCACTGCTGTCGATCATCATCATTGTGTCGTGGCAGTGGCTGCCCTTCGCGATCCTGATCCTGATGACCGCCATGCAGTCCCTCGACCAGGAACAGAAAGAAGCCGCGCGCCTGGACGGTGCCGGTCCGATCGCGATCTTCTGGCACCTGACCCTGCCGCACCTGGCGCGGCCGATTGCGGTGGTGGTGATGATCGAAACCATCTTCCTGCTCTCGGTATTTGCCGAAATCTTCACCACCACCAACGGTGGCCCCGGTTACGCCTCGACCAACCTCGCCTACCTGATCTACAACCAGGCGCTGGTGCAGTTCGATGTCGGCATGGCGTCCGCCGGTGGTTTGATCGCGGTGGTCATTGCCAACGTCGCGGCCATCGTGCTGGTGCGCATGATCGGCAAAAACCTGACAGACAAAGCCTGAGGCCTGCGCCATGACTCTCCAACAATCCCGCCGTCTGCAAAGCCTGCTGCTCGGCACTCTGGCCTGGGCCATCGCGATCCTGATCTTCTTCCCGATCTTCTGGATGGTGCTGACCAGTTTCAAAACCGAAATCGACGCGTTCGCCACGCCACCGCAATTCATCTTCACGCCGACGCTGGAGAACTACCTGCACATCAACGAGCGCAGCGACTACTTCAGCTTCGCCTGGAACTCGGTGGTGATTTCCTTCAGCGCCACGGCCCTTTGCCTGCTGATCGCGGTGCCGGCGGCCTACTCGATGGCGTTCTACGAAACCAAACGCACCAAAGGCACGCTGCTGTGGATGCTCTCCACCAAAATGCTACCGCCGGTGGGCGTGCTGATGCCGATCTACCTGCTGGCCAAGAGCTTCGGCCTGCTCGATACGCGCATTGCCTTGATCACCATCTACACGCTGATCAACCTGCCGATCGTGGTCTGGATGATTTACACCTACTTCAAGGACATCCCGAAAGACATCCTCGAAGCCGCACGCCTCGACGGCGCCACCCTCTGGCAGGAAATGGTCCGGGTGCTGCTGCCGATTGCCAAGGGTGGCCTGGCTTCCACGGTGCTGCTGTCGCTGATCCTGTGCTGGAACGAAGCGTTCTGGTCCTTGAACCTGACCTCATCGAAAGCCGCGCCGCTGACCGCGTTGATCGCCTCGTACTCAAGCCCCGAAGGCCTGTTCTGGGCCAAGTTGTCGGCCGTGTCGACGCTGGCCTGCGCACCGATCCTGATCTTCGGCTGGATCAGCCAGAAACAACTGGTCCGCGGCCTGTCGTTTGGTGCCGTGAAATGAATCAAAAGATCGCAGCCTTCGGCAGCTCCTACAAAGAGCCCCACGGCCCATGCGATATCGCTGACCCAACGCGATCCCTGTAGGAGCTGGCGCAGCCTGCGATCTTTTGATCTCCAGGCAGCGCAGTTCAACTGAATAACTAAAAGCGGAGGCCCATCACCATGGCCAACCTGAAAATCAAGAATCTGCAAAAAGGCTTCGAAGGCTTTTCCATCATCAAGGGCATCGACCTGGAAGTGAACGACAAGGAATTCGTGGTCTTCGTCGGCCCGTCGGGCTGTGGCAAGTCCACCCTGCTGCGGCTGATCGCCGGCCTCGAAGAAGTCAGCGGCGGCACCATCGAACTCGATGGCCGCGACATCACCGAAGTCAGCCCGGCCAAGCGTGACCTGGCCATGGTGTTCCAGACCTACGCCCTGTACCCGCACATGACCGTGAAAAAGAACATGTCGTTCGCCCTCGACCTGGCCGGTGTCCCGAAAGCCGAAGTCGAGAAGAAAGTCGGCGAAGCGGCGCGTATTCTCGAACTCGGGCCGATGCTTGAACGCAAACCAAAACAGCTGTCCGGCGGCCAGCGTCAGCGCGTGGCGATCGGCCGGGCGATTGTGCGCAACCCGAAAATCTTCCTGTTCGACGAACCGTTGTCCAACCTCGACGCCGCCCTGCGAGTGCAGATGCGCCTGGAGCTGTTGCGCCTGCACAAAGAACTGAAAGCCACCATGATCTACGTGACCCACGACCAGGTCGAGGCGATGACCATGGCCGACAAAGTCGTGGTACTCAATGGCGGCAAAATCGAACAGGTCGGCTCGCCGCTGGACTTGTATCACCAGCCGGCCAACCTGTTTGTTGCGGGGTTCCTTGGCACGCCGAAAATGGGGTTCCTCAAGGGCCGAGTGACCCGAGTCGAAAGCCAGAATTGCGAAGTGCAGCTGGATGCCGGTACCCGCATCACCCTGCCGTTAAGCAGTGTCAGCCTGAGCGTCGGCAGCCCGGTGACCCTGGGCATTCGCCCGGAACACCTGAACCTGGCGCAAACCGGCGACTGCACCTTGCAAGTCACCGCCGACGTCAGCGAACGCCTGGGCAGCGACACCTTCTGCCACGTTGTGACCTCGTCCGGCGAAGCCCTGACCATGCGCGTTCGCGGTGACCTGGCGAGCCGCTATGGCGAGGCGCTGAGCCTGCACCTGGACGCTGAACACTGCCATTTATTCGATGCCGACGGCGTGGCGCTGACCCGCCCGTTGCGCGCTGCAGCCTGACGAGACCACGCGATGAAACTGAATAAACAGAACCTCAATCGCCTCGCCCCCGAGGTGGCCCTGCCTGCCTACGCCCTGAGCGACACCCGCCATGGCATCGCCCACATCGGCGTTGGTGGCTTCCATCGGGCGCACCAGGCGTATTACACCGATGCACTGATGAACTTGGGCGAAGGCCTGGACTGGGCGATTTGCGGTGTCGGCCTGCGCGCCGAAGACCGTCGGCCCCGGACGATTTGAAGGAACAGGATTACCTGTTCACCTTGTTTGAACTGGGCGACAACAACGACGCCGAAGTCCGGGTGATCGGCTCGATACGCGACATGTTGCTGGCTGAAGACGGCGCCGAAGCGTTGATCGACAAACTCGCCAACCCCGAGATCCGCATCGTCTCGCTGACCATCACCGAGGGCGGCTACTGCATCGACGACAGCAACGGCGAGTTCATGGCCCACCTGCCGCAGATTCAACATGATCTGGCGAACCCGAATACACCGAAAACCGTGTTTGGTTTTCTCTGCGCCGCGCTGGCCAAACGTCGCGCCGCTGGTACGCCAGCGTTCACCTTGATGTCCTGCGATAACCTGCCGCACAACGGCGCGGTCACCCGCAAAGCCTTGCTGGCCTTTGCTGCGCTGCGCGATACCGATCTGCGCGACTGGATCGACAGCAACGTCAGTTTCCCCAACGCCATGGTCGACCGCATCACGCCGATGACCAGCATCGAGCATCGCCTGCAACTGGCCGACAAGCATGCGGTCGACGACGCCTGGCCGGTGGTCTGCGAACCGTTTGTGCAGTGGGTGCTGGAAGACAAGTTCGTCAACGGTCGCCCGGCCTGGGAAAAGGTCGGCGTGCAGTTCACCAACGACGTCACGCCTTATGAGGAAATGAAGATCAAACTGCTGAACGGCAGCCACCTGGCCCTGACATACCTGGGGTTTTTGAAGGGTTACCGCTTCGTCCACGAGACCATGAACGATCCGTTGTTCGTGCGCTACATGCGGGCTTATATGGACTTGGACGTCACCCCGCAACTGGCGCCGGTGCCGGGGATCGACCTGACGGACTACAAGAACACGCTGGTGGCGCGTTTCTCCAATCAGGCGATTGCCGATCAACTGGAGCGGGTGTGTTCGGATGGCTCGTCGAAGTTTCCGAAGTTCACGGTGCCGACGATCAATCGCTTGATCGCGGATGGTCAGGAAACCAAGCGTGCGGCGTTGGTGGTGGCGGCTTGGGCGTTGTACTTGAAGGGTGTGGATGAGAATGGCGATACCTATTCGATTCCGGATCCACGGGCGGCGTTCTGTCAGGCATTGGTGGTCGATGATGCGTTGATCACGCAGCGGTTGCTGGAGGTGGAGGAGATCTTCGGCACCGCAATCGCGCGTTCGCCGGCGTTTGTCGCAGCGTTTGAGTGGTGCTGCAACAGCTTGCGCGAGGTTGGGGTGACGCGGACGTTGGAGCGGGTGTTGGCGTAAGTGCTGCGGTGAAATCACTGCCGTCTTCGCGAGCAAGCCCGCTCCCACATTGGACAGTCGTCGTACACAACATTTGTGTTCACTAAAAATCCCCTGTGGGAGCGGGCTTGCTCGCGAATGGCTTCACCAAGATCGACCTGACACACCAAGGATCTACCATGGCAAACCAACAATTATTCCTGGGCATCGACTGCGGCACTCAAGGCACCAAAGCCATCATCCTCGACGCCGTCAGCGGTCAGGTGCTGGGCCAGGGCGCCGCCGCCCACACCTTGATCAGCGGCGCCAACGGCCGTCGCGAGCAAGACACCAACCAATGGCTGGAAGCCTTCACCCTCGCCACCCGCCGTGCCCTGCTCGCCGCCAACGTCGACGGCCAGGACATCCTCGGCATTGGCGTCTCCGGCCAGCAACACGGGCTGGTGCTGCTCGACGACCAGGGCCAGGTCCTGCGCCCGGCCAAGCTCTGGTGCGACACCGAATCCACCCCCGAAAACGATCGCCTGCTGGCGCACCTCGGCGGTGAAAAAGGCTCGCTCGAACGTCTCGGCATCGTCATCGCCCCCGGCTATACCGTGTCCAAACTGCTGTGGACCAAAGAACAGCATCCGCAGATTTTCGCCCGCATCGCCCGCCTCCTGCTGCCCCACGACTACCTCAATTACTGGCTCACCGGCCGTAGCTGCAGCGAGTATGGCGACGCCTCGGGCACCGGTTATTTCAACGTGCGCACCCGCCAATGGGACTTGCAGTTGCTGCGTGATATCGACCCGAGCGGCCGGCTGCAAGCCGCGCTGCCAGAGCTGATCGACGCTCATCAAGCGCTCGGCACGATCCTGCCGAGCATCGCCGAGCACTTGGGTATCAACCCGCAAGCACTGGTCTCCAGCGGCGGCGGCGACAACATGATGGGCGCCATCGGCACCGGCAACATCCAGTCGGGGGCAATCACCATGAGCCTCGGCTCCTCGGGCACGGTCTACGCCTATGCCGAGCAGCCACAAGTCAGCCCGGACGCCTCGGTCGCCACGTTCTGCTCCTCCAGCGGCGGCTGGCTGCCGTTGATCTGCACCATGAACCTGACCAACGCCAGCGGGGTGATTCGTGACCTGTTCGCGCTGGACATCGAACAGTTCAACGACTTGGTTGCCCTGGCGCCCATCGGCGCGGAAGGTGTGAGCATGCTGCCGTTCCTCAACGGCGAACGCGTTCCCGCCCTGCCCCACGCCACCGGCAGCCTGCACGGCCTGACCATGATCAACCTGACCCAGGCCAACCTGTGCCGGGCCGTGGTCGAAGGCACGACCTTTGGTTTGCGTTATGGGCTGGACCTGTTGCGCCAGAATGGCTTGCAAAGCCGCAGCATTTGTTTGATCGGCGGCGGCTCGAAAAGCCCGGTGTGGCGGCAGATCGTCGCCGACATCATGAACACCCCGGTCATCTGCACTGAACAAAGCGAAGCCGCCGCCCTGGGCGCGGCGATCCAGGCGGCGTGGTGCAAGTCCTGGTCTAACGGCGACGAAAGCACGCTGGCGGATTTGTGCGAGCGCTGCGTGAAACTCGACATGGCCAGCGAAACCCTGCCGATCGCCGAGCATGTGGCGGCCGCTCAGCAGGCCTACGAACGCTATCAACAGCATGTCGCAACCCTTTAAAGAGCGAACAATTATGTATCTGGTGTGTGGCGAAGCGCTGTTCGATTTCTTCAGCGAAGACGATGCCAGTGGTCTGGCTTCAAAAGTGAATTTCAAGGCGATTGCCGGCGGCTCGCCGTTCAACGTGGCGGTGGGTTTGCGCCGATTGGGCGTGGACGCGGCGCTGTTTGCCGGGTTGTCCACCGACTACCTCGGCCGCCGCTTGCAACAAGTGTTGCAGGATGAAGGCGTACGCCCCGACTACCTGGTGGATTTTGCCGCACCGACAACACTGGCGATGGTCGCGGTCGGCGCCAATGGCTCGCCCCACTACAGTTTCCGTGGTGAAGGCTGCGCGGATCGGCAATTGCGCCTGGAGCACCTGCCGGAACTAGGGCCTGAAGTGCGCGGTTTGCACATTGGTTCGTTCTCGCTGGTGGTACAGCCGATTGCCGATACGCTGCTGGCGTTGGTCCAACGCGAAAGCGGCAAACGCCTGATCAGTCTTGACCCGAATGTGCGGCTGAACCCGGAGCCAAACATCGACCTGTGGCGCAAACGGATTGCCGAGCTGGTTGAGTTGGCCGACCTGATCAAAGTCAGTGATGAAGACTTGAGCCTGTTGTATCCCGAGCAGGATCCGCAACGCGTGATCGAAGGCTGGCTCCAGCATCGTTGCCAGTTGGTGTTCCTGACCCGTGGTGGCGAAGGCGCGACCGTGTTCAGTCGGGCTCATGGCTCGTGGTCGGTGCCGGCGTGCTCGGTGAAGATTGCCGACACAGTTGGGGCTGGCGATACCTTTCAGGCAGCGCTGATTACCTGGTTGACCGAGCAGCAACTGGATTCGGTGGACGGTGTGCAACGACTGAGCCGGGAGCAGATCGACGCCATGCTCAGGTTTGCCGTGCAGGCCGCCGCGCTGACCTGCAGCAAGACCGGGCCGGATTTGCCATATCGGCAGCAGTTGGATTTGCGCTGAGTTTCAGGGCCTCTTCGCGGGCAAGCCTTGCTCCTACAGGATGGATGTTGATCGGAAGGCCGACGTCAATCCTGTAGGAGCAAGGCTTGCCCGCGAAAGCGGCCTCCCTCACACCGCCAAGCTCCAGGTCACACCACTGAAAAAAAGTGTCACTCATAATCAACCCCGAATTCGCGGTGAGTGCGTAAACTGTCGCCCTTTTTACGCGCATGACAGGAAGATGGGCTTTTGAACTCAAGGCAGACGGCTGGACTTTTGTTACTCATGGCATTGCTGGCCGGTTGCAGCACCTCGCCACCCCGCTCCCCAAACGATATCTGCGATATCTTCCGGGAAAAGAGCGACTGGTACGACGCCGCCCAAGTCACGCAAAAACGCTGGGGCGTGCCGATCCAGGTGCCCTTCGCGATCATGTATCAAGAGTCCGGCTACCGTCACGACGCCAAGACGCCGCGCAAATACCTGCTCTGGATAATCCCCTGGGGCCGAGTGTCGACGGCATCGGGCTACGCCCAGGCCAAGGATGAGGTCTGGTCCGACTATCGAAAAAGCACCGGCAGAAGTGGGGCCGACCGCGAGGATTTCGATGACGCCATCGACTTTGTCGGCTGGTACATGGACAAAACCGCATCGATCAACGGCGTCTACAAATACGACGCCTTCGGGCAGTACCTCAACTACCACGAAGGCTGGGGCGGCTATCGTCAGAAAACCTACGCCAGCAAAGCCTGGCTGGTAGCCACGGCCGGTAAGGTTCAGGGCCGATCCGATATGTATGCGCAGCAGTACGCCGGGTGCAAGAACGACCTGAATCGAGGGTTCTGGAGTCGGTTCTGGCATTGACTTTAATCACGAAGCCTACACCGCCGCAGCATTACCGCATCAGCAGCCGCTAGCTGGACACGCCCCTCGTAGGAGCTGCCGCAGGCTGCGATCTTTTGATCCTGCTTTTAACAGCCAAAATCAAAAGATCGCAGCCTGCGGCAGCTCCTACAAAGACCTACCCGTCACAACACCGAAAAGTTGTAACTCACAATCAACCGAGTCTCATCCACATCCCAGGCAAACTTCTCGTAATTGGTCCGGTACGTTGCATTACGCAAGCGCAAACTCACATCCTTGAACGTCCCGCCCTGCACCACGTACTTGAGCTCGCTGTCGCGCTCCCACTCCTTCCCGTCCTGATCGCTGCCCAACACCTTGATGTGATCACCATTCACATAGCGGGTCAGGAAACTCAGCCCGTTGAGGCCGATTGCCTTGAAGTCATAGTCGTAACGCAACTGCCACGAACGCTCTTGCGCGGCGGCGAAGTCGTTGACCTGTACGTAGTTGACCAGATACGGATTGGTGCCATCCAGATAGGGCATCGAGTTGGCGCCATTCATACGCTGCCAACCGGCGCTGAACGTATGACCGCTGAGTGAATATGACAACATGCCGCTTAAAGCGCGATTGTCGATGGAACCCGCTCGGGCGGCACCGCTGTCGGCGCTTTTCAGCACTCGCAGATCCGCCTTCAACACGCCGTCGCCCAATGGCTGGTTCGCCAGCAAACCAATGAAGTGCTGACGGTAGATGTCTTCCAGCTCGGCGTAGTGATACTGGGCGGTCAGGCGTTCGTTAAGCTTGTAGTCGAAGCCGTACATGTCGAAATGGTCGGCGGTGACATTGCAGGCGTAACGCTTGTTCTTGCAGTGCACGCGGATGTCCTGGGCATCCGTCGAATCACGGGCAGTGTACTTGTCCAGGCGCGCCGCCATGAAGGTCAGGTCTTTCACTTCTCTGGAGGTGAGCATTGCGCCGTTGAACAGGGTTGGCAGCAACCGACCGTCGTTGTATTTCAGCAGCGGCACGTCCGGAAGCAAAGCACCGTACTTCAACACGCTTTGGGACACCCGCACTTTGGCAGTCAGGCCGAGCTTGGCGTACTGATCTTTTGAACCGCGCGGGTTTTCACCGCTGGACGGCAGCAAGCCGCTGTTGCTGTTGTCGGTGCTGGAATCGAGCTTGAGCCCGAGCATGCCCAGTGCATCGATCCCGAAACCGACCGTGCCCTCGGTGTAACCCGATTGCAGGTCGAGAATGAAACCTTGGGCCGACTCGTCACGCTTCGAAGCGCCCTGCTCGTTGCTGGTGTGCCCATCACGAAAGTCGCGGTTGAAATACACCGTGCGCGATTCAATTTTCGCGGTGGTGTCGTCGATAAAACCGCTGGCCTGAGGCGGCCCGGAAAAACCGGCGCACAGGACTACAGCGCCGAAGCCCAATGACTGGCGCGCGGTGATGAGGGAAAATGGGGGACGCATGAAAAAAGCTCCAACAGTGCAGCGTTTGCGCATGGCGCAATAAGCCAAAAAAATAGCTTCCGCCCTGGACCGGTGACGGGCCAGAGTGAAGTGAACACACGGGGTGACTGGCGATGATGGCAGAAGGCTGTTATGCGATGAAGGCGACTTTAGTCTGAAAATGACTGTTAGTTCTTGAGTGCCGGCATCGTCCAGGGCAACCCTTAACCTGCCAACATGTTGATGAACGCCCCGTGTTCATTGGCCGAAACCCTCTACTCAAGGGTTTTCCCTATGCCCTAAGCAGTCCGCGCCTGGGGCATTTGCGCCTTGAACGAGGCCGGTTAATCCTGCACCATCCGCCCCAGCTTATTCAAAGGACGGAATTCAAGGCATGCTGGACGCGAACGCAACCCATATTTCCCTCACGCTGGAAGGTGCTTCTACCGACCTCCAAGTGCTCAGTTTCGTCGGTCGCGAAGCCCTCAACCAGCCGTTCTGTTTCGACATCGAACTGGTCAGCGCCCGCTCCGACCTGAAACTCGAAGAGCTGCTGCACAAGCCTGGCTGCCTGACCTTCGGCGCCACCGGCAAAGGCATCATCCACGGTCTGGTCTATCGCATCGAGCAAGGCGACTCCGGCAAGAAGCTGACCCGCTACAGCGTCAGCCTGGTACCGCAACTCGCCTACCTGCGACACAACCACGACCAGCAAATCTTCCAGCACCTGACCGTGCCGAAGATCATCGGCCAGGTCCTCGAAGCCCGCGGCATCCTCGCCGACGCCTACAGCTTCCAGCTCGGCGCGATCTACCCCGAGCGCGATTACTGCGTGCAGTACGACGAATCCGACCTGCATTTCATCCAGCGCCTGTGCGAAGAAGAAGGCATTCACTTCCACTTCCAGCACTCGGCCAGCAGCCACAAGCTGGTGTTCGGCGATGACCAGACGGTGTTCCGTAAACTGTCACCCGTGAGCTACCAGCAAGACTCCGGCATGGCCGCCGAAAAAACCGTGATCAAGCGCTTCAACCTGCGCCTGGAAACCCGCACCACCCGCGTCAGCCGCCGCGACTACGACTTCGAGAAACCACGGATCCTCCCCGAAGGCGCGGCCAAAACCGAATTCGCCCCGGACCTGGAAGACTACGACTACCCCGGTCGCTTTACCGACCGCGAACGCGGCAAGCAACTGGCCACCCGCGCGCTGGAGCGCCATCGCAGCGACTACACACTCGCCGAAGGCAAAAGCGACGAACCGACCCTGGTCAGCGGCCACTTCCTGGCCCTGAACGAACACCCGCGCGCCGAATGGAACGACCTCTGGCTGCTGCTGGAAGTCGTCCACGAAGGCAAACAGCCGCAAGTGCTCGGCGAAAACACCACCAGCGACGTCACCGACAACAAAACCGATTTCCACCAGGGCTACCGCAACCGCTTCCTCGCCACCCCGTGGGACGCGCACTTCCGCCCCGCCCTCGAACACCCGAAACCCAAAGTCCTCGGCAGCCAGACCGCCATCGTCACCGGCCCCAAGGGCGAAGAAATCCACACCGACCAATATGGCCGCGTCAAAGTCCAGTTCCACTGGGACCGCGACGGCCAGTCCGACGACAACAGCACCTGCTGGCTGCGCGTCGCCACCGGCTGGGCCGGCAATGCTTACGGCGGCATTGCCATCCCACGCGTCGGCATGGAAGTGCTGGTGTCGTTCATGGAAGGCGACCCGGACCAACCGCTGGTCACCGGCTGCCTGTACCACAAGGAAAACGTCGTCCCCTACGACCTGCCGGCAAACAAGACCCGCAGCACCTTCAAGACCCTCAGCTCACCGGGCGGCCAGGGCTACAACGAGTTTCGGATCGAAGACAAGAAAGGTGCGGAACAGATTTATCTGCACGCCCAGCGGGACTGGGATGAAAACATTGAGCATGACCAGAAGATTCGCATCGGCAACGAACGGCACGACACCGTTGAGGCGAATACCTACAGCGAATTCAAGGTTGAAGAACACCGCATCACCCACCTTGATCGCAAGACTGAAGCGCGGGCGGATGATCACCTGACCGTTGCAGTGACTCAGCATGTGAAGGTGGGAACGGCGCAGTTTGTCGAGGCCGGGACCGAGATTCACTACAACGCCGGGGAAAAGGTGGTGGTCGAGGGCGGCATGGAGCTTACGGCGAAGGCTGGTGGGAGCTTTGTGAAGATTGATGCTGGCGGTGTCACCCTCAGTGGTGCACAGGTCAAGGTTAACTCCGGTGGTGGGCCGGGGTCGGGTACGCCGGCTGCGCCGTTGTTGCCGGGGCCGATGAAAGTGGCCGATGCGGATGTCGCAGGCAAGGCCCCTCTCCCGAGCCGTCTCAATGAGTCGGGCATTACGCCGTTGTGCGGTAAACAGAGCAACGGCGCTTGCAGCCGTAAGGATTGCACATGCATGTAACCGCCATGAACACCCTGCTGGCCGCGCCTCGTTATGGTTTCGAATCGCTGCCCAGGGAACAGTCCAGTCAGGCCCTGTGTTTCATCATCGATCGTGGACGCCAGCCTGAGGCAATGTCTCGCCTCTATCGTGTCGGCGAACCGATGAATGCTCAAGCCTTGTTCAGCAGCACTGAGTTTGCCGAGATCGCCAACGAAGGACCGTTGTGGCTGACCGCGCCTTGGGGTAGCCGCTTGGCAGCCGAAGCCACGCGACTGTGCGAAGAAAACCACTCGGGAATTGCCCTTATCTCTGAGGACGCCAGTCAGGCCCTCGCGCATGCGCGTTGGCTACTGAAAGCCAACGACGGCTCCGGCGGCCAAAGTCTGCTGAGCTATCACAAGCCCAGCCTTTGGGCCGCTTTGGCCTACACCGCAGGTGACACGTCGATTCAACTGTTCGGTCCTTGGCAAGCGGTCTACAGCCCTGCCCCCAGCCACTTCGGCAAAGAGCGCGGCGCTTGGCTCTCGTGGACGGCTGACACTGAACTGAAATGGCATGGAGACGGGCCAGCGTTCAACCTCCCCGACAACGCCGCAAAGATTCAAGCGCGACTGGGTTGGTTGTACTGGGTCGATGAGCAATATGCAGCATTCGGTAAGCCCGGTGACGACCGAATCAATGAAATTAGCGAGAACCTGGACCTTTTGCTCAAAAACAACATCTACGAAGGTGACCATTTGCTCAGGCTCGCCTCCGTGGTCGAAGGACCGCTGCTTGAAACCCGGCCAGAAGCCATGGCCATCCTGCAATCCAGGGAAGAGTCGTTCATCAAGGTTGAACAGCTGATGCAAATCGCATCCGCCAATCCCCAATGAACCCGACGCAATAACAGAACGGAAGCACCATGGAAACTACCAATCAATCAGCGGTAACGCCCGGACCAACACCCATAAATCTGGGGCAGAGAAAAGACTTCACAGAAGCGTGCACTACGAGCCTCAAGGATCACCCCAAGCCTTGTTCCAATACATTCGGCACTGCAATTTATGCGACTGAAGAGCAAGAGTTTTGGCTACTGCCCGAGCGCGCCGCCTCCTCGATGAAAGAGGCGATGCACGCCCTGGAGAATCAGATTGCACCGAGCAAGTCCCGCGATGCGCGCATTAAGGGATTAGACGACAGCGGATTGCTGGAGTATTTCCTTGAGCCAAAGCTCAGCACTTTCCTCCAAGGCGAACAGCGCCAGCGAATGGAGGAAATTGAAGCTCAGGAACCTAATATCGAGATGGACCCAGGAATGGTCCTTCGTAGCCGCAAAGAAGTAAAACTCGCAAAGGAAAAAGAGGCGCCAAAGGCCGAAGCGCCAAAAGCTGATACTCAACGCTCACGCATCGACCAACTTCAGTCAGAGATTGATGGTCAAAACCGTATTCACGACGATTACAGCGCACTGATTAAGTTACGTAGTGAATATCTTGAGCTTAAGAAATTGGCCATCGCTGCTGCAAAAGAGAAAGGCAATACCTATGAGAATGGGGCGTTGTTCTCTGCAGGGGCAATCGAAGCCCGCGCACGTGTCCAAAACTACCTGGAAAAACGCAAGGCACTGATCAGTGAGGGCGGAATTGCGCCACAAGCGCAGGAAGATATCGCCAAGCTCCTGGAAACAGACAAGAAAAAGCGTGACGAACTGCAGAAGTGCCTCCAAACCTGCGAAGGTGATACCTACGCCTATCTGGCTTGGAAGCACGGCGAAGCCAAGTCGTTCGCCTATCACGAATACACCGATTCGATTGCCAAAGTATCGGAATACGGGCTTGCCTTGCCTGAGTTCGCGCTGATCAGCGGTGATGACATCACCACCGGGATCGAACAGTTCAAGTTGTACCTCGACACTGAAAAGCAGCAGTCGGAGATCAACAATCGGCTGCGTGAAAAGTACAAAAACTGGATCGAAGCGACGGGCCAAAATGCCCAGGCACCTGCCGGGTTAGTCGACGTCGAACGCGCAGAGTGGGACCGGTTACAAACCGTAAAACAAGGCTTGCACGAAAAAGCCAAGCAAAAAGTCGCTGCCGATACTGTTCGACGTCACTTGCTCTGGGAACCAGAACAGTTTGAGCCGCAACCTATTGATCGCCTAGTCAAGGATGGCTTTCCGCTTAGAGAGGTCAGCACACTCAGCGCAAGCGGCACGCCGCTAAGATGGCTCAGTTTGCTAAACATCCGGGGGTGCCAAAACTTCTAAAAGAAGACATGGAAAAGGCGGCGAAAAAAGTCGGAAAAATTGAAGGTATTCCCAAGAACGGTGATGGCGGTGCCAGTAAAAACAGCGCGCAGAAGGTGTTTGGGCAGTGGCTGGAAAGCCAGGGTGCGCTAAGAATCGGCGACCAGGTCGGCGATTGGTTTGACACCACAGGCTGGTTTAACGTCGACAAGTTCTACAAGTTCCTGGACAGCAGTGGCTACAAAGTCACTGAGCTTGAGGATGCCGGCAAGCGCAAGGAATGGGGCGAGCATCTCAAGCAGGTCGTCTTCAAAAAGAGCGTTCGCGGCGAAGTCAGGCTGTTTGACAATAGCCCGCAAGCTCAATTCGTCCGCTGCCTGGCTCCGCCGCAGAAAAAACTGCATGGCGAAGTGAAGGCGGAAGGCCCCTCCTTTTCCGCCGCTGAGGGCTTCAAGACCTCGGTCAGCGCATCGCTGAGCTATGATCTGGCGCGCGGTGAAGTCGAACTACTGAAAGTCGACATGCCAGAGCGCGAGAAGGCCAAAGACGTAACCATCGATTACTACCTTGAAGGTAATCCTCAGCTTCAAACCTTGAACCTCGGCCGCATGTCCTTCCACTTCGGCGCCCGGGCATGGGGATACGCCGGCGCGTCGCTCATGCTCGCCGGTAGCATTGAACTGTCCCCGATAAACGGCAACGCCAAATATGGGGCGACACTCAGCCCTGTCAAACCGGTGCAACGAGAAGATGCGGAAGCGAAGGCCGAAAGAGCGACCCACGAAGAAACCATCAAAACCAAAGCCGCCAATGGCGATACCAGCCCTACTCCAGACCTTGAATACAAATCCAAGGGCGAGATGACTAAAGTCGAGACCAAATCCTCAGGCCAAGTCATGACGGGCAAAGCAGCCAACGTACAAATTGAAAATGGCATGAAAGCCAACTTCAATTTGTTCGCGGGTGTACAAGCAGGCATCGAACTGACGGGGGCCTTGAACTGGGCGCCACCAAAAGCTCTGGCTGCGTTGCGTTCAGCCCCCTCAACCGGCGTTAACAACAGCAAAGAGGCTACTAGCGCCAGCCAATGGCTGACGCTTGCCAACCTCAGTGGCTCCGCAGGCGCCGCGTATGGCGCGGGTTTGCAGGGCAACGCTCAGATATCGTTGGATAAGGGCAAATTCATCCTAAATTTGAAAGCAACCGTTGTGCTCGGGCCGGGTGCAAGTGGTGGTTTCAAATTTGAGGTGGGTTATGAGGCTGTTGTCGAACTTATTAATATCTATCGGCGTGAGGTGTATAAGGCTAAGGGAGCTTCGATTAGTTGGATTACTCCGGAGGCGGCTGAGCAGGCTTCCAATTTGAATGCGTTGGGTGCAATTGGGCTTGATGTCGCTATGGTCTACATGATGGGTATAAATGCCATCATGAATCTCTATGAAGCGATGACCAGTGCTGGTAAGGGTGGAGCTATAGCCCACACCATCATTGAGTACGAAAACCAAGATGAATTGAGACAGTGGTTCGTGGAAGCAACACCGGAGGCGTTAGGACCAATTCTTATGACACTGATATCGGATCCGAAAGGCTTCAACGTGACTACAATTAGCAATAGCGGTGGCACTTCTAAAGATGTGAAAAAGGAATACAGCCGAGATCAAGCTTGTCTACTGCAACAAAGAGCCATCAATAGAATAATCAGCTGGATAACAACGAACTCTCAAAAAACCGGGACATTGCTCTTGGCTCAACAGCAATTCGAAGACGCGTGTAAGTCCATGAACAAATTTGGCACCAAAGAGAAAAATCATGGGCAAGCATACTGCGAAAACAAACACAAATTAGATATCTTCATGGCAAATGCCGTATTACGTCTGTCACGGCAAGATGGTGATATCGATAGAGCTATGTACAAGGATAATGTCAAAAAACTTGGGCAACGTCTTGATGGATCCTGCAAGCTCGACCTCCATGAAAATAGTTACCTTCCTTTCAGCACCATGAAATATATCGGCACTTAAGGATCTCACTAATTGAAATCAAAAAAATTGAAATCCGCCCTTAGCTTTTTGCTTTGTATTGTATTTTTTAGCACTAATGTGCAAGCAGAGCTTTCTCAAGACCAGCTAACAGCCAAAAACAAGGGAATAGAACTGTACAATCAGTTCAAAGCTATATCCGCGACACCACAGCTAAAAATTGCTGCAGATGCTGGCGATCACGAGGCCCAATATTATCTCGGCGAAGCGATTCGCAAAAATAAAAAATATATGACACCTGAGGCACTAAGCGCGTATGAAGCATCGGCGCTCCAAGGCAATATATACTCGATGATAAGACTTGCGGGAGAGAAAAATGATCTCTGCGTTGCTATGGGCAACTGTCCTAAAGGTAGAAAAGAACCTGGCGAATGGGGAAGAGTGGCTATAGATACTGCAGGCGTCGAAGCTGCGAAAGGGAGCGCAGAAGCGATGTATCTTATGTTTATAGTTACTGGCGATGATAAATGGCTGGAAAAATCTGCTGAAAAAGGATACGCATTTGCGCAATATTTTTTAGGGGTCAGCTATCGTGAAGGCCGAGGCTTTTTTCTACTACCATCCAGTCGGGCAGAAGTCGTCGAACGTTTAATGAAATCATCCGCAGAAGGAGGTTACCCACAAGGAATGTTGGAATACGGGGCAATTTTAGCGGAGAAAAAAGACCTGCAAGGATTTAGATTTTGGAACGAGAAAGCGGCAGAAACTGGCTACGCGACGGCAATATTTGGATATGGATCGAACATAGGAAAGGAATCATCCGAGTTCGGATACACTTATGACCCGATCAAATCTTATGCATTACTTCACCTACTGCTTGAGTTGGATGGTGGCGGAGGAATGCCGGACTATGTGAACTATGTACTTCCCAATATTTCCGACAAAATGAGTCCGGAGCAAATAGAAAAAGCAAAAAAAGTTTCTAAGGAGTGGAAAGACTCTCACCCCCCACTATCCTTCTTCCCTGACAAGCTATGAGAATTAACACTATGAGAGCGTATTTTTTTACCGCCCTCCTCATGAGCGCCCCTCTTTCAGGTTTTGGCGCTGAGCTTACTGTTGAGCAACAGACCGCAAAAACGCAAGGCATTGTACTTTACAACCAATTTAAGGCGACTTCGGCAATCCCCCATTTAACAATGGCGGCGGAGGCTGGAGACGCTGAAGCTCAATATTACCTGGCTGAAGCATTAAGGAAAAACAAAAGATATACGACGGCTGATGCACAGGGGTGGTACGAAGCCGCCGCCGAACAAGGCGATTTTTACGCAATGATTCGACTCGGGCGTGGCGGTGATGATATCTGCATAATAATGCAAAATTGTCCCGCGGCGAAAAAGCCGCCTGCGCAGTGGTTGAAAAATGCACTGAATCTAGCGAAGCCAGGGGCAGAAAAAGGCAATTCGGAAGCTATGTATCTGATGTACGAGTTGACTTTGGATCGTGACTGGCTCGAGAAATCTGCGAATGCAGGTAACGCTACTGCTCAATATTGGATGGCGATTGGAGACCGTCAAGGAGAAGGGTTTTTACTTCCCTGGAAGCGTAATAATTCTGTTGGTCATTGGTTTAAAGCGTCTGCCGAGGGCGGCAACCCGCGCGCAATGATGGAGTATGCAGCCTATCTCCATGAAAATGATGGTGATCTTGAAGTCGCTCGCCATTGGATCGAAGCTGCCGCAAAACTTGGATATAAAAGCGGCGTGAGCAGTTATGGTGCTTATTTAGCCCACGCTCCAGCACTATTCGATTTTAAACTAGACCTAGTCAAAGGCTACGCTATTACCTCCTTATTGAAGGAACTGGACGGCGGCGGAAATATTAAAGCTTACGTCGAAGAATTGCTTCCAGAAATTGCAGAAAATATGACTCCTGAACAGATCAAAGCAGCAGAAAAATTTGCTATTGAATGGAAAGCTTCACACCCACCACTATCTTTTTTTCCTGACAAGTTGGGTCAGTAACTTTAGTGAAAATATTTTTTGTATGTGCACTGTTGATTTCGACGTCCATAGTCAATGCCCACGCTCAACTCTCACAATCTCAACGAGAGACTAAAGATGAAGGCCTTATACTACACAATCAATACAAAATCGCCATACCAGAACTAACTATCGCAGCAGAAACTGGCGACAAGGAAGCTCAGTTTTATTTAGCAGAAGAATTACGCCAGCAGAAACAATACATTACAGTAGACGCCCGAAAATGGTATGAGGCTGCTGCGGAACAAGATGATCTGTATGCAATGATTCGACTTGGCAGAAGCAACAGCAACCTGTGTGAGGCCATGAACAACTGCCCTAAAGGGAAAAAGACACCAAAAGAATGGTTGGCAAAAGCGGAAGCCGTCGCGAAAGAAAAAGCGGATCAAGGAGATGCTGAGTCGTTATATATATTATACGAACTAACTGCCGACCGAAAACTGCTAGAACAATCTGCTCACGCGGGAAGTTCTGTCGCACAATATCGAATGGCGATTGGCGAACGCCAAGGAGAAGGATCTCAGCTACCTTGGAAACGACAGAAATCAGTTGAACAATGGTTCTTGGCATCGGCAAAAAATGGAAACCCCAAGGCAATGATGCAACTTTTTGGTATATACCGAGAAAAAGTGGATTTAGAACAAGCTCGGTATTGGGTAGAGCAAGCAGCTTTGACGGGATATGAGGCAGGCGTTTACAACTATGGTTATTTTTTGGCTGTCGAGCCTAATACATTAGGTTTCACGATGGACCCAATAAAAGGCTACGCATTAATTTCGCTTTTGAAAGAGCTTGATGGCGGGGGAACGGCTCAGAGTGATGTAGAAGAAACGTTGCCGCTAATAGCAAAAAACATGACAGCCGAAGAAATTGAACAAGCTAATAAATTCGCACAAAAGTGGAAAAACGAGCATCCCCCGCTATCTTTTTACCCTGAAAAAATTGAATTCTAAATCGCATTCTACCGCTCACGCCAGGGAGCTTCCACGTGCTGAATCTTGCCTTTAGCTGGAAACAGAGTTTTCTTCCTCGATATGGAAAGAAAACACCATTTGTCACGGTGTTGTTTGCTATGTTTTTGTCAGTCAATGTAGACGCCGACCTTACTACAGAAGAGCAAGTAGCAAAATCCAAAGGAATTTTGCTATTCAACCAGCATAAAAACTCGGAACTGGAGTTGCGCGTTGCGGCTGAAGCTGGAGATGCAGAGGCACAATTTTATTTAGCTGAAGAACTACACAAAGAAAAACAGCTAATGACAACCGAAGCTCAAAAGTGGTACGAGGCCTCCGCTGCACAAGGCGACTACTACTCAATGTTTCGGCTCGCCACAGCTAAAGGAGACCTATGTGCGACGGCAAATAAGTGCCCTACTGGAATTAGAAGTCCTGCCGATTGGTTAGTGTTATTGATAAAATCGGCAGAGCCTCGGGCGATGAACGGCGATGCCGAAGCGATGGCAATAATGTATAACGCAAAAGCTGATCTAACATGGTTAGAAAAATCAGCAGAAGCAGGCTACGCTCCCGCACAGTGGCTACTGGCCAATCGCTACTCTGAAGGGGAAGGTAGTTTCTTACTACCTTGGAATCGTAAATCTGCAGAAGAAAAGTGGCTGAAGGCGTCTTCCGAAGGAGGATATCCAAAGGCAATGATCGAATATATTTCCATTTTGTATGAGCGTGGGGACATGGAAGGCGTTCGTCATTGGCTTGAGCTTGCTGCTAAAACTGGATATCAAGATGCTGTAAGTAGCTATGGCGCTTATTTTGCCCATACTCCAGACAAGGTTGGATACCCCGTTGATCTTATAAAGGGATATGCATTGATATCGCTGCTTAAAGAGTTAGACGGAGGTGGAAACGTCCAAGTTTATGTCGAAGGAAAGCTTCCTCTTATTGCTGAGAAGATGACGCCCGAACAAATTAAAGAGGCGGATAATTTTGCTAAAGAATGGAAAGCAACACACCCTGCACTTTCCTTCTATCCAGAAAAACTAGGCCTATAACGTTGAGCTCGAAATCCGGTTCAAAGGCGCATCCAAGCACTCAATTGCGCCTGTTGATGCGCCCCATAAATACGGTAAAGATAAATACTGCAATAGCAGCTTCTTTTTTAATCATGATCAATTGCTATGCCTTTGCGAATCTAACGCCTCTACAGCAGCAAGCCAAAAGCTTGGGGCTGGAGCGTTACAACCAATACAAAGTCGCGACACCTGCGCTCAGCATTGCGGCTGAAGCTGGTGATAGAGAAGCTCAGTTTTACTTAGCAGAAGAGCTACGCCAACAAAAAAACACATCACCGCAGATGCACAAAAATGGTATGAGGCAGCGGCGGCGCAAGGTGATTACTACGCAATATTTCAACTTGCAACATCAAAAAACGATCATTGCAGTACAATATACAATTGCCCAAAAGGTTCAAAGAAACCAGGCGAATGGCTAGAGTATTTATGGAAAACAGCTGAACCTAAAGCGAACGCCGGCGACGGTGAAGCCATGTACATCATGTATCTCGCGACGACGAAATTAGTTTGGCTTGAAAAATCTGCCGACGCTGGCTACGCACAAGCTCAGTGGCTACTGGCAAACCGTTACAAGGAAGGAGAGAAATTTTTTTTACCATGGCAGCGCCAAGAGGCCGTCGGACGTTGGTTGAAAGCTTCCGCTGAGAGTGGTTTTCCAAAAGGAATGCTCGAATACTCAGCATATCTTTATGAAAACGGAGGAGATCTCAGCGTTGCACGTCACTGGATTGAGGAAGCAGCAAAATCAGGATATGAGTCAGGTGTGAGCAGCTACGGTGCCTATTTAGCGCACGCACCGTCACTTTACGATTTCCCGCTAGATTTGATTAAGGGATATGCGCTGACATCTCTTTTGACCGAGCTTGATGGTGGAGGGAACATCAAACCTTATGTGGACGAAGTTCTCCCTGAAATAGCAGCAAAAATGAGCGCTGAGCAAATCGAAGAAGCCAAAAAATTTGCCCAACAATGGAAAGCCACCCATCCTCCACTATCGTTTTTTCCTGACAAGCTCGGACTCTAAATATATGATCGTTATCTGCAGAATCTCGAAGAGACTATCCGGACGGGTTTTTCAACTTATGTTATTGCAATCGCGTATCGAGACGGTGAGTACCAAATATTGATGACAGGCCTTCGAGTATTGGCTTTGGTAGCACTGAGCTTCTCATCTGCTGTTTGGGCAAATCTTACAGCTTTTGAGCAAACGGCCAAAAATCGTGGGGTTATGCTTTTTAATCAATACAAGCCCTCCGAATCAGCGTTACGTATCGCCGCTGAAGCAGGCGATGCTGAGGCGCAATTCTATCTAGCCGAAGAGCTTCGTCAGAAAAGCCAATACATCACACCTGAAGCTGAAAAATGGCTTGAAGCTGCTGGCTCCCAAGGTAATCTCTACGCAATGCTCAGACTTGCTCGAGCAGCGAACGACCTATGTGCAACGATGAACAATTGCCCTCTTGGTAAAAAAACGCGCGAGGAATGGCTGACACAAGCTAGAGAACTAGCAGCATCGAAAGCGAGCAAAGGTGATGCGGAAGCAGCATACGTTGTGTATCTAGCGACCTCTGAATTTGAATGGCTTGAGAAGTCCGCTGCCTCTGGCTACGCACTTGGCCAGTGGCTATTGGCGACCCGATATAAGGAAGGTGAAGGTTCATTTCTACTGCCTTGGAAACGCACAGAAGCCGTTGAACACTGGGCAAGAGCATCTGCCGAAGGGGGAAATCCCAAAGGCATGATGGAGTACGCCGCTATCCTTTTTGAAAAAGGTGACGTAGAAGGATTCCGTCATTGGAACGAACAAGCCGCGCTAATTAGTTATGCAACTACTGTATATGGGTATGGGTCAGATCTTGCCCACGAACCTGATACCTATGGTTTTCCATACGATGTAGTAAAAGGCTACGCTTTGATTTACCTACTGAAAGAGTTGGACGGCGGGGGCGGCATGGACGCTAACGTCAATGACAAGTTACCT
This sequence comes from Pseudomonas sp. TH31, assembly GCF_016650815.1. Taxonomy (GTDB): domain Bacteria; phylum Pseudomonadota; class Gammaproteobacteria; order Pseudomonadales; family Pseudomonadaceae; genus Aquipseudomonas. Next base: position 409,381 of record NZ_JAEKEZ010000038.1, on the reverse strand, counting down.
AAAATAGCGGCAAAAATGACCGCCGAACAAATTGACGAAGCTACGGAATTTGCGAAAAAATGGAAAGACTCTCATCCGCCACTTTCATTTTATCCGGACAAACTTGGTTATTGAGCGAGCAATTTACTCATCTCTAGACACTTAATAAAGCCACGTCACTAACTAGTTCAATATAATTGACGCTAGTGACTTTATCAAACCGAGTAGTGGAAGGTTGGTGACAATCTCTGCCTTCCCTCGGTTTCCGACCGAAGATGCTGAGCAGCTAATGCAATTAATAAATTTTATGATGTGCGGGTTTCTAGCCCTGATATTTTCAGCGACCGTAGAAGCTCAGCTTACCCAACAACAAAAAGAAGCTAAGATAAAAGGATTAGAACTCTACAATCAATACAAAGCTATTTCTGCTACTCCTTTTCTACAAATTGCGGCGAACGCAGATGATAAGGAGTCTCAATATTATTTAGGGGAAGCAATTCGTAAAAACAAAAGATATATGACCGAGGACGCGCAGAAGTGGTACGAAGCTGCCGCGAACCAGAATAACATTTACGCGATGATACAACTCGGACGAAGTGGCAATGATCTGTGCACCGCGATGGACAACTGCCCAAAAAGCAAAAACACACCAGCACAATGGTTGAAGAGCGCGCTTGATTTAACTGCACCCGCTGCAGAACACGGCAACCCAGAAGCCATGTATTTGATGTACGAACTCACACTTAAACAGGAATGGTTAGAAAAATCTGCAAACTCAGGATACGCATTGGCTCAGTACTGGATGGCAACCGGAACTCGACAAGGAGACGGTTTTTTCTTACCGTGGAAACGGAATGAAGCAGTTGGAAATTGGCTAAAACTATCCGCAGAAGGAGGTTACCCTCCTGCGATGATGGAATATGCAGCGTTTATATTTGAGGACAAAGGCGATTTGGCGGTAGCTCGTCATTGGATTTCCGAAGCTGCTAACGCTGGATATCAGTCAGGCATCAGCAGTTACGGCGCCTACTTGGCACATTCTCCTTCGCTTTACGATTTTCCATTAGATTTAGTCAAAGGCTATGCGCTGACTTCGCTACTCAAAGACCTTGACGGAGGGGGTGACGTTCAGGTTTACGTAAATGAAACTCTTCCAGAGATTGCCTCGAAGATGAAGCCTGAACAAATTTCAGAAGCGACTGAATTTGCGAAAAAATGGAAAGCTACACACCCACCTTTATCATTTTTTCCGGAAAAACTAAGCCGTTGACTTCAATCCGAAAAACACTAATTAGAGCGCTGCTTTATATCGCAGTAATAAACGATGCGTACGCCGAACTCACTACAGAACAAGAAGCAGCAAAAACAAGAGGAGTAACCCTCTACAATCAATATAAAGCGACTTCCGCGACCCCATTCCTCAGTATTGCTGCAGAAGCCGGAGATCATGAAGCTCAGTATTATCTAGGCGAATCGCTCAGGAGGAAAAACCACTACATGAATCCTGAAGCACGTAAATGGTACGAGGCGTCAGCTGCTCAAGGTGATTTATATGCCATGATTCAGCTTGGGCGGAGTGAAAAGGATCTCTGTCAAATTTCTAACGACTGCCCCTCTGATCAAAAACAACCTATTGAGTGGTTGAACCAAGCACAACATTTAGCTAAGCCTAAAGCCGAGCAAGGCGATGCCGAAGCCATGTTTATCATGTATCAACTTACGATTGACCAAGGCTGGTTAGAAAAATCTGCAAATGCAGGCGACGCTGTCGCACAATACTGGATGGCAATCGGAGAGCAGGAAGGCAACGGGGTATTCTTGCTGCCCTGGAAACGCTCAGAATCTATCACCAAGTGGTTAAAAGCCTCTTCTGAGGGTGGCTACCCTAAAGCGATGATGGCTTACGTTGCGGTCTTGTATAAAGAAGGTGACATGGAGGGAGTTCGTCATTGGCTGGAGGAGGCAGCAAAAACTGGTGACCAGAATGCTGTAAGCACCTACGGCGCCTATTTGACTCATACTCCCGATAAGGTCGGTTACCCTTTGGATTTGGTAAAAGGTTACGGATTGGTGTCGCTTCTGAAGGAGCTTGATGGTGGCGGCAGCGCTCGGGATTACCTTGAAGTTAAGCTGCCGGAGATAGAAGAAAAAATGACGCCTGAGCAAATTTCAAAAGCGAATGAGTTTGCGAAAAAATGGAAGCTTACGCATCCACCTCTTTCGTTCTTCCCGGAAAAACTGAGCCATTGATTTCAATTAAAAATGCAATAACGGCTTGTGCATTGCTGTTTGCAGCGCTTGCAAATACTGCCTTCGCCGAACTTACTACAACACAAGAATCAGCAAAGACCAGAGGAATAATCCTCTACAACCAATATAAAGCCATTTCAGCGACCCCATTCCTCAGTATTGCTGCAGAAGCCGGAGATCATGAAGCTCAGTATTATCTAGGCGAATCGCTCAGGAGGAAAAACCACTACATGAATCCTGAAGCACGTAAATGGTACGAGGCGTCAGCTGCTCAAGGTGATTTATATGCCATGATTCAGCTTGGGCGGAGTGAAAAGGATCTCTGTCAAATTTCTAACGACTGCCCCTCTGATCAAAAACAACCTATTGAGTGGTTAAAACAAGCGCAAAACATTGCCAAGCCAAAAGCGGAAAATGGTGACGCAGAGTCAATGTATATAATGTACGAATTGACTGTAGATAAAAATTGGCTGAAAAGAGCGGCTGATGCTGGGCATCCAATAGCACAATACTGGATGGGCATAACGGAAAAACAAGGGGAAGGTTTTTTCCTGCCGTGGCAGCGTCAAGAGTCTATTGAAAAGTGGTTTAAAGCATCTGCGGAGGGAGGATATCCAAAAGGAATGAGGGAGTATGCAATATTTCTCGGCGAAAAAAATGACATGGACGGCTACCGCAAATGGAACGAAAAATCCGCCCTTACCGGTTATGTTTCTACAATATTTGAATACGGTTCGGACTTGGCTCACGAACCAGACTTATATGGATATCCTCTCGACGCTGTAAAAGGCTACGCATTAATCTACATGCTGAAAGAATTGGATGGTGGCGGAGGCATGCAGGCTGATGTAAAAGACCAACTGCAAAAAATCTCTTCAAAAATAACTTCTGAACAGATTGCCGAAGCGAAGAAAGTCGCCGAATCTTGGAAAGAAACACATCCACCTCTGTCGTTCTTCCCGGAAAAACTGAGCCATTGATTTCAATTAAAAATGCAATAACGGCTTGTGCATTGCTGTTTGCAGCGCTTGCAAATACTGCCTTCGCCGAACTCACTACAGAACAAGAAGCAGCAAAGACCAGAGGAATAATCCTCTACAATCAATATAAAGCCATTTCAGCGGCCCCATTCCTCAGGATTGCTGCAGAAGCCGGAGATCATGAAGCTCAGTATTATCTCGGCGAATCGCTCAGGAGGAAAAAACATTATATGAATCCTGAGGCGCGAAAATGGTACGAAGCGTCGGCGGCTCAGGGTGATCTATATGCAATGATCCAGTTAGGGCGCAGTAAAAAGGATTTTTGCACGTTTTCAAACGACTGCCCTCCCGATCAAAAACCACCCATTGAATGGTTAAACCAAGCTAAACATATGGCCATGCCGAAAGCGATCCAGGGTGACGCAGAGGCCATGTATGTCATGTACGAGCTTACTTTTGACGAAGAATGGCTTGAAAAATCAGCCGTAGCGGGTAACGCACTGGCTCAATATTGGATGGGGATAGGTTATCAGGAAGGTGAAGGCTTTTTCCTACCATGGAGGCGTGCTAAAGCTATAGAGAAATGCTTTAAGGCATCCGCCGAAAGCGGTTATCCAAAATCTATGATGGAATATGCCGCTATCCTATTTGAAAAGGGCGATATCGAAGGCTTTCGGCATTGGAATGAACAAGCAGCTTTGGCGGGCTATGCGTCCACCGTTTACGGTTATGGGTCAGACCTTGCCCATCAACCGGATACATACGGTTTCCCATTCGACATTATTAAAGGTTACGCGCTTATATATTCGCTAAGAGAACTGGACGGTGGTGGTGGGATTCTGGACTTGGCAGAAAGAAAACTTCAAAAAATTTCCGACACGATGACGCCTGAACAAATAGCAGAGGCTAAAGAATTCGCAAAAACCTGGAAGGCGACTCACGCACCACTGTCATTTTTTCCTGACAAGCTAAGTCGCTGAAGGCTGGTTTATGTATCTTCTGACCAGAACGCGAACAACCCTACAAGTCAGCAGTTGCTATGGAGTAGGAAGCAGCTATAAAGACTGCCTCCCTTCCTTACCATGTAGCGTCAGACCGGCGCCTTCCGCCCCAACATCCGCTGCCGAGCAACACACCCATCCTGCATCAACATACACAGCGCATGGGTAATGTGCGGAATGTCCTGAACATCGCCGTCCTTGAAGCAGTGGCAATAAAGCGTTTCCAGCAAATTGCTGCCGGCACGGGTCCACTTTAGAGCGGTTTCGAGAATGTCTTTGGGATTGGCCTCGGTGTCGATGACCATTGGGTTTGATTCGGTAACGCTGCTTCTGGTTGAGCGATAGCGATCGAGAAAGGCATTTAGCGTTGGCATCGTGATCACACGAGGATTAGTAAATTACCGCCAACACCGTGACCAAGCGACGGCAGGCTAACTGTGTACAGGCTTGGTCAACCGATACCGTCAACTCGGCTCACCCGAAGGCATCCTGCACCCAGCCGCCTTTGCAACGCACTACGAAGACATGGAAGTCCGCAGAGCGAATTTTCTCCCCCCACATGAAACCTCTGTCAGAAACCCCCTCACGACAGGTGGCACTCCACCGTGTTAACCATCGCTTAACCCCGCGGTCCAACCCTGTACTGGACCGCACGCCCTCAGACTCTTTCTGATGCCCAGTGCGGCAGGTTCGTCGTGTTTCACGTCGGGCTGATTTTCCATCTGCACTGGAGATTTCCCATGAACATGCGCACTTTGCTGATGACCACCGCCCTCGCCTGCTCCGCATTCGCCGGTCTGGCCCAGGCCGCCGATACGTCCTCGACTCAAGCCGTGCCTTATCGCTACGGCATGCCGCTGCATGTGGGCAAGGTCATTGCCATGACGGAGCCCTCGACGTCGGACTGCAAAGTCATCAAGGCTGATATGAAGTACATCGATAGTGCCTCCGGCAAGCCTGAAGAAATCACCTACAAGAAATTGTCTGACGCCTGCAGTTTCCAAAACTGACAGAAGGCTCTGATTCGGCACGTTGCGGTTTGCCTGTGAGGGTTCTGGCGCTATGCTTTGGTCGCCTCCCTCACTGCCGCAAGGATTCGCCATGCAGTTATCGTTTCGTACGTTGTCGACGTTCACCGCCGCGCTGTGTGTCTTGCTGGCATTGATATGGGGTTTGCTGCCGGATCGGCTGCTGGCGATCTGGAGCATTGAGTATTCGTCGGCGGCGGGATTTGTCGCGCGGCGCTGTGCGGTGTTGTTCGCCGCGCTGGGGGTGATGTTTTATCTGGTTCGCAACGAGGCGCCGTCCGTCAGCCGCCATGCACTGAGCACAGGCTTCACGGTGGGCTGCTGGGGGTTGGCGACGCTGGGGTTCGTCGAATGGCTGAATGGCCATGCCGGGCCGGGCATTATGCTGGCGGTCGGGGTCGAACTGGCGCTGGGCCTGGGGTTTTTCCAGACCCGGCGCGTCTCGGTAGAACTTGAAACCGCGGGTTAAAACGCTTTGCGGTCCAGATGCAGAGGCTGAACGGCCGCCCTGTGCTGCATGTCCGAACGAAGTTCGGCGATCAAGTCGTTGATTTCTCGACAACCATTCAAGCGTCTGGCGTTGATGCCGGTCACCAATAGATCGAGCTGATCGGTTTGTGTGTCGGCATAGACCTTGACGGTCATCGACAGGTCAGGCGATAGCGTGCATTGACAGCGCTTCGGTAAAAAACTGCTTTCAATGATATTGCGTAGTTCCAGGGCAGAAAGAAACATGGCAACCCTCTCCTTAATGTGAGATAGCCAATCAACATACATGTGGTCGGTGTTGGAATAACCCGTTTGTCATCCATGCGGGGCTGACTACTCCACTACCTGACCGTTCTCTCGTAGCTACGCTGACTCATAAGTGCGCTCGGTCAGCTTAAGACCAGCTACAGCATAAAACATGCCCGGGATTTCGCTCTGCACCTCGTCGGTAAATCAAAGGTTTAACGAAAGTGCCAGCAAAGTGCCTCATGCAATGTGCAAGAAAGGACTGTTTGAGCCCTGCAATTTGCAAAGATCGGGCGACAGGTTTGCATAAGCCGCGCACGGCGGTAAAAATGCGACCTGGACATTTCAGTATCCGCTGACCCCACTCACACGCAAGGAGGCATCATGGGTTCATTGACCTTAATCAATACCGTCGGGCTGATAGTTGCCGGGCTGTCGTGCGCAGCGCACGCGGCGAAACTCGAAGAAGTCGCGCCGTTTCCCAAAGCCGAGAGCGGTTTTACCCGTCAGGTCATTCATCTGGCATCTCAGACTCAGGAAGATGGCTTTCGGGTAGAGATTCTGGCCGGCAAGACGCTAACCGTGGATTGCAACCAACAGCGCTTGGGCGGGATGCTTGAAGAGAAGAATCTTGAGGGTTGGGGTTATCCGTTTTATCGGCTGGAAAAAGTCATCGGCCCGATGAGCACGATGATGGGCTGCCCCGATGGCAAGACGAAGAAGGACTTCGTGCCGGTGGTCGGTGACGGGTTTATGTTGCGCTATAACAGCAAGCTGCCGATTGTGCTTTATGTGCCCAAGGATGTTGAGGTTCGTTATCGGATCTGGTCGGCGTCGAGCAAGGTCGAGAACGCGGTTCAGGAATAAGCCGCTACAGGAGCTATGTAGACCGGCTAAATAACTGAATACCGTAATCCTTGTGGGGGCGGGCTTGCTCGCGAAGGGGCCGCCCCATCCAGCATTGATGGCGACAGATGCGCCGCCTTCGCGAGCAAGCCCGCTCCCACAGGGTTCTGCGCCAAACTGACTGACATTCGCCACAGGAGCAGCCCTTTGATTACCTGCCACGTCAAATATGTAATCGATCCCTACCAACTGAGCGACTTCGAAGCCTACGCCAAAGCCTGGCTCGCTATCGTCGAGCGCTTGGGCGGGACTCATCACGGCTACTTCCTGCCGTCCGAGGGCGCGAGCAATATTGCTTATTGCCTGTTCAGTTTTCCGTCGCTGGCAGACTACGAAAGCTACCGCCACATCGCGATGACCGATCCGCAAAGCACGGCGTTGGTGGCCTTGCTGCTCGATAAAAAATTTATCGTCAGTTACGAGCGCACCTTCCTGCGCCCGATGCTGCCCTGACGCTCCTCACGCCGGGGCGCCGCAAACAGCGGCGCGCTCGGCGACATGGCGCAAGCTGTCGAAATTGATGTTGGCACCCGAGTCGATGGCCACAAAGGTCTGCCCCCGAACGCCGGTCTGGGCCACGTACTTCTTGATCCCGGCCACGGCCAATGCGCCAGAGGGTTCGGTGATCGAGCGGGTGTCGTCGTAGATGTTCTTGATTGCCGCGCAGAGTTCGTCATTGCTGACGGTGATGACTTCATCGACACAAAACCGGCAAACCTCAAAACCATAAACGCCGATCTGCGCCACCGCCACGCCGTCGGCGAAGGTGCCGACGCAAGGCAGGATCACCCGTTCGCCGGCCTGCAATGCGGCCTGCAAGCATGCGGAATGTTCCGACTCGACGCCGATGATCCGCACTTCTGGCCGCAGGTATTTCACGTACGCGGCGATGCCGGCGATCAACCCGCCGCCGCCCACCGGGACGAAGATCGCGTCCAGCGGACCTTGATGCTGGCGCAGGATTTCCATCGCGACGGTACCCTGCCCGGCGATCACATCCGGATCGTCGAACGGCGAGACAAAGGTACGACCGGTTTGCTGCGCCAAGGTCAGGGCGTATTCCAGCGCGAACGGAAAACTCTCGCCATGCAGCACCCCGTCGGCGCCTCGGCTGCGCACCCCGAGCACCTTTAGCTCCGGCGTCGTGCACGGCATGACGATGGTCGCGGCAATCCCCAACTGACGGGCCGCGTGCGCCACGCCTTGGGCATGGTTGCCGGCTGAAGCGGTGATCACGCCACGAGCCTTTTGCTCATCGCTGAGCTGCACCAGCTTGTTGTAGGCGCCGCGGATCTTGAAGGAAAAGGTCGGTTGCAGGTCTTCGCGCTTGAGCAGGACCTGATTACCCAGCGCCTCGGACAGCGCCGGGGCCGGTTGCAGGGGCGTTCGCACCGCCAGTTCATACACCGGCGCGGCGAGAATCTTTTTCACGTAGTGCTCAAGCAAGCTCTGCTGGGCGGTAGTGCTGCTGTTCATGCTCATCTCCTGTTGTACACGTCCGGCGTAGGAGCTGCCGAAGGCTGCGATCTTTTGCTTTTAAAGATCAAAAGATCGCAGCCTTCGGCAGCTCCTACGAGCCGGACGTGTTCCGGTTCAAGACCCAGGAGACAGAAAGTAAAAACCCGCCTCGAGGGCGGGTTGGGTGCTGCAGTCGTGAGCTAGCCCGCCAAATAAGGAATGGCGGTAATAATGCTTGGCTGGCAGCGCAATACGGTGAAAGTCATGACTGGAAATTAGCCGGGCGCTGATGGCAAGTCAATGGTCAATTTTGTCTGGCCTCTGTAGGCTCGCTATTCTGCTCATTGTCCCCAAGGAAGGTAACCATGAAGTCTGTCGCCCTGCCCCTGATTGCCCTGATTGCGTTTGCTGGCTACACCGTTTCGGTGATGCTGTCGGCGGAACAGTCGTTGATCGATTTTGGCATCAGCCTGATGTCGCGGCCGGATACGGCGCAGGTGGTGATTGATTTGTATCTGCTGGCGACGTTGGCGGGGGTTTGGATGTACAGGGATACGCGCAAGCGCGGGCGGTCGGCGTTGTCCGTAATTCCGTATCTTTTGCTCACCGCCATTTTCGTGTCGATCGGGCCGTTGTTGTATTTGGTGGTTCGGGGGCTGCAGGAGCGCAAGGTCTCTGCCCCATCAGCGCAAGAGGTCTGATCCGGGATTTTTTGTGTCGTTAAGATCGCCATCGCGAGCCTGCTCGCGATGGCGGCCTGACAGCCACCACCGTCACTTGGCCAACCGCCTCAGCCCAAGCACCATCACCCCTGCCCCCAACATCATCGCCGTCAAAAACAACGGATAAGAAACCCACCACGGCGTCCCGGACGTCATCATGCTGAACTCGGACATGCCGCCAATACTCGCAATCAGGTTCAACGGCAAAAACACCACGTTGATCAACGTCAGTTTGCGCAGCAGGTTATTCATGCTGTTATTCATCAGGTTGCCCCGAGCGTCGATCAACCCGGAGAACACCGTGGAATAGATTTCCGCCTGTTTGTAGCACTGGTTGTTTTCGATGATCAGGTCGTCGATCAGGCTGATGGACTCGGCGCTGAAGTGCTCCTTTTCCGCGTGGTTGCGCAGCCGGGTCAGCACCGCGCCGTTGCTGTGGATCGCGTTGATGTAATAGATCAGGCTTTCGCTGAGGTTGAACATCTGGATCAGGTGCTGGTTTTCCATCGAGGCGTTGAATTTTTGCTGCAACTCCGGGCAACCAGTTTGATCACCTTCAGGTGGCCCAGGTAGTGATGGATGTTGTTGAACAGCAAATCCAGCAATACATCCAGCGGCGTATTCAGCCGTTGGCGGGTGCCGAGCCCGTGCAGCGGCGAATCGTCGGTGGCGATCACCAGCAAGCGGCCCGGCGAGAACAGCAAGCCGCAAGACGACACTTCAAAGGCCAGGCTGCCGGCGCCGGAATAGTTTTCCGGGCGCTTCCAGATCAGGAACAGGTTGTCGGGGTGAAACTCGATGCGCGACACCTCGTCGGGGTCCAGGGCCGAGGCCAGGGCGTGTTCATCGAGTTTGAAATGGCTGTGCAGCAGGTCCCGCTCGGCGGCATCGGGGTTGCTGAACAACATCACTTCGGCGTCCAGCCGTTCGACTGCATGCAGGGCGCCGTGGGTCAGTTGAAAGCTCTTGATCATCGGCCGCTCACCAGGCCTGGCCGCGACGTTTTAGCTCCAGTCGACGGACGAACTCTTCCAGCACCAGCGAGTACAAATCGTCCTGCAAGTAAGCGTCTTCGATGCCGGCGTCCATGTTCGGGTTGTCGTTGACCTCGATCACCACCACTTTGTCGCCGGACTGCTTGAGGTCGACGCCGTAGAGCCCGTCGCCGATCAGGTTGGCGGTCTTCACCGCCAGCTCCACCACCGCACGCGGCGCTTCGTGGACCGCCAGGGTGCGGCATTCGCCGTTGATGTCCGAGCCCTTGGCCTTGTGGTTGTAGATCTGCCAATGGCCCTTGGACATGAAGTACTGGCAGGCAAAGATCGGTTTGCGGTTGAGCACGCCGATGCGCCAGTCGTACTCGGTGTAGAAAAACTCCTGGGCCAGCAACAGCACCGAGTGTTCGAACAGTTCGGCGGTGGCTTCGAGCAAGGCTTGCTGGCTCTCGACCTTGATCACGCCCGGGAGAAACAGCCGTCAGGAATCTTCAACACCAGTGGAAAACCCAAGCGTTCGCCGACCCGTTCGAAGTCTTCCGGTCGTTCCTTGTAGAGGATTTCAGTGGCGGGCATGCCCAATTGATGGCTTTTGAGCAAGTCGGTCAGGTAGACCTTGTTGGTGCAGCGCAGGATCGACGCCGGGTCGTCCATCACCACCAGCCCTTCGCTCTCGGCTTTCTTGGCGAAGCGGTAGGTATGGTTATCGACGCTGGTCGTCTCGCGGATCAGCAGCCCGTCGTATTCGGCGATACGGGCGTAGTCCTTGCGCTCGATCAGCTCGACGTCGATGCCCAGGGTTTTGCCGACCCGGACGAAGTTATCGAGGGCTTTGGCGTTAGACGGCGGCAAAGCTTCTTGCGGATCATGCAGGATCGCCAGGTCATAACGGGCCAGGCGCCGGGAGCGCGGCACACGCCAGATCTTGCGACTGAAACTGTCCAGGGAGTTGGCAAACTGATCTTCCTGATCTTCGCGCAACTTGTGCAAGGCACCGGACTTTATACCTTCGATGTGCCAACCGTTAGTTCTTCTAAACTCAACCAGTAATATCGGACACGGGAAGACTTCAAACAACTGTCGCGCCAGATCCTGCAATGGCTCGATATTAGTCTTGCCAAAATAAAGGGTTAGCGTAAAGCCTTCGGTGTCGCTGTAAAGGTGGTTGCTGAGGGCTTTTTCCAGCGGTTTATCCAGATCATCGAGCGCCAGGCCGTAAAGCGATTTGCGGGTCAGTTCGCTGATGGTCCGCACCGACGGAATGACCTTGTGCCCCGGGCCTCGGCCAGCAGCGAGCAGTAATAACCGTGCCCCAGGTACTTGTAGCTGCGGCACAGGTTGATCACCTGGACCCGCTTGCCCTGCTCGTTGTCACGGGTTTGTTCCAGGTATTCCTGGGCCGTGACGATGTCTTCACTGGGAAAGTACGACGCCCAGTCTTCCTTGCGTTCGACGATGATAATCAACTGACTTGAAGTTCTGATCGCGTCATTTAAATAAGTTGCCGCCGGCAAAGTTTGCTCGGATACTTCGCGCCAATGACCTTGTACCGCTGACATAGTGATTGATCCGTTGGAGAACAAGACCTTTCCTATTAAGCACGAACTTTTTCGAAAGTCCCGTTTCGTTACGCAACTTTTACGGTGGTCATATGAATCCTGTCTTTCGCTTGGCGGTAGTTGAAGACTTACCGGCGTTGCTGAAACTCGAAGAGCAATGTTTCACCACGGATCGGCTCACTCATCGCAGCTTTCAGTGGATGATCACTCGCGCTCATGGAGAGCTGCTGGTCGCCCAACACGGGGAACAACTGGCCGGCTACGCGGTGGTGCTGTTCCACCGAGGCACGTCTCTGGCGCGGCTCTATTCGATTGCCATTGCCTCCGATGCCCGGGGCAATGGCTTGGGCAAACAGTTGCTGGAGCGGATCGAGGCCTGTGCCCTTGAGCACGATTGCGCTTACCTGCGGCTTGAAGTGCGCACCGACAACCCCGCTGCAATCGCCCTGTATGAGCGCAACGGCTACAGGCGTTTCGCGCTGATTCATGATTACTACGAGGACCACGCCGACGCACTGCGCCTGGAGAAACGCATCCTTGAGCACCGCGACTCGCGCAGTATCCAGGTGCCGTGGTACCGCCAGACCACCGACTTCACCTGCGGCCCGGCCTGTTTGCTAATGGCGATGGGCGCGCTGCAACAGGGCCGGTTGCTGGAACGTCGCGAAGAACTGCAAATCTGGCGCGAGGCGACCACGGTATTCATGACCTCGGGCCACGGCGGTTGCAGCCCGCAGGGGCTGGCGTTGGCGGCATGGCGACGCGGGTTTCGTGTGCGGCTGCAACTGAGCATGGCCGGGCCGTTGTTTCTCGACGGGGTACGCGATGAGCATAAAAAGGACGTAATGCGCTTAGTGCATCAAGAGTTCACCGCACAGTTGCAGGACACCGATGTGGAACGGGAGATTGGCGGGCCGCTGAACCTGCCACAGTTGCTGGACGCTGGCGGGCAACCGCTGGTGTTGATCAGTAGCTATCGGCTGACGCGCTCCAAGGCGCCGCATTGGGTGATGGTCACTGATTGCGACGAGGAGTTTGTCTACCTGCATGACCCGGATGTGGACCACAGCCAGCATCGCCAGCCGATGGACTGCCAGCATTTGCCGGTCAGTCATGGGGAGTTTGAGAAGATGTGCAGTTTTGGCCGGGGGAAGCTCAGGGCGGCGGTTGTTTTGTATGCCCGCAACTGAATTTAGCGGGGCCGGGAAAGGCAAGATCAAAAGATCGCAGGCTTCGCCAGCTCCTACCCCGATCGCGTTCGACCGAGGTCTGGCGGATGTACACCTGTAGGAGCTGCCGAAGGCTGCGATCTTTGCGCTTTACCTTACTTCAGCCCGACCTTGTACAACGCCCCATCCTTCTCATCCGTCAGCACATACAAATACCCATCCGGCCCCTGCCGCACATCGCGAATCCGCGCCTTGAGCTCTCCCATCAAACGCTCCTCATGCACCACTTTGTCCCCATCGAACTGCAACCGGATCAGTTCCTGGCTCGCCAGCGCACCGATAAACACGTTGTGCTGCCAAGGCTTGAACCGATCAGCGTCATAGAACGCCATGCCGCTGATAGCGGGAGAAACTTCCCAAACGTGGTGCGGCGGCACGGTGCCTTCAACCGTCTTGCCCTTGGACTCCGGAATCGGCTCACCTGAATAGTTCACGCCGTTGGTTGCCAGCGGCCAGCCGTAGTTCTTGCCACGCTCGATCACGTTGATCTCGTCGCCCCCCTTGGGACCGTGCTCGTTTTCCCACAACGTGCCGTTCCACGGGTTGATCGCCGCGCCCTGCGGATTGCGATGGCCGTAGGACCAGATCTCCGGACGCACGCCGTCCTGACCGATAAAAGGATTGTCATCCGGCACCTTGCCGTCCGGGTAGATCCGCACGACCTTGCCCTGCAGCTTGTCGAGGTCCTGGGCGGTCATGCGGTCGTTGTTTTCGCCCAGGGTGATGAACAGATACCCATCACGGTCGAACACCAGCCGCGAACCGAAGTGGTTGCCGACCGAGAGTTTCGGCTCCTGGCGGAAGATCACCTTGAAGTCCTTGAGGGTCGTCAGGTCGTCGGACAAACGTCCGCGGCCGACCGCGGTCCCAGCCTTGTCGCCCTCACCGCCGCCCTCGGCGTAGGACAGATAAACCAGGCGATCCTGCTTGAAGTCCGGTGACAGCACCACATCGAGCAAACCGCCCTGCCCCTTGGCCCAGACCTTGGGCACGCCACTGATCGGTGCTGAGCGTTTGCCATCGATGGTGACTACACGCAGGTTGCCGGGACGTTCGGTCACCAACATGCCTTGCCGACCAGGGAGAAACGCCAAGGCCCACGGATGCTCCAGGCCTTTGGTAATCGGCGTGACTTCGAGGGTGCCTTGTTCGCTTTTCAGTTCCTGGGTGGGTGCCGCGAATACGGGCGCCGCGGCGCTGATCAGTACGCTGGCGCAAAAGGTGGCCAGGAGGGTTTTACGCAACATGCACGATTCCTTTTTTCATTAACGGCGTTGCCGTTCGAAGGGCTGACAGAACCTCAGTCCTGCCGTTCAACGGTTGCTGCTGTCCGAGTCTCGTGGCGGTGGGTTTGGAATGAATTTAGGTGGCGCGCCAGGCGCTGTTTTGTCCTGGGGATAGCGGTTGCCGATGCCGCCGTTTTCCACGGTCGGCGGACGCGGAACCGGCGCGAAAGTCGGCTGCCGAGTGGCCGGGGCATTCGGTTGCGTGCCCTGCATGCTGTTGGGGTTGGCCCGGTGAGTCGGGCTGTTGTAGGGATTGTTGTTACTGCTGCCGGTCGGGCTCTGGGCCAGCGCCACCTGGCCGAGCAAGCCGCTCAAGGCCAACACCGTGCAACCGAGCACAAATCTGTTCATGGGAGCCTCTCAACGTACGCGTGGATAGAGTCTTCGATACCACGCTACGCCCGAGGTTCGGATTTGTTAACTGAAAGCTCCTTCATAGATGTAACACCCGTTTACCGCACCGCTGATCCCCCCGCTGGGCTGGGGCTCACGCCGCTGAAACTTTTGCGCAGGGCCACAGGTCACCTGATCATCACTTGCGAGTAGACGACGATGGCCCGGCAATCTGGAAAGGCGCAATCAGTTTCGGCTTGGTACACATCCCGGTGGCACTGGTGTCGGCCACCTCGTCCCAAGGCGTGGATTTCGACTGGCTCGACAGCCGCAGCATGGACCCGGTGGGCTACAAACGCGTCAACAAGGTCACCGGCAAAGAAGTCACCAAGGAGCACATCGTCAAAGGCGTCGCCTACGAAAAGGGCCGTTACGTGGTGCTCAGCGAAGAGGAAATCCGCTCGGCGCACCCGCTGTCGACCCAGACCATCGACATCTTTGCCTTTGTCGACAGCGAACAAATCCCGTTGCAAAACATCGACACCCCCTACTACCTGGCGCCGGACAAACGCGGCGGCAAGGTCTATGCGCTGCTGCGTGAAACCCTGAGCAAAACCAACAAGGTCGCCCTCGCCCACGTCGTGCTGCACACCCGCCAGCATCTGGCGGCACTAATGCCGCTGGAGTCGGCCATGGTGTTGGTGATGCTGCGCTGGCCGGCGCAAGTGCGCAGCCTCGATGAACTGGCGCTGGGCAGTGAAGTGACCAAACCCGAGTTGGCCAAGGGCGAACTGGAGATGGCCAAACGTCTGGTCGAGGACATGAGCGCCGACTGGAAACCCGAGGATTACCACGACAGCTTCGAAGACAAGATCATGGCGCTGGTGGAGAAGAAGGCCCATGAAGGCAAGATCGAAGATGTCGAGAGCACCAGCGGTGAAGAAGAACGTAAAACCGCCGATGTTATCGACCTGACCGAACTGCTCAAACGCAGCCTCGGCGCCAAGGCGACCAGTAAACCGGCGGCCAAACCGCGCAAAGCCGCTGCCAAACCGGCTCCGGCGAAAAAAGCCACTAAGAGTTCTCGCGGCTGACGGCCCGCGACACTCGCAGCACAGGGTAGTCCGCCATGGCTAAATCGGTGAGTGAATACACGCGCAAACGTAACGTCGAGATCAGCTCGGAGCCGCCCGAATCAGCGCCTGCCAAGCGCGGCAAAAAGCACCCTCGGCCCTGCGTTTCGTGATCCAGAAACACGATGCGCGTAACCTGCATTACGATTTTCGCCTGGAGCTCGACGGTACTCTGAAGAGCTGGGCGGTACCCAAAGGCCCAAGCCTCGACCCAACGCAAAAGCGCCTGGCAGTGCACGTCGAAGACCATCCCATCAGCTACGGCACCTTCGAGGGCCGTATTCCCGAGGGCAGTACGGCGCCGGGGATGTGATTGTCTGGGACCATGGCGTCTGGCAACCGATTGGCGACCCGCAAGAAACCTACAAGGCCGGTAAACTCAAATTCACCTTGATAGGCGAAAAACTCTCCGGTGACTGGACGCTGGTGCGCACTCACCTGCGCGGCAGCGGCGACAAGGAGCAATGGCTGCTGATCAAGGAGCGGGACCAGCAGGCGCGCCCGGCCAGTGAGTTTGATGTGGTCGCCGAGTTGCCAAAAAGCGTGTTGAGTGATGCCACCATCGGCGACAAAACCACCAGGAAAACCGTAAAAAAACCCAAAGCAGTCAAGCCCGAACCGACCGCGCTTCCCGAGCAACTCGCCCCACAGCTGGCCACGCTGGTGGACAAGGTCCCGGCCGGTGACTGGCGCTATGAAATCAAGTTCGACGGCTATCGAATTCTCGCCCGCATCGACAACGGCCAAGTGCGGCTGCTGACCCGCAATGGCCACGACTGGACCGCAAAACTGCCGTTGCAAGCCAAGGCTTTGGCCGAGATGAAGCTCGACGGCAGTTGGCTCGATGGCGAAGTGGTGGTGCTGAACGACAACGGTTTTCCGGACTTCCAGGGGCTGCAAAATGCCTTTGAGATCGGCCGCTCCGTGGACATCATTTATTTCGTGTTCGACGCGCCGTTCCTCCACGATGCCGATCAACGCGAGCTACCGGTGGAAGATCGTCGTGCCGCGCTGCAAAAAGCCCTTGGGCGCAAGTCTCGGCAGATCGTGCGCTTCTCCGAGGCCTTCACGGCGAACCCTCAAGACATCGTCGAAAGCGCCTGTGCGTTGTCGCTGGAAGGCGTCATCGGCAAACGCGCCGGCAGCCCTTATGTGTCGAGGCGCAGCCCGGACTGGATCAAACTCAAATGCCGTTTGCGCCAGGGATTTGTGATCATTGGCTATACGCAACCACAGGGTTCGCGCAGTGGTTTCGGGGCTTTGCTGCTGGGCGTTTACGACGATAAAGAGCTGGTTTACGCCGGACGTGTCGGTACCGGATTCAATCAGGCCAACCTGAAGCTGTTTCATGGGCAACTGCAGAAGATCGAACGTAAAACTTCACCGTTGGGTAAATCATTGACCGCCGCTCAGGCCTGGGGCGTTCACTGGGTCGAGCCGACGCTGGTATGCGAAGCCGAATTTGCCGAGTGGACTCGCGAAGGTGCGGTACGCCAGGCCGCTTTCATTGCCATGCGTACTGATAAACCGGCGACAGAGATTGTTCGTGAGCAGCCACAATCCCCAAAGGCGAGCAAACCCGCCAGCGAAAAGAAAACCCGTAGCGCGGACAGCAGCGTCGCCGGGGTCAAGATCACTCACCCCGACCGTGTGATCGACAAGGACAGCGGCACCCGGAAACTGGAACTGGTGCAGTTCTACGAGCGCATCAGCGACTGGATTTTGCCGTTCCTGCGCAATCGGCCGGTGTCCCTGTTGCGGGCGCCGGAAGGTGTTGGCGGTGAACAGTTCTTCCAGAAACACGCTGAACGCCTGGCCATTCCCAACATCAGGCATCTGGATCCGGAACTTGACCCGGGCCACGCGCGGCTGATGGAAATTGACAGCACCGCGGCACTGATTGGGGCCGCGCAAATGGGTGCAATCGAGTTGCATACCTGGGGCGCCACCACTGACCGGATCGAAACCCCGGACCTGTTTATTCTCGACCTTGACCCCGACCCGGCGTTGCCATGGAAAAGCATGGTCGAAGCAACTCAGTTGACCCTGTCGGTGCTCGATGAGCTGGGGCTGGAGGCATTTCTGAAAACCAGTGGCGGCAAAGGCATGCACATTGTCGTGCCGCTGGCACGCAAGGATGACTGGGAGACGGTCAAGGCTTTCGCCAAAGCCATTGCCCAGTTCATGGCGCAGCAACTGCCGGAGCGGATCACCGCGACCATGGGCCCGAAAAACCGGGTCGGCAAGATCTTCGTCGATTACCTGCGCAATACCCGAGGCGCCAGCACGGTGGCGGCGTATTCGGTTCGGGCGCGGCCAGGGTTGCCGGTGTCGGTGCCGATTGCGCGGGATGAGTTGACGAGCCTGCACGGTTCGCAGGAATGGACCGTGGCTAATTTGCTGGAGCGGTTGGAGGGGTTCAAAGGTGATCCGTGGGCGGGGTATGCCCATCGGCAGAGGATTACGGCGAAGATGTGGAAGCAGTTGGGCAGCAAGAAACCGTAAGAGGTGCGGTCAATGTTATGGCCTCTTCGCGGGCAAGCCTCGCTCCTACAGGGGGTTTGCGGGCCCCGTAGGAGCGAGGCTTGCCCGCGAAGCCAGCAGCCCCGCTGCACAACTCAGATCAGAACGAAAACCGCCAACAACCCACCAAAAATCGCCCATTTCTCAAGGTAGTAACGCGTGCGGTTTTGCTTTTTCAGCTCCTTGCCCCGCAAACGAACCTTGTAGATTTTGGTAAACAAGCGGTTGATCGCCCCCGTCTTGTCACCCGCATCGTTCGGCGCGCCCGCCGCGGCCATGACATTACGACTGAACCAGCCGTTAAGCGCCGCCGCCCAGCGGTACTTCATCGGCCGTTCGACGTCGCAGAACAGGATGACGCGGTTCTGGTCTGTGGTGTTTTCGGCGTAGTGAATGAACGTTTCGTCGAACATCACCGCCTCCCCATTACGCCAGTGGTAGTTCTGGCCATCGACGTTGATGTAGCAACCGGCATCATTCGGTGTGTCCAGGCCCAGGTGATAACGGTAGGAACCGGCATACGGATCGCGGTGGCGCACCAGTTTGGAACCTGGTGGAAGTTCGGCGAACATCGCAGCCTTGATCGAGCCGATGCTTTGCACCAGTTCGGTGGTGCGCGGGCAGAGCTTTTGCGCCGAAGGATGGCTGTCGCCGTACCACTTCAGGTAGAAACGCTTCCAGCCGCTTTTGAAGAACGAGTTGAAACCGACGTCGTCGTATTGGTTCGAGCGCTTGATCTCCCCGGCCTTGAGCAGGTTTTGGCCTTCGGCGCGGATTACTTCCCAGTTCGCCTGCAACGGGCTCAGGTCCGGAAAGTCCGCCGGGTTGAGGTACGGCTTGCTGGGGATTTTGGAAAACAGATAAAGGAAGCAATTGATCGGCGCCAGAAAGGTCGAGTGGTCGCTCAGTTGGCGGCCCAGCCTGTGGCGCACGCGACCGCGCAAATGAACATACGCGATGGAGACAACATATATAGCGGCAATGATGATTTTCACGGCAATCGTCACACGTCAAAAGTGAGCAATCTGCGCCTTGCCGGCCAAGCGGTCTGGCACAGTGTCTGAATACGAAACAGCGGTCCCTGTGGCACGTCCTTGAGCCCTTGCCGTCATTGGCATGGGTTGATAGATGGCATTTTAGCCACGGCTTGTAACAAATAGTTAGCATCCAGATGTGAAAATCTGTCCGCTGATGCAGCCAAAGTACCCGTACGGCCTCAACGCCCTATCGTTTAAAGAGCCAGACCAGTACAATCGCCGCCAAACATTACGCGCCCCCCTTGGTTGATGACGGGAATGAATCCCGCCTCAGCGCACTTCGACTCGGGCCAAGCGCTCCATTGCTGCTGTCCACTTATTGCCAGATGGACCTTCCGCTTCTGACCGGGATGCATTTCCCGTGGTTTGAATACCGGAACCGGGTACTGAATCGGTACTGCCGCACCCTTAGCTACTCTGAATGCTTCGCAGGAAAAACCTTTGATTTCTACAGCTAACATCACGATGCAGTTCGGCGCCAAGCCGTTATTCGAGAACGTTTCGGTCAAATTCGCAGCGGGTAACCGCTACGGCCTGATCGGCGCCAACGGTTGCGGCAAGTCGACCTTCATGAAAATCCTCGGTGACGATCTCGAGCCGTCCGGCGGCCAGGTCATGCTCGAGCCGAACGTGCGTCTGGGTAAATTGCGCCAGGACCAGTTCGCCTACGAAGAATTCACCGTGATCGACACCGTGATCATGGGTCACGAAGAGTTGTGGAAGGTCAAGGCCGAGCGCGATCGCATCTACTCGCTGCCGGAAATGACCGAAGAAGACGGCATGGCTGTGGCCGAGCTGGAAACCGAGTTCGCCGAAATGGACGGCTACACCGCCGAATCCGGGCCGGTGAACTGTTGCTGGGCCTGGGTATCGGCATCGAGCAGCACTTCGGCCCGATGAGCGAAGTGTCCCCAGGCTGGAAACTGCGCGTATTGCTGGCTCAGGCACTGTTCTCCGATCCTGAAGTGCTGTTGCTCGACGAACCGACCAACCACTTGGACATCAACACCATCCGTTGGCTGGAAAACATTCTGACCCAGCGCTCCAGCCTGATGATCATCATCTCTCACGACCGTCACTTCCTGAACAGCGTGTGCACCCACATGGCTGACCTGGACTACGGCGAGCTGCGCCTGTTCCCGGGCAACTACGACGAATACATGACCGTGGCGACCCAGTCCCGCGAGCAGCTGCTGTCGGACAACGCCAAGAAGAAAGCGCAGATTTCCGAGCTGCAATCGTTCGTCAGCCGCTTCTCGGCCAACGCCTCGAAAGCCAAGCAAGCGACCTCCCGCGCCAAGGCGATCGACAAGATCCAACTGGCCGAGGTCAAGCCTTCGAGCCGTGTGAGCCCGTTCATCCGTTTCGAACAAACCAAGAAGCTGCACCGTCAGGCGGTCATCGTCGAGCGCATGGCCAAAGGCTTCGACGGCAAGCCGCTGTTCAAGGATTTCAGCTTCGTCGTTGAAGCTGGCGAGCGCGTGGCGATCATCGGCCCGAACGGTATCGGTAAAACCACCCTGCTGCGCACCCTGGTCAATGAACTGACCCCGGATGCCGGCACCGTGAAGTGGACCGACGCCGCCGAACTGGGCTACTACGCCCAGGACCACGCGCACGACTTCGAAGAAGACTGCAACCTGTTCGACTGGATGGGCCAATGGACCCAGGGCGGCGAGCAAATCGTTCGTGGCACCCTCGGCCGGATGCTGTTCTCCAACGACGAGATTCTGAAGTCGGTCAAGGTCATCTCCGGTGGTGAGCAAGGTCGCATGCTGTTCGGCAAGCTGATCCTGCAGAAGCCGAACGTGCTGATCATGGACGAACCGACCAACCACTTGGACATGGAATCCATCGAGGCGCTGAACCTGGCGCTGGAGAACTACCCGGGCACGCTGATCTTCGTCAGCCACGACCGTGAGTTCGTATCGTCCCTGGCCACCCGCATTATCGAATTGAGCCCTAGTGGCGTGATCGACTTTAGCGGCACCTATGACGATTACCTGCGTAGTCAGGGCGTCGTGTTCTAAGTAGCGGCTGAAAACTAAAAGCCCTGTCCTGGTGGCGGGGCTTAATGAGATGGTCAGCCTGACCGAGAAGCCCTGCAGGATTACGCTTGCAGGGCTTTTCTCGTTTTCGGCGGAGGATCTCTCATGAACACGATGACGCTTCTCGGTATCGACATCGGCAAACACAGTTTCCACCTGCATGGCCCGAGCCTTCGGCAACTCCTACAATGGAATGCATACCCCTGTAGGAGCTGCCGAAGGCTGCGATCTTTTGATCTTATAGTTAGCCTGCTTCCTTTTATTTCCGACCCAAGCCATGATGCAGTTCTCCTACCGCCGCCCGCGAACGAGCCCTCATGTCTGCGCAGCAGCTGCCCCCGCAAAGCTCCATGGCGATCACCCTGCAGATCGTCTCCATTGTCTTCTATACCTTTATTGCCTTCCTCTGCATCGGCCTGCCGATTGCGGTATTGCCGGGGTATGTCCATGAACAGCTGGGTTTCAGCGCGATCATCGCGGGCCTGACCATTGGCTGCCAGTACCTGGCCACCCTGCTCAGCCGCCCCATGGCCGGACGGATGTCGGACAACATCGGCACCAAGCGGGCGATTGTTTACGGCTTGTCGGGGATTGTGTTGAGTGGCGTGCTGACGTTGATTTCAACGCTGCTGCAAAGCGTCCCGCTGCTGAGTCTGCTGATCCTGATCGCCGGCCGGCTGCTGTTGGGGATCGCCCAAGGCTTGATCGGCGTCGGTACCATCAGTTGGTGCATGGGCCAGGTCGGCGCCGAGCACACGGCGCGTTCGATTTCCTGGAACGGTATCGCGTCCTACGGCGCCATTGCCATTGGTGCGCCGCTGGGGGTGGTGATGGTTGCCGAGTATGGGTTCGCCAGCCTCGGGATTGTCCTGTCGACGCTGGCCTTGGGGGCGCTGTTGCTGATCCGCAACAAGCCGTCGGTGCCGGTAATTCGCGGCGAACGTTTGCCGTTCTGGGCGGTGTTCGGGCGCATCGCCCCGTTCGGGGCGAGCCTGAGCCTGGCGTCCGTCGGCTACGGGACCCTGACCACTTTCATTACCTTGTATTACTTAAACCGTGGCTGGACCGGCGCCGCGTATTGCCTGACGGTGTTCGGGGTCTGTTTCATTCTGTCGCGACTGTTGTTCATCTCGGCCATCAGCCGTTTCGGCGGTTTCACCTCGGCCATTGCCTGCATGACCATCGAAACCGTCGGGCTGGTCATGCTTTGGATGGCACCATCCACCGCTTACGCGTTGATCGGCGCCGGGTTGACCGGGTTTGGTTTGTCGCTGGTGTATCCGGCACTGGGCGTCGAGGCGATCAAACAGGTGCCGAACTCCAGTCGCGGCGCGGGACTGAGTGCTTATGCAGTGTTTTTTGACCTGGCGCTGGCGATTGCCGGACCGTTGATGGGCGCAGTGGCGTTGAATCTGGGGTATTCGTGGATTTTCTTCAGTGCGGCGTTGTTGTCAGTGACCGGGCTCGGTTTGACGCTGCTACTGAAACGCCGCGCATTGGCCTGACACACGCGATCCTGTAGGAGCAAGGCTTGCCCGCGATGGCGTCTTTGAGATCGCCATCGCGGGCAAGCCTTGCTCCTACAGGGGATGGCGTCAGCCTTATTGATCAGCCGTCTGCATCCCCGCCCGCGTCGGTTTGGCCAAGGCATGTGAAAAGAAACGTCCGGCTTCGGAGACCAGGTTGCGGTGAATGTCTTCGCGATCAACGCCATCGGCATCGGTACACAACGCCGGCATGGCGATAATCTGTTCTTCGTTGCAAGGCGCCATGAACACGAAGTGACCAGCGCCTGCCAGCAACTTGAAGTCCGGCGCGATCGGCAGTTTGCGCGCCAGCGCGGCGGCGTTCTTGTCGAAAGCCACCAGTTTGTCGCCGTCACCGCTGTAAAGCAGCACTGGCACGTGCACATCCGCCAGGGTGTGACGGCCGAACTTGAGACTCAGCGGCGCCATCAGCAGCAAGGCATGCACGCGCGGGTCGGCCACTGGCACCAAATCATCACGGTCGACAATCAGCTCGCCCTTGGTGTTGCAGGCATCTCGGTCATCCGGGCGTTGCTGGCAATAGCGCCGCAGCCGATCCAGGTCCGGTGTAGCGCCGGACAGGATCAACGCGGTTTCGCCGCCCGCCGAGTAGCCGATAACACCCACCTGATCGGCGTCGACAAAAGGCGCCAGCATCGGGTCACCCAACGTGGCGGTAATGGCTTCGGAAATTTGCAGCGGCCGCCCGTAGAGATTGCTCAGCGTGCCGAGACGGCTGTGATCTTTGGAATTGTCGCCAGGATGGATCACCGCCACCACCACAAAACCCTTGCGGGCCAGCGAAGTGGCGAGGTCGTGCAAGGCCAGCGGGGTGCCGACGTTGCCATGTGACAGCATCAGCATCGGGAAGCGCCCGATGGCGACTTTGGTGTCTGCACCGGCCTCGACGGTATAGCCCTCCAGTTTGCTGGTGTGCTCCAGTTCGCTGGACGGGTAAAAAGCGATGGCGCGCATCGGTTGCAGATCCAGCGGATCGAGGAACGTCATCTCGTGATAGCCGACGCTCGAATATAGATTCGGCGCAGGCCTGGCTTGCACTGTATTCAGGCTGCCGAGCACGCAAATCAGTAACGCTGCACAGAGACGCACCATGGGATGCCCCACCCTTGTTACTTGACTGAAAAGCCCGAAGTGCTCCGAGTGGCGGAGTACGCGGCCTTGTGCCAGTGTTTGCGGCCACCAAGGTCGTTGCAGAACGGGGACGTTAACCCTCGACTGCATAACCTGGGCCACAACATGAAAAATCGTTAAAAACAAAAAAACTCTGTAACCGATCATTACCATGATCAGAATACAGAGTTTTTCAGAGGATACCCGAGCTGTTTAGTATTCTTTACGCGATGCTTACGAAAGAACCTTAAGAAAGAATCTTAGGCAGCGGCAAACAGTTGTTCGCTGATTTGCGTGTGCGCGTCGCTCATGGCTTTGGTACGTACTTCATCACCGTAGGCCAGGCCATGGGCGCGGACGAACTCGATGTCGGTGATGCCCAGGAAACCGAACAGCACTTTCAAGTAGTCTTCGTGAGCCACACCGGTCGCCTGACCAACGTGCATGCCGCCGGAGGTCGAAACGATCACGACTTTCTTGCCACCGCACAGGCCTTCAGGGCCGGCTTCGGTGTAGCGGAATGTCTGGCCGGCAACGGCGATGCGGTCGATCCAGGCCTTGAGTTGGGTCGGGATGGTGAAGTTGTACATCGGGGCGGCAATGACCACAGCATCTGCGGCGAGGAACTCGGCCAGGGTTGAGGCGCTCAGTTCGGCTTCGTGCTGTTGTGCGGCGTTACGCAGTTCTGCGGTCGTGCCGGCAGCGACCAAAGTAGTCGAAGAGAAATGGCTGATGGCATCGGCGGCCAGGTCACGGTAAGTCACGACGGCCGAAGCATCAGCGGCTTGCCAGGCTTTAACCACTTCACCACTCAGCTGACGGGAAGCCGAATTGTCACCCAAAATGCTCGAATCGATATGCAACAGTTTCATAAGTGATCTCCAGGTGAGGATCGCCACCGGGCGATCTGATGGAGGTGATCCTACAGATGAATCCAATAGCTGATTAGCCCGCAACAATGCGATAGTTCGTCCCACTGATAGAACAGTCGAGCCTCAAACCCATGCAAGACCTTAATGACCTCTACTATTTCGCCAAGGTTGTCGAAGCCGGCGGCTTCGCGGCGGCCGGCCGGTTGCTGGGGATTCCCAAGTCGCGGCTGTCACGGCGTATCGCCGAACTGGAAGAACGCCTGGGCGCGCGCCTGCTGCAGCGCACCACCCGGCAACTGAAGTTGACAGCCGTGGGCGAGCGTTACCTGCGTCACTGCCAGGCAATGTTGCTGGAGGCCGAGATGGCCGACGAAGCGGTGGCCAGCATGTCCAGCGAACCCTGGGGCGGTTGCGGGTATCTTGTCCGGTGGGTTTGGCCAATCAAATGTTGCCGACGGTCATCAGCGACTTTCTGGAGAAGTATCCGCAGGTCCAGCTGGAGGTCATGCTGGTCAACCGCCGGGTTGATCTGGTCACCGAAGGTGTTGATGTCGCCCTGCGCGTCCGCGAGCTGGGGGATGAAGATCCGCTGCTGGTCACCCGGCGTCTGCGCCAGGCGCAGACGCTCATGGTCGCCAGCCCGGCCTTCCTGCACGGCCGCGAGGTCAATCACCCGGAAGACCTCAAGGGCCTGCCGGTACTCGGCGCCCTTGAACCCGACCGCATGGTGCATATCCGCATGCTCGATCAACAGGGCAAAAGTTGCGACCTGGCACTGGAAGCACGGCTGGGCATTGACGACTTTATCGTACGCAGGGCCTGCGCCCTCGCCGGCCAGGGTTTCACGATTTTGCCGATGATGTATTGCGAGTCCGAGTTGGCGGACGGCTCACTGGTCCAGTTGCTCCCCGACTGGTCAATGCCTGGCGGCTGGCTGCAAGCGGTCTACCCTCATCGCCGCGGGGTGATGCCGGCCGTCCGTGCCTGGCTCGACCACTTGATCGAATCATTCAATGCCTGCGGGGACCGTTTGATATGAAGGCTGGACGCATGAGCGAAGCGGATGTCGCACAGTTTTGCCTGACGCTGCCCGGAGCGCGGGAGGATTACAAATGGGACGGTGTGCGGGTGTTTTCGATTGCCGGCAACAAGATGTTCGCATTACAGAACCTGCGGGGCGATTCCCTGGCGTTCAAAGTCGACAAGGATCTGTTTCTCGGCCATTGCGACCGACCGGGCATTCACCCGGCGCCGTACCTGGCCCGGGCGCAATGGATCATCATGCAGACGCCCTACCCGCTGGGCGCCGAAGAACTGCAAGGCTTGTTGCAACGATCCCACCAATTAGTGGTGAGCAAGTTGCCCAAGCGTACCCAGGTCGGACTATTGCTGCCGTAACGCCCCCGTAGCAGCTGTCGAGCACCGCGAGGCAGCGTTCGGCTGCGCAGCAGTCGTAAACCCGGTGAATGCGGTCCAACTGCAGAACCGAGCAGCCTGATTTCACGACGGCTTCGTCCGAACGCGGCCCGCTCCGAACGCAGCCTTCGGCAGCTGCTACAAGGTGCATATCGCCTGGCCGGACTGATGTTGCCGTAACGCCCCCCGTAGCAGCTGTCGAGCACCGCGAGGCAGCGTTCGGCTGCGCAGCAGTCGCAAACCCGCTGAAAACGGTCCAACTGCAAAACCGAGCAGCCTGATTTCACGACGGCTTCGTCCGAACGCGGCCCGCACCGAACGCAGCCTTCGGCAGCTGCTACAAGGTGCATATCGCCTGGCCGGACTGATGTTGCCGTAACGCCCCCGTAGCAGCTGTCGAGCACCGCGAGGCAGCGTTCGGCTGCGCAGCAGTCGCAAACCCGCTGAAAACGGTCCAACTGCAAAACCGAGCAGCCTGATTTCACGACGGCTTCGTCCGAACGCGGCCCGCACCGAACGCAGCCTTCGGCAGCTGCTACAAGGTGCATATCGCCTGGCCGGGCTGATGTTGCCGTAACGCGCCCCGTAGCAGCTGTCGAGCACCGCGAGGCAGCGTTCGGCTGCGCAGCAGTCGTAAACCCGGTGAATGCGGTCCAACTGCAGAACCGAGCAGCCTGATTTCACGACGGCTTCGTCCGAACGCGGCCCGCACCGAACGCAGCCTTCGGCAGCTGCTACTAGGTGCGTGTTTCACCCTGTTTAAAAGAAGGCCAAAAGATGCGCACCAAGGAACAACTGGTCGATCCAGAGCACCTGATGCAGCAGCACGATCAGCCAGAACACCAATTGAAACGAAACTTTGCGGGTCTTGTGCCTGAACACTTGCTGAGCCAACAAGGCGCCCGGCCAGCCACCAGCCAGTTCCACCGCGTGCAAGATGTTTTCCGGCGTGCGCCAGTTGTCGGCGCGGGCCTTGCGCTTGTCGCCCCAGTACAGGAAAAACGCCAGCACGCTGACCACGCCGTAACCCGCCAGGGGAATCAACGAAACGCCGCGCAGCCATAAGGACAACGCTCCATACAGCGGCAGCGTACAAAGAGCGGCGAACACCAGCAGTTTCAGGCGAAGATGCTGGACCTCGCCCCCGGACTTGCGGCCGGGGTTGTTCCGCGCGCCGGAGTCACTCATGGTTTGGCGGCAGCCCAATCGATCCAGCCAAACTGCCAGGTCGCCAGGATCACCAGGCCGAACGCAATCCGATACCAGGCAAATGCCGCATAGCTGTGGGTGGCAATGAACTTGAGCAGCGCCTTGACCGCGATCATCGCGAAGATGAACGCCGTAATGAAGCCGACGGCGAACACTGGAAAGTCTGCCGGCACGAACAGATGACGGTACTTGAAGCCTGAATAAACCGCCGCGGCAACCATGGTCGGCATGGCCAGAAAGAACGAGAACTCGGTCGCGGTTTTACGCGACAACCCGAACAGCAGGCCGCCAATAATCGTCGAACCGGAACGCGATGTTCCGGGGATCATCGCCAGGCACTGGGCGAAACCGACCTTCAGCGCGTCCTGCCAGGTGATGTCATCGACCGTTTCGGCGTGCACTTCATGCTGACGCTTCTCGGCCCACAACATGATGATCCCGCCGACGACCAACGCGGCCGCGACTGTGATCGGGTTGAACAGATACTCGTGGATCAAATCGGAAAAAATCACCCCCAGCACCACCGCCGGCATGAAGGCAATCAACAGGTTGGCGGTAAAGCGACGTGCACTCGGCTGGGTCGGCAAACCGGTGACCACGTCGAGGATTTTGCGACGAAACTCCCAGACCACGGCCAGGATCGCGCCTAACTGGATAATGATGTTGAATGCAATGGCGCGCTCACCACCAAAGTTGAGCAAGTCCGCAACAATGATCTGGTGCCCTGTACTCGAAATGGGCAAAAACTCCGTCAGCCCTTCTACGACTCCAAGAATCAGCGCCTGAAAGGCGGTCCAAAGGTCCATCTATCCCCCAAAGGCGTTGCATCTAGGCCCGCCCCGTTAATATTTTTAATACGTTCACTGCGCTCAGCGTAGCTGAAGTCTGGTGCACACAGGATCACTACCAGACGGTAAAAATCCCGTGAAAAATCAACTTGGATTCAGGTTTTTCCGTGCAAGGCCGAAATCCTATCAGAGATGCCTGATTAACGCCGTCGCGTAATTGGACTTGCGTCGCATAGTCCCGACCGGGAAAGCGTGGTTGGATGCTGGCGACCGTTTATTACAAGAAAAAGAATCCGGAGTGACCGCGTTATGAACAGCTTGCGCAGTGTGTCGATCAGCCGACGCTTGTGGCTCATCTTGATCGTGGCCATCGTGATGTTACTGACGCTGGGCGCGTTGATGCTCAAACAGATCCACGATGACCTGTACGACGGCAAAGCGCAGAAAACCCAGCATGTGGTGCAAACCGCCAGTGGCATTCTGAACTATTACCACGACCTGGAAACCGCCGGCACGCTCAGCCGCGAAGCTGCGCAAAAACAGGCGCTGACCGTAGTTCGCGGGCTGCGCTACGACCAGAACGACTACTTCTGGATCAACGACCTGACGCCGGTGATGATCATGCACCCGGCCAACCCGAAACTCGAAGGCCAGAACCTTTCGACGATCCGCGACCCGGATGGTTTTGCGCTGTTCAATGAAATGGTCGCCATCGTCAAGGCCAAGGGTGCCGGCATGGTCGATTACCGTTGGCCGAAACCGGGCGCCAGTGCGCCGGTAGAAAAAACCTCCTACGTCAAACTGTTCGAGCCTTGGGGCTGGGTGATCGGTTCGGGCGTGTACATCGATGACATGCAGGCCGAGTTCTACGGCCAGGTCTGGGAAGCGTCGTTTATCGGCATGGCGATTGCCCTGATCATGGCGCTGCTGGTGATCCTGATTGCCCGCAGCATCGTGCGTCCATTACAAGAAGCGGTGAACGCCATGGCCAACATTGCCAGCGGCGAAAGCGACCTGACCCGCAGCCTCGACACCCACGGCCAGGACGAAGTCACGCAACTGGCGCGGCACTTCAACGCCTTTACCGCCAAGCTGCGCCAGGTGATCAGCCAGTTGCAGGCCTCTGCCAGCGCCCTGGGCCAGTCGTCCAGCGATTTGGGTAACGACGCCGCGCAGGCTCAGCAACGCAGTCAGCAGCAGTCCCAGCAAATGGAACTGGTGGCAACCGCGATCAATGAAGTGACCTACGGCGTGCAGGATGTGGCCAGGAACGCTGAGCATGCAGCCAGCGAAATGCGCGACGCCGAGTCTCAGGCGCAGCAAGGCCAGGTCAACATCGATGGCAGCTTGCAGCAGATTGATAAACTCTCCAGCACCATTGATCAGGCGGTCGAAGTGATTCGCACCCTCGCCGCCGAAAGCACCCAGATTGGCAGCGTGCTGGAAGTGATCCGCTCGATTGCCGAACAAACCAACCTGCTGGCACTCAACGCCGCCATCGAAGCCGCCCGGGCCGGCGAGCAAGGTCGTGGGTTTGCGGTGGTGGCCGATGAGGTGCGTCTGCTGGCCCAGCGTACCCAGAAGTCCACGGCGGAGATCCAGTCGATGATCGAACGCCTGCAAAATCACTCCGAAGCAGCGGTCAAGGTGATCGGCGACAGCAGCCGGGCGTCGCAACTGACCATCGAACAGGCCGGGCTGGCCGGTGCGAGCCTGAGCGCTATCGGTCAGGCCCTGCGCAACCTCAACGGGCTGAATGCGTCGATTGCCAGCGCCACCCTGCAACAGGCCCATGTGGTGGAAGACATCAACCAGAACGTCACCCAGGCCGCCGGGCTGTCCCACAGCACGGCACTGGCGGCGGAGCAGTCGAGTTTGGCCAGTGTTCACCTGAAGGAATTGAGTGAGCAGTTGAACGGGTTGCTCAAGCAGTTTCGGGTGTAAAGCCAAAAGATCGCAGCCTTCGGCAGCTCCTACGCGCCTGCGGGCGCCGCCGAAGGCTGCGATCTTTTGATCTTCCCGCTACAATCCGCCCCCTCTTCGATTTCCCCCAAGGAACCTCCATGTCCGGGCTTGAACTGTTTGCGGCCGCCCTCGGCGTGATTGCCGTTTGGCTGACGGTCAAACAGAACCCCTGGTGCTGGCCGATCGGGCTGGTGATGGTGCTGCTTTACACCTGGATCTTCTTCGACGTGAAGCTGTATTCGGACATGCTGCTGCAGGTGATTTACGCCGCGCTGCAACTCTATGGCTGGTGGCAGTGGACCCGCGCAGGCAACGCCCATGACGGCCGGCAAGTCAGTGAACTGGATGCCCGCTCGACAGTGCTCGGGCTGGCCATCGGTGCCATCGGCAGCCTGCTGCTGGGCGCGGCAATGGCTCACTGGACCGACGCTGCCCAACCCTGGCTCGATGCCGCGCTGACCGGTTTCAGCCTGGTGGCGCAGTTATGGATGGCGCAAAAGCGCGTGCAATGCTGGCCGTTGTGGATCGTCCTCGATGTGATTTTTGTCGGGCTGTTCATTTACAAAGGCCTGTACCTGACCGCGACCCTCTACGGTTTGTTCACCGTGATCGCGGTGCAGGGCTGGCGTGAATGGCGCGCCGATCCGGCGTTGCACGCATGAAAGTGCTGGTACTCACCGGCCCCGAATCCAGCGGCAAGAGCTGGTTGGCGGCCGAGCTCAAAACGCAGTTCGGCGGTGTGCTGGTCGATGAATACGTGCGCTGGTTCATCGAACAAAATCCCGGGACACCTGCCTCGCCGACATCCCCGAAATCTCCCGTGGCCAACTGCGATGGGAAGACGAGGCCCGGGCCGGGCAGCCGCGCCTGTTGATTCTGGATACACATTTGTTGAGCAACATTCTCTGGAGCCAGACCCTGTTCGGCGACTGCCCGGCCTGGATCGAGCAGGCGCTGCTGGCTCGACACTACGACTTGCATTTGCTGCTGTCGCCTGAGCAGGTCGACTGGACGGACGATGGTCAGCGGTGCCAGCCCTCGCTCGATGAGCGGCGAGCATTTTTCAATGCCACCCACGTTTGGCTGGAACAGCATCAACAACCGTTTCAAGTGTTGCAAGGGAACTGGGCGCAACGCCGGGTTCAAGCGCTGCAAGCCGTCACCCTGCTGCTCCGCTCCTGACCTTGCCTTTGGGGCGAAAGCCCCAGTGTTTTCCGCTGTTTTGTGGCCAAAGTGTCCGTTTCTGAAACACCTCCCCTCCTGAAAAAGCCCTGTTTCAACGCCCTTCATTGTCCTGTCATGGCACTTGTTAAGGTTCTGATACACCTTGGCGCAAACCCTTGTTCTAGAGCTTTTGGACTGCATCAGCCGATTGCAGGCACTGAGTAGTGTCTCAATCATGAAACAGTTCGAACATCGCCACTTTCGGACTTTCCGCTAACCCATTGAAATAAAACAACAATCAAAAAGCGGCACAGCTTTCGCTCTCTCCTTCATAACGCTGACAGAAGCCAGCCCACAACGAAGAAGGAATTGCTGCCGTGGGAACTTTCAACAAAGGTTTGACGAATGTACTGCTGATCGGGTGTGCCGTCAGCGCCCTCACCAGTCTTCCAGTCATGGCCGATGGCAATGGCGTGATCGTTATCCAGCGTCAGGTTCAACCGATTCCTATAGGTCGTAACGGCGGCAAAGACCCCTACCCGACCACTGTCAGTGCCAACCCTTCGGCAAACGTCGTCCGGGCGACCCACGACGGGGAACTGAGTGACAGTGATTTTGCCGGCATTGCCAGCGGTTCTTCAATCAGCAGCATGATCAACTTCAACGGGGCCAGCCCACAGGGACTGAACGTTGTAAGCGGTTCCAATAGCATACCCGGCGTGGGCGGTGGCAGCGGTGGCAGCGGTAATACGGCCGGTGCCGGGGCTTCAATCTCTGGAACCATAAACCGCAGCATGAGCACCGGTCTCGCCCCTCTAACCAATCTGGGAGGGGTGAAATGAAACTCTCCCTGATCTTCATCGCCCTGCTGGCCAGTGCCGGCGTCATGGCCGACTCCAATGTGCCGGTGGTCAACAGCGCCACCATTCAGAGTTCCGGCGCCCAGTACAGCGGCAACCTGGGTGTTAACCAGGCGGCTGGCGATCAATCGCAGCAGACCAACGCCCGAGCCATCGCCATTGGCAACAATGCCTCGGCGAGCACCCTCGTGAACCAGAACATCAATACCCCCGCCGATCCACGGATGAACGCAACCGCCAGCATCGGTGGCAACTCTTTCAGCAATGGCAGCGGTGTACTGGGCGTTAACCAGTCGGCTGGCGCCAACAACCAGATGGCCAACGCAATGCGGATAAGCATCAGCACAGGCCCGCAAAGTATCGACGACAGCGTCCTTTCCCAGCAGAACGTGACGCCGTCAACCAGCTCAGGAGCAACTGACGCTTCAAAAGGCAGCCGCCAGGTCGTTACCAGCGACCAGGCCTTCACCGGCAGCCGCGGAGTGATTCAGGTGAACCAGAGTGCCGGGGTGGGAAACCAGATAGCTAACACCCTGAGCATCCGGGTCTCGAACTGACCCAATTGCAGTGCAGTAGACGTACCAACACTTAACCAACTAATGAGCACGGAGAAACACCATGAAACCTACAATGGCTCTTAAACCACTGGTTTTCGCTCTGGCAGCAGTGATGGCAATGGCAGCACAAGCAGGCGGTGGCAATCAGGGCGGCGATCACGGCCACTACCCTCCTCCTCCACCGCAAATCGTCGCGGGTGCCAGTGCCTCCGCAATCGATGCACAGAACAGTGACAGCAACGTTGTAAACAACCAGGCCACCCAAAACAACGCCACCATGAGCAATTCGTTGAACGGCTCCAGCGGCAACATGGGCGCCAACGTTGCAGCCGGCGACGGCAACCAACAAGACAACGCCGCCGCTATCGCTTCCGACGAGGCCTTTATTTTCGGCACCGCAAACGGCGCGAGCTCCCTGTCCAGTGTGAACCAGGTCAACAACAACAACTATGTGAACAACAACTCGACGGTTAACACCGCATCGATCTCAGGCTCCGGCAACAACAGCTCCGGCAACATCGGCCTGAACTCGACTTCCGGCAACTTCAACCAACAGAAAAACAATATGGCAATTGCCTCGGGCACGAATGGCCAGTCTCAGGCTATCTCGGCATCCAGCCAGTCTTCCACTGGCCTGGTGGTAGAAAACCAAGGCGTTCAGACCTTCAAGAAAGACACCCTCACCGGTACTTTCAAAGGTTCGGGTGCCTTCGTGGCAGTGGGCGTAGCCAAAA
The DNA here is from genome assembly GCF_016650815.1 of Pseudomonas sp. TH31. Classification (GTDB taxonomy): domain Bacteria; phylum Pseudomonadota; class Gammaproteobacteria; order Pseudomonadales; family Pseudomonadaceae; genus Aquipseudomonas. The sequence goes on along the minus strand of NZ_JAEKEZ010000038.1, from coordinate 375,957 downwards.
CCAAAGCTGACAATCATGACAATCATGGTGGTTATGGCAACGACCGCGGCAACAACCACGGCAACAGCGGCAACAGCACCTCTACCTTCGCGGCAGTGGGCGCTTTCGAACTGGGCGGCGTGACCACCCAGCAAGTGTTGACCCCAAGTGGTTGGACAGCTCCTGTGCTCAACACCGCCAGCCTGAGCAATTCGCTGAACGGCTCTCAGGGCAACATGGGAGCAAACGTCTCGTCCGGTGTCGGCAACCAACAAGCCAACAGCCTGTCGATCTCGTCGGTCAGCCATTAATCTGGACCGTCAACAAAGCCCCGGCAACGGGGCTTTTCCACACTCCGGAAATAGGCGTATCGATCATGCGTATGACCGCCCTCACCTTCCTGCTATGCCTGTGCGGTGTCAGTCAAGCCGCTCAAATGCCTGTAGCCGCCCTTCCTGGCGGCATGCTGGTCTATAAGCATGTGCAAAGTATTCGTGAGCGCAAGTTCAGCGACATTGTCGAGCAAAAAACCGATTTCAGTTGCGGCGCCGCCGCACTGGCAACCGTGTTACGCCAGGCCTATTGGCTCGACGTCGATGAGGACCACATCATCAAAGGCATGCTGGTCAACGCTGACCAGAACCTGGTTCGTACCCAGGGTTTCTCCATGCTGGACATGAAGCACTACGTGGAAAGCATCGGCATGCGCGCCAGAGGATACAAGATCCCGCCTGAAAAGCTGAGTTCAGTCTCGATTCCGGTCGTGGTCCTGATGGACATTCGTGGCTACAAGCACTTCGTGGTATTGCAGCGGGCAGACAAGGAATGGGTGTACATCGGCGACCCGGTTCTTGGCCATAAACGCTACGCCCATGATGACTTTGTCAAAGGCTGGAACGGCATCGTTTTCGCCATCGTCGGCCCTGGCTACGACAAAGCCAATGTTTTGCTCGACCCTCCGGCCCCCCTGACCGCCAAGAATAAACTCGATGAGTTCAGCCCGGTCAGAGACGCGGAACTGATGGAATTCGGTTTCATTCAGAGCGACTTCTTTTAGCGCCTAATAATGATAAATGGAGCAGGACGCTCCGGGAGCAGCAGATGAAAACCTCATACTGGCTGGCCGCCGCCTGCCTGGCAGCAAGTGCGTCAAGCTTTGCCAATGAAGGATTCAAACCCATCCCCATCAGCGACCAGGAGCTCGGTGAGCTGCGCGGTCGTTTTGTCATGCCGGGGCGCATCATCAGCTTCGGCATCGTCATGAGCAGCACCTGGCGCAACGCCAGCGGCGACCTGATCGGGGCTGCCACCTCGATGCAGATCCAGTCCTCCACCGTCAAACCTCAATTCTATGTATCCACCATCGCTAAAACCGGTAACGGCAGCACGCCGACGCAGGGCACCGGCAACGTGATCGGTGGCGCCGGCCTCGGCTCGACTCAAGGTGTCACCCAGAGTGTCCGGGCAGCGGGCGACAGCAACACGGCCAACAACAACGTTGGTATCAACGTCACTCAATCCAGCACGGCACCTGCGCTGGCGCCGGCCCAGGGTCAGGTGTTGATGAGTGGTCAGACCATCAGCGGCAGCAACGGCGCCGGCAGCGTCGCCGTGACCAGCATCAGTGGCGGTGTGCAAATGGCCATTCAGGCCAGCAACAATCAGGGCACGGCCCTGCAACAAGTGGCCCAGAGCGGCTTGATGCAGAACACCACGCTGCTGGGTAGCAGCAACCTGGTGAACAACCAGACCCTGCTCAACGTGGTCATGAACAACAACCTCAACCCAGCGGCGGGTGCTTCGCAGACTCTCAATCAACTCAAGGGGCTACGTAACTAAAGTGCTGCTCAACGAACTACACATTTCGAAATATTGAACTACGCTGACTTCGATCATTGGGCTTAAAGGGACGGCTTATTTCATGTATCGATCGGCATCGCTGCGCGCAGTCGTATGTTTGAGCACACTTTTTCCGGCCGCCATGTTGCAAGCGGCGCCGGATGCGGATGTTGCGGCGTTGAAGCAGGAGCTTCTCGACCTTAAACAACGCTACGAAACACAGCAAAAGGCCCTGGCCATACTTGAGCAACGGGTACGCCAGGTTGAGGAGCAACCTGCAACGCCGCAGCCCAAACGCCTGGCCAAATCGCCAGCAGACCTCAAAGGCAATACGCAAGTGGCCAACCGCGGCACCGGCGCAGCGGCTGCATCAGGGGGCGCAGCCGGAGGCAGCGGCGCCTCCTACGGTCAATCGCTGGCTGACGATTCACAGCCGGCGCAGAGCGTGACCAACCTGTATGACGAAGCCAGCGGCTTCTTCGGCGGCGGCAAGTTCAGTCTTGAAACCGGTGTGACTTATTCACACTACGACACCCGACAGCTGACCCTCAACGGCTTCCTCGCGCTGGATTCGATTTTCCTCGGCAACATCAACCTGGACCGGATCAAGGCTGACACCTATACCCTGGACCTCACCGGCCGTTACAACTACAACAACCGTTGGCAGTTCGACCTGAACGTGCCCGTGGTCTATCGCGAATCGACCTACCAATCCGGTGGCGGCAACAACGGGGCAGCGAACGTGACCAGCGAGGGTGACGTCAGCCGTGACCCGACCATCGGCGATATCAACGCCGGGGTGGCTTACAAATTCCTCGACGAATCGGCCAACTTGCCGGATGCCGTCTTCACCTTGCGCCTCAAGGCACCTACCGGCAAGGACCCGTTCGGGATCAAGCTGGTCCAGTCGCCGACCAACACCAACTTGTTTGTGCCTGAAAGCCTGCCCACCGGTAACGGTGTCTGGTCGATTACCCCTGGCATCTCGCTGGTGAAAACCTTCGACCCGGCTGTGCTGTTCGGCACCCTGTCGTATACCCACAACCTGGAGGAGTCTTTCAGCGATATCAGCTCCACGGTCAATCAGACCACCCCGGGCAAGGTCAGGATCGGCGACAGTTTCCAAGTGGGCATGGGCGTCGCGTTCGCCTTGAACGAGAAGATGAGTATGTCGTTCTCGATGTCTGACCTGGTTCAGCGCAGGAGCTCGCTCAAGCCAGACGGCGGGGATTGGCAGTCGGTTGTTTCCAGTGATGCCAACGCCGGGTACTTCAATATCGGCATGACCATCGCAGCCTCGCCTAACCTGACCATCGTACCCAACCTGTCCCTGGGCATGACACCCGATGCTCCGGACTTCACCTTCAGCCTGAAATTCCCGTACTACTTCTGATCCACAACGAAAAAGCCCCGCTGCGAGATTTATCGCGGCGGGGCTTTTTGCTGGGGCGATTGTGGAGGGGCGTACGGTTGAAAAAAGCGGGCGGCGGTGAGGCCGACATCGCGAGCAAGCGCTGCTCCTACGAAAAGCGGGGCGCTGTGTTTATCGAATCTGATGCTTGTGCAACAACCGGTAGAACGTCGGCCTGGAAACACCCAGGACCCTCGCCGCCACACTCAAGTTATCACTGTGGCGATTCAATACATCGCACAACGCCTGGCGTTCGGCGCGGGTCTTGTAGTCTTCAAGCGTGCCCATGGGGGCTGCGATCGTCTGCTGGCTGATCAGCCCCAGATCCCGAGCCTCGATCTGCCGTCCTTCCGCCAGCACCAACCCGCGGCGCACCCGGTTGGCCAATTCGCGAACGTTGCCCGGCCAGTCATGCTTGCCCATGGCGATCAACGCGTCTTCGCTGAAGCTTCGAGGGCGCCGACCGGTTTCATGGCTGTAGAAATGCGAAAAGTGGTTGGCCAGCATCGACAGATCGCCATGACGCTCACGTAACGGCGCGGTAACCACTTGCAGTACGTTGAGGCGGTAGTACAAGTCTTCGCGAAAGCGTTTCTTCTCGATAGCGGCCTCAAGGTCAACGTGGGTCGCCGCCAACACCCGCACATCCACCGGAATCGGCTGACTGCCGCCGACTCGTTCAATGTGTTTTTCCTGCAGGAAGCGCAGTAAATTGGCTTGCAACTCCAGGGGCAGGTCACCGATTTCATCGAGAAACAACGTGCCGCCATTCGCCGCTTCGATCCGCCCGACCTTGCGTTGATGCGCACCGGTGAAGGCGCCTTTCTCGTGGCCAAACAGTTCGGACTGGATCAAGTGTTCAGGAATCGCGCCGCAGTTGATCGCCACGAAGGGTTTGCTGTGGCGCTGAGATTGTCGATGCAAGGTGCGGGCAACCAACTCTTTGCCGGTCCCGCTCTCGCCACGGATCAACACCGGCGACTCGGTGGGCGCCAGTTTGCTCAGCAGCTTGCGTAGTTCGCGAATCGGCTTGCTGTCACCGAGCAACTCGTGCTCAGGCTGATCAATGTGAATCGTACCCTGCCCGCGCAACCGCGCCATACCGAACGCCCGGCCCAGGGTCACCTGAACCCGGGAGACATCGAACGGCAAGGTATGGAAGTCGAAAAACCATTCGCACACAAAGTCCCCGACGTTCTGCAGTCGCAGGACTTCCTGGTTGAGCACGGCGATCCATTCGGTGCCGCTGCGGCTGATCAGTTCCTTGACCGCTTCCGGTCGCTCCAGGTGAAAAGGCTGCAAGCGCAAGAGGCCGACATCGCAGGTTCGATCGGCAGCGTTTTCCAGCGTACAGCTGTCAACGTCCCAACCTACAGAACGTAAACCCGGCAAAAGACGATGGCAATCGTCACAAGGATCAACCACTAACAGACGTCGTAGGGCAGGCGCTTCGATCATGACTGTTCCTTGGCGCCAAATTTAAGGAAATATTATTAAAAACAGTCGTTTGGCAGACCTGGCTGTAACATTAGCAAGAATTTGACGGGGCCTTGTATCGTTTGACTATAGGAGTCTTAACCAATTAGTTATAAGAGGAAGTTTGTTAGTTACCTATCGAGTCGAACCTTTCAACCCGCTTTCAAAAGCGGCCTGAATACTGAGTATATGAAAGAAAGTTGAATTTTCTTTGGATTGTGTGTGACCCAACCCCCACTGAGGACATCAGTACAAGTAACCAGCCGAACGGTAAGCCCAACCGACGGCACATCACTTGATTGGGCAAACAGAGAGAAGACCCCATGACTGCCCCGCTCCGTATCAACGAAGCTCTTTTGATTGCCGACCGCGCGTTCAAGCCATTTCAATGCGTGGCCTGGGCCCCACAGGACGGTAACGGCGAACTCAGCCTGAGCGTCATCGACCGCACCAATAACCGTATTGGCCGCGCGCAGATCCCGAGCAGCGCATATTCCGATCCGGTACAACTTGAACATCTGCTGGAACAGGCTCGTGCTGCACTCAGCGAAGATGGCTACACGCTGCAACAGTGGTCCATGCCGCATTAATTAAAGATCCAAAGATCGCAGCCTTCGGCAGCTCCTACATTGGAATAAGCGTTTCCCTGTAGGCGCTGCCGAAGGCTGCGATCTTTGCTTTATAAAGGCTCGATTGTTGGCACCCTCTTCAGTGGTTCCAAAAGACACTGTTCTGGCACAAAGCGACCCTCCGCCTGTTAGTAATGACAGTTGTGCGACCTGGCATTCAGGGATTGAATGTTTCGCACATGCAGTCGCCCTCCCGGCTTCCGGTATCGGGTCGACTGGCAAGGAGATGCGTGCATGCAAACTCAGACCGCTTTCGCCCGCCCTGTCACCCTGAATCAAGCCGGGCACCTCGATCCGGATTTTGCCGCCGGCGGCAAAGCCCAGGTGTATTTCGCCGGCAGCGCGTCCAGCATGGCCAACGGTATCGCCATCGACCCCCAGGGCCGTTTGCTGGTCGCGGCCAAGGTCGGCACCCATGGCGGCAGCCGCTTTGGCCTGGCCCGCCTGCTTGAGGATGGATCGGCGGATCTGTCCTTTGGCAACCAGGGCAGCCTGATCGGCCAGTTCGCACTGGGTTTCGAAGCCATGGCCAGCAAGGTGCACGTCCTGCCTTGCGGGTCGATCCTGCTGGCTGGCCTGCATTACGAAGACGCTCACCGGACCTTGCCCGCACTGGCGCTTTTCGACCCCGCCGGCCAGCCGGCTCGACACTTTGGCGACAATGGACGATTAGTCGTGCGCCTGCCCGGCGACCTGTCCCAGGGCCTTCGTGACGACTGGCTGCCACCCGGAGTGCCGGGCGCCGAAGCTTGCGATATTTGTGTGCAAAAAGACGGTCGCATCCTGCTGCTGGCCAATCATCATTTCGAACTGTCCGATCATGTCGGTCTGCTGATCCGTCTCAACACTGACGGCACACTGGACCGCGAGTTCAACGGCCGCGGTTTCGTGGTGGTCAGGCATTTGCTGATGAACACCTGGCTCGGCAGCCTGATGGTGCAACGGGACGGACGCATCCTGGCGGGCGGCTCGATCAGTTTCCCGGAGGAAGGGCTACTGGCGCGTTACCACGCCGATGGCAAACTGGACGCAAGCTTTGCCATCGATGGCTTCATGACTTTCCAGGTACGCAAGCGGAGCGCCCAGGTCAGCCAGATCGTCCAGCAGGATAATGGTGACTTGCAGTGTTTTGGCAGCAGCCGCGACCCGATGCATTGCCTGTCCCTGAAAATACACAGCAATGGCCGACCGGATGCTCATTGCACCGGTGGCCAGCCCCAACTGCTGGAAATCGGCCACAGTGGCAGCCAATGGACCGCCGCCCAGGTCCAGCCCGACGGTGGCGTGCTCGCAGCTGGGGCCACGATCGGCGGCGTCGAAGCCGATTTCATCCTGGCGCGATACCGGCCAGACGGGCAACTGGACCGCAGTTTTGCCAATGGCATGGGTTGGGTCCGCACTCGCTTTGGGCGCAGCCTGGACACCGCCACCTCCCTGGCTGTGCAGGGCGACGGCAGGATCGTCGTCGGCGGGTATTCACTGGACGGCAATTACCGGGCAGTTGTGGCGCGGTATCTGAGCTAGATCACGGTACTGCACTTGAACTTCAAGGTCGCTTACGGCAAGTTGCGCGCTTCTTAATACAAGGAGTAGCCGATGTCCGGTTCAATGGCCCAGGCGTTCGCGCATAACTTTCTCGGGCACTCCCCCGCTGGTACAAGGCGAGCATTGTCGGGTTCCTGATCCTCAACGCCCTGGTGCTGTGGACGGTGGGGCCGGTGGCTGCCGGCTGGTTGCTGGTCCTGGAGTTCATTTTCACCCTGGCCATGGCGCTCAAGTGCTATCCGCTGATGCCTGGTGGCCTGCTGCTGATTGAAGCGCTGCTGCTGAAGATGACCACGCCCCAGGCGCTCTATGACGAACTGGTGCACAACTTTCCGGTAATCCTGCTGCTGATGTTCATGGTGGCCGGCATCTATTTCATGAAAGACCTGCTGCTCTTTCTGTTTTCGCGCCTGTTGCTCGGGGTGCGCTCCAAGGCATTGCTGGCGCTGATGTTCTGTTTCCTGTCGGCGTTTCTGTCGGCGTTTCTCGATGCATTGACCGTTACAGCGGTGATCATCAGTGCCGCGGTAGGTTTTTACTCGGTGTATCACCGCGTCGCCTCGGGCAACGATCCGCGTCAGCACAGTGAGTTCAGCGACGATCAGCATCTGCCGACACTCCATCATGAAGACCTCAATCAGTTCCGCGCCTTCCTGCGCAGCCTGCTGATGCATGGCGCCGTGGGTACCGCCTTGGGCGGTGTCTGCACCCTGGTTGGCGAGCCGCAGAACCTGTTGATCGGCCACGAGATGGGTTGGCATTTCGCCGAGTTCTTCCTGAAAGTCGCCCCGGTGTCACTGCCGGTGCTGGCGGCGGGACTTGTGACCTGCGTCTTGCTGGAGAAACTGCGCTGGTTCGGCTACGGCACGCTGCTGCCGGACAACGTACGCGCGGTTCTGGCCAACTATGCAGCCGAAGACAATGCCGGACGCACTTCGCGCCAACGTGCAGCGCTGCTGGTACAGGGCGCGGCCGCGTTGATCCTGATTGCCGGGCTGGCGTTTCACATCGCTGAAGTCGGGCTGATCGGTTTGATGGTGATTGTGTTGATCAGCGCATTTACCGGTATCACCGAGGAGCATCACATCGGCAGTGCGTTTAAAGACGCCATGCCGTTCACGGCGTTACTGGTGGTGTTTTTCGCGGTGGTGGCGGTGATACACGATCAGCAACTGTTCACGCCGTTGATTCAGTGGGTGCTGGCCCTGCCGGCCGATCAACAACCGGGCATGCTGTTTATGGCCAACGGGCTGTTGTCGGCGATCAGCGACAACGTGTTCGTAGCCACCATTTACATCACTGAAGTGAAACAGGCGTTCATCTCCGGCCATATGAGCCGCGAGCATTTCGAGACGCTGGCGATTGCCATCAATACCGGGACCAACCTTCCGAGCGTGGCGACACCCAATGGTCAGGCGGCGTTTCTGTTTCTGCTGACCTCGGCGATTGCACCGCTGATTCGCCTGTCTTACGGGCGGATGGTGTGGATGGCGTTGCCGTACACCGTGGTGATGGGCTCGCTGGGCTGGTACGCAGTGAGTTTTTGGCTGTAACCCCGAACGATCTGTAGGCGCTGCCGAAGGCTGCGATCTTTTGATCTTGTTTTTAAAGATCAAGATCAAAAGATCGCAGCCTTCGGCAGCTCCTACTCAGGACTCAGTGCCCGAGGATGTATCGCTCAATCGCCTGCGCCGCGCCATCTTCGGTGTTCGGCGATTGCACCGCTGATTCGCTTGTCTTACGGGCGGATGGTGTGGATGGCGTTGCCATACACCGTGGTGATGGGCTCGCTGGGCTGGTACGCAGTGAGTTTCTGGCTGTAACCCCGAACGACCTGTAGGAGCTGCCGAAGGCTGCGATCTTTCGATCTTGTTTTTAAAGATCAAAAGATCGCAGCCTTCGGCAGCTCCTACTCAGGACTCAGTGCCCGAGGATGTATCGCTCAATCGCCTGCGCCGCGCCATCTTCGGTGTTCGGCGATTGCACCGCTGATTCGCTTGTCTTACGGGCGGATGGTGTGGATGGCGTTGCCATACACCGTGGTGATGGGCTCGCTGGGCTGGTACGCAGTGAGTTTCTGGCTGTAACCCCGAACGACCTGTAGGAGCTGCCGAAGGCTGCGATCTTTCGATCTTGTTTTTAAAGATCAAAAGATCGCAGCCTTCGGCAGCTCCTACTCAGGACTCAGTGCCCGAGGATGTATCGCTCAATCGCCTGCGCCGCGCCATCTTCGGTGTTCGGCGATTGCACCGCTGATTCGCCTGTCTTACGGGCGGATGGTGTGGATGGCGTTGCCGTACACCATGGTGATGGGCTCGCTGGGCTGGTACGCAGTGAGTTTCTGGCTGTAACCCCGAACGATCTGTAGGAGCTGCCGAAGGCTGCGATCTTTCGATCTTGTTTTTAAAGATCAAAAGATCGCAGCCTTCGGCAGCTCCTACTCAGGACTCAGTGCCCGAGGATGTATCGCTCAATCGCCTGCGCCGCACCGTCTTCGGTGTTCGGCGATTGCACCGCTGATTCGCCTGTCTTACGGGCGGATGGTGTGGATGGCGTTGCCGTACACCATGGTGATGGGCTCGCTGGGCTGGTACGCAGTGAGTTTCTGGCTGTAACCCCGAACGACCTGTAGGAGCTGCCGAAGGCTGCGATCTTTCGATCTTGTTTTTAAAGATCAAAAGATCGCAGCCTTCGGCAGCTCCTACTCAGGACTCAGTGCCCGAGGATGTATCGCTCAATCGCCTGCGCCGCGCCATCTTCGGTGTTCGGCGATTGCACCGCTGATTCGCCTGTCTTACGGGCGGATGGTGTGGATGGCGTTGCCGTACACCATGGTGATGGGCTCGCTGGGCTGGTACGCAGTGAGTTTCTGGCTGTAACCCCGAACGACCTGTAGGAGCTGCCGAAGGCTGCGATCTTTCGATCTTGTTTTTAAAGATCAAAAGATCGCAGCCTTCGGCAGCTCCTACTCAGGACTCAGTGCCCGAGGATGTATCGCTCAATCGCCTGCGCCGCGCCATCTTCGGTGTTCGGCGATTGCACCGCTGATTCGCCTGTCTTACGGGCGGATGGTGTGGATGGCGTTGCCGTACACCGTGGTGATGGGCTCGCTGGGCTGGTACGCAGTGAGTTTCTGGCTGTAACCCCGAACGACCTGTAGGAGCTGCCGAAGGCTGCGATCTTTCGATCTTGTTTTTAAAGATCAAAAGATCGCAGCCTTCGGCAGCTCCTACTCAGGACTCAGTGCCCGAGGATGTATCGCTCAATCGCCTGCGCCGCGCCATCTTCGGTGTTCGGCGATTGCACCGCTGATTCGCTTGTCTTACGGGCGGATGGTGTGGATGGCGTTGCCATACACCGTGGTGATGGGCTCGCTGGGCTGGTACGCAGTGAGTTTCTGGCTGTAACCCCGAACGATCTGTAGGCGCTGCCGAAGGCTGCGATCTTTTGATCTTGTTTTTAAAGATCAAGATCAAAGATCGCAGCCTTCGGCAGCTCCTACATAGGGATCAGTGCATGAGGAGCGATCTCTATCAGCGAGGAAGGATGTATCGCTCGATCGCCTG
>NZ_JAEKEZ010000038.1:0-365412 GCF_016650815.1 Pseudomonas sp. TH31 | reverse complement strand
GTCTTCGGTGTTGGCGCCGGTAACCACGTCGGCCTGGCGCTTCACCGTTTCCTCCGCCTGGCCCATGGCAATCGACAACCCGGCGCGATGGAACATCGCCGGGTCGTTGCCGCCATCGCCCAAAGCCGCTGTATGTTCGAGCGGTACACCGAGGTACTCGGCGAGTGTCGCCAGCGCCGCGCCCTTGTTGGCTTGCATCGCGGTCACGTCCAGATAAACCGGTTGTGAACGGGACACCTGAGCCTGGCCTTCCACTTCGGGCAATAGCAGCGCTTCCAGTTCGATCAACAACGCGGTGTTGTTGCTGGTGGCGACGATCTTGTCGATGCGTTCCAGGTACGGTTCAAAACTCTCGACCACCACCGGCGGATAGCCCAAACCGTGTTGCTCACGGGGCACCATCGGGCCATGCGGATCCTTGAGCAGCCAGTCACCACCACTGAACACCCAGATTTCAATGTCCGGCCGGTCGGCAAACAGCGCCAGTGCCGTCAGCGCAGCAGTGGCCGGCAAGTAATGCGCGACCAGCAAGCTGCCATCCGGTTTGACGATGGTGCCGCCATTGAAAGCGGCGGTCGGCAGGTCGACGCCCAGGGCTTCGATCTGCTGCAACATGGCTTTCGGTGGACGACCGGTGGCCAGGCTGAACAGTACGCCAGCCTCTCGCAACGAACGAACCGCGTCGATGGTGCGCTGGCTCAGACTGTGATCGGGCAGCAGCAAGGTACCGTCCATGTCGCTGAGCAGAAACCGGATGGCATGTTGCGCGGACTCACTCATCCGAGGCCGTGCCAGACGCGACCATCGCGGGCCAGCAGGTCCTCGGCGGCCTGTGGGCCGTCTTCACCGGCCGGATAGCTCTGCACGCTCGCGTCCTGCTGCCAGGCGTCGAGGAACGGCTGTACGGCGCGCCAGCCGTTCTCAATATTGTCGGCGCGCTGGAACAGCGTCTGGTCGCCGGTCAGGCAATCGTAGATCAAGGTTTCGTAGCCGGTGGACGGCTGCATTTCAAAGAAATCCTTGTAGGCGAACCCCAGTTCGATGTTGGCCATGTTCAACGCCGGCCCGGGCCGCTTGGCCAACAGGTCGAACCACATGCCTTCGTTGGGCTGGATCTGGATCCGCAGGTACGTCGGCTGCAACTCATCGACCTCGGTGTCGCGGAACTGCGCGTACGGCGCAGGCTTGAAGCAAATGACGATCTCAGTGTCGCGCACGCTCATGCGCTTGCCGGTGCGCAGGTAGAACGGCACGCCGACCCAGCGCCAGTTGTCGATCATCACCTTCAGCGCAACATAGGTTTCAGTGTTGCTGTCAGGCGCGACGTTGCCTTCCTGGCGATACCCGGTCAACGGCTTGCCGTCGACTTCACCCGCCGCATATTGACCGCGCACCGAGTTGGCTCGTGCATCCTCGACGGACCAGGGCCGGATCGCCCCGACCACTTTGGCCTTCTCGCCACGGACCGCATCGGCACCAAACGCGGCCGGCGGTTCCATGGCCACCATCGCCAGCAACTGGAACAGGTGATTGGGCACCATGTCCCGCAAGGCGCCGGTGTGTTCATAAAAACTGCCACGGGTTTCCACGCCAACGGTTTCGGCGGCGGTGATTTGCACGTGGTCGATGTAGTGATTGTTCCAGAACGCTTCGAACAGGCTATTGGAGAACCGGCTGACCAGAATGTTCTGCACGGTTTCCTTGCCCAGATAGTGATCGATCCGGTAGATCTGCTTCTCCGACATCACCTTGAGCAGGCAAGCGTTCAAGGCTTCGGCGGTGTGCAGGTCGTTGCCGAAAGGCTTTTCGATCACCACCCTTCTGAAGGCTTGTGGTGCTTCTTCAAGCAAACCGGCAGAGCCGAGACGGCGCACCACTTCGCTGAAGAAACGTGGCGCGGTGGCCAGGTAGAACACCGCATTGCCAGTGCCGCTGTCGGCGATTTTCGCCGCCAGCGCTTGATAAGTGCTGTCGTCCAGGAAGTCGCCCTGGACGTAGCTGATGCCTTTCGCGAGCTTGGCCCACAAGGTCGGATCAAGGGCTTCATCGCCCTTGCCGACCTTGGTGGCCGCTTCGGTGCGAATGAAGTCTTCGAGCTTCTGCGCGAAGGCTTCATCGCTGATGGCGTTGTGGTCAACGCCGATGATCCGCAGTCCATCATCGAGCAGGCCGTCACGGCTGAGGTTGTACAGCGCCGGCATCAGCAGACGCTTGACCAGATCACCGTGAGCACCGAACAGGAACAACGTGGTCGGTGGCGCGGGCTCTGCCTTGGATTTCTTGCGGATCGTATTGGTCATTTTTTCGAAGTCTCCACGTGGCCGCCGAAGCCGAAGCGCTGGGCTGAGAGAATCTTGTCGCCAAAGGTGCCTTGCCCGCGTGAACGGTAGCGAGAGAACAGCGAGTTCGACAGCACCGGTACCGGCACCGATTGCTCCATGGCGGCTTCGATGGTCCAGCGACCTTCACCGCTGTCTGCCACCGAGCCTGAGTAACCCTCGAGTTTCGGGTCGCTGGCCAGGGCGTCGGCGGTCAGGTCCAGCAACCACGAGGACACGACGCTGCCACGACGCCAGACTTCGGCGATGTCGCCGACATTGAGGTCGAAGCGCTGGTCTTCCGGCAAGTTCTCGCTGGCCTTGGTCTTGAGGATGTCGAAGCCTTCGGCGAAGGCCTGCATCATTCCGTACTCGATGCCGTTGTGGATCATCTTGACAAAATGGCCAGAGCCCGCAGGGCCGGCGTGAATGTAGCCGCGCTCGGCGCGATCGTCGTCGGACTTGCGGTCCTTGGTACGCGGGATGTCGCCCAGGCCAGGGGCCAGGCTTTCGAACAACGGGTCGAGACGTTTAACGGTCTCGGCGTCGCCGCCGATCATCATGCAGTAGCCGCGCTCCAGGCCCCAGACGCCGCCGGAGGTGCCGACGTCGATGTAGTGCAGGCCTTTTTCCGACAGGGTTTTCGCCCGGCGGATGTCGTCTTTATAGAAGGTGTTGCCGCCATCGATGATGGTGTCACCGGCTTCGAGCAAGTTGCTCAGGGTGTCGATGGTCTCTTCGGTCGGCGCGCCGGCCGGCAGCATGACCCAGACCGCACGTGGCTTGGCCAGGCCAGCCACCAGGGCCGGCAAATCAACGACGCCGGTGGAGCCTTCTGCGGCCAGGTTCTCGACGAAGGCGGTATTGCGGTCGTAAACAACGGTGGTATGCCCGTTGAGCATCAGGCGCCGCGCAATATTACCGCCCATGCGGCCCAGTCCAATAATCCCGAGTTGCATGTGCTGATGCTCCTTACTGCAAATAATGTGTGTCAAAGGTTATAGCCCAACGCGACTCATTCGAGTTAGTCCAGCGTATGGGGATGAAGTTTCCGGGCATTGTGCCCGATCCAGACTGATAACGTCGGGAATCGTGCCGAAGACACACCGACCATGAAAAATAAAAAAGTTCCAATCGAGGGCAAAAGAAACCAAAATCGGTGCCGATAGTGAGGGTGTCGTCCAGATGAACGACGCAATCACAGTTGATGCAGGCCATTTGCGAGGTGAGCAATGGACACAATCGTTACCGCACGTCCCCCACAAACTCTCTACGTCACTATTCGTCGTGAAGAACTGCGCCAATTGAAAGATGAGCGTGACGCCTTGAAGCACCAGGTGACGCAGCTTCGTCAATTGTTGCAGCAAGCCCAGCTAGCAGGGCAAACAGTACCAGCCCTGCATAACGCTTGAAACACAGCGCACACGCTACCTCCTGCTTTGCGGCTCCAGGCACGGCAATGCGGTAAAGGGTAGCGGCTGCAGACTGATCTGCTGACAACGCTTACAAATGTTTCATTTTGAGCTTCCCCGCTTTGGGTGCGGGCTGCCTCCCGCATGCCTGATGCCCAGCTGAATCGGCTGCCCCCCCGCGTCTCCCTGTATGCCCGGCCGACAGTCGCTCATCACCGAACCTGTCGCTTGCCTGAATGAAACTCACAAAGTTTTCACATTCTTCTGGCGATACTCCCGATCCTTGTGGCTGTTCGGTTCTCGGGCAGCGGTTTCTCGTGGGTTGGTTTGATGACGCCGGTGACTCCATGACGCCGGCGGGAGTACGTACTTAATGGCATTGCTCAAACGCAGCAAAACGTCTGCGAAAGGTTTCGATTGGGCCGGGTTTATCTGGCTGTTTGTATTCTTCTGGTATTTCTCCGGCATCACCCAGCTGCTGATTCAGTTGACTGGCACTTCCGGTTTCAGCGGATTTCGCCAGGCATTCGTAATGAGTGCCGTGTGGCTGGCGCCGATGCTGTTGTTCCCCAATCGCACCCGCCTTCTGGCCGCACTGATCGGCATCGTGCTGTGGGCTTGTTCAATGGCCAGCCTGGGCTACTTCTTCATCTACCAGCAGGAATTTTCCCAGAGCGTCATCTTCATCATGTTCGAGTCGAACATCTCTGAAGCTGGCGAGTACATGACCCAGTACTTTGCCTGGTGGATGGTGCTGGCCTTCCTGGCGCACACCGCGTTCGCCTACTTCCTGTGGACCCGCTTGCGTGCGGTGTACATGCCACGCTGGCAGGCATTCGTCGCCGCCACCGCCATTCTGGTGGCCGTGGTCGGTTATCCGCTGGTCAAACAGACCGCCCGCACTGGCAGCTTTGCCGGCGGCTTCGAGAAATTCGAAACCCGGATCGAGCCAGCCGTGCCTTGGCAGATGGCCGTGGCCTATCACCGCTACCTCGACACCCTCGCCGGCATGCAAGACATGCTCGACAGTGCGAGCAAGATCGCGCCGCTGAAAAACCTCAAGAACACCCTGTCCGATCAGCCCTCGACCCTGGTGTTGGTCATCGGCGAGTCCACCAACCGTCAGCGCATGAGCCTGTACGGCTACAACCGGGATACCACCCCGGAACTGGACAAGCTCAAGGATCAACTGGCGATCTTCAATAACGTCATCACCCCGCGCCCCTACACCATCGAGGCGCTGCAGCAGGTGTTGACCTTCGCCGACGAAGAGAACCCGGACCTTTATCTGACGACGCCGTCGCTGGTCAGCATGATGAAACAGGCGGGTTACAAAACCTTCTGGATCACCAACCAGCAGACCATGACCAAGCGCAACACCATGCTCACGACGTTCTCCGAACAGGCCGACGAGCAGGTGTACCTGAACAACAACCGTAACCAGAACGCCGCCCAGTACGATGGCGACGTGATCGAGCCGTTCAACAAGGCCCTGGGCGATCCGGCGGCACACAAGTTGATCGTCGTGCACCTGCTCGGTACGCACATGAGCTACCAGTACCGTTACCCGCCGACCTTCGACAAGTTCAAGGACCGAACCGGCGTTCCGGCCGGCGTAACCGACGACGAAGTACCGACCTACAACAGCTATGACAACGCGGTGCTGTACAACGACTTCGTGGTGTCGAGCCTGATCAAGGACTATTCCAAAAAAGATCCGAACGGCTTCCTGCTGTACCTCTCCGACCACGGCGAAGACGTCTTCGACTCGGCGGGCCACAACACGCTGGGCCGTAACGAAAACAAACCGACAGCGCCGATGTACACGATTCCGTTCATGGCCTATGCCTCGCCGAAGTGGCGTGAAACCCACGACTGGAGCTTTGCCGCTGACCTGAGCCGCCCTTACAGCAGCTCGCAGTTGATCCACACCTGGGCCGATCTGGCCGGCCTGAGTTTCGATGAACTGGACCGCAGCAAAAGCCTGGTCAGCGACAGCTTCAAGCCGCGACCGTTATTGATCGGCAACCCTTATGAGCGTCAGGTGCGTCCGTTGATTGACTTCAGCCTGCTCAAACCTAAACCGGTGTCCGGCCAAGACCCGGCGGTGGTCAAGCAGTAATCCATTAGGGGCCGGAAACGGCCCCTTTTTTGTGGGAGCGAGCCTGCTCGCGAAGAAGGCGCCACATCCAACATTGATGCTGCCTGACACACCGCTTTCGCGAGCAAACGTTGCTCCTGCGGTTTGCTTGTCGAAACATCATGAAATGACAATTATTCTCGTTTGACGCTAAATCCCCCCGTTTCTCCTCGTCTTTGAACAAATGGAAATTTTCCCTCGAAGACAAGGAGTCGGCCACGATGTTTGCGCCTATCACCCGTTCCATGACCTTGACCCTTGGGCTCTGCAGTGCAGCGCTGAGCCCGGATTTGCTGGCCGAAACCGCCCCCGAAAAGGCCCCGGCAACCAGTGCCCTGGAACTGGCCAGCACCCACGTAACTGCAGAGGGCTTGGGCAGCACCACCGAAAACACTTCGTCCTACACCACCGGCGCCATGAGCACCGCGACCCGGCTGAACCTGTCGATCAAGGAAACCCCGCAATCGGTGTCCGTGGTCACGCGCCAGCAAATGGACGACTTCAAACTCGGCACCCTGTCCGAAGCGATGAGCCAGACCACCGGCGTGGTGGTCCAGCACAATGACTCGGACCGAGTGAGCTATTCGTCCCGTGGCTACGGCATCAACAACTTCCAGATTGATGGCATGCTCAACACCTTCGGCCGGATGAAGTCCGATTCAGACACGATCATCTACGACCGCATCGAAGTGGTCCGCGGCGCCACCGGCTTGACCACTGGCGCAGGCGACCCGTCGGCCACCATCAACATGGTGCGCAAGCGACCCACCGCACAATGGCAAGCCCGGACCGGGGTCAGTGGCGCCAGCCATGACGATTACTACAGCTATGTGGATGTCGGCGGCCCGCTGGCATTCGACGGACGTGTTCGCGGGCGCAGCGTGCTGGCCTATCGCGACAGTCAGTCGTTTCGCGACGACTACCAACTGCAACGGGAAGTCGGCTACGGCGTGCTTGAAGCGGATCTGAGCGACGACACGCTGCTGGCGGTGGGTTACGACTATCAGGACAAACAGGTTCAAGGCACGTCCTGGGGCACGGTGCCTTACTGGAACTCGTCCGGTGGCAAGGCCGACCTGGGCCGCTCCACCAACATGGCCACGCCATGGAGTTCGTGGCCGCTGAAGGACAAGACGGCCTTCGCCAACCTCGATCAACACCTGGGCCGCGGCTGGCACCTCAAGGCCGCCTACACCCACCGCGAGAGCGATACCGACGGCAAGGTCTACTACGGCGGCAGTGGTTTCCCGAATGACGATCGCAGCGGCATGAGCGCCTACCGAGGGCACATGCTCGGCACGCAAAAAATGAACACCTATGACCTCAACGTCGCCGGCCCTTACGCGCTGTTCGGGCGCGAGCACGAGCTGATGTTCGGCTATGGCGAAGCCGAGCGCAGTTCAGATTCGCCCTACACCGTGGCGGGCGCGGTCCCCGCCGGCTACGGCAATATTGCTGACTGGAAGTACATGGGCGGTATCGCCAGGTTCCCCGACACGGTCACCGGCCTCACGGGCGACTCGGACAGCACCCGCCAGAAAGCCGGCTACCTGGCCACTCGCCTCAACCTGACCGACCGGTTTCATGCGGTACTCGGCAGCCGTTACGGCAGCTGGAAAACTTCGAGCAAGGTCCGAACATACGACAAAAACCTGCAACTGACGGATCTCGAAATCACCAGCCAGCAACAAAGCGATATCTGGACGCCCTACGCTGGATTGCTCTACGACCTTACCTCGGAGTACACCGTTTACGTCAGCTACACCGACATCTTCAAACCCCAGGACAATCGCGACGCCAATCGCAAGTACCTTGAGCCGGTGGTCGGCAGCAACTATGAACTGGGCCTCAAGGGCAGCCTGTTGGAGGAACGCCTGAATCTCGCCACGGCACTGTTCTGGAGCCAGCAGGACAACGTTGCCGAACTGGATAACTCGGTGCCGCCAGACCCGGTGACCGGTGAAGAGTTCTTCAAATCCGGGGGCAAGGGGCAGAAGGTCCAGGGTTTCGAAGTCGAAGTCTCGGGCGAAGTCATGACCGACTGGAACATGACTGCCGGATACACCTACACCCATGCGGCCAACGGTGATAAGCAGCGCGCCAATACCACGCAACCGCTGAACATGTTCCGCCTGTCCACGGCGTATCGCCTGCCAGGTGACTGGCACGCACTGACGGTGGGTGGCGCGGTGAACTGGCAGAGCGATATCTGGGGCAAATCCAATCGCCCGGTTGGCCGGGATACCGACGGCGAGTTGATCACCGAAAACGCGAAGATCCGCCAGGAGGCTTACACCGTGGTCAAGCTGATGTCGCGCTACGAGTTCGACAAACACCTGTCTGCCTCGCTGAACGTCGATAACCTGTTCGACAAGAAATATTACGACAACGTCGGCTTCTACAACGGCGTGTACTGGGGCGACCCACGGACCGTAACACTGAGCCTGGACTGGAAACTCTAAGCCCGCCACCAATCAACTGTGGGAGCGAGCCTGCTCGCGATGGCGGTGGTACGCCCAACGATGATGTTGAAGCTGATGGCCTCTTCGCGAGCAAGCCCGCTCCCACAAGTATCTGCGTCAAACGCGGTACCTGAGTCCACTAAACATCAACGGTGAGAGCGAGCAGGCTCACTCCCACAGGGATATGCGTCGAACGCGGTACTTGAGCTTCCACAGTTTTTTTCGGTGTTAACCCCGACTTAATGGGGTACGCCAATACTGCGCCCACGCCCTTGAATCACGGATGAAAGGCACCCCGTCATTCTTAGTGGGAGACACACCATGAAACGAGTCAGCCTGATCTTCGCCGGCCTGCTTATCGTCGGTTCCGCCAGTGCATTTGCCGAAGGCGGCGCGCAGCGGATGAAGCATCACTGGGACAACTTTCCGGTCCACACCGCACAACCGCAAACCGATCAGCGTCAAAGTGGGCAACTGCGGGTTCCGGACGATCAAACCGCGCAAGTGACCGAAAGCTACAAACCCTAAACCGATGGACCTCTGGCGGCCTGCTCCGACGTCAGAGCTGGCACTTGGGCGTCCTGATGGACGCCCTTTTTTTGCCTGGGATTTACAG
This sequence comes from Pseudomonas sp. TH31, assembly GCF_016650815.1. GTDB lineage: Bacteria > Pseudomonadota > Gammaproteobacteria > Pseudomonadales > Pseudomonadaceae > Aquipseudomonas. The sequence continues at coordinate 356,464 of NZ_JAEKEZ010000038.1, read as the reverse complement.
CGCCTTGATCCAGAACAACATGCGGCCATGGGCCGGGTCGAACATGCCGGCAGCAAAACCGAACTTGGCGTAGGACGCCTGGGCCACGTCATTGCCCTCCAGGACTTCGAGGGTGATCTTGCAGCAACCGCGCTGACGGGCGATCTCTTCGACCTTTTGCAGCATCTTCTGGCTCAGGCCCAAGCCGCGAAACTTCGACACCACCGACACATCATGGACGTTGACCAACGGCCGGCAGGCAAAGGTTGAAAAGCCTTCAAAGCAATTCACCAGCCCCGCCGGTTCGCCGCCGACGAATGCCAACACACTGAACGCATAAGGACGCTTGGCCAGTTCCGCCGGCAGTTGTCGCAGGACATCGGCGGACAATGGTTTGCCGCCACCCATAGGGTCTTCGGCATAGTCGTTCAGCACCAGGCAAATGGCCTCGGCGTGTATGGGGTTGGTGTAGCTGGCTTGAAGTACAAGTATTTCTGCGGATTCCATTTCCACCCTCGATCACACAACAGTTTGCCTCAGTGCGCGTTGCGCGCACTGGAAGGACGGGAGACATTAGCAAGGGTTGGGGGTCAAGATCAAAAGATCGCAGCCTTCGGCAGCGCTCACAGGCGCGTAGGAGCTGCCGAAGGCTGCGATCTTTTGATCTTAATGCCCCCAGATCAACTCCTCAGTCCAGCCCAACTCGGCAAAATCCTCGACCCGCAACCCCGCCTCCCCGACACAGAAAAATTCATCCAGCTGCGGTGGTTTGACGGCGGTCGCGCTGAGCATCACGTGAACCTGTCCGCGATGATGGATCTGGTGTTCGAACAAATGCGACAGCATGCGCAAACGGCTGTCGTGTTGCGGCGTGTCACGAGCGATGGTCACCAGTCGCCCGAGGTCGGCATCACGCAATTGCTCGCAATAGGCGATCAGCCGATTATCCACATGGGCTTGCTCACGCTTGAGATCGGCAGCCGCCGTGAACGGCTGATCGTCTTTGAAAAACACGTAGCAATCGTGATGCGGCTCATCACCGCGCCGCTCGCGCTCAAGGGCGTCTACATAGAACCAGTCGCAGGTCAGGATGTGATTGAGGGTCGCGACGATACTCGGGAAGAAACTGACGCGCGGCGCCGCCAGTTCCACCGCGCTCAACTGACCCCAGGCCTTGGCCAGTCGATGGTTGGCCCAGGCATTCTGGTAGGCCATGGTCAGCAAATGGTGGGACAAAGGCTGATTCATCGTCGCTCCTTCTAGTGTCCAGTCTCACAAATACGTTGCTCTTTTGACGAGTGGCTGTTGTCGTCAGGCAAGGCGCCGCGACGAGTCATAGCCCGCTATGGCGAGGAGCTGCAACGCAGCATGACGGCAACAGACGCCGTCAAAAAGGAACAGCATTTGCGAGACCGGACACTAGTAGTGCTCAAGCGTCGGCAAAACGTTGCAGCTGCATTTCCTGTAGTCGGCTGAGGGTGCGGCGGAACGGGAACTCCAGATAACCTTCGGTGTACAGCGCGTCCATCGGCACGTGGGCTTCAAGGTACAGCGGCACCTTGCGGTCATAGCACTCGTCCACCAGCGCGATGAAACGCCGTACACCGTCGTCGTGCACCGACAACTGCGGCAAATCACGATCACCGGCCACCACCCGTTCCACGCCATCCTCAGTGCCCTGGGCGATGCGCCCTTCGCGCTTCTGCGCGCTGAGGTTGGGCACGTCACTCATCAGAATAGCGCTGAAGGTGTCACACAGGGCCATGAAGTCCATGGCAGCAAATGGTTGCTCGCATAGATCCGCGTAGCGGCACCAGAGCACCGTCGCGCTGGCCTGCACCACGTTGACCGTGCGGTAGCCAACCTCGACCGGGTCGCTGGACACCGACTGGCCAATGGTCAAGGCCTTGAACGCCGCGGCCAGCCCACTGGCCAGCCCCGGCGCAGTCACCCAATATCGCTGCAACGCCGTCCCCGGATGCAGGCGATGATCTTCGCCGCCATCCACCGCGATCACCTGCATGTGCTTTTTGATCGCCTCGATGGCCGGGACAAAACGGTCGCGATTGAAGCCGTCGGCATACAGCTGATCCGGTGGCTGGTTGGAGGTACAGACCACCACCACGCCCTCGTCGAACATCACCTGGAACAAACGACCGAGAATGATCGCGTCGCCGATGTCGTTGACGAACAGCTCATCGAAACACAACACCCGGACTTCCCGGCCAATTCCCGGGCCAGGGCTTTCAACGGATCGGCCGTGCCGGTCAGTTGAAACGAACGCTGATGCACCCAGCCCATAAAGTGGTGGAAATGCTGACGCCGGGCCGGCACCTGCAGGCTGTTGTAGAACTGATCCATCAACCAGGTCTTGCCCCGACCGACCGGGCCCCAGAGGTAAACGCCGGTAATCGGCGTGCGCCCTTCATGCAGCGCTTCGTAGCACTTTTGCAGCGCCCATACGGCATGTTCCTGGGCTTCGTCCTGGACGAAGCCCTTTTGTTCGATGGCGTGTTGCCAGGCGCTCAAGGGGGAATCGGAAGTCATAAGGGCCGCGCTTCAGGTTTGAAGCTGAGCAGTATGCCAGCCACCCAACTATTTGAAACACCGCAATCCCCTGTGGGAGCGAGCCTGCTCGCGAAAGCGGTGTGTCAGACAACAAAGATGTTGAATGTTAATCCGCCTTCGCGAGCAGGCTCGCTCCCACTGGTACTGAGTGGTGTCAGAGGGAGATGTCCAGCCGGGCAATCTTGCCCTGTTCGTCAAGGCGAAAGGTGTAGCGCAGTTCCAGCGGGCTACCGGGAAACGTTCCGGATATCAGGTTGTGCACCAGCACCTTGCCGGTGCGCAGTTGAACGTCGAGCACCTCGACCCGCGGCTGATAACGCTGGGCGGTGTCTTGCATCCATTGGGCGATGGCCTGGGTGCCGACCTGATGCTCGCCTTCATCGAAGACGTTGGCATCCTCAGCGAAAAAACTGGCGACCCTTGTGCTGTCGCGCGCATTGGCAGCGGCGATGTAAGCAGCGATGGCCGGGGCCAGTGAAGTGGCTGGGTTAGACATGTTGCAGCTCCTTGTTGTTTGATTCTGGAGCCATGCTAAAGCACCGTTGTGTCAGTTCTTGTCAGGAGTGAATCGCCCGGCTTCGTCCAGTTCCATCTGCTTGCGCCAGGTGCGCAGCAGGTCGCTGCGCCGACCGGGATAGCATTCGCCCTGCTCGCTCGCCGCCGATATCCGGTCAGTGCGAAAGGTCCGATAGGCGCTGCGCAACTCGCACCAGGCGACGATGATCCGCACCTCGTTGAGAAATCCCAGCGCCAAGGGCCAGATCAAGCGCTGCGTCGGCACCTGGTTGGCGTCCGCGTAATCAATGTGCAGCTTGGCCTGATGGCGGATCGCCTGGCGAAACACATTCAACGGCACAATGTTTTGCGCAAAGCCAAAACCCGGAGGGCCGGGCATGACCGTCGGGTTGTGCAACGCCTCCAGCGCCTCAGGTGCCAACACCGCGGCAATCTTGGCCAGTGCATCCGCCGCCGCTTTGCTCAACACCTCATCGCCGCGCTGATCGACATAGCGCAAACCCAGCACGATGGCTTCGGTTTCGTCGGCATTGAGCATCAATGGCGGCAAAAACAGACCACTGCGCAATACGTAGCCAATCCCTGCCTCGCCATAGATCGGCGCGCCTAGGGCCGTGAGTTCGGCGATGTCGCGATACAGCGTGCGCTCGGAAATCTCCAGTTCCCCGGCCAAAGTCGCAGCGGTCGCCGGGCGACTTTTACCCCGCAGCACTTGCAGCAAAGTGAGTAAACGAGTGGTTCGCGACACGGTCGGCACGCTCAATGCGGAAAAGTGCTCGCAGCTTAGCAAAGGCTGTTGTCAGAAACTGGCAGTAGCGATTTGCCCGAGGGTCGATCCGATTGCGACGGATGAAAATGCCGGTTTCGGCCGCAAAACCGGCCTGCGGGTCTCGGGCGCCAGCCACTTCGGCACCGGTTGGGGCACGAGCAGTTGGCGCGGCTTGATGGGATCAGTAGCGTGGAGCCGGGGGTGCCCCATGGGATGATTGCCGGGGCGGTGGCGCGCTATACCGGGGTTGAGACGCTGGAGCTGCCGAGGGTTGCGGTGGCCTGAAAAAGCTTCGCGGGCAAGCCTCGCGCCTACAGGGTTTGAGTCGAAACACAATGTTTTGACCGACACAAATCAATTGTGGGAGCGAGCTTGCTCGCGATAGCGGCCTCACATTCAACAACCATGTTGGATGTTATGGCCTCATCGCGAGCAAGCTCGCTCCCACATTTTCAGGCGCTGTTTTTAACGGTCGACTTTGTGCCTGGCGGCATACAGGCAGAGCATTTCCATCGCCAAGGTTGCCGCTGCCAGTGAGGTTATGTCCGCGCTGTCGTAGGCCGGGGCCACTTCCACCACGTCCATGCCCACCAGATTGATCCCGCGCAGACCGCCGAGGATCTCCAGCGCCTGCACCGTGCTCAAGCCGCCGCACACCGGAGTTCCGGTGCCCGGCGCGAATGCCGGATCGAGGCAGTCGATGTCGAACGTCAGGTATACCGGGTTATCGCCGACCCGCGCCCGAATCGCCTCGACAATCGCCTCGCACCCCTGGCGATGCACTTGCCGTGCGTCCAGTACTTGAAAGCCCATGTGATCGTCGTTGGTGGTGCGCAAACCGATCTGCACCGAGCGCGACGGATCCACCAGACCTTCCTTGGCCGCGTGCCAGAACATCGTGCCGTGATCGACGCGTTTGCCCTCCTCGTCCGGCCAGGTGTCGCTGTGGGCGTCGAAGTGGATCAACGACAACGCACCATGCTTGCGGGCATGGGCCTTGAGCAGCGGGTAGGTGATGAAGTGGTCACCACCAAACGTGAGCATCGCGCTGCCAGCGTTCAAAATGTGTTCGGCGTGGGCTTCGATGCTTTCCGGCACCGATTGCGGCATGCCGTAGTCGAAGTCGCAATCGCCGTAATCAATCACCGCCAAGTGATCGAACGGGTCGAACGTCCATGGCCAGTGGCGCTCCCAGGCAATCCCGGTGGACGCGGCACGAATGCCCCGCGGTCCGAAACGCGCGCCGGGGCGGTTGCTGGTGGCGGTGTCGAACGGCACGCCGCTGACCGCGACGTCGACCCCGCGCAAGTCGCGGCTGTAGCGCCGGCGCATGAAACTGGTGATACCGGCGTAGGTGCTTTCGGCGTCAGTCCCGTAAAGACTGTCGCGGGTCATGGCCTGGTCGTTTTGCACAGGGACATCCATGGTGAATTCCTTATTATTGACGGCTACGGAAAGTGGTCCACATGCGGGTGCGCTGGCGCATGTCCTTGAGGTTCATGCTTTGGTCGGCGTACAAGCGGTCGCGCACATTGGCGGGAGGATAAATATCCGGGTTGGTGCGCACCGCCTCATCCACAAGGGGTGTTGCGGCTTGGTTGGCGTTGGCAAAAAACAGCGTATTGGTGACCCCGGCGACGGATTCGGGGCGCAACATGAACTCGACAAACGCCTGCGCCGCTTCAGGGTGTGGCGCGTCTTTGGGGATCGCCAGATTGTCCTGCCAGACCAGCGTGCCGTCCTTGGGAATGCGGTAAGTCACCTCGTACGGCTTGTTGGCCTTTTGCGCCTGGTCGGCGGCCATGCTGGCGTCACCGTTGTAGGCCAACGCCAGGCAAATGCTGCCGTTGGCCAGATCACTGATCTGCCGACCGGTGGCGACGTACAGCACATTCGGCTGTAACTGATGCAGCAACGCCTCGGCGGCTGACAGATCAGCCTTGTCGGTGCTGTAGGGATCTTTGCCGAGGTAGTGCAGTGCCAGGCCGATCACTTCCTGCGGCGAATCGATGATCGCGATGCCGCAATCTTTCAGCTTGCTGGCGTATTCAGGCTTGAACAGCAGGTCCAGGCTGTTGAGCGGCACATTCGGCAAACGCTTCTTTACCGCCTCGACATTCAGCCCCAGACCCAAAGTGCCCCAGGTATACGGCACGCCAAAGCGGTTGCCAGGGTCGGTGGCGGCAGCCTTTTTCAGCAAGTCCGGATCGAGGTTGGCGTGGCCCTTTAAACTGTCGAGGGGAATCGACTTCAACGCATTGGCGGCAATCCCGCGCGCCATGACGCTGGAAGAAGGCACCACCACGTCATAGCCGCTGCCACCGGTCAGCAGCTTGGTTTCCAGGACTTCGGAGCTGTCGAAGGTGTCGTAACGCACCTGGATGCCGGTTTCCTGCTCGAACTGCTTGATGGCCTCGGGAGCAAAGTAATCCTGCCAACTGTAGAGGTTGAGAATCTTATCCTCGGCCTGGGCCGACACAGCGACAGCGAGTAACAACGCGGGGCAACACAGCTTGAAGAGAGGAGCCATGATAAACACCTGACCTGTTGAAGTGGTTACAGCGTGCGCCGTCGGATACATTGGTGAAATATCAAGTTTGTTAACCTGACATTATCCCGGAGTAATGTTTGATGTTCGGTCAACTCCACGATCTGGACCTGCAACTGCTGCGCCTGTTTGTCAGCGTGGTCGAATGCGGCGGCTTCAGTGCGGCCCAGGGTGAACTGGGCTTGAGCCAGTCAAGCATCAGCCAGCAAATGGCCAGGCTCGAAACCCGGCTCGGCTATCGACTGTGCAGTCGCGGCAAGGGCGGCTTCAAAATCACGCCCAAAGGTGAGCAACTGCTGATTGCGACCCGTGGATTGTTTGAGTCCATCGAAGCCTTCCGTCATCAGTCCAACGGTGTCGCCGGGCGTTTGATTGGCGAGGTACGGGTGGGGCTGTCCGAAGCCCTCGATCAATCGGTGCTGCAACGAGTCGCGGATGCGATCCGGCGGTTTCGCGAGCGGGATGAGTCGGTGCGGATCGAGCTGATCAGTGCCATGCCCGGCGAAATGGAGCGTTTAATGCTGCAACAGCGGCTGGACCTGGCGATCGGCTATTTCTCACAGGTGCAAAGCGCGTTTGACTACCGTGAGTTGTTCAGCGAGACACAGCATTTGTACTGCGCGCCGGGTCATCCGTTGTTCAGCAATGAGGTGCCGGATAATGAAGCATTTCAGGCCTGCGACCGGGTGGACCACCCTTATCGCTTTCTACGCAGTGACGAGCCATTCCAAGGCAAGTTGTGTTCGGCACGCTCGGAGCAGGTTGAAGGCACCCTCGCCTTTATTCTTTCTGGCAAACACGTCGGTTACTTGCCGAGTCACTTTGCCCGAAGCTGGGAAGACAAGGGCTTGCTTCGGGCCGTGAGGGTTGGGGAAATGAGTTTCGATGTCGGGTTTCACCTGGCTCGGCATCGGGCGCAGGTGCCGGGGGACGCGCAGAAGGCGTTTGAGGAGGATGTGTTGGCGGCGTTTGGAACCATTTAATGCAAGATCAAATGATCGCAGCCTTCGGCAGCTCCTACATGGGATCGCGGTTCAAATGTAGGAGCTGCCGAAGGCTGCGATCTTTGCCGCTCATGCAATCTTTCTGGCATCCTGCGCCTCCATTTTCTGACCTGGCCCCTGGCGCTTTCCTCGTGACCTCATCTGAACACGCAAAACCCCAGCCCCGCTCCGACCTCATCTACGGCCTCAACGACCGCCCGCACCTAACCGCCACGGTTTTCGCCGCCCTGCAACACGTGCTCGCAAGTTTCGTCGGGATCATCACCCCGACCCTGATCATGGGCGGCGCGCTGGGCCTGCAAAGCGAAATCCCGTACCTGATCAGCATGGCGCTGTTCGTCTCCGGGCTGGGCACCTTCGTCCAGGCGCGGCGGTTCGGTCCGGTGGGTTCCGGTTTGCTGTGCCTGCAAGGCACCAGTTTTTCGTTTATCAGCGTAATCCTCAGCGCCGGTTTCATGGTCAAGGCCCGGGGTGGCGGCACCGATGAAATCCTTTCGACGATCTTCGGCGTGTGCTTTTTCGCCGCCTTCATCGAAGTCGTGTTGAGCCAGTTCATCGGCAAACTGCGGATGCTGATCACCCCGGTGGTCACCGGCACCATCATCACGCTGATGGGCCTGTCGCTGATCAAGGTCGCCATGACCGACATCGCCGGCGGTTTCGGCGTGGCGGACCTCGGCGCCAGCCATCATCTGGCCCTGGCGGCGCTGGTGCTGGGGACCATCGTGGTGTTGAACCGGGTCGATGTGCCGTTCCTGCGCCTCGGTGCGATTGTGATCGGCCTGACTCTCGGCTACGTCGTCGCCTGGCTGATGGGCGATGTCGATTTCGCCAGCCTGCCCACCGTGCCGCTGGTGAGCGTACCAGTGCCGTTCAAGTACGGTTTCAACTTCGATTGGGTCGCGTTTGTGCCGGTGGCAGTGATTTTCCTGGTGTCACCGCTGGAAGCCGCCGGAGACCTGACGGCCAACTCGATGATTTCCGGGAACCGGTCAAAGGCCCGATCTACATTCGCCGGATCAAGTCCGGCCTGCTCGCCGACGGTCTCAACTCGGCCATGGCCGCGGTGTTCAACAGCATGCCAATGGTGACCTTCGCCCAGAACAACGGCGTGATCCAGCTCACCGGCGTGGCCAGCCGTTATGTCGCGTTTTTCATTGCCGGGCTGCTGGTGCTGCTGGGCTTGTTCCCGATGATCGGCGCGGTGCTGCAACTGATGCCCAAACCGGTGCTCGGTGGTGCGGAACTGGTGATGTTCGGCACGGTGGCCGTGGCCGGGATCAAGATCCTCGCCGAAGCCGGCCTGCATCGTCGCAACATGCTGATCGTCTCGATTTCCCTGGGAATGGGCCTGGGGATCGCCGCTGTGCCGCAGGTGCTGCGCGAATTGCCGCAGGCCCTGCACAACATCTTCGAATCGCCGATCACCGTCGGTGCACTGTGCGCGATCTTTCTCAACGTGTTCTTGCCCGAAGAGTTCATGGAACTTGAGGAAGACGATTTCGACCCGGAAGCGTCGATCCTGCAAGTCATGGAAAACCCGCCGGCCACCGAAACAGCGCCAAGCCTGAAGCGCTGAACGCAGCGTGCTACATTCCCAGCGACTCCGCTTGGCACAAGGTTGACTGCACGTTGAACAAGAAGACCGGCATCCGGGCCGCCCAGGCCCGACAGACCCGCACACGGATACTCGAAGCGGCGGTGAAAGTGTTCACCCGCGACGGTTATTCCGGGGGCCGGGTCGAGAGTATTTCCCGGGAAGCCGAGTCCAACGACCGCATGCTCTATTACTACTTCGGCAGTAAGGAGCAGTTGTTTATCTGCGTGCTGGAACACACCTACGAGCAGTTCAACAAGGCCGAAAGCCGACTCAAGCTCGACCTGAGCCAACCGCTGGTGGCGTTGCAGGAGCTGGTGGCGTTCGTCTGGCATTACTACGTCAAGCACCCGGAATTTGTCGCGATTCTCAGCAATGAAAACCTGCACAATGGCAAGCACGCGCAGCAGTCCAGCGAACTGCGTCGGTTGTCCGGGGAAGCGGTCGGAGTGTTAAGGCCGATCATTGAGGCAGGTCAGGCGCAGGGGCTGTTTCGTGAGGTGCTGGACATCAAGCACGTGTATTTGATGATTGCCTCACTTTGTTATTTCTATAACTCCAACCGGCATACGCTCAGCTCGTTCCTCGGCGAGGATTTGGCGGACAAGGGGCAGCAGCAGGATTGGTTGGGGTTTATTCAGGATCTGGTGGTGCGGGGGTGATGAGGTTGCCCGGGCAGGATCAAGGGTGAATGTACTGGCCTCATCGCGGGCAAGCCTTGCTCCTGCAGGATGTGCGTAGCGCCTGTAGGAGCAAAGCTTGCTCGCGATGCTTTTAATGGCTCCCCGGATTGGCCCGCAAATGCGCCACTCTGTGCTCCAACCCTTCCCAACCCGCCGCTTCACCGGCAAACCGACTGCGCAAATACGCCGCCAATTCCGCCACCTGGGTATTGGACAAACTGTCCTTGAACGCCGGCATGTACCCCAGGTCCTTGGTCGCCGGGGTGTCGATACCTTGCAGGATGACCTTGATCAAATTATCCGGCTGATCACTGTGCACGTTGGTGTTGGTCGCCAGCGACGGACTCACGCCAAACAGTTTCGGCCCCAGGCCATCAGCATGACAGGCCTTGCACGAGCCTTCGAACACCCGCTGGCCGTTGCTCAGCGACAGGCTGGTCACCGGCCGCGTGACCTTCTCCACCACTTGAGCCTCAGCCTGCGCACCATTGAGTGACGCCAGGTACACCGCCATCGCCCGAATATCCGCCGTCGGTAACTTCGCCAGTTCCGAGACCACCGGCCCCATCGGCCCGGTCGCCACGCCGTGTTCGGCGGAATAACCGGTGCTCAAATAACCGAATAGCTGATCCTCGGTCCACGGCGTCGGTGCTTTCGACAACCCGCTCAACGCCGGCGCCTCCCAGCCATCGACCATCCCGCCGCCGAGGAACGACACACCGCCCTTCTCCGCGCCCATCAGGTTGCGCGGCGAATGGCAGGCCGCGCAGTGACCCAAACCGTTGACCAGGTAGGCGCCGCGATTCCATTGCTCGCTGCGCTGCGGCTGCACGCTGATTTCACCCTTGCGCAGAAACAACGTATTCCACCCCGCCATCAGCGGCCGCAGGTTGAACGGAAAGCGCATGTCGTTGGCTTGCGCCGGTTGGCTGACCGGCGTTTGCGACATCAGGTACGCGTACAACGCCTGCATGTCCGCGTCATTGATGTTGCGAAACGCCGTGTAGGGAAACGCCGGATACAAGTTGCGCCCGTCACGGCCGATGCCGTCGCGCATCGCCCGCTCGAACGCCGGGTACGACCAACGGCCGATCCCGGTTTTCACATCCGGGGTGATGTTGCTGCTGTACAGCGTGCCGAACGGGGTCTGCATCGCCAACCCGCCAGCATTGGTCACGCCGCCGGGCGCGGTGTGGCACACCGCGCAATCACCGACCGCCGCCAGCAACCGTCCGCGCTCCAGGGTCGCCGTCGACCAGGTGCCGGCACTTGGTGGCGCAATCGGCGCGATTTCACTATGAAACGGCCAGGCCGTCGCCGCCATGCCGAGCACCGCGCCGAATGCGGCAAACAGCGAACCGAACAGCCACTTTGATCGTTTAGTTGGAGACTTCGGCGGTTCGTCGCAAGTGCCGGCGTTCAACGCGGCCAGCACCCGCTCCGGGGTGATCGGCAGTTCGCGAAAACGAATCCCGGTGGCGTCATAGATCGCATTGGCAATCGCCGCCGCGCTTGGCACCGAAGCCGACTCACCGGCGCCCATCGGCGGCTGGTCCTGACGCGGCATCATCAACACGTCGATCTGCGGCACCTCGGGAAAGGTCAGGATCGGATAACCGCCCCACTCCTTGCTCGCCACGGTGGATTCTTCGAAGGTTACCCGCTCCTTGAGCACCCGGCTGGTGGACTGGATCACGTTGCCGTGAATCTGATGCTGCACCCCCGCCGGGTTGATCATCATCCCCGAGTCATGGCCGATCACCACCCGCGTAACCGAGACATCGCCGGTCTGGCGGTCAATGGCCACGTCCGCTACCCACGCCGCCCACGCTGCGCCGAACCCGGGAAACTTGCTGTGGATGTAGCGCGCATAGGCAAAGCCGCGACCGCGCAGCAACTGATCCTCATTCGGGGTTTGCATCGGCGCAGTGCGTGGCGTCCAGGCCGCACGTTCGGCGGTGGATTTCACCAGATCGATGGCGCGTTCGTCGTGCAGATAACGCAACCGGTACTCCACAGGATCGACGCCGGCAGCGGAGGCCAATTCATCGATGTACGACTCGTGGGCGAAGGTGTTCGGCAGCGCGGAAACCCCGCGCATCCACGAAGCGCGGACAATCGGCGCCATGTCGTTGATGGTCACGCGCATGTTTTCGAAGTCATACGGCGGGATCGACGTGCGGTCGCCCATCTCGAACATCGCCGCCACCGGCTCGACCCGCCCGGTCAGCAGCAAGGCCAGGGTCGGCGCGCCGTTGGACGGGTAGCTGGTCTGAAAATCATAGGCGGCGACGCTGCCATCGGCGTTCAGGCCGCCGTCGACGTCCATCAATTGCGCAGTGCCTTTGGGCTCCCACAAGTGCTCTTGCTCGCGGGTCAATTGCACCCGCACCGGTTTGCCCACGGCGCGTGACAACAGCAAGGCATCGGCGCAAACATCGTCGGCACAGTTGCGCCCGTAACAGCCGGACGCTTCCATGCGAATGATCTCGATGGATTCTTCTTCACACTCCAGCAACCACGCCAGGTCGGCCCGCAGCAAATGCGGATTCTGGCTACCGGACCACACGCGACTGCCTGACGGTTGATAGTCCGCCACGCCGCAGGACGGGCCGATCGAACCGTGCATTTGATACGGCCACATATAGGTACGCGGCATGCGCTGAGTGGCGTTGGCCAGCGCTTCGTCGACATTGCCTTGATCGAGGACCACCCGTTGCACTCGCGGGTTGTCGCGGATCGCTTGCTCGACATCGTTCAAATCCGGCAAGCCTTGATTCCAGGCTTTCCAGGTTATTTTCAATGCCTGGGCGGCCTTGATCGCCTGCTCTTCGCGCAACGCCACGACCCCGACGAAATCGCGGATCACCACCACGGCGACGATCCCGGCGATGTGCGCGATGGAGGATTCATCGACTTCCAGCAGACTATTGCCGACAAAGTCACCGCAATCGAGCCCGGCGTAGGGTGGGCGAATCACCCGGCCGTGGAGCATGTCCGGCACGCGCATGTCGTGGACGTAAGTCAGCTCGCCAGTGGCTTTGGCGGGAATATCAACCCGTGCGGCGCCCTTGCCCACCAGTCGATAGTCCTCGACAGGCTTGAGCGGTGCGGTGCCGGAAATGCGCAGTTCAACGTGTTCGCCGCTGACCAACTCAGCGTAGGTCGCCGTTCGACCATCCTTGGCGCGAATCACCCCGGCTTCGATTTTCAGGCTGCCCGCCTCGACTGCCCAGCGCTGCGCCGCCGAGTCCAGCACAAAGCGCCGGGCTTCGGCGGCAGCATTGCGCAGCGGGATCGCGGAAATCTGCAAGGTCGCACTGGCAATCGTCGCGCCCTGATTCGGCGCGCGCTCGGTGTCACCGAGCACCATGCACACCTGCTCCAGTTGCAGGTCGAGTTCTTCGGCGACGATCTGCGCCAGCGAGGTGCGAATGCCGGTGCCGAGATCGACGTGACCGTTGAACGCATACACGCGCCCGTCATCGCTGATGGCGATGAACAGGCCCAACTCCTTGGGTTTTATCAGCGGTGTACCGCCCTTGGCCACCGGACCGGACGGCGGCAGGATGTCATCGACGATCAGCAGCACGCCGGTCTTGGCCAGCAATTGGTCGCGGGTTGGAATGGCGTCAGTCATGGTCATCGATCCACGTTCAAGGCATTTGACGGGCGGCACGCAGCACCGCACGGAGGATTTCGATATGGGTGCCGCATCGGCAGAGGTTGGCCGAGAGTTCGTTGCGGATCTGGGTTTCGCTGGGGTGCGGAATGCGGTCGAGCAAGGCCTTGGCGGTCATGATCATGCCGTTGAGGCAATAGCCGCATTGCGCCGCTTGCTCGTCGATAAAGGCTTGTTGCACCAGGTGCGGCTCGGCGCGAGAGCCGAGCCCTTCGAGGGTGACAATCTGCCGGTCGCCGGCGCCGGCCAGCGGAAACACGCAAGAACGCGCCGCCACGCCATCAATGATCACCGTGCACGCCCCGCACTCGCCCAGGCCGCAGCCGTACTTGGGGCCGTTGAGTTGCAGGTCATTGCGCAAGATCAGCAATAACGGCGTGTCCGCCATGGCGGTAACGGTGCTCGTGAGGCCGTTGACCTCAAGCGCTACGGTGATTTCCTGGCTGCTCATTCACTTCGCCCACATCAGTTGATGAAGCAGGCACTACACCAAAAGGTCGAAAAAAACGTCGCGGGCCAAATGGGGTTGTGGCATCGCGACACACTCAACTGGTGAAGTGACTACTACATGAAACAAGAGCAAGAACGATGCCAGCACGCGGTGTGTAGCAGCTGTCGAGCCCGCGAGGCTCATGTAGCAGCTGCCGAGGTACGAGGCTGCGTTCCGCTCGTGTAGCAGCTGCCGAAGGCTGCGTTCGGCTGCGCAGCAGTCGTCAAACCTGAGCACACGGTCTTCCTGAAACACCGCATTGGCTGATTTCACGACTGCTTCGCAGCCGAACGCAGCCTTCGGCAGCTGCTACACGAGCCGAACGCAGCCTCGTACCTCGGCAGTTGCTACAGAGCGCGTTACCGCTTATGAGTCTTGCGGGTCGTCGATCATTTTGCGCAGCAAAAACAGCACGGCAACCCGTTCTGCCGGGTTGAGATTGCTCATCGTCAGCTCGGTGATTTTCCCGGCGCAGGGCACGGTTTGCCGGACCAGGCGGTCGCCAGCCTCGGACAGGCCGACAATAACTTTGCGCCGGTCTTGCGGGTCGGGTTCAAGGGTGATCAGTTCCGGGCCTTGAGCCGTTCGACGATACCGCGAATGGTCGCCTGGTCCACGGCGGTGGCCTTGACCAGTTCCGTCAGGGAGCTGGGACCATGATCACGCACGGCGCACAGGGTGACAAACTGCACCGCCGTGAGCTGGGAGTCGCCGACGTTCTGCTGGAAAATCGCCATGTGCCGCTGATAGGCCTTGCGCAGCAAATGCCCGACTTGTTCGGAGAAAACGTAAGAAGAATCAGGAGTTTCAGGCACGGCAGACTCGAAAGACGATGAGTGGTGGGGAGGCATGATGGACAGGTCGGCGGGTGGACTCAAGGGATGAACCATTTGCAACGGTGTTCACAACCCCTGTAGGAGCTGCCGAAGGCTGCGATCTTTTGATTTTGCTTTTAAGATCAAGATCAAAAGATCGCAGCCTTCGGCAGCTCCTACAGGGTAATCCTGCACGCTTAGCGAACCCGGGAAGCCTGCGGCGCCACCACATCCCCGCCAATCACCACCGCCTGGTCATCCAGGTACACATCGCAATTGCGCAGCGGGATGTCCAGGTGGCACGGGGTTTTGCGCTTGCCGCCGACTTCGGTGTTCGGCCCGGTGGAGAACAGGAAGTTGCCGTAGAACGCCCGCGCATCCATGCACATGCCGTCGTTCTTGTCGTGCAGGCCCATGGCGGTCCACTGGGCTTTTGGCTGCAAGCCCCAGCCGATGTGGGAGATGCCATACACCTCGGGATCGTTGAAGTACTTCATGTAGTCGCGCAAGTATTCGGCTTCGAAACCGCCGTGGATCGAGGTAATGAAGCCCTTGTCGATTTCCAGGGTGATCTTCTCCCGGGTGTAGGTCTTGAACGGCAACAGGATGTCGCCGACATCCAGCACCAGCACGCCTTCGGCGGTTTCTTCGTTGGGCCAGGAGAACAGAAAACCGCTGGGCCAGTGGTCCCAGCGCCCCGGCTCATCGGCGAAGCCGTACTCGGTGACCGCCGGGTATTGCCCCAGCGCGGCGCGAAAATCGCTGCCGGCGCGGGACGTGACGTGGATCGAGCGCGCCTGTTCAAGCAGCGTCTGCGCCGCCATCACCCGCACCTTGTCCGACTCGGTCGGCAGCATCCGCGCCAGCACTTCCGGCGGCTCGACGGCCAACAGAATCCGCGTGCCGGTCTTGAGGATCTGCTCCTGCTCCGGCGAATGCAGCAGCATCATCGTGTCGACGATCAAGTCCGCGGCTTCCAGCGCCCGTTGCGCCGCGTGATTGCCGGTCAGCGCGGTGTCACCGCAATAGGCGGTCATGTCGTTGCCCATGGCCGTCGGATGGTTAAACGACGGCAACTCCACCGCGTACACCTTGGCCCCCAGGCGCTGGGCGGCGTCCATCGCGGCGCGCACGGTACGCGGGTCGGAATAGTGGCTCTTGAGCACGGCGACGCTCTGGGTCGGGTCGACCTTCGACAGCTTCAACACGTGTTCGAACATCTGGGTCAGCTCGCAATCGCTTACCGGCATTTTCTGTCTCCTCAGTCGTCTGCTGCGCACCAAGTCGAGGCGCCCCGCCTCACCCTGGTGCATTTATATAGCGTATACGCCATTTGTTAACGATAAGACCTGAAATGCCAGCGGACTGCAAGAGCCAGACCATAACGTTACCAACCCACACAAACTCAATAAACATTGGTTACATTCGGTGACCACTGAGAAAAATCGCTAAAAATTAAATTTCTCGGGCGGCTCTTTCTTTTTCAAAAATACAGTGTATACACTTTAAAACCTTGCGGCGACCCAGCCAGCGACCATTCGAAGAAGAGGAACAAGCCCCATGGCCCAAACACAAAAAATCGCCATCGTCGGTGCAGGTCTTGGCGGTGCAGCCGCTGCGACGTTGCTGCAACAAGCCGGGTTTCAAGTGGACATCTACGAACAGGCCCCGGAGTTCTCCCGTCTCGGCGCCGGGATCCACATGGGCCCCAACATCATGAAAATTTTCCGGCGCATGGGCATCGAGCAGCAGCTCGACCTGATGGGCTCGCACCCGGATCACTGGTTCAGCCGCGATGGCTTGAGCGGCGACTACCTGTCACGCATCCCGCTGGGCGATTTCGCCCGCAAGGAGTACGGCGCGTCCTACGTCACCGTGCACCGCGGCGACCTTCACGCCTTGCAGATGTCGACGATCAAGCCCGGCACCGTGCACTTCAACAAACGCCTGGAAACCCTCGAGGAAACCGACAGCCAGGTGCGCCTGACCTTCAGCGACGGCGAAGTCACCTACGCCGACATCGTCATCGGCGCCGACGGGATCAATTCGAAGATTCGTGAAGAGTTGCTCGGCCCGGAAAAACCGTTGTACAGCGGCTGGGTCGCGCACCGGGCGCTGATCCGTGGCGATCAATTGGCCAAGTACGACTTGAAGTTCGAGGACTGCATCAAGTGGTGGACCGAGGACCGACACATGATGGTCTACTACACCACCGGCAAGCGCGACGAGTACTACTACGTGACCGGCGTGCCGCACCCGGAGTGGGATTTCCAGGGCGCGTTCGTTGATAGCAGCCGCGAAGAAATGTTCGAGGCGTTCCAGGGTTATCACCCGACGGTCCAGGCGCTGATCGAATCCACCGAAAGCGTGACCAAATGGCCGTTGCGCAACCGTAACCCATTGCCGCTGTGGAGCCGTGGTCGCCTGGTATTGCTGGGCGACGCCTGCCACCCGATGAAACCGCACATGGCCCAGGGCGCCGGCATGGCCATCGAAGACGCGGCGATGCTCACTCGCTGCCTGCAGGAAACCGGCCTCGGCGACTACCGCACCGCGTTCGAACTCTATGAAGCCAACCGCAAGGAACGCGCCTCCCGCGTGCAGTCGGTGTCGAACGCCAACACCTGGCTGCGCACTCAGGAAGATCCGGCCTGGGTCTACGGCTATGACCTGTACGCCCAACCGCTGAAATCGGGGGTGGCCGCGTGAGCACTTTCGTCCATGGCGGCAACGTCCAGGCCAACGGTATTCGCCAGCATTACCTGCGCTACGGCGGTAAAGGCCCGGCGCTGGTGTTGATTCCCGGCATTACCAGCCCGGCGATTACCTGGGGGTTTGTCGCGGAACGCCTCGGCGAGCATTTCGATACCTACGTGCTCGACGTTCGCGGTCGCGGGCTCTCCTCCACCGGCCCGGAGCTGGACTACAGCGCGGACGCCTGCGCCGACGACATTGGCGCGTTCGCCCAAGCGATGAAACTGGCCAACTATCACATGGTCGGCCACTCCATGGGCGCGCGGTTTGCGGTGCGCAGTGCCGTGAAGCATCCGGCCGGGGTCAATCGCCTGGTATTGATCGACCCGCCCGTCTCCGGTCCCGGCCGCCGCGAATACCCGAGCAAACTGCCGTGGTACGTCGATTCGATCCGCCAGTCGTTGATCGGGATGGATGCCGAGGCGATGCGCGCCTTCTGCGCCACCTGGACCGATGAGCAACTGCAACTGCGGGCCGAATGGCTGCACACCTGTTACGAGCCGGCCATCGTTCGGGCCTTCAACGATTTCCACGACGTGGATTTCCATCAGGACTTGCCGAAACTCCAGGCCCCGGCGCTGCTGATGATCGCCGGACGCGGCGGTGTGATTCAGCCCGAGGACGAAGCGCAAATCCTCGACCTGCAACCAAACATTCGCAGCGTCCACGTCGAAAACGCCGGGCACATGATTCCCTGGGATGACCTCGAAGGCTTTTTCGCCGCCTTCGGTGACTTCCTCGGCCCACGCCTGAACTAAACGCAACGGGAGACTTTTATGCTCAAGCCTTACCGCATCGGCCAGATTGTGCCGAGTTCCAACACCACCATGGAAACCGAGATCCCGGCGATGCTTAACGCGCGCCAGTTGATCCGCCCTGAACGTTTCACCTTTCACTCCAGCCGCATGCGCATGAAGCAGGTACGCAAGGAAGAGCTGGCGGCGATGGACGGCGAGTCCGACCGTTGCGCCGTGGAACTGTCGGACGCCAAGGTCGATGTCTTGGGTTATGCCTGCCTGGTCGCGATCATGGCCATGGGGCTGGGTTATCACCGTAAATCCGAGCAGCGGCTGCGCAAGGCCACGGCGGATAACGACGCCAACGCCCCGGTCATCACCAGTGCCGGCGCCTTGATCGAAGGCCTGAAAGTCATGGGTGCCAAACGCATCGCCATCGTCGCGCCGTACATGAAGCCGCTGACTGAGCTGGTGGTCGATTACATTCGCGAAGAAGGCTTCGAAGTGGTGGACTGGCGAGCGCTGGAGATTCCCGACAACCTCGCCGTCGCCCGACACGACCCGGCGAACCTGCCCGGCATCGTCGCTGGCATGAATCTGGAAGGGGTCGATGTGATCGTGCTCTCGGCCTGCGTGCAGATGCAGTCACTGCCGGTGGTGGCGCAAGTCGAAGCGCAAACCGGCAAACCGGTGCTCACCGCCGCCATTGCCACCACCTACGCCATGCTCAAGGCCCTGGACCTGGAACCGATCGTTCCCGGTGCCGGCGCCCTGCTTTCCGGCGCCTATTAAGAGGTGAGCGACATGAGCGAACAAACCGCCAACGACAACTATCAAGGCGTGTGGGGCCAGCGCATCGGTTTCGGCCAGAAGGCCGCGTTGCTGATGATCGATTTCATGCGCGGCTACACCACCGAAGGTGCGCCGCTGTTCGCCCCCGGCGTGGTCGGTGCGGTGGCTCAAAGCGTTGAACTGCTGGCCAGCGCCCGGCGTCAGGGCATTGCGGTGGTGCACACCAATATCCGCTACCATCCCGGCCATTTCGCCGACGGCGGTGTCTGGGTGAAAAAGCCCCGGTGATGAAAGACATGATCGAGGGCAACCCCTTGGCGGCGTTTTGCGAAGAAGTGCTGCCCCAGGCGAATGAAGTGGTGATCAGCAAACAATACGCCAGTGCCTTTTTCGGCAGCAGCCTGGCCTCGATGCTGCACGCCCAGGGGATCGACACCGTGGTGCTGGCCGGTTGCTCCACCAGCGGCTGCATTCGGGCAACGGCGGTGGACGCGGTGCAACACGGCTTTCGCACCATCGTCGTGCGCGAATGCGTCGGCGACCGCCATCCGGCGCCCCACGAAGCCAACCTGTTCGACATCGACAGCAAGTACGGCGATGTCGTCAGCAAACAGGAGGCCATCGCCCACTTCGAAAAAATGTAATGCGTGCCACAAGAACCGCGCCATTTAGAGCGTTGGTCTTGGTAAAAAACTGAGACGCAAACCCTGTAGGAGCAAGGCTTGCCCGCGATAGCGATTTCAAGGACGTCATCGCGAGCAAGCTGTGCTCCTACGCGCTAACCCGGTAGGAGCAAGGTTTACCCGCGATAGCGATTTCAAGGACGTCATCGCGAGCAAGCTGTGCTCCTACGCGCGAACCCGGTAGGAGCAAGGTTTACCCGCGATAGCGATTTCAAGGACGCCATCGCGAGCAAGCTGTGCTGCTACGCGCGAACCCGGTAGGAGCAAGGCTTGCCCGCGATAGCGATTTCAAGAACGCCATCGCGAGCAAGCTGTGCTCCTACGCGCGAACCCGGTAGGAGCAAGGTTTACCCGCGATAGCGATTTCAAGGACGTCCTCGCGAGCAAGCTGTGCTCCTACGCGCGAACCCGGTAGGAGCAAGGCTTGCCCGCGATAGCGATTTCAAGGACGCCATCGCGAGCAAGCTGTGCTCCTACAGGTTCGGTCTCAGTCTTCTGACACTGCCTTTGGACGTCGCTTTTGCAGCGCGCCAGAGCGCTGGAAAAAGCGGCTGTATAAAAACCATAAGTCACCGCCAGGAGACATCCAATGCCCATTGCGAACGCAGCACCCGCGACCACGGTCGCCGACCCGATTCAAGCGCTTTACCACAAGATCACCTGGAAGCTGATTCCGTTCCTGTGCTTCTGCTACCTGGCCGCGTACCTCGACCGGATCAACATCGGCTTCGCCAAACTGCAGATGCTCGACCAATTGCACTTCAGCGAAACCGCATTCGGCCTCGGTGCCGGGCTGTTCTTTGTCGGCTACATCCTGTTCGAAGTGCCGAGCAACCTGGTACTGGAAAAGGTCGGTGCGAAGATCTGGATCGCCCGGATCATGATCACCTGGGGCCTGCTCTCGGCGTGCACCATGCTCGTGACTTCGACCACCCAGTTCTACATCCTGCGGTTCTTGCTCGGTGCCGCCGAAGCGGGCTTCCTGCCGGGCGTGCTGTATTACCTGACCACCTGGTTCCCGACCTATCGACGCGGCCGCATCATTGCGTTGTTCATGATCGGCTTGCCGCTGTCCAGCGTGATTGGCGGGCCGTTGTCCGGTTGGGTGATGAGTCATTTCGACAATTTTGGTGGCCTGCACGGCTGGCAATGGTTGTTCCTGATCGAAGCGGTGCCGAGTGTGTTGCTCGGCGTATTGACCTTCTGGGCGCTACCCAACAGCTACCAACAAGCCAAGTGGCTCAATAACGAAGAGAAAGCCCTGCTGGAGCAGGAATTGCGCGCCGACGAGGCCAGTGCCGGCGACAGCAAACACAGCTTTCGCGATGGCTTCTTCAATCTGAAAGTCTGGATGCTCGGCGGAATCGACTTCTCGATCCTGCTCAGCGCCTACGCCATGGGGTTCTGGATGCCGACCTTCATCCGTAACGCCGGGATCGTCGATACCTTCCACATTGGCATTCTCACCGCGTTGCCGAGTATCGCCGCGCTGCTGGGCATGCTGCTGATCGGCGCCAGTTCGGACAAACACCGCGAGCGCCGCTGGCACATCATCGTGCCGTTCCTGGTCGGTGCGGCGGCCATGGCCAGTGCGCCGTTCTTTGTCCACAACGTGGTGGCGACCGTGGCGCTGTTCGCCATCGCCTCGGCGGCGATCATTGGCGCGGTGCCGGTGTTCTTCAGCCTGCCGGCGACCTTCCTCAAAGGCACGGCGGCGGCCACCGGTTTCGCCCTCGCCTGCTCG
The DNA here is from genome assembly GCF_016650815.1 of Pseudomonas sp. TH31. GTDB lineage: Bacteria > Pseudomonadota > Gammaproteobacteria > Pseudomonadales > Pseudomonadaceae > Aquipseudomonas. The sequence goes on along the minus strand of NZ_JAEKEZ010000038.1, from coordinate 335,103 downwards.
CTGGCGAACATCGCCGGACTGGTCAGCAACTCGCTGATGGGCGTGGCGATTGACGTCACCGGCAGCAGCGCCGGGGCGCTGTGGTTCTTCGCTGGTTGCCTGATCCTCAGCAGCTTCCTGGTGATAGCACTCCCGGCGAAACTGGTTAACCGCTGATACCCCACACCGCGGCCATATAAAGGGTTACGCAGCGCTCCTGTAGGAGCTGCCGAAGGCTGCGATCTTTTGATCTTGATCTTTTGATTATCAATGAACATCAAAAAGCAAGATCAAAAGATCGCAGCCTTCGGCAGCGCCTACATTGAACGTGGTAGCGGACAGTCCTTCGGCAGTTGAACATTCCAATTATCCAGGTGAGTCTCCATGCAACGCTTGATCAAACGCTGTGCCCTGCTTGTCGCCGCCGGCCTGTGTGTCGGCTCTGTGCAAGCGGCGGAAAAAGTCATCTTCGACACCGACTTCAACGTCCTCAACGATGACGGCCAGGCCTTCATCATGCTCGCCCAGCTTCACGCGCAAAAACGCATCGATCTGCTCGGCATGACCCTGGTCAGCGGCAACGCCTGGGTCGATCAGGAACAGGTCGACGCGCTCAAAGCGGTCGAGCGTATGGGCGTGGAAAAGGACATCGGGGTGTACTCCGGTGCGGCCTACCCGCTGTTGCATGACTTCGCCACCTACCCGCAGGAGCAAGCCTTGTTCGGTGCCGGGTGGCCGGGAGCGTTCAAGGCACCGCGCCCCACCTCTGCCACGCAGCTGGTCGCGCCACCGGATGGCCTGGCGACGCACACCCAGCTGCGCAAAGTAACCGCCGCGCAGTTCATCGTCGACAGCGTGCGGGCCAATCCCCATGAAGTGACGCTGCTGGCGGTCGGGCCGCTGACCAACATTGCGCTGGCGATCCGCTCCGCGCCAGACATCGTGCCGTTGATCAAACGCATCGTGTACATGGGCGGCGCGCTCGAAATCCCAGGCAACACCACGCCGGCCGCCGAATTCAACTGGTGGTTCGATCCCGAGGCAGCGAAGATTGTCCTTCGCTCGCCCATCGAACATGTGATCTTCCCCAACGATGTTTGCGAAAAGGTCACCTTCGATGGCTCGATCTACAAACGGGTGATCGCGCAACCGGGACCGATTGCCGACCTCTACCAACATGAATTTGGCCCACTGTTCAGCAAGGACCCGGCGTATCACAGTTTCACCTGGGACAGCCTGCCAGCGCTGTTTCTGGTCGAACCGGGCATCGTCACCGAGTCCCGGGATTTGTGGGTGGATGTGGACGCGCAATTCGGCGCCGATTACGGCCGGGCGCTGGGCTACAAAAAAAGCCCGCCGGTGGGCACGCAAAAAGCCCGGGTAGTGTTTGCCATCGACCAGAAGAAATTCTGGGATGGCTACGTGAACCTGGTGACCTTGCCGACGCCGGTCAAGGGCAACTGAAATCGCCCGCCATCATGAACAAGTGACAGCCTGCGGCGAACCCCTCACAGTTAATGTGGTCGCACAGCTGAACCGCCAGATAGTGTTCAATGGCGGTTCGGTCCCTTTTTCTGTCGAGAGCCTTTTACATGCGCAGACTCCTTGCCCTGTCCCTTTCCTTGCTGTTGCTCTCACTGAGCGCCTGCGCGCTGTTCCCCAATCGTGATCCGCTGAACATCAACGTGGTCGGCATTGAGCCACTGCAAAGCCAGGATCTGGAGGTACGTTTCGCGGTGAAGATTCGCCTGCAAAACCCAAATGAAACCGCCATCGACTACAACGGCGTGGCACTGGATCTGGAAGTCAACGGTCGGCCATTGGCGTCCGGCGTCAGCGATCAGTCGGGGACGATCCCGCGATTTTCCGAAGCCGTGCTGACCGTGCCGGTGAGCGTCTCGGCCTTCTCGGTGCTGCGCCAGACCCTGGGCCTGAGCCAGACCCAAAACCTCGACAACCTGCCCTATGTGCTGCGTGGCAAACTGGCCGGCGGGTTGTTTGGCACCATGCGCTTTGTCGATACTGGCAAGCTCAGCCTGCCAGGGCCGAATACCGCGACCTGGTAAATTCATCGGCTGCGTTATCGTTGAATACAGACTCACAAGGAAGCCGCAATCCCATGGAAGCCACACCGACGCTTTACACCGAACACCTGATCCTGCGCCCGCTGGAACTGGCGGACGCCGATGCCATCCAGCAACAGTTCCCTCATTGGGAAGTGGTTCGCTACCTCAACGCCTTCGTGCCCTGGCCGTATCCCGCCGACGGTGCGCTTACCTACCTGCGCGAGATCGCCCTGCCGGCAATTGCCCGGGCGAAGAGTGGCACTGGTCGATCCGCTTGAAGTCGGCGCCGGACCAATTGATCGGCAATGTCAGCCTGATGGACCAACAGGACAACAACCGTGGCTTCTGGCTCGCTCCGCAATGGCAGGGCCGGGGCTTGATGAGCGAAGCCAGTGCGGCAGTCACCGAGTACTGGTTTCAGAGCCTTGGGCGGCCGCTGATGCGCGTGCCGAAAGCTACACCGAACATCGGCTCGCGCAAACTCTCGGAACGGGCTGGCATGCGCTTGATCCGCAGCGATGAAGACAACTTCGTCAGCGGCCGATTCCAGAGGGATATCTGGGAAATCAGCCGCGAAGAGTGGTTGCAAACACTCAAAAAATACCGCGAATGACATCCCGTAGGAGCCGGATTACTGGGATTATGCGCTGAAGCGTACGCCGGGCTTGGCCCGCTCGTCGACGGTTAACTCGAACACATCCGGGCGCGCGTAGTGCCCGACCACGTCGAAGTCGTATCGGGCGCGGATCAACTCGTCGGTGTCGATTTCGGCCGTCAGCAATCCGGAACCGCCCCGCAACGGCCCGGCCAGAATGTCGCCCATCGGCCCGACGATCACACTGCCGCCGGCAATCAACGGCCGATCCGCCGGCCAGTTGGCGATGTCCACGCCCAACGCTTGCGGCGAGTCCTGCACCTGGCAGGCACTGACCACAAAGCAGCGGCCTTCATGGGCGATGTGGCGCATGCTGACCTGCCACATCTCCCGCTCATCCACCGTCGGCGCGCACCAGACCTCCACGCCCTTGGCGTACATCGCAGTGCGCAGCAACGGCATCATGTTTTCCCAGCACACCACCGCCGCAAGCTTGCCGACCTGACTGTCGATCACCGGCAGCGTCGAACCATCGCCCTTGCCCCAGATCAGCCGTTCGGTGCCGGTCGGCATCAGTTTGCGGTGCCTGGCCACCAGCCCGGCCTGCGGGTCGAAGTACAGCGCGGTGCAATGCAAGGTGCTGCCCGCGCGTTCGATCACGCCAATCACCAGATTGGCCCCGGTACGCGCCGACAATCCAGCCAAGGCTTCGGTCTCAACCCGGGCACGTCGATGGCGTTGGCAAAATAGCGTGCGAACGCCTCGCGCCCTTCGGGCAGGCGATAACCCAGTTGCGTGCCGAAGGACTCGCCTTTGGGGTAGCCGCCCAACAATGCTTCCGGCATCACCACCAGCGCGGCGCCGGACGCCATGATTGGGTTTTCCCAGGAAAGGATCTGCGCCAGTGTTTCGCCCTTGCCGCCGGGCAAGGCGCCGATTTGCAGGGCCGCAACAATTGACTTGGGCATCGTGATAACTCCGTGGGCAATGAGGTGTTGCTCATTCTCGGCCGTCGCCGGATCATGAATAAAGCCCCGCTCGCTGCTGAATGATATGAAGCCTATGAATATCGCCACCGTCGACCTCAACCTGCTCAAAGTCTTCGAGGCCCTGCACGAGGAGTCGAGCGCCAGCCGCGCCGCCCTGCGCCTGGGCGTCACGCAATCGGCGGTCAGCGCCGCGTTGCGGCGTCTGCGGGAGCTGTATGGCGATCAGTTGTTCGTGCGCACCGGCCGGGGGTTGTCACCAAGCCTGCGGGCCAATCAGTTAAAACCGGTGGTCAGTGATGCGCTGAACAAATGCCGACAGAGCCTGGCGATGGTCGATCCGGCGGCCAATCATTACGAGGGACGCTCGGTCACCGTGGGCCTGTCGGACGATTTCGAGATTGCCTACGGGCGGCGATTGATTGAAGAAATCGCCCAGCGCGCGCCGAAACTGCGGCTGATTTTCCGCCAGACCCACAGCCAGATCGTCGCCCATGCCTTGCTCGACCGCAGTATCGATCTGGCGATCACCGCCGGCGGCTTTGCCGAGCGCTTGCTCAGTCGCCAGGTGCTGGGCGAAGGGGGTTATCTGTGCCTCGTGGACCCGCTCAGCCTGGCGCAAGGACAGCAAACCATCAGCCTGGAAGAGTTCGTCGCGCGGGACCACATTCTGGTGTCATCGGGCGGATTTATCGGGATTACCGATGAAGGACTGGCGGCGCTGGGGATGAGTCGACGGGTGTGTGCCTCGACCACGCACTTTGCGGCGTTGCCCTATTTGCTCAAGGGCAGCCAGGCGGTGGCGACCATTCCGGCCCATGCCGCGCAAAGCATCGCGGCGCTCAGCGGCCTGGCGCTGCTGCCCTGCCCGCTGGCGCTGGCACGTTACCCGATCGAACTGGGCTGGCGCACCGGCACGCCGCTTGACCCGCTGGTGTTGAAGGTGCGCGAGGCGATTGTCGCGAGCTTTGCGTAGGAGCTGCTACCAAAAACGGGGCCGTTCACGTACAGAATTATTTGGCGGCCATCAGCCGATTGACTTCGCTGCGCACCATGTTGGCGAACTCGGGCGGCGACATCAGATCGAGCTCGGCGCGAACCCATTCGGCCCATTTGCCTTTGCGCTTGGCGCGCTCACCGAACAACCGCGCGGCTTCGCCCTTGGACTTGCCCAGGTTGCTTTGCCAGAGGTCGAACAGACGGGATTTTTCGTCTTCAAGCGCAGCGCGCTCGGCAAGGGGTTTGTCGGCCAGATTGAAGCTCATGGAAAATTCCTACTACCTAAATAGGCGACATCTTACACTGAAGGACGAAATTTCCTGACCAGGATTTTTCTTCACCCTGGCGTCGGGATGCAAATTTGCTGCAACTTTTCCAACCCCGGCAGACTCCATTGTTCACTGCCCACTTACCCGCAAGGAGTTACTCAATGGCCCGCAAAACCACCGTACAAGCCACCGCAGACCAAATCAAGGATCAGGCATTCAGTGAACTTCAGGCACTGATCGAAGAATCCGACAAACTGCTCAAAAGCAGCTCCTCACTCGTTGGCGAGGAAGCAGAAACCCTTCGTGGGCAAATAGCCCTGAAACTGCAGCAGGCGCTGGACTCAGTCTCCAGCGTTCGTGAGCGGACCAAGCCGGCGGTCGACGCCACTGAAACCTACATTGGTGGCCATCCATGGCAGACCGTAGCGATTTCCGCCGGTTTCGGCCTGGTGGTCGGGTTGCTGCTGGGGCGTCGTTAACACTCATGAGTTAATTGCACGCCGCAACCCCTGTGGGAGCGGGCTTGCTCGCGAATGCGGAGTGTCATTCAGCATTGATGTTGACTGACACTCCGCCTTCGCGAGCAAGCCCGCTCCCACATTTACGAGCCGAGTTCAGAGCCCGGCCAACTCTCGCAAGCTGGCCAACACTCCAGCCTCCAACTGAATACCTTCAGCCGCCGATTTGCTGCGCTGATGATGACGTCGATCCCCCGGCAATCGCTTTAGCCCGACACCGTGCATCTGGCGCACCAGCTCCTGGCTGCGCTCGGCGAAGTTTTGCCCGGCGGCCTTGCTCGGATCGATCACGATCAGCAGTTGCCCGGTCCACGGTGTCTTGGCCCCGGGATGGTTCGACCAGTCGAACTCGAAGGAAAAATTGCCGCCAGTCAACGCGGCCGCCAACAACTCCACCATCATCGACAGCGCCGAACCCTTGTGCCCGCCAAACGGCAGCAACGCGCCGCCTTCAAGAATCGCTTTCGGGTCCTCGGTCGGCTGACCAAGGCTGTCCACGCCCATGCCCGGCGACAAGCGCTCGCCTTTGCGCGCGGCAATCTGCACGTCGCCATGAGCAATGGCGCTGGTGGCCAGGTCGAAGACAATCGGCTCACCGTCGGCCCGGGGCAGCGAAGGCAATCGGGTTGGTGCCGAACAACGGTCGATCGGCACCGTGAGGCACCACGCAGGTCATGCTGTTGACCACGCTCAGGGCGACCAGGCCTTCATAGGCGAAGGGCTCGACATCCGGCCAGAGGGCGGCGAAGTGATGGGAGTTACGGATCGCCAACACCGCAATCCCGGCGCTGCGGGCTTTCGCCACCAGCAAGGCACGGGCGGCGGCCAACGCGGGTTGGGCAAAACCGTTCGCGGCATCGACCCGGACAAATCCCGAGGCGACATCCTCGACCACCGGCACGGCCTGACCATTGACCCAGCCGCTTTGCAGTGTCGACACATACCCGGGAATGCGGAACACACCGTGGCTGTGGGCGCCGTCACGCTCGGCGCCAGCGCAGTTGAGGGCCAGCGTTCTGGCAACGTCCGCCGAAGTACCATGACGCAGAAAAATTTGCTCAAGCAATTGGACAAGTGAATCAAAATCGAGGGTTTGCGCGTTCGGGCTGACGGGTGTTGCGGTCATCTGAGGCTCCAGTTTTATTATTGAGTTCGGGCTACAGGCTGAAACGGGGTTGCGCGGCAACCCACAAAACATCGCCGATTAAGCGCTGTTTCAGAGGGGTCCTGTCAAGCCTTGGCAAAGTGATCGGCTCAAGCAATATGTACGACCTCTGCGCTGCTGATCGGCAGCGGCAAACCAGCGCTTTTTTGAACCCCCATCAAGAGGCTTTGAGACCAGCGGCAACCTTGGCCAGATCAAGAACACCGTATTAAGCATGATGATGTGCAGACAGTGCTCGATCCCCCGAGCGCCTCAAGCGCGGTGTATTGAATGGCTTCCTGCCCGAGGTCTTTTTCCTGGCGCTCAAGGCCGGCAGCGCGACTGATTTACTAAAGCTGGCCAATTGTTTGGTACTGAACGAACGCGGTGGCCTGGACCCGGAACATTCTGGCAAAACCATTCTCTGGCCCCGGCCCAAGGGTTTGTAGCCTCCCCTTCACTAAAACCGTTGTTGGCTGAGCTCGACAGGTGTTTGCTCAATGACATTGAGCGCCCTGGACCAGCACCCCATGAGATCGATGTGAGGGCACTGTGACGGCAGTGCCCCGACGGGCTCAGTCCTTCTGATCGCGCAGTATGTTTGCGGAGGCACCGTCGATGCGGAATTCATAGACCACACCGTCGGCCTTGCGGCCCTCGCCTTCCCAGTAGCCCTTGTCATTCGCTTCGACTTTGTAGACCTCGACATAACCGGCCTTGGTCTTCGCCGTTTCGACGGCTTTCTCGATCGAGATCCAGCCAGCGCCCGGCGGTCGGCCAACGCTGCGCCAGCGCTGAGCAAGCTTGCGCTGGCAATGAAGGCGGCAAAGGTTCTTTTGATCATTTTTTCACTCCATTTGTGGATAGTAGGCGTGCACGTCCTGTTTTTTTGGGCGTCACCGGGGAAAATAAGTTCCAATTGATGGGCAATTGCCATGACGGATGTTCTCGCCGCCTTACCCGCAAGGTTAGAATGCAGCAAATCAGGATGAGTCAATGACCGAACGCTCTCTCTCGGAAGCCGAATACGACGCTGTCACCGATGCCGCTGCGCACTGGTGCATGCGTCTGCACGCCAACGACTGCACCGCCGAGGAGCGTCAGGCGTTCGAACGATGGCACGACGCTCATCCGCTGCATGCGTTCGAGTACGAAGCCATGCTGGAGATATGGGACGTCGCCGGCGACTTGCCGCGTCCGGAATCCACCGCTCCGGTGCTGCCCGTCAGACCTTCAACACCATGGCGCTCCCTGGGTATCGCCGCGACCGTCTGCGCAGTGGCGCTGCCGCTGGCGGCGTACACCGGCTGGAACCTCGGCTGGCTGCCCAACGCCTACCAGCACTTCGAAACCACCGACAATGTCCGTCAGGTCACCCTGGGCGATGGCAGCCAGGTGGAGCTGAACCTGGGCACTGAACTGACCTTCCGCAATTACAAGGACGAACGTCGGGTCACGCTGAAAAAAGGCGAGGCCTTCTTCAGCGTCAGCCACGACATGACTCACCCCTTCATCGTCAAAGCGGCCGAAGGCAAAATTCGGGTCACCGGCACCCAATTCAACGTATGGCTGTATGAAGATCAAGTACGGGTGAACCTGATTGAAGGCTCGGTACTGGTCACCAGCAATGACACGCTTGGCGACGACGGGTTGCGCTTGGGCCCGGCGATGCAGGCGCGTTTTCATCACGGCGACTTTATGCCGCAGATCAGTCAGACCTACGCCAACGACCAATCGCTGGCCTGGCGCAGCGGCAAACTGGTGCTCGATGACCTGACACTGAGCGATGCATTGCCGCTGATCAATCGCTACCTGAACAAACCTGTGATGATCGCCGACAAGAACGCCGCGTCGATCCGCCTCGGCGGCATTTACAACATCAAGGAACTCAACAACCTGGTGGCCTCCCTGCCCAAGGTTTTGCCGGTTTACCTGACCCGCAACGAGAACGGCAACCCGGTGCTCAATTCTATTGTGCAACAAGCGCCAAAAAGCTGAAGGCCGTGCCCCCTGAGGGGGCGGCCTTCATGTTCACTGCCAGCGCGATCGACTTTACTGCCTCGCCGCCGTCCCGGCTTTTTCATCCGATTCGCGAATCGTCTGCATCTGATACTGCGGATCAGACTTGATCTGCTGTTCGGTAAACGGCAACACACTGAGCTGTTTCTTCGAGAACGCCAGCGTCTGGTCCCGTGAATATTTCGAAGCCGGATCACTGGATAACGAGAACGCCAGCAACCCCTGAGCATGAGGACCTTTTTCATCGAAGGTCACGACTTGCAGGTAACTGGTGCCACTGACCACTTCAAGTTTGCCGTCGGTTCTCGGCACGCTTTGAATGGCGTTATACACCCCCAGCGTTCCCGGCCCACCGTGGATCGGCGTTTGCTGTCCACCGCTGCTGACCACTTGGATATCGCCCCAGCGGCTGTCGGGCTTGAGTCCCATCCTGTTGGTCAGTTCCAACGATGCGAGCATCGCCTCGCGAATGGCTTTGGCCACGTCTGCCCGCTCGAACGCCAACCCGCGAGGGGTGTGCTGCGCGTCTTTCGGGTCGAATGCCACCCGCCAGATGTCGGGCGCTTGCTGCAGAGCCTCCATGACATTCTGGAAATGCACCAGGCCCACGCCGCTGTCCAGATTTGCCCGGCCATCCCACTCCTTCAAACTGGCACACAACGGCGCGAGGCTCACCGCATCGGCGCCCAGGTCGGCACTGCAGAACTGCAACAGGTCCGGCATGACTTGCGTCGCCTGATACACCTGATCATCCATGACCATTCGTTGCAAATCCGCTGCCGCCACCGGCCCGGCCTTCGCCAGCGATCCCAGGCGATCCAGCGCGAAGCGTGAGCGCAGCCCCAATGGCTGACTGTCCTGGCTGATCAATGGCGAGAAGCCGGTCAATGGCTGCGCCGGGTTGACCAGCCAGGCGGAATCGTTGGAATGCTGCACAAAGTCTTTGCGCAACAGTTGCGGCAATTTGTCTGCCGCATAAATACCCTTTTGCGCGGCGTTCGGATCGATGTCCCAGGCGCAGGTACTGTTGGAGCCGTCGAGCACGATCATCTTCAACCCGGCGCGTGGATCGCTGCACTTGGCCAGTTTGTCGGCATTGACGTTGGGCACCACCGACAGGTTCATGTAAAGCGTCTGCCCCTGATCGTCCGCCGCCAGAGTGTTGACCCACGCAATGCCCTGAATATTGTGCACCGACGCCTGCAAATCCTTGAGGCTGGTCGCTCGGTTCATCGCATACCACTGCTGCAAGACGCGGTCATTATCCAGATTGGCATCGCGCAGGCTGTAGGCGATCTGGTTGTCCCAATCGAGCTTGCCGGGCCATTGCACGACTGGGCCGAATACCGAACTGTAGATCACGTGGGACATCGGCTTGATCTGGCCATCGGGCTGTTTCACGTTCACCGTCAGGGTCTGTTGATCCAGTGGCAGGGACTTGCCGTCCAGCAGGTAACGGGTCGAATCCTTGGAGTCCAGTTGCAGGCGATACAAGGTGAAATGCTTGGACGAATCGACCGTGTGCGTCCAGGCCAGGTGCTGGTTGAAACCAATGTTGATCATCGGCAGACCGGGCAGCGCAGCGCCCATCACATCCAGCTTGCCGGGAATGGTCAGGTGCATTTGGTAGAAACGCATTGCGCCGACCCAGGGGAAATGCGGGTTGGCCAACAACATGCCGCGACCGTTGAACGAGCGCTCGCTACCGATCGCCACCGCGTTACTGCCGCGATCCAGTGCAAATCGCTGCTGACGCGTGTCGGCCAGTTGAAACGCCTGCGCACCGTTCGCCACGTGAGCGACGGCCGCCGGTGGCGTGGCGCCGGCCAGGGCTTCGGCAAACTGCCCGACCCCGCCTTCGACCAACAAGCGACGCGTGAGCTTCACCAGGTCCTGGGCGGCAATCGGGCGCACCCAGTCACCTTGGCATTGCGCTGGCAAGCCCTGGGTCTGACGCTCGGCCAGCGAGCGGTTGTAACCCGCTACGTAACCGTCGATGAGATCGCGTACTTCAGGGGTTTGCGCCTGCCAGAAACCGGCCACGGCCTGCGGTGTGTTCAGCCAGTTGAAAAACAGGTCGCTGGCCAGGTTGGCGCGCTCTTCAAGCGTGAATTGATCCGGGCCAAAATACCGTGAGCGTTCGCCGTTGACAGTGACGATCTCGTTGGCCATCAGGCACAGGTTGTCCTGAGCGTAGGCGTAGCCGATACCGTAGCCGAGCCCGCGCTCGTTTTCGGCGCGAATGTGCGGCACACCAAAACTGGTGCGGCGAATCTCGACGGCCGAAAGTTCTGGCTGGCTGCGGGCGCTTGCCACAAGGCTGAGCCCCAGCATCACACCTGCAAGACTTGACCGGGTTAACTGCCTGCTAATCATCACGCGCGCTCCTGATGCAAAAGACGACGACCAGGATCGGGACGGTTTGACGCCCACACAGCAACACCGAACCTGGCCTTGGAAAATCACACCCGGCGATCTACACGGAATGTGCCTGGCCTTGGGAACGAAAAAATCATCAGGGAATTTAGGCGCCGCCAACACTCGCCCGATGCTGCATAACATCCCGCCGACATGGCATCGACAAATTTTCTACATCACAGCCTTCATGATTTGCCTGGCTCGTTCGTCTTATTGATGGAGAGCACCTTCACTTCTTCCTGATCAGGCTCTGAAAAGGAGTTTTTTGCATGTACAACTCGCATCTGCCAACGGACGGTAGCCGTGCGTCAAAGGGGATTGCCATGAATCCTGGCGCCGGAATGTTCGAACACAGGACTGAACGCCACGCAAACGAACGAATCAGAGTGCTGCTCAAGAGCTTTGGCCTGAGAACCAGCCTGATTCGCCTGAAAGTCATCGACGCCTTGCTGAGCGCCGCAGAAAGCGAGCGCAGCCTGGGCGTGCGCGGCGTACACACGCATTTGCTGGACCTGGATATTCCCCTGTCCTTCCTGAGTGTGCGAGAGGTATTGAAGCGCTTGTGCACTGAGGGCGTGATCACGCTCAATCCGGACAAGAGCTACAGCTTGCATCCGCAGGCTATTGCCATTCTCTGCAGCGAACCCGCCTCGGGTGCATCGCTCAAGGCTTGACCTTGCGGCGCATCACGCCATTGACCACCACCACGATCACCGCCACGCCAATGGCGATGTACTGAAACAGCTTCTCGCTGATGACCCCTGCATTTTGCAGATACGAAAGGCCGAACATGATCCCCAGCACCACCAGGGAGATCAGAATCGAGTATTTCAAACGTTGCGATTGGGTCATTGCGGGTTCCTGAATCTTGAAATGTATCCGATTTGTATCCGCTTGCATGCCAAGCGCCTACCTTTATACGGGGATGAACGGCAGCAAACGAAGTCTCATGTTACAGCCGATGAAGAGTTTTCGCTTCATTGTGGCGATAACCATGAGGATTTTGAAATGCTCCGTCGAATCACACTGCTGATTCCCCTGATCGCTCTGCTTTCCCTGAGCGGCTGTATAATTTTTCCCCACGGAGGCTGGCATGGTGACCACCATTATGATCGTGGCGGACCGGGTTATTACGAACATCGGTAGTCCATTCCCTTGAACAATGCGTAAGACAAAACAGCTTTTTTAATCAGCCCTGAACAAATGCCCGCCCTGTTGCGCAATGCCGATCAGTTAAGCAAAACGCGATCTGTAGCAGCTGGCGAAGCCTGCGTTCGGCTGCGTAGCAGTCGTAAATCAGACAATGCGGTTTATCAGGAAGATCGCGTCGTCAGGGTTTACGACTGCTGCGCAGCCGAACGCAGGCTTCGCCAGCTGCTACAAAGAGCGTGTGGCACCTTGAGATTTTCTTGACTGATCGGTATTAGCCCTGTTGCGGGCATTTTTCTTGCCGCCGATCTTTCGCACTTGTGTCAGTTTGGTTCCTTGACGCCTTCTACTCTTAACGCAGCCCGAGCACTTGCACTATACATGGCAATCCCACGCATCCATCGGACACTGGAGCCGTGCGCACCCAAGCGATCACGGCTGATCGTTCAGCGACCTGATTCGCTGCGGTAAAAGTGCTGGCCCGGTTGCCCACAGAGTTCAACCAGCCAGTCGACAAATACCCGCACCCGCCGGGACAACTGGCGGTGTGGCGGGTACAGCGCCGTCAGCGGCATGGCCGGCGGCGGCCTGTCGCTGAGCACCTCGCACAGACGTCCTTCCTGCAGTTGCCGGGCAACGTGATAGTACGGGGCCTGGACCAGGCCATACCCGGCCTCACACGCGGCCATGTAACCGTCGGCGCTGTTGACCGAAACCTGCTTGGGCAAATTGAGTTGCTGCACCTGCCCCTCGACCACAAACTCAAGCCCGAAGCGCGTACCGGTGCTGGCGGAGAAATACTCCACCATCTGATGACCCGGCAAATCGGCCAGGCACTGAGGCGTGCCGTGACGCTGCAAGTACTCGGGACTGGCGCAGGTCACCTGGTCCAGCATCACCAGCGGCCGCGCCACCAGCGAATCATCCATGGGCGAACCGCCCCGCAGCACGCAGTCCACGCCTTCGCGAATCAGGTCCACGGTGCGGTCATTCAAACCGATTTCCAGTTCGATCAACGGGTACCTGGCGGTGAACTGCGGCAAGGCCGGGATCACGATCAACCGCCCTATCCCCGCAGGCATATCCACTCGCAGCAAACCCTTGGGGTTGTGCCGGGCAGCGGAAAATACCGCCTCGGTTTCCTCAAGATCCGCCAGCAAACGCACGCAACGTGGGTAATACGCTGCGCCGTCGAGGGTCAGGCTGATGTGCCGGGTGGTTCGCTGCAACAGTTGCACACCCAGATGCGCTTCAAGTTGCTTGATCAGAATGGTCACCGAGGCACGGGGCATTTGCAGGCTGTCGGCAGCCTTGGCGAAACCGCCCGACTCGACGATCCGGGTAAACACGCGCATGGCGTTGAGACGGTCCATGGTTTGACTCAGCAGGTGATTATTTAGAAATAACGAATAGTGATAGCAGTTTTAGCCGGTTTATCTGGTTTCTGTCGAGGTGAACAATGGTGGCTCACATTTTCAAGGAGCTGATCTCATGCAAACACGTCAACTGGGCAAGAACGGACCGCAAGTGAGCGCCATCGGATTGGGCTGCATGGGCATGACCGATTTCTACACCACCGGCACCGACACCCGCGAAGCCACCGCCACCCTGCACCGGGCGCTGGAACTCGGCATTAACCTGCTCGACACCGCGGACATGTACGGCCCGCATACCAATGAAGAACTGATCGGTAAAGCCATCGTCGGCAAGCGCGACCAGGTGTTCCTCGCCAGCAAGTTCGGCATCGTTCGCGACCTGGCCAACCCTTCAGCACGGGGTGTCGACGGTCGGCCGCAATACATTCGCCAGTCCATCGACGGCACGCTCAAGCGCCTCGGCGTGGAGACCCTGGATTTGTACTACCAACACCGGATCGACCCGCAAGTGGCCATCGAGGAAACCGTCGGCGCGATGGCCGAGCTGGTTAAGGCCGGCAAGGTGCGTTACCTGGGTTTGAGCGAAGCATCGGCCGCGACACTTGAACGGGCGCACAAGGTGCATCCGATCAGCGCGCTGCAAAGTGAATACTCATTGTGGAGCCGCGACCAGGAAGACAACGGTTGCCTGGCGGCGTGCCAGCGCCTGGGCATCGCTTTTGTCCCGTACAGCCCGCTGGGCCGTGGCTTTCTGACCGGTGCGCTGAAAAGTCCGGACGACTTTGCAGCCGACGACTACCGTCGCTTCAGTCCGCGTTTTCAAGGGGAGAACTTCGGGAAGAACCTGCAACTGGTGCAGCAAGTCGAGGCGCTGGCCGCCGACAAAGGCGTGACTGCCGGGCAACTGGCGTTGGCCTGGGTCCTGGCGCAAGGCGATTACCTGATCCCGATTCCTGGGACCAAGCAACGCAAATACCTGGAGGAAAATGTCGCAGCGCTGGAGGTGACGCTGAGCGCCGGCGAGTTGCAGGCGCTGGAAGCGATATTCCCGGCCAACGCCACCGCCGGCTTGCGCTACCCGGAAGCGGTGATGAAGTTGCTCGACCGCTGACCCCTGTCCTGCGACCCGCTCCCTGAGTGGATCGGGTCAGAGGATGACGCCTCACTTCTTCTTGACTACCGGGCCGTTGGTTTCGCCGTAGGTCTTGAGATTTTGCAGGGCGTAGATCGCTTTCTTGTATTCGGGCACCAGGTAGTTGGCGTACTTGTTGCCCTTGAGGTTGTTGCTCTGGATGGTATCGAGTTGAACGGCGAAGTATTCCAGGGCATTGAATTTCGCGTCTGTGTCAGTCGGCACGCCAAATTTATCGAACTGGCTTCCAGCGTTCAGCAGCGTCAGCGCGGTCACATCGCTGATGATGCCGTTCTGCTTGAGGAAGGTGCTCATGTTGCCCAATTGCTTTACCGAGACGTTTTCCGGATCGAAGCCCTTGACCTGCTTGTACATCTGCAGGGAATCCATTTTGGCTTTGTCGAGCAACAGCGGGTTGGTGCCCACCTGACTCAAGATCTGCCTCGCCTTGACGCTCTGGGTCAGCGGCTTGGCATTGACCGAACCCTGTCGAACCAGCACACCGGCCTTCGCTGTCCAGTTGCCGACCAGACCGACAGTCATGAGCGTACTCCTGACAGCGCGACGATATTCCAATGTCCGTGCGACATAAAAAATCCTTGTTTAAGCGAGATGAATGCGCAGAAGTATCGGCGCGATGAGAACGCCCACCTACAAATATTTCGACTTTTTACAATTCTCGTACATTTACGATACAAATCATTAGAGGCCCTGTTTTATTGGCCTGCACGATCTTTTTCATTTAGCTATAGCCGAGGCATTGCTGTCATATCCATCTGATTTTTCTTGTTTGTACCAGGACCGTTACTCGCCATCCGGCCCTCTAATACCTTTCTTGTACGTCCGTACCTAAAGCTCGCCTCGAGCGGGCCGATAAAGCTTTGAAGCCCGCCATTTTCAACATCTGAATCCCAACAATAAAAACGCAGCACAAGGACCGGTCCCATGCCCGCATTCCGTACCATTCAGGCTCGCTACACGCTGTTTCTGGTCCTGTTCATCCTGCTGCTTTCGATACTCACGGTAGTGGGTATCAGCCAGTTGGTCGCACCGAAACTGCGCCATACCGAAGAACAGGTCGCCCTCAACCGCATTGCTGAAGTTGCCGAGCAAATCCAGGGGGAACTGAACAAGGTGCAAGCCCAGCAACGCAGCATCACCCAGACCATTCCCCTGCTCGACAGCGCCGCGATTGATACGGTGCTGCCCGGTCTGGTGGACCAGTACGGCGAGCTGAAAGTGTTTGGTGGCGGGATCTGGCCTTTGCCCGGCCAACGTGAAGCGGGACGCAACAAGTTCAGCACCTTCTGGCACCGCGACAGCTCGGGCAAGCTGGCCGTCAACACCTTCTGGAACAGCGACGCCGCGCCCAACTATTACGACCAGACCTGGTACAAGGGCGGCATGCAAACGCCGCGCGGCCAGTGCGCGTGGGCCGCAGCCTATAAGGATGACGCCAGTGCCGAGCCGCGCACCAACTGCGCGATGGCCATTCAAAAAATGGCGTGGCCTACGGTGTGTCGACCATCGACGTGACCCTGGGGTTTTTCAACGACCTGATCGCACGCAAGGAAAAAGACCTCGGTGCCGAAATGCTGATCGTCGAAGCCGACGGCAAAATCATCAGCAACAGCTCACGCATCAGCGGGCCGGTCGTACTGAAGAACATCAGCGAACTGGCCGGCACCTCGCCGTTCGCCAGCCAGGTCAAGGCGGGCCTGCAAAATCGCGACCAGGCGCAACGGGTTGAATTCGACAACAACGGCGAAGCCAGCACCTTCTTCATGCGCCCGATCGAAGGCACGCCGTGGTTCCTTGCCACTGCCCTGCCGACCAAGCTGATCACCGCTCAACGTGACGATGTATTGAGCACCTTGAGCCTGTTGCAGATTCCAATGGTGATTCTGTTGGTGCTGCTGCAGGTCTACGCGATTCGCCAACTGATTCATCGCATGAAAATCCTCAAGGCCAACATCGATGCACTGTCTGCCGGCGATGCCGACCTGACCAAGCGCATCACCATCCGCGCCGAGGATGAACTGGGCGCCATCGGCCACTCGGTCAACGCCTTCATCATCTATTTGCAGAACATGATTGGCGAAGTCACCCAAGCCACCGGCGCCATGGCTTCGGGCCTGGACAACCTGCAACGCACCTCCGCGCACACCAGTCAGATCCTGGTGCGTCACGCCTCGGAAACCGATCAGACCGTTACCGCCATCACCGAAATGAGCTCCACCGCTGATAGCGTCGCGCAGAACGCCGCTGAAACCGCGGCCTTTACCCAGCGCGCCAGCGAACACGCGGATCGCTCGCGGGTCGTGGTCGGCGAAGCCTCCAGCAGTGTCGTTGCGTTGATTGATGAAGTGGCCAGCGCCACCCACAAAGTTGAAAACATGCAGCAGGACGCACAACGGATTACCGAGATTCTCGGGGTGATCGGCGCGATTGCCGGGCAAACCAACCTGCTGGCGCTCAACGCGGCAATTGAAGCGGCACGTGCCGGTGAACAGGGCCGGGGCTTTGCGGTGGTGGCCGATGAAGTCCGCGCCCTCGCCGCCCGGACCCAGGCCAGCACCTCGGAAATCAACGAAATGCTCAAACGCCTGACCCAAGGCGTGAGCTCTTCGGTGGCGGCCATGGAAAACACCCAGGCCAGTTGCCAGTCCGCTGCGGATGCCACGGCGCGGGTCAACTCCGGCCTGGATGAAATGGCCGGTTCCGTCAGCCACATCAACAGCCTGAGCACCCAGATCGCCACCGCCGCCGAGCAACAAAGCGCCGTGACCGAAGAGATCAACCGCAGCATGGTGCAGATCCGCCACATGGTTGATGAACTGGTCAAAAGCGGTCACGCCAGCGAACTCAACACCCAGCAGTTACTGGAAGCGAATAGCCGGGTGAGCGCGATCATGGGGCGCTTCAAAGTCCGCTAGTTACGCAGACCTGTAGCAGCTGCCGAAGGCTGCGCTCGGCTCGTGTAGCAGCTGCCGAAGGCTGCGTTCGGCTGCGCAGCAGTCGTAAAACCTGCGCACGCGGTTTTCCTGAAACACCGCGTCGTCTGATTTCACGACTGCTGCGCAGCCGAACGCAGCCTCGCAGGCTCGACAGCTGCTACGAGCCGAACGCAGCCTTCGGCAGCGGCTACAGGGTTTTATGTCGCGTCCTGGCATGCAGTACTTCGAAACAATCTCGCCGCTCTTTACCGGTTAAAGTAAAACTGGAAGCAAATAGCCAGGTGAGCGCGATCATGGGGCGCTTCAAAGTCCGCTAGTTACGCAGGCCAGTAGCAGCTGCCGAAGGCTGCGTTCGGCTCGTGTAGCAGCTGCCAAAGGCTGCGTTCGGCTGCGCAGCAGTCGTAAAACCTGCGCACGCGGTTTTCCTGAAACACCGCGTCGTCTGATTTCACGACTGCTGCGCAGCCGAACGCAGCCTCGCAAGCTCGACAGCTGCTACAAGCCGAACGCAGGCTCGACAGCTGCTACACGAGCCGAACGCAGCCTTCGGCAGCGGCTACAGGGTTTTATGTCGCGTCCTGGCATGTAGTACTTCGAAACAATCTCGCCGTTCTTTACCGGTTAAAGTAGTCAAAATGCCTCTTTTTTTGACCGCCCCCCAGCCGAGATCCTCCCATGCGAACCCCTCTGCGTCTGGTCGCCCTGAGCGCCCTGTTTATCTCCTCTCTGGCCCAGGCCGCCGACCTGATCCCCATCGAAGTGCACCGTGATGCCAATTGCGGTTGCTGCAAAAAATGGATCAGTCACCTGGAAGCCAACGGCTTCAAGGTCGAGGATCACGTCGAAGCCAACATGAGCGAGTTCAAGCAGCAGCACGGCGTGCCGCCACGTCTGGCGTCGTGCCACACGGCGCTGATCAACGGCAAGTTCGTCGAGGGCCATGTACCGGCCGAACAAGTGCTGGCCCTGAGCAAGCGTGACGACTTGTTGGGCGTCGCCGCTCCCGGCATGCCGATGGGCTCGCCCGGCATGGAAATGGATGGCATGAGCGACGCCTATCAAGTGATTGGCCTGACCCGGACCGGCACCGACGTGGTGGTGGCGGACTACCCCGCCCATTGATGTTCGGCGCGTACATCGGGCTGTTTTTTGCAGCCTTCGGTGCCGCGACGCTATTGCCGTTGCAGTCCGAAGCCGTGCTGGTGGGGTTGCTGCTCAGTGATCGTTACTGGCTCTGGGCGCTGCTGGCAGTTGCGACCCTGGGCAATGTCCTCGGCTCGGTGCTGAACTGGTGGCTGGGACGTGGCATCGAGCGCTTTGGCGAGCGGCGCTGGTTTCCGGTCAGCCCCCGGCATCTTGAAACGGCCCGAAAGCATTATCAGCGCTACGGTCATTGGTCGTTGCTGCTCAGTTGGGTGCCCGTGATCGGTGATCCGCTGACCCTGGTCGCGGGCGTCATGCGTGAGCCGCTGGGGCGATTCCTGCTGATCGTGACCTTCGCCAAGGGCGCCCGTTATGCGATGCTGGCCCTGGCCACACTCGGCTGGATGAGTTGAACGATCATCCCGGGCCAGTGCCCAATTCCAGTCGGCAAGCCGCGAACCTGTGGGAACGAGCCGGCTCGCGAAAGCGCTGCCTCAGGCAACATTTATTTTGAAACTGCCGGCCTCTTCGCGAGCAGGCTCGCTCCCACATGACCGGTTAATGTCACCATAATCTCGCCCTTCCAGCATCGCCGCATTTCCATGGAGTTAACTTATGTCCGCTTCCCGCTGGCTGCCCTGCCTGCTGCTGGCCGCCGCCCTGCCCATCCTGGCTCACGCCGAAGGTCCGGAGTATGGCCCGCAACTCCAGGGCTTCGAGTATCCCTACACGGTCAAGCATTTTGCCTTCCAGTCCCAGGGTAAATCCTTGCAAATGGGTTACATGGACGTCGCCGCCCATGACAAGGCCAACGGGCGCAGCGTGGTGCTGATGCATGGCAAGAATTTCTGCGGCGCGACCTGGGACAGTTCGATCAAGGCCCTGAGCGAGGCCGGCTTCCGGGTCATCGTCCCGGACCAGATAGGCTTCTGCACCTCCAGCAAACCAGACAATTACCAATACACATTCCAGCAACTGGCGACCAACACCCAGAAGCTGCTCAAGGCCCTGGGCATCCAGAAGGCCACCTTGGTCGGGCACTCCACCGGCGGCATGCTCGCCACCCGCTATGCGCTGCAGTACCCGGAGCAAGTCGAGCAACTGGCGCTGGTCAATCCCATCGGCCTTGAAGACTGGAAAGCCCTCGGCGTCCCGTATCGCACCGTCGATCAATGGTATGAACGGGAGCTGAAAGTCAGCGCCGACGGGATCCGCACCTATGAGCGCAACACCTATTACGCCGGACGCTGGAAGCCGGAGTTCGATCGCTGGGTCGACATGCTCGCCGGCCTGAACAAAGGCCCGGGGCACAAACAAGTGGCGTGGAACTCGGCGCTGATCTACGACATGATCTTCACCCAGCCAGTGTTCTATGAGTTCAAGGATCTGAAAATGCCGACCTTGCTGCTGATCGGCACCTCCGACACCACGGCCATCGGCAGCGACATCGCCTCCCACGAGGTCAAGGCGAAGCTCGGTCACTACGACGTGCTCGGCAAGCAAGTGGCAAAACTGATTCCACACTCGACCCTCGTCGAGTTCCGGGCATGGGCCACGCACCGCAGATGGAAGAGCCGACGCAATTTCATCAGGCCCTGCTCGACTGGCTGAACAAAACCAACCCTGTTCGTTGATGAGGTAAGGCTGATGGCTGTGCAGATTGCGGTGCTCGATGACTGGCAGGATGTGGCCAGCGGCGTGGTGGACTGGTCAGCGCTGGACAGCATCGGCGAGGTGAGCTTTATCCATGACTACCCGGCCGACAACGACGCACTGGTCGAACGTCTGGGCGCGTTCGAGGTGATTTGCGTGATGCGCGAGCGCACGCGCTTCGACGACGACCTGCTGCGCCGCCTGCCCAAGCTCAAGCTGCTGGTTACCGGCGGCATGCGCAACGCGGCGCTGGACTTGAAGGCCGCGGCGACGCTGGGTATTCAGGTCAGCGGCACCGACAGTTACAAACACGCCGCCCCGGAACTGACTTGGGCGCTGATCATGGCCGCGACCCGCAACCTGGTGGCCGAAGCCAACGCCCTGCGCGCCGGTCTTTGGCAGCAAGGCCTGGGCGGCGATCTGCACGGCAAGACCTTGGCAATCCTCGGTCTGGGCAGCATCGGCAAACGCGTGGCGCAGTTCGGTCAGGTCTTCGGCATGCAGGTGATCGCCTGGAGCGAAAACCTCACCGCCGAACGAGCCGCCGAAGTCGGCGTGAGCTATGTCAGCAAACAGGAGCTGTTCGAACAGGCCGATGTGCTGTCGGTGCACCTGGTGCTCAGCGAGCGCAGCCGCGGGATCGTTGATGCCCAGGCGCTGGACTGGATGAAACCCACGGCGCTGCTGATCAACACCGCACGCGGGCCGATTGTCGATGAAACGGCGCTGATCAAGGCACTGCAGAAGAATCGCCTGGCGGGCGCGGCGCTGGATGTGTTCGAGCACGAGCCGTTGCCTGAACTGCATCCGTTCAGGACGCTGGATAATGTGCTGGCCACGCCGCATATCGGGTATGTCAGCCGGCAGAATTACCAGCAGTTCTTTTCGCAGATGATCGAAGATATCCAGGCCTGGTCAGCCGGAGCGCCGATCCGGCTCCTACTGTAGGAGCGAGCTCGCTCGCGAAAAACCTGAGACCGCTGCGGGGTGTCCGTGCACGACCATCGCCAGCAAGCTAGCGCCTGCAAGGGATTTTGTGCACGCCGCAGATCCACTGGGAGGGCTCCACGGTAATCACCTGCGCCCCGGGTAAACTTGCCGACCGGCGCCCGTATCGATTGCGCGGGTACGCAAATACCTCGGCGAAGCCTATGTGATCAAAGGGCAACTGGAGTTGGCGCAGGAGCATCGGGACCTGGCCCAAGCCATTAACCGTTCAATGCCGCAAAGTACGATGCGCGAAGCCTTTCGCATGGAAGGGTCGGCGCAAGCCCTTGATACGCCATAAAATCAAGGGCGTCAGGTCGTCTGGGGGAGCTCGGAACTCGGTTCTCGCAACAAGTGAGCTATGTCATCGAAGGTGAGTACAGGCAAGGCTTCCAATGTGGAGGGGGCTGCGCACAGGCGATGGCGTGGGATGTCGGGATGAGCCTCTTTGTGCCTGCCGGCAAGTCCGCTGCCCTGACGTTATACCCATCTCGCCATACCGCCTGTGCGGTATGTTCATCGGGCATTTTTCGGGAAACTGCTGGGTAGAGAGGTCTTGCAGGCTGGGTGTCAGTTGTATTTTTCTTATCCTGCGCACGCTTATGCTGCGCATATTTATACTGCGCACGCTTACGAGACTTGTGATCAAGGTAGCCAAGCGTTCGTGCGAAGCGATCCTTTTGCTTTTTTTCAAACTCCTGTCGCGTCAAACCCAGGTTCTTTGCCTGCTCATCTCGCGTCAATTTATTGTAGGGAGCACGACGCCTGCGATACATTTTTTCTTCGCCTGGAAACGGCGCAGCAGACATTTGCACGCGGCCGTTACCTTGCGTTGTAGTGCAGCCTGCCACATTGGGACCAGACGCGGCGGTTACGCCCTGCGCTACGTTAGCCAAGCCATACGCGTTGTTTGTGGGCGTGACATAAGCGCTGCCATGGCAATAGATCCGGCGCATTGCAAGTAATTGACTGCGAAGCCTTCCCTTGTTTTTTTCGATCTGCTCAACAGGAGCTCTCGTGCGGCCTGTACATGGCGCTGTACCAGCGCCTGCCATGGCGAGGCGAGGCGCAAAATTCAGGCCCGCATCTACGTTAACCAGGTCATGCCGACTGGTCAGCACCGACGTCCAGGACGATTGACCTCCCGCGACCTTATTGAGTTGCAATGGCAAGGCAGCCGGGGCTTGCGATGACAGCGCCAACTGACCCGTCCAGGGTCTTGGTGAGTGTGTAATTGAATCAACGTTCAACGATTTAAACCTCCGGCCTTGATGTTCTGATGAGCCGTTGCAACGGCTAGCAGGCGTGGTGCATAGCGCTGCAAGTCGTTGGCGCGGAGCAATTCTTCCGACACGGGCCTGCCCGCACACTCGTCACTGCACAGCCAACGTACCGCCACTTTTGAAGTAGGGAAATCGTCGCCATCAGAAAACCCCAGGAACCGATCACCCCGTGAGCCCGGGAACTCTGCCGGATTCAATGAGTGAGTACTTGACGTCACAGTATTGAGTTACACGGCTAACGAGGACCTTGCCGAAGCGGAGGGCGGGAGACAATCCCTGACGGGAACTGGACAAACGGGAACAACGTAAATGCGCATCATTATTGAACTCTCGGAAGTGGCCCTTCTGACTTGCGAAGTTCCTGCAAGCAAGGGATAAACCCGGACCAGTGGAAGTGACCTGCGCTCGCCAGCCTACAAAGGCTGTAATCGGGCGCCATCACATAACGCTCCTGACAATCATCAGCCGCTGATTGCACTTGCAGCCACACTGCAGACGTTGACTGCACCCACCTCACTCCCTATCCTCGCGCCTGTCACGACTCATTCGTGATGGGGTTTGACGGCTCCGTTTCTTCCAGGACCTTGCACAGCGTTATGGCAGCTGTGCGTGGGGCACTTTCGAGTGCGCCGGGTTCCTGGCCCGGTCCGTCAACCTGCGTACAGTTGTCACCCTAATCGTTTGACGGCGATGAAGTGGCGACTCCATTTCCCAGGAGATTGCACATGACCAAACCCACTACAAAATTCACCCCCTTCGCCCACTGCGATCACGTCGACCATCACCTGTTCGCCGTCCAACCCGACATCCCGATCCTCGACGCCCTCGAATCCGCCGCCGTCTACCTCAGTTGCGCCGAAGCCCTGGCCCATCAAGCCCCCTTCGCCACCCAACCCGGCCACACGGCCGAACTGCGCTGGGCCAGCCGGCAAATGATGGGCACCGCCAAATCCCTGGCCCAGGCATCCATCGACGGCTGGCACGAAGCCCACCCCGACACATAAACGCATTCCCCTGTAGAGACTCTGTTCACGGCCAAGCTTTCGCGAGATGTTTTTCGCTAAAAGCTTGGCCGTAAATTATTCTCCGCCGCGCATATACACCCATCAGCTCAGTCAGGCCGGCGATGGCAGAGGTTTGTCCCACATTGAATCTTTGTCGGACACAAGATCAGGGTCCACTGAAGACCCCGTGTGGGAGCGAGCCTGCTCGCGAAGCGGCCAGCATCGCCCCCGCACAACTCAAAATAATGCACCGCATTGGTGCGACACAACTGTTCGCCCACGCACACTGATGTGACATTTGTGCTTCGTTTTCAGCCATTTTAAAAATTAAACCTGCACTTCGTCGGTGCGTTTGCCCCGCAATCCGGCACGTCCGTACCTCTTCAAACCGATTGTCGAACAATTTTGCCATCTGGCCTGTGACGCTCTAAGTTCTGGCCTAGACTGATTTTTGCGGGTCGAAACCGGTCGGTCACAAAGCGGGAAAAAAGTCGAAACTTTTACCTGTAGCGAAGAGTCCTCTTAAAGACAGGTGCGTTCCGACTGGTGCAATCCTTGCAACAGCCCCTCCAGCCTTTGTGCTTTAGCGTATTGGCAGCGTTTGCTCACCGATGCGTAGCGCGTTTGCGCCCGGCCACAGGATTTGGCCACGAACACCGTTTGTGCCAGACCTAGAATTAGATCAACAACACGGGAGATTCATATGATCAGTGCGGCTTTAGATATTCAGGGAGAACGTGCTCATCAGCAGGTCGGCGAATCGAGCGCCGTGAATGCCCCGAGCAGCAAGGCAATCAGCGTCCCCAAGGCACTTGTACCGGTCGCCAGTCAGAATCCCAATAAGAAGAAAGTCTTGTTCGTAACCTCGGAAATCGCCGACCTGGTGAAAACCGGTGGTCTGGGCGACGTCTCCGCTGCGCTGCCGCGAGCCATGGCTCATTTACACGACGTTCGTGTGCTGATCCCCGGTTATCCGCAAGTGCTGCACAGCGAAAATCCGATCCACATCATTGGTGAACTCGGCGGTCATGCCGCATTGCCGCCCTGCAAGATCGGGCGCATGGACATGCCTGATGGCCTGGTCATCTACGTGTTGATCTGCCCCGAACTCTACGAGCGCGAAGGCTCGCCTTACGGTGCCAACAACGGCCGCGACTGGCCGGACAACCACATCCGTTTCGCCCGCCTGGGGCTGGCCGCTGCCGATATCGCCGCCAACCTCGCGCAAATCCACTGGTGCCCGGACCTGGTGCATGCCCATGACTGGCCCGCCGGCCTGGCCCCTGCCTATATGCACTGGCGCGGGCAGCGCACCCCAACCCTGTTCACTATCCACAACCTGGCCTATCAGGGCGTCACCAACCTCGGCTCTTGCCCGGAACTGGGTATCCCGATGCACGCGCTGCAACAGGAAGGCATGGAGTTCTACGGCAAGATGTCGTTCCTCAAGGCCGGCATGGCCTATTCGAGCCACATCACCACGGTCAGCGCCACCTACGCCCAGGAAATCACCACGCCTGCCTTCGGCTGCGGCCTCGACGGTTTTCTTGCCGCCAAGACCCAGCAAGGCCTGCTCAGCGGGATTCCCAACGGCATCGACGAAAGCTGGGACGCCGCCACCGACCCGCACCTGTTTTGCCCGTTCACCATCGGTGACTGGGACGGTAAAGCCGTCAATGCCGCTCACGTGCGCGAGCTGTTCGGCCTGGAAGCCTGCGAAGGTCCGCTGTTTGCCGTGGTGTCGCGCCTTGTCTACCAGAAAGGTCTGGACCTTACCGAAGCCGTAGCCGACTACATTGTCGAAAACGGCGGCCAGATCGCAATCATCGGCCGTGGCGAGCCGGAAGAAGAACACGCCATGCGGTTGCTGGCCCTGCGCTTCCCTGGCCAGGTTGGCGTGCGCATCGGCTTCAACGAAACCGACGCCCGCCGCATGTTCGCCGGCAGTGATTTCCTGTTGATGCCTTCGCGTTACGAACCTTGCGGCTTGAGCCAGATGTATGCCCAGCGCTTCGGCTCGTTGCCGGTGGCACGTAATACCGGCGGCCTGGCCGACACCATTGAAAACGGCGTGACCGGTTTCCTGTTCGATGAATCCACCGTTGAGAGTTACCGCGAAGCCGTGGGCCGTGCGTTCAAGGTGTTCGCCTTCCCCGACCTGCTCAACGCCATGCGTTGCCGCGCCATGGCCGCGCCGTTCAACTGGTGCAAAGCGGTCGAACCCTACGCCGAACTCTACGAACAATTGGTGGCTAAAGCCCTGGGTAAATCGGGTCACAAATAACACGAGGTTTTCAACGATGCCGTTACGGACCCTTGAGACCTGGCCCCACGGCGCAATCATGCTGGACGCAGAACACACGCGTTTTGCCTTGTGGGCGCCAGATGCGTTTTACGTCAGCGTCGAACTGGAAAACGGGCAATCCTTGCCTTTGCTGCCCCAGGCCGACGGCTGGTTCGTGATCAAGACCCGGTGCCCGGCCGGCACGCGTTACCGCTACAACATCGATGGTGAACTGGAGGTGCCCGACCCGGCCTCCCGTGCCCAGGCCGGGGACCTCGACCGCCATAGCGTGGTGGTCGACCCCTCGCCTACCACTGGCAGCACTGTGCCTGGCAAGGTCGGCCGTGGAATGAAGCGGTGATCTACGAACTGCACGTCGGTGCCCTCGGCGGTTTCAGTGAAGTAGAACAACACCTGACGCGCCTCGTCCAACTGGGCATCACCGCGATCGAGCTGATGCCCCTGGGGCAATTTCCCGGTGAGCGCAATTGGGGCTACGACGGGGTTCTACCCTACGCGCCCCAAGCCTCCTACGGCTCCCCCGAACAACTCAAACACCTGATCGACACGGCCCACGGTCATGGCCTCGCGGTGATTCTGGACGTGGTCTACAACCACTTCGGCCCCGACGGCAATTACCTGCATCGCTACGCCAAGGGTTTTTTCCGCGAGGACAAACACACCCCGTGGGGCGCGGCCATCGACTTCCGGCGCCGCGAGGTGCGGGACTTCTTTATCGACAACGCGCTGATGTGGTTGCTGGAATACCGCTTCGACGGCTTGCGCCTGGACGCGGTGCACGCCATCGAAGACCCGGACTTTGTGCAAGAACTGGCGCAACGGGTGCGCCGCCAGACTGATCCGGGCCGGCACGTGTGGCTGACCGTGGAAAACGAACACAACCAGGCCAGTCTGCTGGAGCAAGGTTTCGATGCGCAGTGGAACGACGACGGCCACAACGCCCTGCACGTTCTACTGACCGGCGAAACCGACGCCTATTACGCCGACTATGCGCAAAACCCTACCGAACAACTGGCGCGCTGCCTCAGCCAGGGCTTCGTGTTCCAGGGCCACATCACCCGCCACAGCACGCCGCGCGGCGAGCCCAGCGGCCACTTGCCGCCGAGCGCGTTTGTGCTGTTTCTGCAAAACCACGACCAGATCGGCAATCGCGCCTTTGGCGAACGACTGCATCAACTGGCGCAGCCCCAGGCATTGAAAGCCGCCACCGCGTTGCTGCTGTTGTCGCCGATGATTCCGCTGATGTTCATGGGCGACGAGTTCGCCGCCGAGCAGCCTTTCCTGTTTTTCACCAGTCACCACGGCGAACTGGCCGGATTGGTGCGCGAAGGTCGACGCAGCGAATTCGCCGCATTCAGCGCCTTCAAAGATCCGGTCAAACGCGAACAGATCCCCGACCCGAATGCGCCGCAGACCTTCGAAGCGTCGCAGCCCAGGCACGCTGGCGACCCGGCGCAGCAGGCGATGCACAACCTTTACCGGCAATTGCTGCAACTGCGTCACCGGCACATCTCGCCGCACTTGCCCGGCGCTCAAGCCTTGGGCGCAGAGGTGCTGGCCAAAGCGGCGGTGACGGCGCGCTGGCGCCTGGGCGACGGCAGTCTGCTGCGCATCGACCTGAACCTCAGCGCTGCGCCTGTGGTCCACCCCTCACAGGCCGATGCGTTGCTGCTGTTCGAACACCCACCCGCGTCCGACCTGTTGCACCAGAGCCACCTCGCACCGTATAGCGCCCTAGTCAGCCTCACGGCCGCAACCCCTTTGCTACCCCCGGATGGAGAGCGCCTATGAGCGATGCGCAATTGGAAATACTGGCCAGCCGTGCTGGCCTGGCGGTCGACTGGATCGACGCCAACGGTCGTGCGCAAAAAGTCGCCCCCTCGGTGCTGCGCGCGGTACTGACCGGGCTCGGTCATCCGGCCGGCAGCGCTCAGGAAATCGACGCCAGCCTGCTGCAATTGCAGCGGGTGCGACAGACCCGTTTCCTGCCGCCGCTGATCACCGCCGAGATCGGTACTGGCCTCGACCTGGCGCGCTATTTCGAACCTGAAACACTGTGCGAAATCCATCTCGAAGACGGTTCACGCCTGCACCTGAAACTCGACGCCGAAGCGATCCTGCCGGGCTTGATCCCGGTCGGCTATCAACACGTCAGCATCGACGGGCAATCCTTCACCCTGGCCGTGGCCCCCGAGCGCTGCTACAGCGTCGGCGATGCGGTCGACAGCCCGATCCCGCGCACCTGGGGGCTGAGCGTGCAGTTGTATTCGTTGCGTCGTCCCGGCGATGGTGGCTTCGGTGATACCCAAGCCCTTGAAGACCTGGCCCGGTGGCCGGCGAACGCGGTGCCGAGGCACTGGCGATCAGCCCGATGCACGCGATGTTCAGCAGCGACACCCACCGCTACAGCCCGTATTCACCGTCCAGCCGTTTGTTCCTCAACAGCCTCTACGCCGCACCGGGTGCGATCCTCGGTGAACGCGCCTTGCGCGATGCGATTGACGCCACCGGGCTGGCCGAACAACTGCAACACCTGGAAGCCCTGCCCCTGATCGACTGGCCGGTCGCTGCCGAAGTCAAACATCAGTTGCTGCAAGCGCTCTACGAAGGTTTCGTCCAGGGCGAACACCCGCTGCACGAAGACTTCAGCAGTTTTCGTCATACCGGCGGCGAAGCCCTGGAAAACCACTGCCGTTTCGAAGCCATACAAGAGGCCCGCGCCGCCCGCGGTGAAGATCTGGACTGGCGCCACTGGCCCGAACAATGGCAAGACCCGCGCAGCGTTGCCCTCGCCGACTTTGCCGAGGAAAACGCCGCACGCATCGGCTTCTTCGCCTTCTGCCAATGGCTGATCGACCGCTGCCTGGCACGGGCCCAAGCCGCGGCTGTCAGCGCGGGCATGGGCATCGGGCTGGTGGCGGACTTGGCGGTCGGCGCCGACGGCGGTGGTAGCCAGGCCTGGAGCCGTCAGGACGAACTGCTCGCGTCGCTGACCGTGGGCGCGCCACCGGACATCCTCAACCGTTCCGGCCAGGGCTGGGGGATTTCCGCGTTTTCCCCGGAAGGCTTGGTGCGCAACGGCTTTCGCGCCTTCATCGAAATGCTGCGCGCCAATTTCGCCCACGCCGGAGGTCTGCGGATCGACCACGTGATGGGCCTCCAACGACTGTGGGTGATCCCAAACGGTGCGCCGCCGGCCGACGGCGCTTATCTGTATTACCCGGTGGACGACTTGCTGCGCTTGCTGACCCTCGAATCCCATCGGCATCAGGCGATTGTCCTCGGCGAAGACCTCGGCACGGTGGCCGACGGCCTGCGGGAAAAACTCATCGCCCGCGCGATCCTCGGCATGCGTGTGTTGCTGTTTGAACAGGACAACACCCATTTCAAGCCGATCCTCGACTGGCCGGACAACGCTTTGGCGACCACCAGCACCCACGATCTGCCCACCATCAACGGCTGGTGGCACGGTCACGATATCGACTGGAATTCCCGGCTGGGCCTGATCGACGCCAACAGTGAGATCGAGTGGCGGCAGCACCGCGAACGCGAGCGCGAAGGCTTGCGCCGGGTGTTGAGCGAAGACCCGCAGAATTTCCGTGAAGAACACCACGAAACCGATCAGGTGCTCGACGCCGCGATTCGCTTCCTTGGCCATACCGGGCGCCGCTGGTGTTGCTGCCGCTGGAAGATGCCCTCGGCATTGAGCAGCAAGCCAACCTGCCCGGCACCACCGACACGCACCCCAACTGGTCGCGGCGCCTGTCCGGTAACAGCGAAGCCTTGCTCGATGACCCGGACGCCGCCCGCCGCCTTGAACTGCTCGCCTGCGCGCGACTTCAGGCGGGTGAGCGTGACCAATGAATCAAGCGCTTATCCAACCGCTGCGGGCGACCCTGCGGCTGCAATTTCATAAAGGCTTCAGCCTCGACGACGCGGTGCCACTGGTGCCGTACTTTGCCAGCCTGGGCATCAGCCATGTCTACGCCTCGCCGCTGCTCAGCGCCGGGCCGGGTCCATGCACGGCTACGACGTGGTGGACCCGACTAGCGTCAACCCGGAGCTGGGCGGTGAAGCGGCATTGCGGCGGCTGGTCGATGCGCTGCGCCAGCAACAGATGGGCCTGATCCTCGACATCGTCTCCAACCACATGGCCGTCGGCGGCAGTGACAACCCGTGGTGGCTGGACTTGCTGGAATGGGGACGCCTGAGTCCCTACGGCGAGTTTTTCGACATCCAGTGGCATTCACCCGACCCACTGATGGAAGGCCAGTTACTGCTGCCATTCCTGGGTAGCGACTACGGCGTCGCGTTGCAGGACGGCACGCTGCCCCTGCGCTTCGATGCCGGACACGGCGCGTTTTATGTCGAGCACTACGACCATCACTTTCCAATTTGCCCGACTCACTACGGCGAACTGCTCAAGCCTGACGAGCGCCTCAATGCCGAACAGACCGAGCAGCTGAAGTTTCTCGCCGACCGCTTCACCGCCCTGAGCTACCAGACCGACGCCCACAGCCTGGCGATTCCCCTGCAAGAAGAGCTGCGTGAACTGACCGCCGACCCGGCGATACAGCACGCCATCGAGCAGCAGCTTGGCGCCTATGACTCGCTCACCCCGGACGGTTTCCAGAACCTGCACAACCTGCTGGAGCGCCAGAGTTATCGCCTGGCCAGTTGGCGCACGGCGGCGGATGACATCAACTGGCGGCGCTTTTTCGATGTCAATGAACTCGGCGGTTTGCGCGTCGAGCGCCCGGCGGTGTTTGAAGCCACCCACGCAAAAATTTTCGAGCTGATTGCCGAAGGCCTGGTGGACGGTTTACGCATCGACCATATCGACGGCCTCGCCGACCCACGGGGTTATTGCCGCAAACTGCGTCGTCGGGTCGACAGTCTGTCACCGCAACGGCACTTGCCGATCTACGTCGAGAAGATCCTCGGCGAAGGCGAAACCCTGCACCGCGACTGGTCGGTGGATGGCACCACCGGTTACGAATTCATGAACCAGTTGTCGCTGCTGCAACATGATCCGGCCGGTGCCCAAACCTTGGGTGAGCTGTGGAGCCGCCACAGCGAACGGCCCGCCGAGTTCATCCAGGAAGCGCGATTGGCGCGCCAGCAAATCCTCAACGGTTCGCTGGCCGGGGATTTCGAAAGCGTCGCCCAGGCCTTGCTGCAAGTGGCCCGGGATGACCTGATGAGCCGCGACCTGACCCTCGGCGCGATTCGCCGGGCGTTGCAGGAATTGATCGTGCACTTCCCGGTGTACCGAACCTATATCAGCCCTCGTGGCCGCTGCGCTGAAGACGATGTTTTTTTCGGCAAGCCATGGACGGTGCGCGCCAGACCCTGGGCGAGGCCGACTGGCCGGTGCTCGATTGCCTGGCCGGCTGGCTCGGCGGCGAGCCCTGGCGCAAACGCCCGGTGGGTCGTCAACGCAAGATCCTCAAACACGCTTGCGTGCGTTTCCAGCAACTGACGTCTCCTGCTGCGGCCAAGGCCGTGGAAGACACCGCGTTCTATCGCTCGGCGGTGTTGCTGTCGCGCAATGACGTGGGGTTCAGCACCGAACAGTTCAGTGCGCCGGTCAGTGACTTTCACCAAGCCTGCCTGCAACGCTTCGAAGCCTTCCCCAACAATTTGCTGGCCACCGCGACCCACGACCACAAGCGCGGCGAAGACACCCGCGCTCGGCTCGCGGTGTTGAGCGAACGCAGCGGCTGGTATGTCGAACAGGTCGAACACTGGCGAACCCTGGCCCGCGAACTGCGCACCGACGACAGCGCGCCTTCGGCGGGCGACGAGTTGATTCTCTATCAGGCAATCCTCGGCAGTTGGCCGTTGACCTTGCGCAGCGACGATCAAACGGCGCTGGCGGGCTACGCTGAACGCCTGTGGCAATGGCAGCAAAAAGCCCTGCGCGAGGCCAAGTTGCAAAGCAGCTGGAGCGCGCCGAACGACGCTTACGAACAGACCTGTGAGGCCTTCCTCAATCGTCTGTTGCTCAGCCCCGAAGGCCAGCCGTTGCGTTCGGCCCTCGGTGAAGCCGCCCAGGCGATTGCCGCGCCGGGCGCGTTGAATGGTTTGGCGCAAACCTTGCTGCGCATGACCGTGCCTGGGGTGCCGGATCTCTATCAGGGCGACGACTTTTGGGACTTTACCCTGGTCGATCCGGACAACCGCCGGCCGGTGGATTACGTCAGTCGTCAGCAGTCCCTGCAAGCGTCACCGGACTTGCCGGGCTGTTGGCGAACTGGCGTGACGGGCGCATCAAGCAACGCTTGATCGCCGCTACGTTGAACCTGCGCGCCGAGCATGCCGAGCTGTTTCGCCAAGGGCCGTATCAAGCCCTTGAAGTCCTCGGCAGCGAGGCGCATCGAGTGCTGGCGTTTACCCGCTCGCGGGCAGGAAAACGCGCCATCGTGATCGTACCGATACGGTGTGCCGGGTTGCTGGAAAACAGTGCCGAACCTCAGGTCGACGCGCTGCTGTGGGGCGATACGCGGGTCCAATTACCGTTCGCCGCCCCAGGCGAAAACCTGAAGGGACTTTTTTCAAACACAGCAGTCACAAAAAACAGGGCGCTTAACATCAGCGCCGCGCTGGGGGATTTCCCGGTCAATCTCTTTATCCAAACTATCCAAACTTGAGTTCAGTTCAGGAGCATTGCGATGAGCACCGACGATAAACGCATCCGCGAGTTCGCCTATCAAATCTGGGAATCGGAAGGCAAGCCCGTTGGCGAGGAAAGCCGCCATTGGGAGATGGCGCGCAAACTGGCCGAAGCTGAAGCCCTGGCGCCCAGGAAGTCGCCAAAAGCTGCCGCGGGCAAAACCTCCGCAGCCAAACCTGCCGCCGCCAAAACCGACAGCAAACTCAACGGCAAGCTCGATAGCAAAGCCACCGCAGCGGCGGCTAAAACCAAAGCCAAACCTGGCGCAGCGGCGGCGAAAGTAACGCCGCCGGGCGAAAAAGCCGCCGAGAAGAAACCGCGCACCGCGAAAAAACCGCCCGCGGTCTGACGCTTAACGCCTTGTGCTGATTGAACTCGTGGCGAGCCCGCTCGCCACCGTGGGCGCGCTTGCCCTGAAAAAATCGGAACGCCGCCGTTCCCCTGTAGGAGCTGCCGCAGGCTGCGATCTTTTGACTTTTTAAGCAAGATCAAAAGATCGTCCGAACGCGGCCCGAGCCTTCGGCAGCTCCTACCCAATATGACCGAGCGGTATTACACCGTTTGCATCACCCATTTGCAGGAGCATCTATGACCAGTCCCAAGAAAGCCGCGCCAGAACCTCACGCCGAGGCCTCGCGAATCCGTGAAGGCTTGCCCTTCCCGCTGGGCGCGACCTGGGATGGCCTGGGGGTCAACTTCGCACTGTTTTCCGCCAACGCCACCAAGGTCGAGCTGTGCATCTTCGACGATGCCGGCGAAGTGGAACTGGAACGCATCGAACTGCCGGAATACACCGACGAGATCTACCACGGCTACCTGCCGGACGCGCATCCGGGGCTGATCTACGGCTACCGGGTCTACGGCGCGTATGACCCGGCCAACGGCCATCGCTTCAACCACAACAAATTGCTGATCGACCCCTACGCCAAACAATTGGTCGGCCAACTGAAATGGTCCGAAGCGCTGTTCGGCTACACCATCGGCCACCCCGACGCCGACCTCAGTTTCGATGAACGGGACAGCGCACCGTTTGTGCCCAAATGCAAAGTCATCGACCCGGCCCACACCTGGGGCCACGATCATCGGGTCAGTGTGCCGTGGGACAAAACGATCATTTATGAGACTCACGTGCGCGGATTCAGCATGCGTCATCCCTCCGTCCCCGAGAATGTGCGTGGCACCTTCGCCGGGTTGATGGTCGATGATGTGCTGGAACACATCCGCAAGCTCGGCGTGTCGACCGTGGAATTACTGCCGATCCACGCGTTCGTCAACGACCAGCACCTGTTGCACAAAGGCATGACCAATTACTGGGGCTACAACAGCATCGCCTTCTTCGCCCCCGACCCACGCTACTTGGCCAGCGGCAAGATCGCCGAGTTCAAGGAGATGGTCGCGCACCTGCACGAAGCGAATCTGGAAGTGATCCTCGACGTGGTCTACAACCACACCGCCGAGGGCAACGAACAAGGCCCGACGCTGTCGATGCGCGGTATCGACAACGCCTCCTACTACCGCTTGATGCCCGACGACAAGCGCTTCTACATCAACGATTCCGGCACCGGCAACACCCTGGATTTGAGTCACCCGTGCGTGCTGCAAATGGTCACCGACTCGCTGCGCTACTGGGCCACGGAGATGCACGTGGACGGTTTCCGCTTCGACTTGGCGACCATTCTCGGGCGTTACCACGACGGCTTCGACGAGCGTCACAGCTTCCTCGTTGCCTGTCGCCAGGACCCGGTATTGCGTCAGGTGAAAATGATTGCCGAGCCCTGGGACTGCGGCCCCGGCGGCTATCAGGTCGGTGGCTTTCCACCGGGTTGGGTCGAGTGGAACGACAAGTTCCGCGACACCGTGCGCGCCTTCTGGAAAGGTGATGACGGCCAATTGGCGGACTTCGCCAGCCGCATGACCGCCTCTGGCGAAATGTTCAACCAGCGCGGACGGCGTCCGTATTCGTCATTGAACTTCATCACCGCCCATGACGGTTTCACCCTCAACGACCTGGTGTCGTACAACGACAAACACAACGAAGCCAACGACGAAAACAACCAGGACGGCAGCAACAACAACCTGTCCTGGAACCACGGCGTCGAAGGCCCGACTGATGATCCGCAAATCAACGCACTGCGCCAGCGGCAGATGCGCAACTTCTTCGCCACGCTGCTGCTGTCCCAAGGCACACCGATGCTGGTGGCCGGCGACGAATTCGCGCGGACCCAGGACGGTAACAACAACGCCTATTGCCAGGACAGCGACATCGGTTGGGTCAACTGGGACCTGAGCGACGACGGCAAGGCGTTGCTCAAGTTCGTCAAACGCCTGATCAAGTTGCGCCTGGCCTACCCGATCCTGCGGCGCGGACGGTTCCTGGTGGGCAATTACAACGAGGACATCGGCGTCAAGGACGTCACCTGGCTGGCCCCGGATGGCAGCGAGATGTCCACCGAACAATGGCAGGAAGCCCACGGTCGTTGCCTGGGCATGCTGCTCGATGGTCGCGCTCAGGAAACCGGCATCCGCCGCAAGGGTGGCGATGCGACCCTGCTGCTGGTGGTCAACGCGCACCATGACATCGTCAATTTCACCTTGCCGGAAGTGCCGGACGGCGGTTTCTGGACCTGCATGATCGACACCAATCAACCGTCGATCCGCGGTCAGGAGCGCTTTGAGTTCGGCCATGAATATTCGGTCACCGGCCGCTCGCTGCTGCTGTTCGAATTGCAGCATGAGGAAGATGAGTGAAATGGACCTTCAAGCGTTTCTCCAACAATCGCCAGCGCATTACGCCGACACTCAGGCTCTGGGCCGCTGCTTGCGGGCGTTGGTGGAGGCTGGTTTCGATCAACTGCCGCTGCCGGGCAACGGCCAGACGCTGGAACGCTTTCAGCGGCTGGCCGAGGTCGCTGGCCACGACCGCTCCTCGACGATTGTCGACAGTGACCCGGTGCACAGGTCCGGCAACTGGAACGTTGTGGCGCGAACATCACCTGGAGCCATGGGCTGCGAGCGCTGACCAGCGGCCGTCTGGGCAGTCGGGTACGGGGTGGTTTCGGTGGTTTTTTGCGGAACAGGGTACAGTTTGATTAAAAAAACCGGATCAGATGAAACAGCGAGGCGACGAATAGCGCTGCATGAGCAATACTCTGGTCGCTGCAATCCAGGGTTCGGAGCGCAGCAGTTTGCCATCAACCAGCCTTCACGGGTCTGCCAGGCTTGATCAACAAGCGTTGTGCACGACTGAGGGCGAGACAGAACAAGGACGTGACCCCATGAAATCGGTCTTCATCAGCGAAAGCAGCGCCCCTGCACAGATCTGGAACAACGCAGCGCAACTGGACAACATCCCGGTCATCAACACCCAGTCCCTGGTCCCCGAAGGCGCACGCGCCGTGGTGGTCGCCCCGCATCCCGGCGACGAAGTGGTCATGTGCGGCGGCTTGCTGCAATTATTGTCCACCCTCGGCCATCCCCTGCAATTGATCTCGATTACCGACGGCAGCGCCAGCCATCCAGGCTCGCAGCAGTGGTCGGAGAAACGCTTGAGCGTGTTCCGCCCTCAGGAAAGTGTCGAAGCCTTGCGCCGCCTCGGGCTGCCGATGCACAGCCTGAAATGGATTCGCGGCGGCTTCGCTGATAACGCGCTGGCCGAACGCGAACAACAATTGGCGCACTACATTGCGCGCTACCTGCGACCTGGCGATGTGCTGTTCAGCACCTGGCGCGAAGACGGCAACGATGACCATGACGCCGTCGGCCGGGCCACGGCCAGGGCGGCGGCAATTGCGGGGGTGGCGTTCAACGAAATGCCGGTCTGGGCCTGGCACTGGTCCAACCGCGACCAAGGGCTGATCCCCTGGCACCGGGCCCGCAAGATGCGGCTCGACACCTGGACCGTCGCCCGCAAAAGCCACGCGACCCACGCCTACGCCAGCCAACTCGACGGCGAACCGGCCATCGGCATCGCACCACTGTTGCCCCGGGTGCTGCTGGAGCGGATTCGCTTGCCGTATGAAATCGTTTTCGTCTGAAACACCGTCATCAACATCACAAAGATCCAATGTGGGAGCGAGCCCGCTCGCGAATTAGGCCAAGAAGTTATGGGTTTATAACCAGACGCCGGAAGATCAAAGATCGCAGCCTTCGGCAGCTCCTACAGGAAATCGCATTCCCATGTAGGAGCTGCCGAAGGCTGCGATCTTTTGATCTTAACGCCCCTCGATGCTGACCCAATACGCGCTGTGATACGTGCAATCTCATGCCCCTTGGGACGCGCCAGCGCGAGAATGTTTTGCTCATCAAAAAGCAGACTCTGCCCCGCCTCGACCACCTCGTCGGGATCAAACACTCGCTGACACAAGCGTTGATCCCGGTCAGTTGTCCCACCGCCTCCAGTCACTACTATCGCGCTTCCATCGAAAGCCAGGGACGGCTCATTGGGAGCCGCGGCTGACCATTCTCAAGGAAGAGGCAATCATGCGTTCACTGAAGATCATTGTGCTGGCATCGGCGTTCAACGGCCTGACCCAACGGGCCTGGCTGGCGTTGCGTCAGGCCGGTCACTCGCCCAGCGTGGTGCTGTTTACCGACGAAGACGCGGTGTGCGAACAGATCGAACGCTGCGACGCGGATCTGGTGATCTGCCCGTTTATCAAGGACCGGGTGCCACAACAGTTATGGAGCAATGCCCGGCGCCCGGTAGTGATCATTCACCCGGGATTGTCGGCGATCGCGGCGCCAGCGCCCTGGACTGGGCGATCACCCATGAGCTGGAACGCTGGGGCGTCACCGCGCTGCAGGCCGTTGAAGAAATGGACGCTGGGCCGGTCTGGGCCACGTGCGAATTCAACCTGCCCCAAGGCCTGCGTAAATCCGAGTTGTACAACGGACGGGTCAGCGATGCCGCGATCCTGTGCATCCGCGAAGTAGTGGAAAAGTTCATCGCCGGATTCGTACCGGTGCCGCTGGATGACACCCGACACCCAGTGCGCGGTCGCTTGCAGCCGAACATGAAACAGGCCGATCGCACCTTTAGCTGGCACGACTGCTCGCGCTTTATCAAACGCCGCATCGACGCCGCGGACGGTCAACCGGGTGTGCTGGCCAGCCTGGCCGGCGGTCAGTACTACCTGTATGACGCCCATCTGGATGCGCGCAGCGGGACACCGGGGGAAATTCTCGCGGTGCATGACGACGCGGTGCTGGTGGCGACCGGTGATGCCAGCCTGTGGATCGGCTCGCTGCGCCGCAAGCCGCTGCCTGGCGAAGAAACCTTCAAGCGCCCGGCTCGGCATGTGCTCGCGCAGCAACTGCGGGAAGTGCCGAGCCTCGACTGGTCGATTGCGTCCACCCCTTTCAACATCGAAGCCTATCAACCGATCAGCTATCGCGAATCCGGGCAGGTCGGCGAGCTGACCTTCGAGTTCTACAACGGCGCCATGAGTACCGAGCAGTGCCAGCGGCTGGTGGAGGCGCTGCGCTGGGCCAAGACTCGGGACACGCGGGTGTTGCTGATCAAGGGCGGGCGCGGCAGTTTTTCCAATGGCGTGCACTTGAATGTGATTCAGGCGGCCGACGTGCCGGGGCTGGAAGCCTGGGCGAATATTCAGGCGATCGATGATGTCTGCCAGGAACTGCTCATGGCCCGGCAACTGGTGATCAGCGGCCTGACCGGCAGCGCCGGAGCCGGTGGTGTGATGCTGGGGTTGGCCGCCGACATTGTCTTCGCCCGCGCCGAAATCGTGCTCAACCCGCACTACAAAACCATGGGTTTGTACGGCTCCGAATACTGGACCTACAGCCTGCCCCGCGCCGTGGGCCAGGCCATGGCGCAAAAGCTCAGCGCGGAATGCCTGCCAGTGAGCGCGACCCAGGCGTTGCAAATGGGCATGGTTCAGGAAATCGGTCCGAGGTGTCCGGACGAGTTCGGCCTGTGGTTGTTGCAGCGGGCTAACGGGGCATTGAGCGATCCGGCGTATGCCGAGGTTCGCGCGCGCAAGGGCCGGCTCGATACGCAACTGATGCAGCATTGCCGGAATGCGGAGCTGGAAGAGATGCACCTGGACATGGTGCAGAACCGCCAGCAGTTTGCTGAGAAATGCCGCAACTTTGTATTCAAGCGCAAGGCGTGTGGGACGCCGTCGCGGTTGGTGGCGCAGTGGGCGGTGGTTCGGGAGGTTGAGTTGGCCGGGTGATTTTTCGGCGCCTTTAAGGGCCTCTTCGCGAGCAAGCCCGCTCCCACATTGGATTTGTGGTGTTCACACAATCTGTGCAGGCAACGCAAAACTCTGTGGGAGCGAGCCTGCTCGCGATGAACGATAATACGGTCTCAAGGTTGTAAAAGCAGCGCCACCAACGCACTCCACCCGGTCTGATGGCTGGCCCCCAACCCACGCCCGGTCTCGCCATGAAAATATTCATGGAACAGCACCAGATCGCGGCTCGCCGGGTCAGCCTGCAACTGCGCGTACGCAGCCATCGACGGCCGATTGCCCTCTTCGTCCCTTAGAAACAGCCTGGTCAGCCGCTGGCTCAAGCTGTCCGCAACCTCTTCCAGCGTCGCCAGAAACCCCGAGCCCGTCGGGTATTCCACCGAGAAGTTCTGGTCGTAGTAACGGTGAAACTCGCGCAGCGATTCGATCAGCATGTAATTGATCGGCATCCACACCGGCCCGCGCCAGTTGGAGTTGCCGCCGTACAGCCGAGACTCGGATTCCGCCGGTTCATAACGGGCGCACAAACTGTCGCCGTTTATGCGGATGCCGAAGGGTTGCTCTGCGAAGGCCTTGGACAGGGACCGAATGCCGAACGGCGAGAGAAACTCGCTTTCGTCGAGCATGCGTTTGAGCAAGTCCTTGGTCCGTTCACCCCGCAACAGCGCCAGCAACATGCGATTGCCTTCACCGGGTTCGGTCCAGCGCGACACCAGGCTGGCCAGGTCCGGGCGATGGCGCATAAACCCGAGCAAACGCTCGCGCAAACCCGGCAAGCCTTCGTGTTCGTGCTGCTCCAGCACCTGCACGGCGAACAGCGGCATCAGGCCAACAATCGAGCGCAACCGCAGCGGCTCGTTAACGCCGTCGGGGCGGTGCAGCACGTCGTAGAAAAACTGATCCTGTTCGTCCCACAAGCCTTCGGCGTCAGAGTCGATTTTGTTGATCGCCCCGGCGATGTAGAGGAAGTGCTCGAAGAACTTCACCGCGATGTCGACATACACGCTGTTGCGCCTGGCCAGTTCCAGGGCGATGCGCATCAGGTCCAGTGCATAGGCGGCGACCCACGCCGTGCCGTCGGCCTGATCGAGTTGATAACCGGGTGGCAGCAGCGCCGAGCGGTCGAACAGCGCGATATTGTCGAGCCC
Source organism: Pseudomonas sp. TH31 (assembly GCF_016650815.1). GTDB lineage: Bacteria > Pseudomonadota > Gammaproteobacteria > Pseudomonadales > Pseudomonadaceae > Aquipseudomonas. The sequence continues at coordinate 295,082 of NZ_JAEKEZ010000038.1, read as the reverse complement.
GAGAAAACCACCCTGGAACAGGTTGCGACCCTCGGCGTCCTTGCGGTTGACCCACCAGGAAAAATTCAGCAGCAACTTGTGGAAGATTCGCTCAAGGAAATCCATATCACCGACGCCGGTCAGCGCCCGGTCCTGCTGATATACCCGCCAACAGGCCCAGGCATGCACCGGCGGGTTGGCGTCGTCAAAGCGCCATTCGTAGGCCGGCAACTGGCCGTTGGGGTGCATGAAGCGGTCCTTGACCAGCAACAGCAATTGATGTTTGGCGAACCCCGGATCAATCAGCGCAAACGCCACCGCTTGAAAGCCCAGGTCCCACGAGGCGTACCACGGGTATTCCCAGGTGTCGGGCATCGAGACGATGTCGAAATTCGACAGGTGCCGCCAATGGGTGTTGCGAATGTGCGTGCGTTCGGGCGGCGGCGCGGGTTGTGTCGGATCGCCGTCGAGCCACTGATTGACGTCGAAGTAATACAGCTGTTTCGACCAGAGCAACCCGGCCAGGGCCTGGCGTTGAACGTTGCGCGCATCGGCGTCCTTGATCTCGGTTTGCAGGGCCGCGTAGAAGCCATCGGCCTCGGCCCGGCGGCGTTCGAACAAGGTCCGGGCGTTGATTTGCGGGGAACCGGCCGGGGCAAAACGCAGGAACACGCTGCGACTTTGGCCGGCGTCGAAGGTCAGGATGAAATGCGCGGCGACCTTTGTTCCGCTGTCATGACGCACCGCGTCGGCGGCACCATCGACAATGAAATCGTTGATCCCGTCCTTGAACGGGCCGCTCGCCGGCACAGCATCGAGCTTGGGGAAGTTGCTTTCGTTTTCGCAGAACAGCCATTCGCAATCGGCCTCGCCCCAAGCCGTGACCTGTCGATCAGGCAGTAGAGGGTGGCGGGCCATGACCTGTTTACCGTCAAGGGTCAGGCTTGGCTTTTGCCCGCCGACGATCCAGCTCCAGGTGTTGCGCGCCCACAACTGCGGCAACACCTGCAAGCGCGCCGGTTGATCGGAACGGTTGTGCACCGTGACACGCATGAAGATGTCGTCGGCGGTGTGCTTGGCGTACTCCACGGTGACGTCGAAATAGCGATCATCCTCGAACACACCGGTGTCGAGGATTTCGTACTCGGCATCGGCCAGGCCACGACGGGCGTTTTCGGTCACCAGGTCGGTATAGGGGAATTCGGCCTGCGGGTATTTGTAGAGCATGCGCATGTAGGCATGGCTCGGCACACCGTCGACGAAGAAATACAGCTCCTTGACGTCTTCGCCGTGGTTGCCTTCGCTGTTGTTCAGGCCGAACAGACGTTCCTTGAGAATCGGGTCGCGCTCGTTCCATAAACCCAGGCCAAGGCACCAGTGCTGGGCCTTGTCGCTGAACCCGGCGAGGCCATCCTCGCCCCAGCGATAGGCGCGGCTGCGGGCGTGTTCGTGGGGGAAATAGCGCCAGGCATCACCATCGCTGCTGTAGTCCTCGCGTACCGTGCCCCATTGGCGTTCGCTCAAGTAGGGCCCCCACTCGCGCCAGTCCTGGGCCTCGCTGCCGGCCAAGCGCTGGCCTTCAGGGGTGGTGAGGATGTTGGCTGCGGGTTTTGCCGTCATGGGGTGGTCCGTTGGAGGCGGGAGACGGTTGCAGTGTAGTGCGTCAGCGTGCCCGATAGTTGAACACTCCCTGTCGACTGCCCACAGATCCCTTGTAGCAGCTGCCGAGCACCGCGAGGCAGCTGCTACAACGATAGGCGAACGCCATGGCTGCTCTTACAATGCCGACACCTACCGCTTCGGCCACCCCATGGACATCGAACTCGCCCGCACCTTCCTGGAAATCGTCCGCCACGGCAGCCTCGCCGCCGCCGCGGAAAAACTCCACGTGACCCAAACCGCGATCACCGCCCGGGTACAGAAGCTCGAAAGCCAATTGGGCAGCACGCTGTTCGTGCGTAACCGCGCCGGTGCCCGCCTGACGGCAAACGGTGAAGCCTTCGTGGTCTACGCCAATCAACTGGTGCAGACCTGGGAGGCCGCCCGCCGCGACCTGCCGCTGCCCGAAGGCTACCGCGACGTGCTGCACATCGGTGGCGAAGTCAGTTTGTGCAATCCGCTGATGCTCAGTTGGGCCGCCGAGTTGCGGGAGAAGATCCCCAGTCACGCCCTGCGCATGGATATCCGTGACGGCGAAAACCTGCTGCGCCAACTGGAACTCGGCGTACTGGACGCGGCGCTGGTCTACCAGCCGGAATACTGGCCGCGCCTGCAAGTGGAACAGGTGCTGGAAGAAAAACTGATCCTCGTGCGTTTGGCCGCAAAACCTGCCCCCTACGTGTACATCGACTGGGGCCCGGACTTCCGTCGTCAGCACGACGCCGCCCTGCCGGAAAAGGCCAAGGCTGCGTTGGGTTTCAACCTCGGACCCCTGGCCTTGCAGTATCTGCTGGAGCATGGCGGCAGCGGTTATTTCCGTACTCGCGTGGTCAAGAGTTACCTGGAAAGCGGCGTGCTGGAAGCCGTGGCCAAGGCTCCGGAGTTCAGTTACCCGACCTACCTGGTTTACTCCGGGACCGCGATTCGGCGACCCTGCAACAGGCCTTCGGCCTGTTGCGCGAAGTGATCAAGACCGACGATGACTGGTCCCAGCGCTGGAACCCGTTGGGCTGAGCACATCGAGAGGCGGCTTTTACACCGGAGCATGGCGTTTGTGTCTTCAAGGTTGGACCAGCCTGCCCGGCCGGATCGGCTAATCTGCTGTGATAACAACCATCACAGGTGATTGCAGTGAGGCAGACCACCGAAGCATTCCGCGCCCGATACCGCGCCGACATTCATCGACTCTACAACCCGTGGCTGCACGGGGCGTTTGTGTTGCTGTTCGGCATCCTGGCCATTAGCGGGTTCTGGCGCACCGTGCAGCAGGTCCAGCCGCTGGAATGGCTGGCGGTGCCGCTGACGCTGTTGTTTTTCAACTTCGGCGTATACGGGGTGCACCGTCACCTCGGGCATCACAAGAAAAGCTTCGCCCGGCTGTTCTACGCCCGGCACGCCGGCGATCACCACAGCTTTTTCGCTCCCGGCCACATGACCTACGACAGTGCCAGGGACTGGCGGGTGATTCTGTTTCCGGCCTGGCTGATCGTGGTGCACACGGTGGTCATCACCCTGCCCGTGTGGTGGTTGATCTCAATGTTCAATACCAACGTCGCCGGGCTGTTCGGTGGCTGCATGGTCCTGGGGTACCTGACCTATGAAGTGTTTCACGCCTGCGAGCACTTGCCGCCGCGCAACCCCGTCACGCGGCTGCCGTGGATTCGCCAGATGCGCCGCCTGCATGAGCTGCATCACCGCCGCGAGCTGATGCAGGAGCGCAACTTCAATATCGTTTTTCCGCTGATGGACCACTTGTTCGGCACCCTGTATTGGGAACCGGAGCACGCCAACCTGCACCCGACGAGAACGCCCATGACCCGCATGCAGCATCAGATCGACATTCCCGGCAATCCGATTGCCGTGCTTGCCTATGCCAGCACCGTGACCCGGTGGCCGGAGTGGCATCCGTCGTCGCTCAAGGTCGATGGCCAGGCGGGCCCGCTGCATGCAGGGTCGCGCTTCGAGGAAGACATCCGCGCCGGCGGGCGTGACGGCCACCTGCGCTGGGAGGTCGAGGAGTATTTGCCGGGGCGCCGTTGGAGCGCTCAGGCCCGAGGTGATCATGGTCTGTCGCTGGTGGTGACTTACGAGTGCGAGGCGTTGGGTGACGGTACGCGGTTTGTCCGGACCCTGGACTATCAGTTCAGCGGTTTGGCGATGCGCATCGCCAACCAACTGCTGCTCAAGCGGCGGATCGAACACGAGTCGGCGGCGTCGATGCTGGCGTTGCGCGACATGGCGCAACAGCACCTGGCCCCGGCAGGAGTCCGCGTGTGAGAGTGTTCTTGCGGTGTGTGTTGCTGCTCATTGTCGTTATTGTTGCCTTCTTGCTGCTGATGCCGACCAAGGTTCAACCGGTGGCCTGGAACCCTGCACCGGCGCCGTCCCTGGCCAGCGGCGTGTATGCCGACAATCAGAAACTTGAAGACGTGGAACGCGTGGGCGCCGCGGACATCGACGGGCCAGAGGCATTGCTGCTGGAGGGCAATGAGTTGATCACCGGCCTGCATGACGGTCGGGTGATTCGTACCAGCCTCGATGGCAAAGTCACCCAGGTATTGACCAACACCGGTGGCCGACCGTTGGGCCTGGCCCGGCACCCCAATGGCTTGCTGGTGATCGCCGACGGGGTCAAGGGTTTGTTGTCCCTCGATGCCCAGGGTCGACTGACGCCCTTGACCACTACCGCCAATGGCGTGCCCTTCGGCTTTATCGATGACGTGGCCATCGACAAGTCCGGGCACTACGCCTACTTCAGCGATGCGACCCATCGTTGGGGCTACGGCAAGGATGGCGAGGCGATCATCGAGCACGGCGGGGATGGTCGTTTGCTGCGGTATGACTTCCAGACCGGCAAGACCAGCGTGTTGCTGGACAAACTGGAGTTCGCCAACGGCGTGACCCTCGGGCCGGACGATGCCTTTGTGCTGGTCAACGAAACCGGCGCCTATCGCATCAGTCGCTATTGGCTGAGCGGGCCGAAAGCCGGGACGCATGATCTGTTCATCGACAACTTGCCGGGGTTGCCGGACAACCTGGCGTTCAATGGCCACGACCGTTTCTGGGTGGCGCTGTATGCCCCGCGCAACAAACTGCTGGATGCCACGGCAGCGCATCCGTTCATACGCAAGATGATTGTGCGGGCGTTGTCCGTGCTGCCCAAACCGGTGGAGAAACGCGCGTTTGCGCTGGGCCTGGACCTGAACGGTAACGTGATCGCCAATCTGCAGGATGCCAGCAACGGCAATTATTCGCCGATCACCACCGTGCGTGAGTATGGGGACTGGTTGTATTTCGGTTCGTTGAAGGCCCAGTACATGGCGCGGTTGCCGCTGGCCAAAGCACTGCACTAACCGATCCACCTGTAGGAGCAAAGCTTGCTCGCGAAGGCGTCCGTACATCCAATATTTATGTTGGCTGACACGCCGCCTTCGCGAGCAAGCCCGCTCCCACAGGGGGATCTATGCGTCTGGGATTTTGGGGTTTACGGGCTTGCGCTTCTTATCATCCGCAAGCTCATCGCCGTCCGGCTCTTCGGGTTCAACCGTATAGTGCTGCGGGCTCAGCGGCTCAGGATGGGTCGGGATCGGGTCATACCCGCCCTGCTCTTCGCTGGGAAATTTGGGGTGTGTCATGAAGGCACCTCTCAAGCGAGTCATGAATAAAAAGGCTCTGTACTTTCGAGGTGCCGGGGTCTGACGCCGTTCCAATTATTCAGTCACCGGTCGTCGGTGGTTCAGGACGACGCCTGGAGTTGTTTGACGATCTTGTCCTTGACCTGCAAGCGCCGCTCCTTGAGCTTCTTCAGGGCGTCATCAGTGGGCGCGTCTGATTGGGCGGTTTCAGCCTTGACCACCTCGGCATCCGCTTGCGAATACTTGTTGATCAGTGAATCCAGTAACGGATCCTTGGTGCGTTTTTGCTGGATATCTTCCTTTGAAAAGCTCAGGTCCTGATAAAGGTCGTGTGGCACCGGCATGGAACACCTCCGTTTGTTGATCGGTAGCAAACGCGATCGATTGCGTTCACCAACCATCAGAATGGCCTCGGTTACCCGGTTCTGTCGACCACCTGTCAGACCAGCGGTGTCCGTTCGTCGTCCCGTTGTATTTGCGATCAAACCTTTGGTCCCGCACCAGCCTCCACTGTTTAACGATCACTCGATCGCCCAAGAACACCTGTGTGGAGAATCACCAATGGACGGATTCACCCTGCGCCACCTCGCCCTGGCCGTTGCCTTGAGCAGCAGCATGGGCGCCGCTTTCGCTGCCACTTCCAACAGCTTTGTCGATAACGCCGCGGCGGGCGGCATCGCCGAAGTCGAAACCAGCAAACTGGCCCTGGAAAAAAGCTCATCGGCGGACATCAAAACGTTCGCCAACATGATGATCACCGACCACTCCAAGGCCAACGATGAACTGGCGGCCCTGGCGAAAAAATATGACATCAAGGTGCCGGACAACACGACGCTGGTGAAGCAGGCGAAAGAGAAAATCCTCAACATGCGCGATGACTCGTTCGACGCGGCCTATGCCAACAATCAGGTGAAGGCACACGAAGAAACCATCGCTTTGTTCAAGAAAGAAGCCGATACCGTGACCGACGATAAAACCCGGGCGGCACCGAGCTCAAAGGCTTTGCCCAGCAAATGCTGCCGGCGCTGGAAAAACACCTGGACGCGGCAAAAGCCCTGCAAGCGGCGCATCCTGGCAAGTAACCGTCACATCCCCCCTGTGGGAGCGGGCTTGCTCGCGAAAGCGGTGTGTCATCCAACATCAATGTTGCCTGACACACCGCTTTCGCGAGCAAGCCCGCTCCCACAGTTTTATGCATGGTGGCATTAGCCGCCATCGGTATCGATATCGGCATCGGTTTCCTCGCCAGGCTTTGGCCGGTCGGGATTGGGCTTGAAGCCGGGACTGAACTCGTTGTCGTTGTCGGTGTTGCGATTTTTCTGGTCGACCGCTGTATTGGCACTGTCCGGCTCAGGGGTTTTCTCGTCGGTTTCGCTGCCACTTTCACCAGGGACCTGAGGATCAATCGCCGGATCGTTGCGATTGACCGCCTGATCCTGTTGCTGAGTCACTGATTCGTCTTTCATAGGTACCTCATTCGTCACTGCACGTGCGCGGCTGAAACAGTCGGGCCTTGAAGGTTCGAAGCCATACCCGGCGCAGGGTTCAATTACATCAGACTCAGTTCGTGCAGGCGCTGGCTGCGCTGGAACGCTTGCAGAACGATCCGTCGATTGACCTGATGCTCACCGATGTCGGGTTGCCGCGCATGAGCGGCCGGGAACTAGCGGATGTCGCCCGGGGTTGGCGTGAAGGTTTGCCGATTTTGTTCATGATCGGTTATGCGGAAAATGCCCTGAATCGCCAGGTGTTTCTGGGTGAAGGCATGGACATGCTGGTGAAGCCGTTTCAGATCAGTGGACTGCTGGATAAGGTACGGCGCACGCTCGATGGTGCCGGAGTAACTTAAGATCAAAAGATCGCAGCCTTCGGCAGCTCCTACAGGGATCGGCGTAGGAGCTGCCGAAGGCTGCGATCTTTTGATTGTCGTGTCAGTCAGCATTGATGTGAGGCTAAGGGCCCCTTCGCGAGCAAGCCCTGCTCCCACAGTGGATTTCTGGCGTACACAAATAAAGTGTTCAACAGAGATTTCCTGTGGGAGCGAGCCTGTTCGCGAAGAGGCCCGCAGGAACACCGCCAACTCAAGCAAGAACCCTGGCCAAAAACGGCGCCGTACGGCTTTTCCTGTTTTTGGCGACGGTCTGCGGTGTGCCGGCCACCACGATCTTGCCGCCCTGATCCCCCGCTCCCGGCCCGATGTCGATCACCCAGTCACTCTGGGCGACCACGCGCATTTCATGTTCGACCACGATCACCGTGTGCCCTGCCGTCACCAGCGTATCGAGCTGTTCCAGCAAACGATCAACGTCCCGTGGGTGCAAACCGGTAGTCGGCTCGTCGAGCACGTACAGGGTCGCGCCGCGCTGATTGCGTTGCAGTTCGGTGGCCAGTTTGATCCGCTGGGCTTCGCCGCCGGACAATTCGGTCGCTGGCTGGCCAAGTCGCAGATAACCGAGGCCGATATCCCGCAGTACTTCCAGCGAGCGGCGAATGCCCGGTTGCTCGGCAAACACCATCACCGCCTCATCCACCGTCAACTGCAACACCTGGGCGATACTCAGGCCTTGCCAGGTGATTGCCAGGGTCTGCGGGTTGTAGCGGGCGCCGTGGCAGGTTGGACACGGCGCATAGACGCTGGGCATGAACAGCAACTCGACACTGACAAACCCTTCGCCTTCGCACGTTGGGCAACGACCCTTGGCGACGTTGAAGGAAAACTGCCCGGCGTCGTAGCCCTCGGCCTGCGCCTCAGGCGTCGCGGCAAACAGTTTGCGCACGTTGTCGAACAACCCGGTGTAGGTCGCCAGGTTCGAGCGCGGCGTGCGGCCAATCGGTTTCTGGTCGACTTGCACCAAACGCTTGATCGACTCCAGCCCCGCCGTGACCTGACCGCCGCTGACGTGCGGGGCATCGTCCTCAAGGCTCAGTTCCTCTGGTTCGCTGGCAGCTCGTCCCAGATGCGCGCCCACCAGTTCGAGCAAAGCCTGACTCACCAGGCTCGACTTGCCGGAGCCCGAGACGCCCGTCACTGAAGTGAAGCAACCCAAGGGAAATTCGACGCTGAGGTTGTTCAGGTTATTGCGGGTGATGCCTTCCAGTCTCAGCCAGTCCCTGGCCTTGCGAATAACCCGCGGTGCCGTGACCTGTTCGGCGAATAGGTAGGCGCGGGTCTGCGAGTCCATCACCTCGGCCAACCCTGAAGGATGACCGCTGTAGAGGATGCGCCCGCCATGCTCGCCCGCCGCCGGGCCCACATCGATCAGCCAGTCGGCGCGGCGCATGGTTTCCAGGTCATGCTCAACCACGAACAAGGTGTTGCCCGCCGCTTTCAAGCGTTGCAGGGCTTCGAACAGCGCTTCGCCATCTGCCGGGTGCAGGCCGGCGGACGGTTCATCGAGGACGTAGATTACACCGAACAATTGCGAGCCCAATTGCGTCGCCAGGCGCAAACGTTGCAGTTCGCCGGACGACAGGGTGGGCGTGCTGCGCTCCAGTGCCAGGTAACCGAGCCCGAGGTCGGTCAGGGTGCTGACCCGCTCCAGCAAGTCCTGGGCAATGCGCTGCGCCGCCAGGCGTTTCTCCACCGACAGGTTTGGCGTGTGGCGCACGTCCGGGGCGTTGGCGTGGCCACTGGCGCCGTGGGCGACTCGTTGCTCACGGGCCTCGCGGGTCTGGCTGTGGGTCAACACTTCGCCCGGCTCGTCGGCCTGTTCCAGATAGGTCTGCGCCGCCACCGGTTTCAGTACGTCGGCCACTTGCAGCAACGGCATCTGCGAAAGCTCGCCGATGTCGTACCCGGCAAAGGTCACCGACAACGCTTCACGCTTGAGCCGTTTGCCGTCGCACAACGGGCACGGGCTGCCGAACATGAATTGCGCAACGCGCTTCTTCATCAGCGCACTTTGGGAATGGCTGAAGGTATGCAGGATGTAGCGCCGGGCGCCGGTGAAGGTGCCTTGGTAACTCGGTTCCATCTTACGCTGGAGGGCGACTTTGGTTTCTTCCGGAGTGAGCCCGGCGTACACCGGCACGGTGGGCGTTTCTTCGGTGAAGAGAATCCAGTCACGCTGTTTTTTCGGCAGTTTGCGCCAGGGAATGTCGACGTCGATGCCCATCGTTACCAGAATGTCCCGCAGGTTCTGGCCCTGCCAGGCGAGTGGCCAGGAGGCGATCGCCCGCTGGCGGATGGTCAGGCTCGGGTCCGGGACCATCAGCGCTTCGGTCACTGCATAGACCCGGCCCAGACCATGGCACTCGGGGCACGCACCTTGGGGCGTGTTTGGCGAAAAGTCCTCGGCGTAGAGCATCGGCTGCCCTGGCGGGTAGCTACCGGCGCGGGAGTAGAGCATGCGGATCAGGCTCGACAGGGTCGTCACGCTGCCCACCGAAGAGCGCGTACTCGGGGTGCCCCGCTGTTGTTGCAGGGCCACGGCCGGCGGCAGGCCTTCGATGGAATCGACATCCGGCACCCCGACCTGATCGATAAGGCGTCGGGCATATGGCGCCACGGATTCAAAATAGCGGCGTTGCGCTTCGGCATACAGGGTCGAAAACGCCAGGGACGATTTGCCCGAACCGGAGACGCCGGTGAACACCACCAGGGCATCGCGGGGAATGTCGACATCGACGTTCTTGAGGTTGTGCTCGCGGGCGCCACGCACCCTGACCATGCCGGTGGGAGGGTTGGAGGTGCGCTTTGAAGTCATGGACCAGCCTTAATTCAAGATGCATTGAAGGGATGCGATTCAACTGTAGGAGCTGCCGAAGGCTCGGGCCGCGTTCGGACGATCTTTTGACTTTGCTTTTTAGATCAAGATCAAAAGATCGTCCGAACGCGGCCCGAGCCTTCGGCAGCTCCTACAGGGGGTATGTGTTAATCGTTGAGGACCGTGCGCACCATCCGGGTCAGTGCTTGCGGCCCATACGGTTTGCTGAGCAGATGCGTGTCAGGGCTCAGTTGATGATTGCGCGAGATGATGTCCCGGGTGTGGCCGGAGGTAAACAGCACCGCCACCGCCGGCTCTTGCACTTTGGCCCAGGCCGCCAGGTCCGAACTCTTGATCAGGCCGGGCATGACCACGTCGGTGAAGATCAGGTCCACCGCCACGCCCTCCAACAACATCTGCATAGCGGTGTCACCGTTGCTGGCGGTCAGCACCTGATAGCCCTCTTCGCGTAGCAACTCCACCGCAGAAATGCGCACGGCTTCGTTGTCCTCCACCACCAGAATCGTTTCATGTCCGCCCCGTTGTTGTGGCGCGTGCACTGGCGTCTCATCGGGCAACGGTCCCAGGCTGCGCGGGAAATACAGCTGCACCCGAGTGCCCTCGCCGACCACGCTGTAAATTTCGATATGCCCGCCGCTCTGCTTGACGAAACCGAACACCATGCTCAACCCCAGGCCGGTGCCATGGCCGTCCGCCTTGGTGGTAAAGAACGGCTCGAACGCCTGGGCCAGCACCTGGGACGACATGCCCAGGCCGGCGTCGGTCACCGTCACTCGAAGGTAGTCACCGGCGACGATACCCTTGCCCTCGCAGAACGGGCGATCCAGGGCAATGTTCTCGGCGCTCAGGCCGATGGTGCCCTCGCCGCTCATGGCATCGCGGGCATTGATCGCCAGGTTGAGGATGGCGTTTTCCAGCTGATTGCGGTCGACATGGACGCGCCAGGCGTCGTCGGCGACGCGCACATTGATCTGGATGGTTTCCCCCAGCGCCCGTTGCAACAACTCTCCCAGCCCTTCGAAGATCTGTCGTGGGCCGCACACGGCCGGCGACAATGGCTGGCGCCGGGCGAACGCGAGCAGTTGCGAAGACAGCTTGGCCCCGCGCTCGACCGCCGCAATCGAGGCACTGACCCGGCGCTGCACGTTGGGGTTGTCCGGTTCATGGCGGGCCAGCAAATGCAGATTGCCGGCAATCACTTGCAGCAGGTTATTGAAGTCATGGGCCACACCGCCGGTGAGCCCGCCAATCGCTTCCAGCTTCTGCGCCTGGCGCAATTGCTCCTCGGCCGCCAGCCGCGCACCGACTTCGTCGGCCACCCGCTGCTCCAGATTGCGGGTGAACCTGAGCAAGGATTCTTCGGCGGTCTTGCGTTCGTGAATGTCAATCAACACCCCGGAAAGCGCAATGCCTTGCCCTGTTCATTGAACTCGCAACAGCCGCTGGCCAGCACCCACAAGTAGCTGCCGTCCGGGCGCAGCACCCGGTACTCGGCGTTATAAGGTGCTCCGTTTTGCACGGCTTGATCGACCTGCTCCTGAACCCAACTGCGGTCGTCGGGATGAATGCGCGATTCGGCGATGCTCGATGGCAGGTCGGCCAGATTATGCTCGGTGGGATAGGAATACGTGCGGGCAAAGCGCTCGTCGCCAGACAACACATTCGCTTCGATGTCCCAGACGAACGAACCGAGCAGGGCCCCGGCGTTGAGCGCCAGGCGCACGCGCTCGTTGTCGGCACGATAGGCGTACTCGGCTGCCTCGCGGCGGCGTTCGGAAATCACATGGGCGGTGGTCTCGACCACCATCGCCATGACCCCGGCAGGTCGCCCTTGATCATCGGCGACCGGGCTGTAATAGAGGTCCATCCAGACGTTTTCAGGTACACCGTCGCGCAGCAATACCAACTCTTTATTGCGAAAGGACAACGTACCACCGGCCAGGCAGGTATCCAGCACATGGCGGTTGAAGTCAGCCACTTCAGGCCAGCCCAGCTCTACCGGTGTGCCCAACAGGTAGGGATGGCGACCGCCTGCGAAAGTCGAATAGGCGTCGTTGTAAATCATGTAGCCGAGCCGTCCCCAGAGCATCACCATCGGCAAAGGCGAAGCCAGCACCAACTGCACCGCACTGCTCAGGCTGCGGGGCCAGCGATCAATGTTTCCAAGCTCGGTCTGGCTCCAGTCGAACGCGCGGATGCGTCCGGCCATTTCACCGTTCCAGCCGGCACACCCATGGCTATCAGATAGAAACTGCATCGCTGACTTTGCGTCCTGTAGTGGCACCCGTTTGTTTCGAGCACGGTGGGCGCCAATGGTTTCATGGAGGTATAGCTGATTCTCGCCTTTCCCTTTGGGAGCGGCTCTGGCAGCCATGCCGCAATCAACGACCCAGGCGGATGTTAGCCAGTTTTCAGGGGGACGGCGATGTCGAGAAAGGACTTCTCGAGGGCCTATTTGATGGAGGGAAGGAAACGCTTCCGGCCCGTAGGCGAATGATCGCTCCAACGCGCGGCGCGGGAACGATCATGGTCGGGACAGTATCAGTCAGTACCGTATTTCGGCGAACGCGGACCGTACAGCAAACCTGCCGGGTGGCCGGCTGACAGCAAGCGGTTGCTGGCGACACCGGCCATCGGGTAACCGGCATCGGTGGAGCTGTTGATGACCTGTTTCACTGCTGCCGTAATCAGCGCGCCGATCAACCCGCCACCACTGTTGTTACCCCCTCTTCGCTCGACGCACGCGCCGAGCCGGTCCACAAGGTGGTCCCCGTTTTCAGGTCCACCAGTTTTGCGGTAGCGGTAACTGCCGTTTCGCTGCTGATCACAATATAGTGAGTGCCGTACTCGGTCACTGTGATGTATAGCGCCGCGTCAGCACCGAAGATATTGCGCAACTTGTCGGCCGGGGCCTGGTGAATGTCTGCCGGTGTGGTCAGGCCGTTCTGGCGAAATGTTTCGTCGACCAGAGCTATCGGCAGCACGTAGTAACCCGCCTCAGCCAAGGGAAAGGTCACTTGGGACAGCATGCTGTAGGACGCCTTGACGTCCGGGGAATCGTTCAGCGGCGGCAGCACCAGAATGGTTTTCGGGCGGCTTTGCTTGTACGCCGAGTAGTCCACGGTCTTGGGGCTGACACAACCGCCAAGAACGGCCAGTGCCAGCAGGCCGGCCATCAGTTTCAATGAGCGCGAGATCATTTGACGTCTCCGGTTTTAGCGTTCTTGAGCAGAAAATCCATGTAGGTCCCGGACTCGGGAAACAACGTCTTCTCGGTTCGGAACTGCTGAACCATCTGATCATCCTTGCCCATGCTCAGGTACAACAGGCCCAAGTGGGCGTGGTAACCCGGTGGCGGCGTCTTGCCCGTCGAGGCAATTTTCTGCAAGTCACGCTCCAGGGCTTCGGCCTGTGCTTCCTTAGGAGTTTCACCCTTGAAGTACTCATAGACTTGCGGCTGGTAGCTTTCCCACTGGTACAGGGTTTTCGGGCCGCTGTTGCAACCGGCCAGCAACGCGCTGCCCGACAGAGCCAATGCCATCAATGGCCACGACAGATACTTGTTCATACGATTTGCGCTCCTTGTCATCGACCTTGATCAGTTACCCGGTTTCCACGCACCGGAGTTCATGCCATCGACCAGGCGATTGATCGCCTCACGCATCGCCAGGTCGAGCACTTTGCCGTTGAGCGTCGAATCGTAGGACGCCGTGCCGCCGAAACCGACGACTTCGCGGTTGGACAAGGCGTATTCGCCCGCACCCTGGGTCGAATAGACGACTTCCGAGGTGCTGATGTTGACGATGTTCAGGTTGACCTTGGCGTACGCCACTTGGGTCTTGGCACGACCGAGAATGCCGAACAACTGCTGATCGCCGGTTTCTTTGCGACCGAACTCGGTGACGTCGCCGGTTACCACGTAGTCAGCACCCTTGAGGCGCTGAACCTGGCCCTTGATCGACGCTTCTTGCTGGATCTCGCCCATGTTGTCGCGGTCCAGCACGCTGAAGCGGTTGGTCTGCTGCAAGTGAGTAATCAGAATGGTCTTGGCCTGACCGCCGAGGCGATCTACGCCGTCGGAAAAGATCCCGCGCATGTAACTCGAACGGTTATCAAACTTGCCCACCGCCATCGGTACGCGAACCCCGGCCCAGGCCTGGGTGGCGCTTTCGACTTTTTCTACCGGCAAAGCCGGGAGCTTTCGGTTGCACACCCGCTGACCGCGCTCAATACGACAATCGCTGCCCCTGATACCAACATCCGAGAGATCATTCTCACTGTGCATTCCTTCTGAAGTGCTGTTGATCCCGGCACGGCAATGGCCAACCGCTGCGGGTTGCAGCGACGAAAAAGCGATGGGGATTTGGATCAAAAATCGACGTTTGGCACGTCGGCGGCCAGCATTATGCCAAAGTGCCATCACCTGTAACAGCGTTTAAATACTTTGGCGTCAGATCGTTGACATCCTACTGATCGCTCCCACGCTCTGCGTGGGAATGCCTCAAGGGACGCTCCGCGTTCCAATGGGACGCGGAGCGTCCGGGCTGCATTCCCACGCAGAGCGTGGGAACGATCAATGTAGGAGCTGCCGAAGGCTGCGATCTTTTGGCGGCCTTAAGATTGTCGAAGATCAAGATCAAAAGATCGTCCGAACGCGGCCCGAGCCTTCGGCAGCGCCTACAGGGGGAATGCACATCAGCGGAAATCCCGGCTGCGCACGCTGATGCCGTCGAGCAGCGGGCTCAGGTCGCTCAGCCGTCCGGCAATCAAATGCCGAACCTCACCTTCCCTTTCCCAACGCCCATCAACCTTGAGCAACTGCGACCCCACCAACACCTGGCGCTGCCGCTCGGCCAGGTCGCGCCAGACCACCACGTTGACGTTGCCGAACTCGTCCTCAAGGGTCACGAAGGTTACGCCGCTGGCGGTGCCCGGGCGTTGGCGGCCGGTCACCAGTCCGGCGACGCTGACGGGCCGACCATGCTCGACGTCGAGTAATTCCTTCGAGCTGCGGCAACGCCGGGCCTTCAATTCGGCGCGTAATAACGCCAGCGGATGCGGACCGAGGGTGGTGCCAACCGCCGCGTAATCAGCCTGCAAGTCTTCACCCACGGTAGGTGTTGGCAGCGACACCTCGGGTTCTTCCTGACGCGCTAGCCCCGCAAACAACCCGAGTTGTTTCTGCACCCCGGCCACTTCCCAGCGCGCGCGATGACGGTCGCCGGCCAATCCGCGCAAGGCCCCCGCATCGGCCAGTTGTTCCTGGGCACGGGCATCGAGTTGCGCCCGTTCGCCCAGATCGGCGATGTCGGCAAATGCGCCCCTCGACCGTGCGCCCTCGATGCGCCGGGCATCGTCTTCGCGAAAGCCCTTGATCATCCGCAAGCCCATGCGAATCGCCGGTTGCGCCCCGGCGACCGGCTCCAGGCTGCAATCCCAATCGCTGGCGCATACATCCACCGGGCGAATCTGCAAATGATGCCGGCGGGCGTCCTGCAGAATCTGGTCCGGGCTGTAGAAGCCCATCGGCCAGCTGTTGATCAGCGCACAGGCGAAGGCTGCCGGTTCGTGGCATTTGAGCCAGCAACTGGCGTAGGTCAGCAAGGCGAAACTGGCAGCGTGGGACTCGGGGAAACCGTAGCTACCGAAGCCTTTGATCTGTTCAAAAATCTGCGCGGCGAATTCTGCCGTGTAGCCGTTTTTCTTCATCCCGGTGGCCAGACGCTCCTTGTGCGGTTCCAGCCCGCCATGGCGTTTCCAGGCCGCCATTGAACGGCGCAACTGATCGGCCTCGCCGGGACTGTAGTCGGCGGCAACGATGGCGATCTGCATCACCTGTTCCTGAAACAGCGGCACGCCAAGGGTGCGTTTGAGCACCGTTTCCAGTTCCGGGGAGGGATAGACCTCGGGTTCTTCCTTGTTTCGACGGCGCAGGTACGGATGCACCATGCCGCCCTGAATCGGCCCCGGACGGACAATCGCCACCTCGATCACCAGGTCATAGAAATTCACCGGTTTGAGCCGGGGCAACATTGACATCTGCGCCCGGGACTCGATCTGGAATACGCCGATGGTGTCGGCACGACCAATCATTTCGTAGGTCGGCGCGTCTTCAGGCGGGATCGTCGCCAGGCTCAGGTCAAGGTTGCGGTGGCGGCGCAGCAGATCGAAACAGCGGCGAATCGCGCTGAGCATGCCCAGCGCAAGGATATCGACCTTGAGCAAACCGACCGCGTCGAGATCGTCCTTGTCCCACTGGATGATCGTGCGCTCGGCCATCGCCGCGTTTTCCACCGGCACCAGGCTGTCCAGCGGCTGCTCGGAAATCACGAAGCCGCCGGGGTGCTGGGACAGGTGCCGGGGAAAGCCGATCAACTGCCCGGTCAGGCTCAAGACCCGATGCAGCACCGGGCTCTCGGGGTCGAACCCGCCTTCCAGCAGACGCTCGACCGGCGGGGTCTTGTCACTCCAGTGGCCACAACAGTCGGCCAGGGCGTTGACCTGATCCGGCGGCAGGCCCAACGCCTTGGCCACATCGCGCACCGCGCCGGCCGCGTGGTAAGTGCTGACGACGGCGGTCAGTGCGGCGCGGATGCGGCCATAGCGCTGGAACACGTACTGCAAGACTTCTTCGCGCCGCTCGTGCTCGAAATCCACGTCGATGTCCGGCGGCTCGTTGCGTTCCTTCGAGAGGAAGCGTTCGAACAACAATGTGGTGCGATCCGGATCGATTTCGGTGATTCCCAAGGCATAACACACCGCCGAGTTGGCCGCCGAACCCCGGCCCTGACAGAGGATTTTTGCGTACGGGCGAAACGCACGATGTCGTGAACCGTGAGGAAATAGCTTTCGTAGCCCAACCCGGCGATCAACGCCAGTTCCTTGTCGATCTGCGTCAGCACTTCGGCTTTCGGCCCTTTGGACCAGCGCCACTGGATGCCCTCTTCGGTCAAATGACGCAGCCAGGAAGTGGCCGAATGCCCCTCAGGCACCAGTTCCCGGGGATATTGATAACGCAACTGGCCCAGATCGAAGGTACAGCGCCGGGCAATGTTCAGTGTTTCGTCGAGCAAGGCTGGCGGGTAGAGATCGCCCAAGGCGTCGAGGCTGCGCAGGTGCCGCTCGCCATTGGGGTGCAGGCGTAATCCGGCCGCGGCCACCGGCAGGTGATGGCGGATCGCGGTCATGGTGTCCTGCAAGGCGCGCCGGCCACGGGCGTGCATGTGCACATCACCACTGGCCACCGCCGGGATTCGCAGTTCCCTTGCCAACGTCAGCAACGCGTTTAATCGCCGGGTATCGTCCTGCCCGCGATGCAACTGGACCGCCAGCCACAAACGTTCGGCAAAGACCTGTTTCAACCAGAGGCCCTGTTCAAAGGCATCGACCGCATCCGGGACCCACAACGCCAACAGCCCCGCCAGCGGTTCGTTGAAGTCGTCCCGCAGTACTTGGTACTGGCCTTTGTGCGTACGGCGTCGGGCGCGAGTGATCAATCGGCACAACGCCTGATAGCCCTCAAGGTTTTCCACCAGCAGCACCAGTTTCGGCCCATCCTCGATGCGTATTTCGCTGCCGATGATCAGCGGCAGTTCCACCGACCTGGCCGCTTGCCAGGCGCGGACGATACCGGCCAGGGTGCATTCATCGGTGATCGCCAGCGCCTGATAGCCCTGTTGTTTCGCCCGTTGGAAAAGCTCCTGAGCGCTGGAAGCCCCGCGCTGGAAACTGAAGTTCGACAGGCAATGCAGTTCGGCATACTCGACGCTCATGCGAACCAGCCTTGCAGCCACAACGGGCCACCCTCGCCCACCACTCGGTAGGCCCAGCCCTGTTGGCCGGCGCGGGTCTGGATCAGGTAATAATCGCGGCGTACATCGGCGCCGTCCCACCAGCCGGACTCAATGCGTTCCGGCCCCATCAGGATGCGTGCCGAACCTTCGTGCACCGCCAATGGCTCGGTCAGCAGCCAGCCCGGCCGCTGAACGGCCGGCAAGCCGCCGCAAAGTTGACTGTCGACGGTGGTTTGCCACGCGCACTCGGGACGGTGATCGGCCTGGAAGCGCAAACCCTGCACTGCCTCGTCCCCCAGCCGGGCCCGCAGACGTTCGCGCAACTGCTCCCAGGGCAAGGACTGCTGCACACGGTCGTCAAACAGTTCCTGACGCTGGGGCACAAAGCTCGGCAGGTCTTCGGCGCGCAGGCGAAAACCGCGTACAGGGGCCTCGACCTGCACCTGTTCCAATCGGCCACGGGCCAGCTCAAAGAGCATCGCCGGATCGCGCTCGGCGCTGAGCAGCCCGACCTTGATCAGCGTGTCCGGCAACCCGGCGTGCTCCAGGTGCAGGTCGAAACGCTGCACGCCACTGTCCCGGCCGCAGAGAAACGCCGACAGATCGCCGGTCAGCCGGCGTAATGGAAACAGCAATGCCTGATGGGATTGCACGTCGAAGTTGAGTTCGATGCGCACATCGAAGCGGTCCGCCGGCAGGTAGAACGCCAGGGCCAGGTGCCGCAAACCGAGCAAGGCGTCCAGATGCTTGAGCACCTGGGCCTCGAAACGCCGGGCCAGGGTGTGCCGCGGCAGCGCCTGCACCTGACTCAAGGTGCGCAGGCCCATACGTGATAATGCCGTGGCCACCGTCGGTTCCAGGGCGATGCGGTCGACGGGTAATTGCCCCAGGTGATAGCGCAAGGCTTGATCGTCCGGCACGACCAGACCGTCATAAACATTGGCCAGCACCCGCGCGGCCACCGGGTTCGGCGCGGCGACAATTCGATGGCGAAAGCCCAGCTCGGTGAGTTCGGTGCGCAAGCGTGCTTCGAACTGCGGCCAGGCACCAAACAGGCCCAGGCTCGATTCGATTTCAAACACCACGGCACGCGGGTAATGCACGCTGACCTGGGAACTGAAGCGATAGGCCCAGGCCGCGAGAAACTGCTGCCAGTGTTCGATCTCGGCGACGTCGTATTCGGCGCTGACAAAACCTTTGCTCAAGGCCTGGGCGGCGCTCATGGACTGGCCGGGGTGCAAACCGAGCGCCCGGGCCGGGCCGTTAACCGCTTGCAACACGCGGCGCTGGGGCGGGCCGGTCAGCAGCGCCAGCGGCTCATCGGGGTCGGGGCGCTGACGCAGTACCGCGTCCAGCGCCAGTTGCGGAAAAAGAATGCAGACCCAGCGCATGGCAACCTCAATGTGCCATGGCAAAGGCAATCCGGTGCCGTACGGGCCAGCCCGCCCCGGCACTTCAAGACCCGCAACTGCGCAGGCTTGGCGTCGATGGCAATGCGCAGGGCCGCCGGCGAAGGGTTGACCGCTTCGGCCAGCGAGCGATAGGCAAACGCCAGGGTCGAGCCGGTTTCCGCCGCCACCTGCAAGCGCCGCAGCGCCCGGTCATCGGCCTGGTGTGGCCAACAGAGCACCGCGCCGCAACTGCCCGAACGCAGGCATTGTTCCGCCGCCCACAGCGCATCGCGCTCGCTGGCCTGGATGATCGATAACTGGCGTAGATCGACCCCGGCGTTCTGCCAGGCCTGAGGGTACGGCACGTACGGCGGCGCGATCAGCACGATGCGCTCGCCCGCCGCCGACAACCGCGCCAGCGCTGGCCACACCAGTTGCAACTCGCCGACGCCCTGCCCGGTCAACAGGATTTCGGTCAACGCCGCTTCCGGCCAGCCTCCGGTCGGCAGCGCGGCATCCAGCGCGGCATGCCCGGTGGGTTGCGGGCTGACGGCCGGGGGTGCAGGCCGGCCCTTCCAGACCTGGCCGCCATTGAACAGCGTATCCAGCGCAACGACGGCGCCCATCACCCTTGCCTCACCAGACCGCAGAACACCCCTTCGATAGCCAGGTCCTGATCGGCTTCGACAATGATCGGCTGATAGGCCGGGTTGCGCGGCAGCAACCGCACCCTGTCGCCGATCCGTTCGAAGCGCTTGATGGTGACTTCGCCGTCAAGCCGCGCCACCACGATCTGGCCGTTGAGCGCCTCCGGGTTGCGATGCACGCCCACCAGGTCGCCGTCGAGAATGCCGTCCCCGATCATCGAATCGCCCTGGACCCGCAGCATGTAGTCCGGCACCTGGGAGAAGATCGACGGGTCGAACAGCAAACGGCTGTGGACCTCGGCATCCGCGCCAATCGGCGCACCCGCCGCCACCCGACCGAGCACCGGGATCTCCAGCAGCTCGGGCCGCGCCGGTTGCCCGAGCAAACGAATGCCCGGGCCTGATGTGGGTTGACCTCGATAAAACCGGCTTCGGTCAGCGCCAGCACATGCTTGCGCGCCACGCTGCGGGAGGCAAAACCAAAGGCCTCGCTGATTTCAGCGAGGCTCGGGGACTGACCGTGCTCCGCGATTCGATCACGGATAAAGGTCAGGATGGCGGTGCGGCGGGGAGTGAGAGTCGTCATGGAGTACATTTGTACTCTTTCGGCATTTTCCTGACAAGTACCTGTAGGAACTGTGCAGGAACTTATGTAGGAGCTGTCTTGTGAAACGAGGCTGCGATCTTTTGATCTTGCTCTTTAAAAACAACGTCAAAAGATCGCAGCCTCGTTTCACTCGACAGCTCCTACAGGGGACCCAGTACAAAGGAGACTTGGTACAAAGGGGACCCGGTACAAAGAAGACCCCGTACAAAGGGGACCCGGTACAAAGGAGACCCGGTACAAAGAAGACCCCGTACAAAGGGGACCCGGTACAAAGAAGACCCCGTACAAAGGGGACCCGGTACAAAGAAGACCCCGTACAAAGAAGACCCCGTACAAAGGAGACCCGGTACAAAGAAGACCCCGTACAAAGGGGACCCGGTACAAAGAAGACCCCGTACAAAGGGGACCCGGTACAGAGAAGACCCCGTACAAAGGAGACCCGGTACAAAGAAGACCCCGTACAAAGGGGACCCGGTACAAAGAAGACCCCGTACAAAGGGGACCCGGTACAAAGAAGACCCCGTACAAAGGAGACCCGGTACAAAGGGAGTCCAGATACAAGGGGGCCAGATACAGGGGTAAGCCAAGTCAATGACGAGCGCAGTCATCCCCCAAGCCACGGGCCGCCAGAAACCCTGCGATGTAATCGATAAACGCCAGCACTTTCGCCGTCGCCCGCCGGTGGCTCGGGTACACCGCCAGAATGTGCGGCCCAAAGCTGTCCGGGTCGATGTCATAGTCGGCCATCAGCCGCACCAGCCGACCGTTGGCGATGTACGGCGCGGCGCTCCATAACGGCGTGTGCAGCAAGCCGCGCCCGGCCAGGGCATTGGCCAGCAGCAAGTCGTAATTGTCGCTGCGCAATCGCGGCGACTGCGGTTGCGGCAGGCTCAGGCGCTGGCCGTCGCGCTCGGCCCACCAGAATTCGCGGCTGAGCAGCGGGTGGCGATACAGCAGCCATTCGTGCTGATCGAGGGTTTGCGGCGTCACCGGCAAGCCCTTGCGTGCCAGATAGGCCGGGCTGCCGCACAACGCCAGGCGATTGCTGCCGACAACCCGGGCGATCAACCCCGGCAAGTTGTCGTGCCCCTCGCGCAGGGCCAGGTCATAGCCGCTTTCCAGCAAATTGACGAACTCATCGCACAGGTCCACTTGCAGGTTGATCTGCGGGTATTGCTCAAGGAAACCGCCGCAGACTTGGTCAAGAAACGCCTGCCCATAGGCCAGCGGCGCAGTGATTTTCAGGCTGCCGCGCAGACCATGCTGCATTTGCTCGACTTCCTCACCGGCCTCCTCCAGTCGCTGCAACACTTGCCGCGCGGTTTCCAGGTAAAGCCGCCCGACTTCCGTGAGCAAAATCCGCCGGGTGCTGCGTTCAAACAGCCGGGCGCCGAGTTCGGCTTCGAGGTGATTGACCGCTTTGGTCAAGGCCGACGGGGTTTTGCCCAGTTGCTCGGCGGCGCGGCTGAAACTGCCGAGCTGCGCGGTGACCACGAACATTTTTAATGCACCCAACTTGTCCATGCTTTTTCCATTCCGGCAAAAACGTTTTTCGTGAGGGAGACGTTCTGCTGCGGCTGAGCAGCCACTAATCTGGCCATCAGACGCAATAACAAGGAAATGTTCAATGAAAAGATTCATCCCGAATCTGTTGGTGGCCGCCGTTAGTTTTGCCTCGATGGAAGCCATGGCGGGCACCGATCTGGTGCTACTCAACGGCAAGATTTTCACCGCCGACCGCGCCCAACCGCAGGTGCAGGCCTTGGCGGTGGAGAACGGCAAGGTGCTGAAAGTCGGCACGGATGCGCAGATCAAGGCCTTGATCGAGTCAGGCACCCAAGTCGTCAACCTCGACGGCAAGACGCTGATGCCCGGCCTGATCGACAGCCATTCCCACGCGATTTTCGGTGGACTGGAAATGGTCTCGGCGAACATGGAAGACGAGGTGGTCGACCTCGACGAGCTGGAAAAACGCCTGCGTGGCTGGCGTGACGACGGCAAGGCCAGGCACGGCGATGTGCTGAGCGTGGCCGGCATGAGTTCCGCTTACTGGGCGCAGGCCGAAGCCTTCGGCAAGAAATTCAACAGTGGCGAATGGGCCACGGTGCCGGTGGTGTTCACCGGCAGCGACCACCACACCGCATGGGCCAACAACGTCATGCTGAAACGCGCCAGCATCGATGCCGAGCTGCTGAAAAACCTGCCTGATGCCGAGAAAGATACCCTCGGCAAACTCGCCGATGGCAGCCCCAATGGATTCATGGTCGACGCCGGTTGGGACCGGGTCGCCTCGAAAATGCCGGTGCCGAGCGCCGCCGACATGCTCAAAGCCGCGCAATCGGCCATGCGCTACAACAACAGCCTCGGTATCACCGCGTGGATGGACCCCGCCGCCAACGCCGCGCCCGGCGAACCGGTATTCGCACTCAAGCCGACCGAGAAAACCGTTGGCGTACTGCCCGCCTATAAAGCGCTGTCCGAAACCGGTGATATGACCGTCCACGTCGCCGCGCTGCTGGTGGCCAACCCGAAAAGCGTGCCGGCCGATCTCGACACCCTGGACAAGGTCCGCCAGCAATTCCAGGGCATTCCCAACCTGACGCTGCCGGGGATCAAGATCTTCGCCGACGGCGTGATTGAATACCCGGCGCAGAGCGCGGCGATGATCGACCCGTACACCAACTCGCACAAACAGGGTGAGTTGCTGATCGATCCGAAGCATTTCGGCGAACTGGTCAGCGCCATCGATCAACGCGGCTGGCTGGTGCACATCCACGCGATTGGCGACCGTGCGGTGCGCGAATCCCTGAACGGCATCGAGCAGGCGCGCAAGGATCGCCAGAGCGGCATCACTCACTCGATCACCCACCTGCAAATGGTCAACCCGAAAGAGTTCGCACGCTTCAAACCGCTGAACGTGATCGCTTCAATGCAACTGCTATGGGCCAGCGCTGACGATTACACCACGGACATGATCAAGCCCTACGTCAGTGCGTTGGCCTTCCGCTATCAATACCCGGCGCACTCGCTGTTGAAACAGGGCGCGACGATTGCCGGCGCCAGTGACTGGCCGGTGTCCTCGCCAAATCCGTTTAATGCCATGGCCCAAGCCATCACGCGGGTCGGCCCGCTGGGCGTGCTCAACGCCGATGAACGTCTCGACCGGGAAACGATGTTCTACGCCTATACCCTCAACGCTGCCCGGACCATCGGGCTGGAGAAGCAGATCGGTTCGCTGACCGCTGGCAAGCAGGCTGACTTCATCGTGCTCGACCGCGATGTGTTCACCGTCGATGAAAAAGCCCTGCACGACACCCAAGTGCTGCAAACCTGGTTCGCCGGTCGCGAAGTCTACGCACCGACCCTATAAGAAAACCCTTTGCTGCCCGCCCCGCGCTTGTCGCCGGGGTATGGCGCAGCCTTGTCCGCTATCTGCCCAAAACAATCACAACAAAGGCACTGCCCCATGAAAGCGCTCACCCTGTTCGCCCTCGGATCCTTGAGCCTGTTGCCCTTGAGCAGCCAGGCGATCCCCTTGAATGATGATTTTTCCGTGCAAGTGGACCTGACCCTGGCCAGCGACTATCGAACCCGTGGCATCTCGCAAACCCAGAACGACCCTGCCGTGCAGGCCGGCGCCACCCTGGCCCATGGCAGCGGTTTGTATGTGGGGGTGTGGAGTTCGAATGTCGACTTCGGCGGCGGTCTGAAAACCCGGCAAGAACTTGATTACTACACCGGCTGGCTATGGCAGGCGACCGATGCGGTTAGCCTGGACGTCGGTTATCTCAAATATGCTTATCCGAAAGAGAGCCAGTTCAACCAGAGCGAGGTCTACGGGATTCTCAGTGCCTACGGCGTGAAACTCGGGGCTTATTACTCGGCGGATGCACCGGGCATCGACAGCAAACAGAGCACGTTGTACAGCTACATCGGCTACGAAACCGAATTGCCCTATGGGCTGGGCCTGAAGCTGCGCTACGGCGAAATGGACTTCAAGGACCCGCGTTTGTACGCCTCTGACGGCCATGCCGAGGACGCGTACCACGAATGGGAAGTGAAGCTGAGTCACGAACTGGCCGGAGTGATGCTGGGGTTGAGCTACATCGATACGGATTTGTCGCAGAGCCAGTGCATCAGCAATTGGGGTTATGGCGATGTGTGTACGGCGACGGTGGTGGCGAGCATCAGCCAATCCTTCTGACCACCACAACCCCCCTGTAGGAGCTGCCGAAGGCTGCGATCTTTTGACTTTGCTTTTTAAAGACAAAGATCAAAAGATCGTCCGAACGCGGCCCGAGGCTGCGCCAGCTCCTACGCCCATTGCGCAGTGCCAGGAATGGCGGCAGGACGCTACCTCTGTAGGAGCGAGGCTTGCCCGCGAAGGCGGCTTACCTGACAAAACGCTTTCGCGGGCAAGCCTCGCTCCTACAGGTTTGGGGTCAATCCTGAGAGGTAGGGCCAGGGGTAGATGCCGCGTTCGTGGCCGTCGCTGAAGACCAGTTGCAGGCCGTAACCCTGGGGATTCAACTCGACCACCCGAATCCGCGAATCGACTTTCACCGTCAGGCCTTGCAACCGGAACGCCCGGCATTGCGAACACGGGCACTGACGGCGCAACTCGGCATGGTCGAGCAATTGTTCGCGCCCATCCGGCCAGTTCAACCGCAATTGCTGTTTGTTCCGGGAATTACCGACGGCCAGCGGATTCATTGCAACTGACTCAAGGCAATCCGCACCGCTTTGCGCACTTCCGGGTCGCCATCATCCTGGGCGGCCTGCAATGCGGCGATGGCTTGGCGATCATTCAACTCGCCCAACGCCAGCGCCGCTTCCTTGCGCAGGTTGCTGATGCGATGGCCTAACGTTTCGATCAACCCTTCAAGCGCCGGGACATAGCGCAAGCGGCCGAGGCTGCGGGTGGCGCGCAGGCGGACTTGCCAGTAATCGTCGCTCAAGGCCTCGATCAATGCCGGACCGGCGTCAACGTGGCCAACCTTACCCAAGGTGGTGGCCGCTTCTTCGCGCACTTGCCAGGCGTGATCCTGCAAGGCCTGGCGCAGGGCCGGGAGGACTTGACTGTCGGACGCCAGGCCGAGGGCGCCGGTAGCGGCGCGGCGGACTTCAGTGTCCGGATCGTCGCTGGCCAATCGGGCCAGGGCCGGCAACGCATCGAGCTGCTTGAGCCAGCCGAGCACGCCGACGGCTTCGCGGCGCACGCTGGCATCTTTATCGTTTAAAGCACCCAACGCAGCGCCAGCGGCATCGGCAAAACGCAACTCGCGCAAGGCCCTGAACGCGGCGATGCGCACGTTGACCTCGGCATGCCCGGTCCACGGCAGAATCACCCGGCCCGCGGCTTCACTCTTGAGCAGGCTGAGGCTTTGCGCGGCAGCTGCTTGCACGGTCAACGATGAATCGGTCAGCGCCTGGCACAACGCTTCAACCACCGGTTCATCCTCCCAGGCTTCCAGCAGCCGGGCGGCTTCGGCGCGGACGTCTTCGGTCGGGTCTTGCGCCAGGCGATCGACCAGCCAAAGCAAACCTTCCGGCTCTTCAAGATCAGCCAGTTCGATCAGCGCGATGCGGCGCACGCCAGGGTCTTCGTCGGTCAGGCGCAGTTGCAGGACAAGGATGTCGGCGTTATCGGTCACATCGAATAGAGAGGTCATAGGGCAAACCGCGGCAGTTTGTTTTCAGGGGGAAGTCCGAGGGGGTTCAGGCGGGGTAACTGCCGACCGTCCTCGTGACGCAGCAACTCGAGGCAATGACGCTTCAAGCGGGAAAATTCGTGGCTTGTCACCCGTTCGGTGGTGCGTGGACGGGGGCAGTCCAGGTGCAGATCTTCGATGATTCGACCCGGCCGCGAACTCATCACCAGCAGGCGATCAGCGAGGAACAGCGCCTCGTCGATGTCATGGGTGACGAACACCACGGTGGTGCGAATTCGCATCCAGATGTCCAGCAACAGTTCCTGCATGTTCAGCCGGGTCAGGGCGTCGAGGGCGCCGAAGGGTTCGTCCATCAGCAACAGCCGTGGGCGGTTGATCAGCACCCGGGCGATTTCGACCCGTTGCTGCATGCCACCAGAGAGCTGATCCGGCCAGCGTTCGGCAAAGCCTTGCAACCCCACTGACGCCAGGATTTCATCGGCAGCTTTATGGCGTTCGACTTTGCCGATACCGCGCATTTTCAGGCCGAAAGCGACGTTGTCGCGCACCGTGCGCCAAGGGAACAGCGTGTGGTGCTGGAACACCATGCCGCGCTGGGGTGATGGGCCTGAGATCGGCGCGCCATCGACGGTCAAGGTGCCGGAACGCGGTTGCAGGTGCCCGGCCAGAGCGCCGAGCAACGTGGATTTACCGCAACCGGAGGGTCCGAGAATACACACGAACTGCCCCGCTTCGATTTGACAATCCAGGCCTTGAACGGCTTCGAACGTCGCGCGGCTCTCCCCCAGGCTGATCGACAAGCCGTGAATCTCGATTCGCCCTTGCGGGTGTTGAAAGACGCTCATCAGGCTTTTCCTCGTGGTCGATGCCAAGGCGTGAACAAGCCGCCAAGGCGTTTGATCAGCAGGCTGCTGCCCATCCCGAGCAGGCCGATCAGCAACATGCCGACGACGATGTCGGCGTAGTTCTGGATGGTGTAGGACTCCCAGGTGTAATAGCCGATGCCGTACTGGCCGGAGATCATTTCGGCGGTGACCAGGCAGAACCACGAAGTGCCCATGCCGATGGCCAGGCCGGTGATGATGCTCGGCGCGGCGCCGGGCAGGATCACTTCCAGCAAGATCGCCCGGCGCCCGGCCCCAAGGCTTTTGCTGAAGCAATCAGCCGTGGGTCGACACCTTCGACGCCGTGCACGGTGTTGAGCAGGATCGGGAACAGCGCGCCGGTAAAGGTGATGAAGACCATCGACAGTTCTGACGAGGGAAACATCAGGATCGCCAGGGAATCCAGGCCACTGCAGGGATCGGTCTTAATACTTCCAGCGGTGGCAGCAACACGTCCTCGGCCCATTTCGAGCGGCCGATGGCCAGGCCCAGGGCGATGCCGATGATCAGCGCCGCGAGGTAACCGGCGAAGACCCGACTGAGGCTGGCGGCGAGATGTTGGCCGAGCCTGCCGGAGTCGCCGAGGCCCAACGCGGCGTGGATCACGGCCAGTGGGCTCGGGACGTTGGCGAAGGTGACCAGGCCAAGGTTCCAGTGACCGCTCGCTGCGAGTTGCCAGAATAAAAGGCAGAGCAGCAGTGAGGCGGCTCGGGGGAGCCAGCGCAAATAGGATCCGGACATACATAACTTCCAATGACGAACACATCACCCTGTAGGAGCTGCCGAAGGCTCGGGCCGCGTTCGGACGATCTTTTGATCTTGCTTGTGATCTTCATCGGCACCGAAAAGATCAAGATCAAAAGATCGTCCGAACGCGGCCCGAGCCTTCGGCAGCTCCTACGGGGAACCGGTGTAAGGGCCTTTTATCGGGTGGCAACGGCCTGGGTGGTGGCATCGGTGAAGTCGAAGACTTTGCCGCCCTGGGCCGTGGCGAATTGTTGGGCCTGGCCCTTGAGCAGGAACGCACTGAGCCGGCCTTTCGCGTCACTGGCAAACCACGCCTGATCGGCCAGCAACTTGATCCCGCTGTCACTCGCCTGGGCATACACGGCGCGGATGTTTTTGCCGTCCTGCTTCAGGGCAGCCAACGCAGTGAACGCCGATTCCGCCGAAGCGTACTGCCGGACTTTCGGCTCGCCGCGCACCCAAATTTGCGCCACATGGCTGAAATCGCTGATGGTCTTGCCGCTCGACGCATCCACTGCCTTGAGCGGCGCCTGCGCGTAGTTGGCCAGTTGCGCGGTGTAATCCAGGTTCGAAGCCTTGAACGCGGCGCGAATGTATTGATCGTCAATAAACGTATTGAGATCGAGCCCGCGATCAGCCTTTTTCAGCAGCTTGAGGGTATCGATGGCCGTACCCAGCGCCTGACGGTATTCCGGTTTCCAGCTCAGGTCGCGGGTCTGCACGCCCAGTGGACCGTGGAACAGGTAATTGACCTCGGCGTCGACTCCGGTGACTTTGGCGATCAACTCGCTGTACTTCTCCGGCTCCGCGGCCAGCAGCTGATTGGCCTCGATGCTCGCCCGCAGGTAAGCCACGACGATTTCCGGGTACTTCCTGGCGTAGGCCTGATCAACCAAAGCACCATGGAACGTCGGCGCATTGGCCTGGGCACCGTCATAAATCTTGCGGGCGAAACCACGACTGGGGAACAGTTCAGCGAACGGCACAAAGTCGGCGTGGGCATCGATCTTCCCGGCCTGCAACGCCGAGCCGGCAACTTCCGGCGGCTGGGCGATGATGTTCACGTCCTTGAGCGGGTCCCAGCCCTGGGCAGCCACGGCACGCAACAACATGCCGTGCGCGGTGGAAGCGAACGGCACGGAAATGGTCTTGCCCTTCAACTCCGCCAGCGACTGCACGCCCGACGCGCTCGGCACCACGATGCCGTTGCCGCTGCCTTTGATGCTGCCCGAGAGCACGCTGATAAACAGGCTGTGCTTACCGACGGTTTCAAACGCCACGCCGTTGAACGCGCCGGGGAAATCGGCCATGGCGCCGAAGTCGAGCTTGCCGGCGACCATCTCGTTGGTCAGAGGCGCGCCGCTGGTGAAGTTCTTCCACTCCACCTCGTAGTTGGCGTCTTTGTATTGGCCATCGTGGGGCAGGTATTTATCCAGCAGCCCGAGTTCACGAATCAACAGACCGCCCGCGGCGCAATTGATGGTGGTGTCCTGGGTGCCGATGGCAATGCGGATGGTTTCAGCCGAAGCCGGCAAGGTGAATGAGGCCAGTACCAGACCGGCTAATGCTGCACGTAGCAATGTTTGCAAAGACATGGGTGAATCCCCTCGAATCGTTTTCAGGATATTCGTCTCCGCCGCGATCAGGGCGCGGTGGGAAACGAGGGGTG
Source organism: Pseudomonas sp. TH31 (assembly GCF_016650815.1). GTDB lineage: Bacteria > Pseudomonadota > Gammaproteobacteria > Pseudomonadales > Pseudomonadaceae > Aquipseudomonas. The sequence goes on along the minus strand of NZ_JAEKEZ010000038.1, from coordinate 265,672 downwards.
TTTTGAATCTGGCGTCCGGTGCTGCCGGATGGCTTTTAGCGTTGTTTGGGCTGGCCTCATCGTCGGAACGCCGCCCGGAGCAAGCTCGCTCCCACAGTTGATCGTTGGTGAGCGCGGTATCTGTGTTCGACTTCGATCCAATGTGGGAGCGGGCTTGCTCGCGAAAGCGGCGGGTCAGTCAACATCAATGCTGGATATACCGACGCCTTCGCGAGCAAGCCCGCTCCCACAGTTGATCGTTGGTGAGCGCGGTATCTGTGTTCGACTTCGATCCAATGTGGGAGCGGGCTTGCTCGCGAAAGCGGCGGGTCAGTCGGCATCAATGCTGGATATACCGACGCCTTCGCGAGCAAGCTCGCTCCCACAGTTGATCGTTGGTGAGCGCGGTATTTGTGTTCGACTTCGATCCAATGTGGGAGCGGGCTTGCTCGCGAAAGCGGCGGGTCAGTCGGCATCAATGCTGGATATACCGACGCCTTCGCGAGCAAGCCCGCTCCCACATTGGAACTGTGTTTCAGCGCAACAGGTACGGGATTTCGACTTTCACCGCTCCGGTCGGGCAGTCCTTTTCACAGGGCATGCAGTACCAGCATTCGTCGAACGCCATGTAGGCCTTTTGCGTGGCCGGGTTGATCGCCAGCAGGTCCATCGGGCAGACGTCGACGCACACGGTGCAGCCTTTGTGGGCGATGCACAGGTCCTCATCGACCGTAACCGGCGCGTTGGAGCGGAAGAAGATTTCCTGGGGTTGATAGGCCATGGTTCGGACTCTCCTGGTGCTCTCTTGGTTTAGGCGTCAGGCCGCAAACGCGCCGACCCGCAGCCGGTCGTAAGCCTGCATTTCTTCGGCATCGAGCGGGATGATGTAAGGCTCGACGGCTTTCTTGAAACTGCTCATCTGGCCGTCGTCGCCCTTCTTCAGGTGGCAATGGCAGAACCAGTCGCTGTCGTTGCGTTGCGGGTGGTCGACCCGGTAGTGGTAAAGCCCCCAGCGACTTTCGGCGCGAAACAACGAGGCCCGGCGGCCATCTCGGCGCAGTCGCGGATCATGCTGACTTCCATCGCGCGCATCAGTTCGTGGGCGTTATGGGCCTTGATCTGATCGAGGTCGCGCTGGATATCGCTGAAGCGTTGCAGGCCGATTTGCATCTTCCTGGTCACTTTCGGCGGTTGCAGGTAGTCATTCACCAAGCGCCGCAGCTTGTATTCGACCTGGGCTGGTGGCAGACCGTGTTCGCGGTCCAGTGGCGCGTAGACCCTTAGTTTTTCCGTTTCGATCTGCTGGGTATCGACCGAGGAAAATTCGCGCCCGGCGACAAAGTCCGCCGCGTTGGTGCCGGCAAACCAGCCATAAGTGAACGCACCAAGCATGTAGTTGTGCGGCACCGCCGCCATGTCACCCGCCGAATACAAACCCTTTACCGAGGTCTCGGCCCGCTCGTTGACCCAAACCCCCGACGCTGAATGACCGCTGCAAAAGCCGATTTCGGAGATATGCATCTCGACCATTTGCGTTCGGTAGTCGGTGCCACGATTGGCGTGGAACTGGCCGCGACTCGGGCGCTCGTTGCTGTGCAGGATCTCTTCGATGTTCTGGATGGTTTCCTCGGCCAGGTGATCGAGCTTGAGAAACACCGGGCCGTTGCCGCTTTCGAGTTCCTGATGGAACTCCCACATCATCTGGCCGCTCCAGTAGTCGCACTCGATAAAGCGCTCGCCCTTGTTGTTGGCGGTGTAGCCACCCAATGGACCGGTGACGTAGGCGCAGGCCGGGCCGTTGTAATCCTTGATCAACGGGTTGATCTGGAAGCATTCGAGGTTCGCCAGCTCGGCACCGGCGTGATACGCCATCGCGTAACCATCACCGGCATTGGTCGGGTTTTCGTAGGTGCCCATCAGGTAACCTGAGGATGGCAAACCCAGGCGCCCGGCAGCGCCGCAGCAGAGGATCACGGCTTTGGCCTTGATCACATGGAAATCGGCAGTGCGGCAATCGAAGCCCATCACACCGTTGACCGCGCCCTCTTCGTCCTTCAGCAAACGGGTGCAGACCAGCCGATTGGTGATGCTCACTCGCGCCCGCTTCAACTGGCGATACAGGACTTTCTTGATGTCGTGCCCTTCGGGCATCGGCAGCACGTAGGCGCCCATGTGATGGACCTTTTTCACCGCGTAGTCGCCGGTTTCGTCCTTCTCGAACTTCACGCCCCAACGGTCCAGTTGCTCAATGGTTTCGAAACTGTGAGTCGCGTAGGCATACACCGCTGCCTGATTGACGATGCCGTCGTTGGCGATGGTGATTTCCTTGGTGTACTGCTCCGGCGTCGAGTGGCCGGGAATGATCGCGTTGTTCAACCCGTCCATGCCCATGCTGATCGCGCCGCTGCGTTTGACGTTGGCCTTGTCGATCAGCAACACCCGCAAATCGCGGTTGCGCTCCTTGGCCTTGATCGCCGCCATGGGACCTGCGGTGCCGCCGCCGATCACGACGATGTCGTATTCCTGCTCCAGAGTGGCTCTAGTCATGGCGTTGCGAGTCATGCCTGATCCCCTTTTGCCGGTCGATCCGCAAGCGGTACTGGAAGGCATCACCGCGGTAGTAAAGGTGTTCGAAGTCCACGGGCTGACCGCTGGCGTCGTGGGTCAGGCGCTCGATGCGCATGATCGGCGAGCCGGGTTCGACGTTCAGCGCCTGGGCCAGGTCGCTGTCGGCCAGCACCGCGTCGATGGCCAGGTCGGCATGTCCGAGGGCCAGTGCGCAGTCGTTTTCCAGGATCAGGAAGATGTCGCGGGTGACGAGGTCAGCCTTCTCCAGCCGCTCGCCGATGGCGTTGGGCAGGTAGGTGATTTCCAGCGAGATCGGCTCACGGTTGATCAGCCGTACGCGTTTGATCTGCGCCACGGTTTCGCCTTCGGCGACCTGCAAACGTTCGGCGACCAGTTTGTCGGCGGCGATGAATTTGAAGCTGCGCAGGCGGTTGATCACCTCGTAGCCGCGACCGGTCATGGACTCGGCCAGGCCTTGCAGGGTGCTGACGTTCTGGAACGTCCTGGGTTTGGCAACGAAGGTGCCTTTGCCGTGAATCTTGAAGATCAACCCTTCTTTTTGCAGATCGCCGAGGGCCTGGCGCACGGTGATGCGGCTGACTTTGAACAGCGCACCGAGTTCGCTTTCGGACGGCATCTGGCTGTCTTGCGGGTATTCGCCGTCGAGGATCCGGGCACGGAGCACGTCGCGCAGTTGAGTGTGCAGGGGGACGCTGCTTAGGGAGAGAACGTTATCGGTCATCTGGGATCACTTGTCATAACGAGTTATGACGTGATCTTAGAGAGATGAGGCGGGGGTTGAGAAATACTGTTTGAGCATAAGGTTAGATTCGGGTCAAAAGCAAAATCAAAAGATCGCAGCCTTCGGCAGCTCCTACAGGGGATTGCGTACACCTGTAGGAGCTGCCGAAGGCTGCGATCTTTGATCTTTTCAGCCGCGCTTGAGAATCTGGTCCATCACCCAATCGGTTTTCAGCGCCTCTGCGGCCACCGCCGGGTACTGCACTTCGCCACGGATATGCGCATTCATCCCCAGCACGTGGTGCCACTGGATATGTTCGTGATGGTCGATGTGCAGGCTGATGTTTTCCTCGGCTTCAAGCTGAACGGGATGCTGATCAAACACCGAAAAGCTGATCCGGCCCTTGCTGCCAATCACCTCAACCCGATCCTCACGCCGATCCGCCACAAAATTCCAGCAGCCCATCCCCGTAGCACCCGACGCAAAGCGCCAACTGGCGCTGACAGCATCTTCAGCCGCATACAACCCGGCTTGCCGCGCAGTAAAACCGGCGACTTCAGTGATGTCGCCGAGCAAGTACTGAAACAGGTCGAAGCCATGGCTGGCGAGATCGGCAAAGTAGCCGCCGCCGGCAATCGCCGGGTCGGTGCGCCAGTTGTCGCTGCCACCCAGATCGGCCGGCGACGGAGCCTTGGTCAGCGTCCAGGTCAGGTGCCGAACCTCGCCGATCCGCCCTTCTTCCAGCCATTGCCGAACTTGCTGGAAGCGCGGCAACGAACGTCGGTAGTAGGAAACGAACAGGTGCAAACCGGCAGCGCTGAATACCTGTTGCATCTCACGGCTCTGCCCGGCATTCAGCGACATCGGTTTTTCGACGCAACAATGTTTACCGGCGGCGGCAACCATCAGGGCGTAACCGAGGTGACTGTCGGGTGGCGTGGCGATGTACACCGCGTCCACCTCGGGGTCGTTGATCAGCGACTCGGCATCGGTGTAGACCCGGGCGATACCGTGGCGTGCGGCATAATCGGTCACCGCCTCCAGCCGTCGTCCCATCACCGCCACCAGCGCCGAACCGGGCGCCTTGTAAAACGCCGGCCCGCTCTTGCGTTCGGTGACATCCCCACAACCAATCATGCCCCAGCGCACCACGTTCATATTCACTCCTTGAGATTTAGCCGATGCGCAACGCGCGCAGGTCCAGCTGACCGTCCTTGAGCGGCGGGCACCAGTAGTAGCCGCCGGTGATCGGACGACTCATGCGGTACAAACCATCCGTGATGCCGTCTTCCAGACCGCTCATACGCCGCAGTTGCGCTTCGAAGGCGTCGAGGGAGAAGCCGAACGCGAGGAACATCAAGCCGGCGCGGTCGCCTTCGATCCACGGCATCGAACGGCGTACCACGAAGGCTTCGGGGGCGAAGCTTTCCTGGGCGGTGCGTTTGACGTGAGCAGAAATTGGCGCGTCGTCGAGTTCTTCGTTGTCGCTCAGGCGACGGCCCATGATGTTGTCCTTTTCATGGGACGGCATGGCATTGAAACCTTTCAAATCATGCTGCCACTGCTGAATCGCGGCGAAGCTGCCACCCACCCTGCCTTCAGCGCCGTCGCTGACCAGTGCGGCGGCTACGGCGGCTTCATCGTGAGGGTTTTCAGTGCCGTCTTCGTAACCGGTCAGGTCGTGGCCGGTGAGGTGGCGGAAGGTTTCGTTCATCTGCACCAGGCGAAACGCCGGGGCCAGTGCGGCTTCGATAACGGTGCTGCGATTGAGCAACTCGCCACGGTCAACGCCGTGCAGCCAGCACCAGAGGGCGTGTTGGGTCGACGGGTTGTCGACGCCGACGCCGGTCATGGCCGGGAACGCTCGCAGGCCTTCGACCTGACCGTGCAGGGCCTTGACCAGGGATTCACCGAAACCGACCACCGCCGACTTGCCGTCCACCCATTGCATCAAGTTGTCGAGCGCGGCCGGCAGTGCGGCGACGGATTCGAGGGCGAAGAACATATGACGGGCTTGAGGCGGAACGGGGGTGGCGAGAATGCCCGGCTGGTAGTAACTCATATGAACTCCTTAAAAAGAGGCTGAGTTTAACCGGGACAAAGGCAGCTGTGTGTTTTGTAGCAGCTGCCGAGCACCGCGAGGCTGCGTTCGGTGCGGGCCGCGATCGGACGAAGTCGTCGTAAACCCTGGCTACGCGGTCCACCTGATACACCGCATTGTCTGATTTCACGACGACTTCGTCCGATCGCGGCCTGCACCGAACGCAGCCTCGCGGTGCTCGGCAGCTGCTACAGGGCGGGCCAGGAGTCCTGGCGAAACGCGCTCGGGCTCATCCCGGTCCAGCGCTTGAACGCCCGGCGAAAGCTGCGCACGTCGCTGTAGCCGACTTCCTCGGTGATCCGCTCGATCGACATCTCGGGATTGGCCAACAGGCTCAGGGTGCGCGCCTGGCGCACCTGCTCCAGCAAGGTTTCGAAGGTCAGGGCATGTTCGGTCAGGCGGCGGCGCAAGGTGCGGCTGCTCATGTTCAGGTCGCCGGCAATTTTTTCGATGTGGCTGCCTTGGGTCAGGTCCCGGGCAATCGCCCGCTCCACGGCTTGAATCAGATCAATTTTCTGGTGAACCTGCGCCGCTTCCAGCTCCAGCAACTTGACTGCCTGACGCAACGCCAGCGAGTGATGGTTCGGCAGTCGCACATCCAGCCAGTGAGCGGCAATCACCATGCGGTTTTGCAGGCAACCGAAACGCACGTCCGGCCCGAGTAAGCGCTCATATTCGGCGACGTAATCCGGCGCGGCATGGACGAACTCCACCGCCATCGGCTTGAAATCGGCCCCGACCAACGCCCGGCCATACACCAGCAGGCTGGCAAAAAACTCCTCCACCGCAAACAGCTGCACGTCGGTAAACGGCAGGCGGCATTCGATATCGACAAACACCCGGTCGCCCGCCTCCTCCACGCTCGACACCACGATGCCGCCAGAGGTGTGCTGATGGCGGATGCCCAGCTCAAACGCATCGCGCAAGGTCTTGCACAGCGATAACACATGCCCGAGCAAACCCAGGGTGCCGAGCACGTTCTGCGCACCAACCCACAAGCCCAGCCCGCGATTGGGCAAGACCTTGAGCGCGCGCTGGATCATCGCCACGGCCTGGCGGTAGGAAATACGCTGCGCCGGGTCCTGGAGATCTTCAAGGGTGAAGCCCAGACCTCGGCAAAGATTCTCGGGATTGACCCCTTTGAGCTCGGCGACTTCGGCCAGTGTTTGCAGCAGAAATGGCGAAACCAGCGCCAGTTCGTAGGTAGGGTCGACGACTTTCATTTGCATGGCGCAAGACATCCCGGATCAAGCTGAATTCTTATTTTTGTTACCGGTTATGTCGAGGAAAGTTAGCACAGGGTTTAACGGCTGTCCGCAGAAGTCCCCCTATGTGGCCGCCAATACCCTGCCGGCCAAGGCCTGGACAGCTTATTTCTATGCAACGGCCCGCGCGGCCGGCGGTGCCTCCCTAACAATAATAATGAGTACACCCATGAACCCGACCCGCACGACATTCTGCTTGCGACTGGCCGTCAGCCTGGCCGGCGTGTTTGCCATTCACTTGCAAGCCTTGGCCACCGAGGCCGGCGTGGACAATATCGGCCCGGGCACCGATGGTTTCTTCATGCTGCCGCTGGATGTAAACAGCCTTGCGGACAACATGGTGGCGTTCAACGTCTACTACAACCATTACACGTCCACCAAACTCCATATCAGTTCCCTCGGCGGCAAGGTACCGGATGTCGATATCGAATCCACCGCCGTGATCCCGCGCCTGGATTACCTGAGCCCGGTGCACATTTTCGGTGGGCGGCTGGCCGGTTACATCGCGCAACCCTGGCTCAAGCAGGAAGTCTCGGTGTTCGGCTTGCATGACACCCGTGAAGGCATGGGCGACACCACCATTGCGCCGATCATTCTCTGGGACATGGGTAAAAACCTGACCCTCGGTGCCGCCGTGGAGGTCACCGTGCCGACCGGCGAATACAGTCCTGATCGCCTGGCCAATACCAGCAACAATTTCTACACCTACAAGCCGCTGTTTTCCTTCACCTGGCTGCCAACGGACAACACCGAGGTGTCGATGAAGACGACGTACAGCTTCAACGAGAAAAACAAGGACACCGATTATAAATCGGGGCAGATTTTCCACTTCGATTATTCCGCCAGCTACAAGATCACCGACGACCTGATGCTCGGGCTGAACGGCTACTACCTCAAGCAAACCACCGACGACAAACAGTTCGGCAGAACCGTGCAGTTCAACGGCGAAGACGTGAACGACGGCGTGCGCGGCCAGGTGTTCGCCATCGGCCCGGCGCTGCACCTGACCTTCCTCAAGTACGCCAGCGCCGAGATTCGCTGGGCCAGGGAGTTTGATGTCGAGAACCGTCCGGAGGGCGACATGCTCTGGGCGAAGGTCAGCATTCCGTATGCGTTTTGAGTGACAAAGCAATATCGCCAGGTAATCGGGCCACTGGATTGATTCAGGACTCAAACCACTCCCGTCGCTCGGCGAAGGTGTCGCGGATCAGTTGCGCGATCATCTGCACCTCGGCCACGTCACCGGAATCGGCATTCACCGCCAGCCACACCTGATGCTGCATCGGCTCGCGGAACAACCCCGGCAACGCCACCAGGCTGCGATCGTAGTGGCTCATGTAGCCGGGCAGCAGGCCGATGCAGGCGCTACATCGAATCATGTCGAGCATCAATTCATAGGATTGCAATGTCACCACCCCGGCCAGGCGTTGTTCCACCAGGGTGTTCCAGGGCCGAAAACAGTCGATCTGGCGATCACGCTGCCATTGCACCAACATGAAATCGGTCAAGTCATCGACACTGGCCGGCCGGGTCGTAACCCGCGAATAACGCTTGGCGATGTGCGGCAGATAACTCAACTGCGCCAAATGCTGCGGCTCATGGGTGTCAAATGTCGGGCCGGGTAGCGGTGAATCACCGGCAGCCAGCCAAAGCACCACATCGGCGGTGATGGCTTGCAGGGCGAGTTCACTGTCCAGCGAGATGATTTCCAGGCGGATGCTCGCATTGCGCCGCAGCAGCGAGACCAGGTCGCGGCCGAGGATGTCATGCAGCAGAGATTCCGCCACCGCCAGTCGAATCGAGCGCTGCTCGACCACGGGCAACTGGCGCTCCCGGACCAGGGCGGTCAACTGCGCATGCAACTGCTGGCCTTCGCGACTGAGGCTCAGGGCGCTGCCCTGGAAGTTGAACAATGAACGTTGTAAACGCGCCTCCAGTTGCGCCAGTTGCTTGCGCAGCAAGGTGGCGCGGACATTGAGGCTGCGCGCCGCCTGCATGAAACAGCCGCAGCGGGCGCTGACCATAAAATACTGCGTCACCTCGTCCTCGATCCCGGCGGCCAGCGCCAGCCAGGCGTCGGGGGTATGCGGCGGCGCGCGGTAATCGGTAATGCCCTGGCGTCCTGCGGGTTCTGTGAATGCCATCGATGACTCCCTGTCGATCCTTGTTTGGGTTGTTTCAACTGCCCCACTGAACTGCCCCGTGGGAGCGAACCTGCTCGCGATGGTGGTGGATCAGTCAACTTCATCGTTGAATGTGATGGCCTCATCGTCGGAACGCTACCCGGAGCAAACTCGCTCCCACATTGAATCGGGGTTGTTCATCACTTCTGTGCCTGGCCACGGGCCTGCTGGATTCCTCCAGCCATTTGTTCAGGTCGGTGCCATCGACGCTCAGTGTTTTTTCAGAGCGTCGAAACCTCTGGCGTGGCAGCCTCGGCGGTTTCAGCCTGAGCCTGCAATTGCGCGGCGTTCTGGCTGTATTCACGCAGGTACACGATGAATTCCTGCAGCAGGCGATCCCACAACTCCAGATTGCCCTTCAGGTGATCGGCGCTGACCCCGGCAGCTACTACCACGTCCATTTCCATCACCAGGAACTCGCCCTGCACCGACAACCGGGCAAAGCGCCGCGAAGCGTTCCACAGTTCCGCCAGCCCGGCCGGCAACTCGCCCTGCACGCGCAAGGCGCAGCTGAAAGTGAAGTCGACGTAGCTGCCCTGCTCCACTGCCGGGTTACCGAAACGCACGGCATAGCCGATGCCCTGGCTGGCGCTGAGCAACTGCACAATGCCGTTCTGTTCGGTCTGGTTGACCCGGTAACCGGCGGCTTGCAGCACGTCGGTCAGGGATTGTGGTGATACGTGGCTGATCAATTGAGTCATAAAAGTCGTCCTTGGATTCAGTGAGCGAGCGCCACCAGGGGCTCGTCGTATTGCATTTTCCAAAGCGCTGGCCCAGTTCTTCGAACTAGACCCGAGCGCCGTACATCTGCTGATTCTTGACTGATTATTGCTGCACTTGTGTGTCACGTTCAGCCAATTGCGTCTGGAGCTTAGACTGTTCTGCCTCTTTGACGCGGGCCTGACCAGCAACTATTCGTAAGCCGGAGATCACCAGCCACCCCACCCCCGTAGGAGCTGCCGAAGGCTGCGATCTTTTGATCTGGTTTTTAAAAATCAAAGTCAAAGATCGCAGCCTTCGGCGCTCCTCAGAGATTTGTGGTGTACGCGGACTTTGTGTTCGACTTGAGATGCTCAATCGCTGGGCGTCTGGCGAAAGCTTACCGCCAGCCGATTCCAGCTATTGATGGTGGTCACGGCAATGGTCAAATCCACCAATTCGCCTTCACTGAACTGCTCCCGCGCCTGGGTGTAAACATCATCCGGCACGTGGCTTTCAGAAAGCAAAGTGACTGCTTCGGTCCAGGCGAAAGCCGCCCGCTCCCGAGGGTTGAAGAAGCCGCTGTCACGCCAGACCACGATCGAATACAAACGCCGATCCGTCTCGCCGAGGCGCCGGGCATCCACCGAGTGCATGTCGGTGCAGAACGCACAGCCGTTGAGTTGCGAGGCACGGATTTTGACCAGGTGCAGCAAAGCGGCCTCGATGCTCAAATTGCCGGTCAATGCCTCCATGGCAATCATCGCTTTCATCGCTTTGGGTGACGCGCTGTAGTAGTCCAGACGCGGATTCATGGAAAGACCTCGCAGCGCAGACAGGTGTTGCCACGGTAGGCGTTGATGCCGCGACGTTACAGATCCAATTCAACGAAAAACCCAGGGACCACCGGCCAACAGCCCCCTCCGGCGTTTTTTGCCTGCGCAACTTCTATGCGACGGCGCAATGGGGGTAATCTGGCGCGACCCACAGTCGCCCCACTGCCCCAGGAGCCCCGCCGGTATGGAACTTCACGTTGTCATCAACGGCCGCAAAGACCTGGCAGGCCAGTTGTACCAACAACTGCGCAGTGCCATCGAAACCGGTCGCCTGGCAGCCGGCACGCAACTGCCGCCCAGCCGCTTGCTGGCCGAACAGTTGGGGATTTCACGCAAGACCATTTCCGATACGTACTCGCAACTGACCTACGAAAACTTCCTCACCGGGGTGATCGGCAAAGGCACCTACGTCAATGCGCGGCCGGCGAAAATCCAGCGCAAGCAAAGCCATTCGGAGCTGGCCAGTGCCGAGATCATCGAGTCCTGGCGCAACCTGCCGGTGTTGTTGCGCCATCCGACGCTGGAAGGTTCGCTGCGCTACGACTTTATCGGTGGCGCCACCAGCAAGGGCCAATTCCCTCAGGACGATTGGCGGCGCTGCACCTCTCACGCCTTGCGCCAGATGGCCGGATCCAAGGGCTTTTACAGCCTGCCCGAAGGTTTACCGGCGCTGCGCAATGCGATTGCCCGGCACATCGCGTTTTCCCGCGGAGTCAATTGCCAGGACGAAGATGTGGTGGTGTGCAACGGTGCGCAGCAGGCCCTGGACCTGATTGCCCGGGTGCTGATTCAACCCGCCAGTCTGGTGGCAATGGAAGATCCCGGTTACCCGCCAGCGCGTCTATTGTTCGCCAGCCATGGCGCCACCGTGGTCGGGGTCCCGGTGGACGCCGAAGGCATTCAGGTCGAGTTGATTGCGCAAGGCACGCGGCTGATTTACGTCACACCGTCGCACCAGTTCCCGCTGGGCATGCCGATGAGCCAGACACGTCGAATCGCCTTGCTGGCACGGGCGCATGAGCTGGGCGCAATCATCATCGAGGACGATTACGACAGCGAATTCCGCTACGAGGGCCGACCGACCGATTCGCTGCAAAGCATGGACGAGCGCGGCATGGTTGCCTACGTCGGTACCTTCTCGAAAACCCTGCTGCCAGAGTTGCGGCTCGGTTATACGATCTTGCCGCCGGCGATCCTTGAAGCGGTGATCCGCGCCAAGCAGCTCACCGACCTGCACACCTCGACGCTGCCGCAATGGGCGCTGGCCAAGTTCATCGCCGAAGGCTGCCTGCTCAAGCACATCCGCCGATGCCACACGATCTACGCCGGGCGCCGCGAGCGGATCCTGGCGCGGATGGCCGGTGATCTTTCACCGTGGTTTGAGGCCGTGCCGACCGTCGCCGGGTTTCACATGGTGGTGCTGTGCAAGGTGCCGATCGACCTCGCGCTGATCATCGAACTGGCCAGAAAAGTCGAAGTCGGGCTCTATTCCATTGAGGGCTTTTTCTATCAGCAAGCGCCGCGTGCCGGGCTGCTCATGGGGTTTGGCGCTATCGAAACCCTGGACATTGACACCGCGCTGGACCGCTTGAAGGACATCTTGCAGCAGGTCGCCTGACACATTGGTGTGGGGGTTTATCCGGCGATTGGCTATTGGCGGTCCCCCGATGCAGGCCTATTCTGCAAATGCGTTATCCCTCAATGAGCAGGATTCGTCCGGCCTGATTCAGGAGTGTGAGTAATGTCCAACGAAGTGATCAACACCGTACAAGTGCAGGCCGCCGCCGGCCGCTCGGAAGAACTGGGCAAGCAACTGCAAAAGATTGTCGAAACCCTGCGTGAACTTCCGGGCTGTGATTCCTATATGGTTGACCGCTGCCCCGAGGACAGCAACCGCTGGAACGTCAGCGCCCGCTGGCAATCGGAAGCGGCCATGCAATCGCATTTCAACTGCCCTGAAGTGCAGGGTTTTATTGGGTTGATTGATAGCCGATTGGCCAATGCCGTCGATTTCAACAGCTTCCCTATCGTGTAACCCCCCCTCTGTAGCAGCTGCCGAGCACCGCGAGGCTGCGTTCGGCGGCGAAGCCGTCGTAAAAACCCTGAGCATGCCGTCTACCTGATACACCTCAGTGTCTGATCTCACGACGGCTTCGCCGCCGAACGCAGCCTCGCGCTGCTCGGCAGCTGCTACGGGTTGCTCTGGTGATACGAGGGGATTGGTCCCCTCACCTTCGCGAAAATTGGCCGTTTTATTGCCTTCACCCGCGGCTTACTGTGGTCCCTGACGACTAACCACCCCAGGTGATCAACCATGAAAGCTTTGAGTTTACTGGCCGCCCTGGCCCTGACCGTTTCCGCTTCGGCGTTCGCCCACGACCCGTCTGAAAAAATCACGGTGTTGCAGGACGAACTGCTGCAAAACGTGCCCGGCAAAAAAGCCATGATGATCGAGGTCGACTACAAACCCGGCCAATCCTCCATCGCCCATAAACATGACGGCACCGCCATGGCGTATGTGCTCTCGGGCCAGATCACCTCTCAGGTCAAAGGCCAGACGGCGATCACCTACAAGGCTGGCGAGTACTGGTATGAACCGGCGGGTTCCGAGCATTTGATCTCGAAAAACGCCAGTGCGACCCAACCGGCCAAACTGTTGGTGTTCATGGTGTTGTCGCCGGACGAGAAAGTATTGATCCCTTTGAATAACTGATGCCTGTTACATCAGCCATAAATAAACAGGCCCGAATGAACAATTCGGGCCTGTTTATGACTGCTCGCAATTAGCTTGAAGCGTTTACATCAAACAAAACTATGACTCACTCAATAAGCGCAGGCATAGACAGGTTTCATTCAGCGAATACAGGTTTAGTCTAAGTTCATTGCCGGTCGATACCGGTAACACTTAAACACTTGCCTCACGCTGTTTCACTGGAGAGACACCATGAAACTTGTGCTTGTTAGTACGTTGGCTGTCGCAGCACTGTTAACCGGATGTTCCATTCCCACGGCCCCAAAAGCGCTCTCCTCGCTCGATATGCCGGCCACTCGCTCCAGTGCCGCAAGCGTCGCCAACGGCAGAACGGTGTCGCTGGGCATTGTCTACAGCCCGAGCACCCAGGCCAACCGCGATTACCTGCGCCACTACCAGGCCAACGCCGGCAGCGGTTTCGGCCAGAGTCTGCTGGATCAACCGATCCACGACGCCTACGTGGCGAGCTCCAACCCGGACTTTGCCGTAGATGGCGTCAAGGCCTCGTTGCAGCGCCAGTTCGGCTCGGTGACGGTCTATCCGGACATGCAAAGCCTGCGGGCCGCCAGACCGGACGTGGTCGCCATTGTCGACACCCACAGCCAACTGATGACTTCGCGCAGTTCGGATATCAAGGTGGATGTCAGCGCGAGCCTCTATGATTCGAAGTTCAATTACATCGGGACTGCGCAAGGGCATGACGCTAGATCGTTGAGCCCTGTCTGGGCCGACTTTGGACGCAGCGAAGAGATTGTCGCGGATATTAACCAACAACAGGATGTGCAAGTTCGGGCGCTGCAAAAGTTTGACCAGTCGCTCAGTAATTTATTGACCAGGTCGACAGATAAAGTATCGATGATTGATCACACAACAGGACAGAAGTTGTAGTGAGGTTAATGGCCGCATCGCGAGCAAGCTTTGCTCCTACAGGGTTACGCCATCGACATATAACCTGTAGGAGCAAAGCTTGCTCGCGATGCGGCCTGCCCAGACAACACAAAAGCCCACAGAAAAAAGCCCCCGCAGCTCTCGATACGGGGGCTTTTTCATTCAGCGTTGAATCAGGCTGTCACCACCGCCTGACCGCTCAACGCCAGGTCCAGCAGTTCGCGGTTGGCGACTGCGTACATGGCGTAGTCAGTGCCGCTCGCGGCACGGATTTCCACCAGCATGACGCGCCAGCGCTCGATCATGCCTTCGTGCGCTTCCATCCACAGCGCCAGGCGTGTTTCCACGTCCTGAGTGCCGTCGCCCTGTTGCAGGACGGAGATGGTGATCGCACGTTGCTGCCAGTCCACATCGTCGCGGAACGCTTCACGGGCCAGCGCCTGCCAGTTGTTTTCAACCGGCAGAGCACTGATCTGTTGCAGGTACCAGGTGATGTCCAGCGCGCTGCCGACGGCGAAGTAAGCCTTCGCGACGTCTGCGGCGTTCTGGCCGGTCACATCCGATGCTTCGATGATCGGCAGCAAGGTGTACAGGTGAGTGGTGCCTGCAACCATGCGCGCCAGCAACTCAGGTACGCCAGCCGCGACGTAAGCCTGATAACGGGTCTGCCAGCCTTCACGGGTCGGGCCTTCCAGCAGCTCGTCGAGCTTGAGGCCCAGCGCCGCCAGATGTGGACCGAAGTGCGCGACGTCACGGGCAGCGTTCTGCTCGTTGCGACGGCTGCGCAGGAACCAGCGCGTAGCGCGGCGGCCCAGACGCATCAGCTCGTCCATCAGCTCCAGTTGCACGTCAGCGGAAACCTGGTAGTCCAGGGCTTCGATCTGCCGGAACCAGTGCGGGAGGTGGAAGATATCGCGGACAATTACATAGGCACCTGCAACATTCGCCGGGCTCATGCCGGTCGACTCTTTGAGTCGTTGAACGAAGGTGATGCCCATGTGGTTGACCAGGTCGTTGGCGATCTGGGTGCTGACGATCTCGCGCTTCAGACGGTGACGACGCATGGCTTCGGAGAACTTGCTCACCAGCATCGGCGGGAAAGCGGTTTCCATGTCGCGGGTCAGGTAATCGTCGTCCGGCACTTGCGAGTTGAGCAGCGCTTCCTTGAGGTCGATCTTGCTGTAGGAGATCAGCACCGACAGCTCGGCACGGGTCAGGCCATGGCCTGCCGCGACGCGCTCGTTGATAGCCTCTTCCGCCGGCAGGAACTCGATGGCGCGATCCAGCTTGCCACGGCTTTCCAGGTCGTTCATCAAGCGCTTGTATTCGGCAATCCGCGGCAAGGCGCGACGGGCGGCCAGGGACAGTGCCTGAGTCTGCTTGTAGTTGTTGCCCAGGACCAGGCCACCGACTTCGTCAGTCATGCTGCCGAGCAACTGGTTACGTTGCTTCTCGGTCATATCACCGGCCTGAACCACTTCGTTCAGCAGGATCTTGATGTTGACTTCGTGGTCGGAGCAGTCCACGCCACCGGCGTTGTCGATGAAATCGGTGTTGGAACCGCCGCCATTGAGGCCGAATTCGACACGACCCAATTGGGTCATACCGAGGTTACCGCCCTCGCCCACGACTTTGCAGCGCAGTTCGTTGCCGTTCACGCGCAGCGCATCGTTGGCCTTGTCGCCGACATCGGCGTGGCTTTCGGTGCTGGCTTTGACATAGGTGCCGATACCGCCGTTCCACAACAGGTCTACCGGGGCCTTGAGCAAGGCGTTCAGCAGCTCGGTCGGGGTCAGCTTGTCAGCCTGAATGTCGAAGCGCTCTTTCATCTGCGGGGAAATCGCGATGCTTTTCGCGCTGCGGGAGAAAATCCCGCCGCCTTCGGACATGATGCTGGTGTCGTAATCCGACCAGGCCGAACGCGGCAGGTCGAACAGGCGCTGACGCTCGACGAAGCTGTTGGCCGGTTGTGGATTCGGGTCGATGAAGATGTGCAGGTGGTTGAAGGCCGCGACCAGTTGCAGGGTCTCGGACATCAACAAGCCGTTACCGAACACGTCACCGGCCATGTCGCCGACGCCGACGACGGTAATGCTGTCCTTCTGAACATTGATGCCGCGCTCGCGGAAGTGACGTTGTACGCCAACCCACGCGCCCTTGGCGGTGATGCCCATTTTCTTGTGGTCGTAACCGGCCGAGCCGCCCGATGCAAAGGCGTCGCCGAGCCAGAAACCGTAGTCGATGGCAATGCCGTTGGCGATGTCGGAGAAGGTTGCAGTGCCCTTGTCCGCCGCCACTACCAGGTACGGGTCATCATCGTCATGACGCACGACGTTGACCGGCGGCACCAGTGCGCCGTCCTTCAGGTTGTCGGTAATGTCCAACAGGCCCGAGATAAAGATGCGGTAGCAGGCGATGCCCTCGGCCGCGATCTCGTCCCGACCGCCGCCCAATGGCAGGCGACGCGGCAGGAAGCCGCCCTTCGCGCCCACAGGCACGATGACCGAGTTCTTCACTTGCTGGGCTTTTACCAGGCCCAACACTTCGGTGCGGTAGTCTTCTTCACGGTCGGACCAGCGCAGGCCGCCACGAGCCACGTTACCGAAGCGCAGGTGCACACCTTCAACGCGAGGCGAGTAAACGAAGATTTCGAACTTCGGTACGGGCTTCGGCAGCTCAGGGATCTGGTGCGGGTTGAACTTGAAGCTGAAGTAGGACTTGTTATGGCCGTGCGCATCGGTCTGGTAGAAGTTGGTGCGCAGAGTGGCCTTGATCAGGTCCAGGTAGCGACGCAGGATGCGGTCTTCGTTGAGTACCTGGACGTTGTCCAGGGCGGTGACGATGGCCTGTTCCAGACGTTGCTGCTTGTCTTCCAGATCGTCGCTGGCCAGTTTGCGCGCCAGGTAGAAACGGGTCTTGAACAACCGGGTCAACTCGCGAGCGATGTCGGTGTGGTTGTTCAGGGTGCTGGCGATGTAGCCCAGGTCGAAGCCCAGACGAATCTGCTTCATGTAGCGGGCGTAGGCACGCAGCAGCGCCACATCGCGCCATGGCAGGCCGGCAGTCAGTACCAGCCGGTTGAACGCATCGTTCTCGGCATCGCCACGCACGATGTGGACGAACGCGTCCTGCAAGGTATCGTTGAGTTGCTGGATGTCGAGTTCCAGGCCTTCGGCAGCCGTGAAGGCGAAATCGTGAATCCAGAACTCGCGGCCATTGTTGTGACGCAGGCGATACGGGAACTCACCCAGCACGCGCAGGCCGAGGTTTTCCAGGATCGGCAAGACGTCGGACAACGCCAGCGGCGTATCGGCGTGGTACAGCTTGCAATGCAGTTCGCGCTGACCGGAGACCTGGCCCAGCGGCTGATAGAAACTCATCACCAGCGGGCTCTTTTCGTTCAGGCTCAGCAGGTGTTGCATGTCGACCACGGCCGAGTGCGCAGCGAAGCGCTCGCGGTAACCGGCCGGGAAGCCTTTCGGGAAGTCCGCCAGCACGTTGGTGCCGTGGGCTTCGCCGAAGCTTTCCACGACCAGGCTCGCGTAGTCGTCCTGCCAGCTGCGGCAGGCTTGAACCACTTCTTTTTCCAGCAGGACCGGGTCGATGTCCAGACGGTTCTTCGGGTCAACCCGCAGAATCAGTTGTACACGGGCCAGCACGGACTCGGAGAAGAAGGTCCAGAACTCGCAATCCGAGGCTTTCAGGCGATCCATCAGCACTTGCTGGATCTTCTGGCGCACTTCGGTGGAGTAGATGTCGCGCGGCACGTAGGCCAGGCAGTAGCAGAAACGACCGTACGGGTCTTTGCGCAGGAACACGCGGATCTTGTTGCGCTCCTGGATCTGCACGATCGACATCACGGTGCTGAACAGCTCGTCGACCGGGGTCTGGAACAGATCGTCACGCGGCAGTACTTCGACGACCTGCGCCAGTTCCTTGCCCAAGTGAGCCTTGGCCTGGAAGCCGGAACGGCGTTCGATTTCCTCGACCTTGCGGCGGATGTACGGAATGACCCGCACGCTCTCGCCATACACCGAGGAGGTGTAGAGGCCCATGAAGCGGCATTCCTTGATGACCTTGCCGTCGGCGTCGATCTCGCGGATCGACACGTAGTCCGGGTAAGCCGGACGGTGTACACGGCTTGGGTGCGCAGCCTTGGCGAACGACAGCAGGGTCGGTTCGCGCAGGTAGTTCACGGCGTAGTCTTCGATGCGCAGGTCATCGTAGGTCAGGCCGGTACGCAGCAGTTTGGTCAGACCGAGGAAGGAGTCCTGGTCGTACTCGATATGGCCGCCATCGGCCTGGTCGCTGACCACGAATTCTTCATAGCCCAGGAATGTGAAGTGGTTGCCCACCAGCCATTCCAGGAAGCTTTTGATTTCGGCTTTTTCTTCGCCATCGACGTTGAACTGGCTGTTGTCCAGGCCGGTCAGGATTTCCTGGACCTTGGCCTTCATTGGTTCGAAATCGGCGACCGCAACGCGGACTTCACCGAGCACCTGTTCCAGCTCTTTGCTCAGTACATTCAGCTCGGCCGCGTTGGCGCAACGGTCGATTTCCAGGTACATCAGCGATTCTTGCAGAATGCCTTCGCCGTGGGTGCCCTTGGGCAGGATTTCCAGCAGCTCGCCCTTGCTGCCGCGACGCACGCTCAGCACAGTGGTTTGCAAGGTATGGATGCTGTAGCCGCGACGGTTCAGCTCGGTACGTACCGAGTCCACGAGGAATGGTAAATCGTGGTGCAGCACTTCGACCGCGGTGTGGGTCGACTGCCAGCCGTGGCGTTCGTAATCAGGGTTGTAGACGCGCACTTGTGGTTGCGCGTGATCGAAGCGCTCAAGCAGGCGCCACGCAGAAAGGGTGCAGCCGGCGAGGTCGGACAACCGACGTTGAGTCAGCTCGTCGAGGGAAATGATGCCGAAAAATTGTTCAGCAAACAGCGCCACTTGTGGCAGTGCCTGTTCACTGATGTGCTGCGCCAGTGCCGCTTGCAGTTGGTGCTGGAAGTCGGCTTTGCTGGCTGCGGTGAAGAACGCCATCTGTGGTACTCCGCTTGGGCTTGTTATTGATGGAAGCGTCGCGTGCAAAACCCCTTTCGGGGCGATCCGTCACCCTGTTCCTGATTCTCGGGCAGAGGAAACTAAGGAGACAGGTGGGTGAAGCTGGACGAGACACTCAGGTCACATTCACCTTCCAAGAATGGGTATCGGCAAAAGCGACTGTACGATGAATTGCACAATGCCTTTACGGGTATCCATTCGATGCGCAGCTTAACGAGTGCGACAACGTGCCTGCTTGCGGTGCTGCGACATATTCGGTCATCGGCACGCAGCTTGCGCCTTGTGCATCGGACAACGTTAGCAGTCACGGGGCAAAACCGGAGGTTAAAGTCCGATTTTACGACCCATCCGTGCCAGAAATGACCAGCAACACTTAGGATGTTCACGACACAGGCTCTGACACTCAAACGAGCAGAAATTCCCGTCTGCTGGCAGAATCGCCCTTTGTTCGTCTTCACAATGCTCGTCGAGCCAGGAATTCCCCATGCAAATGACCACCGCCCTCTTGATCGTCAACCCGTGCGATGACGAAGAAGACAACATGGCCATGCTCTGCTGCCACAGCGATCAGGGCGATATGTTCCTGATGACCCGCTACCCGGACGAGGACGCTTTGGACATCACCCTCGACGGCGAACCATCGACCCTGGACGGGGTGAAAGTCACCCTCGGCGCTACCCGCCTGCTGATCGAAATCGCCGCTGGCGATGCCGATGCGCTCAATGGCGATGATTCCCTGGAAATCATTCACAGCACCGATGCCAGCGACCTGGCGGAAGTGGAAGAAACCTTGCAGAACATTCTCAAGGGGACAGGCACCTATATAAGCGAGCTCGCCTGATAGATCGCTAAAAGATCGCAGGCTTCGCCAGCGCCTACACCGACTGTGTTCCACGCAATGGCTATGCACGACACGACCCCCGGTAGGAGCTGCCGAAGGCTGCGATCTTTTGATCTTCCCCACCCACCACACATTTTCTGAAAAATGCCGTTAGTCGCCACCCCCTGCGATGCATTAAAGTAACGCCCCCAGCCCTGGCGTTATTCGAACGTCTTCGCTCACCCTTTCCAGGAACAGTCATCGATGGAACATCGTGAAGCGCTGCTTGCGCTGCGAACCTTTCTTTCAACGCAGATTCTCGGCCAGGAAAAACTCATCGAGCGTTTGCTCATCGCCTTGCTCGCCGACGGCCACATGCTGGTCGAGGGCGCCCCGGGCCTGGCCAAGACCAAGGCCATCAAAGAGCTCGCCGAAGGCATCGAAGCGCAGTTCCATCGCATCCAGTTCACCCCCGACCTGTTGCCGGCCGACATCACCGGCACTGAGATCTATCGCCCGGAAACCGGGAGTTTCGTGTTCCAGCAAGGCCCGATCTTCCACAACCTGGTGCTGGCGGACGAAATCAACCGCGCCCCGGCCAAGGTCCAGTCGGCGCTGCTTGAAGCCATGGCCGAGCGCCAGGTCAGCGTCGGGCGCAGCACCTACGAGTTGTCACCGCTGTTTTTGGTCATGGCCACGCAAAACCCGATCGAGCAGGAAGGCACTTACCCACTGCCCGAAGCCCAGCTCGACCGCTTTTTGATGCACGTAAAAATAGGTTTCCCGGACGCCGCCGTCGAACGACGGATCCTGCAACAGGCCCGTGGCGAAGCCCTCAACGGCGAAACCAAGCCCGAGCGCCGGGTCAGCCAGCAGGCGATCTTCGCCGCGCGCAAGGAAATCCTCGGTTTGTACATGGCCGACGCCGTGGAGGAATACCTGGTGCAACTGGTCATGGCCACGCGCACGCCGGCCAAATTCGACCCGGAAATGGCCGAGTGGATCGCTTATGGCGCCAGCCCACGTGGTTCCATCGCCCTTGACCGTTGCGCCCGCGCTCACGCGTGGCTGGCCGGTCGCGACTTTGTCAGCCCGGAAGACATTCAAGCGGTGCTGTTCGACGTGTTGCGTCACCGCATCATCCTGTCCTTTGAAGCCGAAGCGGCGGGCATCGACCAGGACCGGGTGGTCCAGCGGATTCTCGACGTCGTAGCCGTCGCTTGACCTCGATGAACGCCAGCCTGCCGCCCGAGCCGGGCATCCGTGTCAGCCTCGCCGAGCTGATCGAGATGCGCCATCGGGTGCGCGAAGTGCAGCTGTTTTCCACGCCGAGCCAGCGCAGCCCGCTGATCGGCCTGCACCACTCAAGCTGCGCGGGCGTGGCGTCGACTTCGATCAAGTGCGGGTCTATCAGGCCGGCGACGACGTGCGCACCATCGACTGGCGCGTCACCGCCCGCACCCAGGAGCCGCACACCAAACTGTTTCACGAAGAACGCGAACGACCGATCTTCATCATGGTCGAGCAAAGCCGTCGGCTGTTTTTCGGCTCCGGGCTGATGTTCAAGTCGGTGCTGGCGGCCCAAGCCGCGAGCCTGATCGGCTGGGCGGCCCTGGGGCATAACGACCGGGTTGGCGGGCTGGTGTTCGGCGACAACGAGCACTACGAAATCAAGCCCCGGCGCAGCAAGCAGAGCCTGCTGCAATTGCTCAACCGGCTGGTGCGGGTCAACCAGTCGCTGCACACCGAAAGCGAGCAGAACCGCGACTCGCTCAACATGGCCCTGCGCCGCGCCGGGAAGTGCTGCGCCCCGGCAGCCTGGTGATCGTGATCTGCGACGAACGCGCGCTGACCGAAGGTTCCGAGCAACAGCTGAGCCTGTTATCGCGCCATTGCGACCTGTTGCTGCTACCGCTGTCCGATCCGCTGGACCATGCCCTGCCCGCCGCCGGGCTTTTACGCTTCGCCGAGCGTGGCGCGCAGCTGGAACTCGACACCCTGAATTTCGACCTGCGCCAGGCCTACCGCGCCCAGGCCGAAGCGCGCATCGCCCGCTGGGAATTGCTCGCGCAAAAGCTGCGGGTACTGTTGATGCCCCTGAGCACCCAGAGTGAAATGGTCGAGCAACTGCGCGAGTACCTGAACCCACAGAAACCGGGGAAAGGTCGATGAGCAGCCTCGAACAACTGCAACCGCTGATGCCCCCCGCCCATCGCCTTCTGGCCACCGGCGCCGGGCTGGTGGCTGTTGCTGCTGTTATTGCCACTGATCGGTTTCGGCCTGTGGCAGTTGCGGCGCATGATTGCGAGCAAACGCCCCATTGTGCGCGCCGACCAACCGCTGGACCCAGTGCGCCTCGCCGCCCTGGCCGAGCTGGCGCAGATGCCCAAACCCTACGACGGCGCGCCGGCCGGTGCCTGGCTGCAGCAACTCAACGGTTTGCTCAAACGCCTGTGCCGCAACCATTACCCCTACAGCCAGAGCCACACCCTCAACGGCCGCAAATGGCTGGCGTTCCTCGACAACCGTTGCCCGGCCGCCGGCCTGACACGCTGGATGGTGCTGGTGGAAGGCGCCTACAAACCCGAATGCAAACTCGACGACAAGGCCATTGCCGGCCTGACCCAAGCCGTCGATACCTGGATTCGCAAACATGTTTGAGTTCGCCTGGCCGTGGATCTTTGCCCTGTTGCCATTGCCGTGGCTGATGCGCGTGCTGCTGCCGGTGGCCGACAGCGGCGAACCGGCGCTTAAAGTCAGCTTCCTCAGCGACCTCGAAGGCCTGACCCGCCGCCGTGCCCGCGCTCACCTGCCGGCCTGGCGCCAGCAAGCACCGTTCATTCTGCTGTGGCTGTTGTTATTGATCGCCTCGGCGCGCCCGCAATGGCTCGGCGAACCGCTGCCGATTGCCGCCAGTGGCCGCGATTTGCTGGTGGCGGTGGACGTGTCCGGCTCGATGGATTTCCCCGACATGCAGTGGAAGGGCGAAGACGTCAGCCGCTTGTTGCTGGTCCAGCATTTGCTCGGTGACTTTCTGGAAAGCCGCGAAGGTGACCGGGTCGGGCTGATCCTGTTCGGCAGCAAGGCCTACCTGCAAGCACCGCTGACCTTTGACCGACGCACGGTGCGCATATGGCTCGACGAAGCGCGGATCGGTATCGCTGGCAAAAACACCGCCATCGGTGATGCGATTGGCCTGGCACTCAAGCGCTTGCGCCTGCGTCCGGCGCAAAGCCGTGTACTGATTCTGGTCACCGACGGTGCCAACAATGGCGGCGAAATCGACCCACTGACCGCCGCTCGACTGGCCGCCAGTGAAGGCGTGAAAATCTACCCGATCGGCATCGGCGCCGATCCGGAACAAAGCGGCACCTTGGGTTTGCTCGGCGTCAACCCGAGCCTGGACCTCGATGAGCCGGCCTTGAAGGCGATTGCCGAAGCCACCGGCGGCCAGTACTTCCGCGCCCGCGACGGCAAAGAGCTGGAGGCGATCAGGGCCACCCTCGACAAACTGGAGCCGGTAACCCAGCAACCGACCCAGGCCCGTCCGGCCCAGACGTTGTATCACTGGCCACTGGCGTTGGCGCTGCTATTGAGCATGGTGCTGGTGGTGCGCGAGCGCTGGCCGGACAACCCATTGCAACGCTTCTTGAGCAAGGATCTGTTTTTGCAAACCCAACTGCCAGACTGGCGCCAACGGCTCAAACGCCTGCGCCTGAGGAGGCGTCGATGAGCGCGCTCTGGCCTTACTGGTTCCGGCCTTGGTGGCTGTTGCTGTTGCCGTTGCTGGGCTGGTTGCTCTGGCAACTCTGGCATCGGCAGAAACGCGCCGGGCGCTGGCAGATGATCCTGCCACCGGCCTTCCACGCCGCGCTGTTGAGTGGTGGCAAAGGTCACGACAGCAAACTGCCGTGGGTGGTGCTGGGCCTGGCCTGGGTGCTGACCATCGGTGCGCTGCTTGGTCCGAGCTGGGAACGGGTTGAACAAACCAGCCAGAAACCCGCCGACCCGCTGGTAGTTTTGCTGGAACTGACCCCGGAAATGCTCGCCACCGACAGCCCGCCGAACCGTCTGGAACAAGCGCGACGCAAGTTGTTCGACTTGCTGCAAAGTCGCAGCGATGCCCAGACCGCAATGGTCGTCTACGCCGGCAGTGCCCACACGCTGGTGCCGCTGTCGGATGATTTGTCCACCAGCCGCAACCTGCTGGACGCGCTCAAGCCGTCGTTGATGCCCGAGGCCGGTCATCGCGCCGATCTGGCGGTTATCAAGGCCTTGGCGCTGCTGGATCAGGGCGCTCTGGGCCAAGGCCGGATCCTGCTGATCGGTTCCTCCCTGACCGAACAGGAACGCCAGGGCATTCGGCGCGCGCTGGACGGCAAATCCACGGAGTTTCTGATGCTCGGCGTCGGCACCCCCGAAGGCGCGCCGGTCACTCAGGAGGACGGCAGTTTCCTCAAGGATGCCCAAGGCGCGATTCTGGTCCCGCGCCTCGACAATCAAGGTCTGAAAGCCTTCGCCAGTGACCTGGGCGGCCGCTACCATTCGTCACGGCTCGATGACGCCGATCTGGGCGCCTTGGGCCTGCTCGATGGCCCGCGCACTCTGCGCAACGACGGCCAGACCCTACGCCTGGATACATGGGCCGACCAGGGTTACTGGCTGTTGCTGCCACTGTTGCTACTGGCCTCCTTTGCCGGGCGCCGGGGTTGGTTGTTCTGCCTGCCGCTGTTGTTCCTGATGCCGCAACCGAGCTACGCCTTCGACTTTGCAGACCTGTGGCTGCGCCCCGATCAGCGAGGCCTGCAGTTGCTCAATCAGGAGCACCCGGCCGAGGCGGCCCGGCATTTCGAAGACCCGCAATGGCAAGGTGTGGCGCTGTATGAGGCCGGCGACTACAGTGGCGCCGCCGAGCGCTTCGCCCAAGGCAACGACGCACGGGCGCACTACAATCGGGGTAACGCCCTGGCCAAGAGCGGTGAACTGGAAGCGGCGCTGGATGCTTATGACCAAGCCCTTGAACGCCAACCGGATTTGCGTCCGGCGCTGACCAACAAGGCGCTGGTGGAAAGCCTGATCAAACAGAAAACCACACCACCGGCCGTTGAACCGGACAAAACCGAAGGCGAAGAGGCAGGAACTGCCAGCGATGGCCCGCCGCCCGGCGCCGCCACCCAGCCTTCGAGCAGCGGCGAGCCGAAAACCGACGCCCAGGCCACCGCGCCCGACACCGAACAACCGTCTGCCGCGCCGCCGCAACCCGGCGCCAATGAAGTACCGGGCAGCGATCTGGGGGACGAACAAAGCACCACGCCACCACGACGCCCGGCCAACGATAGCCTGGAAGGCGAACAGGCCCAGGCGTTGGAGCAATGGCTGCGCAAGATCCCGGATGATCCCGGCGAATTGCTCCGGCGCAAATTCTGGTACGAACAGCAACAACATCAGGATCAGGGAAAAACTCGATGACCCGCTTCACCGCTTTTCTGCTCGTTCTGCTGTTCTGGACCTTTCAGGCCCAGGCGGCGGATCTGGTCGCCAGTGTGGATCGCAGTCGCCTGAACACCGGCGAAACGGTCGAACTGACCCTGGAATCCAGCGACGTCACCCAGTTCGGCAAACCCGACCTGTCGCCGCTGGAGCCGTTGTTTGAAGTGCGTGGCACCCGCCAGGTCAACCAGTTGACCACGATCAACGGCGACAACCGTGCCACCACGCGCTGGATCATTACCCTGCTGCCCAAGCAAAACGGCAGCGTGGAGATACCGTCGCTGCAACTGGGCGAAGTGCGCAGTCAGCCGATCAGCATCCAGGTGATCGAGACCCGAACCCAGGACACCCAGAACACGCTGGCGCCGGTATTCATCGAAGCCAGCCTCGATCAGTCCAGCGTGTATGTGCAGGCTCAGGCGATCCTGACCTTGCGCATCTACCATTCGGTGTCGCTGTACGACGACAGCAGCCTGACGCCGCTGCAGATTCCCGACGCACGCATCGAGCCACTGGGCGAGTCGCGCACCTATGAAAAGGTCATCAACGGCCTGCGTCATGGCGTGATCGAGATGCGCTATGCGATTTTCCCCCAGCACAGTGGCGTGCTGACCATCCCCACGCAGGTGTTCAGCGCCACGCTGGTGGACGCGCAACCGTCCCAGGACGCCGGCGCCCAAGGGCCGAAATCCGGCAAGCTGCTGCGCGTCAGCTCTGCCGAGATTCCACTGACGGTCAAGGCCAAACCCGCGACCTACCCGGCTGACGTACCATGGCTGCCGGCGCGCAGCCTGAGCCTGAGTGAAAGCTGGAGCCCGGAGCCCGATCATGCGCAGGTCGGCGACTCGCTGACCCGCAGCCTGACGTTGAAGGCCGAAGGCCTGGCCAGCTCGCAGTTGCCACCGCTGCCTGCGACCGATGCCAACGGTTTGCGCCGCTACCCGGACCAACCGGTGCTGGGCAACCAGAACACCGAGCGTGGCCTTATCGGCAGTCGCGAAGACCGTGAAGCCCTGGTGCCTGCCCACAGCGGCAGCATCGAGTTGCCGACGGTGGACGTGGTCTGGTGGAACACCTTCGAAGATCACCTGGAACACAGCAACCTGCCGGCTCGCACCCTGCAAGTGACGAACAACCCGAGCCTGGTGGTCGACACCCCGGCGGGTTCTCCACAAGTGAGTTACGGCGCCGACAGCGAAGCCTTGTGGTGGTGGAAACTCAGCACCGTGATCCTGGCCTGCACCACCCTGCTCGGCTTCGGCCTCTGGTGGCGCGCCCGCTGGCAACCGGCGATCCTGCGCGCCGCGCAAACCGGTCCGAGCCCGCGCACCGTGCTCGACGACCTCAAGCGCGCCTGCCAGGCCAACGACCCCCACGCCACCCGCCAGGCCCTCGACGCCTGGGCCCGGCAACAACCGGAGACCCTGGCCGACATGGCCGCGCGTTTTGTGCCGCTGTCCGATGCACTGGACGGCTTGAACGGCGCGCTCTACAGCGAAACCGGCCAGCATTGGCAAGGTGAAGACCTGTGGCGCGCGACCCGGGCGATTCCGATGGCCGAGCGGGTTCAGGACCCGGTGGGTGATAGCGGGTTGCCGCCGCTTTATCCGAAGTGATGCCAGTCGCCGATCATCACCCCGCTCCGGACACCAACGCCTCGCTGTCCAGATGGAACTCGGCGTCCAGATGAATGGCCTGTAAAAAAGCGCTGTCGTGGGACACCACGATCAATGCCCCCTGGTACTGATTCAGCATCTGTTCCAGCGCGATTTTGCTGGGCAGATCCAGATGGTTATCCGGTTCGTCCAGTAACAGCAACTGCGGGGGTGCTGTGCATATAGCTGCGCAGCCAGGGCTATTTTCAGGCGTTCTCCACCACTCAATTGGCAAGTCTTGAGCATCGCACGATCCGCATCAATCCCCATCTGGGCCAGGCGGGTCCGCGCCTCGGCCTCGGGCAACTGCGGATTACCCTCGTGGAGCCATTGCACCGGCGTGCGTTCGGGGTACTGCAACCCGGCGTGTTGATCCAGCCAGCCGATATGGCAACTGCGGATGAGTTCGCCTTCACGCACCGGCAGTTGGCCGGCGATCACTCGCAACAGGGTCGACTTGCCGCTGCCGTTGGCGCCCAGGATGGCCATGCGCATAGGCCCGGTCAGCGTCAGATTGACCGCTGCCGTGTAACCGAACGGGAGTATCACGTCGTTGAGTTGCACAACCAGCTTGCCATTGGGCACTGCGCTTTCCGGGGACAACATCATGCGTTGAATGTCCGGCGCACACCGCGCACGGGCCTCGGTGATCCGTTGTTGCTGCTGCTCCCGGGCCACCTGTTGATTGAGGCGCAATTTTCCCTGGCTGTTTTCACTGCGTTCCTTCTGGGCGTTGGTGATCAGCTTGGTCTGATTGCCGTCACGGGCCTGGCGGTCGCCGCGGGCATTGCGCCGTTGCTGACGCTCCATCTGCACGACCATCTCGCGTTGCTCACGCTTGGCCTGCGCCCGCTCCCCTTGCAATGCCGACTGGAACGACTGCTGTTCCTGCTCGCGTGCCGCCGCATACTGACTGTAGTTACCGCCATAAACCGCCAGCCCCAAGGGCGAAAGCTCGACGATTTCGTTCACGTGCTCCAGAAGTCCGCGGTCGTGGCTGATCAACACCAGGCCGTTGGGCCAGCGATCGATCTGCTGCGCAAGCTTGTGTTGCTGATCAATATCCAGGTGGTTGCTGGGCTCATCCAGAATGAGCCAGTCGGCCCTGGATAACCACGCCCCCAGCAGCGCCACCCGTTGCCGTTCGCCCCCACTGAGGGTGTCGGTGCGCACGTCGCCGTTCAAATGCCCCAGGCCGATCTGCTGCAACTGCGCCTCAAGGCGTGTGGCGCAATCCCATTGGTCGACCGCCAGCGCATGGTCGTCATCGTCGACGCTGCCCTGGGCAATGCGCTCCAGCGCCGCCAGGATAGAGTCGACCCCGGCCAGCGCGGCAACGCTGGGATAGCGCTCCGGCTCCAGTAACTGCGCCACGGCGTAAACCCGCCCTTCGCGACGGACGATGCCGCTGGTGGGCAGTTGCTCCCCGTCAGCAGCCGGCCAAGCAAGGACTTGCCACAGCCATTGGCGCCAACGATGCCGGTGGCCCTGGTACTGAAGGTGTGGTTCAAGTGATCGAACAGTACGCGCCCGTCGGGCAGGTTGAACGACACTTGATCTAGTTGGAGTAACCGTTGAGTCATGACGCTTCCTTAAACGATCGGCCCGATAGGCACTGAACCACTCCCTGATGGTGCGCAACAGTACTCGGCGGATGGGCAATGAGCGTGAACACGGCACCTGCCCACATTTGAAAATGACCTTCGAACAGCATACCGGCCCTGATCGACGTCGAAAGATCTTGTGTCACCCTCATCACCAGACGTCCCGAGGGCCAATGTACCTCGACCAGGCGCGCCGCATCGAAATCAAAATAGCCGCCAACCTGCGGATAAACCGCCTTGAACAGACTTTCCTTGGCTGAAAAAGCCAGGGTCAACATGTGCTCAAAAGGCCCCAGCATCCCAAGATAGCGAGCTTCCTGGCGGTCGACGATGGTGGTGCTGATCCTGTCGGCGACCTCTGGCGCCAGCCAGTTCTCCAGGTCCAGGCCCAGCAGTCCAACCTCGCAAGACCTGGCCAGGCAACTGACGGCGACAGTCGATGTGTGGCTGATGGAGCCGACCCAACCGCTCGGCCATATCGGCTGACGATGCGCCCCTGAATGAACCTGCACCGGCGCGAGATTGCGCTTGGCCCACAGCTGCCGGCTCAGCCAGCGCCCCGCCAGGTATTCAGCCTGGCGGCCAGGCACAGCCCGGACAATGGCAGGCGGACAGTCGACCCCCGTACGGGTGTACAAACCAGGATCGAAGCGCTCCAGGTTGAAGCGCCCCGACACCGCCGTGACTGCCGCCAGACCCGTGTCCAGCGACTCGATACCGGTGAGGAACCCGTCCAGTGCGCATTGGCCCGGCTCCTGTTGGGTACAGGTCAGGTTATTCAAGGTTGCCGAGCCTGGACAAAGTCGAGCAACAGCTCATTGAAGCGCCGCGCGGCAGTCAACGGAATGAAATGTCCCTGACCAGCAAACACTTCCAGTCGAGCGTTGGGCAGGTGCTGTAACAGCTTCACATCCGCACCGGCGATGACCACATCCTGCTGACCATGAACAATCAACGTCCGCACAGCAATGCCGGGGAGTTGCGCACTGAAATCCAGTTGCCCGAGCATCTGGTAGTAGCAGCTCAGCGTGCTCATCGACGCTCCGGCCCCGACCTGCTCGACGATGCTCTGCCGAGGTTCAAGCAAGATATCCAGGTAATCGGCATGGGCCTGCAGTTCAGCATTCAACTCGATGGTTTTACCGAAGATATCATCGCCAAAACGTGCGGCGGTGCTGATCAGGATCATCGACTCGACCATTGCCGGGGCTCGGCGGCACAGCGCCAATGCGAGACAGCCGCCCAACGACCAGCCCACCACGGGGACGGGCCGGCCTTCGAGCTGTTCATTGATATAGGCCTCGATCTCCAGCACCAGCCCCTCCAGGCTAAAGCGCCCCTCATCCAGCGGGGTCCCCTGATGACCGGGATACGACGGAATATGCAGGGCGAAACCCTGGCGCGTCAGGACATTGACCTGTTGCATCCAGGCCTGCGCGCTCATGTTCAACGGTGGCAGCAGCACGATGGCGCGCCCTTGCCCGGTTTGTGTCCAGGTCATTGGCGACCGGCCGACCGGCGCGACGGCATCCTCCCTGGAGGCGACTGGCGAAACGGGTTGCAGCGCCTCCAATGCTTGAGCCAGTGCGGCAATGGACGCAAAGTCGAAGACGTCATGAGGCTGCATCCGGCTGGCACCGGCACCCAATCGGCTCAAGAGCTCAATCAACGAAATCGAATCGACTCCGTAATCGCGCAGCGAACGGCTGGTATCAATGTCGGCCTGATCGAAACCGAGTAAGCGCGCCAGATCACTTTTCAGCGTCTCCAGAACATTGCCACGCCGTGGGCTCGATGTAGCAACGGGTGCTTGAGCAGCGATCAGTTCGGCCCCGACCCAGTAGGACTTGCGATCAAACGGGTAACCCGGCAGTTCGATTCTCGGGTATCGAGCCGCTTGCTCGGTGTCGTACAGCGGCAGGTCGATACCTGCCAGCCATCGCTGCAAACGTTCGGCGAGCACGGCGTCGGCCAGGCCCTCGACCTTTGAGCAACTGACGTCGAGCTGCCCTGCCGGTGTCGCCAGCCATTGCTGCAATTGCGTCATCAGGGCCTCACGAGTCGAAGCCGTGACAGCCAGGCGCAGACGGTACGGCTGGCTTCCTTTGCCAAGCGCCACGCTGAGCGCCGCCAATTGATCGTCCGACAGCCCATCGAGAATGCCGAGCACCTGCCGGACACGCGCATGAAGGCTGGCGCAGGATTGAGCGCTGATCAAAAAGCCCAGGGGCCCGGGCTGTTCTGCGGTTCAAGCTGGCGCCGCTCCGGCTTGCCGAGCACGAGGTGAGCGTTGCTGCCGGTAAAACCGAAGGCACTGACACAGGCATATGTCTTGTCGGACGGCCAGGGGACGGCCTGTTCGCTGATCATGAACCGATCAAGGTCCAGCGTGCTATTGAGGGAACCCGCCAGAGGCTGGGCCGGAATGGTGCTGTGACGAAAGATCAGCAGGGTCTTGATCACACTGGCCAACCCGGAGCACACCAGCGTGTGGCCAATGACGCTTTTCGAAGCCCCCAGATAGGCGTCATAAGGTTGCGCCTGAGCACGAAAACCGTTGACCAGCCCCGCCACCTCAATCGAATCCCCCAGGCGTGTGCCCGTACCGTGGGCCTCGACGTAGCCGATACGCCCTACGTCAATCCCGCTACGCTCGTAGGAACCGGCGATCAACGCCGCTTGAGCCTGGCTGTTGGGCGCCATCATGCCATTGCTCATGCCGTCGTGATTCAGGCTGATCGCCTCGATGCTTGCCAGGACTTCCAGCCCCAGCTCCCGGGCCTTGCCGGCGCTCATCAACATGATGGCCGCCACGCCCTCGGCCGGGACGAAACCGTCGGCTTCGTCACCGAAAGCGTCGCAGTGCCCCCGCGCCGACAACATGTTCGAGCGCTGGGCAAACTCGAATACCTCCGGAGTGGCAAACACCGAGACCCCGGCCACCAACGCAGCCTCGCATTCACCGGCACGCAGCTGTGAAACGGCAACCTGCAAGGCCGTCAATGACGATGAGCAAGCGGTATCAAGGCTCACCGAGGGACCATGGAAATCGTAGAAATAAGACACTCTGCCCGCCAACGACGACGTGGCGTTGCCAAGAAAGCTGTGGCTGCTGAAAGCCGCTTCGGGCTCCTGGGCCAGCAGAAACTTATAGTCCCGGGCAGGCCGGTGCAAAACACCCCGCACTGCAAGTCGCGCAAGGTCTGGACCGGCACACCGCAGTCATCCATCAGATGTTGCACGGTTTCCATCAGCAACCGTTGTTGCGGGTCCATGCAGCGCGCTTCGTTGGGCGAGATGCGGAAAAACCCCGCATCGAACTCGTCCACATGCGCCAGCAGGCCACCATGCACCGCCGTCCCGCGCAGAGACGCCCATCGCGTGACCGGGGCAACGCAACGCTGACCGGCCATCAGGTTCTGCCAATAGGCCGACAGCGACTCGCTGCCGGGCAGACGGCAGGCAGCCCCGACAATCACCACTTTTTCGGCCGGTTGCGGTTTCAGGTGTGCTGTCATGTTGTGTGTCTCGTCCGTGTGCATGTTCTGCTCCTGTGATTTCAGCGATTGCCCGGCTGAACCTGTGAATCATCGTCAAACCAATACCGGCGCGTATCGAAGGCATAACCGGGTAAATGGAGCCGGCCAGCCAGCGGGTACAAGGTCGACCATTGCACCTGCCCCCGTGCAGATACCGCTCGCGAGGGTCCGGCCATTGCCCGTCGATTCCGGCCGGCTCGGCGCCTCGTCCAATGTGGTGAACATCCGGTGTATGCTCCGCGCGCAAGGCATGCAACAACGCATCGACGGTTGGAACGCTCCAGGCCAGGCGATATTCAAAATGCTCGCGCCCGACCCCCAGGGTGAACGCGATGTCAGCCAAAGCCTGCGACCGCCCCAGTGGCGAATCAAGGTGAAGGAACAAGGCCTCCTTCATGGCCAGCAGCGAGTCACGACTGCGCGCAGACAAGACGATCAAGTGCTCCCCGTGTGTCGACGACGCCTGTGCGGCGAAGGCCGGTGGTTCGGACAGGACCACGTGAGCATTGGTCCCGCCGAAACCGAACGAGCTGATTCCGGCGACGCGATCATGCCCCTCCCAAGGCGTGTTGCGATCCAGCACCTGGAACGGCGAATGCTCGAAGTCGATGTAAGGGTTGAGCGTGCGCAAATGCAGGTTGGCCGGCAGCACCCGGTGTTTGAAGGCCAGAATCACCTTGAACAGCGAAGCAATGGCGGCGGCCGGTTCCAGATGACCGACATTGGTCTTGACCGAACCGAGCAAAACCGGCTGCGTCTGGCCTGGCGCCAGCGTGTGCCAGGCGCCCTTCAAGGCATCGATTTCCACCGGATCGCCCAAGCGGGTTCCCGTGCCATGGGTTTCGATGTAACTGACTCGGGCTGCCAGCGGCGGCGTATAGGCGGCAAGCAACAGACGTTTCTGCGCGTTGGGGTTGGGCGCCGTCAGCGAGTTGGCCCGCCCGCCGTGATTCTCCTCGGCGGCCTCGATCACCGCATGAATGCTGTCACCGTCGCGGCGAGCATCGACCAGACGCTTGAGCAACAGGCTGCCAACCCCCTCTGCACGAACGTAGCCATCGGCTTCGCTATCGAACGTGGCGCAACGAAAGTTTGGCGATAGCACGCCCATGCTCTGCGCCGCTTCGGTCATGTCACTGTCGATCAACAAGCTGACTGCCCCGGCCAGCGCGTAGTCGCACTCCCCCGCTGCAGCGACATGACGGCACGGTTGACCGCCACCAATGCACTCGAACAGGCGGTATCGATGGACTGGCTCGGGCCTTCGAAATCGAACAGGTAGGACACCCTGTTAGCCAGCATCGCATGGGCGTTCCCGGTAGCGGCAAAGGGATGAAAACTCTGTCCGGAACGCTGCAGCAGGGTCTGGTAATCACTGAACTGAACGCCGGCAAAAACCCCCACGCGCTTGAGCGAGGACGGCGCGTAACCGGCATCGAGCAGCGCGTTGTAGCACGCTTGCAAAAACAGTCGGTGTTGCGGGTCCATCAGCATCGCCTCGCGCGCCGATATCCCGAAAAAACGTGCATCGAAGTGCCCGATCTCAGGAATGATCCCGGCATGGCAGGCCTTGTCGGGCCAGCGTTCCACCGCTTTGATCGCACTGCGATTGGCCATCAGTCCTTCCCAGAATCCGGCCAGGTCCTGGCCGCCGGGCAAGCGGCCGTCCATGCCGATGATCGCAATCCGTTGGTCATCGATGTCTGGAGCGCTGGCCGGCGTTGCCACCGGTGCCGGCGACGAGCGTGCGTCCGGGCCGGGAGCCGAGACCGGGGCCGCAGACTGCGCCCCCGTTCATGAAGGTAATCGATCAACTGCGCGACTGAGTTGTAGGTGAACAGCGTATTGGGGGCCATCGGCACCTTGAACTGTTCCTCTATGTCTTGTGCCAGCTGTTGCAACATGACCGAGTTCAACCCCAGGTCACCAAAACTGCAGCGATCATCGATGTTCTCGGGGAGCAAACCGGTCAACGCACTCACAAGCGCCTTGAGCCGAAGCTTCAGTTGCTCCGGCGTCGCCGATTCGCTGCGGCCTTCAGCGATGGCCACTGCGCCAGCCGTCTGCGCCGAGCTGCTGCGCAATCCGTCAGGAGCAACACTGCGACGGATTTTCTCGTTGTCGCCAACGAACGGGGCAATCTGCGTCATGCTCGCGTCCACGCCATCGATCAGCCTCACCAACAGGTCGACGCCTGCAGCTGGGGTCAGCGCTTGCATGCCGTAGTTGTCCTGCAAATAGCGGCCCAGGGCAACCCGATCCTGTGGGCCAGTGCCCTGTTCCTCAAGCCACAAAGGCCAGTTCACCGACAGGCTCAAACCACGCCGATGCCCTCGGGCAACTTGCCGCTGACGACCGCCGGCGAACAGGTCCAGGTAATGGTTGGCCACTGAGTAATCGGCCTGGCCGACATTGCCGAACAACCCGGACACCGATGAAAACAACACGAAGAAATCCAGCGCCACATCGGCGGTTGCGCTATCGAGATGACGCGCGCCGTTGAGCTTCACCGCTATCACCTTCTGGAAGTCCGCCAGCTGTTTGTTGCGCAACAGCCCATCCCGGGTGATCCCGGCAGCATGCAACACACCGTGCAACGCGCCATGCCGGGCAATGACCGATTTGACCAGCTCATCGACTGCGGCGCTATCGCTCATGTCAGCACTGATGTAGTCGACGTTTGCCGGCGCGGCCAATCCGGCAAGCTTGTGTCGGGTCGCGTCCCCCGCGAGGCTGCGACCCACCAATACGACCCTGGCATCGAACTGGCTGATCAAGCGTGCGGCGACCGCCAGCCCGATCAGGCCCATGCCCCCGGTGATCAGGTAGACCCCCTTGTGGCGAAAACGGCTGCCATTCGCCTCAGGCCAAGGCACTTCACGCACGCGAGCCTGCCAGCGCTCACCGGCCACATGCCGACTGGCACTGAAGCCGTCAGAAGCATTGGCCAGCTCATCCAGCGCAGACGCCAGCAGCTGCGGCACATGCTCGAAGTCCTGCGATGCAACGGTCATCGACAGCAGTTCGAATTCGGGCTGCTCGATTTGCAGCACCCGAAACAATCGGCTCACGGCCCCGGCTGCGGGCATCGGCCAGACATCCAGTCCTTCTTCGTGGACAAAGGCCATCCGGTAACGGGCCCCGGCAGCACTGATCGCCTTCGCCTGCGTGAACAGCCAACAGGCCCATGAAGCCTGCATGTCCTCAGCTGAACTTTGCACCAGATTGATCAGCCACGGTCGCAGCGATCCATCACCTGGGGCATAACGCTGCAAGACTTGTTGGCAATCGTCGATCGAATCGCTGCGCACTTGGGCGAAATGTTCGTCCAGACGCAGGCTGTCACCGAGCGTGACCACCACGATGCGTGGTTGGCCGATCAACGCCCGGGCCTGTGACGGGTTGCAAAAGACGATGGCGCCCTGCCCTCGCGCACCACCCGATGCGTGAACGGGCTGAGGCTCCCAGACGGTTTGAAAACACACCGGCACCGAAGCCTTCTCCAACGCCGGAGTATCGTCGCCCACAGGCGTGAGCGGGTCAGCGCCCACCGCCCCGGAGGTCACGAGTTGGTCGTCCCAATACGATTGTTCTTCGAACGGATAATGCGGCAACGACACCAGTCTGCGGCTGTCATGCAACGCCGCGAAATTCAGTGTTTCCCCCGCCAGGTAAGACGCTTGAAGGGCCTGCAGGGTAGACCGCGATTGATCCATGACAGGCACCCCCGCTATGGCATCCAGCAGTTGTTGCTTGAAACGAGCCAGGCTGTCGCCAACGAAACAGGCACGGTGCCCAAAGTGTTCACGGGCGACGCCCAGGGTATAGGCAACCGCTGCAAGGCTGGCCTGCGGATGTTTGTCGATCCAGGCGAGCAAATCGTTGATCCGGTCCTTCAACGCCAAGGGTGTGCGCGCCGAAACAGGCAACAAATATTCCGCCTGTGGCGCGGGCGCGGGCGGCGCTTCGATGTACTGCTGAACGATGACATGGGCATTGGAGCCCCCGGCGCCGAACGAACTGAGCCCGGCCAGCAGCGGCGTGTCAGCGGTCCAGGGTTCGGTGGTGCGCGGCAAGCGAAAATCAGTGTCGCCCAGATTCAACCAGGGATTTTCGATTTCACAGTTGAGCGTCGGCACCCGCGACTGATGTTGGAACTGCAGCAGGATTTTGACCAGGCCGGCCAGTCCGGCAGCCGACTCAAGGTGCCCGATATTGCTCTTGATCGAACCGATGCAGCGTCGTTCGCCCTGACGCGTGCCATAGGCCGCGCTCAGTGCGTTGATCTCGATCGGATCGCCCAGTCGAGTGCCGGTGCCATGGGCTTCCACATAATCGATTTGGCTGGCGTCCACACCAGCCTTGCTTAACGCCTGGCGAATGACCTTTTCCTGGGCTCTTGCCGAGGGCACGGTAAAACCGCTGGAGCGCCCGCCACTATTGAGCGCAGTGGCACGAATGACCCCGTGTATCCGGTCACCATTGGCTTGCGCCTGGGCCAGTGGCTTGAGCATCAGGGCGATAGCCCCCTCACCCGGCACATAACCGTCGGCTTCGATCCCAAAGCTGTGGCACCGTCCGCTGGGACTCAGGAAACGTCCCGCCGACAGCAGTTTGAACTTGCCCGAGTGGGGCATGATGTTGACCGCACCGACCAGCGCCTGGGTGCATTCGCCACTGCGCAGACTGTTGATCGCCAGATGCAGGGCGGTCAGCGACCCCGAGCACATGGTGTCGACACACAGGCTCGGGCCCTGGAGGTTAAAGGTGTACGAAATGCGGTTGGCGATCGAGGCAAATGAACTGCTGGTCACCGTGCTGGCGGCGTTCAGGTTTTGATAATGGCCGAACATCGCAGCCGTGAAGACTCCGGTGTCCTCCAGCGGATCGGCAAAATGCCCGGCGTCTTCCAGGGCATGGTAGGTCATTTCCAGCAACCGCCGTTCCTGAGGATCAAGACGCGCCGCCTCGATCGGGGTGATGGAAAAAAACGCCGGATCGAACTGTTTGGCCCGCCGCAGAAAACCGCCATGACGGCCGTAGCTGGCGCCCGGTTGTTTCGGATCGGCTGAGTAATCGAGCTGCCAGTCCCAACGTTGCGCGGGGATGACGCTGATCGCCTCGGACCCGGACTCAAGCAATGCCCACAACTGGGCGAGGTTGTCCGCCCCGGAAACTCGCCCGCCACGCCAACAATCGCGATGTCATCAGGCCGATAGTGAGCACTGACACCCGAGGCGACATCGGCCACGGGGCTGGCCGCCACCGTCGCCGTCACGGCGGCAGAAGTAACGCCCGGCACCGCCCGGGCCACCGCAGCGTCCAGCACGGCGGCAATCTGCGCCGGGTAGCGATCTATCAGGAAACGCACCATCTGACTGATGCTCGAGTATTCAAACAACAGCGTCTTGCTGATGCTGACCGGGGCCTGGGTCGACAAACGTCGAGCCAGTTCGGTGGCAATGTTGATGCTGGCCACCGAATCCAGGCCACGCTCAAGCAGATTATCGTCCACCGACGGATCGGTTATCCCGCTGAAGCGCCGAACCACCTCTTGCACCCACTGTGTCAGGCGATCCTCAAGGTTGGTCTGCGTGCCAGGCGTGGGCGCAATCGTCTCGATGGCCGGCAAAGGCCGGGGCGGCCCTGCCCCTTCACTGGCAAATGCCGCAGCGAGCGCCTGGGGCTGGGTACCGAGCAAATACTCACTCAACGCGCTCACCGATGAGTAATCGAAAATCAGCGCCTTGCTCAGGGAGACCGCGACACCGCTACCGTTCAATCGATGCTCCACCGCCGAGACAATGCTGATCAGCGCCGAAGACGTCACGCCCAGCGCCACCAGCGATGCGTCATGCGCCACATCGCGTAAGCCGCTGAAGGTATAAACCAGTGAACCAATCCACTCACTGACCTGGCTCAGGGATGGCAAGCTCACGGCCGCCGCTGAATCTGCCACGCCTTGCCCGCCACCGGACGGGTTCAGCGCACCGAGGACTGCGCGGCTGCCAGCGAAGGCGACCAGACGCGGCGCGGCCTGGTCGAGGATGGTGCGCAATGCCGCCAAGCCCTGCTCATCCGACAGGGCCAGTAATTCACTGCTCCCTTCGGCCATTTGCATGCCCTCGGAAGCCCACAACCCCCAGTTGACCGACTGCCAGCGAGCGCGACCGGCTGGCGCCTGGCGACTGACAAAATCGGTCAGCTCATCGATATAACCATTCGCAGCGGCGTAGTCGGCCTGCCCGACATTACCCACCAGCCCACTGAGGGAACTGAAGTGGCAGACAAAGCCTGGCTGTATCAATGAGTCCAGGGCCCAAAGATTCAAGCTGCCGGCAATCTTGGGCAGCAGCACCCGCTCGACATCTGCACTGTTTTTGTTGATCAGCAAGCGATCAGCCGTCGTACCGGCCAGGTGAAAAACCCCGTCGATGGCGCCATAACGATCCTTGAAATGATTCAGCGCCCCCGCCAGTGACTGTCGGTCCGCCACATCGGCCTGCACATAAGAGGTCACGCCGTGCGCCAGGAGCATTGCGCGTCGTTCGTCATCCACCGAGGAACGTCCGACCACACAGACCTTGGCCTGGTACTCACGGGCCAGCCACCGACAAAGTAGCCGCCCGACACCGCCGCCGCCGCCCGTGACCACATAGCAACCGTTGTGGCGCAAGGTGGATCCCGGGCTCGACTCGACACGCTTGCCCACGGGCTCAAGTTGCTCACGCGCCAGGGTCTGCCCGTCAAAGCGATGCCGTACGCCGGGCTGGTCCAGCGCCGTGGCAATCGCCTGGGTCAACGTCGACGTCAACGCGCCTTCAACAATCAGCGAGGCATAACGCAGGCGGGTCGTTTCCTGGCACGCAGACAACCCCAGGCCATCGAGCACACTGGCTGCCAGGGCGTCGCGACGGCGCAGCCCCACCAGCGCGACGGCTCTGGATTGGCTGATCAGCCCCTTGATCAGCCCCAGAAAAACCTGCGCACATTGACTGACTACAGGGTATGGCTCAACCGCTGGCGGGCATTCGCCAGACACGGCACAAAGGACGGTGTGCGCACGGCTAGCGTCGAGGCGCGACAGGAGCTTTTCCAGTTCATCCGGCGCGGCCAGACGTTCAATGTCCGTCTGAATGACCACCAGCCCGGCGGTGCTGCCCCAGCGTGCAAACTCATCACTGTCAGTCAACAGGACGCTGGTGCTCAACACTGGATTCGAGCCGGAAGCCATCGCTGTCGGGACGAAATGACGCTTGAAAATATCCATATAAAAAAATCTCTCGGGTAAGCATCGAAGCAGGCGTGCAGGCAGGCCCTTTGTTCGCTTAGCGGATGTACCGTCCGTCCAGGTACTTCATCGCCAGATCGATGTAATCGGGGCGCGTGGAGTGGCGTATGCATTCGAAGAAAAACATTTCCCGAGTCAGCACGCGTATGCCTGCCTGCGCCAGATTGGCCAGCGCGTGCTGGTGATCGAAAAGATTACGGGCGCTGCACGCATCCGCCATCACGCTGACCTCATAGCCCAATTCACGCAGCCCCAGTGCCGACTGCAGCAGGCACACATGTGACTCGGCCCCCGCCAGCACCACCTGCCGCCGGCCGGTGGCCTCAAGCGGATGGGCAATCGAGTCATGCGAGCTGCAGTCGAACCAGGTCTTTTCGAGGTAAGAGGCGGCGCCCGCCACCTCTTTCAACGCCTGGGACGGTGCGCCGAGTTTGCTGTGTTCGATAATCAGCGTCGGCACGTCGAGGGTCTGTGCCACATCGGCGAGCCAGCAGCAGTTGTTGAGCACTTGCGTGCCTTCATGCAGCAACGGAATCATTTCCAGCTGCATATTGAAAATAACCACGCAGACGTTGTCGGCCTTGATCAACATAATGAAACTCCCTGTCAGATGATGGGTTCGCCAAGCCTTTGGGTCGGCTTAAACGATGACGTCCTTGATGAACTTATGCGACTGGCTCTTGTGCAGTGAGGTGCCTTTGGCGGCAGCGAACAGCAGGTTGCCCAATGTCGCCTTGAAGCGCTCGGAGGGACGGTGTACCCCCATCAGGTCCTTGATGACATTGAACTGAATGGCGGCCAGGTTGTTGTCGGCATAGGGATGGTCGGCACCCAAACGGTGGGCAATGACCATACCCGACACCACCGCCCCTTCGTGGCCGGTCAGTGAGGTGTCGGTGCCGCAATACCAGAGCTTTCCAAGCCCTTGAATGCGTCGATAGCGTGACTTCTGGTAGAAGTCGATCGGCCGCAGCTTCGGCAACTTCCAGTGCTGTTCATGAACCTGCCGTTCAGGGGCGATCGCCTGTTTGGGGTCGAACGTCACCAGCACCGGCTCACGCACATGGGCATAGGGCGCCAGGGCATTGTTGATTCGCGTCAATTGCCCGTGGCCCGTGCCCCCGAGGCCCGAAGGTCGGGAAAACTCGCAGTACTCGCCGTGCCCGCCTTCGACCAGCACCTGTTCGTCGGTGTGCAACACACTGCGGGTCTGGACATAGTCGAAACGCGAAAGAATGTCCCGTTGTTCGGCGGTCGGTGCTTCAAGCAACTTGAGAGTGACATCGGCGTGTGTGGCAAATACCACAGTGTCGAACGGCTCAATGTCGCCTTGTGCAGTCTCGACCAGCCAGCCGCGACCGGTGTCCTTGCGCACTTGCCGTATCGGGCAGGCAAGGCGCACCCGCGCGCCGAGCAATTCGCCGAGCTGCAGCAAATAGCCATCGATACCGCCCTTGGCTTTACGCCAGACACCCGGCGTGAAAAAAGACAACAGGCTCATGTTGAACGAGATCGCCACGTACATGAGCGTGTATTCCAGCGAAGGCGCATTGCACCCGGAAAACGTCGTCAGCAAGGGCAGCAACGCCTGCTGCCGGAAGGCTTCGGAGTAGTTGCGCTCGGTCAGGAACTCGCCAATGTTGAGTTTCTTGTAACGCGGATCACCGCCGCTGAGCACCTGGGTCATGTCCAGATGAAAACGGTCGATCTCATCGGCCAGCTCACCCCGCAGTCGCCCCCCGCCGTGGAGATTGCTCCAGGTATTGTCAAACCCGGGAAAGGCCGCGCGAAACGACATGGGGGCGATGTAGGTATCGATCCCCAATTGCTGCAACATCGCGAACAGGTTAGGGGCCAGGCGCTCGTTGAAGTATTCCACCCCCATGTCCACGTGAAGCGTGTCCTCACCCACATTAAAATGGTGGGTATAGGCATGGCCGCCCAGGCGCGGCCCGGCTTCGAACAGGGTGACATCGTGCAGTGTGCGCAGCTGCCAGGCGGCTGTCGTACCTGCCGCGCCACCGCCAATAATTGCAATCCTTTCGCGTTTCATATCGACCTCGTCCGTGTCTGTAAGCGCAGTTCAGTTGTGCGCAAGCAATTGAGCGTTAAGGCGGGTCAAGACCTGGCCCGGTCCGATTTCCTCGAAAGCAATCTCGTCAAAGCGTGAACACAAAGCGCGAATGCTTTGGGTCCAGCGCACCGGGCGAATAAGCTGCAAGCCCATTTCTTCAAGCAAATGCGCCTCCCCGAGACGTTCGCCACTGGTGCTGGAAATAACCTGTGTGCCGGGAGAACCCAGGGTCTGTTGTTGCAGGAACGCGACATAGCTCAGCCGGGCCGGTTCCATGTAGCGGGAATGGAAAGCCCCGCTGACGGGAAGCCGCACACAACGCAGGCGGTGCTGCTCCAGCGCTTTGCACGCCGCGTCGATAGCCTCGGACTTACCACTGATCACTGCCTGCACCGGGCTGTTGTAGTTGGCGATATCAATTTGATGGAACTGATGTTCAAGCAGTAACTCGGGTAACCGTTCGACGTTCTCGCCAATGATCGCCGCCATCGCCCCACCCTGCATTGCCGCCATCAACTCTGCCCTTTTGGCCACCAGCCGCAGGCCGGTCGACAGGTCAAAAGCCCCGGCGCCGAACAGTGCAGCATACAAGCCCAGACTGTGGCCGATCAGCAGTTGCGGCAGGTCACCGGTTTGCTGTTGACGTTCAAGCCAGGCCAGGCAACTGACAAAAAAAATCGCCGGTTGGGTGTAAGCCGTTGAGTTCATGCGCGGGGAGTCTTCACCGTTGCACAAGGCGGTTATCGAGTAACCGAGAATGTCGTCGGCGATTTCGCATTGCAGCGCATAGCGGGCGAACAACTCCCGCCCCATGCCAGGGAACTGTGATCCCTGGCCGGGAAACATACCTATCAACATGAGCGTTCCTCTCTTAGTCCAGGTCGAAGGCTACGATCGGCGACGGTCTGTGAACCGCTGAAAAGTCGCGATCGATGCCCGTAGGCCGCTCGGTTTTCAATGCACTTTTATGCACCACCACCGACGTCAGCTCACGCATGACAATCAGCGGTCGGCCCTGGCCGTCACTGAAGAGCAAATCAAAGGTCACCGATCGATCACTGGGCTGCGCCGGGCGCATGACGCAGTGGCAGAACACCGCTTCATGCTCCGGAATGCGCAACACCCGGCACTCGCCCAAGTGGTAAGGCACCAGCAGTTCGTCCGCGCCAAGACCTCGCAATTGCGGGATCAAAATGGCGGTTTGCAGGCCGCCGTCGAGCAATGCCGGTGATATCCGGTACCCCCAATCGCGCCCTGCATCGAGCAATGTCCTGACGCTGGTGTGCCCCACCTTTGCCCAACGCAGAGGCCGCAAATCCTCGCCATACTGGTAACCCAGCCGAGTGAACTGCCGGTAAATCTCCTGATGCTCCAGAAAGGTTGACGAGGGCTCGGGAGCCGGCCAGTTCACCAGCGTGTTTTCGACAGCGGGTTGCAACAGCCCTTCGCAGTAAATCTGTGCGTGATCCAGGGAACGCAATTCGAATCGCTCACCGTTGATGTCCAGCAACACGTCGTCCAGATCGCGGATGACACTGCGCCATATCACGGCTTTCAAGGCCACGTCGCGGCGGTTCTCCAGGCAGTGCGCGAGCGCCCAGGCGGCCGGCGCGATTTCAGTACCAAGAATCGAGTGTTGGCGTACCAGATCATTGGCGTGATGGAACGCACTTTGTGTCGACTTGACCCACGACCGGGTTTTCTCGAACGGATAACCGGGCAGTGAGACGACCTCGCGCCGGGAAAAGTATGCAGACCATGCAATGTCCTGCCCCGCCCTGAACGCCAGGACCAGTTCGCCAGCCTGAGCCGCCTGCAGCCGAACGCTGCCGGCCACCGCTTGAGCCATCGACGGTGCATCGACCGGATCGGCCACCGCAGGCGCACGCTGCTGCAAATCTTCACGCAGCAGGCTCAACAACTGCGCCTTGCTTGAAAACACATACCCCTGGC
This sequence comes from Pseudomonas sp. TH31, assembly GCF_016650815.1. GTDB lineage: Bacteria > Pseudomonadota > Gammaproteobacteria > Pseudomonadales > Pseudomonadaceae > Aquipseudomonas. Next base: position 222,173 of record NZ_JAEKEZ010000038.1, on the reverse strand, counting down.
GATAGGCGAAGTGTTCCCGCGCACAACACAGCGTGTAGCTGATCGCGGTGAGCGACGGATCGTGCTGCTCCAGCCAGTCGTGCAGCGCGTCGATTTGACGTTGTAGACCCGCCTCGGTACGCGCCGACAAAAGCGCGATGTTCACCTCGGTCGTCGGCTGTGCCACTGGCGCCGGCACCGACTGCAACACCGCGTGAGCATTGGCCCCGCCCGCACCAAAAGAACTGACAGAGCCATACAACGTTCCGTTGGCCGGCAAGGCGTGGAGTTGCTGGACCAGGTAAAACGGCGTGTCGGCAAGATTCAGCAATGGGTTGATCTGCTGCGCATTGATCGAGGGGGCCAACGTACGAGCCTGCAACTGTTTGAGGACCTTGATGACGCCGGTCATCCCCGCCGCCGACTCCAGGTGCCCGACGTTACCTTTGACCGAACCAATGGCAACTGAGCCGGCTGCCACTCCTTTGAACACACTGCTCAGGCCACGGATCTCGATCGGATCACCCAATTCGGTGCCGGTGCCGTGAGCTTCGACAAAATGGATGTCGGCGGGCGTCAACCCGGCACGTTCAAGGGCTTTGCCGACAACCCGCGATTGCGCTTCAGGGTTGGGGGCCGAGTAACCGTTGGATTGGCCACCGGCATTAATGGCTGTCCCGCGAATCACACCGTAGATACGGTCATTTGCACGGATCGCATCGGCATAGGGTTTGATCAGGATCGCGCAGATGCCTTCGCCGTCAACAAAACCGTCCGCCGCCGAGCCAAACGGGCTGCAGGTGCCCGAACGCGACAGCATGTGCAGGCTGCAGAGCTGCTCGTAATGACGCGGGTTGACGATCAAGTTGACGCCACCGACCAGTGCCTGGCTGCAGTCGCCGCTGCGTACCGCCTGACACGCCAGGTGCAGCGCGGTCAACGACGCCGAGCAGGCGGTATCGATGGCCATGCTCGGCCCCTTGAGATCGAACAGGTAGGAGACACGATTGGCAATCGACCAGAACAGCGACGTCGGCGTCGGATCCGTCGGTTCTTCGGGCTGATGCCAGGCATAACCGCCATTCATCACCCCGACAAAGACCCCGGTTTCACTGCCCTTCAGATCACCGCGCCGGTAACCGGCATCGGCGAACGTCTGATAAGCGTTCTGCAGGAACAGGCGCTCCTGGGGGTCCATCCGCTGCGCTTCACGCGGCGTGATATTGAAAAACTGGTGATCGAACGCGTCGACATCCCGCACAAAGCCACCGATTGAGGTGTAGCTCCCCCTTCGAGCGGACTGCGCGGGTTCTCAAAGCCTTCCAGCGGCCAGCGCTGGCCTGGAATAGAAGCGGTGCACTGACGCCCGGCCTGCAAACTGGCCCAGAACTCCTGCACATCATCGGCATCGGGAAACTGCCCCGCCATACCGACAACCGCCAGATCATCGGCTCGCGCCGGCGACGCTGTGTCCATGCCGGCGCCGGCGAAAAACGGTTGCGCAGGCTCACTCAGTGACTCGTTGGCCACCGGGGCAGGCTCTGAAGCCTGTGGCCCGACGGCCTTGGGGTAATGCTGCTCCAGGTAAGTAGCCAGCCGGTCAACGGTGGGGTATTCGAACAGCAACGTCGCCGGCAAGTAACCAAAACGCTCACGCAACGGTTTGAGCAACTCCAGTGAAATGATCGAATCGATGCCGTATTCCTTGAACGGCACCGTGTCCTCCAACTCATCAGGCTCCATCAACAGGGTCTCGGCAATCACCTGACGCAGGAGCGCGCTGGCCGGCCGCTGCGAAGTTGGCGCTGTCGCGACGGCAGTGACGGTTGGCGCGAGCGCAGGCTGCGCTATCGGCGTTACTGCGGTTGGCAGTTGCTGTACGCCAGCGGCGAGCGGCGGCATAGCGCCGGCTGCACGCTGCACCACCTCGCCGAACTCCGTCAGGAAGTGCCGCGCCAGACGCGCGATGGTGGGATGTTCGAACAACACGGTGGCCGGCAGATACCCAAGGCTTTCCTTGAAGGGTTTGAGCAACTCCATTGCAATCAACGAATCGACGCCGTACTCGTTGAAGGGCTGGTCAACATCGATTTCGTCTTCATAGGCGTGCAGCACATCGGCGATCACCCGGCGTACCCAGTGTTCTACCGAGGCTTGGGGATCACCTGCGACGCCCGCGTTCGGGGTGGCGCCGGCCTCTGCCGCAGACGCAACGGCTGCGGGCTCAAGCCTGGCAACGATCACCTGCTGATCCTCGGAACCGTGGCCGATCGTTGCGCTGAATCCGGCCTCGCCGAGCAACGAGCGCCAGGTCGCGGCAGCCACCAGCGGGCTGTTGGGGATCCGGTAAGGATCAACGCTCAACCACCAGCCTTCGGTCAGGCCAAAGGTCAGCGTGGCGTAGTCCTGGCAGGACGTTATTTCATTGAGGATGAAAATACCTCCGGGCGCCAGCCGATCACGCACATTGGCCAGGGTTGCCGGGAGATCAGCGGTCGCATGGATGACGTTCGTCGCGATGATGACGTCGTAACGCTCATCGCTGGTGGTCGGTTGCGCGATATCGCAGAGCTCGTAACGCACGAATCCGTACTCGGAAAAACGGCTGCGCGCCTTGTTCAAAAAGGCATGGGACAGGTCAGTGAAGGTGTAAGTAGCCTCGCGCCCTTGTAATACCGGGAGCACGAATTGACAGGTACTGCCAGTGCCGGCGCCCACTTCAAGCAACTGCAAGGGTCGCGCTTGTTGACGGGCAAACCGGTCGACGACCTGTGCCACGATGTTGTTGAAATAATCCGCCAGGGGGTTGTCCCGGTACACCGGTTCGACCAGCGCGAAACTGCCTTCGGGAAACAACACGGTCAGCGGGTCGATTTCACCGCTGAGTATTTGCGGGTAGCGGGCCAGGCAAGCGTCGAGCAACGCGACATGTCCGGCGCTTTGCGGAAACTCGCTCAACAGTTGCTCACGACTGGGGCCGTGGCTTGGTGCAATGGCCTTGATGGCGGCCACCAGTTTGGCGTGTCGGGGCACCGTCATCGCTGGAATCGTGGTCTGCGCCAGGCGCGCACGTGCATAATTTTGCAGTCCCAGGGACAAGCCAATATTACGGCGCACGCGCTCACTGTCGGGGTCAAAGGCCGGAACGACTGCAGCCAGCAGCGATTGCGCAGCGCTCACCGGGGTCTCTATCCCGGCCTCCGGATGAGGGCTGATACGCAGCCGCTCCAGCGCTTGCGGCGACGCCTTGACCACACTGATCTGCGGGACGGCGCTGTGCAGCAACGCCTCGATGATCGCCAGCCCTTCCGGCGCCTCGATCGAACCGATCTGCAGCTTTTGCATGCGTTCACGGTAGAGGGGCGAGGCGACAATGCCGATAGAGCCCCAATACCCCCAGTTGATGACTTTGGTGTTGACCATCAGGACGTCACGCAGCAATCCACCCAGCGCGTCCTTGCTGACACAGGCCGCCGTGTAATTGGCCTGACCGGCGTTGGCAATGTAGGACTGGATCGAGGAAAACAGCAGAACGAAATCGAAGTCCCGCCCACGGACTGCATTCAACAGATTGACCATGCCGTGTAACTTCGGCTCCAGCACACGCATCAACGCCTGCTCGGTCATGTTGCTCAGCACCGCATCATCGAGCACCAGCGCTGAATGAATGATCCCGTCTATTTCAGGATAACGCGCCAACAGTGCCGCGACCGCGGCCGCATCGGCCAGGTCAGCCTGCTCATACACCACGCTGGCGGCCAAGGGCCGCAGATCAGCGAGCAGTTCATCGGCGCTGGCGCGACGGCCGACGAGAATCAGACAGGCCTGATAACGACTGGCCAGATAATGAGCCAGCATACTTCCCAGACCACCGGTAGCGCCGAATATCAGGTAGGTGCCGCCTTGTTTAAAGCCCGTGGCTGTATCGACCGGCGCCAGTGACTGAGCGGCCAGGGTCTGTGTCCACCACTGTTGGTCATCAAGGGTAATCGGTTGGCCGCTCTCGACCGGGAATTGCCCCTGCAAGGCCGCCCGGAAATGCTCCTGGGTGAACGCCGCCAACGAAAAACAGCGCACGTCCCAGCCACCAAACTCCTTGGCCGCTGTCTGCCCCAGACCGATGTAGACACTGTCGACCGGATGGGTCGGTGCTTCGGCAGCCGGTGAAACGATCGACTTGACCGTCACGATATCCAGCCGCACATGCGCCAGTTTGGCCAGCCGCTTGTTCATCTGCAGAAAGACTTTTATCGCCTGATCATCGATGCCATCGCGCCAAGGCGTGACCGACATGAAAACAATGCGCGAAACCGCACCGCTCTCGACCAAGTGCCCTATCCGCTCGACGTTTTCGGCATTGAGCAGCAGTGACTGCGCATCGGGCAACCATCGCTTGAGCGCTTCGACAGTAGTGACCTGCCTGGCCGGAACCACGACCAGAATGTCACGCTCGATGCAGGCGCGACTGTCGGGCGCAAGCTTCGAACACTGCCACCGAGGTGCGTATACCAATGATGCAACCTGGGAGAACGGGAGAACGGGCTGGCTCATGTTTCACCTCCATATGAATATGATCTGCGCTTTACAGAAGAGACGGCTTGACGCCCAGGTCGCGAACCGATATCAGCGGTCTGCCGTCATGGCTGAGCACGCAAATGTCGGTTCGAAACTCAGTGTTTTTCTGGGTGGTGACCCAGTATTCATTCGTGTGGCTGAAGTCGATGGGGGCATGCAGCACCAGCGTGCCCAGCGAGAACGGCATCAGGCTGCCGCGCTCGGTGCCAATGGAAATGGCCATGCCCGATTGAAACGCGCAGTCCAGTAGATTACTGAAGCAAAATCCGGCGCCGGCCTGCCTTGAAAGCAACGCCAGGGACTGTTGCTCATGGATGCGCACTTCACTGATTTTTTTGAAGAACGGGCCGTAGTCGATCCCCATGCCGGTGAACTCGGCGTACACCTGCTGATGATTGAAATACCGGCTGAAGTGCAGCCCCAATTGCTCGCGAATACGTTGCCCCTGCGCAGGAACGTCCGTTTTTGCGGGCTCGGCGCAGAGGCAGCCCAGAGCATAGGTATGTTCCTGGTCACCCACGGTAAACGCCAGACGCTCATCACCGACCGGCTTGAACTCGATGTTCAGTCGCGGGGACGGGACGTTGCCAAGAAACGGCCGCAACCACAGACAGTCTTCCAGCGTGCTTGTCGTGAAGTGCGGAAAGAGCAGCTTCGCGGCATTCAAGACCAGCTCCAGATAACTCACGCCGGGCAAGACCGGTATCGAGCGCACCTGATGATCGCAAAAGCATGGATGATGGGGCGGCACGCAGAGTGTCGCAGCGTGGCCCCGGGCCTGAATGAAAGGGGCAAAAATACCCTCCCCGATCATCTGGCCGATTCCTGCGCGGCACGGTTTGGGCGTACCTGGTCAAACCAGTAGTCGCGCTCGTCGAAGCGATAAGTCGGCAGATGTACTCGTTGACCGCTTTCGCCCCGATGTAAGCTCGCCCAATCCAGTGTCTCGCCCTGCAAGAAGCATTCTCTAAGGGCTGACAACGCTTCGTGCCGGGGCAAGTCTGCGAGCAGCGATGCAGCAACGTCGCCATTGGCTTGAGCGGCCGCACGCCATGAGGCCGACGGCAGTGCCAGTTGCTGCACCAGATCGGCGAGACTGCTGGCCACCCAGGCCAATCTGAATTCCGCCTGGGCACGACCGCTGTTACACGTGTAGGCAACCTGCTCCAGGTCGAGGCGCGACGGATCGGTCTGCAATGTGTCGGTCAAAAAGTCCTTGAGCTGTTCACGCATGGCCTGCAAGGCTTTGTCGCTGGCAGCGGACAACGTCACCAGATAACAGGTGTGAAGATTGGCACATCGCTCACGGTGCGGCGCCTGGCCAACGACCAAATGAGCATTGGCGCCACCGAAACCGAACGAACTGATACCCGCCACCTGCGGCGAAGGCCACGGCCGTGTTTGGGTAAGGATCGAGAATGGCGACTGCTCAAGGTTGATCAGTGGATTCAACCGGCTGAAGTGATGGTTCGCCGTCAGGGTGCTGTGTTGCATGGCCAGCAGCACCTTGGCCAGCGACGCGGCTCCGGCGGCCGGCTCCAGATGACCGATATTGGACTTTACGGCCCCCAGCCAGACCGACTGCTCGGGCTGGTTCGGGCACAGTTCGCGCCAGGCGGCCTTGAGCGCATCAATTTCGATCGGATCGCCCAACAAGGTGCCGGTGCCGTGGGTTTCGATGTAACTGACCTGCGCGGCGAGGCCGGGACTGTAGACACGGGTCAACAGCGCTGCCTGAGCCGCCGGGTTAGGCGCGGTCAGGGAGTTGGCCCGCCCGCCATGGTTTTCACCGTGTGCCAGTATCACACCATGAATGGCATCCCCATCCTGCCGGGCCTGGCGCAAGGGTTTAAGCAAGAAACAGCCCACGCCTTCTGCGCGGACATAGCCGTCGGCAGACTCATCGAAACTGGCACAACGAAACCGCGGCGACATGAAGTTGCCGGCCTGCAGCCCCAGGGAAATCTGATCATCGGCAATCAGGTTGATGCCGCCCGCCAGCGCGACTTCACACACACCCGAAGCCAGATCCTGGCACGCCTTGACCAGTGCGCTCAACGAACCTGAGCAGGCGGTATCCAAGGTGAAGGACGGGCCGCGCCAATCAAAAAAACTCGACAGACGATTGGCCAGGATACTCAACGAGTTGCCGGGCAAGGTGTACGGAGTCGGTGACGTGGAGAACCTGGCCTGCAGCGTGGCGTAGTCGGCGCCTGTTCCTGCGATATAGCAGCCGGTTCGACTGCCGGCCAGGGCTTGCGGCGCATAGCCGGCGTCTTCGAGTGTGCGCCAGGTCGTCTGCAAGAGCAGGCGCTGACGCGGATCCATGTAGTTGGCTTCCAGCGGTGAAATGGAAAACAGCCGGGCATCGAATGCCTTGATGTTGTTCAGGAACCCGGCCTGAAGCGGCGCGGTAAAACCGGGACGCGAGGTACTGGAGATCAGGCTTCGATTATCCAGCAACGCCTGCCAGAACCCCGGTGCCTCAAGGTCTTCAGGCATCAATACGGAATAACCGATGATCGCGATCTGATCGTCCTGTTCAGTCAGGGCCGCTGGCTGCGGCGTCTCACGCGCCTGCTGGCGGTCGCCATCACTGTTTCGCGGCTGGCGGTCCGCCAGCTCTTCGCTGATGGCGGCCAGCGTGTTGAGGGCATAGAAACGATGCGGGGCGACACTCACCCCCAGCTCATCGAACAGCGCCTGCGACAACAGGTTGTAGGAAATCGAGTTCAGCCCCAGCCATCCCAGCGGCAGTTGTCGATCGTGGACATCCACCCCCAGGCAAGAAAGGATGATGGCCCGCACTTTGGCCTCGCGGCCCTCAGATTCGCAGGTTGATGACCCCAGCACTGAAACAGGCGTGACGGCGCCAGTGGGCAGGAGGCTCAGCAACGCCAGCGGTTCGCTGGCCAGGCGCCGCAAATCGACTTTGCCACTCGTGGTCAGCGGGATCTCCTCCAGGCGCAACAGAGCGGCCGGGACCATGTAAAGCGGCACGACTTTTTTCAGGTCAGCCAGGACGCGCGGCTCATCCACTGCATCGCCCTGCCCGGACCAGTAAAAGCTGCACAAGTGAGGGACGGTGCCGGAACGCACGACCGTGAACACCTCCACCGGCCCCAGCAACGCCGCGAGACGCAGGTTGATTTCGTCAAGTTCGATCCGATGACCATTGATTTTGAGCTGGCTATCGGCCCGCCCCAGATACGCCAACTGCCCCTCGCCGAAATGTCTGACCCGATCGCCGGTACGGTAGACCTTGCCCTGTATGCCGGGCACATCGATGAACGCGTTGCGGCTGTCGACATTCAAGTAACCCGGCGCCACGCAGGCACCGCTGATCAGCAATTCTCCTGTCTGGCCGTTGGCGACGGTTCGCAGGTGTTCGTCAACGACGTAGAAGCGACTGTTGAGTACCGGGCGGCCGAGGTAAATGAGATCGGGATCTTCGATGCGCGCGCAGGAAGCCCAGATCGTTGCCTCCGTAGGACCATAGACGTTGTACAGCAGGTGCCGGTCCCGGAGCAGGAACTGCGCGATATCAGCCGTCAACGCTTCCCCACCGCAAACAATCGTCAGCCTGCGGGGACAGGACCATCGGGCATTCTTGAGCAATCGCCAGGAGGCGGGAGTGGCCTGGATCACCGTGGCCGCCGAGTCATTGATGTGCCGGGCGAGTGCCGTCGCCGAGCGCCGAGTCTCATCATCGACAATTTCCAGTGTGCCGCCGACGACCAGTGGCTGCAGCAGTTCGAGGATCGAGATATCGAAACTGATGGGCGTCAATGCAAGGAAATGGTCTTCCTCACAGAACCCCGGTTCAAACGTCATGGCCATCAGAAAATTCGACAGGTTGTCCCGGGTGGGTGCAACACCCTTGGGCACACCGGTCGAGCCCGAGGTGAACAGGATGTAGGCCTGATCGCAGCCATGCTCCCGAAGCGGTTCCTCACTGACACTCGACAGCAGCGTGGCGGCGTGCGGCAACTCGATCACCCGCACGTCGGGATGACGCGCCTGTAAACCCGCGACATCCGCCTGTCCGTCGCTAAGCACAACCGCCAATCGCGTCGTGACCAGGATCGCATCCAGCCGTTGTTCCGGCAGTGCGCTGTCCAGGGGGATGAACGGGACCTGAAGCTTCAATGCGGCGAGTATCGACACCGGCAGCCAGGAGGAGCGTCCCAGCATCAGGCCGATACCGTGCTGCAGCGCAGCGCCCTCGACCACCGCTTGAATCTGCCGGGCCAGATACAGGGCCTGGTCCGACAATTGAGCATACGTCAGCACCTGTTGCGGCGACTGCACGGCGATTTTTTCCGGGCGCAATTGCACCTGTTCATGCACGCGTGCAACCACACTGTCGGCCCTGGTCAACGTCATTGCATCGCCGCAGGCCGCCGGGCGCAAGGGCTGGGCAAACTCGATGGCGTCGATGGCCGTATCGCCGTCACTCACGAAGCGATTCAACACCTGCATGAGGTTATCGGCCCACTGATTGACCAGGGCATCGGTCGCAAGGCTGCGGGGAATGTCGACACTCAGGGACAACCCCTTGGCATCGTGATGGAAATTCACCCCAGGTCATAGGGCCCCCCAGTCGATGGCGTTTCGATCAATTCGACCTTGAGCCCTTCCAGCTCAGGGCAGACGCTTGGCAACAGCCCCTCGGACTGATTGACCACGACGTTCAGGACCGGACGATTGCGATTCAGTCGCTCATCCGCCAGCCCCAGCAGCCTCTGGGGCGCAAGCTGTTGATGCGGCCTGACCGCTCGGCGCTCCTGATCCACGTGGCTCAGGTACTGTCGAGGCGACCAATCCGGGTGGTGCGCAATCCACAAGGGCACCAGGCTGGTGAAGCATCCCGGCGCACCAGGCTGCTGTCGAGTGTCGAGCGTATGCGCAATGCAGAGCCCTTCAAGGTCCTGATCATTGCTGTAGCGGGCGATGGTTATGGCTGTCGCGGCCACGATCAACCTGAACAACGTACTGTTCGACGCGGCGACAAAGGCCTGGAGGGCCGCATAGTCCGAGCCGCCCAGCGAGCGTCTGACCGTCAGGAAGGGGGATTCGCCTCGATGCGGCGTCTTGAGAAACGACAACGTCTGGCCTAGAGGGTATCGGCTCAGCCGGTCCTTCCAGAAAGCGACCGAGTCGGCCGATTGAAGGGCCGTCGCCTCAGGCGCAAGACAACGGGTACGTTGAGCCTCATCGACCGGGTCGGGCCGGACACGCGCCTGTCCGTAAAGTCGAGTCAGCATCGTACAAAATATCCGATAGCACTGCCCGTCGAAAATCAGATGGCTGAAGGTCAATCGAAGATGGTGGAGATGCTCCGAGTGCTTCGTCAGGGTGAAGCAAAACAGTCGGTTTTGCGGGAGCGAAACCGCAGAAGCAGGCAAAAGAACGGCGTCACTGTGGAGGGCACTTTCTACATATTCCAGTACATTTTCCGGCATCGCCGCCGGATAAACGTGAAGACCGGATTCTCTTCTAACAAATGTACTCAAGGCCGTTCGGTAATCGCGACATATCAAAGTATACAGCGCATCACCCAACACACTTGCCACTATATCGCCATGAAGTAGAAAGCCATATGACAGCCTGCAACCGGGATCATCCCGATTCTTCTCGATTCGGTCGAATATAAGTTCTTCATGGCAACTCGCGAGCCTGTGCATTGTATATCGGCCCTCCCGGCCATTCTTCGACGCCTTATTAAACGCCTAGTCCATAAATTCTAAAAACACATTCAAATACAATACGTTGCGGCGATAAAGCGAACTGAAATCCTTTGCAAAACATCAACTATTGGCGATGAGCCTACAACACCAAAATCGCAGGAAGCAACCCGACTTGCAAATATCAAATATTGGGCTACATTCACTGCGGAACCACTTTTCCGCACGTGTAATCTGTTTAAATATCGCGATATACGACTGACAAAACCTTCACCAAATTCCTACATCAGCCAATGAATCCGGTACTTCGAAGACTTACCACTCAAGCAACTTCCTACATGGATATATTTTTATGGATGATATAAGCACACGCTCACTGCCGCTGAGCCTGGAGCAGGACGCTTATCGCGAGAAACGCTGGCAAGCATTAATGATTGTCTGCCTGGCCACATTGATGATTGTGCTGGACACCACGATCGTTAACGTCGCGCTGCCCTCGATCAAACTGGAACTGGGCTTCAGCGATGGTTCGCTGGCCTGGATCATCAATGCGTATTTGCTGACGTTTGGAGGTTTCCTGCTGCTGGGCGGTCGTTTGGGCGACTTGTATGGGCAGCGCAATCTTTTTATCGCCGGGGTCACCCTCTTCACCCTGGCATCACTGGCCTGCGGCCTGGCCTCGACGCAATGGACCCTTGTAGCCGCGCGGGGTTTGCAGGGGCTCGGCGGCGCACTGGTCACCGCCACGGCGCTGTCGCTGATCATTCATTTGTTCACCGACCCGATCGAGCGTGCGAAAGCCATCGGCGCCTACAGCTTCGTGTGTGCTGGCGGCGGCAGCATCGGTGTGTTGTTGGGCGGCGTCCTGACCAACACCTATGACTGGCATTCGATTTTCCTGGTTAACCTGCCTCTGGGGATCATCGTTCTCGGCCTGACCCACCGCTTACTGCCGCCGGCCGAAAAAATCAACAGAGGCTCGCTCGATGTGGCCGGCGCCATCACGATCATTGCCGCACTGATGCTGGCGGTGTACGCGATAATGAATGGCAATCACGCCGGCTGGGGATCCACCCGGACGCTTGGCTTGCTGGCACTGGCGGCCTTGTTGTTCGTGCTGTTTTTAGCCATAGAAGTTCGCGTGAAGGCGCCTTTGGTACCGCTGCGCCTGTTCCGCTTGCGAAACCTGAGCACGGCCAACCTGATCGGTATCCTCTGGGCAACGTCGATGTTCGCCTGGTTTTTTCTGTGCGCCCTCTACCTGCAACAGGTTCTGGGCTATAGCCCGCTCGAAGTGGGACTGGCCTTTTTGCCCGCCAACCTGGTGATGGCCGTGTGTTCGTTGAGCCTGTCGCCGCGGCTGATCATTCGATACGGCATCAAGCCGCCGCTGGTCCTGGGCCTCGCGCTGGCCGCCGCCGGCCTGCTGCTGCTGTCCAGGGCACCGGCAAACGGTGACTTTCTGTTTGACGTCCTGCCGGGCATGCTGTTGCTGGGACTGGGCGCCGGGATGGCATTCAACCCGGTGCTGGTGGCCGCCATGAACGATGTGGACCCCAGTGAGTCCGGCCTCGCCTCAGGTATCGTCAACACATCCTTCATGATGGGCGGTGCGTTGGGTCTCGCCCTTATCAGCAGTCTGGCGTCCTATCATCGTGACTACCTTGCAGATACCGGACTTGCACCGCTTGATGCGTTGAGCGGCGGTTATGGCATGGCCTTTTTAGCGGGCGCTCTGCTTGCCCTCCTTGCCTCGCTGGTGGGCGCGGTGTTCATGCGTAAATGATCCCAGGCCCAAACGCAGCGAAACAGAATCGCCGCCCGGGCCCGGCAAAAAAACCGCAAACCTCGACCAATCACGGCGTTCGGCAGCCCCTCAGGGTCAACCCCCTCCCCTGTGGAGCGGCCGAAGGTCGGGGCCGCCTTCGAACGATCTTTTCTGCCCTTCTGCATTCCTCGCCTTTTGCCAGTAAACTCCCTGCCCTTTAGCCGCCATCATTTCCCACGCGGCCATCACCTTATTTCCTACGGAGTACGCCTTGCGTCTGTTCCACACCTCCGACTGGCACCTTGGGCAGAACCTGCACGGCCAGGACCGCGATTTCGAGCACGGTTGTTTCCTTGAATGGCTGTTGCGCCAACTGAAGCTGGACCAGCCCGATGTGCTGCTGATCGCCGGCGATATCTTTGACACGGTCAACCCGCCGGTCACCGCCCAGGAACGCCTCTACGACTTTATCGTCAGCGCCCACGAACAGCAGCCGTTGCTGACCATCGTGATGATCGCCGGCAACCACGATTCCGGTTCGCGGATTGAACTGCCCGCGCCGTTGATGCGGCGTCTGCGCACTCACGCGTTGGGCCGGGTGTTGTGGCTCGATGACGGTCAACTCGACGCCGAGCGCCTGCTGCTGCCGCTGCCCGATGCCTCTGGCGAGATTACCGGCTGGTGCCTGGCGCTGCCGTTCCTGCGGCCTGCCGAAGTGACCGGCGCGCATTTGGGCGACAACTACTTGCGCGGTATCGGCCAGGTGCATGAATGGCTGATCGAGGCGGCGAACGCCAAGCGCCAGCCGGGCCAGGCCTTGATCGCCATCAGCCATGCGCACATGGCCGGCGGTTCGGTGTCGGAAGATTCCGAGCGCAGCCTGATCATCGGCAACGCCGAAGCCCTGCCCGCCAGCCTGTTCGGCCCGAGCATCAGCTATGTCGCCCTCGGGCACTTGCACAAGCCGCAGAAGGTCAACGGCGAAGAACGCATCCGCTACAGCGGTTCGCCGATTCCGTTGTCATTCTCCGAGATCAACTATCCGCATCAGATTCTCGACATCACCCTCGATGGCGAAACCCTGGTCAGCGTCGAACCGAAACTGATCCCGCGCGCGGTCGACCTGCAACGGGTCGGCCCTGCGCCGCTGGCGCAAATCCTGCTGAAACTGGCCGAGTTGCCGAACATCGACCTGCTGGAAGATATTCAGCGCCAGCCGTGGCTGGAAGTGCGGGTGCGCCTCGACGAACCGCAACCGGATCTGCGCCACAAGGTTGAAACCGCCCTGCAAGGCAAGGCTGTGCGACTGGTTCGAATTGCTGCCGAATACGCCGGCAACGGCGGTAAAGAGGGCGCCGATGACGGCACCACGCTGATCGAACTCGATCAACTTTCGCCTCAGGAGCTGTTCAGCCGCGCCTGGCAGGACAACTACGGCAGCGAGGTCGATGAACAAACCCTCAAGGACTTTGCCGAGCTGTTGCAAGACGTGCAGATGGAGAGCGAACAGCCATGAAGATCCTCGCGATCCGCCTGAAAAACCTTGCCTCGCTGGCCGGGCCGTTTGAAATCGACTTCACCGCCGAGCCCTTGGCCAGCGCTGGATTGTTCGCCATCACCGGGCCGACCGGCGCCGGCAAAAGTACCTTGCTCGATGCATTGTGCCTGGCGTTGTTTGGCACCGTGCCGCGCTTGATAAATGCTCAGTCGACTGCCAAGGTCCCGGATGCCGAGGGGGAAATCGGCACTGGCGACGCGCGAACGCTGTTACGCCGCGGCACTGGCGAAGGCTATGCAGAAGTGGATTTCGTTGGCATCGATGGCCGTCGCTATCGAGCGCGCTGGGAAGCCAATCGCGCTCGAGAGAAGGCCGGTGGCAAGCTGCAAACAAGTCGTCAGAGTTTGCGGGACATCGATCAGGATCAATTGCTGGCGAGTCAGAAAACAGAATTCAAAACCCAGCTTGAAGCCGTACTGGGCCTGAACTTCGAACAGTTCACCCGCGCCGTGCTGCTGGCCCAGAGTGAGTTCAGCGCCTTCCTCAAGGCCGACGACAACGACCGCAGCGAACTGCTGGAAAAACTCACCGACACCGCGCTCTATACCCGTTTGGGTCGGCGGGCGTTCGACAAGACCAAAGAGGCTCGCGAAGCCCACAAGCTGTTGCAGGACCAGGCCACCGGCGTCACGCCGTTGTCCCCCGAAGCACGCGCCGAACTGGATGAACGCTTCAACGAAGCCCGGCAGCAACTCAAGACCCAGCAGGCGCAACTCAAGCAGCTTGAGCAGCAACACACCTGGCTCAAAGACCTGCGCCAATTGCAGGACGAACAACAGAGCGCCACCGAACAACTGCAATCCGCCCAGCAGCACTGGGAAAGTCTGGCCGGCGAACGGCTGAAGCTGACACGCCTGGAGCAACTGGCGCCGCAGCGGCATCAATTTGCGCGCAAGGCTGAACTCACCGCGCAGCTCACACCGCTGGCGGCGCAGATTCAACAACACACGCAACAGCAACAAGAACTGAGCGAACGCCAGACTCAACTTGAACAAAGCCTGAGCGGCGCCCACACCGCATTGACCGAAGCGCAAAACCAGCACAGCGCCGGTGCGCCGTTGCTGCGCCAAGCCTTTGAAGAGCAAAGCACCCTCGCCCGTCTGGGACGTGAGGCAAGCCTGAGTGCCGACCTCAAGCAGCAGGCTGAACTGGCCTGCACCCAGGGCCAAAGCACGATTCAAGGTTTGCTCGATCAGCAACAACAGGTCACCGAACGTTTACAGCGCATCGCCGCCGAGCTTGAGCAAAGCGTTCACCTGGCGCCATTGAGCGAGGCCTGGAACGCTTACCGCGATCGCCTGCAACAGTTGATGCTGATCGGAAATCGCCTGAACAAAGGCCAGGCCGAACTGGCTGCTTTGGAACAGGGCGCCACTCGCGCCGCCGAAGAACTGGCCGCGCAAAAGCAGAATGTGGAAGTGCTCTACAAAGAGGCCGGCGCCGAACCCGAAGCCGTGGCCGAACAGATTCAACTGCTGAGCACGCTGTTGCAGGACAACCGCAAGCAGTTGCGAGCGTTCGAAGAACTGACGCGGCTGTGGGCCAGTCAGCAGGAACTGGATAAACGTGGCACCGAGCTTCAGCAGCGTCAGCTCGCAGCCCAGCAAGAGCGCGAGCGTCTTACCCAGGACGGGGTGAAAACCAAGGCCGAACTGACCGTCGCCGAGCAGACCCTGACCGTCACCCGGGAGCTGCTGGAGCGCCAACGCCTGGCCCGCAGCGAAAGCGTCGAGGAACTGCGCGCACAGTTGCAGGACGATCAGCCGTGCCCGGTTTGCGGCAGCCCGGATCATCCTTATCACCAGCCTGAAGCATTGTTGCAAAGCCTCGGCCGGCATGACGAAAGCGAACAGGCCAACGCCCAGCAAGCCGTTGACCTGCTGAAGGAAAAACTCACTGATCTGCGGGCCGAAGTCGGCGGTTTGATTGCGCAGCAAAAGGAGTTGCTGCAACAGCAGGAACACCTCGCCACCCAGCAACAGAGCCTGGCGCCGAGTCTCGAAGCGCATCCGCTGTCGGCTCAGTTGCTGAATCAGGACCTCGCCAGGCGCGATGCCTGGCTCACGCAACAAAACAGTCAGTTGAACCAGAGCATCAGCCAGGACGAGCAACGCCAAACCGCCCTGCTCACCCTGCAACAGGATGCTGCGCGGCTGGCCCAGCAACTGCGCAGCGCCGAAACGGCGAGCCAGCAAGCGACCCAGCACCTGAGCCATCAGCAGCAGGCGTTGAGCGGTGATCGCCAACGCCTGGACGAAGAACTGACGGCGTTCAGCACGTTGCTGGCGACCGATACCCTGGAAGCGTTGCGTAACGAACCGGCCGCGACGTTCATGCAGCTCGACCGGCAGATCGCCCAGCGTCTGCAACAACTTGATCAGCAGCGTGATGAACACAGCGAACAGCAACAGCGCCAACAGACACTGGAGAAGGAGCAGGACCGTCAACTGACTCGCGCCCAGCAACTGGACACCGCCAAACAGCAGTTCACGGTGCAGGCTGAGCAACAACAGGTTTGCCAGCAGAAACTGGGGCAATTACTCGGCAAACATACGAGCGCCGAACAGTGGCAGCAGCAACTCGACCAAGCCGTCGAACAGGCGCGTCATGCCGAAGCGACGGCCAATCAGGAACTGCAAACCGTACGCACACGGTTGGTGCAACTGGCCGCTGAACTCAAGGCGCAGCAAGAACGTTCACAAGCCCTGGAGGCTGAAGACCGCGAGTTGAGCACCCGGATTGCCGACTGGCGTGCGTTGCATCCGGAGCTGGACGACGGTGGGCTGGAAGCATTACTCAGTGTTGACGAGCAACAGGTCAGCGAGCTGCGCCAGCAATTGCAGCACAGCGAAAAAGCCATCCAGCAGGCCAAGGTATTGTTGCAGGAACGCGACGAGCGTCTGCTCAAGCATCAAGCCCAACACAACGGCAACCTCGACGCCGAACAACTGGCCTCCGCGTTGACGGAACTGCAAAACCTGTTTGCCGCCAGCGAACATCGTTGCGCCGAACTGCGGGCTGAACAAGCCGAGGATCAGCGCCGGCAGAACGCCAATCAGGCCCTGGCACAGCAAATCGCCGACGCCTACACCGAGTTTCAGCGCTGGGCACGCCTGGATGCCTTGATCGGTTCGGCCACTGGCGATAAGTTCCGCAAGATCGCCCAGGCCTACAACCTCGACCTGCTGGTGCATCACGCTAACGTGCAGTTACGGCAGCTGGTGCGGCGCTATCGCCTGAAACGCGGCGGCAGCATGCTCGGTTTGTTGGTGATGGACACCGAGATGGGCGACGAACTGCGCTCGGTGCATTCGTTGTCCGGCGGCGAAACGTTCCTGGTGTCGCTGGCATTGGCGCTCGGCCTGGCGTCGATGGCCTCAAGCACGTTGAAAATCGAATCACTGTTTATCGACGAAGGCTTCGGCAGCCTCGACCCGGAATCCCTGCAACTGGCCATGGACGCCCTCGACGGCCTGCAGGCGCAAGGACGCAAGGTTGCGGTGATCTCTCACGTGCAGGAAATGCATGAGCGGATTCCGGTGCAGATTCAGGTCCGCCGCCAAGGCAATGGCCTGAGCACCCTGGAGGTGAAATGACCACGCTCTATTCCTTCCGCCGCTGCCCCTACGCCATGCGTGCGCGCATGGCCCTGCATTACTCAGGGGTTGAGGTGCAGGTTGTCGAAGTCAGCCTGAAGGCCAAACCTGCGCAGATGCTCGCACTGTCGAGCAAAGGCACGGTGCCGGTGCTCGACGTTGATGGCCGGGTGATCGATGAAAGCCTGGAGATCATGCGCTGGGCGCTGGCACAAAACGATCCGCAGGATTGGCTGCTCAAGGATGATTCGTTTGCGGCGTTGTGGATGGACAAACTGATCGTGGGCAACGATCAGGTGTTCAAGGTTCATCTGAATCACTACAAGTACGCCGAGCGCTATCCCGAGCAGCCCATGGAATTTTACCGGGCCGAGGGTGAGAAATTCTTGAGCCAGCTCGAGGAGATGCTGGGGCGCAACGACTACTTGCTGGCCAACCATCCGTGTCTGGCGGATGTGGCGCTGATGCCGTTCGTGCGACAGTTTGCGCACGTGGATCGGGAATGGTTCGCGCAGACGCCGTATGTACGGTTACAGGCGTGGCTGCAGCGTTTCATCGATTCAGAGCTGTTCACCGCAAACATGAAGAAGTGAGCCATCCGTAGGAGCTGCCGAAGGTTCGGGCCGCGTTCGGACGATCTTTTGATTTTGCTTTTCAAGATCAAGATCAAGATCAAAAGATCGCAGCCTTCGGCAGCTCCTACACAGGGTTCGGTGTATCAGGCCAACACCGAGCACATCCCCAGCGCCGAGCAATCGACCTGGAACGGTCCGAGGAACTCGGCGCGGACTTTCTGCGGCGGATTCCCCACCAGCAGCCCCAAGCCCTTGGCAGCCTGAATATTGTGGGCGATGGCGTGGTTGCATTCGATTGAACGCGCCACCGCCCCCGCCGAGCCCTGCCCGACTCCCAACAGTGAAGCGCCATTGGTCATGAACGCCAGGAAGGCGACGACCCAGAGTTTGCGTCCTTTCATGCGCCGACCGCTCCCAACACATCGCCGTGATCGACCACCGCATTCTGTAGCGCGCGGTGTTCGAACTGGATGGCGGGATAGGCGACTTGGATCGGCGCCTTAAGGTCTTGTTGCGATTGAGCCGAGAGGCTGACAACCAGCACCATGGCCACGTAAAGACCGATGGCCACATAGGCGCCGTGTTTGGCAGAAGTGAGGATTGCGCTGGCCATGGTGTTCTCCGTGGGCATGTTTCAGTGCCCACAGGATCGATCAAAAACCCGGGCCAACCACTCAGGGTTTTCCATAGTGACCATCAGCTTGGTTGATCATTAAGCCCGCCTATCTCGACGCTGGTTAAAACCTATACACAAGTAGGAGCTGCCGAAGGCTGCGATCTTTTGACTTTGATTTTTAAGATCAAGATCAAAAGATCGCAGCCTTCGGCAGCTCCTACCAGGGAGCGCGATGAAGTTTGCAGATTTCAGGCTTGGGTTTTGTGATCCAGCGCGGCGTAGAAGTTGGCGCTTTGTTGCAGGTATTTCTGGGTGTAGCTCTGGGTGTGGGATTTTTTGCTGTTGATTTCAACGTTGGCACTGGCTGGCAGGGCAACGGTGGCAGAGATAGCGGATGCAGCGATGATGGAGAAGAGATTGAAGTTCATGATGGTATTCCTCGGAGTCAGTTGGCTTGCTTGCCTGGTCAGGCCGTGAAGCAAACTTACTCCCCGAGGGTCCGCGCCTTGAAATGCTTTGTAGCATTAGCCGATATCAGTCTCATTAATAGAAGGGTGCAGGCCCCATCAACCGGGGCCTGCGGCCTATTGACGCAGCAGGAACTTGAGGTCGCTGGGGGCATCCATCGGCAGTTTCTGCACGATTTTGCCGAGCAGACCGGTCTTGGCATCGCGCTCGACGACGACAATCTCGTTACTTTTCTGGTTGGCGATCAAGAGGAATTTGCCACTGGGGTCGAGGCTGAATTCGCGCGGGTGATCGCCTTCCACCGAACGGCGCTGCAGCTCTTTGAGCTGGCCGGTCGCCGGGTCGATGGCAAACACCAGCATCTGGTTGGCGGTGCCACGGTTGCTGACGTAGAGGAACTTGCCATCGGCTGAGGCGTGAAGCGCCGCGCCAGCCTTGTCGGAAGTGGGTTGCCCCGCCGCCAGATCGACCATCTGGGTTTGCTTGAGCGTGCCGTCCTGGTAATCGAACACTGCCACCTGGGCGCTCATTTCCATGCTCAGCCAGGCGTGTTTGCCATCGGCGCTGAACAGCAGATGACGCGGCCCGCTGCCCGCTGGCAATTGCACCGAGGCCGGAGTCGCTGGCGTCAGTGGCAGTAGCGGGTTGGCCTTTGGATTGAAGTGGTAGACAAAGATCTTGTCCGCCCCCAGGTCATTGGAGAACACGTACTTGCCGTCTGGCGAGGAAATCGTCGAATGCACGTGCGCCGACATCTGCCGCTCCGGGTTGACCCGGCTCGACGGATGGCTGCTCATCTGCACCACCGGCTTGAGCTTGCCATCAGCGCCCACCGGCAATACCGCGAGGGTGCCGCCCGGATCTTCAACCACCGAGTAGTTGCTGACGAACAGGTGAGTGCCATCGCCGCTGAGGCTCGAATGGGTCGGCTCGTTGCCCAGGCTCTGGACCTGACTGATCAGGCTCAGCTCATGGGTCTTGGGATTGATCGCATAGCTGCTGACCTTCCCGACCGGGTCGGCCTGCCCCGGGCCGTTTTCGTTGACCACAAACAGGTGATGCTGGTCCTTGGACACGGTCAGCCAGGACGGGTTTTCGCTCTTGACCACTTGCAGTGGCCTGGCGTCGATCTGCCCGGTGGCACTGTCGAAGTTCAGGCGATAAATCCCCTGGCTCTGGCCTGCCGTATAAGAGCCGACCAGCAGTTGATAATCGTCGACGGTGGCGGCCTGAACGCCCATGGCGCCGACACTGCCCGCCATCAACAGTGGCCAGAAACTACGCATCTTCATTCTCTGCTTCCTCGTCGTCAGCACCACCGAAGGCGCTCATGCACAGCAGCCGATGCTCACCGGAATCATCGGTAACGAGCCAGCTTTGCAGGGTTGGGTCAAAGGTGGCTGCCTCAATTTGAGCCTTGCTGAATTCCCAATGCTTGAGCGCCCGGCCGTCCATGCATTCGATATTCAGACTGTCGTCTTCTTCACCGAGGTAGAAATCAGAGGCGTGCAAGCCGTCGATTTCCAGCATGTCGCAGTTTTCGAGGGCATTGAGCAAGGTATCGGTTACGGCAGTCATGGTCATCAGTCATTCAATTGGAAAGAGCCAATGATAGCTGCTCTTCCCCGTAGGAGCTGCCGAAGGCTGCGATCTTTTGACTTTGTTTTTAAGGATCAAAGTCAAAAGATCGTCCGAACGCGGCCCACCGTGAACCATCGAGTCGCAGACATCAATCATTCAATTGGAAAGAAGCAATGTTAGGGCTCTTCCCTGTAGGAGCTGCCGAAGGCTGCGATCTTTTGATCTTGATCCTTAAAAACAAAGTCAAAAGATCGTCCGAACGCGGCCCGAGCCTTCGGCAGCTCCTACAAGGATTGCGGTTGGCCGTTAGAGGGCCTCGCGCGATGGTTTGCCGTCCACCAGTCGCTGGATTCGCAGCGGGTTGGCGTTTTTCAAGGGCTCTGGCAGCAAGCTGTCCGGGTAGTTCTGGAAGCACACCGGGCGCAGGAAGCGGTCGATGGCCAAGGTGCCGACCGAGGTGCCGCGGGCATCGGACGTCGCCGGATACGGCCCGCCGTGAACCATCGAGTCGCAGTCATCGATCATTCAATTGGAAAGAGCCAATGATAGGGCTCTTCCCTGTAGGAGCTGCCGAAGGCTGCGATCTTTTGATCTTGATCCTTAAAAACAAAGTCAAAAGATCGTCCGAACGCGGCCCGAGCCTTCGGCAGCTCCTACAAGGATTGCGGTTGGCCGTTAGAGGGCCTCGCGCGATGGTTTGCCGTCCACCAGTCGCTGGATTCGCAGCGGGTTGGCGTTTTTCAAGGGCTCTGGCAGCAAGCTGTCCGGGTAGTTCTGGAAGCACACCGGGCGCAGGAAGCGGTCGATGGCCAAGGTGCCGACCGAGGTGCCGCGGGCATCGGACGTCGCCGGATACGGCCCGCCGTGAACCATCGAGTCGCAGACCTCAACGCCGGTCGGATAGCCGTTAAGCAATATTCGCCCGACCTTCTGCTCCAGCAATGCGGTCAACTCGCCGAACTGTTCAAAGTCCGCCGGCTCGCCGATGATCGTCGCCGTCAGTTGCCCGTGCAGCCCGTTCAACGCGGCGCTGAGCTGCGCCTGATCCGCGACCTCGACGAACACTGTAGCCGGACCAAACACTTCTTCCTGCAAGGCTTCATCACCCTCGATCAACAGACTCACATTCGCCTTGAACAGTTGTGGCTGCGCCTGCTTGCCTTGTTGCGGGCTACCGGCCAAGTGCTCAATACCCGGATGCGCCAGAAGTTTTTGCAAACCCTTGCCATAGCTACCCAACGTCCCGGCATTGAGCATGGTTTGCGCCGGTTGATCAGCGATCAGCCCCGCTACCTGCTGCATGAACGCGCTGAACGGCGGCGAACGCATGCCGATCACCAACCCCGGACTGGTACAGAACTGACCACAGCCCTGCACCACCGACGCCGTCAGCTCACGGGCGATGGTTACAGCCCGGGCCGCCAGCGCCTGAGGCAACACGATCACCGGGTTGATGCTCGACATCTCGGCGAACACCGGAATCGGCTGCGGCCGGGCGGCGGCCAAGTCGCACAAGGCACGACCGCCCTTGAGCGAACCAGTAAAGCCTACCGCCCGGATCGCCGGATGCTTGACCAGTGCTTCGCCGACCCCGCCGCCGTAGATCATGTTGAACACCCCGGCCGGCATCGCGGTTTTTTCGGTGGCGCGGATGATTGCATCGGCGACCCATTCTGCGGTCGCCATATGACCGCTGTGCGCCTTGAACACCACCGGGCAACCGGCGGCCAGCGCCGAGGCGGTGTCGCCACCCGCGGTAGAGAATGCCAACGGGAAGTTACTGGCGCCGAACACCGCCACCGGGCCAAGGCCGATGCGGTACTGACGCAGGTCGGGACGCGGCAGCGGTTGACGCTCGGGCAAGGCCTGATCGATCCGCGCGCCATGGAAATCGCCGCGCCGCAGAACCTTGGCGAACAAACGCATCTGGCCACTTGTGCGACCTCGCTCACCCTGGATACGGCCGGCGGGCAACGCGGTTTCGCGGCAGACCACGGCGACGAAGTCATCGCCGAGGGCATCGAGTTCATCGGCGATGGCGTCCAGAAACTGCGCTCGTCGCTCGGCACTCAGGCTGCGATAGGCCGGGTACGCGCTGGCAGCAGCCTTGGCGGCGGCGTCCACTTCTTGCGCAGTTGCCTGGTAGAAGTCACCGGGCAAGGCTTCACCGGTCGTGGCGTCGACACTTTGCAATTTGACCGCGCCGGCCGCGCTGCGCTGATCGCCGATGTAGTTGTGGCCGAGGATCGGGGTCATGCGGATCTCCTTAAAGGGTGCCGACGGTGCCGGGTTCGAACGCTGCAGCCACCGGCGCAATGCCGTTGATCAACGGTGCACCGAACTCGGCCTGGCTGATTTCAAACACATCACCCGGTTGGGTGCGGATGCCATCGGCGAAGGACAGGGTCGCGGTGCCGAAGAAGTGAATGTGCACGTCCCCCGGCCGCAGGAACTGGCTGTACTTGAAATGGTGGTATTCGAGGTTTTCCAGGCTGTGGCACATATTGGCCTCGCCACTGAGGAACTCGTGCTGCCACAGCACCTCGCCATCACGCAGGATGCGGCTGGTGCCTGCCAGGTGTTGAGGCAGTTCACCGACCCGAAGTTCCGGGCCATAGCTGCAACTGCGCAATTTCGAGTGCGCGAGGTAGAGGTAATTCTTGCGCTCCATCACGTGGTCGGAGAACTCGTTGCCCAGCGCATAGCCTTTTGATTTCTGAATGAGAGCGAGCAACTTATGGCGACTATGACGCATGTGGCAAGCAGGGGAATACCGGGCACCTACAGACCTGCGGATGAAGACCTCAGCGCTAAAACAGCTTTGCAGCCCTCGTTGTCTTCAGTCACCAATGTCTGCGACTCGCTCTCATCGATCGACAAGGCAGCCGCCACGCAAAAGCGAGCAAAAGCAAAAGGTCAAAAAATCATAAGCCTTCTCAAAAGCCGACTGTTGGACCGAGCGACCTATATTGGCAAATCGACTCTTGGGCCGACTCGTTTCAATCTCAGTGCCATAACACGATCAACCCCGGGGACTCGGTCAGCCTTGAGGCCATGGGAAATATAAATAAACTTCGCGAAAAATGTCGCGTGCTCCAATCCGACTTCGAACACTTCGACAGCAAGCTCACCGAAAAGGGTGAAGAGCTGCAGGCGTTCGGCGAAATGTGCAAGATCTATGACACCGTACAGTCTTGCTTCGGAGAAGCCAGAAAGATGAAGGATTCCTTGGGTGATGTACACATTAGCGCGATTGGCCTTGATACCTTGATCGATATGTATGAATCTCTTGGAAAAGATCTCGACAACGGGCGCCTTACAAACTTTCATAATAACCGGGACATTTCGCAAGCCCGCATAGAACAGACTTTTGAAGACATCGACTCAACGATCAAGAAAACTGAAAAACTGGTGGACAAGCCGAGCCCAAGGATGGCAAAAACCATGGGGTTCGCCTCTGTAGACGATGCAAAAACGAGCCTATCCGAGGAACTTTCCACTGGCGAGAAAAAATTGATCGAGCAACTTACCACCCTCAATAATAACCCTGGCATTCATCACAAAAGCATTCATCCTCAGCTCATAAAAAATATCGGCTTCATTAAAACAGCACTTAAAGACTTGGAATTCGATAAACGCCAACAAGATCGCCAGGAACATCTTGCACAGAAAGAAGCCG
Organism: Pseudomonas sp. TH31; assembly: GCF_016650815.1. Classification (GTDB taxonomy): domain Bacteria; phylum Pseudomonadota; class Gammaproteobacteria; order Pseudomonadales; family Pseudomonadaceae; genus Aquipseudomonas. The sequence goes on along the minus strand of NZ_JAEKEZ010000038.1, from coordinate 198,091 downwards.
AATCACTGCTGAAAAAAATCGCGCCTTGGAAATCTGCTTCAGCAGGCCAGAAACCCATGCTCGGTAAAAAAGTTTCACACCCTCAGCCTACTGTGATTAGGCCCCATGAAACACTTGAAAAAACAGACCTTAGCCTGATGTCAGACACCGTCTCTTTGTCCCCCCCTGTCGTCAGGTAGACATGGACGCCTTGGGCTTACCAAATGTGGCGCATGTAAAAACTCGTGATAGCGCGAACAATCTCGACTCGAGCCAACAAGTTGCGCCACACAAACACCTCTCCACCTGCGCTTTTTCAACCGGGAATGGTTCAAACGCCCTGACCCCGATAAAGAAAAGTCCTCCACCCCATGGAGCTCAGCCTTTAGGTAAAATAACCGTAAAACCAATAGAACAGACTTGCAACGAGATGATCGCCAAGGCCGCAGAACTGGCGAGTACGCCGAACACTGGGACCGCCAGGGGCATGGGTTTTGAATCTGTAAGCGACACAGAAAGACAATTGACGCAGGACCTACTACTGAGCGAACAACAGCTGAAAGACAAGATCGCAACCCTTGCTATAAATAACACTCCATCAACCAGCGGAAGCTACCTTGAGCTAAAGCAATTGTCACACTTCGTTCGGCAAGCACTTATAAACCCGAACAGCCTGACGCGAACCTCTGACAAGAATGCGCAGCTTAAGGCACCCTGATATTTTCTTGCGCATGAGTCTATTGAGCGAGGAGCGACCCTGGCGATGAGCTTTTTTACGCATGGCGCTGCGAAAACAGCGTTGATATTGATGTTTTTATTCACACATGGAGTCAGTCACTATGACAGTGGGAATGCAAGCAGCCTGCAGCTCCGGTAGCGCAGCCACCCGATACATTGCCGACAACCGAGAAATCCCGATCTTGGTACCCAATAATAATGTGCGGGCTTCGCTGGTATCAACAAGCGACACTGCTCATACTTTACGCCCTATAGCCGAGCAGACTGAGCCCCCCAAACGTACATCACTGCTTAAAAAATTTATTCATTTTTTCCAATGCAAGTCGCCAACTACACCCCACGCGTTTAACTTTTATGGCAATACTTTTTATTTTGACGCTGGTGCCATAAAACGTTCACTTCCGGGCGATGAATTGCACACCAAAGCCAGTAAAAAAATAACCAAGCTTGACCAGAACATTCTGGTTATACGACGCCACTACGGGTCTAGCTCCGCGGCACCCGCCAAAGAGAATAAACGCACTTCTGTTATACGGGATCTACAGAGGAACCTCTATCACCTTAAAAAGGCTCAAGCAGAGCTTGAACGCCTGAAAGTTGCTTTTGGCAAAGACCGCACTTACGACATTGGCCTCTGTTCATTGATCGACAATTGCACGTCCTTTAGGCGAGAGCTCGACACGATGATTATTGCCTATTGCGACAAACAAAGGATTCTCTCAACCGAGAAGATAAAACAGATCTGTTCGGAGAGTATACTCATTATCGAGAAAACTGAAAAACTGTTAAAAAAACCCAATAATAAATTTCAAAACAAGGCATATAATGGAAACCTGAAAAAAGCGCTTATCGAAAATATCCATCGCTCCTGGATGGCACTGGAAGATGCAAACACCACAATCAGAAGCAATTCTCCCTGGTATTTCAGACACGAACTCATGGAAATAAATAACGCACTCACTTGCATTAAAGAGGCCGCTCGCAAACTGAATTTTGACGACCATGAGAAAAAACTGGCCGCTGTTGTTTCGTCGAAAATCCCACGTGCAAAACTGAAAAACCCAAATAGCCCCACACAATCGAACTCTTGAGCCTACCCCTGGAACAAAGAGCGTTTTACACAAGTCAACGACGCAAAGGCAAAATTATCATTTCTGTTTGAATATCTAGCAGGGAGCATAACCATGGCAACTGTGAAGCCTGTAGCCCGTATTGGTATACCAAGCACATTCGCTTTTCCGGATCCAGAAGCCCTGCACGCTAAAGATAGCTGGCCCGACTCATTGAGGTGGAGCGCCAATGTTCCAGGCGACCTCTGCGCCATAAGCAGCAAGGGCAAAGCCTCTGAGAACAAAAAAACCTGTGGCAAAAAATCATGTATTTACTCAGACGCAGGTTTTGCGCTTCAAACCGATTTGCCTATGTGAACCGATCGACCACACGCGCTGTTTCCTTTGACCTGCCGGCGATCAAAAAATCAACTCCGGGAGATCCAGCCCATCTTGAAGCCAGGAACAAAATACAGATGCTCGACAAGGAGCGTCGTCTTTTACATTTGCGCTACAAGCCCTATGCCGAAACACCCATCCCGGATGGTCATGCTTTGACCAAAAAGTGTGAGATTAGGCAAACGAATCAAAGTCTTCTCGATGACTGCTACAAACTCAAGGTCGCTTTGGGTAATGACCGCTCCCGCACTATTGGCCTGGACGCTTTGATCACTGCCTGCCAGTCGCTATAACACTCAGCCCTTTCAAGATCTTCGTGTCGAAGCTCTAACTACGGCGAATCACGACTCAATTCGCCGCAAAAACATCATCGGCCAGCTCAATTTCTATACACCCGCTCAAGATCTGGCCGTGATGGCGGGTTTGATCCCAAAGCCTCAACCTCACCGGCAAGGGAACGCTTGACATCCTCGGCCTCACCGGCATCGAACTGACCCCAAGAATGAACCTGACCCTGCCATCACCCGAGAAGACGGTAGCCGCGAAAAAATCGAAGTCCTGTACCGGATCGACACACTCAACGAAGTGGAATACTTCAAATCCGGAGGTATCCTGCACTACGTCCTGTGCCAACTGATCGCCTCATAACGCCCACCGGACGGGGTTGGTGCCCGACACCAACCTCACACCCAACACGCCACTGTGGGAGCGGGCCTGCCCGCGATAGCTATCTACCAGCCAACACAACCACCCGATAGGCGGCCGCCTTCCCAAGCAACCCCAACCCCACAAAGCTCATGCATTGGCCACATTCTCACCCACTGTCTGCAGCAAGTCGGCTTTTACCGATAAATCCAAGGGCACTAAAAGTAGTCCGTATCAACGCCGACCGAATATCTATCATCTGCTGAAAGTTTAAAATCACCGTAACGTGTCGCGCCGCTGATGGTAGGGGCATAGAGCGAGTGATCAATTTCAAACTCGATCCCGACGGCACCGTTAAGCTCGGCTACGCCAGGAACACCTCTGTGTGTTTTAACATGCGCTCTGCCTACCACCATCAGCCATTTTTCGTCTGGACCGAGACTTTGGATTTGTACGGTTGCCGAGTAGTTGAAAAGTCTGAGACGCCGCAGCTTCGCTATGTCCATGTCTACATTATCCGCGAGCATACCAACGGTGCATGACAGGTCATAATTATAATCACCCGCCAGCAGACTGTCAGCTGGAATAATTCTGATGCCTTTAGCGTGGGCTTCATCAATCATATCAGCCAATGCAGTACTAGACCCAAGGTCTGGCAAATACTTGAGGTCCACCTTGCCGTTAGGCCATGCGTTTAAAATATGTTGGCCTTCTCGACCTTCCGCGGGAAGTTCCATATATAAAATCTTTACACCGTTGCTCTGCAAACTACCCATCTGTTCTTTCAATGTTTTATACAGCACCACCAAATCAAACTCTTGGTGATTTTCACCTATAATCGCGCCCTTGTGGGTTTTGTATATTTTCTGAAAGAACGTTTCAAGGGTTTCCGAAGCAGAAACAGAAGGTAGCTGTATTGAGGTAGAGGTATAGGGCTTGCTAAAAAAATCATTGACGTCCTTTTCAAAGTGTTCACGCATCACGTTATATTCACTTTCCGACATACCGGGTCTGCGAAGGTATTGTTCGACAGTCGGAGCTCCGCCCATTAAACCGCCGGGATCGAACTGCCAGCTCCCGTCACGCCAAACAATGGGCATCCCCTGCCCCAATGGCCGCTGCGGATCGCGGATGCGCACCGTGCCCCAACCATTATCGGAATACACCTCAAACACCCGCTGCTGACCCAGCTCGCGATCAATGACGTACCACTTGTCGCTGCCTGCCCGCCGATAGAAGGCGCCGCCGAGTTCGGCACGAGGGGCATTAGTCTTGCTCAGATCGGTGGGGTTTAAGTCGTGGCGCGAAAACAGCGTATTGGGCCTGCCGCCTGGCGTGAGGCCCTCGGCATAACGCCGGACGGATCGCATGCCCAGGCTGGCCTTGCCCACGGCCAGGGCGGCTTTAAACCCCTGCATGACATCGAGTGTGTCGGCCCACAAAAAAGCCGACACCAGCAGCGCCTCGCCAGTCTCGCCGCGCCGTGTGAGTTGCACCACATCGCTTATATCGTTTGCCATCAACGGGAGTGTGAGCAGTGCGCAGGGTGCAGCCCCAATACCGGCGGTGCTGATGAGGCAAGCACCGCTAGCAGCGTAGCGTGCCCCTTTGAGGATCTCGTTTTGGATAACCTCGGCTTTGCTGGTGGTGGTCTCTGCGGTGTTGTCGATGATGTCCAGAATCAGTTGATCACAGGCCACGGCAAAATGGCTGAGCGGCCTGACCGCGGTGCGAAAACTGTTCGAACTCATGCTCTTGAACGCTTCATCAATGAGCGTGCGGTCTTGGGTCAGTACGCGTTGCTCTACCGCTTCGCGCAACGGCTCGGTGCGCAGCCAGGCGATGAAGTTGGCATCGAGCTTCCAGAGCGACTTGCCCCACGGGGCGCTGGCCATGTAAACGAAACTCTCCCGCCGAGCCTCGGCTTGCCTGACCGGCGTGCCCTGATAACGTCGTGACAGCACCCACATACCGGGGATGCGCCTTCCACGAATACTTAGCTCGCCCACTTCCTCTTTAGTCCCCGCCAAGGAGCCGGGCAGTCTGTCGACCAGACTTTTAAGCCAGAGCGATTGATCCGGTGCCAGTTCCTTGTTGTCATGCGCCATTTGTACCGCCACGCGCAGGCCTGCGATCTGCTCGGCCACGCGAAGCTGCTGGAACATAGCGTAGTGCTCAGTGTTCGGATCCAGCAGTGCACGCACGTGCGCAATATAGTCATCACCCGCATAGGTGGCACGCAGGTTGGCTTCCACACTTTGCTTTACGGCTGGGGTGTTGAGCGAGGCCTGTAGCGCAGGATCGGCGGCGGTCAGCGTGGCGTATTTCTGGAAATTATTGCTGGTGACGTTGGTGCTGGAAAAATCAAAGGGCATGTCGCCATGACCGCGATATTGTTCTAATACCCAGTCGGTCCAGGTCGTATTGCGGCTGTTGTAGTCTATAAAGACGGTGTCGGAATCCACCCGTGTCTGATTGGCCTGCGGGTTTTGCTGGTGCACGAAGCGGGTGAGCTTGGCGCTCTCCTGGCGCCGGGTAAACTCGCGCAAAGGTGGCAGGTGCTGCACGCTAAAAGCGTCCAACTGCGCTGCGATGGCAACCGCTTCGGCTTGCCGCGCAGCCAGGCTCGGGCTTTGCTTTTGCTCGCGTAGCTGGCGGTCGTTTACCGCAAGCTTATCGCTGGCCCATTGAGCGATATTGTGCGCAAAGTCGCCCTTGGCGTAGGGCGTGAACGTCAGGCTAGCCTCACTCCAAACGGCGGGTTTATCGGCGATTTGCTGAAAAAATTGACGTAAGGTGGCACGGTCTTCAGGTGCTGCCAGCGCCAGCGCTTCTTCTCTGAGCAGAACACCGAATGAGGACTGCGTGGTGACAGTCAATTCGCCCAGCAGACGCTGTTGCAGGCGACGCTGATCCAGGTCCTGGAAAAGTTCCTGGCGGGTGTTATACGCCTGCCAGGTGTGGATGTCCGGCCGGTAAAGCACTACCCCGGCGCTCTCGCCCTGAACCCCGGCACGCTCGAACACCAACCAGTTCGTCAGGTTCACCGAGACGGCCTGTCGGCCGGTGCCCTTGGACAGGCTGAGCAAACCCGTGCGCACGCCCGGCTCGTTGCGAAGGGCGTCCAGCACGATACGCTCGCCATCGAGATAAGCGCCATGCCCCGATAGCTCTCCCTTGAACCGGGCTTCCAGCACATCCCGGTGCAGCTCCGCCTCCAGACTGCGGCTGTACAGCGCCTGGAGTTGCGCGCGTTGCGTGGTATGGCGCGCGGTCACTTCAGCAAGCAGCGGCTGCCAGGCGCCTGCACCCCGTTGGAAATCCATGACGCTATCCTGCCGGGAGGCCGTCAAGACTTGGCCATCGCGCCAGACCGTGACATTGCTGATCTCAAGCCAAGGCTCGAGCCTGCTGGCCTCCAGCAGCGATAAGTGCGTGGTGATGGGCACCTGCTGCTGCCCCGCATGCACGCTGCTATTGAAGCTCATCTCATATTCATAAGGATGACCGGGCAGGCCTTGTTGCGCCCAGTAGTCCTGCGCACGCTCAAGCCAGAGTCCCGCGGGTGTGGGCAGCGCGTCGCTCAATGCGCGGTTACTGGCAAGGCAGGCGGCGGCATAACTGATCCATAATTTCTGTTCGCTCTGCGGCTGACTCTCGAGCCAGTGCATTTCCGGGTCGTTGCGCCAGTATTGTTGCAGATTGACGAAGAGCTGATCTTCCAACTGCGCGCGCTGCTGGTCATGCTGCACGGCTATTACCACCTCGCTGACGGTCACCACTCCCAGGCCAGGAATGATGACCTCGGCGGCTTCGTCCGTCACGCTGCGCCTTTGTCGTGTCGCGCCTGCGGGGGCCTGCTGCGCGACCAGGGAGCAGTCCCGCCCCAGGTCCACGTCCAACAGAGCCGCCGCCGCCTCGATCCGGGAGGGCTCGGGGGTCTGCGCGAGCAAGGCGCGTAGCGCGTCCAGGCTCGAGGTCCAGGCCCCGTTATCCTGTACATGCGGCGCCTGCTGCAGGAATGCCAGGATTTCCTGCTCACGGTCACTGACTGGCACGATGGAACGCTGCGCGGGTGGGGCGGCGTGGGGGGACAGATAACGGTAACCGGCATACAGGGCACCTGTAATCGCGGCAAAACCCACCGCTGCGGCAGCAGTGAGGCGACTTCGCTGCACAACCCGGGCCGGGACTGCGGCCAGCAATACCTGCGCTACGTCCGATGCCGGCTGGAGAAGCGTCTGGTCTTCGCCTTCGATGGGAATGTTGATGTGATCGTTGGATGAGGATTGAGCAGCATTGGCTCCACTAAATCCGAAAGCTGGGGTCAGATGGTTCGCAATCCTGATCGACCGACCTTGGTTGGTCAGCGCCCCGGCGTGGGCGTGGGGAAGGTTTGAAAATGTCCGGCCTGGCGCCGCAGAGCAATCATCTTCCAGCGGTTGTGTAGAAAGAGCAGGTACCAGGTGGCTGATCTGTCGCGGCTTCCAAAGAGTGTTCGCAATCCCTTCGATCCGGGCCTGTACGATCTCGCGTTCCTGTTGCTCAATAGTGGTTGTCGCGAGTGGGGTGAAAGGCAGCATGGGGGTGAACTGACTCACCGCTTCGTGGAACGCCGGATATCGATCACGTACCACCTGCTCGTTGGCCACCGTCGGTTGCGTACTCGCCTGCGCCAGGGCCTCGAAAAAACGCTGCTCATGCGTCCCGACGCTATGGGTCTGATTCGTCAGGCAAGGGGCGAACAGATAAAGCGCGGCCACCATGGCATCCTGCCTGCCCCAGGGCTGACACGAAGGTCCTTGCTGATGGCACGCCGCTCGCACATATGACTTTAGGGAAAACTGCTCAATGACCTGTTGAGGTGTGTTGTGGCTTTGTTGGATTTTGTTGACGAGTCCTTGCATCACTTTCGTATAGTCCAGCGTGGGTGAGGCACTGCGCATCTTTTCTACCAGACCTTTGATGGCCGCCGCCAAATCTGTGGGATCAACCCCTGCCTCCGTCAGCATCCTGGCGACGCTGTAAATCAAAAGGTCCTTTTCGAGCTCATCCCGGCGGGTATTCCCCCTCGGGTCTTGGGTCAATTCGGCGATAAATTCGTTGGCTGCTGTTTTCCACGAGAAATAGTCGCTAATACGTTGCAACAGCTCACGCGTCTGTGCTGGCAAGGTACGGCTACTCTCTACGACCGGGGCCGGGCGCTGGTTGGAGGGCGAACCGGCAGCCATACGGCGGGGCAGCCCTTCACCGCAGAGACGGTTCCCCGTGGCCATGAGCCCCAGGCTCAAGGCTGTACTCTGCGCAGGCGCAGGCCACCCTAGTACCTGGGCAGCGGCCTGTGGATGACTCGACTGTGTAGAGTTAACAGTGTTCATGGTGCCTCTCGTGTCTCAGAGTGTCTTGATCAATGCCGGTCGTGTGCGCTGGCAAGCTGCGCACAGGACAGGGCCGCGATTAAGCGTCAGCGCCCAAACCGCTTTTTTCATAAAACGCTCGAAACCCCAGTGAACGACCTGCGGATGTGTAACCGAAAATTCCGGGCACAGTCGCCGCCCGGACCGCCAACACAGCCGATCATCGCCACTCAGTGCAGTTTTAACCTGCGTGCCTCATCGACACGCCAGATGTAGAGAACTTCAAGGCAGGCGTCATCCTGCATCACGTGGTTCGCCAACTCATCGCTTATCATTTACCAAGCGGGGTTGGGTCCCCCAAGCTCCCCACCCACTGCAGGGCCGAACGTACTCGCGAAGCCCCCACGACGCGCGGGCTTTTTAACTGGACGGTTGAGCACTTCCACCTCCGGGCTCTCGCTGCCTCGGTAGCCGGACACGGGCCTTCTAACAAAATGGTTGAGCGCATCTACCTCAGAAGTCCCGCTGCGTCGGTAGGCTTCCTCTCCGCTCTCGGTGCGCCGGTAGCCGGGCGCGAGCTTTTTATCGAACTGGTTGAGCGCGTCCACCTCCGAAGCCCCGCTGCGTCGATAGGCTTCCTCCCCGCTCTCGGTGCGCCGGTAGCCGGGCGCGGGCCTTCTAACGAAATGGTTGAGCGCGCCCACCTCCGAAGTCCCTCTGCCACTCTGCTGTGCACGGGGCACCAATGCCAAGGCTGGAGCGGCAGCGCATTCGCGGCCTTCAAGCGGCAGGAAAATGGGTGCCTGAACATCAAGGGCGGCGTCGGGAGCCGGCTGCGGGTACATTGCCTGGACCGCTTTGTATCCCCCATACGCGAGGCCCGTTATCGCAACGCCACCTCCCGTTATAAGGGCGGCGAGGGGCGATCTGCGAATTGTCAGCGCAGAGCGTGCCGCCGCCAGACCCTGCCCCGTCGCTTGAACGCTGTCGAGAAAACCGTCACCTTCACCACCCATGTCATAGGCAACATCAGCGGTGGCAGGCAGGTCGCCTGCCATAACCCCGGGCAACCCGAACGCAGGCCTCAGTTGATTGGCAATCGTCTTGCGGTGACCTTCGTCTGTCAGTGCCCCGGCACGGGCCTGCGGTAAGGGTGAAAGCCCGGGCACGGGCGCAACCAAATCCTGATGCACAACGTCCTGGATCGGTTGGCTGATCTGCGGCGCCGCCATGGCTTTGCCAGCGTGGTGCTCGCTGATCCCGACGCGATGCATCGGCTGCGCCCAAGACAGCAGTAAACGAGACAAGGCCTCCATCCTCTGCTCCCCGCCTGCGGTCTGCGACGAGGCCCCTTGCTGATGTTCCGCTGCGCGCTTGTAGTCTTTGACCGGGAACCGCTCAATAACTGTTTGAGGCGTGTGGCGGTCTCGAGGGATTTTTTCGACGAGTCGTTGCACGACTTTTACAGCGTCGAGTGCAGGAGAAGCAACGAGCAACTTTTCTACCAGGCTGTCGATGGACTCGTGTAAATCTGTGGTATTCATCCCCTGCGTCTTTAGACACTCTTCGACGTAAAAATGCAAAGTGTCCTTCGCGAGCAAGAGCCCGCAGATATTCGCCTGAGCGCCCAGGGGCAGTTCGCTCAGAAACTTGCCGGAGGGGGCTCTTACGGTTTGGTAGTCCTCGTGGCGTCGCAACAAATTCGCCGCCTTTTCCTGCGGGGTAGCGCTGGTCTCGAAGGGCGAGGCCACAGGCTGATTGGAGGACGAGCGGGCGACCCGAGCAAAGCCGCTACCTGCTTCGCTACACCCGTTCCCTGTAGTCAAAAGCCCCAGGTGCAGGGCGGTGCACGGCTGAGGCGCGGAGCCCATGGGCGATTTAATAGCGCCTGTTGTATGACTCAACGATGTAGCGTTAACAGCGATCATGATGCCTCTCCTGCGTTGGGGTGCTTCGATCAAGACCTGTCCTGTGTGGGAGCAACCTCCATGAGGGACAGGCACTGCAATTAGGCGCCAGCGCCCAGGCAACTTTTTTCAAAAAACGCTCGAAACCCAAGTGACCGACGTGCCGATGTGTAACTTGAGAACTTCAGGCACGGCGGCCCACACGCCCCCTGCAGGAGCAACCTCTCGCCCACATTGGTTCTTCATCTGATTCAGGACCTTCTCCACGCCTGCTATCATGCGCAACACCCCCACCCGCCCAGGATCGCGTCGCTCGCCATGGATTACCGCAAACCCTCCGACCGCAAAAGCATGCATTCGCGCATCGTCCAGGAACTGGGCATGCAGATCGTCTCCGGACGCTTCAAGCCCGACGACAAACTGCCCGCCGAAGCGCTGTTGTGCGAAGAGTACGCGGTCAGTCGCCCGGTATTGCGCGAAGCCACGCGGGTGCTGGTCGCCAAGGGCCTGGTGTATTCCCGGCCGCGGGTCGGCACGGTGGTCAAGGCGCGCAAGGAATGGCACATGCTCGACCCGGACGTGCTGCACTGGCTGATGCAAAGCAGCCCGCAAAATGAATTCTTCAGCCTGCTGACCAGCGTGCGCAGCATCATCGAACCCGCTGCCGCCGCCCTTGCTGCGCAGTACGCCACCGACGCGGACATCGCCGCCATCGGCGAAGCCTACCAACGGATGGAAGCTGCGCCGACGCCGCAAGCGCTGTTGCAGCCGGACCTGGACTTCCACAGCCGCATCGCCGACGCGACCCACAACGACTTGCTGGCCAACCTGTGCAACATGCTGTCGGTGGCGATTGCCGAGGCGTTGAAGCATTCCAACCAGCGGCCGAATCTGCATGAACTGGCGCTGCCACGGCATAAGGCGATTTTGACCGCGATCGAGAATCGTGACGCGCTGGGTGCGCGGCATGCGACGCTGGTGCAGCTCGATGATGCGCGCAGTGCTTTGAATGTGGTGCTCGGCGCGGAATTGTCATAGAGCAAAGTCAAAAGATCGTCCGAAGGCTCGGGCCGCGTTCGGACGATCTTTTGATCTTGGCGCCCACAAAAAAGCCGCAACCCGAGTTGCGGCTTTTCTGTCTCAGCCAGGGATCAGTGAGCAAACAACGAATTGCCCTTCTGCCCCGCCAGTTTCTCCGGTTTGATCAGGAACCGTGCCAGCGCCGGCAACAGCCACAGCGCGCCGAACATGTTCCAGAGCAGCATGAAGGTCAGCATCAGGCCCATGTCGGCCTGGAACTTGATGGCCGAGAAGATCCAGGTGCACACGCCGATAGCCAGGCACAAACCGGTGAACAGCACCGCTTTACCGGTGGACTTCAGCGTCTGGTAATACGCCTCTTGCAGCGGCAGGCCAGCACGCAGGAAGCTTTCCAGGCGGCTGTAGATGTAGATGCCGTAGTCCACGCCGATCCCCACGCCCAGCGCCACCACCGGCAGGGTCGCGACTTTGACGCCGATGCCCATGAAGGCCATCAGGGCGTTGCCGAGTACCGAGGTCAACACCAGCGGCAGCACAATGCACAAGGTCGCCGCCCAGGAACGGAAGGTGATCATGCACATGGTCGCGACGCAGAGGTACACCAGGATCAGGATCGTCAGCTCCGATTCCTTGATGACTTCGTTGGTCGCCGCTTCGATCCCGGCGTTACCGGCGGCGAGGATGAACTCCAGGCCGTCCGTGTTGTTTGCCTTGGCGAAGTCCTGCACCGCATGTACCGCACGGTCAAGGGTCGCGGCCTTGTGGTCGTTGAGGAACACCAGCACCGGCGCCAGGGAGCAACTGTTGTTGTACAGGCCATCAGCCCGGGCGATGGAGTTGTTCAGCACGTCCGGGTTGCGTGACAGGGTTTCCCATTTCAGGTTGCCCTCGTTCATGCCCTTGATCATTTGCTTGGACACGGTCACCAGCGAGATCGCGGACTGCACGCCCTCGGTGTTCTGCATCTTCCACATCAGCTCATCGATCGGCGCCATGGCTTCGTAGCGCGAGCAGCCTTCTGCCTTGGTCTTGACCATCACCACCAACACGTCGGAGCTGGTGGAGTAGTTGTTGATGATGAAGTTGTTGTCCTTGTTGTAGCGCGAGTCCGGACGCAATTCCGGTGCGCCCTGGTCAAGGTCACCGATTTTCAGGTTCTGGCTATACCAAAGGCCGCCACCGAAGGCGATCAGGGCCAGGACAATGGAAACCGGGGCGACTTTCTTGCTGGCAAAGTTCGACAGCAGGCGCCAGAAAGGGTGTTCGCGGACCGCATCCTTTTTGCTGCGCTCGACCGCTCGTTTGCTGATACCAACGTAGGAAATCGCCACTGGCAACAGAATCAGGTTGGTGAACACGATCACCGCCACGCCGATAGAGGCGCCGATGGCCAGTTCACGAATCACGCCGATGTCGATGATCAGCAGCGTAATGAAGCCCACCGCATCCGCGAGAATCGCGATCATCCCCGGCAGGAACAGTTGCCGGAAGGTACGTCGCGCCGCGGTCAAGGCGTTATCGGCCTCGCTGGACTGCAAGGCGATCCCGTTGATTTTCTGCACGCCGTGGGAAATACCGATGGCGAAAATCAGGAACGGCACCAGCATCGAGTAGGGATCAAGCCCGAAACCAAACGCGTGCATCAACCCGAGTTGCCAGACCACCGCCACCAGCGTCGTACTCAACACCGCCACGGTACTGCGCATGCAGTTGGTGAACCAGTACAGCAGGATCAAGGTGATAACGAAGGCGATGCCGAAGAACATCACTACCATGACCAGACCATCGATCAGGTCGCCGACTTTCTTGGCGAACCCGACGATGTGGATCTTCACGTTAGGGTTCTGGGCTTCAAACTTGTTGCGAATCTTGTCTTCGAGTTCGTGGGAGAACTTGCGATAGTCCAGGGCCAGCAACTTGCCCTGGTCTTGCGGGTCCGGGTAGGACTCCTGCAGCGGGATGTCGACGATGCTCGACTTGAAGTCGTTGGACACCAGCCGCCCGACCTGACCGGACTTGAGTACGTTGTTGCGCAGCAGATCAAGACTTTCCTGGGAGCCGTCGTAGCTTTGCGGGATCACTTCACCGCCGGCGAAGCCCTCCTCCGTCACCTCGGTCCAGCGCACGCTCGGGCTCCACAGCGACTTGAGGCCGGAACGGTCGACGCCGGAGATGTAGAACACCTCGTCGTTGATCTGACGCAGGGTCTCCATGTATTCCTTGGAGAAGATATCGCCGTCGGTGGCTTCGACCGAGATACGCACGGTGTTGCCGAGGTTCGCCAGATCGTTGCGGTGCTCCATCATCTTTTGAATGAACGGATGTTCGAGCGGGATCATTTTTTCGAAGCTGGTGGACGGCCGGATCAGCGTCGCCTGCCAGAACAGGAAGATACTCACCAGCAGGCAGATGACGATCACTGCCGGGCGGTTGTTGAAAATCAGGCGTTCAAGAAACGTCGCCTTGTCTTGGTGATGACTTGTCATGGATGTCATGTCTCCGCCCTTCTTATTATGTGGCCCGGCTTATTTGCTGAGCTCGGCGCCGGTTGGCGAAGTGGCGCGAACGCCGCCCTGTCCTGCCAGAATCAGATTGCCGTTACCTGCTGCAGTGACTGCCGAGACGGAAATCCGGTCCGGGCGGTTGAACACCGTGAAGGTCTCGCCGTTGTCGCTGCTGCTGATCACCGAGCCGCCGTTGCCAACGATCACAATGGAGCCGTCATCGAGCAACGTCGCACCGGACAGGCCAAACTCCAGCGAACCGCGGGCGGCCTTCAACTCGATTGGCGCCCAGGTGCTGCCGAAATCGGTGGAGCGAAACAGATTCCCGCGCAGCCCGTAGGCCAGCAAGGTGTCGGGCTGCGCCGTGCCGATCACGCCGAACAGCGAACCTTGATACGGACCTTCGAGCTTTTCCCAGGTCTGGCCCCAATCGGCGGAACGAAACATGCTGCCCTGCTCGCCAACGACAAACAGCCCGGCATCCTTGACTGCGGCGATGGCGTTGAGGTGGAACTGGTCGGTGTTGTCGAGGCGAGCGCTGACGTCTGCCCAGTTTTTGCCGCCGTCGGTGGTTTCCAGCAAGGCGCCATAAGCGCCCACGGCGAAGCCGCTGTTGACGTCCTTGAACCAGACATCGAGCAGCGGCGCTTCGCGTTTCAGGTCTTCGAATTGCTTGGTCCAGCTGACGCCGCCATCTTCGCTGGCGAGGATCTGCGCGTCATGCCCGACGGCCCAGCCGTGCTTGTCATCGACAAAAAACACCGCCGTCAGCAGTTGCCGGGTCGGCACCTTGGCTTGGGTCCAGGTCGCGCCCTGATCATCGGAATACAGGATATGCCCGCGATCCCCGACCGCCACCAGGCGCTTGCCGGCGTGGACGACATCAAGCATCAGGCTTTTGGCAGCCTTGGCGGATTCAACGGCATACACCGTATCGGCTGCTGGCGCGTCGGCGGCAATCACCGGTGCCGACAGCACGGCGCAACCCAACAGCGAGAGCGCTGTAGCCAGCAACGCGAACTTGCGTAGTGCCGGCGGGCGGCAAATACCCACACCCATGACAGGCTCACTCATAGACCTTCCCCCATTATTATTGTTAGGTCGTTCAACCTTTCAGGGCGCCGTAAGGGTGCTCGTGGTGATTGGCTGGCTGGAGCATAGTCCTGAAACCTGCAATCTAGAGCCCCTTCGGAAGCTGGCTTATCCTATCGGGCTTTGGAAAGGTCTGACAATCGACGCCACGTTATGTTTTGTTAACCTGAGGACGTTAGGGGCTGGGTGAATGATTGGGTATTAGGTGGAGTTATTTTTGTGTTCGGGGTTTTGGGTGAATATCCGTTTCTTCGGTCACGGCGGATATGGGTTCCGCTCTTACAGCGGGTTACTTTGAAAAGCGCAAAGTAACCAAACGCTTTTGCCCCTTTCGTTCGGTGCCTCGCTAAGGCTCGGCATGCCCTCGCTCCGGTCCTGCTCCGTGGGCCCGCCGCCATCGGCCATCCATGGCCGGGGGCGGCTAACCCGGCATCCATGCCGGGTTGCCCACTGCGCAGAACCTCCACTCGGCCTCTCGAGGAGGCGTGCATCGCAACAGCTCTCGAGGCGAGCTAACGCTCGGCCTTGCAACATCAAAAGATCGCAGCCTCGTTTCACTCGACAGCTCCTACGTGGTCATGCGTTTGTTCTTGATTGTTTTCAGTACGAGAAAACACCCTGACTCAAACGCCCCCATCCTCTGTAGGAGCTGTCGAGTGAAACGAGGCTGCGATCTTTTGATCTTGATCTTGCTTCTGCTTTTGATCTTGATCTGCCCCGTCGGAAGGCCGAACGCAGGTTCTGCGCAGTGGGCACCGCGGCAGGGATGCCGCGGTAGCCGCCCCCGGCCATGGATGGCCGATGGCGGCGGGCCCACGGAGCAGGACCGGAGCGAGGGCATGCCGAGCCTAGGCGAGGCACCGTACGTCAGGGGCGAAAGCGTTTGGTTACTTTGCGCTTTTCAAAGTGACCCGCTGTAAGAGCGGAACCATAAGAAGCCGTCACCGCAGGAATGGATATGTACACCATCCAAAAATAGACCGACCCGAACGCCGCCATCGCGAGCAGGCTCACTCCCACAATGTGATTGATGTGCATCCGCAAGAGACAGGTCGGCTATAAGGCCGCCTTCGCAGGCAAGCCAGCTCCCACAGTTTGATAGGTGTACAGCCGCGAGAGGCGGGTCGGCAGTGCGGCCGCCTTCGCGGGTAAACCTCGCGCCTACGCCAGGCTTTTGCTGACCACTTCAAACACATCGCTGGACAACTGACCCGAAGCCCGAATGCGCTCCAGCTCAGCTTTCATCAACGCCTGACGAGCGTCGTCGTATTTGCGCCAGCGAGTCAGCGGCGCCAACTGCCGAGAAGCAATCTGCGGATTAAAACCGTTCAGCTCGATCACCAGATCCGCCAGGAAGCGATACCCCGACCCATCCAACCCATGGAAGTTGATCAGGTTCTGCCCGGCAAACGCCCCCACCAACGCCCGCACCTTGTTCGGATTCTTGATATTGAACGCCGGGTGCTGCATCAACTGACGAACCCGCGCCAGACCACCCGGCAACGTGCTGCCGGCCTGAACGCTGAACCACTGATCCATGACCAGCGGATTGTCCTTGAAGTGCTCGGCAAAACTGGCCAGGGCCGTGGCTTTTTCGTCTTCAAACGACGAGTTGACCAACACCGCCAACGCCGTCAGGCGCTCGGTCATGTTGTCGCCGGTCTCGAACTGTTCAAGGGTCGCGGCCAACACTTCTGGCTTAGCGCTGAGCATCAGGTACGACAGCGTGATGTTCTGCAACGCGCGACGAGCGAAGTGCTCGGCCTCGGCGACATACGGGGTTTTCTTCGACAGATCGCGGTTGGCCTGATAACGCAGCCACAGCGCTTCGAACAAAGTGTCCGCCAACTGCTTGCGAACGAACTCGCGAGCGGTGTGAATCGCGTCAACATCAGCCACTTCGCTGATTTCAGTCAGGTACGCCTCGCCCGGCAGCGAAAGCATTTCCGCGACCATGGCCTGGTCCAGCGTCTCGTCGGACAGCACGGTACGCAAGGCCGAAACCAGTCGCTGATCCAGCACCAGCGCTTCACCCTTCTGCTGCTGGGCGATCAGTTCTTGCAGCACCTGCACCGACAGTTGTTGGCCGGCATCCCAGCGGTTGAAACCGTCGCTGTCGTGCTGCATCAGGAACATCAGTTGATCGCGGTTGTACGGGAAGCTCAGTTTCACCGGCGCCGAGAAGCCACGCAGCAGCGAAGGCAACGGCTGCTCGGCGATGTCGACGAAGGTGAAGGTCTGTTCGGCTTCGGTGACCGAAATCACCCGCGAAGTGCCCTGGGCACTGGCTTCACCGGACAGGCGCAAGGCAATCTCTACACCTTTGGAGTCCAGCAGGCCCAGCTCCACCGGAATCACGAACGGCAGTTTTTCAACCTTGTCCGGAGTTTGCGGGCAGCTCTGGCGGAAGGTCAGGCGGTAGGTTTTCGCCGCCGCGTCGTAGGACTCGCTCACCGCCAAACGCGGTGTACCGGCCTGGCTGTACCAGCGTTTGAACTGGGTCAGGTCGACACCGTTGGCGTCTTCCATGGCCTTGATGAAGTCGTCACAGGTCACGGCCTGGCCGTCGTGGCGATCGAAATACAGGTCGCTGCCTTTACGGAAGCCTGCGGCGCCGAGCAAGGTGTGGATCATGCCGACCACTTCCGAGCCCTTTTCGTACACGGTCAGGGTGTAGAAGTTGGAAATCTCGATAAAGCTGTCCGGGCGCACCGCATGGGCCATGGGGCCGGCGTCTTCAGCGAACTGGTGGGTCCGCAAGTACGCCACGTCCTGGATGCGCTTGACCGTGGCCGAGTTCATGTCCGCGGAGAAGCCGGAATCGCGGAACACGGTGAAGCCTTCCTTGAGCGACAACTGGAACCAGTCGCGGCAGGTCACGCGGTTGCCCGACCAGTTGTGGAAGTATTCGTGGGCAACGATCGCCTCGACCCGCTGGTGCGCGGCGTCGGTAGCGGTTTCGGCCCGGGCCAGCACGGCGCTGGAGTTGAAGATATTGAGGCCCTTGTTCTCCATGGCGCCCATGTTGAAGTCATTGACCGCGACGATCATGAAGATGTCCAGATCGTATTCGCGACCGTAGACCTCTTCGTCCCAGCGCATCGACTTCTTCAGGCTGTTCATGGCGTGTTGGCACTTGTCGATGTTTTCCGGCTCGACGTAGATGCGCAGCGCCACAGAGCGCTCGGTCATGGTGGTGAAGGTGTCTTCGACACACCACAAGTCACCGGCCACCAGCGCGAACAGGTAAGCCGGTTTCTTGAACGGGTCTTCCCAGGTCGCCCAGTGCCGACCGTCTTCGCCAGGGCCGCTGGCAATCGGGTTGCCGTTGGACAGCAGCACCGGATAGCTGTGCTGCTCGGCGACCACGGTGGTGGTGAACGTGCTCATCACGTCCGGGCGGTCTAGGTAATAGGTGATCTTGCGAAAGCCTTCGGCCTCGCACTGGGTGCAGAACATGGTGCCGGATTTGTACAGGCCTTCCAGCGCGGTGTTGGTTTCCGGGTGGATCCTGACGCTGGTATCGACCGTGAACGTGGTGCTGGTCGGGTGCAGGGTCAGGTGATTTTCCGTCAACTGGTAGTCGGCGGCGGTCAATTCGCTGTCGGCCAGGATCACCGACAGCAGCTCGATCTGCTGGCCGTCCAGCACCAGCGGCGGCAGGCCCGGGCCACGCTCGGGATTGCGGCGCATCACCAGTTGCGCATGGACCAGGCTGTGGTCCTCGAACAACTCGAAGGTCAGGTGCGTCTCGTCGATCAGGTACTCGGGCGCCTGATAGTCCTTCAGGTAGATCATCTTCGGTTGTTCGGTGCGCATGCTGGAGTCCTTACTGATGCACGGCGAGCTGGTAGGCCGTGTACTTACGAATATTGATCACGCCGGTGTCGAAGATCAGGTATTGGCCCTTGATCCCCAGCAGCGTGCCTTCGGCAATCGGGTTCTTGTCCAGGTTGAAGCTGACGATTTTGGCCGGGTATTGCTCGATCGGATAGCGGATTTCGAGCGGTTCCACATCGGTAATTTTCTGGGTTGCTTGCAGTCCGAATCGTTCCTGCAAGGTTTGCAGGCCCTCGGCGCAGCTATCAAACAGCTGGTCGCGAACTTCGGCCAGATTCACCGACACCGCGTCGCCCTTGAGTAAAGCACGCCAATTGGTCTTGTCAGCTACCTGACTACGGAACAGGTCTTCGACGAAACCCGACTGTTGACGGGTCGAGACACGCATGATCGGCAAGGCCTGGCGGGCACCCTGGTCGATCCAGCGGGTCGGCAACTGGGTGGCGCGGGTAATCCCGACCTTGACTCCCGAGGAGTTGGACAGGTAGACGATGTGATCAGTCATGCAGAACGTCTGGCCCCACTCCGGCTCTCGGCAGGTGCCGGCGTCAAAGTGGCAACGCTCCGGGCTCATGATGCAGAGGTCGCACCGGGCCAGTTTGGTCATGCACGGGTAGCAATAACCCTGGCTGAAACTGGTTTTGGTCTTGCGCCCGCAATGGGAGCAGAAAATCGCCCCCAGGTACTCCAGGCGCACTGTCGTACCGATCATTGGATTGACCGGCACCTCGGTGTCGTCCAGACGAAAAGCGTACTGCACGTTCGGCCCGTCAAGGCGCGCCGACATTTTGCTGATTGCACCGCGGCCAATCTCGATCAATGGATGGCATCCGACTTGAACAGGATGTTCGGCACGCTGATCGACTTCGAGCTGCATTCCTGCGGGCCCATGTAGCCGGTGCGTTCTTCTTCGGGCAGGTTCTGGATTTCCCAGGCGATCATCGCTTGCAGGGACAGTTCGCGCTGCTCGGCGGTGAGTTTGCCACCGTCGGACCATTTGCCGATTTCCACCGCCAGTTTCAGGCTCTGGTAGATATCCGGGGTGATGTTTTTGATCATTTCGTTAAAAGAGGACATCAGGGTCTCCGCGCTCTTTATTCAAATACGGTTTTAGACGGCGAGTTTACGGCGGTTGTACAAACCGCCCAACAAACCGGTGAAGCAGCCGATGAGTAACCCGCCGACGTGGGCCGCGTTGGCAATTTCACCGAAACCGATCATCGAGATCAGTCCGGACATGCACAACACCAGCCACACCAGCATCATCACCAACACGCCGCGCGGCAGGCGATAGGCCGGGTTTGGCGACAGCAGCTGGAAGATCCAGCAATGCCCGAGCAAGCCGTACAGCACGCCGGACAAGCCACCGAACAGGTTCGCACCGCTGTAATAATACTGGGCGTAGTTCGAAACCAGGCTGAACAGCAAGGTCAGGCCAATCAGGTTGATGCTGCCCTGGCGCGCCTCGATGCGCCGCCCCAGTTCCCAGTACCACATGCCGTTCATGGCCAGGTGCAGGAAGCCGAAGTGGATCAGCATCGGCGTCACCAGACGCCACCACTGCCCCGCTGCCAGGCTGTCGGCCAACGGTTTGAAATGAATGTATTCGCCGACCACGCGGAAATCGAGGAAGGTAAACCAGCGCATCGTGTCGAGGTTTTCACCCAGCAACGTCACGGCGCCGACGATCAGGCACAGCAACAGAACAGCGGCGGTCGCCTTGCTGTAACGCAACTGTTCGACGAAACCCGGGCGACGCAAGGTTTGCGCCAGCGGAATGTCGAGTTGCTGGTCGGGATCACCGGCCGGGAAGCGTTCATACAGCGAACGCACGTCCTCGCTGATATTGTCCGGTACCCACAGCACCTGTTCGCCCGCCTCTTCGCTGACCCTATGCGGCACCTGCATGCGCTGCAACAGCTTGACGAACCCGCTCAGATCCGCCGTCAGTGGCAGGCGCAATACGGCAACGGTACTCATTGCAGCACCTCCGGCCGTTCGACATCGACCCAGACAAATTTATGCGGGTCGAGGCGGGTTTCCTGGTCCAGGCGATAGGCCACGAGCTTGCCGTAAAGCACCGCGCTGTAATCCAGGCAGGCCAGGTTCGGCCGGATCGGCGCCGGTTTGCCGCTGCGCCAGTAGTGGCCGACGAACAACAAAGGCTCATCGATGCCGTAACGCAGCAAGGTGTCTTTTTCGCTGGACGACAGTGGCGTACGGGCCACCGGCTCAGGCAAGGCGTCAGGCTGGAACACAATGTCTCCGTAGGTTTGCGGGTCGTCTTCCCAGAATTTGGTGCGGAAGAACGAACGCGTCAGGCCATCGCCACTGGTCATGGTCTGGCCATCGGGCAAGCGCATGTCGGTGCCGCGCAGCGAGCGATCGAACACGGTGCAGGCAAAACTGCCCGGCACGGCCGAAGCCTGGAGGAAATGCTCATCGATACAGCCGTCGGGGAACAGCGCGCGCAACGGCTCGATCAGGCCGGCATCCCAGCAGGCGTGTACCACCCGGAAACGTCCGGCATCGACGAACAGGGGCAACTCGTAGAACCACTGCTGGAAGTCATGCCAGTCGCCGGGATGATCTTCAAATTGGGTCAGGGTTTCCCCCAGCAGCCGGGCGTGGCGCGGAGTGTGCTCACGCACGAATTGCTTGCCGCTGCCGGGCGGTGCCGGCGTGCTCCAGCCCAGTGCGTTGAACTCATGGTTGCCCATGATGCACAGCGCCTGGCCGGCCGCGACCATGTCGTGGACGATATGCAGCGCTTCGCGAATGCGCGGGCCACGGTCGATGATGTCACCGACGAACACCGCCATACGCGACGGATGCCGCCAGACGCCCGCTTGTTTGTGATAACCGAGCCGGTCGAGCAAGTGCTCAAGAGTCAGAGCGCAACCGTGCACGTCACCGATCAGGTCGTAGCTTCGCGCGGGATCGAGCATCAGTCGCCTCCACCACCCAATCGACTGCCCCAACCGAGCTTGGTCCGGCACACTTCGTAGTAGTTGTGGTCGAGGGGGTGGATCAGCCGCAACTTCTGGGCCTTTTTGCTGATGGTGATGGTGTCGCCCGGCGCGCAGGTGAAGTGGTTCTGCCCATCGCAGGAGACTTGCGGGTAGATCTGCATATCCTTGGACACGACGATTTTCAGCTCACTGTTGCCATCGACCACAATTGGCCTGCCTGACAAGGTATGGGGGTACATCGGCACAATCACAATAGCGTCGAGCTTGGGATGCATGATCGGCCCGCCTGCCGACAGCGCATAAGCGGTCGAACCGGTTGGCGTCGCGACGATCAGGCCGTCGGCCTTCTGGCTGCAGACGAACTGGCCGTCGATGTACAGCTCGAACTCGATCATTCGCGTCGATTTGCCGGGGTGCAGCACCACGTCGTTCAGCGCATCGCCCTGGCCAATGGCCTCGGCATGGCGACGGACTTCGGCTTGCAGCAGGAAGCGGTTTTCCACCAGATAGTGGCCGTCGAGCACTTCGGCGACTTTGACTTCCAGCTCATCGGGGCGGATATCGGTCAGGAAACCCAGGCTGCCGCGGTTGATCCCCAGCACCGGAATATTGTGCCGGGCCAGCGCTCGCGCGGCGCCGAGCAGGCTGCCGTCACCGCCGACCACAATCACCATGTCACAGACTTCGCCGAGCATCTTGCGCGATGAGGTTTGCAGGCCATGACCCGGCAGGACTTCGGCGATGGTGTCTTCGAGGATCACGTGCAGGTGACGATCGAGCAGAAACCGTTTCAGTCGGCGGACGGTATCCAGCACCTGCGAACTGCCCAGGCGACCGATGATGCCGATATTACGAAATTGCTCCATGGGGCTCCTGCGAGTTTCTGCGACGGGCTAAAGCGACGATTATGGGCGAAAGCACGGCGTAGACAAAACCCTTTCAGCCATGACTTAAGAGGCTATGCTCGCAGAATGATCTTATTCCCGGACTTGCTCCAGCTACCCCACCAGTTGCGCCACCCTGAAGTGCGCGACCTGGCCTGGGTCATCCTCGCGCCGCCGATGCTTGACGAGACGCCGTGGCCGCAGCGCCATCCGCTGGCCGGCAGCGACTGGGTGCAGGCGCCGGAACGCCTGGAGCACTGGCTGCGACAACTGGATCGCGACAGTTATGACTTGCTGCACTGGCTGGCGCAGGCCCGGACCCGGCGCCTGGGCCTGTATTACGAACGCCTGTGGCAATACGTCGTGCGCCATGCGCCGGGCATCGAGCTGATCGCGGCCAACCTGCCGATCCGCCGCGAGGGTCATACCCTGGGTGAGCTGGACATGCTGCTGCGCGACCGTGACGGCGTGCATCACCTGGAACTGGCAATCAAACTCTACCTCGGCCCGCAGAATGGCGATGGACACGACACCGCCCAGTGGCTCGGCCCCGGCTGTCATGATCGACTGGACCGTAAACTGGCGCACTTGAGCCAGCATCAACTGCCGATTTCTGCGCGACCGGAAAGCCGCGAAGTGCTGGCGGCACTGGATATTCAGCAGTTCAGTGCGCATTTGTGGCTGGGCGGCTATCTGCTGTATCCGTGGCCGGGGCAGTCCGAGTCACCAAGTGGCGCCCATCCCCAGCACTTGCGCGGTAGCTGGCTGCATCAGAAGGATTGGGCGGACTTCGTCGTGCAACGCCCGCCCGGTCGTTGGCTACCCCTGCCCCGCCATGCCTGGCTGGCCCCGGCGCATTATCCGGCGGAACAGACCTGGACCACTGGGCAGTTGGATGCGTGGTTCAGTGAACTGGAGCCGGAGGCGCCGGCACAGTTGATGGTGCGGCTGGCAGAGAATGCCAGTGGGGATTGGGAAGAAGCCGAGCGGTTGTTTCTGGTGGCGGATCTTTGGCCGAATGTGCCGGGTAGTGGTTGAACTTGACGCCAATCCACGTAGGAGCTGCCACAGGCTGC
This sequence comes from Pseudomonas sp. TH31, assembly GCF_016650815.1. Lineage (GTDB taxonomy): Bacteria > Pseudomonadota > Gammaproteobacteria > Pseudomonadales > Pseudomonadaceae > Aquipseudomonas. Next base: position 174,608 of record NZ_JAEKEZ010000038.1, on the reverse strand, counting down.
GATCTTGTGATCTTGATCTTTAAAATCAAAAGATCGCAGCCTGCGGCAGCTCCTACATGGCCAACCGCACCGCCAACGTCACCAACAACACCGGCACCATCAGCACAATCCCGACCTTGAAGTAATGCCAGCGTAGCAGTTCGGCATTGCGTTTACGGACCTGGATCGGGGCAAAAAGAACACGGGCTGCGCCCCGGCAATGGCGCTCAACTGCGCCTTGCCTGTGCCGGCGTTATTGCATGACCGCACAACCGACCGAGGAGCAAGCCGCCGCGTGGCTGTCGGAAATCGAGGCGATGATCTTTAGCCGATTGGCCAGTACGCCATAACCCCTGTAGGAGCGAAGCTTGCTCGCGAAGACGGTGTGTCAGCCAACATCAACGTTGAATGTACAGTCGCCTTCGCGAGCAAGCTTTGCTCCTGCAAGGTGTTTGTCACATTTTCTTGTGTTGTTCGACCCACTGCCCGTAAGCATTGATGAAGCTCTGCAAGAATGGCTTCACCGATTCGCTCAGTTTGCCTGCCGCGTCGAACGCTGTCCCGGCACCACTGAGGTAGGCTTCCGGCTGCTGCATGCACGGCACATTGAGAAACACCATCGACTGACGCAGGTGATGATTGGCACCGAAACCGCCAATGGCACCTGGTGAAACGCTGATCACACCCCCCGGCTTGCCATTCCAGGCACTTTTGCCATACGGACGCGAACCTACGTCAATCGCATTCTTCATCGGTGCCGGCACCGAACGGTTGTATTCCGGGGTCACAAACAGCACTGCGTCGGATGAGCTCACTTGTTGCCGAAAAGTGCTGTAGGCTGCCGGCGGTGAAGCGCCATCGATGTCTTCGTTGTAGAGTGGCAAGTCGCCAATTTCGACGATGTTCAGTTTCAGATTGCCAGGCGCCAGATCAGCCAGGGCCAGCGCGACCTTGCGATTGATCGATTCTTTTCTCAAGCTGCCGACTATGACGGCGATCGTGTAGACGTTGCTCATGGAAGATTCTCGACTAACGATGGAAAGAGCCTGTAGTTATAGATGACGATTCATTCAGCGGGCGAGCGAAAATTGCCACCCCTGACTATTTTTTTCCTGTAGGAAAACTTACCTCGCCCAACCACGGTCTACTGAGCCGCAAATTGAGTGATTTATCTCCAGAGGTTCTAAGCAGATGGCAGCAGTACTCGTCGGTCAGTTCCATGCAAGAGACGCGGAAGGCCGCGTTTATTCCGTGCATGAGTTCCAGGAATCCACCCCGTCGGCAGACGGTGTCGAAGGCACGGAGCCTGTCACCACCTACAAACTGGCCATTGGCGATCGCATGAAGAAGCTCGATGACAACCGGTTCCAGTTGATCCAGTCGGATATCACCCTCACTCGCGAACCGGACACTTATGTCGGCAGCCTGCCGGAAACCACCGTTGCCTCATAACCCGGTGTTATGAGCAGAAGTCATATGCGCGCACTTGAGTTAGGATTCAGACACTGACTCCCTCACCTGCTGAACATGGACTTCATGCATGCGTTTACGTCATATCGAAGTGATCCAGGCGCTCTTGCAGACCGGTCACCTGGGCACCGCCGCCGAATGGCTGCAGTTGCCCGTGACCGAGGTCGAAGGGATTTTGCGTGATGCCGAGGGTCAGTTGGGCTTCATGCTGTTTTCCAGCGTGCGCGGTCGCTTGCAGGCCACGCGCGAGGCGCGGGAGTTGCAGGTCGAGATCGCCCATGTCTATGAAGCCCTCGAACCGGTGCAACGCCTGGCCAACAGCCTCAAGCAATATTTGGCGCCGCCGCTGCGCATCATCGGCACCCCGCCGCTGACTCAACAGTTATTGCCTCACAGCATCGCGGCCCTGCGCCGACGCTTTCCCGACGCACCCTGCACCCTCCTCAACCAACCCACCCGCGAGATCGTCCGCAGCCTGCTGCTGCGCGAAAGCGATTTGGGCCTGAGCCTGCACGACCCCGACCACGCCGACATCGATTGCCAAGTGATTGCCCAGGGCAAACTCCAGCTGCTGGCGCCTCATGGCTGGCTGCAACCCAAGCAGAAGTATGTGTCGGTGCAAGACCTGGCGGGCCAGGCGATGGTGGGCCTCGACGGCCATGATCCGTTGAGCCCGGCGCTGGAAATCAAGCTGCAAGCGCTACGCCCGGCCTTGATGATCCAAACCCGGGTCCAGACCCATCAGATGATGCGCAGCATGGTCGAGGCCGGCGAAGGCCTGGCCATCGTCGACCCTTTCACCGCCCTCGGGGCCAAATCGTCCGGGCTGGATGTTTGCCCACTGGCGCCGGCCGTGCCGATCAGTCTCTACGCCCTGACCTTGAAGAACGCCGAGCCCTCGCCCGCCGTTCAGGCCTTGCTGGCGATCATCACGGAACAAGCCGTGGCGATGCTGGCGAACTGATCGGATTTTCCAGCGGGTTATCGAACAGCCGGTACCAGAACAACGCCACTTCGGCGGTGTTCGGGTCGATGCCGCGATAGCGCAGATGATCGACCCCGCCAATCACAAAACCACAGCGCTCATAGAGCCGGCAGGCGCCCAGGTTGTTGTTTTGGGTTTCGAGCATGATGCCCGGCAGTTTCTTCTTGCGACTCCAGAACTGCGCCACATCGAGCAGCGACTTGGCTACGCCGTGACGACGGGCCGGCGCATGCACCGCCAGTTCATCGATGTGGGCAAAACCGTTCCAGTTGGTGCTGACCACCAGGTGACCCACCGGCTCGTCATCCAGATAGGCCATGAAAATCGCACTGTCGGCGGCATCACGGAAACTGCTGAACTCTTCCGGATCGATGCCATAGCACTTGCGATAAGGGGTGATCGGCGTCACCGGCCACTGCGCCACTGGCTTGCCGATTTCGGCAGCACCGTAGGCGGCGACTTCAAAACTGAAATCGCTGCCCCAGATGTAGGCCGCAAAACCATCATCGGCGACACGCACCGACAGGCCAGGGTATTTCGGATTCATGACCGGTTGCATACTGGGAAAGGTCCTCATTCCTTGATGCAATCGACGGTGTACTGCCGCCCATTGCCCTCGTCTTCGTGTTGCAAGCCGTGCACATCGGCGACAAACCCGGGAAGCTGCTGTCGAAGGTACGGGCGAATGCCAGGTAGTCGATGATCGAGCGTGTCGACTCGGTGAAGCGCTCACCGGGCATGATCAATGGAATCCCCGGCGGGTACGGCACCAGCATCACAGCGGCGATTCGCCCATCCAGGGCATCGATCGACACCGCCTCGACCTCACTGCGGACTAAATGATCATAGGCGTCAGCGGGCTTCATGGCGATTTCCGGCAGTACGGTATACATGCGCTTGAGGTGTTTGGCCGTGGCATTGCTGCGGTAGCAGGCGTGCAGTTGATCGCACAGATCGCGCAGGCCCATGCCCTGATAACGCACCGGATTTTCCTGAGTGACACAGGGCAGGCAGGTGCCAAGGCTGACGTTGGCGTCGTAACTGCGCTTGAATTCCAGCAACTCGGTCAGCAGCGTGCTCCACTTGCCCTTGGTGATGCCCATGGAGAACAGCACCAGAAACGAATAGAGCCCGGTCTTCTCGACCACCAATCCGCGCTCCCAAAGGAATTTACTGACCACCGCCGCTGGAATCCCGCGCTCACTCAAGGCGCCGCCCGCGGTCAGGCCGGGCATGACCAGCGTGACCTTGATCGGGTCGAGCAGCACGTAATCATCCGTCACGCCGCCGAAGCCGTGCCAGTCGGCGTCGGGTTGCAGCAGCCAGTCTGCGGTAACCACCTGAGTGATCCCTTCCACCGACGGCGGCTGCCAGATGGAAAACCACCAGTCGTCCGCCGCAATGTGCTGACGCAGATTGGCCAGTGCGCGGCGAAAGCTCAGGGCTTCATCGAACATTTCCTGGAGCAGCGAACGCCCGGCCGGGCCTTCCATCATCGCCGACGCCACGTCCAGCGACGCGATGATGCTGTACTGCGGCGAGGTGGAGATGTGCATCATGAACGCTTCGTTGAAACGGTCGCGGTCCAGTTGCCGTGCACCGCCGTCCTGCACGTGGATCATCGACGCCTGACTGAACGCTGCCAGCAATTTGTGGGTGGAATGGGTGGTGAACACCAGCGGGCTGTCTTCGCTGCGCGAAGTGCCCATGCCGTAGCGGCCGGCGAAGAACTCGTGAAACGCCGCATAGGCATACCAGGCCTCGTCGAAGTGCAAGACCTCGACGCTATTGCCCAGGTTCTGCTTGATCAGCTCGGCGTTGTAGCACAAGCCGTCGTAGGTCGAATTGGTCACCACCGCCAACTTGACCTTGGGCGCGCGGCCCTTGGTCAGCGGGCTGGCATCGATCTTGGCCTGGATTGATTCGCGACTGAACTCGCTCAGCGGAATCGGGCCGATGATGCCCAGCTCATTACGCTCCGGGCACAGGTACAGCGGGATGGCGCCGGTCATGATGATCGAGTGCAAGACCGACTTGTGGCAATTGCGATCCACCAGCACCAGGTCATCCCGGGCAACCATGGAGTGCCAGACGATTTTGTTCGCCGTCGAGGTGCCATTGATCACGAAAAAGGTGTGATCGGCACCGAAATTGCGCGCGGCCCGGGCCTCGGCTTCGGCCAGCGGGCCCGTGTGATCGAGCAGCGAACCCAGCTCTGGCACGGACACCGACAAATCCGAACGCAGGGTGTTTTCCCCGAAGAACTGGTGAAACGCCTGCCCCACCGGGCTCTTGTGATACGCCACGCCACCGCCATGGCCCGGGGTGTGCCAGGAATAGTTGGAATCGGCAGTGTGCTGCACCAAGGCCTTGAAGAACGGTGGCAACAGGCCGTCCAGGTACTTGCGCGCTGCCCGGGCCACCTGACGGGCGAGGAACGGCACGGTGTCTTCGAACAGATACAGAATGCCGCGTAATTGATTGAGCTCGGCCATGGCGTCGGCCGGGGCGTTTTCCAGGGTGACTTGCTCGCCGAGGGCGAAGATCGGCAGGTCCGGTGCTCGCACCCGCGCCAGACCTATCAGCTCGGCCATGTTGTGCAAGAGATGGGAGTTGCTGCTGGCGTCTTCGGCGGCGATCAACATGCACGAGAGGCCGTGATGGGTCGAGGCGACCAGCCGCCCTTCGGTGTAATCCACTGCACTGAGAATGCTGAAGCCTTCCTGCTCCAGCTCCCGGGCGATGCCACGCACGCGGTCACCGGCAACGGTGTCGGCCTTGATGTCGCGATGGACGATCAAGACCGGGAATTTCAAATCTTTATACATGGGGCTCAGTGTCCTGAGGCGGCAGACCATGGGCCTGTCAATCACCTCAGGGTAGAGGGTTGAGGCGGATGTAGCGAGCGCCGATGCCCCAAAGAAGGTCAGTGGCTGACTGTGTAGCAGCTCGTTCGGCCTGTAGCAGCTGTCGAGCAACGCGAGGCAGCGTTCGGCTGCGCAGCAGCCGTAAACCCGATGAATGAGGTCCAACAGCAGAACCGAGTTGCCTGATTTTACGACTGCTGCGCAGCCGAACGCAGCCTTCGGCAGCTGCTACAGTTCAGGCCTCAGCCTTGGCATCCACCAACTGCTGCCACAACGACGGCGCACCGGCGGATTTGGCCACCGCTTCGAGGCGAACCAGACCTGTAGCAGCTGCCGAAGGCTGCGTTCGAGGGCGAAGCCCTCGCCTGCGTCAGAAGTAATGTGTGGCGCCTGTTGGCGAGCGCTGCGCGCTCGAACGCAGCCTTCGGCAGCTGCTACAGTTCAGGCCTGAGCCTTGGCATCCACCAACTGCTGCCACAACGACGGCGCACCGGCGGATTTGGCCACTGCTTCGAGGCGAACCAGGTGCTGCGCCAGGTCATCTTCGCTGGCGCGGATGATCCGGGTTGGCTGACGATCTGCCGGCAGGCGGCGAATCTCGGTAGCGGAGTTGTCCGCGCCCTCGCCCGAACCGTTACCGTCAGACGCGTTACCGGCCAGGGACAGGCTGGTCTGGCCGCCGGTCATGGTCAGGTAAACGTCGGCGAGAATCTCGGAATCGAGCAACGCGCCGTGCAGTTCGCGGCCGGAGTTGTCGACGCCGTAGCGTTTGCACAGGGCGTCGAGGCTGTTGCGCTGCCCTGGGTGACGTTCCCGGGCCATCATCAGGGTGTCGAGGATCGAGCAGTGCTGCGTGATGTCAGCGCGATCCTGCTGACCCATCAGCGCGAATTCGTTGTTGATGAAGCCAACGTCGAACGGCGCGTTATGGATGATCAGCTGCGCGCCCTTGATGAATTCGAAGAACTCATCGGCCACTTCAGCGAAACGCGGCTTGCCCACCAGGAATTCGTTGGTGATGCCGTGGACACCGATGGCGCCTTCATCACTCTCGCGGTCCGGTTGCAGGTAAACGTGAAAATGCCGGCCCGTGAGACGCCGACCGATCAACTCGACACAACCGATTTCGACAATACGATGGCCGTCGGTCACCGGCATGCCGGTGGTTTCGGTATCGAGTACAACCATCCTTTGAGCCATATGCTGTTAAATCCTCATCTCTCGTCACCCTGCCGTCACCCTGCGAAGGCCGGCGATATTAACACACCGGATCAATCCGAAAACGAACACTGTTCCCGAGCGTGACGGTGCCGGCGATGACTTCCATCCCCTGCTGCGACTCATGACCAGGACCCTCGCTCAAATCGAACGCGACGAAGGCGGCTGCACCTCAAACCCTTGGATTTTCTGATGAACAATCCATTGGAGTTGGAGAGCTATTACCAGTGCCCGCGAAATCCCCGCGTGCCTGACCGCGTACAGAAGAACGCGAACAGCCAGTGCGCGAGGGTGCCTTGAACTAACGGTTGAAACGGGGGTGCGCCGGCCTTGGGCAATGATTAACCACTGGTTGCCGGCGTAGCCAAGCGGCGCAAAGTGCTTCACCAGGTCATGCAATAAAACCGTTCAAGCGGTTTTGCCAAGGTGTTCGAACTGACATTGGTCCTGGGCATCCTTGAGACTGGCTTCGAACTCCGCCAGCCCTGCGTAGACTTTCTGCAACCCTTCGATCTGGGTCATCAGTTCCTGTTTTTTGTCGACGATCGCCTTGTTCGCCAGGTCCCAGGGTAACGCCTGGCCCCGGTGATCCTGCAGGATCGCCCGCATTTCCTTGAGCTTGAAGCCCAATTGCTGAGCGCACTTGATAAAACTCAGCAACTCAACGCTCTGCAGGCTGTAAACCCGATATTTCCCTTCGCGCCGGGGCGGCGGTAACAAGCCAATGTCTTCATAGTGACGGATACTTTTGATCGTCGTGCCCGACAACTGGGCGGCTTTGCCGATATACATGAAAAGTCCTTTTTTATGGCCGGAAAGAGGCGCGCGCGCCGCATTTTCACATACCTGCGCGAAGGCGGTAACCCGAAGGCGTTCAATGGCGGGGGGTACTCGGCATCGCCTGTTGCAAGGCGATGCTGCGCAAGGTGCGTATCAGTGGCTGGCGATTGCCCGGGCTTGCTTGAGCCAGGCATCCCGCTGGTTGGGCTTGGAACCGAGCAGCGGTCCAAACGCCAGGGTCTTCAACGTCTTGATGCCACAGAACTCCAGCGTGGTCTTGCGCATCTGGTGCAGGCCAGGCATGCGATAAACCCACTTGTAGTACCACGGTGGCGTGTCCATCGTGACCAGCAGGTGAGCCGTTCGTCCTTTCAGGAGTTTGTCGGGAAAGGCCTGGCCTTCGCGGTACTTGAAGGCAAAACCGGGCAGGAATACCCGGTCGAAGAAGCCTTTCATCAAGGCCGGGATGCCGCCCCACCAGATCGGATAGACAAAGGCCAGGTGCTCAGCCCAAGTGATATCGGCCTGGGCCTTGAGCAGATCGGGCTCCAGTTGCTGAATCTGTTTATAGCCATCGTGCAGCACCGGATCGAAAGTCAGCGCATCCAGTCGTAACAGACGCACATCATGCCCGGCACTTTTTGCCGCCTCGACATAAGTCTGCGTCAAGGCACCACAGAAACTCTCGGTTGAAGGGTGACCCAGAATCACCAGTACTCGCTTGCTCATCTTCACTACACCCTGCAAGTGGAGCGCTCAGGGTAGAGTGTGCCCCTAACGGGAGAGTCAATGGTCGGTTTGGCCAGGGCCAGGGATAATCAGGCTTGCGACAGTTGGTGGAAATCTTGACCGGGTATTCGCGGGGGGATTGAAGCGGCGTTTGCACGAATTCGCAGCGTGATTGGCGACCGGTTGTATTCGGATCAACAACTGGCGAGTGCCATTTTGATACTGTGAACACAACCCTTGTAGGAGCTGCCGAAGGCTGCGATCTTTTGATCTTCGCTGTTAAGGGCAACGTCAAAAGATCGCAGCCTTCGGCAGCTCCTACAGGGAAATTGTGATCGGCCGTTAATCCTGCTTGTACCCGCGCACATCATCCACGCCACGGTTGGCCAACTGGTCGGCCCGTTCGTTGCCGTGGTGGCCGATGTGACCACGCACCCATTTCCAGGTTACGTTGTGGCGGTTGACCTGTTCGTCCAGCAGCTTCCACAGGTCAGCGTTTTTAACCGGTTCCTTGGCGGCGGTTTTCCAGCCGCGCTTCTTCCAGTTGTCCATCCACTCGTTGATGCCTTTCATCACGTACTGGGAGTCCGTCACCAGCAGCACGTCGCAGGAACGCTTGAGTTCTTCCAGGCCTTTGATCGCGCCCATCAGTTCCATGCGATTGTTGGTGGTGTTGGCTTCGCCGCCCCAGAGTTCCTTTTCGACGCCCTTGCACACCAGCAGTGCGCCCCAGCCGCCGGGGCCAGGGTTGCCTTTGCAGGCGCCATCAGTGAACAGTTCTACGCTATCGCTCATGCCAATCTATCCAGAATATGCGGTGGCTCGCCGATCCGGGATCGACGATGCCCGAGGCCGGGCAAGCCCGGCCGGGAAATAAAGAGTGTTTATGGCTCGATGTGACGACGGTTGACCTTGGCCATTGGCAATGGAATCAGCTTGCCCATCGGTTCGCGCCGTTCCTGACGCACTGGCCGCAGGCCTACCACGATCTTGCGCGCGACCAATAAATAGAAGCCGCCGCCCGATAGCTGCCAGTCACCGGCCTTGCGTTCCCAACCGGCCAGACGGGCCTGCCACTTGGGCGACGCAAGCGGCGGACGATAGCACCCGAAGCGGCGTTTCTCCAGCGCGAAACCCAGCAGGTTCAGCCAGTCGCTGACCCGCGATGGCGAAATACAACGGGCGTGGCGCATGGCGTCGTTGGCGAAGACGTGGCGCAAGCCCCAAGTGCTCCAGGGATTGATGCCGACAATCAGCAAATGCCCGCCGGGCCGTACACTGCTCGCCGCTTCGCGCAGCAAACCGTGGGGCGACAGGCAGAAATCCAGCCCATGCTGCAACACCACCACGTCGGCGGCGTGCTCGCTCAAGGGCCAGGCCTGTTCTTCGCAGACGATCTCCACGCCGGGCAATGGCGCGCCGAGGCGCACATTGCGCTGCACTTGCGGCGCGGACGGCGGTGTCTCGGCCTGTGGGCCGTAGTGCACCAGGTAGCCGCCAAAGAACCGGCCCAACTCGTCTTCGAGCATGCGTCGTTCTTCGTCCAGCAGAAATTTCCCGATCGGGCCGGACAGCCATTCACGGGCCGCGCTGATCAATTCCAGCCAGTCAGGATCAGCCTGAGCGAACGCTTTATCGGTCATTGCATTCTCCAAAGCGCCAGGAAGTTCTAAGATGCGCCATTGTTTTCCGCTTGGCGAATCCGACGATGATACAGATCAGTGCCCTGCCCGCCTTCACCGACAACTACATCTGGTTGTTACAGGACCACCGCACCCAACGCTGCGCCGTGGTCGATCCGGGCGACGCCGCACCGGTCCAGGCCTGGCTGGCGGCGCATCCGGGCTGGGTGCTCAGCGATATTCTGATCACTCACCACCATCATGACCATGTCGGCGGCGTCGAGCAGCTGAAAAAAGCGACTGACGCAACCGTCTACGGCCCCGCCAGCGAAACCATCCCGGCACGGGATGTCGCGCTCAAGGACAACGACCGTATCAACGTGCTCGGCTGGGACTTCGATGTGTTCGCCGTCCCCGGCCACACCCTGGGGCACATCGCCTTTTATCAACACGGCCTGCTGTTCTGCGGCGACACCCTGTTCGCCGCCGGTTGCGGCCGGTTGTTCGAAGGCACGCCGGAGCAGATGCACACCTCGCTGACGCGCCTGGCGTCCTTGCCTGAGGATACGCTGGTCTATTGCACCCACGAATACACCCTCAGCAACCTCAAGTTTGCCGCAGCCGTCGAACCGGGTAATCCGGACACCGCCGAACGGCTGGCCAAAGTCACTGCCCAGCGCGAAGCCGGGATCATGACGCTGCCGTCGACTATTGCACTGGAAAAGCTCACCAACCCATTTTTGCGTGTCAAAGAAACATCCGTTAAAGAAAAAGTGGACGAACGGAATGGAACCGATAACCGGGTCCCGAGTGCGGTTTTTGCTGCCTTGCGGGCTTGGAAAGATAAGTTCTAAGCAGGCTACCTATTGGTACAAAAATTCTGAATGGTTGACCGCGACGGGTACGCTTTCTAGAATCGCCCGACATTTTTGCCCGGAACTTACTTCCAGCCAATGTCGTCATCTATTCGTAAAGCCATCAATTCAGACGCATTGACCCGCTTGGCTCAAGCCATAGCGGTGGCTGTGTCCGCCACTTTGGCGGGCTGTTCAAGCCATGTGCCGCAGACCGACGCGGCCCACACTCCGAATATCGCCGCGCGAGCCAAGCAGAAACCTATCTGGCTCAGCGAAAAACCTACTCCACAAGTACCCCAGGACGTCTGGGAGCGCATGCGCCAAGGCTTCCAGTTGCAGGATGGCCTGGGCGTCAACCCGCGTATCGAGCAACAACGACTGTGGTTCGCCAGTAACCCGTCCTTCCTCGAAAACGCCGGCGAACGCGGCAGCCTGTACATCCACTACATCATCGAACGCCTTGAAGAACGCAACATGCCGCTGGAACTGGCGCTGCTGCCAGTGATTGAAAGCGCCTACAACCCGATGGCCTATTCCCGGGCCGACGCGGTGGGCCTTTGGCAATTCATCCCGTCCACCGGGCGTTACTACAACCTGCGTCAAACCCGCTTTTATGATGGCCGTCGCGACATTACCGCTTCGACCACCGCGGCGATGGATTACCTGACCCGCTTGCACGACATGTTCAACGGTGACTGGCTGCTGGCCCTCGCGGCTTATAACGCCGGCGAAGGCACGGTCAGCCGGGCTATCGAGCGTAACGAGAAGCTTGGCTTGCCGACCGACTACTGGAACTTGCCGCTGCCAGCGGAAACCCAGGCCTATGTGCCCAAGCTGCTGGCCCTGTCGCAAGTGGTGCTGTCGCCGGAAGCCTACGGCGTGAACCTGAACCCGATCGCCAACGAACCGTACTTCCAGGTCGTCGAAATCAACCAGCGCATGGACCTGTCCAAAGTTGCCGCGGTGGCCAACATCGACGAAGACGAACTGTTCCAGCTAAACCCGGCCTTCAAGCAGCGCACCACCATTGACGGCCCCCAGCATTTGCTGGTGCCAACGTCCAAGGCGCAACTGCTGACCGCCAGCCTGTCGACCATGCGCCCCGAAGAGTTGATCAGCTCGCGCCCACTCAAACCGGTGTTTGAAGGCGCTGATGACAACGAAATCGCCAAACTCAAGCGGGCCTATCGCGTCAAGCGTGGCGACAACCTGGCCACCATCGCCAAGGCCAACAAGGTTGATGTCAAGGATCTGCAGCGCTGGAACAAGATGACCGGCAAGAACCTCAAGGTCGGCCAGACCCTGGTCATGCGCGACACCACCAAACGCAGCGCCGGTCGCGTCAACACCGTCGTGGCAGCCAACTCCAAGGCGAACGGCAAGGCCACCAGCAAAGCGCAGCAGACCCAATACAAGGTCAAGCAAGGCGACTCGCTGTACATGGTCGCCAAGCGTTTCAACGTTGAAATGCAACACCTCAAGCGCTGGAACCCGCGGGTTGGCCAGGCGCTGAAGCCAGGTCAGATGCTGACGGTGTCTTCGCCACGCTAATTGGCGTGTGAAGCCGAAAAGATCGCAGCCTTCGGCAGCTCCTACAGGTAACGCGTACATCCGCTCGGGTGTACGCGATCGATGTAGGAGCTGCCGCAGGCTGCGATCTTTTGTGCCCAAAACACCGCTTTAGAGCCCTGTCTTTTTCCTGTCGATACAAGCTGTTACTGTACGGCCCACAAAGCCCAAGCCGCCTGGATCGGATCTCTGACTTGAAGCGCGCCCTCCTCCTGCTCCTGATCAGCCTGGCCTTGAGCTCCCCTGCAAGCGCGACGATCAGCGAAAGCCATGGTTATGCGCAGTTCGGCACGCTCAAGTACCCGGCCAGATTTACCCACTTCGACTGGGTCAACCCGCAAGCGCCCAAGGGCGGTACGTTGCGGGTGATGGCGTTTGGCACCTTCGATACGCTCAACCCTTACACCTTCAAGGGCTCAAGCCCGGTTTCAACGCCGAACTTCCTGCAATACGGCATCAACGAGCTCAACGAGCCGCTGATGGTCGGCACCGGCCAGTACGCGCCGTCCGGCGACGAGCCGACGTCCAGCTATGGCCTGATCGCCCAATCGGTGGAATACAGCGAGGACCGCAGCTGGGTGGTGTTCAACCTGCGCCCCGAAGCGCGGTTCCACGATGGCACGCCGATCACCGCGTACGACGTGGCGTTTTCCTATCGGTTGCTGCTCAAGGAAGGCCATCCACAGTACCGCACCGCCCTCCAGGAAGTGCTGCGGGTCGATATCCTCAACCCGCAGCGTATTCGCTTTGTCTTCAAACGCGCCGGCAATCCGTTGCAGATCCTGCGTCTGGGCGAGCTGCCGGTGCTGCCCCAGCATTACTGGAAGGATCGCGACTTCAAGGCCACCACTTTCGAACCGCCGCTGGGCAGCGGGCCGTATCGCATCACCTCGGTGCAACCGGGGCGGCAAATCATCTTCGAACGGGTGAAGGACTACTGGGGCAAGGACCTGGCGGTGAATCGCGGCAAGTACAACTTCGACCGTATGGAAGTCGAGTTCTACCGCGACAGCGACGTCGCCTTCGAAGCCTTCAAGGCCGGCGAGTTCGACATCTACATCGAGCACCAGGCGAAGAACTGGGACAACGGTTACAACTTCCCGGCCGTCACCCGTGGCGACGTGATCAAGGCGCAGATCCCGCACCAGATCCCGACCCAGAGCCAGGGCCTGTTCATGAACACCCGGCGCCCGACTTTTTCCGAGGTCAAGGTTCGTGAAGCGCTGGGGTTGATGTTCGATTTCGAGTGGACCAACCGTACGCTGTTCAGCGGCGCCTACAAGCGCGCTACAAGTTACTACCCCAACAGTGAATTCGAAGCCGCCGGCCTGCCGGTCGGTCACGAATGGCTGATGCTCAAGCCCTACCGCGAACAGTTGCCCGCCAAGCTCTTCACCGAGCCCTTCAGCCTGCCGCAGACCGACGGCCGCGGCATCCCCGGGAAACCTTGCGCAAAGCCCTGGGCCTGCTCAACGAGGGCGGCTGGAAACTCAACGGCCAACGGGTCGAAAACGCCAAAGGCCAGCCGCTGCGGTTTGAGATTCTGCTGGTCAACCCGAACCTGGAACGCATCCTTCAGCCCTACGTCGAGAACCTCGCCAGCATCGGCATCGACGCCCGGCTGCGCACGGTGGATCGCGCCCAGTATAAACAGCGCCTGGATCAGTTCGATTTCGACATGATCCTGATGACCCTCAACCAGACCCTCAGCCCGGGCCTGGAACAATGGCAGTACTTCCACTCCAGCCAGGTCGGGGTCAAGGGCAGTAAAAACTACGCCGGCATCGCCAACCCGGTGGTCGATCATTTGCTTGAGCAACTGCTGGCCGCGCAGACTCGTGATGAACAAGTCGCCGCCGGCAAGGCCCTCGACCGGGTGCTGCTGTGGCAGCACTACAGCATTCCCAACTGGTACCTCAATTATCATCGCCTGGCCTACCGCAACCGGTTCGCCTTCGTCACCACGCCGCCCTACACCCTGGGCATCAGCGCGTGGTGGTTGAAATCGTCGGAGAAAGATCAATGAAACCCGTACGCGCCCTGCTCCTGCAGGCCAGCGGTCTGTTGTTCGCCGGTCTGGCCTGCGCCGCTCCGCAACATGCGTTGACCCTGTACAACGAGCCACCGAAGTACCCGGCCGATTTCAAACACTTCGATTACGTCAATCCGGACGCGCCCAAGGGCGGGATCTTCCGTCAGGCCGGTTTCGGCGGCTTCGACAGCCTCAACCCGTTCATCAGCAAAGGCGTGCCGGCCGACGATATCGGGATGATCTACGACACGCTGGCCAAGCAAGGCCTGGATGAACCGTTCACCGAATACGGGTTGATCGCCGGCAAGATCGAAAAAGCCCCGGACAACAGCTGGGTGCGTTTCTACCTGCGCCCGCAAGCGCGGTTCCACGACGGTCACCCGGTGCGCGCCGAAGACGTGGTGTTCAGTTTCGAGACCCTGATCAAGGACGGCGCCCCGCTCTATCGCGGCTACTACAGCGATGTCTCCGAGGTGGTCGCCGAAGACCCGCTGACAGTGCTGTTCAAGTTCAAGCACAACAACAACCGCGAGCTGCCGCTGATCCTCGGCCAGTTGCCGGTGCTGCCAAAACACTGGTGGGCGAGCCGCGACTTCAACAAGGGCAACCTGGAAATCCCGCTGGGCAGCGGCCCCTACAAGGTCAGCGAAGTGAAGGCCGGGCGTTCGGTGCGTTATGAACGGGTCAAGGATTACTGGGGCAAGGACCTGCCGGCAAACCGTGGCTTCTACAACTTCGACGTGATGACCACCGACTATTACCGCGACAACACCGTGGCCCTCGAAGCGCTCAAGGCCGGGCAGTTCGATTACTGGCTGGAGATGACCGCGAAGAACTGGGCCAATGCCTACAACATCCCGGCCGTCACCGAAGGCCGGTTGATCAAGGAGCAGATTCCCAACGGCAACCCGACCGGCATGCAAGGCTTCGTGTTCAACCTGCGTCGCCCGGTGTTCCAGGACATCCGCGTGCGTCAGGCCCTGACGTTGCTGCTGGATTTTGAATGGACCAACAAGCAACTGTTCAATGGCGCCTATGCGCGCACCCGCAGTTTCTTCGAAAATTCGGAAATGGCCGCCACCGGCCTGCCGGACGCCGATCAACTCGCAATCCTCGATCCGTTGCGCAGCAAACTCCCGGCCGAGGTGTTCAGCGAGGCGTTCCAGAACCCGACGACCGACGCCAGCGGCATGATTCGCACCCAGCAACGCAAGGCTTATCAGTTGCTGCAAGAGGCCGGCTGGCGGATTGTCGATGACAAAATGGTCGACGCCACCGGCAAACCGGTGAGCATCGAGTTCCTGTTGGCCCAGACCGAGTTCGAACGGGTGCTGCTGCCGTTCAAGCGCAACCTCAGTGACCTCGGCATCGACCTGGTGATTCGCCGGGTTGACGTCTCGCAGTACATCAACCGCGTGCGCTCCGGGACTTCGACATGATCGTCGGCAGCTTCCCGCAGTCCAGTTCACCAGGCAACGAACAGCGCGAGTTCTGGATGTCCGCCGCCGCCGACAAACCCGGCAGCCGCAACTCCATGGGCCTGAAAGACCCGGTGGTGGACCAATTGGTCGAGGAACTGATCAACGCCGAATCGCGTAAAAGCCTGGTGGCCCACGCCCGGGCGCTGGACCGCGTGTTGCAATGGGGTTATTACGTGATCCCCAACTGGCACATCAAGACCTGGCGCGTGGCCTACTGGAACCATATCGGCCATCCGAAAGTTTCACCCAAGTACGACGTCGGCATCGCCACCTGGTGGGTCAAGCCTGACGCAAAACCGGCTGTAGAAGTCGAAACCAAACTGCAAGCCGACCCTGCGGGCACGGAGTAATCAGATGCTGGCGTATATTTTTCGGCGACTGCTGCTGATCATCCCGACCTTATTCGGCATTTTGCTGATCAACTTCGTGATCATCCAGGCCGCCCCCGGCGGCCCGGTGGAACAGATGATCGCCAAGCTCGAAGGCTTTGAAGGCGCCACCAGCCGCATCGCCGGTGGCGGTGCCGAAGTCTCGGTGGCAGGCTCGGCCTATCGCGGCGCCCAGGGCCTGGACCCGGCGCTGGTCAAGGAAATCGAGCACATGTACGGCTTCGACAAATCGGCGCCGGAACGTTTGTGGATCATGATCAAGAACTACGCGACCCTGGATTTCGGCGACAGCTTCTTCCGCGACGCCAAGGTCATCGACCTGATCAAGGAAAAGATGCCGGTGTCGATCTCCCTCGGGCTGTGGAGCACGCTGATCATGTACCTGGTGTCGATCCCGCTGGGGATCGCCAAGGCCACGCGGCATGGCAGCCACTTCGACGTCTGGACCAGTTCGTTGATCATCGTCGGTTACGCGATCCCGGCGTTCCTGTTCGCCATCCTGCTGATCGTGGTGTTTGCCGGCGGCAGCTATTTCGACTGGTTCCCGCTACGGGGCCTGACCTCGAACAACTTCGCCGAACTGAGCATGGGTGGCAAAGTCCTCGACTACTTCTGGCACTTGGCCCTGCCGGTGACAGCGTTGGTGATCGGCAACTTCGCGACCATGACCCTGCTGACCAAAAACAGCTTCCTCGATGAGATCAACAAACAGTACGTGGTCACTGCCAAAGCCAAGGGCCTGACCAATCACCGGGTACTGTACGGCCACGTGTTCCGCAACGCCATGCTGTTGGTGATTGCCGGATTCCCGTCCGCATTCATCGGCATTTTCTTTACCGGTTCGCTGCTGGTGGAAGTGATTTTCTCCCTCGACGGCTTGGGCCTGATGAGTTTTGAAGCGGCGATCAACCGCGATTATCCGGTGGTGTTCGGCACGCTGTTCATCTTCACCTTGCTGGGTCTGGTGGTGAAACTGATCGGTGACCTCACCTACACCCTGGTCGATCCGCGTATCGACTTCGAACACCGGGAGCATTGAGATGAACCTGTCTCCCCTCAATCGCCGTCGTTTCGAATTGTTCAAGGCCAACAAGCGTGGCTGGTGGTCGCTGTGGCTGTTTCTGATCCTGTTCGGCGCCAGCCTTGGCGCCGAGCTGATTGCCAACGACAAACCGCTGGTGGTGCATTACGACAACAGCTGGTACTTCCCGGCACTCAAGCGCTACCCGGAAACCACCTTCGGCGGCGAATTCCCGCTGGAAGCCAACTACAAGAGCCCGTACATCCGCGAACTGCTCAAGGCCAAGGACGCCTGGATTCTCTGGGCGCCAATCCCCTACAGCTATCAGAGCATCAACTACGACCTGAAAGTACCCGCCCCGGCACCGCCCTCGGCAGATAACCTGCTGGGCACTGACGATCAGGGCCGCGATGTGCTGGCCCGGGTAATCTACGGCTTCCGGATTTCGGTGTTGTTTGCCCTGACGTTGACCATTCTCAGTTCGATCATCGGCGTGATCGCCGGGGCCTTGCAGGGGTTCTATGGCGGCTGGGTCGATCTGGCCGGGCAGCGATTCCTGGAGATCTGGTCCGGGTTGCCGGTGCTCTATCTGTTGATCATCCTCGCCAGTTTCGTCCAGCCGAACTTCTGGTGGTTGCTGGGGATCATGTTGTTGTTCTCGTGGATGAGCCTGGTGGACGTGGTCCGTGCCGAGTTCCTCCGTGGCCGTAACCTCGAATATGTGCGCGCAGCCGGGCGCTGGGGATGCAGAATGGCGCGATCATGTTCCGCCACATCCTGCCCAACGCCATGGTCTCGACCATGACCTTCATGCCGTTCATCCTGACCGGCGCCATCGGCACGCTGACGGCTCTGGATTTCCTCGGTTTCGGTTTGCCGGCCGGCAGCCCGTCGCTCGGCGAACTGGTGGCCCAGGGCAAATCCAACCTGCAAGCGCCGTGGCTCGGCATGAGCGCGTTTGCGGTGCTGGCGTTGATGTTGAGTTTGCTGGTGTTTATCGGCGAGTCCGCTCGCGATGCCTTCGACCCGAGGAAGTGAAATGAATCAGGACAATCTGATCGAAGTGCGCGACCTCGCCGTCGAATTCGTCGTTGGCGAGCGCGTGCAGCGGGTGGTCGAAGGCGTGAGCTTCGATATCAAGCGTGGCGAAACCCTGGCCTTGGTCGGAGAAAGTGGCTCCGGCAAATCGGTGACCGCGCACTCGATCCTGCGCCTGCTGCCCTACCCGCTGGCCCGGCACCCATCCGGCACCATCGAGTATTCCGGGCAAGACCTTCTGAGCCTGAAAGAGAAAACCATCCGTCATATCCGTGGCAACCGGATCGCGATGATCTTTCAGGAGCCGATGACCTCGCTCAATCCGCTGCACTCGATCGAGAAGCAGATCAACGAGGTGTTGGGCATCCACAAGGGTTTGACCGGAAAAGTAGCGACCAAGCGTACTTTGGAGCTGCTGGAAATGGTCGGCATCCCCGAGCCGCACAAGCGCCTCAAGGCCCTGCCCCACGAATTATCGGGCGGCCAGCGCCAGCGGGTGATGATCGCCATGGCCCTGGCCAACGAGCCGGAATTGCTGATTGCCGATGAACCCACCACCGCTTTGGACGTGACCGTCCAGCTGAAAATTCTCGAATTACTCAAGGAATTACAGGCCCGTCTGGGCATGGCGTTGTTACTGATCAGTCACGATTTGAACCTGGTGCGAAGAATTGCGCATCGCGTATGTGTCATGCAGCGCGGTTGCATCGTCGAACAGGCATCGTGCGAAGAGTTGTTCCGCGCGCCGCAGCATCCGTACACTCGGGAACTGCTGGCCGCGGAGCCCAGCGGGACACCGGCGACCAATGTAATCGGCCCGCCGCTGCTGCAAGTCGAGGACCTGAAAGTCTGGTTCCCGATCAAGAAAGGCTTTTTGAAAACCACGGTGGATTACGTCAAAGCGGTCGACGGGATCAATTTCAGCCTGCCCCAGGGCCAGACCCTGGGGATTGTGGGAGAAAGCGGTTCCGGCAAATCGACCCTGGGTTTGGCGATTTTGCGCTTGATTGGCAGCAAGGGCGGCATCCGTTTTGAAGGCAAGCAGCTAGACTGCCTGACGCAGAACGAGGTTCGGCCGTTGCGCCGGGAGATGCAGGTGGTGTTCCAGGACCCGTTCGGCAGCCTGAGCCCGCGGATGTGCGTAAGCCAGATCGTCGGCGAAGGCCTGCGGATTCACAAGATGGGCACCGAGGCGCAGCAGGAACAAGCGATTATTGCGGCATTGAAGGAGGTAGGCCTGGACCCGGAAACCCGGAACCGCTACCCCCATGAATTTTCCGGCGGGCAACGGCAGAGAATCGCCATTGCCCGGGCATTAGTGCTAAAACCGGCGTTGATACTGTTGGACGAGCCGACTTCGGCCCTCGACCGGACAGTCCAGCGCCAAGTGGTGGAGCTTTTGCGTTCACTGCAAACCAAGTACAACCTGACGTATCTGTTTATCAGCCATGACCTGGCTGTCGTCAAGGCGCTAAGCCACCAGTTGATGGTGGTCAAGCATGGCCAAGTGGTCGAACAGGGGGACGCGCAAAGTATCTTTGCCGCCCCCAACATCCGTATACACAGCAGTTGCTGGAAGCCGCTTTCCTGGCACCAGCCACTGCGCAATAACCTGAAAAGAGGAGCAACACATGGGTTTTCTCGCCGGTAAGCGCGTACTGATCGTCGGTGTCGCCAGCAAGCTGTCCATCGCATCCGGCATCGCTGCCGCCATGCATCGCGAGGGCGCTGAGCTTGCCTTCACTTATCAGAACGACAAACTCAAGGGTCGTGTCGAAGAATTCGCACAAGGCTGGGGCTCGAGCCCTGAGCTGTGCTTCCCGTGCGACGTGGCCAGCGATGAAGAAATCGCCAAGGTCTTCGAAGCGCTGAGCAAGAAGTGGGATGGCCTGGACGTGATCGTTCACTCCGTCGGCTTCGCCCCGGGCGACCAACTGGACGGCGACTTCACCGAAGCCACCACCCGTGAAGGTTTCCGCATCGCTCACGACATCAGCGCCTACAGCTTCGTGGCGCTGGCCAAGGCTGGCCGCGAAATGATGAAAGGCCGCAACGGCAGCCTGCTGACCCTGTCGTACCTGGGCGCCGAGCGCACCATGCCGAACTACAACGTAATGGGCATGGCCAAGGCCTCCCTGGAAGCCGGCGTTCGTTACCTGGCCGGCTCCCTGGGCCCGGAAGGCACTCGCGTCAACGCTGTATCGGCTGGCCCGATCCGTACCCTCGCGGCTTCCGGCATCAAGAACTTCCGTAAGATGCTGGCCGCCAACGAAGCGCAAACCCCGCTGCGTCGCAACGTCACCATCGACGAAGTCGGCAACGCCGGCGCCTTCCTGTGCTCGGACCTGGCGTCCGGCATCAGCGGCGAAATCATGTACGTAGACGGTGGTTTCAACACGACCGCCATGGGTAACCTCGAAGAGTGATCTTCGGTTAGCCAATAAAAAACCCGCCAAGTCTGGCGGGTTTTTTATTGGGCTCAAGGTCAAAAGATCGCAGCCTTCGGCAGCTCCTACACCAGCTCGGCGTACACCCTGTAGGAGCTGCCGAAGGGACCTGGCGTCCGGCATCAGCGGCGAAATCATGTACGTAGACGGTGGTTTCAACACGACCGCCATGGGCAACCTCGAAGAGTGATCTTCGGTTAGCCAATAAAAAACCCGCCAAGTCTGGCGGGTTTTTTATTGGGCTCAAGATCAAAAGATCGCAGCCTTCGGCAGCTCCTACACCGGCTCGGCGTACACCCTGTAGGAGCTGCCGAAGGGACCTGGCGTCCGGCATCAGCGGCGAAATCATGTACATAGACGGTGGTTTCAACACGACCGCCATGGGTAACCTCGAAGAGTGATCTTCGGTTAGCCAATAAAAAACCCGCCAAGTCTGGCGGGTTTTTTATTGGGCTCAAGATCAAAAGATCGCAGCCTTCGGCAGCTCCTACACCGGCTCGGCGTACACCCTGTAGGAGCTGCCGAAGGGACCTGGCGTCCGGCATCAGCGGCGAAATCATGTACGTAGACGGTGGTTTCAACACGACCGCCATGGGTAACCTCGAAGAGTGATCTTCGGTTAGCCAATAAAAAACCCGCCAAGTCTGGCGGGTTTTTTATTGGGCTCAAGATCAAAAGATCGCAGCCTTCGGCAGCTCCTACACCGGCTCGGCGTACACCCTGTAGGAGCTGCCGAAGGGACCTGGCGTCCGGCATCAGCGGCGAAATCATGTACATAGACGGTGGTTTCAACACGACCGCCATGGGCAACCTCGAAGAGTGATCTTCGGTTAGCCAATAAAAAACCCGCCAAGTCTGGCGGGTTTTTTATTGGGCTCAAGATCAAAAGATCGCAGCCTTCGGCAGCTCCTACACCGGCTCGGCGTACACCCTGTAGGAGCTGCCGAAGGGACCTGGCGTCCGGCATCAGCGGCGAAATCATGTACGTAGACGGTGGTTTCAACACGACCGCCATGGGCAACCTCGAAGAGTGATCTTCGGTTAGCCAATAAAAAACCCGCCAAGTCTGGCGGTTTTTTTATTGGGCTCAAGATCAAAAGATCGTCAAGACAAACATCGGGCAAACAGCTGCTGAATCGGTTGTGTCCGCTGGCTATAACGCTGCAACAACACAATCTCGCGATGGAACGTCAATTCACCCAACGCAATCACCCGCACCTTCGCCCCATGCTCAACCCACAACCCCGCTTCCGGCAGTAGCGAAACCCCCAACCCGCACTCAACCATTTTCACGATCGCTTCCAGCTCATCCAGCTCCAGCCCGACCTGCACATCAATCTGTTGCTCGCGCAGAAACCGCGTCACCAACCGCCCGCCGAACGAATTACGGTCGTAGCGCACGTGCGGATGCTCGGCGAGTAGCTGCAAGGGATCATCCCCTTCAAGGTCTTCCGGCACGATCAGCACAAACGGTTCTTTGCGAATGACCTGCGCTGACAGTTCTTTGGGCAACTCGAACGGCGGCTTGATCAGGATCGCCAAGTCCACTTCACCGGTATCGACCTGGCTCAGCAGGTTGAGCGACACGCCTGGCACCAGTTTCGGCTCCAGCAGCGGCGCCTGCTGCCTCAAACGCAATAGCGCCTGAGGCAGCAACCCGGTCTGCACGGTGGCCACCGCGCCAATCTTCAGTTCGCCGCGATATTCACTGACATCATCACTGACCGCCATGCGGGCGAAGGTTTCCAGCATCTCACGGGCCATCGGCAACGCCCGCTGCCCCGCCGCATTGAGCAGCGCCTGGCGTCCGGTGCGATCGAACAAGCGAATGCCCAAGGCCTGTTCCAGATTACGGATCTGCGCGCTGACCGCCGATTGCGTCAGGCCGATGTGCATGCCGGCCGCCGCGAACGTGCCGTAGCGGGTCACGGCGATAAAGGTTTTCAGTTCGCGCAACATAGCCGTCACCATTGATCGAAATAATTTGAGCTCGACGCGAAAATTATCGTCTTTTAATCAAAAAGCACAGGACTAAACTCAGCTTCAACTTTTGACCGTTGAGGATTACCCGATGCAGCTCTCCCCTTTTCACCTGGCCATTCCGGTGTACGACCTGGCCGCCGCGCGTAGCTTCTATGGCGACGTGTTCGGCCTGGAAGAAGGCCGCTCGAGCGATCACTGGGTGGATTTCAACTTTTTCGGGCATCAGCTTGTCATCCACCTGGCACCGAAAAACGCCTCTCAAGAAGCCGCGCACACCAATGCCGTGGATGGCCACAACGTGCCGGTGCCGCATTTCGGCGTGGTGTTGGGCATGGCGCAATGGGAAGCCCTGGCCGAACGGCTGCAATCCCTTGGCACCCAGTTCGTGATCGAACCCGGCATTCGCTTTCAAGGGCTGGTAGGCGAGCAAGCGACGATGTTTCTCTTCGACCCTTGCGGCAATGCCCTGGAGTTCAAGGCGTTCAAGGACATCAGCCAGTTGTTCGCCAAATGATCGGCCCCGCGCAAGATGCCACCGCCCTCAGCGAGGCGGTGCTCAATGGCGAGACGACAGTCGCGGCCATTGCCGACACCGTTCTTGAGCGCATTCAAGTACTGGAACCAGGTATCCAGGCATTCGTTTCGCTCAAACCCTCGCAGGTCCGTCTTCAAGCCGCTTTACACACGGGCCGTGGTTTGCTGGCCGGCGTACCCGTGGGGGTCAAGGACATCTTCGACAGCGCTGACCACCCCACGCAATTCTTTTCGCCGATCTATGCCGGTCATCAACCGTCTCAGGATGCCCATGTGGTGACCCTGCTCCGCCAGGCTGGCGCACTGATCATGGGCAAAACTCACACCACCGAATTCGCTTACATGCAAACCGGCCCCACCCGTAATCCCCACGACTTGTCCCGAACGCCAGGCAGCTCAAGCGCCGGTTCGGCGGCCGGAATGGCGGCGGATTTCTTTGCGGTGGCGTTGGGCACCCAGACGGCCGGCTCGCTGCTCAAACCGGCATCCTACTGCGGGCTGTTCGCCTTCAAGCCGTCGTTCGGACTGGTGTCGCTGGAAGGTGTAAAACCGCTGGCGCCGAGCTTCGACACGGTGGGCTGGTACGGTCGCTCGGTGCGGGATCTGAGCCTGATGGCGCGGGTACTGATTCCTGGCTTTGCCATCCCTGAAACACCACAACGTGCGCTGCACTTGGGGTTCTGCCGCACAGCACGCTGGGATCATGTCGAGCCCCAAGTCGCCCACGCCCTGGAACGGGCTGTCGAGCAATTGCGCAGCGCCGGCCATCAGGTCAGCGAGGTGCACTTACCGGACGAGTTTGCCGGGGTGTTCGACGATCACCTGATAATCAATGATTGCGAAGGTGCCCGTTCGCTGGCGAAGGAATTTCAGCAGCACCGCGCGCTGTTGAGCCCTTCGATACTGGCGATGTTCGACCGAGCCGCAGCCACGACATGGGAACAGGAATCCGCAGCCAAGGCCCGGCTGGCTGCCCTTGCGCAGTGTCTCAACAAGCTATGCCAGCCCTTCGACGCCATGCTCGGTCCTTGCTGCGGGATCGTTGCACCGCGGGCCCTGGAAAGCACCGAAAGTACCGGCCCGTCGGACTTTATCAAGTTCTGGGGCGCGTTCGGCTGGCCACAAGTGAACATCCCACTGGCTCGTGCCAAAGGATTACTGCCAATCGGATTGCAGATGATCGGCCGGTTCAGAAACGACGGTTTGTTGTTACGAACAGCGGAACGGGTGGCGGCCGACCTGCGCACTGAAGGCCGCTAACAACCCCTCGGCCGTCTGGTGAGGCGACGGATGACACTCGATCTGGACGACACTGAAGCGAATGGCATAACCGCGATGCACCGTGGCGTTGCGCTCGTCGAGCATCTCTTCGAGCCGTGCCCGGATGGCCTCGACCTCCACGCCATTGGCACCGGTCAGCAGCGCGGCAAACTCGTCGCTGCCCATGCGGCCAATCACATCACTCTCGCGAAAGGCGATCCGCAGCACATCGGCGAAGGTTTTCAGGGCATCGTCGCCTTCGGCGCGGCCATACAGTTCGTTGATGTGTTTGAAGTTGTCGAGGTCGAAAAACAGCAAGGTCGCCGGCTTGCCCAACCGCAAGCAAGCGTCCAGCCCCCGTTGAGCCAGGGCTTCGAAGCCATGACGATTAGGCAGCAGGGTCAATTCGTCCATGCTCGCCACCTGCACCGCCGTCAGTTCTTGCTCGGCCTGGCGCGCCAATTCGCGCAGCAGTTCGCGCTCTTGCAATGAAGCATCCGGCCCGCGCAGGGGGTCTGCACAAGCACCGGGCTTGACCGGTTTGCCTGGAACCAACATGTCTCACTCCTTTGATGGGTCTATACGTTAGAGGCGCACAGACCCGGTTTGACTCCTGATAAATCCGCCGCTGGTCAGATACCCGCCACCGGGCACGGTCCTCCGGCATCCGCCCAGAGTTTGAACTGGGTCACGAAAATGTCGTGAGGCACCGGCACCGGCGCCCGATTGCCACCCGGATTCCAGCCCCAGAGCACCAGCTTGTCGTCGCTGACGTGCTTGATCAGCGCGGCAAAATCACGGTCGCCATTACTGGAGCGATCCTTGATCAACGCGCAGAGTTTGTCTGGCGGCAAGCCGATCCAGGCCATTTTGTGCGCCGCGGAGGGCAGGCTCCAGTGCGGCGCGCCCGGCGGTGCGTGGGGGCCGTAACTGGCCGGCGGGTTGCTTTCGGCATGGCAGGTGGCGCACGGCAAACCAGCGGCACCCTTGCCGTCCATGCCGCGCACTACGTTCATCGCGTGCGGGATGCCGGCGTCGAACTGCAACGGTGAGTCGCCGGGGATGTGGCAGTTCTGGCAGCGCGGGCTCTGGAACACCTTCTGCACAGTGCCGAAGGCTTTCAACGCGGCCTGATCGTCGGCGAACAGGTCCGAGGCATAGCCACCCAGGCCAATCAGCACTACCGTTGCGAGAATCAAATGTCGTTTCATCTCATACCCCCGACAGTTGCAACGGCAGTTCCCGCAGACGTTGTCCCGTCAGGGCGAATACTGCATTGGCCACCGCTGGCGCCATGGGCGGCACACCGGCCTCGCCGATACCGCCGGGCTTGTCGGTACTGGGCACGATGTGCACCTCCACCACCGGCATTTCGTTGAGCCGCAGCACCTGATAATCGTGGTAATTGGACTGCACCACCTGACCGTCCTTGAACGTCACCTTGCTGTGCAGCGCAAACCCCAGGCCGAAGGTGACGCAGGATTCCATTTGCGCAGCGATGCTTTCGGGGTTGACCGCGATGCCGCAGTCCACCGCGCACACCACCCGGTGCACGCGGATCTTCAGGTTGTCCTGGGACACTTCGGCGACATGCGCGACGAAGCTACCGAATGATTCGTGCACCGCCACACCCAAGGCGTGACCGTCCGGCAGCGGTGCGTTCCAGTTGGCTTTCTCCACGGCCAGGTTCAGTACGCCCAGATGCCGAGGATGGTCCTTGAGCAAGGTTCGCCGGTATTCCACCGGGTCTTTGCCAGCAGCCGTGGCCAGTTCGTCGATCAACGACTCCATGACGAAGGCATTGTGGCTGTGCCCGACCGAACGCAGCCACAACACGTTGATGCCGGTTTTCGGTGAATGCAGTTCCACCTGGTGATTGGCCAGCCCTTCCAGGTACGGGCTGTCGGCGACGCCTTCAACCGAGGTTTTGTCGACGCCATCCTTGACCATGGTCGCCGCAAACGCCGTGCCGTCCATGATCGACTGCCCGACCATGACATGCTTCCAGGCCAGCGGCATGCCGGCCGCATCCAGGCCGATGCGCGCCTGATGCAGGAACATCGAGCGGTAATAGCCGCCACGAATGTCGTCTTCCGGGACCAGACGGTTTTCACCGGCATACCGGCGGCTTTCGCGACTTGCACCGCTTCGCTGACAAAATCCGAGGTCGGGTTGGCCCGGCGGCCGAAACCGCCGCCGAGGAATTCGGTGTGGATTTCCACCTGTTCGGGTTTAAGCCCGGTGATCTTGCCGGCGATCATTTGATCGAGGGTCTGGAACTGGGTGCCGGTCCAGATTTCACATTTGTCCGCGGTGATTTTCACCGTGCAATTGAGCGGTTCCATTGGCGCGTGGGCCAGGTACGGCACACTGTATTCGACGTCGATGGTTTTCGCCGCTTTGCCCAGCGCCGCAGTGGTATCACCGGCCTGACTGGCCGGCATGCCGGGGGTCGCGGCGAGTTGGCGGAAGCTTTCCAGCAGTTTCACGCTGTCGAGCCCGGTGTTCGGCCCCAGGTCCCAGTCGATTTTCAACGCATCGCGGCCCAGTTTCGCCGCCCAGTAGTGATCGGCAATCACCGCCACGCCCGTGGGCACCTGCACCACTTTGTGCACACCCTGCACTGCCAACGCCTCGGCGCCTTCGAAGGATTTGACGCTGCCGCCGAACACCGGCGGGCGCGCAACCATCGCAGTCATCAGCCCTTCAAATTGCACGTCCATGCCGAACCTGGCCCGGCCGGTGATTTTCTCCGGAGTGTCGAGCCGTTTGGTCGGTTTGCCGATGATTTTCCAGTCCTTGGCGTCCTTGAACTTGATCGAGGCCGGGTCCGGCACGGGCAGCTTGCCGGCGTCATCGGCCAGTTCGCCGTAGGTCGCGCGTTTGTCGCCGGCGATGACCACGCCCGGTTCGGTGTGAATCTCGGACGGTGCAACGTTGAAACGCTTGGCGGCGGCGTCGATCAACATCAACCGCGCGGCGGCACCCGCCTGGCGATAGCGGTCGAACTCCATCCAGGTTGACGTTGAGCCACCGGTGATCTGCATGCCGCCAAATCCGGCCAGGCCATAATCCTTGGCCGAGGCCGGGGAATGTTCGACGTGGATCTTCGACCAGTCGGCGTCCAGCTCTTCGGCAATCAACATGGTCAGGCCGGTCCAGATGCCCTGGCCCATTTCCGAATGGCCAAGCAGGATGGTGACACTATTGTCATTGGCGATTCGCAGGAAGGCATTTGGCGCGAAGACATTGCCTTGGTCCTCGGCACCCAAAGCAAATCGATGGCCGCCGGGGATGACAAACGCCACCACCAGCCCACCGCCAAGCACCGCACTGCCCTTGAGAAAACTACGGCGTGAAACAGGATTAAAGCTGTTCATTGAACTGATTCCCCTCGGCGTGGCCTCAACCGATCTCGGCGGCGCGTTTGACCGCCGCACGGATCCTTGGGTAAGTGCCGCAGCGGCAGATGTTGCCGGACAGCGCCTGATCGATGTCGCTGTCGGTGGGTTTGGGGATCTTCGCCAGTAACGCGGCGGCCGACATGATCTGCCCCGACTGGCAGTAACCGCACTGCACCACATCGAGCTCAGCCCAGGCTTGTTGCACCGGGTGCGAACCGTCGGTGGACAGGCCTTCGATGGTGAGGATTTTTTGCCCGTTGGCCACGGCGGTGACCGGGGTGATGCAGGAACGCAGCGGCGCGCCGTCGACATGCACGGTGCAGGCACCGCACTGGGCCATACCGCAACCGAACTTGGTCCCGGTCAAGTGCGCGACATCGCGCAAGACCCACAGCAAAGGCATGTCCTCGGGGACATCCAGTGCCTGGTCCTTGCCATTGATATTCAGGGTCAGCATTACGGATTTCCTCAGACTCACGGTGTTCTGAAGGGGCGCCGTTGAAACGACGTGGTTTTTTTGCAGGAGCCAGGCTTGCCGGCGAAGGCATCAGGTCTGACCAACCACGTTACCGTTCATCGCGAGCAAGCCTTGCTCCTACAGGGTCGGCGGGTCTATGCGCACCTCGGGCTATCCATACAGCTAAGCGCAGATTGAGTGGGAGGCGAGCTTCTGCGACCGCCGGTCACACCTATCGGCGAAGCGCAACCTTCGCCGTAGCAGCTGCCGAGCACCGCGAGGCTGCGTTCGGCGGCGAAGCCGTCGTAAAATCAGGCCCTGCGGTGTGTCAGGCAATTCGCAAGCATAGGATTCACGACGGCTTCGCCGCCGAACGCAGCCTCGCGGTGCTCGGCAGCTGCTACGAGCGTGGAGGCTTTAGAAGCGCGCCAGGTGTTGAGTTCGTCGGCAACAAACGCATCGATGTAACGCCAGCGGTTCAGCCGCCGCACACGCACTGGCGAGCAGGCAGGCATCAGCCAATAAACGAGGGGCAACCATGATGCTGAGCGTCCTTGCGGCAAAATCGGGGCGGCATGTCTAGCAACAAATGACCCGGCCCGATATCGCTTCTCGACTTGTCGATCTACGGCACCGCCAACCGACTACCGAGTGACTACGCTGATAGTCCAGCGTGATAACCCCGTAGAGGAGAACACCATGCAACGCGTGCAAAAAATCACACCCTGCCTCTGGTTCGATGATCAGGCCGAAGCGGCTGCCAAATTCTATTGCTCGATCTTCGATCGCTCCAAAATCACCGCCATCACCCATTATGGCAAGGCCGGTTTCGAGCAGCACGGTCGCCCCGAAGGCTCGGTGCTGACCGTGAGTTTCGAACTTGATGGCCAAGGTTTCACCGGACTCAATGCCGGCCCGGTGTTCAAGTTCAACGAAGCGGTGTCGTTCCAGGTCAATTGCGAGAGCCAGGAAGAGGTCGACCATTACTGGGGCGCGTTATCTGCCGTCCCCGAGGCCGAGCAATGTAGCTGGGTGAAGGACAAGTTCGGTCTGTCCTGGCAGATCGTCCCGGTGGTCATGATGGAGATGCTCAAAGACCCCGACACGGTCAAATCCCAGCGGGCGATGCAAGCGATGATGCAGATGAAAAAACTCGACATCGCTGAACTGCAACGGGCCTTTAACGGCGAGAGCTAATACACTCGGGCGCTGACCTGCGAGGACGCTGACGATGAAGCACGCCGTTGCCAAAGATCCCGACAAAGCCCCACGTTTCTGGCGCGACGACGCCCTGCCCTTCATCGAGGCCCGAGCCATCGCCGACGGCCGCGAAGTCTGCTACGCCCGGCATTCCCACGCGCACTTTTCCATCGGTGCAATCACCGCCGGGCGCAGCACCTATGTGCACGAACAATCGGAGTTTCAGGTCAGCACCGGCACCCTGGTGCTGATGAACCCCGGCGATGTCCACGCCTGCAATCCCATTGACGACCAACCCTGGTCGTACCTGATGCTGTACGTCGAGACGCCGTGGCTGACCGACTTGCAGCATCAACTCGGGTTCGGCCGGGACCAGGCGTTTCGCCGGTTTGCCATCACCCACCATCGTGACGCCAGCCTGTTTACCGGCCTGAAGGATTTGTACGCCGTGTTGGTCGACGATCAGCACGATGTGCTGCGCAAACACAGCGCCACCGTGGAGTTTTTTACTGAGGTGCAGCAGCGCCTCAACCCCATCGATCAGCCGCTGCGCGAAGCCAATTTCAAACTGGAACGCGCCGCCGATTACATCCGCGACAACTGCACGCAAATGCTCAAGCTCGAGGACATTTGCGAGGCGGCGCAGCTGTCGCCGTCCTACCTGATCCGCGCGTTCAAACAACATTACGGCATGACGCCCCACGCCTTTGTGGTCAACCAACGGATTCAGTTCGCCGGGACCGCTTGCGCAACGGCAAGCTGATCGCGGACGTGGCGCTGGAAGCCGGGTTTGCCGATCAGGCGCATTTCCAGCGGGCGTTCAAGCAACACCTGGCGGCAACACCAGGGCAATATCGGGGCTGAACCCGACCTGCCACCCTCACGCTACGGCAACATCAAGTAAATTGCGCTCGCCGCCAGCAGCAGTGCCATGAGCCGATTGAATAGCCGCATACCCGCCGGGTTATTCAAGTACCCCCGCAGAAAAGTCCCGGCATACGCCCAACACCCCACCGACAGATAGCAAATCACCAGATACACCGCCGCAAACTGCCACACCAGCCGCGCCTCGCCATCGGCGACAAATGCGCCCATCCCCGCGACACAGGCCAGCCAGGCTTTCGGGTTGAGCCATTGCATCACCGCGCCGTAGAGCATCGACGGTGCCCGCCCTGAATGCTTGGCATCCAACTGCCCGTTATCGGCAGCGAGTTTCCACGCCATGTACAACAAAAATGCCACCCCAGCCACCTGCACCACCCGCGTCAGCGCCGGCCATAACTGCAGCAACTCATGCAACCCCAGCCCCATCAACACCAGTAGCAACACAAAACCCAGCGTCGCTCCGGCCACATGCCGTTGACTGGCGCGAAAGCCAAACTGCGCCCCGGAACTCAACGCAACAATATTCACCGGCCCCGGCGTTATCGAAGCGACCAGGGCAAACGCCGCCATGGAGATCAACACACTCATCACACACCTTCTTCAATTCAGTTGAACCGGGCCTCAAGGTAGAGCGCACACCGGTCGCCGTATTGAACAAAACACCCCTTTGATCACCACAAAACAATGTGGGAGCGAGCCTGCTCGCGAAGGCGGCGTGTCAGGCAACCTCTCTGTTGACTGGAAAACCGCTTTCGCGAGCAGGCTCGCTCCCACAGGGACTTTTTTCATCAGGGTGTACCGCGAGCGCAGCACGTCACTGTACGGGTCAAGCCACCCCGTACCTGTGTTAAAAATACCGCTCCCGCTGCTGGAGCCCTCGCCATGGACCTCGCCACCCTCACCCTGTTTCTGCCGGCCTGTTTTGCCCTGAACATGGCCCCCGGACCGAATAATTTGCTGTCGGTCAGCAACTCCACCCGCTACGGCTACCGTCGCGCCTGCGTGGCCGGGGTCGGGCGTTTGCTGGCGTTTGCCGGGATGATTGCCCTTGCCGCCGCCGGGCTGTCGGTGGTGCTGCACACCTCGCAATGGCTGTTCGATGCGATCAAGGTCGTCGGCGCCGCGTACTTGTTGTACATGGCCTGGAAGCTGTGGCACGCCAACACCGAGGCCGAGCAGCAGGCAAGCGCACCCACTGTGGGCATCGTGACGTTGGTGCGGCAGGAGTTTCTGGTGGCCGCGGGCAATCCCAAGGCGATTCTTCTGTTCACCGCATTCCTGCCGCAGTTCGTTGACCCGACGTTGCCGGTGGCGCCGCAATTTGCCGTGCTGGGCGCGCTGTTCCTGATGCTGGAATGGATCGCCATCAGCGCCTACGCCTACATGGGCCTGCACATGCGCCGCTGGTTCGCCGAACCGCGCGGCAAACGAATCTTCAACCGCTGCTGCGCGGGGTTGTTGTCGGCGGCGGCATCGGTGCTGTTGATGGCGCGCCGTGCTTGAAACCACCGTAATCGCGTAGGAGCACAGCTTGCTCGCGATAGCGATATATCAGTCGACGCCCCAATTGCCTGACATTACGCTATCGCGAGCAAGCTGTGCTCCTACCTATCTCGATGGGCCCTCAATGAACCTGAACATAATCTACGCCCTCGGCGCCGCCGCCCTGTTCGGTGCGAGCACGCCGCTGGCCAAGTTGCTGGGGCTGAACGTCTCGCCAATCCTGCTCGCCGGGTTGTTGTATTCGGGCAGCGGCGTCGGGCTGACCATCGTCCGTTTGATCCGCGATCGGGGCTGGCAGCCCAGCGGCCTGAAACCCTCGGAATGGCCCTGGCTGATCGGCGCCATCGCTTTTGGCGGGGTGCTGGGGCCGGTGGCGTTGATGTACGGTTTGACGATGACCTCCGGCGCCACCGCCTCGCTGATGCTCAACCTCGAGTCAGTGCTCACCGCCGTGCTGGCCTGGCTGGTGTTCAAGGAGAACGCCGACCGGCGCATCGTCGCCGGGATGCTGGCGATTGTTGCCGGTGGCTTGCTCCTGGCCTGGCCCCAGGGTTCGGCGCAGACACTGGGCTGGATCGGACCATTGGCCGTGGCGCTGGCCTGCGCCTGCTGGGCGGTCGATAACAACCTGACGCGCAAGGTCTCGGCTTCGGATGCGCTGTTCATCGCGGGCATCAAGGGCCTGGTCGCCGGGCTGGTCAACTGCAGCCTGGCGCTGCTGCTCGGCGCGAAACTGCCGCAGTTCAATGTGCTCGGGCCGACGCTGATCGTCGGCTTCCTCGGTTACGGCATCAGCCTGGTGCTGTTCGTTCTGGCACTGCGCGGGCTGGGCACCGCGCGCACCGGCGCGTACTTTTCCACGGCTCCGTTCCTCGGTGCGGCGATTGCCATCCTGCTGCTGGGTGAGCCGGTGACGCTGACGTTCTGGGCCGCGGCCCTGCTGATGGGGCTCGGAGTGTGGACTCACCTGACCGAAAGCCATGGCCACGACCATCAACACGAGGCGCTCAAACATGGTCATCGGCATGTGCACGACGAGCATCATCAGCACGAGCATCCCTTTGAATGGGACGGCACCGAACCCCACAGCCATGAACATGAACACACGCCGATGCGCCACAGTCATCCGCACTTTCCGGACATTCACCATCGGCACCGGCATTAATTCAACGGCACGACGCCTGGGCGAAATTACCTGTCGATTTTCCGGTGGAGGCGCCGCATGACCGGCCTTATGCTCAGCCCATGAACCTACAAAACGCTGTGCTGCCGCCCCACGCCGAGATGGTTCGCGCCATGCTCGAACGAGACACCGCCTACGAGGGGGTGTTTTTTACGGCGGTCAAAACCACCGGGATCTTCTGCCGCCCCAGTTGCACGGCGCGCAAACCCAAACCGGAGAACGTCGAATTCTTCGCCCATGCCGACGAATGCATGAGCGCCGGTTACCGCGCCTGCCTGCGTTGCAAACCGCTGGATGCGGCAGCCATCGCGCCGGACTGGGTGCAGCGCTTGCTCAACCGGGTGGATGCCGAACCGGACCAGCGCTGGACCGACACGCAGTTGCAGGCCGAGGGCATCGAGCCGCTCAAATTGCGGCGCTGGTTCAAGCAGCATTTCGGCATGACTTTCCACGCCTGGCTGCGTACCCGGCGCCTCGGCATGGCGCTGGGCGGGATCAAACAGGGTGAGTCCATCGACAACGCGGCGTTCGACTCCGGCTACGAATCCCTGAGCGGTTTTCGCGACGCCTTTCAAAAGTCCTTTCACATCACCCCGGGCCGCGCGGCGAACAGTGAGCCGCTGCTGTTCACCCGGCTGACTACGCCGCTGGGGCCGATGATTGCCATGGCTGAACGTCGAGGGTTGGTCCTGCTGGAGTTTCTGGATCGGCCGGCGCTGACCAAAGAGGTCGAGGCATTACAACACCGTTATGGTTACGCCGTGGCGCCGGGACACAACGCGCATTTGCAGCAAATCGAAGCAGAACTGGCGCAATACTTTGCCGGTAAACGCACCGGGTTCAACGTACCGCTGCACCTGCCGGGCAGCGAATTTGCCCGGCAAGTCTGGGCCGAACTGGCACAGATTCCCTACGGCCAGACCAGCACCTACGGCGCCATCGCGGCGCTGCTGGGCAAACCCGGCGCCAGCCGCGCGGTGGGACTGGCCAACGGGCATAATCGGCTGGCGATTGTGCTGCCCTGTCACCGAGTGATCGGGGCGGATGGCTCGCTGACCGGCTATGGTGGCGGACAACCGCGCAAGGCGTTTTTGCTCAGGCTGGAAAAGGCTGCGGTGCAGATCACTCAACCATTGGCATTCTGATTATTTCAAAGGGAAGGAAATTCGATGCAATCGTTCGACCAACAGTTCCACAGCCTGCATCACGACGGCCTGCTGATCCTCACCAACGTCGCCGACGCTGTCGGGGCGCGGCTGGTGGAACAACTGGGCAGTAAAGCCGTGGCCACCAGTAGCGCAGCGGTGGCCTGGGCTCATGGTTATCCGGACGGCAACACCCTGCCCCTCGAACGGCTGGTGTCGACAGTCGAATCCATCGCCCGGGTCATCCGCGTGCCGTTGACCGTGGACATCGAGGCCGGCTATTCCGATGACCTGGTGCGGGTGGCCGAAGTGATCGACGCGGTGATCGCTGCCGGTGCCGTCGGGATCAACATCGAGGACGGTGCTTCAACGCCCGAGTTGCTGGCGCGAAAAATCGAAATCGCCCGTCAGGTGGCGGTGCGCCG
Organism: Pseudomonas sp. TH31; assembly: GCF_016650815.1. Classification (GTDB taxonomy): domain Bacteria; phylum Pseudomonadota; class Gammaproteobacteria; order Pseudomonadales; family Pseudomonadaceae; genus Aquipseudomonas. The sequence continues at coordinate 140,145 of NZ_JAEKEZ010000038.1, read as the reverse complement.
GAACGTGAAGCTATTCATCAACGCGCGAACCGATGTCTACCTCAAGGGCCTGGTGCCAGCCGAAGATCGTGTCGCAGAAACGCTCAAACGCGCTGCGTTGTATCAGGCCGCTGGGGCTGACGGGTTATTCGCGGCGGGTGTCACGGCGGAGTACGAGATGGGTGCGATCTGCCGGGGCACGCCACTGCCAGTGAACGTGCTGGGCTTTGCCTGCCTGCCGTCGCCTGACGAATTGAAAGCCCTCGGAGTTCGGCGCTTGAGCGCCGGTTCAAGCATTGCCGAATTCCTGTATGGCGCCATGGGTTCGCTGGCGAAGAGTTTTCTGGAAACTGGCAAGCTCGACACTCACGACCTCAAGGCTTTCACGTATGGCGAGGTGAACGGCCTGCTGAAAAAATCCTGACCTGCATGCCCGACCTGTATCGGCCTGACAGTACTTTTCTAGCATCCCTCGATGAGGACTGGCAGCGCCACATCGCCGCCATCGGCCCTTGCCTGCATCAACCGCATCCAGCGCGCGATCCTTATGAATCGCTGGTGCGGTCGATTGCCTATCAGCAACTGCATGCCAGGGCCGGGGATGCGATTGTCGGGCGGCTCTTGGCGCTGTTTCCTTCAGGCCGGTTCCCCAAGCCCGAGCAGATTCTGGCGACAGACTTTGAGCAGATGCGTGCTTGCGGGTTTTCCGCGAACAAGATCGCGACGATTCAGGGGATTGCCCAGGCGACGCTGGACGGTGTCGTGCCGGATTACGCCACCGCGCTGGCCATGGACGATGAAACGCTGATCGAGCGCTTGGTTACCTTGCGCGGTGTCGGGCGCTGGACCGTGGAGATGCTGCTGATCTACAGCCTGGAGCGGCCGGATATTTTGCCGGCGGATGACTTCGGGGTGCGTGAGGGGTATCGGCGGCTCAAGGGGTTGGAGGTGCAGCCCACTCGCAAGCAGATGATTGAGATTGGATTGGCATGGAGCCCGTTTCGCACGGTAGCTGCGTGGTATTTGTGGCGGGTGCCTGGCAGGTAGACCGCGTTATCGTTCATCGCGAGCAGGCTCGCTCCCACATTTGATTTGTGGCGCTCACAAAGCCCCTGTGGGAGCGAGCCTGCTCGCGAAGGCGATCTCACAGCCAACCCATCACCCAAAGGCCAATCACAACCCCGACTTCAACCGACTAAACGCCCGAACCAAAGCCCGGTTGAATTCCTTCCCATTGTCATTCTTGCTGTACAACGAAGCCCTTACCTGCGCCGACGGATACGTCCCCGGATCATTGCGAATCGCCGGATCGATCAACCCGTCCGCCGCCGTTATCGCATTGGCGTAATGAATGGTGTCGGTGATCGGCGCAATCACCTGCGGCGTCATCAGGTAATCCATCAACGCCAGCCCGGCCTGCGGATGCGGCGCATCCTTGGGGATGACCATGGCGTCGAACCAGATCAACGTGCCTTCCTTCGGAATCCGGTAACCCAGCGTGAACGGTTTGTTTGCAGCTGTAGCCTGGCCGGCGGCGATGGCCACGTTACCGTTCCAGGACATCGCTACGCAGGTGTTGCCGTTGGCCAGGTCGCTGATGTTCAGGTCGTTGTCGAAGTAGCGGATGTACGGCCGGATCTTCGCCAATTGCTGTTCGGCGAGTTTCAGGTCATCGAGGTTCTGGCGGTTGATGTCCAGGCCCATGTACTTCATGACCGCGGCAAAAACCTCGTTGGGATCGTTGAGCAGGCTGACCCCGCAATCGGCGAATTTCGACACCACCGCCGGGTCGAACAACATTGCCCAGCTGTCCCGTGGCGCGTCAGGCAAACGCTTGTTGACCGCCTCCTCCTGGGCGCCCACGCCGGTGGTGCCCCAGGCGTAGATCCCGGCATAGCGATTGCCTGGATCGAACACTGCCATGTGCTGACGAAACTCCTCGCCGACGCCGGCAAAGTGCGGCAGTTGCTGGTGGTCCAGCGGCTGGATTGCGCCGCTCTGGATCGCCCGGGACAGATGCTGCCCGGCCGTCAGCACCAGGTCATAACCGCTGCGGCCGGTGAGCAGTTTGGTCTCGACGGTTTCCAGCGAGTCGAAGTGATCGGCCACCACATGAATGCCGGTCTGCTTCTCGAAATCACTCAGGGTGTCCGGGGCCAGGTACTCGCCCCAGATGTACAGGTTGACCACCGGTTTGGCGGAGTCGGCGGCCTGCACACACAGGGGTGCGAGCACCAGCATTAACGCTTGAGTCAGTTTGTGCAGGCCCATGATCACACTCCTTTACCGGCGTATTGCGGCATGGTGATACACGCGACGTTGCCACCGCCGAGGAGGATTTCCCGGGAGTTTTCGATGCCGACAATCTTGTGTTGCGGGAACAGTTCGGCGAGGGTCGCCAACGCAGCCTGATCCTGCCGATCGCCGAACAACGGCACCACGATCGAGCTGTTGCCGGCGTAGTAGTTGATGTACGACGCGCAGATTTTCGTTCCCGCCTGGCGGGTATGGGTGCTGTCTTGCTGATCGAGGCCTTCGGCTTCTTCAGCGGTCCATTCGAGCACGTCCGGTTGCGGCAACTTGTGCACGATCAACTCGCGGCCACGGCTGTCGCGGGTGCTGCGCAGGATGTCGTAGGCTTCCTGGTAGATCTCCCACTGCGGGTCATCACGGTTGTCGGTCCATTGCAGCACCACTTCGCCGGGGCGGATGAAACAGGCGAGATCATCGACATGACCATCGGTTTCGTCGAACTTGCAGCCCCGGGGCAGCCAGATGATTTGCTCGGCGCCAAGGTAATCGGTCAGCCGCCGAGTGACTTCGGCCTTGCCCAGGTGCTGGTTGCGATTGCGGTTGAGCAGGCATTGTTCGGTGGTGAGAATGCTGCCCTGGCCGTCACTCTGGATGCCGCCGAGTTCGGCAATCAGCGGGGCGCGATAACGGTCGAAGCGTTCGATTTCGAGGATCTTGCTGGCGATCTGGTCGTCCTTGTCCCACGGGTAGTACAAGCCACCGTCGAGGCCGCCATAGGCGTTGAATTCAAAATCCACGCCGCGCACTTCAGCGCTGGCGTCGTTGACCACAAAGCACGGGCCGCTGTCGCGGAACCAGGTGTCGTTGCAGGTCATTTCCACCACGCGAACCTGCGGTGGCAATTGACGGCGAGCGGTGGCAAATTGCGCGGCAGAGGCACACACGGTGACGGGCTCGCTCTGAGAGATCGCGGTGACAATCTGCACCCAGACCTTCTGCGCAGGCTTGGCGCCGTTGCGCCACACGTCGGTGCGTTCCGGCCAGCCGAGCCAGCAGCCGGACTTGGTTTCGAACTCGCCGGGCAGGCGAAAACCATCGTGCTTGGGGGTGGAATCGAGTAAACGTGCCATGGGCAAACCTCATCAGCGGGGATTGGAATGACCACAGGCTAAGGTCGCAGGCAGACTCCTCGCCAACGATGAATATTGGGGAATACTTGAATTTAACTCATCAATCGACCAACTGATCGTTGAACCACTCCAGCATCTGCGCCACCGCCGGCCGCTCCAGCCGCACCCGTTCGCAGACCAGCGCATATTGACCGAGCGCAGTCATGCTGGAGGTGAACGGCCGCACCAGACGCCCACTGAGCAAATCTTCCTGCGCCGTCAGGTTGTCGCCCATGGCCACGCCCTGCCCTTGGGCCGCCGCTTCCAGCGCCAATCCGGCGTGGGCGAAATACAGCTGCCGTTGCGGGCGCTGGTCGCCGGCATGGCTGGTGAGCCAAGCGGTCCAGGTCTTGCCGTCCTGATCGTCGTGCAGCAGGCAATGGCGGGCCAGGTCCTTCGGGGTTTTCAGCGTGCCCTGGTTGAACAGGCCGGGGCTGCACACCGGGAAGAACTGCAACGCCGGCAGCGGCCGCACGAAGTACGCGCTGCTGTCCACCGGGCCGGTGCCGTAAGTGATCGCCAGGTCGATATCTTCCCCCGGCGCGGTGGCATCGATCGGTTGCTCATAGAGGTGCAAGGTAATGTGCGGATAGCGCGCGTAAAAATCCGTGAGCCGATTCATCAACCACTTTTGCGCCAACTCTGCCGTGACCGCCAGACGCAACACCGCCAGCGATGACGGATCGCGCAGTTCATCGCAGGCCTCGCCGATCAGTTCAAAGGCTTGCTGCAAGCTCTGCATCAAGCGCCCGGCGGCCATGGTCGGGCGAATCTGCCGGCCTTCGCGGATGAACAGCGACACCCCCAGTTGCTCTTCGAGCTGGCGGATTTGATGGCTGACGGCGCTGTCGGTGACGCACAACTCCGCCGCTGCCCGGCCGAAATGCGCATGGCGGGCGGCGCATTCGAAGGTTTTGAGTGCTGCCAGGGAAGGTAGACGTCGCATCGATCAAGCCCTTTTTTGAGGCGCTCATGCTGACGTGATGGGCGGTAGGCGTCCAGTGGGATCGCGTTATCGTTCTTCGCGAGCAAGCCCGCTCCCACATTGAAATGCATTCCCCGGTGGGAGCGAGCTTGCTCGCGATGAGCCAGTTCATTCACCACAACTTCACCGCTCCATCACCCCCTCTTATCCACCATGACATCCCGCCAAACCCGGCGCATGTTGAGCCCTCAACCGGAGGGATTCGACATGCTCGACACACTCAAACAGATCAATTCAACCTCAGCCTTCAACCGCTGGGCCGGCATCGAAGTCACCCGTGCCGTACGCGGTGAGGCGGATTTGTCCCTGGCTTTTCGCGAAACCGACATGGCGCAATATGCCGGTTTCCTGCATGCCGGCCTGATTGGTGCATTGCTCGACACGGCCTGCGGTTTTGCCGCCGGGACGGTTGCGGGCAACGTGCTGGCTTCGCACTTTTCGGTCAACTGCCTGGCGCCCGCCGTCGGTGAGGTATTCATTGCCAAGGGCCGGGTGGTGAAGGCCGGCAGGAAGCAGGTATTCACCCGCGCCGAGCTGTTCGCGCAGACCGGCGATCAACTGAAGCTGGTGGCGACCGGCGACGCGATTCTGGTACCGGTCGATAGCCAGTGAAGGTCTAGGCTGTCTTGAATCCATTCAAGAACAGTCGGAGGTTGTCATGCAGCTCGAAGGTTCCTGCCACTGCGGCGCGGTGTCGTTCAGTTTGACCAGCGCCCACCCCTACCCTTATCAGCGCTGCTATTGTTCGATCTGCCGCAAGACCCAGGGCGGTGGCGGTTACGCGATCAACCTCGGTGGCGATGCCGAAAGCCTCAAGGTTCGCGGGCGCAAGCACATCGCGATCTACCATGCGCGGCTCCAGGACGAAGGCGATAAGCGCGCCCACAGCAGCACCGCCGAGCGGCATTTCTGTTCAGTGTGCGGAAGCGGTCTATGGCTGTTCAGCCCGCAGTGGCCGGAGTTGATTCACCCGTTTGCCTCGGCCATCGACACCCCGCTGCCGGTGCCGCCGGAACACACGCATCTGATGCTGGGTTCGAAAGCCCCGTGGGTGGAAGTCCAGGTGCAGCCCAAGGACCAACAGTTTGAGGTTTATCCAGAAGAGTCGATTGCCCAGTGGCATGAACGGCTGGGTTTGACCCGGTGACACTGGATCAAAAATAAACACCGTCCCTCGCCACAGGTGACTCACCACTTGATCGATCCCATTCACAGTCTTTGACAGTTTCCCGACAAAACTCTCAAAGATTGCTGGTCACCGGCCGCCTGGCATGGGCGCATCCAACCTCCCTTGGGTGGACGGTACTTATCACCTGGGCCCGATCATTCTCGGGGCGAGCTTCGAACATGCGCTGGAAAAGGACGATGACGACCACGACACCGGTTCAGCCTGGAACCGCTTGAAGCTGAGCATCAGCGCGCCGTTTTACGAAGGTCAATATGACCGCGTGGTCGGCAGCCTCAACAGCCAATTCGGCGCCAGCAATTACCTGCGCACCTGGTATGGCGTCAGCAATGCCCGGGCATCGCGCAGTCAGTTCCGGGCGTATGACACCCATGGCGGGATGGTCAGTCGCGGGGCGGACTTGACCTGGTCGTAACCGATTGATGATCAGTGGAGTTTCACCACGGTGCTGGCAGTGCAGTACCTGGCGAGTGAGGCGGCGGACAGCCCGATTGTCGAGCGGCGGTTGCAGACTTCAGTGGCTGGGCAGGTGGTCTACACCTTTTGAAATTGCGTTGTGAGTGATGGCGCCATCGCAGGCAAGCCTTGCTCCTACGGTGTTGTGTCGTGCCCAATGGTTGCGATCACTCCTCACCTGTAGGAGCAAGGCTTGCCCGCGATGGCGTCCGCAAGCACAACGCCGTTAATCCAGATGCGCCCAGGTCATGCGAAACGACGCCCCGCCCCAAGGGGAATCGCTGACTTCCACTTGCCCGCCATGGGACTGCGAAACCCTTCGCACCAACGCCAACCCCAACCCGAAACCGCCGGTACGCCGATCACGACTGGCATCCAGCCGTGAAAACGGTTCGAAGATCCTCTCCCGCCCGTCCACCGGCACACCCGGCCCGTCATCGTTGACCCGCACTTCATAGTGATCAGCGCGGCGCACCAACGACACTTCGACGCGTCCATCGGCATAGCGAATGGCGTTGCGTAACAAATTGATCACCGCCCGGGCCATGAAGCGCGGCTCGATACGTACCTGCTCGATCTGACATTCGACAATCAGCAACTGCACCCCCGCCGCTTCCGCTTCCAGCGCCACACTGCCGACCACGCTGTCGAGCCAACTGCCGGCCTGAATGCTCTCCCAGGTAATCACCGTTGCGCCGCGCTCAAGGCTGGCATAGGTCAGCAGTTCCGAAACCATTTCTTCCAGCTCGCCAAGGTCGGCGTACATGTCGGCGATCAATTCGCGGTTTTGCGCCGGATCGGGCTGTTGCTTGAGCTGATCGAGTTCGAACGACAGCCGGGCAATCGGCGTGCGCAATTCATGGGACACCGCGTTGGTCAGCTCGCGCTGGTTGGCGATCAAGCCTTCGATACGCGCGGCCATCAGGTTGAAGTGTTCGGACAGGTCGCGGATGTTCGAGCGTTTGGACAACTGGATTCGCGACGACAGATCGTTATCGCCAAAACGCTCTGCCGCCATGCGCAGTTTTTCCAGATCCCGCCAGTGTGGCCGCACCCAGAAGAACAGCACGAAGCCAATCAGCACGGCGATCATCAGATACGCCCCAACGAGATAGAACGACATCAGGCTTGGCTCTGGCGGCAGTTTGATGCTGAGCAACTGCGAACCATCGTCGATCGAGGCAATGTACTGCGTGTATTTGTCGCGAATCACCAGAAGACCTTGGGCCAACTCAGCTTTTTCACGAACACTCAAAGCCAGTTGATCGGCCCCGACCAGCGTCAGCCCGAGGCCGTAGTGCGGGCGCACCGTTTCCAGTTGCCGCTCCCGCGCCGGACCGTCCAACTCACGCAACTGCTCGACCAGCGTCCAGGCCTGGCCGCGTACCGCCTCACGGTTGTAGCGCTGCATCTGATTGTCGAGCAGTACATCGAACGTGCGCTCGACCGTTTGCAACGCCAACACCAGACCAAGCGTCATCACCAGAAACAGCCCAAGAAATAACCGCAGCATCTACAACTCCCACGCGAACGGATTGAACAGATAACCCTTGCCCCAGACGGTCTTGATGCACATCGGCTCACGGGGGTTGTCCTTGAGCTTGGCCCGCAGCTTGCTGATGTAGACGTCGACGCTGCGGTTGAGGCCATCGAAGGCGATGCCGCGCATGCGGTTGAGGATGTCATCGCGGGACAGGATCTTGCCGGCGGCGCTGGCGAGCAACCACAGCAGCTCGAATTCCATGGTAGTCAGCTCGATGCCCTCACCCGCCAGGCGCACTTCGCGGCAACTGCGGTCGATGCTCAGGTTGCCGAACTCCAGGGCACTGCAGACGCTGGTGTCCGGTGCCTGCCGACGTTGCAGGGCGCGCAAACGGGCCAGCAGTACCGGCGGTTTGATGGGTTTGATCACATAGTCGTCGGCGCCGGATTCCAGGCCGAGGATATGGTCGAGGTCGTCCTCCTTGGCGGTGAGGATGACGATCGGCGTGTCCGACACGCTGCGAATTTCGCGGCACACATGCAGGCCGCTCTGCCCCGGCAACATCAGGTCAAGCACGACGACTTTCGGTTTGAACTCAAGAAAGGCGGCCAACGCCAGGTCGCCACGGTGCACCGCCCGGACCTCGAAGCCGTGTTGGGACAGGAAATGTGCGATCAGCCCGGCAAGCTTTTCGTCGTCTTCCACCAGCAATACTTTGCCAAAACCCAGGTTATCCATTACGACCGTCTGCCAACCCTTGTTTAAAGTAGGCGGCATTATGGCGGCAATCGGTGGTGGGACGGTGACGGCAGGCAGCAAAAACCGGTCACGAGGACCGGTTTTCAGTGATCTTTCATACTCTTAAGAGTTTTTAACATTTCAGCAGCAAAGATCGCACCTGTAGGAGCTGCCGAAGGCTGCGATCTTTTGATCTTGATCTTTCGACGCTACTGAAGATCGCAGCCTTCGGCAGCTCCTACGGGGGTCAGGCGGCGGTTGGTATGCCGCTGTGGAAGCGGAACTCCACGTCCGGCGACTCGATCAATTCCTGCTCGGCGGCACGAACCCGGTCGATCACCTGGGCGATGTCCTTGGCGTCACCGTACTGATAGGCCAGTTTCAGATAACCCTGGAAATGCCGGGCCTCGCTTTTCAGCAGGCCGAAGTAGAACTTGCCGAGTTCCTCGTCCAGATGCGGCACCAGCGCCTCGAAACGTTCGCAACTGCGGGCCTCGATGAACGCGCCAACCACCAGGGTATCCACCAGTTTCACCGGCTCGTGGCTGCGCACCACTTTGCGCAGGCCCGAAGCGTAACGCCCGGCGGAGAGTTGGCGCAGCTCGATCTTGCGCTTTTTCATCAGGCGCATGACCTGTTCGTGGTGCACCAGCTCTTCACGGGCCAGGCGCGACATCAGGTTGATCAGATCGACATGGGAGTGATACTTGGCGATCAGGCTCAACGCCGTGCTGGCGGCCTTGAATTCGCAGTTCTTGTGGTCGATCAGCAAGGTTTCCTGATCGGCCAGCGCGGCCTGGACCCAGCCGTCAGGGGTGCGGCAGCCGAGGAACTCGTGAATTTCGGGAAGGATCATGGGGCTCACGGATAAAAGGTTCAAAACGAAGGGCGCCGATTATACCGGCCTGCCGGCAGACCACCAGTCGCCGCCATTGATATGCATCAAGTCCCCGGTTGCCGGGCAGCAACTATAGTTGTCCAACGCAGCGCTTTTTACTTCCTGGAGATCCCGCTCATGCAAGCCATTCGCAGCATCCTGGTGGTCATCGAACCCGAACACTCGGAAAGCCTGGCGCTCAAGCGGGCCAAGCTGATCGCCGGCGTGACCCAGGCCCACCTGCACTTGCTGGTCTGCGACCCCAAGCACGACCACAGCGGCATGTTGGGCGTGCTCAAGGCCGCCCTGATCGACGACGGCTACAGCGTCACCACCGAACAGGCCTGGAACGAGAGCCTGCATGAAACCATTGTCGACGTGCAGCAGGCTGAAGGCTGCGGGCTGGTGGTCAAACAGCATTACCCCGACAGCCCGCTGAAAAAGGCGCTGCTGACCCCGGCAGACTGGAAACTGCTGCGCTACTGCCCAACGCCGGTGTTGCTGGTCAAAACGTCGAAACCCTGGACCGGCGGGGTCATCCTGGCGGCCATCGACGTCGGCAATACCGACGGCGAACACCGCACGCTGCATGCCTGCATCGTCGATCACGGGTTCGACATTGCCAGCCTGGCCAAGGCGCAATTGCACGTGATCAGTGCGCATCCGTCACCGATGCTGTCGTCGGCTGATCCGGTGTTCCAGCTCAGGGAAACCATCGAAGCCAAGTATCGCGAGCAGTGCAAGGCGTTCCAGGCCGAATTCGACATCGACGACGAGCACCTGCACATCGAGGAAGGCCCGGCGGACGTGCTGATTCCGCATATGGTTCATAAGCTGCAGGCGGCAGTGACGGTGATCGGCACCGTGGCACGCACCGGGTTGTCCGGGGCGTTGATCGGCAATACGGCGGAAGTGGTGCTGGATGCGGTGGAGAGCGATGTGCTGGTGCTCAAGCCGGATGAGATCATGGATCACCTGGAAGAGGTTGTGACCCGGCATTAAAGCAAGATCAAAAGATCGCAAAAGCAAGATCAAAAGATCGCAGGCTTCGCCAGCTCCTACATGGGATTGCGTTCACCCGGTAGGAGCTGGCGAAGCCTGCGATCTTTTGACTTTAAAAATCAGCCGCCGAAGGCGTCTTTCAGGAAGCCCGGCGCGATGTAGCGCTGGTAATGCGCTTCCGACAGCAGGAAAAACTCCCGATCAATGGCATCGCGCAACTCCGGCAGGTTCCAGTCGCGAAACTCCGGCATCAGCACCATTCCGTAGGCCTCCAGGTTATTGATGACCCGCGCCCCGCGAGCGATCAACTGATAGGCCCAGCAATATTCCGACTGATGGGGCACAAAGCGGATTTTCCGTTGTTCAAGCTGCAAGCGCAGGCGCTGCGGGTCGAACACTTCCAGCTTGCTGGCCATCACCTGGGACAGCAGTTGCTCAAGACGCAGCCACACCGCGCGTTTTTCTTCCTCGTTGTAACCGTTCCAGTTGATCACTTCGTGGTGGAAACGCTTGCAGCCACGGCACACCAGGTCACCGTAAACGGTGGAGCAGAGGCCGACGCAGGGGGTCTTGATGGTCTGATTGGGCATAGGTAGGCAAAACACGGGAAAGCAGAACAGATCCGCATGTTAGCCCTTTGTCCAACATTGATCACCCCTCAATCTTGAGGGCCTCAGGGTCTATTGGACTTTGGTGACAGCCGCGATGGATGCCCGCGCCTTGCCTCGCGCACGTTGGCCCGGCAACGCGGTACGCCACCAAAGTCCAATAGCCCCTGACTTACCTTTAATTTTTTTTTGCCGTAGAATCAGCCAGCCTTTTAAGGCGCCAATGTCCGTTAGAAGCTGTTTTCAAAGCGTCACGAGCACAGTCGTTCCTACAGAGCGGTGTTGGCGAAGGGTTTTTCCAGCGGGGAAAAGCCCAACGCCAACCCTCATCAGCTCCCCGTTCTGCAGGCGTAAAACTTTGAAAGCAGCTTCTGTAAGGAATTGCCGGTAATTCTGGCTAAGTGGCCCACAACGCCACGCAGCGCATGAGTACGGCCATTTCGGGATGAGCGTCCCGGACACCCATTTGGGACCACTGATGAGGGTAATAACTGTGCTTGAAGCCTACCGCAAACATATCGAAGAGCGTGCAGCACTGGGTATCGTTCCCCAGCCGCTTAACGCCGAACAAACTGCAGGCCTGGTCGAGCTGCTGAAGAATCCCCCGGCTGGCGAAGAAGCTTTCCTCGTTGACCTGATCACCAATCGCATTCCACCTGGCGTGGACGAAGCAGCCTATGTAAAGGCTGGCTTCCTGTCTGCCCTGGCCAAAGGCGAAGCAACTTCCCCCCTGATCGACAAAAAGCGCGCTGTTGAACTGCTCGGCACCATGCAGGGCGGCTACAACATCGTGACCCTGGTTGACCTGCTCGACAGCGCCGAACTGGCCCCAGTCGCTGCCGCTCAACTCAAGCACACCCTGCTGATGTTCGATGCATTCCACGACGTCGCGGAAAAAGCCAAGAACGGCAACGAACACGCCAAAGGCGTGATCCAGTCGTGGGCTGACGGCGAGTGGTTCAAAAACCGCCCTGTCCTGGCCGACAAGATCAGCCTGCGCGTGTTCAAGGTCACCGGCGAAACCAACACCGACGACCTGTCCCCTGCTCCGGATGCCTGGTCCCGCCCGGACATCCCGCTGCACGCCCTGGCCATGCTGAAAATGGCCCGTGAAGGCATCGTGCCTGACGTCCAAGGCGTGACTGGCCCGATGAAGCAGATCGAAGAAATGCGCGGTCAAGGCTTCCCTATCGCCTACGTCGGTGACGTGGTCGGTACCGGTTCGTCGCGTAAATCGGCGACCAACTCGGTGCTGTGGTTCTTCGGCGACGACGTCCCTAACGTGCCGAACAAGCGTGCTGGCGGTTTCTGCTTCGGCAGCAAGATCGCTCCAATCTTCTACAACACCATGGAAGATGCCGGCGCACTGCCAATCGAGTTCGACGTTACCAACATGAACATGGGCGACGTGATCGACCTGTACCCGCATGCTGGCAAAGTCTGCAAACACGGCACTGACGAAGTCCTGACCACCTTCGAAATGAAGACCCCGGTTCTGTTGGACGAAGTTCGTGCCGGCGGCCGTATCCCGCTGATCATCGGTCGCGGTCTGACCGACAAGGCGCGCGCCGAACTGGGCCTGGGCCCTACTGACCTGTTCAAACTGCCTGAAGCACCTGTCGACACCGGCAAGGGTTTCACCCTGGCACAGAAAATGGTCGGCAAGGCCTGCGGTCTGCCAGAAGGCAAAGGCGTTCGTCCTGGTACCTACTGCGAACCGAAGATGACCACCGTCGGCTCCCAGGACACCACCGGTCCAATGACCCGTGATGAACTGAAAGACCTGGCGTGCCTGGGCTTCTCGACCGATCTGGTCATGCAGTCGTTCTGCCATACCGCGGCTTACCCCAAGCCGATCGACGTGACCACCCACCACACCCTGCCAGACTTCATCATGACCCGCGGCGGCGTTTCCCTGCGTCCGGGCGACGGCATCATCCACAGCTGGCTGAACCGCATGCTGCTGCCGGACACCGTCGGTACCGGTGGTGACTCCCACACCCGTTTCCCGATGGGCATTTCGTTCCCGGCCGGTTCCGGCCTGGTTGCGTTTGCTGCGGCCACCGGCGTTATGCCGCTGGACATGCCGGAATCGATCCTGGTGCGCTTCAAAGGCAAGATGCAACCGGGCGTTACCCTGCGCGACCTGGTTCACGCCATTCCTTACTTCGCGATCCAGGCTGGCCTGCTGACCGTCGAGAAGAAAGGCAAGAAGAACGCCTTCTCCGGCCGCATCCTGGAAATCGAAGGCCTGGACAACCTGAGCATCGAGCAAGCTTTCGAGCTGTCCGACGCCTCGGCTGAACGTTCGGCTGCCGGTTGCACCATCAAGCTGTCGAAAGATTCCATCACCGAGTACCTGAACTCCAACATCACCCTGCTGCGTTGGATGATCGGCGAAGGCTACGGCGATGCGCGTACTCTGGAACGTCGCGCTCAAGCGATGGAAGCCTGGGTTGCCAACCCTGAGCTGATGGTTGCCGATGCTGATGCCGAATACGCTGAAATCATCGAAATCGACCTGGCTGACATCAAAGAGCCTGTGCTCTGCGCGCCAAACGATCCGGACGACGCCCGTCTGCTCTCCAGCGTTGCTGGCGAGAAGATCGACGAAGTGTTCATCGGTTCGTGCATGACCAACATCGGTCACTTCCGCGCTGCCGGCAAGTTGCTGGAGCAGGTCAAGGGTCAGCTGCCAACCCGTCTGTGGCTGTCGCCGCCGACCAAAATGGACGCTCACCAGCTGACCGAAGAAGGCTACTACGGCATCTATGGCAAGGCCGGCGCTCGCATGGAAATGCCGGGTTGCTCGCTGTGCATGGGTAACCAGGCACGTGTAGAGCCGAACTCGACTGTGGTGTCGACGTCGACCCGTAACTTCCCGAACCGTCTGGGTGACGGCGCGAACGTCTACCTGGCTTCGGCTGAGCTGGCGTCTGTTGCTTCCATCCTGGGTCGCCTGCCGACCGTCGAGGAGTACATGGAATACGCTGGCAAGATCGACAGCATGGCGGCTGATGTTTACCGCTACCTGTCCTTCGACCAGATCGCCGAGTTCCGTGAAGCCGCTGCGAACGCCAACATTCCGGTCGTTCAAGCCTAACGCTGCAACGCAATAAAAAGACGCCGCCCATCGCGAGATGAGCGGCGTTTTTTTATGCCTGCAGGGTTTGCACTACTCCCTGTGGGAGCGGGCTTGCTCGCGAATGCGGTGTGTCATTCAGCATCTATTTTGACTGACACACCGCATTCGCGAGCAAGCCCGCTCCCACAGGGTTATGGGTTTGACTTGAGGGCTTGTTGCACGGCGCCGTCGACGCTCAGGCCGCTGAGAATGACCTGCTCCAGTTCCTGCGCCGGCAACATCGAGAGCACCGCCTGCGCCTCATGCTTGAGCCGCGCCAGGATCAGCAACTTGTCCAGCGCCCGCACCTGCAAAAGAACCCTTCCAGCACTTCGATGCTGGTGCCATCCAGGTCCGGGGACTCTTCCAGACTGAGAATAATCGTATGCACCGGCGGCGACGCATGCCGGGCGAGCCGCAGCGCACCGCCCAAAATACGCTCCACGTTGGCGAAAAACAGTGCCTCGCTGGGCCGCACGATCAGCACGCCGGGTATCTCCAGAGCGTCGGGATGGCGTTGCACATCGACGTAATCGTGACCGCTGCCCATTTGCCCCAGCACTTGAATATCCGCCGACGACATTTGTTTGAGCATCAGCACCACGCTGATCGCCACCGCCACCAGCAAACCGTCCAGCACACCCAATACCAGCACCGCCGCCACCGCGCAGATGACCAGCACCCGATCGCGGCGCCAGATGAAATAGCGACCCAATGGCTGCAGGCTCAAGCCACGGGCCAAGGCATGAATGACAATGGCAGCCAAAATCGGCTCGGGGGTCAGCGCGATGTAAGGCAACACTGTCAAGACGATCAGCAACACCACCACCGCCGCGACCACGCCGGACAGACGTGAACTGGCACCCGCCGCCTCATTGGCCGACGTCGCCGAGTAACCGGCACCCGCCGGCATGCCATGGAACAGGCCGGACAACAGATTCGCCGCGCCGAGGGCCAGCAGGTCGCGGTTCGACGACACCCGGTCGCCATGCTTGAGCGCGAAGGAACTGATCGAACCATAGGATTCGGCGTACAGAATCATCACCATCGCAAACGCCAGTTCCCCCAGCCGCAGCCAGTCGGCAAACGGCAACACCGGCAGCCGCGGCACTTCAAGGCTCAGGTCGATCACGCCGATCAGCTTCACCCCGTAGGCCGGCAAGTTCAGCCATTGGCTGGCGGCGATACCGAGCGCCACCACCAGCAAACCGCCCGGCACCCGCCGGAACCGTGCGCACACGCTCAAGCCCAGCAAAGCCACCGCCGCGACCAGCAAGCCGACCCGATTCCACTGCGGCCACTGTTCCAGCAGTTGCGGCATGAAACGGATCAGATTGGCGCTGTCCAGATGCACATCGACGGCGCTCGCCACTTGCTTGAGGATGATCGTAATTGCCAGGCCCAACGCAAAGCCGCGCAGCACCGGTTTGGCTATGAACGACGTCACACTGCCCAATTTAAGCAGCCCGGCCAGCAGGAAAAACCCGCCTGTCACCAAGACCAGGCCGATCGCCAGAGTCATGCGCAAGGTCGGATCACCGCTCGCCAACGTGGCAGTGGCGGCGGCCAGAACGGCAGCGGAAGACGAGGTCGCGGAGACAATCGCAAAACGGCTGGTGCCCAATAGCGCGTAACACAGCAAACCGGCAAACAACGCGATGACCCCGGCCTGGGGCGGCACCGCAGCGATGCTCGAATAGGCCACCGCCTCCGGCAACAGCAAACCGGCAATCGACAGCCCGGCCAGCAGGTCCTGCCAACGGTTAGGAGTATCGGCGGAGGGTTGTACCGATGCGCCTTGAGCACGAGCCATGCAGCGTCTCCAGAGAAAGATCAACACGCTCTACGACGCGTAAATTCAGGCTCTAGCGTAGCCGTTTATCCGGTTGAGTGTGTGCTCTGGGTCAGGTGCTGAGCGCAGGCCATGAAAAACGCCGCGCCCTTTGCAAGGAGCGGCGTTTTTTGCTCTACCTGTAGGAGCAAAGCTTGCTCGCGAAGGCCGTAACGCGGTGTATCTGAAAGACCGCATTATCGTTCTTCGCGGGCAAGCCTTGCTCCTACAGGGGAATGCGTCAGGCCGTCAACGAATAGATCAACGCCGAAATCGCCACCAGGCCCACCGCCGTCACAAAGACATTGGACGCCTGGCCGCGATAACGCGCCATGGCCGGTACTTTGCGGATCGCATACATCGGCATCAGGAACAGGATCGACGCGATGATCGGGCCACCGAGTGTTTCGATCATGCCGAGGATGCTCGGGTTCAGGGTCGCGACGATCCAGCACACCACCAGCATGAACGCAGCGGTCATGCGGTCCAGGGCTTTAGGCGAAGGACGCTTGCCGCTTTTGACAATCAAGCCTTTAAGACCTTCGCTGGCGCCGATGTAGTGCCCCAGGAACGACTTGGAAATCGCCACGAACGCAATCAACGGCGCCGCGAAGGCGATGGTCGGATTGCTGAAGTGGTTGGCCAGGTACGACAGGATCGACAGGTTCTGCGCCTTGGCTTCGGCCAGTTGCGCCGGGGTCAGGGTCAGCACGCAACTGAAGACGAAGAACAGCACCATCACCACCATCAACGCGTGGGCGCGGGACAGGATCTGCGAGCTGCGCTCTTCGGCATGTTCGCCGTAACGACGCTTCTGGTCCACCGCAAATGCCGAGATGATCGGCGAGTGGTTGAACGAGAACACCATCACCGGAATCGCCAGCCACAAGGTGTGCAGCAGCGCCGAGGGTGCAGGCAGCGTGGACGCGGTGCTGAGGATGCCGCCGTTCCAGTGCGGAATCAGGAACACCGCCAGGAACAGCAACGCGACGATAAACGGATACACCATCAGGCTCATGGCCTTGACGATCACCTGCTCGCCGCAACGCACCACCGCCAACAGGCCGAGGATCAGCACGAACGACAGAATCGCCCGTGGCGGCGGCATGATGTGCAGTTGATGCTCGAGGAAACTGCCCACGGTGTTGGTCAGCGCCACGCTGTAGATCAGCAGGATCGGGAAGATCGCGAAGAAGTACAGCAAAGTGATCAGCGCACCGGCCTTGATGCCGAAGTGTTCTTCCACCACTTCGGTGATGTCCGCGCCTTCACGGCCGGACAACACAAAGCGGGTCAGGCCACGGTGTGCGTAAAACGTCATGGGGAACGCCAGCACCGCCAGGACCATCAACGGCCAGAAACCGCCCAGGCCCGCGTTGATCGGCAAAAACAACGTGCCGGCCCCGATTGCCGTGCCAAACAGGCCCAGCATCCAGGTGGTGTCTTGGCGATTCCAGCTCTCAAGTGTCGCTGGTGCCGCCGCTACATAGCGTTCGTCGACGCTATTGGCCTGATCATTCATCCGGTGGGATCTCCGCATTCCGGTCAGTTGCTACCCGGTCAGGACGAGTCGGAAAAATCCGACAGGCAGCGCCCTGACCGAAACAGGGGCGCGATTGTCCGGGATTAATGAGCAGAAGCAAAGACTTAGCTGAGGAGCGGTTATGCGGATCAGATGCCAAAAGCGCTGCAGGCCCCTGTGGGAGTGAGCCTGCTCGCGATGGCGATTTCACTTTCAACATTGATGTTGGCTGATACTCCGCTATCGCGAGCAGGCTCGCTCCCACAGGGAACTTCATTGTTGTCGGGCTTGTGCAGTTCGTCGCCGGACAAAATGCCTGCTTGATAAAGGTTAAGCATCATGTATTTTTAACTGATCCACATTCTGTCTGGAGTCATCCCATGCCACTGGTTCGCGTTGACATCAAAAAGCATCAGGACCCGACCTTCGCCAAACGCGTGGGTCAGTTGATTTACGCCGCCATGCGCAGCGCGATCGGTGTACCGGAACACGATAATTTCCAGATTCTGGCAGAGCACGACGAGCGGCATTTCATCTTCGACACCGAATACCTGGGCATCCAGCGCACCGACAGCCTGGTGGTGATCCAGATCACGTTGAATGAAGGCCGGACCCTGGAGCAGAAAAAACGGCTCTACAAGACCATTGCCCAGAGCCTGAACAGTGAACTGGCGGTGCGCCTGGAAGATGTTTTCATTAATCTGGTGGAAGTGAAAAAGAGAACTGGTCGTTTGGAAACGGGATTGCCCAGTACGCCAGTTGATTGCTGTCCACTCAAACCTGTGAGCCGTTGATGCCCCGAGTCTCCCGTAAACAAGCCGACCTCAACCGCGAAATCATCGTCGAGGCCGCCACGCGGCTGTTTCGTGAGCGCGGCCTCCACGGCATCAGCGTCGTCGACGTGATGGGCGCGGCCGGGCTGACCCATGGCGGCTTCTACGGACACTTCGAGTCCAAGGAAGCCTTGGCCCGTGAGGCCGGCGGTCGGGCGTTCGAGCAATCGGCTGAGCGCTGGAAAGCCAGGATCGCCGAGCATGATGACAAAACCGCTGCCCGCCACGCCTTGGTCGATCCGTACCTGTCGGCCGCCAGCCGCGACAATCCCGGCGACAGCTGCCCGGTGGTCGCCTTTGCCGGGGACATGTGCCACGAAGCGACCGATAGCGGCTTGCGCCAGACCTTCATGGAAGGCCTCGACAAACTGCTGGAGTCTTATGGTTCACTGGTCAACTCTGGCGATGCCGAACGTGATCGACGACAGGCGTTGGTCGAATATTCACTGATGGTAGGCGCCCTGACTCTGGCCCGCGCCACCCGTGGGGAGCCCTTGTCCGATGAAATCCTCGACGCGGCGCGCGCCTTTCTGACGGCGGACGATTCCACCACAACTGCGGCGATACCGATCTTGTAGGAGCACAGCTTGCTGGCGATGGCGATATTAAGGACGCCATCGCCAGCAAGCTGTGCTCCTACGGACTGGCCCTGCCCGGCGCCGTAAACGGGACGCCCCTTCCACGGAGCCCCAACCCATAGCCTATGATCTCTGGTAATTGCCAAACCGCTCTGGAATCAGCAATCTGAACCCCCATTCGAGCCCCCGACATTCCAATGCCCACAGGAGCCCAGCATGACCGCAACCGTTCTGGTATTGGTTGAAACCATCAATGACTACCTGCCGATTCTCGAGCATCAGGGCTTTCACCTGATCCTGGCGCCCACACCTGCCGAACGCGCCCAAGCCATCGCCACCCACGGCGCCCGCATCGATGCCGTGCTGACTCGCGGCCCGCTGGGTCTGTACGCCGAAGAAATCGCCGCCCTGCCCGCCCTGAAAATCATCTGTGTGATCGGCGCCGGTTACGAACACGTCGACCTGCAAGCCGCCAGCGACCGCGGCCTCACCGTCACCAACGGTGCCGGGGTCAACGCCTCTTCGGTGGCCGATCACGCCATGGCGTTGCTGCTGTCGCTGGTGCGCGACATTCCCGGGCCGATGCCGCCGTGCGCCGTGGCGAATGGCCGAAAATCATGCGCCCGTCCCTCGCCGGCAAACGCCTGGGCATTCTCGGGCTCGGCGCAGTCGGCATGGCCATCGCCAAGCGTGCCGGCAATGGTTTCGACATGAGCGTGAGTTACCACAACCGCCAGCACCGCAGCGACGTGCCCTACAGCTACTGCTCGACGCCGACGGAACTGGCGCGGGCGTCGGACTTCCTGGTCGTCGCTACCCCCGGCGGGCTCGGCACCCAACACCTGATCAATCGACAGGTGCTGGACGCGCTGGGGCCGAAGGGTTTCCTGGTCAACATTGCCCGAGCCAGCGTCGTGGTCACGGCAGACCTGATCAATGCACTGGAACAACGCAGGATCGGCGGTGCGGCACTCGACGTGTACGACCACGAGCCCAAGGTGCCTGATGCCCTCAAGGCCTTGACCAATGTGGTCCTGACGCCGCATGTCGCCGGGCTGTCGCCGGAAGCAACCCAGGGCACCGTGGAGTTGGTCGGCAAAAACCTGGTTGCATTCTTCGCCGACCGACCGGTGCTGACACCGATTGCCTTACCAACACCCATGGTTACCCGGCCCGTCTAAATCCCGGCCACACCATAAATCAAGGTGGGAGCGAGCCTGCTCGCGATGGCAGCCTTCCAGCCAGAGAGATGTCGACTGTCAGACCGCTATCGCGAGCAGGCTCACTCCCACAGTTGTTCGGTGGTGAACCGAGTATGTGTGTACGACCACAATCCCTGTAGGAGCTGAGCTTGCTCGCGATGAGGCCGTATCAGTCAACACCAATGTTGAATGTCAGACCGCTATCGCGAGCAGGCTCACTCCCACAGTTGTTCGGTGGTGAACCGAGTATGTGTGTACGACCACAATCCCTGTAGGAGCTGAGCTTGCTCGCGATGAGGCCGTATCAGTCAACACCAATGTTGAATGTCAGACCTCTTTCGCGAGCAAGCTCGCTCCCACAGTTGTTATGTGGTGAACCGAGTATGTGTGTACGACCACAATCCCTGTAGGAGCTGAGCTTGCTCGCGATGAGGCCGTGTCAGTCAACACCAATATTGAATGTCAGACCGCTATCGCGAGCAGGCTCACTCCCACAGTTGTTCGGTGGTGAACCGAGTATGTGTGGACGACCACAATCCCTGTAGGAGCTGAGCTTGCTCGCGATGAGGCCGTGTCAGTCAACACCAATATTGAATGTCAGACCGCTATCGCGAGCAGGCTCACTCCCACAGTTGTTATGTGGTGAACCGAGTATGTGTGGACGACCACAATCCCTGTAGGAGCTGAGCTTGCTCGCGATGAGGCCGTGTCAGTCAACACCAATATTGAATGTCAGACCGCTATTGCGAGCAGGCTCACTCCCACAGTTGTTATGTGGTGAGCCACAGCCCCGGCGGCAACTACGAACGAGCACAAGGTCACCGGCAACTACAGCCTGACGGTGGATGGCAACCTGACGATCAAAGTGAGCGGTATCCTGCCCCTGCAAAGCGGCGGCAGTTTCAGCATCAAGAGCGGCGCGGACCTGGCGGCCAAGGCGAATAATTACTTCTCGGACGGGCAACTGGCTAAAGCTGAGTTCTACCGTGATGGCGTGCGTGAGGGGCGATATCAGCGGTTTCATCCCAATGGCAAACCGACGGTGGATGCGCGGTATCTCAATGGGCAGTTGGTGGAGCCGGAACAGGGGTTTGCCAGTGACGGGCGACCGCTGGATGCCGAGGGCAAGCCGATATCGCGGGTGCGCTGGTGGTTTCGACGGTGGGCGGATCCAGCGCAGGCGTAAGCCTTGTGTTGTAGGAGCTGCCGAACGCGGCCCGAGCCTTCGGCAGCTCCTACAGGAATTTCACCCATACTCCCAAACTGTGCATGTCTGGATCAGGGAATCAGCATCTGCATCTGCCCCGGCATGGCGATTTTGATCACCCCCGCCCAGTTGCCCAGCAACACCGTTGGCGCGCCGTCGGGTATCCACGGGGCGGCGGTGGTGGCCGGGATACACGGCATCGGCGTCAAGACCCCGAGCGCAGCGGCGGTAGCGGCCGCGACCATCGGCTTGGCCATGCTCATGCACCCGCCAAAAGGCATGCCGTTGACCAGCGGGATGTGGTCCATGATGTTGGCGGCGGGCATGCCGCCGGTCAGGGTTCGGTTCACCGGCAACACGTTGAGCACGCCAGGCGCCGCGCCGAAGCTGCATTGCAGGGTTGCGGTGACACACACTTGCGCACAGCTCATTTCAAACCTCCTTCCTGGAAGCGCTGCATCCCTGAACCAGAGCCCGCCACGTCGGTTCTCGCATCAGGAACGCTGATTATCCAGCAACACGCTAACCTATAAGACCGAGCCGTGCTTGTGGCACGCCCGTCTCACCATTAGATTAACCAATGATGTCTGGCCTCCAAAATAAGCAGAAGGGATAAGCATGGCGCTTACTGACCAGTCCACCCGTATCCGCTCCGGCGAAGAACTCGATGCCAGCCTGATCGATCCATACCTCAAGGCCCATATTCCGGGCCTGAGCGGCGTGCCGCAGATCAGCCAGTTTCCGGGCGGCGCGTCGAACCTGACGTACCTGCTGGAATACCCCGGGCAGGAATTCGTTCTGCGTCGCCCGCCGTTCGGCCACAAGGCCAAGTCCGCCCACGACATGGGCCGCGAGTTTCGCATCCTGAACCAGCTCAAGGACGGCTTCCCGTACTGCCCCAAGGCCTACGTGCACTGCACCGACGAATCGGTGATCGGCGCCGAGTTCTATGTGATGGAACGGGTCAACGGCATCATCCTGCGCTCGGAACTGCCACCGGAACTCGGTCTGGATGCCGCCAAGACAGAGGCATTGTGCAAAAGCTTCATCGACAAGTTCGTCGAACTGCACCGGGTCGACTACAAGGCCTGTGGCCTGGCGGACCTTGGCAAACCCGAAGGCTATGTCGCACGGCAGATCAAAGGCTGGAGCGAACGCTACGAGAAAGCCCTGACCCCCGACGCGCCGCAGTGGGACGCGGTCAAGGCCTGGCTCAATGCCAAGATGCCGGCCGACCATCCGACGTCGAGCATCGTCCATAACGACTACCGATTCGACAACGTGATCCTGGACCCGAACAACCCGATGCAGATCATCGGCGTGCTCGACTGGGAACTGACCACCCTCGGCGATCCGCTGATGGATTTGGGCAACACCCTCGCCTACTGGATCGAAGCCGGCGACCCGGCACCCGTGCAACTGATGCGTCGCCAGCCGAGCCACGCGCCGGGCATGCTGACCCGCCGTGAATTCGTCGACTACTACGCCGAGCGCGCCGGCATCCAGATCGACAATTTCGACTTCTACTACACCTACGGCCTGTTCCGCCTGGCCGGTATCGTGCAGCAGATTTATTACCGTTTTTTCCACGGTCAGACCCAGGACAAACGCTTCGCGCAGTTCATTCACATGAACAAACTGCTGGAGCAAATGAGCTTGCAGGTCATTTCGAAATCCAGCCTCTGATCCAGGCCGCCTAATAAGACTTTTTATAAGAGAATCCCATGTCCAAGACTCAGTTGTTCGACCTCGACGGCAAGATCGCTTTCGTTTCCGGCGCCAGCCGTGGCATCGGTGAAGCCATCGCCAAACTGCTGGCCCAGCAAGGCGCCCATGTCATCGTTTCGAGCCGCAAACTCGACGGCTGCCAACACGTGGCCGACGCGATCATCGCCGCCGGTGGCAAAGCCACCGCCATCGCCTGCCACATCGGCGAAATGGAACAGATCACCCAAGTCTTCGCCAGCATCCGCGAACAATTCGGGCGCCTGGACATCCTGGTCAACAACGCCGCGACCAACCCGCAGTTCTGCAACGTGCTGGACACCGACCTCAGCGCCTTCCAGAAAACCGTCGACGTGAACATCCGCGGCTACTTCTTCATGTCGGTGGAAGCCGGCAAGCTGATGCGCGACAACGGCGGCGGCAGCATCATCAACGTCGCGTCGATCAACGGTATCTCACCGGGGATCTTCCAGGGCATCTACTCGGTGACCAAGGCTGCGGTGATCAACATGACCAAAGTCTTCGCCAAGGAATGTGCCCAGTTCGGCATCCGCTGCAACGCCCTGCTGCCTGGGCTGACGGACACCAAGTTTGCGTCGGCGCTGGTGAAAAACGACGCGATTTTAAAGACTGCGCTGCAGCAGATTCCGCTCAAGCGAGTGGCGGATCCGAGTGAGATGGCGGGGGCAGTGCTTTACCTCGCTAGCGATGCCTCCAGCTACACCACCGGTGTTTCGTTGAATGTGGATGGCGGGTTCCTGTCCTGACTGGATTGGCGGGTACGCGAAGGCAGCCTGAGGGCTGCCTTTTTATTCCCCGCCAGAATGTGTGCGCCCCAATGTAGGAGCTGCCGAAGGCTGCGATCTTTGACTCTAGCGCCTTCAGAATCGCAAAAATCAAGATCAAAATATCGCAGCCTTCGGCAGCTCCTACGGGGGGATCCACTATTGAGAATTTTTATTCCAAGGATTGCATTGTGGGAATATTTATTCCATTAATATCCCTTCTGAAAACAAAAATCCAAAAGGACCCCGGCTATGCGCGAACTCGGTATCGGACTCATCGGCACAGGTTTCATGGGCCGTGCCCACGCCCTGGCGTTTCGTAACGTCAGTGCGGTTTTCGAGCTGCCCCTGAAGCTCAAACTCGCCGCGCTGGCTGACGCCGATCCGCAGCGCGCCCGGCAGTGTGCCGAGGCCTGGGGTTTCGGCAGCGCTCACAGTGACTGGCAACAACTGATCGATGACCCGAAGGTCAACCTGATCGCTATCACCACCCCCAATCATCTGCACTACCCGATGGCCATGGCCGCCCTCGCCGCCGGCAAACCGGTGTACTGCGAAAAACCGCTGGCGGTGAACCTCGAACAAGCCAACGCCATGCGTCTGGCGGCCAAAGCGGCGGGTGTGGTGACGCGGGTTGGTTACAACTATCAGCACAACCCGATGATTGGCCTGGCACGCGAGCTGATTCAGAGCGGCGAGTTGGGCGATATCATCAGTTTCCAGGGTGAATTCAGCGAAGATTTCATGGCCGATGCCGCCTCACCCTGGTCCTGGCGTTGCGACGCCGCGCATGCCGGCGGCGCGTTAGCCGATCTGGGCAGTCACTTGCTGGCGATGGCCCGTTATCTGGCAGGCGATGTCGAAGCGGTGTGCGCCGACACCCAGACCGTACACAAACAACGCCCGGCCACCACCGGTAGTCAGGAACACCGGAACATTGCAGTGGACGATCAGGTTCATGCGCTGCTGCGGTTTGCCAGCGGCGCCTGGGGCACGTTCAGCAGCAGTTGGCTCAAGCATGGCTACAAGAATCACCTGAGTTTCGAGATCAGCGGTACCCGAGGCACCCTGGCTTTCGATCAGGAACGCTTGAATGAACTGCGTCTGTTTCGTGCTGGCCAGGACGGCTTCCAGCGCTTGCTCGCCGGGCCGAACTTGCCGGGTTACGCGGCGTTCAGCCCGGCGCCGGGGCATCAACTGGGTTACAACGAACTCAAGACCCTTGAGGTGCATGATCTGGTGATGGCGTTGGCCGGGATCAGTCAGGGCGGCACCGATTTCGAACAGGCGTGGGAAGTCGAACGGTTGGCGACGGCGATACGTGTGGCTGCCAACGAGTCGCGCTGGGTCAGGCTTGAAGAAGTCTGAGGCTCAGCCGCCCATGACCTTCGGCAACTGCCAGCCATAGTTCACCGACAACAGACGTAACGTCAGGCACGCCGCGGCGGCCACGGGCGGCACGCCGCAACGCCGCCCGATGATCAAAACCGCGGCGCCGCCCAAGGCGACGATGAAGGAAATCACCATCACCCCGAGCAGGTCGAGGTTACTGCGCATGGCACTGATCGCGCCTTCAACGGCAAACACCGCCGTGCCGAGCAGGTCGGCCACCAGCACAGTTTTCTCGACACGGGGCTTCAACGACGGCTTCGCCCAGGCTTATTGAGTGACACAACGCGTGGTCGTGGTGACCCGAGTCACCTGCCCGTCCGCGCGCACATCGCCCAATACATCGGTTTTATCCATCGTCTGGCAGGTGCGTACAGCAGGTGGTGGTGGCGGTGCTGCAGGAGGCGGAGGTGGCGGCGGGCTGGCACAAGCACTTAAAATCACCGCGCAAAAGGCGAGGGACAGTGGTGTAAAAAAGCGTTTCGCAAGACTGTTCATTGGCTGACCTGCAGTGGCTGATCGACGTGTTTCCGCGACCCGAAAACCACACCGCGCAGCCGCGGACCCGGTCACAGAAAATAAGTACCACGCATTCCTTATAGCCCAGCCGCCGGCCAATGCCAGTAAACACCCGAGAACCGGGTTTGGTTTCGATCAAAAATGCTGGAAACAACATCAATCTAATGTGGGAGCGAGCCTGCTCGCAAAAGCGGTGCAGTCGACATCAATATCGACTGAAAGGACGCGTTCGCGAGCAAGTCGAATCGTCGCACCGCCGCTCCCACAATTGGATGGTGTACATCGCTTATGACGTTTCAGGGCGATGCAGCGCATTGGTCTGCAGCTCGTACCGCAGCTCTTCAATCAACGCCACCACCGCCTCCGGCGACCGCAGGTTCACAATACTCAAGCCGCTGACCACCAGATCCACCTGCCCCGACATCGGGTGATAGAGCTTCACGGTCAAGGAGTTGTCTCCGGTGAGCGCGCAATCACAAGCCAGCGGCGAAAAGCCTTGCTCCAATTGAGCACGCAACTGCGTCAAATGGATCATCTGACTCACCCGACCGACAGTGCAAAATTGAACACGCTGTCGAACTGATCGTTACCCATGTGGCTGTTCCTTTAGCTGTTTCGAAGGGGACGCGATAGTTGCCCTGAGACGTCTTTCGCACCCTTACAGACTAAGAACAGCCCGACCCGCCCAACACACTAATTTGCACCGTTGCGGCTAGTGCATTTGCACCTTATCGCGGGCCCTTTGGCCGCCATTCACTGGAGAACAAACCGCGCTCCCGTGCCCAGACAATCGCCTCGCTGCGACTGTGCACATCAAGTTTGGAATACACCGTGGCGACATGATTTCGCACCGTGTTCGGCGCCAGTTTCAGGCGCGCGGCGATTTCCTTGTCGGCCAGGCCTTCGCAGATCAGCCCAAGCACATCGCGTTCCCTGGCAGTCAGGTCAGTGAAGGACACGCTGGACAACTTCGGCGAATTGACGCTCTTCACGTTGGCGAGTTTTTCGATCAGGGTGCGGCTGAACCAGGACGCATCCTTCATCACCTCTTCAATCGCTGACACCAACTCCAACTCTGTGCGTTTGCGCTCGGTGATGTCCATAAACACCAGCAGGTAGCAAGGGCTGTCATGAATGTTCACGGTGTCGGCCGAGACAGCACAATCAAGCAATTCGTCGCCCTTCTTGCGCACCCGGACATCAACGCGATCCAGCCTGCAGGCCTTCTCCAGTGCAGCAAACAGTCGCGTGCGAGCGCCCTTGTCATCGATAAAGTCCATTTCTGCCACGGTCTTGCCGAGCACTTCTTCACTGGGGTAAGCGAGGGTTTCGAGGAAGGCTTCGTTGACATCAATCACCAATTGATTCTCGGCGCTGCACACCAGCGTCGGCACCGGGGTCAGGCGGAAGGCCTTGGCGAAGCGCTCTTCACTTTGACGCAGGGCCACCTCGACCTTGTGCCGTGGCTCCATGTCGACGAAGGAAAACAGCATGCAGTCTTCTTCGTTGAGCTGCAGGGGTTGCCCGGCCACGACCACCTGCTTGCTGCCGCCATCAGCCAATTTCAGCTCGGCCTGCATTTGCGGGATTGTCGCGCGCTCTCGCAGGCGTTCAATCGCGAGGTCCTTCTTTTCCGCGCCTTCGAGGATATCCAGTTCATAGGTTGACACGCCGATGACTTGATCACGGGTGTAGCCGGTCATTTCCAGGAAGCCCGTATTGACCTTGATGTAACGCAAATCACTGAGGCGGCAGATCACCGCGGGGGCTGGATTGGCGTTGAAGGTCTTTTCGAAACGCTGCTCGGCGCTGGCCCACTCGGTGACGTCATTCATGATCAACACCAGGGATTCCGGCGCACCGGCGCTGTCGGCCAGTTGCATACTGCGCACGCTGTGAACCCACATCCGCGTTTCGTCGTCGGCCGGTGTCACTTCCACCAGTACGTCACTGAAGACTTCACCCCGAGCGATGCGGCTGATCGGGTAGTTGTCCGCCAGCACCGGATGATTGTTGCGAAAGCGCAAGGCAAAACGCTTGGCGTACTCCTCGGCATTGGCTCCCAACTCGTCGATCTCGCTGACACCATGCATCGCCAGCGCAGCGGCATTGGCCCAGAGGATGGTCTGGTTGAGCTCCAGCAAAATCACCCCGTCGGACAAACCGGCGATAATCTGCTGCAACTGGCGACGATTGGTTTCGGTGGTCAGGACGTCCTGGCTCATTGGGTCTCCACAAAGTGCGGCGGCGCTTTTACGCACCGCCCTGTGAAGATTACGACCGCGCGGGGTTGTCACCCGTTCCCTGTAGGAGCTGGCGAAGCCTGCGATCTTTTGAGGTTGTTTTTTAGAATCAGAATCAAAAGATCGCAGCCTTCGGCAGCTCCTACAGGGGGCGTACGGATGTTCGCAACTCTACGGGTGTATAAGCTCATCGTAGGAGCTGCCGCAGGCTGCGATCTTTTCGGCGCTCATCGCTATCAACTCCTTGCGCAGCAGCGACCGCTCAAGCACAACCATCCCACCCTGACAATCGAGCCGCAGCAGTTGGCTCAACTTCTCCTGGCTGGTCAAAGGTTCGAGCAAAAAATAGCTCTTGCCCTCGTTGATGCCAATGACATTCAGCAGCCAATCCTCCCCTTGCGATGCCAGCC
Organism: Pseudomonas sp. TH31; assembly: GCF_016650815.1. Classification (GTDB taxonomy): domain Bacteria; phylum Pseudomonadota; class Gammaproteobacteria; order Pseudomonadales; family Pseudomonadaceae; genus Aquipseudomonas. The sequence goes on along the minus strand of NZ_JAEKEZ010000038.1, from coordinate 112,041 downwards.
ACCGAGTAATCGTTGAACGGTGCTGATGGATCAACGTTTCGGCATTCCACACGGTCATTTGTGCGAACACCTGGGGCAGACCGGTGTGCGGCTTCAACCGTTTCCAATGCTCAATCGCCATGCTGGGGGGCTGCTGGTGTTCAAAGTGCTGCAAGCGCGTCATTGAATCATCAACATAAAGCTCGCAACCTGCTGCAGCGCTCACAGGCGCTGCCGAAGGTTGCGAGCCTTTACCATCAAGCCGCCAACTGCCCACTGGCGATCGCCGCCGACGCCGCCAGCATCGCCCGCAACAACACCGCACACCCGGCCGCCAGGTCGTCCGGCGCGGCGTTTTCGATTTCGTTGTGGCTGATGCCGCCTTCACATGGCACGAAGATCATCCCGGCCGGGCCGAGTTCGGCGACGAAAATTGCGTCGTGCCCTGCCCCGCTGACGATCTCCATGTGAGACAGGCCAAGGCCTTGTGCCGCGCCGCGGACCGCTTCGACGCAGCCCTTGTCGAAATACAGCGGCGGGAAGTCGGCGGTGGGGGTCAGTTCGAAGGTCAGGCCGTGTTCCTCGCAGGTGGTTTCGATGACTTGGCGGACTTCGGCGATCATCGAATCCAGGCGTGCCGGTTCCAAATGCCGGAAGTCGAGGGTCATGCGCACCTCGCCGGGGATGACGTTGCGCGAGCCGGGATAGGCTTGCAGGCAACCGACGGTGCCGCAGGCGTGAGGTTGATGGCCGAGCGCGGCGCGATTGACCGCGCCGACGATGACGGCGGCACCGACCAGGGCATCCTTGCGCAGATGCATCGGGGTCGGGCCGGCGTGGGCTTCGACGCCGCGCAGTTTCAGGTCGAACCATTTCTGGCCAAGGGCGCCCATGACGATGCCAATGGTTTTGTGCTCGTCTTCGAGGATCGGGCCTTGCTCGATGTGCGCCTCGAAATAGGCACCGACCGCATGGCCGCTGACTTCGCGTGGGCCGGCGTAACCGATGGCATTGAGCGCCTCACCAACGGTGACGCCATCGGCATCGACCTTGGCCAGGGTTTCTTCGAGGGTGAATTTTTCCGCGAACACGCCCGAACCCATCATGCACGGGGCGAAACGCGAGCCTTCTTCGTTGGTCCAGACCACCACTTCCAGCGGCGCTTCGGTTTCCACACCGAGATCATTGAGGGTGCGCAGCACTTCGACCCCGGCGAGCACGCCGAAACAGCCGTCGAACTTGCCGCCCGTGGGTTGGGTGTCGATGTGGCTGCCGGTCATCACTGGTGGCAGGTTCGGGTTACGGCCGGGGCGGCGGGCAAAGATATTGCCGACGGCATCGATGCTGACGGTGCAACCGGCCTCTTCGCACCAATTGACGAAAATATCCCGGGCCTGGCGGTCGAGGTCGGTCAGGGCCAGACGACACACGCCGCCCTTGACCGTGGCGCCGAGCTTGGCCAGTTCCATGAGCGACTGCCACAGGCGGTCGCGGTTGATGTGCTGATGGGTGGATTGCAGAACGTCTACGGCAGCGTTCATGGGGATCTCCTCAGGCAGTTGTTATAGGTTTCTTCAGGCAATTTTTGGGTGTGTTTGAGGCTGCCATCGCGAGCAAGCTTTGCTTCTACAGAGGGTCGGCGCAAACCTGTAGGAGCAAAGCTTGCTCGCGATGAGGCCATACGCTACACCGGAGATTTCGCGATGGACGGGCTGCTTCGCATCGAACACAACCCGTAATAAATCAACCCTCCCAGCGCCGACCCGGTAAACCAGCCATAGCTGTAGAACCAGCTGAATGCGCTGCTGCCCAGCGACAGCAACGTCAACACCACCGGCACGCCAAACGCGATAAACCCAAACCAGTTCCACGCCGGGTACACGTCATCGCGATAGAGCCCGGCCAAATCCAGTTGCTGTTTCTTGATCAGGAAATAGTCCACCACCATGATCCCGGCGATGGGCCCGAGCAGGCTTGAATACCCCAGCAACCAGTTGGAATAGACCGTTTCCAGGCTCACGTCGGAAACGATCAGCCCAAGCTTTTTCAGCAATTCATGGCCCATCAGCAGCAAGCCGACCAGACCGGTCAGCATGACTGCTTTAGTGCGGTTGATCACCTTCGGTGCGATGTTCTGGAAGTCGTTGGTTGGCGACACGATATTGGCCGCCGTGTTGGTCGACAGCGTGGCGATGATGATCAGCGCCATGGCCACCGCCACCCACACCGGGCTCTGGATATGCCCGATCAGGCTGACCGGGTCAGAGACGGTGACGCCCACCAGTTTCACCGACGCAGCGGTCATGATCACGCCGAGGGAGGCGAACAGGAACATGGTCAGCGGCAGGCCGAAAATCTGCCCGAGGATCTGATCCTTCTGGCTTTTGGCGTAGCGGCTGAAGTCCGGGATATTCAGCGACAAGGTGGCCCAGAACCCGACCATCGCCGTCAGCCCGGCGGCGAAGTAACTGACCACGCTCGCGCCTTCAGGACGTTTCGGTGGAATCGCCAGCAACTCGCTCATCGACACATTGGGCATCGCCCACACCAGCAGACCTATACCGACCGCCACCAGAAGCGGTGCAGACAGGGTTTCCAGCCATTTGATCGACTCGGCACCGCGCAGCACCACCCACAGGTTCAGCGACCAGAAGATCATGAAACCAATGACTTCCCCGGTCCCGCCGAGGGCTTTCCAGCCCTCGAAAATCGAGCCCAGAAACAGGTGGATCGCCAACCCGCCGAACATCGTCTGGATACCGAACCAGCCACACGCCACCAGGGCGCGAATCAGGCACGGCACGTTGGAGCCAAGGATGCCGAAGGACGAACGCAGCAACACCGGGAACGGAATGCCGTATTTGGTCCCGGCAAACGCGTTGAGGGTCAGCGGGATCAGCACGATCAGGTTGGCCAGCAGAATCGCCAGCAGCGCTTCGCCAACGCTCAAGCCAAAGTACGCCGTCAGCACCCCGCCAAGGGTGTAGGTCGGCACGCAAACCGACATGCCGATCCACAGCGCGGTGATGTGCCATTTGTTCCAGGTTCGTTCGTGCACCTTGGTCGGTGCCATGTCGTGGTTGTAACGGGGACTGTCGAGGACGTCGGTGCCGGCTTCGAGCTCAAACAAGCCGTCGCGTTCGGTCACTTGCGATCTGATCTGTTGCATGGCCGCTCCACTGTTCTTTGAATTATTTTTGCTCATCAGGGGCTGGCGCCAGGGAGCGCGAGCCGACGATGGCCGGAGGAACTGACAACTTTTACAAACCGGCCAAGGCGTCAGCGGCGGCATCAATAAACGTGCCGGGTGCCCCGCTTGCGCATCGGGCCGTGCCATAAAAACTTTATAACCAACTGATGTTCATCAGTTTTATTTATCCAACCATTGAATCTTCGGTTACTTGTCACACCGCTCGGGCCGAATGGGCTGCAAGTTGTCCGAACAGTCAGGACTCAATCTGGTGCATGAATCTTTTTTTAAAGTTGCGGATCAACCATAGACCCTCCTCAAACGGCTGATTTCACATAAGAAATCTCGTCGATTTTCAGATCCTGTCAAGTGCGTCAAAATGGTGAGAGGCCTCACCATTTTGGTTACTTTTATATTTAATCGTTATTTATCAACGATTTAATATCAACATAAGCTTATAAAAAATATTCTTGCTCATTCCATTAACACCAGCTAGCTTTTAATCCTGACAGCGATGACAGGAATACACCTGTTTTCGTTGGCTTCATATAAAACATTTAGAACCGGCATCAGTCGGTCATGCCTGCGAGGAACTCGGAATGTCTCTGTTGATCCGTGGCGCCACCGTTATTACCCATGATGAAAGTTATCGCGCCGACGTCTATTGCGCCGACGGCGTGATTAAAGCCATCGGCAACAATCTGGATGTTCCGGCGGGTGCCGAAGAAATCGACGGCAGCGGCCAATACCTGATGCCCGGCGGCATCGACCCCCACACGCACATGCAACTGCCCTTCATGGGCACGGTGGCCAGTGAAGACTTCTTCAGTGGCACGGCGGCGGGTCTGGCCGGTGGCACGACGTCGATCATCGACTTCGTGATTCCCAATCCGCAGCAGTCCTTGATGGAAGCGTTCCATCAGTGGCGCGGCTGGGCCGAGAAGTCGGCATCGGACTACGGTTTCCACGTGGCAATTACCTGGTGGAGCGAACAGGTCCGCGAGGAAATGGCCGAACTGGTCAGCCACCACGGCATCAACAGCTTCAAGCATTTCATGGCTTACAAGAACGCGATCATGGCCGCCGACGACACCCTGGTGGCCAGTTTCGAGCGCTGCCTGGAACTCGGTGCGGTGCCAACCGTGCATGCGGAGAACGGCGAACTGGTCTATCACCTGCAACGCAAGTTGATGGCCCAGGGCATCACCGGCCCGGAAGCGCATCCGCTGTCGCGACCTTCGCAAGTGGAAGGTGAAGCGGCCAGCCGGGCGATTCGCATTGCCGAAACCATCGGCACGCCGCTGTACCTGGTGCATGTCTCGACCAAGGAAGCCCTTGACGAAATCACCTACGCCCGCAGCAAAGGTCAACCGGTCTACGGCGAAGTGTTGGCCGGGCATCTGCTGCTGGACGACAGTGTCTACCAGCACCCGGACTGGCAGACCGCCGCCGGTTACGTGATGAGCCCGCCCTTCCGCCCTCGCGGCCATCAGGAAGCGCTTTGGCACGGTTTGCAATCGGGCAACCTGCACACCACCGCCACCGACCACTGCTGCTTCTGCGCCGAGCAAAAAGCCGCCGGACGTGACGACTTCAGCAAAATCCCGAATGGCACCGCCGGTATTGAAGACCGCATGGCGGTGCTCTGGGATGAAGGCGTGAACACCGGTCGCCTGTCGATGCAGGACTTCGTCGCCCTGACCTCCACCAACACCGCGAAGATTTTCAACCTCTACCCACGCAAAGGCGCGATCCGCGTCGGTGCCGATGCGGATCTGGTGCTGTGGGACCCCGAAGGTACGCGAACCATCTCCGCCAAAACCCACCATCAGCAGGTGGACTTCAACATCTTCGAAGGCAAGACCGTGCGCGGTGTGCCCAGCCATACCGTCAGCCAGGGCCGCGTGGTCTGGGCCGATGGCGACCTGCGCGCCGAGCGCGGTGCCGGGCGGTACATCGAACGGCCGGCGTACCCGGCGGTGTTTGACTTGCTGAGTAAACGGGCTGAGTTGAATAAGCCAGTTGCCGTGAAGCGCTGAAAGCGGCCTTCGGCCTATCGCGAGCAGGCTCGCTCCCACATTTGGAATGCATTCCCCTGTAGGAGCTGCCGAAGGCTCGGGCCGCGTTCGGACGATCTTTTGACTTTGTTTTTAAGATCAAGATCAAAAGATCGCAGCCTTCGGCAGCTCCTACAGAGGGGACAGGCGTTAACAAACCAATGCCCATCAGAGGCAGTACCTCAATAACCGTGAGGCCAACACCGTGATCAAGACCCTGAACCACCTCCCGCATCCCTACGAGAATGCGGCCGCCCTCGCCGGCCATTTCACCGACCTGGCGCCACCGCTCAACGATCGTCAGGCGCATCTGGAAGCCTCGCGCTGCCTGTATTGCTACGACGCGCCATGCGTGAATGCCTGCCCGAGCGAGATCGATATTCCGTCTTTCATCCGCAATATCCACCAGGAAAACGTCCAGGGCGCCGCGCAGAAAATCCTCTCGGCCAACATCCTCGGCGGCAGTTGCGCCCGGGTTTGCCCGACCGAAATCCTCTGCCAGCAAGCCTGCGTGCGTAACAACGACCATGAGTGCGCGCCGGTGTTGATCGGCCTGTTGCAACGTTATGCCGTCGATAACGCAAACTTCAGCGAACACCCTTTCCAGCGCGCTGCCGCGACCGGCAAGCGCATCGCGGTGGTCGGCGCCGGCCCGGCCGGTTTGTCCTGCGCTCACCGCAGTGCCATGCATGGTCATGAAGTAGTGATTTTCGAAGCGCAGGAAAAGGCTGGCGGCCTCAATGAATACGGGATCGCCAAGTACAAACTGGTGGACGATTACGCGCAAAAGGAACTGGATTTTCTGTTGCAGATTGGCGGCATCGAAATCCGTCACGGGCACAAACTCGGCGAGAACCTGACCCTGAGCGAACTGCACCAGCAATTCGACGCGGTGTTTCTCGGCCTCGGCCTGGCGGCCAGCAAACAACTCGGGCTCGATCACGAGGACGCCCCAGGTCTGCTCGCCGCCACCGACTACATCCGCGAACTGCGCCAGGCCGATGACCTGACGCAACTGCCGCTGGCCGACCGTTGCATCGTCCTCGGCGCCGGCAACACCGCCATCGACATGGCGGTGCAAATGGCTCGCCTCGGGGCCCGTGACGTCAATCTGGTGTACCGCCGTGGCGTCGAGGACATGGGCGCCACCGACCACGAACAAGACATCGCCAAAGCCAATCAGGTGCGTTTGCTGACCTGGGCACAACCGGAAGAAGTGTTGCTCGACGATCAGGGCAACGTGCGCGGCATGCGTTTCGCCCGTACCCACTGGGTCGAAGGGCGCCTGCAAACCACCGGGCAAACCTTCGAACTGGCCGCCGATGCGATCTTCAAAGCCATCGGCCAGGCCTTCGACGGCAGCGCCCTCGCCGACCCGCTGGCGCGGGAACTCAAGCGCCAGGGCGAGCGGATTCAGGTGGACGAAAACCTGCGTACCAGCATCCCCGGCGTGTATGCCGGTGGCGACTGCACCAGCCTCGATCAGGACCTGACGGTGCAAGCGGTGCAACACGGCAAACTGGCGGCTGAAGCCATCAATGCCCAACTCATGCTCAACGTGGAGGCTGCGTAAATGGCCGATCTCTCGATTGTCTTCGCCGGCATCAAAGCCCCCAATCCGTTCTGGCTGGCCTCCGCGCCCCCCACCGACAAGGCCTACAACGTGGTCCGCGCCTTCGAGGCCGGCTGGGGCGGCGTGGTCTGGAAAACCCTGGGTGAGGACCCGGCGGCGGTCAACGTGTCATCGCGATACTCGGCGCACTTCGGCGCGAACCGCGAAGTCATGGGCATCAACAACATCGAGCTAATCACCGACCGCTCGCTTGCGATCAACCTGCGGGAAATCACCCAGGTCAAAAAGGACTGGCCGGACCGCGCGCTGATCGTCTCGCTGATGGTGCCGTGCGTCGAAGAATCGTGGAAGTTCATCCTGCCGCTGGTGGAAGCCACCGGTGCCGACGGTATCGAACTGAATTTCGGCTGCCCTCACGGCATGCCGGAGCGGGGCATGGGCGCAGCGGTCGGCCAAGTGCCGGAGTACGTCGAACAAGTGACCCGCTGGTGCAAGACCTATTGCTCATTGCCGGTGATCGTCAAGCTCACGCCAAACATCACCGACATCCGCGTCGCCGCCCGCGCCGCCCACCGTGGCGGCGCCGATGCGGTGTCGCTGATCAACACGATCAACTCGATCACCAGCGTTAACCTGGAGCAAATGGTCGCGATCCCCACTGTCGGCCACCAAAGCACCCACGGCGGTTATTGCGGTTCAGCGGTGAAGCCGATTGCGCTGAACATGGTCGCCGAAATCGCCCGCGACCCGCAGACCCAAGGCTTGCCGATCTGCGGTATTGGCGGCATCGGCAGTTGGCGCGATGCGGCGGAATTCATCGCGTTGGGCAGCGGCGCGGTGCAGGTGTGCACGGCGGCGATGCTGCATGGCTTCCGGATTGTCGATGAAATGAAGGACGGATTATCGCGCTGGATGGACAGTCAGGGCTACGCCAGCGTGTCGCAGTTTTCCGGGCGGGCGGTGGGCAATACCACGGACTGGAAGTACCTGGACATCAACTATCAGGTGATTGCGAAGATTGATCAGCAGGCCTGTATCGGTTGCGGGCGTTGCCACATTGCTTGCGAGGATACCTCGCACCAGGCGATTGCCAGCCTCAAGCAGGCGGACGGGACGCATAAATATGAAGTGATTGATGATGAGTGCGTGGGCTGCAATTTGTGCCAGATCACCTGTCCGGTGGCGGATTGTATCGAGATGGTGCCGATGGACAGCGGGAAGCCGTTTCTGGATTGGAATCATGATCCGAGGAATCCCTATCACGTCGCTGTTTGAGAATTGCGGCGCCTGAGCTGACGCCATCGCGGGCAAGCCTTGCTCCTACAAGGATCACACCGTACCTGTAGGAGCAAGGCTTGCCCGCGATGGGGCCGGCCGCTACACCGCAAACCTCAAGGCTCCAACCCGATCCCGCGCAATATCACACTCGTCACCGTCTGCACCGCCCGCTCGAACTGCATGTCCGACAGCGCTTGGTGGTCGTTCAGGATATTCACCTGATGATCAAAGTCCGCGTAATGCTGGGTCGACGCCCAGATCATGTACAGCAGCGCTGAAGGCTCCACCGGCAGGATCCGTTTGTCCTCGACCCACTGGCGAATTTTCGCTTCTTTCATCTTGGCCCAGTCGTACAGACTGACGTCCAGCGCCTCACCCAACGTTGGCGCGCCGTGAATAATCTCGTTGGCCCAGACTTTCGAACCGTACGGCCGGCTGCGGGAATGGTTCATCTTGGCGCGGATGTAACTGCTGAGCACCACGCGCGGGTCGTCGAACATCTCAAAGCACAAGGCGTCCTGCTTCCAGACTTCCAGCAGGTCGAACAACACTGCGCTGTACAACTCGCTTTTGGTGCTGAAGTAGTAATGCAGATTGGAGCGCGGCAGTTGCACTTCGGCGGCAATGTCCGCCATGGCGGTGCTGCCGAAGCCTTTTTCGGCGAAGACCTTCTCGGCCCCCAGCAGGATTTTCTCGACGTTACTGCGACGAATCTCGATCTTGTGATTGCCCATGAGGGCTCCCTGACAACAGCGTTGACCAAGACTAGCATCCGCTCTGGGTCGCGGCGACAGGCCATTTTCACTTCCCTGGAAAACCGATTCGGTAGCATCCGCCGCTCTTTTCTTGCCGCAATGGATCACCCACCGTGAACATTCGACCCCGCGTCGCGGCCGACGATGTCGCCCTCGCCGCCCTGTGGGAACGCTCGGCGCGCGCCACCCATGACTTTCTCAGCGAAGACGATATTCAGTTTTTCTATCCGCTGGTGCGCGATGCCTACCTGTCAGCGCTGACGGTGTGGGTCGGTGAAAACCCGGTCGGCACGCCCGCAGGCTTCATTGCCACCGGCGGCGACACTGTCGAAATGCTCTTTATCGAACCGGCCCAACGGGGTCAGGGCATCGGCCGACAGTTGCTCGATCACGTCAAGGCCCTGCACCCGACCTTGAGCGTCGACGTCAACGAACAAAATCCCCAGGCCCACGGCTTCTATCTGCACTATGGTTTTGAACAGACCGGCCGTTCGCAAACCGATGGCGAAGGTCGGCCGTTCCCCGTGATTCACCTGACGCTAAAACCGGCGTAAACATTTCCCGGCGTGCACCGTTCATGCTTAAGTGACGCCCATTCCACTGCCCAGAAGGTAATTGAACATGTTGCTGAAAAAAGCCCTGACCACCGCCGCCCTGCTCGGTTCGCTGCTCGCCGCTTCATCGGTGTTCGCCCACGCCCATCTGAAAAGTGAAACACCGGCCGCCGATAGCACCGTGGCCGCGCCGACTGAACTGCGCCTGGTATTTTCCGAAGGCGTTGAAGCGACCTTCACCAAAGTCAGCCTCAGCAAGGACGGTACCGACGTCCCGGTGAAAAGCCTGGCCACCGAAGGCACCGACAAGAAAACCCTGATCGTCACCCCGGCCGCGCCGTTGGCCGCGGGTGCTTATAAAGTCGAATGGCACGCGGTGTCGGTCGACACCCACAAAAGCGAAGGCGCCTACAGCTTCAAGGTTGGCCAGTAATTCATGACCGACGCGCTGGTGCTGTGCCGCTTCCTGCATTTTGTGGTGGTGCTGATGCTGTTCGGGGCCTGGCTGTTCAGGCCGCTGTTGCTGAAAACCGAGGCCTGCACGCTGGATCGGCAACTGGCGCGCGGCACCCGCTGGCTGACCGCCGTGGCACTGGTCAGTGGCGTGACCTGGCTGCTGCTGATCACCGCCAGCATGGCCGGGGCCTGGGACGCGGCGTTCGATCCCTCGACCCTGCGCCTGGTGCTGCGCAATACCTTTTTCGGCCAGGTCTGGACCTGGCACCTGCTGCTCAACACCGTGCTGATGGGGTTGCTGCTGACACCACTGCGCACGAACGTGCCGTTGCGGTTGATCGTCAGCGGCCTGTTGCTCGCGACCCTGGCGCCGGTCGGTCATGGCGCGATGCTCGACGGGCTCAGCGGCCAATTGCTGATCCTCAACCAGATCATTCACCTGACCTGCGTGGGCGCCTGGCTCGGCGGGTTGATGCTGTTGGTGATGATCCTGCGGCAGCCGACCGGCGATTCATTGAGCGCGGTTCTGTGCCGCTTCAGCGGGGTCGGCTACGGCTTGGTCGCGGCGTTGGTGATCACCGGCTTGATTAACGTGCGAGTGCTGACCGGGGCATTTTGGCCGACACCGCTGCTGTCCGGGTTTGCCTTGATTCTGCTGATCAAGGTGGTGCTGGTGGCAGTGATGCTGGGGCTGGCGCTGTTCAATCGATTGCGGATCAAGGATTGTGAGCAGCGGGTGGGCGCGCTCAAGACCAGCGTGATGCTGGAGTGGTTGCTGGGGATGGGCGCGGTGGCGGCGGTTTCACTGCTGGGCACCCTGCCGCCGATGATTGCCAGCTAAAAATCAAAAGATCGCAGCCTTCGGCAGCTCCTACAGAGAAAACGCGTCCCTCTGTAGGAGCTGCCGAAGGCTGCGATCTTTTGAGCTTATTGCTCGATCCTCCCCTCTGCCCCTGTATCAATACTCACCACCACCGACATCCCCGGCCGTAACCGCTCAATCTGTTCCTGATCCGCATCCACCGTCACCCGCACCGGCACTCGCTGGGCGATCTTGACGAAGTTGCCGGTGGCGTTGTCCGCCTGCAACAGGCTGAACTCGGAACCGGTGGCCGGTGAAATCCGCTGCACCCGCCCCTTGAATTTACGATGGTCGAGCGCGTCGACGGTGAAGCTCACCGGTTGGCCGACTCGCACGTCGTCCATCTGGGTTTCCTTCATGTTGGCGATCACCCACAACTGGTTCGGCACCAGCGCCATCAACTGCGCGCCGGAGTTGACGTAAGCCCCGAGGCGCACGCCGATCTGCCCGAGCTGACCATCACGCGGGGCCAGCACCCGAGTGTTGGACAGGTCGATCCGCGCCAGTTCCACCGCCGCTTGCGCGCTGGCCACTGCGGCTTCCAGCGAGCCGCGATTGACGATCACCGTTTGCAAATCCTGCCGGGAGATTTCCAGGTTGGCCTGGGCCTGGGCCACCGCCGCGATGGTCTGGGCGTTGGCGGCCAGGGTCACGTCCAGCTCACGCCTGGACACCGAGCCGTCATTGATCAACTCCTTGTTGCGGCGCAAATCGGCTTCACTTTTACGTGCCTGAGCCTGACTGTCGACCACCGCGGCCTGACGCAACTGGATGGTCGCTTCGGCGCTGTTGCGTTGCTGCACCACATTGGCCAGCGCGGCTTTCTGCACCGCCAGTTGCGCCAGCGATTGGTCGAGGTGTTGCTTGTAGATCCGGTCATCGAGGCGCACCAGCAGGTCGCCGGCCTTCACAAACTGGAAATCCGTCACCGGCACTTCATACACGTAGCCGCTGAGCTGCGGGCCGATGATCGTCACCTGGCCGCGCACCAACGCATTTTCGGTGGTTTCCACCGCACTGCCGAAGGGCGGCAGCTGCCAGGCGTACAAGACGATCAGTACGCCGACGATGGCAATCGCCGCGAAGCCCATGGACGAGACGATCCGCACCCGCAGCGAACGCGGCTCAGTGGCCGGCGAGGACGGTGGCGCCACGCCTTCAGGCGTGGCGGCGATGGCGTTGGTGGTCGTAGTGGTTGGTTCGGTCATGAAGAAGTGGCACCGCTGGGTGGGACGGAAGGAGTGGCAGGCGCTGGGGCGACGGCTTGGGTGGTGCTCATCAGCCACAGGGCGCGAATGGAAATCCAGATCATGGTCAGCACGGCAATCACCGCGATCAGCATGAATACGTCGTTATAGGCCAGCACATTGGCCTCGCGAGTCGCCGCCGTGGCCAGGCTGCGAATGCCCTGAAGGTTACGCAGGCTCGGGTCGGCGATCACCGAACCCAGCGCGTTGCCGCCGCTCTGCACCCGAGCGGCGACGCGCGGATCAAGCAAGGTCAGGTTTTCGACAATGTTGCTGGAATGAAATTTCTCGCGAACGATCTGGAACGTGCCCAGCAGCGCCGCGCCGATCAAGCCGCCGAGGTTCTGGCAGATCCCGAACAACACCGAGAAACTCACCAGGTTGCGCGGGTTGGTCAGCACATTACGCGTGCCGAGCACCATGGTCGGGCCGAGGAAAAACGTGCCGCCGAAGGCCAGCAGGAACTGGCTGAAGTACATGTTTTCCGGGCGCGTCAGGTTGTTCGAATAGCTGTCCATCACCGAGCCGACCGCCATCAGCGCCAGGGATACGATCAGCGGCATGAACAGGTGTTTGGGGTCGATGGTCAGGGCGCTGGTCGCCAGGCCGGCGATGCTGCCGAGCAACATCACCACGTAGAGGCTGTGCAGTTGCTGACTGCTCATGTTCAGCGCCTGCATGAAGCCGACGGCGCCGGTGGACTGCTCCGACAGCACCATGCGAATCAGGATCACCGCCAGGGCCAGGCGAATCATCACGCCGCTGCCGAGCCAACGGGTCATCAGCATCGGGTTGCTGCGGTTATGTTCGATGGCAAGGCCCGCGAGGATCAACACGATGGACGCCGCCGAGGCCACGCCGATCCACGGCGCTTCCAGCCACCAGTCGATGCGTCCCAGCGACAACACCGCACAGAGCAACGCCACGCCCGTGGCAAGGATGGCGAAGGTCAGGAAGTCGAGTTTTTCGAAGGTTTTGAAGCGGTCGCCCGGTGGCAATTTGAGCAGGAAAACACAGCCCAATGTCAGCAGCGCCATGCCCAGTTCGAACAGGTACAAGCCGCGCCATTCGGCGATTTGCATCAAGTCTTCAGAGAACAGTCGCGCCAGCGGCAATGCCAGTTGCGAAGTGCCAAGGCCCAGCACCAGCGCCTTCATCCGCCATTTCGCCGGGAAGGCCTGGATCATGTAATACAGGCCGAGCGAACTCAGCGCCGCACCGACCATGCCGTGGGCCGCCCGCACGGCAATCGCCGAACTCAGGTCATTGACGAACAAATGGCCGAAGGTCACGAGGGCGTAGAGCACCAGGAAGACTTCGGTGAACGCCCGCAAGCCGAACTGTTGGCGAAACTTCACCAGCAACAGGTTCATCGAGACGTTGGTCATCACGTAGGCCGCCGGCAGCCAGGCCATCTCGGCGGTGGTCGCGCCGAGTGCGCCTTGCAGGTAAGGCAGGTTGGCAATCACCAGCGAATTGCCGAGGCCACCGGTCAACGCCACCAGCAAACCCACCAGCGCATAAGCCAGCCGCTTGGGATTGGAGTGCTCGGGCGTCGAAGGGGAACCGGGCAAACTGGGCCGCTCGTGGGGCTGCCAGTTGCGCGGGGCGTAGTGATCCATTCAATGGCCTTGTTCTGGGGACCGTGCCAGTTTGCCGGAAAATCGAAAGCAATACACATAACCCTGTGGGAGCGGGCTTGCTCGCGAAAGCGGTGTGTCAGTCAACCAATGTGTTGAATATGCCGCCGCCTTCGCGAGCAAGCCCGCGCCCAAAGGTTTTGCTTTTAGATCGCCACGTCATCGTACAACCTGTGATTGACATTCCCCCAAACCCTTGCAAATAATCGCCGCCAATGTTGTACGACGACGTATAACAAAAAATAAAAACAACAAAACACCAAGGGAGCGTCACTGTGAGCAAGCTCGTCCGCCATTCTTCCGTCTGCACCCCTCGCCCGACCTTCGTACGCCGCCACACCTTGAGCCTGATCGGTTGCGGCAGCCTGGCCCTCGCCTTGCCCATGACCAGCCATGCTGAAGGTTTCGTCGATGACGCCACGGCCTCGCTGAACCTGCGCAACGCCTACTTCAATCGTAACTTCACCAACCCGGCCTACCCCCAGGGCAAGGCTGAGGAGTGGACGCAAAGCTTTATCCTCGACGCCAAATCCGGCTTCACCCAAGGCACCGTCGGCTTCGGCCTGGATGTGCTGGGCCTGTTCTCGGAAAAACTCGACGGCGGTAAAGGCACTGGCGGTACGCAATTGCTGCCGCTGGATCACGATGGCCGCCCGGCGGACAATTTCGGACGCTTGGGCGTGGCGCTCAAAGCCAAGGTGTCAAAGACTGAATTGAAGGTCGGCGAATGGATGCCGGTGCTGCCGGTCCTGCGCTCGGACGATGGCCGTTCCCTGCCGCAAACCTTGCGCGGTGGCCAGGTCACTTCCAGCGAGATCGAAGGCCTGAAGCTCTACGGCGGCCAGTTCCGCGCCAACAGCCCGCGCAACGATTCGAGCATGAGCGACATGTCGATGAACGGTAAAGCGGCGTTCACTTCGGATCGCTTCAACTTCGGCGGTGGTGAATACACCTTCAACGACAAACGCACGATGGTGGGCGTCTGGTACTCGCAACTCAGCGACATTTATCAGCAGGAATTTTTCAACCTGAGTCACAGCCAGCCAATCGGCGACTGGACGCTGGGCGCGAACCTCGGATACTTCACCGGCAAGGAGGACGGCAGTGCGCTGGCCGGCGAACTGGATAACAAAACCACCTTCGCCCTGCTCTCGGCCAGATACGGCGGCAGCACCTTTTATGTCGGCCTGCAAAAACTCACTGGCGACAGCGTCTGGATGCGCGTCAATGGCACCAGCGGCGGCACCCTGGCCAACGACAGTTACAACAACAGCTACGACAATGCTCAGGAACGCTCCTGGCAAGTGCGCCACGACTACAACTTCGTCGCCCTCGGCATCCCCGGCCTGACCATGATGAACCGCTACATCAGCGGCGATAACGTGCACACCGGAGCGATCACCAACGGCAAGGAATGGGGCCGCGAATCGGAACTGGCCTATACCGTGCAGAGCGGCACGCTGAAAAACCTCAACGTCAGATGGCGTAATTCGAGCATTCGCAAAGACTTCAGCACCAACGAATTTGACGAGAACCGGATTTTCATCAGCTATCCGATTTCGTTGTTGTAAGGGCCAGCAGCACCCTTGTTTCAAGGCTGACACCGCCCTTTGTAGCAGCTGGCGAAGCCTGCGTCCGAACGCGGCCCGAGCCGAACGCAGGCTTCGCCAGCTGCTACATCGATTGCGGGGCGGCCAGACCCTCGGTCAATTACACCCGCTGCCTCGTTGACAACAACCGGACAGGCTAACGATACTTCGATCAAGTCATACGACAACCTATAACAACTTCAATAACTGCATACCCAGGGACTTCCATGACCTCCACACCTACAGCCCCTTTCAATCGTCTGCTGCTGACCGGTGCCGCCGGTGGCCTCGGTAAAGTCCTGCGCGAGAGCCTGCGGCCCTACGCCAACGTGATTCGCCTGTCGGACATTGCCGATATCGCCCCGGCCATCGATGATCGCGAAGAAATCGTGCCTTGCGACCTCGCCGACAAACAGGCCGTGCATCAACTGGTCGAAGGCGTGGACGCGATCCTGCACTTTGGCGGTGTATCGACAGAACACGCGTTCGAGGAGATTCTCGGCGCCAACATCTGCGGCGTATTCCACATCTATGAAGCGGCGCGCCGCCATGGGGTGAAGCGGGTCATTTTCGCCAGCTCCAACCACGTCATCGGTTTCTACAAGCAAGAGGAGGTGATCGACGCCCACTCCCCTCGCCGCCCGGACAGCTACTACGGTTTGTCCAAGTCCTACGGCGAAGACACGGCCAGTTTCTACTTCGACCGCTACGGCATCGAGACCGTCAGCATCCGCATCGGCTCTTCGTTCGCAGAACCGCAAAACCGCCGGATGATGAGCACCTGGCTGAGCTTTGGTGACCTGACCCAGTTGATCGAACGTGCTCTGTACACCCCGAACGTCGGCCACACCATCGTGTACGGCGTGTCCAATAACCAGAACGTCTGGTGGGACAACCACTTCGCCGCCGGCCTGGGTTATGCCCCCAGGACAGCTCCGAAGGGTTCCGCGAAAAAGTCGAAGCCCAACCGATGCCGGCCGCTGATGACCCGGCGATGGTTTACCAGGGTGGCGCGTTTGTCGCCTCCGGCCCGTTCGGCGACTGAGCCAACGTCCAAAGGAATGATGCGCCATGCAAGCCGAATTGATTGTCGATGCCCGTAACGCCGTCGGGGAATGCCCGGTCTGGGTCCCCGAGGAAAACGCCCTGTACTGGGTCGATATTCCCGCCGGGGGCTTGCAGCGCTGGAGTGCCGCAACCGGTCACGTGGATGCCTGGACAACACCCGAGATGCTCGCCTGCATCGCTCGCCATTGCGACGGTGGCTGGGTCGCGGGGATGGAAAGCGGCTTCTTCCGATTACGTCCCCACAACGACGGCAGCCTCGACAGCGATTTGCTGGCCCCTGTCGATCACGCCCGCCCGGACATGCGCCTGAACGATGGCCGCTGCGATCGTCAGGGTCGTTTCTGGGCCGGCAGCATGGTCCTGAACATGGGCGCCAACGCGGCGGACGGCACGCTCTATCGCTACTCCACCGGACAGCGCGGGCCGCTCGAACCAAGACTCTCTGGATTCATCGTTCCCAACGGCCTGGGTTTCAGCCCGGACGGCCGGACGATGTACCTGTCCGACTCCCACCCTTTGGCCCGGCAGATCTGGGCCTTTGACTACGACATCGACAGCGGCACGCCGAGTAATCGTCGGCTGTTTGTCGACATGAATCAGTACTGTGGTCGCCCCGACGGTGCGGCGGTGGATGCCGAGGGCTGCTATTGGATCTGCGCCAACGACGCCGGGCTGATCCACCGCTTCACCCCCGACGGCCGACTCGACCGTTCCCTCGCCGTGCCGGTGAAGAAGCCGACCATGTGCGCCTTCGGGGGCAGCCGACTGGATACGTTGTTCGTGACCTCGATCCGCCCCGGTGATGACCATGATGAACAGTCGTTGGCCGGCGGTGTATTTGCCCTCAACCCCGGCGTGAAAGGTTTGCCTGAGCCAGTCTTTCGGGAGGGTTGAACGGCCCAAAAGATCGCAGCCTGCGGCAGCTCCTACAGTGGAATCGTATACATCCGCATATCCTGTAGGAGCTGCCGCAGGCTGCGATCTTTCCCCGTCAACGCAGAACCAAAATAATGAAACTGCTCGAACTCGAAGACAACCTCACCCACCTCACCCTCGCCCCCGAACTCGGCGCGAGCATCGTCAACTGGACGCTGCGCAGCACCGGCCAACCGCTGCTGCGCCACAACGACAGCCAGGCGCTCAACACCGGCCTGCCCGGTAAACTCGGCTGCTACCCGCTGGTCCCCTGGTCAAACCGCATCGCCAAAGGTGGTTTCGACTGCCCGGCCGGGTGGCTGGCCCTGACGCCCAACAGCCTCACCGATCCCTTGCCGATCCATGGCAGTGCCTGGCAACAAGCGTGGCAGGTGGTTTCGCAATCGGGTGATGAAGCCGTCTTGCAACTCGACAGCAGCACGCCGTTCGCCTATCGCGCCCGGCAACGTTTCCAGTTGCGTGACGGCAAGCTGAGCATCGAATTAACCGTCACCCATCTGGCCGAAGGCGCTGCGTGGCACGGCCTGGGTTTGCACCCGTACTTCCCGAGAACCCCCCATACGCGGTTACAGGCAAAGGCCGGGCACGTCTGGTTGTGCGACGGGTCGAAACTGCCAACCCAACGCATTGCGCTACCCGCCGAATGGGATTTCCAGCAGCCCAAGGCCTTACCCGGAACGTTGGTGGACAACGGTTTCTGCGAATGGGATGGCCATTGTCTGATCCAGCAACCGGATCTGGGTCATGAGCTGCAATGCCAGGCCACCGGCAGCGATTACTACCTGCTGTACTGCCCGGTGGACCTGGGATTTTTCTGTATCGAGCCGGTGAGTCATCCGGTCAACGCACATCACTTGCCCGGTCGACCGGGGTTGGTGTTGCTGGAGCAAGGTCAGTCCACTGAGCTGGGGTTCAGCCTGCAATACCGCGAGCTCAGCTACCCCAGCAACTGACTCAACACCGCGCGCAACTTGCCGGGCTTTACCGGTTTGTTCAGCAATGGCGCGTCGAGCTGCCGCAAGGAGCGGCGGCACTGGTCGGTGCGGTCGGCGGTGATGATCACCGCCGCAATCGGCTGATTGAAATGCTCGCGCAAATGCCGCACCACGTCACAGCCCACCACCCCGTGATCAAGGTGATAGTCCGCCAGAATCAGTTCCGGCGCGCGCCCCTGTAACGCTGCCAACGCAGAGCATTCATCCGTGGCGATGACCACGTCGCAGCCCCATTGTCCAAGCAGCGCGCTCATGCTCTCAAGGATGCTGACTTCGTTATCCAGCACCAGCAAGCGCCGACCCGGCAATGGGTTGCCGGCGCCCGGCAGCGGCGCGGCCAGACTGATGGGCAGTGGCACCTCATGGGAAATCGGCACGTCGATGCTGAACACCGAGCCGCGTCCCGGCCAGGAACGCACCTGAATCCGGTAGCCGAGAATCTTCGCGATGCGCTCGACAATGGCCAGCCCCAGACCGACGCCTTTGCGGTCGGCAGCACGGCCGACGTCCAGTTGGTTGAACTCGAGGAAAATCGAGTCGAGCCGATCCGCTGCAATCCCGCGCCCGGTGTCCCAGACTTCCAGGCGTAGCATTTCACCCCGACGGCGAGCCCCGAGCAGGATGCAGCCCTCGTCGGTGTAACGGCAGGCGTTACTGAGGAAGTTGCGCAAAATCCGCGTCATCAGGCGCAGGTCGGTGTTGATCGCGAAATCGCCCATGTGCACCCGCAGGTTCAACCCCGCCGCCTCGGCCACGGACTGGAACTCCGACACCAGCGGCGCGAGCAATTCATCGAGACGGTACAGCGCGACGTCCGGTTTCACCGCTGCCTGATCAAGCCGGGAAATATCCAGCAAATCGGTAAGCAAATCCTCGGCGCCTTCCAGGGCCTGGTGAGTGCGTTCCACCAGCACCTGCTCGATGTCCGGCAGTTGGCGCTCGCGCAAGGTCGAGATCAGCAACCGAGCAGCGTTGAGCGGTTGCAGCAGGTCGTGGCTGGCGGCGGCGAGGTATTTGTCCTTGCTGCGATTGGCCGCCTCGGCAGCGTCCCGGCATCGCGCAAAGCCTGGGCGATCTGCTTGCGTTGGGTGATTTGCTGTTGCAGGTTGCGGTTGGCTTCCAGCAATTCGTCGGTGCGCGCGGTGACCCGTTGCTCCAGCTCATCGTTGAGTTGTTGCAGACGCTGCTGGGCGAGTTTGCGCTCGGTGATGTCCGCGACAAAGCCTTCCACCAGCCCTTCCTGATCGGGCTTGAGCAACAGGTTCATCAGCACGTCGAGGCTGCTGCCATCCTTGCGCCGCAATTGGGTTTCATAGCCGTGCAGGCTGCGTTCGGTCTTGAGGATTTCGCCGATGCCGGCCAGCTCTTTGGCGCCGCCGACAAACAGGTTGCTGGCCAGATCGACCAGGGAAAACAGCACCTCTTGCGGATCGTCATAACCGAGCATCCGCGCCAGCGCCGGGTTGGCGGCACGCATGCCTTCCAGCAGGCTGGCCTGGAAGATCCCGTGGACCGCGTTTTCGAACAGCCATTTGTAGCGATTGCGCTCGGCCTCCAGTTCATCCAGCCGCGCGGCGAGTTCCGGGTAATGACTCTTGCGCGCCGAGTGGCTGCCTAACCCCAGTAACCCCGCCAGCGCCCGTTGCTGTTCGTCAGAGGGCTTCGCCATAGACGACCTCGACATCACGCTGACTGGATTCGCGCGGGTTGGTCAGGATGCACGGGTCGTGCATGGCGTGTTGCGACAGGAACGGAATGTCAGCCATGCTGACCCCGTGCAGGCCCAGGGTCTCGTGGAAGCCGATCGCATGTTTCAACGCGATCAAATGCTCCACCAGGCGTCCGCAAATCTGCCGATGATTCAAGCCCCGGCAATCGATGCCGAAGGTTTCGGCGATCACCTTGAAACGCTCCGGCGCCGAGCTGTAATTGAACGCCACCACGTGTTCCACCAGCACCGCGTTGCACAAGCCGTGGGGCAAGTCGAGAAAGCCGCCGAGGCTGTGTGACATCGCGTGTACGGCACCAAGAATCGCGTTGGAAAACGCCAGGCCGGCCTGCATGCTGCCAAGCATGATTTTCTCGCGCAGGGCAATGTCCGTCGGGTTGGCGATCATCTGCACCAGGTTGCCGTTGATCAGGCGCATGGCCTCCAGGGCATGGGGATCGGTCAGCGGGCCGTGACCGGTGGAAACAAAGGCTTCGATGGCATGCACCAACGCATCGATGCCGGTACAGGCCGACAGGAACGGGTCCATGCTCAGGGTGGTTTCCGGGTCGATCAGCGACACATCCGGCACCACGGCCTTGCTGACGATGGAGAACTTCATGCGCTCTTGCTGGTTGGAAATGATCACGAACTGCGAGACGTCCGCCGAAGTGCCGGCGGTGGTCGGGATCAGGATCAGCGGCGGGCTGGGCACGCGAATGGTGTCCACGCCCTCGAACTCAAGAATGCTGCGCCCATGGGCCACGACAATGCCGATGCCTTTGCCGCAGTCCATCGGGCTGCCGCCACCGATAGCGACAATCACATCGCAGTGGTTTTCCTTGTACAACTCGGCGCCGAGCATGACTTCTTCGACCCGGGGGTTGGGCGAGACGTCGCTATATAAAAAGTAATCGATGCCCTGGGCTTGCAGGCTGGCCTCGACATCCGCGACCCACCCGGCGGCAATCACCCCGGGGTCGCTGACCACCAGCACCTTGCGGGCGCCGAAGGTCTTGGCGTAGTTGCCGACGTTGTGCCGGCAGCCGGCACCAAAAATGATTTCAGGCGAAACGAATTTACGCAGCTGACTGAGACTCTGGCTCATTGGAAAGCCTGTTTTTATTGTTTTGGAAGGAAGAACCCACACTAACCCATCCGGCTGCGAATGCAATCAGACCAATGGGTAGCAGGCTGGATGTGCCCAAACCTTATATCCACCGCAAATCCCCTGTGGGAGCGGGCTTGCTCGCGAAAGCGGTGGATCAGGCAACATGGATATTGACTGACACGCCGCCTTCGCGAGCAAGCCCGCTCCCACAGGGGGATTTGTGGTGCCTGGTTCATCCGCGATAGATCAGCCGCGAAGCCTTCTCGTTACGCAACGTCAGGTGTTCCATACCCTGCCCCGGCGCGTCCGCTTCTTCTCGGGCCTTGAGGATCACCCCGTGGTGCGGCGACTTGCTGCACACCGGGTCGGCATTTTCGGCATCGCCGGTGAGCATGAATGCCTGGCAGCGGCAGCCGCCCAGGTCCTGGTGTTTTTCATCGCAGGAGCGGCACGGTTCCTTCATCCAGTCGTCGCCGCGAAAACGGTTGAAGCCGAAGGAGTCGGTCCAGATGTGTTCGATGCTGTGTTCGCGCACGTTGGGAAACTGCACCGGTAACTGCCGGGCGCTGTGGCACGGCAACGCGGTGCCGTCCGGGGTGATGTCGAGAAACAGATTGGCCCAGCCGTTCATGCAGGTCTTGGGGCGTTCTTCGTAGTAGTCCGGGGTGACGAAAATCAGTTTGCACGGGTGGCCCTGGGCCTCAAGCCGTTCGCGGTATTCATGAGTGATGCGCTCGGCCCGCTGCAATTGCTCGCGGGTCGGTAACAGCCCGACGCGGTTGAGTTCGGCCCAGCCATAGAACTGGCACGTGGCCAACTCGACGAAGTCCGCCTCCAGCTCCAGGCACAAATCGATGATCCGGTCGATCCGATCAATGTTGTGCCGATGCGTGACGAAGTTCAGCACCATCGGGTAGCCCTGGGCTTTCACCGCCCGGGCCATCGCCAGCTTCTGGGCGAAGGCCTTGCGTGAGCCGGCAAGCATGTTGTTCACCGCTTCGTCGGCGGCCTGGAAACTGATCTGGATATGATCGAGCCCGGCGACCTTGAAGTCGCGGACCTTCTGCTCGGTCAGGCCGATGCCGGAGGTGATCAGGTTGGTGTAATAACCCATGTCCCGCGCAGCCTTGATCAGTTCGGCCAGGTCCTGACGCACCAACGGTTCACCCCCGGAAAAGCCCAGTTGCGCCGCGCCCATCTCGCGAGCTTCGCGCAATACCCGAATCCATTCTTCGGTGCTCAGTTCCTCGCCCTGTTGGGCGAAGTCCAGCGGATTGGAGCAATACGGGCATTGCAGCGGGCAGCGATAAGTCAGCTCCGCCAATAGCCACAGCGGCGGTCCCGGCGGCGATTTATTCGATCCAGAATTGAGCATGAGCCACCTCCAGAAACGTCAGCACGTCCTCGTCAATGCCCGGCACGCCGGGGAAGTTCGTCGACAGTTGCTCGATGATCGCCGCGACGCTGCGTTGGCCGTCCACCAGATCGAGGATTCGCCCGGCGCTGAGGTTGAGTTTGATCATGCCTTCGGGGTACAGCAGCACGTGGCAGTCCTGACGCGGCTCCCATTGCAGGCGATAACCCTGTCTTAAGGACGGTGAGTTTTCGCGGTAAAGCAAACTCACAGCGCAATCCCCCGGTGCCAGACCTTCTCGTTCGTGACGGTGTGATACGGCGGCCGTTCCAGTTCGTAGGCCATGCTCATCGCGTCAAGCATGCTCCACAGCACATCGAGCTTGAACTGGAGGATTTCCAGCATCCGCTGCTGACCTTCGACTGTGACGTAATGCGCCAGGGTGATGCGCAAACCGTGCTCGACATCCCTTCGCGCCTGGCTCAATCGCGTTCGGAAGTAGTCGTAGCCGCCGGCGTCGATCCACGGGTAATGGGTCGGCCAGGCGTCGAGCCGGGATTGGTGGATCTGCGGGGCAAACAGTTCGGTCAGGGAACTGCTGGCGGCTTCCTGCCAGCAGGCGCGACGGGCAAAATTGACGTAGGCGTCCACGGCAAACCGTACGCCCGGCAGGACCAACTCTTGAGAGAGGATTTGTTCGCGGTCCAGCCCCACGGCTTCGCCGAGGCGCAGCCAGGCCTCAATGCCGCCTTCGCTGCCAGGCACGCCGTCGTGGTCGAGAATCCGTTGCAGCCATTCCCGACGCACGTCGCGGTCCGGGCAGTTGGCAAGGATGGCGGCGTCCTTGAGCGGAATATTGACCTGGTAGTAGAAGCGATTGGCGACCCAGCCCTGGATCTGCTCGCGACTGGCGCGGCCGGCGTACATGGCTTGGTGGAAGGGGTGGTGGATGTGGTAGTAGGCGCCTTTGGCGCGCAGGGCGGCTTCGAATTCGCTGGGGGACATCGGGGTGTTGGTCATTGTGGTTCTCCGGATTTCGCTGTGTATGGTCTCGCGGGCAAGCCTTGCTCCTACAGGATCACGCGACCTTGTAGGAGCAAGGCTTGCCCGCGATAGGGCCATCCGCTACAGCACAAGACTCATGCCATCAAACGCCACTTCAACCCCACGCCGCTCCAGCAACGCCCGCTCGGTCGAGTCTTCATCCAGGATCGGGTTGGTGTTGTTAATGTGGATCAGCACCTTGCGCTGGCGGCTGAACCCCTCAAGGATTTCAAGCATCCCGCCAGGACCGCTTTGCGGCAGGTGCCCCATTTCACTGCCAAGGCTCTGCCCGACCTCGCAGACGCGCATCTCGTCGTCGCGCCACAACGTACCGTCCAGCAGCAGGCAATCGGCGCGCTGCATCCAGCTCAGCACGTCGTCATCGACCTGGCCCAGGCCCGGCGCATAGAACACCGAGGCGCCAGTGCGCCGATCTTCAATAAACAAGCCGATGGTGTCGCCCGACTGCGGATTGCCGCGATTGGGCGAGTACGGCGGTGCGTTGCTGACCAAGGGAATCGCGCGAAACTGCAGGTGTTCGCAAGCGCCGATGCTGAACGGCTCGCATGCAAGCCCGATGGGTTGCCATTGCAAGCCGCCGTTCCAATGCTTGAGCATGCTGAACAGGGGGAAACCGCTGCTCAAATCCTCATGAACCCGCGCGGTGCACCAGACCGAATGCGGGCACCCTTCGCGCAGGCTCAACAGCCCGGTGCAATGGTCGATCTGGCTATCCAGCAGGACGACACCGGCAATCGCCGTGTCGCGCAATCGGCGCGCCGGTTGCAAGGCCGGGAAGCTCTCCAGTTGCGCACGGATATCCGGGGAAGCATTGCACAGCACCCAATCCACGCCGTTGTCGCTCACGGCGATCGACGATTGCGTGCGTCGTTGCGCGCGCAGGCTGCCGTTGCGCATCGCGGCGCACTGCCGACAGTTGCAGTTCCATTGCGGGAAACCGCCACCAGCGGCGGAACCGAGAACGCGGATGTGCATGAGCAATGCTCCAGAAGGCAGGCCCGGCCAACGCATCGGCTGGCCGGGTGATCAATCAACGGTTGGCGAAATACATCGTCACTTCGAAGCCAATACGCAGATCGGTAAACGCGGGTTTAGTCCACATGGGTCAATCCTCTTCTTGTGCCGGGCAATTCCGGTAGAACCATTAATGCACGGGGCGCCAAGTGCCCGAATGCTACTTTCGAAGGAGGTGGCGGCGTGCGTTGGTAGGGGGGGTGCCGGGTGCCAGGAAGGCCCGGCGATCCCATGTAGGAGCTGCCGCAGGCTGCGATCTTTTGATCTTTTGACCTTGAAAATCAAAATCAAAATCAAAAGATCGCAGCCTGCGGCAGCTCCTACAGAGATTGTGTACATCCGATGACTTGCGGCTATACGCGGTAGATCAGAAGAACCCCAACGGATTGATGTCGTAGCTCACCAGCAGGTTTTTGGTTTGCTGATAGTGATCAAGCATCATTTTGTGGTTTTCGCGGCCGACCCCGGACTTCTTGTAGCCACCGAACGCGGCGTGGGCCGGGTACAGGTGGTAGCAGTTGGTCCAGACACGCCCGGCCTTGATCGCCCGGCCCATGCGGTAGGCGCGGTTGATGTCGCGGGTCCACAGGCCGGCGCCGAGGCCGAACTCGCTGTCGTTGGCAATCGCCAGGGCTTCAGCTTCGTCCTTGAAGGTGGTGACGCCCACTACCGGGCCGAAGATTTCTTCCTGGAACACACGCATTTTGTTATGGCCCTTGAGCAGGGTCGGCTGGATGTAATACCCCGTCGACAAGTCGCCCTCAAGCCGCTCGGCGGCGCCACCGATGAGCAGCTCAGCGCCCTCCTCCTGGGCAATCTTCAGGTACGAAAGGATCTTGTCGTATTGCTGCTCGGACGCCTGGGCGCCGACCATGGTTTCGGTGTCCAGCGGGTTGCCGCGCTTGATCTTGACGATCTTCTTCATCACCTCGGCCATGAACGGCTCGTAGATCGATTCCTGCACCAGCGCCCGGGACGGGCAGGTGCAGACTTCGCCCTGGTTGAAGAACGCCAGCACCAGGCCTTCGGCGGCTTTCTCGATGAACTGCGGCTCGGCATTCATGATGTCTTCGAAGAAGATGTTCGGCGACTTGCCGCCCAGCTCAACGGTGCTTGGGATGATGTTCTCGGCGGCGCAATGCATGATGTGCGCGCCCACCGGAGTGGAACCGGTAAACGCAATCTTGGCAATGCGCTTGCTGGTGGCCAGGGCCTCACCCGCTTCGCGACCGAAACCTTGCACGATGTTCAGCACGCCGGGCGGCAGCAAATCGGCGATCAGTTCAGCGAAGATCATGATCGACAGCGGCGTTTGTTCGGCAGGTTTGAGCACCACGCAGTTGCCGGCGGCCAGGGCCGGGGCAAGTTTCCAGGCGGCCATCAGCAGCGGGAAGTTCCACGGGATGATCTGCCCGACCACGCCCAGCGGCTCGTGGAAGTGATAGGCGGTGGTCAGCTCGTTGATCTCGGCGGCGCCGCCTTCCTGTGCGCGGATGCATCCGGCGAAGTAGCGGAAATGGTCAGCCGCCAGCGGCACGTCGGCGTTGAGGGTTTCGCGCACGGCTTTGCCGTTGTCCCAGGATTCGGTGACGGCGAGGATTTCGAGGTTTTGTTCGATGCGGTCGGCGATTTTCAGCAGCACCAGGGAGCGGTCCTGCGCCGAGGTTTTACCCCAGGCATCGGCCGCCGCATGGGCAGCGTCGAGGGCCTTGTCGATGTCGGCAGCGCTGGAGCGCGGGAACTCGGCGATCACTTCACCGTTGACCGGCGAGGTGTTGGTGAAGTACTCGCCATTGACCGGCGGGACGAACTCGCCGCCGATGAAATTGCCGTAGCGCGGTTTGAAGGAAACGACGGCGCCGGGTGTACCAGGTTGTGCGTAGATCATGGTGGGCCTCTGTCTGGGTCGATGCCTGTCAAGCCAACAGGCGATGAACCGATAGTAGAGAGCCCCGCGTGCCGGGCGAATGCGCCGTTGGCAGGGGGGACTCTCGTTATTTGGTCGTAGGAGCAAGGCTTGCCCGCGACTGGGCCACCGCAGTTTTTCAGTCAAATCGTGGTGAGTTCATCGCGAGCAAGCTTTGCTCCTACAGGTTTTGTGCAGATGATCGATCAGTGCTTGGCCACCACCAGGTCTTTCGGCAGCTTGAAGGTCCAGAGCATGCCGCCCTGGTTGAAGTCCTTGATGCGCTTGGCCACTTCGCCGCCCCACAGCGGAACAGCACCGCCCCAACCGGACAGCACCGAGACGTACTGTTCACCGTCCATTTCCCAGGTCACAGGCGAACCGAGCACGCCGGAGCCGGTCTGGAATTCCCAGACTTTCTCGCCGGTCTTGGCGTTGAACGCCTGCAGGAAACCTTCCGGCGTGCCGGTGAACACCAGGTTGCCCTTGGTGGTCAGCACCCCGCCCCACAGCGGCGCGTAGTTCGTGTGGCGCCAGACTTCTTTACCGGTGACCGGATCGATGGCGCGCAACACGCCGATGTAGTCTTCGTTCAACGGCTTGATAGTGAACCCGGCGCCGAGGAACGCCGCGCCTTTCTTGTAGGCGATGCCTTCGTTCCAGATGTCCATGCCCCACTCGTTGGACGGCACGTAGAACAGCTTGGTGTCCTTGTTGTAGGCCATCGGCATCCAGTTTTTCGCACCGAGGAACGCCGGGGCGACGAACACTGAACTGCCCTTGGCTTCGGCACCCGGTGCGCCAGGACGGCTGGCTTCGTTGTAGATTGGCCGGCCATCCTTATCCAGGCCGCTGGCCCAGGTGATCTTGTCCACGAACGGGAAGCCGCGGATGAACTTGCCGTTGGTGCGGTCGAGCACGTAGAAGAAACCGTTACGGTCAGCGGTGGCGGCGGCTTTGATTTCCTTGCCACCCTCGGTGTAGTTGAACGAGATCAGCTCGTTGACGCCGTCATAGTCCCAGCCGTCGTGGGGCGTGCTCTGGAAGTGCCATTTGATCGTGCCGTCATCCGGGTTCAGCGCCAGGCGCGACGACGAGTAGAGGTTGTCGCCAGGGCGCAGGTGCGAGTTCCACGGTGCCGGGTTGCCGGTGCCGAACAGCAGCAGATTGGTTTCCGGGTCGTAGTAGCCGCCGAGCCAAGGCGCGGCGCCGCCGGTTTTCCACAGATCGCCGGGCCAGGTCTTGCCGGCTTCGCCGCCGGAGATGCCATTCTCGATCGCTTTGCCGTCCTTGTAGACATAACCCATGTGGCCTTCAACGGTCGGGCGGACCCACAGCAAGTCACCGTTTTTCGGGTCGTAGGCGGAGATCTTGCCAACCACCCCGAACTCGCCACCGGCCACGCCGGTGATCAGTTTGCCGTTGATCACCAACGGCGCGGCGCTGATCGAATAGCCTTCCTTGTGGTCGGCCACCTGCTTGCTCCACACCACTTTGCCGGTGTCTTTGTTCAGGGCCACGAGCTTGGCGTCGAGGGTGCCGAAAAACACCAGGTCGCCGTACAGCGCCACGCCGCGGTTGATCACATCGCAGCACGGGCGGATGTCGTCGGGCAGGCGCGCGTCGTATTGCCAGAGTTTCTTGCCGGTGCGCGCATCCACCGCGAACACCCGCGAGTAGGAGCCGGTCATGTACATCACGCCGTCCTTGATCATCGGCTGCGCTTGCTGACCGCGCTGTTTTTCACCGCCGAAGGAGAAGGCCCAGACCGGCCGCAATTCCTTGACGTTGTCGACGTTGAGGGTGTCCAGCGGACTGTAGCGCTGCCCCTGGACGCCCAGACCGTTGGTAACGATCTGCTCCGGGTTCTTGGGGTCCTGGAGGATGTCCTGGTCGGTGACGGCGGCCAGTACCGGGCCGGACAACAGCATGGCACTGAGCAGCACACTCAAGACGAAGGGTTGGCGACGTGCGGGTTGGGTCATGACGGCTACCTCTGCAGTTTTTATTATTCCCGGGGGATTTTCCCGGTCTGATGCAGATTCTTGGGCGCCGCCGCCCTTCCAACAATTGCCCGCAATGTGGAGATTTCTAGTCCCTTAGTAGCGGGTCGGAGGTGATACGCCTCAGATTTTGTGACCAACACAACTCCAATGTGGGAGCGGGCTTGCTCGCGAAGAGGTCCTCACATTCAGCATTGATGTCGCCTGACACACCGCCTTCGCGAGCAAGCCCGCTCCCACATTGGACTTGTGGTGTTCACTTGTCCGCGTTCGAATCAACGCGGGTCATTTGTGCGCGCTCATAGCCCGGGTACAAATGGCTGACGCTGCGGATCAGTTCGTAGCGGCTCAGGCTGATGCCGGAAAAACGCTCGGGGATGGGGCTGCGGATCATCTCGGGCATGTCGCTGCCATTGGCGGCGCCGTCGCGCAGCAGTTGGTCGAGCCAGGTGAGGTAGTCGCGCATCTGCTCGAACGGCTGTTGATCGGTGGCCACCGGGCCGTGGCCGGGCACGATCAGCGTCCAGGGCAGGCCTTGCAGAGTGGCGATGTCCGCCAGCCACACCGCCAGCCCCGGACTGTTCGGCGTGGTCAGCGCCCGTTGATAAAACACCAGGTCGCCGGCAAACAGCACGCCGGTTTGCTGGTCGAGAATAGCCAGATCCGCGCCGGTATGCCCACCCAGGCCTAGCAGACGCAAATCGTGGTTCCCAAAACGTCGTACACCGGGGGTCAATGCCTCGGTCGGCAACACCACTTCGGTGCCGCGCATCCAGTCGCCGACCAAGCGGTACAGGTTCTCGGCCATGGCATCGCCCTGGCGATGCAACAGCTCGGTAGTGCCGGCCAGCGCGCCGATCGGCACGTCGGTGAACGCCTGATTGCCCAGTGCATGGTCGGGATGATGGTGGGTCAGCAGCACTTCGATCACCGGTTTATCGGTGACCGCAGCAATCGCCTTGCGCATGGCTTCGCCGTAGCGTTTCGACGGCCCGGTGTCGATCACCACCACCCCGCGTTCGGTGACGATGAACCCGGTGTTGACGATATTGCCACCGTTGGCCGTGGCGAAATTATCGGTGCTGCCTTCCAGCAGCCAGGTGTCTTCGGCGATCAGCCGGGGCTTGAGCGAGTATTCAAGCTCTGCCAGCGCCGGCAGGCTCAAGCCGATGAACAACAGCAATATCCAACGCATGGCGCGCTCCTTGGTCAGGGGATGTCCGCATCAAATTGATTGCCGCTGTTGTCGCGCAGCAACAGGCGCGTCTGCCCTGCCCCTTCAATGTCGAAGGCCAGGTTGGGGTTTTCGCTGACGGCGGGAAACAGCTCCAGCGTGGCCAGCAACTGATCGTTCTGATCCCGCAGTTCGGCGTGGTTGATGAAGAATTCCGGGATGCCACTGACCATGCCGTTGTCCATCGGATGCGCCACCTGCAAGCGCACGCGGCTGAATTCGCCACGGGGATAGCGCCCGCCGAGCACTTCGCCGATGTGTTCTTCCCAACCCGGCTGGGTACGTACCACGCTTGGCGCCGTGCAACCGCCGCCCGCCGCATCGATCAGGGTCGAACCGACGTGCCAGAGGCCGTCGCGGGTCAGCACCGCCGCGCGCAACGGCGTGGCCTGTTCGATGCGGATGCGGATCGACAGCCACGGCAGCACCCGGCCCAGCGGTTGAAAATCAACGATTTTCGGCAACGGGTTAAGTTCGGCCCAGGCGAGGATCTTCACCACCTCGCCCTTGAACGCCCGGGCGTCGATTTCCAGCGGCACCTGGCGGGCGTCTTCGGCGAATGGCGGCGCCAGCAGCTTGACCCGCTGGTCGAACACGAACGGCGCGTCGCCGAGCATTTGCTGGTGATAGAACGCCCACATCACCGACGGCACCGGGTCTTTGCCCGGATCGATGTCCAGCGCATGGGCGGCCATGGGCAACCAACAGGCCAACAGGCAACTCGCTCGCCAGTTCACTATTGATACATCTCCGGGACTTCGTATTGCAGGCCGTAACGGGCATAGATGGCTTGCACCGAGCCTTCGCGGATCAGGGCTTCCAGCGCCTCTTCCACGGCGTACGACAATTGACGGTTACTTTCATGCACCGCCATGCCGATCTCCCAGCGCTGCTTGCCCATGTTCGGGTAGGCGTTTTGCGCCAGTGCCACCTGCGGATCATTGGCTTCGTGAACCTGCCAGTCGATCTCGCCGCGCATCGCCATCACCGCATCGACTTCACCGGCCTTCATCGCCGCAAAGGCCTGGGGAACGCCGGGATAGTGGTGAGTCCTGGCGGCGAGCATGCCGTTGAACACCGAGGTCAGGTAGAACGACGGCACGCTGTCGACTTCGACGCCAATCGGGTGCTGCTCGAACACCGCGACGCTGCCCACCGAGCCCAGCCGACGGCGGTCATAGGCGACTTGCCATTGTTCGTTCTGGTACGGGCCGAACATCACCACATGATCGTTTTCCAGCTCGCCGAGCTCGTTGCGTTTCTGGGAATAGTCGCGGTCGTAGGGCACGCGCATCATCAGGTCGGCCAGTTGCTGGTTGTGCAACTGACTGCTGCGCCAGATGTAATCGCGCAGGTCATCGTCGAGCTTCTCCCCGGCGGGTGCCCAGATCAGCTTCAATTTCACGCCGAGCGCTTGGGCCAGGGCTTGCGCGAGTTCGATATCCACCCCGCGCGGCTGGCCGGCATCTTCAAAACTGTAGGGGGCGAAGTCCTTGTAGACCGCCACTTTCAGTTCCCCGGCCGCGATCATTTGGTCATAGCTACGGACCTGCGCCTGCGCCACCTGGCAGCACAGCAACACAGCACTGATCAACACAGCGAGCAGACGCATGGGTTACTCCTCGGAGTGCACGCTGTCCAGGTAGGTACGCACCGCCCACAAGGCTTCCTGACTCAGGTAATCGGCCATTTTCGGCATGTAGACCCGACCATCGCGAACTGCGCCGTTACGCACCCGCTGGACAAACCATTCATCGCCGGCGTCGCCGACATCGAGCAGGCGCAAATCCGGGGCGATACCGCCAGACTTGGCTTCCAGGCCATGGCAGGCCGCGCAGTTCTGGTTGTAGGCCGAAGAGCCGATTTCCAGCGCTTTATCGTGCTGCGGGGAGTTGCGATACGGGTTCACCGCCGCCCAGCCATCGGCATCGACCGGCACGCCAGCGTCTTTGACCGGGGTCAGGCCCGGGGTTTCCACTGCTTGCGGTACCACGTTGCCGTGGGCCCAGACAGGACCTGCGCTGATAAAACCGGCCAGCAGTCCGGCAACAAGCAAGGCGTTGCGTTTTGTTGTCATTGTTATGCCCTCAGGGTTGCACGCAGAACCTCTTGGCAGAGGCTATGGCACCCATCTTAGGAACCGCGTTGCGCCAGCCCCATGCTGCTTTGGTGGTCGCCATCCAGTACCTTGGTAGTAGGGCTTGTGGCGCAGCGCCGCCGGGATTTACGACCTTGGTACTGGCTCTCCGATACTTTCTGCATATTTCCCCGACCCCGCAGGGTTCCTATGCTGGCGCTACCTGTCATGGAGTGCCTTATGCGCCAGCTTGCCCCTTACGCCTTGATCTACCTGCTGGCGATCGCCTGCGCCGCCGGGCTGGCGACCCGGAGTCAGGCCGCCGATGCGCCGTTGCAGGTGCAGATCGGCTACCTGGGCTATCGCCCCGATCCGGGGCCGCTGCTGTCCAATGTCATTCCCGACCCCACCGATGCCGGACTGCGCGGCGCCGAGCTGGCGATCACCGACAGCAACAGCACCGGGCATTTTCTCAATCACAGCTACCGCCTGGTCAGCGCCAGCACCGACACTGCGGATGCGCTGGTTGAAGCGGCCAAGGCCCAACACGAACAAGGCCTGCGCCTGTTTGTGGTAAATGCGCCCGTGGAAACCCTGCGCCGGCTCAGCGCCGCGCTGCCCGACAGTTTGTTGTTCAACGCCGGCAGCCCGGATGACAGTTTGCGCACCACCGACTGTTTGCCGAACGTGCTGCACAGCCTGCCGAGCCGGGCGATGCTCGCCGATGCGCTGGCGCAATTTCTGGTGGTGCGCAAATGGCAACGAGCGCTGTTGATCGTCGGCCCGACCCCGGACGATCAAGCCTACGCCGCCGCCCTGCGCCGCGCCGCCAAACGCTTCGGCTTGAAACTGGTGGCGGAAAAAGCCTGGAGTTTCGACAACGATCAACGCCGCAGCGCCCAGGCCGACATGCCGCTGTTCACCCAGACCGCCGAATACGACGTGGTGCTGGTGGCGGACGAACGCGGCGACTTCGGCGAATACGTGCCTTACCAGACCTGGTACCCACGCCCGGTCGCCGGCACCCAGGGCCTGACCCCGGTGGGCTGGCACAAAACCGTGGAAACCTACGGCGCCGCCCAATTGCAAAAACGCTTCGAGGCCTTGGCCGGGCGCTGGATGAATGACCGGGATTTCGCCGCGTGGATGGCCGTGCGCAGCATCGCCAGTGCGGTGACCAAACTGCGTCAGGCCGACCCCATGGCCATCCGTGCACTTGAGCTCAGCGATCAATTGCCGCTGGACGGTTTCAAGGGCCGCAAGCTCAGTTATCGACCCTGGAACGGCCAGTTGCGCCAGCCCATCCCCATCGTCCAGCCCCGAGCGCTGGTCAGCACCTCGCCCCAGGACGGTTTCCTGCACCCGTTTAACGAAATGGACAGTCTGGGCTACGACAAGCCTGAAGTGACCTGCCACTTTCCCTGATTTTTCTTCCACGACAATTACAATAAAAAGGAATCCGCCATGCGCCTTACCCTGCTCTCATGCGCCCTGCTGCTTGCCGCCGGGCACGCCGTGGCCAGCACCGCCTGGGTCTCCAACGAAAAGGACAACACGCTGAGCCTGATCGACATGCAGACCCTGCAAGTCACCGACACCTTGCCCGTCGGCCAGCGCCCGCGCGGCCTGCTGTTGTCCCATGACAGCAAACTGCTGTACATCTGCGCCAGTGATTCAGACCGGGTCCAGGTCATGGACGTGACCACGCGCAAGATCATCAAGGAGCTGCCTTCAGGCAAGGACCCCGAGCAATTCGCCCTGCACCCGAATAATCGCTGGCTGTACGTCTCCAACGAAGACGACGCGCTGGTGACGGTGATCGACACCGAAACCTCCAGGGTGCTGAGCCAGATCAACGTCGGCGTCGAACCCGAAGGCATGGCGGTCAGCCCCGACGGCAAGTGGGCGGTGAACACCAGCGAAACCACCAACATGCTGCACTGGATCGACACCAGCACCCAGACCCTGGCCGACAGCACCCTGGTGGATCAGCGGCCGCGGTTCGTCGAGTTCAACCACGACGGTACGCAGCTCTGGGCCTCGGCGGAAATCGGCGGCACGGTGACGATTCTTGACGTGGCGACCCGCAAGATCCTCAAGACCGTAAACTTCCAGATCAAGGGTGTACACCCGGACAAGGTCCAGCCAGTCGGCATCAAGCTCAGCGCCGACGGCAAGTACGGCTTCGTCGCCCTCGGCCCGGCCAACCACGTGGCGGTGGTCGATGCCAAGACCTTTGAAGTGCTCGATTACCTGCTGGTGGGCCGGCGCGTCTGGCAGATGTCATTCACCCCGGATCAGAAGCAATTGCTGGCCACCAACGGCGTCAGTGGCGATGTGTCGGTGATTGATGTCGACAGCCTAAAAGTCAGCAAATCGATCAAGGTCGGGCGTTATCCATGGGGCGTGGTGGTCACGCCATGAACGCACTGGAAGTCAGCGAGCTGAGCTTCGCTTATGGCGCGAAGGAGGCGTTGCGCCAGGTCAGTTTCAGCCTGGCGCCAGGTCGTTTTGCCGCGCTGCTGGGGCCCAACGGTGCGGGCAAATCGACGCTGATTGCCCTGCTGACCCGGCTCTACGATTTGCAGCGCGGGGACATCCGGGTCGGCGGCTGTTCGTTGCGCGATGCACCGCGCCCGGCGCTCAAGCAATTGGGCGTGGTGTTTCAACAAAGCACCCTGGACCTGGACCTCAGCGTCGAGCAAAACCTGCGCTACCACGCCGCGCTGCACGGCCTGTCCCGGCGCGAGACCGGCCTGCGGGTCGACGCCGAGTTGGCCCGCCAGGCGCTGACCGAACGCCGCCGCGAACGGGTCCGCGAGCTCAATGGCGGCCATCGGCGGCGGGTGGAAATCGCCCGGGCGTTGCTGCACGAGCCGCGCCTGTTACTGCTGGATGAAGCCAGTGTCGGCCTCGACCCGGCCAGTCGCCTGGCACTCAATCAACACATCCGCAGCCTGTGCCGCGAGCAAGGCATCAGCGTGCTCTGGACCACTCACCTGCTTGACGAAGTGCAGGCCAGCGACGACTTGTTGATCCTTCATCAAGGCCGGCTGGTGGCCAGCGGTCAAGCCGACGCCCTGAGCCTGGAACACGGCGGCGACCTCGGTTCAGCCTTCACTCGACTGACGACATCAGGAGCCGCGCGATGAATGCTTACTGGCAGTGTTTCAACGGCATCGTATTGCGCGAATGGCTGCGCTTTGTGTTGCAGCGCACGCGGTTTCTCAGTGCGCTGGTGCGGCCGCTGCTGTGGCTGCTGGTGTTCGCCGCCGGGTTTCGCGCGGCGCTGGGCATTGCGATCATCGAGCCTTACGACACCTACATTCCGTATGAGGTGTACATCATTCCCGGACTGGCCTGCATGATCCTGCTGTTCAACGGCATGCAAGGTTCGCTGTCAATGGTCTACGACCGGGAGATGGGCAGCATGCGCGTGCTGCTGACCAGTCCCCTGCCCCGGACCTTCCTGCTGTGTAGCAAACTGTTGGCGACGTCGCTGATTTCGTTGTTGCAGGTGTATGCCTTCCTCGCGATTGCCTGGGTGTACGGCGTGCAACCACCGGCCCTGGGCCTGGTGATCGCGTTGCCGGCGTTGTTGCTGGTGGCGTTGATGCTCAGCGCACTGGGGCTGTTGCTGTCCAACGCGATCCGCCAGTTGGAGAACTTCGCCGGGGTGATGAACTTCGTAATCTTCCCGCTGTTTTTCCTGTCGTCGGCACTGTATCCGCTGTGGAAAATGCGCGAGTCCAGCGAGTGGTTGTATTGGCTGTGTGCGTTGAACCCGTTCACCCATGCCGTGGAAACGGTGCGGTTTGCCCTGTATGAACGCTTTAATCCGTTGGCGCTGGCGGTGTGCGTGGGGTTGACGCTGTTGTTCGTGCTGCTCGCAGTGCTCACCTTCAACCCGCAACACGCGGTCCTGCGCAAATCCAACTGACAACACAAATCCCCTGTGAGAGCGGGCTTGCTCGCGAAGGCGGTGTATCAGGCAACATTTTTGTCGACTGAACTGACGCTTTCGCGAGCAAGCCCGCTCCCACAGGGGATCTCCATCAATCAGGGGGAATTTACTACTTTAGTACTGGTTTACCTGTCTATCGTCGCATTCCAATCGCACCGGGACTGGCATGTAATGGGTTCATAACGATAAGGATTGAACCCCCATGCCGCGTGCCCGACGTCGTCTGTTTCGCCCTTGCCTCACGGCCCTGTCCCTCGGCCTGCTGCTGAGCACCGCGCACGCCGACACCGCGCTATTTTCCGCCGAAGGCTACCGCATTGGCCTGTACCGCAGCCCGACGCCGAATCAACTGCAAGGCGCGGCCATCATCGACACGCCCGCCTTGCAAACCCTGCTCAGCCAAACCCCGAGACCCGTGCTGATCGACGTCTACCGCCGCCAATGGCTGCAAGGGCGTTTTATCGAAGACCAGCCCCACGAGAACCTGCCCGGCAGCCACTGGCTGGCCAATACCGGCGACGGGGAGCTGACGCCCGACTGGCAGGCCTGGTTTGCGCGTAATCTGGACACATTCACCGACGGCGATGTGCAGCACCCCTTGGTCTTCTACTGCCGCGCCGATTGCTGGTTGAGCTGGAACGCGGTAAAACGCGCCGCCGCCATGGGCTATAAGTCAGTGTATTGGTATCGCGATGGCCTGGATGCCTGGCAAGCGGCGAACCTGCCCGTTGCGCCGGCCCAGCCCGAGCCCTTTCCCTGACTGAACACTTGCACGTTGTTGCCCCACCCAAAAACACAATAATGAGGTGAAAGGCCATGTACAAAATTCTGATTGCCGACGATCACCCGCTGTTTCGCGAAGCCATTCATAACGTGATCAGCGACGGTTTCCCCGGCAGCGAAGTGATGGAAACGGCCGACCTGGACAGCGCCCTGTTGCTGACCCGGGAACACGACGACCTGGACCTGATTTTGCTGGACCTGAACATGCCCGGCATGCACGGCCTTAACGGCCTGATCAACCTGCGCAACGAGGCGCCGACCATTCCGGTGGTGATCGTCTCGGCCGAGCAGGACAAGCAGATCGTGCTGCAAGCCATCACCTATGGCGCGGTGGGGTTCATCACCAAATCCTCGCCACGGCTGCAAATGACCGAGGCGATCCAGCAGATTCTCAACGGTAATGTGTACCTGCCGCCGGACATCATCCGCACGCAAAAACCCGGCACCCACCGGCGAATGAACGACAACCCGAGTTTCCCGCCGGAACTGCTCCAGGCCCTGACCCGCAAACAGTTGCTGGTGCTTGAACGCATGACCAAGGGCGAGTCGAACAAACAGATCGCCTACACCCTGGAAATCGCCGAAACCACGGTCAAGGCCCACGTCTCGGCGATCCTGCGCAAACTCAATGTGCACAACCGGGTG
Source organism: Pseudomonas sp. TH31 (assembly GCF_016650815.1). Lineage (GTDB taxonomy): Bacteria > Pseudomonadota > Gammaproteobacteria > Pseudomonadales > Pseudomonadaceae > Aquipseudomonas. The sequence continues at coordinate 74,998 of NZ_JAEKEZ010000038.1, read as the reverse complement.
CAGGCGATCCTGAGTGCCGGGGATATTGATTTCGGGTCTTATCTGCGGCGCTGAAACACAATTCCTGAGCGCAGGACGCCCCCTGTAGCAGCTGGCGAAGCCTGCGTTCGGCTCGGGCCGCGTTCGGACGAAGCAGTCGTAAATCAGACAATGCGGCTTATCAGGAAGACCGCGTCGTCAGGGTTTACGACTGCTTCGCAGCCAAACGCAGGCTTCGCCAGCTGCTACAGGTCGGGGGGCGACTCAAGTTATCGGGGTGGGCCGAGCAAATGACTCATCGCCGTCTTGAGTTTCATCGGCCGCACCGGCTTATGCATCAGGGTGTGCCCCAACTCACGGATCTGCAATTTGAGTTCATTGCTGTAGTTGGCCGTGATCATCATCGCCGGAATGGCCGCGCCGCGCCGGGCGTTGATCCGGGCCACGGCATCGACGCCGTTCTGGTCGTCGTCCAGGTGATAGTCGGCAATCAGCAAGTCGGCCTCTTCGTGATAGTTGTCGACCTGTCGCGCCAGGTCCTGCTCCGACAGCGCCGTCACCACCAGACAACCCCAGCCTTCCAGCAACGTGCGCATCCCCGCGCAAATGGCTGCGTCGTTGTCCAGCACCCACACCCGCGCGCCACGCAGGCGTTCAAGCATCGGCTCGCTCATCAGTAAACTCGGCAATGCCTTGGGCGCCGTGGCACTGAGCGGTACTTCGACGGAAAACATCGAGCCCTTGCCCGGCCACGACCGCACATGAATCCGGTGCCCGAGAATCCCGGCGATTTTTTCGACAATCGCCAGGCCCAGGCCCAACCCGCGATCCTGATCCGGGCGCTGCACATCACCGCGCTTGAACTCCTGGAAAATCTCCTCCAGGCGGTTTTCGGCAATGCCCATGCCGCTGTCCCAGACTTCAATCGACAAGCGCTGATGATGGCGCCGGCAACCGAGCACCACGCGACCGCTGTAGGTGTAGCGAATCGCGTTGCTCAGTAGATTGCGCAGGATCCGCGCCAGCAACTGAATGTCGCTGCGCACCAGCGCCGAACACCGGACGAAATGCAGCTCAAGTCCTTCACTGCATGCTACCTGGGTGTATTCGGCGGCGAGGTTTTCCAGCAATTCACTGAGGGCAAAGGGCGCAATGTCGGCCTTGATCACCCCGGCATCGAGTTTGGAAATGTCCACCAGGGTGCCCAGCAGGCTTTCCACGTCTTCCAGGGAATTGCTGACATTGCGCACCAGAATCGCGTTGGCCACCGGCTCCCGGCGTTCCAGCAAGGCGCTGGTAAACAGCCGTGCGGCGTTCAACGGTTGCAGCAGGTCGTGGCTGACGGCGGCGAGAAACTTGGTCTTTGACAGGTTGGCCTGTTCGGCTTCGAGTTTGGCTTCGCGCAGGCGGGATTCCGCGTGGCGACGCTCGTCAATCTCGCGCAGCAACTGGTCGTTGAGGGTGGTCAGTTCCGCCGTGCGTTCGCGCACCCGCAGCTCAAGGTTTTGATAAGCCTGGTGCAAGGCCTCGGCGGTGCGGCGGCGTTCGGTGATGTCGCGGATCAAGACGAAAATACCCACCACTTCCCCGGTCGCCAGGCGATTGGGCACATAGGAGCGCAGCATGTAGCGCTCCTGGTTGTTGATGTTGGTTTCGGCGAACTCGAAGGTCACGCTCTCACCGGCCAGAGCCCGGGCCACATAGGCTTCCAGGCGTTGGTAATGCTGTTCGCTGTGCACTTCGCGCAGGCTCTGCCCGAGCATCACTCCCCGGGGCCAGCAGTACCACTGTTCATAAACCTTGTTGGTGAACTCGTAGACCAGATCGGCGTTCAGGTAGGCGATCAGCGCCGGGACATGGTCGGTGATCAGGCGAATCCAGCGTTCGCTTTCGCTAAGCGCCTCGGCGTGCTGGTAGCGTTCGGTGATATCGGTGAAGGTATTGACGAAACCGCCGGTAGGCAGCGGATGGGTGCGGATTTCCAGGACCCGGCCATCGTCGAGACGCTGTTCGCACTCCTGCACTGGCCGCCCGTTGCTGTCACGACTGGCCGGAGTCAGCAGGTTCAATTCGCTGTCGGCGATCACTTGCGCGAATGGCCGATGAGCCGCCACCGGCGCCAGGCCGCTGAGTTCAAGGAAACGCCGGTTCCACAACTCCAGGATGCCTTCGGCGTTGACCATCGCCACACCTTGGGACAGGTTATCCACGGCCCGTTGCAGCAAATGCGATTTCTGCGCCACGGCTTGCTCGCGGCGCACGGTTTCGCTGAGTTTGACGTCGGTGATGTCGGTGAACAGAATCACCCGCCCACCTTCCTGGGTCGGCCGTTCGCTGACTTGCAGCCAGCGGCCATTCTGCAGGCGATACAGCAAATTCTGCTCGGCCTGGCCGCGAGGTTCTTCGGTGAATAACCCGGTGGCCGTCATCAAGCGCTTGACCTCGGCCAGGTGCATGCCGGCGATGATCCGCACCCGGCTATTGCCCCAGAAGGACTTGAAGCGGCTGTTGAACAGCACGATCCGCTGGTTTTCGTCGAACAGCACGAAGGCATCGGAAATGCTCTCGATGGCATCGATCAAGTGTTGATGCGCCGTTTCGGCCCGTAACCGCGCGTCGCTGAGCAAGTGATTGCCGGCCTTGAGCTCGGCCATGGCCTGGTTCAAGGCGTCGGTGCGCTCGCGGACCTGCTCGGCCAACACCACCGAATGCTGGAACGCCGCATACGGGTCGTTGCCACGGGTGATGCCGGATTCGATGCGTTCGATCAGCGCGCCATTGATGCGCTGCAATTTGTGGTTGTCGCGCTGCAGGCTGGCGATCTGCGCCTGGAGCTCAACGCTGTCCAGGGGAACGGCCTCGGGCAATGGCAACCCCGGTGAAGGTCTGGTTGATGTGCATGCCATTGAACTGTTCTCCGTAGGTGTTGAAACCCATCACCCGATGCTCACGCAAAAACGCCCCGATCGGTTCCAGACTGCCGCGTTCTTCCAGTTCCAGGCGCCTGAGAAAGCAATCGCAGCCGATGGTCAGCAACAGATCGCCCAGGCGCTCCTGCAACCCTTCAAACAGCGCTTGCAGGTTTGGCAGCATCGGCCCGGGGTCATGGCGGTGAGGACGATGCCGTTTTCCACGGCACAATAGAAGCTCAGGCTCAGGTCCGGGTGAACCTGCTGGATGGCGCGCACGTAATACTGTTCGTTGATCCGCACCGCCAACGGATGCGCGGCGAAAATCCGGTGATCGAGCTCGGCCACCGGCACCCCGATGTGGCGCGCGTATTCCTGGGCAGCGGGCTCGGCGTTCAGTTCAAAGACCCGCCGCAACGCGCTGTCAGCGCCGGTGACCACCAGTTTTTCCTCGCGGGGCAGGATGTGGTGCGTGGTGAAGACTTCGAAGTCGAGCCAGGTGTTGACCAGCACCACCACCGCCGCGCCGCTGTGGAACTCGCCGCCGAAATACACGTGGGTGTGGGTCAGGTAGTTGTCATCGCCGGCGGAACCGCCGAAATGCGGAATGTCGCCCAAGGCGGCACTCAACGCGGCGAGGACCATTTCCTCACGGCTGGACAGGCCATCGAGCAGCGTCAGGGCAAAGCTGTTGCCCTTGATCGGCGCCAGGGTGTTGCTGCGGCAGCCACTCACCAATCGTTCGACCATTTGCTGGGCATCGATCAGGCTGAAACGCTCCATCTCGTCGATCAGTTCGATGGCGATGGAGAAATGCCGATGATCGAAACCCACCGCCGTCACGCAGTTGCGGCCGTAACCTTGCGGGGTGATCTCCCCGGCGCTGGTGCAACCCACCAGGCGAATCCCGCCGAAGCTCTGTTGCAAGGCCTGGCCCAGCGCCTGCAAGTCGTACTCGGCGGAACAGAAAAACAGCACAAAGCCCAGATGCGGATGCAACAGCTGTCGCGCCAACTCCTGCGCCGCCTGCTGGGCATCGGTGGCCTGGGACATTGCACTGACCACACCTTCACTCTGGACCTGCTGCATCGTCGCCTCCCGCAGGTGCGCATGTATGAGGTGCGAGTGTACGAAGCCTGCGGGCCGGGACGTATGCTACTTGGGTAGCGGTCAGGCGCTTCGATGGGATGAGAGTGGTTGTGCAAAATCCACCAGACACCACAATTCCACTGTGGGAGCGGGCTTGCTCCCACAGTGGATCTGCGTTTACCAGGCTGCCGGCTAGAGACCCGCTTTAAACAGCATGTAAGCGGCAACCACGACGCAGACACTGGCGAAGCCCACTTGCAATGTTCGGGCCGGCACCAGGGCGCACAGCTTGCGACCCATGACCATGCCGACAATGCTGGCGAGGATAAACGCCACGCCCAAACGGTCGATCCGCACGCCCGCATGAAACGCGCCGATCACGCCGATCGCCGAGATCAGGCTGATCACCATCAACGACGTGGCGATGATCCCGCGCATCTGCACGTCGGTCAGTTGCTTGAACGCCGGGACGATCAGAAAGCCGCCACCCACCCCCAGCAATCCCGATACCACCCCGGTGACCGCGCCGAGTGCCGCCAGGGTCGCGGTGCATTTGGCGGTCCAGGAAAAGCGGCCGGTCTGTTGATCGAGCATGCAGTTCTTCTGGCCCCAGTTGGCGTGGCCATGGTCGTTCGGACCTTCGTCCTGGCGTTCACGGCGCAGCATCCGCCAGGCCACCATGACCATCAGCAGGCTGAACAGGATCATCAGGATTTTTCCGGCAACTGATGGGCAAAGTAAATGCCCAGCGGCGAAAACAGTGCGCCCAGCAAAGCGATCAACAGCGCCGCACGATAGCGCACCAGACCGTGGCGCAAACCGTCGATGGCACCGACCGCCGCCGCGCTACCCACCGCAAATAATGCGACCGGCGCCGCTTGCGTCATGCTCCAGCCGAGCCCCAGCACTAACGCCGGCACCGCCAGAATCCCGCCCCCGGCCCCGGTCAAACCGAGCACCAGGCCCATCAGCACACCAAAAAACTTGCCAGCAGCATAGGGTTCTCTCAATCGACCTCGGACAAAGCCGTCAGCCATTCGCGGCCCTTGAGCATGCCGTTCCAGTAAAACCACGGCAGCAGGCTCGCCTTCAGCCACCAGGCCGAACGACGGGCTACGGTCGGGTCAAGAGGAAAGGTCGGCAGCAACTTGCCGGCATAGCCAAACTCGGCGAGGATCACTTTGCCCTTCTCCACCGTCAGCGGGCACGAACCGTAGCCGTCGTACTTGAGCGGCAGCGGCTGTTGTTTGCGCAGGGCCAGCAGGTTTTCGGCCACCACCACGATCTGCTTGCGCACGGCGGCAGCGGTTTTCGCGTTGCTGGTGGAGCAGATATCGCCCAGGCCGAAGACCTCGGGATAACGCACGTGTTGCAGCGTGTGCATGTTCACTTCGCACCAGCCGGCGGCGTCGGCCAAGGGGCTTTGCCGGATGAAATCCGGAGCAACCTGCGGCGGCACGACGTGCAGCATATCGAAGGTTTTTCCTCGACAGTGACGTTACCGGCAGCGTCCTTGACCTCAAACCACGCGGCTTTCGCCGGGCCATCCACCTTGATCAGGTTGGAGGTGAAAGCCAGCCGTGCGTTGTATTTTTCGATGTACTTCATCAGCGGCGGCACGAACGTTGGTACACCGAACAACGCGGCACCGGCCAGGTTGAACTCGACGTCGATCTTGTTCAGCACACCACTTTTCAACCAGTGATCGCAGGACAGGTACAAGGCCTTTTGCGGCGCTCCGGCACATTTGATCGGGATCGGTGGCTGGGTGAAGATCGCCTTGCCGCCGCGCAACCCCTTGACCAGTTCCCAGGTGTAGGCCGCGTGCCGGTAGCTGTAATTGGACGTCACACCGTGCTGGCCAAGGGCTTCCTGCAAGCCTTCGATCTTCTCCCAGGCCAGGCGCAGGCCGGGGCAGACGATGAGGTTTTGATAGCCAACGGTGCGGCCGTCGTCGAGGGTCAGGTACTGGCGGTCGGCGGCGATGTCAGTGACCGATGCCTGCAACCAGGTGGCTTGACGCGGCATGACGCTGGACATCGGGCGTACGGTGTCTTCCAGCGTGTAGGCGCCACCGCCGACCAAGGTCCAGGCCGGTTGGTAGTAATGCTCGGCACTGGGTTCGATAACGGTAATGTTCAACGACGGATCGCGCTTGAGCAGGCTGGCGACAAAACCAATCCCTGCCGTGCCGCCGCCTATCACCACGATGTCTGCACTGATGGTTGGGCCCCAGTGTTGATCGTTCATAGGTTGTTCCCTTTTTACTGCTGCACGCATGTGGCTGGGTCAGGCACACCCTTACTTTGTAGCCGCTGGCGAAGCCTGCGTTCGGACGAAGCAGTCGTAAACCCTGACGACGCGGTCTTCCTGATAAACCGCATTGTCTGATTTACGACTGCTTCGTCCGAACGCGGCCCGAGCCGAACGCAGGCTTCGCCAGCTGCTACATAAAGGTGTGGTTAACCCCAGCTTTTTTGAACCGCTCCGCAATACAGGCCGGACAGCGTTTTCATTACCTGAATCACTTCATGACTGGCCAGGCCATAGAAAATGTACTTGCCTTCGCGGCGGGTCGCGACCAGGCCTTCATCGCGCAAAATACCCAGCTGTTGGGACAGTGTGGGCTGGCGTACGCCGGTCATGGTTTCCAGTTCGCCGACGTTGCGCTCGCCCTGGGTCAACTGGCAGAGAATCAGCAAGCGATCCTCATTGGCCAAAGCCTTGAGCAGCGCGCAAGCTTTGGAGGCCGATACCCGCAATTGGGCGACTTCACATTCGGTCAGACTGGATTGCATTTGCAGGATGCCTTCGACGTCACTTAAGCTGCAGACATTATGTGTAAACATAAAGTGTTGCAACCGGTTACTGTCTTCCCGCCCTTTTCACAGGTCCGATTCCATGTCCGCGCAGATTGAAGCCTTCCTCGACCCCGCCTCTTCGACCTACAGCTACGTTGTCTACGAGCAGGCGGGCGGGCACTGCGCGATTGTCGACACCGTGCTCGATTACGACCCGGCCGCCGGGCGCACCGCGACAGTCCAGGCCGACCGGATCATCGCCTTCGTGCGCGCCCGCCAGTTGCAGGTGCAATGGTTGCTGGAAACCCACGCCCACGCCGATCACCTGTCTGCCGCGCCCTATCTGCGCCGGGAACTGGGCGGGAAGATTGCGATTGGGCAGTCGATCAGCAAGGTCCAGGGCGTGTTCAAGACCCTGTTCAATCTGGAGCCGGAATTTTGTGTGGATGGCTCGCAGTTCGATCACCTGTTCGCGCCGAACGAATCGTTCATGATCGGCAACCTCAAGGCCACGGCCCTGCATGTGCCCGGCCACACGCCGGCGGACATGGCTTATTTGATCGACGGTGATGTAATTCTGGTAGGCGATACGCTGTTCATGCCGGATGTCGGCACCGCGCGTTGCGACTTTCCGGGCGGCAATGCGAACCAGATGTTCGCCTCGATCCACACGTTGCTGGCCTTCCCGGCTGGCGTGCGGCTTTACGTTTGCCATGACTACCCGCCTGAGGGGCGCGAGCCTGAATGCCAAACCACGGTGGGTGAGCAACGCAAGAGCAACATCCACGTGCATGACGGCATTGATGAGGCGGCGTTCGTCGCCATGCGTACCCTGCGCGATGCCGGGTTGGGCATGCCGAACCTGTTGCTGCCGGCAATTCAGGTGAATGTGCGGGCGGGGAATATGCCGCCGGCCGAGGATAACGGCGTGACGTACCTGAAGATTCCCCTGAATAAACTCTGACCTCCTAACCCCGCCCCCTGTAGACCCGTAGCAGCTGTCGAGCACCGCGAGGCAGCGTTCGGCGGCGAAGCCGTCGTAAAATCAGCGACCGTGTTCTTTCAGGTAAACCGCGTGGGATGGATTACGACGGCTTCGTCCGATCGCGGCCCGCGCCGAACGCTGCCTCGCGGTGCTCGACAGCTGCTACGGGGGTTGTGTTTAGGCGCCAAGGGTCAAGCCATTCGCCGGCAACGGCAGCGCCGTCTTGTAGCGCACTTGCTTGAGCGCAAAGCTCGAGCGGATGTTGGCGACACCGGGGACTTTGGTCAGGAAGTCCATCATGAAGCGCTCCAGCGACTGAATGGTCGGCACCAACACCCGGATCAGATAATCCGGGTCGCCGGCCATCAAATAACACTCCATCACTTCCGGGCGATCCGAAATCGCCTCTTCGAAATGCGCCAGCGCCTCTTCCACCTGCTTCTCCAGGCTGACATGAATGAACACATTCACATGCAGCCCCAGCAGGTCGGCGTCCAGCAGCGTGACTTGCTCGCGAATCAGCCCTAATTCCTCCATCGCCTTGACCCGGTTAAAGCACGGTGTCGGCGACAGGTTGACCGAGCGTGCGAGCTCGGCGTTGGTGATGCGGGCGTTCTCCTGAAGGCTGTTGAGAATGCCGATATCGGTACGGTCCAGTTTGCGCATGAGACAAAACCACCTGTTATTTTTGTTTATGCAGATTTTTTATCCTCAAATGACCGCCAACGCAACGAAACAGAGAGAAATATTCTCCTGCGCCGGGCCTATGATGTTTGTAGGACAAGATTTCCATCATCCGTGGAAGGACTGCCAGCTCACTACAAGAAATTCACAAGATCGAGCGTAGAAGCCATGAACCAAGCGTATGAACCGCTGCAGTTGCACGTGCCCGAACCGTCGGGCCGCCCAGGCTGCAAAACCGACTTCTCCTACCTGCGGCTGACTGACGCCGGTACGGTGCGCAAACCCCCAATCGACGTTGAACCGGCCGACACGGCTGATCTGGCCAAGGGCCTGATTCGCGTGCTCGACGACCAGGGCAATGCCCTCGGTCCGTGGGCTGAAGGCGTCCCGGTCGAGATCCTGCGCAAAGGCATGCGCGCCATGCTCAAGACGCGGATTTTCGACAACCGCATGGTGGTCGCCCAGCGTCAGAAAAAATGTCGTTCTACATGCAAAGCCTTGGCGAAGAAGCCATCGGCAGCGCCCAGGCCCTGGCCTTGAACATCGACGACATGTGCTTCCCCACCTACCGTCAGCAAAGCATCCTGATGGCCCGCGAAGTGCCGCTGGTGGACCTGATCTGCCAACTGCTGTCCAACGAGCGCGATCCGCTCAAGGGTCGTCAGTTGCCGATCATGTACTCGGTACGCGATCACGGTTTCTTCACCATTTCCGGCAACCTCGCCACCCAGTTCGTACAGGGTGTGGGCTGGGGCATGGCATCGGCGATCAAGGGCGACACCAAAATCGCTTCGGCCTGGATCGGTGACGGCGCCACCGCTGAATCGGACTTCCACACCGCCCTCACCTTCGCCCACGTTTACCGGGCACCAGTAATCCTCAACGTGGTCAACAACCAGTGGGCGATCTCCACGTTCCAGGCAATTGCCGGGGGTGAAGCCACCACGTTCGCCGGTCGTGGCGTCGGCTGCGGCATCGCCTCCCTGCGGGTTGATGGCAACGATTTCGTCGCGGTCTACGCCGCCTCTGCCTGGGCCGCCGAACGCGCGCGCCGCAACCTCGGCCCGACCATGATCGAATGGGTCACCTACCGCGCCGGCCCGCACTCGACCTCCGATGACCCTTCGAAATACCGCCCTGCCGACGACTGGAGCCACTTCCCGTTGGGCGACCCGATTGCGCGCCTCAAGCAGCACCTGGTGAAAATCGGCCAGTGGTCCGAAGAGGAACACACCGCCGTCAGCGCCGAACTGGAAGCCGAAGTGATCGCCGCACAGAAAGAAGCCGAGCAGTACGGCACCCTCGCCGGTGGCCAGACGCCAAGCGCCGCGACCATGTTCGAAGACGTCTACAAAGAGATGCCGGAGCACTTGAAGCGCCAGCGTCAAGAGTTGGGGATCTGACATGAACGACCACAACAACCATATCGAGCTGGAAACCGCCATGACCACGACCACCATGACCATGATCCAGGCCCTGCGCTCGGCCATGGACGTGATGCTTGAGCGCGACGACAACGTCGTGGTGTTCGGCCAGGACGTGGGTTACTTCGGCGGCGTGTTCCGCTGCACCGAAGGTTTGCAAAGCAAGTACGGCACCTCCCGAGTGTTCGATGCGCCGATCTCCGAAAGCGGGATCGTCGGCGTCGCCGTCGGCATGGGCGCCTACGGTCTGCGGCCGGTGGCCGAGATTCAGTTCGCCGATTACGTTTATCCGGCATCCGACCAGATCATTTCCGAAGCCGCGCGCCTGCGCTATCGCTCGGCCGGCGAGTTCACCGCGCCGATGACCCTGCGCATGCCTTGTGGCGGCGGCATCTACGGTGGCCAGACCCACAGCCAAAGTATCGAGGCGATGTTCACCCAGGTCTGCGGATTGCGCACGGTCATGCCGTCCAACCCTTACGACGCCAAAGGCTTGCTGATCGCCTCCATCGAAAACGATGACCCGGTGATTTTCCTTGAGCCAAAACGCCTGTACAACGGCCCGTTCGACGGCCACCACGACCGCCCGGTAACCCCATGGTCGAAACACCCGGCCGCACAAGTGCCAGACGGTTACTACACCGTGCCGCTGGACGTTGCCGCCATCGCCCGCCCAGGCAAGGACGTGACCATCCTGACCTACGGCACCACGGTTTACGTGTCGCAAGTCGCCGCTGAAGAAAGCGGTGTCGACGCCGAAGTCATCGACCTGCGCAGCCTGTGGCCGCTGGACCTGGACACCATCGTCAAGTCGGTCAAGAAAACCGGCCGTTGCGTGATCGTTCACGAAGCCACCCGCACCTGCGGTTTCGGCGCGGAACTGGTCGCGCTGGTGCAGGAACATTGCTTCCACTACCTGGAAGCGCCGATCGAACGCGTCACCGGTTGGGACACCCCCTACCCGCACGCGCAAGAGTGGGCGTATTTCCCTGGTCCGTCCCGAGTGGGCGCGGCGTTGAAACGGGTTATGGAGGTCTGAATGGGCACGCACGTTATTAAAATGCCGGACATTGGCGAAGGCATTGCAGAAGTAGAATTGTCGGTGTGGCACGTCAAGGTTGGCGACATGGTTGTCGAAGATCAGGTGCTGGCCGATGTGATGACCGACAAGGCGATGGTAGACATCCCTTCGCCGGTGCATGGCAAGGTCATCTCCCTGGGCGGTGTGCCTGGCGAAGTCATGGCGGTTGGCAGCATTTTGATCAGCATTGAAGTTGAAGGCGCGGGCAACTTTAAAGCGTCCTCGCAGCCTGCGGCTGCGGTGAAAGAAGCACCGGTTGCGGCGCCTCCTAAAGTTGAAGTCGTAGCTGCAAGCAAGCCCGTAGCAGCGCCTCGTACTGCGGTTTGTCAGGGCCCGATGGTTGCCCGTGACGCCGATGAACGTCCGCTGGCCTCCCCGGCCGTACGTAAACATGCGCTGGACCTCGGCATCCAGTTGCGTCTGGTGCGTGGCACCGGCCCTGCCGGTCGCGTACTGCACGAAGACCTCGACGCCTACCTGGCCGAGGGTCAGTCGAATGCCTCGACCGCTACCGCCGCTTACGCCCGGCGTAGCGACGAAGAGCAAATCCCGGTGATCGGCATGCGCCGCAAGATCGCCCAGCGCATGCAGGACGCCACCCAACGCGCGGCCCACTTCAGTTATGTCGAGGAAATCGACGTCACCGCCGTGGAAGAACTGCGCGCACACCTGAACGAAAAACATGGCGCGAGCCGCGGCAAGCTGACGTTGCTGCCGTTCCTGGTCCGCGCCCTGGTCGTTGCCCTGCGCGACTTCCCGCAGATCAATGCCCGTTACGACGACGAAGCCCAAGTCATCACCCGCCTCGGCGCGGTGCATGTCGGCGTTGCCACGCAAAGCGATATCGGTTTGATGGTGCCGGTGGTGCGTCACGCCGAAGCTCGCAGCTTGTGGGACAGCGCCTCGGAAATCTCACGCTTGGCCACCGCTGCGCGCAATGGCAAGGCCAGCCGCGATGAGTTGTCCGGCTCATCGATCACCCTGACCAGCCTTGGCGCGTTGGGCGGTATCGTCAGCACTCCAGTGCTGAACCTGCCTGAAGTGGCGATCGTCGGCGTGAACAAAATCGTCGAACGTCCGATGGTGGTCAAAGGCCAGATCGTGATTCGCAAGATGATGAACCTCTCCAGTTCCTTCGATCACCGGGTGGTCGATGGCATGGACGCGGCGCAATTCATCCAGGCCATTCGTGGCTTGCTCGAACAACCCGCAACCTTGTTTGTGGAGTAAGTGATGCAAACTCTGAACACCACGCTGCTGATCATCGGCGGCGGCCCTGGCGGTTATGTGACGGCGATTCGTGCCGGTCAGTTGGGTATTTCGACCATCCTGGTGGAAGGCGAATCGTTGGGCGGTACCTGCCTGAACATCGGCTGCATTCCATCGAAGGCGCTGATTCACGTCGCCGAGCAGTTTCACCAGACGCAGCACCACAGTCAGCATTCAGCCCTGGGCATCAGCGTTTCGGCGCCAACCCTCGACATCACTAAAAGCGTCGAGTGGAAGGACGGCATCGTTGATCGCCTGACCACTGGCGTTTCGGCGCTATTGAAGAAGCACAAAGTCCAGGTTGTTCAAGGCTGGGCGAAGGTGATCGACGGTAAAACCGTTGAAGTCGGCGACACGCGGATTCAGTGCGAGCACCTGGTACTGGCCACCGGTTCCAAGAGTGTGCACCTGCCGATGCTGCCGATTGGCGGGCCGATCATCTCTTCCACCGAAGCCCTGGCGCCGAAAAGCGTGCCTGAACGGCTGATCGTAGTCGGTGGCGGTTACATCGGTCTGGAGCTCGGGATCGCCTATCGCAAGCTCGGCGCCGAAGTCAGTGTGGTCGAGGCTCAGGATCGCATCCTGCCGGCCTACGACGCCGAATTGACTCAGCCGGTGCACGAAGCGCTCAAGCAACTTGGCGTGACGCTTTACTTGAAGCACAGCGTGCAAGGCTTTGATTCTGATAAAAAAACACTTCAAGTTCTTGACCCGAATGGCGACGTGCTGAACCTTGAAACGGATCAGGTCCTGGTAGCGGTCGGTCGCAAGCCGAACACCCAGGGCTGGAACCTGGAAGGACTGAACCTGGCGATGAATGGTTCGGCGATCAAGATCGACAACCGCTGCCAGACCAGCATGCGCAACGTCTACGCCGTCGGCGACCTGAGCGGCGAACCGATGCTCGCGCACCGGGCCATGGCCCAGGGCGAAATGGTCGCCGAGTTGATCAGCGGCAAATCCCGCGAGTTCAACCCGACCGCCATCGCCGCCGTGTGCTTTACCGACCCGGAACTGGTGGTGGTCGGCAAGACCCCGGACGAGGCCAAGGCTGCCGGATTGGACTGCATCGTTTCGAGCTTCCCGTTCGCGGCCAATGGCCGGGCGATGACCCTGGAGTCGAAAACCGGCTTCGTGCGGGTGGTCGCGCGTCGGGACAATCATCTGATTGTGGGTTGGCAAGCGGTCGGTGTCGGGGTTTCGGAGTTGTCGACGGCGTTCGGCCAGAGCCTGGAAATGGGCGCCCGGCTGGAAGACATCGCCGGCACCATTCATGCGCACCCGACACTGGGCGAGGCGGTGCAGGAAGCGGCATTGCGTGCACTTGGGCACGCGCTGCACCTCTAAAACCGAACGCAAACCCTGTGTGTAGCAGCTGTCGAGCGGAGCGAGGCAGCGTTCGGCGACGAAGTCGTCGTAATCCGGCTGACGCGGTCAATCTGTAAGACCGCGGTGGCAGGTTTTGCGACGACTTCGTCGTAATCCGGCTGACGCGGTCAATCTGAAAGACCGCGATGGCAGGTTTTGCGACGACTTCGTCGTAATCCGGCTGACGCGGTCAATCTGTAAGACCGCGATGGCAGGTTTTGCGACGACTTCGTCGTCGAACGCTGCCTCGCGGTGCTCGACAGCTGCTACGGCGGGCGCGTTGTCAGCAGCGAATGCATTACATCGAGTGCGTCGATGGTCGTAGAGAACGAATTGCGGGCTGCGAAACAGCCCCGGAATGAAGTATTGTTGTCCCCATCCAGAAAAACGTCAGAAGCCTTGAACCGTTTCGGCGGTTGTTAAGCGATAGAGGGTGTCATGGGTAACGAAAGCATCAATTGGGACAAGCTGGGTTTTGACTACATCAAGACAGACAAGCGTTTCTTGTCGTACTGGCGCAATGGCGAGTGGGACGCAGGCACCCTGACCGAAGATAACGTGCTGCACATCAGCGAAGGCTCGACTGCCCTTCACTATGGCCAGCAGTGCTTCGAAGGCATGAAGGCCTATCGTTGCAAGGACGGCTCGATCAACCTGTTCCGCCCGGACCAGAACGCCCTGCGCATGCAGCGCAGCTGCGCTCGCCTGCTGATGCCGTTCGTGGAAACCGAGCAGTTCATCGAAGCCTGCAAGGCGGTGGTCCGCGCCAACGAGCGTTTCATCCCGCCTTACGGCACTGGCGGCGCGCTGTACCTGCGTCCGTTCGTGATCGGCGTGGGTGACAACATCGGCGTGCGCACCGCTCCCGAATTCATCTTCTCGATCTTCGCCATTCCGGTCGGTGCCTACTTCAAGGGCGGCCTGACCCCGCACAACTTCCTGATCTCCAGCTTCGACCGCGCAGCCCCACAAGGCACCGGCGCGGCCAAGGTCGGTGGCAACTATGCCGCCAGCCTGATGCCCGGCTCCCAAGCCAAGAAGGCGCACTTTGCCGACTGCATCTACCTGGACCCAATGACCCACACCAAAATCGAAGAAGTCGGCTCGGCCAACTTCTTCGGGATCACCCACGACAACAAGTTCGTCACGCCGAAGTCCCCTTCGGTACTGCCGGGCATTACCCGTCTGTCGTTGATCGAGCTGGCGAAATCGCGCCTGGGCCTGGAAGTGGTCGAAGGCGACGTGTTGATCGACAAACTGTCGGACTTCAAGGAAGCCGGTGCTTGCGGCACCGCGGCCGTGATCACGCCAATCGGCGGCATCAGCTACAACGATCACCTGCACGTGTTCCACAGCGAAACCGAAGTCGGCCCGGTCACCCAGAAGCTCTATAAAGAGCTGACCGGTGTACAGACCGGCGACATCGAAGCGCCAGCGGGCTGGATCGTCAAGGTTTGACCTGACGCGCTGCCCGTTCGAACAAAAAGCCCGGCCATCACTTTGATGGCCGGTTTTTTCGTTCGTGCATACCTGTAAAAGCTCACTAAAATTGCTGACTACCAATCAATAGGCGCCACCAACACCATGGGCAAACTCTGGCGAAAGTATCTGGCCTTGCTGGACACCGAGTTCACCACGCAGGTGTTCGACAACATCAAGAACCTGCTGGTGTGCGCCTTGCTGCTCGCGGCAGGCACTAATGCACTGCACAGCGGCCATCACATGTTCCTCGGACTGTTCGCCGCGGACGTCGCGGGCTGGTCGCTGATCGCGGTGTCGGCGCTGTTGATGGTGCTCAATGTCAGCGACGGTTTGCGGCGCTTGTCCCGGTTGCCGTATCACACAGCGTTTCAGGTGGTCTTGTTTCTGATTTATCTGGTGTTGGCGATACGGGTGGTGGAAATCGTCTGGGATTTCCGGGCGTAGGGCAGATCAAAAGATCGCAGGCTGCGCCAGCGCCTACATGAATCACGCCGCAGCCCAATCTCCGTAACGAATCACATGCCCCCCGTAGGAGCTGCCAAAGGCTGCGATCTTTTGATCTTGACCAGTTGAATCGACTGATCCGGCACCTCCAAATCAAACCGCGCACCCAGTTCCTTGCGCCCAAGCGCCGTCAACGCCAACGCCCGACTGTCCAGATCCTGGACCACCCATTTGCGCTTGATCGCCGTTTGCAACAACGCCGCCCCCAGCGAACCGCCCAAATGCGGCCGGCGCATGCTCCAGTCCAGGCATGGGCAGGCAAAACGCCGGCGCAACGCGCTCAAATCCTTGACCTCAACCCCCAAGCCCTCGAAAAACGTCTCGCCGCTCTCGCTCAGTTGATAAACCTGCTCATCGGTTTCCAGCAACCACCCCGCCTCGATCATCCGGTCATGCAGCAACACCGCCAGGGTGCCCGCCATGTGGTCGTAGCAAGTACGGGCGAATTGCAGGCGATCGGGGGTGCGCGAATTGAACGTCGGCGCGGCGTTCTGGCCGAGCACCATCAAGGCTTCCAGTGCTTGGGCCACACGCTTGTCCGCGAGGCTGTAATAACGATGGCGGCCCTGAACGTGCAGCCGCACCAGCGCCGATTCCTTGAGTTTGGCCAAGTGCGCGCTGGCGGTGGAGGCACTGACCTCGGCAATCGCCGCCAGCTCGGTGCTGGTGCGGGCGTGGCCGTCCATCAACGAGCAGAGGATTTTCGTCCGGGCCGGCTCCGCAATCGCGGCCGCCACTTGAGAAACGCCGATGTCGTGTTGTTCAACGTTCATATTTCGCTCCCGGACGAATCAAGGCCTGGTTGGACTGGAGATAGTAGCAACACTTTTCCCACCACGAACAAGGCTGCGACCCATGGACCCGATCATCGCTGCGACTCATGCCGACCCTTACCCGTATTACGCGCAACTGCGCGCCGAGGGTGGGCTGGTTTTTCATCAAGGACTGAAACTGTGGGTGGCCAGCAGTGCTGACGCCGTGGCGGCGGTGTTCGCGCATCCGGACTGCCAGGTGCGCCCGCTGAGTGAGCCGGTGCCCAAGACGATTGTTGAAGGATTGGCCGGCGAAGTATTCGGTCGGTTGATGCGGATGAATGAAGGTGAACCGCAGCGCTGCCCGAGGTCGGCGATTGAGCCGGGACTGGCGTTGATCGACCGGAATGAAGTGCAAGCGTTGGTCAATGCGCGGTTGATCACCCCGGACGCCGAGGGTCTGTCAAAAGCGATGTTCCGCGGTCCGGTGTGCGTGATGGCGGCGTTGTTGGGGTTCTCCCCTGCTCAGGGTCGGATGATCAGTGAGTTGACGGCGGACTTCGTGGCCTGCCTATCGCCGCTGAGTAGCCAGGCTCAACTAGATGCTGCGCATGGGGCGACTGAACAGTTGCGGGGTTATTTCATTGAGTTGCTGGATGATCCGGGCGCGCAAAGCCCACTGTTGAGCGACATCAAGCAGCGGTTCGGTGCTTCGGATAACGAGAGGCTGATCGCCAATCTGATCGGGCTGTGCTCCCAGGCCTATGAAGCCACGGCTGGGCTGATCGGTAATGCGTTGGTGACGTTGATTCGCAATCCATCGTTGCAGCGTGATTCGGCATCCATTGACGTTCTGATTTCAGAAGTCCAACGCTTCGATCCATCGGTGCAGAACACCCGTCGTTTCGTCGCCGCACCTTGCGAAATAGCCGGCGTGAGCCTGAACCCCAGCGACGCGATCCTGGTGTTGCTGGCCTCAGCCAACCGCGATTCGCAGCTCAATGACAACCCTGACGTTTTTCTTCTCGACCGTCCGAATCGTCGCAGCTTTACCTTCGGTTCCGGCCGCCACCAATGCCCGGGCAGAGGCTGGCATTGAGTATCGCCACCGCCACGCTGACGCAGATTCTGGCGATGAAACCTGCGCTGGAGCGTTTGACCTGGCACTACCGCCCATCCTTGAACGGTCGTATTCCGCTGTTCAGCGAGGGACAAACATGAACGCTTACGCGGCGGTGCGGTGTTCCACCGTCAGATGAGACAACTCGTGAACCGGCGCCAGACGCTCGCGAATCACCTCGGCACTGACGCTGGCCG
Organism: Pseudomonas sp. TH31; assembly: GCF_016650815.1. GTDB lineage: Bacteria > Pseudomonadota > Gammaproteobacteria > Pseudomonadales > Pseudomonadaceae > Aquipseudomonas. The sequence continues at coordinate 57,354 of NZ_JAEKEZ010000038.1, read as the reverse complement.
CCGCGACCACGCTGACAATCGCCGCCCGCGCATCAGGGCCGACCTGCCAGACGTGCAGGTCGCTGATGGTCACGTCCCCCGTCGACTCCAGCAACTCACGAATTTCCTCGGCCACGTGTTCATCGGTGGTATCGAGCAGCACCGCGGCGCTGTCACGTATCAGGCCATAGGCCCATTTCGCGATCACGATGGCGCCGACGATGCCCATCGCCGGATCGAGCCAGACCCAGCCCAGGTAGCGGCCTGCCAGCAACGCGGCGATGGCCAGGATCGAGGTCAAGGCATCGGCCAGCACGTGGACGTAGGCTGAACGCAGATTGTTGTCATGATGATGACCATGGTCGTGGCTGTGGCCGTGATCATGGCCGTGATGACCATGATTGCCCGCCAGTAGAAAGGCGCTGGCGATATTTACCGCAAGCCCCACCACCGCAATGATCGTCGCTTCGGTGAAGGCCACCGTGGTCGGCTGGAACAGACGCAGGATGGACTCGCCGGCGATACCGAGCGACACCAGCCCCAGCACCATGGCCGAGGCAAAACCGGCCAGGTCACCGACTTTTCCGGTGCCAAAACTGAATCGCGCATTACTGGCGTGACGCCGGGCAAACGCGTAGGCCGCCGCTGCGATACCCAGGGCCACCGCATGGGTCGCCATGTGGAAGCCGTCTGCCAGCAGCGCCATGGAACCGGTGATGTAACCGGCGGCGATTTCGCCAATCATCATCACGAAGGTCAACGCCACCACCCACAATGTGCGGCGGGCGTTTTCATCGTGGGATGCACCGAGGAACACGTGGTCGTGAGTGAAACTTGAAGCCTGAGGTGTCAGTGTCATGTGGATCGCTGCTCTATTTCGAATAACGGCGGATGGCTTGCAGCAACTCTTCCACGCCTTGGGCGCGTTCCTCGTTGCTGAGATCGGGATGGGCCACGTGTTCACGGGCATGGGCGTCGATGAACTGATCCAGCAACCCGTTGACCGCGCCACGGATCGCCGCGACCAGGTGCAAGGTCTTGGCGCAATCGGCGTCGGATTCCAGCGCCTTTTCCACCGCCTGAACCTGACCGGCAATGCGCCGAACGCGGTTGAGCAGATCGTCTTTGTGCTCGTGAATGTGCGACATACCTATACCCCCTACCCCTATATGGCGAGCATAGTCACTGATATGGCCAGGGCTGGCAAGGTGTTACTGGAAGTTTCTACAGCTGGACCGCGTTAGCGTTCTTCGCGAGTAGGATCGCGTCCACATTTGAGCAGCGTTGACTGATCGCTCCCATAGCGTGGGAACGATCAAACCACCCGCCCCGGCAGACCGCGCCTACTCAGGCGGATCGATTTGACGTCGCTGCTGATTGAACATGATCGAGCCGATGAGCTGGACATGAATACCGTGTTGCCTGCCTTCGATTCGGCGAAGAAAAAATGTCCCGCACTTGAAGCGACTATTACTGACACGTTCGATGATATTGAAGTGTTCACCTGACTCGCTAAATCAAAATCCAAAGATCGCAGCCTTCGGCAGCTCCTACAAGGAAACGCGTACCCCGGCGTAGGAGCTGCCGAAGGCTGCGATCTTTGGATCTCTCCCCCAGACAACAAAAAAACCCGCCATCACGTTTCACCGAGATGGCGGGTTTTGTCGTTTCAAACCAGGGCCGACGTTTCAATCATCTCGCGTCAGCACTTCCAGCAACTCAATCTCGAAAATCAAATTCGAATCAGGCGTAATCGCCCCCAGCGCTCGCTCGCCATAGGCCAAATGCGCCGGCACCAGCAACTTGCGCTTGCCGCCAACTTGCATCCCCATAATCCCCTGATCCCAGCCCTTGATCACCCGGCCAGTGCCAATCACACACTGAAAAGGTTTCCCCGGCTGTAGGAAGAATCGAACTCGGTGCCGTCTTCCAGCCACCCGCGATATTGAGTGGTGATCAGTGCGCCTCTGACCGCTGCTTTGCCGTCGCCCAACACCAGGTCGATTACCTGAAGCTCATCATTCATTACATGCACTCGTCTGTTCACGCCCTCGAAAGGGCTTCATGGGCAGCGTTTTCCCAGAATTGCAGGCCATTGGCAACCGTTCGCAGCGGTTTGGATCTATTTCCGGCAGTCAGCGTGAACTAATATAAGCACCATCCCTCCACGGTTAAACACGCCATGCTGGCAATCCCTGAATGAGTGTCCTCTGGATCAGCGCTGCCATTGGCTCAGTGATGCTTGCCGTGCTTGTTGCGCTGGTTTGGCGCCAGTATTCCCTGCAACAGCAACTGTCGGAATGCCGCGCGCTGATCGCCAGCCTGTCCGAAGGCCAAAACATTCATCTGGACCCGGAGGCCGAACGCTTCAAACGCAGCCAGTACTTCGCCCGTATCGGCACTTGGGACTGGGACGTGGACACCGACAAGCTCTACTGGTCGGAGGCGATCTACGGCATGTTCGGGTTCAAGATCGGCGAGGTCACGCCCTCCTACGCCCTGTTCTGTTCCTGCGTGCACCCGGACGACCGGACCAAGGTCCGCGCCGGTGAATTGCGCTGCCTGGAAACCGGCGAAAACCATGACGAGGAATACCGCGTGGTCTGGCCCGACGGTACCATCCGCTGGTTGCGCGAGACTGGCAATGTGGTGAAGAACGACCACGACACCACGATCAAAATGATGGGTGTGGTGCGCGACATCACCGAAGAAAAAGCCTCCGCCAGTTACCTGCAACACCTGGCCCATTACGACCCCTTGACCGGCCTGCCCAATCGCCTGGTGCTCGAAGAACGCCTGTCCGATGCACTGGAACAGGCGCGCATCACCGCCACACGGGTGGCGCTGGTGTTTGTCGACCTCAATGGTTTCAAGGCAATCAACGACCATTACGGTCACGCGGCGGGCGATCGGGTGCTGGTTACCACCGCCACCCGACTCAAGCGAATCCTGCGCTCAACCGACACCGTCGCGCGCATTGGCGGCGACGAATTCGTGGTGATCCTCCAAGGCCTGCCGCAAGGCATCAACCTGCAAGATGAAGCCCGCAGCATCTGTCAGAAAATCTTCGTCGAACTCTCACCGCCGGTGACGATTGGCAACGACCAGCGCCACATTGGCACCAGCCTTGGGGTCGCGGTGTTCCCGGATCATGCGCCGAGCATGGATCGGCTGATTCATATTGCGGATCTGGCGATGTATGAGGCCAAGCGCAGTGGGAATAATCAGTATCGGTTGGGAACCAACAGCCCGGTGCGCGTGCACAGCGAATAGCTTCGCCCGGGCTCCAGGGGCTTAGCGCTCTACCGGCGTGACATCCACAATCGTTCCGCTGGTAATCAACACCATCATGTATTTGTCATTGATCTGCACCCACTGCGCATCAGACGCCGGCGCCTTCAGGCCTTTGGCCTTCCAGTTTTTCACGGCTTTTTCGCTGCGCTGATAAACCTCCGGCGCGCGGTCGCCTTTCACCAGGCTGCGGGCGTTGTTGACGCCGGGCTGGACGGTTTTCTGCGGGGACTCCGCGGCTTGAACGATGGGGCTGATACCGGCGATTCCGGCGACAAGGGCGAGGCTGGCGATAAGGGTTTTGCTGTTCATCGGTGAACCTCTTGGGATGTCAGTGGTGACTGAGTTCCGACTGCGCGCATGGCGAATCATTCCTTACTGTAGCGATGATTCTGCGGCCCACTGTACGGCAGGCGTCGCGCCAGGTCGGCGTAGGCTGCGAAAAAACATCGGGATTCGCCATGCACATCGCCATTTTGACCTTCGACGGTTTCAACGAACTGGATTCGCTGATTGCCTACGGCATGCTCAGCCGCATTTCGCTGCTCGGAGACCAGGACTGGCGGGTGAACATTGCTTCGCCGACGCCACGGGTGACGTCGATGAACGGTTTGACCATCGACTCGCACATCGATCTGCAACAAGCCTGTGCCGCCGATGCAGTGCTGTTCGGCAGTGGCATGAAGACCCGGGAAGTGGCCGACGACCCGGCGATCATGGATCAACTGAAATTCGACCCGGCGCGACAACTGCTGGGCTCGCAATGCTCCGGCACGTTCCTGCTGGCCAAACTCGGTCTACTCGGCGATGCGCCGGCCTGCACCGACACCACCAGCAAACCCTGGGTGCAGGCGGCCGGGGCCAACATCGTGAATCAGGCGTTTCATGCCAATGGCAACATCGCCACCGCGGGCGGTTGTTTGTCGGCGCAATACTTGTCGGCGTGGGTGCTGGCCCGGCTCAAGGGCATTGAAACGGCGCGAGAAGTGCTGCACTACTTCGCGCCGGTGGGTGAGAAGGAAGATTATGTGGGCCGGGGGATGGCGCATATCGAGGCGTATATCTGACGGTTGGGTTGCCTGATCCACCGCCTTCGCGAGCAGGCTCACTCCCACATTTGATCCCGGGTGTTCACTGATTCTGTGTTCACTGCAAATCTCCTGTGGGAGCGGGCTTGCTCGCGAAGGCGTCGTGTCAGGCGACATCGATGTTGAATCGTATGGCCTCTTCGCGAGCAAGCCCGCTCCCACACTTAATCTCGGTTGTTCACGGATTCTGTGTTCACTGCAAATCTCCTGTGGGAGCGAGCCTGCTCGCGAAGGCGTCGTGTCAGGCGACATCATTATCAAGCGCATTGATCCGCTTCACGCATCAATGCATGCCAACTATGCAATTAACATATCGATCCCCCTGCTCCACTATCCGCGCCAATAAGAACCGTGCGCTGCCCCCACGCGGCGCACGTCATAAAAGCGCTGGAGTACACGTCAATGACAGCATCAAGCCCTTCCGGGCGTTCCCACGCCAGTTCGATTTTCCGGGTGACCTCCGGCAACTTCCTCGAACAGTTCGACTTCTTCCTTTTCGGCTTCTACGCCACCCAGATCGCCGCCGTGTTCTTCCCGGCCAGCAGCGAATTTGCCTCGCTGATGATGACGTTTGCAGTGTTCGGCGCCGGGTTCCTGATGCGGCCATTGGGCGCTGTGGTGCTGGGCGCCTACATCGATGATGTGGGCCGGCGCAAAGGCTTGATCGTCACGCTGTCGATCATGGCCAGCGGTACGATTCTGATTGTGCTGGTGCCCGGCTACGAAACGATCGGGCTGTTCGCACCGGCCCTCGTGTTGATTGGCCGCTTACTGCAAGGTTTCTCGGCCGGTGCGGAAATGGGGGGTGTCTCGGTGTACCTCTCGGAGATTGCCACGCCGGGCAACAAGGGCTTCTTCACCAGTTGGCAGTCGGCCAGCCAGCAAGTGGCGATCATTGTCGCGGCAGCACTGGGCTATGGGCTGAACCAATGGATGGCGCCGACGATGATTGCCGATTGGGGCTGGCGGATTCCGTTTTTCGTCGGCTGCATGATTGTGCCGTTCATCTTTTTCCTGCGCCGCAACCTGGAAGAAACTGCCGAGTTCGCTGCGCGCAAACACCGTCCGGGCATGGGCGAAGTGTTCCGTACCCTGGCGCAGAACTGGGGCATCGTGCTCGGCGGGATGCTGATGGTCGCCCTGACCACCACCGCGTTTTACCTGATCACCGTGTACGCGCCGACCTTCGGCAAAACCGTGCTGCACTTGAGCACCTCCGATGCGTTGCTGGTGACGTTGCTGGTGGGGGTTTCGAACTTCTTCTGGCTGCCGATTGGCGGTGCCTTGTCCGACCGTATCGGTCGGCGCCCGGTGCTGATCGCCATGTCGCTGCTGACCCTGGCCACGGCCTATCCGGCGTTGACCTATCTGGTGAACGCGCCAAGTTTCATCAACATGCTGCTGGTGTTGCTGTGGCTGTCGTTCATCTATGGCTTGTACAACGGCGCGATGGTCGCCGCCCTCACCGAAATCATGCCGGTGGAAGTGCGGGTCGCCGGGTTCTCGTTGGCGTATAGCCTGGCCACGGCGGTGTTCGGTGGCTTCACTCCGGCGATGTCGACGTTGCTGATCCAGTACACCGGCGACAAGGCTGCACCGGGTTACTGGATGAGTTTTGCGGCGCTCTGTGCGTTGTGCGCGACGCTGTTTCTCTATCGCCGCTCCACCGGCCGCCTGCAACCAGCCGTGTCGTGATTGACCTTTGACTGCGAGAAATAATCGATGAAAAAGCTTTTCAGCTATGCAGCGCTGATCCTGATCGCGAGTTTGAGCTCCGTCGCCCAAGCCGAAGAAATCCGCGTGATGACTTCCGGCGGCTTCACCGCTGCCTACAAAATCCTCGGCCCGGAATTCGCCACGTCCACCGGCAACACCCTGCACACCGACCTCGGCCCATCGATGGGCAAGGCGCCGGAGGCAATCCCCAATCGCCTGGCTCGCGGTGAAAAAGCCGATGTGGTGATCATGGTCGGCTACGCGCTGGACGACCTGATCAAACAAGGCAAGGTCGACCCCGCTTCACGGGTGGAACTGGCGGACTCGCGGATTGGCCTGGTGGTGCGCGAAGGCGCAGCGAAACCGGACATCAGTTCGGTCGAGGCTTTGAAAAAGACCCTGCTCGACGCCAAGTCGGTGGCCTATTCCGATAGCGCCAGCGGTGTGTACATCGAGGAGCAGCTGTTCAAGAAGTTGGGCATCGAAGACCAGCTCAAGCCCAAATCGAAGATGATCCCGAAAATCCCGGTGGGCTCGGTGGTTGCGACCGGCGACTATCAACTGGGCTTCCAGCAGGTCAGCGAATTGCTGCCGGTGCCAGGGGTGAGTTTTGTGGCGAAAATTCCGGAGTCGGTGCAGTCGGTGACCCGTTTCGCCGCCGGCATTGCGCTGGGCGCGCAACACCCGGCCGAGGCCAAGGCCTTGCTGGACTACCTGGCCTCCCCGGCTGTTCAGCCGCAGGTGCAAGCCACCGGGCTGGATTCGGTCAGCCGCTGACAGCTGGCGGCTGGACTTTCATTGCCACCACCAGCCGTTCCAGCTCCAAGGCTGCCGGGGTCAACGTGCGACCCCGGCGCTTCAATAGCCCGACACTGCGCATCACCCATGGATCGGTGAGCGGCACCCGGGTCAGGATCGGGTGATCTTGCGCCGGCATCGCCATCATCGGTACTGCCGCCACGCCCAGCCCGGCTTCCACCAGCCCGATCATCGTCGTGACGTGACGGGTTTCGCAGATGCTCGCTCGCTGCGGCACCACGCCGGCCAGCGCTTGATCGAGCAAAAACGGTTGCCCGAAGTCTTGTCCAGCGAGATGTAGTCCTGCTGGTAAAACTCATCCCACGTCACGCTGCTGCGCCCGGCCAACGGGTGATCGCGCCGACAGGCCACCACGTAGCCCTCTTGCACCAGCGGTTCAAAATCGACCTCGGACTCCAGCGTGCCCAAGAAGCTCAGGCCAAAATCCGCCTCGCCGTTGACCACGGCGCTGAGCACGTCGTGGGCACTGGAATCGAGGACCTTGACCTTGATCCGGGGAAATTGCCGGTGGTAATGCGCGATTACCCGCGGCATAAAGTAGTACGCCGCCGACGGCACGCAGGCGACGGTGACATGCCCGAGCCGGGTCGAGGCGACTTCGCTGATGCCCAGCAGCGCCACGTCCAGATCGTCCAGCAAACGCTCGACGCTGGGGATAAACCCGCGCCCGGCCTGGGTCAGGCTGACCTTGCGGGTGGTGCGTTCGAACAGCTTCACGCCGAGGGCGTCTTCGAGTTTTTCGATACGCCGGCTCAAGGCCGGCTGGGAAATGCGCACCGTGTCGGCAGCCTTGCGAAAGCTGCCCTGCTCGACCACGGCGCGGAAGGCTTGCAGATCGTTCAGGTCGAAGTTGATGGCCATGGTGCGCACTCGGGGGGACGGGCAGATTGATCAGCTTATCCTATGAATGCAGCTAATTGATGCAAAATGTAACCGTATAGCGGCGACTTCCAAGCCGCCATCGCGAGCAGGCTCACTCCCACAGGTTTCCCTGCCGACCACGAAATTTGTGTACTACCGAGATCCAATGTGGGAGCGGGCTTGCTCGCGAAGGCGATGTGTCAGTCGACATCTATGTTGGATGTAATGGCCTCTTCGCGAGCAAGCCCGCTCCCACAGGGGTCTCTGCCGACTACAAAATATGTGAACACCCAAGATCCAATGTGGGAGCGGGCTTGCTCGCGAAGGCGATGTGTCAGTCGACATCTATGTTGGATGTAATGGCCTCTTCGCGAGCAAGCCCGCTCCCACAGGGGTCTCTGCCGACTACAAAATATGTGAACACCCAAGATCCAATGTGGGAGCGGGCTTGCTCGCGAAGGCGATGTGTCAGTCGACATCTATGTTGGATGTAATGGCCTCTTCGCGAGCAAGCCCGCTCCCACAGGGGTCTCTGCCGACTACAAAATATGTGAACACCCAAGATCCAATGTGGGAGCGGGCTTGCTCGCGAAGGCGATGTGTCAGTCGACATCTATGTTGGATGTAATGGCCTCTTCGCGAGCAAGCCCGCTCCCACAGGGGTCTCTGCCGACTACAAAATATGTGAACACCCAAGATCCAATGTGGGAGCGGGCTTGCTCGCGAAGGCGATGTGTCAGTCGACATCCATGTTGGATGTCATGGCCTCTTCGCGAGCAAGGCCGCCCCCACCGGGGATCTCTGCCGAATACAAAATAGCTGAACACCCAAGATCCACTGTGGGAGCGAGCCTGCTCCGGGCGGCGTTCCGACGAAGGCGGTACATCAGGCACCATCATCGCAACGGCATAGCTGACGCAAGCAGCCCCAGCCCTTATCCTTGTATCCCCCGCCGTACCGAGTCTATGGAGTTTTGCCATGCCCCATGAAGGCAACCTGTTGCAAGCCGCTGTCGTGTTTCTGTTCGCGGCGGTGCTCACCGTGCCTTTGGCCAAGCGTCTGCAATTGGGCGCTGTGCTGGGTTATCTGTTTGCCGGGGTGATCATCGGGCCCTCGGTGTTGGGCTTGATCGGCAACCCGCAAAGCGTCAGCCATATCTCCGAGCTTGGGGTGGTGTTGCTGCTGTTTATCATCGGCCTGGAACTGTCGCCGCGACGTTTGTGGGTGATGCGCAAATCGGTGTTCGGTGTCGGTCTGGCGCAGGTGCTGCTAACCGGTTCGGTGATTGGCGTACTGGCGTTGTTCGTGTTCGGCCAGTCGCTGAACAGCGCGATTGTGCTGGGCCTGGGCCTGGCGTTGTCGTCCACCGCGTTCGGCCTGCAAAGCCTGGCCGAGCGCAAGGAACTGACCAGCCCCCACGGGCGGCTGGCGTTCGCGATTCTGCTGTTCCAGGACATTGCTGCGATCCCGTTGATCGCCATGGTGCCATTGCTGGCCGGCGGTGATCACACCAGCAGTGCCGCTGAAGATCTGAACCACGGCTTGCGGGTGCTGGGCAGTATCGCGGTGGTGGTGATCGGCGGGCGTTACCTGCTGCGGCCGGTGTTCCGGGTGGTGGCAAGGACCGGTCTGCCGGAAGTGTCCACCGCCACCGCATTGCTGGTAGTCATCGGCACGGCGTGGTTGATGGACCTGGTCGGCGTATCGATGGCGCTGGGCGCGTTCCTCGCCGGTTTGCTGCTGGCGGACTCCGAATACCGTCACGAACTGGAAGCGCAGATCGAACCGTTCAAAGGCCTGCTGCTGGGGTTGTTCTTCATCAGTGTCGGCATGGGCGCCAACCTGAGTCTGCTGTTGAGCGCGCCGATCACGGTGCTGGGGCTGACGCTGTTGTTGATCGCGATCAAGCTGCCGCTGCTGTTTGTCGTTGGTCGCCTGGCCGGTGGTTTGGGCAAGGTCAGTGCGATTCGCCTCGGCATCGTGCTCGCGGCCGGTGGTGAGTTTGCGTTTGTGGTGTTCAAGATTGGTCGCGATCAGGGCTTGTTCGAGCCGCGCCTGTACGACTTGCTGGTGCTGACGATCACCCTGTCCATGGCGGTGACGCCGCTGCTGTTGCTGCTGTGCGCGCGGCTGTATTCGCCCAAGGTGCAACCGGTGGTGGTGCCGGAGAAATTCCGCGAAATCGACACCGATGCGCCACGTGTGGTGATCGCCGGCATGGGCCGGATGGGCCAGATTGTTGCGCGGATTTTGCGCGCGCAGAACATCAAGTTCGTGGCGCTGGATACGTCGGTGGAAACCATCGAGCTGTCCCGCAGCTTCGGCGGCGTGCCGGTGTTCTACGGTGACCCGATGCGCCCGGAAATTCTCAGCGCAGCCAAGGTCGAGCAGGCGGAATACTTCATCATCGCCACCGATGATCCGGACACCAACATCAAGACTGCGGAGGTGGTGCACCGCTTGTATCCGCACATCAAAATCATCGCCCGGGCGCGTAACCGCCAGCATGTACATCGTTTGGTCGACCTTGGCGCCGAGGCGATTCGGGAAACCTACTATTCCAGCCTGGAAATAAGCCGGCGGACACTGGTTGGCCTCGGACTGACCCAGGCACAGGCCGATGCGCGGATCAAACGCTTCAAGCACCACGATGAACAGGTGCTGGAGGCGCAGCATGCGGTTTATGACGATGCGGCAAAAGTCTTGCAGACGGCGCAGGAAGCGCGGGCGGAATTGGCCAAGTTGTTTGAGGCGGATCAGTTGGAGGAGCAGGAGAAATCAGGCAAGGCTTGAAGCCGCCATCGCGGGCAAGCCTTGCTCCTACAAGTGGCATGACGCAAAACCTGTAGGAGCAAGGCTTGCCCGCGATGAACGATAACGCGGTGCTGCGTCAGGCCAACTCCAGCGCCTTCACCTGAGCCTCAGCCTTCACCTCAAACCGGTCCGCCAAAAACGGTGTGATATCCAGCGGCAACGGTTCGTTGTTCACCAGTTTATCCAGCAGCACCCCGGTAATCGCCGACGTCAGGATGCCGGTGCGAAAATGCCCGCAAGCATTGAGATAACCGTCCACCCCTTTCATCGGCCCAAGAATCGGTAGCTCGTCCGGCGACCCCGGCGCAACCCGGCCCAGGTACGCTTGAGGTTGACGTCGGCCAGCTCCGGAATGCAGCGCACCGCGCCTTGCACCAGCCCGGCGATCTCCGGGTAGGTGGTGGTGACGTCGAAGCCTTTGTCCTCGGTGGTGCTGCCGATCAGGATCTCGCCGTTGTCCTTCTGCGCCACGTAACAGTCGCTGGTGGTCAGGCAGCCGCGGAGGATTTTCGGCATGCGCTCGGTCAGCAGGATCTGGCCCTTCACCGGGTTCACCGGAATGCGAATGCCGGTGGCCTGCTCACTCAAGTCTGCAGCCCAGGCCCCCGCCGCGTTGATCAGGGTGGTGCAATGAAACACCCCGGCCTCGGTGGTTTGCACGCCGGTGACTCGCGAGCCGTGGTGCAACACACCGGTGACGTTGGTGTTGAAGTACATGTCCACGCCGTTCTGCCGTGCGCCTTCGGTATAGGCATCGGCCAGGCGGAACGGGCTGACCTGATGGTCGCAGAGAAACTCCAGCGCGCCCCTCGCTTCATGGCTGACGGCGGGTTCGGCTTCGCGCAGCGCGGCCTGGTCCAGCCAGCGCACCTGATCCGCCAAATGGGGAATGCAGGCAACGATGTGCTCGGCGTAGAGCCGGTCTTCATCGTCGTAGATCACGAACTTCAGCCCGGTCTTTTCGAACTTGAAGTCCATGCCGTGGTTGTCCCGCAGCTCTTTGTGCAGCGCCGGGTACAGGGCGTTGGACTGCAAGGCGAAATCGAAGAACGACTGCGGCAGGATGTGCGGCGTGCTGGAGTCGACCACCACGGCTGAGCCGTGGGCTTCGCGCTTGCGGTTGGCCGACATCATGCGAAAGAAGATCACCCCGCAGCCCAGCCCTACCGATTCGCCGATGGCCCACAAGCCGCCGGCCGACGCCCGGGTCGCGTTGCCCGGACGCTTGAAGTCGATCAGCGCAACCTTGAGGTCTTTGCGCTTGGACAGTTGATAGGCGCAGGACGCGCCGATCACGCCGCCGCCGGCAATGACCACGTCATAGAACTTACTCATGGCTGGCGGCCTCCGTGGCGGCGTTATGAAAGGCTGAAAACGGAATCGGGTCGATCGGAAAGCGTGGTCGCAACCAGCCCACATCCTGGCGCCCGGTGGCTTCGCGCAGCCGGTCGCTGCAATAGCCGACGCACATCCGCCCCTGACAGTCGCCCATGCTGACGCGGGTGCGCATTTTCAGGCTGGCCATGTCTTGCACGCCCTGTTCCAGCGCCCGGTCAATGTCGGCGCGTGTGGCGTGCTCGCAGCGGCAGATCACGGTGTCCGCGGCCGGCAAAGCGGTCTGCCCGGCACCGCGCCCGGTGTAGCGGTCAACCGCCGCACGGAAGCGCACAATCGCCTTGAGCTTGGACAGGAAGCGGTCACGCCTGACCAGCGCCAGCTCCGTGTCCAGAACATCCCGTTGCAGCAGCATCGATAGCGCCGCGATCCGCCCTGCCAGCATCGCCGCTTCACCGCCGCGAATCCCGCCCATGTCGCCGGCCAGATGGACGTGAGGCTCATTGCTTTGCTGCCAGATATTGGCGTTGGCCCGCAGGTAGCCGTCGTCGCTGAAGCCGTGGTTCAGGCCCATTTGCTGACTGAGCTGAGTGCGAGGAATGAAGCCGTAACCGACCGCCAGGGTCTGGGCGGCGACCTGTTCGGCGCGGCTCAGGTCCGGCACCCAGGTGCGCGAATACGGCGCCACGGTGACCGATTGCAACTCGCCATCGCCCCTGGCCTCGACCACGCCCCAACCGTAATACATGGGGATGCCGTGCATTTTCATGAACGCCAACATGCTCAGGCCATCGAGAAATAGCTGCGGTTTATTCAGCAGCGCCAGGCTTTCCGGGCGATCTTGCCGAACGAGCACGCTTCATAAACGCCGGCGACTGTTACCCCGGAGGCGTGCAACTGACACGCCACCAGCGGCAGCAACGGCCCGGTACCGGTAATGACCACCGGCCCTTGGGGCTTGACCACCCCGCTCTTGATTTGCAGCTGCAACCCGCCGAGCAGGATCACACCGGGCAAGGTCCAGCCAGGAAACGGCACGCTGCGCTCGTGGCAACCGGCAGCCAGCAGCAATTGCGGGTAGGCGATCTCGTGCAGATGCTCATCGGCGTCCAGCACCACCAATGCCCGAGTGCCCTCGGCACCGACCACGCGATGGTTCAAGCGCACGTCGATCAGCCCCGACTGTTCCTCAAACTCGCCGTGCAATCGGCTGAGGATCTCGGAGTAACGCGGCCCCAGGTAGTCGAGCTGGACGCCGTCGCGCAGCGGTCCGCGATAGACCACACCGCCGAGTCGCGAAGCTTCTTCCAGCAAGGTGCTACGCACGCCATGGCGGGCCAGTTCAATGGCCGCGGCCATGCCCGCCGGCCCGCCGCCGACGATCACCGGATGCAGGCTCATAAAGCCTCCAGCTCGGCGATGCGATTGACCTGGGTTTCGACGATCATGCCGTCACGCACGACGGTCTGGCAGGCGCGGCGCTTGTGCCGGCCATTGATTTTCACCAGGCAGCATTGGCACACGCCCATGCCGCAATAGGCGCCGCTGATTTGATCGTGATCGTTGCGAGCCACCTGGCGCAGGCCAAGGGATTGAATGACCGTGAGGACGGTTTCGCCGATGGCGGCGCTGACCGCTTGGCCGTTGATGTGCAAAGTCATATCCGCCCGTACCAGCGGCTGGATATCGAAGGTTCTGTCTAAGCGTTGCATTGCGATGTTCTTCCATGAAAGGTTCAGGTGGGTTTGCCAGCTCCATGCTGCACTACACGTTGCCGGCCAACTGATACGCAAAAAACGAGAAGGTCTGCACTGGTACTTCGTCGGCAGCAATAGCTGCGCACCAAAGCACTGTAGTTGATGCCGCAGCGAGGGCTTGATTGATTTACGTTAAGCGATATTTCGCTTCGAAATATTGATCCACGCCAGTGAAACCCACCCCGTGCTGCCCCGGCCGTCAGTTGGAAAACACGTACTGCCCCTTGATTTTTTTCGGGCCGAAAAAAGCCAGGTCGGGAAACAGCAGCGTCTTGAGCCAGGCGACAAAAAACACCATGCCCAGGGTGATCGCGACGCCAATCAGGGTCGAGACCGGGTCCTCGGCAAAGTCTTTGAACAAGCGCGGAAGCTGGCTGATGGAAAGGATGACGTAGACGGTGTAGAACTGCGCCCGATTCTTGTAGAAGCCATACGCAAACCAGAGGGGAACGAGCGCGGCGAACAGGGTGAAAAACACCGTCGCCTTGGGGCCGATCATCGAACCGAGGAAGAACCCTGCAACAGCACCGAGCACTGCTTGAGCGACCGTCAATACAAGCAGCGTCTTGATCTTGCCTTGATGCTGCTCAATACGCGCCGGGGCCGGGTGCGCGCCGATCAAATAAGCCAGCACGCGGTCCTTGATCGCCCCACCGGAGAACGCCTTGAACGTTTCGGTTCTGGAGCGTCCGGCATCGAGCATGGCCACGATTTGCTGTTTGATTTCCTTCTTGTCCAAACTGGTTCTCCTTGATGTACACAAATTAAATGTGGGAGCGGGCTTGCTCGCGAAAGCGGTGTATCAGTCAACAATAATGCTGAATGTTCGACCGCTTTCGCGAGCAAGCCCGCTCCCACAGGGATAACTCTCATTGCATATTGCCCTAGAAAGCAAAACGCCGCTTCTACCAGAGGCAGAAGCGGCAGAGGCAGAGGCAGAGGCATGTGCCTCAGCGGGATCAGTGCATGAACAAGGCGATCAGAATGATGATCGGGATTGGCACGCCGAGAAAGAACAGAAGTAGTGAGCGCATGATGATTCTCCCGGTTAGCGAACAGGTGGCAGCGCGGTGGTGGTCACGTAGGCATCGGATTCCAGGTACACCACGGCATCCCGGCGGCGACCGCCGAAGGTAGCGGCAAGGCTGGCGAAAAACGCACCGGCCAGCAGCGCAACGAACATCCACAACGCGGTCCAGGCAGCGACTTTGGCGGCGGTATCGGCAGCTTGTCTGGCGGCGAGTTTGGCGTCATCCACGGCTTTGTGAGCCTTGGCAAAGACTTCGTCGACACGGCGTTCGGCATCGGCCTGGGTCAGGTTGGTGCGCTGGGCGACCCGTTGCGCGAGGTAGATCCGGTCTTCGGCAGCCAGTTGGCCGTCGCTGCCCAAGGTGCGCACGAAGATCCGGGTGACAGTGCCACGGGCCGCGTCATCGCCGACGGCGGCCGGGCGATCATCGCGCAGCAGGCTGTCGACAAAGTAGCCGTACGGATCACTGTTGCTGTTGCTGGCAGCGGTCCCCGCAGCCTGACTCATGGCACTGGCGGCACCGCCGGCGACACTCGCCCCGGCCTGCACACCACCGTTGACGATGCTGCTGACCGAGCCGACCACCAGGGTCGCCGTCACCAGCGTTGCCACGCACCAGGCCAGGAAGCCATGGGCGGTGTCACGGAAATAGACTTCATCGCCATGCATGTTGGCCCACTTCACCCGCAGGCGCCCGGCAATGTAACCGCCGAGCCCGGAGGCAATGATTTGCGTGAAGGCCAGCCAGACAATCGTTGAAACGCCCAGGGCCTTGGCGCTGACGCCCTCGCTGGCCCACGGTGAAACAGCCGAAAAGCCCAGCCCGAAGCCGAGCAACACCAGAATCAACGACAACGCCGCTGCCGCAGCAGCCCCGGCGAAGATCGCGCCCCAGGACACGCCCGAGAGCGTGCTTGATTCATCTGCGGCAGGATAAAAACCCTCAGAAGATCTATTCATTATTATGAAGCTCCAGGCATGAAAGATGGTGTTACAACTCGTCGAAAGAGCAATTGCAGGCACCGTGCCAGTCGCCAACTTTAAATAAATCTTTAATTTTCAAAAGATTAAGAAACAATCCGGATTTTTCGACCATGCATTTTGCAAGAGCTGGTTAATATCAGCGGGTTTTATGCATTGAGCGCAATGCGAGCATTTGAGGTTGAGCAGCCTACTTGCGCTTGTAGCTTTTATTACCGCTGGGCGTCAGGCAATACACCCCGCCCCGCGGCCCGGTGCAAAAAGAACCGGTGCCGCACGCACAGCCATCGCTGCTGTATAAAAACGACGCGGGCCGCGCCTGACGCGGGCCGCCATACAGGGCTGAACAACTCTTTTTCGAGGCACTGATGGAGCCGTCATTACACAAAAACAGATCGCCGTCGCAGCGATCAATCCCGCCCTTCTTCCCTGAACATGGAGTATTGCCAGCCCATGTGGCTGAGCTGGCAACGGTTAGTAACAGCAACAATATCGGCATCCAGCCACGGCGAATCAGCGTGCGCACAGTGAAACCCCTGTCAAAGTCATGGCACGATGATATCAACCTTCCAGGCAAATTAACGCCGCGCTCGCCAGGTTGTTGAAGCAACATGAAAGTTAATTTACTAAGCCGCGAGCATTTCTTGGCAAAATGCCCTCACTCTGTAATGAACCGATTAGCAGGCCCCGCCCTATGACTCGAATCTTGACCATCGAAGACGACGCCGTGACCGCGCGGGAAATCGTGGCTGAACTGAGCAGCCACGGTCTGGAAGTGGACTGGGTAGACAATGGTCGTGAAGGCCTGGCGCGAGCGGTCAGCGGTCACTACGACCTGATCACCCTCGACCGCATGTTGCCGGAGCTCGATGGCCTGGCGATTGTCACCACGCTGCGGACCATGGGCGTGGCCACGCCGATTCTGATGATCAGCGCCCTCTCCGACGTCGACGAACGCGTGCGAGGCCTGCGGGCCGGTGGCGACGATTACCTGACCAAACCCTTCGCCACCGATGAAATGGCGGCGCGGGTGGAAGTGTTGCTGCGCCGGCAAAACACGGTCAGCTCCCACGCCACTACGCTGCGGGTGGCGGATCTGGAACTGAACCTGATCAGCCACGAAGCCAGCCGCAATGGCGAATTGCTGACGCTGCTGCCTACCGAATACAAGCTGTTGGAGTTCCTGATGCGCAACACCGGACAGATTCTGTCGCGAATGATGATTTTCGAAGAAGTCTGGGGTTACCACTTCGACCCCGGCACCAACCTGATCGACGTGCACATCGGCCGTTTGCGCAAGAAGATCGACCCGCCCGGCAATGTCCCACTGATCCGGACTGTGCGAGGTTCGGGGTATGTCATTGCTGAACCCCTCTAAAGGCTGGCGCTCTTCCAGCAGCCGTTTGCTGGCGCTCTACAGTTCACTGTTCGTGGCCTGGAGCGGGATCCTCATGGGGGTCATGTACTACGAAGTCTCCGGCTATCTGGACAACCTCGCCAAGCATTCGCTGATGCAGCGCCAACATCTGTTTTCGCGCTTCCAGGGTGAACAACTGGTGGATGCCCTCGCCGCCAGCATGACCTTCGACATCCGCGGCATCGATGCCTATGGCCTGTTCGACGCCGAGCATCGCTACCTCAGCGGCGCCCTGCGCGAGATACCGTCGGATCTGCCGCTGGACGCCCGGATCCACATGCTCGCGGACTGCGCCGAGTCCGACGACCCGACCTTGCCCGAAGACAGCTGCGACGCCGTGGCGACCCCGACGCTGGACGGTCGCTGGCTGGTGCTGGTGCGCGACAACGGTTCGTTGTTTGCCGTCACCCGGATCATCCTCCGCGCGCTGTTCTGGGGGTGTCCCTGACGATCCTGCCCGGCATCGCCGGCTGGCATTTGTTACGCCGCCGTCCGCTGCGGCGCATCCGCGCGATCCAGGCCAGTGCCGAAGCCATCGTCGCCGGCGACTTGACCCGCCGTTTGCCACTGTCCAACCGGCGCGACGAACTGGACATGCTCGCCGCCATCGTCAATGCCATGCTCGAGCGCATCGAGCGCCTGATGAACGAGGTCAAAGGCGTATGTGACAACATCGCTCATGACCTGCGTACCCCACTGACCCGCCTGCGAGCGCAGTTGTACCGGATTCAGCAACAGGCCGACCAGAGCTCGCCCCTGGCGCAGCAACTGGATTCGGTAATGGCCGAGGCCGACACCTTGATGGCACGGTTTCGCGGGTTGCTGCGAATTTCCGAACTGGAGGATCGTCAGCGTCGTTCGGGCTTTGTGCAGCTTGATCCGGTGCCGCTGCTGCAGGAGTTGCATGACTTCTATCTGCCGCTGGCGGAAGAAGGCGAGCTGGTTTTTCAACTGCAACTGCCCGCGTCCCTGCCTTCACTCAATGGTGATCGGGCGCTGTTGTTCGAAGCCATTGCGAACCTGTTGAGCAACTCGATCAAATTCACGCCGCCCGGTGGCGAGGTGATTTTGCGTGGGATCAATCAGGGTGGGCACACACGAATCGAAGTGCTCGATTCCGGGCCCGGCATACCTCCGTCTGAACGTGAAGCGGTATTCCAGCGGTTCTATCGGGCTGAGGGCGGTAATCAGCAGAGTGGGTTTGGCTTGGGGCTATCGATCGTTGCGGCGATTGTCAGCCTGCACGGGTTTACCCTCGACGTCGGCACCAGCGACAGCGGCGGCGCGCGTTTGGCGCTGGATTGTCGGCAGAGTTTGATCCCACAGACCTGACACAAATCCCCCGTAGGAGCTGCCGAAGGCTGCGATCTTTTGATCTTGATCTTGATCTTGATCTTGATCTTACCGGCATTGCGGAGAAGCAAGATCAAAAGATCGCAGCCTTCGGCAGCTCCTACGGGGGTTGACGTCAGGTCGGGTAGTTGGCGCGCAGCGCTTCGAGGCCGCCCTGGTAGATGCCGTTGAACAGCGCTTCGACTTCTTCGTCGGTCACGCCTTTGGCGGCAAAGCGCCCGGACCAGGTCACCCGGGCGCCCTGCCCTTGGGCTTCGACCCGCAGAGTCGCCAGGTAATCGGTCGCCGGGAACGGTGCTTGTTCGATAGAGTAGCTGTAGGTTCTGCCCGCGTTGTCGAACGCTTGCAGGCGCTCCACCACCACCGCCCCATCCGCCGTCTCCAGGCTGCGCACCCGCCCGCCTTCACTCAACTCGCTTTTGGCTATAAACGGCAGCCAGTCCGGCAGCGAGTTGAAGCCGCCAATCAGTTGCCAAACCTCATCGGCCGAAGCCGGGATATCGATAAACGCTGATGCAGTTGCCATGTGAAATGCTCTCGCTATAAATGAAATTCAGATTGCCATGCTGTCGACCACACCGCCATCGACCCGCAACGCAGCGCCGGTAGTGGCCGAGGACAGTGGCGAGGCGATGTACGCCACCAGGTTGGCAACTTCTTCGACATCGGCCACGCGCTGGATGATTGAACTGGGCCGAGCCTTGCGCACGAAGGCGTCGGCTTCTTCCGGGCGCTACGGCCGGACTCGGCCGTGGCGGCCTTGAGCATCTGTTCCAGGCCATCGGTAAAGGTCGGGCCGGGCAGGATTGCATTGACCGTCACGCCGGTGCCCGCCAACCGTTTGGCCAAGCCATGGGACACCGCCAGATTGGCGCTTTTGGTCACGCCATAGTTGATCATGTCGGCCGGGATCGCCACCCCGGATTCCGAGGACAGGAAGATCACCCGGCCCCAGCCCTGGCTGACCATGGCCGGCGTGTAATGCCGGGCCAGGCGCACGCCGGAGATCACGTTGACTTCATAGAAGCGCGTCCACTCGCTGTCCGGCGCATCGAAGAAATCCACTTCGTTGAAGATTCCGAGGTTGTTCACCAGGATGTCCGCTCGCGGTTCGGCGGCGAACAATAACGCGGCGCCTTCGGCAGTGCCCAGGTCAGCAGTCAGGCCACGCAGTTGCGCGCCCGGCACCCGTTCAAGAATGCTCGTCAGCGCCTGTTCAACCTTGGCCGGGTCGCGGCCGATCACCACCACGGTGGCGCCGCACTCGGCCAACGCCTTGCTGATGCCCAGGCCAATGCCGGCGGTGCTGCCGCTGACAATCGCCAACTTGCCACTCAGATCAATTTTCATACGACACCGCCCGGTAACGGCGCCCGTTCAGAAATCAGTTTCGCCTCACGCAACGCCTGCCAGAACGCAGCAGGAATCACCTCCGTCAACGCCGCCACATCTTCAGCGATGCGGTCAGGACGGCTGGAACCCGGAATCACCGCCGCCACCGCCGGGTTAGCCAAGGAGAACTGCAGCGCCGCCGCTTTGATGCTGACGCCATGTGCAGCAGCAATGCGTTTAATCTGCTCGACCTTATTAATGATCGCCGGGCTCGCCTTCTGGTATTCGAAGTGCGCACCACCGGCCAGGATGCCCGAGCTGTAAGGACCACCGACGACGATCTCGACGTTTTGCGCCAGCGCCGCGTCCATCAAGCGTTGCAGGGCACGCTCATGGTCGAGCAGCGTGTAGCGACCGGCCAACAGAAAACCGTCCGGCTGGGCTTCGGTCAAGTCGAGGGTCAATTCGCACGGCTCGACCTTGTTCACGCCCAGCCCCCAGCCCTTGATCACGCCTTCTTCGCGCAAACGAGTCAGCACTTTGAAGGCCCCGGTGCGGGCCTGGTTGAAGTATTCCAGCCATTGATCACCGTAGAAGTCCTGGGCGATGTCGTGCACCCAAACGATGTCCAGGCGATCGGTTTGCAAACGCTTGAGGCTGTCCTCGATCGAACGCAGCGTCGCGTCGGCGCTGTAGTCATTGACGATTTTGTTCGGGCGGCCGTGTTCAAACACACCACTTTTTCGCCGAGGTCACGGGCCGCGGTGTCTTCGACTTCATCGAGAATCACCCGGCCGACCTTGCTGCTCAGCACGTAATCGTCGCGGTTGTATCGGGCCAGCGCAGCACCCAGGCGAATCTCCGACAGGCCCGACCCGTAAAACGGTGCCGTATCGAAGTAACGCACGCCAGCATCCCAGGCAGCGTGCACAGTGGCCATCGCCTCTTCTTCCGGGATGGCACGGAACATGTTGCCCAATGGGGCGGTGCCGAAACCCAGTGCGCCGGGCAGTTTGTCTTTCAAGCTCATTATTCAATCCTCATCAGTGTCGTTGGCCACGTGGGTGACCGTTGAGCAGATCGTAGATTGCGATGATCTGACCGTCCAAGACATAATATGCAGTACTTGAGTCCCTATAGGTCTGACATGATCGACATCCGCCAATTGCGCTACTTCGTCGCCGTCGCCGAAGAAGAACACGTCGGTCGCGCCGCCGAACGCCTGCACATTTCCCAGTCGCCCCTGAGCCGGCAAATCGCCCAGCTCGAAGAACGCCTGGGCCTGACCCTGTTCGAACGCAGCCAGCAGCGCATCCGCCTGACCCGTGACGGCCAGACTTTCCTCGCTGAAACCCGCGCCCTGCTGACCCACGCCAATCGCCTGGAATCACTGGGCAAACGTCTCGGTCGCGGTGAAGAAGGCGGGTTGTGCATCGGCTACATCGAAAATGCCATGCACGCCGGGGTGCTGCCCAATGCCCTGCGCGTGTTGCGCGTGGACCGGCCGAACGTCCACGTCGCGTTGTACAACCTCAGTTCTGCCGAACAACTGGAAGGCCTGCGCCAGCGTAGTCTGGATATCGCCCTGGTCAGCGAACCGCCGGTCACGGATGACCCGGACCTGCTGGGCTTCCAGGTGCTCGACGACCCGATGCTGTTGGCCTTGCCCGAACACCATCCGCTGGCCCAACAGGTGACGCTAACCCCGGCCGACCTGGCCGATCAGGAATGGATCGGCGTACAACACCGCCAGAATGTCACCCGCCGCGACGACTTCGTCAGCGCCTGCATCCGCGCCGGTTTCACCCCGGACATTCGCATGGAAGCCACCGAACCGTTCACCGCGCTGGGGCTTGTGGCGTCGGGTCTGGGCATCGCGATGATCCAGAAAGGTTTGAGCCGCAGTGCACCGCCAGGCGTGGTGCTGCGGGACGTGCCGTGGATCTCCTTCACCACGCCGCTGTGGGCGGCGTGGCACCGGATTAACCTGCGGCCGTTGGTGGAGACGTTCAGGAAAGTCCTGACCGAACCGGGCTCGGGGCAGTAACTGTGTCAGAACACACCACAGAACCCCTGTGAGAGCGAGCTTGCTCGCGATAGCGGACTCTCAGCCAACACTCATGTTGAATAATCCACCGCAATCGCGAGCAAGCTCGCTCCCACAGGGGATTGCAGTGTTTAACCGATACCGGCAACCACCCGCTCTGTCAGCGCCGAACAATCGCGCTCAGTGAATCGCAACCGGGTTGATGTTGACCTGGGTCGAGCCCTTGTACAGCGGCTGGCCGAGGACAAACATGAACGCCCAGGCCTTGTCTTTTACCAGCGCGCGGCTGTCGATCAGCTCCAGGTTGTAGATACCGTTCTTGGCCAGCATGTACTGGTTGACCGGGAACTCCTGGCCGTCCTTGGCCGGGTAGATTTCCGAGGCCCAGGTGTCACCGCCAAAAGCGACGATCTGCTTGTCCACCAGCCATTTGGCCGCCGACATGCCGATGCCCGGCTCCACCGCGAGGAACTTCGCGTTGTCCTTGCCCAGCAGCTCCAGCCAACCGGTGTTGAACAGCACCACATCGCCTTTCTGAATGGTGATGCCTTGCAGGTCGAGGGCCTTCTGGATATCGGCGACGCTGAACTCGGTTTTCTCTGGCACGATTGGTGTGCCATACACGGCGGTCATGTCCAGCACCACCCCACGGGTGACAATGGGCGGGACCTTCTCGATGCCCAGTTTTTTCACCCCTTCGACGGTGACGAAATCAGCCGCGCGATTGCCGTTGTAGTAGACGTAGTCGATGCCGATATGGCCGATGCCATTGAGCTGGGTGCCGACGCCGGTCCAGCCCACCACCAGTTCATCGTTGAAGGTGAACTTGTTCGGGCCCATGGTCGTGCCGCCGGCTTCGCCTGGCTGGACGTTGGTCAGGTTGAAGCTGCGATGGCGGAAGGCCGGGAGGGTTTTGTCGATGGGCACGGCCAGCGGATAGGTCTTGCCAGTCTTGATCAGTTTGGCGGCGTTGAGCACCGAGTCGGCGTTCAACAGGTTGAGCGCACCGATCTCGTCATCGGCGCCGTATTTCGAGGGATACCATTTTTCCGCATCGGCGGCCTGTGCAGCGCTAAACGTGAAGAGCAAGGTAAATGGCAGTATCAAACGATTGAGCATGGGGGGCGTCCTTGTGGGGTAGCAGTGACGCCAAGGTACGCAGCCCTACTGCGGGGAAACAGGCAGGTGCGGGCAATACAATAGTTCTGGATCGGCACGAGTAATGCGAGTGCGTAGGAGCTGCCGAAGGCTGCGATCTTTTGATCTTCGCATTTCAACAGCCGCCGAAGATCAAGATCAAGATCAAGATCAAAAGATCGCAGCCTTCGGCAGCTCCTACAGGGGACCGTGACAATTAACTGTCATTTACCTGAACAAGTTCTAACTTCAATAATCGTATCCGCAGTTTTTCCATTCAATTGAACTTTAATCGGACATTGAAGGTTGACTTCACCCACCTCCCTGAGTAAATTGCCCGGGCCGGTTTCACAGGCCTTTTTTCAACTCACAAAAGAATCCAATGGACACAGTATCTAGTCGCTGTCGGGTGACTGCGAATTCGCAGGATCTGGCACACAACCCAGAACATGACGGGACTCGACTTATCGTCGGGTGAGCTGCGCTAGAGCTTGATGCTCCACCGTAACTTGCCTCGCCGGCGTCAGTCCGGTCCAGAGGTATGTTATGAACTTCAAATCCACTGTAATGCCCGGCGTCCGCGCCTTTGCCTCGACCATGCGGGTCAAGCTCTGCCGTGAGCGCCTGGTCACGGCCCAGGCCCGCGCGCCGTTTTCCAGCCATTGCTCCCCGGCCAAGGCACACCCGCGTGCCAACTGGCGCGTCTGCCCGATGACCGGGCAGCTTCAGCAACGCTGGAGCATGGACGATAGTCAGGACCCACAGAGTCGGGGCATCGCTCGCCTGTTCCAGCAGGCGAGCCTGATGCTCGGCCTGTACCTTGGGGTGCGCACTTTCAATTGAGTTGAAGGTACTTTAAAAGTCCTTCCCGAACGTTTTCCTTATATAGGAATTCGGCAACTTATTATTGCCTGTTAAAAACAAAATTATTGGAACTCATTATGGACGAAGCCAGTAGGCGGTTCGCTGCCCGTCACTTTTCAATAGACGGCCAGCGAACGTTAAACATAAAAACGCAACTATCAGAATCGATCGCTTATTTGCGGCTCGACATACGTGCGCTCGTCTTTAATTAGCTGAGGTGCCTGTGTGTCGTGCCGCAAGCCTGCGGCAGGAGCACAGCAATGACCCTTGTAAAAACCGCAAAGAAAACCACCCAGGGCGCCAGCAGCGACAACGCCAAGCTGTCGATGCGCGCCGCCCGGGAAGCGCAAAACGGCCTCGCCGTGACGCTGACCAACCTCAACGCCACCCCTGACGGCTTGACCGAACTCGAAGCCCAGGGCCGCCTGGCCCGTGGCGGCTACAACGAAGTGGCCCACGACAAGCCGCCTCACGCCCTCCTCCAACTGCTCAAAGCCCTCAATAACCCGTTCATCTACGTGCTGCTGACGTTGGCCGGTATCAGTTTTTTCACTGACTATTGGCTGCCGATCAGCAACGGCGAAGCGGATGAAGCAGACCTGACCAAAGTCATCATTATCATGACCATGGTCAGCCTCAGCAGCCTGCTGCGCTTCTGGCAGGAATACCGCTCGACCAAGTCCGCCGAAGCCCTGAAAGCCATGGTGCGCACCACCGCCACCGTGCTGCGCCGTGAGCACAAGGATGGCAAATCGGTGCTGCGTGAAGTGCCGATGCGTGAACTGGTGACCGGTGACATCGTGCAGTTGAGCGCGGGCGACATGATCCCGGCCGACATCCGCCTGATCGAATCCCGTGACCTGTTCATCAGCCAGGCGGTACTGACCGGCGAAGCCTTGCCAGTCGAGAAATACGACACTCTGGGCAACGTGGCGCAGAAATCCGCCACCAGCACCGCGGCCGATCAGTCGAACCTGCTGGACCTGCCGAACATCTGCTTCATGGGCACCAACGTGGTCAGCGGCACGGCCAAGGCGGTGGTGGTCGCCACGGGTTCGCGGACCTACTTCGGCTCCCTGGCCAAAGCCATCGTCGGCTCGCGGGTGCAAACCGCATTCGACCGTGGGGTGAACAGCGTCAGTTGGTTGCTGATTCGCTTCATGCTGGTGATGGTGCCGATCGTGTTCCTGCTCAACGGCTTCTCCAAAGGCGATTGGGGCGATGCGTTCCTGTTCGCTCTGGCCGTCGCAGTCGGCCTGACCCCGGAAATGCTGCCGATGATCGTCAGCGCCAACCTGGCCAAAGGCGCGATGGCCATGGCCAAGCGCAAAGTGGTGGTCAAGCGCCTCAACGCGATCCAGAACTTCGGTTCGATGGACGTGCTGTGCACCGACAAGACCGGCACCCTGACCCAGGACAAGATCATTCTCGAGCATCATGTCGACAGCCACGGCCGGCGCGACGATTCGATCCTTGAACTGGCGTGGCTTAACAGCCATCACCAAAGCGGTCTGAAAAACCTGATGGACCAGGCGGTGGTGCAATTTGCCGACCGAAATCCGAAGTTCCGGGTGCCATTCGCCTACAGCAAGGTCGATGAATTGCCATTCGATTTCGTCCGTCGACGCCTGTCGATCATCGTCAAGGACAGCCGCGACGATCACCTGATGGTGTGCAAAGGCGCGGTCGAGGAAATGCTGTCCATCGCCAGCCACATCAATGAAAACGGCCAGGTCATCGCGCTGGATGCACAGCGCCGTAAAGACTTGCTGGCCCTGGCCAACGAGTACAACGAGGATGGCTTCCGCGTACTGGTAGTCGCCACCCGCGAGATCCCGCAAGCCCGGAGCAAAAACCAGTACAGCACCACCGATGAACGTGATCTGGTGATTCGCGGCTTCCTGACCTTCCTCGATCCACCGAAGGAAACCGCCGGCCCGGCCATTGCCGCACTGCGCGAGATGGGTGTGACCGTCAAGGTGCTGACCGGCGACAACGCCGTGGTCACCTGCAAGATCTGCCGCGAAGTCGGACTCGATCCGGGCACGCCGCTGCTCGGCCAGGACATCGAGCACATGGACGACACCACCCTCAAGCTGCGGGTCGAAGAACGCACGGTGTTTGCCAAGCTGACGCCGCTGCAAAAATCCCGGTGCTCAAGGCCCTGCAATCGAACGGTCACACCGTGGGGTTCCTTGGCGACGGCATCAACGACGCCCCGGCGCTGCGCGATGCCGACGTCGGGATCTCGGTGGACAGCGGCACTGACATCGCCAAGGAATCGGCGGACATCATCCTCCTGGAAAAGAGCCTGATGGTGCTCGAAGAAGGCGTGCTCAAGGGCCGCGAAACCTTCGGCAATATCATGAAGTACCTGAACATGACCGCCAGCTCCAACTTCGGCAACGTGTTCTCGGTGCTGGTGGCCAGTGCGTTCATTCCGTTTATGCCGATGCTGGCGATCCACCTGCTGCTGCAAAACCTCATGTACGACATCTCTCAGCTGGCCTTGCCGTGGGACAAGATGGACAAGGAATACCTGCGTAAACCCCGCAAGTGGGACGCGAAGAACATCGGCCGCTTCATGTTGTGGATCGGGCCGACCTCGTCGATCTTCGACATCACCACGTTTGCCCTGATGTGGTACGTGTTCGCCGCCAACAGCGTGGAAATGCAGAGCCTGTTCCAGTCCGGCTGGTTCATCGAAGGGTTGCTGTCGCAGACGTTGGTGGTGCACATGCTGCGTACCCAGAAGATTCCGTTCTTCCAGAGCACCGCGGCGTTGCCGGTGATCCTGGCGACCGGCGTGGTGATCGGCCTGGGCATCTACATCCCGTTCTCGCCGCTGGGGACGATGGTCGGCCTGGTGCCGCTGCCATGGGAATACTTCCCTTGGCTGGTGGGTACTTTGCTCAGCTACTGCGTGGTTGCGCAGACCATGAAGACGATCTACATCCGCCGCTTCAAGCAGTGGTTCTAAAACACTGAACCGGCGGGCCTGCCAACCCGCCCCCTGTAGGAGCTGCCGAACGCGGCCCGAGCCTTCGGCAGCTCCTACAGGTTTTGTGTTCACAGCCCCTCCGGCCTTCCGGCCGTTAATCAATGCAACACGAAATAAAGGAGAGTTCTCATGTCGGGAACGACTCTACTGATCAACCTCGCGGGCGCCATTGCACTGTTGCTGTGGGGCACGCACATGATTTCTTCGGCGCTGTTGCGCGGCTTCGGCACGCCACTGCGCCACTGGATGGGCCAGCACCTGAATAACCGCTGGCTGGCCTTGCTCGCGGGCATCGGCATCACCGGCGTATTGCAAAGCAGCACCGCCGTCAGCCTGATGGCCACCTCGTTCACCGCTGCCGGCACCCTGGGCCTGGCCCCGGCGCTGGCAGTGATGCTCGGCGCCAACATCGGTTCGACCCTGGTGGTGCAACTGCTCAGCGCTGACATTTCGATCCTGACGCCCATCGTTCTGCTGACAGGCCTGATCGTCTTCCGGTTGCGCGATGACTCGCGTTTCGAGAGCGTCGGCTGTGCGCTGATCGGCCTGGGGCTGATGCTGATGGCCCTGCACATGCTCGGTTCGACGCTGGCGGATGTTGAAAGCACGCCAGTGTTCCAACTGATCATGCAAAGCCTGGATGGCGACCTGCTGATCGCGCTGCTGGTGGCGCTGATCCTCACCTGGCTCTGCCATTCCAGCGTGGCCGTGGTGCTGCTGATTGTGTCGCTGGCGGCGACCGGGATGCTCTCGGCGACCACCATCGTCGCGCTGGTGCTCGGGGTGAATATTGGCGGGGCGTTGCCGTCGGTCATCAACGCCGGCTCCAACGTTGGCCGACGCCTGCCGCTCGGAAATCTGCTGGTGCGTTCGCTGGGTGCGGCGGTGGTATTGCCGTTGGCTGGATGGCTGGCGTCGCTGAATCTCAATCCCGGCGCATGGGTGGTTTACCTCCACACCGGCTTCAACCTGCTGCTGGCGCTGGTGTTCATCGGTTTCACCGAACCGCTGGCCAAACTGCTGACCCGGCTGCTACCGGAGCCGGCACGGGATGTCGATCCGGGCATGCCGCACTACCTCGACGAGGCTGGACTGGAAGTGGCCAACATCGGTCTGTCCAACGCCGCCCGCGAAGCCCTGCGCATGGCCGACATGCTCTCGGCCATGCTCGAACGCACGCTGCAGTTGTTCCATAGCTCGGCGCCGGGGTGTGCCGATCAGGTGCGCAATATCGATCAATCCCTGGACCTGCTCAGTGCGGCGATACGTGCGTACCTGGCAGACATCGGCCAGGAAGGGATCAGCGACAGCGACGCCGATCGCTCCCAGGAAATCCTCACGTTCGTGATCAACCTCGAACATGCGGCGGACATTCTTTCCAGCAGCCTCACGCAGTTGGCCATGCGCCGCTTGCGGCGCGGTGAGCACTTCTCGGTGTTCGAACTGAGGAACATTGCGCCGTTGCACGAGGCGCTGCTGGAAAGCCTGAGCCTGGCGATCACCGTGTTCCTGCGCGAAGACATTGCCACCGCGCACCAACTGATCCAGCGCAAGGAGAGCGTCAGAAGGCTCGAAGCCGGCGCCAGCCGCGAGCACTTTCGTAAATTGCAGGAGGACAAAAGCACCTGGGCCGAGTCCGGCGACATTTTCCAGCGAGTGCTGCGCGATTACCGCCGGGTGCATCACCACATCGCCGCCCTCGCCTACCCGTTGCTGGAGCGGGCCGGTGAGCCGCTGAACGATGACGCCAGCAAGGAAGCCTCGCCATGCGCGTCCTGATGTGTGCGGGCCGCCATTACACCGACAGCCGCCAGTGCCGGCGTGTGCTCGACGCCTTCCGGCGCTTGCACTCGGTGCAGGTGCTGATCCATGGCGGCAACCAATACCTGGGCGCCGACATCGAGGAATGGGCCCGGGAACACGGCGCCGACATCGTGCGCTACCCGCCCAACTGGCAACGCCACGGCAAATTGGCCGAACGCTTGCGCAACCATTTCATGTTGCGCGACAGCCGCCCCGACGTGGTGATCGCCCTGCCCGGCGGCGAAGACACCGAAGAACTGGTCGCCCAAGCCGGGCGGCCGGTTTGCAAACCTTAACGGTAGAGGATCGCGGCTAAGTCGCGCCTGCCAACACAACGTTTGAGGTCACTCCCATGCAAAAGCCAACGCGTTTGTTCACCGCTTTAACCCGCAGCCTGCCGCCCGCCCAGGGCCGGAGGCTACGACGCAATCTGCTGTTCGTCAGCTTCACACTGGGTGTGATTGCGCTGTTAAGCACAATCTCCAACGCTCACGCCGCTGGCGGCTCGTATACCGTGGATGACGCGGCCATCAACGCCCCCGGCGAATGCAACATCGACGCCTGGTATCAGAATGGCCGGCACAACTCATCCAGTAACAGCGTGGTGTCTCAGGACTGCACGTTCAAAGGCCTGCCCACTGTGCAACTCGGTGCCGCCGCGCAGTACAGCCGCGAGGATGGCACCGGGGAAACGCAGCTGAGCCCCCAATTCAAGGCCCGACTGTTCTCCTGGGACGATCTCGGACTTGAACTGGCGCTGGCCGGCTCGGCGCACGTTGCCGTCAATCGCGCACATGCCTTTGACGGCGGCGACCTGAACCTGCCGCTGACCTACCAACCGCTGGAAAGCCTACGCCTGAACTTCAACGCCGGTTGGGCGCACGCCTATGACGACGGCGAACAAAACCATCGCTGGACCTGGGGCACGGGCGTGGAATACGACCTCGCCCACTCCCTGACCCTGATCGCCGAACGCTACGGCCAACGAGGCGGCGAACAGGCGTGGCAGGCCGGGCCACGGTTGCACGTTGGCCAGCGGATCGATGTTGATCTGGTGCTGGGGCGCAGCCTGGTCGGCGACCGAGACCAGTGGCCGACCACGGGGGCGACGCTGCGGTTTTGAAGGTACTGGGGTTCAATGGTGCCGCGCCCATCCCGCCACCAATTGCGCCGTAATACTGACCCCGCCGCAGACAATGATCACCACGTCATGAGCCTCGGATATCGCCGGGTGATCGAGGTACGCCACCGCCAGCGACACCCCGCAGGCCGGTTCGACCAACTGGCGCAGGTCACTGGCATAGCGGACCACGCCCATGATCGCTGCGTCATCGCCGAGCACCACGCATTCGTGGGGGAAGTCGCGGATGTGCTCCACCGGCCAGGCCGCGACCTGGCTCGCACCCAGGGACGTGGCAACCGTGCTGATCCGCGCCAGCCGGACCGGATGGCCGGCCTCGACCGCCGCAGCAAACGACGCCGCGCCCTCGGTTTCGCAGGCAACGATCCGGCAATCCATGCGTTTGTGGCGGATCAATCCGGTGAGAATCCCGGCCAGCAAACCACCCCCGCCCACCGACGTCACTACAACATCGACCTCGGGGCAATCGTCGAGGATTTCATCGATCATCGTGCTGTGGCCTTCCCACAGCACCGGGTGATCGAAGGCCGGCACGTATTCGGTGCGCGCGCCCCGGGCGAGTTCCTTGGCCCGTTGATTGGCGTCGTCCCAGACTTTGCCGTGGACAATCACCTCGGCACCGGTTTTGCTGATCCGCAGGCGGGTGCTTTCGGGGGTGGTGTTGGGGACGACGATGCAGGCTTTCAGGCCCAGGCGCGCGGCGGCCACGGCCGTCGCAAAACCGGCGTTGCCGCCGGATGGGCAGACGACTTTACGCTTGCCCTGGGCGGCGGCCTGGCTGCACAAAAGCCCCATGCCGCGCAGTTTGAACGAGCCGCTGGGTTGCAGGTTTTCCAGTTTGAGCCAGATTCGCCGGGTTGGCGTGGACAGGCCCGGATGCAGAATCAACGGGGTTCGGATGTGCAGCATTGCGGGGTTCCTTGTGGCACCCCGGTTCCGTCGAAATACCTCAACAAGCCGGGGCGAACGGATGAACGTTGCTTATCCAAGCTTAGTTCACCCTGCCCCGCACCTGTCGTTTCAACGATAACGCGGTGCCGCCGTCGAGTGGCCGAACAACCCGGACAGCGTTTGCCGCTGGGCCTCGTAAGCGTCCCATTTTTCGCCTTCGTGCAGGCTCGGAATGGTCACCACCTCACCCTTCGCCAGCCCTGCCAGGGCGGCATCGACCATGTCCCGGGCCGACATCACGATTTCCTGCGGCAGGTTTTCCACCGGGTTGCCGGCCTCGCTCCAGAAATCGGTGGCAGTGGCGCCGGGCAGCACGACCTGGATGCGGATGCCCTTGTCGGCCAGTTCGTGGTGCATGGATTGGCTCAGGCCGAGCACAAAGGCCTTGGTCCCGCCGTATACGCCGTTGAGGATTTCCGGGCCGATGGCGACGATTGAGGCGATGTTGATCACGGTCCCGGCGCCTCGGGCGACAAAACCCGGCACCGCCGCGTAGGCCAGGCGCATCAGCGCAGTGACGTTGAGGGTGATCATGTCTTCCATGTCGTCCACCGGGCTGCCAAGCAGCGGCATGACCCCGCCAACCCCGGCGTTGTTGACCAGCACGGTGATGCTGGCGTCGCTGCGCAGGAGGGTTTCGACCCGCAACAGGTCGGACTTGTCTTTCAGGTCGGCGGCGACCACTTCCACCGCGCGGCCGGTTTCATTGCTCAGGTGGTTGGCCAGGGTGTTCAATTTGCTTTGGCTGCGGGCGACCAGAATCAGGTCGTAGCCTTGCCGGGCGAGACGGTCGGCGTAGACCGCGCCGATGCCCGAAGAAGCGCCAGTGATCAGGGCGGTGCCTTGGGAGGAGAGTGCCATTTCAGATGTCCTTCACAGTGAGGCGAGAGGTTCGCCGGGTGTGAATAGTTATAAATGGGCTGACGCTCGTCTCAAATGACCTTTAAAGTACGTTTTCAGGACATAACCTGTTGAGGGCGTAGCGATGACTTCCGTGGCGTTTGTGGTGTTCGAGGGGTTTCAGTCGATGGCGCTGGCAGCGATGCCGGTGTTCGAGTACGCCAACGTCAGTGCCGGCGAAGTGCTGTATGAAGTCCGCGTGTTGTCAGAGGATGGCCGCACATTGCGCGCCTCTGGCGGATTGAGCGTCGGCACCGAAGCGTTCGATGCGCGGGTGTTCGACACAGTGATCGTGGTCGGCGGCGATTCCATCGTCGAGCAGGCGCCCGCAGCGCTACTGACGTACTTGCGCGGCAGCGTGAACACCGCACGGCGCACCGCTTCGATCTGTTCCGGGGCGTTTGTATTGGCCCAGGCCGGATTGCTTGACGGTCGACGCGCCACCACCCATTGGGCGTATGCCCGGGAACTGCAGGCACGGTTCCCGTCGATCAAGGTCGAGGAAGACCGGATATTCGTGGTCGACGGGTCGATCTGGACCTCGGCGGGCATGACGGCCGGCATCGACTTGGCGCTGGCGATGGTCGAAAAGGACCACGGCGCCGAACTGGCCGGGCCGTGGCGCAGAAACTGGTGATATACCACCGCCGCGCGGGCGGTCAGTCGCAGCATTCGGCGTTGCTGGAACTGGAGCCGAAATCCGACCGCATCCAGACCGTGCTTGGCTACGCCCGGGAACACCTGGCCTCGGCGCTGTCGGTGGAGCAATTGGCGGACGTGGCGCGGCTTAGCCCACGGCAGTTCAGTCGGGCGTTTCGTGCGGAAACCGGGCAGTCGCCGGCCAAGGCCATCGAGAATCTGCGCCTGGAAGCGGCGCGGCAGATGCTGGAACGGGGGCGGCTGACGCTGGATCAGATTGCTGAAGAGACCGGGTTCAGCGATCGGCGGCGGATGCGCGAAGCATTCCTGCGGGCGTTTGGACAGCCGCCGCAGGTTATCCGGCGTAACGCCCGGTCGGCGTAGGAGCTGCCGCAGGCTCGGGCCGCGTTCGGACGATTCTTTGATCTTGCTTCTCTGGCAGCCTTGAGGACGCCGAAGATCAAGATCAAAAGATCGTCCGAGCGCGGCCCGAGCCTTGGCAGCTCCTACATGGGTCTTCGGTGACTTCAAAGCAAGATCAAAAGATCGCAGCCTGCGGCAGCTCCTACAGGGGGTGGGGGATTTCAAGGCCTTCGCGGAAGCAAGATCAAAGAATCGTCCGAACGCGGCCCGAGCCTGCGGCAGCTCCTACACTGAAGTGTGTATACCTTCTGGAGGTCGCCATGAAAATCTCGCCCACACTGGCGTTTTTCGCCGTTGTTTCTACCCTCGCCTACATTGGCCTCGCGGTGTGGGGGTTGGGCGGGTTTGCGGCGTACTTTTCCCATGGGGCGCTGGTGGTGGTGGCGTTGGCGACGCTGGTGATGGCCGTCGCGTCGCTGTTTACCGAGGTCAATTTGAGTTCTGGCGAGCGGGAGGATCGGGCCAATCGCTGGGTTATC
This sequence comes from Pseudomonas sp. TH31, assembly GCF_016650815.1. Lineage (GTDB taxonomy): Bacteria > Pseudomonadota > Gammaproteobacteria > Pseudomonadales > Pseudomonadaceae > Aquipseudomonas. The sequence continues at coordinate 24,196 of NZ_JAEKEZ010000038.1, read as the reverse complement.
TGGGCGTTCGGGGTCATTGGCGTGTTGAGCGGGTTTCTGCCGGCCTACACCGATCGCATCGACTTCTGGACCTTTGGTGGCGAGGGTGTGCGCTGGCTCGGTGCACTGCTGTTCATCCTCGGCGGTGCGCTGCGGCTGTGGCCGGTGTTTGTGCTGGGCAAGCGTTTCAGCGGATTGGTCGCGATTCAGCCGGGACACACCCTGGTGACCGACGGCATCTACCGAAATTTGCGCAACCCCAGTTACCTCGGGCTAATGGTCATTGCCATTGGCTGGGCGCTGGCGTTTCGTTCGGGGGTTGGCCTGGTGCTGGCAGCGCTGACCCTGATCCCGCTGATCGCAAGGATCAACGCCGAAGAGGCGCTGCTGCGGGCGCAGTTTGGTTGGGAATATGAGGTTTATTGCGGCAGGAGTTGGCGGCTGATCCCCGGGGTCTACTGACTGACACCGGTTCCTGTAGGAGCAAAGCTTGCTCGCGAAGGCGGTGGGTCAGCCACTATCAATGCTGACTGACGCTACGCCTTCGCGAGCAAGCTTTGCTCCTACGGGGGGTTATGTTCGATTAGATAGAGTGCAGTTGGATCCGGCCATCCGCGTTAGTACGGACTTCGGCCGATGTGTAGTCAGCCAGTGTCGCGTGTGAGGTCTGAATCGGGTGATCATGAGTCGACGTGATAACGACCAGATCAGAACCCGCCGCTTCGGCCGCTTGTATCCCCACCGTGGCATCTTCAAAGATCAGGCACTCAGTCACCTCAAAACCCAACCGCTGAGCCGCCAGTCGATAGCCGGCAGGATCAGGTTTACCCGCCTTCACATCTTCGGCCGTGACCATCACACCCGGCTCGGGAATCCCCGCCGCCGCCATCCGCCGCAACGCCAACGCCCTCGGCGCCGAGGTGACAATCGCCCAGCGGTCAGCCGGCAGCGACTTCAGAAAACCCGCCGCCCCCGCGACCTCGACAATCCCTTCCACATCCTCGATTTCCGCCTCGGTAATCCAGGCGGCTTCAGCCTCGGCATCCAGCCCCGGCAGAGCCTGACGATTAACGGTATCGATAGCGCGAGCGCCGTGGATGGTCGGCAGGAAGGTCTGGACATCAAGACCATGGCGCACGGCCCAGGTTGTCCAGATCCGCTCGGCGGCGGCGATGGAGTTGAGAACGGTGCCGTCCATGTCGAACAGAAAGGCGCGGTATGGCGTATCGAAAACGGATGTTTTAGCAGGCAAAAGACAGCTTCCTATCGCAAGGGCCGGGCGGGCAATGTAACACCACTGGTCGGTCACGATCGACGTAGGAGCTGCCGAAGGCTCGGGCCGCGTTCGGACGATCTTTTGATCTTGATCTTGATCTTTTAGCGATGGCATGACCGACGAATAGCAAGAGCAAAAGATCGTCCGAACGCGGCCCGAGCCTTCGGCAGCTCCTACAGGGACCGATGGGATTTCAGAGCCCCTTCCACGCAATCGAGCAACTGCCCCAGCGCCCAAGGCTTCTTGATGAACGAAACCTCATGCCGCACCCCGGCGCTTTGCGGCGTTTCGAAGCCAGACATGATCATGATCGGCTTGTCCGGCCAGCGATCACCGAACTCATTGGCCAGGTCCGCACCGTTGCGCTTGCCGGGCATGGTGATGTCCGTCAGCAACAATTTGACCTCGCCCGCGTGCTGTTCCAGGAACTGCGCTGCCGCATCCGCGCTGGTGTGCGGCTGCACGACGAAGCCTTCTTCCTGAAGAATTTCGCACAGAAACTCCAGAATCAGCGGGTCATCCTCCACCACCAGAATCAAGCCGTCGGAAAGCGACTCGCCCGTCTTTGATATTGGACTCATGACCTGACCACTCCCTGATTGCACCCATAATTTCGCAGTTTAAATCCGCCACCTATCAGGTATGAGCAACGGGGTTGGCGGAAATTCATTTTTGATACAGTCAGGTGAAGAAATCAGGCGTCCTGCAGGATCAGATCGGCGCCCTTCTGCGCCACCATCAGCACTGCGGCGTGGGTATTACCGCTCGTCACGTTGGGAAAAATCGATGCATCAACGATGCGTAAACCGTCGATCCCATGCACTTTAAGCCGCTTGTCGACCACCGATTTCTGTTCATCCGCACCCATCGCACACGAACCGCACAGGTGATAGATCGAACCGCTGGTTTGCGATTTTTTAACACTGGGGGCTGGCGGGGCTGTAACCATTAAAAATCATGGGGGTATGAGTTCTGGTAATACCCTTTGCATCCTGTAGAAAAAACCTGTGGGAGCGAGCCTGCTCGCGATAGCGTCGTGTCAGGCAACGTTGAGGTCGACTGAACTGATGCCTTCGCGAGCAGGCTCGCTCCCACAGGGGGATTGCGGTGTGTTGGATTACTGCGACATGGCGTCTTTTTTCATCGCATCTTTGGACATCGCGTCTTTGCTCATGCTGTCCTTGGACATCGCGTCTTTCTTCATTGCATCTTTGGACATGCTGTCTTTCTTCATCGTGTCCTTGGCCATGGAGTCCTTTTTCATCGTGTCTTTCTTCATGCTGTCTTTGGACATGGCATCTTTGGACATCGAGTCCTTGCTCATGCTGTCGTTGCTCATGGTGTCGGCGGCGTACACGCTGGCGACGCCCATGGCCAAGAACAGCGACAGTGCGGCGGTGGCTAACTTCTTCATGGTGTAGTTCCTTTTAGAGCTCAGGTTGCGAATGAACGCAGCGCGTGCTGCGCGGTGTCGTTTTTCCAGCGTTCGTCAACTGCCACCAAACCAGTTGTAGCCCTGGTCTTCCCAGTAGCCACCGGGATAGGTGTTCGTGACGAAAATCGCCTGGATATGTTTGGGGTTCTTGTAGCCAAGCTTGGTCGGCATCCGCAGCTTCATCGGGAAGCCGTATTCGCGTGGCAACACGGCGCCGTCGTAAGTCAGCGCCAGCAGGGTTTGCGCATGCAGCGCCGTAGCCATGTCGATGCTGGTGTAGTAGTCGTCTGCGCATTTGAAGCCCACGTATTTGGCATCGGTGTCAGCGCCAACACGCTTGAGAAAGTCGCTGAAGCGCACGCCGCCCCAGCGGCCAATCGCACTCCAGCCTTCGACGCAGATGTGCCGGGTGATCTGATCGGTCTGGGCCATGGCGCGCAGTTCCTCAAGCTTCCAGCTGCGCTTGTCGGCGACCATGCCGGTGACTTCCAGCCGATAGCTTTCCTCCTCGACCGTCGGCGCCTCGTCGATGCCGTAGAAGGCATTGAACGGAAACGGCCGGGTGATCATCGACTCGGCATAGGTCGGCGCCATGGCGTTGGGGTTGAACAGCCAGCCCTGCACCCGGTCGTTGAAGCGGGACATGGATGACAACGCGGTTTCGACGCTGTCGTTGTCGGTGATGTTGCAGCCCGACAACATCGCCACACCGCCGAGGGTCAGGCTGCGCATCAGGAACGAGCGCCGTGAGCGATCTTCGATTTGCGGGGCCAGGATTTTCCGGGCGTCGCTCAGGATGGACGACTCGTCGAGTCCCTGGATGCGCTTTTTCATACGGACTCCTTGCGGCCAACGATCATGTACCACAACGTTTTGGGCACCAGCAGCACCATCACCAGGTGCACCACGATGAAGGCCACCAGCAGCGACATCGCAATGAAGTGCACCTGCCGCGCCCCTTCGTAACCGCCCAGCAACCCACGCAACAGCGGGAACTGCACCGACTTCCAGAGCACCAGCCCGGAGACCACCATCATGGTGATGTCGAGCATGACGAACAGGTAGGCAAAGCGCTGGACCTGGTTGTAATGACTCGGGTCGGCGTGCCCCAGCCGCCCTCTCAGCGCGGCCCAGAGGTCATGCAGCACGCCTTTGGGCGACACCGGGAGAAACCGTTTGAACAGACGACCACTGGCCATGTTGACGATCAGGTAGATGAGGCCGTTGACGGCAAGGAACCACATCGCCGCGAAGTGCCATTGCAGGGCGCCACCGAGCCAGCCGCCGAGGGTGAGCGATGCCGGGAAGCTGAAATCGTAGAGCGGCGAGGCGTTATAGATGCGCCAGCCGCTGGCGATCATGACCACGACCGCCAGGGCGTTGAGCCAATGGGTCAGGCGCAGCCAGCGTGGATGGCTGGCCTTGGGTGAAGCAGTTGGCTGCGACATGTCCGGCTCCTTGTTTGTTGTTCGATGGGGCCAAGTATGGGAGCCGACTGTTCGCCAAATCCTCACGTAAAGTTAAATTAATCGTGATAACTCTGCGGACGTGCCTGAGGCGCAATTGTGGTTAAAATGCCGCCCACTTAAATTGCCGACCCTGCCCGATGAACCCAGACGCCCTCACCACCCTGCACACTCACTTGCTGACCGCCCTGGCCAGCGCCCCGGCAGAAACCCGCCGCCTGTTCCACGGGCGCGGCCGCTGCTGGCCGGGTCTGGAGCAATTGACCGTCGATTGGTTGCAAGGCGTGGTGCTGGTGTCGCTGTTCAAAGAGCCGGAACCGCAACAACTGGAAGACTTGAAGCTGTTGCTGCTGGGTATCACCCAGTCAGCCGAGTGGCAGCAGTCCGGCGCGCACACGCTGTTGCTGCAACACCGCTACCTGCTGCAAAGCACCACCGAATGGCTGCTCGGCGATGCGCTCGAGGAAATGACCATCACCGAGGGCGGCCTGCATTACCGGGTGGACCTGGGCCGCAAGCAGAATGCCGGGCTGTTCCTCGACATGCGCTACGGCCGCGATTGGGTCCGGGCCAATGCCGACGGCAAGCGGGTGTTGAACCTGTTCGCCTACACCTGCGGGTTTTCGGTGGCGGCCATCGAGGGTGGCGCGGCGCATGTGGTCAATCTGGATATGTCCAGCTCGGCCCTGAGCCGTGGCCGCGACAATCACCGGCTCAACGGCCACGACTTGAGCAAGGTGACCTTCCTTGGCCACGACCTGTTCAAGTCCTGGGGCAAAGTGATCGGCAAAGGGCCGTACGATCTGGTGATCATCGACCCGCCGTCCTTCCAGAAAGGCAGCTTTCTGCTGACCAAGGACTATCAGCGAGTATTGCGCCGGTTGCCGGAACTGCTCACGCCCGAGGGCACGGTGCTGGCTTGCATGAACGATCCGGCGTTTGGCCCGGACTTCCTGATCGACGGCGTCACCCGCGAGGCGCCGAGCCTGCGTTTCGAACAACGACTGGAAAACCCGCCGGAGTTTCCCGATGCCGATGTTGAGTGCGGGTTGAAGGCGTTGGTGTTTCGGCAGGATTAGCTGAAGATCAAAAGATCGCAGCCTTCGGCAGCTCCTACGTTGTCCGTGTGAAAACTCGATCCTGTGGGAGCTGGCGAAGCCTGCGATCTTTTAAAGCGGCTGCAACACCAGCGCAAACAACTCGCCATGACCGCTGACATTGAGCTTGTGGTAAAGGTTGCGCCGATGCACCTTCACCGTTTCCACGGAGATGCTCAGTTGCTGGGCGATGGCTTTGCTGGAGAAACCCTGAAGAATCAGCCGAGCGGTCTCGACTTCCCGCGCGGTCAAGCGTGCGCCGAAGCGATCCAGCAAGGTCGCCAGATCCCCGGCCACCGCCGTCGGCCCCTCCGGGGGCACGAGTTGCAGGTGTCGGCTCATCGCCGCCAGCACCCAGTCGCGAACACTCAGCAGACGCCCCTGTTCCTCCAGGGTGAAACGCGTCGAGCGTCCCAGCGATAAGCCGAGTACAGCGCCGTCGACATTGATCATGAACTGCAACTCGTCACCACCCACCACCGTGCGGAAGTAGCTCAGGTAGTACTCGCTCTGTTGAAACTGGTCCGGGGCCAAGGAATCGAGGCTGTGCAAACCGTCAGTTATTCCGGCGCAAGCTGCCTGATAGAAGGGATCGAGCAGGTACATGCCGGCGCTGTAGTCAGCCAGTTCTTCCTCCTCATGCGCGCTGGCGCGGGAGTCGAAATCGATCAGCAACCGTGGCACCCGCCCCGCCCGCATCACCGCGACCAAGGCGTTATCCAGGGGCACCAGCAACCGCAAGGTATCCACCAGCGCCCGCCAGAAACCGTCGTGGCCCAACGCGCCAAACACCCGCGCCAGCCCTTGGTGCACCGGCAACTCCTTCAGCAACGCCTCCACGCTCTACCCCTTTTGTGTAACCCATGATGGGAATGGGGCAAGACCCACCCCGCCGATACCCTGAACACTCCTGAATAACACCGGCCTGCAGCAGGCCAGGAGTGCCGCATCATGAGTGGTCACCGCACGTATTTCAATCTGGGACTGGGCGCCTGCCTGTCGGCCTCACTGTCGGCATTTGCCGCTGATGCCCCCACCGTGCACGTCTACAACTGGTATGACTACATCGGTCCCACGACCCTCCACGACTTCACCCGCGACACCGGCATTTCGCCGGTTTACGACACGTTCGACAGCGCCGAGGTGCTGGAGGGAAAACTGCTGACCAGCCGCAGTGGCTACGACGTGGTGGTGGCAAGTAATTTCAGCCTGCCGACCCTGATCAAGGCCGGCGCCCTGCAACCACTGCCCCGGGCACAGATGCCGGGGTTCAAGAACATGGACCCCGACCTGCTGGCGAAACTGGCCAACAACGACCCCGGCAACCAGTACGCCGTGCCGTACCTGTGGGGCACCAACGGCATCGGCTACAACGTCGACAAGGTCCGCGCCGCCCTCGGCGACAAGGCGCCGGTGGACTCCTGGGACCTGGTATTCAAGGAAGAAAACCTCGCCAAGCTCGGCCAGTGCGGCGTGGCGATGCTCGATTCGCCCTCGGAGATGCTGCCGGTCGCCCTGCACTACCTGGGCCTGCCGCCGAACAGCACTGACCCTGAGGACTACAAAAAGGCCGAAGCCTTACTGCTGAAGCTGCGCCCGCACATTGCTTACTTCAACTCATCGAAGTTCATCAGTGACCTGGCCAACGGCAACATCTGCGTCGCGGTGGGCTGGTCCGGGGCAATGCTCGAAGCCAAAAAAACGGCTGAACAGGCCGGTAACGGCGTGAAGATCGCCTACAGCCTGCCAAAGGAAGGTGCACCGGTGTGGTTCGACACGCTGGTGTTGCTCAAGGATGCGCCGAACCCGGCGCAAGGCATCGCCTTCATCGACTACCTGATGCGCCCCGAAGTCATCGCCCCGGTCAGCGACCACCTGGCCTACCCGAACGGCAACCGCACCGCGACCCCGTTGGTGGCCGAAGCGACCCGCAACAACCCGGCGGTCTACCCCTCTGCTGAAGCCATGGCCACGTTGTTCACCCTTCAACCCCTGCCGCCAGCCACCGAACGCGTGCGCACCCGGGTCTGGAGCAAAGTGAAAAACGGTCAATAACAAACACCGCCAGTCCCCTGTAGGAGCAAAGCTTGCTCGCGATAGCGGCAGTACATTCAACATCAATACCGCCTGACCTGCCGCAATCGCGAGCAAGCTTTGCTCCTACAAGGGTTGCGGCAATCAGTGAGTATGAATTGAACATGAGAGCAACGATGAAACCACGTGCCCGCGACTTGAATATCCAGTTCGGCCAACTGCAACCCGGCCCGCTCAACGCCATCACCGATGTGCCCGGTGTCCGGGTCGGCCACAGCGATGTGCGAGGTCGCACCGCCGAGGGTCGCGACATCCTGACCGGCGTTACCGTGATCGAACCCCGTGCCGGCTCCACCAGCCAGCAGCCGTGTTTTGCCGGCGTCCATGTGCTCAACGGCAATGGCGACGCCACGGGCCTTGAGTGGATTCGCGAAGCCGGCCTGTTGACCAGCCCGATCGCCTTCACTAACACCCACAGCCTCGGCGTGGTCCGCGATGCGCTGATTGTGCTGGACCGTGAGCAGCAACCGGATGACGGGCGACTCTACTGGAACATGCCGGTCGTGCTGGAAACCTTCGACGGCCTGCTCAACGACATCAACGGCTTTCATGTGAAGCCCGAACACGTCGCCGAGGCCCTGCGCACGGCGGTCGGTGGACCGGTCACCGAGGGTAACGTCGGTGGCGGCAGCGGCATGATCTGTCACGAATTCAAGGGCGGTATCGGCTCCGCGTCGCGGCGGTTGAGCAGTGCCCAGGGCGGTTGGACGGTCGGCGCCATCGTCCAGGCCAACCATGGCATCCGCAACGAGTTGCGGGTCGACGGTTACCCGGTCGGGCGCTACATGGAAAAGGCCGATTCACCGTTTCTCAAGGCCTCGCTGCCGCATCCGGGAATGGGCTCGATCGTCGTCTGCCTGGCGACCGACGCGCCGTTGCTGCCGCACCAGTGCACGCGCCTGGCCCAGCGCGCCAGCCTCGGCCTGGCTCGCACCGGTGGCGGCAACGAAGACCACAGCGGCGACATCTTCATTGCCTTTGCGACCGGTAACCATGTGCCGCCCGCCGCGTATGAAAGCAAAAAAGCACCGACCTGCGACAACCTGCGCATGGTCAATAACGACCACATCAGCGAACTGTTCCTGGCCGCCACCGAAGCCGTCGAGGAAGCGATCATCAATGCCTTGCTGGCGGGTGAAACGGCTAATGGCAATGGGCATGCGGTTCCGGGGCTGGATGCCGCGACACTGCTTAAAGCCTTGCGTCAGGCCGGTTGGCCAGGAACCGTGTAGACGCCCGACAAACCATCACACATCCCCTGTGGGAGCGGGCTTGCTCGCTCCCACAGGGGATGTGTGTTGGATTGGGAAATTTAGACCAGCCGCAGTCGCGGGGATGTGGCTGGCACCGCCTCATCGCCCAAACGCCCCCGCACAAACTCATTGGCCTTGCGCGTCAGTTGATCCAGGTGCCGATCCCGTTGTTTCTCCGCATCCGTCATCGCCCGTTTGCCGTGCTTTTGCAGCAGGTAGGTATGAATCTGCCGCACTTCCAGCGAGCTGTAGATCGGTGCCGTGTCCAGCACCGCCATCAAGCCGTCGGTGCCGTGATCACGGGTGTTCATCAGCACCTGGGTCGCGCGGACACCCACCACTTGAAAGCCCAGCGCTTCAAAATACGGAACCTTGCCGACGCTGCAAGTCAGCTCGGCGTGAGGGTAGCGACCGAGCACCTCGCGCAACATCGCCCGGGCAACTCCCTGGCGCCGATGACCGGAATCCACGGCCATATAGGCCACGCCGCACGCCTCGGAATCATCCTTGACCGGCAGGTACAACACGAAGCCGATGACCTTCTCCGGGTCGTCGACATCCGTGGCCACGATCAACTCAACCGCCATCCCCCTGGTCCCGTTCAACGCCTCCAGATAGAGGTGAACCTCATAGCCGATCGCGTACTGATACACGTTGTACAACAGGTTGCTCGGCGGCAAGGCCACCGCGCTGATCTCGGTCAGGTTGTCGACGACCAGTTGCAGGATCTGGCTGTTGATGGGCTCGGGGCATGGGGTTTTGAAATGGCTGATCTGGGGCATCGAATATCTGACTCCGGGGATTCGTTCGCAGCGGGCCGGGGCATTGTAACGTGTCACGGCGCTAACGCCTTGAGGCGATTACGGAGCAATCCGTCCAAAGAGAGCGGATCGGCGGCCCGTTTTTCCGCTGAAGCAATCGGCCTAAGGTGACCTCCAGTCACTTATTGGAGGTCACCATGAATCACCCCACCCTGCTTTCCCCGATCAAGATCGGCCCACATGCCCTCGCCCACCGCGTGGTCATGGCACCGTTGACCCGCATGCGTTCCGAGCCCGGCGATGTGCCTGGCGCGTTGATGGTCGAGTACTACGCGCAGCGGGCAACCGATGGCGGCCTGATCATTTCCGAAGCCACCGTCGTGTCCACCACCGGCAATGGTTATCTCGGTTCGCCGGGCCTGTACAACGATGCGCAAATCCCCGGCTGGAAAGCCATCACCGAAGCGGTTCACGCCAAGGGTGGGCGGATCTTTTTGCAGCTATTCCATGCCGGTCGCCAGTCCCACAGCGACATGCAACCCAACGGCACCCAACCCGTGGCACCCTCGGCAGTCGAGTACGACGGTGTCGCCTATACCGCCAGCGGTTGGGTGGCGAGCACACCGCACCGGGCCCTTGGCGAGGCGGAAGTCGAAGCCTTGGTCGATGATTTTCGCAGCGCCGCGCAACGGGGCCTCGCCGCCGGTTTTGATGGCGTGGAAATCCATGGCGCCAACGGCTACCTGATCGACCAGTTTTTGCAGGATGGCAGCAACCGTCGCACCGACGCCTATGGCGGCAGCATCGCCAAGCGTGCACGGTTTCTGTTGGACATCACCGGCGCGGTGATTTCGGTCTGGGGCAGTGAACGAGTCGCGGTGCGCCTGGGGCCGAGCGGCACGTTCGGTGACATGAAGGACAGCGATCCTGAAGCGCTGTTTACCTACGTCGCCGAACAACTGGCGCCGTTGAAACTGGCCTATTTGCACTTGATCGAGCCGCGTGTCTTGGGCAATTCGATTGATGAAAGCAAGGACCAGAACCCGGTGGCCGCGCAGTTGATTCGTCGACATTACGACGGGTTGATCATGGCTGCCGGAGGCTTTACCGCCGAGTCTGCCGAGCAGATTTTGCGGGCGGGCGATGCTGACCTGGTGGCGTTTGGTCGCGATTTTATTGCCAACCCGGATTTGCCGGGGCGGATTCGTCATGGTCGGCCGTTGAATGCTTATGACCGGGATACGTTTTATGGGGGTAGCGAGGTTGGGTTTACGGATTATCCGTTTTATCAAGAAAGTGCCTGAGTCGGCGCTCGTTTTCAAAATCAAAGATCGCAGCCTTCGGCAGCTCCTACAGGTGTACACACTCCCCCTGTAGGAGCTGCCGAAGGCTGCGATCTTTTGATCTTGTTCTACCCACCCTTTGCAAATCCCCCGCCCGCCTCTACTCTGCCTTAACCCTTCCTGCATCGAGTACACCGCCCATGATGGACAGCCTCAGCGGTATCACGGCCTTCATTCAGGTGGCCGAAACCCGCAGCTTCACCGAAGCCGGGCGCCTGCTGGAAATCTCCTCCTCGGCGGTCGGCAAAAGCGTGGCGCGCATGGAAGAACGCCTGGGCGTTCGGCTGTTCCATCGCAGCACCCGCAGCGTCACCCTGACCACCGAAGGCGAGGCTGTTCCTGGACCGTTGCAAGCGCATTCTCAGTGAAGTGGAAGCCGCGCAACTGGAGCTGCTGGAGTTGTCCGCCACACCACGGGGCAAGGTGCGCATCAGCGTGCCGTTGCAGAACGTGCTGATCATGCCGGTGCTGGCCGGGTTCATCCGTGCCTACCCGGACATCGAGCTGGACGTGGACATGTCCGACCGCATGGTCGATGTGATCGAGGAAGGTTTCGATGCGGTGATCCGCACCGGCGCGCCGCAAGACTCGCGGCTGATGGCGCGCAAACTCGGCGGCTATCAACTGCAACTGGTGGCCTCGCCGGAGTACCTGGCACGCCACGGTAACCCGACGCACCCGGACGAGCTGATCAATCATGTCTGCCTGCTGCACAAGTTTCCGGCGACGGGAATGATCGAACGCTGGCCGCTGAGGATAGGCGAGACGCACATCGAGCCGAATCTGGCGAAGGCCATGACCTGCACCACGATGGACCCGCTGACGTACCTGGCGATTGATGGGGTGGGGATTGCCTGCCTGCCGGATTTTTCAATCCGCCAGGCATTGGCTGACGGCAGGCTGAAGGTGGTGCTGGAGGATTACACCGACCATACCGGCAACCTGTGGATGCTCTGGCCCGCGTCAAAGCAGACCGCACCGAGGCTGCGGGTGTTGATCGATTTCTTCAAGGACAACATTCTCAAGGTCTGAATCCGGCGTCGGATTAACGCCGTTTCTGTCCAGAGTGTTCGGCCCCTTGGCCCGTTTTTCCTCAAGCCTGCGCTCCCTAGACTTTGCCTCGTCTGCCATCCACCTTATGAGGCTAAACCCATGACCACTTCATACGTCCCTATTCGCGTCGGCATCGTCGGCGTCGGCACCTGGGCCCGCCACGGCCACTTGCGCGTGCTTGCCCTGCTGCCGCAATACCACGTGCAAGCGATTTACAGCGAACACCGCGAGCGCGCCAAAGCGGCAGCCAGCGAGTACGGTATTCCTCAAGTCGCCGACTCGCTCGACGCCTTGATCCATAACCCCGAAGTCGACCTGGTGGTGGTGCTCAACACCGCGCCGCAACACGAACACAGCGTGCGTGCCGCCATCGCTGCCGGTAAAGACGTCTACTGCGAATGGCCACTGACCACCACGACCGCCGCCTCCGAACAATTGGTGCATCTGGCGAAGGATGCCGGCGTGCGTCACATCGTCGGGCTGCAACGGCGCCACGCGCCGCACAACCGCTACCTGCAAGACTTGCTGCAGCAAGGTTATGTCGGCCAACTGCGCTCGGTGCGCCTGCACGTCAGCACCCATTACTTACAGGCGCTGCGGTCCAACGCCCTGCGCTGGACCGTAGCCGAGGAAAATTTCTCCAGCGTCATCGCCATCTACGCCGGGCACTTCCTCGACATGCTGTTCACCGCCACCGGTTGGCCGCTGAGCGTGTCGGGGTTGATGCTCAGTCAGTTCCCGAAGGTCACCATCGTCGAAACCGGCGAAGTGCTGGACAGCACCGCACCGGATCAACTGGTGCTCAGTGGTTTGCTGGAAAACGGCGCGGTGGTTTCGATCCATATCGAGGGCGGCAAGCGCAATGGTTCGGGCGTGCAGATCGACCTCACTGGCGATCAGGGCGATCTGAAAATCAGCAACCGCTCAGCCTTCGGTGAGGTGGGTGATGACTATGTGATCGAAGGTGCACATGGCGATGACCTGCCGTTGCAAATCCTGCCGGTGCCGAACAGTTATCAGCGCTTGCCTGAATCCGGATTGCCGTCGGCGGTGCTGGAACTGGCGGAGCTGTATTACGTGTTTGCGCAGGACCTGGCGGACGGCACCCATGCGGCGGCGACGTTTGAGGATGCGCTGCGGATGCATCGGTTGCTGGATGGCATCAAGACCTCCCGCGGTTAGGCGGATGCACTCATTCCCGTAGGAGCTGCCGAAGGCTGCGATCTTTTGATCTTTCTTTTGATTTTCAGCGAGATCACAGACGCCAAAAATCAAAAGATCGCAGCCTTCGGCAGCTCCTACAGGGGCTTCGCAAGACCCAAGCGGCCGATTTCGTTCAGCTCCTCGACACTGAATCGGCCTTTCCAGTCCTTTTCATAATCCTCCCTCGGGAAGTCACTCGGGGAGGCGCCCACGGCGAAGGCGTTAAATACATCTTTGGCATATCGCCGATTCTTGGCGCACATCGGCGCCGCCGGCACGTACATCACGTTGCCCCAGCCCTGCTGGTTTGCCACGGGTGCGACGCTGTGAATCACGTCGCAATGCCACCAGACAGAATCGCCGGCCTCAACGTCAGGGATCGGGCTCAAGCCCTCGACCAGCAACGGATGCCACTGCTTCGAAACCGGCAGCACTTTGCCCGGAATGACACCGCACAATTCATCCTCCGGGACATCGTTGAGCAGCGGTCGCAGCAGTAAATAAGCCATGGCTTCGGGAATGGGCAAGGTATGCAGCACGCCTTGATCCGCCTTCATGTCGCACAGCGCGGTCCAGCCCTGGAAGGTCCGGAAGGCCGAACACTTCACCGTGTCCTGGTACGCGTACTCGTCGACTTCGGTGCGATAGGCCGCGTCCCAAGGGTCATAGGCCTTGAAGTCATTGCGGTAGATGTTGTCGAAGACCTTCAAGTAAGCCGGATGCAACCAACGCTCCAGTGCCCCGGAATCGGTATGCGGGCCCAGCCCTTTGGAGGTGGTGCCCGGCGGACGGCGGCGGACCCGGTCGGGGTACAGCGCATTGACATCGGGATCGAACCATTGCTGGCCCCGGGAATGAGTTTTCCAGAGTCGGTTGAGGAACGATTGCGCTGTGGCCATGCGTTCGTGCTGGCGCACCTGCATTTGCGAGCGGGACCAGTAGACCGGAAAGATCTCGGGGCGTGAGGCGTCGAGGTTGCCGAAGAACTGGTCCACCGGACCGCGGTAGATGGCATCGAAGGCATTGTCATCGAGGTATTGGAGCAAGCCTTTGTCCCACTCGGCGACTTGTTCGGTGGGAAAGTGCCCTTTTATCACCAGGCAGCCACGGCGGCGGATCATCGCCAACTGCTCGTCTGTCACGTGGCCTGCGGCAATGCTCGGGTAGTCCAGTACCGGCCAGGCGCTGCCGGTCCGGGCGTGCTGTTGCTTGATCGAGATGATTTCTGCTTCGATAAACGCGCTCACTTCGGCAAACAGGGCATCCACATCGCCTATTTGCGCACGCAAGGCTCGCTTCATGCGCACGATGTTGTCTCGGTAGTGTTCTGGAAGGACCGCGCTTTCGAAGGTGTGATAGTTGCTCATGGTGGCGACCTGCTGGGGGTTGTTAAAAGCCACCTGCACTAAAACATTTACGCCCTTTTCGGCTCAGTCGGATTTGCCGCGTTGACCGATACGATTGTGGCGTAAGGCCCACGATGGATCAGGTATATGCAAACCTGCGTAGGAGCTGCCGAAGGCTGCGATCTTTTGATCTTCCGCAATATCGCGCAGCGAAAGATCAAATCAAGATCAAGATCAAAAGATCGCAGCCTTCGGCAGCTCCTACGGGGACCGTGTCTGCTGTAATCGACCTATCGAAAATGATGCCCGTGGCGCTTGCGGAAGGCGCTGGGGGCCAGGCCCTTCTGTGCCTTGAATTGTCGGTTGAACAGCGCCAGCGACGAATACCCCACCGTTTCGGCGATCAGCGCAACGGGGCTATTGCCTTGCAGTAACAGCGCACACGCCCGACCAATGCGTAACCGGGCGATGTAGTCCAGTGCCGTGCAATGGGTATGACGGCGGAACATGCGATGAAATGCCGAAACGCTGATGCAGGCGATGTCCGCCAATTCGGGGATGGTCAGGGACTCGACGTAGTGAGCGTGGACATGCCCAAGCACCCGTTGCAGGCGCGCGTCTTCGCCCGCCACGACGGCTGCACCGGTGGGTTCGTCGGGGAAGATTCTCCGGGCATCGGTGTCACGGGTCAGTCGGGTCAGCACTTGCAGCAGTGACACCAATCGTTCCGGCCCTTGCTGATCCACCATCGCCTCGATCAGGGGGCGAAGTTCTTTTGAGGCCTGCTCACTGAAGTGCAACGCACACTGAGCGGCGGCCAGTAGCGCCTGCAATGAGCCCAACTCCGGAAACAGCGCTACGAGTGATTGAGCCCAGGCCTGGGAAAACCAGATGACCAGCGCAACGTGGGGCTGGTCCGGGTCAATGCGTTCAGCGGAACACCAACTGTGCGGCACATTCGGCCCCAACAGCACCAGGTCACCGTCCTCGTAGAGCCGCACGTCACTGCTCACATAGCGATGACCCCGGCTGTTGAGGGTCAGGGTCAATTCATATTCAGGGTGGTGGTGCCATTCGAACGGAATGTCATCGGCCAGCCGCCGGTTAAGCATCGACCACGAGGCATCAGCTGGCGTGGAGATTTTCTCGAAACTCGGCTTCATGACAATACGTTCCTGCTCGACGCCCGACCTCAAACGCCAGAATCGTATCACCCAGCGTGCAGGAAGACCCGCAGTGCTTTGATACAACCTCGTTACGCAGCCTGTTACCTGACTGACTGTCAGCGCATCAACGCCCCTTGCGAATGTAACGCCACGATACTTCGCCACGCTGCCCGTCGAGCCTACCGTGAAGCCGTCAATGTGCTGACAGGGTTGTGACACATCATCGGCATCGCCCGCCTCCGGCCAGCGGAGGCATGGAAGACCTGTCACGGGTGCTGCCTGATCGTTTGTCGGATTCGATGCCCGCTGGCCATTGATTGCCTAAACACAACCAAGACAGAACAGAGGGACACCATGAGCAAGTCAAACGTTGCAAGCAACCAGCAAGCGCTGCACGACGACCTTCAAAAGGCTGTCAAGTCGCTCCTCGCCGCTCCGACCGCCCTGAAAACGACCGACTACAGCAAGGTGCTGACGTCTTCCCTGGCGGCGACCCAAAAGTCGGTCAAGATCCAGATCGCCTCGGCGGACCTGACGCAGCTCAAGCAGTCCAACTATAAGCTGTGCTTCGCCAAGAAGGTCGGTAACGAAGACTACAACGTGGTCTGGCAGTCCTACACCAACTACCTGAGCAACAACACGTTCAGCTGGACGCCTCAGTACCAGTTGTTCGGCTCCAATGTATTCCAGGCCAACGTGCAGGTTGATGTTTCGACCAATCTCGTCAACATCGGCCTGGGGCAACAGGCCACACTCGACACGTCTGGCCTGCTGGGCCCAGCGTCAAGCGGCGGCCCTGAGATCTCCATCACGCTGTTGAACAACTATGGCCCGATTCACCCGGGGTCAGCCAACTGTCCACTGGCATTGATGGCAAACAGGTCTCCACGCCGATCTACGTAGCCTCGCAACAGGTGGTCACCGGCTCGACTGTACTGACGCCCGTAGAGACGATCCTCGTGTGGTTCGAACAGAACGTGCAAACCAGCACGATGTTCAGTACCTCGCGCTCGCAATCAATCGAAATCAACCTGACTGACAGTAACGATGCGGTCCGCCTCTACTCGGGTGGTAGCTGGACAACGCCTTAACCGCCACACAAAGAGGGACAGCTTTGCGCTTGTCCCTCTTGCTCATCAATCGTCACTGCCCAGGGCGAAATATCCCGTCAGCGAGCGACAGATAGACTCCGCCAGATCCTCCTGGGTCGCGATGCCGTAAGGTTGCTTGCGATCAAACTGCCCGGACCAGCGAATCCGTCCCTGGGCCACGTCGATCAAGCGCACCGATGCCCGGACACGGGCCGGCTCCACCCGCACGCTGCCCTCCAGCGAATAGCTTCCCCGCCCCGCCCGCGCAGGAACCGCTGCCTTGAGACTGCTTCGGGGCATATTCATCAGTATATGGTTGGCATGGGTCTGGGTTTGTTCGAACGACTGGAACAACCGGCAACTCAACTCCTCGCACAAACCCCGGGTAAAGTCGTCGCCATCCAGGGTGATGCAGGTAAACGGCTGAAGCTGCAGAACCGGATGATGGGCGCCGGCCACCTTGGGCGAACGTCGCTCGTAGACCAGCCGATAAGAACCGGCCGGCACGCTCAGGCGCACCGGGTCGTGCTGGCCATGCGTGGTGTAATAACTGGCGAGCTTGCGCCGTAACCGGCCGACCTGCACCCGCACCACCGGATCATCGCCGGTGCAGTAGACCGCCGGATCACGGCGAAACACCGCGATGCCGATGGCGTGCTCGGTGAGGGGAATGTTCGAGACCTGAAGGTCGTGTTCGACCAAAAAACCCAACAGGCTGCCCATCCGCCGAGACTTGGCGAACAATGGACTGGCCAGGAGCTGCGCCAGCACCCGCTCCACTTCTTCTCGAACGAAAGGTTCGGGAACCGCGTGCGCACTTGAACCGGCAATACGTTTGATCAGCATCAGCCTGCCTCCTTGCAGATTGTCGCGCTCAACTCGGGCGTTTCACGGGCATAGCTTAGCAGTTGGCGGCGAAACGGTACTGGCACCTTGATATATAGCTGCCACGATACAAAGGGGCGGGTTGCAGGTAATGCCCGTGACACCGAACCTGTGACGAGGGAGATCGAGGCGCTGAAGGCGGATCGCTGAAGATCAAAAGATCGCAGCCTTCGGCAGCTCCTACCTCGACCGCACGCGACCTCTATTTCAGGAATGCATCGAGCCTCTTGCGTGCAACCTCGATACCAGGAATATACCGAGCCTCTTGCGTGCAACCTCGATACCAGGAATACACCGAGCCTCTTGCGTGCAACCTCGATACCAGGAATGCACCGAGCCTCTTGCGTGCAACCTCGATACCAGGAATACATCGAGCCTCTTGCGTGCAACCTCGATACCAGGAATACACCGAGCCTCTTGCGTGCAACCTCGATACCAGGAATACATCGAGCCTCTTGCGTGCAACCTCGATACCAGGAATACACCGAGCCTCTTGCGTGCAACCTCGATACCAGGAATACACCGAGCCTCTTGCGTGCAACCTCGATACCAGGAATGCACCGAGCCTCTTGCGTGCAACCTCGATACCAGGAATACATCGAGCCTCTTGCGTGCAACCTCGATACCAGGAATACACCGAGCCTCTTGCGTGCAACCTCGATACCAGGAATGCACCAAGCCTCTTGCGTTCAACCTCGATACCAGGAATGCACCAAGCCTCTTGCGTGCAACCTCGATACCAGGAATACATCGAGCCTCTTGCGTGCAACCTCGATACCAGGAATACACCGAGCCTCTTGCGTGCAACCTCGATATCTGGAATACATCGAGCCTCTGTAGGAGCTGCCGAAGGCTGCGATCTTTTGATGTTCAGTCGCGATTACCGCGGCCGGTCAACTGCATCACCTGTTGAATGTGCCACCGTCATCGCGAGCAAGCTCAGCTCCTACAGGGGATCGAGGTTGACCTCAAAGACTGCGTTCACCCGCGACCCAATGTGGGAGTGAGCCTGCTCGCGATAGCGGCCTGACAGACACCCCGGTGCTCGATGTGCCCAAGTCATCGCGAGCAGGCTCGCTCCCACAGCGGACGGCTACCGCTGCGGCGCGACCATGCGAAACCGAATGTTGATGTCTTTGGAGACAACCCCGTCCGCCCACTCGCCCTCGCCGACCTTGAAATCGTCACGGTTGAGCGCGAACTCGCCGACAAACACGCCGATGCCACTCTCCGGCTTCAACTGGACTTGAACCTTGACCTTGCGGGTAATGGTTTTGAGCGTGAGGTCGCCGATGAACAGATAACGGTCGCCGCCGAGGGCCTTGACGCTGGTCGATTTAAAGGTGCCCAGCGGGTAGTGTTCCGTGTCGAACCAGGCCGGTTTTTGCAGTTCGGTGTTGGCGTCGCTGCTGCCGGCGTCGATGCTCGCCAGCTGGATGTTGAGCGCGGCGTGGGCGGTTGCGGGGTTTTGCGTATCGAAATCGAGAGTGCCTTCAAACTGGCCGAACGTCCCGTAGACCCGCGAGCCAAACTGGCTGAAGGTGAAACTGATCTGGCTGGCGGCGGCGTTGACCTGGTTGTATTCGACGGCTTGGGCGCTGACGGTGAAGACCATGGCAGCAGCGATTGCGGCGAAACGCAGGAATCGAAAGCGCATGAGACTCTCCGTTCAGGCACCGTCCATGGCTGAAGTGCCGAACCCGCTGGCCCGAGAGAGGTGGACTAAAGCAAAGAATGGCCGGTTATTCCACCGCCACTCACCTGAACAACACAATTCCCCCTGTGGGAACGGCGGTGCGACGACTCAACCTGCTCGCGAATACGGCGTGCCAGCCAACATCAATGCTGAATGACACACCGCATTCGCGAGCAGGCTCACTCCCACAAGATACTAACCATCTGCTTATGAAAGCGCCGCTCTCAGCCCTTCAGGAATGGCAACGACCTCTTTGGTGTCAGGCGAGACGCAGACATGCGTGACACTCGCGGTAAACGCCATCGTCTGATCATGGACAAAGCCCTCGACCAAAAAAGTGAAGGAGTGAACGCCTAACTTTGCCACACTGACCTTGATGCTCAGCTCATCATCCCAGGTCAAAGGCCTGAGCATCTCCACCGACATGGCGCGCACCGGCGGCAGCACATCAAAACTCATCAGCGTCCTGAGGCCAGGCGCCCCCAGCCAACTGTCCAGCGCGGTATAAATGGCTTCAACGGCAAAATATGAAAATCGCGGCGTATACACCACGCCTGCGGGGTCGCAGTCGCCGAATAAAATGGTTCTGCGGACAAACACTGCACCAGGCATCGAACAGCTCTTCCCTGTTGTTTTAAATTGAAGGCGCTCCCCATGAAAAGCACCCTTGATCACCTCGCCATCGTCGCCCCCGACCTCGACACCGGCTGCGCCTTCGTGACCCGCGTGCTGGGCGTCGAGCTGGAACCCGGGGCGCACATCCTCGCATGGGCACCCACAACCGGCTACTGCGCCTGGGCCCGGAGACTTACCTGGAAGTGATTGCCATCGACCCGACCGCCAAACACCGGGCCGGCCGCGTTGGTTCGCTATGGATCAATTGGCGGTTGATGCACCGGCACGCTTGGCGACGTGGGTCGCGCGCACCGACGACATCCATGGCATGAGCGAGGCCTGCCGCGCCATCGTCGGTGACGCCGAACCCATGACCCGAGGCTCGTTGTCCTGGCAGATCACCATTCCGGCCGACGGCAGCCTGCCGCTGAACGGGTCAGCGCCGACGCTGATTCAATGGGAGCAAACGCCCCATCCTGCGAGCGTTATGGTTGATCAAGGGTGTTCGCTGGTGGCGCTGGCTGTGTTTGACCCTGATCCGGAGAAGGTTCAGGCATTGCTGACTGCGATCAACTTTTCCGGGGTGGTTCGTCTTCATGCTTTGGGAGCGGCTTCAGCGCCGTATTTGGTGGCGCATATTCAAACGCCCGAAGGTTTGAAAACGCTGCCGATATCAAACGCCTAAGATCAAAAGATCGCAGCCTCCGGCAGCTCCTACGTTGAACCGCAGCTCCTACGTTGAAATGCCCCCTGTAGGAGCTGCCGAAGGCTGCGATCTTGGCTGCCGACATCAAACCCTAAGATCAAAAAATCGCAGCCTCCGGCAGCTCCTACGCGCCTGTGGGCGCCGCCGAAGGCTTGGCTGCCCGATATAAAACGCAAGATCAAAAGATCGCAGCTCCGGCAGCTCCTACGTTGAACCGCAGCTCCTACGTTGAAAGCCCCCTGTAGGAGCTGCCGAAGGCTGCGATCTTGGCTGCCTGATATCAAACGCACAAGATCAAAAAATCGCAGCCTCCGGCAGCTCCTACGCGCCTGTGGCCGCCGCCGAAGGCTTGGCTGCCCGATATAAAACGCAAGATCAAAAGATCGCAGCCTTCGGCAGCTCCTACGTTGAACCGCAGCTCCTACGTTGAAATGCCCCCCCTGTAGGAGCTGCCGAAGGCTGCGATCTTGGCTGCCGACATCAAACCCTAAGATCAAAAGATCGCAGCCTTCGGCAGCTCCTACGTTGAAATGCATCCCCTATGGGCGCCGCCGAAGGCTGCGATCTTGGCGCCCATCTTTACGCCAGATCCCTCAAGCGAACACATCCCCCACCGCTACACCAACCGCTCAATCTTCTGATGCTGCCAAACGAACTTGTAGTAAATCGTCTGCAACGCCAGCATCCCCAGATACGCCACCGGAAACGCCATCCACACACCCTGCAACCCAAACCGCGCATCCAGCAGATACGCCACCGGCAACTGCACCCCCACCACGCACACAATCGAAATCAGCATCGGCACCAACACCGTGCCGCTGGCCCGCATGATCCCGCCGATAATCGCCTGGAAACCAAACACCAACAGGCTCCACAGCATGATGTGCAACAAATGCTCGGCCATCACCCGAGTGGAGTCCTCGGTGAGGAACAACCCCAGCAACCAGTGCGACAACAAATACCCGAGCAACACCAAGCCACCGGTCAAACACACGTTGATCAAAAGCCCCGTGCGCAAAATCGGCGTAATCCGCTCCAACCGCCCTGCCCCAATCGCCTGCGCCCCAAGAATCGATGCGGTGATCGCAATCGACAACGCCGGAAACTGCACATAATTCACAATCTGCGTCACCGCCCCATACGCCGCCGTCGCCTGCGAACCGTGCTGATTCACCAACGCCAGGATCACCAACTCCGACGCTGACAACACCACCATCTGCAACCCGGTCGGCAAGCCGATGCGCAACACCTTGCCGAGAATCGCCGAGTCCAACCGCATCGCCGCAAACATCTCCCGATCCGGCGCCAACGGATGCCCCTTGCGAATCAACCGCCACGCCAGCCAACTCATCGCCGACAAGTTACCCGCCAACCCGGCGAACGCTGCGCTCTGGATCCCCATCGGCGCAAAGCCCAGCCAACCCTTTATTAACGCGGGTGTCAGCGCCAGACCGATTGACGTTGATACCAGCAAGGCGATCAATGGCGAAAGGGTATCGCTGACCCCGCGCAGGAGTTGGGTGAACAGCACGTAGACCAGCAGCGACGGCATGATCCACATCATCACGTGAGCGTAGGACACTGCGTCGTCCAACACATCCGCCGGAGTACCCAAACCCTGCAAGGCTGGCCGTGCAAACGTAGTGCCCAACACAGCGGCGACCAGACCGATCATTGCGCCCAACAGCAAGGTTGTCGCGGCGATGGCTTTCACCATGTGCGGCTCGCGAGCGCCCCAAGCCTGGCCGATAAGCACCCCCGCCCCCGCGCCGAGACCGATCACCAGGGCGATGAAGAAGAAGACGATGGGGAACATGCCCGAGACGGCCGCCAGGGCCTGGGTGCCGAGCATTTGGCCGATGTAGATGCTGTTGATGGTGCCCGACATGGATTGGAGGAAGTTGGAGAGGACCATGGGGGCCAGGAAAAGGAGGTAGGTTTTCCAGAGGGGGTTGGGTTGAGTGGGGGTTTGCATTGAGGCTCCGTCTCGGGTTGGGCTGGCGCTTGGGGAATTCTACGCTAGGGGACTGGGATCAATGCGTTCAGATTTCGAGGAATTGGTTAGCGTTAGGAATGTCTGGTTTCGGCTGTGGATTCAACCGGTCGAGAAGTGCAGCAACCGACCGATTCTGTTGAAAAAGTAGCTCCCCTGCCTGGCCTGCGGCAAAATCTCTGCATTGGCCAGCGGGGAAGTACGCAGCATGATGGGACAGTTATCGAGTGGGCAGGAGCGGCTGTTTTACTCGTTCAACCTTGAAGATCACATTCCAGCCACTCACCTTCTGCGCAGCATTGATCGGTGTCTCGATCTGGGCGACCTGCGCCATTATCTCACCGATTTCTATAGCCCGATTGGGCGCCCTTCAATTGATCCTGAACTGATGATCCGCATGCTGGTCGTGGGTTATTGCTATGGCATTCGCTCCGAGCGGCGGTTGTGCGAAGAGGCCCATTTGAACCTGGCGTATCGCTGGTTCTGCCGGTTGAGCCTTGAGGATGAAGTACCCAATCACTCGACGTTTTCCAAAAATCGACACGGCCGTTTTCGGGACAGTGATCTGTTTCGCTGGTTGTTCAATGAAGTGCTGCGTCGCTGCATGGACGCCGGTCTGGTCAAGGGCGAAGGCTTTGCCGTGGACGCCAGCATCATCAAAGCGGATGCGAGTCGGCAGCGCGGTGTACCGGGAGATGAACCGGTCAACTGGAGCGATCCGGCCCTGAGCACCCGCGCCGTGCGTGAGTACCTTGAAGCCCTCGATGAAGAAGCTTTGGCCGAAACGCTACCGAAGCGCCTGTCGCTGACGGATCCTCAGGCCCGCTGGACCGCTGCTCCAGGCGGCCCAGCTTTCTACGCTTGCTCCACGAATTATCTGATCGATACCGAGCACGGCGTGATCATGGATGTGGAACCCACACCGGCTCATCGAACCGCAGAAGTCGAGAGCACCAAGACGATGATCGATCGGGTCGAAGCGCAGTTCGACATCAAGCCAGAGCGCCTCATTGGCGACACCGCTTACGGCACAGCGCCGATGCTGGCCTGGATGGTGGAGGAAAAAGACATCGAGCCGCATGTGCCGGTGTGGGACAAAACCGAGCGCAAGAACGACAGTTTTTCGAGCAACGATTTCCACTGGAATGAAGAGGCCGAGGAATACCGCTGCCCGGCCGGCAACCCATTGCGCAGCGAATGGCGAGCCTTCAAGAATGAGCGCTCACACGTCACCAAAGCCAACACCATCATCTTCCGATCCCGGCAGACCGACTGCGCTACGTGTCCGATGAAAGCCAAGTGCTGCCCGAACACTGCGTTCCGAAAGATCGCTCGCAGCGTCCATGAAGCCGCTCGCGATGTGGCTCGGCGCATTGCATCAACGCCGGCGTATCAGCGCTCTCGCCACGAACGTAAAAAGGTCGAAATGTTGTTTGCCCACCTCAAGCGCATCCTGAAATTGGATCGCCTGAGACTACGTGGCATGAGTGGCGCGACTGATGAATTCACGCTGGCCGCTGCGGTGCAGAACCTGCGACGGCTGGCCAAATTTTCATCTCAAGGGCCACCAGTCACGGGATAGGTGCGCCTGCACCAAGCAAAAAACCTCAAATTAACCCAATAACAGAGCAGCAAAGGTCACCGAAGGGCCGAAAAACCACTCAATGTGGTGAGTAGGCTCTCCAGTGGTGGTCGTGCCTGAGTTCAGGCGATCTGAAAATTCGACTTTTTCAACAGA
>NZ_JAEKEZ010000037.1 GCF_016650815.1 Pseudomonas sp. TH31 | reverse complement strand
GTTGAAGATCAAAAGATCGCAGCCTTCGGCAGCTCCTACGGGGGGGATGCGAGATGAGCTGATTTAGCTTTTGGCTTGCCCAAAGCGTTCAGCCTCGGCCTGCTTACTCCGCTGAATCCAATATCCCAATACTGCCAATGGCACGGTCCCCAGCATCACAACTACCGCGATCTGCAACGGCTGCTCAACCCACGACGACACCAGCAAACTGGCGCCAAAGCACATCCCCAGTTGCAGCGCGTTCTGCAACGCCGCCGCTTTGCCGGAGTTTTCCGGGAATGGCATTAGTGCATGGGTGACGATGATCGGGAAACTCGCGCCGTTGACCAATCCCAGCAGGCAGAACGGGATCAGCAGTGTGGTCAGGGTCGGTGTGGTCAATGTTGCCACCAGGTACAGCGCGACCATGCTGATGCAATAGGCGAGGATCAGCCACGGCAGCATGGTTTTGCCGCTGATCCGTTGCAGCAGGCTGCGGCAACTGAAGCCGCCGATCAGGAATCCTATCGTTGGCAGTGCGTAGCTCAGGCCGATGTCGCTGGGGCTGTAGCCCATGCCGCCGAGGATGAAGGGTGAAGCGGTGAGCCAGGCGAAGAAGCTGGCTGAGCAGGCGGCGTAGATCAAGACGTTGCCGCTGAATGCGCTGGATTTGAGCAGTTGTCCGAAACTGATGCGGGGGCGTTCGCCGTTGGCGGTCAGGCGTTTCGGCGTGGCTTTGAGCAGCGCGGTGGGTACCAGCAAGGCGACGCTGATGCCGACCAGCACGGCAAAGATTGCCTGCCAGCCCCAGTGATTGAGCAGCAGCGCGCCCAGCAGTGGCGCGAGTGCGGGTGACAGGGACATCAGCGGGATGATCGCGGCGAACAGGCGATTGGCTTGTTGTGCCGGGTAGCGGTCGATCACCAGCGCTTGCCAACTGACCGCCGCCGAACACACGCCGACGGCCTGGATAAAGCGCAGTGCCCACAGTTGCACGTCGGTCTCGACCCAGAACATGCCCAGGCAGCCCAGCGCAAACAGGCTCAGGCCCATCAACAACACCGGTTTGCGGCCGATGCGGTCCGACAGCGGCCCCCACAACAGTTGCCCGACGGCAAACCCGGCGAGGAAGATGCTCAGGCTCGCCCCGACCGCGCCAGCCGACAAGTGCAGGTCGCCGCCGAGGGCGCCGAACGCCGGTAAATACATGTCCATGCCCAGATAGCCGAGTACGCTCAGCCCAACCAGGTAACCCGTGAAACCAAAAGAATTTTTCATCAACGCCCTAACTGAATCTTCAATCAAATAATTTGTTAGCAGCGTGCCATTATGAATGGTGAGATTTTCATGTGAAGCGTTAATAATTGAACGCTCTTATCAATATTTTTGAAGGCAGTTGAATGTGGTCTGAATATTCCCTGGATGTGGTTGATGCCGTGGCCCGGCACGGCAGTTTCAGTGCGGCGGCCCAGGAACTGCATCGCGTACCTTCGGCCGTCAGCTACACCGTGCGCCAACTGGAACAATGGCTGGCCGTGCCGTTGTTTGTGCGGCGGCATCGCGATGTCGAGCTGACAGCGGCCGGCAAGCTCTTTATCGAGCAGGCTCGCGGGGTGATGAAAACCATGCTCGACACCCGCCGTCTGTGCCAGCAAGCGGCCAACGGCTGGAGCGGCCAGTTGAGAGTGGCGGTCGATGCGATCGTCAAACAGGAGCGTTGCCGGCAACTGGTGTTGGACTTTTATAAACAGTTTCCCGACGTCGAGTTGCTGCTCGGCTACGAGGTGTTCAACGGCGTGTGGGACGCCCTCGCCGATGAGCGCACCGACATCGTGATCGGCGCCACCAGTGCGGTGCCGGTGGCCAGTCATTACAGTTTTCGCGACATGGGCCTGCTGGACTGGTTGTGCGTGGCCAGCGCCCGGCATCCGTTGGCGGCATTGAGCGGTGCGCTGGATGACGATCAATTGCGCCCCTACCCCGCGCTGTGCATGAACGACACCTCACGCCACTTACCAAAACGCGACACCTGGTCGCTGAACAATCAACGTCGGCTGGTGGTGCCGAACTGGGCCTCGGCCCTGGATTGTCTGCGCGAAGGTTTGTGCGTGGGCATGGCGCCGGCGCACTTGGTGCGCCCGCTCATCGAGCAAGGCGAGCTGGTGGCCCTGAACCTGCAACGGCCCTTCGCCGCCAGCCCATCCTGCGTGGCGTGGAACCAGAACAAGCTGTCACCGGCGATGGCCTGGTTGCTTGATTACCTGGGGGATGCGCAGACGATGAATCAGGAATGGTTGAATGGAGCGCTGGTTTTTCCGAGCGACAGCGACCTCTAGGGGGCGTTCTCAATTAGTTTTCACGCCGCGCCGGGTCTGCTGTTGTGCAGGGCAAGGCGCGAGAAGCGTGGTTTGATCATTCCAAATAAGCTTCGAGCAACGCAGCCCTGCACAACAGCAGGCCCGGCCCTTCGGGTTGTGCCTTAAAGCGGGCCAGCCTGCGTTGCAGGCCTTGGAAAGGGAACAACCATTCCCAGCGGCCTGCGCCTTGCCTGGCCCGCTTTAAGGCAACAACACGGCGGGAAAACTAATTGAGAACGCCCCCTGGCAAGACCGCCGGAAAATATCTCGAACTCGCGCCCTGCCGCTGTATCCAACGATTAGGTCAATGGAGGTAAGTGCGATGAATAACGATGATGTCAACAACGCCGATTCAACGTCAAACGGCCAGGCTACCGATGCTTCGGGCAAACCGGTCAATGTGGTGGAACGGGACCTTGAGGATCAGGAGGGTCCGACCGCAGGGGTAGATGAAGTGTTTACGCCCTCTTCGATCAGGACCAAAGAGCAGGAAATTGAGGAGCTCAAGAAAAAACCGACGCCATAGAACGCGAGGTCGCAGACGGGAACTAGCCAAATGCTTCAGCCGGAGGGGCTAAAAGGATGGCCCCTCCACCAGCCGCCTCAAACCGAAATAGCCATGCTCTGCGCCGGAAATCCCCCACCCTTCACCGCCGCCATATTCGCCTCCAGCGCCGACTGGATACTCCCCTGCCCCGACATGAATTACCCACAAACCTGGGTCTGCGCCCGGCCAGGGACAACCCGGCATGTCGTGCAGCACCAGCACCTGACCACCGGTCCCCGCTCCCGCGCCGATGCCAATGACCGGCATGCGCACGGCTTGACTGATCTGTTCGGCCAACGGGCTCGGCAGGCATTCCACCCGTAGCATTGCAGCGCCGGCCTTCGTCAGGCGACCGGCATTCTGCATAGCTTGATCGGGGCTGGTGTCACTCATGAAGGGCCTGTCGACAAGGTTGCGGCTAACGCCATCCAGGCCTATGGTCTTAGCGAGATCTTGTAGGCGAATGTCGTGCGTAAACTCACCGTCAGTCGCTGTCCACCCAGTGCACATTCACAGGAGGTGACAACATGCCAAACAATTCCCGCCCGGCCGTGCTTGAACTGATCGGCAATACGCCGCTGGTGCGTGTCAGTCGCTTTGATACCGGGCCGTGCACGCTGTTTCTCAAGCTCGAATCGCAGAACCCCGGCGGTTCGATCAAGGACCGGATCGGCCTGGCGATGATCGACGCCGCCGAGCGCGACGGGCGCTTGCGACCCGGCGGCACGATCGTCGAGGCCACCGCCGGCAACACCGGCCTGGGCCTGGCGCTGGTCGGCCGTGCCAAGGGTTATCGGGTGGTGTTGGTGGTGCCGGACAAGATGTCCACCGAGAAGGTCTTGCACCTCAAGGCCATGGGCGCCGAAGTGCATATCACCCGCTCGGACGTCGGCAAGGGCCATCCCGAGTATTACCAGGACGTGGCGGCGCGACTGGCACAGGAAATTCCCGACGCGTTCTTCGCGGATCAGTTCAACAACCCGGCCAACCCACTGGCCCATGAGTGCAGCACCGCGCCGGAGATCTGGGCCCAGACCCAGCATGACCTGGATGCCATCGTCGTCGGCGTCGGCTCGGCCGGCACGCTGACCGGGCTCACCCGTTTCTTCAAGCGCGTGCAACCAGAACCTGGAAATGGTGCTGGCCGATCCGGTGGGTTCGGTGATGGCTGAATACAGCCGCAGCGGCACCCTCGGCAAGCCTGGTTCCTGGGCGGTGGAAGGCATTGGCGAAGACTTTATTCCGTCGATTACCGACCTCTCCAGTGTGCGCCACGCCTACTCGATCAGCGACGAAGAAAGCTTCGATCACGCCCGCCAGCTGTTGCGCGCCGAAGGCATTCTCGGCGGTTCCTCGACCGGCACTTTGCTGGCGGCGGCGCTGCGTTACTGCCGCGAGCAAACCGAGCCGAAGCGGGTCGTCAGTTTCGTCTGCGACACCGGTACCCGTTACCTGTCCAAGGTCTACAACGACCAATGGATGAACGATCAGGGCCTGCTGAAATACAAACGCTACGGCGACCTGCGCGACCTGATCGCCCGACGCTTCGAGGATGGCCGGGTGATCAGCGTCGGCCCGGACGACACCCTGCTCACGGCCTTCCAGCGCATGCGTCTGGCGGATGTCTCGCAACTGCCGGTGCTGGTGGACGGCAAGCGCCTGGTCGGTGTGATCGATGAGTCCGACATTCTGCTCGGCATGCAGCAAGACGCCTCGCACTTTCGCCTGACCGTGGCCAGCGCCATGACCGATAAGCTGCAAACCCTGCTTCCGGGCGCGAGTCTGGCTGAACTGCAAGCCGAGCTCGGCCGGGGCCTGATCGCAATCATTGCCGACGCCTCGGGCTTCCACGGCCTGATTACCCGCGTCGACCTGCTCAATCACTTACGGAGATCCCTTGCATGAGTCAGCATGATGAAACCGGTGCACCACAGGCCTTTGCCACCCGCGTGATCCACGCCGGGCAGGTGCCGGACCCTTCCACCGGAGCGCTGATGCCGCCGATTTACGCCAACTCGACCTACTTGCAGCAGAGCCCCGGCGTGCACAAGGGCCTCGACTACGGGCGCTCGCACAACCCGACGCGGTTTGCCCTGGAGCGTTGCGTCGCCGACCTTGAGGGCGGCAGCCAGGCGTTCGCTTTCGCCTCCGGGCTGGCGGCGATTTCCACGGTGCTCGAACTGCTCGACGCCGGCTCGCACATCGTCTCCGGCAATGACTTGTACGGCGGTACGTTTCGCCTGTTCGACAAGGTGCGCCAACGCAGCGCCGGGCATCGCTTCAGCTTCGTCGACCTGACCGACCTGGCGGCCTTCGAAGCCTCGTTGCAGGCCGACACGCGGATGGTCTGGGTCGAGACGCCGAGCAACCCGTTGCTGAGCCTCACCGACCTCAGCGCTATCGCCCGTGTCTGCCGCGCCCGCGGCATCATCTGCGTGGCCGACAACACCTTCGCCAGCCCGTGGATCCAGCGTCCGCTGGAGCTGGGTTTCGACATCGTCGTGCACTCGACCACCAAATACCTGAACGGCCACTCCGACGTGATCGGCGGCATCGTCATCGTCGGGCAGAACCCGGAACTGGCCGAGCGCCTGGGTTTCCTGCAAAACTCGGTCGGTGCGATCGCCGGGCCGTTCGACGCCTTCCTCACCCTGCGCGGCGTGAAAACCCTGGCCCTGCGCATGGAACGCCACTGCAGCAATGCACTGGAACTGGCGCAATGGCTGGAGCGTCAGCCGCAAGTGTCACGGGTCTACTACCCTGGCCTGCCCTCTCACCCGCAACATGAACTGGCACGCCGGCAAATGCGTGGTTTTGGCGGGATGATTTCTGTCGACCTGAACACCGACCTGGCCGGCGCCAAGCGCTTCCTTGAGACCGTGAAGATCTTCGCTTTGGCTGAAAGCCTGGGCGGCGTGGAAAGCCTGATCGAGCATCCGGCGATCATGACTCACGCGAGCATTCCGGCACAAACCCGTGCGCAGTTGGGGATTGGCGACGGGTTGGTGCGGTTGTCGGTGGGGGTTGAGGATGTCGAGGATTTGCGCGCTGATTTGGCCCAGGCCCTGGAACGGGTTTGAATGATGGATTGGCTGGAGCCTCGAACCGCTGATTTTTAGAGCCGGTTCAGGCTCCAAACTCTATTTCCAACTCGCTCTGCAACCATTGGATAAACCACGCCACGTCCGCCGACAGTTCGGCGGACGGCGTGAGCACCCGATAGCTTTCGAGCTTCACCTGCGCGTCCAGCGCCAGCACCAGACGACCGGCATCGAGTTCTTCGCGCACCAGCACTTCGTTGGCCAGTGCAATGCCCTGCCCACTCTCGGCCACCGACAGCGCGTGATCGTTGTTGACGTAAAGCAGGTCCGAATTCAGGTGAAAATTCAGGCCGTGAGCGGTGAACCACAGGTTCCACCATTCGCCGTCATCGACATGGATCAGGTTGTGTTTCACCAGATCGGCAGGACATTCGATGGGATCGATACTGGCCAGGTAAGCCGGGGTGCAGATCGGAAAGACTCGCGGACAGATAAGGGTTGCGCGGGAATGCGCGTACTCCCCGTCCATGCCGTAGACAATCCCGAGGTCGGTGTTCTTGCCATCCACCTCGGTGAAGGTGGAGTTGGGCTCGATGGCGAACTTCAAGCCCGGCCGCAAGTGACGCATCGCTTCAATGCGCGGCATCAGCCAGCGCTTGGCGAACCCCGGCACCACCATGATCCGCAGCCAGCGTTCGGCAGCCTTGGGCCGTGCCTCTTTGCCGGCTTCGATGATGAGCTGCAACGCTGCTGAAATCTTGCGGTGGTACTTCTCCCCCGCCGACGTCAGGGTGACCCCGCGAGACGTGCGTTCGAACAGTTGGATGCCCAACCACTCCTCCAGCAACTTCACGTGCCGACCGATGGCGGGCTGGGTCACGTGCAAGGCTTTCGAGGCTTCGACGTAGCTGCCCAACCGGGCGGCGGCATCAAAGGCACGCACCGCGTTGAGTGGCGGCAAACGGTCATCCGGCATGGCTGTCGACGCCCCTGGCTATTAAATTATTTAACAGCAGCTATGTTAAAACTGAAGTTTCGCTCCCGCAACCGCTCACTGATAATCGACCCGACAGCACAATAAAAAAACCGAACGCATTTCGATCCTGCCCAAAAAAACAATATCCATGGCCCGTCGGCATTGCTGTCCACAGCACATCCGCAGGCGGTGGGGGAATCGGAGGTAACGCATGAATGCCCTGCATTCGCTGCAAACGCTGGCGGTGTCTATCCGCTCGGTGCGCAAAGTCTACGGTGATCCACACTCTGGCCCGGTGGCGCTGAAAAGCATCGACCTGGACATTCACGACAACGAATTCTTCACCCTCCTCGGCCCGTCCGGCTGCGGTAAAACCACGCTTTTACGGATGATCGCCGGGTTCGAATTCCCGACCGAGGGCGAGATTTTGCTCTACGGCGAGAACATCGCCGACCGCCCGCCATTCGAACGGCCGGTCAACACCGTGTTCCAGCATTACGCGCTGTTCCCGCACATGACCATCGCTGAAAACCTGGCCTTCGGCCTCGAATCACAGCCGATGGGCAAAGTCCTGAAAAAGGCCAAATCACCGACCGAGTGCGCGAGATGCTCGCCCTGGTACAGATGGAACGGTTCGCCACGCGCAAACCGGCACAACTGTCTGGCGGCCAGCAACAGCGTGTCGCCCTGGCCCGCGCCCTGGCGCCGCATCCCAAGGTGCTACTGCTGGACGAACCGCTGTCGGCATTGGACCTCAAGTTGCGCCAGGCCATGCGCGAGGAACTGAAAACCATCCAGGCCAAGACCGGCATCACCTTCATCTTTGTCACGCACGACCAGGAAGAAGCCCTGACCATGTCCGACCGCATCGCCGTGTTGTCGGAAGGTGAAGTGCAACAAGTCGGCCGCCCGGAAGACATCTACGAACGTCCGCGTAATCGCTTTGTGGCGGATTTCATCGGCGAAACGAACTTCATTGAAAGCACCGTCACGCGTGTCGAAGCGGGCCTGGCGTGGTTCGCCGGGCCTGCCGGCCACCCGCTGCCCGCGCAACCTTGCAGCGACGTTCGGGTCGGCGCCACGGTGACGTTGTCGGTGCGTCCCGAACGCCTGCATCTGGTCCCTGCCAGCACCGAGCAGGCGCTGCCGTGCCGCATCGATGCACAAATCTACCTCGGCACCGACCTGCAATATCAAGTCAGCCTGAGCGACGGTTCGCGCCTCACCGTGCGCACCCCCAACAGCGTCGACCCGAACCTGCGCTTCGCCGTGGGCAGTCAAGCCGGTCTGTTGTTCGACCGCGGCAGCGCCAGCGTCCTGCACGATTGAGCACGAGGATTTGCCATGCACGCTTTACCGATCGCCCATACCCTGGAGCGCCGCCGGGCGTTCCAGAGCTTCCTCGGCGTCAGCCCCGCGCTGGTCGCCATCAGCCTGTTCCTGATCGTGCCCATCCTGATCGTCATCGGCTATTCGCTGATGGAGGCCAACCCCTACGGCGGGGTGAACAAGGTCTTGAGCAGTGAAGCCTACACATCGCTGCTATTCGAACGGCAACTGGATGACAGCCTGGCCTTTACCGACGCCTACCTGATGATCGCTTTGCGCTCTATCGGCATCGCCGGACTGACCACCCTGATCACGCTGCTGATCGGTTTTCCGGTGGCGGTGTGGCTGGCCATGCAACCGGCGCATCGGCGCGGTTTGCTGATTTTCCTGATCACCGTGCCGTTCTGGGCCAACCTGTTGATCCGCACCTATGCCTGGATTCTGCTCCTGCGCAATACCGGGGTGATCAACAACAGCCTGGTGGGCCTCGGCCTCATCGACCAGCCGCTGCAAATGCTCTACACCGACGGCGCGGTGCTGTTGGGCCTGGTTTATACCTACGCGCCCTTCGTCGTGCTGCCGATCTACGCCACCCTGGAAAAAATCGACACGCGCTTGCTGGAAGCCGCTCAGGACCTCTACGCCGGGCGCCTGCGCACCTTGCTCAAAGTGGTACTGCCGATCGCCAAACCGGGGATTCTGGCCGGCGCCATCCTGACGTTCGTGCCCTGCCTCGGAGCGATGATTGCCCCGGAATTGTTGGGCGGAGGGACTCGAATGATGCTCGGCAACCTCATCTTCAGGCAGTTCAGTGATGCGCGTAACTGGCCATTCGGTGCGGCCCTTTCGCTGGTGCTGATGGCGGCGGTGATGCTGGTGCTGACCGTGTATGCCTTGCGCGCCGAGCGCCAGCGCATCGCCAAGGGAGGTGCATGATGCTGCGTTTATTTAAACGAAACGGGTTGAGTGTGCAGGACTTCCCGGGTTCGGCGGCTTCAGTTTTCTGTTCTATCTGTACCTCTATGCGCCGATCGTGGTGCTGGTGGTGTTCTCCTTCAACGCCAACCAGTCCGCGACCGTGTGGACCGGGTTCAGCCTCGACTGGTATCGCGCAGCGTTCGCCAATCAGGCACTGCGCCAGGCGGCCGGCAACAGTCTTTTGATTGCCGTCTGCGCAAGCGTCGTGGCCACGGCCATCGCGACCCTCGCCGCCCTCGGTACGTCGCGAGGCGCCAGGTTCAAAGGCCTTCAACTGTCGATGGGCGCGATCATGCTGCCTCTGGTGCTGCCGGAAATCGTGGTCGGTGTCGCCACGCTCGCCCTGTTCTCCACCCTTGGCCTGTCACTGGGCTACGGCAACTTGATCATCGCTCATACCGTGTTCTGTATCCCTTTTGCCTACCTGCCGATTCGCGCCCGGCTCAATGACATGGACCTGTCGCTGGAGCAAGCCTCGGCCGACCTCTACGCCGGCCCTTGGCGGACCTTTCGCAAGGTCACGTTGCCGCTGCTGATGCCCGGGATTATCTCGGGATTGATGCTGGCCTTCATCGTTTCGCTGGATAACTTCGTGATCTCGATGATGGTCTCCCAGGCGGGCACCACCACCTTGCCGATTTTCATCTTCGGCCTGTTACGCATGGGCGTGACACCCGACGTCAACGCCGTTTCGACCCTGATCCTGGGCGTCTCGGTGCTGTTCGTCAGCCTCTCCTATCTGTTGAGCAAAAAGAACGCCTGAACCTTTCTACGTACTGTGGGGAAAAAGCATGAGCAAGTTGATTACAAGCATCGGCACCTCGTTGTTACTGACCTTGCCGCTGGCGTTTGCCGGCAGCGTTCAGGCCGCGGAAAAACTCAACGTGGTGAGCTGGAGCGGTTACTTTTCGCCGGAAATCCTCGCCAGGTTCCAGAAGCAAACCGGGATCGAAGTCACCGTAGACTCCTACGATTCCAACGAAACGCTGCTGGCCAAACTCAAGCAAGGAGGTACCGGCTATGACGTGGCGATTCCGTCGCACCAGTTCGTCCCGATCCTGATCAAGGAACATTTGCTGGAACGCTTCGACCCGATCAATGAGCCCTACTATGCGAACATCGTCGATAACCTGAAAAAGCCCACCTGGGACCCGGAAGGCGCCTATTCCGTACCTTTCATCTGGGGCACCACCAGCGTGGTGCTCGACGCCGGGCGCTACAAGGGGCCGACCGACAGCTACAAGGTGCTTTACGAGCCGCCGGCCGAATTGCAGGGACGCATCAACATGCTGGATTCGGTCAGCGACGTCATCGACATGGCCAGCCTGTACCTGAATATCCCGCTCTGCAGTGAAGACCCCAAGCAGATACAGCAAGTGCTAACCCTGCTCAAGGCGCAGAAGCCCTTCGTCAAGACCTACAGCTCCAAGGCCGGCTCGATCCGCGAAAACCTTGCCTCCGGTGAAGTCGACATGTCGATGTTCTGGGGTGGCTCGTCGATGCGCGCCCGGGAAATGAAACCCAGCCTGAAATACCTGTACCCGAAAGAAGGCGTGCTGGCCTGGGTCGATAACATGGTCATCCCGACAGGCAGCAAGAACCCGGCGAACGCCAAGGCGTTTATCGCGTTTCTGAGCCAGCCTGAAAACGCCGCGATGACTCAGAACTTTCTCAAGCACCAGAGCCCGATCAAGGGGGTGGAGCCGTTCCTCGACGCCGGTCTGAAGGACGCACCGGAGTTACACATTCCGCAAGGGACGCAGGTGGTGTTCAGCAAAACCTGCGGTGAAGGTGCGATCCGCCTGGCCGACCGTTTGTGGACCAACCTGATGCGTTGATTTTTTACCGCCCCGTCACGGCGACGGGGTGTTTCTCCAGCCGTCTGAAAGGCAGCGTGCAATGACTTCCAACACCCTCAGCGAACTGGTCCTGCTACAGGCCCACGAGCTCGCCGAACGTATCCGCCTGCGCCAGGTTTCCTGCCGGGAAGTGATGCAGGCTTACCTTGACCATATCGAGCGTTTCAATCCTCGTGTCAATGCGTTGATCAGCCTGCAAGCACCGGACGACCTGCTGGCCCAGGCCGACGTGCGCGATGCCGAGCTGGCCCGTGGCGAGTACCTTGGCTGGATGCATGGCTTGCCCCACGCCATCAAGGACTTGTCCCTGACCCGCGGCATTCGCACCACCCTGGGTTCACCGCTGTTCAAGGATTTTGTCCCGGAACGCGACGGCATCATGGTGGAACGGATCAAGGCCGCCGGCGCGATCATTATTGGCAAGACCAACACCCCGGAATTCGGTCTTGGCTCGCAAAGCTACAACCCGTTGTTCGGCGCTACCGCCTGTGCCTTCGACCCGAGCAAGACGGCAGGCGGCAGTAGCGGCGGCGCGGCGGCCGCATTGGCCATGCACTTGGTACCAGTGGCCGATGGCAGCGACATGATGGGCTCGCTGCGTAATCCGGCAGCCTTCAACAACATCTTCGGGTTCCGACCATCCCAGGGCCGTGTGCCGTTCGACGACGGTGCCGATCTGTTTTTCGACCAGCTCGGTTACGAAGGGCCGATGGGCCGTAGCGTGCGCGATGCGGCCTTACTCTTGTCGGTACAGGCGGGCGCTGATGCCCGCGCGCCGCTGTCCATCGCCGAACCTGGCAGTGCCTTCGCGGCACCGTTGGAACGCGACTTCAAAGGCACTCGTATTGGCTGGCTAGGCGACTTCAACGGCTACCTGCCAATGGAAAACGGCATTCTTTCGCTGTGCGAAAAGGCCTTTGCCGATTTCGAAAGCCTGGGTTGCCACATCGAATCGGTACAACCCGAATTCGCCCCGCAACAACTGTGGAGCAGTTGGCGAACCTTGCGCCACTGGACGGTGGCGGGTTCTCTGGGGCCAATTTATGCCGACCCGAAAAAGCGCCAGCTGTTGAAACCGGAAGCCTGCTGGGAAGTCGAAAACGGCCTGAAACTGTCCGCCAGCGAAGTTTTTTCCGCTTCGGTCGTGCGCAGTAACTGGTACCGGGCCATTTCCCGGTTATTCGAACGCTTCGACTACCTGCTGCTGCCGAGCGCTCAGGTCTTCCCGTTCGACAAAAATATCCCCTGGCCGGCCTCCATTGAAGGTATCGCCATGGACACTTATCACCGCTGGATGGAAGTGGTGATCCCGGGCTCGCTATCGGGTTGTCCGGTGGCCAATGTTCAAGTGGGTTTCAACGAGAACGGGCTTCCAATGGGCATGCAGATCATCGGTCGGCACCAGGCTGATTTTGCCGTACTGCAATTGGCCCACGCCTATGAACTGGCGAGCCGCTGGTTCACGCGTCACCCCTCGCC
Organism: Pseudomonas sp. TH31; assembly: GCF_016650815.1. Taxonomy (GTDB): domain Bacteria; phylum Pseudomonadota; class Gammaproteobacteria; order Pseudomonadales; family Pseudomonadaceae; genus Aquipseudomonas. The sequence continues at coordinate 20,495 of NZ_JAEKEZ010000037.1, read as the reverse complement.
GCTACTGAATCAGGTTTTGAACATCCCTGAATCAACTCGGCAATAACGTGGAGGGTGTTCCGGCTGTCGGTGGCGGCGCCCCGGACGACGGGCCGTTTCAGGAATGAGCTGTCATTGCTTGCGACAGCTGGCAGGAAGCACGACGGCAGACAGAGGCATTGACCTGCTTGGTCGTCGAAACAGGTCGTGTCGCCGATAGCATTACTAACGTAGCCGTTACTTGTTAAGGCGCAGAGCGTCGAAAGCATCTCGCGCCTGGCATGCGGTATAGGTCATTTGCGCGGCGACCAGGCCGGCCAGACCAAAAGTACGGGTCAACCCGAACTTGCGGAAACCGTCGGGAATCGGAATGGACCTGGCGATAGCGTCAGCCAGAACCTCACCCGCCACCGTCGTGGGCGCCATGCCATGACCACCAAAACCAACGGCGTGCCAGACGCCTGCTTCATCCCCCGGTTCTTTCAGGCAAACCTCGTGTGCAGGATTTAGACTGCTTCGTCCGAACGCGGCCCGAACCGAACGCAGGCTTCGCCAGCTGCTACAGATCGCATTTAGCTTAACTGATCGGCATTGATACAAGGGGACAGACTTATTTACCGGGATTTAAATAAATCTCTCCCCCTTTTCCTAATCGTAAAACGGCTCAACCGACGCCCGACTGCCGACAAAAAAGCTATCGGCAACCAGTCGCAGCGGCTGGAGGTCCAGGTCACTGGCTTTATCGCCAATCAGCTGTTGAAAATGCCGATACACCGCTGCGTACTCGCCCTCCTCCGATACCGCCTGGCGCACCCCGTCGATACTCAACAGTGCGCCGCCGTTGTCCAGTCGCAGGATGCCTTCGGTGCAGCGAATCTCGATGCTCCAGAGTTCATCATGACCGTGGTCGAAATCAAACTCGGCGCGGACATCGAGTTGGCGCGCGTCAGACATCTTGATGGAAGCGGCAATCGGCGACTGGCAGTTGCCGGGGACGCGCAGTTCGGCCGACTCGACAAACAGCGGCAGTGCCAGCAGATGGGTGGCAATCGACAAGGCATTGATGCCGGGATCGAAGACACCCAGGCCTCCGGGTTGCCAGATCCATGCCTGGCCGGGGTGCCACTTGCGCACGTCTTCCTTCCAGTCGATCTGCACACTTTGCAGGGTGCGAGTGGCCAGCCAGTCACGGGCCGCCTGGATGCCGGGCGCGTAGCGTGAATGCCAGGCGAACAAACCGCTGACGCCTTGTTCCTCGACCTGATTCACCAGTGCCATCGCTTCACCCAGCGTGGCGCACGGCGGTTTTTCTACCAGCACGTGTTTGCCAGCGGCCAGCGCTTGTTGCACCAGAGCGAATCGTCCTTGCGGCGGTGTGCAGAACGCAATCGCATCGACCTGCGGGCCGTTTTCCAGCAGCTCGCGCAAGGACTGAAAGTTCTCAACCCCGGCGCAGGGCTGCCCTTGCGTGGCGACAGACACCAACTGGAACGCGGGATTGGCGTTGATCGCGGGGGCGTGTTGATCCTGGGCAATCTTGCCGTAGCCCACCAGACCGAGACGGATCGGTTGCATCAATGACTCCTGATTGTTTGTCTTGTTTTGGTCAGCGAAGGGGGCAAGGTTACGTTTGTAGGGTGGGGATGTCATTGATGGCGTGCGCGATCAAGCCCCCACAAGCCAGCGCCAGCCTGAAACGATTCACCCCTCATGATCATTGATCGCAGCCCATACCGAACCTTTACCCGGCAACCAGCGTCCGAGTTAGAGCATTAATGCCCACCACTCCCCGCGAGGTCCGCGCTTGAAAGCCGCCATCATCAAAAATACCGTCTGGTCATCAAGACCATGGGCTATGTGGGCTGGGCCCTGTTCTGGTTGCTGCTCTGGGATATCGCCGTCACCGTGGACTTCATGCTGTTTCTCAACAGCAAGATCAACCTGCCGTTGATGCCTCTGACGTTGCTGGGCTCGGCATTGGTGGTGCTGATCAGCTTTCGCAACAGCAGTGCCTACAATCGCTGGTGGGAAGCGCGCACGTTGTGGGGGGCGATGGTCAATAACTCCCGCAGCTTTGCCCGGCAAATACTGACGTTGCTGGATGACCCGGGTAATGAAGTCAATCCGATGAAATCAACCCTGCTGCGCCGCCATGTGGCGTATGTGAACTGTCTGGCGGCGCACCTGCGGGGTCAGCCTTGTCCGGACGAGATACGCGCGTTTATTCCCGCCGAGGAGTTCGCGCGCAGCAGCACCACCAATAACTTTGCCAACGATATCCTCAACGGTTCCGCGGCGCTGCTGGCCCAGGAATACAAGGCCGGGCGCCTGGATAGCATTCGCCTGGCGCGGCTGGAGTCGACCCTGGTTGATCTGTCCAACAGCCAGGGCGGCATGGAGCGGATTGCCAATACGCCGCTGCCCTACCCTTACGTCTATTTTCCACGGCTGTTTATTTCGCTGTTCTGCCTGATTGTGCCGGTGGGGCTGGTCGAGCCCCTGGGCTGGTATACCCCGCTGGCCTCGACGGTGGTGGGCTTCATGCTGCTGGCCATCGAACGCATCGGCACCGATCTGCAAAGCCCGTTCCGCAACAGCGAACACCGGATCCAGATGGAAACCCTGTGCGAAACCATCGAGAAAAACCTGCAGTCGATGCAGCGTGATTCGCTGGGTGGTGATCGACTCAGCTAATCCCGACTCAGCGCAGCGCTGACAAAAAACCGGATGGAGGTGAATTATTCAGTGTCCTCATGTATCTGAACCAAAGAGCGCGCGCCATTAAAACAATGGCATCGAGATGGATCAGCGACAGGGAAATCCGCATGAAATCAAGCAAGAAGACCGTCAATCCGATCGGGTTGAACGACATCACCATTGTCGACGACGCCAAGATGCGCAAGGCGATCACCGCCGCCGCACTGGGCAATGCCATGGAGTGGTTCGACTTCGGCGTCTATGGCTTTGTCGCCTATGTGCTTGGCAAGGTGTTCTTTCCCGACGCGTCCCCCAGCGTGCAGATGATCGCCGCGCTGGCCACCTTCTCCGTGCCCTTCCTGATCCGTCCTCTGGGCGGTTTGTTCTTCGGTTCATTAGGCGACAAATATGGTCGGCAGAAAGTCCTGGCGGCCACCATCGTGATCATGTCCCTGAGCACCTTCGCCATCGGGCTGATTCCGTCCTATGCCTCGATCGGCATCTGGGCCCCTATCCTGCTGTTGCTGGCCAAGATGGCCCAAGGCTTCTCGGTGGGCGGCGAATACACCGGCGCCTCGATCTTCGTCGCCGAGTATGCCCCGGACCGCAAGCGCGGCTTTCTCGGCAGTTGGCTGGACTTCGGCTCAATCGCCGGCTTTGTCCTCGGCGCAGGCCTGGTGGTGCTGATTTCCGCCGTGATCGGCGAAGAGCAGTTCCAGGCGTGGGGCTGGCGCCTGCCGTTCTTCCTCGCCCTGCCCCTGGGCATGATCGGGCTCTACTTGCGTAATGCACTCGAAGAGACCCCGGCGTTTCAGCAGCATGTAGAAAAGCTCGAGCAAGGCGATCGTGAAGGGTTGGCGCGCGGACCGAAAGTTTCGTTCAAGGAAGTGGCGACCAAGCATTGGCGCAGCCTGATGACCTGCATTGGCGTAGTAGCGGTTACCAACGTCACCTACTACATGCTGCTCACCTACATGCCCAGCTACCTGTCGCACAACTTGCACTACAGCGAAAACCACGGCGTGTTGATCATCATCGCGATCATGGTCGGCATGTTGTTCGTGCAGCCCCTGATCGGCTTTATCAGCGACAAGATTGGCCGCCGGCCCTTCATTCTCTTCGGCAGCGTCGCGCTGTTCTGCCTCGCCATTCCTGCCTTTATGCTGATCAACAGCGGCAAGCTCGGGCTGATTTTTTCGGGACTGCTGATCATCGCCGTCGTGCTCAACTTCTTCATCGGTGTAATGGCCTCGACTCTTCCGGCAATGTTCCCCACCCACATCCGCTACAGCGCACTGGCCAGTGCGTTTAACGTTTCTGTGCTGATCGCGGGCCTGACTCCAACCTTGGTCGCCTGGCTGGTGGAAAGCACCAATGACCTGTACATGCCGGCGTACTACCTGATGGTGATCGCCGTGGTGGGCCTGGTGACCGGCATAACCATGAAAGAAACCGCCAACCAGCCCCTGCGTGGTGCCGCCCCGGCAGCTTCCGATATTGAGGAAGCGAAAGAGCTGCTGCAGGAGCATGAAGACAATATTGAACAGAAGATCGAAGACATCGACGCTGAAATCGCCGCGCTGGAAGCCAAGCGCAAGAACCTGGTGCAGCAGCACCCACGCATCAACTGACGTGGCGATCCGGGGGCGTTTGGGGGAGTCGTCCTAACGCCCGATCAACGAACTCGCCAACAACGCCTCCAACCCCATCGGCTTGGCAAAGTAATAACCCTGGGCCTGCCCGGCGCCCATTTCGCGCAGCAAGACCAGCGTCGCTTCATCCTCGACACCTTCGGCCACCACGCTGAGGTCCAGCGATTCGGCCATGCGCACAATCGCCCGGACGATCGCGCGACTGCGAGGGCTGCTGGTCAGTTCGAGGATGAACGACTTGTCGATCTTCAAGCCGCTGAAACGGTATTGATGCACATAGCTCAGGGAAGAAAACCCGGCACCGAAGTCATCGAGCACCACTGACATGCCGTTATCGGCCAATTGCTGCATGGTCCGTCGGGCCATCGCCGGCTCGGCGACCAGCGCACCTTCGGTCAACTCCAGGCAGATCCGCGACGGCACGACCCGGTGCCGCGCCAACAGTGCCAGCACATCATTGGCGAAGTCCGGACGCGTCATGCTGTAGCTGGAGCAATTGACGTGCACCGGCGGCCAATGGGTGTGCCGGGGTTGTGCAAGGATCACTGCAATGCTGTTAAGCATGTACAGGTCCAGTCGACCGATCAGGCGCAAACCCTCGACATCTGGCAAAAACTCGCCCGGCGCGATCACCCGGCCGCCCGGCTGATGCCAGCGGATCAGCGCTTCAAGGGCCAACAGTTCGCCACTTTCAACGCTGACAATCGGCTGGAAATACGGCAGCAGCTCATCGGTGCGTTTGAGCGCATTGCGCAAGGCGCCTTCACGCTCGACCTGATCCGAGACTTCACGGCGCACTTCCTGGTTGAACACCGCGTAGCTGTCGCGCCCGGCACTCTTGACCCGGTACATCGCCGCATCGGCATCGCGCAGCAAGTCGGCTGGCTCGTGATGGAACTGACTGTCGGCGCTGACAATACCGATACTGCAAGACGAAAAAACCTCATGGCCATTGATGAAAAACGGCAGGTCGAACGCCACCAGGATTCGTTCGGCGATTTCGATCACCACGTCCAGCGGCGCCTCGGGAGCGAGCACCGAAAACTCATCGCCCCCCAGGCGCGCCAGCATGTCGGTGTCGCGCAGACAACCGCGCAAACGCTGGGCAGCCTGCCTCAACAGCAGGTCGCCAAAATGGTGGCCGAGGCTGTCGTTGACCATCTTGAAGCGGTCGAGGTCAATGAACATCACTGCCAGGTGCCCGCCTTCGCTGCCGAACCGCGACCAGGCCAGATTGAGGCGCTGTTGCAGGTACGTACGATTCGGTAGCCCGGTCAGCGCATCGTGGGAGTTTTCGTGTTGCAACTTGGCATTGGCGTGATCGAGCTCGCGGGTGCGGTTCTGCACCCGGGCTTCCAGCTTGAGGTTGGCGGCATGGATCGCTTCGGCGGCCGTGCGGCGCGACAACGCTGTGTCTATGTGCCGCGACACGAACGTCAGCAGCTCCTGATCGCGCAGGGTATAGCGCACTTGCGAGGTATAGCTTTGCACCGCCAGCACGCCACGCACCACATCGCCATCGAACAACGGAATGCCCAGCCAGGAGTAAGATCGAACAGACGCATGGCCCAATTCGATTTCACCGTGCGCAGACAATCGCTCAGCGTCTGCTGCGTCAATCAGGCAGGGGCGACGCTGACGGATAACGTACTCGGTCAAGCCCCGGCACCCGCGCCGTGCCGCCGGGCAGGTCGTCTGCCGCTCATCGACATAATACGGAAAGGTCACTTCACTGATCGCGTCGTCGAACAGCGCAATGTAGAAGTTCTGCGCGAACAGCAGATCACCGACGATGCCATGCAAGGTTTGAAACAACTCAGCCATGTCACCAGGCTGGCTTGACAGCTCGGCAATCTGGAACAGCGCGCCCTGCAGATGTTCGGCGCGCTCTCGGTCTGCCACCTCCTGCCTCAAGGCATCGTTGAGTGCCGAAAGCTCCAGGGTACGACGCATCACTGTCTCTTCCAGGTCCGCCCGGTGCAGAATCCGGTCCAGCGCCATGGCCACGTGGCGGGCCACCACCAGAAACAGCGCGCGGTCTTCAGCGCTGTAGGTACGAGAAACCTCGTAGACCTGCATGGCAAGCATGCCAAACACGTCATCCGAGGCATTTTTCAACGGTGCGCCCATCCAGAACTCGGGACGATCACCCACGCAGTAAAAACGGCCCTCGGCCTGAGCCGCAAGAATGCCGGCGGCGTCGATCAGCAACGGCTGGCCCGTGGTCAACACCTGGCCGGTCAACGACAGGTGCGAACGATCAAGGTATTCGTAGTTCTCTGACTCCAGGGCATCCACGTCGATGATGTCGACGTAATACGGGTAGTCAATCTTGCCGCTGTACGGGTCATACAGCGCGAGATAGAAGTTCTCGGCGTCGATCAGGCTCGCCAGCAGCCGGTGAACCCCCACCAGAAACACTGATCGGTCGCGGGTCGAACTGGCCAGGTAGGTAATTTCATACAGCACCCGCTGGGTAATCTGCGCACGGGCAAGGGTATCGGTCTGTACCTGAATACCCAGGCGCTGGGCAAACGCGGCGAGCGCCGGCTCCGCGGCATCGTTGACTGGCGCGAGTAGCCAACCCAGCACCGTTTCGCCTCTACCGGTCGGCCAGCGGTGCAAGCGCCGGGTCTGGCAAAAGGCTTCAAACTCTTCATTTGCAACGATTGGCGGCCATCGCACCCGTGGGTCGCCCTGCCCGACCAGATGCATGTGTTCACCGGCGCGGTAGACCACCCACGCGCTGGTATGGGAGCCGTTGCGGGCTGAGTCCAGCAATTGCTCGATCGTACCCTCGTTGCCGGCGCAGGCCATGCCGCCAGTATCCGGGTGCCCTTTGAGTTGAGTGGCGACAACGTCGCAATCGTTCGATTGGCGCGGGGAGTCGGTCAATGGACGAAAACTCATCAGCGCTCCCTGAGCCAGAAACTGGCGATGCTCACTTATTGATGGCTAGCGATGTGCCAGTGATCTTTCCGTTTAAAGCTTATAGCGGTTTTTTTCAATCGTTTTATTCGCTTTAGTCCCAACTAGGGGACGGGCAACGCGTTATTCGCTACGGGTTATCCAGGACAACCTTTTTCTACGGTGAGGTGTTTGATCGCCGCAAATGGCGCGAGATCCGCGGCGGCGTTTGTAGACGTGATCAAACGCCCTCGCGCTCGACGGGTTTGCAGTGTTGCCGGACATCCCGGCCGATTGAGCGGGTGCGACTGGATCAGGATGACCGAAGCTATTTTCAAGCCAGCAACTGGGTGATCCACCGGGCCTGCCGGGCGATGTCCTGCACCTTTTCCTCGGTCACGGCCTGCCGCGCCCGGGCCAGGTTGCTCAGGGTCTTCTGCTTCTCGCGCAGTATTCGTTGCCACTTGGCCAGGAACACCGGGCTGCGTGCCTGCATCTGCAGCGGGCCGAAGTACAGCTCCTCGGCGGTGTAGATCACCGGTCCGGCGCGCTCGGCGACGATGATTTCGTAGTCGAAGCGGTTTTCCCGCAGCAGTTCCTCGCAGAGGATGCGGTAGCCATTTTCCATCAGCCATTGGCGCAGTGGCTGCTCGCCGCCGTTGGGCTGCAGGATCAGGCGCTCCTGGCCGCTCAGGCGCTCCTGGCCGTTGTCGAGGATGTCGCGGATCGTTTCGCCGCCCATGCCGCAGATGCTGATCGCCGTGACCCCGTCGCCCGGCTCGATCACCGCCAGGCCATTGCCCAGGCGCACGGTAATCCGCTGGTCCAGGCCATTCTCGCGCACAGTGCGTTCGGCCGAGCGCAGCGGCGTCAATGCCACCTCGCCGGCCACCGCCGCCGCGATGGCGCCACGGCGCATCAACGCCACCGGCAGGTAGCCGTGATCCGAGCCGATATCGGCCAGGCGCGCGCCTGCTGGCACATGCGCCGCCACGCGTTCCAGGCGCATGGACAATGTCTGTTGGTTCAACTGCCGTTCCTTTTGACCACGAGTGTCCGGCAGCTTGCTGCCGGATCAGGGCGCGACTCTATCGAGCAACGCCGCGCAGTTCAAATTCCTGCGACCAGGGCCATGGCCCGTCCCGAACCTGGCGCTCGCGCAGGCTTGACGGTTGGGTAGTTCCCGATAACGAGTCGTGCAACTGGAAAACGGTCGTCATTAGAGAAGTAAACGCGACTACTTCAGACCGTCCCTGATTAACCGGGTGACGTCTACTTGGGAAGTAGACGCCACTCGGTTTGGACAGTGCCCCTAGCCCATAGCCCAGCGCCGCGAGCAGTTTTCGCTTACCCAATCGATCACTGAGTGCCCCGGAGAATACCTTGGTAATCGAGGCCGTAGCCTCGGCTATGCCTTCGATGAGACCCACCGCCAGAACGGAGGTACCCAGTACTGTCACCATGTAGAGTGGCAACAGTGCATGAATCATCTCTGAGGAGATGTCCATCAGCATCGAGACGAAGCCCAACGCCCAGATGCCGCCAGGCATGGTGCGCCAGACGTTGACGGTTGACGCCTTCTCGATTGGCGCAGTAGTCGAAGTGCTACCTGACTTGTCAGTGGTTTTCATCATGAGCCTCGAAAACCTGTTTGGCATAGGCATCTAAAAGCGCCTCGCACCCCTGCAACCGCGTCGCCGCTACCTCGGCCAGTTGCGCTCCATAGAAATCGAGTTTGCGGATCTTCTCGAACCAGCGCTTTAATTTCTTCAGGTCGGTATCTTCCTCCTCCAGCTCCGCGTAGGTGAACTTCTGGATCGCCACCTCCTTAGCTATCTCGGCTTCGAAGTCCGTGCAGCGGCCGAGGAACTCACGATACTGGTCGTCCCGATCGGCCTTGAAACGAGCGACGACTGCATCTGATCGCGTCCGTTCTAATCAGATACCTTGTGGACCTGCCGGTGAGGGGCGTGGTGTCGGCGATTCAGCCGATATCAACGTTTAAGGCGATGTCCCAGCCGGCGCCGTTTTTCGCCAGGCCGATCATCATCAGGCCGAGGGCCTCGAGCGTCTGGGCCATGTGCAGGCCGCCGACATCCAACGGACGCAGCCCGAGACTCTCGATGAACGTCGAGACGCGCGCCTTGGCCTCCGGATTATCGGCGGCGATGAACACGTCGAGGGGGCCTCCCTTAGCAAGGACGTGGCCGAAGAGGGTGTTGAATGCCTTCACGACATGCGCGCTGGCGGGGGCGATTTTGGCGATCTCCTGCGCACCAGAACTTCCGGCGGGAGAGACGAGGCCCGTGAGGTCCGGAGAGGCCGTGTTGGTGATGTCGATGATCACCTTGGCGTCGAGCGCGTCCCCGTAATCGGCCACCACCGACGCCGCACCGGTGTACGGCACGGCGAGGATGACGATGTCGCCGGCCGGAATGGCCCCGTACGTCCCTGTGGTCGCTCCGGCTGCGAGCTTGTCGGCCAGGGCCTGCGCCTTGGCGGGGTCGCGGCTGACCACCTCAACGGTGTATCCAGCTTGGGCGGTACGACCGGCGATCGCCGCGGCCATGCCTCCTGAGCCGATGATGCTGATAGTGCTGATAGTGCTCATGTGCAGTCTCCTCGTGAATTAGAGTATTGCTCGTTGTCTTAACAGGCATCCCACGATTGATATCGCGTGTGTGCCGAGCCGCGTGCGTCATTCCTCATGCCATCACCGGGTCGACAGAATCTTTACCCGAGCGGATCACGCATCGCGACATTGTTGTCCACCGCGCCAGTTGCGACCCGGCTGCCTGCTCAACTCAACTCAGCCGGCAGGGAAGTAATGGCCGTTGTCCAGGTCCTCGAACAGGCCGGGCTGAGCAGGCTCCCAGCCGAGGGCCTGGCGGGTGATGAGGTTGGACGCCGGGAGGTCCAACGTGACCAGATTCGCGAGGAACCCAAAGTATCCCGGCAGCATCAGTACGTCCGCTGGAATGCTCACGGCCGGCAAGCCCAGACGGCTGCCAATGGCCTCGGCGATCTCGCGGAACGAAATAGCCTCGTCGGCAACCGCGTGCCAATTTTTGCCGGCAGGGCCCTTCTCCAGTGCCAGACGGAACACGGCGGCGAGGTCGCGGGCGTGCACGGCCGACCAGTTGTTCCTGCCGTCACCGGGATAGCCTACGACGCCCTTCTCCTTCGCAAGCCCGATCAGTATCGGAAGGAAGCCGGCGTTGTCGGTCGTGCTGTGCATGATGGTAGGAATCCGCACGACCGAGGACCGCACGCCTTGCTTGGCGAGACCGAGTACGGTCGTTTCCACGATGTTACGAACTCGCAAGGTGCCCTTGAACTTCTCGCCGCCAGAGAGGGTGGGATCCTCCTCGGTGGCTGGACGGCCGAGATGTTCCCAACCCGGCGAGCCGATGCTCCCAGACGTGACCAGCGGCTTTCCGGTCCCCTTCAGTGCCTCGCCGTATGCGAGCATGATCGCCTGCTCCGCGGCAGCCACTGCGTCGAGGCCTCCGGAGGGAAGCAGGTCTTGCCTGTGCGCGACGTGAATGACACCGTCGGAATCCGCTGCCGCCGCTTTTAGCCCGTCGAGATCATCGAGGTCGCCGCGACGCACCTTGGCGCCAAGCGCAGACACCGCCTCTGCGGACTTGTCCGACCGGGCAAGCGCAGTGACCTCGTGACCGGCTGCAATGAGGTCGGAAATGATATACGGACCGGAATGGCCGGTCCCGCCAGTAACGAAAACGTGCATGTGACTGCTCCTTGTAAGGGATGTGATGCGAAAAGTGGTGCTACGGGTGCACTCAGCCGAGAAGGCTGACGCCGATTGAGAAGTTGGTGTGCTTGACGGAGTGGGCGATGAGGCCCAGCGAAAGCAGGCAGGCATGCTCCAGCGTTCGCGCCATGAGCAGCGGCCCAGTGTCCATCGGGCGCAGTCCGAGGCTCTCGATGAACGCCGAGACGCGTACCTTCGCCTGCGCGCCGTCCCCGGCGATGAACACGTCCAGCGGGCGGCCCTCGACAGGACCGTCGGCCAGGACGTGGGTGAAGTGGGTGTTGAACGCCTTGACGACTTCTGCGTCGGCAGGGGCGGCTTTGGCGATCTCCTGTGCGCCGAAACTGTCCTCAGGGGTCACAAAGCTTGTGAAGTCGGGGGCGACGGGGTTGGTGATGTCGACAAGAAGCTTGCCGGCCAGTGCTTCGCCGTATTGCTTCATCACGTCGAGAACGGCGGAATAAGGAACCGCCAGGATGACCATGTCCCCGGCCGGGGCGGTGCCGAACCTTCCTGTCGTCGCGCCGGCTCCAAGCTGCTCGGCCAGCACCTGCGCGTTGGCGGCGTCACGACTCATCACCTCGACGGTGTATCCGGCTTTGGCGGCAAGGCCGCCGATCGCTGCGGCCATGTCACCTGAGCCGATAATGCTGATAGTGCTCATGCGCAGTTTCCTAGCAGGGATGGGGTTGCTCATTCTTAGGCTGCTGGTGCGACCCGACGAACTCACTCAACGTAAGATCCATGCTGGGCGATTCACTTGCAAAATGCAAGTGATCCATGGGGTTTTACTTGCGACATGCAAGCGATGCTAAGATCCAGCCATGAAGACAACTCTTAAAGAAGACTTTCGGTCCCATTGCGCGGTGAACTACGGCGTGGAGATTTTCGGCGACCGGTGGTCGCTCTTGATCATTCGCGACATCGTTTTTGTTGGAAAGAAGACGTATGGCGATTTCCTGAAATCGGAAGAGGGAATCGCGACCAATGTTCTTGCTTCCCGACTAGCCTTTCTTGAGGAGCAAGGCGTTCTCTCGAAGGCGCCCAGCCCCGACGACAGGCGCAAGGACTTTTACACTTTGACCGGAGAAGGGCCTGGACCTCATTCCAATTGTGATCAACATTGTGCTCTGGAGCGCGAAGCATGATTCGAAGTCGTACGTGCGGCGCCGCGAGGAATTTGTTGCTCGATTAAGTCAAAACCCCATGCAGGTGAGCGAGGAAGTGAAGGCGCTGGTCCGCAATGGCGGGTGCATCTTTCCTGAGAGCGGGGGATGAACAAGGCGGCGAACGCGCCCTGTCTCGGCGCGCAAATGAGTGGGTATCGGTTCCGATGACTCAGGTCATAGGGCTCGCGAGCATTTCTGAGGCCCGCGCCAATGCTTGGGTGTCGACATACTCGCGGATGTTCGTCAGCTTGCCATTGCGAACAGTGATGGCGAAGACAAAATAGTCTTCAAACGTCCTTTTCGTGGCTTTTACTTTCCCCGTCGCAAAGCCAACGACCAGAACCCGGTCGCCCTGCGCTACAAACTCGGGGGGCTCCATGGATGTTTCCAGTTCTGCGGAAGCCTTCTGAAGCACGTCCGCCAATCCCGCGTGCCCGCGGTGCGTGCCAGCCAGTGGCCAATCCTCCCCGGAATGATCCACTCGAAATCTTCGGCACACAACGCCAGCAGACCTTGCCTACCCACTGTCACTCTGATCCTCCCGCCAGGGGCGCTTGTCGCCCCTGCATCTCCCCTCCCCTTGCGTTACTATGGCGGCCCCCTCTGGAAGTCGCCTGCATGAGCAAACCGGGTCAAATGGTGCTGGTCGCACTGCGCAAAATGATCGCCTCGGGCGAGCTGGCGGCCGGCGAACGGCTGATGGAGATTCCGACGGCGGAACGCTTCGGCGTCTCGCGCATGCCGGTGCGCATGGCCTTCCTGACCCTGGAGCAGGAAGGCTTGCTGGTGCGCCATGGCGGGCGGGGCTATCAGGTACGCTCGGTGAGCGCCGACGATATCGCCGGCGCCGTGGAGGTACGCGGAGTGCTGGAGGGTCTGGCGGCGCGGCAGAGCGCCGAACGCGGATTGAGTGAGCAAGCGCAGGCGGCGCTGCTCGAATGCCTGGTGCAGGGCGATGCACTGTTCGACAAAGGCTTCGTGACAGAAGAAGACCTTGAGGCGTTCCATGACCTTAACATGCGTTTTCATCAGGTGATCGTCGAAAGCAGCGCCAACCCGGCCATTGCCGAAGCCCTGTCGCGCAACGACCATCGCCCTTTCGCCTCAGTGTCAGCGCTGGCGATCGATCGTGAAGACATGGCGCGTGAATACCGGCGCTTCAACTTCGCGCACATGCAACACCACTCGGTCTACGACGCGCTGGTCAGCCGCCAGGGCGCACGCGCTGAAGCCATTATGCGTGAACACGCCAACGCCACGCTGCGCTACGCCGAAGTGTTCGGTGCAATCAGCAATGGCGAGCGGGTAAAAGTGATCGCGCGCGGAGAATGACCGGCTCGTTCAGAGATCCAGCACCAATAGCGCGGATTTAGCCCTCGAACAGCAGGGCGTGAACTGATCATTGGCAGCTTGCTCTTCTTCGGTGAGGAACAGGTCACGGTGCTCAGGCACCCCCTCCAGCACCCGGGTCAGGCAGGTTCCGCAGACGCCCTGCTCACAGGAAGTAGCAATCTCGACACCGTGGCTTTCCAGTACTTGGGCCACCGTCTTGTCGGCCGGAATGTCGAACACCTGCCCGCTGCTGCCTAGCTTGATCTGGAACGCCCCGTCGGCGGCGGTATCCACCGGCGCCGCGGCGAAGTATTCACGGTGCAACTGCCCATCGCTCCAGCCCTGAGCCCTGGCGCTGTCGAGTACATGCTGCATGAAACCTGAAGGGCCGCAGACATACAGGTGCAAGTCAGGCCGCGGATTGGCCAGAACCCTGGCGGCGTCCAGGCGCGAATCGGCTTGTTCATCGAAATGCAGGTGCACGCGATCGGCAAAGGATGCCCCTTTGAGTCGCTCGACAAAAGCCGCACGCTCACTGGAGCGAGCACAGTAATGCAGCTCGAAATCGGCGCCGCTGTGGGCCAGTTGCTCGGCCATGCAGAGAATCGGGGTGATGCCGATGCCGCCGGCGAACAACAGGCTGCGCCGTCCCTCAGCCACCAGCGGGAACAGATTGCGCGGTTCACTGATCAACAGCCGATCGCCACTGTTGATCTGCTCATGCAGGCTCTGGGAACCACCGCGCGAGGCGGCTTCCCTGAGTACGCCGATCAGGTAGCGATGGCGCTCTTGCGGGTGATTGCACAGCGAGTACTGGCGGATCAGTCCGCCGGGCAGGTGCACGTCGATATGGGCCCCGGCACTGAAGCCAGGCAATGCCCCGCCTTGCGCACAGATCAACTCGTAGCTGCAGATATCCAACGCTTCGTTGTTGCGGGATGACACGACGACTTCAATCATGGCGCACCTTCAAGACCGGCCACCGCAGTGGCCGCGAGCAGGATCAATGGGAGTGGACTGGCGTAGCGCTCAAGGGCGCGGCCCTTCGCTATTTGGCTGCGGCAATCAGCTCGACCGCCGGTGCTCGCTCACGGGCGATGAGGCGTTCCAGCACGCGCCTGGACTGCACCCCCGGCATCGATATTGAGCTTGAGCAAGTTGCGTTCGGGATTGGCCAGCAGGTTTTTCTGCTGCTGTTCGAGCATGTCGAGGTCTTCGCTGAAAATCTTGCCCTGGCCCTCGCGGATGGTGGCGGTCAGGGCTTCGTCGCCGGGATTGAAATTGCGTGCCATGCCCCAGAAGTACCAGATCGACGTTTCGGTTTCCGGGGTAATGAAGTCGACCACGATGCTCGCGGCCTTGTGTTGCGGCTCGGCGTTGTAACCGCCCTTGCCGGCGTGGGCCACGCCCACCTCGATCAAGACGTGACTGGGCGGACTGAAGCGGCAGATCTGCCAACGGTCTACCGGCACGTCGTCGGCCAGATTGTTGCCACGCAGGGCCATGCGCCAGAACGACGGCGCCATGATGTTTTCCATGTGCCGCGCGGTGACCACCTCGTCACCCTGGACGGCGGTGACCGGCGCCGCTTCATCGATCTCTTTCTGGCCGATGCTCGAGGCGTGCACGTAGGTTTCGTGGGTGAGATCCATCAGGTTATCGATCATCAGTCGATAGTCGCAATTGATATGGAACAGCCCACCGCCGTAGGCCCACTCATCACTGACAGCCCATTCCAGATGATGGATCAGTGCAGGATCAGCCTTGTCCTGCTCCCCAGGCCAAACCCAGATGAAACCGTAACGCTCTTCGACCGCGTAAGTCTTGTTGCACGGAAAGCCCCGTACGCGCTGACCCGGCATTTCGACGGTCTTGCCGTCACAGCCCATGACCAGGCCATGGTATCCACAAACCAGGTTGCCATTGTCGACATAACCAAGGGAAAGGGGGGCGCCGCGATGTGGGCAAAAATCCTCGACGGCGGCAACGCGCCCCTCAAGGCCTCGATAGAAAACGATTTTCTCACCGCATATTTTCCGCCCCAGGGGCTTGGAAGCGATCTCGTCGGGGGTGCAGGCGACATACCAGGTGTTTCTCGGATACATGAAGATCTCCAGCGTAGGCTTGTTTTTATGGATCCATTAAATATGACAATTCTCGATATAGTCAAGCATTTCGCCTTTATTCAGAGATTAATGGATCCATTGAGGCTTGAAAAAGACCTGGAATAGCACCATTACCCGAGTTCGAAATGCTAAGGCAGCATTTTGAGATCCCAATACACTGAGCCGGGGAAGAGCACCCCCTTCCGCTGTAATTCGGGCATGCGAATTCCTGGCCCGCCGTTCACCGGCAGCCTCTTCAGATTTATTCAGAGTTGTGTTCGAGACACATGCCGCAACGCTAGATAGAGTTATCACCGCTCACCCAGCTTTGGCTCTTTACCAAGCACGGAGTGCTAGGCCCTGGTTGGGTGAGCTCCTATTTTTGATTTTCCTCTACAGTAAGGAAGATGACGCCCCAGATGCAGGAGCTTACGGTCATGGCCTTCAGGAGCAAGGCTTCACTTTCTTGAACTCGACGACCCAGACCCAAAGCTGGCGTCCCAGTCGCCACCGGTAGAGCGCCAAAGATCGCGGAATGCCTGCTCAGGGTATTTATGTGTAACAGCAATTTCGGACACTATTAAGGAGTTACTCCATGGCAGGTTGGTACGAGTTGAGCAAAAGCACTGACGGACAATTTCGTTTCGTCCTCAAGGCAGGTAACGCTGAAATCATTTTGACCAGTGAGCTGTATACCACTCGCAGCGCAGCCGAAAATGGCATTGCTTCAGTACAGGCCAATAGCCCTGTTGACGCACGCTATGCCAAGGAAGTGGCTAAGGACGGTAAGCCTTATTTCAACCTCAAGGCAGCGAACCACCAGATCATTGGCAACAGCCAGCGTTACTCGTCTGAAGCGGCGCGCGCCGCAGGAATTGAAAGCGTCAAGACCAACGGTCCAAGCACCACCATTAAAGACAAAACCGTCTGATTTTCAGCGTTGTGAACAAAAAAGCCCGACAGGTTTACCTGTCGGGCTTAGTAAGAAGCCCCACAGGTTTACACTTGCAGGGCTTTTCCCGTTTTCGGCGGAGAATCTTTCATAACCACGATGAGGCTTCTCGGTATCGACATTGGCAAACACAGCGTTCACCTGCATGGCCAGGACGCTAAGGGCCAGAAGAAGTCATCAGCAGTCAGCATCACACTTCAACTGGCGAAGACATTCATGCCCGCCAAGACCAAAGTGTGAGTAACGTCATGACCGAAACCCAACGCTGGACCGTGAAATGCCAAGATCCTGCGGATGGAAGTGGCGACGTCATCGTTGACTTGCCACCGGACCTACTCGCCAGTTTAGGACTGAGCATCGGCGACATACTGACCATTGAAGTGATCGGCAGCGCAATAGTTCTGACGCCGAAGTCGAGCGACTCAACTACACCCTGAATCGCGTCGACACGCTTCACCTAATCTCCAAATGGGCAAACGCGAACGGTACGTCTGAGCGGCGGCGATTGGGCATTGATTGCCGGCGGCGAAAGTACGCTTTGGGTTGGATTCAACCGTTCGCAAAGGCAGCAATCATCCTCTTACGAATGAATGCTTCTGGCCGAATTCTGCCGCTGCTGACCGGCAGCTATCGGTCGTTTTCAGCCGGTCACGACCGGCAGAAAACGGCCAGGAGCAGCCGGTCAGCCCCAGTCTTTACCAGACAAAATCTGACGTTTGGACATATCTATAAACCCTGGGCAATTCAGTTGGGCCAGAGCTTACTCTTGCCTGACAATATCGACCGAGATCTCCACCGCCGGAATCGTTCCTCTGTTCTCAAGCCAGTGTGTGGTATTCCTGTCCTCGGACCAGCCCACTCCCGGCGCATAGTCACTGGCGACTCCATTTCGATGATCAGTGATCGTTCCTTGCAGTATGTAGACCGTGCCTGGTCTGTCTTTATGGCTGTGAATCGGGCCAAAGACACCTCCAGGCTGGATGGTCACCATACGCATTCTAAGTTGGCGCCCTGCCATACCCTCAATTTCAGGACCAAGGTCAACCGTTGCAAGTAACTTCACCGTAACGCCTTTCGTCTCAGGTGCTACCTGTTCGTCGCTCATCGCGCGCTCCTTTTTTAGCTACAGGACCTATCTAGGAAGTAGACACCCTAAAAGGCGGGCTGAGCCGAGAGGCGACAAAAGGTCATCTGCTGCCCTTGGCCAGAGGCTGCCTGGGGTCGATAGCGGCCCGTGACAACAGGCAGAGATCAGCCAGAAGCAGACAATCGAGAATGATGGGCTTGACCCAAAGCCGACTCTCACTAGTGGCTATCTCGGCCAATGAATCTTCGCAATCAGAGGGCAGTCTTACGCTGAGTAATCTAAGACTGACGTATCCTTAAAATGGAATCTGTGATGGCTTGAGCATTAGCGTCCAGCGTTTCCATGGCCGACATCGCATTAGCGGCGACACTGCCTACTCCATTTTCTGAGAGCCACTTGGTTACTTCTTCTATCGCTGCACTTAGGGCGTGCTGGTTGTGGAGGAGCAATGTCAGAGCGTCCGCTGTAGCGATCTTGCAATCTGAGTAATCTGGCATGACGGTCGTCCTTGAGTAATGATGCCGGAGGCCTAGCTCATCTCGCCGTTGGCTTAGACTGGTGGCCAATTACCCAGATCTACCCAGCTGTTTGCATTCGACCTGACAGTCCTTTGGACCGAATTTGGCCAGCACGCCCCCCTGGTTATGACGGCAGAGGTCGGCCAAAAGCTGACTGTCGAATAATCATCGAAAATGACTCAATTGATAACCGTCCAGTAGAGACGTCTTGACGAATTCATCTTAGGGCGACGGCCTGAGCAAGGTGCCCTTGTTGACGATTGCGGTGGGTGGTCAAGTCCATGCAATTACGCAGCTGGGATAAAGCGAGTGAGCCTCGCGACCGATGTTAGGTTGCGCGCCCCTTCCCGCTGAAGCGAGCGATCACCTCAATCGAACCAATGCAGCCAGAAAATCCCCATCAAAAAACTTTTACCTAACAATCGTTAGATAGGTGTTGACGCACATCGAATCGTTCGCTAAGGTTTGCCTACCTAATGTTAGGTAGTCAACTCAGCCACCAACCTGTAGGATCGACCATGAATACTAAACTTCAGCTTTTCACTTCGCCTTCGGCCTTTCCGAACCCACAGCGTCTGCGTCTGTTCATGCACGAAAAAGGCATCGCTGACCAATTTGCCGAGACCATCTATGACATGTCCCCTGTAGGAGAACAGCGTGGCTGGCGTCATTTGAATATGAACTCGTGGGGCGAAACTCCCACCCTTCAACTGGCTGACGGTAGCTACATTTCCGAAACGGCTGCCATCGTTCGTTATCTTGACCAAGAGTATCCTGGTCGCAAGATCATGGGAGAGACCGCACTGGAACAGGGTCTGGATAACATGTGGGATAACCGGGTGTGGGTGCACATCCTGTACCGCATCGTTACAGCGTTCCACGTGTTGCACACAGGACTCGGCTTTAAGCTAGAACTGACTAAGAATGAGGCTTGGGGCGAACACTGCCGTAAGGAAGCTTTGACTCACGCTGCACTGGTCAATCGTCATCTTTCAGACGGCCGCGAATGGCTGCTCGGCGGAGATGCCCCGACCTTCTCGGACATTACCCTGGCAACCGCGATCGCCTTCTCGAAATTCCCGGTCAATGCAACTCCACTGGACGAGCGTTTTGAGTTCCTAGATGCATACTGGCAGCGCTGGACAAAACGTCCAAGCTTCCAGGCTGCCTACGCTGATCACAACAGCGGTATTCCTGAGCTGGATTCGCCAGCCCAGTAACAGCTACTCAATGGAAACTCCGGTACGCCGAGATAGCCACACCCCTAGCTTTCTCGGTGACCGTAGTGATCTCGCTAGTGTCGGCTGGCGGTGCCGCTGGCTGAACCATGATGGAACGGCTTCTGCCTGAGCACCCAAGTCGAATTGAAACTCACTGCTCTCACTGACAATCTACCTGTCACACGGTAGGCCTTTGCTGTAAATTAGCTTTTCCTATTTAAGAGATCGTCCCAAGACGAAAGGCACCAAGATGAGCGTCAACTCCAAGGAAGCCATCTTGTTGGCGGCCAAGAAAATTGCCCAATCGCAGGGCTACAATGGTTTGAATTTCCGCGACCTTGCGCAAGATGTTGGTATCAAAGCGGCGAGTATTTACTACCATTTTCCAAGCAAAGCCGATCTGGGTATTGCCGTTGCCAAACGATATTGGGAGGACGGTGCGCTCGCACTCGAGATGATCGAATCAGAAAGCCCATCTCCGATTGACGCTCTGCGTCGCTTTCCTGAAATCTTCCGAAGATCGCTTGAGGCCGACAATCGTCTCTGCCTGGGCAGTTTCATGGGCGCTGA
The DNA here is from genome assembly GCF_016650815.1 of Pseudomonas sp. TH31. GTDB lineage: Bacteria > Pseudomonadota > Gammaproteobacteria > Pseudomonadales > Pseudomonadaceae > Aquipseudomonas. The sequence goes on along the minus strand of NZ_JAEKEZ010000037.1, from coordinate 532 downwards.
AACCGATACTTTACCCATTGAAATGACTAAAGAAATTCAGACCTTTGCTGATGTCAACATAGCATGGCTAAGTAAGCTTCTATTGGCTGCGAAGGTGTGCGAATCAAGTGAGAGTGAATCTAGAGCACGTGCAATTTTCGCAGCTATAGTCGGTGCCCAGCTCTTTGCTAGAAGTCGCTCGGATATCTCGCTTTTCGATGCCCTGGTCGATTCATACCGCGCGTTCGGACCTCTGCCGACTTAGCAACTGACTGCGACTCGGTTCGGCGAACGGGCGGCTTCGGCGCATGCGCGTCCAATGCGAAGCGGCGTAGCTGTTGCGAAATTGCACTCCACCTGACCACCTGATTACATCGGTACTGACCGCTCGATTGAACTGCACTTGACCAGGCGTTTGCATTCGATCTGCCAAGCACGCTTAGTAACCATGATCGACTGAGAACTGCTCGTGGCTGTCGGTAGCGACAGGCAGAAATTGGCCGATCTCGGCCCGTCGCAACCGTCAGCTTTGGGTCGATTGCTGCCTGTTGCG
>NZ_JAEKEZ010000036.1 GCF_016650815.1 Pseudomonas sp. TH31 | reverse complement strand
CCCCTCGCAGCCGAGGTTAGCGACGGGCGGAAACCGGCCAAGAACTGCCATTCGCGTCTTGCAACTGCCGAGACTCAGTTACCAATTAGAACCGAAAAAAAATAGGAACATTCGGGCGTAACAACGCTACTTCAACGGTGAGCAGCTAATTGATAAAATTATAATAAATTTGCATGTACCCATACTCCGTATCATTAAATATGGATGTGATGTTTTTGAGGAAATCGGCAATAAGTACCGACATTGCCAACCAGCAATGTATTAATTTCTGTAAAAAATTTGACCACTACGTGGAGGCTATGCCATGTACGCCATAACCACCAAGAGCCATCACCCCAGGACAAGGGGGATGGAGTGGTAAGATATAAAACGCTATAAGGCGCGAAACCTGCCTGGAAAAGCATTCGCCAAAATGCACGCAAGTAATATCAACGTTATGCTCAACAACAGAGGCATGCTTAACGAGTTTTTCGTCATCACCTGTTCTCCCTTAATTCCCCGCGTCACCACGTACGTAAGGTTTGGTTCCTCGCTGCATTAGATTTATTTATCAACCGAGGCGGTAGCTTCAGAGTCGATCAGGTGGTCATTTTCCGCCACAATATGGCACTGTTCACCCGTTGCACGGTGACAGTCTGAAAGTGCCTTTTTCCGTGCATCCTCAGCTGAGCGCTCGCCAAAATGCCAATAGAAATCATCGCTATTGGGAGTCGACGCCAGTGCCTTTTCAGTGCTTTGTCTCAGGTAATTTTCTACAGTCTTGCGTTGAATCGGCTGTAGTCGAGACAGCAATGGCGCGAAACTGGACTGATCTAGCGCAGGCAAATTACCGCGTTGCAAAAACGCCTCTATTTGCGGTTGAAAAAAAGGCGTCGCAGTCGACTTGAATAGCGTATGCCCATTCGAGCCAAACGGCGCCAGCATATTGAAATCAGCGAGTCCGCCCTTTGAGAGATAGGCTGCCAGCATCCGATGGGCGAACTCTGGAGGAAAGTACGGATCATTTTTCGCGTAAATCCAAAGTGTCGGGGTCGGATTTCCGGCTCCCGAACGCGTCAGGTTTCGAAGCAAGTCATCTTGAGACAGGCCACAGTTGGACTCCGGATCGCCGGCGTTGTTGGCATGAAATACACCACCAGAGATATTGATTACCGCCTTCAACGGGCGGCCTGATCGCCCAGCCAGCGTTAGCATAGAAGCGCCGCCAATCGATATTCCAACGCCCAGCGCGGTGGATGGATCCACATCTGTGCGCGCGCGCAGTGCAGCCAACGCGCTCGCCAATACGTCCGCATGGCTGTTGAGAAAAGGGCCCATGGTAGGAGAAGAACATTTTCCGGTATTCTCCATGAATGACGGGCTGGAGCGGCCATAGCCGGGCCACTCCACTGAGGCGGCCAGCCAGCCGCGATGGGCAAAGTCATGGGCGATATGCGCGAGCCAATCAGCGCGTGCGCTCTTAGCCTCTGGACCACTCTCCGCTCCGTTAACGATCAGTGCAATGGGCAGATTGACGCCGCCCACGGGATGCACAATCAGTGTGTCCAACATCTCGGTACGATTTCCGACCTGGACCGGCATCGAGATTTGTTCTTCAACCACGGCGTTATCGGCCAAGACTTGATGCGCCAGGAACAGTTGCAAAGCGCTTAAGACGAGGAGGCGGTAGTTAAATCTCATGGATATACCACTCTTATTAAAATTGACTCTCGAACATAGCTGGGAGCAAGTTGCAATGCAATTAAAATAAACCTCACCTAAGTTGCACTGGGCCCACCCATTACAAAACTGAAATAGTTCTCGCATATGCTAGGTACGGGCGACCCATCAAGTTAATGAGCCCAAACCATTTACACTGAAGCGCCTCTGATTTCGTAGACGCCGCGATAGGCCGCTATGGGTCGACT
>NZ_JAEKEZ010000035.1 GCF_016650815.1 Pseudomonas sp. TH31 | reverse complement strand
GGCGCCAGCGCCGCGTCCTTCCAAGCCGCACCATCGGATTGCAACGCAACGCCATCATCATCATTGCCGCCACGCGCGCGCTTGCGCACATGCGAGCTTTCGTTCTATTGTGGACTGTGAAGCCGAGAGCTTAAAGCAATCGCGAGCAAGCTTTGCTCCTACGGGCGGTGATACCCATAGGAGCAAGGCTTGCCCGCGATGGCGTCAGGTCAAACCCCACAATCTTTCGGGTGTAAAAACCCACACACCTCATCAATCCGCATTCGCCCAAAATCTTCCCCGCTGCCACTGCGCACACTGACAAACCCACCGTCCTTTTCCTTCTCACCGACGACCAACAGATACGGCACGTTCCGCTCACTGTGCAGGCGAATCTTGTAGCCGATCTTTTCGTTGCGCAGATCCGCATGAGCGCGCACCCCACTGCGGCGCAATTGCTCGGTCACCGATTGGGTGTAACCGATCTGGCGTTCATCGATGTTCACCACCATCACGTGAGGGGGCGCTCGCCAATGGTCCAGCTCCTGTTGGCTGGACCAGCAGGTCCCGTAAATCCGTTGCGGCGAGTTGCCGCCAACATGATCAAGGGCGAAGGCTTGCAGCACTTTGGTGGCTGGAACGTGGGGACCTCGGGACAGGTATTCGGCGTCTCCCAGGCGATACACCGACAGTCTTTCGGTTGATGACAACTGCCTGCGGATGGAATGGTTGGTCGCCGCGAGTATGCGCATCCGCATTTCTATCTCTGGCAGGTCGTCCAACGATAACGTCCGCTCCATCGCAAACTCATAGAAGAACCCGTCGCCCAATGCCGAGCCCGTCAGCAGCAGGACATTTGGATGGAGTTGTTTGACGGCCATCGCCAGCACCAGTGCACAGGAGCGGCGAACGATCTCCAGCCCATCAGGTTCCCGAGGCGTGACAATGCTGACGCGGGCATCGCCGCTAATCATGTATCCGCAATCCACCAACACGCCATCCACCCGACCGGCCACCGCTGCGTTGGCCAGCGCGAGCCCGATACTCGCCGCCACTTCGAACACGGACAGTGGCTGATCGTATTCACGCAATGAGCCGTCGGGCAGGGTGATGTGGATCATGGTGGGTGTTCTCGGCAGTGGCGTTAGCGCATGAAGCGCAGGGGTAGTCCCTGACAGCTGTCATGTAGACGATTGGCGTGCCAGGCGATTTGCCCCGACACCAAGGTAGTGCTGACGCTGTGGCGAAAACGGTGGTGGGCGAAGGGCGTCCAGCCGCATTGAGAAAGGATCGGTTGTTGTGACACGTCGACGCCGTCGGGCTCGGGTTTGATCAGCACCAGATCCGCCCAATAGCCTTCGCGCAGGTAACCACGGTCGGGAATGGCAAACAGATCGGCGACCCGGTGACTGATCTTGGCCACGAGGGTGGCGATAGGCAGCACTTCATCAGCGACCAATTCCAACAGCGCGGGCAGGGCGTGTTGCACCAGTGGCAGGCCTGACGGCGCCAGGCTGTAAGTCCGCTGCTTTTCGGCCCATGTATGGGGCGCATGATCGCTGCCGATGACATCCAGTCGGTTGCTCAGCAGGGCTTGGCGCAATGCGTCGCGGTCGGCCTGGGATTTGATCGCCGGGTTGCACTTGATCAGGTTGCCCAGACGCGGGTAGTCGCGGTCATCGAACAGCAAATGATGCAGACAGACTTCGCCAGTGATGCGTTTCTGCGCCAGTGGCTTGTCTTCGAACAACGCCAGTTCGCGTGCAGTGGTCAGGTGCAAAACATGCAGCCGAGTGCCATGACGCCTGGCCAGGTCCACGGCCATTGAGGAGGAACGAAAGCAGGCTTCGGCATTGCGGATCAGTGGGTGGGCTTCGGCAGAAATGTCTTCGCCGTACTGCGCTCGCAGCGTCGCGGCATTGGCGTCGATACTCGGTGTGTGTTCGCAATGGGCCAGTAGGATTGTCGGCACCTCGGCGAACAACCGCTCAAGAATCCGCGGATCGTCCACCAGCATGTGGCCGGTGGATGCGCCCATGAACACTTTCACCCCGGCGACTTCGCAAGGATTGAGTGCGGCAACGGTGTCGAGGTTGTCGTTGCTCACACCGAAATGAAAGCCGTAGTTGGCCACCGAATTGAGTGCTGCACGGCGCTTTTTATCGGCGAGTGCTTCGACGGTAAGGGTGGCCGGATGGGTGTTCGGCATGTCCATGAAGCTGGTGATGCCACCGGCCACGGCGGCCCTGGATTCGGTGTAAAAGCTACCCTTGTCCGGCGCCCCAGGATCACGAAAGTGCACCTGGTCGTCGATCATCCCCGGCAGCAGCCATTGACCTTGCGCATCGATTTCCACGCTCGCCGTTTCGCCTTCGATGCTGCTGGCGATCTTGACGATGCGGCCATGGCTCACCAACAGGTCGCCGTCAAACGCGCGACCTTCGTTCACCAACCGGGCATTGCGAATCAGCACGCTGTTCATGGTCAGAACTCGTTCTGCAGTGCTTTGTAGCCGCGCACCAGATCGACGTTGGTGCGCGCCACGTCTTCGGAAAACTCCGAGGCACTGACGCTCACCGGCGGGAACTGCGACAGGTCGGTGCCGGGGCCGATACGCGTAGTGGACGGCACGTAGAAGGCATCGGGCAAGTCCCGGCCGTCGACTACCGAGTTGTGCCGCACCACGCAGCCATTCCCGACTACGCAGTTGAACAACACGCTGTTGAAACCGATGAACACCCGGTTGCCGACGGTGCACGGGCCATGAACGATGGAGCGGTGGGCGATTGAGCTGAACTCGCCGATGGTCACCGCTGCGCCGGACTTGGAATGGATCACCACGCCGTCCTGGATGTTCGAGTTGGCGCCGATGGTGATCGGCTCCATTTCGCCCGAGGCATCGACTTCGTCGGCGCGAATCACCGCGTAGGGACCAACGAAGACGTTCTCGCCGATCACCACTTTGCCGCAGATAATCGCGGTTTTATCCACGTACGCGGTCTGCGCAATCACTGGCAGATCACCTGAGGGATTCTTTCGGATCATGGCTTGCTCAACGCGTCGTACAGCGTGTTGAGGTTGTATTCGAAGAGCCCGGCGAAAGTGCTGGCCGGTCCGCTTGCCGCGAGTGCATCGGAGTACAACGTGCCACCGATATGTGCGCCGCTTTCATCGGCGATTTGCTTCAGCAAGCGAGCGTCCTTGATGTTTTCCATGAACACCGCTTTGACCTTGGCCTGGCGAATCTGGGTGATCAGTGCCGCCACTTCCGCAGCGGAAGGTTCGCGCTCGGTGGACAGGCCTTGAGGGGCCATGAAGTCGATGCCGTAGGCCTGACCGAGATAACCGAACGCGTCGTGGGAGGTGACGATCTTGCGGTTACCTGGGGGCAGCGAACCGAGCTTGGCTTTGGCTTCGGCGAGCAGGGCGTAGATCTGTTTCAGGTAAGCCTGGCTGTTGCGCTGGTAGTCGGCTTTGTTCGCCGGGTCGGCGGCAATCAGTGCCTTGGTGATGTTGGCGATATACAACTCGGTGTTTGCCAGGTTGTGCCAGGCGTGTGGGTCGGGAATGGTTTCGCCGTCTTCATCCAGCGAGCGAGGAATTACACCGTGGCTGGCGCTGATCACCGGTGCTTTGGTTTCGGTGCTGGTCACCAGGCGATCCAGCCACGGCTCGAAACCAAGGCCGTTCTTGATGATGAGCCTGGCTTTGAGCAAGGCCTTGGCATCGTCCGGGGTCGGCTCGTAGGTGTGGGCATCGGCGTCCGGGCCGACCATGTTGGTGATCTGGATATGATCTCCGCCGACCTGATGGGTCATGTCGGCAAGGATGCTGAAACTGGTGACCACCTGCAGTTTTTCAGCTGCAGACAGCGACATCGACAGCATCAAACTGAACAGCACGAGTAAAGCGCGCATCGGGAAACACCTCATTGGGATGTGAGCAAAGGCGGGCGGCGCAGCAAGCCGTGCACCGGACCGAACACCACGGACAGCAGATACAAACCACCAGCCACCAGCACAATGGCCGGGCCGCTAGGCAGCGAGTAATAGAACGACAGCAGCAAACCGAACCACACCGAGAGGCAGCCGAGCACGGCGGCGATTGCTATGAGCGCCGGCAAACGGCGGCTCCAGAAGCGTGAAGCGGCGGCCGGCAACATCATCAAACCGACCACCATCAGCGCGCCGATGGCCTGGAATCCGATCACCAGGTTCAGCACCACCAGGGTCAAAAACACCCCGTGGGCGAGTGGCCCGAGACGGCTGACGGTTTGCAGGAACAGCGGATCAAGGGTGTCCAGCAACAGCGGTTTATAGATCAGGGCCATGGCGATCAGGCTGAAGCCGGAGACCCAGAGCATGCCGGTCAATGTCGGCCCATCGACTGCCAATGCCGAGCCGAACAGCAGGTGCAAGAGGTCCAGACGTTTTCCGGCGATGCCGAGGATCAGTACACCGCTGGCCAGGGAGATCGGGTAGATCGCGGCGAGGCTGGCGTCTTCGCGCAGGCCGGTACGGCGGGTGATCCACGCCGCGAGCCCGGCCATGCTCAGACCGGCGCCGAGGCCGCCAATGGTCAGCGCTGGAAGACTCAGGCCGGCGAACCAGAAGCCCAGCGCGGCGCCGGGCAAGATGCCGTGAGCGACCGCATCGCCGATCAGGCTCATGCGGCGCAGAATCAGAAACACCCCAAGTGGCGCAGTACTGCACGCCAAAACCAGACCGCCGAGTAAAGCCCGGCGCATGAACACGAACTCTTGGAACGGTTGCCAAAGGTGTGCGGCCGCGATCATCAGGCCACCTGCGTTTGGGGTTGTTGGCGAATCAGGTCGGTGCTCGGTCCGAGCGTGCAGCCGGTGTTTTTGATCAGCAGGGTTTGCGGGATGTGTTGGCGAACTGCGGCCAGGTCGTGGCACACGACGACCAGGGTTCGACCGTTGGCGTGCCACGTGTGGATGTGTTTCCAGAGCAGTTCCTGGCCGAGTTCATCGAGGGCGGCGTGCGGTTCGTCGAGCAGTAGCAAGGGGGCTTGAGCCAGGCTCAATCGGGCGAGCAGGGCGCGCTGCAACTCGCCGCCGGAGAGTGCCATCAGCGGGCGATTCTCCAGGCCTGTCAAACACCAATCTTCAAGGGTGTTTTTCAGGCGTTGGCTGCGCACGTCTGGCGATTGCTTGCTGCCCCAGAAACCGGCGGCCACCAACTCTTGCAAACTGATGGGGAATTGCCGGTCCAGGTGTTGTTGCTGGGGCAGGAACGAGAGGCCGCCCTTGCGTGGAACATCCAGCACGGTTTTGCCGGCCAGTGGTTTTTGCAGTCCGGCGATGACTTTCAGCAAGCTGCTTTTACCCGAGCCGTTGGCGCCGATTACGGCGGTCAGGCTACCCTCGGGCAGTTCGAAATCTACGGCGGGTGTGAGTGGTTGGCCGGGAGCGCCCCAGCGTAGGGATTGGCAGCGGATCATGCGGCTGCCTCCCAGTTCCAGCGACTTTCGGCAACGGCGTCGTGGGCGTGGAGGCTTTCGGCGTGTACGACTCGGACGTGGAATCCATTGATGCCAGGGGAGCGTTTCAGGGCCAGGTTCAAGCGTCGCGCGGCGTCTTCGCAGAACATCAGGTTTTGACCATTGGCCAAGGCGAAGGCTTGTTCGTCGGCACGTTTCACGGCGGTTTGCACGGCGGTGCCGAGGGCGGCTTCGGCGTCGTTGATGACGGCGATTAATGGAAAGTCATCGAGATAGTCGTCCAGGTGCAGCTGCAAATGCGCGGTGCTGCGTTGGCTGTGCGGTGTTGCGACGATGCCTTTTGTGGAGCCGAGCCAGGCCATGACATCGGCGTGTTGCAGTGGTGCATTGGCGAAATCATCAAGGAATTGCTGTTGGATGAGTTGGCGCGACAACGCTGCTGAACACGGACACGTAGAGGAATAAGGAACGTCTATTTTTAGTTCCACGTGGAACATATCGTTTTTCAATCGCGCTTCGATGCTCGCTGGATAGGTTTTCCAGCCGGCCAAAGGACTGATTAGTGCCGGTCTTTTGAGCAATAAATCGGTGTGAATTTTCAGGTAAGCGTTTGAGGACAATCCTTCATGACTGTCGAGAAAGCGCTGCAAAACTCTGCGCAGTAACTCCGGCGTCAGGCTTTCCTGTTCAAGCATTTCCAACGCGAGATAGAGTCGCGACATATGAATGCCGCGCGCCTCACCATCGTCGAGACTCACACCGGCATCAGCCTTTGCGCTCAGCTGTTGGCCATCAAATAAAACAGGAAGAGCAATGCCGCACATGCCCACCCACTCCAGTGGCAGGGCTTGGCGTGAGGCCTGCGCGGCGATATCCGGCAGAGTCAGCGCATTCATGAGCAGGTCCATCGTGGGAGTTGATTTGGCATGTTATATTATTACATCTAAATCGACGATGCCTTTTTCGCGAGCGGGCTTTCACCATGCACAGACGTCACTTGCTCAACTTGATTCTGGCCAGCGCGGCCTTCGCGTTGCCCTTTAGTGTTTCGGCCACGCAGATTCGCAACGCGCGGCTCTGGCGTTCGGATGACAAGCTGCGATTGGTGTTCGATCTGAGCGGACCGGTGCAGTACAAGACTTTTTCCCTGAGCGCCCCCGAGCGGCTGATCATCGATTTGAGTGGCGCCAACCTCAGCGGTGATTTCAGTCAGTTGGCGCTGAACAACACGGTGATCCGTTCCATTCGTTCCGGTCACTACGGTCAGGGTGATACACGAATCGTCCTCGATCTCAGCGGGACGGTGCAGCTCAACAGTTTTCTGCTGCCGCCCCAGGACGGGCAGGGCCATCGATTGGTGCTCGACCTTAAAACCGCTGCGCCATTACAGATTGCAGCTGCGCCGATGCGTAAGCCGATCATCGACAAGGCTCACCCCAAGCGCGACATCATCGTGGTGGTCGACCCCGGCCACGGTGGCAAAGACCCAGGCGCGGTCGGCGCCAAAGGTGAGCGGGAAAAAGACGTGGTGCTGTCGATTGCACAGTTGTTGGCCAAGCGATTGAAACGCGAGAAGGGCTACGACGTGAAACTGGTGCGCAACGATGACTTCTTCGTCCCGCTGCGCAAACGCGTGGAGATTGCCCGCAAGCACAACGCCGACATGTTCATCTCGGTGCATGCCGATGCCGCGCCACGACTCACAGCGTCCGGCGCGTCGGTGTATTGCCTGTCTGAAGGTGGCGCGACCTCGGCCACGGCAAGATTTATGGCGCAGCGCGAGAACGGCGCGGACCTGTTGGGCGCCACCAGCCTGCTCAATCTCAAGGACAAGGACCCGATGCTCGCCGGGGTGATTCTCGACATGTCGATGAACGCGACCATTGCCGCCAGTTTGCAGCTGGGCAGCACCGTGCTCGGCAGCCTGGCGGGCATCACCACCCTGCATCAGAAGCGCGTGGAACAGGCCGGATTCGCGGTACTGAAGTCGCCGGACGTGCCGTCGATCCTGGTGGAAACCGGCTTCATCTCCAACGCCCGCGACAGTCAGCGGCTGGTCACCGCGCGGCATCAGCAGGCCGTGGCTGACGGTTTGTTCGAAGGCCTACAGCGCTATTTCCAGAAGAATCCGCCGCTCAACAGCTATGTCGCCTGGCAGCAGGAGCAGAAAAAAGCCCAGGTCTAGCAGCCGGTAATCCGGCTACAGGTGAATTTGCCGCTGCTGCCGCCGGAGCTGGAAAACCGGTTGATGGTGGTCCAGCCCACACGGCGGGTGTAGCCGACCCAGGCTTCGCCATCGGAGGCGAGGCCGGTAAAAACGTCAGTTGTCCGTAGCGACTGCTGGTCTGCGCCCAATAGCGTTTGCCAGTCACTTCAAAACCGCGCAGATAGATCGTGCTGCCGACAGTGTTGACGCTGTATGCGTTGCCGTCATGGTCGACACACGCGAGCAGATTGGCGCTGCGGGTGCACGTGGCCAGGCTCGGGATTTGTCCCCGGGCCTCGACGGTGATCAATAGCGAAAGACTCAGCAGCGCACACTTCAGGGCGTTTCCCATGGCATTTCTCAAGGACCGAACGGGCTCAAGCATCGTGCCCTTTGTCGTGGCGAACAAGAGGGGAGTGGTTTATTTGTGTTGTTATACTATAACATTGAAATACGCCCCGCCCTTGTGATCCTCCCATGACTGAACAAGACCTCCTGGCCCAACCCGCCGCCGATTACATGAACGACGCCCAGCAAGGTTTCTTCCGTGACTTGTTGCTTGCTCAACGCTGCGAGCTGCAAGCGCGCATTGCCGGAGAGTTCGACATGTTGCGCGAACAGGAACCTGGCAGCGATCCCGCCGACGTCGGCAGCACCGAAGAACGGCGCCAATGGCAACTGCGCCTGCTGGAGCGGGAAAAGAAGCTCCTGGACAAGATTGACGAAGCCCTCGAACACCTGGCCCGCGGTGAATACGGCTGGTGTCGCGAAACCGGCGAGCCGATCGGCCTCAAGCGCTTGCTGCTGCGGCCCACCGCCACCCTGTGTATCGAAGCCAAAGAACGTGAAGAGCTGCGCGAACGCCATCAACGGGCGATTTGACCGGCCACATCCTGTGAGGAATACCTGATGCCCAATCGTCTCCCCGTGACCGTCCTGTCGGGCTTTCTCGGCGCCGGCAAGAGTACGTTGCTTAATTACGTACTACGTAACCGCGAAAACCTGCGGGTCGCCGTGATCGTCAACGATATGAGCGAGATCAACATCGATGGCAGCGAAGTTCAGCGCGACGTCAGCCTGAACCGTGCCGAAGAGAAACTCGTGGAAATGAGCAACGGCTGCATCTGCTGCACCTTGCGCGAAGATTTGCTGGAAGAAGTCAGCAAGCTCGCCAAGGACGGTCGTTTTGATTACCTGTTGATCGAATCTACCGGCATTTCCGAACCACTGCCGGTGGCGGAAACCTTTACCTTCCGCGACGAAGAAGGCCAAAGCCTGGCCGACATCGCCCGGCTCGACACCATGGTCACCGTGGTCGACGGCATGAACTTCCTGCTCGATTACCAGGCTGCCGAGAGCCTGGCGTCCCGTGGCGAAACCCTGGGCGAGGAGGATGAGCGCTCGATCACCGACCTGCTGATCGAGCAGATCGAATTCGCCGACGTGATTGTGATCAGCAAGATCGATTTGATCAGCAGCAGCGCGCGCCAGGAATTGATTGCGATCCTTGAACGGCTCAACTCCCAAGCGCAAATCATCCCGATGGTCATGGGAGAAATCCCTTTGAACACAATCCTCAATACCGGACGCTTTGACTTCGAAAAAGCCGCCCAGGCTCCGGGCTGGTTGCAGGAGTTGCGCGGCGAACACGTGCCGGAAACTGAAGAGTACGGCATCGCTTCGACGGCCTATCGCGCGCGTCGTCCGTTCCACCCACAACGGTTTTTCAGCTTTATCGACCGCCCTTGGGTGAATGGCAAGCTGCTGCGCTCCAAAGGCTTTTTCTGGCTGGCCAGCAAGCACATGGACGCCGGGAGTTGGTCCCAGGCCGGTGGCTTGATGCGCCACGGTTTCGCCGGACGCTGGTGGCGTTTTGTGCCAAAAACCCAATGGCCGCAGGACGAAGAAAGTACCGCCGGGATCATGGAGAACTGGACTGCGACCACTGGCGATTGCCGTCAGGAACTGGTGTTCATTGGCCAGAACATCGACTTCGCGCAACTCACTGGCGAACTCGATAGCTGCCTGCTCACCGACGATGAAATGGCCCAAGGCATTGAAGGCTGGCGCCAGTTGGCGGACCCATTCGGCCCCTGGCACGAAGAGGCTGCCTGATGCTCGTACTCAACCCTGTGGGAGCGAGCCTGCTCGCGAAGGCGTCCGTACGGCCAATACGTCAGCATCACGGAACAACCCCAAAAGTCCTGGCCAACATTCTCCACGACGACGCCAATCTCGCCGTCTGGCAGCGCCAACTCCCGTTACACATCGCGGATTTCGCCAGTTTACTTCTGTCCCTGAACGAACCGCTGGCGGAGTCGCTGTCCCTGGAAATCGCTAACGAAGACGCCGAGCCCAACCTCAACGGACTGGCCTCAAGCTTCCGCGATCTTGAAGGCTACGAAGGCTTCATTGCCGACGTCTCCTGGCTGGTCAGCGCTTTTGCCTGTTTGCTCGGCGCCAGGCGCATCGGCCTGCGTTTGCGCGTGCTGGACACTGCCATGTGCCCACGCTTTCACGTTGACCATGTGCCGGTACGGCTGATCACCACGTATGCAGGCATTGGCAGCCAATGGCTGAAAGAAGGGGCGATGGATCGCCGGAAACTGGGCAAACCCGAGGCAGAACCCCAGTCGTCGATCCAGCAAGTCAGCAGTGGTGACGTGGCGCTGTTCAAAGGGGAGAAGTGGCATGGTAATGAAGGCTTCGGCCTGATCCACCGCTCGCCACAACTGGCGTTGGGTGAGCGCCGGTTAATCCTGACGCTCGACTGGCTGAGCTAGTGGCTCAGGGTTTTAGCCAGTTTCCCTGGCTCTGTGCCTCGCAAAACGGCTTCAAATACGCCGCATCGGTGGCCACGCCGTAATAGTGAATATCCTGGCGGTAGGGCATATTGGCGACTTGGGCATTGCTGCACACGCCGAAGGCGCCGCTGGGACATTGGGCGACGTACTGCACGTCGACTTTTTGCCCGGGAAGGTTCGGCTGGCAAAAACCATCGGCGAAGAGTTTTTCCGGGATGTTGCGGTTCTGTTGGCAGACTTTCACGTCGAGCCGTTCCGCCGTGCTATGTACCACGCACGCCTGGGCCAACACCTCGCCCGATATCAGCGCCAGCAACAACGACAATCCCATCAACCGCATCCCTTACCTCCTCAGAAAACTTCGACCATGTTGCAGAACATCCCCACTCACGTCATTGCCGGTCCCTTGGGCGCCGGCAAGACCAGCCTGATCAAGCACCTGCTGGCGCAGCGCCCGGCGAACGAGCGCTGGGCGGTGCTGATCAATGAGTTCGGCCAGATCGGCCTCGACGCCGCGCTGCTGACCCAGGACGCCGATGGTATCGCACTGGGTGAAGTGGCCGGGGGTTGTTTGTGTTGCGTGAATGGCGCGCCGTTTCAGATCGGCCTCGGCCGGTTGTTGCGCAAGGCGCGGCCGGATCGGTTGTTTATCGAACCCTCGGGGTTGGGGCATCCAGCTCAGTTGCTCCGGCAATTGAGCGAGTCGCCTTGGCAAGGCGTGCTGGTGGTCCAGCCGTGTGTTCTGGTGCTTGACGCCCAGGCGCTCGCCGCCGGGAAACCGCTGCCGGCGGCGCAACAGGAGGCGTTGAACAGCGCGGGTTTGTTGCTGCTGAACAAGTCAGAAGGCCTTGAAGAGGATGATCGTCAGCGGATTGTGGCGCAGTTGCCGGATCGTCCGATGTTCTGGACGCAGCAAGCGGTCATGCCGTTGAGCGAGTTACCGGGGCTTGGGAGTCGGGCTTTCGCAGGTGTGGATAACTTCATCGTCCCCAAGGGATTGGCGCAAATGCCGGCTATCTGGAGCGATGCCGCGCTGCCGATTTGCTTGAGTCAGGTGCAGGAGGGTGGCTGGAGCATTGGCTGGCGTTGGCATCCAAGCCAGACATTCGATGCCGCACTTGTTGGCAACTGGCTTGAAAGCCTTGCCTGGCGGCGGGCGAAGCTGGTTATCCACAGCGTCGATGGTTGGGTTTCAGCGAATGCGGTGGATAACTCGGTGCTGGATTGGCAGCCGAGCGAATGGCGTCAGGATTCGCGGATTGAGCTGATCTTCAGTGAGCCTCAAGATGTTGAATCGCTGCAAAGAAGTTTGGCCGACTGTCGGATGGGTTGAAGATCTAAAGATCGCCGCCTTCGGCAGCTCCTACAGGGGATCGCTTTTCAAATGTAGGAGCTGCCGAAGGCGGCGATCTTTTGATCTATGGCCGCCACTTCGTGTGTTCCTGCCGCCATTGGCTCAGCTCAATGACTTCCGCGCGAGGCCTCACCACATCAACCACCGCCGGGGTGTCGTCAAACGGCATCGGGTAGGGCGCCAGTTCGATCTGCGCGCTGTGGGCGCCGAATTGGGTAATGGTCCCGTTATGACGGGTCTCGCCGGTTACGGTGAATTCAAAGTTATACACACGCGCCAAGCGTCGACGTCCGTTCGCATCTTTGATAAAACCGATTTTTCTCAACGCCACGTTGCCGTCCAGCAGTTCGATCTGGAGTTTGGCGCAATGCTGTTTGACCCGCTCCAGCGCACGTTCGCGCAAGCCGTGGTTGTGCCACAGCCAGGCGCCGCCGGTGGCGAGCAGCATCAGCACGAAGATATTTCCGAGGGTCAGCATCAACAGGGTGCTCCAACAAGATAGTGCCAGCTTAACTGCGTCGCTGGTCTGTCGTACAGGCTGTGTTTAGTCGCATACTGCGCGGCTCGAATTTCATTCGTTTTACGGAAAACTCACCGCATGAAACGTACGCCCCATCTGCTCGCCATCCAGTCCCACGTGGTGTTCGGCCATGCTGGCAACAGCGCCGCGGTTTTCCCGATGCAGCGGGTCGGGGTGAATGTCTGGCCGCTCAATACCGTGCAGTTCTCCAACCACACGCAATACGGGCAGTGGGCGGGTGAAATACTGCCGCCGCATCAGATTCCCGAACTGGTGGAAGGCATCGCGGCGATTGGTGAGCTGGGCAACTGCGATGCCGTTTTGTCGGGCTACCTCGGCAGTGCGGCTCAGGGCCGGGCGATCCTTACGGGCGTGGCGCGGATCAAGTCGATCAACCCCAAGGCGCTGTATCTGTGCGATCCGGTGATGGGGCACCCGGAGAAGGGCTGCAGCGTGCCGGTCGAGGTCAGTGACTTCCTGCTGGAGGAAGCGGCGGCCGTAGCCGACTTCATGTGCCCGAATCAGCTGGAGCTGGACAGCTTCTCGGGGCGCAAGCCGCAGTCGTTGTTCGATTGCCTGGCCATGGCCAGGGCGCTGTTGGCGCGTGGGCCGAAGGCTGTGCTGGTCAAGCATCTGGACTATCCCGGCAAACCGGAGGAGGTTTTCGAGATGCTGCTGGTGACGGCTGAAGGGAGTTGGCACCTGCGTCGGCCATTGTTGGCGTTCCCGCGGCAGCCGGTGGGCGTGGGCGACCTGACGTCCGGGCTGTTCCTGGCTCGCGTGCTGCTGGGCGACAGCCTGGTGGCGGCGTTCGAGTTCACCGCAGCAGCGGTGCATGAGGTGCTGCTGGAAACTCAGGCGTGCGCCAGCTATGAGCTGGAGCTGGTACGGGCGCAGGACCGGATCGCCCATCCGCGAGTGCGGTTTGAGGCGACGCCGATCAGTTTGTAACGCAAGCGCGGCGGAAAAGATCGCAGCCTGCGGCAGCTCCTACAGGGCAATGCGTACTCCGTAGGAGCTGCCGCAGGCTGCGATCTTTTGCTTTAAGCGTCGCCCTTGATTTCCTGATAACGCTTTTCCAGCTCCTGGCGAATCTGTCGGCGCTGCTGGGCCTGCATGAAGCGGCGCTTGTCTTCGCTGTTCTGCGGTTGCAGCGGCGGGACGACGGCCGGTTTGCGCTGGTCATCCACCGCGACCATGGTAAAGAAACAGCTATTGGTGTGGCGCACCGAGCGTTCGCGGATGTTCTCGGTCACCACCTTGATGCCCACCTCCATCGAGGTGTTGCCGGTGTAGTTGACCGATGCCAGGAATGTCACCAACTCGCCGACATGGATCGGCTCGCGGAAAATCACCTGATCCACCGACAGGGTCACCACGTAGCGGCCGGCATAACGGCTGGCGCAGGCGTAGGCCACTTCGTCGAGGTATTTGAGCAGGGTGCCGCCGTGGACATTGCCAGAGAAGTTGGCCATGTCGGGGGTCATCAATACCGTCATCGACAGTTGGGCGTTTCCGGGTTCCATAGCGTTCTCACGGGTCAAGGCAGGTTTTCGGGAGCGCACCTCTGCGGGTGCATGGTCGGCTTTTCAAAACCAACAGTATCGGGACGCCAGGCAGGGGGCTGCCGTCACGCCTTGATCGATCTGTTTCCATATATTGCACCGCCTTTCTGCCGGAAGTCGCGGTGTTACCCTTCAAAAGCCCATCCCAAAGGCAATTCCTACGCCATAAGCAGATTTTTACTCTGGTTCAACAGACCTTTCCTGCGTCTGTCGTTTGAGCACTAACACTCAAGGAGCGCCATACCATGCATGCCATCAGCTTCATTCAGGATTTGGCAGTGATCATGTTGGTCGCGGGCGTGGTGACCGTGCTCTTTCATCGTTTCAAACAACCGGTGGTTCTCGGTTATATCGTCGCCGGTTTCATTATCGGCCCGCACACGCCGCCGTTCGGCCTGATCCACGATGAACAAACCATCAAGACCCTCGCCGAGCTGGGGGTGATTTTCCTGATGTTTTGCCTGGGCCTGGAGTTCAGCCTGCGCAAGCTGTTCAAGGTCGGAGCCACGGCGTTTATCGCGGCGTTCCTGGAAATCGTGCTGATGATCTGGATCGGCTACGAAATCGGTCGCTGGTTTGACTGGAATACCATGGATTCGCTGTTCCTGGGGGCGATCCTGGCGATTTCCTCGACCACCATCATCGTCAAGGCCCTCAACGACTTGAAGATGAAGAACGAGCGCTTCGCCCAGTTGATCTTCGGTGTGCTGATTGTCGAAGACATCCTCGGCATCGGCATCATCGCCTTGCTGTCGAGTATCGCAGTCAGCGGTACGGTCAGTTCCGGCGAAGTGTTCTCGACCGTCGGCAAGCTCTCGCTGTTCATGATCGTTGCACTGGTCATCGGCATCTTGTTGGTGCCGCGGCTGTTGGCCTACGTGGCCAAATTCGAAAGCAATGAAATGCTGCTGATCACCGTGCTGGGCCTGTGTTTCGGCTTTTGCCTACTGGTGGTCAAGCTTGAATACAGCATGGTCCTCGGGGCCTTCCTGATTGGCGCGATCATGGCCGAGTCCCGGCAGTTGTTGAAGATTGAGCGACTGATCGAGCCGGTTCGTGATCTGTTCAGCGCGATCTTCTTCGTCGCCATCGGGCTTATGCTCGACCCTATGATCCTGCTGCAATACGCCTGGCCAATTGCGGTAATCACCGTGGCGGTGGTGCTGGGCAAGATGTTGTCCTGTGGCCTCGGCGCCTTTATCGCCGGTAATGACGGACGCACTTCACTGCGGGTCGGGATGGGGCTTTCGCAGATTGGCGAATTTTCCTTCATCATCGCCGCGCTGGGCATGACCTTGCAGGTCACCAGCAACTTCCTTTATCCGGTGGCCGTGGCGGTCTCGGTCCTGACCACGCTGTTGACGCCATACCTGATCCGCGCGGCCGACCCACTGTCGATCAAGCTGGCGGCGGTCATGCCGCGGCGCCTGAGCCGCGTGCTGGGGATGTATGGCGAATGGCTGCGCAGCATTCAGCCACACGGCGAGGGCGCGCTGCTGGCGTCGATGATTCGGCGGATTCTGTTGCAGGTAGGCGTAAATTTGGCGCTGGTGATCGCGATTTTCTTCTCGGGCGCGTTTTTCGCCGAGCGCATGTCGGCCTACCTGCAAGGCTGGATCAGTGACCCGAGTTGGCAGAAAGCGTTGATCTGGGGTGGGGCGTTGCTGTTGTCGCTGCCGTTCCTGATCGCGGCCTATCGCAAGCTCAAGGCACTGTCGATGCTATTGGCAGAAATGGGTGTGAAGCCAGAGATGGCGGGCCGCCACACGCAGCGAGTACGTCGGGTGATCGCCGAAGTGATCCCGATCCTCTCGCTGCTGGTGATTTTCCTGCTGCTGGCAGCCTTGTCGGCCAGTATTCTGCCGACCAACAAGTTGCTGGTACTGATCGCCGTCGTCGCGGCCGCCGTGGCGGCGCTGCTCTGGCGCTGGTTCATCCGGGTGCACACACGCATGCAGGTGGCATTGCTGGAAACCCTGGACAACCACAAGGACCCGTCCGGGCATTAACGTTGCCCTGTAGCAGCCTTCGGCAGCTGCTACGGGTAGAGGTCAGGCTCGATCAGCTTTCCAGCCAGACGTCCCGCGCCCAGTGCCACACCGATTCCCAGGTTTCTTCGGCGATCAGCTCTTCTTCGGCCTGCCACAGCACCACGGTGCCGTCTTCTTCAACCAGGTAGTAGTCGTCACCGTCCTGGCAGATCGGGATCATGCTGCGATCAACGCCAGCGTCCCAGGCGTTGGCGGCAACGTCCGGCAGGTAGGTGTGGGATTGCGGGTCGGTGACAGTCACCGGCTCCAGGCTACCGTAGACCACATCACTGACGGTCAGCAAAAATTCTCTGAAGACAAACGGAATGTCGATGAACAGTTGTTCTTCGATTTCCACGATCTGATCTTCGTCGGGCAACTCCAAGGGGACCGGTACCGGTTCGTTGGCTTCACGCAGTTGTTCGATGATTTCTTCCACGTCCGGGATCCTCTTGCTTGATGGCGCGGTTTAGTTGGGGCGGTTTATACAGTAGCTCGCTATAGATGCAACCGCGAAATAGAAAACCCCGGCCGAGGCCGGGGTTTTGATTGCGCCAATATTGCGACAGGTTTAACGCGCGTCGGTTCAGCCGTTCTGGCGGATACCGGCGACCAGCCAAGGCTGGTTTTCGCCCTGCGGACGTTCCATGTTCCAGCTTTCGCTGAACACTTCGCCCTGGTCGAAACGCGAAGTCTTCGACACACCACTGAAGGTCAGGGTGGCGATAGTCTTGTCCGCCCGATCATCCACGCCGTCCAGTTGTACCTGGAGGTTATCAATGTAGGTGGACTGGAAGCTTTCGCCCAGATCGGCACGCTCGCGCTTGAGGAACTCCAGCATTTGCGGGGTCACGAACTCGGCAATCTTGTCCATTTCATTGGCGTCCCAGTGCTGCTGAAGGGACTGGAAGTGGTTGCGGGCTGCTTCGATGAAGCTCTGTTCATTGAACCAGGCCGGAGCATTGATCACCGGACGAGCGGCAGCAGGTGCAGCCGAACCGCCGAAGATCGAACCGCCGGCAGGCTGGTTCTCGAACACTTCACGCTGCATCGGCGCGCCAGCCGGAGCCAGGTGCTCCTGTTGCTTGCGGCGACGGGCGGCGATGAAGCGGAAGATCAGGAAGGCGATGACCGCCATGATCAGGATGTCGAAGATTTGCATGCCCTGGAAGCCGCCACCCATGAACATGGAGGCCAGCAGGCCACCGGCAGCGATACCGGCCAGAGGACCGAGCCAGCGCGAAGCACCGCCGGCCTTGGCCGCAGCGCCCGCGGCACCGGCAGCACCAGCGGTCGCCGCAGCGCCGCCCGCGGCGGAAGAAGGGGCCATTTGGCTGGTTTGGTGGGTCGGCGCAGCGCCGACGCTTTTGCCGCCACCAAAGCGCTTGGCGTTGGCGTCGAGGCTCATCGTCAGGCCGATGCACAGCGCCATGGCGATGCTAAGAAAACGTTTCATAAAGGGAATTCCCATTTGTGGATGGCACGCGCGCCATGTTGCACAGCTGAAGTGACACTGGCTAGCGGCAGAGTGTTTCGGGCTTTTGCCTGACAGGTTGCGTTCAGCTAAGTCGGGGCAAGAAGGCCATGTACTTTTGTCTGTAGGAAAAGTGGATAGGTTCTGCCGGAAGTTTGCTCAGCGTCGCAACGCCAGCATGACCACTCCGGCTGTGATCAGACCGATACCGCCCCATTGGCGCAGGTCGAGCTTCTCGTCCAGCAGGATCACGCCGAGGACGGCCACCAGTACCACGCTGAGCTTGTCCACCGGAGCGACCAGCGAGGCCGGGCCGAGTTTCAGCGCGCGGAAGTAGCAAATCCATGAGGCACCGGTTGCCAGTCCCGATAGCAGCAGGAACAGGTAACTCTTGGCAGAGATCGATCCTAATGACTGATATTGGCCCGTGGCGTACAAAATCAAGGCCAGGCTGACCAACACCACAATGGTGCGCAGGAGGGTGGCGAAGTCGGAGTTGACGTTTTCGATGCCGATCTTCGCGAAAATCGCCGTCATGGCGGCGAATGCCGCTGACAACAGGGCCCAGAATGTCCAGGAAGAAAAGAAGCCTGAGCCCATGAGCATTGTCGTCCTTCAAGAGAAGAGAGGTGGCCTTGGAAAAGATCGCAGCCTTCGGCAGCTCCTACAGGTATATGCGAACCCCGTAGGAGCTGGCGAAGCCTGCGATCTTTTTAGCCTTATATGGCTTCCAGCTTGGCATAGCCAAGCATCAGCCACTTGCTGCCTTCGCCAAAATTCACCTGCACCCGAGCCTGGGCCCCGGCGCCTTCGAAGTTCAGGATCACGCCGTCGCCAAACACCGAATGCCGAACGGCCTGGCCGAGGCTGAAGCCGGTGTCCGGGATTTCGCTGCCGCCAAACAAACTGCTGGAACTCTGCTGCTGGCCACCGCCGAACGGACGGCTGACGCTGTTGGACAGCCGCACTTCCTGAATCAGGCCTTTTGGCACTTCACGTACGAAACGCGAGACCTTGTTGTAGGTCTCGCTGCCGTACAGGCGTCGCGTTTCAGCGTAGGTCATGACCAGGTTCTGCATGGCCCGAGTGATGCCGACGTAGGCCAGGCGGCGTTCCTCTTCAAGACGGCCGGGTTCTTCCAGGCTCATCTTGTGCGGGAACAGACCTTCTTCCATGCCCACCAGGAACACGTAAGGGAACTCAAGGCCTTTGGCGCTGTGCAGGGTCATCAGTTGAATGCTGTCTTCGTGCTCGTCGGCCTGAGTGTCGCCGGCTTCCAGGGACGCGTGGCCGAGGAACGCCGCTAGAGGCGTCAGGTCCTCGTCTTCTTCTTCGGCGTTCTCGAAATTGCGCGCAGCGCTGACCAGTTCCTCAAGGTTTTCTACCCGGGCCTGGCCCTTCTCGCCTTTTTCCGCTTCGTGATAAGCGATCAGCCCGGACTGCTCGATGACCGTCTGGGTCATCAGGTGCAGTGGCATGTCCATGCACTTGGCGGCGAGGTTCTCGATCAGCTCGATAAATCCACCCAAGGCGCCCGCAGCACGACCGGTCAGGCCTTTGTTGGCAACCAGCAAACGCATGGCTTCCCACATCGACACATCGCTATGACGCGCGTGGTCGCGAATCGCTTCGACAGTTTTTTCGCCAATGCCGCGGGCCGGTACGTTGATCACCCGCTCCAGCGCTGCATCGTTGCCACGACCTTCCAGCAAACGCAGGTAGGCCATGGCGTTTTTGATTTCCGCCCGTTCGAAGAAGCGCTGACCGCCATAGATGCGGTACGGAATGCGCTCGCGCAGCAAGGCTTCTTCCAACACGCGCGATTGGGCGTTGGAGCGGTACAAAATCGCGATATCGCTGCGAGCCAAGCCGGTTTTCAGCGCGCTTTCGATGGTTTCCACCACGTAGCGTGCTTCATCGTGTTCGTTGAATGCGGCATACAGGTTGATCGCTTCGCCTTCGCCGCCATCGGTCCACAGCTCTTTTCCCATGCGCCCGGTGTTGTTGGCGATCAGGGCGTTGGCAGCCTTGAGGATGCCGGCGGTGGAACGGTAGTTCTGCTCCAGACGAATGGTTTCAGCATCCGGGAAGTCGTCGGAGTACTGATAGATGTTCTCGATTTTCGCCCCGCGCCAGCCGTAGATCGACTGGTCGTCGTCGCCGACCACCATCAGGCTGTCGCCGCCCTTGGCCAGCAGCCGCAACCAGGCGTACTGCACGGCGTTGGTGTCCTGGAACTCGTCCACCAGAATGTGCCGGAAGCGCTTTTGATAATGCGCCAGCAAACCCGGTTATCGCGCCACAGGTCGAGGGCACGCAACAGCAGTTCGGAGAAGTCGATAACGCCGGCGCGCAGGCACGCGGCCTCGTAGGCTTCATAAATGCTGCGCATGGTCGCCAGGAACAGGTCGCCACTGGCTTGAATGTGTTGCGGACGCAGGCCTTCGTCTTTCTGCCCGTTGATGAACCACTGGGCCTGACGGACCGGCCACCGTTGCTCATCCAGGCCCAGCTCGCGGATCACCCGCTTGACCAGCCGCTGCTGGTCGTCGCTGTCGAGAATCTGGAAAGTCTGGCTCAGCCCGGCTTCCTGCCAGTGCGCCCGCAGCAAGCGGTGCGCCAGGCCGTGGAAGGTGCCGACCCACATGCCGGCCGGGTTGATACCCATCAACTGCTCGATGCGATGACGCATCTCGGCAGCGGCCTTGTTGGTGAAAGTCACCGACAGGATCGAGTGGGGCGAGGCGTTTTCGACCTGGATCAACCAGGCGATACGGTGCACCAGCACTCGGGTTTTACCGGAACCAGCACCGGCCAGGACCAACTGACGACCCACGGAGGCAGCTACGGCCTGGCGTTGGGCATCGTTGAGGGAGTTCAGCAGAAGGGAGAGATCATCGCGCATCGGGGCATTCTAGGGGGCAGCGCCACACCGGGCAAACCCCGCTTTGATTTAGCCGATGAAAGATGAAGGGAGGACGACCGGTCGGTCACTGGCTGCAGGCGTGGGCGGGGCTCGTTCCCAGGGTTTTGAGGGGGTAACCGGAGAGCGGAATTTTGTCGATTTTATGATCCGGGGCAGTTTGGTCCCGGCCATTGCTTGTGTATGCTCCGTGCACAATTCGGGCTCACCACGCTCATTATAAGAACAAGAAAATTGCCTATGACCCTCAGCACCGACCTGTCGGGCCCTTCTGTGGAGCCCGGGTCATCCGCAAACAGTACGCCATGGAAATGGCGGTCGAACGCACGCGCCTGCTTTACCAGGGCTCGCTGTTGCCGACGCTGTTCATGCTGATCAACGGTCTGGTCTGCGCCGGTTTGCTCTGGAGCCCGCAGCGCTATTTCCTGGTCAGCATCTGGCTGGTCTGGTTGTTGTCGCTGGTGGCGCTGCGCGTGATCCAAGTGGCAGCCTTTGATTCGGCGATTCCCAATCGTCAGGCCCATCCGATCTGGATTCGTATGTTTTTGCTGGGCTCGGCCATGACGGGCCTGACCCTTGCTGGTGCCGGCATTGCCCTGGTGCCCGCCGACACGTTTATCCAGCAAGCCTGGGTGTTCGGCCTGATCGGCGCTGCGGCACTCTCGGCCAGCGTGGCCTACGCGGTCAGCCTGCCGGCGTTTCTCTCCTTTACCCTACCCTGTCTGCTGCCGGCCATTGGCTATATGTTTTGGGGCGGCGATGAACAACAGCATGGGTGGGGCTGGTTCGGGCTGATTCTGCTGGGGGCGTTGAGCGTGGTGGCCTGGCAGGTCAATCGGCTGATTGATCGCGGCTTGTTGCGGCGCTTCCAGAATCAGGCGTTGATCGAGCATTTGCAGCTCGCTCAAAGCCAGGGCGACCAACTCAATCATGAACTGGCCAAGGAAATCGACCAGCGCCGCCGCGCCGAAGACGAATTGCGTGAAGCCCAGGTCGAACTGGAAAATCGCGTTGCCGAGCGCGGTCATGAGCTCAGCGCCGCCACCCAAGCCTTGAGCAAGAGCGAAGCCCGTCTAGCGTTGGCACTGAAGGCCAGCGAACTGGGGCTGTGGGACTGGAACCTGCAAACCGATGAGGTCCATCACACCCAGATTCAGGAACTGTTCGGCCTGGCGCCGGAGTACGTGACTGCCATGCTCAGCCATCTGCGGCCGCGGCTGCACCCTGACGACGTACCGTCCCTCAAACGCGCGCTGGTCGAGCACTTGAAGGGTCGCACCGAGGATTATCAGATCGAATACCGCGTGCGGCATGGCGACGGCCATTGGGTCTGGATCGAAGACCGTGGCCGGGCGGTGGAGCGAAGTGAAAATGGCCGGGTGATCCGTATGGTTGGCACCCGCCGCGACATCAGTGCCAGCAAAGTCCAGGAGGAGCAACGGCAACTGGCGGCGACGGTGTTCGAAGCGGCCAGCGAAGGCATTGTGATCTTCGACCCGAATTACGCGCTGATCGCCATTAACCAAGCCTTCAGCCGGGTGACTGGCTACGACATCGAAGACATGCTCGGACGTAATGTCGTCGAGTTGCCTTGCAGCCGGGATGCCCGCCGGCACTACACGACCATTCATCAGGCGCTGGAGCAACAGGGCAGTTGGCAAGGCGAGCTGGTGGAAACCCGCAAGAACGGCGAGCTCTATCCGCAGTGGCTGCAACTGAATGCTGTGCGCGACTCCCGGGGAAAGGTCAGTCATATTGTCGGCTTCTTCGCCGATCTTTCCGCCCGGCGCGAATCCGAAGAACGCATGCGCTACCTGACCCGTTACGACGAACTCACGGGCCTGGCCAACCGCTCGCTGTTCCGCGAACGGTTGCGCGAGGCCCATCTGCGAGTGCGTCAGGGCGGCCGGCGCAGTCTGGCACTGCTGCACATCAATCTCGATCGTTTCAAGTTGCTCAATGACAGTCTTGGCCATGAAGTTGCCGACCAGTTGTTGCAGAAAATGGCTCGGCGACTGGTCAATGCGTTGCCCGAGGCGGACACCATTGCACGGCTCTCCGGCGATGAGTTCGCCGTGCTATTCGATGCCTACGGCAACCTGTCGAGCCTGGCACGGGTGGCGACTCGCTTGTCGACCAAGCTGCGCTTGCCAATAACGATCGACGGCCATGAGCTGGTGGTCAGCGCGTCCATGGGCATCAGCATGTTGCCGGACAACGCGCGAGAAATTTCCGCGTTGGTCAGTCAGTCGAACATGGCCATGCAACATGCCAAACATTTGGGCGGCAACAACTTCCAGTTCTACACCGACAGCCTGCAAGCCAGCACCCTTGAGCGTTTTCAGCTGGAAAACCAACTGCGCAAAGCCATCGAAGAAAAGCAGCTAAAGGTGTTTTACCAGCCGAAGCTGTGCCTCGCCTCCGGCCGGCTGAATGCTGCCGAAGCCCTGGTGCGCTGGGACCATCCGACCATGGGCCGGGTGCCGCCGGGGGATTTCATCGGGCTGGCCGAGGAAATCGGGCTGATTGGCCCGATTGGCGAGTTCGTGTTGCGTCAGGCCTGCTGGCAAGCCTGCGAGTGGCAGCGACAGGGGCTTGAGCCGATCCGCGTGTCGGTCAATCTGTCGGTGCATCAGTTGCGTCAGGGCAAACTGGTCAGCCTGGTGCGTCAGGTGCTTGAGGAGACAGGCCTGGCGCCGCATTACCTGGAACTGGAACTCACCGAAAGCCAGTTGCTGGACAGCGTCGAACACATCATCGCGACCTTCCAGCAGTTGCGCGATCTGGGCGTAAAGCTGGCGATCGACGATTTTGGCACCGGGTATTCGTCGCTGAGCTACCTCAAGCGCATTCCGGTGGATTACGTGAAGATCGATCAGGCGTTTATCCGTGGGGTGGGGGAGGGCGGTGAGGATGCGGCGATCACCCGGGCGATCATCGCGATGGCTCACGGCTTGTCGCTGAAGGTCGTGGCTGAAGGTGTGGAGCGAGAAGAGCAACTGGCGTTTTTGAAGGCCGAGCACTGCGATGAAGTGCAGGGTTATTTGATCAGTCGGCCGGTGGAAGCCGCCGATCTGGCTGAGCTCCTGCGTCACGACACGAATCTCCTGTAGCCGCTGCCGAAGGCTGCGTTTGGTTCGGGCCGCGTTCGGACGAAGCAGTCGTGAATGGGCGTTACGTGGTTTAACAGGAAAATCCGCTGCTCAGGTTTACGACTGCTGCGTCCGAACGCGGTCCGAACCAAACGCAGGCTGCGCCAGCTGCTACGAGGGCCAAAGGTGCTACATGGGGTGTATGACGTGTGGAATGGGGACATCGAGTTACGCATTGAGCAGGCAAAAAGCCGATTCATGTAGTATAACTACAAGCGTGCTACATCCCCGGCACCTGCCAATAACAAAGAGTCGACCCCTTTGAATCTGCTGCAACACATCGCCCAGTCACGCCACCTGTTACGCAAGTCGGAGCTCAAGGTCGCCGACCATGTGCTACTTGATCCTGCGGCGGTGATGCACAGCTCCATGGCCGACCTGGCCCACAGTGTGGGCATCAGCGAGCCGACCATCGTGCGCTTTTGCCGCGCCATCGGTTGTTCCGGTTTCCAGGACTTGAAGCTGAAGCTGGCACAGAGCCTGGCGGCCGGAGCGAGCTTCGGGCAGTTCGCGATTCATGAAGACGATTCGGTCGCTGACTACAGCCTGAAAATCTTCGACACCACGTTGCACACGTTGATGGAGGTTCGCGAGAAGCTTGATCCGGTCGAGTTGCAGCGGGCGGTGTCGCTCATGTCTCAGGCCCAGCGCGTCGAGTTCTATGGCTTTGGCGCGTCGGGTGCAGTGGCGGCTGACGCCCAGCACAAATTCTTCCGATTGCTGCTGACTGCAGCGGCCTATTCCGACCCGCATATGCAGGCAATGTCGGCGGTAACGTTGAAGCCGACCGACGTGGCAATCTGTATTTCCCAGTCCGGGCGTTCCAAGGATTTGTTGATCACGGCCAACCTGGTGCGTGAAAGCGGCGCCTCGTTGATCACCCTGTGCCCGAGCCAGACGCCGCTGGCCGAGCTGTCGACCGTCAACCTGGCGATTGACGTGCACGAAGATACCGAAATCTACACGCCGTTGACCTCGCGGATCGCTCACCTGGTGGTGATCGACGTATTGGCCATGGGCGTGGCCATGGCACGTGGGCCGAGCCTGGTTAACCACCTCAAGAGCGTCAAGCGCAGCCTTCGTAGCCTGCGGCTGTCGCCCAAGTCGGTGAAAGCGCTGGACGACTAAGATCAAAAGATCGTCCGAACGCGGCCCGCGTTCGGACGATCTTTGCTTTTGGGCTGCCTGCATAACCCGCCAATATTCACATCCCTGTAACCCGCCCGCCGCCAAACCGTCATCCCCCGCGTTCATCGTGTAACTCCCGTACTCGCCTTGGGAGACTCGAAATGGCCCAGCCCTACGAAGAACGCAACAGCGCCCTGAAAACCCGTCGTCAGCAAGAAGACCAGCGTCGCATGGAATTTCGCCGCGCTATCGAAGATCGCTGCGAACGTCGTCAGCTTCTAGCCGAGATTGGCGATTTTCCTGATGAGCTGGAACTTAACTATTGGCAGGCAGCTCCCGTAGCTTCCCGTCGAAACGCTCAACCAGCGCGCTGATCTGCACCCGCTCGCTGCGGATAAACGCAAGGAACGCGTGAGCCACCGGTGACAGGCGTTTAGCCTTGGCCTGCACCAGGCACCAGCTGCGATACAGCGGCAGCTCTTCGACCGGCAGCTCAATGAGTCCGCCGGTCGCCAACTCCAGGTTCAGGGCGTGGCGCGTCAACAGCGCGACGCCCAGGCCGGCCAGTACGCACTCACGCTGGGCTTCAGCCGACGCGACCTCCTGGGTCTGTGTGAAGTGCACGCGCTTCTCTTTGAAATACTCTTCGCACGCCATCCGCGTACCGGACCCTGGTTCGCGCATCAGCAGCGTGTAAGGCTCCAGATCCTGCAAGCGCAGTGGCCCCATGTGGCACAGCGGATGATCCGGTGGCGCCACGGCCACGATCGGATTATTAAGGAACGGCAGGAACTCCAGGCCCATGTCCTGCGGCACCATCGACATGATGACCAGGTCATCGCGGTTGTCCGACAGGCGCCGGATGACCTGGCCGCGATTCACGACGGTCAGGTGCAGGTTCACTTCCGGGTGCTGGCGCTTGAACGCGGCAAACAAGTGCGGCACGAAATACTTGGCACTGGACTCCACCGCGAGTTTCAGTTGGCCCTGCAGCGAGCCCTGCATGTCCGATAGCTGCATGTCGAGGTTTTCCAGGCGCCCGAAAATGTCCCGGCTGGCGCGTTGAAGGGCTTCGGCCGCCTCGGTCATGTAGAGTTTTTTGCCGACGTAATCGAACAAAGGCTGGCCAATCAGCTCCTCGAGTTGACGAATCTGTAGGCTCACGGCAGGTTGTGTAAGGGACATTTCATCAGCCGCGCGGCTGTAGGACCTCAAATCACAGACTTCATTGAAGATCTGTAATTGACGTAATGTCATACGCATCAAGGACTTACGCATTTTATAGGTGCTCTCACCACGGGCCGGTGAATCAACTATAAGTCTTTACTTATGCCTGACCCAATTATTAATCATTTTTGTTAATCCCTCATGGGGGCTAGTGTGGGGCTGCGACTAAATTGAAACATTTAGTCACGCGTCGACCTGGTCTAGCAGGTCGTGGGTACCACCGGCTCAAGGGAACCTCCAAGTGATAACAAAGATCCTGATCGCCAACCGTGGTGAGATTGCCGTACGCATCGTGCGTGCCTGCGCCGAGATGGGCATTCGCTCGGTCGCGATCTATTCCGACGCCGACCGCCATGCCTTGCATGTCAAGCGTGCGGATGAGGCCCACAGCATTGGTGCCGAGCCACTGGCCGGTTATCTGAATGCGCGAAAATTGGTGAACCTGGCGGTGGAAACCGGTTGTGATGCGTTGCATCCCGGCTACGGATTTCTCTCGGAAAACGCTGAACTGGCAGATATCTGCGCAGAGCGCGGCATCAAGTTTATTGGTCCATCGGCTGAAGTCATTCGCCGCATGGGCGACAAGACAGAAGCACGTCGCAGCATGATCAAGGCCGGTGTGCCGGTCACGCCGGGCACCGAAGGCAACGTCGCGGACATCGCCGAAGCCTTGGTCGAAGGCGACCGTATCGGTTATCCGGTCATGCTCAAGGCCACCTCCGGTGGTGGTGGTCGTGGTATCCGTCGCTGCGACAGCCGCGAAGATCTCGAACAAGCTTTTCCACGGGTTATTTCCGAAGCAACCAAGGCCTTTGGTTCGGCGGAAGTGTTCCTGGAAAAATGCATCGTCAATCCGAAGCACATCGAAGCGCAGATCCTCGGCGACAGCTTTGGCAACGTCGTGCATCTGTTCGAGCGTGATTGCTCGATCCAGCGCCGTAACCAGAAGCTGATCGAGATTGCCCCGAGCCCGCAACTGACCCCGGAGCAGCGCGCCTACATCGGCGACCTGTCGGTGCGTGCGGCCAAGGCTGTGGGTTACGAGAACGCCGGTACCGTGGAGTTCCTGCTCGCCGAGGGTGAGGTGTACTTCATGGAGATGAACACCCAGGTGCAGGTGGAACACACCATCACCGAAGAAATCACCGGTATCGACATTGTGCGTGAGCAGATCCGCATCGCGTCCGGCCTGCCGCTTTCGGTGAAACAGGAAGACATCCAGCACCGTGGTTTCGCGCTGCAATTCCGGATCAACGCCGAAGACCCGAAAAACAACTTCCTGCCGAGCTTCGGCAAGATCACCCGTTACTACGCACCCGGTGGCCCCGGCGTGCGGACCGACACGGCGATCTACACCGGCTACACCATTCCGCCGTTCTACGACTCCATGTGCCTGAAACTGGTGGTGTGGGCGTTGACCTGGGAAGAGGCGATGGACCGTGGCTTGCGCGCCCTCGACGACATGCGTCTGCAAGGGGTCAAGACCACCGCCGCGTACTACCAGGAAATCCTGCGCAACCCGGAATTCCGTAGCGGCCAGTTCAACACCAGCTTCGTTGAAAGCCACCCTGAACTGACCAACTACTCGATCAAGCGCAAACCCGAAGAGCTGGCCCTGGCCATCGCTGCCGCCATCGCCGCCCACGCAGGCCTGTGAGGAATAGAACAATGAGTAAAAAAATCTTCGTAACCGACACCATCCTGCGCGACGCCCACCAATCGCTGCTCGCCACCCGCATGCGCACCGAAGACATGCTGCCGATCTGCGACAAGCTCGACAAAGTCGGCTACTGGTCGCTGGAGTGCTGGGGCGGCGCGACCTTCGACGCCTGCGTACGCTTCCTTAAAGAAGACCCGTGGGAGCGCCTGCGCCAACTGCGCGCGGCGTTGCCTAACACGCGCTTGCAAATGCTCCTGCGTGGCCAGAACCTGCTGGGTTACCGCCATTACAGCGACGACGTGGTCAAAGCCTTCGTCGCTAAAGCAGCGGTCAACGGCATCGACGTGTTCCGCATTTTCGACGCGATGAACGACGTGCGTAACCTGCGCGTGGCCATCGAAGCGGTGAAAGCCGCCGGCAAACATGCCCAGGGCACCATCGCTTACACCACCAGCCCGGTGCACACCATTGGGGCGTTCGTGGCGCAAGCCAAGCAAATGGAGGCCATGGGTTGCGACTCGGTGGCGATCAAGGACATGGCCGGCCTGCTGACCCCTTACGCCACTGGCGAACTGGTCAAGGCACTGAAAAGCGAGCAATCGTTGCCGGTGTTCATCCACTCCCACGATACTGCGGGTCTGGCCGCGATGTGCCAACTCAAGGCCATCGAAAACGGTGCCGATCACATCGACACCGCGATCTCCAGCTTCGCCTGGGGCACCAGCCACCCGGGCACCGAATCGATGGTCGCCGCCCTTAAAGGCAGCGAGTTCGACACCGGTTTGAACCTGGAACTGCTGCAAGAGATCGGCTTGTACTTCTACGCCGTACGCAAGAAGTACCACCAGTTCGAAAGTGAGTTCACCGCTGTCGATACCCGTGTTCAAGTCAACCAGGTGCCGGGCGGGATGATTTCCAACCTCGCAAACCAGTTGAAAGAGCAGGGCGCGCTGAACCGCATGAGCGAAGTGCTGGCGGAAATCCCGCGGGTTCGTGAAGACCTCGGCTTCCCGCCGCTGGTGACCCCGACCTCGCAGATTGTCGGCACCCAGGCGTTCTTCAATGTGCTGGCCGGCGAGCGCTATAAAACCATCACCAACGAAGTGAAACTTTACCTGCAAGGCGGCTACGGCAAAGCGCCGGGCACGGTGAACGAGAAACTGCGTCGCCAGGCCATCGGCAGCGAAGAGGTGATCGACGTTCGTCCGGCCGACCTGCTCAAGCCGGAAATGACCAAGCTGCGTGCCGAAATCGGTGCTGTCGCCAAGTCTGAAGAAGACGTGCTGACCTACGCCATGTTCCCGGACATCGGTCGCAAGTTTCTCGAAGAACGCAACGCCGGCACCTTGACCCCGGAAGTACTGTTGCCGATTCCTGAAACCGGCAGCGTGGCCTCGGTCGGCGGCGAAGGCGTACCGACCGAGTTCGTCATCGACGTCCACGGCGAAACCTACCGCGTCGACATCACCGGTGTCGGCGTCAAGGCTGAAGGCAAGCGTCACTTCTACCTGACCATCGACGGCATGCCGGAAGAAGTGGTGTTCGAACCGCTTAACGAATTCGTCAGCGGCGGCAGCAGTAAGCGCAAGCAAGCCACGGCACCGGGTCACGTCAGCACCACCATGCCGGGCAACATCGTCGATGTGCTCGTTAAGGAAGGCGACACCGTGAAAGCCGGGCAAGCCGTGCTGATCACCGAAGCAATGAAGATGGAAACCGAAGTCCAGGCGGCCATCGCCGGCAAGGTCATCGCCATCCACGTGGCCAAGGGCGACCGGGTAAATCCGGGCGAAATCCTGATTGAGATCGAAGGCTGAGATAACGGCCTCGATACAGCGCTTTAAACCTCGGGGGGCATGTGCTCCCCTTTTTTGCGTGTTTTTAGCCGAGTCACTGTTACCAAGTCACCACGAATAAAGGGGGTTATCGGTTATGCAAATACGCCTTCCCGTAGTGCCGCTCCATCCTTGCCTGAACCAGCTCCAATCCAATCGACATCACCCAATAAATCACCGCTGCGGTCGTTAGCATCTCGATGTAGCGATAGCTCGACCGCCCATACGACTGCGCCAGAAACATCACTTCCCAAACCCCCATCACCGAGATCAGCGACGAGTCCTTGAGCATGGAGATGAATTGGTTGGTGGTCGGCGGGATGATGGTGCGCATGGCTTGGGGCAGGGTGACGCGCCAGAAGATCACGGTTTCGCGCATGCCCAGCGCCAGTGACGCTTCCCGTTGGCCGTGGGGGACGCCGAGGATGCCGGCGCGGAAGATTTCGCTCAGGTAGGCGCCGTAGTTCAGCGACAGGGCGATGACCCCGGCCGCGATGGCGCCCGGCACGACGCCCAGCTGCGGCAGGCCGAGGTAGATCAACAGGATCTGGATCAGCAGCGGCGTGCCGCGAAAGAACGAGGCATAGAAACTCGCAACCCCGAACGCCACGGCGCTTTTCGACAGCCGCGCCAGGGCGGTGATGAACCCCAGCAGTGACGAGGCGACGATCGAGCACAGGCACAGAAACAACGTCAGCGCCGCGCCTTGCAGAAAGCCGTTGGGCGCCAGGTGCAGGCCGACGAGGTTCGGAAGTTTGTCGAGGATGATCGAGAACTTCAGGTCGAAGCTCAGGAAGAAACTGGCGAACAAGCCGAGCATCGCCGCCCAGGTCAGGTACAGACGCGTGCGGAAACCGAAGAGCCGTTGCAGCCGCGACTCAGCCACCGGTTGCGGTGGCTGGGGAGGTGTCGGGAAAGAAGTCATTGGCTGATATCGGCGCCGATCCATTTTTGCGAGAGCTTGCTCAGCGTGCCGTCCTGTTTCAGCTGGGCGAAGACTGCCCGCACTTTGTCGTCCCACTGCGCGTCGCCCTTTTCGATAGCCACCGAGTTTGGCTCCGAGTAGAGCGGGTCGCCGGCCAGTTTGAAGCGCTGGTCTTCGTTCAGGCGCGGTTGCGCGGTCACCAGGTTGGTGAGGATCGCGTCCAGTCGAACACCGGCACCCAGGCCCAGGTCCTGGAAGGCGACATTGTCGGTGTCATACGGGGCGATCTGCACGTCCTCGAACGGGTACTGCAATTTCGTGTCTTCGGCGCCTTCGATCACCAGGTTTTTGTTCAGGTAGCTTTCGTAGCTGGAAGCGCTGGTGAGTCCGACTTTCTTGCCGCTCAGGTCCTTGGCGTTGTGAATGCGATCATCCTTGGCGTTGACCACGATCACCGCCGGCGAAGCGTAGTACTCCACCGGGAAGTCGAAGACTTCGGCGCGGGCCTTGCTCGGGGTCATGGAGCAGATGCAAATGTCGTAGCGACCGCTCCAGCGACCGGCGGCAATCACGTCCCAGGACGGCGTTTCGAGGCGCAGTTTCACCCCGAGTTTCTCAGCCACGGCTTTCGCCACATCGACGTCGAAACCGTCGAGCTGGTTCTGGTCATTGAGGAACGAGAATGGTGGATAACTCTCCATCAACACGCCCACCAGTTCTTTCTTTTGCTCGACGCGATCGAGCGTGGCGCCGCCGAAGGCTTGGGTGGAGGCAGCCAGAATCGTCAGGCCCAGGGCCAGTAGCGGTTGGAATTTCACAGTCGATCCCTGATAAAAAATGGTTGTTATTAACCGAATGGTGCGTATTAAATAGTTATAAGAACTACTCTGGTAGTGAGTTATTTTCATAAGCATATGAGTGAAAAGCATATGAGCGCAGCAAGCACAGTGATTTTGGATGGCGGCATGGGCCGAGAGCTGCAGCGCGCAGGTGCGCCGTTCCGCCAGCCCGAATGGTCGGCACTGGCCTTGAGCGAAGCACCGCAAGCGGTAGAGGCGGTGCACGCGGCTTACATCGAGAGCGGTGCGAACGTCATCACCAGCAACAGCTACGCGGTGGTGCCGTTCCATATTGGCGAAGAGCGTTTTGCCGCTGAAGGTCAGGCTCTCGCGGCATTGGCCGGTGAGTTGGCGCGGCGTGCAGTCGAGGCGGCTGGCAAACCGGTACGCGTGGCCGGGTCATTGCCGCCGCTTTTTGGTTCTTACCGTCCTGACTTGTTCAACGCTGATCGTGTCACTGAATTGCTGACGCCACTGGTGAAGGGACTCGCGCCGCACGTTGACTTGTGGCTGGCGGAAACCCAGAGCTCAATCGTCGAGGCGCGGGCGATCCACGCCGGTCTGCCAAAGGACGGCAAGCCGTTCTGGCTGTCGTTTACCTTGAAGGATGAAGACACCGACGAGGTGCCGCGTTTGCGTTCCGGTGAGCCGGTGGCCGAGGCGGCGGCAGTGGCGGCTGAGCTGGGCGTCGAGACGTTGCTGTTCAACTGCAGCCAGCCGGAAGTGATCGGCGCGGCGATAGATGTGGCGCGGCAAACGTTCGAGCGCTTGGGGGTGAATATTCATATCGGCGCGTACGCCAATGCCTTCCCGCCGCAACCGAAAGAGGCGACGGCCAACGACGGGCTCGACCCGTTGCGCGAGGATCTGGACCCACCGGGTTATCTACACTGGGCCGCCGATTGGCAGAAGCGTGGGGCCAGTCATTTGGGCGGGTGCTGCGGGATTGGGCCGGAGCATATTGCGGTGCTTGCCCAGAAACTGGCTTAAAAGAAAGATCAAAAGATCGCAGCCTTCGGCAGCTCCTACGGGTGTACACATCACTCTGTAGGAGCTGCCGAAGGCTGCGATCTTTTGCTTTTGCTGCTTTTAGGTGCGGCACTCCGCCAAGGTTTTCACCTGCCCGGATTCCGTCTGGTTTTCATCCGAAAGCCACCGCTCAAACCCAGCCCCAACCACCGGCCATTCCGAATCCAGAATCGAGTACCACGCGGTATCGCGGTTCTGTCCCTTCACGACCATGTGCTGGCGGAACACGCCTTCAAAGCTGAAGCCCAAACGCTCGGCCGCATACTTGGAGCGGGCGTTGCCGTTGTTGCACTTCCACTCCAGACGCCGGTACCCCATGGCGAACGATTCTTTGGCCAGCAGGTAAACCGCCTCGGTACTTTTCGGCGAACGCTGCATCGGTGCGCCGAACGTCACGTGGCCGATTTCGATCCGACCCTGGGCCGGAACAATCGACATCAGGCTGAGCATGCCTTGCACCTCACCGCTGGTACGGTCGATCACCGCGAAGAAATACGGGTCGCTGTTGGCTGCATGGTTGTTCAGCCAATCATTGAAAACACTGCGCTCCGGGAAAGGACCGTAAGGCAAGTAATCCCAGAGTTTTGGATCAGCGCCGGGGCCTTGCAGGGCTTTGAACAAGCCATCTGCGTGGCGCGCCGGGTCGAGTTTTTCCAGGCGAATGAAGCGCCCTTCGATCAGTTGCGCCGAGGGGGCCGGGACGCCTTTCCAGTCCGCGAGTGAAGTTGTCATTGTTGTTCTCCTTGAACCTTAAAGGGCTTTGCGAAACTGGATGAGGCCGGGGCGCTCGGCGATGCGCTCGTAGAGCTGGATCGCGGTGGCGTTGGTTTCGTGGGTCAACCAGTGAACCTTGCAGCAACCGTCCGCCTTGGCGGTGGCGTAGACGAATTCGATCAACTGCCGACCGACGCCGGTGCCTCGGGTTTCGGGGACGACCAGCAAGTCTTGCAGGTAGCAGGAATTTTCGATGCTCCAGTTCGAGCGATGGTAGATGAAATTCACCATCCCCACGGCTTTGCCATCGGCCCAGGCCAGGGCCGAGTGGGTGGTTTCGCTTGGGTCCAGCATGCGCTGCCAGGTGCTTTGGCTGACGGCCTCGGGCAATTCGCTGTTGTAGAAGCTCAAGTAGGCCTGCCACAACGGCCACCACGCGGCGTGGTCGTCGGCGCTGACCTGGCGAATCTGGATCTGACTCATGTTCATTCCTTAACGCATCAAATGGGCGAGGGCCTGGTCCTGCATGTCGGGGCTGGCAGCCAACCCTTCGCGCACACCGGCGATGTCGGCGGCATTGCGGTTCTGGCTCAGTTTGCGTTTGCCTTCCAGACGCTGGATCGGCAAGGCGAAACCGACGATCGCCTTGAGCATGCCGTCGATGTAGTCGGCGGGAGCGTCGTTGACTTTCCATGGCTTGGCGCGGCTCGCTTCGTGGCGGTCAG
Source organism: Pseudomonas sp. TH31 (assembly GCF_016650815.1). Taxonomy (GTDB): domain Bacteria; phylum Pseudomonadota; class Gammaproteobacteria; order Pseudomonadales; family Pseudomonadaceae; genus Aquipseudomonas. Next base: position 31,486 of record NZ_JAEKEZ010000035.1, on the reverse strand, counting down.
TCAGGGCACTCACCAGATTGCGCAGGCGATGGGCATCACTGAACACTTCAGCCTTGCCGTAAGCGTGCACCGCTACGTAGTTCCAGGTCGGCACGACTTTGCCGTGCTCGGCTTTGCTCGGGTAAAACCCGGGCTGACGTAAGCGTCGGCACCGGCAAAGATTACCAGCGCCTCGGCACCGTTTTGCAGTTCCTGCCATTGTGGATTGGCCTTGGCCAGGTGCCCGTAAAGGGTGCCATTGGGGCCTTGCTCGGCGTCCAGCAGCAGCGGGATATGACTGGCTTGCAGGCCTTGTTCGCCATGGGTCACCAGCACGGCGAGGCGGGTGGCGAGTATCTGCTGATGCAGTTCATGCAAATCGTCGATGGCAAAAGCGCTTGGCGTGTACATGGAAATTTCCCTTGGCGAATGTCTGCATCCTAGGCAGGCTATTGGTCTGTTGTAAGAGCCATTACTGACAAATTTCATAGGTCCATTCTTCAGGTGCAGGCGATGACCAGCGAACCACTGTCCTTGTCCTTCAACCCGGCCGGCATCGAACTCGATCGCCGCCAGGGGTTGAGTCGTCAGCTCTATCAGGCTTTGCGGGTTCGGGTGCTCGACGGGCGACTGGCCAGCGGCACACGGTTGCCGGCCAGTCGTGATCTCGCGGCTGCGTTATCGATTTCCCGTAATAGTGTGGTCCGCGCCTACGATCAGCTCTATGCCGAAGGGTTTATCGAAGGGCGGGTGGGTGATGGGACTTATGTCGCGCAATTGCCTCAAGCCGCGTTACCGGCAAAAAAACTATCCACAAAACTATCCACAGGGTTTTCAACAGGGTTATCCACAGCCTTATCCACAAATTGGCTGGATTTACCTGTGATTTCATCCAGTAAAGTTATCCACAATGGTGCGCTGGAGCGGGTTGAAAAGAACCATTTGGCCATGCCGCCGAGTGGCCCTCCCAAGGCTTTTCGGGTGGGGGTACCGGCATTCGATCTGTTTCCGTTCGAGGTGTGGGCCAAGCTGAATGCGGCTTTCTGGCGCAAACCGGATTTACAGCAGCTGTGCTACGGCGACCCGGCGGGCGATGCGCGTTTGCGCGGGATGGTTGCCGCGTACCTGCGCAGTTCCGGGGCATGCAGTGCACGGCTGAGCAAATTGTGATCACCAGTGGCGCACAGCAAGGAATTAGCCTTTGTGCACAGCTGCTGGTAGAGCCGGGCGACGGCGTGGCAATCGAGAATCCGGGGTATCGAGCGGCTGGTCACGCCTTTGCCGTGGCCGGCGGCCGATTGCACGGTGTGTCGGTGGACAGCGAAGGCATCAACTGCTCGGAACTGGCGGGGTTGAGTGATTGCCGACTGACCTATGTCACTCCATCCCATCAATACCCGACCGGAGTGATCATGAGCCTGGCGCGGCGCCTGGAATTATTGGCATGGGCCGAACGCACCAACGGCTGGATCGTAGAAGACGACTACGACGGTGAGTACCGCTACAGCGGCGCTCCGCTGGCGCCATTGGCAGCGCTGGATCGCCAGGGGCGCGTGTTGTACGTCGGCACGTTCGGCAAAGTGGCGTTCCCGGCGTTGCGTTTGGGCTATCTGGTGTTGCCGCCAGGGCTGGTGGATGCGTTCTCTCAAAGGCGTGCCGTGGATGTGCGGCACTCGGAGGTCAGCACTCAAGCGGTGATGGCCGAGTTCATGGCGGGCGGGCATTTTCAGCGACATATCCGGCGCATGCGCCGGGCAGCCTTGAGTCGCCGCAATACACTGATGGCCGGTTGGCCGACGGATATTCCCGGTGTGGGCAGCCTGCCCAGTGTGGCGGCCGGACTGCATTTGACGGTCCCGGTCGAGAACGTGGCGCGCGAACAGCAACTCATCGAAAAAGCCGCCAGCGTCGAAGTTGAAATCAACGGGTTGAGCAGCTACTGGCTACCGGATTCAACCAGGCCGCCGGATCAGCGCGCCGGGCTGGTTCTGGGATTCGCCGCCGTGCCAGAGGCTGACATCGAATCGGCGCTGAGGCGCTTGCGTTCCGCCTGGTTCAATTAGTACCACTGGGATGAAACACACCTGGTGTAGCGGCTGGCGAAGCCTGCGTTCGGTTCGGGCCGCGTTCGGACGCAGCCGTCGTCAAACCTGAGCGCGCGATCTTCCTGAAGCACCGCGTGCCCTGATTTCACGACGGCTGCGTCCGAACGCGGCCCGAACCGAACGCAGGCTGCGCCAGCTGCTACAGATAGCGTTTTCGCTTAGCTGACCGGCATTAAGCAGCAGGCCGGGTCTTCAGCGCAGCGAGGTTGGCTATCAGGTCCCGGACTTGATCTTGGTCCAGGCCCGGTCCGCGCACGTTCGGCATCACGCGGCAGCGGTTGCAGGGTGTAGAGCGTGCTCATCGCCGACTCGGTCGGATACAGGTTCGGGTTGTTGCGGATCGCCGGATCGACCAGATCCGTGGCGTCCTTGTTCGGGTTCGGGTAGCCAACGAAATCACTGACCGGTGCAATCACCTGCGGTTGCAGCAGGTAGTTGATGAAGGTGTAGGCGTCTTGCGGATTTTTCGCGCCCTTGGGGATCGCGAGCATGTCGAACCAGATCGGCGCGCCTTCTTTCGGCAGGCGCATATCAACGACGACACCGTTCTTGGCTTCCTTGGCGCGGTTGGCAGCCTGGGAGAAGCTGCCGGAATAACCGACTGCGACACAGATGTCACCGTTGGCGATGTCGGCCATGTACTTGGACGAGTGGAAGTAAGTGATGTACGGACGGATCTTCATCAACAGTGCTTCAGCCTTGTCGTAGTCCGCCGGATTCTTGCTGTTCGGGTCCAGGCCGAGGTGTTGCAGGGCCAGCGGCAGGATCTCCGACGGCGAGTCGAGCAGGGCAACGCCGCACTGCTTGAGCTTGCTGATGTTTTCTTCCTTGAAGATCAGGTCCCAGCTGTCGACCGGCGCGTTGGCACCCAGCGCAGCCTTGACCTTGTCCGGGTTGAAGCCGATCAGGATGGTGCCGTACATGTACGGCACGGCGAATTTGTTGCCGGGGTCATTGGCCTCGATCAGCTTCATCAGCTTGGGATCGAGGTGGTTCCAGTTCGCCAGCTTGCTGCGGTCCAGCGGCTGGAACACGCCGGCTTCGATCTGCTTGGCGAGGAACACGTTGGACGGCACCACCAGGTCGTAGCCGGAGTTGCCGGTCAGCAGCTTGGCCTCCAGCGCCTCGTTGGTGTCGAAGATGTCGTAGACCAGCTTGACCTGGCTGTTCTCGGCCTTGAAGTCTTTCAGGGCCTTGGGGGTGATGTAGTCGAACCAGTTGTAGACACGCAGGGTGCGTTCTTCCGCACTGGCGAGTGAGCTGAGTAGGCAGAGCCCGCAAAGGGCGCTGATGATTAAGCGGGGGGCTGTTTTTTATCAATTTCAAACCAACCTTTTATGGATGCCACGGTTGTTTGGGAATGTGTCCTGTAATGACTGTGTGGAACACGTTTACGGACATTCGATCTTGGATAACACCGATATTTATCTGTTTTGTCCGTCTAGAAAAACGCAAATATTGTGCCATAGAGCAAATAATCAAATAAAAATAGACTTGATTTCCAGCAAGTCCCCTCGAGAGACTTCGCTCGACCCTGTGCTGATGTTCACACTCAAAGTCGGTGAGGTTCGGGTCGACGATGTCTGGCATGTCGCTGGAATGTGCGGCACCGGGTCAAAAGACCTTCGGCTTGATGATGTCTTTGTGGCAGATGCTTGGGTGACCTCGCAATCCCAGTGTTTCGGGCCAGCGCCGGTTGGTGTCAGGCACAATCCTGACGGCTGCCTGTTTGGTGTGGAGTTCATTTCGTATCTGGACAGCCTGCATATCGGCCCGGTGCTTGGCTGTGCGGAGGGCGCCTTTGATGAGTGCGTCGCAGCGCTGCAAAATCGTGCGGGCACGAAGGAGGGCGCAGCCGCAAAGACCCATCCGATACTGCTGGAGCGGGTCGCGGAAAGTGCGGCGCAACTGAGTTGTGTCAGGCACCTTTACAGTAGGCGATTGCCTTTTTACTGCATAGCGCTGGCGTGGCAGACCGGTCACTGTCGGCGCAAGAGTTGGTCACCCTTAAGCGAGATCGTGCGTACCTGGTTCGTTTGTGTGTTCAGGCCGTTCAACGGCTGGTGGAGCAAATGGGGGCCGCAGTGATTTTTGATGCGAGCCCGGTGCAGCGGCACAGGTGTGATCTTCGGGTGATGGCGTCCCATTTGGATGTGAATTGGGATACCGCAATGCTCGCCTATGGAGGTTTTGCGATGGCTCATCATCCAAGTGATCTGGCGATGGATGGTTAGCCCCGGGTCACTTCTCGGCCTTGCCGTCATTTTTGGGTGGCGGGGTCATGCCGAGAATTTCAGGCCATCCCTGCCCACTACGCCCTAAACAATGAAATCTGTCAGCACTCTCAATTGTCCTCTAGATTGTTGAACACCGTTTCCAGCAGACGGTTGAGGCGTTGGATCTGGGCGTCGGTCAGCCCGTTGAAACTTCGTTTGAAAAGATCCCGGGTACCATCCTGAATACGTTCGATGGCCGCGCGGCCGGCCGCCGTAATGCGGACTTGAGTCACTCGGCCGTCTTCGGTGCTGGGAGACGTGTCGATAAGGCCGTCATCTTTCATGCGGTAGACGATTTTGGTCACCGTCGACAGTTTGGCGATGGCGTGAGTGGAGATCTCGGAGATACTCGACTCACCGTTTTCCTTGAGGATAAACAGGACGCGCCAGCGCGGAATGTCGAGGTCGAGCTTCTTGAGGGCCTTTTCCATGCTTTGGGTATAGCGGCCGTGAGCCATCGCCAACCAATAGAACGGGAATTCCTCTTTGGTGAAGTTCTCACTGGCGGGGTCGTAGCGGCTGCGGAGTTTTTTCGGGGTGCTCATCGTGCGCTCTGGTTATGAAACGACGCGCAATAATAGACTTTTCCCGTAATTGAGACATCCACCTTATCGATAATTGAATCGCTGGTTCGTTGTGCCCGATGACGATAGTTATCGTCGAATCGGGCACGGAAGCGGTCCTTACCAGCCCAGGCCGCGTTCGCTGGTCATCTTGCGCACCATCGCCTGGAAGAATTTGTCAGCAAAACCGCTCTCACGGATGAGCATGGCGGTGAGGTCGGCACACTTGGCACTGATGTCTTCGGGCAACGGATTATCTTCCCCGCCCAAGGCACCTGCTGCACATTGGTTCTCGGCCGCTCGTTGCACGGTCCAGAGCAGAAATAAGGCTTTTTCAATGCTGCTTTCACCCACGGCAATGCCGTGGTTGCGCAGCACCAGAATGTGTTTGTCACCGAGGCTCTGGATCATGCGTTGCTTTTCATCATCGAACAGCGTAATGCCTTCAAAGGTGTGATAGCCGACGCGCCCATACAGTTGCGCACCATAGAAATCGTGATGAGTGAAGCCGGTTTTTTTCTGCACGACCGCCGAGATCGGGATGGTGTGGGTGTGGATCACGCACTGGATGTCATCTCGAGCGCCGTGCACCGCACTGTGCAAAGCGAAACCGGCCGGGTTGCCGTCATAGTCGGAAGCTTCGAGCTTCTTGCCATGCAGGTCGACTTTGAGCAGGTTCCATGGCGTGACCTCGGTGTAGTTCAGGCCGAACGGGTTCACCAGGTAGTGATGGGCAGGCCCGGGCAGGCGCGCGGAGATATGGTTGAAGATCGCTTCGGTCCAGCCGAACCAATCCACCAGGTGATAGCAGTGGGCGAGCTTGACCCGCAGAGCCCATTCTTCGTCGCTGTAATGGGCGGTCTGAGTGAGTTCGACAGTGTTCATGAAAACCTCGATCTAGACAGGAGAGATTCGGCGCGAAAACGCGCCAGATTAATGATGTGCTGGGTGACGGGCATGCTCAGGCCCTGCATGCTGGCCAGTTCGATCACGGCGTCGCCGATGGCGAGCAGTTCCAGAGGCCGGCCCTGGCCATAGTCCTGAAGCATGGAAGTACGTACTGGTCCCTTGCCGGCGCCCATCTCCATCAGCGATTGCGGGTCATAGTCAACCCTGGCGCCATAGGCCGCGGCGGTGAGCAGCGCTTCGTCGAGAATCTTGCGCACGGTCTGACGCAGGTCCGGGTGGCTGTAGATCTGTTCCAGGGTTGCACCAGTGACCACCGACAGCGGGTTTGAAGTCAGATTGGCAATGATCTTGGTCCACAGCGAGTCGCGAATCCGATCCGTGGCGCGGGCGTTGATACCGGCGCACTCAAGCAGCACGCGGACCTTTTCCAGGCGCTCGCTCAAGCTGTTGTCGGGTTCACCGAGGATCATCAGGTGCGGGTTGCCGGAGCGGACGACGCCAGGCAGTTCGGTTTCGGCAGTGATGAACACCACGCTGCCGAGAATGCGTTGCAGATCCAGCGCATCATTGAGCACGCCATCCGGGTCTACCGAACAGACCCGTCTCACGGCGAAACGTCCAGCCTCGCCATGGAAGTACCACCACGGCACGCCGTTGACGACGGGCACTACCACCGTTTCTGGTCCCAGTAATGGGCTAAGGGTCGGCAGCAGACTGGTCAGGGCCTGGGCTTTGGTGCACAGAAAGATCACGTCCTGCTCGCCCAGCCGGGCGCAGTCACGGTCGGCGTGCACCTGAACATGATGTTCGCCGTCCAGGTCATGCAGGACGATGCCACCGTCGCTGATCGCCTCCAGTGTTTTTCCCCTGGCCAGGACGCTGACTGGCTGGCCGCTGGCGGCAATGCGCGCGGCCAGGGTGCAGCCAATGGCGCCAGCGCCAACGACGCACACTCGAATAGTTGTGGTTACAAGCATTGGGATGTTCCTTAACTGGCTAGCATTTCCTGATGTTTGCTGGCGGCTCCCAGATAGGCCTCGACCATTCGGGGGTCGTCGGCCAGTTCGGCCGCTGGGCCCTGCATGGCGATCTGCCCTGTCTCAAGTACGTAGGCATAATCGGCAACACGCAAGGCCGCGCGGGCGTTCTGTTCGACCAGCAGGATTGAAACGCCCTGACGGCGCAGGTCAGTGATGATGCGGAAAATTTCTCGGGTGACCAGTGGTGCGAGGCCCAGACTCGGTTCGTCGAGCATCAGCAATTTCGGCTTGCCCATCAGTGCGCGACCGACGGCGAGCATCTGCCGTTCTCCACCCGACAGCGTCGCCGCTGCTTGCTTGCGACGTTCAAGCAGACGTGGAAACAGGCTGTAGATTTCCATCAGGCTTGAATCCTGATAGCGATCACCCTTGCGGTAACGCATGAAACCACCCAGCTTGAGGTTGTCCTCCACGCTCATGCTGGAAAACAGTTCGCGTTTTTCCGGCACCAGGCCCAGACCTCGCCCCACCAGGATTTCGACTTCCGGCACGGCCTCCAGGGTGCCGTCGAAACGCACCTGCCCCTTGGAACCGAGCACGCCCATGATCGCCGAGAGCAGAGTGGTCTTGCCGGCACCGTTGGGGCCGATCACTGTGACGATCTGGCCTTCACCAACCGTCAGGTTCGCTTGAGTCAGCGCCTCGACCTTGCCGTAGCACACGCTGAGGTCTTTGATTTCCAGTAACGGCTTGTTCACTGAGTTGGGCATAGAGTTCACTCCGCTCCGCCGAGGTAGGCTTGAAGTACCGCCGGGTTACTTTGGATGGCGTCGGGCAGGCCTTCGGCAATCTTCTGGCCGAATTCCATGACGGTAATGCGATCGACCAGGCCCATGACGAAGTCCATGTCGTGCTCCACCAGGAGGATCGCCATGCCTTCGTCGCGCAACTTACGTAGCAGGTCGGCGAGGGCCTGTTTTTCTTTTAGGCGCAGGCCGGCAGCGGGTTCGTCGAGCAGCAACAGGACAGGGTCGGCGCACAAGGCACGGGCGATCTCGAGGATACGTTGCTGCCCCAGGGCCAGACTTCCGGCTTCTTCGTAGAGATAGTCCCCCAGACCGACACGCTCCAGTTGACGCCGTGCTTCGCTCAGCAGACGGGCTTCTTCAGTGCGTTCGGTATGCAGCGTGCTGGCCAGGATGCCGCTGCTGCCACGTAGGTGCGCGCCGATGGCGACGTTCTCCAGGGCGCTCATGCCGGGCAGCAACTTGACGTGCTGGAAGGTGCGGCTCATGCCCATGCGGGCGATCCGTCGTGATGGCACGCCGTTGATGCGTTCGCCCATGAAGATGACGTCGCCGGAGGTCGGTCTGTCGACACCGGACAATTGGTTGAACAGCGTGCTTTTGCCTGCGCCGTTCGGACCGATCAGGGCGAGGATTTCGCCCGCTCGCAGCGTCAGATTCATGTCCTGATTGGCCACCAGTCCGCCAAAGCGTCGAGTTACTTTCCGCGCTTCGAGGATCAGGTCGCCTTTTTCGGCGGTGCTCGCTGGGGCAGAGGCTGGGCCTCGACCTCGGTTTTAAGCGGTGCGCGTGGCGTCTTGCCGGACAGCGGCAGTCGTTTGGCCAGCAATGGCCAAAGACCACCCGGCACTCGTTGCATTAGCAAGATGATCAACAAACCGAAGACGATGGTTTCATAATTGCCTTGACTACCCACCAGCGACGGCAGCCAATCCTGCAGCCATTGCTTGAGCAGGGTGAGCACGCCAGCGCCGAGCAGGGCGCCCCAGACACTGCCGACCCCGCCGATCAGCGCCATGAAAAGATAGTCGATACCCATGTTTAAACCGAATGGTGTCGGGTTGACGAAGCGTTGAGTGTGGGCGTAGAGCCAGCCGGACAGCGCTGCGAATACGGCGGAGATCAGGAAGATCACCAGCTTGGCGCGGAAGGTGTCCACGCCCATTGATTCGGCCATCAACTGACCACCTTTGAGTGCGCGAATCGCCCGGCCTTCACGGGAGTCCAGCAGGTTATGCGTGATCAGCATCGCCACCAGCAAGATGGCCCAGATCAAGTAAAAGACTTTCTCTTCCTTGTCCAGACTCAAACCCAGCACCGTGATGGGCGGGAGATCGGTGATACCGCCCTGGCCACCTAGGCCGTCTAGCGTACCGAACAGGTAGTACAGCGAAATGCCCCAGGCGATAGTGCCCAACGGCAAATAGTGGCCGGACAACTTGAGGGTCAGCGCACCGAGTATTAGGGCCACAAGCCCTGTGAGGACGATGCCGACCAGCAACGCCAGCCACGGTGAAGTGCCGACCCAGGCCAACCACGCAGGGAGTTGCGTGGTGGTGGTCAAGTAAGCGGTGGTGTAGGCCCCGAGCCCGACGAAAGCGGCTTGGCCGAAACTGGTCATGCCGCCCACACCGGTCAGCAACACCAAGCCGAGCACCACCAAGGCATACAGTCCGATGTAGTTGAGCAAAGTGACCTGAAAAGTCGGCAGCAACAGCGGTGCCAAGGTCAGTGCGGCAACGAACAGTAAAATCAAATAGCGTGGTTTCATTCCTCTTCCTCCACGTGATGGCTTTTGAGCGAGCGCCACAGCAGGAAGGGGATGATCAGCGTGAAGACGATGACCTCCTTATAGTTGCTGGCCCAGAACATTGAAAACGCCTCGACCAGGCCGACAACCAGCGCGCCGAGAGCTGCCAGCGGATAACTGACCAGCCCGCCAATGATGGCGCCGACGAAGCCCTTCAGGCTGATGAGGAAGCCTGAATCGAAGTACAGCGTGGTGATCGGGGCGATGAGAATTCCCGAGAGGCAACCGATAAAGGTCGCCAGTGCGAACGTTGTCTTGCCGGCCATGTCCGGCGAGATACCCATCAGGCGAGCGCCGGTGCGGTTAACCGCAGTGGCTTGCAAGGCTTTGCCATACAGGCTGCGACCGAAGAACAGGAACAGGGCGAAGATCAGCGTCACCGACATGACCAGCACCCACAAGGTCTGGCTGTTCAGGGTCACCGGACCGATTTCGAAACCTGCCTGGGAAAACGGCGTGGTGCGTGCACCTTCCGGGCCGAACATCAGCAACCCGACCCCGACCATCGCCACATGCACGGCAATCGAGACGATCAGCAGCACCAGCGCGGAGGCTCCGGCGATCGGCTGGAAGAACAGTCGATACAGACGTGGCCCTAACGGAACCACCAGGCACAAGGTCAACAGCGCCTGGATCGCGACCGGCAACGTGGCAAGAGGCAGGTTACGCATGGCTATGATCAGCGCAATGGCATAGGTGCATTTCACGATCATTTGTCGATCGATGCGCAAGCCTTTACCTGAGCGCCAGCGGGCAATCAGGTCCAGGGTGCATTCGATCAGCGTGAGGACCAGCAGCAACCAAGCCAGAGGCGTTGGATGACCGGACTGAATGGCGGCCATGGTCAGGGCGCCATAGGTGACGAACTCGCCCTGGGGGATCAATAGGATTCTGGTGACGGTAAACACCAGCAGGATCGACAGCGCCAACAGGGCATAGATGGCACCGTTGGTGACGCCGTCCTGGCCCAGCAGCATGGCTATCTGGAAATTCATGAGCACTCTCTTCTGTAGGCTGAGCGGGTGTATTGACGCGGCAAGTGCAACGGGTGAGCAGCACCTGCCCTGTCAGCCGTCTTTGGTTACTTGAGCAAGGTCCAGTGACCGTCCTTGACCGTGATCAGCTCACGGCCACGCTCATCGAAGCCGCTGTGATCCTCGGGCGTCATGTTGTAAACGCCTTGGGTACCCGACATCTCGTGAGTGTTTTCCAGCGCCAGGCGCAGGGCGGCGCGAAACTCGGGTGTACCGGGCTGGGCCTTCTGTTCAGCGACGGGAATGGCTTTTTCCAGCAGCAGGCCGGCGTCATAGACGTTGGCGCCGAAGGTCGCCGGTGCAGAGCCATAAGCTTTGGTATAGGCGTCGATGTATTGCCGGGCAACGGGCTTGGAAGGGTGGTTGTCAGGCATTTCCGGGAGCACCAGCATCAGGCTCGCGGCGAGAATGGTGCCTTCGACTTTCTTGCCGCCCAATTGCAGGAAGGCATCCATCGCCGCTCCGTGAGTCTGATACATCTGCCCTTTGTAACCCTGGTCGAACAGAGTGGTTTGTGGCATCACCGATGAGCTGCCGGGGGCGGCCACGAGCACCGCATCGGGTTTGGCCATCAACAGTTTCAGGCTTTGCCCCGTCACGGACGTGTCCTGGCGCTGGAAACGCTCACTGGCAACAATCTTGATGCCATGCTTCTCGCATTGCACCGCCATCACCTTTGCCCAGTTTTCCCCATAAGGGTCTGCGGTTCCGACGAAGCCCAGGGTCTTGATCCCGCGCTTGACCATGTTCTCCACCAGCGCCTGGGCAATCAGGTCGTCGTTTTGAGTGGTCTTGAATACCCATTTTTCTGCTCGGTCATGGGCAGCACCACAGCGGCGGTGCCCACCGGGGCGAGCATGGGTGTGCCCGATTCGGCGGCGAACTGGATGACTCCCATGGCGTTGGGCGAGCCGCTCGGGCCGATGATCGCGTCCACGTGCTCTTCGTCTATCAGCTTTTTGAAGGCCTTGACCGATGCGGTCGGGTCGCTGCCATCGTCGAGCGAAATGTAGCGCACGGTCTGATCGCCGATCTTCGTCGGCATCAGTGACACGCTGTTTTTCTGGGGGATGCCGACCAGCGCAATCGGGCCGGTTGCGGAGGTGATCACCCCAATCTTGACTTCGGCGAAGGCCGCTTGGGGCACAACGCAGGTGGCGCAAAGCGCACCGAACATCACAGCAGGCAGAGCTTTCTTGAAGAGCATGTCGATCGATCTCCGGGGCAAGGCTGATTCGGTAAGCCGGCCGCTCTCTGGCGGGCTGGCAAAGGGCAGATTTGCAGATTGCATGCCAGAGAATTTGCCTGCACCAGCTCGGAGCTCGCTGGAAAAAGGCCTTTGACCGGTTATTTCGTGGCGTTGTAGCTGGCCGTTTTGAAAGGCGATGCCGCCAGCAAATTCAACGCTTTACGTTGAAAAAAGCATGCATTTTTTCGATAAAAAATCGTTTAAAAAATCTCAAAAAAACAACTAAAAAATAATTTTAGCAGCCTTGATAATTCCGATTTTAAATCGTGATCAGACGGCTTTATTGGATCCGTTTTTATTAATTGATAACTAAATAAACTATATAAAACATCAACATAAGAAGATTAATCGCCTCGGCTGAGTCTTTTTGAAAATGCTCGACTTCGGTGCGTTTACTGGAAAATTGCACCAATTTCGACAACAAAAAATATCGCCAAATTCAATTGACATTTCACGTAATAATTCGTCATCTTGGATTTACGCAATGGCGCCACCCGGCGTCTTTCAGGCTCTCGTTACAGGTGAATCCGATATGACGATCGTGGTCGAGCAAGTTTCCCTTGGCGGCAATAGCCCCACAGTGATGGTGAAGGACACCATCGACGTAGCGGGTGTGCCGACCCGTGCTTCCAGTCGCGCCCTTCAAGATGCCGAACCTGCTCTGCACCACGCCGCGGTGGTTGAAGCATTGCTCGTCAACGGCTGCCGCCTCATTGGCAAGACCAGCCTCCATGAGCTGGCCTACGGCACCACGGGCATCAATCTCTGGACCGGCACCGCAGCCAACCCACGCTTTCCCGGGCGTATTCCTGGCGGTTCTTCCAGTGGTTCGGCTGCGGCGGTCGCGGCGGGCCTGGCTGATTTCTCCCTGGGCACCGACACCGGTGGTTCGGTGCGTATTCCAGCGTGCTGCTGCGGTGTGTTCGGCTTCAAGCCGACGTTCGGCAGAGTCAGCCGCAACGGCGTAATGCCCGAGAAATCGAGCCTCGACTGTGTCGGGCCGTTCGCCAACAGCCTGTCGATGCTGGTGACCGCAATGCGGGCCATCGATCCGACTTTCGCCCGCTTGCCGACCCTCATCGATGCCCGTATCGGTGTGGTGCCGGTGCAGGCCAATGAGGCTGTACAGCGTGTGGTCACCGCTGCGCTGGTTAACAGTGGGTTACCTCTGTATGAAGCGCCGTTGCCAAACATGGTCAGCGCTTATGACGCCGGTATGGTGGTGATCAACCGTGAAACATTCGTCGCGTGTGGGCACTTGCTGGACACCGGACGGGTCGGTGCCGACATCGCCGACCGGCTGGCTGCGGCCGGTGAAACCACCGATCAGGCCCTGGCCGAAGCGGAGCAGGTGAGGGCGCGTTTTACCGCCGAAGTCGATGAAGCGCTGAAGCACTTCGACGTGCTGGCGCTGCCTACCATGCCGGACTTCCCTTGGCTATCGCCGACGCTTCCAATACCCGCGCCGTTTTGGGCATGACCGCCCTGGTGCGTCCTTTCAACCTCTCCGGACACCCCGCGCTGACCATTCCTCTGGGCAGTGCACAAGGGTTGCCGGTCGGCTTGCAACTGGTGGCCGCCAAAGGCGCCGATGAGCATTTGCTCGCCGTCGCCGGGTTGTTGTTGCAACGCCTGTATTCGAACCGCACTTGATCATGGAGCCAGTCATGAATCCGCTTAAGGCGACGGCCCTGGATGCTGTCGCACCCCAAACCAACGATGAACGTTTCGAGGCGATGCTAAACGACGTTCGCACACGCGCCCGTCAAGGCGAGTTTGATCGCCAACGACACATTTCCCAGGATGTGATCGACGCGTTCAAGTTCCACGGCATCTATCGCTCCCTGGTCCCGAAACGGTTCGGCGGCGATGAAGCTTCACCGGGTGATTTCTGTCGCTTGATTGAGCGCATTTCCCAGGCCGATGGCTCCGCCGGTTGGGTCGCCAGCTTTGGTATGAGCCCGGTCTATCTCGCGGCGCTGCCGTTGTCGACCATCGCCCAGGTGTATGCCGATGGCCCGGACGTGGTGTTCGCTGGCGGGATCTTTCCGCCACAGCCAGCCGAACGGGTAGAGGGGGCTTCAAGGTCAATGGTCGCTGGAAGTATTCCAGTGGCTCCATGGGCGCCACGTTGCTGGGGGTCGGTATCGCGCCGAGGAATGGCGACAAGCTCGATCTGCCGCGTCTGGCCGTGATGCCGCGTAGCGAGGCTCGCATCGAAGAAACCTGGGACACCGTTGGCCTGTTGGGCACCGGCAGTCATGACCTGGTGGTCGAGGATGTGGTCGTGCCCGAGGACTGGACCTTTGTACGTGGCGGCGCTCCGACCCTGGATGAAGCGTTTTTCCGCTATCCATCGCTCCTCGTTCGCTACGCAGGTTTTGTCAGTGGTCGGCCTCGGTGTGGCACGCGCCGCACTGGATGAGTTGAGCGGCATGGCCAGCGGGCGGATTTCCGTGACCGGCGCTCCAGCATTGGCCGACAGGCCTCTGGCCCAAGTCGAGATCGCCAAGGCCGAGGCCGCCTTGCGCTCCGCCCGCGCTTTTTTCTACGAATCCATCGAGCAGGCTTGGGGTCATGTGCTGGCAGGCGACGCCGTGCCTGCTCAGGTGACCAATCTGCTGCGACTCTCATCGACCCACGCTACACGGGTTGCCGCCGACGTGGCGCGCACCGCGCAAATGCTGTCGGGCATGAGTGGTGTCTGCAACGACAGCCCTCTGGCTCGATGCGTCAATGACGCCCAAGTGGTGACTCAGCATGCCTTCATGGGTGACGTCACTTACCAGAACGCGGGCGCCATGTTCTTTGGCAAGCCGCCATTGCCTGGTTACCTGTAACCCTTCGAGGAGCGAAACATGAGCGAAAAAAAACCACTGCGCGTGCTGTTCTGCATGGGCATCAACCAGAACTTTTTCGACGCGCCGCGCGACGAACAACTGCAGGTCTGGGCTGCATTCAGCGAGATGTGGAACGGCATCCATGACCTGTCGGGTGTCAAGGTGTTCGGCAACATGGACGATGACCAGAGCATGGTCGGCCCTTCCACTGGCTATCCCTGGACCACCTATTTGCTGGCGGATATCCCCGACATTGAAACCGTGCACGCGGCCTGCAATCTGTTCCGCAGCACGCCGGTGGGCGACGGTACTTACAAGCTGTGGAAATACGCCAAGGTCGAGGCCCGTACCGGTCGCGAACTGATCATTCAGCGTTGAGGTCCGCCAGCATGTCCAGCCCCGTCTCATTGGCCCAATTGCACCAGCGTCTACACCGCTTCGAAGTTGAACACGCCGTGCGTGCCTGCATGAATCGCTACATGGCGCTGTGCGATGTTCTCGATGTCGACACGCCGCTGGAGGAACTGGCCGGCCTGTTCACTCGCGAAGCGGTATGGGAGGGCAAGGGAGCCAAATACGCTGACAGTTTCGGTGGCTACCGCGGCCGCGAGGCGATCGGCGCGATGTTTGCCACGTACATGAAACCGCCCGCGCATTTCGTCCTCAATGTGCACTTTCTCACCAGCGAGTTGATCGTGGTGGATGGGCAAGGTGCGTCGGGAAGCTGGGTGATGCTGCAGACCTCGACCTTTGCCAGTGGCGCTTCGCACCTCAACGCCGCGCGCCTGACCGTGCGTTTCGCTGAGGAAGAGGGACAGTGGCGCATGGCACATTTCCAGACCGAAAACCTGTTCGGCCGCCCCGTGCAGGCATGGAACAGCGACGCCCGTTTACCGGTACCCAACACACCCGCGCAATGACTGTTGAAGTCGGCCAAGAAGTCGACGAGGAGACACCGTGAGCAATCTGATCGAAACCGTGAACCTGGACGTCAGTCCCGAAGAACTGGTCCAGGCCGACCGCGTCCATACCTCGCTGTACACCGACGCCAAGCTGTTCGATGTCGAGCTGGAAAAGATTTTCTACAGCACCTGGGTCTGGGTGGCTCACACCAGTGAGATTCCGGACGCCGGTAGCTACAAAAGTACCTACATCGGCAAGCAGCCAGTGATCGTGGTGCGTGATCGAAAAAAACAGGTACATGTGCTGCTCAACCGTTGCCGCCACCGTGGCGCTACTGTTTGTGAGCACAAGAAAGGTAAGACCAACAGTTTCGTTTGCCCGTATCACGGCTGGAGCTACGCACTCGATGGTTCGTTGCGCGGCGTACCGCACCCGGAGAGCTACGGCGATTGCCTGGATAAGGCCGAGTTCCCGCTGGTGAGCCTGCGTGTCGAGGAGTACGCCGGCATGCTGTTCGCCACCTTCAAGGACGATATCGAGCCGTTGGTGGACTTCCTCGGCCCGGCGAAGAAGTGGATGGACCTGTTCATGAAGCAGGGCGCCGGCTACCCGATCAAGGTGCCGGGCGAGCATCGTTTCCGCTTCCGGGCAACTGGAAAATCCAGTTGGAAAACACCACCGACGCCTACCACTTCCCACTGGTGCACAAATCATTCCTGTCGTCTGTGGATGAAGAGACGCTGGCCTTGTTCGATTTCGTCGAAGGGCCCGGTTACGTCGAAGACCTGGGCAATGGTCACAGCGTGATGGTGATGATCCCTGACCTGGTGGACCTGGAAGCCGACCTGGACAAACCGATACCTGAGCGCTTTGAAGCCCTGGCTGCCGAATTGCGGGACGAAGGTATCGAGGAACACCAGGTGAGACGCATCGTGCGGGCCGTGGGTGGCTCGGGCTTCAACCTCAACCTGTTCCCCAACGTTGCGTGCTCGATGGCGTTCTTCCGTGTGTTGCAGCCGATCTCGGTGACCGAAACCGAGATCCATCACTCGGTGATCACCATGGATGGCGGCCCGGCGGTGGCGAACCGTTATCGCCTGCGCTTGCACGAGCACTTCCAGGGGCCGATGGGCTTTGGCACACCGGACGATTCTGAGGCCTGGGAGCGGGTGCAGAAGGGCGCGAGCGCCGGTGAAAACCTGTGGATCATGCTCAACCGTGGGCTGCCTGGAGAGACAGCTACCGATGACGGACTGCTCAGCGACGTGAGCGCCGAGACCGGCATGCGCGCGGCGTATCAGCAGTGGAAAAAAATGATGTCGGCCCCGAGCAAAGCCTGAGGCGTGGAGAAGACCGTATGAACCTGCATTTGCTGCAAGAAGTGACCGCCTTCATCTGGCAAGAAGGCGACATGCTCGACCATTCCGAATATGACGCATGGCTGGCGCTGTGGGCCGCAAAAGGGACGTACATCATCCCGATCGACCCGAAAGAGCAGGACTTCGAGAACTCGCTCAATTATGCCTACGACGACCACCATATGCGCGAGCTAAGGGTGCAGCGCCTGACTGGCGGTGAGTCGATTTCCACCACTCCGCTGCCACGCACCATTCGGACGCTGTCGCGCTTTCGCGTGCTGTACGACGACGGTATTCAAGTCACGGTGCGCTGTGCGCAGAACCTGCGGGAGTTCCGTAAGGACGCGCTCAAGCACTACAGCGCCGACATCGTTTATGAGCTGGAACGCTACGACGAGAGCTTCAAGATCCAACGCAAGCTGATCCGGCTGATTAACTCCGACGATACCTTGGCCGGTATCGGCTACATCCTGTAAGGGGGGCGTCACATGAACCATATCGCACTGGTCACCGGCGCCGCGCAAGGGCTGGGCTACACCCTTTGCGCCCGACTGTTGCAGGCGGGCTACAAAGTGGTGGTCACCGACCGTTCACTGGAGGCGGCCACGATGGCCGCCGCTCAACTGGACAGCACCGGGGAGAACACTGTCGCGATCAAGCTCGATGTCGGTATCAAAACCGACTTCGAAGCGGCACTCGCGCAGGTGCTCGAACAATGGGGCGCGCTGCATGTGCTGGTCAACAATGCAGCGGTCACCATGACCACACCGCTGATGCAGATCAGCCCTGAAGAGTTCGACGCTGTCGTCAGCCTGAATTTACGCAGTGTCTTCGTCGGCTGCCAGGTGGTCGGTGCGCATATGGCTGGTGCCGGTTATGGCCGGATCATCAACATGGCCTCGCTGGCCGGACAAAACGGCGGCACCGCCACTGGAGCGCATTACGCCGCGTCCAAAGGTGGCATCGTCACCCTGACCAAGATCTTCGCCAAGGAGTTCGCGGCCCAGGGGGTGACGGTTAACGCCATCGCACCAGGCCCGATCGAATCATCGGCCGTTAGGGCGGCGGTACCCGCCGAACGCATGGAAAGCCTGATCGGCAACATCCCGGTCAAGCGCCTGGGCGATGCCGGGTTCCTCGGCGATCTGATTGTCCAGTTGGCGCGCCCCGAAGCCTATTTCACCACCGGTGCCACATGGGATGTGAACGGCGGTTTGTTCATGCGTTAAGCACGCCCCTTTCCCTCGCGTGAGGGCAGCCGTCGGGGCCCACTCGATCTACAACGGTACACCGGTCATGAATGAAGAATTGTTGAAAGTCATCGTAAGCAAACGCCAAATCCAGGGCGATGGCGTCGTCGTACTCGACCTGACGCGCCCGGACGGAGGCCCGTTGCCGGTGTTCGAGGCCGGCGCGCATGTCGACATCCATGTCGCTCCAGGCCTTATCCGTCAGTATTCCCTGTGCGGTGATCCATCCAATGCCGCGGTTTATCGCCTGGGTGTGCTCAAGGATCCGGCGTCCCGCGGCGGTTCGACCGGCGTGCATGAGGTACTCCTTGAAGGCACCGAGGTGACCATCAGTACGCCGCGTAATCATTTTCCGCTGGCCTCCCAGGTCACTCGTTCGATCCTGATCGGCGGCGGCATCGGTATTACCCCGATGATTGCCATGGCCTATGCGTTGCAGGCCGATGGGCAGGATTTCGAGTTGCACTATTGCGCCCGCTCCCGCTGCAGTACGGCATTCCTCGATGAGTTGCAGAATGCCGATTACGCCTCGCGGGTCAGCGTCCATTTTGATGACGAGGCGGTGGCGCAGAAGCTCGACCTGAATGCGGTGCTCGGCACTCCCAAAGCCGGTGTGCATATCTACACCTGCGGCCCTGCCGGGTTCATGGATTGGGTCATCGCCACGGCGCTGAAATCCGGTTACGCCGACGCGCAGATCCACCGCGAGTATTTCCAGGTGAAGGTCGATGTCAGTGGCGAGAGCTTTGAAGTCGTGGCCGCCCGTAGTGGCAAGACCGTTCAGGTCGCAGCGGGGCAGACCATCCTTGAGGCGCTGGCGGGTGTGGGTATCAAGATCGAGATTTCCTGCGAGCAAGGTGTGTGCGGTACCTGCGTGTGCGACGTGATCGAGGGCGAACCGGATCATCGCGACGTCTACCTGACGGACGACGAGAAGGCCGACAACGACCAGATTCTGGTCTGCTGCTCACGTGCGAAATCCCAAAAACTGGTTCTGGACATCTGAGGAGTAATGGCAATGGTCGATATTAACGGATTTCGTAACGCCATGGCCCTGCTCGGCGGGGCCGTATCAGTCATCACCACGGATGGCCCTGCCGGCCGCTTTGGTTTCACCGCCTCGGCGGTCTGCAGCGTCACCGATTCACCGCCCACGCTATTGGTGTGCATGAATCGTGCTTCGCATTCCAATGTGCATTTCAAATCCAACGGGGCGGTGTGCGTCAACGTTCTGGCCGCCAGTCATCAGGCCCTGTCCGGTGCGTTTGCCGACAAAAACCTGAGCATGGACGAGCGATTTGCCACAACCGCCTGGTCAATCCTGGAGAGCGGTGCACCCGCGATGGATGAAGGCTTGGTGAACTTCGATTGCCGGATCGCACAGGTTCATGAAGTCGGTTCGCACAGCATCTTCTATTGCGAAATCCTGGCGATCAGGCAGGGCGGTGAGCAGGAGGGGCTTGTGTACTTTAATCGCGCTTATCACCGCCTTGGTGAGACCTCTAAAACCCTGCGTTAAGACTCGTTTTACATACCCAGAACCTGGTTTCAAAACCAGGCGAACGGGCACTCCCGTGCCCATTTTTCGCGGATAGACGTGCCTCAGAATGCACACCGCGAATTCACTGCCGAGTTACCGATTTGTTGATCTGCTCATACCGAATACCCCGGCTTGACCGGGATGAATGGGGGCGTCACATGCAGTACTCATCTTTTGCGCGCAGCTTTACGTATTTGGGCCTGGTGGGAGCCGTGGCTTCCCCGGTGGTGGCGTATGCCGATCTATTGGATGACAGTCATCTGAAGGTTGATATGCGTAACTTTTACCTCGACCGCAACTTCACCAAGAGCGGGGCGCCAGTTCCGCAGGTAGGTAACTGGTCCCAGGGTTTTGATTTGCAGTTCACATCGGGTTACACCGACACGCCGGTGGCGTTCGGGCTGGATGTGGACGCGCAGTATGCCTTGCGCCTGGACTCTACCGGCAATGATGGTTCGTTGCCCTACGATGCCGACAAAGGAATGACGAGCAAGGATTACAGTCGGGCCGGAGCTACTTTCAAGATGAAGTACTCCAAGACCGAGCTGAAAATCGGTGACATGCGTCCCGAGTTACCGGTTGCCTGGCATGATCCAAGCCGTCAGCTGGACACCATTTTTCAGGGCGCCGTCGTTGAGTCGAAGGAAATTGACAACCTGACTCTGACGGGTGGCCGTTTCTGGTCAGCCGTCACCCGGGAATCGTCCGATCACGAGAAGTTCTACAAATTCGGCACCAAGGACAGCCTGGACAGTGACAAGGGGATGGATTTCGGTGGGGCTGTCTGGAATGCCACCCCGCAACTTCAGGCCACTTACTTCTACGGTGTTGTGCACGATATTTACCGTCAGCAGTACTACGGTCTCGCGCACACCTCCGACTTGGGCAATGGCTACGGCCTGCGTGCCGACGTGCGCTGGTTCGACAACAAGGAAGATGGCGAGGCTCTCGACGGCGATATCGATAACCGCGCTCTGTCTACCGGGCTGACCCTGACCAAGGGCCCGCACCGTGCCACCGTGGTTTATCAGCGCATGTTCGGCGAGAGCATATTTCCCACGCTTAACGGTTATATCCCGCAGTTTTACCTGCTGAACTGGGCCAACCAGCCGTTCATGCGTCCTCAGGAGCGCTCATGGGGTGTGGGTTACGGTTATGACTTCGCTGCGATGGGGGTCCCCGGTCTGACGTTCAATACCCGATACATCAAGGGGACTGACATCAAGCGCGGTGACACGCTGACCGACGAGACCGAGAACGAACGGGACCTGGCACTGCGGTATGTGGTGCAGAGCGGGGCGCTCAAGGGCTTGGGGCTGGAATGGAAGAACTACATGGTCAAGCAGCGTTATGGCAATGATTTCGACGAGAACCGTCTGATCACAACCTACACCTGGAAAATCTGGTAAGGCCCATCGGACAAGGTCCATGTGAATGGTGCCTTGTCCTTATCCGCTACTGGTGCAAGCCATCGCACGGAGGGTTTCGTGCGGTGCAGGAGTGTTCTATGGCTGGTACGACTCAAGCTTCGCCCCCTCTGGGTCGAATTGTCTTCGCTTCGGTGATCGGCAATGCTCTGGAGTGGTATGACTTTTTTCTCTACGGTACCGCGGCCGCTCTGGTCTTCGGCCCGCTGTTTTTTCCAGCCGGTACGGATCCGGTCATTGCTACGATGGGCGCATTTGCCGGCTTTGCCGTCGGCTTTGTCGCGCGTCCGCTGGGTGGCATCGTGTTTGGCCACATCGGTGATCGCCATGGGCGCAAGCAGGCGCTAGTAATCACGCTGGCGATGATGGGCATTGCTACTTTTCTGATCGGCCTGCTGCCGACATTCGAACAGGCGGGTTATCTAGCGCCACTGTGCCTGGTCATTTTGCGTCTGGTGCAAGGTATCGCCACGGGAGGCGAGTGGGGTGGTGGCGTGCTGATGCTCAGCGAAAACGCGCCGCCTAACCGTACCGGTTTCTACGCGGCGTGGAGCCAGCTCGGGGTGTCGGGAGGTTTTGTGTTGTCGGCGGCAGTGTTTTATCTGGTGCAGAAGCTGCCTGCCGAGGACTTCATGAGTTGGGGCTGGCGTTTGCCGTTCCTGGCCAGCGTCGCGATCTTCGGCGTGGGCCTGTACATCCGGCGCAAGCTTCCGGAAAGCCGTGACTTCAATAACGCCAGGCAAGCCAGGGAAGCAACTCCTCATCTACCGGCGCTTCAGGTACTGCGCGAGCATCCCAAGGCGGTATTGCAAGCCATGGGCTTGCGGCTGGCAGAAAACGGCGGCGCCTACATCTTTTTATCGTTTTCCATGGCCTATGCCAAGTTCTCGGGGTTGTCGACCCAATTGCTGTTGCTCGGTGTGATGCTTGCCATGGTGCTGGAAGCATTCAGCATTTTGTTCTGGGGCTGGTTGTCTGATCGAATCGGTCGTCGTCCTGTTTATGCGTTCGGTTCCATTTCCCTTGTCCTGCTGGCGTTTCCCTTCTTTTGGATGCTCGATACCCATGAACCGACGCTGGTGTACCTGGCGCTGATCTTGGGTTTGCCGGTGAGCCATGGCGCAATGATCGGCACCCAGCCAGCAATGATGGGGGAGCTGTTTCCCACCCATGTTCGCTATACAGGCTTGGCCATGGGGCATGAAATCGCGTCAATCTTCGCCGGTGGTTTCGCTCCACTGATTGCCACCGCGCTATTCGCCAGCTACCACGGCGTTTGGCCCGTCTCCTTGATGCTGGTGCTGTTTGGGGTCCTGACCACGCTGACATTGTTGACTATTCGAGCGCCTTTACCCGCTCAAAGTCCGACCATCGTGGCAGGACTGAGTCGCTGACCCGTTTATTTTCACTGTTCCCTTTTCCCGGTTGCTCGCCGGGTTTTTTCTTCGAGGAGTCTGTATGCGTAGCTTCTACCGCGGTCGGGACCTGAGTCGCGTTCACAGCATCGCCGAACTGGCGGAACTGGCTCGCCATCGGTTACCGCATTTTGCCTGGGAATACTTGTCTGGCGGCGCCGAGGACGAGTTGACCCTGGCCCGTAACCGCGCGTCATTTAGCGAAGTACATTTGCATTCGCGCGCGCTGGTTCCGTGTCATCCACCGGTGATCCGGCGCCGATTGCTAGGGCGTGAACTGGCCGAACCGATGCTGATCGGACCTACCGGCTACAACGGCATGTTGCACCGCGATGCTGACCTTCACCTGGCTCGGGCCGCGACCGCACGTGGGTTGCCGTTTTGCCTCAGTACCGTGTCCAACGTATCGATGGAAGCGATCAAGGCGCAAGTGCCGGACGTTAATCTCTGGTTCCAGCTATACGCCATGCGCGACCCCGAAATACAGGCCAGTCTGCTGTCTCGAGCACATGAGGCTGGCGTCGACACGTTGCTGTTGACCAGTGACGCGATGGTGCTGGGTAATCGTGAGTGGGACCGCCGTAATTTCGTTCGTCCGCGCGAATTGAGTCTGGGCAACAAACTCGATGTGCTGCGCCATCCCAGCTGGCTAAGTCAGGTCATGTGGCCGAACGGCTTGCCGTCCATGGGAAACCTTGAACCGTACTTGCCCCCGCTGAGCGCAATGCTCTGGGTTCGATGAAGTTCATTGGCGAGCAGATGGACACACGCCTGGACTGGTCCATGCTCGCTCGCCTGCGCGATCAGTGGTCCGGGCGTTTACTGCTCAAGGGCGTGCTGCACCCGGCAGATGCCGAAAAAGCCATGACGCTGGGGCTCGATGGATTAGTGGTGAGCAACCATGGCGGTCGCCAGCTTGAGGGGGCACTCGGGAGTCTGGATGCGCTACGGCTCATCGCGCCTGTGGTTAAAGGCAAGATGGCGCTGTTACTCGACAGTGGTATCCGTCGTGGCAGTGACATTGCCAAAGCCTTGGCCCTTGGGGCTGATGCGGTGTTGCTGGGCCGCGCCACCCTCTATGGCGTCACCGTGGCCGCAGAGCAGGGTGTCGGTCGCGCGTTGGACCTGCTCCACGAAGAGTTCATCCGTACGCTCAGCCTGATGGGCTGCGCCGATATCGCGGACCTAAGCCCCGACTGGCTGGCAGACATCCACGCTCAATCGATCTGCCGGGGATGAGGTCATGGAACTGTACGAACTGATCACCTTCACGCTGCGTGTGCGCACGTCGGCGCAAGCGTTGCCTCGTCTGCAACAAGCCCTTGAGGAGGCGCCGGAGGGGGTTAGCCTGATGGGCTGTTGGCTGTCCGAAATCGGCCAGCAGAACCGTATTGCAGTCCTTCGTGGATTTACCGATACCCAAATCCGCCAGCAGGAACGTGAGCGCTGTCTGCTGGCCAGCGACGCGTTCGGCATCGGCGAGTTCGTGTTGAGTCAACAGATTGACGACTATCGGCTTTTCCCGTTCCTTGAACCTTTACCACCAGGAGCTCATGGGCCGTTCTACGAGCTACGTGAATACGACCTGGTGCCTTCGGGGTTGGCTCCGACGCTTGCTGGCTGGCGCAAGGCGGTGGGGCCGCGCACCGGTGACGGCTATTCATCTGTGTATGCGGCGTTCTACGCCACGAGTGGGAAGCTGCCGCGCTATCTGCATATCTGGCCGTATTTGAGTCTCGAACAACGCTTGCAGGTGCGCACCGGGCCGTGAGCGATGGTGTGTGGCCGCCTGAAAACTCCGCGCCGCAATTGCTAGAGATGCAGTCTTCGGTTTACTTGCCCGCGACGTTTTCACCTTTGCACTGAGCATCAGCCAAGGATGATTTTCTGCATCAGGTTTCCTTGGATTTACAAAAATAGGGGCGGTGGTGAGCGACAAATTGGCTGGTATTTCAACCTTCATGATCGCCGCCGAAGCGGGTAGTTTTTCCGCAGCCGGTGAACAGCTTCACTTGACCCGCGCCGCCGTAAGTAATGCCGTGGCAAGGCTTGAGAAACGCCTGGGCGTCAGGCTGTTTCAGCGTACTACTCGCAGCTTTGCCTTGACCGAGGATGGCCAGTTGTTCTACGAACATTGCTCACGCGCACTGGCCGAGATAGATAGCGTGGTCGCTTCGTTCGCCTCGAGGCGGGATTAGCTGTAGCGGGACTGCGGTTAAGGGGCAATGCCTCACGGACATTACCCAGTGTATTTTTTCTGGCGTAGAGTTTTGCCATTTACACCAAAAAAATCCTGTTTTTTGTCAAAGGCATCCTCTGCTCCCAGCCCTGTGAGCTCCTGAACTCATCTTCTTACCGCATCATCGTTTCTTTATCCCCGGCGATGCCATCCGATCCATCCAGCATTGCCTCCATCATCCAATTAGCCCTTAGCTTTGATGCTCATCGACCTTTCCGGGCGTAGGCTTCCTGGAAAGTCGCTCCGGCACTGGCAGCTGGCTGCACCGTAGTGCTCAAACCCTCGGAGCTGACGCCGCTGACAGCCCTTGAGCTGGCGGGTATTGCCGATCAGGCGGGCTTGCCGGCAGGGGTGCTGAACGTCGTCAGCGGTTTGGGTCGCGAGGCTGGTGCGCCGCTGGCGGAACACCAGAATGTGGATAAGATCGCCTTCACCGGCAGCGTGCCAACCGGGCGCAAGATCATGCAAGCGGCAGCGGCCGAGATCAAAAACATCAGCTTGGAGCTGGGCGGTAAATCGCCCTTCGTGATCTTCGCCGACAGTGACCTCGACGCTGCGGTGGAATGGATTCTGTTCGGGATATTCTGGAATCAGGGCCAGGTCTGTTCGGCCACTTCGCGAGTATTGGTGGAGCGCGCTTTGTACCCGGCACTGCTGGAACGTTTGATCGAAGCCTCCGAGCAGATTCAGATCGGACAGGGCTTCGAGGATGGCGTGAAACTCGGTCCTTTGGTCAGCCAGGGGCAACTGGACAAAGTCCTCGCGACCATTGCGTCCGGTCAGCAAGAGGGCGCGCGACTTGTCTCGGGCGGCACTCGTCCCGCTCATCTGCAGAAGGGCTATTACCTGAGTCCGGCGATTTTTGCTGATGTACCTGAACACAGTTCGGTGTGGCGCGAGGAGATCTTCGGCCCGGTGGTGTGCCTGGCCAATGACTCGCCGTTCGGTTTGGCAGCGGCGGTCATGTCCCGAGATATCCCACGCTGCGAACGGGTCGCTCGACGTTTTCGCGCCGGGATCGTCTGGATCAACTGCTCGCAACCGACTTTCGTTGAAGCACCTTGGGGCGGTTACAAGCAGAGTGGCATCGGGCGCGAACTGGGGGAGTGGGGCTACAACAACTACCTGGAAACCAAACAAATCACCCGATACAACGGCGCACCTTGGGGTTGGTATTTGAACTGAGGCTCATTTTTTCGTAGCCCGGAGCAACCCCTCGGCCAGCGAGTTAGACGAGGGGTTGCTCCGCCAGTCTCCTTCACCATCACCATCACCAGACCTGTCAGCGTGAGGCACAGGCACAACATCACGTACAGCGCTGGCGTATTGTTGTTGCCCGTCAGGCCGATCAGCCCAGTGGCGAAGAACTGCGCAAATGGCGGCGCTTACATAACGGCCGGACTGGCGGGACTTGGCATCATTTCAGTGCCTCTGGCGGAAGCAAAGCCGCACCTTGCCTGCGACACCCTGGTCCTGGCTGGCGGTGCCCAGAGCAATGCCCTGGCGGATATGGCCGGCGTACCGCTGGAGGGCTACCCCATGCGCCTGGAGGCCATGGCACTGGAGCCTACCCGCGCGCTGATCGGCCCGGCCGTTGCCTTGCTTGATCGTCTTTGCTACATGCACCAGACAGCCCGTGGCGAAGTTGTGGGTGGCGCCGAAGTCGCCGAGCGCCCGCAAGTAAGCCTGGGCGCCGATGTGCCGGTGATGGCCGCGACGGCCAAGGCCTATGCCGAAATGTTCCCGCAACTGGGGGCGGCGCGTATCCTCCGCCAGTGGGCCGGGTTGGTGCATATCTCCAAGGACTTCGGGCCTTTGCTCGGCGCCCATCCGCAGTTGCGCGGCTTGCACTTGAGCGCCGGCTGGTGCTATGGCCACGCCGGTGCGCCGGCGGCCGGGGAGTTGTTGGCCAAGGCCCTCGTCAGTGGCGTGGTGGATGAGCGCATGCAGCCATTTGCGGTCGACCGTTTTCAACGCAATTGCCCGGTGGTGGAGCCGGGAATCGTACTGAGCCACTTCGAATGAACAGCGACAGCCAGTATCCTGCACACTGTCCGGCTTTTGCCCGTGCTCCAGGCGCGGCAGTCTTACTCAATCAAGGATTTGTTGCCCGATGACCACACCTGAAGAATCTCCGCTGTTCGTCACTGCGCTGTCCAAGGGGCTGGCCATTATCGCGATCTTTCGTGCCGGACAGCCGAGCATGAGCCCGGCGGAAATCGCCGAAGCCACCGGGCTTAACAAAAGCACGGTGCAGCGTTCGCTGTTCACCCTCGAAACCCTGGGCTACGTGTGCAAGGAACCGGACACCAAGCGCTATCGGTTGACACCCATGTCCCTGGACTTGGGCACCGGCTATTTGCAGACTAGCGACCTGATAGAGCGCGCCAACCCTTATCTGCATGAGCTCAACCGCGATATCGAGGAGAGCTGCAACCTCCTGGAGCCCTGCGGCCTGGACATGCTCTACGTGGCGCGCTTTCCCAGTCACAAGCAGATCTCTCTGCATATCCCCCTGGGCCGGCGCTTGCCCATGTACTGCACCGCGGCAGGGCGCGCTTACCTATCGGCACTGCCGGCGACGGAGTCCAACTCGATACTCGAACAGTCCAATCGCCAGGCCTATACCGCCAACACCGTCACCGACCTTGAGCAACTGCGCGGGGTGATCGAGCAGGCCCGCAACGAGGGATACGCCTACGCCAACGAGGAATACTACGCTGGCGATATCAGCGTCTCGGCAGCGGTGGTGAATGCCGCCGGATACCCTTTGGGCTCGGTCAACGTGGCGGTGCCGTTCAGTCGCTGGAGCCTGGAGGATGCCCGACGTGAGCTGGCGCCCAAGGTGATCAATGCCGCCGGGCCATTTCCAGCGCGGCCCGCAGCCTGCGCCGTATAACCGGTTGAACCTGCGGCCCGCACGGGGCCGCGTTGTATGAACCTGTGACCCGAGTTTGATCTGCGGAGGCGAATTTTCGCCTCCACGGGCTTCGCTTGCCCGCGATTCCTTGAAACCGGCCGAATGCTTCGGCCCGCACCGTCCCTTGAAGAGAGGTATGCATGACCATCAAACGCTATCAACCCAATGGCAAACGCCTGAGCCACGCTGTGGAATACAACGGCATTGTCTACGTCACCGGTCAGGTGGCCAGCGACCGCAGCCAGGACGTTCACGGCCAGACCCAGCAAGTGCTGGCGCGCATCGACGAGCTGCTGGCCGAGGCCGGCAGTGACAAGAGCCGGATCCTCTTTGCCCAGGTTTGGCTCAAGCACGCGGTCAAGGATTTTGCCCAGATGAACGCCGCCTGGGACGCCTGGGTGCCGGAAGATGCGCTGCCGGCCCGGGCCACGGTGGAGTCGAGCCTGGCCGCCGAGAACATCCTGGTCGAGATCGCCATTCAGGCAGCTCTCAGCCGTTAATTTTCCGGGCGCCACGGCGCCCGCGCTACCGAGGTTGAAAACAGCATGAGCATCGAACATTTGATCAATGGCCAATTTCAGGCTGGGGGCACACGCCAGGTTGCGGTCTTCAATCCGTCCACGGGTGCCACCCTATGTCAACTGACCCTGGCTGACAGCGCCACCGTGCAGTTGGCCATCGACGCCGCTACTGCGGCTTTTCCGGCGTGGCGCAATACACCGCCAGCCAAGCGCACCCAAGTGTTGTTCCGCTTCAAGCAACTGCTGGAGCGAAACCAGGAGCGCATCGCCCAACTGATCAGTCTGGAACACGGTAAGACACTGGAGGACGCCCTGGGCGAACTCAAGCGCGGCATCGAGAACGTCGAATACGCCTGCGCCGCGCCGGAGCTGCTCAAGGGCGAGTACAGCCGCAATGCCGGCCCGGCCATCGATTGCTGGTCGGACTTCCAACCCTTGGGCGTGGTGGCCGGGATCACCCCGTTCAACTTCCCGGCCATGGTGCCACTGTGGATGTATCCGCTGGCGATCGCCTGTGGCAACTGCTTCATCCTCAAACCCTCGGAACGCGACCCCAGCTCGACCCTGCTGATCGCTCAGTTGTTCAACGAGGCCGGGCTGCCCAAGGGTGTGCTCAACGTGGTGCACGGAGACAAGGAGGCGGTGGATACGCTGATTCAGGCGCCGGAGGTCAGGGCCCTGAGCTTTGTTGGCTCGACTCCGGTCGCTGAGTACATCTATGCCGAAGGCACCAAGCGCGGCAAACGTGTACAGGCCCTGGGCGGCGCCAAGAACCATGCGGTTGTGATGCCTGACGCGGATCTGGACAACGCGGTCAACGCCCTGATGGGCGCGGCGTTCGGTTCCTGTGGTGAGCGCTGCATGGCGATTTCGGTGGCTGTGTGTGTCGGCGATCAAGTAGCCAATGCTTTGGTCCAGCGCCTGCTGCCGCAAATTGCCGCGCTGAAAATCGGGCCGGGCACCTCTGCGGGCTTGGACATGGGGCCGCTGGTCACCGCTGCGCACCAGGCCAAGGTTAGCGGTTATGTCGCCGCCGGCGTGGCAGAGGGTGCGGAGCTGCTGGCCGACGGGCGCGGGCTGCAAGTGCCTGGGCATGAGCAGGGCTTCTTTCTCGGCGGTTGTCTTTTCGACCGGGTTACGCCGCAGATGAGCATTTATACCGACGAGATCTTCGGCCCGGTGTTGTGCGTGATGCGGGTCGACAGCCTGGAGCAGGGAATTGCCTTGATCAATGCCCACGAGTATGGAAATGGCACCTGCATCTTCACCCGCGACGGAGAGTCGGCGCGAGTGTTCGCTGATCAGATCGAGGTTGGAATGGTCGGGATTAACGTGGCACTGCCAGTTCCCGTGGCTTACCACAGTTTTGGTGGTTGGAAACGTTCACTGTTCGGCGACCTGCATGCCTACGGCCCTGACGGCGTGCGTTTTTACACTCGGCGCAAGGCCATCACTCAACGCTGGCCGAAAGGCTCGAGCCGTGAAGCCACACAATTTGCGTTTCCGAGTTTGTAACTTCTGAGTGCTTTACCAAGGAGCCCCTGGAAGCCTTGTTTGGGTTCCCAGGTCGACTTGAGTCGAAGTGGTTACCATTTGGTAGTATTACTGGGTGAACGGAGGCGTCCTGGTCTACCTTTAAGTACGAGCTCACGGGACGCCAGAGGGATCATCGCTGGCTAGCTTCAGGGTCACTGAGCTGAGTATCCGCGACCTGCTTTGGGTCCGCTTTCTTCTCGGCGGCTGTTTTTGCCATCAAAATCACGAAACCTCCGGCAACAGCCCCCCAACAGTAACAGCGATGTGCGGTAGTCCGAAGAGAGGGACCGGGCGTATCCAACCAGAAGCGGGCCAAGGAGTTGGCCGATGAAGGTTCCTCCCCGCTGACCACCGCAACTGCCGGGATGGTGGTCTGCGCTATTTGCCTTTTATGATCTGTCAGCGATCTGGCTGAAAAGCACAAACGGAAACGTCCGCGGTGCTGAGCATGTGGTGGGGGATCAGCTGTTCGGCGCATGGGTTCGAAGCGACACTGGGTATGATAAATACTCTGGTCAATTCGATGGTGATGCCCCAGAGAACACGCATAGCTTATTGGTACTTTCCGTGGTGGTTTGCGACGTTCCCGCACCCCAGCCATTCGACTGGATTGAAAACATCTGGTGCGCCGTCCGGTATCCCGCAGAGGGCGAAATTAACTCGCAAGATGTAGCAGGGTACCGCTGTTTTGTCATGTCGATACCGCTCGAGCACCTCTCTGACCGAACGGCCGCAGACTTCGCTATCGACAATTGGTGCGTCGCAGCTGCCCGTAAGCTTAAGAGGCCTATCGGTAACGCAAAGGAAGTCTTGGCGTAGTCTGTGGTTAGCCTGTAACCAGTTCTATTGGTTTGGGTGCCTGAATCGCCAATCCTCCAAACGACGTTCCGGAATCGACATACCGCAACGCTGACTTCACATCTTTCCAGCCGACATAGCTCATCAAACTCTTAATGTCCCAGCCATTCGCCGATGCCAGGTCGCGAATCCGCGACGCATGGAGTGACTGCTATAGAGGTCAGCCGGAACGCCGGCCTGCTCGAAGATACGGCGAAGCAGGGGTATCAGGCTATTCGAGTTGATACCGCCCTCGGCAAGATTGCCCCACCGATCGACTTTTCTGAACACGGGCCCACGCGCAATGCCGGCGACGGTGATCCAGTTGAGGTAAGCCTGAACGGGGCACAGCGTCCTAAGGGCAGGGGTGTGGAATGTCGTCCCCAGGTGTTGTCGATCGCCTTTTGTGTGGGGCAGATAGAAGGTGATACCTATCCCTGATTCCGCTTGGGTGTGTTCGACTTGCAAGCGTGCCAGTTCATCACTTCGGAAACCTCGCCAGAATCCGATCAGCACCAGAGCGATGTCTCGGCGATGTCTCATCACGCTTTTGTAGTCGTCGCGCTCTGCCGCTAAGGTCGCCTCCCGCTCAAGCCAGCCCACTGCTTGTTCCAGGTGGAGTAGTAGGAGAGGGGCCGCTTGTTTCTCCTGGGTCGGATGTAATGTCCGGATGCCCTTGATCATCTGCTTAACGGTCGGCGTCTTTGTCGGATCAGGAAAGCCCTGCGCGATATGCCACTGGGCCAGTGCGGCCAGGCGCTGCTTCAGCGTATTGATAGCGTGCTTGTCCGCGTACTCGGCGAGGTAGCGCACGATGCCATCCCCGGTTGCCGGCAGAAATCCACCCCAGGTCACTTCGAAGTGCTCCACCGCGGCGCGGTAGCTGCGCCGGGTGTTTTCCAGGTGCCAGCCTGCAGGTAGCGATCCGCCTTGTTCATCTCGACCCATCGACCGTAAACGTACCTTTTCCGGCAGCGGAAAAGACAATC
>NZ_JAEKEZ010000034.1 GCF_016650815.1 Pseudomonas sp. TH31 | reverse complement strand
ATCGGCCAAAAGCCGACAATACACTGCCCCTGATGCACCTTTGGATCCGCGCGCCTGGATAGCTCCCCTCCTTCGCTTACCTCCCATGCCGCATGGCTGAACCACCGTCATGGGTCTGATGAGCAATGATCTTTTGTCAGTCAGCAGCCCCGGTAGTTAACTCGCGCCTCGCACAGTTCTGTGACGAGCCCCGAAACAAAACTATAAGAGGGTGGACCGATGGTGAGCAGTACTTCGTTGCTATGGGTGTTATTAGCCGCGATTGTCATGATCGTGGTGCTGATCGTCAGGTTCAGGGTGCATGCATTCCTGACACTGATCGCCGCGTGTGCGGTGGTAGGTGTCGGTTCGGGCATGCCGTTGACTTCCATGCTGACTTCGTTCCAGAAAGGCATGGGCGATACGCTGGGATTTCTGGCCGCCATCATTGGACTGGGCAGCATTCTTGGCAAAATGCTTGAGGAATCCGGGGGAGCAGAGCGCATTGCCCAGACCCTGTTAGCGGCCCTGGGCAAGCAACGAGCCTCATGGGTCATGATGCTGGTCGGCTTCATTGCCGGGATCCCGGTGTTCTTTGAGGTCGGTTATATCTTGCTGATCCCTCTGGTCTATGTTGTGGCCAAGGAAACCAGGATTAACCTGTTGTACCTGGGTGTGCCGCTCGGCGTTTCGCTGATGTGCGTGCATTGCATGCTCCCGCCTCATCCTGCGGCCATGGCCATCACCAATATGCTGGGTGCCGACGTCGGCAAAGTGATCCTTTACGGCCTGTTGGTGGGCCTGCCAACCGCCATCGTAGCGGGACCATTGTGGATTCGACTGGTGGCGCGCATCGACGCACCCGCCACGCAAGAGGCCTTCCTGCAGGAGCGTTGCGAGGCACGCAGTGTCCGTGACTTGCCAGGCTTCGGGCTGACGTTGCTCACCATCCTCCTGCCGCTGGTACTGATGGTCGGCAAAACCGTTGCCGTAACCCTGCCAAAAGACTCGACAGCGTTCGCACTTATTTCGTTTTTGGGCCATCCACTGGTTGCGCTGGTTATCGCCGTGGTCTTTGCCTATTGGTCGCTGGGAATGCGTCGGGGCCTATCGATGCAAGATTTGCTGGGGCATACCCAGAAAAGCCTGCCGCCGCTGGCCAGTATTCTACTGATCATTGGTGCAGGAGGTGCCTTCAACGGCATCCTCATCGACAGCGGCATTGGCAAGGTGCTGGCCGACTCACTGACTCAACTGGACATCAACCCGGTGGTCTTGGCCTGGCTGGTGGCAGGTCTCATGCACTTCGCGGTGGGCTCCGCGACCGTGGCCATGATGAGCGCCGCCGCAATTGTGATGCCGACGCTGGCGGCGCATTCGGCCTACAGCAAGGAAATCATCGTGATCGCCATCGGTGCTGGAGCCATCGGCTGGACCCATGTCACTGACTCGGCGTTCTGGGTCGTTAAGGAATACCTGGGCGTCTCGCTGGCAGACGCACTCAAGACCTTCACCTCCTCCACGGTGCTCGCGTCGATAATCGCCCTAGTACTGACGCTGACCCTTTCTCACTTTGTTTAAGTCTTTCGCAGCCCTTTCACTGAATGCAGGAGTCACCCTTAATGATTGCAGGCAAAATGCTGGATGACTGGAAAGCCAGCCACCCGCTGATCAAGGACCTGGTGGAATTGCGTGAAACCACTTGGTTCACACCGGTGCGGGTGCCAACCGCCGAGGCCCTGAAAGACCTTCCGTTGAATGCCCACGATGTGGCGGATGCCAGCGCCCGGTTGAATCGCTTCGCGGCGTACTTTCAATCTGCCTTCCCCGAAACACTGCCAACTAATGGCATCATCGAATCGGACATCCAGCCGCTGCCTTCACTGCGATGCGTTTTGGACGCAAGGTATGGCCAGGCACTGCCGGGGGCGCTCTGGATCAAGAAAGACAGCCACTTGCCCATCTCGGGCTCTGTAAAAGCCCGTGGTGGCATCTATGAAGTGATCAAGCATGCTGAACGACTCGCCCTTGAGGCTGGACTGCTCACGCTGGATGGCAACTATGAGGTGCTCGACACACCGCAGGCTCGGGAGTTCTTCAGTCAATACCGAATTGCAGTGGGCTCCACGGGCAACCTGGGGTTATCCATCGGGCTTATGGGGGCTAGATTGGGCTTTCAGGTCACGGTGCACATGTCTGCGGATGCACGCCAATGGAAGAAGGACAAACTGCGCGCCCATGGTGTGACCGTCATGGAATATGCCAGTGACTACAGCATTGCGGTGGCACAGGGGCGCCAACAGGCGAAGGACGATCCAGGCTGTCATTTCGTCGATGACGAAAACTCCACCGACCTGTTCCTTGGCTACGCGGTGGCGGCTGAACGCCTGAATCGGCAATTGAGCCTGGCGGAGCTGAGAATCGATGCCGAGCACCCGCTGTTCGTCTACCTGCCCTGCGGTGTCGGTGGGGGCCCTGGCGGAGTGGCGTTTGGCTTGAAACTGGTCTTCGGTGACGCGGTTCACTGTATATTTGCCGAACCCACTCATTCGCCCTGCATGTTTCTCGGTGTCTACACCGGGCTGCATGACAAGGTGTCGGTGCAGGATTTTGGGATCGACAACATCACCGCCGCCGATGGGCTTGCCGTGGGGCGGGCCTCGGGGTTTGTCGGCCGGGCCATGCAACGTTTAATCGACGGTTATTACACGGTCAGCGATGACGAACTGCATGCGCTGCTCTGGCTGACTGCTGATAGCGAAGGGCTGAATCTGGAGCCGTCGGCCCTGGCTGGCGTCCCAGGCGTTGCCCGGCTCCATGCGCATCGCACCGAGTACTTGCAGCGCAGTGGCCTGAGTGTCGAGGCTTACGCCCGTGCCACCCACCTGATCTGGGCCACGGGTGGCAGCATGGTCCCCGAGCCCGAGATGCAAGCTTACCTGGCGCAAGGCGCGCAAGTGCTTCAAGGCTGAAAGCGAGTGCGTGCCCCGGACGCATGATCGGCGTCCGGGTCACGGGAAGTGGCGATGACACATTGAAAGGGGAAGTACCGACTTGTTCAACCTACCGCCTCGACTGGATGCAAAGCTCAACAGCAGCCAGTTCTCGAACCTGTTCACCTTTCAGGTCGCTGCGCGTCATCTGAGTTTCACCAAGGCCGCCGACGAGTTGTGCCTGACCGCCAGTGCCGTCAGCCATCGCATCGCCCGGCTGGAAGCGGAGCTGTCGATTCAGCTGTTCGAACGGCTGACTCGCCGGGTGCAGTTGACGGAAGCCGGTGAGCGCATCTTCGAGATTTTGCAGCGAACGCTAGGTGACCTCTCCGAGGTCTTCGCCCAGCCCGTCGACGCCGATCTGGCCGGGCCGCTGACGCTCTACGCCCACCCCTCTATCGCACACGCCTGGCTGGTGCCGCGCCTGGCGGAGTTCGGTGCACGATTCCCCAGGGTGACGCTGGACCTTCGCGTGGGTAATGACAGCATCGACTTTCGGTCTCGAAAGATTGATCTGGCGCTGTACTACGGCAATGGAGAATTCCATGGCCTGATCTCACACAGGCTGATGCAAGAACGGGTCGCGCCGGTCTGTAGCCCTGAATACGCCGATCGCCATCGGCTGTTCGACTCGGTGCAGCAGCTGGAGCATTGCACATTGCTGCATGATTCGTTGGCGTGGGACCATGCGGCCTTTGATTCCGAATGGGCGATGTGGGTCAGATACCATGGCGCCGGTGTCTCCATGCCGAAACGGGGGGTGACCTTTGATCGCTCGGATTTGTGTGTGACAGCAGCCATCAATCACGCGGGGCTGGCGATCGGGCGGGAGCAACTGGTCACCGGACCGATCCAGCAAGGTAAACTGGTCCTGCCGTTTGGCGGCTTTGCGCGGTGTGGCGAATACGATTACTACATCGTGCATCCGGCACTTGAGCCGTTACCACGACGAGTCTCTTCATTCATTGAATGGCTGTATCTATGTGCGTCGCAGCCCCCAGGAATATGAAATCTCTACGACTCACATACGCCAGACATATGTTTGTCCGGTCCTGGCTGATTCTGGTCGGTAGCCACCGGCAGTTTTGGGTCGATAGCGGCCCGTGACAACAGGCAGAGATCAGCCAGAAGCGGTCATTCGCACACGTATATTTCAGACCCCATGATTGCGGCTGCATTGGCTGCAAACGGATTGCATGGGCGCGTTATGCAGGTCCGCCCCCACGACTAATCGACAATGAACAACTTCGCCCCGGTGGTGGTGAATGACCGATGTCCCTCAGCATTATTACCCACCTGATAACTCATTCCCGGCGTCAGTGTGAACTGACGACCATCTTCCAGTTCAGTATGCAACTGACCCTCCAGGCACAAAAGAATGTGCCCCCTCCAACACCAATGATCGGCCAAATATCCAGGGCTGTACTCGACCATCCGCACACGCGCTGAACCAAACTGGCAGGTACGCCAATAGGCTGTGCCTGTCTGACCGGCATGCGCCACCGGCTCTATCGTCGACCAATCGGTGGTACCGAATGGGATTGCAGTAAGATCCATGGTTGCCTCATCGAAATACAATAAATGCAGACCGTATCAATCTGGCGATGGTGCCGATAGACACAGACGGCCCGCATTTACGGGATACAGACGCTGCACAACCCGAAGGCCAGTTGCCCCGCCCTCCTCCAAACGACCACTCATCGCCGGCCGTAGTGGTGATCACCACCATGACATCCTCCGCGTTCAGTCCCGTCGCCCGCCCCAATATGTCAGTGGCTCTTCGTGACGGGTAGCTATCGGCCAATAGCAGACCGATTTGACGAACGAGAAAGCGGACCGGGAAGGTCCGCTTCGCCCGCTATTCAGCGACCCGCTGAACTAATCACGATCCATACCCGTTAACACTGCGCTGTCACGCCATAGTTGCTGCGCAACATCCTCACGACGAGCGAGTTCGGATGGCTCGGGCCAAGTCAGTTCACCTCTCACCAGAGACGCATACAGACGCCCCCTCGGCGGCACAATCCGCCCCAACGCAAGGTCGGCCAAGACTTCTGCGGCCTGCATGCGCATGCCCTCGGCGAAGTAAGGACTCAATGCCATGGCGGGTGCCGGAAGCGCTCCCGCAGGCAAGTTGCGCCCCAGGCCGGTGCCGGGAATATAACCCGGGTTATAGGCGATAACCCGCAAACGCCGGGCCTTGACCACGGGGGATGCCGCGAAGGCACGGGCCGTCAATAGATTGCACAGCTTCGAGGTGGCGTAGGCGCGAAATCCGGACTCGAACGCCACGCTGCCATGCGCGCCTTTTTCAAGGTCCAGATGCGCCAGTTGTTGCGCATCGACAAATGAAAACGGGGCAACCGGGCTGAACATCGGGTCATGGGTATTGCTGGTGGTCATCACCACAATTGCATTACGCGCCAACGACGGCGCAAGGAGCCGTAAAAGCAGATAGTGGCCCAGGTGATTGACCGCAAAGGTGGTTTCGTAACCGTCCACCGTGCGGGCCGCGGCGGGAAAGCTGAGACCTGCATTGAGCACCAGGGCATTGATTTTTCTCTTGCCCTGCGTGTCGAGCACTTGCCTGGCAAATTGCCTGATACTGTCCAGACTGGCCAGTTCCAGTGGCAAGCGGGTTTCCCGCCCGCCAATGATGAGTTGGGTGTCGGGGGAAGCACTCAACTGCTTCGCGGTCGCTTCCCCCAGACCAAAAGTCCCGCCGGTCATGATGATCGTATTCATGGTCAAAACACCTCGACCAGTAGCACTTCGGTATCGTCGATGGCTTCGATAATGAGCCGGGGCTCCTGGGTCAAGGCAATACCGTCCCCCGCTTCGACCCTTTCTCCGTTGACTCTCACCGTGCCGAGCGTCGGCACCAGATAGCCCTGGCGAGTGATCAAACAATCATTGCTCAAGCACTGACCGGCCTTGAGTGTCGCCCCGAGCACACGTGCATCGGCGCGGATGGGCAAAGCGTTGTCATCGCCAGGCATCCCGCTGGCCAGCACCGCCCATTGACCGGTCCGATCAGACTTTGGAAAAGGACGCGAGCCCCAACGGGGTTGCCCGCCACTTTCGCGCGGCCGCAACCAGATCTGGAACAGCCTCAACGGAACGCTCCCCGCGTTGCGCTCTTCATGCCGAATGCCGGTGCCGGCACTCATTACCTGCACGTCACCGGCCTCAGTGCGGCCTTGCCCGCCCACACTGTCTCGATGGGTCACCGCGCCTTCCAATACGTAAGTAACGATCTCCATGCTTTCATGACCATGCATGGGAAAACCGCTGCCGGGCGCAATCTCGTCGTCGTTCCAGACCACAAGCGCCCCTAGCGGACGGTGCGCGGGATTGCCGTCGGCAGTGACGTTGAAATGATGCCTGGCCTTGAGCCAGCCATAGTCGCCACCACCGAGGTCGGCCTTGAATCGATGCTCTAACAATTTCAGCTCCTGAAACAGAGGCGTGGCAGGGTTCCAGCCGTGTGCTGGATGCCTTGCTGCCCGGACTCGACAGATAGCGGTCACCGCAGCCGGAACAGGCTTTCAGGCCGGGTTCCGCCGGGCGCCTGGGTTATTTGAAAACGGGCACGGCGCCAGACTCACTGGGCTTTTGCAGGTACTCACGCAGCCGAGCGCCAATCTCGGCAATTTTTGCCTCTCCCGCACGCAAGGCTTGCGGGTTGGTGTGAACCGAGTAATTTCCCAGCGCCAGGTCATGAGGATGAGGCATCGCTGAACCGATCACGAATACCGTATCTTTGTGCATGGCCTTCAGCGTAACGGCACCGTTACCTGGCTCGAAGATGACCATTTCCCCCGCATCGACCAGGTTCGGTGCGCCAAGGGATCCTCGGCTGACACTCAACCACAATGACTCATGCCCACTGGGCGGAACATAGGTCCAGGTTTCCCCGGCTCGTAGCGTGACCAGCAGGTAGTTCATTCCAGCCGGCGCGCGGACTGGGCTTTTGACCCCCTGGTAGGTTCCAAGAATCACCCGCGCAGGCCCCACTTCAGGCATCACGTCTGACTCCAGGTACTGGCTGTCGACATTCGCGTTTTCCAACGCGGGCGGTAGTGCAACCCAAAGTTGAAAACCTTGAATCCGCTTCGATGTCCCTACCGACATCTCCTTCCCGTGCCAGACCCCGCCTCCCGCCCGCATCCATTCAACGCCACCATAGTCAATTGTCCCCGTGCCCGATTCAGCCTCCTCGAAGCGCAAATTACCTTCGGTAATAACGGTGACGGTGGCGATCCCCGAGTGCGGGTGCATTGGCATGCCGTGAATGAATGAACTCTCACCTTCAAACAGATCAAGGAAAACGAAAGGCTTGATCAGATGGCCCAGATCGGAAGGACTCATCAGTCGAACAATGGAACCGTGCCCGCTACCGGTGGTGCGGTAGCTGATTGCGCGCTGAGTAACGGTTTCGCGTGTAGCGCCAATGTGAGGTTGTGGCTGAAGGGTCATGATGATTACTCACAGCAGAGTTGGAGGAAAAAACGCCACGACGCAGCGAAGAGAACATGTGCCCCCCAGACGAGTCGGTGCTGGGCGGGAGAAGCGCAGGAAGAGTGGGTCATGGCCAATCGGTCTCCTGGCAAAGCCTGCCGCGCGGAGTGGGGAGCCTCGCGGGCGGATGCCTGAAACAATAGGGCCGGGCCGATTGCTTTATTAGTCGATACAATTGGATTGCACTCGTCCACCAGCGCCAGGAATGACCCGCCATGATCGACCTCAATGACATCGCCATGTTTGTACAGGTGGTACGCAGCGGCAGCTTTGCGCAGGCGGCGCGACGACTGGGCATGCCTCCCAATACCGTGAGTCGCCGCATCCAGCAGCTCGAGGCGCGTCTCGGTACGCGGCTGCTGCAACGTTCAACCCGCAAGCTCACGCTCACTAGTGCTGGCCAAGATTTTCATGAACGCTGCGCGGGAGCGGTCGATGGCCTGGTCGAGGCTGGGCAAGCGTTGATGACGGGCAGCAGCGAGCCCAGTGGCCTGGTGCGCGTGGCGGCGCCGGCCGACTTCTTCGACTTCTTCCAGATGGAGTGGGTGACCGAGTTTCTGGCCGCGCATCCGCGCGTACGACTCGACTTCGTACTCAGCGATGCGAAGGCCGACTTGATCGCAGAACAGATCGACGTCGCTTTTCGCGGCGGGCCCTTGCGCGATTCAGGCTATGTCGGTCGTCAGATCCTTGACCCCGGCAGCGTCGGGATGGTGGCAAGCCCCGCCTACATCGCGGCGCGCGGCTCACCCCGCACGCTGCAGGACCTGGAGAACCACGACTGTGTGATTTGCGCGCACCCCAGCGGCCACGCCACCTGGCGTTTACTCGGCCCCAATGGTGAGGAAGAAGTGCAAGTGTTCGGACGTTTCAGCGGTAATACCGCGCAGGCACTGCGCAAGGCCACCGTGGCCGGGCTAGGCATCGCGCTGCTCCCGCCCGTGATGGCCAAGCTTGAGGTACAGGCCGGCGTGCTCGTCCCGGTGCTGCCTCAATACCAGCCCGACGGCTACGGCATGAACGTGCTGTATCCAAGCCGTCGGCAACTGCCGCTCGCGGTATCGGCGTTCATCCGGTTGGTGATCGAGAAGATGAATGCGGCAGACGCACCGCAGGTGTATCGATAGCGAATGGCGCCTGGGCCCCTGCTCCATTGCATTTGAATATTCGCCGTTCCCTGCGCGTTCAGGCTGCGCGAACGCACCGACCACGACGTGGCCGAGCTCGGTGACGTTGCCCGATCAGTCCAGCAGCGGCATCAATCAGACCACTTGATTACGCCCATTGCGCTTGGCGCGGTACAGCGCATCATCTGCACGTACGACGAGACTTTCCACTGTGTCGTCCGCGTTAGCGAGGGCCACACCGAACGACGCCGTGACGGTATCGAGCACTTCATTCGTGCCGCGCGCCTTGATCCGCAACGACTGGATCTTTTGGCGCAGCCGTTCAGCAAAGTCCCGGACAGCGGTGAGGTCGGCGCACTCGCGCAGGACCACGCAAAACTCTTCGCCACCGTAACGCGCCGCCAAGGCTTGGGGTGGAAGAGCGTTTCGCAACACCTGACCGACATGTTCGAGCACGCGGTCACCGAGCGGATGCCCGTATTGGTCATTGAACTGCTTGAAGTGGTCGATATCCAGCATCACCAGCGCGACACCTTGCGCTTCGGTGTTCAGCGCCTGCTCCAGCACGCGAGAGAAGGTGTTTCGGTTGAGCAGTTGAGTCAGACCGTCCAGCGATGCGTCCAGTTGGGCTCGTTCAAGTTTATCGCGCAGACTTTTTATCTCGTTTTGCGCAGAGTGCAGCTGAGCAAGGAATCGCTCTTGCTGATCGTGCATCGCCTGGGTGCTTTGTTGCAGCTCGTTGAGTATTGCAGGCAGCCTCTTATCGAACGGCTCGGCGAGCATTTCGAGGCAGTGCCCAAGACTGGCCTTAAAATTGAGACTGCCATTGACGCTATGCGAGACATCTCGTTCCATGCCATCAACCAGATTGATCGCCTGTTGCTGGCCGGCACGGGCATCTTCCAGTTCGTCACGAATAATGTAGTCGCGAAAAAGCCTGGAGGCGGATTCCGAGGGGAAGTCATCGAAGTCTTTGACAACCCGGTCCAGGTGGCGATTGAGTTCTGGTTCCAGGCCTTTGCTATAGGTGTACCAAAGCGCGTAATGCACCGGATTCGGCGGGATGTTGTGACGCACCATGAGCGGCACGGCTTGCTTGAGCAAGGCTGCCGCCTCGCGGTAGTCCTCCGGGTACAACGCTAAAGCAGTCGCATGCAGCTCTGATTGGCTCATGGCATCACTATTGTTAGTTGTTATTGGCGAATATGAATGCGCGGCAGCATAGCCTTACGTTCGCCGCACCGCTATGCACTTGATCTCCACTAACAGTCCCGGGTTAGCCAACGCACTAACCCCGATACACGTCCAGGCGCACAGCCCTCTGGGGAACAGGCGGTTTTTTACCTCGCGAAACAACGCCATGTGCTGGGCCAAATCAACGTGATAGGTGGTCATGTCGACCACATCCTCGAAGGTGCAGCCCCCGGCAGCCAGCACCTGGCGCAGGCTTTCCCAGGCACTGATGAACTGT
The DNA here is from genome assembly GCF_016650815.1 of Pseudomonas sp. TH31. Classification (GTDB taxonomy): domain Bacteria; phylum Pseudomonadota; class Gammaproteobacteria; order Pseudomonadales; family Pseudomonadaceae; genus Aquipseudomonas. Next base: position 298,633 of record NZ_JAEKEZ010000034.1, on the reverse strand, counting down.
TGTTCTGGATCTGCGATGACTTGCAAATCAGCTGTTCTTCCAACCTGACCGGCACAGTAAAGTGTGTCGCCCACCCTGACGGCGGGGGCATAACCCGCGCGTTCGACGATGGGTTTCATAACTTCAGGAATGATGATTTCACGGTCCGACATTGCTGGGTCTCCGGGGGTTATTTGACCAGCCGCTTTTCCTTGGAAGGCCGGTAACCAAAGTACGAGCTATAGCATTTGCTGAAATGACTCGGCGACACAAAGCCGCAGGCAACCAGCACATCGACCTGGGATAACTCGGTGTGTTGAAGGAGCCGACGTGCCTCGGTAATCCGCAATTCAAGGTAATAGCGTTGCGGCGTTGTGCCCAATTGTTCCTTGAACAAGCGTTCGAGTTGCCGCCGGGAACGGCCTGCGTAAATAGCCAGTTGATCCAGTTCCAGAGGCTCTTCGAGGTTGGCGCCCATCAGGTTGACCACTTCACGTAACGGTGCGCTCACACTGATATTTTCAGTCGGTTTGATGCGCCGGTAGCGCGACTCCTCGAAGGCCAGGATGTCTTCAATGCCCTCGACAAGGGCTTTGTCGTGCAAGCCCTTGATCCAGTCCAGCGCCATGTGGAAGGCCCCGGAAGGGCTGGACGCCGTGAGCCGGTCTCGATCAATGATGTAGGGCTCGCTGCTGACCTGCGTGACCTTGCAGAACTCCGCGAGTGCGGGGCGGTGTTCGGGGTGAATGGCGCAACGGTAGCCGTCAAGCAACCCTGCCCGGCCTAGAAACCAGGCGCCGTTCCACAATCCGGCCAGGCTGACGCCATGCTCTGATGCGTTTCTCAGCAGGCTGATCAACTCGTCGCTGGCCTTCAGTTCTGTCCGGTAGCCGCCACAAATGACCAGCAGGTCCAGGTCACGGATCCCGGAACAATCGATCCGCGCATCTGGCCGAATGACCAGGCCCAGATCGCTGACCACCTCCCCATCGTTCAAGCTGAACGTTCGGGAAGAAAACAAGCCGGGACGCAGCAGATTCGCGGTGATAATCGTGTCCAGCGCTTGAGTAAACGCGGGCAGCGAGAAATGCTCCAGCAGCAGAAAGCCTGTGCGGGCCATTTGCACCGGTTCGTCTGGCTGCTCATTCAAATAGCGGAGGTTTTTCCCCTTCATGCCTCCGCTGAACTGGCGTCGTTCGATCAAGGTCTGGGCCACTCGGTTACGTTAACGGACATGGGCGTTGATAAAACGCCATGCTAACCGCCAGCCGCATAAAAAGCCCTTTCCTCTTACGCGCAGTAAAAAGGTGGCAAATCCATTTTCCTGGAAAATGAAGCTGTCACCTTATTTGCTGATCACTGAAAAAATGTGGCGAGGGAGCTTGCTCCCGCTGAACTGCAAATTTAAGCGGTGCGCCCACTGCCGCCATCGCGAGCAAGCTCGCGCCCACAAGGGCCGGTGTCGGCCGCAACACTTGCGAACGACACCAAACCAATGTGGGAGCGAGCTTGTTCGCGATGACGGCGACAGCATCCGTCTAACGGACGTGCCGCATCGCCAGCCGTTTACAGATCAGTAATTTCCTTATGCTGTGGCACCAGCATTTTCATCACGCTCCACGCCACCAGGTAGGCCAGTGCACAGATCGCAAACATGATCATGTAGCCGGTATGAATATCGTTAATCGATTTGTAGTAGTCGAACACCCAACCGCCGATTTTGGTCATTACCACGCCGCCCAGGCCGCCCGCCATGCCGCCAATACCGACCACGGACGCCACGGTTTTTTGCGGGAACATGTCGGACACGGTGGTGAAGATATTGCACGACCACGCCTGGTGCGCCGACGCGCCAATACCGATCAGCACCACCGGCACCCAAAAACTGATGTAACCCAGTGGTTGCGCCAGCAGCACCAGCAGCGGGAAGAGTGCGATCACCAACATGGCTTTCATGCGCCCGTCATACGGCTTGTCGCCGCGTGCCATGAAGTAGCTGGGGAACCAGCCGCCGCCGATGCTGCCCACCATGGTCATGCTGTACAACACAGCCAGCGGCATCACGATGGCTGAACCCTTCATGCCGTATTGCGCCGACAGATAGGTCGGCAGCCAGAACAGGAAGAACCACCACACGCCGTCGGTCATGAATTTACCGAAGGCAAAGGCCCAGGTCTGGCGGTAGGTCAGCAGTTTGAACCACGACACTTTCCTGGCGACGACGCCCGACACAGGGGTAACGTCCACCTGTACGGTCTCATCGCTGCGGATATAGGCCAGTTCCTGCGCTGACAGGCGCTTTTGCTGCGCAGGCTTTTGGTAAAGCGCCACCCACACGGCCACCCAGACGAAGCCCAACATGCCGATCACGATGAATGCCGCTTCCCAGCCCCAGAGGCCGGCAATCAGCGGCACGCAAATCGGCGCCAGGATCGCGCCCACGTTGGCTCCGGAGTTGAAGATGCCAGTGGCGAAGGAGCGTTCTTTCTTCGGGAAGTATTCGGCAGTGGCCTTGATGGCGATCGGGAAGTTACCCGCCTCGCCTATCGCCAGTACGGCGCGCGACAGCATGAAGCCGGCGATCGAAACCGGGATAACGGCAAGGCCGAACGCACTGCACACAGCGGCGATCCCCTCGCCCATCGGCACCGAAAACGCGTGCATCATCGCGCCGGTCGACCAGATGCCAATCGCCACCACATAAGCAGTCCTGGTCCCGATCTTGTCGACCACACGGCCGGCGAACAGCATGGAAATCGCATACACAAACTGAAAGACCGAGGCGATGTTGGCGTAATCGGTATTACTCCAGCCGAATTGCGTCGACAGATCTGGCGCCAACAGACTGAGCACCTGGCGATCCAGGTAATTGACGGTGGTAGCAAAGAACAACAACGCGCAGATCGTCCAGCGATATTTGCCTACAGCCTGGCCTATGCGTTGCGGATTGATGGGCTCGTTCAGATTCATGGCATCACTTTATTATTGGATTAGGGTGATGATCTCTCGACATCAATGTGAGAGTGCAGGTGCACGTTCTCCATGCTCTTGGGCTGGAGTTGAACGTGTTGCAGGTACTATCGGGCGTGTGGCGGGACGGTTGTCGGCAATGGACCTGACGCTGTGTAGAGGCAAGCAATCAGGATCGAACCATTAGGAGCGGCATGCAGGGGGATGAGTAAGCGAGTTGAATTCATGATGAGGCCGACACTCTTTTTTATTTTTAGGGGTGAACAGACGACGCATCGTCTGTCGTCGTACAACTATGCCTTTTATAGCTAGCTCCCTACCCGTCTGTCAATCTGAAAAATGGCCATCTGTCTCGACAAAGAGCATCCGCAAAAATTTCGCTTGTGCTTATAGCAGCGTTGGCTGTGGGCCTGTCAGCGTGATGGGTTCTGGTGGGGGGATGACGACAAGGAATGAACGATCGGCGATGTTGTACGACAACGCATATAAAAATATTAGTTACAGCCTCTCAATCAGAAAGGCCGCGCAGGCGAGCCCAACTGTTCACTTTGAATCGATTGCGGCCATTCGAAACCGGCAGCCTGGCGGGTTTCAGCTATAGATCAGCCAAATTTTCAATAAGCGTCATCCAGCTCTCCACTGATGATGACCTTATCGCGAGGTCGCGCCGGATTTTCAAGACGATCCAGCAATACGCGTACCGCGCTGCTGCCCGCGAGTGTGGCGTCGTGAGCCACGCAAGCAATGGGCACACCGAAAATATCTGCAAACGGCAAGCGGTCGATGCCGCAGATGGTGATGTCTTGATGGCGTATTTTCTTTGCTCGCAACGCCTTCAGTGCACCCATGGTGATCAACTGGTTAAAGCCCATGATTGCATCTGGCGGTGCGCCGTTTTCCAGGTAAGCCAACGTACTTTCGAACGAAGGTTCAAGGGTGTAGTCACCGGGGTAAATGTCTATTTGCATCGTGGGTTGCCCCCGAGTACTGCGCGCAAGCCCTTGAGGCGCTCTTCGGTAATCCGCGAATGCCTGGGGCCGGTCAACACCAGCAAGCGTTTGATCCCGGAGTTTTGTTGCAGCAGGTACTGCCCCGCCTTGTAACCGCTGTGATAGTTATCCAGCACCACCCGGCTGAAGGGACTGCCGTGGATCGTACGATCAAGCAGAACCACGGGTGTCTTGCCGTTGGCCAGCCGTTCAAGGTAGTCCGGCTGGTACTGCGGTTCATCCGACACTGGCGACAGAATGATTCCCGCCACCCGATAGCCCAGCAGCGTATCCACCGCTTTGCTTTCCAGTTCCGGCAGTTTGTCGGTGTCCACCAGCATGATGGTATAGCCGTGCTTTTTCGCCTCGCGGGAAATCGCCTTGATCATCTCGCTGTAGAACGGGTTGTCTACGGATGCAGTGATCACCCCGATGATCAGGCTTTCGTCGCGTTTAAGGCTACGGGCAAACGTGTTGGGCACGTAATCAAGTTCACGCGCCACCTCAAGGATACGTGCGAGTGTCTCGGCCTTGACCTGGTGCGGATTGTTCAGCGCGCGGGACACCGTGATCGTGGTCATGTTGACCCGTTTGGCGATGTCGCTGATGGTGACGCTTTTCTGTTTGCTCATCGAAACGCTTTGGCTGGCCTGGAATTTAGGCGTGAGTCGCAAGGCTAACATGGCGACGTCCGGGCCGTCAGCGCGCGGTGTAGCCACCATCTACCGCAAGGCTGACGCCGCTGATCATGCTGGCCCCGACACTGAGCAAAAACAGCACCGGCAGCGCCACTTCCGTCGACTCGGCAAATCGCCCAAGGGGGATCGCTGCCAGCACCGGATCACGCTTGGCCGGTAACGCCCAGGCGGCTTCAGCCATTGGCGTCAGCGTGACGGTCGGGTTGACACTGTTGACCCGGATCCCATGCCGGCCCCACTCCGCACACTGCACGCGGGTCATGGCGTCCAGCGCAGCTTTCGAGGCGCAATAGGCCAAGTGATCGTCCAGCGCCACCAACGAGGCCTGGCTCGACAGGTTGACGATGCTGCCGCGCACACCCGCATCGATCATCGCCGCCGCCACTCGGCTGGCGATCAAGGCCGCCGCCCGGGCATTCACCGCCATCACCCGGTCGAACCCTTCGGCAGTAATGCCACGGGCGGACTCCAGCAGCGAAATACCGGCGCAATTGACCAGCCCGTGCATCACCGGCAGCGTATCCAGGGCCTGTTCCAGCGCCACGCTGTCGGCCACATCCACCGCCAGCACCTCGCAGCCATCGGCATGTAACTGTTGCAACGCTTGAGGATTGCGGCCCAAGGCAAATACCTGGGCACCGCAGGCCATCAACTGACAGGCGATCTCCAGGCCGATGCCGCTACTGGCACCGGTGACCAGAATCCGTTGCTGGCTGAAATCAAAACTGATCCCGCTCATGTGTATGCTCCGTGGCTCAGCTCTGTTGCAGGCTGTGCATGATCGGTTTCAGGGCCGGATACAAGCGCAGGTAGTCGGCAAAGGCATGGTCATAGGCGGCAACGTTGCCGGCGATCGGTTCTGCCCGCTGCTGTAATTGCACCCAACCCTGGTCCATTTGCCGGTCGTCCACCAGGCCCACACTGTGGGCCGCCAGCAACGCCGCGCCGAGGGCCGCTTCGACTTCCTGGACGATGGTGTAGACCGGGTAGTGGGTAATGTCGGCGATGATCTGCATCCACAAATCGGAATGACTGGCGCCACCGACCACGATCAACCGTGGGTCCAGTGAATGAGCACCGCGAGTGCCGGCCTCGATGTTGTGGCGCAGGGCAAAACTCACCCCTTCCAACACCGCGCGGTACAGGTGGATGCGGCTGTGATAGAGGTTGAGGCCGACAAAGCTGCCACTGGCGCGGTCGTCCCACACCGGGCTGCGCTCACCCATCAAATACGGCAGAAACAGCAGCCCCTCACTGCCCGGCGGAATCTTCGCCGCCTGCTGCTCCAACAACCAATGGCTGTCTTTACCGCTGTGTTGTGCTTGCAGCTCTTCGGCCTGACAGAACTGCTCGCGGAACCAGTTGACCGACGCCCCGGCGGTAATCGCGCCACCGAAAATGTACAAGTCGCGATGGCCGTTATAGACGTGGGGCATGCTCACCAGCCCATGGCGGGCATCGACCTGCTGGTTCAGATAACCCCAGCACATGCTGGTGCCGATCATCGCCACATGGTTGCCGGGCCGTGTCACGCCCGCCGCCAAAGTAGCCATGGCCGCATCGACGCCACCGGCCAGAATCGGCAGGCCCAACGGCAAGCCCAGGCGTTCGGCCCACTCCGGCAGCAAACCACCCACCACTTCACCGGAATACAGCAAGCGCTCGGGCATCAGGCTCGGCGAAATGCCCAGCGCATCGAGCATTTCCACCGACCAGCAACGCCCGGCCACGTCGTAGACGCCGCCGATGTTGCCGGCGGAGCTGTGATCCACCGCCAGTTCACCGCTCAGGCAATAGTTGATGTAGCTGTTGGGCGGCAGCAGGTAGCGGGTCTGGCGCCACACCTGCGGCTGGTGCTGCTTGAGCCAGAGCATCTTGGTGAAGCCGTAATAACTGTCGACCGAGTTGCCGGTGATATCGAACAGTCGCTCCAGGTCTATGTTCTCCCGTACCCATTCCACTTGTTCGCCGGCCCGGCGGTCCATCCAGATCAGGCACGGGTGCAAGGGTTGCAAGTCCGCATCGACGGCAATCCCCGAGCCGCCGTACAGGCTGCTGATGCACAGCGCCTTGATGTGCTCGCGCGGCACGCCGGCGCCTTGCAGGCAACCGACCACACACGCTTGCACGGCATCCAGCCAGACCTGCGGCCACTGCTCGGCCCAGCGCACTTTCGGCGTGTCCACCCGATAGCCCTGGCTGTGCTGGGCGACAATCCGGCCCTGGTCATCGACCAGCAATGCCTTGGTACTTTGCGTACCGATATCCACGCCAATGACGTAGTCCATAGCCTTCCCCTCGCCTTACTGGCCTGGCTTCAACAAGACCTTGATCGACTTCACCGAGTTGGCCAGGGCAAAGGCCTCTTCCCAATTGTCGAGCGCGAAGTCGTGAGTGACGATGCCTTTGGAGGTCACCAGGCCGCGTTCGAACAGATCGATGGCCACCGGGTAGCAATAAGGTCCGAGGTGCGCGCCGCGGACGTCGAGTTCCTTGCGGTCGCCGATGATCGACCAGTCGGCACTGGTTTCGGCGCCGAACACACTGAACTCGACAAACCGCCCGAGCTTGCGGATCAGCTCCAGGCCTTGGGTCACGCCCGCCGGTACGCCTGTGGTTTCGATGTACACGTCGCAACCGTAGTTGTCGGTCAGGCTGTTGATGATGGCGCGGGCATCGTCCCGGGACGGGTTGATCACCACGTCGGCGCCATACTGCCTGGCCAGTTCCAGACGCTCGTCGACCATGTCGATCACCACCAGTTTTTTCGGCGTTTTCAGCGCCGCCACTTGCACCATGCACAACCCAAGGGTGCCGGCACCGGCAATCACCAGCACGTCATCGAGCTGGATGTCACCGCGATTGACGGTGTGGATGGCGCAGGACATCGGTTCGATCAATGCCGAGTCTTCCAGCGAAACCGACTCCGGGATCTTGTGCACGATGGCGGTTTTCGGAATGCGCATGTACTGCGCCATGCCGCCCTCGGCGACTTCGCGCTGGAAGCCGAAGATGTTGTGCACTTCGCACATCCAGTACTTGCCGGACTTGCAGAATCGGCACTTGCCGCACGGCACGATCTGCTCGGCAATCACCTTGTCACCGACCTGCACCTCGAAGTGTTCCTCGGCGCCCTCGCCCACCTGTTCCACATACCCGAAAAACTCGTGACCCGGCACCACCGGCGCCTTGACCCACGGGTTGTCGCCACCCCAGAACATCGCCGCACCGGAATGGCACTTGCAGTCACTGGCGCAGATGCCGCAGGCGGCGATGCGGATCACCAGTTCATTGGGCCGCGCTTGCGGCTTGCCGATGCGCTCCAGGCGATAGTCTTTCGGACCGTGGCAGACAACCGCTTGCATCAGGTTTTGGGGTTTATTGTCCATGATCTTTTACCTTTTTCGAGCATGAGAGAACCCGTCACGGCGCTGTCATGCCGTGCGGAAATGACTGATTCAATAAGTGCTTACGTGTGCCGCTGGCGACTGATAAAAATCGCCAGCAGGATGATCCCGCCCTTGATCACGCTCTGGACGTACGGCGACACCCCGAGCATGTTCAAGCCGTTGTTGAGTACGCCCAGCAACATGGCCCCGACCAGCGTGCCGAGGATCACCCCGCGCCCGCCGGCAATCGATGCGCCGCCCAGAACCACGGCGGCAATCGCGTCCAGTTCGAACGAGACCCCGGCATTCGGCTGGCCGCTCATCAAGCGTGAAGTCAATACCAGCCCGGCGATGGCAGCGGTCAAACCGCTGATGCCGTACACCAGCAACTTGAAGCGCGGCGCTCGCACACCGGACAACCGCACCGCCTCCTCATTGCCGCCGATGGCGTAGATGTAGCGACCGATACGCGTGTGTTGCAGCAGCACATACGCCACCAGGTAGGTCACGAGCATGATCAGGATCGGCACCTGCACGCCCAACAGACTCTCGCGGCCGAAAAACCGAACCAGTCCGGCAACCCGGAAATCGGGTAGCCGTCGGTGTACATCAAGCCCAAGCCCCGGGCGATGCCCATGGTCGCGAGGGTGACGATGATCGGTGGCATGTGCAGGTATGCGACGAACAAGCCGTTGCCGATGCCGAACGCCACGCCCACCAGCATCCCGGCGCCAATGGCCAGGCCCGGCGGCAACCCGGCGACCATCAGCCCGGCGGTCAAGGTGCCGGACAAGGCCATGACCGGCCCCACCGACAAGTCGATGCCGCCGGTGAGGATCACGCAGGTCATGCCGACCGCGATGATCGCGTTGATCGACACTTGCCGGGCGATATTTTCCAGGTTGGCCGAGGTCAGGAACTTGTCGCTGGCGAAGATCATGAACAGGGTCACCACCAGCAGCCCGACAAAGGGAAAGAACGCTGGCGAACGGGTCAGGCGTGCGAAATTGAAGCGCAGCCGCAATTGATCGAGGGTATTAATGGAGGTATTCATTCTGGCTCCCGGTGGCGTAGCGCATGACTTCCTGCGGGTTGACGGCGCTTGCTTCCAGCACTTTGACGATGGCGCCCTTGTTGAAGACCGCCACGCGGTCGCACATGCCGATGACTTCCGGCAATTCCGAAGAAATCATGATGATCGCGTAGCCCTGTTCGGTCAGGGCACGCATCAGCGCATAGATTTCGGCCTTGGCGCCGACATCGATGCCGCGTGTGGGTTCGTCGAAAATCAGGATGTCGCAGTGGTGGTTGATCCAGCGCGCAATCACCACTTTCTGCTGATTGCCGCCACTGAGGTTGAACACCCGGCTCTCGCCGCTGGGCGCCTTGATCGACAGTTGTTTCATCAAGGCTTCGGTGGTGCGGCACTCCTGGCCCTGATCGAGCAGGTGGTAGTGCTCGTACTTCTTCAGGTTATTGAGCGAGATGTTTTCGCGGATGCTGAAACCGGTGATCAGCCCTTCGCTCTTGCGGCTCTCCGGCAGCAAGCCGATGCCTTGCTCCAGCGCCTGGGCCGGGTCGCGCAGGCTGACACTGTGCCCGCGCACGCGTACCTCCTTGCTGATCACCGGCAAGGCACCGATCACCGCCAACGCCAGTTCGGTGCGACCGGAACCGACCAGCCCGGCGAAGCCAAGAATCTCGCCCTGATGCAGTTCGAAATGGTTGTGCGGGCCGTTGCGGATCAGCTGAATGTCCTTGACCTCAAGCAGCACCGGGCCGCGAGGCTTTTGCGTCTTCGGCGGAAAACTGCACTCCAGACGCCGGCCGACCATCATTTCCACCAGCCGATCGATGTCGCTGTCCGCCACATCGGTGACCCCGACATTACTGCCGTCGCGCAATACACTGATGCGGTCGCACACCTGGAAAATCTCTTCCAGGTGATGGGAGATGAAAATCACCGCCACGCCCTGGCGCTTGAGCTCACGCATGATCTCGAACAGCAATTCGGCTTCGGTGGGCGTAAGGGTCGCGGTGGGTTCGTCGAGCACCAACAAACGCGCGTCCAGCGCCAGGGCCTTGGCGATTTCGACGAACTGCTGTTCGGCCACGCTCAGGTATTTGATCGGGCATTGCAGGTCGATACTCACGCCTAATCGAACGAACAACGCCCTCGCCTTGTCCTGCATCTGGCGTTTGCGCAGCAAACCCAAACCATTCACTCGTTCATGACCGAGGAAGATGTTCTCTACCGCATTGAGGTACGGGATCAGGCTGAACTCCTGAAACACGATGCCGATGCCAGCGGCGATTGCGTCGTGGTACGTCGCAAATTGCTGCGCCTGGCCATCGATCAGGATCTGCCCCTGGTCCTGGTGCTCAACGCCTACCAGGATTTTCATCAGCGTCGACTTGCCGGCGCCGTTCTCACCGAGCAATGCGTGTATTTCCCCGCGCTGCACTTCCAGGTCGATGCCTTTGAGTGCTTGCACACCGGGGTAGGATTTACAGATATTTTCCAGTTTCAAAAGACTGCTCATACCGCCGACCTCACCCTTCGATTGATTCACCCCCAATGACCGCACCCGGCGTGTTGCGCCGGGTGCGCAGGTACTTACCAACTGAAGTCTTTGGCCTTGGCCTGATCGATCAACGCGATGTCCACCGGGATGGCGGCAGGGACTTGCGACCCCCACTTCTTCGCCAGGGCCACGCCGAGGGCGAGGCGGATCTGGTCGCGGGGGAACTGCGCCGAGGTGGCGATGAATTTGCTGCCGGGTTTGCGAATGGCCTTGATCGCCTCGGGTGCACCGTCGACGCTGACCAGTTTGACGTCGAGACCGCTGGCTTCGATGGCCGACAAGGCGCCGAGGGAGCCGTTGTCGTTGACGCTGAACAGCCCCTTGAGACCCGGTTGCGCCTGCAGCATGTTTTCGGTGACCGTCAGCGCCTGATCACGCTCCTGCTTGCCGTTCTGGATGCTGACAATCTTGATCTCCGGGTGCTTGCCGATGGCGTCTTTGCAGCCGCGCACACGCTCAAGGATCGGCACCACCGCAATGCCATCGAGGATGGCGATATCGCCCTTGTTGCCAATGCTCTTCGCCAGGTATTCGCAGGCCTGGAACCCGGCGTCGAAGTTTTTCGAACCGACGAAGGAATCGAGCGGCCCATCAGCCTGGGCATCCACCGCCACCACCACGACACCGGCCGCATGGGCAGACTTGACTGCCGACTGCACGCCGACCGAATCGGTAGGATTGATGATCAGAATGTCGATGCCCTTTTGCAGCATGTCTTCGATGTCGCTGACTTGCTTGGACACGTCGTGGCGGGCGTCGGTGATGATCAGTTGCGCACCGATGCTGCCGCCGGCGTCCTGCAAGGCATCTTTCATGGTGACGAAATAGGGGTTGTTGATTTCCTGGAAGGAAGCGCCGATACGCAGGGGCTTGGACGGGGTGTCCGCACTGGCAGGGCCGGCAAGGGAAAAACTAACACTCAGAGCCAGCAAACACAGGGTTTTCGGAAGCGTTTTCATGGCGAAATTCTCTATTGTTTTTATTGTTTTGGAGCAAATGTTATCGATAACATTTTCAGCGAAGCTAGCAAAGAACTTCAGGCTATGCAAGAGAAGATGACGCCGGCATTTGCCCGGCAGAGGAACGGTGGACCGAAGGGAAGAAACCGGGAACACCCTCTACGGCTTAAACCGCAGAGACCCATTACCGGTGTGAAATGCGCTCAGCAAGTACCTGCGCAGGCCCTGGAATCGAGAGTCCCAATGGATCAACGGGAATATCGAATGCAACGCTTGGTGCAATTACGCCAGTTACATTACTTGGCCGGTAATGGGCATAAATTCATTGGAAGTCACTCATCGGCGTTGCAGTCGACGTCGCCCGCGCCCATATGATCGAAGCCGATCAAGGATCCACCTGCCCCATCATTTCAGCCACCGTTTCCGTGCGATTGGCATAACGCTGCGCCAACACCGCACAGACCATCAATTGAATCTGGTGAAACAACATCAACGGCAGAATCAACACGCCCAACGTGCTGCCAGCGAACAGCACCTGGGCCATCGGCACGCCGGTCGCCAGGCTTTTCTTCGAGCCGCAGAAGAGGATGGTGATGCGGTCTTCCTGATTGAAGCCGAAGGCTTTGCTCAGCACGGTGGACGCGATTAATACCAGGGCGAGTACGACACAGCAAGCGACCACCAGCCCAGCCAGCTCCCAGAGCGGGATTTGGTGCCAGATGCCTTCGTTCACTGCCTCGCTGAAAGCACCGTAGACCACCAGCAGGATCGAGCCCTGATCGACGAATTTCAGCCAGGTCTTGTTACGCGCCACCCAGTTGCCGACCCAGCGCCGGGCGATCTGCCCGGCCACGAACGGCAGCAGCAGTTGCACGCTGATTTTCAGAATCGCATCGAGGGTCGAACTGCCCTCGCCGTGTACGTTCAACAGCAACGTCACCAGCAACGGCGTGAGAAAGATCCCGAACAGGCTGGACGCCGCCGCACTGCAAATCGCCGCCGGAACGTTGCCACGCGCCAGAGAGGTGAAGGCAATCGCCGACTGTACGGTGGCGGGCAGCGCGCAGAGGTAGAGCATGCCCATGTACAGATCGTTGCCGACCAGTGGCGACAGCACCGGTTTGAGTGCCAGGCCCAGCAGCGGAAACAGGACGAAGGTCAGGCTGAACACCAGCAAATGCAGGCGCCAATGACCGGCGCCGGCGATGATCGACTCGCGCGAGAGTTTGGCGCCATGCAGAAAAAACAGCAGGGCAATGGCGATGTTGGTCAGCCAGCCAAAACCGACCGCGACCTGGCCGCTGGCAGGCAGGAAGCTAGCGAGGATCACCACGCTGATCAGGGCCAGGGTGAAGTTGTCGGGTAAAAATCGAGGGCGGGTCATCAGTAGGGTCATCCGGGGCGCCAGGAACGTTGCGACCACTCTATCGCGCCGGCCGATGACCGACTAACGCCAAAAAGCCAGTAGATAGCGCCCAAAGGACATGAGCGCGCCTCAAAACGAAATCGCCTGACAAATCTGGAAGATCGTGCCCGAACTCCGGGGCAATGCGCCGCACCCGACACTAACGGGCGTCGGCGTCACGTGGCTGTACGGTTTTGATTTTGAGATCAAGGTGATCGCCAGGCTTCCAGACACCCGCGGCAGCTGATCCGACCTGCGAAAGCCATCGCCTGCCGCGTCTTCATGACGACACAACCGGCAGGCGAACCGTTACACCGATTCCGGCTTGGTGTTAAATAGAGCGCTAAGTGTGCAGGCCCTGCGCCTGATACCCGTCAGTCAAGGACTTGAACAGCGCAATCCTTGTGGGAGCGAGCCTGCTCGCGATAGCGGTCTTACATTCAACACACGTGTTGTCTGCCAGTCCGTTATCGCGAGCAGGCTCGCTCCCACAGGTTCTGCGCCTTGACTGACGGGTATTGTGCCCAGCCCCTGCCAGGAAATCAGTGCAACGAGAGCCAAGATGAGCCCCCATTTTCAGAGCAGCATTCCCCGCGCCCCCCATCAGCCGTCGGCGGTAACAGCATGATCGAGGTCACCGAAGTTTCCATTGCGCAATTGCGTGCCGCGCTCGAATCCGGCCAGACCACGGCGGTTGAACTGGTGCAGGCCTACCTGGCCCGGATCGATGCCTACGACGGCCCCGACACCCCCACCGCCCTCAACGCATTGGTGGTGCGTAACCCCGAGGCGCTGAACGAAGCGCAGGCGTGCGATGCCCGTCGGGCCAAAGGCGAGACACTCGGTCCGCTCGATGGCATTCCCTACACGGCCAAGGACAGTTATCTGATCAAGGGGCTCACCGCCGCTTCCGGCAGCCCCGCCTTCGCCAACCTGATTGCCTATCGCGATGCGTTTACCATCGAACGCCTGCGCGCGGCCGGGGCGATTTGCCTGGGCAAGACCAACATGCCGCCGATGGCGAATGGCGGGATGCAGCGCGGGGTCTATGGCCGTGCCGAGAGCCCGTACAACGCGCACTACCTGACCGCGCCCTTCGCGTCCGGCTCATCGAACGGCGCCGGTACCGCTACCGCGGCGAGTTTCGCGGCATTCGGTCTGGCGGAGGAAACCTGGTCGAGCGGACGCGGCCCGGCCTCGAACAATGGCTTGTGCGCCTACACGCCTTCGCGCGGAGTGATCTCGGTGCGCGGCAACTGGCCATTGACGCCGACCATGGACGTTGTCGTGCCGTTTGCCAGAACCATGGCTGACCTGCTCGAAGTACTCGACGTGGTGGTCGCGGAGGACACCGACACACGCGGCGATTTGTGGCGGATGCAACCCTGGGTACCGATCCCGAGTGTCGCCTCGGTGCGTCCTGTCTCTTATGCCGAGCTTGCCGTAACGTCCGATGCGCTCGCCGGAAAGCGCCTCGGCGTTCCCCGCATGTACATCAACGCGGACTCCGAAGCGGGCACGTCTGAAGCGCCGGGGATTGGTGGGCCGACGGGGCAACGGATCAACACCCGCGCTTCGGTGATCGAGCTCTGGAAGCAGGCTCGCCAGGCACTGGAAGCTGCGGGCGCTGAAGTCATTGAAGTCGACTTCCCGCTGGTCTCCAATTGCGAGGGTGATCGTCCGGGTGCGCCGACAGTGTTCAATCGCGGCATCGTTTCCAAGGAATTCCTGCACCATGAACTGTGGGACCTGACGGCCTGGGCGTTTGATGATTTCCTGCAGGCCAACGGCGATCCGAAACTCAATCGCCTGGTCGACGTCGACGGACCGCTGATCTTCCCGCATGACCCAGGCACCCTGCCCAACCGTGAAGGCGACCTCGCCGCCGGCATGGACGAATACGTGCGGATGGCCGAGCGCGGCATCACCCCGTGGAACCAGATCAGCAGCGTGCCGGACGGACTCCGCGGGCTCGAACAGACCCGTCGACTCGACCTTGAACACTGGATGGATCGACTCGGCCTCGACGCGGTGCTCTTCCCGACCGTCGCCGATGTCGGCCCGGCGGATTGCGATGTCAATCCAACGTCGGCGGACATCGCCTGGAGCAACGGCATCTGGGTCGCCAACGGCAACCTCGCGATCCGCCACCTCGGGGTGCCGACTGTGACTGTGCCGATGGGTGTCATGGCGGACATCGGCATGCCGGTCGGGCTGACCTTTGCAGGTCGTGCGTATGACGATTCGACGTTGCTGCGCTTGGCTTCGGCGTATGAGTCGACAGGGACGAAGCGCCGGGGCCCTCCTCGCACACCGCCATTGTCGACTGGCAAGTAACAGAACGGGCGGGAGTGGGGCGTCATTCGCCCCATTCGCACCAGCGACGCCTCGAAGCGCCCCAAGCAGAAACAGCTGCATCCAGAAATCCCGGGGCACTTCGATTTTGTCGGTGGTGCGTGCAAAGACGGTTCTACGAATGAATAACGATAGCCAGTCCCTCTTGCGCCTCAGGAACTTTGAAGTAGCGGGTGATCAGATCAAACTCGGCATCCGTCGCTGCGAAATCGTGATCGCCTGTCGCGTTCCGTGCACGCAACCTGGCTCGGCACGTATCGTCATCCACCTCCAGATAATGCAGGCAATGCTGCACCTTGGCACGCTCTGCCAAGGTACGCAGCCACTCGCGATTCGCGACCGTGTTGGCCGGAAAATCAAGGACTACACAAACACCTGCCGTCAGCATATCGACGACTAACGGCCCCAACACTTCGCGTACACGCAACGCGTACCGAACGTAATCGGTCACCGAATGAATCTCTTGCGGATAGAGCTGCGAAAGCCAGCGGTCCTCGCTGAGCAGAATCGCCACGTGCTGGTCGGCAAGCGCTTTGGCCAGCGTCGATTTACCCGAAGCGATCTTGCCGCACATCAGGTGCAGGGTGGTTGCTGTCATGGGAGCTCTTCCTTGTAGCGGGTCAATGATGATGCCTAGGGCGTGTTGCCGGGGCAATGGACCAGACAGACGAGTCCGCTTTCTGGCCAAAAGCAGCCGCTGACAAATGAATGAAAACGACTGTCGAACCGGGATGTCGGACAAATCTGCAGAGGACTGCGCCTGCGCTGGCGCTATCAAACTAGCAAGCCTTCAACGTGCTCCCTCGGGTGATCTGCTCGTACATCTTGACCCTTCGGTGATTGCGCGAATATCCCCCCATCGCTGAAACGGTGCCACTTTGAATATGATCCAGATAACTAAACATCTTTCGCGGCGATATGAACCCCACCTGATAGCCCCGCGCAACCATTCTGTCTTGCAACTCATAACCTGGATTACGATCATCCATTTGAAAGTGAAACCCGCATTGCTTGATAAGCGCCGCATTCCATAGCGTGCAAAAGCTCTTCAAGTGCGTTTCTCTATAGGGTTTTGGTGCTCTTGCCTTGAAGCCCAGCGCTAACAGATACCGTCGAGTGTAGTGCTTGAAAAACCGTGAAATCATCCGCCAGGTTGAACGAGCGATGCCTCGATCCAATTGCTCCAGGCATCCCACAGCCGCAACTTCGCGTGGGCCAGTGCACTGACCAAGCATCATGGCGAACACTGCCGGGTCGTAAATAAACGTATCGGTGTGCAACAGAAACAGATAGTCGGTTTCAACATGGTCCAAAGCGAGATCCAGTGCCCGGCCATGGGCAATATTTCCCGCCTCAGGGCAGGAGCTTTTCCGTTCGATCAGTTGAATCCAGTCCAATGTCCGCAGGTAATCGCTGCTTGCATCGTTGGAGTTGTTATCAACCACAATCACAGGAACACCCGTCCCCCGCAAAGCCTCCTGCAAAAACGCGAGACAGGTTTTAGTCAGTTCAAGTGTTTTATAGTTAACCAACGCAATGCTGTAGTTTGCTGTCGTGGGAGAGGGGCGGGTCATAGCCTGTTGAACCTCGATTATTTAACCGATACAGCGGATGACTTCTTAAAGTTCATGGCGTGAGTGCACGATCAATTCGAACGGGCGGTATCGCCAGACGATGTTGTCTGAATACTGGCAGTTTCAGTTGCAGTTGCAGCCCCGGACTGTTGGTACGTTGTCATCGCGGATGCTCTTGCAGCCTCCATCCTGGCCATGACGGTGTCGCCTCCGCTTTCGGCCATCGCGGCGACAGAGGCACTCATCAATGTCACGATCAAAAAAACCTTCAGGGTGTTCATGGGATAGCTCCAGTATTGTGTTCAGCCAACACACTGTTGGCGGGTTTGAACTCATTCTGTAGCGCTCGGCCGTTCACCCTGTTCCCCGCAAAATGAATTTTTATTCAGGTTGGTTATCGAGTTGGTTTTCTGGCTACCTGATGAGGGACGATTACCCCGTGAGATCCTCGGGGCGCCCGGCCCGGCGTCATGCGTGCGGCGTTCGCGCTGTTGCGCAACATTCGTCAGGATGCCGTGGACAATGAGGCGTCGATGAAGACGCGACTGACGATGCCGGTATTGGCCGTCGGCGGTGAGAAATCCTTCGGCAACAACGAAGCCATCGTGATGCGCAATGCCGCAGACAAGGTCACGGAAGTGGTGGTGCCGGGGGCCGGCCATTGGCTGATGGAAGAAGCGCCTGCCCAGACCATTCGGGCGATACGCGACTTCATCGCACCGTGAAGGTGGAGTTCATTTGGCCCGCTTCGTGGTGTTAAGCGTCACGGCGGCACGAATGAGCGCCGTCAACGCGCTTTCATTAATCTTTTCACCCTCATGAATATCGATGGCACGCCGGGTGCTGCCTTCCAGGCTGGAGTTGAACAGCCCTGAAGGGTCTTCCAGCGAAGCGCCCTTGGCGAAGGTCATTTTCACCGCTGCCTTGTAGGTTTCGCCGGTGCAGAGGATGCCGGCGTGGGACCACACCGGAACGCCCCGCCACTTCACTGCTTCGACCACTTCGGGGTCGGCCTTGTGAATGATCGCGCGGATCTGCGCCAGCGTCTCACCCCGCCAATCACCCAGCTCCCTGATGCGCTCGTCGATCAGCGACGACGCCGCATCGCCCGCCCCCGCTTCGCTTGCGCCGTTCGTGTCCTTCGTCATGCTTGCCTCCTCGTGGTGATGGTTGCCGATCCTTGAGTAAAGCTGACAGGCGACTTTCCTCCAGGCAGTCGACGACCGTTGGGTCGGAAGACATCCCGTTACCTGGCGCATGATCGATACTTAAAGGGGTTTGCTGTTTGCAAGTCGTGCGCTCACCCTTTCACCGAGGAACTGAAAGATGCCGCTGACGCTTTACTACCATCCGCTCTCGTCGTTCTGCCACAAAGTGCTGATTGCACTTTACGAAAACGGCAGCGAGTTCGAGAAAAGGATCATCGATCTGGGGAATGAGGTCGACAGAGCCGAGCTCCAAGCCCTGTGGCCGATCGGCAAATTCCCGGTCATCCGCGATCACGCCCGCCAGCGCAGCGTGCCGGAGAGCACGATCATCATCGAGTACCTGGACCGGTTTTATCCGGGGCAACATCCGCTGGTTCCAGCCGATTGGGAGAGCGCGCTGGAGGTGCGTTTGTGGGATCGGTTTTTCGACCATTATGTGCAGGTGCCGATGCAGCGGATTGTGGCGGATCGCCTGTTCGCCACTCATGGCGATTTGACCAAAGAACGCGCCCTGCTGGCGACGGCGTACCGCATGCTTGAGCACCAGATGGCGTCCAGAATCTGGGTGGCCGGCGCGCAGTTCAGCATGGCCGACTGCGCGGCGGTCCCGGCGTTGTTCTATGCCGGCACGCTCGTGGCGTTTCCCGACGACGCCAGCCATTTGCGTGCCTATTTTGAAAGGCTGATGAATCGACCTTCAGTGCAACGGGTCATCGACGAGGCCAAGCCGTATTTTGCGCACTATCCGTTTGCAGAGGCCATCCCGATGCGGTTTCGCTGACATTCAGATCACTGCGGCTGAAACGTCTGGAGGTAAGCCAACAGGTTTTCGATCTTTTCCGGATCGCTGATGCCCCAGAAGATCATCCGGGTTCCGGACACCACACCTTTGGGGTTTTCGATGTAGGCGGCGAGTTTTTCTCGGGTCCAGACCACGCCAGAGTTTTTCATCGCATCGGAGTATTGGTAGTCCGTCGTGCTGCCGGCCGTGCGCCCGATGATGCCATTGAGCTGCGGCCCAAAACCGCCCCGCGCGGATTCGCCGACCTGGTGGCAGCCGCCGCAGGTTTTGCTGAACAGTTTACCGCCCGCTTCGGCCTCGCCGGCCGCGACTGCCTGGGTGCCGAGCAGTCCAGAGGTGAGCAATAAGGCGAAGATCAGTACTGCGGCTTGCTTCATGTAACGGCTCCGGTATGGCTGACAGAAACGGGCCGCTATTTCAGCATGGCAGGCGTCTGTATCGAAGCCTTATATTGCCGGGCTGGCAATAGCACCGTTCCATCCTGCGACGCTTCGCCTGGAAAGCAATCGGTCTAAAAAGCCCGGCCAGGGATTTAAACCCTTTGCTATGCTCAAGGGTGTAGGTGAAGACGCAGACTGATGCGCAAGAGGATAGCGAGGACGCGTGGGGCGCGCTCCGAAGGGTACACGGTTAGAAAGATCTCCGCGCTGAGATCCAGCCCTTATGCCGTGTGAGGCAGGAAAGCACAAAACTTTTCTGTGAGAGGCCTGATAAATCTCGTAAGCCGGAGACCAGCACCGGCCACCTACTCAATTTTCAAAGCCCGCCTTGCGCGGGCTTTTTCATGATCCGGGCAGGCACTTGCTGCAACCTGTCCCTCCTCTTTCAATTAGTCGTGCAGCAACCCGGAACTGTACTCATTGAAGTTGTTGCCAATGGCGCTGCCGCCAAAATTCAGCTTGTTGGCGTTGCGGCCATCAAATTGCTGGCAGCCATCGGAGAAGCAAGTGCTAGTGCTCATGCCGGAACCGGAACACGCACTCAGGAGCAAGGCACCGGCGATCAACACGACTTTGAAGAGATTCGATTTCATTTTTCCGTTCCCTTTGGCTGCAAGCATGGCCATACACAACCTGAAGCCATCATCGTATGCCGCCGGCATACCTGAAACATAATGAAACATCGCAAGCCGACAGCATTGGTTCAGCTAGCAGGTTGAACGGCTCTGCAACCCCCTCATTTACGCGCCAACTTATACTTCACGCAGTCTTCATAGAAGCTCTTGCGGATCGCCTCGGGCTTGAAATGCGACTTGCTGTCATACGTTTGTTCGGTGATGCCCATGGCCAGCATTCGCATCCACGACTTGGTAAACGGATAAGCCTGGAGCTTCTGGCGCGCGGCATATAACGAAACACCCGACAGCTTGAGTTCCTGAGCCCTCGCCGCCGTCCCCGCACCCCAGCTACACATATACCGATCATTGGCCATCAGCTCTTTGGCCTCGACCGGGATTGCAACGCTCACCAGGGCAAACGAGATCAATACATTGCGCAATTGAATTCCACCTAACCACCTGAAAGTGAAGCGATTCTGGCGATTTGTTTCGAAGTGCGGGGCCAGCAAAATGCCTTATACGCTGCCAACCCTGTAGATAGCGGTACCAAAGCGCTGATACGCAGCATCGATAAAGTGCCGCAGCTTGGCGGTTCTCAGCCGATTCGCCGTGTAGAGCAAGTGCATGTGTCGACTCGGCGCTTCGTAATCGGCGAACAGCCGCACCAACTCGCCGCTTCGCAGCGCGGACGCAAGAAAGTCTTCAGGCCCAAGGACAATTCCGAACCCGTCCAGCGCTGCCGACAACAGGGCTTTGCTCTCATTGACCTGCAAGCGACTGGTGACGGGGATCCGATGAATGACCGCGCCTTGGCAAAAGACCCATTCGCGGTCAGCCGGACGGGACCAATAGGCATAGCCCAGGCACTCATGGTGCTTGAGGTCATCCGGTGTTTGAGGCGTTCCGCGTTCCGCCAGATAGTCTGGCGCGGCACATGCCACCAACCGGTAAGGCGCCAACGGCCTGGCGGTCAGACTGGAGGAAACCAAAGGGCCGATCCTGAACGCCACTTCGAACCCCTCCTCCACCAGATCGACAAAACGATCGGTCAGGTGCAGGTCGATTTCGACCTCCGGGTGCTGGCGCAAAAACGCTGTCACGAAGGGCATCAGGCTGTAGGAGCCGAACGTCATGGGCGCGCTGATTTTCAGTTTGCCGCGCGGGGTGTCATTCATGACCTGTGCCAGAGAGTCGGCGGCCTGCGCCTCACTCAGAATGTGCTTGCAGCGCTCGTAGTAGGCGCTGCCCAGTTCGGTCAGGCTTTGGCGCCGGGTGGTCCGGTTGAGCAGCCGCGCGCCCAGCCGAAGCTCCAGCGCGGCAACATGTTTGGCGACCATCTGCGGTGACAGGCCCAAGCGCTCCGCAGCGCTGGCGTAGGAGCCGGATTCCGCCGCCATCACAAACGCGCCCATGCTCGTCAGACGATCCATCATTCAACACTCCCGGTAATGAGACTAAGTACCCGATGATTATTTATCTGCCATTGGTTGGCAATCATCATGGACGCTTCCTACCAATCAAGGGAGCAACGACATGCGAATCGGCATTATTGGAGCAGGTTTTATCGGACGTGCGGTGGCGCAACTGGTCATCGCGGCGGGACACGAGGCCATGCTCAGCAACTCTCGCGGCCCACAGACCATGAGCAGTATCCTCAGCGGTATTCGCGGCAGTCAGGTCGGCACAATTGAAGAGGCGGCACAGTTTGGCGACGTCGTGCTCGTGGCCATTCCCCTGGCGCATTACCGAAGCCTGCCGGCGCGCTTGCTGGAAGGCAAAACCGTGCTGGATGCCAACAACTATTACCCCGGACGCGACGGCCACATCGCCGCCCTCGACCGCTTCGAAACCACCACCAGCCGCCTGCTCGCCGAGCATCTGCCCGACGCGAATGTGGTGAAGGTGTTCAACGCCATCCTCGCCCAGGACCTGGTGCAAGACGCGCGCCCGGCAGCGGCGCCGGACCGACGGGCACTGCCGATCGCGGCGGATGATCCGGGCGCTAAAGCCCTGGTGATCAAGTTGCTGGACGAGATTGGATTCGACGCGGTGGATGCCGGCAGCCTGGATGAAAGCTGGCGCTTTGAACGGGCCAAACCCGCCTACTGCATTCCGCTGGATAAAGAAGGGTTGAAGGCGGCCTTGGCCGCAGCCGAGCGCGAGGTCGAATTGCCCGATGGGTCGTGGCGCCGCTGAACGGCCCACGACCCCGGCACAGTTCTCAGGTATTGGTCTTCAGCTTGTTCCACAAACGCGTGGTCAACCGCGCGATGGCCGGTGGCAGGTCCTCGACGATGAACAGCTTGTCGAGCACCGTTTTGGGCGGGTAAATCGCCGGGTCCTGCTTCACGTCCGGGGTGACCAACGCATCCGCCGCGATATTGGGGTTGGCGTAGTGGATGCTGTTGCTGATGTTGGCGATGACCTTGGGCTCAAGCAGGTAGTTCATGTAGGTGTAGCCATTTTTCTCGTGCGGCGCGGCCTTGGGCATGACCACCATGTCCATCCACAGGGTCGACCCTTCGTCAGGGATCGAATAGGCGATGTTGATACCGTTCCTGGCTTCCTTGGCACTGGCGGCGGCCTGGACGATGTCGCCGTTGAAGCCGATCACTGCGCAGATGTTGCCGTTCGCCAGGTCGCTGACGTACTTGGAGGTGTGGAAATACTGAATGTAAGGCCGGATTTTCAGCAACGCCTGCTCGGCTTTGGCGTAATCCGCCGGTTCGTGACTGTGGTGCGGCAGCCCCAGGTAGTTGAGGGTGATCGGCAGGATCTGCGTCGGGTTATCGATAATCGCCACGCCACACTGGCTCAGCTTTTTGATGTTGTTCTCATCAAAAAACAGGCTCCAGGAATGGGTGACATCGGTGTTGCCGAAGATCGCTTTGATCTTCTCGACGTTGTAGCCGATGCCCGCGGTGCCCCACATGTAGGGATAGCCGTACTGGTTGCCCGGGTCGTTGACCTCGAGCTTTTTCATCAGCGCCGGGTCGAGGTTTTTCCAGTTGGACAACTGGCTTTTATCGAGTTTCTGGATCGCCCCGGCCTTGATCAACCGGGACAGAAAATGGTTCGACGGACTGACCACGTCATAACCGGTATTGCCGGTCATCAACTTCGATTCCAGGACTTCGTTGCTGTCGTGGATGTCGTAAGTCGCCTTGATCCCCGTTTCCTTGGTGAACGTGGGCAACGTATCGTCGGCAATGTAGCCGCTCCAGTTGGAAATATTGACCTGTTCATCGGCGTACGTAACGGCCGAAAACGTTGTGAGCAGTACCGCCAGGGAAACAGGATTGACGCGCATGTTCGATCACCTTTTGAAGAACTTTTATTGTGTGTGATAGCCGGCTTTCTAGATTTCTGTTCTGGCCCTGACCGCCTCCACGCGCATGCGAAGCATGGCACCGATATCGAGAAAGGGTTTGGGCGGCAGCCAGCCGGGCTGAGCCCTTTGCATGACCGACGCCAACAGCGGCGAACGGGTGCCCGCCGCCAGTTCGGCCAGCAGCCGCCCCCAAAGCGTGCCGCGCGCAACGCCTGAGCCATTGCAACCGGCCACGGCAAACACCCCCTCTTCGACCTTGGCGAAATACGCTTGCCCGGAGCGCGAGGCGCTCAGATGACCGGTCCAGCTGTAATCAATGTCTTGCTCGGTCAACCACGGGAATCGGCGCTGCAAGCCCAGCACATGGTGTTTTCTGCGGATGAGAAGATCGCTGTTGGAGAGATCCCGAGCGCGGTATTCAGCCGTGTTGCGGATCATCACGCGACGATCCGGAGTCAGCCGCACCGTGGCGCCCAGCGGCCGGGTCGACAACACGCCCCATGGCTCGACATTGCCCATTGCTTGAAATTCCTGCTCAGTCAACGGCCGTGTGAGGCTGGCGCTGAGTTCCATCGGGAACGTCCCACTGTTCTCGATGCCCGAACGCGTAATGAAGGCGTTCAGGCACACCAGCACCTTGTTCGCCTCAATAACGCCCTCGACGGCCCGAGCTCGAACCCGCGCGGTACCCAGCCGCTCAAGGGCGGTGATATCGGTGTTTTCGTAGAGGGATACATTCGGTGGCAGCGCATCAAGCAGGCCCTTCACATACTTGGCCGGTTGCAGCAAAGCATTGCCGTTGCCGCACCAGATCGCCGCCTGGTAATGGCCGGTTCCGAGTTTTTGCTTGAGCTGTTCACCTTCCAGAAACCGCGCAGACGCACCGACGGCGTCAAGCGTTTGCAGCTTGGCCTCGACATGGGTCAGCTTGGCGGGATCATTCACGGCGAAGAAATAGCCGGCATCCCGAAAATCGCACTCGATGCCGTGCCGGGCAATACGCTGGCGGACTTCGTTGCTGGCGGCGCGTGAAATCGCGGTATCGACTTCATAACCGGCGAAACCCTGATTGCCCAAAAGCTCATCGGTAGTCGGATGTTCGTGGGCCACGACGAACCCGGAATTGCGCGCCGACGCGCCCTGCGCCGCGCGCTGCCGGTCGACAATCACGATGCGCGCCTGAGGATGCATTTCGGCCAGAGAATGAGCGGCACACAACCCGGTAATCCCGGCTCCGATGATCAGCCAATCGGCTTTTTGCGTACCGCTCAGGCGATCATGAACGGGAGAGCTCCCCGCTTGCGCAATCCAGCCACATACATTTTCCATGCGTCACCTCATTTGACCGTCGATCTGCGTGCGGCCTCTCTCTTCACATGCAACAGACGCATGTGAAGTTTGAGATGGCTGCAGCCAGAGCTGGAATTTATAAGGTCCGCAGTGATACAACCAACGTTATAAAATCATCGGGGCATTCTGAAAACGCATGGATAAAATCCGCCACGTCCCATCCCTGCAAGGCCTTCAGGCATTGGTGGAGGTCGCTGACTCCGGCAGCTTCACCCAAGCGGCGCAAAAGCTCTGCCTGACCCAAAGTGCCGTGAGCCGAAAAATCCAGCAGTTGGAGACTCACTTCGGCGTGCCGCTTTTTGTGCGCAGCAGCCGTAGCCTTCAACTGACCGTGGAAGGCGAACAGGTGCTGGCGAGTGCGCGCAACATCCTGGGGCAACTGATAACCCTCGAAGATCGGCTGTCCCCGCAAAAGCGGCCCTTTCGCATACGCATGCACGTCTCACTGGCGGTTCGCTGGCTGCTGCCAAAACTGAGCGACTTCTACCTGCGCCACCCGGACGTTTCCCTGTCGATCGAAACCGTGGCCACGGAAATCGTTGAACCGGCCAGCGATAGCGACGCCTACATCCTCTACCTGCCCGAGCCGTCGAACGACCCTGCCAGCCTGACCCTCTTCGAGGAAGCGCTGGTGCCGGTGTGCGCGCCGGGACTCAGCGACTTGACGCATCCGCTGAACTCAGTGGACGACCTTGTGCGCTTCGCGCTGCTGCATCGCTCGGCGGACAAGCAAGCGTGGATCGACTGGCTGGCGGCCAATGACGGAAAATCGCTGGAAGATTACCGGCACATTCCCTTCAACCTTGACGAGTTGGCGCTGGATGCGGCGGCGCGGGGTTTGGGGGTGGCAATGACGGATCTGACCCTGGCGCAGGAGTCACTGGATCGTGGGGTGCTGGTGGTTCCGTTTGGGCAGCCACTGAGGACTCGGGGAATTTACTCATTGTGCCCGCAGCCTTCGGCGGCATCGCATCCGGCGTGTGATGTGATCATGCAATGGTTTGCGTTGCAGGCTGGGCAGGTTGCGAGTTGAATGGGTGACAACACTGCCAAAAGCACCTCTAACCTCTTTATCCAGGGGAACAGGATGAACGAAAAAAACGAGCGCCAGTGCATCTATTGGGTCTTGTTCGCCTTGATGGCGATCAACCTTTCGCTGACCGCGGGATGTTCGAGCAAATCTTCCTCGGCCCGCTATTCAGCCTCTGGCTCAAACTGCTATGCAACGGCGGTGCCGACAACTGGCGAGGGCGGCCTCGCATGGGGCGATACCTTGAACATGGCTCGCCAAAAATCCCTGGATAATTGCATGCGCTATGCCGGCCAATCCGGTGGCACGCCGAGTACCTGCCAAGTGGTGTTGGCCAAGTGTAAAAATTGATAGAGCGGGTCAAAAAGCCAATGCATAAAGCCCGGCCCCAGCAATGTCCACAGGAAAGTCCGTAGCTATCCGGAGCGGTTGATTGACGGGAGCAACTCGTTTGGATCGAACCTGTCCGTCGTGTCCATCCGAATACTGCGCAGGCTCACCGTTTCCAGGTGTGACGCGTATAGAGGCTCCGAAAAATAGCTGATCAGGATGGAGCGACGGCGTGCGCCGATTGAGTTCCGGCTACCCGCATGCACTAAATCGACATCAAACACCAAGATGTCACCCGCGCAGCCTGAAAGCAGCACGGACCGGGACTCGTCATTGAAATCGAATGGTGGCTCGCCCTGCTCAGGGCGATGGCTTGCGGGGACGATACGTGTCGCGCCGTTCTCGGGGCCAAAATCGTCGAAATAAGCGATGGCGTTCACCATGTCGCCTGGCCGCTGGACCGACAAGTCGCGGTGCAGCCGCTGATGACCGCCCCCGGCAAGCGGCTCGCGACCCTCCACCTGCGAGAGGAAGAACCGTTCTCCGATCAGCTCACCCACCACCGCCAGCACCTGCGGCAGACGACACACAGCCTGAACCTTCGAATCAGAGTCCAACAGCGAATGGCGCCAATCCATGCCACGCGGCACTGGCCATTGGCCCGACGGCTTCACGCCCGCATCGAACACGGCACGCAGGTCACCCAGCCACTCGGCCGGGATCGCTCGACGGAGCAGTGCATAGCCATTTCGATGAAGTTGCTCGCGGTCAGTCATAGTGTCCTCAACTCAATTCCCTTACGACCAATGCGTCCCTGTAATGGCGCGGCCTGGGCCTGTCACGACCGGCAGCAGAGCCCCCCGGGCAGACACTCGTCAACATTAGTTCAGAGCCGAAAGCTGCGCCCCCCCCCACTATTGCAGCGGAACATACACATCCGTTTGCCATTGATCCTGGGGTGTCTCGGGATAGACGCTCAGGTAGTGGAAAAACAATGGCTGGTCACGAAGCTCCTCGCCACTGGCAGGAAGCCAATCACGGTAAATCGGATAGATCGTTTCGCCGATGTGATCGGGTGACCCCGTGTGTCGCACCACAACGCATCGACCGCCAGCAATGACGATCTCGCGTACGCCGAACTCATTCGGCGCCACGGCCTCGTGAATCTCGCCGCAGATGGCGAAGCGGAATGCCTGCGCAGGTGTGGTATCGGGGTTGCCATAGGGAATGCCAAAGCTGCGACTCGAGGCCACCGGCGACTGTCCGCTCTGCTTACGCCATTCGATAAACCTGCGCACGCTCTCATTGACGAGCCCGGCGGGGCCGCAGTGTTCAAGCGCTGCGACCCGGACTTCGGGGAATTCCACGATTCGTATTTGCATGATGATAGTCCTGGAAAAGTGAGGGATGGCGAACACCGCATTCCAGACCTGCCAGTTCGGCTCCTTCCTGAACGCACTCGGCGTCATGCCGAATGCTCGCCTGAATGCCCTGCAAAATGCCTCGGGACTTTCGAAGCCGGCACCGAGGGCGGCCTCCAGTACCGAGTGATCCGCGAGGGCGGCCAGCCGATGTGCCGCGCGTCGTAGCCGCATCAGTTGCACATAACGTGAAACAGGTACGCCGACGAACGCGGTGAATTGTCGATGGAAGTGAAACGCCGAAAAGTTCGCCACATGGCTCAACGTATTCACCGACAGGTCACCTTCGAGATTCTCGTCAATGTAGGCGAGTACGGCGTTGAAACGTTTGGTGTAAGCGAAGTTGATCGGCGTGTCAGACACTGGGGCAACGCTCCTGGAAGTACGGTCGGCAATAGAGTCGACTATCGCGGCGTGAACGTGCCTAGCCGCGTTTGCTCAAGGCGCATTTTGGGTTGGAACATCCCATCACCCCTGCGACGCTTGCCACTGAACTCTCGTCAGTCCGTAGCACTTCGCCAAGGCAGGCGCAGCGGATATTTTCAGTTCGGCGTCATACAAGTGCACTGCGCCCAACTTCATCGTGGCCTTTTGCGAACGAAGGTTCGAAGGCGCGATGTGGAAATATACGATTTCACAGGCCTTGAATGCATGCTCCACCATCAGTCGCTTCAGCTCGCGATTAGTACCGCCCCCATTTCGCACGCACCAAAAAGGTAAAACCGATGACGATGCTGTCGGGCAGATCCGGCGGCGTGTAGTAGCTTGACGTGCCGACAATCTCCCCCGACTCAATATCAATGATTGCGAGCGCCTTCTCCGTAGCCAGTAGCGAGGTGAAGTACGCCTCGAACACCTCGCGCTTATAGCGCTCCCTGGCAGGATGGCCGGCCCAAATATCCGGATCAGCCGCCGCCTGGTACAGACCTTCAAGATCACATTCGGCCAGAGGCTTAAGTCTCAGGGTGCTCCCGCACAAATTGGGTTGCCAGTCGAAGTCATGTGCAAGCATGGATTTCTTTCCAATTGGCCAATGGTCTGGAGCCAGTCTAGGGCGGCGGCTCAATAAGGAAAGATCCAATGCGGCGAGTAATGATGGAGCCAACTTTCGTTGCGATTCTGACTGGCAAATTTGCTCTGGAACGGTTTCACAAAGCCCGGATCCATAGCGGCTGGTGGGCACAAACCTGAAATGGATTAACCACCAGATTACGGGCTCTTTACCCAACAAAAACGTGGTTGTTCCCGGCTCCCTGCTGGTCGAGCAACGCCAAATCCAGATGATGGCACTATGCCTTGTAGTGTTAACATCACGCTAATTCACTGGAGTCTCCATGCGTCTTTTACCGCTGATTTATCTCGCCTCCACTTTCACGCTTGCTGCTTGCAGCATTCCCTACCAAACCCCGCAGGCTAGAACCCAGATTGAACAGGACTTGGGGGTTTCAGCCGATGACCTCATCGCCATATCTGAATCTGGTTTTTGCATGTTGAAGTACGGCGACGAAGCAGTCTGCCACGCCAAGGCTGGTCTGGCAGTGCTCACTCGAAAAGGGTTGATTCTCAGTCTCTATAAAAACGATAAATATGTTCCTGCTCAGGTCCTGAAAACCGCTGATGTGCTCTGCGGCCATACAGCCACATCGCGGGAGGCGGCAGAAGCACTAAATATGTTTACGACGGACTACACCTTTGTATTGCTACCGTTAGATGATCAAAAGAAATGGAATGGGCCGATGCATGAAAAAATGATTGATTATTTATTGGCTAACGGCCAACCGCTGCTGATCGGGAGCGGGGGAAGTCTTCCAAGTTGAGCGACAAAGAAAAAACTGTCAGCGGGCTGATTCCGGGAACGAAAATTCCTTTTTTTACTGAATTCAAATACTCCCAACAGTTCAATCCCTGCCCCGTTGCCAAGGGCTGATGCAAGCCAGGCAAAAGTGTTTCAAGAACCGCCATTTGCTGAACTCAGGCTTGAGGATTCAAAGATCGGTTATGGGCAGGCTTGCAGGTTGCGACCGGCAGTCATCGATCACTGGCAAACCCGCAACCAACATCCCGTTACCCACCCTGCCTTGTCAGTGCGGGAGGGCACGAGATGCCTGGCTGCAAAAAACCTACTCCACTAACTGCAACGGTAACCGGCTACGGCGCGACAACCCCGCCTGCAACACAAACGCAGCGATCACGGTCGATGGCGCAGAAAAACTGCTCAAACCACCGCCAGAAAACATCAACCCAAGCCCCAGCGCCGTAGCGCCAAACCACGCCGTCAAACCTGCCGGGTTAAACGCAGCCACCCTGTCCAGCGACGCCACATCACTGCGCCCGTACAGAATCTGCGCCAACGCCACACCCACCCAGGCCACCACGAAAATCCCCTGATAGGCCAACGCCTTGAGGATGTAGGCAAACACGTCGGCGAGCATCAATCCATAGACGATCACCCCGACCGCCAGCGCCCACATCAAGTACGAACCACGAATGCCGAAGCGTGCAAAGAATGCCTGCATGTTCAGCGTCGCCAGGTAGTAATTGGCGGTGTTGATCCGGGTTTGCGTGGCCCAGACAAACAGCAATCCCCACAAGCCCATCAACTGCAAAATCGCCATCACCACCGAGACTTCGTTCAGCGCGCCGTCATGGGGAATGCTGCTGACCAGGTAGATGCCGGCCGCGCCATTGAGCAGGAAAGTCACCGCATAGAACGGCATGCCGAAGTTCCAGCGACCGTGATACCCGGCGTCCTCGGGCTTGCCAAAACGGGCGTAATCGAAAGTGAACAGCATCAATACCCAGACCCCCATGTACGCGACAAAGCAGTCCCACCAGCCGAAGGCGCTGGGGGTTGCCGGGCCGAAATCCAGCCATTGCGGCTGGTAGCCATACCGACTGATCGATAGCCCCACCGCCACCAGCAAGCCGCCCAGGTACACCGGCAGCAATACGCCGTTGAGCTTGTCCAGCCAGTGCTGCACGCTGCCGAGGATCATTGGCACGCTGTACAGCACCACGATGAGTGCGGCCAGCGGATAGACCAGTTCCGGGTACAGGTGATGGAGCGCGACGGCAATCACCGAGCCTTCGAACACCGCGTAATAGATCGCCGTTGAGAAGAAGATCAAGGTCGCCAGACACGCCCCGGTGCTGCCGAACAATAGCCGCGAAAACAACGCCACCGACAAGCCGCTGCGGATGGCGAAGCGACTGAACACACTGTTGACCAGCCCGTAACTGATCACCGACAGGACCATCCCGATCAGTGCATTGCGCGCACCGAAGGACAACGCCAGTGAAGCACCGACCACGATGTAGAACATCGCACTGCACACCGCCCACCAGGCCATGGTCAGGGACAGTCGGCCCATGCGCGCTTCAGTCGGAACGGGTTGATCGGCCGGGTCTTGCCCGGTTTGACTCGATTGCGATAAAGCAGCCATATGCGTGAACTCCAGAACCAGTCAAAGGTTGAAGCGCGGGCAGCCGCCACCGCACCGAAGTGCGGCGTTGGCGTACCGTTTGGCATTACCCGCGCGTTGCGGCGGGCAGAATCAGGAAGGGAACAGCTTGCCCAGGCAACTGAGCTTTTTCTTATAGGAACGTCGCGCTTCCAACGCCTCTTCGAGGGTGACCGCCACAAAGCGGGCCTTCTGGTTGGGTTGCATCTGGCCGATCAAGTCGAGGTCGGCGCTGATCACCGTGCCGATCATCGCGTAGCCGCCACCGGATACGGCGTCGCGGTGCAACACGATCGGTTCGAGCCCGGCGGGCACCTGGATCGAGCCGATCGGGTAGCAACTGTCGACGATGTTCGACGGATCGGAACCGGCGCCGAACGGTTGCTCACGGGGCTGAAAACTCAGCGCGCTGCCGCCCTTGAAGCGATAACCGATGCGGTCCGCCTCTGAACCGACCGTCCAGGGTTCGGCGAAAAAGCTCTTCGCTGCGGTCTCGCTCAAGCGGTGGTAGTACAGGCCTGGCACCACTCGCAGGGTGATTTCGCCGCCCAGCGACTGCCGCAACGCCATGGGCAAACTGGCCCCGGAGCGGCTCTTGCCACTGGCGATACCGACGGGCAATTCGTCTCCAGCCATCAGGCGACGCCCTTGAAAACCGCCCAGTGCGCCGAGGGCATAGGTCGAACGACTGCCGAGTACGATCGGCACATCAATCCCACCGGCCACCGCCAGATAGGCACGGGCGCCGGCCTTCGGAAAGTCAAAGCGCAGCACTTGCCCGGCCTTCACCGAGAACGCCGTGTCGTGGTGCATTTCCACGCCATCGACCCGCGGTGTCATGTGCGCGCCGCAGACTGCCACCAGCGCATCCTGCTGAAATTCCAACTCCGGCCCCAGCAGCGTGCATTCAAGTGCTGCGGCACCCGCCGGGTTACCCACCAGTTGATTGGCGGCGCTCAAGGCGTATTGATCGAGCGCTCCGGAGGGTGGAATGCCCAAGTGGTAATAACCTTCGCGGCCCAAGTCCTGTACCGAAGTGGCGAGACCGGGTTTGATGACCTTGATCATGCCAATACCTCCTGCAGCGACTTGGGATAGCCGACGGGGTCGGCCAGAAACGCGTCCAGCGAGAACTCAACCGGCCGAATCCGCAGATCGAAGCGCCCTGCTTCCACTTCGGCCACCGCGTGGTCGTAGGCCTCACGGTCCATCGGTTTGAACTGCACGATGTCACCCGGGCGGAAAAACACCATGTGTTCTTTCAGGTACGCGAGGTTTTGCTGCGGGTCGTAGATCGGGGCCGGCGTAACGCCAAACATCTGATAACCACCGGCACCGCGCACCGAGTAGATACAGCCGAAGCACCCGCCGTGACCCAGGGTCAGTTTCGGCGTGTCAGTGCGTGGTCGCAGGTACTTGGGCACCTGCAACTGCCGCTCGCGCTCGACCATCTGGAACATGAACGGCAGCCCGGCAACGAAGCCGACCATCGAGACAAACCACGGTGCACCACTGTGGGCTGCGATGAACGCGTCGACGTCCGCCAGGCCGTTGATCCGCGCGGCATACTCAAGATCCGTGGCGCTCGGGTCTTGATGACGGTCGCGAAAGCGCATCAGGGTTTCGTGGGTCCAGGGGTCGTTGTAGAGCACCGGAATCTCGATGATCCGCGTCTGCAACGTACGTTCGGCGACTGCCTCGGCCTCGGCGCCTTTCACGGCTTCGAGCAAGGTGTGAGGGGCAATGCGATCCGGGTCAAAACGAATCTGGAACGACGCGTTGGCCAGGCACACATCCAGCACGCCATCCAGCGCCAGACGTTCCACCGCACGGGTGACGGCCATGCCCTTGAAGAACGCGTCAAGGGACATGCTGTCGCTGACTTCGGCAAACAGATGCTCATCGGCGCCAAAGCTGTAGCGGATTGGGTTGCTCATGCCTCACCTCCGCTGCGCCGCTCGGCCAGCCAGGTTTCCAGGGTGCCGGTGTGGAAGTCGGCGCGGTGCAGCCACGGTTGTTCCAGCAGTTCGCCGTGCAGCGCCAAGGTGCTGGCCATGCCGGTGAGCGTGGTTTGCGCCACCGCAACCCGCGCACGGGCCAGGGCTTCGGCGCGATCAGCACCGTGAACGATCAGCTTGGCCAGCAGCGAGTCATAGTACGGCGGCACGCGGTAGCCTTGATACAGATGCGTGTCGACGCGGATGCCCTCGCCTTGCGGCCAGATCAGTTCCTCGACCAGGCCTGGGCTGGGGAAAAATCCCGCGCAGGGTCTTCGGCGTTCAAACGCATTTGCAATGCGGCGCCGTTGAGCTGGATATCACGTTGCTTGAAGCCCAGCGGCTCCCCGCCGGCAATGCGCAACATGGCCTGGACCAGGTCGATCCCGGTGATCAGTTCGCTGACCGGGTGCTCAACCTGAATCCGCGTGTTCATCTCGATAAAGAAGAACTCGCCCGTCACGTCGTCATACAGGTACTCCAAGGTCCCGGCGCCCTTGTAGCCGAGGGATTCGGTCAGGCGCACGGCGCTGGCACAGAGCGTTTCGCGTTGCTGCTGACTGAGTACCGGCGACGGTGCTTCTTCGAAGATTTTCTGCCGGCGACGTTGCAACGAGCACTCGCGTTCGAACAAATGCACCGCGTGCTGACCGTCACCCAACACCTGCACTTCAATGTGCCGGGCCTTGCTGATAAACCGTTCCAGGTACACCGCGCCATTGCCAAAGGCAGCCTGGGCTTCGCGCTGGGAGCGAGGGAATTCTTCTGTCAGTTGCAGGGCGTTTTCCGCCAGTCGAATACCGCGCCCGCCGCCACCGGCCGAGGCTTTGATCAACAGCGGAAAGCCAACGGATTCGGCAGCCTTGAGCGCCGATTCAACGTCGAACAGTTCACCGGGGGAACCCGGCACCACTGGCACGCCGGCCTCTTGCGCGGTGCGCCGGGCCTCGGCCTTATCGCCCATGCGCCGGATCGTCTGCGGACTTGGCCCGACGAAAATAGCGCCAGCCGCAAGGACCGCTTCGGCGAAGTCGGCGTTCTCCGAAAGAAAGCCATAACCGGGGTGCACCGCGTTGGCGCCGGTGGCTTTCAAGGCACAAAGCAATGCCTCGACGTTCAAGTAACTTTTGTCGGCGCGGGCCGGGCCGAGAACGTGCACCTCGTCAGCCATGCGCGCGGCCTGGGAATCGACGTCCGCTTCACTGCACGCGGCAACGGTGGGAATTCCCAGCGCTTTGGCGGCACGAATAATCCGCACGGCAATCTCGCCTCGGTTGGCGATCAGCAATTTATGAATGGCTTGAGTCATGATCGCGCCCTCACTCGTCGTCGAGTGTTGCGACGACCTGACCCGGCTCCACCGGATCGCCGTCTTCCACCAGGAATGCGCCAAGGCGACCGGCCGTCCCGGCGGTCAGTTCGGAAAACTGCTTCATGACCTCGATCAGGCCAATCACCGTGTCGGCACTGACCTGCGCGCCCACCTCGACGAAGTTCGCCGACTCGGGGGTGGCTTTGCGGTAGAAGGTCCCCGGTAACGGAGTAATTACAGTGTGTTCGGCCATGTCTGTTCCTCTTGGAATAGTTGTAGAAAGGCAGGCAAAAATGAATCGGTGTGCAAACCCTGGCGTCTGTGTACCAGGTGTTTTCGTGTGGCATCAGCGCGGTGCGCGCACCTTGATCCCGGCGCCATCGAGCGCATGACGCGTGGCCTCGACCAACGCCAGGGCGCCGGGTGTATCGCTGTGCAAACAGATCGAATCGAATTCAATCGCCAGGTCCTGGCCCTCGACCGTGCGTACCACGCCCTGCTGACAGGCGCGCAGTACTCGCGCGGCGACCTGGGCCGGATCGTAAGCGCGCACATTGCGGGTGAAGACGATGGAACCGCCGAGGTCGTACTCGCGGTCGGCATAAAACTCGCGGATCACTGGCTGGCCGAGTTCTTTGGCGACTCGCCAGATCACAGAATCGGGCATGCAATACAGCAACAACCCGGGCTCCAGGCGCTGGAGGTTTTCCACCAGCAAACGGGCGGCCTCCTCGTCACGGGCCAGGTGCATATAGAGCGCGCCATGGGGTTTGATGTGTTGCAGGGCCACGCCTTGAACCCGGGCGAGTTCACGCAGGGCACCCAACTGATACAGCATGTCGTCGACCAGCTCCTGGGCCGGGGCATTGATGTGCCGACGGCCGAAACCGACCAGGTCGCGAAACCCCGGATGTGCGCCAATGGCCACGCCCAGGCGCTTGGCCTGTTCAATGGTACGGCGCATGGTGCCGGGGTCTCCGGCATGAAAACCGGTGGCGATATTGGCTGAGCTGATGAAGCCCATCAGCTCATTGTCGACGCCATCGCCGATGGTCCATGGGCCGAAGCCTTCGCCCATGTCCGAGTTGAAATCTACTGCCTGCATGACGCTTGCTCCTGACGCTTGTGACTTCATGCAAGCCAAGTTAGATTCCTGCTTACCCCTTGGGAAGATCTATTATCAGATAGGCCATCTTCTGAAAAACAGATAGCTTCTAAAGAACAGATAGCTCGTCGTCCGGAGTGTTCATGTCACTGACCCTGCGCCAAGTCCGCTATTTCGTCGCCACCGCCGAGATCGGGCAAATCTCTCAAGCAGCGATTCATCTGAATATTTCCCAGTCCGCGGTAACCACGGCGATCAAGGAACTGGAAGGCATGCTCGGCACGCTGCTGTTCCAGCGCTCGGCCCAGGGCATGAGCCTGACCGATGCCGGGCGGCACTTTCTGAATCGGGCGTACGTGATTTTGCGCAGCGTCGATGACGCGTTGAACAGCCCGTTGCCGGATATCCGTGCCAGCGGCCTGCTGCGATTGGCGGCGAGTTACACGGTGATCGGCTACTTCCTGCCGCACCATTTGCAACGGCTGGAACACTGGCACCCGGACGTGGCCATCGAAGTCCATGAACAAGAGCGGACCGCCATCGAGCAAGGCCTGCTGGAGGGTCGATTCGACATGGCGGTGGTGCTCACCGCCAACCTCACCCACCCGGACATCGTCTCGGAAATTCTCTTCAACTCCGAACGCCGGTTATGGCTGCCCAGCCATCATCCGCTGTGCGAACGCTCGGCGGTCAGCCTCGCCGACGTGGCAAAGGAACCCTACATCCTGCTGACCGTCGACGAAGCCGAACAAAGCGCCATGCGTTATTGGGAACATGCACACCAGCAGCCAAACGTGCGGGTGCGCACCAGCTCAGTCGAAGCGGTGCGCAGCATGGTCGCCAATGGTAGCGGCGTGGCGATCCTCTCGGACCTGGTGCACCGCCCCTGGTCACTGGAAGGCAAACGCATTGAAACCATGACCATCACCGATAAGGTGACGCCGATGAGCGTCGGGCTGGCATGGCATCGCGAGCGGAAATTCAGCCCGGCGATGCAGGCGTTTCGTAACTACTTCCACGATGCGTTCCTGGCGCCGCAGCAGTTGTCTGCGCGGCGTTAAAAGCGCAATGCTCCGAGATACAAAATCCCCACACAAAAAAACCCCGCGGCCATAGGGGACACGGGGCAA
Organism: Pseudomonas sp. TH31; assembly: GCF_016650815.1. Lineage (GTDB taxonomy): Bacteria > Pseudomonadota > Gammaproteobacteria > Pseudomonadales > Pseudomonadaceae > Aquipseudomonas. The sequence continues at coordinate 262,196 of NZ_JAEKEZ010000034.1, read as the reverse complement.
AAAATTGGTTGGTTGCGGCCAACCAAAGGAGCTTCGGTAAAAACGCTAATCTGTTACAGGCATTCCTGCGCGGCACGCTCGAAACTGGACGGTATGAAGTTCGACCCCAGCAAGTGGCGCTCATACAAAAACACCTTGCCGCCGTTCGGGGCCTTGTAGGCTTCGAGCACGTTATCCGCAGCGACTTTGCTCGGCACCACGATCCGATAGCTGCGCTGGGTTTGCGAGACCGTCGGGGCCATTGCGCTGCCTTGTAACTTCGGCACCACGCAATCAGCGTACTGGGCAGGCGTTTTATGGGTCTGCAGGGTCAGCGTCGGGTTGTTAGGCGCGGAGGCGCAGCCGGCCAGCAGCAAAGGCACAACAGCCAGTTGGGTCAATCTCTTCATCGCGCAAAGTCCTTGAGCAGCGTCTTCAATGGCGGCGATTTTCGATGATTGCCCGGCGAAGCAGAACTTGCGTTTCTTGATTGTCACTATTACTTGAACCGATAGTTGCACCGCGTGCAGACTGCTGGACAGCCCGACTCCAACTAAAAGGAATTCTCCGTGCGAACGTTTGACCTGATCCGCGATGCCGTCCTGCCAGAATTCCGTGACCGGGTGGCTGATTACCTGATCGAGTACGAAACCGTGTTGCGCGAAAACGCGCCCGATTCGGAGCTGGTGCGCAATACAGCCCATCAGTTGCGCGGCTATTTGCGCGGTTTGAACACCACACGGGTGTTGGGGATGGCGGATTGGGAGGAGCTGGATCGGCGCGTGGTCGGGACGTGGCTGGAGCAACACACAGGGCTGTGAGCCGGACCGACGATGCAAAAAAAGGGGGCTGATCTATTTTCCGTCCAGAAAATAAATCAGTCCCCTTTTCAGGAATATGGCAGGGGCGGCTGGATTTGAACCAACGCATGGCAGGATCAAAACCTGCTGCCTTACCGCTTGGCGACGCCCCTGTAGGTGTTGCGATGAGTGCCTGGCACTCTCTTGCTGATTCTGCAGCGTGTGACACCACGCCCTGTTAGGGGCTCTGCAAGAATGCGCGGAAATTTACCAACTTTTGCGCCATCTGGAAAGCCCCTTTACAAAATAATTTTGTTTTAAAACAGCCAGTTAACTTTAGTCGAGCGCTGCACTCCCCTGATCAAGCCATCGGCTGATGACTGGTCACGCAGTGAATACCGCCGCCGCCAGCGGAAATCGCATCAATATTGAGCTGCACCACCTTGCGGTCCGGGTAGAGTTCGGACAACAGGCTAAACGCCCTGGCATCCGCCGCCCGATCACCAAACTCGGGCGCAATGACTGCGCCATTGATTACGAAGTAGTTGATGTAGCCGGCCGCAAAGTCCGGGTTGTTCTTGCTGAACTTGTTCTGGCGCGGGTTGAGCGGTGGCGACACGCTGTGCACCTGTAGCTTGCGGCCATCGGCATCCGTGGCGTTTTTGAGGATCTCCAGATGCGCACGGGTGACCTTGTAATCGTATGACGCCGGATCGTTGTCGAGGTTGGCGATGACCACACCTGGCTTGATGAAACGCGCATAGAAATCGACGTGAGCGTCGGTGATGTCCTTGCCTTTGATGCCCGGCAGCCAGATGATTTTGCGCAAGCCCAAACGATCTTTCAGCGCCTGCTCGACTTCGGCCTTGCTCCATTCGGGGTTGCGATTGCTGTTGATCCAGCTGCTTTCGGTCATGATCCCGGTGCCGTGACCATCGACTTCGATAGCACCGCCCTCGCCCACCAACTCGCTGCGCAGGTAATCGGCCTGCGCGTTGCCCGCCACCAACGCGGCCAACTTCGCATCCTTGCCATGCTGCTGTTTGTTGCCCCAACCGTTGAAGTTGAAGTCCACCGCGCCCAGCTCGCCCTTCTCGTCGATGACAAAATTGGCGCCGATGTCGCGCATCCAGATGTCGTCGAGCTCGGTGGTGACGTAGGTGATGTTGGTCGTGCCACAGTGTTCTTCTGCCAGATCCCGCTCGCGCTGGCGACAGAATACGGTGACCGGCTCATAGCGGGCGATGGAGCTGGCGATCCGGCCAAGGGCGGCTTGCACGTCCGGGGTGAAGTCCTCCCAGATCGCATCCTGCGCGCCAAAGGAGATGAACGCCCGCTGATGCTTTTCGCCCTCGTCCGGCATGAGCCAGACACCTGCGGTAGCCGCTTGCGCGTACAAAGGCGTCAGGCCCATGGACATTGCGGCGCCCACACTGGCGGCGACCGTTACCTGTTTGATGAACTCACGACGCGTCGACATGGGTTGATCCCTCAATGGTTTTTCCGAAGTCATTTCGCGGTGTCTGTCTTGAATTTGGTCCAGGTGCGCATGCGTGCGCGCATATCGGCCTGGGGGATGTCCTTGCCAGGAATCAGCCGTGCGTAAGTGGCTTCGTCGAGGTAAATATCCGGGTTGTTACGCATCGCGGCATCGACGCTCGGACGGGCCTTGGCATTGGAAGTCGGGTAGCCGGTGAAGTTACTGATCGCGGCCATGTTCTCCGGGCGCATGACGAAGTTGATGAACGCATAGGCGTATTCCGGGTGTTTGGCGTCGACCGGGATTGCCATGGTGTCCATCCACACTGTGGTCCCTTCCCGGGAATGCGGTACTGGAACGAGGTCTTCTTGCCGGCGCTGTCCGAGGTGCGTTGGGCCTGGGTCATATCACCGCTGTAACCAAGCGACACGCACAGGTTGCCGTTCACCAGGTCAGTCACCGGTTGCGACTGGAACTTGCGAATGTACGGTCGAAGCTTCATCAGCAACTCACTTGCCGCTGCCAGGTCTTCAGGCCTGGCACTGCGCGGGTCGCGACCAAGGTAGTTGAGCACCACCGCCAGCACTTCATCGGGTGAGTCGATCATCGAGATCCCGCAATCGGCAAATTTGGCCGCCAGCTCCGGTTTGAACAGTATATCCAGGCTGTTGACCGGCGCATTCGGCACCCGCTGTTTGACTTGCTGGTCATTGTAGGTCAGGCCGATGGTGCCCCAGGTGTACGGGACCGTGGCCTGGTTAGAATGCACATAGTGGGTTCGCAACTTCTGCAAACCGGGTTCGATGTCATCCCGCGCAGTGATTTTTGACGGGTCCAGCGGCAGCAGGCTGCCGGCGCGCATCAAGCGCTCGGCCACGGTGTCGCCCGGGAAGATCAGGTCGTAACCGCTGCCGCCGGCGAGCATCTTGGCTTCCAGGGTTTCGCTGCCGTCCATCACGTCGTAGATCACTTTGATCCCGGTTTCGGCGGTGAATCTGCTCAGCGTATCCTCGGCAAAATAGTCGGCCCAGTTATACAGCCGGAGGGCTTTTTCTTCGGCGTGCAGCGAGGGCACGACGCAATAAAGAGCCAGGGCGCCGGTCAACAGTTGGTTGGAAATGCGCATATCAAACCCCTTGAGTGGTCCAGCGTGCATTGATGTGGCGACCGTCCTGACTCAACAGCGCTCCGTACATCTCCGGGCGGCGGTCGCGGTAGATACCCCAGCTCAGGCGCTCTTCGCGCATGGCGGCCAGGTCCAGGCTGTGCACCAGCACGCCGGTGCTGTCACGGTCGGCCTCGGCGAGCAATTTGCCTTTGTGATTGCAGATGAAGGACGAACCGTAGAAAGCCATTTGCAGGGTCGGATCGGTGGTTGCGGCTTCCCGACCGACGCGATTGGCCGCCACCACCGGCAGGATGTTGGCCGCCGCATGCCCACGCATGGTCATCTGCCAATGGTCCCGCGAATCCAGGGTTGCGCAGCCCGGTTCAGAGCCGATGGCGGTGGGAAACAGCAAGACTTCGGCGCCCATCAACGCCAGGCAACGCGCAGTTTCGGGGAACCACTGATCCCAGCAGATCCCCACACCGATGCGTCCGAACGCCGTGTCCCAAACCCGGAAACCGGTATCGCCGGGGCTGAAATATTCCTTCTCCTGATAACCGATGGCGTTGGGGATATGGGTCTTGCGGTACACGCCCAGCAGGCGCCCGTCGGCATCGGCCACGCTCAAGGAATTGAAGTAGGCGTTGCCGGCCTTTTCGAACCAGCTCAGCGGCAGCACCACGCCCAACTCTTTGGCCAATGCGGCGAAGCGTTTGAGCACGCGGCTGTCTCGATATTCTTCGGCCAGCGCCAGGTGCTTGTGGTTTTGCTCGATGCAGAAATACGGCGTGGCAAACAGCTCTTGCAGCAGGATGACCTGGGCGCCCTTCGCCGCCGCCTCACGCACCCATTGCTCGGCCTGATCAAGGTTGTGTTGCAAGTCCCAGGTGCAGGGCATCTGGGTGGTGGCAATCGTCAACAAGGTCATGGCTCAACCCTCCACTGGCCAGGCCGGCTGCTGCTGGGTGATGCAGTGCACCCCGCCGCCGCCATGGGCCAGGTGATTGATCCGCACCGGCACCACGTCGCGGCCCGGAAGGCCTGAGCCAGCACTTCGGCCGCCGCGTTGTCGGCATCAATGCCATAGGCCGGCATGATGATCGCGCCGTTGGCGATGTAGAAATTGGTGTACGAGGCGCAGAACACTTCGGCCTCGGTGTCCACGGCGTCGGTGGCTTCATACAACTCGATCAGTTCGAATTTTCGGCCTTGGGCATCGGTGGCGAGTTCCAGCGCACGACGATTTTCCCGGGCGACTTCGGCATACACCGAATGCTTGTCGTGGGTGGCGTCCACCAGCAACACGCCAGGGCGGGCGAAAGCGCAGACGCCATCGACGTGGCCGTCGGTCATGTCGCCGGTCACGTAGTCCGGATCGCCCGGCAGCCAGATGGTTTTCTTCACGCCCAGCAGACGGGAGAAGATCTCCTCCATTTCCGCTTTGCCGGTGTCCGGGTTGCGATTGGCGTTGAGCAACACCGATTCAGTGGTGATCAGCGTGCCTTCGCCGTCAACATGTATGGCCCCGCCTTCGTTACTTAACGGTGTGCCAAAGCACGGCACGCCCAGGTGATTGAGTGCACGGCGGGCCAAACCTTCATCGAGGTCGTGCGCCGACTTGCCACCCCACGCGTTGAAGCGCCAGCTCACCCCGGCCAGGCCTTGCTGCGGGTGGCAGACGAAGCTCGGGCCGGAGTCGCGACTCCAACTGTCGTTCACCGCCAATTCGATCAATTCGATATTGGCGCCGCACAGCGCTTTGGCACTGGCGGCAGCCGACGGGTCGACGACCATTTTCACCGGTTCGAAACGCGCAATGGCGTTGGCCACCCGGGCGAAATCCTCTTGCACCAGCGGCAAGGTAACGCCCCAACTCGATTCCCAAAGGGTTTTGTTATGAGGCCAGACCATCCAGGTCGCGGAGTGCCTGGCCCACTCTGCCGGCATCACCCAACCGCTGTTTTGAATTTGATTCTGCTGCATGATAAAAAGCCCTTTGAGTTAAGCCATTGTGTTCAATTAAAACTGCCTTGATCGGCCTGGCATGCATGCTACGGTGGGTAAAACAGGCAAACAAACGATGGATTTTGTAGAAAAATGATTAGAGGAACTTATCGATATGCTCAAGCACTGGCCCCCGCTCAGCACCCTTCGCGGCTTTGAAGCGGCCGCCCGACTGGGCAGTTTTCACAAGGCTGCCACCGAGCTGAACCTGACCCAATCGGCGATCAGTCAGCAGATCCGCAGCCTTGAGGCGTACCTTGAACAACCGTTGTTTTTCCGCAGCGGGCGCAGCGTCAGCCTGACCGATGCCGGTCACGATTTGCTCAGCACCACCCAGGCGTTGTTGCAGCAACTGGCCGTTGGTATTCGCCGTCTCGGGCAGTACCAGAAACCCAATCAACTGGTGCTCAACACCACGCCGGCGTTTGCTCGTCACTGGCTGCTGCCACGCCTGGGGGATTTTCGCCGTCAGCATCCAGAGGTCGATCTGTGGATTTACAGCACCGATGAAGTCCCGGACATGGCCACCCAGACCATCGACCTCGCGGTGCGCGATGACATCAGCTCCCAAGCCGAGTGCAGCTTCAAGGTGCTGCACGCCGACCGCCTGTACCCGGTGTGTCACCCGAGCGTGTTGGCGCTGCCAAGGGAACAGCGCGCGACCCTGCACGGTGAGCGGGAGATGGACTGGAGTCATTGGGCGGTGGAGGCTGGCATCGATGTTGGCCAGCACGATCAGGGGCTGAACTTCTCCGATCCCGGCCTGCTGCTGGATGCCGCGTGCGCCGGGCTCGGTATCGCCCTGGTCAGTGAACTGCTGAGTCGTCAGTCCCGGGCCAACGGCTTGTTGCAACCCCTGGTGGAGCAAACCATTCGCGGCCCGAGCTGGGCCGTGCTGACTCACCGTGACAGTGAAAACAACGCGCGAAGTTTCAGCGAGTGGTTGTTACGTAATCTGGAAGCAGCAATCTGAGGTTGAGAGGATTGATATGGCAGACGAAAGACTGGAAGACATTCTGACCGAACACCTGGCCGTGATTTTTTGCGGGATTAATCCGGGAATGGCTGCCGCCGCCCAGGGGCATCACTTTGCGGGCCGCGGCAATCGCTTCTGGCGCACGCTGCATCTCGCCGGGTTTACGCCTGCGCAGGTGCTCCCGGAAAACGATCGGACAATCTTGCAGTACCAATGCGGATTAACCGCAGTGGTTGACCGGCCGACGGCGCGTGCGGATCAGTTGTCCTTGCAAGAGTTCACTGCTGCCGCTGCGGATTTTGAACAAAAAATCACGCGCTATGCCCCGCGCTTCGTGGCCTTTCTCGGCAAAGCGGCCTACTGCGCGTTATCCGGCCAGCGAGACATTGCCTGGGGACTTCAACCAAAGACTTTCGGCAATGCCTCGGTGTGGATCCTGCCCAATCCGAGTGGGCGAAATCTGGCGTTCACCCTTGATCAACTGGTGGGTGCGTACCGCCAGCTCTATTTAGCCGCGCTAAACGAAGCGAGAGTCCGGTAGCATTACCTCCAAGGATCAATCCCCTCCAAGGAGCTTCAATGCTGTTCACCCAACGCTCGACCCACGCCCCGTTTCTGCTGTGCCTGGCGATCTTCTTCACGTTCTGGCTGGTCCAGCTCAACGCATTCAACATCATCGTCTGGAGCTACAACTTCTGCCATTTACTGTACGGCTTCTGCGCGGCGTTGCTGTTGGGTTATGTGACTATCCCCTCGAGGTTTTTCAAGCGCTCCCTGCGAGACAATGTTCATGCGCTGAAAGCAGGCATCCCGTGGAGTCCCTGGGGTAGTTTGATCATTGTGCTGTTCTCGGCGTACAACGAGATGTACGTCGATCCACGGGAAAACGGCATCCCGTTCTCCTCTGCGTATCAAAACTTTGTCGCGGACATGCTTGGCTTCGGTCTTTGCCTGTTGCTCAGTCACTTTACCTTCCGCGATCGCCAGGGCAGCACGCGGACAGACTATGCAGTGGACACCGATAGAGGTTCTATCAGCTCTGCGCGCTGATGGCCGATGCGAAGCTCAATCAAGGACGATTTCATGCAGGCCTCCCCTCATTGCGGCGTCGACTCAAACGGCTTCATCCTTGCCACTCCCAACGGGCCGATTCAATCCGGGTATGAAGACCTCGTTCGGGACGTCTGCGCCACACTGGTCGCTCAAGCGCAGCCGTTACTGGACGGCATTTATTTGTACGGGAGTGTCGCGAGAGGTGACGCCGTATCGGGTATGTCCGACCTTGACGTGACCCTGGTACTTCGCGGTCCAGCCTCCTCGGCGGACCAGGAACGCATAGAAGCCATACGCCAGGCGCTGGCCGCTCGACATTCGGAAGTGGTGAAGATCGACTTTGACATCGGCCATCGTACCGAGGTGCTGGCGCAGGAGAGTCTGCTCAGTTGGGGTTACTGGCTCAAGCACCATTGCCGCTGCGTCTGGGGTAATGATCTGAGCGAACGCTTTGCATCATTCAAACCCTCTCGGGCCATCGCCCTGGCGGTAAATGGCGACTTCGAAGCGGTGCTGAACCGATATGCCGAGCGTATCGAGCGCGAAACCGACCCCGATGAGCGATCGCGATTACAACGAGAGGCGTCGCGCAAGCTGATCCGTTCAACCGGCATCCTTCGATCGGATCAGGACTTGTTTTGGCCGCAAACACTGGATGAGCACACTGAACTGTTTGTGAAACATTACCCCTCGATGGCTGCGCAGATTGAATTCTTTCTGTCTCTGGCAACAACATCAACCGCACCGGCCAACGAGTTTGCAGCACAGCTGCGGGTCTTTGTCAGATGGATGGGCGCTGCCGTTGATCAGTGCTGATTCATCAACCCATGCAGCACACCAAACCGTAAACCCGGCTCGGACGGCGTCATGTGCGAGATGCCAAACACCTTGAACGCCGCCAGCATGACCACCAGGCCACCGGGCAAAATGCTCAGTCGATGAGTTTGCAGCCCGGCCAGTTTGAGCTGTTTGACGTGCCCCACTTCGAGCAGTCGCAACGACAGCCGCAACAGTCCGCCGTAGGTGATGCCGCTTTGGCCATCGTCGTTCAAGCCGTTGGCCTTGAGCACTTTGGCCAGCATTCGCGCGGTGCCGGATGAGCCGATGGTCTGCTGCCACCCCTGCGCCCGATAACGCCGGGCGACTTTTTCAAACTGCAGCGAGGCCACGCGCTCGGCCTCAAGCAGCGCTTGAGCGGTGATGCAACCACCATGAAAGTAACGCGAACCGAAAGTGCCGCTGCCGATGGCAATGCTCTCGGTAATCAGCGGCTGAGTGCCTCGACCCAGGATCAATTCGGTCGACCCGCCGCCGATGTCCACCACCAGCCGCTGACTTTCCGAACCCGGCAACGTGTGGGCGACACCGGCGTACACCAGATGGGCTTCTTCATGCCCGGAGATGACGTCAATCCGAAACCCCAGGTGGCGCTCGGCGCTGGCCAGGAACAGTTGCGCATTGTCGGCTTCGCGGACCGCACTGGTGGCCACCGCCCGCACTCGGCACGACTCGAAGCCACGCAGCTTTTTGCCAAATCGTGCCAGCGCCTGCCAGCCCCGATCCAGCGCCAACTCGTCCAGCGCCCCACCCTGAAACCCCTCAGCCAGACGCACCGGCTCACGCAGGGTTTTCACTTCCTGGATCACCCGTTGCTGGTTCCGCATGACCGACTGGCCAATCATCATGCGAAACGCATTGGACCCCAGGTCAATGGCTGCAAACAGAGAGGCGTCGCCTTTCATGGTGGGGATTCCTGGCAGTTTCATCAGCCCGCCTTCAAGACGGTTTGCGAAGAGCTTGCCATGGCTTAGGTGACACGAAGATGACACCGCCCTCCCGCGCACAAACCTTTGATCGTCACCAGTTCGTCATACCTGCGGGAATACCATCGTCAGCGCCACCTTCCACGGGAGCCTCCGACCATGCTTGCAAACAACGACACCCTGATGCACCGGATCCATCGCGAGCTGATCGATCACAATGACGAAGAGCTGGAGCTGGAACTGCTGGAGGACGGACACGACCTCGATGCGCTGTTCGACGGTCACGTCAATGACGGCAGTGAGAAGGAAGAGAGACGGCGCTATTTCAGCGAACTGTTCCGCCTGCAAGGCGAACTGGTGAAGCTGCAAAGCTGGGTGGTCAAGACCGGCGCCAAAGTGGTAATTCTGTTCGAAGGGCGCGATGCCGCCGGCAAGGGTGGCGTGATCAAACGCATCACCCAGCGGCTCAATCCGCGAGTCTGCCGCGTCGCCGCCCTGCCCGCACCCAATGACCGCGAACAAACCCAGTGGTACTTCCAGCGATATGTTTCGCACCTGCCGGCAGCGGGTGAAATCGTCCTGTTCGACCGCAGTTGGTACAACCGCGCCGGGGTCGAGCAAGTCATGGGATTTTGCAACGCCGACCAATATGAAGAGTTCTTCCGCACCGTGCCGGAGTTCGAACGGATGCTCGCCCGCTCGGGTATTCAGTTGATCAAATACTGGTTCTCGATTTCCGACCAGGAACAGCATCTGCGCTTTCTCAGCCGCATTCATGACCCGCTCAAGCAATGGAAACTCAGCCCCATGGACCTGGAGTCCCGTCGGCGCTGGGAGGCCTACACCAAGGCCAAGGAAATCATGCTCGAACGCACCCACATCGCCGAAGCGCCGTGGTGGGTGGTACAAGCCGATGACAAAAAGAAAGCGCGCCTCAACTGCATCAATCACCTGCTCGGGCAAATGCCCTATGAAGAGGTGGAACACGCAGTGATCGAGTTGCCGCAGCGCGTGCGTCAGGAAGATTATTCCCGCAGCCCGACGCCACCGGAACTGATCGTGCCGCCGATCTACTGATCGTCATCATTGTGTAACGTTGCAAGGCCAATACTCAGGCCATACACAGCGCGTGCTGTTTTTTTATTGCTGCCTTAACCGGCGGCATTTTTTTTGCCTGATGCTTTATGGCGCAGGATATTCCTCGACCTGATCAGGCCAGGACGTCAACACCTCAAAACCGTCATCGGTGACCGCCACCATGTGCTCCCACTGCGCCGAAAGCGAAAGATCCTTGGTGACCACTGTCCAGGCATCGGCCAGGGTTTTCACATGGCGTTTACCGGCGTTGAGCATCGGCTCGATGGTGAAGATCATCCCGGTTTTGAGTACCAGGCCCTGACCCGGAAAGCCGTAATGCAGGACTTGCGGTTCATCGTGATAGATCTTGCCGATGCCATGCCCGCAGTACTCGCGCACCACGCTGTAGCCGTCGCGCTCGGCAACGCTTTGAATCGCGTGGCCAATGTCGCCCAGGGTTGCGCCGGGGCGTACCAGCCGGATGCCGGCGCACATCGCTTCATAGGTCGTCTGCACCAGGCGACGCGCCTCGGGGCTTGGTTCGCCGACGAAGTACATGCGGCTGGTGTCGCCGAACCAACCGTCCTTGACCACTGCAATATCGATGTTGATGATGTCGCCGTCGTTCAGGATCCTGGACGACGGAATGCCATGACAGACCACCTCGTTGACCGAGGCGCAGACCGTTTTCGGAAAGCCGTGATAGCCGACATTGCCGGGAATGGCTTTCTGTACGTTGACGATATAGTCGTGGCAGAGCCGGTCGAGTTCGTCGGTGGTGACCCCGGCCTTGACGTGGGGCGTGATCATCGCCAGCACCTCGGCCGCCAACTTGCCCGCCACGCCGGACTGGGCGATTTGTTCCCGGCTGTTGATCACGACGCTGGCCTTCATTGCCCGACTCATTGTTCAGCTCCTTGTGCGACGTGAACCTGGGTGACTTGGGAACCTTCGGCGAGAGCGCACACCTGTTGCAAATCAAGGCCACCAACCTTTTCGGCGCGAATCAGCAAGCGGCAGATGTCGCTGTGGTCCAGATCGGGGAGCAATTCCGCGAGCATCCCGATGCGCATCCAGTGCTCGGCCTGGGCATTGATCGAGCGACTCAGCGCATTGCTGGCGACGCGCAAGTTCTCGTGCATGGCTTCTGAAATTTTTACGATTCCCACAACAACACCCGATATGAAATGCATATGAAACGTATACTACTTGAAAATCCAGAGACCTGCCAAGGGCGGGATTTTTCGTGTCAGCGGGTGCTAAATTGATGCGCCCCGGCATTGCGATTGATTAAACCCTGAGGATATCGGCTTATGACCTTACCGCCTGACGGCCTGCCCGTTTACCGGCTACTGACGGGCCGCGATGACGCCGCCTTCTGCCATCGCGTCAGCGAAGCCTTGAACATGGGCTACGTGTTGCATGGCTCCCCGCCGCCACGTTCAATGGCGAACATGTGATCGTCGCGCAAGCCATTACCTGGCCTGCAAGCGTTGCCTTGTCCCAGTAACTCGCGAAAGAGGTTTTGCCTATGTTCACCCCGTTACGCCTGCCGCAACGTTTGCTCGGTTGCGCCGCACTTGTCTGGTTCGTCGCCAACGCACAGGCCGCCACGCCTTCCCCGGCACCCGAAGCCTTGAAACCCTTGCTGGTGACCCTGAATGAACGCCTGAACATTGCCGACCTGGTGGCGCTGACCAAGTGGGACAGCGGCAAACCGATCCAGGACAGTGCCCGGGAAGCGCAAGTCATCGCCAACGCCAAGGCGCTGGCCACGGAGCGCCAACTCGACCCGCAAGCCGTCGGCCAATTGCTCGCCGCGCAAATCGAAGCCAACAAACTGGTGCAATACGGATTGCTGGCCAAATGGCGCGCCGCCGGCAAGGCGCCCGACACGCCACGCCCGGACCTCGCCAACCAAATCCGCCCCCGCCTGGATGAGTTGCAGAACCGCCTGTTGCAGCAATACGCCGACTTCCTGCCCTTCAGCAAAGACCCGCATTGCGCAAACTGGCTGACAAAGGCCCGCGCCAACCTGCCCCAGGATCGCCTGCATGAACTGGCACTGATCCGCGCCACCGGGGAGCTGTGCACGGCGGATCAGCCGCCTGCCTGAAGACTGTTGTTTGATTTTGCGACGAAGGTAAAAACCTTCAGGTCATCCCAGTTCACGTTCAAACAGACCCAAAATGGAAAATCGATCCGTCCCGATGACGGTACGCGCGGACAAACTCCAGAAACTGAAAAGCCCGGCTAAACCGGGCTTTTGCGCGTTTCAGGGCGGCTCGCCAGACGGCGAAGCATAGCGCTTACTGAACGTTTTTCAACTTGACCACGTCACCGGAAACCTTGGTGGTGTAACCGGTCAGGACCCAGGCCCAGAACCAGTTTTCCTGCACTTGGGTGTTGATCATCGCGTCGCCGCCCTTGGCCTGGATCGCCGCGTCTTGAGCGCGAACAAAACGGCTGTTCTGCTTGATCGGGATGACGCCAAACAGCAACAGGCCCGTGGCGCTTGCTTCACTGTGGCCCAGAACGGTGTACTGGCTGCTGTCGTAGTGCTGGGTTTTCATCGGGGCGCCGGTGCAACCCGCCAGAATCAGACCGAACAGGACGACGGCAACCACTTTACTGAGGTAATTCACGGTGTAACTCCATTAGAAAACGCCCGGGATCCAGCTCTCGGGCGGCGCATACTCTAGCGGAGGTAGTGGCCAATTGGTATTACTTATTGGCGACGTTCAGATTTCTTCATGTACGACGCCCCGCTCTTCCAGCAAACGCACAAACATGGTCAGGCTTTGCGACACCGTGCCCCGGCGCCACACCAGCCAGGTGCGCAAGTAACGGAACGATTCCGACAGCGGCCAGATGCTCACCGTAGTACAGCCGGGCATGCTTTCCAGCATGCTGCGGGGCATCAGCGCCAGGCCGGCACCGGCGCTGACGCAGGCAAGCATGCCGTGATAGGACTCCATTTCGAAAATCTTGCCGGGCACCGACGCGTCCTTGCTGAACCAGCTCTCGAAGTGGTGTCGGTACGAGCAATTGGAGCGGAAGGCATAAATGTTCTCGCCGTTGACGTCCGGGCACGCTGGATCGGGGCGTGGTTGAGCGGTGCGATCACCACCATCTCCTCCTCGAACGCCGGCACGCCTTCCAGTGCCGGGTGCAGCACCGGGCCGTCGACGAACGCGGCGGCCAATCGGCCGGAGAGCACGCCGTCGATCATGGTGCCGGAAGGCCCGGTAGACAGGTCCAGTTCGACCTTGGCGTACTTCTGGTTATAGGCGGCCAACAACTCGGGAATCCGCACTGCCGCCGTGCTTTCCAGCGAACCCAATGGGAAAGACCCTTGCGGCTCTTCGCCAGCCACGGTAGCCCGGGCCTCCTGGACCAGATCGAGAATGCGCCGGGCGTAATCAAGAAAACTCCAACCGGCCGGCGACAGGCGCAAACGGCTTTTCTCGCGGATAAACAGGTCGACGCCCAGATCCTGCTCCAGTTGCTTGATCCGCGTTGTCAGGTTCGACGGCACCCGGTGGATGTGCTGAGCGGCCACACTGATGCTGCCGTGTTCGGCAACCGCTTTGAAAATCTCGAGCTGGACCAGATCCAAGTCATTCTCCAAACGTGAACGATATGCTCAGTATTATTCAGTTTCCAGAAAACAACCACCCCCGTAACCTGAGCGCATACCCACCCAGAAGGACGGTGCCATGACCCAGGTTTCCAGTCTCACCCATGCCATTTCGATCAACCCCGCCAATGGCGAGCCGATCGGCCACTACCCGTTCGAATCCGCAGAGGCTCTGGACGCCGCCCTCGCCCGGGCCGCCGCCGGGTTTGCTGTCTGGCGTCGGACGCCAGTAGAGCAGCGCGCACAATCGCTGGTCGCCCTGGCCCAGGCACTGCGCGACGATGCGCCAAAACTGGCGCGCATGATCACCCTGGAAATGGGCAAGCCCGTCACCCAGGCCCGCGGTGAAATCGAAAAGTGCGCGCAACTTTGCGAGTGGTACGCCGCACACGGCCCCGCCATGCTGAACGCCGAGCCAACGCTGGTTGAAGGTGGCAAGGCTCGCATTGAATACCGCCCGCTGGGCCCGATTCTCGCCGTGATGCCGTGGAACTTCCCGATCTGGCAGGTACTGCGCGGTGCGGTTCCGGCGTTGATCGCCGGCAACACCTACGTCCTCAAGCACGCGCCAAACGTGATGGGCTGCGCCTATCTGCTGCGCGATGCGATCCAGCGCGCCGGTTTCGTCGACGGTGTGTTTGAAGTGATTAACGTCACGCCGGACGGCGTTTCCACAGCGATCACCGACCCACGCATCGCCGCCGTGACCCTCACCGGCAGCGTGCGAGCCGGTATCGCCATCGGCGCTCAGGCCGGTGCTGCGCTGAAGAAATGCGTGCTGGAACTCGGCGGCTCCGATCCGTTCATTGTGCTCAACGATGCCGACCTCGACGACGCTGTCAAAGCGGCGGTGATTGGCCGTTACCAGAACACCGGGCAAGTCTGCGCGGCGGCCAAGCGCTTGATCGTCGAGCAAGGCGTTGTCGAGGAATTCACCCGCAAGTTTGTCGAAGCGACTCGCCAGCTCGTGGTCGGTGATCCGTTGTCCAGCGAGACCTACATCGGCCCGATGGCGCGTTTTGATCTGCGTGACGAACTGGACCAACAGGTCCGCGACACACTGGAAGAAGGCGCGACGCTGTTGCTTGGCGGCAAGCAGGCTGAAGGCCCCGGCAACTACTATGAGCCGACCGTGTTCAGCAACGTGACCGACCAGATGACTTCGTTCAAACAGGAACTGTTTGGCCCGGTCGCGTCGATCATTACCGCTCGCGATGCCGCCCATGCCTTGGCGCTGGCCAATGACAGTGAGTTCGGGCTGGCGTCAACGATCTACACCCGCAATCTCGAACTGGCCAGGCAGATGGCCGATGAGCTTGAAACCGGCGGGGTATTTATCAATGGCTACTGCGCCAGCGACCCACGTGTCACTTTTGGCGGTGTAAAGAGAAGCGGATTTGGCCGTGAGCTGTCGCACTTTGGTGTTCGCGAATTCTGCAACGCACAGACGGTGTGGCTGGATCGCCGCTGAGTAACAACGCATGAAAAAGCCCGGGAGCGTTGGGCTCCCGGGCTTTTGCGTGTTCACGCTGAAATATTGACCGGCCCTGGCCGAACAAACCATTGGCCGATAATCCGTCCACCCCAGTGCTCCCCTTCTTGCTCCTGCTCCAACGTGAAACCCACGTCTTCATACAGTTTGCGCGCCGCATCCAGGCCTTTGAACGTCCACAGTCGCGTTGCCCGAAAGCCGCATTCGTCGCAGAACTTCATCGCTTCAGCCAGCAAGCGTTTGCCGGCACCTTTGCCCCGCGCGCGGTCATCCAGAATGAAACAACGCAGCACCGCGTCGCCACCCTCGCCTTCGCCGTCAATGGCAATCGAACCGACGATGCGCTCGCCGTCCAGCGCGACCCACACCTCGTTGCGCGGGTTGTGCAGGCGGCCCATCAGTTCGGCCATGTCGGAGGCCACCAGGCTTTCGAACGGCTGACCGAAGCTCGCGTGTTTGGCGTAATAGCAGGCATGCATTTCCACCATGCGCCCGATGATGCCGGGGCGGTAGCCTCGTGCAATGTCCAACGGTGCCGGGGGCGTTGGCCCTGTACCGAGTCGCTCGGTGTGCAGCGCTGCGGCATAGTGGCCGAGGCCTTCGCTCACTGTCCGTTGTTGCGCCTCGGTCAAGTGAGCCATGGCTGCGCCGACCCGCCGGGTGGCGAACGCATCCACCGCGCACACCGTCTGTCGGCCCTGCGCAGTCAGCTGCAGTTTTTTCGAGCGTGCATCCTGCTCATTCGGCACTTCTTCGATCTCGCCCGCCTCGATGAGTTTGCGCACCATACGGCTGACGCTGGATTTTTCCAGGCCCAGCAGCGCCACCAGTTCCACGGCCGTCAGCGAATCGCGGCGACCCAGCTCCACGAGGGTGTGCACGGAGGACGGCGGATAGTCCGTCGCCGCCAGCGTGGCCTGCATGAACCCCAGTTCGCGCACCATCAGACGCGACGCCGAGCGAACGTGGTTAATCAAATGGGGGCGGTCACGGCGTGCACCTCGCAGAAAATGATCATTTAGTTGTATCGCACAACAAACTGATCGTCAATCCAGGCGCTACCGTCCGTAACCCGGCCCGAGGCTGCCACAATGCTTGGCTATTCTTAACCCACACTGGAGCAGAGATCCTGATAGGGAGCAGCCACTTCAACCGAGCATCAAACAATGAAAATGCTACTGACGGTCGAGTTCCCCCACGAACCTTTCAACACGCTGGTCCGAGCCGGCAAAGTCGGCGAAATCATGGAGCGGGTGCTGGAAAGCATCAAACCCGAGACGGCTTACTTCACGGAGCAGGATGGCAGGCGCGGCGGGATTTTCCTGATCGACATGCAGGACGCTTCCGATATCCCGCGTTTTGCCGAACCGTTTTTCCTCAACTTCCAGGCCAACTGCAAATTCCGCATCGCCATGAGCCCGCAGGATCTTCAAAAATCCGGTCTGGATGAGCTCGGCAAAGTCTGGGGCTGAGGCACGATCAGGACGCCGTGGCCACACCCCTGCGGTCACGGCTTGCCAAAGCGATGGCGAGCGCTACGACGAGCAGCACGGCGGCTACTGCAAACGTAATGCGCATACCGGTGGCGACGGCTTCGGGGACCGTCGTCGCCAGGTCCGTCGCCGCTGAAGCGAGGGCAAACACCGCGCCGATCACGGAGGCGCCGGTGATCAGCCCGAGATTGCGTGACAGGCTGAGCAGGCCGGACATCACCCCCGCTGCTGCGAAGGCAGGTCCAGCATCACGCTCGTGTTGTTGGCTGCCTGGAACAACTGATAACCCGGGGTCAAGATGACGATGGCCGCAACGTACCCCGCCAGGCCGAACACGGCCGGGAGAACGGAAAGCGCCACGCAACCCGCCGCCATCATGATCAGCCCGACGATGACGATGATCGGCGCAGCGAAACGGTCAACCACACGCCCCGCCGGAAAACCGCTGAGGGCCGAGATGACCGGGCCGATCGACATCACCCCACCGACGACGGCCAGGTTGAGCCCCAAGCCACGAGACAGGTAGAACGGCCCGACCACCAGCGTCGCCATCATCACCGTCGAAACAAACAGGTTCATGGCGAGACTGCCGCACAGCGAAACATCACGGAACATCGCCAAACGAATCAGCGGCGATGGCACCCTCGCCTCGACGAAAACGAAGAGCCCGCCAGCGAAGACCGCCGCCAGTAGCAACGCCACGTTGAATGCACCGAAACTGCCGCGGCCCAGGGTCATGGCGAGTGCATAGGCCGCGAGCGTCAGCGCCAGCAACAGCGTGCCCAGAGGATCGAAACCGTAACCCGCGGTCTTCGGCTGCCGCCGATCAGCCGGCAGATAAAGGTACGCGAGCACGAACGTCAGGATCCCCAGCGGCACGTTGATCAGGAAAATCGCCTGCCAACCGAATCCGCCGATCAGCACACCGCCCAGGGATGGACCGAGCGCGGTGCCAATGGCCGACATCGTCCCGAGCAGTCCCATGGCGCTGCCGGTCCTGGCCTTCGGCACCGTCTCACCGATAAACGCCATGGTCAGCGCCATCATGATCGCTGCGCCCAGGCCCTGTACCGCCCGGGCGGCAATCAACAGCGAGAGCTTCGGTGCCAGGCCGCACAAGGCCGAAGCCAGGGTAAACACAACGATGCCGACCAGCAGCAACCGACGACGGCCGATGAGGTCACCGAGCCGTCCGACGCTGACAATCAACGTGGTAATGGCCAGTAGATAGGCGAGGACGATCCACTGCACGGCTTGAAAGGACGCGCCGAACGCCAGGGCCAGGGCCGGCAAGCCGACATTGGCGATGCTGGTGCCGAGGGACGACAGCAACATCGACAACGACAGGCTGGCGAGCACCCGGCGAACCGATGGCGTCCACTGCGCGGCGATGGTCTGATTGGGACTGATCATGGGGTGAGCTCCTTGTCTGGCAGCTCCCGAAACGGGGCTTTAAAAAGCCTACGGCGTTGCCTGGCAAGGCGGAAGACGCACTGTTTGCACATTACTTGTGCGTTTGACGCCATGCCCCGATCACGCTTGTGCTACCGTCGAAACATGCCGATGCCCGATCTCAACTTGCTTATTACCCTGGATGTTCTGCTCGCAGAAGGCAGTGTCACGCGCGCCGCCCGGCGACTGCACTTGAGCCCGTCGGCGATGAGCCGGGCCTTGGCGCGCTTGCGTGAAACGACCGGCGATCCGCTGCTGGTCAGGGCCGGTCGCGGCCTCGTACCCACGCCCCGCGCACTTGAACTGCGCGAGCGGGTCAGTCAGTTGGTCCAGGACGCCGAGGCGGTTTTGCGCCCGGTCGAACAACTCAATCCAAAACAACTGGTGCGCACCTTCACCCTGCGCACCAGCGACGGTTTTGTGGAGACGTTCGGCCCGGACCTGCTTGCCCGTGTCAGCGAAGAAGCGCCGGGCGTGCGGCTGCTGTTTGTGCAAAAGCCGAACAAGGACAGCACGCCACTGCGCGACGGGAGTGTCGACATGGAAACCGGCGTGGTCGGCAGTTCGATGGCGCCGGAAGTCCGGGCACAGGCACTGTTCAGGGACCGTTTTATCGGTGTCGTGCGCCTGGAGCACCCACTGAGCCAGGGCGAAACCACCCCTGCCCGCTATGCCGCCGGCCGGCATATCGGCGTATCGCGACGGGGCCCGGAGAAAGGGCCGACGGCCATTGATGACGCCTTGAATGCACTCGGACTGGAACGAGAGATCGTCACCATCGTCGGCGGCTTTTCGACCGCCCTGGCGCTCGTTCGGGCCTGCGACCTGGTCGCCAGCGTGCCCGAGCGACATACCGCCAGCCTGCGCGCCGGCCTGCACAGTTTTGCCCTTCCGGTTGCCATCCCGCCGATCACGGTGTCATTGCTCTGGCACCCTCGACTGGATGCCGACCCGGCACATCGCTGGTTGCGCGGGTGCATTCGAGAGGTGTGCGCCCAGCCATTCTTGTAATGCCATGCGCAAACACTGTGTCTGGAGGACTTGCCCCAATACCAATCAGTCAAGAAGTACAACCTGTGGGAGCGGCGGTGCAACGATTCGACTTGCTCGCGATAGCTGACTGACAGGCAACACAAGTTTTGAATGTACGACCGTCATCGCGAGCAGGCTCGCTCCCACAAGGAATGCAGCGCTCAACTCTTTGAGCGTTGCTCCTGTCATGACCTTTATAAGATCTTTATTCCCCCGCCCCCAATCCTGATAACAACTTACCAAGCGTCCCTCTAGGCTTTGCTCATAAGCGGGAGGAAACGCCATGGACTTCATTTTTCTAATACTCGGTGCAGTGTTTTTCATCAGCCTGATCGGCCTGGCACTTGGCTGTGCGGCGCTCAACAGGAGACGGTCATGACGGGCTTTTATCTGTTCGGCGGGATCATCGCGGCCGGGTTGCTGGTGTACCTGGTCGCCGCGCTGTTTTTTCCGGAGGACTTCCTATGACGACTCAAGCCTGGGTCCTGCTCGGGGCCTTTTTGCTGGCGCTGGGTTTGCTGGCCTGGCCGCTCGGGCGGTGGCTGACCACGGTAATGGAAGGTCGGTTTGCCTTCGGTGCGCGCATCGAGTCGCCGCTGTATCGGCTGGCCGGCGTCAAACCTGAAACCCAGATGAGCTGGTTGCAGTACGCCCTCGCCCTGATCCTGTTCAACGCGTTAGGTCTGTTGTTCGTCTACGCACTGCAACGTTTGCAAGGGCTGTTGCCGTTCAACCCGCAAGGCTTCGGCGCCGTGACGCCGGACTCTTCGTTCAACACCGCCACCGCCTTTGTCACCAACACCGACTGGCAAGGTTATAGCGGCGAATCGACGATGAGCTACCTGACGCAAATGCTCGCGCTGACCGTGCAGAACTTCCTGTCGGCGGCCACCGGCATCGTGGTGGCCGTGGCCCTGATCCGCGGGTTCGCCCGCCACAGTGCAACCAGCATCGGCAATGCCTGGACCGACCTCACCCGCATCACATTGTGGGTGTTGCTGCCGCTGTCGTTGATCTTCGCACTGTTCTTCGTCAGCCAGGGCGCGATCCAGAACCTTGCCCCCTACAAGGACGTCACGACGATGGAGGTCATGCAGTATCAGGCCCCGGTCCTCAATGACGCCGGCCAACCGAAGCTCGACGCCCAGGGCAGCCCGGTCACCGTGGCCGCCAGCACCGACAAGCAGACCATCGCCATGGGCCCGGTCGCCTCGCAAGAAGCGATCAAGATGCTCGGCACCAATGGCGGCGGTTTCTTCAATGCCAACTCGGCGCACCCTTACGAGAACCCGACCGCGCTGAGCAATTTCTTTCAACTGATCGCGATCTTCCTGATTCCGACCGCGCTGTGCTTCGTCTTCGGCCACGTCGTCGGAGACATCCGCCAGGGCTGGGCGCTGCTGGCGACGATGACGATCATCTTCGTGATCGCTGTTGTCGCCGTCACCCACTACGAACAACTCGGCAATCCACAGTTTTCAGCGCTGGGCATCGACACGGCGGCGGGCAACATGGAAGGCAAGGAGCTGCGTTTCGGCATCAGCGCCTCCAGCCTGTTCGCGGCAGTGACCACGGCGGCGTCCTGCGGCGCAGTCAATGCGATGCACGATTCGTTTACCCCACTGGGCGGCGCGGTGCCGCTGGTGCTGATGCAACTGGGTGAAGTGGTGTTCGGCGGCACCGGCTCGGGCCTTTACGGGATGCTGATATTCGCGATCCTGGCGGTGTTTATCGCCGGTTTGATGATCGGGCGGACACCTGAATACCTGGGCAAAAAAATCGAAGCCTACGAGATGAAAATGGTCGCCATCGCGATTCTGGTGACGCCGCTGCTGGTGCTGTTCGGGACCGCCATCGCGGTCATGGCCGAGGCCGGCCGGCTGGGGATCGCCAACCCCGGCGCCCATGGCTTTTCGGAAATTCTCTACGCGTTCACCTCGGCGGCCAACAACAACGGCAGTGCCTTCGCCGGGTTGTCGGCCAACACCCCGTTCTACAACACGATGCTGGCAATCGTCGCCTGGTTCGGCCGCTTTGGCGTGATCGTCCCGGTGCTCGCCGTCGCCGGCAGCCTGGCGGCGAAGAAACGCCTGGCGGTCACCGGCGGCACGATGCCGACCCACGGCATGCTGTTCGTGGTGTTGTTGATCGGAACGGTGTTGCTGGTCGGTTTGCTGAACTACGTGCCGGCGCTCGCGCTCGGTCCCGTCGTCGAACACCTAATCCTGATCAAGTGAGACCACGAACATGACACGCCAAGCGTTCTCCTTGTTCGACCCAAAACTGATAACACCGGCCATGGTCGATTCTGTACGCAAACTCAGCCCGCGGATCCAGTGGCGCAACCCGGTGATGTTCGTCGTCTACATCGGTGCGATCATCACCAGCGCCCTGTGGGTCCAGGCCCTGCGTGGCCAGGGTGAGGCCAGCGCCGGGTTCATTCTCGCGATTGCCTTGTGGCTGTGGTTCACGGTGCTGTTCGCCAACTTCGCCGAGGCCCTGGCCGAGGGCCGCAGCAAAGCGCAAGCGGCCTCGCTGCGGGACCTGAAAAAGGAAACCTGGGCGAAGAAACTGCGCGAACCGCACTACGGTTCCGAGTGGCAATTGGCGCAATCAAGCGGTTTGTGCAAAGGCGATGTGGTGGTGGTCGAGGCCGGCGACCTGGGCGACTCGATCATCCCCGCCGACGGTGAAGTGATCGAAGGCGCCGCGTCGGTGGATGAGTCTGCGATTACCGGCGAGTCGGCCCCGGTGATCCGCGAATGTGGCGGCGACTTTTCCGCCGTGACCGGTGGCACCCGCGTGCTCTCGGACTGGATCGTGGTGCGGGTGACCACCAACCCCGGCGAGACCTTCGTCGACCGCATGATCGCCATGGTCGAGAACGCCAAACGGCAAAAACCCCGAATGAAATCGCCCTTTCCATCCTGCTGGTTGCTTTGACCATCGTATTCCTCGGCGTGACGGTGACACTGCTGCCCTTCTCGCTGTTCGGAGTCGCGGTGGCCCAGGCCGGCACGCCGGTTTCGATTACCGTGTTGATTTCGCTGCTGGTCTGCCTGATTCCCACCACGATTGCCGGTCTGCTGTCGGCGGTCGGTGTGGCGGGCATGAGCCGGATGATGGAAGCCAACGTCATCGCCACCTCCGGTCGTGCCGTGGAGGCTGCCGGTGATGTGGACGTTCTGCTGCTCGACAAGACCGGGACCATCACCCTCGGCAACCGTCACGCCTCGGCTTTTCTACCGGCGCCGGGGGTCAAGGAAGCGGAGCTGGTGGACGTGGCACAACTCGCCTCCCTGGCCGACGAAACCCCTGAAGGCCGCAGCATCGTGGTGCTGGCCAAACAACGCTTCAACTTGCGCGAACGCGACATCGCCGCCCTCGACGCACACTTCGTGCACTTTTCCGCGCTGACCCGCATGAGCGGCGTCGACATGGGCACTCGCCAACTGCGCAAAGGTGCGGGCGAAGCGATCCTGCGGCATGTGCAAAGCCTGGGCGGCCACTTCCCGGAGGCGGTGCAAACCCTCGTCGAGGAAGTCGCGCGCCGGGGCAGCACGCCGCTGGTGGTCGCCGACGGCGCTAAAGTGCTGGGCGTAATCGAACTCAAGGACATCGTCAAAGGCGGGATCAAGGAACGTTTCGTCGAACTGCGGCGCATGGGGATCAAAACCGTCATGGTCACCGGCGACAACCGGGTCACCGCTGCGGCTATCGCCGCCGAGGCGGGTGTCGATGATTTCCTGGCGGAAGCCACGCCGGAGCAAAAACTCGAACTGATTCGCCGCTACCAGGCCGAAGGCCGGTTGGTGGCAATGACCGGCGACGGCACCAACGATGCGCCGGCACTGGCTCAAGCGGATGTCGCGGTGGCGATGAACTCGGGTACCCAGGCTGCAAAAGAAGCCGGGAACATGGTCGACCTCGACAGCAACCCGACGAAGCTGATCGAGGTGGTGGAAACCGGCAAACAGATGCTGATGACCCGAGGCTCGCTGACCACGTTCTCGATTGCCAACGACATCGCCAAGTATTTCGCGATCGTGCCGGCGGCGTTCGTCACCACTTATCCGCAGCTCGCAGCACTGAACATCATGGGCCTGACCAGCCCGAATTCCGCGGTGCTGTCGGCGGTGATTTTCAATGCGCTGATCATCATTTTCCTGATTCCCCTGGCGCTCAAAGGCGTGAAATACCGCCCGGTCGGTGCCGCCCTGCTGCTGCGGCGCAATCTGTTGATCTATGGGTTGGGTGGGGTCATCGTTCCATTCATCGGCATCAAAATCATCGACATGGCCCTGGCCGCTGTCGGTCTGGTTTGAGGGAGCACTGTCATGGCCACTCTGTTGCGTCCGGCGTTGACCCTGTTGATTGTATTGTCACTGCTCACCGGACTCGCCTATCCGCTGGTCACCACCGGGATCGCCCGACTGGTCTTCCCCCATCAGGCCGCCGGCAGCCAGATTGAAAGAGACGGCAAAACCGTCGGCTCACGGCTGATCGGCCAAGGCTTCAGCGATCCGAAGTACTTCTGGAGCCGCCCTTCCGCCACCAGCCCCATGCCCTACAACCCGCTGGCCTCGGGCGGCTCGAACCTCGGCCCGTCGAACCCGGCACTGGCGGACGCGATCAAGGGCCGGATCACCGCCCTGCACGCGGCTGATCCGGGCAACACGGCCACGGTGCCCGCCGACCTGGTCTACAGTTCCGCCAGTGGTCTTGATCCGCATATCAGCGTGGCGGCCGCGTTGTATCAGGCTGGCCGGGTGTCGCGGGTGCGCAACTTGCCGGTCGAACAGGTTCGTCAACTGATCGGCGAGTATGCTGAAGGTACGCTGCTCGGGTTCATCGGCGAGCCCCGAGTCAACGTGCTGGCGCTGAACCTGGCACTCGACGCCACCCACTGAGCGCTAACTCACACACGGTGAGCTTGATGGCCGAACAACGTCCCGACCCGGACCAATTACTGGCGCAGATTCGCGAAGAGGAAGCGCAAGCCAAACGCGGGCGACTGAAGATTTTCTTCGGCGCCAGTGCCGGGGTCGGCAAGACCTACGCCATGCTCGCAGCCGCCCACACCGCGAAACTGCAAAACATCAACGTGCTGATCGGCGTGATCGAAACCCACGGTCGCAGCGAAACCCAGGCGTTGACCGCAGGCCTCGAATTACTGCCGCTCAAGCCTGTCGTCGACAAACTGCGCACCGTGACCGAATTTGATCTGGACACCGCACTCACGCGCGCGCCGAGCCTGATCCTGATTGACGAACTGGCGCACTCCAATGCCGTTGGCTCCCGGCACCCGAAACGCTGGCAAGACGTGGAAGAATTGCTCAGCGCCGGGATCGATGTCTGGTCGACGATGAACGTCCAGCACCTGGAAAGCCTGAACGATATTGTCGGTGGCATCACCGGGATTCGCGTCTGGGAGACCGTGCCCGACCACGTGTTCGACAACGCCGATGAAGTGGTCATCGTCGACCTGCCACCCGATGACCTGTTGCAGCGTTTGAAGGAAGGCAAGGTCTATCTGGCGCAACAGGCCGAGCGCGCAGTGCAGAACTTCTTCCGCAAAGGCAACCTGATTGCCCTGCGCGAACTGGCACTGCGGCGCACCGCGGACCGGGTCGACAGCGACATGTTGCAGTACCGCCAAAGCAGCGCGGTGAAACCGGTCTGGGGCACCCGTGACTCATTACTCGCCTGCATCGGCCCTCATGAACAGGCGGAAAAAACCGTGCGTTCCACCGCTCGCCTCGCCGCCCAGCTCAGTGTGCCGTGGCACGCCGTGTATGTGGAAACCCCGGCCTTGCAGCGCCTGCCCGAAGCCAAGCGGCGCCGGGTGTTGGCGACGCTGAAACTGGCTCAGGACATGGGGGCGCAGATCTCCACCCTGGCAGGTCAGGACATTGCCGAAGCGCTGGTCAAGTACGCACGCCAGCACAATCTGTCCAAGGTTGTACTGGGGCGTGACGAGCAGCCACGACGCAGGTTCTGGCGTCAGGTGCTGGCCGACCGGATTGGCGCGCTGGGCGCAGATCTGGATGTGATTCAAGTCTCGCTGCCGTCGGGCAACCCACGCCCCGAAAGCAAATCCGAAACCCGCGAAAGTCCGATTCTCTGGCCCGCCTATCTGTGGAGCGCGGCACTCTGCGCAGCGACGACCCTGATTGCGCTGCCACTGTTGGGCGTGCTTGAACAGGCCAACATCGTCATGCTGTTCCTGCTGGCGGTGGTCGCCGTCGCGGTGCGCTTCGGCCGTGGCCCGGCGGTGTTGGCGGCGTTCGTGTCGGTCGGATCCTTCGACTTTTTCTTTGTCTCGCCACGTTTTTCCTTCGCCTTTGCCGATGTCCAGTACCTGGTGACCTTCAGCGTCATGTTGGTGGTCGCGCTGGTCATCGGGCAAATGACCGCCGGCCTGACGTACCAGGCGCGGGTCGCGCAACGGCGCGAAGACCGCATGCGCGCGCTGTACGACATGTCGCGCTTGTTATCTGCCGCGCTGATGACTGAACAGGTGGCCGAGATCAGCGCACAGTTCCTGAGCGCCGAATTTGGCGCCCGATCAGCCTTGCTGGTGGCCGATGACAACAACAAACTGCTGGCGCCGATGGTCACCGGCGATGCGCCGCAAATCGATCTCGCCATTGCCCAGTGGTCGTTCGATAAAACCGAACCGGCCGGCTACGGCACCGACACCCTGCCCTCCAGCACCACGCTGTACTTGCCCTTGTCCGCGCCGATGCGGGTGCGCGGAATACTCGCCGTGCAGCCCCGCGACACCACTCGACTGGTGGTGCCGGAACAGCGGCGCCTGCTCGACACCTGCGCCTCGTTGCTGGCCATCTCCCTTGAGCGAATCCACTACATCAACGTGGCCCAGGACACGACGGTGCAAATGGAATCCGAGCGGTTGCGCAACTCACTGCTCTCGGCCATCTCCCACGACCTGCGCACTCCGCTGTCAGTGATGGTCGGGCTCGCCGAAGCGCTTAAATTGACCAAGCCGCCCTTGACCGGCGAAGCCGCCGAGATCGCCGCGGCCGTGGGTGAATCGGCGCTGCGCATGAACACGCTGGTCAATAACCTGCTGGACATGGCGCGGCTGGAGTCCGGCAAAGTGGTGTTGAATCGTCAGTGGCAACCCATCGAAGACGTGGTGGGCAGCGCCCTGCGAGCGGTACAGCCGATACTCGGCGGGCGTTCGGTGCACGTCATGCTGGAGGATGACTTGCCGCCGGTGCGCATCGACGCGGTGCTGATCGAACGCATCCTGATCAACCTGATCGAAAACGCCGTCAAATACACCCCGCCCGCCACCACCCTCGACCTCGGCGCCAGAGCCACGCCGGACCATTTCGAGGTGTGGGTCGCCGATGAAGGCCCGGGGCTACCCCACGGTCACGAAGAGGCGATCTTCAACAAATTCATGCGCGGCAAAAAGGAAAGCTCGATCCCCGGCGTCGGCCTCGGCCTGGCCATCTGCCGGGCCATTGCCCAGGCGCATGACGGGACCATCACCGGCGTCACCCGGCCCGAGGGCGGTGCCTGCTTCACGTTACGTCTGCCCCGTGAAACGCCTCCCGTCATCGAACCCTTTGCCCAGCAAACTGACGAGGAACAGCCATGAGCGAATCAGTGCCGCACGTCCTGATCATCGAGGACGAAAAGGAAATCCGCCGCTTCGTGCGCATGGCCCTGCAAACCGAAGGCCTGGAAGTGCATGAAGCCGACACCTTTCACCGCGGCCTCATCGACGCAGGTACGCGCCGCCCCGACCTGATCATCCTCGACCTCGGCCTGCCCGACGGCGACGGCATCGACCTGATCCGCGATGTGCGCAGCTGGTCGCCGGTGCCGATCATCGTGCTGTCTGCCCGAGGTAGTGAATCAGACAAAATCCTCGCCCTCGACACCGGCGCTGACGACTATCTGGTGAAGCCGTTTGGTACCGGCGAACTGCTCGCCCGAGTCCGCGCGCTGCTGCGGCGGCAGGCGAAAGATGCCGACAACAATTCCGTGCTGAGCTTCGGCGAGGTGCGCATCGATATCGAACGGCGCGTGGTGGAACGCTCTGGTGCACCGCTGCATCTGACGCCGCTGGAGTATCGGTTGCTGGTGCACCTTTGCTCGCATCCGAATCGGGTGCTGACGCATTTGCAACTATTGAAAGCGGTGTGGGGGCCATCGCATACCACCGATACGCCATATCTGCGGGTGTTTATGGGTGGGTTGCGCAAGAAGGTCGAGGTGGACCCTTCCCAGCCGCGGCATCTGGTGACGGAGACGGGGGTTGGGTATCGGTTTATTCCATGAGGTGAGGATTTTGGGGGACGAGCCCATCATTGTCTTTCTGGGATTTAATCTTCGAGCTGATATCATCCAGGCTTTTACACGCTGAGCAGAAAGACATGAATCGTCAAAAAAACTACAGCAGTTATTTAAGGCTAAAGCCAAAAAGGCGAGTGCCAAATTGGCACCGCAAAGCAAGACTAAATACGTTAGTAAAGCTGACCGATTGAAACTGGCAGCCGAGTCCAGTGATGACTCAGTTGTTTCCGCTGAGAGCTGATCTGTAGAGCTTAAGCACCACCGGAATCTACAAATCTGGTTGGGCCAGGCATTCCGATGGCACCTACCACGAGGACGCGGCCGGACAATTCATTCAAGCCGAAGCCGCTTCCTGGCGCGCCCAACCTCGGTGGGGCACCCGCCCTTGCTTAACGCATGACGAATCCGCCATCGACGGAAATCGACTGGCCGGTGACAAAGCTTGAGGTGTTGCTGCTCAGCCACAGGACGGCATCGGCAATTTCTTCAGGTCGGCCATGGCGGCCCATCGGCACACTCTTGACCATCGCCTCAAGCGCTTCGCCCTGACCTGCGGCGACCATCTGATCGGCCATCGGCGTCCAGATCAGCCCGGGGCACACGGCATTGACCCGAATGTTGCGCGCCGCATATTCAAGCGCTGCGCTTTTGGTCAGGCCAATGACGCCGTGCTTGGCGGCGTGATAGTTGGCCCGCTCGGCGCCGCCCACCAACCCACCGAGAGACGAGCAGTTGACGATGGTTCCGCTGCCCTGCCGGCGCATGTGCAGTAACTCAAACTTCATGCAGCTCCACACGCCACGAAGATTGACCGACATGACTTTGTCGTAATCGTCGACGGTAGCGTCAGCCATTTCCGCCAGGATGTTTTGAATGCCGGCATTGTTGAACGCTGCGTCCAGACGCCCGAAGGTGGCGACGGTCTCCTTGACCATGGCCTCGACCTGATCGACGTCGGCGACATCACAACGGATGCCAATGGCCTTAAAACCGGCGCGAACCAATTCCTCGGCGGCAGCCCGCGCCGCCTCCCCGTTCACGTCCGCCAAAGCGACCGACGCACCGGCCTGGGCAAAGGCCTTGGCTGTCGCCAATCCGATACCGGAGGCGGCACCGGTGACGAGTGCGACCTGATTTTCAAATGAAAAACTCATCAATACATTCCTCAACATCACGTTTGAATAGATCTGATGCAGTGCACGCTAACCAACACCGGCGGCGATGAATACCGGGGGGAAACGAGATGCGTCGATGAACAGCGCTCATCAATCAGTCAAGCGCAGTGTCTTGAGGGGTGTGCAGGAGGATCTTGATGCGAGGTGAGATTGATGAGCCATGCTCATCGCTTCATGCGGTCTCGGGGCCGTCTGTTCGTGGACTAAGTAGGCTGTTGAATCGTCCTTTCAAGCAGGAGAAAAGGTCTGGTCGACCTCTACTCCCCCAGCGGCTTCATTTCGCGGATCAGATCAATCAGCAAGCGCAGCCCCATCGGCAGTTGCCGATGGCTTGAATAGTACATATGAAAACCCGGTGCGAGACTGGACCAGTCATCCAGTACACGCTGGACCTCGCCGCGCTCGACCAGTGGCGTGATGACCGGTTCGGGCGCATACATCAACCCCGCGCCGTGGCGTAGCAGCGACAGACCGACACGGGTTTCGTCGATAGTGATTGCGCCGGGCACAGCGATTGCCAGGTGCTCGGTGCCTTTGTCGAACTCCCAGTCGTACATGCGATCATTGCCCAACCGTATGCGCAAGCACCGATGCCGGAGCAAGTCCTGAGGGTGCAGCGGCACACCAAAGCGACCCAGGTAATCCGGCGAGCCCGCGACGACCCAACGAATGTCCGGCGACAGACGCTGGGCGATCATGTCTTCCGGTACCGTGCCACCGTAGCGGATACCCGCATCATGACCGCCGCCAATGACATCGATCATGCGGTTGGTAACCGTCAGGTCGATCTCAATCTCCGGATAGCGCTCGTTGAAAATCGGCAGCACCGGGCCCAGCAGCAGATCCGCCGCATCACTCAGAATGTTCAGGCGAATGCGCCCCGCCGGCGCGTCGCGAAACCGATTGAGCACTTCCATCGCCTGGCCGATGTCATCGATGGGTTTGCTGATCAGCGCATGCAACTCCTCGCCTGCGGCGGTCAGCGTTACGCTGCGTGTGGTGCGATTCAACAGGCGGACCCCAAGCCGACTTTCCAGGCCTTTGATCGCATGGCTCAACGCAGAAGCACTGATGCCCATCTCCAGGCCAGCACGATTGAAACTCTGATGACGGGCGATGGCCAGGAAGTAGATGAAGTCCGCCAGATTGGCGCGGCTGAGTTGCATGTCAATCTCCGGCAATGGATAGCTGTATTTTTTTAGTGCGCCAATAAGCAATCGACGACTGCCGTGACCAATTCAGCCAAAAGAATTGGCCGGCAGGCGTCCGCTAGACAATCGGCTGCATGGTCCGACACTTGGGAAATGCACTACACCCCCAATACTGTTGACCGATTTTCGGGCCACTCTTGAATGCACGAACCACCAACGCACTCCCACAACGTGGACATTGGCGCAACGCCATCGGATCACTGCGCTGCTTAAGTCGTTGCACATGTTCCCGCCCGGTCGCCAGCGTTGGCGCTCGACGCCCGGTTTGCAAGGCTAGCAGCATCGCCCTCACCTCCTCCTCGCTGAACACCGGTTGCTGGAAGGATTTGATGTAGCGGATGAAGCGCATGCCTTGGGTGACGTTGGCGGGCATCTCGGTCTTGAAGGTGCTCGCGCCGACAAAGGCAATCACCGAATGCAGGTGTTCTGGCCCGATACCCAGCGCTACCTCCAATGCCTTCAAGTGCTTGTAGTTCTGCCGCGTCGGGTTCTGGAATTTGAAACGCTGCTTGAAGATTTGTTGCGTCCACTGCGCCTGGTTTTCGCTGCCAAAGATCCAGCCGCGCATGTTCTTGGTCTCCAGCACGAAGACGCCGAAAGGTGAAAGGAACACATGGTCGATCTGCGTGGTGCCATCCGGAGTGTCGAGTGTCACGTTATGCAAGCGGCGGTAGATCTGGCGATCCAGACAATAGCGTGCAAAAAAAACTACCAATAGTTCACCGAACCAGCCTTTAAACCAGGGCGTTTTCAGCAGTTTTATCAGAACCCAGATCAGCAGCACCGGCGGTAGCAGCCACTTCAGGGTGTCGAATAGCGGTTTAAAAACAACGAGGGTATTCACAGGGCCGTCCTTTGCGTTGGGGCCGAAATGGATACTTGGCCCGAGTCAGCGTCGCGTCAGCATTGTGCGCGTAAATGCAGACCCAATGCGTGTGGATCGAGTGGGACATCCCCTGTGCGGCGATTCTCTCGATGCTGATTACCGAAGCGCGCGATGTCCGATGGTCACCGGTTCAGGCCAGTCGCCACTGGCGATCTATACTATTGAGTTGGTTATCTGTGTGTCATGCAACACGTCGACACCTGTGCGCTGTGCGGCGCACCCGTGCCAATCGCCAACGTAATCAGTCCGAGCCCGTGCGTCGTGTCTCCCTGGATCAAACGACCGGCCGTGCTCAATGGCTTTGTGGCTGATGGGTTATGGAGAACATCATGAAACATAAGCTTTTTTCAGGCGTTGTATTGGCGCTCGCGGCGGCGGTGGTAATGCCCGGAGCCTGGGCTGCGGAGGCGCGAGCCTTGGCGGCGGATGGGGCTGATCATGTGGGTGCCGGGGCCGTCGCGGCAGATGGAGCCGATCATGTCGGGGCCGGCGCAGTCGCGGCGGATGGTGCCGATCACGTCGGTGCCGGGGCCGTCGCTGCGGATGGTTCCGACCATGTCGGTGCCGGCGCAGTCGCGGCGGATGGTTCCGATCACGTCGGGGCCGGCGCAGTCGCGGCGGATGGTTCCGATCACGTCGGGGCCGGCGCAGTCGCGGCGGATGGTTCCGATCACGTCGGGGCCGGCGCAGTCGCGGCGGATGGTTCCGATCACGTCGGGGCTGGCGCAGTCGCGGCGGATGGTTCCGATCATGTCGGGGCTGGCGCAGTCGCTGCGGATGGTTCCGATCACGTCGGGGCCGGTGCAGTCGCAGCGGATGGGTCCGATCACGTCGGTGCAGGCGCAGTCGCATCCGATGGCACCAATCACGTCGGATCTGCTCGTCTTGCATACTCGCGCAGTGGAATAGGTTCGGATCGGGTGGCATCCTCGCTCATGGACGGCAGTTACTCCGACCAGTTCAACAGCCCGACCATCAATCAGTAACGCGCCACTTCACTGAGGGGAATGACCATCCATGACGACGCAAACCGAAACCGCCATTTTGGCCGGTGGCTGCTTCTGGGGCATGCAGGATCTGCTGCGACGTTTCCCCGGCGTGCTCTCCACGCGGGTGGGTTATTCAGGCGGCGATGTGCCGAATGCGACCTATCGCAACCACGGTAACCACGCGGAAGCGATCGAGATCGTGTTCGACCCGCAGCAGATCAGCTACCGCCAGATCCTTGAGTTTTTCTTCCAGATCCACGACCCAACGACCAAGAATCGCCAGGGCAACGATATGGGCGCCAGCTACCGCTCTGCCCTCTTCTACCTCAGCGAGGCGCAGAAACAGATCGCCGAAGACACCGTGGCCGATGTCGACGCTTCTGGCCTTTGGCCCGGCGAGGTGGTCACCGAGATCACCCCGGCCGGTCCGTTCTGGGAAGCCGAACCGGAACACCAGGACTACCTCGAACGCTTGCCCAACGGCTACACCTGTCACTTCATCCGGCCAGGCTGGAAACTGCCCAGGCGCGGGTAATCACTGAACAGCGGCGGCTCGAATGAGCCGCCTCTGGCTTTTGCGTCAACGTGGAGTGAACTCACATGCCACAGATATTGTTCATTGGGCAGACGCCGGAAACCGTCGATTTCTCTGATCCGGCCCTACCGCCAGGCTTGAATGTCGAGAAGATACATGCAGGCATAGCGGTTGGCATGGCGACCATGGCGGACCGGGGATGGCAGGCCGACCTTTGCTTGATCCCACCCGACGCAACCGCCAGCCTCATGCTGGATAAACAACTGGCAACCACGACCTACGACTGTGTGGTCATCGGCGCTGGCGTTCGCCTGCCGCCAAAAAGTCTTTCGCTTTTCGAAGTCATCATTAACGCCGTACACAAAGGCGCGCCCCACGCATCAATCGCGTTTAACACGGGGCCTGAAACGACCGCCGACGCCGCTGCTCGCTGGCTAAAAGACCACTGATTGCAGACCGGTGCGCCCTCAATGATGTGGATGTACCGTCAGCGACACCAGTTTGATCACGACGGGGCGAACAACGAGGATGCACAGAAATGCCACGGGCATCGCCAACTTATAGGCGTGCAGCGCATTGCTTAGATAATCCGTTTCAATGCCGGAGTTTGCCGCCGTAATCACGAATGACATCAACAGCGCCATGATCGCCGCCATGTACAGTGCAAAAACATAAGGCGTCGTGCGGACCGAGAGTTTGCGCTGGCTTGAGAACCGGACTTTTGAGGAGGTTTCTGGATTCATATCAGACCTTGTTGATCGTCGATTAATAAGTGCCAAGTACCCTAACAAGGTCAATAGCCTGCAACTAGACGGCTATCTGTGAGTGCTTTATAAATAAAAACTTACGAATAACTCCAGGCCAAAAATGAACCTGCTAGGCGCGATAGACAGCTTTATCAAGGTCGTTGAAGCGGGCTCCATCGTCGGTGCAGCCAAAACCCTGGGCGTCAGTGCCGCGGCCGTCAGCCAGACCGTCAATCGCCTGGAAACTCACCTGGGCACGCGCCTCCTCCAGCGCACCACACGAAGCATGGCGCTGACCGAGAGCGGCACGATGTATTACGAAAAAGTGAAGCACATTGCGCGTGATCTCGAATCGGCGCACAGCGCAATCACCAGCGCGCAGACCGAACTTCAAGGGCGACTGTGCATCGCCTCTACCTGCGCGTTCGGGCGGCATGTGATGGCATCGGTCATCGCGGGTTT
Source organism: Pseudomonas sp. TH31 (assembly GCF_016650815.1). Classification (GTDB taxonomy): domain Bacteria; phylum Pseudomonadota; class Gammaproteobacteria; order Pseudomonadales; family Pseudomonadaceae; genus Aquipseudomonas. Next base: position 228,509 of record NZ_JAEKEZ010000034.1, on the reverse strand, counting down.
CGCGGCACGCTATCCACGCCTGATCCTTGAACTCTCAACCACCGATCGCAAGATAAATCATATTCAGGAAGGCATTGATCTGAGCCTGCGAATCAAGCCACAACTGGAAGAAGGGATCATCGCCCGCAAGATCGTTTCAGTGCCATTTATCATCTGCGCGTCCCCGCCTATCTGGAACGAGTCGGCTGGCCACACTCTCCAGAGGAGCTCCAACAGCACGCCTGCCTGGCGTTTCGCTACCCGCTGGATGGACGTTTTCTGCGCTGGGGTTTTATCCGGGAGGGGCAACGTTACGACGCGCCGATCAATGCCACCGCGATCAGTGACGATATTGACGCCCTAGCCCAAATGGCGATCCGCGGCGCGGGGATTACCCGCCTGGCAGAGTTCGTGGCGGCGCCTTGCCTCGAAAGTGGCCAACTTGTTCCTTTGTTTGAGCATCGCCACGCTGAGACTTATGCCTACGCAGAACCGCTTGATATCTATGCCTGCGTCCAGGAACGCGCAGCCATCACACCCAAGGTCAAAGCGTTTATGAATTATTTGACTGAATACCTGGAAAGGCGCTGGCCGATTGAAGATAGCTTGGCTGCCGATACCGATCATCGGAGGCGCTAGCCACCTCCGGGATCCGTCCACCGACTCAGCCCTTGGCGGCTATCGCGGTGACTTCTACACGCATGCCTTCAACCGCGAGTGACGCCACGCCAACCGCGGCGCGAACCGGCCAAGGCTTGGCGAAGAAGCGTTTGTAAACCTCGTTGAACGCCGCGCGGTCGGCCATGTCGGTGAGGTAGATGGTCAGGTGCATGACGCGGTCCATGGAACTGCCGGCACGCTCCAGCGCGACCTTCAGCGCCTGCAAGGTGCACTCGCTCTGCTCGATGATGCCGCCCAGTTCCAGGCTGCCGTCGGCGCGGGTCGGGATCTGGGTGGAGACCAACAAGCCGCCGAAACCGGCGACGTCCGAGGAAATGGAGTCCGCGTCAGGGTCGGGGGTGAAGGTGATGTCGTGGTTTGCCATGAGGGTCTCTTGTTTGAGTTCGTAAATAAGCAGTCGTTGTCCGTTGGAGGAACTCAAGGAGGCAACGACTTTTGTACGGTCAGTTTACAGCCCCGTTGTGATCGACGGGAAATGCAGCGCAATAGCGCGCTATGGCGCCGATTGCTGCCCGTCGCGACCGGTTGAATCCACAGCCAGAAGCAGCCATTCCATGTGACTACGAAACTAGGGGCTATTCACGGACAGTCACGCTTGACCCCGCTTAATGGGCTGCGTGATAGCGCGCAGTTCCGACATCAAGCCGTACATAAAATGGGAGAGCCGTACTTCCAGATCAAACAAAAACTGAAGCCGCACGGTATCGTGGCCTTCTTCGAACTACGCGCTCTAGGCGACATGAGCCAACGCTTGGAGGGTGTGATCGAATCGCTCGTGCCAACGAGGTAATTCAGGAGGAGTAGAACGCGACTATGCGCCGTGCCTCGGCAATGACCGGCGCGTCGATCATCTTTGCGTCGAGCCTGAAGGCCCCAGGAGCGTTCTGTGCTGCGTCGATGACGCGCCGAGCCCAATCGATCTCCCCTTGAGAAGGCGTGAACACCTCATGGATCACCGCTACCTGACTTGGGTGAATGGCGAGCATCCCCGCAAACCCCAAATCGCGGGCGTCCTGCGCGAATGAACGTAGCGCGGCCGGATCGCCGATATTGGGAAACACCGTGTCGAGCGGTTTCGCCAGATGATGGACTGCGCTATTGACCAAGAGCTGATAGCGCACTTGATCAAAGATACGGTAGGCCGCACCGCTAGCAGCGCGCAGCCCAAGATCGAAGGCGAGGTCGAGCGCACCGAAAGTCAGACGCTGCACCGCAGGCGCTGCCGAGATCGCTTTCAGGTTTGCAAGACCGAGCGCGCTTTCGATCAGTGGCCAGACTGGCTTCTCGGATTTGGCGACGACATGAATCTGCTCTAGCGTTTCCGCCTTGGCAAGCAGCACCGCAGCGACACCTCGATGACTGGCACAAAAGTCGATGTCATCACGATGCATGCGGTGGCCTGAAGCGTTGATGCGCACGACAACCGAGGTGCCTGGATTTTCAGTCAGGTAAGTTGCCAGGTGATCACGGGCTTGAGCTTTGAGTTCTTCCTCGACGGCGTCCTCAAAGTCCACGATGACGATGTCGGCGCCACTCGCGATTGCCTTCGAAAACCGTTCAGGCCGACTGCCAGGAACAAACAGTGCGCTTCGCAGAATGCTATCCAATTGCATCACACCGCCTCCGCCTGCTTGAGATGGTTGATATCGGCAGCCTGATAGCCCAGTTCCGAGAGGATCGACTCAGTGTGCTCGCCCAACGCCGGCACGGGATCCATACGAGGCGTGAACGCCGAATTAGTGCCTGGCGGGAGTAGCGCCGGGATAGTACCGGATGGGCTCCCGACCTCCGTCCAGCGCCCTCGAGCCTGGAGTTGCGGGTGCTTCCAGACATCGTGCATATCGTTGACCTTAGCATTTGCGATCGGAGCATCGTCCAATCGGGCTACGACTTCGTCAGTGGTCAACTCTGAGAATGCTTTGACAATGATCGCGCGCAACGGATCGCGATTTTCAGAGCGCTTGGTATTTGAAATGAATCGCTCGTCAGTAAGCAGCGGTGTCTGAAGCAGTACCTTTTCGCAAAACAGAGCCCACTCGCGCTCATTTTGCAGGCCCAGCATTACAGTGCCGCCGTCGCCCACTGGAAACGGTCCATAGGGGTAGATTGTGGAGTGGGAGGCGCCAGCTCTCGCGGGAGGTTGGGCATTGTCGAAGGAGTAGTAGAGAGGGTATCCCATCCATTCAACAAGACTTTCGAGCATGCTGACGTCGACCCAACTCCCAGTTCCGGTTTTCTCTCGCAACAGCAGGGCAGACAGGACTCCTGTGTAGGCGTACATGCCGGCGGCGATGTCTGCGATCGAACAACCGGCCTTCGCCAGCTCGGCGGCACCGGGGCCGCCGGTCACCGACAAAAATCCGCTCTCACTCTGGATCAGCAGGTCATAGGCCTTCTTCTGTTCATAGGGCCCACCCTCCCCATACCCGGAAATGTCGCAGACGATGAGGCGTGGAAAGCGGGCATGAAGCTCTTCAAAAGAGAGCCCCATTCTGGCAGCAGCTCCTGGCGCGAGGTTTTGAACGAACACGTCGGCTTTCTCCAGCAACTGATCGAGAATGGACTGAGCGCCTTCTTTTTTCAGATCAAGGGAAAGGCTCTCCTTTGAGCGATTGGTCCATACAAAATGAGAGGCAAGGCCCTTGGTGCGGGTGTCATAAGCGCGCGCAAAATCACCGACACCTGGCCGCTCGACCTTGATGACTCGGGCACCCAGGTCTGCCAATTGCCGAGTACAAAATGGCGCTGCAATGGCGTGTTCCAAACTCACAACAGTGATGCCATCAAGCGGGCGGGCAGGAGATTTTTGGGTAGGCATTATTAATCCTCAAGCTAACGCTGAAGCCAAGTGCCTGAGGCCGACGCCCTGCACACCGACTTTAATATTCGTGGATTTGAAACGCCTGGCCGTTGAGGCCAGGAAGCGCACAATCTGCAGAGGCAGGAACAACCTCACAGCCTCCTCACGATGAATAGCAACTAATGGGAGTGCTGAAGGTTCAAAGGCCATCACTATCGCCAAGAAGTTGTCGTTCTGGCCCGATCATGAGAGGCTCTTGATGTTCTGTGAAGTTGCGTTTTCCAAACAGTGCGTTTAGCTGTGACGAACGATTAACGACCCTGGGGCTGCAAATGCATCTTGATTTAACCGACCTAAAACTCTTCATCCACATTGCTGAAGCACAAAAGCTGAGCCAAGGCGCAAAACGGGCCTTCTTGTCACCGGCTGCTGCCAGCGTTCGGATCAAAGCAATGGAGTACCAGCTCAACTCACAGCTGTTCTACCGGGACAGCAAAGGCGTAGAACTCACGGATGCGGGGCAGCGCTTACTCAAGCACGCCAGGTTGATCATGGGGCAAGTGGGCTATCTGAAAGCCGAATTTGCAGAGTATTCGGAAGGTACTTCTGGCCACATTCGCATCTTTGCCAACAGCACTGCCGTCACGGAATTTCTGCCAGAGATCCTGGCTGGATTCTTGGCCAAGAATGCTGGAGTAACGGTCGATCTGCAGGAACGAATGTCACGGGACATTGTGCGAGGCGTTCTGGATGGCTCTACGGACATGGGCATCATTGCAGGGCCGATCACTGCCAAGGGGCTTCAGGCAATACATTTCAGCACCGACAAGCTGGTTGTTATCGTACCGAGCGGCCACGAGCTGGACATCGCCAGCCCGGTCAGGCTCTCCGATACCTTGAAGTTCCACCAGGTAGGGCTTCATGCCGGCAGTACCTTGCAGGACTTCGTGAAGGAGCAGGCGGAAAAACTGGGCACTCACGTCAACTGGAGAATCCAAGTATCCAGTTTTGAGTCGATCTGCCGAATGGTGGAAGCAGGAGTTGGAATAGGCGTCATCCCGGAATCGGCAGCAAAACGGCATAGCAAGACCATGAACTTGTCTATTCTGGCTTTGGATGAGCCGTGGGCAGTGAGGGAAAGAAGCATTCTGGTACGCGACTTCGACGCGCTCCCTGGGTGCATCAAGGCGTTGATAACGATTATGAAGCCGCAAGCTCAGATTTCAGCGAGCGACAATGTCGATCATTCGGCGGACGCGTAGATCCGCTGGGTAGCGGATATTGACACTGGAAGATCCCCTCCTGCATGCGCAGGACTCATTGGGCCCGTTACTCTTGCAAAGCTGGCCGGGCTCGTTTCAGTGCTCATCAAAGACCTCTGTGGATGACAGTGGGTGTTAACAATTGCAAACCCCAGGATTAGAAGCGTTGTGATTTAGTTAACACCCTGTTTGGGAGAAGTAGATTCCCTACGGGTTGCTGGGAGTACACACTGACAGTGCGGCAAGGATTTAGCCCCGCAGCAGGCTGCTATTCAAAGGTATCGAGATAATCCTTTATCACTTCTAATAATGTGATTGTTTATGCCTGCACTCACTTTATGCATAAAGCAAGAGTGCGCGAAATCTATCAACCCCACTTTAAATAAATCCATTACTACGCTTCAGAGAAATAATCGTCCGAACGCCATTAGTGCAGTTGTATGTTCAGCAGTGATTTCTTGAGACATGCCTAAGCATAGATTGACTAGTTTGGCTCTGGATAAACCTATGAAACATCTCCAGACCTATGGAGCTGACAGCGTTGATTTTTTGCGCGATTAATCAGAGCCAGTGAAGAGAACGTTATACGTCGCAAACTTTAAGCAAACGACGCTCCTAAAACATTATAATAATTAGCTGGTGACATATGACCCACACAAATATAACGGGCACAGCCTTGGGCGTTAAACGCTGGCAAGTAATCATGCCCGCCGTAATGATTATGTACACGATCTCGTTCTTCGATCGTGCAAATATCGCCATGGCCTTGCCTTATATGGCTGTGGATTTAAATCTGACCCCGGTAGAAGCCGGTTGGATTGGCGCTGCCTTTGCCTGGGGCTATGTGATCACTCAGGTGCTCGGCGCTTTTCTGGCTCTGCGCTTTGGCTCGCGACGGCTAATCGGGTGGTGCCTTTTCCTTTTCGGGGCTGCCGCCATCGCCACCGGTTTCGCTCGTACAAGCGAAGAGATTATGGCCATGCGGTTCATTCTTGGTCTTGCCGAAGGCCCGATCTATGCAGCGGTGTCGATGCTCTTGGCGCAATGGTTTATTAAACCTGAGCGCGGCCGTGCCTTTGGCATCTGGAACCTTGCCGTACCTCTAGGCGGCTTTCTTGCCGGCCCTGTCTCCGGGGCCATTCTTGCGCATTACGACTGGCGTTTGATGCTGATCATCGAAGGCGTGCCAGCCTGGCTGTTTTGTCTGGTCTGGTTTGTAATGATCCCACCCAACTTGCAGGCAGCGAAGTGGCTACCTGACGCTGACAGGAATGCCATAGAAGCAGAACTTGCGGCGGAACAGAACAGCCATGGTCATGCTCAGTCTGACACGTGGTGGAAAGTGTTCAACGAGCCGGTGGTATGGCTGTTGACGTTAGGTTTTGGGCTAAGCAACATCCTGCTGTATGGCATCACCTTGTGGCTGCCAACCATCCTCAAATCCTATAGCGACCTGAACGAATTCGTGATCGGTGTGCTATCGGGGGCCCCTTTTCTGATGACCATGCTTGGCGTCTGGTACATCACCCGACGCTCCGATAGGCATAATCAAGAACGCCGACTGCACGCAGCGATTCCGACGGTGATTACCGGACTGATCATGCTCTGTGCCGCCTTCGTGCCAACACACTTGTACTGGCTGCAGATTGCTCTGTTTATCGCAATGGGCTTTACGCTGAAAATGCTGACGCCACTCGTATTCTCACGATTAACCGAGATTTTTCCGATTCGAAAGGCTATCCCGGCAGTTGCGGTGGTCAGCGGGGAGGAACCTTCATCGGCCAACTCCTTGGCCCGCTTCTGGTTGGATACGCCCGGTCCTTCTCTTCGGACTACCGCACATCGCTGTTACTGCTGGGGGTCTGTGCTGTTGCCGGAGGTTTCGTGATTTTGATGGCGAAAACAGCCGCCGAGAAGAAAGCGGCCCCAAAGCAGGTCGCTGATACTCAGCTAAGCGACCCTGAAGCTAGCCAGCGATGACGCCTCTGGCGTCCCGTGACGCTCGTACTTAAAGGCAGATCGGGACGCCTCCGTTCACCCACCAAATGGTAACTGTCTGGCCAACACACTGTCCTTGCCCCCAACTCTTAGGGCGGTGGTGCCTTCGACTTGCCGCTAACCGGATATCCAGTCGGTGATGAGGGCTGGCACAAAATCAATGAAGTTGCCGTTGCCTCTGTAGTTCCCGCTTCAACCAGATGCTTGCCGGTTCTACGCCTTCCGAACATCGCACCTCATAGGCGCGGCCACTCATGCTGCTTTCAGTGGCAGCAAGATCGATGAAGTCTTCTGCACTGTTCACCATGTTCTTGCCTTCGAGATAATTCAGCTTCTTTTCCAGATGCGCCCGAGCGCGGGGACCTGGGTATTCGCTCCCGTTGCGCACAAACTGACACTCACTGTGTTCGACAAAATCCAGCAAGCCCTTTATCTCTTGAGTGGTTTGAGGTGTGGCTTGAGCCTGCACATCAGTGACGATTGCGATGAGGCTAATGCCTGCAGCGATCATCAATTGGCTGATAAGCCGCGCCGTGCCACCTATCCACATCCGCATGATTCATCCTCGTTCTGAACGTTAAATGAATGAAGTTACCGCCAAAATTTTTTCGCTATAACATTTTTTCCAGCCCGATCCAGCTGCTGAGCCACGAACTGAAGCGTCGCCACCAACTCCCCGGCTCCGTGGTCAACGTATGCTGTTTGCCGTCATCCTCGGTGACCCAGACCAGCTGTGTCTTTTCCAGCAGGACATGATAACTGAGAGGTGGAGCCATACCTTCCAGGGCCAGCTCGCGCACCCGTCCGGCGAGTTGCGGATTATCCACCAACACCCCGACTTCGGTGTTCCACAATAATGAGCGCGAGTCGAAATTTAACGAACCGATAAAAGCTTTCTGCTGGTCGAAAATCATCGCTTTGCTATGCAGGCTGGAATCGGAACTATTGGAAAATCCGCTGTGAAACAGGTGTGGTCCGCTGTCGCCATTGTCGCCGGACTGGCGGCGTAATTCGAACAACTGCACACCATGCTCCAGCAAGGTCTTGCGATAAGGGGCGTAACCACCGTGCGCAGCGGGCACATCGGTGGCTTCCAGTGAGTTGGTCAGCAAGCTGATCGACACGCCAGCGTCGGCACGACTGGTCAAGTACACCAACCCCGGTTGGCCGGGCACCATGTAGGCGGAAACCATGATCAGCTCCCTGGTGACCCCGTTAAGCTCGGGTGCCAACTGGGTGGTCAACAGCAAGTACGGGGCTGGTTCGCCCTTCGACAAGACCTTACTCGGTGCATCCCACATCGCCTTGTTCCAGGCCCAGATCAGCTCGCGGCGCCAGACATGCAGACGTGGGTGAGTGGTGTAGGTCGTCAACTGTTGGTAGAGAGCATGATTCTGTTTACGCGTTTCCTCCAGGGATTCGTCCAGTCGGGTCCGGGTATTTTTCAGGTCCTTGGTTGTCGGCTTGGTTGAGAGAAACTGCTCTATCGGCGTGCTCAGAGCACTGTTCCAATACTGGTCAAAACTATGCCCCAACTGTTCTGCAACCGGGCCGACACTGAGCATGTCGATGTCGGTGAAATTCTTGTTGGGTTCGGCATCGAAATACTCGTCCCCCAAATTGCGCCCTCCGACGATTGCCACGCTGTTGTCCGCCACCCACAATTTGTTGTGCATGCGCCTGTGCTGCTGCGACAGGTTGAACAGCCGGCCCATCGTTCGCGTCACGACGGTGCTGCGGCCCAGATGCAGTGGATTAAACACGCGGACATGAATCTGCGGGTGGGCAGCCAGCGTCGCGATAATTCGGTCCAGGTCATCGCTGGTCGTGTCATCGAGCAGAATCCGCACGCGGACTCCGCGGTCGGCGGCGTCAAGCAGTTCGCTCACCAGTATCCGCGTACTGATGCCGTCGTGGACGATGTAATACTGCAAGTCGAGGCTGCTTTGGGCGTTACGGATCAGCTCGGCGCGGGCTGTGAAAGCCTCGGCACTATCGGATAGCAAGCGAAAGCCCGATTGGCCCTGATGGGGGCTACCTGGGCCTGGATAGAACGACCGAACGCCGAATCGCTCGCAGGCAAGGCCTGACTGGTTTCGTGAGGGACATCGAGTGTCGTACAGCCGCCAAACAGCAACGCGAGCAACAGAAGAGCCAGCAGGGGCTGTTTGATACTCACGGAGCATACTCCGGGTGGTAGCGATCAGGGATGCCGGATTCCGAAGAATGGTCAGTTGGTACCCATCAGCATTCTGGTCGTATCGACCTTACGCACTGTATCTTCGATCTGCGGTGTTGTTTTTGGAGCCTAGTTCATCCGCTGGCAACTGAAGTATTTGCCCCAGGCGGAAAAGATATTACCGACAGCAATCGGTAAGAAAAAACCAACTGCCAAAGGTTATGAAAATGACACCGCGACTCATTTTCGTATCCACCCCTTCATTCAGAAGGATCGCTTGGAACCAGTAAACATTGTCAGCCGACTTATTGATTGGCTATGTCAGCTATGGGTTGTGGATTTCTGACAGTCGCCGTCACCGTCTAATATCAATGCCCTAAAAAATCAGAACTCATCCCCTCACCCCCCTCACCGCCCCGTAGCCTGCCGATACTCCCGCGGACTAAAACCGGTCGATGCCTTGAACTGCCGAGTAAACGCACTGTGGTCGGTATACCCACACTGCAATGCAACCTCGGTGATCGGAATATCGGTATGGAGCAAACGATGCGCATGCTCCAGCCGGACCTTTTGAATCATCTGCCGGGGCGTCAGGTGGAACACACGCTTGCAGTATCTTTCCAGCTGGGCCACTGAAATACCGGCAATCCGTGTCAGTTCGCCCAGGGTGACGCGGCGATTGAAATTGGCGCGGATGTATTCGTCGACGGCGGCCAGACGCTGGTAAGCCGGGTGCGTGTCGCTGGCCGATTGCAGGTCAACCGAGATCCCTGCGAGGCCGATGATTACACCGTTGCGGTTGTACAACGGGCGTTTGTGCGTCAGGCACCAACCGGGTTCTCGACTGCCGTACAAGTGCAGCTCGAGTTGGTCTTCCAGGACCAGGCCTTGCTCCAGAACACGTCGATCCTGTTCGGTATAACCGGGCCCCAGTTGCGCTGGAAAGACCTCGGCACTGGTTTTCCCGAGCAAGGGTTGCAGCTGTTTCAATCCACAGCGCTGAACCAGCGTGCGATTGGCCATGACGTAACGCGCTTGGGTGTCTTTGATAAAGATCGCGGCATTCGGAATGACATCCAGCATCGGCAACAGCAGTGCCACGCCCGCCAGTAACTCTTCGATGGTTTCAGGACGACTCAAGTCGTTTCCCTGGCACAGGATCGCAAAGGCGTTCTGCGTCATGAATCTCACTCTCCCACTGTCCGCCAGGCGAAAGGTCGCGCCTGTGTCGAGACACCTGCCCTTCAGACTGCCCCAAGGTCGACGCCCTGTCGAGCTTGCAGCGATGCACCCGGTACAGGCTGAAACGCGGCAATGTGACCCCGGCCAGCCCTTCAAAACTGTGCCGATTTCGTCATCGACACTTATGGAAAACATCAATCACACACCTGCCGACACGTTCACTCTATGGCCATTGCATGCACACCTGCCTATCCAATAACTCACAAGAAGGCGACGCTATGTCAGGCAAAGGCAAGTTCAAAAAACAACTTTCGTTGATGGACCTTACGTTCATCGGATTGGGCGCGATCTTCGGCTCCGGCTGGTTGTTCGCGGCCAGTCACGTTTCCGCTATCGCGGGGCCGGCCGGGATCTTTTCCTGGCTGCTGGGCGGTTTTGCCGTCCTGCTGCTGGGCATTGTCTACTGCGAGTTGGGTGCAGCGCTGCCGCGTGCCGGTGGTGTGGTGCGCTACCCGGTTTACTCCCATGGCCCGTTGCTGGGTTACTTGATGGGTTTCATCACGCTGATCGCCTTCACCAGCCTGGTGGCGATCGAAGTTGTTGCCTCTCGCCAGTATGCCGCGGCCTGGTTTCCCGAGCTGACGAAGGCCGGTTCCAGCGATCCGACGATCATTGGCTGGCTCATGCAATTCGCCCTGCTCTGCCTGTTCTTCATGCTCAACTATCGCAGCGTGAAGACCTTCGCCATGGCCAATAACCTGGTCAGCGTGTTCAAGTTCATCGTCCCGCTGCTGGTGATTGGCGTGCTGTTCACCTTCTTCAAACCGGAAAACCTCCACGCCCAGGGCTTCGCGCCATTCGGCCTGTCGGGCGTCGAGATGGCGGTGTCTGCTGGTGGCGTCATTTTCGCTTACCTCGGATTGACGCCGATCATCTCGGTGGCCAGTGAAGTGAAGAATCCACAACGGACCATTCCAATTGCACTGATCTTGTCCGTGCTGCTTTCCACCTTGATTTATGTGTTGTTGCAGGTGGCTTTTCTCGGCGGCGTGCCGAGCGAAATGTTGGCCAACGGCTGGGCCGGCGTTGCCAAGGAATTGTCCCTGCCGTATCGCGACATTGCCCTGGCACTCGGCGTGGGTTGGTTGGCCTATCTGGTGGTCGCCGACGCGGTGATCTCCCCCAGCGGTTGCGGCAACATCTACATGAACGCCACACCGCGAGTGATCTACGGCTGGGCGCAAACCGGTACGTTCTTCAAGGTGTTCACCCGCATTGACGAAAAATCCGGCATCCCGCGCCCGGCGCTGTGGCTGACCTTTGCCTTGTCGGTGTTCTGGACCCTGCCCTTCCCGTCCTGGGAAGCCCTGATCAACGTCGTCTCTGCTGCGCTGGTGTTGAGCTACGCCGTCGCTCCGGTGTCGGTGGCGGCACTGCGCCGCAATGCGCCAGATATGCCGCGTCCGTTCCGGGTGAAGTGGATGGGCGTACTCGGTCCACTGTCGTTCGTCATCGCCGCGCTGATCGTTTACTGGTCGGGTTGGGACACCGTGTCCTGGCTACTTGGACTGCAGATTCTGATGTTCGTGGTCTACCTGTTGTGCGGTCGCTTCGTCCCGACTCAACACCTCAGCCTCGCCCAGCAAATCCGCTCATCCGCGTGGCTGATCGGCTTCTACGCCGTGACCATCGTGCTGTCCAAGCTCGGCAGTTTTGGTGGCCTGGGCGTGCTCAGTCATCCCTTCGACACTGTGGTCGTGGCGGCCTTCGCGTTGGGGATTTATTGCTGGGGCGCAGCCACCGGGGTACCGGCGCATCTGGTTCGTCTGGAAGACGAGGACGATGAAAGCGAAGCCGAACTGCCACTTGCCGGCACACCATCAGGACTGCGCCCGGTCAGTGCGCGCACCCAGGCTTCTTCCTGACATTCAGGCTCTCGTCCAAAGGATAGGTTTATGAAAAAAGTCCATGTCATTGACTCCCACACCGGCGGCGAACCGACTCGGTTGGTGATGCAAGGCTTTCCCCAGTTGCCGGGCCAGACCATGGTCGAAAAGCGCGATGCCCTGCGCGATCAGCATGATCAATGGCGTCGTGCCTGCCTGCTGGAGCCCCGTGGCAACGATGTACTGGTCGGCGCGTTGTACTGCGAACCGGTGTCGCCGGATGCCACTTGCGGCGTGATTTTCTTCAACAACGCCGGCTACCTCGGCATGTGCGGCCACGGCACCATCGGCCTGGTCAACTCATTGCACTACCTGGGGCACATCGCTCCGGGTGTGCACAAGATCGACACGCCGGTCGGACCGGTCGATGCCACATTGCATGAAGACGGCAGCGTGACCCTGCGCAATGTGCCCGCCTACCGTTATCGCCAACAGGTACCGGTCGAAGTGCCTGGACACGGCCGGGTGTATGGCGATATCGCCTGGGGCGGCAACTGGTTTTTCCTGGTCTCGGATCACGGGCAAGCCTTGCAATTCGACAATGTCGAGGCGCTCACCGAGTACACCTGGGCGATGCTCAAGGCCCTGGAAGCCCAAGGCATTCATGGCGAAGACGGCGCGCTTATCGACCATGTCGAACTGTTTGCCGACGACGCTCAGGCCGACAGCCGCAACTTCGTCATGTGCCCGGGCAAGGCCTACGACCGCTCGCCTTGCGGCACCGGCACCAGCGCCAAACTCGCGTGCCTGGCCGCCGATGGAAAACTGGCCGCCGGTGAGCCTTGGGTACAAGCGAGCATCACCGCCAGCCAGTTCATCGGCAGCTACGAATGGGACGGCGAGCGCGTCCGCCCGTTCATTACCGGCCAGGCTTTTATGACCGCCGACAGCACCCTGCTGATCGACGAGCAAGATCCGTTCGCGTGGGGCATTTGAGCGACCACGCGGCACCTCACCCTCAATAAATTTGAACGCTTCAAGGAGTGACAACAATGAGCGACAACATCTTCACGGGCTGCATCCCGGCACTGATGACCCCCTGCACCGCCGAGCGCAAACCAGACTTTGACGCGCTGGTGGCCAAGGGTCGCGAACTGATCGATATCGGCATGAGTGCGGTCGTGTACTGCGGCTCCATGGGGGACTGGCCGCTGCTCACCGAAGCCGAGCGTCAGGAAGGTGTGGCACGGCTGGTCGCTGCGGGCATTGCGACCATCGTCGGTACCGGGGCCGTGAACAGCCGCGAGGCGATTTCCCACGCGGCACATGCGGCCAAAGTCGGCGCCCATGGCTTGATGGTTATTCCCCGTGTTCTCTCACGCGGTGCCTCGCCGGCCGCGCAAAAAGCTCACTTCGCCGCGATTCTGAACGCTGCGCCAAAGCTTCCATCGGTGATCTACAACAGCCCTTATTACGGTTTCGCGACCCGCGCCGATCTGTTCTTTGAACTGCGCCGCGAACACCCGAACCTGATCGGCTTCAAGGAGTTCGGCGGTGCCGCCGACTTGCGCTACGCCGCCGAGAACATCACGTCCCAGGACGACAACGTCACCTTGATGGTCGGTGTCGATACGCAAGTGGTCCATGGTTTCGTCAACTGCAATGCGACCGGTGCGATTACCGGCATCGGCAACGCGCTGCCACGGGAAGTACTGCAACTGGTGGCCCTGAGCAAGCAAGCGGCCAAAGGTGATGCCAAGGCCCGACGCCTGGCCCGGGAGCTGGAATCTGCGCTGGCCGTGTTGTCGTCGTTCGATGAAGGCTGCGACCTGGTGCTCTATTACAAGCACCTGATGGTGCTCAATGGCGATCAGGAGTACACCCTGCATTTCAACGAGACCGATGTACTCAGCGATGCCCAGCGTCATTACGCCGAGAACCAGTACACGCTGTTCCGCCAGTGGTACAAAAACTGGTCGGCAGAACAGAACGTCGCCTGACCGTAGCCCGTGTTCGTGCCCGCTGCGCAACACTCCTGTTGCGCCGTTGGGCCCACCCTTTTTCCCAGGAAAGCGCCATGACTCTGACAGGGCAAATGCTGATCGGTCAGCACGCCATTACCGGTACTCGCGAAGCGATCCGGGCGATCGATCCCGCCACCGACAAACCGCTCGATCCGGCCTATCCGGGCGGCACCGACGAGCACGTCAAACAAGCGTGCGCGTTGGCGTGGGCAGCCTTCGACAGCTATCGCGAAACGCCACTGGCGACCCGCGCGCACTTTCTTGAAGCGATGGCCGATGAGATCGAAGCCCTTGGCGATGAACTGATCGAGCGCGCGGTCGCCGAGACAGGTCTGCCGCGACCACGCATCCAGGGTGAACGTGGCCGCACCTGCCAGCAACTGCGAACCTTTGCCCGCACCGTGCGTGCCGGCGAATGGCTGGATGTGCGCGTCGACACCGCACTGCCGGAACGCCAGCCCCAGCCACGCCCGGACCTGCGTCAGCGTCAGATTCCGCTGGGGCCGGTGGCGGTGTTCGGCGCCAGCAATTTTCCGCTGGCCTTCTCCGTTGCCGGCGGTGACACCGCCTCGGCATTGGCCGCCGGCTGCCCGGTGATCGTCAAGGCCCACGGCGCTCACCCCGGCACCAGCGAACTGGTTGGCCGCGCAGTGGCTCGTGCCGTGAAAAAATGTGGCCTGCACGAAGGTGTGTTTTCGTTGTTGTTCGGCTCTGGCCGCGAAGTGGGGATCGCCTTGGTCACCGACTCGCGCATCAAGGCTGTCGGTTTCACCGGCTCGCGCAGTGGCGGCAGCGCTTTGTGCAAGGCAGCCCAGGCGCGGCCCGAGCCGATTCCGGTGTATGCGGAAATGAGTTCGATCAACCCGGTCCTGCTGTTCCCGGCGGCGCTTCACAGCCGAGGCGAAACGCTGGCGCAGGGATTCGTTACCTCCCTGACCCAGGGTGCCGGCCAGTTCTGCACCAACCCGGGTCTGGTGATTGCCCGCCAAAGCCCGGCACTGGCGCGTTTCATCAAGACTGCTGCGGACCTGGTTCAGCGCAGCCCGGCGCAAACCATGCTCACCCCCGGCATCTTCAATGCTTATGAGGCCGGCGTGGGCGCGTTGCTCGAACATGCCCGCGCCAAGGCGGCGGCTATTGGACTGAGGGGCGAAACCCCGAACCAATGCCAGGCTCATTTGTTCGTCACCCAGGCGCAGGATTTTCTCGCCGACCCAGCCTTGCAGGCGGAGATGTTCGGTGCTGCGTCGTTGGTTGTGCAATGTGCCGACGACAACGAAATCCGTCAGGTTATCGAGCATCTGGAAGGCCAGCTGACCGCAACCCTGCATCTGGACGACGCCGATCTGGACAGCGCCAGAACATTGCTGCCAGTGCTGGAGCGCAAGGCCGGACGCCTGTTGATCAACGGCTGGCCAACCGGGGTCGAGGTGAGCGATGCCATGGTCCATGGCGGCCCCTTCCCGGCCACCTCCGACTCACGCACAACCTCGGTCGGCACCGCCGCCATCCTGCGATTCCTGCGCCCGGTCTGCTACCAGGACTTCCCTGACACTTTGTTGCCTGCAGCGCTCAAACACAGTAATCCGCTGCAACTGCGGCGCCTGCTCGATGGCCAAAGAGAAGCCCAGGACAATGTCTAACAACGCCACTTCAAACACCCCGCACGACATTGCCGTGGTTGGCGCCGGGATTATCGGCGTTGCCTGCGCCCTGCGGCTGGCGCGCCAGGGTCTGCGAGTGGTCGTGATCGACCAGCAAGCCCCCGGCCACGGCGCCTCGTTTGGCAACGCCGGGCATCTGGCGACCGAGCAGGTATTTCCCATCGCGGACCTGTCCATCCTCAAACGCCTGCCCGGCATGCTCCTGGACCCGATGGGCCCGCTGCGCCTGGACTGGAAATACATGCCGCGTGCCTTGCCGTGGTTCACGCGCCTGTTGTTGAACCTGCGCCCGGCGCCCTTCCAGCGTACCGTCGCCGGCCTGCGCGCGCTCAACGAAAGCAGCCTTGGCGCATGGCAGCGGTTGTTGGCGGATATCGACCGTCCCGATTTGCTGCGCGAAGACGGCTCGTTGCTGGTGTTCGAGCGGCCCGAATCGCGTCAGGCGATCGAAGCACTGCAAGCCCGCATGCGCCAACAAGAGGTGCCGGTCGATTACTGGCAGGCCGAGGCCGTCCGCGCGAAGGCCCCGCAACTCAGCGAGCGGATTCTGGGTGGATTGTTCTATCCGGGCACCGGGCATTTTCTCGATCCCTACCGGGTAGTCTGCGAACTGGTACACGCGGCCAAGGCCAGCGGCGTGCAGTTCCTGAAGCAGCAGGTCCAGGGCGGGCACCTGCATGAGCGCGGTGTTTCACTGATCACCGACCAAGGGAATCTGACGGCCCGCCAGGTGTTGATCGCCTGCGGCGCGCACTCGGCGAAACTCACCGCCACGCTGACCGGCAAGAAGGTCCCGCTGGACACCGAACGCGGCTATCACCTGATGCTGCCCCATGAGCATGATCGGTTGCCGTTCGCCATCACCTCGCTGGAGCGCAAGTTCATCATGACGCCGATGGCCGATGGGCTGAGGCTGGCCGGCACCGTCGAATTCGCCGGCCTCGACCGCCCGCCGAGCATGGAGCGTGCGTGGCAACTGCATCGCCTGAGCAAAGGCTTGTTCAGCCGCGATTTGAGCGCTGAAGCTGCCACGCCGTGGATGGGCTTTCGCCCTTCTCTGCCGGATTCCCTGCCGATCATCGACCGGGTGTGCGACGGCAAGGTCCTGCTCGCCTTCGGCCACCAGCATTTGGGCCTGACCCAGGCTGCCGTCACCGCCGAGCTTATTGCCCGGATAGCGTCACCTGCGACCGTCACGCCATCACATGGATTGCCAGCATTGGAGCTCTATCGACTGGATCGTTTTTGAAAAAACCTGGAGCCTGACAACAATGCCTGTTCATCTGGATTGCATATAAGGCCGGTACATTATTCAGCATTGATGTTGACTGACACACCGCCATCGCGAGCAGGCTCACTCCCACACTGGATCGGTGGCGTGTACATAACCATCGATCAACACACCCCCCCTGTGGGAGCGAGCCTGCTCGCGATGAGGCCAGCGTATCCAGCATCAATGTCGGCCGACTCTCAGCCTTCGCAAACCGGCTAACTCCCCCAAAATTTGCCACAGTGCCACCATGAACCAGATTTCAAACCCGCAGTCTTAGACCTGCCCTGAAATCCGCTCGCCCCCGCCAGCGCATCCTCAGCCCCATGCTCGTCACTCCCGTTGTCATCTCATCAGAGCCATTCACCCCATGCGCCAAGCCGTCCTGTCCTATCGCGTTGTTTCGCTCTGCCTCATGCCTTTGCTTCCCCTGTTTGCCACGTCCGCCCATGCCAGCGAGGAGCGGCAACTGGTGGCGGACATCAACAACTACCGCGCCCACCCTGGCCGCTGTTCGGTACGTCCGCCCCAATCTCTGCCACCCCTGGCGCTGAAATCGAACCTGGCCTTGCCGATCGGTTACGGCGGCCCGTTGCGCGAGGGCTTGAAGCAGAACGGCTATCAAGCGGTGATGGTGCGCACCATCCGCCTGGTCGGTGCGCAAGATGCCGAAGCAGCGTTCGACATGCTGCAGGGCCGCTACTGCGGGGCGCTGCTCGATGCGCAGTACGCCGACATCGGCATCAGTCGCGCCCGCAGCGAGTGGCAAGTGGTGCTGGCGCAGCCGTTAATCGACAGTCGCATGGGTGACCCGCGAGCCGCGAGCAAGACGTTGCTGGCCGAGGTCAACGCGGCACGGGCAAGACCACGGATGTGCGGTCGCCAGCGTTTCGCCGCCGCCCGGGCGCTGAGTTGGAATGCCGCGTTGGGCGCCGCCGCGCAAGGCCACAGCAAAGCCATGGCCTACGGCAATTACTTCGCACACCAGGACCCCGACGGTGACATGCCGGCGGACCGCGCCAGGGCCGCTGGCTACCGTGGTCGGCAGATCGGCGAGAACATCGCCGCCGGCCAGGGTTCACCGAGCAAGGCGATGGCCGGCTGGCTGGCCAGCCCAGGACACTGCGCCAACTTGATGAACCCGATGTTCACCCAGGTCGGCGCCGCCTTTGCCACCGATACGCGTAGCAACGAAGGCGTCTACTGGACGATGTTATTCGGGGCAAAATGACGCTACAGCCGTCTACAGAAGCGCAATGGATTTAGGTAGAGTGAGGGCCTTGCGCAGCGCCTGCATACGGGGAGTCGGGAAAATGATCAATCAACTGTCGGGCAGGCTCCTTCCTGGCTTGGCCAGTCAAAACTCATGACTCAGCCAGCCTCGAATCTGCCAGACGCCACTCCCGGCAAACTCACCTCGCGTGAGCTTCGCGGGCTGGTGGCGATTCTGGTGTCGATTGCCCTGGCGGTACTCGACACCGCCATCGCCAACACCGCGCTGCCGACCATTGCCGCCGATTTACACGCCTCGCCCGCCGCATCGGTGTGGATCATCAACGCCTACCAACTGGCGGCCGTGGCCACCTTGCTGCCGTTCGCCTCGCTGGGCGGGATCATCGGGCACCGCAAGGTGTTCCTTGGCGGCATTATCCTGTTCGTGGTGGCTTCGGCGCTGTGCGCGCTCGCCTGGTCGCTGCCGACCCTGACCGTCGCCCGCGTCCTCCAAGGCGTCGGCGCCAGTGCGATCATGAGCGTCAATGCCGCGCTGATCGGCTTGATCTTTCCCCGGAACGCCTCGGTCGCGGCCTCGGTTTGAACGCATTGGTGGTCGGCACCTGCTTCGCCGCCGGCCCGACCATTGCCTCGCTGGTGTTGTCGGTCGCCAACTGGCCGTGGCTGTTTTTGATCAACCTGCCCCTGGGCCTGTTTGCCCTGACCTTCGCCTGGAGTTCCTTGCCGACCAGCACACCCAAAGCCCAGGTCTTTGACCGGCCAACAGCGTTGCTCAATGCCATCACCTTCGGCGCGTTGATCTTCGCGTTGAGCCAGGCCGCGCAGTTGGGTTCAATGCACAGCGTGTTGATCGCCCTCATGGTGTTCCTGGTCGCCGGGGCCTTGATGTTGCGCCGAGAATCCGGGCGTCCGGCGCCGATGTTCCCACTGGATTTGCTCAAGCGCCCGATGTTCGCCTTATCGGCGCTGACCGCGTTCTGTTCCTTCGCCACTCAAGGCCTGGCGTTCGTTTCGCTGCCCTTCTTCTTCGAAACAACCCTGGGCCGCGACCCGATCCAGACCGGATTCCTGATGACCCCATGGTCCATCGTCGTGGCGCTTATCGCGCCGGTGGCCGGGCGCCTGTCCGACACCTACCCACCCGGCCTGCTCGGCGGGATCGGCCTGGCCATTCTCAGCGCCGGCATGGTGTCCCTGGCGTTGATGCCGAGTGATCCCGGCGCAATCGAGATCGTGACCCGCATGATCATTTGCGGCATCGGTTTCGGTTTCTTCCAGGCCCCGAACCAGAAAGCCCTGATGACCAGCGCACCTCGGGACCGCTCCAGCGGTGCCAGCGGCACCATCGCCATCGCCCGACTGATCGGCCAGGCAACCGGTGCCGCGTTGGTCGCGCTGAGCTTCGGGATATCCGGCACCCACGGCCCGGTGCTGGCGTTGAGCATTGGTGCTGGGTTTGCGGCGGTGGGCAGTGTCGCGAGTGCACTGCGGTTGGTGACGCGCAACACCAGCACCTGATCCTGACCGACGGTATTCACTTACCCGAACCGCTCTGGAACGCAGTTCCTGACAAACAGCAAAACCCAAAATCCCGGCATGACCGGGATTTTTCACAGATCAATCTGACACGTTTATTTTCATACTATTGATTAATGAAATAATACATGTCATTTATAGCCCCACAAAATCATCAGGACTGCTCCACCGCGCCAACCGGACGGCCCGCACCTGCACCACCCAACGCCCCCTCCAAGGAGTTAACAATATGAACAAGACAGAACTTCTAGGTGCCCTGGCACTGTGCGCCGCAAGCTTCTTCACTCACGCCGACGACGACAGCCTGCGCATCGGTATCGAAGCTGCCTACCCGCCCTTCTCGTACAAGACGCCCGAGGGCAATGTCAGTGGTTTCGACTACGACATCGGCAACGCGCTGTGCGAAGAGATGAAGGTCAAATGTGAGTGGGTGATCCAGGAATTCGACGGCATGATCCCGTCACTCAAAGTGCGCAAGATCGATGCCGTGTTGTCGTCGATGTCGATCACTGAAGACCGGATGAAATCAGTGGACTTCAGCAAAAAGTACTACCACACGCCGGGCAAGTTCGCGATGAAGGCCGGCAATGTGATCAACGACCCGCTGGTGGATCTCAAGGGCAGGAAAGTCGGCGTGCAACGCTCCTCGACCTACGACCGTTTCGCCACCGAGCAGCTTGAAAAAGCCGGGGTCGAAGTGGTGCGCTACGGCTCACAAAACGAAGCCTTCCTCGACCTCGCGTCGGGCCGTCTGGACGCCACCCTCGCCGACATCGTCAACACCAACGAAAGCTTTATCAAAACCCCGGCGGGCAACGGTTTCGTTCTGGTCGGGCCGGACATCAGCGATCCAAAATACTTCGGTCGCGGCGCCGGGATTGCGGTGCGTAAAGGCGACAGCGTGAACATTGCGCGCCTCAACACCGCGATTGATGCGATCCGCACCAACGGCAAGTACCAGCAAGTGATGGCCAAGTACTTCGCGTTCGATATCTACGGCGAATAAGCCCTTACCTGTGACCCTGGCGCCGCCCCGCTAAAGGCGCTGCGCCGGGTTTGTGTCGCGCGCCATTCGGCGCTCGCTTGAGGAACTTCATCATGCTTCACGGCTACGGATCGAGCATTCTCGATGGCGCCTGGCTGACCATCAACCTGGCCCTGACCTCCATGGCCATGGCAATTGCCCTCGGCCTGATTGGCGCAGCGTTTCGCTTGTCGCCGCTCAAATGGCTGGCAATGCTCGGTGAAAGTTACACCACCCTGATTCGCGGCATTCCGGACCTGGTGCTGATCCTGCTGATCTTCTACGGCGGCCAGGACCTGGTGAACCGCCTCGCGTTCGCGTTCGGTTATACCCACTACATCGACATCAATCCGTTCATTGCCGGCGTCTGCACCATGGGCTTCATTTTTGGTGCCTACCTCTCGGAGACTTTTCGCGGTGCCTTCATGGCGATCCCCAAAGGCCAGGCCGAGGCCGGCGCGGCGTACGGCATGAGTGGCGCGCAAGTGTTCTGGCGGATTCTGGTGCCGCAGATGATCCGCTTCGCCATTCCAGGCTTCACCAACAACTGGCTGGTGCTGACCAAATCCACCGCGCTGATCTCGGTAATCGGCCTGCAAGACATGATGTTCAAAGCCAAGAATGCTGCCGATGCGACCCACGAGCCGTTTACGTTTTTCCTCGCGGTGGCGGCGCTGTACCTGATGCTCACCAGCGTGTCGTTGCTGGTGCTGCGCTATCTGGAAAAACACTACTCGGTCGGCATCAAAGCCGCCGAATTGTGATGGGGAGCCACTGCTGATGCTCGACTACAACCTGATCTGGGAAAACCTGCCGCTGTACTTCAACGGCGCGTTGTTGACCCTCAAAGTGCTGCTGATTTCCCTGGCGTTTGGCCTGATGCTGGCCATCCCGCTGGCACTGATGCGCGTGTCCCGCTCACCGCTGCTCAGCTTCCCGGCCTGGCTCTACACCTACGTGATTCGCGGCACACCGATGCTGGTGCAATTGTTCCTGATCTATTACGGCCTGGCGCAGTTCGCCGCCGTGCGGGAGAGCGCGTTGTGGCCGTACCTGTCCAGCGCAACCTTTTGCGCTTGCCTGGCGTTTGCGATCAACACCAGTGCCTACAGCGCCGAACTGCTCGCCGGCAGCCTGAAGTCCACAGCCCACGGCGAGATCGAAGCCGCCAAAGCCATGGGCATGTCGCGCTTGACCCTGTACCGGCGGATTCTGCTGCCATCGGCCTTGCGCCGGGCGCTGCCGCAGTACAGCAACGAAGTGCTGATGATGCTGCAAACCACCAGCCTGGCGTCGATTGTCACGCTGGTGGACATCACCGGAGCGGCGCGAACCGTCAGTTCGCGGTTCTACCTGCCGTTCGAGGCGTTCATTACCGCCGGCCTGATCTACCTGGCCCTGACCTTCATCCTGGTGCGTCTGTTCAAGCTGGCCGAGCGCCGCTGGCTCGCGTACCTGGCACCGCGCAAGCACTAAGGAGCATTTATGGAGCACATTGAATACTTGTTGCCGTGGAGTGCGTCGGGCACTGAACGGCGTCTGTCGCTGTTTCGCTTTGGCAGCGGGCCGCGCAAGGCTTACATCCAGGCGTCCCTGCATGCCGATGAGCTGCCGGGGATGCGCGTGGCGGTTGAACTGAAGCGGCGTCTGCGGGGGCTGGAAGAACAAGGTCGGCTGAACGGGACAATCGAGTTGGTGCCGATGGCCAACCCGATCGGTATCGCCCAGATGTTCCAGGCCACCCATCAAGGTCGCTTCGAGTTTTCCAGCGGCAAGAATTTCAACCGCGACTTCCCGGAGCTGGCCGAAGCCGTGACACCGCTGGTGAAAGATCAACTGGGCGCCGACGCCGACGTCAACACTGCGCT
Organism: Pseudomonas sp. TH31; assembly: GCF_016650815.1. GTDB lineage: Bacteria > Pseudomonadota > Gammaproteobacteria > Pseudomonadales > Pseudomonadaceae > Aquipseudomonas. The sequence goes on along the minus strand of NZ_JAEKEZ010000034.1, from coordinate 205,923 downwards.
GATCCGCCGCGCCATGGCCGCAGTCCTCGCCGACATGCCGCCCGCGACGTCGGAACTCGATGGCTTGCGCCGGTTATTGCTGCAACATGCCTGCGACGCCGATGTGGTGCTGGACCTGCACTGCGATTTCGAGTCGATCATGCTGCTTTACGCCATGCCGCAAAACTGGCCGCGCCTGCGCTCATTGGCCGCTCGACTCGGTGCCGGCGCCGCCCTGCTGGCCGAAGATGCCGGCGGCAGCGCCTTCGACGAAGCCTGTGCGATCCCTTGGTTGCGGTTGGCCGAACTGTTTCCTGAAGCCGCTATTCCACTGGCCTGCGTCGCTACCACCATCGAGTTGCGCGGCATGGCCGACACCGAGCGCGAGCAATGTGTCGACAACGCCGAGGCCATTCTCGGTTACCTCGCCGAACAAGGCCTGATCAGCGGCGACTGGCCGGCCGCGCCACCGAGCGACTGTGAAGCGACGCCTTTCGCCGGCGCGCAATACGCCTATGCGCCGCACCCCGGCGTGGTGAGTTTCCTGCAACCGCTGGGCGCCCGAGTCAGGGTCGGCGATCCGCTGTTTGAAGTGCTGGATCCGTTGACCGACCGCCACAGCATCGTGCGCGCCAGCACCGACGGCATCCTCTATGCCCGCGAACGCCTGCGCTTTGCCCAGCCAGGTTTGTGGCTGGCCAAAGTCGCCGGCTCCCGCCTTATTCGCCAGGGTCGCTTGCTCAGCGACTGACGCCAGAAGAGTGAACAGCATGTACAAACTTGAAATCCAGAACCTGCACAAAAGCTACGGCTCACACGAAGTACTGAAGGGTGTGTCCCTGGAGGCGAAGGCCGGCGATGTGATCAGCATCATCGGCTCCAGCGGTTCCGGCAAAAGCACCTTTTTGCGCTGTATCAACCTGCTGGAGCAGCCCAACGCCGGCAATATCGTGCTCAACGGCGAACAGCTTAAATTGGTCAGCAACAAGCTCGGCGGACTCAAGGCTGCCGAACCCAAGCAGTTGCAACGCATGCGTTCGCGGTTGTCGATGGTGTTCCAGCACTTCAACCTCTGGTCGCACATGAGCGCACTGGAAAATGTCATGGAAGCCCCGGTGCACGTGCTGGGCATCAGCAAGAAAGAGGCGCGGGAAAAAGCCGAGCACTACCTGAACAAAGTCGGCGTCGCCCAACGCATGGACGCCTGGCCGGCGCACATGTCCGGCGGCGAACAGCAGCGCGTGGCGATTGCCCGGGCGCTGGCGATGGAGCCGCAAGTGATGCTGTTCGACGAACCGACGTCGGCCCTCGACCCGGAACTGGTCGGCGAAGTGCTAAAAGTCATGCAGGACCTGGCCCTCGAAGGCCGGACCATGGTGGTCGTAACCCATGAAATGGGCTTCGCCCGCGAGGTCTCGAATCAATTGGTGTTCCTGCACAAGGGCCAGGTCGGAGAGCGTGGCGACCCGCGTGAGGTGCTGGTCAATCCACAGTCCGAGCGCCTCCGGCAGTTTCTGTCCGGCAGTTTGAAATAGTCGGTCAAACCGGCGCTGCGCACCGACGGTTGGCTTCGGATACACTCCAGCCAACCTTATGCCCTCAGGAACTGTTGAGCCGCACATGCCGACCTCATCGAAAAACACCACGGTCTATGCCGCGCCGGTCATGCGCAAACTGGCGGAAATCGTTGCCGATTTACCGCCGTCGCTGCGCAAGGTCGCGGACTTTATCCTGCGTCACCCGTTGCGAGCGGCGACCTTGACCATCGAAGAGATGGCGCACGAAACCTCGACGTCACCCGCCGCCGTCAACCGCTTGGCCAAAGCCATGGACCTGGGTGGCTACACCGGGATGAAAGCCGAACTGGTCGCGACGTTGCAGCAAATGGTCTCGCCGGTCGACAAGCTGCGCAACGAACTGGCCCATCGGCCAGGCGGCGCGTTTGGCCTGCATGAGCAAATCCAGAGCGCCAGCATCAACCTCGCCACGGCGGCGACCAACAACCATGCCGACACCTTTGAAGCCTTCGTCACCCGACTGACCACCGCGCGCAAAATCTACATCCTCGGCTTTGGCAACAGCGTCTACTTTGCCGGCCTCGCCGCCTCGACCCTGATGCCGTTCTGTGCCGACGCCACGGCGATCAGCATGGAAGGCGGTAACGAAAACGCCGCGTACCGACTGGCGGCGATCACCGATCAGGACGTGTTGCTGGCGATCTCGCTGCCGCGTTATTCCCTCGACACCCTGCAACTCGCGCGCTTCGCCAACGAACGTGGCGCCTCGGTACTGGCGATCACCGACTCCCCCGCCTCGCCGCTCACCAGCATCGCCGAACACACGCTGTTTGCTCCCGCCGACCACCCGGTGTTGACCAGTTCCAATATCGCCGTGCTCGCGTTGATTGAAGGCTTGGTCGCGGGCGTGATGGCGCGCAATAAAGAAGCTGTGAAACTGGCGACCGAACTGACCGAAAGCGTGATGGCTTACCTGCACATCCCTACCAGCGGTAAAACCTCGAAAAATAATGCCGCTCCGACAAGGATTGACCGGACCATGCACAGAACCACCGCGCGATTGATCTTGAGGCCACCGAACGCTGAAGACCTGACTCGCCTGTTCGATATTTACGGCGACCCGGCGACGAATCAGTTCAACCCGGCCGGGCCGCTGGCCGACACTCGTCAGGCTGAAGTGTTGCTCAATGGCTGGCTCAATCACTGGAACGACAACGGCTACGGACAATGGGCGATTTCAACCCGTAAAGCGCCGGACCATGTGCTCGGTTTCGGCGGCATTGCGCTGTACAACTACCGCGACGTACAACGCCTTAACCTGGGCTATCGACTTGACGCCGCCGCGTGGGGCAAGGGCTATGCGACGGAGTTGGGCAGCGCAGCGCTCGAATTCGCCTTTACTGACCTGGAGGCCGAACAGGTTTATGCGTTGGTCAGGCCTGCCCACTCGGCCTCCATCGGTGTGCTGGAAAAAATCGGCATGCAACCCTTCGGTGAGCTGGATGATGTAACGGGGCAACCGCAAAGCCTGGTGTATAAGGCTGAGCGCCTTCAGATGATATAACCGCCAGCAACCTCGATGTTCTGCCCGTTGATCCAGCCACTGTCCTCGGACAACAGCATGGCGACGACCCGCGCGACATCGTCCGGTTCGCCGACGCGACCGAGGGCGGTTTGCGAAGCGAGCAATGCTTCGAATTCATCGTTCAGGCCACCACCCAATTCCGTGCGGATCGCGCCGGGCGAGACGGCATTGGCGCGGATACGCCGCTCACCGAATTCCTTGGCCATGTAGCGGGTCAGCACTTCCAGGCCACCCTTGAACGCGGCGTACGGGGCTACGCCGGCAGTGGCCACGCGGGTGGTCGCGCTGGTCAGGTTGACGATGCTCGCGCCCTCCTCCATCAACGGCAACAGGACCTGGGTCAGGAAGAACGGGCCTTTGAGGTGGACGCCCATCAGGCTGTCGAACTGCGCCTCAGTGACCGTCTCGATCGGGTTGAACAGGCCATGTCCGGCGTTGTTGACCAAGCCTTTCAGGGTCGCCTTCTGCCAGGTCGATTGCAGCGCACGCCGCACCGCCTCGACAAACACACCAAACGAGCCGACATCCCCTACGTCCAGTTCCAACGCCACGGCTTTGCCGCCTTCAGCGTTAATAAGCGCCACGACCGACTCGGCCGCCAGGCGGTTGCTGTTGTAGGTCAGGATGACGCCCATGCCGTGCCGGGCACATAACTGGGCGGTGGCGGCGCCGATGCCGCGACTACCGCCGGTGATCAGGATGACGTTCATATGTTTGCTCCGCTGTGAATGAGGTGAACCACCACGGTAGCGATTGACCTGTCGGCGAGCGCAGCCATTCCTACTCGAAACCTGCCTGTTTCTGCTTTTTGCTTGCGCCGTGGGTGGTCATGGGATCAGATGTCTCCCCATGAACAATCAGCTGAATGAACTTAGAACCCTCGCTGCCTGGGCGGAAAACCGCCGTACCGAGACCGGCATCCCACGGGTGGCAATGGTTCAGGGCGCAATCCCGGAACACCTGCTGGCCGCGGTCTACGAGCCGATGATCAACCTGATACTGACGGGCAGTAAATCGATGACCGTTGGCGACCGCACGCTGCGCTATGACCCGGCGACGTACTTCGTCATGTCCATCGAACTGCCCGCGGTGGGCCAGGTGCATCCGGCCGCGACCGGCGAGCCTTACCTGGCCGTCAGCCTGACGCTCGACCCTGCGGTGGTGGCGAATCTGCTGGCGGACCTTCCCCGGCGGCCGGGCGCCATGAACAGAAAGCCGGTTTCTCGGTCGCTGCAGTCACACCCGAGCTGATGGACGCCTGGGTACGGATGCTGCGATTGATGGATCGGCCGACGGATATTGCGGCGTTGAGCCCAGTCTACGAGCGGGAGATTCTCTATCGGGTGTTGCAGGGCCCCCACGGCGGGATGCTGCGGGAAATCGCCGCGCCCGATTCGGCAATAGCGCGGGTGAGCCTGGCCATCCAGTGGATCCGCCGCGACTTTGCCGAGCCGCTACGGGTGGAGGCGTTGGCGCAGAAAGCGGCGATGAGCGTGTCGGCCTTCCATCGGCACTTCAAAGCCGTAACCAACTTCAGCCCCTTGCAGTATCAAAAGCGCGTTCGACTGCTACAGGCCCGGACGCTGTTGGTGGCCAACGCTAAAAGCGTCACCAGCACAGCCTTCGATGTCGGCTATGAAAGCGCCACCCAGTTCAGTCGCGACTATGCTCTCGTATTCGGTTTACCGCCGGCGCGAGATGCGGCGCGGATCCTGGCCGATATCCGAGGTGCGATCCGCTGAATATGGACTCTTTCTGGAGGCATCCCATGCCCGCGCTGAGCAAAATCCTGGCGACCCTGTGCCTTGTCGTGCCGGGCATGGCCATCGCCGAACCACGGCCCGAGCACATGGTTTATCTGCGCACAATCGCCCCCAGCATCGAGCAAGACATCCGCTACGCCACGGCTCACAACTTCACCGGCCATCCGCTGGACGGGTACGAGGCGCCTGAATGCCTGCTGTCGGTGGATGCGGCCAAAGCCCTCGCCCGGGTTCAAACCGCACTGCGTTCCCAAGGCTACGGGTTGAAGGTTTTCGACTGCTATCGCCCTGCTCGCGCGGTTGCCGATATGGGTAATTTTGCCAAGGTCCCGGGCGATCCAACCAAAGCCGAATTCTATCCGCGCGTGGACAAGCAAGACTTCTGGCACCTGGGTTATGTGGCGCGGGTGTCGAATCATTCCAAGGGCAGCACCGTAGACCTGACATTGACCGGCCCAACCGCCCTGCCCGCCGCCACTTGGACGCCGTCGGCCAAGCAAGTCGATTGCACCGCGCCTTATGACCAGCGCTTTGCGGACGGTGCGCTGGACATGGGCACTGGCTTCGATTGCTTCGATGAGCCGGCACACACCGATAGCACGGCAATCAACGCCACCGCCAAAGCCAATCGCCAGCGACTCACCAGCGCCTTGGAAAAAGAAGGGTTTGTCGGTTATTCGAAAGAATGGTGGCACTTCACCTACACCGGCAATCCGGCGTTGAAACAGGTCATGGATTTCCCCATCACCCCGCTGGCGCTTGGTACCAGCAGCCAGTTGATTATCGTCACCACCAAAAACTGGACCGACATTCAGGGCAGCGCCCAGCGCTATGAACGCCATGGGCCAACCTTTGAAAAATACGGCGAGCCGTTTGCGGTGGTCGTCGGTAAAAGTGGGCTGGCCTGGGGCAAGGGCATGACGGTGGTTGAGCAGCGCGAGGGACCGGTCAAGCGTGAAGGCGACGGCAAAGCCCCGGCGGGGATTTTCAAACTCGGCACGGCGTTTGGCTACGCCAACTCGGCGGACACCAAATTGCCCTACCTGGCGCTGACCTCGACCGAGGAATGCGTGGATGACAGCCAATCCAAACGCTACAACCAACTGGTCGACGGCTCGACGGTGACCAAGGACTGGAACAGCTCCGAACAGATGCGCCGCGACGATGACATGTACCGCAACGGTATCTTCATCGAGCACAACACACCGGCGGCTGCGGGTGCTGGGTCGTGCATTTTCTTCCATATCTGGCGTGGGCCGACTTCGCCGACTTTAGGCTGTACCGCCATGGAACCTGCGAATATTGCGGAATTGTTCGGTTGGCTGGACCCGCGACAGGAGCCGTTGCTGGTTCAGTTGCCCGAAGCTGAATACGCGCAGTTGCGTGACAGTTGGGGTCTTCCCCGGCGTTGATAACGCCGACGATAGCCCTTGTGGGAGCGGGCTTGCTCGCGAAAGCGTCGGCACATCCAGCATCAATGCCGATTGATCTACCGCTTTCGCGGGCCAGCCCGCTCCCACAGGTACGTCAAACCCGGACGTTTCGCGCTGGCAGCGACGTTCGCTGACTGGTCTCCCAATCCTCGACACGCCCCACTGCCGCTTCCGACGCCGGCAGCATCTTGCGCCCGCGAACCAGATCCGAAGCCCGCTCGGCCAGCATAATGGTCGGCGCATTGAGGTTGCCATTCGGCTCAGTCGGGAACACCGACGAGTCAATCACCCGCAACCCCGCGATGCCATGCACCCGCAGCTCCGAGTCAACCACCGCCCCATCGTCCTCGCCCATGCGGCATGAACCGCATGGATGGTAGGTGCTCTCAAGGTTTTCACGGACGAATGCGTCGATCTCTTCATCGCTGCTAACTAACGGTCCCGGCGCAATCTCGCCGTCGCGGAAGCGGTCCATCGCCGGTTGGCCGATGATCTCCCGGGTCAGGCGGATGCAGCGGCGGAAACCTTCGCGATCTTCTTCTCGTTGCAGGTAGTTGAACTGGATCAGCGGATGCTCGTAAGGGTCGGCCGAGCGGATGCGCACATAGCCGCGGCTTTTCGGTTTGTTTGGCCCGGTCAGCACCATGAAGCCGTGGCCCTTGATCGGTTTGTTACCGTCGTAACGCATGGCCGCCGGCAGAAAATGGAACTGAATGTCCGGCCAGCGCAACCCCTTCTCGGAGCGAATAAACCCCCCGGCCTCAAAATGGTTGGTGGCGCCGAGCCCATCCTTGAACAGCAGCCAGCGCAGGCCAATCAACAGCTTGCTCAGCGGGTCCATTTTGCTGTTCAGCGTCACCGGCTCCTTGCAGCCAAACTGGATGTAGACCTCGGCATGATCCTGGAGGTTTTCGCCAACGCCCGGCAGGTCATGCCGGACCTCGACCCCGGCCTTGCGCAACACCTCGGCCGGGCCGATACCGGAGCGTTGCAGCAGGTGCGGCGAACCGATCGGACCGGCTGAAATCAGGACTTCCCGGTTGCAATACACCTCATGGGTCTGGCCTTCGTGGTCATAAGCGATCCCTACGGCGCGCTTGCCTTTGAGAATGACGTGACGGGTCATCGCCTTGGTGATCACCGTCAGGTTCGGGCGGTCCATGGCCGGGCGCAGATAAGCGTTAGCCGTGGAGCAACGCACGCCATTCTTGACCGTCATGTGCATGGCGCCGAAGCCTTCCTGCATAAAGCCGTTGCAGTCATCGGTCTTGATGTAGCCCGCCTCGGCACCGGCCTCGACCCACGCGCCGTACAACGGGTTTTTCATGTGGTTGCCGTTGGTGGTGTGCAGCGGCCCGGCTTTACCCCGGTAGTTGTCGCCGTCACCTTCGTAATGTTCGGCCCGTTTGAAGTACGGCAGGCAATTGCGGTAGCCCCAATCCTTTGCGCCGAGCGACTCCCACTCATCAAAGTCACAGGCATGACCACGGATGTAGACCAGGCCATTGATCGATGATGAGCCCCCAGCACCTTGCCGCGCGGGCAGTGAATACGGCGGCCGTTGAGGTAGGGTTCGGGCTCGGTTTCGTAGCGCCAGTTGTACTTCTTGGTATTCATCGGGATCGAAAACGCGCTCGGCATCTGGATCACCACACTGCGATCACTGCCGCCGTATTCCAGCACCAGCACCGAGGTGGACGGGTCTTCGCTCAAGCGGTTGGCCAACACACAACCTGCGGAGCCGGCGCCAATAATGATGTAGTCGTATTTTTGGGTAGTCATGGTTATCTCCCGACCGTCGATTCGTTGAAGACCGGTGACGAGTGCCTGGTCAGCGTGTCACCGGTGGTGTATTGCGGGCAGGTTTTCTCGATTTGCTGGATAACGGCTTCTTCGCGCTTGAGGTCGATCGAACGGCTGAACCAGTAGTAGACCAGCCCCGAGACGATCAGCCCGACGAGCCAGGCGATGTCGATGCTGCCGAGCGCCCGGGCGAGCGGGCCGACGTAGACTTCGCGCTGTTCGACGCCGTCGTAGATGTAGAAGAACGGGATCATCGAGATAAAGCCGATGGCATACGCGGCGATACCGCGCAGGCCCCAGCTGCCGTAGAGGTTGCCGTGGGGCATGAAGAAATGCGGGATGGCGTAGCGGCCCTTGCGCACGAAAAAGTAGTCGGTGAGGTTGACCGAGGTCCAGGGCACCAGGAAGTACAGCATCACCACCAGGTAGATCCCCAGCACCGACAAACCTTTGCCGGAACTCTGGATGCTCAGGGCCACGCCCAGTTGCAGCAGGATCACAAAACCGATCGCCAGAATCCGCGCCTTGCGGGTCGGTTCGATGTGCTTGATCGAGTCGACGCAGGTCAACGTGGTCAGCTTCGCGCTGTAGATGTTCATCGCGATAACCGGCAGGAACGCCAGGATCGTGACCACCACCACCGCCGTGCCCATCAGCGGCGAGACGGTGTTGCCGACTTGCCCGAGTGCCACCAGCACGTCAGTGGAATGCAGGTGATCGGCGAGCCAGCCACCGACGGAAATCATCCACGCGCCGGACAACGAAGCGCCGAGGAAGACCACCGCGATCAGCTTCCCGCTGGAGGTGTTTTTCGGCAGATAACGCGAGTAGTCGGACACATACGGGGCGTAGGCGATGTTGTAGCTGGCTGCCGCCGCGAACTGCGCGATAAAACCGGTCCAGTTGAACCCCAATGGTGCCGGGGCGACTTCACCGGGGGCCAATACCGGCATCGCGGCATCGGGCACCCAGCCCATAATCACGGCCAACGTCACCAGGCTGTAAAGCGGCAGCGACAGGTACAGCGCCCATTTGAAACTGCGGTGCATCCAGTCATGGCCAAGGATCGCCAGGACCGCCGCCGGTATCGTCACCGCCACCGCGATCACGGCGGGGTTGAAGCCGAACAGCGTGTGCAGCCCTTGCATCATCAACACCAGGTTGACGATGTTGAACCCGGCGAACACAAACAGCGTCGCCAGCAACACCAGGATCACCCCGCGATAACCGAACTGCGCCCGCGACTGGATCATCTGCGGCAGCCCGAGGTGTGGACCCTGCGAACCGTGAAACGCCATGAACAACGTGCCGAACATGATGCCCAGCGTGCCGGCAAGCGTGGTCCAAAGCGCGGTCAGGCCGACGCTTGGGCCGACGAAGCCGATGGTCATGGTGAAGAAGGTGAAATTGCCGAGAAACCAGAAAGGGCCCTGGCTCGACAGTTTGTCAGTGCGCTCGTTCTCCGGGATGAAATCAATCGAATGGCTTTCGACGACGGGTTTGTCATCGAGGACCGACACGCTCGGGGCGGACTTGGCGTTAGTGTTCATGATGGACTCTTATTGTTGGAAGATCATGACGAAGTAACCGCATCCTTACGGGTTAACGCCCCTGTGGGAGCGGGCTTGCTCGCGAAAGCGGAGTATCAGCCGACATCAATGCCGGATGTGCCGGCCTATTCGCGAGCAAGCCCGCTCCCACAGGGTTTGAGACAACCGTGACTCAGGGCAGCGTGATCCAGACAGCCTTGGTTTCGAGCAGGTAATCGAGCTGCTCTGCACCCAGATCCTTGCCGAATCCGGACTGTTTATAGCCACCGAACGGCATCGACGGGTCGAGGGTGCCGTGGGCGTTGACGTAGACCGAACCGGCGCGCAATCGCGGGATCAGGCTGTGCACTTTTCCAAGATCATTGGAATACAGCGCGGCCGCCAGGCCGTACGGCGAGTCATTGGCCAGGGCCAGCGCCTCTTCTTCATCATCGAACGGCGCGGTCACCAGCACCGGGCCAAAAATCTCTTCCTGAACGATGCGCATGTCATTACGGCAATGGGCAAAAATCGTCGGTTCGACGAAGAACCCAGGCCCTTCGACAGGCTGGCCGCCGTAGACCAGTTCGGCACCTTCCTGTTTGCCGGTTTCGATGTACTCCGTCACGCGGGCCTTTTGCAACGCCGAGACCAACGGGCTGATAAAGCAGTCTGGATCCAGACCCGGCGCCATTTTCAAGGTGCGGGTGTAAGCGACGAGTTCACGCAAAAATTCGTCGTAGACACTGCGATGAATATAGGCCCGCGTACCGGCATCGCACACCTGGCCGGAGTTGAAGAACACCCCGTTGGCAATCGCTTGGGCGGCGGCCGGCACGTCGGCATCGGCGAGGACGATGACCGGCGATTTTCCTCCCAGTTCGAGGGTTAGTCGCTTCATTTCATCCAGCGCCGCGCGGCCGACGGTACGGCCGACCGGCGTCGAGCCGGTGAAGGTCAGTTTGTCGATACCAGGGTGGGTGGCCATCGCCGCGCCGACCACGCTGCCGCGCCCGGTGACAATGTTGATCACACCGTCCGGGATCCCGGCTTCTTGCACCAGTTCAGCGAAGCGCAAGGCCGACAGCGAGGTCAGTTCGGCGGGTTTGACCACCACGGTGCAACCGGTGGCCAGCGCCGCACCGAGCTTCCAGGCCATGGTTTGCAGCGGGAAGTTCCACGGCACGATGGCGCCGACCACGCCCACCGCTTCCTTGCGCGTATAGGCCAGGTAATTGCCCGGCAGCGAAGGCTCGACGGTGCGGCCGTGGAGTTTGGTCGCCCAACCGGCGAAGTAACGCAGGGTGTCGACCGTGCCCTGAATATCGACATCCCTGGCGAACGCCACGGACTTGCCCATGTCGATCGATTCGATCTCTGCCAATTCAGCGGCATTTTGCTCAATCAGGTCCGCCAGTCGCTGCATCAGCCGTTCACGTTCGGCCGGCTTGACCTGACGCCAGGCGCCGCCGTCGAACTGGGCGCGCGCGGCTTGCACGGCGCGGTCCAGGTCGTCGGTGGTGCCCATCGGAATACGGGTGATCAGGCCTTCGGTCGAGGGTTCGATCACATCGGACGTTTGCCCGTCGCTGGCCTCGACAAAGGCGCCACCGATGAACATCTTCTGCACTTTGCCGAGGAAGGTTTGGGTCGCTTCCGAGACGCCGAATTTCTGCAGGTACTGCTTAACGATTGTGTCCATGTTCATGCCCTCTGTGCGGCGCTCAGATCACGCCGAAGCGGTGGTGGTTTCGCTCATGAGCTGCCGCGCCTGAGCCCGCTCGTGGAAGATGAATCCGATGCTGTTGAGCAGCAGTTGCGCCGCCAGAATCGAGGTCATGCCAGTCGGGTCGTAGACGGGCGCCACCTCCACCAGGTCCATGCCGACGATGTTGCCTTGGCTGCGTTTGGCCAGGGCCTGGATGATTTCCAGCACTTCGTAATAGAGGAAGCCGCCATGGCTCGGCGTGCCGGTGCCTGGGGCGATGGAAGGGTCGAAACCGTCGATGTCGATGGTGATGTAGTAGTTGATGTTCTGCGGGATCAGCGCCAGTACGCCCTCAACGCCGAGGCGGCGAACGTCGCGCACCGAGAGGATCTTCGAACCCGCCGCGTGGGCCGCTTCGTAGTCATCGCGATTGGACGACGAGACGTTGCGGATGCCCATTTGGGTCATGCCGACAATGTGGTTCATTTCCGAAGCGCGGCGCAGCGGGTTGCCATGGCCGTAGCGAACGCCGTGACGCTCGTCAACGAAGTCCAGGTGCGCATCGAAGTGAATGATGTGGATCGGCCCGCGACCCTCGAAGGCCTTGATTACCGGGGCATGGATCGAGTGATCGCCGCCGAGCACCACCGGCATGACGCCCGCATCGAGGATCTTGCGCACGGCGTATTCGGTGTTCCGGTTACTGGTGACCATGTCGGTGTGGACGATATCGGCATCACCGACATCGACCATCCGCACGTCGGACGCGGTCAAGTACATGACGTCATCTTCGTGGTCGTAGGCGCCGGCATGGCCGAAGGAAAACAGCGTCGATGCCTCGCGAATACCCCGTGGTCCGAAGCGTGCGCCGGAGCGCCATTGGGTGCCCATGTCATTGGGTGCACCGAGGATCGCCACGTCGGCATCCAGCGCGTCCCAATCGGTGCACACCGGGGATTTGGCGAACGTGCAGTGCCCTACGAACGGCAAGTTCAGGCGACCGGATTCATAACCGTTGTTCGACATTTCAGGCTTCTCCAATTCTTGTTATCGACTCAGCGGAGGTGGAAGGTGCCCGCTGTTGAAATGACTATGAGCGCAGGTTTTCGTGGAAAAAATGCCAAACATCAGATACTCATATCGGCATTACCGATGCATCCACACGCGGGAGGTCCAAGGTGATTCAGCTGCACGATGTCGATCTGAAACTGCTCAGGGTGTTTGCCACGATTGTTCGGTGCGGCGGCTTTTCCGCGGCGCAGGCGGCGCTGAACGCCGGCCAGTCGACCATCAGCGAACAAATGACTCATCTGGAAACTCGCCTCGGGGTCAAACTCTGCCAGCGCGGGCGTAGCGGCTTTCGCCTGACCGAGCAAGGCGTGGCGATTCATGAAGCGACCCAGCGCCTGCTCTCGGCGGTGGAAAACTTCTGCATGGACGCCGACGTGCTCAAGCAGCACATCAGCGGCAAGCTCAACCTGGGGATCATCGACACCACGATTACCGATCCCGATTCGCCGCTGCCGCGCACCACCCAGCGCTTCGTGTCCCGGGGGCATGACGTGCACCTGAACGTGTACGTCGGCACCCCGGCCGAACTGGAGGAACGCGTGCTCGACGGCCGACTGCACCTGGCCATCGGGCACTTCCCGATCCACGTGCCCGGCCTGCTGCACTCACCGCTGTATCAGGAAGCCCTGGGGTTGTATTGCGGGCGGCGGCATCCGTTGTATGGCAGCCAGGCCGAGAGCGATGAACTGCTCGAAGAGATTGGCGCGAGCCGGATTGTCGTGCGCGGCTACATGCAGCAATACGACCTGGAACACCTGGGCGTCAGCAAGGCCGCAGCCACCGTCGACAACATCGAAGCGCTGGCGATCTTGCTGATCTCCGGCGCCTACCTGGGCTTTCTGCCGATGCACTTTGCGGCGCAGTGGATCAAGACCGGCGAGATGCACCAATTGGCGCCGACCAGCATGCGCCTGATGTCGCCGTTCGATGTGATCACCCGGCGCGGCACCGCCCCGCCACCGATCCTCCAGGCGTTCCTTGAAGACCTGGCGGCCTGTTCGCGCAAAACCGCCAACACCTGACAGACCCGGCGCGTGCCGGTCATACTCATTCCGTTCTCCACCCTTGCAGGCTATCCATGCGCATCCACGTCACCTTCATCGACCGCGTCGGCATCACCCAGGAAGTGCTGGCCCTGCTCGGTGGGCGCCGGTTCAATCTGGATGCGGTCGAGATGGTCCCGCCGAACGTCTACATCGATGCGCCGACCCTCGGCGCCGAGGTGCTGGAAGAATTGCGCGAGGCGTTTCTCGGCGTGCAGGGCGTGCAAGCGGTGACGATGGTCGACATCCTTCCGGGGCAACGCCGACGCCTGCAACTGGATGCCTTGTTGGCGGCCAGCACCGACCCGGTGTTGGCGGTGGATGAGCGCGGCTACGTGCTGCTGGCCAACCCGGCGCTGATTTCACTGTGCGGCCGTGAACCAGCTGGTGAGCCGTTGACCGCACTGTTTGATGATGCGGATTTGCAAAGCACGCTGATCGAGCACGGTTACCGCTTGCCCATGCGTGAAGTCAGCCTCGGCGGCCAGACCTTGCTGCTGGACGCGATGCCGATCACCGACGCCGGCGCCCTGCTGACCTTGTATCAACCGAACCGCATCGGCGAACGCCTGTCGGCGCTGCACCACGACCATGCCGAAGGTTTTGATGCACTGCTCGGCGAGTCCCCGGCGATTCGTACGCTCAAGGCCCGCGCGCAACGAGTGGCGACCCTCGATGCACCGCTGCTGATCCAGGGCGAAACCGGCACCGGCAAAGAGCTGGTGGCGCGCGCCTGCCACGCCATCAGCAGCCGACATGACTCGCCGTTTCTGGCGTTGAACTGCGCGGCACTGCCGGAGAGCCTGGCCGAAAGCGAACTGTTCGGCTATGCCGCTGGCGCCTTCACCGGCGCCCAGCGTGGCGGCAAACTCGGCCTGCTGGAGCTGGCCGACCAGGGCACGGTGTTTCTCGATGAAGTCGGTGAAATGTCGCCGTACCTGCAGGCGAAACTGCTGCGCTTCTTGAGCGATGGCTGCTTCCGGCGGGTCGGTGGGGATCGTGAGGTCAGGGTCAATGTGCGGGTGCTCAGCGCCACCCACCGCGACCTGGAAAAAATGGTCGCCGAAGGCAGTTTTCGCGAGGACCTGTTCTATCGCCTCAACGTGCTCAACCTGCAAGTGCCGCCACTACGTGAACGCGGCCATGACATTCTGCTGATGGCCAACCACTTCATGCAGCAGGCCTGCGCGCAGATTCAACGGCCACCGTGTCGACTGGCCCCCGGTACATTTTCAGCGTTGCTGGGCAACCGTTGGCCGGGCAATGTGCGGCAACTGCAAAACGTGATCTTTCGGGCGGCGGCGATTTGTGAGAATCCATGGGTGGACATCGATGACCTGGATATCGCCCGCACCGCCGTCGAGCGTAAAAACGATGGCGAGGTTGGCAGCCTGGAAGATGCTGTCGGAGGGTTTGAAAAGGATCTGCTGGAACAGCTTTACCGCAGCTATCCGTCCAGCCGTTTGCTCGCCGCGCGCCTGCAAACTTCGCACAGCGCAATTGCGGTTCGGTTGCGTAAATACGGGATTCCCGGCAAGCCCTGAAGCCCTGCGCGATCCCCTGTAGGAGCTGCCGAAGGCTGCGATCTTTTGATCTTGCTTTTCGGCGGCTTCTGCATTGAAAAATCAAGAGATCGCAGCCTTCGGCAGCTCCTACAGGGGTCGTATTCAAATCAATACAGCGTAACGAATTCAAGACAAACCCCTCTCGACACCTCTGGCCCGGACTTTACACCCTCCTCTCCCGACTCCCGTATTGATTTCAATACAGTCGCGCTCTATCAATCCGCCTTTAAACCATTCAACCCATTGATCTACAACGATTAACCAACATTGGCACCGCCCTTGCTATCAACCCTCAAGCCACCCTCGTTGCCCGATACGAGCCGGTAAACGTCAGCCGCCACCAGCAGCGGTTGAGTCAGAACAATGAGGAGTTGATATGAGCGAATTGCGTTTTACCGTCGATCACGAATGGCTGCGTCTTGAGAGCAACGGTCTGATTACCGTGGGCATCACCGCTTACGCCCAGCAAGCGTTGGGTGATGTGGTCTTCGTTCAGGTGCCGGAATTGCGTGCATTCGGCGCTGGCGATGAAGTCGCGGTGCTGGAGTCGGTGAAAGCGGCCAGCAGCGTGTATATGCCGTTGAACGGCGAAGTGGTCGAGGTCAATTCGTCTCTGGAAGGTTCCCCGGAACTGATCAACGAAGACGCGCTGGGTGAAGGCTGGTTTTTCCGTATGCGCCCCAGCGACGCCAGCGCCATGGACACCCTGCTCGACCAGACCGCTTACGAGCGACTGACCCACGAAGATGCTTGAGGTCAACTCAAAGACAGCAGCGGCATCAGTGTCGATGACGTCGCCAAGCGCCTGATCGACTTCCATGCGCCGCCCCTGTCGTTCCCGGTCGCTGGCACGTTGATGATCGAGCCGACCGAAAGCCAATCCTGGGAAGAACTGGACCGCTTCTGCGACGCCATGATCCGCATCCGCGAAGAAATCCGCGCAGTGCGTTGGACAAGGACGACAACCCGCTGAAAAACGCCGCGCAAATCGTTGGCGAGTGGACGCATCCGTATAGCCGTGAGCAAGCGGTGTATCCACTGGAAACCTTGATCGATGCCAAATACTGGCCGCCCGTGGGCCGGGTCGACAACATATTCGGTGATCGCAACCTGATGCCGGCCTGAGAACAACACCTGACACCCGTAGGAGCTGCCGCAGGCTGCGATCTTTTGATTTTACGTATCAAAGCAAGATCAAAAGATCGCAGCCTGCGGCAGCTCCTACGGGTGTACGTCAGACATCCAAGAACAACAGAGGACTCCACCATGTTCAGCAAGCACGACCAGATCAAAGGCTACGACGACGAATTGCTGGCGGCGATGAATGCCGAAGACGCGCGCCAGGAACACCACATCGAATTGATCGCTTCGGAAAACTACACCAGCCAGCGGGTGATGGAAGCGCAAGGTAGCGGCCTGACCAACAAGTACGCCGAAGGCTATCCGGGCAAGCGTTATTACGGCGGTTGCGAACACGTCGACGTGGTCGAGCAACTGGCGATTGATCGGGCTAAACAATTGTTCGGCGCCGACTACGCCAACGTCCAGCCGCACTCCGGCAGCCAGGCCAACGCCGCGGTTTATCTGGCGTTGCTGCAAGCTGGCGAGACTGTTTTGGGCATGAGCCTGGCCCACGGCGGTCACTTGACCCACGGCGCCAAAGTGAGTTTTTCCGGCAAGCTCTACAACGCCGTGCAGTACGGCATCGACACCGCGACCGGACTGATCGATTACGACGAAGTCGAACGTCTGGCGGTCGAGCACCAACCGAAAATGATCATCGCCGGGTTCTCCGCGTATTCGAAGACGTTGGACTTTCCACGCTTTCGTGAAATTGCCGACAAGGTTGGCGCTTACCTGTTTGTCGACATGGCCCACGTGGCCGGGTTGGTGGCGACCGGTCTGTACCCGAACCCGATTCCGTTTGCCGATGTGGTGACCACCACCACCCACAAAACCCTGCGCGGCCCACGTGGCGGCCTGATCCTGGCCAAAGCCAATCCGGAACTGGAGAAAAAACTCAACTCCGCCGTATTCCCTGGCGGCCAGGGCGGCCCGCTGATGCACGTGATCGCAGCCAAAGCCGTGTGCTTCAAGGAAGCGCTGGAACCGGCCTTCAAAACCTATCAGGCGCAAGTGATCCGCAACGCCCAGGCGATGGCCAAGGTCTTTATCGACCGTGGCTACGACGTAGTGTCCGGCGGCACCGACAACCACTTGTTCCTGGTCAGCCTGATCCGCCAGGGCCTGACCGGCAAAGACGCCGACGCCGCCCTCAGCCGCGCCGGTATTACCGTGAACAAGAACGCCGTGCCGAACGACCCGCAATCGCCATTCGTGACTTCGGGGCTGCGCATCGGCACGCCGGCAATCACCAGCCGTGGCTTCAAGGAAGCCCAAAGCATCGAACTGGCCGGCTGGATCGGCGACATCCTCGATCACCTCGGCGACGCCGATGTCGAGGCAACCATCGCCCGTCAGGCCGCTGCGATGTGCCGTGATTTCCCGGTCTATCGCGACTGATCCGCTAGCGCGACTGTATTGGGCTCTGTAGGAGCTGCCGAGTGAAACGAGGCTGCGATCTTTTGATCTTGGCTTTTTAAAAGATCAAAAGATCGCAGCCTCGTTTCACTCGGCAGCTCCTACAGGGATCGTTTTCTTCTGCTCGCTTAAAAGGAAAAAACACATGAGCGCACTGGCGCAATCACCCGTAAAAGCCCCGGTAAAAATGGAAGTCGGCGTCAAACTGCGTGGCGCCGAAAAGGTTGCACGGATCCCGGTCAAGATCATCCCGACCGATGAGTTCCCACGCAAACCCGACTGGATCCGCGTGCGCATCCCGGTATCCCCGGAAGTCAATCGCATCAAGGCCCTGCTGCGCAAACACAAGCTGCACAGCGTTTGCGAAGAAGCGTCCTGCCCGAACCTGGGTGAATGTTTCTCCGGCGGCACCGCGACGTTCATGATCATGGGCGACATCTGCACCCGTCGCTGCCCGTTCTGCGACGTCGGCCACGGCCGTCCGAAACCACTGGACGTCAACGAGCCGCAAAGCCTGGCGATTGCCATCGCCGACCTGAAACTCAAGTACGTGGTGATCACCTCGGTGGACCGCGACGACCTGCGCGACGGCGGTGCCCAGCACTTTGCCGACTGCATCCGCGAGATCCGCAAGCTGTCGCCGAACGTGCAACTCGAAACCCTGGTCCCGGACTACCGTGGCCGCATGGACGTGGCACTGGAAATCACCGCCGCCGAGCCGCCGGATGTGTTCAACCACAACCTGGAAACCGTGCCGCGCCTGTACAAGGCTGCGCGTCCTGGGTCGGATTACCAGTGGTCGCTGACGCTGCTGCAACGCTTCAAGCAGATGATGCCGCACATTCCGACCAAGTCCGGCCTGATGCTTGGCCTGGGCGAGACCGACGAAGAAGTCATCGAAGTCATGAAGCGCATGCGCGAACACGACATCGACATGCTGACCCTCGGCCAGTACCTGCAACCGTCCCGCAGCCACTTGCCGGTGCAGCGTTTCGTCCACCCGGACGTGTTCGCCTGGTTTGCCGAGAAAGGTTACAAGATGGGCTTCAAGAACGTGGCTTCCGGCCCGTTGGTGCGCTCGTCGTACCATGCCGATGAGCAAGTTCAAGGGGTGAAGAACATCACGCGTCAGTCGTGATCCACGCCCGCACGCTTGAGCATCTGCTTGCAGCGTTCCGACAAATGAAACACCCGCAGATGCTTTCCGGCCTTGCCGTAGCGTTCACGCAGGGTTTTCAGCGCGGCGATGGCCGAATAATCGACGAAGCTCAGGTGACGGCAATCGAGGGTCACTTGAGCCGGATCGTTGGCCGGATCGAACTGGTTGAAAAACGGCGCCGTTGAGGCGAAAAACAGCGTGCCGTGCAGGCGGTAGAGTTTGCTGCCGTCGGCTTCCAGATACGTGTCGGCGTACAGCTCACGGGCCTGTTGCCAGGCGAAGTTGAGCGCGGCGATGATGATCCCGCAGAGCACGGCGGTGGCCAGGTCGGTGAACACGGTGATGGTGGTCACGGCGATGATCACCAGCACATCGTTGAGCGGCACTTTGTTGAGCACCCGCAGCGAGGCCCAGGCGAAGGTTTGCTGCGAAACCACGAACATCACGCCGACCAGCGCCGCCAAAGGAATACGCTCGATCAGCGGCGACAGAAACAACACGAACAGCAGAATCATCACCCCGGCGACCACGCCGGAAAGTCGGCCACGGCCACCGGAACCAAGGTTGATGACGGT
The DNA here is from genome assembly GCF_016650815.1 of Pseudomonas sp. TH31. Lineage (GTDB taxonomy): Bacteria > Pseudomonadota > Gammaproteobacteria > Pseudomonadales > Pseudomonadaceae > Aquipseudomonas. The sequence continues at coordinate 186,652 of NZ_JAEKEZ010000034.1, read as the reverse complement.
CTGGCCGATCATCGCGCAGCCACCCATGCCGCCGAACACACCCGAGACCATATTCGCCGCGCCCAGCGCCACGCACTCGCGATCAGGGTAGCCCCGGCTCTCGGTGATTTCGTCGGTGAGGTTCAGCGTCAGCAGGGTTTCAAGCAGGCCGACCAGCGCCATCAAAATCGCGTAAGGCGCGACGATGCGCAGGGTTTCAAGGTTCCAGGGAATGTCCGGCAGCGCGAAGCCCGGCAAGCCGCCGGCAATGTGCGCCATGTCGCCGAGGGTACGCGTTGGCAAGCCGAGCACATACACCGCCAACCCGACGCCGAGAATCGCCACCAGTGCCGGCGGCACCGCGCGGGTCATGCGCGGCAGCAGGTAAACGATGGCCATCGTCAGCACCACCAACCCGCTCATCACGTAAAGCGGCATGCCACTGAGCCAGGTGTCGCCGCTCTTGAAGTGCTCCAACTGCGCCAGCGCAATGATGATCGCCAGGCCGTTGACGAAGCCGAGCATCACCGGGTGCGGCACCATCCGTACCAGTTTGCCCAGCCGCAGCAACCCGAACGCCATCATGATCAACCCACCCAACAACACGGTGGCCAGCAAGTACTGCACGCCGTGCTGCACCACCAGCGCAACGATCACCACCGCCATCGACCCGGCCGCCCCGGACACCATCCCCGGCCGCCCGCCGAACAGCGCGGTCAACGTGCAAATGATAAACGCGCCATACAGGCCCATCAGCGGATTGAGATGAGCCACCAGGGCGAAAGCGATGCATTCGGGCAGCAAGGCAAAGGATGTAGTGAGCCCGGCCAGGGCATCGGCGCGTAGACGTTGAGATTTCATGACGTACCTGAATGGCGGGCCGGTGAAATGGGCCGCGGGAGTTGCGGGGGAAAGAGGGTTGCGGATGTTACGGAATTGGGGCGTGCGGGGCCAGTGATTGGGAAGCGGCCTGGCGGTGACGGACTCGGTTGCCACTCAACCCGCATCGCGCTTATTACGCTTTGATTCGATAAGGACTCGCATCTGCGCCATCACCTGATCATGTGGAACATTCGGGTGTGGATCATCCAGCGAAGCTTGCAGCTTGGCAGGGAACCCACAGTCATGGCTGGCGGCCTGCCCTCTGGTGTCGAACGTTGAAACAGTCGTCACGCAATCCGGTAGCGAGGTAGCTTGCCTCTCTCGCTACACTGCTGCGAAAGTGATCCCGATAATGAATCTGCAGAGCCTGACCCCGATGCCCGACCTCACCGCCCGCGAAGTCTGCCAAATCCTGCGAGACGCCGCCCTGGAGGTCCGTCCGTTACGGCGTGGCCTGGAAAACAGCGAGCCCGGCCAGGTACAGGTCGAAATCGAAGGCTGGCGCCTGATCCTCGACTTCGACGGCAAGCGCTTGTACCACTGCCAATACTGCCTAAGCCCGGACGGTCGAGAAGGAACGCTTGAAGCCTGGCGCTTTGGCACGGACCCGGTGAGTTTACTGAGTACCTGGGAGCTGGCGCAGATCGAGCGGCTGTTGAGCTGACGCGCTCACCCCTGCTTCAAATCGAGCAAGTAGGTGTAGTAACCCTCATCCCGCACATAACCCAGCGACTCATACAAACGTTGCGCGCCGTAATTGTCGGTCGCTGTTTCCAATAACAAACCCTTCGCCCCCGTCGACAGTGCAAAGCTGCGGGCGGTATTCATCAGCAACGTCCCTACCCCGCGGCCCCGTGCGGCCGGTGTGGTGAACAGGTCACTGAGTAACCATGCGCGGTGGGCGTCGATGGACGAAAATGTCGGGTACAACTGCACGAAACCCAGCGCTTCGCCGTCGGCGTCCAGCGCCAGGAAGATTGCGGATTCATCCCTGGCGAGGCGCTCGGCGATAAAGTCCCGGATTGCGGCAGGTTTGAAGGCTGGCCGTAGAAACCTCGGTAGGCGTCGAACAACTGCGCGACGGGGTCGAGGTGGCTGGCGTCGGCGCGTTGGGCGTGAATGGCCATGGTGACTGTCTCCGTACAGATTGGATGAAAGCATCGGACTCGCAGGAGCCAGGCTTGCCGGCGAAGGCGTCCTCAAGAACGCTTTCGCCGGCAAGCCTGGCTCCTACGAAAAGCGAACACTCGGCAGGGAGTGTAAGCGCTCAATACGATTTCGCGTCCTTCACGCCTTCGATTGCTGCTCCAAACCCACCGCCAACGCCGACGTCCTGGCCAGCCAGTAATAAAGAACCCCCGGCACCACCAACCCCACGATCCAGGAAATATCCACACCACCCAGCTGCGCAACCATCGGCCCTGAGTAGAAGTGCGTGTCGACAAAGGGCAACTGGATCAACACTCCAATAACGTACACGCTGATCCCGCGCCCGTTCCAGCGACCATAACGCCCCGCCGGGTCGGACAATGCCGGGATGTCATAACGCTCTTTGTTGATGAAGTAGTAATCCACCAGGTTGATCGCGCTCCACGGCGTGAAGAACGTCAGCAGAAACAGGATGAAGTATTTGAACGTGTTCAAAAACGAGTACTGCCCCAACAAAGCGAGCGTGGTCGACGCGGCGACGATCAGCAGCACAAATACCATGCGTTGTTTGGCGGTGATTTCCAGACGACTGCGAAAGCCGCTGATAATCGTGGCCACGCACATGAAGCTGCCATAGGCGTTGAGCGTCGACACCGTGACCTTGCCGAACACCACGCTCAAGTACAGCAGCGAAGCCATCACGCCGGTGCTGCCCAACCCGACGATGGTCGCCACCTCGTGACCACGGAAGTTCGCCCCCGCCAACGCGGCAGCGAACACCCCCAGCACCATGGACGCTTGAGCGCCAAGCACGGTGCCCAGCCCGACAGCGGCGAACGTTTTCCACGACGAGGTCTTGCTCGGCAGATAACGCGAGTAGTCGGCCACATAAGGGCCAAACGCGATCTGCCAGGACGCCGACAGCGACACCGCCAGCAGAAAAGTACTCCAGCCAAAGTGACGGTTTTCCAGCAACAGGCCGATGTCGTTGAGGGTTATCAGCCGGGTAAACAGGTAGGCGAAGGCGATGATGCCCAGCACGCTGGCCACCCTGCCGACCACATGAATAACCCGGTAACCGAAGATCGTCAGAAACGCGATGCACGCGGCGAAAATCAGGATACCGGTGCTGTCGCTGACGCTGATCAACTGCGCAATCGCCTGCCCCGACAACACCGCGCCGGTGGCGCTGAAACCGAGGTACATCAGGCACACCAGCACGATCGGGATCGCCGCGCCGTAGACGCCGAACTGCACCCGACTGGAGATCATCTGCGGCAGCCCAAGCCTCGGCCCCTGCGCGGCATGCAGGGCGACGACGGTGCCGCCAAGCAACTGGCCGATCAGCAAGCCAATCAGTGACCAGAACACGTCACCGCCCAGTACCACCGCCAGCGCGCCGGTGACGATGGCGGTGATTTGCAGGTTGGCGCCGAGCCACAACGTGAACTGGCTGTAGAGGCTGCCGTGGCGCTCGGCCTCGGGAATGTAATCGATCGAACGTGTCTCGATCAGGGGACTTCGTTGTTGGGTCATGACTGTGTGCTCTTTTATTTTTATTGTTCAGCGTTCAAAACGGCGACGGCAACCGATTGCCGATCCAGGCCAACGAACGGAGCCTTGGCCCACACGACTTTGCCGCCGACCATCGTCAGCACCACGTTATTGCGCGCCAGTTCAGCCTCGGGCACCTGCATGAAGTTCTTGTCGAGCACGATCAGGTCCGCGAACTTGCCGACTTCGACCGAGCCGACCACCGCGTCCAGCTTCAATTGCTCGGCGGCATTGAGGGTGATACTGCGCAGAACTTGCGCGCGTGACAGCGCCGGATCGGCATTCAGCCGGCCCGCGTACTCGGCGCCGTAGCTGTGCGGGTTCAGCGGATCACCGGAGCGGGTGACGCCGACTTTCAGCGCAAGGAATTCGTCGAGCGGATCAACCGGCCAGTCGCTGCCATACGCTATGCGGCCGCCGGCACGGGCGATGCTACCGGACGGTTCCATACGGGAAAAACGCTCGGCACCCAGGTGTTCACTGGTGCCATCGACGGTGGACGGCGCCTGTTGGGCCCACTGGAAGGACATGGTGGCCGTCACGTCGAGCGCCTTGAAGCGCGCATAGTCGCCAGGGTCCACCGACTCGGCGTGGGCGATGGCTGGACGGAAAGCATTGCCCGGCAGTTGTTGGCGCACGTACTCGATGCCGTTCAACGAGTCACGCACCGCGCGGTCGCCAGTGGCATGAAGGTGCGGGTCGAAGCCGGCCTGAACAGCCTTCAGCAACAGCGCATCGAGCACTGGCGGCGGGAAGTACAGCTCGCCGACATTCTTGCCCGGCCCCCACTTCGGCACCTTGGCGGTGCCCGCATTGTGCAGGTAAGGCGTCAACATCGCGCCCGTGTCTGCCGGCGCGTTGATGATCCCATCCATGAACAATTTGACGTGGCGCATGCTCACGCCCGGCGCGACTTTGGCTTCGCCCTGATCGTAGAGATCGGCCAATGCCTTGGCCTCGACGATGGTTTTCGCCGGATCTGCCGCCGCCGCGGACGGGTCCAGTTTGATCGCCAGCAACGCCCGAGCCGTCAGTTCGCCGGACTGCTGCAGGCGGGTGAAGGCTTTGCCATTCTCCGGCCCCGACAAGGCGTCGAAGAAACTGGTGATGCCCTGCTGGCGCATCGCATCAAGTGCCGCGCGAATCTGGATCAGCTTCTGTGCATCGGTGGCCGGCGGCACCACGGCGGCCATGCTCTCGGCAGCGCCGTCTTCGCAGATACCGGTTGGGTTGCCGGCACTGTCGCGGGCGTATTTGCCATCACCCGGGTTGGGCGTGTGCTTGTTGATGCCGGCGACTTCCAGGCCGCGGGAGTTGACCAGCACCGTATGAAAATCGGTGGAGCGCACCTGAATCGGCCGTTGGGTCTTGAGCGCGTCGAGCGTTGATTTGTCCGGATCGCCATCGAGGCCTTCCATGCCCATGCGGTCCCAACTGCCGACTTCAAGCCACACATCGGGCCCCTTGTCCTTCTCGGCATCGAGACAAGCCTGAACGGTTTCCTGGAACACCTTGCGGGTCATGGTCTGGTAGTTAAGGTCGCACAAGGTCATGGCGCGGCCGCCGTCCCCCGGGTGCATGTGCGCGTCAATGAAGCCCGGCATCAGCATGCGCCCGGCCAGGTCGACCAGTTGGGTCTGCTTGCCGATGTACGAGGCAACGCCTTCATCGCTGCCGACATAAACGATCTTGCCGCCCGTCACGGCAATCGCCTGTTGCACCGAATTCCTGCCATCGACGGTGTAGACATAACCGTTGCGCATGACCATGTCGGCGCCGGTCGAACCCTGCGTCTGGCACCCCACCAACCCCATACCCGCACATACCGTCGTCGCGGCAATCGCGATAAATAACCTGGAAAATTTCAACTGACCCACCTCTGTTCTTATAGTTTTTGAAGTGCCCGAACCGCCGGCTGTGCACGCCCGTGGCAGGCAGGGCCTAGCCTATAGAGCGCCGTCGAAATTCGGACCTCCGCAAATGAGGAGGGGTCAGGAAATTAGTGGGAAATACGCCGGGTATCGTGGGAAAACGACGTCGGCGAACGCAGTACAGAACCCAATTCCACCTTGCTCTTTACGCCGAGCTGCAAGTAGCAGTTGCGCAGATAAGTGCGCACGGTGGCCGGGCTGAGCCCGAGGGTTTTGGCGATCTCCTTGTAGGAATGGCCAGCGGCGAACAGCAGCGCAGCCGTGCGCTCCCGCGGCGCCAGCACCGCACCACGCGACTGGGCTTCGAGGGACAGAATCACATGTTCGGCGTTCGGGCTCAGGGTCAGCGCACAGCGACCGAGGCGAATCACGCATGGCGCTTTCGGCAGTTGCGCCGTCACCTCAAAGGGCAGCATTGAACCGCTCCAGCCCGGCAACTCGCGCTGAATGACCGCGCATAGACTGGCCCCCACGTACAGCAGGCTGCCGTCCATACGGGCGATCCCGAAGTCGGTCGCGCCACTGCCCGTGTCGAAGCGGATCATCTCCTGCACCTGAAATCGCCAGAGCTGCAACAGATGATCACAGAACGCCGAAAACAAATCGGCCTCAGCGTCGCCAAACCCCGGCGCATCGATGCCACGGTAGAGGCAAACGAAGAACATCAAGCCGCTTTCGGGCAATTCGAAGGTAATGCACATCGCGTGGAAAAGATCGTGGCGCCGCGCAAACGCGCTCACCACCTCGTCCAGATCGTCGAACCCGCTTTCGCGCACAACCTCACCGGGCTGACTCAATGTGTTATGGGAAAAACCGTCGCTGCCCGCGCCCTGGTGCCATTCCACGGCAAACGATTGCGGCAGATTGATGCGCCCGTGCATCCAGCTTTTCGGCGGTGCATCGGCCTCTGACGCCGACATTTCGCCCCACCAGGCGGACGCGAATGGCACCAGTTCGCTGAATGCCTGCAAACCGTCCTCGATAAACTGAGAGGCGTCGCGCTCCTGGGCCAGACGACCGAGGTGCAGCACGCAGCGACTGAATGCATTGAGCGTGGCCATGGCACCGACTTCGTTACCCTCCCCCATTTGTTCTTATCCTGTTGGTTACGTGGCAGGCCCTAACCTAAATACGAACAGACCAAGTGCACAAGCTCTTCTTTCAGCTCTTTGGATTTCAACGTTCCGCTTCTGGCTGCGCCATGAATGACCCCTTCCACTGCGGCGCAGAGTACTTGCGCCACCATTGAGTTCACCGCGCGGCCTCGTGAGCCCGGGTAAGCCTCAACAACGGCTCTATATCGCGCCAGATATTGCGCTTCGAACACGCTATGAGCGGATATGGCACTTGAATGCGGCGGGGCAATATCAAGCAACACTCGATGAAGTTCCGGATGAATGCTGTGTGCCGCAATCATGCCGTCGACCAGCTCGTCCACTAGCTGCCCGGGATGTTTTTCGCCGCTACCCACGGTGCGTATGACCGCCAGAACATCATTGAGGTGATGTTGCCGAATGGCTTCGACCAGCGCTTGCTTGTCTGGAAAGTACTGATAGAGCGATCCAATACTCACGCCAGCCGCATCAGCCACGTCGTTGGTATTGAAACCCGCCCATCCCCGGTCGCTCAAAACGCGAGCACCTGCCTGAACAATGGAATCGACCGTGGCACGAGAACGCGCCTGGCGTGGCTCCTTTCGCATCCGGGAATGCGTCGATGAAATGCGAGTAGTCAAAAATCGCTCCCTGGAATCAAAATATAAACAGAGTATTCACATTCTAGAACTTCAGAAGGGATCACGGATCATGAGCGCATCACCCTTACTTCGTACGCTTTTCAGCTATCAGGCATGGGCCAACAGCGAGCTGCTAAACAAGATGGAAGGCTTTGATCCCGAACGCCACAAAGAAGAACTCCGCACTGCATTGCGGTTGATCAATCACGCCCATGTCGTCAGCCAGATATTTGCTGCGCATCTGGTGGGCAAGCCACACGGATTTTCCACAGACAACACACCGCAGATACCTTCACTGGCTGATCTGCGCGTCGCCGTAGCAGCCACCGATCGTTGGTACCTCGAGTACCTGGAGAACGTGACCCCGTCCTTGTTGTCCGAATCCGTGCCTTTCGTTTTTACCGACGCAGACGCCGGCTATATGTCACGTGAAGAAATGCTGACCCATGTCGTCACGCATGCCGGGTACCACCGCGGTGAAGTGGGTCAAATCATGAAGCAACTGTCTATTGAACTGCCGTGGGATACGTTTGCCGTGTATCTGCATCGCACTGAACCTTCACGTCGATCACACGCATTGTGATGGGCGCCCCAAAATAATCAGCAACCAGGACTGTTGGCGCCTGAGACCTACGCTGTTCCACCCGGTTTGACTACATAAGGAAATATTGTGAACTCGGTACACACTCTCACACGCTACAAGGCGTGGGCGGACGACACTTTTTTATCCGCGCTGGAAAACCTTCCGGAATCTCAACTGACTGCACCGGACCCGGGATTTTTCGGCAATATCATCCGAACGCTCAATCATTCGTACGCCATGGATTTTGTCTGGAAGTGCCACTTGCTTGGCGAGCCTCATGGTCTTACTACGCGCAATCCGGCCGACCACCCTTCTATCCGGGATCTTGTCGCCGCTCAACGCGAGATAGACCGTTGGTATGTCAACTATGCGGATTCGCTGTCCCCGGTGCAGTTAAGTGAAGTGATCGAGTTTCAGTTCATCGGCGGAGGCCTTGGCAACATGTCCCGCGAAGACATTTTTCTGCATGTGGTCAATCACACGACCTATCACCGTGGAAACATCGCGAGCATGTTGTATCACCTCGACATTTCTCCACCGGCAACAGACCTCCCGATCTTTCTTCAGGCTTCAGCGTGTACGGAACACCCCGGGACTGCCAGCCCCTATCTGACTTGAGACTCCCGCAGCGCTGGCGATTGTCCGAAAAAAAACTGAACAGTTCATCCCGCCCGCACTGGCTTATCTTTTGACGATGCCACTCCAGACCCGGTCATACCTTCACTTGCAGGCGTTACGCTATGCCGGACCATGCGATACAAGGAAAAGTGGTGCTTACGGCCAAGGAACTCGGTGCACGGGGCATTTCATGCCTCACCCGTACAACGATGGCCGCCGATCACGATGCAGGTCATTACGCTCACTGATCCGCTTGTTCCGCGCCTCGACCAGGTTAAGTGTTGCGAGCAAAATTTGCTCGCCGCCCTGCTCCGCCGGCCCCGCCAAAGGGTAACCATCGGCATCGACGATGACTGAACCCTGCACCCAGCTGACGCCGCGCTCGTGGCCATGTCGGTCACACGCGGCAATGAACATTCGTTCACTGATGCATTGGCCTGGACCCGTACGACTTCTGCGGGGCGCTCGGTTTGCGGCCTTGGGCCGTCGGGCCAGTTGACGGGGCGCAGAGCAGATCGGCGCCGGCCAGCGCTCAACCGAAAGGTCTCGGGCAACATCAACATTGGCCTGCTCGGTCAAATCGATCCTGTTGCCAATAAGAAAATCGCCCTGGCCATCGCCCGTTTACACTCTCGGCATGAGGGCTTGTATTTCCACTTCACCGAGCTGTCGTCATCACTGCTGGAAGAGAAAATCATCAACAGCCATATCGATCTGGCGATCGGTTACTTCTGGCACCGCTTGCCCAACATCGACTACTTCCCGTTGTTCCAGGAAACCCAAATCGCTTATTGCGCGCCCACTCACCCGCTGTTCGAACATGTAGGCGAGTTGACCAGAAAGGAAGTCGCCGGGCATGACTGGGTATGGCCCAGCCATCCTTTGCCGGAAATGCCGGCACCGGCCGCGATAGAACGCTTGACGGTACTCACCGACAGCATGGACGGCGCCGCGCTGCTGATTCTGTCAGGCCAACACTTGGGGTTTCTGCCGCAACACTATGCGGCGAAGCATGAACAATTGGGGCAGTTACATCCGCTCAATCCTGAACTTCTACGCTATGAGGTCGGCTTTCATGCGGCGGTACGACACTCTGCCCGGCAGCGGGATTTGGTGAGTGCCTTCCTGAGCGAGTTGATCGAGATTTTCGGTTCGCCGTAAATTCACACATTGCATGTGCGACATCCTTGCCGTAGGGATCAGACGATTCGCACCGTCGCGTCTGGCTCATTCGCTGTATAGTTTTATATATTACGAGCCAGAATCCCCCAAGTCCTTCTCATGTCCTTATCTTTCGTTCCTTCTCCATGACCAGCATTCGCCAACGCAATCAGCGCCTGATCCTGGCCGCCGCCAGCGAAGAATTCGCCGCCAAAGGCTTCGACGCCACCCAGACCCTGGACATCGCGCTGCGCGCGGGGCTGGCGAAGGCGAATCTTTATTACTACTACCAGAGCAAGGAAAACCTCTACGCCAAGGTGTTACTGGAGTTTGTCGAACCGTTGCTGGAGGCCTCGGCGGTGTTGCGCGAGAGCGACGATCCGGTGGCGGGGTTGCAGGCTTATATTGCGGCGCGGATCCGCATCGCGCGGGAACATCCGCACATTGCCAAGGTGTTCAGTAGTGAGTTGCTGCTGGGTGGTCGGCAGTTGCCTGAGGAGTGTCGGGATTTGTTGTATGCCGAGGCTCAGCGCAATGTCGAGTGCCTGCGCAGCTGGATTGATCGCGGGTTGCTGGCGCCGGTGGATCCAGAGCATTTGATGTTGTTTATCTGGTCGGCGACGCGCACCTATACCAATCTGGGTTGGCAGATGGCGCATATCACCGGGCGGCAGGTGCCGGACGATGGGGACTTTTCGCAGGCTGCGGCGACGATTACGCGGTTGGTTTTGGGGGGTGTGGTGCCGGAGCGGGTTGGAGCGATAGGCGGGTTGTTGTTTGCAACTTGAATTTTTTTGGGGGGGGGCTGCTGCGCAACCCAACGGGGGCAAGCCCCCTCGCCACAGGAGAGCTCGCTCGCTTGAGGATTCGGAGTGGTTTTAGAGGTGGATTTTGGCGGTAGGTAGCACGTCGATTCGCGCCACAGGGCCCGTCAAATGCGCCAGGTCTGCGTTGTGTTCGGCGATGATCTCTTCAGCGCTGAGGTTGCCGTTGTCGACAGTGGAATGCGCGTCGCCGGCGAGGACCACGTCGTAGCCCAGCGTCAGGGCCTGGCGGACAGTGGCGTTGACGCAATAGTCAGTTTGCAGGCCGCAGATGATCAGGCGTTCGAAGTCCTCTTTAGGCAAGAGCTGACCAAGGTTAGTCTGATAGAACGAGTCCCGCGTGGTTTTGCGCACACGCAGATCTTGCGGCGACGTTTCCAGGCTTTCGGCCAATTGCCAACCTTCAGAGCCGTGCTGCAGTAAATCATCCTTGGCTTCGTGCTGGATCAGGATCACCGGGATCCCGGTTCCCCTGGCCTTGGCGCTCAGGCTGTTGATGTTTTGGATGACGTGTTTGATGTCGAAGCATTCGAACTCGCCGGAGCACAGGGCTTGTTGGACATCGATGATCAGCAGTGCAGTGGTCATGACAGGAGCCTTAAAGTAGTCCATCAGATTAAGGGGGGACGCAACCTGCTCACTGGAGGCCGGGCATGGACGCGCATCGTCGATAATGCCGCAAAACGCTGTTATATAGAACAGCCCTAGGGCGCTGCTCGCAAGAAGAACACCCACGCTCGCGTAATGCCGATCAGTTAAGAAGATCTCAAGGTGACACACGCTTTGTAGCAGCTGGCGAAGCCTGCGTTCGGCTGCGTAGCAGTCGTCAATCCAGACGACGCGGTGTATCCGAAAGACCGCGTTCTCAGATTTTACGACTGCTGCGCAGCCGAACGCAGGCTTCGCCAGCTGCTACAGATCGTGTTTAGCTTAACTGATCGGTATTACCCACTCTCGCCCCCTTTTTCGCTTCTCGAACACCTTCAACTCGACCAACCCGCTCAGGGTGGCCGAGGCGGTGTTGCAAGAACTCAATACCCCAACGACAACCCGGTATTCCTGCGCGGATCATTCGCCCCATAGAAGCGATTATTGCCCACCGGTTTACCCCCAGCGAAGGCGCGCCGACCAGAATCGCCGCCACATGATTGGCATCCTGAGGCTTGGCAAATTTATGTCCCCAGCTTTCGAGGATCTTCACCGTATCCGGGCTGGTGGTGAAGGTCTCCAGGTTGGTCTCTTCCGGCAACCACTGCTGGTGGAAACGCGGCGCATCCACGGCTTCCTGAATGTTCATGCCATAGTCGATGACGTTGAGGATCGTCAGCAAGGTCGCGGTGATAATGCGGCTACCGCCAGGCGTGCCGACGACCATGACCACTTTGCCGTCCTTGGTGACGATGGTCGGGCTCATGGAGGACAGCGGGGCCTTGCCGGGGGCGATGGCGTTTGCCTCGCCTTGTACCAGGCCGTACATGTTTGGCACGCCGATTTTCGAGGTGAAATCGTCCATTTCGTCGTTGAGAATGACCCCGGTTTTGCTGGCCATGACGCCAGCGCCGAACCAGTCGTTGAGGGTGTAGGTCATCGACACCGCGTTGCCCCACTTGTCGACGATGGAGAAGTGCGTGGTGTTGCTGCCCTCATGCGGCGCTACGCCGGGTTTGATCTCGCGGGACACGCCGGCCTTTTGCGGTTCGATGGCGGCGCGCAGTTTGGTCGCGTAGTTTTTGTCGAGCAGGTGGGCAATCGGGTTCTTCACGAAGTCCGGGTCGCCGAGGTAGCTGTTGCGGTCCACATAGGCGTGGCGCATCGCTTCAATCTGATAGTGCATGCCCTGGGCCGAGTGGTAGCCCAAGTCTTTCATCGGGTAGCCGTCGAGGATGTTCATGATCTCGCAGATCACCACGCCGCCGGAGCTTGGTGGTGGCGCCGAGACCACATGGTAGCCGCGATAATCACACTCCACCGGGGCCAGTTCACGGGTCTTGTATTTATCGAGGTCGGCCTGGGTAATGATGCCCTTGTTGGCCTGGCTGGACGTGACGATGGCGTCGGCCACCCAACCTTTATAGAACCCGTCGGCGCCCTTCTCGGAGATTTCCCGCAGGGTTTTGCCCAGGTCCTTTTGCACCAGTTTTTGCCCGACTTGCATCGGTTCGCCATTGCTCAGGAAGATCGAACCCGAATCACGCATGTCCTTCTTGAACACGTCGGTCGCGGTTTCCAGCAGATCGACATCGCCCTGTTCCAGCACGAAGCCTTCTTCGGCGAATTTGATCGCCGGGGCGATCACCTCCTTACGGGGTTTGGTTCCGTATTTGCTCAGGGCCAGTTCCATGCCAGACACGGTGCCCGGCACGCCCACGGCCAAGTGGCCACGGGTGCTCAGGTCCGGGACGACGTTGCCGTCCTTGTCCAGGTACATATTGGCGGTGGCCGCCAGCGGGGCTTTTTCGCGGAAATCGAGGAAGGTCTTGCGCCCGTCCGCCAGTTGAATGGTCATGAAACCACCGCCGCCCAGGTTGCCCGCCGCGGGATAAACCACCGCCAGCGCATAGGCGACCGCAACCGCGGCATCTACGGCGTTGCCGCCGTTCTTGAGTTCATCCACGCCCACGTGAGTGGCCAGATGCTGGGCGGTGACCACCATGCCGTTTTCGGCCGCAACCGGGGCCACGGAAGCGGCGTATGCACTGAGGCAACTGAGCGCCAAGGAGGTCGCTAACAGCGATTTGGCAAAAGGTTCGAACTTCATGATTCGGTCTCTTTTTTGTTTTCAGGCTCTGTATCAAACAGAGGGAACGCTTCAAGAGCAGTAGCCAGTATGGCTGGGATTGCGTATTGCGCCTCCCCGATCAGGCAGTATGCTGAGCGCCTGTTCAGTCTTTTTCGGAGTCCGCCGGCATGACCTACACCTGCACCACCATGCCCTCCCCGGTCGGCGAGTTGAAGCTGGTCGCGAACGGTTCAAGACTGGCGGCCATCCTCTGGGAAAACGACAAACCGAACCGCGTCAGGCTCGGGCCGATGACGGAAGCGGCGGACAATCCAATCCTGGTACGCGCCGTTCTACAGTTGCAGGAATACTTTGCCGGTACGCGCAATCAGTTCGACCTGGAGCTGGATTTTGCCGGGACCGAGTTCCAGAAAAAGGTCTGGCAGGCGCTGCTGACTATCCCGTTTGGCGAGACCCGCAGCTACAGCCAGATTGCCGAGCAGATTGGCAATCCGAGTGCGGTTCGGGCGGTGGGGGCGGCGAATGGCAAGAACCCGATCTCGATTGTCGCGCCGTGTCACCGGGTGATTGGGGCGTCGGGGAAATTGACCGGGTTTGCCGGGGGGCTTGAGGCGAAGGAATTGTTACTCACACTTGAGGGCCGCCAGTGGCTGGGGTCTGCAAGACTCGAGGGCTTTTGATCCTGTAGGAGCTGCCAAAGGCTGCGATCTTTTGATCTTCGCGTCTAAAAAAAGATCAAAAGATCGCAGCCTTCGGCAGCTCCTACAGGGCGCGTAATGCACTCTTAAACCGGGGCGAAGAGGTTTTTCATCGCGGCGTACTGCAACAGCATGATGGTCTTCGCATCGCAGATTTCCCCGCGATAAAACGCCTCGAGCGCCTCGTCAAATGTCCACTCCAGCACTTCCAGCTCTTCCGTCTCTTCCTCCAGCCCACCGCCATCACTGACTTTCGACGTTGCATCATATTCAGCGATGAAGAAGTGCAGCTTTTCAGTGACCGAGCCGGGGCTCATGTAGGATTCGAAAACCTTTTGCACGTGGTGAACGCGATAGCCGGTTTCCTCTTCGGCTTCAGCGCGGATGCGCTCTTCAGGTGCCGCGCCTTCGAGCAGCCCGGCAGCCACTTCGATCAGCAAACCATCGTGGCCGTTGACGAACACCGGCAACCGGAACTGGCGCGTCAGCACCACGGTTCTCTTCTCGCGGTTGAAAAGCAGAATCGCCGCGCCATTGCCCCGGTCGTAGACCTCGCGGGTCTGGCGTTGCCATTCGCCATCATTGCGCTGGTAGTCGAAGGTGATTTTCTTCAGCAGGTACCAGTCGTGGGACAACACCTGGGATTCAATGATGTTGACCCGGTCGGCTGTATTCGCCATCACAACGCATCCTTTTTCGTGAGAAGAGCCCCATGGTAGGCGAAAACCAAAAAGCCCGGCATCTCTGCCGGGCTTCTTTTTACTGCTGGCTGGCGACTTCAGGCGTCGCGAACTCTTCCTCGTGGGAAGAAAGCCGCTTGCCGTTGATCAACGGCCCGTAGCGACGGCTGAATTCCCAGTTGTATGGCACATGGTCTTTGTTGACCCCGTTATCCCAATTCACCGACCAGGTCATCAGGCCTTTGATCGAAAGCCCTTTGGCGTCGAGACGCTTGAAGGCATTTACCACCGCCGCCGGGTCGATCACATACCCGGTGGCCGCGGCGTCGACGTTGGCCGGCAAGCCGATCACAAACTTGTCCGCCGGGATTTTGGTGAACCCGCGAGTACCACTCACCAGGCTTTCGGTCAGGTAAAACAGGAAGTCCTCTTTCATCGCGTCGTTGTTTTGGGCAATCCACGCGCCGTTACCGTTATTGGCTTCCTGCACCCAGATCCCGTCACCGCCCTGGTTGTAATACTGCGGGGCGATGAAGTCGTAATAGCCTTCCAGGGCCTGGAGGTAGCCGACGTATTTGCCGGCGCTGGTCAGGTACGGGAATTCCGGCGCCATGCTGATGATGAAGTGTTTGCCTTCACCGGCGTAATGGTCCTTGACCAGTTTCAGCGCGGCAGGCAAGACAGTCTTGTTATCGGCGAAATCAATCGCGCTTTGTTCAAGATCGATGTCCAGCCCATCGAAGCCGTAGGTTTCCACCAGACGAATGATTTCGTTAGCCAGTGGCTGCTCGTTGCCTTTGTGCAGTTCGATGTGCGCATCGGCGCCGCCAAGGGAAATCAGCACCGCACGGCCCTGGCTGTTCAGCACGCCGACCTGGCGGCGAAACTCGGTGTCGGACAGGTTGTACGGTTTGAAGGTCGGGATGCCATTGCCCTTCATGAAGGCCACGGCCACCACGTTGTAATCCTTGGGCACGTCCTGCAGCGCGATGTTGGCGAATTGGCCACGCTGGTAACCGTCACTCGGCCCCGCGGGCCAGTTATGCCAGAAGCCCATCAGGATTTTTTTGTCGGCAATGCTCGGCATCAACGAAGCAGCGTCACTCAGTTGAGATTTCATTAACGTAAAGTCGATCTTTGACATGTTCTATTCCTTCAGAACGTGTGGGGAGTTAACGCAGTCGGCTTACTTGAAGTCCACGTCGAACGCTTGATAGAAGGCGTTGCCCGTGTTGGCCACGATCCACACCAGCACGATCACGTGATGACCGCTTTTGTTGCCCGGCAATTTCACTTCGTGGTTGACCTTGGCCTTCATTTCTTCGGAATGGCTGTAGTACGGAACCTGGGTGTAGAAGTCCTCAAAGAACGATTTAGGCTCCAGCTGCGCGCGGTTGATGCGCTGTTTCGGGTCCCAGCCGTCCTTGGTGATAAACCAGCTGTAGCCACGGGTGACGTGGGGGGCGGTGTATTCCCAGGTGACCTTGAAGGTCTGGCCCGGCTCGACATTCAGCAGCGGCCAGGCGAACGGACGGTTGAGCTTTTTGCTCAGTTCCTCGTTGGTGAAGTTGATGCAGTCACGGGCGTCGACCTTGCCGCCACTGAGGATATGGCCGTCGGCCGGTGGTACGTCGCTGGCCGTGTCGGTTTGATACGGCGCCGGGAATGGCCCGGCGACCAACGACGGGAAGTTCTTGCCGCCTTCCATTTCGTTGACTTGCCAGTTACCCAGCAGCCCCAGCTCGACGGCTACCGCGCCGCGGCTGGATGGGGAGGTGACACGACCGTGTCGTAGTTCTGGTTGAGTCTGTGGCTTGTTCATCTTTTTCACTCCGTTGATTTAAGAACTCTCCTTCCTGAGGAGAGGCCTCCAACCTAACGAAGCTGCTTTTTTGTCCACCGACCGATTTACCGCCTCGAGTGATGTTTACTTGGCCTGCCACCGACAAACACTGGATATAAACACAGCTGTTTAAGCCAAGTCCTACAGCCCGTGTAGCAGAAGGACTACGCCGCAAGGCAGCAATCGGAACGATTCTCACCTTAGGAAAGCTGTGCCTTGTATTCCTTCTCATATTGGCCGGCGAGGGATTCTTTCTGTTTTTCATCGAGTAACTTGCCAGCCATCTGGAAGAACTTCTGCTCTTCTTCCTTGAGGTGGTGATGGACCTTTTCGGACAGCTTTTTCGCCGTCACCAGCCACGTTGGATCAGACATTTGTGTCTCATCCAGCGTCTCCATCATTTCGTCCATTTCATGGTGTTCGGAAATGGCGTGGCGGCTCAGATCGACACCGTTGTCGAACTCCATCAGCGGAATGTAGAAATACCGTTCTTCCGCGGTTTCATGGGCCTGGAGCTCGGATTTGAGCTGTTTGTAAGCCTCAGCCCGCTCCGGGGTGTCACCGCGGGTCTGGATCAGCGCGTCGGCATAGCGGCGCTGGCGGTCGTGGCTTTCGCGCAAGGCTTCGAAAATGTTCATGGGCGCTCCTCGTGGCCGCGTTCTGAAATGCTGCTCTAGAGGCTAGACATCCGCGCGCAATCGGCGGTTCCACTGCGTTGAGGGATGGAACAATCTCGGCGAGCCGGATAGTCTCTTGGCTCACTGCCATAAGGACGTAGCCATGACTTTGCGTATCGAGCGCTCGCTGGACCCCACCCATGAAGAGCGCGAGGCCATCCTGACGCCGCTGCGCGCCTATAACGCAGCGCAAGCCGGGCCCGCCAACCCACAACCGTTTGCCCTGCTGGTGCGCGACGACAACGACGAGATTCTCGGCGGGCTCTACGGCCGGGTGTTTTACCAATGGTTGTTCATCGAATTACTATCGGTACCGGAACAGGCCCGGGGACAGGGCATGGGCTCCAGGCTGATGAACATGGCCGAAGAACTGGCCAGAGAGAAAGAATGCGTGGGGATCTGGCTCGATACCTTCGACTTCCAGGCGCCGGCGTTCTACAAGAAGCTCGGTTATAGCGAGCTGGGCCACATCGCTGACTACCCGCCGGGGCACCAGCGCTTCTTCTTCCAGAAGCGCCTCTGAACGACATCGGTCTTCTGTAGGAGCAAAGCTTGCTCGCGATGGCGTCGGTACTGACACACCGCGTCATCGTTCTTCGCGAGCAAGCTTTGCTCCTACAAGATCCTACAAACAGGTCGCCAACGCCGCCAACCGGCGCTTGGCCACAAAATCATCGTGCTGCGCGTAATAACTCAGCACCGTACCGGATGCATCGCTGGACACGTCCACAAAGGATTCCGCCGAACGGGTGTAGACCGTAGAACCGCCCTTGCGGCCCGGTTGCAGGTAAGCCCCGGCATCGACACCGAACACCGCTTCGTCCTGCCAGGCGAATTGCACACACTGGGCGACGACTTTTTCCGGTTTGTCGGAGTTCAGGACCTTGGTCGGGGATTTGGTGCGGGAGTTGTCCATCACCGAGCCCGCACATCCCGCCAGCAGGGTTGCGGCCAGCACCACCATCAGAATTCGCATTGTGTTCGCTCATCAAGAAAAAGCGGACTGTATCACCGTGGCGCAGCGTATCGTTCTGCTTTACTTCATTTATAGCGCGACACCGCGTGACGATTCGCGCACCCTGTCGCGCAATTCACAGCGCATCAGCTCTTTTTCTGGAAAGCCACATGACACCCAACGCCGAATTTTACAAACCAACTGCCGAATACGCCGACAAGCTGATCAGCCAGATCGGTCAGACGCCTGCCTGGATCGCCAAGCGAATCGGCGTTACCGACAAGCGGATTCGTTACATCCTCGACGGCGAAAGAACCGTCAAAGGCGAAACCACGCCGATCCAGATGACCTACCCCGAGCAGTTCGCCCTCGAGTGCCTGGCCGCAGCAGCCAAAGCCAAGAAGCAGTCTTCGTAACCTGACGTTCAAGGAGCGACCATGGCAGCCACCGAACAGCAACACGAGCAGGCGCTGAAGAAGTTTCTCGATGAGCGCCCGCAACTGCGTCACGAGCTCGACAATCTCAACCCGTTGCTCGCCCAGGCCAAGGGTGAAACTGCGGCCGAGTACCGCGAGGAGCGCTTGCACGAAGCCTTCGAAGCCGAGGCTGAGCGCTTGGGGCTGTTTGCCTGGGAGCTGACCCTGCAACTGACCGCGTCCACTGCCGAGGACTACCAGACCCAGCGTCTGGAAGTGCACAAGGAAGTGGCCGAGATGGCCGGCATGGACTGGCTGGAGTATTGCGAGTTATATGGATTGAGTAAGTGACCGTCTCGACTACTGCCTGAGGAAGACCTGCACCAATGCTGCCATCTGCCTCCACTCACCGCGCCAGCCCTGGCCATTTGCATATCCAGAAATGGCGCGGACGCATTGGCATGTCGCTGGTGGCTACACTTTCAGTGCTCGCCGGCATGACCGATGCCATTGGCTTCATGGCCAGCGGCGACTTCGTGTCCTTCATGAGCGGTAACACCACTCGTCTCGCCGTGGCCATCAGCGATGGTGACCTCGGCCTGACCGTGCGTTTGTTGATCCTCGTGACCACGTTTATCGTCGGCAATGCCTTGGGCATTGTCGTCAGCCGCCTCGGCGGACGTCGGGCGCTGCCCTTGCTGTTATGCATCGCCACTCTGCTCTGCGGTGCGGCCGCGTGGCCCTATGACGAGCAACTGCCGGCGCTGCTGGCGGCGATCATCGCCATGGGCATGCTCAATGCTGCCGTGGAAGAAGTGAACGGACTGCCGGTCGGCCTGACCTACGTCACCGGCGCCCTCTCGCGCTTCGGCCGTGGCCTGGGACGCTGGATGCTCGGCGAGCGGCGCAATGGATGGCGGGTCCAGTTGATTCCGTGGAGCGGCATGTTCGCCGGGGCGATCCTCGGCGCGGTGCTGGAGCATCACCTGGGGCTCAAGGCCCTGCTTGTCAGCGGCCTGCTGGCCGGGGCGGTGGGATTGCTGTCGCTGAAGATTCCGCGGCGCTGGCAATTGGGTTACATGCCACGCTGAACACCGGTTGCCCCCATCACCGTAGGAGCTGCCGAAGGTTTGGGCCGCATTCGGACGATCTTTTGATCTTGCTGTAAAAATCAACGTCAAAAGATCGCAGCCTTCGGCAGCTCCTACACGGTGTTGTGTTGATCACTAAACCGTGGCTGGACGCAGGCTCGCGAAGGCAGTAACCCAGTCCGCGAGCAAACCCCCTTCGCCGCCCCACCGATAAAGCTTTATCATGGCCGCAGTTTTGCTGATCGAGTCCGTCATGAAGTTCGCCATCGCGCTGTTTTCCGCCGCCCATGCGCCCTCCTCGCGCCGTGCCTTGCTGTTCGCCCAGGCCGCGCTGGCTGGCGGGCATGAGATTGTCCGGCTGTTTTTCTATCAGGACGGCGTCTACAACGCGTCCGGCAGCGTGGTCACACCCCAGGACGAGCAAGACTTGCCCAAGCAATGGCGCGCCTTTGTCGCCGAGCATCAACTTGATGCTGTTGTCTGCATCGCCGCCGCTTTGCGCCGTGGGGTGTTGAACGAAGAAGAAGCCAAGCGCTATCAGCGTGAAGCGGTTGCGGTCGGTGCGCCGTGGGAATTGTCCGGCCTCGGCCAGTTGCATGACGCGGTACAAGACGCCGACCGCCTGATCTGTTTTGGAGGCGCGTGACATGCCTGAATCCTTGCTGATTATCAGCCGTCAGGCGCCGTGGTCCGGGCCGAACGCGCGCGAAGCGCTGGACATCGTGCTGGCCGGCGGCGCGTTCGACTTGCCGATCGGCCTGCTGTTTCTCGATGACGGGGTTTTCCAACTCGCGTCGAAACAGGACGCCAAGGCCCTGCAGCAAAAAGACCTGAGCGCCAACCTGCAAGCGTTGCCGATGTTCGGCGTCGAGGAATTGTTTGTCTGCGCCGACAGTGCCGCCGAACGAGGCCTCGACCCGACAGGATTATCGTTGGAAGAAGCGCTGCCACTGACCGCCAGTGAAATCACCGCCCTTATTGACCGTTACGACCAGGTGATCACCCTCTGATGTCGACTTTGCATGTGTTGTCTCATTCCCCGTTTGGCGACGATCGCCTGACCAGTTGCCTGCGCGTGATCGGCGCCAACGATGCGCTGCTGCTGTCTGGCGACGCGGCTTATGCCTTGCAGCCAGGCACCGCGCCGTTCAACGCATTGAGCATTCGTGGCCTGAAACTGTTCGTACTGGCTGAAGACGCCCAGGCTCGCGCGCTCCCAGTGCCCGATTGGGCCCAAGCCATCGACTACTCGTCCTTCGTCGAGTTGTCGATTCACTACGACAAGGTCAACAGTTGGCTATGAACTCCCTGACCGTCGGCGCCCGCGCCATCGAACTGGACAAGGATGGTTTCCTGGTCGAACTGAGCGACTGGTCCACTGACGTGGCCAGCGCCCTCGCCACCGCCGAAGACATCAAGTTGAGCCCCGAGCACTGGGAAATCCTCGAACTGCTGCGCAGTTTCTACGATGAATTCCAGCTGTCCCCGGCCACACGCCCGCTGATCAAATACACCGCGTTGAAACTCGGTCCGGAAAAAGGCAACAGCCTGCACCTGAATCGACTGTTCAAAGGCACCCCTGCCAAACTCGCCGCAAAACTGGCGGGCCTGCCCAAACCGACGAACTGCTTATGACCGACTACCCTGCTCTGACCCTCGAAACGCCCGCCGAGCATCCGTTCGCCCAGTTCGTGCGGATCCTCGGCAAAGGCAAACGCGGCGCCCGCGACCTGACGCGTGAGGAAGCCCGACAAGCCATGGGCTTCGTGCTTGATGACAAGGTCGAGGACACTCAGCTCGGCGCATTCCTGATGCTGTTGCGACACAAGGAAGAAAGCGCCGAGGAGATGGCGGGCTTCACCCAGGCCCTTCGTGAACGGTTGGAGGCTCCGGCGTTAAATGTCGACCTGGACTGGCCGACCTACGCCGGCAAGAAACGTCATCTGCCGTGGTATCTGCTGGCGGCCAAGTGCCTGGCGCAGAACGGCGTGCGCATCTTTATGCACGGCGGCGGCGCACACACGGCGGGTCGGCTGTACAGCGAGCAACTGCTGGAAGAATTGAAAATTCCCTTGTGCCGCACCTGGCAGCAGGTTGGCGAAGCGCTGGATAACGGCGGCCTGGCATTCATGCCGCTGGTGGATTGGGCACCGCAACTTCAGCGCATGATCGACCTGCGCAACACCTTGGGCCTGCGTTCGCCAATCCACTCCCTCACGCGGATTCTCAATCCATTGAGTGCGCGCTGTGGCCTGCAAAGCATTTTCCACCCCGGCTACCAGGCCGTGCATCGCGATGCCAGCGGTTTGCTCGGTGATACGGCCATTGTGGTCAAGGGCGACGGCGGCGAAATCGAGATCAACCCGGACGCCGACAGTCACTTGTATGGCACCACCGGCGGCGAAAGCTGGGATGAGGAATGGCCGCAACTGTCGGCACAACGCCACGTCAAACCGGTGGCGCTCGACCCTGAACACATGAAAGCCGTGTGGCGTGGCGATGTGGTCGACAGTTACCCGAAAATGGCCCTGATTTCGACCATGGCCCTGGCCTTGCGCGGCCTCGGCCAGCCCCGCGAGCACGCTTTCGAAACCGCCCAGCAGTACTGGGATGCCCGGGACAGATCGATTTAACCGATTATAACGGTGCAACCTTTGCGCTTTTTGTTCGAACTCATGGGCATAGACTCCTCTCCAACGCTTATAGGTTGAGGAGTCTTGAACATGGGTTTGTTAGTTGAAGGCCGCTGGCAAGACCAGTGGTACGAAAGCAGCAAGGACGGCGCGTTCCAGCGTGAACAAGCGCAGCGCCGCAACTGGCTCACCGCCGACGGCAAGCCAGGTCCGACCGGGGTCGGTGGCTTTGTGGCCGAACCTGGTCGCTATCACCTCTATGTCTCCCTCGCCTGCCCGTGGGCCCATCGAACGCTGATCCTGCGCACACTCAAAGGCCTCGACAGCCTGGTCGACGTGTCGGTGGTCAGTTGGCTGATGCTGGAAAACGGCTGGACCTTCGACCAGAACCTGGGATCCACCGGCGACAAGCTCAATCACTTCACTTTCATGCACCAGCGCTACACCGCCGATACCGCCGACTACACCGGCCGCGTCACCGTGCCGGTGCTCTGGGACAAACAGCACAAGCGCATCGTCAACAATGAATCGGCGGAGATCATCCGCATGTTCAACAGCGCCTTCGATGACCTGACCGGCAATGAGCTGGATTTCTATCCTGCGCCGCTACGAGGCGAGATCGATGCGCTGAACGAACGGATTTATCCGGCGGTGAACAACGGCGTGTACCGCGCCGGGTTTGCCACGTCGCAGACGGCTTATGAAGAAGCGTTCGATGATGTGTTTGCCGAACTGGATCGGCTGGAGCTGCTGTTAGGCGAGAACCGCTACCTGGTCGGCGAATACCTGACGGAAGCGGACATTCGGCTATTCACCACGCTGATTCGCTTTGACGCGGTGTATTACGGGCACTTCAAGTGCAATCTGCGGCGGATTGCCGATTATCCGAACCTGTCGAACTGGTTGCGGGAGTTGTATCAGTGGCCGGGGATTGCGGAGACGGTGGATTTCGAGCACATCAAGCATCACTACTACGCTAGCCACAAGACCATCAATCCGACGGGTATTTGTGCCCAAAGGGCCGGCGCAGGACTTTACTGCAGCGCATGATCGGGCGCGGTTGAGCGGGAAAGGGGTTTGGCAGAAGCGTTAAGATCAAAAGATCGCAGCCTTCGGCAGCTCCTACGCGCCTGTGGGCGCTGCCGCAGGCTGCGATCTTTTTCCAACAGGCGACGCAGTATTCAGACCTGCGCCTGAGACCCTTCAAACCACGCCAGTTTCTCGCGCAATTGCACCACTTCCCCAACAATCACCAATGTCGGTGCATGCACTTCATGCTCCGCCACCAGTCGTGGAAGATCGGCCAGTGTGCCGGTAAACACCCGCTGATTGACCGTGGTGCCCTGCTGAATCAACGCCGCCGGGGTATCCGCCCCGCGACCGTGCTTGATCAACTGCTCGCAGATGATCGGCAAGCCCACCAGCCCCATGTAAAACACCAGGGTTTGCGCCGGGGCGACCAGGTCGGCCCACGGCAAATCGGTGGAACCATCCTTCAAGTGCCCGGTAACGAACCGCACCGACTGCGCGTAATCACGGTGAGTCAACGGAATCCCGGCATACGCCGCGCAACCACTGGCCGCCGTAATGCCCGGCACGACCTGGAACGGGATGCCATGGGCCGCCAGTTCTTCGATCTCTTCACCGCCGCGACCGAAGATGAACGGATCACCGCCCTTGAGCCGCACCACGCGCTTGCCAGCCTTGGCCAGATCCACCAGTTGCTGGTTGATCTGATCTTGCGGTACAGCGTGGTCAGCACGACGCTTGCCGACGTAAACCCGCTCGGCATCGCGACGGCACAAATCCAGAATTGCCGGCGCGACCAACCGGTCGTAGAGCACCACATCGGCTTGCTGCATCAGCCGCAACGCACGGAAGGTCAGTAGGTCCGGATCGCCCGGCCCGGCACCGACCAAATACACTTCACCGGTTTTTTCGGCGGCTCGCCAGCGATTTTCGCCAGCAGCAAGCGCTCGGCTTCAGCGCCCTGCCCGGCCAGTTGCCGGTCGGCAATCGGCCCCTGGAAAACATCTTCCCAGAACGACCGACGCTGCTGCACATCCGGAAGCAGGTTTTTGACCTGAGTACGAAAACGCGCTGCCAGGCCGGCCAGTTGACCGTAGGTGGAAGGAATCCAGGTTTCGATTTTGGCCCGGATCAGCCGCGCCAGTACCGGCGCATCGCCGCCGCTGGAGATGGCAACGATCAGCGGGGAACGGTCGACAATCGCCGGAAAGATCACGCTGCACAGGGCTGGCGCATCCACTACGTTGACCGGCACGCAACGCCGATGAGCGTCGGCAGAGACTTGCGCGTTCAGCGGTTCGTCGTCGGTGGCGGCAATGATCAGCCCGCAACCGTTCAGATCCGCTTCGACGTAGCCACGCAACAGGCACTCGCCACCGCTGCCGGTCACCAGTTCGCGCAGTTGCGGTTCGATTTCAGGTGCGACCACCCGCAGCTGCGCACCGGCTTCGGCCAGCAGGCGGGACTTGCGCAAGGCAATCTCCCCGCCGCCGACGACCAACACACGACTGCCGCGCAGGTTATGAAACAGCGGCAGATAGTCCATTTAGCCGATGACCTCAAGGCCACCCATGTACGGCTTCAGTACGGCTGGCACACGGATCGAACCGTCGGCCTGCTGGTAGTTTTCCAGCACGGCCACCAGGGTACGGCCGACCGCCAGGCCGGAGCCGTTCAGGGTGTGAACCAGTTCAGGCTTGCCGGTTTCCGGGTTACGGAAGCGCGCTTGCATACGACGGGCCTGGAAATCGCCGCAGTTGGAGCACGACGAAATTTCACGGTACTTGTCCTGGCTCGGAATCCACACTTCGAGGTCATAAGTCTTCACCGCGCTGAAGCCCATGTCGCCGGTGCACAGCGCCAGGGTGCGATACGGCAGTTCCAGCAATTGCAGGACTTTCTCGGCGTTGGCGGTCAGGCCTTCCAGCGCGTCCATCGAGGTCGATGGCTCAACGATCTGGACCATTTCGACCTTGTCGAACTGGTGCTGACGGATCATGCCGCGCGTGTCACGGCCCGACGCGCCGGCTTCGCTGCGAAAGCACGGCGTGTGGGCAACGAACTTGATCGGCAACAGTTTCGAATCGAGGATTTCGCCAGCGACGATGTTGGTCAGTGACACTTCAGCCGTCGGGATCAGGTACAGATCGGCTTCGCCTTCGCGGGTGATCTTGAACAGATCTTCTTCGAACTTCGGCAACTGGCTGGTGCCGACCAGCGCAGGCGCCTGGACCAGATAAGGCGTGTAGGCCTCTTCATAGCCGTGCTCGGTGGTGTGCAGGTTGATCATGAATTGCGCCAGCGCGCGGTGCAGACGGGCGATCGGGCCACGCAACAGGGCGAAACGCGCGCCGGACAGCTTGGCGGCGGTTTCGAAGTCCAGCCAGCCGAACTTCTCGCCCAGGGCAACGTGGTCCTGAACCGGGAAATCGAACGCAGTCGGGGTGCCCCAGCGGCGCACTTCGACGTTGCCGTCTTCATCGGCGCCGATCGGCACGGATTCGTGTGGCAGGTTCGGGATGCCGAGCAGGATCGAGTCGAGGTCGGTCTGGATCTGGTCCAGTTCAACCTTGCCGGCGCTCAATTCGTTCGCCATGCGCTCGACGTCAGCCATCAACGGCGCGATGTCTTCACCGCGCTGCTTGGCCTGACCGATGGATTTTGAGCGTGCATTACGTTCAGCCTGCAGTGCTTCGGTGCGGGTCTGGACGGTCTTGCGCTGTTCTTCCAGCGCTTCGATGCGCGCAACATCCAGCACAAAGCCACGGGATGCCAGGCGGTCCGCTACGTCCTGAAGGTTGCTACGTAACAGTTTGGAATCGAGCATGTCGGTCTCTCGTTATCAAAGTTTGGTCAAGGACAGGCCAGCCCAGGTGGCGAGCAGCCCGCCGAATACGCTGATGGCCAGATAACCGAAGGCTATCGGTGCCTGCCCGCTTTCCAGCAAGCGCAGCGTATCCAGTGAAAAGGATGAAAAAGTCGTCAGACCGCCGACAAAACCGACGATCAGGCCGGCGCGAATTTCGATTGGTACTTCCGGGCGCGTCAGAAATAGCCCGTAGAGCAAACCGATGATCAGGCAGCCCACCAGATTGACGGCCAAGGTCGCCGCATAAAAATGCCGCGGCCAATTGGCGCTGACCCAAGTGCTGGTTGCGAAACGCAGTAATGTACCAGCGATACCGGCCACGGACACCGCAAGAATCGTTCGAATCACTATTTTCTCCGCTGCCGGGGGCTGAGACGGTCAAGTTGCGCGAGGTGGTTAAGCTTTTCGCCGATCTTCAGTTCCAGGCCTCGCGGCACCGGTTGATAGAAGGGTTGCGGGTCGAGCTCTTCCGGGAAGTAGTCTTCGCCAGCGGCGTAGGCGTCCGGCTCATCATGGGCATAACGGTACTCATCGCCATAACCCAATTGCTTCATCAGCTTGGTCGGCGCGTTACGCAGGTGCAGCGGCACTTCGAGGGAACCGTGTTCGGCGGCGCTGCGCAGCGCGGCTTTGAAACCCATGTACACCGCGTTGCTTTTTGGCGCGCAAGCCAGATAGGTGATGGCCTGGGCCACTGCCAGCTCACCTTCGGGGCTGCCGAGGCGTTCCTGCACTTCCCACGCCGCCAGGCACAGGCTCAGGGCGCGGGGGTCGGCGTTGCCGATGTCTTCGCTGGCCATGCGCACCACGCGCCGGGCCAGGTACAGCGGATCGCAACCGCCGTCGATCATGCGCGCGAACCAGTACAGCGCGCCGTCGGGGTTGGAGCCTCGCACCGACTTGTGCAGCGCGGAAATCTGGTCGTAGAACGCTTCGCCACCCTTGTCGAAACGCCGACGGGTATCACCGAGCAGACTTTGCAGCAGATCGACGCCGATCTCGCTGTTGTCATCAGCCAGGTCCGAGGCGTTTTCCAGCAGGTTGAGCAGCCGCCGGCCATCACCGTCAGCGGCGGACAACAGCATCTGGAAGCCTTCATCGTTGAGGGTCAGTTGCCGCTTGCCCAGGCCACGTTCTTCGGTAAGCGCACGATGCACCAGTTTGCGCAGGGCGGCCTCGTCGAGGCTCTTGAGCACATACACGCGAGCCCGCGAGAGCAAGGCATTGTTGAGTTCAAAGGACGGGTTTTCAGTGGTCGCACCGATAAAAATCAGCGTCCCGTCTTCCACATACGGCAGGAAGGCATCCTGCTGGGATTTGTTGAAGCGGTGTACTTCGTCAACAAACAGGATCGTACGTTTGCCGTACTGCCCGGCCTGCTGCCTGGCGATTTCCACCGCCTGACGGATTTCCTTGACGCCGGCGAGCACCGCCGAAACCGTTTCGAAGTGCGCATCCGAGACTTCTGCCAGCAGCCGTGCCAGGGTGGTTTTCCCGACCCCTGGCGGGCCCCAGAAAATCATCGAATGCAGGGCACCCTGCTCCAGGGCTTCGCGCAAAGGCTTGCCGCGAGCGAGCAGGTGTTCCTGACCGACGTACTCATCCAGATTGGCCGCACGTAAGCGAGCGGCCAAGGGCTGAGCAATCGGGGCACTGCGAAACAGGTCCATCACAACTTATGAAACCTCACTGGGTCCTGCATGCCGATCAGTCAAAGTGCTAAACACCACAATCCCTGTGGGAGCGAGCCTGCTCGCGAATGCGGTGTGCCAGACGACATTGATGGTGACTGGCACTCCCTCATCGCGAGCAGGCTCGCTCCCACAGGTACGGTGTTTTATTCCTGGATCACGTCCGCCCCTTTAGGGATATCGAACTTGAACTTGGACGCCGGGATCGGCTCGTTGGCCTTCACGCCGGTGAACAGGATATTGGTGCGCTGGCCGACGCTGTCGATCAGTTGCATGTCATTGACCAGGCCATTGCGGAACGACAGGCGCAGGCTGTCGAACAGAGTGTCCTTGGTTTTCGGCTTGAGGGTGAAGTCGATCACACCGCCGGCTTCCTTGGCGCTGATGTCGAAACTCTGGCTGATCTTGGACACGTCACCGGACAGCAGCAAGGCCGGGGTCTGGGTCAGGCGCAGGTCGAGGGTCTTGATGGTGACCTGTTCCAGGTCCGGGTCCCACAGGGTGACCTTCTTGCCGTCGGAAACCATGGTTTGTTCAGCCGGCGCATTGGTGTGCCAGTAGAACAGGCCCGGACGCTGCAGCGACATGTCACCGGCGGTTTCCTGCAACCGGGTGCCGCTGCCATCGAGGGTCAGCTGGGAGAAGCGTGCGGTCAGGGTCTTGGATGTTTCCAGCAATTGGGTCAGACGCGCCACGTCCTTGTCATCGGCGTGGGCCGAGAGTGTGGTCAAAGCCAGAACCGGCAGCAACAACATGCGGATAAGACGCATGGGAGTCCTCTTTAGTATTCGTGGGGTGGCGGCGGTGCGTCATTGCTCCACCGCATTGCTTCAATCAAATCAGTCGCGCACCGGGCCGGGAGCCAGGACTTCGCGCGAACCGTTGGTGTTCATGGACGTCACGACCCCGGCCATCTCCATGGCTTCGATCATGCGCGCGGCGCGGTTGTAGCCGATTTTCAACTTGCGCTGGACCGCCGAAATGGACGCCCGACGACTTTCCAGCACGAACTGCACGGCTTCGTCGTAGAGCGCATCGGATTCACTGTCGTCATCGCCGCCGCTGCCGCCTTCAAAACCGCTACCGGGCTCTTCGACACCGGCCAGGATCTCGTCGTTGTATTCCGGCGCCCCGCGCAGTTTCCAGGCCTCGACCACCCGGTGAACCTCTTCATCGGACACGAACGCGCCGTGAACACGGATCGGCAGGCTGGTGCCCGGCGGCATGTAGAGCATGTCACCGTGGCCCAGCAGTTGCTCGGCACCGCCCTGGTCGATGATGGTCCGGGAATCGATCTTGCTCGAGACCTGGAACGCCATACGGGTCGGAATGTTGGCCTTGATCAGACCGGTGATCACGTCAACCGATGGACGCTGGGTCGCGAGGATCAAGTGGATACCGGCCGCACGGGCCTTCTGGGCGATACGGGCAATCAGTTCTTCAACCTTCTTGCCGACGATCATCATCATGTCGGCGAATTCGTCCACCACCACGACGATGGTCGGCAACTTGTGCAGCAGCGGCGCTTCGTCGTGGATGCTTTCGCGCTTGTACAACGGGTCGGCCAGCGGCGTGCCCGCTTCCTCGGCATCCTTGACCTTCTGGTTGAAGCCCGACAGGTTACGCACGCCCATCTTCGCCATCAGTTTGTAGCGACGCTCCATCTCCGCCACGCTCCAGCGCAGGGCATTGGCCGCGTCCTTCATGTCGGTGACCACCGGGCAGAGCAAGTGTGGAATGCCTTCGTAGATCGACAGCTCAAGCATTTTCGGGTCGATCATGATCAGCTTGGCGTCTTCCGGGCCGGACTTGAACAGGATCGACAGGATCATCGCGTTCACACCCACCGACTTACCGGAACCGGTGGTACCGGCCACCAGCAAATGCGGCATTTTCGCCAGGTCAGTGATGACCGGCTTGCCGCCGATGTCGTGACCCAGGGCCAGGGTGACCGGCGATTTGAAGTTGTCGTATTCGGGCGACGACAGCACTTCGGAGAAGCGCACGATCTGCCGGTCTTCGTTCGGGATCTCGATACCGACCGTGGTCTTGCCCGGAATCACTTCCACCACCCGCACACTGGTCACCGCCAGCGAACGCGCCAGGTCTTTGGCCAGGTTGGAAATGCGACTGACCTTGACGCCGGCTGCCGGCTGGATTTCGTAACGGGTAATCACCGGCCCGGGTGAATCGAATCCACGGTGACTTCGACGCCGAATTCCTTGAGTTTGATTTCCAGCAAGTGGCCAACTGCAGCCAGGGATTCAGGCGAGTAATTGAGTTGTTTCTTTTCCGCAGGATCGAGAATCGAGATCGGCGGCAAGGTGCCTTCCACGGCGCTGTCGACGAACAATGGCGCCTGTTTCTCTTTCTGTACGCGCTTGCTTGGCTCGGGCGCCTTGATCGGAGCCGGGGCGATGACCGGCGGCACCTGTTTCTCGCGCTCGGACATGTGCTTGCTCAGCGCTTGCTCGCGTTCGATCAGGCGTTCCTTGACCTTGGCCTGCTCACGCTTGTCGGTGACGGTCGGCGCCACCACGTCATGGACGCGGTCATCGACTTCACGCAGTTGGGCGACCAGTTGCTTGCGCTCGGTACGCGCGCTCCACCAGCGATTGGCCGCACTCTGGAACAGTTCAAACAGGTCGAGGGTGATCTTGCCGGTGAGGTCCATCACCTTGAACCACGAGAGGTCGGTGAACACCGTCAGGCCGAACAGGAACAGTGCGATGAACAGCAGCGTGCTGCCCTGGATGTTCAGGGCGTTTTTGGCCAGGTCGCCAAGGCTTTCGCCCAACGCGCCGCCTGCGCCGGCCGGCAAGCCGGTCGCCGCATGGAAATGGATGTGAGCCAGGGCTGCGCCCGACAGCACCAGGAACACCAGGCCGATCAGGCGCCAGGAGAACAGCCAACCGCTCCACTGCCACGGTTCGTGACGTTGACGGAAAATCTGGTAGATCTTGACCGCCAGTAACAGCGGGAAAATGTAGGCGAAGTAACCGAGCACCATGAACAGGATATCGGCACTGTAGGAGCCAACCGGCCCGCCGAAGTTCTGCACATCGTCGATCTTGCTGTTATGGCTCCAGCCCGGATCGTCCTTGCCATAGGTCAACAAGGCCATCATCAGGAACAGGCACAAGGCGCCGATGGCGATCAATGCACCTTCCTTGAGTCGGTAGTGCAAATGCTGGCGCCAGAGCGGAACGACGGCTGGTTTAGGTGCTGCGGTGGATTTCTTCAAAACGCTTCTATTCCTGCGCCAGTGGCGCGTCCATCTGTTGAATGACTATAAAAACTGCCCAATCCAGGCAGGTAAAAAAGTTAACCGGCGTAACTGGGACTACTTTTAACACTGCACCCCGGTGTTTCAAAACAGGGCACGCACGGCTTTTTTTATACAAACGCTGTTACAAGCGGGCATTGTACGGGTTTGTTCGCCCGATGCCATGCTTCAGACCCTTGGGTGTAGCATAGCCAAAAGCACATGACACACGGTTCAATTTGAGCATGCATTCTCTTTTGTGACAAAGGCTTATGAGGTGTTTTTATGAGTGAAGCCAAGCATTCACGCCTGATCATTCTGGGCTCTGGCCCTGCCGGTTACAGCGCTGCCGTTTATGCCGCCCGCGCCAACCTCCAGCCCGTGGTCATTACCGGCATACAGGCCGGTGGCCAGCTCACCACCACCGTCGAAGTCGACAACTGGCCCGGCGACGTCGAAGGCCTCACCGGCCCGGTGCTGATGGAACGCATGCAAAAACACGCCGAGCGCTTTGACACAGAGATCGTTTACGACCACATCCACACCGCCAAGTTGCAACAGCGCCCTTTCGAGCTCATCGGCGACAACGGCACCTACACCTGCGACGCGCTGATTATTGCCACCGGCGCATCGGCCCAGTACCTGGGGCTGCCGTCGGAAGAAGCCTTTGCCGGCAAGGGCGTTTCGGCCTGCGCAACCTGCGACGGTTTCTTCTACCGCAATCAGGTGGTCGCGGTGATCGGCGGCGGCAACACGGCAGTGGAAGAAGCGCTGTACCTGTCGAACATCGCCAAGGAAGTGCACCTGGTGCACCGGCGTGACAAGCTGCGCTCGGAGAAGATCCTTCAGGACAAGCTGTTCGAAAAAGCCGCCAACGGTAATATCCGCCTGCACTGGAACCAGAACCTCGATGAAGTGCTGGGCGATGCCAGCGGCGTGACCGGCGCCCGTTTGCGCGACAGCCAAACCGGCGAAACCCGCGAGCTACCGCTGGCCGGCGTGTTTATCGCCATCGGCCACAAACCCAACACCGACCTGTTCCGGGGCCAACTGAAAATGCGTGACGGCTACCTGCTGATCAAGGGCGGCAACGAAGGCGATGCCACTGCCACTGACATCGAAGGAGTGTTCGCCGCCGGCGATGTAGCGGATCATGTTTACCGCCAGGCCGTGACGTCTGCCGGGGCTGGCTGCATGGCCGCGCTGGACGCCGAGAAATACCTCGACGATATTCCTGGCGTTTGACGCACCACTTCACGACGGACCGACATGTCCGCCCCTGCCCTCCCCTTCTGCAAGCCCGGATGCCATGCTGACTTGGTTACAACGCAACACCCTGACTTTTCCGCCGCTGGAAAAAGCCATGCGCGATCCCAACGGGTTGCTGGCGGCGGGCGGCGACCTGTCCGCTGATCGGCTGATCCAGGCCTATCGCCACGGCTGCTTTCCCTGGTTTTCCGAAGGCCAACCGATTCTCTGGTGGTCGCCCGATCCACGCACCGTGCTGCTTCCCGACGAACTGCACGTTTCCCGCAGCCTGAACAAGTTACTGCGCCAACAACGCTATCAAGTGACCTTCGATCAGGATTTTGCCGCCGTCATCCGCGCCTGCGCCGCGCCGCGAGATTACGCCGACGGCACGTGGATCACGCAAGCCATGCAGAACGCCTACCTGGAGCTGCACAAGCGCGGCTACGCCCATTCGGTGGAAGTCTGGGACCAGGGTGAGCTGGTCGGAGGCTTGTACGGCCTGGCCATGGGGCAGCTGTTTTTTGGCGAATCGATGTTCAGTCGTGCCGACAATGCCTCCAAATATGGCTTTGCCACACTGGTGCGACATCTGAAAGACTCGGGTTTTGTACTGATCGATTGCCAGATGCCCACCGATCATTTGCACAGCCTCGGCGCCCGGGCGATACCGCGCAGCGAGTTTGCCGGTTACCTGGCTCGACACCTGGATCAACCCAATCGCGCTACCTGGGTTTGCTGAGCGACTTTCGTTCGCGTGGCTTACACTTAGGGGGCGTTCTCAATGAGTTTCGCCGCCGCGCCGGGTCTGCTGTTGTGCAGGGCAAGGCGCGAGAAGCGTGGTTGGGTTATTCCAAATAAGCTTCGAGCAACGCAGCCCTGCACAACAGCAGGCCCGGCCCTTCGGGTTGTGCCTTAAAACGGGCCAGGCTGCGTTGCAGGCCTTGGAAAGGGAACAACCATTTCCAGCGGCCTGCGCCTTGCCTGGCCCGTTTTAAGGCGACAACGCGGCGGTGAAACTCATTGAGAACGCCCCCAATCAAAGCTTATCCCGAGGGTTGATCATGACCGAGTTGGCGCGTTTGAAGTTCTATGCCACTCAGCCTCACTCTTGCAGTTATCTGCCCGAGGAGCAGGCCACGACCCTGTTTCTCGATCCTAGCCAGCCCATGGATGTGCATGTCTACGCAGACCTGTCGGAAATGGGCTTTCGTCGCAGTGGCGATCATCTCTATCGGCCGCATTGCCAGAATTGCAATGCGTGCGTGCCTGCGCGCATCCCTGTAGCTCAATTTGCGCCCAACCGTCAGCAAAAACGCATTTTCAAGCGCAACGCCGACTTGCAGGTACGGCCGGCCAGGCCCGGGTTCAGCGAAGAGTATTTCGACCTCTATCAACGCTACATCGAACAGCGTCACGCCGACGGCGACATGTACCCGCCGAGCCGCGATCAGTTTTCGACGTTCCTGGTGCGTGACCTGCCGTTTTCCCGGTTCTACGAATTCCGTCTCGACGGCCGGTTAGTCGCCGTGGCGGTCACCGACCTGCTGCCCAACGGCCTGTCGGCGGTCTACACCTTCTACGAGCCCGCCGAGGACCATCGCAGCCTCGGACGTTACGCCATCCTCTGGCAGATTGCCGAAGCCCAGCGACTGGGACTGGAAGCGGTCTACCTCGGCTACTGGATCAAGAACTGCAAAAAGATGAACTACAAGACCCAGTATCGCCCCATCGAACTGCTGATTAATCAGCGCTGGGTCATCCTCAACTAAGGCAATCTGTAAACCGCTTGGCGTAAACCCCATTTTTCGGGCACAATGCACGCCGCTTTTGCCTGGCGCAGTTGCACCGGGCCATTCATTGGATACCGAGGGCTTTACTGCATGTCGAAAGAAGACAGCTTCGAAATGGAAGGCACTGTCGTCGACACCCTGCCCAACACCATGTTTCGTGTGGAGTTGGAAAATGGGCACGTCGTAACCGCGCATATTTCCGGCAAGATGCGCAAGAACTACATTCGTATTCTTACCGGTGACAAAGTGCGCGTCGAGCTGACGCCCTATGACTTGAGCAAAGGGCGCATTACTTACCGCGCTCGCTAATCAAGTCAATACAAAACGCCCGGCTATGCCGGGCGTTTTTGTTTGTCCGGGATTTAACAACCCTGCATGTGTAGGAGCTGCCGAAGGCTGCGATCTTTTGATGTTGATGCTGATCTTGAAAATCAAAGATCAAAAGATCGCAGCCTTCGGCAGCTCCTACGGCGGATCGGCGTAGATCTGACAAACAGCAAAAAGGCGCCTTTCGGCGCCTTTTGCTTTGTTGCGGTTAACGTCAGGCCATTTCTGCCGTGGTCTCGAACTCGAAGGTCAGCTCGCCGTCCTTGAGGTCGATGTGAACCACACCGCCATGGTCGGCCAGTTCGCCAAAGAGGATCTCTTCGGCCAGCGGACGCTTGATCTTGTCCTGGATCAAACGCGCCATTGGTCGAGCACCCATTGCCGAGTCGTAGCCACCCGCCGCCAGCCAGCTGCGCGCAGCGTCGGTCACTTCCAGCTGCACACGCTTGTCTTCCAGCTGCGCCTGAAGCTCGGTAAGGAACTTGTCCACCACGCTTTTGATGACCTCATGACTGAGGCGACCAAACTGGATAATGGTGTCCAGACGGTTGCGGAACTCCGGCGTGAAGCTCTTCTTGATCACTTCCATCGCATCGGACGAGTGGTCCTGATGGGTGAAACCGATCGAAGCGCGAGCTGCAGTTTCGGCACCGGCGTTGGTCGTCATGATGACGATCACGTTACGGAAGTCCGCCTTGCGCCCGTTGTTATCGGTCAGCGTACCGTGATCCATGACCTGCAGCAGCAGGTTGAAGACTTCCGGATGCGCCTTCTCGATTTCATCGAGCAACAGCACGCAGTGAGGCTGCTTGGTAATGGCTTCGGTCAACAGGCCGCCCTGGTCGAACCCGACATAGCCCGGAGGTGCACCGATCAAACGCGATACGGTGTGGCGCTCCATGTACTCGGACATGTCAAAGCGAACCAGCTCGATACCCAGTGCCTTGGCCAACTGACGCGCCGCTTCGGTTTTACCGACACCGGTAGGACCGGCGAACAGGAACGAACCGACTGGTTTGTCAGGCGACTTGAGGCCGGCACGGGACAGTTTGATCGCCGTCGACAACGAGTCGATCGCGGCATCCTGGCCAAATACCGTCAGCTTCAGGTCGCGCTCCAGGTTACGCAACAGCTCTCTGTCGGAACTGTTGACGTGCTTAGGCGGAATCCGCGCGATTTTCGCCACGATGTCCTCGACCTGAGGCACTTCGATGCGTTTCACACGCTTCTCGATCGGTTGCAGGCGCTGGTAGGCACCCGCCTCGTCGATGACGTCGATGGCCTTGTCCGGCATGTGCCGGTCATTGATGTAGCGCGAGGCCAGTTCAGCCGCCGCACGCAGGGCTTCATCGCTGTACTCGATGCCGTGGTGCGTTTCGAACCGCCCTTTCAGGCCGCGCAGGATGCTGATGGTGTCTTCTACCGAAGGCTCCGACACATCGACCTTCTGGAAGCGTCGTGCCAGGGCACGGTCCTTCTCGAAGATCCCGCGAAATTCCTGGAACGTGGTCGAACCGATGCAGCGGATATCGCCGGACGACAGCAACGGCTTGAGCAGGTTCGAGGCATCCATGACGCCACCGGACGCGGCACCCGCACCAATGATGGTGTGGATCTCGTCGATGAACAGGATCGCCTGCGGACGTTTTTTCAGCTCATTGAGCAACGCCTTGAAGCGTTTCTCGAAATCGCCGCGGTATTTGGTCCCGGCCAGCAAGGCCCCCAGATCAAGGGAGTACACCACACTGTTGGCCAGCAGGTCCGGCACCTGGTTGTCGACAATGCGCTTGGCCAGGCCTTCGGCAATTGCGGTTTTACCCACACCCGCCTCGCCTACCAGCAACGGATTGTTTTTGCGACGACGCGCCAGGATCTGCGCGACGCGCTCGACTTCGAGCTCACGGCCTACCAGCGGGTCGATTCGACCCTGGCGCGCGAGTTCGTTGAGGTTACTGGCATAAGCATCCAGAGGATTGCCTGAAGAAGAAGACTCACCGCCCTCGTCGTCCTGCATATCTTGCTCACCTTCAGAGTGATCGCCGTGCCCCGGCACTTTCGAAATGCCATGGGCGATGTAGTTGACGACATCAATGCGGGCAACGCTCTGCTGTTTCAGCAGGAACACCGCCTGACTTTCTTGCTCACTGAAGATCGCGACCAGCACGTTGGCGCCAGTCACTTCGCGTTTACCCGAGCTCTGTACGTGAAAGACAGCACGCTGCAGAACACGCTGGAAGCCCAGTGTCGGTTGGGTCTCGCGATCCTCGTCATGGACGGGGATCAGCGGCGTGGTGGAGTCGATGAACTCCTGCAGGTCATGCTTGAGTTTGTCGAGGTTTGCGCCGCATGCACGCAAAACGGTGGCGGCAGCCTCATTGTCCAATAGGGCCAGCAGGAGGTGTTCGACGGTCATGAATTCATGACGTTTCGAACGAGCCTCCTTGAAGGCTAGATTGAGGGTGACTTCGAGCTCGCGGTTTAACATAGCTTCACCTCATACCCAAGTGGTCGGCGATTAACCGTCCTTCTCGATTTCACAGAGTAGCGGATGCTGGCTTTCCCTGGCGTACTGGTTGACCTGCATGGCCTTCGTCTCGGCGATGTCACGGGTAAACACGCCACACACTGCCCGTCCTTCTGTGTGGACGGCCAGCATGACCTTGGTCGCCAGCTCGCGATTCAGGTTAAAAAACACCTCGAGCACTTCGACGACGAAATCCATCGGT
This sequence comes from Pseudomonas sp. TH31, assembly GCF_016650815.1. Taxonomy (GTDB): domain Bacteria; phylum Pseudomonadota; class Gammaproteobacteria; order Pseudomonadales; family Pseudomonadaceae; genus Aquipseudomonas. The sequence continues at coordinate 149,555 of NZ_JAEKEZ010000034.1, read as the reverse complement.
GTGTAGTCATCATTAAACAAAACCACCTTGTACATCGGCGGCGCCTGTAAAGCAGGCTTAGCCTCCTGAACAGCAATGCCTGCGGAATCGTCGTCGTGTAAATCAGGATGATCCTGATTGAATGTTAGTCGAATCTGGCTGATTGCATGCATGGAAAGAAAGGTTCGTCAGTTGTGCAAATACAGTGGTGGGGGCGGCTATCAACGATTTCAACTCCGACTGCCCGGTCACCTTGACTATCGGGAAAACGGTGTTACAAACAATAGAGCCCACAGTGGGTAAAAAAGGTCCGCGGAGTCAATCTTATTTGCAAGATTAGACTGCGGATATACTGGATGATACTCCAGTGATGGAGTCTGTTGCAGAGGGATATGAGCATGGCAGTCGGTAAGGTGAAGTGGTTCAACAATGCCAAGGGGTTCGGTTTCATTAACACCGACGCCAGAGATGGACGCGATGAGGCGGGCAAAGAGATCGACTTCTTTGCCCACTACTCGGCCATTGAAATGGAGGGCTACAAGACCCTCAAGGCCGGACAGGCCGTAAGCTTCGAGATCGTTCAGGGCCCCAAGGGCCTGCACGCCGTGAAGATCACGTCTGCGCCTGTCGCGAACGAACCAGTCACGCCCTCCACTCACCACGAAACGGTGCCAAGTTGACGAAACCCGTCATCCAGTCATAAAAAAACCGCCCGAAGGCGGTTTTTTTTCGTGCAAATTTCTTACATGTGCGAAATCAGCGCATCACCAAACGCCGAAGAAGACAGCAGTTTCGCGCCCTCCATCAAACGATGGAAGTCATAGGTCACGGTCTTGGCGGAAATCGCGCCGTTGGTGCCCTTGATGATCAGATCAGCCGCTTCGGTCCAGCCCATGTGACGCAGCATCATCTCGGCAGACAGAATCAAGGAGCCTGGGTTGACCTGGTCCTTGCCGGCATATTTCGGCGCAGTGCCGTGGGTCGCCTCGAACATGGCGATGGTGTCGGACAAGTTGGCACCCGGCGCGATGCCGATGCCGCCCACTTCAGCCGCCAGGGCGTCGGAGAGGTAGTCGCCGTTCAGGTTCAGGGTCGCGATCACATCGTATTCGGCCGGGCGAAGCAGGATCTGCTGGAGCATGGCGTCGGCGATGGCGTCCTTGACGATGACGTTCTTGCCGGTTTTCGGGTTCTTGAACTGCATCCACGGACCACCGTCGAGCAGGGTCGCGCCGAACTCTTCAGCCGCCACTTCGTAGGACCACTCCTTGAAGGCACCTTCGGTGAACTTCATGATGTTGCCTTTGTGCACGATGGTCAGCGAATCGCGGTCGTTGTCGACCACATATTGCAGAGCCTTGCGCGCCAGACGCTTGGTGCCTTGCAGCGAAACCGGCTTGATGCCGATGCCGCAGTTTTCGTCGAAGCGGATCTTGGTGACGCCCATTTCATCTTTCAGGAACTTGATGACTTTGGTCGCTTCCGGCGAACCGGCCTTCCACTCGATGCCGGCATAGATGTCTTCCGAGTTCTCACGGAAGATCGTCATGTCGACGTCGCCTGGCTTCTTGACAGGGCTAGGCACGCCTTCGAACCAGCGTACCGGACGCAGGCAGACGTAAAGGTCGAGTTGTTGGCGCAGGGCCACGTTCAGCGAACGGATGCCGCCACCGACCGGGGTGGTCAGAGGGCCCTTGATGGAAACCACGTAATCCTTGACTGCGTCCAGGGTTTCCTGAGGCAGCCAGGTGTCCTGATCGTAAACCTGAGTCGCTTTTTCCCCGGCGTAGACTTCCATCCAGGAAATTTTGCGCTCGCCGCCGTAAGCCTTCTTAACAGCAGCATCGACAACCTTGATCATGACCGGGCTGATATCAACGCCGATGCCATCGCCTTCGATGAAGGGGATGATCGGGTTGTTAGGAACATTGAGAGAATGGTCTGCATTGACGGTGATTTTGTCGCCGACTGCTGGAACCTGAATCTTCTTGTATCCCATGCTGAACTCCATTGTTTGGATTGAACATCTGGCTTCGTTCGAGCGTACCCCAGTTAAATCAGCGCGCAAACCCTATGTTCCACCCATCTGCCGCAAAGCTGTGCAGTTCGTGATCTACAAGCCTGAAAGCAAAGGGAAAAGCGCCAAACTCAAGCACGGTGCAAGACTCTACGCCGCCCACCGACCTGCGACCTTTAGACCAATGGACGAGAATCGTTGCCTATGAACCATCGGCAGATTGCCAGCTACCTATGTATAATGCCGCCGCTGACCGAAGGGTCACAAAGGCCAAGCTCTCTATTACGAGACTTTCAGCCAGATTGAAGCCGGGTTGTTACCGCAGCCCACCCGCTTGACGCTCGACTGATGCACCCAACATCACCGCGAAGAAACCTCGACATTCGGCTCATGGATGACTTTGAACGAACGCGCTTACACGGCGCCCCTCGAGTTTCGGCGCACGCTTTAGCAAAGAAGAGAGAGTTAATCCGAATATGCCCACCCGCTCGAAGATCATCTATACCTTCACCGACGAAGCCCCAGCCCTCGCCACCTATTCACTGTTGCCTATCGTAGAGGCCTTCACCGCCTCCGCTGATATTGCCGTGGAAACCCGCGACATCTCTCTTGCAGGGCGCATCCTGGCCAGCTTCCCCGAGCAATTGGGTGACAAAGCCGTAGCCGACCACCTCGCCGAACTGGGCGACCTGGCCGTTACGCCTGAAGCCAACATCATCAAACTGCCGAACATCAGCGCCTCGGTTCCTCAGCTGCAAGCCGCGATCAAAGAGCTGCAAGCCCAGGGCTTCGCCCTGCCGGACTACCCGGAAACCGTGACCACCGACGCCGACAAACAAGCCAGGTCGCGCTACGACAAGATCAAGGGCAGCGCCGTGAACCCGGTTCTGCGCGAAGGCAACTCCGATCGTCGTGCCCCGCTGTCGGTCAAGAACTACGCGCGCAAGCACCCGCACAAAATGGGCGCCTGGGCTGCGGACTCCAAGTCCCACGTCGCGCACATGAGCACCGGCGATTTCTACGGCAGCGAAAAAGCTGCCCTGATCGACGCCGCTGACGCCGTTAAAATCGAACTGATCGCTCAAGACGGCACCACCACCGTCCTGAAAGAAAAAACCACCGTGCAAGCCGGTGAGATCCTCGATTGCGCGGTACTGAGCAAAAACGCCCTGCGCAGCTTCATCGCCGCCGAGATCGAAGACGCCAAGCAAAAAGGCGTGCTGCTGTCGGTTCACCTGAAAGCCACCATGATGAAGGTCTCCGACCCGATCATGTTCGGCCAGATCGTTGCCGAGTTCTATAAAGACGCACTGGCCAAGCACGCTGACGTGCTGGCGCAGATCGGCTTTAACCTGAACAACGGCATCGGCGACCTGTACGCTCGCATCAAGGCTTTGCCGGCTGAGCAACAAGCGCAGATCGAAGCGGACATCCAGGCGGTCTACGCCGTTCGTCCGTCGTTGGCCATGGTCAACTCCGACAAAGGCATCACCAACCTGCACGTGCCGAGCGACGTGATCGTCGACGCCTCGATGCCGGCAATGATCCGTGACTCCGGCAAGATGTGGGGCACTGACGGTCAGTTGCACGACACCAAGGCTGTGATCCCGGATCGCTGCTACGCCACCATCTACCAGGCGGTCATCGAAGATTGCAAGCTGCACGGCGCCTTCGATCCAACCACCATGGGCAGCGTGCCAAACGTCGGCCTGATGGCGAAAAAGCTGAAGAGTACGGCTCGCACGACAAGACTTTCCAGATCAAGAGCAACGGCGTGGTTCGGGTTTGCGACAGCGCTGGTCGCACTCTACTGGAGCAGTCGGTTGAAGCCGGCGACATCTTCCGCATGTGCCAGACCAAAGACGCACCGATCCAGGACTGGGTCAAACTGGCCGTCAACCGTGCCCGCGCAAGCGCTACTCCAGCGATTTTCTGGTTGGACCCAATGCGCGCGCACGACGGCGTTGTGATCGAGAAAGTTCAGGCTTACCTGAAGGATCACGACACTTGCGGCCTGGATATCCGCATCATGTCCCCGGTTGACGCGATGGCGTTCACCCTGGGTCGCACTCGCGAAGGCAAGGACACCATCTCGGTGACCGGCAACGTACTGCGCGACTACCTGACTGACCTGTTCCCGATCATGGAACTGGGCACCAGCGCCAAGATGCTGTCGATCGTGCCGCTGATGAATGGCGGCGGTCTGTTTGAAACCGGCGCTGGCGGTTCGGCACCGAAGCACGTTCAGCAGCTGCTGGAAGAGAACTTCCTGCGCTGGGATTCCCTGGGCGAGTTCCTGGCCCTGGCCGCCTCCCTTGAGCATCTGGGTGTGACGTACAACAACCCTAAAGCTTTGGTTTTGGCCAAGACCCTGGACCAGGCCACTGGCCAGTTCCTGGACAACAACAAGTCGCCATCGCGCAAAGTCGGCAACATCGACAACCGCGGCAGCCACTTCTACCTGGCGTTGTACTGGGCACAAGCCCTGGCCGCCCAGACTGAAGACACTGCACTGCAAGCGCAGTTTGGTCAGCTGGCCAAGACCCTGGCCGAGAACGAAGCGACCATCGTCGCCGAGCTCAACGCCGTTCAGGGCAAGCCCGTGGACATCGGCGGCTACTACCACGCCAATGCCGAGCTGATCAGCAAAGCCATGCGCCCAAGCAACACCTTCAACGCCGCGATCGCTGCGCTGGTTTAAGGTTGTAAGGGAACACCACAAACCCCGGCCTTGTGCCGGGGTTTGTGTTTGCACCCAAGATCAAAAGATCGCAGCCTTCGGCAGCTCCTACGCCGAGCCCTGTAGGAGCTGCCGAAGGCTGCGATCTTTTGATCGCCATGATCAAGCCCAAAACCACCAGAGGACAAAGCATGACCTGGCTACCCCACATCACCGTCGCCACCATCGTCGAAGACAATGGCCGGTTCCTGATGGTCGAAGAACTCAAGGGCGGACGAGCGGTACTCAACCAGCCCGCCGGCCACCTGGACCCCAACGAAACCCTGATCGAGGCCGCCGTGCGCGAAACCCTCGAAGAAACCGGTTGGGACGTCGAGCCAACCGGCGTGACAGGCATTTATCTCTACACCGCCCCAAGCAACGGCGTGACGTACCAGCGAGTTTGCTTCATTGCCAAAGCCATCAAACACCACCCCGACTATCAGCTGGACGACGGCATCGTCGGCGCCAAATGGCTGACCCGTGACGAATTGGTAGAACAGCGCGCAAACTGGCGCAGTGAGCTGATCATCCGCTGTATCGATGATTATCTGGACGGTAAACACTTCGGTCTCGAACTGATCCGCCCTTCTCTTTAGCCTTGCGGGCTTCGGCCTGTTAGAATCGCGTCCTTTTTCAAGACACTCATTGAATCCCTATGCGTGATCCAGCCCCTTCTGACACACAAAAGAAGCGCGTCATTGTCGGCATGTCCGGCGGCGTGGACTCTTCCGTTTCCGCTCTCCTGCTGATCGAGCAGGGTTATGAGGTGGAAGGCCTGTTCATGAAGAACTGGGAAGAAGACGATGGAACGGAATACTGCACCGCCATGGACGACCTGGCGGATGCGCAGGCTGTGTGCGACAAGATTGGCATCAAGCTGCACACCGCCAACTTCGCCGCCGAGTACTGGGACAACGTGTTCGAACACTTCCTGGCCGAATACAAGGCCGGGCGCACGCCGAACCCGGACATCCTGTGTAACCGCGAGATCAAGTTCAAGGCGTTCCTCGACTACGCCATGGTGCTCGGCGCCGACCTGATCGCCACCGGCCACTATGTGCGCCGCCGCGACATCGATGGCCGCACCGAGCTGCTCAAGGGCCTGGACCCGAACAAGGACCAGAGCTACTTCCTGCACGCCGTGGGCGCAGAACAGATCGCCAAGACCCTGTTCCCGGTCGGCGAGCTGGAGAAACCCGAAGTCCGCGCGATTGCCGAGAAACACGAACTGGCCACCGCGAAGAAAAAGGACTCCACCGGGATTTGCTTTATCGGCGAACGCCGCTTCAGCGACTTCCTCAAACAGTACCTGCCGGCGCAGCCAGGCGAGATCAAGACCACCGAAGGTGAAGTCATCGGCCGCCACCACGGCTTGATGTACCACACCATCGGTCAGCGCCAGGGCCTGGGCATCGGTGGCTTGAAAGACGCCAGTGACGAGCCGTGGTATGTGCTGATCAAGGACCTGGTCAACAACGAGCTGATCGTTGGCCAAGGCAATGACCACCCGTACCTGTTCTCCCGCGCCCTGCTCGCCTCGGACATTTACTGGGTCAACCCGATTGATCTGAACGAGCCACGCCGGTTGACCGCCAAGGTCCGTTATCGCCAAAGCGACCAGCCTTGCACGCTGGAAAAGACCGCCACCGGCTACCGCGCGATCTTCGATGACCCGCAACGCGCGGTCACCCCAGGCCAATCCGTGGTGTTCTATGACGGGGAAATCTGCCTCGGCGGCGGCGTGATCGAAATTGCCGAACCATGGATCAGCAAAGGCACTCCTCAAGGCGCACAGCAATGAGCCCGACTCAGGAGCAATTGACGGCACTGGGCGGCGTGTTTCTCGCCGCCGTGCTGGTGGACAAGATTGCCAAGAGCGGCCAGACCAGCGAAGCCGGACTGACGTGCATGCTCGGCAGCCTGCTGATTCGCGACCCCAAGGACACCCTGGAAGTCTACGGCGGCGACGACATCAATCTGCGTGAAGGTTATCGCGCGTTGATCGGCGCCCTGGAACGCGACCCGAGCACCCTACAGCGTGAACCACTGCGTTATGCCCTGGCGATGCTGGGTCTTGAGCGTCAATTGGCCAAGCGTGGCGACATGCTCGAGGTGATCGGCAAGCGCCTGCCACAGATTCAATCCCAGGTTGAGCACTTCGGCCCGGCCCACGAAAACGTGATCGCGGCCTGCGGTGCGCTGTATCAGGATACCCTGAGCACCCTGCGCCAACGGATCCAGGTCCACGGCGACATGCGTAATTTGCAGCAACCGAGCAATGCCTCGAAGATCCGCGCGCTGTTGCTCGCCGGGATTCGTTCGGCGCGGCTGTGGCGACAGTTGGGCGGCCATCGCTGGCAGCTGGTGATCAGCCGTCGCAAGTTGCTCAAAGAGCTTTACCCGCTGATGCGCAGCAGCTGAGCCGCGCCCGCAACACCGCTTTGTAGTCAGTAACGCGTAGTACGCCGGTCAGTTGGCAACGGACCGGCGGAATTTTTCATGTATGATACGCGCCCCATTTCGTTGCCCGACTGTCCGAGAACACCCCATGCAGCTCTCTTCGCTCACTGCGGTTTCCCCTGTTGACGGCCGCTACGCCGGCAAAACCCAGGCCCTGCGCCCAATTTTCAGCGAATACGGCCTGATCCGTGCTCGCGTTCTGGTTGAAGTGCGCTGGCTCCAGCGCCTGGCCGCCCATCCAGGCATCAGCGAAGTGCCGGCGTTCTCCGCCGAAGCCAACGCGGTGCTGAACACCCTGGCGGACAATTTCGCTCTGGAGCACGCCGAGCGTGTCAAAGAGATCGAGCGCACCACCAACCACGACGTCAAAGCCATCGAATACTTGCTCAAAGAGCAAGCGGCCAAGCTGCCGGAACTGGCCAAGGTCAGCGAGTTCATCCACTTTGCCTGCACCAGCGAGGACATCAACAACCTGTCCCACGCCCTGATGCTGCGCGAAGGCCGTGATGACGTGATGCTGCCGCTGATGCGTCAAACCAGCGAGGCCATCCGCGAACTGGCGATCCGTTTCGCTGACGTGCCAATGCTGTCGCGCACCCACGGTCAACCGGCTTCGCCGACCACCCTGGGCAAAGAGCTGGCGAACGTGGTTTACCGTCTGGAGCGTCAAATCGCTCAAGTCGCTGCCGTTCCGCTGCTGGGCAAGATCAACGGCGCTGTCGGCAACTACAACGCACACATCTCCGCCTACCCGGAAATCGACTGGGAAGAAAACGCCCGCGCTTTCATCGAAGACGAACTGGGCCTGGGCTTCAACCCGTACACCACGCAGATCGAACCGCACGACTACATTGCCGAGCTGTTCGACGCGATCGCCCGCTTCAACACCATCCTGATCGACTTCGACCGCGACATCTGGGGCTACATCTCCCTGGGTTATTTCAAGCAGCGCACCATCGCTGGCGAAATCGGTTCGTCGACCATGCCGCACAAGGTCAACCCGATCGACTTCGAAAACTCCGAAGGCAACCTGGGTATCGCCAACGCACTGTTCCAGCACCTGGCGAGCAAGTTGCCAATCTCCCGCTGGCAGCGCGACCTGACCGACTCCACCGTCCTGCGCAACCTCGGTGTCGGCTTCGCCCACAGCGTGATCGCGTACGAAGCCAGCCTCAAAGGCATCAGCAAACTGGAGCTCAACGCTCAGAAGATCGCTGCCGACCTGGACGCTTGCTGGGAAGTATTGGCCGAGCCAATCCAGACCGTGATGCGCCGCTACAACATCGAAAACCCGTACGAGAAGTTGAAAGAGTTGACTCGCGGCAAGGGCATCGGCCCTGAAGCGCTGCAAACTTTCATCGACGGCCTGGACATGCCAGCCGCTGCCAAGGCCGAGCTGAAATTGCTGACCCCGGCGAACTACATCGGCAACGCTTGCGAGCAAGCCAAACGCATCTGATCGACCGCTTGACAATTTTGAGACGCCCGGCAGCGCCGGGCGTTTTTATTCCCGTCTGAAAAGTGCATTTTTTCAATAGGTTACACATGAATCCTGATATTCCTCTTCAACTTCTGGGTGGCATCACGGCGCGCGAATTCCTGCGTGACTACTGGCAGAAAAAACCGCTGCTGATCCGCCAGGCGATCCCTGATTTCGAAAGCCCGATCGATCCCGACGAACTGGCCGGCCTGGCGCTTGAAGAAGAAGTTGAATCGCGCCTGGTGATCGAGCACGGCGAGCGTCCCTGGGAGTTGCGCCGCGGCCCGTTCGCCGAAGACGAATTCAGCAAGCTGCCGGAAACCGAGTGGACCCTGCTGGTTCAAGCGGTCGACCAGTTCGTGCCGGAAGTCGGCGAGTTGCTGGAGCGGTTCCGCTTCCTGCCGAGCTGGCGCGTCGACGACGTGATGATCAGCTTCGCCGCCCGGGTGGCAGCGTCGGCCCGCACTTCGACAACTACGATGTGTTCCTGCTGCAAGGTCACGGCAAGCGCAACTGGAAAATCGGCCAGATGTGCGATTCCGAGAGCAAGCTGCTGCCACACGCGGACCTGCGCATCCTCGCCGACTTCGAAGCCACCGATGAGTGGGTCCTGGAGCCGGGTGACATGCTTTACCTGCCGCCACGCCTGGCCCATTGCGGCGTCGCGATTGATGACTGCATGACCTACTCGGTCGGCTTCCGCGCCCCGAGCGCCTCTGAAGTGCTGACTCACTTCACCGACTTCCTCAGCCAGTTCCTGACGGACGAAGAGCGCTACACCGATGCCGACGCCCTGCCGGCGGTCGATCCGCACCAGATTCAGCACGACGCACTTGATCGCCTGAAAGCTTTGCTGGCCGAGCACATGAGCGACGAGCGCCTGCTGCTGACCTGGTTCGGCCAGTACATGACTGAGCCGCGCTACCCGGAACTGGTGGTCGGCCCGGAGGAAATCGAAGAAGAAGACTTCCTCGCGAGCCTGGAACAAGGCGCCGTGCTGATCCGCAACCCAAGCGCGCGCATGGCCTGGTCCGAAGTCGATGACGACCTGCTGCTGTTCGCCAGCGGCCAGAGCCGCTACCTGCCGGGCAAACTGCGCGAACTGCTGAAGTTGATCTGCGCCGCCGACGCCCTGCACACCGACAACCTCGGTGACTGGCTGAACGACGAAGACGGTCGCGGCCTGCTGTGCGAACTGGTCAAACAAGGCAGCCTGGGGTTTGCTGATGAATAAAATCCACGTTCGTGTCGCAGACTGGCAGAAGGATATCGCCGAGATACGGCGCATTCGTGAGACGGTGTTCATCGCCGAGCAATCCGTTCCGCCAGAACTGGAATGGGATGCCGATGACGCGACAGCGGTGCATTTCCTCGCTTTCGAAGGCGACTTTCCGATTGGCACCGCCCGCCTGCTGCCCGATGGTCACATCGGCCGGGTCTCGGTGCTCAAGGACTGGCGCGGCTTGAAAGTCGGCGATGCGCTGATGCAAGCGGTGATCGGCGAGGCCGAGAAGCGCGGGCTGAAGCAGCAAATGCTGAGTGCGCAAGTGCAGGCCACGCCGTTCTATGAGCGCCTGGGCTTCAGCCTGGTCAGTGAGGAGTTCCTGGAAGCCGGAATTCCGCATGTGGACATGGTGCGGCATTCGGCTTGATACCGAGTCGCGGCCTTCGCGGGCAAGCTCGCTCCCACAAGGATTACGCTGAACCTGTGGGAGCGAGCCTGCTCGCGATAGCGGCTTCATGAACACCCCAAAACGCCCCGCCATCAACCGATGCCGGGGCGTTTTGCTGTCTACGATTCAACTTGCCCCACCCCGGGCCGACAAACTGGCAATATCAAGCCTTTAGAAAGCGGAGATAACGGACATGTCCCTACGCACCCTGCTCACCACGCTGCTGTTGACCTGCAGTTTTTCGGTCACCGCCGCTACCGAGATCGTGCCCCTGAGCTACCGCACCAGCGCCGACATGCTACCGGTGGCGCAGAATTTTATCGGCAAGGACGGCCAGGTCAGCGCCTATGGCAATCAACTGATTGTCAACGCCGAACAACGCAAGATCGACGAACTCAAGACCCTGATCAGTCACCTTGATGTGGCCGCCAAACGCCTGTTGATCACCGTCGACACCAACGAAAACAACTTCCAGGGCGACCAGGGTTATTCGGTGAACGGCGCGGCGCCAAGCCAGACGCGGATCATCAATCGCAGCACCGACAGCCGTGACGGCGGCATCCAACAGGTCCAGGCCAGCGAAGGTACGCCGGCACTGATCCAGGTCGGCCAGAGCGTGCCGCTGACCAGCACGCAAACCGACACCTACGGTCGCGTGCAAAGCCAGACCCAGTATCGCAACGTCACCCAGGGGTTCTACGTCACCGCCAGCGTCACCGGTGACATCGTTCACCTGGCGATCAGTACCAACCGTGACCGCATGAGCCAGGAACGTCCCGATGTAGTGAATGTGCAAAGTACCGACACAACTGTCACGGGACGGCTGGGCGAGTGGATCACCCTGGCCGGCGTGAATCGCCAGACTCAGGCCGACAAACAGGGCATAACCCGCAGCTACTCTACTCAGGGCCGCGATGACATGACCTTGCGGGTGAAAGTCGACACGCTGGACTAAAGCACCAAAAACTGACTGATTAGTCGTATTAGACTAAAGATGTAGTGCCTTAAAAAAAGCACTACAAAATGTTTGACGAGCCAAAAAAGCAAAGGCATGATGGCCTCGCTCCCGCTAATCAGGGGCCCTGGCAAGGGCCTTCGAGGCGACGCTCGCATCTACCCCGCGAGCCGCTTCGTGTCTGTACCGCCCACAAGGTGTGTTTGACGAGGTTGCCGACTGGAACGAAGTTGTCCCGAGGGACGGAAGCGTAATTAGGTAACCCGGCACCACACTGAAGTTCGTATAGAGGCCCACGACGCCCGAATGCGCTCGCCAGTTCGCCCTTACCTGCTCACTTCCCCTCGAGCCCATCGTTCATCCCGTCGCCATCCCCGCCGAATCCGACTTGAGCGCCTAAGCTTCTGGTCAGCGAGCAGCCTTTTACGCCCCTTTACGCGTAGTCGGCAGGAGCAGGAATTTTCCACCCCAGACCTATGCGACGAGGTTTATCTCCATGGCACTGACACGCGAACAGCAAATTGCAGCCCTTGAAAAAGATTGGGCTGAAAACCCACGCTGGAAAGGCGTGACACGCGCTTACTCCGCTGCTGACGTCGTCCGTCTGCGTGGCTCGGTTCAGCCTGAGCACACCTTTGCAAAACTGGGCGCCGAGAAGCTCTGGAACCTGGTGACCCAGGGTGCCAAGCCGTCCTTCCGTCCTGAGAAAGATTTCGTCAACTGCATGGGCGCCCTGACTGGCGGCCAGGCTGTACAACAAGTTAAAGCCGGTATCCAGGCGATCTACCTGTCAGGCTGGCAAGTGGCTGCGGACAACAACTCCGCCGAATCGATGTACCCGGACCAGTCGCTGTACCCGGTGGACTCGGTTCCAACCGTGGTCAAGCGCATCAACAACTCGTTCCGTCGTGCTGACCAGATCCAGTGGAAAGCCGGCAAAGGCCCGGGCGACGAAGGTTACATCGACTACTTCGCACCCATCGTGGCTGACGCTGAAGCCGGTTTCGGCGGCGTACTGAACGCTTACGAGCTGATGAAGAGCATGATCGAAGCAGGCGCCGCCGGCGTTCACTTCGAAGACCAACTGGCTTCCGTGAAAAAATGTGGCCACATGGGCGGCAAGGTACTGGTTCCTACCCAGGAAGCCGTACAGAAGCTGACCGCTGCTCGCCTGGCTGCTGACGTTGCCGGTACACCGACCATCATTCTGGCCCGTACCGACGCTAACGCTGCTGACCTGCTGACGTCGGACTGCGACCCGTACGATCAGCCGTTCGTGACTGGCGAACGTACCCAGGAAGGCTTCTACAAAGTGCGCGCCGGTCTCGACCAGGCCATCGCTCGCGGCCTGGCCTACGCGCCGTACGCCGACCTGATCTGGTGCGAAACCGCCAAGCCGGACCTGGACGAAGCTCGTCGCTTCGCCGAAGCGATCAAAAAGGAATACCCGGACCAACTCCTGTCGTACAACTGCTCGCCTTCCTTCAACTGGAAGAAAAACCTGGACGACGCGACCATCGCCAAGTTCCAGCGCGAACTGTCCGCCATGGGCTACAAGCACCAGTTCATCACCCTGGCCGGCATTCACAACATGTGGCACAGCATGTTCAACCTGGCGCACGACTACGCCCGCAACGACATGACTGCCTACGTGAAGCTGCAAGAGCAAGAGTTCGCTGACGCCGCCAAGGGTTACACCTTCGTGGCTCACCAGCAGGAAGTGGGCACCGGCTACTTCGACGACATGACCACCGTGATCCAGGGTGGCTCGTCTTCGGTGACCGCGCTGACCGGTTCGACTGAAGAAGAACAGTTTCACTGATACTGAGTAAACGGCCGTTGCGGACCGAGTAAAAGCTAACCGCAACGCCGCACATCTGACGCCCCGACTTGTTCGGGGCGTTTTTTTGCCTGGAATTCGACCTCGACACAATTCTGTAGGAGCAAGGCTTGCCCGCGATGGATGCGCCGCGGTGAATCAGGAATACCGCGTCATCGTTCTTCGCGGGCAAGCCTTGCTCCTACAAAAGCGGCGGCACATTGATCCAGCGCACCGTCGCTATCAGAAAAGTCCGGTAAAACGAGCCCCACTGCTACTTGCAGTAACAGCTATATAAGACAACTTCCCGGCCGCTCACCCGTTAAACAGTTTAAAAACCACCACAAACAATATTGATTATCATTTAGCTGCAACTATATTCGTTACATCCCCCACAAAACATAATTGGTGAAATGCCCCCTAATGCCCGAACCGCATGGGCTGCAGGCCTTCGGAGGTGCGCTATGTCCTGATTCCTATAAATAATTTCGCTATAGGAATTTTACTTGCCGGGTGTTTAGCCATAAAATCACCGCGATTGATTGCTGCGACATATCGTCACTGCTTTGTTTCTTTTCAAGCTCAGAGACCTTTGCTCTCTGTTAAGGATTACCAGCATGCCCGAAGCGACAGGACTCATGGCCCACAACTGGGGCTTTGCCATTTTCCTTCTGGGCGTCGTCGGCCTCTGCGCCTTCATGCTCGGCGTCTCCAGCCTCCTCGGGTCAAAAGCCTGGGGCCGCAGCAAAAACGAACCGTTCGAGTCCGGCATGCTACCTACAGGTGGCGCCCGCTTGCGGCTCTCAGCCAAATTCTATCTGGTCGCGATGCTCTTCGTGATCTTCGATATCGAAGCCCTCTTTCTCTTTGCCTGGTCTGTGTCCGTCCGCGAAAGCGGCTGGACCGGATTCGTCGAAGCTCTCGTTTTCATAGCAATTCTGTTGGCAGGTCTTGTCTACCTGTTCCGAGTGGGCGCCCTTGACTGGGCTCCGGAAGCTCGTCGCAAGCGGCAGGCGAAGCTGAAACAATGAGGCTTTGGCAATGCAATACAATCTCACCAGGATCGACCCCGATGCTCCTAACGAGCAGTATCCGATTGGCGAGCGGGAAACCGTTTCCGATCCGTTAGAAGATCAAGTTCACAAAAACATCTTCATGGGCAAGCTCGAAGACGTGCTTAACGGCACGATCAACTGGGGGCGCAAGAACTCCCTGTGGCCGTATAACTTCGGTCTTTCGTGCTGCTACGTGGAAATGACCACCGCCTTCACGGCGCCCCACGACATCGCGCGCTTTGGCGCCGAGGTTATCCGGGCATCGCCGCGTCAGGCGGATTTCATGGTTATCGCCGGTACCTGCTTCATCAAGATGGCGCCGATCATTCAGCGTCTCTACGAGCAAATGCTCGAACCTAAATGGGTTATATCCATGGGTTCGTGCGCCAACTCCGGTGGCATGTACGACATCTACTCCGTCGTTCAAGGGGTGGACAAGTTCCTGCCCGTGGACGTCTACGTGCCTGGCTGCCCGCCCCGCCCTGAAGCTTTTCTGCAAGGCTTGATGCTGTTGCAAGAGTCGATTGGACAGGAGCGTCGTCCGCTTTCCTGGGTCGTCGGCGATCAAGGCGTATACCGCGCCGAGATGCCTTCGCAAAAGGATGCGCGCCGCGAACAGCGAATCGCAGTCACCAACCTGCGCAGCCCCGACGAAGTCTGATCCAGCTCTGCTTCTTTTATAGAACGAGACACTGGCTTCATTCTTTACGTTGACCGAAAGCGATAAATAACCATGACTACAGGCAGTGCTCTGTACATCCCGCCTTATAAGGCAGACGACCAGGATGTGGTCGTCGAACTGAACAACCGTTTTGGCCCCGAGGCGTTCACCGCCCAGCCTACCCGCACCGGCATGCCGGTGCTTTGGGTTGCCCGTGCCAAACTCGTCGAAGTCCTGAGCTTCCTGCGCAACCTGCCCAAGCCGTATGTCATGCTCTATGACCTGCACGGCGTGGACGAGCGTCTGCGCACCAAGCGTCAAGGGCTGCCAAGCGGCGCCGACTTCACTGTGTTCTATCACTTGATGTCGCTCGAACGTAATAGTGACGTAATGATCAAGGTCGCCTTGTCCGAGAGCGACCTCAGCCTGCCGACCGTCACCAGCATCTGGCCGAACGCCAACTGGTACGAGCGTGAAGTCTGGGACATGTACGGGATCGACTTCAAAGGTCACCCGCACCTGACCCGCATCATGATGCCGCCGACCTGGGAAGGTCACCCGCTGCGCAAGGACTTCCCGGCCCGTGCCACCGAGTTCGACCCGTTCAGCCTGACCCTGGCCAAGCAACAGCTTGAGGAAGAAGCCGCGCGCTTCAAGCCTGAAGACTGGGGCATGAAGCGTTCCGGGGCGAACGAGGACTACATGTTCCTCAACCTCGGCCCTAACCACCCTTCCGCGCACGGTGCGTTCCGCATCATCCTGCAGCTGGACGGTGAAGAGATCGTCGACTGCGTGCCGGACGTTGGCTACCACCACCGTGGTGCCGAGAAGATGGCCGAGCGTCAGTCCTGGCACAGCTTCATCCCGTACACCGACCGTATCGACTACCTCGGCGGTGTGATGAACAACCTGCCGTACGTGCTCTCGGTCGAGAAGCTGGCCGGCATCAAGGTGCCCGAAAAAGTCGATGTCATCCGCATCATGATGGCCGAGTTCTTCCGGATCACCAGCCACCTGCTGTTCCTGGGGACCTACATCCAGGACGTCGGCGCGATGACCCCGGTGTTCTTCACCTTCACCGACCGCCAGAAGGCATACACGGTGATCGAAGCCATCACCGGTTTCCGCCTGCACCCGGCCTGGTACCGCATCGGTGGCGTCGCGCACGACCTGCCACGCGGCTGGGAAAAACTGGTGAAAGACTTCGTCGAGTGGATGCCAAAGCGTCTGGACGAATACCAGAAAGCCGCGCTGGACAACAGCATCCTCAAAGGCCGGACCATCGGCGTTGCCGCCTACAACACCAAGGAAGCCCTGGAATGGGGCGTCACCGGTGCTGGCCTGCGTTCGACCGGTTGCGACTTCGACTTGCGTAAAGCGCGTCCGTACTCCGGCTACGAGAACTTCGAATTCGAAGTGCCGCTGGCGGCCAATGGCGATGCCTACGACCGTTGCATCGTGCGCGTCGAAGAAATGCGCCAGAGCCTGAAGATCATCGAGCAGTGCATGCGCAACATGCCGGAAGGCCCGTACAAGGCGGATCACCCGCTGACTACACCGCCGCCCAAAGAACGCACGCTGCAACACATCGAGACCCTGATCACGCACTTCCTGCAAGTTTCGTGGGGCCCGGTCATGCCGGCCAACGAATCCTTCCAGATGATCGAAGCGACCAAGGGCATCAACAGTTATTACCTGACGAGCGATGGCGGCACCATGAGCTACCGCACCCGGATTCGTACCCCAAGCTTCCCGCACTTGCAGCAGATCCCTTCGGTGATCAAAGGCAGCATGGTCGCGGACTTGATCGCGTACCTGGGTAGTATCGATTTCGTTATGGCCGACGTGGACCGCTAAGCATGAATAACACGCTTATCCAGACAGACCGTTTCGCCCTGAGCGAAACCGAGCGCTCGGCCATCGAGCACGAGCTGCATCACTACGAAGACCCGCGCGCGGCGTCGATCGAAGCCCTGAAGATCGTCCAGAAGGAACGTGGCTGGGTGCCTGACGGCGCGCTCTACGCCATCGGCGAAATGCTCGGCATCCCGGCCAGCGACGTTGAAGGGGTGGCGACGTTCTACAGCCAGATCTTCCGTCAGCCGGTCGGCCGCCACATCATTCGCGTCTGCGACAGCATGGTCTGCTACATCGGCGGCCACGAGTCCGTGGTCGGCGAAATCCAGAGCAAGCTCGGCATCGGCCTGGGTCAGACCACCGACGACGGTCGTTTCACCCTGCTGCCGGTTTGCTGCCTCGGCAACTGCGACAAGGCACCGGCGTTGATGATCGACGACGACACATTCGGTGACGTGCAGCCTGCTGGCGTCGCCAAATTGCTCGAGGGCTACGTATGACCCTGACTTCCTTCGGTCCTGCCAACCGCATCAAGCGTGTCGCAGAGACTCATCCGCTGACCTGGCGTCTGCGTGACGACGGCGAGGCTGTGTGGCTCGACGAGTACCAGGCCAAGAACGGTTACGCCGCTGCGCGCAAAGCCTTCGCCGACATGGCCACGGACGATATCGTCCAGACCGTGAAAGACGCCGGCCTCAAAGGTCGCGGCGGTGCAGGCTTCCCCACGGGCGTGAAGTGGGGCCTGATGCCCAAGGACGAATCCATCAACATCCGCTACCTGCTGTGCAACGCGGATGAAATGGAGCCGAATACCTGGAAAGACCGCATGCTGATGGAGCAACTTCCCCATCTGCTGATCGAAGGCATGCTGATCAGTGCTCGCGCGCTGAAAACCTACCGTGGCTATATCTTCCTGCGTGGCGAATACACCACCGCCGCCAAGCACCTGAACCGTGCCGTGGAAGAAGCCAAGGCAGCGGGCCTGCTGGGCAAGAACATCCTGGGCAGCGGCTTCGATTTCGAGCTGTTCGTCCACACCGGCGCCGGGCGTTACATCTGCGGTGAAGAAACCGCACTGATCAACTCCCTCGAAGGCCGCCGCGCCAGCCCGCGCTCCAAGCCACCCTTCCCTGCCGCCGTTGGCGTGTGGGGCAAGCCGACTTGCGTGAACAACGTTGAAACCCTGTGCAACGTGCCGGCGATCATTGCCGACGGCGTGGACTGGTACAAATCGTTGGCTCGCGCGGGCAGCGAAGACATGGGCACCAAGCTCATGGGCTTCTCCGGCAAGGTCAAGAACCGGGCCTGTGGGAACTGCCATTCGGCGTGACCGGTCGCGAGTTGTTCGAAGACTACGCCGGCGGTATGCGCGACGGCTTCAAGCTCAAGTGCTGGCAGCCTGGCGGCGCCGGTACCGGTTTCCTGTTGCCGGAACACCTGGACGCACAAATGTACGCCGGCGGCATCGCCAAGGTGGGCACCCGGATGGGTACCGGCCTGGCCATGGCGGTGGACGACAGCGTCAGCATGGTATCCCTGCTGCGCAACATGGAAGAGTTCTTCTCCCGCGAGTCGTGTGGCTTCTGCACCCCGTGCCGTGACGGTTTGCCGTGGAGCGTCAAGCTTCTGCGTGCGATCGAGAACGGTGAAGGGCAAGCCGGCGATATCGAGACCCTGCTGGGTCTGGTCGGTTTCCTCGGCCCTGGCAAGACCTTCTGTGCTCACGCACCGGGCGCCGTGGAGCCACTGGGCAGCGCAATCAAATACTTCCGTCCAGAGTTCGAAGCCGGCATCGCGCCTACCAGCGCCGCCGTCCCGCCCCTGGCAAGGCCGATCGTAGTCGGCGCGTAAACGCTTAAAAAGGCGAAGGGTCCGTGCCCTTCGCCTTCTCGTGTGATGACGCCTTCATCGGCTGTGTTGATTCACACGAATAACAAGATTCCATTAGCCACGCCCGCTGACACCGGGCCAACGAAGAACTTTGAACCATGGCCACTATCCACGTAGACGGCAAAGAGCTCGAAGTCGATGGGGCAGACAACCTGTTACAGGCATGTCTGTCGCTAGGCCTCGATATCCCTTATTTCTGCTGGCACCCAGCCCTTGGCAGCGTTGGCGCTTGCCGCCAGTGCGCGGTCAAGCAGTACACCGACGCCAACGACACCCGTGGTCGGATCGTCATGTCCTGCATGACCCCCGCCACCGACGGCAGCTGGATCTCCATCGAAGACGAGGAAGCGAAAGTATTTCGCGCCAGCGTCGTCGAATGGCTGATGACCAACCACCCTCACGACTGCCCGGTCTGTGAAGAAGGCGGTCACTGCCACCTGCAAGACATGACGGTAATGACCGGCCACAACGAGCGCCGTTACCGCTTCACCAAGCGTACTCACCAAAACCAGCAACTGGGCCCGTTCATTTCCCACGAGATGAACCGCTGCATCGCTTGCTACCGCTGCGTGCGCTTCTATAAGGATTACGCTGGCGGCACCGACCTCGGTGTATTCGGCGCCCACGACAACGTGTACTTCGGTCGCGTTGAAGACGGCGTGCTGGAAAGCGAGTTCTCCGGCAACCTCACCGAGGTCTGCCCGACCGGTGTGTTCACCGACAAGACTCACTCCGAGCGCTACAACCGCAAGTGGGACATGCAGTTCTCGCCGAGCATCTGCCATGGCTGCTCCAGCGGTTGCAACATTTCCCCGGGCGAGCGCTACGGTGAACTGCGTCGTATCGAAAACCGCTTCAACGGTTCGGTCAACCAGTACTTCCTGTGCGACCGTGGCCGTTTCGGCTATGGCTACGTCAACCGCGAAGACCGCCCGCGTCAGCCACTGCTGGCCAACGGCGCCAAGCTGAGCCTCGACGAAGCACTGGATAAAGCCTCTGACCTGCTGCGCGGCCGCAACATCGTCGGTATCGGTTCGCCACGTGCCAGCCTCGAAAGCAACTTCGCGTTGCGTGAACTGGTCGGCGCCGAGCACTTCTACTCCGGTATCGAAGCCGCCGAACTGGATCGCATCCGCCTGGTCATGCAAGTGCTGAAAGACAGCCCGCTGCCGATCCCGAACATGCGCGACATCGAAGACCACGACGCGATCTTCGTCCTCGGTGAAGACCTGACCCAGACGGCTGCGCGCATGGCCCTGTCCCTGCGTCAATCGGTCAAGGGCAAAGCCGAAGACATGGCCGACGCCATGCGCGTTCAGCCGTGGCTCGATGCCGCGGTGAAGAACATCGGCCAGCATGAGATGAACCCACTGTTCATCGCCAGCCTGGCTGAAACCAAGCTCGACGACATCGCCGAAGAATGCGTTCACGCGGCCCCGGACGACCTGGCCCGCATCGGTTTCGCCGTGGCTCACGCCCTCGACGCCAGCGCACCGGCCGTTGAAGGCCTGGACGCTGAAGCCGTTGAACTGGCTCAACGCATCGCCAATGCCCTGCTGGCCGCCAAGCGTCCGTTGATCATTGCCGGTACTTCGTTGGGCTCCAAAGCGCTGATCGAAGCGGCGGCAAACATTGCCAAGGCCCTGAAGCTGCGCGAGAAGAACGGTTCCATCAGCCTGATCGTGCCAGAGGCCAACAGCCTTGGCCTGGCCATGCTCGGTGGCAATTCGGTCGACGACGCGCTGCAAGCGGTGATCGATGGCAAGGCCGACGCCATCGTCGTGCTGGAAAACGATCTGTACACCCGTACCGACAAAGCCCGTGTCGATGCTGCCCTGAACGCCGCGAAAGTGGTGATCGTGGCCGACCACCAGAAGACCGCTACCAGCGATCGCGCACACCTGGTTCTGCCAGCTGCCAGCTTTGCTGAAGGCGACGGTACCTTGGTCAGCCAGGAAGGCCGCGCCCAGCGCTTCTTCCAGGTGTTCGACCCGAAATACATGGACGCGAGCATCCTGGTTCACGAAGGCTGGCGCTGGCTGCACGCCCTGCGCGCGACCCTGCTGAATCAGCCGATCGACTGGACTCAGCTGGACCACGTCACCGCAGCAGTCGCTTCGAGCACGCCGCAACTGGCGCGCATCGTTGATGCTGCACCGTCCGCCGCGTTCCGTATCAAGGGCATGAAACTGGCCCGCGAACCGCTACGTTATTCCGGTCGTACCGCCATGCGCGCTGACATCAGCGTTCACGAACCGCGTACCCCGCAAGACAACGACACCGCGTTCAACTTCTCGATGGAAGGTTACTCGGGCTCGGTCGAACCGCGTCAGCAAGTGCCGTTTGCCTGGTCGCCGGGCTGGAACTCGCCGCAAGCCTGGAACAAGTTCCAGGACGAAGTCGGTGGTCACATCCGTGCTGGCGATCCGGGTACCCGCCTGATCGAAAGCACCGGTGATTCTCTGAACTGGTTCGCCAGTGTTCCGCGCGCGTTCAACCCGGCTCAAGGGACCTGGCAGGTCGTGCCGTTCTTCCACCTGCTCGGCAGCGAAGAGACCTCTTCCAAAGCCGCACCGGTTCAGGAACGTATCCCGGCCGCCTACGTCGCACTGGCCAAATCCGAAGCCGATCGCCTGGGTGTCAACGAGGGCGCAATGCTCAGCTTGACCGTAGAGGGCCAGACCTTGCGTCTGCCACTGCGTATCAACGAAGAGCTGGGCGCTGGCCTGGTGGCATTGCCTGCGGGTATCGCCGGCATTCCAGCGGCGATCTTTGGCAAAACCGTTGACGGTCTGCAGGAGGCAGCTCAATGACCTGGTTCACGCCTGAAGTGATCGACGTAATCATCGCCGTCCTCAAGGCCATCGTGATTCTGCTCGCCGTCGTTGTTTGCGGCGCGCTGCTGAGCTGGGTCGAGCGTCGCCTGCTCGCCCTCTGGCAGGACCGTTACGGTCCGAACCGCGTCGGCCCGTTCGGCGCGTTCCAGATTGCCGCCGACATGATCAAGATGTTCTTCAAGGAAGACTGGACGCCGCCGTTCGCCGACAAGATGATCTTCACCCTGGCGCCGGTCGTGGCCATGAGCGCCCTGCTGATTGCCTTTGCGATCATCCCGATCACCCCGACCTGGGGCGTGGCGGATCTGAACATCGGCATCCTGTTCTTCTTCGCCATGGCCGGCCTGTCGGTCTACGCCGTGTTGTTCGCCGGTTGGTCGAGTAACAACAAGTTCGCCCTGCTGGGCAGCTTGCGGGCCTCGGCACAAACCGTGTCGTACGAAGTGTTCATGGGCCTGTCGTTGATGGGCATCGTGATCCAGGTCGGCTCGTTCAACATGCGCGACATCGTCGATTATCAAGCCCAGCACCTGTGGTTCATCATTCCGCAGATCTTCGGTTTCCTGACCTTCTTCATTGCTGGCGTCGCCGTGACTCACCGTCACCCGTTCGACCAGCCGGAAGCGGAGCAGGAACTGGCCGACGGTTACCACATTGAATACGCCGGCATGAAATGGGGCATGTTCTTCGTCGGTGAGTACATCGGCATCGTGTTGGTTTCGGCGCTGCTGGTGACCTTGTTCTTCGGTGGCTGGCACGGTCCGTTCGGCATTCTGCCGCAGATCCCGTTCCTCTGGTTCGCGCTCAAAACCGCGTTCTTCATCATGATCTTCATCCTGCTGCGCGCCTCGATTCCGCGCCCACGGTATGACCAAGTGATGGATTTCAGCTGGAAGTTCTGCCTGCCGCTGACCCTCGTCAACATGCTGGTGACCGCTGCGATCGTGTTGCTCAACACGCCCGCCGTCGCGGCTCAGTGAGGATAGAGAATCATGAAGTACATTTTTGACATCGTGCATGGCTTCTTCACCCAGCTTCGCAGCCTGGTGATGATCTTCGGCCACGCCTTCCGCAAGCGCGACACGCTGCAGTACCCGGAAGAAGCCGTGTACCTGCCGCCGCGCTACCGTGGCCGTATCGTCCTGACCCGCGACCCTGATGGCGAAGAGCGTTGTGTAGCCTGCAACCTGTGCGCCGTGGCCTGCCCGGTCGGTTGCATCTCGCTGCAGAAAGCCGAAACCGAAGACGGTCGCTGGTACCCGGACTTCTTCCGCATCAACTTCTCGCGCTGCATCTTTTGCGGCCTCTGCGAGGAAGCCTGCCCGACCACCGCGATCCAGCTGACACCGGATTTCGAGATGGCCGAGTTCAAACGTCAGGACCTGGTTTACGAGAAAGAAGATCTGCTGATCTCCGGCCCCGGCAAAAACCCTGATTACAACTTCTATCGTGTTGCAGGTATGGCGATTGCCGGGAAGCCGAAAGGCGCCGCGCAGAATGAAGCCCAGCCGATCAACGTGAAGAGCTTGCTGCCTTAAGGAAGAAAGATGGAATTCGCTTTCTATTTCGCATCGGGTATCGCTGTGGTGTCCACGCTTCGCGTGATCACCAACACCAACCCTGTGCACGCCCTGCTCTACCTGATCATTTCGCTGATTGCCGTGGCGATGACCTTTTTCGCCCTCGGCGCACCGTTTGCCGGTGTGCTGGAAGTGATCGCCTACGCTGGCGCCATCATGGTGCTGTTCGTGTTCGTGGTGATGATGCTGAACCTCGGTCCCGCCTCGGTTCAGCAAGAGCGCGTCTGGCTCAAGCCCGGTATCTGGATCGGCCCGGTGATTCTCGGCGCCCTGCTGCTGGCTGAACTGCTGTATGTACTGTTCAGCCACTCCAGCGGCCAGGCCATCGGCCACACCACCGTAGACGCCAAGGCCGTGGGCATCAGCCTGTTCGGCCCGTATCTGCTGGTGGTCGAACTCGCCTCGATGTTGCTGCTCGCCGCAGCCGTCACGGCGTTCCACTTGGGCCGTAACGAGGCTAAGGAGTAAGTCATGCCTGCTATCCCTCTCGAGCATGGATTAGCCGTTGCCGGCATCCTGTTCTGCCTCGGTCTGGTCGGCCTGATGGTCCGCCGCAACATTCTCTTCGTGTTGATGAGCCTGGAGATCATGATGAATGCCTCCGCTTTGGCGTTCATCGTTGCCGGTAGCCGCTGGGGTCAGCCGGATGGACAGATCATGTTCATCCTGGTGATCAGCCTGGCAGCCGCCGAGGCCAGTATTGGCCTGGCGATTCTGTTGCAGCTGTATCGCCGCTTCCACACTCTCGATATCGACGCTGCCAGCGAGATGCGCGGATGAATCTTCTCTATCTGACTTTCGTATTCCCTCTTATAGGTTTCCTGCTGCTGTCGTTCTCTCGCGGCCGCTTCTCGGAAAACCTGTCGGCGCTGATTGGCGTCGGTTCCATTGGCCTGTCGGCGATCGTCGCCGCTTATGTGATCTGGCAATTCAACGTCGCCCCGCCAGAAGGCGGTCACTACACCCAGGTGTTGTGGCAGTGGATGGCCGTTGAAGGCTTCACGCCTAACTTCGCGCTGTACCTGGATGGCCTGTCCGTGACCATGCTCGGTGTGGTCGTCGGCGTCGGCTTCCTGATCCACCTGTTTGCGTCGTGGTACATGCGCGGTGAAGATGGTTACTCACGCTTCTTCGCCTACACCAACCTGTTTATCGCCAGCATGCTGTTCCTGATCCTGGGCGATAACCTGTTGTTCCTGTACTTCGGCTGGGAAGGCGTGGGCCTGTGCTCGTACCTGTTGATCGGTTTCTACTACAGCAACCGCAACAACGGTAACGCTGCACTCAAAGCCTTTATCGTCACCCGTATCGGCGACGTGTTCATGGCCATCGGCCTGTTCATCCTGTTCCAACAGTTGGGCACGTTGAACATCCAGGAACTGCTGGTCAAGGCACCTGAGCACTTTAAGGTCGGCGACTTCTGGATCGTTCTGGCGACCCTGATGCTGCTGGGCGGCGCGGTCGGTAAATCGGCGCAACTGCCGCTGCAAACCTGGCTGGCGGATGCGATGGCCGGTCCTACCCCGGTTTCGGCACTGATCCACGCCGCGACCATGGTGACCGCAGGCGTTTACTTGATTGCCCGTACTCACGGCTTGTTCGCCCTGGCGCCGGATATCCTGCACCTGGTCGGCATTGTCGGCGGCGTGACCCTGGTACTCGCCGGTTTTGCCGCACTGGTCCAGACCGACATCAAACGCATCCTCGCCTACTCGACCATGAGCCAGATCGGCTACATGTTCCTGGCGCTGGGCGTTGGTGCATGGGAAGGCGCGATCTTCCACCTGATGACCCACGCCTTCTTCAAGGCGCTGCTGTTCCTTGCGTCCGGTGCGGTGATCGTTGCCTGCCACCACGAGCAGAACATCTTCAAGATGGGCGGTCTGTGGAAGAAACTGCCACTGGCCTACACCAGCTTCATCGTCGGCGGCGCGGCCCTGTCTGCCCTGCCACTGGTGACCGCGGGCTTCTACTCCAAGGACGAAATCCTCTGGGAAGCGTTCGCCAGCGGCAACCACGGTCTGCTGTATGCAGGCCTGGTCGGCGCGTTCATGACTTCGCTGTACACCTTCCGCCTGATCTTCATCGCGTTCCACGGTGAAGCGAAGACCGAAGCCCACGCCGGTCACGGCATCGCTCACTGGCTGCCACTGTCGGTGCTGATCGTGCTGTCGACCTTCGTCGGCGCGATGATCGTTCCGCCACTGCACGGTGTGTTGCCAGAGAGCGTCGGCCATGCCGGCGGCGAAGCCAAGCACAGTCTGGAAATCGCTTCGGGCGCCATCGCCCTGGCCGGTATCCTGCTGGCCGCGCTGCTGTTCCTCGGCAAGCGTCGTTTCGTCACTGCTATCGCCAACAGCGGCATCGGCCGCTTCCTTTCGGCCTGGTGGTTCGCTGCCTGGGGCTTCGACTGGATCTACGACAAACTGTTCGTCAAGCCATACCTTGCGATCAGCCACGTACTGCGCAAAGACCCGCTCGATCAGACCATCGGTTTGATCCCGCGTATGGCCAAGGGGGTCACACCGCCCTGAGCCGTACCGAAACCGGTCAACTGCGCTGGTACGCGGCATCGATGGCAGCCGGCTCCGTGCTGGTCATCGGCGCCATCGTGCTGGTAGCGGTCTGAATATGAACCTTGCGAACTTGCGAAAGGAATTGAGCCCGTCATGATTCTGCCTTGGCTAATCCTGATCCCCTTCATCGGCGGCCTGCTGTGCTGGATGGGTGAGCGCTTCGGCGCTACCCTCCCCCGCTGGATTGCGCTGTTGACCATGACCCTGGAACTCGCACTCGGCCTCTGGCTGTGGGCCCACGGTAATTACTCATTTGCACCGGCGCCTGGCGCCGATCCGGTCTGGGCGCTTGAGTTCAAGCACATCTGGATTCAGCGCTTCGGCATCAGCGTGCACCTGGCCCTCGACGGCCTGTCGTTGCTGATGATCCTGCTGACCGGTCTGCTGGGTATCCTCTCGGTACTCTGCTCGTGGAAAGAGATCCAGCGTCACGTTGGCTTCTTCCACCTGAACCTGATGTGGATCCTGGGCGGTGTCGTCGGCGTGTTCCTCGCCCTCGACCTGTTCATGTTCTTCTTCTTCTGGGAAATGATGCTGGTGCCGATGTACTTCCTCATCGCGCTCTGGGGTCACAGTTCTTCGGACGGCAAGAAAACCCGGATCTACGCGGCGACCAAGTTCTTCATCTTCACTCAGGCGTCCGGCCTGATCATGTTGGTGGCGATCCTGGGTCTGGTGCTGGTCAACTTCAACAGCACCGGCGTGATCACGTTCAACTACGCCGACCTGCTGAAAACCAAGATGTCGCTCACCACCGAGTACATCCTGATGCTCGGCTTCTTCATCGCCTTCGCGGTGAAGCTGCCGGTCGTACCGTTCCACTCCTGGTTGCCTGATGCTCACGCCCAGGCGCCAACCGCAGGTTCGGTCGACCTGGCCGGTATCTTGTTGAAGACGGCGGCTTACGGCCTGCTGCGTTTCGCCCTGCCGCTGTTCCCGAATGCCTCGGCCGAGTTTGCGCCGATCGCCATGACCCTCGGTCTGGTCGGGATCTTCTACGGTGCGTTCCTGGCGTTCGCCCAAACCGACATCAAGCGCCTGATTGCCTTCTCATCCGTTTCCCACATGGGCTTCGTCCTGATCGGCATCTACTCCGGCAGCCAACTGGCGCTGCAAGGCGCCGTGATGCAGATGCTGGCGCACGGTGTTTCGGCCGCGGCACTCTTTATCCTCAGTGGTCAGCTGTACGAACGCACCCACACCCGCGATATGCGTGAAATGGGTGGTTTGTGGTCGAAGATCGCTTACCTGCCGGCCATCAGCCTGTTCTTCGCAGCCGCGTCGCTGGGCTTGCCGGGTACCGGTAACTTCGTCGGTGAGTTCCTGATCCTGATCGGCACCTTCGCTGCTGCACCGTGGATCACCGCGATTGCCACCTCTGGCCTGGTGTTCGGTTCGGTCTACTCGCTGATCATGATCCACCGCGCCTACTTCGGCCCTTCCAAATCGGATGCGGTGTTGCATGGCATGGATGGTCGCGAACTGATCATGGTGGTCGGGCTTGCGATGCTGCTGATTTACATCGGCGTGTACCCGCAACCGTTCCTCGACACCTCTGCCGCGACGATGCATGGCGTGCAGCAGTGGCTCGGCACCGCCTTCACTCAACTCGCTTCGGCCCGGTAAGAGCGCTATGGAATTCACGACTCAACACTTTATCGCGCTCGCGCCATTGTTGATCACCACCGCCACGATCATCGTGGTGATGTTGGCCATCGCCTGGCGCCGCAATCACTCGCAGACCTTCCTGATTTCCGTGGCGGGCCTGAACCTGGCGTTGCTGTCGATCCTGCCAGCCTTGAAAGTCGCGCCCCTGGCCGTGACCCCGCTGCTGCAAATCGATAGCTTCGCTTGCTTGTACATGGCGCTGATCCTGGTCGCCACCCTCGCTTGTGTGACCCTCGCCCACGCCTACCTCGGTGATGGCGGCACGGGTTACCCGGGCAACCGTGAAGAACTGTACCTGCTGATCCTGATGGCCGCCGCCGGTGGCCTGGTGCTGGTCAGCGCGCAGCACCTGGCCGGGTTGTTCATCGGTCTGGAACTGTTGTCGGTGCCGGTCTACGGTCTGGTGGCTTACGCCTTCTTCAACAAGCGTTCGCTGGAAGCCGGCATCAAGTACATGGTGCTGTCGGCCGCCGGCTCCGCGTTCCTGTTGTTCGGTATGGCCCTGCTCTACGCCGACGCAGGCTCCCTGAGCTTCGTCGGTATCGGTCAGGCGCTGGCGTCTACCGGCCTGCCAAGCTCGCTGGCGCAAATGGGCCTGGGCATGATGCTGATCGGCCTGGCGTTCAAGCTGTCGCTGGTACCGTTCCACCTGTGGACCCCGGACGTCTACGAAGGGGCTCCGGCACCGGTGGCCGCGTTCCTGGCGACCGCTTCCAAAGTCGCCGTGTTTGCGGTGATGGTGCGTCTGTTCCAGATCTCCCCAGCGGCGAGCAGCGGTGTGCTAAGCGACGTGCTGACCATCATCGCCATTGCGTCGATTCTGTTCGGTAACTTGCTGGCACTGACCCAAAACAACCTCAAGCGTCTGCTGGGCTACTCGTCCATCGCTCACTTCGGTTACCTGCTGATCGCCCTGGTGGCGAGCAAAGGTCTGGCCGTGGAAGCCATTGGCGTGTACCTGGTCACCTACGTGATCACCAGCCTCGGCGCCTTCGGCGTGATCACCCTGATGTCCTCGCCATACAAGGGCCGTGACGCAGATGCCCTGTACGAATACCGCGGCCTGTTCTGGCGTCGTCCGTACCTGACCGCCGTACTGACCGTGATGATGCTGTCCCTGGCCGGTATCCCGCTGACCGCGGGCTTCATCGGCAAGTTCTACATCATTGCTACCGGCGTCGAATCGCACCAATGGTGGCTGGTCGGTTCCCTGGTACTGGGTAGCGCCATCGGCGTCTTCTACTACCTGCGCGTGATGGTCACCCTGTACCTGATCGAGCCGAACCTGCGTCGCCACGATGCGCAACTGCACTGGGAACAACGTGCAGGCGGCGTGATGCTGCTGGCCATCGCCGCACTGGCGTTCTTCCTCGGCCTGTATCCACAGCCGTTGCTGACGCTGGTTCAGCAGGCAGTGCTGGCGGGTTGATCGTTTAGCGATACTCGGTAGAAAACAGGAACGGCACCTTCGGGTGCCGTTTTTGCGTTTTGGGGTTGAGGATCAAGAGATCGCAGCCTTCGGCAGCTCCTACGCGATCAGCGCCCTCGCGCACATTCGCGGTTGAACACCGTCCCTGTAGGAGCTGCCGAAGGCTGCGATCTTTTGATCTTGCGCGCTCATCCCACCCCGCCCATATAAAGAATTCCCTCGCGTCCTGCATCCAGATCCGAGCTGTGATCGGACTGTAACGACTTGACCGAATTGGCAAGGACGGATGCCTTGAGCTATTCGATTCTTGCGATAGAAATATACGCAGTTAACGTACAGAACATGGATGCTCGGCGAGCGTTCAAGACCAATTTTGTTAACCAAGCACCCTGCGCCCATCAGGGAGTTGACTGTGCCGACTAAACGTGACGAAATGTTTCAGCTTTTAGATTCTCTTGCCTTGAACCAAACACCTCCCTCCCCTCTTATTCTCACAGGATAAGTGCTTTGACAAACATCTGTTCCGCCGGCCTTGATATCGGCTTCGCCTCACTGGATTACCTGCAAATCGGCATCCTGGGCATCATTCAAGGCATCACCGAGTTGTTGCCCGTTTCTTCCACTGCGCATATGCGAATCGTACCTGCCCTGCTTGGCTGGCCTGATCCGGGATCGGCGTTTTCCGCCGCCATGCAACTGGCCGCACTGGCGGCTGTTGTCAGTTACTTCTGGCGGGATGTGAGGCAGGTTGTGACCGGCAGCATAGGTGCCGTGCGCCAGGGTGATTACAACAACCAGTGGTTCAAGCTGGCCGTTGCCATCGTGCTGGCGACCATTCCGATCGGCATTGCCGGCATCGCCTTGTCATCGACACTGAACGCCTGTAACTCCCCGCTGAGAGGCCTGATGGTGATCGGGATCTCCTGCGTGGTGATGGCCGTTTTGCTGGCGGCCGCCGAACTCAGTTGCCGTCACCGGCGCACCGTTGGCGAAATGCGTCTGCGCGATGCGCTGATTGTCGGTATTGCTCAGATCGGCGCGCTGATTCCTGGGGTTTCCCGCTCCGGCTCAACGCTGACAGCCGCGCTGTTCCTTAATTTCAAACGCGAAGAGGCAGCGCGTTTTTCCTTCCTGCTGGGTCTGCCCGCTATCGCCTTGGCCGGCCTGAAGGAACTGTGGGTGTTGTTCCATGCGCAGCTCCCGGCGGAGGCCTGGGCCCACCTGGTTTTTGGCCTGGTAGTCGCCAGCGTCTCGGCGTTTTTCGCCATCTGGGGCCTGATGAAGTTCCTGGAAAAATTCTCCACCTGGCCGTTTGTGATTTACCGCGCGGCGCTGGGTATTTTCCTGATTGTCGCCGTCAGTACCGGCCTCTTGAGCTGAGTCACCTCAAAGGCCTATCGAGCTACACCCAAAAACAAAAACCCGCACAAGGCGGGTTTTTGTTTGCAACGAATAAAGCAATCAGTCAGCCAGACGCCAGGTCGTGCCGCCCTTGCCGTCTTCCAGCACCACGCCCATGGCGGTGAGCTGGTCGCGGATGCGGTCGGATTCGGCCCAGTCTTTACCGGCACGAGCCGCCAGCCGCGCAGCAATCAGCGCATCAACTTGCGCAGCATCAACCCGGCCTTCAGCGCCGGCCTGCAAGAAGTCATCGGCTTCGAGCTGCAGCACCCCCAGCACACTGGCCAGTTCCTTCAAGCGTGCCGCCAGACCTGCCGCCGCATTGAGATCGCTCTCGCGCAGACGGTTGATCTCGCGAACCATCTCGAATAGCACCGCGCAGGCTTCCGGTGTGCCGAAGTCGTCGTTCATCACCGTGGTGAAGCGCTCGACAAAAGCTTCGCCGCCGGCCGGTGCCACGCTCGGCAGGCCTTTCAACGCGTGGTAGAAACGCTCGAGTGCGCCCTTGGCGTCCTTGAGGTTGTCTTCCGAGTAGTTGATCGCACTGCGGTAGTGGCTCGACACCAGCAGGTAACGCACGACTTCCGGGTGGTACTTTTCCAGCACATCGCGAATGGTGAAGAAGTTGTTCAAGGACTTGGACATCTTCTCGCCATTGATGCGAATCATGCCGCAATGCATCCACGCGTTGGCGTAGGTCTTGCCGGTCGCCGCTTCGCTCTGGGCGATTTCGTTTTCATGGTGCGGGAACTCGAGGTCGCTGCCGCCGCCATGAATGTCGAAAGTCTCACCGAGGCAGCAGGTCGACATCACCGAGCACTCGATGTGCCAGCCCGGACGACCGTCGCCCCACGGCGATGGCCAGCTCGGCTCGCCCGGCTTGGCGCCTTTCCACAACACGAAGTCCAGCGGGTCCTGCTTGGACTCGTCGACTTCGATCCGCGCGCCGATGCGCAGGTCTTCAATCTTTTTGCGCGACAGCTTGCCGTAACCCATGAACTTGGCGACGCGGTAGTACACGTCGCCATTACCCGGGCGTAGGCGTAACCCTTGTCGATCAGGGTCTG
Organism: Pseudomonas sp. TH31; assembly: GCF_016650815.1. GTDB lineage: Bacteria > Pseudomonadota > Gammaproteobacteria > Pseudomonadales > Pseudomonadaceae > Aquipseudomonas. Next base: position 118,429 of record NZ_JAEKEZ010000034.1, on the reverse strand, counting down.
GATCATGGTCTGCATGCCAGCGATATGATCGGTGGCCCGCGGTTCCATGTCCGGCTTGAGGATGTTGAGGCGCGCCTCGTCCTCGTGCATCGCAGTGATCATGCGCTCGGTCAGCACGTCGAACGGCTCGCCGTTCTCCCTGGCCCGATTGATGATCTTGTCTTCGATGTCGGTAATGTTGCGCACATAGGTCAGGTTATAACCGCTGAACCGCAACCAGCGGGTCACCAGGTCAAACGCGACCATGCTGCGGCCATGGCCAATGTGGCAGTAGTCGTACACGGTCATCCCGCAGACGTACATGCGCACATTGTTGCCATCCAGCGGTTTGAAGACTTCTTTGCTCTTGGTGAGCGTGTTGTAGATCGTAAGCACTTTAGCTTCCTTGAATCACTGGCCCCACGAATCACGCAAGGTCACGGTACGGTTGAAGACCGGATGACCGGGTTTCGAGTCCTTGATGTCAGCGCAGAAGTAGCCTTCGCGCTCGAACTGGAAACGGTCTTCCGGCTGTGCATTGCCCAGCGAAGGCTCAGCACGACAACCAGTGAGAACTTGCAGCGAGTCAGGGTTGATGTTGTCCAGGAAACTGGCGCTGTCTTCGGCCTTCTCAGGGTTGGCCGAACGGAACAGACGATCGTACAGGCGCACTTCGCACTCGACGCTTGCAGCCGCCGGCACCCAGTGCACCACGCCTTTGACCTTGCGGCCTTCAGGGTTCTTGCCCAGTGTTTGCGGGTCGTAGGAGCAACGCAGTTCGACGATGTTGCCATCGGCGTCCTTGATCGCTTCGTCGGCGCGGATCACGTAGCTGCCGCGCAGACGCACTTCGCCGTTCGGTTCCAGGCGCTTGTAGCCTTTTGGCGGCTCTTCCATGAAGTCTTCACGGTCGATGTAGATCTCACGGGCGAACGGCAGAACGCGCACACCCATGTCTTCTTTCTGCGGATGACGCGGCAGTTCGAGGTTCTCGACCTGGTCTTCCGAGTAGTTGGTGATCACCACCTTCAACGGACGCAGCACGCACATGGCGCGCGGAGCGTTCTGGTCCAGATCCTGACGGATGCTGAACTCGAGCATGCCGAAATCGACGACGCCGTCAGAACGGTTGGTGCCGACCATGTCGCAGAAATTGCGGATCGACGCAGGCGTGTAGCCACGGCGGCGGAAGCCCGACAGCGTGGACATGCGCGGATCGTCCCAGCCGAACACGTGCTTTTCATCGACCAGTTGCTTGAGCTTGCGCTTGCTGGTGATGGTGTAGTTCAGGTTCAGGCGGCTGAACTCGTACTGGCGCGGGTGCGCCGGCACTGGCAAGGCGTCCAGGAACCACTCGTACAGCGGACGATGGCTTTCGAACTCCAGGGTGCAGATCGAGTGGGTGATGCCTTCGATGGCGTCCGACTGACCGTGGGTGAAGTCGTAGTTCGGGTAGATGCACCACTTGTCACCGGTCTGGTGGTGGTGAGCGTGACGGATGCGATACATGATCGGGTCGCGCAGGTTCATGTTCGGCGAGGCCATGTCGATCTTGGCCCGCAGTACACGTGCGCCGTCCTGGAATTCGCCGGCCTTCATGCGGGCGAACCAGTCGAGGTTTTCTTCCACCGAACGGTCACGGAACGGGCTGTTCTTGCCCGGCTCGGTCAGGCTGCCACGGTATTCCTTGGCTTGCTCCGGGCTCAGGTCATCAACGTAGGCCTTGCCGGCCTTGATCAGCTCGACGGCCCAGTCGTGCAACTGGTCGAAATACTGCGAGGCGTAGCGCACTTCGCCGGACCATTCAAAGCCCAGCCATTTGATGTCGCTTTCGATCGCGTCGATGTATTCCTGGTCTTCCTTGGCCGGGTTGGTGTCGTCGAAACGCAGGTGCGTGACACCGCCAAATTCCTGGGCCAGGCCGAAGTTCACGCAAATCGACTTGGCGTGACCAATGTGCAGGTAGCCGTTGGGCTCTGGCGGGAAACGGGTGACGATCTGCGTGTGCTTACCCGAGTCCAGGTCCGCCTGGATGATCGGGCGCAGGAAATTGACCGGCACAGCAGGGCCAGTCTTGGAATTCGAGGTAGGGTCGACAGTGGGCTTGCTCATAGGATCCTTGAACGTACGAGTGCGCGGCCGGAACTAAAGGCCTGACAAAACAAAGCCGCTATCATAGCCGATGCCGTCAAGCCGCTGACAGAGCAGGCCCTAAAACAGCTGCGTTTAATGCACCTGTTTTGAAAAACAGCCTCGAAATTCGCGCCTGTCGCGCTAAACTGCGCACCTTGGCTGCTGCTGGCCAAACCGGTTGAGGGCCCAAACGCCCCGAAACCCGCGAATTCATTGAAAACGCTTCTTTTATAAAGAGTCCCCGATCATGACCCAAGTCAAACTGACCACCAACCATGGCGACATCGTCCTGGAACTGAACGCTGAAAAGGCACCGCTGACCGTTGCCAACTTCATCGAGTACGTCAAGGCCGGCCACTACGAAAACACCGTTTTCCACCGTGTGATCGGTAACTTCATGATCCAGGGCGGCGGTTTCGAGCCAGGCATGAAAGAAAAGAAAGACAAGCGCCCAAGCATCCAGAACGAAGCTGACAACGGCCTGCCGAACGAGAAGTACACCGTGGCCATGGCGCGCACCATGGAGCCGCATTCGGCTTCCGCCCAGTTCTTCATCAACGTGGCTGACAACAGCTTCCTGAACCACAGCGCCAAGACCACTCAGGGCTGGGGCTACGCGGTATTCGCCAAAGTGGTTGCCGGCACCGACGTCGTCGACAAGATCAAAGGCGTGAGCACCACTTCCAAGTCCGGCCACCAGGACGTACCAGCAGACGACGTGATCATCGAGAAAGCCGAGATCATTGAGTGATATTGCTGATTTCAGACTTGCATCTGGAAGAGGAGCGCCCGGACATTACCCGGGCGTTTCTGGATTTGCTCGCCGGACGCGCCCGCACAGCGAGTGCGCTGTACATCCTCGGCGACTTTTTCGAGGCGTGGATTGGCGACGATGCCATGACGCCGTTCCAGCGTTCCATCTGCCAGGCCCTGCGCGCACTCAGCGACAGCGGCACGGCCATTTTTCTGATGCACGGCAATCGTGACTTCCTGCTCGGCAAGGCGTTCTGCAAAGAAGCCGGCTGTACGCTGTTGAAGGACCCGAGTGTCGTGCAGTTTTACGGCGAGCCGGTGCTTTTGATGCACGGCGACAGCCTCTGCACCCGCGACGTCGGCTATATGAAGCTGCGGCGCTACCTGCGCAACCCCATCACCCTGTTCATCCTCCGGCATCTGCCCTTGAGCACCCGGCATAAACTGGCGCGCAAGCTGCGCAGTGAAAGCCGTGCGCAGACGCGGATGAAGGCTAACGACATTGTCGATGTGACGCCGGACGAAGTGCCGCGGATCATGCAGGCATATGGCGTGAAAACCCTGATTCATGGGCATACCCACCGTCCAGCCATTCACAAGTTGCAGATTGGCGAGCAAGCGGCCAAACGCATCGTGCTGGGGGATTGGGATCGCCAGGGCTGGGCGTTGCAGGTGGATGAGAACGGGTTTGCGCTGGCACCGTTTGATTTTGGGACGTCTTAAAGATCAAAGATCGCAGCCTGCGGCAGCTCCTACAGATGTACACATAACCCTGTAGGAGCTGCCGCAGGCTGCGATCTTTTTAACAGGCGCCGCTAAATCAATGCCCAGACGCCGCAGGCCCGGCCTTCGCCGCAAACGGCGGTTTGGCCAGCCAGACGATCAGCATCAAGCCCATGAATCCCCAGCCCAGCAACGTGAAGTAGTCCACGGTGGAGAGCATGTACGCCTGGCTGGTCAGCACTTGATCGAGTTGCGCATACGCCGGGGTACCCGCCCCGCCCAGGGTGTTCAAGGCATCCCGGGTCGGTTGGTCATAGGTAGTGATGCTTTCGCTCAAGTACGCGTGATGCTGATCCGCCCGGCGAATCCAGATCCAGGTGGTCAACGACGCCGCGAAGCTACCGCCCAACGTCCGCAAGAACGTCGCCAGGCCCGCGCCGTCCGCGATCTGGCTTGGCGGCAAGTCCGACATCAAAATGCTCAAGGTCGGCATAAAGAACAGCGCCACGCCAATCCCCATGAACAGCTGCACCAACGCGATGTGCTGGAAATCGACCTCGTTGGTAAACCCGGCGCGCATAAAGCAGCTCAGGCCGATCGCCAGGAACGCCAGGCCGGCCAACAACCGCAGGTCGAATTTTTGCGCGTACTTGCCGACAAACGGCGACATCAGCACCGGCAGAATCCCGATCGGCGCCACCGCCAGACCGGCCCAGGTGGCGGTGTAGCCCATCTGGGTTTGCAGCCATTGCGGCAGGATCAGGTTGATGCCGAAGAACCCGGCATAACCCAGCACCAACACGATGGTGCCGATACGGAAGTTGCGGTAAGCGAACAGCCGCAGATTCACCACTGGGTGCTTATCAGTCATTTCCCAGATGATGAACACCGCCAGGGCAACCACTGAAATCGCCGCGCCAATGATGATGAAGTTCGATTCGAACCAGTCCAGGTCGTTGCCTTTGTCGAGGATCACCTGCAACGCCCCAACACCAATGATCAGCGTGATCAAACCGACATAATCCATCGGCTGACGGCTGGTTTCCACCGGACGCGCCTTGAGTTGCGAGCGCACCACCATCACCGCGAAGATCCCGATCGGCACGTTGATAAAGAAGATCCACGGCCAGCTATAGCTGTCGGTAATCCAGCCACCGAGAATCGGCCCGGCAATCGGCGCCACCACCGTGACCATCGCCAGCAACGCCAGGGCCATGCCGCGCCTGGCCGGGGGATAGACCGCGATCAACAGCGTCTGGGTCATCGGGTACAACGGCCCGGCCACCAGGCCTTGAAGTACACGGAAACCAATCAATTCCGGCATTGACGTCGAGATACCGCAGAGGAACGAGGCCAGCACAAACAGAATCGTGGCCCAGAGAAACAGCTTCACTTCACCGAAACGCCGGCTCAGCCAGCCAGTCAGTGGCAACGCAATGGCGTTACTGACCGCAAACGATGTGATGACCCAAGTGCCCTGCTCCGAGCTCACGCCCAGGTTGCCGGAAATCGTCGGCAAGGCCACGTTGGCAATGGTGGTGTCGAGCACTTGCATGAAGGTTGCCAGCGACAGGCCAATGGTGCTGAGCAGCAGGCTGGGCGGCGTGAAAGACGCGTTATTGCTCATCGCGAATCCTTTGAAACCAGGTGTGCGCGGCGCCGTTTAACCGGCGCCGCTGAGGGATTGGCGAATCAGCGTTGCGCGGTCTTGCTGACCGCAGCGCTGTTGTCATGGATCAACTGGGCGATCATCGCGTCGGCTTCAGTCAACTGGCGGTCATACACATTGGTGCTGAACGAAGCCTTTTGTGGCGGTTGTTGCGCCAGCACCGGGCCGCTCTGGTCGTGCAGGTTCACATCGACTTGGGTCGACAGACCGACGCGCAACGGGTGCTTGGTCAGTTCTTCGGCGTTGACGTGAATCCGCACCGGTACACGCTGGACGATCTTGATCCAGTTACCGGTGGCGTTTTGTGCTGGCAGCAACGCAAACGCGCTGCCGGTCCCGGCGCCGAGGCTGTCGATGGTGCCGCTGAACTTCACGTCGCTGCCGTACAGATCGGCTTCGATGTCCACCGGTTGGCCGATGCGCATGTCGCGCAGTTGGGTTTCCTTGAAGTTGGCGTCGATCCACAGTTGATCCAGTGGAATCACCGCCATCAGCGCCGTACCCGGCTGAACCCGCTGGCCCAATTGCACCGAGCGTTTGGCCACATAACCGGTGACCGGCGCGATCAAGGTACTGCGGGAATTATTCAGGTAAGCCTGACGCACTTGCGCGGCGGCCGACATCACGTCCGGGTGCGACGACACGACGGTGTCATCGACCAGCGCGCTGGTGGTCTTGAGCTGCTGCTGGGCATTGGCCAGGGCGTTTTGCGCCGAGGTCAGGTCGTCGCGAGCGTGGGACAGTTCTTCCTGGGAAATCGCGCCGCCAGCGGCGAGGTTTTTCCGGCGATTGAAGTTGTCCTGGGCTTTTTGCACGTTAGCCTGCTGGGCGTTGACCTGGGCTTTCATGCCGTCGACGTTACTGTACAAGCCGCGAACCTGGCGCACGGTGCGGGCCAGGTTGGCCTGGGCACTTTGCAGACCGACTTCGGCGTCGTTCGGGTCGAAGTTGACCAGCACCTGGCCTTCGTGGACCAGATCGCCATCGTCGGCGCCGATGCTCACCACGGTGCCGGTGACCAGCGGGGTGATTTCCACCACGTTACCGTTCACGTAGGCGTCGTCGGTGCTTTCATTCCAGCGACCGTAGAGTTCGTGGTAGGCCCAGACGCCGACACCGGCGAGGATCACCAGAATCGCCAGCACCGTCAGCATGATTTTGCGTTTGCGCGGGTTGCTGGTATCCGGGGCGTTTTCAGGCGCTTTGTTAGTTGGAGCGGAAGTCGTTTCGGCAGTGGCCATGACAGATACCTTGAATTAGTTGTTCAGCTTGGCGGGAGCTGGATTGGCCGAGGCGATGGTTTCACTCTGGAAACCGCCACCCAGCGCCTGCATCAGTTGGATCGACAGGTCGATCTGCTCGGCATTCAGGTTCGCCAGTTGGCGCTGGGCCTGGAGCAATTGCTGTTCGATGCTGAGCACGTCCAGGTAATTGCCAATGCCGGAACCGTAGCGCTGGACCACGGTGTTGTAAGAGTCCTGGGCAATCTCGGTGGCGTGCTGCTGGGCACCAATCTGCCGGCCGATATCGCGCAGCTGGTTGATGGTGTCACTGACATCACCCAGCGCCTTGACCAGGCTCTTGTTGTACTGCGCCACCGCCAGGTCATAGTCGGCGTCGCGGGCATCGAGGTTGGCGCGCAGGCGGCCACCGTCGAAAATCGGCACCGAAATCGTCGGTGCGATGTTGAAGAAGCGACTGGCCGAACCGAACATCGCGTCACCCAATAAGGATTCGGCACCGGCAGCGGCCGTAAGGTTCAGGTTGGGATAGAACTGGGTTTTGCTCGCGGCAATGTTCTTGCTCGCCGCCTCGACCCGCCAGCGCGCGGCTACCAGGTCCGGGCGACGACCGAGCAACTCGGCCGGCAGCACCGACGGCAAGGCCACGGCGCTGGCCTGAAGGATTTTCGGCCGGGCGATTTCGTTACCACGATCCGGACCTTTGCCGAGCAGTACGGCCAAGGCAATTTTGGCGCTGTTCAGGCGTTTTTCGGCGTCGATCAGGCTCGCTTCGGAGCTGGCTTCCAGGCTTTCGGTCTGCTGGAACTGGTACTGGCTGTCGATCCCGGAGTTCAAGCGGCGCTGGCTCAGGTCGAGCATTTGCTTGGTACGCTTGAGGTCGTCGTTGGCCAGGTCATAAACGATGTGCGCCTGCCCCAGGTCGCTGTAGGCCCGAGCCACGTCGGCAGACAAGGTCAGTTGCGCGGCTTGCTGATCGACTTCGGCGGCGCGGGCCTGGCCGAGTGCGGCTTCCCAGGCGTCACGCTGACCGCCCCAGAGGTCAAAGTTGTAGTTGAAATTGGCGCTGATGTTACGCACGGTGGCGTAGGTGTCGCCCTGCCCCGACGGGTCCTGATCCTTGGCCAGCCGCGAACGGCTGACGCCGGCGCTGGCATCGAGGGTCGGCATCCGTGCGGCGTCGGCGGCATACGCGGCGGCGCTGGCCTGGTGGGCGCGGGCTTCGGCGATTTGCATGTCCGGGCTGTCGTGCAAGGCTTCGCGGATCAGCCCGTCGAGTTGTGGGTCGCCGAGGCTTTTCCACCAGTCGCTTTTCGGCCAGGCCGCCGGCGACAAGGTCACGCCCGTAAGGGATTGCCCGGCCTTCAGGGTTTTCGCATCGAGGCTTTTGCCTTCGGTGTCCAAGCCGCTGTAACTGGCGCAACCGGCCAGGGTCATGGTCGCCAGCACCAGGCTCAGGCCGGTACGCAAGGTTTTACTGCTCATTTATCACCTACCCGCAGCAGCGTGATTGAGTCACCGGCTGCTACCAAGATTTTCTTCAGGATCAATTCCAGGGTTTTCAACTCGTCCGGGCTGATGGCGCCAGCCAGTTCATTCATGGCGTCGGCGCCGATGTGCGGCAGGCGGTCGGCGAGCTTCTGGCCTTCCTCAGTCAACATCAGTTGCACCTGGCGTCGGTCAGCCTCGGAGCGTTGACGGGCGAGAAATCCTTTCTGCTCCAGACGATCGAGCATGCGTGTCATCGAACCGCTGTCCAGCGACAGGTGACGGCACAGCTCGGCCGGGGTATCGACGCCGAACTGGGCCATGATGATCAGCACTTTGAACTGCGCGGCGGTGATGCCGTGGGGTTCCATGTGCGTGTCGATAATCCGGTCCTTGAGCAGCGCAGCGCGTCCCAGCAGGAGGCCGAGGTGGCAATTACGGAATTCGTCTGGGGTAAAATGCTTCATCTGGCCACCAATTAGCTGCCTAGGCAGAGAATGTATGTCGAGATGTTACTGCCTAGGCAGCGAATGTCAACGCAATAGTTAGGATGCTTTGTATTTAGCGGATAAATGGCGGGGCGCAAAAGCAAAAAGATCGTCCGAATGCGGCCCAAACCTTTGGCAGCTCCTACAGGGGTTTTGCGTACACCCGTAGGAGCTGCCAAAGGTTTGGGCCGCATTCGGACGATCTTTTGATCTTGAAGGGACTAAAAGTCCCGCTTGTAGAAAATATCCAGCGAACTGGCCACACCACTGGCGGCTTCGAGATAAACCTTCTTGCTCAACTTGTACCGCAGCGCAATGGTGTTGGCCGGCTCAAACACGCCAACCCCGTAACGCAAACTGAGCTTCTCGGAGATATTGCCGCTGGCCACCACGCTGGTGGTGTTGCCGCTGCCTTGGGTGTCGAGCTGGAAGTCTTGAATGCCCAAGTCCTTGGCCAAGCCGCTGGTGACCCCGGAACTGCCCATCAACCCCAGCCCGAGCGCCGCCTGGGCGAGCATGTTGTTGTCTTCGCCGGTGGTGCTCAATGGACGTCCCAGCACCAGATAGGACAATGCCTGTTCCTGGCTCATGGCCGGCTCGGAGAAGATTTGCGTGGTTGGCTGTTCGGCGCTGCCGCTCAGGCGAATACCGGCGATCACGTCGTCGGTCTGGCGAATCGCTTCGATATCCAGGTACGGCTGATCGATGGGACCTGCGAACAGCAGCCGCGCCCGACGCACCGTCAGGCGCTGGCCATAGGCACGATAACGACCGTCGTTGAGCCAGAGTTCGCCGCGGGTGTCCATGTTGTCGCCGATGTGCACATGACCTTGCACATTCGCGGTCAGGCCAAAACCGGCGAAGGCAAGTTTGTCGTCACCCACCACCACGTCGATGTCCATCCTCATGGCCATCGGCGGTTTGCCCTGTTCGGTTTGCGCACCGACGATGATCGTGTCATCGGACACCTTGACCGTCGACGGCGGCAACTCACGCACGGTGATTTCCCCTTGGGCACCAGCACTTTGCCGGCGATGGACAGCTCATCGCCCTTCATCGAGATTTTCAGGTCCGGCGCCACTTCGAGCTTGGCGTAGGGCTCGACGGTGACCGGCAATTGCGTGCCTTTGAGCGCCAGGTCGACGACCAGTGCCTGACCCCAGGCAATGTTGCCGTTCAAGCTGCCCTGCCCGGTCTTGCCGCTTTTCCAGCCACCGTTCAATTGCACGGTTTCGCCGGCGATCACCGCTTGAAGCTGCAAGGCCTCAAGGCTGATGGGCAATTCAGCCCCGGATACTTCGCCGTCGCTGAGCACGAGGTTGCCGTTGACCAGTGGCGCGAGCAATCCGCCGGAGAGCGTGCCGCTGCCATTCAAATGGCCGGTGAGTTTCTCGACCATCGGCACAAACGGCCGGGCCACCGACAGGTCCAGGCCATTGAGGCGGAACGAGCCAGTCAGCGGTTTGTTCTTCGGCAACGGGTTGATCTGCGCCTGCACCATCAACTCGCCGAGCTTGCCGCCGACGAAATTGAGGTCGGTGTCGATGCGCTTGGGCGTGAGTTTGCTGGTGAGTTTCAGGGTCTGGTAGGGAAGTCCAGCCACTGGTCTTTCTCTTTCATGCGCAAGGTGCCGCCGCTGGCATCAATGCTGATCTGACCGTTCGGGCCGCTGGCCGGCAGGTCGAGTTGCAGGTCGGCGTTAAGCTTGCCCTGCCAGGCAAAATCCTTCGGCAACCATTGCGCAAGGCTGTCGATCGGGAATTGCTTGAGGTGATAACGCAACTTCGGTTCAGGCATCAGGCGCTGGTCCTCGCCGCACAAACTGGCGTCGCCTGACATCCAGCAATGGGCGCCGAAATTGATTTTGCCGTCCGCCAGCCGTTCAAGCTTCGCCGGGCCTTGCAGCTTCCAGTCCTGACCGCCGGCCTGGATATCGCCGCTGGCCAGGCGTCCGCGCCAATTGCCGTTGTCCAGTGCGCCGTCCAGCCCGAGCGCCAGTTTGAGTTTCGGCCCTTGCAGGTCGAGGCTGAGTTTCTGGTTCTTGATATCGCCCTGGCCGCTGGCGGCCAGGGTGCCCAGCGAAGTGTCGCCGGCCTGGATGCCGCTGCCCTTGAGGTCGATCTTCGCCCGCTGGGCGCTGTCGAGGGTGGCATCGAGATTGAGGCTTTGCAGCCGATTGTCCTGGAAGGCCAGTTGCGAACCTTGCAACCCGAGCTTGCCTTGCGGCGCCTTGAGCGTGCCGGCGACATCGACCCGGCCATTGAGCTGGCCGCGCAGTTGCGGCCAGAGTTGGGCCAGTCGCGGCAACTTGATTTCGATCTGCCCGGCGAGTTTCTGTTGCAGGCTGCCCTTGCCGTTGATGCTGTTGTCGCCAAGGCGAATCTGCAAGGCACTGAGGTTCCATTGCTCGCCGCCGCCATCAGCCTTGGCCTGGATCACCGCCGGTTGGCCGCGCAGTTTGCCTTTCAAATCGAGATCGGCGGTCAGGCTGAGCTTTTCATTCTTCATCTCGCCTTTACTGCGCAACGGCCCGGCCAGTGTGCCCGGTAGTTCCGCCATCCAGTACGCCGGGTTGATCGCCGACAGGTCCAGCGCGGTGTCCCAGGCGATGCCATCGGCGAATTGCAGGTTCAGGTGGCCTTCGGCCTTGCCCTGCCCGGCTTCGAGCTGAAATTGTTGCAGGTAGATTTTCGTCAGGTCGCCGCTGAACGGGCTGCTCAGGCTGAATGCCCCGGCCGGGCCATCCAGCGCGGCTTTGAAGTTGCCGAGGTATTTGCCGTCGGTGTAGGAGACTTCACCGTTGAAGCTGCGCAACGCGACTTGCGGTTCGTCGATCAGCGGGTAGAGCCGATGCCACGGGAAGTCCAGCCAGTCGATGTTCGCCTGGGCACTGAAACCTTTGCTCCAATCGAGGCTACCGGTGAGCTTCAAGCTTTGTTTGTCGCTGGCGCTCAGGTCCAGCCCGGCAATCTGCGCGCCCTTGGCGTCGACCTTGCCTTGCAGCAACAGCGCGACCGGGCCTTTCTCGGCGGGCAACACGGCTTTGCCGAGCAACTGGTAACCGTTTTTCAGGTCGCCATCGCCGGTGAGTTCCAGTTGATTGAGTTGCAGGGTGTCCGGCAGGTCGGCGCTGGGTTTGAAGCCATCAGCGGTGATTCGCACTTTGGCTGGCAGGTTTTCTACCAACGGTTGCAGCTCGCCGGTCAGTTGCCCGTTGAGGTAGCCACTGCTGTCGGCTTTCAGGTTCAGGGTTTTCAGCAGGTCGCCGTCAACTTTCAAGGCCAGTGCCCAAGGCGCGGGCGTCGACATCGTCAGCTTGCCTTCGGCGGTCAACGGCCAGTTACCGCCGGGTTGCAGCAGGCCGGAGAGGTTCAGGCTCAGGTCGTCACGCTGCAATTGCAGCGAGTCGATTTGCAACCCTTTGGCCGTCCAGTGCGCCGCCAGTTGCAGCCCCTTGAGTTCTTCGCTGCCGTTGAACAGCAGGCTGCCAACCTTGACGTCGCCCAGTTCAATCGCCACCGGCAGTTTCAAATCCGGGAGGCTGATCGGGCCGCTGCTCGCTTCTTCAGTACTCGGAGGGAATTGCAGGCTGACCTGATCGGCCTGCAATTGCTCGATGCACAAGGTCATGCGCGTCAGGCACAGCGGCGACCAGGCGAAAGTCACTTTATTCAGTTCAACCCGGCTGCTGCCCTGCTGCCACAGCAGATGATCGGCGCTCCACTGGCCGCCCAAACGGCCCTGAAAGTTCTCCACGGTCAAACCCGGCACAAACCCCAGTGCCCAGCGACTGCCCGTCGCCGTGCCAAGCACCGTGGCCACGGCCAGGACGACCAGCATCAGCAGCGCCAGAATCGCCAGCAGCGTTATTTTCAAACCACGATTCACAGCTCAGGCCCCATGGAAAAGTGCAGTCGAATGCCGCCGTCGTCGTCCAGCGCATGGGCCAGGTCGAGGCGCAGCGGCCCCACCGGCGAGACCCAACGGATGCCGATACCGACGCCAGTCTTGAGGTTCGGCAGTTCGAGGGTGTTGAAGGAGTTGCCTTGGTCGACGAAGGTCGCGATCCGCCATTTCTCGGCGATGGAGTATTGATACTCGACACTGCCAGCGACCATGTAACGGCCACCGATGCGATCACCCGCCGAGTTCTCCGGGGACAGGCTCTGGTAGTCGTAACCGCGCACGCTTTGATCGCCACCGGCAAAGAAACGCAGGGACGGCGGCACGGATTTGTAGCCGTTGGTGGCGCTGCCGCCGACCTGGACTCGCGCGAGGAAACGGTGGTTATCGTAGACCGTGGTCAGGCCTTTGATCAGCGCGGTGCCGTAGACCAGGTTGGTGTCCGACCCCAGCCCTTCCTTGGCGACTTTGGTTTCGAAGGTCAGGCGATAGCCGTTGTGCGGGTCGATGCGATTATCGCTTTTGAGGTACGAATAGCTGACGCCGGGCATCAGCAACGTGCTCAAGCCCGAGTCATCGCCAAGGGTGTATTCCTCGCGCTGCCATTTGAGCGACACCACCCGCTGCCAGCCGCTGGGCAACTTGCTGTGCCATTCCGGGCCGAGGGTCAGCAATTTACTCTGGGTGTCAGAGCCGTCGATGTCTTCATATTGATAGCCGGCGGCCCAGCGCAGTTTGTCGGTTAGCGGCGGGTCCAGCGGAATGTCGTAGAACACCCCGACGTTCTGCCGTGGCGCCGACAGCTCGGCTTCCCAGCCATAGCTGTCGCCCTGCGGGTTGACCCAGTGCCGGGTCCAGTTGGCCTTGATCCGTGGGCCGACGTCGGTCGAGTAGCCCAGACCGAGGCCCATGGTGCGCGGCTTGCGGGTGTCGAGTTTGACCGCCACCGGGATCACATCGTCCTTGGACGCGGTCGGTGCCGCGTCCACTCGCACGCCTTCGAAATAACCGCTCGATTGCAGGGCCTGGTTGAGTTCGGCGATCAGTTCGGAGTCATACGGCGCGCCAGCCTTGAACGGCACCATGCGTTGCAGCAAGTCTTCGTCGAACGGGGTGTCGCCTTCAAAAGTGACCTTGCCTAGGGCGTAGCGCGGGCCGCTGTCGTAGATCAGCTCGACGTCTGCCACACCGGCGCGCGGATCCACCAGCAGTTTTTGGCTGGTGAAGTGACCGCTGAAAAAGCCGAAACGCGAGGCCTGGTTCTGGATCAGGCGCTTGGCATCTTCGTAATGGCCATGATTGAGCACGGCGCCTGGCTTGAGCAGCTCCGGGGGGGGCGCACGAAAGGATTTGAGGGAACTGGCCGGGCCGTCGATGCGCACGGTGACGTTGCGCAAATGGATCGGTTCGCCGGGGTCGATCTTCAGCGTCAGGCGCGGCTTCTCGCCGCCCGTCACCTCGCTGTCGATCTGTGGCTGGTAATAACCCAAGGCCTGGGCGGCCTTGCGCGCCTGTTCTTCAGCGCCGCGACTGAAGCGCAGCAACGCTTCTTCGTCACGATCGCCGAGGCTGCCGATATAGCCCTCTATATTGGCTTTCAGTTCATCGTTGGACGGTTTGATCCGCACATCCAATTCACTTTGCGCCAGCGCCGCGCAGCTGGATAACAGCATGAGCACGCCACTGGTAAATCTTCCTGGAAACTTCATAGGCGCGGATGCTATCACGAGCTTGGGAGCCTGATAGAGCCTGGGGCGCGGTGAAAGTTCTACCTTTATGCCGTTGCGGTTTGTAACACCTGGGGATTGGCGTGGAAAAACACGTGTTCACGGATCGGTCCTACCGCCACTTCGCCGATTTCCTCATAGCCCTGACGCTTATAGAAGTCGAGATAACGAGGGTTCCCGGTATCGAGGATCACGCCTTCGGAATGCTCATCCACCGCGCACCAGTTGTGCACCGTTTGCAGCAGTTGTTCGCCAAAGTGTTTGCCCTGGAATTGCGGGTGAATCCCCAACAACGGCAGCACATGCACCGCATCAGACGGTACACACGCCGTGACGGCATCGTGGTATTCGAGGTAGCGGCGGGTGCAACGGAATCCGGTGCTGAGCACCATGCGCAGGCGCCAGGCCCAGCTTTCAGTGATGCCGAGGCGACGTTGCGGCGGCGCGATCAGGGCAATGCCGATCAAGCGGTCGTTGACCAGCAGGCCGATGGCCGGCAAGTCCTGGAGGAAGTGTTGCTTGACCAGTTCGCGCACCGTTGCCCGCACCCGTTGTTCGTATCCGGGGCGCTCGGCTTCAAACAGGTAGCCGAATGTCGGTTCGTGGCGGTAAGCCTGATACAGCAAGGAGCGTGCTTCGCGGGAGTAGCCGCTGTCGAGCATGTGGATATCGGCGATGGCGGTCGAGGTTTCAGGCATATCGGTATTTCTCCCCGGGGCGCCGTTCAAATGACGGCACTCTTCTGGTTACGAGCCTATAGCGCTGGCACAGTTCCCTGCTGATCCGAATCAGTGTTGCTGCTTAAGCCGTCTTCGCGAGCAAGCCCGCTCCCACAAGGTATAGACCAGACTGAAGACATTGGGCGCCTGCACCAGGATCACCTGTGGGAGCGGGCTTGCTCGCGAAGACGCCAGCATTGACGATAGAAGACCTACTGTCGAACACGAATCTCCTCACCCCACACTGGCCCCATTCCTTCATGTCAGCTAGCATCGCCCTTTTGCCAGGACTGCCGACCATGAAGATCGTCTCCTTCAACATCAACGGGCTGCGCGCTCGCCCGCATCAGCTGGCAGCGCTGATCGAGAAGCACCAGCCGGACGTCATTGGCCTGCAGGAAACCAAGGTCCACGACGACCAGTTCCCGCTGGCCGAGGTTCAGGCCTTGGGCTATCACGTGTATTTCCACGGCCAGAAAGGCCATTACGGCGTCGCCCTGCTCTCGCGCCAGGAGCCGATTGCCTTGCACAAAGGCTTCGCCACCGATGAAGAAGACGCTCAGCGGCGCTTCATCTGGGGCACGTTCGCCGACGCCAATGGTGTACCGGTGACGATCATGAACGGCTATTTCCCACAGGGCGAAAGCCGCGACCACCCGACCAAATTCCCGGCCAAGCAGCGTTTCTACAACGATTTGCAGCACCTGCTGGAAAGCCAGTTCAGCAACGACCAGCCGCTGGTTGTGATGGGCGACGTGAACATTTCCCCGCAAGACTGCGACATCGGCATCGGCCCGGACAACATGAAACGCTGGCTGAAAACCGGCAAGTGCAGCTTCCTGCCGGAAGAGCGCGAGTGGATGGCAAGGCTGAAGAACTGGGGCCTGGTGGACAGCTTCCGTCACCTGAACCCGGACGTGGTCGACCGTTTCAGCTGGTTCGACTACCGCAGCCGCGGCTTCGAAGACGAACCCAAGCGCGGGCTGCGAATTGACGTGATCATGGCGTCCCATGGCTTGATGCCGCGGGTCAAGGATGCCGGGGTCGATTACGACCTGCGCGGGATGGAAAAACCATCGGACCATGCGCCGATTTGGCTTGAATTGAGCTAAAAAAGCAAAAGATCGCAGCCTTCGGCAGCTCCTACATAGGCCCTACTACCTGTAGGCGCTGCCGAAGGCTGCGATCTTTTGCTCTGTCATCTTTCGGACACCTTACTGACTTATTCTCCCGGCACTTTCTACGTCCTTATAAGGTGCCGGCATGACCCTGCGCGTTTTGTTCCTGTTGATGCTCTGCGCAGGCGTGCCGTTGACGGCTTCGGCCAGCGATTTGCCGATGCCCGAGCGTGGACCGGCCCTGCGCATCCAGGGTTCCAACACCATTGGCGCCGCATTGGGCCCGGCGTTGGTCGAAGGACTGATGAAGGAGCAAGGCCTGCTCAAAGTGCACAGCGAAACCCCGGACAAGGCCAACGAACAACGCATCGTAGGGCAAACAGCCCAGGGTCGCCGGGTAGTGGTCGAAGTCGCCGCCCACGGGTCGAGCACCGGTTTCACCGCACTAAAAAACGCCTGCGCCGACTTGGCCGCCTCTTCGCGCCCGATCAAGGACAGCGAGTTGGCGGGCCTCAAATCCTTGGGCGATCTTAAAAGCCCCGCTGCCGAGCAAGTCATCGCCATCGATGGGCTGGCAATCATCCTGCACCCGCAAAATCCGCTGAACCAACTCAATACCGAACAACTGGCACGCATCTTCAGTGGCGAAGCCGCGACGTGGGAAGAACTCGGCGGCAGGGGTGGGCCGATTCATCTGTATGCGCGGGATGATCAGTCGGGCACCTACGATACGTTCAAGGAATTGGTCCTCAGCCGTCGTGGGAAAACGCTCGACAGTGCGGTGAAACGTTTCGAATCCAGCGAGCAATTGTCCGACGCTGTCAGCCTGGACCCGCAAGGCATCGGCTTCATTGGCCTTCCTTATGTGCGCCAGGCCAAGGCCGTGGCGATTGTCGACGGGCAATCCCAGGCGATGTTGCCGCTCAATAGTTTGATTGCCACCGAAGACTATCCGCTGTCCCGCCGTTTGTTCTTTTACCTGCCGCCGACAGGGAAAAATCCTTGGGCCGAGGCGCTGGTGGCATTTGCCCAAAGCAGCAAGGGCCAGGCGATTGTCGCCGCCAACGGGTTTATCGCCCAGACCGTGCAAGCGATGAGCGTCACGCCCAATGCGCTGATGCCCGAGGGTTATCAGGCCCTCAGTCGGCACGCCCAGCGCCTGACGGTGAATTTTCGCTTCGAAGAAGGCAGTGCGACGCTGGATAACAAGGCCCGGCAGGATCTGGCTCGGGTACTCGACTATATAAAGCAGCACGACAAGGCCAACCGTGAGGTGACGCTGGTGGGGTTTGGCGATGCCAAGAACGATCCGGCGCGGGCCGATCTGTTGTCGAAACTGCGGGCGATGGCGGTGCGCCGGGAACTGGTGAAAAGCGGCGTGGTGTTTCGCGAGATTCGCGGCTTTGGCGCCGAGATGCCGGTGGCGGCCAATAGCGCGGATGAAGGGCGGATCAAGAATCGGCGGGTTGAGGTTTGGGTTTACTGATAGGGCTGTGTTGAATCAGCCGACGCCTTCGCGAGCAAGCCCGCTCCCACAGGGGAACGCATTCCAAATGTGGGAGCGGGCTTGCTCGCGAATGGCAGCGACGCGGTCTTAATGACTGCTACGCATCATCTCTTTCGGCACGTACTTGCCGATCTCGAACTTGCCAATCGCCGCACGATGCACTTCGTCCGGACCGTCGGCCAGGCGCAGGGTGCGTTGCATGGCGTACATGTAGGCCAGCGGGAAATCATTGGACACCCCTGCCCCGCCATGGATCTGGATCGCCCGATCGATCACTCGCAAGGCGACGTTCGGTGCAACAACCTTGATCTGGGCGATTTCGCTCTTGGCGATCTTGTTGCCCACGGTGTCCATCATGTACGCGGCTTTCAACGTCAGCAGCCGCGCCATGTCGATTTCCATCCGCGAATCGGCGATCTTGTCGATGTTGCCGCCCAATCGCGCCAGCGGTTTACCGAACGCGGTACGGCTCACAGCACGTTTGCACATCAATTCCAGCGCGCGCTCGGCCATGCCGATCGAACGCATGCAGTGGTGAATCCGGCCAGGGCCAAGGCGACCCTGAGCGATTTCGAAGCCGCGTCCTTCACCTAACAGGACGTTTTCGTACGGCACCCGGACATTTTCGAACAGTACTTCGGCATGACCGTGCGGCGCATCGTCGTAACCGAACACCGGCAGCGGACGGACAATCTTCACGCCCGGTGCATCCACCGGCACCAGGATCATTGAGTGCTGGGCGTGACGCGGTGCGTCGGGGTTGCTCAGGCCCATGAAGATCAGGATCTTGCAACGCGGGTCGCAAGCGCCTGAGGTCCACCACTTCTTGCCGTTGATCACCCACTCGTCGCCCTCACGCACGGCGCGGGCGGCCATGTTGGTCGCGTCCGACGAAGCCACATCCGGTTCGGTCATGGCGAACGCCGAGCGAATCTCTCCGCGCAACAGCGGTTCGAGATAACGCTGCTTCTGTTCTTCGCTGGCATAGCGCACCAACACTTCCATGTTGCCGGTGTCCGGCGCAGAGCAGTTGAACGGCTCAGGCCCCAGCAGCGAGCGGCCCATGATTTCGGCCAGGGGCGCGTATTCGAGGTTGGTCAGGCCAGCCCCGAGTTCGGACTCCGGCAGAAACAAATTCCACAACCCCTCAGCCTTGGCCTTGAGTTTGAGCTCTTCCATGATTGCGGTCGGCTGCCAGCGATCGCCCTCGGCGACCTGACGCTCGAACACGGCTTCAGCGGGATAAACGTAGGTATCCATGAACGCGGTCACGCGCTCACGCAGTTCCTGAACCTTGGGCGAATAAGCGAAATCCATGAGCAGCTACCTTCTTGGGAGAGGTTGTTTAGGTCATGTAATCGATGCTAGAACAGCTATGAAAATTTACCTAGCCTATTCTCGGCGTGTATTAACATTCATCACCGATATATGATCGGCTGATCATCAAGGCCAAAAACGCCCCTACAACAAGAGAGCCGCGTAATGAATCTGAGCAAGGTCGACCTCAACCTTTTCATCGTCTTCGACGCGATCTACACCGAAGCCAACCTGACCCGCGCCGGACAGATTGTCGGCATTACTCAGCCCGCGGTTTCGAACGCTCTGGCCCGCCTGCGCGAGACCTTCAACGACCCGTTGTTCGTGCGCACCGCCCAAGGCATGGTGCCGACGCCTATGGCGCAGAACATCATCGGCCCGGTGCGCAATGCCCTCTCCTTGCTGCGGGTGTCGGTACAGGAAAGTCGCATCTTCAACCCATTGCAAGCGGTCAAGACCTACCGCATCAGCATGACTGACCTCACCGAAGCGGTGATCCTGCCAGCGCTGTTCCAGCGCCTGCGCCGTCTCGCGCCAGCGGTGATCATCGAAAGCTTCCTGTCCAAGCGCCGCGAGACCACCAAGGAACTGGCGGCCGGTCGCCTCGACTTCGCCGTGGATGCGCCGCTCAATACCGACCCGCAAGTGCGCCACGTCAAGTTGATGGAAGACCGTTACGTGTGCGCCATGCGCAAGGGCCATCCGCTGGCGGGCAAAGAGAAATTCACCCTTGATGACTATCTGTCACTGACCCACATTCACATTTCCAGCCGCCGCAGTGGATTGGGGCATGTCGACCTGGCGCTGGGGAAAATGGGGATTCAGCGCAAGATCGCCCTGCGCTCCCAGCACTATTTGATGGCGTCGCAAGTGTTGCAGCAGACCGACATGGTCATGACCGTGCCGGAGCGCTTCGCCCGTCGTCATGAACTGCACGCGTTCAATCTGCCGGTCAACGACGTGCCACCGGTGGAAACTCACCTGTATTGGCACGAAAGCACCGACCAGGACCCGGCGAATCGCTGGATGCGCGAGCAGATGATCGAGTTGTGCCAGCAGGTGACGGCGCATGAGAAGAAGCTCGATAAGCAGCCAAGTTAACAAAGATCAAAAGATCGCAGCCTTCGGCAGCTCCTACAGAGCAATTGTGTTCCACCTGTAGGAGCTGCCGAAAGCTGCGATCTTTTCTCCCTTGACGTAAACGTCAACCTGACATTAGCTTAACGCCATGACCTTCTTTCGAGCGCTTCCATGAGCAGCCAGACCTACAGCATTTCCGACCTCGCCCGAGAGCTCGACATCACCACACGGGCCATTCGCTTTTATGAAGAGCAAGGTTTGCTCAGCCCCGAGCGCCGTGGCCAGGAACGCATCTATTCGCCCCGGGACAAGGTCAGCCTGAAGCTGATCCTGCGGGGCAAGCGCATCGGTTTTTCCCTGGCCGAATGCCGCGAGCTGATAGAACTCTACGACCCCACCGGAGGTAATCAGAAACAGCTGCAAACCATGCTGACCAAAATCGCCGAACGGCGTGATCAATTGGAACAACAGATGCTCGACATCGAGCAGATGAAGCTGGAACTGGACACCGCCCAAGAACGCTGCACCCAGGCGCTGGAGCAGACCATCAAGAGTCAGCAGCCTGTCCAATAGGTAAACGCAATCCGCTGTAGGAGCAAAGCTTGCTCGCGAAAGCGGTATGTCATTCAACATTGATGTCGACTGAACCGACGCTTTCGCGAGCAAGCTTTGCTCCTGCAGGGTTCTCGGAACATTCAGACAATTACAACAGGTCCTAAACCATGTCCCTCCCCACCCACGTACGCCTGATCGAAGTCGGCCCTCGCGACGGTCTGCAAAACGAAGCCCAGCCCATCAGCGTCGCGGACAAGGTGCGACTGGTCGACGCCTTGAGCGCTGCGGGCCTTGGCTATATCGAAGTCGGCAGCTTCGTATCCCCCAAGTGGGTGCCGCAAATGGCCGGTTCCGCCGAGGTCTTCGCGCAGATCCAGCGCAAGCCCGGCGTAACCTACGGCGCACTGGCACCAAACCTGCGCGGGTTTGAAGACGCCATCGCGGCCGGGGTAAAGGAAGTCGCGGTATTCGCCGCCGCCTCCGAAGCGTTTTCCCAGCGCAACATCAACTGTTCGATCAGCGAAAGCCTGGCGCGGTTTGTACCGATCATGGACGCCGCCAAGCAACACGGCGTGAGCGTGCGCGGTTACGTGTCGTGTGTGCTGGGTTGTCCTTACGAAGGTAACGTCGCGCCGGAGCACGTCGCGATGGTCGCTCGTGAGCTCTATGCCATGGGCTGTTACGAGGTTTCGCTCGGTGACACGATCGGCACCGGCACCGCTGGCGCTACCCGCCGGATGTTCGAGGTGGTCTCGGCCGATGTGCCGCGGGACAAACTGGCCGGGCATTTCCACGACACCTACGGCCAGGCCATGGCCAATATCTACGCCAGTCTGCTGGAAGGCATCGCGGTGTTCGACAGTTCCATCGCCGGCCTCGGCGGCTGCCCATATGCCAAGGGCGCCAGCGGTAACGTCGCCACCGAAGACGTGGTGTACCTGCTCAACGGTCTCGGAATCGAGACCGGTATCGACCTGGACGCCTTGATTCCGGCGGGCCAACAGATTTGCACTGTGCTGGGGCGCCAGACCGGTTCGCGCGTGGCAAAGGCTCGCAGCGCCCAGTGAGGGAGGCGGATGTGTCCGGGTGTTACCGCATTGTCTGGAGTGCGGGTACAAACGAGTAACACGGAAACAAATTGTTGAGTTTTAACTGAGAGGAAAATCCTACAAAAAACTCAAGTTATTGAATTTAAAGGGTTTTAAAAACTTGGCACGGCTTCTGCTATCTCTATGGCATAACAAGAATAAAAAGCAGCAAACCTAATAAAAATAAGACGTAACGACTCTGACATAACAAGAACAACACGGCAGAGACGCAGCTAACAGATTTTTTTGGAGAAGGTGTGCTTTTCAGGGTGCTTTTCGAAGTAACCCGCAACCGGGCAGAGAACAATAAAACTACCTTCAGGTAGCTCCCGAACTGGTTGGATCGCTTGGCGAAAAAGCAGATCAGCGCTCAAAAAAATACGTTTGCTCTTGACCCCGGATGGGGGTCGACAAAAACAGCAGTAAAGGGCCACGGTTGCCAAAAACAACAATAGACCGCCCCTCAATAATAAAAAAGAGCACGCGCAACGACAAATTAAAGGGGAGCTTCGGCTCCCCTTTGTGCTTTCTGTCATTCACCAAAACCGATTCCTGTAGGAGCTGGCGCAGCCTGCGATTTTTTGATCTTCAAAAGAGCAAAATCAAAAGATCGCAGCCTTCGGCAGCTCCTACGGCAGCCTGAGATTTTTTGATCTTCAAAAGAGCAAGATCAAAAGATCGCAGCCTTCGGCAGCTCCTACGGCAGCCTGAGATTTTTTGATCTTCAAAAGAGCAAGGTCAAAAGATCGCAGCCTTCGGCAGCTCCTACGGCAGCCTGAGATTTTTTGATTTTCAAAAGAGCAAGGTCAAAAGATCGCAGCCTTCGGCAGCTCCTACGGCAGCCTGAGATTTTTTGATCTTCAAAAGAGCAAGGTCAAAAGATCGCAGCCTTCGGCAGCTCCTACGGCAGCCTGCGATCTTTTGATTTTCAAAAGAGCAAGGTCAAAAGATCGCAGCCTTCGGCAGCTCCTACGGTATCGCTTTGAGCTCCTCGATACTGATCTCGCGCATCCGGAATTTCTGGATCTTGCCGGTCACGGTCATTGGAAACTCTTCCACGAACTTGAAGTAACGCGGCGTCTTGAAGTGCGCGATGCGCGCCTTGCACCAGGTTTTCAACTCTTCTTCGGTCGCGCTGTGGCCGGGGTGAAACTTGATCCAGGCAACGATCTCTTCACCGTATCGCGAGCAGGGAATGCCGATCACCTGCACGTCCGCCACTGCCGGGTGGGTGAAGAAGAACTCTTCCAGCTCCCGCGGGTAAACATTCTCGCCACCGCGAATGATCATGTCCTTGTTACGCCCGGCAATGCACACGTAACCCTCCTCGTTCATGCTCGCCAGGTCGCCGGTGTGCATCCAGCCGGCCTGATCGATGGCCTCGGCGGTGCCCTGCAGGTTGTTCCAGTAACCGAGCATCACACTGTAACCCCGAGTGCAGAGCTCGCCAATCATGCCGCGCGGCACCAGGTTACCGGCCTCGTCGATGATTTTGCTTTCCAGTTGCGGCTGGGTGCGGCCGACGGTGGTGACGCGCAATTCCAGCTCGTCCGACGGACCGGTCTGCAACGACACCGGACTGGTTTCCGTCATCCCGTAGGCAATCTGCACTTCGCTCATGTGCATCTCGTTGATGACCCGGCGCATCACCTCGATCGGGCAGGTCGCCCCGGCCATGATCCCGGTGCGCAGGGTCGACAGATCGAATCCGGCACGTTGAGGCTGATCGAGCATGGCGATGAACATGGTCGGGACGCCATAGAGCGCGGTGGCTTTCTCTTCGGCAACGGTGGTCAAGGTCAGCAACGGATCGAAGGCATCGTTGGGGTAAATCATGGTGCTGCCGTGGGTGATGCAACCGAGGTTGCCCATGACCATGCCGAAACAGTGATAGAGCGGCACCGGGATCACCAGCCGATCATTGGCGCTCAGGCCCAGGCTTTCGCCGACCATGTAACCGTTGTTGAGAATGTTGTAGTGACTGAGGGTCGCGCCCTTGGGGAAACCGGTGGTGCCGGAGGTGTACTGGATATTCACCGGCTGATCGAAATGCAGGCTGTGCTGGCGTTCGTTCAACTGCTCGACCGAGACACTGGCCGCGAGATCCGCCAGTTGCGACCACGGCAGGAAACCCGAGGGCGGCCGAGTATCGAGGCTGATGACACCGCGCAGGTCCGGCAAGCGTTCGCTCTGCAGTTCACCGATGGATTGCTCCGCCAATTCCGGCACCAGGCCTTGCAGCATCCCGTGATAGTCGGAGGTCTTGAAGGCCCCGGCGCAAACCAGCCATTGGCAGCCGGACTGTTTCAACACGTACTCCAATTCAGAACTGCGATACGCCGGGTTGATGTTGACCAGGATCACCCCGATTTTTGCGCTGGCAAACTGGCTGATGCACCACTGTGCGCAGTTTGGTGCCCAGATGCCCATGCGGTCGCCGGCTTGCAAACCCAGCGCCAACAGTGCCCGGGCATGCAGGTCCACAGTGTCGGCCAATTGCTGCCAGGTGTAGCGCAACCGTTGATGACGCACGACCAGCGCTTCCCCGTCCGGGTACTGCGCGACCGTGTGATCGAACTTCTCGCCGATCGTCATCGCCAGCAAGACTTTTTCCTGGGAACCGCGGGTATAGCTGCGCTGCGGGTTTGCACTGGGTTGATCCATGACGACCCCTATTGTCTTTATTGTAGGAGCGAGCGATGCGGCGATCCGACTTGCCTGCGACAGGAGCATCGAGGTGTAGCAGTAGGACCGCATTATCGTTCATCGCGAGCAAGCTTTGCTCCTACAGAGTCGCTCAAGTTGACGTTAACGTAAAGGGTGATTGACAGCCATTCATCACAAGCTTACGTTAACGTAAAGGTGAGAGCCGAATCACGCCCTCCCGACCCTACAAAAAAGCCAAAAGGTGACCCATGAGCTATCCATCCCTGAACTTTGCCCTCGGTGAAACCATCGACATGCTGCGCGATCAGGTTCAGTCCTTCGTCGCCAAAGAGATCGCCCCGCGCGCCGCTCAGATCGACATCGACAACCTGTTCCCCGCTGACCTGTGGTGCAAATTCGGTGACATGGGCCTGCTCGGCGTGACCGTGCCGGAAGAGTACGGCGGCGCTGGCCTGGGTTACCTGGCCCACGTGGTGATCATGGAAGAAATCAGCCGTGGCTCGGCGTCGGTGGCATTGTCCTACGGCGCGCACTCCAACCTCTGCGTCAACCAGATCAACCGCAACGGCAATCACGAACAGAAAACCAAATACCTGCCCAAACTGATCAGCGGCGAGCACATCGGCGCCCTGGCCATGAGCGAACCGAATGCCGGCTCCGACGTGGTCTCGATGAAACTGCGCGCCGACAAACGCGGCGATCACTACGTGCTCAACGGCAGCAAGACCTGGATCACCAACGGCCCCGACGCCAACACCTACGTGATCTACGCCAAGACCGACCTGGAAAAAGGCCCCCACGGCATCACTGCATTCATCGTTGAGCGTGACTCGAAAGGCTTCAGCCGCAGCAACAAGTTCGACAAGCTCGGCATGCGCGGCTCGAACACCTGCGAGCTGTTCTTCGATGACGTCGAAGTGCCGGAAGAAAACATCCTCGGGGTACTCAACGGCGGCGTGAAAGTGCTGATGAGCGGCCTCGATTACGAGCGCGTCGTCCTCTCGGGCGGCCCGACCGGGATCATGCAGTCGTGCATGGACCTGATCGTGCCGTACATCCACGACCGCAAGCAGTTCGGCCAGAGCATCGGCGAATTCCAGCTGATCCAGGGCAAAGTCGCCGACATGTACACCCAACTCAACGCCAGTCGCGCCTACCTCTACGCGGTCGCCCAGGCCTGCGAGCGCGGCGAAACCACCCGCAAGGATGCGGCCGGCGTAATCCTCTACAGCGCCGAACGTGCCACACAAATGGCCCTCGACGCGATCCAGATTCTCGGTGGCAACGGCTACATCAACGAATTCCCGGCGGGGCGTCTGCTGCGCGACGCCAAGCTGTACGAAATCGGTGCTGGCACCAGTGAGATTCGCCGCATGTTGATCGGTCGCGAACTGTTTAACGAAACGAAATAAATTTCGTCAGCGGCAAGCGGCAAGCGGCAAGAGGAGCGCGCTCTTGCTTCAACTTGTAGCTTGTAGCTTGCAACTCGAAGCTGCTACGGAGTAGCCCATGATCCTGCATACCCAGCTCAACCCCCGTTCGGCGGAGTTCGCCGCCAACAGCGCGGCGATGCTCAAACAGGTCGACGCCCTGCACACCCTGCTCGCCCAAGTGCAGCAAGGTGGCGGCCCGAAGGCGCAAGAGCGCCACACGTCGCGAGGCAAATTGCTGCCGCGTGAACGGATCAACCGTTTGCTCGATCCAGGTTCGCCGTTTCTGGAAATCAGCCAACTGGCGGCCTACGCGGTGTATGGCGAAGACGTTCCGGCGGCCGGCGTGATAGCCGGGATCGGCCGCGTGGAAGGCGTCGAGTGCATGATCGTCGCCAACGACGCCACGGTGAAAGGTGGCTCGTACTACCCGCTGACCGTGAAAAAACACCTGCGCGCCCAGACCATCGCCCAGCAGAACCGTTTGCCGTGCATCTACCTGGTGGACTCCGGTGGCGCCAACCTGCCGCGTCAGGATGAAGTGTTTCCTGACCGTGAGCACTTCGGGCGGATTTTCTTCAACCAGGCCAACATGAGCGCCATGGGCATTCCGCAGATTGCGGTGGTCATGGGTTCGTGCACGGCGGGTGGCGCGTACGTACCGGCGATGGCTGACGAAGCGATCATGGTGCGTAATCAGGCAACGATTTTCCTCGCTGGCCCGCCGCTGGTGAAAGCGGCCACCGGCGAAGTGGTCAGTGCTGAAGATTTGGGCGGAGCCGATGTGCACTGCAAGATTTCCGGGGTTGCCGACCATTACGCCGAGAGCGATGAACACGCCCTCGCCCTCGCCCGACGCAGCGTTGCCAATCTCAATTGGCGCAAGCTCGGCGAACTGCAACAACGCACGCCGATTGCTCCGCTCTACAGTAGCAATGAGTTGTATGGCGTGGTCTCGGCCGACGCCAAGCAGCCGTTCGACGTGCGCGAGGTGATTGCACGACTGGTCGACGGTTCGGTGTTCGATGAGTTCAAGGCCTTGTTCGGGACGACATTGGTCTGCGGCTTTTCCCACCTGCACGGTTACCCGATCGCGATCCTCGCCAACAACGGCATCCTGTTCGCCGAAGCCGCGCAGAAAGGTGCGCACTTTATCGAACTGGCCTGCCAGCGCGGCATCCCGTTGCTGTTCCTGCAGAACATCACCGGCTTCATGGTCGGTCAGAAATACGAGGCCGGCGGCATCGCCAAGCACGGCGCCAAACTGGTCACCGCCGTGGCGTGTGCCAAGGTGCCGAAATTCACCGTGATCATCGGCGGCAGCTTCGGCGCCGGTAACTACGGCATGTGCGGGCGGGCTTACGATCCACGCTTCCTGTGGATGTGGCCGAACGCGCGCATCGGCGTGATGGGCGCCGAGCAAGCTGCTGGCGTATTGGTTCAGGTCAAACGCGAGCAGGCCGAACGCAGCGGCCTGGGTTTCAGCGCCGAGCAGGAAGCCGAGATCAAGCAACCGATTCTCGATCAGTACGAAGAACAGGGCCACCCTTACTACTCCAGCGCACGGCTGTGGGACGACGGCGTCATCGACCCGGCCCAGACCCGCGACGTACTGGCCCTGGCCTTATCCGCGTCGCTGAACGCGCCAATCGAACCGAGCCGCTTCGGCGTGTTCCGGATGTGATCTGTAGGAGCGAGGCTTGCCCGCGAAGGCGTCGGTACATCCAATACAGATGTGACTGAACAATCGCTTTCGCGGGCAAGCCTCGCGCCTGCAAGCAAGAGTTGTGGAGATGGATAATATGAGCGACTTCAACACCCTCGAACTGCTGACCGACCCACGGGGCTTCGCCACCCTGTGGCTCAGCCGTGAAGAAAAGAACAACGCCTTCAACGCCGAAATGATCCGCGAATTGATCCTCGCACTGGACAAGGTCTCGGGCGATGCCAGCCTGCGCTTCCTGCTGATTCGTGGTCGCGGCAAGCATTTCAGCGCAGGCGCCGATCTGGCCTGGATGCAGCAATCGGCCGAACTCGATTACCACACCAACCTCGACGACGCCCGGGAACTGGCGGAGTTGATGTACAACCTCGCCAAACTGAAAGTCCCGACCCTGGCGGTAGTGCAAGGCGCGGCTTACGGCGGCGCACTGGGTCTGATCAGTTGCTGCGACATGGCCATCGGTGCCGATGACGCGCAGTTCTGTTTGTCGGAAGTGCGCATCGGCCTCGCGCCAGCGGTGATCAGCCCGTTCGTGGTGCAAGCCATCGGCGAACGTGCGGCACGGCGATATGCGTTGACGGCCGAGCGTTTCGGCGGGCAGCGGGCGCGGGAAATCGGATTGTTGTCGGAGAGTTATCCGGTTGCCGAACTGGAGCAAAGCGTCGAACACTGGATCGACAACCTGCTGTTCAACAGCCCGGCCGCCATGCGTGTCAGCAAGGACTTGCTGCGTGAAGTCGGTAACGGTGCCCTGACCCCGGCCCTGCGCCGCTACACCGAAAACGCCATCGCGCGCATTCGTGTCAGCCCGGAAGGCCAGGAAGGCCTGCGGGCCTTTCTGCAAAAGCGTCCGCCGAACTGGCAAGCCGTCCCCCCTCCAAGGAGCCGCGTTGATGAGCACACTTGTTCTCACTACCCTGCTGGTGGCTAACCGTGGCGAAATTGCTTGCCGGGTGATGCGCACCGCCAAGGCCCTGGGCCTGACCACCGTGGCTGTGCACAGCGCCACCGACCGTAACGCCCGGCACAGCCGCGAAGCGGATATCCGCGTCGACCTGGGCGGCAGTAAAGCTGCCGACAGCTACCTGCAAATCGACAAACTGATTGCCGCCGCCCAGGCCAGTGGTGCCCAGGCGATCCACCCAGGCTATGGTTTTCTTTCCGAGAACGCCGGGTTCGCTCGCGCCATCGAAGCCGCCGGCCTGATTTTCCTCGGCCCACCCGCCTCGGCCATCGACGCCATGGGCAGCAAGTCCGCCGCCAAAGCCTTGATGGAGACCGCCGGCGTGCCATTAGTGCCCGGCTACCACGGCGAAGCGCAAGACCTCGACACCTTCCGCGATGCCTGTGAGCGCATTGGTTATCCGGTGCTGCTCAAGGCCACGGCCGGCGGCGGCGGTAAAGGCATGAAAGTGGTCGAGGACGTCAGCCAGTTGGCCGAAGCCCTGGCCTCGGCCCAGCGTGAAGCGAAATCCTCTTTCGGCGATTCGCAGATGCTGGTGGAAAAGTACCTGCTCAAGCCCCGTCATGTGGAAATCCAGGTCTTTGCCGATCAACACGGCAATTGCTTGTACCTCAATGAACGGGATTGCTCGATCCAGCGCCGGCACCAGAAAGTCGTCGAAGAAGCACCGGCGCCAGGCCTGAGCCCGGAACTGCGTCGCGCCATGGGCGAAGCGGCTGTGCGTTCGGCCCAGGCTATCGGTTACGTCGGGGCCGGCACCGTTGAGTTTCTGCTGGATTCGCGCGGCGAGTTCTTCTTCATGGAGATGAACACGCGCCTGCAAGTCGAGCACCCGGTCACCGAAGCCATCACCGGCCTGGACCTGGTGGCCTGGCAGATTCGTGTGGCGCGCGGTGAAGCGCTGCCGATGACTCAGGCTGAAGTGCCGCTGATTGGACATGCCATCGAGGTGCGGCTGTACGCTGAAGATCCGGGCAATGATTTTCTGCCAGCCACCGGGCTTCTGGAGTTGTATCGCGAGTCGGCCGAAGGACCGGGGCGGCGGGTGGACAGCGGTGTCGAGGAAGGCGATGAGATTTCGCCGTTCTATGATCCGATGCTCGGCAAGTTGATTGCCTGGGGCGAGGACCGTGAACAGGCACGACTGCGGTTGTTGAGCATGCTGGATGAGTTCGCCATTGGTGGGCTCAAGACCAACATCAACTTCCTGCGCCGGATCGTCGGCCATCCAGCATTCGCTGCAGCGGAACTGGATACCGGGTTCATTCCCCGTTATCAGGAGCAACTGCTGCCAGCACCTGCCAACCTGCGCGATGAATTCTGGCAAGCGGCTGCACAGGCATATGCGCAGAGCCAGCCGCCGGTGTTGCGTGCCGATGACCCGAATTCGCCGTGGGCCTTTAACAGCGGTTTGCGCTCCGGGCTGCCCAAGGAAATCACCCTGCATTTGAGCTGTGAAGGCCAGGATCATGCGCTGACGTTGGGCGATGTGAGTACTGCGCAACTCAAGGGCGAACAGCTGCTGATCGAACACAACGGCGTGCGCCGCCAGCATCGGGCCATCCGCCGTGACGACGTGCTGTATCTGCAATGGGAAGGTGAACTGCGCCGTATCGAGACTTACGATCCGATCGCTGCCGTCGAATCGAGCCACAGCCATCAGGGCGGCCTGACCGCGCCAATGAACGGCAGCATCGTACGGGTGCTGGTGGAGGCCGGGCAAACGGTCGAAGCCGGGGCGCAACTGGTGGTGCTGGAAGCGATGAAGATGGAGCACAGCATTCGTGCGCCCCATGCCGGGGTGATCAAGGCGTTGTATTGCCAGGAAGGCGAAATGGTCAGCGAAGGCAGTGCGCTGGTTGAGTTGGAAGAAGCGTGAAATGAGGATCGGTCCTGCGCGTTGCGAGGACCGATCTGACTAGAATTTGGCTGTTGCCTGAACCACTACACCGATAATTCGGCATTCCTCGGTGAAAAGGGTTTTCGGATACGTCGGATTGAGCGGGACCAGGTAACGCTGCCCGCCCTCTTCGATCAGCTTGCGAAACGTCGCCTCGGCGCTGTCCGGCCACTGGGCGATCACCAGTTTTCCGGGCTCCGGCACAATGGCCGGGTCTACCAGGATCAGCATGCCCTCGGCAATGCTGATACCGCTGGGCGCCGTCATTGCATCACCGACCACTACGAGCCAGAACGCCGGGCCCTGGGCGTGATAGTCGCTCAGCTCAAAACGCTCCTTGCCGTACACCGTCAGCTCACCATCACGCACCTCAACCGGTTTGCGCCAATCGCTGACCGGGTAGCGGAAGTACGGGTTGTACTTGAGCGCCAGGGGCATCTCTTCAGCTTCCGAGGCCAGCGGCTCGCGAATGACCAGCGCCACTTCGAGAAAGTCCATTCCAAGAGCCTTCAGCACGCGGTTCATGTTGACGATGCCGGGGTCGCGACGTTTATTCAGCCAGTGGCCGATGCCGCCCTGGGACATTCCGAGGCGGTCAGCGAGTAGCTCTTGAGTGAGGTTGAGTTCACTCATCTTGGCCTTGACCAATTCAATCCATTTATCCATGTGCGGCACGATACGTGGGCGACTCCGACCCGCAAAACACAAAATGTAGTATTTAAATACTCGTCACAAATACAGTACGTACTAGGATGGGTTCACGGATCTGAATCTATCACGGAGTTCACTATCACCATGACAAACCCCAGCAACGACATGAAGGACCTGCAGTTCGACACCACTTTCACCTCGCCAAAGGGCTACGCCGCCGCACAGCGGGTGCTGGATCATTACTTGAAACCAACTGTTTCAGAGGTGGAAGTCGAGTCGCGCTTTTTTGATGTCAACCGCAACATCAGCCGTGAAGAGGCGTTGGTTCATGCGTCCGATCTGCTGCGCTGTGCTGCCGCCACCGCACAGGAATCAGCAGCAAACCAGCAAGGCACGGGCCGTGCGCTGGCGTTTTCGGTGGTACACATGATCGATATGGCGCAGGCAATGGTCGACCGATCCCTGGATGGCGATCAGAACGACTGAGACGGAGGTATTTTCGAGGAGGACAGGAAAGGGTTTTCCAATCGCACAGATAAAATCATTTGACTTGCAAACGAGAATGATTATTATTGCATGCAGCTGGTCGCGAGATCAGTCGATGGACCAGAGGACCTTAGGTCGGTCTCCTGGACTATCTCCTCATCAGGCTAATCACGGTTTTTGACCCGGCTTTTTGCCGGGTCTTTTTTTGCCAGTTATTCTGGCTTTGGCTTCAGGCTAATGAAGACTGTCGGTGCTGCTAATTCAATGGCGGGCATGATATCAAAAGAATATCTGTTGGCAAGCGAACCCCGGCAACACAGGGGTCAAACTAATGAAAAATAGCACTTGAGAATCAATTCCACAGCCTCTAAGCTGCTTCGGCGTCAAGGAGGACGCCCCCCTCATTGCACCCCGCAATTTCCCCCCGATTTCTCCCCCTCTTGCGTGTAAAGTAGCTGCCATAAATCATAATCAGGAATCGACTATGACCGTGGCTAAATCCTCTTTCGACATCAGCGCCAATTTCGACAGCGGCAACATTGAAGTGCTGGACATCAGCAACCCGCTTCAAGCCCTTTTGGCGATCAAGCCGGACACCCGCAGCCAGCATTTCCAGTGGTTTCACTTCAAGGCCAGTGGTCTGCATGTCGGTCAAGAGCATTGGTTTCGCCTGAGTAACGCCAGCAAATCTTCGTACCACAAAGCCTGGGACGGTTATCAAGCGGTGGCGTCCTACGACCACGTCAACTGGTTCCGCGTACCGACGATTTTCGAAGGCGACTGCCTGCGTTTCAGCCTGGAAGCCACGGCCACCCATGCCTGGTTTGCCTATTTCGAACCCTACAGCCGCGGTCGCCATGACTGGCTGATCGAGCAGGCGCTGACCAAGGCCGGCACCGAACTGCTGGCCACCGGCAAAAGCGTTGAGGGCCGCGATATCCAGTTGCTGCGCAAAGGCACCGGCGCCGAAGGCCAGCGCAAGGTCTGGATCATCGCGCAACAGCATCCCGGCGAGCACATGGCCGAGTGGTTCATGGAAGGCGTGATCGAACGCCTGGAAAAACATGACGACCCGGTACTGAAAAAACTGCTGGCCAGCGCCGACCTGTACCTGGTGCCGAATATGAATCCGGACGGTGCCTTTCACGGTCACCTGCGCACCAACGCCAATGGCCAGGACCTCAACCGCGCCTGGCAGAGCGCCAGTCAGGAAGTCAGCCCGGAAGTCCTGTTCGTACAGCAGCAGATGGAAAAATACGGCGTGGATCTGTTCCTCGACATCCATGGCGATGAAGAAATTCCCTACGTGTTCACCGCCGGCTGCGAAGGCAATCCCGGCTATACACCGCGGATCGAGAAGCTCGAAACTCACTTCCGCGATCACCTGAAGCACCTGACCAAGGACTTCCAGACCAAGTACGGCTACACCCGCGACTTGCCGGGCCAGGCCAATATGACATTGGCCTGCAACAGCGTTGGCCAGAAGTTCGACTGCCTGTCGCTGACGCTGGAGATGCCGTTCAAGGATAACAACGATGCGCCGAACGCGCTGACGGGGTGGTCGGGCAAACGCTCCAAACAGTTGGGTAAAGACGTACTGACGACCGTCGCTGACATGGTCGAAACCTTGCGTTGATTGCGCTCGTTGGCTGCATGGTGGCCATGGAAGCTGCTTCACACTAACTGTGTAGCAGCTGCCGAGCACCGCGAGGCTGCGTTCGGCGGCGAAGCCGTCGTCAATCCTGCCACCTCGGTATACCTGAAACTTCGCGGTGGCTGATTTTACGACGGCTTCGCCGCCGAACGCAGCCTCGCGGTGCTCGGCAGCTGCTACAGGGGATCAGCGATCCTTGCCCCGCAGCATGCTGTCCAGCACGTCGTCGCGGCGTACCCAGCCATGAAACAACGCCGCAGCCAGATGCAGCAACACCGTCAGGAACAACAGATAGGCGAGATACCCATGAGCCTTGCGCAGAAACGCAAACACCTGCGCGTTGGCCGGCAGTATCGATGGCAACTGCAACGAACTACTGAGCATCACCGGGTCCCCGGCGGCAGAAATCATCGCCCAGCCCAGTAGCGGCAATATCAGCATCAATGCATACAGCAAGACATGCGACGCCTTGGCTGCCAGCGCCTGCCAACCCGGCAGATCTGCCGGCAACGGTGGTTGTTGGGTCGAGAAACGCACGGCGAGACGCACAATCACCAGCAGCAAGATCGCAATGCCCAAGGGTTTGTGCAGGTGAATCAGCCACTCATGGCGCTCGGATACCGAGGCCACCATGCCCGCGCCGATAAACAGCATCGCGATGATCATCAGTGCCATCAGCCAGTGCAGCAGCCGCGCCAGCGGGGCGAAATGCTTCGGTTGGACACTCATTATTGAGCCTCCTGTTTGGCGACGGGCAACTGGCTGACTTCGCTGGTGCGACGCAGGTAGGAACTGGCGTAGCCGGCGGAGCGCGCGGCGAGCAACGGGTCGTCGGAACCTTCGATCCCGGCCGGCAGTACCAGCGGGTCGTAGTTGATGTCTCGGCACTCGCCGTTAAGTTGTGGCTGCGTGGCTTCAAGCACCAACGTCCCGGCGTTCAGGACCTTGCGGCCATCGGGCCAGGCCTTGCTGGCGTCATTCACCGGATCGCCGGGGTTGGCCAACGTGATGTTCAACTGCCAACGCAACGGCCCTGCAGCAATCCTCTGCACCAGGTCTTTTTCAAGGAAATCGCCACCTTCAGGCGCCGTGGCACCCGCCGCATCCTTAACCAGCGCAACCATGCTCCAACGCACCGCCTGCTTCTGCCCGGCCGCGTTTACCAAATAAAACGCGTTCACGCTGTTGTAGGTTTCCGTCACGTAACTGGCCGACGGCTTGGCGGTTTTGACCCACGCCAGGAACGGCGCGGTTTCCGGATGCGAACCAAAGAACGCCGGCACCGCCGCCGGATTCGGTTTGCCCGTGGCCGGATCTGGCGACTGGGCCTGTTGCAACTGATAGAACGCCTCGGGCGTCCCCACCGGGAACACCGGCATGCTGTTCATCCCTGTACGCCATTGCTGACCGTTAGCCTGGGTGAAACGCAATGCCATGCTGCGGATCGGCACGGCAGTGTCCGGCGCATAAGGATTGCCGGACGGCAACGCAAAACGGCCGACCACTGGGGTCTGCGCTTCATTGAAGACCTGAGCAGTGGAGTAGCTACGCGCCTCGCCGCTGCTTTCAAAATGCCCGATCACACACACGCCTTTGGAGTGGTTACGCCGAAACCCCGGATGCACGCCGTTGTTGGTTTCCAGCACATTGATCAGCTTTTTCGGCGTCAGGCGCTGTGGGTCAAAGGTGCCGTTGACGTAGGCAAAAGCCCCGGCCACTGCCGCGACGATCACGGCAATGCCGGTCAGACGCAATGCCAGGCTGGCGGCACTCAGCGGTGGCCGGGTCGGCCCGGTTGGCGGTGATGAGCGATCTACCATGAAAGACTCCAGGGCCATCGGCCACAAGTGAGAAGAACCAGGCAGACGCGCCCCAAACCGGTTTATTCCATCACGCCGTATTTATTTTTACGGACGTGGAATAACCTCAAGTGCCGGGCGTCTTCCTAGTCCCTAGCGTAGTGACTAGTCAGAACCTCATGAACGATATCGACGAACAACTGAGAGAAATCATTCCCAGACTGCGTCGGTTTGCCGTGTCGTTGACGCGCAACCCCAGCAGCGCCGACGACCTGGTCCAGGCCAGCCTGGAGCGAGCGCTGTCGAGTTGGAGCGACAAACGCCCCGACGGCGACCTGCGTGCCTGGCTGTTTTCGATTCTGTATCGACAGTTTCTCGACGCTCACCGGCGCTCTCGTCGTTATGCGCGGATGCTCGAGTTCTTTACCGGCCGTGACGATTCCCAGCCATCGGCCGAGCGCACCGTGATAGCCCAATCGACCCTGCAAGCCTTCGACCAGCTCGGCACCGAGCAGCGCGCGCTGCTGCTCTGGGTGTCGGTGGAAGGCCTGACCTATAAAGAGGTCGCCGAGATTCTCTGTGTCCCGACTGGCACCGTGATGTCCCGCCTATCCCGCGCCCGCCAGGCCTTGCGCGAACTCAGCGACGGCGAAATCACCCGTCCTTCTCTGCGGAGACTCAAATGATCAGCATGCCCCCAAGCGAGCGTGATCTGCACGCCTACGTCGATCACCAACTCAGCGATGCCGACCGACGTCTGGTGGAGACTTTTCTGGCCAGCAACGCGGAAATTTCTGCGCTGGTACGCGCCTGGCAGCAGGATGCCCAGCAACTGCGCGCAGCCCTTGGCGGCGCCTTGCAGCAACCGGCCAACCCGGAACTTGACCCGACACTGATTCGCCAGCGCCTCAAACGTCAGTCGCGGCGGCATCTGGCCAGCGCGGCAATGCTGCTGGTCGCCGTCAGCATCGGCGGAATCAGTGGCTGGCAGGCTAGGGACATGACCCTCGTCAGTGCCCAGGCGCCGATGACCGATGCGATTCAGGCTTACCGTTTGATTGCACAGCAAGGCATCCTGCCGGCCGACTACAAAGTCAGCGACGACGGCGATATGCAAGGCTGGCTCGACCGTTACTTCACCAAGGCCAATCGCTTGCCTGATCTTTCGGGCGCAGGCTTCAAACCGGTGAGCGGGCGCTTGCTCAGCACCGAGCAAGGACCGGCGGCGATGGTGGTTTACGAAGACCCTACAGGGCACAAAATCAGCTTTTACGTGCGGCCACCGGGCCCGAAAAATTACTTACTGCCACGGGGCAGTCGCAGTGACGGGGAGTTGCAGGCCGAGTATTGGTCGGGGGCCGGGTACAACTATGCAATGGTCAGCCCGAGCGACACGGCGGCGGGGCAGATGCTCAGGCAAACCGTACAATTTTAGAACGATCAAAAGATCGCAGCCTTCGGCAGCTCCTACAGAAGCACGCGAACCCTGTAGGAGCTGCCGAAGGCTGAGATCTTTTTTCAGCCCTGCCCAAACACCTGCGAAGGCCTGCGCAGCAACGGATCAAACGGATTAATCCGCGGCCCGATCAACGCCGCTTCGCGCTTGAGCATTTCCACCACCGTCGGCAAGCGATCCGGCCCCAACCGATCGCTGACCGTAGCCACACTCAACGCCGCCACCGCCCGCCCGTCACGATCCAGAATCGGCACCGCCACCCCGGCCATGCCCTGCAATACCCCGGTGTTACGCCCGGCATACCCCAGATTGCGCACGTTCTCGACTTCCGACCTCAGGAACACCTCGTCATACAGGTGAAAATCCTTCAGTCGCGGCAGGTTGTAGTGAATCACCGTATCCCGCTCTTCCTCCGGCAAAAACGCCAGGATCGCCAGGCTGCCCTGCCCGACACCCAGCGCCACCCGTCCGCCGATGTCCCCGGTAAAGGTGCGGATCGGGAACGGTCCTTCGCTGCGGTCCAGGCAGATCGCATCAAAACCACTGCGGGCCAGCAAAAACAACGAATCCCCCAGCGACGCCGACAACCGCAGCAATGACGGTCGCACCAGTTCACGCAGGTTGCCGTTATTGCCCGCACGGGCGGCCAGGGCGAAAAAGTCCAGGCTCAGGCGATAGCGTTTACTGCGCACGTCCTGCTCGACCATGCCCTCGTCCATCAAGCTGCGCAGCAAGCGGTGGGTGGTCGGTTGCGACAGGCCAATGCGCTGGGCCAGTTGCGTCACCCGCTCGCCGACCTCGACGGTGTCACCCAGGCTGCGCAGCACTGCAAACAGTCGGGAGACCGCGCCGACACCGACTTCATTTTTATTTTCATTCCGCTGAATGGAATCAGACATTAATTTTCTCGACTTAAAATTTACTCACTGAATGAATTTGAAAATAATCATCGTCTCAGTGAAATAGACCATTGAGCCCATCCTAGTCTTCGTCCTACTCTGCGTCCATACAGGGGCGATTCGAACAACAGCGGCAGCCGACCCAAGTCGAGCGCCAACGCACCCCGCAGCATCTTTTCGTATCTGCCCATACAAAAAAGCGCGACTTCAGGCCGCGCATAACAATCTCAGGTGGAGCGCAGCTATGGCATTCGTGCAACTTGAAAACCTCGGTAAACGCTACGGCGTAATCGACGCAGTCGTCGCCACCAACCTCTCGGTGGAGAAAGGCGAGTTCGTCTCCCTGCTCGGCCCTTCCGGTTGCGGCAAAACCACCACATTGCAAATGATCGCCGGCTTCGTCGAGGTCAGCAGCGGGCGCATCGTGCTGGACGGTCGCGACATCACCCACGCCAAACCCGCCAGCCGTGGCCTGGGCGTAGTGTTCCAGAGTTACGCGTTGTTCCCGCACATGAGCGTGCAAGACAACGTCGCCTTCGGCCTGCGGATGCGCAAAGTGCCCAACACCGAGTTGCAGCAACGGGTGGCTCGGGTGCTGAAACTGGTGCGCCTCGACCAGCACGCCGAACGCTATCCCCGGGAATTGTCGGGGGGTCAGCGTCAGCGAGTCGCATTGGCCCGGGCCTTGGTGATCGAGCCGCCAGTGCTGCTGCTCGACGAGCCGTTGTCCAACCTCGACGCCAACCTGCGCGAAGAGATGCAGTTCGAGATTCGCCGCATCCAGCGTGAAGTCGGGATCACCACGCTGATGGTCACCCACGACCAGTGCGAAGCGCTGTCCATCAGTGATCGAGTAGTCGTGATGCAGGCCGGGCGCATCACCCAGATCGACGCGCCCTACACCCTTTATGAACACCCGCGTACCGAGTTCATTTCCGGGTTCGTCGGCAAGGCCAATCTGCTGCCCGGCGAGCGTGATGATGCGGGTGTGGTTCAGGTGCACAGCGGCGGCGACCTGACTCTGAGCCTGCGCCCGGAAAAAATCGATCTACGGGAAAAAGATCACGGCCGTTTGCAAGGCAACATCGTCAGTCGCTTCTTCCTCGGCAGCCAATGGTTGTACGGCGTTTCGACGCCCTTTGGCGAACTCAGCGTGGTGCGCCGCAACGACGGCTCGGCACCGCTGGCCGAAGGCACGGCGGTGGGCCTGGACTGGGACGCGGCGCTGCTGCGGGTGCTGAGTGTCGACGAGGTGTGCGCATGAGTCTGCTCGCCTCCGTCCGCCAGGGACGCCAAGGGTATTTATTGTCGGCTCCGGCGCTGGCGTTGTACCTGGGCCTGCTGGTCATTCCTTTAATGCTGACGCTGGTGCTGTCGTTCAACGTGTTCGACTACAGCTCGGGGATCAACAGCAACGCTTACACCCTCGACCACTACAGCAGCCTGCTGGGCGATCCGTACTTCTACGAGATCTTTCTGCGCACGTTCTGGATCAGCGCCCTGACCACCCTGCTCTGCGTGGTGATCGGCGTGCCCGAGGCCTACATCCTCAGTCGCATGGGCGCACCGTGGCGCTCGATTTTCCTGATCCTGATCCTCACGCCGCTGTTGATTTCGGTGGTGGTGCGCGCCTTTGGCTGGAGCCTCTTGCTCGGTGCCGAAGGCCTGGTCAACCAGACCCTGCAGGCCTTCGGCGGCTCACCGATGAAGTTGCTCTACACGCCGTTCGCGGTGGTGATTGCGCTGGTCCACGTGATGCTGCCGTTCATGATCATTCCGGTCTGGACCTCGCTGCAGAAACTCGACCCGGCGGCCGAACAGGCTGCGCTGTCCCTCGGTGCCAGCCACCTCACGGTGATGCGCAAAGTGCTGGTGCCGCAAATCATGCCCGGCGTCTTGTCCGGCACCTTGATCGTGTTCGGCCTCGCCGCCAGCTCCTTTGCCATTCCCGGATTGCTCGGTGGCCGTCGATTGAAAATGGTCGCGACGCTGATCTACGACCAGTACCTGTCGGAGCTGAACTGGCCGATGGGCGCGGCGATTGCCGTGGCCCTGCTGTTGCTCAACCTGCTGATCATGCTGTCGTGGAACCGGATGATCGAAGGCCGCTACAAGAAGTCATTGGGATAACTCGTCATGTCCAAAAACGGTCCTTTCGCCCTGCTGTTTCATACCCTGGTGGTGCTGTTCATGCTCGCGCCGCTGGTGGTGGTGTGCCTGGTGGCCTTTACCCCGGAAAACACCCTGAGCCTGCCGACTACACACTTTTCACTGCGTTGGTTTCGTGCGGTATTCGAGCGCGCCGACTTTGTCGATGCGTTCTACAACAGCCTGATCCTGGCGTTCTGCGCTGCAACATTGGCGACACTGATTGCGGTGCCGGCGGCGCTGGCCATCACCCGATTCGAGTTTCCCGGACGCGGCTTTTTCAATGGATTGTTCCTGTCGCCGATCATCATTCCGCACTTGGTCTTAGGCGTGGCATTGCTGCGTCTGTTTGCGCTGATGGGCGTGAATGGCAGCTTCGGCTGGCTGATCTTCGCCCATGTGCTGGTGATCACGCCGTATGTGCTGCGGCTGGTGCTGGCGTCGGCGATCGGTCTGGATCGCAGCGCCGAACATGCCGCG
Organism: Pseudomonas sp. TH31; assembly: GCF_016650815.1. Lineage (GTDB taxonomy): Bacteria > Pseudomonadota > Gammaproteobacteria > Pseudomonadales > Pseudomonadaceae > Aquipseudomonas. Next base: position 78,684 of record NZ_JAEKEZ010000034.1, on the reverse strand, counting down.
CAATCGCTGGGTGCCGGGCGTTTCACACTGTTCAGGCAAATCACCTTGCCGATGATTCTGCCCGGTGTGGCGGGTGGCTGGCTGTTGGCGTTTATCAACAGTTTCGATGAGGTCACGTTGTCGATTTTCGTGACTTCGCCGGCCACGCAAACCTTGCCGGTGCGGATGTACGTGTACGCCACCGAATCCATTGATCCGATGATGGCGGCGGTGTCGGCACTGGTGATTGGCCTGACCGCCTTGACGATGATTTTGCTCGATCGGGTCTATGGCCTGGATCGGGTTCTGGTGGGCAAACAATGAGGGCGCCATGGCTCTGCTGAAACGACTGGCCGAAGGCGACCGCCCGGCCCTGGACTTTACCCTCGACGGCCAACCTGCCAGCGGCCTGCTCGGCGATACCGTGCTGACCGCCGTGTTGACCTGCAGCGAACACCTGCGCGGCAGTGACTTCAGTGCCCAACCTCGCGCCGGTTTCTGCCTGATGGGCGCGTGCCAGGATTGCTGGGTTCGCCTCGGCGATGGTCGCCGGGTGCGCGCCTGCTCGACGCTGCTCGAAGCCGGCCAACAGATCAGCCGCGAACCGGGGCGCAGCGTATGAGCGTCATTTATTCGGTGCGCACAAAAGATCGCAGCCTTCGGCAGCTCCTACGCCGTACGTGCGAAGCCTGCGATCTTTTGATCTTGAACATCGAGGGATCGATATGAATCCCGTGATCATCGTTGGAGCCGGCCCCGCCGGGATTCGTGCAGCGCAAACCCTGGTGGCGCATGGCGTGCGCCCTATCCTGCTGGACGAAGCCGCACGCGGTGGCGGGCAGGTTTATCGGCGTCAGCCGGCGAATTTCAAGCGCTCGGCAGTCAAGCTTTATGGCTTCGAAGCGCGCAAGGCCAGCGCGATTCATCAGACCCTCGACGAACTTCGCGAACAGCTCGACTACCGCCCTGAAACCCTGGTGTGGAACGCCGAGGCCGGCGCTCTCGACACTTTGCAGGATGGCCGCGCCACGCGACTGGCATTCTCCCGGGTGATTGTCGCCACCGGCGCCACTGACCGGATTTTGCCGGTAGAGGGCTGGACCTTGCCGGGGGTTTATAGCCTCGGCGCGGCGCAGATTGCGCTGAAGTTCCAAGGCTGCTCCATCGGAGAACGGGTGGTGTTCGCCGGCAGCGGACCCTTGCTGTACCTGGTGGCCTATCAGTACGCCAAGGCCGGCGCGAAGGTGATGGCGGTGCTCGACAGCTCGCCTTTCAGCGCCCAGGTCCGCGCCCTGCCCGGCCTGCTGTCGCAACCGACAACCCTGGCCAAAGGCATTTATTACCGCAGTTGGCTGACCGCCCACGGCATCCCGGTACATCAGGGCGCCAGCCTTCTTCGGGTCAACGGCGAACAGCGCGTACAATCGCTGAATTGGCGTAACGCCAAAGGCTCACAACAAATCAATTGCGACGCCGTCGCCTTCGCCCACGGCCTGCGCAGCGAAACCCAGCTCGCCGACCTGCTCGGCTGTGAATTCGCCTGGAACCCGCTCAACCGCGCCTGGCTGCCGCAACGTGATAACGCCGGGCGCAGCAGTGTCGCGCAGGTGTACCTGGCCGGTGACGGCGCTGGAATCATGGGCGCCGATGCCGCCGAAATGGCAGGCGAACGCGCAGCACTGGCCCTGCTCGAAGATATCGGCGACCTGATCCCGACAGAGCGCCCCGCCGCCCTTGAGCAATCACTGAAACGGATCGGTACGTTCCGCAATGGGCTGGAGCAAGCCTTCGCCTTTCCCGAGGACTGGGCCGCCAACACCCCCGACGACCTGATCGTCTGCCGCTGCGAAGAGGTGCTGGCCGGCAATATCCGTCAGGTAGTGCGCGAAGGACATTGGGAGATCAACCGGGTCAAGGCCCATTGCCGGGTCGGCATGGGGCGCTGCCAAGGCCGGATGTGCGGCGCGGCGGCAGCAGAAATCATTGCCTGCGAAAGCCAGCGCCCCGTGTCGGACATCGGTCGACTACGGGCTCAGTCACCAATCAAACCGCTGCCGTTTGGCCTGGAGGTCGAGCCATGATCGAAGTCGATGCGATCATCATTGGCGGCGGCATTGTCGGCGCCTCGGCCGCGCTGTTTCTGAGCAAGGCCGGCCGTCGCGTGGCGTTGCTGGAACGGGACTTTTGCGGCTCCCACTCCAGTGGCGTGAACTACGGAGGCGTACGCCGTCAAGGCCGACCGTTGTCGCAACTGCCGCTGTCGCAACAGGCTCACGAAATCTGGGCACAACTGCCGCAGTTGCTTGGCATCGACGGTGAGTACCAACGCAGCGGTCACCTGAAACTGGCACGCAGCTTCAACGATTTGCGCGCCTTGCAGGACTATGCCACCAGCAGCCAGGGCTTCGGCCTCGACTTGCAGATCCTCGACCAGGATCAGTTACGCGCCCGTTTCCCTTGGGTCGGTGATGTAGCGGTCGGCGCGTCGTTTTGCCCCGACGACGGCCACGCCAACCCGCGACTGGTGTCCCCGGCGTTTGCCCAGACCGCGCGTCGACATGGCGCGCAAATCCATGAGCAATGTGCAGTCACCCAAGTGGATCACGACGGCCAGCACTTTCGAGTCAGCACTCAAACCGGCCTCGAACTTCGCGCGCCGTGGCTGTTGAATTGCGCCGGGGCCTGGGCCGGCGCCCTCGCGGCACAGTTTGGCGAAGCGGTACCGATGCATGCCGGGCACCCGGCGATGCTGGTCACCGAACCGTTGCCGCTGGTGATGAACGCCAGCACCGGGGTCGAGGGCGGTGGCATCTATGCCCGCCAGGTCACCCGCGGTAACTGTGTGCTGGGCGGTGGCCAGGGTTTCGCCCTCGACGACGCCCGCGCCCGCCCCGGCCAGAACGCGGTGCTCGAAATTCTCCGCCAGGCAGTCGAGCTCTATCCGTTTCTTGAAGGCGCCCAGGCGATTCGCACCTGGAGCGGCACCGAGGGTTATCTGCCTGATCGCCAACCGGTGATCGGGCACAGCGGTACCCAGCCCGGTCTGTTACACGGGTTTGGCTTTGCCGGCGCCGGCTTCCAGATCGGCCCGGCGGTGGGCCAGGCGCTCACCGAGATCATCTGCAGCGGCGCCGCCAAGACGTCGCTGGATGCGTTTTCCATCACCCGGTTTCACTCCATCTCCGTTGCTTGATAGAGGAAGGTCGCGCCAATGAATAACCTCAAACGCACTGCACTGCTCGGTTTCTCCTGCATGAGCGCTCTGCTCACGGTCACTCAGGCCCAGGCCGAACCAACGCTTTACCTGGGCATGAACGGCGGGACCATGGAACGGCTTTACGCCGACAAGGTGCTGCCGGTTTTCGAGAAAGCCAACAACGTCAAAGTGGTGATTGTGCCGGGAACTTCCGCCGACATCCTGGCCAAGGTCCAGGCCAGCAAGGGCAATCCGCAGATGCACGTGATGTTCCTCGACGACGGCATCATGTACCGCGCCATCTCCATGGGCTTGTGCGACAAACTCGAAGACAACCCGACCCTGGCGCAGATTCCGGCCAAGGGCCGCATCAAGGAGCAGGCCGTCGCCGTCAGCCTCGGGGTCACCGGACTGGCCTACAACACGCGGTTGTTCAAGGAAAAAGGCTGGGCCGCGCCGACCTCGTGGATGGACATGGCTGATCCGCGCTTCAAGGACAAAGTGGTGTTCCAGTCGATGGCCTCCTCGACCTTCGGCCTCCATGGTTTCCTGATGTTCAACCGGATTCAGGGCGGCAGCGAAACCGACGTCGAACCGGGCTTCAAGGCCTGGCCGAACAGCGTGGGGCGCAACGTGCTGGAGTACATCCCGAGCTCGGCGAAGATTTCCGAGATGCTGCAAACCGATGAAGCGGCGCTGTTCCCGTTGACGCCAACCCAGGTCACGGCGCTGAAACTCAAGGGCATGCCGGTGGAATATGCGCAACCCAGGGAAGGCGCCGTGGTGCTGAACGTCGCCGAATGTGCGATCGCCAACAACACTCAGCCGGAATTGGCGCAGAAACTCGCGGCGTTTCTGCTGACGCCTGACGCGCAAGCGGCTGCGCTGGAGGATGGCGACCAGATCCCGTCCAACCCCAACACCCCGACCACGGATAAGACGCGGGGTCAGGTTGAGGCGATGAAGCAGTACCTGGAGACCGCGATTGCGATTGATTGGGACCAGGTGAATGAACAGCGCCCGGCGTGGAATGCGCGGTGGAATCGGAGTATCGAACGCTAGTAGGCAGCACCCACAACCCCATGGCTTTGCACAATCCGTGTAGGAGCTGCCGAAGGCTGCGATCTTTTGATCTTGATCTTCTGCGCAGTTGGCATTGTTGAAGATCAAAGTCAAAAGATCGCAGCCTTCGGCAGCTCCTACAGGGTTTTGTGCACGGCTAGAAACCTACGTCGAGCACCACGCTGTCGAGGTAAGTCCCGGCTGGCGGGGTGGTCTGGTCGGTGTAGATTTTGGCGTTGTAATTGAAGACCTGACTCCCCGTGCCCAAACCGTTGCCGGGGTTGACCTCGGCATCGGAACTGGCCCGGCGCGCAGTGCCGACGCTGCCCCAACGGGTGGTCCCGGTACTTTTGAAGATGTCGTAGGCCAGGTAATTACTGCCGGAAATCATCCGCCGCCGCCCACCGACGCTGATCGCCTGCTGACCATCGCTCAGGCCAACGGTGTAGGCACTGCCCTTGGTGCAGGCGAGGTTGATGGTCTGGCCGGTAACGGCGCTGAACGCGCTGATCACCGGGGCGCTGCCGAAGCTGATGTTCGGCGCGGTGATCGTACAGTCGTTGGCCACGGTCAGGTTGACCGTCAGGGTGGTGTTGCCGCTGCCGATGTCGCGCCCCAGGCACAAGCTGCCAATGCCGAGGCCGGAGCAGTAATTCCAGCTCCAGGCAATGCTCAGGGTTTCGCTGTAGATCCCTGCCGCGACGTTACTGCCGATGGTCGTCCCCAGATAAATCGGCACGGTTTTCGGCACCACGCTGCCGAGCAATCCCAGCGCATCGATGATGCCGTTACGGGCGAAGTCGAACGCCACACCGCGGGTCAGCGGGTAACTGGTGGAGTTGTTGCCGTACAGCGTGTAGCCAATGATGTCGCCCGTCGGGCCGAGCAGCCCGGTTTGCGTGGAGGTGACCGTGGCATAGAAATGGTCGGTACTGGATAACAATGAAAGCAACGAGCCGGTGCAACTCAACCCCGCATTGGTGGTGGAACTGGACTGCGACGTGGTGCGCACCGCAATCGAACTCAACGAGCCAAACGCTACGGGCAAGGTGCTGACCACCGAGCACAACGCCCAGGCCGACCCCGGCAGCCATAACGCCAGCAGTGCCAGGCACTTCATTCGCACACCAACGGCCCGATCAGCGGGATCTGATCCTGTTTCATGTCCACGGCAAACTGCACCTGACAGGTCTTCCCGTCGGCCAGGGTCACCCGCAGACTGTTGTGCGCCTGAAGGTTTTCCAGGTACACCAGTCCATCCCATCCAACCACGGTTTGCGTGCCGCTCTGCTCATGCACGACGCCGCTGCCCAGGGGCAATTCCCGCTGCCGTGCATCCACCAGCACGATGCTTGCGGCGACTATCCGACTCAACGCAAACTCCAACAGGTAACCGCTGCCACGGCGCACCGCGATTCGCTGTTCGACGTTGGGGCTGCGCACGTTGGCCGGCAGGTTCAGCGGGTCGATTTCGTATTTGCCGCGGTAATAGGCACTGCTCCAGGGGACCAGCAGGTGGCCGTTGCGGTCGGTCTGGCCAACCAACTGGTTTTCGTAGCGCACCGGAATGTCCGCATAACCGTCGGTGCTGACCACCACAAACGCATCGTCGATCCGGTTGGCCGCAAACAACTGGCGGTCCATCCAGACCAATGAGCCACTGGCATCGGCCCAACGGGTTTGGGCATCGCTGGTGCCGTAGACACCGGCTTGCAATTGCACCGATTGCAGGCGCCAGGTCAGGTCGGCCTGACGATAAGCCGGCCCGTCGCCCTGAGCGTAACCGAGGTTGAAACCCACCCCGCCTTCGGTGGGCACGGCACGGCTATAGTTGACTCGCTGCTGGGTTTGCCCGGTCTTGCTGCGTTCGCTGCTGATGGCCAGGCTACCGTGCAGATCGAAAGGAATCACCAGTTGCGCCTGCACCGCCCAGTTGCTGTCACCGATTTCGCGGTTGCCCGACAGATAGAAACTGGTATCGCGCCACAGCGGTTTGCTCCAGGTCAGGTTGAGCAATCGGGTGCGCGACTCGTCCGCCGCACGCACGTCGAAATAACCGACGCCGAGGCTACCCCAGGCATCAAGGTTAAGGCTCAGGGTTGCCTGTTCGCTTCGTTTGCTCAAAGTCGTGTAAGCACTGTCGACCACCGTCAGGTCGGCATATTGGTCGCGCCGTTGCAGTCGTTGATACGAGAAGCTGTAGCGCTGGCTGCTGTACTGATAGCCGAGGCTCAGCTGCTGGCCACTTTCGCCGTCGAACCGGCTTTGGCTGAGCGCGGTATTGAGAACGCCGAAATTACCCAGGCGCAGGTTGCCGCCCAAGCCGCCAAGGGTCAGGGAGTCCGAGGCTTCGGCGTGGCTTTCGAGGGTGAAGTTGTCGCTCAGGCCGTAACGCAAACTGCCGGACGTGACGCCGGGCCCGTAGCCGAAATCCCGAAGTCCATAGTCCCGGCGCAAGGTCCCGGTGGCCACCGAAAAATCGCTCAAGCCCTTTTGCAGCAAACTGCTGGTGACGTAGAACGGCACCGTGGTCGAGACCTGCCGACCCAAGGCATCGGTGGTGACGACCACCGCTTCGCCGGCGCCGTTGATGAACGGAATATTGGTCAGGGTGTACGGCCCCGGTTGCAGGTCGGCGCTGCTGGATTTGTAGCCGTTGATGAACAAGTCCACCGAGGACGGCACCGCAGCTTCACCGGCAAACTGCGGCAACGGGTAGGTCACCAGGTCCGGGCGCACACCGAAGTCGCGGGATAACTGCACCCCGCCGAGGCGCACCGAACTGCTCCAGGGCAAGGCACCGCTGACCAGGTCCCCGGCCTCATACGTCAGCAGTCGCTCGTCATCGGAATAACGCCAAGTAGTGTCATAGCGCAGATAGCCATTGTTCAACGTGCTGAGCGCCGCCCCCGACAAGGTGCGACGATATTGCCCGGTGTTGGACAGCGTGCCCCAACTGTCGAATAGCCGCACTTCGTTCCATGCCGCGAGGTAGGTGCCGGCATCATCGGTGTCGTTGAGGTACAGGTCATAGTTGAGCAAAGTCCCGAAACTGCTGAGTGCCGGGGTGCGCGGGTAGGCTTGGCGGTTGCCGACGAATTGCTCCGGCAGCCAGTCCGGCGGAACGCTGAGCAGTAGCCTTTGACCAATACTGTCGTACTCGCTGCGCAGGCCCGGCAAGCTGTCGAGGTCAACGTCGGCGCTGATGTTTTCCGGCAGTTTCATGCCACTGTCGCGCAGCGCCGTGGCTGGCAGAAAGAATCGCCCGCCCCGCTGATCCACCGCCACGACTCGACCGGTATTCATCTGATTGACCACCAACTCCAGAAACAACTGTGCATCGGCCACGGCCTCCATGCCGCTGGGCGGAGGCGGCAAGTCGCCGGCCTCGGCTCGAGGGATGATCATCAGCCAACACGCGCAGGTCGCCGCCCACAACGGACACTGGAAACTGCGAGCCCAACCCTGGCTCATTCGCGCTTTATGTCCGTCAATGGACAGGTTCCTCCGCAGCCTTTTTTGTAGGAGCAAGCTTGCTCGCGATGGCGATTTCAAGGACGCCATCGCGGGCAAGCCTTGCTCCTACAGGTGATCACCGTAACGGGGAAATGCTCTGCACCTGCGCCGCGCCGTTCACCCGCACCTGCAGCGCCGGCTCGCCGGCCATCGGCCCCGGCGCGGGCCAGCGCATGATTGCGCCAGGCAACACATAACCGAGCAAACCTTCCACCAGCGGTTTGGTCTGGCCGCCCTGCTTGAGCGCGACATCGGTCAATCGCGCATGTACCGCGCCCTGGTTGCGCACCTCCACGTACGAGCGACCGTCCACCGCCACCGTGCGCCAGCTCAGGTCCGGCAAGCCGATGCCTTTGGGATCACGCTGGCGGGTGGTGTCTTCCTTGCTCCACAACCCGGCACCGTAGGCAAACAGCGGCACCGAATAACGCATCTGGAACCGGATCGCCGCCGCAGTCTTGCCATCTTCAGCAGCCGGCGGTTTGGCCGAGGGAATTTCGTCGATGATGATGCGGTAAGCCAGCTCCTGCCCCGGTGGAATTTCCGGGTGCGGGTCAGGCGCACCAATTGTTTCTGGCCCGGTTCGATCTTCGCCACCGGCGGGCTGCCGATCACATCGCGCTGATTCTGATACTGGTCGTTGAAACCACTCTGGCTCCAGGCGAACACCCGGATTTGCAGGTTTGCAGTCTCGCTGCCACGGTTTTCCAGCCACAAGGCACTGGCCTGTTGATCGGCCTCCAGCACCGGATCAATCGGCCAGATCAACACCGAACTGGCGGCCTGTGCCTTGGCAGCCCCGAGTAACACCATTGCCAGCCCCGTACAGCGCAAGACCTGTGACCACATGTGCTGCTCCTTTTCAAAACGCCGCATTACCACGACAGCTGCACCTGCAGCACATCGCTGTACGTCCCCCCAGGCTGATTGCCCGGCAACTGCACCTGACCGTAAATCGGCAGGCTGATGTTGTTCGCATCGCTGTAGGCCACCGGCACGCTCTGGCCGACCCCCAGGCTCTGGCTGAATGCCGCATCGCGAAACAGCGAATACGCCACCCGGTTGCTGCCGGTGGTGAGCTGCATGTGCCGCCCGCTGCTGTTGTACTGACCGCCATCGACCGTCATGTTCAGCGTCACCCCCGGCGTGCATTGCAACTGCACGCCACCGGTCAACGCCACCTGCACCGTGCTGGTGGCCAGGGCCGACTGGCTGCCGAAGTTGAGGCTGCCGTAGTCCGACAGCCCGCCCACCACCAGGCAACCGGCGGTCACCGTGGCACTGACCTGGAAACTCTGGCTGGTCACCGCCGCCAGCGGCAACGGCACACTGCCCGCACAGAGCAGGAGCAGCGCGGCACAGCCATGGCGAGCCATCGCACTAAAAGGTCAGTTGGACAGCAACGGTATCGGTGTAGGTGCCGGCCGGCAGTCCCGCCTTGCCCACGGCTTTGCCATAGATGTTCACCGCCTGCGTCTGGCCGGTACTGGCTGCAAGGTTGATCACACCGTTGATGGCCAGAAGTTGCGAGTGAGCGGCATCGGTGTAGAAGTCGTAGGGCACGTAATTGGCGACGCCGTCGTATAACGCTCGGCTGCCACCCGTGGACTGAGCGTCATGGCTTCCCGCGCCGACGGTGATGGTTGGCGAGGTACCACTGGAGCACTGAACCGACAGCGCTCCGCCACCACCGCCCAGCACCTGGCCGTCCGCTTCGGTGAACAAACTGGTGGTGGTGCCGAAGTTCACGGTACCGAAATTAAGTCCCGTGCTGCCCGCCGTGCCGTTGACCAGGCAACTGCTGGTCAGGATCAGCGTGGAACTGATCTGCCCGGTGACGGTGGTCGCGGCCTGAGCGCTGGACACCAGCGCCAGGCTGAACAATGACAAACCTATCCTTGATACAAACATGTGCATGGCGTCCGTCCTCTACGGGTTTACCAATCGAGCGTCACCGTCAGGGTGTCGGTGTAGACACCGGCCGGAACCGCGCGGGTATTCGCCACCACCGAGCCAAATACCGGGATCGGTATCCGCGCAGCGCTGGTCACAGCGAAATTGTGTTGTTGGCCGATGCTGTAGCTCTGACTGCCCGAGGCATCGAGGAACAATTGATAAGGGAGGGTCTGGCTGCCGTTGCTCAGCCGCCGGGTCGTACCGTCACCATGGGCGCCGCCGTCGATGGTGACGGTGAACCCGGTGACCGAAGGGTTGCAGGCGACATTCAATTTGCCGCTGGCATCGTCGCTGAGGCTGGCCTTGATCGGGTGGGTCCAGGTCGGGCCTTGCTGGCCGAAATCCAGGCTGCCGAAATCGCTGACCGGGCTGCCTGGGCTGGCGCCATTGGTCACTTCGCAACCGGCGATGATAACCAGCCGTGCGTGGATCTGCCCGCTGATCGCCGCTTGGGCATCCTCGACGAGAAAAAACAGTACGCCCACGGCGATAACCATCCAGTGCTTGTTTGTCATCGTGCCAATCCCAACTCCCTCAGGACGCCAAAACCCGGACGTTCAACGAGGAATGCCCCCTTCCCTGCGCCACCCGATTCCTTCGGGGGCAAGTTGCACAGCTGTTACCAGGTGACAGTCACCTTTACCAGGTCTGAATAACGGCTGACACGGGGAATCTCCGCCAGCCGGTCGATACGGGCGTACAAAGGTAAAGCCACGGAACCGGTATCCGGCACGCGGCCGCTTATCGGGACGTTCACCGCCAGCGGGATCAGTCGCGCGGGGTCCTGGTAGAGCCGATAAGGGATAGGTTTGCCGTGTTCGGCGGAACCCGCCATGTAACGCACATCGCCGACGCCGCCGTGCTGGCCGCCATCGACGCGTAATTGATAAGGCGTGTCGGGGTTGCATTCCAGACGCGGCAGGTGCTCATTCATCAACGCCGCGCCCAACGGTCCGGCCGGGTCATCCAGCCGCGCGGTGCTGCCGAAGTCCAACACGCCCAGTTGCTCGACGCCCGCACTGCGTTGCTGCCCCACCAACTGACAGCCACGCTGCACGTCGACGCGCACCTCCACCTGGAGTTCTGCGGCCAGCGCTTGCGTGCCAAGCATCATGCTCAAGGTTGCCAATACCCGAATTCCATTCACGGCCTCATTCCTTGCGAGGGTGACTTCTGAAAATCAGGTTAGCAACGCAACGGGAATTCGCCAGTCATACGGCCCGCCGGGTCCCTCAGCGCGGAGGGGGGTTGTATCGAATTGTTGGAAAACCGCTGATGCACCAGCGGGAAACCAGCTGTACAAACCGCAGTTTTTTGTCTAACTATGCAATGGCTATGTCAACACGAGTGGTAGGGCGATTCCCCGTTTGGTTACACTACGCCGCCGCAGCTCGGTGAGCCGGCCTGAAGATCCCGGGGTGATATTATCGTGGCCGTTCTACCGCCAATCCGTTCGCGACTCACACCACGCTGGCCCGCGCTGCGCCGTTTGCTCGGCAAAGCCATTGCGTCGCCTGCCAGCGGGAACGCCAACCATCGAGTCATCCACGACTACTTTCACCATAAGGCGCTCGCTCAGGGCTACACCCTCAGCCACAGCCAGCAACGGGTGATCGACTGCATGGCCCGGCATGCGACGACATTGCTGGGTAGCTCGGCGAAAAACCTGCCCGGCCTGTATCTGCACGGTGCTGTCGGTCGCGGTAAAAGCTGGCTACTGGACGGTTTTTCCAGGCCATCCCCCTCGCGCAAAAACAGCGCCTGCACTTTCATGAGTTTTTCGCGCAGCTGCATCAGGGCATGTTCAGCCATCATGACCAACCCGATGCCTTGGCGAACACCCTTGATGAGCTACTGCAGGATTGTCGGGTGTTGTGTTTCGACGAGTTTCACGTCCACGACATCGGCGATGCGATGCTCATCATCCGGCTGTTCAAGGCGTTGCTGCGCCGCGGCGTCCTGCTGCTGGTGACCTCCAACTACCCACCCGAAGGCTTGCTGCCGAACCCGCTCTACCACGCGCGTTTCAAGCCGGTGATCGACCTGATCAACACGCGCATGCAAGTCATGGAAGTCGGCGGTCCTCATGACTACCGCAGTCAGGCACGAACCCATACCCAGCAGGTGTTTACCCAGGGCCGGTACGTCTGGCCGGCGACGCCAGCCCAGCGTCAGGCGTTGAACCTGCCTGAAAATGCTTTGCCCCTCGCGTTGCCGGTCGGAACACGGCATCTGCCAGCGCGGTACTGCGAGGGGCGAGCCGTCGGTTTTACCTTCCGCGATCTGTGCGACCACCCCACCGCCGTGATGGATTACCTGGAACTGTGCCGGCGTTTCGATCACTGGGTCATCGATGAACTGCCCAACCTGAACGATTGTTCGATCGCTGCGCAGCAACGGTTTATCAACCTGATCGACGTTTTGTACGATCAGGACAAGCATTTGGTGCTATTGGGGCAGCGTTCGTTGCGGGAAAGTCTGGATGGGGATGCCATTGACCTGGCGCGCACGCGGAGTCGGTTGGGGCAGTTGGTGGAAGTGCGAGAAGCGTAGGTCAAGATCAAAAGATCGCAGCCTTCGGCAGCTCCTACGGGAGAAATGCAATCACCTGCAGGAACTGCCGAAGGCTGCGATCTTTTCAGGGCCAGTACAGTCCCAAGTCGTTATCATGTGGCCCGCGCCCTTCTTCCAGATCAATAGCGAATCCGTTCATGAATACCCTTGCACAATTGCGAGCCGGTGAGCTGGCAGGCATCACCCGTCTGGACCTGGTCTGCGGCCTGACCAAGTTCCCCGGAAATCTTCGACCTGGCGGATTCGCTGGAGATACTCAACCTCAGCGGCAACGCCTTGAGCAGCCTGCCGGACGACCTGCACCGCCTGACCCGATTGCGGATTCTGTTCTGCTCGGACAACCAGTTCACCGAGCTGCCGGCCTGCCTGGGCCAATGCGCCGCGCTGAGCATGATCGGCTTCAGGGCCAACCGCATCGAACAGGTGCCGGCCGCCGCCCTGCCGCCGTTGCTGCGCTGGCTGATCCTGACCGACAACTGCATCAGCGAACTGCCGACCGAGTTGGGTGAACGTCCGCTCATGCAAAAACTGATGCTCGCCGGCAACCACTTGCAGCAATTGCCCGAAAGCCTGGTTCAATGCCATCGACTGGAACTGTTGCGCATCTCGGCCAACCGCTTCACCGAACTGCCCGAGTGGCTGCTGACCCTGCCGGCCCTGACTTGGCTGGCCTACGCCGGTAACCCGCTGGAAACCGAAGCCGATGCCGCCGCCCTTGAGGCCACACCGAGCATCCCGTGGTCGGCGCTGACCCTGGAACACAAACTCGGCGAAGGTGCTTCGGGGGTGATTCATCGCGCTACCTGGCAACGACCGGGGCAAGCGGATACTCAGGTCGCGGTAAAACTCTACAAAGGCGAAATGACCAGCGATGGCTCGCCGCTGCACGAAATGAACGCCTGCATCACCGCAGGCCTGCACCCCAACCTGATCCGCATCGAAGGGCGAATTGTCGACCATCCGCAAGCCCAGGCCGGACTGGTGATGCAGTTGATTGACCCGAGTTACCGCAACCTCGCGGCATTGCCAAGCCTGGCGTCCTGCAGCCGTGACGTTTACACCGATGACACTCGGTTCAGCGCGGACGTGGCATTGCGCATCGCCCGTGGCATCGCTTGCGCGGCTGAACACTTGCACGAACAAGGCATCACCCACGGCGACCTCTACGGCCACAACATTATGTGGAACGAGCACGGTGACTGTCTGCTGGGCGACTTCGGCGGCGCATCGTTCCACGCCACCACCGACAACCTTGAAACGCGTGCGCTGCAACGGATCGAAGTGCGGGCGTTCGGGGTGCTGCTGGGGGAATTGCTGGCGCGCATCGACTCGGGATTGAGCGATGTGGATCAGGTGACGCTGGAGGACCTTGAGCAGCGTTGCTGTCAGCCAGATGTACTGGCGCGGCCGGGGTTTTCAGAGATTGTCGTTGCATTGCAGGAGATTGTTGCGGCGTCTTGAAGAAAAAGATCGCAGCCTTCGGCAGCTCCTACAGGTGTTCACCATTCCCCTGTAGGAGCTGCCGAAGGCTGCGATCTTTTACAGACAACACAACTTTTGCTGAAAAAACTTAACCCGCCAACCCGACAAACATGTCCTGCACGTCGTCGTGGTTATCGAGGCCTTCCAGGAAGGCTTCGACTTCAGCCATGTGCTCGTCGCTCAACCCGCTGACCGGGTTCTTCGGCTGATAGCCCAACTTGGCCGACAACACGGTGAAACCTTGCTCAGGCAGGGCTTTTGCACCGCGTCCAGGTCTGCAGGCTCGGTCAGGAACAGGGTCGTGCCCTCTTCTTCACCCGGCTCGAAATCCTGGGCGCCGGCTTCGATGGCGGCCATTTCGGGGTCGGCGTCAGGGCTGTCCGGGGACGCCTCGATCATGCCGACGTGGTTGAAGTCCCAGGACACCGAACCGGAAGCGCCCAATTGGCCTTTGCGGAATGCCACACGGATTTCAGCGACGGTGCGGTTGATGTTGTCAGTCACACATTCAACGATCAACGGCACCTGATGCGGGGCGAAGCCTTCGTAGGTCACGCGATGGTATTGCACGGTTTCGCCGAGCTGGCCGGAGCCTTTCTTGATCGCACGTTCCAGGGTTTCGCGGGGCATCGAGGCCTTTTTCGCTTGTTCAACCACCAGACGCAAGTGTGCGTTAGTGGAGATATCGGTGCCGTTACGCGCAGCAATGGTGATTTCTTTCACCAGTTTGCCGAAGATCTTGCCCTTGGCGTTGGATGCCGCTTCTTTGTGTTTAACCTTCCACTGTGCGCCCATTACTCACTCTCTTGATCTGTGGCGCCGAGACATCTATTGGCCGACGCATGGCCGCAAGTTTATACGGCCTAAAGTCGGCAATCGACCAAAAATTCCATCCTGTTGACCGGCATGCCATCGGCATCTTCAACACTGCGTATAGGGAAAATCTGAAAAGTCGATTTGCGATGACTATTCAGGGCCGTGGTTTCGTACCCTCTGCGCCCCGAATTTCATGGCAGAAGCACACGCAATGCATAACGACAAGGAAAGTCCCTTCATCCTGACCCTGGTCGAGGATGATTTGAGTTGGCAGGTGTTACGGTTCAGCGGCCAAGAAGGCCTCAACCAGCCCTATCGGTTCGACATCGAAGTGATCGGCCTGGCCCCGGCAATGAGCCTCGAGCGACTGCTGCAACGACCGGCCTTTCTGAGCCTCGGTGACGGCCAGGGCATTCACGGTATTTTGCACAGTGCCAGTCACGAGCACCGTGGCCCGCACCGGACAGGCTACCGACTGATGCTGGTACCGCACCTGCAACGCCTTGAACAACAGCGCACCCGGCGGGTATTTCATCAGCTCAACGTGCCGGCGATTTTGCGTCAGTTATTGGAAGAACACTCGTTGCCCGAGTACGGCTACCGTTTTGAACTCAGCACCGGGCACTATCCCGTGCGGCCCTTTTGCATTCAATACGAAGAAACCGATCTGGCCTTGCTGCACAGGCTCTGCGAAGAAGAAGGCATCCACTATCACTTTGAACACCGCCGCGACGGGCATGTGCTGGTGCTGGCCGATGACAGCCTGAGTTTCCCCCAGGCCCCGGTGCTGACACCTTTCCATGGCGATCCGCTTGAGGAACCGGCCTTTGCCGCGATCCACGAATTGTTTCAACGCCACGACTCGCCGTTGATCCTGCCGCAGAGATTGATTCACGACAGAAGCTCAGCCACCGTCAGCTTTGGTGCGGCCAATCATCCACTGATCGGCAAAAACCTGTTGAGCACGCATCCTGCTGCCGGGCAATTGCATGGCGATCAACGCAGTCGCCGGACGCTGGAACGGCTGCGCTGCCAACACCGACAAATCCATGGACAAAGCGACCAGACAGGATTGCTCAGCGGACGCATCGTGCAGGTGGAGCAACACCCGGTGGCGAGCTTCAACGACCAATGGCTGCTCACCGAGATCCGGCACCAAGGGCAACAACCCTCGATCCTCGCTCCAGACAAACCCTTTGCAGTCCCCGGCTACTGCAACCGGTTTCGCGCCATTCCCTGGTCAACGGTATTCCGGCCCGCGCTCAAGCAACCCCGGCCGAACATTCCTGGCTTTCAACCCGCTCAGGTGCTGGGCGAGCCCGGGCAGCCGGCGGCACTCGATAAACAGGGCCGGATTCAGGTCAGCCTGTGGCCGGGACAGCCTGCGCAGGAGCCGGCGGGCCTCTGGCTCCCGGTGGCCATCGGTGCGTCCAACGCCTCGTCCAGGCTCCCCGTTGCCGGCACTGACGTGTACATCAGTTTTCTCGACAGCGACCCGGACCGACCGATCCTTTACACCGGCTCAAGACTGCTGCCCCCACACCGCACCCGCACCCCGCCACCGCGCGGCGACACGGGCCTGCTGCTCGATTGGCTGGTCAATCGCCCGGATATACCCTGATGCCCACCTGGATTAGAGATTGAGCCACAGGGTCAGTGTCAGGCTTTAAAAGAACCCTGTGACTCACCCCTTATCAGCCTTCCCCGCCGCCGCGGCGAATTTCGTCGCGTTCGTCTCACGCAATCATCCGTGGGCGAGTCGCGAGTCCATCTGCCTGGCGGACCTGGACGACACGCCACCGGTACTGCGGGAAATCGGTTCGGTGACGCGCCAGCCCCTGGAAGAGGAAATGGCCGGGGCCGGGTTTCGAATTCGTCCGGCGATTCAGGTCGAAGGCCGGGAAGCGGCGCGCGAAGCGGTGGTGGTCGGGATTGGAGTCGGGGTGGTGTCGGCCGCGGAGTTTGGTGCAGATTCGCGGATTTGTGCGTTGCCGATTACCGACTGCAAACGGCGGCTGACCGAGACGCTGGTGTGCTTGCGCAAGCAGAGTTCGCGGCGGGTGGTGGCAACGTTTCTGGAGATGGTGCGTGAGAGTTTGGTTTGACCATACTCCCGTGTAGGTGCTGCCGAACGCGGCCCGAGCCTTCGGCAGCTCCTACGCCGAGATTTATCGTTTTCTCATCCCTTGGGCGCCAAATCGAGAAACGCCTGAATCAAGCGCAAATCCCGCCGCCGCTCCATGCACCCGATCATGTGCCGGTTAACCAACCCTTCGCCCATAATCGACACCGCCACCACCCGCGGGTCATGGCTGACTTCCACTGACGACACCACGCCAACCCCCAACTCAGCGGCGACAGCCTCGGTCACCGCCTCACGGCTGTCCAGTTCCAGCAACACCCGCGGGCTGACCTTCGCCTGACTGCACGCCTCATCAAACGTACGCCGGGTAATCGAACTCGGCTCACGCAACACCATGATCACCTGGTCCAGTTCCTTGAGCGGCACGTCCTTCGAACGCTGCGCCCACGGATGGCCGGCGGGCACCAGCGCGCAGATCCGTGATTCGCTCAAGGCTTGCAGATGCAGGCCCTTGCGCGGTTCAACCTGGGTCAGCACTGCCACGTCGGCATGTTCGGACAACAGCGCCGACAGGGTTTCCTGAGCGTTGCCCAAACGCAAGTTCACGGTGATCCCCGGATACCGCGCACGCAAACTGGCGAGCATCGGCATGACCATGTGCGGCCCGTCCGCCGCCACTTCCAGGCGCCCGGTGAGCAATTGCCGGTTGGCTTCCAGCATCACCTGCGCCTCTTCGGCCAGGCCGAACATCGCCCGGGTGATCGCCGCCAGTTTGGTGCCCTCCTCCGTCAACTCCACCCTTCGGGCGGTGCGGCGCAACAGGGTGATCTGGTAGTGCTCCTCCAGCGCCTTGATGTGCCCGGTGACCGCCGGTTGGCTGATGAACAGTCGCGCGGCGGCACGGGTAAAGCTGCCCTCGCGGGCCACCGCATCGAAGGCGCGGAGCTGGAACAGATTCATGAATAACTCTCACTGATGGTTGGCATAACAATAAACAATTTGATTGATGCGACGGCAAATTGCAATTTAAGCCCCGTAGGTTCATCCCATCGATTGCGAGGACACGAGAATGAGTACTGCCGAACCCATCCTACTCACCCCCGGCCCATTGACCACGTCGCGCCGCACCCGTCAGTCGATGATGGTCGACTGGGGTTCATGGGATGACCGCTTCAACCAATTGACCGCCAGCGTCTGCGAGCAACTGCTGTCGATCATCAACGGTGCCGACAGCCATCACTGCGTGCCCCTGCAAGGCAGCGGCACCTTCGCGGTCGAAGCGGCAATCGGCACGCTGGTGCCGCGTGACGGCAAAGTCCTGGTGCTGATCAACGGCGCCTACGGCAAACGCCTGGCAAAGATCTGCGAAGTGCTCGACCGCTCGTTCAGCACCTTCGAAACCGCCGAAGACGAACCGACCACCGCTGCTGACGTTGATCGCCTGCTGCGGGCTGATCCGGGCATCACCCACGTCGCACTGATTCATTGCGAAACCAGCACCGGCATCCTCAACCCGCTGCCGCAAATCGCTCAGGTTATTGCGCAACAGGGCAAACGCCTGATCATCGACGCCATGAGTTCCTTTGGCGCCCTGCCAATCGATGCGCAGCAGGTGCCATTCGACGCGCTGATCGCCGCCTCGGGCAAATGCCTGGAAGGTGTGCCGGGGATGGGTTTCGTCTTCGCTCGCAAAGAATCCCTGGCGACTGCCGCCGGCAACTCACATTCGCTGGCGATGGACTTGTTCGACCAGCACACCTACATGGCCAAGACCGGCCAATGGCGCTTCACCCCGCCGACCCACGTGGTCGCGGCGTTACACGAAGCCCTGCTGCAATACCACGAAGAAGGCGGTTTGCCGGCCCGGCATCAGCGCTACGCCAACAACTGCCAGGTGCTGCTGGATGACATGGCCAAACTCGGCTTGCGCAGCTTCCTGCCCGCCGCGATCCAGGCGCCGATCATCGTCACCTTCCACGCGCCGAAAGACCCGCGCTACCAGTTCAAGGAATTCTACGAACGGGTCAAGGCCAAGGGTTTCATTCTTTATCCGGGCAAATTGACCCAGGTCGAAACCTTCCGTGTCGGCTGCATCGGCCATGTGAACCCGCCGCAGATGCACGCGGCCGTGGCGGCGATTGCCCAAGTGTTGCAGGAAATGGAAGTGTTCGAGATCTGACGCACACCGCTCCGTAGCAGCTGTCGAGCCCCAGCGAGGCTGCGTTCGGCGGCGCAGCCGTCGTAAACCCTGGCGACGCGATCCACCCGAAATACCGTGGTGGATGGTTTGGCGACGGCTTCGCCGCCGAACGCAGCCTCGCTGGGGCTCGACAGCTGCTACGGGCTTCTCCCTACCCAAGTACAGGATTCCAGACATGAACTACACCAACCCAACCCAACTCCAAGCCGCGATCCTCGACTGGGCCGGCACCGTGGTCGATTTCGGCTCGTTCGCGCCGACCCAGATTTTTGTCGAAGCCTTCGCCGAATTCGACGTCCAGGTGTCCATTGAAGAAGCCCGCGGGCCGATGGGCATGGGCAAGTGGGACCACATCCGCACCCTGTGCGATCAACCGCAAGTCGCCGAGCGTTATCGCAAGGCGTTCGGCCGCACACCGACCGACGATGACGTCACCGCCATCTATAAGCGCTTCATGCCGCTGCAAATCGAAAAAATCGCCGAGCACTCGGCGCTGATCCCTGGGGCCCTGGAGACCATCGCCAATCTGCGCCGGCAAGGGATCAAGATCGGCTCCTGCTCCGGCTACCCGAAACAGGTCATGGACAAAGTGGTGGAACTGGCCGCTACCAAGGGTTACGTCGCCGATCACGTGGTCGCCACCGACGAAGTGCCGAACGGCCGCCCATGGCCGGCTCAGGCCCTGGCCAACGTGATCGCCCTGGGGATCGACGATGTCGCCGCCTGCGTGAAGATCGACGACACCGTGCCAGGCATTCTTGAAGGTCGCCGCGCCGGCATGTGGACCGTGGCGCTGATCTGCTCCGGTAACGCGCTGGGCCTGGACTACCCGGGTTATCAGGCCCTCGGCAGCGAGGAACTGGCCAGCGAGCGCAAGCGTATCCACGCAATGTTCGAAGGCTCGCGCCCGCACTACATGATCGACACCATCAGCGATTTACCGCAGGTGATAGCCGATATCAACAAGCGCCTGGCCAAAGGCGAGATGCCGCAAACCAACTGATTCACTGTAGGAGCGAGCGATGCGGGCAAGTCGGGTTGCCGCATCGCTCGCTCCTACAACAAAAGAGCGCTTTTTTGTTGTCAATTAGCTGAACGAGTGCATTGAACGGGCAAATCGCCTCAGGCAAATCCGGCAAAACAGGATTACAGTTAAAGCACAGCGCCGCACAAGAACGGCACTTTAAGCATTGACCTCTGGAGAGCCCCCGTATGCCCTGGAAGAACTCCGACTCACGTTACAGCACGGTGTCGATCACCTTGCACTGGCTGATGCTGGTCTTGTTGATACTGGTTTACGCGTGCATCGAATTTCGCGGGATCTTTCCCAAAGGCAGTGGTGGCCGAACGCTGATCACTGAGTCGCACTACTTGCTGGGCCTGACGGTGTTTGTGCTGGTGTGGCTGCGTTTGTTCGCCCGCAGCCTGGGCCCGGCGCCGCAGATCTTCCCGGCTTCACCGCATTGGCAGACCACACTGGCCAAAATGATGCACTGGGCGTTGTACCTGTTCATGATCGCCATGCCGATCCTCGGCTGGCTGGTGACCAGCGCCAAGGGCAATCAGGTGATGTTCTACGGCTTCGACCTGCCGTTGCTGGTCCCCGAGGACAAGGCGCTGGCCAAGCAGATCCAGGGCTGGCATGAACTCGGCGGCACCATCGGATATTGGCTGATCGGCCTGCACGCCGTGGCCGGGCTGTATCACCACTATGTGGTGGGGGACAACACGTTGTTGCGGATGATGCCGAAGCGGGAGAGCCGTAATAGCTGAACCGAACCTGTAAGCGTTCAACTGACACAACACCTGCCCCTGTAGGAGCTGGCGAAGCCTGCGATCTTTTGATCCTGATTTTGATCTTTAGCGATTTCGGCTCGATCACAACAAGATCAAAAGATCGCAGGCTTCGCCAGCTCCTACAGTGGGTAATGATTTTTTCAGGGTGATGAGGTGAAGCCCCGTCGGCCCTGCAAACCGCCGGTGTGGATGAAGATCAGCCGTGTGCCTTTGGCGAATGTCCCTATTTCGACCTGCTGCTTGAGCGCCAATAGCGCTTTGCCGGTGTACAGCGGCTCCAGGGGAATGCCGCTGGCCTGCTCGGTCTGTTCGATGAACGCCAGCAACAACGGATCGACCTTGGCAAATCCACCGCGACAGGCATCGAACAGTTCATAAGCCGGATTCGCCAATCCGCCCTCCCGCACAATCGATTCAACCTGCTGCGCCACTCCATGATCATCGGGCACCGCCAGTGCGCCATAAACCGGATGATCGCCCGTCTCGGCCAACACTAATCCGGCCAACGTGGTGCCGGTTCCGCAGGCCAGCCACCAACCGTCATAGTCACTCCAGCCCAAACCGTGCAACTGCTCGGTGACCTGATCCCTGAGCGACATACAGCCCCGCGCCCCGCGCAAACCGCCGCCACCTTCGGGCACCGCTTGCAGTGTCGGGTACTGCGCCTGCCACGGTAACCAAAAACCGGGGTCGTGCCGGGCGCGATACCCGGCGTAACCCAGCCAGTGCAACTGCATGCCGAAGTCCTGCAAATCCTTCACGGTCGGGGTGTCTTGTGGATGACCGCGCAGCAGGCCAACGGTGTTGAAGCCGAAGCGTTTGCCTGCTGCAGCCAATGCGTGCAGGTGATTGGAATGGGCGCCGCCGAGGCTGATGGTGCCGTCGGCGCCGGCGTGGTCTGCGGCGTGGAGGTGTTCGATGAGCTTGAACCACTTGTTGCCGCTGATCAGCGGGTCAATTTGGTCCAGGCGCAGGATGGCGACCTGGATGTCGGCTGCGGTGAGCCAGTCGAGATGAAGGGGGTTGAGCGGGGCTTGGGGTAGCCAGTTGCCGGGAGGAGAAAGCATGGGCGTTACGCAGTCTGTCAAAAGACAAGAGTCTACAGTGAGCCCTCCCCCGTAGCAGCTGTCGAGCCCCAGCGAGGCTGCGTTCGGCTGCGAAGCAGTCGTAAAACCTACCACCGCGGTGTTGCAGACAAACCGAGGGGCTGGATTGACGACTGCTTCGCAGCCGAACGCAGCCTCGCCGGGGCTCGACAGCTGCTACCGGGGACCTTATGAAACCTCAGAGTTCGGCTGCGAGACGCGAACCCTGATTGATCGCCCGCTTGGCATCCAGTTCCGCCGCCACGTCCGCGCCACCAATCAAATGCACGTTCTGCCCGGCCGCCACCAGACCGTCCTGCAACTCGCGCAACGGGTCCTGCCCGGCGCAGATCACGACGTTATCCACCGCCAGCACTTGCGGCTCGCCGGTTTCGCCGATGCGGATGTGCAGGCCTTCGTCGTCGATCTTCAGGTATTCAACGCTGTTAAGCATCTGCACCTGTTTGTTCTTCAAACCGGTCCGGTGAATCCAGCCAGTGGTCTTGCCCAGACCGTCGCCGACCTTGGACGTCTTGCGTTGCAGCAGGAACACCTCGCGGGCCGGCGCATGGGGCTGGGCCTTGATGCCGGCCACGCCGCCACGTGCTTCCAGATGCGTGTCGATGCCCCACTCTTTCCAGAACGCTTCACGGTCCAGGCTGGTGGCAACGCCTTCGTGAACCAAAAACTCCGAGACGTCAAAACCGATACCACCGGCGCCAATCACGGCAACGCGTTTGCCCACCGGTTTACGCTCAAGGATCACGTCCAGGTAACTCAACACCTTGGCGTTTTCGACGCCCGGAATTGCCGGTGTACGCGGCGCAATACCGGAGGCGAGAATGATCTCGTCGTAACCGCCGGCCACCAGTTGCGCCACGTCCACGCGAGTGTTCAGGCACACCTCGACGTGAGTGGTCTGCAACTTGCGGTTGAAGTAGCGCAGGGTTTCGAAGAACTCTTCCTTGCCCGGCACGCGCTTGGCGATGTTGAACTGGCCACCGATTTCGCTGGCCGAATCGAACAACGTCACCTGATGGCCACGCTCGGCGGCCACGGTTGCAGCGGACAGGCCTGCAGGGCCGGCGCCAACCACGGCGATTTTCTTGATCTGCTGCACCGGCAGGTAATTGAGCTCGGTTTCGTGGCAGGCCCGCGGGTTAACCAGGCAACTGGTCAACTTGCCGCCGAAGGTGTGGTCCAGGCAGGCCTGATTGCAGCCGATGCAGGTGTTGATTTCATCGGCGCGGCCAGCGGCAGCCTTGTTGACGAAGTCCGGGTCGGCGAGGAACGGCCGCGCCATGGACACCATGTCGGCATCGCCTTCGGCGAGGATCTGCTCGGCGATTTCCGGGGTGTTGATACGGTTGGTGGTGATCAGCGGAATGTTCACCGAACCGCGCAGCTTGGCCGTAACCTTGCTGAACGCCCCTCGCGGCACCTTGGTGGCGATGGTTGGAATCCGCGCTTCGTGCCAGCCAATGCCGGTGTTGATGATGGTCGCACCGGCTTGCTCGATGGCTTTGGCCAGGGTGACGATTTCTTCCCAACTGCTGCCACCTTCCACCAGGTCAAGCATCGACAGGCGGAAAATAATGATGAAGTTCGGACCGACTGCTTCACGTACGCGACGGACGATTTCCACCGGCAGGCGCATGCGGTTTTCGTAGCTGCCACCCCAACGGTCGGTGCGGTGGTTGGTGTGGGCCGCGAGGAACTGGTTAATGAAATAACCTTCGGAACCCATGATCTCGACGCCGTCGTACTCGGCAGTTTGCGCCAGTACCGAGCACGTCACGAAATCGCTGATCTGCTTCTCGATGCCTTCCTCGTCCAGCTCTTTGGGCTTGAACGGGTTGATCGGTGCCTGGATCGCGCTGGGTGCGACTTGCTTTGGGCTGTAGGCATAACGACCGGCGTGAAGGATCTGCATGCAGATCTTGCCGCCCGCCTCGTGCACCGCGCGGGTGACGATCTGGTGCTTGAGGGCTTCTTCCTCGGTGGTCAACTTGGCCGCGCCGGAATACACGCCACCCTCATCGTTCGGGCCGATACCGCCGGTGACCATCAGGCCAACGCCGCCCCGGGCGCGCTCGGCAAAATACGCCGCCATGCGCTCGAAGCCACCGGGCTTTTCCTCAAGACCGGTGTGCATCGAGCCCATCAGGGTGCGGTTGCGCAACGTGGTAAAACCCAGGTCCAGCGGGGCCAACAGGTGCGGGTAGTGAGCGGCGGCCATCGGTAACTCCACATCAAGCGATCACGGAAAAAGTGCAGGAGCTCTTCGGCCCCCGTCAGTCATGTTGGACAGACTAAGAGTCACGTCGCTGTCGCTCAATGACTGTAAGTGACAAATTAATGATCAAAATGTGCAGCAGCTCTTGGCACGCGCCGGTATGCGCCCTCCCCCCCGTGTCCGAGGGGCAAGGCTCGCGCCCGCCTTTGACCCTGATCCGAGGCGTTCAGACCTTCCTGGTAAACCGCCCACGAATCAGCACAAAAAACAGCGGCACAAAAAACACCCCCAGCAACGTCGCACTGAACATCCCGCCCAGCACACCGATACCAATAGCCTGCCGCCCTGCCGAACCTGCACCACTGCTCAAGGCCAGTGGCAGAACGCCGAACATGAACGCCAGCGACGTCATCAGAATCGGGCGCAAACGCAAGCGCGCGGCAGTGAGGGTAGCGTCGACCAAACTTTGCCCCTGTTCCTGCAGATGCTTGGCGAATTCGACGATCAGGATCGCGTTCTTGGCCGCCAGGCCGACGGTGGTCAGCAACCCCACCTGGAAATACACATCGTTTGAAAGCCCCGTCGCCCGGATCGCCAGCACTGTACCAATCACCCCCAATGGCACGACCAATATCACCGAGAACGGTACCGACCAACTCTCATACAGCGCCGCCAGGCACAAGAACACAAATACAATGGACACCGCGTACAGCAAGGGTGCCTGGGAACCGGCCTGGCGCTCCTGATAGGACTGCCCACTCCACTCATGACCAATGCCTTCGGGCAATTGCTTGATGATCGCTTCTACCTCGGCCATGGCCTCGCCCGAGCTGACGCCCGGTGCCGGATCACCTACCAGTCCCAGGGCCGCGCTACCGTTGTAGCGTTCCAGTTGCGGCGAGCCATAGCTCCAGGTGGCGCTGGCAAAGGAGGAAAACGGCACCATTTCTCCCAGGCTGTTGCGCACAAACCAGCGGTCCAGGTCCTGGACCTGCATCCGCGCCTCGGCCTCGCCCTGGATGTACACCCGTTTGACCCGTCCCTCATTGAGGTAATCGTTGACGTAGTTCCCCCCAAGCGCTGCGGACAAGGTGTTGTTGATATCGCTGGTGGATAGGCTCAAGGCACCGGCCTTGCGATCATCGATATTGACCCGCAGCTGCGGCGTATCGTTGAGCCCATTGCTGCGCACCCGTTGCAGCAACGGGCTCTGGTTGGCCAGACGAACGAACTCGTCGCGCGCCTTGACCAGCTCATCGTGCCCCAACCCGCCAAGGTCCTTGAGTTGCAAGTCGAAGCCGGAACTCTGCCCCAGACCACGGATGGCCGGTGGCAAGCTGACAAAGATACTGGCGTCGCGCACGCTGGACATCGCCAGGCTGGCACGCCGAGCAATAGACGCCGAATCCTGGCCCGGGCCAGTACGCTCGCTCCAGTCCCGCAGTTTGATAAACGCCCGCCCGGTGCTTTGCCCCTTGCCGCCGATCCCCATGCCCGCAAGGCCGATCACCGCCTCGACTTCCGGCTGTACCAGCATGTACGCCTCGAACTGTCGCATGGCCTCATCCATGCGGACATTGGTCCCGCCCTCCGGCAACTTGATCTGGGCCATCAGCGTGCCCTGGTCCTCATCCGGCAGAAAACTTGTCGGCAATTGCAGGTAGACCACCGCCATCGCTACGGTGATCAAACCGTACACCAGCATTCCCGAGCGTTTGCGCTTGAGAAGTTTTGCCACACCGCCCTCGTAGCGTTCGGTATTGCGCGCAAACATACGGTTGAACCAGCCAAAGAACCCGCCCCGGGCACCATGGTTAACATCGCCGGGGCGTAGCAACGTGGCGCACAGCGCCGGAGTCAGGGTCATGGCGACCAGTACGGACAAGAGCATGGCGACGACGATGGTCACCGAAAACTGCCGATAAATGATCCCCGTGGAACCACTGAAAAACGCCATGGGAATGAACACCGCCGACAACACCAGGGCGATACCCACCAGCGCGCCCGTGATTTCGTCCATGGACTCGCGCGTTGCCTCCAGGGCCGACACGGCCTTTTCAGCCATGACCCGCTCGACGTTCTCCACCACCACAATCGCGTCGTCCACCAACAACCCGATGGCCAGCACCATGGCAAACATGGTCAGCGTGTTGATCGAATACCCCAACAGCGCCAGCACCCCGAAGGTCCCCAACAACACCACCGGTACGGTAATGGTCGGGATCAGCGTCGCCCGCACGTTCTGCAGAAACAGGTACATGATCAGCACCACCAGCACGATGGCTTCGCCCAACGACTTCACGACCTCCTTGATCGACAGGCTGACAAATGGCGTGGTGTCATAAGCCACAACGGCTTCAAGGCTCAGTTCACTGGGGAAAAACGGCGCCATCTCAGCCAGTTTGGCTTTCACCGCATGGCCGACCTCCAGCGCGTTGGCCCCGGTGGCCAAAGTCACGCCCATGGACGCCGCGGGCTGGCCATTGAGGGTGGTGATCACGTCATAGCTTTCGGCACCGACCTCGACCCGTGCTACATCGCTGAGCAGCACAAGCGCGCCATCACCCGTCGACTTGACCACCACGTTGCGAAACTCCTCCATGGTCTGCAATTTGTTGCGAGCGGTGATCGTGGCGTTCAACTGTTGCCCCGCCACCGCCGGCATCGCTCCCAACTGCCCGGCGGAAACTTCAGTATTTTGTGCCTGCAACGCGGCGCTGACATCCGAGGGCATCAATGCGTACTTGGCCAGTTTGGCCGGATCCAGCCAGATACGCATGGCAAACCCGGACCCGAGCAACATCACCTCGCCCACGCCGTTGACGCGACTGAGTGAGTCAAGCAGGGAGCTGTCGATGTAGTCGCCAATTTCGTTGCTGGACACCTGACTGTTCGAAGACTTCAGCGCCACCATCATCAAGAAGTCGGCACTGCCCTTGCGCACGGTCAATCCTTGGGCTTGCACCGATTGTGGCAGGCGCGATTGAGCCTGCTGCAATTTGTTCTGCACCTGCATCTGCGCCACATCCGGGTCGGTGCCGGGTGCGAACGTCAGGGTGATATTCGCGGTGCCCGCCGAGCTGCTGGAGGATGCCATGTACAGCAGGTTATCCAGCCCGGTCATCTTCTGTTCGATGATCTGCGTGACGGAGTCTTCGACGGTTTTTGCCGAGGCACCGGTGTAGGTCGCGACGATGCGCACACCGGGCGGGGCGATGTCCGGGTATTGCTCCAGGGGCAACTGGCTGATGGACAGGGCGCCGCCCAACATGATGACGATGGCGATGACCCAGGCAAAAATCGGTCGATCAATGAAAAAATGCGCCATGCTCAGCCCTGCCTCGTCATAGCAACTTGCGGGGCGGCGTTATCCACGACCGATACCTGGTTGCCGGGCCGCACGTTCTGCCCGCCCTCAACAACCACCTGTTCGCCAACCGCCAGTCCTGAAGTCACCCACCACTGATGGTCCACGGCCCTGCCGACGCTGATTTGCCGTTGCTCGATCTTGCCGTCCACCACCAGCAACACCGAGGTGGTGCCGCTGGCCGCGCGGGTCACCGCTTGTTGCGGCACCAGAATCGCATGGTCATCCCGAGCCTGTTCCAGCACACCGCGCACGTACATGCCCGGCAACAGTTGCCGCTCGGGGTTGGCGATCTCGGCGCGCAAAGTGACGGTGCCGGTACTCTCATTAACGCGGGCGCCGCTGAACTTCAAACGCCCGGTATGGCTGTAAAGGCTGCCGTCTTCCAGTCGTAGCGCCATGTCCACCTCTCCATCAGCGGCGCTACGCAGGGTGCCGGCCGCCAATTCGCGCTGTAAACGCAACAGCTCGGTGGTGGATTGGGTGACATCGACGTAGAGCGGATCAAGTTGTTGAATGGTGGTCAGCACCTTCTCCTGGTTGGCTACAACCAGTGCTCCGGGGGTGATGGTGGAGGTTTCTATGCGCCCGGAAATCGGCGCAACAATGCGAGTGTAGGTCAGGTTGATCCGGGCGATCTGCAGCGCCGCCTCGGCCAGTTTCACGTCCGCCGCGGCCGTCTGCACGCTGGCTTGGGCATCGTCATTGTCCTGGCGACTGATGGCCTCGAACTTCGCCAGTTCAGCGGTACGTTTTGCGGTGACCTGCGCGGCCTTAAGGCTCGCGCGGGACTTGGCCAGCGACGCTTCGGACTGAGCCACGGCGGCACGATAAGGCGCCGCATCCAGCTCGTACAACACCTGCCCGGCTTTGACTTCACTGCCTTCGACAAACAAGCGGCGCAGCACCAGACCGCCCACTTGCGGACGCACCTGGGCCACCATAAAGGCCTGGGTTCGGCCGGCCAGCTCAGTGCGCAGCACCTGGCTTTGCGCCTTGATGGTGACCACGCTGACCTCGGGCACACTGGCAGCGACAGGCTCTTTGTCCGATGAACAGCCGCTCAAGAGTGAAACTGCAATCAGCGTCATGACGCACACACAGGTCACTCGAAACCGGGTAATGATTTTTATCGACATTAGTGCCTCTGCAACAAAGGGAAGGCTTTGGCCTGACACCATGTTGAGTGGCAAATGTGCAGGAAAATTGAAGATTGCCGTGCGCCCTTGAATCCTGCGCACCAGAAGGCCTAAATGGCACACATCCCACGACTTGTGCGTCCTCATGAAGCTGAGTATTTCCACCAAATTGTTCGCCGCGGTGTTCGCCAGTGTGTTGCTGGTCATCCTTGCCATGAGCGTTGCCACCGGCTGGAGTTTTCAACGCGGCTTTATTGGTTACCTCAATGATCAGGGGATTACACGTCTGGAAAAAGCGTTGCCCCGGTTGGCCGAGTTTTACGGCCAGGAAGGCAGTTGGGATGCAATGCGAGAGGATCCACGCCGGCTGTTCGATTTGATGCGGCCCATTCCCGGTGTCGACTTCCCGCTGGATGTGCCAAAAGAAGATGCGATCATGCCGGAATCTACCGGCGCTCTGTTTCGCACGGCCCTGCTCGATGCGCAAAAGAACCGAGTAGCCGGTTACAAGAAAACCACTGACGACGCGATCACCCGGCCCATCGTCTTCGAAGGGAAAACAGTGGGCTGGGTGACCCTCGCACCGTTCCAAAGCGTTTCAGAGGGCGGCGGGGAAATCTTCCGCCGCTATCAGCTCCATACCAGCCTGATCGTCGGCGTTGGCTCCTTGCTGTTGGCCACGCTGATTGCCTGGTGGATTTCCCGGACACTGCTCGGCCCGGTCAAGCGCGTGGCGGCTGCCACCCATAGGCTGGCTGTCGGCGAGTACAGCTGCCGAGTGTCGGTCGCCGCTCAGGATGAGGTCGGGCAACTGGCACGGGACTTCAACCAATTGGCCCATACCCTGGAACGTAACGAACGCATGCGC
Organism: Pseudomonas sp. TH31; assembly: GCF_016650815.1. Classification (GTDB taxonomy): domain Bacteria; phylum Pseudomonadota; class Gammaproteobacteria; order Pseudomonadales; family Pseudomonadaceae; genus Aquipseudomonas. The sequence goes on along the minus strand of NZ_JAEKEZ010000034.1, from coordinate 49,328 downwards.
CGCGATTTCATGGCTGACATTTCCCATGAGCTGCGCACACCTTTAGCCATTTTGCGCGGTGAACTGGAAGCGCTCGAAGACGGCGTGCGCGCCCTCGACAGCACCGCCCTGAGTTCGCTGCAAAGCGAAGTCGGCAGGCTCGGCAAACTGATCGAGGACCTTTACGAGGCTGTCCCTGGCAGAGGTTGGCGCCCTCGCCTACCGCAAAAGCAAATGTGATGTCGGCGCGCTGCTCAGCGAGAGCATTGAAATGTTCCGCGAGCGAAGTCAGGCCTGCGGCTTGAGCATGGAGCTGAAACTGCCGGCCAAGCCTTATGTGCTTGAAGTCGACGCCGACCGCTTGCAGCAGCTGTTCAGCAATTTGCTGGAAAACACCATGCGCTACACCGCGGCGGGTGGCGGTGTGCAAATCAGTCTGATACCGACGCCCAAGGTACTGACCATCGATTTTTTCGACACCGGTCCCGGCGTGGCCCCCGAGCACTTGCCGCGCCTGTTCGAGCGCTTCTACCGGGGTGATGCGTCACGTAACCGGGCCTACGGTGGCGCAGGCCTGGGCCTGGCGATCTGTCGCAACATCGTCGAAGCCCACGGCGGCCAGATCAGCGCAATGCCTTCGCCCTTGGGCGGCCTTTGGCTGATCATCCACTTACCCTATGGACACTGAAACCCATGAGCCAAGACGTGCCGATCCTGGTGGTCGAAGACGAACCCAAACTGGCGGCGCTATTGCGTGATTACCTGGTCAGCGACGGCTACACCGTGCATTGCGTGGACAACGGTCTGGACGTGGTGTCGGCCGTGCAGGCATTCAACCCGCGACTGATCCTCCTGGACCTGATGCTGCCGGGACGCGATGACCTGGAAGTCTGTCGTGAGCTGCGTACTTTCAGCGCCGTGCCGGTGATCATGATCACCGCTCGGGTAGAGGAAATCGACCGCTTGCTTGGATTGGAGCTGGGCGCCGATGACTACATCTGCAAACCCTTCAGCCCTCGGGAAGTCATGGCTCGGGTCAAGGCTATTCTACGCCGTGGTCCGTTGCTGAAAGAACCCGCGACGGTGCGCCTGCGCATCGATGAGGCGCGCTACAGTGCGTCGTTCGACGGCATCGATCTTGACCTGACACCGGTTGAACTGCGCCTGCTCAAGACGCTGAGCGACGCTGCGGGACGGGTATTTTCCAGGGATCAATTGCTCGACAAACTGTACTTCGATCACCGCGTCGTCACCGACCGGACCGTGGACAGTCACATCCGCAACTTGCGACGTAAACTGGACGATGCCAGCCCCGGTGATGATCCGATTCGCTCGATCTACGGCGTGGGCTACAAGCTGGAGCTGTGATGCGGATCATGTCTGGCGGTGATGAAAAAGGGTCCTTCTATCCAGGCAAGAACCCGTTGTGGGGCGTTTCTTTGTGCGTCAAACGAGCGTGGCCAAGCGACGTTTACGTGAGTGATCGTCAGGCTGCCAGCCAACCGGACTGCAGGGCGGATAAACTCTTAGAACTGCGGGGTCTGTCCGGCTGATCATTGAAGAATTACTCACGTTGGCGCAGTCACCCGACAGTAGATTTCGCGCAGGCCTGTAGCCGAGCCGCGTTGCTCGCATGCTACCCACCACAAAAAAAAGCCCTCGCCTCAACGCAAGAGAACGGGGGCTGTTTGGTGTTTAATTAGCGCCCTATTCAGAGCGTCATAAATCAGAAACGATAAGTGGCGCCCACACCAAAACCATTCGCCCGGTTTTGATACTCGGCGTTGTAGGCTTGGCCACGCTCGTTACGGTTGTTGACCTTGACCGACTCCTCCTTGAGATAGGAGTAAGCGACGTCGATGGTCAGGTCGTCGGTCGGGCTCCAGCCAGCACCAAGACTGAGGATTTTGCGATCGCCCGTAGGAATGCGTGGGGAGCGGTCGGCGTTATTGGTCGGCGACTGGTCAATCGACAGACCGGTGCGCAGCACCCATTGCTTGTTCAACTGGTACGAAGCACCGATGGCGTGAGCCCAGGTGTCATGCCAGTTTTGATTTTCGGTGATTTCGCCAAACTGCCCTGCCAGAGCGCCAGGCACGCCGCTGTTCTTGACGCTGATTTCTTTCAGGCGGCTCCAGCGGGTCCAGGTGCTGCCTGCATACAAGGTCCACTGGTCATTGAGTGCGTGAGTCACCGAAAAGTCCACCGACTCCGGCGTGGTCACCTCCAGAGAGGCATCGTACTTCTGATCGGTGTTCTGGCCCGCCATTGCCAGCAGGCCGTAGCTGACCTTGGTGTGGCCTTCCAGCTTGTATTCCACTTTCGAGTGATAGGTCAGGCCGACGCGCGTGCTGTCGGTCAACTGGGCCAGAATCCCGAAGTTGTAGCCCAATGCCGTGTCACTGCCTTTGATATGCACGTCGCCATCCGGTGCGGCTTGGGTGAGCGAGAGCTTGGACTCCAGGGTCCCTTCGATATGGTTGAAAGTCGGACCAAAGCCGATGGAAAGCTTGTCGTTGAAGGCGTAGCTGACGGTTGGCTGTAACGTGATGACCTGCACTTCGCTCTTGCTGCCAAAGTATTTTCCGGCAAAACCGTTTTCGTAGTCGGCGACCAGGCCAAAGGGTGCATACACGCCCACACCGACAGCCCATTGCTCATTGACAGGCTTGACGTAGAAGCCCATCGGCACCGCAATTAAAGGAACCATGTCGCCTTTGTTGGTGCCGCCGTTCGGGCTGGCGCTGGCATGGCTGATATCAGAATGCGCATCGATCAGGGTGGCACCACCTGTGACTTGTTCGCGTTTGAGGCGCGACATGCCCGCAGGGTTACCGAACACCGTACTGGCATCGTCGGCAGCCGACGAGCGCCCGGCGAAGCCGGTGCCCATCCCACTGATGCTTTGTTCATTAAGGGCAAACCCTGCGGCTAAGAGCTGGGTGGATGCGAAGCTCAAGGCGAGACCCAGAGTGGTTTTCAGCATTGTTTTTTTCATGGACTGCGCCCCCAGTAATAATTAGACAAACAAAACCAACACTTTCCCCTGCAAAACAAACTGCATCGATAGAGGCCGCTTAAACCTTCGTTTAGACACTTACGCGATATCCAGCCAGCAACGAGTCACGCCACGCCAGAATCAACTAGATGCATAACCTGGTGTATTTTCGACCAAGACAATTTCGCAAATAAGAAATGTAAAGCAGATGCACATCTACACTTATAAGATTTGTCTTAAAAGCACAGTGGTTTTTTCTGGTACAGATTCGACCTGGCCGTATGCGTTCTCAATCTGGCCTGTGAGCGGACTTACCCGACCCATTAAATAAACCCGCACACCCGCCACCAAAACATTAAATTTGTTACATATTTTCCAAATTTTTCACCTTACGATCAATCGACGCAATGCTCACTCAGCAATCCAGACGTGGCTCATGGCGTCTTTTGTCAGATTTAGATAAAAATCATTCGTGCCCCCCGCATACACTTTTAGACACAACTGCACAGCGTCTGGATCGTCTATGAACTTTGTAATGAGACTTGGAGATTGATAAAGTCGCGCCCGGCAACATATATCAAGAAACGTTTCGATCTGTTTGGCAGGCCATTGACGGTCGCCTGAATCTCAAAAGCAATCAGGGTTGAGACGAATCAACCTGTTCAAGAGGCGTGTCCAGGTAAAAAGTCCGCCCCTGAATGTATACCCAGGAATATCCCGATGGTTCAGCTCGATTTTTATGGAACACTTGTGGCCGCCTCTTTAGTGCTGTTGCTGGGGCGCGGGCTGGTCGCACGTGTCGGATTCTTACGCACCTATAACATCCCTGAACCTGTCGCCGGCGGCCTGGTGGTTGCCTTACTGCTCCTGGCTTTGCGAATCTTTGATATTGAGGTCCGCTTCGATACATCACTGCAAACGCCCTTGATGCTGGCGTTTTTTGCCACCATTGGCTTGAGTGCAGACTTCGCCAGCCTGAGGAAAGGCGGACGCGTCGTGGGGATTTTCCTACTGGCGGTCACCGGGCTACTGGTCGTCCAGAATGCCATGGGCATCGGGCTCGCGAAGGCGTTGGGGCTCGATCCGCTGATGGGTCTGCTTACTGGCTCGATTACGTTGTCGGGCGGCCACGGTACTGGCGCTGCGTGGGGAACGATGTTCAGCGAGAAATTCGGTCTGGCGTCCGCCTCCGAACTGGCGATGGCCTCTGCAACGTTTGGCCTGGTACTGGGCGGCTTGATTGGTGGCCCGGTTGCTCGCCTGCTGATCAAACGTGTCCAGACACCCGGCCTCGTGCAAGAAGTGCCGGTTCTGCCAAAGGGTTTTGAACAGCCGAATAAAGAGCGCTCGATCACACCTTTTTCACTGATTGAAACCATCGCGCTGATCGCGGTCAGCTTACAAGCAGGCACTCTCCTGAATGGCCTGCTACAGGGCACGGCATTAGAGCTGCCGACGTTCGTTTGCGTGTTGTTCGTGGCTGTGATTTTGCGCAATGGGCTTTCAGCACTTGGCCTGTATAAGGTATTTGAGCGTGAAGTCTCGGTGTTGGGGAACGTCAGCTTGTCGCTGTTTCTGGCGATCGCCCTGATGTCACTCAAACTCTGGGACCTGGCCGCACTGGCATTGCCGTTCTTCATCATCCTGGCGGCGCAAACGCTGGTCATGGCGCTGTTTGCCATTTTCATAACGTTCAGGGTCATGGGCAGTAACTACGATGCAGCGGTACTGGCGGCAGGGCACTGCGGGTTTGGACTGGGTGCCACGCCCACCGCCATCGCCAACATGCAAGCGGTGACCCAACGCTACGGGCCTTCGCAAATGGCCTTTCTGGTGGTGCCTATGGTGGGGGCGTTCTTCATCGACATCATCAATGTCATCGTGATCAAGTTGTACTTGGCGTTGCCGTTCATCGGCGGTTGACGTTCAAGCCACTTGGCCGGTGTTCTGTCACGTCTTAGCTGCTCAAACAGAGCAGCATCGCCACCGGTGCAAACCTCTTGCGATTGAAACAAGGCAAGGCAAAGGGGTTTCGACTGGCCACTTTTGACGCAATATGCAAGCACCTGAATTGTCAGCCGGCAACTTGTTGATCCATGTTGCCGATGTCGAGCAACAGTCATTCCTCAGTGATGGCGGCAAACTCGCTATGCCCGCTTCAATGACGCCGCGCAGATTTTTGCCGGTCCACACTTGAGCTGGCAGCTACCGGCTTTCAGGTTATGGCTCATTTCACTCATTCTGTTTTGCGACACGGATATTCAGCCGCAAGCGAAAAATAAACTATAGAAATCAGAAAATTGCCCACTAACCCGTTGATTCCCTTTATCCTCGATCCAAATCCAAATGAAAAGCCATGTCCCGCACACGGCCGTTGACTGCTTTCCCATGCGTAAACTTCTGTACCTGACATTTTCCATGGCGTTGATCGCCGCCCTCACGACCTACGCCATGTGGGCCGCGGACCGCCCGGTGGGTCATTACCTGTCGGACCTACGGATCAATCTGGCGGTCGATCAAGGGATGCCGGCAGATCGCGGCAACCTGCTGGGCATCCAGCCCGAGCTGTTCCCCACTGATTACCAGAGCCCCGAGCGCTTGCACCGCAAGCTCGCGGCCTATCTGCAAAAAGCCCGGGACCAGGGCCTGCTGAATGAAAAAACCATCGTCGTGCTGCCGGAACATGTGGGCACCTGGCTGATGGTCAGCGGCGAGAAGGACGAGCTGTACCAGGCCAGCACCCTTCAGGAAGCCATGAACTGGCTGGCAGCGAGCAATCCGCTGCAGTTTGTCCGTGCCCTGATCAGTGCCAAGGGCGCCAGCCGTCTCGATGACGCTCACCTGCGCATGAAAGCCAAAAGCATGGCCAAGGATTACCAGGCGCTGTTCGGTGGGTTGGCGAAAGAATTCCATGTGACGCTGGTGGCCGGCTCCATCGTGCTGCCTGAGCCCAGCGTTATCGACGGCACCCTGAAAATCGGTCACGGCGCACTGTTCAACAGCAGCGTGGTGTTCGGTCGCGACGGTTTGCCGATTGGTCAGCCGCAGCGGCAAATGCACCCGATCTTCGATGAGCAGGACACCCTCGCCGCCAACACCGATCACACAGTCAATGTTGTCGACACCCCGGCTGGACGCCTGGGCATCTTGATCGGCAGCGACAGTTGGTACCCGGACAACTACCGCAAACTCGACGAACAGGGTGCGCAACTGGTGGCGGTCCCGGCGTTCGTCGTCGGGCACGGCACCTGGGACAAACCGTGGCGCGGTTACAAGGGCTTGTCGACGCCAGGTTCAGTCAGCCTCAAGGCTGGCGAACTGAGCGAAGGCCAGGCCTGGCATCGCCTGACACTGATTGCCCAGCCACCCAGCAGCCAGGCCATCGCCGGCATCAGCGTGTTCCTGCGCGGGCAATTCTGGGACAAGGGCAGCGCCGGCCAGAGCTTTCTTAGCGCCAACGGCCAGCACTCTGCCGACAGCAATGTCCGTGGCGCGCGCCTGTTGAACCTCTGGTTGTAAACAATGAAACCGCTGCCAATGCGCCTCGGGGATCTGTCAGTGGGCTTTGTTCACAGCCTGGCCGACGCTGTGCGCAGCCACGGTACCGATCCTGAGCCCTTGCTCGACCAGTACGGCCTCGACGCCGCCCGCCTGAGCGAAGCAGGCGCCAGGCTCTCGATCCCGCGCTACATGCGCCTGGGCTACGGGGCTATTCAACTGACCGGCGACCCGGCACTGGGCTTGCGCATGGGTCAGTTCAGTCGCTTGAGTCAGGCGGGCCTGGCCGGTGTCACCGCGGCCCAGGCGCCGACAGTGCGGGAAGCGGCGCGCTGCCTGATTCGCTTCGAAGCCTTGTACGGCTCCAACTATCGCGGCCAGTCGAGTTTTCACGAAGACGCCCGGGGCGCCTGGCTTCGGTTCTATTCCATCAGCCCTTACAACGCCTACAACCGCTTCGTGGTGGACTCGATCGTCGCCGGCTGGTTGCAGCAATTGTCCAGCGTGAGCCCTGCCCCGCTGCGGGCCGAACGCATCGAGATCGAATTCGAAGAGCCGCAGTATAGAGAAGCCTACAACGTGTTTGATTGCCCGATCCAGTTCGGCGCCGAACTCAATCAATTGCGCCTGAGCCTGGCCAGCCTCGCCCAGCGCAACCCGCAACATTGCCCGAGCACCTGGCGGCACCTGCTGCAATTATGTGAACGGGAACTGGAGCAACTGACACGCACCCGTAGCCTGCGTGAACGCATCACTCAGTTACTGGGTCCGTTGCTCAACGGTGGCCGGGAACCCGACCTGGAAGAAGTGGCGGCACGCCTGAAGCTGCCTACCTGGACCTTGCGTCGCAAACTCGCCGAGGAAGGCACGCAGTTTCGTGCAATTCTCAACGACACGCGCCGCGACCTGGCCATGACCTACATCCGCGATACCGAACTGGCGTTCGGAGAGATCGCTTATCTACTCGGCTTTGCCTCAGCCGAAGCCTTTCAACGGGCCTTCAAACGCTGGAACGGCCAGACACCCGGCGAATTTCGCCGCAGTCATCGCCAATCCGCGTAAAGCCTTACAGCTCGGTAGCGTCTTCGGCCGGTTCCAGCGGATCCAGTTCAAACGCCTGATACTCGAGCAACTCTTCTTGATAATCGTCCATCGTGGTGTCCCCTATCGCTCTTGAAAAATGCCTGATCAAATGACCAGCGCCTTGAGCATAAAGTGCCCGCGTGAAAGAAAAATGACGCCGGCACCACACTCAACCGCTACTTGATAAAACGTAGCAGGTGGTCAGGAATTTATCAGAGGATTTTTTCGATACAGTCCGTAGGACAACGGCCTGGTTTGACATGGGTCAATCTTGATGGCGGTTACGGGGCACACGCTCCCGCAACGCCTGGGTCGCTTACTGGCCGGAGGACGGCATGGCCGGGATTGGCTCGCTTGGCGCCGGCATGCTGTCCGGGTGCACCGGCGGGGTAATGGTCTCGGTGCCTGGGGCTGGCTCAGGCGTTTGAGCCGGGGTGATTGGCGCAGCTTCCGGCGGCGGTGCGACTGGCTCCGAAGCGGCAGGAGCAACCTCAACAGCGGCGGGCGCGGCAACCGGAACCACTACAGGTACTGCGGCAGGTGCGGCGGTTGGTGTTGGCACCAGTGCTGCGGGTGCCGCTTTGGCTTCGGGTACGCCCAGGTCGGTTTTAGGCTTCTCGACGATGTGCGCCGCTTTCTTCGCTTCCGGCGGCAGGAACAACTCCACCAAGGTAAAGAAACGCTCGTAGAACTTGGCCGAGGACACGGTTTCGCTGGCGACCTTGACCATCGAATCATCAGACGAGCCGATCGGCATCGACACCGAGCCCAACACGCCTACACCGAGACTTGCAGAATTATTGGTCTTCTTCAGCGCGTAGCGGTCCTGCAAGGCGTTGGCGAACATGGTCGCGTGGTGCCCCTCGGTGCCGTCATCGGCACAGACCACACTGAAGCTGATCTCCATGTGGGTCTCGCCAGTCTGCTGGAAGCTCTTGTGCCCGCTGACCAGTTTCGGATCGCTGCTGGTGATGATATAGCCCTGGCTGAGCAAGGCGCGACGGGCGGCTTCGCAGGTCTGTGCATCGCTCACCGGGTAGTTGCGTGAAAACGTTCCGGAATCGTCGAAGTTCTCATGCTCATAGATGGCGGCTTTTTTCGACGAACAACCGGCAGCAGCGACTAGCACCAGCGCCAGCCCGACGACACGCATGGGAATTGACTTAAACATTGAACATCCTGAGGGGAAACGGTCCGGGGCGTATTGTGCAACAGAACGATGCTTAGGTGCGCATCGATTAGTGTCTTAAAACGGTTACAGGTGTGTTGACCGTTATATGCAGGAAAAGTCGCACGGGAGCGACAGATTCCCGATGGACAGAGCAAAGATCAAAAGATCGCAGCCTTCGGCAGCTCCTACGCGCCTGTGGGCGCTGCCGAAGGCTGCGATCTTTTGCTTTTTCTCTCCAAAAAAACCCGGCCTTTCAGCCGGGGTTCTTGTCTAGCGCAAAACTCAGTCAGCCATCAGTAACGCTTGACGTCCGCTTCGCTTTCCAACTGTTTGCGGTAGGCCGCAAAGTCTTGCTGGCCAATGCGCGAAGCGAGGAAGCGACGGTATTGAGCCTTCTCTTCATCGGTCGGTGCTGCGGCTTCATTCACGCCATTAAGACGCACGATCACCAAGCTACCATCGGCCAGGGTCACGCTGCTGAACGTCGGCTTGTCCTTGGCGGCTGGCTTAGGCATACGGAACAGCGCTTGCAGCACGGTTGGGTCAACCCCTTCCTGTGCACGAGTAGCTGCTGCGGTGACTTTCCAGTTCTGGCCGTCGATCGCCTTGTCCAGCGGTGTCTTGCCATCGCGCAGGCTGGCGATCAGCCCATCAGCCTTGGTCTTGGCGGCAGCACTGGCGTGCTCCTTGGCCAATTGCGTGCGGATGCTGGCAGTCACGCTTTCCAGCGGCAACTGCGAAGGCTTCAAGTGCTCTTTGGCACGCAGCACGATCACGGTTTCCGGATCCAGCTCGATGGCGGTGCTGTTGGCACCTTCATCCAGTACTTCCGGACTGAACGCAGCAGTGACCACGGCACGGTTGGCCGCAACACCTTCGCCACCTTCACGGCCGAACGGCGCGGAAGTGTGAACAGTCAGTTTCAAGTCCTGTGCCGGCTGAGCCAGATCAGAAGCTTCGAACGCGGAGTCTTCCAGTTGCTTGGTCGCCTCTACGAAACGCTGCTCGACCTGCTGGGTTTTCAGCTCGCGGGTCAGCTTGTCCTTGAGGCTGGCAAACGTCGGAACTTCCGGCGCTTCAACACCCAGCAGCTTGATCAGGTGGAAACCAAAGTCGGTACGAATTGGCTCGGACACTTGATCCTTGGCCAACGAATACAGGGCTTTTTCGAACGCTGGATCGTAGACACCAGGACCGGCGTAACCGAGGTCACCACCGCTGTTCGCCGAACCCGGATCCTGGGAGAACTCCTTGGCCAGAGCCTCGAACTTCTCGCCTTTGGCCAGACGCGCCTGAACTTCTTCGATCTTGGCCTTGGCTTGCGCCTCGGTGACCTTGTCGTTCACTTCGATCAGAATATGCGCAGCCCGGCGTTGCTCGGCCAGGTTGGCGGTTTCTTTCTGATAGGCCGCTTGCAGGTCTTCGTCTTTAACGCTGATTTCGTCGAAGAAGGAAGCCTTCTTCAACTCCAGGTAATCGATGACAACCTGATCCGGTGTCATGAATTCCTTGGCGTGCTCGTCGTAATAAGCCTTGACCTCATCGTCGGTCAGCTTCACAGCTGCCGGGTCAACCTTGATGTTCAAGGAAGCGAAATCACGAGTCTGTTTTTCCAGGCGGGCGAAGGCCAGGACCTGCGCGTCGGTGACAAACCCACTACCCGCCAGGCCAGCGCGCAACTGACCGATCAGCATTTCCTGAGCCAGCATCTGGCGGAATTGCATACGGCTGTAACCCAGTTGACGGATCACCTGGTCGAAACGCTCAGAACTGAACTTGCCGTCGACCTGGAATTCAGGCGTCAGTAGGATCACTTGGTCCAAAGCGGCTTCGGAGAAAGCGAATTTCGATTTTTCTGCGCCTTGCAGCAGCAGTTTGCGATCGATCAGGCCTTTGAGGGCCGATTCGCGCAGCATTTTTTCGTCGAGCAAGGAAGCGTCGAAATCCTTGCCCAGCTGTTGCATCAGCTGACGGCGTTGCATGTCGACAGCCTGGCTCAGCTCGTTCTGGCTGATCTCTTCGCCGTTGACCTTGGCCGCATCATTGCTGTGCGTCGTGGCCTTGAAAATGGCGTCGAAACCGGTCAAAGCCATCAGTGCAACGATGACCCCGATAATGGTCTTGGCAATCCAGCCTTGTGAATTGTCCCTGATATTCTGCAGCATGCGTCCCCCAGAAACGGTTGAACTTCAAAAATTAGGCAACCGTGGAGCGTGGGTAGAATCCGGATAGAAGAAAGGCGCATCCGAGGATGCGCCTTCTCGTAACTGACGGAGCGGACCGAGGGTTCGAACATGCGACCCTCGGTGTCTCAGATCGGCGATGTGCTGACTGGACTACCGCTCCGCTGCCAGGTCAGGCATGACCCCGACCCGGATAGGCAAAAACCTGAATCGAACTTAGTTGACAGCTTCTTTCAGTGCTTTACCGGCTTTGAAACCTGGTTTTTTGGCTGCTGCGATTTCCAGCGTCTTACCGGTCTGCGGGTTACGACCAATGCGAGCTGGACGATCCGTGACGGAGAAAGTACCGAAACCAACCAGAACAACAGAGTCGCCAGCCTTGAGAGCGCCAGTGACGGATTCGATTACTGCGTCCAGCGCACGGCCAGCAGCAGCTTTCGGGATATCAGCGGATGCAGCGATAGCATCAATCAGTTCCGACTTGTTCACTCTAAGTCCCCTTATATCTATTTGAGTATGATTCTAAGTTTTTTGGTGAAAGCAAAAACGAGTGCTGAATGGCCTACAGACACTTAAGAGCCGCTTTATAACAAGGGCTCTAAAAAGCTGTCAAGGAAGCCCCCCAGGCAAATGCGTACTAATGCGTGCTAATTCTTTCCTTAGAGTCAGACTCGCGTTTTTCATCCTTTGCAACTATCTCAGGAGCCACATCCGGTAAGGGCTCCGGCGCGTATTGCAGCGCAATTTGCAGGACCTCGTCAATCCATTTAACCGGTTTAATCTGTAGATCTTGCTTGATATTGTCAGGAATTTCCTTCAGATCGCGTACGTTCTCTTCAGGAATGATCACCGTCTTGATTCCGCCACGGTGTGCAGCGAGCAGTTTTTCTTTCAAGCCGCCGATCGCCAACACCTGGCCACGCAAGGTGATTTCGCCGGTCATGGCGACGTCTGCGCGGACAGGAATCCCGGTCAATGCCGACACCAGGGCCGTGCACATGCCTACGCCAGCGCTAGGGCCGTCCTTCGGGGTCGCCCCTTCCGGCATATGGATGTGCGTGTCGCGCTTCTCGTGGAAGTCCAGGGGGATCCCCAGGCTCTTCGCACGGCTGCGGACAACGGTCAGGGCTGCGGTGATCGATTCGACCATCACATCACCCAGTGAACCGGTCTTGATCAACTGGCCTTTGCCCGGCACGACGGCAGCTTCGATGGTCAGCAATTCGCCACCCACCTGAGTCCATGCCAGGCCGGTCACCTGACCGATCTGATCCTGGGATTCAGCCAGGCCATAGCGGAATTTGCGCACACCCAGGAAGTGTTCGAGCATCTCGGCAGTGACCTTCACCGAGAAGCGTTTTTCCAGTGCGTGCTCTTTGACCGTCTTGCGGCAAACCTTGGCAATCTGGCGCTCAAGCCCCCGCACACCGGCTTCGCGGGTGTAATAACGGATGATGTCGCGGATCGCTTCGGCTTCGAATTCCAGCTCGCCTTTCTTCAAGCCGTTGGCCGCAATCTGCTTCGGCGAGAGGTATTTGACGGCGATGTTGATCTTTTCGTCTTCGGTGTAGCCCGGCAGACGAATCACTTCCATCCGGTCCAGCAGCGCCGGTGGAATGTTCATGGAGTTGGCGGTGCAAAGGAACATCACATCGGACAGGTCGTAGTCGACTTCCAGATAGTGATCGTTGAAATTGTGGTTCTGCTCGGGGTCGAGCACTTCCAGCAACGCCGACGCCGGGTCACCTCGCATGTCGCTGCCCATTTTGTCGATTTCATCGAGCAGGAACAGCGGGTTGCGAACCCCCACCTTTGTCATCTTTTGAATCAATCTTCCTGGCATCGAACCGATGTAAGTACGGCGATGACCACGAATTTCCGCCTCATCGCGCACACCACCGAGGGCCATACGGACAAATTTACGGTTGGTAGCGTGAGCAATCGACTCCGCCAGGGAGGTTTTACCAACCCCTGGAGGACCGACCAGGCACAACACCGGACCACGAATCTTCTTCACACGCTTTTGCACGGCGAGGTATTCGAGGATGCGTTCTTTGACTTCGTCCAGACCGTAGTGGTCGGCGTCGAGAATGTCTTCTGCACGGGCAAGGTCCAGACGCACCTTGCTCTGAGCCTTCCACGGCACCTGAACCAGCCAGTCGATGTACGAACGCACCACTGTCGCTTCCGCAGACATTGGCGACATTTGTTTCAGCTTGTTCAGTTCACCCTGGGCCTTGGCCAAGGCATCTTTGGGCAGGCCGGCGGCATCGATGCGCTTTTTCAGCTCTTCGATTTCGTTGTGGCCTTCCTCGCTGTCGCCGAGCTCTTTCTGAATGGCCTTCATCTGCTCATTCAGGTAGTACTCGCGCTGACTGCGCTCCATTTGTTTTTTGACACGACCGCGAATGCGTTTTTCGACCTGCAGCAGATCGATCTCGGCATCCAGCAACGCCAGAACGTGCTCGACCCGGGCCGACAAATCGATAATTTCGAGGATTTCCTGCTTCTGCTCGATCTTCAGGGCCATGTGTGCGGCCATGGTGTCGACCAGGCGGCCTGGCTCGTCGATGCTGTTGAGCGAGGACAGGACTTCAGCCGGGACTTTCTTGCCCAACTGTACATATTGTTCGAACTGAGCCAGCAGGCTGCGAACGAACACTTCCGATTCACGTTCCGGCGCGTCGACTTCGTCAATCAGCGCGACTTCGGCACGGCAGTGACCGTCCACTTCGCTGAAGCGCTCTACGGCGCCCCGCTGCTCGCCTTCGACCAGGACCTTGACGGTGCCGTCAGGCAGCTTGAGCAGTTGCAGAACGGTTGCGATGGTACCTACGCGATAAAGTGCTTCTTCACCGGGATCGTCGTCAGCAGGGTTTCTCTGAGCCAGCAGAAGGATCTGCTTGTCGCCCGTCATCGCAGCCTCGAGGGCTTCGATGGATTTCTCGCGCCCCACGAACAGCGGGATAACCATGTGCGGATAAACCACAACATCACGCAATGGCAGGAGAGGCAATTCGATGGTTGTCTTCATGATTTCGCCTCTACGGCGGCCATAAGGCCGTAAACAGATGGAAGTAAGCTTGAAACCAAGATGGGGGCTGATCTTGAAAAAAACAAGCGGATTAAAAAACCGCTTAAAAGATCGCAGCCTTCGGCAACTCCTACAAAAGAAAAGGGGCCCGAAGGCCCCTTCTTTATTCCAGCAGCGTGACGCTTAAGCGTCTGGCGCGGCCTTGGCAGTCGGCTCACTGTTTTCGTAGATATACAGTGGCTTGGATTTGCCTTCGATAACGCTTTCATCGATCACTACTTTACTCACCTCGGACTGCGAGGGGATTTCATACATAGTGTCGAGCAATACACCTTCGAGAATCGAGCGCAGTCCACGGGCACCGGTTTTGCGTTCCAGGGCACGTTTGGCGACCGATTTCAGTGCGTCGGCCCGGAATTCCAGGTCCACGCCTTCCATCTCGAACAGCTTGGCGTATTGCTTGGTCAGAGCATTTTTCGGCTCGGTGAGGATCTGCATCAAAGCAGCTTCATCAAGCTCGTCCAGCGTGGCAAGTACCGGCAGACGACCGACGAACTCCGGGATCAGACCAAACTTGACCAGATCGTCAGGCTCGACTTCACGCAGGGATTCACCGACCTTCTTGCCTTCTTCCTTGCTGCGCACTTCTGCGTTGAAACCGATGCCACCCTTGGTGGAACGGTTTTGAATGACTTTCTCCAAACCGGAGAACGCACCACCGCAGATGAACAGGATGTTACGGGTATCGACCTGCAGGAATTCCTGCTGCGGATGCTTGCGACCACCTTGTGGCGGAACGGAAGCGACCGTGCCTTCGATCAACTTGAGCAAGGCCTGCTGCACGCCTTCACCGGAAACGTCCCGGGTGATCGACGGGTTGTCAGACTTGCGCGAGATCTTGTCGATCTCATCGATGTAGACAATGCCCATCTGGGCTTTTTCTACGTCGTAATCACACTTCTGCAGCAGCTTCTGAATAATGTTCTCGACATCTTCACCTACATAACCCGCCTCGGTGAGGGTGGTTGCGTCGGCGATGGTGAACGGAACGTTCAGCAAACGAGCCAGTGTTTCGGCAAGCAGGGTTTTACCCGAGCCTGTCGGGCCGATCAGCAAGATGTTGCTTTTGCCGAGTTCGACGTCGTCATTCTTTTTGTCACGCTGGTTGAGGCGCTTGTAGTGGTTGTACACCGCTACGGCCAGAACCTTCTTCGCACGCTCCTGACCAATCACGTACTGATCAAGGATGCCGCTGATTTCTTTAGGCGAAGGCAATTTATGCGCGCTGCTCTCGGCCTGGGCTTCCTGCACCTCCTCACGGATGATGTCGTTGCACAGGTCGACGCACTCGTCGCAAATAAAGACCGAGGGGCCGGCAATCAACTTACGCACTTCATGCTGGCTTTTGCCACAGAAGGAGCAATAGAGCAGCTTGCCGTTGTCCTCGCCGTTGCGGGTGTCAGTCATTCGTTCGATCCAAATCCGATAGGCTTGCAACACAAGATGAAGGCTATTGCGGGCTTTTTCAAGCCCGCAAGTGATCGGAGCAGCCGACCAAGCCTATTTTGAGCTGCTTATTTTAAGCGGGGCGCTGGCTGATCACTTCATCGATCAACCCATAGTCACGCGCGGCTTCTGCACTCATGAAGTTATCGCGGTTGGTGTCGCGCTCGATTTCTTCAAGAGTGTGCCCGCTATGCTTGGCCATCAGCGTGTTGAGACGCTCACGAATGAAGAGGATTTCCTTGGCATGGATTTCGATATCCGAGGCCTGGCCCTGGAAGCCGCCCAATGGCTGGTGAATCATCACACGCGAGTTCGGCAGGCAGAAACGCTTGCCGGGGGCACCGGCCGTCAGCAGGAACGCGCCCATGCTGCACGCCTGACCAATACAGGTGGTCGACACGTTTGGCTTGATGAACTGCATGGTGTCGTAGATCGACATGCCCGCCGTCACCGAACCGCCCGGGGAGTTGATATAGAGATGGATGTCCTTGTCCGGGTTTTCCGCTTCAAGGAACAGCAGTTGCGCACAAATCAGGTTGGCCATGTAGTCCTCTACCGGGCCAACCAGAAAGATCACTCGCTCCTTGAGCAGGCGCGAATAGATGTCGTAGGCGCGCTCGCCACGAGCAGACTGCTCGACAACCATCGGGACCAGGCCGCCTGCGGCCTGGATATCAGAGTTCTGCTGAATATACGAATTACGGAACATGCTCTGCAGTCACTCCCAAATAGTTATGTCTTGAATACACATAAGCCAGCACGAAGGCTGGCTTATGGTGATTACTTCTTACCGCAAAAAGCGATCAGTCGGCTTGTGGAGCTTCTGCCGGCTTGACTGCTTCTTCGTAAGAGACCGATTTGTCGGTCACGTTAGCCTTCTGCAGAACAGTATCCACAACTTGTTCTTCCAGCACAACCGAACGGACTTCGTTCAGTTGCTGGTCGTTCTTGTAGTACCAGGACACAACCTGCTCAGGCTCCTGGTAGGCCGAAGCCATTTCCTGAATCATTTCGCGAACGCGGACTTCGTCAGGCTTGAGGTCGAATTGCTTGACCACTTCAGCCACGATCAGACCCAGTACAACGCGGCGCTTGGCTTGCTCTTCGAACAGCTCGGCCGGCAGTTGATCAGGCTTGATGTTGCCACCGAACTGTTGAACAGCCTGCACGCGCAGACGGTCAACTTCGTTGGACAGCAGAGCCTTAGGCACTTCGATCGGGTTGGTGGCCAGCAGACCGTCCATTACCTGATTCTTGACCTTGGATTTGATCGCCTGACGCAGTTCGCGCTCCATGTTCTTGCGAACTTCGGTGCGGAAGCCTTCCAGGCCGGTTTCCTTGATGCCGAATTGAGCGAAGAATTCTTCGTTCAGCTCTGGCAGTTTTGGCTCGGAAACGGTGTTCACGGTAACGGTGAACTCAGCGGTTTTGCCAGCCAGGTCGAGGTTCTGGTAGTCCTCCGGGAAGGTCAGGTTCAGAACGCGTTCTTCGCCGGCTTTAGCACCAACCAGACCGTCTTCGAAACCCGGGATCATGCGGCCGGAACCGATAACCAGCTGAGTGCCTTTGGCGGAACCGCCAGCGAACACTTCACCGTCAACCTTGCCAACGAAATCGATGTTCAGTTGGTCATCGCTCTGAGCAGCGCGATCGGCCACTTCAAAACGGGTGTTCTGCTTGCGCAGCACGTCCAGCATTTTGTCCAGATCGGCGTCAGCCACGTCAGCGCTCAGGCGCTCAACGGCGATGCCGTCGAAACCGGCTACAGTAAACTCCGGGAACACTTCGAAAATCGCGACGTATTCCAGATCCTTGCCCGCTTCGATCGACTTAGGCTCGATCGAAGGAGCGCCAGCCGGGTTCAGCTTCTGCTCAACAACAGCTTCGTAGAAGGAGGACTGGATCACATCGCCTACGGCTTCCTGACGTGCATCAGCGCCAAAGCGACGCTTGATTTCACTCATTGGCACCTTGCCTGGACGGAAGCCAGCAATCTTGGCCTTTTGCGCGGTCTGCTGCAGACGCTTGTTGACCTGAGTCTCGATGCGCTCAGCCGGCACGGTGATGCTCATGCGGCGCTCAAGAGCAGAAGTATTTTCAACAGAAACTTGCATGGATATTCCTCGTTGCACAGACGTTAGCCGGCCGTTTCCGACCCCAGAATCAAGGGCATGCATTCTAGTGGGTCAAACTCAAGAAGTCACCCTACTGAAAACGGGTAAAAAAGCAGCAGGCAATTTATAGGCGAGGGACAAACGGTTGTGCCTCGCCCTGTTAGCAAATACAGGCAATGAAACCAGGGCTCTGCACCAACCCTTCTATATAGAGAAGAAGTTGCCAATTATCGCCCTGACAGCCGATCTTGCGAGCAAGGCCGGCGGGTGGCGCGGCATCATCGAGAAATTTGAATACGACGAAACACCTCGCCCCTGCGACCCAGAACCTGCAGCCGCTGAACACTCGAACCACTAAAACAAAAAAGGCGCCAGACTGTTAAATCTGGCGCCTCTCGAAATATGGGGTGGACGAAGGGGATCGAACCCTCGACAACGGGAGTCACAATCCCGTGCTCTACCAACTGAGCTACGCCCACCATATTGCCTTACAAAGAAGCCAAACAACTTCCTTGCTGCGCCCCAGCCAAGCCAACCGGCCTGAGTGAAGCTTTATTTGGTGCGGATGAAGAGACTCGAACTCTTACACCTTGCGGCGCTGGAACCTAAATCCAGTGTGTCTACCAATTCCACCACATCCGCGGTTTGAAGCTGTTAAAGCAAAGGCGCCAGACTGTTAATCTGGCGCCTTTCGAAATATGGGGTGGACGAAGGGGATCGAACCCTCGACAACGGGAGTCACAATCCCGTGCTCTACCAACTGAGCTACGCCCACCATATTGCGCTACTTGTGCCAAAGCTGCCTAATGGCGCACCCGGCAGGACTCGAACCTGCGACCATCCGCTTAGAAGGCGGATGCTCTATCCAGCTGAGCTACGGGCGCCTTATTAATCTGTACTCTTGGAGGACTACAAACTAAGTGCTTTCCAGTCTTGCAGAACCGTAATCCCGCTCGACCTTCTCATCCAGTGCTAGGCTGTGCCCGACAAGTGCGACGAATAGTATAGAGCGCCCCAAAGGCCGTCAAATCCTTTTTGAAAAAAATTCATTTAATTAAAGGGGTTAGGGGAATTTGCAGACCAAGCGCCTTTGCCCTCACCTTCTGACATGCGAGAATGCGCTCTCTTTTTTTCCCCTCTCGATGGTTAACCACGCGCAATGACTGCACAACTAATCGACGGCAAATCGATCGCCGCCAGCCTGCGCCAGCAGATCGCCAAACGAGTTGCCGAGCGTCGCCAGCAAGGCCTGCGCACCCCCGGCCTCGCGGTGATCCTGGTCGGCAGCGATCCTGCCTCTCAGGTTTATGTCTCGCACAAGCGTAAAGACTGTGAAGAGGTCGGCTTCCTTTCCCAGGCTTACGACCTGCCTTCTGAAACCACTCAAGAAGCACTGACCGATTTGATCGATCGTCTGAACGACGACCCGGCAATTGACGGCGTTCTGCTTCAGCTTCCTTTACCTGCCCACCTGGACGCGTCCAAATTGCTGGAACGCATTCGTCCGGATAAAGACGTCGACGGCTTCCACCCTTATAACGTCGGTCGCCTGGCCCAACGCATTCCACTGCTGCGCCCCTGCACCCCTAAAGGCATCATGGCCCTGCTGGAAAGCACCGGCGTGGATCTTTACGGGATGGACGCAGTGATTGTCGGCGCCTCCAACATTGTTGGCCGTCCGATGGCGATGGAACTGCTGCTGGCGGGCTGCACCGTCACCGTCACCCACCGCTTCACCAAGGATCTGGCAGGCCACGTCGGCCGCGCCGATCTGGTCGTGGTTGCTGCCGGCAAGCCGGGCCTGGTCAAGGGTGAGTGGATCAAGGAAGGCGCGATCGTGATCGACGTCGGCATCAACCGTCAGGAAGACGGCAAACTGGTCGGTGACGTGATCTACGAAACCGCCCTGCCCCGCGCCGGCTGGATTACCCCGGTACCGGGTGGCGTCGGCCCGATGACCCGTGCCTGCCTGTTGGAAAACACCCTGTACGCAGCCGAAACCCTGCACAGCTGATTTCACTGGTTTGGCGTACAAACAGAGCCCCGCTATTTAGCGGGGCTTTTTGTTATCGGCCGCACGCCGGATGAAACAAAGGAATGCATGTTGAAATCGTGTAGGTGTCAGGACCAACCTTTATCGGGCCGCTGTCTGTGCAGCCAGAAAGCAATGCCAGAGCCGACGCTCCTACGACAAACTTCATGAAAGGCACTCCTGTGGAAAGGCCTGCAATCTAGCACCAGGCGCCAGAATCGAAAGAGCCCAGCTTCAGTCCTGCCATGAGCAGCCAAAGACAATGATCTTCGAAGGCCTGCCATGGAGGTGGCGCAGCAGACAAGGGCCAGGCCCGAAGCCTCAGAGATAGAAAGTTGCCTGCGGTACGTGCATTCGCTCGGTACTGAAGGTGCACGGAAAGCGCTTAAGGCGCACCACGAAATCGTAATTAGCGAAAACGTGGCGCGGATGTTTCGAGAAGAGCGTTTGGCAGAGCTGAAGCGAGATCCGGGTGACCCGTCAGACCAAATTTTCAACTGAACACAGTGGCCTGGCGAGTAGTGAACCGCGTTTATTTGAAGGTCGAGGTGCTGGACTTACTCAATCCCTTGTCATTGTGATCTCCTGGCGTTGTGGCCGAGATCGCCGTGGCCTTTGACAGCCCTCGGGTTGTTTTAGAGTTCGCTACACCCGAAGTAGCTACCCCGCGACCACGGTCAGTTTTGTGGCCGCGCCCAATGTGATTACCACTCAGACCATGATCTCGAACGGCCTTGCCGTCGTGATCGGTTTCCTGGCCTTCGGCGCGGCCTTTACTAGTGGAGCTAGCTGAGTGACCGGCACTATCTCCACTATGCCCGGTACCGCCAACACCGCCGCCGTGGCTACCAGCGCCACCGCCACCGCCGTGACCACTCCCATCTTTGGCATAGGCGGAAGCCATGATGGACAGCTCAGCAGGCAGTAATGGCGCAGCAGCAAGCATCGTTACGCATGACATAACGGCAATTAGGTTTTTCTTTTTAAAACGCATGATGGCTTCCACAAGGATTGGTTTGTGCGTCTTCTCCGACACAGTTAGTTACATCCGGTTCAAAGACGAGCGACAAGCGGAAGCGCCAATGCGCCACATATAAAGTGAGTGCGAACGTATTGCTTTTACCCCCAACGAAATGGTCAAAACGACGATGCAATGTCAGAGTGGGCGGTGCAATGTCAGAGTGGGCGGTGCAAAACCATGCTAATCCAAAGCGCCATTTAGAACTTCGTAGATGATCCCGCTCGTGATAGCCACCAGAATCAAATCTGTTCCCGCCTGCTGCCACTCATACCCGTCGTAGTGAGGCAGTCGTCCCAGAAGTCGACCATCCAATTTTTTGGCGATGCCCGGCGGAAGAGGTTTTCCTCGCGCCAGATTTTTCTGAATTCCCGGCGGCAATGCAGGCCCCGGGCGCCAGTAATCTCGGTGCCCACCAAGTACCCCTATGACCATTCCTTGATCGACGCTTGGACCGTGATCCCAATCACCGCCACCTGATTTTTTTCCTTTGCCGTGGCCACCTTGATTGCCATGGCCTTGGACGTCTTCAGCCCCCCTTTCCGTTTCCCTGGCCGTTCCCGTTCCCAGGATCAGCCAACGCTGTAGCGGTGCCAGCTACCAAGGCGAAGCAAGTAAACGCAGCAATAAACGAGCGAGACTTGAACATATCCATACTCTCAGAAAGGGGGAATACCCCACTGAAATGTAGACGGCATTGAGGAAAGAAGTTCCCCCCTGTCACATACGGTCACGGAGGGCCGCGCCTAACCAGTTCCGAAATCAACACCAGCTATAGGCAGTTGGGTCAGGTTCGCTCAACAGAATCAATACGGACGATAAGTGCTGCTGAAATTTCGCCACCATCGGCAGCACGAATTGTCACTTCCTGTTCACTCGGGAGCTCAGGATCTTCTGGTTCTATCGCTACAACGCCATGCGATTCAAATTTATCGTCGTCAATCCAATAAACAACACCCTGGTCATCGCCATACAAGGCGAATCGCTTAGCCTCATCGTAGGAGCGTGTCGTGGAAACGGAGCAGCCACCATACAACCCTGTTTCGATCTGGTGCGCCGCGACTCTGTTGGACTCTGTTGGGCCGTATGTGAAACGACCGTCAGCGCGGATGCGACCATCGTAGAGGGCCACAACCTCTTTTTCTCCATGCGTATTCCGGGGGAGAAGTTTCCCATTATTAGCATCATGCGTTGTCTTGCACTCACCACGATAAAGCATCGAGTTCTCCTTGATCCGGCTCTTCGGCAGGCACAAGCGCTGATTGCCGAATACCTAGTCAATAACGGCATAGGCAAAGCCCGCAAGGCGCGGGAGACAGAGCATCGCGGCGATGTAGCTAGCGCTCCGGCGGAGTGAAATAAGAAATCCATCTATTCCGAAGTTATTGGTTTACCAGAACGACCCGACAAGCGGTCAGATCGGTCTTTAGTGACACGATGCAATAAAGCAACGTTGTAGTCATAGGTCGATATCAACGGCACGAGCCTCTCGCGCCGAGCCATCTCGAGCCATTGCCTTGCTCTTTCAATGTCAAAGAATTCGTTCTTGAACTTCATCTTCGCAACCAGGTTCGCTGAGACCCTAAAGTGTCCACACCCAGCCGAGCATTTGACCTCGGACCAGCTTCCAGTGATGTGTGCAGTTTTAGAGGCAGCTTGGCAAATTAAGCATTGCATGTCCGATCTCCTTCTCGATGACCTAATTACTGTAGCCGATCGCCGGCCAAGGCTCTTCCCATGCCCAAGGAAAACGAAATCATTGATCCACTGAAGATTGAGCGCTCGACCGTAACGAAGCTGGTCATCACTGGCGCGCCGCGGCTCGACCGGATTACCGTGCTCATCGAAGACTTCGGGCGGCGCGACTGCCCTACCGGGTCCAACCCGAGCGACCAAACGGACCAAGTCCGGCTGATCGGCAGCAGCGTCTGTCCGGACGAAGCGGAGGCTTTGGTCCGGGCAAACGCTGCTGACATCATCGAGCTTTACCAGCGTCTTGCCGCATAGCTCACGTGAGTAGTGACCACCACGGGTAGGCGTTACACCACTCTACGAGCTGGTAGAGCATTCCCACCAATAAGTCCGTGATTACCTGCAGCAACAACTGTTCGAATATTAATCGCATGTAGCAACCTCTCATTGGTTAGCTACAGGTGATGTTTCACAGAGCGCTATAAAGCATCACCGTGCGCATCCTTGAACAACTCAAAACAGCCAGACGCCAAAGGGGATCAAGGCGGCCGCAGCCCCCTCGCAAGCGCAAGGAGTCGCCCTATTGTTTGCGCCATCTGGCGGATCAGTGTTCATCCTTTCGTCGTCAACACCCGGCAGCCACTTCACCAAGGCCTTGGAAGCCTTGAGAATAAAGCCCCGCAGGCAATATAACCGCCGTCACACGTGCGCTACGATGTGTCTGATGGCGGGCATGAGCCCCGCGTTCATTGCCGGGCAGCTTGGGCACAGTGTCCAGGTGCTTTTGTCGACTGTCGCTCGCTGGCTGAGCTCCACTACCGACTGGTCAGAAGTCGGGAAGCTGGAAAGCCAGATTGGTACAAAATGGGTACAACATTAAATATCTTTCACTTTCTGGCCTTTGTTTACAGGCGCCTATCGTTTTCCTGGCACATACTCCTAAAATGCGTCGCTTTTTAAGAAATAGCCCGTTACAAAAACGGCATATCCACCCTTATGAGTTCGCCCGCGTGAAAATCCGTCTTTCTATCCTGAGCCTATTTTTTGCATTTACAGGGACTGTTATCACGCCAATGGCCAATGCTGCGGAAACCACCGCAGCACCCCGAGACGCCTCACAATTGAAGATCGCTTCCGGCAGCGCTTTGCTGATGGATTTGCAGACCAACAAAGTCATTTATTCCAGCAACCCGGACGTGGTTGTACCGATCGCCTCGGTCAGCAAGCTGATGACCGGCCTGGTGGTGGTTGAAGCCCACCAGAACATGGAGGAATACATCAACGTCGATATCAGCCACACACCGGAAATGAAAGGTGTGTTCTCCGGGTCAAGCTCAACAGTGAGCTGCCACGCAAGAAAATGCTGCTGATCGCCCTGATGTCGTCGGAAAACCGTGCCGCCGCTACCCTGGCCCACCACTACCCGGGCGGTTACGTCGCGTTTATTGCGGCAATGAATGCCAAGGCCAAGGCGCTGGGCATGAGCAGCACCCACTTTGTCGAACCGACCGGGCTTTCCCCGCGTAACGTCTCGACCGCTCGCGACCTGAGCAAATTGCTGATCGCCGCGCACAAGTACCCATTGCTGACCGAACTGACCACGACCAAGGAAACCACTGTTTCGTTCCGAAAACCCAACTACACCCTGGGTTTTCATAACACCGATCATTTGGTGAACAAGGCCAACTGGGATATCAAAATCACCAAGACCGGCTTTACCAACGATGCCGGCCACTGCCTGGTACTGGTCACCACCATGGCCAATCGCCCGGTTGCCCTGGTAATCCTCGATGCGTTCGGCAAGTACACGCACTTTGCCGACGCCACGCGGATCCGCAGCTGGGTTGAAACCGGCAAGAGCAATAACGCGCCGTCGGTGGCCTTGCAGTACAAAGCGGCGAAGAACCTGAAACACCGTCAAAGCGGTGTGGTTGAAGCTTCAAAGTAATCCGCGACAGCCAAAACAAAGCCCCGAACATTCGGGGCTTTTTTTCGTCCTGGGTTAATCGTTAGGCAACGGCATCTGGTCGTCATCCGGAATGCCATCCCCGGCACTCGGGTCTCTGTGGCCATGGGGATGCTCCGTCGATACAACCATTGGGCGAGCCATGGGATCCCTCAACGGGCTGTCCGGATCCATCACCGGGTCCAAATCGTCTTCGGGAGTCGTCGGGACGCTGTCCGGACGTTTGTCGTCAAAACTCGAATCGGTAGACATAAACACCTCACTGTACGTCAGGGTTTGAGATCGGCGAGCGGGTCGTAAGGCTTCGCTGGTTTCTTATCGTCCTCGCCCGGCTCTACATCCTTCGGCGCCCTGGCAGGTCCGACAGGATCGACCTGAGGATCGGCGAGGTCCGGCGAATCGGGATCGAAGCCCAACTCATGGCCGGACGAGTGCTCGGATGAGTGAGGGCCGCTTGGGAAAGTGGGCTGTGCCATAGACGCCTCCCTGGGGCTGACCCGCAAAACATCCGGGTCTTATCCATAAGAGGCCAAGGGCACACGACGGTGCCCTGGAGGTGACGAACGGAGCTACATGACGAACAGGACTACTGAGCCCTCAACGCCTTGGCCGCGCGTGCAGCCGCCTGCTCCTGACCGGCCTGCCCCAAATCGCTTGCCGCCTTGAGCCAGCGCTGCTCATCGACCTTGGCCGGAATCTGGTTTGGCTTCTGGATCAACACCGCCCAGCCGCCAGCGTCCTTGAAGGACGACTCAAATGAACTGAAGCTCATCAGCAACCGGCGGTTCATCCCGGAACGCAACAACACCGTCTGCTTATGACGGTTGTACCCGGCCAGGATGGCGTATCGCGGCTCGGCCCAGAACGCCGAGCCTTCGGTGAAACGCACCATCACCGGATAACCGGCCGCGACCTGGGTCAATAGCGCCGGCAGATTGCTGTCGACGGGATAGACCACCATGCCGTACTCGCGGGCCAGATTCTGCATGTTCTGCTGCAACTGCGCCTCGGCACCCGGCAAATGCAGAGGCTTTTCGAGCAACCCCGGCGTGATCACTACGCCCTGCTGGGACAGGATGCTGGCCAGCACCTGGGGCCCGCTTTCATTGGCTTTGCCCCGGTAGAACGTACCGCTGAGTTCCACTCGTTCCGGCAGACGCTTGACCTCAGGCGCTACGCTGCCGGCGCAACCCGCCAGCCCGGCCATACAGCCCATCACCAGTACCGCAGCTCGAATTCGAGAAAATACCCGCACCATCATCACTCTCTTGTTCAGACGCCAGGCAACCGCACTCCCGGCTTGGCTGTTGATCATAGGATGCCGCGCCGCAGCGGTATAGCCTTAAGCGGTAGTCGTTTGCATTCGATAGAGCGAACGGGTTGGTGACAGGCGACCTTTGGTCAATAGCCTGAAACATGGCAGCGACTAGACTGTCATTTGCAAAGCGTGTGTGCCCGATGCAGGGCAAAGAGGAGGCACCGATGAGCCTGACAATGACAATCTTGATGCTGATTTGTGGCTGGCTGGCCGTAGCCGCCGCCATGTTGTGGGGAATCCTGCGTATCGCTCGCCGGCACCAGCACCCTGTGCAGTCGGTATCCGTGGCGAAAGCCGATCAACCGGCGGCGCGCAACGCCACCGCCCACTGACTCACGCTTTTCAGCGCACCAGACAAAAACGGCCGCCTGGGCTCTTTCGAGCGCAGGCGGCCGTTTCCTTTAGCGCCGGTTAAGCTTCAGCAGTCAGTCGCTTGTGCTTTGCCCGCCGGGACATCATGTTCAACCCCTCGATCGTTGCCGAGAATGCCATGGCGGCGTAGACGTAGCCTTTCGGTACATGGGCGCCGAAGCCTTCGGCGATCAGCGTCATGCCGATCATGATCAGGAAGCCCAGAGCCAGCATCACCACGGTCGGGTTGTCGTTGATGAACTTGGCCAGCGGGTCAGCGGCCAACAACATTACCAGCACCGACACCACCACCGCGATAATCATGATCGGCAAATGCTCGGTCATGCCGACAGCAGTAATGATGCTGTCGATGGAGAACACCATGTCCAGCATCAGGATCTGACCAATCGCTGCCGCAAAGCCCAGGCTCACCCCGGAGGTGGCCGACTTCGGATCTTCCAGCGCCGGGTCCATGCTGTGATGGATCTCGGTGGTCGCCTTCCACAACAGGAACAGGCCACCGGCAATCAGGATGATGTCCTTCCAGGAGAACACCTGGCCAAGGATATCGATCACCGGCTCAGTCAACTGCACGATGAAGGCGATGGTGCTCAACAGCGCCAGTCGCAGGATCAGCGCCATGCCGATACCGATACGCCGCGCTTTCTGGCGGTGCTGCATCGGCAGCTTGTTGGTCAGGATCGAAATAAAGATCAGGTTATCGATGCCGAGCACGATTTCCATAACGATCAACGTGGCCAGGGCAACCCAGGCGGTGGGGCTTGCAGCAAGTTCTAAAAGGTATTCCATGGGTCAGTCCTGACTCGTTTAAGACGGTTTAGATGTCCTGGGAGGAGGATTCGGTTTTTTCCGACTCTTTTTCCGGTTGTTCTTTCTTGCCAATCAGGCCGCCGGAGGCATCGCTGATCGCCTGTTCGGCGGCCTTATGCGTGTCGTCGATGGCCTGTTTGGCGGTTTCGGCGGCCTTGCCCATCAATTGCTGGGCGCTCTTTTCGGCCTGGTCGCAACCGGCCAATACCAGTAAAGACGTGATCAACAGCACCGTGGCGGTAAGTTTCATGGGGTTTCCTCGATAGAACGGACAGGCGCGAAAAGGCGCCCTGTCGATAGCGAGGCATTCTAAGGAGACAAACACTTCAGGAAAATTCGTATTTTTAGCGGTTATACTTCGATTTATACGAACCCAGAACAATCTCGCATAAATCGCTTTTACGTAGGAGCTGCCGCAGGCTGCGATCTTTTGCTTTTGTCTTTAAGAGCAAGATCAAAAGATCGCAGCCTGCGGCAGCTCCTACAGGGGATGTTGGCAATATGCTCAATTATCGACAGCTGCATTACTTCTGGGTAGTGGCCAAGACCGGCAGCATCGTGCGCGCCTGCGAGCAGTTGAACCTGACGCCGCAGACCATCAGTGGGCAGATTTCCTTGCTCGAACAAACTTATGGCATTGAATTGTTTCGGCGCGTCGGTCGCAATCTGGAGCTCACCGAGGCCGGGCGCCAGACCTTGCCCTATGCCGAGCAGATGTTCCAGCTCGGTGGCGAACTGGAGCTGATGCTCCGCGCCCAGCCCAACGAGCAACAGATTCTGTTTCGGGTCGGCGTGGCGGACGTGGTGCCCAAATCCATCGTCTATCGCCTGATTGCGCCAACCATGGCGTTGAGCGAGCCTCTGCGCATCACCTGCCGCGAGGACAAACTGGAACGCTTGCTCGCCGACCTGGCGATCCAGCGCCTGGACCTGGTGATCTCCGACAGCCCGATGCCATCGCACCTGGACATCAAGGGCTACAGCCAGAAACTCGGGGAATGCGGGATCAGCTTCTTCGGGACCACAGAACTGGCGGCGCAGTACGGCCAGGACTTCCCCCGCAGCCTGCACGGTGCACCCTTGCTGATCCCCGGGCCGGAAACCGTGGTGCGCGGTCGCTTGCAACGCTGGTTTGCCGAGCAGCAGATTCAACCGCGTATCGTTGGCGAGTTCGACGACAGCGCGCTGATGCAGGCCTTCGGCCAATCCGGCAGCGGGATTTTTATCGGCCCGAGCGTGATTGCCGACGAGGTGAAGCGCCAATACGGCGTGGAGTTGATCGGCCAGACCGACACGGTCACCGAGTCGTTCTACGCCATTTCGGTGGAACGCAAGGTCAAGCACCCCGGTATTGTGGCGATTACCGAAGGTGCCCGACGCGAGCTGTTTACCGAACTGTGAAGCCTCAGGCGCAGATTTCGCGCGGCTTCATGGTCATCAGCGCCATGGCCAGCAGGATCGAAGCAAGGATAAACGCAGCCGCCGCGAAACCCAGGCCGCCCAGGCCAACGGCGTTGATCACTCGACCGCCAACCATGGCGCCCAAACCGATCCCCAGGTTGGCCCCGGCGATGTTCAGCGACGCAGCAAAGGCCGGCGCCTCAGGCGCAGCCTTCATCAAACGCACATGGCTGACCAGGAACAGCGCAGCCTGAGTAATTCCCCAAATGCCCATCGCCGCTGCCAGACCGAGCGGCGACTGAATGTTCGGCACCAGCGCAATCAGGCCGGCAATCAGGAACGCGCAGAACATCATCGACGCGATCAGCGGATGACGATCCACCGCGCGGCCGCCCCACCAGTTGCCGATCAACCCCACCGCACCGAAGCCCATCAGGCACCAACCCACCAGCGTGCCGTTGAAACCGGCCAGGCGTTCAAGAATGTCCGCCAGGTAGGTATAAGCGGTGAACATGCCGGTAAACACCAGGATCGACAGCAGCACATGACCGATCATCAACGGGCTGCGCAGGATTTTGAACTGTGAACCAAAGCTCACCTGATTCTGATGCAGGAGGGTTCTCGGCAAGTAGATATACAGCAGCAAGGCCTTGGCAAACGCGATCACCGCCAGAATGCCAAAGGCGCTGCGCCAGCCGAACGCATCGGAAATCAGCGTACCCACCGGAATACCGAACACCATCGCGCAGACAATGCCAAAGCCGATCTTGGAAATGGCCCGTCCCGCATGATCCGGCCCGACTATGTCCACCGCGGTCTCACTGGCCAGGGCCCAGAACACCGGCAACCCCAACGCCGGGATCAACCGGGCGGCAGCCATTACCCAGATATTCGGCGCAAACGCCGCGAGGGTGTTGGCCAGCCCGAACATGATCAGCACCGAGATGAACAGCTTGCGCCGCTCGAACCTTGCGAAATACGCGGTCAGGAACGGGCCGAATGCGGCCACGGTGAAGGCGAACAAGGTCACCAGTAAACCCGCTTGGGGAATGCTGACGTCCAGGTCCCGAGCGAGCGCCGGCAACAGGCCGACGATGATGAACTCTGTGGTCAGCACCGTAAAACCGGCGGCAGACAACAGAAGAATGGGCACAAGCATGTGGAACTCCAGAAAAACGACGACGCCAGCGACAGCCCGAAGGCCCGCTGGCGGATTTGAAAATGAGGAGGGCGAATCTTATCAGAGTGTTTCCGACAGCGGTGGCTCAACTCGGACATATCCGCTTATATAACCGGGTGGCAGATCGTCACAGGTCTGAAGGATCGAGACGACCCTGTGATAAAGTCCGCGCCCTGCGATTCGTACACCCTGTTCATCGGCCAGTTTTTGGCATTGATGTCGCGTTACCCCCTCGGTTCCTTTCATGTGGCCTGCCCGGCTTTTTGCTGCATGACCTACGAAACCCTGCACCCAAAAAAATCAGAGATACCGTTATGAGCGCTTCATCCCCTTCCCTATTGCACCGTTTGAAACGCACCAGCCTGGTCACGCAAATCATCATCGGCTTGATCGCGGGCATTGCCCTGGCCCTGTTCGCCCCTGAAGCGGCGAAGGCCACCGCGTTCATTGGCAAAGTCTTTGTGTCAGCCCTGAAAGCCGTCGCGCCGATCCTGGTGTTCGTGCTGGTCATGGCCTCGATCGCCAACCATAAGCACGGTCAGGAAACCCACATCCGGCCGATTCTGTTTCTGTACTTGCTGGGCACCTTCGCCGCCGCCGTGGTCGCGGTCGTCGCCAGCACGTTGTTCCCTTCGACGTTGGTCCTGGCGACGCACGACGTTGCGGTGACCGCACCGGGCGGCATCAGTGAAGTCCTGCAAAGTCTGCTGTTGAGCGTGGTCGACAACCCGGTCAGCGCGCTGATGAATGCCAACTTCATCGGCATTCTGGCGTGGGCGATCGGCATGGGTGTCGCCATTCGCCATGCCGGTGATACGACCCGCGAGGTACTCGGCGACTTGTCCAACGGCGTGACCTTGATCGTGCGCCTAGTGATCCGTTTCGCGCCGCTGGGGATATTCGGGCTGGTGGCTTCGACCCTGGCCAGCTCGGGCTTCGGCGCCTTGATTGGCTACGTGCACCTGCTGGCGGTATTGCTCGGCTGCATGCTGTTTGTAGCGTTGGTGATGAACCCGATCATCGTGTTCTGGAAACTGCGCCGCAACCCCTATCCGCTGGTGCTGATGTGCCTGCGAGAAAGCGGCATCACTGCGTTTTTCACCCGCAGTTCGGCGGCGAACATTCCGGTCAACCTGGAGTTGAGCAAACGCCTGGGCCTGCATGAAGACACCTACTCGGTGTCGATCCCGCTCGGCGCGACCATCAACATGGCAGGCGCGGCGATCACCATTACTGTGCTGACCCTGGCCGCCGTGCATACGCTGGGGATTGCCGTGGACATTCCGACTGCCATTTTGCTCAGCGTGGTTGCAGCGATTTGCGCGTGTGGCGCCTCGGGTGTGGCGGGCGGTTCGTTGTTGCTGATTCCGCTGGCGTGCAGCCTGTTTGGGATTCCGAGTGAGATCGCCATGCAGGTGGTGGCAGTCGGTTTCATCATCGGTGTGTTGCAGGATTCGGCGGAGACAGCGTTGAATTCGTCCACCGATGTATTGTTTACCGCCGCGGCGTGTTTGGGCGAAGACGAAAAAGCGCAACGTTTGGCATAAGGTCAAAGATCGCAGCCTTCGGCAGCTCCTACAGGGTATACGTCGATCCAATGTAGGAGCTGCCGAAGGCTGCGATCTTTTAGCGTCAGCCGCAGCAACGCCAATTTCATCTAAAAAAGCCCGCCAAGGCGCAAACCTTGGCGGGCTTTTTTGTATCCGGGTGCTTTAGAACGCGCCCATGTAATCGCGCTTGCCCACTTCAACACCGTTATGACGCAGCAGTGCGTAGGTGGTGGTGACGTGGAAGAAGAACTGAGGCAGGCCGTAGGTCAGCAGGTAAGCCTGGCCAGTGAAGCGTTTCTCTTTCGGCGTGCCTTGACGGGTGATGATCTCGATCCCTTCCTTGCCATCGATCTGCTCAGGCTTGAACTCGCCGATGAAGGCCAGAACCTTGGCGATCAGCGCTTGCAGCTCGGCGAAGGTGGTTTCAGTGTCGTCGTACTTCGGCAGCTCGACTTCAGCCAGACGCGCGGAAACGCCCTTGGCGAAATCAACGGCGATCTGCACCTGACGCACCAGCGGGAACATGTCCGGGTACAGACGGGCTTGCAGGAACGCGTTCGGGTCGATGTTCTTGGCGGTAGCGTGGGCTTCAGCCTTGTTCAAAACGTCGCTCAGGGCGTTGAGCATTTGTTTGAAAACCGGGACGGAAGCGGCGTACAGGGAAATGGTCATGGCAGTCTCGTGTTGTGGCGGGGTTGAAACATGCGCCGATTATAGCCATGCCCGAGCGCTCTGCGGCTTGTCTTTTATCCAGCAAGGATTACGCTAGGTGGCTTCGACTGCACGCTTTGACAGCAAAGGGAAAAGCGCGATGAGCACTGAGCAAGAAACGACCTCCGACGAACCGCGCCTCAATAGCACGGAAATCCGCATCCTGGGTTCGTTGATCGAGAAGCAGGCCACCAGCCCGGAAACCTATCCGCTAACCCTCAACGCGCTGGTCATCGCCTGTAACCAGAAAACCAGCCGCGAACCGGTGATGAACCTCACCCAAGGTCAGGTCGGCCAGAGCCTGCGCGCCCTCGAAGGCCGAGGCTTCAGCAAATTGGTGATGGGCAGCCGTGCCGACCGCTGGGAACACAAGGTGGACAAGGCGCTGGAACTGGTGCCGGCCCAGGTGATTCTGACCGGCCTGCTGTTTCTGCGCGGCCCGCAAACGGTCAATGAACTGCTGACCCGCAGCGGCCGCATGCATGAGTTCGAAGATGCCGAGCAGGTAGTGCATCAGCTCGAACGTTTGATTGCCCGGGTCTGGCGTTGCTGATTGCGCGTCAGGCCGGTCAGCGTGAAGACCGTTATATGCATGCACTGGGCGATCCAGCAGATATCGAAGTGATCCTCGCCGCTCGGCAGAACCCGGTGGAACGTGGCGCTGGCAGTGTGTCGGTAGAGCGGATTGAAGAGCTTGAGGCACGGATTGCGGCGCTGGAAGAGCGTCTGGCACGCCTCGAATAATTGATGCTATCCGTAGCAGCTGCCGAGCCTGCGAGGCTGCGTTCGAGGACGAAGTCCTCGCACACGCGGTTTAACTGAAATGATCGCAGTGCTTGATTTCACGACTGCTTCGCAGCCGAACGCAGCCTCGCAGCCTCGGCAGCTGCTACAAAAAATGGGTTACTCGCCGTCCCAGTAATCGATCCCGTCGGCCTGTCTGGCGACTGCGACAAACCCCGAGGCATTGCCCTGGGCATCAACCTTGAAGTCATCCATCACCGCATACTTGCCGGAATCCGGGTATTCGCAGATTTCCGGCGATTGCTGGGTACTGACCGCCAGATAACGCAGTTCCGCGTTGCTGCTATTGATGATCTGATGCGCCGCCTCAGGACCGCCCGGCGGGCAGGCGATCACGTCGCCGGCGCGAATCGGGAAACGCTCGGCACCGAGACGAACCTCCCCTTCCCCGGCCACGACGAAAAACATCTCCTCGTTGACCCGATGACTATGAAACGGACTGCCGCGCATCCCCGGTTCCAGCGCATACAAGCGATAACCGAGCTTCTGCGCGCCCAGTTGCTGGCCAATTCGGGCCATGCGTTGTTGATAGCGCCCGGCGGTGTCACCGGTCGGGGCCAGCGATTGAGGCAACGGTAACAGCTCGGCCTGATCCAGATTGAGAATGGCGGGATGCATGGGGACCTCGGTCACGGTGTTTGTTGTAGGAGGCAAATCTTCGTTTGCTGGGGACCAGTATAGAGCTGGCCAGACGCAAAAAGATCGCAGCCTTCGGCAGCTCCTACAGGGTGTACGCAATCCATGTAGGAGCTGCCGAAGGCTGCGATCTTTTGATCTTTAGCCGTTATCAACTCCGGGCAAACGCCACCGCGGCCTTGAACTGCTCATCCGTCGGCCGCACGCCGGTATAAAGCACAAACTGCTCCAACGCCTGGATCGCAATTACTTCCAGCCCGGTAATCACCCGCTTGCCTTCAGCTCGACCGCGCACGATCAGCGGTGTTTCCGAGGGGATCGCCACTACATCGAAGACAGTCTCGGCAGAAGCGATGGTTTCAGCGTCAAACGCCAGTTGATCGGCGTCCGAGCCGCCGGTCATGCCGATCGGCGTAACGTTGATCAACATCTGTGGGCTCCGCGTCCCCAGTTCTGCTTGCCACGCATAGCCCAGGGACTCGGCCAACCCCCGCCCGGCGCGCTCGTTTCGGGCGACGATCAGGCCGTTTTCGTAACCGCCATCACGCAAGGCACTGGCCACCGCCTTGGCCATGCCGCCACTGCCGCGCAGGGCAAAGGTCGACTGCTTCGGCACTTGATGGGTTTCCAGCAACTGGGCGATGGCAATGTAATCGGTGTTGTAGGCCTTGAGGTGGCCGTCGGTATTGACGATGGTGTTGATCGATTGAATGGCCGCAGCCGAGGCGTCCAGCTCATCGACCAGCGCGATACAGGCTTCCTTGAACGGCATCGACACGCCGCAACCGCGAATGCCCAAGGCACGAATGCCGCCCACAGCGCCGGGAAGGTCCTGGCTGCTGAAGGCCTTGTAGTAAAAATTCAACCCCAGTTGTTCGTACAGATGATTGTGAAATCGCAGGCCAAAGTTCCCGGGGCGTGCTGACAGGGACATGCACAGCTGGGTGTCTTTGTTGGGGTTCATCTGCATGAAACATCTCCTTCCAATGCACTTTCAGATGGACGGGATTGGCCATTCCATCCTGTTCTGTTCGATCATAGAGGCCTGCCTGCACTCGGCTTTGCAGGACCGTAAAGAAGCCGGTACAGACCTTACACAAAATTTACCTAACGATTGTGCAGTTTTTCAAAAAAGCGCTGTCTTAGAAGTATCCCCGCGACAATCCTTGGGTCTATTGCAGATTCAAGCGCGGGTCGAACAACGAGGAATTATCATGATCCGTAAACTTCCTGTCTTAGCTTTGCTGATCGGTGCATTAGCTGTCGCCGGACAGGCGCAAGCCGGTGGTTACTATTATCACGGTGGTGGCCACGGCGGCTGCTGCTGGGGTGGCGGTCACGGTGGCTGGGTCGGGCCGGCCGCTGTCGGTGCAGTCCTGGGCGCTGTGGTAGCGGGTTCTGTGTACGCCAACTCGGGTCCGCGTACGGTTTACGTACAGCAACCGGTCTACGTCCAACCGCAGCCGGTCTATGTCCAGCCGCAGCCGGTCTATGTCCAACCGCCACCGGTTTACTACCAGCCACAGGGCTACTACGTTCAGCCTCGCTATTAAGGCCCACACACGTAGCGTTCAGCTGGAACTGGAACAGGCACCGCCGCAAGGCGGGGCCTGTTTTTGTTTCTGAAGTCTGAATAAATGTCACCAAGGTCGCTGCCAGGACAGTGCTTGCGACTAGAATCGGCATGATTGACGCCAGCCCTTCCTTCACATTGAAGAAAACGGTCATATTTATGTCATGTCAGGTCCGCAAGCTTGGGCCTGTCCGTAAACAACAGGTTGATAAAAACAAGGACGATCTCATGCCAACGCAAAACCCGCACCGCAATGTCGGCTTGTGTACCTCCAGCAAGGTGTACAACGCACTGACCGAACTCAAGCACCTGGAAGGCCATCGCAGCGCCAAGTTTCTCTCGCTGCTGGCAGAAAACCTGGTGCGCAAAGGCCTGCTCAACGAGCAGGAAGTGGTGCATATGCTCGATCTGGTAGTCGATTGACCGCCACACTCGCTGGCATCAATGACCACTATCAAGAACGTTGATTGTCCGTTGAACCGCGCGGTCCGTAAGGTAGCTCCATAGATTGATGGAGGTACTTATGTCCCAGGTTCAGATCATGTCCGTTATTGGCAGCGCCGTTCCCGCATCGCTCAGAGAGCTGGGACTGCTCGCCTGCTGGTATGTGGTGCGCGACGGCGAACCGATCAGCGGCCCGCTCACCTCGCTTCCCGCCGCCCAGGCCCTGTCACTACGTATCGGCGTCGTCCGGCTCATCGCCTAAGGCAACTGGACCCGCGGCTTGCTTTCAATGAAGATCGCCCAGCTCGACATAAACAGCGCGGCGATCAACGGCCCGATCACAAACCCGTTCAGACCGAACACGGCCATACCGCCCAAGGTCGAGATCAGGATCAAGTAGTCGGGCATCCGGGTGTCTTTGCCCACCAGGATCGGCCGCAGCAGATTGTCCACCAGGCCAATCACAAACACTCCGAACAGCCCCAGCACCACGCCCTGCCAGATCGCCCCGCTGAGCAGGAAGTACACCGCCACCGGCGCCCAGACAATCCCCGCCCCCACCGCTGGCAACAGCGACAGAAACGCCATCGACACCGCCCAGAGCAACACACTGGGGATATCCAGAAACCAGAAAATCAAGCCACCCAACGCGCCCTGCGTGATCGCCACGAGCAAGTTACCTTTGACGGTGGCCCGCACCACGCGATTGAATTTAAGCTGCAAACGGCGTTTCTGGTGTTCCTGCAACGGCACGGCGGTGCGGACTTTGCGCGCCAGCTCGGCGCCGTCCCGCAGAAAGAAGAACAACAGGTACAGCATGATGAAAAAGCTGACGATGAACTCGAACGTCCCCTGACCAACACTGAAAACCTGCGTGGCAAAGAATTGACTGCCTTGCATCGCGCCCTTGACGATTTTGTCCTGCACCCCCTTCAACTCACCCACGCCAAACCGATCAAGCAAATGCTGGAAATACGGCGGCAAGCCATGCTTGAACTGCGACACATACCCGGCGATGTCCAGCTCGCCGCTTTCGATGCGGTTGTACAGCGACGCGCCTTCCTGGACCAGCAGGACGCTGATGATGATCACCGGCAAAATCGCGATCACCAGACAAATACTCAGGGTGCACAGGGACGTCAGGTTGCGCTGCCAGCCGAACTTCGATTGCAGCCGCCGCTGCATCGGCGCGAAGACGATGCCGAGGATGACCGCCCAGAACACCGCACCGTAAAACGGCAAGAGAATCCAGATAAACGCGAAGGTCACGGCAACCAGCAATACCAGCAGCGCTCTGTTTTGTAGCGTGGTTTCTTTCATGTCCGATCCATGTCAGTGCGCAACGGAGCAGGCGCTCCTTGATGCTTAGTCCGCCGCGGTTCGCACGAGTGCCATCCGTTTGTTCATCAAGCATAGATCCAGATCAATGATCCCTGCGGGCAACGCCTCTATCCTCGGCGGCTTTGCGATTGATACCGCCATGCCCCTTGCCACACTGCTCTCAACCCCGGAGCTGCTCGCCCCCGCCGGCACCCTGAAAAACATGCGTTATGCCTTCGCCTACGGCGCCGATGCGGTGTACGCCGGGCAGCCGCGCTACAGCTTGCGGGTGCGCAATAACGAATTCGACCACGCCAACCTCGCCCTCGGCATCAAGGAAGCCCAGGCCCAGGGCAAGCGTTTCTACGTGGTGGTGAACATCGCACCGCACAATGCCAAGCTCAAAACGTTTCTGAAAGACCTGGCACCGGTGATCACCATGGCGCCGGATGCGCTGATCATGTCCGACCGGGCCTGATCATGCTGGTACGCCGGCACTTCCCGCAGATGCCGATCCATCTGTCGGTGCAGGCCAACACAGTGAATTGGGCGAGCGTCGAGTTCTGGCAGCAACAGGGCTTGAGCCGGATTATCCTGTCGCGGGAACTGTCCCTGGAAGAAATCGCCGAAATCCGCCAGCAAGTGCCGGCCATGGAACTGGAAGTGTTCGTTCACGGCGCGTTGTGCATGGCCTATTCCGGTCGCTGCCTGCTGTCGGGCTACATGAACAAGCGCGACGCGAATCAGGGCAGTTGCACCAATGCCTGTCGCTGGAAGTACTCGGCTACGCAGGCCACGGAAAACCAGCTCGGCGAGATTGTTCAGCAGTTCCAGCCTGAACCGACCCTGGGCATCGGCGCGCCGACCGATCAGGTGTTCCTGTTGCAGGAAGCCAATCGACCGGACGAGCTGATGCCGGCCTTCGAGGACGAACACGGCACCTACATCATGAACGCCAAAGACCTGCGCGCCGTGCAGCATGTCGAGCGTTTGACGCAAATGGGTGTGCATTCACTGAAGATCGAAGGCCGGACCAAATCGCACTTCTATTGCGCCCGCACTACTCAGGTGTATCGCCAGGCCATTGATGACGCGGTGGCCGGTCGCGCCTTCGACCGCAATCTGATGACTGATCTGGAGTCCCTGGCCCAGCGCGGCTACACCGAAGGTTTTCTGCGCCGGCATGTGCATGATGAGTATCAGAACTACCGGAACGGCAGCTCGGTGTCGGAGCGCCAGCAATTTGTCGGGGAATTGACTGGCGAACGGCACGATCGACTGGCCGAAGTGAAGGTGAAGAACCGCTTTGGCCTGGGCGACCACCTGGAATTGATGACGCCCAAGGGCAACTTCCACTTTGATTTACATCAGTTGCAAAACGTCAAGGGCGAGCCGATCGAAGTGGCGCCGGGGGATGGGCACACGGTGTATGTGCCGATCCCGGATGCGCTGGATTTGCGGTTTGGGTTGTTGATGCGCGATATCAGCGCGACGTAACTCCGATACAGCTTGCACCACTGCCTTCGCCGGCACCGCAATACTGTAGGAGCTGCCGAAGGCTGCGATCTTTTGATCTTGATCTTGATCTTGATCTTCGGCGATTCGAAGATTGCTAAAGATCAAAAGATCGCAGCCTTCGGCAGCTCCTACGGGGGGATCCATTCACCGCGGACATCACGGAAGTCAGGCGAACTCTTCGCGCAACATCCCCACAAACGCCTCTCGCGCCGGGTGAACCCCGGCATTTTCATGCCAGTAGAACAAATTCTCCACCGCCGTCAGTTCCGGGAATTCATACCCCGCGCACCCTGCCCCTTTCGCGTACTGATCAAACACCCCTTTTGGCACCAACGCCACGCCAGCCCCGGCACTGACGCAACCGACAATCGCCCCATAACTGGCCAGGCTGACAATCGGCAACGCCTGCCCCTGGCGCAGCAACCAATGTTCCAGCGCCGCCCTATACGGACAGCCCTGCGGCCACATGAACACGGTTTTGCCCTGCAAATCCGCGACGTCGCGCACCGGCCCCAGCGACGTTGAAGCAATCAGCAACAGCTCCTCGCGGTACATCGGCGTGCGCATGAGCTGCGAGCGCTCGACATCCACCGCGACGATTGCGCCGTCGAGGCGGTGATTGGCCGTGTCGTCGAGCAATTGGCTCCAGGTACCGGTGGTCAGCTCCAGGGCTACGCCGGGATAACGCTTGTGGAACTTGGCGAGTAACCGCGGCAATCGACCGGTAGCCGACGATTCGATGGCGCCGATGCGTAGCGGTCCGGATGGCTCGGCTGCCGGGTCCAGTGCTCGTTTGGCTTCTACCGTTAGCGCCAGAATCTTCGAGGCGTAGGCCAGAAAGGTCTGCCCCGACGGACTGATCCGCAGTCCACGACCCTCGCGCAGAAACAGCGCCACCCCCAATTCGGCCTCCAGCGCCTTGATCCGCGCGGTGATGTTCGACGGCACGCAGTGCAACAGCTCGGCCGCCCGGGCGATGCTGCCGACACCGGCAATGGTCTTGAACATGCGAATTTGAGCCAATTCCATACATCACCAAAAGTGAATAATTACCACAGTATAAGTCAGTTGTGGCGAATGATCGGACTTCCAATACTGGGGGCATCACCCCACAGGTATCCGATCATGCCGTCACTTCCCCCGCCCTCAAAATCATCCTGGCCATGGCGTTTGTCGTGGCGTGCTGGGGCTATTCACCGAGCGGTATTCACCTCGGCTTGCAGACCTACGACCCCGGCCACCTGGCACTGCTGCGGTTTTTGGTGGCGTCGGTGTTCATGGCGGTGATTGCGGCGTGGCGCGGCATCAGCCTGCCGAAAATGCGTGACCTGCCGTTCTTGATTACCCTCGGGTTCTTTGCCGTGAGCCTGCACCACGTCCTGCTGAACTTCGGCCAACAAGGCGTCAGCGCTGGGGCTTCCAGTGTGTTGGCGCAATCGACGCCTCTGTTCAGCACGCTGCTGGCGCGTTTCGTGTTCAAGGATCGGGTGAGTGGCTGGCGCTGGGGTTGTGTGTTGCTGGGGTTGATCGGCGTGGTGATTGTGGTGGCCGGTGATAAAGGGCTGGGTAGCATTGATGCGCACGGCTTGCTGATTCTGATGGCCGCGGTGTCGTGGAGTTTTTACTTTGCGCTGCACAAGCATCACACCGGGCGGTATGACGGTTTGACCCTGACTTGCTACACCGTCTGGTGCGGGACCGCGTTGTTATTGGTTTATCTACCGGGGCTGGCGGATCAAGTGGTGCGGGCACCGGTTGAAGTGCAGATGACGGTGATGGGGTTGGGCGTGTTTCCGAGTGCCTTGGCGTACCTGGCGTGGGCGTTTGTGCTGGCCCATATGGATTTGAGTCGTGCGGCGATGACGTTGTATCTGGTGCCACCGACGGCGATGGCGATTGCGTCTGTTGCGCTGGGCGAGCGGCCGGCGTTGATGGTGGTTGTGGGGGCGATAGTGGTGTTGGTCAGTGTGCTGGCGCTGAATCTGGAGCGGCGGGTGGTGGGGCTGCTGACGCTATCGCGAGCAGGCTCGCTCCCACAGGTTCTGCATTAATCCGGATTCATCTGCGCAGCCTGCAGCAACCATCCCTTGAACGCCGTCATCGCCGACGTTTCAGGCCGCGACTGCAAGCGTGTCAACCAGTAACTACCCGTGGTGATATGAATGGCAAACGGCTGCTCAATAGCCCCCGCCGCCAATTGCCGAGCAAACATCAACGGCGGTGCCAACGCCACACCGGCACCCTGCAGTGCCGCCTCCATCATCGCCAGCGATGAGTCGAAGATAATGCTTTGTGGCGGCGCAGCATGGGTCGAGAGGCCAGACGCCTGAAACCAGTCCGGCCATTCATCCGTGCGGTAAGAGCGCAACAACGTCTGCTGCAACAAATCGGCGGGCGATGCCAGTTGCCGGGCGATCTCGGGCACGCACAATACCGACAGCGGCGCCTCGATCAGCCGCACCGCCAATCCCATGCCACGCCCCGGCGCCAAAGCGGATCGCGCAGTCCAGCCCTTCAGCGGCCACGTCCACCCGGTTGTTGTTGGTCGACAGGCGCAAATCTATGAACGGATGTTTCGCCTGGAAGTCCGCCAGGCGCGGCAACAGCCAGCCCACCGCGAACGTCCCGACGACGCCGACCGTCAACACTTCCCGGTAATGTCCGCCCTCAAGTCGCTCCAGGGTTTCGGCAATCCGGTCGAAGGATTCTCGCAGCACCGGCAGCAAGGTTTCGCCCTCGCTGGTCAGCATCAAGCCACGGGGCAGGCGTTTGAACAGGGTTACGTTAAGCTGAGCCTCAAGGCTTTTGACCTGATGACTCACCGCCGCTTGCGTGACGCACAACTCCACCGCCGCGCGAGTAAAGCTCAAATGCCGCGCCGAGGCCTCGAAGGCGCGGAGTGCGTTCAACGGTAGTTGTGGACGAATCATGGCCACTCCAAAATTTTTCTAATGGCTCGTGCGAAATTTCATCGGTTGTCGATCAGCGGCAGACTGCCTAAATTTGCCGCGCCGTTCACCGGTCGGTGGCGGGCAGTCTACCGCTTAGCCGAACCAATTCGCATGGAATAGAACCAATGAAGGACACAATCACCATGACCAGACTCTCTATTTTCGGGGCTTGCGCGGCCTTACTCAGCGCCGGCCCGTGCCTGGCACAGGGCCAGACAGACCAGCAGATTCAAAGTGCGGTCGACGCTGCCATTCGCCCGATCATGCAAACCCAAGGCGTTCCAGGCCTGGCGGTGGCTGTGACCGTCGATGGCAAGCCGCATTACTTTAACTACGGCGTTGCCAACAAAGAAAACGCCCAAGCGGTCACCGAAAACACCCTGTTCGAAATCGGCTCGGTAAGCAAAACCTTCACCGCCACTGTCGGCGGCTACGCCCAGGCCACCGGCAAACTGTCCTTTAGCGACAAGGCCAGCCAGGTGTTACCGGCGTTGCGCGGCAGTGCGCTCGATAACGTCAGCGTGTTGCAACTGGGCACCTACACCGCCGGCGGTTTGCCGCTGCAGTTCCCTGATGCGTTCGATCACGCAGATAAAATGCTTGGCTACTTCAAGCAGTGGAAACCGGAGTACG
Organism: Pseudomonas sp. TH31; assembly: GCF_016650815.1. GTDB lineage: Bacteria > Pseudomonadota > Gammaproteobacteria > Pseudomonadales > Pseudomonadaceae > Aquipseudomonas. Next base: position 7,833 of record NZ_JAEKEZ010000034.1, on the reverse strand, counting down.
GCGCCGGCACCCATCGCCTGTATTCGAACCCCAGCATCGGGCTGTTCGGCTATCTGGCCGCGCAAAGCCTGGGCCAGCCTTTTGATGATGTGATGGAAAAAACGCTGCTGCCGAAACTCGGGTTGAAACACACCTACCTCAAAGTGCCGCAAGATCAGATGGGGCTTTACGCTCAGGGTTATAGCAAAGACGGTAAACCTGTGCGGGTCGGACCGGGGGCGCTGGATTCGGAGGCGTATGGGGTAAAAACCAGTGCGACGGACATGATTCGTTTTGTTCAGGCGAACCTGAAACCTTCGGGGCTTGAAGCGCCAATCCAGAAGGCAATTGCCGCCACTCACACCGGTTACTACACGGTTGGCGACATGACTCAGGGGCTGGGCTGGGAACGCTACACCTACCCGATCACCCTCGATAAATTGCTCGCCGGCAACTCGACGCCAATGGCCATGCAAGCGCATAAAGTCCAATGGCTGAACCCGCCGCAGCCTGAGCCAGGCAATGTGTTGATCAACAAAACCGGTTCTACCGGTGGCTTCGGTACTTATGTGGCGTTCGTGCCCGCCAAAGACATCGGCATCGTGATCCTGGCCAACAAAAACTACCCGATCCCGGAACGGGTCAAGGCTGCTCACCAGATCCTGAGTGCACTGGCCGAGTAACCCGAAGTACATAACCTGTGGGAGCGAGTCTTGCTCGCGAAGGCATCGACACATCCAACATCAATGTGACTGATAGAGCGCTTTCGTGAGCAAGCCCGCTGCCACAGGGGTTATGTGCAGGACACAAGTTTGGCGATCACTTGAACTAGGCTAAGACCCGCGCAGTCATCCCTCTTACCTCCCTTCAAGAGCGATCCCTCCATGAACATCGATCTCTCCACCAAAACCGCCCTCATCACCGGCTCCACCCAAGGCATCGGTTTCGCTATCGCCAGAGGCCTGGCCCAGTCCGGCGCCGAGGTGGTGATCAACGGCCGCAAGCAAGACGCCGTAGACGCCGCCGTCACCCAGCTCAAGCACCTCCTCCCGTCAGCCAGCGTGCGTGGCATTGCCGCCGATGTCGGCACCGCCGAGGGTTGCAACGCGATGGTCGCGGCCCTGCCCCGCGTGGACATTCTGGTAAATAACGTCGGGATCTATGGCCCGCAGGATTTCTTCGAGACTGACGATGAGGTCTGGGAGAAGTTCTTCGAAGTGAATGTGATGTCCGGCGTGCGGCTGTCCCGTGCTTATCTCCAGGACATGGCCAGGAACGGCTGGGGCCGGGTGGTGTTTATTTCGTCCGAGTCAGCGCTGAATATTCCGGCGGACATGATTCATTACGGGTTCACCAAGACGTCGAACCTGTCGATCTCCCGTGGTTTGGCCAAGCGCATGGCGGGCACCGGGGTAACGGTAAATTCGGTTCTGCCGGGGCCGACGTTGTCCGAGGGCTTGCAGGACATGCTTAAGGACCAGCAGCAAAAGTCCGCAGAGCCGATTGAAAAGGTTGCAGCAGACTTTGTCATGGCAAACCGTCCGACGTCGATCATCCAGCGGGCGGCGAGCATGGAGGAAGTGGCGAATATGGTGGTTTATGTGGTGTCACCTCAGGCGTCGGCCACCACCGGTGCAGCGCTGCGGGTAGATGGCGGTGTCGTGGACACCATCGCCTGAGCGGATTATCACAAAACCTGTGGGCGCGAGCCTGCTCGCGAAAGCGCTCTATCAGTCACATGAATCCCGGATATGCCGACGCTATCGCGAGCAAGCTTCGCTCCTACAGGTGATTAATCAATCATCCGGCTGTTCAACCGGTTTGGCAGGCTTGGCCGGTTTACCCGGTTTGCTGCCCTTGGCCCCTTTTGTGGTGGCCGGTTCGGCGGCTACTGGCGGCGGGGTCGGCGGTGCAAGCTCTTTCTCGGCCGCCGGCAGGGCGTCGATGGTGTCGAAGATTTTCTTCAAGTCGACTGACTTCGATTCTTCCCCCGAACTCTCAAGCTTCGTCTCGCCATCCTTGCCCACCAGGATGACTTTGGGCAACGCCCCGGCACCGAGTTTCAGCGAGCGGATGAGCGCCATGGTGTCCTGCTGGCCGAGATCCTTGCCGTCAAGCTGACCGAACATGTTCAACACGCTGTAGACCTTGATGTTGCGTTGGGCGATCCCCTGTTTGTTGGCCGGATCCTCCAGCGACTTTTTCAGGCTCACCCAGACCGGATCGACGGTACTGGGCGCGATTACGATCAGCGGTCGGGCCCTGCCCACATCCGCAGCCAGGGGTGAGTCGCTGTCGGCGGCGAACAGGGGGCCGGCGAATGCCAGCAGAGTAGCCAGGGTCAATGACCTGATGAGCATGCGCATCTCCTTTTGATATCCACGCTCTAATGATTGCGCATCGCGGCGATCGTTCCGGGTGACGATCCACGAATATGTTTCGCGTTGACCAAAGCTTAGGTCAGGGCCGGCATTGCGCAACAGACGGTGAAGGATTGTGAGCAGCGATTGATTACGGTTTATGTGCGCTTTATGGTGGAGTTCCAGGCCTGCGAACGAATCGCCGGCACCCGGAAAAGGAGTTTCAGTTGGCCATTCATCTCGACTATCTCTGCGATCACCCGGCCCTGATCGCCGAATTCGCCGAACTCAATTTCAACGAGTGGGGCCATTACAAACCCGGCAACACCCTTGAGGCACAAACCGAACGCATGCGCGACAGTTGCGGCAGAGGTTCGGTGCCGACGGTGGTGGTGGCCATCGAAGACTCGCAATTGCTTGGCGGCGCCTTGCTGCTGGCCCACGATCTGGACGCCCGCCCGCAGTTGACGCCTTGGCTGGCCGGGGTCTACGTCAAGCCCGAACACCGTGGCCGAGGAATTGCCTCGCAACTGGTGACACGCATTGTTGAGGAAGCCGCGCAGGTCGGTGTGCCGGAGCTCTATCTGTGCACCCCCAACGCTCAGGCGCTATACGCCAGGTTAGGCTGGGAAGAAATCGAAGACGTGGACGACAACGGCCTGGTCACGGTGATGAAGCGCAGCACTGCACCTTGATCAACACCGAGAACTATCGGTGGTGAGGCGCTTGCCGATGATCAACTCAGGTTCACTCAGCGTCAGCAGCACGCCATGGGGCCGGATCGACCCCGGAATGCAGATCGCCTCACTGGCGCATTGGGCGAGCGCGGCATCGAGTTGCTCCGCGCTCAGGTGGCTCATTGCAACACCTCGCAGTACTCAAGCCAGTCCTCGAACGCCTTGAAGGTCGCCTCGGCCGCCACCACCGATTGCGCACGTTCGCCAGGGTCACGCACTTCATACAGGCAGCCCAGAAAACCTCGCCACATCATCAAGGTCGATGTGCCATACACCGCGAAAAACCGCCCACCCCGGTGTTCATCAATCCCCAGGCGCGAGTACAACCCGTTGCGCAAGGATTGTCCGCCCAGGGTTGCGCCCTCCAGGACATACAAGACGCCCAGCACGTCAGCAACCGTGGTGATTTCCAGGGAAAACCGGCACTGGGGAATCGCCACAATCTCATCCGCATCCAGACCCAACGCATTCAGGTCGGCTTCCAGGGAGGGCGTTTTGCTGCGAATCAGCCAGTCCAGATCAGGAATGGTCATTGCCAGTTGGAACAGCAGGCTTTCCAGTGGCCGATAGAAACCGTAATAGGCTTCGATCAGTCGGGTATAGAGGGTTTGATCGGCCGTATAGAACGGAATGCGTTTTTCCAACAACTGGTGCTGCTGGGTGGTGGCGATGCGCAGCTCGCTGAGAATCAGCGGCAGGCTTTTTGGCGGGGAGGTCATGACAACGCGTCGAGGCAAAACCCGGCGGTGTGGAGTTGATGCTCAGAGGCGTCGATTAACGCGTGCATGTATCGCCTCTTCGTTGTCGATCACGGGAAATGTCGACAGGTCATCCGCTGACGAATGAAAGGGTCGCTTTGCACCGTAGCACCTATGGGGTGCAAGAAGGGGTTTGTTTGCAAGTGGCTGAGCGAAGTGGGCTGTCGATAAAGATTTGACCAACCCTGACTTGTGGGAGCGAGCCTGCTCGCGATGGCGGACTAACAGTCAGCATATAGCTGACTGCAAGGACCCAGGCTCGCGCCCACCAGTCAGGGTTGGACCAATTAACTCAGGGAGATCAAAACGCCAGCTTATAGCCGATCAATACCAGCATCGTCGCCAGGCACGGGCGCAGCAGTTCGTCGGAGATGCGGCCGGTCAGGTGGCTGCCCAGCCAGATCCCCGGCAGCGAACCCATCAGCAGGAAGCCGAGTACGTGCCAATCCATATTGCCCATGCTCGCATGGCCAAGGCCGGCAACCAGGGTCAATGGCACGGCGTGGGCGATTTCTGTGCCGACCAGGCGGCGGGTTGGCAGCAGCGGATAAAGGATGAACAGCGCCACGGTGCCCAAGGCGCCGGCACCGATGGAGGTCAGGGCGACCATGGTTCCGAGGATCAGGCCAGTGATGACCGTCAGCACGTTCAGGCGCGTGCCGCTGGGGTTGTAGTTGCCACCGGCACGTTTGTGGGCGAAGTCGAGCAGGCGTTTCTTGAAGAAAATCGCCAGGGCCGTGGCAAACAGCACCAAGCCCAGGGCTTGCTTGATGATGGCGTTCATCGCCTCGGGCGCGGTGTGCAGGCTGCTCAGAAACCACAAGGTCATGGCCACCGCCGGCACACTGCCGAGGGTCAGCCAACCGGTGATCGCCCAATCGATGTTCCTGTTCTTGCGGTGCACCAGCACGCCGCTGGATTTGGTGATGGCCGCGTACAGCAAGTCCGTGCCTACCGCGGTGGCCGGGTTGACGCCGAACCACAAGAGGATCGGCGTCATCAGCGAACCGCCACCCACGCCGGTCATCCCGACGATAAAGCCAACCACCAAGCCTGCAACGACTAACCCGAAATTACCGAATTCCATTAACACGCCCACAAAAAACGCATGAAAAAACTGGCCCGCAGCATAGCGATTTTTCTTATAACCACTTATATCGATGCGGTCTATCGTTATGCCCCAAACCCAAAAACCTCAATCCCGTAGGAGCTGCCGCAGGCTGCGATCTTTTGATCTTGATCTTGAAAAACAAAGTCAAAAGATCGCAGCCTTCGGCAGCTCCTACAGAAATGGGGTTGTCAGTGCACCCGCCGTCCTGGCTTGAAGCTGTTGTGGCGATTGATCCACACCGTGGCGAAGGCAATCAGCGACAGAACCAGCAGTGCCCACGGAAATGAAATCACCCCGGCGCGGTCCAGCAGCAGGCCACCAAACAGCCCCCCGGCGGTGGCGTTCTCGGTCATGACGTCTGCGGCTCCTTCCAGTCAATGTCGGCGGCAAATTGTATACAAAGCCCGCGCCACTTTACCCGATTCACTGCACCGGCAAGAAATTCAAAAACAACAGGCTCTGCGCATAATTCAAACCGATACGCCGATAACGCTCGTCCAGCATCTGGGTCAGCAGGTCCAGGCGCGCGACGATCTTGCCGAATTCCACGGCGAAACTCAGGTTGCTGCCCTCCTCCGAGATTTCGTTGGAGAACAGCAACGGTTCGCCGTTCCTGTTTTGCCGTTGGCTCAAGATCCAGGTGGCTTTCTCGATGTTGCGCGCGGCGTTGCTGACGAAGACCGGGTTGATCGCATCCGTCATGTAGAACTCCAGCCGATTGCCGTGGGCCGTGACCAGCATGCTGCCGATGGCATAGATGAAGGCCCCGACCCGGTCGCCCAGAAACTCCGGACTCATCGCATAGCTCAACGCCACCAGGTCTTTTTACCACCCAGGGTCGGCAATGGCTCTTGCTGTTCGATGGCCATGCGCACCTGTTTTTCAGCCGTGCGGGCATCGAGGAAGCCGGATTTCTTCAGCTCTTCAGGGTTACGCAGATAGAGTTTGCTCATCAACAGATAGAGGCTTTGCAGGTTGTCGTGCATCGACAACGTGGCCATGCGATCAACGCTGGTCTGGAGAAATTCCTGGGGTTTGCCTTCGCGGAACTGGCTGATGACATCACTGCCCTGCTGCTGGCTGCAACCGCTGGCAAGGAGCATCGACAGACACGCCAGCAGGCGAATTCGGGTTTTCAGGTGGGGTAAGGCTCGAACCATGGGTGATTGGGCTAACACATTCCTGCGCGGCGGGAGTCGCCGCAGCCTGGCCATGGATAGAGCCGGTTAATTCACAAAAGTGCAGTGCCGACGGCATCCAGGCGATCTATGGTCATGAGCACCAACAGTTTAGTCAGACTTTACAGTTGAAATACTTGCCTTATCAGCTATAAACCCAGATCAATACATCATTTAGCATGACTAGTGAGCCGTTCCTCAGAACTGACTGTCAGATTTGAATACCCATTGAAAACAACAAAAAAGGATGCTCAGCCATGCTTCAACCCCGCTTTCTGCTTTGCGCCCTTGGACTGTCCCTGATGATCGCCACCCTACCCGCCTACGCCGCCGGCCTGTCCAGCGAGCACAAAGCTTTCGGCAAGACCAATGACGGCACACCTGTCGAGCAATACATCTTGCGCAACAGCCATGGTCTGCAAGCCACGGTCATTACCTATGGTGCCACGTTGCAATCGCTGAAAGTGCCGGACAAAGACGGCAACGCCGAAGACATCGTCCTGGGTTTCGATAACGTCCAGGGTTATCAGGCCGGCACCGCGTATTTTGGCGCGACCATCGGCCGCTACGGCAATCGCCTGGCCAATGGTGCTTTTGATCTGGACGGTAAACACTATCAAGTGCCGAAAAATGACGGCCCGAACGCCTTGCACGGAGGCCCCCAGGGTTTCGACAAACACGTGTGGAAAGCTGAACCGAGCAAAACCGATGACTCAGTGGGCGTCACCCTGACGTACCTGTCGAAGGACGGTGAAATGGGCTTCCCGGGAACATGAAAACCGAGGTGACTTACAGCCTCACCGAGAAGAACGAACTGCGCATCGAGTACAAGGCCAGCACCGACAAACCCACCGTGCTGAACCTGACCAACCACAGTTATTTCAACCTGGCCGGCGCTGGCAATGGCAATGTGCTCAAACAACTCGTCACGTTGCACGCCGACCATTACACCCCGGTCAATGCCAAACTGATCCCCACCGGCGAACTGCTGGCGGTCAGCGGCACGCCCATGGACTTCACTCAACCGACGGCCATCGGCCAAAACATCAAGGCTGATCATCCGCAGTTGAAGTTTGCCGAGCCAAAACACGGTGGTTTTGATTTCAACTGGGTCCTGGATGCCGAGGGTGACATAGGGCAACTCGCTGCCGATGTGCTCGACCCGGCCTCCGGCCGCCGCTTGCAGCTCTACACCACCGAACCGGGCCTGCAGTTCTACACCAGCAACTTCCTTGACGGCACGGTCAAGGGCAAGGCTGGCAAGGTTTATCCGCATTGGGGCGCGTTCACCCTGGAGACCCAGCATTATCCAGACTCGCCGAATCAGTCGAATTTCCCGAGTACGCGGTTGGATCCAGGCAAGACGTATACCCAGAGCACGCTGATCAAGTTCTCCGCCAAATAACCCGCTTGGCGCAAATCCCCTGTGGGAGCGAGCCTGCTCGCGATGAGGCCGTGTCAGCCAACTTCAATGTTGAATGTCAGCCCCCATCGCGAGCAAGCTCAGCCTACAGGCATCAACCCAAGGAACCCCTGAGCTATTCTGCTGCCCACTGGAGTATCGATCGCGTTTAAGAAAGGAGGTTTTTCATGCGGACCCTTGAACTGGCTGGCGTCAACGTACCGGTCATTGGCCAGGGCACTTGGCGCATGGGCGAGGATCGCTCGGCGCACCGTAATGAAGTCGCAGCGCTGCGCCAGGGCATCGAA
>NZ_JAEKEZ010000033.1 GCF_016650815.1 Pseudomonas sp. TH31 | reverse complement strand
CTAAGCACTGCTCAATCGATGAATGCGCTGGTCCATAGAATCCGGCTGCTGCTCAGCCGTCAGGAGGAGGGCGAGGCTACCGTATGAGGTGCCCCTCCGTTCGATGGGTTTGCAGAGTGGCTACTGGTGAAAGTAAAGCAGCGCAATTTGAACCCAACTGCGCTGCTTGAATCTGCTTCGAGCTTTATTTCAGATGGCGCCTCAACTCCTCACCCGCCTGCTGCATAGCCGATTGCACAGCAGGTACGGTGCTCAGGGCGTTCAGCAGACCGTAGTCGTGGATCAAGCCGTTGTAACGCACAGCTGTCACCTTGACCCCGGCAGAGTCCAGTTTGCGAGCGTAGGCTTCACCTTCATCGCGCAGGACGTCAAACTCGGCGGTCTGAACCAAGGTGGGAGGCAGGCCCTTCAACTGTTCGACAGTGGCTTGTAACGGCGATGCGTAGACATCCTTGCGCTTGCCTGCATCAGGGAAGTAGTTGTCCCAGAACCACGCCATCATGTTTTTAGTCAGGAATTTTCCGGTAGCGAATTCGTTGTACGAAGCGGTTTCCAGGTTGGCATCGGTCACCGGCCACAGCAGCGCTTCGAAGCGGATTTTCGGTGTGCCTTTATCCTTGGCCATGAGCGCGACAACGGCTGCCATGTTGCCGCCAACGCTGTTACCCGCCACCGCCAGACGAGAACCGTCGACGTTGATTTCCTTACCGTGTTCAGCGACCCACTTGGTCGCGGCGTAGGCCTGATTGATCGCTACCGGGTAATGTGCTTCTGGTGAGGGTGTGTAATTGACAAACACCGCCACCGCGCCGGAGTAGGTCACCAGATCACGCACTAGACGTTCATGAGTCGGGTAATCCCCCAGGATCCAGCCGCCGCCGTGGAAGAACATAAATACGGGCAGCACGCCTTTGACACCTGCCGGACGAGTGATCGTCAACTTCAGTGGTTGACCGACAATGGTGATGGTTTTTTCGCTGACATCAGCTTTCGGCAAAGCCACTTTTGCCCCTGCTTGCGCCCCAACCAACACGGCCCGGGCATCTTGAGGAGAAAGCTGCTCCATTGGTTTGCCGTTACCTGAGTTGAGTACATCAAGGAAGTTCTGGACATTGTGTTCAACACCCGGCGTGCCGGCGAAGGCAACGTTAACGAAAGCAGTGAGTACAAACACTGCAAAAGTCTTTTTGAAGTTCATGGTAATGCTCCAGCAAAATAAAAACTCAAGACGTGTAGTACTTTTCAGTCGCCCACTTGTTAAGTCGAGCAGGCGAACGCCTCGTTATAAAGGCGGTTCAGGCGAGACGCTCAATGGCAGTCCTGACGCCTGCGCCATAAACTGGATCAGCCTGGGTACAATTTCCGATATGCCGTTCGATCACCTCGTGAGAAGCACCGTTGATGGCTCGTGCGGTATTGTCGAACAGCATCTGTTGCTGGGCAGCCGACATCAGACGAAACAACGCACGGGGCTGCGAAAAATAGTCGTCATCGACGCGGTGATTCCAGTGACCGGCGGCACCTTCCAGGCTCAGTGGCGGTTCGGCGAAGTCCGGCTGCTCGGCCCATTCCCCAGCGCTGTTGGGCGCGTAGCCGAGTAGCCCCCCCCGGTTGTCGTCGACACGCATCTGGCCATCACGGTGGTAGCTGTGTACCGGGCAGCGCGGGGCGTTGACCGGGATCAGCGAGTGATTCACGCCGAGGCGGTAGCGCTGCGCGTCGCCGTAAGAAAACAGTCGTCCCTGGAGCATTTTGTCCGGTGAGAAGCCGATGCCTGGCACCACGTTGCCCGGATTGAAGGCGGCCTGCTCGACCTCGGCGAAGACGTTGTCCGGGTTTCGATTGAGTTCCAATATACCGACTTCAAACAACGGGTAATCCTGGCGCGGCCAGACCTTGGTCAGGTCGAACGGGTTGATGGAGTAAACTCCCGCCTCATGCTCCGGCATCACCTGCACATAAAGGGTCCAGCGCGGAAAGTCGCCGCTTTCGATGCTGGTGAACAAGTCGCGCTGGTGGCTCTCGCGGTCGCCGCCAGCCAGTTGCGCCGCGTCGGCATCGCTCAGGTTCTCGATGCCCTGCTGGGTTTTCCAAGTGAATTTCACCCAGAAGCGTTGGTTGTCGACGTTGATCAAGCTGAACGTATGGCTGCCAAAACCGTGCATATGCCGATAACTACGCGGGATGCCACGGTCGCTCATAACGATGGTGATCTGGTGCAGCGCCTCGGGCAGCAGGGTCCAGTAGTCCCAGTTGTTCTGCGCGCTACGCATGCCGGTGCGCGGGTCGCGTTTGACCGCGTGATTAAGATCGGGAAACTTCAACGGGTCGCGGATAAAGAACACCGGCGTGTTATTTCCGACCAGATCCCAGTTACCCTCCTCGGTGTAGAATTTGAGGGCGAAACCGCGGATGTCGCGCTCGGCATCCGCCGCGCCGCGTTCACCGGCCACAGTAGAGAAACGCACGAATAGTTCAGTCTGCTTGCCAATACTCGAGAAAATCCTGGCCCGGGTGTAGGGGGTAATGTCATGAGTCACAGTGAAGTGCCCATAGGCACCGGAGCCCTTTGCATGCATACGCCGCTCGGGGATCACTTCCCGATCGAAGTGGGCGAGTTTCTCAAGGAACCAGATGTCCTGCAGTAGTGCCGGACCGCGTGGGCCGGCCGTCTGGATGTTCTGGTTGTCGACGACCGGGGAGCCGAAGGCGGTGGTGAGTTTTTTCATTCTTGCTTGCTCCTGAGCCGTATCACGGACGCACAACGCCGCACACCATTGCCGGCAGGCGGCACATGCGTAATTCAGCTTTCGATAAAAGCCAGCAAGTCAGCGTTGAGCTGGTCTTTGTGGGTATCAGTGAGACCATGCGGGGCGCCGCGATAGACCAGCAGTCGTGCATCCTTGATCAGGTTTGCCGAGGCCAGTGCGGCCGCTCCAATGGGAACGATCTGGTCATCGTCACCATGCAGGACCAAGGTTGGTACGTCGAACTTTTTCAGGTCTTCGGTGAAGTCGGTTTCCGAGAACGCCTCGATGCAGTCGTAGGCGCTCTTGTGCCCCGCCATCATGCCCTGCATCCAGAACGCGTCGATCAATCCTTGCGAGGGTTTGACGCCCGGACGGTTGTAGCCGTAGAACGGGCCACTGGCGATATCCTTGTACAGCTGTGAACGGTCGGCCAGGGCCCCGGCGCGGATACTATCGAACACCTCGCGCGGCAAGCCGCCAGGATTGGCCTTGGTCTTGAGCATCAGCGGCGGGACGGAGGAGATCAGGCCGAGCTTGGCCACGCGCTTGGTACCGTGCCGGCCAATATAGCGGGCCACTTCGCCGCCGCCGGTCGAGAAACCCAACAGCACCGCGTCCTTAAGGTCTAGGGTCTCGATCAACTCGGCCAGATCGTCAGCGTAGGTATTCATCTCATTACCGTCCCAAGGCTGGCTGGAACGCCCATGACCGCGGCGATCATGGGCGATTACCCGGTAGCCCCTGGCAGCCAGGAAGAGCATTTGTGATTCCCAGCTGTCGGCATTCAGAGGCCAGCCGTGACTGAACACGATGGGCTGACCGCGGCCCCAGTCCTTGTAATAGATTTCGCTGCCGTCGCGGGTGGTAATAGTGCTCATAGTTGTGCCCCTCTTCGCTTTGAGTTAGATGTTGCGAGTGAATGCCGTGGTGTACTCAAGCCGTGCGGGTGCCCGTCAATCAACGCAAGGTCCTGGAGGCTTGATCGGAATGAGGGTCAGCCATGCGTCTGATAACTACTCTGGAGCAGGGCAAGTCGTGCGCGCAGACGCAGCAACTGGTAGGACAGGCCGAGCAGAAAGACCAGCAGAGCAACTAGCAGAGCAGCCTTGACCTGAGGCGAGTCAGGACCGTGGCCGATAGGGTTGCCCACCGGCAGGCGCGAGAGGGTTTCGTTGAGCCCGGGGATCATCAGTACCAAGTAGCTGAACGTCATGCTGCTGACCTGCAAATACTCCCTGGCTCTGCCCAGAGGACGCAGGTGGAGAGCATTTCTGCCTAGAAAAATGGCTGTCAACGCAAGGATGCCTAGTGCGTGACCGCTGTTGAATCCTCCCGTACTGGACAGACCGAAGGCAGTAATCACTGAAGCCAGCATGCTGTATTGGTACCAGCGACCGATCTGACTGGCAGGATCAATGCGCCCGTGACGGAAAAAGCCGTAAGCGCCGGCGATGAAGGGCACCATGCTCAGTGTGGTATGGAGGATGCCGAGTGCAGACATTGAGTTAGCCATGGTCTTTTACCTCATGCAGTTGAATCGCGAGTGAGGACTTGCGTATGCCCAAGCGGCTTCACGGTAGTACCGTCGGCACGGGTGCACGCGAAGGCTTTGTCCTGTGTGACTGACTATAAAAATCCATCACGGCTCGAACCATTCTACGAAGGGTCGTCATACCTATATCTAGGTATGAAAGGACGTGCGACTGCACGTTGCAGCAGCAGGACTGCGCGCTGGCAAACATACTTAGGTATGAGTCGGCTGAACCAATGTCCCGGCGCACAGCCCGATGCTTCTATGTTCCATGCCCGAGCAGTGGATAGAATGACTGGATCTAGGCGCAGCACGGCAAGCTGCTCTGGAGCTGAACCACCCCATCAAGGAGAGCCTAATGCCGGAGCCGGTATCGTTGGTGCACATCATCGATGACGACGCGTCACTGCGCAGTGCGCTCGACAGTTTGTTTCGCTCGGTTGGCATCGCCACCCGGTTGTATGGTGCGACACAGGACTTTCTGAGTGCCGAGCGACCGGATTGTCCGGCCTGTCTGGTACTGGATGTGCGCCTGCCGGGCAAGAGTGGGCTGGACTTCCAGAGTCAGCTGCTTGAATTGAATATCCCGATCCCTGTGGTGTTCATGACCGGCTACGGCGATATCTCGATGTCTGTGCGCAGCATGAAAGCCGGTGCCGTGGACTTCCTGACCAAACCCTTTCGTGATCAGGACATGTTGGATGCCGTTGCGGCCGCGATCGACAAGGATCGCCTGCAACGCCAGCAGCACCGCGATACCGCACAACTGCGCGATCGATTCTCCAGCTTGAGCCCGCGCGAACGACAAGTGATGGCGCAGGTCACCGCCGGCAAGATGAACAAGCAGGCGGCCGCGACGCTTGGGTTGAGCGAGATCACAGTGAAGATCCATCGTGGCCATGCCATGCAGAAAATGCACGCACGCTCATTGGCCGAACTGGTGAAGATGGCCAGCGCACTGCACCTGCAGCCGGACGGAAGTCTGCCAACATGAACCTCTGTATGATTTAAACGGCTCACGTACTCAGGCATGCTGTTCACGAGTCGCGACACGCACCGGTTTTACCGGGGTGCTCGCACTGAGGACCTTCATAGTGACGCATGCCCCTCTCATAGCCATTATCGACGACGACGAATCCTTGCGTCTGGCGACCTCCAGCCTGCTGCGTTCGATGGGCTACAGGATTGAACACTTTGCTTGCGCCGAGTTTTTTTTCGACTCTGGTGATACCTTGCGCTTCGCCTGCGTTATTGCCGATATCCAGATGCCCGGTATGAGCGGCATCGATCTAACCCACACTCTGATAGCTGCTGACGATAAGGCGAAGGTGATTTTGATGACAGCGCGTACCGAGCAGGATATTCACGCCCACGCGCGGGCCAGCGGTGCGATGTCTCTGCTACAGAAACCATTCGAGGCGCAGATCCTGCTCAATTGCGTAGAAATGGCGTTGGCAGTCCAGGATCTGGACTGAACGACCAAACAGATGCCAGTGCTATCGTCAGCCCATTGGGTCCTCTGATACGGGCTCGATATCGTTGAGCAAATCCACCGGTGGTAAACAGCCGTCATCACCGTAGATCATGATCGACAACAACGCATGACTATCGAGCATGCCCTCGAAAGCACGTTGCAGTTCCTGCGTCAGACCCGCTTGCAGTGCATCTTCGCCGCTCCATACGCCATGAATGATCCAATGCTGTGGACTTCGGCAACTGACGTGCAATTGGCAGTGCAGGCAACCATCGATTTCCCGAGTACGCGTAACCGAGTCACTCAACCATTGCCACAACCCTGGTAGACGGTCCGGACGGGCATGAATCAAAACGAGTTTGGTCAAAGGCTGCCGATTCATAATGGTTCTCTGATGTGCGGCTCAGCACTGCCAAGCGATGACAAAGACTCTATTGATGACCCCTGCGTGATAAGCCGCGATGGCCAAGCTCGGTACGCGGGACGATGATGGCGTGATACATGACACCACACCATCGTCGATGCGAATGGGTCGGGTAAACGTTCGTATAAAACACGGGGTGTCAACCTGCCACGGGCAGCGTAACGGTGAACCGGGCGCCGCGGGTCTGCGTGTTGTTGCTGGCCTGGATGCTGCCGCCGTGGCTTTGGATAACCGTGCGGCAGATGGGCAGCCCCATCCCCATGCCGGTCTTCTTCGTGGTGAAAAAACTGTCGAACAGACGATCAAGATCAGCCTTGGCGATCCCCGGCCCGTTGTCCTCGACCACCAGCTCTACAGTGGTGGCATCCAGACTGGCGGTGGTAATGCAAATGCGCCGGTCTACGACTTGTGCCTGCTCCATAGCCTGCATGGCATTGATTGAAAGATTGACGATGACCTGCTGCAGCAAGGTGCGGTCGACACAGATACGTGGCAGATGCTGCGCCAGGATCAACGACAGTTCGACGTTCTGCGCTTGCAGTTCGTGCCGGAGAAACTGCACCGCTTCCTTGACCACATTATTCAGCGGCAAGGACAGTCGTTCCGAGGTGCCGTGACAAGCCATGCCGCGTATGCGGGAGATGATGTCGGCAGCGCGGCGCGCATCGGCCACCATCCGTACGGTCAGGTCGCGCACCTCACCGACATCCGGTTCCGGGCGGTTGAGCCAGCGTAAACCGGCTTCACCGTTGGTGGTAATCGCCGCCAGCGGTTGGTTGACTTCATGGGCTATCGAGGCAGTCAACTCGCCGAGCATCGTAATACGCGCCGCGTGAATTAGATTCGATTGCATGCCTTCCAATGCCACCCGCGAAGCGACCAGTTCCGAGATATCGATATTGCCAACCAGCACCATACCCTTGGCTCGCATCTGTGGTGGTGCAGTGACGAAGAACAGCACGTCGATTTCACGACCATCCAGGGCACGTGTCTTGGTCTCCTCCAGATAACCAGGTTCGCCACGATAGGCCGCTTCCATGCTGCGTCGGAACGCCTCGTAGTGCCCTTGGACCCAAAATCGGGTAATCGGGCCAAGCATCTGGCTTCGCTCCGTGGCGCCATACATCGTCAGCGTGCGTTCATTCACGTCGATGGCCACACAGACGTCCATAGCCTGCCGAATAAACTCGGGGTGCTCGTCTATATGAGCGGACAGATCGCTGACGCCCTGAGTGCGCAACTCAGCGAACATCCGGTTGAGGCCGCTGGAGTCGAGCTGCCAGAACGACACGGCCATGACCTCGAACAGATTACGGTAGCGAAACTCGCTCTGCTCCATGGCGGCAAACGCTTGATTGCGTGCAGAAAGGTCGATCACACCGACCATGAGGATGCCCTTCTGCATGTTTTCCGGCGGGAAGGAAGCGGTAAACAACACGTCGAACTCGCGGCCGTCGATGTTCCGCAGCTTGGTCTCCATCACGTAGTTGAGCTTGCGCGAGACCGCCGCGACGATACTTTGCGCAAAAACCTGAGTGCTTGACTCGGGCCAGAACGGCTCGACTGAGCCGAGCAACTCATCCTTGTTTCCACGCCCGAAGAGCGTCACGGTCTGCTCGTTCACATCGAGCACATGGGTGGCGAGCATCATCTCGCGCACCAATTCGGGATGCGAGATGAAATGCTGCCCCAAATCCTGCACCCCGCTGGCGAACAAGCCCCGAACCATGACCCCGACCAGGGTGAAGTCCAGCTCCCAGAAGGATGCGGCCATGGCCTGGAACAAGTTGCGATAGCGGTGCTCGCTTTCCGTGAGAACCCTCTCGGTGGCTTTGCGAGCGGTGATGTCGCGCCCGGTCTCGACGATGCCGATGGGGATGCCTTGGCAGTTCCGACGAATCGACCAGCGTGCCTCAATGATGACCTGGGTACCGCTTGCAGTGGTGCGCTTTAACTCTCCGTCCCAGCGCCCGGTTTCGCGTACGCGGGCTTCAAGACAGACTATCGAGTCGGGATGTTCGGAGGTGAGCAATTCATGGGCGACGCGTCCAATGATGTCTGTGCTGCTCCACCCGTATAACTCTTGCGAGGCCTTGTTCCAATAGAGAATGCGGCCATCAAGGTCGCGCAGAAAAATGCTTTCATGGATCAAATCGAGAACGTCCGACCCCAGGTCGGACTCGATCATCATGCTGTCGCTCATGCCATACAACCTTTGTCTGGGGCCGGGATGCGATCACTGAATGCCGATTAGCAAGTTCATACGAAGATATGAGCCGAGTGTCCACCCGTCTGATAGCCGCCACACGCGAACTATCGCACTATCTTTCTACGGACGGGCTTGCCTGATCTCGAGCCACGGACTACACGCCGACGGCATTCAAGTGCGGTAGGAAGGATATAGCGTATTTCGAAAGCCAGATGCAGAACAATCTCGACAGATTTTACTGACTGGGGCATGCAACGAGTATTCCAGAGACGCAGGTTTTGGTCGTATCCGACCTTCGGTCTGCAGTGACCAATCGTTGGCCTTCATCTGGAACCTCAAGAACAGTTCCTTGCATCGCCGTTGTACCACCATCATTCCTGATAAATGGAGAGTGCTATGACCTACTCACGTGAGAGCAGCGGCCTTCTGCTCGTCGATCCATACAACGACTTTCTCAGCGAAGGCGGCAAGCTCAATGGTTTGGCCAAACCAGTCGCCGACGCCGTCGGCACCCTCGACAACCTGCGCAAGGTAGTCGCGGCGGCGCGCAAGGCCGGCCTCCAGGTGTTCTACGTACCGCACCATCGCTCTCGGCCCAACGACATCAAGAGCTGGAAGCATCCGAGCCCTTACCATCTGCGCTCCAGTCATGCGCAGGTGTTTGCAGTGGACAGCTGGGGGGGGGAATGGCATCCGGATTTCCGGCCTCAGGAGCATGATGTGATTGTCCAGGAGCATTGGGGCAGTAGCGGTTTTGCCAATACCGATCTGGACTTTCAACTCAAGCAGCACGGCGTGGAAAAAGTCATCGTGGTGGGGATGCTGGCCAACACCTGCATCGAAAGCACCGGCAAGTTCGCTGCCGAACTGGGCTATCACGTGACCCTGGTTCGAGACGCCACTGCCGCGTTCTCCAGCGAGGCTATGCATGCCGCCCATGAAATCAACGGCCCCACCTTTGCCCACGAAATTGTCACTACGGCGCAGCTTCTGGACGTGTTGAGCCAATAGGGTACGTATGCACCCGGTGCGAGATTCGCTCGATCAGCCCCGTTCCCTGCTCACATACGTTTCACCAAATGTTCACACTGCGGCGTATTTACAAGCGACACGACGACCGGTTCTCACTCGATTAGGTCAAACTAAGGCTGCCAAGGAGTGGCGGCTTTTGCTTGTCTCAGGCCGAAAGGAATGGTGAGCAACGCCAGCCAGACTTTTTTTCTGAAAGGTGGTGCTGAAGTCCAGGTCCAGCTCGGACTGCTGTTGGCTGTCGGCGAAGAGTTTATTGGGCTGCTGCGCGACCCGGCTCAATGACTGGGCAGTCAGGGGTAGCGAGCAGGGGGGGCAGGGCCGACATACTCTGGTTTGTCGTTTTTCCAGAGCGAAGCCGCCAGGTGAGGTCCGTTGGTCACCAGTGTCAGTTCGCCGACTGGGAAGGGCCGGGTCTTGCAGGTGTAGCTCATGCAGAACGCTCCGTTTTCAGAAAACGGCGAGCCTTTGGTGGAGCGGGCCAGCGTCATGGCCCCACCATCAAGGCGTACTCCAACAGGGCAGTTTGAATCAGCGTCATCCAGAGTGCCCTGGTAAGTCGTCAGTAACTGTTTCAGGCCTTCGACGTAGTTGCGTGAAGCGTCGAGGGTTACCGATGACGATATTTCAACGGGTGATACTTTCGACGCCGAAAAGGCCCTTGCGTAGAAGGCTTCCTGTCAACTCTGTTCGGATTTATTCAGGCGTCATCAACACCGCGAGCGTCAGCTTGATGAGATCTTCATTCTTGTCGATGGTGTCAAGGGCGCCGCGGACGTTTTCGGCGGCGTCGG
The DNA here is from genome assembly GCF_016650815.1 of Pseudomonas sp. TH31. GTDB lineage: Bacteria > Pseudomonadota > Gammaproteobacteria > Pseudomonadales > Pseudomonadaceae > Aquipseudomonas. Next base: position 593,671 of record NZ_JAEKEZ010000033.1, on the reverse strand, counting down.
CTGAGCCGCGCGCCTCGACCCAGTTCGACAGCTCCAGGATGGCAGCCTCAAGGGCGAGTTGGTTTTCGTTGATCTTGTACAACAGGGAAGGGAGAAGGTCTGAATTTGGCATCGCGAATCCTTGGTTAAGAGGTCCGCGTAGCAGAGGGGAAAACTTGATTGAGGGAGTGTGATTCAGCTCAGCAGGACGCCGGGATGCAGGGACTTTTTCGTCGAAAGCCTGGAGGGACTTTTGCGGGGATTCGTAAAACACCGTTAGTCACGGTGCGGCATCGATTGCAGTGGGCGCCGTTCCAAAGGACTGTACCGTATAGCTTTTTAGCGCCCCTGCAAGCATGGGGTGCTAGGGGTCGAGTGTTCGAATCACTCCGTCCGGACCATATAATTCAAAGGGTTGCGAGATTTTATCTCGCGACCCTTTTTTATTTTTGGCCATTTTTACTCCCTCAATGTGAGTTCGCGCCGCTTTTGGCCCCTTTTCGCGCTGCCTTTGGCACCAATCCTGTCTGATATTTCTCTTCATTTCTCAACTTTTTCGCATGTCAGATAGCCTTGCCAAACGCCCTGTTTACGGGCGATTAGGGCGTTTTTCCTCACCCGCTGCGCGGCGCTAAACCCTGGAAGCTCAGTTCCGATTTTTCGTTCTTAAAGGTCACCATCCCAAATCAGCGAAACAGGCTGTACGTCACGCGGACCGTGCCTTTGAAGGCAGACGGAAGCAGCGAAAGCACCTTTAGGCCGAACTTCCGATTGTGCGCTAGGGAAGCGTTTCAAGAGCAGCTCGGTACGTCGCGCGCCGAATCCAAGCGACGGAAGGGAGAGGGTGGTCCGATATCGCTTCAAGTAGTCTTCAATGTATTCGTCACGTACGCCAACTTTCGCGGACTTATTACCTTTACCCACGACGTTGAACCACCAATTCTCACCGTCGAATTCGAACGAACCCATTGTAGGTTTCCAATTGTCCCGACCGACGAGATCAGAAATTCGGAGATAGAGAGAGAAGAGGGTGGCCACAATAAATAACGTTCGCTCGTGCCTAGGATCCTCTGCGGCCATGACTTCTGCGGTTTCAATAACATAATTCCACTGGAGCGGAGTCAGCGCCTTTCCGGAACTCATCACCGTGTTGCGCTGTTTATAGTTGGATTTTTGTTTGACTGACCGAATTGGATTGGCTTCTGAGGTAAGACCTTCGTCGATGGTGTACTGAAAAAAACTGCCACAAACGGCAAACACCTGGCCCATCGACCCAGCAGACATTTTATACGCTGTGTCTTCTACATCTTTACTGTTCTCCGCAGCTACCTAGCGAATCTGCTTATCGATCTTGACGTTAAAAGGCCGCCATTTGTCGTTGATAACGTAGGTGTCAGTTTCAGCGGCCTTACGACCCCCAACCCGGGAAAATCTCGATTTAACGATAGGACCGATCCACTCAGGGCCAGGTTGTAAGCAAAATTCCAGGAAACTCTCACAATCGTGGCGTCTGAGCTCGAGAAGTGGCTTCTTAGCTATCAGGAGAGACCAAAGCAGAAGAAGCTCAACATGGGTACGGTATGAATTGAACGTGGCTTCGTTGTTTGAATAGGACTTTAGGAATCCGCGAACCGCCAAGTAACCATCTTGAGCCTTTAGCTCTGACGGAAAGGAGAAAAGGTACTGAGTGACAACAGGCTGCTCATCAGACACACGACTGAAATTCAGGTCTCTAAAACGATTGTAGGTGTCAAACAAAGGAATCGGAGACGCAGGCATGTGATAACCAGGGTAGAGAGTGAAACGGCTTGATGTGATGTTAAGCAACGCCCTAGCAATCTGCAACAACCGGGTCTGCGCGTTATCGGATATTACAAAGGTGCCGAACCTATCGATTACTGGTGTTTATCGACAGGAAAGCTTTACGACGGATGGAGCATGTCACGCACTGGCTTCAGCACGATCAGACCGTTCACTACCTCGACTATCAATACGTTACCAATATCTAGGCCTAATTTAGCAAGCGTCTCGGGTTGTAGGATTACGAACGCATCACCAGTTCCATCACCAGCGTCATGACACTGTACTATCCAGGGGGCGCTATCACTCATGATTGTCTAATTCACCACAACGAAAATTCGCACGAGTAGAAGTGTTACGTATGCTCACGAGCTTTTGCGTTGCTGAGGCGTTGGTAGGCAATGAAGATCGGGCATTCAAATTGAGTGTAATGCCTGCAGACACTCAATTTCCCTTCGGGAAATTATACCTCGATCCCCAACAATGCAACACGCCAAGTATCGGCAGGTTAGATTCTGATGAATAAAGAATTTCCATGCAAAATCATACTGATTAAGGAGTTTTCTTCGGCAATTATACTGAATATAGCATATGATTTAACATAATATACATTATGCGAAGCGCACTGTACGAGGCTGGGGGGCTCTGGTGGTCAGATTTGAAGCCTGGCACTGCCTCCTGCCGGCGTTTTCGCGGACGCGAAAATCAAAGCCCTGACAATCAACTGCTGATTGGCTGACGAGTCATTTCCTCCAGCACCTGGTCCAGGTGCGGCGCCAGTTCAAACACATCGCTATCAATCCCTTGAGCGGATCTGGCCTCGTACGTGTAGCGAGTTTCGACGAAAAGTCTTGAGCACGTCCGGATCCGTTCCTCGAGCGGGAAACCAGGTGAAAGACGATCCGAGATTTGATGCAGTTGCTCAGACAGCTCTGTAGGAATTTTATTATAGAGAGCCCACAGATCGTGCTTGTCGCTTGGCAGGCCGCTCACCAATTTCAGATAACCTTCGGGATCTTCTTGATCTCCAGGGTGATTAGGATCGCGCTCGACAAGAAATGACTTGAGGTACAGCTCAGACGCTAATCCAGCATTCAATGCCGCTGGCCAGAACAGACCGAAGTCGCCGTTTTGGGCATGTCGCTCGATAAGCTGTGCAGATTTTAAGTATTCTCGCGCTTCTTCAACAACGCGAAGACTTGGCAAATTTTCACGAATCATAGCTTCCTTGCTCCAGATATTTGAAGGGGAAATGGCTACAGGCCACGGAAAACGTGGCTTGTTACCGATTACACGTGCTGTCAGAGAGTAGCTGATTTACCTACCCTGAAAGATAACGTACATGCTTGAAAGATAACTAACACGGATGAACGAACCCTTGTTCATCTAATGAACTACCCTCCTCCTTGCTGATAATCAATAAGAATAACTAAACTAAATGACTGTTATTGGTATCACCTAAAACTATACTAAGTGCATTAGATTAGAGGTAAAACCTAGCTCTATCCCCCCTAGAAATCAAAGTGTTGACACCTATACGTGTACTATCTGTACCATCCGCACCTTTTTGGGTAGGTGCATTGGATGGCGGTGGTTCAGGTAGTAGCGAAGGTGGTGGTTGACGATACGGGAATCCAGAGCGAGATCCCTGTCTTGATAACTGAGCATGGAGTGGTGTCCTCGCTGGTTGACTACCTCCTGGATAACCACCACCTGAGTCCTAGCTGGCAGCGTTCGGTCACCCAGGCCACAAAGCTGCTGCTGGAGTACATGGAGGCCAACCAGCACCACTTCTCTGATCCCCGCGCCCTCTTCCAGGCTTTTGCCTCACGCCTCTATACCGGAACGGTTGGAGATGATGGCCTAGATCCATCTGGTCTAGGGTGGGTTCCAGCCAGTCGCAACTCATCCAACCGTCACGTTTCAGTTCTCAAGGGCTTCACAGACTATCTGGCTGATCTGTACGACGCTCCGGCCATGAACCCCTTGATGACCGCCAGTACCTATGATCAGAGACTTAACTTCGCTGCCTGGCATCGCCGTAACAGCAATGATTTCCTCGGGCACATCAGAAGCAAGGCGCTCTCGGAGAACGTGGATCAGGCGCGGAATATTCGAGGCCGGCGCACGCTCAGCAACGCTGATGATGATGCCGTGGCATTCCCTGAGAAGCTGTTCCAAGCGATGTACATGGATGGCTTCGGTGGAGCTTCTGATCCTAGGTGTGCAGTACGAGATCAATTGATATTGATCATGATGCATGGCGCGGGTTTGCGAGAGAGCGACGCACAGCACCTATGGGTAGTGGATGTCGAAGATCACCCACTGATCGAGGGTGGCGCCATGGTTCGTGTCTATCACCCAGAGGAAGGCAAGGCACCAGACAACTGGAGGGGGCGCAAAGGCACGACAACACGTGCGGCTTACTTAAGGGAGAAGTACGCCCTAACGCCTCGAAATCTTCGCCAGGGCACCAAACGTGTTGGGTGGAAAACCAGGATGGTTGACCACGTCGACAATTACATCCAGCTGCACTGGTTTCCTCCACGCTTCAGCGTGCTCTTCATGATGCTTTGGAAGGTGCATCTTCGCTACCTGACCACAGTAGAGCGGCACCACCCATACGCCTTCGTCTCCTACGAAGACTCCGCCGCAGGCCAGCCTTACACCCTTCAAGCGCTCAACGGCAACTACAAGCGGGCCCTGGCGCGAATTGGGGAAACGGTTTCAAAGCCCGAGGGCCGATCTACCCATGGCCATCGACACGCTTTTGGTCGGCGGATGACCAAGGCTGGGGTTCCCCCGCAGATCATCCGCAAAGCGATGCATCACCGCTCCCTGGATTCGCAGAAGAGATATACCGCACCAGGTGTTGCGGACGTTTCTTCTGCGCTTACAGCCGCTGAAGAGAGGCTCGATGAGTTGACCGACAGCGGCAAGATCATTTCGCCATTCAACGATTGGGACGAAGCATTGCCAGAGATCCTGGCAGCTTTCGAATCGCCACAAGCAAAGTACAGAGTTAAGAAATTTTGACTAAGACAACACGACGCGGCTCGCGTGACGGTCGCTCTTCGGACACGAACTTCAACTGGATTGTTCAAGAGCGAGGCGAAGCCTGGGAGCGCTGGCGTCAGCTCTTTTCCGGCTGGATAGCCACGCAGACCGGCTCCATTGGCGTGAAAATCAACGCGATGAATTGGTTCATGGCTCATTACCTACCCACGGTGCCGGGCGGGGCCAGTCCAGACGTGTTTTTCCAGATCGCAGAGAAAGGTTTGCTGCCGGAGCTGAGGCCAATCCTGGAGGCATCCATGACCGCCGCGACTGCCGTTAAAAACCAGAATTGGATCGTGGATCTGCTCGGCTGGATCATCACTCACAGCTACAGCGAGCCAAATGACCATGGTGTCCCTATGGCCGTGGTCAAGAATCCGTTTGTCAAAGGGAAGGAAAAGACGGTAATCACCGAGACCGTGTACAACCCCTTGCCCTACGCATACATTCGGGAGCTTCGCGAAATTCTGTGCCCGCAGCCCAGGGGAACATTCCGCGACTGGGAATGGGCTCAATCCCAGTCCGGCCAATTGCGCTCGGATTTCGGAGACTGGTTTCCGGTTGAGCAGTCAGTCATCGACGAAGATGACCCAGACTGCGTATGGCGCTACAAAAATGATCGTTACGAAATCTGGTCTCCCGTTAGGTCAATGGCGCTGCACATAAAGCTTCATTTGCCGCTTCGCACTTATCAGGTACGTTTTCTGGACTCTGGTGAGGCAGATACGTGGCGGTACGAGGGTGGCGACTGGATTCTGAACAAGCGCCATGGGTTCTCTCTAGGCCGTGAGGCGAACCCATGGAAACGAGGGGTCTTCTGCCGTATCCACGACCGGGATATCGGTGAAATCATGACCGGCCTCTACGTCAGTACGAACAAAACGGCAGACCAGAACAAGGAGTCTCGTGAGCGTGGCTACACGATCCCATGGCAGAACGAAGATGTCCTGTACTGGCTGGAACGCCTGAGGGACTGGCAAGAGAAATACAACCCTATTAACGGCCCTACGCCCTGCACCGAGCTGGTAGAGAAGCACTTTGGTAGTGTCAAAACTGTCGAGCAGAAGAAAGACATGGGCTCGATCTGTTTCCTCTTCCGCGACCCCACAGCGGCTCCAGGTGAGCGCGACAAGCCCATTGCAGGCAATACACTGCCCAACCTATGGTATCGATTGCTCTCCACGCTAGAGGATCGGGCTGCCGCGCGTGGTCAAACCCTGTCAGACGGCTCTAGGTTGCGCTTTGTGCAGCCTGTCGACCCCGAATTAAATGTACTACCGGTCAAAACGCATTTCCCGCTTCATAGCCTCCGTGTTTCGCTTTTGACGTGCTATGCCATGGAGGGGCGTGTCCCGATTCAAGTGCTATCTAAGCTGATTGCTGGGCACTCCAGGATCATTATGACGCTGCACTACACCAAGCCAACCCCGGCGATGGTGTCCCAGGTAATGGACTTGGCCAGCGGACGCATCAGTGCTGCGCAGGATGAAAGCCTGAAGATCTTCCTCCGGGACGCTGATATGCGTCAGATCCACTCTAAAACGGCATTCATTGATGCTGGCGCAATCGACATTGCGTTGGCGAATCGCAACGCCATTGGCTGGGAGCAGCGCCACATAGGCTTATGCCTTGTGGGCGGAAACAGCGCTCGATCTGACGAAATGAGCAACATAGGCGGATGCTGGAACGGAGGGGAGATTGTCGGTCGGAGCAGTAAAGGCCAAATCTATGGGCCAGTCCCACACGGCCTAGAAAACTGTCCCCGCTGCCGCTGGTTCATCACGGATGCACGCTATCTGCCAGCGCTTGTGGCCCACCTCAACATGCTGAGTTATTTAGCCTCTCAGGTCTCATCACTTGCCGTTGAGATCGAACAAGATCGCGATGAGCTGCTCAACGAAATGTACTTTGCTGAGCAAGAAAAACGCCCCTTCCTCCTGCATGCGGAGCTGCAACAGGCTGAAAGGCGCTACGAAAAGCAGATCAAGGAGGCTGATGAGTACGCGAAAGACTTGGTCTCCTGCTTCCAGATCATCAGCAAGATTGTCGCAATCGAAGAGGGCCGGGACACAGATGATTCGGGCACGAAGCTGGTAGCTGTGGGTTCCTTGGAGGACATCCATCAGCCCATCTCATTCATCGAAACCCGTAGCGAGCTGTGGCAGATATCTCAGCTGTGCGAGAACGCTGAAATTTACGCTGATTTGACCGATGAGCTGAGGGCCACACCTGCCATCGAAAAGCGCTCCCGCGCTTTAAACCATCTCCTCATGCAGGGCGGCTACGCACCTATTTTGATGGGAATGGATGATCGCCTCCAGCTCATCGCTGGGAATGCAATGATGAGGTCTATGGCTTTGACGCTGTCTCCTAAAAACCAAATGGAGGGATTCCGCGAGGTTTCCAGCCTGCTTGAGGCCGGAGAAGGCCTAAAGCTTCTTCCAGCCGCCATGGAGCCGCTAGAGCGCGTTACGAAGCAGCCGGTAGCGAAGCTTTCTGACCTGATCACAACCACCTCAAAACAAGTACGGGAGGCCATCCGTGATCGATCCGCAGCTGATCTTTGAAGAACTCGTGTCTCAGGCTACCAAGCAACAAGCCAAGTCCCTGACCGTGCTGCATGGCGTCCTGGAGGCTCATCAGAAAACGGGGAGTCGCAATTTCTCTATTGCCACGATTGCCAAGCTCTCTGTTGAGGCTGGAGGGCCATCTGCCTCAACGATACGCAACACCGGGGGATTTCGCTTTCGGCAGTTAATTGAGGCTTGGGCTGCCAGTGTGGGGACAGATAGGAAACTGCCTGCGAAGTCCAAGGAACAGGGTGTACCAAGCGACAATGAGCTAGTTCGACGTATCGACGATCCAGCGCTGCGTGCAGTTTTTACGCAGATCTTGGCCGAGCGTCGCCGCTACCTGGCCGAACTCAACCTGTTGAAATCTCAAAAGGACATTGTTGTCGACCGACGCCCCAATGTGGTCGAAATATCTCAAGAGAGCGAGTCAGTTCGTATGCGTCCGGCCAACACACCTTCCTGACCCCGACGCCAAAGGCGATGGTGTCCACCTGATTTAAGTGGACACCATTTCTAGCCTTTTAAGCGGGTCTTTCATGCAGCCACAACGCCGTTCCTACTCCAAATCCTTCAAGGCCCAGGTCATTCAAGAGTGCTCCCAGCCCGGGGCCTCGATTGCCAGCGTTGCGCTGAGCCACAGCCTCAACGCGAACCTCGTCCATAAATGGATTCGAGTGCAAACGCAGAAAGCCATGGCGCTGCAACCTGCTTTCATTCCGCTGCCCTTGCAGTTAGCCGGAGCAAATTCGCAAGCCGCGTCATCGACTATCTGCCTCGAAATCCCACACCCGCGCGGCACCGTGAAAGTGAACTGGCCGACCGAAAGCGCCGCTGCCTGCGCCACCTTTCTGCGAGACCTGTTGCGATGATCCGCATCGACTCCATCTGGCTCGCCACCGAGCCGATGGACATGCGCGCCGGCACCGAAACCGCGCTGGCGCGGGTGGTTGCAGTGTTCGGTGCGGCGCAGCCGCACTGTGCTTATCTGTTTGCCAATCGCCGCGCCACGCGCATCAAGGTGCTGGTGCACGACGGGTTGGGTATCTGGCTGGTAGCGCGCCGCCTGCATCAAGGCAAGTTCTTCTGGCCGGGTTCTCGACACGGCTCTCAGATAGAATTGGGTGCCGAACAGCTACATGCCCTGGTGCTGGGTTTGCCTTGGCAAAGAGTCGGGCCTGGCAGCGCGATTTCCATCGTATAACACCTGCCATGGCCACCCAGGCCGTGCAATTGTCCGATGAGCCTATCGTCGGTTTTAGCCTGCTCTGGCAAAATCGGCGGCATGACTTCACTGCCCAATCTCGACCAACTAAACCCTGAACAACTGCGTGCTCTGGCGGCGCAGTTGATGCAGCGTGTCGAGAGTCTCGATCAGAAAATCGAGACAATGGGTAAGAAGATCCACCGCGACCAAACGGTTATCGAAAAGCTGACCCACGAGATTGCGCAACTCAAGCGCTTCAAGTTTGCCAAGCGCAGCGAGCAACTGAGCCCGGATCAAGCCAGCCTGCTCGATGACCTGATCGACACCGACATTGCGGCCATCGAGGCTGAACTTGAAGCGCTGAAACTTGCTCCCGCTTCGACCGAGGTTCGGCAAAAACCTAAACGCACCGCCTTGCCGCCGCAGTTTCCGCGCACTCTGATCCACCACGAACCCGACAACAGCCATTGCCAGTGCGGCTGCGCTCTCAAGCGTATCGGCGAGGATGTCAGCGAGAAACTCGACTACACGCCGGGCGTGTTCACCGTTGAGCGGCACATCCGTGGCAAGTGGGTCTGCGATCAGTGCGAAACCCTGATCCAGGCACCGGTTCCGGCGCAGGTCATCGACAAAGGCATCCCGACCGCGGGGCTGCTGGCCCACGTCATGATCGCGAAGTTCGCCGACCATCTACCGCTCTATCGCCAGGAATCGATTTTTGGTCGAGCCGGTTTGGCTATCGCGCGTTCGACCCTGGCGCAATGGGTCGGCAACTGTGGCGTGCAGTTACAGCCGCTGGTCGATGCCCTGCGTAATACTGTCCTCGAACATGGCGTAATCCACGCCGATGAAACGCCGGTGCAGATGCTCACGCCGGGTGCGAAGAAAACCCATCGAGCCTATGTCTGGGCCTACGCCACCAGCCAGTTCTCGGAATTGGCGGCGGTGGTTTACGACTTCAGCCCTAGCCGCGCCGGAGAACACGCCCGCAACTTCCTGCAAGACTGGAAGGGCAAGCTGGTCTGCGATGATTTTGGCGGCTACAAGGCCAGCTTTGAACTCGGCGTGACCGAGATCGGCTGCATGGCTCATGCGCGGCGCAAGTTCTTCGAGCTGCACGCCACCAACAAGAGCCAGCTTGCCGAGCAGGCCTTGAGGTACATCCAGCGGCTGTACGAAATAGAGCATGAAGTCCGCGACCTGGAACCGGATTTACGCCGCCGAATACGGCAAGAAAAAGCCGTACCGGTGATGGACGCTTTGCATGCCTGGATGATCGCCCAGCGCCAGCTCGTGCACGACGGCTCGGCTATTAGCAAGGCTCTGGATTACAGCCTCAAACGTTGGACGGCGCTGTCGCGCTATCTCGATGACGGTGCCGTACCCATTGACAATAATTGGGCCGAGAACCAGATTCGGCCATGGGCGTTAGGTCGCAAAAATTGGCTGTTCGCTGGGTCACTGCGCAGTGGCAAACGTGCAGCCGCGATCATGAGCTTGATCCAATCGGCACGGCTCAACGGACATGATCCGTATGCTTATTTGAAGGACGTCCTCACGCGCCTGCCGACGCAGCGGGCGAGTGCGATTGCCGAACTGCTGCCGCATAGATGGCAACCGGTTTAGTTGCGCAAGACGGTATGCCCGGCCGCACTTTCATCCGAAACCTCCTGCACTTTATTCAGCGCATCGAGCATCTGTTCTGCACCCGCCTGGCCAATCAATGGAATCAATATGCGGATAGCTGCCCCGTTTCGATTTCCATCAGCCAGGCCAACGAGTCTGTGCCACCACCTTTGCTTCTGAGCGCAAGGTAGAGATTTCCCGGCGCTCCTGGTGACCTTGACGGGGTAGCGAAGCCCTTCGCTAACAACGGGGAAGAGGTCGATAGCCTTTTGCAAACTTGAGGCGGCATCCTCCGCCCGTTGTCGAAGGTTCGCCGTATGTAGTGGTCAATCAGGTGCAGCAACGTGTCGCCTCTCGTGATGATCGACACACGAAACTGTTCCGCAAAATTCTCGGACAACTCAGCTATTTTCGGAGGGAACCGAGCAGGCTTCCCTCCGTCAACATCCTTCTTGGCAGTTTGGGTGCTTTGGGTGCGCGCTCTGCCCCGACCGGCACCATCACCGATCCATATAAACCCAGGAACGCCCCGCACCACACTCACCCAACCCTTATAAGCACCCACTGAGCACTCAGCGAGCCCTAATCCGCACCTAAAAAACACCGTCTATTTCTCGACGACTTTCAACTGAAAGCACCGTAGACGCACCTACGCCACACCATCTCAACCCGGACGCCACCCCTAACGCCCCGACACAACCCAGATCAGCACTCATATCGCACCGAGGGCGATATTGTCGTGGCGCACATGGACCCAATTCAGGTTCATTCACGCCTGCACTGGTCAAACCAGCATGGGGCTCCGGTTGCCTGGTCACGCAAGGGGGGCCAAGCCAAAGCTAAAACATGGCCAATTGAATTCCGGCAAACCGATGGAGGGTGGCTGAAAACACTCTCGAATCAGTGCCAAATTTGGGGGACAGAAATCAGTTAAAACACCGTCTAATGTAATTATACGAACTGACCCATGTGTTACCTCTGTTTTCCTGCTCTCCCAGGGTGCAAGACGGGATGCCCGGACGCATACGTCAGTTCAGCTGCTGCCTTCACTGAAAGGGGTTCTCAGTGACATGGAGATTACAGCCCTAAGAGCTGCGGTTTCGGACGATTTCTTCGACAAGCAAGGCTGGATGGTCACCAGGGCAGGTCAGGTGAAAGGGGATTCAGGTGAGATCTACAAGCATGGTTACGTGCCTGCAATTAGGAAAATTCTGAAGGAAATCGAATGATCTGACGGGCTGTGGAGGGATGGCTTGTAGTACAGCATCTTAGTGCATACACTAACCATCCCTCGCGGCTTTAGCCCCCAGCGCTACTGGCCCACGGTCATCTTAGTACAATAGGTGATCTTATCTGTACACATTTAGTTTAGTTATATTTCAGGGCTTTCCTGAACCCTTCGATGACCAGCCAAGGGAGCTACTTTTTCAACAGAATCGGCCAATTGCGGACTATCGATGGCTGGCGGCTCATCCTTTTCAAAGATTGCGACAGCCTGGTTCACTCCTCAGAATGTATGTTCTGTCGCACGCTCAATAGCACCATGTGCTCCCCCATATCAGCCAATGCCAGCAACGCCGCCTTGGATAACTGACGATGGGGTTACCGCGCTTCGAAGCTGGCGCTCACATTGATCTTTTCCTGCCGGGCGACATCACCCGGCAATACTCCATCGCCAGCCCGGCTTCTGAGCATGGGTACTATGAGTTGTGTGTGAAAAACGAACCCGCGTCCAAGGGCGGCTCCCGATTCATTCACAACACATTGGCCTTGAGCGATGAACTGGACATCTCGGCACCACGTAACCTCTTCGCCCTCAAGCCCGCCGAACATTACGTTCTGGTTGCCGCCGGCATTTGCGGGGCATGCCTGACTGGGGTGGTACAAGGCATACCTTGTCACCTGGATAGCGTGCTGAGTGAATCTGAGAAGGTGACGAACAACCAGATAACACTCTGTTGCTCAAGACGCGTATCCAAACGGCTTGTACTGGACCTTTAGAACGTGCGCACGGAGACAGCCACGAGCGCTCGTTTTGCAATGTTCGCGCTCTAGCGGTATGCCCTAACAGCCTGCTTGTCACCTAAAAACTGATCTTGGAGTCAGATTTTGCCCCGAGATTGATCATTCCGCTCAATGATGGTGCAAAAAAATGACCAGCCGGTCATGTTTTATCATAAAAATCTAGTTAAATGATGCAGTTACATAAGTTGGCACAGACTGTGCTTAATTGGACACCCACTAAGGAAAGGCTTGCTGCTCGCCACCTCCCTTGCGCCGGAGATTCACGTCACTGAAGCGCAGGGAGAAGACCCCTGCGAGCGACTGCGGGCTTTTTGAAACTTGTCCTTTAGATCAAAGGCGCCAATGGCCCCACCGGGAGTAACATGCTGGACTCACTGTTCAAACTCAAGGCGCACGGGACCAACGTACGCACTGAAATCCTCGCTGGAATAACTACCTTTCTGGCAATGGCCTACATCCTGTTTGTCAACCCGAGCATTCTTGGCGAAACCGGTATGGACAAGGGAGCCCTGTTTGTCGCCACTTGCTTGGCGGCTGCAATAGGTTCCGCCGTAATGGGTCTGATCGCCAACTACCCGATTGCACTAGCGCCGGGCATGGGTCTGAATGCCTTCTTCACTTATACCGTAGTTCTGCATCTGGGCCACACTTGGCAAGTGGCGCTGGGCGCAGTGTTCATTTCCGCCGTATGCTTTTTCCTGCTTTCTATCTTTCGTATCCGCGAATGGATCATTAGCAGCATTCCTCTGCCGCTACGCTCTGCGATTGCCGCTGGCATAGGCCTGTTCCTGGCATTGATCGCGTTGCGCAACGCTGGCATCGTGGTCGATAATCCGGCCACTCTCGTCGGCTTAGGCGATCTGGCGCAACCTGCACCGGTACTGGCGATACTGGGCTTTTTCCTGATCGTTGCCCTTGAGGCCCTCGCCGTGCGCGGCGCAGTGCTGATCGGCATTCTGGTGGTGACCATCGTTTCCATCGTCATGGGCTTCACCCAGTTCGGCGGCGTGATATCGATGCCACCCTCTCTGGCACCGACCTTCCTGCAACTGGACATCAAGGGCGCCCTAGATGTCAGTCTGATAAGCGTGATCTTCGCCTTCTTGTTCGTCGACCTGTTCGACAACTCCGGCACGCTGATCGCCGTAGCCAAGCGCGCGGGCCTAATGGACAAGACGGGTCATATGCCGAAGATGGGGCGCGCACTGATCGCCGACAGTACCGCTGCCCTGACAGGTTCGCTACTCGGCACCTCGACTACCACCAGCTACATCGAGTCAGCGGCAGGCGTCACGGCAGGCGGCCGGACTGGATTGACCGCTATCGTCGTTGCCATCCTGTTCCTCCTGGCGCTGTTCTTCGCCCCGCTGGCTGGCAGCGTGCCCGCATTTGCAACCGCACCGGCTTTGCTATTCGTTGCGGTGCTAATGCTCTCGGGGCTGGCTGAGGTCGATTGGGATGATATAACCCTGGCTGCACCGGTGACGGTCACTACCCTGGCAATGCCGCTGACCTACTCGATCGCCAACGGTATCGCTTTTGGATTTATCACCTGGACCGCGATCAAACTGCTCACCGGAAAATGGCAAGAGCTCAATGCGCCACTGGTCGTCCTGTCATTGGTGTTTGTCGTCAAACTGGGCTGGTTCGGGGCTTGAATTCAGAAGCTGTTCTTACGTAGTGATTCAAACGCCCTATTTGATTACATCATGAGAAGTTTACGTGTTTTGCTCCTAAATGATTAATCCAGGCTAGGAGTTGATTTTTTAACTCAAGCACCAACCAAATTTCCACTACCACCCGCTGATGATTCGCCTAAAGGATGAACCCCTTACATATTTAGAAGCTGGTCAAAATCTGCACTGAATCGGATAAAACCTTTCCCTATATCGGCTTCGCAGTTTTCCGGCTCATCGCCCAAGTGACCGGATTATTAGTAAAGCTAGCTATTGGCAGCTCGCTTTGCTTTGTGTCGGCACAGGTAACTGCTGTCGACTTTTTTATCAGGTATTTACTGTTATCTAAACAGTAAAGAAACTTCCTCCACAGACAAGGATGTCTTTCCGGCAAGGTAATCCCTCGCCGGTTTTTTATTCATTGGAAGCGGGTAGATCTGCAAGTCTGATCCTGCACCAAAAAAGTGACACTAATTGCGCGATGCATATGCCGCACACTTATAAAAATCTCACGTTTATTTCAGAACTGCCTTATACCCTGCCGGACACCTTGGCGGCAAATCAGCCCGAACGGGTCTAGACCAACTCATTGAACCGGCCTCGATAGTTTTGGTACTAGCGTACGATATGTGTCCAAATTCTACAATCAAGTAACAGGTACAAAATAGTGCAACGGGATTCATATTGGGGCAGATACAAAGCCCCTACTCGCGCGTTTTGAGAACTATTCTCGAATCATGAAGGAAGGCAGCGGCGAAAAAAAAGAGAAAGCCAGCAAGAATTACGGCTCGGAACACCCTGTTTAGAGCATTTTTGAAGATTTTTACACTGCTGAAAGGTTTAAGCTGAACTATTGGTCAGGTTTTTGCAAAGACCCTTCCACTCGTTCGCATTGCCCCACGCAGGCGTCTCGAGCACGTTTTTCGACGCAGGTCCCTGTACCCACTACCGAGCCCAACGCTCAACGTTAATGAAGGATTTCACATGTTAGAAGATGTTATTCAGTACTCCAAAGACTCTTGGGGGCTCATCCCGCTGATGGTCGTGGTATTCATCATCGGTATCGCCGTTATCATTGAACGCTATTTTTTCTTCAGTACGAGTATCAAACGAGGACGAAACCTTGACCTGGATCTGAAACGCGTCGCCCAAGACAACCTGGCCGACATGAAGAAAGTTGCAGACCACTACAGCGAAAGTGCGCAAGGCAAATTGGTATTGGCGGCAGTGGAGTCTCACGGCAAGTCCGAAGAGGCTCTGGAGCGCGATATCGATGAAACCATCATGATTCAGATCCCGAGACTAGATCGCAATCTATGGGTACTTGATACCTGTGTAACGCTAGGTCCATTACTCGGTCTTCTCGGTACCATCATCCACATGATCCAGGTATTTAGTGTACTGGCGGCCAATACCTCTCAGAAGGTCAGTTCGGTGACCGGGCCTATTGCCCACGCCTTGGTCGCGACTGCTGTGGGTCTATGTATCGCCATTACTTGCGTGATCTTTCTCAACCACTTCAACAAGCGTATCCGCCTGGTTGTCAATCAGATGGAACTGATCAAGTCCATGCTGGTCGGGCGCCTGGCCAAGGGTTAATTAGTACCTACGCCACTCGGAGAAATAATCATGGCTAGCAAGAGATCAAACTATCTCGGACATGAAGAAAAAGCTCGCATCGAAATCATTCCAATGATCGATGTAATGATGTTCCTGCTGGTGTTTTTTGTGCTCATCATGATCGAGATGATCCAGGGAACAGGTATCACCCTGGAGCTGCCTCAATCTTCTTCGCAGGAAACAATCGAGTCGGTAACGCTCAATATTGGCGTTTCGAACAGCGGCGGCTTGTTTGTCGATGGACAGCCCATCAGCGACGAACAACTGACGACCCGACTTAACGACATGAAGAACTCCGGCAAGTTGGACGTCGTGATTGCCGGTGATCGCGGCACCCAGTATGAAAGCATCGTGCACACCATGGATTTGGTTCGCGCTGCCGGTATCAGTGCTATTGGCCTGGCGACGCAAAACTGATGAACGACCTGACCCCCAACGTACGGCGAGGGGCCTTGTGGGCCTCTGACGACCATCATGTCGACCATCACTTGTCGATGCCGGCTGCTGTAGGTATGGCTGTGCTGGCGGTTGCACTGGGTATCACGTTGCTGACCCTCATCGAGGCCAAGCAGCCGGTAGCTGAGGAGCCACCGAAGGTTACTAAGGTGACCATGGTTCAAGTACCTCCTCCACCGCCACCTGCACCACCACCACCACCACCTCCGCCTGCGCCGGTGAAAAAACCGGAGCCCGCGAAGAAGGTCACGCCGGAGAAGCCAAGACCGAAACCGGAGCCCAGGCCACAGCAGCCTGTGCCGACGCCACCACCAACGCCGACACCGCCACCACCGGTTCCGCCGCCGCCAGCACCACCGCCTCCACCGTCGACCAGCACCGACGCGGTAGCGACGGATCAGCAGGCACCGGTTTATCCGCGTGATGCAAAACAAGCCAAAATCGAGGGTTATGTGGTGCTGGAACTTACGATCCGGCCGGACGGCACCGTCGCCAGCGCGAAGGTTCTCGAATCGAAGCCGCGCAAGCTGTTCGATGAGGCGGCCATAAGTGCGGTGAAACGCTGGAAGTTCCAACCTCGCATGGTCAATGGTGCTGCAGTTGAGCAGCACGCTAAACAGACGGTCAGGTTTGACCTGAAATAAGCCAGAAAAGGGCGCGCGCGCAACGCACGCCCATGGCCAGGGAGTCAAAACGATGACGACACGTAAAACCAGTGCCGCACTCGCTGCTGCACTGTGCTGCCTATCCGGGTTTGTCGGGATGGTTCCATCGCTGGAAGCGGCCTATCGAGTGGGAAGCACAGTGGTCAATGAGCTGACTGGGAACTGGGCGCTTTATTCGAAAACCTTGCCGGGGCACTGAGTCACTGCATTAAACAACTGTCCTGCTTATTGTTCGTACAGCAACTATCAACCCAGTGCATTACCGGCACTGGCGTTTAAAAATCAATGCCTGTGAGCTGATCTTCAACTAACAGCCATCACGGCGATGTCTTGCCTTAAAAACAGCAAGGCCTATAACTAGCAAAGAGGTTCAATATGAAAATTCTCGCGGGTTTATTACTGGGATGCTTATCGGCATCGGCTTGGGCGGCGACACCAGAAGTTCCATGCAAGGCCGAAATCGCCGTCATTGGTGGCACCTTCATCAATGACGCCATGCTGAAATCCGGAAACTTGGAAGAGTCCTTTACTATTGATACGCCGGCCGGAACTTCGCCAAAGATATATTGCGGTAACTACAAGGATATCCCGTTCTACTACATCAACATGCACGGCGACGGAAAGATTGTTGAAACCTGGGCAGCCCTTTACCAATTACATGTTAAAGACGCCATTGGTGGCGCAACGGCTGGCGGCATCAACCCAAAAATGAAACTCCACGATTTTGTTGTCGCTGATGACGTTATTGACTTCAATATCGATCGCCCGCTGGCACTCCCGGATTCCATTTATCGCGAGGGTGACCATCCGCTTCCTCGTTATACACCGGCTATGGATCCGATTCTTCGCAACATCCTGATCGATGAAACAGCGAAACGCATTAAGCGTGGAGATGCTCCCGTTGCCGGTATCAACCTGCATAAAAGTGGTGTGATCATGCAAACCCGAGGCGGGCGTTTCGAAACGGCTGCGGAAGTACGCATGTTGGCAAAAATGGGCGGCGATCTGGTCACCATGAGCGTGGGATCGGAAGTTATCTATGCGCGCATGGCGGGCATCAACTACGCGTCGCTTATCGTTATATCCAATCCCGCTGAAGGCTTGGGTCATTGGACATGGGACACCATCAGCGAAGTTTACCCACGCCTGAATCCCGTATGCCTTGAAATCGTTCTGGAGGCCCTGCCGAAAATTGCTGCCATCGGCAATAAACCCCGAGTAGGCGACAGTTTGCGCATTCACCCGAAAATGACGTCCGAGAAGAAATAGCAGCCCCCATTGCGACGAATACTTCGCACTGACGGCAGCTAAAACCTGGCTGTCCGAGCGTGCGAATTATTCGTCCTGAACAACGGAGCTTCGACGACAAGGGAGGTTTAAAGGTAAGCACATACCGTGCTGTTTCGACCAATCATTTGTATATAAAAATATGTAGTAGAGGAGCGTTCCATGGGTCCATTTAACTTGCGTCACCAACACAAGCTGGCCTTAGCAGTGGCGGCCTCTTTGCAAATTATCTGCGGGCACGCCTTAGCTGAAGATAAAAAAGAGACGGTCGAGTTGGAGGACTATGTCCTCAAAGAAAGCTACGACGATACGATGGGTATCATGCCCACTCAACCAGTCAAAAGTGTTTTTGGGTTGGGTAAGTCTATTGCCGAAACACCGCGCTCGGTATCGGATGTTTCGTCAGATCTGATTCAAAAGTATGGCATGCGTGATATCAACGATATGATTCGCCTCACGCCGGGCGCCTACACCAGCTCATTCTTCGGTATTCCCGGCGCTCTCAGCTTGCGAGGAGACGCCGCAGACAACTATTTCCGTGGTTTCAAGCGCATCGAAAACGGCGGTAACTATGCAACGCCGATTCGTGCTGCCAGCTCGGTAGATATCGTGCGTGGCCCCGTGTCACCAATTTATGGTGCGGGTAAAGTTGGCGGCTATATGAATTTTACGCCAAAATCCTCAAAATCCGGCACTTCTCAATACTTAGATAAACCGACGGGTGATGTCGGTGTTACGGTAGGTTCCTATGGTCAATTCTCCACCTTTGCCGAAGGCGGCACTCCTTTCTCGATTGGCGAACACAAAGGTGGTGTCTATGGTTACCTCGAGCGGGAAGACTCGCACACCTATTTTGACAACGTAGACCCGAAGTCGACCATCGGACAGTTGGCATTCGACCTCGACCTCAGTGATAACTTGCGCACAGAATTCGGCGGCCAATACATGAAGGCTGATCGTATACAGAACCCGGGTTGGAACCGGGTCACCCAAGACCTGATCGACCATGGGACCTATACCACCGGAGCGCCGTCCAAGATGAATTCGCGGGGTGACGTACTTTACCCTGACGATGTACGCACCAATATCCAATCGGGCGTCGGTTTTCCACCGGGAAGCGGTAATTCCAAGCTGGATGTCTTCTGCCAAAATTACAGCACCTGCTTTTTTAATCCCAAAGACCCGAATGCCGCACTGACTAACCCCGGCACGACCAAACTTAAAAATAACCAAGTGTTCACAGATTCAAGGGACAGGGGCGAAAGCACGACGGCCACTGGCTATTTCGATCTGATCTGGTCACTGGATAACGACATGGAGTTGAAGAACCAATTTTTCTACGACTCGCTGAACCACAAGAAGTACACCAGTTACGGTTTTACTGCCGACTACGATGCGTACACTTGGGAAGATAAAGTCAGCCTGAGCTTTCCGTACAAAATCGGCGACGTCAGCACTTCCAACATCGTCGGTGTCAATTATCGCTACTACAGCGCCATGGGCCGTGAGTCCTACCTCGACGAAATACTGGATCGCCGCGATCTGAGCGTTGGGCCAACACCCGATGACTCGTTCGACATCGCTCACCTCGGAAACGTCCAGGTTGGCCCTGGTCAATACCTTCGCAACTACAACACTCAAAATGCATCCATCACCAAGGACACTGGTGCATTCATGTTATCCGACATGACCTGGCAGAACTGGAACCTGCTGCTCGGCTACCGACTTGATTACTACGATGCCAAAGCCACGGAGAAAGCCCAGGCGACAAATGGTGATCTGGTAGGTGATGCCAATGGCGATGGAACCCCAGACAAAGCCACCGGCCACGACTTGAAGGACTCGTTCAGCGGCAGCTTGTCTTACCACACACCATGGGGCTTCATTCCCTACTTCACCTACGCGGAATCAACCGCCTTGTCGACTAACCAGGCCGGCGGCGTAGCACCTTCGGACGTGTCAAGCGGCGGCTATCTCCAAGACTCGAAACTCAGAGAGTTCGGACTCAAATACACCAGCCCTAACGGTAATATTTATGGGGCGCTGGCCTACTACGACCAAGAGAAGAGCTATCGCGACTCGACGAATGGCAGCACCATTCTCGTCAATGGTAAAGGCTATGAAGGCGAGTTGCGCTGGATGCTCAACCAGAACTTCTCCATGACAGCTTCGGCGACCAAGCAAAAGGTTCGCGAGAAGGGTCAACCCTTCACCGTACTCAATACCGCAGCTGTCGCCAAAGCCTATGGTATGGATCCATCGCAACTGTATGGCATGCGTTTCTTCGATCCGACCGGCAGTGTACTAGGTGGAGAGTTTGATCGTGCGGGAGTACCGGAATGGGTGACCAGTCTGTATGGCAACTACACTCAGCCCACCACATGGGGCGGTAATGTGAATGCCAGCCTGGGCTTCACTTGGGTCGACAAGCAGTGGGCTGACAACCAGAAACAAATCCAACTCCCAGCGTACACGGTATGGAACGGATCCATTGGTTATTCCGAGAAGTCTTGGGAAGCCCTACTGTCCGTGAATAACCTATTGAACGAGAAATACTTCACCTCAGCGAACCTGTTCGACTCAACTCTGGTATTCCCTTCGGCTCCGCGTACGTACACCGCTACGTTCACTTACAAGTTCTAAGTTTCACCAGTCCATGGGGGCCCTATCAAGGGCCCCCTTTATCAGATTGACTTTGAGCATGCAGTGATTCGTTCATGGCGGCCCCTAAGTCCGACCGCTCCTCCCCCCTCGCGATACCGAACCGGCATTGAACTCACGACCACAGAGACAGCCAGCTCCAGCCTGCAAACCGGCTTCGGAGAGGATGAGGTTTATCGATCGATTACGGGGGCCTTGTTACTTCAGTGGAATACACGCAATGACTCGAAACAATGATAGCAACACTAAAGACTCTTCGACTGACTCCAGTCGTCGCTACTTTCTTGGTGGCATTTCACGGACTCTGGCGCGATACCAAAAATCCCGAACTTTCAGTACCACCACCAGCCCTTCAACTACTTCAGGCAGCAAGGCCCTCATAACCCCATCGAGCGCGCCAGGCGCCTGCGAGACGGAGGGCTTGGCGATGACTCCGCCACGAACCTTTTTTTGCCGATGCGCTGGCCGGAAAACTCCCTGCCGTGAGCTTTTACAAGCCTCAGGGCAACCTCAACATGCATGCCGGGTACGCGGATGTCGCCTCGGGCGACCGGCATATCGTGCGGGCGATAAAAACCCTGCAGGGCAGCCCGCAATGGAGAAATATGGTGGTGATCATCACTGTGGATGAGAACGGCGGCTGGTGGGACCATGTTGCCCCGCCGAAAGGCGACCGCTGGGGCCCAGGAACCCGCATTCCGGCATTGGTGGTCTCCCTTTTGCCCGCAAGGGAACCGTCGATCACACCGTGTATGACACCGCCTCGATCCTACGGTTTTTAACCCGTGTGTTTCAGCTGGAAAAGCTGGACGGTTTGAAACAGCGGGATGAAGCCATGATTGCCCGTGAACAGACGCCAATGGGCGATCTGACCAATGCTCTGCAGTTTGTTTAAAACGCTGCGTAAAAAGTGAAGGCGGCCCGACGATGGACGCCAGTAACAAGAGCTGGCGTGTTGTGGAGTTACTGGACTGGCTGGCCACTGCACGTTTCAGTTCGAATGGCTGTATTAACAGGTTGTCCGGTCAAATGGAGACGATCTGAATGGCTTATCTGTCAGGGCAATGCCGTCGCACGGGGCGCCGAACGTTACAATATCTGGCGTTTTGCACTACCTCCCAACTAAGAACCACAGTGGTTTTAGTCGGGCGTGGACGGCGCTGGCAACCCTATCCGGCTATATCTGCCCCAGTGGGGCCGGCAAGACCACCCTGCTCTCGGCGAGGTTGGATGATACCCATGATCCGATTGCCTATACTCACGCCCCAGTCCCCCATGCGCTTACCCTCAGCAAGTTGCTGTTGCTGCCAGGCCAACAAGGCGGCATCGATGTCATCCTTACCCTCGATTGCCTGAGCCATGGACAGTGCATTTCGGGCTGCCTTGGCGGTACTCCCGGCAGTGTGAGGACGTGGCACGAAGGCGGCATCGCCTGTCAGCAGCACGCGACCAAACACCATTTGAGGGACTTTGAGATCAAGGATTGCCTGTACAAAAATATCCTTGGTCTGCCGAATCAGTTCACGAAATGCCGGGTTGGCATGCTGTTCACCCATTTCTCGGATGTATGCATCCTGCTCGGCGGCCAAGGCCCGGGGGGAATGGAGTGGCTGCGCCGACGGCCTTCATGATCAGTGAGAACAGCACCAAGTTCTGGCCCTTGTGCGGCTTTCAGATACCAGAGCCAGTTGAACCGGCGCTCGCCTGGATTAACCGAGCCGTTCAAGCCCGGCACCATGTACTCCAACATCAGCGATTCAGGGGCCTGCTGGAACACAAAGTCCTCGTAAAGCTCCGCTTTGGCGAAGTCTGGAAGTCTGTTTTCATCGACTAAACCACGCCAGGCCACATACCCCGAATACGTATATCCCGCCCCCGGCAACACCAGACTTCGCACGGTTGAACTTGCACCATCGGCGCCGATCAACAGTTCTCCATCGGCGCAGCTGCCATCTTCAAAAATCGCGGTCACTCGTTGCTCACTTTGAGCCAGATCAACCAGCTTCATACCCCGGTGATAGTGCTCAGCAGGAAATGCCGATAACAATGAGTTGTAGAGCGTGTTCCAGGAGGTCTGGGTTTGCGGCATCGGCTCTTGATGCACGACCGTACCGGCCCGATCAAGATACAGACGATCATGGGACCGGACACCGAGTGCATTTGAATGTTTGATGCGTGCATAGCGAAAATGTTGTAGCACGTCCGCTTGTAGAACAATGCCGCCCCCACGGCTATCCATCGCCGCGGGAGAACGCTCGTAAACGTCGACCTGCCAACCAATTGCCCGCAACGCCGTAGCGACGAACAAACCACCCAGAGAGCCACCAATGACCAAGGCTTTCGAAACATCTGGACTCTTCATTACCTTTCTCCTCGTGGCGTGGTGATTCCCAAGACATCTGGATGTCGACGCTGCGTTATGCCAGCACCGGATAGTCGATATACCCCTTGGCGTCGCCGCCAAAAAAGCTGTTGCCGTCCGCCAGGTTGAGTGCGGCACGGCCACGCAAACGAGCCGGCAAGTCGGGGTTGGCAATGAACGGGCGACCAAACGCGATGAGGTCGGCACGCCCCTCAGCGATTGCCTTCTCGGCCGTTTGGCCGGTGTAACCACCCGCCAGCATGAGTACGCCGTGAAAGTCAGTGCGCAGTTGCTTGATGATGGCGTCCCAGCGTGGATCGTTACTTTGGTCGAGCACTGTGCCAACCATCATGGGTTCAACCAGGTGCAGGTAAGCGAGGTTCCAGTGATTGAGCCGGGATGCAATGTAGCCAAAGGTTTGTTCCGGGGTGTCATCGCCCATCCCCATAAAACGCCCCATCGGAGTTAATCGAACAGCAACGCGCTCGGCGCCTATTTCCTTGCTCACGGCTTCCACGACTTCAAGCAGCAGTCGTGCTCGGTTTTCGATGCTGCCGCCATAGCGATCACTGCGCTGGTTGCTGGCACTGTTGATAAATTGGTCGAGCAGGTAGCCATTGCCTGCGTGAATTTCCACACCGTCCATGCCGGCAAGCAAGGCATTGCGAGCGGCCTTGCGGTAGTCAGCAACGATCGCTTCAATCCCCGCAACGTCCAACTCCTGCGGGACTGGCACATCGTCCCAGATGCCCTCTCCCTGCTCATTGAGGATGAAGGTCTTTCCGGGTACCGGTTGCGCGCTCGGTGCTACCGGTAGGCCGCCGTTAGGTTGAAACACCGGGTGCGAGACCCTTCCCACATGCCAAAGCTGCAGGAAAATGTGTCCGCCTTCTGCGTGTACGGCATCGCTGACGGCCTGCCAGCCAAGGATTTGCTCATCGCTGTGGATGCCGGGCGTCCAGGCGTAGCCTTGGCCCTGCTGCGAAATCTGAGTCGCCTCGCTGATGATCAACGCTGCACTGGCACGTTGACGGTAGTACTCAACGTTCATCGACGTGGGCACGTTGCCAGGCTGGCCAGCCCGGGAACGAGTAAGGGGGGCCATAGCGATGCGATGATTGAGAGTAAGTCGGCCAAGTTTGATGGTGCTGAACAAGTGATCGGTCATGATGATTTCCTGAATTTAAAAGATTGAAAAATGGGTAACGCTTAAGCAACCAGACTTCGCTGGAGTACCTGGATCATTACTTCAACGGGTTGCGCACCGCTGATCACGTCTTCTCCGATATGAACGCTCGGCACCGACCGCACACCGGATGCCTTGGTCGCGGCTTCGAGTTCCATTACTTCAGTAGTGCCTTCATCGGAGTTGAGAAAGTCGAAGACTGCCACTCGATCCAGCCCCGTTTCGGCAGCGATGTCGGCCAATACATTGAGGTCACCGATATCGCGTCCCTCACAGAAGTAGGCCTTGAAAATAGCCTTGACCAAGGAGGATGCGTCTTTACCTTCCTGCTGTTGAAGCCACACCAGCCGGTGTCCCGCCAGGGTATTGGGGGTCTTCTCGACTCGTTCATAGTCGAACGTCAGGCCGACAGCCTTACCGACGTGGGTGACCTGTGCATCCATGGACTGACTGCGCGCCCAACTACCAAACTTGCCGCTTCGATAGACTTTGCGATCCATGCCTTGCACAGGCATATCCGGGTTTAACTGATAGGGCAGGAAAGTGATTGAGGTGTCTGTTGAAGCGCCCAAGGCGCAAAGAGCGCGCTGTAGATTTTCCTCACCGATCCAGCACCATGGGCAAATGAAGTCGTAGGTCACTTGAATAGTGGATGAATGCAGGTGCATGGCAGTCTCCGTCGTTGAAGGTTTTCACACCCCCAAGGTAGGCGCCTGCAACCGTTCGGAGAATCCACCTGCTGCGCAACGTTGCGTTTCGCAAAAAGCAAAGATTGGGCGATTACTCACCTGGCGGGGTTTCAGGAGTGAGTAAGTCCGTGAGGAAATCAATAAACGCATTGACGCGTTTCGAGCCCCGGTGATTGGGCAGGTACAGCGCGGATATCGCAGAGCTCGCGTTGTTCGGATTAACAACAAAAGCGTCAAACAAGGACGTCAATCGACCACTATCGATGTCGTCATTGACAAGCCAATCGGGTAATAACGCCACCCCGCTGCCGGCCAGCACAACTTCGCGCAAGACCTCGGCGTTGTTGCTTTTGAAACGACCATCGACGGGCACACGAATCTCTTGGTCCGTATCGGCAAATGTCCAGACCTGCTGCGGCGAGCCATAGCTGAAGCACATGCATTCGTATTGCATGAGGTCCATGGGCTGGTCGGGGAACCCTTGAGCCTGCAGATACTTGGCACTGGCGACCACTCGACGTCGAAAGTTACCGACGGTGCGACTGATCACCCGTCCATCGCCGCTGCCGATCCCAAGCGGATCGCAAGATCGATGCGCTCACCGAGCAAATCGACGATGTCGTCAGAAAGCGTCATATCCAAAACCAGCCTTGGGTAGCGCGCTAAAAGCGAGGCGATATGCGGGGCAATCAGGCGATGCCCAAACGCCACAGGTACCGAAATGCGCAGCTGTCCTGCGGGGAGTTCGCCCCGGTCCGAGACCGACTCGTCCGCATCGGCCATGGCGTTCAGAATGTCCCGACTTTTCAAGTAATAAGCAGCTCCGGCATCCGTCAACGTCACTTGCCGGGTGGAGCGATTGAGCAGCACAGCACCGAGTTCAGCCTCAAGCCTGTCGATCATCCGGGTCACAGACGACGTCGCCACGCCCAGTTGTCTGGCGGCAGACGAAAAACCCTTGGAATCGACCGTTTGGATAAACATCTTCAATGCGAGCAGCTTGTCCATGAAACTCCCTTAATGACATCGGTGCATTTCTAGATTTTCCGGGGACCTATCTTTGAGCATAGGTGGAGGCCGCGCGAGTTAACGGTTGTTAATTCTCTTTGTCATGCACTCGCATCGCGGTGTCGTTGCGCATGGCGCAATTTAGCGTTGCGTTCTGGAGGGATACTCCATCACAACCCTCTTCTCTTAAGCTCATGCCGCAGATTGTTTGCCGTACGCCAAACGCAAGCGGTGGAAACAGCCAGTCGTTTATTCTGCTTGAGAGGTAAGGCGATGAAACGCAGAACGATCATAGGGGCCGTTCTGGCGATCGGCGTCGTGGGTATCGGGTTTGCAATCTGGATGATGTGGAGGCCGGAAATTTCCATCATCACCCAGCCTCCGATGGCACGCCCGGACTCCATGGACAGGGGCCGACGAATTGTCGAAGCAGGAGACTGCGCAGTCTGTCACACACGGCCAGGGGGCGCCTACATGGCCGGCGGGTTGCCGCTGGCAACCCCTTTCGGAACGCTCTTCACCACCAACATAACCCCGGACCGCGAAACAGGTATCGGCGAATGGTCGCTGGATGCGTTTCGCCGAGCCATGCGCGAAGGCATCGCGCGCGACGGCCACTTCCTCTATCCGGCTTTCCCCTACGTGCATTACCGAAAGATGACCGATGTGGATATTGCGGATGCCTATGCCTTCCTGATGAGCGTGGCCCCGGTCAAATACACCGCACCGGAAAACCATATGGTCTTCCCCATGAACTTCCGGCCGCTGGTGTCTTTCTGGAACCTGCTATTCCTGCATGGTGAACCGCTGGCAACACTTCCCGGTCATTCGCCGCAATGGAACCGCGGACGTTACCTGGTCGAAGGCGCCGGACACTGCTCATCCTGCCATTCGCCCCTGAACTTGATTGGCGGGGAGAAAAGCAGCGAGCTATTCAATGGCGGTATCGTCGACGGCTGGACGGCCCCTGCCCTGCGCGGAATGGCCACAGGGGAACATCTCTGGAATGAAACCCAGTTGGTCGCCTACCTGACTGGCGAGGTCGCCGAAGGACACGGCGCAGCGGCAGGCCCGATGTTGCCGGTCAGTCTGAGCATTGCGCAGTTGCCAGCGGAAGATGCCCATGCCATTGCGCAGTACATTCTTGACCTCAAAAAACACTCATCGGTTGCCACATCGCCGCCCTGCACCTCTGGGATCAAGCCCAGCGCCACGGCGCTTCTGGGCGCCTCGTTGTTCGACGGAGCCTGCGCGAGTTGCCACGGCAGCGCGGCACCCATGCGCGTCATTGAATCGAGGCCGGCGCTGGCAAACACCTCGGCGGTGATGGCGGACTCGCCACGCAACTTGGTCCAAACCATCCTGCAGGGCATCCCGATGTCCAGCGCCGCTTCCAGCCACTACATGCCTGCCTTCGCCCATAGCCTGGGCGATGCCCATGTGGCTGCACTTGCCGAGTACTTGCGCAACGAAAGCTGTGCGACCAGACCCTGGACGGATCTCGACAAGATAATCAAAAGCATTCGGGCTCAGGAGCAGCAACCGTGATCACACTCGACATCAACGGCAAGACTCACGAACTGGACATCCCGCAGGACATGCCCCTGCTGTATGCCTTGCGCAACCAGGTGGGGCTCAATGGCGCCAAATACGGCTGCGGTCTGGGTCAGTGCGGCGCTTGCACAGTGTTAGTGAACGACAAACCGGTGTTTTCATGCCTGACACCGTGCGGTGCGCTGGCGGGCAAATCGGTGCGCACCGTGGAGAGCCTGGGCAGCGCCGAGC
Source organism: Pseudomonas sp. TH31 (assembly GCF_016650815.1). Lineage (GTDB taxonomy): Bacteria > Pseudomonadota > Gammaproteobacteria > Pseudomonadales > Pseudomonadaceae > Aquipseudomonas. The sequence continues at coordinate 566,012 of NZ_JAEKEZ010000033.1, read as the reverse complement.
AACCGGGGCCGTTGCAGAAAGCCTTTATCGACGAACAGGCCGCCCAGTGTGGTTATTGCATCGCGGGGATGATTGTACGGGCGCAGGCGCTGTTGGAGGCCAACCCTCATCCAGATGATGAAACGATCCGTCGCCACATGGCGCCCAACTTGTGCCGCTGCGGCACCCATGTACGGATACTCGCCGCTATCAAGTCGATCATCGCGCAAGGAGGCAAGGTATGAAAGCCTCAACACAAACTGTCGATCTGAGCCGCCGTGCCTTCGTGATAAACGGAGCGCTGGTGATGGGGTTCGCGATGCTTCCCGGTGTTCCGCGCGCCTTCGCTGACACCGAAGTTGACACTTTGGGTACGGAGATCCTGGCACCTGATCTACCGGGCAGCCTGCGGGCCACGCCCTATCTGGACGCCTGGATTCGCATTGATGAGAAAGATGGCATCACCGTCTACACCGGCAAAGTGGAGCTGGGCACTGGCGTCAAAACTGCGCTCCTGCAGATCGCCGCCGAACGCCTGGAAGTGTCACCGGGGCTCATCCGTTTTCTCACTGCCGATACCGCGCTGACACCCAATGAAGGTTACACCGCCGGCAGCCATACAATCGTCGACAGCGGCACGGCGCTGTTCAACGCCGCGGCCCAGGTGCGTCAGTTGTTACTCGAGTCCGCGGCACGGCAATGGCAGCGCACCATCGACAGCCTGACCACGCGGGACGCGGTGATCTACGATGCACAAGGCCGCAGCATGACTTACGCACAAGCAGTCGCAGGGGTTCAACTGCATCGCTTCGCATCGGGCAACTCGCCCTTCAAGCCAGCCAGCAGCTTCACCCTCATCGGCAAATCATTGCCTCGACTGGACATCCCGGCAAAAGTCAGCGGTGGTGCCGCCTATGTGCAGGACATGCGTCTGCCCGATATGCTGCATGCCCGCGTGATACGCCCACCCCGGCGCGGCAGTCAGCTTCTGGACATTGACGAGGCCGCCCTCAGGAAGCTCCCGGGCGTAGTGAAACTGGTCCGCAACGGCAGTTACCTCGCTGTAGTCGCCACAGATGAATGGCTGGCGATCAAAGCGATGCGCGAGGGCTACGCCACTGCCCGCTGGACAGAAGGCAATCCGCTACCCGACTCAACACACATCCATCAATTACTCACCGAGTTGCCAGCGCGGCGCTACCCGGTGAGCGCCAAGGGTGACCTCACGCAACCTGCACCGCGCGCCTATAAGGCACGAGTGACCAAGCAATACCTTATGCACGGATCCATCGGGCCGTCCTGTGCCGTGGCCTGGTTCAAGGATGGAACACTGACCATCTGGACCCATACTCAAGGCGTCTACCCTCTGCGCACGGGCATCGCCGAGATGGTCGGCCTGCCGGTGGCTCAGGTGCGTTGTATCCACGCTGAAGGCTCCGGTTGCTATGGCCACAACGGCGCCGATGACGCCGCCGCCGATGCCGCGCTGATCGCCATGGCCATTCCCGGCAAGCCGATACGGGTGCAATGGATGCGCGAACAGGAAAATCTCTGGGAGCCCTACAGCTCGGCCATGCTTGCCGAAATGGAAGCGGGACTGGACGACAGCGGGCGTCTTTGTGACTGGAAATACGAACTCTGGAGCACGCCGCACAACGAACGCATCGTCAATGCCGGGCGCCTGTTACCGGCGTGGCTGTTGGCCAAGCCCTTCACCCCTGCACCTTCGGTCCCGATCGCCCAACCTGAGGGTGACGGCGACCGTAACGCGATTCCGCTGTATGAGATACCCAACCTGAAGGTGGATCTGAACTTCGTTCTGACCATGCCATTCAGGACCTCGGCCATGCGTTCGCTCGGAGCCCATATCAACGTGTTCGCCATCGAGAGCACCGTGGATGAACTGGCGGCACGGGTCACAGTGGACCCGGTGCAATTTCGCCTGCAGCACCTGAGCGACCCAAGAGCACGGGCGGTGGTGGAACGCGTGGCCAGTGCGTTCCGGTGGCCACAAAAAGCAACAGGCGCCGGCAGCGGAATCGGCTTCGCCTTCGCACGCTATAAAAACATCATGGGGTACTGCGCAATCGCTGTGCAGTTACATGTGCAGCGCCAGACCGGGCAGGTGACGATTGATCGGGTGGTTACCGCCGTCGATGTCGGGCAAATCGTCAGCCCCGATGGGCTGCTCAATCAGATCCAGGGCGGCATCGTGCAGTCCGCCAGTTGGACGCTCTACGAACGCATCCTCTATGACGCCAATGGCATGCATAGCTTCGACTGGTCCGGCTATCCGATCATGCGTTTTCCCGAGGTGCCGCAACAGGTCGAGGTTCACATGATTAATCAGCCGGATCAGCCATTTCTCGGTGCTGCGGAAATCGTCCAGGGCCCCATGGCCGCGGCGCTGGGCAATGCCATCAGCGATGCCACCGGCAAGCGCTTGCTCGATCTACCGCTGGCGCGGCGTGGCTGGCAGGATATATTGGATCATAAACAATCCTGGCGACCTCTCACCGAAAGCGAAGGAAAGACGGATTAGCGCTGTCTTCTTCCTCACAGGCCTTTACGCTGTCCTTATCCTTGGGGACGAACGGTATGAAAACCCAGCCAGCGATTTTGTTTACCACTTCCTAGGCGACTCCAATCAATTATTCCGCCCTCACGAAGTATCGCTGTCGCGCTATGAGCGAGATGATCACTACGCCGCCGAAGTGCGCGACATTCGTCCGTTGGGGGCGACGACACGGGTGACGCTGAAGGTCGAAGGCCAGAGCGAACTGATCGAAGCCGAGGTGGTGAAAGACCACGACAGCCTGGCCGGGATTGCCCGGGTGAGCATTTGTACTTCAAACCAAAAGCCTACCAGCAGCCTATAACCCTCTGAGCAAGGTAACTCGGGAGCGATCGGCAATCACGGCGCCGATTGCTCATCGCTGGCCGGATGCATGGGGATCATGAACGATCCTCGTATTCTCCCATCGAGAAGGAAGATGAAGATGCAATCATGGCCTCGTGGTTCTAAACGTCGACGCTGAAGAGCCGCTGACCTCCGCTATCGTAGATGCGATGTCATTCAACCGTTTCGAGGTGTCGTCCATCGTGGCTTGCGAGAAGGGCTGATGTCGCCACCCACAGTTCTCGACAGGCAGCGGCGTTATCGGCTGGCGGCGTCGGTAGTATTGGTTTGGCGTCCTTCACCGAAAAGTACCCACCCGATGCCGGCGAAAGGTTTGAATCGGTCGCCAACCGCACAATGATATCTGCGCCACGCTGCGGATCGCCTATGCGCAACCAGTTCAAAGCCCTGACGAGCGCTCCAGAAAACCCCAGTTCGCGACCGATGCCCGTGACGTTAAAGCCCGGATCGAGGCAGTGTACCGCCACGCCTGTACCATGAAGCTGGTGCGCGAGATCCTGCGAAAACATAATGTCCATCAGCTTGGTTTTCGAATAGATCCTCGATGAACCAAGGCGCGTGAATGGGGCCGTGTCGAAGAGGTCTTTCTCCGGCGTCAGCCCGCCACTGCGTCTTGAAGCCTCGGACGCGACCGTGACAATTCGGGATGGGGCCGAGCGAACCAGCGCCTCTCTTAAGATGTCTGTCAGCAGCCAGGGAGCGAGGTAGTTCACCGCGAGCATCTCGGCGTGGCCATCAACGGTGACACGCTGCTCAAATGCGTGGAGGCCTGCGTTGTTGATCAACACATCGATACGTTCGTATCGCGAAGCGATTTCCAAGCCTAGCGCAGCAACAGAATCGAGACTGCTGAAATCCGCATAGTGAACGTCGACACGCGCGCCCGGTGCTGCGGCGTGAATGCGCTCGCAAGTCGCAGCAGCCTTGGTCTTATCACGTGCAGTGAGCACCAGGTGGGCGCCTCGTCTTGCCAGCTCGACGGCAGCAAGCTGACCAATTCCGCTGGTGGCACCTGTAAGGACAATCGTGGAGTTGATTTTCATGGTGATGTTGTCACTATCAGCCAGAGCAGTTAATGGACTAAAGTCCACTATATTCACAAAAAAAAATTTGTCCATCAACGAACGGCCGACAGGTTTTTCGCTGGCAATAACAGGAACAGACAGGAATGGAAACACCTGAGAAGAAGACAGCCATTCAGACAGTCCACGAAAGAGAGACCCTCGTTCTCGCGTTGGGCGAACAGCTCAGTGCGCTGCTGAGCGCCTCGCGCGCCTTGACAGTAGCGACGTCCGCTGAATTCCACCCAGACTTGCCACCGGCAGCGTTTCACATTGCCCACTGGCTTCACGTGTTCGGGCCTGCGAAGGTCAGTTGTGTCGCCGAAGCCGTGGCGATGGATCGAAGCGCAACGAGCCGATTGACGGCAAGGCTTATCGATTTGGAACTGGTCGAAGCCCGACCGGATCCTTTGGATGGTCGAGGTACCATCTTGAGTTTGAGCCGTCGAGGCCGGAAAAAAATTCGCCAGGCGATTCTTCACAAGGGTGACGTTTTTCGGCAGCGTATCGACGACTGGAGCGATGTTGATCTAGAACAGTTAACGCAGTTGCTGCGCCGATTCAACGGCCTACCACCGTAAAGGAACAGCGCGCTTGGATCACCGATCCTACAGCGAAGAGGTGACGTGAATCGCCACTGGCTCCGATCCTGTTTCTGTAGGAAGACAAATAAGGGCGCGCCCTGCGGAAGTCTTCCAAGTCGGCGGCGCAAAAGTCAGCATCCGGTTCCGCCCTCATGGCTGTTATCGGCCCGGAATGTGCCAAGAACCTCGCGCGATGTTTCAGATACACCGCGTTGGATTTCGCGGATACATCCGCTGCTACAGGCCCGCCTCAACTTTTGAAAGCTGCAACAACCCAATCAGCCTCTGTACATCCACCCGCCCCCGCTTGGCCGCAGGCACAAACGCACAATAAGCATGCCCCAGCTGCAACGACGCAGTAGAAAGCGCAATCAAACGCCCCGCCTCCAAATCCCGCTTCGCAATCACCTTCTGCCCCAAAGCAATCCCCATCCCCAGCTTGGCAAGGGTCACCGACAGGCTCGACAATCCCGAGCGACGGCCATGTGCCGGGTCCGGAGAATAGTCCCCTACTTCGCTGGTGAACCAATCACCCCACGTAGGATGCGACGCATAGTTGGGGCCCCATTGGGTATGGATAAACAAACTTTCGTGAATCTGTGTGAGATCGAAGTCCTTGTTGCCGTGCCGATACCAAAGCTCCGGCGCGCAAACCGGCAACACTTCGTCATGGAACAAAGGGATGGCCTCAAACGAAGGGTAGTGATAATTCCCATAGCTGACCCGAAGATCCACGTCATGCCGGGCGAGGTCGACCGGGTCATCTTCCACACGAACATCCACCGACAGTTGTGGGTAGATCTCCAGCAGCTCTGAGAGCTTCGGGGCTAGCCAGCATTCGGCCAGGGAAAACGGAACGCTGACAATAAGCCGTGTGCGCATTTCACCTTCGAGTATGCGCACGGTCATCGCGGCGATGTCACCCAGCGCCCGAGAGGTTTGTGGATAAATCGCCAAGCCGGCGTCGGTGAGGGCCAAACGGTTGCCGTTGCGTACGAAGAGTTTTTTGCCGAAGTAGTCTTCCAAATGGCGAATCTGCTGGCTGACGGCCGCCGACGACACGCCCAGCTCTGCACCCGCCAGCACAAAGCTGCCCAACCTTGCGGCGACTTCGAAGGTCCGAACGGCATTGAGGGGTGGCAACCGTTGCATAAGCGCATCTCCCATAAGTTTTACTAGGGGGATGCTAACAATTAATGCCGTTGTTGCGAAGATTTTCATGGGGTACGTTGGAGCCATCTACAACGAGAGGGTCATCATGAACAACGTCATAGATCTTGAGCGCTATCCACTCGACCGTGAAGGCAGCGAAGAGTGGAACCGCCTGGTTGAGAAGTCCCGCAACGAGCTGAACCAGAACGGCATGTTCAATCTGGAAGGCTTTATCACAGAGGACAACGTGGGCCTGGCAGCCAAGCAAATTCAGCCGGCCATGAACAGCGAATCCCATACCCACAGCCGCACACACAATATCTACTTCAAACCACAGATCGAGGGCTTGGCGGCGGATCATCCGGCATTACGCAACGTCGAGACGGTCAGCCATACCCTGTGCGCAGACCAACTCAAGGGCAGCCTTGTCAGTGGCGTCTACGAGTACCCGCCCCTGGTGGCCTTTCTGGCCGCGGTCATGGAGAAGCCGCACTTACACGTGATGGCCGACCCCTTGGCGCGCGTCAACGTGATGAGCTACCGCCAGGGTGAGACCTTGAATTGGCACTTCGATCGGTCCGAATTCACCACCACGCTGATGCTGCAGGCCCCCGAAGAAGGTGGCGAATTCCAGTACCGCAGCAACTTGCGCACCAGTGATGATCCCAACTATGCGGGCGTGGCCGAACTGCTTGAGGGGCGTGATTCCCAGGTGCAGACACTCAAGTTGCGCGCCGGCACGCTCAATGTGTTTCGCGGTAAAAACACGGCGCACCGCGTCACCCCAGTCAAGGGTAACCGCGAACGGATGGTGGCTGTTTTCTCGTACTACGAAAAGCCCAGGGTGCTGTTCAGTGCTGAGGAACAACTGGGCTTTTACGGCCGAACGGCCTGACTCGTACGCAACAGTCTAATAAATAGGCCCTCGACCCACCTTGGCTGTCATTGCTTGCCCCTGCCGATCCTTTTCGAACTCTTTGGGGAAACACATGCATTCCATCACTCGCTTTACCCGAAACCTGCTCGCCTGTACCGCCTTGGGCAGCAGTCTGCTGTTTACTGGCATGGCCGCTGCGAAGGACTGGACAACGGTTCGTGTGGCCACCGAGGGGGCTTACGAACCCTGGAACACCACGCTACCCAACGGCGAGATTGCCGGTTTCGAACCTGAACTGCTGAAGAACCTGTGCGCGAGAGTCCAGCTTGAGTGCAAGCTTCAAGCCCAGGACTGGGACGGGATGATCGCGGGGCTTAACGCCAACAAATTCGACATGCTGATGGATGCCATCGTGATTACCCCGGAGCGTGAGGCCATCGTCGCTTTCTCACAGCCGTATGCGGCCACGCAGGGTGTGTTTGTCAGCTCAACGCCAGCGGTGATTGCAAGCGCCCCGAGCGATGAAGTGGTCAAGCTCAGCGGTGATCAGAACAACGACCAAGCCACCATCGATCAGTTGCGCTCGCTGGTCAAAGATAAGGTCATTGGTATTCAGTCCGGCACGGCTTACACGGACTTTGTGGAGAAAAACTTTAAAAATGTCGCAACCATCCGGACCTATAAAAAGTCCGGCGAGCACATGATGGACCTGAACGCAGGCCGCATTGATTTTGCTTTCGATGACGTGACGTTTTTCTCCTCCGCGCTGCTAAACCCGGAAAACCAGGCTGCGCATATGGTCGGCCCCAAGATAGGTGGACCCATTTGGGGCCCGGGCGAGGCCCTGGCGTTCAGGAAGGGGGATACTGACTTGAAGGAAAAATTCAACCAAGCCCTGAGCGCAGCCCTGGTGGATGGGACGGTCAAACGGCTTTCGGAGAAGTGGTTCAAGGCTGACCTGGCTCCTTAGATCGCGGTCTGGCCCTGGTACGGACAACTGGCGCGCAACAACCTGTACTCGGCTGCCGAATTCCTGTCCGCGCTGCAATCCATCCACGTGCAGTGCTGGGCGGAAGATATCGCGAACCGGCCAACTGATCCGTTCTTCATGCTACGACCACGGCAAAACTGGCGAACTCACCTATCCTGTTGGACAGCTTGCACAAAAAAACCGGCATGACCGGTTCGGGCTGTCCCTCCTCAAATGTGCAGATACCACATTCCCGAGAGAGTAAAAACAGTGGTCAATCTGAAATACCCAATCCGGCGCCTTGCCACGCCTCTCGCACAGGCTCCGGTTCTCGTTTGTTTTATGTGCCTGACCGTGCTCGGCGGCTGCAAGGTCGGACCGAACTTCTCCCGCCCCGACGTCGCGCAAAACGCCGATTACTCGCGGGAAAAGCTGCCTTCAACCACCGCCTCGGCCGGCGACGTTGCAGGTGGCGCGGCGCAACGACTGGTCGCCGGAATGGATATTCCCGGCCAGTGGTGGACGCTGTTCCGCTCGCCAACGCTCAATGCGCTTGTCGAAGAAGCCCTGCGCGCCAATGCCGATGTGGCGGCGGCGCAAGCGGCGCTGCGTCAGGCCAACGAATTGGTGTTTGCCGATCAGGCTTCGCTGTTTCCTTCACTGAGTGGCTCCGCGTCAAAAACCCGCGAGAAGGTGTCGGCGGTCACGTTGGGTTCAGCCGGTTCGGGTAGCACCTCGATACCGATTCTGACAGTCAATTCAGCGTCCCTGAGCGTTTCCTATGCGCCCGATGTTTTCGGTGGCGTCCGGCGCCAGATTGAATCCACGTCAGCGCAAGCCGAGTACGAACGTTACCAATTGGAAGCGACGTACCTCACCTTGAGTTCGAACGTCGTCAACACTGCCGTGACGCTGGCCTCCTTACGCGATCAGGTGACGGCCACCGAGCAGATCATCCAGCTGCAGAGCGATCAGCTCGACCTGTTGAAATCACGACGCGAACTGGGCGCGATCGCCGATACCGACGTGCTTACGCAGGAGGCGAGCCTGGCGCAAACCCGCGCCACCTTGCCGCCGCTGCAAAAGCAACTCGCGCAAACGCGCAACCAATTGATGGCCTATCTGGGGCGTTTTCCGAACCAGGACAAGGGTGAGCGATTCGAGTTGGCCTCGCTCCATCTGCCGGAGGAACTGCCCGTCAGCCTGCCCTCGGCCATCGTCGAGCAACGCCCCGATGTGCGTGCCGCCGAAGCCCAACTGCATCAAGCCAGTGCCAACATTGGCGTGGCCGTGGCCAATCAGTTGCCACAATTCAGCATCACCGGTTCGCTGGGCTCCGAGGTGCTGGCCGGCACTCGTTTGTTTTCGTCGGGCACGGGTATCTGGAGTCTCGCTGGATCGATCACCCAGCCGATCTTTGACGCCGGCGCACTGGAACATCGCAAGCGTGCCGCCGTGGCGGCCTACGACGAATCGGCAGCCCGTTACCGTGGCGCCGTGGTCTCGGCGTTCCAGGATGTGGCCAACGCACTGAGGGCGTTGCAAGCCGATGCCGACGCCCTCAATCAACAGGTGATTGCCGAACGTGCGGCCCAGCAAAGCCTGGACCTGGCCCAGGCTCAGTTTCGGCTCGGTGCGGTCGATTATCTGAATCTGCTCACCGCGCAACAAACCTACCAGAACGCGATCGTCGCACGGGTCAAGGCCCAGGGCGCGCGCTATAGCGATACCACTGCACTCTTCCAGGCACTGGGCGGTGGCTGGTGGAACCGCACTGACGTAGACCCGGCCACGGCGGGCAAGCCCGACCGGTTTGGTTTGCCGTCGCTGAAGGAAGTCATGCCCGACAGCGCTCAGCAACCCGCGCGGAATACGCCTTCAGATAAACCGCTTGCCGCCCGACTCGAACAACCGAACCAGTGAGAACTTCCATGGATGACGTCAAGACTGACACCGCCCTGCCCCCTCGGTCGCCCGAGCCAGGCAGCCCGCGCAAACGGCGGCTGCTTCGACCGATGCTCATCATGATCGCAGTAGTCCTGATCATCGTCGCGATCATCGCCGGGGTGAAGTTCACCCAAATATCGAAGCTGATAGCCCAATCAAAGGCGCCGCAACCACCCTCGGTGGTGACCGCTATCAAGGCACAGCTCGCCGATTGGCAACCGAGCGTCTCGGCGGTGGGCTCGATGAAGGCCGTGCGCGGGGTCGATGTGACAACTGAAGTGGGCGGCATTGTTCGCACCATTGGCTTCAAACCCGGGCAAGAAGTTGCGGCCCAGGCCCTCCTCGTCCAGTTGAATGCCGATTCCGACATCGCCCAACTGCATTCGCTGGAAGCCACGGCGGATTTGGCCGGTACTGTTCTGAAACGTGACAAGGCGCAACTCGCGGTACGTGCCGTGTCACAAGCACTGGTCGACGCCGACGATGCCGACCTGAAAGCAAAACTCGCTGCAGCGGAGCAACAACGGGCGCTGGTAGCGAAGAAAAGCATTCGTGCACCGTTTGCCGGACGCATCGGGATTACCAGTGTCAATCCCGGCCAATACCTCAACCCCGGCGACAAGATCGCAACCCTGCAAACCTTTGATCCCATCTACATTGACTTCAGCGTGCCACAAACCCAGTTGCAGGCGATTGCCATCGGACAACCCGTCACCGTCACGGCGGATGGTCTGCCCAAACAGACATTTACCGGGCAAGTCACGTCTATCGACACCCAGTTTGATCTGACCACGCGCAACGTCACCGTCGAGGCCACCATCGGCAACCCGGTACAACGCCTGGTGCCCGGCATGTTTGCCCGGGCCTCTGTCGAGTCCGGCGACAAGCAGCATTACCTCACCATTCCACAGACTTCCGTCACCTATAACCCTTACGGGACCACTGTATTCATTGCCACAACGACAAAAAATGACAAGGGCGAGGACGTGCTCTCGGCGCAACAGACCTTCATCCAGACAGGCCCGACCCGGGGTGATCAGGTCGCCATTGTCTCTGGCGTGAAGGAAGGCGACCTGGTGATCACCAGTGGCCAGATGAAGCTCAAAAACGGCTCGTCGGTGAAGGTCGATAACACTAACGCGCCCCTGAACGACGCGGCCCCGACGCCACAAGAACAATAAGGTGTCCCATGAAATTTACTGATACCTTCATCAAGCGACCGGTCTGGGCCGTCGTCATCTCGTTGTTCATCCTGATACTGGGGCTGCGCTCGATCTTCGGGTTGCCGGTCAATCAGTGGCCACGCACCGAAAACACCGTCGTGACCATCACCACGGCCTACTACGGCGCGGATGCCTCGACGATTGCCGGCTTCATCACCCAACCCCTGGAAGCCGCTGTTGCCCAGGCCCAAGGGATCGACTACCTCGCCTCCTCGAGCATTACCAGTACGTCGACCATTACCGCGACGTTGCGGCTCAACTATGACGCCAGCAAAGCGCTGACCGAGATCAACACCCAGGTCAATTCGGTCAAGAACCAGCTGCCGGCACAGGCTCAGGAGCCGGTGCTGACGGTGGCCGTCGGGCAGACCACCGACGCCATGTACCTTGGCTTCTACAGCGATACCTTGCCGACCAACAACATCACCGATTATCTGGTGCGGGTGATCAAGCCCAAACTCGATTCCCTCGAAGGTGTGCAGACCGCAGAAATCCTCGGTGCCCGCCAATTCGCCATGCGCGCCTGGCTGGACCCGAACAAACTGGCGGCGCATAACGTCTCGGCGCAGGACGTTTCCGTGGCCCTGGCCAACAACAATTACCTGTCCGCTGTCGGCTCGACCAAAGGGCAAATGATCACCGTCGACCTGACCGCGGGGACTGATTTGCACACAGTGGATGAGTTCAAGCGACTGGTGATCAAGCAGAACGGCGATGCGCTGGTGTACCTGGAAGATGTCGCGACCGTCAGCCTCGGGGCGGAAAACTACGACAGCAGCGTCGCGTTCTCCGGCAAGCGCTCGGTGTTCATCGGTATCAAGACTGCGCCAACGGCCAACATCCTCAACGTCGCCGATAACGTGCGCAAAGTATTCCCCGAACTGCAATCGCAATTGCCCGCGGGTGTTCGTGGCGAAATCGTCTACGACTCCACGGCGTTCATCAACACGTCCATCGAGGAGGTCGTGAAAACCCTGGCCGAAGCCATGGTGATCGTCTCGATTGTGATCTACCTGTTCCTCGGCTCGTTCCGTGCGGTGATTGTGCCGTTGGTGGCAATTCCGCTGTCGCTGATCGGCACTTTCTTCATCATGTTTTTACTGGGCTACACCATCAACCTGCTGACGCTGCTGGCGTTGGTGCTGGCGATCGGATTGGTGGTCGATGATGCGATCATCGTGGTGGAAAACGTTGACCGGCATATCAAGGAGGAAGGCAAAAGTGTGTTGGAGGCCGCGTTGCATGCAGCACGGGAACTGGGTGGTCCGATCGTCGCCATGACCGTGGTGTTGATTGCCGCGTACGTGCCGATCGGCCTTCGCAGCGGCCTGACGGGAGCGCTGTTCAAGGAGTTCTGCTTCTCGCTGGCCGGCGCGGTATCGGTGTCGGCGGTGGTGGCGTTGACCCTGTCGCCGATGATGACCTCGAGGTTGTTCAAGACCGGTCAGGAAGAAGGAAAATTCGCCCGCAAGCTGGATGAGTATTTCGACTGGCTACGTGGCCGTTATCACCGCGTGCTGTCCGCCGGGCTGGATGCCTGGCCGGTACTGGTGATCTTCGGCTTCCTGCTGTTCCTGCTGGTGGCGGCCAGTGGCATGACCGCCAAGAGCGAGCTGTCGCCTACCGAGGATCAGGGGCTGGTGTTCATGCAGATCAAAGGCCCGCCGACGGCGTCGCCGCAGCAGATGGAAAGGATTGCAGATCAGGCCTTCCAGATTGCGAAACAGGAGCCTGAGTATGCGCAGATGTTCCAATTGACCGGTTTGCCGGCGCTGAACCAGGGACTTGGCGGCGTGCTGATGAAGTCCTGGGGCGACCGCGATCGATCGCAGGCGCAGTTGATCCTGGAACTGCAACAGAAGTGGAGTCAGATACCTGGTGCGTCCATCGCGGCGTTCCCGTTACCGTCATTACCGGGCGCTCAAGGGCTACCGGTGCAGTTTGTCATCACCACCACCGACACAGTCGAGAACCTGAATGAAGTGGCCAATGCCGTGTTGGCCGAGGCGCTGAAACAGCAGCTGTTCTATTTCTCGGACCTGGACCTGAAACTCGACAAACCACAGGCCAAACTGGTGGTTGATCGGGAAAAATTGCCGCCCTGGGCATGACTCAAGCCGACGTTGGCGCGGCGTTGTCGGCCGCACTGGGCGGCAACTACGTCAATTACTTCTCGACGGCCGGGCGCTCGTACAAAGTCATTCCTCAGGTGGCGCAGCTCAACCGGCTCAACCCGGACCAGATTCTCGACTACTACATCCGCACGCCGTCAGGGGCAATGATTCCCGCGCGCACCGTGGCGCATATCGAGACCTCAACGGAACCGGAGTCGGTCAACCACTTCCAGCAACTCAACTCGGCGACCATTTCCGGGGTCAGTGGCACGGCTCAGGGTGAGTTGCTGCAAAAACTGGGAGGTATTCTGAAAAACGTCGCGCCCTCCGGCTACTCGTCCGACTTCTCCGGGGAATCACGCCAGTTCATTCAGGAATCCGGCGGATTCGTCGGCCTGCTCCTGTTTTCGATCCTCATCGTCTATCTGGCGTTGGCCTTCCAGTTCGAGAGTTACCGGGACCCGGTGGTGATCCTGTTTTCAGTGCCACCGGCGCTCTTCGGTGCCTTGGCGTTCATCACCATGGGGTTCGCGTCGATCAACGTGTACACGCAGGTGGGCCTTGTCACCCTCCTCGGCCTCATCACCAAGCACGGGATTCTGATCGTGCAGTTCGCCAACGAACTGCAACGTGCCGGACACAGCAAGCGCGAGGCCATTGAAGAAGCGGCGGGCGTACGGCTGCGGCCGATCCTGATGACCACCGCGGCGATGGTGCTGGGTGTGGCGCCCCTCGTGTGGGCTTCCGGCGCGGGTGCGGCGGGACGGCATGACATGGGCCTGGTGATTTTCTCGGGCCTTTCGATTGGTACCCTGCTGACACTGTTCATGGTGCCCGCGATGTACCTGTTCATCGGATCCACCCACCATCACGAAACCGAGACGACACCAGAGCCTCTCGCCGATGCGGCCGAGTGATAGACCGGGGCTGATATTCTGAACAAATCTCGCCACAGACCTACGCACCGGTTGAAACCTGTCATGGTGCTCACATGAAATTGTCTGACGACCTCATTGGACAGAATGCAGGGGCTGAACCAGACTCAAAAAATACGCGGTCAGCCGCAGCTGGCCAAGTGAGCGTTATTCGGATGCAGGGTGCATCAGTACGATGACCTGTCAAATATACGTCACATCACTTCCATCAATAATAAAACTCCCTTCGTCACCCTATTTAAGTCAACGAGTTGACACTAATAAAGCGCCGGTAGCATTATAAAGCCATCATTGAAATTTGAAATGGCCAACCTGGCAAAGATGCGCGGCGCTACGTTCGCAACCTGGCACTGCCCTTAATTTTCATCTGTAGTCGAGCCGGGGCTTCCTGGCAGTGAAGGGCTGACATGCTTGAGAAGTCGATTGATAGCAGGTTCTTGACACGTGCCGGGTTCATGGAACTTTTCATTGCTGGCGTAAAACTCACCCATGCCCTGTCTGCAGCATTACCGGCGGTCGTTCTGCTTTTTTGCCTCGAATCTCTCACGCAAGAGGTGTGGCACACGGTGCTGGGCCTGTTGGTGTTCTTTGCGCTGTTGACCGTCATCATGTTTCAGGCGCTGGGTGTGTACCGCGAGGATTTTTTCAGCAACCGCCTGCGTTTTCGAGTGATGCTGATGGCCTGGACCTCCGCCTTCTGCATTCTGCTGTTCATGTATCAGGGGCTGCACCTGTTGCCAGTCTTCAGGGCACGTCACCTGGCCCTCTGGTTTTTCGCAAGCCTGGTGATGTTCGGCATCGAGCGATTGCTGCTGCTGCGCCTTTTCCGATTCTGGATGGACACCGGCAAATTCCTGCAACGCACCGTCATCCTGGGATTCACCGAAAGCGCCCTGTTCGTCGCCGAGCACATACAGCGCAACGGCGATATCCGCTCCGGGCTGATCGGTTTCATCGATGACCGCACCGAGCGTATTCCGACCGAATTGTCGGGTCTGCCGCTGCTGGGAAACAGCCGTGACCTGGAAAACCTGATTCGCACCGAGCAGGTCAACCAGGTCCTGATCGCCCTTCCCTGGGCGGCGGAAGCCCGAATCGGTGACCTGGTCAAACGCTTGCGCCAGATGTCGGTGAACGTGGCACTCGTTCCCGACATCACCACACTGCGTTTTGGCCACAACCGCATCACCGATGTCGCCGGCATCCTGATGTTCAATACGTCCGAGTTGCCGCTAAAGGGCTGGTCTCCGCTGATCAAGCGTTTCGAGGACATCGTCCTCGCGACGCTGGGCATTGTGCTGTTGTCACCGATCCTGCTGCTGACCGCCCTGGCCGTGCGGCTCGATTCCGAAGGCCCGGCGCTGTTTCGGCAAAAACGTTACGGCTACAACGACCGGCTGATTCGGGTATTCAAGTTCAGATCGATGTATGTCAACCAGACCGACCGCAACGCGGAACGCCAAACCACGCGTGAAGATCCGCGAATCACCCGCGTCGGGCGTTTTATTCGCAAGACCAGCATCGACGAGCTGCCGCAACTGTTCAACGTGTTGCTGGGCAACATGTCAATCGTCGGCCCCCGGCCACACGCCACCGCGACCAAGGCTGCCGGTGTGCCTTTCGAGGAGGCGGTACGCGAATACAGCTCTCGCCACCGGGTGAAGCCCGGGATTACCGGATGGGCCCAGATCAATGGCTACCGGGGCGAAACCGACACCCTGTACAAAATCCAGAAGCGCGTCCAATACGACCTCGAGTACATCTCGAAATGGTCGGTCTGGCTGGATTTGTACATCGTTTTCATGACGGTACCGGCCATTCTTTCCACGAAGGAAGTCTATTGATGAGCACACTTGCTGGATTGATCCCCTGCATTATTTCTGGTGGCTCAGGCTCGCGGCTTTGGCCCGTTTCCCGGCAGAACATGCCAAAGCCCTTCATGCGTATGCGCGATGGCCAAAGCCTGCTGCAAAAGACGTTTCTTCGCGCCGGTCATTTACCCGATGTCACCTGCGTGCTGACGGTCACCAACCGTGAGCTGCTGTTTCGGACACTGGACGATTACCGTAGCGTCAACACTGCACACCTGAGCCTTGACCTGCTCCTTGAGCCGTTCGGGCGCAATACGGCCGCCGCCATTGCGGTCGCGGCGCTGCATGTTCAAGAACATCTGGGCGAAGCGTCACACATGCTGGTGATGCCGGCCGACCACCTGATCCTCGATGAAGCCGCGTTCCTGATTGCCGTCAGTCAGGCGCGAGCACTCGCCGATGAAGGCTACCTGGTCACCTTCGGCATTCAGCCGAACAAGCCTGAAACCGGCTTCGGCTATATAGAACAGGGCTCGGCGCTGGCGCAGGGCTTTCGCGTTGCACGTTTCGTCGAAAAGCCTGACCTGGACACCGCGCAAGCGTATGTCGATGGCGGCAACCACTTGTGGAATGCCGGCATGTTCTGCTTTCGCGCCGACACCCTGCTGCAAGAGCTGGCACTGCATGCCCCTGAAGTCCTGGCGGCGGCCAAAGCCAGTCTTGATGACGGCGTGACACTGGACAACAAGCGTTGCCGCCAGCGTGAGCTTGCGGCAGACAGCTTCGCCCTGGCACCGGATGTCTCGATCGATGTGGCACTGATGGAGAAGTCCGAACGGGTGGCGGTGATTCCGTGCGACATCGGCTGGAGCGACATCGGTTCCTGGGATGCCCTGCGTCAACTCACCCCCAGCGACGAATCCGGCAATCAGGTCAATGGCGAAGCTGTCCTGCATGACGTTCACGATTGCTACATCGACTCCCCCAAACGTGTCCTGGGTGCCGTGGGTATCCGCAACCTGATCATCGTCGATACCCCGGACGCCATTCTGGTGGCCGACGCTTCTCGTACCCAGGATGTTCGCCATATCGTCCAGGAACTCAAGCGTCAGAATCACAGTGCATTCAGCCTGCACCGCACGGTCACCCGGCCATGGGGCATGTACACCGTGCTTGAGGAAAGTTCGCGTTACAAAATCAAACGCATCGTGGTCAAGCCCGGGGAGTCGTTGTCGCTGCAAATGCACCATCACCGCAGCGAACACTGGATCGTCGTCAGTGGCGCGGCAATGATTACCAACGGTGATCAGGAGATTCTGTTGCGCAGCAACGAGTCCACGTACATCCCGTCCGGGCATCGTCATCGCCTGAGTAACCCGGGATCATCGACCTGGTGATGATCGAGGTGCAAAGCGGTGAATATCTGGGTGAAGACGACATCGTGCGTTTTGACGACATCTACGGTCGCGCCCCGGCACAGGTGAAACCTTGACCCGCCTCGCCCTCATCATTCCGACCCGCAATGCGCAGTCGCACCTGGACCGGTTGCTGCCGGCGCTCAAAGCCCAGACCCGGCAACCGGACACGGTGCTGGTGGTCGACAGCAGTTCCACAGATGACACCGTCAGCCGTTTCCGGGCTTTCGGAGCGCAGGTCCAGGTGATTGCCGCCAATGACTTCAATCACGGTGGAACCCGTCGCTGGGCCAGCCAGCAAGTCGATGCCGACGCAATGATTCTGCTGACTCAGGACGCGATTCCGGCCACCGCGCAAACCTTTGCCAATCTGCTGGACGAGTTGCAACAGGACCCGCGCATCGGCGTTGCTTATGGACGCCAGTTACCTCACCCCGGCGCCGGGATACTCGAAGCACAATCGCGACGGTTCAACTACACCAGTCAGAGCCGTACCAAAAGCCTGGCCGATGCCCCGGAACTCGGGATCAAGACCTGTTTCAGTTCGGACTCCTTTTCGATCTATCGCCGCAGCGCACTGGATGCCATCGGCGGTTTCCCGGTTGACGTGATCGGCAGCGAAGACGCCTATGTCGCCGCGCGCATGCTGCTGGGTGGTTACCTGGTGCGTTACGCCGCGAGCGCCTGTGTGGAGCACTCGCACCACTACAGCTTGATGCAGGAATTTCGGCGCTATTTCGATATCGGCGTGTTCTACGGCCGTGAACGCTGGATCGGTGAAGCGTTCGGCGCTGCCGGTGGCGAAGGCAAGCGTTATGTGATGGCGGAACTGCAAGCGCTGCGAGAGTCCGGCGCGTTGCACCGGGTACCGGAAGTGCTGCTGCGCAGTGCATTGAAGTTGCTGGGCTATCGCCTTGGCCACTACGAACATCATCTGCCGACGACGCTCAAGCGTCGTCTGGGCATGTTTTCCAACTACTGGATTTGAGCAGTCAATGACGACCACCAATCGACGTTCAACGCTGTGTCTGTCGAGCATCCTGACCGCCTCCCTGTGGCTGGCCGGCTGCTCCACGCCCGCGCATGTTGCGCTTCCCGACAGCGACACGGTCAAGGCCCGGCATCAGGCGGCCCTGACGCTTGCCGACCTGCCCCCAGCCCAGGTGCTGATCCAGGATGCCGACACTCTGCGCATCGTGCGCGATGCCCAGGAACCGGCCAAGAACGACGAAATGACCTTGTTCGTGGTGCGGCCCGACGGGTTCATTTCGATGCCCAACATCGGCCGGATCAAAGCCGCGCAGCGCACGCCCGAAGACTTGGGCAAAGAGATAACCGAACGCTACAAAAATGTGTTCCGTGAGCCTGCGGTGACCGTGAATATCGCCATTGCTCCCAGCAACCGGGTGTTCATTGGCGGCGCCGTCCCAAATCCAGCGTTCTTCAACCTGGCGGGGACGGTGTCCATCGAACAGGCCCTGCTCAGTTCCGGCGGCGTATTGCCTTCGGCGGACAGCTCCAACATCGCCTTGCTGCGTACCGGCGCCAACGGCAAGTACAACATGTACTTCGTTGACCTGAGCAGCATGCTCAGCGACCCCAATCACCCGATGGTCACCTTGCAGCGCGGCGACCTGATCTACGTACCTCAGTCGCGGATCGGCAGCACAGTCGAAGCGGTGGACATGTACTTCACCCGCCTGTTCCCGATCAACAAAGGGATCGGCGTGGGTTTCAACTATGACTTGAACAGTCAAAGCGTGAAAAACAGCGGCAACAGTACAACTAACATCCAGACCCTCAATAACGTTACCCCGTAAACAGGATCGACTCACTTGACTTGCCTTTATCAGCCAATGTTTCCCGCACCTTCAACGGAGTGATCCTGTGATCGAAATACGCTCTCTACGCGACCTGCTACGACTGTTCTTCATTTTTCGTCGTGAGTTCAGGCTGGCGGTCATCACCACCATAGTCGTCGCCGTGCTGGGCGCTTTTTTGCTCCCGGCCAGCTACGAGTCCAATGCGCGGCTGCTGGTCAAGCCGGGGCGCGAAAGCACCACGGTGCCGATCGAGGCCGGCAACCGCCAGACCCTCATCGCGCCGAGTACCCAGCATGATCCGATTGTCGATGAGGAGAAAATGCTCACCGGTCGGCCCATCGTGCACATGGTTGCCGAGCGTTACCTGGCGATGACGGCGGGCGAAAAACCTGAAGGTTTCTGGAAAAACCTCAAGTTCTACGTCAAGAAAGCCGTCGGTGGCGTGATCGACAGCGTGCGCAGCGTATTGCAGTTCGTGGGACTTGCCGAAGAACAAAGCCCTCTCGACCGCCTGGCGACCCGTCTGGAGAAGAACTTCTCGGCGAGCCATGAACCCGGCTCGTCGGTCATCGAAGTCAGCTTCACCTGGGATGATCCGCAAGTAGCGCAGCAGGTCGTGCAGATCTGGGTCGATGCCTATCTTGAGGAACGTGCCCGAGTGCTGGGTCGTAAAAGCCTGTATGCCTTTTATCAAGGCGAAGGCGACAAGGTGGCCGCACAGATTCTGGGCCTCAAGGAGCAGCTGCAGGGTCGTCTGAAGCAGATCGACTCGATCAGCGTCGATGCGCGCCTGAAAAACCTCACTAGCCAGATCGATCGTCTCACCGATGCTCGGGTCAATGCGCAAAATCAGCTGTCCGGCCTCAGTAGTTTTTTGATCAACGCCCGTCAGCAAATCAAGGACCAGCCGGCAGAAGTGGTGACCACTCGCGAAACCAGCCTCAACCCGACGCAGCTCGACCTCAAGCGCCAGATCAATACCCTTCAAGTGGAGCGAGCGCGGCTGTTGCGCACTTACCTGCCGGGAGCGCCGGCGGTGAAACAGATCGAGGAGAACATCCAGGCGCTGCAAATCATGAGCGCCCAGGAAGAAACCCGCCTGGAACGCTCCAAGAACACCTCGCCTAACGGCCTGGTGACCAATGTCCAGCAACAGGTGATCGATGCACAGTTGCAGCAACAGAAACTGATCGGGCAAATCGCCGACTACGACAAAAACCTCGATGCGCTGCGTACCGAACGTGATCGGGTGATGACCGATGAGCCCGAGCTCAATCGTCTGACCCAACAACTGCACACCGCTGAAAAGAGCTATGCACTCTATTCGGAAAACCTTGAGCAGGCGCGTATCGACCACGAACTCGACACCAGCCAGATCAGCAATATCGCCCTCATTGAACACGCAACCCTTAACCCGGCACGGGTCTTCCCCAAAAGCATGCTGATACTGTTGTTTGCAGTTCCGGCCGGGCTGGCGGTGGGTTTGTTGGCGATCTACGTTTGCTACCTTCTGGATCAACGCATCCACGATGGTGCCCGTCTGCAAGAACTGTTTCACGCGCCGCTGTGGGGCAGCGTGCCCGACCGCGACGATGCAACGCCGGCCGCCATGACCGCCAGTATTTATCGCCTCTATAGCCTGTTGCCAATGGATCGCATCGAGCGCGAAGGCCTGGCCCTGGGCCTCACGTCGGCGCGCCATGGTGAAGGGGTGAGTTTCATCATCGAGCAATTGCGCCGCTTGCTTGAAGAGCGCGGCCACCGGGTCAAGGTCAACGCTGCCGACCCCGCACAACCCGGCGAAGTCTTGTTGCTGGACGCTTCGGCGTTGTCGACAAGTCAGGATGCTTTCCTGCTCCTGCGCCGCGCGGACCTGATCGGGTTGGTGATTGAAGCACGTACCAGCACGGTGCCGATGATCGAAAACGCCATGTCGCTGCTCACCACCGCGTTCGGCCGAGTCGATGGTCTGATCCTCAATCGTCGCCGTTTCGAAGTGCCCGCCTCGGTGCTGGCGCGCCTCAACAGCCGGCGTGGAGCAGCCTGATGCGTATCGTGCTGTTGGCGCCGCTGCCACCTGAACAAACCGGCATAGCAGACTATGCCGCGCACTTCTGCACGGCACTGCGTGGCTTGGGCATCGAGGTGCTGACGCCATTGGCCGGCTGTCATGACCTGACGCAGCAACTGTCACGCCTCAAGGCGGTGGACTGGAGTACTGTGGATCTGGTGCACGCTGAGCTCGGTGGCGGCCGATTCGGCGAGTTTCAGTCACTTGAATACTTGAGCAGCGCACAGCCGCAGATTCCGCTCACCGCCACCGTGCATGATCCCGAGCGCCTGATCTGGCGGCGGGCCCGCCTGTTCTGGCCATTGACCCTGCTCGAACGGCTGCCCCACCCGATGCCGCAGGCCGCTGCACTGCTGGCCGACCCGCTGACCCTGCATGAGGGCGGCGTCTGGCCAGGCGCATGAGTCGGCTCATTACCCTGACCCGGCTGGGCGGCGATTGCCTGCGGCGGCGCATGGGATTGCGCGCCGGGCAAGTGGCCGTGATCGCCCACGGCAACCTGCCGATCATGCCGGTCGAACTGCCTGCGCTCGAACCGCTGCGCCTGCTGTATTTCGGCTTCATCTACCGGGGCAAAGGCATCGAAGACCTGCTCGAAGCCCTCGCCCGGACACTCGCCGCGCACCCGCAATGTCGAGGTCATGTCCGGCTGACGCTGGCCGGCGGTACCGCGCCGGAGATGACGTTCGACCCGGCGGGCAACTACCTCGATGGCCTGCGTCAACGCATCAGCGATTTGCAACTCGACGACATCGTCGACTGGCAACTGGACTTGCCGTCCAGCGAGATCGCCCAGGCCATTCAGGCGCACCATGTGATGGTGCTGCCCTACCGCGAATCGAAAAAGCTCGGCTGGCTGGGGCAGATGCGTGGCACCAGTGGCGCATTGTCCTGGGCCAACGCCTGCGGTCGCGGTGTGATCACCTCCGACGCTCGCGCCTTTGCCGAGGAAGTCGCGGGTGGCAACGGCATCACCTATCAGCAAGGTGATGTCGAGTCGCTGAGCAACTGCCTGACACGACTGGTGCTCGACCCTGGCCTGGCTCTCCAATGGGCAGTCCGGGCCGGCGAAACGGGGCAACAGCGCGAATGGTCGGCAACGGCCCGGCGTTTTTCCGATCTGTTCACGGCTGCCTGTGAGGAACGAACCCAATGACCGCTAGCCGCCGCCCTTTGCTGCCTTTTATTGCGGCGCTGATGTTCAGCGTCACGGCGTTGTTCTGCGCGCAAACCATTGCCGCGCCGATCAACCTCGCGCCCGACCGCCCCCTTGTATGGAAAGACTACCTGGGGGTGAACGCACACTTCTTGTGGTTCACCCCGGCGCAGTACCGCAAGCAGATCAGCGCCTACCAGAAACTGGGGCTGCAATGGGTCCGGGTGGACCTGCATTGGGATCGGCTGGAACCGCAGGAAAACGACTACCAGCTATCGACCCTCGACGAACTGGACAAGACCCTGACTACCTCCGGGCTCAAGTCGCTGTTCTATATGGTCGGCTCGGCGCCCTTCATTACCAGGGCACCTGCCGGAGCGCCGTTTCAGGATCAATATCCACCGAAAGATCCCAAGGTGTACGCCACGCGCATGGCCATGCTCGCCCAACGCTACCCCAATATCGATGCGTGGCAGGTCTGGAACGAACAAAACCTGCCGAACAACTGGCGCCCGCAGGTCGATCCCGCCGCCTATGGGCAACTGCTGCTGGCCACCCATCAGGCGCTGGACCAGGCCGCACCCGGTAAAACCCAGGTGATGGGCGGTATGGCCTATTACAGTCAGATGCCGACGCTCGGCAAAGCCTTGATGTTCCAGGCGCTGGGCAAGCTCGGGGTGCAGAGCCTTGGCATGGTCGCCGCCTATCACCCCTATTCCGTGACCCCGGAAACCGACGAGCCGGGCAAAAACGAGGTGCTGTTGCGCGGCAAGCAACTCAACGACATGTTGCACAACGCCGGGTTGAAAAATGTCTGGGCCACCGAATGGGGCTGGTCGAGTTACGCCGGCCCCGGGAGATGCAGGCGCTGATCGGCGTTGATGGTCAGGCGGATTACACCTTGCGTCGCCTGGCACTGATGAGCACCCAGGACTACCAACGGATATTTCTCTTCGCGCTGTCCGACCTTGATGATCGAGCCTCGGCCCGCGACCAGCATTACGGTCTGCTGGATCTCAATGGCGAACCGAAACCGGTGTATCAGGCATTGTCACGGTTTCTCGAGATCACCGGGCCAAGCCTCAAACCCGGCCAGACGCCGCTGCTTGAAGGCATGCCGGATACGTTCTACAGCGTGGCCTGGACCCGCAACGACGGCAAACACCTGTTGATGTTCTGGAGCGCCGAAGCGGGTACGTTGAAGCTGCCGGAGATTCACCAGGCCACCCTTTACGATCCGCTGTCCGGGACGCGGCAAAGCCTCGACCTGGCGGATGGAATTGCGCCCGCAGTGAAACCCACCCTGCAGATTCTGGTGTGGTAGACAACGCTGAAATGGAGTGCCGTATTTGAAAATCCTCTGGATTCTGCCCTATCTGCCCTGGCCCATGACCAGCGGCGGAAAGACCCGGCAATATCACCTGCTGCGGACACTCAGCGATCGTGGCCACCGGATAACCCTGCTGGTGCAATCCAAAACCGGGGCTGACGCCGTCGCGCGTGCGGCGATAGAACCCTGGGTCGAGCGCTTGATCGTGATCCCCCGGCGCCCGCTCAAACACCCGATGACCCTGCTCGCCGGGTTGCTCGCCCCATGGCCGCTGTTGACCACGGTCAATGGCCTGTCACGCCCGTTGCGCCAATGCTTCGACGAACTGTTGCGCGAGCCCTGGGATGTGATTCAAATCGAACACAGCTACAGCTTGCAGCCGTACCTTGAACCGCTGATGAATGCCTCACGCGACTTCGTCCTCACCGAACACAACCTCGAATCCAGCCTGGGCGGCGCCACCTATGATCGTTTCCCCGGCTGGGCCTTGCCGTTCGTGCGTTTTGATCAATGGCGCTGTCGGCGCTGGGAACGTAAAGCCTTCGACTCGGCCAGACAGGTCGTGGCCGTGACCGAAACCGATGCGCAGGCCATGCGCCAACTGACGTCCACCCCCGTCGATGTGGTGGTCAACGGGGTCGACAGTCACGCGTTTGCGGGTGTGATCGCGGCCTCCGACAGCCAGCGGGTGCTGTTCGTGGGTAACTACGAATACGCCCCGAACCTCGACGCTGTCGAGTGGATGCTGGAGGAGATCTTTCCTCGCGTCTGGCAAAGCTGTCCCGAGGCGCGTCTGGCAGTCGCCGGGTATGCGTTGCCCCCTGCCTGGGCCGAACGCTTCCCCGACAGCCGTATCGAATGGCTGGGTTTTGTCCCTGACCTGCCCGCACTGCAAGGGCGTTGCGCCTTGTTTCTTGCCGCGTTGCGCCACGGTGGCGGCTCCAAACTCAAGGTGCTGGAGGCCATGGCGGCCGGCCTGCCGCTGGTGAGCACGGGGCAAGGCGCTTCCGGGTTGTCGATCCACCCCGACGAACACTATCTGGCCGGTGAAACGGCTGAAGCCCTGGCCGATTCAGTGGTGCGTTTGCTGACCCAACCGCCTCTCGCCGCACGCCTGGCCGACGAGGCGCGCCGTTATGCCCGCGATCATCACGACTGGGCGGTGGCCGGCAATGAGCTGGAGCAGATTTACCGTACATTGCCTTCTGCCGAGGTCAGCCAAGCATGCGTGTAGCCCTGGATTATCGCCCCGCCACCGTCGCGCCCTCATCGGGCATCGCCCGCCAAGTCAAAGCGCTGGAAGAATCCCTGCTCGAGCGTGGTGACACGGAACTGGTGCTGTTCAGCGAAGCACCGCTGCAGCACCCGCAACGTTTGACGGCTGTCTGCCCGCCGTGGCCAAGCCCGCTCGACGGCCTGCAACGGCCCCAGGTACGACTGCGCTTCGAGCGCAAATTTTTGCCTGCAGCCCTTCGTGAACACACCATCGACTTGTACATCGCTACCGCCAACATGGGCTTGCCCCTCGGCCACAAACCGGCCGGGACGCGTTATGTGCTGGTATTACATGACCTGTTCCAGCTGACTCAAAACAACTTCCATCAATCAAAGGTCAAGGCCTTGGCTTACCGCGTGATCGATGCGTGCTCGATTGCCTGGTCGATCTGGATTGCCGATGAGGTCTGGTGTCCTTCGCGTTTCTCCTGCAATGAAGCCGTCAGGTTATTTCCATGGGCGAAACCCAAGGTTCGGGTGCTGAACAATCTGGTCCCCGAGTACCAGGACGAGCCAGGCCCGCTGCCCGAAGACCTGCCCGAACGCTTCTGGCTGGTGGTGGGCACCCGTGAGCCGCGCAAGAACATGGCGTTTTTCGTCGAAAACTGGCAAGCCTGCCGACTGGAAAACCCACGCGTTCCGGCGTTGGTGTTGGTCGGTCACGCCAGTGATTTGCCCTCTGAGCTGGCCGCACTACCGGGATTGCACTGGGTCAATGGACTGAGCGATGCCCAGTTGCATGCGCTGTACTTGCATGCCAAATGCCTGTGGCAGCCTTCCTATGCCGAAGGTTTTGGCTTGCCGGTGATCGAGGCCCTGAGCGTCGGCACGCCGGTGGCCGTGGCCAGAGGCTCGGCACTGGATGAAGTGGCGCCACCCTCGGCGCGACGTTTCGGCGCCCATGACCGTGCGCAACTCAAGGCGGCCCTGATTGATCAGGCGCAGGACGAAACACCCGTCGATACGCAAGCCTTGCGCGACTGGGCCCGCAAGTTTGACGGGCCAGCCTATCGCTATCGGCTCGACACCCTACTCAGAGCGTTGTATCGCTGATGCTGCCAGGAAAAATCATCGCTCTGCTGTTGGGCCTCCTCTTCGGCGTACTGCTTTGGGCGCTGCCGCCCGCCAAAGTCATCTTCGTGGTGATTGGTTTTGCCGTGGCGCTCACCCTGGTGCGCAAACCGCTGTGGGGTTTGCTGATCTTCGCGCTGCTGGCCACCAGCATCCCGTACACCACGCTGGAGCTGGGGATTCGCACCACCATCAGTGAAGCCGTACTGGGGCTGACCTGGCTCGGCGTGTTCTGGCAGTCCTTCATCGGCAAGACGCGCAACCTGCTGCTCTGGCGGCCGACCGAACGCGCCATGGCCTGGTTGATGTTGTTCAGCATCATCCCCTTCATCTCGGGGATGATCATCATCCACGCCGATGGCAACGGTCCAGTGAACTGGGTGCGCTGGCTGATGAACCTGTCGCTGATATTCATGGTGCCCCTGCTGCTGCGCAGCGATGCCGACCGGGACAAATTGGTGATCGCGCTGTTGCTGGGCAACCTGGCGATGCTGCTGTTATCGACCTTCATGTTCCTCAAGACCCGTAACGCGATGTCGATGATCCCGATTCTCACCGACCTCAAATACGCACACCCGGAAGCGGTGCAGGACATCTTCTCCGCCAACTACCAACGCATGGCTTCACCCTGGGTCCACCCCAACCTCACCGGCGGTGTGCTGGTGCTGTTCATTCCCATGGCGCTGCTGTATGGCTGGACCCAAAAAGGCCTGCGCCGGGCATTAGGCCTGGCCGTCGCAGTGCTCGGCTGCGCGGGTTTACTGTTGAGTATTTCCCGAGGGGCGATTCTGGCTCTGGTGTTGGTACTGATCTGGCTGACCTACAAACGCGTGCCCTACAGTGGCCGGATCATCGGCATCGGTGCAGCATTCGCGGTGGCGCTGGTGATGTTCTATCCGCCGTTGCAGGAACGTCTACTGACCATGTTCTCGGCGACCAACGCCAGTACCGAAGTGCGTTTCGATGAATACTCGAAATTCCCGGAGGTGATGCTCCGCTACCCCTTGGGCATCGGCTTCAAGATCGATCCGCCCGTGCCCGGCAGCGGCCTGCCGGGCATCTCCAACCTGTGGCTGAACTTCATCTACAAGATCGGCATTCCCGGCATGCTGCTGTTCGTCACCATTACCGTGCTGTGGTGGCGTGAAGTGCGTCCATTGACGCTGGTGCGTCAGGTTACCGGCGAAAACTCCTTGTGGCTGGGTTGCGTTGCCGGCCTGCTGGCGGCACTGCTGACCGGGCTGTTCGACCACTATTTCAGTTTCACGTTCGTACTGATCGGGTTGTTCTGGCTGTTGATGGGCTTGAGCCTGCAACAGGTCCGCCTGCATCCGACGATTGTCCATTCCCACCTTGCGCCCAAGGATAGCCAAGCATGAAACATCGCATTTTTCATTCGGCCGACCTGCCCGAACGCCTGCCCTCACTGGCCGTTGAACTGGGCGTGAGCCTCGATGAGCTGATCGCGGCCTACGCCTGGGGAGTGAGCCACGATGTGTTCTTTGTGGAGGGCGAAGGAGAAAACCTGCGCTACAGCATTTGTTCGGTGGATATCGAAGCGATCATTGAAGACCCTCTGGCGCAACGCTTGTACGGACGCTTGCGCAAGGACATCCCGACGACCCTAGTGCCTCGTTACGGCAAGAACTGGATCACCCTCAAAGACCGCTGGCTGAGAGCCTGGGAACAGGCTTACAACATTCTGATCAACAAGATCCCCAGTCATCACGTACGGCTGGCCTGGCTGCGCCTGGGCGGTGCGAAAATCGGCAAGGGTTCCAGCCTCTGGCGTAACACCGAAGTGCTGGGCATTGAAAATCTGGTCATCGGCGCGGACAGCGTGATTGCGTGGCACTGCCAGATCGATGCCCGCGCCGGATTGATCATTGGTGATCATGTGGCGATTGCCTCTCATGTGCTGATTATCGCCGGCAGCCATGACACGGCCGCGCCCGAGTTCTGGTCGGTCTCCGGCCCGATCTATATCGACGACTATGCCTGGATCGCGACGCGGGCACTGATCGGTCACAGCACCCGCATCGGACGCGGCGCGGTGGTGACCGCCAACACGCTGGTAGCAAAAAACATCGCACCGTACAAAATCGTTGGCGGCAGCGGCGCCAAACCCATGGGCGAACGCCCCCACGACTTGAATTACAAGGTGGGTGGCAAAGGCCTGTTCACCCTGTTTCATTAATGTTCAGCAGCACCCTGTGGCTGACCCTGGCAACCCTGGCCGGGCTGGTGGCCGGTTTTGCCCGCGAATGGCTGTTGGTCGCGGCGTGGGGCGCCGGCAATCGCAGCGATGCGTTTCTGGTGGCGGTGTTCATTCCCGAAGCGATTCGCATGACCCTCGCGGCCGGGCTGCTCGCTGCCGCTGCCCTGCCCCTTTTTCAGCAACGCGATGAGCTGCGCCAACGGGCCTGGCTCAATGGCTTGACCTCACGCCTGCTTGCGTTCGGGCTGCTCCTGTACGCGGTACTGGCGTTGGCCGCGCCGCTGTGGGTCCGGCTGATCGGCCCGGGCCTGGATAACGACGCCCACGCCGAGGCGGCGGCCAATCTGCGTTGGCTGGCGGCCTGTGTGCCGGGGTTGCTGGTGCATGCGTTGTTCAGTATTCCGTTGCAAGCCCGGCAGCGGTTTGTCCTGCCGGGATTGGGCTCGCTGCTGTTTAATCTGCCACCGGTGCTGTACCTGTTTTTGCGCGGTCACTCCAGCCTCAGCGCCGAATTGTCGATGGCATTTTTCGCCGGCAGCCTGTTGATGTGCCTGCCGCTGTTGCCACCGCTCTGGCAATTCGGTTGGCGCCCGTGGCGGGTGCGCGGGGAAAGCGGCGCCGGGCGCGAGTTGGTTGGGCGAATCGGTCCGTTGCTGGCCAGTAATCTGGCCAGTCAGGGTCTGGCATTGCTGGAACGTCTGGTGGCCAGTTACCTGGGTGAAGGCGTGGTGACCTGGGTCAATCTGGCGCGCAAATTGATCAACCTGCCGCTGATTGCATTGATGAGCCTGAACCAGGTGTTATTGGGCCTGATGAGTGGCAAGCAAGGCGAACAACGACTGGTCTTGCTGCGCCGGGGGCTGGATGCGGCGACCTTGTTAAGCCTGCCCGCCGCCTTCGGGCTGGTGGGCGCCAGCCCGGCGTTGATTCATTTTCTGTTACCGGCCCAGAGCGCAGACGGCCCGTTGCCGGCGCTGCTGGGATGGTTTGCCACGCCCTTGGTGTTCGGTGCCTGGAATGCCATGCTGGCGCGTTACGCCTACGCCGCCGGCGATACCCGAATGCCGTTGAAATGTGAGCTGCTTGGCAGTCTGCTCAATGCCACCCTGCTCGCGGTATTGCCGCTGGTGCTTGGCCTGACGGCGATCCCGATCGCGGCGCTCGGCGGCGTACTCCTGACGAATGTGCAGCTCATGCAACGCCAGCAACTGCTTGCCGTACTGCGCTGGCCGGCGCTTTGGGGACTGAGCGTGGTGTTGCTCGGCGTTGCCGCGGTGGTGCTGCATCCGCTGGCCAATGTCTGGTTGCAGTTGGGCAGCAGCATCATGGCCGGGGCTGTACTGCTGTGTGCGTTGGGTCTGTGGCTGAAACCGTGGAAGAGTTGAATCTTCAATTACACACAAAACCCACGGCACTACATCCGAAAACCATCCTCGGCAATCTGGGGATCGCTGCTCAAGCCGCCATAAACAAAGAAATGGACTGGATGTCCTTGTCCAGGTTGTTTCGTGTGCATCGACAGGCAAAAAACTAGAAGACATCTGCGCAGCGTCAAACAGGGCTAACTATTTTTAAACACCCTTACTTATTTAATTTCATGAAAATACAACGACTTAAAGATTAATCATGAAACACTCAGTTACACTTGCAGGAGATGCCTGGCAGATATGGAGTCACCGAACTCCAAATAAAAAAACCTGTTAATGCAGTTTGCAATAACAGCCTTCGCTAATAGATAAGCCCTGAAGTATGAGTCGTTGCACAGCGCGAACGTTTGAGCGTTTCGCTCGGCAACTCTTTGAATAGCGCCCGATAGCTGCTGGAAAACCGGCCCAGATGCCAGAATGACCAGTGCATCGCCACTTCGGCAACGGTGGTGTCCGACGGCGCACA
The DNA here is from genome assembly GCF_016650815.1 of Pseudomonas sp. TH31. Taxonomy (GTDB): domain Bacteria; phylum Pseudomonadota; class Gammaproteobacteria; order Pseudomonadales; family Pseudomonadaceae; genus Aquipseudomonas. The sequence goes on along the minus strand of NZ_JAEKEZ010000033.1, from coordinate 536,187 downwards.
GCTGAGCAATTCACGGCGGGCGCTGTTGAGGCGACGCAGACGCAGCCAATGAGTAGGCGACATGGCGGTGTAAGCCTTGAAGGCATGTTGCAACTGGCGCAGTGAAACACCGGCCACTTGCGACAATTGCAACAAGTTCAGGGTGTCTTCCGGACAATCCGCCGCCCACTCGGCAACGCGTTTCATGATCGTTCGTTCGTCGCTCCTGCGTTGCAGCCCGCCACGGTCCAGGTACGCGCAGGCGTTGTCGAGGATATACAAGCAGTCTTCGAGCAGTTGTTCGGTCAGGGCTTCGCGGCTCGGCGGGTCAAAGGTTTGCGCCAGTCGGGTCAGGGTGCTGCTGAGCCAGCGACTGAACAGTGCATTCTGCTGACAATTGAGCGGCGCCATGAACAGCCCTTCAAGCCGTGCGACGTTCAAACCGTGCCGCTGCACGAACTCCGGGCCGAACACCACGGCGATTTCCTGGTAGTTCTCCGGGGTAATCCAGATGTTGCGGCTCTCGCCATTGAGCACGTACAGCGCGTTGTCGCTGCGATCGAAACAAAATGCCAGGGCACCCTGGGGGGCGCTGAAATTCTGCTCGACCCGGTGTTCATGTGCTCTTCGTAAATCTCCACGCCTTGCAAGTCCAGATAGCGCACCCGCCCGGCGAAATGCCCCGGCGACATCTGCTGGTAATGCTGTACCCAACCTGGAGTGGCGCGGATTTGCTCGGCCACATCGGCGGTGTTGAACGCTTGGACTTGTAACGGATTGCACGCTGTCATGGGTGACCTTACGCACTCGTTTGGTGCGTTTTGGTGCTGCTTAAAGTGGATAGATGGAACCGCAAGGCTCGCCCAAGATAGTCGTCAACGCGTCTCAGGGGAAGTCTGCGTCGGATGAAACCGCCCTCCCCGGCGTTACTAAAACCAATAACGAGGTCTTTATGAATGTCCCTTTCGATCAGCTGTTCACGTGGCTGAAAGATCACAAGATTACTGAGGTCGAGTGTGTGGTCAGCGACTTGACCGGCATCGCTCGCGGCAAGATTGCACCCACCAACAAGTTCCTGCATGAGCGAGGCATGCGCCTGCCGGAAAGTGTGCTTTTGCAGACAGTAACCGGGGACTTTGTCGACGACGACATCTACTACGACCTGCTCGACCCGGCCGATATAGACATGATTTGCCGGCCCGTTGCTGACGCGGTTTATGTGATTCCGTGGGCCATCGAACCGACTGCCATCGTGATCCACGACACCTTCGACAAGTTTGGCAACCCGATTGAACTGTCGCCGCGCAACGTACTGAAGAAAGTCCTGCAGCTCTACACCGATAAGGGCTGGAAGCCGATTGTTGCGCCGGAAATGGAGTTCTACCTGACTCAGCGCTGCGAAGACCCGGACTTGCCGCTCAAGGCACCGCTGGGCCGTTCCGGTCGTGCGGAAAGTGGTCGTCAGTCGTTTTCCATCGACGCCGCCAACGAATTCGACCCGTTGTTCGAAGACGTCTATGACTGGTGCGAACTCCAGGGCCTGGACCTCGACACGCTGATCCACGAAGACGGCCCGGCGCAGATGGAAATCAACTTCCGTCACGGCGATGCCCTCGACCTCGCTGACCAGATCACCGTGTTCAAACGCACGCTGCGTGAAGCGGCGCTCAAACACAACGTCACCGCGACGTTCATGGCCAAGCCGATCGGCGACGAGCCGGGCAGCGCCATGCACTTGCACCAGAGCGTGGTCGATATCGTCACCGGCCAGCCGATCTTCGCTGATGCAGACGGCAAGATGAGCGAACTGTTCCTGCACCACATCGGCGGCCTGCAAAAGTACATCCCCAAAGTGCTGCCGATGTTCGCGCCTAACGTCAACTCGTTCCGCCGCTTCCTGCCGGACACCTCGGCGCCGGTGAACGTGGAGTGGGGCGAAGAAAACCGCACCGTTGGTCTGCGTGTGCCGACCTCAACCCCGGACGCCATGCGCGTGGAAAACCGTTTGCCGGGCGCTGACGCGAACCCGTATCTGGCGATTGCGGCCAGCCTGTTGTGCGGTTACCTCGGCATGGTCGAAAAGATCGAGCCGAGCGCTGCGGTGCAGGGTCGCGCCTATGAACGTCGCAACCTGCGCCTGCCGATCACCATCGAGGACGCCCTGACCCAAATGGAAGAGTGCGAAACCGTCGGGCGTTATCTGGGCAGCAAATTCGTTCGCGGTTATGTCGCGGTGAAACGCGCTGAACACGAAAACTTCAAGCGTGTGATCAGTTCCTGGGAGCGTGAGTTCTTGCTGCTCAGCGTCTAAGCAATCTCCCGCATGAAATTGCATTCCCATGTGGGAGCGGGCTTGCTCGCGAAAGCGGTGTGTCAGGCGACATCAATGTTGACTATGCCGCCGTCTTCGCGAGCAAGCCCGCTCCCACAGGAAGAATGCCAACGCCTAAAAATCCAACAACCCGAAGAGGTGTCGATATGCGTCTATTGAAATCCGTTGTTCCGGTCACGCTGGCCTTGTTGTTCAGCGCCGTTGCGCAAGCTCAACCCACCGTCAGCGTCTACAACTGGACCGATTATATCGGCGAGACCACCCTCGCCGACTTCCAGGGTAAAACCGGGATCAAGGTGATCTACGACGTATTCGACTCCAATGAAACCCTGGAAGGTAAATTGCTCGCCGGCCGCACCGGGTATGACGTGGTAGTGCCGTCCAACCACTTTCTCGCTCGTCAGGTGAAGGCCGGCGCATTCCTCAAACTGGATCGCTCGCAACTGCCTAATTTCAAAAATCTCGATCCGAAACTGCTTGCCTTGCTGGAGAAAAACGATCCGCAGAACGCCCACTCAGTACCGTACCTGTGGGGCACCAACGGCATCGGCTACAACGTCGACAAGGTCAAGCAAGTGCTGGGCATCGACCATATCGATTCCTGGGCCGTACTGTTCGAACCGGAGAACATCAAGAAACTCAGCCAGTGTGGCGTATCGATGATGGACTCGGCGGATGAAGTGTTCCCGGCGATCCTCAACTACATGGGCATGGACCCGCGCAGCGAAAACCCTGAAGACTTCAAAAAGGCCGAAGCGAAGCTCTTGAGCATCCGGCCTTACATCACCTATTTCCATTCGTCCAAGTACGTGTCGGACCTGGCCAACGGCGACATCTGCGTGGCCTTCGGTTATTCGGGCGACGTGTTCCAGGCCGCCAATCGCGCCAAGGAAGCGAAGAACGGCGTGAACATCGCCTACGCCATCCCGAAGGAAGGCAGCAACCTGTGGTTTGACCTGTTGGCCGTTCCCGCCGACGCCGCCAACCCGAAAGAAGCCCACGCCTTCATCAATTACCTGCTGGACCCGCAAGTCATCGCCAAGGTCAGCGCCTCGGTGGGCTACGCCAACCCGAACCCGGCCGCCAAGCAGTACATGGACGTGGCGTTGGTGAACAACCCTGAGGTCTACCCGTCCCAGGAAGTGCTCGACAAACTCTACATTTCCACCACCCCGCCCCAGGCGATCATGCGTCTGATGACCCGTTCCTGGAGCAAAGTGAAGTCCAATAAATGAATCAGTACCGCAACGAACATGCCCACTCCTATTACGTCGCCAGTGCAAAAAACCTGGCGCCCTACCCCACGCTGGCATCGGACCTGGAGGCCGATGTCTGCGTGATCGGCGGCGGGTTTACCGGAGTGAACACCGCCATCGAGCTTGCGCAGCGCGGACTCTCGGTGATCCTGCTGGAAGCCCGGCGTATCGGTTGGGGGCTAGCGGGCGTAATGGCGGGCAGTTGATTCGCGGTATTGGCCATGACGTTAGCGGGTTCGCTCGTTATGTCGGCACTGAAGGCGTGGATTACATGGAGCGCGCCGGGGTCGAATCCGTGGCGCTGGTGGGCAATCGAATCCGCGAACACGGGATCGACTGCGACCTGCGCTGGGGCTTCTGTGAATTGGCCAATACGCCGGCGCAGTTTGCTGCGCTCAAGGTTGAGCAAGAGGATCTGGCTCAGTCCGGATACGCCCATGAAACCCGAATCGTCGGCCCGGAGCAGATCCGCCAGCAAGTAGTGAATTGCGAGGTGTATGCCGGCGGCTTAATCGACATGGGCTCCGGTCACCTGCACCCGCTCAATCTTGTCCTTGGCGAAGCCCGGCTGGCCGAATCCCTCGGCGTGCGGATCTTCGAGCAAAGCGAGGTGCTGGAGATCATCCATGGCAGCACCGTACAAGTTCGCTGTGCAGGCGGCACGATCCGCGCCGGCAGCCTGGTACTCGGTTGCAACGCGCATCTGGAAGAGCTCGAGCCGAAGCTCAGCGGCAAGGTCCTTCCGGCGGGCAGTTACATCATCGCCACCGAACCGCTGTCAGCCGAGGTCGCCGCGCAATTGATCCCGCAGAACCTGGCGCTGTGTGACCAGAAAGTCGGCCTGGATTACTACCGGCTCTCGGCGGACCGACGCTTGCTGTTCGGTGGTGCCTGCCACTACTCCGGGCGCGATCCGGCGGATATCGCGGCTTATATGCGTCCGGCAATGCTCAAGGTGTTCCCGCAACTGGCGAACGTGCGCATCGACTACCAATGGGGCGGCAAGATCGGCATCTCGGCCAATCGCTTTCCGCAGGTTGGGCGCTTGAGCCAGTACCCGAACGTCTACTACGCCCAGGGATACTCGGGCCACGGCCTGAACGTGACCCACTGGTGCGCAAAATTGCTCGGTGAAGCGATCCATGCCGGGCACAGCCAAGGTTTCGATGTGTTCAGCGCCGTGCCGCACATGACCTTCCCCGGTGGCCGCGCCCTGCGTTCACCGCTGCTGGCACTGGGCATGTTCTGGTATCGGTTGCGCGAAATGCTCGGTTAATGACGCAACGCCGTAATGACTGACGAACCCCGCCCCCCGTAGGAGCTGCCGAAGGCTGCGATCTTTTGATCTTGGTTGTTAAAAGCAAGATCAAAAGATCGTCCGAACGCGGCCCGAGCCTTCGGCAGCTCCTACATTTGAATGCGTCAGGCCATCAATAAGCGATGCCGGCCAATCAAGCGAAGCTCGCTCCCACCGTTTTGCGCCTCACCTGACGGGCTCCTGCAAAATGGCGACTGCGCCAGCCTTCAGCCTTTTAATTTGCTCAATCGCAAGGCACTTCTATATTGATGTGGTGCTCTGACTTTTTAGCCTCCTTGCGAATGCGACCCATGGCCACAACTGAGCAGTTGATCATCTGCGAGCACTGCGACTGCGTGTATGAAAAAGTCACGCTCGCCAAGCATCAGAAAACCCTGTGCACTCGCTGCGGCGGCGTGCTCCAGCGCTATAACGGCCTGACGATGGAGCAGCGCCTGGCCTTGACCTTCACCGCATTGGTGCTGTGGATTTTTGCCAATTTCTATCCGGTCATGAGCATCAACCTGAAAGGCCTGAAAAACAGCGCCACGCTTTGGGACTCGGTGCTGGCCCTGAGTCTGGGGCCCATCACCTTCATCGCCATGGTGGCGGCGATCGCCATGATCATCGCGCCGATCTTCCAGTTATTGCTGCTGATCTGGGTATTGAGCTTCGCCCTCGCACGCCAGCGCGCGCCGGGCTTCAGGTTCTGCATGCGCTGGCTCGAAACGCTGAGGCCCTGGAGCATGCTGGAAGTCTGCCTGCTGGGTGCGATGGTCGCGGTCATCAAGCTCGCCGGGTTGCTGGATGTACTGCCCGGTATCGGCCTGTTCGCCCTGGCCGTTCTCAGCCTGATGATGATCCGCATCGCCGGGCGCGATATCCGTGAACTGTGGGACATTTTATGACAATGCCTCCGGTCGCCAGCGAACTCGGCCTGTGCCTGTGTCACAGCTGTGGCCTGGCCTGCGACATGACCAACGACCCTCACGAATGTGAGCGCTGCGGTGCGCCGCTGCATCGGCGCAAGACCAATTCCCTTGCCCGGACCTGGGCCTATATGTTCACGGCCCTGGCGTTTTACGTCCCGGCCAATCTGTTGCCGGTGATGAACACCCGAATGGTCGGTAACGGCGCCGACAGCACCATCATCAGCGGCGTGCTGGAGTTTTGGGACTCCGGTGCATGGGACATTGCCCTGATCATTTTTATCGCCAGTATCGCGGTGCCCGGCATCAAGTTCGTCGCCCTGACGTTGCTGTTGGTGACTGTTCGGCGTGACAGCCAATGGGCGCGCAAGGAGCGGTCGAAGCTGTTCCGTTTCGTCGAGGTCATCGGTTATTGGTCAATGCTTGATGTGATCGTGGTGGCGCTGGTGGCCTCCCTGGTCAAGTTTCAAGCCCTGGCCGATATCGAACCGCGTCCGGGCATTCTGTTTTTTGGCCTGGTGGTAGTGTTCACCATGCTCTCGGCGATGAGCTTCGATCCGCGACTGATCTGGGATAGCCAGCTAGATAAACCAAACAACGAGGAGGTCATGGATGAAGTCGCAAGCCACTGACGGGCCGCAAGCCCCAGGTCAGGCCAGTATCAAGACCCGTCGTTTCAGCGTATCGCTGGTATGGATCGTGCCGATTGTGGCCGTACTGGTGGGGATCTCCCTGGTGGTGCACAGCCTGATGCAGGAAGGCCCGACCATCATCGTGACCTTCAAGACCGGTAACGGTCTGACCGCCAACAAGACCGAAGTCAAATACCGCAATGTGGTTATCGGCCAAGTCTCGGATGTTGAATTGAGCAACGACCAAAAGAGTGTCGATGCCACGATCAAGCTATCCAAGCAGGCCGAAACCTTCACCCGCGAAGACTCGCAATTCTGGGTCGTACGCCCGCGCATCGGGGCAGGCGGCGTGTCGGGCATCGATACCCTGCTGTCCGGAGACTACATCGGCGCCGATATCGGGCGCGCCGATGGTCGCGCGAAGAACTTCAACGGCCTGGAAAACCCACCGCCCATCACCTATGGCGAACCTGGCAAGCGCTTCACCCTGCATTCCCAGGACCTCGGTTCGCTGGATATCGGCTCGCCGATTTATTACCGCAAGATCCCGGTCGGCCAAGTGGTGGCTTATGCGCTGGATGCCGATGGCAAAGGCGTCAATCTCGAACTTTTTATCCATGCGCCCAATGACGCCTATGTCACCGAGAACACCCGGTTCTGGAACGCCAGCGGCATCGACCTGAACATCGGCGCCAACGGTTTTGCGGTGAAGACTGAATCGTTGTCTTCGTTGCTGGTGGGTGGCATCGCCTTTCGTGCCCCGGACTACAGCCCCAACGATCAGCCCGCCACCGAGGAGAAAACCTTCGAGCTGTTCGACGACCAGACAACTGCCCTCGCCCCGCCCAACGGTAAGCCGCAGTACCTGAGCCTGCGTTTCGACCAGGCCCTGCGCGGGCTCAAGGTTGATGCGCCAGTGGAATTCCTCGGCATGGAAATCGGCAAGGTGGTGGCGATCAATCTGGACTTCGACGAGAAGAAACGCAGCTTCCCGGTCAATGTCGGCATCGTGATCTACCCGCAACGCCTCGGCCAGGCGCATACCAAGATGATCAAGGCCCTGATGCATGATCCCAATGACGAAGCCGCTGGCGTGCGCCTGATCGGCACCTTTATTGAAAACGGCCTGCGCGCCCAGGCCCGCAACGGCAACCTGTTGACCGGTCAACTGTACATCGCACTGGATTTCTACCCGAAAGCGGAAAAAGTGGCGTTCGATCCAAATGCCCGGCCGGTCAGCATCCCGACCATCCCTGGGAGCCTCGAGCAATTGCAGGAAAAACTGGAGGCCATGGTCAACAAGATCAACCAACTGCCGGTCGAACGGATTGCCAGCAACCTCGACAGCAACCTCGTCGAGCTGCGCAAAAGCCTGGCGCAATTCAACACCAAGACCCTGCCCCGCGTGCAGACCACCCTGGCGGACGTCAGCAAGACCCTGAACTCGGCCAGCTCGACCCTCGCAGAAGACTCGCCGCAACGCGAACAACTGACCCAGACCCTGGACGAACTCAAACGCATGTCGCGTTCCCTGCGTGAACTCTCGGATTACCTGGGGCGGCACCCGGAATCGCTGATTCGCGGCCGACCCGACAATGCGGCGCCGTCGGATCTGCAAGGGCCACCGCGTAACTGATCACAGGAGCAACACCCATGGCTTTTTCGCCAAAGTTTACGTTGGTTGCTGCGTTGTTACTCCTCACGGCGTGCCGCAGCGATCCGATTCACTTTCACACCCTGACCCCGGCACAACCGGCACGGGGCAGCGGCGACGAGATCAAGATCGAAGGCATCAGCGTGCCACCTCAGGTGGATCGTCCACAGATCGTCATTCGCCAGGGCAACAGTGGCTTGGCGATCCTCGAAACCGACTGGTGGGGTGCAAGCCTTGCGGATGAATTGCGCAGCGCACTGTTGGACCAACTGTCGAACGCCAACCCGCAGCACAAAGTCTCGTTGCGGGTGGATGTGCAGCGCTTCGACTCGATTCCCGGCCAGTACGGCTTGATCGACGTCAAATGGCGCCTGCGCCCGCTCGGCGCCGGCGATAACACGCTGATAACCTGCCGCAGCACTTTGCAGACGCCGTCAGGTCCGTCCATTGAAGATCTGGTGACAGCCCAGCAGAACAACGTCAAGCGACTGGCCGCAGTCATCAGTCAAGCAGCCGCCGCGCAACGGGGTTGCCCGGGGCCCTCTGATTAACCGCATCCTTGTAGGAGCAAAGCTTGCTCGCGATGGCGGTGTTTCAGTCGGTCTCAATGCTGACTGACACACCGCCATCGCGAGCAAGCTTTGCTCCTACAGGTCGCGCGGCATCAGCTCAACGGTGAAACAACAACCGTTGGGTTCAAGGCTGCTGAGCTCCACCCGCCATTGCTGCTTGGTACAGATGCGCTGAACCAGTGAAAGCCCTAACCCGAGCCCCTCTCCCCGGTTTTCATCACCCCGGACAAATGGCTGGAACATCGCGTGGCGCTTTTCTTCGGGAATACCGATGCCGCTGTCTTCGACACTGAAACCGTGTTCACGCAATGTCAGCCGGATGTAGCCACGATCGGTGTAGTGCCAGGCGTTGCGCAGCAAATTGCTCATGACCGATTGCAGGAACGTCAGGTTATGGCATTCAGCCGAGATGTGGGCGGCGTCATAGATGAACTCGATACCCTTTTCCCGGATCAACCGCCCCCAAATATCGGCCAGGCCATCGGCGACTTCTTTTATTGTCGCGCTTGCACCGGTGCCGGAAGCCTCACGGGCGCGAGCCAGCATCAGAAAGGTTTCGACCAATTGCTGCATTTCATCGCTGGCCCGGGCAATGCGACTGACCTGCGCCGATGAGCGTGGGTCCAGCGAGGGATTGCTCAGCAGCAATTCACAGGAACTGGCCAGCACCATCAACGGTGTGCGCAACTCGTGGCTGACATCGCTGGTAAAGAGCTTTTCCCGGCTCAGGGCGGCGCGCAGCCGGCCCAGGGTCTGGTCGAACGACAGAGCCAGTTCCCCGACCTCGTCCACGGCATAGTCGGGGTGCAGCGGTGGCGCCAGGTCCAGTAGTTGATCGCGATGGCGTACCTGGCGTGCCAGTCGAATCACCGGGGCCATCACCCTTCGCGCCAGCAGCCAGCCCAACAGGATCGCCAGGGCAATGCTCAAGATGAAACCGACAATCACCACCGCGAACAACACACGCTCACGTTGTTCGAGGCTGAGTTGGTTGCGCAGCAACACATATTTGCGCCCGCCCACCACCTCGACCATGGCGTAGAAGTCGTCACCCTGATACTCGATTTCCTGAAAGCCCGGGGCCAGCGCTTCCAGTTCAGAGTCCATGGACAAGGTCCCCTGCCCGCCCTGGACAAAAAACAGCTCGTCCTTTTCAGGTCGATGACTCCAGTCACCGGTGTCATCCATCAGCAGCAGACGGTTTAGCCCGCCACCGAGGCTGGTGGTCGTCAGCTTGCGCTCGACCACGTGTACCGTGGCGATAATGCCCACCGCAAAGACCCCCGCGACGAAGGCGCTCATCAAGGCAAATACGATCACAATCCGTTTAGTCAGGCTCTGTTTGAAATCCATCCCCATGCGTGGCTCCACTGCCGGTTTCAAACTGTGACACCTGCGGTGCCGGGCTGCGTCCTGCGGCGCCGACGTTCGAACCAAAGATAGACCACGGGCGTGGTGTAGAGCGTCAGAATCTGTGAAACCGCCAAACCGCCAACAATCGCAATGCCCAGCGGTTGGCGTAACTCGGAACCGGCGCCATGCCCGAACGCCAGCGGCACAGCCCCGAGCAAGGCTGCCAGCGAGGTCATCAGGATCGGTCTCAAACGTAACAGGCAACCTTCCCGGACGGCCTCACGGGGTGACATGCCCCGTTGCTGAGCTTGCAGGGTGAAATCGACAATCATGATCGCGTTTTTCTTGACGATGCCAATCAACAGAATGATCCCGATCATCCCCAGCACCGACAGGTCCTGACCGCAAATGATCAGCGCCAGCAGCGCACCGAAACCGGCAGATGGCAGCGTCGAGATGATCGTCAGCGGGTGAATGGCGTTCTCGTATAGCACACCGAGCACGATGTAAACCGTGAGAATGGCCGCCAGAATTAACCAGGGCTGCGATTTCAGTGAATCCTGAAAGGCTTGAGCGGTGCCCTGGAAACTGCCGACGACGGTGTCGGGCATCGCCACGGCCAGGGACGCCTGGTTGATCGCGCTGACCGCCTCGCTCAAGGCGTGTCCGGGTGCCAGGTCGAACGACAGGGTAATGGCCGGGAATACGCCCTGATGGTTGATGATGATCGGCACTTGCTCGGTCTTGACGTTCGCCAGCAGGCTCAGCGGCACCAGGGCGCCGGAACTTGCGCGTACAAACAGATGCGCAAGTGTTGCAGTGGAGGTTTGCCAGCTCGGGTCCAGTTCCAGAATCACATGGTTCTGATCCAGTTGAGTGAACATCGTCGCAATCTGCCGTTGGCCGAAGGCATCGTAAAGCACATCGTCGATGACCTGCACCGTCACCCCGAGGCGTGCCGCAGTGGGCCGGTCGATGACCAGGGTCGATTGGGCAATGGCTTGTTGCTGGTCCGACGTCACGTGTTGCAACTGTGGCAACGTCTTGAGTTTTTCCAGCAATACGCCACTCCAGTGGTCCAGCTCGACGCTGTCCGGGTCCTGCAAGGTGTACTGATATTGGGTCTTGCTGGCCCGGCCACCGATCTGGATATCCTGGTTGGCCTGCATGTAGACCTTGATCCCGGACAACTTGTCGAGGGCCGGTTGCAAGCGGCGGATGACCTCGCCGGCGCTGGCGGTGCGTTCGCTGAACGGCTTGAGGTTGATCATCACCTTGCCTTGGCTGACCGTCGGGTTCGGGCCGATCCAGAAATACACCCGGCCACCGCCGGATCCTGGCCGATCACTTCGGCTGCACGGTTGACCTGCGCCCGCATGGCGATAGGCGAGATATCCGGCGCCGCTTCGGCGACGCCCTGAATCAAACCGTTGTCCTGCTGCGGGAAAAAGCCCTTGGGAATCGCGACATACAACACCGCCGTCGCCGCCAGCGTCGCCACGGCCACCGCCAACGTCAGCCGCTGGTGATCAAGCACCCAGTCGAGGCTGCGTCGATAGCCATTGTGCAGCCCGGTGAGCGCCCGCTCACAAGCCAGGGCAAAACGTCCTTCCTCGGTTTCGGCGTGGGGTTTGAGCAGCCAGGCACAGAGCATCGGGGTGATGGTCAGCGATACGATGCAAGACATGATGATCGCCACGCTGACGGTCACCGCAAACTCACGCATCAGTCGGCCGACAATCCCGGACATCAACAGAATCGGCAAGAACACCGCGATCAGCGACACCGTCATCGAGACAATAGTGAACGCCACCTCACGCAAACCATCGACCGCCGATTGCAGGCGCGACTTGCCCATTTCAAGGTGTCGGACAATGTTTTCCATGACCACGATGGCGTCGTCCACGACAAACCCGACGGCAATCGCCAGGCCCATGATCGACAGGTTGTCGAGGCTGTAGCCCAGCAGGTACATCACCCCGAACGTCGCCACCAGGGACAACGGAATGGTCAGGCTGGGAATCAGCGTCGCGGTGGCTTTGCGCAGGAACACAAAGATCACCACGACCACCAGGGCAATCGACAGCAGCAAGGTGAATTGCATGTCATTGACCGAGGCTTCGATGGTCTGGGTGCGGTCGCCCACCACCTGAACCTGCACATCTCGCGGCAATGAGGCGGTCAGTTCGGGAAGTTTTGCCTTGATCGTGGCAATCGTCGACAACAGGTTGAAACCCGGTTGCTTGTGGATGTCGACAATGACGGTTGGCTCGGCGCCCAACTGCGCGGCTTGCTGGGTGTCTTCGGCACCGGCAATCACCCGGCCCAGATCGCCGAGCTTGATCGGCATGCCGTTTTTATAAGCAATGATCTGGTCGCGGTAATGCTGCGAATCGAGCAGTTGGTCGGTCGCCCCGAGGGTGATCGAGCGCTGTTGTCCGTCGAGGCTGCCTTTGGGTTGATCGAGGGTGCTGACGCCAATCACGCTGCGCACGTCTTCCAGGGTCAGACCGCGAGCGGCCAGCGCATCGGGATCGATCTGCACCCGCACGGCGGGTTTCTGTTCGCCGTGAAAATCCACCAGGCCGACGCCGGGCATCTGCGACAGACGTTGGGCGATGTAATTGTCGGCGTAGCGATCAAGTTCCGGCAGCGTGCGGGTCGGCGAGGTAACGGCCAGGGACATCACGGTGCCCTCGGCCGGGTTGACCTTGTTGAAGGTCGGCGCACTGGACATGGTCTTGGGCAGATTGGGCGTCGCCGTGTTGATTGCCGTTTGCACATCCTGGGCGGCGCCATCGATATCCCGCGACAGGTCGAACTGCAACACAATCTGGGTTTTTCCCGCCGCACTCGACGAGGTCATCGACGTGACTTGCGGTACAGCGGCAAACGCCCGCTCCAGTGGTGTGGCCACGGAGGAAGCCATGGTCTCGGCGCTCGCCCCGGACAGTTTGGCGGTGACCTGGATGGTTGGAAAATCCACGGTCGGCAATGGCGCCACCGGCAGTTGAAAATAGGCGAAGGCTCCCAGCAGCATGACCCCAAGGGCCAGCAAGCTCAGACCGACACGCCGTTGAATCAGACCGGCCAGCCCATTCATGGTGTAGCCTCCACCAGTGCCGCCGAATTCTCAGGCTTGACCGGCGTGACTTTCAGCCCCGGCGCGACGCGGGATTGCCCCTGCACCACAACGGTTTCTCCGGCCGCCAGGCCTTGGCGAATCCACTGTTTGCCTGCGACCACCGTCGCGGCGTCGACCAGACGCGGCTGCACCCGCTGATCAGCATCGACCACATAGACAAAGTTGCCCTGACGCCCGAATTGCACTGCATCGGCCGGCACCACGGTAACGTCCCGACGGGTCTGGACCAGCAACCGCGCGCTCACCAACTCTCCGGGCCACAGTTGACCGGCGCCATTGTCGAATTGGGCCTTGAGCTGAATCTGCCCACTGGCAGCGGCCACCTGGCTGTCGATGAAGCTCAGTTGGCCATGGGCGATTTCCTGGTGACCGTCACGCGTCATCGCGACAACCTGCAACGCGCCTTTGGCGTTTTCTTCGAGGATTTGTGCCAGATCATCCTGGGACACCGCAAAGGCCACGGAGATCGGGTTCATCTGGGTAATCGTCACCAGCCCTGTGGCTTCGGCGCCGTGGGCAATGGAACCGACGTCGAGCAGGCGCTGGCCGGTACGGCCGGTCAGCGGCGCCTTGACCTGGGTGAACTCCAATTGCAGGCGTGCGGTATCCAGCGCTGCTTGATCGGCCTGAACAGTGGCTTGCTGGGCTGCCAGTTGCGCGCGGAAGGTATCAACATCCTGAGTCGGACCGGCCTTGGCTGCGGCCAGTTTGCTGGCTCGGTCCAGGCTGACCCGCAGATTGGCCAACTGCGCCTGATCCTTGGCCACCATGGCTTGGGCTTGAGCGACCTGGGCCTGATAAACCCTTGGGTCGATCACCGCCAACAGGCTGCCGGCGGTAACGGTTTGCCCTTCGTTGAACAGAACTTTTTGCAGCTCGCCGTCCACCCTCACCCGCACATTCACACTGTTGAGGGCCTGCACATTGCCGATGGCACTGATCCAGACGGGCAAATCCTGACGGCTGACTTGGCTCATCTGCACCGGCACCGCCGCTGCTTCAGACTTGGCCGGTGCTGCCTGGGCCCGCTTGATCCATTGAAAACCGCCGAGGGCTGCGCCGAGCGACACAATCACCAGGCCCCAGAGAGCAACGCGACGACGTGGGTGTAGAACATTCATGGGTGAGCCACCTGGGAAGGAGAATTGGAAGCGATGGCGACGGCGGAAAAATCTCCGCCCAAGGCGCGAAACAAACCGACAGCGGCCTGAAGGTGTTGCAGGCGCACCTGCAACAGCGTGTCTTCAGCCTGGTATTGGGTGCGCTCAACGATCAGCAAGGTCTGGAAATCGGTCGAGCCCAACCGGTAGCGGACCTGTGCCAGCCGCACGGCTTCGCGGGCCGAATCGACGGCCGATTGGTTCAGGGCGTAACTCTTGTCCAGCTCACGGGCGGCGCTGACCTGGGTTTGGACGTCTTGCAGTGCTTCGATGATCGACTCACGGTAACTGGCGGTCAGCTCCTGCACATGAGCCTCGTCAAAATGCAACTGGCCCTTGAGCTGGCCACCGGCGAACAACGGCTGACTAAGGGTGCCGATAGCGCTCCAGATCTGCCCGCCGGCGATCGTATCGATGCCGCCCAGCAGGTCCAGCGAGAGGTTGGGCAGAAACGCGGCACGGGCCACACCGACATCGAAGTTTGCCGACGTCAGCCGCGCCTCTGCTGCTTGAATGTCAGGCCGCTGGCGCAACAAGCCAATGGGCAGGCCGGTCGAAGGTTGCGGCACTTGCAAGGTGTCGAGCCCGTTACCTTGCAGGTGAAAGCCTTGGGGTGGCGCACCGACCAGTACTGCCAATTGGTACAGCGCCAGATCCCGTTGCTGACGCAAGCCTGGCATCGCCGCTTCAAAGGTCTGCATGGCATTGCGTTGCTGAGCGACTTCGAGGTTCGACACCGCGCCCTGGCTGGCCTGGACTTCCACCAGGTCGAGCACTTGCCGGGCATCGTCAGCAATCGACTGGGCCAGACGCAGGCGTTCTTCCAGTGACAACACCTGGAAGTAGCTGTCGGCAATACTCGCGCCCAGAGTCATACGCAATGTATGGGCATCGAACACACTGGCGTTGGCCAGGGCGTCGGCGGAATCGGCTACCGCACGCTGTTTGCCCCAGAAGTCCACCTCGTAGGTGGCTTCGGCAAAGACGCTGCGCTTTGCCGTGGTGCCGTAGTTGTTCTGACGCTGGAAGTTGCTCCCCAGATTCAGCGCCGGGTATTGGCCGGCGCCCACGACTTGTGCTGAAGCACGAGCCTCGTCAATCCGACTGACCGCAGCCTTGAGCGTGTAGTTGGAGGCCAGGCCTCGGGCAATCAATGAGTCGAGTTCGACACTGTGAAACTCGTGCCACCACTGCCCGCCTGGCGCCGATTGGCTGTCTGGCGCGCCATCCCAATGCGCAGCCACAGGCAGCTCGGGTTGCCGATACTCGGGCACCATCGAGCAGCCGCCGAGCGCCAGCACGCCGAGCAACATCAAAGACATCGGTGAGTAACGCGCGGAACCTAAGGTGCGCACCGCCAAGGTTGCAACGGACATGGGCAAGCTATCTCCCGCTTGAGCCTCTGTGGATGAGTCCACGAATGAGGCGAAGATAGCGAGGAGTGCCTGCCAGAGCGTTCGTCGGCAGATAAACTTTTATTTAATCTTGCGGCGTGTCGACCTGAAAGCTGTAGCCGACACCGGGCACCGTCTTGATCAGCGAGTCATCAAAACCTTCATCGAGTTTTCGCCGCAGGCGATGGATGTGTTTGTCGATCACGTTGTCGTTGGGGTCGAAAGCGTAGTCCCAGGCGCTGTCGAGCAGCATGTCGCGGGTCACCACCTGGCCGCTGTGGCGCATGAGTTTTTCCAGCAACAGGGCTTCGCGGTGCTGCAAGGCAATGACCCGCCCCTGGCGCACGGCGGTGCGCGTGGCACAGTCGAGTCGCAACTCTCCGACCTCTAGCTGACGTGCCGGCCCGTTCGATTGATCGCGGCCACGCATCAAGGCATCCAGACGCGCCAGCACTTCGGCGAATGCATAAGGTTTGGCCAGGTAATCGTCACAACCGGCTTGCAGGCCTTCGACCTTTTGCGCGGTGGACGCCTGGGCGCTGAGCATCAGGATCGGCACGCGCTGGCCACGACTTCGCAAGGCCTTGATCAACTCGATGCCGTCGAGCCCGGGTAAACGTCGATCGACAATCAACGCATCGTGAATCGCTTCCAGGGCCATGCCCAGGCCACTGTTGCCGTCGCTGGCGATATCGACGACATGGCCACTTTCCGTCAACCCGCGCAGCAGGTACGCGGCAGTCTGGGCATCGTCTTCAACCACGAGAATGCGCAAGGAACGGTCTCCATGAAATCCAACCTAAACTTTTATTTAACCGGCGGGAACGTAGCTTCGCCCAAGGCTTTGACACACTATGCCACCTCTGTCCCGACCACGTGACCGGTTCTACTGCCATGACCCATGTTTTGGTCGTCGAAGACGACTTGCCTACTGCCCGCGAAATCGAAGCGGCCCTGTGTGATCACGGCTTCACGGTGAGCTGTGTCGACAATGGCCGCGAAGGCCTGTTGAAAGCCTTGAGTGAACCCTTTGACCTGATCGTCCTGGACCGCATGTTGCCTGGCGGCCTTGATGGCTTGGGTGTGCTCACCGCGTTGCGAGCGGCCAGCGTGAGCACTCCGGTGCTGATTCTCAGCGCTTTGAGTGCGCTGGACGAGCGGGTTCGCGGACTGCGCGCCGGGGGTGACGACTACCTGACCAAACCGTTTGAGTTCATCGAGCTGACAGCACGCCTCGATGCCTTGTGCCGGCGCCGTGCAGAGCCGCCCGCTACGACTCAGGAGCCCCGATTGCGAGTCGCCAATCTGGAAATCGATTTGTTGCGGCGAACGGTGCGCCGTGGTGAACGGGTCATCGAACTGGTGCCTCGTGAGTACGCCTTGCTCGAGCATCTGATGCGCAATGCCGGGCAAGTCATCACGCGTACCATGTTGTTTGAAGCGGTATGGAGTTACGCCTACGACGAGCGCACGAATGTGATCGAGGTCCACATCAGCCGCTTGCGACGCAAGGTGGATGGCGAAGGCGATCTGCCGATGATTCACACCATTCGTGGAGCCGGCTATGTTCTCCGTTCACCTGAGTGAAATACCGCGCACCATCAGTTTTCGCACCGGCCTGCTGTTTCTTGGGCTATTCGGTTGCTCATTCCTGGCGTTGTTCGGCTACATCTATTGGCAAACGGCGTTCTACCTCAAAACCGAAGCCGATACGGCGCTCTATCGGCAAGTCGAAAACCGCAGCCTGCAATCACCGGAGTTGCAGTTAGCCGAGATTCGCAAGCATGCCGTGCAGGATGTCGAAGGCCGTCTGCCCCATAGCCTGTTCGACGAACAAGGCAAGTTTATCGCCGGAGCGATTCATCGCCTGCCGCCGTTCGCTGAGTACGACAAACCGCAGGAGTTTCGCTGGCTCAAGGACAATGGTCACCATCGTCCGGTGCGGTTCATGGTGCATCGCCTGCCTGATGGCAAGACGTTGCTGGTCGCCCAGGATATGCACGATATTCGCGAGTTCGATGAACTGCTGATCAATGCGTTGTATTCCGGCGGTGTTCTGTTGCTGGTGGTCGGTCTGTTCGGCGCGGTGGTGCTGGGTTACTCGGCCCACCGGCGCCTGGACAAACTGAGTCGTTCCATCAAAGGCATCATCGAAGGAGACTTGACCGGTCGGCTGCCGATCCTTGGTAACAACGATGATATCGACCGTCTCGCTGGCGTGGTCAACGGCATGCTGGATGAGTTGGGACGGTTGATGAGCGAAGTCAAAGGTGTCTGCGATGACATCGCCCATGACCTGCGCACGCCGCTGACCCGGCTGATCGCAGGCCTTGAGCGCGCCCAACGGCGTGGTCTGGATGAGGCCCAATATGCCGCCAGCATTGACGCGGCGCTCACCGAAGCCAAGGGCCTGCTGTTAACGTTCAAAGCCTTGCTGCGCATTTCGGAAATCGAAAACAGCGCGCGCCGCAGTCACTTTGCCCCGCTGGATTTGAATGTAATAGCGGCCGATGCTGCGGAGCTCTATGAACCGCTGGCCGAGGAACGCGGCATCCGCCTGACGTTCAATGGCAGCCAGATGCCGGCCGTTATAGCCGGTGATGCGCAACTGTTGTTCGATGCTGTCTGCAACTTACTGGACAACGCGATCAAGTTTTCACCGGACCATAGCGACATTCACCTGACCGTGATCGCTGACCGGACCGCTATAGGGATTCGCGTGACGGACAACGGACCGGGTATTGCGCCGGCGGAGCGCGAAGCGGTATTGCGCAGGCTGTACCGCGCCGAATCCAGTCGGCATACGCAGGGTAACGGCCTTGGACTGAGCATGGTTTCAGCTGTGGCGCGCCTGCACGACATGAAACTGGCCGTCAGCGATGCGGCGCCTGGCTGCCGAGTCGATTTGCTTGGCAGACCCGCCACGGAAACAACTTGAAATAATCTACACGGCGTATTTGATAGTAGTTTTCAAATACCCCGTGTCATAACTCGTCAATCGACTAGGCTCCTGTCACTGAAACTAAAGGGAGAGAGTTTCTTGAATAACAATGAATTTCCGCAAATTTTTCACATCCGTTTCACCGCGCTCATACGCCCCGCCCCTTAGTGTGTTGCTCATCGTTAGAAGTACGACTGGGCAACTTAAAATTTCGTCGAAACTTTCCCGGCCAAGGCTGCGTTGCGTGCAGTTTCCGGGTTATGCAAAGGGGCAAGACCGTGGTCGAATCAGTGACATCCGCTATGCCGTCCCGTCGATGGCTGCCATCGCGACTCACCAAAATCATCGGTGTGTCAGCCTTGTTGACAGTGGCCGTCCTGGTGACCGGCTTCATGTTGTGGCATCGATCCCCGACAGATCTTGGCAGTGCAGGCGCCAAGGTCCAGGCCGAACTGATCAAGCACTGGCAAGCCGGTGACGTGGTGGCGCTGGTTCGCCACGCCGAGCGTTGCGACCGTTCCAGCAATCCGTGCCTGGGCCCGGCCGATGGGATTACCCAGTTCGGTAGCCAGGCTTCCGCAGCGGTAGGCCAAGGCTTTGTGAGCCTGGGCATGGCACAAACCGATGTCTTCGTCAGCCCGGTGACCCGCACCGAGCAATCGGCGCACGCCATGTTTGGTAAAGCAGCGGTGACTCAGGAATGGCTGGCCAGTTGCGGCAGTACCCTGCGTAACGATGTCGTCGCGCACAAGATCCCCCATCGCAACTCGGTACTGGTCACACACAGCGGTTGCATCGGTGATTTTGAAAAGCAGACCGGTTTCAAGCACGCCGCCGCGAGCGAATACAGCAGCTCCTTGTTTGTCAGCATTGACGCCAACGGGCAACTTAAGGTGTTGGGCATACTGAATGACGGTGATTGGCATTCGCTGTTACGCGAAAAAAGCGCTGAAGTAACCAACGCGCAGTGAATCACTTGTTAGATGCCAAGCGTAATACAAGGTCAAAATAATCAAAGGTAATGAGTAGCGAACTAATTAGTTCGCTACTCATTGGCATGTCGATGCAAGAAAGTTTGTCTTTTACCTGAATAACTGGACATTGGCGGATTCCAAGCTTGAATTCCTTCAGGAACTGTTCAGCCGGGAAGGTTGATAGTTCTCTGGATTCAGGGAAACACGCACATTCAGCTGCCGATATGCCTGCATTCACTCAACCAGCGTTGTGCCTGCGCAGGATTGCGCCGGGCGCCTCACTGAACCAAGCAACGTCCCTGCGTTAAGGTCGATTCATGACGTCCCATAACAATCTGTTGCAACACCCTGCGGCGCATGCGTCCCGCCGCCCTGCGCCAGAACCGACAGCCGCCGAACGCTGGATCGTTCCCGGCTTGCTACTGGCCTTCGTGGTGTTCTATTTAGTGCCACTGGTCACCCACGGTCTGTGGATCCCCGACGAAACCCGCTACGGCCAGATCAGCCAGGAAATGCTCTTGAGCGGCAATTGGGTGTCCCCACACTTCATGGGCATCCGCTATTTCGAAAAACCCATTGCCGGCTACTGGATGATCGCCATCGGCCAGGCCGTATTCGGCGATAACCTGTTTGGTGTGCGAATCGCCTCGGCGTTGAGCACCGGGCTGAGCATCTGGCTGGCTTATCTGATCGCCCGCCGCCTGTGGAACGACCCGCGTAAAAGTGGCGCCTGTGCGTTGCTCTACATGAGTTTTGGGTTGATCGCCGGGCAAGCCGGTTATGCGAATCTCGATCCGCAGTTCACGCTCTGGGTCAATCTGAGCCTGGTGGCGCTGTGGTTTGCCATCGATAGCCCGTCTTCCAAAGCACGAATCGGTGCGTGGGCCATATTGGGCGCCGCGTGCGGCATGGGCTTCATGACCAAGGGATTCCTCGCCTGGCTGTTGCCGGTGTTGATCGCCCTGCCCTACATGCTGTGGCAGCGACGCTTGGGCGAATTGTTGCGCTACGGGCCGATAGCGGTTGTCGTAGCGGCCGTGGTCTGCTTGCCGTGGGTGCTTGCCATTCACTATCGGGAACCGGACTTCTGGCGGTTTTTCTTCTGGCACGAACACATTCGCCGGTTCGCCGCCGAAGATGCACAACATACCCGTCCGTGGTGGTTCTATCTGCCAATGCTGGTGGTATCGAGCCTGCCGTGGGCCGCGTTGCTGCCATCGACCTTTATCCAGGCCTGGAAGAACAAGCGCCAACCGGCGATCGGTTTCCTGCTGCTGTGGATGCTGTTGCCGCTGGCGTTTTTCAGCCTGAGCAAGGGCAAGTTGCCGACCTACATCATGCCGTGCCTGCTGCCGCTGGCGTTGCTGATGGGGCATACCGTGGTGGGTCTGATTGAACAGGCGAAAGGCCGGGCCCTGCGTATTAACGGTGTACTCAATGTGGTGCTGGCCAGCGCTGCGCTGATCGGCTTGGTTTACGTACAAGCGACCCGGGAAATCTTCGAAAACACGGAGATGTTCAGCCTGTCCCTTGGCTACATCGTGCTGGCCGGCTGGATCATCGCCAACGCAGTGCAAGTCTCGCGGCCATTGACGCTCTGGGCGGCGCCGGCGCTGGGGATCTTTCTGCTGGTGGCGCTGCTGCCGGCCGCGATGCCCGGCAAGATCGTCAACAGCAAGATGCCTGACCAGTTTATCGCCGAACACCTGGATGCCTTGGGTCCGACGAGCTCATTACTCAGTAACGACCTGGGCGCGGCGTCGGCGTTGTCCTGGCGGTTGAAGCGTCCGCAAGTCGATCTGTTCAACACTATCGGTGAGCTGAAATATGGTCTCGACGACCCAACCATGGCTTCGCGCAAAGTCACCATGGATAACGTCGGCCAATGGATGACCGAAGCGCGCAAGAAAGGCTCGGTCGGGGTGGTGATGCGGGTCAACAGTGTTCAGGAAGTTCAGGAAGTCGCCTTGTTGCCCGTGGACGGCAAACGCTACCAGCGCGGCAACCTGGAGATTCTGATCTTCCCGCAGACGCAGCCCTGAGTTGTAACGACGGGCACTTAACCTGAAGGGGCAAGCTTGCCTGTGGCGAGGGCGCTTGCTCGAGCTCGAGGGCGCAGCGCTCGCAAGATGTTGGGGGTCGCTACGCCGCCCGGCGCGAGCAAGCTCGCTCGCCACACATGCAGTGCTAGCCACTACTTAAAGTTCTACAGGGAAACCCTCAATGAAGTTTTGGGCAAGTGACAGGGGCGCGCTGTGGCTCCTGCTGGGCGCGACTGCGCTGATGTTGTTGTTGGGTTTGGGCACACGGGAATTGTGGGGCGCGGAAACCCGCTGGGCCAACATCGCCCTGCAGATGCTCCAGAGCGGTGACTACTTCGACCCTTATCTCAAGGGCGGTCCGTATTACGATAAACCGCTGCCGTCCTATTGGCTGATCACCGCCACGGCGTGGCTGACCGGTGGCCTGGGTCACTGGTCGCTGCGTCTGTCGTCGGTGATATCGGCGTGGCTGAGCGTCTGGCTGGTGTACCTGATCGGCGAGCAATTGTTTCGCAAAGGCACCGGCCTGATTGCCGGCTGGATGCTGGCGACGACTTTCTACTTCATATTCTGGGCACGGGTTGCCACGGCCGACATCCTGACCGTGTGCGGGGTGCTCGCGGCGGTCTGGTGGTACTGGCGCGGCCCGGACGACACTAGGCTCGGCCGCTACCTGGTGTTTTTCCTGCTGCTGTCGCTGACCTCGCTGTTCAAAGGCCTGATCGGCTTCATTCTGCCGGGCTTGCTGCTATTGCCTCATCTGTTGCAGGAAGGTCGCTGGAAACGCCACCTCAACCTGCGGCTGTGCCTGGCCCTGGTAATTGCCGGCGCGTTCTACATGACGCCGTTCATCCTGTCCCACGTCTACGGTGCGCCGACCTATGGTGAAAGCGGACTGGGCCTGGTGCTACGGGAAAACGTCGTGCGGTTTTTCCAGCCGTTCGACAATATCGGCCCGATTTACACCTATCTGATTTACCTGCCGGTCTACACACTGCCCTGGGCGCCGTGCTGGATCATCGGGTTGTGGGTCGCCGTACGTCACTGGCGCAACGTCGAACCCAATACCCGGTGGCTGATCTGGGGGCTGGGCCTGTTGATGCTGTTTTTCACCGCCAGCGGTAGTCGCCGCAGCTATTACGTGTTGCCACTGGTGCCATTCGCCCAACTGCTGGGCGCATGGTGGATGACCAAGCGAATGGCAGAACGCAATGCGGCGGGTCGGTTTGGCAGTCGCAGGATGAAGATCGGCGTTGGCGCGGCCACGGTGCTGTTGCTTGCGGTGCTCGGCGTGCTCTATCCGTGGACCAACGGCGGTGGCGGCGTGGTCACGTTCGGTGAGACGGTCAAGCTCGAGGCCAGCAAGCGTGCGCCGTTGAACGAGTGGCGCATGGTCATGATCGAAGTCGATAACAAAGTGCCGATGTACTTGCAAACCGGTGGTACACCGTTCTATTACGTGCAGGAAAATCAGGACTTCCCCGCACTGGCGACAGCGCTGCGTTGATGAGCTGGCTGGAAACCACCAGCGGCCAGCATTTTGACCCGCAGCGCACCATCATTGTGGCGCAATACCGCAATGGCGGCGCCCTGCCCCTGAACTACCTGAGTGCCGACCATCAGGTCATCACCACCACGCCCACCAACGGTGAGCGGATGTTCCATGGTCGTGAAGACCAGAGTGTGGCGTTTATTCCACAGTCATAAGCGGCACCGGTGATTTTTTGTGGGAGCGAGCCTGCTCGCGAAGGCGTCGTGTCAATCAACGTAGATGTTGAATGACATGTCCTCTTCGCGAGCGGGCTCGCTCCCACAGTCTGTTCAAGGCACCTTTCCCTTCCTGCCGATCACACGGATTAACGTTTTTTTCACGTTTTTTTCTCATTCCCGGTTTTACATTCGCCGCGCCTCAAACATGCAAATGATTCCTATTGTTCTAGAGTTAATGAGAATCGCTCTTCAAGCATTGCGCATGTATAAATCAAAAAAAATCAGGAGTTGGCTCAGCATGACTACCCGTATCCCCTCTTTTCTTAAAAAAGCACTGCTGACCACTGCATTGCTCAGCGCTGGGCACGTCTACGCCGCCACCGAGGCTGACGGCATCGTGGTCTACAACGCGCAGCACGAAAGCCTGACCAAATCCTGGATCGAAGGCTTCACCAAGGAGACCGGGATCAAGGTCACCGTGCGTAACGGCGACGACACCGAAATGGGTAACCAGATCGTCCAGGAAGGCGCGGCTTCCCCGGCAGACGTATTCCTGACCGAGAACTCCCCGGCCATGGTGCTGGTCGAGAATGCCGGGCTGTTTGCTCCGGTTGCGCCAGCCACTCTCGAACAAATCGGCTCACCTTACCGTCCGGCCCACGGCAAATGGGTCGGGATTGCTGCGCGCTCCACGGTGTTTGTCTACAACCCGGCCAAGATGACTGAAGCAGATCTGCCCAAATCGCTGATGGACCTCGCCTCGCCGAGCTGGAAAGGTCGTTGGGCTGCATCGCCAAGTGGTGCCGACTTCCAGGCGATCGTCGCTGCCGTGCTTGAACTCAAGGGTGAAGCCGCAACGCTTGACTGGCTCAAAGCGATGAAAACCAACGCCACCGCTTACCGTGGCAATAGCGCAGTGCTCAAAGCGGTGAATGCCGGGCAGATCGACAGCGGCGTGATCTACCACTATTACCGCTTCGTCGATCAGGCCAAGACCGGCGAAAACAGTCAAAACACCGCCCTGCACTACTTCAAACACAAAGACCCGGGGCGTTTGTCAGCATCTCCGGTGGCGGTGTTCTGGCTTCCAGCAAACACAAGGAGCAAGCCCAGGCCTTCCTGAAGTGGATCACTGGCAAGGACGGCCAGGCGATTCTGAAAAACGGCAATTCGTTTGAATACGCCGTGGGCCAGAACGCTGAATCGAACCCGAAGCTGACGCCACTTTCGCAACTTGACGCACCGGCCGTCGATGCCTCCAGGCTCGACAGCAAAAAAGCGGTGGAACTCATGACCCAGGCCGGACTGCTCTAATTGATCCCTGAAACACTGCCGTCGGGTATCGCTTCGGCGATACCCGCAAACTCATTGAGACGCTCCCGCGGCCTCTTCATTGGCCGCGGTGGCGCGTGGGTCACTGGTTTATCGGTACTGGTGTCGCTGTTGTCGCTGCTGCCGATTATTTTCGTGATGGGCGTGTCCTGGCAAACCGGCTGGGCCGCCATCGAGACGTTGGTATTTCGGCCGCGGGTAGCCGAATTGCTGATCAACACCGTGATGCTGGTAGTGATCACCCTGCCCTTGTGTGTTGTATTGGGCGTTGCGCTGGCGTGGCTGACCGAACGCACCAACCTGCCAGGACGGCGTTGGTGGTCGCTGCTGGCCACTGCGCCACTGGCCGTGCCGGCGTTTGTTCACAGTTACGCTTGGGTCAGCCTGGTGCCATCGATTCACGGGTTGCCGGCCGGCGTGCTGGTGTCGGTGATCGCTTACTTCCCGTTTCTTTATCTGCCGGTTGCCGCGACCTTGCGCCGGCTAGATCCGGCCATTGAAGACGTCGCCGAATCCCTCGGCCTCAAGCCCTGGGCCGTGTTTTTCCGGGTGGTGTTTCCGCAATTGCGCCTGGCCATCTGCGGCGGTGCGTTACTGGTGGGCCTGCACCTGCTGGCTGAATACGGCCTGTACGCGATGATTCGCTTCGATACCTTCACGACCGCGATTTTCGATCAGTTCAAATCCACCTTCAACGGCCCTGCTGCGAACATGCTGGCCGGGGTTCTGGCGCTGTGTTGCCTGGCCATGCTGACCGCCGAATCGGCTGCGCGCGGCAGTGCCCGCTACGCCAGGGTTGGCTCGGGCAGTGCGCGGGATCAGCGGATTGTGCGCCTGGATGCCAACACAACGTTGCTCGCCCTCTCGCTTCAAGTCCTGACCTGTACTCTGGCGCTGGGCGTTCCATTGATCACCCTGGGCAAATGGCTGATCGCCGGGGGCAGTGAAGTCTGGCAGGCGGCTGATTTGCTGCCGGCCCTGCAACAGACCCTGTTGCTCGGTGTTGCTGGCGCGGCCCTGACCACCTGTGCGGCCATCCCGATTGCCTGGTTGTCGATTCGCTCGCCGGGCCGTCTGCAACGAGTATTGGAAAGCTGCAACTACATCACCAGTTCGTTGCCCGGCATTGTGGTTGCCCTGGCCTTGGTGACGGTGACAATTCACTTCGCCCGGCCGATCTACCAGACCACCATCACCGTGCTGCTGGCTTATCTGCTGATGTTTCTGCCCGGGCACTGGTGAGTTTGCGTGCCGGCATCGCTCAGGCCCCGGTGGAACTGGAAAACATGGCCCGCAGCCTCGGCCGATCCCGGGCCGGGCGCTTTGGCTGATCACCTTGCGCCTCGCGGCTCCAGGTGCTGCTGCCGGCGCTGCGCTGGTGTTCCTGGCGATCACCAACGAGTTGACCGCCACCCTGCTGCTGGCACCGAACGGCACTCGCACCCTGGCCACCGGTTTCTGGGCCATGACCAGTGAAATCGACTACGCGGCGGCAGCGCCCTACGCGTTGATCATGATCCTGCTGTCACTGCCGCTGACCGGACTTCTTTATCACCAATCCAAACGCACGGCTGGCCGATGAACGCCCTCGAACTGAACTCGATCCACAAATCCTTTGGCACTCAACGCGCCTTGGAAAACATCAGCCTGTCGGTGCCGACCGGCAGTCGAACGGTGATCGTCGGGCCGTCTGGCTCAGGCAAAACCACCTTGCTGCGGATGATTGCCGGTTTCGAATTCCCGGACTCGGGCAGCCTCTCGCTCAACGGCCAGATACTGGTCGACGGCACGCATTCGGTTCCGGCGCACCAGCGCTTGATCGGTTACGTGCCCCAGGACGGCGCCTTGTTCCCGCACATGAGCGTCGCCGCCAACATCGGTTTTGGCCTGGCGGACAAGGGTCCGGCCCGGCAGGATCGCATCGCCGAACTGATGGACAGCGTCGCCCTGGATTCGAACATGGCCAAGCGTTGGCCCCACGAACTGTCCGGCGGTCAGCAACAACGGGTTGCCCTGGCCAGGGCGTTGGCCCAGCAGCCACGACTGATGCTGCTGGATGAGCCATTCTCGGCACTCGACACCGGGTTGCGTGCGGCCATGCGCAAAATGGTCGCGCGGCTGCTGGCTGATGCCGGTGTGACCACTATTCTGGTCACCCACGATCAAAGCGAAGCGTTGTCGTTCGCCGATCAGTTGGCGGTGATGCGTCAGGGCCGACTGGTGCAATCAGGCCATCCGATGGATTTGTACCGCTACCCCGACGACGAACAAACCGCGCTGTTTCTCGGCGATGCGGTGGTCATGCCAGCCCGGATTGAAGCTGGTTGGGCCCATTGCGACCTCGGTCGCATCCCGGTCAACAACCCGGACAAAAAAGGCTCGGCGCAGATCATGCTCCGGCCCGAGCAATTGCAGATCGATAGCTCGCCAGTCGATTCCCACGGCTGTCCCGGTGTAGTCACCGATCGCGACTTCGGTGGCAACACCTGCACCTTGACGGTGGAGTTGCTGCCCGGTGAATCCGAGCCGGGCCGATCATTACTGGTACGCAGCTCCGGCATGCACGCCCCTCCGGCCGGCGCCGCGGTTCGTGTCACTACGCTTGGTCATGCCCATGTGCTCAGCGACTGACAGCAGTCACAGATCGAAACGGTCCACCGCCCGGCGGCGCTCATTGTCATCGCGCACGTCATAGTTGGCAGTGGTCTGGATGTTGCTGTGGTGGGCCAGCTTCTGGGCAATCGACAGGTCGTGTTCTTCGATCACACGAGTGATGAACGAGCGTCGGAAATCGTGAGGCATGATCTTCACCCCGACCTGGGCGCCGCGCTGCCTGGCGATGTAATAGATCGCATGCTTGGTGATGCGCTCGCGGGTAATGTGGCTGCCGCGCCGGATGCGGTTGAACAGGAATGGATCGTCCTCCAGCCCTTCCCCCAGTTGCGAACGGCGTAACTCCAGCCACGCGTCCAGTTTGGCGAACGCCCAGGCCGGCGCATATTTGATCAACTGTTTGTTGCCCTTGGCGGTGACCCGCAGGCTGCGCTCAGTGAAATCCACCTGGTTCAGATCCAGGTTCACCGACTCCGACTTGCGCATCCCCGAACCGTAAAGCACCGCAATGATCGCCGCGTCTCGCAGACCTTGTGGCCGCGGATCAGCGGCACAGACTTCCATCAATTCTTTAATCAACGAACGCTTGAGGTTACGCCCCTGGGCCAGCCGCGTGCCAGCGATGCCTTTGACCGAGCGCATTTTCAGCAAGTGTTCCTGGCTGATCAGGCTCATGCGCCAGGCTTCGTTCATAACCCCGCGCACTGCGTTCACATACAGCGAAGACGTATTGGGTGCGTAACCATCCGCGCGCAAAGCGGCCACTAACGCGACGACGTCCTCAGGCTGGAGTTCGTGCCAGGGAATTTCCTCTATGTTCATGTCTTCGAAGCCCAGTCGATCCGCCGCGTCCTGCAAAACATACCGCATGGTTAGTTGACTGGACGGCGCAAGACGGGTCAGATAAAGGCTCAGCGGGCTGGCTTTGGCAGCCCTGGAGTCGGTAGCGGGTAAGTCAATCAAACGAAAAAACCCTGAATGAAAACGGTTCAACACAACAACTAATGAGTTCGACTACTTGCTGTAAGGAGCAACACTCCCGGAGCAAGCGGTGGATACGGCGCGATAAACGGTAGAAGTCTGAACTTTGGCTGTCTGAACTTCAGAAAAATGATTCGCCGACCGGTTTTTCATGTCCCTTTCACATTTTCACGCTTAATCTGAGTGGATCGGATAGCCATCGATTCTCAATTCCAACCTGACGAGCAAGGAGCCAAAAGTCAACCCACGCAATTTGTCACATTTCCGCGGTAACTAATTGATGCAGCTTTTGTTTTAGCGTCTACGCTTTGAGTGGATCCAAACTTTCACAGCTGAAATTCCGTTGACGCTTCAGACCCGAGGTCCCCATGAGTCAGGCTTTTCTCCCCTTCTCTCGCCCCAGTATCGGTGATGAAGAAATTGCGGCCGTCGAGCAAGTATTACGCTCCGGCTGGATCACAACCGGGCCAAAAAACCAGGCGCTGGAAGAACACTTCGCCAACTACGTCGGTTGCAAGCATGCGGTGGCATTGTCGTCCGCTACCGGCGGCATGCACATCACCTTGCTGGCCTTGGGTATCGGACCTGGGGATGAAGTCATTACCCCGTCCCAGACGTGGGTGTCCACCGCCAACATGATCTGCCTGTTGGGGGCCACGCCGGTTTTTGTCGATGTCGATCGCGACACCCTGATGACCGATCTGCAAAGCATTGAAGCGGCGATCACGCCCCGTACCAAGGCGATCATCCCGGTGCATTACGCCGGCGCAGCGTTCGATCTCGATCCGCTTTACGCCTTGGCCGACAAACACGGGATTGCCGTCATCGAAGACGCCGCCCACGCCGCTGGCACTTTTTACAAAGGTCGTCACGTCGGCTCCCAAGGCACGGCGATCTTCTCGTTCCACGCGATCAAGAACATGACCTGCGCCGAAGGCGCGATGTTCGTCACCGACGATGAAGCCCTGGCCGCTCGTGTGCGTATGCTCAAGTTCCATGGTCTGGGCGTTGATGCCTACGATCGACTGACCGGCGGGCGCAAGCCGCAGGCTCAGGTTATCGAGCCTGGCTTCAAGTACAACCTGGCCGACATCAATGCCGCCATAGCCCTGGTACAACTGGAGCGACTGGACGAAATCAACGCCAAGCGTACGCAACTGGCCCAGACCTACCTGCAGCGCCTGGAAGGCCTGCCGGTGCAGCCGCTGACCATTCCGACGTATCCGCAGCAGCACGCCTGGCACCTGTTCATCCTGCGCATCGACGCCGAACGTTGCGGCCTCGACCGCGAAGCGTTCATGAAGGCTTTGCAGGAGCAAAACATCGGCACCGGCATTCACTTTATTGCCACGCACCTGCACACCTATTATCGTCAGCGTTTCCCGGACATCTATCTGCCCAATACCGAATGGAACTCGGCGCGGCTGTGTTCGATTCCGTTGTTCCCCGACATGACCACCGACGACGTTGATCGCGTTGTTGGCGCCATTGAAAACATTATGGACAGAAGCCTTTGAGACCTTATCCAATCAACTGCGTGTCGATCGTTATTCCGGTCTACAACGAAGAAGAAAGCCTGCCCGAATTGTTGCGTCGCACCGAAGCGGCCTGCGCGCAACTGAACCACGAGTACGAAATCGTGCTGGTGGACGACGGCAGTCGCGACAATTCGGCGCAACTGCTCGAAGATGCTGCCAATCGTCAAGGCAGCCACGTTGTGGCGGTCATTCTCAACCGCAACTACGGCCAGCACGCGGCGATCATGGCCGGTTTCGAACAGTGCAAGGGCGATGTGGTCATCACTCTCGACGCTGACCTGCAGAACCCGCCCGAAGAAATCCCGCGACTGGTGGCCCAGGCCGAACTCGGTTATGACGTAGTCGCCACCGTGCGCAACAACCGTCAGGACTCGGCCTTGCGCCGCTGGCCATCGAAGTTGATCAACCTGGCCGTGCAACGCTCCACCGGCGTGGCCATGAGCGACTACGGCTGCATGCTGCGTGCTTACCGCCGCACCATCGTCGACGCAATGCTCGCCTGCCGCGAGCGCAGCACGTTCATTCCGATCCTGGCCAACAGCTTTGCCCGGCACACCACGGAAATCCTGGTGACCCACGCCGAACGTGAACACGGCGAATCCAAGTACAGCCCGATGCGTCTGGTCAACTTGATGTTCGACCTGATCACCTGCATGACCACCACCCCGCTGCGTCTGCTCAGCATCGTCGGCTTCGGCATGGCCGCCCTTGGCGTGCTGTTTGCCATTGCGCTGGTCGTCCTGCGCCTGGCCTTCGGTGCCGGCTGGGCTGGCGGCGGTACGTTCGTGCTGTTCGCCGTGCTGTTCGTCTTTACCGGCGGTCAATTTATCGGCATGGGCCTTCTGGGTGAATACCTGGGCCGCATGTACAGCGATGTCCGGGCGCGTCCACGGTTCTTCATCGAGAAGGTCCTGCGTAACGAACCCGCCTCCCCTGCTCCCGTTGTTACCGTTGACGGTCTCACTTCCACTTCTTCAGATCAGGTTCACTCATGAGCGCAAAAGCTGTTGTCTTCGCCTACCACGATATCGGCTGTGCCGGCATTGAAGCCCTGCTAAACGCAGGTTTTGAAATCGGCGCGGTATTCACTCACGCCGATGATCCGAAGGAAAACGCCTTCTACGGTTCCGTTGCGCAACTGTGCGCTCGTAAAGGCATCCCGGTTCACGCACCGGAAGACGTAAACCACCCGTTGTGGATCGAGCGCATCGCCAAGCTCAACCCTGAGTACATTTTCTCCTTCTACTACCGCAACCTGCTGAGCGAGCCACTGCTGGCCACCGCCAGCAAAGGTGCGTTCAACCTGCACGGCTCGTTGCTGCCAACCTACCGCGGTCGCGCACCGGCCAACTGGGTGCTGGTCAACGGCGAAACCGAAACCGGCGTGACCCTGCACCGCATGGTCAAACGTGCCGATGCCGGCGCAATCATCGCTCAGCACAAGATCGCCATCGACCGTGCCGATACCGCCCTGAGCCTGCATGGCAAACTGCGCGAAGCCGCCGCTTCCCTGCTACGTGACACCCTGCCGGCCCTGCTGCAAGGCAAAGTCACCGAAACTGCCCAGGACGAATCCAAAGCTACCGTGTTTGGTCGCCGCACCCCGGCCGACGGCAAACTGGTCTGGAAAAAACCGGCTGAAGAACTGTTCAACCTGGTTCGCGCCGTCACTCAGCCATACCCGGGCGCATTCTGCGCAGTGGGCGAGCACAAACTGATTGTCTGGAGCGCTGAAGTCGCCAAGGGCAACGAAGGTCAGGCACCTGGTCGTGTAATCAGCGTTGATCCACTGCGTATCGCTTGCGGTGAAGACTCGCTGGTCATCACTTCCGGTCAGCGTAACGATAACGGCCTGTACCTCAGCGGTCCGCAACTGGCTGCCGAGCTGGGCCTGGTAGACGGGTCCGTATTGCGCGGCGCCGAATCCGGCCGTGCTCCACGTCGTACCCGTGTACTGATCCTCGGCGTCAACGGTTTCATCGGTAACCACTTGTCCGAGCGCCTGCTGCGTGACGACAAATACGACGTCTACGGCCTGGACATCGGTTCCGACGCCATCGAGCGCCTGCGCAGCCACCCGAACTTCCACTTCGTGGAAGGCGATATCAGCATTCACTCCGAGTGGATCGAATATCACATCAAGAAGTGCGACGTGGTCCTGCCGCTGGTAGCCATCGCAACGCCAATCGAATACACCCGCAACCCGCTGCGCGTATTCGAACTGGACTTCGAAGAGAACCTGAAACTGGTTCGCTACTGCGTCAAGTACAACAAGCGCGTGATCTTCCCGTCGACCTCCGAAGTCTATGGCATGTGCCAGGACAAGAACTTCGACGAAGACACCTCTAACCTGATCGTTGGCCCGATCAACAAGCAGCGCTGGATCTACTCGGTCTCCAAGCAACTGCTGGACCGCGTAATCTGGGCTTACGGCGCCAAGGGCCTGAACTTCACCCTGTTCCGCCCATTCAACTGGATGGGTCCACGTCTGGACCGTCTGGATTCGGCCCGTATCGGCAGCTCCCGTGCCATCACCCAACTGATCCTGAACCTGGTGGAAGGTACGCCGATCCGCCTGTTCGATGGTGGCGAGCAGAAGCGCTGCTTCACTGACATCGCTGACGGCATCGAAGCCCTGGCACGCATCGTCGACAACGAAAACGACGCGTGCAACGGTCAGATCATCAACATCGGCAACCCGGAAAACGAAGCCAGCATCCGTCAATTGGGCGAAGAGCTGCTGCGTCAGTTCGAAGCGCATCCACTGCGTGCCAACTTCCCTCCGTTCGCCGGTTTCCGCGACGTGGAAAGCAAGGCGTTCTACGGTGCCGGTTACCAGGACGTGGAGCATCGCAAGCCAAGCATTGCCAACGCCAAGCGCCTGCTGGACTGGGAACCTACCGTTGAAATGAGCAAAACCATCGGCAACACGCTGGACTTCTTCCTGCGTGAAGCCATGCTCGAAATCGCGGACAAGCGCTAATGCAGGCAGGCCTTCGAATCGATGTCGACACCTACCGAGGCACCCGAGAAGGGGTGCCCCGGTTGCTGGAAATCCTCGATGAGGCCCAGGTCAAGGCGACGTTTTTCTTCAGCGTCGGGCCGGACAACATGGGGCGCCACTTGTGGCGCCTCATCCGCCCGCAATTCCTCTGGAAGATGCTGCGTTCCAACGCCGCGGGCCTGTATGGCTGGGATATTTTGCTGGCCGGCACTGCCTGGCCAGGAAAACCCATCGGTCGCGATCTCGGGCACCTGATGCGTCAGGCCCGGGACGCAGGTCACGAAGTCGGCTTGCACGCCTGGGATCACCATGGCTGGCAGGCCAACGCCGGGCGCTGGAGCGATACGCAATTGATCGAGCAGATTCGCCGGGGCGTTGATTGCCTCAGCGATATCCTCGGGCAAAAAGTCGACTGCTCGGCTTCTGCCGGTTGGCGGGCGGACGAGCGTGTGATCGAAGCCAAGCAAGCTTTCGGCTTTCGCTATAACAGCGACTGCCGGGGCCAGAGCCTGTTCCAGCCGATATTGGCCGATGGCCGCCTCGGTGCGCCACAAATCCCGGTGGACCTGCCTACCTTTGACGAGGTGGTCGGTCCGACCGTGGTTGCCAAAGATTTCAACGCGTTCATCCTGGACCGCTTTACCCCCGAAAAACTGAACGTCTACACGATCCATGCCGAGGTAGAAGGGATTCTGATGGCCAACGATTTTCGTCAGCTGCTGGCCGATGCTCGCCAGCGTGACATCCATTTTCAACCCTTGGGCGACCTGTTGCCCGAGTCACTCGCTACCCTGCCGGCCGGCCGCGTAGTTCGCGGCGCCCTTGAAGGCCGTGAAGGCTGGCTGGGAGTGCAAGGCGCATGAGTAAACGCTGGGCATTACCTGTGTTGCTGGTCGTTATGCTGCTTGCCTATCTGTTGCCGTTGGGTACCCACGGTTTATGGATTCCCGACGAAACCCGCTACGCCCAGATCAGCCAGGACATGCTCCTGAGCGGTAACTGGGTGTCGCCGCATTTCATGGGCTTGCGTTATTTCGAGAAACCGGTGGCTGGCTACTGGATGATTGCCATCGGCCAGTCATTGTTTGGCCACAATCTGTTCGGTGTACGTTTCGCCTCGGCCCTGACCACCGGGCTGAGTGTATTGCTGTGCTATCTGATCGCCCGACGCCTGTGGAACGACCCGCGCAAAAGTTTTGCCTGCGCTTTGCTCTACATGAGTTTCACCGTCATCGCCGGCCAGGCCGGTTATGCCAACCTCGATCCTCAATTCACCTTTTGGGTCAACGCAAGCCTGGTTGCCCTGTGGTTTGCGCTGGACAGCAAGAGCCGCGGTCAGCGCCTGTTGGGCTGGGCCGCGCTGGGACTGGCCTGCGGCATGGGGTTCATGACCAAGGGCTTTTTGGCCTGGCTGCTGCCGGTGCTGATCGCCTTGCCGTGGATGATTTGGCAAAAACGCTGGCGTGAACTGCTGGTCTACGGCCCCGTTGCGGTGGTCGTGGCCATCGCAATCAGCCTGCCCTGGGCCCTGGCCGTGCACGCTCAGGAGCCCGACTTCTGGCGGTTCTTCTTCTGGCACGAACACATTCGGCGTTTCGCCGGCGAAGACGCCCAGCATGACGCACCATGGTGGTATTACCTGCCGCTGCTGGTGGCGTTCAGCCTGCCTTGGGCGGTGTTGCTGCCAACGGCGCTGAAACAAGCCTGGCAGACCCGTCGCCAGGCCAGCATCGGTTTCCTGCTGTTGTGGCTGGTAATGCCGCTGATTTTCTTCAGCCTGAGCAAGGGCAAACTGCCGGCCTATATCCTGCCCTGCCTGCTGCCACTGGCCCTGTTGCTGGGCAACGCGCTGGCGGACCGTTTGAAACTTGAACAAGGTCGGGCGCTGGGCATCAACGGTTTGCTGAACCTGGTGATGGGCGTCGTCGTTTTGCTCGCACTGGTCTACCTGCAACTGAAAAAGCCGTTGTACGAACTTGAGCTGCACCACCTGATTCTGGTGTTTATCGCGCTGATCGGCTGGATCATGGCCAACCTGCTGCAAGCTTTCCGGCCCCTGCAATGCTGGGCAGCACCGGCGTTTGGCAGTCTGATTCTGATCGGGCTGATACCCGCAGGACTGCCCAACTCGGTGGTCTCCAACAAGATGCCTGACCAGTTCATCCTCGAACACGTCCAGGAACTGGGTGGCACCAGCCAACTGCTGAGCAATGATCTGGGCGCGGCGGCGGCACTGTCCTGGCGCCTGCAACGTCCGCAAGTGGCGCTGTACAACACCGTCGGCGAACTTAAATACGGCCTGGACTTTCCCGACACCGGCAATCGGCGGATCACCACCGATCAGGTGCAACAGTGGATGCAAGAGGCTCGCAAGACCGGTTCGGTCGGCGTGGTCATGCGGGTCAAGGGTGACGACGAACTGCAGGAACTGGAATTGCTGCCTAAAGATGGCAAGCGCTATGAGCAAGGCAATCTGGTGATTCTGATCATCCCTCAGGATGCGTCATGAGCCTGATTCTGTTGCTGACCGCGTGCCTGCTGACCTGCCTGGGCCAAGTGGCCCAGAAGTACGCCGTAGAAAGCTGGCGCGGTAAAACGTCCGGTTTGGGCGAGAAACTGCGCTCGCCGTGGCTGTGGCTGGCGTTGTTCTCCCTTGGTTTTGGCCTTCTGGTCTGGCTGCTGGTGTTGCAGCGCCTGGAAGTCGGTGTCGCCTATCCGATGCTCAGCCTCAATTTCGTACTCATTACCCTGGTCGCCCGCTTCGTCTTTCACGAAACCATCGACCGTCGCCATTGGATGGGTGTCGCACTGGTGATCGGCGGTGTGGTTTTGCTGGGGCAACAAACATGAACCTGCGCCGTGGAATCACCTTTGCCCTGGGCAGCGTCTTGCTGGTCAGTGCCGCGCAGCTAAGCATGCGCTGGAGCATGAGTCGTCTGCCGCACCCCGATCAATGGCTGACAGCGCTGGGCGATGGCAGCGTCGATCTGGCCGCCGTCGGCGTGGTACTGGCAGCGATCCTTGCCTATGCATTGTCGATGCTCTGCTGGCTGCTCGCCCTGCGGGACTTGCCGCTTGGGCGAGCCTACTCGCTACTCAGCATCAGCTATGCCCTGGTGTACCTGCTGGCTGCCAGCCTGCCGGCGTTCAACGAACATTTCAGTCTTGCAAAAAGCCTCGGGGTGGCCCTTGTCATCCTCGGGGTCATCACCATCAACTCTCGACCTGCTCGCGCACCTGTTCTTAGGAATGCCCCATGAAAATCAGTGTATTTGGTAGTGGTTACGTTGGCCTCGTTCAGGCTGCCGTTCTGGCCGAAGTCGGCCACGATGTGATCTGCATGGACATCGATGCCAAAAAGGTCGAATTACTCAAGCAAGGCCACGTCAGCATTTTTGAACCGGGGCTGGCCAGTCTGGTCAAGGAGAGCCTGGAGGCCAAGCGCCTGCAGTTCACCACCGATGAGAAGCTTGCCGTGCAGCATGGCGAAGTGTTGTTCATCGCCGTCGGTACGCCGTCCAGTGAAGACGGTTCGGCAGACCTGAGCTACGTATTGTCAGTCGGTGATGCGGTAGCCCGTCACCGCGTCCAGCCAGTGATCCTGGTGGAGAAATCCACCGTGCCGGTCGGCACCGGCGACACCCTGCGCGCACATATCCTGGGCAAACTGGACGGCCGCGAACTGGAGTTCGATATCGTCTCCAACCCGGAATTCCTCAAGGAAGGTACTGCCGTTGCCGACTGCCGCCGTCCGGACCGCATCATCGTCGGCTGCGAGCGTGACGAAGTACGTGAAGTGATGCGCGAGCTCTACGCGCCATTCAACCGCAACCACGACCGCATCATGTTCATGGACCTGCGCAGCGCCGAGCTGACCAAGTACGCGGCCAACTGCATGTTGGCCACCAAGATCAGCTTCATCAACCAGATCGCCGAACTGGCCGAACACTTGGGTTGCGACATCGAATCCGTGCGTCTGGGCATCGGCGCCGATCAGCGCATCGGCTATCACTTCATCTATCCAGGCTGCGGTTACGGCGGCTCTTGCTTCCCCAAAGACATGCGCGCACTGATTCACAGCGCCGAGGAAGCGAACTGCTCCAGCGACTTGCTGCAAGCGGTGGAAGCCATCAACGAGCGCCAGAAACACAAGCTGTTCGAGCGCGTCAATGCGTTCTACAAGGGCGACCTGGCCGGCAAGACCTTCGCCTTGTGGGGCCTGGCGTTCAAGCCGAACACCGATGACATGCGTGACGCACCTAGCCGTGTTCTGATGGAATCTTTGTGGGCGGCGGGCGCCAACGTACGCGCGTTCGACCCGGAAGCGATGCAGGAAACCCAGCATTTGTATCCGCACGAATCGAAGCTGGCGCTCATGGGCACCCCGGAATCGGTACTGACCGGTGCCGATGCACTGATCATCTGCACCGAGTGGCAGCAATTCAAGGCACCGGATTTCGACCTGATCCGTGAACGTCTGGCAGCCCCGGTGATTTTCGATGGCCGCAACCTGTATGACGCCGAGCGCCTGGCGCGCAGCGGCTTCCTGTACTTCCCGATGGGCCGCGGCGAGTCTCGCAAACTGCCGATTCCTCATCAGCAATGGCCTTCCGCACCTGTGGTTGCCTGACGGTGGTGGTTCAACCAACCGACATGATCCGCCGACAGTCCCTCCTTCTGGGGCTGTTGGCACTGTTGTTGTTCATGGTCGGGGTTTATCAGCAGACGGCAATCGGCTTTGATTCGCGGTTCGTGTTGTTTGCCCAGGAAATGCTGCGCCACGGGCCAACGTTTTTCCCCACCACCTATGGTCAGCCGTACGCTGACTATTCGGCAGTGACCACCCTGTTCATCTGGTTGCTGTCGCTGCCGTTCGGGCAAGTGAACGCGTTTAGTGCCTGGCTGCCGAGTGCGATTGCAGGTTCCGTGATCGTCACGTTGATGTACCGGCTGCTGGCGCCCTACTCCACTCGCTGGGCGTTGCTGAGCATCGCCCTGCTGTTGCTGACCAACACGTTTGTCACCGAAACACGGGCGGTATCCCTGGACCTGATGCTCGCCGCGGTGGCGTTTTCCGTGTTCTACCTCGGTTATGCTGCAGATCAATTCGGTGCTCCCCGTCGCTGGTTGCTGATTTTTGCCTTGCTGCTGCTGGGCTTCGGGATCCGCGGGCCGATTGGCCTGGTGGTGCCTACCGGCATGTTGTGCAGCTACTTCCTGCTCAATCGTCAGTGGCAACGGCTGTTCTGCTTCGGATTGCTCGCTGCCGGGCTGCTGGTGGTGTGTGTCGGCTTGCTGTTGCTGCTGGCCAAGATCAGCGGTGGCCCGGCCTTCATGCAGGACGTCATTCGCATGCAATTCATGGGGCGCATGGATGGCAGTGAGGGGGCCAGCGGTTCGCTGTATTACTTCACCAGCTCCATGGGCAACTATGCGCTGGCCTATCCGTTGGGCTTGTTGGCGTTGGCCGCCATTTGCCTGACCAACCCGCGCGAAGCCGGGCCGCAACTGCGCCTGGTGCTGTACTGCGCGGCGGCCGGGTTGATCGTGATGGTCGGGCTGTCGATCCCTCAAGCGAAAAAGCCCGTTACGTGCTGCCGATGCTGCCGATGGCCGCGATCATCGCGGCGTATCCGTTTCAGGCAACGCGAGGTCGGTTGTTCAGCGCATTGCGCGGCGTGATGCAAGCGCTTTGGCTGCTGATTCCGGGGTTGTTGATCATTGCGTTGGTGGTTGGACAGCGGCGCTTCCCTGAACAGCTCACCGGTCTTGCGCCAGTGTTGATCGTGCTCGGCGTGCTGCAAGCGATTGCCATCGCTGCGCTGTTCCGGCCAACATGGCGGGCGCAGGCATTGGCGTTTTGCGCGGTACTGGGATTGTGGTCGGTTTACATCCTGGTGTTCGAGCCGGTGGAGCGTCAGCTCTACGATTCGCGTACCTTCAGCCGTGCCGCTTTCGCACAGGTCCAGCAAGAATCCGCTCCGCTGGTGCTGTTTGGCATGGGTAAAGATGCCAAGGCGATCAAGTTCATGGTCAATATCGAACAAGACCTGCAACCGGTCTTCACCGAATCGGCTCAGGACCTGGGCAGCATCGCGGCGCCTGCCTGGGTGATCATGGACCAGAACGACTACAAGGCCTTGAAAGGCACGTCGTTGGGGGCGTTGGAACCCGCGCTAACCGGACGTTTCGATAAAAACGACTACGTCTTGCTGCATCTCAAACCCTGACGCGATCCATGTAGGAGCTGCCGCAGGCTCGGGCCGCGTTCGGACGATCTTTTGATCTGAAAAGGTCAAATGATCGTCCGAACGCGGCCCGAGCCTGCGGCAGCTCCTACGCGTTTACCATGCCCGCATGAACATCATCACCCTTCGCTGCTCCCAACCCACCGATGCCAATTCCCTCCCCGCCATCGAGCGTTCGGCTGCGGCGTTGTTTCGCGCCGACCCTGAACTCGCCTGGTTAGCCGACGCTCCGGTGACCGACGCACGGCAACACCTGCACGCCATAGAAAGCGCCGACGTTTGGGTCGCGCAATCAGCCGATGGTGCACTTGCGGGTTTTCTCGGAGCCATTGAAGTCGACAACCAACTGCATATTCAGGAGCTGTCTGTCAGCCAACACTTTCAGGGCCAGGGTATTGGTCGAAAGTTACTTCTGACGGCAATTGAATGTTCGCGCAAACGAGAACTCAACGGTCTGACCCTGACCACGTTTCGCGACTTGCGGTGGAATGAACCGTTCTATCAACGCTTGGGCATTAAAACACTAAGCCACGCATATTTGACTCACGTTTAACGGCGGTATTGAGCAACGAAGTCGCCCACGGTTTGCCTGCCGTACGGCGTTGCGCGATGCGTTTAACCCTCAAACCGGAACCTTCAAATCGACCCCCAGCGCCTGGGCAAACGCCTTGACCAAAGGGCTGCGTACAGTGTTGTGCCGCAGGATCAGATTGAACGGTGTCACGATGCTGATCAGGTCCGGGCGGACCGCCCGAAACTGTCCTTGGGCCACCAGGCTTGCAGCGTAATGTTGCGGCAAGAAGCCCACAAAACGACCGGTCTTGACCAGCAACGCTACGGCTTCCACCTGGGTCGCCGAGGCTGAAAAGCTGTCGTAGTGGGCGAAATTCAGTTTGTCGCGGTGAATCGCGTAACGGTGGTTGATGCACTCGTAGTCCTTGAGCACATTGGTGCCGATCTCCGCCTCTGGCACTGAGAACAACGGATGTCCGGCCGCGCAGTAAACCTCGGAGCGTTCTTCATACAGCGCGTAGTAATCGAACTCCTCGCGTCGTTGATAAACCGGCACGACCCCCGCGACTAATCGCCCCTCAACAACGCCACGTTCAACTTCATCCAGTTGCGACGCCTGAAGTTGAAACCTTACTTTCGGCGACTCCTCATTAATCCTTCTAAGCGCTGCAACTAACGGCGAATTAGGATCGGAGATAGTGTTATCAATAACCCCCACGCCCAAGTCGCCAATAAGTTCATTCTGCGCAGAACTAAGGCGATCACGAAAATTATCGACCGAAGCAAACAGATCAATCGACGCCTGATACACCAGACGCCCTTCTTCGGTCAGGTGAAACCCCTCTCGACCTCGGGTGCACAGGCGCATGCCGATGCGGATCTCCAGGTCGGAGATCTGTTTGCTGATGGCTGCCAGGCCCACATTCAACTCGTTCTGGGCGGCACTGAAGCCGCCGGCCTCGACCACGGCCTTAAACACTTTGAGCAATTTAAAGTCCAGACCACTGAGCGCCAACGGTGCCCGGTGAGGCGGTTTTGGCGGCGGGTTTCCGGAATTGGAAAGTGGGGTTTCCATAATGCTTATTTACCTCTGGCGCCCTATTCAACACTCTGTGTCCAACAACAAAAATAACGCTGGCTAATAATAATGAACACAGAAAACCAGGCTTGGCAACCGCTAATAAATTCCGTACCTGAGTGCCAACTCACTGATTTAGCACCATTAAAAGCTGACACTTCGATCAGCTCTCGCATCGATGCAACTGCCCTCTTGAAAACTGCTTAAGCCGAACCACGTCCGGTCGATTTTTATCGTCCAGGGCCAAGGTGTCAGGCATTGCACGCCGATCTGTAGGAGCGAGGCTTGCCCGCGAAGCTCTTCGGCAAAACACCAGATCAATTTCGAACTTCCGAGCAACGACGAGGAAAACAACAATGTCTCAAACCACCGACCGTCTCTGGGGTGCTCGCTTCAAAAGCGGGCCGTCCGAAGCCCTGGCGGCCCTGTCCCGTTGCCCTGAGCGCTACTTTCGCCTCACCCCTTACGACCTCGCTGGTTCCAAGGCGCATGCCGGGGAACTGCAACGCGCAGGTCTTCTGAGCGAGCAAGAAACCCAGACCATGCTCGGCGCCCTGGATCAGATTGGCGCTGACTTTCGCGCCGGCAGCATCGCCCCGACCCTGGACGACGAAGACGTCCACACCTTCATCGAACGCCTGCTGACCGAACGCCTCGGCGCCCTCGGCGGCAAGCTGCGTGCTGGCCGCTCGCGTAATGACCAGACTGCCAACGACCTGCGCCTGTTCCTGCGTGATCACGTCCGCACCCTGGCCGTTGAAGTGTTGGCCTTGCAGCAAGCGCTGGTCGCTCAGGCAGAACAACACATCGAAAGCATCTGCCCGGGTTTCACCCACTTGCAGCAGGCGCAACCGATCGTTTTCGCCCACCACTTGCTGGCTCACGCCCAATCGATGCTGCGTGACGTACAACGCCTGGTGGACTGGGACGTGCGCACCTCGCTGTCGCCACTCGGAGCGGCGGCCATGGCCGGTTCCGCCATCGCTCGCGAGCCTCAACAGTCGGCCAGGGAAATGGGCTACAGCGGCGTGTGTGAAAACTCCATCGACGCGGTGGCCAGTCGTGACCACGTCGCCGAGTTCCTGTTTATCGCCAGCATGCTCGGGATCAACATTTCCCGCCTCGCCGAAGAGTTTTGCCTGTGGTCATCGCGGCAATTTCGCTGGGTCGCACTGGACGATGCCTACGCCACCGGCAGCTCGATCATGCCGCAGAAGAAAAATCCGGACATCGCCGAACTCGCTCGTGGCAAGGCTGGCCGCCTGATCGGCAACCTCACCGGACTGCTGTCGACGCTCAAGTCCCTGCCGCTGTCCTACAACCGCGACCTCAGCGAAGACAAGAACGGCGTGCTCGACAGCCTCGACACCCTGTTGCTGGTGCTGCCAGCCATGGCCGGGATGGTCGCGACCATGAAGGTCAACGTTGAAGAACTGCGGCGTCAGGCGCCATTGGGCTTCACCCTGGCCACTGAAGTCGCCGACTGGCTGGCCATGCGCGGCGTTCCGTTCAAGGAAGCTCATGAAATCACCGGCGCGCTGGTCCAGGCCTGTGAGAAACACGATATCGAATTGTGGGAAGCCTCCCCGGCGTTGCTGGCCGAGATTGATCCACGCCTGACCCCGCAAGTACGCGACAGTCTGACGCTGGAAGCCGCCATCGCTGCTCGCAGTGGCTGGGGCGGCACCGCGCCGCAACAGGTGCGCGAGCAGATCGGCCGCTTGAAAACCGCCCTCGCCGTCCAACAGCAGTGGACCGAAAACTATCAGGGCTTTCGTCTCTGAAGCATGACGCAAAACCTGTGGGAGCGAGCCTGCTCGCGAAAGCGGTAGGTCAGTCAACAACAAGGTTGAATGTAAAACCGCATTCGCGAGCAGGCTCGCTCCCACAGGGATTGTGGTTGGCCTGAATTACCAAGTGTACGGAGAAACATCATGAGCCAGACTCAGGCAGAACGACTCCAGGCGGAGCGCAAACTGGCGGACAACCAGTTCGATATCACCCAGTACCACCATGTGCCACGGCGCTATTACGGGCGGATTTTCTTCGCCACCGTGATCGTCATCGCCATTCTCGGCCTGGTCCGCGCCTTCGCCGAAGGCAAGATCGAATGGTCTTACATCGGCCAGTTCGTCACCTCGCAGGCGATTATGTGGGGTTTGTTCAACACCATCGTCATGGCGGTGTTGGCAATGGTGCTGGGCATTGTCTTCGGGGTGATCACCGCGATCATGCGCATGTCGGCCAACCCGATCCTGCGCTACGTGGCGGTGACCTACACCTGGCTGTTCCGCGGCACGCCGCTGATCCTGCAACTGCTGTTGTGGTTCAACCTGGCGCTGATTTTCCCCACCATCGGCATTCCTGGCGTGTTCGAACTCGACACTGTGAGCCTGATGACGCCGTTCGTGGCCGCCCTGCTCGGATTGAGCATCAACCAGGGCGCCTACACCGCTGAAGTGGTGCGCGCCGGCCTGTTGTCGGTGGACACCGGCCAGTACGAAGCTGCCAAGTCAATCGGCATGCCGCGCCTGCAAGCCCTGCGCCGGATCATCCTGCCGCAAGCCATGCGGATCATCATTCCGCCGGTCGGCAACGAATTCATCGGCATGGTGAAAATGACCTCCCTGGCGAGCGTCATCCAGTACTCGGAACTGCTCTACAACGCCCAGAACATCTACTACGCCAACGCCCGGGTGATGGAGTTGCTGATCGTCGCCGGTATCTGGTACCTGGCCGCCGTCACCGTTCTGTCCTTTGGTCAAAGCCGTCTGGAGCGTCGTTTCGCTCGCGGCGCCGGCAAGCGTTCTTGAGGAATCCGACATGAGAAGCATCGTCAAGGCCGTGAGCCTGAACAAATATTACGACCAGTACCACGCGCTCAAGGACATCAACGTCGAAGTCGAGCAAGG
Source organism: Pseudomonas sp. TH31 (assembly GCF_016650815.1). Lineage (GTDB taxonomy): Bacteria > Pseudomonadota > Gammaproteobacteria > Pseudomonadales > Pseudomonadaceae > Aquipseudomonas. Next base: position 492,598 of record NZ_JAEKEZ010000033.1, on the reverse strand, counting down.
CGAAGTGCTGTGCATCATCGGCCCGTCCGGCTCGGGCAAAAGCACCTTGCTGCGCTGCGTCAATCAGCTTGAGAAAATTGACAAGGGTGGCCTCTGGGTCGACGGCGAGCTGGTGGGTTACCGCGTGGTCGGCAACAAACTGCACGAACTCAACGAGTCACAGATCGCCCGTCAACGCCTGGCCACCGGCATGGTGTTCCAGCGTTTCAACCTGTTCCCGCACATGACTGTGCTGCAAAACATCATCGAGGGCCCGTGCCAGGTGCTCAAGCGCTCGCCCAAAGAAGCGCACGAAGAAGCCCTGGAATTGCTCGCCCGTGTCGGCCTGGCCGACAAACGCAACAGCTACCCGATTGAACTCTCGGGCGGCCAGCAGCAACGGGTGGCGATTGCCCGTGCCCTGGCGATGCGGCCCAAGCTGATGCTGTTCGATGAACCCACTTCGGCACTCGACCCGGAACTGGTCGGTGAGGTGCTGTCGGTGATGCGCGATCTGGCGCAAACCGGCATGACCATGATCGTCGTCACCCATGAACTGGGCTTCGCTCGCGAGGTTTCCAACCGCATGGTGTTTATGGACGGCGGGCAAATCGTGGAGGCTGGAAGCCCCGAAGAAATACTAATAAGCCCACAAAACCCGCGCACCCAAAGCTTCATTTCTGCCGTTCGAACCTAAGTGCCGTGCTTGGAAAACAAGAGCCGCCTCACAACACTCATAAGAGAACGACCATGAAGAACCTAGTTATTCCAGCAGTACTCGCCGGCCTGATGGCTTCCAGCGTCGCGTTTGCCGCCGAGTTGCCGGCCAGCATCAAGGCCAAGGGCGAGATCGTCGTAGCGATCATGCCGAACTATCCGCCGATGGATTTCAAGGACCCGGCGACCAACACCTTGACCGGTTTGGACTATGACTTGGGCAACGCCCTGGCCGAGCGCCTGGGCGTGAAGATCAAATGGCAGGAAACCGGCTTCGAGCAAATGATCAACGCGCTGACCACTGACCGCGTCGACATGGTGCTGTCGGGCATGACCGACACTGTCGAACGTCAGGCCAGCGTGACCTTCGTCGACTACTTCACCAGCGGTCCGCAGTTCTACACCTTGCAGAAAAACAAGGACACCAACGAGATCACCGACCTGTGTGGCAAGAAAGTCGGCACCAGCCGACGCACCACGTTCCCGGCGGAGATTGCTGAATACAGCAAGGCCCACTGTGAAGCGGCCGGCAAACCGGCGATTGTGGTAATCGGCACTGAGGGCTCGGCGGATGCCCGTGCGCAACTGCGTCAGAGCCGGATCGATGCGGCGATGCAGGGCAGCGAGACCTTGTCGTACCTGAAGACTCAGGAAAAGGACACGTACAAAACCGTGGGCCAGCCGATTTCGGTGCAGTTCTCCGGCATGGGCTTGAGCAAGAAAAAGCCTGAGTTGAGTGAAGCGGTGAAAGTGGCGCTGCAGAGCATGATCGATGACGGTAGCTACCAGACCATTCTGAAGAAATGGGACCTGGAACTGGGTGCGATCAAGACGGTGACCATCAACGCCGGCAAATAAACCCGACGCGATTACGCTCTGTAGCAGCTGCCGAGCAGCGCGAGGCTGCGTTCGGCGGCGAAGCCGTCGTGAAATCAGACGATGCGGTGTGTCAGGCAAAACTCGCGTGCAGGGTTTACGACGACTTCGTCGCCGAACGCAGCCTCGCGCTGCTCGGCAGTTGCTACGGGTGTTTCAACAATAAATCAGCGGAGCACCACGATGTCCTCCTCACCCCAACCCACCTGGCCCGACCAGTATAAAGCCTGCCTCGCACTGGCCTTCGACCTTGATGGCCCCACCGGCGATGCCATGCTTAACGGCTCGATCTGGCACAAGCCCGAGTACTTTGGCTTCGGCGGTTACGGGCCCTACCGCGCCCTGCCGCGAATCCTCGATTTGCTCGACGCATTCCAGATCCCGACGACGTTCTTCGTCCCGGCCTGGGTCGTGGAGAACTGGCCGAAACAGTGCCAGGCGATTGTCGAGCGCGGGCATGAGGTGGCGTACCACGGCTACAAACACGAATCCTTTTATGCCCTGACACTGGATCAGCAAAAGGACGTGATGAAAAAATCCCGCGAGGTGTTCTGGAAATACCTGAACATCCGCGCCGAAGGTTTTCGCACGCCGTCCGGCGACTGGCGCGCCGAAACCCCGGCGATGCTGGTGGAAGCCGGTGTGACTTACTCCAGCAGCATGCGCGGCGATGACCGGCCGTACCTCGTCAACGTTCCCGGCTTCGACACACCGCTGGTGGAAATCCCCGGCCGCTGGGAAATGGACGACTACGCCTCCCTCGCCTACACCCGCGCGCCGGACTTCCCCTGCGGTCTGGACCGCACTGCAAGCTACGAGCTGACCCTGGACAACTGGTGCCGCGAATACGACGGCGCCATGACTGAAGGGCTGTGCCTGACCACCCTGTTTCACCCCAAGATCACCGGCAAACCGGGACGCATCCTGTTGCTGGAAAAACTCTTCGAGCACATGCACCAACGCGATGACGTGTGGTTCGCCACCTGCCGCGATGTCGCCCGGTGGTGGCTGAAGGAGCATCACCATGGTTGATTCCACAGTCTGGCCCGACGGTTATCGCTGCGCCGTCGTATTGACCGTCGATTACAACGACATCCACGGCATCCTGACCCAGGCCCCGGACGTCGCCGGGCGCGACAAGACCCTGTCGGTCTGGCGCTACGGCAGCCAGCGTGGCGTCGACCGTTTGCTCGGGTTGTTCGCAGAACTCGGTGTCACCAGTAGCTGGTGCATTCCCGGCATCGTGGCCGAGGAAAACCCCGAGCACATTCGGGCGATCCAGGCCGGCGGGCATGAGATTGCCTGCGCCGGGTATCGCCATCAGAACTACGACAATCTTTCCCTGGCCGAGCAAAGCGCCGAGATCGCCAAGGGCTGCGACGCCTTGATTGCGCTGACCGGCCAGCGGCCAGCCGGATTTCGCATCCCGGCCGGCAACGGTGCACCGGGGTTTATCGAGGCACTGCGGGGTCACGGCATTCGCTGGTCTTCATCGTGGCGAGGCGATGATTTGCCGTTCGCTCACCCGACGGCGCCCGAAGTGATCGAGTTGCCGCTGCATTACGAACTGGAAGACGAACCCTATTTCGCCTTCAACCTCAGCCCGGCCGTACCACCGGCGCAATCGCGAATCGCGTCCTACAGCCACACCCTCGGCAACCTGCAAATGGACTTCACCGGGTTTCACCGGTTTGGCCTGTGTTACGTGCTGCGGCTGCACCCGGAAATCATTGGAACACCAGGGCGGATCGGCGTCCTGCGCGAGTTGCTGGAGGGGATTCAGCAGCACCAGGACGTGTGGATCGCCACGGCGGGCGAAGTATCGAAGTGGTGGGCGGATTCGGCGGCGGCTGTGGCCGAAGATCACCCGGCGGCTGTTTACGAGCGGCATTATCGGGATTACGGTGTATGAGCGAGCAAGATCAAGAGATCGCAGCCTTCGGCAGCTCCTACAGTGGTGTGCTTCGCATGGAACACCTGGCGCAGTTTTGTGTTGATACGCGATTTGAGGATTTGCCGGTGGCGCTGGTTGCGCAAACCAAGCGGCACATTCTCGATACCTTTGGCGCGACCCTGGCCGGGGCTGGCAGTGAAGTGGCGAAACAGGCACGGGCAGTGTTTGAAGGTGAAACCGGCAACACGCCGGTCTGGGGCACCGATTGGCGGGTCGGCGCCGCTCAGGCGGCGATGCTCAATGGCATCGCCGCCCATGCCCTGGAACTGGACGACACCGGTGGCTGCGACCATTCCGGCGCCGTCGTGCTGCCGGCAATCATGGCCGCGGTGTCGATGTCGGAAAAAATCGTCAGCGGCCGGGAATTCATCACCGCCGTGGTCATTGGCTACGAAATCGGCCGTCGAGTGCTGGAAGCCTGCGGCAGTTATTCAGCGCATAACGGCGCCGGTTGGCACTCCACCGCAACCTGTGGAGTGTTCGGCGCGGCGGCGGCCAGCGCGCGGATTCTGGGGCTGGATACCGCGCAAACCTTGTCGGCCCTCGGCATTGCCGGCAGTTTCAGCGGTGGACTTTGGGCGTTCATTCATGACGGTTCGCAAAGTAAAAAACTCCACAGTGGTCGCGCGGCCGAAGGAGGTTTGCTGGCCGCACGATTTGCCCAGTGCGGCATCACCGGCCCGACGAAGTTGTTTGAAGATGTCTGGGGTGGATTTCTCAAGACGCTAGCGGGTAATACCGCCGTGCCTGAGGCGCTGGACGCTGATTTGGGCCGTGTGTGGAAACTCTCCCGTTGCTCGATCAAGCCTTACGCGGCGTGCCGCGGGACACACTCGGCGATCGATGCGCTGGGGTTGTTGCTGGCGCAATTGCAGGTCGACGCGGATCAAGTCGAGGACATTCAGGTGTCGTTGTGCGGGTTCCTGCAGGACATGTGCGGCGGGCAGGAAGTCGCCAGTCTGGCGGCGGCGCAGATGAGTCTGCGGTATGCGCTTGCGGCGTGTCTGGTCCTGGGGCATTGCCGCCTGGAAGCGTATGACGAGGCACAGCGCAGCGACCCACGACTGGCGCACTGGATCTCGCGTATCCGGCTTGAAGTGGACACGCAACTGTCAGAGGATGGCGAGCCCATCGTGAGCGTGCGGACCGTGGACGGTCGGCAGGCGAGCCTGTGTGTGGAAGTGCCGTTGGGCGCGCCGGGGAATCCGTTGAGTGATGGGGTGCTGGAGGAGAAGTTTTTCAGTCTGGCCGGGCGGGTGATGCCGGCGCGGCAGGCTGGGGAATTGCTTGAGCAGTTGTGGCGGGTTGAAGAACTGGAATCGATTGCGGTGCTGGATCGGTGGCTGACTTGAAGGTTGCGTTGGCTGTGCGGGCCTCTTCGCGGGCAAGCCGCGCTCCTACAGGGTTAGCGCGCACCTGTAGGAGCGCGGTTTGCCCGCGAATGGAGACGACATGGTATGGCGCCGAACACAACAACATCTGAATAAGGACATCCGCACCACCGTGGCCACTTACTCGCTCGTTATCCGCCGATTGATGATTTGCTCGCTGACCATCGTCGTCAGCCGCGCCATCACCAGCCCGTTGCTCACACTATTCCTGAGCAACAAGCTTGGTCTCAACCAGCAGGACGTTGGTCTGCTGCTGGGCATCGCGGTGTTCATCGCCACCCTGCTCGCCCTCTACGGTGGTTACATCATCGACCGTCTGGAAAAGCGTCGGCTGTTGATCCTGGCCATGCTCTCCAGCGCCATCGGCTTTGTGCTGCTGACCTTCGCCCAGAACCTGTACCTGACCACCGCCACCCTGGTGATCACCGAAACCGCTTCGGCATTGTTCCTGATCGGCTCAAAAGCGATTCTCAGCGAAAACCTGCCCATGGGCCAACGGGCCAAGGCGTTTTCCCTGCGCTATACCTTGACCAATATCGGCTACGCCACAGGTCCCATGCTCGGCGTGGTGATCGCCGGGGTGTACCCGATAGCGCCGTTCCTGATTGCCGGTGGTATTGCCTTTTTCAGTATTTTCTTGATGAGCGGGATTCCAAAAGACCCGGCGCAAACAACCACCCTTGGCCAGCCCCAGAGTTTTCTCAAGACCCTGACCACCCTCAAGAACGACCGCACCTTGATCATGTTTACCTGCGGCTGCCTGTTCAGCACCGTGGTCCACGGCCGTTTCACCTTGTACCTGTCGCAATACCTGCTGGTGACCCACGATTCCAAACGCGCCCTGCAAACCATGGCCGCCCTGCTCGCCTGCAACGCTATCAGCGTGATCCTGCTGCAATACCAGATCGGCCGCTTCCTCAAACGTGAGCAACTGCGCTACTGGATTGCCGGCGGTACCAGCCTGTTCATTGTCGGGTTGATCGGTTTCAGCCTGGCCGATGGTCTGGTGAGCTGGTGTGTGGCGATGTTCATTTTCACCCTCGGTGAAATGATCATTTACCCGGCGGAATTCCTCTTCGTCGACACCCTGGCACCGGAAGACCTGCGCGGCAGTTACTACGGTGCGCAAAACCTCGCGGCGCTGGGTGGTGCCTTGAGCCCGGTGATCTGCGGATTTCTATTGATGCATACCCCGGCGCCGACAATGTTCTACGCCCTCTGCGCACTGACCGCGATGGGCGGAACCCTGTGCTTCATGGCCGGCCGGCGGGTGGCGATACTGCAAAAATAATGCACTGAAACTGCATTAATATGAATTTGTCAGCATCGGGAATGAACGGCACACTGTGCCCGTTCCTCCCCCAATAGTTGGGACAACTTCAAGGGCTTTCTGGGTTTCCCAGCTAAGCCTTTTTTGGCTCATGTTTTTGGGTCAAGGGTTCTGTCAACGGATCGATTGTCATCATGCTCGCACGCTGGTTACCTGCCGCCATCAATACCCGCCCCTCGGAATGGAGCCGTGCTGCCATCGGCATGTCCCTGGGCACACTGTTTAGCGTCTGGTTGTGCAGCCAGGTGTTCGGCATTGAAGTGGCGCAGCACTTGGTCGGTCCGCTGGGTGCGTCGGCGGTGCTGTTGTTCGCCGTGTCCTCCGGTGCCCTCGCCCAGCCGTGGTCGATTCTGGGTGGTTACTTGAGCGCCGGAGTTATTTCACTGCTGGTTGCTCATGTGCTCGGACGAACCCTGGGCAGCGCGTGCCTCGCGGCAGGCATGGCGTTGATTTTGATGTGCTGGCTGCGTTGCTTGCACCCGCCCGCCGGGGCGTTGGCACTGCTGCTGGTGTTAGCCGACCCGGCAACCATCGCCCTGGACTGGAAAGCCCTCGGCCCGGTAATGCTCAGCGCTTCGGCGATGCTGCTCAGCGCGTTGGCGTACAACAACCTGACGAGCATTCGTTATCCCAAACGGCCCGCCGAACCAGTGCCGGTGATACCGTTGGCGGATAGCCAGGCCATTACCGCCGAGGATTTGAAACTTGCGCTGGCGGATATGGAAGCCTTCATCGACGTTACGCCGCAAGACCTTGAACAGCTGATCCATGCCAGTGAACTGCACGCCAAGCGGCGCAGCATTGGTGATGTATTTTCTGCCAAGCCTTGAAGATCAAAGGATCGCAGCCTTCGGCAGCTCCTACATTGACCGAGTGCGACCCCGATCCTGTAGGAGCTGCCGAAGGCTGCGATCTTTTGATCTAGGCTGCAGACTGTTGCCGCACCGGCACCGCCAAACTCACTGCCCGCACCGAGCTCCCCACGCTCACCCCCAACGCCTTAGCCGTTTGCGCATCCACAATCAACGTCCCCGCCGCCACTCGCGCCGTTGCCGCGGTAATCCGGCAGTCAGCAAACTGGCGGTTATGAATCAAATAAGTCGCCGCTTGCTCCCCTGGCGTACCAATGCTCAGTTGCAGCACCTGGCTATCGCGCACCGCCCGAATATCCCCGGTAGCGCATTCAATCAACGGCCCGCCGTCAAAGATGTCGATGTAGTCCCGATGCTCAAACCCTTCAGCCTTGAGCATGCCCAGCGCCGGTTCGGTGTTCGGATGCACTCGGCCAATCACTGACCGCGCCGCTTCCGGCAACAGGCAGGTCGGCAACGGGAACTTGGGCATCAGTTCGGCGATAAAGGTCTTGTTACCCAGCCCGGTCAGGTAGTCGGCATCAGCAAAATCCATCTTGAAAAAGTGCCGCCCCAAACCTTCCCAGAACGGTGAAATGCCCTCGTCGTCCGAGTAGCCGCGCATCTCGGCGATGACCTTATCGCCAAACTTCTCACGAAACTCCGCCAGAAACAAAAACCGCGCCTTGGACAGCAAACGACCATTGAGGCCGCTACGGTGATCGGCGTGCAGGAACAGCGAACACAGCTCCGAATGCCCGGTCATGTCGTTGCCGAGGAACAGCGTCGGCAACTGCTGATTGATCCCGAGGTTTTTCGAGGCTGCCACAAACAACCCAAGACGATAGTTGTACCAAGGCTCGCGCAGGCCGACGGCACCGGCCAGGGCGCAGATGCCGATTGCTTCATGGGCATCGTTTTCCAGCACAAACAGGTAATCGGCGTCGGCACGTTCAGCGTCGCCGGCAAAGGTTTTCGCCGCCCATTCCAGGCGCTGGCGCAAACGTGCGGCATCGGCGGGCAACGTGGTCAAACCAGTACCGGCGCTATGGGCCAGGGCCAGGAGTGTCGGTAAATCATTGGGAGTGGCGGGACGGACGATCATCGCTGGTGCTCCTTGAGTGCTCGTTGTTTGGGCAGGAACACCTCGGCCAACATGCAGCGCGCACTGCCGCCGCCGATGCGTTCGATGGTGTCGATGTTTACCGGTAGCGGCGTGGTGTGGGTTTCGATCAAGCGCTGTTGAGCGCTATCCAGCGATTGCCAGGCTGTGCGCGACATCACCAGCAGCGGCTCGCCCGCCGCGTTGTGGACTTCCAGCATGTTGCCGGCGAAGGATTCCAGCTGCGCCCAGTCGAGAGCGATGACCCGCTTGCCGCTGTCTTCCAGTCGCGAGCGCAGGGCCAGGCGTTCGTCGGGGTTCGTGACCGAGGCCAGGCAGACGATGGCCAGGCGGGTACCGACGCTCATCATCACGTTGGTGTGGTAAATCGCGACGCCCTGACGGTCCATCGCGTTGAACGCACACAACTCGTAACCCAGATGACTGACCACCTGATCCAACGCTTTGGCGTGGGTGCGGGTGGAATAACCGGCGTAGCAAATCCGTTGCTGACGATCCAGCACCATGCTGCCGGTGCCTTCGAGAAACACGTCCTGCTGTTCAAGGCTGGACAAATCGAGGAACTGTTCCACCCGGTACTCATCCCGCAACCAGTCGAGCACACCTTTGTCCCGCTCCAGCCGCCGGTTGTGGCCCTGCATCGGGTACAGCACCAGCGTGCCGTCGGGGTGGCTGCTCCACCAATTGTTGGGGAAGATCGAATCCGGGGTGTGCGGCGCTTCGGCGTCGTTGTGCACCAGCACTTCAACGCCGTGCCCGCGCAGTGCGGCGACGTAGCCATCGAACTCTTGCAAGGCCTTGAGCTGGACGTCTTCAGAGATTTGAGCCGGGCGCTGGAAACGGTTATTCGCCGCCGTATCCTGATTGAAGGAGAAACGTGTCGGGCGAATCATCAAAACGGTATTGGTGGTTTGCATGGGCACAGATTCAATGAGGGTTGAGAGAGGCTCATTGTCTGTTTCGACGGGGGAAAAACCCGGTTGATAAGGGGGTTACGGGTGATGGAAACGGCTGAAGATCTTGTGTGCGTCAGCCGATTCGGCGAGGGGCAAGATCAAAAGATCGCAGCCTTCGGCAGCGCCCACAGGCGCGTAGGAGCTGCCGAAGGCCGCGATCTTTTGATCTTGATCTTGCCCTTGATCTTTATTTTGCTGTAAACGTCTATTCCATCGTGGTCTTGACCATCGCCAACTCCGGATGGCTCACCAACTTGTCGATGTGCAGATCCGGATCATCAAACCAGACCTCGGTCAGCACCCGGTAGTGCTCCATATCCCGGCAGCGCATCCGCAGGCTGTAATCAAACGCGCCGCTGATCAACCGACACTCCAGCACCTGCGGGCACGCCCGAACCTTGGCTTCAAAGGCCTTCTGCGCCGCCCGCCCGCTCTGGTTCGACAACGCCACCAACACCAGCAGCGACAGCCCCGGCGTCAGTTTCTTTTCGTCGAGAATCGCCCCGTACCCGCGAATAACCCCGAGCTGTTCCAGTTTGCGCACCCGTTCCAGGCAAGGCCTGGGGGTCAGGTGCACGCGCTCGGAAAGCTTTTGATAGGTGATGCGCCCTTCGTGTCGCAGCACTTCGATGATGGCTTGATCGATACGATCAAGTACGATCGACAGATCGCGGATATCCGCCATGTACGTCTCTCACTTCAAACGGCCTGATAAAAATTGCTGCAAACGTTCACTGCCTGGCTGATCGAGGATAGTCGCATCACCCTGCTCCTCAACCCGCCCCTGGTGCAAGAACAACACTTGAGTGGACACCTGCCGGGCGAAGCCCATTTCGTGGGTCACCATCAACATGGTCCGGCCTTCTTCGGCCAGCGCCTGAATCACCTTCAGTACTTCCCCCACCAGTTCCGGGTCGAGGGCCGAGGTCGGCTCGTCGAACAACAGAATCTCCGGTTCCACCGCCAGGGCCCGGGCAATCGCCACCCGTTGTTGCTGACCACCCGAGAGAAACGCCGGGTATTGATCGGCGACCCGTTGCGGCAAACCGACCTTGTCCAGATAGGCACGAGCACTTTCTTCAGCCGCTTTGCGGCTAACCCCGAGCACCCGACACGGCGCCAGGATAATGTTTTCCAGCACAGTCAGGTGACTCCACAAATTGAAATGCTGGAACACCATCGCCAGCCGCGTGCGCAGGCGCTGCAACTGTGCCGGATTGGCGACGCGCATGCCACCGATGCCGGGGCGGGTGACGATGCGTTCGCCGTCCAGTTCGATGGCGCCTTCGTCCGCCCGTTCCAGAAAGTTGATGCAGCGCAGCATGGTGCTTTTGCCCGAGCCGCTGGCGCCAATCATGCTCACCACGTCCCCTGCCCGTGCGTTCAACGAGACGCCTTTGAGCACTTCATTGTCACCGAAGCGTTTAAACAGGTTTTCGACCGTCAGTTTGTTCATGCAAACCTCTCCTGCCACCGCGCCAGTTACGGCGCAGCGCTGGACAAATAAATTAGTGAGCGGGACCGAGGAAGTTCAGCCAGCGCTTTTCCGCCAGGCGAAATGCCCCGACCAGGCCGAACGACATCGCGAGGTACAGCAACCCGGCGATGCCGAATGCCTGAAAGGTCATGAAGGTCGCGGCATTTGCATCCCGGGCGACTTTGAGGATGTCCGGGATGGTCGCGGTGAACGCCACCGATGTAGCGTGCAACATCAGGATCACTTCGTTGCTGTAATACGGCAGCGCCCGACGCAACGCCGAGGGCAGGATCAGCCGCAGATACAAGCGCCAGCCACTCAAGCCATAGGCGTGGGCAGCCTCGATTTCACCGTAGGGAATGCTGCGGATCGCCCCGGCGAAAATTTCCACGGTGTAGGCGCAGGTGTTGAGGGTGAACGCCAGCAAGGTGCAATTCATCGCGTCGCGGAAAAACGCTTCGAGCAACGGTTGCGAACGCACCACCGCGATGCCATAGATCCCGCTGTAGCAAATCAGCAACTGGATATACAGCGGCGTGCCGCGAAACACGTAAGTGAACAGTTGAACCGGCCAGCGCAACAGGCCCCAGCGCGAGGTGCGCAGGATTGCCAGCGGCAACGACAGGAAGAACCCCATCACGATGCTCGCCACCAGCAACCACAAGGTCATGGTCAACCCGGTCAGGCTGTAGCCGTCGCTGAACAGAAAGGGTTTCCAGTATTCGGCAATCAACTCGATCATCGCGCCATCCCCCGCACGCCTTGGTTATAGTGGCGCTCCAGCACCCGCAGGACATAGTTCGAGGCGCTGCTGATCAGCAAGTACAGCGCCGCCGCCAGCAGCAGGAAATCGAGCATGTTAAAGGTGCTCTTGCCCGCCTCTTGGGCGACTTTGACCAGGTCCGACAGCCCGATGATCGACACCAGCGCCGTGGCCTTGAGCAGCACCAGCCAGTTGTTGCCCAGGCTCGGCAAGGCGAACCGCATCATTTGCGGGAACACCACAAAGCGGAAACGCTGCCAGCGGTTCAAACCGAAACACGCCGCAGCCTCCTGCTGGCCACGAGGCACGCTGAGGATTGCGCCGCGAAAGGTCTCGGTAAAATACGCGCCGTAGATAAAACCGAGGGTGACGATCCCGGCCACGAACGGATCGATTTCCATGTACGGCCAGCCCATCGCTTCGGTCAGGCTGCTGAGCCAGCCTTGCAGGCTGTAGAAAATCAACAGCATCAGCACCAGGTCCGGCACGCCACGGATCAGCGTCGTGTAAAACGTCGCCGGCAGGTTCAACAACTTGAGCGGCGACAGCTTGGCCGCCGCCCCGAGTAGCCCTAACGCCATGCTCACCAACAGCGACAGCGCCGATAATTTCAGGGTGACCCAGGTGCCGTGCAGCAACAATGGGCCATAGCCTTGCAGGGCCGAAACATCGAGCCCGATCAGATTCAGGAAGGAATTCACGCCAGTCACCTGTCTTGAGGCGCCCACGTTGAAGCGCTGCGCCGGTTACTTCGGCACAGCGCTCGGGGCGCGAGGATCAGTTGTTGTAGAGGTCCAGATCGCCGAAATGCTTCTGCTGGATCTGTGCGTAGATGCCCTTGTCGTGCAGGGCCTTGATGGCGGCATTGAGCATGCCTTTGAGTTCTTCGTTGTCCTTGCGGATGCCGATGGCGATGTCCGACGGCACCAACGGGTCGCTGATGCCTTCGCTGTTCTTGAAGTCAGCACCTTGAGGTGAAGTCAGAAAGCTCATTTGCGCTTGCATCTTGTCCTGGATCGACGCGTCGAGGCGCCCGAACACCAGGTCGGCGTAGACCTGATCCTGATTCTGGTAAGCGCGCAGTTTCACGCCGCCAGGTGCCAGTTTGGCCCGGGCGTAGGTTTCCTGGATGGTGCCCTGCATATAGCCGATGGTTTTTCCGCGCAGCGACTCGGCAGTCGGCAGCAAGCCGGAATCCTTGCGGGTGACAATGGCGGTCGGACCGGCGTACAAACGATCGGTGAAGTCGATCTGTTTCTTGCGCGCTTCGGTGACGGTCATCGACGATTCGATGGCGTCGAACTTGCCGGCCTTCAGCGCCGGGATCAGCCCGTCGAAGTCATTGCTGACCCAGACGCAGGTCAGCTTCAACTCGGCGCAGATCGCATTGCCCAGATCCACGCCAAAGCCTTGCACGCCGCCATCAGCGGTGGTCGATTCAAAGGGTGGGTAGCTTGGGTTGACGCCGAAACGCAGCTCTTTCCATTCTTTGGCGTTGGCGCCGGTGGTGCAGCACAGCAAAGCCAATGCCGGCAAGGTCAGCCATTTGATCTTCATCTTCTAGAGTCCCGGATTATTTGGAGTTATCGCGGCCAGGCCGCTTTTATGGGCAGGGACGCCAGAATGCCAATTGCCGGGGTGGGTCAGGTGTCGTAAGTCCTTGTTCAGACAGCTTAAGTGTGCTGAACGAGGGGCATTGGCAGCCGAATCGGTCGTGGGTGCCGAAGATCAAAGATCGCAGCCTTCGGCAGCTCCTACGGGATCAGCATTCGCCACATTATTACGTGCGAACACCTAACCTGTAGGAGCTGCCGAAGGCTGCGATCTTTTGATCTTGCCTTAAGGTAAAAATGCATACACAACCTGCAGTTATCCGGGTTGTACATCACAAATTTGCACTGATACGATCCAGCATTGCTCGCGCGCAACGCGCGCGAGCTTCTCTATAAAGAACAATAAAAGCAGGGAGTTATCGATGACTGCTCAGGTTTCATCTCCGCAGGCTCAAGCCAGGGACGCCACGGCAAACGAAGTGCTGGCCGAGGTTCGCAACCACATCGGTCACCTGACCCTCAATCGCCCCGCCGGCCTCAACGCCCTCACCCTGGACATGGTCCGCCGCCTGCAGAACCAGCTCGACGCCTGGGCCGAGGATTCACAGGTCAACGCGGTGGTGCTGCGCGGCGCTGGTGAGAAAGCTTTCTGTGCCGGTGGCGACATCCGCTCGCTGTACGACAGTTATAAAAACGGCGACACCCTGCACGCAGACTTCTTCGTCGAGGAATACGCCCTGGACCTCGCTATCCACAATTACTGCAAACCGGTCCTCGCCTTGATGGACGGCTTTGTTCTGGGCGGCGGCATGGGCCTGGTGCAAGGCGCGGATATGCGGGTGGTGACCGAGTGCAGTCGCCTGGCGATGCCGGAAGTGGCCATCGGTTACTTCCCGGACGTTGGCGGCAGCTACTTCCTGCCGCGGATTCCTGGCGAACTGGGGATATACCTCGGTGTCAGCGGCGTGCAGATCCGCGCCGCCGATGCGCTGTATTGCGGCTTGGCCGACTGGTACCTGGAAAGCGACAAACTTGGCACCCTGGACGAGCAACTCGATCACCTCCAATGGCACGAAACACCACTCAAGGACCTGCAAGGTGTGCTGGCCAAACTCGCCGCACAGCAACTGCCTGACGCGCCATTGATTGCGCTGCGCCCGGCCATCGACCACTTCTTCGCCCTGCCGGACGTGGCGAGTATGGTGGAACAACTGCGCGAAGTGACCGTCGCCGACAGCCACGAGTGGGCGAAAACCACCGCCGATCTGCTGGAAAGCCGTTCGCCGCTGGCCATGGGCGTGACCCTGGAAATGCTCCGTCGCGGTCGCCACTTGAGCCTTGAACAATGCTTTGCCCTGGAGCTGCACCTGGACCGCCAGTGGTTCGAGCGCGGCGACCTGATCGAAGGCGTGCGCGCCTTGCTGATCGACAAAGACAAGAACCCGCGCTGGAACCCGCCGACCCTGCAGGCGTTGCACGCCGAGCACGTCGAGAGTTTCTTCACAGGTTTTGAGCAGAGCGGGAGCTGAGCCATGCACGATATCGAATTGAGCGAAGAGCAAGTGATGATCCGCGACATGGCCCGGATTTTGCCCGTGGCGAAATCGCGCCCCACGCGCAAGCCTGGGAAAAGGCTGGCTGGATCGATGACGCTCTGGTGGCGAAGATGGGTGAACTGGGCCTGCTGGGCATGGTGGTGCCCGAGGAGTGGGGCGGCACCTATGTTGATTACGTCGCCTACGCCTTGGCCGTAGAAGAGATTTCGGCGGGCGACGGCGCTACTGGCGCGTTGATGAGCATCCACAACTCCGTGGGTTGCGGGCCGGTGCTCAATTACGGCACTGAAGAGCAGAAAAAACCTGGTTGCCGGACCTGGCCAGCGGTCAGGCCATCGGCTGCTTTTGCCTGACCGAACCGCAAGCCGGTTCCGAAGCCCACAACCTGCGCACCCGCGCCGAACTGCGGGATGGCCAGTGGGTGATCAATGGCGCCAAGCAATTCGTCAGCAACGGCAAGCGGGCGAAACTGGCGATTGTGTTTGCCGTGACCGATCCGGACCTGGGCAAGAAAGGCATCTCGGCGTTCCTGGTGCCGACCGATACCGCTGGTTTTATCGTTGATCGCACTGAACACAAAATGGGCATTCGCGCCTCCGATACCTGCGCGGTGACCCTGAGCAATTGCACGATCCCCGAAGCCAACCTGCTGGGTGATCGCGGCAAAGGCCTGGCCATCGCCCTCTCCAACCTCGAAGGCGGCCGCATCGGCATCGCCGCGCAAGCGTTGGGCATTGCGCGGGCGGCGTTTGAAGCGGCGCTGGCCTATTCCAGGGATCGGGTGCAGTTCGGCAAGCCGATCAATGAACACCAGAGCATTGCCAATATGCTGGCGGACATGCACACGCGGTTGAACGCCGCACGCTTGCTGATCCTGCATGCTGCGCGGTTGCGCAGTGCCGGCAAGCCGTGTCTGTCGGAGGCTTCACAGGCCAAATTGTTTGCGTCGGAAATGGCCGAGAAGGTCTGTTCTTCGGCGATGCAGATTCATGGCGGGTATGGGTATCTGGAGGATTACCCGGTGGAGCGTTACTACCGGGATGCACGGATTACCCAGATTTATGAAGGGTCGAGCGAGATACAGCGGATGGTGATTGCCCGCGAACTCAAGAATTACCTGATTTAAAAGCAAAGATCGCAGCCTTCGGCAGCTCCTACAAGGACCGCGTTCACCCCGATGAGCGGGATTGAACGCGAACCCGTAGGAGCTGCCGCAGGCTGCGATCTTTTGGTAGCAGACGAATTACTTGCCTTGGAACTCGGCCTCACGCTTGGCGATAAACGCCGCCATCCCTTCCTTCTGGTCCTGCGTCGCAAACGCCGCATGGAACACCCGACGTTCAAAGCGCACGCCTTCTGACAGGCTGACTTCAAACGCCCGGTTCACGCTTTCCTTGACCATCATCGCAATCGGCAACGACTTCCTGGCAATCAGCGCCGCGACTTTCAGCGCTTCTTCCAGCAACTCATCCGCCGGCACGATCCGCGCGACAATCCCGCAACGCTCCGCTTCCACCGCATCGATCAGGCGGCCGCTGAGGCACATTTCCATGGCCTTGGCCTTGCCCACGGCGCGGGTCAGGCGTTGGGTGCCGCCCATGCCCGGCAGCACGCCGAGGTTGATTTCCGGCTGGCCAAATTTCGCGTTATCGCCGGCCAGGATAAAGTCGCACATCAGCGCCAGTTCACAGCCACCGCCGAGGGCGAAGCCGTTGACCGCGGCGATGATCGGCTTGCGGCGGTTGGCCACGCGATCGCTGTCGCTGAACAGGTCGTCGAGGTAGATTTGCGGGTAGGTCAGCTCCGCCATTTCCTTGATGTCGGCACCGGCGGCGAAGGCTTTTTTCGAGCCGGTCAGCACGATGCAGCCGATGTTCGAATCTGCTTCCAGGCCATCGAGGGCGTGGTTCAGTTCACTGACGATCAGCGCGTTCAACGCGTTCAAGGCTTGCGGACGGTTGAGGGTAATCAGGCCTACACGACCATGGGTTTCCAGCAAAATCGTTTCGTAGCTCATAAATAACTCCTGTTTTGCATAAGGCTCGATCTCTGTGGAGCTGCCGAGTGAAACGAGGCTGCGATCTTTTGATCTTGTTTTTAAGATCAAGATCAAAAGATCGCAGCCTCGTTTCACTCGGCAGCTCCTACGGGGGTCCTCTCAAAGATTGCGCGAAATTACCATGCGCTGGATATCGCTGGTGCCTTCGTAGATCTGGCACACCCGCACGTCGCGGTAGATCCGCTCCAGCGGAAAGTCGTTCAGGTAACCGTAACCGCCCAGGGTTTGCAACGCGGCGGAGCAAACCTTCTCGGCCATTTCCGAGGCGAACAGCTTGGCCATCGAGGCTTCGACCAAGGCCGGTTTGCCGCTGTCACGCAACGCGGCAGCGTAATGCACCATCTGCCGGGCGACGGCGATTTGGGTCGCCATGTCCGCCAGGCGGAACGCGACAGCTTGATGTTCGATGATCGGTTTGCCGAAACTCTCGCGCTCGCGGGCGTAGTCACGGGCGGCTTCGAACGCGGCGCGGGCCATGCCCACCGATTGCGAGGCGATGCCGACACGGCCACCTTCAAGGTTGGCCAGGGCGATTCGGTAACCTTCGCCCTCCTCACCCAAGCGGTTGGCCACCGGGACCTTCACGTCGTCGAAGAGAATCTGGCAAGTATCGGAAGCGTGCTGGCCGAGTTTGTCCTCGACCCGCGCGACTTTGTAACCCGGCGAATCGGTGGGCACGATCAGTGCGGTGATCCCGCGTTTGCCGGCACTCGGGTCAGTGACGGCGAAGACAATCACCACCCCGGCGTTCTGCCCGGAGGTGATGAACTGTTTGCAGCCGTTGAGTACGTAGTGATCGCCTTCCAGCCGGGCGCGGGTTTTCAGGCCACTGGCGTCGGAGCCTGCTTGCGGTTCGGTCAACGCAAAGGCGCCGAGCATCGAGCCGCTGGCCAGTGGTTTTAGGAAGCGCTCCTTCTGATCGTCGGTGCCGTATTTGAGGATCGGCACGCAACCCACCGAGTTGTGCACGCTCATGATCGTCGAGCACGCGCCGTCGCCCGCAGCGATTTCTTCCAGGGCCATGGCGTACGCCAGGTAACCGGTGTCGCAACCGCCCCACTCTTCCGGCACCAGCATGCCGAAGAAGCCCAGCTCGGCCATTTCGCCGATGGCTTCTTTCGGGAAACGATGCTCGCGGTCCCATTCGGCGGCGAACGGTTTCAGCCGTTCCTGGGCGAATTGCCGGGCCGCTTCGCTGATCTGCAGTTGTTCGTCATTGGGAATCATGCTGAATCCTTAAAAATGAGCCTGAATGCACCCTGCTCTTGTAGGAGCATGGCTTGCCCGCGATGGCGCCCTTGAGATAGCCATCGCGGGCAAGCCATGCTCCTACAGGGGGGCAGCATCAATACAGGCATTCCACGGCCATGGCCGTGGCTTCACCGCCGCCAATGCAGATCGCTGCAACGCCGCGTGTCAGGCCTTTCTGGCGCAGGGCCGAGAGCAACGTCACGAGGATTCGCGCACCGGACGCACCAATCGGGTGGCCCAACGCGCAGGCGCCGCCGTGGACGTTGACCTTCTCGTGGGGGATTTCCAATTTGCTCATGGTCACCAGACTGACCACGGCGAACGCTTCGTTCACCTCGAACAACTCGACTTCGTCCAGGGACCAGCCGGTTTTCTTCATAAGCCTCTTGATCGCACCCACCGGTGCCACCGGGAAAAGGCCCGGCGTATCGGCAAACGCGGCGTGGCCGTGAATCACCGCCAATGGCTTGAGGCTGCGCTTCTGCGCTTCGGATCGACGCATCAACACCAATGCCGCCGCGCCGTCGGAGATTGAGCTGGAGTTGGCCGCCGTGACAGTGCCACCCTCGCGGAACGCCGGTTTCAGCGAGGCGATCTTGTCGAGTTTGGCTTTCGGTGGCTGTTCGTCATTGCTGATCAGCACCTGTTCTTTGCCGACGGTGACGGTCACCGGCACGATTTCAGCCTTGAAGTTGCCGTCCTTGATCGCTTGTTGGGCGCGAGTCGTCGAAGCGATCGCAAACGCATCCTGGGCTTCACGGGTGAAACCGTTGGCCTCGGCGCAATCTTCGGCGAAGGTCCCCATCAGGCGGCCCTTGTCGTAGGCATCTTCCAGGCCATCGAGGAACATGTGATCGAGCACCCGGCCGTGGCCCATGCGATAACCGCTGCGAGCACGGTCCAGCAGGTACGGCGCGCTGGACATGCTTTCCATGCCACCGCAGACCACCACGTCGGCGCTGCCGGCGACCAGCATGTCGTGGGCCAGAATGGTCGCTTCCATCCCCGAGCCGCACATCTTGTTCAGGGTGGTGCAGCGGGTCGATTTATCCAGGCCTGCGCCCAGTGCGGCCTGACGTGCCGGGGCCTGGCCTAAACCTGCGGACAGCACGCAGCCGAACAACACTTCTTCAACCGCATCAGGCGCCACACCGGCACGCTCGACGGCGGCTTTAATCGCGGCGGCGCCGAGTTGCGGTGCGGTCAGGCTTTTCAGTTCGCCCTGGAAGCCGCCCATCGGGGTGCGGACGGCGCTGACAATAACAATCGGATCGTTGGAAAGGCTCATGACAATTGCTCCTTACTTGGCGGCCATACGCAAGGCACCGTCGAGACGGATCACCTCGCCGTTGAGCATGCTGTTTTCAATGATATGCCTGACCAGCGCGGCATACTCGCCCGGCTTGCCCAGACGCGGCGGGAACGGTACGCCAGCAGCCAGGGACGCGCGGACCTCCGGGGTCATGCCGGCCATCATCGGGGTTTCGAAGATGCCCGGGGCGATGGTCATCACGCGGATGCCGAAGCGCGCCAGTTCACGGGCAGCGGGCAAGGTCAGGCTGACAATCGCGCCTTTGGACGCGGCATATGCCGCCTGGCCAATCTGCCCGTCGTAGGCCGCCGCCGACGCGGTGTTGATGATCACGCCGCGCTCGCCATCGACGTCCGCTTCCGTTTCAGCAATGGCCGCAGCGGCCAGGCGCAGCATGTTGAAGCTGCCGATCAGGTTGACGTTGATCACCTGGCTGAAACTGGCCAAGGCGTGCGGGCCGGTCTTGCCGAGGATCTTCTCGCCACGGACGATGCCGGCGCAGTTCACCAGACCATGCAGGCCGCCAAAGGCTTTCACTGTCGCGGCGACGGCGGCTTCGGCAGCGGCTTCGTTGCTGATGTCCGCCACGACGCTGTGTGCGCCGAGACGTACAGCCTGAGCCGCGACGGCCTCGGCGTTCATGTCCACCAGCATCACCTTGGCACCGGCGGCCACCAGCATTTCAGCGGTGGCGGCACCGAGGCCCGACGCACCGCCGGTGACGAGAAAAACCTTGTTTTCGATCTGCATCATTGTGTCCTTCGATTCAAGCAGAAGCTTTGTGAGCCGCGGCCTCTTGTGCCTTGGCGATTTCCTGGTTGCGCAAGATAAAGCGCTGCAATTTGCCGCTTGGGGTTTTCGGCAATTCACTGACAAATTCTATTTCACGGGGGTACGTGTGCGCGGCCAGGCGCTTGCGCACGTGTTGGCGCAGTTCTTCGGCCAGTTCCGGCGTGGCGCGGTATTGCTCGCCAATTACCACGAAGGCTTTCACCAGTTCGGTGCGCTCCGGGTCGGGCTTGCCGACCACCGCCGCTTCGATCACAGCCGGGTGTTCGATCAACGCACTTTCCACGTCGAACGGGCCTACGCGGTAGCCGGAAGTGGTGATTACGTCGTCGCTACGGCCGACGAAGCTGATGCTGCCGTCCGGGTTCCACTCGACGGTGTCGCCGCTCAGGTAATAGTTGCCGACAAAGGCTTTGGTCGGCGCGCCTTCATAGCCGTTGAACCAGCACATCGGCGACTGGGTGCGGTCGATGGCCAGAATGCCCGGCTGGCCGACGCTCAGTTCGTTGTAGCCATCGTCGAGCACCACAATCCGATGGCCCGGCGAGGCAAAACCGGCGGCGCCCATGTGGATCGGATGCTCCAGGCCGTGGTGGTTGCACAGGACCATGCCGAGCTCGGTCTGGCCGTAGTGGTCGTGGATAACCACGTCGAGGTTGTCGGCGAACCAGCGGATTACTTCCGGGTTCAGCGGCTCGCCAGCGCTGCTGACGATGCGCAGCTTGCCTTTGATCGAGCGAGCGAATTCGTTGCCACCGGCTATCAGCAGGCGGTAAGCGGTCGGCGAGCCGGTCAGGTTGGTGATGTTGTATTTGTTGATCACCCGGCAGGTGCTTTCGAGGGTGAACGGACCATCGTAGAAGGTGATCGGGTGCCCCATCGACATCGGCCCGGTCACGCCGAAGTAGATGCCGTAGGCCCAGCCCGGATCGGCAACGTTCCAGAATGCATCTTCCGGGCGCAAATCCACGGCGTCGCGGGTGTAACTCTGGAAGGCGACGATGGCTTTAAGCGGAACCGACAGTGCTTTCGACGGGCCGGTCGTGCCCGAGGTGAACATCAGCAGGAACGGGTCTTCACCGCTCAGCAGTACCGGTTCACACACGGAAGAATAATTGGCCTGTTCGGCCCAGAAGCTGTAGTCGCCACGGACGATCCCCTGCCCTTTGGCGCCGCCAACGGTGACGATGGTTGGGCAATCGGCGACTTCAGCGAGTTTCGAACGATTGACCGCGTCAGTCACGACCACTTTGGCATCGGAGCTGTTCAAGCGGTGTTCGATGGCTTTCGGGCCGAATGCGGTAAACAGCGGCTGATAGACCGCGCCGATGCGCCAGGTGGCGAACACGGTGATCAGCAATTCAATGTTGCGTGGCAGCAGGCCGGCAACCTTGTCGCCCTTCTGCACGCCCTGGGCCAGGAGAAAATTGGCGAAACGCGCAGCCTTGTCCTGCAAATCGCTGAAGGTGAATGTCGCGCTTGCGCCGTCGCGACCCTCCCAGAACAGCGCGATGCGACCTGGCAACGCGTGACGGTCGCAACATTCGACGCAGGCGTTAAGCGCGGTCAAATCGCCGGCGAGTGCGGCCTCCACGGTGTGCAGATAATCGAACTGCGATGTAGCAGACAAGTAATCGCGCATTGCCAGAATCCCTCTGTATTTTTATTAGGTTGGGGGAACCGTAATTAACACAGGAATACTCACTCTGCGCGGTGAGTGGGGCAATGGTCAAAGCTATCAAGTTGCGTGACTGGTTTGGCCAAGATCGATATCTACGGGCTTCATGTAGGAGCTGCCGAAGGCTGCGATCTCTTGATCTTGACCTTAAAACAAGATCAAGAGATCGCAGCCTTCGGCAGCTCCTACGGGGGACGAACTCCGTTAGTTCGCCTCGTTAAGAATCAAACACCGGTAATGCCCCGGATTGGTCCCCGACCACTTGCGAAACGCCTTATAGAACGAACTCGTATCGGCAAACCCCAGTCGCGCCGCAATCTCGGCAAAGCTGATCGAAGGTTCGGCCAGCCAAACGATGGCCAACTCCTTGCGCACGCTGTCCTTCAGCCCCTGCCAGGTCTGCCCTTCTTCAGCCAGACGCCGCCTCAGGGTCGAGGCCGACATGCACAGTTGCTGGGCCAAAGCCTCGGTTTCCGGCCATTGCTCGGCGGGCAGTTGCCGCAGGTCGTGTTTGATCCGGCTGGCCAGGCTTTCCGGGGCGCGGTATTTGACCAGGATATTGGCCGGAGCATGGGCCAGGAACCGTTTAAGTTCTTCCGGGCTGCGCTTGATCGGCAAGTCCAGGTAATCAGCGGCGAAAATCATCCGCGTGCGCGGGCGGTCGAAGCGCAGGTTCTCGGAAAACATCACCTGATAGTCATCGCAAAAATCCGGCGCCGGACAGCGCAGTTCGATGGCCAGAATCGGAATCCTGCGCCCCGCCAGCCAACAGGCGACGCCATGGACAATCATCCAGTAGGTGAAATAGGCAAAGGCCCGGCACGGGTCCTGCTCATCTTCCAGCAAGACGATTTCGGCCAGGCTTTGCTGGCGCACCAGTTGCGCTGGCAGGTGTTCGAGCATCAGCGACAGAAAGCTCAGGCCCGAGGTCAGGCCGGCAGCCAGATTCGGCTGGACCATGGCGCAGCGGCAGAGAAATTCCAGGCTGCCGGATTTGAGCTGGCGTGGGTCCATGCCGAAAAACTCATCGTCTCCGCGCCGGGCCAGCAGACGCCACAACCGTGCATACGCGGTGGCCGGGACTCGGGCGTCGGGCGAGTTCAACAGCGCCGGATCGATGCCGACCTTGTGCAACACCTCTTCGGTGACCGCGCCTGGAGCACAGCTTTGCAACAATGCTTCGCGCACCAGTTGAATGGCGATGGTGTCTTTTTCCGACATTGAGCGGGGTGAGCCTTGTTCTATTTGTGTCGCGGCATATTAGCGCACGGTGCATCAATTCCGTAGGAGCAAGGCTTGCCCGCGATTGAGGCGATGCGGTCCTGCTGTCGGACCGCGTCATCGTTCATCGCGGGCAAGCCTTGCTCCTACAACACGAGGTGATCTTTTGAGCCGTTCAGCTTAGGTTCAGATAAAAGTCAATCAGACTTGTTTGAGAATGAGTGTCATTATGTTACAAATTAGCATCCTCTCTAACAACACCACGGTGCTGAATGCTTGTTCCCTTTCTGATCATGCTGCGCGAAGGCATTGAAGCCGCGCTGATCGTTGGCATCATCGCCAGCTACCTCAAGCAAACCGGCCGCGGCCAGTGGATGCCTGCCGTGTGGATCGGCGTGTTCCTCGCCGCTGCGCTGGCCTTGCTGGTCGGTGGTGGCCTGGAACTCATGAGCGCCGAATTCCCGCAGAAACAACAGGAACTGTTCGAAGGCATCGTCGGTTTGGTGGCTGTCGGCATCCTCAGTTCGATGGTGTTCTGGATGCGCAAAGTCGCGCGTTCGATCAAGCATTCCCTGCACGTCTCTCTCGATCACGCCTTGGCCGGCTCCAGGCACCAGGTCACCGCGCTGATCGCCATGGTGTTTTTCGCCGTGGCCCGGGAAGGTCTGGAAACGGTGTTCTTCCTGCTCGCGGTGTTCCAGCAGAGTGAAGGGCCGGCCGCACCGATCGGCGCCCTGCTCGGCCTGATCCTGGCGATCATCGTTGGTTTCCTGATCTACACCGGCAGCATGCGCCTGAACCTCGGCGCGTTTTTCCGCTGGACCGGCTTGTTCATTCTGGTGGTCGCCGCCGGCATCCTCTCCAACTCGGTGCAAGCGCTGCATGAAGCGGGCGTCTGGAATCACCTGCAAACCGTGCTCTTCGACTTCAGCGCCACGCTGCCGATGGACGGCTCGCTGGGCTCGGTGCTGGCCGGCATGTTCGGTTACCAGGACGCGCCGACCGTCAGCTCCCTCGGGGCGTATCTGATTTATCTGGTGGTGGCGCTGGTGATGTTCTTCCTCCCGGCTGCCGCGCCCGCCAAGCAATCATCTTCCGTTTCCAGCCAGTAAGGGCTTTCATGTCAACGCCTACTCCTCCCGTGGCTTCCCCTCCCCGCGCGTTGCGCTGGGCGGTGGCCGGTTCGGTGATCGTGATGATCGCCGCCGGTGGCCTGTTCTACTACGCCTCGAAAATGGCCGCCGCCAAGCGCCAGACCAACCATGACGAAGTGGTGGTGAACATTCACCCTAAAAGTTGCGAACCGAATGCGCTGACGGTCCCGGCCGGCCGCAGCAGTTTCCGCATCGTCAACCGCTCGGACCGTGCCGTGGAATGGGAAATCCTCGACGGTGTGCTGGTGCTCGAAGAACGGGAAAACATTGCGCCCGGCCTGAGCCAGGTGATTAATGCCAACCTGGCGCCCGGCGACTACGCGATCACCTGCGGCTTATTGAGTAACCCGCGCGGCATCTTGCACGTGACCCCGACTGCCGCCTCCGATGCCGCCGCCAGGGCGCGCCCATCGATGCTCGCGTTTATTGGTCCGCTGTCGGAATTCCGTGTGTACCTGAACAGCCAGAGCAGCGCGCTGATCAAAGCCGTGACGGCCCTTGAGCAAGCCATCGAAGCCGGCGATCTGAGCCAGGCCCAGGCTCTTTATGTGCCGGCCCGCGCCGCTTACCAACGGATCGCCCCGGCCGCCCAGCGCCTGGCGGAGCTGGACAATCCGGTCAACGCCCGCGCCGATTACTTCGAAAAGCGCGAACGGGATCCGGCCTTCGTCGGCTTCCACCGCCTCGAATACGCGCTGTTCCAGCAACGCAAACTCGACGCCCTGGCGCCGGTGGCCGTGCAATTGATCATCGACATCACCACGCTCAAACAGCAATTGCTCGTCCAGTCGCTGCCGCCGGAGCAATTGGTGAGCATTGTGGTGCGCAACCTCAACAGCATCGCCGAAGTGCGCGCCAGCAGCGGTGAAGAAGAACGTTACAGCCATACCGACCTCAACGGTTTTGCCGCCAACCTCGATGTTGCACGCAAAGTCGTCGACCTGCTGCGGCCATTGCTGGCCAAGTCCGCCGCCGACTTACTGCCGAAAATCGACGCCGCCCTCACCGCTTTCGACGTCGAACTCGACGGCTTCAAGGTCAAGGTTGGCTACGCCAGCTACGACACGGTCAGCGCCGAGCAGCGCAAACAGATTGCTGACAAGGCCAAGGCTCTGGCCGATGTACTCGATGGAATCGATCCCGCCCTTGGCCTTTCCGGCCTGTAAGAAGACGCCTTTTATATGACCGATTCAGAACAGTTTTCCGCCCAGCGTCGCCGCGTATTAATGGGCATGGGCGCCGCCGGTGTCGCATTGGCCGGCAGTGCATTGAGCTGCCCGGCGATGGCCGCCGCCAGCCCTGCGCAAGTGACCGAAGCACCGAGCAGCGACAAGACCGAAGACCGCCACGATTTCCATGGCAAGCACCAGACCGGCATCACCACCCCGCGCCCCGCGTCGGGCATGCTGGTGTCGTTCGATGTGTTGGCCAGCGATCGTGAAGACTTGGAGCGGTTGTTCCGCACCCTCAACGAACGCATCGCGTTCCTGATGAAGGGCGGCGAAGTCACGCAGGTTGATCCGAAGCTGCCGCCGGTGGATTCAGGGATTCTTGGCCCGGTGGTCACACCGGACAACCTGACGATTACCGTGTCGGTCGGCGAGTCGTTGTTCGACGAGCGCTTTGGCCTGGCCAGCGCCAAACCCAAGCGACTGATCCGCATGGTCGGTTTCCCCAACGATGCCCTGGAAGCCGATTGCTGCCACGGTGACTTGAGCTTGCAGTTCTGCTCCAACACCACCGACACCAACATCCACGCCCTGCGCGACATCGTGAAAAACCTGCCAGACCTGCTGCTGGTGCGTTGGAAACAGGAAGGCAGCGTACCGCCGCAAGCCCCGGCGAAACCAGGTGTACCGGCGCAGAGCGCGCGTAACTTCCTCGGTTTTCGCGATGGCTCGGCCAACCCCGACTCCAACGACGGCAAAGCCATGGACGCCATTGTCTGGGTCCAGCCTGGCAGCGATGAACCGGCCTGGGCCGCGAACGGCAGCTACCAAGCGGTGCGGATCATCCGCAACTTCGTCGAACGCTGGGATCGCACACCGCTGCAGGAACAGCAAAGCATTCTCGGCCGGGTCAAGAGTACCGGCGCGCCCATGGGCGGCCAACATGAAACCGAAGTCCCGGACTACGCCAGGGACCCTGAAGGCAAGCTGACCAAGCTCGACGCGCACATTCGCCTGGCCAACCCGCGCACCGCCGAAACCCAGGCCAACCTGATCCTGCGCCGGCCGTTCAACTACTCCAACGGCGTGAACAAGAACGGCCAGCTCGAAATGGGCCTGCTGTTCATCTGCTATCAGGCCGACCTGCAAAAAGGCTTCATCACCGTACAAACCCGACTCAACGGCGAACCGCTGGAGGAATACCTGAAGCCGGTGGGCGGCGGGTACTTCTTCACTTTGCCGGGTGTGACGGGCGACAAGGACTTTATCGGTCGCTCGCTGCTGAATGCTACGCACCCAAAAACCACTGCTTGACGCAAATAACAAACCACAAAAGACCACAACAACCCCCACGGAACCGTCCCATGAAAAAGTCGCCACTCGCTTTACTGCTGACCCTTGGCTTGCTCAACACCCCGTTTTCGGCTTTCGCGGCGACGGCGCCGCTGGATCTGGTGGGACCGGTCTCGGACTACAAGATCTACGTCACCGAACAACTGGACCAACTGGGCAGCCACACCCAACAGTTCACTGATGCAGTGAAAAAAGGCGACCTGGCCACCGCACAAAAGCTTTACGCACCGACCCGCGTTTACTACGAGTCGATCGAGCCGATTGCCGAGCTGTTCAGTGACCTGGATGCGTCCATCGATTCGCGTGTCGACGACCACGAAAAAGGCGTGAAAGCCGAAGACTTCACCGGTTTCCACCGTATCGAATACACCCTGTTCTCGGAAAAGAGCACCAAGGACCTGGGCGCGCTGGCTGACAAGCTGAACAATGACGTCAAAGACCTGCAAACTCGCGTTGCCGGCCTGACCTTCCCGCCTGAGAAAGTCGTTGGCGGTGCAGCTGCACTGCTGGAAGAAGTCGCTGCCACCAAGATCTCCGGTGAAGAAGACCGTTACAGTCACACCGACCTGTATGACTTCCAGGGCAACATTGACGGTGCGAAGAAAATCGTCGACCTGTTCCGTCCGCAGATCGAGAAGCAAGACAAAGCGTTCGTTGCCAAAGTCGACAAGAACTTTGCGGCTGTGAACAAGATCCTGGCGAAATACAAAACCAAGGACGGCGGTTTCGAGACGTATGACAAAGTGAAAGAAGCTGACCGTAAGGCGCTGGTTGGCCCGGTTAACACCTTGGCTGAAGATCTGTCGACGCTGCGTGGCAAGCTGGGTCTGAACTGAATATCGGCGTTGTTTGCGAAAAGATCGCAGCCTTCGGCAGCTCCTACATTGGGAGGGTGTACACCCCTGTAGGAGCTGCCGAAGGCTGCGATCTTTTGCTTTTTGGGCTTACAACATCCGGTAGAGCAATCGCTCGATCCGCACTCGACTCACCCGTTTGAGAAACTTGGCCACCGCCCCGGGTATTCCGGCAGGGTTTCCAGGTCCTGGTAACGCTCGATGCGTCGGGTGTTTTCGAAGATCTGCGCCAGTTCTTTGCGGCGCGGCTCCATCAGTTCGCTTTTCGGGTCATCAATCAGCAAGGCGTTTTCCAGGTCGAGACGGAACGCCCGCGGATTGAGGTTGTTGCCGGTCAGCAAGGTGTAGCGCTGATCGACCCACATGCCCTTGAGGTGATAGGTGTTGTCGCCATCACGCCACAAATGCAGGTTCAACTGGCCGCTGTCGATGTTGTGCTGATGGCGCTTGGCAAAGCGGCGCAAGCTGATCTCGTAGAGATACGGCAGTGCGGCGATCACCTTGAACGGCTCGCTT
The DNA here is from genome assembly GCF_016650815.1 of Pseudomonas sp. TH31. GTDB lineage: Bacteria > Pseudomonadota > Gammaproteobacteria > Pseudomonadales > Pseudomonadaceae > Aquipseudomonas. The sequence continues at coordinate 464,716 of NZ_JAEKEZ010000033.1, read as the reverse complement.
GGCGGGATGTAGAAGTCGTTGGCGGTCTTGTCGCCGACGATGATGTCGATCTTCACCCCACGGGCCAGGGCCCGGTTGACTTCCCGGGTCACCGCCAGCGGGAGGTTGAAATACGGCGTGCAGATGGTCAACTGATGCTGGGCGCTGGCGATCAACTCGCAGATCACCCGGCTCAGCGGATTGTTCTTGCCGACGCCAAGCAACGGGGTGACCGACAGCTCACCTTTGGCGGTGCTGCCTTGGGTGGTGTCGTAGGTCGCGTGCTTTAGACGGCTGCGCAGGTCGCCGATGTCGTTGCGCAGGCTGCGGGTGGTCGGCAGGTTCGGCAGGTCGAGGCGATGCACCGCTTTGGAGGCAATCAGACCGTGCTGGATCAGGTGCTGCATCGAATCGGCCAGCGCGCTGTTCTGTAGCAGGTGATAACGGTCGTAGCGGTACTTGTCGAATTTGTGCAGGTAAACGTTGTTCAGGCTCGCGCCGCTGTAGATCACGCAATCGTCGATCACGAAACCCTTCAAGTGCAGTACGCCGAACAGCTCGCGGGTTTGCACCGGCACGCCGTACACCGGAACCTCACTTGCGTGAGTGCCGGTCATTTCCTGATACCAGGCCGAGTTACCCGGCTGCTTGCCGGCGCCGATCAAGCCACGTTGGGCGCGCAGCCAGTCGACGACGACCACCACGTCCAGTTCCGGACGCGCCAGTTTGGCGGCGTGCAAGGCATCGAGGATTTCCTGGCCGGCTTCGTCCTGTTGCAGGTACAGCGCGACGATATAGATGCGCTGGGTCGCCTGGGCGATTTTCTCCAGCAGACAACGACGGTACTCGGCGGCGCCGGACAGAATGGTCACGGCATCGGCGGTCAGCGGAAAACTGCGCAGTTTGGGCAGCAGAGAGCGTTTGAAAAGCGACGGCATAAGGCTCGCAAAAAGGTCGAATCCGAAGAACCCGAGAGCTTACACCATGGATGGGTTTGGGTCTTGTTACGGTCAAAAGATCGCAGCCTTCGGCAGCTCCTACAGAGATCGGTGTAGGAGCTGCCGAAGGCTGCGATCTTTTGATCTTTAAAAACATATTGACCAAGGAGAACGATCGTTCTACTGTTCGCCACATGAACGAAATAACCTGCTGCGACACACGCGACATCATTCTGGACGTCACCGAAAAGTTGATCTACAAAAGTGGCATCGCCGCCACCGGCATGGATCTTCTGGTGAAAACCGCGGGCGTCTCCAGAAAGAGTATCTACCGCTACTTCGCCAACAAGGAGGCGCTCACCGTCGCTGCCCTGCAACGCCGTGATGTACGCTGGATGCTCTGGTTCAGGACTGAAGTCGATAAAGCCGCGACCCCGGCCGGCCGCCTGCTTAACCTGTTTTCCGTGCTCAAGGCCTGGTTCGACTCGGAAGGCTTCCGCGGCTGCGCCTTCATTAACACCAGCGGCGAAACCGGCGACCCGCAAGACCCGGTTCGGCTGGTCGCCAAAGAGCATAAACAGAAACTGCTCGACTACGTGTGCGAGCTCTGCACCGAACATGGCGCTACCGACCCGCAGGCATTGGCCAAACAGCTGCTGATCCTGATCGATGGTGCCATTACCGTGGCGCTTGTGATGGGTGATCACAGTGCCGCCGATAATGCGCAATGCATGGCGCGAAAGTTATTGGACCTGTAACCGCCTAATCAAGCCCGACAACGTGCTTGAACTTTACTTTGAGAAGGAGACATTTAAATGTCATCTAATGCCGAAGTCCGTCCGCCATTACCGCCCTTCACCCGTGAATCGGCCATCGAAAAAGTTCGCCTGGCCGAAGACGGCTGGAACTCCCGGGAGCCGCAGCGCGTGTCCCTGGCGTACACCCTGGACACCCAATGGCGTAACCGCGCCGAGTTCGCCAACAACCGCGAAGAAGCCAAGGATTTCCTGACCCGCAAATGGGCCAAGGAGCTGGATTACCGACTGATCAAGGAACTCTGGGCCTTTACCGGTAACCGCATCGCCGTGCGCTACGCCTATGAATGGCACGATGACTCGGGTAACTGGTTCCGCTCTTATGGCAACGAAAACTGGGAGTTCGATGAGCAAGGCCTGATGTTCAACCGTTACGCCTGCATCAACGACCTGCCGATCAAGGAAAGCGACCGCAAGTTCCACTGGCCGCTGGGGCGTCGTCCTGACGATCATCCGGGCCTGTCCGATCTCGGCCTGTAAAAACCCCGGCCTGGAATGACGTCCCCTGTAGGAGCTGCCGAGTGAAACGAGGCTGCTCCTACAGGGGATTTGTGGTGTTCAGGCGACTTCGACTTGCGGCGTTACGCCGGCCTTGGCCTCAAGTTCGCGCACCAACGGCAACACGCGTTTGCCGAAGTACTCCACTTCTTCCTGGAAGTGCAGGAACCCCGCCAACACCAGATCCACGCCCACCGCTTTCAATGCCACGATGCGCTCGGCAATCTGCTGCGGCGTGCCGATCAGGTTGGTCTTGAAGCCGTCGTTGTACTGCACCAGGTCCTCGAACGTCGACTTGGCCCAGTTGCCCTCGCCTTCCGGTGACGCCCTGCCCGCCTGCTTCGCTGCGTCGCCAAAGGCATTCACCGCTTCCGGGTCGGCCTGGTCGATGATCTGCGCCAACACCGCACGCGCTTCCTCTTCGGTGTCACGGGCAATGACAAAAGCGTTCACCCCGACTTTCACCGAATGATTGTTCACCGCAGCCTTGCTCCGAATGTCGTCGACCTGGGCCTTGATGCCTTCCGGGGTGTTGCCGTTGGTGAAGTACCAATCCGATACTCGCGCCGCCATGTCCCGGGCGGCACGGGAACTGCCGCCCTGGAAGATTTCCGGTTGACCCAGTGGTTTGGGCTTGAGGCTGTAATTGTCGAAACGGTAGAAGTCGCCGCGAAAGGTGAAATGGTCCTGGCTCCAGATGCCCTTGAGCGAGCGGATGAACTCTTCGGAACGGCGATAGCGTTCGTCGTGTTCCAGCCAGTGTTCGCCAATGGCCTGGAATTCACCCTTGAACCAGCCGCTGACGATGTTTACCGCCACTCGGCCATTGGTCAGTTGATCGATGGTCGCCAGTTGCTTGGCCGCCAGCGCTGGTTGCCACGGACCGGGCAGGATCGCGGCGATCACCTTGAGTTTGGTCGTGGCCGCCAGCAGCGCGTGGCTGAAAGCAACCGATTCATGCTGGAACTCGGCGCCGTAACCGGCGGTGAAACGAATCTGGGTCAAGGCGTATTCAAACCCGGCCTCTTCGGCCAGTTGCGCCAGTTTGCGGTTGTAATCAATGCCCCAGTGGGTGCGCTGCTCGATCTTGCTGACCACCAGCCCGCCGCTGACGTTCGGCACCCAATAGGCAAATTTTACGGCTTGCTGACTCATAGGCTTGTCCTCGGGACTTTTGGGAAGTCCTTGGACCAGAGCAGCAACCGTGCCAGTGCTGAATCGCGGCTTGCGACACCTCTGTCCTGAGCCGAGCGAGAACCCTGTGGGAGCGGGCTTGCTCGCGAAAGCGGTTGAACATTCAACATCGTTGTTGGCTGACACACCGCTTTCGCGAGCAAGCCCGCTCCCACATTAGTCCGAGTGTTCTTAAGGCAATTTGTTGCTGCGCTGTTGGCAAGGCAACAGTTGTAAACGAAGTAAATCCACACCAACCCGCAATAACGGGCCTCAGGGTTTCGGCATGGACCGTGCAATCGCCCTGGCTTACTGCCTATCCAGGAACTGTCCCATGACCGAGCACCCAGTAATCAATCCGCTGTCCACCGGCACCGACTATGAGACGCTGGCCGCGCGCTTTCGGCCGATCTTCGAACGCATCGCGGCCGGTGCCGTTGAACGCGAACAAACCCGCAGCCTGCCTTACGAACCAATCCAATGGCTCAAGGAAGCCGGTTTCGGCGCCATCCGGGTCCCGGTGGAATATGGCGGCGGCGGTGCTTCGGTGCCGCAACTGTTCGAACTGCTGATCGAACTGGCCGAAGCCGACTCCAACGTACCCCAAGCCTTTCGCGGGCATTTCGCGTTTGCCGAGGACCGCCTCAACGCTGCGCCCGGCCCGGCTCGGGACATCTGGTTCAAACGCTTCGTGGCCGGTGACATCGTCGGTTGCGCCTGGACCGAAATCGGCAGCGTGGCCATCGGCGATGTGATCACCAAAGTCTCGCCCCACGGCGATCAATGGCGGCTCAACGGCGAGAAATTCTACAGCACCGGCAGCATTTTCTCCGACTGGATCGACGTCTACGCCCAGCGCAGCGATACCGGCGGCGACGTGATTGCCGCGGTGCGCACCCGCCAGCCCGGCATTGTGCAGAGCGATGACTGGGACGGTTTCGGCCAACGCACCACCGGCAGTGGTACGTCGCGGTTTACCAATGCCGAAGTGGACGCCGAAAACATCATCGACTTCGCCACCCGCTTTAAATACCAGACGGCGTTCTATCAATTGGTGCTGCTGGCGACCCTCGCCGGGATCGGCCGCGCGGCGTTGCGCGATGTGGCGCATCAGGTGCGCGAGCGCAAACGCATCTACAGCCAAGGCAACGCCCAGCATGTCAGCCAGGATTCGCAGGTGCAGCAGGTGGTCGGGGAAATCTCGGCGTTGGTGTATGCCGCCGAAGCCAGCGCGCTAAAAGCCGCACAACCGGCACAGCGCGCTTACGAGTCACGTTTCGCTGGTGATGAGGTGCTGGAGCGGGCGGCGAATGTCGCGGCGGAAATCGAATCGGCCAAGGCTCAAGTGGTGGTGACGGAACTGATTCAACGTGCTACCAGCGAGCTGTTCAATGCGCTCGGGGCGTCGGATATTCGTCAGGGTAAATCCCTGGATCGGCATTGGCGCAATGCGCGGACGGTGTCGTCGCACAATCCGGTGATCTACAAGGCGCGAATTATTGGGGATTGGGCAATTAACGGGACCGAGCCACCGTTTGTGTGGCAGATCGGCAATGGGCCTGGACGCAAAATCTAACGGCTGTACGCCGTCCCCGTAGGCGAAGAGGCCAGGCGGGTCGCCGCAGAAGATGGATATGGGTAAGATGTCGGCCTTCCCCGCAGCCCACTTTCTGCACCCCGCCGAATAAGCCGATTCCATGCCTTTTGAACTCAGCGTTGACCTCTCCACCCTGGCCATTCTGGCCTTCGTCGCTTTCATTGCCGGTTTCATCGACGCCATTGCCGGCGGTGGCGGTCTGTTGACCACACCTGCCCTGCTGACCGCCGGCCTGCCGCCGCACCTGGTGCTGGGCACCAACAAACTGAGTTCGACCTTCGGCTCGGCCACCGCCAGTTTCACCTTCTACCGCCGCAAGCTGTTCCACCCCAAACAGTGGGTGCACGCCATTATCGGTACCCTGGTCGGCGCGCTGACCGGTGCGGTGGTCGCCCACTATCTGCCGGCGGAATGGCTGAACAAGATGCTGCCGGTGATTGTCTTCGCCTGTGGCATCTACCTGTTGTTTGGTGGCACGCCGAAAGCGCCACTGGACAGCGACGCGCCGATCAGGAAAAAGTGGCAATCGACCCAAGGCTTCGGCCTCGGTTTCTATGACGGCGTGGCCGGCCCCGGCACGGGTGCGTTCTGGACCGTCAGCAGCATGCTGATGTACCCCATTGACCTGGTGAAGGCCAGCGGTGTGGCCCGCAGCATGAACTTCGTCAGCAACATTGCGGCGCTGTCGGTGTTTGTGTTTTCCGGGCAAGTGGACTGGGTGATCGGCCTGAGCATGGGCCTGTCGGTGATGGTCGGAGCGTTCTTCGGCGCACGCTCCGCCATCAGTGGCGGAGCGAAGTTCATTCGCCCGGTGTTCATCACCGTGGTGCTGGGCTTGACCGTGCGGTTAGCCTGGCAGCACTGGTTCAGCGTGGCCTAAGCGCCGCGCCAGGTAGACATCGATCAGGTAACGGGCAATCGAGCGCGACGCCGGCAACGGCGGCATCGCGTGAATGTTGAACCACTGGGCGTCTTCAATCTCGTCCTCCTGACAGACGATCTCGCCACCGGCGTACTCGGCGTGGAAGCCCAGCATCATCGAGTGCGGGAACGGCCAGCACTGGCTGCCCATGTACTGGATATTCCTGACCTCGATCTGTACTTCTTCGCGGACCTCGCGAATCAGGCATTCCTCGGCCGACTCGCCCGGCTCGGCAAACCCTGCCAGCGTGCTGTAGACCCCGGTGACGAAGCGCGGCGAACGGGCCAGCAATACTTCATCGCCACGGGTGACCAGCACAATCATGCTCGGCGAAATCCGTGGGTAGTAACGGATATCACAGGGTTCGCAATACATCGCCCGCTCACGGGGAACCTGCGTGGTCGCCTGCCCGCAGTTACCGCAAAAACGGTGTTCGCGGTACCAGGTGCCGATCTGCGCGGCGTAACCGAGAATCCGGTACACCGTGTGATCGCCTTCCAGCATGAACGCCCGCAGGCCTTTCCAGTTGCAGCCCGGCACTTCGCTGTGGCTGCGCAGCTCGATCAGGTAGACCGGTTCGCCATCGAGGTGGCCGATGCCGTGTTCGGCAAGGATCGACAAGTCCTGGCGCTTGAGCCATTCCCGTGGGAACAGCGCGCCATTGTCATCGAACAGAAAGCCTTCGGGGCTGCGTGCAACGGCCCACCCGCCAGGTTGATCGGTGTCCAGTACTGCGGTGGTCCAGCGTGAAGTCATTTTTAATCAGTCCAGAAATTCGGGTTTCTGTTTGCTCATATGGGCGGCCATGGCCACGCGTAAATCGGTGGATTGCAGCATGGCGGCGTTCCAGGTGGCGACGTATTCGAGGCCGTCGTCGATGCGATGGTCGCGCATGTAGCTGATCATCTCCTTGGTGCCAGTAATCGCAATCGGCGACTTGCCGGCGATCTCGCGGGCAATGCCCATCACGCCGTCAAGCAGGCTGGAAGCATCGCTGTAGACGCGATTGACCAGGCCCATGCCGCGCGCTTCCTCGGCACCAAATTGGCGACCAGTGTAAGCCAGTTCACGCAGCATGCCGTCACCGATGATCCGCGGCAAGCGTTGCAAGGTGCCCACGTCGGCGGCCATGCCGATGTCGATTTCCTTGATCGAGAATTGCGCGTCTTCAGCGGCGTAACGCATGTCGCACGCGGCGATCAGGTCGATCGCGCCGCCCAGGCAGTAACCCTGAATGGCAGCGAGTACCGGTTTGCGGCAATTGTCGACGGCATTGAACGAAGCTTGCAGGGAAAGGATCTTGCGGCGCAGCAGGCGTGCGTTGCGGCCGACGTCCTTGCCCATTTCATTGGCCACGCCGGCCAGCATCATCAGGTCGATGCCGGAGGAAAAGTGTTTGCCGGCCCCGCTGAGCACCACGACCCGCACGTCGTCGGTGTCGTCGATCCACTGGAAGATCTCGATGATCTCGCTCCAGAACGCGGCGTTCATCGAGTTGATCTTGTCCGGGCGGTTGATCTGCACATGGGCGATTTTGTCGGCGAGTTCGACGGTGAACGCAGTGTACTGAGACATGGCAGTGATCCTTTACCGGACATAAATGAGGCCCGAACTATAACAAGGCATCGCTGGTGGGAGTAAGGCAGTGGTTCGGCCAAATGCGGGACTGGCTGGAGCGTTGTGGTGTCTGGAGTGACGCCTTCGCGAGCAAGCTTTGCTCCTGCAGGGATTTGTGGCGTTCACAAAATCCAATGTGGGAGCGAGCCTGCTCGCGATTGGCCACACTGCCGATTCAACTGCCCTTCACCGCGACAAACGCCGCCGTCACATAAGGCACGGTGATGACGTCCTTGCCGCGTAGTTCCGGCTCGCTGTCAATCAACGCCTTCATTTGTGCGTCCACCTTATCCCGCCGCGCTTGCGGCAGTGCGGCGATAAAACTGGTCGATCTCACCCGATTAAAAATCACATCCTCGGGCGAACCCGTATGCCCATGACCGAAATGTTGAGCCTGCAACGGCCCAAACGCCTCGTGCGGAAAAGCCAGCCGCCAGGCACCGGTGTAATAACGCGGGGTATCACCTTCCAGCGCATTGACGATCGCATCCAGTTTTGGCACCCAGCTCACCCGGGTATCGCGCAGGTTCCACACCAGGCCCAACTTGCCGCCCGGCTTGAGCACCCGGGCAATTTCGGTCAGCGCTGCCGGGCTGGCAAACCAGTGGAAGGCCTGGGCGCAGACCACCACGTCCACCGAGGCATCCGGCACCGGCAAGTCGGTGGCCGTGCCACTGACGGCCAGCACTCCTGGATAGGCGGCAGATAACTTTTCGAGCATCTGCGGCACCGGTTCCACGGCGATCACCTGCGCCCCCGTAGCCACTAGCCGCCCGGTGAACTTGCCGGTGCCGGCGCCGAGGTCGATCACGGTTTTGTCGTCATCCAGACCCAAGGTGCCCGTTAGCCAATCGGCCACTTGCGGCGGATAATCCGGGCGGCCACGCACGTAAGTGTCGGCGCCGGTTTTGTAGCCATCGGCGGCGGCATGGTGAATGTGTTCTCTCATGACAGTTCTCCCGATACACATCAATGCTGTCGAGCATAGCGTCTGGCTTAATGCTTTCCCTGCAAAGGCCGTCACAAAGAAATGAATAATTGTTCACACAGCGGTGTTCACCTGCCATCGCCCATGAGGATTACCGATGAATAGCCTGAAGCTCGATTCGCCGACACGTTACGACCGCCTGACCATATGGCTGCACTGGCTGACCGCCGCGCTGGTGATTTTCCTGTTCGCCAGTTCGCAAATCTGGGATCAATTGGCCAAAGGCACGCCCCTGCGCAAGGGTTTGCAGTCGGTGCACATTTCCTGCGGCATCCTGCTGGCAGTGATTGTCATCGGTCGGTTGCTCTGGCGCCTGTCCCGAGGCCGGCGCTTGCCTGCGGTCAATCAAGGTCTGATTGGCATTGCGGCGAAAACCGCGCATCTGGCGTTGTATCTGCTGCTGTTGAGTCAGATCGTGCTGGGTTTCCTGTTTCGTTGGGCTCAGGCCGAACCGTTCAACTTCTTTGGTCTGTTTGATGTCCCGACCCTGATGACGTTCGATAAAAGCATGAAGTCGGTATTCGGAGGCCTGCATGAACAGGTCGCCTGGGCCATTGTGATTCTGGCCGGGCTGCATGCGGTGATGGCGCTGGTTCACCATTACGGCCTGCGCGACGACACATTGCGCCGGATGCTGCCGGAGCGCGATTCGATCTGAAACGAATAAAACACCGAGGCCGGGTGTTCTATGGATGCCTACCCTTGAATTCTGTTTTTTGAATGGAGTGTCGCCCATGAATATCCGCTTCGCTGTTTTCGCCACCCCGCTGCTGTTGGTCGCGGCGCTGTCCAGCACGCAGGCGTTCGCCCACGGTGACGACGACGCACCGGCCAAACCCAATTGCCCCAAAGGCCAGGTGTTCGACAGCAAGTCGAACAAGTGTGTGCTGCAAACCAGCAGCCTGGTACCTGATAACGACCGGGTGGACTATGCCTATCGCCTGGCCAAGGACGGTCGTTACGAAGAAGCCCTGGCCCTGCTCGATACGCTAAAGAACCCCAACACCGCCAAGGCACTGAACTATCGCGGCTACGCCACGCGTAAACTGGGCCGCACCGACGAAGGCATCGGCTATTACCTGCAATCGGTCAAACTCGACCCGCAGTATGCGCAAGTACGCGAATACCTCGGTGAGGCTTATGTGATCAAAGGTCGTATCGATCTGGCCCAGGAGCAGTTGCAGCACATCAAATCGATCTGTGGCAGCACCTGCGAGGAATACCAGGACCTGGCCGAAGCCATCAACGATTCATCGAAAACCTGACACACCGAACGGACGGAGGTCGCCATCGCCAGCGATCAGGCAATACGAGCAGAGTTGGGCCAGCATCTGGCGCGTTTATGGCGTTACGGCTTGCTGCTGTCCCGACAACGGCATGTGGCCGAAGACCTGGTGCAAGCCACCTGCGTGCGGGCGCTCGAACGGGCCGGGCAGTTTGTGCCCGGCACACGCATGGACCGCTGGCTGCTGAGTATCTTGCACTCGATCTGGCTCAATGAAGTGCGCGCCCGCCGTGTGCGCCTGGGCCAAGGCTTGGTGAATGCCGACGAGGCGCTGTCGTTCGACGGCGAACACGCGGCGCAAACCCATGTGCTGGCCGCGCAGGTTATCCGGCGCGTCGATGCCTTGCCCGAAACCCAACGCGAGACGGTGTACCTGGCCTATGTCGAAGGCCTGTCCTACCGCGAAGTGGCCGAGGTGCTGCAAGTGCCGATCGGCACCGTCATGAGCCGACTGGCCACCGCCCGCCTGAAACTCGCGGAGTACCCACCCCTGCAGGCTGTACCGAGCTTTACCTCTGGAGAACGTCGATGACCGCCCCCTACGCCCGACGATCCTTTCGGATGAACAGTTGGTGGCCTACCTCGACGACCAGCTCGACACTGAACAGCGCACCCGCATCGACGCCGCCATTAACGATGATCCGGCGCTCAACCTGCGCCTGCAATGGCTGGCCCGCAGCAACCTGCCGTTCAAAGACGCCTACGATGAACTGGGACGGCAAGCACCGATGGACCGCTTGCACGCCATGCTTGACACCTTGCCCAGCCCTGCCCGGCCGGCACTGAATCGGCGCTGGTTTCTGGCCGCTGCGGCCGGCCTTGTAGTGAGCACAGTGCTGGCGGACCGGTTGTTCCTCGGCTGGCAGTTGAGTCAGCAAAAAACCAACTGGCGCGGGCTGGTGGCTGACTATATGGCGCTTTACGTGCCGCAAACCCTGGAACACTTGCCCACCGACGAGGCAACCCAACGTGCCCAACTGCGCACCATCGACGCCCGTCTGGGCCTGAACCTGGCGCCAGCGCAACTGGCCCTGCCGCGCCTGGACCTCAAGCGTGCGCAAATTCTCGAATACGACGGCGTGCCCATCGCGCAGATCACCTATCTGGACCCGGTCCACGGCCCGATGGCGCTGTGCGTCACCCGCTCCAACAGCGGCAGCCGGCATTTTGCCCAAGAACGTCGACACAACATGAACATCGTCTACTGGGCGGACCTGGAACATTCGTGGATGCTGATCGGGCACAACTCGATGGCGGATCTTGAAGACATGGCCAAAGTCTTGAGAAGCCGGCTTAGCGCATAACGCCAATCGTCACTATGCTTTCGACTGACTTCCAAGGAGGAATCACCCCATGCCACATCCATCTCTTCAAGCTTCACGCACGGCCCTGCTGGTGATCGACGTACAGAACGACTTCATCCCCGGCGGCCAACTGGCGGTGCCCGAAGGCGACTTGATCGTGCCATTGATCAATCAACTGGGTGGCCAGTTCAGGCAGGTCATCATTGCCCAGGACTGGCACCCGGCGGGGCATGCCTCGTTTGCACCCAGCCACCCTGGCCGCAAACCCTACGATGTGATTCAGTTGCCCTACGGTGAACAGACGTTGTGGCCGGTTCATTGCGTTCGGGATACGCCTGGGGCCGAGTTACACGCGGATCTGGATTTGCCGCATGCACAACTGATTATCCGCAAGGGCTGCAATCCGGATATCGACAGCTACTCGGCATTTCTGGAAGCAGACCGCAAGACCCCTACCGGGTTGGCCGGGTATTTGACCGAACGCGGCATCGACACCGTTTACCTGGTCGGCTTGGCGCTGGATTTCTGCGTGATGTTTTCCGCGCTGGATGCGCGAGCCGCGGGGTTCAATGCGTTTGTGGTGTTGGATGCCTGTCGGGCGATTGATATGGAGGGGTCGCTGGCCGCGGCGATTGAGCGGATGCAGGTGGCCGGGGTCGGGTTGATTCAGTCCAGCGAGATTCTCGACTGACACCGTACGACCTGTAGCAGCTGGCGAAGCCTGCGTTCGGCTGCGAAGCAGTCGCGAAATCAGGCAATGCGGTATTTCAGGATGACCGTGTGTATCGGTTTTGCGACTGCTTCGCAGCCGAACGCAGGCTTCGCCAGCTGCTACAGGCAGCGTTAAGCAGGGGTTGGCAAGCACAATTTGAACCGAGCCCCGCCCAGCGGCGAAGCTTCAACCGTCAACGTCCCGCCCTGCGCTTCAAGGGCCCGGCGACTGATGGCCAGTCCGAGACCGAAGCCGCCGGTTGCACGATCCCGGCTGCGATCCAAGCGATAAAACGGTTCGAAAACTCGCTCCCGCTCATCTTCCGGGATGCCGATCCCGTCATCATCGACCCAGATCTCGCAGCCCTTGGCACAGACCTGTACGCCAATCTGAATACGCTTTTCGCAGTAGCGCATCGCATTGCGCAGCAGGTTTTGCAGGGCGCGCGCGGTCAGGCGTGGGTCGAGGGTGAAGCGCTCGAGTTGACCATGCAGCAGCACGTCGATGACGATGTCCGGTGATTCCAGCTCTTCATCGACACTGCCCAAAATGCTGTCGATAAACTCATCCAGCGATACTTCAACCTGTTCCGGCAAGCGCGCCGGGTTCTGCAAGCGACTATAGGACAGCAGCTCCAGTACCAATTCATCCAGTTCACGAATGTGTGCGACCAACCCTTGCAGGCGTTCGCGGCTCGGTGCCGGCAGGTCATCGGACAGCGCCAGCGCCAGGCCGAAATCCAGCCGCGTCAGCGGCGTTCGCAGTTCGTGGGATACCGCGTTGAGCAAGTCCCGCTGCTGGTTGAGCAGGTTTTCGATGTCACCGGCCATGGTATCGAAAACGTTGGCCAGGCTGCCGATGTTGGATGTGTGCGAGATCTGCGTGCGCTCGCTCAAGTGCCCTTTACCGAAGCGTTCGGCGGTGCCTTTCAGACGTTCGAGGTCACGCCAGTGCGGGCGCAGCCACAGCAGCAAGCAGGCGAGCATCGTCGCGCCGATCAGCACGTTGATGCTCCAGTACAACAAATTGACGTCCATCGGGTCCGGCGGCACCACCATTTGCACCACCGTCTGCTCGTTCAACGGAGCAACCGCCAGGGTCCGCCAACCCCAGTCACCAATGCGCACGATGTTCTCGCCGCGCTGCAAACGCTCCTGCTCATCAAGGGAGAAATCCACATCGTCATTGCGGGCCAGCACGATGTCCAACGGCTGGAATTCCTTGTCCATTTCGGCGGCCAAGGCAGGCCATTGTTCGACCGGCACAGCATGGAACTGCTTGACGATCAAAGTCTGCAAGCCCCGGGAATAGTCGAGGTTGTAGGTGACAAAGCGCTCATGGAACAGCTTGATCACGACATCCGGCACCAGGTAAATCGCCGCGCTGTACGAGACGATCGTTACCAGATACAGACGGAACAGGATTCTGAACATCGACTCAGCATTCCCACTCGGAGCGACTGAACAGGTAACCCTTGCCCCAAACAGTCTTGATCTTGCGGGCCTCGCCGGCGTGATCGTCGAACTTGCGCCGCAGCTTGGAAATCGCCACGTCCACCGAGCGATCCGTGCCGTTGAACTCGATGCCGCGCAGGCGTTGCAGGATCTGGTCGCGGCTCAGCACTTCACCGGCATGCCGGGCCAGCACGACCAACAGGTTGTACTCACCACTGGACAGTTCCACCAACTGTTCACGCCAGGTCACGGTGCGCTCGGACAGGTCGATGCACAGGTTGCCCATCAGGATGCGATCGTTGGCGGTTTGCGGTTCGCCGAGACTGCTGCGCCGCAGCAAGGTGCGCACCGGGCCAGCAACACGCGCGGTTCACAGGGTTTGGTGACGTAATCGTCGGCGCCCATTTCCAGGCCCAGCACTTGATCGTGGCTGTCGTCCCGGGCAGTGAGCATCAGGATCGGCAAGGTCGCCGAGTCGGCTCTCAGTAACCGACAGACTTGCAGGCCATCAAGCCCGGGCAGCATCAGGTCGAGGATCACCAGGTCCGGCGGATTGACCCGGGCACGTTCGCGCACATGATCGCCACGGCTGATCACGCTCACGGAATAGCCGTTGCGTTCCAGGTAGCTGGCGATCAGTTCGGAGAGCGCGGTGTCGTCTTCGACCAGGAGGATGTTGGGCATTGGGTGTTTCCAGAAAGTGCGCTGGCGACGGGTCCGGCCTCTTCGCGGGCAAGGCTCGCTCCTACAGAGGTATCGCATTCTCCTGTAGGAGCGAGGCTTGCCCGCGAAGGCGGCCTGACAGTCGCAAAAGTAATCAAGCGGCCAAGGATATACGCCCTCACGCACCCGCGAGTAAAACCCTTACACAATTTCACACAGCGACTACAAAGCTTCACCGCTACTCTCGTCGCCTCCCCGTAGGATGCTGGGGGTCATTATTGGGGTATTCACATGTCAAAGAATCTGCTTGCCACGCTCAGCCTGATTGCACTGGCGTTGACACTGAGCGCTTGTGACAAGTCCTCGACCGCTGAAGAAGCGGCGCCACTGGCCAGCGTGCGCATCGAGACCATCGAAGCGCGGCCACTGGCGATCACCAGTGAACTGAGCGGGCGGATTGCCGCGCCGCGGATTGCAGAAGTCCGCGCCCGGGTGGCCGGCGTTGTGCTGCAACGCACCTTCCGTGAAGGCAGCGACGTGAAACAGGGCGACGTACTGTTCCGCATCGACCCAGCGCCCTTCAAGGCTGACCTCGACAGCGCCGAAGCATCATTGCGCAAGGCCGAGGCCAATGCGTTCCAGGCCAAACTGCAAGAGCAGCGCTATTCACAGCTGATCGAAGGCAATGCCATCAGTGGCCAGGACTATGACAACGCCCGGGCCAGTGCCCGACAAACCGCCGCTGACGTGGCCGCCAACAAGGCTGCCGTGGCACGGGCGAAACTGAACCTGGGTTATGCCACCGTCACCGCGCCGATTTCCGGTCGCGTCGGGCGGGCACTGGTCACCGAAGGCGCGCTGGTCGGGCAGAACGAAACCACCCCGCTGGCGTTGATCCAGCAACTGAACCCGATTCACGCCGACCTGACCCAGTCGACCCGGGAACTCAACGACCTGCGTCGGGCCTTCCGTTCCGGTCAGTTGCAGCAGGTCGGCCAGGACCAGGTCAAGGCCACGCTGATTCAGGATGACGGCAGCCTCTACCCGCTGCCGGGCAAACTGCTGTTTGCTGACATCACGGTCGATCCGGGCACCGGACAGATCATCCTGCGCAGCGAGTTCCCTAACCCGGACCTCGACCTGCTACCCGGCAGCTTCGTTCGCGTGCGTCTGGAACAAGCCGTGAACCAGCAAGGCATCAGCGTGCCGCAACGGGCCATCCAGCGTGACAGCGCCGGGGTTGCCCAGGTACTGCTGCTCGACGCGGACCAGCGTGTCGGCCAGCAACCGGTGCAACTGGGCGCGGTACAGAACGATCGCTGGATCGTCACCGGTGGGCTCAAGCCGGGCGACCGCATCGTCACCGAAGGCCTGCAACACGCCAAGCCCGGCGAGAAAGTCCAGATCGACGACACCCCTCTTCCACTTGCCCAGGTGACTGGTCAGTAAGCAGGACGCTTTTTTATGCCGCAGTTCTTTATCGACCGCCCGGTGTTTGCCTGGGTGCTCGCGTTGTTCATCCTGCTGGCCGGTGCCCTGGCCATTCCGCAGTTGCCGGTGGCGCAGTACCCCGTGGTCGCGCCGCCGCAAATCGAAATCTACGCCGTGTACCCGGGCGCTTCGGCGCAAACCGTGGACGAGAGCGTGGTCAGCCTGATCGAAGAAGAGCTCAACGGCGCTGATCACCTGCTGTATTTCGAATCCCAGAGCAGCCTGGGCAGCGCCACCATCACCGCAACGTTCCAACCCGGCACTGACCCGGAAATGGCTCAGGTGGATGTGCAAAACCGTCTGAAAATCGTCGAATCGCGCCTGCCGCAAGCGGTCACGCAACAAGGGCTGCAAGTGGAGAAAGTCTCCGCCGGTTTCCTGCTGCTGATCACCCTGACCTCCAATGACGGCAAGCTCAACGATGTGGCGCTCAGCGATTATCTGGCGCGTAACGTGATGAACGAGATCAAGCGTCTGGACGGCGTCGGCAAGGCGCAATTGTATGGCGCCGAACGGGCCATGCGGATCTGGATCGACCCGCAGAAGCTGATCGGGTTCAACCTCACGCCAGCCGATGTGAATGCCGCAGTCGTTGCGCAAAACGCCCAGGTGTCGGCCGGCAGCATTGGCGATCTGCCGACCCGCACCACCCAGGAAATCACCGCGACCATCCTGGTCAAAGGCCAGTTATCGACACCTGAAGAGTTCGCCGACATCGTGCTCAAGGCCAACCCCGATGGTTCCACGGTGCGCATCGGCGACGTGGCGCGGGTCGAGATCGGCAGTCAGGAATATCAATTCTCCACTCGCCTGAACGGCAAACCCTCCACCGCCGTCAGCGTGCAGCTGTCACCTGGCGCCAACGCCCTGAGCACCGCGACGCTGGTGCGGGCGAAAATGGACGAACTGTCACGCTATTTCCCGGCAGGCGTGGAATACAAGATCCCGTACGACACCTCGCCGTTCGTCAAGGTCTCGATCACCAAAGTGGTCTACACCCTCGGCGAGGCGATGTTGCTGGTGTTTGCGGTGATGTTCCTGTTCCTGCAAAACATCCGCTATACGCTGATTCCGACCCTGGTGGTGCCCGTGGCGCTGATGGGTACTTTTGCGACCATGCTCGCGCTGGGTTTCTCGATCAACGTGCTGACCATGTTCGGCATGGTGCTGGCCATCGGCATTCTGGTGGACGACGCCATTGTGGTGGTGGAGAACGTCGAGCGGATCATGGTCACCGAGGGCCTGTCGCCCAAGGACGCAACGCGCAAGGCCATGAAGCAGATCACCGGCGCCATTATCGGCATCACCCTGGTGCTGGTGGCGGTGTTCATCCCCATGGCGTTCATGCCGGGTTCGGTGGGTGTGATCTACCAGCAGTTCTCACTGTCGATGGCCACCTCGATCCTGTTCTCGGCGTTCCTCGCCCTGACCTTGACCCCGGCACTGTGCGCCACCCTGCTCAAACCGATTGCCAAGGGTGAACACCACGCCAAGGGCGGTTTCTTCGGCTGGTTCAACCGCCGTTTCGAACAACTGACCGAGCGTTATCAAGGTTGGGTCGCCTATGCGTTGAAGCGCACGGGTCGTTATCTGTTGATCTACGGCGTACTGCTGATTGGTCTGGGCGTTTGCTTCAGTCGCCTGCCCTCCTCGTTCCTGCCGGTGGAAGACCAGGGTTACACCCTCACCGATATTCAACTGCCGCCGGGCGCCAGCAAGAATCGCACGGTGAAGGTGGTGGAGCAGATCGAAGCGCATAACGCCACGGAACCCGGCGTGGGCGACAGCACGGTGATTCTCGGTTTCAGCTTCTCCGGCAGCGGCCAGAACGCGGCGCTGGCGTTTACCACCTTGAAGGACTGGTCGCAGCGCAGCAGCAATGACTCGGCGACTTCGATTGCCGATCGAGCCAACATCGCCCTGAGCCAGATCAAGGACGCCGTGGTTTTTGCCGTGCTGCCCCCCGTGAACGGCCTCGGCACTTCCAGTGGTTTCGAGTTCCGCCTGCAGGACCGCGGCGGCCTCGGCCATGCCACGTTGATGCAGGCGCGCAGTCAATTACTGGCAGCGGCCGAAAAAGTCCGATCCTGGCCAACGTTCGCGAAAGCGCCCTGGCCGAAGCGCCGCAGGTGCAACTGGAAGTCGACCGTAAGCAGGCGAACGCGCTTGGGGTTTCCTTTACGGATATTGGCAGCGTGCTGTCCACTGCGGTCGGTTCGGCCTACATCAATGACTTCCCCAATCAGGGACGGATGCAGCGTGTTGTGGTTCAGGCCGAAGGTGATCAACGTAGCCAGGTAGCAGACCTGCTGAAGATTCACGTGCGCAACAACGACGGCAAAATGGTGCCGCTGTCGGCCTTCGTCCAGGCCAAATGGACCCAGGGGCCGGCGCAATTGACCCGTTACAACGGTTACCCGGCCATCAGTATTTCCGGCGAACCGGCACCCGGCCACAGCACCGGTGAAGCCATGGCGGAAATCGAACGGCTGGTGGCGCAAGGCCCGGCGGGGTTGGGCCAGGAATGGACCGGCCTGTCGTTGCAGGAACGCCTGTCCGGCAGTCAGGCGCCGATTCTGCTCGGTTTGTCGCTGCTGATCGTGTTCCTGTGCCTGGCGGCGCTGTATGAGAGCTGGTCGATTCCGACGTCGGTGTTGCTGGTGGTGCCCCTCGGTGTACTCGGTGCGGTACTGGCGGTGACCTTTCGCGGGATGCCGAACGATGTGTTCTTCAAGGTCGGGCTGATTACCATCATCGGCCTGTCGGCGAAGAACGCGATCCTGATCATCGAATTCGCCAAAAGCCTGTACGACGAAGGCCACGACCTGATCGACGCCACACTGCAAGCCGCGCGGTTGCGGTTGCGACCGATTGTGATGACGTCGCTGGCGTTCATCCTTGGCGTGGTGCCGTTGGCAATTGCCACCGGGGCCAGCTCGGCGAGCCAGCAGGCGATTGGCACCAGCGTAATCGGCGGAATGATTACCGCGACATTGGCGGTGTTGTTTGTGCCGGTGTTTTTGTGGTGGTGATGAAACTCGTACGCAAGCGCCACAAGGATTAATGGCACATTCAATATCGGGTATGTAAACCCGCTCCCCTTAGGAGCTGCCGAACGCGGCCCGAGCCTTCGGCAGCGCCTACAAAAGCCCCGTCACCTGAGCTATGGTGGGGAGAATTCTGTTTCTGTGAGTTCTCATGCCCCTACTCGCCCGCACCCACCCTCGCCTGTCCGCCGCTGCCACACTTGGCATCGCGGTCGGCATTCTGGCTCCGGCCGATTCGATCATCAGCAAAATCCTCATTGGCTGGAATGTCGGGGTCTGGACTTACCTGGTGTTGATGGTCTGGCTGGCTACGCGCGCCAAGGCACCGGACGTCAAACGCCTTGCCGAGATCGAAGACGAAAATGCCGGGCTGGTGCTGTTCGTGGTGAGCATTGCGGCGATTGCCAGCCTGGCGACCATCACCTTCGAACTGGCCGGCAGCAAAGACCTGGAAACCTCGCGCAAGCTGCTGCATTACGCCTTTACCGCGGCGACAGTCATTGGCTCGTGGTTGCTGATCGGGGTGATTTTCAGCGTGCACTATGCCCGCCTGTTCTACACCTGGGACGGCAAGGAACCGGCGCTGCGGTTTGCCGAGGGCCTGACCACTCCCAACTACTGGGACTTTCTGTACTTCTCGTTCACCATCGGCGTCGCGGTGCAGACGGCGGATGTCGGCGTGGCCACCCGAACCATGCGCAAGATTGTGTTGGCGCAATCGCTGATCGGTTTTGTGTTCAACACGGCGATTCTCGGGTTTTCGATCAACATTGCAGCGGGACTGTTCGGCTAGTGGCTGCACAAACGTTCTAGGCCGCCGCCGGGTTGCAGGCGTTTAATCAGTCGGCAATCCGTCTCACAGGTGCAGCATGACTTCGCACAACTGGATCGACCTGGCGCAGGACGCCGACACCGGCATCGAAACCTTGCGCGCGCATTTCGAAGGCCACGCCTACGACCCGCACTGGCATGACAGTTACCTGGTGGGCGTGACGGAGCAAGGCGTGCAGCAATTCAACTGCCGGCGGGCCAGGTATCAAAGCACGCCAGGCAAGGTGTTTCTGCTGGAGCCGGGTGACATCCACGACGGTGAAGCGCCCACCGAAGACGGCTTCACTTACCGCATGCTGTACCTCGACCCGCAATGGCTGGAGCGGGAACTGGGCGCGCTGTTCGAAGATGCGCCACTCAACAGCCAGTTGAGTTTCGCCAACACCCTGACCACTGATCCGCAATTGGCCCATGCCACCAGTCTGGCGTTCCAGACCCTGCACGGTGGCGAACTGAAAATCGTCCGCCAAACCGCCCTTGACGGGTTGCTCGAGCGCCTGACCAGCCATCTGCATTGGCGCACCCGTTACGACGAAGACCCACGCCTGCCGCTGGTGGCGCAAAAGGCTCGGGAATACCTGCACGCCAACGCCCACCTCGACATCGGCCTCGATCAACTGGCCGACGCCACCCGCGTCGATCGCTTTCGCCTGACCCGCGCGTTCAAGGCTGCCTACGGTTTGGCGCCCCACGCCTATCTGGTGCAACTGCGCCTGTCCAAGGCCCGACGAATGCTTGCCAGCGGCGCGCAACCAGCGGCAGTCGCCATGGAGTTGGGGTTTGCTGATCAAAGTCATTTGGGCCGTTGGTTCGTGCGTGCTTATGGCCTGACCCCGGCGATGTACCGCAAACGCTGCTCAAATCTTCCAGACAGGTGACTCGGGGATTGTGAAGATCGAGCTCAATGATCTTCAGCGGAGTTTGCCTGTCATGTTCCCCTCTTTCCCGACGTTCCTGCCCTTCCTGTTGTTTGCGTTTGTCGCCTCCATCACCCCCGGCCCGACCAACATTCTGGTGTTGAGCAACAGCGCCCGCTACGGTTTGGCAGCGGCGGTTCCGATCATCTTCGGTGCGTGTGCCAGTGCGGCAACCATCGTGTTGCTGGTCGGCACGGGCGCCGGTTCTTCGCTGACGTCGTTGCCCGGCGTGCAAACCACGATGCAGTGGGCCGGTGTGGCGTGGCTAAGCTACCTGGCGTGGCAGATTTTCTTCGCCCCGGCCGAGGCCATCAGCACTCAAGCGCCTCAGGCTCGGCTTGGAATGGTCGGCGCCGCCAGCTTGCAGTTGATCAACCCCAAGACCTGGATGATGGCGCTGGCCGTCGTCAGTGTGTTCGCCGGGAACGGCGAACAACGCTTGGTGCATGTGGCGTTTTTGTCGCTGGTGTTTTTTGTGATTTCACTGCCGTGCCTGGGCGTCTGGGCGGTGCTGGGCGCAGGATCCACACGATGGTTGCGCTCGCCCCGGTCGATGCAGCGTTTCAATCGGCTGATGGCCCTGCTGTTACTGGGATCGGCGTGGTTAAGCATGTGGGTCTGAGCACCACCGGTCGGTGTCCAGGACGAGATAGCTAACCATTCACTTGACGGGGGATTTGGTTTTGGTGTTTCCTGAAACCGGTTTCAGCGCAAAATCAAAGCGCTGGACCTAATAATTCCAATAAGAAGGTTCCAGACCGTGAACACTTTTTCCGCCGCCCAGCGCAGCCGCGTCACCATGCTTGATGTTGCCCGGCACGCCGGGGTCTCCAAGGCCAGCGTTTCGCGCTTCATCGGCGATGACCGTGCCCTGCTCTCCGATGCCATTGCCCAGCGCATCGAGCAGGCGATCAGCGCGCTGGGCTACCGCCCGAACCAGATGGCCCGTGGCCTGAAGCGTGGGCGAACCCGCCTGATCGGTATGCTGCTGGCCGATATCCGTAACCCTTATTCGATTGCCGTGATGCATGGCGTGGAAACCGCGTGCCGTCAACACGGCTACAGCCTGGTGGTGTGCAACACCGACCGCGACGACGAGCAGGAACGTCAACACCTGGCGTTGCTGCGCTCTTACAACATCGAAGGCTTGATCGTTAACACCCTCGGCCATCACCGCGATGAACTGCGCGAACTGCATCGGGAAATACCGCTGGTGCTGGTGGATCGCAAGATCGAACAACTCGAAAGCGACCTGGTGGGCCTGGACAATCCGGCCGCCGTCGACATGGCCCTCGCGCACCTTGAACAACGCGGCTACCGCGATGTGCTGCTGGTGACCGAACCGTTTGACGGCACCAGCTCGCGGATTGAGCGGGTGAGCAGTTTCAAGGCGCAGATCGAGCAGCGTTCGGCGCTGCAAGGGGCTGTTGTCGAAACCGACAGCAACCTGACCTCCCGTTTGAAAACCTTCCTCGACACACCGGGCCCAGGGCCGAAAGCGCTGTTCTGTGCCAACGGGATTGCGGCGTTGGCCAGCACTCATTCGTTGCGGGAACTGGGGTGCAATCTGTTTGAGGAAGTCGGACTGATCGCTCTCGATGATCTGGACTGGTATCCATTGGTAGGCAGCGGGATTACCGCCCTTGCCCAGCCGACGGCAGAGATCGGCGCGAGTGCGTTTGAGTGTTTGCTCAAGCGTTTACGCGGGGATATCGGGCCGGTGCGGACGGTGGATTTTGCGGCGCGGTTGATTGTGCGCGGGTCAACGCTTGGGGATTTTCGGTGATTGTGCCGACGCCATCGCGAGCAGGCTCGCTCCCACAGGGGATTTGTGTACGCCGCCAATCCAATGTGGAAGCGAGCCTGCTCGCGAAGAGACCTTCAAGAACCCCACACAAATTGCCGCCTTTTTTTGAACAAAAATGAAACCGGTTTCAGAGGTAGATAACAATGAATAAACCACCCGTTTCCATCAGCCTCTCCAGCTATGGCGCCGACCTGGTCCGCCAGCGCGGCCAAGGCAGTTTTGTCGACGTATTGGCCGCCGCCGGCGCCACGCGCATCGAATGGCGCGAAGAGTTGTTGACGGTTGAAGACCCGGAGCAACTGGCCGATGCCACCCAGGCTCATGGCCTGGAAAGCGTCTATTCCTCGCCCATCGAGCTGTGGCTCGCCGGTCAGTCGAAACCCAATCCCGAGCTCGCCATAACCCTGCAACGGGCCCAGACCTTTGGCGCCAAATGGCTGAAAGTCTCGCTCGGTTACTTCACCGACAACAACGATCTCCAGGCGTTGGCCCGGCAACTGAGCCAGAGCCCGGTGCAACTGCTGGTCGAAAACGACCAGACCTTGCACGGAGGGCGCATCGAACCGTTCCAGCGTTTCTTCAATGAAGTCGAGCAGCACAACCTGCCGATCAAAATGACCTTCGACATCGGCAACTGGCAATGGCAAGACCAGTCCGCCGCCAGTGCCGCGCGGTTGCTCGGTCGGCATGTCGGTTACGTGCACTGCAAGGCTGTGGCCCGCCGGGCCGACGGCAAACTGGTGGCAATGCCGCCCGGCGCCGCCGACCTGCATCTGTGGGAACAACTGTTGCGGCACATGGCCCAAGGCGTAATGCGGGCGGCGGAATATCCACTGCAAGGCGATGACCTGGTGCAACTGACCACCGAACACGTCGCCACCCTCGCCCGCCTCGGTCAATCACGGTTGGAGAACGCACATGTCTGAGATCGATATTCTGTCGTTCGGCGAAACCATGGCGATGTTCGTCGCCGAGCAGAACGGTGATCTGGCCGAGGTTGGCCATTTTCATAAACGCATTGCCGGGGCCGACAACAACGTCGCCATCGGCTTGTCGCGGTTGGGGTTCAACGTCGCCTGGCTGAGCCGGGTCGGCGCTGATTCCCTGGGTCGCTTTGTGATCGATACGCTGGAGAAAGAAGGCCTGGATTGCCGCCACGTCGATATCGACCCGGCACACCCCACCGGCTTTCAACTCAAGTCGCGTACCGATGATGGCAGCGACCCGGTGGTCGAGTATTTTCGCCGTGGTTCGGCAGCCAGTCACTTGTCGGTGCAATCGATTACCGCGCAACTGCTCAGCGCCCGGCACTTGCACGCCACCGGCATTCCGCCGGCGCTCTCGGCCAGTGCCCGGAGATGTCTTTTGAATTGATGACCCGCATGCGCGCAGCCGGTCGCAGTGTGTCTTTCGACCCAAACCTGCGCCCGAGCCTGTGGGCCAGCGAGCAACAAATGATCACCGAGATCAACCGCCTCGCCGCCCTAGCCCATTGGGTGCTACCGGGTTTGAGCGAGGGTCGTTTGCTGACCGGGTTTGAAGACCCGGCCGACATTGCGGCGTTTTACCTCGATCAGGGTGCCGAAGCCGTGGCGATCAAGCTCGGGCCGCACGGCGCTTATTACCGCACGCATCTGGACCAGGGTTTTGTGGCCGGTGTGCCGGTGGAAACAGTTGTCGATACCGTCGGGGCTGGCGATGGCTTTGCCGTTGGGATGATCAGCGCTCTGCTGGAAAACCACAGCTTTGCCGACGCCGTGCAGCGCGCCAACTGGATTGGCAGTCGTGCGGTGCAGAGCCGGGGGGATATGGAGGGATTGCCGACCCGCCGTGAGTTACCCGCCAAGTTCCAGGACGCCATTCGCGAGCAAGCTTCGCTCCTACAGGGTTAGCGCATCGCCTGTAGGAGCGAGCGGTGCGACTTGCCCGCGAAAAGGCCTGCCCGGCCACTGAACATTTAGACCGTTACCTGCTGCGACAAAAACAACAAGCTCAGGAGCACCATCATGAAAACTGCAACGCTCGCCGCCCGCCGCTGGTGGTACATCATGCCCATCGTGTTCATCACCTACAGCCTGGCGTACCTCGACCGCGCCAACTACGGGTTCGCTGCCGCTTCCGGGATGGCCGCCGACCTGATGATCACGCCGGGCCTGTCGTCCATGCTCGGTGCGCTGTTCTTCCTCGGCTACTTTTTCTTCCAGGTACCGGGCGCGATCTACGCCCAGAAGCACAGCGTCAAAAAACTGATTTTCGTCAGCCTGATCCTCTGGGGCGGCCTGGCCACCCTGACCGGGATCGTCTCCAACGCCTATTGGCTGATCGTTATTCGCTTCATGCTTGGCGTGGTCGAAGCGGCGGTTATGCCGGCGATGCTGGTGTACCTGTGCCACTGGTTCACCCGTGCCGAACGCTCCCGGGCCAACACCTTTCTGATCCTCGGCAACCCGGTGACCATGCTCTGGATGTCGGTGGTGTCAGGCTATCTGGTGCAGCATTTCAGTTGGCGCTGGATGTTCATCGTCGAAGGTCTGCCAGCGGTGATCTGGGCGTTTATCTGGTGGCGGCTGGCCGATGAGCGTCCGGCCCAGGCCCAGTGGCTCAGCGACCAGGAGAAACACGACTTGGAAAGTGCGCTGGCGGCCGAACAGGTTGGCATCAAAGCCGTGAAGAACTATGCCGAAGCCTTCCGCTCGCCAAAAGTGATCGTGCTGGCCTTGCAGTTTTTCTGCTGGAGCATTGGCGTCTACGGTTTTGTGCTGTGGCTGCCGTCAATCCTCAAGGCTGGCTTGCAGATGGACATGGTTGAAGCTGGCTGGCTCTCGGCGCTGCCGTACCTGGCAGCGGTGATCGGCATGCTCGCGGTATCCTGGGGCTCGGACAAGTTACAAAAGCGCAAACGCTTTGTCTGGCCGCCGCTGCTGATCGCCTCGATTGCGTTCTACGGCTCCTACGCCTTGGGCGCTGAACATTTCTGGTGGTCCTACACTTTGCTGGTAATCGCCGGGGCCTGCATGTACGCACCTTACGGGCCATTCTTTGCGATTGTCCCGGAAATCCTCCCGGCCAACGTTGCCGGTGGTGCCATGGCGCTGATCAACAGCATGGGCGCGCTCGGCTCGTTTGGCGGCTCTTATCTGGTCGGCTATTTGAACAGCACCACCGGTTCGCCCGGCGCATCTTATCTGTTGATGAGCGGCGCGTTGATGCTCTCGGTGGTGCTGACGATTTTCCTCAAGCCCGGCGCCAGTGACCGGGTCGTGGCCAAGGCTGTTGTGAAACGGCCGATGGCTGCTCACCCTTGAATTGAAGTTGAGACGATGACGATGAACAAGCAGGTTGTGCTGTACAAGAAACTCTCGCCGCTGCTGATGGCTCGCTTGCATGAGCAGACTGACGTGACCCTGATCGAAAGCCTGGATGCCGAGGGTCTGGCCAAGTTGCGCGCGGCCCTGCCCCGGGCTCAGGGTTTGCTCGGCGCCAGTCTGAAACTGGACGCTGCGTTGCTCGACCTCGCACCGAATCTGGAAGCGATTGCCAGCGTTTCGGTGGGCGTCGACAACTACGACATCGATTACCTGACCGAACGGCGAATCCTGCTCAGCAACACCCCGGACGTGCTCACCGAAACCACCGCCGACACCGGTTTCGCGCTGATCCTGGCCACCGCCCGACGCGTAGTAGAACTGGCCAACCTGGTTCGCGCCGGCCAGTGGAACCGCAACATCGGCCCCGCGCAGTTTGGCACCGATGTACACGGCAAAACCCTCGGCATCATCGGCATGGGGCGCATCGGTGAAGCGCTGGCCCAGCGCGGGCATTTCGGCTTTGGCATGCCGGTGATCTACCACAGCCACTCACCGAAACCTGCAGTGGAGCAGCGTTTTGATGCGCAATACCGCAGTCTGCCCGAGCTGTTGCAGCAAGCGGATTTTGTCTGCCTGACTTTGCCACTGACCGCTGAAACCGAAGGGTTGATTGGTGCCAGGCAGTTCGCCTTGATGCGCCCTGAAACGATCTTTATCAATATTTCACGGGGCAAAGTGGTGGACGAAGCGGCGCTGATCCAGGCGTTGCGTGACGGGCAAATTCGCGCGGCCGGGCTGGATGTGTTCGAGCGCGAGCCGCTGAATCAGGATTCGCCGTTGATGCAGTTGAACAACGTAGTGGCGACGCCGCATATCGGCTCGGCGACCCACGAGACGCGGGAGGCGATGGCCAAGTGTGCGGTGGACAATCTGCTGATGGCGTTGGCGGGTGAGCGGCCGATGAATCTGGTGAATGTTTCAGCCTGGAACGCTTAAAGATCAAAAGATCGCAGCCTTCGGCAGCTCCTGCAAGGAATTGAGTACACCCCGTAGGAGCTGCCGCAGGCTGCGATTTTTTTGCTTCAACCCATCAGGCGCGCTGCGCTTCCAGAAGATCCGCAGCACAAAGGGCAATCCGTCGACACGCATCCGCCAGCTTCACCTGATCCACCACCAACCCAAGTCGAATATGCCCCGCCGCGCTCGGCCCGAATGCCTCGCCCGCCAGCACCGACACCCCATACCCCTCCAGCAACCGCTCGGCAAACCCCTGAGCACACAGCCCGGTCTGGCGTACATCGACCATCACGAACATCCCGCCATCCGGCTTGATCGGCCGAATGCCCGGGCACGCGTTCAACCGTGCGCACACCAGGTCCCGGCGCTGGCGATATTCTTCGCGCATCTGCGCCACTTCCGGCAAGTCCCCGTCCAGCGCAACTTGCGCGGCGTTCTGCACGAAATCCGGAATCCCGAACAGCATGCACAACGACAGGTGCACCAAGTGTTCGGCCAAGGGTTTGGGGCCAATCACCCAACCCACTCGCCAGCCGCTCATGGCGTGGGATTTGGACAGGCTGTTAATGGTCGCGGTGCGCTCGGCCATACCGGGCAAACTGGCCGGGCTGATGTGCTCGCCCTCGTACAGCAAGTCGCTGTAGACCTCATCGCTGATCAGCCACAAGTCGTGACGAACGCAGAGCACCGCCAGTTCCTGCCAGATCAACAATGAAAGGCTGGCACCAGACGGATTGTTCGGACTATTGAGCAAAATGACCCGGGTTTTGGGGGTGATCAGCGCCGCGACATCGGCCGGATCCACCCGAAAACCGTTCTCCGGACGCACCGCCACCGGTACCACTTTTGCCCCGCAGGCCCCGAAAACACCTTCGTAAGTGACGTACATCGGTTCGGCGACGATCACTTCATCGCCCGGATCCAGCAGGCATTGCACCACCGAATACACCGCGCATTGCGCCCCCGGCAACACAATCACATGCTCGGCATCCACCGCCTGACCGCTGCGTCGCCGATGCCGGCTGGCGATGCTGTTGCGCAACGCCCGTGTGCCGCGAACGTCCGAGTAATGAGTGTCGCCGGCCAACAAGCTGTCGATGGCCGCCTGGACGATGAGCTTGGGCGTGTCGAAATCCGGATCGCCCACCGACAGCAGCAGTACATCAACGCCCTGCTCACGCAACTCCAGCGCTCGATCATGAATCTGCCAGGCCGCCGCTCCGTCACCGGCGATGCGTTGGGTCAGGGCTGAATAGCGCATGTACTTCTCCTGTCGCGCGTGTTCCAGTCTCAACCCTATCTCAAATTACAAAACGCGCCACCATCGCATTCAAATCCACCGCCAAACGCGACAGTTCGTGGGTAGCGGTGCTGGTCTGGTTGGCACCGGCGGCAGACTGGATAGCCAGGTCACGAATGTTGACCAGGTTGCGGTCGACTTCACGGGACACCTGGGCCTGCTCTTCCGAAGCACTGGCGATGACCAGGTTGCGCTCGTTGATCATATGGATTGACTGAGTGATCTGCTCGAGCGCAACCCCGGCGGCGCGGGCCATTTCCAGGGTGCTGTGGGTGCGCTGGTTGCTTTGTTGCATCGAGGAGACTGCCTCGCCGGTGCCGTTCTGAATACCAGCGACCATTTTTTCGATTTCCTGGGTCGATTGCGCGGTGCGATGGGCCAGCGCCCGAACTTCGTCCGCCACCACCGCGAACCCACGTCCGGCTTCACCGGCACGGGCCGCTTCGATTGCGGCGTTGAGCGCCAGCAGGTTGGTTTGTTCGGCGATGGCGCGGATCACGTCCAGTACCTTGCCGATGTCGCGCCCCTGAGCCGCCAGGCCTTCGATCATCACCGAGGTGTTTTGCACGTCGTGGGTCATGGTCTGGATCGCCTCAACGGTTTCCACCACGCGGTTGCGACCTTCACGGGCAGCCTGGGTCGACTGGTTCGAGGCTTCGGAGGTCGACACCGCGTTGCGCGCCACTTCTTCCACGGCGGCGGTCATTTCATTGACGGCGGTGGCGGCCTGTTCGATTTCGTTGTTCTGTTGCTGCAGGCCCCGCGAGGCTTCTTCGGTGACAGCACTCAGTTCTTCGGCGGCGGCGCCCAACTGGGTCGCGGAGCCAGCGATCTGTTCAATGGTTTTGCGCAGGTTGGCTTGCATGGCGGACAACGCGCCGAGCAGGCGGGCCGGTTCGTCGCTACCGTCCACTTCGATAGTTTTGGTCAGGTTGCCGCCGGCAATGGTTTCGGCTGCCTGCACGGCACGGTTCAACGGTTCGACGATGCTGCGGGTCAGCAGCCAGGCCAGCAGCACGGTCATCAGGGCTGCTACCACCGCCACCGCGATGATGCCGTTAATGGCGAAGTCATATTGGTTGCTGGACGCCGCGTCGGCCGCTGTTGCGTCAGCCTTGTTGATGGCGATCAGCTTGTTCAACTGCTCGCCCATTTGATCGGTGCCGTCCTTGATCTTGGTATTGATCAGGCTGCGCATGTCATCCAGCTTGTTCTGTCGCGATAAGTCCATCATCTCGCGCTGGGATTGCAGGTAGTTGTCCAGCGTCGTGGCGAATGCCTGGTACAACGCCTTTTCCTCGCCTCCGGCGGGCAATGCGGCATAACTGGCCTGCGCCTGCTTGACCTTGTCCACCAGCACAGTGATTCGGGTTTCGGCTTCTTGCAGACCGGCCGCTTCACGGTTCACCAGCACACGGAACGAGAGAATGCGCAGGCGCAGGACGTTTTCAGTCATGACGCCGAGGAAGGTGATGCTGGGCAGTTGATTGCTTTCCATGTCCACGGAGGCCTGTCGGATGATCGACATGCGACTCACGGCAAACACGCCCAGCACGATAACCAGCAAGGCAATGAAGGCGAAACCCAGGAAAGCTCGAGGCGCGATGTTCAGATTACGCAGGGACATAGGATGATTCTCAGTGATTGAGGCTTCGAGCATCCGTGCCATGATCGCTGTCAGGCGGACACGTCGACCGGCCGGATCAGCTTAGCGCAGCTTTTGGAATAAGTTTCTGCGCGCCTATGAGGGTTATCGGCCGGGCTTGAGTTTTTTTGCGGGGTAAGTGGAAATATATTTCATGAGGCTACGAGTGTTTCAGCGCTGAAACACAGGGATGGATGCCCCCTGTAGCAGCTGCCGAGCCGCGCGAGGCTGCGTTCGGCGGCGAAGCCGTCGCAATACCAGGCACGGTAAGCCAGGAAAACCTCGCGTGCAGGGCTGACGACGGCTTCGCCGCCGAACGCAGCCTCGCGCTGCTCGGCAGCTGCTACGGGTCAGGTTTTGGGGGTAGCGATGCGCCAAACCCGGGCAATATCACTCGCCCGCTCGCGCAACAACCGCGGCGCTTCGGCGCACGCCTGCTCCAGCGTCATCGGCCCACTGGCCAACGCAAACGCCGCATCAATCCCATGCTCATACAACGCCTGATAGCCCTCACCCAAGGTCCCGGCAATCACAATCACCGGCACACCCTGCTGTCGCGCAATCCGCGCCACGCCAAACGGTGTCTTGCCGCGCAAGGTCTGGGCATCGAATCGGCCTTCGCCGGTAATCACCAGGTCCGCACCGTTGATGGCGTCAGCCAGGCCAACCAGTTCGGCGACCACTTCTACGCCAGCCTGAAACTGCGCACCGAGAAACGCCTTGGCCGCAAACCCCAGACCACCTGCCGCGCCGCTGCCCGGCTCATCGCGTACGTCATTATCCAGTGCCTGTGCGCACAGATCGGCAAAGTGCCCAAGGGCTTGGTCCAGTTGCTGGACCTGTTGCGGTGACGCTCCTTTTTGCGGCCCGAAAATCGCCGAGGCACCGTGGGGCCCGCACAGCGGATTGTTGACGTCGGCGGCGATGTCGAAGCGCACGGTGTTCAGGCGTGGATCGATAGCACTCAAGTCGATGCGGGCCAGTTGTGCCAGTGCCAAGCCACCGGGGGCGAGTATTTGGCCATGCGCGTCGAGCAACTTCACGCCCAAGGCCTGCATCGCCCCGGCGCCGCCGTCATTGGTGGCACTGCCGCCAATCGCCAGGATCACCCGTTGCGCCCCGGCATCCAGTGCCGCGCGGATCAGTTCACCGGTGCCAAACGTGCTGCTGATGCACGCATCCCGTTGCCCCGGCGGCACCCGTTGCAAGCCGCTGGCCTCGGCCATTTCGATGATCGCGGTGTAGTTGTGCTGCAACCAGCCCCAGGCGGCTTCGACCGCTGCGCCCAGCGGGCCGCGCACGGTGGCGCGACGCAATTCACCGGCGCACGCCGCCAGAATCGACTCGACCGTCCCTTCCCCGCCGTCGGCCATCGGGCATTTGACCAATTGCGCATCCGGCCAGACCTCGACCAACCCGAGCGCGATGGCATCGGCTACGCCCTGGGCACTCAGGCTGTCCTTGAACGAATCGGGGGCGATGACGATTTTCATGAGAATTCTCCAGTTCCAATGCCTCCATGCTGCCAGTTGCCCGCAACGATGACGCCGGTCCGCTGCACAAGCGGGTATGGCGTTTATTGTTCATTTCTACAAATTGCCCCGTCGAACGCCGGACGTAGCAGCTGCCGAGCCTGCGAGGCAGCGTTCGGCGGCGAAGCCGTCGCCAAGCCAGACACTGCGGTGTGTCAGGAAAACCTTGCACTCCGGGTTTGCGACGGCTTCGCCGCCGAACGCAGCCTCGCGCAGCTCGGCAGCTGCTACGAATCTGCGCTTGGTCTTTATGGCGCGTCGGTTTGGGGGAGAAGCTGCACACCCAGGTAAAGCGCCAGCATCCCATCCAGGCGCAACGGATCAACCCCGCTCAACTCGGCAATCCGCTCCATTCGATAACGCAAACTGTTGCGATGGATGCCCAGCGCATCGGCACAGGCCTGGCTCTGGCCGTCGTGGTCGCACCAGCAACGCAAGGTCGCCAGCAGTTGGCCGTTGTTGTCCCTGGCAATGACTTTGCGCAACGGCTTGAGCAATTCGTCCAGCGCATCGTCGTTGCGGTGGCGCCAGAGCATCACCGGCAGCCGATAACGGTTCAGCGTCAGCAACCGCGAGCGCGGCAACACATCACGCCCATAGGCCAGCAGGTCCCCGACCCGCCGATAGCAGCGGCGCAACCCCGGCAATCCATCGGCCTGCCCACCCACGGCGATGCGCAGAATGTTCCAGCCCAGGCCATCGAGTTTTTCCAGCAGCCGTTCATGCTCAATCACCTGATTCGCCGGCCGGCACCACAGCAGCGAAGACTTCGCGGAGCTGACGCACCAACTGTCAGGGTATCGACTGATCAACCAGGCGCTAAGCGCTTCGACGGTTTGCCCCGGTCCATGCTCCATGCCCAATTCAAACAGGTAAGGCACCCGCGTCAGTTGTGGCTTGAGCCCAAGTTGTTGCGCCTCGTCGACCAGGCGTGGCGAGTCCCCGGCGTCGGTCAGCAGCAACGCGAGCAAATCATCGCAACGCTGGCGCCGCCATTGCTGCTCGGCCTGTTGGTTGCGCTGGCCCACCAGCATCTCGGCGGTCATGCGCACCAGTTCGGCGTAGGTGCGCAGTTGCTCCGGTTCGCCGGTAATGCCCAGCACGCCGATCAGCCGTTGATCGAGCAACAGCGGCAGGTTAATGCCCGGTTGTACACCTTTGAGGTGAATCGCCGTTTGCGCGTCGATCTCCACTACCCGCCCATTGGCCAGCACCAGTTGCGCGCCTTCGTGGCGAGTGTTGATGCGCTCGGGCTCGCCGCTGCCCAGGATCAGCCCCTGACTGTCCATGACATTGACGTTGTAAGGCAGGATAGCCATCGCCCGGTCGACGATGTCCTGGGCCAGGTCGTGATCGAGTTCAAACATTGGGCAGATCCTTGAAAACGTGGTGGGACGGGTTGTTCACCCGCACAGGCCTTGTTGGCAAACCCTGTGCTCAGGCACAAAGACAATCACCCGAAGGGTGGCCGAGACTCATAGGGCGATCAACGTTACCCTTTGCATCGCAAAAAATCATAATAAAGAGAGAGCCGCCATGTCACAGAGCGCCGCAGCTATCCAGGCCATCGCTGACGATAAAAACGCCGTCTACAAACGCATTACCCTGCGTTTGATCCCCTTCATCTTCATCTGCTATCTGTTCAACTACCTCGACCGGGTAAACGTTGGATTTGCCAAACTGCAGATGCTCGACGCGCTGAAGTTCAGCGAAACCGTATATGGCCTCGGGGCCGGGATCTTCTTTATCGGCTACGTGCTATGCGGCGTGCCAAGCAACCTGGCGCTGACCCGGTTCGGCCCACGGCGCTGGATTGCGCTGATGATGATCGTCTGGGGTTCGCTGTCGACCTGTCTGTTGTTCGTCACCACACCGACCGAGTTCTACACCTTGCGCCTGTTCACCGGCGCGGCAGAAGCCGGGTTCTTCCCGGCGTGGTGCTCTATCTTTCGCAGTGGTTCCCGACCTTCCGCCGTGGCCGCATCATGGCGCTGTTCATGTCGGCTATCCCGGTGTCCGGCCTGCTCGGCAGCCCGTTTTCTGGCTGGATTCTTAACCACTTCGGCGCCGGCCAAGCGGGTTTGGCGGGCTGGCAGTGGATGTTTTTGCTGCAAGGGATTCCGACGATCATCCTCGGCGCCCTCGCCTACTTCCTGCTCAGCGACAGTTACGCTAATGCCAAGTGGCTGACCCCGCACGAGCGGTCCGTGCTGGAAGCCGACCACGCTGAAGACTTGGCCAGCAAGCCGAAAACCACCACGGACTCGCTGCTGGCGGTGTTCAAGAACCCGGCGATCTGGGCGTTTGGCTTGATCTATTTCTGCATCCAGAGTGGCGTTTACGCGATCAACTTCTGGCTGCCGTCGATCATCAAGAACCTGGGGTTCAGCGATAACCTGGTGATCGGCTGGTTGAGCGCGATTCCTTACCTGCTGGCGGCAGTCTTCATGTTGCTGGTCGGTCGTTCGGCGGACCTGCGTAAAGAACGCCGCTGGCACCTGGTGGTGCCGATGCTGATGGGCGCGGTGGGCTTGCTGATTGCGGTGAACTTCGCCACTACGCCGGCGATTGCGATTCTCGGTTTGACCATCGCCACCATGGGCGCCCTCACCGGCCTGCCAATGTTCTGGCCGGTGCCGACAGCGCTGCTGAGCGCGGGCGCGGCGGCGGGAGGTTTGGCGCTGATCAACTCGATGGGGCAGATGGCGGGCTTCCTGAGCCCGTATCTGGTGGGTTGGGTCAAGGACAGCACCGGGTCGACGGATGCGGCGTTGTATCTGCTGGCGGGGGTGATTGTGTGCGGGAGTGTGTTGGCGTTGCGGATGACGCGGACGTTGAAGGTTTAAGACGTCAAGATCAAAAGATCGCAGGCTGCGCCAGCGCCTACGGTAGATCGCGAGCCCCCCAATGTACGCGGTCAACTGTAGGAGCTGGCGCAGCCTGCGATCTTTTGCTTTTTTGTATGAGTCCCCCTGTGAAACTGAGTCGATATTCCGATTGCTCCCGGTAACCGTTCTGGTATTTGATTGACGCCTTTCCCATCGGCAAAAGGATTTCGTCATGAGTTACCGCACACTGGGTCATTCGGGGCTGCAGGTGTCCACCTTGACCCTGGGCACCATGATGTTCGGCGAACAGACCAGCACCGAAGATTCCCTACGGATCATCGACAAGGCCTGGGACCAGGGCATCAATTTCATCGACACCGCCGACGTCTACACCGGCGGCCGCTCCGAAGAGATTGTCGGCGAAGCGATTGCCGGCAATCGTCACGAGTGGGTACTCGCCACCAAGGTCGGTTTCGGCCCGGTAGATGGCGTGCCGAACCGCAGCGGCCTGAGCCGCAAGCACCTGTTCAACGGTATCGACGCCAGCCTGACGCGACTGGGCACCGACTATGTCGACATCTATTACCTGCATCGCGAAGACCACAACACACCGCTGGAAGTGACGATCTCGGCCATCGGCGACCTGATTCGCCAGGGCAAGATCCGCTACTGGGGCCTGTCCAACTACCGTGGCTGGCGCATCGCCGAAGTGATTCGCGTGGCGGACAAGCTCGGTGTCGACCGGCCGGTGATCAGCCAGCCGCTGTACAACATTGTCAACCGCCAGGCTGAAACCGAGCAAATCACCGCGGCTCACGCCTATGGCTTGGGTGTTGTGCCTTACAGTCCGCTGGCGCGCGGCGTGCTCAGCGGCAAATACGCACCAGACGTGAAGCCGGACGCCAACAGCCGCGCCGGGCGCCAGGACAAACGCATCCTCGAAACCGAATGGCGCGTTGAATCGCTGCGCATTGCCCAGCAGATCCAGCAATACACCCAGGGTCGTGGCGTCGGCATCGTCGAATTCGCCATCGCCTGGGTGCTGAACAACAACGCCGTGACCTCGGCCATCGTCGGGCCGCGCACCGAGGAACAGTGGGACGTCTACACCAAGGCCCAAGCGGTGAAGATCACGGCGCAAGACGAGGCGTTTATCGATTCGCTGGTAACGCCGGGGCACTCCTCGACACCGGGGTTCAATGACGTCAGCCACTTCGTGTCCGGCCGTAAACCCCGTAATGCCTGACACACATCCTGTAGGAGCGAAGCTTGCTCGCCCCACAGGTTTCACATTCGGTTGATCTTGATCAATCGGACAATGTTCTACGCTAAAACCACGTATCCTCCGCCCCCTGGTTTCACGTTCAACCCCGCGAGGACAGTTTGTCTAAAGGTATCGCTTTATCGGTCACAGCTTCAGTGCTGTTTGCCGTCATGTATTACTACACCTCATTGCTCACCCCGTTGAGCGGCGTAGAAATCTTCGGCTGGCGGATGCTCCTGACCGTGCCCTGCATGACAGTGTTCATGGTGGTGTCCGGCGAATGGCGGCGCTCGGTCGAGATCCTTAAACGTCTGATCGGTAAACCGAAACTGCTCGCTGCCCTGATCGTGTCGGCAACACTGCTGGGCCTGCAACTCTGGCTGTTTATGTGGGCACCACTCAACGGCTACAGCCTCGACGTCTCGCTGGGTTATTTCCTGCTGCCGCTGTCGATGGTGCTGACCGGACGGATTGCCTACGGCGAGCGCTTGTCCTACCTGCAAAAAGTCGCGGTGTTTTTCGCCTCCCTCGGCGTGCTCAACGAGTTGTACCAGGTCGGCGGTTTTTCCTGGGCAACGTTGTTGGTGGTGGTCGGTTACCCCACCTACTTCGTGCTGCGCAAGTGGCTGAAGACCGACAACCTCGGGGGTTGTGGCTGGACATGAGCCTGATGCTACCGGTGGCGTTCTGGTTCGTCTGGGGCGGTGAACAAGGTTTTGACGTATTCGATCAATACCCGTGGCTGTCGCTGCTGATCCCTGTGCTGGGATTGATCAGTGCTTCGGCGCTGGTGGTCTACATCATCGCCAGCCGACTATTGCCGTTCAGCCTGTTTGGGTTGTTGAGCTATGTTGAGCCGGTGTTATTGCTCGGTGTGGCGTTGCTGCTGGGGGAAAGCATCAAGCCTGGGGAATGGCTGACCTATATTCCGATCTGGTTGGCGGTGGTAGTTCTGGTGTTTGAAGGCTTCAAACACCTCGTCCGCCAGCGCCGCCGCCCAATGTAGGAGCAAGGCTTGCCCGCGATGAACGATGACGCAATTCGCCAGATACACCGAGGCGCCTCAATCGCGAGCAAGCTTTGCTCCTACGGACAGCAAAAACGAAAAAGCCCGGTCAGCAGTAATGCTGACCGGGCTTTGCTATTTCTGTAGCGGCTTACTCGGTGGCAAGCACACCGCGACGCACCTGGTCCCGCTCGATCGATTCGAACAACGCCTTGAAGTTGCCTTCGCCGAAGCCATCATCGCCTTTACGCTGGATGAATTCGAAGAACACCGGCCCCATCAGGGTTTCCGAGAAGATCTGCAACAGCAGACGCTTGTCGCCCGACTCGGACGAACCGTCCAGCAGGATCCCGCGCATTTGCAGTTGATCGACCGGCTCGCCGTGGTTCGGCAAACGGCCTTCGAGCATTTCGTAATAGGTTTGCGGCGGTGCGGTCATGAAGCGCATGCCGATTTTCTTCAGGCGATCCCAGGTGTCGATCAGGTTGTCGCTGAGGAACGCGACGTGCTGGATACCTTCGCCGTTGAACTGCATCAGGAACTCTTCGATCTGCCCGGCGCCCTTGGACGATTCTTCGTTCAACGGGATGCGGATCATGCCATCCGGCGCGGTCATCGCCTTGGAGGTCAGGCCGGTGTATTCGCCCTTGATGTCGAAGTAACGGATTTCACGGAAGTTGAACAGCTTCTCGTAGAAGTTGGCCCAGTAGGCCATGCGACCGCGATATACGTTGTGGGTCAGGTGATCGATGATCTTCAGGCCCGCCCCTTCCGGGTTGCGGTCCACGCCTTCGATGAACACGAAGTCGATGTCGTAGATCGAGCTGCCTTCGCCGAAACGGTCGATCAGGTACAGCGGCGCGCCGCCGATGCCTTTGATCGCCGGCAGGTTCAGTTCCATCGGGCCGGTTTCGATGTGAATCGGCTGGGCGCCGAGTTCCAGGGCGCGGGCAAACGCTTGCTGAGCATTTTTGACGCGGAACGCCATGCCGCACACCGACGGACCGTGCTCGGCCGCGAAGTACGATGCGACGCTGTGGGGCTCGTTGTTGAGGATCAGGTTGATCTGGCCCTGGCGATACAGGTGCACATCCTTGGAACGGTGGGTCGCGACCTTGCTGAAGCCCATGATCTCGAAGATCGGCTCCAGGGTGTTCGGGGTCGGGGATGCAAACTCAATGAATTCAAAGCCCATCAGGCCCATTGGGTTTTCGTATAAATCTGCCATGGTTGGCGCCTCATCATCATTTTTAGAATTAACGTATCGTTAGTTGCTAGCAATGCTGAGACTGCCGGGTGGCGCGCAGGAGATGCCCCGAACGCTGCGGGCGAGGAAGTCACCGTAGATCAATTGGAACCCAAAACTCTTCATTGTCGACCCAAGGCTCTTGTGGGCGAGGCTTCTGCTGCCAGAAGACGTTTATTATTGTATGCGTAACTCGATTCTACACAGCGTAAAACGGTTTGTCCGCCTTCTGTATCAAATCCCCTTTTTCGCGGCCGACGCAAGCGGTTTGTTGCTCAGGTAAATCCCAGCCAGGATTAGCCCACCGCCCAGGCACATGGTCAGCGTCAGTTGCTCGCCCAACAGCAATGCACCGAGGATCACGGCAGTCAGTGGATTCAAGGCAATGAACACACCCGAGCGGGTCGCACCGATTTTGCGAATGCCGTCGTAATAGCCGATATAGGCCAGCGCCGAGCCGAGTACGCCAAGGTACGTCAAGCCCAGCCATTGTTGCGGCCCCAGGCTGAGCAGCGCATCGACACTCAGTTCGCCGCGCAGTGCACTGGTCGCCCAGAGCATCGCCGTGCCCAACAAAATCGAGTAGGTGACTGTCTGCACCGGCCCCAATGTCTGATTGAGCTCCCTGGAAAACAGCGAGTAAACGCCCCAACTCAGAACACAGCCGAAAATCAGCAGATCGCCGATCCACGCATCGGCATTGCTCGCCAGCAATTGCGGGTTTCGGCTGACGATCACGATACTGGCCCCGGCGATACAGCTCGCAATTCCAGCCACTTTCGCCCGGCCCAAGCGTTCCTTTAACAGCAGCCACGACGCCAGGCCGATCACCGCCGGATTTAACGCCACGATCAACGACGCCCGTGACGCGTTGATGTAATGCAGCCCGTAAAAGAAGCACAGGTTGTAGAAGAAGATGCCGAATAACCCCAGCAACGCTAATTGCAACCATTGCCTCGCGCTCGGTCGCAGCAGCGGCACCCGGGCCTGCCACACAAACAGCAACAACGCGATGCTGGCGAGCAAAAACCGCAGGCTGGCGGCAAACAACGGGCTAAGGCTATCGGCCAGGAAACGCCCGGCGACAAAGGTCCCGCCCCAGATCATGGTCACCGCCGCCAACTTCAGGTAAACCGGCGTATCCGACGGCTTTGTCGGGTTTTGCTCATAGCTACTCATAAGTCACCAGAAGAAAAGATGCCGTATCATCTGGCTAATGTCCGATCATCGTAAAATGAGTAAACACTCATGACCCTGACGCAACTGGAAATCTTCTCGCTCGTGGCTGAACTGCGCGGTTTCACAGCGGCGGCCAATCGCCTGGGAATCTCGCAATCGGCGGTTTCTCATGCGCTCAAGTCGCTGGAACAAGAGCTGGGCGTCGAATTGCTGCACCGGCACCAATCCCAAGCCGAACTCAGCGACATCGGCCAGCAACTACTGCTGCGCGCCCGGGCGATGCTCGGGTTGGCCAACACCTTGCGCCAGGAAGCCGCAGATGCCCGGGGATGAAACGCGGCACCCTACGCATCGGCTCGTTCGGCCCGACATCATCGATAAAATTGCTGCCAACGATCCTGAAACAATACCGCGCGGCCCATCCAGGCATCGAAGTACACATCGATGAAGGCCCGGATCGCCAAGTGATTCAGTGGCTGGAAGAACGGCGCATTGACATCGGTTTTGTGGTGCTGCCCGAAGAACGTTTCGACACCTTTTCGCTGTTGGAGGACCAAATGGTCGCGCTGCTGCCCGCCGGTCATCCACTGGCAAAGCGCGACAGCCTGAGTTTGAGCGACTTGTGTCATGACCCGTTCGTGCTGACCGAGGCCGGCTCTTCGGAGCTGGTTTCCCGGCTGTTCAATGCCGCCCGGTTGACGCCGAACATCCGCTTTCGCTGCTCGCAATTGCTCAGCACCCTGGACACCGTGGGCCGTGGCGATGCCCTGACCGTCGTCGCCGAAAGCTCATTGCCGGAAGGCGACGACTGTCGCTGTGTGAAGATACCGCTGTCACCGTCGGTCAAACGTCAAGTCGGGTTGGCGGTGCTGGATCAACGTCAATCTTCGCCGGCAACCCTGGCCTTTATCAAACTGGCTTCGAGCCTGAGCTAGCGCTGAGCGGCATAAGCGCAAACGGCCAACTATCATGGCCATTGAACGCCTTGTTCCATCGCCGCAGGTTTCGCAGATGCCACTGACCGTAAAGTCCCGCCGCAAGCGCAGCATCCGGATTGCTGTGACCGTTTTAAGCGGCGTACTGCCGGTGCTGTTGGGGTTCGCCATCCTCAATATGCAAGCCGAACGTGCACTCAAACAAAGCTCCGAGCAAACCGCCGACGAAGCCCTGCTCCAATTCAACCTGATGCTCGACAACACAGCGGAGGCGGCACAGGTGTTGCTGCCTTTAGCCGGTGGCAGTTGCAACGACGCCAAACTGGCCCTGCGCGAGCAGGTAACGCGCCACCCCTTCGTGCGCTCGACCAATCTGGTGTATGACAACAACCTCTATTGCAGCTCGTTGTTTGGTGACTATCAGCAGCAGGTTAACCCGGGCGATTACACCCAAGGGCAGTTGTGGTTAATGAACGGCAACCCGGTGACGCCTAACACCGCGCTGCTGGTGTATCGCCTCAGTGATGACAAAAAAGGCGCGCTAACCACACTCAATGGTTACCACCTGAGCAACTTGCTGCGCCTGATCGGGCGTCAGACTTCGCTGTTGCTGCAAGTGGGCAATAACTGGTTATCCGCCGACGGGAAAGTCCATAAAGGCGCCCTGCCCGCCTTGCCGGTGGCGCAAAGCACGCGGGTTTCCGGGCCGTATGCCTTTACCGTAGCCGCCGGATTTCCCGAGGGCGAAACCTGGCGCTACATGAGCAGTGAGTATCCGCCGCTGTTCAGTCTGCTGATTTTTTTTGGCGTGATCTCGGGCTTGATCGGGCATGTCTTGCAAAAACGTGCCTCTTCGCCCAGCGTTGAACTGCGGCGGGCGCTGGAGGCCGGGGAGTTCATTCCATATTTTCAGCCCGTGGTACATGGTGACACTAAGAAATGGAGCGGCACTGAGGTGCTGATGCGCTGGAATCATCCCAAGGAAGGCCTGGTGCGGCCGGATCTGTTTATCCCGTTTGCGGAACACTCAGGGCTGATCGTGCCGATGACCCGCGCCTTGATGCAGCAAACCTGCGCGCTGCTGGCGCCGGTGTCGGCATCGTTCGACAAGCCGTTTCACATCGGCATCAACATCACGGCCAGCCACTGCCAGGACCTGGAACTGGTGGAAGACTGCCGCGAATTCATCGAGGCCTTTGTGCCGGGCAGCATCAGCCTGGTGCTGGAACTGACCGAACGTGAACTCATCGAGCCCACAGACATCACTCACCAGTTGTTCGAGCAACTTCACGGGTTGGGCGTGATGATCGCGATCGATGACTTTGGTACCGGCCATTCAAGCCTGGGTTATCTGCGACAGTTCAATGTGGATTTCCTGAAAATCGATCAGAGTTTCGTTGCGATGATCGGCGCCGATGCTCTTTCCGGGCACATTCTGGACAGCATAATCGAACTCTCGGCCAAGCTGGACTTGGGAATTGTGGCCGAGGGAGTAGAAACCGAGGCGCAAAGCGATTACCTGACGACGCACCACGTGAACTTTCTGCAAGGCTACCTGTTTGGCCGGCCAATGCCCGGTGCCGACTTCATTAATGCATTAAGTCACCATTAACCGGCTTGGTAAATAACGAAATCCTGCCCCAAATTGAATCAAGACACTGCTGTTGTTACATGAAGAAAAAGACAGGATTTACTCTTGGCCAATTAACTACTACAATTTTTCTTGCCTGTGCAAGATTGGCAGGTGAGCCATTATCACCGAGTCGCTTCAAGGCTCTTGGCTTATAGCTTTGTTTGCGGTTGGTATCAGCCAAACACACTATTGGAGTAAAGATATTGTCCAGACTCGCTGAATTTCGTGCCGCTGAAAAGGCCCTTCAAGAACAGCTCAAGCAACTGGAGTCCCTGAAGAACGATGCCGGGCTCAAGAAAGAAATCGAATTCGAAGAAAAGCTCCAGGGGCTGATGAAAACCTACGGCAAGAGCCTGCGCGACATCGTCGCCATCCTCGACCCGAACCCGGCGAAGTCGGGCCTTCAACAGGCAGCGCCTAAAACCCGCCGCGCCCGTG
The DNA here is from genome assembly GCF_016650815.1 of Pseudomonas sp. TH31. GTDB lineage: Bacteria > Pseudomonadota > Gammaproteobacteria > Pseudomonadales > Pseudomonadaceae > Aquipseudomonas. The sequence goes on along the minus strand of NZ_JAEKEZ010000033.1, from coordinate 423,347 downwards.
TGGTCAAGGTCTATCACAATCCGCACACAGGTGAACTGATTGAAACCAAGGGCGGCAACCACCGCGGCCTGAAAGCCTGGAAGGAACAATACGGCGCAGCTACCGTTGATTCCTGGTTGCGCGGCTAACCCTTTGCAACTACAAAAAAAGCCCTGCTAATGCAGGGCTTTTTTAGGGGGACATCTAACAAATGCGACGATAGTCGTCGATAAAGTTGGAAATACCTTGTGACGGGGATGCCGCCTCGGCAAGAACTCAATACTTTCCAGCTAACTTTGTGCTTAATCCCTTTGGGTATCTAAAGAGGCCGAGCCCTGGCGCAATCGATCGCCGATTCAATTCTTCGGCTACAGTTTCAAGCTGTTACGGGCAGCCTGAATTTCGTCCTGACTTGCCTTATAAGCCGCCGCTTGCCCGGCGTAGGAAAGAACATAGGCCTTGTCCGCCTCCACGGCCGCGACCAATGTTTGGGACAGCACGTGTCGACCGTTCTGGGTAACCGTACAAGTGGTTTCAAGCGCTGGCAGTTGACTCAACGTGGCCGGGTGAATACTGTTGCAGACACTTTGATAGCCGCCCAGGAAGAAGTCCTTCTGCACCGATTTGCGCATCTCCAGCAACACGCCCTGTAAATTGACCTGATGGCCGCTTTCGACTTGGGTCATCGTCAGTTCCATCACCAGCACCTGGTTGCCATCGGCATCATTTTTCACCGCGCGCTGGCGGGATACCTGCGGCGCGGCATCATTGGGCGCTACAGCCTCCACCTCCCAGCCACTTGGCCACGCAATGCTCGGGGTGTCTGCCTGCACCGAGGTGGCCAGTGCAAACAAACCCATGAAAACGAACAGCGATTTGAACGGTCGGATCATTACGAGGGGTACTCACAGATTGAACCACAAAGTCTGAGCCTCACTCGGCCGCCAGGCAATAGCTGGTCGTTTTGGTTTGGCGATGCCCGGACGCTTGCGTATCATTGCGACCATTCGCCAGCCCCACTTATTTTCCGGAGGGCCCATGAGCCTGCACGAATTGAACACCTTCCCGGGCGTGACCGCCCAACCTGATAGAGCCACTCAGAAGTTCGTTTTCAACCACACCATGCTGCGGGTCAAGGACATCACCAAGTCGCTGGATTTCTACACGCGTATCCTCGGTTTCTCGCTGGTTGAAAAGCGCGACTTCCCGGAAGCCGAATTCAGCCTGTACTTCCTGGCGCTGGTCGATAAAAACCAGATCCCGGCCGACGCCGCAGCACGTACCGAGTGGATGAAGTCGATTCCCGGCATACTGGAGCTGACCCACAACCACGGCACCGAGAACGATCCGGAGTTCGCTTACCACAACGGTAACACCGACCCGCGCGGCTTCGGTCATATCTGCATTTCGGTGCCGGACATTCGCGCCGCGTGCGAGCGTTTTGAAGCTCTGGGCTGTGATTTCCAGAAGCGTTTGAACGATGGCCGGATGAAGAGCCTGGCGTTTATCAAGGACCCGGATGCGTACTGGGTCGAGATCATTCAGCCTGCGCCGATGTAAAGCAAAATCAAAAGATCGCAGGCTTCGCCAGCTCCTACAGAATCACGCATGACCGGGCTTTTGTAGGAGCTGCCGCAGGCTGCGATCTTTTCGGCAGGCATAAAAAACCCCATGATCACTCATGGGGTTTTTGTGTTTTCAGCCTTGGCGCTTACGCCGGGGCCGAGGCCCGGATCAAGTGATCGAATGCGCTCAGGGAAGCCTTGGCACCCTCGCCCACTGCAATCACGATCTGCTTGTACGGCACGGTGGTCACATCACCGGCAGCGAACACGCCCGGCAATGAGGTTTCACCACGAGCATCGACGATGATCTCGCCACGCGGTGACAACTCGACGGTGCCTTTGAGCCAGTCGGTGTTAGGCAGCAGACCGATCTGCACAAAGATCCCTTCCAGCTCGACCGTGTTGAACTCACCTGAATCACGATCTTTGTAGACCAGGCCGGTTACCTTCTCGCCGTCGCCCTTCACTTCGCTGGTCAGCGCGCTGGTGATGACGTTGACATTTGGCAGGCTGTACAACTTGCGTTGCAAGACAGCATCGGCGCGCAGCTTGCTGTCGAACTCCAGCAGCGTGACGTGGCTGACAATACCGGCCAGGTCGATGGCCGCTTCAACGCCGGAGTTACCGCCGCCGATCACCGCCACACGCTTGCCCTTGAATAGTGGGCCGTCGCAGTGCGGGCAGAAGCACACGCCTTTGGCCTTGTATTGTTGCTCCCCGGCACACCCATTTCGCGCCAGCGGGCGCCGGTGGCAAGGATCAGCGCCCTGGTTTTCAGGCTGGCGCCGCTTTCGAAGCGAACTTCATGCAACTCGCCGACATTCTTCGCCGGGATCAGCGCAGTAGCGCGTTGCAGGTTCATGATGTCGACGTCGTATTGCTTGACGTGTTCTTCCAGGGCGCTGGCCAGTTTCGGCCCTTCGGTTTCCTGTACGGAGATGAAGTTCTCGATGGCCATGGTGTCCAGCACCTGCCCACCAAAACGCTCAGCGGCCACGCCGGTACGAATGCCTTTACGGGCAGCGTAGATCGCCGCCGAAGCACCGGCCGGGCCACCGCCGACGATCAACACGTCAAAGGCTTCTTTGGCGCTGATCTTTTCGGCCTGGCGCTCGGCACCGCTGATGTCGATCTTGGCGAGGATTTCTTCCAGCCCCATGCGGCCCTGGCCGAAGATTTCGCCGTTCAGGTAGATACTTGGCACCGCCATGACCTTGCGGTCATCGACTTCAGCCTGGAACAACGCACCATCGATGGCGACGTGGTGGATGTTCGGGTTGAGCACGGCCATCAGGTTCAGCGCCTGGACCACGTCCGGGCAGTTCTGGCAGGACAGCGAGAAGTAAGTCTCGAAGCTGAACTGGCCTTTGAGCGAGCGGATCTGTTCGATCACTTCAACGCTGGCTTTCGAAGGGTGGCCGCCGACTTGCAGCAAAGCCAGCACCAACGAGGTGAATTCGTGGCCCATCGGGATGCCGGCAAAACGCAGACTGATATCGGCACCCGGGCGGTTGATCGAGAACGATGGCTTGCGGGCATCGTCACCGTTGTCGAGCAACGTAATTTGAGTAGAAAGACTGGCAACTTCTTTCAGCAGTTCGAGCATTTCCTGGGATTTCGCACCGTCGTCGAGGGAAGCAACGATCTCGATCGGTTGGGTGACCCGTTCCAGGTACGATTTCAACTGGGCTTTAAGATTGGCGTCCAACATACGGGCGATCCTTTATTTGAGGCGAAAAAAACGCCCGAGCGAATCTCGCCCGGGCGTTTTTGGGGGCGGTTGCAGCTTACTTAGGTGCGGAAACCCGCCCCGGGGATGCTTTTTCAAGACTTAGATCTTGCCAACCAGGTCCAGGGACGGAGCCAGGGTGGCCTCGCCTTCTTTCCACTTGGCCGGGCAGACTTCGCCCGGGTGAGCAGCAACGTACTGGGCAGCCTTGATTTTGCGCAGCAGCTCGGAAGCGTCACGGCCAACACCGCCGTCGTTCAGCTCAACAATTTTGATCTGACCTTCAGGGTTGATCACGAAGGTGCCACGGTCAGCCAGGCCTACTTCTTCGATCAGTACGTCGAAGTTGCGGGAGATGGCGTGGGTCGGGTCACCGATCATGGTGTATTCGATTTTGCCGATGGCTGGCGAAGTGTTGTGCCAGGCCGCGTGGGCAAAGTGGGTGTCAGTGGAAACGCTGTAGATCTCGACGCCCAGTTTCTGGAACGCGGAGTAGTTGTCAGCCAGGTCTTCCAGTTCGGTCGGGCAAACGAAGGTGAAGTCAGCCGGGTAGAAGAACACGACAGACCACTTGCCTTTCAGGTCAGCGTCCGACACTTGTACGAAGTCGCCATTTTTGTAAGCGGTAGCTTTGAACGGTTTAACTTGGCTGTTGATGATAGGCATCGGTGACTCTCCGTCAGGGTTGAAAAGTTTGGTTAAGAAGTTGATGGGGTGAATCCTACCCACTCGATCGCCGGATGGCTCATTGGCAAACCTCATGCTGCTCATTGGTTTTCGCTATTAGCCGACAGTATTAATAGAAGAAAACTTACTGAGCAGCGGCAATGGATTTTTCCGCGAGTGGCGCCATCCCGAGAAACGGGCTGGCCTCGACATAGCGCATGGCGGACTTCATATCCTTCCAGCCCACGTAACTCATCAACGACTTCAAATCCCAACCGCTCTGGTGAGCCCAGGTCGCAAAGCCGCGCCGCAAGGAGTGACTGGTGTAATGCTCGGCGGGGATGCCCGCACGCTCCAGCGCCTGGCGCAGTAATGGAATCACACTGTTGGCGTGCAAGCCCTCCTCGCTCAAGTTGCCCCAACGGTCTATGCCACGGAACACCGGCCCACGGACCAACGCGGCTTCGGTGATCCAGTCGATGTAGGCCTGAACCGGACACAAACGCTGCAACGCCGGGGTCTGGAAAGTCTTGCCGAGGTTTTCCCGATCGCTCTTGCTGCGCGGCAGATAGAGCGTGATGCCCGACTGAGCGGTGGCTTTCACGTGTTCGATCTGTAAGCGGCACAGCTCATCACTGCGAAAGCCACGCCAGAAGCCCAACAGGATCAGCGCCATGTCACGCCTTGCTCTCAGCAATCCCGGTTGATCGCCATCAGCACGGGCGGTTTGCGCTTCCTGCTCAAGCCAGGCCACCACTTGCTCCAAGTGCTGAAGCTGCAACGGCTCGGCCTGTTTCTCCTGAGCAGGGTGCAACGCACGAATGCCCTTGAACACCTGACGCACCACTGGCGCCTTGGTCGGATCAGCAAAGCCCTGGCTGTTGTGCCATTGCGCCAATGCCGAAAGGCGAAGCTTCAGGGTATTGATCGACAGCAAGCCCGCATGCGCGACGAGATAGCGCGCAACGCTGTCGCTGGTCGCCGGCAGAAACCCGCCCCAACTGACTTCGAAGTGCTCGATGGCCGCCCGGTAGCTGCGACGTGTGTTGTCGCGGGTGGCGGCTTGCAGGTAGCGATCCAGATCGGTCATGGGCTCTGCTCTCGAAAACGTACCGCTTTGGCGGGCGAAAACCGTGCGCAAGACTCATCACACGGGGTAATACCAGTATATCCCGCGCCAGCAATCTAAAGGATTTAACTTTCAACATAGGATGGTACAATGTGTAATTGATGTTACGTACCACAGTACGAAATCGTAGGAGAACTCATGGCTCGTGGCGGTGTAAATAAAGCAGTGGTGCAAGCGGCACGTTTGGCGATCCTCGCCCGCGGCGAAAACCCAAGCATCGACGCAGTACGGATCGAGATGGGTAATACAGGCTCGAAAACCACGATTCATCGCTATTTGAAGGAGCTGGATGGCGGTATGGAGCGTGCTGAAGAGACGTCCGAACCCATCGATGATGAGCTGGCAGGGTTGGTTTCGCGCCTGGCGCAGCGCCTGAAAGAACAGGCGCAAGAACCAATCGACCAGGCGCGCGAACAGTTTGATCGCCAGCGAAAAGCGCTGGAAACACAGCTCGATGAAGCCCGCGAGGCGAATACCGAACTCCACCAGCAATACGAGATTCAAAGCCTGGCGCTAACGCAGGAATCCGAGGCGCTGCTGGAAACCCGCTCGATGCTGCAGGCCGAGCAGACCCGCAACGCCGGTCTGAATCAGGCGCTGTCCGATTTCGAGTTACGCTTGAAAGACAAGGACGAGCAGATCCGCTCCCTCGAAGAAAAACACCTGCACGCCCGCGATGCGCTTGAGCACTATCGCAATGCGGTCAAGGAACAGCGCGAGCAGGAGCAGCGCCGCCACGAAGGTCAGGTGCAACAGATCCAGATGGAACTGCGCCAGGCCCAGCAAAGCGCACTCGTCCGCCAGGATGAGATCACGCAGTTGCACCGCGACAACGAACGCTTGCTGACCGAAAACCGCGGAACACTAAGAGAGTTGAGCCTGTTGCAGGAGCAACTCAAGCAAGCCAACAGCCGACAGGATCAACTGTTGGAGCAAGCCAACCGCGTCGACAGTGAACGCACCCTCCTGCAGGAACGCTTGCGTATTGCCCTGCTGGAAAGCCAGGCACTCAAGCAGAACGTCGACGAGCAGTCGCAGATCAATCAGTCACTGGAAATCAAATTGGCGAAGACCCAGGCCAGCCTGGATGAAAGCGTGCGCCTGGCGGCGGTCGTTGCGACCGCGCCAGACACAGCGAAGGACGATTAACTCGCGACCGGCGTACGCATGGTGACAAACTCTTCGGCAGCCGTTGGATGCACACCGATGGTTTCGTCGAAGTCGCGCTTGGTGGCACCCGCCTTCAAGGCAATTGCCAGTCCCTGCACGATCTCACCAGCGTCGGGGCCGACCATGTGACAGCCCAGAACCTTGTCGGTCCTGGCGTCCACCACCAGCTTCATCAGCGTGCGCTCCTGACATTCGGTCAGGGTCAGCTTCATCGGCCGGAAACGACTTTCATAGATCACCACCTCGTGCCCGGCTTCCCGGGCCTCTTCCTCGCTCAGACCGACGGTGCCGATGTTCGGCAAGCTGAACACAGCCGTCGGAATCATCTTGTAATCCACCGGACGATACTGCTCAGGCTTGAACAAACGACGCGCCACGGCCATGCCTTCGGCCAGCGCCACCGGCGTCAGTTGCACGCGACCGATCACATCACCCAACGCCAGAATCGACGGCTCAGCGGTCTGATACTGCTCATTCACTTCGACGAAACCTTTCTTGTCGAGCTTGACGCCGGTGTTCTCCAGCCCGAGATTGTCCAGCATCGGACGTCGACCCGTGGCATAGAACACGCAATCAGCTTCCAGCTCGCGACCATCCTTGAGGGTGGCTCTCAGGCTGCCATCGGCCTGCTTCTCGATGCGCTCGATGTCCGCATTGAACTGCAAGTCCATGCCGCGCTTGGTGAGCTCCTCCTGCAAGTGCTTGCGCACCGCGCCGTCAAAGCCGCGAAGAAACAGATCACCGCGATACAACAACGTGGTCTCAGCGCCCAAACCGTGGAAGATCCCGGCGAATTCCACAGCGATGTAACCACCGCCAACCACCAGCACGCGTTTAGGCAGCTCTTTGAGGAAGAACGCCTGGTTCGAGCTGATCGCATGTTCGTGTCCCGGAATCTCCGGGATCTGCGGCCAGCCGCCGGTAGCAATCAGGATGTGTTCAGCGGTGTGGCGTTCGCCATTGATCTCAACGGTATGCGGGTCGAGGATCCTGGCGTGCCCCTCATGCAAGGTCACACCGCTGTTGACCAGCAGGTTGCGATAGATGCCGTTCAGGCGATTGATCTCACGGTCCTTGTTGGCGATCAGCGTCGCCCAATCGAACTTCGCCTCGCCAAGCGTCCAGCCGAAGCCGGAAGACTGTTCGAAGTCTTCGGCAAAGTGTGCGCCGTAGACCAGCAGTTTTTTCGGCACGCAGCCGACGTTGACACAGGTGCCACCCAAATAGCGGCTTTCAGCCACGGCGACTTTTGCGCCAAAACCGGCCGCAAATCGCGCAGCCCGCACACCGCCGGAACCGGCGCCAATCACATAAAGGTCAAAATCGTAGGCCATTTCTATCTCCTCGGCAGGCCATCAGCATACCCGCAGAAGCCCGTTGGGCAAGCGCTGCAAACAATAAGGGCCAGAAAATGAAAAAGCCGCCCAACAGACCCCATAGGGACCTGGCTAGCCGCCCGGCGACTCATAAGCGCTGAAAGGGTCGGGACGTGCAGGTTTTACAAGGCTTACACGGCCCGACCTTCGTTTTCGATCAATTCCTCGCTGCAAGCGGTGTCTTCGATATACGCAGAGTACGCCAGGCGATCAAAATCGCGATGAGTGCCAAGCCGAACGTCACCCACGAAACCAAACTGATTCCACCTTCGAATGCCATTCCCGCTTGCGTCATCAGCTCTCTTGCTTGAGCACCTGACAAATCTGCCGCCACATAATTAGCTCCCGCTAGCGTCTCACTCGCCAGCATCGTCTGCGCCTCGCTCAAAAACCCCGGAAGCTGCAGTGCACCGCGATAGTAGGCCGTGACGAGACCGCCAAGTACTGTCGTCCCCAACACCACGCCCACTTCATAGGCCGTTTCGCTAATGGCCGACGCCGCACCCGCCTTTGCCGGTGGTGCAGCCGACAAAATCACATCGTTGGATACTGTCGCGATCGCGCCCACGCCAATGTTCAGCAAGGCAAAAGCCACCACCAGCACGACCAGGCTGCTACCCATGCTCGCGACCAGCAAAAACGCCGCTCCTGCAAACGCCATTAGAACCGGTATCAGCACATGCACCTGTACTCGCTGCGCTACCGGTACTACCGCCATACCCGCCACGATCGCCATGATCTGGCCAGGCACCAACACGAGGCTGGCGCTCAAGGGCGACATTTGGAGAACGATCTGCAAGAACTGCGTGGTGAAGAATACAAAACCGACGAGGAACGCGAGACTCATCAGATTGATCACGACGGAACCGGTAAACGTACCACTACGGAACAGGCTCAGATCCATCAATGGCACTGGCAAACGTAGCTGTCGATGCACAAACATCCACCCAGCGACCATACCCACAACAAATGCTGTCAGCGCCATCCAGTCGACACCATTACTGGCGCTGTGTTTAATGCCGTAAACGATAGCACTGAGGGCTACCATCGATTGCACGATACTCAGCGGATCCAACGGGCCTGAATGGCCCCGTTCGGATTCGGATAACAACAGTGGCCCCAGCACCAGGAGTGGAATCAATACAGGTACCGCCAACAGGAAAATCGACTCCCAGCTGAAAAACTCCAGCAACCCCCGCCGACCAAGGGACCCAGTGCTGATCCTACCGTCAATGTCGTTGCCCAGATCGCGACGGCGAACCTGCGCTCCTCTCGATCATCGAACACCGAGCGGATCAATGCCAAGGTCGACGGCATCAGCATCGCACCAAACACGCCCATGCAAGCCCGCCCGGCAATTAGTTGTTCGGCCGTCGCGGAATACGCGGTCAACACCGACACACTGACAAAACCCAAAGACCCAGCCAGTAACAACTTGCGATGACCGATTCGATCTCCCAGACTGCCCATCGATATCAGCAATCCTGCCAATACCAGCGAATAGGCATCGATCATCCATAACTGCTGGCTCGCGCTCGGGCGCAGGGCCTCGGCGATCTTTGGCAATGCGAATCCAAGCACCGTATTGTCTACTGTCACCAGCAATACTGGTAGCATCAGCACACTTAGGGCTGACCACCGCTTGTATTTTGCTCGGTGTGATGCTACCTCACTTATTAACGCCATTAACCAAACTCCTTACTATCCACAAAAAATTCACGAGACATTTTGCAATACTCCCGCGAAACGAACCCTGCGCACTTCCTTGGCGAGGATGTAGCCAACTCAGTAATGAAAAAATGTGCTGGTAATCGACAGCCCTCGAATTCAAACGCGCACCCAACGTATTTGAAGCGTCCTGCAGGTCGCTTCTAAAGTGGTCGCAATCCTGATCACCAACATTTATCGTCTACCCCCCCGCAGAGGACGAACCGGTGGGCTGGGCTTAAGCCACTCCATCTTGCGTGGGACCGCTTGTTATTTCTCCGAAGCATCCATTCATCGCTCCGACAGCCTTTGACGCTGCATTTGTACGATCTGTCTCACCGACTCGACAGACACTTAAACCTCGCGCGGACAACTCATACGCGATTGACCCACCCACTGCTCCTGCACCCACAACAATGACGTCGAACTCCATGTTTTGACCTCAGAAGATTACCCGCAATGTAGGAAAAAAATTAACATCCCTTCCATTCGAAAACAGAACATTTCTATAATTTATTTACATTGCAGTTCAATCGACTATTTGTTTCATATTGTGCTCTTGGAATAAATTCACACATCTTGCAAATCAAGCTTAATATCAAGACATCAGCTCTGAAGCCACGAGTTATCCAGTCAACTTAAAAGAAACAGCAACTTTTGAAACAGTTATAGCTACAAAACCAGTACAATTTAATGGCCACATAAAGCGACCATCACAGATTCCGTGAAAACCTGACAACCAGCCTGGCGACTCGGATTTGATCGCAGGCAAGTGTGTGGCGATCGAAGGCTAAGCTTCAGGCGGTCGCGTCATCGCGGCGCCATATAAGTTTGAACAGGCTCAAACGCCTGTAAGACTAGATGGATAAGCCTATCACTCAGTATCCGTTCGAACGGGATGACCCTTTTGAGACATCACGCAGTGGCTGTTTAATGACAGGCACTTCCCACTTCGATAACTTGAAAAAACGAGAGCGAAAATGGCCTTGGCGGTGGTGGGCACCCACAACCCCAAGCACGCGATTAACGGACTGGGCGCACGTCAACGGATGGCGTTGATGGAGTGAATAGCCTTTTTTGCCTGTCGTCCGCACAAAAGCAAACGCCCCGAACAAGTCGGGGCGTTTACCTGGAACACCTTCAGCGTGTTTTCACACGTGAAACAACTGGGTCAAGCGCTATCAGTAAGCCTTGCCAGTCTTGTAGAAGTTCTCGAAGCAGAAGTTGGTTGCTTCGATGTAGCCTTCAGCACCACCGCAGTCGAAACGCTTGCCTTTAAACTTGTAGGCAATCACGCAACCGTTTTGCGCCTGCTTCATCAGGGCGTCGGTGATCTGGATCTCGCCGCCCTTGCCTGGCTCGGTTTGCTTGATCAGGTCGAAGATGTCCGGCGTCAGGATGTAACGACCGATGATTGCCAGGTTCGACGGTGCATCTTCAGGCGCTGGTTTTTCAACCATGTTGCGAACGCGGTACAGGTCATCGCCGATCAGGTCGCCAGCAATTACGCCGTACTTGTTGGTTTCCTGCGGGTCGACTTCCTGGATTGCAATGATCGAGCAGCGGTACTGCTTGTACAGCTTGACCATCTGGGTCAGTACGCCGTCGCCTTCGAGGTTGACGCACAAGTCGTCCGCCAGCACCACGGCGAACGGTTCGTCGCCGATCAGCGGACGACCGGTCAGAATCGCGTGGCCCAAGCCTTTCATTTCAGTCTGGCGCGTGTAGGAGAACGAGCAGTTGTCGAGCAGTTTACGGATGCCGACCAGGTACTTTTCCTTGTCCGTACCCTTGATCTGGTTTTCCAGCTCATAGCTGATGTCGAAGTGGTCTTCCAGAGCGCGCTTGCCACGACCGGTCACGATGGAAATTTCGGTCAAGCCTGCGTCCAGTGCTTCTTCGACGCCGTACTGGATCAGTGGCTTGTTTACCACCGGCAGCATTTCTTTGGGCATGGCTTTAGTCGCTGGCAGGAAGCGAGTACCGTAACCGGCTGCTGGGAACAAGCATTTCTTGATCATATAAGTCCTTGAAAGGGCTGTGTTGTACGAGTTTCGGCGCAGTCTAATCAGGCGGCGCGCACCTTACAATGCCCCGCACTGGCTAACCGATGCCATCATAGAGAAATATTCTGGCGGATAGTTCCGCAAGTCGTTCCGTTGCCTATTAATAGATAGCAGAGACCCGGCATTGTGCACCGTCTTCAACTCGGCGCAGAATCTGCACCACCATACGCCCATCAGCACCTGTTGAGTGCATTTGGCGGTATCATGGCGCGATTGAACCAGCCAACGAGGCAGATAGATGTCGGTAGCAAAAAGCGTCAACGGGTACCTGATCAATCAGGCGAAAGACGGCCAATGGTGGGTAGACAGCGTTGCTGGCGAGAATATCGCCGGACCTTTCCCGACCGAAGCGTTGGCGATTGAAGTGGCATCGGTGTTGCAGGATCAACCTGCTGGCCCAAAGCGGCGCGGCAAGGACAAACCCTGAACGGTTCCTGAAGCGAACGCAGCCCTGCCTTGAAGCAGGGCTTTTTTATGGTTTATTTTCGCAGGACTGGCCACTCGCCATAACCTTTCGATACCGGCGCTGTCACAGCGTTTAGCCCTCTCCCTTAACGACGATAACGACATGAACAAATTTCTGGCACTGATTGCGGTACTGGCGTTGACTGGCTGCGCCACATCAGAAAGCACTTACCTGAAAAACGGCGAGCAGGGCCTGAGCATCGACTGTTCCGGAGAAGCCAACTCCTGGGCCACCTGCTACGAAAAAGCCGATGACTCGTGTGCTGGCACCGGCTACCGGATCGTCAGCACCAACGGCAGCCCCGCCACCAAGGAAAGCGACAAGACCCTGGGCGTGGATGTCGGCAACTTCAAAAATCGCAGCGTGGTGGTGGTCTGCAAGTAAGGCGCCCTGCCCTACATGTGGATTTCGGCAAACTTGATCCCGAGGCCGCGCACGGTTTCGATCAAATCGTCCAGGCGACTGAATGATTCGACTTCATCGTTTTCATCCACCAAAAAATAACTGCGCCCGGCGCTCTTCTTGAAAAACACGATCCACTCTCCCGAGTTCGCCGGATTCTGAATCACGTGGGTGGCAGAGATATGACCCTCTGCATGGCGCTCCCGTACTTGCTCTCGCTTCATGCGTGACTCCAGAAATGACAATGCCGCCAAAGCAACGCTTTGGCGGCATCAGGCTGACTGTCGATAGTCTATCAGCCGGAAATGCACACATTGGCGGCAGCCTGTACATCCTTCGGACGTATTGGCACGTTGGACATGCGTTCATGCAACTTGATGCTGCTGCCGCTGGAGCGCTCCTCGATATCGAAGACGGCCGCCGGCCCCGAGGAAAATTTGCCGGGTACGATCACGCGCACACCGTCCTTGTGCGGCTCAAGCTGCAAGGCGCCACGGCTGGACGCCAGCTTTTCGACCAGGCATTGCGCATATTCATGGGGCTTCTTACCTGAGATCACGCTCATGGTCGGCAGTGTCTCGTTGATTTCTGCGACGTTTGCACAACCATTCACCGCCAATGCCAAAGGCAGGACCAGAACACCCCATTTCATACAAAACCTCCGATAAAGACCCTCCGACAGCGTAAATGCTGTTTTTCTCCGAGGCTCATTGCTTTTATCGCTCATAGAATTCCGAATAACTGTTTTTAATTGTCAAACACGACGCCGACAGCCGGATAATAACCCGTTCGGGCTGATAAACTGCGCCAATTGCCCTGCTATCGTTTTGATTTTGTAGAAAAAGCCCTTCTGGAGGCGCCTCATGAAATTTATCCACCAGCGCGAGCACCTCAATGAGGACGACATTGTCGTCATCCAGTGCTCCCAAACCTGCAACATCCGCTTGATGAACGACGCCAACTTCCGCAGTTTCAAGAATGGCGGCCGTCACACTTACCACGGCGGAGCGTTCGACACCTTCCCGGCACGAATTACTGCACCGAGCACCGGTTTCTGGAACATCACCATCGACATGGTCAACAGCCGCAAGGCCATCAGCGTAACGCGCAAGCCAACCCTGACCCACTCGATCAAGATCGTCCGCCGCTCCAGCACAAAACTGAGCTGAGTCGCGCCCATACACGCAAACAGGCAGTCATGACCGTGACCCAAACGACCAAGTACGTCATCAAATACAAACTCAACGGCGAACGTCGCTTCGAATTTGCCCAGCTTGAAAAGGGTACTGAAGAAGAAGCCAAAAACGCTCTGGACGCAATTCACGGTTCAAGCGAAGACGTGATCAGCGACATCAGCGTCAGCAAAGCGCTGTAACGAGATCGGGAGCGGCAACATGGACGTCTGCTCCCCCGCCTGACATTCGACCGCAAGCGCCGGAGTGTTCGCTCAATCGGCGCGCCCCAGACTGGCCACCTCACCATTGGTCAAGGCGCCAGAACATGTCTACTTTCCCGACACTCTCTATCGACGGCACTTGTGCGCCGGACTGGCGCCTGCTGGAACAACAACTCGATCAGGACGGCTGCGCCATCATCCGCTCGTTGTTGAGCCACGAGGCTTGCGACAACGTGAGCGCGCTCTACCCATCGCACGAGCCATTCCGTTCACAGGTGATGATGGCCCGTTACGGTTTCGGGCGCGGAGAGTACAAGTACTTCAAATACCCGTTACCGGCCACGGTCGCCCGGTTGCGCAGCACGCTCTACCCGCGTCTCGTGCCCATCGCCAATCGCTGGTACGAGCACATGGACCTGACGACCCGTTTCCCCGCCAGCCACGAAGCATTCCTCAAACGTTGCCATGCCGCCGGTCAGGAGCGGCCGACACCGTTGTTGCTGCAATATGGGCCAGAGGACTACAACTGCTTGCATCAGGACCTTTACGGCGAACACGTTTTCCCACTGCAAGTGGCGATTCTACTGTCAGAGCCGGATGACGACTTTACCGGCGGCGAATTCGTGCTGACTGAGCAGCGCCCGCGCATGCAGTCGCGCCCCCAGGTGATTGGCCTGAAGAAAGGCGACGGACTGATCTTCGCCGTCAACCAGCGCCCGGTCAAAGGCGTTCGCGGTTATTACCGCGTGACCCTGCGCCACGGCGTCAGTCGCCTGCACAGCGGAAAACGGCATACCCTTGGAATCATCTTTCACGATGCGCCATGACCCCATGACCCCGACCACCCACGATTTATTCGCCGACCTCGAGCCCGAGCAGCCGCCCCGGCGCCAGCAGATCGGTGAACAGTCCTACGTCCTCAGAGGTTTTGCCCTGCCCCTGATCGACCGACTGTTGCCGGCACTGGCCCAGGTTCTGGCGGCCGCGCCGTTTCGGCAAATGGTCACGCCCGGTGGTTTTACCATGTCGGTGGCCCTGAGCAGTTGCGGCACGCTAGGCTGGACCACCGACCGCAACGGCTATCGTTACACCCGCCATGATCCGCAAACCGGGCAACCCTGGCCGGAGATGCCCGAGGTGTTTTTCGAACTGGCGCAAACGGCAGCGCGGGAAGCAGGATTTGCGCACTTTGTGCCAGATTCCTGCCTGATCAACCGCTACATTCCAGGAGCCAGGATGTCATTGCATCAGGATAAAGACGAAGGCTCCTACGCCGCCCCCATCGTTTCAGTGTCCCTGGGCTTGCCGGCGATTTTTTTGTTTGGCGGTTTCGAACGCAGCGACAAGAGCCAGCGGGTGCCGTTGTTTCACGGTGACATCGTGGTCTGGGGTGGCGTCGATCGTTTACGTTATCACGGCGTCTTGCCGATCAAGGACGGGCAGCATCCACAGCTTGGCGAGCAGCGAATCAATTTCACCTTTCGTGTCGCTGGATGAAGCTGTCGAATTCGACCGCAAGACCCGGAGTGTCGCCTCCGCAGCGGTTGCTTAATCTGTTTGAAACCCGTCAACGGACATGAAGCCATGACCACTTCTTCGAACACGCTTGTTACCGAAAACGACCCGCGCTGGGCCGCCGTTGTTGCACGCGACCCGTCGGCTGACGGGCAATTTGTCTACGCCGTGAAAACCACCGGCATCTATTGCCGCCCCAGCAGCCTGGCACGCTTGCCGAAACCGCAGAACGTCGAGTTCTTCGAAACGGCCGAGCAGGCCCAGGCAGCGGGTTACCGCCCCAGCAAACGCACTGCAAAGGATCAAACTGACGTCGCCGCCCAACATGCCGCCACGGTTGCGGCGGCCTGCCGCCAAATCGAATCGGCCGAGAACCTGCCTGCACTGAGTGAACTGGCCGACGCCGCAGGCCTGAGCAGTTTCCATTTCCATCGCGTGTTTAAAGCCGTTACCGGCCTGACGCCCAAGGGCTATGCCACCGCCCACCGCTCACGTCGGGTTCGCGAGCGTTTGAGCGATGGCGGCTCGGTGACTGACGCCTTGTATGACGCGGGCTTCAATTCCAACAGCCGCTTCTACGAAGCCGCCGATCAATTACTGGGCATGAAGCCCGGCGACTACCGCGCCGAAGGCCAGAACAACGATATTCGTTTTGCCGTCGGCCAGTGCTCCCTCGGAGCGATTCTGGTGGCGCAAAGTGATCGGGGTGTCTGCGCAATTCTGCTGGGTGACGACCCGCACCAATTGGTGTGCGATCTGCAGGACAAGTTTCGCCGGGCCAACCTGATTGGCGCCGATCCGGGGTTTGAGCAACTGATCGCCCAGGTTGTCGGTTTCATCGAAGCGCCGGCCATCGGCCTGGACTTGCCGCTGGACGTGCGTGGTACGGCGTTTCAGGAGCGTGTCTGGCAAGCCTTGGGCGAGATTCCCGTCGGCAGCACCGCCAGTTACGCCGACATCGCGCAGCGCATCGGCTCGCCAAAAGCAGTGCGCGCCGTGGCCCAGGCCTGCGGTGCGAACAGCCTTGCAGTGGCGATCCCGTGTCACCGAGTGGTACGCAGCGACGGCAACCTGTCGGGCTATCGCTGGGGCGTGGAGCGCAAGCGGCAGTTGCTGGATCGTGAAGCGCTGCTTTAGGCGATGCCGATGTACACCGCCACGGTTTCCGGGGCGGTGTAAGCCTCAAAGTCGGTGGCGAATCGGCGCTTGATCTGTGGGTTGGCCTCAAAATAGCCCCAGATTTGTTGCCAGGCACCGATAACCGCATCAGGCATCGGCCCCTTACCCGCGAACACCAGATACTGGCCGTGTTCGATCCGGATCGTCTCGTAATCTGGCGCGGGAGTCTGGACAGCCATCCCGGCTGTAACATCAAACTCGCCCGAGGCATCGGATTCGTACCCGGAATACACGCCGTAGGCCGGCGAGGCGGGTTGCTGCGGCGCAATACGATCAATCAATCCTTCGCTGAAGAAGCGCCCCCACATTGGCCCGATCTTCGCCGTTTCAGCGGTTTGCTCGGCGTTATTGCGGGTGCGCACCTTCAGCCCCGAAACGCTGAATTGATCCACATAAACCTGTTCCACTTCCATTGCCGCGCCACTCCTTTGATTGAGATTTGCGGCTTTGACGAGCCGCAACGGCGCCTACATTGTCAGCGATTAACGTCGACGACAACCCTTCCCCGCAACTGCCCGGCGAGCAATCGCGGCGCCGCTTCGATCGCGTCACTCAAGCCGATTTCGTGGCTGATCAGCGGCAACAAGGCGAAGTCCAGGTCCTCGGCCAGGCGATTCCAGGCCAGAACCCGCTTGGCTTTAGGCTGGGTCACACTATTGATCCCGGCGAGGGTTACACCGCGCAAAATGAACGGGGCAACGGAGGCCGGAAAATCCATCCCTTGCGCCAGGCCACACGCGGCGACGGTGCCATTGGCCTTGGTGCTGGCGCAGGCGTTGGCCAAGGTGTGGCTGCCGACCGAATCGATCACGGCGGCCCAACGTTCCTTGGCCAAGGGTTTACCCGGTTCGGACAGAGTCGCGCGATCAATGATCTCACTGGCGCCCAACTGTTTGAGGTAGTCGTGCTCCGAAGTGCGGCCAGTCGACGCCACCACCCGATAGCCAAGCTTGCTTAATAGAGCGATGGCAAAACTGCCGACCCCGCCATTGGCGCCGGTTACCAGCACTTCACCTTGCTCCGGCGTTACGCCGTTGTGCTCAAGCGCCAGGATGCTGAGCATCGCCGTGTAACCGGCCGTGCCGATTGCCATGGCCTGAGCCGTCGTGAAGGCCTTCGGCAATGGAATCAGCCAGTCGCCATTGAGTCGCGCTTTCTGCGCCAATCCGCCCCAATGACCTTCGCCTACTCCCCAGCCGTTGAGCAGGACCTGGTCACCGACCTTGTAGTCCGGGTGCTCACTGACTTCGACGCTGCCTGCCAGATCAATCCCCGGCACCATGGGGAATTTTCGCACCACCGGACTGCTGCCGGTGATCGCCAGGCCATCCTTGAAATTCAGCGTGCTGTACGCCACACGCACTGTCACGTCGCCCTCGGGCAGTTGATCCTCGCTGATCTCTTGCAGCGTGGCCCGGTAACCGCTGTCGTCTTTGTCGATCAAAATGCCTTTGAACATCGCTGTCTCCAATGGATTCGTTGAAGGAGTGGTGTCATTGAAATAACACAAAGCAATACATAGCCCTACCCGACTTTCATCCAGTCCCTAAATCCACCGAGCATTTGCGAAACCGGCGGCTATGCTTTTTCGCGGCCCTGAAATACCTGAAAAACCGCCCCGTCAATGGAGCTGACAATGCCTTACCAGCCCCCACCACCGGCAACACCACCCAGTACAAAGGTGTCCAAGGGCGCAACGGCAGCGCCGCCAAGATCGGCGACAATGTCTACGCCGGGCATGACGGTAACGTCTAAAAAAAGACCGACGACGGCTGGCAGTCGATGGTCAAGGGCGGTACTACTCGGGTCAATCCTGCAAATGCCCAGCAGGTTCAGAACCTCAACCGAGAATCAGCGGCGCGCTCTGCCGGCAACGAACGCTTCAACAACTATCACAACTCTTCCCAGGTCATGAATCGCTCGTTTGGCGGAGGAGGTGGCGGCGGACTGCATCGTCGTTGAAATCCCGTTGAATAACCGTTGAAGGGGCTGTCATGTTTCCTTTTATCAAAACCACAGTGGTCGGGGGGCTGCTGTTCATCCTGCCGCTGGTGCTGTTCTTTTTGCTGCTGGAAAAAGCCGTGCGCCTGCTGCGCGGACCGACTCACAAATTGCTGCCGATGTTTGCCGAGTACAGTGTCGCCTGACTGATCTGGCGTGGATGCCGGTACTGGCCTGTGTCCGTCGTAGCGGCCATGGTGCTCTTGCACTCGCTGCACCTTGGCTGCCCAAGGCATAACTGCGACTCGGACCTTTCAGAAAAACCGACGTTAACCATGCAGAAAAACCAACTGGCCTGGCAGCCATCATTGCTGATACAAACCGGCACTACCGTCCCTGCCCTGTTTTGACGTCGGAGAAGCTTTCAAATGAGCCAATGGCCAGACACCCGCATCCTTGACCTGCTCGGGATCGAACTGCCGATCATTCAGGCGCCCATGGCCGGCGCGACCGATTCATCAATGGTGATTGCCGTGAGCAACGCCGGCGGCCTGGGCTCGATGCCCGCCGCGATGTTGAGTATCGAGCAGTTGCGCGAAGAGCTGAAAACCATTCGCCAGCACAGTCAGCACCCCTTCAACGTCAACTTCTTCTGCCATCAACCACCAGCCGCCGATGAGCAAAAGGCCCGGGACTGGAAAAACCTGCTGGAGCCGTACTATCGCGAACTGGGCATCGATTTCGACGCGCCGACGCCGGTGTCCAATCGTGCGCCATTCGATGACGCGGCTTGCGCAGTCATCGAGGAATTTCGTCCGGCGGTCGTGAGTTTTCACTTCGGGCTGCCTGAGAAATCGCTACTGGATCGGGTAAAAGCCACCGGCGCAAAGATTCTGTCATCGGCGACGAACGTTGAAGAAGCGGTCTGGCTGGAGCAACACGGTTGCGACGCGATCATCGCCATGGGTTACGAGGCGGGCGGCCATCGCGGGATGTTTCTCAGTAATGACTTAAGCACTCAGGTGGGCACTTTTGCACTGGTACCGCAGATTGTCGATGCGGTGAAAGTGCCGGTGATTGCCGCTGGCGGGATTGGTGATGCTCGAGGGATTGCCGCAGCGTTTCAGTTGGGCGCCTCGGCGGTTCTGGTGGGTACCGCGTATTTGTTCACCCCGGAAGCCAGGATCAGCGCGGCCCACCACAAGGCGTTGCGCACGGCCAAGGACAGCGAGACGGCAGTCACCAATCTCTTTACCGGGCGCCCGGCTCGGGGAATTCTGAATCGGGTGATGCGTGAACTGGGGCCTATGAGCGACAAGGCGCCAGCTTTTCCATTGGCCGGTGGTGCACTGATGCCGTTGCGGGCCAAGGAACCGGCGCAATTCGCCAACCTGTGGGCTGGGCAGGCGTTCAGGTTGGGTGTTGAACTGACCACCGAAGAGCTGACAAAGCGTCTGGCTGAAGAAGCCCTGACCCGACTGACTCGTCGCTAACCTGCTGTAGCAGCTGCCGAGCCTGGCGAGGCTGCGTTCGGCCGCGAAGCGGTCGTGAAATCAGACGGAGCGGAGTTTCAGTTACACCTTGTATATAGGTTTCACGACCGCTTCGCGGCCGAACGCAGCCTCGCAGGCTCGGCAGCGGCTACAACGATCGTGCATACCCTCAAGTAGCACACGTTCCGTTTACCGGCATTTCGCTATATATTCCGATATATAGCGTTTCACCCCTCGCATCGGCGCAGTTCGCCCCCTATAAAAACTGCCCACTGCACTCGCCTACCACGGAGCTGTTTCATGACCATTCGTGCCTCACGTTTTGCCCCTACTTGCCTGGCGAGCCTGCTCGCTGTATTCGCTTTCGGCTCGGCCCAGGCGGATGAAGTCCAGGTGGCTGTCGCCGCCAACTTCACCGCGCCGATCCAGGCGATCGCCGCCGATTTCGAAAAAGACACCGGGCACAAACTGGTAGCCGCCTATGGCGCGACCGGTCAGTTCTACACCCAGATCAAAAATGGCGCGCCGTTCGAGGTGTTCCTCTCGGCAGACGACACCACACCGCAAAAACTCGAAACCGAAGGCGACACCGTCAAAGGTTCGCGTTTCACCTACGCCATCGGCACCCTGGCGCTGTGGTCGGCCAAGGACGGTTACGTCGATGCCAAGGGCGACGTGCTGAAGAAAAACCAATATCAGCACCTGTCCATCGCTAACCCGAAAGCCGCGCCGTATGGCCTGGCTGCGACTCAGGTGCTGGCCAAAGAAGGCCTGACCGACAAGGTTAAAGACAAGATCGTCGAGGGCCAGAACATCACCCAGGCTTACCAGTTTGTCTCCACCGGCAACGCAGAACTGGGCTTCGTGGCCTTGTCGCAGATCTACAAAGACGGCAAAGTCACCAGCGGTTCGGCCTGGATCGTTCCGGCGAGCATGCACGACCCGATCAAACAAGACGCGGTGATCCTCAACAAAGGCAAAGACAACCCGGCCGCCAAGGCACTGGTTGAATACCTCAAGGGTCCGAAAGCCGCTGCTGTCATCAAGTCCTACGGTTACCAACTCTAAATGACGCTATCGAGTGCCGATTTTTCCGCGATCTGGCTGACCCTGAAACTGGCGTCGCTGACGACCGTCATCCTCCTGGTTATCGGTACTCCGATTGCGTTATGGCTGTCGCGCACCCGTTCCTGGTTGCGCGGCCCGGTCGGGGCGATCGTCGCCCTGCCCCTGGTGCTGCCACCCACAGTGATTGGCTTTTATCTGTTACTGGTGCTCGGGCCGCACGGCTTCGTCGGTCAGTTCACCCAATCACTGGGGCTGGGCACCCTCACTTTCAGTTTTGCAGGGTTGGTGATCGGCTCGGTGTTGTATTCGATGCCGTTTGTGGTGCAACCGCTGCAAAACGCCTTTTCGGCCATCGGCACTCGCCCGCTGGAAGTCGCGGCAACCTTGCGCGCCAATCCGTGGGACACATTTTTTAGCGTGATCCTGCCGCTGGCCCGTCCTGGTTTCATCACCGCCGCCATTCTCGGCTTCGCCCATACGGTCGGCGAATTCGGCGTGGTGCTGATGATCGGCGGCAATATTCCAGGCAAGACCCGCGTGGTCTCGGTGCAGATCTACGATCACGTCGAAGCCATGGAATACGCCCAGGCCCATTGGCTGGCCGGGGCGATGCTGGTGTTCTCTTTCCTGGTGTTGCTGGCGCTCTACTCCAGCCGTAAAACCAAAGCGGGCTGGAGCTGATCGATGATTCAAACACGCCTGAAATTGAGTTATTCGGGGTTCGCCCTGGATGTGGATCTGCAATTGCCTGGCCGTGGCGTCACGGCACTGTTCGGCCACTCCGGCTCGGGCAAAACCACCTGCCTGCGCTGCATTGCCGGCCTGGAGCAAGCCGGAGAAGGTTTCATCCAGGTCAACGATGAGGTCTGGCAAGACAGCAGCAAGAAGATTTTCGTCCCACCCCATAAACGAGCGGTCGGTTACGTCTTTCAAGAGGCAAGCCTATTTGCACACCTGTCGGTGTTGGCCAACCTGGAGTTCGGCCTCAAACGTATCCCCAGACAGCAACGCCGGGTCGATATGGCGCACGCCACCGAACTACTGGGCATCGGCCATCTGCTGGACCGGCATGCGCAGCACCTGTCCGGCGGCGAACGCCAGCGCATCGGCATCGCTCGCGCCCTGCTCACCAGCCCGAAACTGTTGCTGATGGATGAGCCGCTGGCGGCGCTGGACAGCCAACGCAAAAACGAAATCCTACCGTATTTGCAACGGCTGCACGATGAACTGGACATTCCGGTGCTCTACGTCAGCCACTCCCAGGATGAAGTCGCACGGTTGGCTGACCATATTGTCCTGCTCAGTGAAGGCAAGGCCCTGGCCAGCGGCCCGATCGGCGAAACCCTGGCCCGCCTCGATCTGCCGTTGGCACTGGGTGACGACGCCGGCGTGGTGATCCAGGGCCACGTCAGTGCCTATGACGCTGGCTATCAACTGCTGACCTTGCAACTGCCGAACACCGCCCTGAGCATTCGTGTGCCCCATTCGCCAATGACCGAAGGGAAAGCCTTGCGCTGCAAGGTGCAGGCGCGTGATGTCAGCTTGAGCCTGCACAGCGTCGAACACAGCAGCATTCTCAATCGTCTGCCAGTCACAGTGGTCAGTGAGCTGGGCGCCGACAATGCGGCCCACGTGCTGATTCGCCTCGAGGCTGACGGCACACCGCTGTTGGCGCGGATCACCCGCTACTCCCGCGATCAACTGGGCATCCATCCCGGCCAGCAACTTTGGGCCCAGATCAAAGCGGTAGCAGTACTGGCCTGAAATCGTTGGCACCACGGCGACAGCGCGCGGTCAATGGCTGTACAAGCCCTCGAACTGCTGCCCAGGACCACCGCCATGCCCGATACCGCGCCGACCGATGTGCTGCCGCCCGACCTGCATTACGTCGATGACACTCAGCCCGGCATTACCCGTAAGAAACTGCGCGGCAAGTTCTGTTACTTCGATCCGGCGGGTCAACGCATCAGCGACTCTGCCGAAATCAAACGCATCAACGCCCTGGCAGTGCCGCCGGCCTACACCGACGTGTGGATCAGCGCCGACCCGCGCGGCCATCTGCAAGCCACCGGCCGCGATGCCCGGGTCGCAAGCAATACCGCTATCACGTGCGCTGGCGCGAGGTGCGCGATGCCGACAAGTACTCGCGCCTCAGGGATTTTGGCCTGGCCCTGCCGAAACTGCGCAAACAACTGGAAGCCCTGCTGGCAGCGCCTGGCTTCAGCCGCGAAAAGGTCATGGCCACGGTTATCACGCTGCTCGATGCGACGCTGATCCGCGTCGGCAACACCCAATACGCCCGGGACAACCGTTCCTATGGCCTGACCACCCTGCGCAATCGGCATGTCGAGGTCAATGGCAGCGCAATCAAGTTCCAGTTTCGCGGCAAAAGCGGCGTCGAACATCAGATCACCGTGAAAGACCGGCGCCTGGCGAGGATCGTCAAGCGCTGCCTGGAAATCCCTGGGCAAAACCTGTTTCAGTACCTGGACGAAAACGGCGAGCGCCACACCGTGAGCTCCTCCGACGTCAACGCCTACCTGCAAACCCTCACCGGCGCCGACTTCACCGCCAAGGACTACCGCACCTGGGCCGGCAGCGCTCTGGCGTTGGCGCTATTGCGAGAACTGCAATGGGAGCCGGAATCCGACGCCAAGCGGCATGTGGTGGAGATGGTAAAAAACGTCGCCAAGCAGTTGGGCAACACCCCGGCGGTGTGCCGCAAGTGCTATATCCACCCGGCGGTGGTGGATGGGTTTCTACTCGGTGCATTGGCCCAATTGCCTCGGCCGCGGGTACGAAAAGGGCTCAGGGCCGAAGAAGTCGGACTGGCGATGTACCTGGAGAACATGCTCACCGCCGCGCCTTAGACGCCATATTTCCCGTAGGAGGTGCCGATGACTCACGTCACGCGTCTGCCTGCACTCGTTTCCCTGAACCAATTGGGTTTTCAGTTCGCCAATGGCGAGACTGTTTTCGATTCACTGAGCTTGAGTTTCGACCGCGTCCCCACCGCTATCGTCGGTCGTAATGGAATCGGCAAGAGCGCCTTGCGCGGTTGATTGAATGCGTGGTGGTGAATCTGCCAGGCACCGTGGTACCAACAACTCGACAGGTCATAACACTGGTGGATGCACAGCCGCCCTGGTCTGCGTCCCGACTGACGTTGTCGCTTGCAGGCCCTCTGCGCATCGCCGTCATCGGTCCGAATGGCTGCGGCAAATCCACCTTGCGCATGCTGGCCGGGGCCTATGCGCCCTGCAGTGGGCAATGCGTCACCCATGTCCCCAGTGCTTTTCTTGATCAGCAACTGGCCTTGCTGGACGATCAACACTCCATCGTCGAGCAACTGGGCCTGCTCGACACACCATTGACCGAAGGTACATTGCGCAGCCACCTGGCTCAGTTGCAACTGGATGCGCAGCGAATCACCCGGCCGAGCGGCTCGCTCAGTGGCGGCGAACGCCTCAAAGCGGCCATCGCCATCGCGCTCTGGCGCAAAATACCGGCGCAATTGTTATTGCTCGACGAGCCGACCAATCATCTCGATCTTGAATCCATAGAGGCATTCGAACAGTCCTTACGGAGCTTCCCCGGAGCGATCATCGCGGTTTCCCACGATCAGGCCTTTCTCGCAGCGCTGGCACCGACCCACACGTTGTTGGCAGTTACAACCTGGCGCCGATCCATCCGGCAGCCAGCCGACGAACTGACCTGCCTATTTTTTGCACGATTGCAAAGGGCTTCTATAGTTGATCTGAACACGAATTAGCGGCGGTGGTGCCATGGAAGACATTTTCGTTGTGAAGCGTTGCAACAAAATCATCATCCATGGCCGTCGAGCCGGAGAAGTCAGCCACGCGCCACCTGATGCCGCCGTCTGGTACCGCATCGCCGATACCCGCACTCGCGGCTTCATCGGTGACGGCTTCGATCTTGAAGAAGATGCCCGACGTGAATGCCTCCAGCTCAATGCCCGCTCACAAGTGACAGCTCGGCTAAGCTGAATAAGTTCACTTTTTTTTAGCGGGTCTATACTGAAATCAGCTGAAGGACCAGCGACCCCATCGGCAGAGAGCTCGCACCCGCGGGCTTTTTGCTGCCACTTGTCAGATTCCTTCGAAGGAGGTGTTTGCCATGTCCGAAAAAGAGTCCATCACCACCCTGCTCACCCTGCTTGACTCTCGTCAGGCTCGCCTCGCGGCCGCTTGCAAGGAAATTGCCGACTGGGTCGATCATCAAGGCGGGCACCCGACGGCCCTGAAAATTCGTGACCGGCTGAACGACATCGAAAAAGATGCGCCGCTGATTCGCAGCACGCTGTCTTCGCTGCGCCCTGTCGAACCGCCGCTGCCACGGTTCAGATAGTTCAACCGGACACCCCGACTCAAGGACAGGCCTGACTCAGGAAGCATGAACGGCGACAACATCGTCACCGAGACCCTGCCTGCCTGATAGCCTCCTGCCATACCGCAACCCAGCCTGATGCTGGGCTTTTTTTTGCGACATTCCTTTCACACAGCGTTCACAACGCACGCCCTACTGTGGCCCGACTCCTTTGAAGAATCCCTTGGCCCGCCCGCATGCGGGCTTTTTTTTGCCCTGAATTTCATTAACGAACGCCACCGGCGGCAGGAGGTCAAAAGAACACACGTCACGAAGGAGACGGTCCAATGGTCACTCACTTCAAAGTTGGCGGGCATCTTGCCTGCGGTCATACAGGCACCAAACTGGTTTCGAGTAACGTACTCACCCAGGTCAAATGCAGAAGCTGCCGCAACACCGATGCGTTCAAGGACGCGCGCAAAGACGAACGCAATGCTGCACGACGTGCGACGCGTAAAGCCAAGGTTACTCATACTGCAAATGATTGGCGCGCGGAGTGGGTTCAGCGGCTGACCGCCATGACCGGGCTGCAGAGATTGCCGCGCGGATTTCGCGGCCAGGCATTCGTCTAGACCATCATTCTCGGGCCGATCTGATCGGCCCGATCTAGTTACCCTGCAGCACAGAGCCGGCCTTACCCCCGCCAAAAACTGAATCCCTTGGGCGCGTTGTAATACGAGCATAGAAGGGAAAGCGCCGCTCTACCGGTCACGTCACTCTCCATCTCCTCCTGAGCCAGTCGTATTTCTTCTTGATAGTCCGGCGATTTTTCGGCAGTGAGTGTTTCTGCTTTTACCTCGTCCGTCAGTTCCATTTCCGGGTTATTCATAAAGTTCTGAAAGGAATAGTTGCCAGCGGGGTTCACGTGGGAACACGCCCTCTGCCCCGCGATGACCTTGACGGCGAGCTCACGATCGGTAAATACCTCGGCCACGGAGATCGGAATGTAGCTCAGCCCCAAAAATGCGCCGAATACAAATACTGATTTTTTCATCACTGAAATCAAAACTGAAGCTCCATGCTGTCAAAAATAGCGAAACGGAAACGACAAAGGCCTGCATGATAAACCTCATGCAGGCCTTCGATATATAGGGGTGCCCGAAGACGGAACTGAACCGGCACTTTCTTACGGCGCCAAGCAGCGCACGGTGCATCCGGCGTTCCACCGGCCAAACGCCCTATCTCCAGCTCCTCTTTACCAGCGCTATGTTGAGCTCTCCACAGCGTAATCGCTATGCAAAATTCCGACCTGCTCCCTTCCAGGCATTACAAAATCAACAAAAACCAATGCGTAGCTGAACAACGGAATAACTGCTATTGGCCAAAAGCAACTTCTGACGACGAACCCGGCCCTTACACAGTGGTCAATACAATTGACGGCATCGCGACTGATCAGCGGCTTTGGCCTGCATCCTTCAAGAGCGAAGCTTGCGATTCACACACTTTAGGGTGCGCCGGGTAACTTTCAGTAGATTCGGTTCCTGCCTGACGCAGGCGCTGTCTATTGCTCTCATCCAATGCTCCCTTATCGGAGTACGGAAATGACTCAATCAATGCGGTTCTTCCTATCGATCTTCCTCGCAACAGCCTCATTGGCATCGGCGAGCCTCCTGAACAATGCCAGTGCAGCCACCGCCGAAGATCTGAATGCCAGCTCTCGGCAAGCGTTGCAAAATCTCTACAAAGCCACTCCTTTTGCCGAAACCCTCTCGCACAAAGCCAAAGCTGTGCTTGTCTTCCCCAATATCATCAAAGCGGGCCTTGTGTTCGGCGGCAGCTATGGCGAAGGTGAATTATTGAAGGGCACGAAAGTAGCGGGTTATTACAACTCCGTCACCGGGTCATGGGGGCTGCAGGCAGGCGCTCAGTCGTATGGCTATGTAGTTTTTCTGATGACCGACAAAGCTTTGAAATATGTAAGTGAGACCAAGGGTTGGGAAATCGGTGTAGGGCCAACTGTTGTTGTGGTTGATGAAGGGATTTCGAAGAACCTGTCCAGCTCGACGCTGAAAGACGACGCGTACGCGTTTATCTTCGACCAGCAAGGGTTAATGGCCGGGGTCAGCATCGAAGGCACGAAGATCTCCCTGATCAAACGCTAAACCCGGCTATTGGGTTGGGTATCGAACGAATGATGGCGGCCTGTGCCAACGCAGGTTTGGTTGCCCAGTCAGGTTAATCTCGTTCTGGTCGATTTCTGTCAGACGTAATAGGCAGAAATCGGCCATAACCTGACGCTGATCCGATCAAGCACGAGCCGGATCAGCTCTGACGATTGACTCATGACTGAGTGGCAAAACTACGCGAATAACAGCTAAAGATGCATGTTTCAAGTCATTAAAAATGAACAAATCTTTAAAAAAAGCTCATGCAAACATGAGCTTAGTTGACTACCCTCAAGTGTCCGACATAGTGAATACAGGAGTAACCCACCATGTTCTCGCACGAAAGCGTCCCGCTGATTTCACTCTTCATCATCATGCTGGTTTGCGTACTTGCAGCCTTTCTTCACCCCATACACGCCTTCTGGAGCTGGGTTCAAAGGCGAAAGAGCAGATCCTCTCTCGAACGCACGGAGCAAGTGAGGAAGCTCTATTCGCGCTGAGTGATTTTCAATGAAGCCTGGCAATGTCCAGGCTTTTTGCTGACTGCCAGAAACCAAAAGCGTTACACGCTCAGCCCACCTTCCCGGAACAGCTTTATTCGAACCGGCCCAATTGCAACATCCGCTGCTTGAGTCAAACACACGGACCTGACCTGCGATTCGATGATAGAGGCGACAAGCACGCCTACCGGCTCGCCCTTGCGCAGGGTTTCCATGAGAATCTCGGCATACTGTGAGTCGTGCACCGACCCCGGCGTGCCGAATGGGAATTGAGCGACTCACGTGAACGACCTCTCGTGCTCGCTTTCGTGGACGTAAATCCACGAGATTCCCGATGGGGAGGTGTGATCGACGCGCATGAGCGCCGAATCGATTTTTTTCTTGGTAATTCCGTCCTTGACGAGATCGAATACCGTCAGGAAGAAGTCCCCTGGAAGGGGTGTGATCGAGAGATTGATGATGTGCGATTCGGGGCTTCCAGCACGCGTCCCGTAAAGGTCCCAGAGTCGCTCCCAGTAGTCAGTCCGCCCCATGATTTGACCATCCGTGAGCACCACTCGGAACTCGCTCGCCAACGCATCGTACAAGGGCTTGATGGCACCTTCCGACTTGGAAGACACGCCGCGTGACCACGGAAAGAAGAGTTTATACCAACGGTACACCTCAGCTTCGACTAGAGCCGTCTTATCTGGTGTTTCGAGTACTTCGCTGATTGCCATTTGTGTTCTCCTTAACAAGCTAAAGGTGGCGGGTTTTGCGTTGCAGACTAGAAGTCTGGATACGCATCGCCTGAACGATGCACCGCGCCTTAATCAAGCTCCATCCTGAAATCAACGTCATTTGGTCCAGCTCAAATTATCGCTTCAATTACTTCTTAATACCTCCCGTTACTGACCGACCCGATCACAAAAAATAGTCTCTTGCCTATTGGATTGCATTGAAAACTGACCAGCGGTTTTGTAGTACAAGCGTCCGCCCAACACACTTTGCGTGGTTAAACGGGCGTCCATCTATGCGGCAGCAACTCGTCAATTTCACTCGCCCGTGGCGTCGGAGCGAAAAGACGGATTGTGATTGTAGGGGAACTGAAGGTCGTGATTGATCGAATCCTTGCCAGGAAGGCGGGACACAGAATCCGGACCGCCAGACTGATTGTCATGGACAACGGCCAGCCAATGACCAGCAGCATGTTGCGAGGGAGGTTTGACGCAGCGCACGAGGCCGCAGGAGTGGATAAAGCGGATTCCTGATGCGCGATTTTCGTGCCAAGGCCGGTACCGACAAAGCAGAATCCAGCGGAGACATTATGCGGGCCAAGGATCAGCTCGGGCACAGAACCGTAGTGATGACGGAGAATTACATCCGGAAAAGGATCGGTAAAAAAGTCACCCCGACCAAGTGAGTTACGGAGCAGACTCTAAAACTGCGGAGCGCAAAAGATAAGGGCCTGCATGAGAAATCTCACGCAAGCCCTTGATATTCATGGTGCCCGAAGCCGGAATCGAACCGGCACGCCCTTACGAGCGGGGGATTTTAAGTCACTCTGCCCTACATCGCTTCCGGAGAGCAGTCGAGAGCTGAGCTCAGCTTTGAGCCGTGTTTCTGGGCTGAAAAACTTGTCAAATCAGGCACTTAGAGTGACTCTTGCCGGGTCAGCAAGGGATGTCGAGAGCTGAGCTCGGAATGCTCCAGAAATTGGGAGCTTTCAGCCGCAGCTACCAAGCAGCTCCCAAGAGCTACCAGGCGTTATCGATGAGGGAATTGGTTAAAAAATAGACACAGGGCAGCCAAAAATCATCGCAAGGACGTTAGACGCAGATGATGGGTGGCTGAAGTCAAGGGTGTGGAACGAAGGGGTGAATCTGAAGATGGTGCCCCGAGCCGGAGTCGAACCGGCACATCCGTAAGGACGACGCATTTTAAGTGCGGTGTGTCTACCAATTTCACCATCAGGGCGGTGGGTAGCAGGCCAACGATTAGACACGAAAAGACAGAGCAAATCAACAGGTTAAGACGAATCTAAGGAACCCCCGTGGCCGCTCAAAAATTCATTTTTAATAAGGCTTCACTAGAAGCCCTTGTATGTCCCGATGACAAGTCAGACATGTTGGTATATGACATTATGGTCAAAGGCCTCGCCCTCCGTGTTACTAAGGCTGGTGGTAAGACATTTTTTGTTGTTCGCAAAATCAAAGGTAAAGACCACAGAATTAAGCTTGAACCATTTGATGTGAAGACAACAAAGTTGCCATCTGTGAGGGAGTTGGCCACAAAGACCTACGCGAACCTTGATGTAATTTTGGAAGCCAAAGAAGCTAAGTCTCTGAGGGATAGCCTCACGCTTGACATGGCTTTCGAAAACTTACTTCGACGTAAAAATAACAAGATCACTCAAACAACGATTGATGATTACACGCGAACCTATAATAACTATATCAAGCCGAAATATGGTTCTAGGGCAATTGCAAGCATAACAAGCGATGACGTTTCTAATTTACACGAGGAAACTACTCTGCCGGCGACCAGGCCAAGCGGAAAAGTTACACCCCCTAGAGAAAGATCTGCAAATAAAGCAGTAGGTTTGCTGAGGGGGATTTTCTCGTTCTCAATTGTTTGGTATAAAAACGATTTGGGTGATCCAATCTACAAGTATAACCCTGTCGATATCATGAAGCATACTGGAGGATGGCACGAGTCTAATCGCGATAAGATTCGCATTAACCCACATGACCTTGATGGTTTTATTAAGGGCTGTATCGATGTTGCTGATACGCCACCATTGAGAGACGTGCCAACTTCATTTAAACCCGTATCGGCTGCGGTTCTTTTCATGCTGTTCACCGGAGTAAGGCCAGGTGAGATCAACAAGATCCGACGCTCTTATGTGTGTCATAAAACACGCGCCATTATTTTTCCAAAGAGAAATAAAGGTAACGAGAATGACACCCTGAAAAATGGACATGAATTCCATCTGGTTCTGAACGACTCGGCTTACTGCCAGCTTTTATATGCGATGAAGCACTCTTCTGGCGAGTATGTCTTCCCTGGGGTTACGCAGGATAAAGTCAGTGAGTCTAATGTCCGAGATTTCCTCAAGCGCATATCAAAGCGAGTTGGAGATGGAGATCATCTTCAGCGTAAGATCATGAGAGCCAGCTTCATGTCTATCGCTGAGCGCGCAGGCGTAGGGGCATTCTATATCAAGGTTCTCTGCAATCATGACGGCAGAGGTAAAACTGTAGATGTGACTGACGGCTATAAAGTTGCATACCTATCTGAGATTAGAGGAGCAAGCTCTAAAATTGAAGAGGAAATTCTCCGAAGCGCAGGCCTTACTAAAGATTTCGCATGTCGTGGCTTTCTCTCAACTTTGACTCCACTTGACTCTCGAACCTTAGATACGAAATCCGTAAGCCTCTAGCCAACTATCGATCAACGCATAATACGACTGCGAATTCGCACTATGTTATAGCGAAAGCACAAATACGCCTTGTGACTTTGCTTTACATGACTGCGAATTCGCTTTAGTCGTTTGCGAAATCGCACTACCATACTGCGATTTCGCATTCACACCTTGCGAAACATTAGGTATAAAAACAAATAATCTTAAATAACTTACAAATTCACTTGAACCACCTTTTGCTCATTTTCCATAATAGGTTTAGAGCTTGTTTATAGCCAGTTGTGTCTATGTCAGACAATTAAGCGGCTACTCACATCCCTCCGGGTGTTGCGTACTAAAGGCTCTCCTAGAACAACAATAAAAAGGTGAGACAAGATGAAAACTATTGAGAAGCAAAACAAGGACACCAGGATCACTATAAGGCTTAGTAAGTCCGAGATGGAGTCACTTGAGAGCAAGATGTCCGAGGCCGGATACAAAGCCGCAGGAGCCTTCATCAGGGACTTCGTAGCGAACAATAGCGTCAAGCCAAAGATCGGCTCTGACGTTGTTCAGATCGCACGTGAGCTTATGAGCCTGGCAGCGATGGTCAATGCTGAGAAGCCAGGTTGCGAGCTTCTGGCCAAGGTAAAGCACATCGCCAAGATTAACGTTGGGGGTCTTCTATGATCGGCAAGATTTTCCCCAAATCCTCAGGCTCATTCAAAGGCCGCATCCGGTACATCTTCGGCTGCACCAAGCACGATCACGAAATCACCGGCATCCGGACTATCGACTCGAACTGCCTAAGCCCAGACCCGCTTCCAGGCATCCTCGCGGGCAGCGAAGACGACGTGCTGGAGATGATCAGGGAGTTCGACAGCGTTGAGATGATGAGGCGTATGACAATCGACTCAGAGAAGGCCATTAAGCCGGTCTTCCACGCGATGCTTTCCCTACGGCCTGGCGAGTCACTCAACCCGTCACAGTGGCGCTCAGCAGTGCGAAAGTATCTAAACGACCTTGGCTTCGACGAGACGAACCAGTACGTGGCTGTCATGCACCAGGACAAAGACCACCAGCACGTCCACATCGTTGCCAACCGCATCCGCCTGGATGAGACGTTCAGCATGGTCAAAGACAGCAACGAGCGCTCAATCAGCATGGAATCTGTGTCAGAGATTGAAGACCGCTTCGGCCTCTCAAAAGCACCTCGACCTAAAGATACGTGGGGCGTCTCAATCACTCACGCGGAGCTCCAGGCCTCATTGAAGGATGATGACCTGCCGTTCAAGCACAGGATGATCGCCAAGGTCGCTGGAGCCATCGAAGCCACTAACCAAGCCCAAGGAGACATGTTCACCTTCACCCGCTTGCTCAGAAAGCAGAAGGTCTACATACACCTCACGCTCAATGAAGAAGGCCAACCCAAAGGCATCAGCTTCGAGTTTGATGGCAAACATATCAGCGGCAGACAACTCAAACGCTCACGCCTGACATGGCACAAACTAATCACGCAAGAAGGAATTAACTATGACCCAGAAACCATTTCAGAACTTCAGGACGAAATTGCAAGAAGAGATAGCGAAGAACAAGAAAGAGTTAGAGTCTACTTCTACGAATTCAGCAATAGAAGTAAACGCCTCTACATTCGTTTCACCGCCAAGCAAATCGAAGTCTTTAAGATGATCGAAGACATACTTGCAATCATTGATAAGATTTTCGGGGGCAAATTCAAAGCAACAGAATCTCAGGGAAATAGGTATTACTTGGAGTACGTACCAGGTAAGAAGCTTCTATTCCCCGAAGAGCAAGAATTGGCTATTTAAGTTACTTGAGATAATAGCCAGCAAGCAATCTAACGTCGAGCAACGCATGATGCGGAAGCTCAGACGTTTTCTGTCTTACACGCTTGCTGCTTCTTGGTGCCTTTTAAGCATTTCCATTTCGACGCTCCACAGCCGGATAAACTTCTTCCAGTCTCCTGCATAACCACCACGTATAGTAGCAGTCGATCCTGCGCTAGCTTGAATAAACCGCTCACTCCACGGCTCTGGAATATCGTCATACCCAACGTAGTCAATTGATCCCGGCACAGAAGTGATAGGTACTAACTCAAAAACCTCATCTACGCTCAGCCCAGAAGCTTCGCCGATGGGATCTATTTCGTCCGCATTCCTAATTTCTGAAAGAGACTTCAGGTATGGCTCAGCAGACTTAGACCCTGGCTTAATTAGTTCTAGTCGCCATATCGAGTCCCGCCGCTCATGTTCTCTGTCACGCAACCTGCGCCAAGCTTCCTTGAACTTATCGAAATCATCCTTAATGCTTTGAGTTACAGCTTTATCAGCTAACAGTATACGAACGTGGTCGTCTAGTCTGAAATCAGTAATAAGGCTAAGACTACTAGGATGTACGCCCCGGAGAGCTAAAGTGAATGCAAACCTTGCCAGGTCACTGGGCACCCCGGATCTTTTGCTTATAAGCTCAATTGACTTATCCTCTAGGTATATTTGAGCTACTAACTCTGCATTCAAGATGCTTCTGAAACCTTTCATGGTCTAGAACTCCTTTATATCTACCTTCTGATGTTAGTGTTTGCTGGCAAACCTGGCAAGCGCTATAATCAGCAATGGACTAATAAAGGAATAAGTATGGCTAGGTGCGCCTTAATCTACGATGCGAATGTGGTTTATTCGCGAGGGACACTCTCGATTGAGGGCCTTACATACGGGGTTATCGACGGAGCTGAATTTGACGGTGAGAAACGTCTCACTAATCATATTTGCAAAGCATGGTTAGATACACCTGGAATTGGAATTCTAGACGCTCAAGGATGTGAATACATGATTCTTAGCATTGACGAAAAGTCAGAAACTATAACGGATGACTTGTATCACTTGTTTGCCCTGGCATTCCTCCACAGTCCAGAAGGTGCGGTATGAGAGTCAATTGGATGGTGCCCTTGCGGTCGCTCTTAGCGCTTCTGGGCTGGATTGTGCATCAGATTAACGTGTGGGGAGGAATCATCATCTCTATCCCCGTGCTGCCAATAGTCTGGCTTGTGATCATGATGACAAAAGGTGCAAAGCGCGTCGGAAGGATGATCAAGAGATCTATGAGGCCAAGTGACCACGAGCTAAGCGAAGTCGTTGCTGATCATGGCGGTTGGATTTTTGGCCAGGTCGATGACGACAAAACAGCCTTGGGGCTATTCGCTGAGCGAGATGCGAGTGCGCGCCTGGTGAAAGAAGGCCTGGTGCTACGCACTGATGACGGCAAGACATTCTTGGTCAGGTCATTTGAAAAGGGCCAAGACTCCGCAGCCCTGGCCCCTCTCTTAGCTGATGCTTTTTTACATCAGTAGCTCTCTAAGCTGTGCTTTGGGAAGACGGCACAGCTCGCTCGCTGTGTAAGCGCCTCTGAGCAGCAGGCCGGACGCTAGGTCATATGCGTCAATATCTCCTCCGATCCTCCCCACAACGCTTAGCAGAGCGATCTGATCGAATTCAGAGAGCTTCGCCTGGGCCAGTATTTTTGCCTCGGCCTCTTTAGCCAGCTTCGCTCGAAACTGGATGTCCAATTCATCTGCACGTCTCTCTGCCTGATTTACGAGAGCGCGTAAGCCGGCTTCGCCGAATACTGCGATTACCTCCAACGTTAGCTCAATCAACTCTTCAAGTTCTTGCGCCTGGTCATGCTCGTACTCCAGGCCACACGCACATCCATCTTTGTGTAAGTCACCACTCTTAATAAGTGCCTTGGCGATTTGTTCATGATTAATTCGAAATGAAAACTTACTGCTCATTTTATTTTCCTTTTTGGCAGTTCAATACAAACATCATATTGAATTGGACTCACCCACTCAATAGTTAAATGCAATCTATATAAAGGTAGTTTGATGTCAAATAGCCTGGCCGACCTATTGCACTGCCCTGAACCCCTTATATAATGGGCTTATAGAGAGATTTTCGAGGTTTACAATGAGCAAAAAGTTGTCGGCATTACTTGTCGCAATCGCATTCCTATTGTCCAGTGTTACGGCAATTTCAGTTGCCCTGGCAATATACGCGCTGATTGACGATAAGAGTTTGGCGTTGCTATTTGCTTCGGCGGCGGTGCTCTTGGATATCTTTAAGTATCTTGCCTGGCCGGTGGCGATTCGTGTGCTGCGCGGGTCTACGGCTGCTCTTACTATTACCTGCGCCTTGATGCTTTCAGTAGTCAGCGGCTGGGCCACATATGATCGTCTTATGTCTTCGATCACGATTAGTAAAGCCACCCATGACGTAATGACTACGGATCGAGTGCAGGCCCTGACCTCCTTGGCTCAGCAGGACTCGCTCTTGATCTCTCAGCTTGATACAGAGATATCCGATGCAAAGGTACAGGCCAATGAACTCAGGGCTCGTGGAATGGTTTCAAAAGCTCTGGAGCTGGAAGAGTCTGTCGCGGCTCGTGCTTCCTCTCAGCGTGCAGCGGCAATTACACGTATCAATGAAGGATCGCTGGAGATAGCCC
Source organism: Pseudomonas sp. TH31 (assembly GCF_016650815.1). GTDB lineage: Bacteria > Pseudomonadota > Gammaproteobacteria > Pseudomonadales > Pseudomonadaceae > Aquipseudomonas. The sequence goes on along the minus strand of NZ_JAEKEZ010000033.1, from coordinate 387,606 downwards.
ACATCAAATCCTCAGTGACCAAGGCTGCGAGCCTTCCAGAACTACTTGCTCATTTTTTGTGCCTCGGTTTTGCAATGTCCCTGGAGATCGTTCCTGCCCTGATCCTTTCCGGTGTTCGGAGCTCTGGACGCTCTATCAAGCCAGTTGTAGACTCGGAAGATAGCGCTTCGCCACCACTGGTGATCGAGCAGCTAGAAACCCCGAAAACCCCAGAAACTTTGCTCGATACGAACGCAGAAATCCTAAAAACCTTGGTTGATCAGGCGAAAACCACAATGCCTGGGACACCAATCAAGTTAAAGGAATTCGCGAAAACCAGCCGGATTGGGAATTTGCGGGCGTGCGAAATCTTCAGAAACGCTGAGGCGCTTGGAGTAATCAAAAAAACCACTATCGGCTATGTTTCGACATAACTAAAAACGCTTGAACAACAAAAACAAGAGCAGCATGCTTTCTCTATCAACAAGTTAACGGAATTAGCTAAATGAGAAGCTTCAAGAAGACAGCGATAATACTTGGATTAGGTTTATTAGTGTCAAAGCTTGTAGTGGCAGCCACTGCATCACCTCTAAACAATACTTGGTCGGGGCCAGTATTAGAGTCCGCTGATCGCTTTACTGGGACTGGCATCACCCTAGACCTCAGAGTGTTCGAGCGTAACGTCAAAAATGCATATCAAGATGCACTATCTCTGCGTTTTACAGGCCCTGAGTCAGTCATGCGGGAATACGGATTAACATCCCGAGAAATCATCTGCTCCATCTCAGACACCGGGACGAGCAGCAATCCGACCTACAACAAGTACATTAAGCTGTCTAAGGGTTACGGAAGCTGGGATGCTGACTACGATAACCCGCTTTGCTCATTCATCGCTATTAAAGCGGAGCCTGGCTGGACAGACATCGATGTTGGTTTTAAGAGTAAAGCCATGATCGCCAGGCTCAAGATGGATAATGACCGGGGCTTGGTAGTTGGATACGCTCAAAAAATGCACTTTGACGAATGGGCTCGTAGAAAATGAAAAAAATCACAATCAGTGACGGCGTTTGGTTCTTATTTCTGATCTGTGTTTTCACTCCCAGCTTGGTAATGAGTTTCGCGACCGGTGAGCTTTCGGTAAGCGACACGTACAGCTACGTTTTCGGAACCATTGCTGGCTTTGCTGGTGAGTGGATTGCGTACATCCTGTTCCTTCCACTGGGCTTCATCACCTGCCTTCTGCCAAATGACTCGTACTACGTCCTCACGGCGTTCCAAATGGTCGTAGGTGATTTTGCAATTCTGGCGATTTTTCTCTTTGTCTGTACGACATACCCGCCTACGTTCATTCGCCGTACTAGCCAGCCTGCAGAATCCCCTCAGGCCGCTTAATAGGCATGACAAAGGGCCCACCTGGGCCCCTTGCATCAACGCGTGATGTTGATCGAAATGACCGGTGAATCCGCGAACCCCGCTTTCTGCGCAACGACCTCGAATGCCAAAGCCTTGTAGTAGATCCCGCCATTCAGGGCCAGCTCGTCATCGAATGCCCACGACTCTCCAGTAATGCCACTGACTGTCTTGACCACTGTCGTACCTGATCGCACCGTGACTTTGTATGTCGAAGCAGTCACCTGGCTCACATCGTCGCTGTAGAACATCACAGCCGGCACCGCACCATCTCGCTTACGCCAGGTCATCGTTGCCGCGCCCGAGATCAAACCGCCCTCCCCACTATTAACCCGGACTCTTCCAGGAGCCCATGGCGCCGCGTTGGCCCCGGCGACGTTGTACGACCGCAGTGTTGCCCCATCGCTCTCAAGAACGCCCGACTGGGTACGTGGAAGCATGCGATAACCAACAGACTCGCCCTTCACATACTGCCAATCAGTAACTCCGAACCCCTCTGACACAGCCCATACCCGAGCACCAACCGGGTGAGCAAGCGGCATGGTTCCAAACAGCCCACGGTTGACCAGGCCAAGTGTCACACTGGTAGAGTTGCCGGCTACGGCTGTCTGGTACGAAATCCACTCTCTACCGGCAGCACTCACGACGAGCATCAGCCCAAGGCCCTGCCGAATCTCCTCTGCAGTATGCGATTCAAGCTCCGCAGAAGCCCCAAAAAGCACCATGCTCGACGCACTCCATGCCACTCCTAAAGCAGCAGTGGTAGCGAACAGCGGCGTGAAAGGCATCGACCCAGCATCCACGAAGGAACTGTCCACCGCGCCCTTAGCGACCAATCGATAATCAAGTGCCACGCCTGGATTCTCAGCGGCTATCAGCATGCTTCCGGCTGACTGTTTTGCTGTCAAAATTGCAGGAGCATCAACGACGTCGAAGCGAGTGATGTCGGCTGGTGCGAATGACGGTTTGACCCAAGTACGTTCAGAGCCATCTGCGTAGACGCTCATGAAAACACCGAACACGTCTTGGACGAGCGTGAGTCTGATGGCGCTGTTTCCTGGCGATCCAAGGTCGATATCGGTGATACGCATTACGAGATTTTCGATCTTCTCCGGCGCCCAGCTAAGTCTTACTACATCACCGACCTCACTGAAAGATGGCCCACGGTTACATTCGACAACGCACGTTGCTAGCGGCACAGACATACTGGCCATCTCACGCATCGCTATCTTTGCCGCAAGCTCTCGCGTGCTAACCATTGGCATCGAGACGGTCTGGCCGTCTGAGTCGCCTTTATGGAGTCGAAGGCCACTGTTCTGAGCAATCACTGTGCGCTCCGAGAAATCGTCTTCAAAGCTGGTGTACTTGAGTTTCACTTCGTTAATGGCGGTATCCAGCGATCCTCTGGTGAAATTGCTTAGGTTCTTGATCATCGGCACCTGCAGCACAGGGAGATCTTCGACGCTGTAGTCATTTCTTATGAGCTTCAGCTTTAGCGCTCCTGTTGCTGGATCAGTCTGGAGCGAAGCTTGGATTACGCGCTTGATGTCGTCGATCACGTCCCCTGCAGTAGTTGAAGAGTCGATCACAGCTGAAATACCCATGCCCTCGTCAAATAGTATCTTCGAGGATTCGAGGAAGGTCTCTAAGTCGATACTCGAATACCCAAGGTCAGCGCCGTACAGCCCATTTACAATCATCTCGTACATAAAAAAGCAGGGTTCGCATCGAGACCTATCTGCTCGTATTCCTTGAATCGTTCATCTGGAGATTTTGGGAACCGAGAAACGACGAAGCTAGTGGCTTGTGGGCTTGCTGAGTTGCCGATGTACATGCCTTCCATGACGCAGTACGAAACACCACGAATACTTGAAACGAGATCGCTACCAACCTTGCTTACCAGATAGTCGTTTGCGGTCTGAGTCCACGTGCCTGGATGAAATCGCAGCGTGCCTGATACCCCGCCGGATCCATTTTCATCACCGCCAAACAACGTGGGCTTGTTGATTAGGATGGCGCCCCCGGTACTGAGGCCAGACCAAGCTACGTCATCCCCAAATTTCACTTCTCTCAACATCACGTCAGGGCCATGACACATGCCAAGCTGAACCCCCATGTAGTACCTGTAGCCAACGACCGTTTTCTTTGAGCCAAACATTCCCTTGGTGACCTGCTTGATTGCAGTATTTCGAAGGTCGCCGTACCACAGGACGTTTGGCCCAGAGATACGTCGTGTGCCTGCGAGCACTTGAATCGGTCGCTCAGCAGCAGATGGAAAACTGAAGTCTTCAAGGCCAGCCGCTGTCGGTTTTTGCGGCTTCTGCTGACCTCTTATATTCATATAGATCGAGAGTGCCATCAACGCCAGCACAAAATAAATCATTGAGTACCTTCTTTATTTTTCTTATAGGTATCTGTTAATAGACTTGAAACGGGTTTTCAGTAGGAATGGTTAGAAACCCCAGAAAGTTTTCAAAGTTATCGAACGAGTGACATGCAGCAGCTGAGTGATCACATCCCTTAGCAACTTGGACAGCATCCCCTGCCTTGAGGCCATCAATAGGTGACATTAGCTTGAACGTATTGCCTACTGACTGGGTGATCATCCGGAAATCACTCCCGTTCTTTGATAACAAACCGGTCAGGTAGTAATCATCAGCATGCTCCTTTGAGGCCACTTCGACTGTGAAGCCATTGTCCCGGATCGCGATCACGGAGCTGTCTTCTTGCCAATCCTGGATTTGGAGTCCGCAGCGGGTGTCATACAGGTGGTGATTGCACTGACTCTGATAGCCGCAGCGCAGCACCTGGCGACCCAAAGACCTGGAGACGGGGTTGCATTCCAGGGACGCAATACTGTTGTTCCAGGTTACGCTAGTGACCTCACCGGCAAAGATGTTGATCGACTCAGATGGCAGATCGCGCTGTGTTTGAAAGACCTTGAGCGTCACGTGGTTTGACGGCAAATGGCTGCGGAAAAGCAGAGGCACAGGTGAGTCACCTGGGACTTCTACAGTAAGCTTATTTTTGTAGTCTTCAGCTGTCCGCTGGACTTTACCGCGCTTCAGGGTAAGAGGTTTGTAGACCAGGCCATCGGTGTGGAGGTGTTGCTTACTGCCGCTGGTATAGGCGTATTTTTCCGTACCATGCTCAAAGAGGAACAGTTCAATAGGCCTAGATAATGAAAGCGCTCTTTCAATGGATTTCAGGGTCAGCATGCAGGAGTTGCCTTATATTTTTAGTTATAGTCGACACTTCGTTGGTGTCGAAGATGTAGCGAAATTCATCAGAGTCAAAACGAGCCAGAAACAATGGTGCGACGTATTCAATATCTTGCATTTTTAGGTTGCTGGTTGTTTCTTTTGTTGTGATGGTTTCTGTGCCGTCGGAATTACTTACAGCGCCCACCAATGTTCTGTAAATGTAAGTTCCATTGTACAGTTTTATCGCGATAGCCGGGGCGAATGACTTGCTGTTTCCGAAGTTTCTATAGCCTGAGCTTTTAATCCTAAATTTGTATGTTGCGTCGAAAATATCTTCGCTGATCTCAAAGGCTCGGCCTGGGCCTGTGATGTAGAACTCGCCTTGAGCACCATTCATGATTTCAGCGAAGTCTTCGAATCGTTGACGGTCTGCTTCTGAAAAGAAGGTAAAGGTTTTGCTGAAAATCCGGACTGCACCAGTGGTGCGCTCGTAGATCCTGCGGGCACCGATCAGCGGGTCGAGGGTCTCACGCAGGCGCTGGTACTGAGTAGTTACGTCATCAGAGAAGTCGGTGCGAAACGGGAAGACAGGCCTGGAGTTGTATCGCTCGAAATTGTCTACTGGGGCGGGTTTGATGAAGACCGTTTCGTCGAGCTCGAATGACACTGTATGTTGATCAAAACTGTTCGTAAGCGACTTGGAATTGGACTCGTCCGATGTGTAGGCAATGTGAGCCGGAACCACAATCGCATTGATGGAAAAGTCATTCTTAACCATGGCGGTCAAGGTCATCACGCCCCCTGCAACGGACTCGACACTCACGATCTCTGACAGCTCACCATCGGAGATCAGTAATGTATTTGATGCTGCCACATGAGCGTTCATCTTGGTCAGCACGAGTGAGGTATCACCAGGTTTAACTGCCATTCCCAGCTGACACTGCAGGGGCCAGACCGGCACGATCATGCTCCCACCGATGTTCCCGAGCTTGTTATCAAACTTGTACTGCTCATCGTCTGTCACGCTATACATGTAGTTAAGCGAGACCCTTGGTGTGTCACGCAGAGCGATACGTTGCTCAGTTCCGTCGAATGCCTCGATCACTTCAGTCAGGTACTGAATGCTCATTTCCGGCTGTGTTGACCAGTCGATCCGTTCGGGCATTACGAGAGCCATCGAAGCAATCAGGCTGAATTTGTACGCAGACCCAGTGCCGAAATCGAAGTTGGCCGCGTAGTCGATCAGGCCATTCGCTTGGCTCAGAGAAACGCCGTAGGCAACAGACGTGAACGAGTAAATGATCCCGGACGTTTCACCCTGGAGATCAACACCGAATGCACCTGTCTGACTCACCCCCGCTAGGGACTTGGCATCAGTGAAAGAATGCCAAAGCTCAAACGCAAACTCTGCACCGGGCACCACCACGCCAGCATCAATCACGGCAGGCGACAGGAAGACATTATCGAAAAAGAATGACCCGAAGCTTCGAGCGATTTGATTCATTGAGCACCATCCAAAAGCACCGCAATGCCCAAGTTAAAATGTGGGTAATTACGATCAGCCGGAAACGCTTTCACGTACTGCGGGAAGATCATGAATTTGTGAGATCCAAGCTCGTACACAGCACCTGGTTCGAATGAATCCATAGGCAGCAGAAAGATCTCAGGCAGCTCTGCGTATGGGGCAAACCCACCACCGTACTCGGTGAAAAGCGTTATCGGGATCAGGCCATCCAGCCCGCCTATGAGTCCTTTCGCCCGCGATACAGCCCCAACGCTTCCGTAGCTCGTGCCATTTTGGTGGAAGTGAGGCACGCCAATGAGTGTCCCTTGGCCGTTCGGCCTCAGCGGCCCCCACGTCCGTCCGCCTACATCCCAACCAGACCACTCAGTATGCGCAAGCCTGACACCAAACGTTGCGTAAGCATTGGCAAACAAAGGCTGCCTCTGTGTGCTCAGGTAGCTCTCCGTAGACGTTACGAATTGCCCGCCACTCCCCGCCGAAAGCACTGGCAGCACACCGAAAGAAAGGCACGAATACTTCCCACCGGTACGCTCCGTTACGAACATCACCAGGTCGCCCGAGACGAAGAAATGGCACACACCGGCATCCGCTCCGGACTCTACGTAGCACTTTGGCGAGGACTGAAATCCAGGTTGATTCGTGAAACCCGCTGAACCGCTATAGCCACTGGCCGCAGAAATGATCACACCGCGTTGCCCAATGCTGCTCGCACTGTAGTAATCGACGTATGGACTGGACTCACCAAAGCTTCTCAAACAAAAGAAGGAGGAAGCCTTAGAGATCATCAATTGAATGCCAATTCGCGGGTCTGAAAAGCCGCCGTAACGGTTCACAGTCCAACCTTCGATCTCCAGCCGCTGTCTGATAACTGCAACGAGATCATCAGCTGATGTGTAGCGAGATGAGTAGTGCTTCATGACAACCTCAACCCGTAAGTTTCGGAAGCCTTGGCTACGTTCGGCACGACCAGATAATCCACACCATCAACCGCGATGACAGACTCAGCTGCACGCCCCTGAGGAATGGCAAACACACCGTCGAGGTAGCCGAGCCACGTACCATCATCCGAATTCAGTCCATCAGAATCTGACACCCGACCGGAGCTAACAACAAGGCATGGGTAAACCACAGCACCGCCATCGATCTTCGACCGCAGCCTGTGAAATTTCCCATCAAAGGGATGAATGAACGAATAGGAATACGAGTATGGAAATTCGTTCGTGAACGAACTGTTGCCGCCAGAATTACCACCTACGATTTGCCACACGGCAGTCGGCAGGCACACCTTTGGGCAGTATTGATTACCACCACTCATAAACGGGAATGCAGACTCCTTGGAACCACCGAGCTCACCTGAACCACCGATAAAACACGGAAACGAATACACGCGATTCGACCCGAATGGCAGGATCAGCCCTGCGTAAAACGAGTAGTACGAAGACCCCGATTTGATGACTCCGCAGAGCCGGCGAGAATTCACCAACGTCCAAACCTTCACCGAACCAGCGGGCAGCACAAAACGCGGTAGAAAAGGCGAATAGGCATAGCTAAAACCACCTGCCTGGTTAGACACAGGTTTACCAGGATCGAAAACAGGGAATGCCTGAACCTCAATCACTCCAGCACCAATCACTCCAGCACCAATCACAAACGCGACAAATCCCTGGCCATTCGGCAGCCCAAACACCTTCTCGGAAGAAGTATTTCGAACCACCGACCAAGAGTTTGACGGCAAAATATCAGCACATAAAGATGAGAGCCAAGCAGCACCACTGGCATATGTATTTATAGCTACTGTCATTGTTTTTATTCTTATTAGTCAGTAGCTATATATTATCACATGTTTTTAATCTCACTTCTGTTCGCACGAATATGGTTCATGACCATGCGCTCACCATCTTTTCCCTCCATTGAGCTTGCGAGCGATTGAGAATCTAGGACATTGTAAATACCAATATTGGTTGCTGGATTAGATTCGCCTTTACTTCCTTTACCAATATTATTGCGATGACGAGGATCACTTGCTGTCAGCATCTCTTCGCCTTTCTCGGCAATAATCGGAACTTCGTTCGGCTTCAGTCCCATCACACCTCCAGTGTGGTATTTCGGTGCGTTTCTAAAGAAGCTCCATGGGACGTTACGGCTGCGACCAGAATCACCGATGCCACCACCGCTGTGCTTAACGCCGGCACCGACCATCCCCATGAGGCTGCCAGCACCTGCACTTGCTCCCCCGGTGTACGCCGAAAGCATCGACTGAATGGCAAGCTGAATCAGCAGCTTCGCAATGATCTTCGATACCTCTGTCAGCACGCCCTGAGCAAAGTCTGCGAAGGCTTCTTTTGCTGATTTGGTGCCGGATATAAAGTCAGTGAACAGACCTTCAAGGCCACCCTGGAGGCTATTCGACACAGTGTCAGTGAGAGTCCCCAGATCGAATACTTCAGCCCTGGCTGCCTTCGCTGCTGCCTGTACCTTTTCGAGATCAGCTGGATTCCCGGTGATTTCAGCAGCTTTAGTACCACGATCTTCAAGTGCGTTCGCTTTGTCGAGGTAGTCCAGTGGTGAGATCTGATGCTTCTCCAACTTTGACTTCAAAGTCGCGTACTGGCGCTCGATCTCCTGCATCTCGGCCTGGGCTTTTTTGGCGTTGATCAGCTTTTGGATCGCGGTGGAGTCGTCGCCCAGGGACTCCATATTCTTGATCGTGTCTTTGAAGTCCGACTCGATCTTCTTGATGTCTGATGAGAACTGATCGCCGCCAATTGCCAGGAGCTCGATCTGTGCGTCGGCCTTGATCTGAGCCAGCTGCTCTTTGATCTGGCCAATTTGAGCGGCCCTGTCCGCTTTGAGCAGAGCACTTTGATTGACGAGTTCGGCGCCGATAGTTGCTTGGTCTGCACGCTTGCTCGTGATGTCCGCTTCAAGTTGATTGATGGCTGCGAGAATGCCTGGCGTGTCGTTGAGATTCTTTGTAGCGCCCAGGAGTTTTTGCTGACCGGCCAGGCTGCCCTGTAGCGCTTTGATGTCGACTTCAAGGGATCGCTTTTTTGAGCGCTGAGCTTCTTCGCTGCTTCCATTTCAATGCGGAACCGTTCATCAGCAATCTGGACAGCGGACAGATTTTCGAGACGAGCACGTTCCTGCAGGCCAGAGAGTTCGATCTGCTTTTTGGTGTCGATTTTGGAGATGGTGATGTCGATCTCTTTTTTGGCGAGATCGGCTTGAAGCTGGGCCTGGGTAGCCGCAATTTGAGCTGAGGCGGCGGCGTTTTTGGTTTGAAGCTTTACTATTTTGTCTTGATCTGACTTGTCTTTTCGCCTGGCTAGCTCAGCATTAGTTTTGTCCTCATTCTCAAGAACCTTTGTCTTGATCCTTGCCATCGTTTCTTCGGTTTGTTTTTGATAATCACCATCATCAAAAATCTTGAAATCTTCAAGCCAGTTTTATGAGCTTCATCTTTCAGTACCTGGAGTTGCTTGATCGTCTCGCCGATGCTCTTACTCTCAGTTGCCACTTGGATTGGCTTGCTGGACGATTCTTGAAGGCTAGTTAGAACGCCTTGAAATTTCGATATCTGGCCTGATGCTCCATCCAAATTGAAGGTATCAGCGAATTGTTTCATCGGCTCAATGAATGTGGAATTCAAAAACTCCAGATTCTTGGCGAATGCCATTCTGAAGACGTTGACCAGTCCATTAGCGCTTTTAGTATAGATAGAGTCCAGGAACTGAAATTGCTTCAGATTGAAAATGGCAAAAGACAAGACCACTTCTTTCATCGCACTGTAAGCAACTACGAACGCATTCTTAACCTGGACGGTAAAATTAAGACTTGCAACAACACCCGAAAAGACGTCAAGGAATGTTTGACCAATGTCTTTTACTGGCGCCTTGGTATCCTTTGATATACCAACGATGGCTTCTGTTACTAGCTCAGTAAGTGCTGTAAGCTCGGGTGCAATATCAGCCACTATCTTACTGAATGCCGTACTCCCTACCTTTTCGAGTTGAGCAAAAGACTTCCCAAGCTGACTTACTGAGATAGTGTCTACATCAGACAGAGTCAGATTGAGTCTCTCGGCCTCGGCTCGTAGTCTTTTGAACTCGGCACCACCATTTCGCAGTACCGGCAGAAGATTTCGTAGGGAGTCCGATCCAATCTGGTCTAGGAAAGTAAAGGCGGAGTTATCAGACATCCCCTTTATCGTTTCAGAAATCTTGTCCAACTGCTCCAGCGGATTTAGCTTATTAAATTTGTCAGCAGAGATATTCAGAACTTCAAAGAAATCCACTGCACCACCGGAGCCGATGGAGCTGAACTCTTCAACTTTTATTCTCACTTCATCAAGGGCATCAAGAAACTGATCAGGTTTTACATTTGCACCACTGAACGCCGCGTACTGCGCTGCCGTCAGATCCTCCATAGAGATGCCAAGGCGCTTTGCTGCGAAGTCCAGTTCGGTGAGACTCTGGACTGTTTCTTTAATCGCAACGGCACCACCGAACGCTGCTACAAGAGCTGTGACCTTGGCGGCAGTGCTTTTCAATACACCAGAGGCTTCATCCTTAGCTTTAAGGATTAAATTAATTACTGCATTACTGGCCATCTTTATTGCTCTCCGGCAATTTTAGACATGACGTCATTGAATGGTTTTGCATCTCCCGAGACGCAAGAAACCCTGCTCATATGATTCGCATACATCTCTCCCACCAACTCACCGCGCTTCAGTTCTTTCTGAACAACGGCAAGTTTGAATAGTTTGCGAATCGAATAGTTGTAAGGGTCGAGTCGAGAAGTGTTATGCCCACAAGAAATAAGAAATTCACAGTTAGAAACGAGAGAATCAAGAAAGCTCTCTAGCCCTGACTCCTCAGTGGCACTTTCTTGTCTCTTACGCTCCGCCTCGTAGTCTTTTACTTTTTCAGCAGAAGTGCGATTGTCGGGGCGAGTTTCTCCAGGCTTTTTTTTACCCCTTCAGGAAAGGTCAATGAGAATACAGCTCCCATTAGTTCTACCTGGGTCATCAATGGAAGGTTTACGACATGCTCAGCAAGATCTGGTTCTTTGCAGCCGGCAGCGATACATGCAGCGCCAAACTCAGGGAACTGCAACATGATCGATTTAGAGTTATCAGTATTCTTGAGATCCTCTTTCGAATTGTGCAGAAAGATAGTGGCTAGGATTTTGCCATGATGTTCAACGAGTCGAATGAAGTCGACAGTGGTGAGTCCATAGACATCGAAAGATACTTCTTTCCTACCTTTCGTACCCATGACGCCTGGGATATCTTGAGTGATAACAACTTTCTTAAATGGCACAACGAGGTCAAGCAGAGACATTGGATTGCCTTTCTTATTATTATTCTTATACCTACATCATATCATTTTCTTTATGTTTATTGAGCCGCAGGATACAATCCAGTTTGAGCTCAAAAAAAGGCATGAGGCCGGGTAATGCAAAAGATCTCAGAATTGACGTTGAGCGAGCGAGATGAGTATGTTTGCCGTCAAAGCGCAGCTGTCATGCGAGCCAGCGGCTATGACATGCCGGAGTCCGTGGCACTTGAATATTTAGTTGATTCGGATTCTGCGCCAGGCTTTAGATTTGATGTGCTGGACTGTGTCTTCAACTGTATTGCATTTGCGCTGGAGCATAAGCGCGATGACACGCAAGTTAAGGAGGCGTTTGAAAATATGCTGACTGAAACGGGCGCTGATCATGTACATCGCCTGACTGATGAGCTCTTCAGAATTGCCGAGGCTGCGGCTAGGGACGAGTTGGAGCCGGTCGTATGCTGAGAGTACGTTTCGTGCGCCATGGCGAGAGCGCTGCGAACGCTGGGAATGCCTCTTCTGATCCCGCTTTGATCCCCCTTACCGAACGCGGCCTGGCTCAAGCACAAGCTGTGGCTGAGTCATTCGAAGCAGATCCTGATCTGATCGTCATGTCGCCGTTTGAGCGCGCTCAGGATACTGCGTTGCCGACGATCCAGAGATTCCCTGAGTGCGCGGTCGAGATTTGGCCTGTTGAGGAATTTACGTACCTGGCGCCGGCAAGGTGTGCGAATACCACTGCGTCTGAGCGGAAGCCTTGGGTCGAGGCTTACTGGAATTCCGCTGATCCTGATTTTGAGGACGGGCCAGGCACAGAGTCTTTCAGTCACCTCATTCAGCGAGCTAGGTCTGTACTGCGTCGGCTTCACGGAATGACAGGCACCGTGGTGATCTTCGGGCATGGGCAGTTCATGCAAGCCGTGAGGTGGCTGGTGGTGACATCACCTGAGCGGATAGACTCTGAAGCTATGAGATCGTTTCGAGCCTACGACTTGGCCAACACGATCAGAAATGGTGAGTGCCTATACTTGAATCACGATAAGCAGCGGTGGATTTACAATTCGCAATGTCACATTGGTTGTTGATTAAGCCCAGGATACATGGAGAGTAGTGTGAGCGAAGATATCAAGATCACTCGAATAGATCTTAAGAGGTTCACCGCGTTAGTTGGCCCTTCGCGGAGTCCTCGTGCTGCCTTTTTCAGTAAGGAGGTAGATTGGTTCAGCAATGAGGATGAATCAGTCCTCGGCATTGTACTACTCGACATTGCTGATAATGACTATGTCTGGCTGACACTAGGTCGTGATGAGATTGGCCGGTATAGAAACTTCGATATTGAAGCCTGCATAGTGACTCACGAAGAAGCCGAAAAACAACTAATCAGCAAGATGCAAGAAATAACAGCAACCGGACAAAACGTCTTCCCCCAAGGGGACAAGGGCCAAGCATTGGATCTTTTCAATATTATCGTAACTGAAGAAAAGATCCATCCATTCTTCAGGCGTCTCTGTGAAGAACCATCTTTTTCATCTGCAAAAGGCATCATTGGCGAAATGATGCCCCACTATATTGACATTGATGGCAATTTTGTAGAGCAGTTTCAATCAGCCGGGTTTGATGCGCGAGTTTGGGAACTTTATCTGAACGCCTACCTTATTGAGGAAGAATTCGAGTTCGATAGGTCTCACTTCGCCCCCGACTTTAACGTCAACAAGTATGGGCATAAAGTATGCATTGAGGCGACCATTGTCGGGCGTAAAAAGCCATTGACTGAGGATGAGGCTCGCATACCAGCTGAGAATTACACCAGGGAACAGTTGCTAGAAAAGTCCATGGATGAAATGCCCATTAAGTTTGGCAGTCCGCTCTATAGCAAGCTTCAAAAGAAATATTGGACACACGAGCACGTGAAAGGTAATCCACTCGTGATTGCTATTGCTGATTTCCATGACAAGCAGTCTATGTTGTGGAGTTCTACTTCATTACCTAACTATCTCTATGGCGTTCGGCACGAATCTCACTATGATGAGGATGGCAAGCTAGTAATAGAGCCTATCAAGATTGACACTCACAAGTTAGGTGATAAGGAGATCCCTTCGGGCTATTTCTTTCAGCCTGACTCAGAGCATATCAGTGCTGTTATGTTCTCAAATAGCGGCACCATTTCAAAATTTAATAGGATGGGCAAGCAGTCAGGTTTTGGTGCTAAAAATGTGATGCTGTTTCGTACTGGTTTCTGTCATGACCATGATGAAAACGCCTCACTACCGAAAACATTTGCATTTGAAATTACCGGCGAATCCAACGAAAGTTGGGCTGAAGGTCTGTCTATGTTCCATAATCCGAACGCGCTTCATCCAGTCCATCCAGGGCTTTTCCCATCAATCGCTCATCATTATTTTGACGAAGGACAGATTATAAGTAATCTTCCGGACTTCTATCCATATACATCAACAACTAACATTGTCAATGTAGTTGATGACGACAAATAAAAAAAGGGGGCTCTAGCCCCCTAGTTACAATACTATCGCGACTTATTCCGCTACGACGTGCTCTTCCTTAAACATCTTGGATAGTCCACTGCCCGTCACTGCTTTCGATACCTGCAGCGTACCCTTGATCTCCTGGTCAGCGTAGTCACTGGATAGGAGCTGACGCTGAGCTGCCGGTGAAAGGGCTACTTTGTAGTATGTCACCTTCACTGGTGAGTCGTTCTCTGCAATGTTGATCCCGTCGAAGATTACCATTACGTTAACTCCGGAGTTAGTCATACCTTCGATACGCTTTACGGCAGCTTTGTCGTAGATAACATCTACAGTATCGCCATCAACGATGCTAGCTGTTGCATGAAAGTAGATAGACCCGTTCGAGACGACATAGTCCACCCCTGGCAGCAAAATGGTATCTTCACCGCTGACTTTAATGCTGGTTACGGCAGCAATCACCCCATTTACAATAACACTGCGACCTCTATATGCTTTCACTTTCGCAGTGGCCCCAGTTTCAGCAATATCATCAATTACTGCACCATTGAGGGCAAGAGCTGCGATCTCAGGAGCAATCGACTTCAAGTTTAATGTTACTTCAGCAGTATTCTTGATGATTTTAGACTTGGCCACACCTAGCGTGCCATAGACCATATCCTGCATCTCTACTTTATCCGAAGATAGAGCCAATACAACTGATGATAATTGGCCTACGTTGAAAAAGCCATTAACGGGAAGATCGTTGGCGTCCAGCAGGCCAAACAAAATCCCGCCGTTGCCGATGTACCCAACTGTGGTATCCGGTGCGTTAAATCCTAGAGACATGTTATTACCTATTCTTATTATTGTTGGTATTTGGTTTGAGCTCAAACAAGCACGATTCTTTGCGACCAGACAACCGTCCATGCGCTATAGCCAGACTTTCCGTCAGTTACACCGTTGAATGCTTCTTTTATTAATTGTAACACGGGGGTCTTTGTATTTGTTTTGGAGTCGCCACGGAAGTTCTCAATCATTTTGGCAATCTCAACAGCAGTGTCGGCGGCTATAGAAGACATTCCGTGTGATGTAGGATCGACCTTGCCGATAATCCAGGCGCCAAATATTGCATCGAGCTCTAGTTTCACCCTTGTGTTTTTGTCTGGGACGTTTCCGCCACCGCATGACAGCAAGATATACGGTCGTTTGCCATCAAGTTTTAGATCCTTGAGGTCATCTACTTCGAGTTCGCCGGAAAAGAATTTGATCGTGGGGTTTGACGGCAAAGCTTCTATTTGCAGTTTTATTAGTTCTAAATGATCAGAGATATTCATGCCAGCGCCTTTTCGACGTTCTTTATTAGTATTTTAACATACTCATTCTTCCACTTATCTGGCAGGCCACGCTCTTTACTTGGCAGGAACATGCGCTGTTTAACTCTAATGCCGTTTTGATGGGTGTCTGCGTATTCGAGTGGTGATCCGAGCACAATGCTGAGTCCACGGACTTCACCTGTGACGCTGTTACGCAGCATGCCAGTGTCGATTAGTGGTTGGCCTTTGCGATGCTTGAGGTCGGGCCACTTCTCTCCATAGGGATTCACAGAGCGGCGGAAGTTGGCCTTGATCCGGTTTTCCCAGAGTGCCGCGACTTCCTGGAGACCGGCGCGGATATGTGGGTTGTTGGCCCCGAGCTTGCTGACCTTGGCCGCCAACAGCTGGAGCTGCTTGGTGTTGGCCACGAGCTCGATAGATCGGTCGCCTGACGAGGAAGCGGCGAATGCCCTGGCTATGAATGGAATCATGGTTTACGCACGGAACAAGCGGATGTTTGTGAGCTTGGAGCCGGTAGTGGTCTGGCCGCTGGATACGAGGTGGATCTTGCCCGTTGCGATGCCTTCAAAAAAGGCTATGGCGTCTTCGTAGCGTTTGCGTAGGTTTTCGTTGTCGGTGTCAGGCCATGCGTTATATCTGGCAATGTCCAGTACAGACCCACGCACGTCAGCGATTGCCACAGGGTCTGTCAGCGGAACGGTGATGCCATTCGAGCGGATGTAAGTATCTGCGAGCTTCGAGGCGCGGTCGATGGCTCTGATGACCCTGGTTTCAGCATCTTCGGGGAGATCGTCGTCTCCAAACTCGTTTCTGTAATCTTCAAAATTTGCGTATGACATAGGAGCCGTTTCTCTGAACCAATAGTTTTAGTTTTCCGCCATAAAGCGGGTTTCAATCCACCCCCACTACTACCGTTTTTCTTCTTTCTTCTTATAAAGAGAGTGGTACTAGAGGGGGTGGATGTTGGCCGTGATACTCAGCGGCTAAGAAGGACTTCTTTTGACCTAAGCTGGTCGAGCGGAATGACGTGATGCGTGTCGAGGTCAACAAAGCTCTCCAGCGGCTGCCCAGACTTCCATAGCCTGTATCTAGCAGCCCCAAGGATTGACTCCTGCTCTGCCGGGCTCTGACGCCCAAGCCAGTCCTGGTATCCGTCAGTGAATGCCGGCTCGTCATCAGAGATCGCGATCATCACAGTGCGGCAGCCTGGGTGAAAAGGTGGCACTTTCCGGCCCTTGTCGCTCAATCGATAGATCTGGCCATCCAGGGCGCGACATACCGGCGTAGTGCGAGAGTCGAGCACAGCACTGAGCTGATACGAACCAAATCCCACACGCTCAAAAGTCTTCAGTGATGCCTGGGATGTCACATGCGCAGACGCAGTACGAACCATGATCTCGGCATTACGCTTGGCACCTATGAACGGGTTCCCAGGCTCCGCATACAACGCTCCAACGATCTTTGACGTAGGCAAGCCATTGAGCACGCCCGCGCGAATGGTCTGTTTCACTTTGATCTGCGTTGCCAGCTTCTGCTCGTCGAGCCACTCGCCTAGAATTTTGCCGTCAAAGGGATCTTGGCTGACGATGCTCTCGACAAGCTTTTCGCTGACCATGTTGTTGCTGAAATCGAATCCAAGGAGCTTGCTTGTGAATTCGGACTCATAGACAAATAGGTCGCCTAGCTCCGATTTGAGCGTGCTGGACATCAGCGAATATTCGTCATCGATTAGCTTGTCGATGGTCACAAAAGTCTTGCGCAAACGAGCCACCGCGTTCCAATTACGCGCAGTCATGGCCTCATCCAGCTCGGCCTTGACCGACACCTTCAGGGCTTGGAGATGCAGAGCCGCTTGTTTGGCAACACGAGTGAACTGCCCCCTGAGGGCGATCTGATGTTTGATCGTTTTGTCCGCAAGACTGGCCATTACTTCACCACCCGGACAACCTGACGGACGTACTCCTGGAGCCCTGCCAGCTGGCTTTCGGTAGTGATTATTTGCTCTCGGAGACGTAGATAATCTTGTCCAGCAACGGCTGTAAGCTCTGCGTCTGCTGCATCATCCACGCTGGAGGTTCCGGCAACTGGCACTTGCTTTTGGCAGGAGGCGCGGACGAGCAACCGCTTAGTACCAGCAGCAAGGTCAGCACGAAGGCTATCGATTTCATTCTTGGCATTAGTCATTTCCTCAAAAAACCTGCGATCCAGCTCGTCCCTTGCCACCAACGCCAGGCGCGCAGACTCCGCCTCCGCGTTCAGCCGGGCCATTTGTTCGGTAGCTGTATTCAGATCACCTATAAGCCGATCCCGGTCATGCTTTATGTAGATCCCACTCAGAAGCGCCGCCAGGGCGAACACAGCGATCAGTAGGTACTTGGTCATAGCCCCACCTCACACAACGCACGCTCCTCAGCTCTCCTTGAGACGAGTCCTCTTAGCTTCACTCCACCGGCATAAATCCAGCGACTGAGCTCCGCGCACGCACCACGAGCGTCACCGGCATTTAACTTCTTGAGCAACGTTGAACTGCCGAACCTGGTGCCTCCGACGTTGTACACGAAGGAGACAATGGCGGCCCGACGCTCAATCGTCATTGGCACTTTCACCCTGCTCTCGACATCACTGATTGCAATTAGAAGATCAGACGAAAGAAGCTCCTGACATTCGGCAATGGTTTTTACCTGACCGATATACGCTGTCGCTGTATGGCCATAGCAAATAGTTGGAATACCAATTGGATCTCTATAGGCAGAGGTTTCTAGTCCTTCATGTTTTGCAACCAGCACTGAAGCAATACTGATTGTTGCGGCGATGCTAGCGGCGAGAAGACGCTTACTTAGAGCCATTAGCATTCTTCTCTTTTACTAAACTCTCCCTTGTTTCTCGTCTATTTTTTAAGACGGAGAAATATATCTGAAGAACTAGATATGCAAGCGTAAGAATGGTGACCCAATCACTCATGGACATGCCCATGATAATCGCGCCGGTCACAGCAACAGGTGGTGCAGACTTAGTAGCCTCGACGGCCACGTCCTGATAAATTGACATTAGACTTTCTTCTTATTATTATGTGAGTCTATTATTTATTGTATCACTTAAAACAACGGAGTGTTGTCGTGAGCCAAACCCTTTCAATGACCAAGCAAGTCGAATCAAACTTTGATTCAAGCAACCCTTTTCACCTGGCCATTAAAAAGCATGGCGAGCATATTTATTTACAAGTGATCGAGCGAGCTACTGCGGAACATCAGGAGTCAATTACAAACGGACATCCGATAGTTGATATTGCAAACGCAGTAAAGCAGCGAGCGCTTGAGATGTTTTCTAACGACAATTTGATGAAGGGAATGCGAATCGAACAAGATTTGGGACTGTGAGTAAACTTAACCAACCAGAACCCTAGGCCTCCACGGACTTCCTGCCCCTGGTCTTCTTGACAGCCTTATCCTCAATCACAGAAACGGCATCAACAACCAATCCCGGCTCTGCATACCCCTCCGCACGCCAATGTTGCTCTGCCTTGCTGCCGACATCCACAAGCACCCGATCCCCAGAATTCTCAAGCCACACAGAATACTTACTCATTGTTTGTCTCCAAAGCCGGCCAGATCACGCTGAAAGGATCTTGCAGTGTCACATCACGCAAAGCCTGTCTGTACGTAGCAAGGCGCTGTCTGGATACGGTGTCGATGGTTCCGGCAATGTCTTCAGCGTCATGCAGCCTCACGCGCAGCAGATCTGACTCGGCCAGCAGCTCGTCACGCGCCCTTGTGACTTCTTTCAGCTTCTCCTCTCTTGAAATCTCGATCACCAGCTCGCCATCAACAATCCTCAGGGACTTCCGGCTTGAGAACGCCTGGAGCGCTTCCTCAAAATTGTCGACCTCGATGAACTGATTGCCCGGTAGGTCGCCGTACCCGTACACGTAGCCGGCGTCATCGTAGTGCAGCTTATTTTTTGACATAGAACCTGTACCCCTCGCACGCCCCGGTCACGAGAGGCAATTTGAAATAGTTGTTATCGAGCAGTGTGAGCTGGTGGATTTCCACGTTGCCAGCTGAGCCGTCAGCAGATCCGATGGTGCCGGAGTCACCGAAGTACAAGGCCTTATGTGCCACTGGATCTATGAGCATCCCGGCAATCTTTGTGTTGAACGCCGGCAGCTTGGAGAACGTGTTGCCGTAGTCGAAAGAGACGTGGCCAAAATTGTTCGCCGTAGCTCGGAGGCCGTTCACAAATAGGAAGTTGTTGTGGCATGCGATGCTGTGAGTGACAGCGGATGCGTTTACGAAAAACGGTGATGTTACTGATGTGACCCTGTCCGTCTTGGCGTTTAGCTTGTACTGAATCCCTGCAACGCCGAAATACACGAAATCACCAGTGCATTTAATCGTGTCGGGAGCCGGGTAAATTGACTGGATGAGCCTGGCCGATGAGACGGTAGGGACGGCAGTATCTAGAAACATCTCATAGAGGCCAGGTGCAGAGGCGCCAAACGTACCGACGAAGAAAATGCGACCACTATCTGTCTTTAATATTGTGCTGCCCTGATCGAGCCCACCGATAGAAAAAACACCGTTGATTATTCTCTTCGTGTTGGTTTTTGGGCTGTACAGTCGACGCAGGGAGATCCAGCAAAAAAGGTCTTCATCGGCAGACACACTAACAGCACTGAACCCGCCATTTGATGCCTGGGAGGACTCGCCGGTATAAGCAGCAGTTACTGTAGATCCGCTTACTTGAATGCAGTAAATGTTGTAGCTGCCGTTCAGGAAGTAGACCGCATTGTCAGTAACTACCAGCCGCTTGTGGCTTAATGCCGTAGCATTTGAGTACACCAAGTTGAAGCTAGAGTCGTAGGCTGTTATGAATGGAGAAACGCTATTGACGGTAAACAGCAGGCCTTTGAAGTAAACCGCATCCAAAACCTCACCAGTAGTCAGCGATTTCCTGGCCACACTGCTCGACAGGATGCTCTGATACTTCGGAGTCCCACCATTGATGATTCCGGCCAGCTCCGAGGCCAGCGAGCTTTGCTTAATACTCCCATCGCACTCGAAGTAATCTGCATATGAGCCCTCTGGCAACATAACTACGGCGCCAGTTTCAATGCCAGAGACAGGAACTTCCTCACCTGGGTCAGGTGTCGGAATGGCAGCGACTACTGCATCAACAACCTGACGAACAGTAGCTTTCTGAGAATTGCCTGGCCTATGAACGTGAATCACTGAATCTAGGTTTTTGTCCCAAACCGTTACAAGGTCACTGGGACGTTTCTTATTAGTTGTCATCCGAAATCCTGTTTGCTTTTGAATGCAAATCTTATTATGTGAATATTATATCACTCTTCGATCAACTGATATTCGAGTAGATCAAACTCTCTGTAGTTCCTTGTCAACACCAACCTATCATCTTCCATGTCAACCCACATCAGGCTCGCGTCATTTTGAATTACAAAGATTTTTTCAAATGTAACACCGGCATCGTATGTCACTGTCACTGATGACTCTGAGTTTCTGAAAACAGCGAAGTCGCCACGGGAATAGCCTTCCAATAACTTGTGGCCCAAGCTGAATTCAGTAACAGACATCGTGCCCAGAGTGACCCTTGAGACGGATGTGCCACTCTTAATGTAAAGGTATTTATCCCCGGCAGTTAACTCACCAGGAATCTCTACAACAAGTGACTTCGCCCCACCTGCGCTGACTTCGTACACTCCAGAATAGCCAGTCGTGTTTGATTCAGCTGTGATGAATGTGCGCCCTGCCCCATTTGCTGCCCAACCTGAATACCCTGCGAAACTTAAACTTATATCGTTGAAGACCGGGCCAGGTGTTACTGACAACGTTACTGGATCGATCAGATACGAAATGCTGAAGTCTGAGTTGTACATCCAGTCCACAGAGCCAAGACTAACGATATCCGGGACATTATCATTGACAACATCAAAGACCAGTCCAGTATCAGCACCATCGAATCGTACAAGCCTATTTCTGCCGCCATCGGATCTTAGGTAATAGCCTGTATGGTTGGTCTTAAAAACTCCGCAGTATCCATTGTGCAGATAGTTCTTCTCGATGACTCTTGCTGTACCGCTGCTCAGATCTTGAAGGCTATCAAAAATGAATATTTTGAAGTCAAATGTAACCAGGTAGGCACTACCAACTTTAATAACGCTCTTTGCGTATCCGCCGTTATATCCGAGCTTCGAAGTTACGCTGGCAGTAGCGCTCACCCCGACAATCTTTTTCATTTGCTCGATCAGTTCTTCCCAGGCGATATAGTTTCCGGCGTCATCAACCTCAACAAACTCCAAGCCCGCGATGTCTGCGTAGACTGCGTCCGGTGCCGAGATTGAACCCGCCATTGGATCTGGCTTTGCGATCACCGTCACATCACCTACACCAAGATCTGGGCTCTGGGCTCCAGGAGATACGACAGTCCAATCCCCGTTCTCGTCAGCAGTGCCAGTGCCTGTCGATCCGTCCGGGAACGTCACTGTGATCTGATCACCTGGGTTCGCTCCACCACCAACGGTGACAGTGCCATCCGAATTCGGTGTGACATCCTCAACGACTGGCTCACCCGGCTTCGGGTTTGTGATCACTCCGACGTCGCCAGGATCAAGTTCAGGATCGTAAGGAACATCCGGGAATTCAACTTCCCAGTCGCCGTCTTCCCCAGCCTCACCAGACCCCGTCTCACCGCCCGGTAGCGTGACTTCAACATCATCACCTGGATTCGCTCCACCACCTCCAATCACAGTCCCACCACCTTCGCCTGGCTTCACTTCGCCTGGTTCGGGAACGGTAGGTTTATCAGGAGTAGGAACCTGGTCGACGACGAGATCCTCAGGTCTTGGAACAGGCGCAACTACCCCCGGCGACGTCACCGACCAACCACCGCCGTTGCCAACGATTCCAGTGCCCACGGAGCCGTCAGGGAAAGTGATGACGATTGTCTGCCCAGGCGTGCCGCCGCTACCACCGACGACAACAGTCCCGTCAGGATTCGTGGTGACGCTGTCGATCACTGGCAAACCGATCACGACGTACACAACACGGCGCAAGTGGTACACAGTCAACGATAAGAGGTTTCGGCCAAGGATATTCATCAGCGAACCTCGTGAATCCATACGACAGCCGGATCTTCACCAGCCAACAGCTTCACGCTGATTGACCGGCCACGGTTTGCATTCAAATAGACACCGCCCCTGGCATCGATTGGTGCGTCGGTGTCTGTGACCGTGGCGCCTTCAGCTACATGAATCAGGGACGTGCAGAAGATGTAGATAGCTTCACCATCTGGAGCTGTCGACGTGAATGTCTGAGTGCCGGATAAGGCTGACTTGCCGATGGATTTGCCTGGTCGAACGATTGGCAGCACTTCGCCCGTGCGATCTTTTGTAGCGGTTACTTCGCTCATTTTGAGACTCCTGAAAGTTAAAGACCTCCGCTGCCGGTAAGCGAACGGAGGTCTGGTGAACGTGGGGCTTTGCTAGCTGCTAGGCCCCGGAGCTCTTAGTGACCACCCATGCGCAGTGCGCGGGAGTGATCGAGGACTTTCAGACCAAACAGGGTTTCCAGGCGGAACTGGTGTTTCCTGCGTGAAGCGTCGTACCAAATCATCGACTGCAGAGTCAGGCCAGAAACCTCATCCGTGATGTACCCGGAGATGACACCTGGCTGACCAGCTGGGCTTTCCAGTTTACGAGTGACCATCATTGCAAACGTTGGAGTGCAGGCCAGGTCGATGCGGTGATCACCAAGAACAGTTACTGCCGAGTTTGCCGAGATGGTTGCGATGACGGCGGTGGTGACTGGAACAGCATTGGCACCGGCTACAGCGACAACGGTGGAGCCAACAGCGAAGGTCTGCTCAGTGCCGGCAATCACGATGACATCACCTTTGACAAACCGGTCGCCTACAGCTGCGGTGATGTTGAGTACCAGTGTCCCGGCAGATGCGTCAGAAGCCAGTTTCAGGCCGGCATTGGCAGACGCGGAGCCTGCTTTGTGCGTGATGGCCTGATTGTCGCTCATGATGTCGAAGTTGAATTTGTTGCCGAGAACGCCCGAAGCTTCAGCGTCTTTGTAGTTGTAGTTCGCGTACACGTTCAATAGATCAGCATTTGAACGGCTGGTGAGGTACAGCTTACGGTTGTCGTAAACGTTGGCCTGCTCGATAGCCTCTTGGAGGTTGATCAGGTCGCTGCCGTCGCGCTTGTTTGTGGAGGCAAGGTTGCCAGAGAAGCCTGGGATTTCGAGAGCAAGGCTTGAGATCGAACGGTTCACACCACGGCCAATCACATCGATCATTCCGCCCAGGGCGTTCTCAATCGATCCCGACATGCTGCCAGTGAACTCCATGTCGCTGAATTCAACTTGCTTGTAGAAGTGCTTGTCGACTTTTACGTCTACTTTCTTAACGGAGATAGGTGTTGCAGTTGTGCCGTTGACTTCATCAAACTGGTCGACGTCATCGAAAGTTACTGGCATTGGAACACGGACAGTATCACCGACTTCCTTAGACTCATCTTCGTTGTTTACAGTTACCATATTGCGCGCAACAACACGGGCGCGCAGACGCTTCATAGCATCAGGCAGTACAACTTCATTAACATACGCTTCAATGTCGTTGCCAAAAGCCGGCAAAACGACGAGTGCATTACTCTGGGTCATTTGATATACCTATTTATTATTATTTTTATTTGGTACTTTTGAGGATATCTGTCGCTCACTGAGCAAAACAGTCGCCGGCCCTGCCAGCATTTGGAACCGGGGGCTCAGGCGAGCCCCAACGGGTATTTCGTTCAGACGATTACGATTTCGCCCTTATTACGTCTAGCGAGAAGTTCTTTGCCTTCTTTTTCGCTAGCGTTCATATACATCTTCTGCCAGTCGGCCTTGGTAACAGTTTTACCTGACCCACCTGTACCTTGTTTACCACCAGATCCAGGGAGATCTTTGGCCAGGTGAGGTTTCCTTTGCAGCAGGCCGTCAAGCCACTCTTTACCCTGGAGCGGCTTTCCATCACGACCAAGCTTTACATTGCCATACTCATCACGAAAGACCAGATTACCTTGTGCATCGACTTCACCTTCGCGGATAGCAAGATCAGAGATGTCTTCGGCGGCGCTTTTGTGTACAAACTCGTTGGCTAGTACAAGCTGGCCGATAGTCTGCCCTACATGCATGCGTTTGATACGCATATCAGATTCTTGAAGTTTCTTTTCGAGTTCTTGAATGCTGGAGTCTTTCTCGCCGAGAACCTGTTTGTAGGAATCTACAGCAGCATTCACTCGCTTATCGGAGAAAGCAGTGATGTCGAGTTTTCCAGCTTTGTAAGCTTCAAGATCTTCTTTGTCTTGAATTTGAGATTCGAAAGCCTTTCTCTTATCCCTGTCAGACTTGAGTTCACCAAGAATTTCAGTGTTCTTGTTCTTGAGGCCAGTCATCTCTTGCGCGTGGCGATCACGCTCAGCTTTCAAGAGTGCTTGGATTGCAGGATTGGAAAGATCTACTTCAGGTTGAGCCCCTGGCTCTTTTGTCTCTTCGTTTTCATCGCCATAGGCTTTGAATACAACAAGACCGTTGTGCATCAACATTGATTAAATCCCCCAAGGATTCTTATTATTGTTTTATGTTGTACAGCCATAATATCATAAAAAATGGCATGGGGGATTTAGTGCAAAATAACTCTTGACTAATTAAACAGCTTTCAGCACCTGATAACGAGTGTCTTCTTCTAGCCGCCCAACCGCATCTATAAAGTCTTTCAAGATATCGAACTTTCCAGCCTTGGCCTCTCTCAGGATCTCCGGGATCATTCCCTGGTCAAGCATAGTAAGGAAAAGTTCTTCTGAGCCACTGCCTCCATACACAGACGACTCCCAAAGCTCGTACAGGTGGCGTGCGTCCGGCTTAACTATTCCGTTGGCCATCAGGAACAGCGTAGCTTTGAGGCCTTCAGCATTGTTACCTCGCCTGAATGCCTCGTGTGCTTGCATGTACATGTCGAACTGCTCTACGAATCTGCTCATTCTATATTCCCCTTTTTATTATTCTTCAATGATTTGGGCTAGGACTTCCCAGACCAGGTACTTCAGACTGCTTGGCTCAGTGAAACTCTGTACGTCAAACACGTACCTGACGCCTTCAAACACAAGATCCTTTGCTCGAATCAACTCGCCGATTAGCAGATTCTCAATAGTCCTGACAGACTGAGCACAACCCGCCTCAGCATAATCAGCAATCAATTCAAACTGCGCTTTGTTGTCAAACCTCAGCAAGTCGAGTGCCGGGTAATGTCTGTGCTTCGAATCAAACCCACCAACAAGTCGGATTGCGCAGATTTCTTCGGTTTCAGGCGTAAGTGATTTAATCGTAATTGTCTGCATTTTTGACCCATGGGGCTTTGGCCCTTCTTCTTATATTTGTATTGTATTGGATGAGCTCGACCCACAGCAATATATAAATGCAAGCTGTTGCTTTTTAGTAAAGTATCGTTACGGCATACCGTTAGTTGGTGTAACGCTATTTTTGCATTGTAACGGTGGCAATGTTACCTGGCAGATTTTATGTTACCGATCAACCATTACAATGATTTATCTATGCGACGATATTGAATAGCCACTATTGTTGTGGTATAAAAAACCTCTCGAAATCAAAGGAATGTTTTACGTGAAAAAGATTTTACTTGTTGCTTCGTTCCTCGCGTTGACCGCTTGTGGTGATTCCAAGATTACCGAAATCGATGGCAGCTCTACGTCCATGGCTGATCAGTCGCTCAAGGCCATGATGCAGGGAATGAAAAACTCTGATCGTTACAACATGGAAGTCGACATAAAAATGCTGCACGCCCGGTACAAAGGTGAAGAGTTCGCCAAGGCGCTGGGTGGCAAAGACAAGGACGAGTTCCAGAAGGAAGTTGCAGACACCCGGCTTTACTTCATCGGCAAAGGCCGTGAGCGTGAGATCGCTGATAGCCAGAAAGAGATTGATGCATTCGAAACTCAGATCAAAGAATTTACTGATCTGAAAAAGGAGAATCGCCCGGACTTCGTGGCTGAAGATGACGTCTTTGTCCAAGGCTGGACGAAGAAAGCTGATTTGATCAGAGCTCGCCAGGCTGCTGTGGCGGCCCTGAGTGATGATGCTTTCTGGAAAGAATACGGCTGCGGTTGCTCTGAGTCGTCGATTGTTCGCCCTCAGTACAACTAGCCAACATAAAATCCACTGGCTAACTCAGCAGTGGCTTTCCCTGCTCCGTGCGCCAAGGTCTCGCAACGCGGTTTGACTCCAAACTGCCACCACGGCAGGATGATATCCACACAAGGAGCCGCCCATGCTGATCAAGAAAGACGAGGTTTTCACGCTCATGCACGGCATTCGTGACGAGAGCAACAAGCCAATGGTCGCCCTGCAGGATTTTGACCTGGTCGAAGTTTCAAATCAGATCACTGCAGACATGGATGAGCACGACACCGCCTGCGAGGCGTGGATGCTCATCGAACACTTCGAGGATATGGGACTCGCCAAGCCGCTGGTTCAGACGTTGATTCGCATTTTTGCTGATGATGGCCAAATCAGTGCAGAGCCTGCCGAAGAATATCCTCGGGACACACCACGGCCCCAATGAAGATCGAGCGCCCAACTCATTTCATAGACTTCGAAGCATCCGGGATTGCCCCCGATAGCTACCCAATCGAAGTAGCTGTTGTCTTTCCTGGTGGTGAGTACCAGGCCCTGATCAAGCCAGCCTCGTACTGGGATCACTGGAGCTACGATGCCCAGGACATGCATCAGATCACCCGTGAGCAGCTGGTGAACGAAGGCTCCCCGGCTATTCAGGTGGCTGAGAGGATGAATGAGCTGTTTGACGGCAAAATCTTGTGCTCCGACAACCCTGCAGACTGCTACTGGCTGGATGTCCTGTACGAGGCCGCTGGTATTGAGGCGACATTTGAAGTCAAACCCATCGAGTCATTTGTAGGCCGTGAAGCGGCGTCGGAGATATTGCGGAGAGTTCCTGTGCGCAAGGGGCATCGGGCACTGTTAGATGCGCACGCGCTCCAGTTGGCCGTACAGAACTGCTCAAATGAATTGCCTTCATAGCTACATGGACAAATACTTCTATTTGGTGAGGATGACTAATGTCTGAAGAATTTTTTTTAGAAAATGACGAGCGATTTAAGGACGTAGAGTCTATTTATGACGTGCTTTTTGTTAAGGCTCTCGACTCTACAGAGCAATTAGTTATTGATGTTAGTCGTGAAAGGCCGACAAGGAATTGCAGATACTGCGGCAAGGGCCCTGGTGAAACAACATTTAAGTCTGTATCCCATGCCATTCCTATGTCACTTGGAAATCGAACTTTAATAGATCGCCTAGAGTGTGATGCATGCAACAATCACTTTTCTATTTATTTGGAAGATGGATTTTCCAAGTACACACTTCCACATAGAATTTTTAACACCATCAAGGGAAGGAAAAATCCTAAGCATAAGGATGACGAATTTGAAATTAGTGTTTCAGGGCGCGGAAATATTTCGGTAAACGTGCTGGCAGGTGGTGAGGCTAGATTTGAGACAGTAAGTGTGGATGGTGGTCATCAGTTAAAATGCAACCTCCCCAGGCAATCCTACCGACCTATAACCATATACAAGATGTTTGTGAAAATGGCACTTGCCTTGATGCCAGACGTTGAGTTTCGCCAGCTGGACGAATTGAGAGAGTGGATTCTGAATAAGGATCACACGAAGATGTTCTCAGGTGTTCCAGTTGCGCAGTGGGAGTTTCAGGGTTTTTTTGATCCTAGCAAGCTAAGATGTGGCTTGTTCAAAGTCAAAAACGAGTTTGAAAGTCAATACTTTAAGTATGTCCTAGTTATCAACTTTGGAAATTTGCAATATAACGTTGTTATTCCTGACCCTTTATCAGAGAGAGAAGCCCGTAAAACCATGCTTGACTTTCCAGCGATGATTGGCAGGAATAGCGTAGAGGCATGCGGAGCCCCCAGTTATAGTCATATTCATTTCGACTCTAATGAAATTGTTAGAGGAGAGTCTGTAGATATGTACATGTTTTTTGAAACAATACAAAAAAGTTAACCCGCGCAGGTGTCTAAGCCGCAAACCACTCAGCAGCTTCCCTAGGCTTTTACTTCGGCCAAGGTTTGTTGGCAAGGCAGCTGCAGATATTATTTTAAGAGTATGCCGCTGATATACGCATCTGTGTTTTCAATACCCGCAGCATGGTTTGAGCAAACATGACGATTTTTCCCAAAAAATAGATATAGACATTGCCCGGCCTCATTTAGCACAATACTTCCATGGTCACTTCTGGAGGTTATATGGACGCAGTTGCAAGATACAATGAAACATTCAAATCCCTTCATATCAGCACTTCGGATGGCTCTGCTATATTCAAAGCCTTAGAGCAATTCAGTGCTGAAGACCGAAAGGTAATTGCAAGCCGGCTTCATGAGGTTTTCAAGTTTAACTTCGAGTGCTATTCAGTGCAGGGGATGATTAGGGGCAATCTCAAGGCGCTGAGCCCGGACGCTGATTTGTCATGGATTCCAGATTGGAGGAAGGACAATGAAGCTCTTCTCGCGTAGACCTAAGACCGTCTGGGAGATCCAGGAAGAGCAGTTCATCTTAGCCATCAACTCCCTAAAGACGCTTAGAGTCACAGACCGTGGTGGCATGAGTATCGATCCCTCCGAACTTAGGGAGCAGGTTATTCAGGAAAGGGAAAGATTGAAGTACCTGGTGCGCAGGGGCTGAGCATCAGTGGTTTGACAACAAAGGCTCTGGGGTAGAACCGCTAAGCCCTACCCCGCAATTCCTACTGTTGCTTGAAGTGAATGACGTTGACGGCCAGCGACTCGGTGTACTGAAAGATCATGCGAACAGATCCGTACACCTTAGGATCTAGACTGTAGGCATCCCAACCGCCCTTCTTGCCAAGCACTGGAAGCGTTACCGGGCCTTTTGAGTCTACCGGAGCGCCGAATCTTTCTCTCACCCAGCTCTGGTTGATCTGCTTGACCAGAGGCTCCGGCAAAGGGCCCTTGTACTCCTTGGTGCCCTCAACAGTTTTGAGAAGTGTCACATAGACATGTTGAAGAATCTTCCCCTCAGAGAACCCCAGGCTCAAACCGTCTTCAATGGACATGTATGGCTCATCATCGCCCTTAAATTGAAACTGAAGACTCTTATTCGGAATAACGCCTTCTGCCACTAAACCCGAATAGCTCTTGCCTATACCCTTCGCACAGTCTTCTATTTTAGTAGTCATTTGTACCACCCCTGCTCTTTGTGCAGATTATGCAATTCTTCGCGAGCCTTTTCAATATCACTTTCTGCGTAACCCTCTTCAAGCAATCCTCGTTTGATAGCGTCAAAGTTACTATCAACTGCTGCCTTTAGATTTGAGGCGTCAAGTCTTTGTTTGGCCTTTACATTTCGCCCAGCGTAGGTTTCGCTATACTTTCTGTGTACCGATTGCGGAATCGCGATACTTGGCGCCTGAGACAGTAGATATTTAATCTCCTCTGGCGTCACGTTATCGAAGTTATCAACGATATATGTTCTTAGAGCTGCTTGAGATGTGATGTGATCTATATCAAGCGTATCCTTAACACTTCGGTTACTCAGATCCTTGTAAACACCGACTTCTAATGGCTTTACTGCCGGCTTCGCAAAAACAATATAAAGCGGTGGAATACCTGACTTTGGCGGGAACACCAGGATGCAGTCCTGCCAGGTTATGTCATTTTCGGCGGGATAAATCTCGATCTGGGTATCAGTGTCCTCGGCTATTGGGTGTACCAATACTTTTGAAAGCTCGTCTGACACACCAGGATACGGCGATGGAGCAGTGATCACCGGGCCATCATTTGGAGTCCAGATGATAGTGATGCCGCCGACATGTGCTTCGATGTGTTGCTTGTCTGCGCTCCACTGAGCATTCACAACAGGGACACTCGCCATCCCTGACGACTGGGCGGTGTGAATCCCGTAGACCTGGGTCTGTCCTTTTTCGTCCTTTCGGAATTGGAAGCGAACCCTCGTCGCCGCCTCACTCATGGCCCTCAGCTGCTCTTCGGTATAGAGACTGCCATCAGCTATGTCGGCAGGCCAGAACGCAAGAAGTAATCCGCTAGCGACCGAGCCAGCTACCACAGCGCTTCGAAGGGCCCACCTACCAAGTCCCTCAGTGCCAAGCTGACCAGCGATCCGACCGAGGTACGTTATGCCACCGGAGCCAGCCTCAACACTTGCAGGGGCTCCAACAGCCCCAAGAACCGCGACTTTACCGAAATTATCTGCCGGCTCTTTACCCTTCCCAGCTTCTATAGAGCCAGCAGGGACTGTGCAGGACTTCGCGAAAACGCAGAGCTTCGGTGGCTTGTAACCGCTTAAATTATTTGTAGGGATGCCAGCCGTGAATTCGCTTTTATACGATCCATCGCTGATGGCTTGAGCCCAGATGTGGGTCGCGGCCTGGGCTTTGGCAGCAAAGTCAGGAGCAATGGCAACGCTTACATCCTCTGCGGCCATTGTGCTGGTTTGAGTAGAAATCAGCCGGTTGCTACCGAATGGGCAACCACACTGCACGACATGGCCATGTGTAGCGATAGCTACGAACTCGTCGATGACTGTGGGGTTGCCTTCGGCGATAAAACCCATCGAACTGCATTTTGGACACCACACCGGATCACTGATGCGTGCTGCCTTTTGATACTCGACAGTCGTATTTGTTGAGCCTTTGACTACCTTGCCGCCAGTAGTCGTAGGGTCTCCCTCCCTGATAACAAAAGCCATGGCATTCCTTTGATGGTCGAGCAAAACTCCGATGTTACCAAGCGCGCCACGCTGAAGATGTAGGAAAAGTCCTAAAGTGAAAGTTGTTCAGATTGTTTTCCGCCAGCACAGAGGTCAGGAGCCGTTCATCTTAGCCATGGCGGTGACAACCCTATCCAAAAATTGGCGCTCTTCGCTGTAGAAAAAAGCTGACCTGCAATGAGTTGCTAGGTGCCTGGTGTCTGGTTCCCATGAGTGATACCAGTCATCGGGCCTATCTACGTAAACTCCAGGACGGCCAGGGAACTGATCAGCAGTGATGTCCACCACAAGACCATCGACCTCCAGCCACGCATGGGAGGCACCGTCCAGCATCGAGGACACGTAGTAGAACTCACCAATCTCCAAGGAGTTCAGGTGGTCGCCCATTAGCTCTGAAATGATTCCGCAGCACCCGCTTGGGAAGCCCTCAATGTGCATCGGCGCCCCATGAACACTGATCACGTGCTCAACAGCCGCTCGGAATCTTTGCACAATTGAAATCACGGAACAACTCAACATGAACTCGATACCGGGATGAGAAAATGGCTCTCCTTTTGGCTTCAGATAGCCAGGAAATTCTCGATCTACCTGCTCGTATAGATCGTCGTACATCTCGTCTATCAGTGGTGCGAAATGCTCCATATTCGCTCGAAAGGACTCACGGCGATCAACCGATTTCATCGCAATCGAGTCATTAAAAGCTTCTTTGGGCATCCAGGAGTTGTCTGAAGGATTTTTCCGGTATTCAGCCGCGACCTTGGAAAGCTTTTGGTAAACGATCAGTCTATTGAGATCACCATAATCGGGCGTAGGGCTACCAAGGTCGTGTGCGACGGAGAGCCCTAACATCAACTCCTTCAGCGTCAGACCAGCACGCTGACCACTATGAAACAGCTCCGAGCAGCGCTCTGCCGAATCAATCAGGATGGGCCGACCTACGAGCGCACATAGGGCAGAGAACTGCTCAACTTCACGATTCGCATCCATGAAACCTCCAAAACAAAAGGGCCCAGCAGGGCCCTTTGTACTCAAACTGGCATCACTTTGCCAGCTAGCTTTCAGCTGATGAAGATCCAAGCTCTGTAGGGTCAACATTTATATCAGCGTCATTTATCGAAATGGGTAGCAAGCCATGCTGGATGCTTTTCGTCTCGGGGTCGTAATAGGCCTGGTAAAACTGAAACTCTTCACGTCCTTCAAGCAAACAGTGGGCCTTGATAATCCTGATGGCTTTGAGCTTGTGCTCCAATGGCGTCTTGATCCCGAAAATGATGCCATCCAGACTCGAAAACCGATACTTCAATATTCGATGCTTTTTGTCAGAGATGTTCATTCCGGAGTTGAGAACTAAGCGATACTCTTTTTCGGACTCCCACTGGGGAAGCTTTGAGGTCAAAGCGAAATCAAGGTTACTCCAGTGCTTCTCGCGCAGATCACTGGAATCGGTTTGGAACCACTCGCTGGTGGTACTCAGATTTCCATGGCCGTCGTTGTACCAGAAGCCCTCTAAAGCCTCGTTTGGGACGTTGCCTAATGATCTAAAGAAGTCTATTTCCGAGTGTTCTCGGTCGTAAAAAACCTCCTTGAACTGCATACCCTGGAAACCATAGATGATACCACTACGACCAAGTCCTATCGGCTTATTCATCTCAAGGGACAGGGCTGGATCTTCACCTTCACCTGAAACTTTATATTTCAGACAGATACCCTTGTGGTTGTCTCCGTAGCTACCCCAAATTGCGGAGTTATTACACTCTTTCATGAAACAGGCCACATACCATTTCGGATGCATAAGCTGGTCAATTTGATCGAGATAACGAGGAGCAAATACCGTTACTAGGTCGTTCACACCATGATGGTCATTGACCCATACGTGCGCAGCTTTAATGGAGAAAGCCGAGGTTGTGACAGCGATTTGCCTATATGACTCAAAATCTCTATGCAGGCCATCGTATGCTTCGATATTCGATATTATCTGCAGATGAAAGTCATTGTCCCCCAGTGGATCACTGGGATTATCAGGATGATGTGCCCCGGTTAACTCGTATTTATGACTGACTGAAAGTACGATAGTTAAGAAACGCGTATGCAGAGTGCTCAGGTAAAACAACAGCTGTGGCTTGTAGTGCTTTCTCTCGGCTTTAGAGAGTGCCTTAATGTACCCTTGGAATATCTCATTGTTTTGGAAAAGACTATCCATTTCCTGAAAGGCCAAGAGGAATACACCTCGAAGATTTCCAGGGTACTGGCCAATCGGGAGCTCATTAGGAAGTGGCACGCCATTCATGACCGCGTCATCAACCTCCCAGCTTCGGAGCGCCAGTATCAATAGGTAATGCCTAAAGAAATTCGCCCAGACGATCTCATCACCTGACCAATAGATTTCTTTGTACCCCTCTAGGGGATCGTTCAACTGCTCAGGCGGTGCGAAGTAGATCTCAAGCTTCTCAAGCTCACCCGGCACGGCCTCTTTAGTCTCGCTGGCATCTTTTCCGAGCAGACGATCCGCTGTCCTGAATCTGTAGAGATGTCTTTCCATGATTACCCCGCATGTATGGCTACGAAAAAGGGCCCCGCAGGGCCCTCATTTGAACTCAAACTGACTCAGGACAGCCAGGATTCAACGGTGTCGGAACCGAACTCGCTTTTCCATTCTTTCAGCGTTTTGTGGTTGCCGCCTTTGGTCTCGACAACTTCACCAGTGTGAGGGTTTTTGTAGATTTTGACCTGGCGCGGCTTGCGAGTGCCTTTGGTGTCGACAGCAGCAGGAGCACGGCGCGAGGCCTGTGGATCTAGCAAAGCGATTACGTTCCGCAGGCTGTAGCCGTACTCGGCAAGCAATGCGCGCAGCTTGGTTTCGAACGCGACTTCCTGCTTGAGGCCCTCGTCGCCCTTCATTGCTTCAAGTGCGGCCAGTTGCTCAGCAAGGTGTTTTTCAAGTTGACGGTATTCAGCAAGACGGGACATTTAACACCTCAGATATTTTAGTATGGCTAGTATAGGGAAAAGTCCGAAAGCAGGCTATCGCTACTACAGATTAGGTGTAATAGACCACTGCATACCATTCCAGTGAAGGTCGTTGTTAATGATGCTGGCTAGCAATTCAAAATGAGAAATAGCGAAGCCAGGAGTCACGACGTTAGTGGAGTCGTTTTCGGGGTTGAGTATGCCGAAATAAAAATTAGGCCACGTGTTGATCATATAGCCAAGGGGTGGAACGACCCTGTTAAATTCTTCCTTGAATCGCTTCTTCATGATCGCGTTCAGGAGCCTCATAGCTACTTCGTACCTGATCAGCCAATAGCACTCAACGCCGTAGCGTGCATAGCGTTCTTGGCGCGCCACGAAATCCTTCAAATGCTGAGTCGACCGCTGAAGCTCGATGGCAATCTTCCGCTCACCTATCTCGAAGTAAATGTCAGCTTTCCAACGATCCCTTCCTGTACCACCTGGCACCTCACTGCGAGGATTGACACCGAATAGGTTGAGCGCACCAAAGACAAGATCCTTACCCGCGATATGCCAGGCAGTCTCGGGAGCCGTGGCGCACTCATCCGAGTAGTGAGCAAAGAATTGCAGGCCATTGCTACTGGTCTTGAGCACGGCCCTGGACTTGCAGCAGCCCATTTTGAATGCAAACGGGCTTTCAAGACTCTGGGCCTTCAGGGCGTCCCATTCAGCATTGGTGTACTGACCAGCGAAGACCGGCTGATCGTCATGAGTGAATGCATCTGGAATCATAGCTGTCCATGTCCTGTGGCCCACCAGCTGGCAGTAGGCCACAGATCATCACGCAAGCTCAACTGAGAGGCGATCCTCGTTGTCGGCCAGGCTGAACTCGTTGCGCAGGATGCCCCGGCGCTTCATCTCTTGGAGGTAGTCCTCGCGAGATAGGTCGCCCATGGTGCGCGCACTTGCCAAGGCGGTAAGGTCTTCGGTCGACGAACTGATTCCATATTCGGTATCGATATGCACTTGGAAGTCTGGGTCGGCAATCTTGTTGAAATACGCGACCCAGCCCAGGCCGATCTCCATAGCGTTAGCGACGTTCAGAGCAAGCATGGCAATCCTGTTATTCGTTTCGCCGGCTCTCAATGCGTGGCCAGTCGCAGTCTGCGCAACACCACTGTTTTCGAGTAGACCAAGGCCGTAGGACTCCATTTTGGTTTCCAGGTCTTTGAGTGAGTCACGACCTGCGCCAATCGCAGCACCAGAATGCTCAACGTACTTTAGGTCAGCGCCTGCCTCACCTTTGATGGCATATTCCGAACCGATGGTGATAGCAGCGTCCTCAGCGACCCCAGAAGCAAAAAGCACCGGAACCCGAGCAATACGGAGGATGTTCGACTGGTCGGAGCTTTCCTGATAGTGCTGGATGTTCATGTACGCCAGATCCAGCAACGGCGGAGAAGACTGGAGCTGATCGGACGCAATCGCCTCAGCTGCATGGATTGGCGTCACGGGAATCTCTTTGAGGGCAAACGGTTGATCCAGAACGATTGGGGCATCCGTCTCGCCGTCGTAAAGAGACCACGTAACAACATCTCCATCCCGGTCGAAGACCCTGACACGCTTGACCTCTTTTTCTCCCCATTGGCCGTCCTGTACGACTGCGGTTTCGAGGATGCGAATGTGGATGAGCTTGTCATCTTCGTTCTTACGGGCAGCCAGGATGTTTTCGCCAGGCAACAGATAAAGGTAAGGCCTACCACCGTTGACCGCGCAGTCCCCAGCGAGGAAAGTCGACCCCATTGCCACGGCATCGGCAGTGCATGCATGGGCCAGAGTTGTAGCACTTGTGCCTCGACCATCGACGTCTGCGAGGTACTCAGCAGCCAGTTCTTGGAAGCGCTCACTTTTGATACCTACCGGCATACTGAATGGTTTCGATGCCAGGTTGGCAACAGTGCGCTGGAAGTAGTTGGTTAAGAAAGACCTGTTTAAGCGTCTTCGATAAGATTCTGGTGTTTCGCCGGGTTCTTTGGGTAGATACTCAATCCCTGCAGCCCGGATAGCCACAGTTCCACCTTGAAGAGTGCGAATTACTTTTCGGATCTCATAATCTTTCTGACTGCGCATGGAGCGTTGACTAACCGACATATATTAGTGCCTATTCTTATTATTATTTGGCTACAACTATTGTACTTTGTTTGACGGCAAACTTCTGAGACTAGCGAATACCTTGTTGGATCGAAGTTACTGGGCGCTTCCAAGTTAAGCGATAAGCCAGGGCATCCCAGGCATGGTCATCACCGCACTTACTAACGCTATCCAACTGATCTTCGTCTCGCTGAAGCTCAGGAAGAGACGAATTGAGAAACTTGCAGTTAGTGAAGAAGTAGATATGAGGCTTTCCTGGATCTTGCTCAATTGTTGCTTGCAAACGACCGAACATGATTTGCGCGCTGGTTACCCTTGAGCCCGGAGACTTGTCCGAGTTGACGAAGGTCATACCCTCAGCGGCCAGATCTTTCGCAACAGTGGGAGCACTTCCCTGGTCAACCTTACTGCCGTTGTAAATCTGGTTGTCTGCGGGGCCTGGAGTGACCTTGGGATGGTTCTTTAGGATAGATTCCTGCAGCTTCAACTCCCTGGACTTCAGGCGCTTGCCGATGTTGCCGGCGCTCAAGAAGAGACCCAGATCGCGCTTCTGCTGTGAGCCGTCAGGATTGAGCGGAGTACCGTAATCCTCTCCCACGACGATGATTGATCCCCTCGGCGGGCAGAAGGGTCTGCCATTGATTAAGACGGACTCGCCGTTGGCCTCAGCAGTCCAGAGACAGCAGAAAGGAGTCGACTGACCGTAGTCGAATGACCTCTCGACTTTCCAATGCGCCGGGATCTCAAACGGAGCCATCAGCAGCAGGTCTTTCTTCCAAAGCGGAGCGAACATAGCGCTGTCATCGACCGCTTCCCAATCGCCCAAAAGCCACGACGCACGCTTAGCAGGATCACTGATCGTCCTCAGCCAATGCTTGTACTCGTCGTTGAGGTGAGGGTTTTCGAACACGGTGCCGAAGATCGCGCACTTGTCACGCTGGCCGTTTTTGTACTCAATCTGCCCGCTGATTTTGCCGTCAATAAACCGCGCTTTAACCCAACGCTTACCGACACCCCATGGATTCGTGGTCGACCTAACCTGGAGCGGCGGCATGAGTGGCTGAGCTTTCGTAGGCCTGAATGACGTCCTGAGCGTCGACATCATTGATTCATAGATGTCATCGGTCGCCCATGTCGTCAGCTCGTCCCACCCGATAAACGAGTATTCCTGGCCATGGAATTTGGCTTCGTACTGCTCTTTCTTTTCGATGTAGTCGAAGATCAGGACTTCCCCGCTCGGGAACGTCCACTCACGCATCGACTTGTTGAACGTGGCACCAGGGAACAGCTTCGGGAACAGCCTGTGGCTCTTGACGATCAAGTCCTTGAGGGACGAGAACTGACGACGCAGGATCACCCCACGCCAGTAACTCCCCCACCCCTTCCCTACATGCTGACCGAACGCCATGAGCAGACATTCGGACTTACCGTTACCCCTGGAACCATGGAAGAGAACCTCCTTGACCAGATTTTGAGGTTGGCCGGTGATGAGCAGCATGCCCTGAGAGCTGAGGCCACCACCTGCGCCTGGGATCGGCTCCCACACGACATTCCTGACAGCCCTGGCCGCAGGTCGAATGTGTTGCATACAGCTCACAAAGCACCTTCCCGTACCGTATGCAGCACATCAGAAGAGCTTTGTTTGCGCACAAGCGGCTGGCTGTTTTTGATCACAAACTAAAAGTCCGGCTTGCATGGCTACATGGCAGGATCACCTCGTTTGGGTCAAGGATCGCAATAGTCTCGCCGTCCTTTAGAACCGGTGAAGAGTAAATAGTGTTGTTTCCGGTAACTTTACGGCCAGCCTCATACTCAGCAATTTTCTGTTTGACCAAGTATTCCTGACCAACAATATTGTCAGTTGCCCCATGAATTTTGAGCAGAATTCTTCGTGGAATTCCTTGGCACCATGTTAGAAGCTTGGATTTTGAAGTCAAAACCCGAATGAATTCTTCGCGATTATGTTTCTTTCTAGATGCAGTGGGTTTGAAGAAAACAGCATCAACGATAGCTTCATAGTCTTCAAAGCCAGGATGTTCTGGAGCATTGACAGACGGATCCCAAATGAAGGAACCATCAAAATATACGAGATGAAGTAGCCCGGACTTAGTCTTAACTTGAAAGATAGCTTTCTCACCTTTAAGACCATACTGCAGAGCGCTATTTCCAATTACATAGGCATTTTTTATACCGGATGCGGCCTGGAACCCCTCAAGTGGCAGATACGTCGGGTGGAATCCAGTGAAGAAAAGTACCGCACTTACCTCTTGAATCGTCAGACCGCTGTCACGGTCATTCAACAGGGCCACCATTTGCTCGTATCCTAGTGGGCCATTGAAAAAAGTCATACCATTGTCATTTAGTGCATTGATTAGTGTTACAACACCGCAATCACCCCAACTTCTTTGCTTAATCATCTGAGAACCTTTCTTATTATTATGAGAGTTCGTTTGTTTTTGTTTTTGCGAGCAAATGCGCATCACTTTGTTGCTGCTGGAGCATCAGATCGAGGTCGTTGTCTGCGCCCATGGACGGAATTAAGGCGATGCCGGTACTGGATTCTTCTGCGGACTCTTGCTTGATGGTTACTTCTTTGCGATTCCAGTCACCGAATTCTTCAGGCAGCCGCCTGCTAAGTAAGCGAGACGCCTGGTTTGCATCACCGTTCTTGATAGCTTTCATGACTGTGTCAATTGCAGGCTTACACGACTTCGCTTTCGCTATCTCAGTGCGATCCAGTAATTCCAGCAAAGGATCTCTTCTTTGGTTAAAAGAGACTCGTCTTCCTCACCATCGGCGATCTCCTGGGCCTGTTTCAGCCAGAAGAAGTAGGTCGACACTGGAACGCCCGCGCAGCCACAAGCAATACGAATGCTCGTGGTTTGCATAATGTGCTTTTCCAGGTCTTTGATGACCTTCTCGGTGAGTGAAGTCCGACGTGCCATCCGTTACTCCAGAAACCGCACGCCGTACTTGGCGATCATCAGAGAGTCGGATATACCGTCACGTACAGCACGCTTGCCAGCCCGTGGCTTGCC
The DNA here is from genome assembly GCF_016650815.1 of Pseudomonas sp. TH31. Classification (GTDB taxonomy): domain Bacteria; phylum Pseudomonadota; class Gammaproteobacteria; order Pseudomonadales; family Pseudomonadaceae; genus Aquipseudomonas. The sequence continues at coordinate 348,363 of NZ_JAEKEZ010000033.1, read as the reverse complement.
ATAGATCTGCTCAGCCTGGAACACCTCATAGGCAACCTCAGCGATCTGCTCTTTAGACAGCCCCGTAAGGCTCTGATGCCCGCGCCATTCCTGAGGCCTGGAGTACCTAACCTCAGGGCACAGGCACTCAGCGACAGCCCTGACGGCACCGAAGGCATCGCCGAAATTGAACATCGACACGACACCTTGGCCAGGCCTTGCACCAACCAGCTCCACAACCGCTAGTTCAGGCTGATGAAGACTGATGAAGTCAAATACAGGACGCGGGTCAACCCGACGCTTTTTGCCGTCAACAAAAACAGTAGGCATTGGAATACAAGCAATTAAGTTGAACTGCTCGTCGATGATTGATAGTCCACCGGAGAGACCTGGATCGATCCCCAAGATCTTACGCATGTCGTGCTCTTTATTATTATTCTTATGGTAAATATTATAACACTATTAAAAGCACTTATTTGTGCGCAAAAAAAAGAGCCATCGTGGCCCTTGTGTTCTGTACGTCATGTGGTTTATCTAGAGTTACTTGGCAAGCAATTGATCAATCAATGAAACCCGGTCTTTACCGAACGTTTTGACCAGATGAAGATATCGTGGCGTTTTTCTAAACTCAGCTTCCTCACCCTCGAATGTGAAGTCAAAGCCTTCCTTCTTACACCACTCTTCAAGAGTCATACGAGTTCCGTCTTTTCGAGGCCTGGCCCATGGACAGTTGATGTTCTTGCATTGGAAGATGAAGATGAAGTGAACACCGTTCTGTCTGGCCACGCATCTATATTTGTTGGCATCCTGGAGACTAGGTATGACTCCTTTCCCTTCCCAGACCAACCTATCGTTAAGGGAGTCCACCCAATCCGGCTGATAGGTATGCTCGGTAACGTACTTCATCTTGTATTTCCTTGGCTCATATTCACAGTCATTCAGACCGCCAAATAGTGAAACCATCACTTCGAGCCAGCTACGAAATGGTTTAGGGACTGGGGGCAGCTCTGGTGGGAACAAGGCTTCCTCAAAAGTAACTGGCTTACGCCCGAAAACCTGATCATTGCGTTCGTTCCAGTTGAAATTCTGTCCGGCATACCTGCAAGCCATCCCTGTTTTATAAATCAGATCCAGGTCTGCGCTCTTGTAGCCATTCAGTTTCAGAAACAGATTTCTAACATCCATCACTTCGCCCATATTGATGAGCTCAGGTATATTCAATGCAGCGGTCATATAGCTTTCCTTTTTTATTCTTGCTATACCTTCCATAATAAATATGAGCTTTTGGCCGTTCAATAGCATTTAGCAAGTTTGGCAAAATATTTATATTGGGTATATTAGTGCGCCTTCCTTGGCGCCTTGTACTTAGATGTAGCGGTTCATCTGAGCGAGTGAATCTGGGGTAATCACGTAGAAGAAGTTCTTTTTGCCGTCAACATCCTTGGTGCGCTCACGACGCTTTACGCTAAGTCCAAACTGGCCGAAGATCTTGGTGATGTCTGCCTTTTTCGCTTGCTCACTTTTAGCTGATCCAATTCTGATACCGAAGTTGATGACGTCAGAGCGAATGGCGTTGAGCTTGTCGAAGAGCGCAACACTGTCATCTCCCGACCAATCACTCGTTTCGCTCATCACCTGGACGACAGGTTTGAGAAGAGACAGGACTTTCGGTGCGCTCAACTCGACGAACTGGTCGCAGTGGAAGTGCTGGTGCAGCTTTCGGTATTTCACAATCTTCGCTTCACCTTCGCCGAACCCCCAGAGCTTGGCATCCGACTTGTTGAAGTCACTGACCTTCATTACCGCTGCAGCCTGGCCTCTAACCGCTTGCAGGAACTCTTCCTCGTTTGCTGAGCCGGCCTCCACAACGGCCTGGATCAACGCCTCATTGCCTTTAGCGCTATTGATGAGCTTGGTTGCGATCTCGTTTTTAACTGCTTTGCGTGCCTGGCCATCAGCTCGCGAGCCAGCCTCGGCTTGTACTTCGTCGTACTCAAGAACTTCGATGTTGAATCCACGGGCGATCAGGCTTGCAGGCAAGCAGTTCTGAATGTTGTCCCGCAACCATGCCTCCTGGGAACGATGTGTGTACTCAAGGCACTGGAACTCGCTTAGCTTGACGTTTGCAAACGCAACGGAGCGAATCTTGTCTTTAGCCTCGTCGTCGATTGTGAGACATGCCAAGAGCTCCTCCATCCTCACTTCGTCATTTTTGTAAGCCACTTCCACTGCTTCAAGCTTGTTGTACTGCGGGTGCTTGATCCCGACCACGAATGTTTCGGCAGTCCTGTCCCTGCGTAACATCTGAATGGCGTCACCCGGCACGATCTGGCCTTGAAAAATACCAAAGTGCGACTTGAAGTGGCCTGACGTAATCGACAGCGCAGATGTGATGACCGGGCTGTAAATTACGACTCTATGCAAATCTGAGTTGGGATTCGCAATGAACGCCGCCTGCTCCGGCCATCGCGCATTGTCAGCATTGATCACCAGAGCCTTGGGGCCGCCTTTCTTTTCGATTGCTTTTGCCAAGGCCATTGCTTCTTTGACTACGTCACAGGCGATCAGCACGGTTTTTGGAGCTACCTCATCAGTGCCTACAGCAGCTTCAACTGCCAAGGCGCGGACGTGATTGATGTCACCGGTGCGGACTGTAATATTCGAGTGGTCAGCGGCCTTCCTGAAAAGCCTGCATTCACCCAGCATCGTCATGCAGCGGCTGTCGATGTCTGCATCGCTGAAAATCACGTTAGCGGTGTTTTTGACGACAAAATTCAGGGTGTCCCATACGGCCTGGCGGCTCTTAACTTCGCCACCGAGGACGTGACTGATGACCTGCGAGGCTTCGTCGATCACCACCAGGTCGACGCCGCTGATGAAATGCTTGAACTTGTAGTTAGAGAGAGAGTTGACGACTATTTTCAAGCCTTTTGCATTGGCTAGGATTTCTGGGTGGTCGCACTCGTCGTAGCTGACAATGCCTTCCATATTTGCCGCGTTTTTGTTGATCGAGCGACGGTGGGAGATCACCAGGACTTTTTTGCCGGCGTCGAGGTAGTGCTGGATGACTGGGTTGTTGATCTTGGACGTCTTGCCGTCGCCCGTGGGCAGGCTAACGGCGAACCTGCCTCCATCCTTCAGGATGATCGCTGTGATCGCTTCTGGGCTCTCTGCGGTCTCGCCAGGAGCTGTGAGAAGGTTTGTCTTCGCGTTCATCTGCTCATTCATCTGAGCGAGCTTGCGTTGGATCAGATTGAAGCAGGCCTCGGGTGCGCGGCCAGTGGCCGTGGCCAGGACGTTTGCCTTCTCTTCGAGCTTGCCGCTTACGAAAGCATCACGGGCGATCTCGAATGCAGAGCTGTCGAACGCTTTGTCACTGCCGTCGTTTGTAGCGATGAGCAGAGCGATGGACAGCTTCGACATGCTGTAGATGCACTTAGTGATCTGACCCTGAGCTTCGCTGTGGAGTCCTGATGAGGTCTTATAAGCGACAGAGACTGCGCGGAGGACATTGCCGTCGACTGACACTAAGCGAGTGACGTTGGCGTACTCTTTAAGCTCAAGCGCCTTGTCCAGGGATTGTTCGTTGTTGTCGATAATAATTACTTTGCGCTCGGCTTCTACCTTGGCGCCTATTGATTTAACTGCATTCATATCAATTACCTTCTTTGATGTTTTCAGAGCTCTCACCGCTCTGATGTATCTAGTATTAAAAATGAGCAACTACTGAATCAATGCCAAACCAAATAAATAGGCAAATTAAATAAGTTACCTATACATAGCCTCAATCAAACGACCCAAGAAAAAGTCCTCCTGAACCAAATGTTTTAGCGGCCCAAGCACTGCCCTGGTAGTAGTGGGGGTAGCCCATTTCTTTTTTCTTCTTAATAGAGAGTTGGGTAGTGGGGGTAGCTCCAGGACGGGGGTGATGGGCCACATCTTTGGCTTAGGAAGACTTCTTGTAAATACGCCTCAGCTCAACTTACTACTTGAAAGCCCAGAAGCACGGAACTCATCGCTTCGACCTATATACATCACGCTGCTCAGCTCTTGATTGCTTTCCACTAACTAGCGAAGCCCAAATACTTTAGAAAAGTGTTGCGCGAAGGTTTGCTCATTTTTAATACTGGATACATCAGGGCGGTGAGAGCCCTTAAAGCAAAGAAGGCAACCAAAATGACAATCAAGTATTCAACACAAACATCAGCCGCGACAGGCCATGTAACCACTCAAACAACAGACTCCCTGAAGTCCCTGTTCAAGACACACTTTGAACTCCCAACAGTTTTGGTCGAGAAAACGAATGCCAAGACGTTCGTGCCGGCCACTTTTAGATTACCCACACGCAACGACTCCAACGTGATCTCCTCGTCAGTCATCATTTTCGATATCGACCAGAAGCTTGGTATGGGTTATGACGACGACATGGTTGCTCTGGAGGAAGTGGAAGATGCCCTACTCGATCTGAACCTTGAGCACTTCGTGTACACCAGCCATAGCCATACGCTTGCCGCACCGCGCTTTCGGATTGTGATCGCACCTTCTAGGCCAGTTTTCCCCGAAGAGCACAACGCTATCTGTGCGGCAATGCTTGAGGCCCTGGACGACTTCATTGATGGGCGCCTACTTCGGGCAATTGATCCTTGCTGGAGAACGCTGTCCCAGTGCTATTACGTCTATACGGCCCACCCTGAACGTAAAGACTATGCGATCAGCTTTTACAACCCAGGCAATCCAGCTGACGTCGACGACTTTAAGCTTCACCAGTCTACGTATGGCTTAGAAGTCGAATACAAACCAGGCGCGCCTCGTAAGGCAACAGGTCAAACAGGTGCTCGTGGGAGGTCTTATGAACTGAATCGGATCATCGGCGGCATGATTACATCTTCAACCCAGGATGAGATCGCAAAGCGAATTTTCGAAGTAGACAACATTGACCACGCTGGCAATGAATACTTCCGCGACATGCAGTATCCAAGAAACAGGCCACGACCAGGTGAATCGCAGGAAGCAGCAGCATGGCGCTCATGCCAAATCTTCGCGAAGTCTCACATCAACTCATTGAAAAGAAAGTTCAGAAAACAAGGCGACATTAAGATCGTCAACAAGAAAGCGGACTCAACGGAGGCCATGCCAACCCACGATGCCATGATTAAGTTCAGGTCATTCAACAGCAAGCCAACAAAGACTGGTGGTGAAACGATCCTGATGGAATTGCAAGTAATGTCGGGCGAACATGCGGGCCGTCACTTTTGGCATAGAGTCTATGGCAGTGGTAATAGCGAGATGGCCATCAAGATCAGCAACTCAGTAATCTCGAAGATCTCGAAAGCAACAAGCACACCAATGGAGAACATCAAGGATCTGATTAAAGCAGAAGGGAAAATAGTAAGCGCTCGTATTAAGCACAAGCCTGGCACCAACGGTTTCAAAGCCCAAAACGAAATAGGCGACCTAAACCTCAATACAATGTAAATTTGATAACAAAAAGTAGCCAACCACGAACACTTATATAATTACTATGTTATAATTAGTTGTGTTCAGGGTTTACCTCCTTTTTCCCTCAGCACCAAGCCTGGACGGTCTCTCTTGCTACCCCGTCCGGGCTTTTTTATGCCCATCTAAGAGTATGCTCTTGACATACTCATATGTTTCTGCATCTCGCACCTTGACGGCCCTCAACCAAACATTTAACGTAAATTGACAGATCGGGGAGACAGGCCTGATTTGCATGACCATTTACGTTAAAAGGAATGTTGTATGAGCGATTATATCCGCGCCGAAGAGGCTGCTACGATCCTTGGTGTTTCTGCGGAAACCCTGCGATTTTGGCGATATGCGGGGAAGCATATTGATAAAATTCCAGCGCATAAGCACATCAGCCGAAGAGTGTTTTACAAACGTGCGGACGTAGTACGTTTTTCGGAGACCATGTACTGCCCTGCGTGACGCTACCGGCTTCCTGAGATAGACCTGATTCACCCGAGCACGATGCTCAACTGAGGCCCTGGCATGATGCCCGAGGCACTCCCAAAAACCTGGCCCAGCGACCGGGTTTTTTATCGCCCGAAGAAAGCCAAAAGGGTGCGCTTGGGAGCTGCAAAACGGTGGTAAAAATATTTTTGAGAAAAGTGAAAATAATTTGGCGAGAGCTTAGTCGCGTGACCAGAAGCTGCCAGGAGATGGCCCTAATTTGACCACCAGCTCCCAAAAAGCTACCAAGGCGAAAAAATCAGCCTGGAGATGGAGAGCAGAATGTCGATGGTGAAGTGGCTGAGGCCTAGTGTTTGCGGGGTGTTGAGAGTGAATCGAAGAAATGCGGAGGATCTGAAGGGGTGTTGACAGTCAGATGCTTTTAAGTCCCATGCGTCTACCAATTTCGCCATTCGGGCGGTAGCGCGATCAAGCGGTCTTACGGCTGCCCAAAAAAACTGGCAGTTCTGACGCTTGTGCAACAGAGGGGGAAATATATACACCCCGCCCCGGTGAAGCAAGTTCGCAGATGCCCTTTTCAAGACTAAATCTTGCAGGACCGCGAAAATAAAAAAGCTCCGTAGATCAAAGATCTACGGAGCTCGTTTAAAGTGGAGGCCGAGGTCGGAATCGAACCGGCGTAGGTGGATTTGCAATCCACTGCATAACCATTTTGCTACTCGGCCTCAAACATCTGATGTCAGTAGCACGACACCAAATGCATACAAACGCTGAGCTTCGAGAGATGATTAAATCATTCTCTAACCCTTTGAAAACATTAGGCTTTTTCAGCCGTCTGTGCTTTCGATGGCGTGAATTATGTACTGATTTCCCGAAGCTGGCAACCCCTTGATTTCAAAAAAATTTCTGCTGGGTTGATTGCTCCGGGTTTCACAGGGTCTCTCGTTTGCGCACTCAGAATTTCCCGCCCAGCGGGTACTCGATAGCCAGCCTGATCTGGTTGGCATCCAGTTCCGCCTGAGCGGCATTCCCGCGATGTACGGCGTGGCGCAAGGTAAACGCGAGATTCTTCGCGGCGCCGGATTGCACCACGTATTTGGCTTGCAGATCGCGCTCCCAGTGTTTGCCGCCCTGCCCGTAACCCAGCCATTTGTAGCCGCCGTTCGGGTCCATATGGCTGCCGTCGATGCCGCTGCCGCGCACATACAGTGCGCCGAAGGTCAGGCCGGGAATGCCGTAGCCGGTCATGTTCAGGTCGTATCTGGCTTGCCAGGACGCCTCTTGCGGCGCGTTGAAGTCGGACAGGGCCACGGCGTTGCTCAGGTAGATGGCACCGCGGGTGACGTAGTCGTAGGGCGTGTCGCCGTCGACTTTCTGATAACCCAGGCCGAAGCTGTGGGAGCCGGCCTTGTAGGTCGTCAGAAAACTCCAGGTGGTGTTGTCGATCCGGCCGGACAAGGCCTTGCCGGTGTCTTGGGTGCGATAGAGATTAAGGTCGAAGGTCAGGTCCTGGCCGTCGGCCAACGGCTGGGTATAAACCGCGCCGAGGTAGTGCTGGCGCCAAGTGTCAGCGTAGACCGCACTGAACAGGCTGGCGTTGAGCCCTTTGAGCGCCGTGTTGCGCACGCCCACCAGATCAAAGCTGTCGCCCTGTTTGCCATTGGAGTAATTGACCACAAAGCCTTGGTCATGGCTGGTGGCGTTGCGGTCAGTGCTTTCGTTGAAGTGGCCGCCGTACAGCGTGGTGGCGGGCAGTTCGCGGCTGGTCAGTAGCCAGCCGGTGGCGGTTTCAGGCAGCAGGCGGCTGTCGGATGAGCCAAACACCGGGGTTTTCACTCGCTGTTCGCCGTAGCGCAGTTCGGTGGAGGAAAACCGCAGTTTGGCCACGGCACCTCCACGACTGAATTCATCCTTGGGGTGGCCGTCATTGTCGACGCCGAGCAGCCGCGCCTTGCCAGCCCGCCCACCTCCACTGTCCAGTTCCCAGCCGGAATAGGCATGAGCATCGAGGCCAAAGCCTACGATGCCGCGGGTGTAGCCGGAGGTGAAATCGGCCATCAAGCCGTAGGCCCATTCCTCGGCGAGGTCGCTGCGTTGGGCGCGAGGTTTGTAGGCATTGCGTGCGCCATTGCTCAACGAACCGTGTTCATAGTCGCGGCGGTCGTAGACGCTGCGGTTGAGCAGGCTCCACTGACTGTCCTCGACAAAGCCTTTTGCGTTGTCTTGCTCTGAAGCGAGGACGAGCAGCGACTGCCCGCCCAATGCCAATAGCAGGGTATGTGTCGATAGGGTCTTCACAGTGCAACTCCACACAAGTCCGGGGTCTGCAAGGTGTCCCGCCGAACGGGGGACACCATGGGCAACTCACCAAGAGGTATGCACCTCAGAGGTATTTGAGGATCGCGATGTCGCGACGCCGCTGCTTCAGAGCAGCGAACCAGCGAGTCGGGAAGAACAGCAACACCCCGAGAATCGCGCTCCACAGCCACACCGTCGGCAGGTTATCGAAGCCGTAATACGCGCCCTGATTGGCGCCCCAGATCGCGACCGCCGCCAGGTACATGGCCTTGAGCACATACAGGTGCAGCAAATAGAAAAACATCGGCGCGCCGCCGTAGATCGCCAGCGTCGCGGTGGACCAGCGATCCTGCAGCTTCTCGAACAACGCCAGCAAAAGGAGCCCCAAACCAAGCGTTGGCATCAGGAACATCAACGACGGCGGGTACTTCTTCGCGCTCATGAAACTCATGAAGGTGCGCAACGAGTCACCGGTCTGCACCCAAGGCTTCTCGCCGTAGACGTTCAAGTAACGAATGAACACAAACGCCACCAGCAAGCCGACGCCGAGTTTGACCAACCGGGAAATGCGCTCGGCCGGCTCCATGTCCTTGCCGAACCACGGCCCGATGGCCCAACCCAGCAGAATCACCCCAATCCACGGCAACACCGGATAAGTAGTGCGCGCCCGGTGAACTCGGTGATGTCGATAAACACCCGTTGATGCAGGATCGACCAAGGCACGAAGAACGGCGACTCCGGCCCGACGGTCACGGTATCGAACAGGTTATGCCCGGCAACGATGACCACCCCGAGCACGATCAGCCAGCCGCGCTTGAAGTGCAGCAACCCGGCGAGCACGATCATGCAGATGCCGATGCACCAGATCACCTGCAACCACAAGGTCTTGGGCGGGAACTCGGCGTTCCAGGCGAAGCAGACGAAGGTGATTTCCAGAAACACCAGGAAGAACCCGCGCTTGAGCAGGAACACCGAGGTTTCACTGGCGGTGTGTTTCTGGCTGTAGAGCCAGGCCGACAGGCCGGTGAGGAAGATGAAGACTGGCGCGCAGATTTCACTGAGCATCCGGGTGAAGTACAAGTCGGGCGTTACACTCAAGGCGTCGATTGGATCGGTTACCTGACGATGCAACAGAAAGGTTTCGCGCACATGGTCGATCAACATCAACAGCATGACGAAACCGCGCAAGGCATCAATGGCCAACATCCGGGTGTTGGCTTTTACCAGGGGGCGGCCAGCGCAGCGGAAACACTTCCCGCCTGCCCGGCCAATCCTGAAGATTGGGACATATCGGTGACTCCTGTAGGGGCGATGGATCAGGCTTGTTTCTTCAACCGGGCGACTTCGGAGGCTGGCAGTTGCGACGGTGCCCGTGGCAACGATGGTTTGCCCTGCGTCCGATAGAACGACAGCGTCGAGCTGAAGCTCTTGAGGTCGTACGGCTCGGTCTTGCCCTGGGGGCTGACGCGTTCACCGGGGGTGCGGTCCTTGTATTCGACCGCCACCACATACGTGCCCTGCCAGGGCAACTCGAAGCTGACCTTGCCCGCCGCATCAGTACGCTGGGCAAAGACTTCGCCGGAGCCGGTTTCCAGCATAACGTCCTGATCCGCCAGCGGTTTTTTCGAATAGTACACTTGGAATTGGGCTTTGTTGCCGTCGACGCGGCCGGTGGGCACGATGTCCAGGGTCAGTTCCGGGGTTCGCGCACGTAAATCGCCGACCCATCGAGTCGCAGGCGTCCAGTGGGTTTTCAGGGTTTTGTCGGCTTCATGCAGGTCAAAGATCGGATAATGCGGGTCCTGGGCCAGCAGCGAGTCATCGCCCGTCGCCTGATGAGCCACCGCAAAGGCCTGACGCTGCAAGCTCAGATTCAATAGTTTCGAATTGTTGCCAATCGACCAACCCTTGAGTTGCTGGAACCGGTCCATCCCGCCCGGTGTGACTTCCAGCATGTTCTTGTCATATTCGCCGTAGTACAACGCCAGGGGTTGCCCGGGTGGCTGCTCGTACCAGATCTGGTGCGCCTCGCTGCTGCTGGCCAGCATGAAGACGCCGTAACCCAATAGTGCTTTTGCGCTGCTCATTCGCATTTTTTTGGCTCCGATTGGTGTTATTCAGCGATTCGTTGCAGGTGCTTCATCCTCCCGAAATCAGCACCTTCACAAACCGCGCCCCTCTTTCTGTACGCATTACAGCGCAGAGACTTTTGCGCTTTGTTCTGAAATCGGTGCGTGCGGGGCCATCGGTGACTGTTTTTGCGGATTGAAACAGAGGTTTATGCGGCTTGCGCCAGGATGAGGCGGGTTGAGAAGGTCTAGCGAGGAATTGTCCAAACGCGGTGCATGCCGCACTGCAAAACAAATGTGGGAGCGAGCCTGCTTGCGATAGCGGTGGGTCAGTCGACATCTCTACCGACTGACACGGCCTCTTCGCGAGCAAGCCCGCTCCCACAGGGGGATTTGTGTTGGTATTGAGGGTGTTTCAGTGCCGCAGCAGCTTACGCAACGGCACGCCGTCCTTGAGCACGGGGGATTTGATGACGATGTAGCTGAAGTACTTGGAGATGCCGATGTTCTTGTCCAACAGGCTTTCAATCACTTCCTGATAATGCTGAATGCTGCGGGTCATGAAGCGCACCAGGTAATCGTAGCCACCGCTGATCAAATGGCACTCGAGCACTTCATCGACCAGGCGAATGTTGGACTCGAATTTGGCGAAGTCTTCGCGCTTGTGATCGCTCAGGGTGATCTCGGTGAAGACGGTCACCGAATCGGTGATCTTCGCCAGGTTCAAGTGCGCCTTGTAGCTGGAAATATACCCGGCCGACTCCAGCCGCTTGACCCGTTGCAGGCAGGGGCTGGCCGACAATCCCACGGCATCGGCGAGGCTGACGTTGGTCATGCGCCCGTCCTTTTGCAGCTCGACCAAAATGCTGATGTCGATCCGGTCCAGTTTGACTAAACCTTCCATTGCGTACCTCTTGACTGCCGTTTGTAAGACAATCTTCTAGCAAAATCAGCGCCGTAAAGACAGCTGATGCTGAGCCACCAGATCCGCCATGCTGTTGATGCAATAATCCGCAGCACATGGCGTCGGGTGTTTGACCCGGCCGCGACAGATCAGGCACACACCGCTACTCGCCTGCGGGCTGGCGGAAGGTCGGGTCACTTGCAGGATTTCGCTTGGCTTAAGCGCATTGGCCTGAAGCCACTCCGAGTCCTGCAACGGGTCGCTGGCCAATGAAATGAAATCATCCGCCATGATCCCCAAACGCTCGCACAACAGCCCGCGATCCTCAGCGTCCCGATCACCCTGAACCAGCAGGCGATAGAACTTGCGCAGGTACAACATCGCCCCCGGCGCGTCCTCGAACAGCGACCAGACGGCCACCGACCGGGCAAAGCTCATGCCCTCCTCCCAACTGGCTTTCAGGCCCCAGCGCTCGGCCAACTGGCGATGGGCGAAACACAGCAGTCCACTGAAGCCTAGCTCACCGAAGCGCGGATACAGTGCACGCACCACCTCGCCGTATTCGGCCAGCACCTGTTCCTTGTCCGGCTGCCCGCCCCGGCTGTCGAGCAGCGGTTGCAACGCCGCCCAGACGCCCGAGTCGCGATCGACCAGGACTTCATCACAATCGATGAGCAGCGCTCGATAATCAGTCAGCCCCATGGTGTGCAAAGCCTCCAATGATGCATTCCATCCCTCCGTGCTCCGTAACTGCTTACGGGCGGCGCCTTGTAGCAGCGCCCCACGCCTGCAGGAGCTCAGTTCAAGACGCGTGCCAAAGCGGCTTCCAGAATTTGCAGGGCTTCGTCGACCTGTGCTTCGGTAGCCACCAGTGGCGCGAGGAAGCGCAGGACGTTGCGGTACACGCCGCACTTGATCACCAGCAAGCCACCCTTGCGCGCTTCATCGATCAGGCGCTGGTTCAGGTCGGCGTCCGGCGTGCGGGCCTGGTCGTTCTTGATCAGCTCGATGGCCAGCATGAACCCGGTGCCGCGCACGTCGCCGATTTGTGAGTGACGGCTCTGCAAGCGCAGCAGTCCCTGGCGCAGTCGCTCGCCCAACGCTTCACCGCGTGCCAGCAGTTTTTCTTCTTCAAAGGCATCGATCACCGCCAGTGCCGCCGCGCAGGACAGCGCATTGCCGCCGTAGGTGCCGCCCAAACCACCGGGCAACGGCGCGTCCATGATGTCGGCTTTACCGACGACACCGGACAACGGCAAGCCACCGGCCAGGCTCTTGGCGACGGTCACCAGGTCCGGCTGGATGCCGGCGTGCTGGAAGCCGAACCACTTGCCGGTACGGCCGAAACCGGTCTGGATTTCATCGAGGATCAGCACGATGCCGTGTTTCTCAGTCAGCGCGCGCAGGCCCTGGAGGAACTCCACCGGTGCCGAGAGGAAGCCGCCGTCGCCCTGCACCGGTTCGATGATGATTGCGGCAACCCGCTCCGGCGCCACTTGGGTCGCGAGCAATTCCTCCAGCGCCTTGAGCGCCATGTCGCTGGTGACACCGCGATAGGCATTCGGATAAGGCGTGTGAAACACCTCCGGCGCGAACGGCCCGAAATTCTGTTTGTACGGCTGGCTCATGCCGGTCAGCGTGGTGCCGAGCAAGGTCCGACCATGGAAACCGCCACGAAAGGCAATCACCGCAGAACGATTGGTGTGAGCCGGGCGATCTTCACCGCGTTCTCCACGGCCTCGGCGCCGGAGGTGAAGAACGCCGCTTTACAGGCTTCGTTACCGCCGATCATTTCACACAGGCGCTGGGCCAGATCCAGATAAGGTTTGTAAGCCACCACCTGAAAACAGGCGTGGGAGACCTTTTGCAACTGAGCCTGCACCGCCGCGACCACTTTCGGATGATTGTGGCCGATGTTCAGCACGCCAATGCCGCCGACAAAATCCAAGTAGCGCTTACCGTCCACGTCCCACAGTTCGGCACCTTGGGCGCGATCGATCACCAACGGGTGAGCGGTAACCAGGCCACGCGGCACGAATTGATCGCGCTGACGGAGCAAATGTGGGGTGTCGTCGACTTTGCTATTCATGGCATTTCCCATCGTGAGTCCGGCAACCGGGAGGTGGTTGCGATGGTGTTCAGGTTAAGGCTTGTGCGAAACGAACTACGCCGAACTTGGCCCCTGAGAAATTCGGATCGACTGTTTTCACCCTGTCAAACGGCAGATTCCTTCAGCCCGCCGAATCTGCCGCAGCCCTACTGATCCAGCGTGACGCAAGCCGTTTAACCCGGCGCTTTCGACAGATCCTGCGCCGGCAGTGCGCGATGATGAGAGCACCTTCACCCTTTCAGGAAATGCCCATGGCCCTGGTTTATAAAGCTGACCCTGTGCGCGGCGAACAGTGGAAAGCGCTGTTCGCCGAACACGCCCCGGATATCGAGTGGCGCGCGTGGCCGGACATTGGCGATCCTTCGCAGATTGAATACCTGGCCGCGTGGCAGGCACCAGATGATCTCGAAGCTTTGCTGCCAAATCTGAAGGTACTGTTCGCGCTGTCCGCCGGGGTCGATCAACTGGACCTGAGTCGGATTCCGCAGAGCCTGCCGGTGGTGCGCCTGCTGGACCCGGGTATCACCCGAGGCATGTGCGAGTACGCCAGTTTTGCCGTGCTGAGTTTGCACCGGGACATGCTGCGTTATCGTCAGCAGCAGATGGCGCGGTGTTGGCAGGCGCACTTGCTGCAACCGGCCAGCAAGCGTCGGGTCGGTGTGTTGGGGCTGGGCACCCAGTCGCAGCAGATTCTGGCGACGTTGCAGCCGTTGGGGTTTGCGTTGAAGGGCTGGGCGCGCAGTGCACATCGGATTGATGGCGTGGATTGCTATGCCGGTAACGAGCAATTACCGGCGTTTCTCAGCCAGTGCGACATCCTGTTGTGCGTGTTGCCGCTGACCGAGCAGACGCAGGGCATTCTTGATCGTGAGCTGTTTCGGCAACTGCCCCACGGTACGGCGTTGATCAACATGGGTCGGGGTGGGCACCTGGTGGAAAGTGATCTGCTGGCGGCGCTGGACAGCGGACAGCTCAGTGGCGCGGTGCTGGATGTTCTGCAGGAAGAACCGGCGCCGGCGGATCATCCGTTTTGGAATCATCCGCAGATTCTGCTGACGCCGCATATTGCGGCGATGACTCAGCCGGAAAGTGCGTTTGGGGTGTTGCTGGAGAATATTCGGCGGTTTGAACGAGGCGAGCCAATGGTGGGCCAGATCGACCGCACCCAAGGTTATTGAACACACCACAGGGTATTGGTGGTTGGCAAGGTCTACTTCGCGACGCATATCCCCTGTAGGAGCTGAGCTTGCTCGCGAAGGCGGCGTGTCAGGCGACATCAATATCGGCTGAAAGGACGCCTTCGCGAGCAGGCTGCTCCCATAGGGTATTGGGGGTTGGCAAGATCTACTTCGCGACGCACATCCCTGTAGGAGCTGAGCTTGCTCGCGAAGGCGGCATGTCAGGCGACATCAATATCGGCTGAAAGGACGCCTTCGCGAGCAAGCTCTGCTCCTACAGGGGTTTGTGGTGATTCAGAGGTTATCAGCGATGGCTTTGCCCACGTCTTGAGTGGAGCCCTTCCCGCCCAGATCCGGCGTGATCGGTCCTTCGGCGATGACACGTTCGATGGCTTGCAAAATCCCATCATGGGCCGCCCGATAGCGCTCATCGCCGTTGCCGAGGAAATCCAGCATCAACGCCCCCGACCAGATCATCGCAATCGGATTGGCAATGTTCTGCCCGTAGATATCCGGCGCCGAGCCATGCACCGGCTCAAACAACGACGGAAACCGGCGCTCCGGGTCAAGATTCGCCGAGGGCGCAATGCCAATGGTCCCGGCACACGCCGGCCCCAGGTCGGACAGAATGTCGCCAAACAGGTTCGACGCCACCACCACATCAAACCGGTCCGGTTGCAAAACGAAACGCGCGCACAAAATGTCGATGTGCTGCTTGTCCCAAGTGATCTGCGGGTACTGTGCCGCCATCAACGCCGTGCGTTCGTCCCAGTACGGCATGCTGATGGAAATCCCGTTGGATTTGGTCGCTGCCGTCAGGCGCTTGCGCGGCCGGGTCTGGGCCAGTTCGAAGGCGAACTTGAGAATCCGGTCCACGCCACGGCGGGTGAACACAGACTCTTGCAGCACGAATTCATGCTCGGTGCCTTCGAACATTTTGCCGCCGACCGAGGAGTATTCGCCCTCGGTGTTCTCGCGGATCACCACAAAATCGATGTCCCCCGGCTTGCGTCCGGCCAGCGGGCACGGCACGCCGGGGAACAGCCGTACCGGGCGGATGTTCACGTACTGGTCGAAGTCGCGGCGAAACTTCAGCAGCGAACCCCACAGGGAAATATGATCTGGTACTTTGTCCGGCCAGCCCACGGCGCCAAAGTAGATCGCGTCAAAACCCTTGAGCTGTTCGAACCAGTCGTCGGGCATCATCTGCCCGTGTTCCAGGTAGTAATCGCAGTGCGCCCAGTCGAGCACTTCGATACTCAAATCCAGCTGCCATTTCTTCGCAGCCTGCTCCAGCACCCGCAAGCCTTCCGGCAGGACTTCCTTGCCGATGCCATCGCCGGCAATCGCGGCGATTCTGAATGTCTTGCTCATCAACTTGCCTCCCCAGTGTCTGTAAATTACAGCCCGCCAATGTGGAAGGCTTTGACTTCAAGGTACTCGTCCAGGCCGTACTTGCTGCCTTCGCGGCCCAGGCCCGATTGCTTGATGCCGCCGAACGGCGCGACTTCCATGGAAATGATCCCGGTGTTGAGCCCGACCATGCCAAACTCCAGCGCCTCGCCGAAACGCCATGAACGGCGCAGATCCTGAGTGAAATAGTAGGCGCCCAAACCGTAAGGCGTGGCGTTGGCCAGTGCGAGGGCTTCGGCTTCGTCGGTGAAACGCATCAGCGGCGCCACCGGGCCGAAGGTTTCTTCGTTGGCCAGCAGCATGCCGGCGTGGGTCTCGCCGAGGACCGTGGGCTGCACAAACTGGCTATCACCCTCGGGAATGCCGCCGCAGAGCAACCGTGCGCCTTGGCTCAAGGCATCGTCGATGTGCCGGGCGACTTTGCTCACCGCTGCCGGGTTGATCAGCGGGCCGATGGTAACGTCGGCAGCGAGGCCGTTGCCGACCTTGAGCTTGCCGACCTCTTCCACCAGCCGTTGGGCGAAACGTTCGTAAATACCGTTTTGCACCAGGATCCGGTTGGCGCAGACGCAGGTCTGGCCGGCGTTGCGAAATTTGCTGAGCATGATCCCGGCCACGGCCTGTTCCAGGTCCGCGTCGTCGAACACGATAAATGGCGCGTTACCGCCCAGTTCCAGGCTCAAGCGCTTGATCTGTTCGGCGCTTTGGCGCATCAACAAACGGCCGACAGCGGTGGAACCGGTGAAGGAAATCTTGCGCACCGTCGGGTTGCTGGTCAGTTCTTCGCCAATGCCGGCGGGCATGCCGGTCAACACGTTGAACACGCCCGCAGGGATGCCAACCCGTTCTGCCAGGACGGCCAGGGCCAGGGCCGACAGCGGCGTCAGGTCCGAGGGTTTGACGATGATCGGGCAACCGGCAGCCAAGGCTGGCGCGCACTTGCGGGTGATCATCGCGTTGGGGAAATTCCATGGGGTGATCGCGGCGCAGACGCCCACCGGTTGCTTGAGCGTTAAAAGTCGACGGTCGCCGCTGGGGGCCGGCATCGTTTCGCCGTAGACCCGCCGGGCTTCTTCGGCGAACCATTTGACGAAACCGGCACCGTAGCGGACTTCGCCTTTGGCCTCGTTCAGCGGCTTGCCCTGTTCGCAGGTCATGATCAGTGCCAGGTCGTCGAGGTTGTCGATCATGGCCTGATACCAACGCTCCAGCAGTGCCGCACGTTCGGCTGCCGGGCGGGCGCGCCAGGCGGGCCAGGCGTTGTCGGCGGCCTCGATGGCCCGGCGGGTTTCCACGCCTTGCATGGCCGGCACCGGGCGAGCAACTGGCCGCTGGCCGGGTCGATGACGTCCAGGGTCGCGGCGTTATCGGCACCAATCCACTGCCCGTTTACATAGGCAAGTTCTGCTAAAAGGCTGGGGTCTTTCAAACGATTCTTGAGCATGGTCGAGTCCTGATCCGAGACAGGCTTTAGTCTAGGGAGGCGCTGCGGGGGAGGATGCTGAAAGCACCGTTTGGGCGGTGTTGGATGCTGAAAATCGGGGTGGGACGGCAGGCTCTGCCGGCAAGCAAAGTCAAAAGATCGCAGCCTTCGGCAGCTCCTACATGGATTGAGTTCACCCACAAAATTGCGGCGTACATCGAACTTGTAGGAGCTGCCGAAGGCTGCGATCTTTTGATCTTAAACCTTCAACGAACCCAACAAACCTTCAAGAAACCGCTCGCCGGCCTCCATCTGGCTGATCTCGATAAACTCGTCCGGCTTGTGCGCCTGTTCAATCGAGCCCGGCCCGCAGACCACCACCGGCACATCCAGCCGCTGCTTGAACAACCCGCCCTCAGTACCGAACGAAACTTTGGCCGTACCGGTATCCGGCGCGGCGAAGTTTTTCAGGAAGCGCACCGCTTCAACGCTCGGATGCGTATCGAGGCCGGGATACACGTTAAGGGTTTCAATTTCGATCGCCGCAACACTCGACAACAGCCGAGCCTCGCGCACGATCACTTGCGCCCGCTCCTGCATGTGCTCCAGAAACTGATCCAGATTATCCGCCGGCAAATTACGCACTTCGAAATCCAGGGTGCACAGGTTCGGCACGATGTTCAGCGCCCGGCCGCCGCCAATCTGCCCGACATGCACGGTGCTGTAGGGCACGTCGTAATCGGCATCCTGAGCACCCTGCTCTTGCAGTTGCTGCTGGCTCTGACGCAGCGCAGCAATGAAATCGCAGGCCACGTGAATGGCATTGACCGAGCGCGGTGCCAGCGACGAGTGCGCCTCCAGCCCCCGACAATAGGTGCGATACGAGCCCTTGCCCTTGTGCCCGAGCACGAATTGCATGTTGGTCGGCTCACCGATCAGGCACAAAAACGGCCGCACCGGCGCCAGGTGCAGCACGTCGAGCAAACGACGTACGCCAACGCACCCGGTTTCTTCATCATGGGACAGCGCCAGTTGCAGCGGCCGGCTCAGGGAATGGTCCGCGGCATCAAGCATCGCGTCGATGGCCAGGGCAATAAAGCCTTTCATATCGCAACTGCCGCGCCCGTAAATCTTGCCGTCCTGCACCGTCGCCTGAAATGCCGGGACGGTCCAGGCCTGCCCCGCTGCTGGCACCACATCGGTGTGCCCGGACAGCAGAATCCCCGGCAGCGACTTCGGCCCGGTGCTGGCAAACAGGTTGGCCTTTTTGCCGGTTTCATCCTTGACGATCAGCGACTCGATGCCCTTGGTCAGTAGCAGGTCGCGCACATACTCGATCAGGGCCATGTTCGACTCCGAAGAGACGGTGTCGAACGCCATCAAACGTTTGAGAATATCCAGTACACGGGGTTTCATGAGGCCTTGCTCCGTTGCTCGGCTAAATGGGCGAACCGACGGATAGAGAACGGCTCAATCGAAGTGCTGGTGCTGCCGGTGCTGATCAATTCGGCCATGACGTCGCCGACGCCGGGGCCGAGCTGGAAACCGTGCCCGCAGAAGCCGAACGCGTAGAACAAGCCGTCGACCGTACCGCTTGGGCCCATGATCGGCAAGGAATCCGGCAAGTAACCTTCGATGCCACTCCAGACCCGGATGATGTTCAGGTTACCGACGCCCGGCAGCAGACGGCGCATCTGTTCCATCTGGTTGAGGATGCTGCGCGGCTCAACGTAAGCCCGGCGATTGAGCATGTCCGGTTTGCTGCGGTAGC
Organism: Pseudomonas sp. TH31; assembly: GCF_016650815.1. Taxonomy (GTDB): domain Bacteria; phylum Pseudomonadota; class Gammaproteobacteria; order Pseudomonadales; family Pseudomonadaceae; genus Aquipseudomonas. Next base: position 329,284 of record NZ_JAEKEZ010000033.1, on the reverse strand, counting down.
CGCCGCCAATGACGATATTGCCGCGAGGGATCTGCCGGAAGTAGATCACTTCCTCGGGAATCTTTGTGTACACGCCGATCACCGTAGGCAAGGCGTAGGGCACCGGTTCGGTCACGGCCATTTGTGGACCGTGGGTGTCCAGCGGCACCGGCTCGCCGAACTGGTCCGAGAGTTTTTGCCCCCAGGCACCGGCAGTGATCAGCAGTTGTGCGGCGCTGAACCGGCGACCGTCAGTGCTGGTAACGCTGAACTCGCCGCCGACTTTCTGCACCTCGGCGACTTCAGTCTGCTCCTCGATCTGCGCGCCGAGCCTTCGGGCCGCACGGGCAAATGCCGGGGCCGCCAGACGCGGGTTGGCGTGGCCATCGTGAGGTGCGTAGGAACCGCCCTTCACGTCCGGGCCGAGGAACGGAAAGCGCTGATGCAATTCGGCGCCGCGATAGATTTTCAGGTCCAGTTGCGCCGCCTCAGGTGCAGCGGCATAGGCCTCAAGCTCAGCGATTTCGTCTTCGCGATAACACACGCGCATGTGGCCGCTGGCGATGAATTCGAGGTCATCGTCGATCAGCTCCGGCAAGCGCTTCCACAATGCCCAGGAACGGTTGGCCAACTCCAGTTGCCCGAGATAACGCCCTTGACGCCGGACATTGCCGAAGTTCACGCCGCTGGCGTACTGACCGATCTGGTCGCGCTCCAGCAGAATCACCGACTGCCCGCGACGACGCAGGAAAAACGCCGCCGCCGAGCCCATCAGGCCGCCACCGACAATCACCACATCGGCTTTCTGTACGGTCATGGCGAGACCTCCTCGGTGAGCATCGAAAGGGGTTTGACCGGCGCCTGGCCGCGTTGGCGGCCGACTTGTTGCACGCTAACGCCTGCCGCAGCGGCAATCACCTCGGCCCCGGCCTGAGAGCAATAACGGCCTTGGCAGCGGCCCATGCCCACCCTGCTGAACGCCTTGGCCCGATTGACTTCGCAGGCGCCCTTCTCGCTGACCACCGCACGCAATTCACCGGCGCTGATCATCTCGCAACGGCAAACGATGGCGGTGTCGGGCAAGGATTTGGCTTGCTCGGCAGGCCAGGGAAACGCCTGGGCCAGACCGAGGCGAAACTGGTCCATCACCGCCAGTGCCTGGCGTTGTTCGTCGCGTAATCCGGCGTTGACGGGTTGGTGCAGGTCTTCCAGCAGTGCCATGGCCACCAGGCGACCGGCGTGTTCAGCGGCGTCCGCGCCGCGAATCTTCGAACCGTCACCCGCCGCGTACACTCCGCTCACCGAGGTCCGGCCCTCTTCATCCACTGCCAGCCACCATTGGCCCGACGCTTCGTCGAAACGCATGCGGCAACCGGCAAGATCGGCCAATTGGGTTTCCGGGCGCAAGTGATAACCGAGCGCCACGGCATCGCAATCCACATTCAACGTCTCGCCGCGAGCCGTCAGCACCCGCACGCCGCTGACGCCGTTGGCCGCATCACCCTGAACTTGCAAAGGCTTGATCCCCAAGTGCAGCGGGATCTTCGCCCGATACAACTGTGCCAACAGTTTCATTCCAGTGAACAGCAATCCGGGACGCGCCAGCAATTTTGGCAAAGCGCCAATGCGCTTGATCATCGGCGACGTATCAAGCACCGCTGCTACCTTCGCGCCGGCCTTGACGTATTGGCTCGCGACCAAATACAGCAACGGCCCGCTGCCCATAAACACCACGCTGTGACCAATGGACACGGCCTGGGACTTGAGCGCAATTTGCGCCCCGCCCAGGCTGTAGGTGCCCGCCAACTGCCAGCCTTCAATCGGCATCAAGCGGTCGGTGGCGCCGGTGCAGAGGATCAGCGCGTCGTAATCCACCGTCGAATGTTTGCCCTGGCTGACGCAGCACAACTGCCCTGGTGTCAGGTTCCACACCAAGGTGTCGGGGCGATAATCGATAGAACCGCGCAGGCGATCAAAACTTTCGTGCAGGTCCCGCGCCTTGCGCGCCTCGGAGCCGTACAGCGTGGCGTAATTACGGCTAAACCCTTGCGGCTGACGACGGTAAATCTGCCCGCCATCCCGGCGATTTTCATCGAGTAACATTGGTTTGAATCCCGCCGCCACCAGGGTTTCGGCACAGCGAATACCCGCCGGCCCCGCGCCCACAATGACTATCCGTGCAGTGGCCATGTCGCCTCCGGTTGTGTGGTGACGATGTCCAGCCCTTCACGGACCTCGTTGGAGCACGCACGCAGGCGTTCGCCGCTGCGGGTCCAGACCCAGCAATCCTGGCACGCGCCCATCAGGCAAAAACCGGCACGTCGCCCTGAATCGAACTCCGACTGGCGCAGCGCATTGCCCTGGGTCAGCAAAGCGACCATCAACGTATCGCCTTGCAACGCCTCGATGGGTGCGCCGTCCACCGTCAAACTGACCGTCGGCCGGCTCTGCTCGGCCAGTCTCACAAAACGCCCCTTCATGCGTAGGCTCCCTGGGTCATGGTGATCAGATCCTGCTGGGTTTTCAGCAACTCGGTGCTGTCGTGGTGGCAGAGGATTTCACTGCCGCCGTCGAGGGTGCGGCGGTTCGGCGCCGTGCGATTGCACAAGCCATCGACCCGCACCGGGCAACGACTGAGGAAGGTGCACAGCTCCGGTACGTTGGCCTTGGCGCCAATTGGCGGCAGCTCGCCACAGGTGGTACCGCAGTTTTCCAGCCAGCCCTGACGCAGTTCCGGCACCGAATGGATCAACAGATCGGTGTACGGATGAAACGGCGCCTGGGCAAACGACTGCCGAGTGCCGGCCTGGATCTTGTGGCCGCTGTACATCACCACGATGTCGTCGCACAGCGCCCGCACCGTGGAGATGTCGTGGCTGATAAACAGATAGGAAACCCCCAATTGCTGACGCAGATCGCGCAGCAGTTCGAGAATCGCCGCGCCGACCACCGTGTCCAGGGCCGAAGTCACTTCATCGCAGAGAATCAGATCCGGTTTCGCCGCCAAGGCACGGGCCAGGTTGACCCGTTGTTTCTGCCCGCCGGACAGTTCATTCGGCCGTCGTTCGGCCAGGGTTCGGGGCAGACGCACTAAGTCCAGCAACTCGCCGATACGTTCGCGCAACGCCGCACCTTTGAGGCCGAAATACATCTTCAGCGGCCGGCTCAGAATGGTGCTGACGCTGTGCATCGGGTTGAGCGCCGTGTCGGCGTTCTGGAAGACCATTTGAATGCGACGGAACTGTTCGTCAGTCCGTTCGCAGAGGCCGCCACCCAACGGCTGGCCGTCAAAGGTCAATCCGCCGAGCGCCGGGGTCAACAACCCTGCGACTACCCGCGCCAGGGTCGACTTGCCGGAACCCGACTCACCAATCACGCCGATGGCCTGGCCCCGGCGCACGGTCAGGTCGATGTCTTCGAGCACGCGGATCGACGGCATGCCTTGCATGTTCTTGTTGCCGTAACCGGCAGTCAGGCCCTTGATCGTCAGCAGCGGTTGGTCTTCGGCGATGCCGCTGGGCGGACGAATCGTCGTGTCGGGGCGTGCCGCTGCCAACAGGCTGCGGGTGTATTCGTGGGTCGGCGCCTTGAGCAGCGGCGCGGTGGCGCTCTGTTCGAAGATCTGGCCGCCGTTAAGCACGACGATCTGGTCGGCCATCTGAGCAACCACCGCGAGGTCGTGGGAGACATAAACCGCTGTTGCCCCACGTTCCCGGACCACCCGTTTGAATGCACGAAGCACGTCGATCTGGGTGGTGACGTCGAGGGCGGTGGTCGGTTCGTCGAGCACTACCAGCAACGGATCGCTGATCAGCGCCATCGCCGCCATCACCCGTTGCAGTTGCCCGCCAGACACCTGGTGCGGGTAGCGCTGGCCGATATGATCCGGGTCCGGCAACGCCAGGTCGCGGAACAGTTCAATCGCTTTGGCTTCAAGCACCGCGCGACTGCCGAGGCCATGAATCAAAGCGCCCTCCACCACTTGATCGATCAGTTTCTTCGCCGGGTTGAAGGCCGCCGCCGCGCTTTGGGCGATGTACGACACCCGATTGCCGCGCAGGCCTTGCAGTTCCTTTTCGCTCAGCGCCAGCATGTTGTCCTCGCCAACCTGCACCACCCCGCCGGACAACCGGCAGCCGCGTCTTGCATAACCCAGCAGCGCCAAGGCGATGGTGGTCTTGCCGGAGCCGGACTCGCCGATCAACGCCAGCACTTCACCTTTTTCCAGGGAAAAGCTCACACCTTTGACGATTTCGGTTTCGCCGCGCTCGCCACAGGCGACCACCCGCAGGTCTTCGACTCGAATCAATTCACTCATTTCAATGACCTCCCGTACGGCGACTACGTCGGGATGACAGTCTGTCGATAAACAGATTCACACCGATGGTCAGGGTGCCAATGGCCAGCGCCGGAATCACGATGGCCGGCGCGCCCTGGTTGAGGCCGCCAATATTTTCCCGGACCAGGGACCCGAGGTCGGCATCCGGCGGTTGCACACCGAGGCCGAGAAAGCTCATGCCACTGAGCAACAGCACGATGAAGCCAAAGCGCAGCCCGAGGTCGGTCAGCACCGGGTTGAGCATGTTTGGCAGGATCTCCACACACGCGATGTACAACCGGCGCTCGCCACGGGTCCGGGCGACTTGCACGTACTCCAGCGCTTCGATATTCACCGCCATGCTGCGGGCGATGCGGAACGCGCCAGGGGTGAAACTCAGGACCGCCGTGCAGATCAGCAAGGTCACTGAAGAGCCGAAAGCCGAGACCATGATCAGCGCCAGCATCTTGCTCGGGATCGAGATAAAGGCATCCATCATGCGACTGATCACTTCGTCCAGCCACTTCGGCGAAACCACCGACAGCAACGCGCAACTGGTGCCCAGCCCGCTGGCCAACACCGCCGCCACCAACGCCAGGCCCACGGTGAAACGGGCGCCGACGAGGATCCGGCTGAGCATGTCGCGGCCCAGGTAATCGGTGCCAAACGGGTAAAGCGCACTGATGCTGTCGAAGACATTGTCAGAGACCACTTCGCCCACCGGGTGCGGCGCCAGCCATGGGCCGAAAATCGCCACCAGCAACCAGATCACGCACATCCCGGCGCCGATCAGACCCAGCCACGCCGGGCCATGAGACACCTTGCCAACCGACAGGTCGGGGGTCTTGGGCGTCGATTTCACAATGAGATTGTTCATTGGTTTCTCAGCCTCGGATTGGACAGAATCGCGCACAGGTCGGCAATCAGCACCAACCCCAGGTACGCCGTACAAAACAGCATGGTGCAGGCCTGGACCAGCGCCATGTCACGGTTGGTCACGGCATCGACCATCAGGCTGGCGATACCGGGATAGTTGAAGATCGTCTCGACAATCACCACCCCGCCCAGCAGGTACGACAGGCTCAGGGCGATGGCATTGGCAATCGGCCCGATCGCGTTGGGCAAGGCATGGCGCAGCACGATACGCATCGGGCTGACGCCTTTGAGCCGGGCCATTTCCACGTAAGGACTGTCGAGTTGATCGATGACGGCGGCCCGGGTCATGCGGGCCATTTGCGCGACGATCACGCAGCAGAGCGTCATCACCGGCAAAGCGTAAGTGCGCATGAATTGCCAGGGCGAGGTGATGTCGCTGGCATAGGACAGCGCCGACAACCAACCGAGGTTCACCGCAAAAATCAGCACCGCCAGGGTCGCCACCAGAAACTCCGGGACGGCGACCATGGCCAGGGTGAAGAAGCTCAGGAAACTGTCGATGCGCCCGCCACGGCCCATCGCCGAGCCGATGCCCAGAATCAGCGCCACCGGCACTGACACCAGCGCCGTGGCGGCCGCCAGCATCAGAGTGTTAGGCACCCGGCCGGCCATCAACTCGCCGACCGGCATCGCGTTGGACACCGACAAGCCCATGTCGCCGCTGAGCAGGTTCATCAACCAGTGCAGGTAACGCAGCACACCGGGCTGGTCGAGCCCCAGTTTCAGGCGCAAGGCCGCCACCTGTTCCGGCGTGGCGAACTGCCCGAGCGATTGTTGCGCCGCGTCCCCCGGCAGGACTGCCGTGATCGCAAACACGACCATGGACACGATCAACAAAGTCACGATCGCGGCGCCCAGACGCCGGCCGATCAACCACAGTGTATTGCTATTCATCGCCTACCCTCGTGCACTGTCCCTGCCGTACAACACGACTACCCTTCAAGGCCCGATCAAGCGTCCAGCCAGACCTGCTCGGCGAACATGTAGCCCATAAAGCCACCCAGCGGGTTGCTGCCGTAGCCTTTGATGCGCTGGTCGACGCCATCGATGTTGCTGATGAACACCGGCACGCCGATCCCGCTGTGGTCATGCACCAGGGTTTGCATGTCCGCGTACATCTTGCTGCGCTTGGCGTCATCGGTTTCGCCGCGAGCGAGCATCAGCAACTGGTCGAACTGGTCGTTCTGCCAACCGGATTCGTTCCATGGCGCTTTCGACTGGAAGAACTGCGAGAACATCACGTCGGCGTTCGGCCGCGGGTTGATGTTGCCGAAGCTCAGCGGGTGCTTCATCCAGTGGTTGGACCAATAGCCGTCGCTCGGCAAGCGGTTGACGTCGAGCTTGAGCCCGGCCTGCTTCGCCGATTGTTGCAACAGCACGGCGATGTCCACCGAACCGGTGGCGGCTGGAGACGCGACCAGCGGCATGCTGATGCTTTCCATGCCGGCCTTCTTCAGCAGGAACCTGGCTTTTTCCGGGTCGTAGACGGTTTGCGGCAGGTCGGCGTTGTAGTAGCGCGAACCGGGGGCAATCGGATGGTCGTTACCGACCACGGCAAAGCCACGGAACACGGCGGATTTGATCTGCTCGCGGTCCATCAGGTGCTTCATCGCCTGAGTGAATTCCGCGCTTTTGCCCGGCATCTGATCCTGACGGATGATCAAATCAGTGTAGTTGCCCGACGGCGCATCGACGACCCGGTGCTTGGCGCTGGCCTTGATCCGGGTGGTGGAACGCGGGTTGACCTCGTTGATCATGTGCACGTCGCCCGACAGCAGCGCGTTGACCCGCGACGGTTCGTCGGCAATCGCAATGAACTCGATTTCGTCGAGGTACGGCAGGCCCGGTTTCCAGTAGCCGGTGTTGCGCGCGGCAATCGAGCGCACGCCCGGTTTGAATTCCTTGACCTTGAACGGCCCGGTGCCGATGCCTTGGTTGAAGTCGGTGGTGCCTTCAGGAACGATCAGCAGGTGCGACACGGCGAGGATCGACGGCAATTCGGCGTTCGGTGCGCTGAGGCGGATCTGCACTTCGTTGGGGGCGGTGGCCTTGATCTCGACGAACTGCTCCATCAGCGGCATGACTTTGGAACCGGTCAACGGGTCCTTGTGCCGCGACAGCGAGAACACCACGTCGGCGGCGCTGAGGGTTTTGCCGTTGTGGAAGGTCACGTCCTTGCGCAGGGTGATGGTCCACAGCGTCGCATCGGTGTTATCGATGCGCTCGGCCAGCTCCAGTTGCGGCACCAGGTGCGGGTCAAAACGGGTCAGGCCGTTGTAGAACATGTAGTGGCGTACGTAGTCGGTGGACAGCGCACCTTTAGCCGGGTCGAGGGTGTCGGCGGTGGAGCTGGACATGCCGGCGACACGAATCCGCCCGCCCGGCTTGCCTTTGCCCGGGGTCGCGGCTTCGTCGGCGAACAGCTTGCCAGCGGCGCCGAACAGACTGCCGGCGCCCACGGCGGCAACGCCCGCCACGCCGAGCATTTGCAAGGCATTGCGGCGTGACATGCCGCGGTTGAGGCCTTCGAACACGCGCAGGCTGTCCTGGCCGGAGATCAGGGGTGAGTCGATCTTGTTGTCAGTCATATCAGTTGTACCTGTCGAGAAGGAGATGGCTCCGGTTGTCCGGGGCGTTGAAACGCAAACGACGGTGACGCCACAACATCAACTCAATGCAAATAGTCCTGGAAGCGGTAATAAGCGCCCACGAATGGCAGGAACCACGGCTTGCCAAAGTGTCCGGGGATCGCCGGCCAGTCGAGTTCACGCCAAGGGTTGGCGTCGACGTTGCCAGCCATCACCTCGGCCATGACCTGGCCCATGTGCACCGACATCTGTACCCCATGGCCGCTGTAGCCCATGGAGTGATAAACCCCGCCGTGCTGGCCGGCCCGAGGCAAGCGGTCGGACGTCATGTCCACCAAACCGCCCCAGCAATAGTCGATTTTCACGTTGGCCAACTGCGGGAACATCTGCACCATGGCGGCTTGCAGCACCTTGCCGCTCTTGGCATCGTTGACGCTGTCGGACATTGCGAATCGGGCACGGCCGCCGAACAGCAGGCGGTTGTCGGGTGTCAGGCGGAAGTAGTTACCGATCATGCGGCTGGTGACATAGGCCCGACGGCCCGGCAGCAGTCGATCGATCAACGCTTGCGGCAAGACTTCAGTGGCGATGACGAAACTGCCCACCGGGACGATCCGCCGCCGATACCAGCCCAACCCACCGTGCTGACAGGCGCCGGTGGCCAGCAATACTTGCCCGGCGTGCAGCGAACCCTTGCTGGTGTTGACCTGATAGCCGCCAGCCTGGGCTTTCCAATCCAGCACCGAGGTGCCTTGATGGATCAGCGCGCCGTGACGGGCCGCCGCTTCAGCCAGTCCGACACCGAAGCGCCCGACGTGCATCTGCACGCCGTTGCGTTGCAGCAAGCCCCCGTGGAACTGCGCCGAATTCACTTCGGCGCGGGTCTGTTCGGCGGACAGCAACTCGACATCGGCATCGACCTCCTTGCGAATCAATTCGCACGTCCGCGCCAGGCCTTCGTAGTGCATCGGCTTGGCGGCCAACTTGAGCTTGCCGTTGCGGATCAGGTCGCAGGCGATCCGTTCCTGTTCCACCAGCGACACCACGCTCTGCACCGCGCTTTCGTAGGCCTGGTAATAGGCCCGGGCCTTGTCGGCGCCGAGGCTGGCGCTGAGGCCGGCGTAATCCTGGGCGACCCCGGTGTTGCATTGGCCACCGTTGCGCCCCGAGGCTTCGCCGATCACTCGCCCGGCTTCGAGCACCACCACACTGGCGCCCTTCAAGGCCAACGCCCGAGCCGCCGCCAACCCGGTGAAACCGCCACCGACGATGGCCACATCGACCTGCCCGGGCAATGCGCCGAGCTGTGCACCGGTGAAGGCCGGTGCGGTGTCGAGCCAGTAGGATTCACTGCCCATGTCTATCCGCCTATGCCAGGAAAAGTGCCGTTACCGTTGCGACTCAGAGCCCGACCAACGCAGCCAGACCACCGATATCGGTGATCTGCTGGTAGCCGTAGAAGGCATTGGCCGGGACTTCGTGACCACGGGCAACGAAGGCCTTGTTCTTGATCTTCATGTCGTGGGCCGGCATCAGGTCGTAACGGAAGCTCGAAGACACATGCAAGATGTCTTCCGGACCGCAGTTGAGGTTGTCGAGCATGTATTCGAACGCGGCCAGACGCGGCTTGTAGGCCTGGGCCTGTTCAGCGGTGAATACCTTGTGGAACGGCGCGCCGAGCTTGTCGACGTTGGACATGATCTGGCTGTCGCTGGCGTTGGAGAAAATCACCAGGGGAATCTTGTCGGCGATTTTCGACAGGCCGGCCGGGACGTCCGGGTGCGGGCCCCAAGTCGGTACGGCGTCGTAATACAGCTGACCTTCGTCGCGGTATTCGATGCCCCAACGTTTACAGGTCCGCGCCAGGGCGGTCTTGAGGATTTCGTCGTAAGGCATCCAGTCACCCATGACCTGGTCGAGGCGATAGGCCGAGAAATCCTTGACGAACTGGTCCATCTGCTCGGCAGGAACGCGATCAGCGAAAATCTCGCGGGTCATCGTACCCATGTGGAAATTGGTCAGCGTACCGTAGCAGTCGAACGTAATGAATTTGGGGCGAAGGAAGCTCATTGAGTGCGGTCCTGAAGTTCGTTGAGGTCATGGCGCGACAAGCATTCGCTTCGGTTTCAAAGCGGTGATGCAACGCTGCAGCACACCGTCATTACAACACCGTGAAATCAGCAGATGGCGTTAAAAGCGACCTCTGCTCGATACAAACCACCGTTTTAACCGCCGCCCTCAGCAGACTTTGCGGCCCGCTCCAGCCTTGGGCAAACCCCGTATTTGTGCGCTCTTATGGACCTTTATAGCCCTGTGCAACCTGCCTGTGCCGCCATTGGCCGCAGAAACTGCGCCGGGCTGAATGAAAACGGGCGCTTCCCTGAGGAAGCGCCCGTTTGGCCGAGACTTTCGAGCTTACCCACGGCCCGTTGTAGCAGCTGTCGAGCTTGCGAGGCTGCGTTCGGCTGCGAAGCAGTCGTAAAACCCTAGGCACACGGTTTAACTGAAACACCGCAGCGCCTGATCTGGCGACTGCTTCGCAGCCGAACGCAGCCTCGCAGGCTCGGCAGCTGCTACGGGGTTACGGGGGCGTAGTTACTGGAGGATGTCGATCAGCACGCTTTTGTAGCGCAAGTTCGCTTCGAAGGCTTCGCGCCCCAGGTCCTTGCCGATGCCGGAGCGTTTGTAGCCGCCAGTCGGCAGGATGTAGTCGTTACTGCGCCCGTAACGGTTGACCCACACCGTCCCCGCTTCCAGCTTGCGCACCAGCCGCAACGCACGGTTGATGTCGGCAGTGTGCACACCCGCCGCCAGACCATAAGTGGCGTGGGCGGCGAGGCTCAGCGCCTGTTCTTCGTCATCGAACGCCTGCACGGTCAGCACCGGGCCAAAGATTTCTTCACAGACTGCCGGGTTTTGGTTATCGAGGCCGGCCAGCAACGTCGGTTGGTAGTACGCACCGCCCAAACCTTCAAACAACCCGCCACCGGTCAGCACTTGAGCCCCGGCCTGGCGCGAGCGCTGGACGATGCCGTCGATACGACTGGCCTGAAGCCGGGAAATGATCGGTGACAGTGTGCTCGCAGACAACCAGGTAGGACCGGGGCGCAGCTCCTCGAAGTACGCCTGCAAGTGCGCAATAAACGGCTCCATGATCGAACGCTGAATCAGCAGCCGCGAACCGGACACGCAAACCTGCCCGGCGTTACCGGTAATCGCCAGCGCCACGGTGCGCGCGGTTTTGGCGATGTCCGGGATATCGGCGAACACCAGTTGCGGACTCTTGCCGCCAAGTTCCAGGGTCACCGGTTTCGGCCCCACCAGCGCACAGGTGGACATGATGCTCGACCCGGTGGCAGTGGAGCCGGTAAAGGTCACCTTGCCGACCCGCGGATGCCGGCACAAGGCATCACCCGTGGTGCGACCATCGCCCTGAACCACGTTAAAGATCCCCGCCGGAATGCCTGCCTGCAACGCCAACTCGGCAAAACGCAGGCTGGAGAACGGCGTCAGTTCCGATGGCTTGAGCACCACGGCATTGCCTGCGGCCAGCGCCGGAGCGACTTTCCAGGAGGCCATGCTCAACGGAAAATTCCACGGCGCAATGGCCGCGATTACGCCGTAAGGTTCGGCGATCTGCATGCCCAGGCGATCCGTCTGGGTCGCCGCGACCTGGCCGCCGTGCTTGTCCGCCAGTTCGGCAAAGAAACGAATGCCTTCGGCGACATAAGGAATGTCCCAGGCAATCACATCTTTATGCGGGCGGGTCGAACCGACGGCTTCCAGTGGTGCGAGGATCTCGGCATCCGCCTCAATCAAGTCGGCCCAACGGCGCATGACCCGTGCCCGCTCCCGCGGCGGGCGACTGGCCCAATCGCTGCGGTTGAACGCCTGCCAGGCATCGTTGACCGCCTCGTCCACCAGATTGGCATCGGCAATCGGCAGCCCGGCGTACACCTGGCCATCCGAGGGCCGCACCACTTCCAGTCCCGGTTTAGCGTCGCGGTATTTTCCGCCGATAAAGTGAGCGCTGCGCACAGCGATAAGACGAGGATCGAAGCTATCCATGGAGCACTCCAAAAAAGGATCGGCGAGGCGTTTACCCAGGTCTCCATCGTAGAAAAAAAGCCCAAGCATTTGCTGCCGACCTTGCGGTGAAATTAAGTAGTAAGTGTGGTCTTGTGGGCTCTGCCTCGCGAAATCTGCCGAATGTTCCAGCCCCCCTTGCCAGGCCTACACGCAGATGGGATACAGGCACCATCACGCCGGAAAACCGGCCGCTCGCGCACACTGTTCAACGGAGACTCGCCATGTCCGCCCCGCAACCTTCTGCTTATCTTTATCGCCCGATGTCCGAGGCCGATCTCCCGGCAGCGCATGCCTTGTCCGTGCAATTGAAGTGGCCCCATCGGCTGGAGGACTGGGCGATGGTGCTGCGCATCAGCGACGGTTTTGTGGCACTGGATGGCGAGCGTTTGATCGGCACGGCGTTCGCCTGCCCACAAGGCGATTTCGCGACCATCGGCTTGGTGATCGTCAGCAATGATTATCAAGGCAAGGGCATCGGTCGCAAGCTGATGGAACTGGCGCTTGAGGCGTGCCAGTCGCGCACGCCGATCTTGAATGCGACCCTCGCCGGTGCGCCACTTTATGTCAGCCAGGGTTTTGTCGAGTTTGGGCGGATTCAGCAGTGTCAGGGCTTGGCGCAAGCGCCAATCCCCGCGCCGCTGGCCGACGCAGAAGAATGTCGCCCGCTGCGAGAGACCGACAAGGCTCGTGTGCTGGAACTGGCCAACACGGGTACCGGACTGGACCGTCATGCGGTGCTCACCGACCTGTTTGATGTCGTCGAGCATTCGGTCGTTATCGAGCGCGGCGGTCAAGTGCGCGCCTTCGCCATGCTCCGCCCCTACGGCCGTGGTCGTGGCATGGGTCCGGTGGTTGCAGAAAACCTCGAACAGGCTCAACACCTGATTGCCGTAGTACTGGCTCAAGTGCCGGATACCTTTGTGCGCATCGACATTCCATCGGATTGCGGTTTGAGCGACTGGCTGGCAGAAGCCGGCCTCAAGCAAGTCGACACCGTGGCACAAATGGCTCGCGGCACACCGCCACAAGCGGCCAACGGCGTGCGCCAGTTTGCACTGGTGACCCAAGCCATCGGCTGACGGACTACCTGACACCTTCATTTACACGGAGCATCACCCGCATGTCCCAACCTACCGTTCTGCTGTTGGCTCGCGCCGACGGCAGCCGCGTTGTCACGCCTTTCAAAACCTTGCCATTGAATGCGGCCGATCCGTTTATGGATACCCGCCGGATTGCCTGGTCCGGGGTGGATGGCGTGTCTGCCGGTATCGTCGACGCAGGCGAAGTCGTTGATATCGAGGATTTCCCGCACACCGAAGTGATCGTCGTGCATGCCGGCCACGTGGTGCTGAAAACCCAGGAGCAGACGCTGGAACTGGGAGTCGGCGCCAGCGCAGTGATCGGTCGCGGGACCACCCTGCGGATCGAAGCGCACGCCGGCACGCAATGGGCCTTTTGTGCGATGAGCACCGAAGCACCGACACCCGGCCTGACCTTTCTTGATCCGCTGGCGATGCTCTCGCCTTCCGCCGCGCCAGAACCGCAGATACTGATCGGCCCTGCGCCGCAATGCCGGTCACGCAACGCTTTCGAAGACGCGGCAACCGACCTGCGCGTGGGGGTCTGGGATTCGACGCCTTACGAACGCCACGGCCGGGCGCACAAACTCAATGAACTGATGCACCTGATCGAAGGCAGCGTGACCTTGCTCGCACCGGACGGATCCAGCGTAACGGTCAGCACCGGCGACAGCGTGTTCGTGCCGCAAGGTGCGCCGTGCGCCTGGAAAAGCACGCGGTATGTGCGCAAGTTGTATGCCGTTAAATAGCGGTATGCCCCAGCAAACAGTGGACCAAGGCATCGAAGACCACCTTGCAGCGCGGACTGTTGCGCAGGTCTTCATGCATGGTGACCCAGGCTTCCAGGTGAAAGGGGAAGTGCTCGGGTAATACCCGTACCAGGCGGGTGTCGCGTTTGGCCAGTGCCGACTGGCAAAATCCAATGCCCGCGCCCGCGCGGATCAGGGCGAGCTGGGCCAGGTCGCTGTCGGCGCGCAGTGAAAACCCGTCACGCGTCAAGCCCGGCACCCGCTTGCTGGCCGCGCGTACAAATGGCGTTTCAGTATCGAAACCAATCAACGTGTGCCGGGCCAGGTCCGCCGGCAACGCCGGCGTGCCCTCGCGGCTCAGGTAATCGGCGCGCGCATAGAGCCCGACCTCGACATTGCCGACGCTGCGCGCAATGAGTTGCTCCTGTTTCGGCGGGGTCATGCGCACCGCGATGTCGGCCTCGCGCTGCAACAAATCCTGCACGCGGTTGGTCGCGACCAGTTCAATGATCAGTTGCGGATGCGCCTGCCGCAGCAGGGCCAAAGCAGATGGCAGCACCTCCACGGCAATCACTTCGCTGGCGGTAATGCGCACGGTGCCGCCCGTGGTTTGTCCCTGCCCGGCCATCGCTCGTTCCAGAGCGGCGGCATTACTGTGCATGGCCTCGGCGTAACTACGCAGGGTCTGCGCCGCCTCGGTGGGCATCAACCCGGTTCTTGAACGGGTAAACAGGGTTTGTTTGAACGACGCTTCCAGCTCGGCGATGTGCCGGCCCACGGTCGGCTGAGTGATGCCCAGCGCCCGTGCGGCAGCCGACAACGAGCCGTGGCTCAGCACCGCCAGAAAGCTTCGATAGAGTTCCCAACCAATATTTTTAGTCATACATAAATGTATAGCTTGTAGTGGATTTTCAGCAATTTCTTTCATCACGCCGGCGCAGCAGAATCGACTCTCAACTTTGGGAGTTCCTGAAATGACGCTTGGCAATAAGGTTTTGGTTCTGGGCGCAACGGGCGGCATCGGCGGCGAAGTGGCGCGTCAGTTGCGTGACGCGGGATGGCAAGTCCAGGCCTTGCAGCGCGGGCTCACGCAAAACAGCGAAACCCGCGAGGACATCCTCTACCTGCGCGGCGATGCGCTGAACCGAGCCGACGTGATGCATGCCGCTCGGGGTTGCAGCGTTCTGATCCATGCGGTCAACCCGCCGGGCTATCGCCGTTGGAGTGAATGGGTGCTGCCAATGATGGATAACACCCTCGCGGCGGCTCTGAAAGAAGGCGCAACGGTAGTCTTGCCCGGCACAATCTACAACTACGGCCCGGAGGCGTTTCCGCTGCTGACCGAGGATGCCCCGCAGCAGCCACTGACCCGAAAAGGCCAGATCCGCGTCCAACTCGAACAACGTTTGCACGCCGCCACACAGCAAGGTGCACGGGCAATCGTGCTGCGGGCTGGCGATTTCTTTGGGCCACAGGCCGGCAACAACTGGTTTTCCCTAGGGCTGATCAAGCCTGGGCAAGCGGTGAAGCACATCAACTTGCCGGGCGATCCCGGCGTCGGTCATCAGTGGTCCTATCTGCCGGATGTCGCGCAGACCATGGTGCAACTGCTGAGCGTTCGGGAACGTCTTGCGCCCTTCTCGACCTTCCACATGGCCGGGCATTGGGATGCAGACGGCAAGCAAATGGCTGAGGCCATTGCACGTTGCGTCGAACACAACGGCGGGAAGGCGAAACAGCGGGCCTTCCCCTGGTGGCTGACGCGGCTGGTTTCGCCTTTCATGCCGACCCTGCGTGAAATGCAGGAGATGCGCTACCTGTGGCAACAACCGCTACGCATGGACAACCTTCAGCTGCTGTCAGTGCTCGGGACTGAACCGCACACGCCGCTGGCGCAGGCCGTCGAAGCCACCCTCATAGGCTTGGGATGCGTTGATCGTTGACCAACAAACGGCTGTCGGTTTCGGTGATACTCGGCGCACCTCTCATAGGATTTGAAAGTGAGCGCCAAACCGATGAACAACAACTCATACGCACTGATCTTCTGCGCATTGCTCGCCCTGCCCTTGGGCGTGCAAGCGCAGGAAACGCCTTCACATCTGGACAGCGTCATCCAGCAAGGTCTGCTGACGGTCTGCACCACCGGCGACTACAAGCCTTACACCTATAAAAACGAAAACGGCGAGTACGAAGGCATCGACATCGCCATGGCCCGCTCGCTGGCCGACAGCCTCGGGGCCAAGGTGCAATGGGTGCAGACCACTTGGAAAACCCTGATGCCGGACCTGCTCGCGGGCAAATGCGACATCGCGATGGGCGGAATTTCGGTGACGCTGGAGCGGCAGAAAAAGGCCTATTTCAGCAGTACTCTGGACGTCGATGGCAAGGTCCCGTTGGTGCGTTGTGAAGACCAGGCGCTTTACCAGACCGTCGAGCAAATCAACCAGCCTTCGGTCCGCTTGATCGAACCGGCAGGCGGCACCAACGAGGCGTTCGTCCATGCCTTCCTGCCCAAGGCGCAGTTGCTGCTGCACGACAATGTGACGCTGTTCCAGGCGTTGCTGGACAAGAAAGCTGACGTGATGATCACCGATGCGTCCGAGGCCCGCTATCAACAGAAACTCAAGCCTGGCCTGTGCGCTGTGAATCCGGACCAGTACTTCCAGTACGGCGAGAAGGCTTATTTGCTGCCCCGCGATGACATGACCTGGAAGCAATACGTTGATCAGTGGCTGCACCTGAGCAAGGTTACCGGGAACTATCAGAAGGTTGTGGGTGAATGGCTGGCCATTCCTGGCCAGTGATGTGTACGACTTGACTAACGGTGGACACTGAACCTGTGGCGAGCGAAGCTTGCTCGCCACAGAGGCTATTTTTGACCCGATATTATGGTGTTAGCCGGCCGCCACGGCCCTTTGCAACCGTTGCCGATACTCGCTCGGCGTCTCCTGCATTTCATGACGAAAGTGCCGATTGAAATTCGACAGGTTGGCGTAACCCACCTCAAAGCAGATGTTGGCGACACTCAAGTCGCTTTGCGCCAACAACCGGCAGGCTCGCTGCACACGCAGCTTGCGGGTCAGGTCGACGAAGGTGTGGCCGGTGGCCCGTTTGAAGAACTTGGAAAACGCCGGTTCGCTCATGTCCAGGCGTTGGGCAATGACCGATAGGCGTAACTCCTCGGCAAGGTCGTTGAGGATGTAGTCAAAAACGATACTCATGCGTTGGGCCGTCAAGGCGTCGAGCATCGGCGCGTATTGCAGGCTGGCGAGGGGCTTTCTTTCGGTTTCGGGCGCTGCGGCCAGCAGTTGCAGCAACGACAAAAACAGGCACAACCGCTCGAACCCCTGGCTCTGCCCGATCTGTTCCAGAAGTCCGGCCGCTTTCTTTCGGGTAACACCACCAAACTCGATTCCCGGGCCGCTTGCCGGAACAGGCTTTGCAATTCATTGAGCTCGGGCACCAGGTTGCGCAGTTGCATCAACGCCTGACCATCAAACTGCAACACCACATCACGCCCTGCAATCACCTCGCCTTTACCCAGATCGCTGATCCAGTCATGTGGCAGCCCCGGCCCGATCAGCGCCACATGGCCGGCCTCGAACAGGCCAATGTAATCACCCGCCAACAGCCGACCGCTGCCTTCGCGAATCAGGTGGATCTCGAACTCGGGATGATGATTCCAGCGCGCCAGATCGAAGGGATAGTCATGCTGATACCAGCGAAAGCTGTGCTGGGGCTCGTTGAGAATGACTTCGAGCGCGGGCGGTTTGTCCGTTTTTGTGTAATGGCTCGTCACTGTGGACAGTCTCCGGCAAGCGTTGGTCCAAGGTTCACACCAAAGCACATGGGTTGCCTAGCCCTGTAAGCGCTGGCGACTGATACTTTTTGCCGCGCAAGTAGCTGGTTAAAAAAGTATCAGTAGTGCGTATGCCGTTCATTTGTTGGGCACATGGGTAGCTGTTGTAATCGGTTCGCCATCCCGGATTACAACAATAAAAGATTCTGCTGCCCACGCCGCAGAGCGGAGAACACGATGAAGCTATTGCCCAATGCCCTATTCCTGTCCGCCGGTATTTCCTTCGCCCTGCTCTGCCAGGCCGGCGAAACCGTCACCATCGCCACCGTGAACAACAGCGACATGATCCGCATGCAGAAGCTTTCGAAAACCTTCGAGGCCGCGCACCCGGACATCAAGCTCAATTGGGTGGTGCTGGAAGAAAATGTCTTGCGCCAACGCCTGACGACCGACATCGCCACTCAGGGCGGTCAATTCGACGTGCTGACCATTGGCACTTACGAAACGCCGCTGTGGGCGGCAAAACACTGGCTGGAACCGATGAAGGACCTGCCCGCCAGCTATGACGTCGAGGATATCTTCCCGTCGGTGCGCCAGGGGCTTTCGCTCAACGACACGCTCTACGCCCTGCCGTTCTATGGCGAAAGCACGGTCACTTATTACCGCACCGACCTGTTCAAGGAGGCCGGGCTGAGTATGCCCGAGCACCCGACCTGGACCCAGCTCGGCGAGTTCGCCGGCAAACTGAACCATCCGGACAAAGAGCAATACGGCATGTGCCTGCGCGGCAAGGCCGGCTGGGGTGAAAACATGGCGTTGCTCTCGACCATGGCCAATGCCTTTGGTGCGCGCTGGTTCGACGAGAAGTGGCAGCCACAACTGACCGGACCCGAGTGGACCGCCGCCGCCAACTTCTACGTCGATACGCTCAAGCGTTACGGCCCGCCCGGCGTGTCGAGCAATGGTTTCAACGAGACCCTGGCCCTGTTCAATAGCGGCAAGTGCGCGATGTGGGTCGATGCCAGTGTGGCGGGTTCCTTCATCACCGACAAAACCCAGAGCAATGTTGCCGACAAGGCCGGCTTCGTTGCGGCGCCGACGCAGGTCACGGACAAGGGGTCGTCGTGGCTGTATGCCTGGTCGCTGGCCATCCCGACCAGTTCCCAACACAAAGAAGCGGCCAAAGCCTTCGTGACTTGGGCCACCTCCAAGGAATACATACAGTTGGTCGCCGAGAAGGATGGCGTCACCAACGTACCGCCGGGCACCCGGAAGTCGACCTACAGCGATGCCTACTTGCAGGCCGCGCCCTTCGCCAGGGTCACGCTGCAAATGATGCAGAACGCCGACCCGGCGCACCCGTCCGCCCAGCCTGTGCCCTACGTCGGCATCCAGTACGTGACCATTCCCGAGTTCCAGGCCATCGGCACGTCGGTCGGCAAGCAGATGTCTGCGGCACTCACCGGGCAGATGTCGGTTGAACAGGCCCTGGCCAATGCCCAACAGAGCACCGAGCGCGAGATGAAACGCGCCGGTTATCCCAAGTAGCAATCAATGTGGGAGCGGGCTTGCTCGCGAAAGCAGTGTGTCATTCAACATTGATGCTGACTGACAAGGCCCCTTCGCGAGCAAGCCCGCTCCCACACTGGATTGTCATAGGCTTTATGGCTTCAACAAATGGAGGAGAACAATGAAACGTTTAGAAGGAAAAAGCACGCTGATTACCGGGTCCGCCAGGGGCATCGGCAAAGCCTTCGCACAGGCTTACATCCGCGAGGGTGCTAACGTCGCGATTGCCGATATCAACCTGGAGCGGGCGCAGGCGACCGCCGCCGAATTGGGTTCCCAGGCCTATGCGGTGGAGATGGACGTGACCAATCAGGCATCCATCGACGACGCCATCGCAGCCGTCGTCGCAAAAGCCGGCAAGCTCGATATTCTGATCAACAACGCCGCGCTGTTTGATCTCGCGCCAATCACTGACATCACCCGCGACAGCTACGAGCGGCTGTTCTCGATCAACGTCGCCGGCACCCTGTTCACGTTGCAAGCCGCCGCCCGGCAAATGATTGCCCAGGGGCACGGCGGCAAGATCATCAACATGGCCAGCCAGGCCGGTCGCCGGGGTGAGGCGCTGGTGGCAGTGTATTGTGCGACCAAAGCGGCAGTGATCAGCCTCACGCAATCGGCCGGTCTCAACCTGATCAAACATGGGATCAACGTCAACGCCATTGCACCGGGCGTGGTCGACGGCGAGCACTGGGATGGCGTCGATGCGCTGTTCGCCAAATATGAAAACCGACCGCTCGGCGAGAAGAAAAGACTGGTTGGCGAGGAAGTGCCTTTTGGACGCATGGCCACTGCAGATGACCTGGCGGGCATGGCGATCTTCCTTGCATCGCCCGAGAGTGAGTACATCGTGGCGCAGACTTACAACGTTGATGGGGGGAATTGGTTGAGTTGATCAACCCCTGTAGCCCAGACAAAAACGCCACTCAATTGAGTGGCTTTTTGGGTTCGTGATCCTTTGGCCGCTCGGAAAATACCCGCACAACCGATCCGGCTGGTATTGTGCAGCGCTGTAAAAATATGCCGTATGACTGTGAGGATTTGACGTTGAGCACTGAAGAAAAACTGACCGGGGACTTGTTCGAAGTCGATAAACGCCTGGGGCTCAAACCAGTCGTGGACTTCAACACCTACCTGCGCGCGGCCTTCGGCGAGGGTAAATGTACCTGCATCCGTTGTGTCGACAGCGTTGGCGACGAGACCGGCTACGAGAACGCGCATACTTTCAACCTCGCCGGACAAGTGCTCAACCGCCGCTTCGCCTCCACCGCCGGCAGCGATGTGCTGATGGCACTGAAGAAGGCCTGGCTGTCGTACACCAAAGTGGAGCTGGAGCTTCACGGCCAACTGGCACTGGTGACCGTCAAGGAGTTTGTCGAGCCCGAGCTGCACAAGCGGCTGGCCCCACTGTTTCTGGCCAGTGGGTTGGTCAAGGATGTGGATGGCAACCTGCAGATACTGCCACAAGTCGCCGGCTGATAATCGCGCCAAACGTACCAGTAAAAACGCCACTCGATTGAGTGGCGTTTTGCCGTGTGGGGAGCGGGATAACTGAATCACTGCCGACGCTACGCCCTGGAACATCAGGACACGGTCTAATCCTTGCTCCGCACTCCGAAATGACGACGGCGTTCATAAATCCAATTGAAAGCGGAGCACAGTATCCCGGCAATCAAGCCTGAAAGAGCGAAAGCAGCCGCGCCTGCCCGAAACATCGGTGGCAACTCCATCGAACGCTCCGACAGTGCGGCCGGGTGAGGCAAAAGCAGCGGCGCAGCGATCATCAGCCAGATCAGCATGCTGCTGATAACTCCACCGACAAGAGAACGGCAAATAAACGCAGCTCACCGTTAGGCCGCATGGCGCTCAACCTTGTTGGACATTTTTACTTCCTGTAGATGGAGTGGTTTTATTAATGCCCAGCGAAGTGCCGGAATCAATAGAAATTGCCGGAACAAAAAAACAAACCAAAGACGTCCAGCAGCAAAGCTGGCGGTCGATTAGGCAAGCAGGACTTCATCTACATGGGCGCTTCGGACGATTATCGGTATCCGGCTGGATGGGCCCGTGCACTCAGCGCTTGTTTCTACCCATATGATCGCTGAGAAACACCAGAACGATCCCCCCGATGATCAACATCGAAGCCCAGAGCAATGTCGTATCCAGGTGTTGTTCCAGGGCAATGCCCTCTATCCCCAGCACCGCGACAGGCACCGCTACCGACGCCATGCTGGAATGAAGCAGGTCAATCCGCGGGACAACATAGAACCATAGTGAAAACGCAACAACCGAGCCAACGACACTGACATACAGCATGGCGAGCAGACTCTCGGCGTTAACGTCGAATTTGATTCCACCATCGACAATCAGGGTGAGCACAAGCAGTCCGATCGCCCCAAAAGTCATTTGCCATGTTCCGATGGCCAGCTTGTCAGCGTTCGGCAGGTATTTTTTCAAGAGAAAGCTCGATACCGACCATGACATGGCCGAACCGACCAGCAAGGCTTCCCCAATGAAACTTTCTTTTGCCGGGCTTGGGGAAACCATGACGACCATTCCAACACAACCGGCCACCAAACCTGCACACTTGAGGGGTGTAAAACGCTCCTTCAAAAACAGCCAGCCCAGCAAACTGCTCCACAGCGGTGTGGAATAAATAAGAATCGCTGCTTTGGCTATCCCCACCTCGAGCAAACCATAGGTCGCGAGCGAAAACATCAGCGTGGTCTGAAACAACCCGATAAGACCGACCCATACCCATTCCACGCTCTTCAATGCACCGCGCTTCTGCCGCCATGCCAGAATCAACTGCATTAAAACTGCGGCAAGCACGAATCGCACGGCCGTAAATGAGAAAGGCGTCGAACTCTCCAAACCGACTTTGGTTAAAAACCAGCCGAGCGTCCAAATCCCTACAAGCACCACCAACGCCCCATTTGTGCGAAAGCTATCCGATAAAAGCATCCCAACTCCTTGACGAATGATCAGGCACAACCGTCCGTAAACAGCACAACTCATTGAACCGACGCGATTTGCTGCGAATCAAACCGAACGCCATGCCTGGCAAATACACGAGTCTCAGCAGACGGTGATCCGACGTTAATCAGGCGTTGATGATTTTTCCAATGACACTGTCGTAATCCATACCTGCCAACCCGCTCGCCTTGACGAACACACTGTGCGAATTCAAACCCGGCAGCGTGTTCACCTCAAGAAGGAATGGCACTCCATCCTTGATAATGAAATCAAATCGGGCGTAGTCCCTGATATCAAGAATGCTGCACATCCGCCACACATCCTTTTCAACACGCGCCAGCACCTCAGGCGGCATCTTCGCGATCGAATAACCTGTGGTTTCCGGGGAGTTGAATTTCGCATCGTAACTGAACAACGAGTGAGCATGAGATATCAGCAAGCAAGGCAATATCTCTCCATCGAGCAATCCCACTGTGATTTCATCACCTGACACCAACTCTTCAAACAAAACCCGTCCATTGAACCTGTTCAACACGGACAGTGCCGCATCGAAATCTTCTTTATTGTTAACGGCACTCACACCAATGCTGCACCCTTGCGCATCCGGTTTTACAACGAAACTCGCCCCGAGGGTAGCTTGCAAGCGACTAAAGTTTGCAGGTTCTCCACACGGTGTCCAGACGCCTTCCGGAACGCGGATACCACTTGCCGAAGCGACCAGACGAGTCAGTACTTTGCTCATGCAGATTGCGCTGGCCTCACGACCAGCGCCGTTGTAGCGAATATTCAAGCCATCCAAAAGCGCCTGCAGTGTTCCATCCTCGCCGGGCCCTCCATGCATGGCGTTGAATACATAATCAACACCCTTCAATGGCAAGGACAACCATTCGGAAAAACCATCCAATTCAACCGATTTATAATCCAGCCCCATGCGATCAAACGCAGCCTCTACATGGGCGGCCGTCTTGAGAGAAACCTCTCGCTCGGAAGAACGCCCGCCTTTCAGGATCAAGAACTTTCTTTGCTCTGCCACTGCCATCTCCTTTGTGTCCGGGTCTTATACTAACGACTGAAGCTGCAGCACCTTATTGGCGACAATGCGAGCGGCGTCCTCGATTTGAGATCTGCTGATATCCGGATGCAGTGAAATTCTCACGGAACAGTTAGCACTCTGATCACTCATGCCAATGCCCTTCAGTACATAAGAGGGCTCCATACTTTCGGAGTTACAAGCCGACCCTGATGCAATACAAATAGTATCCAGCGAACTGATCAGTGTTTCGGCACGAACGCCTTGAAAACCGATATTCAAGATATGGGGCACACTCACGTCTAAAGACGAGTTCACCTCATACGTCACACCCGCCGAAGACAGTCCCGAGAGAAACAGATCCCGAAGGGCTGTGAGGTGGTTCCACTCACTCTCCAGGTCCGCCCCGCCCCGCATCTCGCAAGCCACGCCCAAGCCAACGATCAACTGAGTCGGCAGGGTACCGCTTCTCAGGCTGTTACGCTCGCCGCCAAAAGTCAGTGGGCGCAAGCGTTGCTGAGTGGCCTTGCGTACATACAGCGCGCCAACCCCCTTGGGTCCCCCGATCTTGTGAGCGGACAATGAAATACAATCGACTCGACTGTTCTCTACTTCCAGTTTCAACTTGCCGAACGCCTGGGCCGCATCGATATGCAGAATGAGTTGGCGAGACTCACAAAGACGAGAAATCTGATCAAGATCCTGAAAGGTCCCGATCTCCGAGTTTACATAACTGATACTGAGCAGCCGGGTATTATCATCAATCAGCGCTTCTAGAGATGAGAGACAAACACGCCCATCGCGCCCGACCTTGACATAACGTACTTCGACGCCTCTTCGGCTCAACTCCTTTGAGACTTCAATAGTAGATTTATGGTCAATGGGACAAAACACTGCATTGGCCGGCGCCGTCTCGCCATATCCAAACGCCCCCTGAATGACAATGTTATTGCTTTCAGTCGCGCCGGAAGTGAACACGACCTCGGTCGGCGACACACACAGTGCGTTAGCGATCTTCGTCCGCGCGACATTCACGGCATGCTGGGCAATTTTCCCCATTTTATGAGGGGATGAAGCATTACCGTAGTGATCGGCAAGGAACTGATTCATTGACAAAATGACTTGATCATTACATTTAGTTGTTGCGGCACTGTCCAGGTATATATCCATCTGACGTCTCCATGTCTTGATCTGGACGGTTACTTATTTAACCATTCCAGAAAACAGAACTGCTTTTGCCATCCGTATTCAAGGCCGGTGCATGATTGCCCATGCACCGGCCTTGACGGCAAGATTAAGAACGGAAGACCGAAAAATTAACCATTTTGTTGTATATCTCTTCCGGTGTCAGTTCGCCACTTCCTCCCGGATCCGCCACGATGATCTTCATGCCCTCCAGGTTATAGAGAGAAAGCGCAATCTCGATACCCGACTTCACAGGCGCATGACATTCGCCCGGTGCGAATATGAGCATGAGCCGCTTCCCTGTTTTATAGACTTCGGAAATCATTTCCGTCACTTCCCCTGCGCACCCGGTAATGCCACAACTGATGAGCGTCCGGTAATGACCACTGTCATCCAGAAAAGAGATTTCCGACTGGCTCGGGCGGTCTTCAAGAACTCTTTTCTCAAGTTTCCCTTGCTTCACCAGTTTGGCGGCGCTTTTCTGGAATCTATACTTTAGCCATGTTTCCGGGAATGCAAGGCTGTGTTTACGACTGGCAAGAACATCTTGCTCAGTAAACACTCCTTGAATTTCCAGGGATTCCCGGTAGGTATTCGGCAGTCTCGTGAAACCCTCATAGAATTTTGTTCGATGCTCACTGGCCGATCCAGTCTCAGGTACATATTGCCAATCGTTGATCAGCATTAGAAACTTGACATCACCCACGGCCTCTCGGTATTTCCTGGCGATATCCAAGGAGAGATCCCATGTGTATTTCGGAAAAATACCGACGCGTTGCCTGATTCGCTCTTTGAGCACAGTGTCATTATGTTCCTGAAAAACACCGGGAACCAGTTTCCGGGTCTGTTCATCATAAAAAAGCATGAAGTGCCCCGCCATTACAACGAGTTCCTTAAAATCGGAATCTTTTAACTCCTTATCTATCAATTCAAGCAGCTCTTGCTCTGACGCAACAAATTCATGATGAGATGAAATAACAGCCATTCGCACATCCTTACTTTGGATAAAAGCGTCTTAATCGACGCAGTTGGTGCAACACATTCGAAGACAACAGTCGCCACTGCTTGCCACGGGTCGCACAAGCGCGATATTAAGAACCCATCACTCCGGTATTAAAAACAATGGCACGCAGCACTTCTTTATTTTGAAAGTGCCCAGGAGGGGCAATCAATATCCAATGCGGACCGGGTCTGCTGGTCAATCTCGATCCAGAACGCTACTACCGGTTTCTGATCGACCCACTGAGGAATCGAAATTCGATGAACATTGACCCCCATGCGTTTCAACAGACGCTCGTTCCCTACGGCCGAGACCGCAATCAGTCTGTTGGCGCCCAGGTCTATCGCCGTGGTGATAACATTTCGAACAAGCGCAACGGTATCAGCCCAATTCCTGGCTGAATGACTACCTCCATTTCTGGAAGGGCTAATCGCAAAGCGGGACAGTTCCCATGTTTGCGAATGATTGGGAAGGCTGGCACCGCCCATCAAATGAACAAAGTGCTCTGACAGCAAATAAGGTTTGTTCGTTGGAAGCAAACGTGCACAGCCACATATCTTATTATCGGCATCCAGCACAATCGCATATACAGTGTCCGGCCGATCAAATTCGTCTTGTTCAAAACCCTCTGGGCAGTTCAGTGGCCAGCCCATCTTTCTGACAAAAATATCGTAACGGTACTCTGCAAGCCCATACATTACATTTTGATTGATTTCACTGCTCATCCCTGTAATCAAACGCAATATAACCCCTCCCATTGGTTAGCCCACCAATTAGAGATGTAAACTCTTTTTTTTCATAGCTGCCCGTTTGGGCAGGTCACAGTGCCCGCCCACCGAGGCCATGCAAGATACCCAGGCGGTTTTCCGCGAGGCGCTCGCCCCGTTGACTCACGTAGCACCAGCTTCGTTCTCTGTTCCTCAGGGGCCAGCAGGGGAGGCGTTGACAGCCGAGGCGAAACAGCTCCAGCCGATACTTACAGTCGTTGCAGCAGTACTTTTCCACTCGCAATACCCGGTCGTTGCTACCCGGATATCCAGGTCACGAAGTTCATCTCTCAGTTCGTCGTCGCCCCATGAAATAGGTAGCCAAACGTCAACTTAATGAATTCCCTTACTGAAATCCTGATCAAACAATCAACAATTAACCGTCGGCGTCATAACCTCCGAAAATAGTGCTCGCGGCAAGTTAAACAAGATCAATGGAAAACCCAATAGACATGAAGTATCATTTTCCACGGCAGTCCAGACTGCCGACTAATGGATGCTTTACAAAAAAAAGGACTATTTCTTTGGCTGGCTGGCTTGAAGATTTTCTGGCGCTCTGTTCGGAATCCAAATCCGAGACTGCGTTATTTTCCAGCTTACAAAGCGTCGCTGAAAGTTTAGGTTTTCAATCCTGTTCTTATGGCATTCGAATTCCCCTCCCCGTCAGCGCCCCCACATTCCATTTGTTGTCCTCCTATCCCAAAGCCTGGGAAGAGAGCTATATCAACAATAATTATTTTTTTCTGGACCCTACCGTGCGTCACGCGCTGAACACACATCGGCCACTCACATGGGAAGCGCAATCGGCCTCTCAGGATGGACAGTTCTGGGAGGAAGCCAGAATGCACGGCCTCGCCCATGGCTGGTGTCAGAGCACGTTCAGCAGATTTGGCGTGATCGGCCAGCTTTCCATGGTGCGTAGCCATGATTTCATTTCAGCCAGGGAACTTGCACATCAGGAGCCCAAGCTGATGTGGCTGACCAGTATCGTACACTCCGCCATGAGTGGTTTTTTATCACCTGAAAGAATGCCGGAATCACTCACGGAACTGACCGATAGGGAGCGGGAGGTCTTGAGATGGACGGCGTCTGGCAAGACATACGTCGAGATTGGCAACGTCCTGAATATAGATGCGCGCACGGTAAAATTTCATATTGCCAACACACTCAAGAAACTGAAAGCGTCCAACAAGGCGGAGGCGGCTGTGAAAGCAACAGTCCTCGGTATGATTTGATAGCGCCTTGGCGTGCCAAACCGGCATCGAAATACCACTGTCCGATCCAGGCCCGCCGTTCCTTGTTCGGTCGTCTTTCGCCCGCGCGTTCGTACCCCAAGCGCTATGGCACGGTAAACACCGGCTCACCCAGGTTCAACATCAGGCGATTGGCCCAGGCGAAAATCGAGATCGCGTGGATCAGATCCAAAACCTGTGCATCGTCCAGCCCTTGGTCGCGAAGCGTCCGGATGTAACTGGCGTTCAGCGACGCCGGCGCCAGCGTCAGGTCAATGGCGAACTGCACGATGGCCTTTTCCCGATCAGCCGTGGGGGCAGTTGCCAGCGGGCTGTGCGGCTATCAAGGCGTCGGTAATGTCCTCTTGTGCCTTCCCTCGGCCAATCAGCCAGCGTTGAAATGCCCGACATTGCGCTTTCTGCAGAGTATTGGGGTGCCAACTCAGGTAGTACGGCGAGGGAAGCGGCATCGCCGAGGGCCAAGGAATGATCAAGCGCCCTTGCTCAATGTCACGGGCAATCATCGAAAACTGCGCCAACACTATTCCTTGATGATCGATGGCGGCTTGAATAGCCATGCTGGACGAAGAAAAGCTACGACGTATGGCAATCGTCTGCTCGACGGCAGTGCCTTCCAGTTCAAACCATTCGGTCCATGAGGGGGGTGAGTCAAATTTCGGCCGCGAATCGATACGGATAAGTGGGTATTGGAGCAGGTCACCGGCGTGTTCCACATTGCCCGGATGACCCAAAAGCGTCGGTGAGCATGCTGGCACCACACAATCGCGGAACAGTACAACGCTATGCGCGGCATATTGGCCAGGTTCGCCATAGCCGATACGAAAATCGGCGTTTTCCTCCTCCGAAGTATCCGCCAGCGTGCCATCGAGATAGAGGTCGAGATCACCATCCTCATGCTGCCATTCGTAAGTGAGAGGCGCCAGCCACTTGGTCATGAGTGAAGGCAGGCCACTGACATACAAATTGTTGGGGTTTTTCGAACGCTCTACTTCGGAAACGGCGGCTCTCAATTCTTCAAACGCTATAGAACACCGCGCATGAAAACGCTGGCCAATGGCGTTCAGTCGCAAGCGCTGTCCCTCCTTGACCGTCAAGCTCATGCCCAGCGCCTCATCAAGCAACTTCATCTGCTGACTCACCGCGCCCACAGAGATGTTCAATCGCTTTGCGGCTTGGGATACACCGCCGCAGTGACCAACGGTTTCGAATATTTGGAGGGCTCGTAAGGGCGGTAAGCGGCTCATGGTGATGTGAAGGTCTCGGAGGTATTTTATGTTTAGTTTTTCTAATAAAACTGACAGAAATTACCATATTTTCTTAATTATCATATCGTTTTAGTCTTCTTGTGCACTCAATCGGGCTGACAGCTCAGTCGGCCCGGCCCCCTCATTCATTTGGTATTTTGGGAGTTCGCAATGAAAGTTCATCCTCGGCAGATCACTCAGGTCGTCCTCGGCGACAGAGAACCTTCCATTGAAGAGTTCGTAGCTGTATCCCGTTATTCAGCCAGGGTGTCGTTTTCCGAGACCTACAAGAACCGTGTGAAAAAGTCCCGTGGTTTGGTCGAGCGTTTCCTCGAAGAGAATCGCCTGGTCTATGGTGTGACCACGGGGTTCGGCGATAACGTTCGGCATGTGATTTCGCCGCAGAATGCCAAAGAGCTTCAGGTCAACATCGTGCGCTCCCACGCCGTCGCAGTGGGCGAGCCGCTCAAGCGTGAACAGGTTCGTGCTATCCAGTTGATGATTCTGATCAGTCTTGGCAAAGGTTTTTCGGGGGTGCGCCTGGCGTTACTGGAGCTGATTGCCAGCCTGCTCAACCATGAAGTTGTGCCGTTTGCGCCAGGCGAAGGCTCGGTGGGCTATTTGGCAGTCGAGGGGCACCTGGCATTGGTGCTGCTGGGCGAAGGCAAAGCCCGGGTCAATGGCGGCGAATGGGTGGATGGCGCCACTGCACTTGAACAGGTCGGCCTGCAACCGACGGACCTGCAGTGCAAAGAAGGATTAGCCATGCTCAATGGCACCACGTCAGTTACAGCTATCGCTATTCTGGCGCTCTACAACGCCATGCAGACAGCCTCCGTTGCCGATGTCGCCGCGGCGCTTTCGCTTGAAGCGTTAAAGGGCACGATTCGCGCATTCGACCCTCGCTATCATTCGGTCAAGGCACACAAAGAACAGGCGCAAACTGCCAAGCATATAAAAGCAATGCTGCACGATAGCCAACTGGTCGCCGAAAACATCGATTACCGGCTTCAGGATGCCTACAGCCTGCGTGCCATTCCCCAGGTGCATGGTGCTTCGAAAAAATTCATTGATCACGCCCGGGAAAATATCGAAAACGAAATTCACTCCTCGGGCGACAACCCGGTCATCTACCCTCTTGATGACGGCGACGGCATTGCCATCTCAGGCGCCAACTTCGACGGCACCTACATCGGCATGTCAGCGGATTCGTTGTGCGTGGCGCTGGCCAACCTGGCGAAGATTTCCGAGCGCCGTATCGACCGCATGGTCAACTCGCACTTCAGTGAAATGCCGGCCTTCCTGGTGCGCAACCCGGGCCTTAACAGCGGGTACATGATCCTTCAATACACGGCCGCTGGCCTGTATGCGGAAATGAAGACGCTGTCGTTCCCTTCTTCTGTTGACAGTTTCTCGACCTGCGGCAACCAGGAGGATCTGGTCAGCCTCGCCTATAACGCCGTGATCAAGGCTTACAAGGTTTCCGAAAAACTTGAGTCGGTACTGGCGATTGAACTGCTGGTGGGCTGCCAAGCCTTGGACTTCCATGATGTGCACAAGGCTTCCAGTGTCACCAAGGCCGTTTATGATCTGGTGCGTAGCCGAGTGCCGGTCGCCGACAATGATCGTGCATTCTATTTGGACATGGTGAGTGTTACCGAACAGGTATGCAGTGGTGAAATCCTGGCCACGGTGCAGAAAACCCTGAAGTAAAACGGTTGTACTCCAGGGCTGTCCTTTGGCCGTCAAGAGGATGCGTTTCGCGGCTTCTCGACGACTGAAGGATTGCCTTGGGGCCGAGCCTGGAACCGAATCCGGGCTTTGCAGTGCCGCGCGCCCTCCCTCCTCGCCACACACTCATGGGCTCCAACTGTTTCCCAACGCGCACTAAATTCTCCCAAACTGTCACCGAGCGCCCCAGAGTGGCGCAATTCCAGGCTCAAGTAACAATCGCCCCCCGCCGCAAAAAACCTCAGAAAAAAAACGCCTCCCGGCAAACCCTTGTATCAAGGGCGTTTCAGCAAAAATCCGAGTTTTATTGAACGCCACACCAACAAGTTGGCCGCTTGATTGCATATGCTTGTATGTACAAGTAAAGACGTATGAGTATGAGTCACGGAGACTCGACCATCGTCCACTGATTCGCCGATGTGCACATTTTGCGGATTGGATTGCTCGCCCACCGCCAGGGCTGGTTTGAATTGATCGCTGAGGAGTCTTTTTTCGTGACTGACAATAAGCCTACTGCTACTCCATTTACGAAGCATCGTGACGTCGAAATCCGTGCCGCGCGCGGTAACAAGTTGACCGCCAAGAGCTGGCTGACTGAAGCGCCGCTGCGCATGTTGATGAACAACCTCGACCCTGCTGTCGCCGAGAACCCTAAAGAACTGGTGGTTTACGGTGGTATCGGTCGTGCGGCACGTAACTGGGAGTGCTACGACAAGATCGTCGAAAGCCTGACCAACCTGAACGACGACGAGACCCTGCTGGTGCAATCCGGCAAGCCGGTCGGCGTGTTCAAGACCCACAGCAACGCACCGCGCGTGCTGATCGCCAACTCCAACCTGGTGCCACACTGGGCGAGCTGGGAACACTTCAACGAGCTCGACGCCAAAGGCCTGGCCATGTACGGCCAGATGACCGCCGGCAGCTGGATCTACATCGGCAGCCAGGGCATCGTTCAAGGCACCTACGAAACCTTCGTCGAAGCCGGTCGCCAACACTACAACGACAACCTCACCGGTCGCTGGGTCCTGACCGCCGGCCTCGGCGGCATGGGCGGCGCACAGCCGCTGGCCGCGACCCTGGCCGGCGCTTGCTCGCTGAACATCGAATGCCAGCAGGTCAGCATCGACTTCCGCCTCAGCAGCCGTTATGTCGATGAACAAGCCACCGACCTCGACGACGCGCTGGCCCGCATCGCCAAATACACCAAGGAAGGCAAGGCGATTTCCATCGCCCTGCTGGGCAACGCGGCTGAAATCCTGCCGGAACTGGTCAAGCGCGGCGTGCGCCCGGACATGGTCACCGACCAGACCAGCGCCCACGACCCGCTCAACGGTTACCTGCCGGCCGGCTGGACCTGGGAAGAGTACCGCGCTCGCGCCAAGACCGAGCCGGCTGCCGTGGTGAAAGCCGCCAAGCAATCGATGGCGGTGCACGTTCAAGCGATGTTGGACTTCCAGAAAATGGGCGTGCCGACTTTTGACTACGGCAACAACATCCGTCAGATGGCCCAGGAAGAAGGCGTGGAAAACGCATTCGACTTCCCGGGTTTCGTACCGGCTTACATCCGTCCGCTGTTCTGCCGCGGCATCGGGCCGTTCCGTTGGGCTGCACTGTCGGGCGATCCGCAAGACATCTACAAGACCGACGCCAAAGTCAAAGAACTGATCCCGGACGACGCGCACCTGCATAACTGGCTGGACATGGCCCGCGAGCGCATCAGCTTCCAGGGTCTGCCGGCACGTATCTGCTGGGTTGGCCTGGGCCTGCGCGCCAAGCTCGGCCTGGCGTTCAACGAAATGGTGCGCAGCGGTGAATTGTCCGCGCCCATCGTCATCGGTCGCGACCACCTGGACTCCGGTTCGGTAGCCAGCCCGAACCGCGAAACCGAGTCGATGCAGGACGGTTCCGACGCTGTGTCCGACTGGCCACTGCTCAACGCCCTACTGAACACCGCGAGCGGCGCGACCTGGGTTTCCCTGCACCACGGCGGCGGCGTCGGCATGGGCTTCTCCCAGCACTCGGGCATGGTGATTGTCTGCGACGGTACGGACGAAGCGGCCGAGCGTATCGCTCGCGTGCTGCACAACGACCCGGCGACCGGCGTCATGCGTCACGCCGATGCGGGTTACCAGATCGCGATCGACTGCGCCAAGGAGCAGGGTTTGAACCTGCCGATGATTACCGGTTGATCAGTCGGACAGGGCACATGGAGATGGGGAAGCTGTCCAGGCTGAAACCATTATGGGTGCGAATTGACCGGCTTAACTGACGGTTGGCTTTTATGGTTTTGTCTTGTGTACACAAAAATAATTGTACGCACAGACATTGGAGATTCGGCCTGAGCCGGATCAGTTCGCAACACTCCATTGATTAGGCAGGAAGTATCAAGATGTCGAAGAAATCAAGCTGGTTGGGTTCTGTAGCGCTCAGTGCAATGGTTCTGGCCTGTGCTCCGGCACTGCAGGCCAAAGAGTGGACCTCGGTGAATATTGCAACAGAGGGCGCCTATGAGCCCTGGAACCTGACGCTCCCGGGTGGAAAAATCGGCGGCTTCGAACCGGAGCTGATGGATGTCATCTGTCCGCGCATGAAGCTCAAGTGCAACATCGTCGTACAGAACTGGGACGGGATGATCGCCAGCCTCAATGCCGGTAAATTCGACGTGCTGATGGACGCCATTGTCATCAACGAAGAACGCCAGAAGGTCATGGCCTTCTCGACGCCTTACGCCCAGACACCGGCCAGTTTCGTCGCGCTCAAAGCCGATCTGTTGCCGGGTAAAACCGGTGCCGATGCCGCCATTACGCTGGGTTCCGATGCCAAGGAAGTACGCGCCGGCGTTGAAGAGCTGCGCAAGGCACTGAAGGGCAAAACCATTGGTATCGCCTCGGGCACGATTTACACGTCCTTCATTGATCAGAACTTCAAGGATGTGGCAACTATCCGTGAGTACGGCAGCTCCGCCGAAGCCATTCTCGATCTGCTTGCCGGCCGTATCGACGTATCGTTCGATGACGTGACCTTCTTCAACTCGGTCATGGACAAGCCTGAGAACAAACCGCTGGTCTTTACCGGGCCGGTCATCAAAGGCCCGATCTGGGGTGAAGGCGAAGCACTGGGCTTCCGTCAGAAAGACCCTGAGCTGAAAGCCAAGTTCGACGCAGCCCTCAAGGAAGCCATGGCTGACGGTACGATCAAGACACTGAGCGAGAAGTGGTTCAAGGCAGACCTTACCCCTAAGCAATGATTCTGAATGGCCCGGCACCGTAAAGGTTGCCGGGCCTGCTTAAACCTTTTCATAAGTGGGACCCTCTATGAACCTCTTGCAGCTACTCAGTTTCGGTGACTCAGGCTGGGGAATGGCGCTGCTCAAGGCAGCGGGCATGACCGTGATATTGACCCTGGCAGCCCTGCTGGTGGGGGCGGTATTTGGCAGCCTGGTCGCTGCTGCCAAGCTATCCCGTCAGCGCAGTTTGCGCTGGCTGGGAGATCTGTACTCGATACTGTTCAGGGGGATCCCCGAGTTGCTGGTGATCTACCTGTTCTACTTTGGTGGAGCCAGTGTGGTAACCGCGGTTGGCCACTGGTTCGGCGGTGAAGGCTATATCGACGTGCCGCCTTTTCTGGTCGGGGCGTTGGCGGTCGGGCTGATTTCCGGCTCCTATCAGGCTGAAGTCTACCGTGGCGCTTTTCTCGCGGTGTCCAAAGGCGAACTTGAAGCCGGGCTGGCCATTGGCATGACCCGTGCGATGCGCTTCAAACGGATTCTGGTCCCCCAGGTGCTGCGATTCGCGCTGCCCGGACTGGGCAATGTCTGGCAAATGAGCCTGAAAGACTCCGCGTTGATTTCAGTCATCGGTTTGGTGGAGTTGATGCGTGCCAGTCAGGTCGCGGCCGGATCCACTCGTCAATATTTCACGTTCTACATCATCGGGGGCGCTGTGTACCTCATTCTCACTGGCCTGTCCGGTCGGCTTTTCCATATGGCTGAAGCTCGCGTGCGCCGTACGCGTCAGCGCAGCCCAGTCTAGTTCGAGTCGGGAGCGACACTTATGATCGATTTTCCGTTCCTCGCGGACACCATGCTCAAGCTGCTGGCCGCACTGCCCACCACGCTGACACTGTTTTTCAGCTCATTGGTGATCGGCCTGACCCTGTCTGTCGGCATTGTCAGCCTGCGGGTCAGCCGCTGGTGGTTTTTCAGCTACCCAGCGCGGTTCTACATCATGTTGTTTCGCGGTACGCCGCTGCTGATTCAAATGTTCCTGATCTACTACGGACTCGGCCAGTTCCCGGCCATTCGCGACAGCTTCGCCTGGGTACTGCTCAAGTCGCCCTATGGCTGCGCGGTGGTTTCACTGGCCTTGTGTACCGCCGGTTACACCGCCGAAATCATTCGCGGCGGACTGCTCAGCGTGCCACAGGGGCAGATTGAGGCGGGCAAGGCCGTGGGCATGTCGCCCTGGGAACTGCTACGCCGGATCATTGCGCCGGTTACCCTGCGCCAGGCCCTGCCGGCCTACTCCACCGAAGCCATTTTGCTGGTCAAGTCCACGGCGCTGGCCAGCCTGGTGACTGTCTGGGACGTCACTGGCGTCGCGCAACAGATCATCCAGCGCACCTATCGCACGATGGAAGTTTTCATTTGCGCGGCCTTGATCTACCTGGTGCTGAATTTCCTGGTCGTGCGTGCTGTCGCCTGGCTCGAGTATCGCCTCTCGCCGCACTTGCGTGAGCGGCCAGTCGACGCCATCAAAAAAGCCAGCCCTTCGCTGCCTACCCATTCTTGATTTGATACGGAGCATGCCATGAGCACTCAGCCCGCTTCAGCCTTGTCGGTAACTAACATTCAGAAGTCCTTCGGCAGCGCACATGTCCTCAAGGGCATTTCCCTGGAAGCCCACAAGGGCGACGTGATCTCGATCCTCGGTGCCAGTGGATCCGGTAAAAGTACCTTTCTGCGTTGCATCAACCTTCTGGAAACGCCGGATCAAGGCATCATTAGCGTCAATGGTGAAGTGATCGAAATGAAGCAACATGCCGACGGCCGCCAGACCCCGAGCAACGGCCGCCAGGTTGAGCGCATGCGCAGTTGCCTGGGAATGGTCTTCCAAAGCTTCAACCTCTGGTCGCACATGACGGTACTGCAAAACATCATTGAGGGCCCGATGCGGGTCCTCAAACGCTCCCGTGCCGAATGTATCGAGGAAGCAGAGGCCCTGTTGCACAAGGTCGGCCTGTACGATCGCCGCGACTATTACCCCGCGCACTTGTCCGGCGGACAACAGCAGCGCGTAGCGATAGCGCGGGCGCTGGCGATGAATCCACAAGTCATGTTGTTCGACGAACCGACCTCGGCACTTGACCCGGAACTCGTTGGAGAGGTGTTGCGGGTGATGCGCTCCCTGGCCGAAGAAGGCCGCACCATGCTTGTAGTCACGCACGAGATGGGCTTTGCCCGGCATGTGTCAAATCGGGTGGTATTCATGCACGGTGGCCTGATCGATGCCCAGGGTACGCCAGCAGAACTGTTCGAAGGTTTGCCAACCGAACGCTTTCGGCAATTCGTCTCCAGCCATAACGACAGAAGTGCCGAGTAGGTACTGAGCAAGGTGCGCGTCCTGGCGCGCACGTTGCCGGTCCGCTTCAGACCGGGTTAGGAGTGAAGGCGCCCGGACGACTACCGAACTGTGCGGGCCATCGTCTGAAGCGCGCTCGCCACTTTCATCGTCGTCATCGTTATCTTCAGCGCCTGCAAAAAACTGCGCCCCATGCAACATCCTTGTTAACAAGACTCACGCTCAACCAGGGGGCATTCAACCCGGTGAATCGTGGTTTCGTTCCTGCCTTCAATCACATACTGGGCAGCGCGACGCCCCATCTCGTAATACGGCAATTGCACAGTGCTCAGCGGTGGATAGAACAACTCGGCAACACCGATCATATTGTCGTAGCCCAGAACCGCCACCTCGGCTGGAATACGCAAACCGCGACTGAGCAAGTACTGATAAGCGACCAACGCGATGCGGTCGTTACCACAAATCAGCAGATCGAAAGCCGGTCTTCCTTTTAACCCCCGCAATTGGTGCTCCAGTACTCCAATCGTTTCCTGATAGGCGTCATCGGTCGACAGGTTGTATTGAGGAACCTCGTCCGCGGACATGCCGGCCTCCGTGAGGGCACGACGCAATCCCAACTGGCGCGGCTCCCAGGCCAGGCTGGTTTGCGGCAGGTTGATGCACAACGGATGCCGGTAGCCGCGCTTCAGCACCTGTCGCACGGCCTGATACTGACCGTCTGCGTCGTCGGGCACGTAACAGGCCACGCCGGGTTCTGAACTCATGCAATTGCTCAGCACCAGCGGCAGGCTGCGCAGCACCGGGGGATCTCGACGGTGCGTAACTGCATGGCGCTGAAGATGATCCCGTCGGGTTGATGGGACAGCATCAGGTCGATGGCCTGCTGACTCGGTGGCGCTTCGAACACATTGAGGATGAAAACGTTCCAGCCGTTTTCCCGTGCCGTACGCTCCATTGAAAGGAGCATCTCCACGGCGAAGGGCGTAGTCGCGGTATCCAGCGCGAAGACGCCAATGGTCTTGCCACTGGAGTGACCACCACGGATCTTGCGAGCAGAAAGGCTGGGGACATAGCCCAAGGTCTCGACCGCTTGACGAACTTTCGCCAGGGTTTCCTGGTTCAGTTTTTCCGGGGTGTTAAGCGCCCTGGAAACGGTCATGAAGGAAACCCCCGCCAGCCGTGCGACATCTTTAACTGAAGCCATTCGCGGGTGCCCTTGCTTGTCTGGCCGGGCATCATGTCATGCTTGATAAAAGCATGACAACACGATGCCTGGCAGCAAACTGCATGAATGGCACCCCTGGTGTATTCAGAGTTGGAGATCGGCGAGGTTCCAGACAGACGTATCCCCGAACACCCCTACCCCATTGACGGCGAATGCGCTGACCTGGAGGCTGTCGGGCCGTGGATAAATCCTACTGGTAAGGCTATAGGCGCCGTCGTCGACGAACACCTCGATAGATGAACGATCGAGAAAAATCCGCAGCACGATCCGCGTCTGCTCCATCGTCACCGGGACGCTGCGAACACCGCTCACCCCCGCTCCCGAGTTTTGCCGATCGAGAACCAGGCGACGGGCCATGGCATCGAAATACAGCAATGTCCGCTCCTGCTGGTCTTCGCTGCAGCGCAGCGCCAGGCCAAAGCGCTCAGCGTTGCTGCCGGCCAGATCCAGTTCAAGCTCAAACTCCAGCAGGGCGCCACGTACATCGAGTGTGTGGCTCCGGGATTCGACCGCGCCGATCTGCAGCGTCCGTCGTGACTGCCTTAGCGCTGCCAACTCCGGGCCGGACGCATGCGCAGCCGTTCGCCGTCGCGGCTCAGCTCGCGAGGCAACGACAGCGCGCCACACCAATGTTGCGCCTGACTCGGCATCGGGCTGTCCCACATATCCATCCACGCCCACAACAGGCGGCGCCCGTCCGGCGCCAGCAGGGTCTGCGCGGCATAGAAATCGTGACCGGAATCGAGTTCGCGCAGCTGACCGCACTCACTGAAGCACCCGGTGTCGTCTAGCAGGCCCATTCGATAGCTGTTCTGGAACTTGTTCCAGTTGTCGTAGCCACTGGGCTTCAGACCTTGCGGCGAATAGAGAAAAACGTCGCAGCCATCCAATTCGAACAGATCCGGGCATTCCCACATGTAGCCGTCCGGCTCACGCTGACCTTGCAGGGCACAGCCCAGATACTCCCAGTGATGCAGGTCCTCGGAGCGATAGAGCAGGAGTTGCGGGTCGTCGCCTTGACGAGCACCAAGCGCCATCCACCACTGCCCGCCTCGCTGCCAGACTTTTGGGTCGCGAAAATGCATGATCTGCGGATCGGGCGGTGTTTCGATTACCGGCCCGTGCTTGCTGAACGAGAGACCATCCGTGCTGCTGGCCAGGCATTGAACCT
Organism: Pseudomonas sp. TH31; assembly: GCF_016650815.1. Lineage (GTDB taxonomy): Bacteria > Pseudomonadota > Gammaproteobacteria > Pseudomonadales > Pseudomonadaceae > Aquipseudomonas. Next base: position 291,017 of record NZ_JAEKEZ010000033.1, on the reverse strand, counting down.
GGTGAATGTTCTGGTCGTCGCCCGGCGCGCCCAACCAGGCATGCCCGGTGTAAATCAGATAAAGCGTATCGTCCGCGACCACCGCCGACCCTGAAAAACACCCGTCTCGGTCATAGGAATCGCTGGGGGCCAGGGCTATGGGCAGATGTTCCCAATGCACCAGGTCGCGGCTCTTGGCGTGCCCCCAGTACATCGGTCCCCACTGCGCCGAATAGGGATGATGCTGATAGAACACATGATATTCACCGCGAAAAAAAACCAGACCGTTCGGGTCATTCATCCATCCCGCCGGCGGCGCCAGATGATAACCGAGGCGGTAGTCGCTACCGCGTCCGGGTAGCTTTGTTTCGATGGCGCGATGCGCTTCGTCCAGCAGTGCAGCGTGCATGGCTTGGTCCTTTCTAGGGTTCGTAACGAGTGGTGGATTGAGCCATGGCAGGGAGTTCCAGCGAATCGACAACCTTCACTTGGGAGAGGTTGCGCACTGGATCGGTGCGCAACAAGGTCCATGACAGCACTAAGCAAGCGCCGACCAGGCAAGCCATCAGTACGTAAACACTCGAGAAACCGAAATGGTCGTAACCGTAGCCCACGAGCGGCGACAGCAGCATTGCGGTCAATTGCTGGGCGAACTGGAATCCCACCAGATAGATCGAGGCGGAAAGCCGAGAATCGAAGTTGAACGAAATGTATTTGAATACCGAGACCAGCAGGATAGGCACCTCCAAAGCGTGCAACATCTTGCAGGCAGCGATGGTCCAGGCCTGCGTTGCCAGCCCGGATCCAAGAATACGCACGAACATGATGCTGCCGGCCAGGATCAATCCATATTTGGCGCCCGTGCGGCTGACCACCCAGGGGGCGAACAGCATCAGTACCGCCTCGACGAGTACCTGGGATGAGTTCAGGTAGCCATAAGCTCGGGTGCCCTCTTCCGGGGTCGGGAAAAAAGAGGAGAAATACACGGGGAACTGTTGTTCGTAGATCATGTAGATCCCACACACTCCGGTCAGGTACAAGCTGAATGCCCAGAAACGCGGCAGTGTCAGTAATGTCCAAAGATCGTGCAGGCGCACGGGTTTGGCTGCTTGCTCACCGGCTTGCACGCCGGGTTGGTTGAACCTGCTCAAATCCAGTCGAAACAGGATTAGCAAGAACACGACGCCGGCTGCGCTGCTCATGTAGAACGCGATGTCCGGGTCAATGTTGAAAACCACACCGACGACGCCCGTCGCGCTGGCCCAGCCCAGCGAACCCCACATTCTGGTGGTCCCGAACTCAAAGCCCGCATGACGTGACAGTCTCTCCGTATACGACTCGATCACGCCCACTCCCGCGAGCATTGCAAGGGCCAGGAAAGCCGCGCCGACCATGGCGCCCAACACCACGTTCTGCGCCAGCAGGTTGGCATATACATAAATCGCAAACGGGGCGGCGGCACAGAGCAGGATGCCAATCCATACCAGGAGCTTTTTGGACAGCCCAAGTCGGTCTTGAAGAGCGCCATAGAACGGCTGAATCAGCAGCGCGGCAATGGCATTGGCGGCGAAAACAAATCCGGTTTCCGTGCCATTCAGGCCAATGACTCGATGAAGCCAGATCGAGAACAGCGAATAGCTGGATGACCACGAAAAGAAGAAGAAAAACAGCAAACCACTGATAAGCCAGTACTCACGTTTGACTGCAAGCTGCATGTGACGACCCTCTTGTTTTTATTTGAGTTAACGTTAACATCGCAGCGCATTACGCATCCCCAAACGGTTCGCTGTCAAGTGGAGCGCTGTGCAAAAGGCGCTGATATCGCGCTGGACGATCCAGCACAAACCCCGACCCGACTGGAGCCGGGGATGCGTTCGAAAGGTGTTTGCAGTACCCGAATACAAAAACAAGAGGGTTAATTATGCGTTCTGAGGTTTGCCGGCCTTTGGCTGGCTTTTCCTTGCTGGTTCTCTCCACGCAACTGTTCGCCGCACCGGCGCAAAGCATCGAAGAGCGTCTTGCCCGACTTGAAGCCAGGACCTCCTCCGCCGAAGCCCGAGCCTCGATGGCCGAAGCCGATGCAGCGCGATTGCGCCAGGAAGTCCAACACCTCAACCAGCAAATCACCGGCAGGCTGCCGACGCCTGCACAAACCGCCCTCGACCAACGCGTTGCCGGGTAGAAGCCAATCAGCAGTCCCTCCAAAGCCCTTCTGCGGCGACCGCCCCTGCAGCCACCCCGACCGAGCACTTGAGCGATGGCTTCACCTTCGGCGGCTATGCCCGCTCCGGGATCATGAGCAACAAATCAGGTGCCGGTCGCGGCGGCCCTTACGTGACCCCCGCCGGCTCCGTAGGTGGCGCGGTTGGCCGTTTGGGCAATGAAGTCGATACCTACATGGAAGCCAAGTTCACCAAGGAGAGCCAGGCCGCCAATGGAACACGCTCCAAGTACACGCTGATGCTCGCCGACGGTCTGGAGACGCCCAACGACTGGACCGCGGCGCAAAGTGCGCTCAATGTGCGCCAGGTCTACGCCGAACTTGGTCACCTGGCGTCCTTTCAAGACAGCCCCCTGCTGCGCAATGCCACCCTGTGGGCGGGCAAGCGCTTTGATCGGGACAATTACGATATCCATTGGCTCGACAGGGGGATAGTGTTCCTGGCCGGGACCGGCGGCGGTATCTACGACGTGCACCTGGCTGAAGACTGGCGCATCAATGCATCGCTGATGAGCCGTTCCTACGGTGACTTCGGCACCGAGGAAAACAAGGACATCCGCAGCTATGTCGCGACCCTCAATCAGTTTTTCGACGAGGGCCGCTGGCAGGTCATGCTCAATGGCATTTCTTCAGGCCAGAACGATGCCAGCCTGAACGACAAGAGCAGGCAGGAATTCGCCAGGGATACCCGGGTGAACAAGTCTGGATTCAGCCCTGCTTCGAGTGGCGCCCATGGCATGCTCGCCTACCACCGCCCCGATTTCTTTGGTCAAGAAGGCTACTTCAAGGCGGCGCTGCTGTACGGCCAAGGGCTGGGGGCGGAGGTCAACAGCATTGGTGCCGACGGCGACTTGCTGGACCAGGCTCAGACATTGCGCCTGGCGCTCTATGGCCATACCCGCCTGAATCAGGACTGGCGCATCGCACCGGCCTTGATAGCCGAGCAGAGCAAGAATCGTTACGTCCCCGGCGACGACTATCGCTACATGACGCTCAACGTGCGCCTGGCCAACGAACTGACCAGCAACTTCGAAATGCAATATGAGCTGAGCTGGCAAACAATGAACCTCAATGCATTGGGCTACGATGGCCGCCAGGCCGCCAAGGGCGACTATTGGAAACTCACCTTCGCCCCGACCTTCAAGGCCCAGACCGGTGACTTTTTCATTCGCCCGGAACTGCGTCTGTTCGCCACCTACATGAACTGGTCCAGGGACCTGGATAATTTCAGCGCCACAGACGATTTTGGTCAGAAGGGCTTCAAGTCCGGCGGCGAGTGGCAATTGGGTGTGCAAATGGAGACTTGGTTCTAGAAGTCGGGCAACAACTTATACGTGAACTGATCGCTAGTGGCTGCACGACCAAAACCCTGCCTGAGTTGCCTCAGACGGTCCTGGCCAATGATTGCCAACTCAACGACTCGATGCTCGAATGCCAGGCTTCGTGGGTATCGGGCGCCACGCCGACCAGCTCATGATCAAGCTGAAAGCCTGATCGATACCGCCATTGGCAGCACTAAGGTTACGGACAACTTCCTGCTCCGGCACGATGGAATTCAGGACAAAATATTCACCCGTGGCATTCGCTCTGGAGCGGCTGAGCAGTTGTCCGAAGTGACCTTCCGGTGTTTCGCCGAGCGTACTTTTACATATTTCAATAGGTATAAAGCAGCAATGCACCGTCACAACCAATGGAGGTTTTCCAGTTCGCGAAAACGGCACCAAAAAGTTGTCGGGACACAGTGAAAAACCGCTCGCATCCTGTCCGAGATCTGAGCCCCGGACATGTGAACAATGCATGCTTCCCAAGATTGGCAAATATTCTATAAGGGCTCTGCTGTCTGGATAAGCGAGTTCAATACCAATTTTATTTCAGACGCCGGGTCTTTATGCCCTTGCAGTATCAAACCTTCCGACAGAGCGGTGAATGTCTTTGCAAGGGTGGCACATTCCAAAGGAGGCTTCTTGCCTGCATGGCTGAATATAATCGTAATCAACTTGCCCAACGCCTCACTGTTTTCCTGATGCAGGGCATAGTAATGCGCTGAAAACTCCTCATCACGCAAGGCAATCAGTTGTAGTTCAGCATCAAGGATCGCACAACTGGTATTGTTTTTAAGCGTATCAATATAAGCGTTCAATCCATGCGCCAGTTCTTCTGATGAATATCCAGAAGCCAGGGTAACACCCAAGCGGTCGATTTCAACTCGCTTGAATCTTTGGGTCAATTGCAGAAGCAAGTCTGACTTGCTTGTAAAATTTGAAAAAAAAGCGCCTTTTGAAAAGCCGGCCTCCTCAGATATAGCGTTGACACTGGCGGCGTGAAAGCCTTTCCTAACCATAAGATCAGTGGCGGTATCGAATAACTTGTCTCTTGTTACTTGCTGACTTTCTTCGCGACCCAATCTCTTCTTAATCACAACTTCGGCTCCTCTGGCCAAACAAAAAATATCTAATTGTAACTGAATGCAACACGCTTGCTATTCACTACAAAATACGGCTTTTAACGACTATACCTTATACTAGAGCATCTTAATCAATTTACATTTACGCTTTTAAAAAGTGCCATGTAAATGCCATGTATGGGAACGGCGGCGGCGAAGCGCGCTGCATCGACATGCGGCGCCGCCGTTGCAAGCCCTTGCAACTCATGAAGAGGCGTCAACTCCAGCATGCTCAGGCACCTCGGTATCCAGCCTAACGCGTGGCCCACCCACCCGATCGACCGAATCGGCAAGGTTGTCTTGTGACTCCCTCAAGAGGCAGACGACGAGCGGCGAAAAATTCCTTCAACCCGCCCGATCCAGGTGAAGTACCTGCTGTCGATTAAGCGCTAAAACGCTGAATTTAATAGCTTTAAGCCCAGTCCAGGGACGTCACTTCTATGCTCATAACGAAATACCACTTGATTTTCAGATACCGAATGGTTTTTACTTGCGTCGTTGGCTCAGCCAACACCTGATCAAAGCATCGAGACCCGTGACATCAATCTCAATGCAGCAGCAGGTTACCCCACAGGAGCTGGATTTTAATGGAATATGCCTTTGTCACAGGCGCTACTGGCCTGCTCGGTAATAATTTGGTTCATGCGCTTTTAAAGCGAAATATCAAGGTAAAAGCACTGGTTCGCTCCGTAGAAAAAGCCAGGAAGCAGTTCGGCAATCTGCCTGTCGAATTTGTCGAAGGCGACATGCTCAATGTCGACGCCTTCAGCCATGCCCTGCAAGGCTGTGATGCCTTGTTTCATACGGCAGCTTACTTCCGCGACAGTTACAAAGGTGGAAAACACTGGCAGAAACTGTATGACACCAATGTCACCGGGACCGAGCGATTATTGCAAGCCGCTTACGCCGCCGGCATTCGTCGTGCAGTCCATACTTCCTCCATTGCCGTATTGAAGGGCAATAAAGACCAGGTGATCGATGAGACGATGTCACGCAGTGAATCGGATGCTGACGATTACTACTTGAGTAAAATACTGTCCGAGCAAAAAATTCAGGAATTTTTGCTGCAACACCCCGACATGTTCATCGCCATGGTACTACCGGGCTGGATGTTTGGCCCCGGGGATATCGGCCCGACCTCATCAGGACAGTTTCTGCTCGACTTTGTCGGGATGAAATTACCTGGTGTGCTGCCTGGCAGTTTTTCCGTAGTAGACGCCCGGGATGTGGCGGAGCATCAACTCGCGGCCATCACACGCGGCAGATCCGGAGAACGTTATCTGGCAGCCGGCAATCATATGAACATGAAAAGCATTTTCCAGGCACTCTCCAGTGTCAGCGGCGTAAAAGCGCCGGAACGAAAAATCCCGCTATTCATGCTGCGAATAATAGCCTTGATGTATGAAGGCTATTACCGAGTTACGAAAAAGCCGGTGCTCATCAGCACCTCCACCGTCAAACTCATAGAGCAAGAGCAAGGGCGCACTCATTTCAGCCATAACAAAAGCCTGAAAGAGCTGGAGTGCAAGTTCCGCCCGGTTGCTGAAACACTGACCGACACCCTGGACTGGTATCGGAAAAACAACTACACAAATGCGTAATTGAAACAACTTATATAGCCTGCCTCTGTATTACTTTTTTTGTCTAACCATTACTTCAAGGATTGAGAGAGGTTGGTAAATGAAAAGCCTTTCATATAAAGAAGGTTTTCTGCATCGGTTTGTCGGTTTTTCAGAATCTTTCCCGGACCACGTTGCTATCAGGAACCTGGACGCGGAAGAAGAGACCGTCACTTACCGCGGGTTGCGAATAAAGGCTGAAGAGTGCAACGGCGCACTCAAAAACCTGGGTGTATTACCAGGTGACACAGTGGCGGTTGTTCTACCCAATGGGGTGGAGTTCATCGCTTACTATCTGGCGATCATCGGACGCGGGGCGACTCCGGTTATCCTCAACTACAAACTGACGCCATTCGAGATGAGCAGCGTCATCAGTATTGCCCGGCCGACGCTGGTCGTGACGACCGAAACGCTATTCGAGCAACACAGCGAGACATTTCAGCCTGCCTACGGCGTTCATCACGCCTTGGTGTTGAACACCGCAAGCGAGCCATCCTCTCCCCTGCCCGACAACGCAACGGCCGATTCACGGCTTCCTCGACAGGCCGAACCTTTGTTACTGCCCGAAGGCAATCCGATCGTCTCGGTGCAGTTCACCTATAGGGGCACCGGTAAACCGCTGGCCGTTTCCCATCGTTACCTTGACCTGACGCAATCGAGCGATGGGTTGCATGAGCAGTTTCATCTTCAAGGGGGCGGATCCGTTCATCTGGTGACGCTGCCGCTGTATGCCATCTTCGGACTGTCCGTGATGATGGTCTTTCCATTGAGCGTGGGCGCCACCCTGCTAATGACCAACACGCTGCTCAATAGCGATCTGGCGCAAATCCTGTCCCAGCATCAGGTCACCTTTGCCTGCCTGGTGCCCGACGTCATTCGCTACTTCAATACGCGACTGGCCAAACGCAAAGGCGCACTGTTGCCGATGCACCCACAACTGATGATTTATTCGGGTGGCAGCCATCTACCGGCGGACGAAGCCGAGAAACTGGGAAGGCTGCTGGGGTGCAATCCGGTGCTGCAAGGCTATGGGTTGACCGAGAGCATGCCGGTGATAGTCCAGAGTTCGATTGGCAAGGTCCATCGCGGTGCCATGGGACAACCGATTCGCAACGTAGAACTGCGGGTCGTCGATGCTCAGGGTCGAGACGTCGCACCTGGGCGTATCGGCGAACTGCTGATACGCGGCTCGATGGTGATTGACGGATATAACGATGCAGCGGAGGCCAATGCCCGGTTCTTCCGTGATGGCTGGCTACACACGGGTGATCTGGTCTGGCGGGACGACGATGGACATGTGTTCTTCTATTGCCAACGCCTGCGAATCTCGAAGATCAAAGCGCAAATGGTCGACCTCACCGAAATCGAATCCATTGCCCTGAAGCATCCAGGCGTGGTGCGCGCGAAGGCTTACATCGTCCCTGACAACAAGGAGGTCAACGTATTGCACCTGTGCATTGAAGGGAGCGGTGACCTGACCCAGAGCGCTATCTCCACCCTGCTCTCGCGCTACCTCTCAGGCTTCAAACTGCCCAGAACCATCGAGATTCTCTCTCTCAAGGAAGAGATCCATGCAAGCAAATAACACACAACCGGTACTGGCCGTTTTCGACTTTGACGGCACATTGACCGACAGGCATACGTTCTGGCGCTACATGCGCTTTATCGTGGGGACCAGGTCGTTTTGGCTAAGGATCGTTCCCCTACTGCCCAAAATGCTCAGTGTTCTTCTAGGCATCACACCGTTGATGCAGGCACGCCTGGCGTTCATTGCCTGTTACCTGGGCGGCCTGTCAGTCGAGCAAGAGCGCGAGCATGCCAGGTATTTCATTAGCGAACTGCTACCACTCTGGCTCAGGCCCGAGGCCTTGCGCCGGCTGCAATGGCATCAGTCCATGGGACATATCACGGCGCTGGTCAGCAACTCGCCGGAGAACTACCTGATTCCCTGGGGACAGGCGGCAGGTTTTGACTATGTCTGCGGCACCCGCCTGGCGACTGCGAAGAACAAACTGACCGGCGCAATATCAGGTACCAACTGTGTTGAGAGAGAAAAAGTCACACGCCTGAAAGGCTGTTTGAGCAACCTTGATGACTTTTACATTTATGCCTACGGAGATTCATCCGGTGACGACGCCCTGCTCGGCATTGCCAACTCTCCCTTCTATAGAAACTGGTACTGATAGATGAATACTCTGAGCACGTTGGCACCCAAGCACTTCGGCCCCGGTAACACCCCGACAGTCATGATCGTCGGTGCGGGCCCTATTGGCCTGTCCCTGGCAATCATGCTGAAAAAGTGGGGTGTGTCTTTTCGCATTATTGAAAAGAATGCCGGCCCCTCGACCGCTACCAAAGCGATGGCCATCCATTCCAGAACCCTGGAAATTTTTCGAGATCTGGGTGTTGCCAAGCAGGCCATCAGCGACGGGTTCACGATCAACCAGTTTTCGGTGCAGTCGAACGCCAAACGGGTGCTGAACTACAACTTCTCCTACCTGGATACGACCTATCCCCTGCTCCTCAGCCTGCCACAGCCGCAAACAGAAAAGATTCTGCTTGAGCGACTTAACAAGCTGGGGGTGGATGTCGAGTGGAATACCGAACTGGTCGATATAGACAACCAGCCGGGATCCGTGCGAATGACGCTCCATCATGCGGATGGCATTGACGAATCCTTTACCAGTCGGTGGGTAGTCGCGTGCGACGGTGCTCGCAGCAACATTAGAAAACGTCTTGAGATGACTTTCGAAGGATCGTCCTACGACCGATTTTTCATGCTGGCCGATGCCGATATCGAGTGGTCTGGAAGCAAGGATGAAGGGGCTTTCTTCCTGGGTGCGCAGGATGGTTATGTGGCAGTCGCGCCGATCAGCGCCCAATCCCGTTATCGACTTTTCATCGAGATGCCCTACGACCTGCCGCCAGAAGGTGAGCGCCCTTCCCTGAGTCTGGAGAACTTTCAGCGGTTGTGCGAAGGACGCGGGCAAAAGATGACGCTGTCCAATATTTCATCGACCACCATCGCCTCTTTTCAACATCGCCGCGTGCAGTCGCTGCAACAAGGCGCTGTGTTTCTGGTGGGCGACTCGGCTCATATCGGCAGCCCGATCGGCGGGCAATGGATGAACCTGGGCGTTTCCGAAGCCTACAACCTGGCGTGGAAAATGGCCTATGTCGATCAGGGCCTGGCGGATCAATCACTGCTGGAAAGCTACAACGAAGAACGCTACCCGGTCGCCCTGGAGGTCGAGAACACGGCACACCGACTGACCGCACTGATAACCCTCAGGCATCGCGCCCTCGTTTGGCTGCGCGACAATGTGCTGCCACTGCTGAGCAACAGGCGTAAGGTTCAGCGCAAGTTGCCCACGATGATTTCCGGTCATCAGTACCACTACGGCAAAAGTGATTACATTCAAGAATCGCTGACGAAAAAGCAGCGCATGAATTGGGATAAAAAAGGCAAGAAACCCGAGTTTAAGACGTCTGCGCCTCGCGCAGGTCAACTGGCTCCCGATGTCGAGTTGTGGCAACTGCAAGGTTTGCCGCCAAAACGCTTGATCGACTTGTTCCAGGGAACCTTCACGTTGCTGATATTTAGCGCAGCCGATCAGTTTTCCCCTTTGCTACCGGGCTATTACTCGCTGGCCGAGTCGGTGGAGAAGGATTACCCAGGCATCAAGGCTTATTGCGTCATTGATGCTCTAGGTAGCTGCGAGCTGCCTTTCTGGCACTCGACGTTGCTGGACCCCGATTGGCGGCTGCACAAGCGCTACCACGCCAAAGAGGGCACATTGATGCTGATTCGTCCTGACGGCTACATCGCTTTCCAGGGGGCTGATGCAATCACGCTCTTCACTTATCTGAACGTAAGATCCGGGCTGCTCAAAGGGGCCAGAAAAACAACATCTTCCGAGATCGACGCGGTGGAACTCCAACTTTAAGTCTCTATATGGCTACTGCCTGTTTGCTTCATTGAGTGACACAAGGCCCAGCCCTGGGCCATGACTTTTGATTTCTTGTTGATAGAAAACATATACCGACTTTGGTTAGGAGAACCTCATGCGCGTCCAACTCAACGATGTTGTGCAGGAATTCATCGTGTCCAATGGAAAAATAGCTCATAGCTATTTCTCTCTTTCAGAAAAAATCATTGATTCACTGTGCGATTCCAATATCGAAAAAGAATCAATATTGATGCGTGTGCTGGCGCAGGCCGAAACGGTCACTGCGCATTACTTCAACGCGCATCAACAAGTTCTGGAAGGCGTTTATGCCCATGGGATTGAAGCCCCCGTCAATAGAAGCCTGCCCGTCCTGGAGCCCGTACACTCGACCCCGGTAGTACTGGCATCGGCACCCGTGGCGGAACAAATGCCTGCGCTCAGCTACGGGCAATGGTTGCGCGCCGAAATAAGTTCGGTCACTGGATTCAAAAAGGAACAAATCGACTTCGATCAAAGTTTCGAGAGTCTGGGCATCGACTCCCTGGGGCTGGTCGATATTTTCGAATCCCTGGCTCAGCACTTCCCGGAAAAGAAAGAACTCACTTCATCGCTCTTTGATGCGCCCTCGCCTACCGTCTTGCTGGCACGACTTGAAGCCAATCCGCAGGCGCCTGCCGTGAATATCGAAGCATGGGTACTTGAACAACTGGCGAATATCACCGGTTTTACGGTTGACCAGATCGACCAGAAGCAAAGCTATGAAAGCCTGGGCCTGGATTCCCTGGTGCAACTGGACTTTCAGGAAGCGATCGTCGCTTTGTGGCCGCTACTCAAGGCCAACAGCACTGAGTTGGTCAACGCCAAGTTCCCACAGGACACAATCGCACTGATTAAAGCCGCCCTGGCCACCCCCGAGTCAACCTCGGTAACACCCAGCCAAGCACAACCAACAAGCACAACAGCCCCCCAGGAGCAGATAAGCAATCTGCTTTTAAACGCCCTGTCCCCCCTGATCCCCGACGCCCCAACGTCGATCGACATCGAGATGCCTTTCGCACAGTTGGGGCTCAGCGGTTTTGCCCGAGAGACCCTCTGCCAATCAATGGCGCAACAGTGCCCTGTCAGCGAATTTGCCGGTGAGGCGCTGATGTCGCGTCGTACGCCGCAAGACGCCATGTCGTTGCTGACAAGACTGGGCTGAGCCGTTGTAAAAAATGGAATGGAGTCCGGGTGATCGCAAAGATCACCCAGCATTTTGACAACCAGGAGAACGGGTATGAGTGGCGCGGTAACGACAGAGGGCGATTTTTGCTTCAGTGCAATGGCTGGAGAGTTTCCCGGGGCCCCCTCAACGGATGCGCTTTGGCACTTGCTCTCGCAGGGACAGGTAGCGCCCATCCATTCGATGCTGACACGTTGGGGGCTGGATAAGGCGTCAATCTATTCAGCAACGAAAGGGGAAAAGGATCGTACTTACCTGGACAGCGCTTATTGCCTGGCCGATGACGCATCGACCCCTTCACGCCATGAAGGACGGCAGGTCGCCATCGGCAAGAAAGTACTCCAGACACTCCTCGCCCAGCTTGCCGCACAAGGCTCGGTATTGATCAGGGAGCGCACGGCGTTAGTGGTCGCGACGTCCTGGAGTGATGAGAGTTACTTCGTCACGGGAGTCTGCGGTACAGCCGAGACACCACGGGGTTATACGCCGGGTGAACAAGTTGCTGAACTGGCGGCGGCTTTTGCCTTGGGTGGCCCTGCGTTATCGGTAGATACCGCCTGCAGCTCGTTCCCCTATGCAATCGATATGGCTCAAGCGCTGGTCAACAGCGGACAGGCAGAATAACGCGATTGTCATGGCACTGAACACTGTACTGCCGCCGGCGCTGTTTCTGGGGTTCTCGCAGTTGACCGCCTTTTCCTCCCGAGCCCAAATGCAGGCGTTCGGCCAGGACGCTGACGGCATTGTGCCGGGCGAATGTGCGGTCGCCTTTCTGGTCGAGCCGGTATCGCAGGCCCTGATTGCCAAGCGCCGCCCCCTGGGCGTTCTGCGGGCATTGGGACTTTCGGCCGACGGCGCCGAAGGCTCGGTATTTGCGCCTGGCAAACAGGCTCAGTGCACGGCTTACCAGCGTGCCTATATCGGTCTTGACCCCAACGACGTGGACTACATCGAGACCCATGGCACCGGTACACCGCTGGGGGATGCGACAGAGCTGGACTCGTTGAACAGTTTCTTCGCCCCTCATCGCATAGATGACAAAAAGATAATGATCGGTTCGATCAAATCCGTCATTGGTCACCCATTGGCCGCCGCCGGAGGCGCTTCGCTCGCCAAGGCGCTGATGATATTGCGTCACAAAGGTATTCCACCTCAGCCCGACTATCGCCCCAGCGCAAAAGTCGATGAGACCTGCCTGCGATTGGCCACAGAGCAGGTACAGCCCCTCGCTGATCGTCAGTCGGCGATCCGGGTAGGCATATCCAGCTTTGGTTTTGGCGGCGCCAATGCGCATCTGGTGGTGGATGAATACATTCCCGACAACCGCCCTGCCGTCCCCCGGGTCGCCCCCGGCGTGCTGATGCTGGACCTTGCCATTGTCGGGGCAGAAGCGGCGATCGGCAGTCACTTCTCATTGCAGGCTCTCAAGCAACAACTCGATCAGCCAGCAGCACCGTCAGTCAGTTTCCCTTATGGACGCTTCGTTGATTGCGCCGCCACTGCGGGTCAGCCGTTACTGGGAAAATTCCTGGTGCAGGATCGCGTCATTGATATCGACGGTTTCGGCATGGGCCCCAAACATTTGGCCCATGTCGATCCGTTCAAGCTGTTGGTCACCGATCGCATCAATCATTTACTGCAACGCCTGCCGGGTGTGGCCGGTTCACCCGGCACCGCCATGGTCATGTGCTGCAACATGGGTGGGGAGCGCTTCAGCAATGCGTATAGCGGCGCCCACACGTTCTACTCACAGGCTCAAGGCCGGCCACCGGGTGTGGAGGTGACGGACGTCGCAACCATGTTGCCGAACATGTTGTCCGGCTACCCGGCAAAAATTTTTGACTTCAAAGGTTTCCATCAAACACTGGTCGGCACCCCTGGCTTGTTCTGGCAAACCTTGCTGGCATCTCAGCAATGGTTCAAGGACGGCGTGGCGACGCTCCTGCTCGGTGCAGGGCGTTTTATCAGTGGCGAAATAGAGATCGAACGCGCCCGGCACTCAGCGATACTGCAAGGCGAAGGGTTGGGGGTGATTGCGCTGCGCCCCTATCGACCAGGCTCCAGCGACAAGCCTTTACTGGTGATCCGCGCGGCAGTCCTGGCCCATGCTGCGAACTCGCTGGAAGAGGCTTGCCAACTGCTGGGCAAGAAGCGGAGCCAATACCAGAACATTGAAGTCTGCGAGCTGCAGCCTGATGCCACTCATCCAAGCAGCTCACTGCAAGAAATGACCGGTTTCCTGGCCGAAGCCAGTGGCATCGAAACCCTGTTGGCGGTGCTGTTGAGTGCCTCGGCCCACACGGTGATCGAGGTGCGCGAGGCCGGCAAGGCAGTGATGTGGTTATTTACTGAAAAGCTTCAGGAGTGGCGCCCGGCCGCTGCCGGACCCGCCGCTGCCGTCAAGCATCCCTTTACGCTGCGTTTCGCTCACTCGGCGCCCCAGGAACTGCAACAGGTCATCCTGCCTGCACGACCTGTCAGCCTGGCCAGGGAGCCGCGACACGACGGCGTCGACGTGCTGGAGCTCAGCGATTTGCTGACCAGCACCCTGCTCTCGGGGCTGCGTGTCAGAACTCGCGCCATGGAAGGCCTTTTCGCCCTGCACCGTGGCGCTGAAGCCCAGCGCCCCGTGCACTGGCAACGTCGCCCGGAAAATATCGTGATCGCCAACGTCCAGCGTGGCCCTCAGTCACTGCACGCCCGGCTCGTGGTGAATGAAGCGCACCCTTACTTCTTCGACCACCCGCTTGATCACATCCCCGGCATTTTATTGCTCGAGGGCGTGTTGCAACTGATTGAACTCGCCATGCCCCCGCTGAGCGGCCGGGTTGCCTATGTCAAAAACCTGAGTATCAAGTTCCAGCAATACGTACAGAAGCAGGGTGCGATTGATCTTCATCTGGAACAAGGCAAAGACCCTCAGGTCTTCAATGCCAAGGTCATGCAGGCCGGAAAGCTGATGTGCACGTGCATCCTTGGCATGGCCTACAACTCGGCGTTCGAGACATCGCTTGCCGGTGAGTTCACGGCTGTTCGCTGCCGCGACAAGGCGCTGCTGCACAAGGCCAGAGAAGAAAACATCATCGTCAGTGACATGAGCGGTATCGCCCAGGGCTTGAGCGTGGACACGCTCAGAGTGCCGGATGAGCACATCTTCCAGGAGGGCGACCCCGAGCACTATTCGATGGTCTATTTCCTCGAAGTTGCCCGCCAGTGCTACATGCAGATTGCCCACAGTTATCTACGAATTCCACTCAATACCCCGATGAACCTGCTGGCCTTGAGTTTCACTCTGGATCGACCAATCCCGAGGAACAGCCCGCTGTCATTGGCACCGCAAGCCGGCTTTGACGCACAGGATCAGCCATTCAAAACGAACCGCATCTACATCGACCTGTTCAACCGGGGCGAAAAAATCGGTCAAGCCAGTATTACCGCTCAAGTGCTGAGTCAATCCGCGCCTGCTGCGTGAGGTATTGAGTTGATCTCACTCTCCAGCATGACAGCGCCCACACAACAAAGGTGTCACCGTGAACGATGTAAATGTGCAAGTCCGGGTCAAATCGCCGCCTTCCGAAATCTGGAAGATCTGGAGCAACTTCAAAGAGGCGCCGTTATGGGATACCGACGTCAGTCATTGTGAACTCAATGGCCCGTTCCAGCCTGGAACGCGGGGCAAGTGTGTCCTCAGGAGTGGCTTGAACATGCCACTGAAACTGGAAACGGTGAGGCTGCATGAAAGCTATCGGAACACGGCAAGGCTGCTTTGGATCGACCTCGAGTTCGATCACCAGATGCATAGACTTTCCCCGCATGAAACCCGGGTCACCCACAGCGCGAAGATCTCCGGCCCCTTGAGTTTCTTGTATCGCGGGCTGTTACGAAAAATGCTGACGGCAGCAATGACCACCGCACTGGACAACCTGCGCACGCTGGCGGAACAACGGGCGAATACGCTGAGCAACCTCGTGCTCGACAAACCAGGCACGCATTTGCAGCACCAATGACCCCTCCCGGGAACGGGCGTGTTGAACGCTCGCGCCTGAGCACGCTTCGCTTACTTATCGATAACGGCACACTTCGGACCGAGCATGAACCTACTAAAAAGCACTCAGCATCTCGTGATGGGCGTCATTGGCATGGGCTTTATCAGCCCTGCGTCCAGTTCCGCCGACACGCTCGGCCCCTACATCAGTGTCATGGGCGGACTGAACTGGGTTGCCCCGCAGGACCTTAACCAGAACCACCTCGATTTTGTCGAGATGCAGTTCAACCACCCGTTAGACTCCGGCTACGCCACCGGGCTGGCATTGGGCTGGCGATTCCCCGTCGGGCTCAGGCCTGAAGTGGAACTCAGTTACCGCAAAAACACCCTGACCCAATTCAATAACCGGGTATACGAAGGCGGCGGGAGCATCCCGGGCAAAGGCAAGGAGGAAGTCACCAGCCTGATGGCCAACCTCTGGTATGACGTCTTGAATCTCCCGGCGCCCTTCAGTCGGTTCACTCCCTACATTGGCGGTGGCCTGGGCTACAGCAGCGTGTCAATCAGTGGCCTGGAAGCCGGCGGCGTCCACTTCGGCAATACTCATCGCGACAACGTATCGGCCTATCAACTCGGCGCCGGGGTAGGTTTCGAGCTCACCGATCAATGGTCCCTGTCCCTGGATTATCGATACCTCAAGACTCGCGATGCGCACTTCGGTGACATTCAGGGCCTGCCCCAAGGCGATGTGCGCACTGACTACAGCGCCCAGTCATTAATGCTCGGCCTGCATTATTGGTTCTAAGCGCTGAAACAGACCGGCGCCTTGCAAGGCGTCGCCACGACAGGCCGCTGAAACGCTTCGGCGCAGGGTTTCAGCGCCTTGCGCCCTATGTCGCAGAGAGGGTGCCAAGTACGCCAATCGGCTAATGTATCGGTGCGCATCTAGACTCAATGAGTAGTCGTAGAAAGAACCGAGCACGTCGCTTTGGTGCAGATGAATTAAAGGCAGCGTGGCAAGCTGCTATTTATGCCCTGAACAGGTGCGGTCAAGACCGTGCCGGGCCCAACAAGATGCCCGATCAGGGTGCCTGGCCAACGGCCTGAAAATGCCACGATTGCGTGACGTGGCGTGAGTGCCGCAGCCGACACTTTCGGACAACCGACAACCGCCTGGTTTGTCCGTGACCGTGAGGAATGCCGTATGCCTGATGAGATGTTGCAACTGGCTGTGCTTCACAGCCTGCTAGAGCGCCACAAAGGCTGCGCTGGCGCACTGTTGCCGATTCTTCATGAACTTCAGGAGGGCATCGGTTATATCCCCGATGCCGCCATCCCCGAGATTGCCCACGCCCTCAACCAGAGTCAGGCCGAGATTCGCGGGGTCATCAGCTTTTACCATGATTTTCGCACCGCGCCGCCGGCCCGGCATATTCTGCGTCTGTGTCGGGCCGAGTCCTGCCAGAGTCGCGGCGCCGAGCAGCTTGCCGCGCAGTTGCGCGAACGCCTGCAACTGGACGACCACGGCAGCAGCGCCGACGGCAACATCAGTCTGCGCCCGGTGTATTGCCTCGGCGCCTGCGCCTGTTCGCCAGCTCTGGAGCTGGATGGCCAGGTGCATGCGCGGCTCAGTGCCGAGCGTCTGGATGCCCTGCTCGATGCTTGCCAGGAGGACGCATGATGCCGCGCCTCTATTTGCCCATTGATTCACTTGCCCGCGCCGTCGGTGCCGATGATGTGGCGGTGGCCCTGGCCACTCGGGCCCAGGAACGCCAACTGTCGCTGGACCTGCAACGCACCAGCTCGCGCGGCCTGTATTGGCTGGAGCCGCTGCTGGAAATGGACAGCCCACAAGGTCGTATCGGCTTCGGCCCGGTGACCGCTGCCGATGTGCCGTCCGTGCTCGATGCACTACAAGGCGATTCGTCCGCCCATCCACTGGCCTTGGGTCTGGTGGAGCAGTTGCCCTATCTAAAAACGCAACAACGCCTGTTGTTCGCCCGCGCCGGCATTACCCAACCGTTGTCCCTGGAGGATTACCGGGCCCATGGCGGTTTCGAGGGTTTGATTCAGGCCATCGCCCTGGGCGGTGAGCAGACCGCGACCGCCGTGTTCGATTCGGGCCTGCGTGGCCGTGGCGGCGCAGCCTTCCCGGCCGGGATCAAATGGCGCACGGTGCGCGCCACCCAGGCTGCGCAGAAATACATTGTGTGCAACGCCGACGAAGGCGACTCCGGTACCTTCGCCGATCGCATGCTGATGGAAGGTGATCCCTTCCTGCTGATCGAAGGCATGGCCATTGCCGGGATCACCGTCGGGGCCAGCTACGGCTACATCTACGTGCGCTCGGAATATCCACAGGCCGTGGCCACCCTGCGCGAAGCGCTGGACATCGCCCGGTCTGCCGGTTACCTCGGTGCCAATGTCGGCGGCAGCGGCCAGGCCTTTGATATGGAAGTGCGCGTCGGTGCTGGCGCTTATATCTGCGGTGAGGAAACCGCGCTGCTTGACAGTCTCGAAGGCAAGCGCGGGATCGTTCGCGCCAAGCCACCGATTCCTGCCTTGCAGGGCTTGTTCGGCCTGCCGACCCTGGTGCACAACGTGCTGACCCTGGCCTCGGTGCCGCTGATTCTGGCCAAGGGTGCGCAGTTCTATCGCGATTACGGCATGGGCCGCTCCCTGGGCACCATGCCCTTCCAGCTGGCGGGCAATATTCGTCACGGCGGCCTGGTGGAGCGGGCCTTTGGCCTGACCCTGCGCGAACTGGTGGAAGACTACGGCGGCGGTACCGCCAGTGGCCGGCCGCTGAAGGCTGCCCAGGTTGGCGGGCCCCTCGGCGCCTGGGTGCCACCCGGCAATTCGACACACCGCTGGATTACGAAGCCTTCGCCAACATCGGTGCCATGCTCGGTCATGGTGGTGTGGTGGTGGCTGACGACAGTCTGGACATGGCCCGCATGGCGCGCTTCGCCCTGCAGTTCTGCGCCGAGGAATCCTGCGGTAAATGCACCCCGTGCCGCATCGGCTCGACCCGCGGCGTGGAGGTGATCGACCGCTTGCTGGCCGCGCCGGGCCAGAGCGGTCGTGATGCGCAGGTGATCATCCTCAAGGACCTGTGCGACACCCTGCAATACGGTTCGCTGTGCGCGCTGGGCGGCATGGTCTCCTTTCCGGTGGCCAGCGCCCTCAAGCACTTCCCCGCCGACTTCGGTCTGCAGCCCTCGGAGGCCGAGCAATGATTACTCTCTTCGACCCGAACACCGATATCGACCTGGGCACTCCGGCCCGCGACAGCGAGGTGCAGGTGACCCTGAACATCGACGGCCGCAGCATCAGCGTGCCCGAAGGCACCTCGGTGATGCGCGCCGCCGCGCTAATGGGCACCACCATTCCCAAACTGTGTGCCACCGACAGCCTGGAAGCCTTCGGCTCCTGCCGCATGTGCCTGGTGGAGATCGATGGCATGCGTGGCTACCCGGCATCCTGCACCACGCCGGTCAGCGAAGGCATGAGCGTGCACACCCAGACGCCGAAGCTCGCCACGCTGCGGCGCAACGTCATGGAGCTGTACATCTCCGATCACCCGCTGGACTGTCTGACGTGCTCGGCCAACGGCAATTGCGAACTGCAAACCGTCGCCGGCCAGGTCGGCCTGCGGGAAGTGCGCTACGGCTATGAAGGCGACAACCATCTGGCCGACAAGAAGGACACTTCCAACCCCTACTTCGACTACGACCCGAGCAAGTGCATCGTCTGCAACCGCTGTGTGCGCGCCTGCGAAGAAACCCAGGGCACCTTTGCCCTGACCATCACCGGGCGCGGTTTCGAATCCCGGGTCGCCGCTGCCGGTGGCGAAAGCTTCCTCGACTCGGAATGCGTGTCCTGCGGCGCCTGCGTGCAAGCCTGCCCGACCGCGACCCTGATGGAAAAAAGCGTGGTCGAACTCGGCCAGCCCGAACGCAGCGTAATCACCACCTGTGCCTATTGCGGGGTGGGCTGCTCGTTCCGCGCCGAGATGAAAGGCGACAAGCTGGTACGCATGGTTCCAGACAAGAACGGCCACGCCAACCACGGCCACTCCTGCGTCAAGGGGCGCTTTGCCTGGGGCTACGCCACTCACCCGGATCGCATCACCAAGCCGATGATCCGCCAGCACATCAACGACCCGTGGCAGGAAGTCAGCTGGGATGAAGCGGTGACCTACGCCGCCAGCGAATTCCGCCGGCTGCAACAAACATACGGCCGCGACTCCATTGGCGGCATCACCTCCAGTCGCTGCACCAACGAAGAAACCTACCTGGTGCAAAAACTGGTGCGCGCCGCGTTCGGCAACAACAACGTCGACACCTGTGCGCGGGTCTGTCACTCGCCGACCGGCTATGGCCTGAAACAAACCCTGGGCGAGTCTGCCGGGACCCAGAGCTTCGACTCGGTGATGCAGGCCGACGTGATTCTGGTGATGGGCGCCAACCCCAGCGATGCCCACCCGGTGTTCGCCTCCCAGCTCAAACGCCGCCTGCGACAAGGCGCGCGACTGATCGTCATCGATCCACGCCGCATTGACCTGGTGGACTCGGCGCATGCCCGCGCCGAACTGCACCTGGCCCTGCGCCCGGGCACCAACGTTGCCATGCTCAACGCCCTGGCCCACGTCATCGTCACCGAAGGCTTGCTCGACCAGGCCTTTATCGACGCCCGTTGCGAGGGCAGCGATTTCGCCCGCTGGCGCGAGCTCGTCAGCCGCGCGGAAAACTCGCCGCAAGTCCTTGGCGAGATCTGCGGCGTCGCCCCGGCCGACATCCGTGCCGCCGCCCGTCTGTATGCCAGCGCCGGCAACGCGGCGATCTACTACGGCCTGGGTGTCACCGAGCACAGCCAGGGCAGCACGGCGGTCATGGGCATCGCCAACCTGGCCATGGCCACTGGCAACATCGGCCGTGAAGGCGTGGGCGTGAACCCGCTGCGTGGGCAGAACAACGTTCAGGGCTCTTGCGACATGGGCTCCTTCCCCCATGAGTTGCCCGGCTACCGGCACATCTCCAACGAGGTGGTACGGGCGCAGTTCGAACAGGCCTGGAACGTCACCCTGCAACCCGATCCGGGCCTGCGCATTCCCAACATGTTCGAAGCAGCCTTGGGCGGCAGCTTCAAGGGCCTGTATTGCCAGGGCGAAGACATTGCCCAAAGCGATCCCAATACCCAACACGTGACTGCGGCGCTGTCGGCCATGGAATGCGTGGTGGTGCAGGATATCTTCCTCAACGAAACCGCCAAGTTCGCCCATGTGTTCCTGCCGGGCAGCTCGTTCCTGGAAAAAGACGGCACCTTCACCAACGCCGAGCGACGTATCTCGCGGGTGCGCAAGGTCATGGAACCGCTGGGCGGCAAGGCCGACTGGGAAGGCACGGTGGCCCTGGCCAACGCGCTGGGTTACCCGATGAACTACCAGCATCCGTCAGAAATCATGGATGAAATCGCCAGCCTGACGCCGACCTTCACTAACGTCAGCTACGCCGAACTGGATCGCCACGGCAGCCTGCAATGGCCATGCAACGCGGCGGCACCGGACGGCACGCCGACCATGCACATCGAAGAGTTCGTGCGCGGCAAGGGCCGCTTCATGCTCACTGGCTACATACCCACGGAAGAAAAGGTCAACAATCGCTATCCCCTGCTACTGACCACCGGGCGCATCCTCAGCCAGTACAACGTCGGCGCCCAGACCCGGCGTACAGAGAACGTCGCCTGGCACGACGAAGACCGCCTGGAAATCCACCCGACCGACGCCGAGAGCCGTGGTATCAACGAAGGTGACTGGGTCGGCATCGGCAGTCGCGCCGGACAGACCGTACTGCGTGCGCGGGTCACCGAACGGGTCGCCCCAGGCGTGGTGTACACCACCTTCCACTTCCCTGAATCGGGGGCCAACGTGATCACCACCGACAACTCCGACTGGGCCACCAACTGCCCGGAGTACAAGGTCACCGCCGTGGAAGTCAGCCGCGTCTACCACCCTTCCGAGTGGCAAAAACGCTATCAGGAATTCAGCGACAACCAACAACGCCTGCTCGACGAACGCCGCCAGGCGCGCACCACAGGAACAAAAACCGAGGTGACCCGATGAGCACTGACAACCTGATCAAAATGGTCAACCAGATCGCCCAATACTTCGCCAGTGAACCGGACCAGCAACTGGCAGTGCTCGGCGTGCGTAATCATCTGCAGATGTACTGGACGCCCGGCATGCGCAAGGAACTGCTGGCCTGGCAGACGGAGCATCAAGGAGCGGACTTGCACCCACTGGCGCAGGCAGCGGTCAGTGGGGCGGGCTGGGAGGCCTAGGTTCACGATCCCTTGGGATTGCCCCTTGGCCTGTTGAGACAGGCTAAGGGACGCTCCAGAGTTTTTTAACGTTGATCATCTGTAGACCAGGCACCCCGAACCTTTTGTTGTCTACGCTGATAAGCAGACCGGCCACCATGCGAATGGACGCTGCGGTTCAATGTCATGGGTAGGGTTATGAACCGAGACGTTGAGCCGTGAAAAAAGCACTGGTTTGACCACAAGGACTGAGTTGACTACTTTGGTCCTCTAAAGGAAATCATCTCGTTCGACAAGGAGTCGTCGACAATGTCCCCAGCCGCTCGCTCGTCCTTTGCCCTGGTCTGGACCCTGCCCCTGGCGTTCTGTGCGGTTGCCGCCCAGCCGCCGCTCGATCCGCAGCAGACCCTGAATCGCATCAACCACAACTACAACATCCTCAAGGACGCTTGCCAGGAGCCCGATACCGGTGCCGCACGCGGTCACTACTACTGCAGCGGCGTGACCTTGCGTATGGTCAACGACGGGCCATTCAACCCTTGGGACTACAGCCCCTACGCGATCAAGATCGGCGCGACCTCCTACTCCTGGATCCGCAAGGACCTGAGCACCCGGATTCTCATTCACCCGGCCGGTTTTATCCTGCGCACCCCGGCCGATGCGGCGGCCTTGAGCCTGCCAGTCAAGGAACAGGGCTGGACCTGCATCTACGCCTTCGATGGCGGTACCGGGCCAGAGCGCAAGTGGTACGGCTGCGGCTTCTTCGACAGCCGCGAGCCACCGCGTGCGGCCCAGGGCGTGATGAACAACCGCAACGCCGCCCTGGCCTACGGCACCTGCGCGGAAGCCGCAGTCAGCACCGCCGAGCAATGGACCCAGAAATACACCGGGCTGATGAAGGGACCGATCCAATACAGCCAGTGCTCCTGGAACGCGGAAAAACCGAGCGACTGGAACGCCATGATCCGGGTCCACGAGTCCCGGCCGAACACCACCAACAAGGACCCCTTCGCCTTCAGTGCCCAGGTCAACGAGTTCATGCTGAAGAATGCCTCGGCGACCAATGACGGCAGCGAAAACATGAAGTACATCGATGCCTTCATCTACAACGTCAACAGCACACAGAACTTCGCCACCCGCGGTGACCAGTTGCCACCAAAACCGGAGAACGGCCTGAACAGCGCGCGCAACTTCCAGAAGAAACTCCAGGCCCAGGGCTACAGCGTGCCGGTCCTGCGGCTGGACTTCACCAAGCCGGCGGAGCAGCGTTTCAGCTATGTCGCCGCCGACCAGGCGATAGACCTGACGGTGGCTGGCGGTGCGCAGCCGGCGCCGGTAAAACCGGTGCCCAGCTACATCGCTGCGGCGACCTGGATCGAACGTTACGACCCAGGCAGCAAGAAAAACGAATGGACCCTCCAGGTCACACCCTCCGCCCAGGGCAAGGCGATCCAGGCCAGCAACCAGGACGCCTTGTACAAGGAACTGTTCGAGCTGCGTGGGGCCGATAGCCAGTGGCGCGACAACGAGAAATCACCGGGCAGCATGCGCCAGCAACTGAGCTGCCTGGTGCAGAACTATCCAGCCAAGACCGAATGGAGCCTGGAACCGTTTCGCCCCAATGTCACCCCCAGGAAGCGGCCAAGGCCGGTTGCAATCCGCTGCCGCTCCAGGCACCGCAATACATTGCCTCTGCCGACTGGGTCAAGCGTTACGACCCCGGCACCCGCAAGGATGAATGGACCTTGAGCGTGGTGCCCACGGCAGCTGGCCGCGCCCTGCCCAACGAGCAGGCCGGGGCTTTGTACGACCAGTTGTTCGCCCTCAAGGGCGCAGATAGCAACTGGCGTGACAATGAAAATTCCGCCGGTAGCATGCGCCAGCAATTGAGCTGCGTACTGGTCAACTACCGCAGCAAGACGCCCTGGAATCTCGAGCCTTTCAGGCCTGCGTTGTCGGACAGCGAGACCCGGGGCGCAGGTTGCAACCCCGTGCCGCGTTGAGTTTGCGCAGCACCGTGCCGCCCTCGTCCGCCGAGGGCGCTACGGTTGTCCGCGGCAGGTCGCGCAAGTCGTCGGCGAAAGAGGCCGGCGCGTGCAACGAACCCTTCTGTTTTCTGTAGCACCGGCATGGACGCCCACGCCGGCTACTGACTCCAACCACAAGGAAGTAGCGCCATGAAAAAACGTCTGAACAGGATGACTCCATTTCTTATATTTCCCTTGCTCTTGCAAACGGCCTTGGCCAACGCCGAATCTTGCGAGGAGACACTGAAACGGGTTGAAACGTTGTACAACAACACAGTCGATAGTTGCAGGCAGGATCCGGCATCGGACTGTTCGGGATTGTTGATCAGGGGCACTCACCGAGCTGACCCGGCAAAGGGGCAGAAATGGGACGTATGGAATCCAAGCCCGAAAGCCAAAGAGCTGGGTACTTTTGCCGCGTCTTTTATGCGTGCCGATGGCATCAGCTATGAAGATCCTGGCATGAGTACGCAGAACGGCTACATCATCACTCCGAGAGATCTGGTACGCGATCCCGAGACTCCGGTGCATGTCTACTGTGCATTCCCCAACGACGCCTGGACCGATTTTCGAGACGACCGGGGCTGTGGCAACAACAAAAACACCGCCCAGACAGAGGCCGTATGCCAAGCCATGGCCCCCCCTATCCTTAGCGCGAATGCCTGGGTTACGCATTTCACCAAGTTCAACAACGACATCAAGCAAGACCAGTTGCAGTGTGGGTTCAATATGCGCAATCCCATGAGCAGCAAGGATCGGGTAGACGCCTTTCGCAACTTCATGGGGGCTCGGAAAGTCATCAACACCCGTGAGTTTCAAACCCAGACAGAATTACGCTTGGGTAACCCGAAAGATGACGAACTACCGATTCTGGCCTTTTTCTACAGCGATCAACGTGGGTTGAACGATGCCTTGGCCAATCAGCGAGACTATAAAAACAAGACAGGAAAGGACCGTAACATCGTCAAGATTGATTTCCCAAAAACCCCGACGAGCAAGGCCAGCTTCTCGTGCATCAACACCACGCCTCCCCCTCGCAACAGTTCTGTGACAAGTACATCGAATCAAGCAGCTGGGTACGACGTCCCGATCCGAAACTCGGACCGAACACCTGGTCGCTCCAGGTGGTGCCTACCGCTTGCGGCCGTGCTATCAAGGATGATCAGACCGACAGAATGTTTGCCGAGTTGTACAACAAACATAAAGACGATCAGCAATGGAGGGAGTACAGCGTCAATGGCGGGTCACTGCGCCGGCAAATGGTTTGTCATCTGGCAGCAACCTTCGACGGCAAGCCTGTCAGGAACAAGCCCGAGTGGAACCTTGAACCGGCGCGGCCGTACGTCGACCAAGCCACGGCCGTAGCACAACACTGCAATTCCTACTGAGTCTTTGAGCGGCAGAGCCCGATCTGCCGATACCCGGGTATCGGCAGGTTTGCATAACGGCAACTAGGTTTTTCTTTTTAAACGCATGATGGCTTCCACAAGGATTGGTTTGTCCGCCAACTAAGACGCATTTAGTTCCATCCAGTTCAACGGCAAGATGCTCTGAAGCTTGGGAAAAGTTGCTTTGTCGTCATACAGGTGTGCACTGCTATCCCCTGCTGCTGCCAAACGCACGACATCGATTGCCTTAGTTCTTGGCATTTTTGTTGAAAATGAAGAGGGACTGCGCAAAGCAATCGCCACGTAGTGCTCGGCATTTTTCGCACAGGGTTTAACCGCAAGGGGCACGCAGCATCGCAAGACCAAGGTTTTAAGACCTGTGCCAAAATTTGCGTCGAAGTTTCTCTTTCGAATTCATGACGCTTTGCCTTGATTGAACTACCTTCATTCATGGGGAAAGGCGTATCGATTTGAGTTTCTCGCCTTTTGTTCAGAGATCAGGTAGCGAGTTGGCACAAGGAGTTACTTCTCTATGATCCTGGTTGGCTTTTTCCTGCTAGATGCCCTGATTACCAGTTACTCACGTCGGCTGACGGTGATGTTTATAGCCGCAGTTGCTGTCGAGCCTGTGCGTATTGTTCTGGTCGCAAGCCTGTCGGAGCCAAACAAGGTTGGCAAAAAACTCGCGTGTCCTGAGCCTAGGTATCTGGATTCCTAACGACAGTTTTATCGTAGATCGCTTGCAGGTCAGTCAGACCCACGTATTGCGGCTGCTCGCGTGCAGCACCAAGGAATATTGCCGGGACCATTAATGATGAGTGGTCTGGCGAAGTAAAGGGCCAGCCTGGGCCTCTGGAAGTAATCCGAGGTAACCGTAACCTAGTAAGCCTTAAAGATGGCCTATTCAGCGAGGATGCACTTAATGAGCTATCGTACCGTGCCCGCTTTCAAGCACATTATTCATGGCCTGTTCTGGATGGGCCTCGGCGTGGATGCGGCTCAGGCCGCGGCAGCCAATTGTTCGCAACTGAACAACCTGCCGGCAACCTTCGAGGTTGGCCAGGGACTTCAAAATGAACTGCGCGTCCCCGTCCCTGTGACACAGCTCGCCGTGGGCGACCCGAAAATTGCCGATGTCCAGCCCAGCGGCAGCAACGCCTTCATACTCACGGGCATCGCACCGGGCACCACAAGCCTGATGGTCTGGACCGCCTGCTCACCCACACCGCGCCAAAGCATGGTATTCGTCAAGGGCAGGGCCACTGCAGCACTGACCAGCGTGTCTACGGTGCCTTCCGACGACCCGCTGTTGCCGAGCCAGGTGCAGACCGATATCCGCTTTGTTGAAGTCAGCCGGACCAAACTCAAGGAAGCCTCAGCGTCTATTTTCGGCACCCGTGGCAACTTCCTGTTCGGCTCACCGAAAACCTTGCCCTCCATCGGAGGCATCGTCACGCCGTCGGTGCCGGTGAAC
Source organism: Pseudomonas sp. TH31 (assembly GCF_016650815.1). GTDB lineage: Bacteria > Pseudomonadota > Gammaproteobacteria > Pseudomonadales > Pseudomonadaceae > Aquipseudomonas. The sequence goes on along the minus strand of NZ_JAEKEZ010000033.1, from coordinate 264,388 downwards.
AACGACATGTTCAACCTCTCTTTTGCTACCGGTAATACACTGGTGGCGATCAACGCGCTGGAAGGCAGCGGCTTCGCCTACACCCTGGCGCGGCCAAGCCTGGTAGCGCTCAGCGGACAGAGTGCGAGCTTCCTGGCCGGCGGTGAAGTACCGATTCCGGTGCCCAGTTCAAGCAGCAATAACGTGTCCATCGAATACAAGGAGTTCGGTATCCGCCTGACCCTGACGCCGACCATCGTAGGGAAAAACCGGATCGCCCTGAAGGTAGCGCCGGAAGTCAGCGAGTTGGACTTCTCCAACGCCGTCAGCATTGCTGGCACGATCGTCCCGGCGCTGACCATACGACGCACCGACACCAGCATTTCCCTGGCCGACGGCGAAAGTTTCGTCATCAGCGGCCTGATCAGTACTCGTAACAACTCCCAGGTGAACAAGTTTCCAGGGCTGGGCGATATCCCGATCCTGGGCGCGTTCTTCCGCAATAACACCATCAACCGTGAAGAGCGCGAACTGTTGATGATTGTCACCCCGCATCTGGTCCAGCCCCTGGCTGCCAATGCACAACTACCGTCATTGCCTGGCGAACAGCTACGCAATTACGACCCGAACTTCTACCGCATGTTCTTCCTTGACAATGGCGATTTCGACAGTCAGACCGGGCTCTCGCAATGAGCCAGAACCTGAACCTGAACCGGGCTTGCCTCGCCCTCACTCGTAGCGGTGACCTTGAGCGCTTGCATTGGCACTGGCCTGGCGTTCAACGTGTTGTAGCCGGAGGACACTCGATGAAAGCAGTCATTGCAATAGCGGCGACATTAATGCTCGCAGGTTGTGCCTCCAATGGCGTGTCCTCGCGACCCGCAGACTGCGCCAAGCCCGGTTCGGAACAAGAGTTGGCCCTGAACCTCGCCGACAACATGGCCAACGAGGGCCGTTTGTATGCCAGCCTGGCGAATCTGGAAGGCTTGCCCGACAACCTGGTCCAGGTTCGCCTGCGCAAGGCTCGGGTGCTGCGCTTGATGGGGCGTCCCGAAGCGGGGCCATTGTATGAAAGCTTGCTTGGCACCTGCCTGGCCGCTGACGGGGAACATGGCCTGGGCCAGTTGGCCGCAGCCAAGAATGATAACGCCGCCGCTGCCATTCACCTCAAGCGAGCGGTGAAGATGGACCCCACCGACGACAAGATGCGTAATGACCTGGGAGTCGTCTACCTCAATCAGCGACAGATCCCTGAAGCCCGCTTCGAGTTTATGACGGCCATGGAGCTCAAGCAGTCGGACTCACTGGCGGCGCTCAATATGGTGACGCTGCTGATCTATCAGGATAACTGGAAGGCCGCTTCAGAACTCGTGACCCGGACCAGCTTGAGCCCCAAGCAAGTCGCAGAGGCCCAGAGCCGAGCGGAAAAACTCAAGGCCACCGCGAAAAAAGCGGTGGTGTCCGAGGGGAATCGCAGGACAGAGGTGGTCGATGCCTCCTCCAGCGCGATCAAGTAGAAAGTACGAGGAGTCGAGATGAATACCAAAAGGCTGTTGATCGTGTGCATGGCAAGCTTGTCTACCACGGCTTGGGCAATTGAGCCGGGCCCCGCATCGGTGCATCAACAAGGCACCGAACAGTGGTTGCAGTTACAGATTCGCGGTGTGGTTGCCTCCCCAAAACTGCAAACCGCTTCGGCCACCGAACGTGACCTGGCCATGCAGCGCTGGCTAAATAGCTTCAGCTACCCGATTCCGGCATTCTTCGAGCAAAAGACAGCAGGTGAAATCAGCAGTAGCGGCAACTGAAAGACATCAACGACGTGATCAGCCTCTGGCGCTTGTCCAGATTGTCCGGCTGCAAAGCCGGACCGAATGAGCTGTGCATGAAAATAGCAATCAGGTGCGAGGCTTGAGCGGCGATTTGAGTGAATACACTCCCCTCGCCTACTCCACCTCATGCTCAGGTGACATGGCCATCGGGCTCGACAGCCGCCACCCGATTACCTCACCCGAATGCTCTTAACACCCCGATAAGGGCAGGGCCGATGGCGACCAGAAAGAAGCTCGGCCACAGGCAGAAAATCAGTGGAAATATCAGCTTCGTACCGATTTTCGCGCCCATTTCCTCAGCGGCCTGCGTACGCCGGTCACGGAACTCATCAGCATAGATGCGCAGGGTATCGGCCACGCTGGTGCCGAAGCGGATGCTCTGCGCCAACAGACTGACCAGCCCTTGCACGTCCTCCAGTCCGGTGCGCACAGCCAGTTGCTTAAGCGCCTCGGTACTGGAAACGCCAGCGCGAATTTGCGCATTGACCAGGGCCAGTTCTTCGGCCAATTCAACCTGACTGACCGACATCTCCTCGGCCACCCGTTCTATGGTCGTGGGCAGGGCCAGGCCCGACTCCACGCATACCACCATCAGGTCCAGTGCATCCGGAAACGCGGCACGCAGCCGGCCTTGGCGCAATTGCTTGCGTTTGCCGACATACAGCGCGGGCGCCAGCCATCCGACAGCGGCCACCATGACGACCGACAACAAGCCCGGGATCAGGGAAACTTTGGGAATCATCGGTAACAGCAACAACGCAATGCCCACCAGCAACAGCGGTAACAGCAAGCGTACCGCCCAATACATCTGCACCGCCGACGAGGAACGGTACCCCGCGTGCATCAACAGGGTCTGGGTTACAGACGTCTGGGCCGATTCGGCTGAGCCGACGCGCTGGCCGACCCGTTCCAGCAACAGTTGCAGGTTACCCAGGGCCTCCTGACCGACAGAGCTGCCTAAATGACCACGCTTGATCAGCGCCAGACGACGCTGTACCGGGTCTTGAAGCCCCTGCATCAGCAAGATCACGGCGACGACCGCAAGCACCGTACTAAACCCGATCGCGCTGAGGAACAACAAACGCGCCATCTGTTCGTTCCCCGTGACCCGGCTGAATAACCCGAGCAAAAAGTCCATGACTTGTACCTCCCGGTAGCGAATACCGCTTAAACCTGTATCCGGATGATTTTGCGTATCCAGAGAATCCCGATCAGCATGGCGCAGAAGGCCCCAATGATCAGCTTATGACCCATGGGATCATTGACCAGCACAGGCAGATAACTGGGGCTTGTGAGCACGATCGCGATCGCCAGTACGAAAGGAATCGCCACCAGCACCCAGGCCGACATACGCCCTTCCGCCGACAGGGTTTTGATCTTGCGCTGAAAGCGAAAGCGCCCGCGGATCAGCCGGCTCAAACGCTCCAGCACTTCCGTCAGATTGCCGCCGGTCTCGCGATGGATGAGGATTGAGGTCACCAACATCATCACCGTCATGCTCGGCATGCGCTCGAGCAGGCCAAGCATGGCCCGCCGTACATCGTTGCCATAGTTGATATCGGCGAAGGTCAGGCCGAACTCATAAGCGACCGGTCCCTTGTGCTCCTCAGCGACCAGGCGCAGGGTTTCGTTGAACGTGTGCCCGGCGCGCAGGGCCCGGCACATGGCGTCCAGCGCATCCGGCAACCCCTCCTCGAACGCTGCAAAACGCTTGCTGCGGTCTCGCAGAATCTTCAGCATGGGTAACCAGGCCACCGCAAAAGTCACCGCCAGCGCCATCCACCACGGTAACGAGAACGCCAGGGCCAGAGCCCCCGCCGCAACACCCAGAACAAGCCCGAGCAACATCACCCGATAGGCACGATATTCGTGGCCTGCCTGCTCAATCAACTGAGTCAGGTCCGCCATAAAGGGCAACTGCTCAAGCCTGGCCTCCAGTGGCGACAAGCGCGTCAGGTATTTCTGCCTCAATACCGTCTGCATGTTGGGCAGATTGTTGGCTTTCTCCAGGACATGCAAACGGCCACGGATGCGCTTGCGCATCTTGCCGGCCTCGCCGAACACGGGCACCACCACGCCCTGGGACAGGAGGAATACCGCAATAAACACCATGCCGAGAAAAACCAGAATGAATACACCAGGAATATGGCTCATGACTGCCGCGCCTCCATCCACTCAGGGCGGAACAGGGAAAGCGGCAACTCGATACCGCGTTTGGCCAGCACATCGCGGAACGATGGAATCATGCCGCTGGGGCGATAGTCGCCGAGCACTTCGCCGTTTTCGCCCATGCCTTGACGCGTAAAGGAAAAGATTTCGGTCATGGTGATGATCTCGCCTTCCATGCCATTGATCTCTTGCACGCTGACCAGTCGGCGCTTGCCGTCTTCCTGACGTTCCAGCTGGATCACCACATCAATCGCCGAAGCGATCTGCTGACGCAAGGCCTTGATTGGAAAGGTGGCCCCCGTCATCGACACCATGTTTTCGATTCGCCCCAACGCATCGCGCGCGGTGTTGGCGTGGATGGTGGTCAACGAGCCGTCGTGACCAGTGTTCATGGCCGTCAGCATGTCTAGCGCCTCGGCGCCGCGCACTTCGCCGATCACAATGCGGTCCGGGCGCATCCGCAGACTGTTGCGCACCAACTCCCGTTGGCTCACCTCGCCACGCCCCTCGATATTCGAAGGCCGGGTTTCCAGACGCACCACATGAGGCTGTTGCAGTTGCAATTCCGCCGAGTCTTCGATGGTGACGATCCGCTCGTTGTGCGGAATGAAACTGGACAGCACATTCAGCATGGTGGTCTTGCCACTGCCGGTACCGCCGGAAATCAGCACGTTAAGCCGCCCTCGGACAACCGCCTTGAGCAACAGAGCAATCGCCGGGGTCAACGTCCCTACCTGGACCAGGCTGTCGGCATTGAGCAGGTCCACCGCAAAGCGGCGAATCGACATGCTCGGGCCGTCGATGGCCAGCGGCGGGATAATCGCGTTGACCCGTGAACCGTCCTTGAGTCGGGCGTCCACCAACGGCGAGGACTCGTCGATACGACGACCCAGGCTGGACACAATGCGATCGATGATGTTCAGCAAATGCTGATCATCGCGAAAGCGCACATCGGTCCTTTGCAGTTTGCCGAAACGCTCGACATAGACCGAGGCATAGCCATTGACCAGAATGTCGGACACGCTGTGATCAGCCAGCAGCGGCTCCAGTGGACCCAGGCCGAGCACCTCGTCGGTGATCTGTTTGATGATCAACTGGCGGCTGGCGGAACTCACCGGCGCCGAATGCTCATCGAGCAAGCGCTGGCAAATATCGCGAATCTGCCGCGCAGCCTCGACCTGCTCAAGGGAATCCAACAAGGATAGGTCCATGACCTTGAGCAACTGCTGGTAGATCTTTTCGCGCCACTCGGCCTCCACCGGGGTGACCTGGCTTCTGGTCTCGTAAAGAACGTCCGGCGTTGCACGCTCCCACGCCATCATTTCCTCTGCCGGATCCAGCAGATCATCGCCCTGTTGGCCTGCCGACGATGAGGTGGATTTACCGGGCTGTTTGCGCAAGCGGGTACGAAAGTCGCTGATCATGGGTCATCCCCCGAAAAAACGGTTGAAGGCGCGTTTGAATAAACCTTTGTTTCCAGTCATCTGGTGACCGACCAACTCTTCGGCCAAGTCGCGCAGGGCGACAGTAATTGCGGCCCTCGGCGCATGCAGCCCCAACGGCACCCCAGTGTTCTGACTCTGACTGACCAGGCTGAAGTCGTTGGGTAATTTCGACAGGTTCATGCAGCGCAGTGCCTCGCCGATGTCCTTGAGGCTGATCGCTGCCGCTTTGTCATAGCGGTTGACCACCACTTGCAATTGATCCCCGCGCACACCCAGGTCTTCGCGAAGAATCCGCGCCAGAGAGCTGGCATCTCGCAGATGGCTGACGCTTTGCTGCACCACCATGTACACCCGATCCACCTGCTCCAGCACGGAGTCGGTGAGGTGATCGATTTGCCGCGGCAGGTCGATCACCACCCAGTCATAGCTGGCGCGGGCCAACTGCAACAGGGCGTCAAGTTGCTCGGCCTGAGCATCCTGCGGCAGACATAACTCACCAGCCCGGCCACCCAGCACATGCAAGGTCGGGCTGAAGTGACTGCAAAAACCGCGTAACGCTACGCTGTCCAGACTATCGATCTGTTGCAATACCTCCAGGTGGCTGTGCGACTGCGCCACATCCAGGTAATGCGTCACGCTGCCAAACTGCAGGTCCATATCCAGCAACAGGGTACTGCCGCCCTTGAGGCTGAGCTGTTGAGCCAGGTTACAGGCCAGCAAGGTGCCGCCAGAGCCACCCTTGGCGCTCATCACGGCGATCAATTTCCCTTCGGCCCCACTGCCAACCCGAACCTCTGTGACCAGACGATTCAAGGCAGCGACCAGTTCTGTCTCGGCGATGGGCTCCGGCAGCACGTCGCGGGCGCCAGCCTGCATCGCCAGGCGCATGCCTTCCTGTTCGCTCAACAGACCGCACACCAACATGGGCGGACGCTCATGGGCAGGACGCAGTAACAGTGCCGCCATTTCCTCGCGCCACAGGTGGCTGACGCGCAACAGCAACAGATCAGGCATCCGTTCCAGACCGTAGAGCGGGTCGACATGCCCATTACTCACCAGACGAGTGCTCACCTCCAGGCAGGGCATGCGTTGACAGACGCTTTGCAAATCACGCAACGCCGTGGCATCGCGACTGCTGATCAGCAATCGCAGCCCGGGCTTGCCGGTCGCAGTGCTTAACGGAGTTTCCTTTATATTCAGCATGGAGTGACCTCCCCTGACTCGGAATGGTGCCCAAGGCTTTCGCGTGGCAAAATCGCCCTGAATACCGGCAGGGTAATCGGCACACCAACCCCGGGAATAAACAGATTGAACACGTAGTTTTGCAGGCTCAGCTGGACATAACGGATGGCACGAAATCCAGTGACGCTGGTGGTGTCGGTGGGGTTGGCCACCAATGCACCGTTCGCATCCAGATAAGTCAGCGTCAGGTTGGCGGTGCCCAGATTGGTGATCAACTGGCTCGTGCCCGTATTACCCGCGGCATTGAAAATCGCCCGCTGCAACACGATCGGATCGCTGATATTGCACACTGCCGCCAGGCGCGCGCCACGCCTTACGGACTCGTCGAGGGCATTCACCGTGAAGTACAGGCGGCCCATCTCCAGCACGCCGAACAACAGTATGAACACCAGCAGGCCGACGAAGGCGAACTCCACCACATAGACGCCGCGCATCTGTTTGCGATTCATCACAGAGCCCTCATGACAGTCGTGGCAACCAGTGGAACGCGTAGCGAAATCGAATTGGCAAAAAAACCGGTAATCGAGCCGGCACAGCTGCCACCGCCAATCACCGGGCAGAAGGTATAGGTGATGGTGACCTGCACATGGTCAGAGCCCACCGCAGTGACCCCCACCATGCTGGTCGTCAACCCTGACACCACAGGCGTTCCGGTGCTGACAGGCACACCATAGACCGCCACGTTTTTTGTTTGGGTCACCAGTGTTGTGTTGGTGGTCAGATCGACTTGTCCCAGCGTCGAGTTCCAGGCCTGGCTGGCGATGTAACGTCCGGCATCACGACTGGCCTGCAACAGGGTGTTGTACTGAAAAAGCATGCGGCCGAACTCGCCAAGGGCCAGCAACAGCAGCAGCATCAACGGCAGGACAATGGTGAATTCCACCAATGCCATTCCTTGCTGGTCCTGCGCTTGTTTCAACGAATGAAGTCTCATGACGCCTCCTAAGAATCAGTGCTCGGAGTGGTGGTGTTGATATAGGTTTTGTAGAGCTGAATGATCTGTGGGCCGGTATCACCCGAAGGATTGGGGCCAGGCACGTTGTCGCCTTGGCACTCCTGCACGAACTGTCCGAAGATCTCCGAGGTACTTCCCGTGCTACCGGCCGGCTGGACCACGAAATAGCAACCAAACCCCAGGACCGGAATCGACGTTGCCCCATTGTTTTTCCCAGTGCAGTTGCCAATCACGACTTTCAGCATCCGTCGTTCGAAGACGCCGCCGCTCTGGCAACCACTGCCTGAGCCGGCAGCACATGCGGCAGAACTTGCCAGCCAGTCTTTGTAGCCAAGCACCGCATTGCTGCCAGCGGTGAGCGTGCCTCCGGTCGATATGACGGGTTGGCCCTTGAACTCCGCCCGTGGTGGCGTGCTTGAGTTGTTCCAGCTGATCACCGGTGTGCTGTAGCTAACGATCAGGTCTGGTGGATACTGCGAGGCACTGACCGGTCCGTTGTACTGACCAAAGCGAGTATTCAAACCCTCGGATGTCGGGCCGACTTTGTTGCCCGGTGCGGTCGTGACACTTTGCCCGACGCTGCGGCACACCGAGCCGCCTCCGGCCATGTCATCCCTGACTGCACTGCCACCCGATCCGAAATCGAGCAACTGATAGTTGCCAGGGCCAATGGCAGACGAAGTGCCAGAGCCTGTTTTCAAATCCTGCAAATCACCAAATTTGAACCCCCAGAACACCCCGGTGCTCGGGCTGTACTTGGTCGGATCACCACAGACCATCAAGGGTGCGAGATCACACGGGCTGGTGGGACTGGGGCCTGCGGTGGCCATCGCCGCCACCGCTTTACTCCCCAGACCGGCAGCACCAAATGACTGGACGAAACTCCAGAAGAAACCGGTCAGGCGATAGCTCGATACCGTTACCCGAACGTAAGTGGCATTCGTCGGCCCTGGATAGGAGAACGGTCCGTAGACGTTGGAGGCCAGTTCCACCACCGCGAAGGTACCCGCGTTCGCGTTACCGCCGATGGCCGTTGCCAATTCCGCGTTACCCGTGGCATTGGCATTGGCATTGAGCGTAAGCAGCGCGGCAGCGCGTGTGGCGCTGGCACTGGTGGTAGCACCCGTGACCTGACTGAGGGTTTTGGCGCCACTCAGGGCCGCGGCGTCCACTGCATTTTGCAGGCGTGTCTTGTTCAGCAGCATGTGGCCGCCGTCCACCGCCAAGGCCGCCATCAAGGTGATCGCCGCCAACGCGATCACCATCAGAACGGTCACCGATCCCCGTTGGCGCCTTGGCGTTACCGGAAACGGCCGTTGAATTCGAGGATGCATCGTTAAGCCCTCATGTACCGATACGGACCCGGAACGGCTCCGCCACTACCTGGCTGCCCAGGCACCTGTCGTGCCCGATCAGCGAACGTCGATTACGCGAGATTCGATCCCGCGGATAATGGTGATAGCCCCGCCATTGCTGCGGTGTTGCACCACGCGTTTTGGCACCGGGGCACTAGCCACAGCCATGACCGGTGCAGCAGGTGCGAAAGGTGTGGCAGGCGCAACGACTGCGGCTTTTTTCTCGAGGTTCAGCGGATTGCGTAGCGCCAGTTGCAATTTGCCTTCCGTCTGCGCAGTGACCAGGGCTTCGGCCTCAGTGGCCGACATCTCCAGCGTCACTGCACGCACTACCACCGGTTGGGTCTTGTCAGTACCCGCCGTCTGATCCACCGCCAACACCCGCAGGTTCTCGAGGATGGTCCTGGAGACAGCGTTATTACTGCCGGCATTTGTGGTTTTGGTCGCCAGTACATCGACCCGGTTACCCGGCAACAGGAATCCGCCGACACCGACCACATCGTCCACACGTACCGATATCGCGCGTTTGTCGGGTGCAATCAAAGAGGCCAGGGTGCTGCCTCCCAAGTGTTCACTCAGACGCGCGCCGCGCACGATGTCGCCCCGAAGGATGTCGAACGTTGCGATCTTGCCCACCGCCTTGTCGCTGGAATCAAAGGCATCGTCCGGGATTGTGTCCATGGGCATGCGCACGGTCGTGACCTGCTGGGCTTCGACCATCTGCCCGAATGGAATCTCTACCGTGGCGACTACCACGCTTCGAAGATGGTCATCCGGGCTTGCATTGAGCCTTGCGCTCAGCCAGGAGTCAGCCATCCATGCAGCACCAAGGCCCATGACCAGGGAAACGCCTATCAGGGTAAGAGTACGAGAGCTCATGTCAGTATCTCCGGATCAAAGAAAGTCGAGCTGGACGAAATAGTTGTGCCAGGCCCATTCCAACTCTTGCGGCGACAGGGCACCGGAACCGTCCAAGTAACGTTGACGATCGAGAGCCATGTTCAGGAGATCGCGGGGATGGCAAGGCACCAGCGGCATGCCTTCACTTGCATAAAGCCGTTGCAGTACATAGCGCAGCAACAGAGGATCAAAAGGAATGCCCAGGCGCTCGCATTCCTGACGCCAGATCCGTTCGTATTCCTCGGGTTTCAGGTACCCGAACTGCAGCTTGTAGCCAATCCGACGGAGGAAGGCCTCATCGGCCAATTCCAGCGGGTTGAGGTTGGTGGAGAACACCAGAATCAGATCGAACGGCAGTTCACAGTGCCGACCGCCGCCCAGGTTGAGGAAGTCACGCTTCTCCTCCATGGGTACGATCCAGCGATTCAACAATTCGGCGGGCGCCATGCGCTGGCGTCCCATGTCATCGATGATGAACAGGCCATTGCTGGCCTTGAGCTGCAAGGCAGCCTGGTACTGACGGGTGAAGGGGTCATAGCGAACGTCTAGCTGCTCCATGCTCAACTCACCACCGGTGATCACGATCGGACGTTTGCAGCACTGCAGTCGACGATCGATTCCTTCGTTGAGCATCAGATTGTTCTGTTGGCCGCGATCATCCAGCTTCTGATGGACCTGTGGGTCGTAGATCTCGATCACCGACTCGTTGATAACGATGGCATGAGGCACCCAGATGGCTTCGGCGAACAGGCGAATCAGCCGACTGCTGACATAGGTCTTGCCGGTACCCGCAGGGCCATAAATCATGATCGCGCGCCCGGAGTTCAGCGCCACACCCAACTGATCAAGCATTCCTTCTGTCAGCACTACGCCCGAGAGGGCCCTGCGCATATCGCTCGCGTTGATGCGGCCATGGTGAATGGTCTGGATTTTGAGCAAGGAACGGTAGGTACTCACCGGGAAGGGGGCCGCACCTATATAGCCACTGCGCGACAGGGCATCGCGGGCGGCACCGCGACCGCGTTCGGTCAGGCCGTAGCGCAGCATCTGCCCACCCGTCGATTGCAGCCCTATCTGACCAAGCACTTCAACACGGCCATCCTTGCGCAGAAACGCCAGGACCTCTTCAAGTACGGCGCCGGTCAGCGCCAGTCGCTCTACCAGTCGCGGCATGTCCAGCACACCGGCTTCATACAAATGCTTACACAGCAACTCACCGAGAAAACTCTCTGTCAGACCTGTTTCGCTGATTGTGCAAGGCTGAGGAGCCAGTCGTTGCACCGCTTCCCGATCGCTGGGGTAGGCCTCGCTATCGACGATGACGTGCATGACTAAACTCCCAACCCACCGGCAACAAGTTGCCAGTAGACGCTGATTAAAGTGCCTATCAAGATTGCAATCGAGTAAGGAAAAGGCTTGCCAGCCACTTCATCTGGAGCGGGCGCCAGATAGGACTGCGCCCTCACAATCAGCCAATAGCGCCCCAGGGTCTGAAACAATTGACCGCGAACCAGGACTATCAAAAAACCAACCCCTCCACCGGCTATCAGACTAAATAGTGCAGCCCACAACGCGTAATGGAACGGTAGAAAACTGCCAACCATGGCCATTAACTTGACATCACCGGCAGCCATGCCACCCAAAGCGTACATGGGCAGAAAAAGCCCCATACAGACCAGGATACCCAACAGGCTGTCACCCAATCCGCTGACACCACCCGAATAAATCTGACCGACCAATCCCAGGACAACACCTGACAGAATCAGCATGTTGGGAATACGGTGGTGAAGCAGATCGCTCACCACCGCGACGCCCAGCAGTCCTAGCAGCACAATTGTCGACACCAGCAATTCCATGGACATGGCGCGTCTCCCGACTTGGGCTAATGGTTATGGGCAAGCGTTACCACTATTGACCGCCGTGCATAACGCCGTGATTTTGGCATTCACTTGGCCACCCAGTAGAAGGAACGCAGCGGCAACAGCCACCGTAATCAACCCACCCGCCACCGCGTATTCCACAATGGTCAGGCCATCTTCGTTTTTGATGAACTTCAGTGCCGAAGCCTTGATTGTTTGCAGAGTCATTTTGCTCACCTCACTCCAGCGGCCATGCCGCTCAAAACGCAAACTGGCAGGAACAACGCGAAGCCCAGTTAGAAAGTTGTCCGACGCCCTATCAGAGATAGAGGCAACCGGTTGTTCTATGGACTTCGCTGCGTCCTCCAGCGGGAATTATCGTTAGCAAGCGGAACCTTTGACCGCGGCGCAGAGCGCCGTAATTTTGGTATTCACCTGCGTCCCAAGCGCCAGGAAAGCAGCGGCAACAGCCACCGTAATCAACCCGCCCGCCACCGCGTACTCCACGATGGTCAGACCATCTTCGTCTTTGAGGAACTTCACCACCGAAGCCTTGATTGTTTGCATGATCATTTTGCCCACCTCATTCGAATGTCTTTTTTATGAGGCAGCACGTTCTGCACTGCCTGATGTCACCCTAGTCAGGAGGCAGGCATGGGCGTTAGGAGGATTTTGCGCATCGCTAGGACTTTTTTGCGGGCGCAGCCAACCAGGAAGCTGGCTTTGCAGAAGTAACAGGGGGGTGAAAAAGGAAAAGACTTGCAAGTGCAATTGTCGTTGATTGACAAGCTATAAACGGTTGGTGCCGACTGCATCGAAAACACGCGAGTAAACAGTCGTCCAACGGTGGTTTTCAGGCGAAATTTAGAGCGTATAGAACTAAATCAACTCTTTATTATCAGGATTTAGTCTGCAAATTGATGGCACGTTGACAATACTACTCAGCGAAGAGAGGCATAAAAAACCGCGAGTAGAGACATGACGTCGAACTTGATCATAAAGCCATCGCTATTATGGTTCGATCTGACTCACGATCGATCCACGAGCGAACTCATCGCGCAGTTCGAGAGCACCTGCGTCTGCAGACTGGCGAAAAACTCTGTACTGCCCAGAGGGGAACAGGCAGACATGATCTGCATCCATTTCGATCGCCCCGATACGCCGGGCTTGCGGCTACTACTGGAGATCAAACGCACCTCACCCACCATCCCGATCACCATGTTCACCTTGCAGCACTCAGAAGAACTGGCTATCTGGGCCATGCGCTCAGGCGTTTGGGAATACATGATGCTCCCGCTCACAACCATCGAAAGGAAGCGCTACCTGACGGCAGTGATACAGCTCTGCGAGCTGCGCCGAAATGCCCATAACCAAGGCACGACATCGCTGATCGATCACTCTCCGACCCTGCCGGACAGTATCCGGTTGACCTCGGGACACCAAAAACACCAAGCGCTCAGCAATGTCATGCTGCACATCGACCGGCACTTTCGGGATAGCATCGATCAGAGGGACCTGGCGAAACGCTGCGGCATGACAACATTTCGGTTCAGTCGCCTGTTCAAGGAAGCCAATGGACTTGGCTTTACGGACTACATCCTGAACAAACGCATGAGCTTCGCCAAGCAACTGCTCGACAATAGCCAGATGCCTATTACCAGCATCGGCTATGAGGCCGGCTTCAAGGACCCCTCCTATTTCGCTCGCGCCTTCAAACAGTTCGTTAACTGCACGCCCAGCGAATACCGCTTAGCACGGCAGCTTAGAGTGACCGTATCAGCAGAATTTACGTTGGATGACACAACCGCCGAAGTGCTCGATAGTCTGGTACATAGCCTCTGAGGCTGAAACGCCGTTCAGTTACCGTCAAACTTCTTTTTAAAATAGTCAGGCAGCATTATCTGATAGTACTTCAGTGCTGAGTGCAGCCGCCTTCCCATACGTATCCGCTTTAAGGTGTGGATTCAACCGGTCGATGCTACAGATTGGCTGAATCGTCTATCCACCGCCCTTGGGCCTTTGGCTGTCTTCCCTCCCCCGCTGCTACGCTCTCGGTTACTCGATCGGAGTCGAAACGATGCCCACTGAATATTCGCTACCTGATGTCCTTGAGCGACTGTACCAAAACCAGCTCGCCTTAGAGGCGGCCTTGATGGCGTTCACCTTGATGGTGGAGCGCCAAGGCACGACGGATACTGGCGACAATGTCTGCGGCGCGCTTCACATGATCGGTGAGAACTCCGGGCACATCAAACAGGCCCTGGCTAAGCTGAAAGCTGAAGGCCCATACTGATCAAGACGGCCCCGACGTCCCGCCTGCAACACCCTTTTGGGCATTTGCAAATGAGACCGAAGCCTCTTTTTCCAATGCTGGCAATAAAATAACGCGCAAAAAAAAACGCCACTCATTGAGTGGCGTTTTTCTATATTTGGAGCGGGAAACGAGACTCGAACTCGCGACCCCGACCTTGGCAAGGTCGTGCTCTACCAACTGAGCTATTCCCGCGTCTTGGTGTGGCGCATTCTATAGAATCCAGAAGCCCCGTCAACCCCTTGATTCAAAAAAGTTTTATTTCTTTTCAACGTCGGTCTTCAGATGCGGCCAGGCAGCCCGCAGATACTGGACCATTGACCACAATGTCAGGCCTGCCGATACCAGCAACAAGGCGTAACCCACCAGGACCCAGAAGCTGAAGTCCGATGGATTGGCCAGTAGGATCACCAGCGCCAGCATTTGCGCGGCGGTTTTCCATTTGCCCAGGTTCGACACGGCGACGTGAGCACGGGCGCCGAGTTCGGCCATCCACTCTCGCAACGCCGAGACGACAATCTCGCGACCGATAATGACCGCTGCCGGCAGTGTGAGCCACAGGTTGCCGTGTTCTTGCACCAGCAATACCAGCGCAACGGCGACCATCAATTTGTCAGCCACCGGATCGAGGAAGGCCCCGAACGGCGTGCTCTGTTCCAGACGACGGGCCAGGTATCCGTCGAGCCAGTCAGTGGCTGCGGCGAATGCGAAGACCGAACTGGAAGCCAGATAGCTCCACTGGTACGGCAGGTAGAACAGTAAAATGAAGATCGGAATGAGCAGGACGCGTAGAACGGTAATCAGATTAGGGATATTCATCGGCACAACTGGCTACGAGGTGAGTTGGCATTCTACTCGCTGTGCAGATTTGCATAAATCGACTCAGCGAGCTTTTTACTGATCCCGGGTGCTTTGGCGATCTCTTCGATGCTGGCACGAGACAGCTCCTGCAATCCACCAAAATGTTTCAACAAATCGCGCCGACGTGTCGGCCCGACGCCCGCAACGCCTTCAAGCGTTGAGGTACGACGGGTTTTACCCCGTCGTGCCCGATGCCCGGTAATGGCGAAACGGTGGGCCTCATCGCGAATCTGCTGGATCAAATGCAGTGCGGGGGAATCACCGCGCAGCGTGAATTCATGTGCAGCGTCATTCAGGTACAAGGTTTCGAAACCGGCCTTGCGCGTCGCGCCCTTGGCCACGCCCAGCAGAATCAGATCAGGCACTGCCAGTTCATTGAGTACGTCCCGGGCCATGGACAGCTGACCTTTGCCCCCGTCCACCAACAGGATGTCCGGCAACTTGCCCTCGCCGTCCTTCAGTTTGCTGAAGCGTCGGGTCAGGGCCTGGTGCATTGCAGCGTAGTCGTCGCCTGGTGTCACACCCTCGATGTTATACCGGCGGTAGTCAGACTTGATCGGGCCTTCCGGGCCGAACACCACGCAGGATGCCACAGTGGCTTCACCGCTGGAGTGGCTGATGTCATAACACTCAAGGCGCTGTGGTGGCTCCTCCAGGTTCAGTACTTGCGCCAGAGCATCGAAACGCGCGGCGACATGCTGACGATTGGCCAGTCGCGCGCTTAAGGCTTGCTCGGCATTGGTGACCGCCAGTTGCTGCCAGCGCGCTCGCGTACCGCGTACCCGGTGGCTGATGGACAATTCGCGACCGCGCAGTTCGTCGATGGCGGCGATCAGGACCGGAAAATCATCGTGAACCACGTTGACGATCAGTTCGCTCGGCAAATCCCGCTCGGGACTGGTGATGAAGTACTGGCCCAAAAATGCCGCCATGACTTCGGATACGTCTTCTTCAATCCCGACTTGCGGGAAGAAATTCTTGCTGCCCAGCACCCGGCCGCCACGCACGCTGATCAAGTGAACACAGGCGCCCCCCGGATTGACGAACGCGGCGATCACATCGATATCGCCGGTTCCGCCCTCCATGCTCTGCTGGTCCTGAACCCGGCGCAGCAATGAAATCTGGTCTCGCAATTCAGCCGCGCGCTCAAACTCGAGGTTGATCGCAGCCTCCTCCATCCCGGCAGACAGCTCGTCCGTCAGCGCGTTGCTGCGCCCCTCAAGGAACATCACCGAGTGCCGTACGTCTTCGGCATACACCTGCGGCTCCACCAGCCCGACACACGGGGCCTTGCAGCGCTTGATCTGGTATTGCAGGCAAGGCCGCGTACGGTTCTTGTAATAGCTGTCTTCGCACTGGCGAACGAAAAAGGTTTTTTGCAGCAAACTCAGACTTTCTCGAATGGCACCCGCGCTTGGATAAGGGCCAAAATACTTGCCCTTGGCCTTTTTTGCACCGCGGTGGATGCTCAAGCGCGGAAACTGGCCATCCGAGAGAAAGACGTAAGGATAGGATTTGTCGTCACGCAGCAGAATGTTGTAGGGCGGACGCCATTCCTTGATCAGCGTCTGCTCAAGCAACAAGGCTTCGGTCTCATTGGCCGTGATCGTGGTTTCGATCTGGGCGATACGGCCCACCAGCGCGGCGGTCTTGGGCGCAAGACCGGCTTTTCGAAAATAACTTGCCAGGCGCTTCTTGAGATTCTTGGCCTTGCCGACGTAAAGCAGGCGTGCATCGCTGTCGAACATGCGATAGACGCCGGGGCGTCCGCTCACGGTCGACAGGAAGGCACTCGGATCGAAGACTTCAGTCATTTTCAGAGATTGGCATCAACCATGCCGTGACGAACCGCCAATAGCGTCAGTTCGACGTCGCTGCTGATCGAAAGCTTCTCGAAAATGCGGTAACGGTAAGTATTCACGGTTTTCGGCGAGAGGCAAAGTTTGTCGGAAATGATCTGAACCTTCTGACAGCCGACAATCATCAACGCGATCTGGATCTCACGCTCTGACAAGGCATCGAAAGGCGAATCGTTGGTCGGCTGGAACGATTTGATCGCCAATTGCTGGGCGATTTGCGGGCTGATGTAACGTTGCCCGGCAAACACCAGCCGAATAGCCTGGACCATTTCCGGCAATCCTGCGCCCTTGGTCAGATAACCCGCCGCACCGGCCTGCAGCAACCGTGTAGGAAACGGATCTTCTTCACACACAGTGACCGCGACAACTTTGATGTCGGGATGACTGCGCAGCAATTTTCGCGTGGCTTCAAGACCGCCGATCCCGGGCATCTTGACGTCCATCAGAACCACATCGGGTTTCAACTCACGCGCCTTGACCAGGGATTCCTCCCCTGACTCGGCCTGGCCGACTACTTGCAGGCCATCGATGTCAGCCAGCATTCGTGTAATGCCTGTACGAACGAGATCATGGTCATCGACTACTAGCACCCTAATCAAGCAGACACCTCGCGATATGGTCGTATTGAGTTGCCGAACACCTTAGCAAAAAGCGACTGGCAGACCTAGCGGCAAGCGACATATAAAAAGTTTCAATTCATCTTTGAAAGCTTGCCGTCTGTGCGTTTCAGCGACGAGGGGCATCGACTTCGCGCTGCATTCTCAGGAAATACCCGTCCTCGCCGACCACCTCCAAGCCCTTTCGCTGATACAGCGCCTGCGCCGGATTATTTTTAAAAACAGTCAGGCGCAAGGCAGGCCTACGTTCCGCGCAGGTCATGGCCCATACCTGATCGATCGCCCAGGAACCTGCGCCCTGCCCCGAAAGGCTTCAGCCATGTGCAGTTCGCGGATGTACAGGGCCTTGGCATCACGACTCAGGCTGAAAAACCCCACCGCAACGTCGCCCTGCATAATCAGCCAGTTTTCCCGGCCGGCCCAGGCGACATCAAAAGCCTCATCCAGCCACAGAAGGTCGTGCTGAATGTAATAGTGCAACATGTTCTGACAGGTCAGGTCTCGGGCGAAATCCAGATCCCGGGACGTCGCCGGACGTCGTTCGAAAACCATGCAACGCTCCGCAAAGATCATCGTGTTGGCCAAACGCAGAGTGTGTCACAACCCTCCAGGCACGGAAGCGATAGAAAACACTGTCGGTGCCCGATAGTATTTTCTGATTGAATCCGCCTGCCGCCCTCTAGTAAGCTCAGTGCATTCATCGGAGACAGACCATGTTCAACGCCCTCTCACAGCTTCGTACCGTCAGCGCCCTGCGCTCGATGGCGGCTGCCCGGGCGAATGACGTTTGTGCCCCGGCAAGCTTTTATTTTGGGTATTGGTTTAGCCACTGGCGCGCCTGATACCCACACGGCGCCCACTTTAAACGGGTCGCCACCAGAGAATTCTCAACCCCCGGTCGGCTTCCCGACCGGGGGTTTTGTTTTTTCAGCCCCTGCACATTTTTAGCGACACACCAGACACCTGAGGATTTAGAAAATGAACGATGCCACTTATTACCGTTACGACAGTTTTACCGCCTGGCGATTTACCAGCCTCCGCTCGGGACAGCCTGCCGCCTCCGATCGGTCACCCACAGGTGGCAAGCACACACACGCAGCCAATCCGGCCAATTGTCGAACACCCCAGTAGGGCCGAGCACGCGGGAACGAACCCGCTGCCAGCCCAGGAAGCCTGAATATGAACTCGTCCGTCTCTGCTCTGCCACTGTCCACCCTGAGCCCTGCCAATGAAGCGCTGACCCTGCGTCTGCCCAGCTCATTGCAACTCAAACAGCAATTGCCTCTCAGCAACGTCCTGACCCAGCAAGTCGCCGCCCACCGCAATGCGGTCCGTGCGATCCTCAACGGTGAAGACTCCCGTCTGCTGGTCATCGTCGGCCCCTGCTCCATTCACGACCCGCAGTCCGCACTCGAATACGCCGCTAACCTTGCGCGCCTGGCCACCGATGTCAGTGATGAAATGCTTCTGGTGATGCGTGCCTACGTCGAAAAGCCTCGCACCACGGTTGGCTGGAAAGGCCTGGCCTACGATCCGCGCCTTGATGGCAGCGATGACATGGCCGGTGGTCTGACCCTGTCTCGCGAGTTGATGTGCGAAATGCTCTGCCTCGGTTTGCCAATTGCCACCGAACTGTTGCAACCGATGGCCGCCGGCTACTTCGACGATTTGCTCAGTTGGGTCGCCATTGGTGCACGTACCACCGAGTCGCAGATCCACCGGGAAATGGCCAGTGGCCTGAACATGCCAGTGGGCTTCAAGAACGGCACCGATGGCGGTGTCACGGTCGCCAGCGACGCGATGCGCTCGGCAGCTCACCCCCATCGGCATTTCGGGGTCGATAGCCAGGGGCATCCTGCAATCATTCAAACCCCAGGTAATCCGGATACCCACCTGGTATTGCGCGGCGGGCATCGCGGACCTAACTACGACCGTGACAGCGTCGCGCGGATCAACCACGACCTGAGCAAACTGAAGATCCCGACACGAATCATGGTTGATTGCAGTCACGCCAACAGCGGCAAAGACCCGTTACGCCAGCCTGCAGTGTTCAACGACGTGCTCGAACAGCGCCTGCACGGTGATCATTCCCTGATCGGCATGATGATTGAAAGTCATCTGTTCGAAGGCTGCCAAGCGTTGAGTTCGTCTTTGCAGTACGGAGTATCGGTAACGGATGGCTGCCTCGGCTGGGCAGCCACGGACCAATTGTTGCGCCAGGCGGCCGACCGGCTTCGGACACGGCACCGTACACAACGGCCAGCATGACCAACGGCTTACTCCAGTCTTCAAGCGAAGACTGGGCGGAGTTTTTCCGCGCGCTGCACGCCGAGAGCTTGAGAAATGCCGGCCTTTAAGCCCTGATGCCGATCAGTTAAGAAGATCTCAGGTGACACACGCTCTTTGTAGCAGATTGCGTTTGGCTTAACGGATCGAAGACCATCCTTTATCGCTCGCCCGCCTGCGATGGAACTTTGAGAAGAAATAGGCCACTGAATCCGGTAGGCTCAGCACTTTACTGAACATTGAATGGAGAATTTCCCCATGGCCAAAGCCACTGCCCGTCACATCCTTGTTGCCAGCGAAGCCAAGTGCAACGAACTCAAAGCCCAGATCGAAGGCGGCGCTGATTTCGCCGACGTTGCCAAGGCCAACTCCACTTGCCCGTCCAGCCGTCAGGGCGGTGACCTGGGTTCGTTCGGCCCGGGCCAGATGGTCAAGGAATTCGACACCGTGGTCTTCAGCGCACCGATCAACGTGGTGCAAGGCCCGGTCAAAACCCAGTTTGGTTATCACCTGCTGGAAGTGACCAGCCGCCAGGACTGATCTGTCGCCTGCGTTATCTGCACAACGGCCCGCCTTTTGGTGGGCCGTTGTGTTTTGGCAAGATGATTCGGCTGGCGAGTGACGCGCCGCTAGCGTACAAATTGTAGTTATCGATTACCCGGCTCTAAGGCTGACAATGCGACTGGTTTTCCCCACTTTGATATTCACTGCCGTGGCACTGCTATTGGGTGCCGCCGGTGTGAATGCAGCACCGCAACACGCGTTGACCGTGTATGGCGAGCCGGCGAAATATCCCGCGGGTTTCAGTCATTTCACCTACACCAACCCGCAAGCCCCCAAGGGTGGAACAATGCGGCGCTCGGCCATTGAAATCGGCCATTTCGACCATGTCCTGCCCTACATCGACAAGGGTATCGGCGTGACCCAGATTGACGGCCTGCTCTATTCACCCCTGGCTCAGCGCTCGCTCGATGAACCCTATACCGTGTATGGCCTGGTGGCACAGAAGATGGAGCGTGCCGAGGACGGGC
This sequence comes from Pseudomonas sp. TH31, assembly GCF_016650815.1. Classification (GTDB taxonomy): domain Bacteria; phylum Pseudomonadota; class Gammaproteobacteria; order Pseudomonadales; family Pseudomonadaceae; genus Aquipseudomonas. The sequence goes on along the minus strand of NZ_JAEKEZ010000033.1, from coordinate 243,687 downwards.
TGTCCCTGCGTTTCTACCTGAACCCCAAGGCCCGTTTCGCCGACGGCACGCCAATCACCGCCGAGGACGTGCGCTACACCTTCGACCTGCTGATGACCCAGGGCAGCCTGCGCTATCGCACCCAGTTCGCCGACGTCAAAGGCGTCGAAGTCGAGTCGCCATCAACCGTTCGGTTCGACTTCAAGAGCAACGAAAACCGTACCCTTCCCCTGGACATCGCGACATTGCCGGTGTTTCCCGAGCACTGGTGGAAAACCCGCGACTTCGCCAGCGGCGGTGGTTACGAGCCACCTCTGGGCAGCGGCCCGTATCGAGTGAGCAAAGTCGATGCCGGACGCAGCATCACGTTTGAACGCAACGCCGACTGGTGGGGCAAGGACCTGCCGGTCAGCCGCGGCTTATACAACTTCGATCATTTCAGCCTCGAGTACTTCGGCGATACCGACGTCGCCCGCCAGGTACTGCGCGGCGGCGCCTACGACTACAACCGCGAGTTCTCCGCCACCGGTTACTCCATCGGCTACGAAAGCCCGGCCCTGAGCGACGGTCGCCTGCAAAAGGCTCACTTGGCCACCGAAGCACCGCAAACCGCCCAAGGCTTCGTGTTCAACCTGCAAAACCCGATGTTCCAGGACCGCCGTGTCCGCCAGGCCCTGGCCATGCTCTGGGATTTCGAGTGGAGCAACCGGCAGATGATGCGCGACCTGTACATCCGCCAGCAGAGCTTCTTTTCCAATACCGACCTCGCAGCGCGCAAGCTTCCGGATGCTGCTGAACTGGCGATCCTCGAACCGTTGCGCGGGCAGATTCCCGACGAAGTCTTCACCCAGGTCTTCGAAGCACCGAAGACTGACGGCAGCGGCAATATCCGCGACAAACAATTGCAGGCCCTGGCCCTGCTTGAACAGGCCGGCTGGAAACCCGACGGCGATCAACTGGTGAATGCCCAGGGCGAGCCACTGAGCTTTACCTTCCTCACCAGCCAGAACGGCATCGACCGACTGCTGTTGCCGTACAAGCGCACGCTGAAACAGATCGGCATCGACCTCAACATTCGGCGCATCGACTCGTCCCAGTACGTCAACCGCCTGATGTCCAGAGACTACGACATGGTCATCACCGGTTACCCGGTGACCACCTCCCCGGTAGCGAACTGGTCAACTACTTCGGTTCGTCCGCGGCCAACGATCCCGGCGCCAACAACTACATGGTGCTGAAGAACCCGGCGGTCGATACGCTGGTCAGCGGCCTGGTCCGCGCCACCACCCAGGCCGACATGCTGCGCTACGCCCATGCCCTGGACCGGGTACTGCAATGGAACTACTACTGGATTCCCAACTATTACCCGCCCGGCAGTTCGACCGTGTGGTGGAATCGCTTCGGCATTCCCAGCGTGCAAGCCAGCAACGACGAAGCCATCGAGAGCTGGTGGGAAGTGAGCACCTCCCCCCTCACCAACCAACAGATGACCGCCGAACTGATCAAACGCGGCAAATCCGGAGGGCCACGCTGATGTGGGCTTACATACTGCGGCGCCTGCTGCTGATTATTCCGACGCTGGTCATCATTCTCCTGGTCAACTTCGTCATCGTCCAGGCCGCCCCCGGTGGCCCGGTGGAACAGGCGATCGCGCACTTGCAAGGCATCGGCGGCGCCAGCATCGGCGCAGGCGCAGGCGAGACCCTGCACGGCAGTTCCCGCGCCAGCCGAGGCCTCGATCCGCAACTGATCAAAGAGATCGAAAAACAATACGGTTTCGACAAACCGGCACCGGAACGCCTGTGGCTGATGCTTAAAAGCTACGCGCGACTGGACTTTGGCAAGAGCTTCTTCCGCGGCGCCACGGTTACCGACCTGATCCTGGAAAAAATGCCGGTGACCATTTCCCTCGGCCTCTGGGCCACGCTGATCACTTACCTGGTGTCGATTCCGCTGGGGATTCGCAAGGCCGTGCACCACGGCAGCCATTTCGATATCTGGAGCAGCACCGCAATCATCATCGGCTACGCCATGCCGGCGTTCCTGTTCGCCATGTTCCTGATCGTGGTGTTTGCCGGTGGCACATCGCTGAACTGGTTCCCGGTGCGCGGTCTGGTCTCGGACAACTTCGAGTCGCTGTCGAGCGTGGGCAAAATCGCCGATTACTTCTGGCACCTGGTATTACCGGTTACGGCGCTGGTGATTGGCGGGTTCGCCACCCTGACCATCCTGACCAAAAACTCCTTCCTCAACGAAATCACCCGCCAATACGTGGTCACCGCCCGAGCCAAAGGCTTGAGCGAACGCCGGGTGCTGTACGGCCATGTGTTTCGCAACGCGATGTTGCTGGTGGTGTCCGGGATTCCCCAGGCGTTTATCAGCGTGTTCTTCGCCGGCTCGTTGCTGATCGAAGTTATTTTCTCCCTCGATGGACTCGGCCGCATGAGCTATGAAGCCGCTGTATCGCGGGATTATCCGGTGGTGTTTGGTTCGTTGTTCATCTTCACCCTGTTCGGTCTCTTGATAAAACTGGTCGGCGACCTCTGCTACACCCTGGTCGACCCGCGCATCGACTTCGCCGCGAGGAACGCCTGATGTTCAAGCTCTCGCCGCTGGGCCGGCGCCGTTTTGAACGGTTCAAGAAAAACCGCCGTGGCTGGTGGTCGCTGTGGCTGTTTATCGGGTTGTTCCTGCTGACCCTCGGTGGCGAGTTGATCGCCAACGACAAGCCGCTGATCGTCAGTTACCAGGACTCGTTGTACTTCCCCGCATTCAAGCGCTACACCGAGCAGGAGTTCGGCGGGCAACTGCCGTTCCAGGCCGACTACCGCAGCGATTACGTACAGAAGCTGATCCGCAAGGACGGCGGCTGGCTGCTGTTCCCGCCAATCCCGTTCAGCGACGACACGCCTAACTACGACCTGAACAAACCCGCGCCGAGCCCGCCGACGAAGGTCAACTGGCTGGGCACCGACGACCAGGCGCGAGACGTGTTGGCCCGAGTGATTTTTGGCGCTCGGGTGTCCATTCTGTTTGCCTTGATACTGACGTTTGTCAGTGCGTTGATCGGCATTGCCGCCGGCGCGCTGCAAGGCTATTACGGCGGCTGGGTCGATTTGCTGGGCCAGCGCTTGCTGGAAGTCTGGTCCGGGCTGCCGGTGCTTTATCTTCTGATCATTCTGTCGGGGTTCGTCGAGCCGAATTTCTGGTGGCTGCTGGGGATCATGGCGCTGTTTTCCTGGCTGGCCCTGGTGGACGTGGTGCGCGCCGAGTTTCTGCGCGGACGTAACCTGGAATATGTCAAAGCCGCCCGGGCCCTGGGCTTGAGCGACCGCAAAGTGATCGTGCGGCACATATTGCCAAACGCCATGAACGCAACGCTGAGCTACTTGCCGTTCATCCTCACCGGCGCGATTTCAACCCTGACGGCCCTGGACTTTCTCGGCTTCGGCATGCCCGCAGGCAGCGCTTCATTGGGCGAACTGATCGGCCAGGGCAAGCAGAACCTGCAAGCGCCATGGCTGGGCCTGACGGCATTTTTCACCCTGGCGCTGATTCTGTCTTTACTGGTGTTCATCGGCGAGGCATTGCGTGATGCCTTCGACCCAAGATCCTGATCCACGACTATGAGCCGGGCGATTGATATGAATGACAACCTGATCGAAATCCGTGATCTCAACGTGGCCTTCAGTGGCCAGACCGTGGTGCGCAACCTGTGCCTGGACATCCGCCCCGGCGAGTGTCTGGCACTGGTGGGCGAGTCGGGCTCGGGCAAATCGGTGACGGCCCATTCGATCCTGCAACTGCTGCCCAAACTGGGCACCGAAACCACGGGCAGCATTCGTTATCGCAGCCAGGAACTGGTCGGTTCCGATGCCAAGGTCTTGCGTCAGTTACGCGGCAACCGGATCGCGATGATCTTTCAGGAACCGATGACCTCCCTGAACCCGCTGCACAGCATCGAAAAGCAGATCGGCGAAACCTTGCTGGTGCACAAAGGCCTGGCCGGCAAAGTGGCGCAAGCGCGAATTCTTGAACTGCTGGAACTGGTCGGCATCCAGAAACCCAAGGAGCGGCTCAAGGCCTACCCCCATCAACTGTCCGGCGGCCAACGGCAACGGGTGATGATCGCCATGGCCCTGGCCTGTGAACCAGAACTGCTGATCGCCGACGAGCCGACCACGGCGCTGGATGTGACGGTACAGCGCAAGATCCTGCTGTTGCTCAAGTCCTTGCAACAACGGCTCGGCATGTCGCTGCTGCTGATCAGTCATGACCTCAATCTGGTGCGCAGCATCGCCCAGCGCGTGTGCGTGATGAAGGCCGGGGAAATCGTCGAACAGGCCTCTTGCGAAACGCTGTTCACCGAACCGAAGCACCCTTATAGCTGCGTGCTGCTGAACGCTGAGCCTGAAGGCGAAGCCTTGCCCCGGGACGAGCGCGAGAAGGTGCTGGAGGTCGACAACCTGCAAGTACGGTTCGCCATTGGCGGCGGGCTGTTCCAACGCAAGACCTATTTACACGCGGTGGATGGCATCAGCCTGAATGTCCAACGTGGCAAGACCCTGGGCATCGTTGGCGAGTCGGGTTCCGGCAAGTCCACCCTCGGTCAGGCGATCCTGCGCTTGCTCGACTCCGAAGGCAGCATTCGTTTTCAAGGCCAGGCACTGGACGGTCTCACGCAAAAGCAACTGCGGCCGTGGCGCAAGAAGATGCAGGTGGTGTTCCAGGACCCCTTCGGCAGCTTGAGCCCCCGGATGTCCGTGGCGCAGATCATTAGCGAAGGGCTGGAGGTGCATAGCCAACTGAGCACCGAGGAATGCAAAGCCGAAGTGATTCGGGCGCTGGAAGAAGTCGGCCTCGACCCGCAAAGCCGCCACCGCTATCCCCACGAATTCTCCGGCGGCCAACGGCAGCGCATCGCCATCGCCCGGGCACTGGTGCTCAAGCCGGCGCTGATCCTGCTGGATGAACCGACCTCGGCACTGGACCGCACCGTGCAAAAACAAGTGGTCGCCCTACTCCGCGACCTCCAGCAAAAGCATGGCCTGACGTACCTGTTTATCAGCCATGATCTGGCGGTGGTGCGAGCGCTGGCCCACGACATGATCGTGATCAAGGATGGCAAAGTGGTGGAAAGCGGCGCCAGCCACGATGTGTTCGATTCGCCGCAGCATCCGTATACCAAAGAGCTGTTGGCGGCGGCGCATCCAGGCTAAGCCTTGAAACCGATGCGCGGCCTTCGCGAGCAGGCTCGCTCCCACATTGGAATGCATTTCAAATGTGGGAGCGAGCCTGCTCGCGAAGACGCCCGCACAGATAACACAACTTCTGGACACGACAAACATGAACACCACCGAAAGCCTCAAGGACTACCAGCGCGTGCGTATGCTGGCGATCCGTTCGTTGTTCGAAATCATCGAGCAATCGAGCGAAGGCACGGTGATTGTTGATCGCGACGCCAATATCGTCTGGATGAACGAACGCTACGCCCGGCGCTTTGGCCTGGAATCGGCAGAAGTCGCAATCGGCAAGCCCTGTGAAAGCGTGATCCCCGGCAGCCTGCTGCGCGAGGTGGTGCGCACTGGCCGGCCGATCCTGCTGGACATGCAGGACACCCCCAAAGAACCGCTGGTGGTGATGCGCCTACCGATTCATGACGATGCCGGCGCGGTGATCGGCGCCATCGGCTTCGCGTTGTTCGACGAATTGCGCAGCCTGTCGCCAATGCTCAAGCGCTACCTGAGCATGCAGGAAGAACTGGCCTCGACCCGCTCCCTGCTGCGCGCGCGGCAGACCAAGTACAACTTCGCGCATTTCATTGGTACCAGCGCCGCCAGCCTGGAAGTCAAACGTCGGGCGCGGCGCAGTGCCAGCGCCGAATCACCGGTGTTGCTGCTCGGTGAAACCGGCACCGGCAAAGAGCTGCTGGCCCAGGCGATCCACGGCGCTTCGCCACGGGCACACAAGGCGTTTGTCAGCATTAATAGCGCGGCGATTCCCGAATCATTACTGGAAGCGGAGTTCTTCGGCACCGCACCCGGCGCGTTTACCGGCGCGGACCGCAAAGGCCGGGTCGGCAAGCTGCAGATCGCTCAGGGTGGCACGTTGTTTCTCGACGAGATCGGCGACATGCCTTTGCCCCTGCAAAGCAAGTTGCTGAGGGTGTTGCAGGAAAAAGAATTCGAGCCGGTGGGTTCAAATGAAGTGATCCAGAGCGATGTGCGGGTAATTGCCGCCACCTCCACGAATCTGGAAGCGGCGATCAAACGCGGCGAATTTCGTGCAGATTTGTACTACCGCCTCAACGTGCTGCCGATCCAGGTTCCGCCGTTGCGTGACCGGCTCGACGATATTCCGGCCTTGAGCGAAGCGATCCTTGAAGAACTGCGCAGTCAGCATGAGCTGAACCGCGAGGCGCAGGAGTTGCTGGGTCAACACGCCTGGCCGGGGAACATTCGCGAGTTGCGCAATGTGCTGGAACGCGCAGCGTTGCTCAGCGATGACTTGATGTTGAACAAAGCCGATATCCGGGCGGCGATTGGCACTTTCACGCCGGTTGAGCGTGGGACGAGCCCGGTGATCGAGGCGGATGGCCAGGAGACGTTCAGTGAGGCTCGGGAGCGGTTTGATCGGCAGTTGATCGAGACCACCCTTGTGCAATGCGGGGGGAAGGTGATTGAAGCGGCGGCGCGACTGGGGCTTGGGCGGTCGACCTTGTACAAGAAGATGGTGGCGTTGGGGATTGCCGAGTCTCCATAAAGAGATACATATCTCTATTAGTAGACAGGACCTCTTCGCGGGCAAGCCTCGCTCCTACAGGTTTGCGATCACTCGCGAACAACACGAACCCGTGGGAGCGAGGCTTGCCCGCGAAGGCGTCCGCCAGATCAGCAAAAATCTCAAAATAGAGACAAAAATTAGCAAACTCGTTTTAAAAAACAACAATATCCTTATATTTCAATAAGTTAATAATCTGGCACGATTCCCGCTAAAGCCCTCTCCCACAAAAGATTCACCCTACAAAAATAACAATTCCAGGAGACACACCCATGAGTGTGATCATTGCCTTGGCAGCCCTTGCGCTGCTGATGCTGGCTGCTTACCGTGGCTACAGCGTTATCCTCTTTGCCCCGATTGCCGCCCTCGGCGCTGTCCTGCTCACCGATCCTTCCGCCGTCGCCCCCACGTTCACCGGGGTGTTCATGGAGAAAATGGTCGGCTTCATCAAACTGTATTTCCCGGTGTTCCTGCTCGGTGCGGTGTTCGGCAAGTTGATTGAGCTGTCGGGTTTCTCGCGCTCAATCGTCGCGGCGGCCATTCGCTTGCTCGGTACCCGCCAGGCGATGCTGGTGATCGTGTTGGTCTGCGCCCTGCTGACTTACGGTGGCGTGTCGCTGTTTGTGGTGGTGTTCGCGGTTTATCCGTTTGCAGCCGAGATGTTCCGCCAGAGCGACATCCCCAAACGGCTGATCCCGGCGACCATCGCCCTCGGCGCGTTTTCCTTCACCATGGACGCCCTGCCCGGCACTCCGCAAATCCAGAACATCATCCCCAGCACCTTCTTCAACACCACTGCCTGGGCCGCGCCGTGGCTGGGGTTGATCGGGACGATTTTCGTGTTCTGCACCGGCATGCTGTTCCTCCAGCGCCAACGCAACAAAGCCCTGCGGGCTGGCGAAGGCTACGGCACCGAACTGCGTAACGAGCCGGAAACTGCTGCAGATATCAAGCTGCCGAACCCGTGGATCGCGCTGTCGCCGCTGTTGATGGTCGGCGTCATGAACCTGCTGTTCACCCACTGGATTCCGCTGTGGTACGGCAAGACCCATACACTCGCGCTGCCGGGCATGGCTACGCCGGTGACCACCGAGATCGCTAAGCTCACCGCGATCTGGGCCGTTCAAGCCGCGTTGTTGATCGGCATCATCATGGTGCTGGCGTTCGGCTTCCAGGCGATTCGCAGCAAGTTGGCCGAAGGCAGTAAAAGTGCGGTCAGCGGCGCATTGCTGGCGGCGATGAACACCGCTTCGGAATACGGCTTTGGTGCGGTGATCGCCTCGCTGCCGGGCTTCCTGGTACTGGCCGACTGGCTGAAAAGCATCCCCAATCCGCTGGTCAACGAAGCCATTACCGTGACCTTGCTGGCCGGCATCACCGGATCCGCATCGGGCGGCATGAGCATCGCCTTGGCGGCGATGTCGGAGCAATTTATCAGCGCGGCCCACGCGGCCAACATTCCGCTGGAAGTGCTCCACCGGGTCGCCGCGATGGCGAGTGGCGGCATGGACACCCTGCCGCACAACGGCGCGGTGATTACCTTGCTGGCAGTGACCGGCCTGACGCACCGCGAAGCCTACAAAGACATTTTCTGTATTACGATCATCAAGACCCTGGCGGTTTTCGTGGTCATCGGTACTTTCTACGCCACTGGCATTGTGTGAGGCATTCATGACGACTCTTACAGGCAAAACCGCATTAGTCACCGGCTCCACCAGCGGCATCGGCCTGGGCATCGCCCTCAGCCTGGCCAAGGCTGGGGCCAACGTGGTCCTCAACGGATTCGGCGATGCGTCCAAGGTGATTGCCCAAGTGCAACAGTTTGGCGGCAAGGTTGGCCATCACCCGGCCGATGTGAGCAACCCCGAGCAAATCGCCGAGATGATTGCCTACGCCGAGCATGAGTTCGGGGGCATCGACATCCTGGTGAACAACGCCGGCATCCAGCACGTGGCGGCGGTGGAAGACTTTCCCGTAGAGCGCTGGGATTCGATCATCGCGATCAACCTGTCGTCGGTATTCCACAGCACGCGCCTGTGCCTGCCGCGCATGCGCGCCAGGAATTGGGGACGGATCATCAACATCGCCTCGGTTCACGGCCAGGTTGGTTCGGTGGGCAAAGCCGCCTACGTGGCGGCCAAGCACGGGGTGATCGGGTTGACCAAGGTCGTTGGCCTGGAAACCGCGACGACCCAAGTGACCTGCAACGCTATCTGCCCGGGCTGGGTGCTGACGCCGCTGGTACAGAAACAGATCGACGATCGCGCCGCCACCGGGATCGACCCGCAGCAGGCGCAACACGATTTGCTGGCCGAGAAGCAGCCTTCCCTTGAGTTCGTGACGCCGCCGCAACTGGGTGAACTGGTGCTGTTTTTGTGCAGCGAGGCCGGCAGCCAGGTGCGCGGTGCAGCGTGGAATATTGATGGTGGGTGGTTGGCGCAGTAACCCGCCACTAGACCGCGTTATCGTTCATCGCGGGCAAGCCTTGCTTCTACAAGAGCGCACCGAACCTGTAGGAGCAAGGCTTGCCCGCGATCGAGTGCGCAGCACTCGCCAACAAGAAGAGGCAAACCATGTCCGACATCCTCTGGCAACCCAGCGCCGAGCGCATCGGCAAGACCCGCATGGAGGCCTTTCGGCGCTTCATCAATCAGCGACATCACCTCAAGATCGACGACTACCCTGCCCTGCACCAATGGTCCATCGATCAGCGGGAGGCGTTCTGGCAGGCCATCGTCGATGTCTTCGATATCCGTTTTCACGCACAACCCGACGCGGTGCTGCGTGAAGGCCCGCGCATGCCCAGCGCCGAATGGTTCCCCGGCGCAACACTGAACTTCGCCGAACACTTGCTGCGGCGTCGTGACGACGCCGTGGCGGTGGTCGCCGTGGCGGAAAACGGTCAGCGCGAACAACTGACCTGGGCCGAACTGGCCAGCCATGTCGCCGGTTTCCAGAACAGTTTGAAAGCCGCCGGTGTCGGCCAGGGCGACCGGGTCGCAGCGTGCATGCCCAACACCTGGCAAACCCTGGTCGCGATGCTCGCCACCACCAGCCTCGGGGCGATCTGGTCCTGTTCTTCGCCGGACTTCGGCACCCAAGGGGTGATCGACCGTTTCGGCCAGATCGAGCCGAAGGTACTGCTCACCTGCGCCGGTTATCGCTATGCCGGCAAAGAGATCGACCAGCGCGCCAAGGTCAACGAAATCCTCGAACGGCTGCCAACCTTGCAGCAGTTGATCGTCGTGCCTTACGCACTGCCACAGGCGCACATCGAAGACTTCCGCAGCCGAGCCAACGTGACGCTTTGGGAAGACTTTTACGAAGCCGGCGGTGAACCGGATTTCATTGCCGTGCCGTTCGCCCATCCGCTGTACATCCTCTATTCCAGCGGCACCACTGGCGTGCCGAAGTGCATCATCCACAGCACCGGTGGCGTGTTGCTGCAACACCTCAAGGAACACGGCTTGCATTGCGATCTCGGCCCCGGCAGCCGCATGGTTCTACTACACCACCTGCGGCTGGATGATGTGGAACTGGCTGGTCTCGGCCCTGGCGGTCGGCAGCGCCATCGTGTTGTACGACGGCTCACCGTTTCATCCAGGCCCTGAACGTTTGGTCGACCTGATCGACGACGAGCGCATCAACGTCTTCGGCACCAGTCCCAAGTTCCTTGCGACCCTGGAAGGCAGCGCCCTGAAACCTCGACTGAGCCACGGCTTGAGCAGCCTGAAAACCATGCTCTGCACCGGTTCGGCGTTGTCACCGCAGAGTTACGATTTCGTCTATCGCGACTTCAAACCGGACGTGTGCCTGGCCTCGATGTCCGGCGGCACCGATATCGTCTCGTGCTTCGTCAATGGCAATCCGATGTCTGTGGTGCGGCGCAGCGAGATGATGGGCAAGAGCCTCGGCATGGCGGTCGAGGTCTGGAACGATGCAGGCCAAGCGGTGATCGGCGAAAAAGGTGAGTTGGTGTGCACGCGGCACTTTCCGGCGATGCCCATCGGCTTATGGAACGACCCGACTGGCGAAAAACTCCGCGCCTCGTATTTCAGCCAGTTCCCCGGCGTCTGGGCTCAAGGCGACTACGCCGAGCAATTGCCACACGGTGCAATGATGATTCACGGGCGTTCCGACGCCGTGCTCAACCCTGGCGGCGTGCGCATTGGCACGGCGGAAATCTACCGGCAGGTGGAAAAAGTGCCGCAGGTGCTGGACAGCGTGGCCATCGGTCAGCAGTGGCAGGATGACGTGCGGGTGGTGCTGTTCGTGCGGTTGAAGGACGGCATCGTTCTTGATGAATCACTGCAGCAGCAGATTCGCCAGGTGATCCGCGCCAACACCACGCCTCGGCATGTGCCGGCGAAGATCCTGGCGGTGACGGACATTCCGCGCACCATCAGCGGCAAGGTGGTGGAGTTGGCGGTAAGGAATGTGGTGCATGGGCAACCAGTGAAAAACACCGATGCCTTGGCCAATCCCGAAGCCCTCGAGCATTTCCGAAACCGCCACGAACTCAATGACTGAAACACAATCCCCCCGTAGGAGCTGCCGCAGGCTGCGATCTTTTGATCTTGCTTCTTAAAATCAAAAACAAAATCAAAAGATCGCAGCCTGCGGCAGCTCCATTGGGATTTGTGTCAGGCCATGGGTCCCCATGCAGATGGGGAACGGTGTCAGTCCAGGAGGCCCCATTCGCCGGACGGTGGCTGTGGGCCCGGTAATGCATCGGCATGCAACTTCAATCGCAGCCGCAAGTTGTTCAGCGAATCCGCATGTTTCAATGCTTCGTCTTCGCTAATCGCACCCTCCACAACCAACGCGTAAAGCGCCCCGTCAAACGTCTGCATCCCCAGTTCCACCGACTTTTCCATGATCCCCTTGAGCTCATCAAACTCATTGCGCCGGATCAAGTCGGCAATGGTCGGCGTCCCCAGCATCACTTCCACCGCCGCCCGGCGTTGACCATCGCGAGTGCGCACCAGCCGCTGGGAAACGAAGGCCTTGAGGTTGTTGGCCAGGTCATGCAGCAGTTGCTCCCGGCGCTCCTGCGGGAAGAAATTGATAATGCGGTCCAGCGCCTGGTTGGCGTTGTGGGCATGCAACGTGGAGATCACCAGATGGCCAGTATCGGCAAACGTCAGGGCATGCTCCATGGTTTCGCGGTCGCGAATTTCGCCGATCAGCACCACATCAGGTGCCTGGCGCAGGGTATTTTTCAATGCCGTATGAAAACTGCGGGTATCGACGCCGACTTCCCGCTGGTTGATGATCGATTTCTTGTGGCGATGGATATATTCCACCGGGTCTTCAATGGTGATGATATGGCCGCTGCTGTGGCGGTTGCGGTAATCGATCAAAGCCGCCAGGGACGTGGACTTGCCCGAGTCGGTCGCGCCGACGAACAGCATTAGTCCTTGCTTGAGCATCACGGTGTCGAGCAGCACGGGCGGCAGGTTGAGGTCTTCGAAGCGCGGGATGTCGAGTTTGATGTTGCGCGCAACGATCGATACGTCATTGCGTTGCTTGAAGATGTTGACCCGGAAACGTCCGACCCCGGCCAGGGAGATGGCCAGGTTCATTTCCAGTTCTCGCTCGAACTCCAATCGCTGTTCGGCGTCCATGATGGACGCGGCGATGGCGGCGATTTCCCCGGCTTGAACCGTTGATCAGACAAGGATTTGAGCACACCGTCGAACCGAGCACTGGGTGGCGCGCCGGTGGACAGGTAAAGATCGGAGCCCTCCTGGCTCGCCAGTTGCCGCAACAGCACATCGATTTCCATGGCAAAAAACACCCGCGAAGCATTCAATGAACAGATGTGACCCGAGACAGTGACGCATCGGGCCATCCAGCGTCTACCGCCTAGCAAGGATAGTAGACGCAGCCACACCGACTTACGTGCAGGACATCTTGATGAACGCATCACCGACCGGCAGCGATGCCCAGGCCCTGATGGCCCGACTGGACTGGCGCCGCAGCCCTTTGGGCGCCGCCAGTACCTGGCCGCAGAGCTTGCGAACCGCGGTGGACATCGTGATTCACTCGCCCATGCCCATGCTCTTGCTGTGGGGCCCGCAGCTCACGCAGATCTACAACGACGGCTTCGCCCTGCTGGCGGGCAACAAGCATCCTCATGCTTTCGGACAGCCGGCGCACCAGACTTGGCCAGAATTAAAAGACTTTACCGACCCGATCTACAGCGCCGTCCTGCAAGGCCAGGTGCGGACCTACAGCGAACAACGCTTTACCTTGCAGCGCGACGGGCGTGACTCCGACTTCTGGCTGGACTTGACCTACAGTCCGATCCGCGATGAAAGCGCTCAAGTGGCCGGGATTCTGGTGACCGCCATCGAAACCAACGAACGGCGGCGCATTGCCCTCGAACTCGAACAACGCTCCGCCGCCAGCCTCAAGGCCCAGCACGAAACCGAACAGCGTCTGCAACTGGCCCTGGCCGCGACCGATGCGGTCGGCACCTGGGACTGGGACATAGGCGAAGACCGCTTCATCGCCGACGCCCACTTCGCGCAACTGCACGGTGTCGACCCGGCCATGGCCACCCGGTTGCCGATCAGCGATTACCTGCAAGGCGTCCACCCGCAAGACCGGGCGATGATTGCCCGCAGCATCAAGCATTGCATCACCCACGGCACCGAGTACGCCGAGGAATATCGCTTGCTGCAACCCGACGGCCAGTTGCGCTGGGTGTTTGCCCGGGTCGTTGCTACAAAGACCACCACGGTCGGCCGATGCGCTTTCTCGGCGCAGCCCTCGACCTGACTGAACGCAAACACACCGAACAAGCCTTGCGCCAGAGCCAGACCGAGCTGCAGTTGATCATCAACGCCATGCCGATCCTGATCAGCTACGTCGACCGCGAGGAACGCTTCCGCCTGAACAACGCCGCGTACCTCGACTGGTATGGCCTGACGCCTCAGGAGCTGTTTGGCAAAACCATCCATGAAGTGCTCGGTGACGAGAACTATTCCATGCGCGCCCACTACGTTGCCGAGGCGCTGGCAGGCCGGCCCTGCTCGTTCAGTATCGACACCCCGCACCGGGACGGCAGTATCCGCAATGCCCTGATGAATTACTTGCCACGACACGGCCCAGACGGCGCGGTCAACGGTTTCTATATCTTCGTGATCGATGAAACCGAGCGTAAAGAAACCGAAGAAGCCCTGCGCAACCTCAATGAAACCCTCGAAGAGCGCGTGATCGCCCGTACGCAACAATTGGCCGAGGCCAATCAACGCCTGCAAAACGAGATGTTCGAGCGCGAGCGGGCCGAAGATGCGTTGCGCCATGCCCAAAAGATGGAAGCGGTGGGTCAGCTCACCGGCGGTATTGCCCACGACTTCAACAACATGCTCACCGGAATTATCGGCAGTCTCGACCTGATGCAGCGCTACATAGCCGATGGGCGCACCGCCGAGATCGGCCGTTTCACCGAAGCGGCGGTATCCTCCGCCAACCGGGCAGCGGCCCTGACGCACCGCCTGCTGGCGTTCTCCCGCCGTCAGTCGCTGGACCGCAAACCGCTGAACGCCAATGAGTTGATTCATTCGCTCGAAGACCTGCTCAGCCGCACCAAGGGCGATCATATCGAGCTCAAGCTGCAACTGGCCGACGATGTATGGTCGGTCAGTACTGACGTCAGCCAACTGGAAAACGCCCTGCTCAACCTGGTGATCAACGCCAGGGACGCGATGCCCGATGGCGGCCGGTTGCTGATCGAAACGGCCAACGTCTACCTCGACGGCAGCGACAGCACGCTGCTCGAAGCCGTCAAGGCCGGGGACTATATGATGATTGCCGTCAGCGACAACGGCACCGGCATGACGTCGTCAGTGCTGGCCAAGGCGTTCGATCCATTCTTCACCACCAAACCCATCGGCCAGGGCACGGGCCTGGGGTTGTCGATGATCTACGGCTTTGCCCAGCAGTCGGGCGGGCATGTCAGCCTCGACAGCCTGCCGGGCCAAGGGACCTGCGTGCGCCTGTATTTGCCACGGCTGCACCTCGGTGCGCCGCAAGACACGCTACTGCCGGTGACTGGCGACGCACCCTCGGCGATTGCCGGTGAAACGGTCGTGCTGGTGGAAGACGATCCGGCGGTGCGCATGCTGGTACTCGACTTGCTCAATGAGCTGGGCTATCACGCCCATGAAGCCGAAGACGCCAGGGCTGCCCTGCCCTTGCTCGAGTCCGACTTGCGAGTGGACCTGTTGGTGACCGACGTCGGCCTGCCGGGGATGAATGGCCGGCAACTGGCGGAAATCGCCCGTCAATATCGCCCGAACCTCAAAGTGTTGTTTATGACCGGTTACGCGGAGAAAGCCGCCGAACGCCAGGGTTTCCTGGAGGAAGGCATGGACATGGTCGCCAAACCGTTTTCCATCGATCTGCTGGCCAACAAGATTCGCACGATGATCGGCCAACCGGAGTGAGTTGAGGCATAATCCCGCGCCCCGCTGTCATCACCGTTGCAAGGTACCTGCCTCATGAAAGCTCAAGCCCGCCATATTCTGGTGAAAACCTCGGAAGAAGCCGAGCAGCTCAAACAACGCATCGCCAAGGGCGAAGCCTTCGATGTGCTGGCCAAAAAGTACTCCACCTGCCCGTCCGGCAAGCGCGGCGGCGATTTGGGCGAAGTGCGGCCGGGACAGATGGTTGGGGTGATTGACGCGGTGATCTTCAAAAAACCGCTGCGGGTGGTGCATGGGCCGATCAAGAGCAAGTTCGGGTATCACCTGGTGCAGGTGTTTTATCGGGATTGATCGGTAATGATCGACCTGTAGGAGCTGCCGAAGGCTGCGATCTTTTGATCTTGATCTTGATCTTGATCTTGAAAATCAAAATCAAAATCAAAAGATCGCAGCCTTCGGCAGCTCCTACATTGGGATGGTATTTCAAGATTTGGGGATCAGTGCTCCCGGAACTTGAATGACCTGGCTCGCCAACCGATGCCCCGCCTCGGCGGCCTCCACCGGGCTGCCCCCTTGAGCCGACTGGCCAGATACGCCGCACTGAACGAATCCCCCGCCGCCGTGGTGTCCACCACGCGCTCGACCTTCTGCGCCGGCACTTCGAACGACTCGCCGCCACAGCGAATCAGGCAAGCCTCGGCGCCGCGCTTGAGCACCACTTCCGGCGTGCCGATCAACTCGTACGCGTCAAACACCGCATCGCTATCGGAAAAATGAAACAGCGCCTGTTCGTCATCGACGGTCAGCAATGCCAGGTCGACGTAAGGCAAAACACTGCGATAGGCCGCACGCGCCTCCTCAAGCGAAGCCCACAGCCGTGGTCGGTAGTTGTTGTCGAAGACGATTCGCGCATCCCGCTGCCGCGCCTCGATCAGGGTTTCCAGTAACTTCTGCCGGCCCTGCTCGCCGAGCACCGCCAGGGTGATGCCGCTGAAATACAGCACGTCGTAGTCCGGCAACGCCGCCAGAATCGGTTCCGCCGCCGGGGTGGTGAAACAGCTACGGACAGCGGCTTCGTTGCGCCAGTAAAGGAAGCGGCGCTCGCCGGCAGCGTCAGTCTGGATGCAATACAAGCCAGGTAAACGGCCGGGCAAGCGCTGGACCCTGTCCAGGCCGATGTTCTCGGACGCCCAACTCCTGCACATGGCATCGCTGAAACTGTCATCGCCCAGGGCGGTGACGTAATCCACCGTGCCACCTTCGCCCAGTTCCCGGGACAGGTAGACCGCCGTGTTCAGGGTATCGCCGCCGAAGCTTTGTTGCAGGCTGCCGTCGGCCCGCTGCTGCAACTCGATCATGCACTCGCCGATCAGGGCGATGCGCGGGGTGTTGGGGCCCAGGGTGTTGATGGTGTTCATGAGTGTGGGGTCTCTGGTGTTGCGATGTGGTCTGGGAGGGTGTCTTCGCGGGCAAGCCTTGCTCCTACAGGTTTTGTGTCGAGCCCCTATCCGGTGACAACCACAAAACCTGTAGGAGCAAGGCTTGCCCGCGAAGGCCACACCTCGGTTTCAGGCCTTAGAAACAGGTTTCCATGGTTTCAATCACCTGCAACTGCTCATCCACCAGACACCCGGTGCGCCACTTATCGAACGTCAGGCACGGATGCGAAGTACCAAACGAAATGATGTCCCCGACCCGCAGCTCAACCCCCGGCGCCACGGTCATGAACGCATGCTGGTCCATCACCGCCGTCACCTTGCAGGCGCTCACATCGTCACCCACCGCCGGCAGCACGCCGGCCTTGTAACGCAACAACGGCACCGGCAAGCCGGCGTCATACGCCACGTCGCGCTTACCGAGGGCGATCACTGCAAAGCCCGGTTCCGGCATCGACTGAACATGCGCCCAGATTTCCAGCGCCGGACGCAGGCCTTCATGCAGATCGCTGCGACGGTCGAGTACGCAGCACTGCGCCTCTTTATAGATGCCGTGGTCGTGGGCCACGTAACTGCCGGGGCGCAGCACGCTGAGAAAGCGCCCGCTGGCGTTCTGGGCTTCGAAGGATTCGGCGATCAGGTCGTACCAGGCCGAGCCCGACGCGGTGATGATCGGCTTGGGAATCGCGAATGCTCCGCTGTCCTGCAACTGCACCGCCAGACGCACCAGGGAAGCCGCAAATTCACGGATACCGCTGACCGCGTGATCGCCGTGAATCACCCCTTCGTAACCTTCGATACCGGTCAGCGCCAACGCCGGTTGCGCCGCGATGGCTTTGGCCAGTTCGATTACTTCCAGCTCACTGCGGCAACCGCAGCGACCGCCGACCACGCCGTATTCAATCATCACGTTCAACCGCACACCGCGCGAGGCGAAGTACGCGCCAAGGTCAGCGACGTTATCCGGATGATCGACCATGCAATGGAATTCGAAAGTCGGGTCTGCCAGCAAGTCAGCGATCAACGCCATGTTCGGCGTGCCTACCAGTTGGTTGGCCATCAACACCCGACGCACGCCATGGGCGTAACCGGCACGGGTCTGGGTCGCGCTGGCCAGAGTGATGCCCCAGGCGCCGGCGTCCAGTTGGCGGCGAAACAGCGCCGGGGTCATGCTGGTTTTGCCATGGGGCGCCAGTTCCGCGCCGCTGTTGCTGACAAACGCCTGCATCCAGCGAATGTTGTGTTCCAGCGCCTCACGGTGCAACACCAGTACCGGCAGGCTGACGTCACGCACCAGATGCGCACCGGTGTGCGCAAAGCCCTTTTCTACGGCAGCAGTCGATTCGACAGAAGACATGGTCAAACTCCTTACATTCGCGGCCGCAGGCAGCCGCTATTATTCGTTGATACGTCGGGCCAGGTTGTTCGCGCTGTCGATCAGCACCCGGCGATAGTCGTTGTAATTGTTCTTGGCATCGGCCCGAGGGGCGACGATGCACAGGGTTGCAATGGCGATGCCGCTGGGGTCTTTGACCGGGGCGGCGAAGCAATGGGTAAACGTGTCGGCGACGCTGTCGAAGGAGAAAAATCCATCAAGGCCAGCCTGGCGGATTTCCTGGAGAAACTGTTCCAGCGGCAGGCGTTCGCCGCCAGGCAGGATGAAGTCGTCGTGGTCGATCAGGTCGATGATTGCCTGATCGCTCAAGTGCGCCAGCAGCAGGCGCCCGGAAGCGGTCCAGGGAATTGGCGCGTTTTCGCCGATGTCCGAGGAAATACGAAAATGCCGCTCGCCCTCTTTCATCAGCGCAACGGTGTACTTGCGACCATTGAGCAGGCACATTTGCGCGGTTTCGTGGGTCTGACTGACGATTTCCTGGAGGGCGTGATCGGCCTCGCGAGTCAGGTCGAAATGGCGCAAGTGCGCCTGCCCGAGGAAGTACAGCTGACGGCCGAGGTAAACGTGACCGTCCTTGCCCACGGGTTCAAGGATGCGCCGTTCCAGCAGCGAGGCCACCAGTTCGTAGACCGTGGATTTCGGGCTGCCGATGCCGCTGGCGATTTCGTTCGGGCGCAGGGGCTGGCCGATTTCCTTGAGGAAATCGAGGATATCGAACGCCCGGTCCAGACCGCGTGCCCGGCGCTTGATGGTGTCTTCGGTCATGTCAATGATTCCCATACAATTTGCCCCGTAGAAGCTGCCGCAGGCTCGGGCCGCGTTCGGACGATCTCGGCATCTCCAAAAACGCCAAAAGATCGCAGCCTTCGGCAGCGCCTACAAGAGCCAATAGGGTTCAGGCCTTTTTCTTGTACGCGATGCAGTCAATCTCAACCTTGCAATCAACCATCATGTTCGCCTGCACGCAGGCCCGGGCCGGGGCGTGTTCGCTTTTGAAGTACTCGGAAAACACCTTGTTGAAACTCCAGAAATCCCGCGGATCTTCCAACCATACGCCAGCACGCACCACGTCTTCGAGGCCATAACCGGCTTCTTCGAGGATCGCGATCAGGTTCTTCATGGTCTGGTGAGTTTGCTCGACGATACCGCCCACAATGATTTCGCCATCCAGCGCCGGCACCTGGCCGGACACATACAGCCAGCCATCGGCTTCAACGGCGCGGGCGAAAGGACGAGGCTGGCCGCCACCGGCGCTGCTGCCGGTGCCGTAACGAGTAATGCTCATGAGTGTTTCTCCTGATTAATAGGGTTAAAAACGAGTGTTCTTGAGAAATTCCGCCAGACGCGGCGATTTCGGGTGTTCGAACAGTTCCTTGGGGGCCCCTGCTCTTCGATTCGCCCTTGGTTCATGAAGACGATTTTGTCCGAGACTTCGAAGGCAAAACGCATTTCGTGGGTCACCAGCAGCATGGTCATGCCTTCATCGGCCAGGCCCTTGATCACGTTCAGCACTTCGCCGACCAGTTCCGGGTCCAGGGCCGAGGTGACTTCGTCGAACAGCATCAGGCTCGGGTTCATCGCAATCGCCCGGGCAATCGCCACGCGTTGTTGCTGACCGCCGGACAACTGGCCGGGATAGTGATCACGGCGTTCGAACAAGCCGACCCGCTCCAACCATTTCTCGGCCAGCGCCACGGCTTCATCCTTGTGCAGCTTTTTGACCTTGAGCAAACCGAGGGTGACGTTCTGCAACGCGGTCAAGTGCGGGAACAGGTTGAACTGCTGGAACGCCATGCCGGTCATCGCGCGATGGCGGGCAATGACTTTTTCCGCGTGGCGTACACGTTTGCCGTTGACCTCGTCATAACCGATGGATTCGCCGTCGAGCAGGATCTGCCCGCCCTGGAATTCTTCGAGCATGTTCACACAGCGCAACAACGTGGTCTTGCCCGAGCCGCTGGAACCGATCAGCGTGACCACGTTACCGCGCTGCATGGTCAGGTCGACGCCCTTGAGCACTTCGAGCTTGCCGTATTGTTTGTGCAGGCCGCGGATGTCCAGCAGAGCCTGGCCGTTTGGTGCAGTAGAAGTCTGAGTCATGGCAAAGCCACCCGCTTTTCAATGTGCCGGCCGAGTAATTCGATGGCGTAGTTGATGACGAAAAAGAGGAAACCGGCGAACAGGTAGAACTCCAGGGTCATGAAGGTCCGGGCGATGATCTGTTGCGTGCTGAGCAGCAACTCGGCGACGCCGATCACCGACAGCAAGGTCGAAGCCTTGACGATCTCGGTGGACGAGTTGACCCAGGTCGGCAGGATCTGCCGCAACGCCTGAGGCAGCAACACGTAACCCAGCGACTGGTAAAACGTCAGGCCAATTGCCTTGCTCGCTTCCATCTGCCCGCGCGGCAACGCTTGCAGCGCACCACGGACGATCTCGGCGACGTGGGAACCGCAAAACAGCGTCAGGCCCAAGGCACCGGCCTGAAATGCGCTGATCTGCCAGCCCAGCGCCGGCGCCATATAGAAGCAGGCCAGCACCAGCACAAACACCGGCGTGCCACGGATCAAATCGACGTAGAAGCGAAACGGTGCGCGCATCCAGACATTGCCGTACGTCAGCACCAGCCCGGCCACAATACCGATCAGCGTGCCCAGCAAAATCGCCAGGGCCGAGCACTGCACCGTGACCAGAAAGCCCTGCCAAAGCACGTCTCGCGCCACCCACAACTCATGCAACCAACTAGGGGATTCGTACATGGGAGGCTCCTATCGGCGAATCGCCAGACGCTGCTCGAGGTAACGCAGGATCATGGCAATGAGGTAACAGGCCGCAACATAGAGCGCTGTGGTCACCATCCAGGTTTCGATCACCCGGTAGCTCTCGACATTGATCTTGCGCGCGTAATAGGTCAGCTCCGGCACCGCAATTGCAGCCGCCAGCGAGGTGTCCTTGAACAGCGAAATGAAGTTGTTCGACAGCGCTGGCAGCACGTTGCGCAGCATCACCGGCACGGTGACGTAGGCCTTGACCTGCCACTCGCCGAGCCCGATGGCCAACCCGGCTTCACGCTGGCCCTTGGGAATGCTCGACAGCCCGCCGCGGAACACTTCGGTCAGGTACGCCCCGGCATACAGCGACAGGGTGATGATGAACGAAGGGATCTTGTCCAGGCGAATGCCCAGGCTCGGCAACGCAAAGTAGATCAACAGAATCAACACCAGAATCGGCGTGTTACGGACCACCGTCACGTACACCGACGCCAGCACCCGCAATGCGCGATGCCTGGATAACAAAGCAAACGCCATCAGCAGGCCGATCACGCAGCCGATGGCGATCGACACCAGAGCCAGCTCAAGGCCCAGACCGAGCCCCGCTAGCAAACTGGGAAAATCGCGCCACACGGCGGCAAAGTTCAACTGATAGTTCATGGTCAGCAGTACCTTGAACGGGGCGCCTTCATAGCCGCCCCGCTCATCATTTTAGAAATGGAAACGTCGCGAGCGAAGGAAAGACAAGGCGAAAACAGGCGAGAAAGCGGAGTTGGCTTTAGCCAATGAGCATTTCGAGGCTGTTTTCAACGCAGTATTTTCGAGCGCAGCAGTTTTCATTTGAATTCGACGGGGAAACCGATGGCTGGGGTAGGTAGATCGACACCGAACCATTGTTTGAACGACGCCGCGTAGGTCGGGAACTCGACGCCGGTCATGGCTTCATGCAGCACGGTGTTGACGAAGTTCAGCCAGTCCTGATCGCCGCGTTTGACGGCACAGGCGTAGGTTTGCGGGCTCCAGGCGTAGGTCGGGCTGCGATAGCGGCCAGGGTTCTGCACCATCAGGTATTTGACCGACGACTGATCGGTGGCGGCGGTATCGGCCCGGCCGGAGTTCACGGCTTGATACATCAAGTCGACGCTGTCGTACTGGTCGACCTTGGCCTTGGGCAGCGCCTGATGCACCAGTTCTTCGGCGTACACGTTTTGCAGCACCGCCACGGTCACGCTGTCGCCAGCGGCTTGCAAGTCTTCGATTTCCTTGTACTTGCTGTTGGTCGGCAGCAACAGGCCGACGCCTTCGCGGTAGTACGGCAGGGTGAATGCAACCTGCTGCGCACGGCTGGCGGTCACGGTAATGAACTGGCAACTGATGTCGACTTTGTCAGTCAGCAGGTTGGGAATCCGCGCATCGGACGACTGCACCACATACTCGACCTTGCTCGGGTCGTTGAACAAACCCTTGGCAATCATGTGCCCGATATCAATATCAAAACCCTGCAACTTGCCGTCCGCTCCCTGGAAGTGCCACGGCGCGTTGGTACTCCCCGTACCCACGATCAATTTCCCACGAGACAGCACGCTATCGAGCTTGCTGTCCGCCGCCTGGGCAACACCCACGGCAGCGGCGGAAGCCGCGAGAATCAAAACACACGCTTTGAACAAGGAAGGTCGGCGATGCATGGCAAGCACTCCAGATGATATGTATTCCGCTATACCGGAAGTAGGTATGTAACAACGGAATAGACAGCAGAAAGTGTGCCATAGGATGTGGGGCAATATTGGGGAGATTGAAAAGTGTTTTGAATCATATGGATAGGTGATGGCGCGGTTAAAGCGTTACCAAACGCACCGGTGGCGGAGCGCTACCAAGGGCCACAGTGCGCGGGTACTTGCACCACATCCGAAGCATGGCGACTCAAAATGTGGCACGGCGATTCTCTTGTAGGAGCTGCCGAAGGCTGCGATCTTTTCTCTGAAGATCGCTTGAATCTCAAGCGCAAGATCAAAAGATCTCAACCTTCGGCAGCTCCTACTCGGAGGGTGTCGACGGGAAATAGTGCATTCCTGCCTGTAATTTCTGACAGTAGACTCACCCGCCACCCTCCTTTAACGTCATCAAGCCTTGGATTTTGCGTAGATTGTGTACTGTTGCCCGGGCGAGTTCTTTGGTCCGGGGTTGAGATTTGTGTTGTCGGGTAGATCGCTATCGCGAGCAGGCTCGCTCCCACAGGGGTCGCCTGTGAACACAAACGTTGTGTACACCCTCGATCAAAATGTGGGAGCGAGCCTGCTCGCGATGAGGCCCTGAAAACCAACACAAAATCCCTAGCCGATACGCTTGAGCAACACCCGCATCACCCGCCGCTCTTCCACCGCCATCACCGTCATCGTCCAGCCGTCCCACTCATGGCTGTCACCGATCATCGGCAGGCGATCCAGCACGCTCATCACCAACCCGGCGAGGGTCTGGTAATCCTCAGTGGGTTCGGCGCTGAAACCGGTCAACTGCCGAGTCCGAGCCAGGTTCAACGCACCGCTGACCATGAACCCGCCCTGCTCTTCAACCACATCCGGACCTTCTATTTCGCTGGCGTCCGGCAGTTCGCCAGCGATCGACTCGAGAATATCGGTCATGGTCAGCACACCGACAAAATCACCGAATTCATTGACCACAAAGGCAATGTGGGTCGAGGCTTTGCGCATCTGTTCCAAAGCATTAAGGATCGAATAACTGTCCAGCAAGTTGATGGTTTTGCGCGCCAGCTCTTCAAGGTCAGGCTCGTTACCGGCCAGGTATTCCTTCAACAGTTCCTTTTTGTGCACGAAGCCCAACGGTTCATCCACCGCGCCGTCGCGAATCAGCGGCAGGCGCGAGTAGGACGAGTGCATCAGCCGTGTACGAATGGTCTCGGCATCGTCAGATAAATCGATGTGGTCGACGTCAGCCCGCACGGTCATCAAGGTCCGAATCGGCCGCTCGGCCAGTTGCAGCACGCCACTGATCATCACCCGCTCGCGCCGGTCGAACAACACTTCACTCGGCGCTGCACCGTTATCCAGCAAGTCAGCAATCTCCTCGCCAACCTCTTCCGCCGCCAAGGTACGACCACCCAGCAAACGCATCACCGCATGGGCGGTACGCTCGCGCATCGGCCGTAGCCCCTGCAGGGAACGCTTGCGTCGGGCCCGGGCAATCTGGTTGAACACTTCGATCAGGATCGAGAAGCCGATGGCGGCATACAGGTAGCCCTTGGGAATGTGGAACCCCAGGCCCTCGGCGGTCAGGGCGAAGCCGATCATCATCAAAAAGCCCAGACAGAGCATGATCACCGTCGGGTGTTCGTTGACGAATCGGGTCAGCGGCTTGCTGGCGACGATCATCAGGCCGATGGAAATAATCACCGCGATCATCATCACCGCCAATTCATCAACCATGCCCACGGCGGTTATCACCGCATCGAGGGAGAACACCGCGTCGAGCACCACGATCTGCGCCACGATGGGCCAGAACTTCGCATAAGTGCTGTTACTGGCGCGCTGGCCGATATGACCTTCGAGCCGTTCATGCAATTCCATGGTGGCCTTGAACAACAGGAACACACCGCCGAACAGCATGATCAGGTCTCGGCCCGAGAAGCTTTTGTCGAACACCTCGAACAGTGGCTGAGTCAGGGTCACCAACCAGGAAATACTCGCCAGCAAGCCAAGGCGCATCAGCAGCGCGAGGGACAAACCGATGATGCGTGCACGGTCACGCTGCTCCGGCGGCAACTTGTCCGCCAGGATCGCAATAAACACCAGGTTGTCGATGCCCAGCACCAGCTCCAGCACGATCAAGGTCAACAGGCCCAGCCACGCGGTGGGGTCAGCCATCCATTCCATAAAAATATCTCGATCTCTTCAGCGAATTCAGAATGCCGGGCACGGCAAGGTGCGGCGCGAGGGCCGTGGGGCTGCGATAGAAGGGAGAGACTGGAATCGGAAAACCGGGTGTTTGGCGTGCGTCAGGGTTGCGCGAATGCGCGAGATGAAGGGCTGACTGGGAGGCTCCGAGAGGGTGTTCATGCAGGTCCTGAAAGGCAAAAAGGACTTGGAGCGTACAGGTGATGGAGACATTTCCTACAGCGGGAAATTATTACAAGATCTGTAGCAGATCAAAGGATCGCAGCCTTCGGCAGCTCCTACATGGGATTGCGTGCTCCTGTAGGAGCTGCCGAAGGCTGCGATCTTTTCGCTGTTACCCCCTTCACTTGTTCAATATACCTGGCCACCACCGCCGACCTCTCAAACCGCCGATAAACCATCGACAGCCAGGAGCTCGCCTCACACCCTTCGATCCGCCGGTACACCACACCCGGCAACCCGACATGC
This sequence comes from Pseudomonas sp. TH31, assembly GCF_016650815.1. GTDB lineage: Bacteria > Pseudomonadota > Gammaproteobacteria > Pseudomonadales > Pseudomonadaceae > Aquipseudomonas. The sequence goes on along the minus strand of NZ_JAEKEZ010000033.1, from coordinate 218,514 downwards.
CCGACCACCGATTCCGGCACCACCGCCACGCCCTGCCCCAGCGACACCAAGGCAATCACTGCCACCAACCCGCCCGGTTGTGCCCCCAGGGTCGGTGCGAAACCACCCTGCGCGGCGACTTGCAAAGTGCCGCTGATTTGCTCCGGCAGGATGAAGGTTTCATTTTGCAAATGCGCCGGGCTGATCTGTGGCAAGCGGCACAGCCAGGAATCGCCGGACAGCGCCAGGACAAAGCCTTCTGAATCGAGCCGAATCGCCTCCAACCCGTCGGGCAGGGTCATGGGCGAACGAACATAACCGATATCGAATCGACCCTCGATCACCAGGCCCGGCAGCGCGGCCATTGGACTTTCCCGCACATTCAGGCTGACGTCCGGACACTGGCGGCTAAACGCTTGCACCTGTTTTTGCAGCAACCCCGAGTACACCGCCGACGCCACGTAACCCAGTTCGATATGGCCAATATCACCACGCCCGGCACGCTGGGCATTGCGTTGGGCGAATTCGAACTGGCGCACCGTGGCTTCGGCTTCGATCACCAATGCCGCGCCGGCCTCGGTCAGGCTGACGTCGCGCTGGCGGCGCAGGAACAGCCGGGTGCCCAGTTCGGTTTCCATGTCCTGAATCTGCCGGCTCAAGGTCGGTGGTGCGATGCCCAGTTGCTCCGCAGCCCGGGTGAAGTTGCGCTGCCGGGCAACGGCCAGGAAGTAGCGGAAGTGGCGAATATCCATCGGCGTGTTAGCTCAAAGGTAATGAAGTCTCGACCGGCAGCTAACAAAGGCTGACTTGGACCGGGATAAGCTTTCGATGCAGCCACAGTAGAGAGCCAAAACCATGTACGTCAAACACCTTGCTCAAAAGGCAATCACCTCATGAACCGGGTCAGCCCACGCATGACACTGCTGACCGCCTCTGGGGTGTGTTCGTTGATCGTCCTCGACACAAACATCGTAGCCGTCACCCTGCCGACCATTGCACGGGACCTGGGCGCCAATTTTGCCGACATCGAGTGGGTGGTCAGCGCCTACATGCTGACGTTCGCTGCGCTGCTACTGCCCGCAGGCAGCATCGCCGACCGCTTTGGCCGGCAAAAAACCCTGCTCTGGGGCCTGGGCATCTTTATTCTCGCTTCAATCGGTTGCGGTGCTGCGCCGAGCGCGTTGTTGCTCGACATTGCCCGGGCGATCAAGGGTGTCGGCGCGGCGTTGCTGCTGACCTCGGCGCTGGCGTCCATCGGTCATACCTTTCACGACGAAGTGGAACGGGCCAAAGCCTGGGCGTTCTGGGGCGCGTGCATGGGCGTGGCGATGACCGCTGCGCCTACCCTCGGCGGATTAATCACCGAATACGTGGGCTGGCGCTGGATTTTCTACCTCAACCTGCCGGTGGGTGTGCTGCTGATGGCGATGGTCTGGCGCAACGTGCCGGAATCCGGGACACCCAGGCTGCGCGCCTCGATCCGTGGGGCAGCCTGGTGTTCAGTGCGAGTTTGTTGTGCCTGATCTGGGGCTTGATCGAAGCCAACCGCATTGGCTGGAGCAACCCGCTGACCTACGCCCGGCTGATCGGCGGCGCGCTATTGCTGGGGTTGTTTGTGCTGATTGAACGGATGCAGCAACGGCCGATGGTCGACCTGCAATTGTTCAAGCATCCGCGCTTTATCGGCGCGCTGCTGGGGATGTTTGCCTACGCCGGGTGCGCCCAGGTGATGATGACGTTTCTGCCGTTCTACCTGCAAAACGGCTTGGGTTTCTCGGCCATCGCTTCGGGACTGGGGATGTTGCCGTTTGCCCTGACGATGCTGATCTGCCCGCGCATCGGTGCACGGCTGGCGAGCCGGTTTGAACCCGCGACCTTGATGGCCGCCGGGCTGACACTGGTCGGCAGCGGCAACCTGCTCAGCGCCTGGGCAGTCAACAGCGGCGGCTACCTGCCCTTCGCGCTGGCGATTGCCGTAACCGGGGCCGGGGCCGGGCTGCTGAATGGCGACACGCAGAAAAACATCATGGCCTGCGTGCCTCGGGACCGCGCCGGCATGGCCTCGGGCATGAGCACCACCATGCGCTTTAGCGCGATCATGTTGGCCATCGGCGTGTTCGGCGCATTGCTGGCCAGTCATACCGAGTTGTTGCTGCGTAACAGCCTGTCGGCACAAGGCGGGCAATGGCTGGATCAGACGCGAGGTATCGCATCGCGGGTGGTGGCCGGAGACATGGCGGCGGCGCTGGGGCTGCTGCCGGAAACCGCGCACAGTGTGGTCGAACCATTGGCCCGGCAGGCGTTCGTCGGCGGTTTCAGCTTGCTGCTGTTGGTCGCCGGTTTACTGGCATTGCTGGGAGCGCTGGTGGTGGGCACGCTAATGCGCAATCCGATCCCCGCACCCAACGCTATCAGCGCGTCTGCTTGAACGACGCCAGCACCCGCTCGGCGTTCGCGTCGCAACCCATGCCCTCGGGCTTCGCTTGAATGTCGTCGATCACCGCCAGCAGCTTGGCCTTGCTCTGCGCCAGATGCTTTTGCATCTCTTCAATCTGCTCGACTTTGCGCTTGAGACCCGCCAGCAGTTCGTCGTGGTTGAATTCACCGGTCGCAGTGTCTGGCATCAGTTGCTTCAACTCTTCCAGGCTGAACCCGGCCTGCTGCGCGCACTGGATCAGATACAGCGTTTGCAACACCTGGTCGGGATAATGCCGGTAGCCATTGGCCCGGCGTTCCACTTTCTGGATCAGGCCCTGAGCCTCGTAAAACCGAATGCGCGACGGGTTGAACCCGCTCAACTGCGCCAATTCACCAATTTTCATTTCAGCCTCATTTACCCGCTTGACATTAAAGTTAACTTTAAGCTTAGCCTCTACGCATCACTGATGAGGAGTCAAGCAATGTCGCCCTTCCAAGCGTTGAATTTACCCAACGGCCAGACCATCGGCAATCGCATCGCCAAAGCCGCGATGGAGGAAAATCTCGCCGACACCCAACAAGCCCCCTCGGATGCGTTGTTGCGCCTGTATCAAGCCTGGGCCAAGGGCGAAGCCGGGTTGTTGCTCACCGGCAACGTGATGATCGACCGGCGCGCCATGACCGGTCCCGGCGGCGTGGTCCTGGAAGACGAGCAGCACCTACAACGTTTTCGTCAGTGGGCAACCATTGGCCGGGGCGGCGGCGCACAGTTCTGGGTACAGCTCAACCACCCCGGCCGCCAGACCATGGCCAACCTGGGTCAACGGGCCTTGGCGCCATCGGCGGTGGCGCTGGATCTGGGTGGGTTTTCGAAGATGTTCGCTGAACCGAAGCCGATGACCGACAGCGATATCACCGAGGTGATCCAGCGCTTCGCCACCAGCGCCGCCCTGGCGCAAAAGGCTGGGTTCACCGGCGTGCAGATCCATGCGGCCCACGGATATTTGCTCAGCCAGTTTCTGTCCCCGCTGACCAACCGCCGCACCGATCAATGGGGGGCTCACTGGAAAATCGTGCGCGTTTGCTGCTGGCGGTGGTGAGCGCGGTTCGCAACGCTGTGTCGCCACAATTCTGTGTGGCGGTGAAGCTCAACTCTGCAGATTTCCAGCGCGGCGGCTTCGATGCCAACGATGCCAAGCAAGTGATCCAGTGGCTCAACGAGCAGCAGATCGACTTGTTGGAACTGTCCGGCGGCAGCTACGAAGCCCCGGCGATGCAAGGCGAAGCACGGGATGGCCGGACGCTGGCCCGCGAAGCTTACTTCCTGGAGATGGCCGGCGAACTGGCCAGCGTGGCGCGCATGCCCGTGATGGTGACCGGCGGGATTCGCCGTTTGGCGATCGTCGAACAAGTGCTCGACAGCGGCATCGCCATGGCCGGGATCGGCACGGCGATGGCGATTGAGCCGCACCTGGTCAAACACTGGCGCGAAGGCCGCAACAGCCACCCGCAACTGCCGCCAATACAGTGGAAGCGCAAACCCCTGGCCGCACTGGCAAGCATGGCGGTGGTGAAATTCCAGTTGCATCGCCTGAGTCGCGGACTTAAGCCCCGGCCGCAAGTCTCGGCATTATGGGCATTGATCCGCGATCAGGTGTACATCGCCCGGCGTACCCGACAGTACAAAAAGGCGATGACCTCCTAATGCGGATCAGTTAAAAAATCGCAAGCCAAATACGCTCCCTGTTGCAGCTGCCAAGCCTGCGTTCGGCTCGTGTAGCAGCTGTCGAGCCCGCGAGGCTGCGTTCGGCTGCGCAGCAGTCGTAAACCTGAGTGCGAGATATTCCTGATACGCCGCATCGCCTGATTTCACGACTGCTGCGCAGCCGAACGCAGCCTCGCGGGCTCGACAGCTGCTACAGGTCGCGCGACACCTGATCTGATCTTCAATCGGGGGGAGTCATGCCGGTCTTTGAGTTGTCCTCTTTTAATCCCGAGGACAACTCATCGATCACTGGAGCACCCCATGGCGAAAATCACCATTGCCCAGCAACTGGCAACCACTCTTGAACAGGCTGGCGTCAAACGCATCTGGGGCCTGACCGGCGACAGCCTCAACGGCCTGACCGAAGCCCTGCGCACCATGAACAGCATCGAATGGATGCACGTGCGTCACGAAGAAGTCGCGGCGTTTGCCGCCGGGGCCGAAGCGGCCGTCACTGGAGAACTGGCGGTGTGTGCCGGCAGTTGCGGGCCGGGCAACCTGCATTTGATCAACGGGTTGTTCGACTGCCACAAAAACCATGTGCCGGTGCTGGCCATCGCCGCGCAGATTCCCTCGTCCGAAGTCGGCCTGAACTACTTTCAGGAAACCCATCCGCAGGACCTGTTCAAGGAATGCAGCCACTTCGTCGAACTGGTCAGCAACCCGGCGCAGATGCCGCAGGTGCTGCACCGGGCGATGCGCAGCGCGATCCTTAATCGTGGCGTCGCGGTGGTGGTGATTCCCGGTGACGTGGCGTTGCAGGAAGTCGAAGACAATCTCAAGCCCTGGCCGGTCCTTTCCAAACCCCGAACGTTGCCCGCGCCCCAGGACCTGGATCGACTGGTCGAACGGCTCAGCCAAAGCAAAGCCGTGACCCTGATGTGCGGCGCAGGCTGCGCCGGTGCTCATGACCAAGTGGTGGCCCTGGCCGACGCCCTCGGCGCGCCGGTGGTGCATGCCTTGCGCGGCAAGGAACACGTGGAGTGGGACAACCCGTTCGACGTCGGCATGACCGGGTTGATCGGCTTCAGTTCCGGGTATCACGCGATGCTCAACTGCGACACGCTGGTGATGCTCGGCACCGACTTCCCGTATCGGCAGTTCTACCCCGCCGACGCCACGATCATTCAGATCGACCACGACCCTCAAGCCCTCGGTCGACGTACCGCGCTGGACCTGGGCATTGCCGCCGACGTCAGCGAAACCCTTGCCGCATTGCTGCCGCGTCTACCCTATCGCGGCGACCGGAGCTTTCTGGAATCGTCCCTCAAACATTACGAAAAGGCGCGTCAAGGCCTTGATGACCTGGCCCAACCTTCATCGCTCGGCCGGCCGATTCACCCGCAATACCTCACCCGGCTGCTGAGCGAACTGGCGGATCATGACGCGATCTTCACCGCCGACGTCGGCACCCCGACGGTGTGGGCGGCCCGATATCTGAAGATGAATGGCAAGCGCCGGTTGCTCGGTTCGTTCAACCACGGCTCGATGGCCAACGCCATGCCTCAGGCCATCGGCGCGCAAGCGGCGTTTCCTGATCGGCAGGTGATTTCGTTGTCCGGCGACGGCGGCTTCAGCATGTTGATGGGGGATTTCATTTCCCTGGCGCAGTTGAAGTTGCCGGTGAAAATCATCGTCTACGACAACGCTTCATTGGGCTTTGTCGCCATGGAAATGAAGTCCGCCGGGATGCTCGATACCGGTACTGACCTGCACAACCCGGACTTTGCGGCGATGGCCAATGCCATGGGCATTCTCGGGATTCGTGTCGAAGAGTCGCAAGCGCTGGAGCCGGCGTTGCGCCAGGCGCTGGCCCATGACGGGCCGGTGCTGGTGGACGTGATTACCGCAACTCAGGAACTGGCCATGCCGCCGGCGATCAAGCTTGAGCAGGCCAAGGGGTTCAGCCTGTACATGCTCAAAGCGGTGATGAGCGGGCGTGGCGATGAGGTGATTGAGTTGGCGCGGACTAACTGGTTTCGCTGAAATGGGTTGATGCTGAAAAGATCGCAGCCTCCGGCAGCTCCTACAGGTGTACGCAAAACCCCGTAGGAGCTGCCGAAGGCTGCGATCTTTTATCGGCCAGAGAAACGCAACCGCGACAACTGCCGCAAATCCCCTTCCACATAATAGTCATGGGTCCAGCTGTCATCCGCCGACAACGGCTGCACCTGCTTGAGCGCCAGTTTCTTCGCAAAATAACGAAACCGGTAATGCTCATAAAACCGCAACAACTCCAAGCCGTACCGATCCGCCAGGTCCGTATCACCATGAATAATCAGGAAGTTCTCATCATTGCCGTCGCTCGCCGACACGCTGAGGTTGTGGCTGCCGCTGATGATCGTCGGCGTGTCCGTGGTGAAGTCGGTGACGATGGCCTTGGTGTGCACCAGCAGGTTGCCCTTCTGGCCTTTCATGTTTTCCTTGAGCCAGCCTTCCAGCCCGGTGTTGAGCAATGCAGTCGCGGCGAATTCGGCGGTGCGGTCGGCGTGGAAGCCGGTGATGCTGCTGGCGGTGTTTTGCAGGCCGTAGCGCAAAATATCGTCGTGGGGCTGGCCGAGCAAGGCGTTGAGGATCTCGTCAGGCAAGGCGAACGCGGTGACGAACAGCACGTCCTTTTTCGCCGCGTTGATGATCTCGACGAATGCTTTCAAGTCACCCTGGCCCGAACGCGGCGAAAACCCGGCGAACAGCGGCTGCGTCGGGTCCATGGGGTTGTTTTTGGTCAGCCAGGTTCGCGTGGCGCCGACGTCCGCCGGGTTCGCCCACACTTCCTCGAAGGTTTGCAGGTAAGCGGTGCCGATCCGCACATCGTCCAGCACATGCACCACGTTGGCCTGCCGGTAGACACCGTTGGGGGTGAAGTTGGTGCTGCCGCAGAGCACCGCTTGCGGCTGGTGCTCGCCCGCGCCATCGGCCTTGCTCAGGACGATGAACTTGTCGTGAAAGATGCTGTGGGTGACTCGCCCACGCTTGTTCGCCGCCGGGATCTTTTCCAGGCTGGCTTCGTTCATTGCGGTATCAGGATCGTCCGGTTTCGCGTGATACAGCACGCGCACCTTGACCCCGCGGGCGAACGCGGCGTTCACCTCATCGATGATCGACTGCAATTGGTACTCATAGATCGCAATGTCCAGCGCCCATTGATCGTCCACTGCACGCTTGATAAACCCCAAGAGGCGCCCAAGCAAACCGTTTTCCAGCCATTGTTGCGCAGCGATGGGCCAGGCTTCGATGGGCAGGTTCTTGTTGGCGCTGATCTGGGCGTCGAGGTCGGGGAATTTGCGCTGGAACGCCTGGCTGGCGGCCACGGCCCGGTTGAAGATCACGCTCTGGTTTTTGGCAGACCATCGTCAGCGGTGATCGACAGCTCCAGGAACTCGCCCAATTGCGGCGCATCCGGCGTGCCATAGGCCAGGTGGACGCGGTAATGCATCGTCGTTCCCGGATTGACCGCGTAATCGGCCCAACGGAATTTCTGCAACGGGGCGATATCGCTGGGGGTGGCGGCGTATTGGGGGAAGGTGTGCACCTTGCCGGGGAACGTCAGGCTGTTGAACAGGAACAGCCAGGGTTTGTCACCCTGCTGCTTTTCGATGGCAAACCCCAGCAAGCCTTTACGACGGGGTTCGGCCAGGTCCATGGCCAACAACACGCCGTTGGTGCCAGCGTAGGCTTTGACGCGGAAATCATCCTGATTATTTGCGACTAGAACACGCATGGGTCACTCCTGTGAAGATCAAAAGATCGCAGCCTTCGGCAGCGCCTACATCGATTGTTGTACACCAAAGACATTGCCGGTGTCGCCGCTCCCTGTAGGAGCTGCCGAAGGCTGCGATCTTTTTGCCCCGCTACACATCATCAATATGCCGATACTCGGCCTCCAATTCACTGGCCATCACCTTAGCCCGCCCAAGCCGAATCGGCCCGCGCTCGATATCAATCAGCAGCCCCGGACACTCAAGCATCGGCAACCCCGGCCATTCCTTCAATCGCCCATCAGTCACCAGCAACAAACGCTGCTGCTCCGCCGGATAGCGTTTCTGCCGAGTGCTCAGCCACTGCCCGGCCTGACTCAGCGCCGCGAGCAACGGCGTGCCGCCGCCCGCCCCCAGCCGATCCAGCCAGTCACGCAAACCGCTGGAAGCCTTCAAGCCTTGCACCTGCCACTTCGGCGCACTGCCGCTGGCGGTCAGTAATGCCAGTCGCGCGCGTTGCCGGTAGGCGTCGTCGAACAGTTGCGCCAACAAGCCCTTGGCATCGCTCAACGCCCGATGACGCCGGGTCGAAGCCGAAGCGTCGACGATCACCAGCCACAGTTCGTGGGCCGAGCGTGTGCGCAGATGAAACAGCAAATCTTCATGCAGCCGCGGGCGGCCATTGAGCAAGGTGCCGGGCCAGTTGATCGAACCTTGTGGTGTGGCGCGGCGTTTGCCTTGTCGGCCATTGTCCAGCCGCCCGGCGCGGGGTCTGGCATTCGCCCCCGCGTCAGATCGAGGGCGAATGCCTAAGGCTTTTTGGCCAGCTCGGCACTTCACGTCGGGCCCCGACCGGCAATGCCTGGGCCGGCATTTCGCCCCACTGGCCCTGGCCTACGCTCAGGCTGTCGTTTTGGCTGGAGGGCGCCTGGCTTTGTTGCTGTGCCGGTGGGGTCTGTTCGCGGCGGCGATGGCGCAAGGCAAATTCGGCAACTGCGTCGATATCTTCTTCGGCAATCGCTTTTGCCCCGCGCCAGGCCGCGTGGGCCCGCGCGGCGCGCAGCCAGACCAGATCGGCGCGCAGGCCATCGACACCCGCAGCAAAACAGCGCTCGGTGATCTGCGCCAGTGCCGCGTCATCCAGAGGAATGCTCGCCAATGCGCTGCGCGCGTGCTGGCAGCGTTCGCGCAGGGATTGCTGCTGGCTTTCCCACTCGGCACAGAAGCCTTGAGGATCACTGTCGAAATCCAGTCGCCGACGGATGATCTGACCGCGCTCGGCCGGTGCGGTGTGACCGCTAAGCGCGACGTTCAGGCCGAAGCGGTCAAGCAGTTGCGGACGCAGTTCGCCCTCTTCCGGGTTCATGGTGCCGATCAACACGAACTTCGCCGAATGCCGATGGGAAATGCCGTCACGCTCGATCAGGTTGGTGCCGCTGGCGGCCACATCGAGCAGCAGGTCGACGAGGTGATCGGGCAGCAGATTGACTTCATCGACGTAAAGCACGCCGCCGTCAGCCTTGGCCAGCACGCCGGGGAAAACTGTGCCCGCCCCTCGCTCAGGGCGGCATCGAGGTCGAGGGTGCCGACCAGTCGCTCTTCGGTGGCGCCCAAGGGCAAGGTGACGAATTGACCGCTGGCCAGCAGGTCGGCGAGGCCACGGGCGAGCGTCGACTTGGCCATGCCACGCGGGCCTTCGATCAGTACGCCACCGATTTTCGGGTCGATGGCGCTCAGGTACAGGGCGAGCTTCAAGTCGTCGGCGCCGACCACGGCGCAGAGCGGGAAATGCGGGGTGTCGGTCATGTCGGGTTTCTCGTTGTGGTCGGTGGTGTCTATCAGTACGTCTTCGCGGGCAAGTCTTGCTCCTACAGAGTGCGCGTACATTCTGTAGGAGCAAGTCTTGCCCGCGATCGAGGACGAAGTCCTCGTAGGCTTTATGGCTAGCTCTCTTCTATATCCAGCAACAAATTCTCCAGCGCCTCGCGGTACGCACCCGGCTCTTTCCACATCCCGCGCTGCTGCGCCTCGAGCATCCGCTCAGTCATATCACGCAAGGCATGCGGGTTGTGCTCACGCACGAAGTCCCGAGTCGCCGGGTCCAGTAAGTACGCGTCCGCCAACAACGCGTACTGGTGATCGTCGATCAACTGCGTGGTGGCATCAAAAGCAAACAGGTTATCAACCGTGGCCGCCAGTTCAAACGCACCTTTATAGCCATGGCGCTTGACCCCGTCGATCCACTTCGGATTCGCCGCCCGGGAACGAATCACCCGGTTCAACTCTTCCTTCAACGTGCGGATTTTCGGCAAGTCCGGCTGACTGTGATCGCCGTGATAACTGGCCACCGCTTCGCCGCTGAGGCTTTCCACGGCCGCAAGCATACCGCCCTGGAATTGGTAATAGTCATTGGAATCGAGCAAGTCATGCTCGCGGTTGTCCTGATTCTGCAGCACCGCCTGCACCTGGCTCAGGCGCTGGGCGAACTGTTCGCGGGCGCCGGTGCCTTCGTCGGAACCGCCATAGGCGTAACCGCCCCAGTTCAGGTACACCTCGGCCAAGTCCTCGCGACTCTGCCACAGGCGGCCGTCGATGGCGCCCTGCACGCCCGCGCCATAGGCACCGGGTTTCGCCCCGAAAATCCGCCAACCGGCCTGACGTCGAGCGGCCTCCTCGTCTAGCCCCGAGGCCAGCAACGCTCCATGCTCGGCGCGAACCTTGGCCGCCAACGGATTGAGATCGTCCGGCTCGTCCAGCGCGGCGACGGCTTGCACAGCAGCATCGAACAGCCGGATCAGGTTGGCGAAGGCATCTCGAAAGAACCCGGACACCCGCAAGGTCACGTCCACCCGCGGACGGTCCAGCAAACTCAGCGGCAGGATTTCAAAATCGTCGACCCGCTGACTGCCCGTCGCCCAGACCGGTCGCACACCCATCAGCGCCATAGCCTGGGCGATGTCGTCGCCGCCGGTGCGCATCGTCGCCGTGCCCCAGACCGACAGGCCGAGCTGACGCAGGTGATCGCCGTGGTCCTGCAGGTGCCGTTCTAGAATCAGGTTGGCCGACTGGAAGCCGATGCGCCACGCCGTGGTGGTCGGCAGGTTGCGCACGTCCACCGAATAGAAATTGCGCCCGGTGGGCAGCACGTCCAGCCGCCCGCGACTCGGTGCACCGCTCGGCCCGGCGGGGACGAAACGACCGCTGAGGGCGTCGAGCAAACCGCGCATTTCTGCCGGGCCGCAGGCGTCCAGTCTTGGAGCAACCACCTCACAGAGGTTGTCGATGATTGCTTTCACGTCAGACCAGTTTGCCTCCTGTGGGAGCGAGCTTGCTCGCGATAGCGGTGGGTCAATCGACATCAATATTGGATGGTCAACCGCTTCGCGAGCAGGCTCGCTCCCACAGAGGCCAGGCTCGGCTTGAGGCTGGGTTAAGGTCTGCAAGATCAGTTGCGCGGCAAACAATTCCAGACGTTCGCGGGTATCACCCGCCGTGCGCCAGGCTTCATCGCTTAGCAGTTGCAGTTCAGCCGGTCTTGGTCCGGTCCACGGATCGGCCAAAGAGCAATCCAGCGGATCAAAGCCTGGCGTGAACGCCTTGGCCAACGCCCGCAGCAGACTCGACTGCGCGCCACGCCCATCGCCACGTGGAATCCGCAGCAGCGCCAGCAAGGTATCAATGCGCAACCGCCCGGTCGGCGACTCACCAAAGATGTGCAGGCCATCGCGGATCTGGGATTCCTTCAAATCACACAGGTAGGTATCCAGACGCGGCAGCCAGATCGCCGCATCAGCGTCGCTATCAAGTTTTTCGTCCAGTTGCAGTTCGCGGTCGATGTGAGTGTCGCGCACCAGTTGCAGGATGTCGCGCTGCAACTCCGGGCGCGACGTGGGTCGAGCAACTGCGCTTCGTAATACTCGTCCGCCAACAGTTCCAGGTTACGCAGCGGGCCGTAGGTTTCAGCGCGGGTCAACGGCGGCATCAGGTGATCGATGATCACCGCTTGCGTACGACGCTTGGCCTGGGCGCCCTCGCCGGGTCGTTGACGATAAATGGATAGATGTTCGGCAGCGGCCCGAGTAGCGCATCCGGCCAGCAGCTTTCCGAGAGCCCGACGCCCTTGCCCGGCAACCATTCGAGGTTGCCGTGCTTGCCGACATGAATCACGCCGTGGGCGCCGTAGGTGTTGCGCAGCCAGAAGTAGAACGCCAGGTAGCCATGGGGCGGCACCAGGTCCGGATCGTGATAGACCGCGCTCGGGTCAACCTGATAACCCCGGGCCGGTTGAATGCCGACAAAGGTCAGGCCCAAGCGCAGCCCCGCAATCATCATCCGCCCGCCACGGAACATCGGATCGTTTTCCGGCACGCCCCAACGCTCCAGGACGGCTTGGCGATTGGCTTCGGGCAGTGCGTCGAACATCAAAAAATAGTCGTCCAGCGCCAGGCTTTGCATGCACGGGCGTTGGTCGAGGGTGTCGAGGTCATTGCTGACACCGCCGAGCAATTGCTGGATCAACGCGGTGCCGCTGTCCGGTAACTCGGCCGGCAGCGGGTAACCTTCTTTATAGAGTGCGCGGAGGATATTCAGCGCCGCCGCCGGCGTATCGAGGCCGACGCCGTTGCCGATGCGACCGTCGCGCGTCGGGTAGTTGGCGAGGATCAGGGCGATGCGTTTTTCGCCATTGGGCACCCGGGCCAGATCGATCCAGCGCCGCGCCAGTTCGGCAACGAAATCCATGCGTTCCGGTTGCGGCCGGTAGCAGACCACATCGGACTGACTGCGCTCGCTGCGCCAGGCCAGGTCCTTGAAGCTGATCGGCCGGCTGATGATCCGCCCGTCCAGTTCCGGCAGCACGATGTGCATCGCCAGGTCGCGCGGGCCGAGGCCTTGCTCGCTGGCGCGCCAGCCGGGCTCGTTGTCCTGGGCGCAAATCGCCTGGATCACTGGAATATTGCGACGAAACGGCCGCAAGTGCGGTGCTTCGGGACTGGATTGGGCGAAACCGGTGGTGTTCAGAATCACCGCCGCTTCGACTTCGTCCAGCAAGTCCTCGACCACCGCCAGGCAGCCGGGCTCTTTCAAACTGGCCAACGCTATCGGCAACGGGTTCAGCCCCGCCGCCTGCAAACGCTGGCAGAAAATATCGATGAAACCGGTGTTCGCCGCCTGCAAATGCGAGCGGTAGAACAACACCGCCGCCACCGGTTGGTCGGCCTGCCAATCGGCTTGCCAATCGCTCAGTTCAGCGGGGCTTTTGTGTGGGTGATAGATCGCGGTGCGCGCCAGCGTTTGCGGCTCGGCCCAGGCGTAATCGCGATCCAGCCAGCGATTGGCCAGACAGCGGAAAAAATCCAGGGCATTGGCCATGCCGCCCTGACGCAGAAACTGCCACAGACGATCGCGGTCTTGCGCGACGACGGTGCTCAAGTCGCCAAGTTCCGGGTCCGGGCGGTCATCGCCGGGCACCAGAATCAGTTGCACACCACGCTCGGACAGCTCGACCAGCCGCTCGACGCCATAACGCCAATAACCGATGCCGCCGTGCAGCGAAATCAGAATCAGCTTGGCGTGGCGCAGCACTTCGTCGACGTACAAATCGACCGAAGCGTGATTCTGCACCTGCATCGGGTTGGCCAGGCGCACGCTTGGGTAATCGTCGGGTAACTGCTGCGCCGCTTCGGCGAGCAGTGCCAGGCTGGAATCGCCGCTGCACAGGATCACCAGCTCGGCGGGGGTTTGTCCAAGGTCGGCAATGTTGTCATCCGACACGAAACCGCCGGGCTGGGTCCTGAGCAGGTGCATGGCTTAAACGCTGAGTGCGGCGCGCAATTGCGCTTCGAGTTGCGCGGCGTCCAATTCCTGGCCGATCAGCACCAGCCGGGTGGTGCGGGCCTCATCGGCGCCCCACTGGCGGTCGAAATGCTTGTCGAAACGCGTGCCCACGCCCTGGATCAGCAAGCGCATCGGCTTGTTCGGGATCGCGGCGAAGCCTTTTACGCGCAGGATGCCGTGCTTGACGACGAGTTGGGTCAGCGCGTCCATCAGCAGGCTTTCGTCGGCTTGCGGCAGTTCGATGGAGATCGAGTCGAAAGCATCGTGGTCATGATCATCATGGTCGTCATCGCCTTCACCGTGGTGATGGTCGTGATGGCTGTGACGGCTGTCGATGTGTTCTTCGGAACCGGCGCCGAGGCCGATCAGCACGTCCAGAGGCACGCGACCGCTGCTGGCTTCGATGACTTTTACTGCCGGCGGCAACTCTTCGGCGACTTCCAGGCGCACACGGGCCAGGTCTTCAGGGCTGATCAGGTCGGCCTTGTTGAGGATCACCAGGTCGGCGCTGGCCAGTTGGTCGGCGAACAGCTCGTGCAGCGGCGACTCGTGGTCCAGGTTTGGGTCAAGTTTGCGCTGGGCGTCCACTTGGTCCGGGAACGCGGCGAAGGTACCAGCGGCCACGGCCGGGCTGTCGACTACGGTGATAACCGCGTCAACGGTGCAGGCGCTGCGGATTTCCGGCCACTGGAAAGCTTGCACCAGTGGTTTTGGCAGGGCCAGACCCGAGGTTTCGATCAGGATGTGGTCGAGGTCGCCGCGGCGGGCGACCAATTCGCGCATCACCGGGAAAAATTCTTCCTGGACGGTGCAGCACAGGCAGCCGTTGGCCAGTTCGTAGACGCGGCCGCTGGCTTCTTCTTCGGTGCAGCCGATGGAGCATTGCTTGAGGATTTCGCCGTCGATGCCCAGTTCGCCAAACTCGTTGACGATCACCGCGATGCGGCGACCCTGAGCGTTATCGAGCATGTGCCGCAGCAAGGTGGTTTTGCCCGAGCCGAGGAAGCCGGTAACGATGGTGACGGGGAGTTTGGCCAGTGTTTTCATCGGATGCCCTTTGGCAAGGTGGCGGGCATACGGGACGACGACCGCGGCGATCGATGCGCGGAAGATTTCGCCACCGGATCACCCCGCCCGGTTGTAGTGAGAATTCGTTTCGAGGCAGGTCTCCTGGCTGACAGTGTGCCGGCCTTGCGGGCCTGGCATTCGCTGCGCCTTCCCGCGAACCCTTGGCAGGGTTTGCAGTGGCGTGGCAGCGAACATCACCGTTCACAGTTGCGGGGGCAGCCGCGGCATCGACCGCGTTCCCTTCTTAGCTTCGGCAAACGCCGAAGAACCTCGAAAGCGCAAGGCTACGCATGGTGTGGGGGCGGGTCAATGTCTTGTGGCGACCATAAAGACGCCATCGCGGGCAAGCCTTGCTCCTACAGGGCGGCGGCGCTCTTGTAGGAGCAAGGCTTGCCCGCGATGGGCGCACCTCGATTCCGAGTTGAGAACCCTTGCCAATTGACTCCACTCCCCGGCCCATGGTCTCCTGTGCGCCTTGTTACGGGTGCCCTTCACAGGGTGAAACGGGAAACCGGTGAATCATGTGCTTTACTCTAAAGCCATGTCAGTCCGGTGCTGCCCCCGCAACGGTAAGCGAGCGAAGAATCAGATCCACTGTGCCAGCAGTTCGGCATGGGAAGGCGATTCTTGCAGGTTCGGGCACAAGCCTTGACCCCTCGCGAGCCCGGAGACCGGCCCGCAACACAAAGTGATCAGTACGATCACTGAATAACAAACCCGCGGTGGGCGGGCGCTGTTTAAGCCTCTGCGCACACGCTCGCAGGGGTTTGCATGCGCTCTATTCACCCGCTGACAGACCAGAGGGATGCGCCATGTCGATCATCAGCAGCACCGACCACAGCAGCACTGCAAGCACCACCACAACCCTGAGCCAACGCCTGACCGCCGCCGTTTGCGCGTCGATCCTCGGTGCGTGCCTGGTGTATTTCGCCGGTTTCTCGCACATCGAAGCGGTGCACAACGCCGCTCACGATACCCATCACAGCTCCGCATTCCCGTGCCATTGAGACCTGCTGACATGATCAAGCGTATTGCTCAAACCGCAGGTTTCACCGGGCTGCTGGCCGCCTTGCTGCTGACCCTGCTGCAAAGCTTCTGGGTTGCCCCGCTGATTCTTCAGGCGGAAACCTACGAAAAATCCGAACCCGCCGCCGCTGTAGCTCACGAGCACACCGAAGGCGCCATGGCCGCTCACACCCACGATGCCGAAGCCTGGGAACCGGAAGACGGCTGGCAGCGCGTGCTGTCTACCACAGGCGGCAACCTGGTGGTCGCGGTCGGCTTTGCGCTGATGCTCGCCGGTCTCTACACCTTGCGCGCGCCGACTAAAACCGCTCAGGGCCTACTCTGGGGTCTGGCCGGTTACGCAACCTTTGTACTGGCGCCGACCCTCGGTCTACCGCCGGAACTGCCAGGCACTGCCGCCGCCGATCTGGCGCAACGGCAGGTCTGGTGGATCGGCACTGCGGCGTCTACCGCTGTCGGCATCGCGCTGATCGTGTTCAGCCGTCACTGGCTGATGAAGGTCCTGGGCGTGGCGATTCTGGCGGTTCCGCACGTAATTGGCGCGCCACAACCGGAAGTCCACTCGATGTTGGCCCCGCAAGCCCTGGAATCTCAGTTCAAAATCGCTTCGCAGTTGACCAACGTGGTGTTCTGGCTGGCCCTGGGCCTGATCAGCGCCTGGTTGTTCCGCCGCAAAAGCGATGGCCAATACCACGCATGACCGACACCAGCACAGCGCCGACTTTAGTGGTCGGCCTGGGCTGCCAGCGCGGCTGCCCCGCCAGCACGTTGCGGGCGCTGCTTGATCAGGCGTTACAGGCGCATCAAATCGAACTTCGACAGGTCAAGGCCCTGGCCAGCATCGACTTGAAACGTGATGAACCTGGCCTGATCGAATTGGCCGCGCAGCTTGGGCTGGAAGTGATGTACTTCAGCAGCGAACAATTGGCCGGTTATCAGCCGCAACTCAGCCACCATTCGCAGATCGCTTTCGAACGCACCGGCTGTTACGGCGTCGCGGAAAGTGCCGCCCTGGCACTGGCCGAACACCTGGCCCAGGCACCGGCGAAACTGCTGATTTCCAGGCAAAAATACGCGCAGGCCACCCTCGCATTGGCCAGTGCTGCGTAAAACCCCCGATAATCACCGCCTTCGATCATGAGCAATCTTCATCTGAAGCCTTGCCCAGGCCCTTTTTCTCACAGGAACCGAAGATGACCGTCTACTTCATTGGCGCAGGCCCCGGCGACCCGGAACTGATCACCGTCAAAGGCCAGCGGCTGATTCGCAGCTGCCCGGTAATCATCTACGCCGGCTCCCTGGTGCCGGCTGCCGTGCTGGAAGGGCACCAGGCACAAACGGTGGTCAACAGCGCCGAGTTGCACCTGGAACAGATCATTGAACTGATCAAAAGTGCTCACGCCAAAGGGCAGGATGTGGCCCGCGTGCACTCTGGCGACCCGAGCCTGTATGGCGCGATTGGCGAGCAGATTCGTTATCTTCGCGAACTCGGTATTGCGTTTGAAATCATTCCTGGTGTCACGGCTATCGCCGCCTGCGCAGCACTGCTGGGAGCTGAGTTGACCTTACCGGACATCTCACAAAGCGTGATTCTGACCCGCTACGCGGACAAAACCGCGATGCCGGCCGGAGAAGAGCTGGGTAGCCTGGCGCAACACGGGGCGACCATGGCGATTCATTTGGGGGTCAATCATCTGGAGAAGATCCTCGCCCAATTGCTGCCGCACTACGGCGCAGACTGCCCGATTGCGGTGATTCACCGCGCGACCTGGCCGGACCAGGATTGGGTGGTGGGGACGCTTGAGGACATTGCCGCGAAGGTTGAGGCCAAGGGGTTTCGGCGTACGGCGTTGATTCTGGTGGGTCGGGTGCTGGGGAGCGATCACTTTAGTGAGTCGTCGCTGTATCGCGCGGGGCATGCGCATCTTTATAGGCCCTAAGATCAAAAGATCGCAGCCTTCGGCAGCTCCTACAGAGAAATACGTGCCCCTGTAGGAGCTGCCGCAGGCTGCGATCTTTTGCTTCACGCATAAAAAAACGGCACTCACGGGTGCCGTTTTTTACTTTCAGCAGACGAACACCTTAGTAGTAGGCGTTTTCTTTCTGCGTGTGGTCAGTCACGTCGCGTACACCCTTGAGCTCGGGAACGCGTTCGAGCAAGGTGCGCTCGATGCCTTCGCGCAAGGTGACGTCGGCCTGGCCGCAGCCCTGGCAACCGCCGCCGAACTTCAGCACGGCAATGCCGTCCTCGACCACATCGATCAGGCTGACCTGACCGCCGTGGCTCGCGAGCCCCGGGTTGATCTCGGTTTGCAGGTAGTAGTTGATGCGCTCGTTGACCGGGCTGTCGGCGTTGACCATCGGGACTTTGGCGTTTGGCGCCTTGATGGTCAGTTGCCCGCCCATACGGTCGGTGGCGTAGTCGACTACCGCATCGTCCAGGAAGGCTTCGCTGAATGAGTCGATGTACGCGGTGAAGCTTTTGAGCCCCAGCGCGGTGTCTTCAGGTTTTTCTTCGCCCGGCTTGCAATAAGCAATGCAGGTTTCGGCGTACTGGGTGCCAGGCTGGGTGATAAAGACGCGGATGCCGATGCCTGGGGTGTTCTGCTTGGAGAGCAGATCAGCCAGATAATCGTGGGCGGCGTCAGTGATGGTAATAGCGGTCATGGAAACTCCTCGCAGGCTTGGGCGCAGTTTACGCCAATCATCGCGCGGCACAAAGTCCTAGTATTTTTGTCGGGAAAGAGCCGGCACCGCCTGCGCAACTGTTTCGCCGTCAATCCAGGCTTTAAGCCACCGATAGCTGCGTTTTTCCACCCATTCGTAACTTACCCAGGAAGCCACGCCGATGGTGGCCGCGCAAATGGCAAACGTGATGTAAGGATTTACGCCGTAGCGTTGTGCGATAAATCCGCCGGCTGACAGCACCAGCACGTGCATCAGGTAGACCGAATAAGAACAATTGCCAAGTAACGCCAATACCCGGTTGTTCTCGAAGTAACGCTCCAGCGAGATGCACGCAATCACCAACAGGGCGCTCGGCAAGCCCCAGGCCAGGAATCGAGGCTCCGGTGCCCAGTGGTAAATGGCCAATAACGCGCCACCAATCCCCAGCAGCGGCAGTGATAACCCCGGTTTGATCCAGCCCCGGCGGTAGATCATGCCGATGGCAATCCCCAGCAAAAACTCATAAACGATGCCGGATCGATAGAACTGGCTAACCCAGCCATAACCGGTCCAGGCCTGGCACACCGTAAACAGCAGCGCTGCGACGATCAGCAACCTGACCTGCAAGCGAAACAGCAGCGCCCAGGCAAACAGCAGGTAAAACAGCATTTCGTAGTTCAGCGTCCAGCCGACATTAAGCGTCGGATAAATCCCATAGCCGCCGGGGTTTTGCCCAGGAATGAACAGCAGCGACAGCAGGAAGTGCGACCAGTCGACCGTCTGATCCGGCAACAGCGGTTGTGCGAACACCACCACCAGCGCCATCAGTACCGTGTACAGCCAATACGCCGGGACGATGCGGCACAGCCGATGCAACAGAAACTGCGCCGGCGGCAGCGATTTGCCCTGGGTGGACAGGAAGATCACCAGACCGCTGATGACGAAGAAGATGTCGACGCCCACGGCGCCCTTGTCGATAAACGCCTGCCCCACCGGTCCGCGCGCCTGGAAGTTAAAGAAAATCTGCATGAAATGGTGGCAGACCACTGCCCAGGCTGCGATGGCGCGCAGGGCTTGTACTGAAATCAACATCGACCGCCCTCCCGTCCAAATCACCTCATATCCCCGGTAGGAGCAAAGCTTGCTCGCGATGACGGTGGCAGATTCAACATCAACATGACTGTCAGACCGCCATCGCGAGCAAGCTTTGCACCTACAGGTGGGACACTTGCTGATCTGCAAAGGTCGATCAAAGATTCTCGTAGCGGTTCATGTCCAGCACGCCCTCTTCCACCGGGTCGGTTTCGTGGATGTACGTGCTCAGGTCGTGGAAGTAGAACCAGAACTGCGGATGGCTACGCCGAACGCCCCAGCGCTCGACGATTCTCTCGAAACTGTCGGTGTCCTTGGATTTTTCCATCGCATCAACAAACTCAGGCACCTGCTCCGCCGGAATGTTGAACATGAAGTTCGGATAACTGCTGAGCACACCTGGATAGATGGTCAACGTATCGAGCCCCGGCTGATAACGCAGGGATTCACCGAGTATGAATGCCACGTTGCTGTGCGCACGGTTGCGCAGCAGGCTGTAGATCTCGCGTTTGCCGCTCGCCGTTTCGATGCGCAACATCGTTGCTTCCGGCAATTGATCAATGACCTTCAAACCTGCTGCCGGACGCGAAGTCAGGCGACTCAAGGCTTGTTCGGCGTTCTGCAACGCCGGGGCGATGTTCGGCCGCGAGCAATACGCGCCGTCGCAGCGGTTGATCGGGTCGGGTTTGGCGTTGAGGTCGCCGTAACGCGCCAGCAGTTGCATGGCGAAATCCCGTTTCGGGTCTTTTTCGTCGAGTTTCAGCGCGCTGGACTTGTCGTTGTCGATGGACTCGTAATCCAGCCACATCTTGAACTTGCCACTGCTCTGGTACCAATCGTCGAGGTAGTCGTTACGGGAATCGGCCGGCATCAAGCGCAGGAAGTTCTGCTCGGCACCGTTGCGGATCAGGTCGAAGTACAGCCGCGTCTGGGCCTGGTGGGAGACGTTGCCAAACACGTCGAAATTTACTGCCAACTGGTAATACGTGCGCTCCAACAACGGGAAATCGAACAGCCACATGGTTTGCGGCACGTCACCGATCAGGCCTTTGTTCACCGAGGCACTGTCGAAGTGGCGGAAGATCGTCAGCAACGCGTTGTCGTTGCCGGCCCACAGCGTCGACCAGCTCGGCGCCGGCACCTGGGCGTAGCTGTCCCGGCGCAGGGCTTCGTATTCGTTGCGCTTGTTGCGGTAGTCATGCCACAGGCTCAAAACACTGCCGACGTCGTCGTTCTGGCCCGGCATTGCCAGCAGCGGCGTGGCCTGGCCGCGATAGTTCGGATCGGTGATGTACAGGTCGTGCTCCGGCGCCTGGAACAGCGCCCAGAAGTTGTCACGAATCACATCTGTAGCGATCTGCCCACGGCACACCGGGCCGCGGATAAAGGTGCGCACGAAGTACTCGGCGTTATCGAGCATGAACTGATAACGCGCCTGGGCCGGGATCGCCTCGAACGTGGTAAACGGATTGGCCCGGCGCTCCGGGCCGTACCCCGGCAAGGCGTTGACCTGCCAGTTGCCGCTGAAGAACAGGCTTTTGACCCGGGACAGCTTCGCCGCGCTCAGCGGATAGGTGATGTGGGTCTTCTGAACGATCACACCTTGCACCGGCCATAACCGGTAATAAATCTGCGTGCCCGGATCGTCGTTCGGCCGGCGGGTGTTGATCAGGTCGATCGGTTGGCCGGTTGGCGTGCGTGAACGCACCCACTGGAAGAAATGCCCCGGCTCGCCATCCTTGAAGTAGATATGCGCCAGGAACCAGTGTTCGAACAACCAGCGTCCCACCAGACTGCCGCGAGCACCGGGGGCGTTGAGCAGATTTTCCCACTGCAGCACTTGCAGCGCTTCTCTGGCGCTGGGCACCAGGCCTTGTTCGTCAATCGGCGCACCGGCTGCGAGCCAGCGTTGCAGGGTCTGGTACTGCTGATCGGTCAGGCCGGTCACCGCCAGCGGCATGCCTTCTTTCGGGTGCGCGCCGGCATAACCGTCGAACTCCGCCGGCATGGCGCACATGTTTTCCCGGTTCAGGCCCAGCACGATGTCTTCCGGCAACCTGGCATTGGGCGTTAACGGGGTTTTGTGGCCCAGCTCAAGCATCCGCGCCATCAGCGCTGCCTGGCTGCCTTGGGCGTCGAGGACCGAATAGAAGTCCTTGTGCTGCCAGGCCAGTTTGCCGAAGGCGTCATAGAACAGACGGGTTGGCGCGGATGCGACGCTGCGCTCACCGTCGTAGACCGCAATCTTGGTCGCACCGCGGGCCGCCCCTTCGCCGCTGCCCAGATTGAGCTGACAGGCGGAGTCGTAGCAGGCGTGGCAGGCCACGCACTTTTCGGTGAAGATCGGTTGAATATCTCGGGTGTAGGAAATGGCGGGACTTTGCGCAGCGGCGCCCCAGCTTGAAAACAGCAAAAAAATGCTGATGACGACGCGATACGACATGTCCCTGGTCCCGATCATATGAAAACGCCGCGATTCTACCGGTCCGGCCCTGGCACCAACATGAGCGATATTCATGCAAAACCTTGGCATGCTCTAAAAGCGCACAGGTTTGCTATCATCCCGCCCCTTCGTCATGGTCTTTCCGAGTAGTCCAAATGTCCGATCGCAGTGTTCGCCTTCAAGCTCTCAAGCACGCCCTCAAAGAGCGCATCCTGATTCTCGACGGCGGCATGGGCACGATGATCCAGAGCTACAAGCTCGAAGAGCAGGATTACCGTGGCAAACGTTTCGCCGACTGGCCGAGCGATGTCAAAGGCAACAACGACCTGCTGGTGTTAACCCGCCCGGACGTGATCGGGGCGATCGAAAAAGCCTACCTGGATGCCGGCGCCGACATTCTGGAAACCAACACCTTTAACGCCACCCAAGTCTCCCTTGCAGACTACGGCATGCAAGGCCTCGCGTACGAGCTAAACGTAGAAGGCGCGCGCCTGGCCCGCAAAATCGCCGATGCCAAGACCCTGGAAACCCCGGAAAAGCCGCGTTTCGTCGCCGGCGTGATCGGGCCGACCAGCCGCACCTGCTCGCTGTCCCCCGACGTGAACAACCCCGGCTACCGCAACGTGACCTTCGATGAACTGGTGGAAAACTACACCGAGGCCACCAAAGGCCTGATCGAAGGCGGCGCCGACCTGATCCTGATCGAAACCATCTTCGACACCTTGAACGCCAAAGCCGCGATCTTCGCCGTGCAAGGGGTTTTCGAAGAGTTGGGCATCGAGTTGCCGATCATGATTTCCGGCACTATCACCGACGCCTCCGGCCGGACCCTCTCTGGCCAGACCACTGAAGCGTTCTGGAACTCCGTGGCCCACGCCAAGCCGATCTCGGTGGGCCTGAACTGCGCCCTCGGCGCCAGCGAATTGCGTCCGTACCTGGAAGAGCTGTCGAACAAGGCCAACACCCACGTCTCGGCGCACCCGAACGCCGGCCTGCCGAACGAGTTCGGCGAGTACGACGAATTGCCGTCGGAAACCGCCAAGGTCATCGAAGAGTTCGCCCAAAGCGGCTTTCTGAACATCGTCGGCGGCTGTTGCGGCACCACCCGGGCCACATCGAAGCCATCGCCAAAGCGGTAGCCGGTTACGCGCCACGTGAAATCCCCGAAATCCCGAAGGCTTGCCGCTTGTCGGGCCTGGAACCGTTCACCATCGATCGCAGCTCGTTGTTCGTCAACGTCGGCGAACGGACCAACATCACCGGTTCCGCCAAGTTCGCCCGGCTGATCCGTGAAGACAACTACACCGAAGCCCTGGAAGTCGCCTTGCAACAGGTCGAAGCCGGCGCCCAGGTGATCGACATCAACATGGACGAAGGGATGCTCGATTCGAAGAAGGCCATGGTGACCTTCCTCAATCTGATTGCCGGTGAACCGGACATCTCCCGCGTACCGATCATGATCGACTCCTCCAAGTG
This sequence comes from Pseudomonas sp. TH31, assembly GCF_016650815.1. Taxonomy (GTDB): domain Bacteria; phylum Pseudomonadota; class Gammaproteobacteria; order Pseudomonadales; family Pseudomonadaceae; genus Aquipseudomonas. Next base: position 195,047 of record NZ_JAEKEZ010000033.1, on the reverse strand, counting down.
GGAAGTGATTGAAGCCGGCCTGAAATGCATCCAGGGCAAGGGCATCGTCAACTCGATCAGCATGAAGGAAGGCGTCGAGCAGTTCATTCATCACGCCAAACTGTGCAAGCGCTACGGCGCCGCAGTCGTGGTGATGGCGTTCGACGAAGCGGGTCAGGCCGACACCGAAGCGCGCAAGAAAGAAATCTGCAAACGCTCCTACGACATTCTGGTCAACGAAGTCGGCTTCCCGCCGGAAGACATCATCTTCGACCCGAACATCTTCGCCGTGGCCACTGGCATCGAAGAACACAACAACTACGCCGTGGACTTCATCAATGCCTGCGCCTACATCCGCGACGAACTGCCGTACGCGCTGACCTCCGGCGGCGTGTCCAACGTGTCGTTCTCGTTCCGCGGCAACAACCCGGTGCGCGAGGCGATCCACTCGGTGTTCCTGCTGTATGCGATCCGCAATGGCCTGACCATGGGTATTGTCAACGCCGGCCAACTGGAGATCTACGACCAGATCCCGGCCGAACTGCGTGACGCCGTGGAAGACGTGGTGCTCAACCGCACCCCGGAAGGCACCGACGCCCTCCTCGCCATCGCCGACAAGTACAAGGGCGACGGCAGCGTCAAGGAAGCCGAGACCGAGGAATGGCGTGGCTGGCCCGTCAACAAACGCCTGGAACATGCGCTGGTCAAAGGCATTACCACGCACATTGTTGAAGACACCGAAGAATCCCGTCAGTCGTTTGCCCGCCCGATCGAAGTGATCGAAGGCCCGCTGATGTCCGGCATGAACATCGTCGGCGACCTGTTCGGCGCCGGCAAAATGTTCCTGCCACAAGTGGTGAAATCCGCCCGCGTGATGAAGCAGGCCGTGGCGCACTTGATCCCGTTCATCGAACTGGAAAAAGGCGACAAGCCCGAAGCCAAGGGCAAGATCCTCATGGCCACGGTCAAGGGTGACGTGCACGACATCGGCAAGAACATCGTTGGCGTGGTGCTGGGTTGCAACGGCTATGACATCGTCGACCTCGGCGTGATGGTACCGGCGGAGAAGATCCTGCAGGTCGCCAAGGAACAGAAGTGCGACATCATCGGCCTGTCTGGCCTGATCACGCCTTCGCTGGACGAAATGGTCCACGTGGCTCGCGAGATGCAGCGCCAGGACTTCCACCTGCCGTTGATGATCGGTGGCGCGACCACCTCCAAAGCCCACACCGCGGTGAAGATCGAGCCGAAGTACAGCAACGACGCGGTGATCTACGTCACCGACGCCTCCCGCGCCGTGGGCGTGGCGACGCAGTTGCTGTCCAAGGAATTGAAGCCGGCGTTTGTCGAGAAGACGCGCCTGGAATACATCGAAGTCCGCGAGCGCACCGCCAACCGCAGCGCCCGCACCGAACGCTTGAGCTACCCGGCGGCCATCGCCAAGAAGCCGCAGTTCGACTGGAGCACTTATGCGCCGGTCAAGCCGACCTTCACCGGTTCTCGCGTGTTGGACAATATTGACCTGAAGGTGCTGGCCGAATACATCGACTGGACGCCGTTCTTTATCTCCTGGGACCTGGCCGGCAAGTTCCCGCGCATTCTCGAAGACGAAGTGGTCGGTGAAGCCGCCACCGCGCTGTACGCCGACGCCAAGGACATGCTCGCCAAGCTGATCGACGAGAAACTGATCAGTGCCCGCGCGGTGTTCGGCTTCTGGCCAGCCAACCAGGTGCGCGACGATGACATCGAAGTCTACGGCGATGACGGCAAGCCATTGGCGAAGCTGCATCACCTGCGCCAACAGATCATCAAGACTGACGGCAAGCCGAACTTCTCCCTGGCCGACTTTGTGGCGCCTAAAGACAGCGAAGTGACCGACTACGTGGGTGGTTTCATTACTACCGCCGGGATCGGTGCCGAAGAAGTGGCCAAGGCTTACCAGGACGCAGGCGACGATTACAACTCGATCATGGTCAAGGCCCTCGCCGACCGGTTGGCCGAGGCCTGCGCCGAGTGGCTGCACCAACAGGTGCGTAAAGAACACTGGGGTTATGCCAAGGACGAGACGCTGGACAACGAGGCGCTGATCAAGGAGCAATACACCGGCATCCGCCCGGCACCAGGCTACCCGGCCTGCCCGGATCACGCCGAGAAAGGCACGCTGTTTGCCCTGCTCGACCCCGAAGCCAGCGAAATGCACGCCGGTCGCAGCGGCGTGTTCCTCACCGAACACTATGCGATGTTCCCGGCGGCAGCGGTCAGCGGCTGGTACTTCGCCCACCCGCAGGCGCAGTACTTTGCCGTGGGCAAGATCGACAAGGACCAGGTGCAGAGCTATACCTCGCGCAAAGGGCAGGAATTGAGCGTGACTGAGCGCTGGCTGGCCCCGAACCTCGGGTACGACAACTAAGCTCACGGACTGGCCACAACACAGTGGCCAACACAAATACCCTGTGGGAGCGAGCCTGCTCGCGAAGGCGGTGTGACACTCAACGATGATGTTGAATGTGATGGCCCCTTCGCGAGCAGGCTCGCTCCCACAGTGGTTTTGGGGCGGTCACAAATCCTCGCTCCTACAGGATTCGTGTCTGTTGTCTATGCTTACGGCTCATACATACGTGACGGGGGATTTATGGACGATCCAGTCGACAACAAGCCACCGACCTTCCTGCAGATGCTGCACAGCGTGATAGCCGCGGCGTTCGGGGTGCAGAGCGGGAAGAATCGCGCCCGGGACTTTACCCATGGCAAGCCGAGTCATTTCGTGATTATGGGGATACTGTTCACAGCGGTATTCGCGCTGACGCTGTTTGGCATCGTGAAACTGGTGCTGCACCTGGCCGGGGTGTGACGCGGTTTCAGCGCATCAACGTTTGCAGGCTGAACGGGTAGCGATAGGAGATCGGTCGCCCCTTGGCCGACAGGAGCCGGAAGTTCACACCGAAATCCGGTGAATCGCCCTTGGCCAGCAGCCGCTTGGCTTGGGCCTTGTCGATCAGTTGCAATAACGGAATCTGCCGGTCACGACCGCCGTATTGGTTCACGTCCACGCCTTGATCGTAATCATGCAATTGCACCAGCGCCCAGCCACCGAGCGTAAAGTGCCCACCCAATAACACGCTCAAACGGCCGTCGACCAGGGCGTTCAAGGCTGCGGGCGAGGTATTGAAAGCACCGAACAAGCCCCCTTTCCCGGCGTGCCTCCCGTCTCCGAATACGCCTGCATGGCACCGAACGCCATCTCGTCATTGGCGGACCACACCAGCGATACCTCGGGGTAGCGCCGAAACAGCAGTTTCGCCTGTTCATAGGCGCGCTCACGGGTCCAGCCGCTGTAGACCAATTGGCGCAAGCGCACCTCAGGGTGTTCAGCCAAGGCGCGCAGCATGCCTTTTTCGCGCAGTTGCGCCGAAGGGGTGATCTTCAGGCCGGAAAACGCCAGTAACTCGATGGGTTGGCCAGGCGTTGCCGGTGGATGCTGGCGAATCAGTTCCTTGAGCATCAGGTAGCCGCCCTCCTCGTCGTTGGGCACCAGGCTACCCAATCGATCCGGGCGCTCCCCCAGCAGGCGCAACTGATTGTCGGTCAGGGATGCGTTGACCATAAACAGTTTCACGCCGCTGCCTTGGGCCAGGCGCAGGATTTGCGGGGCGACGTATTGTTCATTGGCGAATACCAGATAGTCCGGACGATTGGGCCCCTGCAATGCCTCTCGGGCCTGGGCAATCGTCACTTCGGGCATGCGTTGGGAATAAAGAATCTGCAGATCCATGCCCAGGTCCTTGGCGGCCGCCTGCATGAATTGCGAGTAGCTGACCCAAAATCTTTCCTGAGTGGAGCCCGGGTTCAGGAACAACACCGATTCCGCGCGCACGCCGGGTCCGTAGACTGCGCCGCACATCAGCAGGCAGGTGTAGAAAAACTTGAACATTGGATCATCCGAGCCCCGGAAAAATGGCGCGCATTATAGCCCCCGAACTGCCGGCAAACTGCGCTGATTCCGGTTTTTGTCCGACAATCGTCGGAACCAGGCCCGGACGGGGTCGTTTATAGATGCGCGACCCAAAATACTGCCGTGCCCACGACCAGGATGATCAGGAACAAAATCGCCCAGGCATCGACCGTGCTATCGCTTTTCCTTGCTTTGGTTGGGTTGCTCATTGCATCGCCTCTTGTCGGTTTTATCGGTGATTGCATAAAGACTCGACCACAGTAAAGACGACGATTGCCCGCACCACAAATAAGGGTTTAGCAATAACGGCTCTCGTTAGTTATTTTGGTTCTTTACATATACTCAAACATCACTTTTGCGCATAACTGCAAACTGGTATCTTGCCCCGGCTCCGTAGGGAGTGCGCGGCCGTGCGCGCAGAATTGCCGAGGCAGTATCGGAAACGTCAGCAAGCGAAAAACGCAACTGGAACCGACCGGCCCAAGCCTGAGAACAGGACTTATATGTACGTATACGACGAGTACGATCAGCGGATCATCGAGGACCGCGTCAAGCAGTTCCGTGATCAGACCCGACGCTATCTGGCAGGCGAGCTGAGCGAAGAAGAATTCCGCCCCCTGCGCCTGCAAAATGGCCTTTACATCCAGCGTTTCGCGCCGATGTTGCGGGTCGCGGTGCCTTACGGCCAACTGACTTCGCGCCAGACGCGAATGATGGCCAAGATTGCCCGTGACTATGACAAGGGCTATGCCCACATCAGCACCCGGCAGAACGTGCAGTTCAACTGGCCGGCGCTGGAAGACATTCCGGACATCCTGGCTGAGCTGGCGACCGTGCAGATGCACGCAATCCAGACCAGCGGTAACTGCCTGCGCAACGTCACCACCGACCAGTTCGCCGGTGTCGCTGCCGACGAGTTGATCGACCCGCGTCCGTGGTGCGAAATCGTCCGCCAGTGGACCACGTTCCACCCGGAATTCGCTTACCTGCCGCGCAAGTTCAAGATCGCCATCAACGGTTCGACGTCTGACCGTGCGGCCATCGAAGTCCATGACATCGGCCTCGAGCCGGTACACAACGCTGCGGGTGAACTCGGTTTCCGTGTGCTGGTCGGTGGTGGCCTGGGCCGTACCCCCGTGGTGGGTGCGTTCATCAATGAGTTCCTGCCGTGGCAGGACCTGTTGAGCTACCTCGACGCCATCCTGCGGGTTTATAACCGCTACGGCCGTCGCGACAACAAGTACAAGGCGCGGATCAAAATCCTCGTCAAAGCCTTGACCCCTGAAGTCTTCGCGCAAAAAGTCGACGCGGAAATGGAACACCTTCGCGGTGGCCAGACCACGCTGACCGAGGCCGAAGTGCATCGCGTCGCCAAACACTTCGTCGACCCGGATTACAAGGCCCTGGACAACCAGTCCCAGGCACTGGCCGACCTCGACAAAGAACACGCCGGCTTCGCTCGCTGGCGCACCCGCAACACCCTGGCGCACAAGAAGCCGGGCTATGTGGCCGTGACCCTGTCCCTGAAGCCGACCGGTGTTGCACCGGGCGACATCACCGACAAGCAGCTCGACGCGGTGGCCGACCTGGCCGAGCGTTACAGCTTCGGTCAACTGCGCACCTCCCACGAGCAGAACATCATCCTGGCCGACGTCGAACAGGCTCAGTTGTTCACCCTGTGGGGCGAGTTGCGCGAGCAAGGTTTTGCTACGCCGAACATCGGCTTGCTGACCGATATCATCTGCTGCCCTGGCGGTGATTTCTGCTCCCTGGCCAACGCCAAGTCGATCCCGATTGCCGAATCGATCCAGCGTCGTTTCGACAACCTGGACTACCTGTTCGACATCGGCGAACTGGACCTGAACATCTCCGGTTGCATGAACGCCTGTGGTCACCACCACGTCGGCCACATCGGCATCCTCGGGGTGGACAAGAAAGGCGAAGAGTTCTACCAGGTGTCCCTGGGTGGCAGCGCCAGCCGTGACGCCAGCCTGGGCAAGATCCTCGGCCCGTCCTTTGCCCAGGAAGCCATGCCTGATGTGATCGAAAAGCTGATCAACGTGTACATCGAACAACGTACCGAAGACGAGCGCTTCATCGACACCTATCAACGTATTGGCATCGACCTCTTCAAGGAGCGCGTCTATGCAGCGAATCATTAAGAACAACGAAGTCGTCGACGAAACCTGGCACTTGCTGCCCAAGGACTTCAACATCGACGAGATCAGCAACTGCGACGACCTGATCGTGCCACTGGCGCTGTGGCGCGAACACAGCCGTATGCTCAAGGCCCGCGATGGCGGCCTGGGTGTGTGGCTGGACGCCGATGAAGAAGCCGAGGAAATCGGTGACGAGGTCGATCAGTTCAAGGTGATTGCCCTGAACTTCCCGGCCTTCACCGATGGCCGTAACTACTCCAACGCCCGCCTGCTGCGTGACCGTTATGGTTTCAAGGGCGAACTGCGGGCAATTGGCGATATTCTGCGCGACCAGTTGTTCTACCTGCGCCGCTGCGGTTTCGACGCCTTTGCGTTGCGCGCCGATAAAGACCCGTACGAAGCCCTTGATAGCCTCAAGGACTTCTCGGTGACGTACCAGGCCGCGACCGACGAACCGCTGCCGCTGTTCCGTCGCCGCTGACTGTCAAAAAGCCTTGAGTCTTGGCCAGTGTGCCGGAGCTCGAGGTTTTTTTTCGCCTGGAGAAAGTCATTACCGCGAATTTTTTCCCGCAGCAGCACTCCCGTACTCAGCGATTGAACCTTCACAGCCGCACGAAACCGGCAAACGAATCATCTCCATCAATCGCCGGCCATTGCACCTCCTCGAACAGGTCGCGGCACAGCCCCGGTGACGCGTCCAGCTCGTCAACCCTATGCCGCACACGTTCCTGCAGCGCTGTGTCGTTCACTCGCAAATCGGCCGTGCAAATGGAAGCGGTGTTTGCCAATGTCGATACCCAGAAGCGTCATCGTATTCATGAGAGATCCTGCGCCGAAAACGAGAAAAGCCCTGCAAGCGTAAACCTGCAGGGCTTCTCGGTCAGACGGACCCTCTCATTAGACCCGATCACCGACAGTGACCGGGTTTTCAAGGAGCATTACCAGAAGCGTTGTTGGGTCAGTCGGCTCCACCAGGTCAACAGTACGCGATCAATCGAGCCACTGGCAGCCAGGCCAACTCGTTCCTGCAAGCTCTTGCGCTCGGCGTAATGCAAGTGGAACAGCTCGGCGCCCTTGGCGCGTTCGGCGAGGTATTCGTCACTGGTCTTGAGTTCGTCCACCAGTTGCTTGTCCAGTGCCGCGACACCGAGCCAGACTTCACCGGTGGCCACTTCATTGATGGCCAATTGCGGACGGTAGCGGGAGACGAAGTTCTTGAACAATTGGTGGGTGATGTCCAGGTCTTCCTGAAACTTTTCCCGGCCCTTCTCGGTGTTTTCGCCAAATACCGTCAGTGTGCGCTTGTACTCACCGGCGGTCAGGACTTCAAAGTCGATGTCATGCTTTTTCAGCAAGCGGTTGACGTTGGGCAACTGCGCCACCACGCCGATGGAGCCGAGGATGGCGAACGGCGCGCTGATAATTTTCTCGCCGATGCACGCCATCATGTAGCCGCCGCTGGCCGCGACTTTGTCGATGCACACGGTCAGCGGCACACCGGCCTCACGGATGCGCGCCAGTTGTGACGATGCCAGGCCATAGCTGTGAACCATGCCGCCACCACTTTCCAGACGCAGAACCACTTCGTCCCTGGGGGTCGCGAGGGTCAGGAGCGCGGTGATTTCATGGCGCAGGCTTTCGGTGGCGGAAGCCTTGATGTCGCCGTCGAAATCCAGCACGAACACCCGGCCTTTGGCTTCGGGTTTTTTCTTCTGTTTTTTCTCGGTTTTAGCCTGGGACTTGCGCAGGGCCTTGAGTTGGTCCTTGTCGAGCAGAGTTTGCTCCAGGCGTTCGCGCAGCCCTTTGTAGAAATCATTGAGTTTGCTGACCTGCAACTGACCGGCTGACTTGCGCCGACCTTTGCTGCGCAATGCCGCGAAACTGGCCAGCACCACCAGAATGGCGATCACCAGTGTCACGGTCTTGGCCAGAAAACTGGCGTACTCGGCAAAAAACTCCACACAGGACTCCTTTAATGCAATGCGCCGCATATACGCGCGCGCGGGATGACGCCAGCATACCCATGCCCCGCCTTTGGGGCCAGCCGTGAAAGCGCTGGCAACAGGCCTGTAACGGGCATTTCAAACAAGCGTATGTTTTTTCATTGACAGCTCACTGCCATCCTCATAACCTCGCCAAACCTTCAACGTACCGGGATGACGCGGACGTGGGCAGCATCTATTTGATTCGACATGGCCAGGCCTCCTTTGGTGCAGACGACTACGACGTCCTGTCGCCGACCGGTATTCGCCAGGCAGAAATCCTCGGCCAGCACCTCGCTGAGCTCGGTATCAGCTTCGATCGCTGCCTGTCGGGAGACTTGCGCCGTCAGCAACATACTGCCAACAGCGCGCTGGTACAGTACGCCGCGGTGGGCCTGCCGGTGCCAATGCTGGAAATCGATTGCGCGTTCAATGAATTCGACGCCGACGCGGTGATTCGCGCCCTGCTGCCGGCCATGCTGGCCGACGAACCCGAGGCGCTGGACATCCTGCGCAACGCCGCGCAAAACCGTGCTGAGTTCCAGCGTATTTTCGCCCTGATCATCGAGCGCTGGCTGGCCGGCACTTACGACACACCGGGCCTGGAAAGCTGGCTGGGGTTTGTCGAACGCGTGCAAGGCGGACTGAACCGCATCCTTGAACAAGCCGACAACACCCAGAAAATCGCCGTGTTCACCTCCGGCGGCACCATCACTGCCCTGCTCCACCTCATTACGCAAATGCCTGCCCGGCAGGCTTTTGAACTCAACTGGCAAATCGTCAACACCTCGCTCAACCAACTGAAGTTTCGTGGTCGCGAGGTGGCTCTGGCTTCCTTCAACAGTCATGCTCACCTGCAACTGCTGAAGGCCCCGGAACTCATCACGTTTCGCTGAGTCCGGACTATTGTGACCCTGGCTGTAATCACCCAGCTCTAATTACCCAAGAAAGGATCGAACCATGACCTCCGTAGCTGATGCCGTACAAGCAATGAAAGCCAAGTTCAACCCAGCCGCTGCTGCCGGCCTGGACCTGGTATTCGGTTTCCGCATCGACGAAGACAAAAACTTCTCGCTGATCGTTAAAGACGGCACTTGCGACCTGCAAGAAGGGGTCAACCCGGACGCTCAAGTGACCCTGGTCATGGACGCTGAAACCCTGGAAGGCATCGTCGACGGTTCGACCGACGGCATGCAAGCGTTCATGGGTGGCAAGCTGCGCGCTGAAGGCGACATGATGCTGGCGATGAAACTGTCCGAGCTATTCCCGTCGTAAGATGACGGCTCCCGCCTTGGGGAGCCTCTCTGGCTGCACACGAATCCCGCCTGGCGGGATTCGTCGTTTCTAGCGTAGGAGCTGCCGAAGGCTGCGATCTTTTGATCTTGCTTGTGATCTTCATCGGTGCCGAAAAGATCAAGATCAAAGATCGCAGCCTTCGGCAGCTCCTACGTGATCATCCTGGTTTAGCACGTGCCGGCGTCATCCATTTCACTTTGTCGCATCGAACGTTGCAACCCTCCCCATAGAGTCAGCCGTCATCATGACAGTATCGGGGATAGCGCTGGCCTGACTGGCATACAGATAAGTCCCGACCAGGCCGACGGCGATCAGCGCAGCGATCAAGATACCTTTCGGGTTACTGAGTTTAATCATCGTCTACATCCTTGTTTGGGCGGGCAGGAATCTAACTGATCTATCAGGGACCTAAAACAGGCTGCCAGCGGATTTGCGGTCTATATTCCTTCTGGCCGCATGCGTCAGACATCGGCTGTTCGATCCGACTTCTTTTACGAAGAGTCATGCGGAGAACACTGCCATGAGCCCACCTGACGACCACGACGGATTCAATCACCGCCGTGTACTGCATGGCCTTTCGGCAGGCACCGCCGGTGCCTGGGTCAGTCCACTTTTCGCAGGGAGTAAAACCATGCCCGATGCCCCGGCCGATCTGATTCTGTACAACGGACGCCTGCACACCGTCGACCGCAAGAAACCCCAGGCCAGTGCCGTCGCGATCAAGGACGGACGCTTCGTGGTGGTCGGCAGCGATGCCCAGGCCATGGCCCTGCAAGGCCCCGGCACGCAAATCATCGACCTGCACGGTCGCACGGTGATCCCGGCCTCAACGACTCGCACTTGCACTTGATTCGCGGCGGCCTCAATTACAACCTCGAACTGCGCTGGGAAGGCGTGCCGTCACTAGTCGATGCCTTGCGCCTGCTCAAGGACCAGGCTGACCGCACACCCACGCCGCAGTGGGTGCGAGTGGTGGGGGCTGGACCGAATTCCAGTTCGCCGAAAAGCGCCTGCCGACGATTGAAGAACTGAACAAAGCCGCACCCGACACCCCGGTGTTCGTCCTGCACCTGTACGACCGCGCCCTGCTCAACCGCGCGGCGCTGAAAGTGGTCGGCTACACCCGCGACACGCCGAACCCGCCGGGTGGCGAGATCGTGCGCGATGCCAATGGCGACCCGACCGGCATGCTGATCGCCCGGCCGAATGCGATGATTCTCTACTCGACCCTGGCCAAGGGGCCGAAGTTGCCACTGGAATATCAGGTCAACTCGACCCGCCAATTCATGCGTGAACTCAATCGCCTCGGCCTCACCAGCGCCATCGATGCCGGCGGCGGTTACCAGAATTACCCGGACGACTATCAAGTCATCCAGCAACTGGCCAACGACAAACAGCTCACCGTGCGCATCGCCTACAACCTGTTCACTCAGAAACCCAAGGAAGAACTGAGCGATTTCAAGAACTGGACCAGCACCTCCCATTACGGTCAGGGCGACGACTTCCTGCGGCACAACGGTGCCGGGGAAATGCTGGTGTTCTCGGCGGCGGATTTCGAAGACTTCCTCGAGCCGCGCCCGGACCTGCCGCAAACCATGGAACAGGAACTGGAACCGGTGGTGCGGCACTTGGTGGAACAGCGTTGGCCATTTCGCCTGCACGCCACTTACAACGAATCCATCGGCCGCATGCTCGACGTGTTCGAGAAGGTTAACCGCGACATTCCGTTCGATGGCTTGCCATGGTTCTTTGACCATGCCGAAACCATCACCCCACAGAACATCGAGCGGGTCAAAGCCCTGGGCGGCGGCATTGCGATTCAGGATCGCATGGCGTTTCAGGGCGAATACTTCGTCAACCGTTACGGCGCCAAAGCTGCCGAGCACACCCCGCCGATTGCCCGGATGCTCGCCGAAGGTATCCCGGTCGGCGCCGGCACCGATGCCACCCGCGTGTCGAGCTACAACCCCTGGACTTCGCTGTACTGGCTGGTCAGCGGCCGCACCGTCGGTGGCCTGGAACTGTACCCGCAAGGCTTGAGCCGCGACACGGCGCTGGAGCTGTTCACCCACGGCAGCGCCTGGTTCTCGTCGGAGCAAGGCCAGAAAGGCCAGATCAAAGTCGGGCAACTGGCGGACTTGATTGCACTGTCAGCGGACTACTTCCACATCGAGGACGAAGCGATCAAGTGGATCGAATCGGTGCTGACCATCGTCGATGGCAAGATCGTCTACGGCGCCGTCGAGTTCGACAAGCTCTCACCGCCGCCGATTCCGGTGGTGCCGCAGTGGTCGCCGGTGGCCAAGGTGCCGGGGCACTGGAAACCGTTGGCGCCGCTGACGGCACAGGTTCACCAGTGTGTCGGGGCGTGTGCGGTGCATGCTCACAGTCACCAACAGGCGCGGATGTCGTCGGCGCCGGTCAGTGATTTCCAAGGGTTTTGGGGCGCGTTTGGCTGCTCGTGTTTCGCGTTCTGATCACCGACCAACTGTAGGAGCGAAGCTTGCTCGCGAAGGCGGCATGTCAGTCAACTTCAATGTTGAATGTTAAGCCGCCTTCGCGAGCAAGCTTCGCTCCTGCAAGGGACTCTGTGCGAACGATGTCCCAGCAACTCCCGCGTATACGGATGCCACGCCGAGCCAAACAGCTCGGCCGTGGCGCCGCGCTGCAGCACCTCGCCATCCTTCCGGAACTGCGCGAAGCGGTACGCAGCACCTCGGCAGACCTGGTGTTTCTCCAGGAAGTAGTCGGTGAGCACGAGCGGCACTCTGCCCGTTACAACGCCTGGCCGCAGGTGTCGCACTACGAGTTCCTCGCCGACAGCATGTGGAGTGATTTCGCCTATGGCCCCAACGCGGTCTACCCCGACGGGCACCACGGCAACGCGCTGCTGTCGAAATACCCGATCCGCGAATATCGCAACCTCGATGTCTCGATCACCGGCCCCGAGCGCCGTGGCTTGTTGCACTGCGTGCTGGACGTGCCGGGCCACGCCGAAGTCCACGCGATTTGCGTGCACCTGAGCCTGCTCGAAAGCCATCGCCAGTTGCAGTTGCTCTGCCAACTGCTCGATTCCCTGCCCGACAACGCACCGGTGATCATCGCCGGTGATTTCAATGACTGGCAACTGCAAGGCAATGCCGCCCTCGCCCGGCGCGAATACCTGCACGAAGCCTTCGAACGCCACCAAGGGCAGCCCGCGAAGACTTACCCGGCCCGCTTTCCGCTGTTGCAGCTTGACCGTATCTACCTGCGCAATGCCAGCAGCCATCAACCGAAAATTCTCGGCAACAAACCGTGGACCCACCTCTCTGACCATTTGCCCTTGGCGGTGGAAATACACCTCTGACTCATACTTTTGACCGAACCATTCGTCAGCCGCACTGACCAGACCCCAAGAATGCGTCTACACCTTAAAAAGCTAAGGAGTAGCAGATTCAAGTCGTTAGGGCACAGGTCTCGCGTAATTCATGAAATCGAGTTAATTCAAAGTCCGGCGAACCACCAAGGATGATATCCCCGAAACTCAAAGCAGGGATTCACCATGAGTCGTTACATCGGGCTTCTGCGGACTTTGCCGCAGGTCTTCGTTGTACCCGTTTCACTGTTGATTTTCGTCAGCCCCCAGCCTCCGGTGCCTGCATATTGATTGCCGGCCCCGGTAACGATGTATTCACCTGCGACAGCGGCACCAGCGGTGCATTGACCGATCTGGCGGGCAACAACAGCCTGACCTTCCCCGCCAATGGCACCGGCCGGATCAACGGCAATGTGACCTTCGGTGCCGGCAGCGACGCGGTGGAAATGAACTCCGGCACCCTCACCGGTCAATTGGATCAGGGCAGTGGCAACGACAGCCTGCGCATCAGCGCCGGGCAAATCACTGGCGCCGTCAGCCAAGGCAACGGCATCGATAATTTCATCATGAGCGGCGGGACGATTCAGTCCCTCGCCCAAGGCGACGGGCGCGATACCTTCCTGATGACGGGCGGCACGATCACCGGCGCTTTCGAAGACGGTGATGTGGCGAGGATGACTGGCGGGACCATTGGCCGGGTTGACATGAAGCTCGATAACAATATTTTCGACCTCTCGGGCGGCCAGATCCTCGGCAACCTGGTCACCGGGTTTGGCACGGATACCATTATCGTCTCGGGCGGGCGAATCGGCGGCAATATCAGCGTCAGCGGCGGTAACGACAGCATCACCGTCACCGGTGGCGAGATTGTCGGCGAAATACGCGCCAGTACTGGCGACGACACTCTGGTCTGGAATGGCGGCGGAATCATCCGTTCAGCCATCCTGATGGGCGACGGCAATGACCGTGCGACGTTGAGCAATCTGGATGAAAACACCCTCGCCCTCACCCCGAGTATTGACGGCGGTCCCGGCAATGACCTGTTGACCTTTGATCACACCAACTCTGCGAACCCCGCCCGCTACATCAACTGGGAAACGGTCAATCTGAGCAACGGCTCGCAACTCAACCTCGCCGGTAAAGTCGTTCTTGGCGACAGCATCAGCGGCACCGGGGTGTTCAACATTGATGGCAGCAGCACGCTGACGTCCACCCAGGGCAGCATCACACCCTTCACCGCAGGTCGATTCGCAACCCTGAACAACGCCGGGGTGATCGACCTGGCCAGCGGCAACACTCGCACCAACGACACCCTGACGGTGCAAGGCAACTACGCTGGCAATGGCGGCCAACTGCTGTTGCAAAGTGTTGTCGGCGACGACAGCTCCCCCAGCGACAAACTGGTGGTGAATGACGGGACCTTGACCGGAAGTACTGTGATCAGTGTCACCAACCTCGGCGGCGTCGGCGGTCTGACCCTGCAGAACGGTATCCAGTTGGTCCAGGCCCAAGGCTCGGCGGTCAGCGATAACACCGCGTTTGTCCTCAAGGGCCCGGTGTCGGCGGGTGCTTACGATTACCGCCTCTTCAAGGGTGGCGTGACCGCAGGCTCCGAAAACAGTTGGTACCTTCGCTCGGCGGTGGTCGCGCCAGCGGTCATGAGCATTCCCAACCCCGATCCAGCCTTGCCACCGATCATCGTTGCGGTGGTGGCGATACCCGTGGCAGCTGCGACGCCGACGATCATAAGCATTCCCAACCCCGATCCATCCTTGCCACCTATCATCGTTGCGGTCGGCGCTCCAACGCTACCGGTATTACCCGCTGCCGTACCGGGCGCTGCGCCGATTCCGCTGTATCGACCGGAAGTCCCGACCTGGTCGGTGCTGCCACCCGCCGCCGCGCAACTGACCTTGAGTGCCCTTGGCACTTTCCATGATCGTCAGGGCGATCAACGACTGCTCACTGAAACCGGGGCGTTCGGCGCCGGCTGGGGTCGAGTGTATGGCAAGAATTTCGACCAGACCTGGGCCGGCACTGTCACGCCACGGCTCAATGGTTCGTTGGACGGTTTTCAGGTCGGTAACGACCTGTACAGTTCGCAGACCTCGGGCGGGCAAACCCAACGCACCGGGTTCTTCGTCGGCCACACCCGTTTGCAGGGCGATGTCGACGGTTTCAACGAAGGCTTTGAAGGCCAGCACGCCGGTAATGTGGAACTGGAAGGCGACAGCTTTGGCCTGTATTGGACGCTGACCGATCCTGAAGGCTGGTACCTCGATACCGTGGCCATGGGCACTCGGTTTGACGGCGACAACCGTTCCGATCGCGGCCTCAAAATCGACAACCGCGGCCATGCCCTGAGCCTTTCGGCAGAGGTCGGCTACCCGATCGCGTTGCCAGGCAACTGGGTGGTTGAACCGCAAGCACAAGTCATCCATCAGAAGATTTCCCTGGACAGCCAGGACGACGGCATTTCACGGGTGTCGTTTGACTCCGACGGTGCCTGGACCGGTCGCCTCGGCGCTCGCTTAAAGGCCCGCTATGAGATCAGTGGCCGGCCTCTGGAACCTTATCTGCGGGCGAATCTGTGGCACACCTTTTCGGGCACCGACACGGTGACGTTCGACCATGCCGACCAGATCCAGACTCAGCAACGATCCTCGTCTGCCGATCTTGGCGTCGGGGTCCTACTGAAGCGTCGCCTCCTCCGTGAGTGTGTACGCCAGTACCGATTACACCAGCAATATTGACAGCAATCAGTTGCGTGGAATCGTCGGCAACATCGGGATAAGGATGAGCTGGTAAGCCGATAGCCAGCTATCGAAAGCCCTTGTATCAGCGGTTTTTGATGATTTTTTTTACAAACAATAACTTATAGACACGCCAAAAATCAGTTATTTGTAATCACCAAAATAGCCATACCATTTATCGGCCATTTTCTTGACGCAAGGCCACAGGTCTTCTTAGCTACACCGTACTACCCCCGGAAATATCACCAGGGGCAAGCCTTCAGAAACCTGCAAAAACGGGCGGCCAGAGGCTTGCCCCAATCCATTCGGTCGCCCCTCATTCGGGGTAGGAGAGACGCCAAAGCGCGATATGGCATGCGTTTGCAAGGTAGACCTCCATGAAAACTTCATTCACCCAACAAGAGATAAAAATTACTTTTTACACGGTCTCGGGTTCACTCCTGCTGTGCTCGTCCATGGAGGTGCAGGCCGGGCCGGCCGAGGATGACGCCACCCCCTGGTATCGCCAGGACGTCCCGACGTTGACCTTGCCAAACATCGCGGCCATTTACCCGGGGCACTTCAGTGCAACCCCGGACATGCGAAGCTCACACCTGACCATCGAAGACGCCGCGCCGGGTGCCTGGGATCAACTCTACGGGCAGGCTTCACGCCTGGCAGAAACCAATGTTCTATCCGGGGCTTTTTCGCTCCCCGGCGCAGACGAATTCAAAGGCCCGGCCATCCTGACCCTGCAAAGCAGCGGCGGCCGGGTGCAACGAGTCGGGTTGGTGGGGGGCATCAGCCAGTACCAGGGCAACAGCAACGGCCTGCTGAGCAATCGCGCCTTTACTGACCCCGGCAACGACACCCTCAACCTTCAAGGCCAGGCCCTCGGCGCCTACTGGAGCCTGATCGGCCCCCAAGGCTGGCACGTCGACTTGACTGCCAGCGGCGGCCGGGTCAACGGCTTTAGCCGAGATGCCCAAGGGATGCGGCAAACCGCTGAAGGCAGCGCGATGACGGTATCGGTAGAAGGTGGTTTCCCCATCGGCCTGGGCGACAACTGGGTGATCGAACCCCAGGTCCAGCTGGTTAACCAGCGCATTACCCTGGACACGCCCTATGCCGGTGCCAATAACGCCACCAGCAGCGAT
This sequence comes from Pseudomonas sp. TH31, assembly GCF_016650815.1. Lineage (GTDB taxonomy): Bacteria > Pseudomonadota > Gammaproteobacteria > Pseudomonadales > Pseudomonadaceae > Aquipseudomonas. The sequence continues at coordinate 178,432 of NZ_JAEKEZ010000033.1, read as the reverse complement.
CTGTCGTCCTGGAGCGGTCGGGTCGGCGCCCAATTGAAAGGCAACTACGCCATCAATGGCCTGCCAGTCGAACCCTATGTGCGGACCAACCTGTGGCACACCATGTATACCGGGAATACCGTGACACTGGATCAGGTGGACAAGATCAGCAGCAGTCGCAATTCATCCACGGTCGAGTTGGGGCTTGGATTGGTGGCCAGGGTCTCGCCCACCGTCAGCTTGTACATCAGTGCCGATTACAGCAGTGCCGTGGACGCGAATGATTTGAACGGGATTATTGGGAGTTTGGGGATTCGGATGCGGTGGTGAGGGGTTAACCGCAATAGGTATGTTGTTTGATCTGGCGCCTTCGCGGGCAAGCCTCGCTCCTACAGGATTTGTGTTGGTCGCGTCATCGTCATTTCGGCACGACATAACGCCTGTAGGAGCGAGGCTTGCCCGCGAAGGGAGCGACACGGTTTTAAATCAACCCTCCGGACGCAGAATCAACACCGCCAGCGGCGGCAAGTTCAGCACCAGCGACAGCGCCTGGCCATGGCTCGGTTCTTCCTCGGTAAACGCCCCGCCGCCATTGCCATAGTTGGAACCGGCGTAGGTGTCGGCATCGCTGTTGATCATCTCGGTCCAGCGCCCGGCAAATGGCACGCCGATCCGGTAGGCCTGACGCGGCACCGGGGTGAAGTTGGCGACCACCAGCACCGGCCGCCCCTCTTTGCTCCAGCGCATGAAGGCATAGACGCTGTTGATCGCATCATCACCGATCAACCACTGGAAGCCTTGCGGTGCGTCGTCCTGGTCGTGCAGCGCCGGCTCTTCGCGGTACAGCCGGTTGAGGTCACCCACCAGTTTCTGTACGCCTTTGTGTTCCGAGTACTGCAACAGGTACCAATCCAGTTGCTGATCGTGATTCCACTCACGCCACTGGCCGAACTCGCAGCCCATGAACAACAGCTTCTTGCCCGGATGCGCCCACATGAAACTCAGGTACGCCCGCAAGTTGGCGAATTTCTGCCAGCGGTCGCCAGGCATCTTGTCGATCAGCGAATGCTTGCCGTGCACCACCTCATCGTGGGAAATCGGCAGGATAAAGCGCTCGGACCAGGCGTACACCAGGCCGAAACTCAGCTCGTTGTGATGATGGGCGCGGTACACCGGGTCCTGCTGAATGTAATGCAGCGAATCGTGCATCCAGCCCATATTCCACTTGTAGTCGAAACCGAGGCCACCCTGCTGGGTGTTCTGGCTGACACCCGGCCAGGCTGTCGACTCTTCAGCGATCACCAGCGCGCCGGGCGCTTCGAGATCGACGACGTCATTGAGATGGCGCAGGAAGTCGATGGCTTCCAGGTTCTCGCGGCCGCCATGGCGGTTCGGCACCCATTCGCCGGCCTTGCGCGAGTAATCGCGATAGAGCATCGACGCCACCGCATCGACCCGCAGGCCATCGACGTGGAAATGCTTGAGCCAGTGCAGCGCCGAAGCGAGCATGTAGCCGTGTACTTCGGTGCGGCCGAGGTTGTAGATCAGCGTGTCCCAATCCTGGTGGAAGCCTTCCATCGGATTGGCGTATTCATACAGCGCCGTGCCGTCGAACTGCGCCAGACCGTGGGTATCGGTAGGGAAATGCGCCGGCACCCAGTCGAGGATCACGCCGATCTCAGCCTGGTGACAGGCGTTGACGAACGCGGCGAAGTCATCCGGCGTGCCGTAACGAGCGCTCGGGGCAAATTGCGAGAGCAACTGATATCCCCAGGAACCGCCGAACGGATGCTCCATGATCGGCATCAGCTCAATGTGGGTGAAACCCAGCTCCTTCACATACGGAATCAGCCGCCCGGCCAATTCGTGCCAGGTGTACTGGCGGGCAACTTCGCCCAGATCATCCAGCTCGCACTGCCAGGAACCGGCGTGCAGCTCGTAGATCGACAGCGGCGCGCTCGGTTTTTGACGCTCGCCACGGGACTGCATCCACTCGTGGTCCTGCCAGTCGATGTTCAGCGGCGAAGCGACTTTCGAAGCAGTGTCCGGCGGCATTTGCGTGGCCAGGGCCATCGGGTCAGCCTTGAGCGGCAAAATGCCTTGCGTGCCGAGGATTTCGTACTTGTACGCCTCCCCTGCTTGCAGGCGCGGAATGAACAACTCCCAGACCCCGGTCGGATGACGCAGGCGCATCGGGTGCCGACGACCGTCCCAGACGTTGAAATCGCCGACCACCGACACCCGTTTGGCATTTGGCGCCCACACAGCGAACCGCACGCCATCGACGCCATCGACGCTCTTCAACTGCGCGCCGAGGCAGGCGCTGAGATCGCGGTGATTGCCTTCGGCAAACAGATACAAGTCCATCTCACCGAGCAGCGGCCCGAAGCTGTAAGGGTCTTCGGCGACTTGCTCGCCGCCGGCCCACCGGGTGCACAGCAGGTAAGGCTGGGCGCGGTTGAAGTGGCCGACAAACAGCCCCGGCGTCTGAGTGGCTTCAAGGCTGCCGAGCTCTTCGCCGGAATCCTTGGCCAGCACCTGAACGCTTAAAGCGTCTGGCAGATAGGCCCGGATGAATTGCCCGCCATTGTCATCGCCGTGAGGGCCGAGTATGGCAAACGGGTCGTGGTGTTCTGCGCGTACCAACGCATCAATGTCCGACGCCCTGGGCAGCAGTGTTTCTTTGTGGTGACCCTGTTCCGTGTTCGAGAAACTCATGACTACTCTCCACCAAGATCGGAAAAGGGTTTGAGCCCACTCAATAACCCATACAAACCGTGCAACGGCACCGGCAGCCAGGTGGGGCGATTTTCCGCCTCATAAGCCACTTCATAGGCCGCCTTCTCCAGACCGAACAACGCCAATGCGGCGTCTTCGCCCTCAGGATCTTGCCACGCATGAGCAAGACTAGCTGCCGCCAGCCGATAAGCGTCGATAAATGCCTGTCGCGCTTCACTTAAATAACGAGCGGCCACCCGTTGTCGGGCTGCCTGGGCATCGGCGGTGTTATCGACGTTATGCACGTTGATCGCCATCGCTGCCGCGTAATCGAACGAACGTAACACCCCGCTCACATCTTTATACGGGCTGTGCTTGCCGCGCCGCTCGCTGAGTGGCCGCGCCGGCTCACCTTCGAAGTCGATCAAGTAGGCGTCACCCTTGATCACCAGTACCTGGCCTAGATGCAAGTCGCCGTGGACCCGAATACGCAGCCCACCCGCGGCTTTTTTACCGAGTTGCTGGACATGGCCAAGAATGGCTTTTTTGTTGTCCAGCAAATGACTGACCAAGGCTTTGTCTGCCGGGTTCAGTTCGCTTTGATGCTGCTTGAGCAACTTCAAGGCGTGTTCCAGTTGCGCCGCCACGTCCCTGGCCGAAGCCAGGGCATCCTTTTGTGAGGTGATTTGTGGGGCGAAGTCCGGGTCGTCGGTCGGCGTTGCCAGCACCGCGTGCATTTCCCCCAGGCGCTGGCCCAGCATGCCAGCGAAATCTTTCAGTTCGCCGAGGGCGTTGTAGTGCTGCTCCTGCTCGGACATGGCGTCGGCCAGTTCGTCCCGCAGCGCCCGTTCAAGGTTGTTCTGCGTCCATTCCCAGGCGTCGCCCTGATTGCTCAAATAACCTTGGGCAATCATCAACAGGGTGTCTTCGCCCTTCGAATCACGACGAATCACCGAACCGAGCAATGGCGAAATATTGCCGAAACCGGCGGCGGTCAGGTACGCGCTCATTTCCAGTTCCGGGTGCACGCCCGAGGCGAGTTTGCGGATCAATTTCAGCACCAGGCTGTTGCCGATCACCACCGAACTGTTGGACTGTTCGGCGGCCAGGTAACGCACTTCCGATTCAGCGGTCAGACCGCGCTTGGCCAGTTCGGCGGTCGGTTCGAAACGAATCTCGCCTTCGCTGGACTGCAACACGGTACTGGCCTGCAGGCCTTCCAGCACGGCGCGGATATAAGTGTCGAGGCTGAACGCATCGGTGATCAAACCGACCTGGCGCACTCGCCGAACCCGCGACAATGCCAGTTGTTGCGGCAACGCCGCGCCAACCTGATCTTCGGAGATAAAGCCAAACGGCAGTTGATAGCGACTGGTCTGGCCGGCGCTGGTGACGTCGATTTCACTCAACAACACCGGATGCAGCGGGTCACCGAAACGCACGCCATAAGCGATGTTGACGCTGTCGATGGCCGTGTCCTTGCCGGCAAACCAGCGACGGTTCTGCAACCAGTTCGGCAAGATGCCTTGTTCCAGTGTGCCGCGAGACGGCGCTTCGAGCAGTTCTTCCATGCGTTTTTTCAGCACCAGCGTGGTGAAGTCCGGCAGGCTTTGCGCCGGTTCCACGTGCCAGCTCGGCATCTGGTTTTCGGCCGCGAGTACAAACCAGTAGAAACCGTATGGAGCCAGGGTCAGGAGGAAATTTAACTGGCCGATCGGCGGGAAGGCGTTACCGCCGAGCATCTCCACCGGAACCATGCCGGCGTAGGCTGACAAGTCGAGTTCTGCCGCCTGCGCACTGCGGGACACGTTGGCCACACACAGAATGATTTCGTGTTTGCCGTCGGCGCCAGTGAACTCACGGGTGTAGGCCAGAATCCTGCGGTTGCTCGGCGAAAGCATTTTCAGCGTGCCGCGACCGAAGGCCTTGGACTGCTTGCGCACTGCCAGCATGCGCCGGGTCCAGTTCAGCAGTGAATGCGGGTCGCCAGCCTGGGTTTCGACGTTGACTGAGAGGTAGCCGTATTGCGGGTCCATGATTGGCGGCAGCACCAGGCTGGCCGGATCGGCGCGGGAGAAGCCGCCGTTACGGTCAATCGACCATTGCATCGGCGTACGCACGCCATCGCGGTCGCCGAGGTAGATGTTGTCGCCCATGCCGATTTCATCGCCGTAATACATGGTCGGCGTGCCGGGCATCGACAGCAGTAAACTGTTGAGCAGCTCGACACGACGGCGGTCGCGCTCCATCAGCGGCGCGAGACGGCGGCGAATCCCCAGGTTGATCCGCGCCCGACGGTCGGCCGCGTAGTAATTCCACAGGTAATCACGCTCCTTGTCGGTGACCATTTCCAGGGTCAGCTCATCATGGTTGCGCAGGAAAATCGCCCACTGGCAGTTGGCCGGGATTTCCGGGGTCTGACGCAGGATATCGGTGATCGGGAAACGGTCTTCCTGGGCCAGCGCCATGTACATGCGCGGCATCAGCGGGAAGTGGAACGCCATGTGGCATTCGTCGCCGTTCAGGCCCTTGGCGTCGGTGTCACCGAAGTACAGCTGAGTGTCTTCCGGCCATTGGTTGGCCTCGGCCAGCAACATGCGGTCGGGGTAATTGGCGTCGATTTCGGCACGGATCTGCTTGAGGACGTCGTGCGTCTCGGGCAGGTTTTCGTTGTTGGTACCGTCGCGTTCGATCAGGTACGGGATCGCATCAAGCCGCAGCCCGTCGATGCCCATGTCGAGCCAGTAGCGCATCACCGAGAGCACGGCTTTCATGACTTGCGGGTTGTCGAAGTTAAGATCCGGTTGGTGGGAGTAGAAACGGTGCCAGAAGTACTGGCCGGCGACCGGGTCCCAGGTCCAGTTGGACTTCTCGGTGTCGAGGAAAATGATGCGGGTGCCGTCGTACTTTTGATCGTCATCGGACCAGACGTAGAAGTCCCGGGCGGCCGAGCCTTTCTTGGCCTTGCGTGCGCGCTGGAACCAGGCATGCTGGTCGGAGGTGTGGTTGATGACCAGCTCGGTGATCACTCGCAGGCCGCGTTTGTGGGCCTCTGCGATGAAGCGCCTGGCATCGGCCATGGTCCCGTAGTCTGGATGGACGCCGCGGTATTCGGCAATGTCGTAACCGTCATCCCGGCGTGGCGAGGGATAGAACGGCAATAGCCAGATGGTGTTGACGCCCAGATCGGCAATGTAATCGAGTTTGGCGATCAGACCGGGAAAGTCGCCGATTCCGTCGTTGTTGGAGTCGAAAAAAGACTTAACATGAACCTGATAAATCACCGCATCCTTGTACCAGAGCGGGTCTTTGATAAAGGTGGCTGACTTGGGTTTCTTCGCCATTTGAAACTCCTGTTGAATTCGATAGCGCGAGTAAGGCGCAACACCCACTTGGCACTGGCAACCCAGTGTAGGAGCTGCCGAAGGCTGCGATCTTTTGATCTTGATCTTCGGCAATGTCCAAGGCGCCAAAAGCTTGAGATCAAAAGATCGCAGCCTTCGGCAGCTCCTACGGGGTGAATCAGCAGCCGTCGATGCCTGCACTCAAGAGGCGGTAATCCGCCAGATGCCGAACGGCTGATGCGCCGGGTCGATCCGCATGAATTGGTATTTGCCGTACCAGGTCCAGCGATGGCCGTTCATCAAGTCTTCGCCCTGGGTGCTGGCGTCGTCGGGCAGGCCCATTTCCCACAGCGGCAACTCGAAACTCGCTTCCTGGACGTTATGCGGATCGAGGCTGATGGCCACCAGAATGAAGTTGCTGCCGTCGGCGCTGCGTTTGCCGAAATACAGAATGTTGTCGTTCCAGGCGTTGTAGAGTTTCAGCCCCAGATGCGTCTGTAGTGCCGGGTTTTGCCGACGGATACGGTTGAGCTGGGCGATCTCGGCAATGATGTTGCCCGACGCATTGAAGTCCCGTGGACGGATCTCGTACTTCTCGGAATCGAGGTATTCCTCCTTACCCGGCACGGCGGCGGCTTCGCACAGCTCGAAGCCTGAATACATGCCCCAAAGGCCTGAGCCCATAGTCGCCAGCGCCGCGCGGATGAGAAACCCCGGACGCCCGGATTCGTGGAGAAACCCCGGGTTGATGTCCGGCGTGTTGACGAAGAAGTTCGGGCGGAAGCATTCGCGCCACGGCGACTCGTTCAGCTCGCTGAAATAGGTCGACAGTTCGTACTTGGTGTTGCGCCAGGTAAAGTACGTGTAGCTCTGGGAGTAACCTACCTTGCCCAGTCGAGCCATCATCGCCGGGGTGGTAAAGGCTTCGGCGAGGAAGATCACTTCCGGGTGCAGCGCCCGGACATCGGCGATCAGCCATTGCCAGAACGGCAGCGGTTTGGTGTGCGGGTTGTCGACGCGAAAGATCTTCACGCCCTCCTCGACCCACCCGACCACGATGTCGCGCAACTCAACCCAGAGGCTGGGAATTGCGTCGGCGGCGTAGAAATCAACGTTGACGATGTCCTGGTATTTCTTCGGCGGGTTCTCGGCGTATTTGATCGTGCCGTCGGGGCGCCAGTTGAACCAGCCCGGATGCTGTTCAAGCCACGGGTGGTCCTGGGAACACTGGATGGCAAAGTCGAGAGCGATTTCCAGCCCATGATCCGCCGCCGCAACGACCAGCCTGCGAAAGTCTTCGCGGGTGCCCAGCTCGGAGTGAATCGCCTCGTGCCCGCCCTCGGCGCTGCCAATGGCATACGGACTGCCCGGATCGTCGGGTCCGGCGGTCAGGGAATTGTTCGGGCCTTTGCGGTAACTGCGCCCGATCGGATGAATCGGCGGAAAGTACAGCACATCGAAGCCCATGTCCTGAATCATCGGCAATCGCGCGTGCACGTCGTTAAAGGTGCCATGACGGGTCGGATCGTCGGTGATCGAGCGTGGAAACAGCTCGTACCAACTGGCAAATTGGGCGATATCCCGTTCCACATCCAGCGGGTATTCCGGGCTCAGACTCAGGAAAGCGCGGTGATCGGCCTGGGCCATGAGTTCGGCGCTACGCTGGTGCAGAAACAGCGCAACCTGCTCGGTTTCGAGCAGCCCGGACAGTTCATGGTGCAGCCCCGCCAGTTGTTCGCTGAGCTGACCGTCGCTGCGCTCGACGGCCTGCTGGACCAGCGTCCGGCCTTCCTGCAACTCCAGGCTCACCGGCACGCGGGCGGTGTGTTTCTTTTCCAGCTCGTAACAGAAGCTGGCGAACAGATCGATCCAGGCTTCGATGCAGTACATATGCCGGCCCTGGCGCTCGACCCGGAACCGGCCCTGCCAGCCATTGTTGCCCAGCTCCTGCATGGTTTCGCTGTGCCAGGACTCTTCACCCTCGTTGCGCCAGCGAATGCGCACAGCCAGTTTGTCGTGACCGTCGGCAAACACCTTGCTGGTGACCAACACGTCCTGACCGACCACGGCTTTAACGGCGAACTGCCCGCCATCGAGGGTCGGCATGGTGTCTTCGATGACAATGCGCGGCAGCAACAATGCCTGCGACAGCGGCATGTGCGGGTTGTAACTGAGTTCTGTCGGTTTTTCAGCGATCATCGAGCATCTCTCCTTAACGCCCCAAGGACGCTCTTGTGCTTGATATTCATCCACATGGGCCGGTCCGTCCCGGAATGAACTCACTTAGGTTCCGAGCGACAGGCGCCGCTAAAAGTTCACGGGGATTTGCCTGAGCGCTCGAGGGAATCAAAACCTTTGCGCGGTGGTCAATCCACTAAAGCACGACTCACGCCATGTGCCACAAGGAGGCTTGACCGATGAGTATCCCGATCCCTGCCGAAACGCCGGAGCCGAACATCGACACCCCGACCATTCCCGAGACCGAACCGGACCCGGTGCCCGAGCAAGAGCCACCGGGCACGACCCCGCCACCTCGCGAAGAACCACCGACAAGCATGCCGCCGGTGATCGTCAGTCCGTAACGTTTGCACAACCCCACGTGGGCGGCATTTGCACAATCCCACGTAGGAGCTGCCGAAGGCTGCGATCTTTGATCTTGATCTTCAGCGATCGCCAAGACGCCAAAAGCTCAAGATCAAAAGATCGCAGCCTTCGGCAGCTCCTACAGAGGTTTTGCGAGTGTTTACGGGTTACGATCCTTGTCGATCAGTCGCACCACCGCTGGCATCACGCTGAAAATCGCCAATGCCAGCAACGTACTAAGCACCGCCGTCGCCTCGCGTCCCAATCCGGCCGAAACGCCAATGACCGCCGTCATCCACAAACCGGCGGCGGTGGTCAGCCCTTTTACATGACCCTCGTCGCCCTCGCTGTTCTTCAGGATAGTCCCGGCGCCGAGAAAGCCGATCCCGGCAATCCCCCTGCACCACCCGGCTCATGGCATCGGCCTGGGAGCCGGACATTTGCGGCACCAGCACAAACAACGCCGCGCCCAACGCCATCAGCATGTGCGTGCGTACGCCGGCAGCCTTGCCCTTTTGCTCGCGCTCAAAACCCAGAACGCCACCCAGCACCGCCGCAATCAGCAAGCGCACGGTGATCTGCGTCAATTGCTTCGCATCGGTGACATCAGCGAACTCCGCTTGCAGCGTCACCCAAACTTCATGCCACCAGGCATCCACGGGCCAGTCCTTATTCTTGGTCGGTTGTAGAGGATGGACCGCGCCGACCATTAATCGGTTGCACAGAACGATGGCCGTTCCTGGCGACCTAACGTTTTAGCCTCCACCAAAAATAAGGACAGTCCCATGACCGTGCGCATCGAAAGCCAGACCTGCTTTTTCATCACCGAAAATGGCGAAGAGATTCGTCTGTGCCCCGACGTCACCATCATCACCGACTCGGAAAAAGCCATGTCCGCGGTGGAGATCAACGGCGAACGCATCTACATCACCGAAGCAGAAGCCGACGCATTGACCGTAGCAGGCGCTGTCGACGGTCGTAAGCATTTGAAGGCCACCGACAGTGATTCGGTGATTTGACTGACCCGGATCAACAACCGCCCCGGGCGCCTGAGATAGGCGCCCGCAGCCAGCGGCGGCAGGTGCATCAACTTGTCGCAGGTACTCGCTTAAATTCCATCTGATCCGCTTTTTATTGCAATAACTGAGTCTGTTATGCAAACAGATCGACGCTCATAGTGCAGCGGCCTGATGGAGGCTGATGAGCGAAAGACCATGAGCGATAGAATCCCCGTCCGAACCGTAGAAAGCGCCCCAGTCGTACAGCGCTATGAGCCTTCGCGTCCAAAGATGAAGGCCAAATCCAGCGATAACCTGATCCACACCCGCAGCTTCACCGGTCTGTTCCGCACCTTGCGCATGAGCGGTGCAGGCTTTCTGTTCATCGCGTTTTTTGGCACGGTGTGGTTGAACTGGGGTGGCCGCCAAGCAGTGCTCTGGGACTTGTCCGAAAGCAAATTCCACATCTTTGGCGCGACTTTCTGGCCGCAGGATTTCATCCTGCTTTCGGCGCTGTTGATCATCGCCGCGTTCGGCCTGTTTGCAATCACCGTGTTCGCCGGCCGCGTCTGGTGCGGCTACACCTGCCCGCAGAGCTCCTGGACCTGGATCTTCATGTGGTGCGAAAAAATCACCGAAGGCGAGCGCAACCAGCGCATCAAGCTGCAAGCCGCGCCCTGGGGCCTGAACAAACTGCTGCGGCGCTCGACCAAGCACACGCTATGGCTGGCAATCAGCTTGCTCACTGGCCTGACCTTTGTCGGTTACTTCACGCCAATCCGGCCGCTGGCCGAAGAACTGCTGACCCTGCAAATGGCCGGTGTCAGTTTGTTCTGGGTCATCTTCTTCACCGGCGCCACGTACATCAATGCCGGGTGGCTGCGCGAAGCGGTGTGCATGCACATGTGCCCGTATGCGCGGTTCCAGAGCGTGATGTTCGACAAGGACACCCTGACCATTTCCTACGACGTGGCCCGTGGCGAAAACCGTGGCCCGCGCAAACGCGAGGTCAAACCGGCCGAGGTTGGCCTCGGTGATTGCATCGACTGCCAGCTTTGCGTGCAGGTCTGCCCGACCGGCATCGACATCCGCGACGGCTTGCAGATGGAATGCATCGGCTGCGCGGCGTGCATCGACGCCTGCGATTCGATCATGGACAAAATGAACTACCCTCGCGGCCTGATCAGCTACACCTCGGAGCATGAGTTGCAAGGCGGCAAGACCCACCTGCTGCGGCCGCGATTGATTGGTTACACGACGGTGCTGTTGGTGATGATCGGCGCATTGGCCATGGCGTTGGTGGAGCGGCCGATGGTGTCGCTGGACGTCACCAAAGACCGTGGCATGTACCGTGAGAACAGCGAAGGACAGATCGAAAACATCTACAGCCTCAAAGTCATCAACAAGACCCAGCAGCGTCAGGATTATCGCCTGAGCCTGGTGGACGACGATGGCTTCCAGCTGCAAAGGCAAGACCGAGCTGAGCCTGGCGCCGGGTGAGATTGTCGATGTGCCGGTGTCGGTGGCGATGACCACGGAACGGCCGAGCAGCAGCTCGCAGACCATTGCCTTCAAGATTGTCGACAGTGACGAGCCGGGCATTTACAGCGTGGCGAAGAGCCGGTTTGTTGCGCCGATGAATCGTTGAACCTTTAAGATACAGAGCCTGAAAGATCGCAGCCTTCGGCAGCTCCTACGGGGGTACGACAATCCAATGTAGGAGCTGCCGAAGGCTGCGATCTTGGCGGCTCCGAATGCGACCATTTTCTAAATGACACCAACCCGGGCACTCGATGAAACGCTACGAAAAATTCGCCGATGACATCGCTGAACTGATCCGCTCCGGCGTCCTCGGCCCTGGCCAGCGCGTGCCATCGGTGCGCTACGCCAGCCAGACTTACGGGGTCAGCCCGTCCACGGTGTTCCAGGCCTATTACCTGCTGGAACGTCGCGGCCTGATCCGTGCCCGGCCGCGTTCCGGCTACTTCGTCAACACCCACGCCCCGAGCCCGTTCTCGGAGCCGGTGATCAGCAGCCAGGTCAACGAGTCCACCGAAGTCGACGTCAGTGAACTGGTGTTCTCGGTGCTCGATTCGATCAAGGACCCGACCACCGTTCCGTTTGGCTCGGCGTTCCCCAGCCCGACGCTGTTCCCACTGCAACGCCTGTCCCGCTCCCTGGCCAGTGCCGCCCGGGAAATGGACCCGCGCATGGTCGTCACCGACATGTCGCCGGGCAACCCGCAGTTGCGCCGGCAGATCGCCCTGCGCTACATGGTCGGCGGGCTGATGCTGCCGATGGAAGAACTGCTGATCACCAACGGCGCCCTCGAAGCGTTGAACCTGTGCCTGCAAGCCGTCACCGAACCCGGCGACCTGGTGGCCATCGAAGCCCCGGCGTTCTACGCCAGCCTGCAAGTGCTGGAACGCTTGAAGCTCAAAGCCGTGGAAATCCCGGTGCACCCGCGTGACGGCATCGACCTCGGCGTGCTCGCGCAAACCCTGGAACGCCACCCGATCAAGGCCTGCTGGTGCATGACCAGCTTCCAGAACCCGATGGGCGCAACCATGCCCGAAGCGAAGAAACAGGAACTGGTAGAACTGCTGCGCAGCCATCAGGTGCCGTTGATCGAGGACGACGTCTACGCCGAACTCTATTACGGCCAGCAAGCGCCAAAACCGGCCAAGGCGTTCGACACCGAAGGGTTGGTGATGCATTGCGGTTCGTTCGCCAAGAGCCTGGCCCCCGGCTACCGCATCGGCTGGGTTGCTGCCGGGCGCTATGCGCAGAAAATCGAACGGCTGAAACTCATGACCTCGCTCTGCGCCTCAATGCCGGCCCAGGCGGCCATCGCCGACTACCTGCAACACGGCGGCTACGACCGGCACCTGCGAAAATTGCGCTACGCCCTGGAAGAACAGCAAAGCGCCATGCTCGCCGCCATTGCCCGCTACTTCCCGGTACAGACCCGCGTCAGCCAACCGGCCGGCGGCTACTTTCTGTGGCTGGAACTGCCACCGCAAATGGATTCGTTGAAGTTGTTCCAGATGGCGCTGGCCCAAGGCATCAGCATTGCGCCGGGGCCGATCTTTTCACCGACCCAGCGCTTCAGGAATTGTATTCGGTTGAACTACGGCAGTCCTTGGAATGAGGCTGCGGAGAAGGCGATGGAGACGTTGGGACGGATTGTGCGGTCGTTCTGAAGCTTCGATGTTGTCTCGGCTATCGCCATCGCGAGCGGGCTCGCTCCCACAGGGGTTCGGTGGTAGTCACAAATAATGTGTTCACCTCAATCCAATGTGGGAGCGAGCCTGCTCGCGAAGAGGCCCGTCCGGGCAACGCAAACCTTAAGGCTTAACGCCCACCCCCAAGATCAACAAACGTCCCCGTCGCATAAGAAGCCTTATCCGACAACAACCAGACAATCGCCTCCGCCACTTCATCGGGTCGCCCGCCACGGGCCATCGGGATCGCCGATTCCAGCTTGCTGACCCGATCCGGGTCGCCGCTCAACGCGTGAAAGTCGGTGTAGATGTAACCGGGCCGTACCGCGTTGACACGAATCCCCTCGCCCGCCACTTCCTTGGACAAGCCAATGGTGAAGGTATCGAGCGCACCCTTGGAGGCGGCGTAATCCACGTATTCGCTCGGCGCCCCCAACCGTGCAGCCACCGACGACACATTGACGATGCTGCCGCCCTGCCCGCCGTGCTTGGGCGACATGCGCAGGATCGCGTGCTTGGCGCAGAGGATCGGCGCCAGGACGTTGGTCTTGAGGATTTTGAGAATGCGGAACTCGGACATTTCGTCGACCCTGGACTTGTGCCCGACGGTGCCGGCGTTGTTCACCAGCGCGGTGACCCGGCCCAGTTCAGTGTCGACCCGTTGGAACATGGCGACCACTTCGTCTTCGATGCTGACATCCGCGCGTACCGCAATCGCTTGTGCCCCCAGGGCGCGAACTTGTTCCAGCACGCTTTGCGCGGCCTTTTCGTCAGCCTGATAGTTGATACAGATCCGATAGCCTTGCGCTGCAGCTAACAGCGCCGTGGCGGCGCCGATACCTCGGCTGCCGCCGGTGATGACGATGACTTTTTCCATGCTGCATTCCCCCCGTTTCAAGCTTAAGCAGTCGAGGGCAAGAATAACCGCCATTGACGGGTTTTGCATGGGCCTGCATCAACTGTCATGGCTGACCCCTTGTAGCAGCTGTCGAGCACCGCGAGGCAGCGTTCGGCGGCGCAGCCGTCGTAAACCCAGCGCAGGCGGTTTACCTGAATCACCGAGGTGCCTGATTTCACGACGGCTGCGCCGCCGAACGCTGCCTCGCGGTGCTCGACAGCTGCTACAAGGGGTCAGCCTGCGGCTAGTTGCTCGCCACGGTGAATGTCGAGCATAAAACGCTCCGCCGGCAACGGATGCCCTAGCAGGTAACCCTGCAACGAGTCACACCCCAGTTTCGTCAGGAAGTCCTGCTGCACGCCGGTCTCCACACCTTCAGCGACAATCCGCAAACCCAGCGCCTGACCGAGCGCAACAATTGCCGAAACGATGGCTGCATCGTCGCTGTCGTGCTCAAGATCGCGGACGAAGCCCCGGTCGATTTTCAATTCGTTGGCCGGTAGGCGCTTGAGGTACATCAAGCTCGAATAGCCGGTGCCGAAGTCGTCGATGGACAGGTCGACGCCCATTTCCGACAGCTCCCGAAGCACGGTCATGCTCGCGTCGGCGTCGCTCATGGCGGTGGTTTCGGTGATTTCCAGGGTCAGGCTGTTGGCTGGCAAATGGTGCATGGCCAAGGCCTTGGCCACGCTTTGGACCAAGCCTGTGTGGCAGAACTGCAACGCCGAAAGGTTCACCGCAATGCGCCAGTCGGTGTAGCCAAGCACATACCATTCGCGCATCTGCCGACAGGCTTCGTTCAGCACCCATTCGCCGATGGGAATGATCAGTCCGGTCTTTTCCGCCAACTCAATGAATTTGTCCGGCAACAGCATGCCCTGGGTCGGATGCTCCCAGCGCAACAAGGCTTCGGCGCCCACCGGGCGACCATTGCTGGCGTCGAATTTGGGTTGGTAGTAAAGACTGAACTGTTGCTGTTCCACGGCCGTGCGCAGGTCTTGCAACAGCTGAAGTTGTTTGCGGGCGTTGCTGTTCATTGAGGCGTCGAAGAAGCTGTAGCCGTTTTTGCCCGCGCCCTTGGCGTGGTACATCGCGGCATCGGCATTCATCAGCAGTTCTTGTGCGGTCTGGCCGTTGCCGGGTAGAGCGCGATGCCGACGCTGGCGGAAATCTGCAGGTCATGTTCGGCCACCCGGAACGAACGCGCGATCAAGCCGACCTGACGAGCCGCCAGGCTCAGTGCATCGTTTGGCTCGCTCAGACGCACCATCAAGACGAACTCGTCACCGCCAATCCGCGCCAGGGTGTCCTGGCTGCGCAAGTCTTCGCGCAGTCGCAAGCCGACCTCACGCAACAACTGGTCGCCCATGTGGTGGCCGAAGGCATCGTTGACCGGTTTGAAGCCGTCCAGATCGATGAACATCAGCGCAAAACAACCACCCTGCTCCTGTACCTTCGACACGGCCAGCTCGATGCGGTCTGCCAGCAACGTGCGGTTCGGCAGGCCGGTGAGCGTGTCGTGCAGCGCCAGTTGGGTAAGTTCGCGGTTGGCTTCGGTCAGCGAGTGAGCGAGGTCAGCGGTGCGCGCTTCCAGGCGGGCATCGAGAATCGAGGTCAGCAAGGCAATGCTCAACACCGCAAGGGTGGTGATCAACACCAGGTTGTCGAGGCCCTTGCCGCTCAATCCGCTGAGGGCTGCGCCGCAGAAGCTGCCGTCCGGGAAACTCGCCGCTGCCATGCCCGTGTAGTGCATGCCGACGATAGCGAATCCCATGATTACCGCAGCACCGCCACGGATCATGCCCACATATGGCGTGTGCTGGCGCAGGCGGAAGGCAATCCACAACGCGGCCGCCGAGGCCCCGACGGCAATCAGCAGCGAGGCGCTGAACAATGTCGGGGCGTAATCGATGCCTGGCTGCATGAGCATGGCCGCCATGCCGGTGTAATGCATGGCGCTGATCCCGCTGCCCATGACCAGCGCGCCAAAGGCCAGTTGCCAGGCCGGCAGCTTCGGCTGACTGACCAGCCACAAGGCAAAGCCGCAGGACAGGATGGCGATGACCAGCGAGAGCAGAGTGATGCCGAGGTCGTAGCCCAAATCAATCGGTAATTTAAAGGCGAGCATGCCGATAAAATGCATCGACCAGACGCCAATGCCCATGGCAACCGCGCCGCCGGCGGTCCACAGGTGGACGGCCAGGCCTTTGGTGGTGGCAATTCGACCGGTGAGATCCAGGGCGGTATACGAGGCGAGAATCGCCACGCACAGCGAGATGAAGACCAGCGTGGGGGAATAAGTGCCGATGAGCATGATATTTCTCGTGACCGCCCTCCGTACTGCGTCCGTTCTCGGGGGCAAAGTCGGCGATTGTACTGATTGCGCGGAAGAACGCACTGACAAAATAATCAAATGGCCATCAAGCTGATGAAACGCTTGTCTGACGTCAAAATGCACGTCTCGTGCGGCCTCCGTCTTACGCTGAATCAGCAGCCTTACGCGGTCACTGTAGGAGCTGGCGAAGCCTGCGATCTTTTGATCTTGATCTTGAAAAAGCCAAATCAAAAGATCGCAGCCTTCGGCAGCTCCTACGGGTTTTTGCTCATCTCAAGCGGCCCATCCCAACCGCCGCCCAACGCCGCAATCAACTGCACGCTGGCAATCAACCTGCTCTGCAACACCGTCAACACGCTTTGTTCATTGCTCAACGCGGTGGCTTGAACCACGACCACGTCCAGGTAGGCAATCAACCCGGCCTTGTACTGGTTCTGGGTCAAGCGCAAGGAGTCGCGCGCCGCGTCCAGGGCTTCCTGGCGCACGGTCGCTTCGTTTTCATAAACCTTGAGCTGCACCAGGTAGTTTTCCACCTCGCGGAAGCCATCGAGCACGGTCTGGCGATACTTGGCCACGGTTTCGTCGTAGAGCGCTTCGTTACGATCGACTTCCGCCGAGCGCGCGCCGCCGTCGAACAGAGGCAGCGTCACTTTCGGCCCCACCGACCAGAAGCGGTTCGGCAAGCTGATCAGGTTGCTGGACGTACTGCTGCTGTAACCGCCACTGAGGCTCAGGCTCAAGTCCGGGTAGTAGGCAGCTTTCGCCACGCCGATGTTGGCGTTGGCGGCAATCACCGAGCGCTCGGCGGAAGCAATGTCCGGGCGCCGTTCAAGTAGCTGCGACGGCAGGCTGAGGGGAATCTGCGGCAGTTTCGGGATATCCTGGGTTTGCGCCAGGTTGAACTCGGCGGGCGCCTGGCCGATCAGCACGGCGATGGCGTTTTCGAACTGGGCACGTTGCCAGATCAGGTCCACCAGGTTGGCCTGGGTGGTCTTGAGCTGGGTCTGGGCCTGGGCCACCGCATCACGCCCGGACACACCGGCACGGTACTGGTTCTGGGTCATTTGCAGCGAACGTTGGTACGCCACGACCGTCGATTCCAGCAGACGCTTCTGCTGATCGATCACCCGCAACTGCAAGTAGTTCTGCACCAGCTCCGACTGCTGGCTCAGGCGCATGGCCGCAAGGTCGGCGAAACTCGCTTCGGCCGTGGCCTCGTTGGCCTCCAGCCCGCGACGCAGTTTGCCCCAGATGTCCGCTTCCCAACTGACGCCCAGTTGAGCGTTGTAGGTGTCGCGAATACCGCTGGCGGAACTGCTCAGGCTGGAGCTACTGCTGCCGGCGCCCTGACTGGAGCGGGTTTTGCCTGCGCTCAAATCAACCGTCGGGTAAAACGCTGCACGGGCGCTGCTGACCAAGGCCTGGGACTGACGATACCGGGCTTCGGCCTGGGCGACGGTCTGGTTGGCGTTGTTGAGTTTTTCGATCAGGCCGTTGAGCTGCTGATCGCCGTACAACTCCCACCAGGCACCACGGGCCAGCGAATCGCTGGGATTGGCCTGTCGCCAGCCTTCGGCTTGCTTGTACTGCGCCGGTTGCGCGGTTGGCGGGCGCTGGTAGTCCGGGCCGACGGCGCAAGCGCTGAGCATGGCCACGCACAGTGCAAGGCTCAACACACGCGAGCCTCGAGCCATGGCAATCGGTGCAGCCAGAGTGATAAGCGAACGGTCAGTCATAGCGGAGTTTCCAGAGCTGCATCGGTACGTACCCCACGCCATTTGTTGAAACCATGGCGCAGTTTGTCGAGATAGAGGTAAACCACCGGGGTGGTGTAAAGGGTCAGCACCTGGCTGAAAATCAGCCCGCCGATGATGGTCAGGCCCAGCGGCTGACGCATTTCAGCGCCTTCGGCACGGCTGAGCAGCAACGGCAGAGCACCGAGGATCGCCGCCAGGGTGGTCATCAGAATGGGTCGCAGACGTTGCAGGCAGGCGCTGCGAATCGAATCCAGCGGACTCATGCCCTGATGCCGTTCCAGTTGCAACGCGAGGTCGATCATCAGAATGGCGTTTTTCTTCACCACCCCGATCAACAGGAACAGCCCCAACAGCGAGATCAGGCTGAACTCCCCGCCCAAGGCATAGATCGACAGCAACGCACCGACCCCGGCCGACGGCAAGGTCGACAGAATCGTCAGCGGGTGGATATAACTTTCATACAGCACGCCCAACACCAGGTACACCGCCACCAACGCGCCGAGAATCATGAACGGCTGGCTCTTCTGCGTGGCCGCGAAAGCGTCGGCGGTGCCGGCCATTTTCACGATCACGTCTTCCGGCATGCCGAGCTTGGCAATCGCCCGCTCGATAGCCGCCGTGCCCTGCTCCACTGTCACGCCTTCGGCCATGTCGAAGGAGATGCTTTCGGAAGCGAACTGGCCTTCGTGGCTGACCCGGTCGTCTTCCAGGCTGTTTTCGTAGTGCGCAATGGTCGACAGCGGAATCCGTGCGCCGGTGGAGGTGATGACCTGAACCTGTTTAAGCGTAATCGGATCCTGGGCGTATATCGGATTGACCTCCATCACCACCTGATACTGGTTGAGGCTGTCATAGATCGTTGAAATCTGCCGCTGGGCGTAAGCGTTGTTCAATACCGCCGTGACCATGTCCATGTCGACCCCCAGGCGTTTGGCCTGGTCGCGGTCGACAATCAGCGTCACCTGCTGCGCGCCGCGTCCTTCACGGGCATCAATCGCGGTCAGCTGCGGCAAGCCCCGCAGCGCGGTGACGACTTTCGGGTACCACTCGCGCAACGAACCCAGGTCGGCACTTTGAATGATGTAGGAGTACTGCGAGGTGGTCTGTTCACGACCGCCACCAAATTGCAGGTCCTGGTCG
This sequence comes from Pseudomonas sp. TH31, assembly GCF_016650815.1. Taxonomy (GTDB): domain Bacteria; phylum Pseudomonadota; class Gammaproteobacteria; order Pseudomonadales; family Pseudomonadaceae; genus Aquipseudomonas. The sequence continues at coordinate 159,456 of NZ_JAEKEZ010000033.1, read as the reverse complement.
GCCATCAGCATCAGTTGAGCGCCGGCGACCTTGGGCATTTCCTTGCGCAGACGTTCGATGACCTTTTGCGCGGAAATATTGCGCTCCTTGATCGGTTTCAACCGCACCAGCATAAAGGCGTTATTCGTGCCGTTGGTGCCGCCGATGAAACCGGCCACGCTTTGCACCGCATCGTCCTTGAGCACGGCGCGCCGGAAGGTCTCCATCTTCGGCTGCATTACGCTGAACGACAGCCCGTCGTCACCACGGACGAAACCGATCAGTTGGCCGGTGTCCTGTTGCGGCATGAAGGTTTTCGGCACCACCACGTACAGTGCGACGTTGACACCTACGGTGATGAGCAGGCTGAGCAGCGTCAGGCGTCGGTGACGCAGCACCCAGTCGAGGCTGGTGGCGTATTTGCCGACCAGCCATTCATTGACGCGCCGGCTCCAGCGTTGCAGACGGTTTTCCTGGCCCGGTGTGTGCGGCTTGAGCCAGCGTGCGCAAAGCATTGGCGTCAGGGTCAACGACACGATCAGCGACACCACGATGGACGCCGCGAGGGTAATGGAAAATTCGCGAAACAGGCTTTCGATGATCCCGCCCATAAACAGGATCGACAGGAACACCGCCACCAGCGAGACGTTCATCGACAGCAAGGTGAAGCCGACCTCCTGGGCGCCGAGGTACGCCGCTTTCATCGGCGGCACGCCTTCGTCGATGTGCCGGGAAATGTTCTCCAGCACCACGATGGCATCGTCCACCACCAACCCCGTTGCCAGAATCAGCGCCATCAGCGACAGGTTGTTCAGGGAAAACCCGTACAGGTACATCACCGCAAAAGTGCCGACCAGCGACACCGGCACCGCCAGAGTCGGAATCAGCGAGGCACGGAAGTTACCCAAAAACAGGTACACCACCAGAATCACCAGCGCCACGGCGATCAGCAGGGTCATTTCCGCTTCGTGCAACGTTGCCTTGATCACCGGCGACCGGTCCATCGCCAGGTTCAGCTTGACGCTGGCCGGCAGCACCGCCTGCAACGCCGGCAACTGCGCCTTGATCTCGTTGACCGTTTCGATGATGTTGGCGCCGGCCTGACGGTTGATCACCAACAGCACCGCCGCGTCATTGTTGAAGAAGCCGCTGTTGTAGCGGTCCTCGACGCCATCGCTGACCTTGGCCACATCCTTCAGGCGCAGGGCCGCGCCGTTGTTGTAGTGGATGATCAGCGATTCGTAATCCTTGGCCTTTTCCAGTTGATCGTTGGCCTGGACCTGCCACAAACGCTGGTCATCTTCGACCGAGCCCTTGGGTCGGCGCACGTTGGCGTTGGCGATGGTATTGCGCACATCGTCCAGCGCCACGCCGTACTGGTTCAGCGCCTGGGGTTCGAGCTCGATGCGCACCGCTGGCAAGGAGCTGCCGCCGATCTGCACTTCACCTACGCCCTGCACCTGGGACAGGCTCTGGGACAGAATGGTCGAGGCCAGGTCGTAGAGCTGACCTTTCTCCAGCACGTCCGAGGTCAGCGACAACACCATGATCGGCGCTTGCGACGGGTTGACCTTCTTGTAGGTCGGCATGCTGCGCATCCCGCTCGGCAGCAGGTTGCGCGAGGCGTTGATCGCCGCTTGCACTTCCCGCGCCGCGCCATTGATGTCGCGGTCCATGTCGAACTGCAAAATCACTCGGGTCGAGCCCTGGCTGGAGCGGCTGCTCATGGTGTTGACCCCGGCGATGGCGCCGAAGGAACGTTCAAGCGGCGTGGCCACGGTCGATGCCATCACTTCCGGGCTCGCCCCCGCCAGACTGGCCTGGACCACGATCACCGGGAAGTCCATCTGCGGCAATGGCGCCACCGGCAACAGGCCGAAACTCACCCCGCCCAACAGCATGATCGCCAGGCTCAGCAACATGGTCGCGACCGGGCGCTTGATGAAGGGTCCGGACAGGTTCATGGCTGCTCTACCGCTTCCACGGCTGCAGACTTATGGCTCCCAGCGCCGACCGAGACGGTCGAAATACAGGTAGATCACCGGGGTGGTGAACAGCGTCAGCACTTGGCTCACCAGCAAACCACCGACCATCACCAGACCCAACGGTTGACGCAGCTCTGCCCCGGAACCGGTGGCCAGCATCAACGGCACCGCGCCGAACAATGCAGCCAGGGTGGTCATCAAAATCGGCCGGAAACGCAGCAGCGCCGCCTGGTAAATCGCCTGCTCCGGCGCCATGCCCTGATTGCGCTCAGCGTCGAGGGCAAAGTCGATCATCATGATCGCGTTCTTCTTCACGATGCCGATCAGCAGGATGATGCCGATGATCGCGATCATCCCCAGGTCATTGCCGGTCAGCAGCAACGCCAGCAAGGCGCCGACCGCCGCCGAGGGCAAGGTCGAGAGGATGGTGATCGGGTGAATGTAACTTTCGTAGAGCACGCCGAGCACGATGTACATGGTCACCACCGCCGCCAGGATCAGCAGCAAGGTGCTCGACAGCGACGCCTGGAAGGCTTCGGCCGCACCCTGGAACTGGGTCTGCACGCCGATCGGCATGCCGATGTCCTTTTGCACCTGATCGATGATCTCCACCGCATGCCCCAGCGCCACGCCGGGGGCCAGGTTGAACGACATCATCACCGCCGGGAACTGGCCGATGTGAGTGATCGCCAATTGCGTCTGGCGTTGCTCGACATGCGCCAGGCTGGACAGGCGCACCTGGCCGCCCGACGTGGTCTTGACGTGAATCTGGTTCAGCGCGTCCGGGCCGATTTTCTCGCCGGACTGCGATTGCAGCACCACGCGGTACTGGCTGGCCTGGGTGTAGATGGTCGAAATCTGCCGCTGGCCGAAAGCGTCGTACAGCGCATCGGTGATGTTCTGCACCGACACACCAACCCGCGACGCCGCATCACGGTCGATCACCAGGTACACCTGCAAGCCCTTGTCCTGCAAATCGCTGGCGACGTCGGTCAGTTCCGACCGATGAGCCAGGGCTTCGACCAGGCGCCCGCTCCACAGGCTGAGCAATTCGGCGTCTGGTGACGACATGCTGAACTGGTACTGCGTGCGGCTGACCCGATCTTCGATGGTCAAATCCTGCACCGGCTGCATGAACAGGCGAATGCCGATCAACTTGTCGACTTCCGGTTGCAGGCGCGCAATGATTTTCGTCGCGCTAAGGTCCCGCGCGCTGTGGGGTTTGAGGTTGATCAACATGCGACCGCTGTTGAGCGTCGAGTTGTCCCCGTCCACACCAATGTAGGACGACAGGCTTTCCACTGCCGGGTCGGCCAGAATCACTTTGGCCAGCTCTTGCTGACGCTCGCTCATCGCGGCAAAGGAAATCGACTGCGGCGCCTCGGAAATACCCTGGATCACCCCGGTGTCCTGCACCGGGAAGAAGCCTTTGGGCACGATCATGTAAAGGAATACGGTCAGACCCAGGGTGGCGATGGCCACCATCAAGGTCAGCGGCTGGTGCTTGAGCACCCACTGCAACTTGCGCCCGTAAGCCGCGATCATCCAGTCGATGGTTGCGCCGCTGGCGCGATAGAAACGGCCCTGCTCTTCTTCCTTGGGTTCACGCTTGAGCAGCCGCGCGCACATCATCGGCGTCAGGGTCAGCGACACGACCAGGGAAATCAGGATCGCCACCGCCAGGGTGATGGCGAATTCCCGGAACAAACGCCCCACCACGTCGGCCATGAACAGCAGCGGGATCAGTACCGCAATCAGCGACAGGGTCAGGGAAACCAGGGTGAAGCCGATCTGCTTAGCGCCCTTGAGCGCCGCATTCAGCGGGCTGTCGCCTTCTTCGATAAATCGGGAGATGTTCTCCAGCATGACGATCGCATCGTCCACCACGAAACCGGTGGCGATGGTCAGGGCCATCAGAGTCAGGTTGTTGACCGAGAACCCCGCGAGGTACATCACGCCGAAAGTGCCGATCAACGACAGCGGCACGGCAACCGATGGAATGATCGTCGCGCTAGCACGACGCAGGAACAGGAACGTCACCATGACGACCAACGCGATGGCGATCAGCAGTTCGTGTTGTACGTCGGTAACGGAGGCGCGGATGGTCTGGGTGCGGTCGGTCAGGACGGTGACTTGCAGGCCGGCCGGCAGGTTGTCGGTGATGCTCGGCAGCAAAGCCTTGATCCGGTCGACCACCTCAATCACGTTGGCACCGGGCTGGCGCTGGATGTTCAGCAACACGGCCTGGTTTTCATTGGCCCATGCCGCCAGTCGTTCGTTTTCGGCGCCGTCGACGATTTCCGCCACGTCCTTGAGCCGCAACGGTGCACCATTGGCGTAAGCGAGGATCAGGTTGGCGTAGTCCTTGGGCGAAGTCAGCTGATCGTTTGCGTCGAGCATCGACACCGGGTCGGGCCGTCGAAGTTGCCCTTGGGCTGGTTGACGTTGGACGCGCCGACGAGGGTGCGCACATCCGACAGGTTCAAGCCATTGGCCGCCAGGGCCTCGGGGTTGACCTTGATCCGCACCGCCTGACGCTGGCCGCCGGCAATGCTGACCATGCCGACGCCGCTGATCTGGGCGATTTTCTGCGCCATGCGGGTGTCGACCAAATCATTGAGTTTGGGCAGCAGCATGGTCTTGGAGGTGATGGCCAGGGTCAGCACCGGGGTGTCCGCCGGGTTGACCTTGTTGTACACCGGCGGTGCCGGCAGGTCCTTGGGCAGCAAATTGGTCGCGGCATTGATCGCGGCCTGCACCTGTTGCTCGGCGACGTCCATATTGATGTCGAGGCTGAACCGCAGGGTCAGCACCGAAGCGCCGCCCGAACTGGTGGACGCCATTTGGGTCAGGCCGGGCATTTGCCCGAACTGACGCTCAAGCGGCGCGGTCACCGCACTGGTCATCACATCCGGGCTGGCGCCGGGATAGAGCGTCATGACGCGGATGGTCGGGTAATCGACCTGGGGCAACGCCGACACTGGCAACAAACGATAAGCGATGATGCCGGCCAGGATAATGGCCAGCATGCTCAGGGTCGTGGCGACCGGGCGAAGGATGAACAGCCGCGAGATGTTCATGCGCCCTTCTTCACCTTGTCGTTGGCGGTCGCGTCAGGGGTCTTGGCCGCCGACTTGCCTTGCAGGTGTTCGGTCGGGGTGGTCGGTACATCCTGGCTGTCGTTGACCACTTCCACTTCGCTGCCTTCCTTCAGGCGGTCGGTGCCTTCCAGGACCACGCGATCACCGACGGCCAGGCCATCGGTGATGACAGTGTTGTTGCCGTCACTGGCGCCGACTTTCAACTGACGGATCGTGACCTTCTTGTCCCCGTCCATGGCATAGACGAAGGTGCCGTTGGTGCCGAACTGAATCGCCGCCGAGGGTGCGAGTGTCACGTCTTTGAGGGTGTCGGCCAGCAAGTGCACATTGACGAACTGGTTGGGGAACAACGCTTGATCGCGGTTCTCGTAGCGCGCCTTGAATTTCAGGGTACCGGTGGTGACGTCGATCTGGTTGTCGAGGCTCTGCAACACGCCGCTGGCCTGCAATTTCATGTCACCACGGTCCCAGGCTTCCACCGGCAGTTTGGCGCCGGTGTGGTAGCGGGCCAGCACGGTGTCGAGGCTGTTTTCCGGCAGGGTGAAGACCACGCTGATCGGTTGGGTCTGGGTGATGATGGCCAGCGCGGTGGTGTCATTGGCGGCGACAAGGTTGCCGACGTCCAGCTGGCGCAAACCGACACGCCCGGTGATCGGTGCGCGGATCTTGGTGAATTCGAGATTGAGCTTGGCGTCGTTGACCGCTGCCTGGTTGGTCTTGACCGTGCCCAGGTATTGGCCAACCAGCGCTTCGGCGGTGTCCAGGGTCTGCTTGGCGATACTGTCTTCTTTAAACAGACCGCGATAACGCTCGACATCGACCTGGGCGTTTTTCAGTTGCGCCTGGTTTTGCAGCAAAGTGCCTTCGGCCTGGAGCAAGGCATTCTGGTAAGGACGCGGGTCGATCTCGGCCAACAAGTCGCCGGCCTTGACCATCTGCCCTTCCTCGAAGGCAACTTTCATCAACTCGCCCGCCACCCGGCTGCGCACATTGATGGTGTTGAGCGCCGTGACCGTGCCCAGCGCCTTGTAATACAGCGGGAAATCACCCTTGACCGCCGGTGCCACGCGCACCGGAATCGGCCCGCTCGCCCCGCCAAACCCTGGACGCATCCCTCCGGCCTTGCCCGTATGCCCGGCAGCGGCTTTCGGCTTTTCGCCCGCCTTATGGTCAGTGCTGGCTGGCCAGAACTTCCAGCAGGCACCCGCGACGATCAACAGGACAAGAAGGCCGAACAGCCAGCGACGGGGACTACGGGAGGAGGATTGCATTGAATGATCAACCATGGGCGCGGGGGCTTCTTCTACGGGAGGCTGAACGATAAGCACTGGCGAGCATTAAGCAAAGCGGCTTTACCGGCTATTTACCTTCGGCATACATAACGGGATGTTTATCTAAGACACTGAAGCACAAATGAAAACGGCCTGGACAGAGCCAGGCCGTTAACAATTGTAAAGCCGCTTACTTCAGAACGGCGAGGGCCGCTGCGTAATCAGGCTCTTCTGCAATTTCTTTAACGAGTTCGCTGTGCAGCACGTTGTCGTTTTCGTCCAGTACCACGACGGCACGGGCGGTCAGGCCTTTGAGCGGGCCGTCAGCAATGGCCACACCGTAGTTTTCGATGAACTCGGCGCCGCGCAGGGTCGACAGGTTCTGAACGTTTTCCAGGCCTTCAGCGCCGCAGAAGCGTGCCTGGGCGAACGGCAGGTCAGCGGAAATGCACAGCACGACGGTGTTGGCGACGTCATTGGCCTGGGCGTTGAACTTGCGAACCGAAGTCGCGCAGGTCGGGGTATCGACGCTTGGGAAGATGTTCAGCACTTTGCGCTTGCCGGCGAAGCTCGCCAGGGTTACGTCGGACAGATTGCCGGCAACCAGGGAAAAGGCTGGAGCCTTGGAACCGGCTTGTGGCAGTTGGCCGTTGACTTGAACCGGGTTGCCTTTAAGAGTGACTTGAGCCATGAACGGAGTCCTTCTGGAAGTGTTGTTGGAAATTTGAAGAGGCCGAAGTTAACCACGAAACTGTCCGACGACCTATGCCCAGATACAAATTGCAAAATGTTGGTGCTGAAATTGGATACAACTCGCACAAATGACACAAAAACCCTGTAGGAGCGTGCGGGCGGCGTTCCGACTTGCCCGCGAAGGACGCGCCGCAGTGCAACAGGCTGACCGCGTTATCGTTCTTCGCGGGCAGGCCTTGCTCCTACAGGGAGCGTGTTCAGGCGAGCAACCGCAACATATTGCGATGCCGAGCCTCGAAAATCCGCCGCATGTAGCCGTTGACCAGCAACCACTCCAATGGCGCGCCACCAATAGCCGCATACGTCACGCGGTCGGTGTACAGCGTACCGCCCTCTCCCGCCGCCACCCGGTGTTCATGACGAAAGGCAGCCATCGGCCCCTTGAGCATTTCATCGATGAAATGCGTTTCCCCGACTTCACGAATTACCACCGTCCAGTTCGAAGGAATGACGTTGAACATCCAGTGCCGAAAGCGAAACTGGCGCCCGGCCTCGATACGCAGATTGTTCGGGTCGATATCGCCCAGCGCCGTGACACGCTCGGGGAAGATCTTCGGGAAGTTGACGCCTTCCAGGCAGAAATCGAGGACTTGGGTGGGCGTGCGATCAGGGATCAGGGTGGTGAGTTGCAGCACGGGCATGATTGACAGACATTCCATTGTCCAGGAAAGGCGCAGCCTACCACCGCGCTCAACCCCGACACACCCTGTAGGAGCTGCCGAAGGCTGCGATCTTTTGATTTTTCTTTTAAAGATCAAGATCAAAATCAAAATCAAAAGATCGCAGCCTTCGGCAGCTCCTACCGGGATACGGGTGTGCTGCTAAATTTTGTTGGCAACGTTGTCGATTCAGGAAACGGCCATTCGACTAGGTAGCGAATCACTCACCTGCAATGGAGATAAAACCATGCGATTCATGATCATTGTGAAAGCCAGCCAGAGTTCCGAGGCTGGCGTGATGCCCAGCGAAGAGCTGCTGACCGCGATGGGCAACTACAACGAAGAACTGGCCAAGGCTGGCATCCTCCTATCATGCGACGGCCTGCAACCCAGCAGCAAAGGCGCCCGTGTACGCTTCTCAGGCAGTAAGCGCACGGTGCTTGACGGTCCGTTTGCCGAAACCAAGGAGTTGATCGGCGGTTATTGGATATGGCAGGTGAAATCGAAAGAGGAAGCGATCGAGTGGGTCAAGCGCTGCCCCAATCCTATGCCGGGCACAGAGGCCGAAATCGAGATTCGCCAAATGTTCGAGGCCGAGGATTTCGGTGCCGAGTTCACACCGCAGTTGCGCGAACAGGAAGAACGACTGAGGGCACAGGCGAAGAAGAACTGATGTTGGCCGATGCTGGACAAGATCCAACTACCTGAATAGGTAACCCCCCCTGTGGGAGCAAGCCTGCTCGCGATGGAGGCGTGTCAGCCAAAACATCTATGACTGATCGACCGCTTTCGCGAGCAGGCTCGCTCCCACAATGAAACGTCTGAGCGCATAACATTTGTGCCTCTGCCTGCGCTTTAACCTGACTGGAAGCTCACACCCCGCCGCCAACCTCCTGATTCGATTTAACTTTCCAGTTCACAGAAATAACGAGAACACGTACACATAACGAAAGAATAAAACCTTTTGGCTGGCTAACTCTTGGTTAGCTGCTAGCGTCAACTGACGTGTCCTACAGGCTTGATCGAAAAGAGATTACGCAGTAAAGGCCAAGCATATGGCCGAGTTCGTCCACTGAGCCACCAAGGAACCGGGGGAATCATGTCGAAAAATCCAGGAGCGCACGCACTTTTGCTGGTGTCACTCATGGCGTCTGCCATTTGTGCTCAGGCGGATAACGCCGAGGAAGCCAACAAGAGTAACAACCCGTTGAACCTGGCGCCCGGCGCCAACTTGCAGGATTACTACACGCCCAGGCTCTACGATACCAATGTTCATACCAAACCTGGCCAAGGGCTGGCACCTGCGCTCGACCGGGACCTGGACCTTTGACCTGAAGAACGACACCCATTACATCCCTATCGGGTTGGGTGGCGGCAAGGTCTGGAAATCCGGGAGCAACATTATCAACACCTTCGTAGAACCCCAATGGACCGTGGAACGCAAAGGCGATGGTTTGCCGCAGTTCACGCTGTTCGCCGGGATCAACGTCACGTTCGGCAAATAAGGACACTCATATGCATATTTCACTTCGTGCGGCAGGGTTCAGTGTGATGGCGATGTTCGCCAGTTGTGGTGTTGGCGCTCAAGCGCAGGCACGGGAAATCGGGGTACAAACCCCGCCGGGGCAGCACTCGTCCAGCTACTCACGGCTGTATGCGCCGACTGAAGCGTATGTCGACAAGAGCTGGAAACTCGATGACATCAAAGTAGTGGAATAACGATCGATGCCTGACATCAATCAGCAACCTGTGGGAGCGAGCCTGCTCGCGATGGCTTATTGGCAGGCAATAGATGTGTTGAATGGACAACCGTCATCGCGAGCAGGCTCGCTCCCACAAAGGGTTCTGTGTTCAGTCTCAACTGACTGGCATTACACAAAAAGGACACACCATGCAGTTTGAAAAAGCCCCACGCCTGATGCTTGCAAGCCTCTCGTTACTGCTCAGTTGCAGTGCCTGGGCGGATTTCAGCGCCACGCCTGAAGAGGCCCGCGGCCTCGCCAGGGAAGCCTACCTGTACGGCTTCCCGGTAGTGGAGATGTACAAGACCCTCTACACCCAAGCCGTGGACAAGAGCGGGCCGAATTTCAAGGCACCGTTTAACAAGATCGGCAACACCACCAAGGTGTTCACGCCCGCGGACACTGCATTTGTCACCCCTAACTCCGACACGCCCTACTCCTTCGTCTGGATGGACCTGCGCACGGAACCCGTGGTGCTGACCCTGCCGCCCATTGCAGAAAACCGTTACTACTCGGTGCAGTTGATCGACCTCTACACGCAAAACTTTGGGTACCTGGGCACCCGCAGCACCGGCAACAAGGGCGGCACCTTCATGATTGCCGGCCCGGACTGGCAGGGCCAGCAACCGGTGAACATCGATCGGCTGGTGCGCAGTGAAAGCAACATTGCCTACGCGCTGTATCGCACGCAGCTGTTCGACAATGCCGACCTGAACAAGGTCAAGCTGATCCAGAACGCCTACAAGGTGCAAACCCTCAGCCAGTACCTCAAGCAACCAGCGCCACCTGCCGCGCCAAAAGTCGATTGGCCCAAACCCACCCCGACGATGAGCGACAGCCCTGAGCTGTTCCGCTACCTCAACTTCATGCTGGGTTTCGCCCCGCCCCAGGACGTGGAAAAAGACCTGCTGGCACGCTTCGCCAAGATCGGCATCGTCGGTGGCCAGCCGTTCAAAGTCAGCGACCTGAGCGCCGAACAACGCAAGGCACTGGACGACGGCATCGCCGACGGCAAGGCCGAGTTCGCCCAGTTCAAAAAGGACAAGATCGACACGCACCAGGTCACCAGCGGCGACTTCTTCGGCACGCGCGATCACCTGAACGGCAACTACCTGTATCGCTACGTCGGCGCCAATGTCGGGATCTTCGGCAACTCCGCCGAAGAGGCGAATTATATCGGCTACTTTGTCGACAACCAGGGCAAACCACTCAACGGCGCCCGCCACAGCTACACCCTGCACTTCAACAAGGACGAGCTGCCACCGGCCGACGCCTTCTGGTCGCTGACCCTGTACGACGGCAAGACCAAGTTGCTGGTGGCCAACCACATGAAGCGCTACCTGATCAATTCGCGGATGTTGCCCAGGCTCAAGCGCGATGCCGACGGCGGGCTGACCCTGTATGTGCAGCATTCGGAGCCGGTGGATGGCAAGAAAAGCAACTGGCTGCCGGCACCGCACGGGCCGTTCTACTCAGTGCTGCGCCTGTACCTGCCTAAGCCGGAAGTGGTCAACGGTCAGTGGAAGATTCCGCCGTTGACACCGATTAGCCAATAAATGCGACAGCAACAAAACACACAATAAAACGACCATGACCGGAGCAGCTTTCATGGATAGGAACTGCGTTTCTCGGCCATTGCTGGCGGCGGGGTGCAGCCCGACGGTCATGAGTTCCACGAAATGCTGCTGGTGCGTTCGAGGGAGCCGATTGAACTGGATGCGCAGAAAATCCACCAGCGCTTCCAGCAGGACAGCGTTCGCAGCACTTTGCAGGACGTGGGTATCGGTTCAGCCACCGGGTTCAACGAGCAAATGAACGCGCACCACCAACGCTTGATGCAGTTTTATCGGGCGAGTTTGCATGCTTACGATGGTAACCGTGATGCCTGGGCGCGGGACATTCGCGAGGTGATGCTGGGGGATGGGGGGAATCCGTATTACCGGTGGTTTGTCGGGGAGTGAAATGCTGCCTGATAGATCGCCTTCGTCAGTTCAGCCACCACACATCCCTGAACTGCAAATCACCAGGACGACCCACTCTTAGCCGCCAATTCGCGCCGACTATTGGCCCGCATCGCCTTGATCAACGACACCGTCCCCACCAGCAGAATCGCCGCGCCAAACAGGAAGTCGATGTTGTACAGCTGGAAATCCTGCAACGGCCCCACCAGCAGCACCCTTATCGCACCAATCCCCACCAGTGTGGCCAGGAAGTCGATACCCGGTTCATCGCGATAAAACACGTGCATGAGCGGCAAGCAAATCACCAGCAACAACAGCAGGACAATCACCTTGAACGAGCCCTTGCGCTCGACGCTGAACGCGCATTCGTTGGCCGCATATGGCTTGTAATCCTCATCGCGAACCATCGAGTTTTTCTCGTTGACGTACTCGACGCGGTTGTACTTCTGGATCGGCGTAAAGGTGTTCGACATCTCCATCAGGGTGGTGATGTGACGGAAACGCAGGTCGATGCGTTCGTTGCCCTTGAGGTAATAGAGCACCGGTTTGTAGCCGTAGCGGTAGGTGTCGAAGGGAAACTCGGTGACCCTCCCTGGACGCCGATCGGTCGCGACTCGAGTTCGGCGTAGGCACTTCTGTTGTCCGAGGCGAGATTGCGGCTCAGGGGTTTGATCCTGACCTGCTCGAGGAAGATCGGCGTGGCGCCGTAGGACCACGGCAACGGCTCCAGACGCAGGCGCAGTTCATTGCGGCCCAGGTCGTAGCGGTTAAAGGTGCGCTCGGAAACGATGATCGAGCCACCGAGCATAAACTCGCCGCGCAGGTTGTTGGTGATGCGCAGGGTCAACTGGTCCTTGCCCAGCGCCAGCGCGTCGGCGGACGGTGGCGTGCCGCACCAGGCGGTGCTGTCATAGGCGCCGCCCAACTGCCCGCCGCGGTTTTCCTGGAACACGTAGAAGTAACCGCCCCACAGGGTCAACATCAGTAAAAATGCCGTCAACCCTAAAATCTTCTTGCCGAAACTCACAACGCCAGACTCCCTTCTTGATTTCGTCCATGCAGCCAAAAAAATCGCTGAGTGCGCGGACTCTACCAAAATGCTATCACCTCCCCAAGCAAAAACACTCCCTGAGGAGGCTCGGCCCATAGCGGCCCGCGCCGAACGCTGCCTCGCGGTGCTCGACAGCTGCTACAGGGGGCTTTGTGGTGAGTATGATGGACCTACGGCGCAGCACGTTACAGATCCACCTGAAACCTAAAAAACCGTATCAGAGCGCGGCAGATGGCCGCAGGCATGCCTCGCATCTGATCCGCATAAATCTAGTTTTCCTGAGTCTGTTTTGTTTCTGGCAGGGTTTCTACAGTGCATCCCATGCCAGACCGGGTGGCCTGGCGAGACTTTGCATGGATGAACTGACCATGAGCACAGCAACAATCGGACAGGCCTATAACTACAAGGTCGTCCGCCAATTCATCGTGGCAACCATTGTTTGGGGCGTCGTGGGGATGGCAATGGGGGTGTTTATCGCCTCGCAACTGGTGTGGCCCGAGATGAACCTCGATCTGCCGTGGACCACCTTCGGCCGCTTGCGTCCGCTGCACACCAGCCTGGTGATTTTCGGCTTTGCCGGCAGCGCACAATTCGCCGCCAGTTACTACGCGGTGCAGCGCACCTGCCAGGTGCGGCTGTTCTCGGACAAGCTCGCAGCGTTCACCTTCTGGGGCTGGCAATCGGTGATCGTGGTGATGCTGATCTCCTTGCCGCTGGGCTACACCACCACCAAGGAATACGCCGAGATCGAGTTCTCCGGTGCGGTGTGGATGACCGTGGTCTGGGTCGCCTACGCCATCGTGTTCTTCACCACCGTGGTGCAGCGCAAGACCAGGCACATCTACGTCGGCAACTGGTTTTTCGGCGCGTTCATCGTGGTGATCGCCATGCTGCACGTGGTCAATCACCTGTCGATTCCGGTGGGCTGGTTCAAGTCGTATCCGGTGTATTCCGGGGCCACCGATGCCATGGTGCAGTGGTGGTACGGGCACAACGCGGTGGGTTTCTTCCTGACCACCGGATTCCTGGGGATGATGTACTACTTCGTGCCAAAACAGGTCGGACGGCCGGTGTACTCGTATCGGTTGTCGATCGTGCATTTCTGGGCGCTGATCACCCTGTACATCTGGGCTGGCCCGCACCACTTGCACTACACCGCGCTGCCGGACTGGGCGCAGTCGCTGGGCATGGCGATGTCGCTGATCCTGCTGGCGCCAAGCTGGGGCGGGATGATCAACGGGATGATGACGCTCTCGGGCGCCTGGCATAAGTTGCGCACCGATCCGATCCTGCGTTTCCTGGTGCTGTCGCTGGCCTTCTACGGCATGTCTACGTTCGAGGGCCGATGATGGCGATCAAGACGGTGAACGCCCTCTCCCACTATACCGACTGGACCATCGGCCACGTTCACGCGGGTGCTTTGGGTTGGGTAGCGATGATCACCTTCGGCGCGATTTACCACATGGTGCCGAAAGTCTTCGGCCGCGAGCAGATGTTCAGCACGCCGCTGATCAACCTGCACTTCTGGCTGGCGACCATCGGCACCGTGCTCTACATCGCGTCGATGTGGGTCAACGGCATCACCCAAGGCCTGATGTGGCGCGCGATCAACGACGACGGCACGCTGACTTACTCCTTCGTCGAGGCCTTGCAGGCCAGCCATCCAGGGTTTGTGGTGCGGTTTGCCGGCGGGGTGTTCTTCCTCAGCGGCATGCTGCTGATGGCTTACAACTGCTGGCGCACGGTTCGGGTGGCGGACGTGGTGATGGCCGAGCGTGAAGCGCAGATTGCCTGAGGCAAGGAGCTTGAGATGATCGAGATGATGTTGAATCTGTTCGGGGTTATCGGGTTCTGGCTGGCCATCGAATATTGCTTGAAGCATCAGACGGCGCAGAGCCTGGAGGATGCGAGCTTGATCCCGTTTGCCGATGACCCGGAGGTGGCAAGGCGGGTGGAATTGGCGACGGGCAAGACGGTGAAGGCGGTGGCGCCGGAGGAAGCTAAATCTGGTTGGGGCGACCTGGAAATTTGACGCAACGCCGATCAATGTGGGAGCGAGCTTGCTCGCGATAGCGGTTTAGCATTCAACATCCATGTTGACTGACCCTCCGCCATCGCGAGCAGGCTCGCTCCCACAGGGGTTCGCGCTCGCTCAGAAAGATCAGCCGCGTTCGCGCGGAATCAGACTCTGTAACTGCAACGCCAAAAAATTCGCATCAAAGCTGAACGTATCCGGGTCTTTCAGGCCGTTGGTCTTGCGCCACTGCCAGCTCGCGGATGGCGGCAGGCACACCAGCGAAATGCTGCCGTAACGCGCGGCCGTCAGGCCCATCACCGCCAGTGAAATCTGACCACCCGCCCCCATCACATCCGGCACAAACTCCACCGGTTTACCGGCAATCACCACCGTCAGCTTCTCGGTCTTGAAGGTCGAAGTCTCGACCGGCACGCTCGGCACCGAGGCGACGTACACCTCACGGCTCACTTCCAGCAGATTCGGTGCCTGGACCGGTTCCAGCCAGTGCTGGATCTGATCGAACAGCTCACCAATGCGCGTCGCCCACACGGCCGATTGCGACTCAAACAATTGCTTCTTGTGCGCTTCGCTTTCTGCGTAGTGGCGAAGCATCTCACCCAGTTGCTGTACGTCGTCCATTGCGGTGTTCCTATGGTTGAAGCAGTGCTGCGGACTTTGAGCATGGCAGATGCGCGCCACCGGCGTACGACTAAAAGCGTGAGCGGTACTGGCTGGGGGTCATGGCCAGGTGTTTACGAAAGGCGCTGCCCATGTGCGACTGATGGGCGAAGCCTGCGTCCTGGGCGATGCTGGCCAGGGGCAGATCCGTCTGTTCGATCAGTCGGCGCGCGGCCTGCAGCCTGACCTCAATCAGATACGCGTGGGGCGTGAGGCCAATGGCACGGGTGAAGTCGCGCAGAAAACGCAATTCATTGTGTCCATAAGTAACGGCCAGCTGTTCCAGGCTCAGGGGGTGATGGAACTGCCCGGCAATCTGATCCAGCACTCGGGCGAAGGCCTGGGGCGTGGTCCTCTGCGCGTTTTCGGCAGGTACACCCGCCAGACCGACAAACGCCAGCACACCTTGTTCCAGGGCCAACCGGTCAGGTTGCGGGGCCAGCAGCAAACGCCGCAACGCTCTCGCCAGCGCTAACGCCCGGCCATTCCCGGCGGACTGCACGCGATGGTTTACCAAAGGCACGTATTGATGGGCGAAGTGTTCGTCCATCCGTAGTACCAGGTATTCACCGCCGCTGGCCGATTCGGAAAACACCTCGACGCCGACCGGGGTATGCGCCAGTACGCCGGGCAGCGTGTCGAAGTCCACCCGATGATCCGAATCGATGGCATGTACGCCTTGCTGGGGCTCCAGCGTCACGCCAAGCGTGTGCCATTGCGCCGGATCCCGTGCGCTGTAAGCAGCACGCGGCAGCAGTTGCAGGCAAACTGTATCGCTCAGCAGGCTTTGGCTCAGCATGTGAAATTTCCTGATAGATCGACGCTCGAATCCACGGGAGACTCTCTGACAAAGGGTAGCCAACAACAGGAGCACAGCATGCGCACCATCGGCCTGATCGGCGGCATGAGCTGGGAGTCCAGCGCCGAGTACTATCGCCTCATCAACCAACAAGTCCGTGACCAACTCGGGCCGTTGCGTTCGGCGCAATTGCTAATGTACAGCGTCGACTTCGGGCCTGTCGAACAGGCCCAGCATGCCGGGCGCTGGGGCGATGCGGCGGCGATTCTGGTGGATGCCGCGCGCAGGCTGGAGGCCGGCGGCGCCGAGTGCGTGGTGCTGTGTACCAACACCATGCACAAGGTGGCCGGGCAGATTCAGGCCGCCATCGGCATTCCGTTCCTGCACATCGCCGACCCGACCGGCCAGGCGGCGGTCGAGGCCGGGACACTTAAGGTAGGCTTGCTGGGCACCGCATTCACCATGGAGCAGGACTTTCTCAAGGATCGTCTGGCAGCCATGGGGCTGACGGTGCTGGTGCCAGAGGTCGAAGAGCGCCAAGCCGTGCACCGGATCATTTACGACGAGTTGTGCGTCGGGGTGATCAGCGAGGCGTCGCGCAAGGTTTACCAGCAAGTCATCGAGTCGCTGACGGCGCGCGGCGCCCAGGCAATCATCCTTGGCTGCACGGAAATCACCTTGCTGATCAAACCCGAGCACAGCGCCCTGCCCCTGTTCGACACCACCGAACTGCATGCGCAGGCGGCGGTGGCGTTCGCCCTGGACAACTGAGTCAGCCGGCCTTGGGCGTGGAGCGCAGACGCGCCATGCTCAAGGCATCCACCAGCACACCGTCGCGCACGGCGTAGTCGCGAAACAGGCCTTCGTCTTCAAAACCGAACTTGCGGTACAGCGCGATGGCCGCTTCGTTATCGGCGTACACCGAAAGCTCGACCCGGCGCAGGTTCATCCAGTTGTCGGCGATGTCCAGCGCCGTTGCCAGCAGTTTCGAGCCGACCCCTTTGCCTTGCCATTCACCGGCTACGCCCATGCCGAGGTTCCCGGCGTGGCTGCGGCGGATCCGCGAGAACTGCTCCAGCCCGATATTGCCGATGACCGTCCCCTGATGCAGCGCCACCAGTTGCACCACGCGTTCGTTGTCCGGCGCCAGGCGTTTGCGCCAGACCTCAGCGGATTGAAACGGCATTTGCAGCACTTGGCGGGTAATGACCGAATCGTTGTAAAGCGCGGTGATACCGTCGATGTGGGATTCGCTGAAGCGCTGGATGGTGATGATCGGGTCGGTGGTGGGCATGGTGATTCTTCCTTGAGCGGCCCCTGACTCTAACCCGCGATCTGCCTGTGTGGCGAGTTCCAAATGTGGGCGAGCAAGCCCGCTCCCACATTTTGATCTCGGCTGTTCAAGCATCATGTGCCTATCGAAGAACCCTTGTGGGAGCGAGCCTGCTCGCGAAGACGGTGGCACATCCAACATTGATGCTGACTGACAGGCCGCTTTCGCGAGCAAGCTTTGCTCCTACAGTTGGACGGTGTTCAGGCGTAGACCGGCCAGGTATCGACAATCCTGCCGCCACGCACCGCCAGCAGATCACCAAATTGCAGCAACACCGACTCCGTCTGTGTCGGGCGCAGGAACACCTGATCCTCCACTACCAACCCGACCGCGCCGGAGCCATTGACCATTTCCTGGTTCGAACTGCGGCCATACACCCCGTTACTCTGCAAACCCTGGGGCGACTCGAACTCGGCCATCCAGTTGCCGCCGTAAATGAAGAATGTCTCGCGCTGATTGGCGTCCCACCACGAGAACAGTTTCGACTTGGCGTCCAGCGCCGGAATGTTCACCGCCCCGGTGCTTTTCAACACCGGCGTGGCGATGTACGCCGCCGGCACATGGTCCAACAGTGACGGCAAATCATAATGCGTCGGTTTGAGCATCGCCGTGCCCACCGAGACTTCGCTGCTCAGGCGTTCCTGTTCGTGCATGCGATAACTCGGACTGCCGGCGGTATTGAGCGTCAGGCCTTCACGCCACAAACCCGGATACTGCTGCCGGGTGAAGTCGACACAGCGGTTGTAGATCAGCATGACCTTGGCGAACAGCTCCTCGGGTGAACCAAGAATCCCCGGCACGCCC
Organism: Pseudomonas sp. TH31; assembly: GCF_016650815.1. GTDB lineage: Bacteria > Pseudomonadota > Gammaproteobacteria > Pseudomonadales > Pseudomonadaceae > Aquipseudomonas. The sequence goes on along the minus strand of NZ_JAEKEZ010000033.1, from coordinate 141,323 downwards.
ATGCCCACGAACGGGTCATAGCCCATGAAGCCAGCGAATTCCAGATGTTGTGGATGAGCGCTGATCAGCGTCAGCATCTGCCCGAGCACGCCCAGGTCGCTGACACCGCCGCGATGCAAGCCGACGTCCAGCTCGATGTTCACCCGCAGTCGTGTGCCCAGACCTTGCGCAAGTGCCAGGTATTGCCGGAGTCGCTCGGGGGTGTCGAGCAACCACTGCAACTGCTGCGCCGGGTCGAACGGCCCTTTGTGGGTTTCGTAAAACAACTGTGCCGAACGCACCGGCAGCGGTTTACCGAGCAGAATGTCGGCGTCGGGAAACTGCACCGCGTCATGGTTGAGAAACGGCTGGTGGAACGACATCAAGCGCTGGGTGCCGGCACGTTTGGCGATGTACGTCAGCAGCCCCGGTGCCGGCAGGGATTTCTCCACCAGGCGCAGGTGTTTACCCGCGCGCTGGACCGACTGCATCACCACGTCGATGTTGTGATCCAGGCGATCCAGATCGATCAGCATCACCGGGCGCATCGTGCCGTGGTCCTTGAGTTCACGATTCAACGCACGGAAATAGTCGCTGTACGGTCCGCCCCTGTCCCCCGGTCGCAGCCATGCGCCAACGCCAACCAGCAAGGCGCCCACGCCTACGCTGCCAAGCAGAAAATTGCGTCGGTTCACGGCCATCAGCTCATCCCCAGAATCGACATCAAATGCGCGTTGAGAAACCTGCCGCTCGGGTCGAGGGCCTGGCGCACCTCAATGAATTCCCGCCAGCGTGGGTACAACGGCTGCAACGTCCGGGCGTTGAGCGTGTGCAGCTTGCCCCAGTGCGGCCGGCCGTTGTACTTCCAGAAGATCGGTTCGACGGCGGCGAAGAAGTTGTGATGATCCATCTGGTAGTGCTGGTGAACCGAGATCGAACAACTATCGCGGCCTTCGAACATGCTCAGGGGAATGTCGTCGGCTTTGACGTAGCGGTACTCGATGGGAAACCAGGTGCGCAGGTCTTTGTCCTGAATCAGCTTGAGGATTTCCCGCAGGCAAGCGGGGCCGTGTTCGGCCGGCACCGAATACTCCATCTCGTTGAAACGCACCGTGCGCACGTTGGCGTAGATGTCGAACGAGTCGCCGACCCGGTCATCGAAACTGGCGAGATGGCGCAGGTTGTTGAGCATGGTACGGCGCAGGTCGGGGAAGTCGCTGCCGTACTTGTCAATCTTCTCGATCAGGGTCACGAATTCGTTGCCGCCCTCCTCATCGGCCGGGATCGGCGGTGTGGCCGGGTCGGTGGTTTCGTTCAGGGCAATCGACAAGGCATAGTCGGAATGGGTCACCACGAGCATTTCCCAGTGCTGGTTTTCCTCGGTATTTTTGTTGATGTCTTCCAGCAGTTCTTCGGTCTTGGCGATCCACTGGCGTTCTCTCAGACGATAGGCCGGGCGATTTTGCAGGCGTATTTTGCTCGCCACGCCCAATGCCCCGAGGGAAACCCGTGCAGCGCTGAACACGTCAGGATGATGGGTGCTGTCACAGTCGAGCACTTCGCCGCTGGCGGTTACCAGTTGCAGGCCACAGACGTGGGCCGAGTAGGATTGAAAGGTCTTGCCGGTGCCGTGGGTCGAGGTGGAAATCGCGCCGGCGAGGGTCTGATAGTCGATGTCGGCCATGTTCTGCAGCGCCTGACCGATGTCCTTAAGCGGCGTGCCCATGCGTGACATCGGCGTGCCGGCGGCGAACTCGGCCTGCAGGGTATTGGGATCGTGGTCGAGCAGTCCGGTGAAATAGCTCATGGACAACAGCGTGCCGTCGGTTGGCACCAGGGCGCTGAATGAATGCGCCGAACCGACCGGGCGGATCTTGCCGGGGACCTGGCGGACCACTTGGGTCAGTTCATCGAGGGTTTTCGGGGCCAACCGCGCCGCCGGCAGGCAACTCTGGCCACCGGACCAGTTGCGCCAGGGAATCAATCGCGGTGCGCGCAGCAGGTCGGCCAGCGCCGGGCTGGAACCGAGCGCAGTGAAGGCGCCGATGATGCTCGCCCGTTGCAATAACTGACGTCGTGTCAGTCCCATTGTCATGAAGTGCACCTGCCGTTCTTATAGCTGGATGGACTGACCGGACATATATGAAATCAGTGCCAGGAACTCTTGCTCGGAACACTGCATGCACATTCCCATCGGCGGCATGCCGTTGTAGCCGTTGATCGCGTGATCAAGCAACGTATCGGCGCCTTGCAGCACCCGCGGCTCCCAGGCTTTTTTGTCACCGGTCAACGGCGCCCCGGCGGCGGGATTGGCGTGGCAGAGCTTGCAACTGTTGGCGTAGACCTGCGCCAGAGCGGCGTCGGTGGGTGCCGCACTGGCCGCCTCGCTGCGGCTGTCCGGGGTTTTGGGTGCTTCACCGCAGCCACTGAGCAGCGCGGCGAAGACCAGCAGCGCCGCATAACTGTTTGTCGATCTGCTTGCCCGCATAGCAGTCCTCTCGTGTGGTGCTCCGGTGAGCCGGATACACATTTTTTATTGTGATCAAGGAGAGGCAACACTAAGCCATGCGCGTGGCGGAATTGAGGGCATTGCCGGACATTAAGGGGGCTTCTGAGGCCAGTAAAATATGGTGGGAGCGGGCTTGCTCGCGAAGGCGGTGGGTCATTCAGTATTGAAGTTGCCTGACACACCGCCTTCGCGAGCAAGCCCGCTCCCACAATGGGCCGGCGTCGAACAAGCCACTCGCGGCAACATCAGCGACTACCTTGAATAGGCAACGCTCACCTGAGATGAGTCATGACAAGCGAGGCCTAGGTCTGCTAAAACGATTCATCAGTGCATCAGAATCCACACGGGGTAGCGACATGACCACAGCACACATCCTTGGCAATCTGTTTCCCGACAGCAGCGACATCCCGGAAAAATACCGCCTCGACGGCCAGACCGAGCAACGTGAATACCTGGTCGATGGCGAGCTGCGAACCTGGAGCGGCCCTCTCGCCCAAGTCCGCAGCCCGGTGTACCTGACCGGCGAGAATGGCGATGAACAAGTGATCCTCGGCAGCACGCCGCTGCTGGATGCTGAAACCGCCTTGACCGCCCTCGACGCCGCCGTCCGCGCCTACGACCGTGGCCAGGGCCTATGGCCGACCATGCGCGTGGCCGAGCGCATTCAACACGTCGAAGCCTTCCTCGGGCGTATGCGCCAGCAGCGTGAGGCGGTGGTGAAGTTGCTGATGTGGGAAATCGGCAAGAACCTCAAGGACTCGGAAAAAGAGTTCGACCGCACCTGCGATTACATCGTCGACACCATCAACGCCCTCAAGGAACTCGACCGCCGCTCCAGCCGTTTCGAACTGGAACAGGACACACTTGGCCAGATCCGCCGCGTGCCACTGGGCGTCGCGCTGTGCATGGGGCCCTACAACTACCCGCTGAACGAAACCTTCACCACGCTGATTCCGGCGCTGATCATGGGCAACACCGTGGTGTTCAAACCGGCCAAGCTTGGCGTGTTGTTGATTCGCCCGCTGCTGGAAGCCTTCCGCGACAGCTTCCCGACCGGCGTGATCAACGTGATCTACGGCAGCGGCCGCGAAACCGTCAGCGCGCTGATGGCCAGTGGCAAGATCGATATCTTCGCGTTTATCGGCACCAACAAAGCGGCCAGCGACCTGAAGAAACTTCACCCTAAACCACACCGCTTGCGCGCCGCGCTGGGCCTGGACGCGAAAAACCCCGGCATCGTGCTGCCCGAGGTGGACCTGGATAACGCCGTCAGCGAGGCACTCACCGGCTCACTGTCGTTCAATGGCCAACGCTGCACCGCGCTGAAAATCCTCTTTGTCCACGAAGACGTGGTCGAGTCGTTCATCGAGAAATTCAACGCCAAACTCGCCACCCTCAAACCCGGCATGCCGTGGGACACCGGCGTGGCGCTGACGCCGCTGCCGGAAGCGAGCAAGGTTGAATACCTGCATTCGGTAGTGGCGGATGCGGTCAGCAAAGGCGCCACGGTGGTCAATCCCAACGGTGGTGAGGCCCGCGCGTCGTTCTTCTACCCGGCAGTGCTGTACCCGGTGACCCCACAGATGCGCGTTTATCAGGAAGAGCAGTTCGGCCCCGTTGTGCCGATCGTGCCTTACCGGCATCTGGACACGGTGATCGACTACGTCCTGGAGTCGGACTTCGGCCAGCAACTGAGTATCTTCGGCACCAACCCGGTGGCAGTTGGCCGATTGGTCGACACCTTCGCCAATCAGGTCGGGCGCATCAACATCAACGCCCAATGCCAGCGCGGCCCGGACACTTTCCCGTTCAACGGCCGCAAGAACTCCGCCGAAGGCACACTGTCGGTACATGATGCGTTGCGGGTGTTTTCGATCCGGACGTTGGTCGCGACCAAGTTCCAGGACAGCAACAAAGCGCTCATCAGCGAAATCATTCGCGGGCGCGATTCGAGCTTCCTGACGACTGATTACATTTTCTGAGGAAACCTGATCTGAAAGCCTATCGCCTGCCCCCCTGATGCGCCGATTACTGCGTCCGTTACTCGACCCTTATCGGCGCTATCGAAACGCCCGAGTCATCCACGCGGTACGGGTTTCTCTGGGGTTGCTGGCGACGATCCTGCTGACCACCGGCATCCACCTGCCCCACGGCGAGTGGGCGTCGGTGACCATGCTGGTGGTGATCGGCGGTTTGCAGCACCACGGCAACATCGGCAAAAAAGCCGCCGAGCGGGCAATTGGCACCTTGATCGGTGCCGGGGTCGGCTTGCTGCTGGTGGCGCAACAGGCCTGGCTCGGGATGCCATGGCTGACTTATTTCGCGATGTCGGTGGTGTGCGGGTTCTTCTCGTATCACGCCATCGGCAAGGGTGGTTACACGGCGCTGTTGTCGGCGATTACCGTGTTCATTGTCGCCGGGCATGGCGATAACCCGGTCACTGACGGGTTGTGGCGCGGGGTCGATATTCTGATCGGCATCGCCCTGGCCCTGGCGTTTTCCTTTGCCCTGCCGCTGTACGCGGTGTTCTCCTGGCGCTACAACCTGGCCGATGCCTTGCGCGACTGCGCAACCATTTACGGGCGCATCATCAACGGCCAACCGGTTTCCGCTGACGAACACCTCAAGCTTATGGGCCGTGTGAACGCGGTGTTGGTGCAACTGCGTTCACTGATGCCATCGGTGTCCAAGGAGGTGCGGATTTCCATGACCGAACTGGACGCCATCCAACGCAATCTGCGGATGTGCATCAGCACACTGGAAATCCTCGGCAATACCCGACCGGACGCCAGTGATCCAGAAGCGATGACCCAGTTGCAAACGGCGTTGAAGGCCGAACACCGACAGATCCGGGTGCAGTTGGTCGGCATGGCCCGGGCCTTGAAGTCCGGGGCGTCCCAGCGGCTCAATCGGCCGGTGGAGCTGCCGGACGCCAGCCTCGATGCGCCGGTTTACAGTCCGCTGGATGGCTACCGCTTATTGACCCGGCAACTGGCCGCCAACATTGGAGAAATGCGCCAGCGCCTGGCCAGGACTGCGCCACGCTGGAACCTCTGAGGTTTACTGCACGGCCACTCGACGCAGCTTCAAGCCCCAGCCCTGCTGCATACCGGCGGCGGCCAGCAGGATAGCGGCGACGCCGGCCCATTGCAGCGGTTCCAGACGATGGCCGAATGCAAACCAGTCGACGAAAATCGCCGCAATCGGGTAGATGAACGACAGTGCACCGGTCAGCGCCGTTGGCAGTTTTTGAATCGCCCCATAGAGCAACACGTACATCAAACCGGTGTGGACGATGCCCATGGTCACCAACGTGGCCCAGGCGCTCGGTGCTTGAGGCAATGCCGAAAAATGGGCGAAGGGCACGAGCATCAGCACGCCTGTGCAGACCTGGATCAAAGCAATCAGATGCGGCGGCGTGCCCGTCAGGCGTTTGATAATCAATGCGGCGATCGCGTAAAGGAACGCCGCGCCCAGCGCCAGGCCGATCCCTGCCAGGTAATCGCTGCCGCCCGTGCCCTGCTCACCGTGGGCGCTGACAATTGCCAGCATCCCGAGGAACGATATGCCCAGCCAGAACAACTTCTGCAGGGTGATTTTCTCCCCAAGAAACAGCGCGGCCAAACCCACCAGCATGAACGGTTGAACGTTATAAACCGCCGTGCCAATGGCAATCGATGCGCGGGAGTAGGACGCGAACAACAATACCCAGTTGCCGACGATCGCCACGCCACTGATTACCACGAGCAGGAACGTGGTACGGGTCAGCATGCCTGGGCGCAGGAAGCCGAATGCTGCGCAGATCAACAACAAGGTGCCGGCACCGAACACACAGCGCCAGAACACCACATCCAGTACCGGTTGCCCGGACACCAGCACGAACCAGCCGATAGTCCCGGAAATGAGCATGGCAGCGGTCATTTCAAATGAGCCGCGACGTAATGTTTTGTCCATCATCAGGCTCCTGTGTTTGAGCCCGAATTATGTCAATCCAACGCTGCCCTTCTCCAGCGCATAAATCAGGCTAAACTCGGCTTCTACCTTTTTTATCAAGGCCGTTTCGTTCAATTGCCTAACAGGGGCTTCACCATGACCGACGACATTGATCAAGTGCTGATCAGCGCATTGATGGAGGATTCACGACGCTCGCTCAAGGCGCTGGCGCAGATCAGCGGCCTCTCCTCGCCCAGCGTTGCCGAGCGCCTGCGCCGTCTCGAAGAGCGCGGCGTGCTCAAGGGCTATACGGTCGAGATCGATCCAAAATGCTTTGGTTACCAATTGCAGGCGATCGTGCGAATCCGCCCATTGCCGGGGCAATTGCAGGAAGTGGAACGGCAAATCCAGGCGATTCCCGAATTTACCGAGTGCGACAAGGTCACCGGCGACGACTGCTTTATAGCGCGTCTGCATGTGCGCTCGATGGAGCAACTGGACACCCTGCTCGACCGTCTCAATACCCACGCCGAAACCAACACCGCCATCGTCAAGAAAACCCCGGTCAAACGCCGGTTGCCGCCAATGGCGTGAATGGCGTTTTGCCAGGATCGGCGTAGATTTATTGTTTTTCGGCTAAGGATTGGCGATATGAAGACTCAGGCAATGATGTTGGCGGCGCTGATGCTCACGGGCTGCGGAACGGTGCAGACGGTGGTGCGCAGTGACGAAGCGGCGGTGAAAAGCCTCAAGGAGAAGCGAAGCTACTGCGGCGCGGTGCCACGCATCTACAGCGGCGTGACCTATGATTTCTGCACCCTGCATGCCCCCTTGGAGGCGGGCGTCGATCCGGAGAAGTACAACAACGGCACGATATTTGTGCTGATTGACGTCGTTATTTCAGGTGCCCTCGATACCATGCTGTTGCCCTATACCATCTATCGCCAGCAGGCCGATGGCAGCATTGTCGTGGTGGAGTAAGGAGCGAGCGAATGCTGTCCCACGTTTTTATCGGCATTACCGACTTTGATCGTGCATTGGCGTTCTACCAACCGATCATGGCCGCACTGAATTTACAGACTACATTCTGCGATCCTGCCAAACCCTGGGCTGGATGGATGAGTGCGAACGCCCCCGTCCGTTGTTTGTCATTGGCACTCCGTTCGACGAACACCCGGCCACACCGGGGAACGGGCAGATGATCGCCCTGCTTGCTCCAAGCCGAGAAATTGTCAGCCGCTGCCATGCGCTGGCCTTGGCCAATGGCGGATCCTGCGAGGGGCCGCCGGGCCTTCGTCCGCATTACCACCCCGACTACTACGGCGCCTACGTGCGCGATCCCGACGGCAACAAGCTCTGCGTCTGTTGCCACGAGCCAGGTTGAAATCAACGACCGGCATCGAATCGCAGACAATAAAAAACCCGCCGAAGCGGGTTTTTTACTCAAGACTTTCGATTAATCATTGCGGCTCATGATGCCGAACAGCTGCAACAAGCTAATGAACAGGTTGTAGATCGATACATACAGGCTGATGGTCGCCATGATGTAGTTGCGCTCGCCGCCGTGAATGATGGCGCTGGTCTGGAACAGAATGCAGACCGAGGAGAACAGCACGAAACCTGCGCTGATCGCCAGTTGCAGACCGCTGATCTTGAAGAACATGCCCGCCAGCGTTGCGCCCAGCAACACGAAGAACCCGGCAGTGATGAAGCCACCCAGGAAGCTCATGTCCTTGCGGGTGATCAGCACGTAGGCCGACAGACCACCGAACACCAGTGCAGTCATCGCGAAAGCGGAGCTCACGACTTCAGCCCCGCCCTGCATACCCAGGTAACGGTTGAGAATCGGGCCGAGCAAGAACCCCATGAAACCGGTCAAGGCAAAAGCCGACACCAGGCCCCAGGCCGAGTCACGGAGTTTGTTGGTCAGGAAGAAAAGGCCATAGAAGCCGATCAGCACCACGAAAACGTTCGGGTAACCGACACGCATCTGCTGAGCAACGAACGCCATCACACCGCTGAATGCGAGAGTGAGAGCGAGCAAGCCGTATGTGTTGCGCAGGACGCGGCTAACCTCTAGCTGCTCAGCCTGCACGCTGTTATTAACTGCGTAATCCTGTTCGCGCATAGCGACACTCCTGTTGGTTTGAAACGTTCAGTCGCAAAGATCATAACAGACGCTCTGTAACAAGCCATGCAGAGAGTTTGACAGTGTGTTTCATTCAGGTATTATGGCGCCCGCAACGCAAACGGAGGTGTGGCCGAGTGGTTTAAGGCAACGGTCTTGAAAACCGTCGACTGTAACAGGTCCATGAGTTCGAATCCCATCGCCTCCGCCATATTTGTACCGACAAAGCCCTGATTATTCAGGGCTTTGTCGTTTCTGGGGTTTGGTGAAATCATTGCCGATACGCAGGTGTTCCATAACCATTCTGGAACCATTCCATAACTCAGCTCATTTTGCCCCTCTTCCGGCGTCCTGCCGATCGTTAAATATCCTTCATGTAACACGATGCTACGCTGACCTTTTAACCGAGGATTCGCGATGCCCAATTCAGACCTGCTCCCTTCCCTGCTGTTCAAGATCAACGAAAACCAACTCGCCCTTGAAGCGGCCATTCTGGAGCTGTCGAACTGGGTAGAGGCCCGCGGCTCAGCCGATGTCGCCGACAACGTTCGCGGCGCCCTGGACACCATCGACAAGAACGAAGAGTTCATCAAGCTGACGCTTGCGGTACTGATGGCGCCGGAGTGACCTCTCACCAGATGAAATCATTTCTTCAAAGTTTCACACTTTGTACGCAAGTCATGCGTCTTCGATTGTGAAGCGGGGTCCACCTGATCGCGATCTTTTCCTCGGCACAGCCCAACAAATCACACACAAAACAAAAACGCCGGGGGCCGTTTTTTGCCTGGTATTTGTGCAAAGTTGCCCCCTGTAAAACCACTCAATACAGTCAACGATGTAATGGGCCTTTATCCCTTGTTTTAAGCCATGACACCCGGCCCCAGTTCCTGAATGTTCCGCTCTAAAGTTCGCACACTTTACCCACAAAAGACCTGATGACAGCAGAACCGACTATCCTTTCGGACAGTGAACTCAGCACTCTTGGCAAAAAGGGACGCCATGCCAGACTATGATCGCGCCATCGGCTCCAGACCCGACGTCATATGGGGTGATCGAACCTGTCCGATCAAGCCCTGGCGACTCTGGATGGCTTCAATTACGGTTTTCTGTCTTTTCACGGCAACTCCCGGATATGGCCAGAACCTGCCAACCGCAGCGGGTGCCCAAAACCCCACGGTTACGGTGATTCAAGCACAGGAAATCGTTTCCAGGGCCACCCTCGAAGCCGTTCGCTGGAGCGGCCCTGAATCCGGCCCGCAAGCCCAGCCGGGCAAGAGCATCGCCTTTGTCGCAGAAGATTTGCGTAACGGAGGAATTGTCGGCGTCGCACAGGGTGCTCGCGAGGCAGCCAAGGCACTGGGCTGGACGCTGAAGATATTCGATGGCGCGGGATCATCGGCCGGGCGTGCAAAGGCCTTTGCCGATGCCCTGGCAGCGAAACCCGACGGGCTCATTCTGTGCGGCTCCGATGCCCTTGAGAACAATGCAGCGCTGATGCTCTTCGCCAACAGGGATGTGCCGGTGGTTGGCTGGCACGCCGGGGCACGCCCCGGGCCGATTGACGGCACGCCGGTGGCCATGAACGTCACGACCGACCCCTCGAAGTGGCGCGCCTCACGGCAATGGCGGCAGTGGTACAGTCAAACGGACACGCCGGCGTGGTCATCCTGACTGACTCCAAGTACAGCATCGCCATGGCGAAAGCCAAGGCCATGGAAGACGTCATTCGGGCCTGTCGGGAATGTACGTTGCTGGAAGTGCGCGATGTCCCGATCTCCGAAAGTGGCGAGAAGATGCCGGCGATCACCACGGAACAGCTTCAACGCTATGGCAAGCGCTGGACCCACACGCTGGCCATCAACGATATTTATTTCGACTACTCGATTGCCTCATTGACCAAGGCCGCAATACCCAGTGACGGCATCAGCCTGTTGTCTGCCGGTGATGGCAGCGCTTCGGCTTTTTTGCGCATACAGGCAAAAACCTACCAGACCGTCACCGTGGCCGAGCCGCTCAACCTGCATGGCTGGCAAGTGATGGATGAATTGAACCGGCTGTTTGCAGGTCAGCCGGTGAGTGGCTTCGTAGCGCCGATTCACCTGGTCAATGCCGATAATATCGCCTTCGACGGTGGGAAAAAATTCCAGTACGACCCTGACAATGGCTATAGAGAGATCTATCGCCACCAATGGATTCCCTGACTTTGGACGTTACTTCCCGACTCGGACGCTGGTTATTACCGCAGTCGCTACGCGCACAGTTCACTCTGGCGTTTCTGACGCTGGCGCTGCTGATCCTGGCGGGTGGTGCAACTGCGGTCTACGCATTGCGTGCGTCAAACAGCGCCACCCGCCAACTGACAGATGAACGACTGGTCCGCATGCAAAATGGGCAAGACATGCTACAGCGTACCTTGCTGATTGAACGCCAGACCGATCAGTTTCTGACAACCCGCTCCTCCGACGCCCTGCGTTCAAGCTATGCGGCGACCGTCGAACAGCTTGAAGCCCTTGATCAACTGGTGCAGCAGCTGACTGCCTCGAACAGTGGCGTGGCAATACTTGACATGTACCAGTCGAGCCAGATGTTCCGCAATACCGCCAACATCGTTGCGCAGCTACGAGAAAGCCTGCTGCTAACCGAGGTCACCTTCGAGCAAGCCCTGGAGGATCACACTGCCCGGTTAACCGCGACCCAGACCCGGGCTAGCCTGGAACTGGCGGTGTTACTTTTCGATCTGCCGCAGGCTGTTGACAGTGATGCCGTGCAGCGGCTGCGGATCCGATATCAGCGCCTGTCACACGCTGATGTGCAGACGCCCGATCTCTTCTCCCAGCACCTGAGGCTCATCAATCAGCGCAACGTCATACAGCGCTTCAATGAAGAACTGAAAAATGAGGCCGGGGTTCTGGTCGCGGTGGCCCGTGCACAATCCAGTGCTTACACCGAAGACTATCGCGAAGCCGTGCAGCGTCTGGTAGAGGCCTCAAATCGTAGCCAGCAATGGGTGCTGATCATGTTGGGCGCCAGCCTGGTGTTCGCCTGGTTCGTGACCCGGGTCTTCATGGGCCGTCATGTGCTCGTGCGCCTGAATGAAATCAGCCTGCAATTGCGTGAGGAACACACTGACAAAACGCATTTGATGATGGCGGAACATGGGAAGGACGAGATCGGCAACATGGCTCGCGCGGTGGATCAATTCCTCAAAGACCGACTTCAGCTGGAAAAAAGAACGGTCCAATTGAGTATCGCCACAGAGCGGCTCGCCGTGCAAAACAGCCGATTAGAGCAAGAAGCCGTCATCCGTGCCGGACAAGGTCATGTCCTGGAGCTGATCGCCAGGAGTACCGAGCTTGCTGAAGTCCTCGACAGCCTGGCTCGCCTGGTCGAGAGCCAACTGGAGGGGATGATGGTGTCCATTCTGGTGCTGGATGAGGATGGCCAGCACCTGCTGCACGGGGCCGCCCCCAGTTTGCCGAAAGCCTATAACCAGCTCATTGACGGGCTTGCGATCGGTCCGAACGTCGGCTCATGCGGCACCGCGGTGTATCGACGAGAACCGGTCATCGTCACGGATATCGAGCTGGACCCGCTGTGGGAGGCGTACCGTTCAGTTGCTGCCCCCTATGGATTTCGCGCCTGCTGGTCGACGCCGATCCTGTCCCATGAGCGAAAGGTATTGGGTACGTTTGCCTTGTATTCCAAAACCGTCCGCAGCCCTCACGCGACCGAGACGCGACTGATCGACATGGCGACACCCCTTGCCGGCATTGCGATAGAACGCCAACTTACCGAAAAACGCATTCGCTATATGGGCGACCATGACGCACTGACCGGGCTACCGAATCGCACACTGCTCGAAGACCGTCTCAAGCAGGCAATACTTTATGCTCAGCGCTACAACCGCCTGGTGACGGTGGTGTTTCTCGATCTGGACAAATTCAAACTGGTGAATGACAGCCTTGGGCACAGCGCTGGAGACGAACTGCTGAAAACTGTCGCCCGACGTATGCTGGAATGTGTACGCCGCACCGACACCGTGGTGCGACTGGGCGGCGACGAGTTTGTGATCATCCTGTTCGACCAGCCCTCAGACCTCGACGGCGTTATGCCAGCCCTGCACAAAATCCAGGAAGCCATCCTGCAGCCGATTCAGCTCAGCGGACATACACTCCATGTCACCTGCAGCATGGGGTTGGCCACCTACCCTGCCGACGGCAGCGATACCGACACGTTGCTCAGCAACGCGGACGCCGCCATGTACCGTGCCAAGGAGCTGGGTCGCAACAGTTATCAGTTCTATACGAGCGAGATGAAAAACAAGGTTCAGGGCAAGCTCGCCATGCAAGACGGGCTTCGAAACGCACTCAACCACGACGAGTTCCTGCTGCTGTACCAGCCACAGGTGGATTTGCAGTCAGGTCAGATTATCGGCGTAGAGGCACTGATCCGCTGGCAGCACCCCGAGCTCGGGATGGTGTCTCCAATCAAATTCATTCCACAGGCCGAAGAGACCGGATTGATCGTGCCCATTGGCGACTGGGTGATTCATACCGCGTGCAGACAGAACAAGGACTGGCAGGATGCAGGCGGGCCGCCGATCACCATGTCGGTGAATATTTCAGCACGCCAGTTCATCGAAAGGGACCTGATCGACCGGGTGAGGCATGCCTTGCAAGAAACCGGACTGGACCCGATGTACCTTGAGCTGGAGCTGACTGAAAGTCTGATCATGCAAGACCTTCAGCAAGCCATCAGCAAAATGAAAGAACTGCAATCAATGGGGATCAGTCTCTCGATCGACGACTTCGGCACCGGCTACTCCAGCCTCGCCGCATTGAAAAGCTTCCCGATCGCGAGACTCAAGATCGACCAGTCTTTTGTGCGCGATCTGCCCGACAACGAGAACGACAAAGCCATCGCCACCGCGGTGATTTCGTTGGGACACAAACTGAACCTCAAGGTCATTGCCGAAGGTGTCGAAACCGAAGAGCAGCAAACATTCCTGCGTGACAATGGCTGCGATGAAATTCAAGGCCACTTTTTCAGCAGAGCGGTCAGCGCAGAGGAAATCAGTCGGTTACTGCGTACGCCCCGGTTGCCTCAACCAAGCCGCATTGCGCGCCCTGACTCGGTAAAGCGAAAACGCGATGTAAAACGCCCAAGCAGTCCAATACCCGGGCATTAATGACTCAGCGTACGGTAAAACGTTGCTGTGTCAGAAACTGACTACCCTGGAACACCATGAAACGCCATTTACCAGGTGCCACTTTGAGTCTGGCTGGCACCATCTCGGTTTGTTCGATCATTTCCTTGCCGGCCGCAAATCCGCTCACCCGATTGCAACTCGGCTTTCGGACCTTCGAAAACGCCAAATTTGACGGTGCCTTAGACACGGACTTCGGCACTGGCCAACCGCTGCAATAGCCCAGCCCTCCTTTTCGCGCCCATGTCGTTGAAAGAAATGCAGGACATCTACGATGCCAGCGCCAACCTCGAAGCTTCCACACTGCTATCGCCGCCGGTTGTGGCTCAAAACACCTGTTACAGACACGCGGTTATCTGTTTGACCAGGCCGAACGCTACCGCCACCTTTGGCTGACCCAGACGGCCTTCTCCGAAGAAGCCCTGGAGTTGAAAACGCAAGGAGCATGCCGCGCTGGTTGAAGCTATTCTGGCGCGCGATGCGCCACGGGCCAGCGCCATGATGCGCACTCACCTGATGACGCCGGTGCCGATCATCGCCAAGCATCATGCTGATGCAAGGAATGGGCAGCGCCGCATGAATTTGAGATTAAACGGGTCGGCCGAAGCGAGCGTACCCGCCCTCTCTAGCTGAAATATCGACGACGCATGCCCCCTCCTTACTTCGTCTCGCCCCCCGCAGGATCCCCTTGCCCATGTTCCTGCGCGACAGCCCTGTGTGGCTTCCAGTTCCGTAGCAGAACGCAGCGCTGTAACCCAGAGCACATTACCTGGATCGGATGATGATGGTGTTGGCTTTCTTGACATGCCAACGCTCATTCTTGAAGGCTCACCATTCGCTGCGCAATGCATTGCCGGCCGGGCAGCGGTATTCCTCAGCCTCTTCATTCCAGCGGAAATCGCTGCTTGAGAAACTGTCGTTGTTGCGCTCGGTTTTGTCCCATACGGCACATGTGGGCTCGATGTCTTTTTCCTCCAGAATCCAGGCCAGCATCGGCGTTGTACCGTAAGCGGTATCGCCGATAAGGTGTTCCGGCTTGATGTCGAACTGCTCTTCGGCCCGGTCGATCATTGTCCTGGTGCTCTCGACCTTGGCCGTTCGATGAGCCGGTGTAGATTCCACATCCACGATGTCGCCGTGCTCGGTATTGATCAGATAGTTCGTAGAGTTGGCGAAATGCTGGGTCGCCCGAAGCGCCTGTTGCTGACGGGGCCTCAGCATTGCGCAGCGAACGGCAAGTTTCAAGAATGAGCGTTCGCATGTCACCAAAGCCAACACCATCATCCTCCGATCCAGACAGACCGACCGCGACTACCACTCAGCTCCCGGAAAACCGATCCCGACTATTTGTCAGGTGCAGCACCATCGCCGCCCGAGCAGCATCTGGATTCTGTCGATTGATCGCGTTGAAAATCGCTTCATGCTCCAAGTTCGCCAGATACCCCAATTGCGAAAAGTCAGCGCCACCGCGCTCATCGACCTTCACCTGAGTACGCGGAATCATGGCGTTGCCCAAGTGCTGCATGATTTCAGTGAAAAAAGTATTGCCGGTAGCCTCGGCAATTAGCTGGTGAAAGCGCTTGTCCTCCTCAACACAGCTGTCGTTATTAGCCAACGACGCCTGGTAATCGCTCAAGGCGTGACGCATACGAGAGAGCTGATCTTCAGTTCTGCGAACAGCTGCCAGCGCAACAGCCTGTACCTCCAGCCCCAAACGCAGCTCAAGCATGCTTCTGACACTGGCCACAGTATCCATATGAAGGCGCAGTCCTGGCCGGGATTGCTGCTCCAGCACAAACGTCCCTATTCCGTGACGTGTTTCTACCAACCCCGAAGCCTGCAGCTTGGAAATAGCTTCCCTGACCACGGTTCGGCTCACGCCATGCTCAGAAACGATGGCGGTTTCCGAAGGCAGTTTTTCACCGGGGCTTAATTGCCCGAGCAAAATGCGCTGTGTAAGCGCTTCAACCAAGCCTTGAGCCAGATTATTGGAACGTCTACGGACAGGAGTTCCGCCTTCACTTTGCATTTTTTTGAGTCCGGAAAATTAGCTTTTAAGAGCTTAACACTCGCCAACGGGTTTCTGGCGAACGTAGAAACACTCTGCCCCTTCGCCTCCTCCAGCCAGCCAACTTGTATGACAACATACTATTACTCCATTCATCTCCCGATGTTCTTCGAGCCACGCCAACGCACTTCGCCATAAAATTCTCATACAAAAAAAGCGGTAAAAGCCAGTAATTGCTGGCTAAAATAGCCTAAAATCAGTTCTTAAGCTTTCGTTATGCAAACAAACACAGCGCATCACATTGCGAAGCAAAAAAACCACTTGTATGATGTCTATCAACACAAGGCGCACCAGACATCTCAATAAAAACCAGCGATGCAGGCGAATCACATGAATCCACAAGAACTCAAGTCCATCCTCTCCGAAGGCCTCCTGTCCTTTCCATTGACCGACTTCGACGCAGCCGGCGACTTCCGTGCAGACACCTATGCCAAGCGCCTCGAATGGCTGGCACCCTACGGCGCCAGCGCGCTGTTCGCGGCAGGTGGCACGGGCGAGTTCTTTTCGCTCGAGGCCAGCGAATACTCCGAGATCATCAAGGTGGCTGTTGATACCTGCCGCGGCGAGGTGCCGATTCTCGCTGGTACTGGTGGCGCTACCCGCCAAGCCATTGCTTATGCACAGGAAGCCGAGCGTCTGGGGGCCGCAGGCGTATTGCTGCTCCCCACTACCTGACCGAGGCAAGCCAGGAAGGCTTGGTCGCTCACGTCGAACAAGTCTGCAAATCAGTGGACTTCGGTGTAGTGGTGTACAACCGCAATGTCTGCCGACTGAACGCCGACAGCCTGGAAAAACTCGCTGATCGCTGCCCTAACCTGATCGGTTTCAAGGACGGCGTGGGTGACATTGAAAGCATGGTTTCGATTCGCCGCCGCCTGGGCGAACGCTTTACCTATCTCGGCGGTCTGCCAACCGCCGAAGTGTATGCCGCTGCTTATAAAGCGCTGGGTGTGCCGGTCTACTCTTCAGCAGTATTCAACTTCATTCCAAAAACGGCCATGGCGTTCTACCGGGCAATCGCTGCTGAAGACCATGAGACAGTAGGCAAGCTCATCGACGATTTCTTTCTGCCTTACCTGGATATCCGCAATCGCTGCGAAGGCTATGGCGTGAGTATCGTAAAAGCCGGCGCCAAGCTTGTCGGGCACGATGCCGGCCCGGTGCGAGCCCCTCTGACCGACCTGCTGCCGAATGAAATGGAAGAACTGGATGTCTTGATCAAGAAGCTCGGCGCTCAGTAATTCGTTTGCTACAACCGCCGGCGTCACGCTCAAACCCGCATAAAAATAATCAGTGGGAGATTTGAATTGTGAACAATTCAAGCAATGCATCTGTCGTTCCAGAAGGTGACTCGATTCTCGCTCGCGCCGTGAGCAAAGTGAAGAGACATGTCCTCCCACTTTTCGTCATCATGTTTATCCTTAACTACATTGACCGGGTCAACATCGGTTTTGTGCGCACGCACATAGAGCATGACCTCGGTATCGGCGCTGCGGCCTACGGACTGGGTGCAGGCCTCTTCTTCATCGGCTATGCATTGTTCGAAGTGCCTTCCAACATGCTCCTGCAAAAAGTCGGAGCGCGCATCTGGCTGACCCGCATCATGTTCACCTGGGGCATCGTCGCCGCGATGATGGCGTTCATCCAGAACGAAACCCATTTCTACATTCTGCGCTTTCTGCTGGGCGTCGCCGAAGCTGGCTTCTTTCCCGGCGTTATCTACTACTTCACCCGTTGGCTGCCAGGTGTCGAGCGTGGTAAAGCCATTGCCATTTTCCTCAGTGGTTCCGCTGTTGCTTCGCTGATTTCCGGCCCGCTGTCGGGTGCCCTGTTACAGATTGAAGGATTCGGTTTTCACGGCTGGCAATGGATGTTCGCCATCGAAGGTCTGGCCTCTGTGGCGCTGGGTTTCTTTGTCTGGTTCTGGCTTGACTCCAAACCCCACGACGCTAAATGGATGAGCCTTGAAGAAAAGAATGCCCTGGTAGGCGCGATCGATCAGGAACAGCGTGAGCGTGAAGCGCTGACCACGGTCAAACCGACCATTGGCAAACTGCTTAAAGATCGCCAAATCCTGCTGTTTTGCGCCTTGTACTTCTGCATTCAACTGACGATCTACGCAGCGACCTTCTGGCTCCCCAGCATCATCAAGAAAATGGGCGACCTGAGTGACGTGCAAGTAGGGTTTTTCAACTCGATCCCCTGGCTGATCTCCATCATCGCCATGTACGCCTTCGCTTCGCTGTCGGGCAAATTCAAGTTCCAGCAGGCCTGGGTCGCGACTGCGCTGTTGATTGCTGCAGCCGGCATGTTCATGTCCACCAACGGTGGGCCGATCTTCGCCTTCGTCGCCATCTGTTTTGCCGCCATTGGCTTCAAGTCCGCGTCTTCGTTGTTCTGGCCAATTCCCCAAGGCTATCTGGATGCCCGTATCGCCGCCGCCGTCATCGCGTTGATCAACTCGATCGGCAACCTGGGTGGTTTCGTGGCACCGACGACCTTTGGCTTCCTGGAACAAACAACCGGGTCGATCCAGGGTGGTCTCTATGGCTTGGCCGGCACCTCGGTACTCGCCGCGATACTGGTGTTCTTTGCCAAAACCTCGCCAAAACCATCGGCCCTGCTGACGCCGCCAAATGCCATTCCAACGGGCGCGACCGTCAGCAAATCACACTGACCTCCATTGATCGCTGAACGACCTTTTTTGTAGGAACTTGCCATGAACGCTGAACACGCTGCCAACACCACCAAGTCACCTGTCGTCACCAGCTTTCAAGTAGTGCCCGTAGCCGGCCACGACAGCATGCTGCTGAACCTGAGCGGGGCCCACGGCCCGTTTTTCACCCGCAATATCGTCATAATCAAAGACAGCTCCGGTAACACCGGCGTGGGTGAAGTACCCGGTGGCGAGCGCATTCGCGAGACGCTTGAAGATGCTCGTAGTCTGGTCCTGGGTCAGCCCATCGGTCAGTACCAACGCATCCTCAACCAGATGCGTACCACCTTTGCATCGAGAGACTCTGCCGGTCGCGGCCTGCAAACCTTTGACCTGCGTACCACTATTCATGCCGTGACGGCCATGGAAGCCGCCCTGCTCGACCTGCTGGGTCAATTCCTCGAGGTTCCGATCGCGGCGTTGCTGGGCGAAGGCCAGCAGCGAGATGCGGTGAAAATGCTCGGCTACCTGTTCTACATCGGTGACCGTAACGTTACCGACCTGGCCTACCGTAACGAGTCCGAAGCTGAAGACAAGTGGTTTCGAGTGCGTCACGAGAAAGCCATGACCGCCGAAGCAATCGTGCGACTGGCCGAAGCAGCAAAAGCGAAATACGGTTTCAACGACTTCAAGCTCAAGGGCGGCGTATTGAGTGGTGACGAAGAAATTGAAGCCGTCACTGCGCTGGCTGAACGCTTTCCCGATGCCCGTATCACGCTCGACCCGAATGGCGCATGGTCGCTTAAGGAAGCCATCCGGTTATGTCGGGATCAGCATCACGTGCTCGCCTACGCTGAAGATCCGTGTGGTGCAGAAAACGGTTATTCAGGCCGCGAAGTCATGGCTGAATTCCGCCGTGCAACAGGTCTGAAAACCGCGACCAACATGATCGCGACCGATTGGCGCGAAATGGGCCACGCCATCCAGTTGCAATCGGTCGACATCCCGCTTGCCGATCCGCACTTCTGGACGATGCAAGGCTCAGTCCGGGTTGCCCAGATGTGCCACGAATGGGGTCTGACCTGGGGTTCTCATTCCAACAACCACTTCGATATTTCCCTGGCCATGTTCACTCAAGTGGCGGCCGCCGCACCCGGAGAGATCACCGCGATCGACACGCACTGGATCTGGCAAGACGGCCAACGCCTGACCAAGGAACCGCTGAAAATTGAAGGCGGCTACGTCAAGGTGCCAACCAAGCATGGCCTGGGTGTAGAGATCGACATGGACGCCGTGGCCAAGGCGCACGAACTGTACAAAGGCATGGGCCTCGGCGCTCGGGACGACAGCGTCGCGATGCAGTTTTTGATTCCAGGCTGGAGCTTCAACAACAAACAACCTTGCCTGGTGCGCTGATCCATTGAGCAAGACTCAGGTGCCACAAGCACCGCAATCAAACCTATAAAGCTTCCTCTTCAGAAAAAAGGGGCACCAGAAGTGCCCCTCCCCTGTGTCGCATCATTTAACCGACTTCAGACAAGCACCCGTTGTCACGCCTGAAGCGCACGGAGACAGATATGTTCACACTTCTTGGCCAAAACTTTATCGCAGGCGAACGTAGCGCCGAAGGCGAGCAAAAACTCAAGAGCCTGGATGCAACCACTGGCCAGGCTTTGCCGTATGACTTTTATCAAGCGACAGAGGGCGAAGTAGACCGCGCCGCTTTGGCCGCCGAAGCGGCATTCCTTGAGTTTCGGCAACTGAGTCCGGAACGCCGCGCCGAATTTCTCGACGCCATCGCTGATGAAATTGATCAACTGGGTGAAACATTCGTCGCTATCGTCTGCCAGGAAACAGCATTGCCGGCGGGCCGCATTCAGGGTGAGCGTGCACGCACCAGCGGCCAGATGCGCTTGTTCGCCAAGGTGCTGCGCCGCGGCGACTATCTGGGGGCACGCATTGATCTGGCCTTGCCTGATCGCAAGCCACTGCCACGAGGCGATTTACGTCAATACCGTATCGGTGTCGGCCCGGTCGCTGTGTTTGGCGCCAGTAATTTCCCCCTGGCGTTTTCTACTGCCGGTGGCGATACAGCGGCTGCTCTCGCAGCCGGCTGCCCGGTGGTATTCAAAGCCCACAGTGGCCACATGGCAACGGCCGACCAGGTCGGCTGCGCCATTGTTCGGGCAGCCGAGCGCAGCGGCATGCCCAAGGGCGTGTTCAATATGATTTTCGGTGCAGGTGTGGGTGAATGGCTGGTCAAGCACCCGGCCATTCAAGCAGTCGGTTTTACCGGTTCGCTCGGCGGCGGCAATGCCCTGTGCAAGATGGCGGCAGAGCGCCCACAACCCATCCCGGTATTTGCCGAGATGTCCAGCATCAACCCGGTAGTCCTGTTGCCTATCGCCTTGTCTTCCAGAGGCGAAACCGTAGCCAAGGAGTTGGTGGCCTCCGTCGTTATGGGATGTGGCCAGTTCTGTACCAATCCAGGCCTGGTGATCGGGATAAAATCGCCGCAGTTCGCTCAGTTCCTTGAGCACTTGCAAGGCCAAATGGCTGTTCAGGCACCGCAGACCATGCTGAACGCTGGAGGCCTGCGCAGCTATTCCAAAGGGCTTGAACATCTGCATGCACATGCCGGCATTACTCACCTGGCGGGCTCTGACCAGACCGGCAATCAGGCACACCCGCAGCTGTTCAAGGCGGATGTGAGCCTGCTACTCAAGGGTGATGAGCTGTTGCAAGAAGAAGTCTTTGGCCCGACCACCATTGTGATCGAAGTGGCTGACGACTTTGAACTCAAGCTCGCACTTAAATCGTTACGTGGTCAACTGACCGCCACGCTGATTGGCGAACCTGCTGACCTGCAGCATTACCAATGGCTTGTTCCAGTGCTGGAGCAAAAAGTAGGACGGATATTGGTTAACGGGTATCCAACCGGCGTCGAAGTCTGTGAAGCCATGGTTCACGGCGGACCTTACCCGGCAACCTCGGACTCGCGCGGCACGTCCGTGGGTACTTTGGCGATTGATCGCTTTCTGCGTCCAGTCTGCTTCCAGAACTATCCCGATGAGCTTTTACCTCCAGCGTTGCAGAACAGCAATCCGCTCAAGCTCAAACGCTTGGTCAATAGCGAGTGGAGCGACGCCGCCATTGGGTAACCCGCATCCAGCGCTTAAGGGATGTACGCGAAAATAGAAGTCCCGAAGCCGCGAACCTTCGGGGGCTTTGCTTTTCTGCGCTGAAAATAAAGTGCCTGCGCCTCCACCAGTCAGCGATTCAGTTCCCGCACATACGCCTGACACGCCGCCAGCGCGATCAGTCCTCGGAATCGACCAGTGCGAGTCAAAAACTGTTACCTATGTGCTTGAACTGATTTGTTACCTATGTGGGTGAGTCATACCCGTCTCGGTTGCAGTCATCACTTTTCTCCAGGCAAAAAAAACCGCGTTCGGCGGGGTTCAATGGTTAAGCTATGTGCTCCACGCATGGAGGCATTTATGAAGTACACAACGATTCTTTTAATCGCCGCGTTGCTCGGCGGCTGCTCCTCATACAGTGAGCGCGGCACCGGTGAAGGCGCAAGGGAATTCAACAACAAGGGCTACACCGTCCGCTGTGATGCGACACCCGCCAATCAGCCAGGCTGCTATACACCTCCTCCGTCGTGGTCCTGGTGGCCTTCAAACAACATCAAACTCAAATTGGGGGCGGACTAAATCAGCTCCCCGGCTACTCGCCTGGACTTCCCGCGGAGCATGCTGCGCCTGCGCGTCAAGTCAGAGCGACAGCCCGGGCTTCGGGGTCGGCAACAGTCACGGGAGCCCCTTGCCGGCCCAACTTCATAATAACCACCCAAGCACTGGTCTACGCTGAATGTACAGGTGGAGGATCCGATCATGTGCGGACGACTTTCCCAGTACCGGGGCATTCACGACTTCGTAGCTGCACTGAGTATTCCCAACGCCCTGATCAATACCGTCGGCGACCTGCCGCTGGAATACTACAACGCCGCGCCGACGACTCAACTCGCCCTCTTCCACCAGGAAGGCGATGTGCTGCACGCCGACAGGGTGCGCTGGGGATGGCGACCTCACTGGTCGAAGGACCACGCCACGCCGATCAACGCCTGGGTCGAGAAAGTCGCCCATGGCCCATTCTTCAAAACAATCTGGCCACACCGGGCGATCATCGCGATCGACAATTGGTTTGAGTGGGTCTACGAGGGTGGCCCGAAGAAACAGCCCTACCTGATCCGCCGCAAGGATCGCGCACCAATCCTCTGCGCAGCGATTGGTCAGTACCCAAGGTACGAACATGAACCGGATGAACATGACGGCTTCGTGATCATTACCGCCGACAACGCTGGCGGTATGGTGGACGTCCACGACCGCCAACCCGTGACGCTTTCAGCGCAACTGGCCCGGGAATGGCTGGACCCGGCGACGCCCAGGGAGCGTGCGGAGCAGATGGCACTTCTACAGGGCGAGCCTTGCGAAGGCTTCGAATGGTTCAAGGTCGATATGGCCGTTGGCAATGTGCGCAATCAGGGGCCCGAACGGATCGCGGCGGTGCAGTGAGGCGTTCTTGACGGACTCGTCTATAGCACCGGAGGGTAGTCAAGTCGCATGTAAACAGGTGCTCAGGTAAATGCAATTTGCGAATCAGGCGGATCACACCCATCGCGACTATTAATAAAGGCATTCCAGCGCACGTAGGCATCGTGCTGGCGCTTGACGGCCTCCTCCCATGCCGGTCCTGACACCGAGCGGGATGAAATCAGCTTCATCATTTCCGTTGTTGCAGCATCGAGATCCGCCAGTAGCGCATGCGACTTGATCCTGAAATCGTCGACTGATGTCATTGCCTCAACCCCATTGATGCTTGCGTCACCGAGAAGCAAATGCTTCAGCATCATTGAGCGCGGACAAGGTGAATGATTCAAAACATCCGATCACCGGTACCCGCCAGATGTGGAAAGCCCAGCGCGATGGCTGGGCTCTGTTTATTTTCGGTTTGCCATCATTTTGTCGGCGAGCGCCTTGGCCCGCTCAACCAACAGGTTCTGCCGGTCTTGGTGAGTGGCTTCTCCTACCACCGGTGCCGTCAGATTGCTTTCGGCAATCAATGCGGCGCAGAAGTATCGATCCCAAACTCGTTGCTCCGTCGCTTGCTTATTCACTTGGTCGGCGTCCATATGCTGCTCCTCTTGATGAAGTGCATTGCCATTTTACGCCCGAATCGCAAACAGTCCGCGTTGCCGGCGCTAACCAGGAATATTGAGGAAAGCATTCCAGCGTTCATAGGCATCGTGTTGTCTTTTGGTCGCAGCGTCCCACTGCGGCCCGGAAACGCATTTAGATGTCACCAGCGTCATCATTCCCATGGTCGCGGCATCCAACTCGATCAAAAGCGCTTGCGATTTGATGCGGAAGTCTTCGAATGATGTCATTACCTTGCCTCTGGGCGGAGTTCACCGCCATCAAGGAACAATTGCTCCTCACGCTATGGAGTCGGGCCGGTATCGATAATTCAGGCTGTCTGACGGTCGGTGCACCTTGCCCCGGCACCATTCGTCGCCCATGAAAGCATGGTGCCCAATACCTGACGCCATCTGGCTCAGGGATTGCATTGCCCGCTGTTAGCAGCCCCAGAGCGACGTAATTCTGACGCGACTGCCACCAAATCAACGCTTAAGGACTCCAGCGATACGCTTGGTCAGTCACCGGGAGATGTAACGTGTCAACTCTCAACGAAATCGCAATGAACCACGCGAGAATGGCTAAAGCAAAGGAAGCAGAGTCGACCGCGCTGACTGAGCGACACTTGCACATAGTGGGCAATTTCGAGGTTCCCTCCCTGGATGCGTCACCGCACATCCCGCTGCACCTCATCGCCGGGGCACAAGACAACCACGTCGGCCAGGCTTGCGTCTGATCTGACAACCACTTCCCGCACGCCTCGTTACTCGTATTAATGAGGCGTGCGGCAAGCGCTGCCTCTACTTTGTACAGATCCCTGATGACTGAAGATTTTGAAGGGCTGCCACCGATTCCTGCGCGTCAGTTTTTTCCTGCACAGTAGCCGTGGCCTCTTCCGTGAGCGTGTACATGACGCCGGTCAAAGGATCAACAATAAGGTCTCCATCACTATGCCAGGGGCAGATAGTCGACTGGCAACAACCCGGTTCCTCAACTAACGTTTCTACCTCATCGAACAGCCGCTGCTTTATCACGAGCGCCTTATCAAGGAGAGATAGATGACACCCGTTCGAACCGCCGAAAAAACCTATCGCACCTGGTCCAGTCCCATCCTGCTTGAACTCAAGGAACGTGAACATCAGTTGGACCCGGTGGCCCGCCAGGCGCTGCAGAATGTGCTGGTCGAGAGAAGGCTGGTGAACACCGGCAACCCCGCTGGCCCGGAGCGGCGCAACGCGGATCCGGCCAAAAGCGACAAGCATCGATAACTGACGCCCGTCACTGATTCGCTGCCAGGGAGGCTGGGCTGGACCTCAGGTTCACGTTGTCGCAGCGAATCCTCGCTCCAGGTCCTCGATTAACGCCTCGACATCTTCCAGCCCGATGTGCAAGCGCAGCACCGGATTCAGTGCGCGATCCTGTGCGCCGTCACGTCCCTTGAGTTCAGCGACGGTGATCAGGCTTTCATAGCCGCCCCAGGAAGCACCGAACAGCTGAAGCGCGTCGATGAAGCGTTCGACGTGGCTCGCGGCGGCGTCGTGCAGCTCGAACGAGAGCAAACCATTGCTACCCTTGAAGTCGCGCTGCCACACGTCATGGCCGGGGTGCTCGGGCAACGCCGGGTGGAACACCCGTTTCACCTGCGGATGAGCCTGCAACCAGTGTGCGACTTCCAGGGCCTGGCGTTCGTGTACCTCCAGGCGTGACGCCAGGGTTCGGGCGCCGCGCAGCACCAGGTAGGCGTCGTCGGGGCTGACAGCACTGCCGAAGGCGTCGCTCATGGTCGCCAGTGGTTGCCAGGCGTCTTGCCGGGTGCAGACACTGCCCATGACCACGTCGCTGTGACCGCTCACATATTTGGTCAACGCCACGATCGAGATGTCCGCACCCAGGCTCAGCGGCCGGTACAGGTAACCCGAGCCCCAGGTGTTGTCCACGGCCAGCAAGATGCCGCGCGGCTTGCACAGGGCGGCGATGGCCGGCAGGTCGCAGAGTTCATAGAGCAACGAACCAGGCACTTCGGTGTAGACCATTTTGGTGTTGGCTTGCAGCTGCGTATGCAGGTCGCGGCCGTCAGGCGCGAAGTAGCTGACCTGAATGCCGAACGGCTGTAGAAACTCCGGGCCAGGCGCCTTACCGGCGAGTAGACCGCGTCGGTGATCAGCACATGATCGCCGGGTCGCAGGTAGGCCAGGAACGTCTGGGCGACCGCTGCCAGGCCGGTGCCGAACAAGCGGGTGCGATAACCGCCCTCAAGCTCGGTGACCAGATCTTCCAGGGCGAATGCCGTCGGGTTGCCGCGAGCGCCATAGCTCAGCACTCGCTCATAGTCACGACGGGAGCGGGCGTCACGCATTTGCGCAAGGTTGTCGAACAGCACCGTGCTTAACCGTGTGACGGGGACGTTGACGGCACGACCGCCATTGCCCTTTTCGGTTCGCGCGCAATGGATCAGCCGAGTGCGGACCCGCGACGCTTGCGCTCGCAAAGGCTTGAGGCTGGCGATTTCGTTTTCGCTCATTTGCGCCAGCAAACCAATCTCCCAGGCCAGGTACTGACGCGCCGCGTCCTTGTTGCCGGAGTGGCGGTCGTGGGTGAAGAACAGAAAATCGATGCACTGTTCATCGAGCGGTGAATTGAGCGTTTCCTCCACCGCGAAACCCGCCGCCCGCCAAGCGCCGAGGCCACCGTCCAGCAGCCGGGTTTGCTGGCGTTGGTGTCCAGGTAACTCCAGTGCCGCGAAAGCCGCCAGTTGCGGATCGTCGGCCAGCACCACCAATGGCCGCGATTCACCGGCGACCTCGGCTGCGAGCAACGAACGGATCGACCAGCGCGCCGCGCCGATATGACCTTTGCGATAGCTCATGCTCGGGCGCAGATCAATCAGTGCGACGGCGGCGTCCTTCAGCGCATCGGCCAATGCCTGGGCGCTGATCAATGGCAATACGTCAGGTGCGGCGACTTCAAGTACTGGCAATGCCAAAGCACTGCTCGCGCCGCCCTCAAGCACAAAAGCCTCATGCCCCAACTGCCGCAGCCAACTGGCCACAATCGGTGCCCGCACGCCATCGCTGTCGATCAACACCAACCGTGCCTGGCGCACGCCGACATACAAATCAGTTGATTGAATCAACTGCCCGCCCGGAGTGTGTTGTGCCCCCGGCAGACTGCCGGCGGCAAACTCCTCGGCGGTACGCACATCACACAGAAACAGGCTACGACTGGCATCCCGTGACCACTGCTCGACCTGTATCGCCGCCACGGTTTTCACTCCAGCCTTTTGCGCCAGTTGCGCGGCGGCCAACCGCTGAGCCGGCAAGGCATCAGATGACACCTCATCGGTATAGCGTCGTGTGCTGCCGTGTTCCAGCTGAAAATCTTCCAGATACCAACCCTGTGTCCCGTTCTCCAGCGCATAGATCGGATTCTTCAGGCCAAGGTTGATCAGCGTCTGCGCGCCAATAATGCTTCGGGTTCGACCCGCGCAATTGACCACAATCGGCGTGCTGTCGTCCGGCACCAGATCGTGCACGCGATAGCCCAGTTCGCCGTTCGGGCAGCAGACCGAACCGGGAATGGTCATCTTGCGGTACTCATCGAACGGCCGACCGTCGAGCACCACCAACGGTTCGCCCCGGGCCTGCCATTCGGCTAACTCCGTGGCGGTGACATGCGGCGTATGACTGGCCTCCTCCACCAACTCGCCAAACGCCTTGGACGGCACATGAACACCGGCAAATAACTGGAAACCGGCGGCCTGCCAGCCATCGGCACCGCCATCAAGAACATGCACCCGGCCATAACCCAATGCCTGCAAACGCTGGGCGGCACGCGCCGCAACGTCGCCGCCGTCCTGGTCGTAGATCACCAGCCGCACGTGTGGATTCGGCGCCAGACGCCGGACCTCCAACTCCAGGCGGCTGTAGGGCAGGTTCACCCCGAAAAACAGATGGGCTTCGCCATATTGGCCATGCTCACGCACGTCAAACAGGGCAATTTCCTGCCCGTCGAACAGCCACTGCTGCAATTGCCCTGGAGTTACGGTCTGGCTCATGGGAGTCCCGCTGGAAAAATAGAGTTATTGAAGCGCGAGGGAGCGCTCATTGGCGGCGATTTCCCGGCCCTTGGCATAGGCGCGTTGAATGGCCGGCCGGGCCTTGAGTCGTTCGCGCCAGGTGTGGACCTGCGGAAAATCCGCCAAGTCCTGCCCCTGACGCAGCGGCTGAATCCACGGGAAAATCGCCATGTCGGCGATGGAATAATCGCCCGCCACATACGGCACCTCGGACAACCGCGTTTCCAGCACCCGATACAGGCGCGTCGCCTCGGCATTCAACAGGTCGAGGGCGAACGGGATCGGCTCGGGCGCCTTCTCCTTGAACAACTGCAACTGGCTCAGGTAGGGCGTGACATGCCCGACTTGCCAGAACAGCCATTCCTGAACCCTTTGCCGTTCGGCGGTACCGGGCGGCGGCAGAAACCGCCCGGCCTTATCGGCCAGGTAATTGAGGATGGCGCCAGACTCGAACAGGTTCAGCGGCGCCTCCAACCCTTGCGGCGCATGATCGACAATCGCCGGGATCCGCCCATTGACGCTGATGCGCTGAAACGCCGCCTGCTTCTGCTCGCCTTCACGGATGTTGATCGGCAGCACACGGTACGCATGCCCGAGTTCTTCAAGCAGGATGCCGATCTTCAGGCCATTGCCGGTCGGCCAGTAATACAGATCGATCATGTGTAGGCCTTGATCGACGGCGCCATTTGCGAAGCGTTGTAATTGAGGATCCGCCCGTCGGCGTCAACGCCGTAGCGGCCGTTGAGGGACTCCAGCGGCAAGCCATAGAGGTGGAAATGCAGGGTCGCGTGCTCGCCTTCGACACGGATGCCATGCAGGTCTTCGCCCAAGAACGAGATCGACGTGCCGGGCTGCACGATGACTTCTTTTTCCAGGTGCAAGGTGGTGAACCCAGGCTCGCGACCTTCATCACTTCGACCGTAGACGAAGTTGATTTCCTGGCCTTCGACGGCACTGATGATCGCCCAGGTTTCGTGGTTGTGCGCCAGCGTACTTTTGCCCGGCAGCAGCGAGTTCAGGTACAGCGTCGGCGTGTCGCCATCGTCATTGAGGCGGTAGCGGAACGCGGTGCTGCCCTGCCCCGGCACGGGCGCAGGGAACGCGTCGAAGTTGAACAGATCCCGGCGCTCGGCCAGGTCTTCGAGCAAGGCAACGATTTCAACCAGTGCGGCGCGGTCGACGCCCCGTTGATTGATCACACGGATTTTCTTGAGGAAATCCTCGATGACGACGGCACGGTTATCGGTACTCATGAATTAGCTCCTCGGGGTTACACGGACAGGCTATAGCGGCTCAGGTTGGTCAACAGATACGGATCATTGGCAGTCGCCGGGCGACGGCCCGGGTCACCCAGCGCATGGCGCAAAAACTCCTGGGTTCGTTCGCTGCCCGGGTGCTGGAAGATTTGCGTGGCGCTGCCGTGTTCGACGATCACGCCGTTTTCGGTGAAGTAGACGATGTCGCTGATTTCTTCGGCGAAGCGCATTTCGTGGGTCACCAGCACGCAGGTCATGCCCTCTTCGGTCAGCTCGCGAATCACCGTCAGCACCTCACCGACGGTTTCCGGATCGAGGGCCGAGGTCACTTCATCGAACAGAATCAGTTCCGGACGCATGGCCAAGGCGCGGGCAATGGCTACTCGCTGCTGCTGGCCACCGGACAACTGCCCCGGATAGGCATCGGCCTTGTGTTCCATGCGCACTTTGGCGAGCAAGGCCCGGGCTTCTTTCTCGGCGTCGATCCGGCTACGGCCCAAGACCTTGCGCGGCGCAATCACCAGGTTTTCCAGCACCGACAAATGCGGGAACAGGTTGTACTGCTGGAACACAAACCCCACGCGCTTGCGCAACTCGATGCGCTGGGCTTCCTTGGCCAGGGTGTGCACCTCGGTGGCGCCGACACGGATACTGCCGCGCTGGGGCTGCAACAGGCCGGTGATGCAACGCAGGATGGTCGACTTGCCGGAGCCGGACGGGCCGATGATCGACACGGCCTGGCCGCGATGGACGTCGAGGTCGATACCCTTGAGCACCGGGCTGGCGCCGAACGACAAGTGCAAATCGCGCAGGCTGACCAGAGGCTCGGCGACGGTTTCAATAGAAGGCATAACGTCGCTCCAGGCGCTGGGTCAGTCGGGAAATCGGGTAGCAATAGGCAAAGAACAACACGAGCAGGCTCAGGTAAATCACCACGGTGAAACCGGTCAGGTTCACGGTGTTGCTGGCGATCTGCGCGGTGTCGATCACGTCGTGCACACCGACCAGGGAGGCCAGCGCGGTGCCCATGGTGATGACCGCGTAAAGGTTCATCCACGGCGGCAACATCCGCTTGAAGCACTGCGGCAGGATGATCGAACGGAAAATCTGCCCACGGGTGAACGCCAGTGAACGCGCGGCTTCCCACTGGGTGCCGGGGATCGAGGCGATGGCACCACGGAAGATTTCCGCGACGTTGGCGCTCGCCGGCAAGGCCAAACCAATGGTGACCTTGACCCAGTCCGGAAACGAGACATAGGTGCTGCCGATCTTGATCTCGAACGGGAACACGTAGGTGGTGAAATAGATCAGCACCAGCCACGGTGCATTGCGGAAAATCTGCACCCAGATCTGCGCCGGCAGTCGTAACAGCCGTAGCGGCGACACGGCCAATGCGCCCACCAGCAATCCCAGCAGCGAGCCCAGGCTGATCGCCACCAGGCTGATTAGAATGTTCTGGCCAAAACCCACGGCCAGCGCCGGCGACCATTGCAGCAAGGCCTTGAACACCGGGCTTTGCGGGGCGAAGTACAGCAGCCAGAACATCGCGCAAGCCAACAGCAACAACTTGCCGACATGCCGGCGCGGCCAGGCCAGCGGTGCGCTGACGGACGATTCAATGGCCATAGCCGGGCATCCTCAGGCGCGCTTCGAGCAGGCGCCCCACACAGTTGACGATAAAACTCAGCAAGCCGAAAAAGCTCAGGATCAGGATCATCAGTTCCAGCACGTTATCGCTCTGGGTCCAGATCATGATCGCCGCGTAGGTGATGTCCCCCACGGCAATCGCCGAGGCCACGGCGGTCATTTTCACCAGGTCGATCAGGTTGTTGATCAGCGACGGCAAGGCAAAGCGCAGGGCCAGTGGCAGTTGTACGTTCCACAGCAATTGACGGCTGCTGAACGCCAGGGAACTGGCCGCTTCAAGGGTCACCGCCGGCACCGCTTCGATACCGGCGCGCAAGGCTTCGGCATGGAACGCGCCCTTGTGCAGCGAAATCACAATGACCACCCAGGCGAACGGCGTCAGCGGGTTGGCCGTGCCAACAGCCTGAGTCAGCAGCATGTTCAACACCAGGAACGCGCAATAGAGTTGTACCAGCGTCGGCGTGTTGCGGGTCACTTCGATGAATACCCGCGCCGGAGTCGCCAGCCAGGGTTTGCCCGAGGTCAACATTGCCGCCAACCCGACACCGGCCAACAGACTGCCGACGATGGTGAACAGGCACAGCAACGCCGTGGTCAGGGCGCCCTGCTCCAGCGTGCCGCGCTGATAGGCGTCCAGCAGGAAGGCGTAGTTCAAGCCAAAACCGGCGGTCCAGTGGACGAAAAGCTCCAACAGATGACTCATGCTTCGCCCCGCAATTGCCCGCAGGCGTAGGCAATGCGGCGTCCGGCCTCGACAACGTTGTCGGTCGCGGTAGCGATGGACAGGCGAAACCACGGCGACAAGCCATAAGCGCTACCCGCCACGCCGGCGACGCCCTCATCCAGCAAATACGCGACAACATCGGCGTCATTGTTAAGGCGCACACCGTCCGGTCGATAACGCCCCAACAACCCTTCGCAGCGGACGAACACGAAAAAGCCGCCCTGAGGCTCAAGCACTTCCAGACCGTTCACGACTTTTAACGCCGTCACCAACAGGTCCCGACGCAGGTGATAGGCGGCGACTTGCTCCGGCAAGAAATCCAGCCCACCGTCGAAGGCTGCCAACGCAGCGGCTTGCCCAACCGAAGAAGCGCCGGAGGTCGATTGCGACTGCACGACCGCCATGGCACTGGTCAACGCCTGCGGCCCTGCACCAAAACCGATGCGCCAACCGGTCATGGCGTAGGTCTTGGACACACCGCCCACCAGTAGGCAGCGCGGTTGCAAATCCGGGGCGACGTTAAGCAGGCTCTGGGCCGGTTGGCCGTCAAAGCGGATATGTTCGTAAAGCTCATCCAGCAGGATCAACACCTGCGGATGCCGACGCAGCACCTCGGCCAAGGCCTGCGACTCGACGGCGCTGTACACCGCACCGCTCGGATTGCCGGGGCCGTTGAGGATCAGCCAGCGCGTGCGCTCGCCAATGTGTTGTTCCAGTTGCTGTGGCGTCAGCTTGCAGCCCTGGGCCAACCCGCATTCGATGAATACCGGTTCGCCGCCATTGAAGCGCACGCTGTCCGCAAATGTCGGCCAGTACGGCGTTGGCAGCAGCACTTCATCGCCGTCATCCAGGGTCGCGGCGAAGGCGTTGAAGATGATCTGTTTGGCGCCGTTGGCAATCACGATGGATTCCAACGGGTAATCCAGTCGATTCTCGCGCTGGAGTTTGCACTGCACGGCGACCCGCAAGGCTTTGACGCCGGGCGTTGGCGTGTACTTGGTGGCGCCGGCCGCGATGGCGGCATAGGCGGCTTGCTTGATGTGCTCCGGGGTGTCGAAATCCGGCTCGCCGGTGGTCAGGTCAAGGATGTCGCGACCGGCATCTCGCAACGCCGTGGCCTGGGATTTGGCCGCCGCATTGGCCGACAGCGACACGCGCTGCATGCGTTTGGACAGACGAAGAGTCATGGTTTTGACACCGCCACCACCTTGCCCGGATTGAGCAGGTTTTTCGGGTCCAGGGCGTGCTTGATCCGCCGCATCAGGTCGAGCTCCACCGGGCTTTTGTAGCGCTCCAGCAGCCCCACTTTGCGCTGGCCAATCCCGTGTTCGGCGCTGATGGAACCGCCGTGGGCGTGGGCGCTGTCATGGACTAACAGGCTGAGAGCGGCGTAATTGGCCATGTGCGCCTCGACCGTTGAACCCAATGGATGAGCGACGTTGTAATGCAGGTTGCCGTCGCCCAAATGGCCGAAAGTGAAATGCCGGACGCCCGGAAAGTGTTTTTGCAGCAGCGCATCGGTGTGCGCAACAAACCCCACGACCTGGGAAATTGGCACCGAGATGTCATGCTTCATGTTGCGACCGGCACGCTTCTGCGCCTCGCTCATGTTTTCCCGCAGCAACCACAGGCCTTCGCTCTGGGCCAGGCTTTCGGCGATCAGCGCATTGGCCAGCAGACTTTGCTCAAAGGCTTCGCCCAACACCGATTCAAAGGCTTCGCGGGCGTGGTTTTCGCTGTGGTTGTCGGAGAGTTCCAGCAGCGCAAACCACGGCTCGACAGCGCCGAGAAACGGCTGCGGTCCTTGTGGAAACTGCTCACGCAGCAACGCCAGGCAATCGGCGCTGAGCAATTCGAATGCGGTTAGGCTGGCACCGAAACCGGCGCGAGCATGGGACAGGAATTTCACGGCCTGAGCTAAAGAGTCGAAGGCCAACAGCGCCGTGGACTGGGCCTTGGGCAGCGGGAAGAGTTTGAGGGTCGCGGCGGTGATAATGCCAAGGGTGCCTTCGTTGCCAATAAACAGGTCGCGCAGGTCGTAACCGGTGTTGTCCTTGCGCAAACCGCGCAGGCCATTCCAGATTTCACCTTGAGCAGTGACCACTTCCAGCCCCAGAGTCAGCTCGCGGGTATTGCCATAACGCAGCACCGCCGTGCCGCCCGCATTGGTCCCCAGGTTGCCGCCGAGGGTGCAACTGCCTTCGGCGCCCAGACTCAGCGGGAACAGGCGCCCGGCGTCACGCGCCACATCCTGCACGGTTTGCAGAATGCAACCGGCCTCGACGGTCAGGGTGTCATTGTCGGTGTCCACGGCGCGCACGCGGTTCAGCCGATCGAGTAGCAACAGTACGGTGCGGCCGCTGCCGTCCGGAGTCGCGCCGCCCATCAAGCCGGTGTTGCCGCCCTGCACCACCACGGGTGTGTCATTGGCCACGCAAGCGCGGACCACCGCCGCCACTTCCTCGGTGTTGGCCGGGTGCACGGCGGCAATCACTTGCCCCACATAACGCCCCTGCTTGTCGGTCAGGTACGGCGCGGCCTCTTCATTACTTTGCACATGACTGGCACCGAGCAGTTGCTGCAAGATCTCGAACAACCCTTGGCTCATGGCTGAACCGCCAGCGGCGCGGCATTGCGGTACTGTTCATGCAGGTCGCGCAGAGCCTGGGACGGCGCCATACCGGTGCGCTCGCCCAACGCGATCAACCAGCCGCTGCGGTGCCAGTCGCGGACGATGGCATCCAGTTTGGCTTGGGTATCGTGCTCGCCCTTGCGAATCCAGATCACCGAGTTCGACGGGATCAAATCTCCCGGTAGCGGGATCTCATAACCGGCCCACTCCGCCTCGCTCAACAACGCCTGCATGGTCGGGCTGACATGCACCGCGGCCACGCAACCATTGCCGCGCAGTGACAACAGCGATTCCGATTGACTGCGGAAGGCCTTGATCTCGGCGCCGTAGGTTTCCTGCAACGGCTTGATGAAGTTGCTGCCCTGGGACACGCACACCGGTTTGCCCTTCAGATCGGCCCACAGGGTGATGCCCGCGCCTTTGCGAATCAACGCAGCGCCGCCGACTTCCTCATAAGGCGTGGGCACGTAGTCGAGGATCTCGGCACGCTCTTCGGTGAACTGCATGTTGGCGACCAGGATGTCGACCTTGCCCTGTTGCAGGAACTGCACGCGATTCGGCGCGAGCACCGAAACGGTCTTGGTTTCGACGCCCAGCGCCTTGCCTATGCCCTTGGCCAACTCAACGTTGTAGCCCAGGTGTTCGCCGGTCTTCGGGTCGAGGGTGCCGAACGGCGGACCGCTGAGAATCACCCCGACGCTGATGGCGTGGCGTTGCTCGATTTTGTCCAGCGTGGCGTCGGCCTGGGCCAGGCTGGCGGCCAGTGCGGCACAGCCGGCGAGGCACAGGGTGTTCAGGGTTTTAGCGAAAAAAGAGGCTTCATGCACAGCTACCTTGAGCGTTGGTCGGTTGAAAACGATGAACCGGCCTCAGGCGCCGTTGGCCTGGAACTGTTTCTGCAACTCGACCAACGCCGGGGATGCCGGGGTGATGTGGTTGCGAGTCTGGGCCTCGATCAGCCAGCCGCTGCGGTGCAGCTCCTTGATGATCGGATCGAGTCTGGCCTGGGTGTCACTTTCGCCACGGCGGGTCCAGATCACCGAAGGCGCCGGGTTGAGTTCCGGCGAGATTGCGCGATAGCCCTGCCATTCGGCGGTGTCGGCGAGCAACGGGTCGATCAGCGTGGCGTCGTGCACGGCCGCAACGCAGTTGTTGCCGCGCAGGGCCAGTAAAGATTCGGACGAGCTCTTGAACGCTTTGATCTCGGCGCCCAATTCGGTCAGCGGCTTGACGTAGCTACTGCCCTGGGAAGTGCAAACCGGCTGGTTCTTCAGGTCTTCCCAACGGGTGATTTTGCTGTCCTTGAGCACGGCGGCGGTGCCGCCGACGCGGTAGAACGGGGTCGGCACAAAGCCAAGGATCTCACCGCGTTCAGTGGTCCATTCCATGTTGGCGATCAGCAAATCGACTTTGCCCTGCTGCAAAAACTGCACGCGGTTGGCCGGTAATACCGGCACCAGTTGCACCTCGGCGCCGAGTTGCCGTCCCAGCTCGTCAGCGAGGTCGACGTTCAAGCCGCGAGGCTTCTGGCTGGAGGGATCAATCGCACCAAAGGGCCCGCCAGACAGCAGCACGCCGACCACTAACACGTGGCGTTGCTGGATCTTGTCCAGAGTGGCATCGGCCTGCGCGGCGCTGATGCCCGACAAGGAAATCAACGCGCCCAGCATCACAGGCAACAATCGTTTAACGGGTGAGCGCTCGAGCAACATGAATTTCCCCTCATGGATGATCGGCGTACCCCGACCTGATGAGTGGCATCCTAGGTACAGTGCTCAAGCAACGGAAATGCAAATATCTAATATCGTTATAACTCGGAAGGTTTTACGTTTTAGAAAAATGCTTATATCGCCGTGTTTTCTGGCGCTTGACGCCACTCAAGAAAATCCATTTCTCCGAATACATAAAAATATGTAATGTTTATGTTCGTGCCCTTGATATAAAAGCAGCCTCCATGTCGACCCTGCCTACCCTCGATCTTGAATTACTGCGTACCTTCATTGCCGTGGTCGACCACCACAGTTTTGCCGAAGCCGGCGCACAACTGGACCGCACGCAATCATCGGTCACCCAGCACATGCAGCGGCTGGAACAACAGGTCGGCGTGAGTCTGTTCGAAAAGCGCGGCCGGCAAAAGCAGCTCACGGAAGCCGGCCAGCAGTTGCTACGGCATGCCCGGCAGATGCTGGCGCTCAACGATGACGCGCTGAATTCCCTGCGTGAAAGCAGCTTGAGTGGTGTGCTGCGCATCGGCTCGCCCCATGACATTGCCGACACCATCCTGCCACCGATGCTCAGCCACATCGCCCGCTCGGCACCGCGTTTGCGCCTGGAGATCGACGTCGGGCGCAGTCCGTTCCTGATGGAGGACCTGCACCGGGGCAAGGTCGACATGGTGATTTCCACTCGCGCGGACCCGTCCCTCGAAGGCTTCGCCCTGCGCACCTCGCCGGTGTGGTGGATTTGCTCGGCGCAGTACATTCACAACCCCAGTGAACCGTTGCCGCTGATTCTCGTGGATGAGCCAAGCATCTATCGGCGCTATGCACTGGAAGCCCTGGAACGCGCGAACATTCCCTGGCGCCAGGCGTACCTGGCGTCGAACCTGATTGGCATCAAGGCTGCGACCCGCGCAGGGCTGGGCGTGACCCCGAGAAGCATGGAAATGCTCGGGTCGGACATGCGGGTGCTGGGGGAAAACGATGGGTTACCGCGGTTGCCGGACGTGACGTATCACTTGTGGATTCGGCCGAATACCGTGAATCCGCTGGTGCGCCGGGCTTACGAGTTGATCAAAAGCAATCAGGGGCACTAACAACACAAACCAAAACCGTAGGAGCCAGGCTTGCCGGCGATGGCGTCCTTAAGATCGCCTTCGCTGGCAAGCCTGGCTCCTACAGGTTTAACAACACTTCGGCCCAGCCTTACTGCCGTACCGCGCTTCCTGACGTTCCCGGAAGAACATCTCGTAGCTCATCAGCGGCTTGTCCGGGTGTTTGGTTTGCATATGCTCGACGTAATTGTCGTAGTCGGGCATGCCGACCATCAGGCGCGCGGCCTGACCGAGGTATTTACCGAGGCGACTCAGGTCATTGAACATGTTGGCAATCCTCGATCACGCGTCTGGCACAGCCTGGAACGGCGACTCTTTATCCGTACGTTCCTTGCTGCCCCAGGCGGAAATCCCGACCTTGAGCGCATAGAACAGGATGCTGAACACCACGAACAGGAACAGCGCGGTCAGCGTTGCGTTGGTGTAGGCGTTCCAGATCACGTGTTGCATCTGGTCGATGCTTTTGGCCGGCGCGAGAATCTGACCGTTGGCCAGGGCATCGCTGTATTTCCTGGCCAGGGACAGGAAGCCGATCGCCGGGTTCGCGTCGAACAACTTGATGAAGCCTGCGGTGGTGGTGCAAATCAGCAACCACGCGGCCGGCAACAAGGTCACCCAGATGTAGCGTTGGCGTTTCATTTTGATCAGCACGACGGTGGCGAGCATCAGCGCGATACCGGCGAGCATCTGGTTGGAGATACCGAACAACGGCCACAAGGTGTTGATGCCACCGAGCGGATCGATCACGCCTTGGTACAGCAAGTAACCCCACATCGCCACACAACCGGCGGTGGCGATCAGGTTGGCGGTCCAGGATTCCGTGCGCTTGAGCGCCGGGACGAACGATCCGAGCAAGTCCTGGAGCATGAAGCGTCCGGCACGGGTGCCGGCGTCAACCGCGGTGAGGATGAACAGCGCTTCAAACAGGATCGCGAAGTGGTACCAGAACGCCATGGTGTTTTCACCCGGCAACACACTGTGCAGGATCTGCGCGATGCCGACCGCCAACGTTGGTGCACCGCCGGCGCGAGCCAGCACGGTGGTTTCACCGATGTCCTTGGCCACCAATTGCAGGGCTTCCGGGGTAATCGCAAAGCCCCAACTGCTGACGGTTTGCGCAACTGTCACCACGTCACTACCGACCACGGCGGCCGGACTGTTCATGGCGAAGTACACGCCCGGTTCAATCACCGAGGCCGCGACCATGGCCATGATCGCCACGAAGGATTCCATCAGCATGCCGCCGTAACCGATGTAACGGGCATGGCCTTCACTGGCGAGCAGTTTCGGCGTGGTGCCGGAAGCGATCAGCGCGTGGAAACCCGAAACCGCGCCACAAGCGATGGTGATGAACAGGAACGGGAACAGCCCGCCCTTCCACACCGGCCCGGTGCCGTCGATAAATTGGGTCAGCGCCGGCATTTTCAGCTCGGGCATGGTGATCAGGATCCCAACCGCCAACGCCAGGATGGTGCCGATCTTGAGGAACGTCGACAGGTAGTCACGCGGCGCCAGGATCAGCCACACCGGCAACACGGCGGCAACAAAACCGTAGCCGATCAGCATCCAGGTGATCTGGATCCCGGTAAAGCTGAAGACCTTGGCCCAGACTGGATCAGCCGCAATCTGCCCGCCCACGAAGATCGAACCGAGCAGCAACGCCACGCCGATCACCGAGATTTCACCAATGCGGCCCGGGCGGATGTAGCGCATGTACACGCCCATGAACATCGCGATCGGGATGGTCGCCATCACCGTGAACATGCCCCACGGGCTATCGGCCAGGGCCTTGACCACGATCAGCGCCAGCACCGCGAGGATGATGATCATGATCAGGAAGCAACCGAACAGCGCGATGGTGCCGGGGATGCGGCCCATTTCTTCCCGGACCATGTCGCCCAGGGAGCGACCGTTGCGGCGGGTAGACATGAACAGGACCATGAAGTCCTGAACTGCACCGGCGAACACCACCCCGGCAATCAGCCAGAGTGTGCCAGGCAGGTAGCCCATCTGCGCTGCCAACACCGGACCGACCAAAGGCCCGGCCCCCGCGATGGCGGCAAAGTGGTGACCGAAGAGGATGTGTTTGTTGGTCGGGACGTAGTCCAGGCCATCGTTGTTAAGTACGGCGGGAGTCGCTCGGTTGGGATCGAGTTCCATCACCCTGTTGGCGATGAACAGGCTGTAGTAGCGGTAGGCAACAAGGTAGATAGCGATGGCGGCGACGACAATCCAGAGGGCATTGATCGCTTCGCCGCGGCGCAAGGCCACGACACTCAGCGCAAACGCTCCAATGACAGCCACGACAAACCAGGCGAGGTGTTTAACCAGACGGGGCATTGCGTGTCTCCTGCCGGCAGTCCGATAGGCCGCGGCGATAATTTTTATAATGGTGCCCGTTATGCGAGCCTGCCTAATATCCGCGCATGTCGCCATCAGTGAAATCCGCAGTACTACGTAAGCCCCATCTACGTAGTACTACGCAGATCGGTTTTATCCATTAGTCCGACGGCTCTTTACGCTGGCGAAGTGCAGGTCGTTTTGGCCTATCATGCCCCCACCACGACACCCGCCAACGACCCTGCCGCACCGTCGCCCGGTCTGGACAGGAGTAGATATGCAGCTCAAACACAAAATTGTTGCCCTCGGCATTCTGCCGCTGATCCTGGCGATTGCGGTGATTTGCGCGCTGGTCATTGTCCAGAATCGGCAGCTCGGCGAGCAGCAGGCGCAGCTGATCGAGGACAGCATCCTCGCCAGCAAACGCGCGGAGCTGAAAAACTACGTAGAAATGGCCAAGAGCCTGATCGAACCGTTGTACGCCGATGGCAAGGGCGATGAAATGGCACAGCAGCGGGTGCTCGAAGAACTGCGTAAACTCAGCTTCGGCATCGACGGTTACTTCTTCGTTTATGACCGCCAGGGTCGTAGCCTGATGCACGCGCGGCAGTCCGAACTGGTCGGCAAATACCTCTGGGACATGACCGACCCGCACGGCTTGCCGGTGATTCAAGCCTTGCTGAAAAGCGCAGAGTCTGGCGCCGGTTTTCAGCGTTACGCCTGGAAAAACCCTCGACTGGCGCGGTCACCGACAAACTTGCCTACGTGGTGATGCTGGACCGTTGGGGCTGGATGCTCGGCACCGGCATTTACCTCGAAGACATCGAGCAAGCCACTCAACAAGCCCGCGATGAAGTCGCCCAAGGCATCCACGGCACCATGCTGGCAATCGCCGCCGTCGCGCTGATTGCCGTGCTGCTGGTGTTTATCAGCGGCATGACATTGAACGTCAGTGAGCATCGTCTGGCCGACAAAAAACTCCAGCGACTCAACCAGCGCATCGTCAGTTTGCAGGAGGAGGAACGCTCTCGGGTCTCGCGCGAACTGCATGACGGCATCAGCCAGTTGCTGGTCTCGATCAAGTTTCAGTTCGAACTGGCCAGCCACCTGATCGAGGCCGGCCGCGACAATGGCCTGAATATTTTGCGCGAAGCCACGGAGCGCCTGGGCAGCGCCATCGGCGAGGTACGGAGCATTTCCCATGACTTGCGTTCATCGCTGCTCGATACCCTGGGCCTGCCCGCTGCCATGGGACAATTGGCCGCCGAGTTCCAGCAGCGCAGTGGCTTGCAGGTGAATTATGAAAGTGATCTGGTGGATTGTGATCTGGTCGACGGCGCGGCGGTGGCCCTGTTCCGCATCGCCCAGGAAGGCCTGACCAATATTGAACGGCATGCCCAGGCCAGCACGGTGTCGATCACGCTGCAAGGATCGGCGCAGGCATTGCGCTTGATCGTCGTGGATGACGGCGTCGGCTTTAACGTCAATCGAGTCGAACGCCTGAACGCCGGTATTGGCCTGCGCAACATCCGTGAACGGGTCGAGCATTTTGGTGGACGGTTCGACCTTTATTCAACGCCGGGCCGAAGCGAACTGAATGTTCTGCTGCCCATGAGTGTGACGGCCCACTGAAGCCGATCACCGTTACACCACAATAAGAGAAATAACCTGATGAGCCTGCCCTTCCCGATCCGCGTCGCCCTGGTCGACGATCATTCACTGGTACGTGAAGGCATTCGCGCCCTGCTGACGGTAGTGGATTTTTTAGACATCGTTGGTGAAGCCGACAGCGGTGCGAGCGCGGTAGAAATGGTCCGCCAGACCCAGCCCGATTTGCTGTTGGTGGACATTGGCCTCAAGGACATGAACGGTCTTGAGCTGACCCGGCTACTGCGCCAGGAACACCCCTCGATCAAGATCCTGATCCTGAGCATGTACGACAATAATGAGTACGTGAGCGAGTCGGTGCGCTCGGGTGCCAGCGGCTACGTGCTGAAGAATTCCCCTTCACGGGAAATCATTGCGGCTATCGAGGCGATCGCCAGTGGCGGCACCTTCTATAGCGCCGAAATTGCCCGGAAACTGGCGGCTGACCGGCCCACTGATAACGAACTGACTCCGCGAGAAAGTCAGGTGCTGTGCAAAATGATCCTGGGGTTGAACAACAAGGAAATGGCCCGCGAACTCGACATCAGTGTGCGCACGGTGGAAACCCATCGCCTGAGCATCCGCCGCAAACTGAACATCGACAAACCGGCGGCGCTGCTCAACTACGCGATTGAGCGTGGGTTGATTTCCCGCTAGGTATACGCGACCTCCTCCTGAACTCACCACCTGTAGCAGCTGTCGAGCAGCGCGAGGCTGCGTTCGGCTGCGCAGCAGTCGTAAAACCTGAGCGCGAGGTCTTCCTGACGCACCGCGCGGCCTGATTTCACGACTGCTGCGCAGCCGAACGCAGCCTCGCGCTGCTCGACAGCTGCTACACGAGCCGAACGCAGGCTTCGCCAGCACCTACAAAGAGCGCGCTCGCTCAATTTCAGAGCTTGGCAATCGACACTTCAGTGGATTTAACGAAGGCAATCACTTCGCTGCCGATTTTCAATTCAAGATCGCGCACTGAGCGGGTGGTAATCACCGAAGTAACGATGCCGGAAGCGGTTTGCACATCGATTTCCGAGACCACTTCGCCTTCCAGGATTTCCTTGATGACGCCTTTGAACTGGTTACGAACGTTGATCGCTTTGATAGTCATGTTGAGGCTTCCTGTCTGATGTGGGGCAAAACCGCACTGAGGTGCAGGCCTTCAAAATGCACCTGTTCGACGACCAACAAAAGGAATAAATAACGATTTGTTTATTCCTTAATAGAATATTAAAAACCCTTAAGCTAAGACCTAAAAATTATTTAAAGAAAATTTCTTAGAACCCTATGCTCATGACAGATAGCCCCTCCTTCTTTACCAACTGTCGAGTTCGCCATGTCAAACCCCATCAAAACCGCTGCCCGTCGTCCGGTCCTTGCCGGCCTGGTTGTGGCACTGGCCTTGTCCTTCATCGTGCCGGTCCAGGCCCGGGAAACGGTGCGGATCGGCTACCAGAAGTCATCGACTCTGATCACCCTGCTGAAAACCCAAGGCACCCTGGCAAAGACCCTCGCAGCAAACAACATCGATGTGACCTGGCATGAGTTTTCCAGTGGCTTGCCGCTGCTGGAGGCGTTGAATGTCGGCAATGTCGATATCAGCGCTGACGTGGCCGATACCGTGCCGATTTTCGCTCAGGCCGCGCAGGCCAAACTGACCTACTTTGCCGAGGAAGCCCCCTCGCCTTCAGCCCAGGCAATCGTCGTGCGCAAGGATTCGCCCTTACAGCAACTGGCGGATTTGAAAGGCAAGAAAGTCGCGGTAACAAAGCGGCGGGTTCGCACTATTTGCTGATCGCGGCCCTGAACAAGGCCGGGTTGAAATTTTCCGACATCGAACCGGCGTACCTGTCGCCTGCCGATGGCCGAGCGGCCTTCGAGAACAACAAGGTCGACGCCTGGGTCACCTGGGAACCGTTCCTCACCGGCGTGCAACGTCAACTGCCGACCCGCACCCTGGCTGACGGCGCCGGCCTGGCCAGTTACAAACGCTACTACCTGACCAGCACCTCCTACGCCAAGGCTCATCCCGAAGTTCTGAAGCTGGTTTACGAGCAACTGCACAAGGCCGGCGACTGGGTGAAGCACAACCCCCGTGAGGCAGCGCAAGCACTCGGCCCGTTGTGGGGCAACCTTGATGTGGAAACCGTTGAGGCCGCGAATGCCCATCGCAGTTACCAGGTTGAACCGGTGAAAGCCGATCAGTTGGGCCAACAGCAAAAAATCGCCGATGCGTTTTTTGCCGCAGGCCTGTTGCCCACCGCGGTGGACGCCAAAGACGTCGACATCTGGAAACCCTAGGCCCCAGAGTTGTTTTGTGGCAAGTCAAAAAAATGTCCGGCTCAACCTGATCGAATGTGGGAGCGGGCTTGCTCGCGAAAGCGGTTGGCGTGCAGCCGGGGCGTATCGCAAGCAGAATGAAGTGATGCTGCGATGAACGATAACGCGGTGCGCCAGACCTGACGCCTTCGCGAGCAAGCTTTGCTCCTATAGAGGATTGGGTTTGATCTGTGTAGGAGCAAGGCTTGCCCGCGAAGAACGATGACGCGGTGCGCCAGACCTGACGCCTTCGCGAGCAAGCTTTGCTCCTACAGAGAATTGGGTTTGATCTGTGTAGGAGCGAGGCTTGCCCGCGAAGAACGATGACGCGGTGCGCCAGACCTGACGCCTTCGCGAGCAAGCTTTGCTCCTACAGAGAATTGGGTTTGATCTGTGTAGGAGCAAGGCTTGCCCGCGAAGAACGATGACGCGGTGCGCCAGACCTGACGCCTTTGCGAGCAAGCTTTGCTCCTACAGGGGATTGGGTTCAGCCTGCCGAATCCGTGTTGCCCCACCAGCACTTGCGCCTCGTGGCAGGGATTTTAAGAACAAAAAAGAATTAATAAATAAAAAATAATTATTTATAGTTATAAAAATATCCACGTATTGTCAGCTCATCCCGTCATTCATCACCACAGTGAAGTGCCCTATGAATCCGACTGACAACCTCATCGACTTCGCCAGCTACCGCAAACGCAAACAGGCTCAGCAACGGGCACGGGCCATGTGGGAAATGTACGCATGCAATGCCGGTTTGCAGGCCTTTCAATGGGTGCAAGCGGCCAGGGCTACCGAGACGCGTCACGCGTGAACGTGCAGCAACCCTCGCGCTTTCTGGCGAGCGCCGACGAGCCTGTTCTGGATTTGAATAACCCGGAATCACTGGAAGAAGACCCGACCTGTGATCGGGTCGCGCAGAACCTGCAACGCCTGCGCGGCAAGCGGCATTTGTCTCTCGATGCCCTCGCCCGCCAGTGCGGTGTGAGCCGGGCGATGCTGGCACAGATCGAATCCGGGCGCAGCGTGCCGTCGATCAAGGTGCTGTGCAAAATCGCCAAGGGCTTGAAGGTGTCGGTGGCCGCGTTTCTTGAGCATCGGGCCTTTGAAGGGGTGGCAGTGTTGTCGGCGAGCCAGAGCAAACGCCTGGTCAGTGCCAGCGGAGCTTTTGTCAGCCGGGCGCTGTTTCCGTTCGACGTGGCCCGGCAATCGGAGTTTTATGAACTGCGCTTGAGTCCGTTGGGTGAAGACGTTTCCGAGGGTCATGGCCCGGGTGTTCAGGAAAACCTGGTGGTGTCCCAGGGCGTGCTGGAGATCAGCGTCAATGATGAACGCTACCTGCTCTCGACCGGTGACTCGATCTTGTTCTACGCCGACCAGCCTCACCGCTACCGCAACCCGGCCGACAGTGAAGCCGTCGCCTATCTGGTAGTCACCTACCCCGAACGCCTGGACTGACAAATACTGAAACTGTAGGAGCCAGGCTTGCCAGCGAAGGCGTTCTCAAGTACGCCTTCGCCGGCAAGCCTGGCTCCTACGAAAAGCACAAGCAAAAGCGCATTAAAAAGCCCGACTAATAATTTGCATTAGCCGGGCTTTTTTAATGGCGATGGATCAGCAAGTGCAGCACATCAACGGCATGCCGTTGCAGCTCATCATCATCGGCATGCTGCAATCGTTCATCATCTTCATCATCAGGGTGCAGCAGTTTTTCATCATGTCCATGTTCATGCCGGCCATCGGCATGATTTTGC
The DNA here is from genome assembly GCF_016650815.1 of Pseudomonas sp. TH31. Lineage (GTDB taxonomy): Bacteria > Pseudomonadota > Gammaproteobacteria > Pseudomonadales > Pseudomonadaceae > Aquipseudomonas. The sequence goes on along the minus strand of NZ_JAEKEZ010000033.1, from coordinate 96,425 downwards.
ACATCATACCGTCCGCCATCATGGTGCATTCCATCACGCACTTCATCGATGGCATCGGCATGCCCATCATCGGCATTGGCATCATCATGTTCATCATCGGCATGGTCATGGCCGCCTGGGACATGCACATCATGCTCATGTTGCCGCAATGCATCATCATCGGCATGCCGCAGTTCATCATCATCTGCATCATTTCAGCGCTGTTCTTGAACATGGCCATGTCCATGCCTGCGGCCGGCATCATTTTGCACATCATGCCGTCGTCCATCATTTCGCAGCTCATGGTCGCCATCATCATCGGCATGCCCATCATCGGCATCATCGGCATGTTGGCGTTCATCGGCATTTGCATCTGCATGGCGTTCATCATGGTGGTGTTCCCTGAATGTTTGAAGAGTAGGACGAAGCTGATGGAGTGGATTCTAAGGATTGGCGCAGGGTCGACAAGAGGTTGATCCAGCAGCAAAAATGGGTGCCAGAGCCTGCTTAGTGTTGTATTCAGGACAGTTACGACTGCTGTAGCAGCCTGATGACTGTAATGACAGATAGTTTAAAAACAATGACGCCGTTTTATCGGCTATGGATATTCGACCGACAGCTATATAAATAACCGAAAGAAATAATCGTTCTAAACAGCCGCAACTTTTTTCATCCGCCCGCTTATTCCTCACGTGAGCTCCAGGACAACTTTTTAATCTTTTCTAGCTATTAAGCGCCGCCTCTATAATGGCAACGCTCTCCAACTCACTAAATAAGGACATGCCATGCCTCAACGCCTTTCACTGGCCGCGCGGTTCCTGGCGGTGGCCGGTTGTGTCACCCCGCCTCCCGTCTCCGTTCATACAAAAGATCCCGCCAGTTCGACCCTGCAAGGCGACGCCTCGCGTCCGGCGCAGGCGCAATGGCTGCGCACCGAGCTGTATTTCTCGGTGGGACCACTGGAAGGCAAGGAAGGTGTGATCAGCCCCGCGCGCTGGCGCGAGTTTCTCGATCAGGAAGTCACGCCGCGCTTTCCTGACGGCTTCAGCGTGCTGGACGCCTACGGCCAATGGCGTACCGGGGATCTGTCGGTACTGCGGCTGTCGCAACCGGCCGAGGTATCGTTCTAGACAACCAATGAAACGCCACCCGTACAGGTTGGCGGCCTCGTTTAGAAACCATAAGTGACGCGAGTGTAGTAATAGGCGCCGTTGGTGCCTATCGGTGACAGCACGTCATACGGCAGGTTGCCGCCGTAGTTGATTTCCGACTTGGAGCGCTCCGGGTAGTTGTCGGTCAGGTTGTTGCCGCCTACGGCTATGTCGAACTTGGGGGTGAATTTGTACTGCACCTCGGCATCCAGTTGCCAGACCGCGCCGTAGGTTTGCTCTGGTTGCGAATCGCCGAAATCAAACACCCGCGTGGTCTCGCCCTGCCGCGTCAGGCGCCCGAGCAGGCCCCAGTGCTGGCTGGCCGAATTTGCCGAAATCATGAAGCGGTCCTTGGGCGCCTCGTCGGTCAGGGTGTTGCGTTCCTCCACGCCCACCAGCGCGTCGTTGCCAATGCCCAGCGCGGTGAGCTGCGACGGCGTGCCTTTGGTACTGGTGACTTTGGTGTGGTTGTAGGTGTAGGCGGTGGTCAACCCCAGCAGCCCTTCGTACAACGGCTGGTGGTAGTTGAGCACCAGCTCGGCGCCGTCGGTGCGGGTGTCGGCGGCGTTGGTGAAGAAGTTCACGTCATGCACGCCGGCCACACCGAAGTTGTCGTTGATGTACTGCTCCAGGGCATCGCTGCCAATGCGCTGGGACAGGGTTACCCGATCCTTGACGTCGATGCGGAACACGTCGAGGGACGCATCAAAGCGTTCACTCAGTTGCGCGGTCAGGCCGAGGCTGAAGTTGTTCGAAGTTTCCGGGTCGAGCTTCTGGGCTCCGAAGGCGCGGGCAATCGGGTCGTTGACGGAAGTCGGCGATTTCCAGGGTTTCGTCGACATCGGCGCAGATCACCAGCGTTGCGCGACCGCCGGCACTGCCGCGCAGCAATTGGCCGATTTCGCGACGGGCGCGTACGTCGACGCCCTGAAACGGTTCATCGAGAATCAACACCCGCCCCTCCCCCAGCAACCAGCGGCCGAGCACGACCTTCTGCTGGTTGCCGCCGGACAACGCACTCATCGGCACGTCGATCCCGGCAGTCTTGATCCCCAATGCCACGACCTGTGCCTCGACCGCTGCGGCCTCGGCCCGGTTGCGGATGAAACCGCCACGGCTGAAGCGCTCGAGGAACGGCAAGGTCAAGGTGCGACGCAGGGAAAAGTCGGCAATCAATGACTGGCTCGCTCGATCCTCGGCGGCAAAGAACACCCCGTTTTGGATCGCCTGGCGTGGCGAACCGGGTCGCCAGTCAACGGCGTCCAGTTGCAGGGTGCCGGCCGCCGGTTCGCGCAGGCCGAACAGCACCTTGGCGATCTCGGTTTTTCCGGCCCCGAGTAACCCGGTCAGGACCACCACTTCGCCTTCATGCAGAGTCAGATCGAAGGCCTTTTTATGCGGCATGATTTTCGCTGAACGCAGGGTCAGGACTTCCCGCCCCGCAGTGCGCGGTTCATAGACATGCGTATCCAGCGCCTGACCGAGCATGGCCTCGACAGCTTAGGGCAACTGTCGGGCGCTGAACTCGCCGGCCAGTTGGCCATCGCGCAGGACAATGGCGCGGTCGGCGACTCGCTGCGGGTCGGACAACCGATGGGAAATGTACAAAATCGCCACCCCGCGACTGCGCAAGGTATCGATCAAGCCGAACAGACGCTGGGCCTCGACGTCCGACAAGGCCGCCGTGGGTTCATCGAGAATCAGCAGGCGCGGTTGCAAGGCAAACGCCGGGCCAACACCACCAGTTGCCGTTCGGCCTGACCGAGGCGTTCGATCGGTTGCTCCAGCGGTAGCTCCAGGCCGAGGCCGGCCGCGATGCTTGCAGCACGTTCGAACAGCCGCTTGCGGTTGAGCCAGAAGTCCGTGCCGGGCTGACAAAGTTCATCGAGCAAGAGGTTTTCCGCCACGCTCAATCCGGGTGCGATGCCGTCGTTGACCTGCTGGTGCACCGCGACAATCCCGACCCGGCGCGCCGACAGTGGCGAGGTGAAATGCCGGGGCTGGCCGTCGACCCAGAGTTCACCGGTATCGGCGGATTGACTGCCGGCGAGGATCTTCACCAGGGTCGATTTTCCCGCACCGTTGGCCCCCAGCAGCGCCACCACTTCGGCGGGGTAAATCTCCAGGCTGACCCGATCCAGCGCGCGGCTGGCGCCAAAGGTTTTGCTCAGCTCACGCACACGAATCAGCGGCTCGGGTGCCACGGCAACAGGCGCACTCATAAAGGATTCCGGAACAGGATGGCGGCTAAAAAAGCCAGCGCACACAAAGGGTTGAAGCGAGGATTAAAAGCAACCCCTTATAAACATTCCAATAGTTATATCGAATAGAAAATATTTTCTGGTTATAAGAAAGGCGCCTCAACGTCGGTGAGCCAAGGAGCGCACCAGCCGATCACCGAGGCTTTGCACGCTCTGGACCAGAATCACCAGCACCAGCACCGTGGCGACCATCACCTGATTGTTGAAGCGCTGGTAGCCGTAGCGAATCGCCAAGTCGCCCAGGCCGCCACCACCGATGACTCCGGCCATGGAGGAAAAGCCGATCAGCATCACCAGGGTCAAGGTGATGCCTGCCAACAATGCGGGCAGAGCTTCAGGCAGCAGGACTTTGAAAATCACATGCCAGACATCACCGCCCATGGCGAGGATCGCTTCGATGCGGCCCTTGTCGACTTCGTCCAGGGCGTTTTCGACGATACGGGCGAAGAACGGAAAGGCGCCGATGGTGATTGGCACCACCGCTGCGGTGCTGCCCAGGGTCGTACCGACCACCAGCCGGGTCAGCGGGATCAAGGCAATCAGCATCACCACAAACGGCAGCGAGCGGCCAAGGTTGACCAGACCACCCAGGCCTTTGTTGAGCCGGGACATTGGGAACAGACCATCGCTACGACTGACGAACAGCAACACCCCCAGGGGCAAGCCGATCAGCAAGGTAAAGAACCCCGCCAACACGACCATGTACAAGGTTTCACCGGTGGCCGTGAGCACCAGTTGGAAGATCTCGTTCCAGTCGATCACACGGTTCATGAGCGCTCCACCCTGACGCCGCGTTGTTTGAGAAAAGCTACGACCTGATTCAATTTCCGCTCATCGCCAGGATGCCGGAATGCCACGCGTAAACGTCCGACCTGCCGCCCGCCGATGGACTCGACGCCACTGGCCAGCAGCTTCAATTCCACGCCTTGTTGCTTGAGTTCATTGAGTACCGGAGTGGCCAAAAGGTTGTCGAAAAAACTTAAGTCCAGGGCATCGTTGCCCAACGGCGTGCTGTAACCCGGCAGCAGTGAACGGCCAAGGCTGGAATCGGGGTTAGCCAACAGCTGTGCAATCGGCCCGGCCTCGACCAATCGGCCGTGAGCCAGTGAAGCGGCGTGATCACAAATCGACTTGACCACCTCCAGCTCATGGGTGATCAACACAATGGTCAGTCCCAACTGGCGATTGATGTCGCGCAGCAGTTCAAGAATCGAGGCAGTGGTTTGCGGGTCAAGGGCGCTGGTGGCTTCGTCCGACAGCAGATACGCCGGTCGCGCCGCCAACGCCCGGGCGATACCCACCCGTTGTTTTTGCCCGCCGGACAGTTGTGAAGGAAACGCCTGGGCCTTATCACTCAGGCCCACCAGGTCCAGCAGTTCTTTGACCCGCGCATGACGCTGCACTTTGCTGACGCGGGCGATTTCCAGCGGCACGGCGATGTTGTCAAAGACGTTGCGCGAATGCAGCAGGTTGAAGCCCTGGAAGATCATGCCGATGCGCTGCCGTTGTCGGCGCAGTTCGATGTCGGACAACACAGTCAGGTCCTCGCCGTCCAGCAGAATGCGTCCGGCACTGGGCCGTTCGAGCAGATTGAGGCACCGTAGCAGCGTCGATTTACCCGCACCGCTGCGCCCCAGAATCCCGTAGATCGCACCGTCGGGAATGCTCAGGGACACCTGATCCAGGGCAGGTGCCTGCCCTGGCGCGTAGGTTTTGCTCAACCGCTCGACGACGATCATGGCGTAGTGGCCGCCACGGTCACCGGGCTCACCGGAATCACTGAACCGGAAAAGTTGTCGGTGATGAACTTGGCCACTTCAGGCGATGTCAGGTCTTTGGCCAGTTGCTTGATCCGTGGGTCGTCCTGCAATTTGGGCGTGGTCACCAGGATATTGGCGTAGGGGTTGTGCTCGGCTTTTTCCAGCCCGAGTGCATCCTTGGCCGGGACCAGACCGGCTTCCAATGCGTAGTTGCCATTGATCACCGCAAGGTCCACATCATCGAGCGCGCGGGGAATTTGCGGTGATTCGATTTCGAGGATCTTCAGCTGTTTCGGGTTCTCGGCGATGTCCTTCGGTGTCGCCTGATCGGTGGCCGGGTCGTTGAAGCCGGCCTTGAGTTTGATCAAGCCGTTGTCCTGCAACAGGTACAGCGCGCGACTCAGATTGGTGACGTTGTTGGGGACGGCCACCGTGCCTTTCACCGGTACCTGGGCGAAGGTCTTGTGCCGATGGGAGTAGATCCCCAGCGGTTCGATATGCACCGTCGCCGCCACCGCGAGTTTTTCCCCAAGGGCCTGTTCCTGTGACTTCAGGTACGGCAGGTGCTGGAAGTAATTGGCATCGACGTCGCCATGCACCAGCAACTCATTGGAGTTCACGCCGTTGGGGATCTCGATGATCTTGAGGTTCAGTTGCGGGTCGATTTTTTGCACGTACGCCAGAATCTGCGCGTGGGGCACCGGGTCCGCTGCCACGCGCAGCGGCTCAACGGCCAGGGCACTGAAAGACGTCACCAAAGCGCCCAGCACAGCCAGGGTCAATCCTGTTTTCTTGAACATATTCTTAGTCCTTGATGAGGTTAGGCAGTCAGTGCTTTGGGGATCAGTGCATCGGCGTAAAAACGCTGGGCAACATCGGGATGAGAACGCAGCCGGCCCTTTAGGTAGTTCCAGCCCACATCACGAAACAACGGATTGTCCGGGTCACTGGCCGGGCCTCGCGCTTCACGCAGCAGCGCCGTGGGCAACGGATACAGCGGCACGACGGCATCGAGTTGCGCGCCGAGGAAGAACGCAATCGACAAACGCTCGTTGCCCTTGGCCGGCGACAGCACCCGGTGCACTGTGGCGCGCAAGTAACCGTTGGTGGCCAACTCCAGCAATTCGCCGATGTTCACCACCAGCGTGTTGTCCCGAGGCCGCGCATCGATCCAGCGCCCCTCCTCGATTTCGACTTGCAGACCGGCCTGCTGGTCTTGCAGCAGGAAACTCAGGAAACCCGAATCCTTGTGCGCGCCGACACCTTGGTGGCTGGCGTCTGCGGCCTGCCCCGGATAGCGCATCAACTTGATGTGCTCATTGGGCTTGTCGCCGTACAACTGATCGAAAGCCTCTTGAGGTAATGACAGCGCTTGGGCGAAAGCGCGCAGCAGGCGCAGTGACATGCGGGTCATGGCTTGCTGCCAATCCAGCAGCAACGGCTTGAGCGCCGGTAGCGTCGCCGGCCATTGATTGGGGCCTTGCAGACGCGCCCAGTACGGGCTGTTTTCATCCTGCGCCAACACCTCGCGCTCGGCGCCCAGGTCGAACTGTTCGCGCAAGTCCGGCTTGCCGCGAGTGATCTCCGAAGCGGCGCGGTTGTAGCCGCGAAAGTGTGGCGAGTTGATCATGCCGACCGCCGCTTTCTCGCTGTCCGGCAGGGCAAAGAATTGGCGGGCGTGGTCCTGCACCTGTTTCAGTAAATCGCGGTCGATGCCATGGCCGCTCAGGTAGAAAAACCCACGTCCCGAGCGGCGTGGCGCAGGTCGTCAAGAAAGCCCTGGCGTTGTGCCGGGGTGCCATCGAGCAATGACAGATCAAGGCTCGGTAAGGCGCTGATATCCAGTGGCTGCGGCATGGTTCACTCCCATGTGAAACGGTGTTTGTGTGGCGATGGCTCCAAGCTAAACGATCTTAAAAACCGGTAACAAATATCTTTTTTGCATTAGCTTAGGTTCGCTTCGAGCGGGGATCTTGAAGTTTCGCAAGCACGAAAACGCCCCTGTCGCAGGGACAGGAGCGTTGCGTCGGGTGAGATGAATCGGTATGGATTTACCGGGTTGAAGTAGATCGACTCAGGGCCAGCGACTCGTTGGAAAACACCTGCGCATCCGTGAATTTCTCCACGTCGACGCGGTGGGGAAAGATCTTCTTCTCGACGAACAAATCATCGACTTGCTGCAAGGCCTGGACATCCCGCGGCTCGACCGGCAACAGCGACTCATCGCCCCAACTGCGCAGCCGCTGCGAGACTTCAAGCGAAACGTCGTTGGCTTTGGCGAACACCCGCGCATACTCGTCGGGGTTTTGCCGTGCCCATTCAAAAGCCTTGGCGAAACGCTGCAACACGTCGCGGAGGGCCTTGCGTTTGAGCGGGTCGGTGAGCACTTCATCGGACGCCGTAATGAACGTCAGCCCGGTGTTGATGCCTTCGCCGCTGATCAGCACCCGCGCGCCCTGCTGCTCGGCAAATGCCTGATAGATCCCGAACGTGGCCCAGGCGTCGATCTTGCCGGCATTGAATGCCGCCAACGCATCGGTGGGCAGGACAAAACCGACGTTGACGTCTTTCTCGTCAACCCCGGCGTTGGCCAACGCACGAATCAACAAGTATTGGGAAATGCTGCCGCGTGCCGACGACACCACCACGTTGCGACCTTTCAAATCGGCGACGCGGTGAATGGGTGAGTCCGCCGGAACCAGGATCGCGATCCCTCGCGACTGGCTGCGCCGTACCGCGACGATGCGCAACGGCGTGCCACCGGTTGCCGCCGCCAGCACCGGGGTATCACCGGCAGGCCCCAGATCGACAGCCCCGGCGCGCAAGGCTTCGAACAACGGCGCGGCGCCCTGGAAATTCGCCCACTGAACCTTGTAGGGAATGCCCTCCAGCGCGTTGGCGGCCTCGACCACCGTGCGTAAACCCTTGGCTTGATCGCCGAGGATCAGCGTGACGCTGGACAGGTCCGACTGGGCTTTTGGCTCGACGGCGTCACCGCAGCCGCTGAGCAACAACGCGGCACCTGACAGCAACGCCATCGCCGAGATCAACACACGTCGATTAACCATGGGCAAACCGCCGAACCGTGCGGGTGACTGCCTGACGCTCCGCCACCGCAGCAGTTTCCACCTCAACGCCCAACAGGCTCAACAGCCGCGCACGAATGGCCTGAAAACCTTCCTGTCCGGTGTCGCGAGCGCGTGGCAAATCGATGGTCAGTTGCTCGGCAATCTTGCCGTTGGCCAGCACAATCACCCGGTCGGCCAACAGGATTGCTTCGTCGACATCGTGGGTCACCAGCAGCACCGCCGGGGTATGTTTACGCCACAATTCGATGATGAGCCGATGCATCTTGATCCGGGTCAGGGCATCGAGGGCGGCAAACGGCTCGTCGAGCAGCAACAGCTTCGGCTCGCGCACCAAGCCTCGGGCCAGTGCGACCCGTTGCGCTTCACCGCCGGAGAGTGTCGCCGGGTAGGCTTCCAGTCTGTGGGCCAACCCGACTTCGGTCAGGGCCTGCACCGCACGGGCCTTGGCGTCCGGGACGCGCAGGCCGAGAATCACGTTTTTCCAGGCGCGTTTCCAGGGCATCAGGCGTGGTTCCTGAAACACCGCCGCCCGGGCCTTGGGCACCAACAACTGGCCACTGTCGATGCTGTCGAGCCCGGCCAGGCTGCGCAGCAGCGTGGTTTTTCCGGAACCGCTGGCCCCCAGCAGCGCGACGAACTCGCCTGGGGCGATGTCCAGGTCCAGGCCATCAATAACCCGTTGCTGACCGAACTGACGCACCACGTTGCGCAGTTGTACCGGAGCGTCTGATTGCAGGTTTTTTGCCGCGATAGTCGACATGTCAGTTCCTCACAAAAGATGGGCGCCAAGCCAGGGCGAAACGCTCCAGCGTGCGGATCAGTCCGTCGATCAACAAACCGAGGACGCTGTAAATCAGCAGGCAGATGACGATCACGTCAGTGCGCATGAAGTCCCGCGCATCACTGGCCAGAAAGCCAATGCCGGCGGTGGTGTTGATCTGCTCGACGAACACCAGGGCCAGCCAGGAAATCCCCAGGGAATAGCGCAAGCCGACAAAGAACGAAGGCAAGGAGCCCGGCAGGATGACGTGCCAGATCAGCTCGCGACGATTCAGGCCCAAGGTGTTGGCGGCCTCGATCAGTTTGGGGTCGATGTTGCGAATGCCGGAGAACAGGTTCAGGTACACCGGGAAAGTGGTGCCGGTGACGATCAGCGCGATCTTGGTGAACTCGCCGATGCCGAACCAGAGAATGAACAGTGGCACCAACGCCAGCGAAGGAATGGTGCGCAGCATCTGCATCGGCGAATCGAGGATCACCTCGCCGCGCTTCGACAGACCGGTGATCAGCGCCGCGACGACGCCGACGCTGACCCCGATGCTCAAGCCCAACAACGCGCGTTGCAGGGATACCAGCAAATGCTTGCCCAGCTCCCCGGAGATGATCATCGCCCAGAGCGTGCCGCCGATTTGCGACGGAGCGGCGATGATCCGTTGCGGGATCAAGCCGAACTGCGACGCCAGCTCCCACAACAGCAGCAACGCGATCGGGCTGAGCAGGCGCAGGAAGACCTCGGGGGTTCGCCAGTTTCTCAGCCAATTGGGGAGCAGCCTCGACGCACTTTGGCTATCAACCGCCTTATTGACTGAAAACGAGCTGCTGGCGCTCTGTGCATCAAAGGTCTTTTCGGTCATCAGGCTACCTTCCTCATCAAGAACATGGCTTCGGATTCATGCTATTCGCATAAAAAACCTCAGTGAAATTCTTTTTGGGAATAACCTAATATGATTAAAACTCAGATAGAGAACAATCCAGATAAATTATTTGCATAATTAAAGTCTGCAGCCAGCGTTCTCCGCTGCCTGAATCCATGGCGTGGACTAAAATGCGCATTTCTGATATCTGCAATTTATTATGATTCATTTAATTAATAATTAACTTAGAACAAAACGGCATTTCACAGCCCTGCCCCGTTACGCCTACTTTCGACACCACGGACCGACCCCCTGCCAGGTGGAGGCTTGAATCTCGCCTATCCAATGACAAGGAACTCTGCATGAGCATCGAATTTATCGGCTACATCGGCGGCCACCATTCCTCGGAAATCCACCCGCGCAGCGGCCCGGTCTTGCAACCCGAGTATGTAGAGACCGTCGCCCGCGCCCATGACGAGGCCGGTTTCGACCGCGCCCTGGTGGCGTTCCACTCCAACAGCCCGGACAGCACGTTGATCGCCTCCCATGCCGCCAGCGTGACGAAAAAGCTGAAGTTCCTGATTGCCCATCGCCCGGTTTCGCCGCGCCAACGTTGGCTGCGCGCCAGTTCACCACCCTCGATGTGTTCAATGGCGGGCGCACTGCCGTGCACATCATCACCGGTGGCGACGACCGCGAACTGCGGGCCGATGGCAGCTACATCGGCAAGGACGAGCGTTATGCCCGCACCGATGAATACCTCGACGTGCTGCGCCAGGAGTGGACCAGTGAAAAGCCCTTCGACTATAACGGCAAGTACTACCAGGTCGATGGCGCGTACTCGTCGGTGAAATCACCGCAGCAATCGCATATTCCACTGTATTTCGGCGGCTCGTCAGCAGCGGCCATTGCGGTGGCGGGCAAGCATGCGGACGTTTATGCGCTGTGGGGTGAAACCTATGAACAGGTGCGTGAAGTGGTCAATCAGGTGCGCGCCGAAGCGGCCAAGCATGGGCGCAGCATTCGCTTCAGCCTGTCATTGCGGCCGATTCTGGCGGACACCGAAGCACAAGCCTGGGAACGAGCCGAGCGCATTCTGCAACAGGCCACGGCGCTGGCGGAACAGAATGGATTTGTCCGCCGCGAACCACCGAACGAGGGTTCTCGGCGTCTATTGGCGGCCGCCGCCCAAGGCTCACGACTGGACAAGCGACTGTGGACCGGAATCGCCGGCCTGCTGGGCGCCCAAGGTAACTCGACCTCGCTGGTCGGCACCCCGGAACAAGTGGCTGAGGCGTTGCTCGACTATTACGACCTGGGCATTACCACGTTCCTGATTCGCGGCTTTGATCCACTTAACGACGCGATCGATTATGGCAAGCGTTTGATCCCATTGACCCGCCAATTGGTGGCAGAGCGGGAACGGCAGGCGGCGGAAAAAGTTGCCTGAGACGGCTTGATTCGATGCTGGATGTGAGGCCCCCTTCGCGAGCGAGCTTTGCTCCTGCACAGGCTCCGCTGTGTGTGTGTGCAGAATTTGTGTTCGGCGATGATTCATTGTGGGAGCGAGCCTGCTCGCGAAAGCGGTTTTACATTCAACATCAATACTGGCTGACAAGGCGCCTTCGCGAGCAGGCTCGCTCCCACACTAGTTCGTCGTCGTATAAAACATTTGCGTACACGACCGCTCCCCTTGTGGGAGCGGGCTTGCTCGCGAAGGCATCTGGTCAGTCGATATCAATGTTGCCTGACACATTGTTTTCGCGAGCAAGCCCGCTCCCACATTTCCCGTTTGTCTGCGCGTCTCGAGGGCTGATTCACAGCCGTTATCCTGCTACTGTCTTTGCACGTCGCATCGATGAAAGCGTTCACACCTATGACCAACCCAACGCCTGATCCTCAAGCCGTCTGTGCCCCGATCACCAAAAGCGCGATTTTCATCGTGGCCACATTGGCGCCCGGCAGCGATGCCGCTGAAAAAGTCCGGGGCTGGTGCGGCGACATCGCCGCCCTCACCCGCTCCGTCGGTAAACGCGTGCCTACCGGTTACTTGTCCTGTGTCTGCGGTTTTGGTTCCAGTGCCTGGAACGTCCTGTTTGGTGGCCCGCGCCCAGCTGCGCTGCACGCCTTTCGCGAGTTCGGTGAGGAGGGACGGCGCGCGGTGGCGACGCCGGGTGACCTCTTGCTGCACATTCGTGCGGATCAGATGGACCTGTGTTTTGAGCTGGCCACACAGTTGCTCTCGGCCTTGGACGATGCGGTTTCGGTGGTCGATGAGGTGCAGGGTTTCCGTTATTTCGACATGCGCAGCATCATCGGTTTTGTCGACGGCACGGAGAATCCGGATGATCGGCACATGGCCGAGTTCACCCTCATCGGCGATGAAGATCCGGCGTTCGCTGGCGGCAGCTATGTGCTGGTGCAGAAGTACCTGCACAAAATGACCGCGTGGAATGCGTTATCCGTCGAGGCTCAGGAACGCATTATCGGACGAACGAAACTGTCCGATATCGAGCTCGGTGATTCGGTCAAGCCGACCAACTCTCACAGTGCGTTGACGACCATCACCAAGGACGGCCAGGAAGTGAAAATCCTGCGCGACAACATGCCGTTCGGCCGCCCGGGCGCAGGTGAATTCGGTACTTACTTTATCGGCTATGCCCGTTCGCCAGAGCCCATTGAGCTGATGCTCGAGAACATGTTCGTCGGCAGGCCGGCGGGCAACTATGACCGCTTGCTGGATTTCAGCACGGCAGTGACGGGCGGTTTGTTCTTTGTGCCTTCGGCAGACTTGCTTGAAGAACTCGCGGATCGCGCGCCTTAACAGTTAAGGCGCATAACCTGTGGGAGCGGGCTTGCTCGCGAAGGCGGTGTGTCATTCAGCGATTGTGTTTACTGACACACCGCCTTCGCGAGCAAGCCCGCTCCCACAGGGGTTGTGGTGTGTCGTGTCACTCTTTATAGGCCGTATCACTACGCTCCAACTGCCGAATCAGCGCATTCCAGTGCCGCGCCACACCCGGCCCATCACCACTTTTGAACACTTCGGCCTGTTTCTCGACCTTGGCCACCACCTCGGCTGGCGGGAAGATCAACTCGGCGTTGCCGCCCGCCTGCGCCGCGATCTGAATGTTACAGGCGCGTTCCAGGACGTGCAGTTGCTGGAACGCGTGTTCGACGCTGACACCCGCCGTCAGCAACCCGTGGTTACGCAGGATCAGCACACTCTTGTCCCCAAGGTCCGCCACCAGTCGTTCGCGCTCGTCCAGGTCCAGGGCGATGCCTTCGTAACCGTGGTAGGCGACTCGCCCGGAAAAACCGATGGAATGTTGAGAGATCGGCAACAGTCCGTCGCGCTGCGCCGAGACAGCGATGCCGTCGCGGGTGTGGGTATGCAGGACGGCTTGCAGGTCGGGACGCGCGCCATGAATGGCGCTGTGAATCACATAGCCGGCGTAGTTGATGCCCAGGCCGGTAGGGTCGTCGACGATGGTGCCGTCGATGTCGACCTTGACCAGGTTGGAGGCGCTGATTTCATCGAACAACAACCCGAAGGCATTGATCAGGAAATGTTCCTCCGGCCCTGGCACCCGCGCGGAAAAATGGGTGTAGATGTGATCGGTCCACTTGAACAAGGCAGCCAACCGATAAGCTGCCGCCAGTTTGACTCGCACTTCCCATTCTTCGGGGGTGACGCGCTGGCGGACATTTTTCGAGACGCTGGATAACGGGCTGACGCTGCTCATGGCAAAACTTCCTGGATGGCCTTAAGGATCTCCAGTCAGCCTATGGCAAGCCAAAAAATAATAAAAAGCACATTTTAATCTAAGCTAATTATCATTTTTTTTTATGTCTTCACGCAGCCGTCATGCCGCACTCTTAATCTTCTGCAACGAACCGGCGACCAGTTTGCCAAAGGCATCGACCGGCCCTTGCAGGTTACCGAGAAAGTGCGGGTAGATCAGCCACAGGTCCATTACCGGTTTGAAATCCTTGAGCGGCACCACCGCCAACTGCTCGAAATGCGCACTGCGCTCCAGCAACGGACGCGGCACCAGACCGAGACCCAGACCATCGGCCACCAGACCCAACTGCAATTCGGTGCCAAAGGTTTCCAGGTTGACCCGCAGGGCCAGGCCTTGATCCGACAAGGTGCGTTGTAACCCGGCGCGGAAACCACAGCCGTCGGGGTTCAGAATCCAGCCATTCTGGTAAACGTCGGCCAGTTTGCACGGACGCTTGGGCACTTGCGCCTTGGCGCAGACCACCACCAGTTCCATCTTGCCGATGGATTCGCCGACGATGTTGTCCGGGAAAATCTTGCCCGCCGGGAACAACGCCGCCGCGGCATCCAGCTCACCGCGTTCGATCTTGCCAACCAATTGACTGCCCCACCCCGTCGCCACTTGGGCGCGCAACTCGGGGTATTCGACGCGCAGATGCTTGAGGGCATCGAGCAGCACCACATCACCGATGGTTTGCGGGACACCCAGGCGCAGCAGCCCGGTGGGCGGCGCGTCGGTGGCAACGAGTTCGCGCAGCGCATCCATCTCCCGCAGGATCAAACGGCACTGTTCATACACCCGAGTTCCGATCAAAGTGGGCTTGAGCGGTTTGGTATTGCGGTCGAACAGCTCCACGCCCAACGCCTGTTCAAAGTTTTGCACGCGCCGCGTAATGGCCGGCTGAGTCAGCTGCAACGACTCCGCCGCATGGCTGATGGACTGGCAACGAATCACCTCGACGAAGGCATCGATATCATCAATTTTCATTTGGCCCGCACATAGAGAACAGTCAATAAGATGTCTGAAAAGCATAGTTCGATTGTTGGAATCTGGATAGCCCGAAGCGCTTCAGCGCCTCTATCGATAACGTCTAACGCTATTCAATCGGGTTCTAAATTCCTTTCAGCTATAACCTAATCATTAAAAATTAGCATATTAAGAACGATCATTATGCTTAGATGATCACAACAACTTTCGAAACGAACGATGGAATTGCCATGACCCAGGCCCGACACCCGGAGAGACTCAGAGCATTCATAGGCGCCCTGGCGGAATTGATCGACAGCAACCCGCGCGAAGGCGACTTGCTGCATCGCGGCGGCAAGCTGCTTGGCCAACTGGTCAGCCATGACGACTGGCTGCCGGAAGACTTTGCCCGCCCCGACCCCGAGCGCTATCAGCAATTTCTGTTGCATGCCGATTCACGGCAACGTTTCAGTGTCGTCAGTTTTGTCTGGGGGCCTGGGCAACACACGCCGATCCACGATCATCGGGTCTGGGGCCTGATCGGCATGTTGCGCGGCGCGGAATACTCCCAGGGGTTTGCACGCCATACCGACGGCACGTTGCTGCCCGAGGGCAACCGGATTCAATTGCTGCCAGGCCAGGTCGAAGCCGTGTCGCCCAAGATTGGCGACATTCATCAGGTCAGCAACGCCTTTGAAGATCAAGTCTCCATCAGCATCCATGTCTACGGCGCCAATATTGGTGCGGTGCGCCGCGCGGTGTATCAGCCCGACGGCAGCGAAAAACTGTTCATCTCCGGTTATTCCAACGCCTTTCTCCCCAACATCTGGGATCTGTCCAAAGAGAGCCAAGCCTTATGAGCACCCAACTGATCCGCTCTTTCGCCGAGATTCGAAAGGCACTGCTGAACAAACAGGAACTGGCCCTGATTGATGTGCGCGAAGAAGCGCCCTTTGCCGAGGCGCACCCATTGTTCGCGGCGAATATTCCCTTGTCGAAACTTGAGCTTGAGGTGTATTCGCGGATTCCACGGTTCGATACCCCGGTGACGGTCTACGACAACGGTGAAGGCCTGGCACAAGTCGCTGCTGAACGCCTGCGAGGGCTCGGCTACGTCAATGTCCGCTTATTGGAAGGAGGCCTCGATGGTTGGCACCGTGCCGGTGGCGAGCTGTTTATCGACGTCAACGTGCCGAGCAAGGCGTTCGGTGAACTGGTGGAAAGCCAGCGTCACACACCATCCCTGGCGGCAGAAGAAGTTCAAGCGCTGCTCGACAACGAGGCCGACGTGGTGGTGCTCGACGCTCGGCGTTTCGACGAATACCAGACCATGAGCATTCCCACCGGCATCAGCGTACCGGGGGCGGAACTGGTGTTGCGCGCTCGCGAACTGGCGCCGGACCCGGCGACACGGATCATCGTCAACTGCGCCGGACGCACCCGCAGCATCATCGGCACTCAATCGTTGATCAACTCAGGGATTGCCAACCCGGTTTCAGCCCTGCGCAACGGCACCATAGGCTGGACCCTGGCCGGTCAAACGCTGCAACACGGCCAGTCCCGCCGGTTCGCCCCGACCAGCGAGGAACATCGTCACATCGCCGCCCGGGATGCCCGCCGCGTTGCCGACAAAGCGCTTGTAGGCCGTGCGACCCTGGCTGATCTTCAGCGCTGGCAGCAGGAATCGACGCGCAGCACCTACCTGTTCGACGTCCGCACGCCGGAAGAATTTGAAAATGGCCACCTGCCCACCGCCCGCTCGACACCCGGCGGCCAACTGGTGCAGGAAACCGACCATTTCGCCAGCGTGCGCGGTGCGCGGCTGGTGCTGGTGGATGACGACGGCGTGCGCGCCAACATGTCGGCGTCCTGGCTCTCGCAACTGGGTTGGGAGGTGCATGTGCTGGATGACCTGCAGCCTGCGCATTTCAGCGAAAAATGTCCCTGGCAGGCGCCGGTTCCTGCACCGCAGCAAGCCGAAGAAATCAGCGTCGAAACCCTGGTCGACTGGCTGACCCACGGCGATAGCGTGGTGCTCGATTTCACCAGCAGCGCCAACTACGTCAAACGCCATATCCCCGGCGCGTGGTGGGCACTGCGCGGGCAACTGTGTGAAGCGCTCGATAACGTACCGCCCGCGCAACGCTACGTACTGACCTGCGGCAGCAGCCAGTTGGCACGGCTGGCCGTCGCCGACGTCGAGGCCCTGACCGGCAAACCGGTGTTCCTGCTCAAGGGCGGCACCGCCAGCTGGATCGCGGCGCAACAGCCGCTGGAAGAAGGCGAAAGTCATCTGGCTTCGCCGCGCATCGACCGCTATCGCCGCCCATACGAAGGCACCGATAACCCGCGCGAAGCGCTGCAAGCCTATCTGGATTGGGAGTTCGGCCTGGTGGCCCAACTGGCCCGCGACGCCACGCACGGCTTTTTTGTGATCTGACCCTTCAAGGCTTCTGCGCCGTATGCCGGGCAGCGCCATTTGATACACCTGACATTCAGTCCGACCCCTTTCTCCAGGCGGAGGTGACACGAATCATCAAGACCCGCCTGGAGCATGCTGTCATGAGACTCACCCTGCCCTTATTGATCGCCAGCGCCCTCGCGTTTGCCACGACGACTCACGCGGCCGACCTGCAACCGCTGTTGGTGGCCAATCAAAAGTCCACGATCAAGGTGCTGCTGGAAGTCTCCGGCGAACTGAAAGATGTGCCCTACGAAATCCAGTTCTCCGAGTTTCCCGCCGCCGCGCCATTAGGCGAGGCATTGAATGCGGGCGCGGTGGACATCGGCGCCCTCGGCGATGCGCCTTATGTGTTCGCCCTCGGCGCCGGTGCGCCGCTCAAGGTTGTCAGCATCATCCACGCCGAAGGTCGCTACACCACCGCCATCCTCGCACTCAAGGACTCGCCGCTGAACAGCGCCAGCGACCTCAAGGGCAAGCGCATCGTCACCACCCGAGGCTCCATCGGCCACTTCCTGGCGATCAAGGCCCTGCGCAGCGTCGGCCTGAGCACTCACGACGTGCAGTTCATCTACCTGCTGCCCAGCGAATCGCGAATCCTGCTGGATAACGGCAGCGCCGATGCCTGGTCGACCTGGGACCCTTACACCACGATTTCCACCACACAAAGTCAGGCTAAGGTGTTGGCCAGCGGCGACAAGTTGCTGACCAACCATTTGTACCTGGCCGCCACCAGTCAGGCCATCGCCAGCAAGCGCCAGCAACTGGACGATTTCGTCGCCCGGGTCGATCGCGCCTACCGCTGGACCAACGCCCATCCCGAGGAATACGCCGCCGCCCAGGCCACGGTCACCGGCCTGCCGTTGGCTGTGCATGTCGCGGTGGCCAGAGGCACGCACATGCAACCGGTGGCGATTGACGACACGGTGATCAGCGGCCTGCAAACCACCGCGGACATTTATCAGGAAGAAGGAATTCTCACTAAACATATCGACGTCTCCCAAGGCTTCGACAAGAGCTTCAACGCCCAGCGTGCCCCGCTCAGTCAGGCATCGCGCTAATTGAAGGAGTAGATCCATGAGCAAACAACGCCAACTGAAACTCGGTGCGATGGTCCACGGTGTCGGCCATGGCTGGGGCGAATGGCGCCACCCGCAGGCCCAGCCCAACGCCAGCGTAAATTTCGATTTTTACAAACAGCAGACGCAACTGGCCGAAGAGGCGAAATTCGACTTCGTATTCATCGCCGACAGCCTGCACATCCACGAAAAATCCAGCCCGCACTACCTCAATCGCTTCGAGCCGCTGACCATACTCTCGGCGCTGGCCGCGACCACAAAACATATCGGCCTGGTCGCGACCGTCACGGTCAGCTACACCGAACCGTTCCAGGTGGCGCGCCAGTTTGCGTCCCTGGACCACATCAGCGGCGGTCGCGCCGGCTGGAACGTGGTGACTTCCTGGCTCAGTGGCACCGCCGATAACTTCGGCAAGGCCGAGCACCCGCCCCATGCCGTGCGCTACCGCATCGCCAAGGAGCATGTCGGTGTGGTCAAGGGTTTATGGGATTCCTGGGAAGACGACGCCTTCGTCTACGACAAGCAAAGTGGTGAGTTTTTCACCCCCGGCAAATTGCATGCGCTGGAGCACAAGGGTGAATTTTTCTCGGTCAAAGGTCCGCTGAACATTGCTCGTTCATCGCAAGGTCAACCGGTGATCTTCCAGGCGGGCACATCGGAGGCCGGGCGCAATTTCGCTGCCGAAAACTCCGATGCGATTTTCGTCAGCCCCGAGACCTTCGACGAAGCCCGCGCCTACTATCAAGACCTGAAACAACGCGCCAGCGGCTTCGGCCGGGATGCGCAGAAGCTGTCGATCCTCCCAGGCATCCGTCCGATCGTGGGTCGTGATGAAGCAGAAGTGGAAAGCCGCTATCAGCAAGCGGTGGAACTGGTGAGCATCGAGGACGCGATTGTCGCCCTCGGCCGGCCGTTCAATGACCACGACTTCAGCCAGTACCCATTGGATGCACCGTTCCCCGAGTTGGGCGAACTGGGCTCCAATAGCCAGAAAGGTGGGTCCGACCGGATCAAGCAACTGGCTAAGGACGAAGGCCTGACCTTGCGCCAGGTCGCCCTGCGCTTTTCTCGGCCACGACGGGACTTCGTTGGCACGCCCGAGCAGGTCGCAGATGCCCTTCAGACCTGGTTCGAAGCAGGCGCCGCCGATGGTTTCATCATCAATTCTTTGCTACCCGACGGCCTGCAGTACTTCACCGAACTGGTGGTGCCCCTGCTGCTGCAGCGCGGCTTGTTTCGCGACGAATACAGCGGCACGACCCTGCGCGATAACTTGGGTTTGGAAGTACCCGCGAACCGTCACACGGCCACTCAAACTCACGAGAAAATCGAGGCGCTGGCATGAGCGAATCCCTCAATCAATTGCTCGCAGACTTGCATGCCGAACGCCTGGCAACCTGGGAGCCGGCGGCCCTGCAAGTCAATATCGATCAGCGTCAACGCCTGGTGAATGAAGCTCGGGTCGACGATTTCGTCAAAGTCGGCGATTCCCTCGATGCCTTCACGTTATTGAAAGTCGAAGGTGACAGCCTGAGCCGCGACGAGTTGCTCGCCAACGGCCCGGCGGTGCTGATCTTCTTCCGCTTCGCCGGTTGCCCGGCTTGCAACATCGCCCTGCCCTATTACCAGCGTCGGCTCTATCCGCAATTGCACGCGTTGGGGGTTCCGCTGGTGGCGGTCAGCCCGCAAGTGCCGGAGCGCCTGATCGAGATCAAGACCCGGCACAACCTGGAACTGCAAGTGGCCAGCGACCCGGACAACCAGCTCGGCCGGCGCCTGGGCATTATCTACAGCTTTGACCAAGCCTCGCGCAAAGCCTCGTTGGCCAAAGGCAACAGCATCGGCGAAACCACCGGCACTGGCACCTGGGAATTGCCGCAACCGACGGTCGTAGTGATCGCCCAGGACGGCACCGTGGCGTTCGCCGAGGTCAGCCCGGACTGGCTGGTGCGCACCGAAGCCGACCCGGTGTTGCGCACCGTTGAACACCTGCTCGGGCAAACACCCGTGCGACTCGCCATCTGACCAGAGCCAGACCATGACGAAAAACATTAACCAAGGACAATTCAATCGTCGCGGCTTCCTCACGGCCAGTTCGATTGCCGTGGGTGCGTTGGGGCTGTCCTCCCTGGGATTGAACTCCCGCGCGTTTGCACAAAATACGTCGCTGTCGGACCTGACCCTGGGCGTTGCCACTTACCGCGGCCAGGAGTCGTATTTCACCGAAGACGCCGGCACCGCCAACCGCCCCTATAAAGTCGACTATGCCGAATTTGCCGGTGGCAACCTGATCGTCGAAGCGCTGGCTTCGGGCAGCCTGGACATCGGTTCCATGAGTGAGATCCCGCCGATCTTCTCGATCCAGAGCCATCGCCAACCGAGGCTGATCGCGGTGATTCAAGGCGATGTGAACAATCAAGTTTTCCTGATTCCCAAGGACTCGAAAATCGAATCCATCGGGCAGTTGCGCGGCAAACGGGTCGGTTATGTGCGCTCCACCACCTCGCACTATTTTCTGATCAAGGCCTTGAAGGAACAGGGCCTGACCATGAAGGACATCACTGCGGTGGCTCTCACGCCGCAGGACGGTTTCAGTGCCTTCCAGAGCGGCCAGCTCGATGCGTGGGTGATTTACGGGGTGTTTATCCAGTTGGCGAAATTCCGCAGCGGCGCCGGGTCTTGAAAACCGCTGAGGGTTACTTGTCCGGCAACTATCTGATGGCCGCGCGCCCTGCCGCCCTGGAAGACCCGCTGCGCAAACAGGCGATTCAGGACTACTTGCAGCGCACGGCGCGCACGCTGGAATGGATCAACAACAACCCCGAGCCGTGGGCAGCCAAATCGGCGCAATTGTTGGGCGTCGACAAAGCGGTGTTCCTCGACATGTACAACAGCCGCAGCCAGCCGTGGAAAGTGCTCGAAGTGGACGACCAGGCAATTGCCTCGCAGCAGGAAGTTGCGGATTTGTTTTTTGATGCGGGGGTTTTGACTGAGCGGCTGGATGTGGCGCCGCTGTGGGACAAACAGTTCAAGTTGCTGCCGTTGTGAACCCATTCCCCGCCTATTTGATTGAGTGAATTCACCATGAGTCTTTCTTCTCAACACCCGCCCCTGCTGCGATCAGTCGAGGCGGCCAATTTCGAAGCACTGCTGGAAAACATCGGCGCCCAACTCGGCGCCACGGCGCACCTGTATGACGAAAGCGGCGCTTTCCCGCAGGACAACTTCAAGCTGCTGCATGAGCACGGTCTGGTCGCACTGACGGTGCCCAAAGCCCTTGGCGGTGGCGGCGCGAGCCTGGTTCAGGCGCGCAAGGCGATCAGCGCGATTGCCAAGGGCGAACCCTCGACGGCGTTGATCCTGGTGATGCAGTATCTCCAGCACACACGCCTGCAAGACAGTCAAAACTGGCCTGAAGCACTGCGCCTGCAAGTGGCTCAAGACGCGGTCCAGAAAGGCGCCCTGATCAACGCCCTGCGGGTCGAGCCTGACCTTGGTACCCCGGCCCGTGGCGGTTTGCCGGCGACCGTTGCCCGGCGCACCGCGGCGGGTTGGCGGATCAGCGGCCGAAAAATCTACTCCACCGGCAGCCATGGCCTGACCTGGTTCAGCGTCTGGGCGCGCAGTACCGATGAAGACCCGCTGGTGGGTGCCTGGCTGGTACACAAGGACACGCCCGGCATCAGCATCATCGAGGATTGGGATCATCTGGGCATGCGCGCGACCTGCAGTCATGAAGTGGTGTTCGACAATGTGCTGGTGCCGCTGGATCACGCGGTCAGCGTCAGCCCCTGGAGCGCACCGCAACCCGAGCTCGATGGCGATGGCTTCCTGTGGATGTCGGTGTTGCTGTCATCGGTCTACGACGGCGTCGCCCAAGCTGCCCGGGACTGGTTTGTAGGTTGGCTGGAACAACGCAAGCCGTCCAACCTCGGCGCAGCGCTGTCGACCCTGCCGCGTTTTCAGGAAACCGTCGGCCACATCGACACGCTGCTGTTCGCCAACCGCAGCCTGCTGGATGCCGCCGCCGAGGGACGCACGCCAGCGAGTCATGCTGCGCAGCTGAAATACCTGGTGACCGGCAACGCCATCCGCGCCGTCGAGCTGGCCATTGAGGCGTCCGGCAATCCCGGCCTGTCACGCCACAATCCACTGCAACGGCATTACCGCGATGTACTGTGCAGTCGCGTTCACACACCGCAAAACGATGCCGTGCTGCAAGGCGTCGGCAAAGCGGTCTTCGCCCAGCGCCAGCAAAAGGAACGCCCATGAGCCAGCTTGTGATTGCCAGCCAGCTGGACGAAGACTTCAACGAGGTGATCCGCCAACGCCTCGCACAAACACACCCCGGCGCCCGGGTGATTGATGTACCGGCCGGAGTGCCCAGCGACCTGCCGACGGAGGTCAGTGTTCTGCTGGCGCGACCGATCAATGTGCGCGGCTATCTGGCGCCAAACACGCCGCCACCGGGTTGGCCTTATGGGTTGAAGTGGATTCAGGTGGTGTCTTCCGGTATCGACTTCTACCCCCAATGGCTGTTCAACGGCCCGCCGGTGAGTACTTCCCGAGGCAGCGCCGCCGAGAATATCGCCGAGTTCGCCCTGGCGGCGATCTTCGCCGCTGCCAAGCGTTTGCCGGACATTTGGGTGCATGACGCGCATTGGAACTTCACCGCGCTGACGCCGCTCAAGGGCACTACGCTGGGGATTCTCGGCTTCGGCGCGATTGGCCGAAGCCTGGCGGCGAAGGCCCACGCACTGGGCATCAACGTGCTGGCGTTGCGTCAGGGTCAGGCACCATTCGAGGTTGAAGGTGTCGAGGCCGCGCGGGATCTCCATGATCTGTTTGCCCGTGCCGACCACCTGGTGCTGGCGGCGCCACTGACCAGTGCGACACGGCATATCGTCAACAGCGCGGTGCTGGCCAGTGCCAAGCCCGGTTTGCACCTGATCAACATCGCCCGCGGTGGTTTGCTGGACCATGGGGCGTTGCTTGAGGCGCTGGACAGCGGAGCGATCGGATTGGCCTCGCTGGACGTTACCGAACCCGAACCGCTGCCCGACGGGCACCCGCTCTATGTTCATCCGAGGGTGCGCCTGTCACCCCATACCTCAGCGATTTCCAGCAACAGTCGACACGAAATTGCCGACAGTTTCCTGGCCAATCTTGAGCGGTTCCTTAATGGGTTGGCGCCGGAGAATCTGGCGAACGTACAGCGCGGGTATTAAACACAACCGTTGCTCCCCCTGTAGGAGCTGCCGAAGGCTGCGATCTTTTGATCTTGATTTTTCAGAACCTTTGAAGATCAAGATCAAAAGATCGCAGCCTTCGGCAGCTCCTACAGGCATTTAGGCTCGTCCCCTCGCCACAACATCAGACTTACGCATTTAATTTAATATATTAATGTCTATTTTTTATAATTAACTTATAACTAATCGGACTTTTACAGCGCCGTATTATACAAATATTGTTACAACCATCACCGACCCCTGACCAGGTGGAGGCCCACGGAACTGCACGTTTTTCCGGCCGACACCATTCCACGGTCAACTGCCACACCCAAACCCGAAACCGGCTCAAGCCCCCGCCGCCATGGCTGTCGAATCATGGCCCCGGCAACGCTTTGCCGAAAAAAACATAACAACGCCACCGCTGTATCTACACACCTGGGGTTCACCATGCACAACACCTTCACTGCAAACCGTCTGACGCTGGCCGTATCGATGGCCCTGTTCGGCTTGTCGGCCCACGCCGAAGAAAACACCAAGGATGGTGCCCTCCCCGTTGTTACAGTCACCGCCGAACACCACCGCGAGGATTTGCAAGAAACCCCGCTGGCCATCTCCGCGTTCGACGAAAAAGCCCTTGAAGACAAGCAGATCAAAAGCGTCCGCGACCTCTCCGGACAAGTGCCGAACCTGACCCTCAGCCGTCAGTCAATCTCCTACAGCGCCCAGACCTACGGCATTCGTGGCATCGGCGAGACCGATCCGATCCAGGAATCCGCCGTCGCGGTGTACGCCGATGATTTGTACATCCCGCGGGCAATTTCCTCGATGCTCGATTTCAACGACGTCGAGCGCGTCGAAGTATTGCGCGGCCCCCAAGGCACGCTCTACGGACGCAACAGCAGCGCCGGCGCGATCCGCGTGATCACCCGCGACCCGACCCAGGAAACCCGTGGTTTCTTCGAGCTCGGTGCCGGCAACTACAACGCGCAGAACGAGCGCTTCCTGATCAGCGGCCCGCTGGTGGACAACGCGTTGTTCGGAAGTTTTTCGGCGATTCGCCTGACCCGCGACGGCACTGTCTCCGACCCGACGCGCGGCAAGGATGTGAACGACGTTGATATCCAGTCCTACCGCGGCAAGTTGCGCTTCAATCCAATCGATTCGCCGTGGGACGTGCAACTGACCCTGGCCGGTACCTTTGACCGTGGCGACACCACCAGCTACACACCCTTTGATGCCAACGGCCACTTCGACAAATTCAAGAGCTACAGCAGCCTCGACCCGAAGAACCGTCTCGATCAGGGCAGCTCGGTATTGCGTGCCATTTACGCCATCGACGACCACCTGAACTTCAAATCGGTGACCGCCTATTCGGCGTTCAACCAGCCGGTGGACTATGACAACTCGGGGCAGGCAGCCCTGATTCAGCAAAACCTGATCACCTACAAGCAAGACTACGCCACCCAGGAATTCCAGCTCAACGGCGACTACGACAAATTCAGCTTCAGCACCGGCCTGTACCTGTACCGCGAGAAATTCGAAGCCGACCGCGACAACCTCACCTATTCCGTCGCGCGCAACCGGGTGATCGGCCAGGGCCAATACAGTACGACCAACACCGAAAGCTATGCGCTGTATGGCCAGGGCAGTTACAAGCTCACACAGCAATTGTCGCTGATCGCCGGGCTGCGGTTTACCCGCGAACACAAGAACTTCGACTACACCAACTACGCGATCAACACCGATCGGC
This sequence comes from Pseudomonas sp. TH31, assembly GCF_016650815.1. GTDB lineage: Bacteria > Pseudomonadota > Gammaproteobacteria > Pseudomonadales > Pseudomonadaceae > Aquipseudomonas. The sequence continues at coordinate 71,279 of NZ_JAEKEZ010000033.1, read as the reverse complement.
AGATCACCGGGACCAACTTCACCGCGCAGTCGAGCAAGTCGTGGCAGTCAACCAGCCCGAAAATCGGCTTCGAATACGCCTGGACCCCGCATCTGAATCAATACGCCTACGTTGCCAAAGGCTTCAAGGCTGGCGGCTACGACAACCGTGCGCCGACCCAGGCCGCTGCCGAACAAGCGTTCTCGCCGGAAGACGTGACCACCTGGGAAACCGGCTTCAAGGGGGACTTCTTCGACCAACGCCTGCGGGCCAACGTCGCGCTGTTCTACAACGACTACAAGGACCTGCAAACCAATGCCTACGACCCGGCGCTGGGCGTGAGCCTGCGGACCAACGTCGGTCGGGCCCACACCTACGGCGTCGAGCTGGAAACCCTGACCGCGCTGACTCGCAACCTGCAACTGAGCGCCAACGTCGGCTACCTGCAAAGCCAGTACGACGACTTCGAAAATGCCAGCGGTGCCGGTGTCGATGCCAACGGTAAGCAGTTGGTGTTCTCGCCACGCTGGAACGCCAGCGTCGGCCTCAACTACACCATCCCGGCCGGGCTGCCCGGCACCTTGCTGGCGGGCACCGATGCGCAGTTCCAGACCAAGTCCTACGCCAACGCGCTGAACGACGACATCCAGGAAATCCCGACACAAACCTTCTGGAACGCCAATACCCGCTACATCTCCAGCGACGGTCACTGGACCACCACGCTGGCGGTGAAAAACCTGCTTGACCGCGCCTACCCGCAATCGGTCGGTTTCGTGCCATCCAGCGGCGCTCGCTACTACTCGATCAACGACCCGCGAACCCTGTTGCTGTCGCTGCGCTACGACCTCTAAACCCCGAACCCCCGACTTATCTCTCAACGGTCACGAATCCCCCGTAGGAGCTGCCGAAGGCTGCGATATTTTGATCTTGATCTTTAAAAGCAACATCAAAAGATCGCAGCCTTCGGCAGCTCCTACAGATAGTCCGCGTCAGTTTGAGAGGCCTGACTTCAAGGAGCTAAACCATGGCTTTCACCCGCAGAGAAATGATTGCCCGCATTGCCACCGTCGGTGGTTATTCCGCTGCCGTCGGCGCCCTCGGTGCGCTGGGGCTCACGCCTCAGGCCGTGGCGGCCAGTTTCAAGCCGTTGCAACTGGGCAGCAGTGGCAACGGCAAAAACGTGGTGGTGGTCGGCGCCGGCATTTCCGGCCTGGTCAGTGCCTACGAGCTGCGCAAGGCCGGTTTCACGGTGACCCTTCTGGAAGCCCGCGAGCGGGTTGGCGGGCGCAACTGGACCCTGCGGCGCGGCACTCAAGTGGATTTCGACGATGGCGTCAGCCAGACCGTCGACTTCGATGAAGGCCACTTTTTTAACGCCGGGCCGGCGCGGATTCCCAGCCATCATCAGACGATCCTCGGCTACTGCCGTGAGTTGGGTGTCGAGCTGCAAGTGCTGGTCAACAGCAGCCGCAATGCACTGGCCTTGCCGGACCCAGACAAGCCGGCGTTCCAGTTGCGCCAGGCCGTCAACGACACTCGCGGTCAGTTGTCCGAACTGCTGGCGCGTACCGTCAGTCGCAAAGCCCTGGACCAGGATTTGAGCGTCGATGACCGCAAGGCGTTGCTGAACTTCCTCAAGGTCTATGGCGACCTGAATGCCGATTTCCAATACAAAGGCTCGGTGCGTTCGGGCTACACCCGCGTGCCCGGTGCCGGCGATCAAACCGGCGTGACTCGCGCACCGCTGGAGCTGCAAACCCTGCTCAACCCCAAGCTCTGGGGGCATTGGTGTTCGATGAAATCCCGGAGTTCTCCTCGACCATGTTTCAACCCGTCGGCGGCATGGACCGGATTCCCTATGCGTTCTACGACAAGCTCAAGGACGCGGTGCGCTTCAATGCCGAAGTCAGCGAGATCCAGACCTCGGAAAACGGTAGCCGCATCACCTACCGGGATCGCAAGTCCGGCAAGACTCAGACGCTAGATGCCGACTACGCCGTGGTCACCGTCCCCCTGCCGTTGCTGGCCAAGCTGCCAAGCAATTTCAGCCAGCCGTTCAAGCAAGCGATTCTCAGCGCCCAAAGCGATCAGGCGAACAAAGTGGCCTGGCAGTCGCCGCGCTTCTGGGAAACCGACTTCAACATCTACGGCGGATTGTCTTACCTGGATCACGAAGTCAAAGGTCTGTGGTATCCGAGCGATCGGCTGAACAGCGCCCAGGGGATTCTGGTCGCCGCCTACAACACCAGCGAATCGGCGCAATCGTTCAGCAAAAAAACCATCGCCGAACAGTTTACCTCCTCGCGGCAAGCCGTCGAACTGCTGCACCCCGGCCACAGCGCCGAGCTGCAAAAACCGGTGGCGATCAACTGGGCCAAGGTGCCTTTCAGCAAAGGCCCGTGGATCGTCAACGACGAGGTTGGCGAAAGCGCTTACCAAATCCTCAACGAACCCCAGGGCCGTACTTATCTGGCCAGCGATGCCCTTGCCCACGGCGGTGTCGGCATCTGGCAAAACAGCGCCGCCGACTCGGCGCGACGCATCGTTGCGCTGATTGGCCGACATGCCGAACGCACTCAATCCGGTGTTGCTGCCTGATGCCAGTCAGTTAAGCGCAAACCCTGTGGGAGCGAGCCTGCTCGCGAAGACGGCAGCATATTCAACACGGATGTCGCCTGACGCACCGCCTTCGCGAGCAGGCTCTCTCCCACAGGTACATCTGCTCTGACTCTTTTCAATTAAAGGACTGAACGATGAAAACCCTTACTTTGCTCACAGGACTGCTCATGACCGCCACCGCCCTCACCAGCCACGCCGACGAGATCAAACGCATAGCCCTGCCCAACTCGAACTTTCCGATTTCACTGGCGGTGTCGGTGCCGGCGCAGACCGAACTGCTGTTCGTCAGCGGGCTGCTCGCCGACCTGCACGACCCGAAAGCGCCGAAGGATTCCTTTGCGGCCTACGGCGATACCGCGACCCAGACCACTTCGATTCTGAACAAACTCAAAGGCGTGTTGCAAAGCCAAGGCCTGGACCTCGGTGACGTAGTGCAGCTACGGGTGTTCCTGGTGGGCGATCCGGTGAAGGGCAACAAGCTCGATTTCGCCGGGTTGCAGGAAGGCTATACGCCGTTTTTCGGCAGTGCCGCGCAACCGAACAAACCGGCGCGCACGGCAATTCAGGTCGTGGCCCTGCCACTGCCCGGTGGCCTGGTGGAAATCGAAGCCGTCGCCGCCCGCAAGAAATGACACGGATATCCACCGATACTCAGGAGCTTCATCTTTATGCGCAACTGCCCAGTACCTGCTTACCGTCCGTTGTTATTGCCGCTGTCCTTCGCTTGCAGCCTGACCTCATTCAGCCTCGAAGCCGCTGAGACCGGCTCGCCGACCCTCGATACCGTGGTGGTCACCGGCAACCGTGGCGCCGAACAACGCACCGTCACCACCAGCCCCACACCCATCGATGTAGTGACCGGCGAACAATTGCGCTCCGTCGGCAAACCCAGCCTGCTGGAAGCCTTGAGCAAATTCATCCCGTCGCTCAACCTGCCGGACCGCGCGGGCTGGGATGCCAGCGGCGTGGTACGCTCGGCGACGTTGCGTGGATTGACCGCCGCCCATGTGCTGGTGCTGGTCAACGGCAAGCGCCGGCACACCAGCGCGACGTTGAATATCAACGGGATCAACAGCGGCGCAGCACCCAGCGACCTGGATTTGATCCCGGTGGCGTCCATCGACCATATCGAGGTGCTGCGCGACGGTGCGGCGGCGCAATACGGTTCGGATGCGATCTCCGGGGTGATCAACATCATCCTCAAGCAGACCACCGGCGGCAGCTCCGACACGACCCTCGGCCAGGGCTACGACGGCAAGCGCGGCACCGGCCAGGAAGCGCTCAATTATGGTTTCCAGGTGGGCGAAGCCGGGGTGCTCAATGTGTCTCTCGACACCCGCTACCAGGAACGTGACAACAAGGCCGGCAGCAACGGCTACAGCGCCCATTACTACCCGCAGGCCGACGGCTCGCCCGACCCGCGCGAGGCCGATGCCAGCCACCACACCTATAAAGGCTACGGTTTACCGCGCAGCCAATTGGCCGATGCTGGCTATAACCTCGATCTGCCGCTGAACGACGCAGTGACGCTGTATTCGTTCTCGACCCTGGCCACCCGCGAGAACAACGACGGCCAGAACTTCCGCTTGCCCAGCGGACGCAACACCATCACCACCGGCCCTAATGGTTATCCCGACGGTTATAGCCCTTACTGGCTGGTCAACGAAACCGACTTCCAGTCGGCCTTCGGCGCCAAGGGTGACAACTTCGGTGGCTGGGCCTGGGACCTGAGCAGCACCTATGGCCGTAACTACGCCAAGCAACGAACCTACGACAACCAGAACCCGTCACTGGGGGAAAACACGCCGAACAAGTTCACCTCGGGCATCTACATCGCCGACCAACTCACCAGCAACCTCGACCTGAAGAAAAGCTACGAGATCGGTCTGGCCAAACCCATGGATGTGGCCTTCGGTTTCGAGCATCGGCGTGAAAGCTACGAAACCCGCGCTGGCTCCGAAGCTTCTTATATCGATGGCGGCTACGTGTTCCCGGCCGACAGTCCACGTGCCGGGCAACGCCCTGATCCGGGGGCGCAGGTCACCAACGGCATTACCCCTGAGGACGCGCAGAAAGTCAGCCGCAACAGCCTCGCCAGTTACATCGACCTCGGCTTCTACCCCGTCGAGCAGTGGTACTTCGGCGTCGCCGGGCGTTACGAGCACTACAACGAAGGCATCGGCGGTACCCGCAGCGGCAAGCTCAGCACCCGCTACGAATTCAACCCGGTGTTCTCGGTGCGCGGCAGCGTCAGTAACGGCTTTCGCGCACCGTCGCTGGCCAATCAGATTTTCACCGCGCGCTCGACCGGGTTCGACACCATCAATGGCGTTTACCAGTCGTACAACTACGTGATCCTGCCGGTGGACTCAGCGGGCGCCCAAGCCTTGGGGGCCGAAGCGTTGAAACCCGAGCGCTCGACCAACTTCAGCCTCGGTTTCGCACTGACCCCAAGCAATGACTTGAGCCTGACCGTCGATGGCTACGTGATCAACCTGCGCGATCGCCTGGTGCTCAGCGAACGCTTCCAGGGACCGGGCGTCGCCGCCCTGCTCGACAGCATCGGCGTGCCGGCCACCGCAGGCGCGCAGTACTTCACCAACGGCGCCAACACCCGCACCTCCGGGGTCGATGTGGTCGGCAACTATAGGCAGAACCTGAACCGCTACGGCACGCTGAAGTGGACCGCCGCACTGAACTACAACCACACGCAAATCCTCAGCGTGAACGACACACCGGAGCAATTGACCGCGCTGGGCGGTAATTTTCAACTGATGGGGCGCCAATCCCGGGCGCTGATTACCAAGACCTCGCCAAGCAGCAAGATGATTTTCTCCGCCGATTGGAGCATCAGCGACGTCGACGTCAATCTGCGCCTGACCCGTTACGGGAGATACACCGAGGTCAACAGTTCGAGCGACCCGAGCCTGGACCGCGAGTATTCCGCCAAATGGATTACCGACCTCGACGTGGCGTATGCGCTGACCAAGCAACTGACCGTGGCCGTGGGCGCACAGAACCTGTTCGACAAATACCCCGACCACATTGGCGTGCCCAATTCTTCGTTCGGCGATAACTGGGGCAGCTATTCACCGTTTGGCTTCACCGGCGGCTACTACTACACCTAGGTGCAATACGCGTTCTGAAGAACAAATCGCGGGCAAAAAAATCCCAGGCAGCTGATGGACGCCTGGGACTTAAAAATGCATAAACCGTGGTGGTGAACGCGGGGCGATATTAACCTACCAAAACACTTTGAAACAATATATTTCTGCATACCGTTCGGTTAATTAAGAACGTAAGCCCTTATATATCAACACTATTTGTGCGGAAATCGACACCGTTGGTCAGTTCCGAGCGATCGATCAAGCAATCGGAATCAGCGGATCGGCAGCCGCCCAAGCTGTTTCACGATTGGCTACTGGCGGATAAATCCAAACGGTGTTGGGCGCAAGGCCCGCCGGAGTTCTCCGGACAAGTGGATGAATGGCTGGTTGAGCGCAAGGAAAAGAAAAGTGCCGCCGGCCCCGAGCAAACGATCCCGCTGACTGACGTTACAGGCAGTCACGCACCGCTTTCCTCATCGCCCCGGATTTCGCCCAGGGCGGCCCCTGATACAGCGACACCCGGCTGCCATCCTTCGATTTCACGATATCCAGAATCTCGTCCGCCGTGATGATGCTCGGCGCGGTCAGGCGGTAGCCGTTGGAAATGCCTATTTGCGTCGTTTTGGGAATCTGCGCCTGCCACAAAGGCAGCACGCAAGCGAGGTACTCTTTGGGTGGCTTGGCGCTGTATTTGCTGACGTTGGGCTCGCCTGGCACCAGGGATGCAGGCAATGAACATCCCGCCAACATAGCCACCGCCACCCCCGCTATCAACATCCGCATGACGCTTCCTCATCCTGAAAAACGGCGAATGTAGCGCGTAGCCGCTCAGACATCCAGCGAACGATTGGCGAAAGCGACAGAACCGACGCATGCCCTTGCAAACGGCACACTCCACGCCGCAATCGGGACTAATCTTTCGTAGCGGGGACTTTGCAGGAGATCATCATGCGGCTTAACGAATTCGAGCAGGAACTTCAGCGCGACCTACAAAGCGTGGAGTCGAATCTGCGCTGGTCGGCGGTAGAACTTTTGCGCCTGGCGGAACAGTTTCGCCAGGTGGGTAACGAAGTGGATGCCCAAGTAGCCCTAAGGCTGCGCGAGGTGCTCCAGGGGGACGAAGAACGACTTAAAAGCTACGCCGATGAAGTGAAGGCGCGGCACATCAGTCGAACGAAAGCTCACTAACGGGACCACAGCCATGAACAAGCCTCTGTTCGCACTGCTCGCCGTGCTGGCGGCGTCGAGCGGTTGCAGCTCCGATTCACACGTCTATCGCAACCAGCCGTTGGTCGCCAAGGTTGAAAACGGCATGAGCAAGGAACAAGTCCAGCAGATTGGCGGCAAACCGCTGGCCATCACTGATCGCACGGTGGAGCCTGGCACCTGCTATGACTACAAACTGGTTCAGGCCGGTCATCAACAGCTCTACAACGTCAGTTTCGATGGCACGGGCAAGGTCGACCACACCAGCTTCATGAGTTGCGCGGAATGGAGTAATGCGCAACAGAGAGCCCGGGAACCCTCCCACTCTGTCAGCAGCGGTGGCGGTTACTGAACGAGCAGCCCTGAAAAGCCCCGGCAAAAACCGGGGCTGACCCCACTCGATTGACTACTGGCTACGCGCCGGCCGTCTCGACCGCGCCTTATACGCCGGCAAAGACGCCGCAAAGGCCAGTGCCTCTTCCCGGCTGGCAAAGGCGCCCAGGCGATCATCTTTGGTGCATACCCGCCAGGGGCCGTGGTTCACGCTGAGTACGTCGTAACCGTTCATGTGCATCTTGGTCAGCAGCTCAATGCTCATCGTCACCTCCATTCGGGTCATGAAAACCCACGATTGACGGGACTACCTTACACCCCACCCTTGTCAACGTGCCGACCAGACGTCGCGCGGGCATGGCGACATCCGGTTGCACTTTCGGTTTGCACGACCACTCCAACCCTTCAAACTCCCGCCGCACGGGTCTCGGCCTGAATATTGCATTTTTATGACTTATTTGTGACAAACGGCAATCAGGTAACACATGAAAGTACGCGCCACCGTTATTTGCGAACAAGACCGACATGTCCTCCTGGTGCGCAAGCCCCGGTGTCGCTGGACCTTGCCTGGCGGAAAGGTCGAGCCTGGGGAAACCAAAGTGGACGCGGCCACGCGAGAACTGGCGGAAGAAACCGGACTCGGGGTCGACGGCATGTTGTACCTGATGGAACTGGAAGACGGCAGCACTCGACACCATGTTTACGAAGCGTCGGTGCTGAACCTGGATGAGGCCCGGCCGCTGAATGAGATTATCGATTGCATGTGGCATCCGCTGGATGCCATTCACAACCTGAAAATCAGCGACGCCACGCTGCGCATCGTCAAAGCCTATCAGCGTCGCTTGTAAGCTGGGCTATGCCGTGGCCGTGGCCAGCGCCGTCGCGGCCTTGTCGATGAACGCTGCGACATCAACCGGCATCGACGCCAGGGACGCGTGACTGGCCTTCAGCGTCAGGACTTCCCTGGCGTCCAGACGCCCGGCCATCCACTGCTGGTTTTGTGTTGTTTTTAACGAGTCGCGTCAGCCCTGGTCGCCGCCGCCCACCGGCATGATCATGCCGGTAATGTATGAGGCTTCGTCGCTGGCCAGAAACAGGATAGCGCTCGCCTGCTCATCCAGCGTGCCGTAGCGCTTCATCAAACTGCTGTCGAGGGTCTGGTCGACGATCTGCTGATACCAGACCTTTTCCTCAGTGCTTTGCTCTGCGGTATTGCGCGGGATAAGTCGCGGCGGTGCTTCGGTGCCTCCAGGGGCGGTCGCGTTGACCCGAACCCCGCGACCGGCGGTTTCGAAGGCCAGGCAGGCGGTCAGCGCGTTGACCCCACCCTTCGCCGCACCGTAAGGCACGCGATTGATGCTGCGGGTGGCGATGGATGAAACATTGACGATGGCACCGCGCCCTTGCTCAAGCATGAACGGCAGCGCGGCATGGCAACACCACAGCGTCGGGAACAGCGAGCGGCGAACTTCGGCCTCGATCTGTGGCGCCTCGTAATGCTCGAAGGGTTTGGCCCAGATCGTTCCGCCGACGTTATTGACCAGCACATCCAGGCGCCCGAAGCGCTCGACGGCGGTTCGCATCACCCGGCTGCATTCGCTGTAATCCTCAAGATCAGCGGTCAGGGCGAGTACCTGGCTGCCCTGCCCCAATTGCTTTTGGACGTCGAACACCAGATCCGAACGATCAACCAGAATCAACTTCGCGCCTTCAGCAGCCATGCGCTCGGCCACGCGCCGACCGATGCCTTGCGCAGCCCCGGTAATCAACGCGACTTTTTCATGGAACCTGTTCATATACACCTCGTGACGACGACCGCTTCCCGTAGGAGCTGCCGAAGGCTGCGATCTTTTGATCTTGTTTTTAAAAACCAACGTCAAAAGATCGCAGCCTTCGGCAGCTCCTACGGGTGCATCGCAGCAGAAAAATTTATGCCGCGCTGGCAGCAAACTTCTCGTAGTAGAAATTGACCGGCGCAATGCCTTGTTCGCGAATGAACTGACTGACCGCCTCGACCATCGGCGGCGGGCCGCACAAGTAGACATCGACGTCGCCATCGTTCAGATGCCGGGGCTCGATGTGCTGGGTCACGTAGCCCTTGAGCGGATGCCGGCTGTCGGGGTTGGCCACGCAGGCGCTGAAGCTGAAGTTCGCAATCCGTGCAGCGAACGCTTCGAGTCGATCCATTTCCACCAGGTCAAAGTCATTGGTCACGCCGTAGATCAGGTGCAGCGGTTGCTCGCTGCCCTGCTCCGCGATTTTTTCCAGCATCGCGGTGAACGGCGCCAGCCCGGTGCCGCCGGCCAACAATAGCAGCGGGCGGCGGATTTCACGCAGATAGAAACTGCCCAACGGCCCCGCCAGCGTCATGCTGTCGCCGGCCTTGGCCATCTCGGTGAGGAAGCTGCTCATCAAGCCGCCGGGCACGTTGCGGATCAGGAAACTGACCTCGCCGTCGCGCTGCAACGAGCTGAACGAATAGGCGCGGGTCTGCGTGCTGCCGGGAACCCCGAGGTTCACATACTGCCCCGGCAGGAACGCCAGTTTGTTCAGGGCCTCGCCCTTGATCGACAGCGCGATGGTGCTGTCGGACAACAGGTGCACGGCGCTGATGGTCGCTTCAAAACTGGCCGGGCGGGTGCGACAGACATCCGACGATACCGGCACCCGCACCACGCAATCGCTCTGGGCGCGCATCTGGCAGGTCAGGACGAAACCTTGTCTGGCTTCATCGACGCTGAGGGCGTCGTCAATGTATTCCTCGCCCAAATCGTAACGACCGGCCTCGGCGAAACATTTGCAGGTGCCGCACGCGCCATCGCGGCAATCCAGCGGAATATTGATGCCCTGGCGGTACGCGGCATCGGCCACGGTTTCGTCGGGGCTGGCGTCGATGAAACGGGTGACGCCGTCTTCGAAATTGAATGCGATGGAATGAGTCATGACGGCCGCCTCACAGGTGGTAAACATCGATGACCTGGCGAACGTAATCGTTCTTCAGGACCACTTTCTTGGCCTTGATCAACGGGTTTTCACCGCGTACATCCAGGGTGTAGAAACTGCTGCCGAAATAGCTGTCGACAGTCTTGTAGCGAAAGCTCAGGGTGTGCCAGTTAAAGCGCACCTTGCACAGGCCGTCGGCTTGTTCGAGCAGCTCGATGTTGCTCAGGTTGTGCGAGGTACGGGTGTCCGGAATGCTCGCGCTGGAACGCTCGGTCTGGATGCGGAAGATGCGGTCTTCCAGGCCGGTGCGGTTGCCGTACCAGATCAGCGAGACTTCCCGCTGCGGGTCTTCGGTGAGCTCGTCGTTGTCGTCCCAGGACGGCATCCAGAAGGTGGCGTCCGGGGCGTACAGCTCCAGCCATTCATCCCATTGTTTTTCATCGAGGTAGCGGGCTTCGCGGTAGAGAAAATCACGCACGGCCTCATAGGTGATGGTCATTGCACGGCCTCCACGACGATCAGCTCGGACTGTTCAGCGGCCAAGGCCTTGAGCATCGTTTGCTGCCAATATTTGTGCTGCAGCACGAACAGGCCTTCGTCTTCAGTGCGCACACCACTGAGCAGCGGATGCAGGTCGATCGCTTTGGCCGCGTCGTCGGCACCTTCGATCCAGTGCTCGGCACCGCGGGACATGTCATTCCAGGTCGTGACACTGCCCTGATAACCGGTCTGGCAGGAACGAAACTCCTCCAGATCATCCGGGGTCGCCATGCCGCTGACGTTGAAGAAATCCTCGTACTGGCGAATCCGGCTGGACCGCGCGGTGTCACTTTCGCCTTTGGGGGCGATGCAGTAGATGGTGATTTCCGTGCGGTTGACCGAGATCGGCCGGGCGATGCGTATCTGCGAGCTGAACTGGTCCATCAGGTACACGTTCGGGTACAGGCACAGGTTGCGCGAGTTCTCGATCATCCAGTCGGCGCGGGCCTGACCGAAGTCCTGCGCCAGCTCATCGCGACGCTCGTACAACGGACGGTCTTCAGGGTTGGCCCAACGGGTCCAGAGCAGCATGTGACCCTTGTCGAAGGAATAGAAACCACCGCCCTGCTTGGCCCAACTGCCGGCACTCATGGTCGGATTGCTGTCGCCGGCCTCGCGCTGTTTACGCTGGTTCTGGGTGGCCGCGTAGTTCCAGTGCACGGAACTGACGTGATAGCCATCGGCGCCGTTTTCGGCGGTGAGTTTCCAGTTGCCTTCGTAGAGGTAGCTGGAGGAGCCGCGCAGCACTTCCAGGCCATCGGCGGACTGGTCGACGATCATGTCGATGATCTTCGTCGACTCGCCCAGGTGCTCGACCAGCGGCACCACATCGGCCTTGAGGCTGCCAAACAGAAAGCCGCGATAGGATTCGAATCGCGCGACTTTGGTCAGGTCGTGGGAGCCTTCGCAATTGAAGCTCGCCGGGTAGCCGGCCGCCGCCGGGTCCTTGACCTTCAGCAGCTTGCCGGAGTTGTTAAAGGTCCAACCGTGGAACGGGCAGGTGTAGGAGCTTTTGTTGCCGGTCTTGTGCCGGCAGAGCATCGCGCCGCGATGACTACAGGCATTGATGAATGCGTTGAGCTCACCGTCCTTGTTGCGCGCGATAAAGATCGACTGGCGGCCCATGGTGGTGGTGTAGAAATCGTTGACCTTGGGAATCTGGCTTTCGTGGGCCAGGTACAGCCAGTTGCCTTCGAAGAGGTGCTGCATCTCCAGATCGAACAACCGTGGGTCGGTGAACATCTCGCGCTTGCAGCGATAGATGCCGTGGTCCTTGTCATCTTCCAGCAGGGAGTGAAGGTATTCGGGTCGCAGGGACATGGCCGCCGCCTCCATTGTTTTTATTCAGGCAGGGCCATGCTAGGACGCGGGTATCGGGCGGACTATCCGCTGGGTGCAGACCTTTATCCATTTAGTGCAGCAGGTGCGGCCGGTCTTGTAGCAGCTGCCGAGCCTGCGAGGCTGCGTCCGAGTACGTAGTACTCGCCAAGGCAGAACGCGGTCAGCCTGAGATTCGGAGCGAACTATTTTGCGAGTGCTGCGCACTCGGACGCAGCCTCGCAGCCTCGCAGGCTCGGAAGCTGCTACAGGAGATTCGTGCAGTCAGTGCCGGCGCTTGAGGGTGTCGGACGGTAATTCGCCGAACTGTTTGCGGTAGCTGTCAGAGAACCGTCCCAGGTGCAGGAAGCCGTAATCCATGGCCACTTCCGTGACGTTGCGCACGTTGCAGGCCGGGTCACTCAGGCAGGCGTTGACGCGTTCGAGACGCTTCTGGCGGATGTAGTTTTTCGGCGTGGCCCCGGCGTTGCGTTCGAACAAGCCATAGAGCGAACGCAGGCTCATCCGCGCCTGACGCGCCAACTCTTCGCTGTCGATATCCTGCTTGAGATTGCGCGTGATGTAGTCGGCAATGCTGTCGAACGTGGCCGACGGCGAGCCGGGACTGACCCGGCTGACATTGGTTTTCATCAGGCCGAGCATCTTGCTGACGATGATCTGCGCGTAGTGTTCCTGAACCTTGAGAATCTGCTCCGTGGCCTCGGCCTCCTGGCAAATCATCGCCAGCAGGTTAACGAAACCTTCCAGCTCATTGAGCTGATAACGGTTCTCCAGAAACCGCACACCCTGCCCCGGATACCGCCAGCGTTGCTCGTCGCACACCGACTCCAGCAAACGCGCGGGGACTTTCAGGATGAATTTTTCGCAATCCTCGGAGTACGTCAAGTCCACCGGATCGTCGGGATTGATCAGCAGTAATTCGCCGGGTTCAAAGTAGTGTTCCTGGCCATGACCACGCCACAAGCAGTGGCCGCGCAGCAGGACTTGCAGGTGATAAATGTTCTCCAGTGCGCCCGAAGTGACCCGCACGCTGGCGCCATAACTGATGCGGCAAAGGTCCAGACTGGCAAACTTGCGGTGATCGAGGCTGGCCAGCGGTCGGCCGGCGCGAGGCATGAGGATGCAATGGTTGCCGACATGCTGATTGACGTAGCCCGACACCGCGTAAGGGTCGGCCTGGTCGAACACTCTGCTGCGCTGACTCAACAGTTGCGCTTGCATCATCGGTTCACTCTCGTTGTTGTTATCGATAGCGTGCCGCCATTCCAGGCAGGCCTCGCAACGATGTGTCAGTGGACTGACATGTCGGAGCGAGCCTGCTCGCGAAAGCAGAGTGTCAGTCAACGATGATGTTGAAGCTGATTCCCTCTTCGCGAGCAGGCTCGCTCCCACAGGAGGCTCAATATTGCGCTGTCAGTCTTCGAGTGCGCGAACACGCTCCAGGCGTTGCTGCTCCTCGGGTTGTGCAGACGACTGTAGCGTGAAGTCGAAATCTATTTCGGCAAACCGACCACTGACACCGTGGGCCGCTGCACGCTGTGGATCGTCGCTGAAAGCGATGTGGGCGATCAACTCGTCGCGGGTGGCGTAGGCGAAATCATCGTGCAGGTATTTATCGCCATCGAGGTTGATCTGGGTGGTCAGGTGGCGATGATCCGGCGCCGAGATGAAGAAGTGAATGTGCGCCGGCCGCTGGCCATGACGACCCAATTGATCCAGCAGTTGCTGGGTCGGACCGTCCGGTGGGCAGCCGTAGCCCGAGGGCACGATACTGCGCAAACGGTAACGACCCTCGGCATCGGTAACGATGCGCCGACGCAGGTTGAATTCCGATTGAGCAGTATCGAAATACGAATAGGTGCCGCCGGTATTGGCGTGCCAGACATCCACCACGGCCCCGGCGAGCGGTTCACCCGCGGTGTTGCGAATCTGCCCTTGCATGAACAGCACCACGCCCGGGTCGACGCCGTCATCCAGCCGCGCCTCGCCATTCGACAGCGGCGCACCGGCCACATACAGCGGGCCTTCGATGGTCCGCGGCGTACCGCCGGATTTGCCGGCCTGCTCGTCTTCGGCGTCCATCAGCAAATCGAGGTAATGCTCCAGCCCGAGCCCGGCGACCAGCAGGCCTGCCTCCTGCCGCGCACCCAGGACGTTGAGGTAATTGACGGCTTTCCAGAATTCTTCCGGGGTCACGGCGAGGTCTTCGATGATGTTTACCGAATCGCGCAGGATCCGGTAAACCAGCGCCTTGACCCGCGGATCACCGGCCTCGTTGAGCAGACCGCTGGCCTCTTCAAGAAACTTCTGGGCACTGGCAGTGTGGGAAATCTTGACGTTCATTGTGGTTCCTCATCTTGTCATTATTATCGTAGCGAACTGAACAGGCGGGGTTCAGCGATCATCCTCGCGAATCGAAGAAGGATGCCGGCACATCGCGGTGACCTCGATGGCCATGTACGGGTACAGCGGCAATTGCATCAGCAAGTCGTGCAGTTCCTGAATGCTGTCGACGTCGAACACGCTGTAATTGGCATAGAGCCCGGCGATGCGCCACAGGTGGCGCCACTTGCCCTGCTCTTGCAGGCGCTGGGCCAGGTTTTTTCGTCGGCCTTGAGCTGTGTGGCGCGCTCCGGGTTCATGTCGAGCGGCAGGTTTACGGTCATTTTTACGTGGAACAGCATGATGCTCTCCTCAGGCGTTTTGAATGGCAATCGATGACGTGTCGCGACGGAAAAACGCCAGACGTTCTTCATCCAGCGTCAGCCCCAGCCCCGGCGTGTTCGGTACATGCAGCTCAAAATCGTGATAGACCAGTGGCTCGGTGAGAATGTCTTCGGTCAGCAGCAGCGGGCCGAACAGCTCGGTGTCCCAGGCCAGTTTGTGCAACGTGATAAAGGCATGGGCCGAGGCCAGCGTGCCGATCCCGCCTTCGAGCATGGTGCCGCCGTAGAGGCCGACACCGGCCGCTTCGGCAATCGCAGCGGTTCGCAGCACGGCGCGCGGGCCGCCGTTCTTGGCGATCTTCAGGGCGAATACCGAAGCCGCGCCCTCCCGCGCCAGGTTGAAGGCGTCTTCCACACACTCGATGGACTCATCGGCCATGATCGGCGCCGGGCTGATGGCATTCAGGCGCACCATGCCAGCGCGATTATTACGCGAGATCGGCTGCTCGATCAGGTCGATGCCGTTGCTGCCGAGAATCCTGCAGGCCCGCAGCGCGACAGATTCGTCCCAGGCCTGGTTAACGTCGACCCGCACACTGGCGCGATCACCCAAGGCTTTTTTGATGGCGATGACGTGCGCCAGGTCGCGGTTGACCTCCCCAGCACCGATTTTCAGTTTGAAGATCCGGTGGCGGCGCAGGTCGAGCATCTGCTCGGCTTCGGCGATGTCTTTGTCGGTGTCGCCACTGGCCAGGGTCCAGGCCACTGGCAACGCATTGCGAACCCGACCGCCGAGCAGTTCGCTGACCGGCAGGCCGAGGCGCTTGCCCTGAGCGTCGAGCAAAGCCGTTTCGATACCTGACTTGGCGAACGTATTACCGCGGATGCTGCGCTCCAGGCGCCACATCGCGGCGTTGACGTTGCTACTGTCCTCGCCCACCAGCAACGGCGCGAAGTGTTTGTCGATGTTGGTCTTGATGCTGTCCGGGCTTTCATTGCCGTACGCCAGGCCACCGATGGTGGTGGATTCGCCAATCCCTTCAATGCCATCGGCGCTGCGCACGCGGATGATCACCAGGGTCTGGTTCTGCATGGTGTGCATCGCCAGTTTGTGCGGGCGGATGGTCGGCAGATCGACGATGATCGTCTCGATCGATTCAATGGCTGTTGCACGCATGTCTATACCCGTCAGGTTCTTTAAGTTCTGAGTCGGATTCTCATACGGCTTTTAAATCGCGGCCAATATAGAATTGGTCTGACTTGATACCTTAAAGGTATTCAACTCGTCGGCGCCTGGAGGCCTCATGGAACTGCGTCACCTGCGTTACTTTCAGGTGTTGGCTCAAACGCTCAACTTCACCCGCGCCGCCGAACGGCTGCACATCGCCCAGCCGCCCCTGAGCCGGCAGATCCAGCAACTGGAGGATGAGCTCGGGGTGCAACTGCTTGAACGTGGGCGGCCGCTGAAGCTGACCGAGGCCGGGCGGTTTTTCCATGAGCACTCCAGCGCGTTGCTGGAGCAACTGAACAAGGTCTGCGACAACACACGGCGGATCGGCCTGGGCGAACAGACCTGGCTGGGCATCGGTTTCGCGCCGTCGACACTCTACGGCGTGCTGCCGGAACTGATCCGCCGCTTACGCAACCATGAGCATCTGGAGCTCGAACTGGGGCTGTCGGAAATGACCACCCTGCAACAGGTGCAGGCGCTCAAGGCCGGGCGGATTGATGTTGGCTTCGGTCGAATCCGTATCGATGACCCGGCGATCATCCAGACGGTGTTGACCGAGGATCGACTGGTCGCCGCCCTGCCCGCCGGTCACCCGCTGCTGACCCGCCCGATCAGCCTGCGCGAACTGGCGAAGGAACCTTTCGTGCTCTACCCCGGCAACCCCCGACCGAGTTACGCCGATCATGTGATCGCGCTGTTCGAATCCTATGGCGTGAGCATCCATGTGGCGCAATGGACCAATGAACTGCAGACCGCCATCGGTCTGGTAGGCGCTGGCATCGGCGTGACGCTGGTGCCGGCCTCGGTGCAATTGCTGCACCGCGACGACATCGGCTTCACGCCACTGCTGGAAGACAATGCCACTTCGCCGATCATCCTCAGCCGACGGGTGGGCGACGTGTCACCGGGGTTGAATCATTGTTTGCAGATGATTGATGAACTGCTGCCGCAGAATTAGAGCCTTGATACTACTGTAGGAACTGCCGAAGGCTGCGATCTTTTGATTTTGCTTTTAAGAACAAGATCAAAAGATCGCAGCCTAGCAGCTCCTATAGAGAACTCGGCAGGTTGGCTATTTCAGCCAGCAAACGCCCGGCGCCCCGCACTCATTTCGGTGCGCAATTCGCCAATCAGGTTGGAAATGTCGCGAACGGTGGTCAGTCGCGATGGCGAGACATAGGGGAGCAGCAGAGAGGTCCGCCCGGTCGAAGGTTCGTAGACCTTGATCCGTAGCGTGCCGTCGCGGTTCACCGTGCAGTCGCACGAGAGCGGACGAAAACCGGACTGCACAATGCGGCAAAGCTCTTGAACTGAAACCATGACGGGGGCCTCCATGGCTGTTGATCGGATCCAATCTGAACAGCATAGATCCGCTTTCCTTTTTGCGCCCGCGAATACCAACAATAAGTGTTATCTGCGTCTCACTTTGGCAAATTTCAATGGCTATCCCCATCCCAAAACCAGTTCCAGATCCCCGGCAAACGGACCGGTTCTGAACTTTCGGTGACCGTACGGGCCATCGCCGCTCGGAGCAACTGGGCTTGATCGTCATAAAACGGCTTCGGCGCGGTTTTCACCCCGGTAGCGCTGGCGCTGTCGAGCAGGATTTGCAGGTATTCGCGGGTGTGCCGGGCGGTGTAGCGATTGAGGTCGTGGAAAGTCACCACCACCGGAATCACCCCGTCGACTGTCGGCAGTTCACCCTGGGCAATACGCTCACGGACTTCCGAGAGCTGACGCAGCATGTTCGCCCGTCGCCGGGGGCTGGCGTTGAAGCCCCAGATCTTGCCGTCATTGGCGC
Source organism: Pseudomonas sp. TH31 (assembly GCF_016650815.1). Classification (GTDB taxonomy): domain Bacteria; phylum Pseudomonadota; class Gammaproteobacteria; order Pseudomonadales; family Pseudomonadaceae; genus Aquipseudomonas. The sequence continues at coordinate 53,516 of NZ_JAEKEZ010000033.1, read as the reverse complement.
TCAGGTCGGTCAACAACACGTGCATGCCATGTTGCTGATACGCGGCGAAGGTGCGTTTGTCGTAATTCCAGAACGGCGGACGCACCAGGGTCGGCGGCGCCCCGGTGATCGCGGCGATGTCGGCACTGCCTTTGGTCAGTGACTGTTCCAGATCTTCAGGACTCAGCGAGCGATGATTGGTGTGCCAGTGGGTGGCGGTGTGAAAACCGAGGATTTGCCCCTCGGCATGCTCGCGATGCATGACCCGGCGACCGATGTCGCTGTCGCCGGCCCGTGGCGCGCCGGTCTGCACAAAGAACACCGCTTTGATGTTCGGCTGCACCGGGTTTTGCGCGAGGCTGTCGAGCACGGTATCGGTCGGGTTCCAGAAGCTCGATGCACTGGGGCCGTCATCGAAAGTCAGCAGAAAACGGATCGGCGGCTGCGCTTGCAGGCGCTGTTGCGTCTGGGGCGTCATCTCGATCGGAGCCGCGATACAGCCCGCCAGCCCGACAACCAGGGTGAGCGCCGATAGAACCTTGAACAGTTGCGTCATGTTTTGCCTTGGGCCAGACCGTTGCGGTCGTCACGTTAATGGCAAAAACCCCTCGCCCGGTGATCCTCCAATGGACCCGCAGGTGCCTGCGGGCTCAGGTTGGATCAGGGTACACAGTTTTGGTTCAAGTGCTCACGGATTACTGCGCCAACGCCTGCTGGAACGAACGGTCGATAATCGGTGCCGTCGCCAGTGCTGCCGGCAGTGCCTTGACCTTGAACAGGAAGTCCGCGGTGCTCTGCAAGTCCGCCGCCGCTTGCTGATCGACCGGGCCGACGCTCATGTGTGCCTGGCGCAACCAATGGCGTGAGACGTCCTGATCGAGGTTGGCTTTCTTCGCCCAGAGGTCGGCATATTCGTCGGTGTGGTTGTCGACCCAGGCCCGGGCCTTTTTCAGGCGCCCGAGGAAGTCGGCGATGGCTTCGCGTTTACTGTCGATTGAAGGCGTCGAGGCCGCAATCGCACTAAGGCCGGGCATCAGGTTTTTGGCAGTCAGAATCGGCCGGGCGCCGGAGAACAGAATCTGCTGGGAAATGTACGGTTCCCAAATCGGAAACGCGTCAATGCTGCCTTGGGGCAACGCTGCCGCAGCGTCGATCGGCATCAGCTTGATGAAGTCGACGTAGTCGTCCGGCAGGTCGGCGTTCTCCAGGGCACGCAAGGTCAGTTGCTGGCTCCACGCGCCGGGCCAATAGGCGACTTTCTTGCCCTTGAGGTCGGCGATGGTTTTGACCGGTGAGTCCTTGGGCACCAACAAGGCGATGGTGTCCGGGTTCTGCCGTGACACGCCAATCAGCTTCACCGGCGCTTGCTTGGCGGCGAGGAACAGAAAGCCCGAATCGCCGAGAAAGCCCAGGTCCAGCGCGCCGGTGTTCAGCGCTTCAGCCAGCGGTGCGGCGGCCTGGAAGTGTTTCCAGTCGACGGTATAAAGCGCTCCTTCCAACACCCCTGAAGCCTCCACCGAGGCGCGGACGTTGTAGTAGTTCTGGTCACCGATATGCAAGACGACGGGATCGGCGGCGTAGGCAAATGGTGCAGCAAGCAGCGCGCTGGTCAGCAGGCTGCGCAGGAAACGGGACAGGTTCATCGGAGGCTCCGGAGGTGTTGTTCCGATAGACCATAACGCTCTTATAGAAAGCTTTTTAAATTCTATTTATGCATAAGCTCATGACCCGTAACGGTCAGTGTTTGCCCGGCAACAGCGGCGCAACAGACTGTCTCGTTGCGCACATCGAATCCCCTAAAAAATTCCAAAAAGCCTCGTAAACAGTGAAATCCAACATATGGCACAGAGCCTGCAATATTCCTTTTATGCAGGAAGCATTCATAAAAACCAATAATCAGGACATAAGAATCCCGTTGCCTTGCCGGAGTTGCGCCCATGAACCCCCTCTTCCACTTTCCCAAAGCCAGGTATCTGATCAGCGCCGTCGCGTTGGCCCTGGGCCTGCAACCCCTGGCCCAGGCCGCCGAAACGACACCGGCCGAAGTGCATCTGGATTACGCCTATTACTCGCCAGTCAGCCTGGTGCTCAAGCACTTCGGCTTCCTGGAAAAAGCCCTGCCCCGGACGCAAGTCGGCTGGGTGCTGAGCCAAGGCAGCAACCGCTCTCTGGAATACCTGAACAGTGGTGGCGTTGACTTCGCCTCCTCCGCCAGCCTCGCGGCTGTGCTGAGTCGGGCCAACGGCAGCCCGATCAAGTCGGTGTACGTTTACAGTCGCGCCGAATGGACCGCGTTGGTGGTGCGCAAGGATTCGCCCTACAAGACCGTGGCCGATCTGAAAGGCAAGAAAATCGCCGCCACCAAAGGCACCGATCCGTACCTGTTTACGTTGCGTAGCCTGCAACAGGCAGGCTTGAGCAAGGACGATGTGGAACTGGTGCACTTGCAGCATCCGGATGGTCGCACCGCGCTGGAAAAAGGTGACGTCGACGCCTGGGCCGGGCTTGACCCGCACATGGCCGCCAGCCAGGTACAGGCCGGATCCCGCTTGCTCTATCGCAACACCAGCTTCAACAGTTACGGCGTGGTCAGCGTCACTGACAGCTACGCCAGGGAACACCCGGAAACCATTAAAACCGTGCTCAACGCCTATGAACAGGCGCGGGAATGGGCGGTTGAAAACCCGGAAGAACTGGCGAAACTGCTCGCCAGCGAATCCGGCCTGCCGCTGGAAGTGGCCAAACTGCAACTGTCGCGAACCGACCTGAGCAGCCCGCAATTGACCGCCAGGGATGTGCTCGCCTCCAAGGCAGCGGCGCCGATTCTGGTGTCCGAAGAACTGGTTCGCCGTGGGGTGAATGTCGACCAGGTCATTGATCAACTGATCGACACCGGTCGTCAATAAAAGCAAAGATCGCAGCCTGCGGCAGCTCCTACAGGGGAACGCATATCCCACTGTAGGAGCTGCCGCAGGCTGCGATCTTTTGATCTTGTCTGGAGAAAACCATGACCAGCAAAAGCAAAAACCTCCCCGCCCCTCTGGCATTGCCCGCACCGCGTCGCCTGGGCAACGCCTGGAAACGACGCCTCAAAGGTCTCGCCCTGCCGATGCTGATCATCATCGTGCTGGAATTCGTCGTACGCATCGGCTGGTTGCCTGCCTACCAAATGCCCGCCCCCAGCGACGTGGCCCTGACCCTGAATGATCTGGCTGAAGGCGCGCTATGGAAGCACATCAGCGCCAGTCTGTTGCGGGTGCTGCCGGGGTTCGCCATCGGCGCGAGCCTGGCCTTGGTGTTTGCCGCGTGGGTCGGTTTGAGCCGCGAAGCCGAAGCGTATCTGGAGCCGACCTTCGCCGGTCTGCGTTCGATTCCGAGCCTGGCCTGGGTGCCGCTGTTGCTGCTATGGCTGGGCATCGACGAGACCTCGAAAATCGTCCTGATCGCCATCGGCGCCTTCTTCCCGGTGTACCTCAACGGCGTCGCGGCGATCCGCGACATCGACCGCAAACTGGTGGAAGTCGGGCAGATGTATGGTTTCAGTCGGGGCCGGCTGGTGCGGCGGATTTTGTTGCCCGCCGCCCTGCCCGGCCTGTTCACCGGACTGCGCAGTGGCATGAGCCTGGCCTGGATGTTTCTGGTGGCCGCCGAACTGATCGCCGCGACCAAAGGCCTGGGCTATCTGCTCAGTGACGGCCGCGAAACCTCACGTCCGGACATCGTCCTGGCCGCCATCATCGTGCTGGCGGTACTGGGCAAACTCAGCGACGGCATCCTCGCCGGCCTGGAGAAACGCTTCCTGGCCTGGCGCGACACGTTCAACGGCCAAAGCGCAGAGGGTTGAGCCATGACCGAACACCTGCTGGACATTCGGGTGGAGCGCAAAACTTTCGCCGCCACCACCGTGCTCAACAACATTCACCTGCAATTGCGGCCCTGGAAGCCGTCAGCTTGCTGGGCCCCAGCGGTTGCGGCAAAAGCACGCTGCTGCGAATCGTTGCCGGGCTGGAGAAAGATTTTCAGGGTGAGTTGCGCAACAATGCCGGCGAAGTGGCGTTTGTGTTCCAGGAACCGCGGCTGATGCCGTGGCTGACGGTGGAACAAAACATCGGTTTTAGCGCCGACAGTCATTACGACAAGGCCTGGGTCGCGCAACTGATCGAAGAAGTCGGCCTCGGCGGTTTCGCCCAGGCATTGCCCAAGGCCTTGTCCGGCGGCATGGCACAACGGGTGGCGATTGCTCGCGGCTTGTATTCACGCCCGCAGGTGCTGTTGTTGGACGAACCGTTCAGCGCGGTCGACGCCTTCACCCGGATGAAACTCCAGGACCTGCTGCTGCAACTGGCCGAGCGCCACGCCATCGCCCTGCTGCTGGTGACCCATGATGTCGATGAAGCGCTGTACCTGAGTGACCGGGTGCTGGTGATGGACAATCGCCCGAGCAGCATTCGCCAGGAACTGGCGGTAGACCTGGCCCATCCCCGTGATCGGCGCGATCCGTTGCTCGCACGACTCAAGGCGTTGGCATTGACCGAGTTGCAGCGGGCGCATGTCATCTGACGCAGATAAGGCTGAAAATCTTCAGCCGGCGCCTGATGAACCTGCCTGTAAAAATTGAAAACTCAAACGTACATCGAGTGTTTCAGTAACGAGACACTGATATAAGCGCGGCCATTTTGCGCATCAACCGCTGGTTTGACATTTCAACCGTCATACCTACATTCAGAATGACTACAGATAGCATGCGCGCCGTATTTCCATAAGCATCGCCCAATTGCCCAAAGAGTCAGCAACCCAAAGAAATCCCGACAACTTTTATATACCTTGCAGAGAAACCAGTGCGCGACGATTTTGCAACCCATCAAGTCGGCGGGCTGGAGTGTGTCTACCTTTCGATGACAGAACGTTTGCAACTCGACTGCTTTATCAGCCATTACATAAAGACTCGAAACCTGCGCTCAATCGCTGACATCAACAGCACGCTGCGCTCAACCCTGCAACACTATCCGGGCAAGCCGCCGGTGATGGTGAATGAACTTAATGCCTGGATCGATAAAACACTCGGTTATCGAGCCGCGCATCCCGACTTCCCTCAGCGGGAAGACGTCTAGTGTCCTGTCTCACAAATACGTTGCTCTTTTGACGAGTGGCTGTCGTCGTCAGGCAAGGCGCCGCGACGAGTCATCGCCAGTGATGGCGAGGAGCGGCAACTCAGCATGACGGCAACAGACGCCGTTAAAAAGGAACACTATTTGCGAGACAGGACACCAGGGCAATGCTTGCGGGCGAATACTGCATAAGAACTGAACGAACCCTGAACGGAAACACTCTGAATAAAGAGGCTCAACCAGCTTCTTTTTCAGGAGAGCCATTTCTGCATGACGCCAATACCGCAGATCCCTCTAAGTTCCCTATTCGACGACTGGGCCAAAGTTTTGGCTGGCTTCAGGAGGAATACATGAGCGAACTTGTTCCTTATGCCGTGCATTATCTGCTCGACGGTGTGCGCCGGCACTTTTTCAAACTGGCGGTGGGGTTTTCCGATGTGCAGGCAATTCATTCGGCCTCGGCACACGCTTATCCCGAATCCGGCCACAAGATTGCCTCCTACACCAACCTCGAAACCGCGCGGGACAAAGCGTTGCAATTGGGTATTACGCAAATACGCTGGAATGAAGCGATTTGATGCTGCTTAAAAGATCGCAGCCTTCGGCAGCTCCTACATAGAAACACAATCCCCGAAGGCTGCGATCTTTTGACTTTAAGGTTTAAGCGGAATTTCTACGTCGCGATCTGACAGTTCTTTACCGTCGTCAGGATGCTTCCAGTCCGGCGTCGAGCGTCTCTGGCGCTCAATCTCTTCTTCGCTCGGCTCATCCGTGCCTTCATCCAGGTCCGGCTGTTTTGGATCGGTTGCCATGTCCACCTCTCTTCCTGAAGCGATCAGATATCAGCTTTAAGCGTAGAACAGTTTCGCCACCCCGGCCTACAGCCACCAGCGCAGCAAAAAGAAGAAGCCCATGCTCAACAGCATGCTGAGTAGCGTGTTACGGGTATAAAGCACCAGCCCCACCGCCACCAGCGAACTGAGCAAATAAGGGTTGTCCCACTGCCGGTTCAATTGTTTGTCCGGCATAAACACAATCGGCCCGCAGATGGCCGTGAGCATGCCCGGCACCGCAAACCCGAGAAACTGCCGCGCATTGCTGCTCAAGCGCACTGGCAATCGCGGCTCAAGAAACACGTAGCGGTTCAGAAACACCAACACGCCCATGCCGATAATCACTGCCCAAACGATCATGTACGCCCCGCATACAGCTTGTTGCAGATAAACCCGGCGGTCATGCCCGCCAGCCCCGACAGCACCAGGGCCGAGCCCCATTGCCAATAGCTGAACAGCACCGAACAGAACAGCGACACCGCCACACAGACCACCGTCGGCACGTTACGCACCACGGGTGTAATCAGGGCGATAAAGGTCGCCGCGATGGAGAAGTCCAGCCCCAGATGTTCCAGGCCCGGAATGCTGCTGCCGAGCACGATGCCGGCCAGGGTGAAGAGGTTCCAGGCAATGTAGAACGTCAGCCCCACGCCCAAGGCGTACCAGCGGTTGAACTGCTGTTTGTCGTGCTGGCTGGTCAGGGCGAACAACTCGTCGGTGAGCAAAAAGCCCAACCCCGCCCGCCAGCGACCCGGCAACGGTGAAATCACCGAACGCATGCTCATCCCGTACAGCAAATGCTGGGAGGTCAGCAGCAGCGTGGTCAGCAGGATCGAAAAGACCCCGGCCCCGCCCTTGAGCATGCCGATCGCCACCAGTTGCGCGGCACCGGCAAACACGATGCTCGACAAGCCCTGACCTTGCAGGGGCGTGAGGTTGGCCTCGATGGCCATGGAACCGGCCAGCAGCCCCCAGGGTGCGGTGGCCAGGGACAGCGGCATGATCGCCGCCGCGCCCCGCAGAAAGGCAGTGCGCGGCATGAGTGAATTCGACATAACGCTCTACAACCCATGGAAAGACCAACAACTGTGCCAGCAGACGCCGCCGAAGGCTTGAACAATCTTGCGCACTTTCAAGGAGAGCCTGTTGCCCTAATACCGCTCAGCTCAGAAGATCGCAGGAGAAACACGCTCTTTGTAGCAGCTGGCGAAGCCTGCGTTCGGTTCGGGCCGCGTTCGGACCGAACGCAGGCTTCGCCAGCTGCTACACATCGCGTCACGGCCCTGTTGCGCTGCCTTTCATCGGCTGCCGGCTTGCTTCGCCACCGCAGTATCAACATGATGGCCCTGAATTTCTCCTTGAGGCCTGCCCTTTATGAGTTCCGTCGATACCGACAGCGATGTCTACAAAACCCTGCTTGAGTCGACCAAGGCGATTCCTTGGCGGATCGACTGGAAAACCATGACGTTCAGCTACATCGGCCCGCAAATCGAAAGCGTGCTGGGCTGGAAGCAGGACAGTTGGACCTCGGTCAATGACTGGGTCGAGCGCATGCACCCGGATGACCGCGACTACGTCGTGGACTTCTGCGTGTCGCAATCGCGGGCCGGTGTCGACCATGAGGCCGACTATCGCGCGTTGACCGAAAACGGCGACTACGTGTGGATTCGCGATGTGGTGCACGTGGTGCGCAAGGACGGTGAGGTGGAGGCGCTGGTGGGCTTCATGTTCGACATCAGCGAGCGCAAGAAAACCGAAGAACACCTGATTCGCCTGCAGAAACAGCTCGAAGAATATTCGTTCCAGGACGGCCTCACCGGCATCGCCAACCGGCGCATGTTCGACACCGTGCTGGAACGCGAATGGAGCAACGCCCAGCGCACCGGGCTACCGCTGTCGCTGTTGATTCTGGATATCGACTACTTCAAGCAGTACAACGATCACTACGGCCACATCCAGGGTGACGAATGCCTGCGGCGCGTGGCGCAAACCTTGTCCCTGGCCGCCAACCGGCCACGGGATTTCATCGCCCGGATCGGCGGCGAAGAGTTCGTCTGGCTGCTGCCGGAAACCGATGCCGAGTCCGCCAGGCTGGTGGCGCGCAAATGCCTGCACTTGATTCGCCAGCAGCACATTCCCCATGAGTTTTCGTCGGTTTCAGCGCTGGTGACCCTGAGCCTCGGCGTTGGCACCACCGTCGTACACCTGGGTGATAGCGCACTGAATTTCGTCGAACAGGTCGACAAGCTGCTGTATCAGGCCAAGCACAACGGGCGGATGTGCGCCGAGTTCGGCGATTTCCGGGATTGACAAGGCAATTGACAAACCGCGCGCAGCCTTTTAAAACTGGGCGCCTCAATCAGGGTGTCAGCAACATGTCCGCAACCTTCAACCTCAACTCTATCGTCAGTGGCTTGAATGCCAAGGCGCAAGGTTGCGTTGCGAACACCCTCAAATCGAAGAAACAGTCGCTCATGTGACCGGGGCGCGCTGTCCCGTCAGATGAGCTGACAGGACATTGAGCGCGACGGGCACCCTTCCCCTGCTTACTTTCCTTCTGCGCTTCTGACGGTGACGACATCGGTCAACCTTCAGGAGAAGTAACATGTCATCGTTTCAAGGTATCTGGGTCCCTCTCGTCACGCCGTTTCACCACGGCGCCATCGACTTCGTCGGGTTGCGGCGGCTGGTCAGCCATCTGTTGGAAAACGGCGTGGATGGCGTTGTGGTCTGTGGCACCACCGGGGAAGCCGCGGCGCTGGGCAAACATGAGCAACTGGCGGTGCTCGACGCTGTGCTTGAGTTGGTGCCCGCCGAGCGGGTGATCATGGGTCTGGCCGGCAACAACCTGACCGAGTTGCTGCAGTTCCAGAACGAAATCCTGAAACGGCCCCTGGCCGGCCTGCTCGTGCCGCCGCCGTATTACATCCGTCCGTCCCAAGCGGGCCTCGAAGCCTTTTTCAAGACTGTCGCCGACGCCTCCAGCGTGCCGGTCATTCTCTACGACATCCCCTACCGTACCGGCGTGGCGTTCGAGCAAGCGACCTTGCTCAGCATCGTCGCTCATGAGCGGATCGTTGCAATCAAGGATTGCGGCGGCAATCAGGCGACGACCCTGGCACTGCTGGCCAGTGGCAAGGTTGACGTACTGTGCGGCGAAGACCCGCAAATCTTCAACGCCTTGTGCCTCGGAGCGACAGGCGCGATCGCCGCCTCGGCCCATGTGCATCCCGAGCTGTTTGTGGCGCTGTACCGACAGATTCGCGACAACCAGCTCGCGACTGGCCGAACGACATTCTTCCGGTTGCTGCCACTGATCCAGAGCCTGTTTATCGAACCCAACCCCGCCCCGGTAAAAACCGCCCTGGCCCTGCAAGGCTTGATCGACGACGAACTGCGCGCGCCCATGCAACGCAGTGGCGAAACCACCGTGGCGCGTTTGAAAGACGTACTGGGCGCATTGAATCGATAGAGCGCAGGCCACCAGCCCGAGTAACATGCAGCGATTCACTTAAAAAGTCAGGGAGTCGACATGCTTTACCGAATCGCCGCGGACGGACTGGTGCTGTTTCACCTGTTGTTCATTCTGTTCGTGCTGTTTGGCGGGCTGCTGGTGCTCAAATGGCGCCACCTGATCTGGTGGCACCTGCCCGCCGCCGCGTGGGGTGTGATCGTGGAAGTCTTTCACCTGACCTGCCCGCTGACCTATTGGGAAAACCTGATGCGCGAGGCCGCCGGGCAAACCGTTTATGGCGGCGGTTTCGTCGAGCATTACGTTTTGCCGGTCATTTACCCGGCCGGACTGACACCGACGATTCAACTGGTGCTGGGCAGCGTGGTGCTGGCGGTTAATCTGGTGGTTTACATTCGGCTGTTCCAGTTGTGGAGGTTGCGTCGGGCAACGTGAGCTCGGATGCCGCGCTACCTGCACCGTTGTGATCGGCACTGTTCACTGCAGGAGCAAGGCTACGAGCGCTTTGTCTGAACTCAGTTGGCGATGACGCTCATGTTCCGGCCACTGGCCTTGGCCACGTACAACGCCTTGTCGGCGGCGCCGATCAAATCGTCGGAGGTGGCTTGCGACGCCGGGTCGTAGGCGCAGACACCCAGGCTGACCGTCACCGTCCCTTCGGCACTGTCAGTGTGCTTGATACCCGCCAGTTGAACCGCACGACGGATTTTTTCCGCCACCAGGAAAGCCCCGACGTAGTCAGTGCCGGGCAGCACCACCGCAAACTCTTCACCGCCATAACGCGCCGCCAGGTCTGCGGGGCGCTTGATGTTGTCTTTGATGATGGCGCTGATATTGCGCAAGCACTCATCACCGGCCAAATGCCCGTAGAGATCGTTGAACAGTTTGAAGTGATCGACATCGATCATCAGTAGCGCAAGACCGGTCTGGCTGCGCCGGGAGCGGCCCATTTCCGCCACCATGAACAGATCGAACTGACGCCGATTGGACAGTCCGGTCAGCGCATCTTCGAGGGCCAGCAGTTCCAGACTGCGGTTAACTTCGATGAGTTTTTCCTGGGCCCCCAGCAGTTCACTTTGAATGTGATTCTGTTGCTTCATGACCCGAATGAGCCGATAACCGAGCGCACCAAGGAACGCCAGCAGCAGTGACACGATAATCGCACTGTTCATGGACTCCTGCCGCCAGCCGTCCAGCACTTCCTCCTTGTTGAGGGCTGCGGAGACGATCAGCGGATAACCACTCACCCGTCGAAATCCGAGCACCCGCTCAACGCCATCGATCACCGACTTGAACGTTGCCGTCCCCGAGCTGGCACCGGGTAGAAACTGGGTAAACAACGGCCCGTTGGCAACGCTGGTGCCGACTTCGGCTTCGTTGAAGGGCCGACGCACAACGATGGTGCCGTTGTCCGCAATCAGGTTGATCGCGCCGTTGTTGCCCAGGTCGATACTGTCGTACAGCGCGAGGAAATGATTGAGATAAATCGTTGCCAACGCCACACCGGCGAAGCTGCCGTCGGAATGATTGATCCTTCTCGACACCGTCATGATCCACTCGTCGGTCGAACGACTCTTTATCGACGGACCGATATGCGGGCCACGGTCGGTATGGTCACGATGGAAGATAAAGTACTCACGGTCAGCGTTATTGGCATTTGGCACAATGGCGCCGTTGGAGTTGACGAGCCAACGCCCGTTTTCGTCGTAGATAAACAAACCATGGAGCTGGGACAGCTCACTGCGTTGCGCACTCAGCAGACTTTGTATTCGGGTATACGGTGCCTGACCCATCCCGTCCTTTTCAACGCGATCGACCAGGGTAAACAGCAACGTGTCGGCCTGTTTGATCGTTGACTGCGCCTGAGACGCGAGGGTTTGGGCGAGGTTGGACATCGCCACTTCCTGGTCATGCAGATGGTACTGACGCGAATTCCAGCCTTCCCAAATCGCTATGGCGGACATGGACAGGCACACCGCGACCAACAAAACCACGGCATAACGAACCTTGAGCTTGGCCTCGACCTGCTCGGCCAGCAAGGACGCCGTTGGCTGAAGGCTTTCAATACGCACTTTGACTGACGGATGCCCCATGACATTCCCTGATTTGTGATGAAGAGGCGATGCTTCCTGGTCGCCTCCTTGACCAAGAGATCGGCCGATCCATGCCCGACCTCAGCCCCCACTATAGTCGTTACCGGGACGACTGCTTCACCGCTTCAAGCCATGTCGGGTTCAATTGCGTCTGCTCAATGTCGAGGCCCAACGCTTCCATCCGCGCCTTGTGCTGATCCATCTCGCGGGTCAACTGGCTGTGATCGCTGGAGTTTGCGTCTAGCTCATGCATCTGGCTCAACCCCAGATGATAGAAACGCAGCAGCTTCATGGCGCTCGGATCGTCCTTCTCCACCGCCGCCGTCACCTGGTGCATGACGTTGGTGACGCTCATCAGGCTGCGCTTGAGCCGCCAGCCGTAGACGGCTGGGGCCATCCACGCCTGGCTCCAGAACTTGCCGCGCATCAGCGCCGCCATCAGCAGCACCGCGACAAACACGCCGCCAACGTTGAAGCGCAGGTTGTCGCCGCCGGGTTCGCCGAACAGCGCCACCGCCGCGGTCGACAGCACCATCGCCAGCGCCAGGAAAATCAGGGCGATGATCACCGTGCTGCGCCGGGTCTGGCGTCGGAAGGTTTCGGCATTCATCGGCTGGATTTCAAACATCTTGGCTAGCGTCCTTGAGTCAGTGGGCAATAAAGAATGCGGGGCATTATCGCCTCATCGCAGGATTTAGCTATGCTGGGGCTCCTTTTCATCTTTTCATCATCAAAAGGAGAACATGGCGAGACACCGCAGTTCGTGCCATCTTCTTTCATGGATACATATTATTCGAATGCCAGTCGCTCCTCCTCTATGAATGGCATCGTTTTAAGGATCATTGAATGTCCCAACGACAAGTAATCAACGCTTCGGTAAGCCCCAAAGGCAGCCTGGAAACCCTGTCCCAACGTGAAGTTCAGCAACTGAGCGAAGCCGGTTCCGGCAGCACCTACACCCTTTTCCGCCAGTGCGCCCTGGCCATCCTCAACACCGGCGCCCACGTTGATAACGCCAAGACCATCCTCGAAGCCTACAAGGACTTCGAAATCCGTATTCACCAGCAAGACCGCGGCGTACGCCTGGAACTGCTGAACGCCCCGGCCGACGCCTTCGTCGACGGCGAAATGATCGCCAGCACCCGTGAAATGTTGTTCAGCGCCTTGCGCGACATCGTCTACACCGAAAACGAACTCGATGCCCAACGCATCGACCTGAGCACCTCCCAGGGCATCAGCGACTACGTCTTCCACCTGTTGCGCAACGCCCGCACCCTGCGCCCCGGCGTCGAGCCGAAGATCGTCGTGTGCTGGGGCGGCCACTCGATCAACACCGAAGAATACAAATACACCAAGAAAGTCGGCCACGAACTGGGCCTGCGCAGCCTGGACATCTGCACCGGTTGCGGCCCCGGCGTGATGAAAGGCCCAATGAAGGGCGCGACCATTGCCCACGCCAAGCAGCGCATCCACGGCGGCCGCTACCTGGGCCTGACCGAACCAGGGATCATCGCCGCCGAAGCGCCAAACCCGATCGTCAACGAACTGGTGATCCTGCCGGACATCGAAAAACGCCTGGAAGCTTTTGTCCGCGTCGGCCACGGCATCATCATCTTCCCGGGCGGCGCCGGTACTGCCGAGGAATTCCTGTACCTGCTGGGCATCCTGATGCACCCGGACAACGAAGGCCTGCCCTTCCCGGTCGTCCTTACCGGGCCGAAACATGCGGCGCCGTACCTTGAGCAACTGGACGCGTTCGTCGGCGCCACCCTGGGTGAAGCGGCGAAGCAGCATTACACGATCATTATCGACGACCCGGCAGAAGTGGCACGGCAGATGACCGCAGGCCTGAAAGAGGTCAAGCAGTTCCGCCGCGAGCGCAACGACGCGTTCCATTTCAACTGGCTGCTGAAGATCGACGAGGGCTTCCAGCGCCCGTTCGACCCGACCCACGAAAACATGGCCAGCCTGCAGCTGAGCCGCCAACTGCCAGCCCACGAACTCGCCGCCAACCTGCGCCGGGCGTTCTCCGGCATCGTTGCCGGCAACGTCAAGGACAAGGGTATTCGGCTGATCGAAGAACACGGGCCGTATCAGATCCGTGGCGACGCGGCGGTGATGCAACCGCTGGATCAACTGCTCAAGGCTTTCGTTGCGCAGCACCGAATGAAACTGCCGGGTGGCGCAGCGTATGTACCCTGTTATCAGGTGGTTGCGTAACAACGGACGTACACAGGATTTGTGGCGAGCGGGCTTGCCACCTCGTCACACATGCCCTCCTGGCACTTTCCAGGGATGGAGAAACGGCTCATGCGCCAACGCAACGCAGCAAGGCTACTCGTCATCAATCCCTCCAGCCAGGTGCTGCTGTTTCGTTTTCAGCACCTGGGTGATGCCCTGAACGGTCGCGACTATTGGGCGACGCCTGGGGGCGGTGTCGAGGAAGGTGAAAGCTTTGAAGCGGCGGCGATTCGCGAGTTGCTCGAAGAAACGGGGTTGCAGGTCAACAATGTCGGCACCTGCGTAGCCGAGCGCAACTTTACGATGATGCTACCCAGCGGTGAGACCGTGTTGTCCGTTGAGCACTATTTCGTCGTCCGCGCCGATGGCGAACAGCTTTCACGCGATGGCTGGACTGCCGATGAAGCCCTGGTCATGACCGAACACAAATGGTGGTCCGTCGCCGAATTGAAAGAAACCAGCGAAACGGTCTGGCCAGAACGATTGATCGAAATGCTGGGAAACGCCTGAGATCCCCCAAGCACCCATATCCCCTGTGGAGCTGCCCTGGTCACACGGCAAGCGACCTTCAAACAATCGAGTTATTAACCCAACCATTCAAAGGTCCGGCAAAACGGGCTTCGGCGAAGTCCTTTGCAGCGAATACTGCGAAGATCCTTGGAACCGGGCCATCAAGCTCAGTTAGATCTATCTACTTTGTACTCATTTCTCTTGGAGCTAAACAGTACCACGCCGCCTTGTTTGGCCGACTTAACGACATAATGGACATAAACCTTATCTGCATTGGCCAAATTAGGATGAATCGCCCCCTTAACTGGCTCGTTGACGTCCTCGACATAAGCGCCCGATCCCGATATACCGGAACCGGTAATCCACATGCTTACATACTGCCCCACATCGATGCCTGGATAAGCATCGACAACGATAAAACCATTACCGTCAACTATATCCCTAAGGCGAACAGCGCCGGCTTGCGACGGAGTGATAATCGGCGCCGGCAGTAAATCTTCAAGCGGAGTATAGTCATAGTCCATAAAAAACTCTCTAATGGTTAATAAAGCGATCCCATGTTCAAATTCGCTCAATAAACTAGTACGATTCAAACTTCAACTGGCGCAAAAGTAGAGTACTTATTCCCCTAATACGATAGGGAAACTCCTAGAACAACTAGTAGTATCTGGTAAAACGCCCACGCAACGCCGCCAGACTCCTCGTCACCAAGCTAATGACCGAGCACAAATGGTGGCCGTCCCCCAATTGCAGCAAACACACGAAACAATCTGGCCCGAGAGCTTGATCGAAATGCTCAATAACGCATGCCCCCTCCCAAACACCACAACTCCCCTGTGGGAGCGAGCCTGCTCGCGAAGAGGCCATCACACACCACATCAACCTTACCTGACACTCCACTTTCGCGAGCAGGCTCGCTCCCACAGGAGTTCGGCGCCCGGTTCACTAACCCCTGAGCGCCGCTGCCTGAATATCCGGCGCTTCCAGCACCGCAATCGCCGCGCCATGCCGAGCAACCCCCAACATCGCCCGCCCGACCGAAACGGTAGTCAGGACGTGCCGGGGAAACAGCCTGCGCAACAGCGGCAATAACGGCCCCATCACGATATAAGTCCAGCGATATGCCGAGGTCTTGGACACCGCGCCATTCAACGGCTGGATCACCCCTGGTCGAAACAGGTAAACCGCTTTGAACGGCAAGCGCAGCAGCGCATTCTCGGTACGCCCCTTGACCCGCGCCCACATGCTCTTGCCCTTTTCGGAACTATCAGTACCGGCGCCCGAAACATACACAAAGGTCATGTTCGGATTGAGCCGCGCCAACACCTCGGCCACTGCCAGGGTGAGGTCGTAGGTGAGGCGTGAATACTGCGTTTCATCCATCCCGGACGATGAAACGCCCAGGCAGAAAAAGCAGGCGTCGAAGCCTTGCAGCTGCCCTTCGACTGCGCTTGGCCGGGTCAAGTCCGGCACCACCAGCGATTGCAGCTTGGGGTCCGTCGTTTCGACCGGCGTTCGGCCGACGACAACCACCTGCTCGACATCTGCCGCGAGCAGGCTTTCGCGCAGTACACCTTGGCCGACCATGCCGGTGGCGCCGAAGATCAGTGCTTTCATGGGATTCCGATTCCTGATACGTCTTGAGTAAGAGATAGAAGGCTACGATGAGAGACACGCATCCCCAGGCCGCTTAAAGCCCCTGCTGCATATCCACCACAAACCGATAAAGTACCTCGCCTTTCTCCAATCGCTCGAACGCCTCGTTGATCTCGCTCATGGCGATCACTTCCACATCGGCAACGATGTTGTATTGGGCGCAGAACGCTAACATTTCGTGGGTATCCAAGCTGGCGGGCAGTACGCCGCGTTGAGAGTGGAATGGGATGAAAGCCCGAGGAGCCTGCTCTCGTTGGGTCGCGACGCGGCCCCTTATCCCGGACAGAAAGGGGACTGCTGCGCAGTCCAGCGCGAGCAAGCCCCCTCGCCACAGGTTTCTCGCCTGGCTCTAGACTCTCTTGCTAGAGTTTAGTTTTGCCTCCAGCCAATCGCGCCGCCAACGCCTTGGCCTGGCTCGCCACGTCCGTCACCGCCGTACTCTCCCACCACATGCCACGCAACGGCGGCCCCATGGCAAACAACCGTCGGGCAACCCGCCCCTCGGCGTCCAGCACCGCGCCGTCTACCACCGCCGCAATCCCCAGCGCCAACGGCCCCGGCCTGATCAGCCCACGGGCCAGCAACTGTTGTGGCAGCGGTCGGGCGACCCGGCGCCAGTCATATTCGATGCCGCTGGAGTTGATCAACGCCGCGCCGCTGACAACCACCGTTTCGACTTCGCCACGGCGTCGGATTCGTATGCGCACTTCACCGTTCGAAGAAGGCTGCAACCCCTTGAACGATGCGGCCTGAATCCGCAACCGTCGTTCCCCGTGCAGTCGCGCCACCAGTTCGGCACTCAGCGGTGGCGAGCGGTGGTGATGACTCTCCCACCACGGCCGCACGTGTCGCACGAATTGCCGGCGCTGCACGTCCGTCGCCTGGCTCCACAACCGGCCGATGTGCGCCCGCACGGTGTCGAGCGGTGATTGCCAGTCGATGCCTTGGGCGATGGCGTCCCGGCAATGCCGACGCAGCTCGTGCAACAACTGGCGCGGTGAGCGAATGCTGTGGTCCTCGGCCAGGAAATCCACCCAGGCCGGTGGCTGGCGCCGCACATGCGGCAGCAACCCATGCCGGGAGAACACTTCAATCGGCCCGCGATGCCCGGCCTGTTCCAGCGACACCACCGCATCGACCATGGTCAGGCCCGAACCGATGATCAGCACCGTGGACTGCGGGTCCAGTTGCCGCATGGCGGCGACATCCCACGGGTCAAGCGCTGCCGCATTCAAACCGCTGGACTCGGTCTGCGGCGTGCGGGCGGCGGGGAACATCCCGGTGGCCAGCACCGCAAAAGTCCCCTGCAAGCGTTGACCGTCGCTCAGGGTCAACCGCACTGAATCATCGAGGGTTTGCAGGTCAACCACTTCAGCCCGCACATGCTCGACACTCGAACCGTTCAACGCCCCAACCGCTTGCGCTTCGGCCAGCCGTTGCTGCACGTACAGGCCGAAAATCCCCCGAGGCGGGAACAACTGACTAACTGGTACATGCTGCTGGTCCGACTCCGGCCAGCCACCGGCCGCGATGTACTGGGTCAGCCATTGGGTCAGGTCATCGGCGTTGTCCGGGTCGACGCTCATCCGCGCCGCGTTGCCATTCAGCGTATGGCCCAACTCGACTGCGCTGTAGGCCTCGCCCCGGCCGAGTTCGGTGCGCGGTTCGATCACCAGCAGTGAACGCCGGCCGGGCAAACGCAACAACTGCGCTGCCAGCATCGCGCCGCTGAGGCCGCCGCCGATGATCAGAATGTCTGCGTGGCGAATGGCGTCGGTCGCCTGTCCGCTGGAGGTTTGATTCATGGCGTTCTCATGGTCAGTGTTTGCCCAGGTAAAAGTCGTGCAAATCGCCACGCGCCAGCAGTGCCTCGGCGCTGCCGGACAACACGACGCGCCCGGTGTCGAGCACGTAGGCGTGGGAGGCGTACTTGAGCGCCACATTAATGTTTTGCTCGGCAATCAGGAAGCTCACCTGCCCGTCGCGATTGAGCTGGGCAATGATCTCGAAAATCTCCTGGACGATAATAGGCGCCAAACCCATGGAAGGTTCATCTAGCAGTACCAAAGTAGGACGCGTCATCAACGCCCGGCCGATGGCGACCATCTGCTGCTCACCGCCGGACGTCAGCCCGGCCTGGGTCTTGCGCCTGGTTTTCAGCCGGGGGAACCAGGCGTAGATGCGCTCCAGATCCCGGGCCATGTCCTGGCGACTCAAGCGCCGGACAAATCCGCCGCTGCGCAGGTTGTCCTCGACGGTCAACTGCGCGAACACGTGTCGACCTTCCAGCACATGCACCATGCCCTGGCGCACCCGCACGCTCGGATCGACGCCCGCCGTATCGCGCCCCAGAAACTCGATGCTGCCGCGACTGACTTCGGCGCGCTCGGCGCGCACCAGCCCGGAAATCGCCTTGAGCGTGGTGCTTTTGCCCGCGCCGTTGGCCCCGAGCAATGCAACGATGCCGCCCTTGGGCACCGTCAGCGACACCCCGGCCACGGCGAGGATCGCGCCGTCGTAGATCACTTCGATATCTTTGACCTGCAACAGGTCATTGGCGGCAATGTCGCTGACGGCCTGGCTCATGGCTCACTCATCCCCGTTGCAGGTACGTGGCGTCAGGCCTTTTTCCTTGGCGAACGCCGCTGATTTTTCATCGATCAAGGGCCGCAGCAAGGCGCGATCCGCCGGGATCCAGTCGCTGATCAGCGTCCAGTTGGCGCCATCCCACTGCTGGACCCGCGCCGAACCACCGCCCTCGTGATCCTTGCAGGACAACTTGAGGTTTTGCATCAACCCGAAGTAGCCCATGCCCTTGAGTCGAGCGTCGTCGATGTTCAAGTGTTCCAGGCCCCAGCGACCTTCTTCGCCATTCAAGGGACGTTTACCAAACTTGCCCTGCGCCGTGCGGATCGCCTCGACCATTACCGCCGCATTCACCAGCCCGGAGTTGTAGTAGACGCTGCCGAAATTCTTCAGGTCCTTGAGGTCGCTTTTACCCTGGTCGAGGATGTATTGCTTGAGGCGTTTGTGGATCTCGAAATCCGTGCCGGCCGGGTATGGCGTCAGCGCCAGATAACCTTTGGCGGCGGCGCCTGCGGGCAACACGTCTTCGCTGGAGCTGGCCCAGATGTCGCCGACGATGTGGTCCACCGGGAAGCCGAAACGTGCAGCCGTCTTCACTGCCACCGGCGTCGACACACCCCAGGTGCGCAGGAATACCCAGTCCGGGTTGAGCTGGCGAATCTGCCGCCATTGCGCCGACTGTTCGTTGCCCGGATCCGCTACCGGAATCTGGATGTTTTCGAAACCGTACTTCTCGGCCAGCAATTTCAGCGGGCCAAGGGTTTCGCGACCGTAAGCCGAGTCGTGGTAGACCGTGGCGATTTTCTTGCCCTTGAGTTTGTCGAAGCCGCCCTCGCGCTGGGCGATGTAGTTGATCAGGCTCGACGCCTCGCTGTAGAAGGTCAGCATCACCGGAAAGTTGTAGGGGAACACCGTGCCGTCGGTGGCTTCGGTGCGGCCGTAGCCGAGGGTGATCAGCGGGATCTTGTCGACCTCGGCCCGCTCACTCAGGGCATACGCCGCCGGGGCGCCGTTGGGGGAATAGATCGCCACCGGGGCGCCATCCAGGCCTTTCTTGAAGCGCTCATAGCACTCGATACCCTTCTCCGCCGTCCATTCGGTCTCGCATTCCTGCCAGACCAGTTTCACGCCGTTGATCCCGCCCTCCACCTCGTTGATGTAGTTCAGGTAATCGAGCATCCCGGCCCACACCTGCACGCCGCTGGAGGCGTAGGCGCCGACGCGGTAAGTGGCCAACGGGAAGAATTGCTGGTCCGGCGAAGCCTGGACCACCGGTACCGCGCTGCTGAGAACTGCCAGCGTCAGAGCGGCGCCGACCAGTGAACGTTTCAAGGATGCACGCATGTTGTCTCTCTACCAGGTCAGGAATTCAGAAGCGCAGCGGCCAGTGACGCAGCCGTTCACGAAGGTTGTTCAGCAGGCGAATCAGGCCTTCCGGCTCCTTGATCAGGAACAGGATGATCAGTACGCCGAAGATGATTTTTTGCAGGTTTTGCAGTTGCCCGGCGTCCACCGCTCCACCGAACAAGGCCTGCCCGGCGTGGCTGAGCAGGATCGGCAGCAGGCTGATAAACGCCGCGCCGACGAAGTTGCCGGCGATGCTGCCCATGCCACCGATAATGATGATGAAGAGGATCTGGAACGACCGATTGATATCGAAGCTGCTGGCGCTGGCGGTGCCCAGGTAGGCGAAGGCCCACAGCGCACCGGCGATGCCGAGGTAGAACGAGCTGACGGCGAACGCCAGGTGCTTGTAGCGCACCACCGGGATGCCGATGACGGCAGCGGCAGTGTCCATGTCGCGGATCGCCATCCAGTTGCGGCCGATCTGGCTTTTCACCAGGTTGATCGCAATCCAGGTCAACAGCAGCACCGTCGTCAGCGTCAGCAAATAACGGCCGACCGGGGTATTGAGGTCATGGCCAAACAGCGCCAGTTTCGGTGCGGAGATGGTCCCCGAGGAGCCGTAGTTGTAGAACCAGGGAAATTTGACGAACAGCCACTCAAGGAAGAATTGCGCCGCCAGCGTCGTGACCATCAGGTAAAAGCCTTTTATCCGCGAACTCGGCAGACCGAAGACGAAACCCACTACGGCGCTGATCAATCCGCCACCGAGCAGTGCCACCGGCAAACCAAGTTCCGGCAAACGCAGCAGAAAACCGTAGGTCGCGAAAGCGCCGACCGCCATAAACCCGGCCGCACCGACCGAGGTCTGGCCGGTGTATCCGGTCAGCAGGTTGAGGCCGAGCCCGGCCAGGGACAACACCAGAAAAGGAATCAAAATCGCATTCAGCCAATAGTCGTTGCCGGTCAGCGGCACGATCACGAAAGCGATCAACAACAGGCCCGGCAACCCAAACGGCACACGCCGCTGGATCAACACCGATGGCGCGGTTTCACGGGTAAGGGAAATCGACATGAGTTCAGACTCGCTCGATGGCGTGCTCGCCGAACAGGCCGGCGGGACGGATGTACAGGAAGGCCAAAGCCAGGACGTAAGCGAACCACGGCGTGATGCCGCCGCCGATCAGCGGGCCGATGTAGACCTCGGCAAGGTTCTCCGCCGCACCGACAATCAGCCCGCCGACAATCGCCCCGCCGATCGAGGTGAAGCCGCCAATGATCAACACCGGCAAGGCCTTGAGCACCACCAGCGACAGGGAGAATTGCACCCCTTGCCGCGCCCCCCAGAGCAACCCGGCCACCAGCCCGACCACGCCGGCCACCGCCCAGACGATCTGCCAGATACGATTGAGGTTGATACCGATCGACAAGGCGGCGGTGGTGTCATCCGCCACGGCGCGCAGGGACACGCCGATCCGGGTCTTGTTGAACAGCAGCGCCAACACCGTCACCAGCACGATGGCGGCTGCGGCGGCGATCAGATCGAACTGGCTGACCATCAACCCGCCGATGAAAATCGGCACGTCGTCGATGCCCAGATCCAGCGCCCGCACCTGCGAACCCATCAAGCCTTGGGCCAGGCCTTCAATGATGAACGACAGCCCGAGGGTGGCCATGAACAGGGTGATCTGCGAGCGATTGACCAATGGCCGCAGCACCAGCCGCTCGATCAGCAACGCGCCGATGATCATCACCACGACGCTCAGCAACAATGCCAAGGCGAACGGCACGCCCTGGTCGTGCAGGCTGACGAAGGTCAGCGCGGCGAAAAGGAGCATCGAACCCTGGGCAAAATTGAACACACCGCTGGCCTTGTAGATCAGCACAAAACCAATGGCAACCAGCGAATACATGGTCCCGGCGAGCAAGCCGCCGAGCAGGGTTTCGAAGAAGAACGTCATCAGTGCACCACTCCCAGATACGCCGCGATCACGTCGGGATCGGCCTGCACTTCGGCGGGCGTGCCGTCGCCGACCTTACGCCCGTAATCAAGCACCACCACGTGGTCGGACAGACCCATGACCACGCTCATGTCGTGTTCGATCAGCACCACGGTGGTGCCGAGGTCGCGGTTGATGTCGGCGATGAACCGGGCCATTTCCTGTTTTTCTTCAGCGTTCATCCCGGCCATCGGTTCGTCGAGCAACAACAGGCGCGGGCCGGCGATCAAGGCGCGGCCCAGCTCCACGCGCTTTTGCAGGCCGTAGGACAGATTGCCCACCGGCACGTCGCGACAGGCTTGCAGTTCGAGGAGCTCGAGAATGCCCTGGGCCTGCTGGCGGAAGTCTTCGGCTTCTCGGCGGGCTCTCGGCAAGCCCAGCGCCTGCTCAATGAAACTGCTGCGCAGATGCCGGGACAGGCCTGTGAGGATGTTGTCGATCACGCTCATTTTCTTGAACAGCGCGTTGTTCTGGAACGTACGACCGATGCCCCTGCGCGCGGCGCTCAGCGGGTCGATGCGCTTGAATGGCTGCTGCTCGAAGACTATCGAGCCGGCATCAAGGCAGTACACACCGTTCAGTACGTTAAGCAGCGAACTCTTGCCCGCGCCGTTGGGGCCGATCAGCGCGCAGATCTCGCCCTTGCGCACGTCGAAGGACAAGTCGTTGATCGCCTTCACGCCTTTGAACGACAGGGAAATGCCACTGACTTGCAGGATGGAATCGGTCGAGCTCATGCGATGTCCCGTTTGAATTCGGCAAGCCAGGTTGGCGCGGGTTGAGCGCCGGGCGTGCGGGGGCTTGCCAGATGAAATGCAGGTTGTTGAAGCCCAGCAGTCGGCGAACGCGGTTTTTGATCAGCCGTTGCAAGCCTTTCTCTGGGTGGGCGATGGCCCAGTCGCAGAGGCGGCGGCGCCAGGTGCCCAGCGGTGCGAGACGGCTGTCGATTTCATCGGCCAGCCGTTGCAGGCGTTCGGCGGACAGCACCAACCCGGACGGGACGACTTCCCGGCGATCACGGCTGGCGCTGCCGGGGCTTTCCGGGAAGGCCAGGGCTTGGCCGCTGGCCAGCCATTGATCGAGCAACACACCGAGGCCGTCCTGCCATTGGGTGCCCTCTTCGCTCCAGAGCTGGGCGCCGACGCTACCCAGACGCAGGCGTTGCGGCGGCTCCACCGGGCCGAGCAGCTCGGTGAAATCCAACAGCGATTGGCCGTGGTTGAGCCACAGTTGCCGGGGTTGCCGGCCCTGAACGAAGGCGTGAGTTGGCCGGCTGCGCCACAGCACTTTGTGCAGCGCCTCGGTGTCGAGGGTGTCGGACACTGTCAGCACTTCACCGCCCAAATGTCTCGCAGCCAAGGCCAGCAGCAACAGATCCGGTTCGAAGGCACCGCTCAGGGCCAGCCGCGAGTCTTCAGTAAAACCCTGCTGGCGCAAGCCATCGGCCAACCGCTCGACATCGCGCAAGGCATCGATCCAGCGCCAGACAAACCACTGACCGTGGCGCTTGTGCCGCAACGCCGTTTGCAACGGAGCGACCTGCCCCCAGTGGCGCAATTGCTCCAAGGCCTGGGGCGCCTTGACCTGCCACTCGGCAGTGTCCGCACTGGGCGGACGTTTGAGTTCATGCACGCTCATGGATTGACCTCTATGTCATGGGCAAAAGCGTGCGGTGGTCCGCTGGGCTAAGGGTTATCGCCGTCCCCTGTGGGAGCGGGCCTGCTCGCGATGGCGGTCTAACAGGCAAATCACTGTTGAATGTGCTGGCCTCTTCGCGAGCAAGCTTTGCTCCTACAGGGGTTCTATGTCGGTCTGGGTATTTGTGTGCAACCCGATCAACTGTGGGAGCGAACCTGCTTGCGATAGCGGTCTAACAGGCGACATCACTGTTGAATGTGCTGGCCTCTTCACGAGCAAGCTTCGCTCCTGCCGGGGTTCTATGTCGGGCTGGGTATTTGTGTGCAACCCGATCAACTGTGGGAGCGAGCCTGCTTGCGATGGTGGTCTAACAGGCGACATCACTGTTGAATGTGCTGGCCTCTTCGCGAGCAAGCTTTGCTCCTGCAGGGGTTCTATGCCGGTCTGGGTATTTGTGTGCAACCCGATCAACTGTGGGAGCGAGCCTGCTCGCGAAAGCGGTGTATCTGGCAACACTGATGTTGAATGTGCCGGCCCCTTCGCGAACAAGCTCGCTCCCACAGGGATTTGTGTTGCGTTGAAATTGTTTAGGCAGACACCAGCTTTTTGTCCTGCTGCCGCAACGCCGCCAGGTCCCGATACCCCGCCCCCGGATGAATCTCCGGCAATCGCGGGCCTTCGCCGAACAATTTCTCGCGCAAGGTCCCCGGCGCATATTCGGTTTTGTACACGCCACGCTTCTGCAACTCGGGCACGAGTAACTCCACGGCATCGATGAAGGTTTCATGGGTCAACGCATAGGCCAGGTTGAACCCGTCCACGTCGGTCTCTTCGACCCACTCTTGCAGCAGGTCGGCAACGGTTTGCGGGTTGCCGACAAACAGCGGCCCGAAGCCGCCGATGCCGACCCAATCCGCCAACTCATTCGGAGTCCAGACCTTGTTCGGGTCCGCCGTGGAGAACGCCTCCACCGCCGACTGAATCGCATTGGTGTGTACGTGCTTGAGCGGCTCATCCGGTTTGAACTGGCTGAAATCAATCCCGGTCCAGCCCGAGATCAACGCCATGGCGCCCTCGTAGCTGACCCAGGTTTTGTATTCCTCAAACTTGGCCTTGGCCTTGGCGTCAGTTTCGCCGAGGATCACCGTTTGCAGGTTGAAGATCAGGATCTTCTTCGGATCGCGCCCCGCTTCAGCCGCCCGACGACGAATATCGGCAACGGTCTTCTTCAGCAGCACTTTCGACGGCGCCGCGACAAACACGCATTCGGCATGTTCAGCAGCGAACTGCTTGCCGCGACTCGACGCACCGGCCTGATACAACACAGGCGTGCGCTGTGGCGAAGGCTCGCAAAGGTGAATGCCCGGCACCTGGAAGTGTTTGCCGAGGTGCTGGATTTCATGGATTTTGCTCGGGTCGCTGAAAATCCTGCGCTCGCGATCACGCAGGATCGCGCCCTCTTCCCAACTGCCTTCCCAGAGCTTGTAGCAAACTTCCAGATATTCTTCGGCGAAGTCGTAGCGGGCGTCGTGCTCGGTCTGGTTTTTCTGACCGAGGTTCTTCGCGCCGCTCTCCAGGTACGAGGTGACGATGTTCCAGCCGGCGCGGCCCTTGGTCAGGTGATCGAGGGTCGACAGGCGTCGGGCGAACGGGTACGGGTGTTCGAAGGATAACGACGCGGTCAGGCCAAAACCCAGGTGCTCGGTGACCAGCGCCATCGGCGGGATGAGTTGCAGCGGATCGTTGACCGGCACCTGCGCCGCCTGACGGATCGCCGCGTCACCGTTGCCGTTGTAGACGTCGTAAATGCCGAGTACGTCGGCGATGAACAAGCCGTCGAACTTGCCACGCTCAAGGATTTTCGCCAGGTCGGTCCAGTATTCGAGGTCCTTGTACTGCCAGGAGCGATCCCGCGGATGCGCCCATAACCCCGGAGACTGGTGGCCGACGCAGTTCATGTCGAAGGCGTTGAGACGAATTTCACGGGCCATCAAACTGCACTCCGAAAACGTGGGGGATGAATGCCGTTGAGGCGGAAGTTGCCGATGAGGTGGAGCTTCCAGCACAGCGGATCGTGCAGCGATCCGTGCAATGCGGTGCGTTGGCCGGTGAGTTCGAATTCGGCGTTGCTGACAGCATTCAAGGCTTCGGCGCTGGCCAGATGCGACTCGGCGATGGCGACGCTGATCTCGGTATCGTCTTCATCACTATTCAGAAACGCCTCGGCGCGTTCGAGCAGTGCCGCGGCGACTTCAATGCGGATGTGCAAATCGCCGAAACGGCTGATGACGTAAGGATCATCGGTGGCTTGCGCCTGTTGGCGAACGAAGCGCAGCGTTGCATCGAGCAGGCTGCGGGCGTTGTGCAAGTCGTGCTGACTTTTGGCCAGGGGTTGTCCGGCAATAATCGGTTGGGTCAAAGCGTTCATGGTGGGCTCCTCAGTTCCAGGCGTGGCGCGCGGGCTTCACGCCGTTGAGCAGGTAGTTGCCGATCAGGTGGTATTTCCAGCGCGCCGGGTCGTGCAACGTGTGGGTCCGGGCGTTGCGCCAGTGACGGTCGAGGTTGTACTTGCCGAGCACCGAGCGGGTGCCGGCCAGTTCGAAGAGCTTGCTGCTGGCGAGCAAGGCGATCTCGGCGGACAAGACTTTGGCTTGGGCGACCACCACTGAAGCGTGGGCCACGGTGTCTTCGTTGGGATTGAGTAACGCCTGGTCGATGGCGAGGCCGGCCTTTTTCAGGATGGCTTCGGTGCCGTGGACTCGCCATTCGAGGTCACCGATGGCGGCGATGCTGAACGGGTCCTGCCAGCCGTGATCCTGGCCACTGTCGATCCACGGCCGGGATTCGCGGGCGTAGCGCTTGGTTTCTGCCAATGCACCGACGGCGATGCCGGTGTCCACGGCGGCCTGGATGATTTGCGAGATAGGGCCGTCGGCGGTGGGCTCGTCGAACGACTTGTGGGCCGGAATCACAGCGCTGAGCGGGACTTTGACTGCGCTTAGGATGACGCCGCCGCTGGCCGTGGTGCGCTGGCCGAAACCGTCCCAGCTGTCGATCACCGTCAGGCCAGGGTTGTCACGCTCGATGAAAGCGATAAAGGCCTGATTCTGTTCGTTGACCGCCACC
The DNA here is from genome assembly GCF_016650815.1 of Pseudomonas sp. TH31. Classification (GTDB taxonomy): domain Bacteria; phylum Pseudomonadota; class Gammaproteobacteria; order Pseudomonadales; family Pseudomonadaceae; genus Aquipseudomonas. The sequence goes on along the minus strand of NZ_JAEKEZ010000033.1, from coordinate 26,930 downwards.
GCCGGCACGATGTGCGCGAACAACGCGCCGGTGCAGTAGAACTTTTCGCCGTCGATTTGCGCGGTGTCCTGGTCGAAGCGAATTCGGGTTTCGAAGGCCCCGGCGTTTTTGCTTTTGGATTCGGAGAAGGCATTGCCGAAACGGTAGCCTTGCAGGACTTTGCCGAAGTAATAGCGCTTCTGCTCCTCGGTGGCGGTTTGCAACAGGATGTCGAGCACGCCGAGATGGTTTTGCGGGATCTGGCCGAGCGATGAGTCGGCGGCGGAAATGATCTTGATCACTTCGGCGACGGTCACGTAGGACACGCCGGCACCACCAAATTCTTTGGGGACGGTGATACCCCAAAGACCGCTGGCGGAGAACTCGTCCAGTTCGACCACCGGCAGGCGTCGCTCGCGGTCACGGACGCTGGCTTCGACGGCGAAGCGTGCAGCAAGCTTGTGCGCGACGGCGATGGCCTCGGCGTCCGAGCGGATGATGTGGGCGGTAATGGGTGAAGTTGTCATGGGGCCGACTCCGTGGTTCCGGGTGAATACCCAAGACCTTTTGCAGGAGTCGTGCCTGAATTTAAAAACCTTTATTTCAGCTAGTTGCAGAGCTATTAGAGAAACACTTACAGCTTAAAAACAACAAAGTGTTCATCAACTGTTGGCCAGTAGACAGTCAGATCACCACATTACGCACAAACCGCGCTGCCACCGGTCCATCATTACGATAGGTATGGGGCTGGTTACTGGCAAACATGAAGAACTCACCGGCGGCGATTCTCTGCGGTGTGTCGCTCAGCATCAGCGTCAGGCAGCCTTCGAACACAAAGATCTGCTCACTCCAGCCTTCGGCATCCGGTTGTGACGGATAGACCTCGCCCGGTTGCAGGCACCATTCCCATTGTTCCACCTCACGAGTAGCGGTGGCTTTGGACAGCAACACCGCTTTACTCCCCGCAATCGTCCCGGCCCAGGCCAGTTCGTTGATGCGGCTCGGATCGCGGGCATCCGGGGCCTGGATCAGATCGCTGAAAGCGACGTCCAGCGCTTCGGCCACACGGTCGAGCGTGGTCAGGCTGACGTTCTTCTCGCCGGCCTCGATCGCCACCAGCATGCGCCGGCTGACGCCAGATTTTTCGGCCAGAGCAGTCTGGCTCATCTCGGCGGCGTGGCGCAGCCGTCGAACGTTCTGGCTGACGTGCTGGAGGACCGAAGCCCGCGGGGAGAATCTTTGTGCACTATATTGCTCACTTGGTGGAGTTGGGCAGTATACTGCGCAACATTCGGGCGCATTGTGCGTCCGCCTCAGGTAGCGCGCAAGGTCATGACGTCGGTGAATTCCCCTCAGGCTACTTCCCGTTTCTCGCGGTTCAGCAAGGCCGAGTGTGTGCTGGTGCTGATTACCATGGTCTGGGGCGGGACCTTTTTGCTGGTACAGCATGCAATGACCGTCAGCGGGCCGATGTTTTTCGTTGGCCTGCGCTTTGCGGCGGCGGCAAGCATCGTCGCGCTGTTCTCCTGGCGTCATTTGCGGGAGCTGACCCTGTTCGAACTCAAGGCCGGTGCCTTTATCGGCGTGGCGATCATGCTTGGGTATGGCTTGCAGACCGTCGGGTTGCAGACGATTCCCAGCAGTCAGTCGGCGTTTATTACCGCGTTGTACGTGCCGTTTGTGCCATTGCTGCAATGGCTGGTGCTGGGGCGGCGGCCGGGATTGATGCCGAGCATCGGGATCATGCTGGCGTTTACCGGGTTGATGTTGCTGTCGGGGCCTTCGGGGGCTTCGCTGAATTTCAGTCCGGGTGAAATAGCCACGTTGATCAGCGCCATCGCGATCGCGGCGGAGATTATCCTGATCAGCACCTATGCCGGCCAGGTCGATGTACGGCGGGTGACCGTGGTGCAATTGGCGACTACCTCGGTGTTGGCGCTGTTGATGGTGGTACCGACAAACGAAGCGATCCCGGACTTCTCCTGGTTATTGCTCTGCAGCGCCTTGGGCCTGGGCGCGGCCAGTGCGGCGATTCAGGTGGCGATGAACTGGGCGCAGAAGAGTGTTTCACCGACTCGGGCGACGTTGATCTATGCCGGCGAACCGGTGTGGGCCGGGATTGCCGGACGCCTGGCCGGGGAGCGGCTGCCGGCGATTGCCTTGCTCGGGGCGGCATTGATTGTGGCGGCGGTGATCGTCAGTGAGTTGAAGACCAAGGGTAAAGCCGCCGTTGCGGTCGACGAAGCATTGGAGCGCGAAGGCGAACGTTGATACAGCAAGATCAAAAGATCGCAGCCTTCGGCAGCTCCTACAGAGGTACGCATTCCAATGTAGGAGCTGCCGAAGGCTGCGATCTTTTTGCGCCCGCGGAATTTCGAAGCATTGAAACAATGAAAAACCGGCCGTTCCCGCCTACCTTGTAGGATCCTGCCACAGGTTGGCGTTTGGCGATCCGGGAGCTGGCACGTATGATGCTTAACAAACTTCCGCAGATTAGAAGCCTATGTCCCTGATAGTTCTACTGCTTCTGCCTTTTATCGGCAGCTGTGTCGCGGCTTTGCTGCCACATAACGCGCGTAATAGTGAATCACTTCTGGCTGGCCTGGTTGCCCTCGCAGGCACCATCCAGGTCGCTCTCCTGTACCCGCAGATTGCCCATGGCGGCGTGATACGCGAAGAATTTTTCTGGCTACCGAGCCTCGGCCTGAACTTCGTCCTGCGCATGGACGGCTTCGCCTGGCTATTCTCGATGCTGGTGCTGGGCATCGGTACGCTGGTTTCTTTGTACGCCCGCTATTACATGTCGCCGGACGATCCGGTGCCACGGTTTTTTGCGTTTTTCCTGGCGTTCATGGGCGCCATGCTCGGGCTGGTGATCTCCGGCAACCTGATCCAGATCGTGTTTTTCTGGGAGCTGACCAGCCTCTTTTCGTTCCTGTTGATCGGCTACTGGCACCATCGCGCCGATGCCCGACGTGGCGCCTATATGGCGCTGATGGTCACCGGCGCAGGCGGTTTGTGCCTGCTGGCGGGGGTCATGCTGCTCGGCCATGTGGTTGGCAGCTATGACCTGGACAAGGTCCTGGCCGCCGGCGATCTGATTCGCGCACATGCCCTCTACCCTATTCTGCTGCCCCTGATCCTGATCGGCGCCCTGAGCAAAAGCGCGCAATTCCCCTTCCACTTCTGGCTGCCCCACGCGATGGCGGCGCCGACCCCGGTTTCGGCTTATCTGCACTCGGCGACCATGGTCAAGGCCGGGGTGTTTCTGCTGGCACGTCTATGGCCGTCGCTGTCCGGCAGTGAGGAATGGTTCTACATCGTCGGCGGGGCCGGCGCCTGCACCCTGTTGCTCGGCGCGTACTGCGCGATGTTCCAGAACGACCTCAAGGGCTTGCTGGCGTACTCGACCATCAGCCACCTGGGCCTGATCACCCTGCTGTTGGGCCTGAACAGTCCGCTGGCCGCCGTGGCCGCGGTGTTCCACATTCTCAACCACGCCACCTTCAAGGCCTCGCTGTTCATGGCCGCCGGGATCATCGACCACGAAAGTGGCACCAGGGACATTCGCAAGCTCAGCGGCCTGATCAAACTGATTCCGTTCACCGCCACCCTGGCGATGGTTGCCAGCGCCTCCATGGCAGGCGTACCGCTGCTCAACGGTTTCCTCTCCAAAGAAATGTTCTTCGCCGAAACCGTGTTCATCAACGCCACGGCCTGGGTCGAGATGACCTTGCCGATTGTCGCGACTATTGCCGGTACCTTCAGCGTCGCCTATTCCCTGCGTTTTACCGTCGACGTGTTCTTTGGCCCGACCGCCACCGACTTGCCGCACACCCCGCATGAGCCGCCGCGCTGGATGCGCGCGCCGGTAGAACTGCTGGTGTTCACCTGCCTGATCGTCGGGATTTTCCCGGCCCAGGTCGTCGGCCCGTTGCTCGCCGCCGCAGCCCTGCCCGTCGTCGGTGGCACGCTGCCCGAATACAGCCTGGCGATCTGGCACGGCTGGAACGCGCCGATGATCATGAGCCTGATCGCCATGTCCGGCGGCATCGTGCTGTACCTGCTGCTGCGTAACCAGCTCAAGCGCGGGCGCTTCAAGTACCCGCCGCTGATTGGCCGGTTTAATGGCAAGCGTCTGTTCGAACGCAGCCTGGTGATCATGATGCGCCTGGCCCGTCGCCTGGAGCGGCGGATCGGCACCAGGCGCCTGCAAACCCAACTGTTCCTGATGGTGCTCGCCGCCGTGCTGGCCGGGTTGATCCCGATGCTCCACAGCAGCCTGAGCTGGGGCGACCGGCCGAAAATCCCGGGCTCGATCGTGTTTGTGATCCTCTGGTTGCTGGCGATTGCCTGTGCCCTCGGCGCGGCTTGGCAGGCCAAGTATCACCGTCTCGCCGCCCTGACCATGGTCAGCGTGTGTGGCCTGATGACCTGCGTGACCTTTGTCTGGTTCTCGGCACCGGACCTGGCGCTGACGCAACTGGTGGTCGAAGTGGTGACCACGGTGCTGATCCTGCTGGGCCTGCGCTGGTTGCCACGACGGATCGAAGAGGTCTCGCCATTGCCGAGCAGCCTGCGCAAGGCACGCATCCGGCGTATCCGCGACTTGCTGTTGTCGACCGTGGTCGGCGGCGGCATGGCGCTGCTGGCCTACGCGATGCTGACCCGGCAGACGCCTAACGACATTTCTTCGTTCTACCTCAGCCGCGCCCTGCCGGAAGGTGGCGGCAGCAATGTAGTCAACGTCATGCTGGTGGACTTCCGTGGCTTCGACACCCTCGGTGAAATCACCGTGCTGGCGGCCGTGGCCCTGACGGTGTTCGCCCTGCTGCGCCGCTTCCGTCCGCCGAAAGAGAGCCTGCAACTGCCGGCCCAGCAACGTTTGCTGGCGCCCGACGTGGTCACCGACCTGGTCAACCCGCGTCAGGCCAGCGACACCGCCCTCGGTTTCATGATGGTGCCGGCGGTGCTGGTGCGCCTGTTGCTGCCGATCGCCATGGTGATCTCGTTCTACCTGTTCATGCGCGGCCACAACCAACCAGGCGGCGGGTTTGTTGCCGGACTGGTGATGTCGGTGGCCTTCATCCTCCAGTACATGGTCGCCGGCACCCAGTGGGTCGAGGCACAAATGAGCTTGCGGCCGCTGCGCTGGATGGGCACCGGGCTGCTGTTCGCCACGGTCACCGGGCTTGGCGCGATGGTCGCCGGGTATCCGTTCCTGACCACCCACACCTGGCATTTCGAACTGCCGGTACTGGGCGACATTCACATCGCCAGTGCGCTGTTCTTCGATATCGGCGTGTACGCGGTAGTGGTCGGTTCGACGCTATTGATCCTCACCGCCCTGGCTCACCAGTCGGTTCGGGGTCACAAAACCGCCGCGCAACCGAAATCCGCTGCCCCGCCTAAATCCGTTGCCGCCAAGGGAGCCGTCTGATGGAAGAAGTCATCGCAATCGCCATCGGCGTCCTGGCCGCGTCCGGCGTCTGGTTGATCCTGCGGCCACGGACGTTCCAGGTGGTCATGGGCCTGTGCCTGCTGTCTTATGGCGTCAACCTGTTCATCTTCAGCATGGGCAGCCTGTTCATCGGCAGGGAGCCCATCATCAAGAATGGCGTGCCGCAAGATTTGCTGCACTACACCGACCCGCTGCCCCAAGCCCTGGTATTGACCGCCATCGTGATCAGCTTCGCCATGACCGCGTTGTTTCTGGTAGTACTGCTGGCCTCTAGGGGCCTGACCGGTACCGACCATGTGGATGGCCGGGAGCCTAAAGAATGAATGCGATGACGCACCTGATCGCCGCACCGATTCTGCTGCCGCTGTTGACCGCCGCCATCATGTTGATGCTCGGCGAGAAACATCGCCCGCTGAAAGCCAAGATCAATCTGTTCTCCAGCCTGCTGGGCCTGGGCATTTCCGTGATGCTGCTGCAATGGACGCAAACCACCGGCGTGCCTGGCTCCATTGGGGTGTACCTGCCGGGCAACTGGCAATTGCCGTTCGGCATCGTGCTGGTGGTTGATCGTCTGTCGGCAATGATGCTCGTGCTGACCGGGATCATCGGCGTCAGCGCCCTGCTGTTCGCCATGGCCCGTTGGGACGGCGCCGGTTCGAGTTTCCACGCGCTGTTCCAGATTCAGTTGATGGGTCTTTACGGCGCATTCCTGACAGCAGATCTGTTCAACCTGTTCGTGTTCTTCGAAGTGCTGCTGGCCGCGTCCTACGGCTTGATGCTTCATGGTTCGGGCCGGGCGCGGGTGTCGTCGGGGCTGCATTACATCTCGATCAACCTGCTGGCCTCGTCGCTGTTTCTGATTGGCGCCGCGCTGATCTATGGCGTCACCGGCACGCTCAACATGGCCGACCTGGCGCTGAAAATCCCGCTGGTGCCTGAAGCTGATCGCGGCCTGCTGCATGCCGGCGCAGCGATTCTGGCGGTGGCGTTTCTGGCGAAGGCCGGGATGTGGCCGCTGAACTTCTGGCTGGTACCGGCCTATTCCGCGGCCAGTGCGCCGGTTGCGGCAATGTTCGCGATCATGACCAAGGTCGGTGTCTACACCTTGCTGCGACTGTGGACGCTGCTGTTCTCCGGCCAGGCTGGGGCGTCCGCCTACTTTGGTGGCGACTGGCTGATCTACGGCGGCATGGCGACCATCGTCTGCGCTGGCGTGGCGATTCTTGCCGCGCAGCGGCTGGAGCGCATGGCCAGCCTGAGCATTCTGGTGTCGGCCGGGATTCTGCTGTCGGCTATCGGCTTCGCACAGCCAAACCTGATCGGCGCGGCACTGTTCTACCTGGTCAGCTCGACGTTGGCACTGAGTGCGCTGTTCCTGTTGGCCGAGTTGATCGAGCGTTCCCGCTCAGTCAATGAAATGCCGCTGTTCGACGACGCCGATCTCATTGCGCGACCTGCGCAATCCCTGCAACCGAGCAAAGGCATCAACCTCGACGACGAACAAAAAGCCGTGGTCGGCCAAGTGATCCCCTGGACCATGGCCTTCCTTGGCTTGAGCTTCATTGCCTGCGCCTTGTTGATCATTGGCATGCCGCCGCTCTCCGGGTTTATTGGCAAGCTCGGTTTGCTCAGTGCCCTGCTCAACCCGCTGGGTATAGGTAACAGCGGTGACGTCCCGATATCAAACGCGGCGTGGGGCTTGCTGGCGTTGCTGATCCTGTCCGGGCTGGCGTCACTGATTGCTTTCTCGCGGCTGGGCATCCAGCGTTTCTGGACACCCGAGGAGCGGCCATCGCCGCTGCTGCGTCGCCTTGAATGTGTGCCGATCATCGCCCTGCTGGGGCTGAGCATCGCGCTGACCTTCAAGGCCGAACCGCTGATGCGCTACACCCAGGCCGCCGCCACTGCCTTGAACAACCCGGAGCAATACGTGATGGCGGTGCTCGGCACCCGCTCCGTTCCAAGTCCCGAAGCGAAAGCGGCGATGCTGGAGGTGCAGCCATGAAGCATCTGTTTCCTGCGCCGTGGTTGTCACTGGCCCTGTGGCTGCTGTGGCTGGTGCTGAACCTGTCGGTGAGCCCGGGCAATCTGCTACTGGGCGCAATGCTGGGGTTCTGCGCGCCGCTGATGATGCGCAAATTACGGCCGTTGCCGATTCGGATTCGGCGGCCCGGGGTGATTGTGCGGTTGTTTTTCCTGGTTGGTCGCGACGTGGTGATGTCCAACCTTGCCGTGGCCTGGAGCGTGCTCAACGCCGGTCGGCGTCCACCGCGCTCGGCGTTCATCAAGGTGCCGTTGGACCTGCGTGATGCCAACGGCCTGGCGGCGCTGTCGATGATCTGTACGGTGGTGCCCGGCACGGTCTGGTCGGAACTGGCGCTGGACCGCAGCATCCTGTTGCTGCATGTGTTCGATCTGGATGACGAAGCGTCGTTTATCGAGCACTTCAAGACGGCCTACGAGCGTCCTTTGATGGAGATCTTCGAATGAGCGAATTGCTGTCGAACGCGATCGTGCTGAGCCTGTTCATCTTTTCGCTGGCGATGATTCTGACCCTGATCCGGCTATTCAAGGGGCCATCGGCCCAAGACCGGGTTCTGGCGCTGGATTATCTGTACATCATCGCCATGCTGATGATGCTGGCGCTGGGCATTCGTTATGCCAGTGACACTTACTTTGAGGCAGCGCTGCTGATCGCCCTGTTCGGCTTCGTCGGCTCGTTTGCCCTGGCCAAATTCCTGCTGCGTGGCGAGGTGATCGAATGAATGGCGAACTGTCGTTATGGGTCGAGATCCCGGTGGCGATCCTACTGGTGCTCAGCAGTTTGTTTGCGCTGATTGGCGCGGTCGGGTTGTTGCGAATGAAGGATTACTTCCAGCGCATGCACCCGCCAGCCCTGGCTTCGACCTTGGGCGCGTGGTGTGTGGCGCTGGCCTCGATCATTTACTTTTCAGCACTCAAGTCCGCGCCAGTGCTGCATGCCTGGCTGATTCCGATCCTGTTGGCGATTACAGTGCCGGTGACCACGTTGCTGCTGGCACGGGCGGCGTTGTTCCGCAAGCGTATGGCGGGGGATGATGTGCCGGCTGAGGTGAGTAGTCGGCGTACGGAACAGGCTCGCTCATAGTGGTCTTCGGTGTACACAAATCCTGTACGCGCGCCGCAAGCTGCGATCTTATCGTTTTCCATTGTAAATCCGGCGTCAGCCAGGCAGCGGAACTCTATAGCCTTGAGGGTGGCTTCGAGCGATATCTGGCGATTTACCCTGATAAACGTTACCCCGTCGTTTCTTGAACGGCCCTGATTGCGCAGTCGCCCTATCCGGATCAAAAGTACGTCAATGAGTGCACATTTTTCAGGCATTACGCGGGGCTTTCCCGGCATCGACCGGCGTCTGCTGAAAGTGCAATTCAGCTTTTTGCTGATGGTTCTGGGGGGACGGTGCAATCAACTGGCGGTGGCCTGGTGGGCCTTGCAGGAAACAGGCTCTGCGCTTTATTTCGCCAACATGATTGCCTGTTCCATCGCGTCGGAGGTGTTAGCCAAACCCCTGCTGGGATGGCTGGGGGACAAGTACAACAAAATCCTGATTATCAAGCTGGCCTCATGGATCAGCCTGCTGACAGCGCTATTGATGTTGGTGCTGTCAGCCACAGGGTCGTTCAACCCCTGGACGGTGGGCGCGCTAATGATGATCAGCAGTGCGATCGTCGGCGTGCGCGACCCTCTCCAGGCGTCGATCATTCCTTTGTTTGCAGACGACGATAAAGTCTCCCTGGCCTTTCGGACCAAAAGCGTGATGTCGTCCTTTTCCATTCTGTTGGGGCCGGTACTGGCCAGCGGGTTGATTTACGGGTTCGGGATCACGTTCGCCTTTGCCGCCGATTTTTTTGCGATTCTTATCGCCGGGGCGTTGATCGCGACCATACCGAACCACATCGGTGCCACTGACCAAGGCGAAAAAGCCCCGGGTGCCAGCGGCTTGCGCATGATCTATTCCGGATTCAAAGTGGTTTACGGAGTGAAAGTCGAATTTTACCTGGCCATCATTGCAATGCTGATCAACTTTGCCCTGTTTCCGTTCTTCACCATCCTGATCCCACTGTACGTAAAGGACGTCATCCAGTACCCGGTCACATACATCGGTCTTCTGGATTCGTGCTTCGGGCTGGGCATTCTGGCGGGCAGTTACAAGGTCATCGGCTGGTTATCCGACCGGGTCCCCCGTGACATGTGTGTGTCCGCAGGTTTTGCATTACTGGGGTGCAACCTGGTAGTGGTCGGCACCGTTTCATCATCGGTCATCGTACCCGCGGCCTTTTTCTGCGGCGGCGTCGGCCTGATGTTGATCAACATCCCCACATCCGCTGTGAGGTTGCTGGCGACGCCCAAGCTCCATCGCAACCGGATTTTTGCCACGGTTTCATTTCTGTCTGCAGCGGCCAGCCCCTTGGGCAGTTTCGCGATGAACACCCTGATCGCCTATCTGGGGGTCGCACTGACAATCACGCTGCTAGGCATCATGGTGCTGCTGTTGTCTTTGCTGGTCTTTCTGGTACCCGATTTCAAAACTTTCATGCGTTCCCAGGATACGCAGCTCAATGATGCCTACCTGGAAAAATACCCTGAAGCGTTTGCGCACTGACGTGCCTCGCCGTACCCCGCCTATTAAAAAGGAGTTACCCTCAAGTCCGCGCCAGTGCTGCATGCCTGGCTGATTCCAATCCTGTTGGCAATTACAGTGCCGGTGACCACGTTGCTATTGGCACGGGCGGCGTTGTTCCGCAAGCGTATGGCGGGGGATGATGTGCCGGCTGAGGTGAGTAGTCGGCGTACAGAAATCGGTAGCTGGATGCGAAAAGATCGTCCGAAGGCTCGGGCCGCGTTCGGACGATCTTTTGATCTTGCTTTACCTGCCGATCAGACCCAGGCAACGGCCAACAACCCGGCCCCCAACACCACGCACAACGGCGAATAAGCCCAGGTGTCGAGCCGGGCAAACTTCGAATCCTTGACCTGCTTGAAGAACCCTACAAGGTTCGAATCACCGATCGCCCGGCAAACATCAGCATCGCAATCGCGCTGATCACCCATTGCAACGACCAGTGCTGCACCGTCGGCAAATACAAGCCGACCCGCAGGCACACCAGCATCGCGATCAGCAGTAAACCGACCGCCACCAGCAACGTCGCAAAGCCCGAGGGCTTGAACGCCGGCCTTGATTCCCCTCCTCCCTCTCCCGGATTCTCGGCACCGCAGCTTCACTCCCGAGCGTGCCGCCGGCGGCCCAGTACAAGTGGACCAGACTGATCAACAGGAAGATTGCAGCAATCCATTGCGCGACCATTAGGTTCATATTCAGACATCCAGCGTGAAATGTCGCAGCAGGATGAACTTCATTGAACTTTTTTGTAAGGGTATTCGTCTTCGGCGATGGTAAAGTGCCGCCCCATGAAATTCGCCCGAACTGATCGCACATTGATGGCCTGGATGCTTTATTGCTGCGTCCTGTTCAACGTGTTCGCCTGCAGCATCGGTCACGGGCAGATGGTCGGGATGCAGCTCAACGGCCTCGGCGGCCAGTTCTGTGCCTTGGACCCGGCAACCCAGGCGCCAGCCTCGTCGAACACCTCCGAGGAGAAGCTGCCGACCCTGTCCAAGGCGTTCGGTTGCCCGCTGTGCTCCATCGGCGGCATGGGCCCGGCGCTCAACTCCAGCCTGACCCTGGCGATTCTCCCGCAACAACACAGCCCGCCGCTGGCCGTCGTTGCCAGCATCGACCTGCCTGCCCGCCACACCTGGCCTTCAGCCAACCCTCGCGCCCCACCTTTCGCCTGATTTTTCGTCTTTCCGATCAGCCCACTTCGCCTGCGCGTGGCGTTTGCCTGTGTGCTGTCTCCTAGTCAAGAATTCAGGATTCATCGATGAAACACCTTCCTCTTTTGGCAAGCCTGTTCGGCTGCCTGTCCGTTAACACCTGGGCGCAATCCACCGTCGCTCTGGCGCCGATCACCATTGATGGCGAGGCCAATGCCGAACCGGGGCTGAACCTCGACCAATCCAGCGGCACGGCCTCCAGGCAGGGCTTGAGCGTACGCGACACCCCGGCGTCGGTGGCCATCGCCAATCGTAACGATATTGAGCGCCACGGCGCGCAGAACTTCCAGGACGTCGCCAACACCCTGCCCGGCGTGAATGCCAGTGCACCGCCGGGGTTCGGCGGTTTTGTGTCCTATCGTGGTTTCACCAGCAGCCAGATCACCCAGATGTTCAATGGCATCAACGTATCGGGCGGCTTGGCTCGCCCCGTGGACGCGTGGATTTATGATCGGGTCGAACTGGTGGGCGGCCCATCGTCGCTGATCAATGGCGCCGGCTCCGTCGGCGGCTCGTTGAATTACGTGACCAAACTGGCGACCCGCGAGGAGCAAGCGGTCGAAGGTCGGGTCAGCTACGGCAGCGAAGACACCACCGAGACCGCATTCGGCCTCAACCACGCCCTCAGCGAAGCCGGCGCGGACGTGCAGCACTACGCGCGAGTCGACGTCAGCCACAACACCAGCAACGGCTACATCGACCGTCAGGAGCGCGATGCCTGGAGCGTGGCGTTCTCGTTGCTCAGCGACCTGACGCCCAACCTGTCCCACACCCTGGCCCTGGAGTATCAGGACGAACATGAGGACAGTCCTTATTGGGGCACGCCGGTGCTCAATCCCAAGGCTGGCGAGTTGAAGATCGACAAACACAACCGTTTCAACAACTACAACGTCGAAGACGGGCGCTACGAGCAGCGCACGATCTGGGTTCGCTCGATCATCGACTACCGGATCAACGACAGCACCACCCTGCGCAACACGCTGTACCACCTGGACAGTCAGCGCGACTACCGCAATCTGGAAACCTATCAGTACAACGCCGACAACAGCGCGGTGGATCGCTCCACGGCCTATCAGGTTCGGCATCAGGGTGAGCAGAACGGCAACCAGTTCGAGATGCGCCACGACAACACCCTGCTGGGCCTGGACACTACCTGGTCCGGCGGCTTCGAGTACAAGGTCAACCAGACCACCAACTCGCCGCTGAACGTCAAAGGCGCCAGCACCGTCGACCCGAACAACTTCCAGCCGGGGCACTTCTACGACATCCGGGCACCAGCCCGGAACGGGTCAGCGACAAGACCAACGAGGTCACCACCAAAGCCCTGTTCGCCGAAAACCGCCTGGCATTGACCGACAAACTGGCACTGCTGACCGGCCTGCGTTACGACGACATCGACCTGGACGTGACCAATCACCGGGCCGTGACCGCCAGCAATCCTCGACACCTCAAGCGCAGTTGGGAGCCCATCACCGGTCGGGCCGGCCTGACCTACCAGATCCTTCCCACGGCCAACGTCTACGTGCAATACAGCACCGCCGCCGAACAGCCCAACGGCACGCAGGACTTTGACGTGTCCACCGGCAAGCAATGGGAAGTCGGCAGCAAATTCGATTATCTGGACGGTCGCGGCTCGGCGACGGTGGCGGCGTACACGATTGAGCGTAAGAATTTTGCCGTGACCGATCCGCTGGACCCGACCCAAAGTCTCCCGGTGGGTCAGCAAACATCCAAAGGCGTCGAGTTGGCCACATCCTTCAGGATCACCGACAAATTGCTGGCCGAAGGCAACTTCGCCTGGGTCGATGCGCAATACGACGAGTTCACCGAGAAGAACGCCACTGGCATGGTGGTTTCACGCAAGGGCAACACGCCGACTAACGTGCCGGATCGGGTCGGCAATGTGTGGCTGACCTACGATTTCGCGCCGCAATGGCGGGGCGGCGTCGATGCGCGGTACGTGGCCTCGGTGTTTGCCGACAGCGCCAACACCATGACCGTGCCGTCTTACACACTGTTCGGGAGTTTCCTGAGCTACAAGGTCGACCAGCACACCACCGTTACCGGCCGGGTACGTAACCTGACCAACGAGGTGTACGCGGAGTTTGCGCATGTGTCACCGGCGTATTACCTCGGCACGCCGCGCACCTTTGAATTGGCGGTGCAGACGCGGTTCTAGAAACAAAAGCTTCGCGAGCAAGCCCGCTCCCACATTTGCTCGGTGTGAAGGCAAACTTCGAGTAGGCCAAAATCCACTGTAGGAGCTGGCGAAGCCTGCGATCTTTTGATTTTGCTTTTAAGGGCAAGATCAAAAGATCGCAGGCTTCGCCAGCTCCTACAGGGTCATCCGGTTATTTAAGATCGGCAGTGACTTTATCCGCCACATCCTTCGGCACCCACGCCTGCCAAACCTGCGGATACATCTTCATAAACGCCTCGGCCGCCTGACGCGGTGCGGTGTGCTTCTCGCTCATCTGCGCCAGGGCCTTGTTCAACGGCCCGATCGGCAAATCGACCTTACTGAAGAACCCGGCAATTTCCGGGTACTGCTTCTGAAACGGCGTGGACACCCCAATCGACAGTTTCGAGGCCAACGAACGGGTCGGTTTCGGATTCGGGTTGTCGGCGTCGGTCAGGGTTTTCCAGGCTTCGGCGTCAAACGGCGGTTCTTCCAGCTGAATCAGCTTGAAGCGCCCGAGCAACGGCGTCGGTGACCAGTAATAAAACAGAACCGGCTTGCCACGACGGATCGACGAGGTGATTTCCGCGTCCAGGGCCGCACCCGAGCCGCTGCGGAAATTCACATAACTGTCGTTCAACCCATAGGCCGTCAGCTTTTGCTTGTTGACCACTTCCGAGGTCCAGCCGATCGGGCTGTTGAGAAAGCGCCCCTTGCCCGGAGTTTCGGGGTCGCTGAACACGTCCTTGTAGCGCGGCAGGTCGCTGACACTGCGCAGGTCCGGCGCCAGCGGCTTGATGCCCTTGGCCGGGTCGCCCTTGATCACATACTCCGGCACCCACCAGCCTTCAGTGGCGCCTTTGACTGTATCGCCAAGGCTTGCCACCTTGCCTTCGGCCTCGGCCTTGACCCACACCGGACTGCGCCCAGCCCACTCTTCGCCAATCACCTGGATGTCATTGTTGGCCAGGGCGGTCTCCAGGGTGATGGTGGTTCCCGGCAAGGTATCGGTCGGCAGTCCGTAGCCCTTTTCGACGATGATCCGCAGGATATCGGTGATCAGGCTGCCGCTTTCCCAGTTCAGGTCGGCGAAGTGAATCGGGGCCTGGGCGGCGAACACCGGGACCGGCGCAGCCAGCAAACCGAACGTGGCCAGGGTAGCGGCCAGCAACCGTCGAAGTCCTTTCATGCTTTTGCACCTCGTGCTGTTCACAGCAATAGCAGGATGGCCTGACAGACTAGACCGCAAGCCTCTGAATACTCAGTCAACTGACTGTAGTAGAGGTTCCTGCTTTTTAGCGGCAAACGAGAGGCGTGATTATTTTTCAGAAGGTTGCTGCAAGCACGCAAGCGCCCTTCGCACCATGCTGGCGTACTCCGCCGGACGCAAGGTGTAGAGCTGTGAAGCCACCCAAGTCAGCCAACCGCCTTGCAGAACGGCCTTTTGTGCGAAAAGGCGCTGGGCCTCGGCTTGCGCACTGGCGAGGTTTTGCTCGTGGAAATCGGCGCGGGCCAGAGGCATTACTCGCTGGCCTTGAAGGTCACCAGTTCACCCTTGCGCCACTTGGCAGCCTTGGCCGTCACGGCTTTCAGGGTTTTGGTCAGGCCTTCATGCAACTGCTCGTGTGCGGCGAACACCATCACCACGCTATGACCTTCCTTGAACACAACGCCGTGACCGTCAGCCGTCGTCACAAACGCATAATCACCCAAGCCGTAAACGGTCAGTTTGATTTCGCGGAACTTGATGTCCAGTTTGCCGCCTTCGCGGCTGGGCAATACCGAGGCGCTGAAATGATCGCCGACCTTGAGCTTGAGGCCTGGCTTGTCGTCCACCACCAGGGCGGCTTCGGTATCGATTTCGGCAATGTAAATGCCTTCCGCGTTCTGTTCGGTGACATAGACAAAACGCGACTGAAACTGTTTAACCAACTTTGCACGCAAATCACCCAGTACGAACAACGCATGCATATCAAGATTACTTACTGCCAAGGAAACATCCCCACATCGAAAATGATGCTGTACGCAAAATAAACGCACAGCAGAAAAAAGCGGCCATGGCGAATGTATTGCCGAATGAGCCGAGTTGAAATCCTGGATTGAGCAGAGCGCTCATCCATCGCGAGGTCATTAAGATTACTGGATTGTCACCTGCGCCGTCCTCCCTGACGTTCGCCATAAGTTGAAGGAAAACACCCTTCTGGCGGCCAGAAAAGCCGGACGACTAACTTTAGGGAAAAAACGCTTCAAGAAAAGCATTTTTCCGACATATCGCCCATAAAAAATTGCTTTGGATCGCTACCCATCGCCAACCACTGATGGCGATTCTAGAGCAGCGATGCTCGACCCGCCTACTCAAAACGAAGCACACACGTCGGTAAAGACAGGAAAAGGACTTCTTGTGTGCACGATGACCCACTTGGCGAATCACTCAACGCCTCAAACAAACCACCTTGCCCCCCTGCATCCGCTGCTGTTCCAGGCCCATGCCCTGCCCCTTCAAGTGCTTGCCCTGCCGCGTTTTCAGGAAGTGCCGGCCGGCAAGGCATTCTTCCACATCAAGGACACCGCCACCGGTCGCATCAGAAGTTTGCGCACCGACCATAACGAAACCTGCGCCGTCGGCCGCTCGCTGGCAGCGCGTACCGGACGCCGAGCATCAGATGACGTTTCGTCATGCCGACGACTTAACTCAGCCGTCGGCCGGCAACTACTGCCATACTGCGCGCCCCATGAAACCCGTCCCCTCGGCGGACGGCTTTCACTACAACAGACTATTTCCAAGGGAAGGCTGCTACGTGACGGAATTTGATATCGGCGAATTTTTTATCCGGGGCGAAGCCAGAGAGGTCGAAGGCGAATTCCAGGCTGTCATTATCATGCGCGCCAAACCCCCCTTGACCACCGTGACCTATCACCAGGTCGAGAAAGATCGCTGGTTCAAGACCTCGGACGTTGCGGCCATCGCTGCTCAGGAAGCCGCCAAGGCCCTGAAGCTGGCGGTCGATGAAGGCGCATTGAAAGTCTGACCCGGTTTGCAGTCTATGCTCACTCCTGCTTTTGACCATCGCAATCGAACTCCTGAAGCGCGGCTCCCTCAGATGCAGTGAAGCCGCACCTCAGATCTCGCATTCGACGCGACCCGCAAGGAGATGAAGATGGATTCACCGACACACGACTTGAAAGGCTTGTTCGACCAACTCGGCCTGGACTCCAGCGAGAAGGCCATCGACGATTTCATCGCCAGCCACTCACCCATGGCCGACGACAAAAAACTTATCGATGCCGAATTCTGGACCCCGCAACAAGCCGGCTTCCTCAAAGAACAACTGCGTGAAGACGCCGATTGGGCGCGGGTGGTCGACGACCTGAACCTGCGCATGCATCAGATTCACTAGCCCGGGCAGTCAATGCAGGCTGTCAGGTCGCTCGGCACTCAGTTGCGCCAGCCAGGCAGCCCTGCACTCTTCCGCTTCATCACGACTGGAAAACGCCGTCCCCTGGCGCTCGCCATTCAGTAGCACGACCCAGCAAACACTCTGCCCCATTGCGCGCAAACAGGCAGGCACACCACTGCCAATCATCACCGCAACATCGACTTTACTTTGCATGCTGACCTCTCGAATTTTCATTAGCCACCTAACTATATAGGCAGAGTAATGAGTTCTTTCGTGAGGAAACAGCAAGCACCGTGCACAGCTTCGTTGCAAGAACCGTAACAATCAGGCATCTAGCGCGGCTTTTCCGGCTTATAGCCCAGTCGCAATCCCCCCCAATGCCGACCCTTGAGCATGATCGGCACGGATAAATCGTGCATCAGTTCACCAGTGTCGCGGGTGTAGGTCTGCAACAGCACCGGCTGCTGATGGCTGCCACAGCGGATGCCGGTACGGTCGGCGAACTTGCGCTTGGTGCGGTTTTGCAGGGTATCGACCTGCGCATCACCGGTCAGCGGCTGGCTGAACAGCGTGTTGTGAGTCGGCACGTAGCCCTGTTGAGTGCAGGCGATGGCAAACACCAGGCCTTCATGACGCGGCAGCAGCGGTTCCTGAATCGCCGGCAAGACCTGATCGGTGTAGCGATCGAAGCGGGTCTGGAACTTGGCCGGGCTGGTGTTGGGAATGGCCTGGTAATTGCGATCGAACAGGTCATCGAGGCTGACACGCCCCTGATCGATATCCGCTTCAAACCGCGCGGCGATCTGGCTCGCGCCTTCGCGGGCGAGGTCGTAAATCCGTTGGTGATAGTCATCGAGCCCGACCTCTGCCAGGCGCTCGCTGATGGTTTCGGCCTGGCCTTCCATTTGCACCGCAGCCTGGGCCAGCCGCTGAGTCTGCTGATCGCTGATCGCCAGGTCGCTGCGCATCTGTTCGATAGCGTGAAACAGGCTGTCCAGTTGTTCGCGGTTGGTGTCGGCACCGCGGGCAATTTCGCCGACCTGGTGTTCGACACCGGCGGCCAGGCGCGCGATGTTTTCCAGATGTTGGCCGGTGTGCTCTACCTGTTTGACCCCGACGTCCAGATCACTGGAGAGCTGGCGGATCTGCTCCACCACTTGCGCGGTGCGTTGCTGGATGTCAGCAACCATTTCGCCGACTTCGCCGGTCGCCATCGCCGTACGCGCAGCCAGACCGCGAACTTCATCCGCCACCACGGCAAACCCGCGACCGTGCTCCCCGGCCCGCGCGGCTTCGATGGCCGCGTTCAGCGCCAACAGATTGGTCTGGCTGGCGATGGACTGAATCACCAGGGTGACCCGCTGGATGTCATCACTGCGCAGGCTCAGGGCTTCGATCAGTTCACGACTGGCACTGGCACGCTGGCTGAGCTGGTGCATGCGCGAGATCGACTCAATCAGTTCGGTCCGCCCCGCCGCACTGCTCTGATGGGCCTCACTGGCCGCGCTCAAGGCTTCCCGACTGAGTGTCGACGTCGCCTGTTCAGTGGAGATCATCACTTCGGCATTGCTGACGATCCGCTTGGCGGCATCGAGTTGCGATTGCACTTTCTCAGCCAACTGTTTGACCGAGAAGGCCACGCCGGCGGCGGACAGCGCGTTATGACTGGTGGTGTAGGAAAGATCGCGGGTTAGCTCGGCGATGGCGCTTGAGCTGTCGGCAGGGGTTGAGTCGGGGATCGCGCGCGCGCGCAGGCGCGGCAGCCAAATGATCAGCACGGCCACGGGCAGGCCGATGTAGAGCGATGCACTGCCCAAGGACATGCCACAGAGCAACAGCACCAGGGCGATGCTTTGCAAGGTGGGCGTCAGCCAAAGGTTTTTTGGCACTGGCACGGGAGCAGGTACTGCCCCAACCAGAGATCCGTCTCTCGTCATCTTCGTCACCCCATGCGTCTTTTATTTGTTGTGACTGCATTAAACGCCACTAGTGGGCCATTATCTATGGTCCGTTAGTAGCGGATGTTGCAGCAGGTCAACAAAAGTGCGGGGGTTTCGCAGACGGCAAAAAGCAAAGATCGCAGCCTTCGGCAGCTCCTACGGGATCGTGTAGGAGCTGCCGAAGGCTGCGATCTTTTCAAGGCAACCCACATTTAATGGGTTGCCTCGCAGAATCAGGCCTGACGCTGGTGCTTGTCGATCTGCTCGTGACGCTCTTGAGCTTCGATGCAGTACTTGGTGGTCGGGCTGATCAGCAGGCGTTTCAGGCCAATGGCCTCGCCGCTGTCGTCGCACCAGCCAAAGCTGTCTTCTTTGATGCGTTCCAGAGCCTGTTCCAACTGAGGCAGCATGCGCTGGTCGCGATCGATCGCATTGACCAGCCAGGTGCGCTCTTCTTCAACAGAAGCAGCGTCGGCCGGGTCAGCCGGGGTGTCCAGGCTTTCGATGGCAATGCGGTTCTGCTCGATGCGCTCGTGGGTTTCGACTTTCATGTTCTGCAACAGCTCGGAGAAAAAGCATGTTGCTCGGCATTCATGTAGTCATCCGCCGGCATGGCCAGCAACTTGTCCTTTGTCATTGATATCTCTATAAAAAAACGTGCATTAAGGCGAATTAGGGAGCGTTCCGGCGAACCTCGGAGGCCGTCGGAAAGGCGCCGTTTATTCCAAGCGCCACCCGGCACTCAATTTACGAGGGCCGGCAGTCTAAGGCCGACTTGAGGCCTCAGCAACTGAAAAGACAGCGAATTTGTCCGACAACACCCGGAAAGTGCTCTATGGCAACCGTTGTGGCGGTCATCGGAGTGCGTTTATAGCAAGAAATTCAGTCCAGCGGCTGTATATAGAAGACAAACGGCTACGCCACGCGGGTCAGGCGTGGCGCATTTTGCCGTTTGTCGCGATTTTAGCGCTTGAGTTTGCGCTTGTTGCGGTACTGGTCGATGACCACCGCTGCCACAATAATCAATCCCTTGATGATGTCCTGAATATACGCATCGACCCCGACAAAGGTAAAGCCACTGGCCATTACCCCAAGGATCAACGCGCCGATCACGGTCCCGGTGATGCGCCCGACACCGCCGGCCAGGCTGGTGCCGCCGATCACCGCGGCGGCAATCGCATCCAGTTCATAGGACATGCCCATCCCGGCCTGCCCCGTCGCGGCTCTGGCTGAAGCCACCACGCCAGCCAAGCCTGCGAGCAACCCGGCGATGCTGTAGACGATCACCAGATGGCGCTTGACGTTGATCCCGGAGGTCCGCGCCGCCTGCATGTTGCCGCCAATGGCGTAGGTGTATTTGCCGTACTTGGTATAACGCAGGGCGATGTGGAAGATCACCGCCACCAACAGGAAGATGATCACCGGCATCGCGCCATGGCCAATGGCGGTGTAGGAATCGGAGAGCATGCTTACCGGCTGCCCTTCGGTGTAATAGCGCGCCAGGCCGCGTGCCGAGACCATCATGCCGAGGGTGGCAATAAACGGTGGGATCCCGGTAACGGCTATGATGCTGCCGTTGATCGCCCCCGCCAGCAATCCGACCCCGAGCCCGGCAATCACCGGTATCCACACCGGCAAGTCAGTCAGCGACGGAAACACCGCCCGGGCAAAGTCCGAGGTCTGGGCCAGGCTGGCGGCAATCATCGCCGACAGCGCCAGCACCGAACCGGACGACAGGTCGATACCGGTGGTGATGATCACCTGGGTCACGCCGATGGCCAGCAGGCCGATGATCGACACTTGCAGGATCATCAGCACCAGACGCTGGGAGTTCATCAGGAAGCTCTGGTCGCGCACGATCCAGCCAAACACTTCGAAGACCAGGCCGATGCCGATCAGCACCAGGAAGATACTCAGTTCGGTCGGAAAGCGCCGACGACTCTTGGTCGGTGCCGTTGCTGGCTTGTTTTCCAGTATCGCGTTCATAACCACTCACCCTTCTATTGCGTCGCCTGCCGTGGCCGCAGCCACCACCGGCATCAATTAGTGAACCACGGACATGCCCGAGGCCAGTTGCATCACCCGTTCCTGGGTCGCTTCGCTGCGGTCGAGGGTGCCCATCAGGTCGCCCTCGTGCATGACCATCACCCGGTCACTCATGCCGAGCACTTCCGGCAGCTCCGAGGAAATCATGATCACCGCCATGCCTTCGCTGGCCAGGTAGGAAATCAGCCGGTAGATCTCGGCCTTGGCGCCGACATCGATGCCACGGGTCGGCTCGTCGAGAATCAGGATGCGTGGATTGGTCATCAGCCAGCGCGCCAACAAGGCTTTCTGCTGGTTGCCGCCAGACAAGGTGTCAATGCACTGCTCCAGCGACGGGGTTTTGACCCGCAGCTTTTTGCACATGTCTTCGCACAGCACCCGCAGGGCTTTTTGCTGAATGAAACCGTGACCGGCGTAATGCGGCAGTACGGCCATCTCCATGTTTTCCAGTACCGACAGGCACGGAAACAGGCCACTGAGCTTGCGATCCTCGGTCAACAGCGCGAAGCCCTTCTCAATCGCCATGTGCGGGTCGCTGATGCGCACCACCTTGCCGTCGAGGCGAATCTCGCCAGCGTCGCTGGGGGTGATGCCGAAAATCGCTTCGGCAACGTTGGTTCGCCCGGAGCCCATCAACCCGGCGATCCCCAGAATCTCCCCGGCATGCAGATCAAACGAGACACCTTTGAAAATGCCGTCGAGCTTGAGGTCGCGCACCGACAACAACAGATCGCCAATCGGCTTCTCGCGCACCGGGAACAACTGGCTCAGCTCGCGACCGACCATCATCGAAATCAGGCTGTCGCCGTCCATGCTGTCGGCCCGTTGCAGGCCGATGTAGGCGCCGTCACGGAACACCGCTACTTCATCAGCGATGGCGAACACTTCATTCATTTTGTGGGTGATGTAGATGATGCCTTTGCCCTGGCTCTTGAGGTCGGCAATGATCGAGAACAGATGCGCGACTTCCTTGTCGGTGATGGCCGAAGTCGGTTCGTCCATGATCAGGATGTCGGAGTCGTAGGACACCGCCTTGGCAATTTCGACCATCTGCCGCTCGGCAATGCTCAGGTTGCCGACCTGCTCCTCGGGGTCGAGGTTGATCCGCAGGCGCTCCAGCAGTTTGGCGGTGCAGCGATGCATCTCGCGGTGGTCGACCATGTGCAGGCCGTTGAGTTGCTCGCGACCGATCCAGATGTTCTCGGCGATGCTCATGTGCGGCATCAGGTTGAGTTCCTGGTGGATCATCGCGATCCCGGACTGGAGCGCCGCCAAAGGCGTCTCGAAAATGACCTTTTTACCCCGAAGGCGCAATTCGCCGACGTCCGGCTGGTAGATACCGGCGATGATTTTCATCAGGGTCGATTTGCCCGCGCCGTTCTCGCCCATCAGGGCCAGCACGGAGCCGGGACGCACCCGAAGCTGCACATCGGACAAGGCCACCACACCGGGAAAACCCTTGCTGACGTTGATGATCTCCAGCAGGTACGGCTCATCGACAGGTGTTGCGGTTGGCTGGATACCCACCAACGGGGTGCTCGAAGCAGTCGCTGAAGCGAACATGATCAGGTACTCCATCAGCAAGATCGCGGTGGCGACCTTGCGTACTTATTGTTGTTATTGAACGGACGGACTATTTAAAGGTGTCGACGTTTTGCGGGGTGATCAGGCGGTATGGCACCCACACGGCCTGTTCAACCGGTTCGTTCCTGGCCATTTTCACGGCCGTGTCGATCGAACCGTCCGCTTGACCTTTTGCGTCCTGGAACACCGACACCGCCATGTTGCCTTTCTTGATCGCGTTCAAGCCGTCCGGCGTACCGTCGACCCCGGCAATCAGCACACTGCCCTTCTCGACGCCGGCCTGGCTCAGGGCCATCGCGGCACCGATGGCCATTTCGTCGTTGTTGGCCACGACCGCATCAAACTTGCGGCCTTGGGTCAGCCAGTCGTTGACCAGGGTCATGCCCTTGTCCCGCAGCCAGATGCCGGTCTGCTCTTGCTCGATCTTGATGTTCGGGTACTTGGCCAACACCTCTTTTACGCCTTTGGTGCGGTTGGTGGTGGAGTTGTTGGCCAGGTCGCCGAGCAGAATCACGATGTCACCCTTGCCGCCCATTTTGTCGGCCAGGTATTGCATCTGCATCTCACCGGCCTCCAGGTCGTTGGAGGCGACCGTGACCACGCCTTTAGGCAGTTTCAGGTCATCCGGGCGGCGGTTGACGTAGACCAGCGGGATGCCGGCCTTGACCGCGGCCTCGGTGATTTTACGGGTGGCGGCGGTATCCACCGGGTTGACCACGATGGCATCGACCTTCTGGCTGATGAAGCTCTCTACCTGGCTCAATTGCTTGACCACATCGCTGCGGGCATCTTCGAACTGCAGCTGCACGCCATCGGGATAGGACTTGGCTTTCTTGTCCATGGATTCGCGCAGGTAGGTCAGCCAGGTGTCATCGAACTGGGACATGCTTACGCCGATCTTCATATCAGCCAATGCAGCGCCGCTGGCGAACATCAGGGACAAGGCAAGAGCGGTGAAACGGATCTGGGTCTTCATGAAAAGTCTTTCTCCACATTCTTGTTGGTTTTATGGATAAGGCGTGACGATTTCAGTGACTGGGCAAGCGGACAATCGGCGCACCGGGAATGCAGCAGACCAGGGCACCCTTGCGTTCAACGCAGAGCAAGCGGGGAAGGAATTGAAACGAGGCGCGAGGCAGGTCGCGAAAGAGATGTGTAGCGGAACGTAAAACATGCAAAGCAGCGTTAAAGGTTTTCATCGACGGTACCTGGCTTTTGTTTCTTGTTTTTGGTTCGTCCTGCACTCACTCAAGGTTGGCTTGAGCGGAATTGGACGTTGATAGTCGGCAACCTGGAAATGACTTTATTGGAAAATAATTTCTATATCAACTCATTTTAGAATTTTATTCTGTTTTTATTCCACGGTGGTCGAACTGACCCAGATCCACCACTTGATGGCGCTCGGCGCTCATTCGCGCAGCGTCCAGTACGCGAGTGGTCGCCAGGGCGTCACGGCCCTCGACCGGCAGTGAGCCACCGCTCTGTAACGCGGTTTGTAGCTGTAAATAGAACTGATTCCAACAGCCGCGCTCAGACGGAACCCGCTCGCGCACCTCGCCCTGTTCAAACCAGCCCCAGCGTCGGTGCTCTTCCACACCCCAGCGTTCACCTTCGGATTTTGGCGAGAGCCCGGCCAGGGCCGAGGCCTCCTGCCCGTCCAGACCATCGACGCTGTAGCAACCTTGTGTGCCAGTCACCCGGAAACGCGGCCCAGGGGTGTTTTGCAGGCAACTGCCGCCCAGGTGCGAGGTCACGCCGCTGGCGTGGGTCAGGGACATAAAGAAGCCGTTGTCGAAGACCTGGCCCTTTTCCAAATATTCCAGTTCGGCGTATACCCGTGTCACCGGGCCGAACAGCAGCAGCGCCTGATCCACCAGATGGCTGCCCAGGTCGCGGAGAAAGCCGCCGCCGCTGCCATTGTTCACCGATTGCGGCGAGTAGCGTTCGACCCGCGATTCGAAACGGGTGACCTGCCCCAGCGCGCCAGACTCGATGAGTTTGCGCACGGTGAGGAAGTCTGAATCCCAGCGCCGGTTTTGATAGACGCTGAGCCGCACGCCTTGACGCTCGGCCATGGTGATCAGGGTTTGCGCCTGTTGCGCATCGGCGGCGAACGGTTTGTCGCTGACCACCGCCACGCCGTGCTCGATGCCGTCGAGGACCAGCGCCGGCCGGCCCTTGAGTGGCGTGGACACCACCAGCACGTCGATCCCGGCCTCCACCAGTTGGCCGATGCTGTCGAAGGCCGGCACGCCGGGGTGTTCGGCGGCCAGCAACTGTCGGCGCTCCGGCGAACGGGTGACCACACCGACGAAGGTCGCGCCCGGCAGACTGCTGAGCAGCGGAGCATGGAAAAACCGGCCGCCATGGCCGTAACCGACAAGTCCGATACGCATGTGTGCATTCCTTCTTATTGTTCTGTAACCACTGGCTGGATCTACACCGGTCCCCTGTAGGAGCTGCCGAAGGCTGCGATCCTTTGATCTTGATTCAAAAAAAGCAAAGTCAAAAGATCGCAGCCTTCGGCAGCTCCTACAGGGGGTTTATGGTGGCCGTTAGCGGCAGAGTTCGCTTTTGACCCGTTCCAGCATCATCCGGTTGGACTCATCCGGCCGGTCTTCCCAGGCGAACACCGAGACCGTGGCGATACCGTCGAACTCGATTTCGCGCAAGGTGCCGAAGAACGCATCCCAATTGACCTCACCCTGGCCGATGTCCAGATGCTGATGCACGGTGGCGACGACGCCCGGCGGGTTGACGATGTAGCGCAACCCCGAAGAAGCCTTGTGGTTGTAGGTGTCGGCGATGATCAGGTGGCTGAGTTTCGACCCGGCGTACTTGAGCATCGAGGCAATATCACCGACGCCGTCGTCATAGAAAAATGTGTGCGGCGCAGCGTAGAGGTAGTTGATCCAGTCGCGATCCAGCCCACGAATGATGTCCACCGACTCGTTGTTGCGCTCGCAGAAGTCATACGGATGCGCCTGGATATCGAGCTTGATGCCTTCGCGTTCGAACTCGGGGATCAGCTCGTCCATGGAGCGCATGAACTGGTTCTCGCAGACCAACGGGTTGTCCGACTGGCCGGTGAACTCGGTGTTGACCAGTTCGCAGTCCATCTCCACGGCAATCTGGATTGCGCGCTTCCAGTTGCGCACGGCGGCGACTCGCAGGCCTTCGTCGGCAGCGGCCCAGTGGTACATCGGTAACAAGGAAGAAAGTTTGACCCCGGTGTCGCTCAGGGCTTTGCGAAATTCCTTGATCCGCGCCTTGTCGACGCGCGGGGCCTTGTAGAACGGCAGGAAGTCTTCCCGGGCGACAGTTCGATGTGCTCATAACCGAGCTCGGCGACCTTGTCGACCATCTTGCCCAGGGACAGGTTGCGGTACATGTAGGGGTCTAGTGCGATGCGCATGTTGTAGTTCTCCTTCACCCGAAATCGACACCGCCCCCTGTAGGAGCTGCCGAAGGCTGCGATCTTTTGATCTTGACCTTAAAAAGCAAAGTCAAAAGATCGCAGCCTTCGGCAGCTCCTACAGGGGATCGGGGGTTAGCCGTAGAAGTGTGGGCGATCCGGCAGGCCGACTTTGACGATCTGGCCGCTGTTCTGGGCTTCGATGCACGCGTCTGCCGCGACGGCGGCGGCGAAGCCATCCCACGCCGATGGACCGCCAACCTGGCCAGCGCGAACACCATCGATAAACGCCTGCAACTCCACGTCATACGCCGCGATAAACCGATCCTTCCAGTCCATCAAAATCGCATTCGACAGCTTCGCACCACTGCGCAACTGCACCTGTTGAGGTTCCGGCAATTTGGCGATGCCGGTCTCCCCCACCACTTCGCACTGGATGTCGTAGCCGTACTGGCAGTTAACGAAGACTTCGACGTCGATGCGCGTGCCCTTGGCGGTTTCCAGCAGGACGATTTGCGGGTCTTTCAGGTGCGCGAGGGCCTTGCTGGTCTTGCGTGGAAACACCACTTGCACCGAGACGTAATCGTCATCGAGCAACCAGCGCAGCACGTCCAGTTCATGGATCAGCGTGTCGGTGATCGCCATGTCGGTCTTGTAGTTCTCGCCTACGCTCGGGTTACGGTGCGCGCAGTGCAGCATCAACGGTTCGCCGATCTGCCCGCTGTCGATCACCGCTTTTAGGGCGCGATAACCTTCATCGTACGGGCGCATGAACCCGACCTGCACCAGCCGTTTGCCGTGGGCCACTTCGGCCTCGACGATCTTGCGGCAGCCTTCGGCGGTGACGGCCAGGGTTTCTCGCAGAACACCGGTTTGCCGGCGGCAATCGCAGCTAATACGAACTCTTCGTGGCTCGGACCCCAGGAGGTGACGAGGATCGCCTCGACTTCCGGGGCCTTGATCAGCGCGTGGCCGTCGGGATAGACCTCGGCCGTCAGCTTCAGGTCGGACACGACTTTCGCCGCTTGCTGCAAGTTGATGTCGGTGACGG
>NZ_JAEKEZ010000032.1 GCF_016650815.1 Pseudomonas sp. TH31 | reverse complement strand
C
This sequence comes from Pseudomonas sp. TH31, assembly GCF_016650815.1. Lineage (GTDB taxonomy): Bacteria > Pseudomonadota > Gammaproteobacteria > Pseudomonadales > Pseudomonadaceae > Aquipseudomonas. Next base: position 100,348 of record NZ_JAEKEZ010000032.1, on the reverse strand, counting down.
GAGGCAATCGATGCATTCCTCGATGCGTTCCTGAAGGAAGCCATGGAAGCCAACGGTCTGGGCTATGTAGGCGGCGACGACTACGGCCTAGTTTGCCTGCAGAAGCGTGGCTCTGTCAGCGCTGACCAACGCGCTGCCGTTGAAACCTGGCTCAAAGGCCGCACCGAGCTGACCAGCGTTGAAGTTAGCCCGCTGCTGGACGTCTGGTACCCGGAAAAACCGATCAATTCGGTAGCTTGATGTTCAAAGGGCCATCCATCGTGATGGCCCTTTTTGTTTCTAGCTCAAGGCGAACGCTCTTGTTGTCAAATTGAGCCCCTCCTATATCTCGCCCCTGTTTTAGTCGATGCGACTTCGATATTAACTGCCCTTGAGTTGGTCTCAGTTGCTACGACTACCCGATATTGCATGTGATCGTAGTGGTAAACATTCGCACGCCGATATGCCAAGTCACCGGGACTCGTCAACATTCGGTTCTCGCAGCCTACGATCAGCATATAACGAAACCAATAACACGAAGCTCCAACACGAAGACTCGGGCCGCTTCTAATTATCCCGTCATCTCGCCATTGCTTGGTCTCAAGTAATCGGCACCTCGCCTTTGTATCTATGACCTTCAATTCCCGACCTGCATTAATAATTCCAACCAGGGCGGCTAGACGAGTTGGACCTTCATTTGTGGGCAAAATCGATGCGATTTGCCATGAGGAGCGGGCAGATTGGAGACATGATGATGAGTATCAGGTGCGACTGCTACCGGTGGAGGGATAGGACAAACAACGTTTGGTTCTGAGTAGGTAGCGAATAATGCTGAGGGGGGCTGGCGGACTAGAAACGAAGGGCGGAACGGAGGACCAGGTTTTTGACAACTTTCTGATTAGCTTGTGCTAATCAGCAAAACTTGAAATTCATCGACGCACAGTTTTTTGCGCAGACGCTGGGAACGGTTAGTCGCCATTGGAACAATCCTCATAAGTAATAACGGGCGGCACTTTAGCAGCTTAAGGCGCCAATTGCCCGCCTCACGGTGCCAGCCAGCCTGCCGTCGGTAAAAAAATAGCGGATTCGAGGCTCCAGGCACGGCACAAGCCGCTACACCTTGGGGCATAATGCTGACACTTTCATGACCACTGAGGGATTTTATCTTCATGCCCTCGTCTTTTTTCCCCTCGGCTGTAGGGTTCCATTTCATATGATCAAATCTTTGCGTCCACTGCTCCTCGCCAGTCTTCTTCTGCCCCTGGCCTTCCCTGTTTCCGCCGCGCAGATCAATACCTCGCTGACTCCCAACGTTGAAAAAGCCCTCAAGGCCAGCAAGTTGCAGGACAACGCCCTGTCCCTGGTGATGATCCCGCTGAACGGTCCCGGCATTCCAACCATTTTCAATGCGGACGTCTCGGTCAACCCGGCTTCGACCATGAAACTGGTCACCACCTACGCGGCCCTGGAAATGCTCGGCCCGAACCACCAGTGGAAAACCGAGTTCTACACCGACGGCACCCTGAGCGGCGGCATCCTCAACGGTAACCTCTACCTCAAGGGTGGCGGCGATCCGAAGCTGAACATGGAAAAACTCTGGCTGCTGATGCGCGACCTGCGGGCCAACGGCGTGACCCAGGTCACTGGCGACCTGGTGCTGGACCGCAGCTTCTTCGTGCAGCCGCAACTGCCGGAATTCAACGATGACGGCAATGACGAGAACAAACCGTTCCTGGTCAAACCCGACTCGCTGATGGTCAACCTCAAGGCCCTGCGCTTTGTGGCGCGCAACGACAACGGCAAGGTGCTGGTGTCGGTAGAGCCACCGATTGCGACGATCCGCGTCGACAACCAGGTCAAAGCGGTCAACTCCAAGCAATGCGCCGGCGGCGTGCGCTACAACCCGGTAACCCAGGCCGATGGCAGCGTGACCGTAACGGTCGGCGGCCAGTTGGGCGACGGTTGCAGTTCGCAGACATACCTGTCGCTGCTCGATCACGCGACCTACACCGCCGGCGCCGTAAGGGCGATCTGGAAAGAGCTGGGTGGCAGCATCCAGGGCAAGGATCGTCTGGCCGCCACGCCTAAAGACGCCAAGGTACTGGCTCGAGCCTTCTCGCCGGACCTGGCGGAGATCATTCGCGACATCAACAAATACAGTAACAACACCATGGCCCAGCAGCTATTCCTGAGCCTGGGCCAGAAGTTTCGCAACGATGCCGATGGCGACGATGCCAAGGCGGCCCAGCGCGTAGTGCGTCAGTGGCTGGCCCAGAAAGGCATTACCGCGCCGCACCTGGTGATGGAGAACGGTTCCGGCCTGTCCCGCGCCGAACGGGTGAGTGCACGGGAAATGGCCGGCATGCTGCAAGCAGCCTGGAGAAGCCCGTACTCGGCGGAATTCATCAGTTCGTTGCCGATTGCCGGCACCGACGGCACCATGCGCAAACGCCTGAAGCACACCGCCATGACCGGCGAAGCGCACATCAAGACCGGCACCCTCAACACCGTGCGGGCGATCTCCGGCTTCAGCCGCGATATCAACGGCAATACCTGGGCGGTAGTGGCGATCCTCAACGACAAGGCACCGTTTGGCGCGTCGTCGGTACTGGATCAAGTGCTGCTGGATTTGTATCGCCAACCGAAAGTGCCGGCCACGGCTTCGGTGTTGTAATCACCCTTTAAGATCAAGAGATCGCAGCCTCGTTGCACTCGACAGCTCCTACGGGGATAGCCCCCGATGCGGGAGCTGTGTAGGAGCTGTGTAGGAGCTGTCGAGTGCAACGAGGCTGCGATCTTTTAGCTAAGCTGCGCCTCAACCCGGTCTCGCCCCGCCTGCTTCGCCGCATACACCCCCGAATCCGCCCGCAGCAACAGCGCATCCGCGCCCTCACCAACCTGCCAACTGGCGATCCCGAAACTGGCGGTCACGGTGCCGACACCGTCGATCGGTGAGCTGCGCAACGCCTGCCACAACTGCAAGGCCAGGACGTGGGCGTGTTGGCCGTCAATGTCCGGGCACAGCACCATGAACTCCTCGCCGCCCAGGCGACAGAACACATCCGTACGCCGCAGACGGTGGCCAATGCGCCCGCACACCGCCTGCAACACCCGGTCGCCCACGGCGTGGCCATGCAGGTCGTTGATGCGCTTGAAGTGGTCGATGTCGAGCATGATCACCGACAACTCGCCGCCACCGCGTTCGACCCGAGCCATTTCGGTGGTCAGCCGTTCCTGGAAATAGCGGCGGTTGTGAATGCCGGTCAAGGAATCCGTCACCGACAGCGCCCGCAGCTCTTCTTCCACCCGTTTCAGATCAGAGATGTCCGAGATATAGCCGTGCCAGAGCACGCCGCCGCCCGGCAGTTCCTCGGGCGTCGCCTCGCCACGCACCCAACGCAAACCACCGACGGGCAGTTGCACGCGGTATTCCTCGCGCCACGGGCTGAGGGTGTCCGCCGAGGCGCGGATCGAGGCGCGGACGCGGGTCGAGTCTTGTGGATGAATCCGGGTAAAGATCGCTTCGGCATTGAGCAGTAACACATCCGGTTCCAGCTCGTAGATCTCGCGGATACCGTCACTGGCGTAAATCACGCTGAAACGCCCGTCGAATTCCATTTTGAATTGATAGATGCCGCCGGGCACATGGGCGCTGAGTTTCTTCAGCAACAAGTCCCGCGCCGCCAGTGCTTCGTGGACGCGCTTGCGTTCGGTGATGTCGATGCAAATCGCCAGGTGCCCGACCCACAACCCCTGCTCATCCAGTACCGGTGTCGCCAGCATGTTCACCGTCAGATGGCTGCCATCGCGGCGCACCAGGGTCCACTCACGGGCTGCATTCCCACCCTCCTCGCCGCCCTCGACCAACATCGCCTGGCACGTCGGGATCAGCTTGCCATAGCGTGCGCTCAACTCCGCCGAGCGGGCCACCAGGTCTCGGGGGAAGTGCAGGTTCTCCAGGGTCATGTGGCCCACCACCTCGGCGGAGGCGTAACCGAGCATCTGCTCGGCACCGGCATTGAAGGTGCTGATGACCCCACGCAAGTCGGTGGCGATGATCGCCACCTGGGTCGCGGCATTCAGCACACTGCGCAGCTGGCCGTGGGTACCGCGCAATTCTTGCTCGCGGGCACGCAGTTCCTGAGTGCGTTGCTCGACCATTTTCAACGCCCGTTGACGCTGGCTGACCAACACGTAGAGCAACGCACTGAGTAACAGGCTGAGCAAGCCACCGGCCACCACCAGGCTGCTCACCGAAGAGTGGTTGGCCTGCACGAAGGCCTCGCTGGGCTGGATGTCCACCTGATAGTCGTGGTCGGCCATGCGCAGCAATCGACTGGCGGACAGATCACTGGTAGCCGGAGGGTTCGCAGACTCGTACAGCACTTCGTGCTGATCGTTGGTGGACATATCGAGGATACGCACCGACAAATAATCGTGGCCGACCTCCGGCAGCCCATCCGCCAATAACTGGCGCATGCTGATCACGGCCATGACGTAACCGAACGGCTTGATCGCCGTTTCGGCAAGGCTGTCACGACGAAGGACCGGCGTAACCAGCAGCACGCCTCGGGCATAAGCCGGCTCGACATTCACCAGGTGCATCGGCTGTGAGACCGCCATGCCAGCCCGCGCATCCGCCCGTTCCAGCGCCGCACGGCGCAAGGGTTGGGCGAGCAAGTCGTAGCCCAGCGGCGAGCCGAGTCGACTTTGCGTCTGGCTATAAAGCACCACCACATACTCATCGCGCTCGGCCGCCAGTTGCAGTTCGCCGGCAGCATTGAGTTCTCGGATGGAAAAGTCGCTCAGCCCTTCGGTACGCACCTTGCGCTCAAAGGCCGGACGTTCGTCGCGGCTCACCCGCTGTGCGAAGGAGTAGGCCTGCGTACGGAGCAATAAAGGTTGGGTATAACCGTCAAATTCGGCGCGGGACACCGAATCGGAATTGGCAAAGAACCGGCGCAGGCCATCGAGGCGCTGCTCCTGATCTTCGAAACGTTCTTCGATACGGCTGTAACGCTCACTGGCCAGCAGTTGGAAGCGTTGCCGCAATTGATGGTGAAACAGATTCAGCGTGGCCCAGGCCAGCAGTCCCGTGAGAATCCCGCCAGCGAGCAATACCAGCACCGCGACCAGCCAGGCCGAGACGTCTTCGCTGATAAAGCCCAGGATCCTGGGGCGCACGGCGTGCAACGACATAAACGCAACTCAAAACGCCAGGTGCCGGAAAAGCCCATTGGCCATGCGTTGAGTTATAGCTATTAGCCACTAATTTGACCAGCCCTGAAAGAACCCAAGAGCCTTTAAAAATCAAGGCTCTGTGGATCCAATCCGGTCAGTTATCAGCGGGCCGTGATTTTCCAGGCACGATGGATCTTGCCGTTACGGGCAAAGTCCGGATCGATGGTCTGGGCGGTGATTTCCTCGACCGCGTAACGGGTGGTGAGGTTCTCCTCCAACACAAACTTGCGGAAGTTGTTGGAGAAGTACAACACGCCGCCCGGCGCCAGGCGCGCCATGGCCAGGTCGATCAACTGCACCTGGTCACGCTGTACGTCGAAAATCCCTTCCATGCGCTTGGAGTTGGAGAAGGTCGGCGGATCGATGAAGATCAGGTCGAACTCGTCGCGGCAGGCGTCCAGCCAGACCATCACGTCGCCCTGCTCCAGACGGTTCTTGTCGGAGAAACCGTTCAGCGACAGGTTGCGACGCGCCCAGTCGAGGTAGGTTTTCGACAGGTCGACGCTGGTAGTGGTGCGCGCACCGCCCTTGGCCGCATGAACACTGGCGGTCGCGGTGTAGCAATACAGATTGAGGAAGCGCTTGCCGGCCGCCTCTTTCTGGATGCGCATGCGCATTGGCCGGTGATCGAGGAACAGCCCGGTGTCGAGGTAGTCGGTGAGGTTCACCAGCAGCTTGACGCCGCCTTCGTTGACCTCGACGAACTTGCCCTGCGCCGCCTGGCGCTCGTACTGCTTGGTGCCGCTTTGGCGCTCGCGGCGCTTGACCACCACGCGGCTCTTGTCGATGTTCAAGGCTTGCGGAATCGCTGCCAGGGCATCGAACATCCGGGCCGAGGCTTTTTCCGGGTCGATGGATTTCGGCGCAGCGTATTCCTGGACGTGGACCCAATCCTGATACAGGTCGATGGCCATCGAGTATTCCGGCATGTCGGCGTCATACACGCGATAGCAGTCGATGCCTTCACGCTTGACCCACTTGCCCATGGCCTTGAGATTCTTTTGCAGGCGGTTGGCAAACATCTGCCCGCCTTCGCTCAAGCGCGGTTGCTCGATCACCACCGGAGCCGGCTTGATCGGGTTGCCGTTCTTGTTGTACTTCTCGTACTTGCCCGGCGCCACGTCGTTGTCTGCGACTTCGACTTCAGCCTGTTCGCGTTCAACCTGACGCTGCTCCGGGGTGCGGCGTTCGCCAGTGACGAACTGATCCGGCGTGACCTTGATCAGCAGCAGCTTGCACGGCAACGCGCCATTCCAGAACGAATACTGTTTGTGGCTGCGGATGCCCATGCGCTTGCCCAGGTCCGGCGCGCCGGTAAATACCGCCGCTTCCCAGTTCAGGCAGGCCTGACGCAGACGCTCGCCGAGGTTCTGGTAGAGGTAGAGCAAGCTTGCCTCGTCGCCCAGACGCTCACCGTACGGCGGGTTGCAGATGACCAGGCCTTTCTGGTTCTGGTCCGGACGTGGCTCGAAGGTGCCGACTTCGCCCTGGTAGATCTTGATCCACTCGCTCAGGCCTGCACGTTCAACGTTGTTGCGGCCCGGTTGAATCAGACGTGGGTCAGCTTCGTAGCCGCGAATCCACAGCGGTGGCTTGGCCAGGCCGGCAGCGCAACGCTCGGTAGCTTCTTCGTGGAGTTTTTTCCACAGCGCCGGAACGTGGCCGAGCCAGGCCGTAAAGCCCCACTGCTCGCGACGCAGGTTCGGCGCCATATCGGCGGCGATCATGGCGGCTTCTACCAGGAACGTGCCGACACCGCACATCGGGTCAGCCAGCGCGCCGCCTTCGGCCGCAATGCGTGGCCAGCCGGAACGGATCAGGATCGCGGCCGCGAGGTTTTCCTTCAGCGGTGCCGCGCCCTGCTGCAAGCGATAACCACGCTGGTGCAGGCTGTGGCCGGACAGGTCGAGGGAAAGGATCGCTTCGCCACGGTCCAGGCGCAGGTGAATGCGCAGGTCCGGGTTGAGTTTGTCGATGGACGGACGGTCGCCCTGCGGGGTGCGCAGTTTGTCGACGATGGCGTCCTTGACCTTCAAGGCGCCGAAGTGGGTGTTGTCGATGCCCGAGCCGTGACCGCTGAACTCAACGGCCAGGGTGCCGTCGTTGAGCATGTGGTCTTGCCACTCGATATCGAGCACACCGTGGTACAGGTCTTCGGCATCCTTCATCGGGAAGCGCTTGAGCACCAGCAGCACCCGGTTCGCCAGACGCGACCACAGGCACAGGCGATAAGCGGTTTCCATGGTGGCCATGCCGCGCACAGCCGAGGTGTGTTCACGCGCTTCTTCAAGGCCAAGCCCGACGGCTTCCTCGATGAGCAGGCCTTCAAGGCCTTTGGGGCAAGTGAGGAAGATTTCGAATTGATCGGACATTGGAGTTTCAAAGCCTTTGGCTGAGTGAACCGACAACGCATTGCCGGTCCGGTTTTCAATCAGGCGCTTTTCTAAAAGAGCGCCCGCGTGGCACGAAGGTGTGCCGTTCCACCCTGACTGCTCGGGTTAAAAGAGCTTAGATGCCAGGGCAGAGAAAAAAGTTGATGCAACAAAATGTCATAACTCGACCCTTCGTCGAATAGTACCCCAGTGCAACGGTGGGCCATTCTCACTAAAGGATTAACCCCGTCATCTAGCGCGGGGCCGATCATACCGGGGCTTTGAGCAACAAACACGTGACAAACGTCTTGTTACTTATGGCCATAGCATCTTTATCGTTACGTCCTTATGACAAAACGATCATTCCCTCGATGTGACGCATTGGTTAGAACTCAATACAGGTTGACGCCGCAACGACGTCAACACCTTGGCTCGCGACGCCGGCAGCGGGCCACCAACGGCAGAGTTTTCTGCCAGACCTCGATTGAGGTCGTCGCGATAAATACAGTCAACAAGTGAGGGCAACACCCTATGAGAAGACTTAAGCGTGATCCGTTGGAAAGAGCATTTTTGCGCGGATATCAATATGGCGTTGGTGGCAAATCCCGTGAGCTTTGCCCATTTACTCTACCGTCGGTACGCCAAGCCTGGATTAACGGCTGGCGAGAAGGACGCGGCGACAACTGGGACGGTATGACCGGCACTGCGGGAATCCATAGACTCAACGAACTTCACGCCGTTGGCTAACAAAGGGCCAGACACTGCAACACAACAATCTGACACCGTAACGCATTAACCACGCACGTCCCATCCGGACGGCGGGCTCCGGCCCAGGGGCACCTTCGAGGTGCCCTTTTTTATGCCTGTTCCCTGGCTAACCACCCCCTGTAGGAGCTGCCGAAGGCTGCGATCTTTTGATCTTGATTTTGTGTTCACCCATGGGTCGCCAAGAATCAAGATCAAAGATCGCAGCCTTCGGCAGCTCTCGGGGTTTAGCGCAAGGCGGCTATGGCGTCGACGGATTCACGGATGAGCGCCGGGCCCTTATAGATGAAGCCCGAATAGAGCTGCACCAGGCTCGCACCTGCAGCGATTTTCTCAGCCGCGTGCTTGCCTTCAGTGATGCCGCCCACGGCGATGATCGGCAAACGGCCGGCCAACTCTGCCGCCAGGACCTTAACGGTATTCGTGCTCTTGTCGCGAACCGGCGCACCGGACAGACCGCCCGCCTCGTCGCCATGTTCCATGCCTTCGACGCCAACCCGGCTCAGAGTGGTGTTGGTGGCGATCACCGCGTCCATCCCGGTTTCGATCAGCGCTTGCGCGACCTGGGCGGTTTCTTCGTCGGTCATGTCCGGAGCGATCTTGATCGCCAGCGGTACATGCTTGCCGTGGCGCAAGGCCAGTTCGGCCCGGCGCTGGGCCAGGTCGGCGAGCAATTGCTTGAGCGAGTCACCGAACTGCAGGCTGCGCAGGCCCGGGGTGTTCGGCGAGCTGACGTTGACCGTCACGTAGCTGGCGTGGGCGTAGACCTTGTCCAGACAGATCAGGTAGTCGTCCACCGCACGCTCAACCGGCGTATCAAAGTTCTTGCCGATATTGATGCCCAGCACGCCCTTGTACTTGGCCGCTGCAACGCGGGCCAGCAGGTGATCGACGCCGAGGTTGTTGAAACCCATGCGGTTGATGATCGCCTCGGCTTCCGGCAAGCGGAAAATCCGTGGTTTCGGGTTACCTGGCTGCGGACGCGGGGTGATGGTGCCGATTTCAACGAAGCCGAAACCCAACTGGGCAAAACCGTCGATGGCCGCGCCGTTCTTGTCCAGACCGGCCGCCAGACCCACCGGGTTCGGGAACTCCAGACCCATGACCTTCACCGGCATTTTCGCCGGGGCCTTGCACAGCAAGCCGTTGAGGCCCAAACGTCCGCCCGCGCCGATCAGGTCCAGCGACAGATCGTGGGAGGTTTCCGGGGAAAGTTTGAACAACAGCTGACGGGCCAGGGTGTACATGGGCGGGTTTGACTCTGGGCTACGAAAAGTGGCGGCGATTATAGCTGGGGCGGGGGTATCGCGCGAGGGACAGCTCCAAACGCGCAGACGTGGCGATGATTTCCACGACTGCGCAAGACGGCCCCCAAGGCTGGGTCTTTAAGGAACCGGCCTTTCTCGATATTGCTCTGGTGACCATCGCGTGTCCGTGCGTTGGGAGCAACTCCAGACAAACGGGAAGTAGATGGTCATCAGCATCAGCATCAGGCAAAGGTTCAACACGCGACCTTGTGCGTCCTGATCGTGATCGGCAAGCGTCATGTCCAGCGCCACCGTGCCTAACACCAGGTTAATGGCCTGAAAGGCCGAGGTGCGCGACGCATTGACGTTTAAAACGGCATTGCCCATCTGCTCCCATGACGGCCTGCGCGCCACGACCCGTACGTGCAGATCGCTTGACTCCGAGAGGGGCTGGTCCGAAAAAACCAGTTCCGGCCCCTCCCTCGGCGATAGAAGCGGCCAGCTTCTGCACAGGATGGCGATGAAGTCGTCGATGACCGCACCCGCCGCATTCAATCCGGCCTGAATGACATCCGCGCTGAGCGCGTAGTCGAAACCGGCGGCAACCCTTGCGGCGCCACTGAGCGGCATCAGGGCCGCTACTTCGGCCAGGAAATACTGCACCGCGCCATAGGACACCGTGGTGACCCCGGTCGCTTTGGCAGTGGCGCCAGCGACGTTGTCCTGCAACGGAAAAAGGCGTTGGTCACGTCCCTGGCCAAGGTATACACATTGGTGCTGACGACGCCCGACAGCAGGGAGGACGAGGCGCCAGTCACTGTGGCCGCAATCAGCGAACCCAGGGTAATGCTGGCCATACAGGCCCGTCCCAATCGCGACTGAAGGCTGGCCACACCCGCACACTCGTCGCGGATGGCGCCCATCAGGCTCAATGCCGGGCCAATCATCGTGACCGCAGCCACCGCCCAGGCGCGGGAGGCCTCGGTCGGGCTGCGCGCCTGGAGGGCCTGTTCCACATAAAAGCTGACCATCTGCCTGAGTACCGTGGTCAGCGTGACGGTCAGGCCTGTACGCGCGGCCACATTCAACAGGTTGAGTCCGGCCCCCTGGACCCAGCGAGCACTGCCAACCCAGCCTCAAGCACCGAGCTCATTCGACTTTGCACGGTTTGCTCGGTATCAGCGGCGTTCAACCGCTTGAGCGGGTCGAAAAAGTCGAGGTCGCAGCACACGCAAGGCAGTGCGCCATCCTGAATAAAGGTTTGGGCTTGGGCCACCAGCTCGCGATCATGTTCGCCCAATTGCTCATGGAGCTTGGTCCCATCAACAACGATGCATCGTTGTAGACGCTCCATCGCGGCCCAAACATGCCGACTAGAGGGGCCCAGCGCGTCGGGGTGAAAATCAGGCGAGAACTGCAGTGACGCGGCGTCAAGGATCAACGAAGAGCGGCGTTCAGCCGGGTTGATTGGCAACGCTGTTGAATGCGCAGGCGGTGCTACTGTGTTCCCAAAGGATTGAATCAACCCAATTGCCATGACAGGTGTCCTTTTTGCGAGGTTTATTGTTGTTTTGGTTTTTAAGCTGTCCTTGGCACTCATTCCTTTTCCCCAGTCGACTTGCGAATAAGCGGTGCTGGATTCCAGGCGAGGACCAGCGTGACAAGTTGTAGGACACAGCGCGTTTAATCCTGATGAGAGACTGATGGAAACGTCTGGCATATGCCTTGCACCGACACTCACATCAGCATCCAGGCCAACGACGGAATGGGTGAACGGACAATGGCGTCGTCACTCGGCCTTGCGTTTGCGCGGGCCTGGGACGACGTCTTTTTGGGAAGGTGTTTTGCCATGAACAAAACCACAGTGGGCCCACTGGCCTGGGTCAACGGCAGCGACGCACCGGAAAAGACCGAGATCAACCTCGGCTTCATGGCCCTGACCGACTGTGCTTCGGTGGTGGTCGCCGCCACTCAGGGGTTCGCCCAGCCCCATGGGCTGACCTTGAACCTCAAGCGCCAGTCATCATGGGCCAACCTGCGGGACAAACTGGTCAGCGGCGAACTCGACGCCGCCCACAGCCTCTACGGCCTGATTTACGCGGTGCACCTGGGCATCGGCGGCATTGCGCCCACGAACATGGCAGTGCTTATGGGCCTGAACCAGAATGGCCAGAGCATCAACCTGTCCCGCGGCTTGCAAGCGCTGGACGTGACCAGTCCTGAAGCACTTTACCTGCACGTGCACCAAACTCGTCCAAAACTGACCTTCGCCCAGACGTTTCCGACCGGCACCCACGCCATGTGGCTGTATTACTGGCTGGCGAGTCAGGGCATTCATCCGTTGCAGGACGTCGACAGCGTGGTAGTCCCGCCGCCGCAAATGGTCGCGCACCTGCAAGCCGGGCGCATCGACGGTTTCTGCGTCGGCGAGCCGTGGTCTGCCAGCGCGGTGAAGCAGAACCTCGGCTTTACCATGGCGACCACTCAAACCATCTGGCCCGATCACCCGGAAAAAGTCCTTGGTTGCACCCGCGCCTTTGTCGAGCAATACCCCAACACTGCCCGGGCGCTGGTGATGGCGATCCTGGAAGCCAGCCGCTTCATCGAAGAAAGCCCGGAAAACCGTTGCAGCACCGCGCAGTTGTTGAGTGCGCCCGAATATCTCGATGCACCGCGGGACTGCATCGAACCGCGCCTGCTGGGGGATTACGCCGACGGCCTCGGCAACCGCTGGCAGGACCCGCACGCGTTGCGTTTCCACGGCGGTGGCGAGGTCAATTTGCCGTATCTGTCCGACGGCATGTGGTTCATGACCCAATTCCGCCGCTGGGGTTTGCTGCGCGAAGACCCGGACTACCTCGGCGTAGCCCGTCAGGTTCAGCAATTGGACCTGTACCGCGACGCCGCCACCGCCGTCGGCGTGTCCGCCTGGGGCCAGGAAATGCGCAGCAGCCAGTTGATCGACGGCAAAATCTGGGACGGCTCGGACCCCGCCGCCTACGCACGCAGCTTCAAGTTACACGCCATGAGCGACAGCTCGCCGCTGCTCGCCAGCCGCTGACAGGGGCCTGCAAATATGTTGCGTATCCTGCTGATCAACGACACCGCGAAGAAAGTCGGGCGTTTGAAAGCCGCCCTGACCGAAGCCGGGTTCGACGTGATCGATGAATCCGGCCTGACCATCGACCTGCCCGCGCGCGTCGAAACAGTGCGCCCGGACGTGATTCTGATCGATACCGAGTCACCGAGCCGCGATGTGATGGAACAAGTGGTGCTGGTCACCCGCGACCAGCCACGGCCGATCGTGATGTTCACCGACGAACATGACCCCGGGGTGATGCGCCAGGCGATCAAGTCCGGGGTCAGCGCCTACATCGTCGAAGGCATTCACGCACAACGCTTGCAGCCGATTCTCGACGTGGCCATGGCCCGCTTCGAAAGCGACCAGGCCCTGCGCGCCCAACTCCATGCCCGGGACCAGCAACTGGCCGAGCGCAAGCGCATTGAGCTGGCCAAGGGGTTGTTGATGAAGATGAAAGACTGCAACGAGGAAGAGGCCTATACCCTGATGCGCCGGCAGGCCATGAGCCGCCAGCAGAAGCTGATTCAGGTGGCGGAGCAGATTATTGCCATGAGCGAGTTGCTTGGCTGAAGATCAAAAGATCGCAGCCTTCGGCAGCTCCTACCGTTGGAATGCGCACACCCTGCAGGAGCTGCCGAAGGCTGCGATCTTTTCGGCCTCACTACAAATCCGGCATGTGGCACAAATCTGGCTAAGTAATACACACAGGTAACCAACGGCGGTTGCCCCACCTACGACAAAGACGTCGCTCACCTCGTTCGCCCCATGGCGGATCCGGTAGCGGCGTTTTTTCGTTTTGGCCCCGGAGACCGGGGCCGGTGGTGCGGCCGTGGCGGCGCCCCACCTGCTAGCTCATGACTCCTTCTCGAGACTCCCTACAGCTGAGGTGCGCGATGAATTCAAGCTTCTGGAAATCCGGCCATACCCCGACATTGTTCGCGGCCTTCCTCTATTTCGACCTGAGCTTTATGGTCTGGTACCTGCTGGGCCCTTTGGCGGTACAGATCGCCGCTGACCTGCACCTGACCACCCAACAGCGCGGGATGGTGGTGGCCACGCCAATTCTGGCCGGCGCGGTGCTGCGCTTTGTGATGGGCCTGCTGGCCGATCGCCTGTCACCAAAAACCGCCGGGATAATCGGCCAGGTCATCGTCATCTGCGCGCTGTTCGGCGCCTGGAAACTCGGCATCCACAGCTACGAACAGGTGCTGGTGCTGGGTCTGTTCCTCGGCATGGCCGGAGCGTCCTTCGCCGTCGCCCTGCCGCTGGCTTCGCAATGGTATCCGCCGCAGCATCAGGGCAAAGCCATGGGCATCGCCGGTGCCGGGAACTCGGGCACCGTGCTGGCGGCGCTGATTGCACCGGTGTTGGCGGCGGCCTTCGGCTGGAGCAACGTGTTCGGCTTCGCCCTGATCCCGCTGATCCTGACCCTGATCGTATTCGCCTGGCTGGCCAAAAACGCCCCGCAACGGCCGAACGCCAAATCCATGGCCGACTACTTGAAGGCCTTGGGTGATCGCGACAGTTGGTGGTTCATGTTTTTCTACAGCGTAACCTTCGGTGGCTTCATCGGCCTGGCCAGCGCCCTGCCCGGCTACTTCAACGATCAATATGGCCTGAGCCCGGTGACTGCCGGGTACTACACCGCCGCCTGCGTGTTCGGCGGCAGCCTGATGCGTCCGTTGGGCGGCGCCCTGGCGGATCGTTTTGGCGGCATCCGCACCTTGCTGGGGATGTACACGGTGGCGGCGATTTGTATCGCCGCAGTGGGTTTCAACCTGCCGAGTTCCTACGCGGCACTGGCCCTTTTCGTCTGTACCATGCTCGGCTTGGGTGCCGGTAACGGTGCGGTTTTCCAACTGGTGCCGCAGCGTTTTCGTCGGGAGATCGGCGTGATGACCGGGTTGATCGGCATGGCTGGCGGCATCGGTGGCTTCGCCCTCGCGGCGGGCATGGGCGCAATCAAGCAAAGCACCGGCAGCTATCAACTGGTTTTGTGGTTGTTCGCCAGCCTTGGCGTGCTCGCCTGGTTTGGCCTGCACGGCGTGAAACGTCGCTGGAGAACGACTTGGGGTTCGGCCGCAGTGACGGCGGCTCGAGTCTGAAACCTCGATGACTCTGCAACTGAGCTTTGCCGAAGCCAGCGCCATCGGCCCGCGCGAGGAGAATCAGGACGCACTGCGCCTGGTCACTCCGGCCCCGGCGCTGGCGGCGAGCAAGGGTTACCTTTTCGCCATCGCCGACGGCGTCAGCCAATGCGCCGATGGCGGTCTCGCCGCCCGCTCGACCTTGCAGGCACTGGCGCTGGATTACTACGCCACCCCGCAAACCTGGGCCGTCGCCGAGGCTCTGGATCGCCTGTTGTCAGCGCAGAATCGCTGGCTTCAGGCCAACGGCGGTGGGCAACCACTGCTCACCACTGTCAGTGCCTTGGTCATGCGCGGCAGGCGTTTTACCCTGGCCCATGTCGGCGATTGCCGGGTGTATCGCTGGCACGCCGAACAGTTGCAGCGGGTCAGCGAGGATCACGTTTGGGACCAACCGGGCATGCAACATGTGCTCAAGCGTGCCCTTGGGCTGGATCAGCATCTGGTGCTGGATTTCCTCGATGGCGAATTACGCCTCAATGAATGTTTCGTGCTGCTCAGCGACGGGGTCTGGGCGGTATTGGGCGACACCGCGATTGCCGGGATCTTGCGCGATCAGCCTGATCTGCCGAGCGCTGCGCAAACCTTGGTCAACGCCGCGCATCTGGCCGGTAGTCAGGACAATGCCAGCGCCCTGCTGGTACGGGTCGATGCCCTCGGCGAAACAGGTATTGGCGATGCATTGATTCATTTGCAGCAATGGCCACTGCCGCCCGCGCTGAAACCGGGGCAGACGTTCGAAGGCTGGCAGGTCGAGGGAATCCTGGGGCAGAGCCGGCAATCGCTGCTCTATCGGGTGCGCGATGCGCAACAACAGCCCTGGCTGCTGAAAACCTTGCCCGGGCATTTGCATAACGATCACCTGGCCGGGCAAGCGTTGTTGTCGGAGGAATGGTTGCTCAAACGGGTGGCCGGGCGACATTTCCCTGAAGTCCATGCCGCCAGCGAGCGTCAGCATTTGTACTACGCGATGCGCGAATATTCGGGACAGACCCTGGCCGAGTTGCAGGCGCGAACCGGACCGCTACCACTGGCGCAATGGCAGGAACTGGCCGAACGCCTGCTGCGGGCGGTGGGCATGTTGCACCGACGACAAATCCTGCATCGCGACATCAAACCGGAAAACGTGCTGCTGGGGGACGACAGTGAGTTGCGGCTGCTGGACTTCGGTCTCGCCTATTGCCCTGGCCTGTCCGAAGATCAGCCCTGCGCCCTGCCCGGCACGCCAAGCTATATCGCGCCGGAAGCCTTTCACGGAGCAGCACCAACACCGCAGCAGGATTTGTATGCGGTCGGCGTAACGCTGTTTTTCCTGATGACCGGGCACTATCCCTACGGCGAAATCGAAGCGTTTCAACGCCCACGGTTTGGCGTGCCGGTCAGCGCCAATCGCTATCGGCCCGACCTGCCGGAGTGGCTGGCGTCAAGCCTGGAGCGCGCGGTTGCGGTGGATCCGCAGCAGCGCTTTGAAACGGCGGAAGAATGGTTGCTGCTGCTGGAACAGGGCGAGCGACGAAGTTTGAGTGTGCGACCCAAACCGCTGCTGGAGCGTGAGCCGCTGAAGGTCTGGCGGGCATTGGCGCTGGTGTCGTTGGTGGTGAATCTGGTGCTGTTGTTTCTGTTTCTGCATGGTTGAGACTTGAGGGACCTGCTAAAAGATCGCAGCCTTCGGCGGCTCCTACATGGGATCGCGTACACCTGTAGGAGCTGCCGAAGGCTGCGATCTTTTGATCTTCCTGCCTCAAAACCGCGCATCCGCCTTAAACCGGTGCACCAAACCAACCGTTTTCCATAAAAAACACCCGGAAACTCGCCTTCACTGCACTTGGCACAACCACTGCATTACCTTTCCCACCACACATAAAGCCCAGCCTTCAACGACGAAGACTGGACTTCCCGAGAGAACGGGACCAGGACAAAGGCGTCCTCGCTAGGCAACTAGCGGGACGCCTTTTTTGTTTGCGCAAAATTTGTCGAGCGAGACCCCAAAGCCCTGATGAGGCGGGTCTGAGCTCCCCGGAGAACCTGATGAAAAAACTAAAACTGGTGATGATCGGCAACGGCATGGCCGGGGTTCGTACCCTGGAAGAACTGCTCAAGCTGAGCAGCGAGTTGTACGACATCACCGTCTTCGGCGCCGAACCCCACACCAACTACAACCGCATCCTGCTCTCGCCGGTGTTGGCCGGTGAGCAGACTTTCGAAGAGATCGTACTCAACGATCTGGACTGGTACCTGAGCAACAACATCAAATTGCTGCTTAACCGCAAAGTCGTGGAGATCGATCGGATCAAACGCCGGGTGGTCGCCGAGGACGGCACCGAAGCCGAGTACGATCGCCTGCTGATCGCCACCGGCTCGACCCCGTTCATCCTGCCGATCCCCGGCAACACCTTGCACGGCGTGATCGGCTACCGCGACATCGCCGATACCCAGGCGATGATCAACACCGCAAAAACCCACAAGCACGCGGTGGTCATCGGCGGCGGCCTGCTGGGCCTCGAAGCCGCCAACGGCCTGATGCTGCGCGGCATGCACGTCACCGTGGTGCACATCGGCGAATGGTTGCTGGAACGGCAACTGGACAAAACCAGCGGCCAATTGCTGCAAACCGCCCTCGAAGCCCGCGGCCTGCACTTTCGCCTTTGCGAACAGACCCAGGCCCTGCACGACGCCGGTAATGGCCGGGTTGGCTCGGTGCAGTTCAAGAACGGCGACATCATTCCCGCCGATTTGGTGGTGATGGCCGCCGGCATTCGCCCCAACACCGAACTCGCGAAAAAGTCCGGCATCCCGTGCAATCGCGGGATCCTGGTCAACGACACCCTGCAAACCTACGACCCGCGCATCTACGCCATTGGCGAATGTGCCAGCCACCGGGGTATCGCCTACGGCCTGGTGGCGCCGTTGTTCGAACAGGCCAAGGTTTGCGCCAACCACCTCGCACAACTGGGTTTCGCCACCTACAAGGGTTCGGTGACCTCGACCAAATTGAAAGTGACCGGTATCGACCTGTTCTCCGCCGGCGACTTCATGGGCGGCGAAGGCACCGAGACCATCACCCTTTCCGACCCGATTGGCGGGGTCTACAAAAAACTGGTGATCAAGGATGACGTGCTGGTCGGTGCCTGTCTGTACGGCGATACGGCAGATGGCGGTTGGTATTTCCGACAAATCCGTGAGAACCACGCCATCGGCGAGATCCGCGACCACCTGATGTTCGGCGAAAACGCTTTGGGCGACGTAGGACATCAGGGCCAGGACAAAGCCATGAGCATGGCCGACACCGCCGAAGTCTGCGGCTGCAACGGCGTGTGCAAAGGCACCATCGTCAAGGCGATTCAGGAACACGGGTTGTTCAGCGTCGACGATGTGAAGAAACACACCAAGGCTGCCAGCTCCTGCGGCTCCTGCGCCGGGCTGGTCGAGCAAATCCTGATCAACACCGTGGGCGGCGCAGCTGACGTCAAACCGAAAAGCGAAAAAGCCATCTGCGGTTGCAGCGACCTCAATCACGGGCAGATTCGCCAAGCCATTGGCGAGCAACATCTACTGACCATCGCCGCCACCCTGAGTTACCTGAACTGGCGCACACCCAACGGCTGCGCCACATGCCGCCCGGCGCTCAACTACTACCTGATCTCGACCTGGCCCGGCGAGGCCAAGGACGATCCGCAATCGCGGCTGATCAACGAACGGGCCCACGCCAACATTCAGAAAGACGGCACGTACTCTGTCGTCCCAAGGATGTGGGGTGGTGTGACCAATCCGTCGGAGCTGCGCCGGATTGCCGACGTCGCCGACAAGTACAACGTGCCGATGGTCAAGGTCACTGGCGGCCAGCGCATCGACTTGCTCGGGATCAAGAAACAGGACCTGCCGGGGGTCTGGAAAGATCTGGACATGCCGTCCGGCTACGCCTACGGCAAATCCATCCGCACCGTGAAGACCTGCGTCGGCAGCGAGTTCTGCCGCTTTGGCACGCAGAATTCGACGCAACTGGGCATCGAACTGGAGCACGACCTGTTCAACATGTGGTCGCCGCACAAAGTGAAACTGGCGGTCTCAGGTTGCCCACGAAACTGTTCGGAAGCGGGCATCAAGGATGTCGGAATTATCGGCGTGGACTCCGGTTGGGAGATGTACATCGGCGGCAACGGCGGGATTAAAACCGAAGTCGCCGAGTTCTTCGTCAAGCTGAAAACCGCCGAAGAAGTGCGCGAATACAACGGCGCTTTCCTGCAGTTGTATCGCGAAGAAGCCTTCTACCTCGAACGCACCGTGCACTACCTGCAACGGGTCGGCATGGAACACATCAAGAAAGCCGTGCTGGAAGACCCTGAACGCCGCAAGGCACTCAACGATCGCCTGCAATTCTCCCTGTCGTTCGAACAGGACCCGTGGAAAGAGCGCCTGGAACAGCCACAGTTGAAGAAAGAATTCGACGTCATTCCCGTAAAGAACCTGGAGGTGCTGGCATGAACTGGCTGGATATCTGCGCACTGGAAGAAATCAATGCCCTCGGCTCGCGGATCATCGCCGGCCCGAAAGGTGACATCGCGATTTTTCGTACCAGCAACGACGAAGTTTTCGCACTCGATGACCGCTGCCCGCATAAAGGCGGGCCGCTGTCCCAAGGCTTGATCTACGGAAAACGTGTCGCCTGCCCGCTGCACAACTGGCAGATCGACCTGCAAACCGGCGAAGCCCAGGCTCCGGACATCGGTTGCGCCCACCACCATCGGGCACGGGTCGAGAATGGCCGGGTGCTGTTGGCGATGCGGGATGCAGGCTGATGGACCGCCAAATCACCGCCTCGACCTGCTGTTACTGCGGGGTCGGTTGCGGTGTGCTGATCGAACATGACGGCGAGCGCATCCTTGGCGTCAGCGGCGATCCGGCCCACCCGGCCAACTTCGGCAAACTGTGCAGCAAGGGTTCGACCCTGCACCTGACCGGCGACCTGGCCGCCCGGGCGCTGTACCCGGAACTGCGCCTGGGCAAAAGCCTGGCCCGCAGCCGCACCGATTGGGATACCGCCCTCGATCACGCCGCCAACGTATTTGCCGCCACCGTCGCCGAACACGGCCCGGACAGCGTGGCGTTCTACATCTCAGGGCAGTTGCTGACCGAGGACTACTACGCCTTCAACAAACTGGCGCGGGCGCTGGTGGGCACCAACAACATCGACAGCAATTCTCGGCTGTGCATGTCTTCGGCGGTGGTCGGTTACAAGCGGAGCCTGGGCGCCGACGCGCCACCGTGCAGTTATGAAGACCTGGAGTTGAGTGACTGCGTGATGATCGTCGGCAGCAACATGGCCTACGCCCACCCGGTCCTGTTTCGTCGCCTGGAAGAGGCCAAATCCCGCAGGCCCCGGATGAAAGTCATCGTCATCGACCCACGTCGTACCGACACCTGCGATTTGGCTGACCTGCACCTGGCGATTCTGCCGGGCACCGATGTCGCGTTGTTCCACGGGATTTTGCACCTGCTGTTGTGGGAAGATTGGATCGACCGCGACTTCATCAAGGCCCGTACCGAAGGCCTGCCCGAGCTGAAAAACCTGGTGCGCGATTACACCCCGCAGGTGGTTTCGCAGTTATGCGGGATTGGCGTCGAGCAATTGCAGCAATGCGCTGAATGGGTTGGCACTTCACCGAGCTTCCTGTCGCTGTGGTGCATGGGGCTGAACCAGTCCACCGCCGGCAGCGCAAAAAACAGCGCACTGATCAATCTGCACTTGGCCACTGGGCAAATCGGTCGCCCCGGCGCAGGACCTTTCTCCCTGACCGGTCAGCCAAACGCCATGGGCGGTCGGGAAACCGGCAGTCTGTCGAACCTGCTGCCCGGTCATCGCGAAGCCGCCAATGCCGAGCATCGCGCCGAAGTAGCGGCTTATTGGGGGTTGAGCAACTGCCCGCAAACCCCGGGCTCACGGCCATCGAGCTGTTTGAACAGGTGCGTAGCGGTCAGATCAAAGCGCTGTGGATTGCCTGCACCAATCCCGCGCAATCCTTGCCGGATCAAAACAATGTGCGCGCCGCCCTGCAGGCCTGCCCGTTTGTGGTCCTGCAGGAAGCCTTTCGCACCACCGAAACCGCCGCGTTCGCCGACCTGCTACTGCCCGCCGCAAGCTGGGGAGAAAAGGACGGCACGGTGACTAACTCCGAACGGCGAATTTCCCACGTCCGCCAGGCCATTAGCGCACCGGGTGAGGCGCGATCTGATTGGGCGATCACGGTGGATTTCGCACAACGCCTGGAAAAACGCCTGCGCCCCGCACTGCCCGGCCTGTTTGCCTTTGACACAGCGGCGCAGGTCTTCGACGAATATAAGCAACTGACCCTGGGCCGGGATCTGGACCTGTCTGGTATCAGTCATGCCTTGCTTGACCGGATCGGCCCGCAGCAATGGCCCTTCCCCATCGGCGCCAGCGAAGGCACGGCGCGCTTGTACCTGGACGGGATTTTCCCGACCGCCAGCGGCCGCGCGCAGTTCGTGGCCGACCCGTACCGCGCCGCCAAGGAACAACGGGATGCTCGGTTCCCGCTGACCTTGATCACCGGCCGCTTGCGGGATCAATGGCACGGCATGAGCCGCACCGGCACCGCCGCGCAGTTGTTCGGTCACGTCAGCGAAGCGGTGTTGTGCCTGCACCCGGATGAACTGCGCCGGCATCGGCTGCAACCGGGCGATCTGGTCAACCTGAAAAGCCGTCGCGGCGCGGTGATTGTGGCGGTCGGCAGCGACGACAGCGTGCGTCCCGGCCAGGCCTTTCTGCCGATGCACTGGGGTGATCGTTTTCTCAAGGGTGGCGTCAATACAATTACTCAACCGGCATTCGACCCGCTGTCCAAACAACCGGAACTCAAACACAGCGGCGTGCGCCTGGAACCGGTGCAACTGCCTTGGCACCTTTTCGCCCTGATCGAAGGCAATATTCAGCAACATTTTGAGACCCTGCGACCACTCTGTGAGGCGTTTTCCTATGTCAGCCTCAGCCTGGCAGGGCGTGAACGTCCCGCGCTGCTGATACGCGCTGCCAGCGCCACGCCGCCCGAGGCGCAATTACTGCGTGATATCGATCAATGCCTGGGGCTCAACGATGGCCCGGTATTGGCCTACGACGACCCGCGACGCGCCATCGGCAAACGGGTGCGCATCGAGAACGGCCGGATCACCGCGATTCGCCTGGCAGGCGAAACCCTCGCCCAACACTGGTTGCAAAGCCTGTGGCTCGAAGGCCGGGCCGACGAGCAACTGCGGCGCTGGTTGCTGGCGCCATTAAGCGCACCACCGGGCAACGTCGACACGCCAACCGCCGGTAACAAAATCCTGTGTAACTGCAAAAACGTCAGCCAAAGCGCGGTCTGCGCCGGCATCCGCCGTGGCCTGGATTTGCAAGGCCTGAAACAAGAACTGGGCTGCGGCACTCAATGCGGCTCCTGCGTCCCGGAAATCAAGCATTTGCTGGCCGCCACTGCGCAGCCAGTCGCCGTCATCTCGTGAGGAAAATACGATGAGCGCAAAAGTCTGGCTGGTGGGTGCGGGTCCCGGCGACCCCGAATTGCTGACCCTCAAGGCTGTTCGAGCATTGAGGGAAGCGGATGTGGTGCTGATCGATGACTTGGTCAACGAAGCGGTTCTGGAGCATTGCCCTGGTGCCCGAATCATTCCCGTCGGCAAGCGCGGCGGCTGTCGTTCCACGCCGCAAGCCTTCATTCATCGGTTGATGCTGCGTTATGCCCGCCATGGCAAATGCGTGGTACGACTAAAAGGTGGTGATCCGTGCATTTTTGGTCGCGGCGGCGAAGAGGCGCAGTGGCTGCGCGAGCGTGGGATCGAGGTTGAATTGGTCAATGGCATCACCGCCGGACTGGCTGGCGCAACGCAATGCGATATCCCGCTGACCCTGCGCGGCGTGGCACGCGGCGTAACGCTGGTCACCGCCCACACCCAGGACGACAGCAGCCTGAACTGGCAAGCCCTGGCCCAGGGTGGCACGACGCTGGTGATTTACATGGGGGTGGCGAAGCTGGGTGAGATCCGCGAGCAATTGCTGGCGGGGGGAATGGCGGCTGATACGCCCGTGGCGATGATTGAAAATGCTTCATTGGTGCATCAGCGGGAATGTCGGAGCGATCTGACTGCGATGGAGGACGATGCCAGCGCCTTTGAATTGAAAAGCCCGGCGATTTTGGTAATCGGGGCGGTAGCTGCTTTGAGCCAGATCAAAAGATCGCAGCCTGCGGCAGCTCCTACATGGGTTCGGTGTACGGCTCTGTAGGCGCTGCCGTAGGCTGCGATTCGTTCGGAACACCGCTCAATCCAGACGGAAATACCAAATCGCAGACAAAGAAAAGCCCGGCCTGAGCCGGGCTTTTCAGCGCTACAAACTAATTACTTAGCTTGAGCTTCAACCTTCGCTTCTACGCGACGGTTAACAGCGCGACCAGCTTCAGTTTTGTTGTCAGCAACTGGGCGGGATTCGCCGTAGCCAACAGACTGAACGCGGGATGGCGAAACACCGTACTGGTTGGTCAGAACTTGTTTAACGGCGCTTGCACGACGCTCGGACAGTTTCTGGTTGTAAGCGTCAGGACCGACGGAGTCAGTGTGACCTTCAACAGTAGTGGTGGTGGATGGGTACTGCTTCATGAAGTCAGCGAGGTTCTTGATGTCAGCGTAGCTGTTAGGCTTAACGACCGACTTGTTGAAGTCGAACTTAACGTCCAGCTCAACACGAACAACTTCAGCAACTGCCGGGCAGCCGTCAGCGTCAACAGTTACGTTGGCTGGGGTGTTCGGGCACTTGTCAACGTTGTCGCAAACGCCATCGTTGTCGCTGTCGGTGCAGACTTCAGCTGGAGCTGGAACTGGAGCAGCAGCAGGCTTGTTGCCGCCACCGAAGTTCACGCCCAGGCCAACGGAAGGAGCGTAGTCCCACTTGCCGTTGTCCAGTTTGTAGTCAGCTTCAACGCCAGCACGGGCGAAGAAGTTTTCGGCGAAGTAGTACTTAACGCCAGCGCCAGCAGTCAGGAAAGTCGACTGGTCGCGACCGGTGTGGCCGTCAGCGGCTACGTTGGTCAGGCTGCCGTGCTTAACGCCGCCTTCAACGTATGGGCGCAGAGCGTCACCAGCGTTGTTGAAGTGGTACTGAGCGGTCAGACCAAAGTTGTCGCCTTTGATTTTCTGGCTGCCAGTGCCGTCGTTCGAACGGGTGTGGTTGTTGGTGTCGTAGCCGAGGTTAATCGACACGTCGTCGGTCAGGAAGTAACCGATTTTGGCGCCTGGGTTGAAGCCGTCTTCGACGTGACTAACACTGTCGTTGTACTGCTTCTTGTAGTTAAGCTCGCCTTCAACTGCGCCTTGGCCTTGTGCCAGAACGCCGAACGAAGTAGCGGCAATAAGAGAACCAATGGCCAAGCCCAAGGTGTTTTTCAGTTTCATCCGTTAAATCCCCATCTGGTGATTGTAAAGCAGTCCCTCAAACCGGGGGACAACTCGGCGGCAAGTCTATCAGAACTTGCCTACACGTAAGAGATATTTGCGCTGAACTAAGTTTCAGCAACGCCTGCAAATTTCTCACGTAATTTATCTAGAGCGCGTTTGTACCGCATTTTTGTAGCACTCAAACCCATGTGCATGATGTCTGCGATCTCCTGAAATTCCAGCTCTGCGACAAATCGTAGCACCAGAATTTCACGGTCAATCGGGTTCACATACACCAGCCAGCGATCGAGTCCACCCTTGTCCTCGGGTTTCGGCGTCTTTTCTTCAGACGCTTCCTCGAGGGGGTCCAGACTCAAAGCGTCCATCAAGCGACGCTTTCGCCGTTCCTTCCGATACTGCGTGATGCATTCGTTGTACGTGATGCTATATAGCCATGTCTTGAACTTCGATTTCCCCTCGAAATTCTTCAGGCCGTACAACACCTTCAACATCACTTCCTGACAGACATCATCTGCGTCGCGATCGTTCCCAAGATATCGTGCACAAACGTTAAATAATGTTCGTTGGTAACGCCGCATCAGTTCTTCATAGGCGCGTGTTACGTGAAACAGCTCGGTATGCGAGCGCGCGACCAGCTCCTCATCAGAGAGCTCGCGGGGGTCGTAGCGCGTGGAGAGCGATTGAGCTTTATTCAAAACAAGTCTGGCCGACAGTCAGGTCAATGTCCGCCGCAGCCCTATCAGGGCATTTTGCGGCGGCATACATTAGCAGGGTTTGCCGGGTTAGCGGCTACTCACATGCTGCTCCAGGAGAATCCGATTGGAGAGAGAGACTAGCTCACCCTCATCGGTCAGCAATGTGGTTTTAACCGTGCCGATCTCTTCGATCTGGCCTTCGACCTCGCCAACACGCACTTGTTGCCCAACCTGATACAACTCACGCACATAGATTCCCGCAAGGATCTGACCGGCAATTTCCCGGCTTCCCAAGCCCATGGCCAGCGCAACCGCCAGACCAACGGTAATCAATACGATCACGATCACATGGTTCAGCAGGTCAGTCTTGACCTCCAACTGGCTGATCGCAACCGACAAACTGATGATAATCACCAGGCCCTGGGCAATTCGCCCCAGTCCCGACGCGTAATCCAGCCCTACGCCCTCTGCCGCACCGCGCACCAGCCCGTTGGCCAGTTGCGCCAGCAAAACACCTACCAGCAACACCAGCGCGGCGCCAAATACCTTCGGCAAATACAGCGCAAGCATATCCAGCGTAGCTGAAACTCTCTCAAGTCCAAGGGATTCGGCGGCTGACACCAGGAAAATCAGCAAAACGAACCAATAGACGATTTTGCCGATCAGGGTCGAAATCGGCACTTGAAGGCCGGCACGGGACAGCAGTTTGGTCAGACCGGTACCGCCCATCAGGCGATCGAGGCCCAGTTTGGCGAGCAATTTGGACAACAACGTGTCCAGCAGCTTGGCCACGACGAAACCCAACAGCAGCACTACCAGTGCGCCGAACAGGTTCGGAATGAAATTCGCAACCTTGGTCCACAACGCAGTCATTGCAGTGACGAGGCTCTGAGTCCAGAGATCAAGTTCCATATTCAATCAGCCTTATCAGCAGTGCGAACGGTAGGTTTACGGTGACGGGAAACCGGCATGACGTGGGCCGATCCGTTGTTCAAGGCAATCATCAGCGCGGGCAACCAGCGGCCCAGCAGGCTGAATAGATCGCCAGCGCCGACCTGGCGGTTGGCGGTTTTGAGTACGCGGCCCAAGCACGCATCGTCGTCCCGAGTGGACGGAGATGCCTTGAGCATGTCACGTAAAGACTGTTCAAACGGATCGTGCATACGCACCTCTCGTGATATCTGTGAAAGACGCGATCAAATTTGCTCGGGTCACATGGCTCATCAATCACACCCAGCGCAAACGTCGGAATAACCACCACTGACCAAGCGCCACCGAGACCATCATCAGGCAGGCGATCACGAAGCCATACGGGTTGCCAGAGAACGGAATGCCGCCGACATTGATACCCAAAAGACCGGTCAGAAAACTCATCGGCAAAAAGATCCCGGTGATGATCCCGAAGCGGTACATCGTGCGGTTCATGCGCACGCTCAAACGCCGGTCTTCGGTCTCCAGGACCAGGCCCACCCGCTCCCGGGTCAATTCCAGCTCTTCGAGATAGCGGGTCAGACTGTTGTTCAATTCGTTCCAGTAATCGCCGTCATCGTCGACAAACCAGGGCAGTTTTATACGCGTCAGCTGTCCGAAAATATCCCGTTGAGGTGCAAGGAAACGTTTCAGCCCGGCCGCCCTGCGACGAATCTGCAAAATCGCGCCGTGCTCGGGTGTATACCGTTCGTCGGCATCCAGTTTTTCTTCTTCCTCATCGACGATTTCCGAGAGGCAAGTGATCAGATCCTGGACCTTATTGGTCAGGTACTGAGCCATATAAAGGATGAGTTCGGAGGCGGTTTTCGGTCCCTTGCCTTCCGTAAGCTGCACCAACAATTCGTCGGTGGCGCGCAACGGGCGCAAACGCAGAGAAATGACCCGCTGGGCCGCGGCAAAAATGCGCACCGAGACCATGTCTTCCGGCTCGGCACCGGGATTCATGTTGATCCCGCGCAAAAATAGCAGCAGTTCGCTGTCGGAAAGCTGTAAAAGCCGAGGCCGGGTGTTTTCTTCGAGCAACAGGTCACAGCTGAATTCGCTCAGACCGCTGGATTTACGCAGCCAGGTCTGGGTTTGCGGGTGACTGCGATCCCAGTGCAGCCACAGGCTTTCATGGGCCTGCAGTTGCAAGTCATCGAGTTCAGTCCGGGCTATCGAACGCGCACCGCCTTTACCGTCAAGCACCAGGGCATGCACCAGCCCCCACTGCGCGTTTTCTTCCTCGAACATCCTCACCCCATGCTTGCCACGAAAATTCGCATCGACGCTTTATTCAGGCATCTTCAGCGGGCTTGGCGAGATGATCACACCGTTGTTGTCCGCATAAATGTAATGACCTGGATGGAACGTCACGCCGGCGAAGGTCACCGGAACATTAAGGTCGCCGAGCCCGCGCCTGTCGGACTTCCTCGGGTGGGTAGCGAGGGCCTGCACGCCCAGATCGGTCTGCGCGAGGATATCGATGTCGCGGATGCAACCGTAGATCACCAGCCCTTCCCAACCGTTTTTCGCGGCTTTCTCGGCCAGCATGTCCCCCAGCAACGCATGACGCAGGGAACCGCCACCGTCGACCACCAGCACCTTGCCATTACCCTTGAGTTCGACCTGTTCCTTGACCCGCGAGTTGTCTTCGAAACATTTGATGGTCACGATTTCGCCGCCGAAAGAATCACGGCCGCCGAAATTGCTGAACATCGGCTCCAGCACCTGCACCAGCTCCGGATAGGCGTCGCACAGGTCGGGCGTAACGTAATGGTTCATCGAGAAACTCCTGTAAAGAGGAAGACAATCGAGGATGCCGCAAAGTGACCGAAAAAGCGCAATGCGTCATATCTTAGCCGCAAGCCGACCAGAGCGAAATGCCCTTGTTAGAGCATCGGGCTCAGACTGCCGTGGCCAAATCCGGCTTTTCGCCCAGTAACGGCGTCTGTTGATCGGCCAACCAGCGAGCCACCAAAGGCCAGGTTTCAGCCTGGGCCGCTTTACTGACCAGCATTTCGACATGACCGAAATTGTCGGCAAAACCCTGCTCGCACCCCAGGTTGATGAACTGCTTGTGCTCCGAGCCGAGCTGATCGAACAGTTTACGGCAAGCCCAGGCCGGATCCTGATGATCACCCGTCGCACTCACGGCCAATACCGGCAACTGAACCTCCGCCAGACCGGCCCACCAGTCCTTGTCGGCATCGCCAAAGCGCCCGAACAGGCCATACCAGCGCATGCTTTCCAGGGCCAGGCCAATCGGCTCGTCCTCCGGGCCGCGCTTGAGCCGTGAACCGGACAACTGGGCAAAACGCTTGAGAATAAAGCGCCCGCTCCACTCGACCGGCGGGATTTTCAGCGGCCAGTAGGTACGGCTGACCTGCGTACCGAAAAACGCCGCCGAAGCCACCACCGGCTCGCCGATGTATTGACCACCCAACGCAGCGGCCAGGGTAATGCCGCCCAGCGAGTGGCCGATCCAGTGCGGGACCTGGCCACTTTGCTCGCGCACGAACGCACCGATGGCGGGCAGATCGTAGCGGGCGTAGTCGGCAACGCGATTCTTGCGGTAGTTCTGGTTGCGCTGGGACAGGCCATGACCGCGCATTTCCGGGATCCACACATCGAATCCCAATCGCGCCAGATAGGCGCCCAAACCCAGGCCTTTTGGGGAAAACCAGAACCGACGATTGGAAAAGCTGCCGTGAAGCAAAATGACCGGAACGCCGCGCGCATCCGAGCCATCCGCCATGCCCAGGCGTGTCACTGCCAACTCGACGGTGCCATCAGGGCTGTTGGCCGGTTTCAATCGATACACGTCTTCGCTCAGATCGCCGCGCCGTTCGGCGCTGATCAGGGCGACAGGAAATAGGTTGCTGCTGCTTTGCATAATGCTCTTGCACAAAAAAGGGCGGCATCCGGAGGAGCCCGCCCTACTTGAATCACTGAAAGGACCGATCAGTGTGGGAGCGAGCCTGCTCGCGAAAGCGGTGTATCAGCCAACATCCATGTCGGATGTCGATCCGTCTTCGCGAGCAGGCTCGCTCCCACAGGAAGCGGCCCTTTCTCTCGCACCATTTAGACTGCCGCTTGGCCTTCAGCCAGGAAGAACCAGGTTTCCAGCACGGAATCGGGGTTCAGCGAAACGCTTTCGATGCCCTGCTCCATCAGCCATTTGGCCAGGTCCGGGTGGTCCGAAGGACCCTGACCGCAGATGCCGATGTACTTGCCTGCCTTGTTACAAGCCTGAATCGCGTTGGCCAGCAACTTTTTGACCGCCGGATTACGCTCGTCGAACAAGTGAGCGATGATCCCGGAGTCACGGTCCAGGCCCAACGTCAGCTGGGTCAGGTCGTTGGAGCCGATGGAGAAGCCGTCGAAGAACTCGAGGAACTCTTCAGCCAGGATCGCGTTGGACGGCAGTTCACACATCATGATGATGCGCAGACCGTTCTCGCCGCGGGCCAGGCCATTTTCGGCCAACAGGTCGATCACCTGGCTCGCTTCGCCCAGGGTACGGACGAACGGCACCATGATTTCAACGTTGGTCAGGCCCATCTCGTTGCGCACGCGTTTCAGCGCGCGGGCATTCAAGCTCGAAACAGTCGCGGAACGCTTCGCTGATGTAACGCGAAGCACCACGGAAGCCCAGCATCGGGTTTTCCTCTTCCGGCTCGTAGAGCTTGCCGCCGATCAGGTTCGCGTATTCGTTGGACTTGAAGTCCGACAGACGCACGATGACCTTTTTCGGGGTGAACGCAGCGGCCAGGGTGCTGATGCCTTCGACCAGTTTATCGACATAGAAGCCAACCGGATCGTCGTAACCGGCGATGCGCTTGTCGACGCTGTCCTTGATTTCCTGCGGCAGACCGTCGTAGTTCAACAGTGCCTTGGGGTGCACACCGATCATCCGGTTGATGATGAATTCCAGACGGGCCAGGCCCACACCGGCGTTCGGCAGTTGCGCGAAGTCGAATGCACGGTCCGGGTTGCCGACGTTCATCATGATCTTGAACGGCAGATCAGGCATGGCATCCACGGAGTTTTTCTTGATGTCGAAGCCCAGCTCGCCTTCGAAGATGTAGCCGGTGTCGCCTTCCGCGCAGGAAACCGTCACGCCCTGGCCGTCTTTCAATAGCTGGGTGGCGTTGCCGCAACCGACCACGGCCGGAATGCCCAGTTCGCGAGCGATGATCGCCGCGTGGCAAGTACGACCGCCACGGTTGGTGACGATGGCGCTGGCGCGCTTCATGACCGGTTCCCAGTCCGGGTCGGTCATGTCGGAGACCAATACGTCGCCTGGCTGGACTTTGTCCATCTCGGACACGTCCTTGATGATGCGGACCTTGCCGGCGCCGATGCGCTGGCCGATGGCACGACCTTCGACCAGCACGGTGCCGGTTTCTTTCAACAGGTAGCGTTCCATGACGTTGGCCTGGGTGCGGCTCTTCACGGTTTCAGGACGGGCCTGAACGATGTAGAGCTTGCCGTCGTCACCGTCTTTGGCCCATTCGATGTCCATCGGGCACTTGTAGTGCTTTTCGATGATCATCGCTTGCTTGGCCAGCTCGCTGACTTCGGCATCGCTGAGGCAGAAACGTGCGCGGTCAGCCTTGTCGACGTCGATGGTCTTGACCGACTTGCCGGCCGTGGCCACTTCGCCGTAGATCATCTTGATGGCTTTGCTGCCCAGGTTACGGCGCAGGATGGCCGGGCGACCGGCTTCAAGCGTTTGTTTGTGGACGTAGAATTCGTCCGGGTTCACCGCGCCTTGTACGACGGTTTCGCCCAGGCCGTAGGCGCCGGTGATGAACACCACGTCACGGAAGCCTGATTCGGTATCGAGGGTGAACATCACGCCGGCGGTGCCGGTTTCGGAGCGGACCATGCGCTGCACGCCGGCCGACAGGGCCACAAGCTTGTGGTCGAAGCCCTGGTGAACGCGGTAGGAAATGGCACGGTCGTTGAAGAGGGAGGCAAACACCTCTTTGGCGGCGCGAATGACGTTTTCGACGCCACGGATGTTCAGGAAAGTTTCCTGCTGACCGGCGAAGGAAGCGTCCGGCAGGTCTTCGGCAGTAGCGGAAGAGCGCACGGCCACGGCCATGTCAGGGTTGCCGGCCGACAGCGTGGCGAACGCGGTGCGGATCTCGGCGTTGAGCTTCTCGGGGAATTCGGCTTCCATGATCCATTTGCGGATCTGGGCGCCGGTCTTGGCCAGGGCGTTGACATCATCGACGTCCAGCGCGTCGAGGGCGGCATGGATCTGGTCGTTCAGGCCGCTCAGTTCCAGAAAATCACGATACGCCTGAGCTGTCGTGGCGAAGCCACCGGGCACCGATACACCGGCACCTGCAAGGTTACTGATCATCTCGCCCAGGGATGCGTTCTTGCCCCCCACATGCTCTACATCATGGACGCCGAGCTTATCGAGGGAAACTACGTACTCTACCAAGGTGATCTCTCCACTAACTGTGTTGGAAAAGCTCAGAAGCCGGCCGCTCGGGGGAGCGTTTGCCGACTGTATGGCCTGGACCTGGAAAATAAGTGAGAATGCGGGCCAACTGGTGGCCGGCAAATCGGGCCTATCATATCCAGAAATCTTCACTAGCTTAAGGCCCAAGGTGCAAATGAAACGATCTGCTTTCTTCATCTCCGATGGCACGGGTATTACCGCCGAGACCCTCGGTCAAAGCCTGTTGGCGCAGTTCGAAAACATTACCTTCAGCAAATTCACCCGGCCGTACATCGACAACGTCGATAAAGCGCGGGCCATGGTACAACAAATCAACAAGGCCGCCGAAACCGACGGCTTTCGGCCGATCATCTTCGACACCATCGTCAATCAGGACATCCGTGAGATCCTCGCAACGTCCAATGGTTTCATGATCGACATTTTCTCGACCTTCCTGGCGCCGCTTGAACAGGAGTTGACCGAGCATTCTTCCTACACGGTCGGCAAATCCCACTCGATCGGCACCAACTCCAATTACATGGAGCGGATCGAGGCGGTGAACTTCGCCCTCGACAACGACGACGGTGCGCGCACGCATTATTACGACAAGGCCGACTTGATCCTAGTGGGCGTGTCGCGTTGTGGTAAGACACCGACGTGCCTGTACATGGCCATGCAATTCGGGATCCGCGCGGCCAACTACCCGCTGACCGAAGACGACATGGAGCGCCTGACCCTGCCAAGCGCCCTGCGCGCCCACCAGCACAAGCTGTTCGGCCTGACCATCGACCCGGACCGCCTCACCGCAATCCGCAACGAGCGCAAGCCCAACAGCCGTTATTCGAGCTATGCCCAGTGCGAGTTCGAAGTGCGTGAGGTGGAGAATCTGTTCCGCCGCGAGAACATCCCGCACATCAATTCCACGCATTTTTCCGTGGAAGAGATATCGGCGAAGATCCTGGTGGAGAAAGGTGTGGAGCGGCGGTTCAAGTAGGTTTTCGGCGACAGTTAGACCGCTATCGCGAGCAGGCTCGCTCCCACATTGAATTTATTTCGATTGCAAAATGTGCATCCGACACAGATCAAATGTGGGAGCGAGCCGGCTCGCGATGAACGATTACACAGTCTCGGTTAATGCCCCAGCCAGCGCTTCAAACCCTCGCAATAACAACCGATCATCCCCCGCCGAATTACACACGCTCGCCCGAATAAACTGCGGCACCGCCCCATGCCCGACCGCAAAGGCTTCGGCAGTCGCCACCAGATAATTATTTTCCTTAAGCTCCGCCGCAATCTGCGAAGCCCGCCAAGGCTCGGGCACTTCGATCCAGAAGTGCGGACTGTGGGCATGGGTTTTATACGCCACCCCCTCCAGCAGCCCGCCGACCAGCACCTTGCGCCGCGTAATCTCGACAATCTGCTGCCCCAGCAACTGCCCGGCGGTGCCGCTTTCGATCCATTCACTCGCCAATGCCATCGACAACGGACTGGCCATCCAGCATGTCCCGCGCACCGCAGCGCTCAAACGTCCGATCAACGGTTGCGGCGCGTGCAGATAACCCACGCGCAAACCGGCCGAAACGGCTTTGCTCAGGCTGCCGATCAGCACCGATCGCTCCGGGGCAAAATGGCTCAATGGCAATGGCCGCTGCTGCGCCAGCACGGCATGGGCTTCGTCCTCGATGATCAGCACGTTGTGCCGGCGACAGACCTCGGCAATCGCCTCGCGCCGTGGGACCGACATCACTGCCGCCGTAGGATTCTGGATCGTCGGTGTGCAGTACAACGCCGATACCCGATGATTCTGGCAAACATCCGACAGTGCCTCGGGCAACAGTCCTTCGTCATCCATCCCGACGCCGAGCAGTTTTATCCCCAGCATCCGTGCGACGCTGATCAACCCCGGGTAGGTCAAATGCTCGGTCACCAAAGTATCGCCGGCCTTGAGCAGCCCCATCAGCACACACAACAAACCGTGCTGGCCGCCATTGACGCAAACAATCTGATCGGCGCTCGGCGCAAAGGCTTTGTGTCGCAACCATTCGGCACCTGCCGCGCGATGGCGCAATAACCCGGCATCGGCGGTGTAGCCGGCAATCTGTTGCAAGGTCTGCGGATCATTGGCCAGGGCTTGCAGGCCCTGACTCAGCAGAATCGCCTCCTGCCCCGGAATCGGCTGGTTCCGGCTCATGTCTAACAGCGCTTGCGACTCATCGCTGACATTGCGAAAGCCGCTGTCGCGCGAGCGCTCCATCCCGCGCTGACGCACATAAGTACCGTCTCCTACACGGGCCACGACCAACCCGACCCGCTCCAGTTCGCCATAGGCGCGGCTGATGGTGCCGACCGTCACGCCCAGACTGTCGGCCAGCAGTCGATGGGGCGGCAACTTGCTGCCCAGCTCGATCAAGCCTTCACCGATGCTTTTTTCCAGGGCTTCGGCCAAGCGCCTGTACTTGACGCCTCGCCCTTGAACCAGGCCGACCCGCAGGATTGACACCGTGGCAATACTTACTTTGACAGTCATTTCCATCCCGAATAGCGTGCTGAAAACAGGTTCAATCAGAGATAGACCTATTCAGCATTCAGGTCAATTCCAACAACGAAAGGAGCTCGATCATGTCCGTCGCCCTCAGCGCCTCTTCCAGTCTTCGAAAACCGTGGTTGGCCGGGTTGGTCACCAGCGCATTGTTTCTGATCGTTTGCCTGAGTTGGGGCACCACGTGGCTGGGGATCAAGATCGCCGTTGAAAGCGTGCCGCCACTGACCGCCGCCGGCCTGCGCTTTCTGATCGCTTTTCCGCTGTTCTTGAGTTTCGCCCTGCTGCGGCGCGAACCGCTGCTGTTTCCAAGGCAAAGTCGCTGGTTTTTCGTGTTCGTCACGCTGTCGTACTTCAGCCTGCCGTATTACTTGCTCAACTACGGCGAGATGCACGTGTCGTCGGGCCTGACCGCCCTGCTGTTCAGCTGCATGCCGGTGTTCATCCTGATTTTTTCCGCGATGTTTCTGCGGGAGAAAATCTACCCTTCGCAAGTGATCGGCATCGCCTTCGGGTTTGGCAGTCTGTTCATGATTATTCGCAGCCAGGGCTTACACCTGGACCATGCCGAGTTGTTCGGGGTACTGGCGATTCTGGCGGCGGCGGTGATGCATGCGCTGTGTTACGTGATCACCAAGAAGCAGGGCTCTGCCATCAGCGTGATTACCTACAACACGTTGCCCATTGGCCTGGCGGGGTTGATGTTGTTTGTGGCGGGATTGAGCGTTGAAGCGCCGGTGTTCGACGAGATTACCGCGCGATCGTGGGGTGCCCTGCTCTATCTGGGTCTGGTGGCGTCGGTGGGAGGGTTTATCGTTTACTTTTTGCTGCTCAAACGCCTGAGCCCGATCATTTTGTCGTTCGTGTTCATTATCTTTCCGGTGTTCGCGGTGGTGATTGGAGCGTGGTATGAAGGACAAAGCGTTTCGCGGGAATTGATGGTGTATTCGGCGGTGCTGCTGACGGGGTTTGCCATCACCAAATTACCGGTCGAAAAATGGCTCAAGGCGTGAGCACGTCCCCCCCGTAGGAGCTGCCGAAGGCTGCGATCTTTTGATCTTGATTTTCAAGATCAAAGATCGCAGCCTTCGGCAGCTCCGAGGATTGGCGTCAGATCACGAACAAATCGACGAAGCGGTTCACTGGCGTCGCCTCCAGCGCAGTCTGATCCTTGCACAACGCAAAAATCTCGGCGCTGCGCTGCGCAGTAAAACGCGTTGCCAGGTTGGCCATGAACTTGTCTTCCAGCAACGGGATGCCATCGGTGCGGCGACGACGATGGCCGATCGGGTACTCAACCACCACGTTTTCGGTACTGGAGCCGTCCTTGAAAAACACCTGGATCGCATTGGCGATAGAGCGCTTGTCGGCCTCCAAATACTCGCGGCTGAAGCGCGGTTCTTCGACGATGACCATTTTCTCACGCAGCACGTCGATGATCGGATGCGCGGCGTGGAAGTCATCTTCGTACTGCTCGGCCACCAGATTGCCGAACGCCAGCGGCACTGCAGTCATGTACTGAATGCAGTGGTCGCGGTCGGCAGCGTTGGCCAGCGGGCCGACCTTGGAAATGATGCGAATCGCCGATTCGTGGGTGGTAATGATGATTTTGTCGATGTCGTGCAGGCGATTCCTGACTTGCGGGTGCAGGGTGACAGCGGCCTCACAAGCGGTTTGCGCATGGAACTCGGCGGGAAAGCTGATCTTGAACAACACGTTTTCCATCACGTAGCTGCCGTACTTGCGAGAGAAGCTGAACGTACGTTTGTCTTCCGGTTTCAGCGCCAGGTCGTTATTGGTATGGCTGAACAGCACGTCGTAGAAGCCCCATTGTCTGGCCGTCAGTACGCCGGGAATGCCCATCTCGCCGCGCAGCGCAATGTCCGCCAGACGCACGCCTCGGCTGGAGGCATCACCTGCGGCCCAGGACTTGCGCGACCCGGCGTTGGGCGCATGACGATAAGTGCGCAACGCTTGACCGTCAGCGAACGCATGGGACAGCGCCGACAACAGTTGCTCACGATTGGCGCCCATCAGTTTGGCGGTGACGGCGGTCGAGGCGACTTTCACCAGCAGCACGTGATCAAGGCCTACGCGGTTGAAGGCGTTTTCCAGGGCAATCACGCCCTGAATCTCGTGGGCCATGATCATCGCTTCGAGCACCGCGCGGATCGTCAGCGGTGCTTCGCCATTGGCCAGGCGCTTTTGCGAGAGGTGATCGGCTATCGCGAGAATCCCGCCGAGGTTGTCGGACGGATGGCCCCACTCGGCGGCGAGCCAGGTGTCGTTGTAGTCGAGCCAGCGAACGATGCAGCCGATGTCCCACGCGGCTTTCACCGGGTCGAGACGGTAACTGGTGCCGGGCACACGGGCGCCGAACGGGACGACGGTGCCTTCGACAATCGGGCCCAGGTGTTTGGTGCATTCGGGAAAGCGCAGGGCCAGCAGGCCGCAGCCGAGGGTGTCCATGAGGCAGTTGCGGGCGGTGTCCAAAGCTTCCCGGGATTCGATCTTGAAGGTGAGGACGTAGTCAGCGATGTCTTGCAGGACCGTGTCGTAGTCGGGGCGGTTGTTCAGGTCGACGTTGGCGCTCATGTTCGATTCACTCTTGAAGTGGTTCGTTAATGGGACCTCGGCTCAGGGGTAATCATTCTTATTATTGAAATGCGATCCCCGTAGGAGCTGCCGAAGGCTGCGATCTTTTGATCTTGCTTTTATAAGATCAAGATCAAAAGATCGCAGCCTTCGGCAGCGCCTACAGGGGATGTGTTCGTTAGAAAGAATCACCCGGCACCCGAACGTAGCCTTCCATCAACACCCGCGCATTGCGGCTCATGATGGCTTTGTTCACGGTCCACTCACCGTTCACCAGGCTGGCCTCGGCGCCCACGCGCAACGTGCCGGACGGATGCCCGAAACGCACCGCATTACGCTCGATCCCGCCCGCCGCCAGGTTCACCAACGTCCCGGAAATCGCCGCCGCCGTACCAATCGCCACGGCCGCCGTGCCCATCATCGCGTGGTGCAGTTTGCCCATCGACAATGCCCGCACCAGCAGGTCGACATCACCCGCCGCAATCGCCTTGCCGCTGGACGCCACGTAAGCCGCCGGCTTGGCCACGAACGCGACTTTCGGTGTGTGCTGACGCTTGGCCGCTTCGTCCAGGTCCTTGATCAGGCCCATGCGCAACGCGCCATAAGCGCGGATGGTTTCAAACATCGCCAGGGCCTTCGAGTCGCTGTTGATCGCGCCTTGCAGCTCGGTGCCGGTGTAGCCGATGTCTTCGGCGTTGATGAAAATCGTCGGGATGCCGGCGTTGATCATGGTGGCCTTGAAGGTCCCGACGCCGGGCACTTCCAGGTCATCGACCAGGTTGCCAGTAGGGAACATCGAACCACCGCCGCCCTCTTCTTCTGCGGCCGGGTCCATGAATTCGACCTGCACTTCGGCCGCTGGAAAGGTCACGCCGTCGAGTTCGAAATCACCGGTTTCCTGCACCTCACCGTTGGTGATCGGCACGTGAGCGATGATGGTCTTGCCGATGTTGGCCTGCCATACACGAACCACGGCAACGCCGTTGTGCGGAATACGGCTGGCGTCCACCAATCCGTTGCTGATGGCGAACGAACCGACCGCCGCCGACAGGTTGCCGCAGTTGCCGCTCCAGTCCACAAAAGGCTTGTCGATGGAGACCTGACCGAACAGGTAATCGACGTCGTGATCAGCCTTGATGCTTTTCGACAGGATGACGGTTTTGCTGGTACTGGACGTCGCGCCGCCCATGCCGTCGATTTGCTTGTCGTACGGATCGGGGCTGCCGATTACGCGCAGCAACAAGGCATCGCGGGCCGGGCCGGGAATCTGTGCCGCTTCGGGCAGGTCTTGCAGGCTGAAAAACACGCCTTTGCTGGTGCCGCCACGCATGTAGGTGGCGGGGATTTTGATTTGAGGTGCGTGAGACATAGTGCTCCTTCAAAGCAGACACGGGACTCAACATCCCGTGTCCGCACAGCGTGATTTAAACGGCTACCGCCGATTCAAGGAAGTCCTGAGCGAAACGCTGCAACACGCCACCGGCCTCGTAGATCGACACTTCTTCGGCGGTGTCGAGGCGGCAAGTCACCGGCACTTCGACGCGTTCGCCGTTGAGGCGGTTGATCACCAGCGTCAGTTGCGCACGCGGGGTACGGTCGCCGATCACGTCGTAGGTTTCGCTGCCGTCGATGGCCAATGTGTGGCGATCAGTGCCCGGCAAAAACTCCAGCGGCAACACGCCCATGCCCACCAGGTTGGTGCGGTGAATGCGCTCGAAACCTTCGGCAGCAATCGCTTCGACACCGGCCAGGCGCACGCCTTTGGCCGCCCAGTCCGGGACGAACCCTGGCCGTAGTCGGCGCCGGCAATGATGATCAGCGGCTGCTTGCGTTCCATGTAGATTTCAATGGCTTCCCACATGCGCATGACCTGGCCTTCCGGTTCGACGCGAGCGAGAGAACCCTGCTTGACCTTGCCGTTTTCCTGGACCATTTCGTTGAACAGTTTCGGGTTGGCGAAGGTTGCACGCTGCGCGGTCAAGTGGTCGCCACGGTGGGTGGCGTAGGAGTTGAAATCCTCTTCCGGCAAGCCCATTTTCGCCAGGTATTCGCCGGCGGCGCTGTCGAGCATGATCGCGTTCGACGGCGACAGGTGATCGGTGGTGATGTTGTCCGGCAGCACCGCCAATGGGCGCATGCCTTTGAGCGGACGTGCGCCAGCCAGCGCGCCTTCCCAGTACGGCGGACGGCGAATGTAGGTGCTCATCTCGCGCCAGTCGTACAGCGGCGTGACTTTCGGGCCGGTGTCTTCGTGGATGGCGAACATCGGGATGTAGACCTGACGGAACTGCTCCGGCTTGACCGAGGCTTTCACCACCGCGTCGATTTCTTCGTCGCTCGGCCAGATGTCTTTCAGGCGGATGTCCTTGCCGTCGACCACGCCCAGCACGTCTTTTTCGATGTCGAAACGGATGGTCCCGGCGATGGCATAAGCGACCACCAGCGGCGGCGAAGCGAGGAAGGCTTGCTTGGCGTACGGGTGAATCCGCCCGTCGAAGTTACGGTTGCCGGACAGCACAGCCGTGGCGTACAGGTCGCGGTCGATGATCTCTTGCTGGATCACCGGGTCGAGCGCGCCGGACATGCCGTTGCAGGTGGTGCAGGCGAAGGCGACGATGCCGAAACCGAGTTGCTCCAGCTCGCAGGTCAGGCCCGCTTCGTCGAGGTACAGCGCCACGGTTTTCGAGCCCGGCGCCAGGGAAGACTTGACCCACGGCTTGCGGGTCAGCCCGAGCTGGTTGGCATTGCGCGCCAGCAGGCCGGCGGCGATGACGTTGCGCGGGTTGCTGGTGTTGGTGCAACTGGTGATGGCGGCAATGATCACCGCGCCGTCCGGCATCTGGCCCGGCACTTCATCCCACTGGCCGGAGATGCCTTGGGCGGCGAGGTCCGAGGTCGCGACGCGAGCGTGCGGGTTGCTCGGGCCGGCCATGTTGCGCACTACCGAAGACAGGTTGAAGGTCAACCCGCGCTCGTATTGCGCCTGCTTCAGACTGTCGGCCCAGAGGCCGGTGGTCCTGGCATAAAGCTCCACAAGCTGAACCTGCTCGTCTTCACGGCCGGTGAGCTTCAGGTAGTCGATGGTTTGCTGATCGATGTAGAACATCGCCGCGGTGGCGCCGTATTCCGGGGCCATGTTGGAAATGGTTGCGCGGTCGCCGAGGGTCAGCTTTGATGCGCCTTCACCGAAGAATTCCAGCCACGCGCCGACGACTTTCTGTTTGCGCAGGAACTCGGTCAGCGCCAGCACCATATCGGTGGCGGTGATGCCCGGTTGCAACTTGCCGGTCAGTTCAACGCCGACGCTTTCCGGCAGACGCATCCACGAGGCGCGGCCGAGCATCACGCTCTCGGCTTCCAGGCCACCCACGCCGATGGCGATCACGCCCAGCGCATCGACGTGCGGGGTGTGACTGTCGGTGCCGACGCAGGTATCCGGGAAGGCCACGCCGTCGCGCACTTGAATCACCGGAGACATTTTCTCCAGGTTGATCTGGTGCATGATCCCGTTGCCCGGCGGGATCACGTCGACGTTTTTGAAGGCTTTTTTGGTCCAGTTGATGAAGTGAAAACGGTCTTCGTTGCGACGGTCTTCGATGGCGCGGTTCTTCTCGAACGCCTCCGGATCGAAGCCACCGCGCTCGACGGCCAGGGAGTGGTCGACGATCAATTGGGTCGGCACCACCGGGTTCACTTGCGCCGGGTCACCCCTTGCAGGGCGATGGCATCGCGCAGGCCGGCGAGGTCCACCAGTGCGGTCTGGCCAAGAATGTCATGGCAGACCACGCGCGCCGGGAACCACGGAAAATCGAGGTCGCGCTTGCGTTCGATGAACTGCTTCAGGGAATCGGTGAGCGTGGCCGGGTCGCAGCGGCGCACCAGGTTTTCCGCGAGTACGCGGGAGGTATACGGCAGGGTGTCGTAGGCGCCAGGCTGGATGGCTTCGACAGCCGCACGGACGTCGAAGTAATCCAGATGGCTGCCGGGCAGCGGTTTGCGGAATTCTGTGTTCATCGTCAGGACTCGGTCACGGTAATTACAAAGGGTAGGGCCTGGCATTGATGCTGAATTTACTCCGTCCCCGTGTAGGAGCTGCCGCAGGCTGCGATCTTTTGATCTTGAGCCTCTGGCGATTCAAAAATCGCCGAAGATCAAAAGATCGCAGCCTGCGGCAGCTCCTACAGGGGCTCCCGGTTCCTTCAGCTAACAGAGCGGCCCTCCTCCGGTCAGCGTTGTTCGATTGGCACGAACTTGCGCTGGTCGACGCCGACGTATTCGGCGCTCGGGCGGATGATGCGGTTGTTGGCTCGTTGTTCGAACACATGCGCCGCCCAGCCGGTCAGGCGCGAGCAGACGAAAATCGGCGTGAACAACTTGGTCGGGATGCCCATGAAGTGGTACGTCGACGCATGGTAGAAGTCGGCGTTCGGGAACAGCTTTTTCTGTTCCCACATGGTCTTGTCGATGGCTTCGGAAACCGGGAACAAGACCGTGTCACCCACTTCATCAGCCAGTTTTTCGACCAGCCCTTGATCACCTCGTTGCGCGGATCGTTGTCCTTATAGATCGCGTGACCAAAGCCCATGATCTTGTCTTTGCGCTCGAGCATGCCGAGGGTGCCTTTGATCGCCTCTTCCGGCGATTTGAAGCGCTCGATCATTTCCATCGCCGCTTCGTTGGCGCCGCCATGCAGCGGGCCTCGCAGGGAACCGATGGCGGCGGTAACGCACGAATACATGTCCGACAGGGTCGAGGCGCAAACACGGGCGGTGAACGTCGAGGCGTTGAACTCGTGTTCTGCGTAGAGGATCAGCGACACGTTCATCACTTTGACGTGCAGCTCACTCGGCTTCTTGTCATGCAGCAAGTGCAGGAAGTGGCCGCCAATCGACTGTTCGTCGCTCACGCAATTGATGCGTTTGCCGTCGTGGCTGAAGCGATACCAGTAACACATGATCGCCGGGAACGCGGCCAGCAGGCGGTCGGTGACGTCGTGTTGTGCGCTGAAGTCTTTCTCCGGTTCCAGGTTGCCCAGGAACGAGCAACCGGTGCGCATCACGTCCATCGGGTGGGCGTCGGCGGGGATGCGTTCCAGCACTTCTTTCAGCGCTTGCGGCAGATCGCGCAGCTTGCTCAGTTTGCCGACGTAAGCGGCGAGCTGTGCCTTGGTTGGCAGCTCGCCGTACAGCAGCAGGTAGGCGACTTCCTCGAATTGCGCGTCAGCCGCCAGTTCGCGAACGTCGTAGCCACGATAGGTCAGGCCTGCGCCCGATTGGCCCACGGTGGACAGTGCGGTTTGCCCGGCAACCTGGCCACGGAGCCCGGCGCCACTGAGTACTTTTGCTTCGGCCATTGCTGTCTCCAATCTTGAATTTTTTAGGGAATCGGCAAGTTGTGATTCATCAGGTTTTTGGTGATGCCGAAAAGATCGCAGCCTCGTTGCACTCGACAGCTCCTACAGGGGAATGCGGTCCATGTAGGAGCTGCCGAAGGCTGCGATCTTTTGATCTTTATTTCTTCGCGGCAAACAACGCATCGAGCTTCTGCTCGAAGGTGTGGTAGTCGATGCGATCGTAAAGCTCCATGCGCGTTTGCATGGTGTCGATCACGTTCTGTTGCGTACCGTCGCGGCGGATCGCGGTATAGACGTTTTCCGCAGCCTTGTTCATCGCCCGGAACGCCGACAGCGGGTACAGCACCAGCGACACCTCGGCAGCGGCGAGTTGCTCGGTGGTGTACAGCGGCGTCGCGCCGAATTCGGTGATGTTGGCCAGGATCGGCGCTTTCACACGGCTGGCGAACAGCTTGTACATGTCCAGTTCGGTGATGGCTTCCGGGAAAATCATATCGGCGCCAGCCTCGATGCACGCGGCGGCGCGATCCAGGGCAGATTCCAGACCTTCCACCGCCAGCGCATCGGTGCGGGCCATGATCACGAAGCTGTCATCGGTGCGAGCATCAACAGCCGCTTTGATGCGGTCGACCATTTCCTGCAGCGAGACGATCTCTTTATTAGGGCGGTGACCACAGCGCTTGGCGCCGACCTGGTCTTCGATGTGAATCGCCGCCGCGCCAAACTTGATCATCGACTTGACGGTGCGCGCCACGTTGAACGCCGAGGAACCAAAACCGGTGTCCACGTCCACCAGCAGCGGCAAATCGCACACATCGGTGATGCGCCGCACGTCGGTCAGCACGTCATCCAGGCCGGTGATGCCCAGATCCGGCACGCCGAGGGAGCCGGCAGCCACCCCGCCACCCGACAGGTAAATCGCCTTGAAACCGGCGCGCTTGGCCAGTAGCGCGTGGTTGGCATTGATCGCGCCGACCACTTGCAGCGGATGCTCGCTGGCGACCGCATCGCGGAAACGCTGGCCTGGAGTGCTCTTGTTGGAACTCATGACTCACCTCGTTCAGTGGCTGTCTTATTGGCGCCGTCCTGGTAGTGACGGGCGATATTGCGTTTGGAAGCGCCGATGTGACGGCGCATCAACAACTCGGCCAACTCACCGTCACGGTCGGCGATGGCGTCGAGAATCCGGTGGTGCTCGGCAAAAGCCTGGCGTGGGCGATTGGGCGTGGTGGAAAACTGGATGCGGTACATGCGCACCAGCTGATACAGCTCGCCGCAGAGCATCTGGGTCAGCGTGCGGTTGCCGCTGCCTTGAATGATTCGGTAATGAAAGTCGAAATCGCCTTCCTGCTGGTAATAGCCGACACCGGCCTGAAACGCCGCGTCGCGCTCATGGGTCTCGAGCACCCGGCGCAGCTCGTCGATTTCTTCGACGGTCATGCGCTCGGCGGCCAGGCGACAGGCCATGCCTTCCAGGGATTCGCGGATTTCGTAGAGTTCCAGCAGCTCGGCATGACTCAGCGACACCACCCGCGCCCCGACGTGCGGTACGCGAACCAGCAGGCGCTGGCCTTCCAGGCGATGGATCGCTTCGCGTAGCGGCCCGCGGCTGATGCCATAGGTGCGCGCCAGCTCAGGCTCGGAGATTTTGCTGCCCGGGGCGATCTCGCCTTTGACGATGGCCGCCTGGATACGCCGGAAGACGTTCTCGGAGAGTGTCTCCGAATCGTCCTGCACTGCGACGGGGGGATCGAGTTGATCCAGCATATTGTCGACACCTTGAAAGCTAATGCGGCAAAAACTAGCGAATACAGGCCTAACAGTCAAAGGATAAATAGATATTGTCGACAATCGTCTAAT
Organism: Pseudomonas sp. TH31; assembly: GCF_016650815.1. GTDB lineage: Bacteria > Pseudomonadota > Gammaproteobacteria > Pseudomonadales > Pseudomonadaceae > Aquipseudomonas. Next base: position 56,587 of record NZ_JAEKEZ010000032.1, on the reverse strand, counting down.
AACCGCTTGCACCATAACAACGCAGCACAGCTGTTTATAGCCCCCTGCCAGCGCTGGCGCCATAAAACCACCGTGCTAGAATGCCGCCCGCATTTGCTTGTCATCTGCATCTGCACGGCTTGTCATAAATAGCTGATAGGCATACGAGGGAACTTGCGCAGCGATGCCAGGGCCTTGAATCGAAGTACGGACCGCTGCGCACCAGGATTTATGAGACTCAAGCCCTTCCCCACCTTCCTTTATCTTCTTTGCCTGCCCGGTGTTGCTGCGGCAGGGGAAAAGACTGTGTACGGCCTCAACGAGTACGCCTCGCTGGACGGCATTGACCTGGAAGTCGCGGCCAAACTCGACACCGGGGCGAAAACCGCGTCCTTAAGTGCACGGGACATCAAACGTTTCAAACGCAATGGCGAATCCTGGGTGCGTTTCTACCTGGCCATCGACGCCGCGCATTCGCACCCGATCGAACGACCATTGGCCCGAGTCAGCAAAATCAAGCGCCGCGCCGGCGACTACGACCCGGATGAAGGCAAGAAGTACACGGCCCGCCCGGTGATTGAACTGGATATCTGCATGGGTTCGGCATCGCGCAGCATCGAAGTGAACCTGACCGACCGCAGCGCCTTCCAATACCCGCTCCTGATCGGCTCCGAAGCGCTTAAACGCTTCGATGCGCTGGTCGACCCCAGTCTTAAATACGCTGCTGGCAAACCCGCCTGCGCCATCGACGCTCATACCGCAGAGTAATTCCAATGCGCTCTCTTAACCTCCACCTGAAAATCCTGATCGCCATTCTGGTGGTGCTGGGCATTTCAGTTACGGCCTATCAGATCTTCGTGCTCGGGATTCCCGTGACCGAAGACGCCACTGACGACTTGTGGAACATCGACGCCAAGGTCGAGTTCGTCGCCAGTGCCAAGGACCCGGTCAAGATCCAGATGTTCGTGCCGCCGCTGAGCCGCGACTTTGTGAGCCTGAACGAAAGCTTTATCTCCAATAACTACGGCGTGGCGGTGAACCGGATCGATGGCAACCGCAAGGTCACCTGGTCGGCACGTCGGGCCAAGGGCAACCAGACCCTCTATTACCGCCTGGTACTGACCAAGCGCTACAGTGGCGAAAAATCCAAAATCAAAGGCCCGACCTTCCGCGACAGCATTGCCGTCGAAGGTGCGGAAAAAGTCGCCGCCGAAGCCCTGCTCGCGCCGATCCGCCAACACTCGGCCGACGTCGAAACCTTCATCGGCGAAGCGATCAAACGCGTCAACAACCTCAACGACGACAACGTGAAACTGTTGCTGGGCGGCGATCCGTCCACCGCGCACAAAGCCAAAATCGTCGAACTGCTGCTGTCCATCGCCCACGTACCGGTGGAAAAAGTCCACACCATTCGTTTGGTCGCCGATCAGCCGCAGGTGCCTGAACTCTGGTTGCGCAGCTTCAATGGCACTGACTGGTTGTACTTCAACCCGGAAACCGGCGAACAGGGCCTGCCGACCGACCGCTTGCTGTGGTGGACCGGCGATGAAAACCTGATCACCGTCGATGGCGGCAAGAAAGCCAACGTAACCTTCAGCCTGAACAACAGCGAAATGAACGCCATTCGCCTGGCCAAGCTGACCGACGAAAACACCGACGCCAATTTCCTCGAATACTCGCTGTACGGCCTGCCGCTGCAAACCCAGCAGACGTTCATGATCATGGTGATGATCCCGATTGGCGTGCTGGTGATCCTGATTCTGCGCAACCTGATCGGCCTGCAAACCCTGGGCACCTTTACCCCGGTGCTGATCGCCCTGGCCTTTCGCGAGACACAGCTGGGCTTTGGCATTGTGCTGTTTACCATCATCACGGCGCTGGGGCTGTCGCTGCGTTCCTACCTTGAACACTTGAAGCTGCAAATGCTGCCGAGGCTGTCGGTGGTGCTGACCTTTGTCGTGGTACTGATCGCGGCGATCAGCCTGTTCAGCCATAAACTCGGACTGGAGCGCGGCTTGTCGGTGGCACTGTTCCCGATGGTGATTCTGACCATGACAATCGAACGCCTGTCGATCACCTGGGAAGAGCGCGGTGCCGGGCATGCCCTGAAAGTCGCGATCGGTACGCTGTTCGCCGCGTCCCTGGCGCACCTGATCATGAGCGTGCCGGAACTGGTCTACTTCGTGTTCACCTTCCCGGCGATCCTGTTGATCCTGGTGGGCTTCATGCTGGCCATGGGTCGCTATCGCGGCTACCGCCTGACCGAGCTGGTCCGTTTCAAGGCGTTCCTCAAGGCTGACTCGTAATGTTCGGTTTCTGGAAGACCTGGAAGGCCCTGGAAGCCCGGGGCATCATGGGGATCAATCGGCGTAACGCAGACTACGTGCTCAAGTACAACAAGCGCAGCCTGTACCCGATTGTCGATGACAAGATCATCACCAAGGAACGCGCGATTGCCGCCGGCATTAACGTGCCGGAGTTGTACGGGATCATTTCCACCGAGAAAGAAATCGATAACCTCGGCCAGATCATCGGCGGGCGCAACGACTTCGTGATCAAACCGGCCCAGGGCGCGGGTGGCGACGGCATTATTGTGGTGGCCGACCGTTTCGAGGGTCGTTATCGCACGGTGTCCGGCAAGATCCTCAGCCACGAGGAACTCGAGCACCATATCTCCAGCATCCTCACCGGCCTGTATTCCCTGGGCGGCCACCGTGACCGGGCGCTGATCGAATACCGCGTGACCCCGGACCAGATCTTCAAGAGCATCAGCTACGAAGGTGTGCCGGACATCCGAATCATCGTGCTGATGGGTTACCCGGTGATGGCCATGCTGCGCCTGCCGACTCGCCAGTCTGGCGGCAAGGCCAACCTGCACCAGGGCGCCATCGGCGTCGGTGTCGACCTTGCGACAGGCCTGACCCTGCGCGGCACCTGGCTGAACAACATCATCACCAAACACCCGGACACCACCAACGCAGTGGATGGCGTGCAACTGCCCTACTGGGACGGTTTCATGAAACTCGCTGCCGGCTGCCATGAGCTGTGCGGGCTGGGTTACATCGGCGTGGACATGGTGCTCGACCAGGAGAAAGGCCCGCTGATTCTCGAGCTGAACGCCCGGCCGGGGTTGAACATTCAGATTGCCAACGATTGTGGCCTGACGTTGCGTACCCATGCGGTCGAGGCGCGACTGGAAGAATTGAAGGCACGCGGGATTACCGAGACCGCGCAGGAACGGGTGGCGTTTGTTCAGGAGATGTTTGGGCATATTCCGCCGGTTGAGGGTTGATCCGGGACAGAGTCGCGGCCATCGCGAGCAAGCTTTGCTCCTACAGATTGTCCGCGCGCCCTTGTAGGAGCAAGGCCTGCCCGCGGTGACGGTTTCATGCGCGTGGCACTGCTCAACGCTGCCCCCAATCTGCCAATCCCCGACATCCCCTCTAGGAGCAAATCCTGCAGAGGACTACAATCGCCACCCCGCCTCGATGGCTGATCTGCCCCGCCCATGTTGACCTGTTCCGTTCACTCGCTCCCCTATCGCGCCAACCCCGCCGAGTTCTTCGCGGCGATTCGTCATGCCCCCGGCGCCGTGCTGCTCGACAGTGGCCGGCCAACGGCTGATCGCGGTCGCTTTGACCTGCTCAGCGCCTGGCCGCTGGAGCAGTTGGCGGTATCGCCTGACGAAACCGGTGGCGATTTCCTGCAACGTCTCCGGGACAATCTGACACGGCTGGGTGAAGCGTCAGTCCCGGATGAACTGCCTTTCGCCGGTGGTTTGATCGGCTACCTGAGCTACGATTTCGGCCGTCATCTGGAGAATCTGCCGAGCCAGGCGCAGGACGACCTGCACTTGCCGGATGCGCGTTTCGGCTTGTATGGCTGGGCGCTGATCAGCGATCACCAACTGATTACAAGCCAGTTGGTGTTCCACCCGACGCTGCCAGACGGCGAGCGGCAGCGCTTGATCGCGCTGTTCAGCCAGCCCGCCTCTGAACCGGCCGAACCTTTCAAGCTGAAAGCCCCGATGAGTGCCGACCTCAGCGCCGACCAATATCGCCAGGCTCTTGAGCGAATCCAGCAATACATTCAGGCCGGCGACTGCTATCAGGTCAACTTCGCCCAGCGCTTTCGCGCGCAATGCCAGGGTGACCCATGGACCGCGTATTGCGCGCTGCGGGCGGCCTGCCCGACACCGTTTTCCGGGTTTCAGAGCCTGCCCGACGGTGGCGCCGTACTGAGCCTGTCACCGGAGCGGTTCGTCAAAGTCAGCGAGCGGCAGGTAGAAACCCGCCCGATCAAAGGCACCCGCCCTCGCGGTACAACCCCGGCCGAAGATGCCGCGAATGCCGCCGAGCTGCTGGCCAGCCCCAAGGATCGCGCGGAAAACCTGATGATCGTCGACCTGCTGCGTAACGACCTCGGTCGCACGTGCCGCATCGGCTCGGTGCGGGTGCCGGAATTGTTCAGCCTGGAAAGCTATCCGAATGTGCATCACCTGGTGAGCAGTGTCACCGGCGAACTGGCGGATGACAAGGATGCGCTGGACCTGATCGCCGGCAGTTTCCCTGGCGGCTCGATTACCGGCGCGCCGAAAATCCGCGCGATGCAGATCATTGATGAACTGGAGCCGACCCGGCGTGGGTTGTACTGCGGTTCGTTGCTGTACCTGGACGTGCGCGGCGAGATGGACAGCTCCATCGCCATTCGCAGTTTGCTGGTCAAGGATGGGCAGGTGTGTTGCTGGGGTGGCGGCGGGATTGTCGCGGACTCGCAGTGGCAGGCCGAGTATCAGGAATCGATTACCAAGGTGAAAGTGTTGCTCGATACGCTGCAGAACCTGTAACAACCTCGCCCCTGTAGGAGCTGTCGAGTGAAACGAGGCTGCGATCTTTGATCCTGTTTTTAAATGCAAGATCAAGAGATCGCAGCCTCGTTTCACTCGACAGCTCCTACAAGGATTGGGTTTACAGGCTGAGGGCCCGATTCGAAGCTTTGATGAATTCCTGCTTCAACTGCGCAAAGGTATGCACTGCCGGGAATTGCGGGAACTCGCGAATCACATTGTCCGGCGCATGGAACAAAATCCCGGCATCCGCCTCGCCCAGCATCGTGGTGTCGTTGTAGGAATCACCCGCCGCGATCACCCGGTAGTAGAGGCTCTTGAACGCCAAAACCGACTGGCGCTTGGGATCTTTCTGTCGTAGCTGATAGCTCGTCACCCGTCCGGCATCGTCGGTAATCAGCCGATGGCAAAGCAAGGTCGGGAAGCCCAATTGACGCATCAGCGGCTGGGAAAACTCGTAGAACGTGTCCGACAGAATCACCACCTGGAAGCGCTCGCGCAGCCAGTCGACGAACTCGATGGCACCGTCCAGCGGCTGCAGTGTGGCGATGACCTCCTGGATGTCGGAGAGTTTCAGGCCATGCTCGTCGAGGATCCGCAGGCGCTGCTTCATCAGCACGTCGTAATCGGGAATGTCCCGGGTGGTGGCCCGGAGGGATTCGATCCCGGTTTTTTCGGCGAAGGCGATCCAGATTTCCGGGACCAGCACACCTTCAAGATCCAGACAGGCAATTTCCACAAGGCACTCCCATTTGTATTGATTATTGAGTCGAGCGAGCAAAAAGATTGCCGAACTCTAGCGACTCGGGCCAGCGTGCGCAACGCAGAGGACGCGCCAGCGGCTGTAGGATTTTGGTACCATCTGGTCCATATAGAGCGCCAAGCGCCACTGACCTGTAGGAAGCCGCCCTGATGAGCCCAACGTTCGACGTCGTGGAACTCGCCACGACCTATGCCAACAAATCCGCCCAGGACATCCTGAAGCTCGCGTTCGCCGAGTTTGGCGATGACCTGTGGATATCTTTCAGCGGTGCCGAAGACGTGGTGCTGGTGGACATGGCCTGGAAGCTGAACAAGAACGTCAAGGTCTTCAGCCTCGACACTGGCCGCTTGCATCCCGAGACCTATCGCTTCATCGATCAGGTGCGCGAGCACTACAAGATCGACATCGAACTGGTGTCGCCGGACTACACGAAACTTGAACCGTTCGTGAAGGAAAAGGGCCTGTTCAGCTTCTATAAGGACGGCCATGGCGAATGCTGCGGCATCCGGAAGATCGAGCCGCTGCGGCGCAAATTGTCCGGCGTCACCGCTTGGGCTACCGGCCAGCGCCGGGACCAGAGCCCGGGTACTCGCAGCGCCGTCGCGGTGCTGGAAATCGATACCGCGTTCTCCACGCCCGAGCGCCCGCTGTACAAGTTCAACCCGCTGGCACAAATGACCAGCGAAGAGATTTGGGGTTACATCCGCATGCTGGAGCTGCCGTACAACAGCCTGCATGAGCGCGGGTTCATCAGCATCGGCTGCGAGCCTTGCACGCGCCCGGTGCTGCCGAACCAGCATGAGCGTGAAGGTCGCTGGTGGTGGGAAGAAGCAACGCAGAAAGAATGCGGGTTGCATGCGGGGAATATCATCAGCAAATCGAAAGCTTAAAAGATCGCAGCCTGCGGCAGCTCCTACAGGTGCACATCAAATCCCCGGTAGGAGCTGGCGAAGCCTGCGATCTTTTGATCTTAAAAATGTGTACACACGAATGTCACTATAAGTTCCATTTATGTGTGCACTTTTAGTTTCTTCGCCCCAGAAAGTTACATCCTCCTTTTCTGACTTCCTCAATCGATCTTTCCAACCAATCCCATAAGAAAATAAATAACTGTTCAATCGGTCAATTTATATCGTCTTGTTTTCAGTCACTTATCCTCAATCAATAACAAAACGAAATTATAGAAGAGCTTTATAGATCTTGAGCTGGCATAGATCTGGCTTTAGTGAACTTATGTTTTGTATACAATCACATTCAAAACATACACACACTTTAGATCCGAAAGCCTGAAGCGCCCTATCCCGTACAGGCTGCAGATGCCCCGTAACCAGTGATGCTCGCCACCCGTGACGAAGATTTGTCGAGCCCACGCTCATGCACAGTCATCGCGGCCTTCGAACATCAGGAGCCTGCCGGAATGCGTACTAGCCTGTCCAATAACAACATCGCGCTGGATCTGCCCTCCTCTCAACCTGCCCTCAACCTTCACGATCAGACGCTTGAAACCCCGGTGGTGCTCAGCCCCCGCCTGCACAACAAGGACCTGGCACCGACCAAGGCCGAAGGCCGGCGCTGGGGGCGCTACAGCATCTTTGCCCTGTGGACAAATGACGTTCACAACATTGCCAACTACTCGTTCGCCATCGGTCTTTATGCGCTAGGACTGGGCGGCTGGCAGATCCTGCTGTCACTGGGGATCGGCGCGGCGCTGGTGTATAGCTTCATGAACCTCTCCGGCTACATGGGCCAGAAAACCGGTGTGCCGTTTCCGGTCATCAGCCGGATAAGTTTCGGCATTCACGGGGCGCAAATTCCTGCACTGATTCGCGCCATTATCGCCATCGCCTGGTTCGGGATTCAGACATACCTGGCGTCGGTGGTCTTTCGGGTATTGCTGACGGCGGTGCATCCCGGTTTCGCCGATTACGACCACAACTCGATCCTTGGCCTGTCGAGCCTGGGCTGGGTGTGTTTCGTCGCGATCTGGTTCGTGCAACTGGGGATTCTGGCGTACGGCATGGAGATGGTGCGGCGCTACGAGGCGTTTGCCGGGCCGGTGATTCTGCTGACGGTCGCCTCCCTCGCCGGGTGGATGTACTTCCAGGCCAACGCGACCATCGCCTGGTCGATTCGCGAACCGCTGACCGGTGGCGAGATGTGGCGCAATATCTTTGCCGGCGGTGCGCTGTGGCTGTCGATCTACGGCACGTTGATCCTCAACTTCTGCGACTTCGCCCGTTCTTCGCCATGCCGCAAAACCATCAAGGTCGGAAATTTCTGGGGCCTGCCGGTCAATATTCTGGTGTTCGCCAGCATCACCGTCCTGCTCTGCGGTGCGCAATTTCAGATCAACGGCCGGATCATCGAAAGCCCGACGGAAATCATCGCCTCGATCCCCAACACCTTCTTCCTGGTGCTCGGTTGCCTGGCGTTCCTGATCGTCACCGTCGCGGTGAACATCATGGCCAACTTCGTCGCCCCGGCCTTCGTACTTAGCAACCTGGCGCCGAAATACCTGACTTTCCGCCGCGCCGGGTTGATCAGCGCGACCATCGCCGTGTTGATCCTGCCGTGGAACCTCTACAACAGCCCGTTGGTGATCGTGTATTTCCTGTCCGGCCTCGGCGCCCTGCTCGGCCCGCTGTACGGGGTGATCATGGTCGACTACTGGCTTGTACGCAAAGGTCAGGTCAACGTGCCGCAGTTGTACTGCGAAGACCCCAACGGCGCTTATTACTACAGCCGAGGCGTCAATCTGCGCGCCGTGGCAGCGTTTATCCCAGCAGCGTTGATCGCCATCGTCCTCGCGCTGATGCCGGGCTTCCACTTGGTGTCGCCGTTCTCCTGGCTGATTGGCGCCGCGATTGCCGGGATGCTCTACCTGATCATAGCCAAGCGGCAGCCGTATTACGCCGACGTCAGCGGTGAAGCCATCGCCGTCGATAACGTCAGCCATTAATCCATCGCGGCCCGGCGGTGTCGGGCCGCAGAACCACCCCGCTATAAGGACTTCCCATGCGAATTCTCGTGGTCAACGTCAACACCACCGAGTCCATCACCCGGGCCATCGCCCACCAGGCCCAGTCCGTGGCCGCGCCCGGCACCGAAATCATCGGCCTGACGCCGCATTTCGGTGCCGATTCCATTGAAGGCAATTTCGAAAGCTACCTGGCCGCCATCGCGGTGATGGACCGGGTCATGTCCTACGACCAGCCGTTCGATGCGGTGATCCAGGCGGGCTACGGCGAACACGGTCGCGAAGGCTTGCAGGAATTGCTCAACGTGCCCGTCGTCGACATCACCGATGCGGGCGCCAGCACGGCGATGTTCCTGGGTCATGCCTACTCGGTGGTCACTACGCTGGATCGCACCGTGCCGTTGATCGAAGATCGGCTCAAATTGTCGGGGCTCTGGGACCGTTGCGCGTCGGTGCGGGCCAGTGGGCTGGCGGTACTTGAACTGGAGTCCGATCCGCAGCGCGCCCTGGAGGCAATTGTTCGTCAGGCAGAGCTGGCAGTGCTGGAAGACAAAGCCGAAGTGATTTGCCTGGGCTGTGGCGGAATGGCAGGGCTCGATGAACAGATTCGGCAGCGCACGGGAGTGCCGGTAGTGGATGGCGTGACGGCGGCGGTAACGATTGCCGAGTCACTGGTGCGGTTGGGGTTGTCGACGTCAAAAGTGCGGACGTATGCGACGCCGCGGCCGAAGACGATTATTGGTTGGCCGGGGCGGTTTGGCAGGTAAATCGCGTTATCGTTCATCGCGAGCAGGCTCGCTCCCACAGGTTTTGCGCGAATCTGTAGGAGCGAGGCTTGCCCGCGAAGGCCACAACTCGGTCTTAAGCTTGGCTCAAAGTGCACTGAACCGCTCCCCCAACCCCTGTTGCGCAAACTGCTCGATGATGAAATCCACAAACGCCCGGGTCTTGCCCGGCAGCAGTTTGTGTTCAGCGTAATAGATCGAAATGTTGCCATCATCAACGTACCAATCCGGCAACACCCGCTGCAACGTCCCGGCCTGCAGATAGCCCACGGCAAACGGCATGCTCACCAGCGCGATGCCCAAGCCTTGCGCCGCACTGGCACAGGCCGCCTCCGAATCGCTCATGGTCATCCGCGCCTTGAGCACCAGCGGACTGTGTTGCCGGGTGCGACTGGTCAGTTGCCAGGAGCGCACGCGACCGGTTTGCGGGGAGCGGATAAGAATCCCGTCACACAGCTTGAGATCGTCAGGTTCGACAATCGCCTCTCGCCCGGCCAGATAATCGGCGGACGCCACCAGCACCCTATGGGCCGGGGTCAACTTGCGCGCCACGACGCCCTGTGGCAGCTCGAATCCACCACCTATCGCCGCATCAAAACCCTGAGCAATCAGGTCAACCTGGCGATTATCGAAGTGCCAGTCCGGGTTGATCGCCGGAAAACGTCGCAGGAATTCCCCCAGCAACGGCACGACATACAAACGCCCGAACACCGTGCCCATGCTGACCTTCAGCGTACCGGCCGGGCGCCCTTCGGCGCTGGCGAGGTTGGCCACGGCATTTTGAATGGTGTACAGGCTGGCGCTGACTTCACTCAAAAACAACTGGCCGGCCTCGGTCAACGTCAGGCTCCGGGTACTGCGCTGAAACAGCCGCACGCCCAGCCGCGCTTCAAGTTTGGCGACGCTCTTGCCCACCGCCGCCGGGGTCAGGCTCAGGCGTCGTGCGGCTTCGGCGAAGCTGCCAACCTCGGCGCTGCGCACGAAGCATTCGATACTGCTGAAAGTTTCCATGGTCGCCACTATAAACTTTTGGTTTACACAGACTATCGTAATTGAGGTCTACCCAGAGGGTAATGCGAGGCCGATACTCGACGCCAACAACAAGGCAGCCCGCCTTGAATTTTCTGGAGATGGACATGACCACTCAAAACCTCAGCGGTAAAGTAGCGCTCATTCAAGGCGGATCCCGCGGTATCGGCGCCGCCATCGTTAAACGCCTGGCCGCTGAAGGCGCGACCGTCGCCTTCACCTACGTCAGCTCCACCGCCAAGGCTGAAGAATTGCAAAACAGCATCACTGGCAACGGCGGCAAAGCCCTCGCAATCAAGGCCGACAGCGCCGATGCCGACGCCATTCGCGGCGCCGTGACCACCACCGTCGAAGCCTTTGGCCGCCTGGACATCCTGGTCAACAACGCCGGCGTGCTGGCTGTCGGACCGCTGGAGGATTTCAAACTCGAAGACTTCGATAAAACCCTGGCTATCAACGTGCGCAGCGTGTTCATCGCGACCCAGGCCGCGGCCAGACACATGACCGAAGGCGGCCGCATCATCAACATCGGCAGCACCAACGCCGACCGCATGCCCTTCGCCGGTGGCGGCCCGTACGCCATGAGCAAATCGGCACTGGTTGGCCTGACCAAAGGCCTGTCCCGCGACCTCGGCCCACGGGGCATCACCATCAACAACGTGCAACCGGGCCCGGTCGATACCGATATGAACCCGGCTGACGGTGACTTTGCCGACAGCCTGATCCCGTTGATGGCCGTGGGTCGTTACGGTAAAGCCGAAGAAATCGCCAGCTTCGTCGCTTACCTGGTCGGCCCGGAAGCCGGTTACATAACCGGTGCCAGCCTGACGATCGACGGTGGCTTTGGCGCTTGATGAGTTAAGCGCAAATCCAAATGTGGGAGCGAGCCTGCTCGCGAAGAGGGTGTATCAGACGACATTAATGTCACCTGACACTCCGCCTTCGCGAGCAGGCTCGCTCCCACATTTTGCATCACGCCCACTCAAGCGCTGGCAAGCCACACTCGCTCGGTTTGAAGGCCTTCAACGTACGAAGGATGCCATCGGCGTGTGCGTACTTATCATCGGCCATGGCTGCATCCGGGATCGCAATCGCGGTCATCCCCGCCGCTTTCGCCGCCGTGACACCAAATGGTGAATCTTCGAACACCAGGCAGTCCTCGGGCGCGACACCCAGGCGCCGCGCTGCCGTCAGGAAGATATCCGGCGCCGGTTTGGCCGCTCCGACTTCCGGGTCATCGGCAGTAACAATGAAGTCGAACAGCGCAAACCAGTCGCGATGCAGCGTGGTTTTCTGGCCAAACGACTGGCGAGAAGAGCTGGTGCCCACCGCAATCGGAATGTTGTTGGCCTTCAGGTGCCGAACCAGTTCCTCGGCGCCCGGCATCGCCAGCGCCTTGGGGAAACGCTCGCGCATCAGCGGCTCACGGATCACCAGAAACTCTTCGGCAGTGATCGGCAGGTCCAGCGCCTCGACCACATAACACGCCAGATCACCCGCGCCACGGCCGATGATGTTCTGTTTGACGCTCCAGTCGAAGGTCCGGCCATAACGCTCGGCGATCATGGAGGTGACCTCGGTGTAGATGCCCTCGGTATCCAGCAGCAAGCCATCCATGTCGAAAATCACGGCCTTGATCGGGCCGAACGCTTTCAGTGGTGCATTCATCGCATCTGATCCGTTTTTAATGACATCCCAGGCGGCTCAGCTACGGCCAGTGCCCGGATCGATTAAAGGGTTCAGCAGCATAACGAGCGCGGCAGGCATAGGGCAACGGGCAATGCCCCGGGATAAAAAAACCTGCCCCCATGATTTAGCGATTATCCCTACAGCAAACACCTACTTTCCTGACTTCTTTCCGGATTGATACACCGCAAAGTCTCGCGTTCCTAATTGATGCGCGCGAGTGACTGCGAATGTTCGACCCTAAAGGACTGCTGGCCCTGACCGATGGAGCCCTCGACGGTTTGCTGACGTTTGAGTTCACCCGGCTGTATCGCACCAGTGCGGTGGAACTCGACTGTGGGCTGGGCTGGGGCTGGAGCCATTCTCTTGCCCATCGCCTGGAAATCGATGGCGACAGCGTCATCTGGATCGACCATGAAAACCGTCGTACGAAGTTTCCGCTGCCGAGTATCGAGCGCCCGGCGATCCACAACCGCCTGTTGCGGGCGGCGATTTATCTGGGGGATACGCCGCAAGAACTGATCGTCGCATTGGCCGGCGAAACGTCCAGGTTCTACCACTTTCATAACGGGCGCCTGACGGCGATCAGCGACGCATACGCAAACCGGCTACGCATCACCCGCGATCATCAGGAGCGAATTCAACGCCTCGACAACGGTGCCGGGCGCTCGCTGCGGTTGCGTTACGAGTGGCGACACCTCGTCGCCATCGAGTATCAGACGTTTCATCCAACTGGCGCGCGGGGTAACGTCTGGCGTACAGAGCAGACGCTGGTTTCCTACCACTATGACGCCCGTCATCGCCTGATCGAGGCGACCAATGCCGCTGGCGAAAGCGAACGGTATGACTACGACGATCAGCACGTGATCCTGCAACGGCAATTGGCCGGTGGGGCGAGTTTCTTCTGGGCGTGGGAAAAGTCAGGCAAGGCTGCGCGTTGTGTCCAATATTGGGCATCGTTTTCGCAGATGAACACGGCTTACACCTGGGATGACCAGGGCGGCGTCGTGGTGAAAAACGCCGACGGCAGCGAAGAAGCCTACGTCCATGACGATCAGGCGCGGCTGGTGCGCAGGGTGGAACATCTCAAGGCCTATGACGACCAGGGCCGGCTGGTCACCGAGCAAAGTCCGCTCGGGGCGATAACCCGCTATCGCTACGACGAGGTCGGGCGGCTGATTGCGCTCATTCCCCCGAAGGTGAGCCGACGTCCTACGAATACCACAACGGTTTCCTCTATGCCCGATTCCGCGGTACCAGGGCCTGCAAGTATCTGCGCAATGCCCAGGGTGACGTGACCGAAGCGATCGATCCTGACGGGCATGCCACCCACTATGCCTACGATACTCAGGGTCGATTGCTGTCGATCCGTTATCCAGACGTCTGTCGGCACTTGTTCGTCTGGAATGACTTGGGGCAATTGATCGAAGAGACGTTGCCGAACGGTGGTCGACGACTGTTTTCCTACGATGTACTGGGGCGGCAGACGACGCGGCAGGACGAACACGGCGCCCTGGCTCACTACCAATGGGACGCCGTCGGACGCCTGATTCAGAGCACCCGGGCTTGCGGTGCTAGGCGAACGTTCAGCTACAACGCCTACGGCAGGATCAGCGCCGAACGTGACGAACTCGGACGCATCACCCGCTACGAGTATGCCGACGACTTGCACCTGGTCAGGCGCCGGATAAACCCTGACGGCACGCAGTTGAAGTATCGCTACGACAACGCGCAGCTTCTTCTGACCGAGATCGAGAACGAATCCGGCGAACACTATCGGCTGGACTACACGCCCAACGGTCTGATCCGGCAAGAAACCGGTTTCGATGGCCGTCGCACGGCGTATGCCTACGACCTTAACGGGCACCTGCTGGAAAAAGCCGAGTTCGGCGATGACGGCTCGCAACTCATCACCGGTTACAAGCGTGATTCGGCGGGGCGGTTGCTGATCAAGACCCTGCCCGATGGTCGTAAGGTCGAGTATCGCTACAACAGCCTCGGTCGCCTGGTCAGCGTTGATGACAGTCATGAACATCCGCTGGAGTTTGCCTACGACCAGCAGGACCGCCTCATCACCGAACACCAGGGCTGGGGCATTCTGCGCTATGGCTACGACGCCTGCGGCCAGCTCAACCATATTCGTCTGCCGGACAACAGCAAACTCGATTACCACCACGCCAAGGGCGGGGCGCTCACGGCCATCGACCTCAATGGCACCAGGCTGACGTCGCACACATTTTCCGCCGGCCGCGAGCAACAACGCCAACAGGGCCTGTTGCTCAGCGACTACCAATACGACGATCAGGGTCGCCTCAAAGCCCATTCCGTCAGCCAACAGCGAAAACCGCGTTACCGTCGCGATTATGCCTACAGCGCCAACGGCAATCTTGACCACATCGCCGACACCCGCCATGGCCAGCGCAGCTACCAGTACGACACGCTCGACCGGCTGATCCGCGTCCGCCACTCCCGCGATCACCTGCCGGAAGGCTTCGCCCACGACCCGGCAGGCAATCTGCTGATGGAGGATCGCCCCGGTACGGCGCAGGTTTTGGGCAATCGACTGCTCATGCAGGGTGATCGGTATTACGACTATGACCCGTTCGGCAACCTGATTCGTGAACGCCGCGGCTCCGGGCAGAAGTTGGTTACGGAGTATCGATATGACTGTCAGCACCGGCTGATCGGTGTCACACCACCGGATGGTCGTTGCGTGAGTTATCGCTACGACGCCTTTGGCCGCCGCATCAGCAAAACCGTCGACGGCAAAACCACCGAGTTCTTCTGGCAAGGCGATCACCTCGTCGCAGAAAGCAGTCGTGAACACTACCGCAGCTACCTCTACGAACCCGGCACCTTGCGCCCAGTGGCCATGCTCAATGGCAAAGGCCTACGCCAGGCCTGCCCCTTCTATTACCAACTTGACCACCTCGGAACGCCGCAGGAACTGACCGACTGCAGCGGCGAAATAATCTGGGCGGCGCAATACACCGCCCATGGCCGTCTGACCCGCCTCAACCGCGACACCGATCAGGTGCTTGATCAGCCGCTGCGGTTCCAGGGGCAATACTTCGACGCGGAGACAGGGCTGCATTACAACCGGCATCGGTACTACAACCCGGATGTCGGACGGTATCTGACGCAGGATCCGGTGAAGTTGGCGGGTGGGCTGAACGGGTATCGATATGGGCTGAATCCGACGACGTGGGTTGATCCGTTGGGGTTGAATTCCAGCTGTCCTCCACCGAACAAGAAAGCACGCGGTGTAGCGCCGGAGGGTGTTGAAGGCGCCTGGATTGATCAAGGTGAACCCAAGCCCCCAAAGCCGTAATCGCGCGCTCACGATTTTGGTAGTGAAAAAAGCTCATTGGGCATTATGAAATAACAGGGTGCAGAGTTCGGGCCTATGAACAAAGAGGCGTATTTGCTTATAGCTCGTGACGTCGTGAATCAAGGCTACCGTGTGGAATATGAATACAAGGGTGCCATTCGAACAGGATATTTGAAGCGGATGGGAAATAATCGAAAGGGTGAAACGACGTTTGAAAATCGAAAAGCCCAACAGACTGCCGGGCTTTAAAATTGTACAAGTCTGCAGCTAATCAGCTCGGCTCCCCGGCAATATCCGGATCATCAGGGCTCGCCTCAACATCACCCCGCTTCACCTCACCCTCCGCAACCTGCTCCACCCCCGCGTCTTCCTCATCGTCAGGCGGGCGCTGGTCACGACGCAGCGAGTCAGTAGGTGAAGGCAGCGGATATTCAGGCGTTTCGTCGACGTCGGCGACTTTCGGGTCTGCGTTCATAAAGCACCTCTCGAAGGACCTGAAAAGCAGGCCCTGCAATTTCGAGGATCAGGTTAAGCGAGCGTTCGACCGGAGAGACGATCGGTCGGCACGTGATCAATCTTCGTCTTCCTCCTCATTCTCGGTATTACCCACGTCTGCGGCATCATCGGCATCGTTAAGCGGTACCGTCGCGTCGTCCATCAACGAACCTGGGTCTTCATTACCCGGATCGTTGAGTTCGTCTGAGTCGTCTTCGGTTTCAAGCGTCATGGCACGCCTCACATATTTCAGGGAGTGTATGAAGTTCGAGGCGTCCTGCACCCAAACGTTCCAGAGCCCTATCAGGAAAAACCCGGCGCCGGCCGGGTTTCTGTTGTCGAGGTATAGAATCAGTGGCCTTTATGGTGCTTGTATTTGTTGTTGTGTTTATGGCGGCCGCCGGAATGAGAACTGCCGCCGTCGCTACCCAAATTGTTACCGACCGCGCCGCCCGCCGCCCCCCAGGCCTGCACCAATGGTCGAACCGGTGGAACCGCCCAGGCTATGGCCGACCACCGAACCGCCCGCAGCCCCGACACCACCGCCCACTGCCGCTTCTGTGCGGCTGCCCTTGCGTGCGCCGACCGCACCGCCTGCCGCGCCGCCCACTCCTGCGCCAATGGCAGCGCCGGTGCTGCCGCCCATTTGCTGGCCGACCACATTACCCAGTGCGCCACCCAGACCGCCACCTACCGCCGCAGTGCCATCGCCGGCAGCCATTGCACTCTGAGCGACCAGAAGTCCCAAAACCAACGTAGACAATGTCAAACGCATGATATGAACCTCAAAATTTCAGGATTCGGAAACAGAGCGCCCTGCAAATGGAATGCGCGCCTGCGTTATATGACGTTGGAGGTTCACGCGGTGATATTCGTTCCGAAACGAAAAAGCCCGGCATCACGCCTAATGCCTATCAGTTAAGAATATCCCGGGCGAATGCGCTCTTTTGTAGCAACTGGCGAAGCCTGCGTTCGACTGCGTAGCAGTCGTAAGATCAGCCCCTCGGTTCTTTCAGGAAAACCGCGCGTGCAGGATTTACGACTGCTACGCAGTCGAACGCAGGCTTCGCCAGCTGCTACAACGAGCGTGTGTCACCTTGAGATATTCTTAACTGATCGGCATTGGGCATCACGCCGGGCTTTTTGCGCTGACCGATCAGGATCAGTGACGCTTGTGGCCTTTCGACAGGTTGGTACCGACCGCGCCGCCCGCGGCGCCGCCCAGGCCGGCGCCGATGGTTGCACCGGTCTTGCCACCCAGGCTGTTGCCGATGACCGAACCGCCGGCCGCGCCGACGCCACCGCCAATGGCTGCTTTGGTACGGCTGCCTTTTGGTGCCGCGATGGCACTGCCTGCTGCGCCCGCTACGCCAGCACCAATCGCTGCACCGGTGCTGCCGCCCATTTTCTGACCGACCACATTACCGAGTGCGCCACCCAGACCACCACCGAGCGCGGCTGTGCCTTGACCGGCAGCCATCGCACCTTGAGTAACCAGAAGCCCCAGAACCAGGGCGGGCAGTGTTAAACGCATGACGAAAACCTCAAAAAAGGGGGAGAACGAAAAGGCGGAGATTGAATGCTTTGGAGACGGCAAAGTCCAGACACAAATGGGCTCAACGTCACTCTCGGCGTCGGTTGGACCACGGTTATGGAAAAGGTTTTATCGCAGGCAAAAAAAAGCCCGCTGGGGAGACGGGCTGGAGTATTGCTTTCTAACGGATGAGCTGAGACTACGTAGGCTGCTGTGAAAAGTTCGTGAAAGAAAAAACGCAAAAAAACCGTACGTCTGTAGGGCATTTCCCAGCGGTGGGCCCTCCAGAAATAAAAAACCCCGCTCAATGGCAGGGTCTGTTTTATCAGCGGTTACTTCCTGGATGGCGCTGCTACCTTGGGCAGAAATTTTGACTTCGACGCTCTTCGCGCCGTCGATTTGATCTTGCCCGTCTTGACCTGATCCTCACCAAAGCCAGCCACGTACTCAGTCTGGCCACACTGCACACAGTTGTTGATTGGAAACTCAGCCCCGTCATCTTCGATATACGGATCAGCCATCTCTTAGCCCCTTTTCAAAACAGGGTCGATACCGGCTAGCCCTTTTTGCCTGAAAAATATCGACCACCAAGGATTTTGAGACTAGCCGGTCATTACTGGACTTGTAGTTCACACCACACGGGGGCCGACGAATGGTTTGTATCCGCACCGAAACACTTTCTTACGCAATAACGGAAACCCATCCCTCAATCCATCTCAAGAATTGAAATTCAGAGCCGTTGCCCTGTAGTCATTCGAAAAATCTCAAGGAAAGAGCCGTGAATATCAGTTCAACGACCTCCAGCGTCGCCCCTTCATTTAAAGACCTGCCAAAATCCGACAAGGTCCTGACGACAACCCCGCCTACTCCGACAACGGAGGCAATGAAGGAGGCAGCCAAAAAATGGCTTGAAACCCACCCGAACCAGGGTGGCGTCATTTCTCCCCGTCGCCGTCCCAGCCAACTGATCCAACCGGCCCCGGACAGGTCATAGATGCCGTAATCACTTGGGTCGGTAGCACCTCGCCGAGCGCAAACTTTCCAGCCGCCCAAGATCGATTGATCGCAGCCAATGACAACCTTAAGACTACCTACGTACAGTTTCTGGACGACCTGAAAAATATCGCCCCTAACCTTGAGGAGCAGGACTTCGGCTTCACCGTCGACCCGCAAGGCAACCTGAAAGCCACTTCCCTCTCTGGCTCGATCAGCGACGAAAATCTGGCACGTCTTACCGACTACATGAACCGCTCCGACGCCTTGAAAGGCGCCGCCAACGAATTTGCAAAAAGTTCGTTCGACTATGTGAAGGAAGACAAGGAATACCAAGGCACGGGCGGCTTCGTGTTGAACATGAACAACTTCGCGAAAACCGTCGACCTCGGCCAGATGTATACGTATCAAAAGTCAGGCAAGAGCAACATGGGCAACTTCTTCGCCCAACAGGTGATGAGCAAGGGCGAACGCGCTCCGCATCCCGTCTGATCAGACCGGCAAGGCCCGTGCGCCAAGCGTCACGGGCCGCGTTCGTTATCTCAACTTCACCGCCGTTCCGGTCACAAACACCACCACCATCCCGCCCTTGCCCCCCGGCATGCTGATCTCGAAATCGAGCCCAACCACCGCATCTGCCTGCAACGCCCGGGCGCGCTCCTTGATCTCGTCGGTCGCCTGAATACGCGCCTCTTTCAGCGCTCGCTCCAGCGTCTGAGAACGCCCGCCGAAAAAATCCCGCATCCCGGCGAACATATCGCGGATCACGTTGACGCCCTGCACCGACTCGGCACTGACGATGTCCAGGTAGGCCGTGATTTGACGGCCTTCGATGGTGTGGGTGGTGGTGGTGATCATTGGGTTTCCTTCTGCATAAATGTACTCAAGGCAACGTCGACAAATGCTCAGCCAACGCCTCAAACGCCGGTAACGTAACCGGATCGTTGGCCGAATTGCTCGCCACCGGATGCGATGCATACCGCACTATCACCATCTCGGCCTTCGGGTCGACATAGATCCGTTGCCCATGCACCCCGCGCGCCATGAACGCCCCGTCCTCCTTGTTTGTCACCCACCACATCGACCGGTAGCTCCAGCCCTTCAACAACTCATACCCGGCTTTGGCGAAGGCCTGCTTATCGCCACCGCCACGTATGTCGTCCACCACCGCTTTGGGCACGATCTGCTGGCCGTTGAACTGGCCGTCATTGCGCAACATCTCGCCAAACCGCGCCAGGTCCCGCAGGCCAGTGTTCAAACCGCCTCCGGCAAACGGCGTACCGATGGAGTCCACGGTGAAGCAGGCATCCTGCTCGGCGCCCAAACGACTCCAGATCCGCTCCGATAACAACTGCGCGACGTTGCGACCGCTGGCCCGAGCGATAATCCAGCCCAGCTTGTCGGGGTCGCTGGCAGCAGCGTCGGGAAAGGTTGTGGTGCTGGCGGCAGCGTTAGCGAGTGAAGACATGCAGCACATCAACAGCCCGATGCGGTGGATAGCCATGGTGTCGATTCCGTTCGAAGGGGTTGGCAGTCTATAACAGGCGAGGCGGGACTCGCTTAAACGTGAGCCTGACTGGAATGCCTCCCAGAAAGAGCGCCCTGATCAAACTCAATGGTCAGGCTTAGGCCGCACGCAAGCCAAATACGCAATTGACGGTAATGAGCAAGCACTGGCTGGCTCAGCCTGCACGTTACAACTTCCCGCTCTCCAACGGCCCGCCTGTTGCAAAAGCTTGCTGAAATTTTGGCCAAAACGCAGCGCCCCAGTTTTTCAACTTGCCTGCATAGGCCAGCTTTTCGGGAAAGCGGGAAATGTTCCTCGCCTGCCAGTCAGACTCGCGAAAAGACAGCACACTGTTGGAAGTAATCCCCTCCAGCTCCGGACTGAACCAATAGCTGGCCTCAAGCACCCCCATTTTTCCGCACGGAAGAACCTCAGCACCATAAAGTCCTGCGGATAGGTCACGCCCTTCGCAGCCATGTCCCCTGCTGCTGCGCGATCCAGGCTGGAAATTTTGACTGTCTGGTCAGCCCATTGCAGAAAGGGCGGTGTGTAAATGTTCGTCATGCTCCAGCACCCTTGATGGGCAAAAGGCTTTACCGATTCGATGAACACATAGTTCAGATCCGGATTGCCAGTCACGCATCCATTGGCTTGCTCGAACCCATCACCGGGACTCTCATTGCTTTTCAGCCCGATGATCCGAACAGCACCGATCAGGCGTTTTTTCTCAATGCGTCCAAAAAAGTAAATCATGCCTGATGCCTTGGGCAGACGGATGGAGCTATTGGCAAGCATGGCCCACTGCCCGGTCGGAAGAGGCACTTCATATCCATCCACCCTGACCGTCCCGCTATAGGTGCGGCCAATCATGGCCCTGTCCAGGCCCGATGGATCCTGGGAGGACGCGGCACCGGAAGTCGCGAGAGAGATATTGGCGGTTGATGGCGTAGCCCTGCCTTGCTGAGAAGGCAGGGTTGGCGGACTGCGCTGCGGTTGATAAGCCACTTGTTCTGGTAGCGCGGGTGAAGCATTTCGATTCGTCGTGCCCATGGACGGAGGAAAAAACACCACCGCCACCGAGAGTAACGTCGCTGCTATCAGGCAAGTACGCCACCAGGGCGCACGAGCCCACAACGCCTTGAACACCGCTTTGCCATCGCTCAAAACCGGATTCATAGTTCAGGTTTGGCGATAACGTGACCATCAACCAAGTGCAACGCCACTTTCGTGTGGCCCTGTTCTCGGGCGTCGATCAGCGTGTCGGCGATCGACTCTTCAACCGCACGCAGCAGATCGCGTGACGATGCACCGCTCCCCAGCCGTTGCTGGCGACGCATCATGTCGACAAGGATATCCGAGTCGATACCACCCACCGCGACCTCCAGCCCATAGCTCTGGATCATGGCTTCGATTTCAAGCGCCGTGACACGAGCGACATCCAGACCGGAAAGCGACCTGAACACAAAGATCCGGTCGATGCGGTTCAACACTTCCGGCGCAAAACCCACTTCGCGCAGCGCATTGGTCGAGGCACGACGCAACTCATCGGCATCGTTGGCGAAAGTGACACCCAACGACTGCAGGGCATCGGTAGCGGCATTCGTGGTCATGATGAAAATGGCGTTGGCCGTCGAAATCTGTCGACCGTCGGAGGCCTCGGTCACGAACCCATCGTTCCAGGCCGTCAGGAAATTCTTGTGAATATCCGGGTGCGCCTTCTCTATTTCATCCAGCAGCACCACGGCATCCGGCGTATCGCGCAACGCGGCAGTCAATTTGCCGTAGGTATTGGAGCCGACATAGCCTTTGGATGCACCAAACAGTTGCGTGGCGGCATGCGCACCACTGGAAAACTGGGTCATGTCGAAATGCAACAGATTGCGTTGCAACTCAATTGCCAGGCATTTGGCGAGGTAGGTTTTCCCGGTCCCGGGTGGGCCGGCCAGGATAAAAACGCCGACAGGCTTGTTGCGCTGTTTGAGCGCGAGGCGCCGCCTGATCTGAGCGGCCATGTCGTCACAGACCGCGTCCTGGCCGATGACCTTGCTCTTAAGCGCTGCGGCCAGTTTTTCCGAGTCGATGACAACGGACTCGGGTTCCCGAGCCAGCTTCTGCTCCAGCGACTGGCGGTTTGTGAGCCTGTCTAGTGCATCCATGATCCGATTTCCTTTGCTGACATTTGGGCTTTTACGGCGTTCTTGCTCATGGAATAGCCCTGCAAACGTGACCAGCCAGAAAGCACCCGCAAACGCGAGCAGGGTCCAGGCATGCGCATGCAGAAAATCAGCGACATCCTGCCCGTAGTGACCGACATCGGTACTGTTGGGCTGATGTTGCATCCAGAATTGCGCGACAACCACGAGTGTCATCACGACAAATGCGATCGGCCCCAGCCGTATCGCCAGCGAACTCAGCCAACGCATCAATTGGCCTTGACGTTCAAGGTGAGTATCTGGCCGACGCTCATGATCGGCAGGACGGCCTTGACGCCGCCGGACCCCAAGCCGACGGTGATGCCACCACCCTCGCCATCCTGGACACCTGTCAGGGCTATTTTTCCATCGGCAGGAACGGGTATGGCAAAGGTGATGCCCTGTTTGGTCAGCATGACAGTCCTCACATAACCACCGCTCTGGATACGTACCGCATCGCCGTCCTCCACATCGGAGTCCCATAACGTGACCCAGGCAAAACGGATGGGTGGCTGGGTGGCGGGAGACGGCGGTGCACTGCTGTCGGCTACTGCGCCGCCAGGTACCTGCCGGGCATCGGCTGAGGGAGTATTCCCAGGAGCCACTGGCAAATGTGGGGCAAGTTCCGTAACCAGTGCCGCAGTTGCCGCCTGGTCGAGATGCATGCTCTGCAGTGCAGCGGGGACATCAGTGGTGGGAACGATAGCCAGCGACAATGCGCCCAACGAGTTGAGGGTGGCGATGCGCGCCTGTTGCTCGGCACCGCTGACTGAGTCGCGTTGAGGCGTGGCAAAGAAACCTGAGCCGGACATGAAAAGAGCAGCCGCCGAAATGGCTGCAACTAACAAGGTAGTAGCGATAACCGTTTTGGCAAATGTCCGAAGGCTTTTGTATTTACTTTCTGGATTGAGGGCTTGCAGGGTTTTGGATTCAGGAGAAGTCATTAAGGACGTTTCCTGATGCAGGGCTTTCGAAAGCTATCCATGGTTTTCCCATTCAGCCGTGCGTATCACGAGCAGCGAGATTACATCAGGGATATTGAAAGACGGAATGAAAGATGCGTAACAGAAACCATACAATTTGCTGGTCAGAGCATCGTTTCACCTCTCGGCAATGATCCACTGCACCCCAAGCTTTTGCCAAACAGCCTGGTTGATGTGATTCGAACAACTGAATACGACATGGATTTTCTTATACAGGTACGGTCAGTTTGCCAGCGCCGATAGTCGCATCGTGCAAGATCTACCCGATTGCGCTGCACTTGAGCATCACACTGCGTCAATTCCTGTTGCAACCGCCAAGCCACCGCTACACCAGGACAATACGTTTCAGCTTGGCGTTCAGTGCGGCGAACGCCGCTTCGGTACTGGCCTTGTGGTTGGTGATGAGCACGTCGATGCGTTCCGGTGGGCAGAAGGCGACGCGGCTCTCCATGCCAATCTTGCTGTAATCGGTGAGGATGACCACGCGCTCGGCATTGTCGGCCATGGCGCGCGCCACTTCGGCTTCGCGGTGGTCGTAGTTGCTGGCTCCGCGCTGGGCGTCGATGCCGACCGGCGACAACAGCGCGAGGTCGGCCCGATAGCGGCCAATTTCCGCCACTACCCGGTGGAGATCGGCTACAAGTGGATTCTGTACTTCTACAAGAACATGACCACGGCTGAATTGCAGGTGATGGCGCAGGCCTCCAACAACTACGCCATCGGCGACGCGCTGCACAAGGTCAAGTACGAGAGTTCACGCACCTTGCCGGGTAAGGCCGGGGTGGTGGCGGATACGCACTTTCATGGCATCCGCATCCATGAGGAAATCCGTGGCCTGATGCACACGTTGCGCGCCAACGGCATCGACGTCTATGTCAGCACCGCCTCGATCGACGGTGTGGTACGCGTGTTCGCGGGCAATCCCCATTACGGATACGGCGTGCCGCCTGAGAACGTGATCGGCCTGCGCCTGGCGATGGAAGAAGGCAAGTACACCAGTCGCTATCAGCCAGACTCGCACTTCAATTACGGGCCGGGCAAGACCGTCGGCATCAAGAACGTGCTGGTTAAACAGAAGGGCTATGGCCCGGTGTTGGTGGCTGGCGATGGCGATGGCGATGGCGATGGCGATGCCTGGATGCTGCGCGACTTCAACGATACGGCGGTGGGGCTGATCGTCAATCGCATGAAGAAAGGCGAGATCGGCGCCGACAGCCAGCAGGCCGCTACCCAACTGGGCAACCCGAACGCCCGCTTCGTCCTGCAGGGGCGCGACGAGCACACTGGCCTGATGATTCCAGACGAGAAGTCGCTCAAGTACGGTAAAGACGAGCTTAAACTGCTGGCTTGATGGCACTGGCTCGCGGGTGGCCGGCGGCCATCCGCGAGCCGCAGTGTAATCGCCCTGTATCTTCGGGAATGATGATTCTGCACCGGAAAATTGGTACCGCTACCCGCCGGAGTGATTCAGTAAGTAGCATCGCCTAAAAATTGTGAGTTGCCCCGGATTTCCGAGGCGCACCCCACAGGCCGCTTTTGGCTGAGGCTTTGTAAAAACGTTTTAGCGTAGATTTGATGGTTTGAATCGGAACAAAAGTCGCGTTCCTAAGCAAACTCCAGGTCCATTGTAGTTACCAATTACTGGCAGATTTTACGTAGCGACGCAGATTTCAAGACAAGACCTGCGTTTTTACACCGCCTGGGCCGATTGCACTCAGTCCGGCGCCATCATCACCGCCAGTGTCATTTTGATGAACGTCGGCCGCCTGAATACGCGCCTCTTTCAGCGCTCGCTCCAGCGTCTGAAAACGCCCGCCGAAAAAATCCCGCATCCCGGCGAACATGTCGCGGATCACGTTGACGCCCTGCACCGACTCAGCGCTGACGATGTCCAGGTAAGCAGTGATTTGCCGGCTTTCGATGGAGTGGGTTGTGGTGGTAATCATGGGGTTTCCTTCTTCATGGATTCGACTCAAAGCTGCGTGGATAAACGCCCCGCCCTCCTTGTCCCTCACACGCCACATCGAACGGTAGTTCCAGCTGAACCGTCTGCAAAAACCCGTAGCAAGTTCGCGGCCCTTTGTAGTTCCGGGTTATTTACCTCAAAGCGTGGTGTTTCGAAAAGATGAGGCCACAGGTTAGAGGACGAGGGTGAATCTCTGCATAAACGGGCGTATGTATTCTCGTTGATCGGACTGCTTTCACCGCCCCTGCTACAGTCACAGGCACGACTTCAAACAGATAGAAATACGGCCGCACAGGGAAGGCCGACTATGCCATGGAACCTCGTACAGCCGTTGAGGCCCAGTACACAGTCATGGGGCACAACTACCGCAGAGCGGCCATGGACGCACGCATTACTGGCAATCCGAACATTGGCCGCAAAAATCAAGGCGCCATCGACCGCTTCCCTGACAGCTCGCACTTGATAGCCTGTGGCGACGCACACATTCTGCATAATCCGTTGCAGAACTTTGTGCACCTACCAGAGAACGTGGCTGGGATCGTGGACGCCTGCTGAATACCGGCAGTATTCGCGGTGGGTGCTCCGACCATAGATCCATCCGGTTTTTAAGGAACGTTGAAGTCTTGCGGAGCTTTTATACACATCAGTCAAGTATCCCGATTATTGATACACGAAGAGATCCTCGGCGGAGTCCACCTCTCCCCACTCTCCCGTGTACGCAACGGCTTGTATCGCAACCTGTCCCGCCTCAATGACTTGCTGCAAAGTGTTGGTCATGTGCACTTTGTCACACTGCTCCGGAGTCAACGCCGAGCGAAGCCGGACGACTTCTGCCCACCCTTCTGGCGTGAAGCGCAAAAGCCCCATGTACTGGCCCTGGATATCGTCGACTGATGTCGGTTTATTGCCGATTTCCGCGAGGTTGCCTGCGCCAGTCATGCGCAATGTTTCAGCATCCAATAAAGGATCGCCAAAACGCTCAGTCCACAGCTCAAGCCAGTTCGGGTCGTAGGTGACAGCGAGGGAAGCGTTAGAGTTCATCAGCGACTGGACCGCGACGGGGCTATAGAAGATGTCGGAATAGCTGACAATGCACGGTTCCTGCTGCAACCACGCCTCAGCGCAGGCCAACGACGACACCATGTTGGTCTGCGCCCAGCGTGGGTTATGGAACTCGACCAATCCTTGGCTGGCCAACAACTCGCGTTTGTAACCGGTGACGACAGCGATCTCGCTGATGCCGGCACCGCGCAGTGCCTCAAGCTGCCACTCAAGTAGCGTCTTGCCCCGCAACTCGACCATGCATTTCGGACGTTCATTCGTGAGGCTTTTCATGCGGCTGCCACGTCCGGCAGCCAGGATAATGGCTTTCACAACCGTTCTACCTCAGATAAAGACGCTTTACTCACCGAACAACTGCTTCAACCGATCAACATCGTGCGCCGCAAAAACGTCCTCTCGCTCCGGGTGCCACATCCAGCCTTCCCAAGGCAGATTGAGGTGCCCGATGGCTTCGATTTCCCCGTCCTCACTGCGCGCCTGAACCTCAAACCCTGGCGGACAACCGTCCAGCGCCAGACCGTGATAGCTGTTCACCTCGGCAACAATCCGTCCCGACAATTGATGCCGGGTTCGCACATGACCTTTCACCGGTTTCAGCTCACCGCCAGACCAGTGCGCGATCATCTGCATGCCTCGGCAAATGCCGAGTACCGGCAGGCCTTGGGCGCGTGCATGGTCAAGCAATCGGCTTTCGGTCACATCCCGCGCCGAACACTGGCCGATGTCATTGCCCCCCGAAAGCACGATGGCCTGTGGCGATACGGCGTTTAGCCAGTCATGCAGATCATCCTGCAACCCGTTTGGCACCGGCACCGGCAAATAACCGCCGGCCAGCAGAAAATCAATCAGACGCTGGTCCAGCGCATCACGGCTTTCGCCGCGCTCAGGCAACACGTCCACACGCTGACTCACGGCGACGACCTTCATGCCAACACCTCCACCCAACGGCCGGGGCAGTCCAGGTGCAAGCGCTGCGCCGTGGACCAGCGACGATAGAGCACTTCACCGGCACCAATGACCGCTGGCAGGCCAAGTTCGCCGGCGCGAATCGCCATATGCGAGTTGGCACCGCCCCAAGCCGTAATCAACCCGGCGATCGGGTAGGCAAACAACCAGTCAAAACCTGGGTCCGCGTTGGGAATGCAGACAATCGCCCCGACGAGCTTGTCTCGATCCTCACTGCCCACCACGGGCGCTGTCACCTGTTTCTGAGTGATGAAGTTCGGGGCCGTTTCCGGCCATTCGAAGGACCAGACATCTTCCGGGCAGGTGATCACCGGCGGCAGCGAGACCTTGAGCGTTTCTGCGTAGCGCGCCTTACCCTGTTCGATGCTATGCAACAGCACGTCCTTCGGATCGACCGCCGCAATGTGCAGCTCCTTGAAGGCGCTGATGTCGCAATAGGCGATATCTTCGCGGCTGATGCCATGCTGAGCGCCCACCTCGGCAATTAATGCCAAGGCATCCGATAGATTGCGGGTGAAGTGGAACTTGGCCAGTTCGCGCAGTTCAATCCCCGCTTGCATGAAGTCCAGCAAGCCGACCGGATCAGGCTGCAAGCCATGCTCTTCCAATTGCTGCACGATTGCACGCATCTGCGGCAGGGTCAGCGAAAAGGGTTTTAGCGGTTCCGGAGCGGCGGGACGTTGAGTCCAGTCGAAATAGAGCTCCGGCGCCTCATCGTAACGAGGCGAAAGGATGTCGTAGGTGCCCGGACGCAAATGACCGTAGCGCGCCAGGAATGTCGACTTGTCCAATATGGCCCGGTCACGTGCCAACTGGCCGCTGACGGTCGAGACGCCTGCCATGAAGCTATCGTAGTCAGCCTGGGAGAACACGCCCACGGTCACCAGGGATTTGAGCATCTGCACCGCGACAAAACCGGCGCGCGCCAGGCCAGCAAACGGCAAGGTGCCATAGCGCTTGGCATCCTCCAGCAACCAGTAAATCCGTTCCAGAGGATCGGCGTTGGAGGCCAGCAACGCTTCGCGTCGCTCGTTGAGGATGTCGAGTTTGTTCGCATCGGCGCGCCACAAGCCGTCCTTGGGATGGACGATGCGGTTGGTCAGTTTGCGCAAACTGGTGCTGATGGCTTCCAGTTCGTGCTGCTGAAAACCGGCACTGGCCAAGCGCTCCAGCCGTGTCGAGAGGTCCAGGGTGTAACACGAGAAGACGATCTCGAATTCCACCTTATCGTGCAGCGTCGGTTCGGCCAGCAGGCGATCGATGTAGTGATCAACCAGCCGCCCGGCCAGCCCCTCATCCAGGTCTGCCGGAATAAACGAGTTAAACGACAAGCGCACATCGATGTACGGCAACCCGAAAAAATGCGGCATCAGCGGGAAGCTGCGTAAGTTGCGGTAACCATAGTTATGGCGCTGGTAAGCCCAGATCGAGTCAGTCACCAGGTCCCGGTACAGCGAGAGCGCGAGCGGTTTAGGCCGGATGCCGATAATCTCGGCCGGGTTCCAGTCTGGCATCACGCCATAGACCGTGCGTTGCCCCATCAGGAATGGGTGCGATTGCATGCCCCGCGCCACCTTGCGCTGAATACTGTCCAGACGAGCCGCCTGATCAGCCTCGGATTCGGCAGCTGTCGGCAAAATCAATGGCCGCGCTTGTAACAGCCACAGGACCTCGCCCTCGGCTTCGCGTGTGACGGCGAACTCGCAATCGATGGGTGCGTCATCGAACAACGCCAACAATTCCGCAAGCAAGGCGATGATCGGGGCCAGGCTCGGCGGTGGCGGCACTTCGCTGCGCGCCGCCTGCTGCCACAACCGACCGCCCATGCCGCTGGTCACCGACGCGGTGTCATTGCCTTCAGACCAGTTCACCACCCGATACGGCGCACAGGTATTCGGGTCGTGGGAAAAGGCGACACCGGATCGAAGTACATTTCCCAGCATCGGCTGAATCAGCACCTCGTCGGCCGGGTGTGCATCGCCATAGCTGGCGATCACTCTCTCAATCGCCGACTCCAGGTCCGCTTCAATGACATCGGGGATCGAAAGAAAAGCCCCGGCGCATGAGGTTTGCGTGCCATCTTCGCGCAGACAGCTGGAACGCACGATCCACGGTCCGTCCCCCAATCCTCCCCGGATGTCGCGAAAACAGGCGTGCCGCCCCATTTGCCATTCCTTTACGGTGAATGACAACAAGGGCGCGATGCGAGCCGACGTGAGTCGCTCCTGAAGAGCAATCAAGGTGCCGGCCTTGGTCGAGAAATGCAGCGACATCGGCTTATCTCAACTGAGCAACCCAGATATTGGTCGAGTACGGAATCTGGATCGAGGCCGTATCAAGGCTTCTCAGATAGTCCTCGATGGCGCTGATCACTTCGTGGAATTTCGCGCCAGCCTGACGCTCAAGCGTCGCGTGGGAGCGCCAGGCTTCCAGGCACTCTTCGATGGTTTGTTCGTGAATGACCCGCGCATCCAGGTGAACAACCGGGCCGAACAGCGCACTGGCGTCGATGACTGCGGTTTGATCTTCACGACGAGTACCGTAGCCGTAACCCTGGACCCGATCCTTGATGATGGCTTCGATCCGGGCCTGGATAGGATCCTCAAGATAACGATGGTTCCACATGCAGGCGAACCAGCCCCCAGGGTTGAGGATGCGCGCGGTTTCCTTGAGCGCCTGCTGACGGTCGCAGACATTGAAGGAACTGCCGAATGTGACCATGTCGAACGCTTCGCTGGTCTGCCCGGTTGCTTCGCCGGTGCCTTCATGCCAACGCACGTTGGTCAGGTCGACAGTGCGCTTGATGCCATTGGCACGCATCGCATCGTTAGGCTCCACCGCCACAACATCCAGATCACGAGCCGCGAGCATCAAGGTCAGGTGCGCAACGCCGGCACCGACATCGCAAAACTTGTCGCCGCGCTCGGCGCCTGCAATCGACAACATCGCGTCAATGGCAGCATCGGCATAGTCAGGACGCTTCAGATACGCGTCGGCCAGGGTGGAGTAATCCCATTCGGTTTTCATATCAACTTCCTTTTCAAAAAATGGTGAAGCAAGTTATCGGTCGATGTTTGCAGGGAGCGCTCAGGATCAAACTCCACCACCCAATCTGCGGCGTCCGGCTCATCAATTGATAAATCCAGACCCGCGACATTGTTCAACTCGCCGGCATCGAACCGGCGATAGATTCCCTTGGGGTCCCGACGACGCAGTTCCGCCACCGGCACCTTCAAATACACTTCGAAATAACCCGGTAGATGAATGCGGTTCCAGGCATGAACCTCACCAAACAGCGAAATCGTGGCAATGACGACGGTGTGCCCTTGCGCCGCGATGACCCGGCACAGATGGGCGTACTGCAGGGCCAGTACCAATCGCCCCTCACGCCCGTGGTTTTGCGTGTTGGCGGAGGTGGCACCGAAAACGTCGCGCAGCTCATCCCCGTCCAGCAGGACAACCGAGTGGCCAAGACTTCGAAGTCCGGCTACAAATGCCCCGGCCAACGTCGATTTACCCGCGCCCGACAGACCGGTAATCCAAACCACTTGCCCGGCAACGTCATCTTTCATATCCACCTGACTCATTGGCAATTTAGAAGCGTTAGTTGCTTGGGATTCATGACAGTTGCAGCGAGCTCTTCTGATCTTCGAACTCGTTGGCTTTTCCCAAAGCGTCGATCACAAAGCAGCGAAAATCAGATTCATGTTGTTGCTGAACCAAATCCAGGAAGACCTCATCCGGATGATGGCGCTCACCGTACTCTGATTCATAAAATGTCTTATAAATAGCGTAACTTTGCTCAGGCGTAATGAGCTCAAAGCCCAGTATCAGATCTTTAAGATCGTTACCCTTTCTGGCGATGGGCAGCAGGTTCTGCATTTGTTCCAGCCAAGCCGTAACTACGGGGTGGCTCTCATTGGTTTCCGGTACATAATAAATAGGCAACTTGCACGTATTCAGCATAAAGGAAACTCCACCACTTGAGGCGTCAGTGATGAGTTTGTCACATTGCTGATAGAAATCCTGACTGCTTCCTTTCGTCGTATCTATTTTGATCCATGGATACTGAGAAAGCTGTTCGCACACTTCGCTGACATACGGACGTGTAAAGTCAGTCATATAAGGGCGCAAGATAAATTGCGCATGGGGGATCTGGGACTTGATGCTGTTAATCACTACGCCCATATTTTCATACAGGGAAGCGCCGCTCGGGCATATACCGACCTGGGTTGGTAGAAGGCCCACGACACATTTCTCGGGTACCCGCTGGATGTCAGGGGCAGCCTTGAAAGGCTCGGGGATCTTGACCGGCAGTACCGAGATGATATTGGTTTTGCGAAATTCCGAACGCAATGTTTTCGTTGCATTGCCCACGCGCCCCGCGTGCCTGTCAGGTCGGTAAAGTTGCAGACCCATTTTGATCAGGTCAGAAAGCGATCGGGATGACGAAACAATCGCATCCCAATAACTCAGCAACTCAGAAAAATAATATTGATCCTTGACCGGCATACCGACACTGCCATGGGCAATGAAAATAGCGAAGTTTGAATCATCCAGAATTCGCGCGACCCAGCCATCATTTGAAATAACGACGTGGGACTTTATCGTCTCGATAAAATCCAGCCCGACTTCTTCAACAGGATGATTCAGAAGCTGTTCCGCTTCGACTCTGCTGATACCCACATTCGTAGTTTGAAGAATCACACAGTCGTAATGACTACGAAGAGCATTCAGCGCTGGCCGCAAGTATTCAAGATAGGTTTTTCCGCCTTGCTTGACATTACTGATCAAATAAATTTTATTCATTGTAAAGCGTGCACCTTCAAAGCTATCCCAGGCAAGCCAGGTTCAGGCCAAGTAAACGCACAGAAAAAAGAGAAACAGTTGATCAAGCCCAAGTGCATCTCCCTTTAGCACGTGTACATCCTTGTTGTGAGGCAAAATCGGAACAGTTGCAAAATCAATAACAGGCCCTGGGCACTGCTTGGAAAAAGCGCGCCAATATAGCATGCGCTGGCAAATTGACACCTTGGCGGGTGGTAAATATTTCCACCCGCTACGGACCCAGAGATACCGTCTCCAGGGCTGCCAGGTCATTTCCCGCAAGCACGCAGGCGACCTCACGGGTTTGGCGATTTTCTCCTCTAGAGGGCGGCTCGTTTTCATGAGTCGCCGCGCAAAAACCGGGTACATGGCCGGGTTCTTGTTACTCGTCACCCAGGAGGACACCCAAGCTATCAACTATCCGAGACCTCTCCTGTCTCAAACACCGCCAACAACAGGGTCTCCGTCAGAATAAACGCACCTTTCTCTGAAGCGGCTCGTACTTTCGTCCCGCCGGCATTCTGCTTCCGCGTCGGTTGGGCCAAAAGGCAGCCGTACCCAGACATTGAAGTACCCCCGGAGGATAAGAATTTGCCGCGAGAACATGGCTACATACAGACGGCAAATACATCCCCCAGTCCGACGCTGGTCCCATATCGCCCTTTTTCAGACGCCAAAAACCACAAACCCCCGACTTTCTCTAGGAAAATCAGGGGTTTGTATTTGCATAATGTGGCGGTGAAGGAGAGATTCGAACTCTCGATACAATTTCTTGTATACACACTTTCCAGGCGTGCTCCTTAAGCCACTCGGACACTTCACCGTATCTCTTCAAACAAGTTCTGTCTGTCGAGGCGCGCTAATGTAGTCGAAAGCTTTTCCGATGGCAAATATTTTTTTCAGAATTTTCATGCGCTTAGCGATTTAGTCGTTCCGGCGAGTTCCGGGCCATGGCAAACCCGCCAATCTCCGGCGTCGCGCCCTCTTCCATATAGAGGGGAATGCACGGCCAGCGCGGCCGGCTACGCTTGCCGGGCGGGGAAAGGGTGACTGGCGGGTCAGTCACGGCGCTTTACCTGGCCTGCGGCGGTGGGTAACGTCTGCCTCAACTTTCATACAAGGAATAGCGTCATGAGTGAGTTGATTTCCTACCACCTCGAAGACGGTATCGCGACCCTGACGTTGAGCAATGGCAAGGTCAACGCCATTTCCCCGGACGTGATTGCGGCGTTTAATGCTGCGCTGGATCAGGCGGTGACTGATCGTGCAGTGGTGATCATTACCGGTACGCCCGGGATCCTGTCGGGCGGTTATGACTTGAAGGTGATGACGGCCGGGCCTAAAGAAGCCGTGGCGCTGGTGACGGCCGGTTCGACACTGGCCCGCCGTCTGTTGTCGCACCCGTTTCCGGTGATCGTGGCGTGCCCCGGGCATGCGGTGGCCAAGGGCGCGTTTCTGCTGTTGTCGGCGGATTACCGCATTGGTGTCGACGGGCCGTTCAGCATTGGCCTGAATGAAGTGCAGATCGGCATGACCATGCACCACGCCGGGATCGAGTTGGCCCGTGATCGCCTGAGCAACGCGGCACTGCATCGTTCGGTGATCAATGGCGAGATGTTCAATCCGCAGAGCGCAATTGCCGCCGGTTTCCTCGATGTGGTGGTCTCGGCCGAGGAGTTGCAAGGCGCAGCACTGGCCGCGGCGCGTCAGTTGAAGAAGATCAACATGACCGCACACAAGAACACCAAGCTGAAAGTGCGCAAAGCGCTGCTGGAGACGCTGGACAACGCGATCATCCAGGATCAGGAACATTTGGGCTAAGCTCCAGCCCGCTACAACGAAAAGCCCGACCCTCTTGTCGGGCTTTTTCGTACGTGCCTTGTTGAATAGCGTGCAACCGCTCTAGGCCGTGTCTGACACTCAAGTCTGAAACATGCGCTTAAACATCGCCTATCTCCTACCTCTATAGCGGCAATTGCCGAAAACAGTGCACATCCGTACACTGCGCCACCTTTTGTCCCGGTGGGGCCTGTAAATGCTGTTTGTGTTTCGTATGTTATTGATGAGCCTGCACTTTATTCTGGCCGGTATGGCAGGAGTGATTCTCGGCCTGTGCCGGCCGTTCAACCCGGACAACAGCCGTTTATGTGCGCGCCTGTATGCGTGGCCGGCGATGTGCATTTTGCGCCTGCGGGTCAAGACCGATGTCGGGCGGTTGATGGACAAACCCGAGAGCTGCGTGATCATCGCCAATCACCAGTCCAACTACGATCTGTTTGTGTTCGGCAACGTCGTACCCCGCCGCACCGTGTGCATCGGCAAGAAGAGCCTGAAGTGGGTGCCGCTGTTCGGCCAGTTGTTCTGGCTGGCGGGCAATGTGTTGATTGACCGCGGCAATGCGCACAAGGCGCGTCAGTCAATGCTGACCACCACCCATACCTTGCAGCATGAAGACACCTCGATCTGGGTGTTCCCGGAAGGTACGCGCAACCTCGGCGAAGACTTGCTGCCGTTCAAGAAAGGTGCGTTCCAGATGGCGATTGCCGCCGGGGTGCCGATCGT
This sequence comes from Pseudomonas sp. TH31, assembly GCF_016650815.1. GTDB lineage: Bacteria > Pseudomonadota > Gammaproteobacteria > Pseudomonadales > Pseudomonadaceae > Aquipseudomonas. The sequence continues at coordinate 22,104 of NZ_JAEKEZ010000032.1, read as the reverse complement.
ACCGGTGTGTGTCAGCAGTTACGTTAAACACATGCGATTGAACCGCTGGCGCAGTGGGAAAATTCTGATCCGTTCGCTGCCGGCGATTCCGACGGCCGGGTTGAGCATGGACGACATGCCCCTGCTGATCGCCCAATGCCGAGAGCAGATGCGCGAATGCATTGCCTCGATGGATCGGCAACTGCAAGCCGCCTGAAAAGAAACCCGCCCTGAGCGGGTTTTCTTTTACCAGCGTACTTTTACCGGCGAACTCTAAAGATTTCACTGACTCTCAAGCAGCAGACAAGGCTAAGCTGAAACCTGCCTGCCACTGCCATCTGCTAATAAGAAGTGAACCACCATCATGGGTCGAGTTGTTGCTGCTGCGGTTTACAGCGCCGGTAAAAAAATCACCAATATCACCCTCGACGAAGGGGCCGCCTGGGCCGCCAAGACCGGCCACTTTGTCTGGATCGGCCTCGAAGAGCCCAACGCCCAGGAACTGAGCAATCTGCAACGCCAGTTCAACCTGCACGAACTGGCCATCGAAGATGCCCTGGAAAAACACAGCCGCCCGAAGCTGGAAACCTTCGGCGACGCGCTGTTTATCGTCACGTACTCGCCGATCCGCCATGAAGGCAAACTGGAGTTCATCGAGACTCATATCTTTGCCGGCAAGGGTTACATCATCACCGCCCGCAACGGTCACTCGGCGTCCTACGCCCATGTCCGACAACGCTGTGAGGCGCGTCCGATTTTGTTGGAGCACGGGGAAGATTTCGTACTCTACGCCATCCTCGATTTTGTCATCGAAAACTACCAGCCGGTGGGCGAAGCGATTCACGCCGAGATCGATGAACTGGAGCGCAACGTGCTGTGCAGCGCGCTGAATGAGCGTGACATCCAGAAACTCCACAGCCTGCGTCGCGACGTGCTGCGCTTGCGCCGGTATGCGGCGCCGATGGTGGAAATCGGTGAGGAGCTGCAGAAGCTGAGTTTCCCGTTCATCGACAAGAACATGCGGCCGTACTTCCGTGATGTGCAGATCCATGTGACGCGGCAGATGGAAGACCTGACGACCCTGGCGGATATCGCCAGCCAGACCATCGAGGTCGGGGTGTTGCTGGAGGCTTCACGCCAGAGCGTGGTGCAGCGCAAGTTTGCAGCGTGGGCGGCGATCCTGGCGTTCCCGACGGCGGTGGCCGGGATTTACGGGATGAACTTCCAGAACATGCCGGAGTTGAGTTGGCACTACGGGTATTTCGCGGTGTTGGGGTTCATTGCCGTGGGGTGTGTGAGTTTGTGGGCGAGTTTCAAGAAGTCCGGGTGGTTGTAGCCACTACCGAGTTGTCTGTGAAATTCGCGAGCAAGCCCGTTCCCACATTCGATCGCATTTCTTCTGAAGAAACTCGGTCAACCGTGGGAGCGGGCTTGCTCGCGAAGCTTTTAGCTTCAAACAGTTTCTGGCTTATGCGCCACAAACCGCATCATCCACTCCGCCACCGTAGCGCCATGATGCGCATGTTCAAGGCTTGCCACACCTTTGGAATAAACCTGCTCACCCAGATGCTGCTGACGAATCTCCAGCAACGCCCGTGAGTAGTCGTGAATGAATTCCGGATGCCCCTGGAAGCACAGCACCTGATCGTTGATGTGATACGCGGCAAACGGGCAGAAATCGCTCGAGGCAATCACCGTGGCGTTTTGCGGCAGCACCGTGACTTGATCCTGGTGACTGATCAGCAACGTCAGCTCTTCCATCACCGGGCTCATCCACGGCGCTTTCGCGGCGAGTTTGTAGTTGTGGGTGCCAACACCCCAACCCTGGGTCGCCCGCTCGCTCTTGCCGCCGAGCAACAGCGCCAGCAGTTGATGGCCGAAGCACACGCCCAGTAACTTGTCGCCGCGCTCATAGCGAGTCAGCAAGTAAGTCTTGAGGGTTTCAATCCACGGGTCGGTGCCGAAGGAGTCAGCCTTGCTGCCGGTGACCAGGTAAGCGTCGAAGGTCAGCTCATCGCTGGGGTAGTTGCCCTGCATCACGTTGTAGACGGTGAACTCGGCAGCGATGGGTTGCTGCGAAAACAGACGCTGGAACATCTGCCCGTAACCCTGATATTGATCGACCAGTTCTGGACGCAGGATGTCGGTTTCCAGAATGCAGATGCGTAACGACATAAAAAATACCTGACACGTGATGGGAATAATGCACACCCCAGAGCCTGCCTTGAAACACGGTGACAAGGCAAGCCCCGGAATGCGTCAGCGGTCCCTTAGAACGCCTCCCCTTTGGCCGCTTTGTCCAGCAGCAGCGCCGGTGGAGCGAAGCGCTCGCCATACTGTTCGGCCAAATACTGGGCGCGGGCAACAAAGTCTTTCACGCCATATTGGTTGATGAATTGCAACGCGCCGCCGGTCCAGGCTGCAAAGCCGATACCGAAGGTCGAGCCGACGTTGGCGTCCGCCGTCGAGGTCAGGACGCCCTCTTCCACGCAGCGCACGGTTTCGATGGCTTGCACGAACAGCAGGCGATCACGCACGTCCTTCGGCGAAATCTGCCCGTCAGCCCTCTCGAAACGGCTTTTCAGCTCCGGCCACAGCTGTTTCTGGCCACCGGCCGGGTAATCGTAGAAACCGCCTCCAGCGGCCTTGCCCGGACGCTTGTATTCGTTGAGCAGCAAGTCAATCACGACGAACGCCGGGTGCTTGATCAGCGGTTTCCCTTCTGCTTGCAGGTCTTTGACCGTCTGCTGACGGATATGGCTCATGAGGCTGAGTGAAACTTCGTCGGAGATCGCCAGAGGCCCGATCGGCATCCCGGCCTTGCGCGCTTCGGTCTCGATCATCGGCGCGCTCACGCCTTCGCCGAGCATGGCGATGCCTTCATTGGTGAAGGTGCCGAACACTCGCGAGGTGAAGAAGCCGCGACTGTCGTTGACCACAATCGGGGTTTTCTTGATTTGCAGGACGAAATCGAAACCGCGCGCCAGGGTTTCGTCGCTGGTGTTCACGCCTTTGATGATTTCCACCAAGGGCATTTTCTCCACAGGGCTGAAGAAATGCAGACCGATGAACTTCCTCTGGTCCGGCACGGCAGTGGCCAGGCCGCTGATCGGCAGGGTCGAAGTGTTGGAGGCGATTACCGCGTCCGGGCCAACGACTTTTTGTGCTGCTGAAGAGACCTTGGCCTTCAGTTCGCGGTCTTCGAACACGGCCTCGATGATCAGGTCGCAACCGGCCAGATCGGCATCGCTTTGCGTGGTGTGAATCCGCGCCAGTACGGCGTCCCGCTGCTCAGCGCTCAACTGGCCACGGGAAACTTTCTTGTCCAGCAGCGCCGCCGAGTGCGCCTTGCCCTTCTCTGCTGCCGCAAGGTTGACGTCCTTTAGCACCACGTCGATACCGGCCGAGGCGCTGACAAAGGCAATTCCTGCCCCCATCATCCCCGCGCCGAGGACACCCACGCGATGAGTCACGCAAGGCGCAAAACCCTGCGGCCGCGAGCCGCCAGCATTGATTTCATTAAGCTGAAACCAGAACGTACCGATCAGGTTCTTCGACACCTGGCCGGTGGCCAACTCCGTGAAGTAACGGGTTTCAATAAGGTGCGCCGTGTCGAAATCCACCTGGGCCCCCTCCACCGCCGCGCAAAGGATTTTCTCTGGCGCAGGCATCGTGCCCTGGGTTTTAGTGCGCAGGATCGACGGCGCGATGGCCAGCATCTGCGCGACTTTCGGGTTCGACGGCGTGCCACCGGGGATCTGATAACCCTTCACATCCCAACGCTGCACAACGCTCGGGTTGGCCAGAATCCACGCCCGCGCCTTGGCCAGCAGTTCATCGCGATCCGCCGCCAGCTCATCGATCAAACCCGCCTGCAACGCTTGTTGTGGCCGGACCTTCTTGCCTTCGAGCAAGTATGGCAAGGCTTTTTCCAGGCCCAGCATCCGCACCATGCGCACCACCCCGCCACCGCCCGGCAACAAACCGAGGGTCACTTCCGGCAGGCCGAGTTGCACCGACGGGTTGTCCAGCGCCACGCGGTGATGGCACGCCAGACAGATTTCCCAACCGCCGCCCAGCGCTGCGCCGTTGATCGCGGCGACCACCGGTTTGCCGAGGGTTTCCAGGGTTCGCAGTTGCCCTTTGAGGGTGAGCACCATGTCGTAGAAGGCTTTGGCTTCGGGCTTGCCGACCTTGATCAATTCATTGAGGTCGCCGCCCGCAAAGAACGTCTTCTTGGCCGAGGTGATGATGACGCCAGCGATGCTGTCCTTTTCCGCGACCAGTTGAGCGACGCGGGCGGCCATGGCTTCGCGGTACACCGCGTTCATGGTGTTGGCGCTCTGGCCCGGCAGGTCGATGGTCAGGACGACGATCTGGTCCTGATTTTTTTCGTAACGAATGGCTTCGGTCATGGCACTTTTCCCTTGAAATCTGGGCTCAGAGGCGTTCGATGATGGTGGCAATGCCCATGCCGCCGCCGACACACAGCGTCGCGAGGCCATAGCGCAGGCGCCGGGTTTCCAGTTCATCGAGCAAGGTGCCGAGGATCGCGCACCCGGTGGCACCCAACGGGTGCCCCATGGCGATCGAGCCGCCGTTGACGTTGACCTTGTCCGGGTCGATGGCCATGTCCTTGATGAATTTCAGCACCACCGACGCGAAGGCTTCGTTGACCTCGAACAAATCGATGTCCTCGACCCGCAACCCGGCCTTGGCCAAAGCTTTGCGAGTGGCCGGCGCCGGGCCGGTGAGCATGATGGTCGGGTCGGTACTGGTAACCGCGGTGGCGACGATCCGCGCCCGTGGCTGCAGGCCCAATGCCCGCCCCTTGGCTTCGGAGCCGATCAGCATCAGCGCCGCGCCGTCGACGATCCCGGAGCTGTTGCCCGGTGTGTGAACGTGGTTGATTCGCTCCACGTAGCTGTAGACCCGTAGCGCAGTGGCGTCGAAACCCATTTGCCCGATCATCTCGAAGCTCGGTTTGAGCTTGCCTAAACCTTCCATTGTCGATTCGGCGCGGATGAACTCATCGTGATCAAGCAAGATGATGCCGTTCTGGTCCTGCACCGGCACCAGCGACTTGTTGAACGAACCGTCCGCCCGGCCCGCGCGGCTTTTTGCTGGGAATACAGCGCGTAGGCATCGACGTCCTGACGGCTGAAGCCTTCAATCGTGGCGATCAGGTCGGCGCCCACGCCTTGAGGTGTGAAGTGGCTGTGCAGGTTGGTTTCCGGGTCCAGCGCCCAGGCGCCGCCGTCGCTGCCCATCGGTACCCGTGACATCGACTCGACACCGCCGACCACCACCAGGTCTTCGAAGCCGGAACGGACTTTCATCGCGCCAAGGTTCACCGCCTCCAATCCCGAAGCGCAGAAGCGGTTGATTTGCACACCGGCCACGCTGACGTCCCAATCGGCAACCTGGGTCGCCGTTTTGGCGATGTCGGAACCTTGATCGCCGATGGGCGTGACACAACCGAGCACCACGTCATCGACCTGGCTGGTGTCGAGCGAGGTGCGTTGCTGCAACGCTGTCAGCAACCCGGCCACCAGGTTCACCGGTTTGACGCTGTGCAACGCGCCATCGGCCTTGCCTTTGCCACGGGGCGTGCGTAACGCATCGAAAATCAAAGCTTGGGTCATGACGTCCTCGAACCTGATGGTGTGAGTAACATCAAAAGATCGCAGCCTTCGGCAGCTCCTACAGGGGATTGCGGCATTTTTGTAGGAGCTGCCGAAGGCTGCGATCTCTTGATCTTGAATGAACTATCACCTTAAGCCGAGCAGCCATGGATTCAATGACCGCAGTGCTCACGGACGTTGACGGTCACGCTCAGACGGACGGTAGTCAGCTATCGGATTAACCGATTCAGGTGACGAAGCTGTCTAGCAAACGGGCGCCCAAGAAGCTGGCAATAAGCCTCATGCCTTTTTAAGCGTTTTTTACGCTTACACCATACGAAATGGATCTAAACCAAGCGTGACGCGGGCTCTAAGGTGAAGATGTACGAAGTTGTCGTCGGGTTTTGCCGAGGCGCTCGTTCAACAGGAAGTGCATCGCTTTGCCGTCATGGAGATATGCAGGCAGGCATCAGGAAATAACAAAAAAGGCGGTCAGCCATGTTTAAACATTCGAAAGTACGTCAAGCCGGACTCATCCTATTCGCCACTACGCTGTTGTTGATTTTGCCGAACCTGACCAAGGTGATCGGCTGATCGGTTGGTAAAAAAACGGCGCCAAGGTTTGCTATCGCCTCATTAAAAATGTGACTGGCTCGCTACCCGGCCAGCGTGGGTGTGCCAACCTTTATGGCACTTTCCACGACAGGGATGGCGATCACTTGAAAGCACTTGTTTTGTTCGGGGCCTTGCTGTTCGGCACACCCCTCTACGCCGCACAGCTGAACCTTGAGCTGGGCGCGAGCAGTCGCATCTGGCAGACCGAGGAATTGCTCAAGCATCCTCAGGTTCAGACCATCACCATCAGCAATGACGTCTCCTATAAACGGGACATGAGCTATCGCGCGGTGCCGTTGGCAGCGTTGTTGACGGGCATCAAGCCTGACGACCATCTGCAAGCGGTGGCGCTGGACGGTTTTGCGGCCGAACTGTCGGCGGCGCCGTTGCTCAACAAGGAAGGGGCGCAGGCCTGGCTGGCGATTGAAGACCCGGCCAAGCCGTGGCCGCCGCTGTCCGAGGGCAAGCACAGTGCCGGACCGTTTTATCTGGTGTGGACTCATCCGCAGGCGGGCAACATCAGCCCCGAGCAATGGCCGTTCGAAGTCGCCAGCATCAAGCGCATGGCGCCGGTGGCCGAGCGCTTCCCTGCCCTGCTGCCGGATCCGGCGTTGACAGCGAACGATCCGGTGAACCAGGGGTTTGCGTTGTTTCAGAAGAATTGCCTGGCCTGCCATCGGCTCAATGGCGCGGGGGATGCGCAGTTCGGGCCGGACCTGAATATCCCGTACAACCCGACCGAGTACTTCGGCGCGGACTTCCTCAAGCGCTACATTCGTGACCCGCAGAGTTTGCGTCAGTGGCCGCAGGCGAAGATGCCGGCGTTTTCAGAGCAGGTATTGCCGGCGGGGGATCTGGATTTGCTGGTGGGGTATTTGAGGCATATGGCGGGGCGTAAGGTTAAGCCCTGACAGCATCCCTTGTAGGAGCAAAGCTTGCTCGCGATGGCGGTGGGTCAGTCACAGGAGTATTGACAGACAAACCGCCATCGCGAGCAAGCTTTGCTCCTACAGGGTTGAGTTGTTCCTTCCTGAAAACTACTGCTGTTGGACTGAGATGATCGGAGCCAGCGCAGGGGTCGGCGAGACAAACACCTTGGCATGCATCTGCTCACAACCACCGCCGCGGCGCATCCCACGCACCGGGCAGGCGTCCAGGTAATCCAGGCCCACCGCCAGTTTCAAATGGCGCTCCGGCCGGGCCAGTTGATTGGTCACGTCAAAGCTATACCAGGCGTCATCAAGCCAGGCTTCAGCCCAGGCGTGACTGGCCAGGTGCTCACTGTCCTCGCTGTACAAATACCCCGACACATAACGCGCCGCAATGCCCAGGCTGCGAGCACAGGCGAGAAACGCATGGGTATGGTCCTGGCAGACACCGGAACGCCCGGCGAAGGCCTGAGCGGCGCTGGTGTCGACTTCGGTGGAACCCGGCGTGTAGGTCATGTGCTGGTTCAGGCCATGCATCAAGTCGATCAGCGCCGTGCGATCCCGGCGCTTTTTGCATTCCTTTTCAGCAAACGCACGCAGGGCCTGGTCGGCTTCGGTCAGCCGGGTGAAACGCAGGAACGGCAGCGCCGACTGGCTCTCATGCTCGGCTTCACGCAGTTCGTCGATATCGACCTGGCCACGGGCACCGATGATGATCGCTTCGTGGGGCTCGTCCATGGTCAGCACATGCAGGATGTTGCCAAACGGATCGAGTTGCGCGCGCACCGGGCGCGGCAGGTCGAGCTGCCAACTGAGCACGTGCTGGCGCTCGCTGTCGTGGGGTGTCAGTCGCAGGTACTGGATGCTCGCCCGCACCTGATCTTCGTAGTGATAGGTGGTCTCATGGCTAATGGAAAGTCTCATGCAGCCTCCAGGTAAGAACTGTGAATGGCGTTGCCCAACTGGCGCACCAGCGGGATGAACTCGGTCAGCCAGGCATGCAGGCCTTCGTCGAGAATTTCGGTGATGCCGGTGTAGCGCAGGCGCGCGTCCATTTCCGCCGCCAGGCGTTGCGCAGGACGGCCGTTGGCCCCCGGCAACTGGGCGAGGATCTGGTCGATTTCTTCGGTGCAGGCGCGCAAGGAACGTGGAACGTCGGCGCGCAGCAGCAGCAATTCAGCGACATGCCGGGCGCCGGGTGCATCGCGGTAAATCTCGGTGTAAGCCTCGAACGACGACAACGCTCGCAGCAACGCACTCCATTGGTAATACGCGTGAGCCGTGCCATCGCTGACCGCTTCAGCCTGATCACCGGCCATTTCGTAACGGGCGTCGAGCAGGCGCAACGTGTTGTCGGCCCTTTCGATAAACGTGCCCAGACGAATGAAGCGAAACGCATCGTTACGCATGATCGTGCCGTAGGACGCGCCCCGGAACAGATGGGAACGTTCCTTGATCCACTCGCAGAAACGGCTCATGCCGTAGCGACTCAAGCCCTGCTCGGCGATCCCGCGAATTTCCAACCAGGTAGCGTTGATGTTTTCCCACATGTCGGCGGTAATTCGCCCACGCACCGCATGAGCACTGGCCCGCGCCGAACCAAGGCAGCTGTAGATGCTCGCCGGGTTGGCCGCGTCCAGGGCGAAAAATGCAGCAGGCGTTCGGCATGCAGCTCGCCGTGGCGCTCCAGGTAATCGTCCAGGGTGCCGGTAATCAGCAGCGGCATGGCGAGTTCATGCAGACCATCACCACGGCCGTCCTGCGGCATCAGCGACAGCGAATAACTGATATCGAGCATCCGTGCGAGGTTTTCCGCCCGCTCCAGGTAACGCGACATCCAATACAAATCCGAGGCAGTTCTACTTAACATGGCAGGCTTCCTTCAATCCTCGACCACCCAGGTGTCCTTGGTTCCGCCACCCTGGGAGGAATTCACCACCAGAGAGCCTTCACGCAGGGCAACACGGGTCAAACCGCCGGGCACAACCCGGGTTTCGCGGCCAGACAATACAAACGGACGCAGGTCGATGTGGCGTGGAGCAATGCCGTTTTCGACAAAGGTCGGACAGGTCGACAGCGACAACGTCGGCTGAGCGATATACGCGTGGGGCTTGGCTTTGATCCGCTCGCGGAACGATTCGATTTCCGCCGCCGTCGCCGCCGGCCCTACCAGCATTCCGTAACCGCCGGAGCCCTGGGTTTCCTTGACCACCAGATCTGGAAGATTGGCCAGTACATGGGAAAGTTCTGAAGGGTTGCGACACTGGAACGTCGGAACGTTCTTCAGGATCGGCTCTTCATCCAGGTAGAAACGGATCATCTCCGTGACAAATGGATACACCGACTTGTCATCCGCCACCCCGGTGCCGATGGCATTCGCCAGCACCACGTTGCCGGAGCGATAGGACGACAGCAGCCCTGGTACGCCAAGCATCGAGTCCGGGTTGAACGCCAGCGGATCGAGGAACGCATCGTCGAGGCGCCGGTAGATCACGTCGACGGCTTTCGGCCCGTCAGTGGTGCGCATGAAGACTTTGTCGTCGCGCACGAACAGGTCCGCGCCTTCCACCAGTTCAACGCCCATTTCCCGAGCGAGAAACGCATGCTCGAAAAACGCGCTGTTGAACCGACCCGGCGTCAGCACCACCACGCTCGGGTTATCGATCGGGCTGGAGCTTTTCAGCGTGTCGAGCAACAGGTTCGGATAGTGGTCGATGGGGGCAATGCGTTGCGCCGCGAACAACTCGGGGAACAGTCGCATCATCATCTTGCGGTCTTCGAGCATGTAGCTCACGCCGCTCGGCGTACGAAGGTTGTCTTCGAGCACGTAGTACGTGCCGTCGCCATCGCGCACCAGATCAACGCCGGAGATGTGGGAATAGATATCCCGGTGCAGATCCAGCCCTTGCATCGCCAGCTGGTATTGCTCGTTGGCCAGCACCTGCTCGGCCGGAATGATGCCGGCCTTGATGATGCGCTGCTCGTGATAGAGGTCGGCGAGGAACATGTTCAACGCCTTGACCCGCTGGATGCAGCCACGTTCGACGATCCGCCATTCACTGGCGGGGATACTGCGGGGAATGGTGTCGAAGGGAATCAGGCGCTCTGTCCCCTGCTCATCACCGTAGAGCGTGAAAGTAATCCCGGCACGATGAAACAACAGATCGGCCTCGCGTCGCCGTTGTGCCAAAAGCTCGTCAGGCGTTTCGGCCAGCCAACGGGCAAACTCCCGGTAATGCGGGCGGACCAGGCCGCCGGCATCGTACATCTCATCAAAATAGGTGCGGATCATGCCGTACTCCTTGTCACCCGGACATCTAGGCTTCGCAAGGCCCGTGCCATCGGCATAAACGCTTTGATATCAATCAGTTGGATAATCGCCCCAATCCCGCCGCACCAATCCTGTGCGGCAAACGCCCCAACCTGATCGCCCCCGCTTCATTGCGAAGCAATGTTGTCGCCTATCAACAGCATAGTCAGAGTTGATTTCACTGCTCGGGCGTCGATGCGGATAATCGGCGTATTCGTTGAAAAACCTCTCGAACTTCCCTTTAGCCGCCTGTTCAGGCGGCTTTTTTTGTCTGCCAGAAATGTCGTGAAATAAAGCAACGTCAAAAGATCGCAGCCTTCGGCAGCTCCTACATCGGATTGTATTCCCCCTGTAGGAGCTGCCGAAGGCTGCGATCTTTTGATCTTGTTTTTGATGTTCAAAACCCACAAACGAAAACGGCCAACCCAAAGGTCAGCCGTTGCTGTGTGTTGTCGCTGTTCATAGTGTTATGCGAGTAGCCCTCGTACCTCCTGTTTGACGCCCCATCCTTCGATGATCCCGCCCAAAGGCTCGACCACCGCCTCGAAGTCCTGCTCAAAGTCGCCAATGCCGTCGTAGGTGGCGTACATCACTTTGCTCAGTTCCAGATGCCACGCGCCGTCGTCGCGCACGCTGATCTGGGCATTCAATGATTCACCACAGAAATGACCTGCCGCCCTGCGCGCCCGCTCCTCGTCCGGGAAAATGGCGTAGAACTCGATGGGATGGAATCGTGAAAAGTCGAAACCACCTTCTTTCATGCGGCGCAGCACGCTGCTGCTGATGTCTTCTTGATAGGCTGTGCTCATGAAACGTCCTCCTGAACTGATGGATAGACTTTCCGTACTCCCGGCGCCCGCAACCGAATGATGAAGGCGATACGACAAGCAAGTTGCCGCTGGGATACAAGCATGTAGCTGACAAGACCAGACCTTAGCGATCCATTCGCTGATCTCGCTTGCAGAGTAGCCCCAAGTCAGAGCCGCTGCCAAGGTCTGGTTGTGAATGTGACAGGAGAGGGATCAAACGGGAGTAATGCCGAGGATTTGAATGCTGTTCTGATACTTGAGCTCTTTGACGCTCGCATCAGCGGTACGCCCCTCCAGATCATTCAGATCCAGTTCGGCAGCGACAGGCAGGAGCCGGGCCTTGATAAGTCTGGCGGCGTGCTCGTTATCCGGGCACTCGTCGCACTCAAAGACCTCATCGACAGTTACACCGTGATCATCCACGAAAGTGATTTTCCACTTTTGCATCAGTGCCTCCTCGATCAAACCCGCAAATGGGCTTACATCTATCTGGACGTTTGCACTGACTGATCGTTCAAACGGATTACACAGCTTAGGCCGACGCAACCCCCTGTGAGCTGCCGCAGGCTGCGATCTTTTGATCTTGAACATCCAGATCAAAAGATCGCAGCCTGCGGCAGCTCCTACAGGGTATGTGTACGACGCTTTAGTCGTTGCTTGGCTTATTGATCGCTTGCAGCACGTATTGCGGCATGGCGAACGCGCCGATGTGGATTTCCGGATTGTAGTAGCGGGTGATGATGCCGCTGCCGGCGAAGCGCTGTTGCAGGATTTCGCGGGACAACTTGCGATAGGCGGTATTGGTCGCGCCCCAGGCAAAAGTCATCGCGCCGCCGATGTAGGTCGGGATGGCCGCTTGGTAGAAGTGCCAGTCCGGGAACAGGCTGCGCAGGCGCCCGGCGGTGGTCTGTACTTCGCCGAGTTGCATGAACGGCGTGCCATTCTGGGTAACCAGGATGCCGCCGTCGTTCAGGCAACGGTGGCAGGCCTGGTAGAAGTTTTCCGAGAACAGCACTTCGCCCGGACCGATCGGGTCGGTGGAGTCGGAAATGATCACGTCGAACTTTTCAGTGGTGGTGGCGACGAAACGCATGCCGTCGTCGATGACCAGGTTCAGGCGTGGATCGTCGTACGCACCTTTGGAGTGGTTCGGCAGGAACTCTTTGCACATGTCGACCACGGTGCCGTCGATCTCGACCATGGTGATGTGCTCGACGCTGCGGTGTTTGGACACTTCACGCAGCATGCCGCCATCGCCACCGCCGATGATCAACACGCGCTTGGCACTGCCATGGGCGAGGATCGGCACGTGGGTGAGCATTTCGTGATAGATGAATTCGTCGGCTTCGGTGGTCTGGATCACACCGTCCAGCGCCATCACCCGGCCCATGCGCGGGTTTTCGAAGATCACCAGGTGCTGGTGTTCGGTGCGCACTTCGTGCAGCAGTTTTTCCATGCGAAAACGCTGGCCGTAGCCTTCGTAGAGGGTTTCCAGGTATTCGCTGGTTTTGGTGGTGGTCATGGGAAGTGCTCCGATGAATGCGGTGGCAACGGACGGTTACCCGCCCATGATGGCCAATCGAAAGGCTCGATTGCCCGGGAAAGGCGCGCATTCTACGTTGCGGAACATGACAGGTCGAACGTCACTTGATGACTTGCCGCAATCCCATGTGGGAGCGGGCTTGCTCGCGAAGGCGGAGTGTCAGTCAACATTGATGTTGGATGATAAGCCGCTTTCGCGAGCAAGCCCGCTCCCACAGGTTCGGTGTTCCTACAGGTAAATAGGATTCACCTGTCAGATCCGTACGTTGCCCCGTGGCCCGGCGATGGCCCAGATGATCAGGCCCAGCACCGGCAGCAGCAGGATCAGCAGCACCCAGATGATTTTCATCCCTGTTTCGGCGCCACTTTTCAGCACGTTGATGATCGCCCAGATGTCCAGGGCGAAAATAATCAGAGCTACCAAACTATTAAACGTGGAACCCATGGTGTCGCTCCCAAGATAGTGGCATGCAGACTTAGGATAGCCGGCCCTTGCGAGGGTTCCGTTTTATTGCATCAAACGTGGATCGCCACTTTCAGGGCTTCCAGGGAGGGCGTGGCGGTAATTCCAACCTGGGCGCACAGGTCGAGTACGCGCGGTACGTCGTTGCCGTAGACCAGTACCACTTGCAGTTCATCGTCGAGCAATTGGCTGAAGTTCAACAACGTGTAGCCGCCGTTTTCCTTGTTCATGCTGCTCATCTGCACCTGAATGCGGTTGAGCGCAGTCAGGGCTTCGGTCTTGGCCAGTTGCTTGGGCTTGATGTTGAAGTCAACGCCGGGGCCGAACGAGGCGACGATCTGGGCGAACAGGTCCATGTAGGTGTCGGCCTGGAACAGCACGGTTTCCGGCAGGCTGCCGACCACTACCCACTCGCCCAGCGGCATCGGGAAGGTGTCGTCGAAGTTGATGTCCGGATTGGCTGTCAGAAAAGCCTCAGGATCGGCGTACGCCTGGGCCGCTTCGTCAGCGATCTTCAGGATTTCGTCATCGCCCATGCACCCGGAGCTGATTTTGCTGATGAGTTCGACGAGTGCGGTTTTCATGGGGTAAATCCTGTAGCGAGAGAAATTTTAGGGCGCAAAGGATAGCGCAGGTTAAAGCTAAAAACGAAAAGATCGCAGCCTTTGGCAGCTCCTACAGGGTGTATGCCATCCCAATGCAGGAGCTGCCGAAGGCTGCGATCTTTCATGTCATTCAGCCGAGCAATTTCTCAAGCTGCGCCAGGGTATCCGCCGCGCCCATGGTCTTGGCCGCATCCAGCGCAGACACGCCGTTGGCGTCCCTGGCTTTCGGGTCCGCGCCTTTGCTGATCAGGTAGTCGACGATTTCAACGCGGTTGAACATCGCCGCCATCATCAGCGCCGTGCGGCCGTCGAACGACGAACCTTCCACTTGCGCCCCGCCTTCGACCAACGCCGTGACCACTGCCAGGTCGCCCTTGAAGGCGGCGCCGGCAATCGGGCTCTGGCCGTTGTCGTTGCGAATTTCCGGGTCGGCCTTGTGTTCCAGCAGCACTTTCACCGTTTCCACGTGACCGTGGTAAGCGGCGAGCATCAGCAAGGTGTCACCCTTGTGGTTACGCAGGTTCGGCGGCAGGCCTTTGGTCAGCAGCGCCGCCATCATGGCCGCATCGCCCTCGCGCGCTTTGTTGAACACCTGTTCGGCAAATTCAGCAGCTTCTTCGGGTGTCATCTGGCGGCTTTGGTCAGACATTGGGGACTCCATCATCGGTTAATCGCAAAGCCGACAGTTTCCCGAGCGCTCCCGCGCCTGTCACTCCTTTTTTCTCATGAACGGCCATAGCCAGATTCAATAGCGGTACTTGCCCGCGTGAATATCCGCCAGCACCCGCTCGGTGACTTGCACGTACGTCTGGGTGCCCGGCAGCCAGGCGTAGATCGGGTCATCGCCGGTTTTGCCGGGGTCGAAGGCTTCGTCCTTGAGTCGGGTCTTCTGGTACTTGAAGGTCCCGGTGGTCTCCATCTTCACCTTCACCCGCAGGAACAAGGGCACCGCATACGCGGGCATCTGCTGACGCGCGAAGGCCAGCAACTCGGCGAAGTCCAGGGTAGCCAGGGACTCGGCCGGGGTAATTGCCGCCATCCCGGCCCGGCCGTTGGTGTTGCGGACTTCCACGCCATAGGCCACCGCCTCGGCGATGTTCGGGTGTTGCAGCAGCATGTTCTCCACTTCCGTGGTCGAGACGTTCTCGCCCTTCCAGCGGTAGGTGTCACCCAAACGATCGACAAACTGGGCGTGACCGAAACCGATGTTGCGCAGCAGGTCACCGGTATTGAAGTAGCGATCGCCCTTTTCGAACACGTCGTGCAGCACCACCTTCGCGGTTTTCTGCGGATCGGTGTAACCATCCAGTGGCGCCTTGTCGTCGATTTTCGCCAGCAACAAGCCCTGCCCGCCCTTGGCAACTTTGCTCATCAAACCCTTGGCATTGCGAATCGGCGCGCCGCTGTCGTGGTCATACGCCACCAGCTCCCAGGACATCAGGGAAAAACCGATGGTGTTGTCGAAGTTGAGGATGTTGGTGAAGCCGATGTTGCCGTCACTGGCGGCGTACAGCTCGCAGATATGCTGCACCGCGAATCGCGTCTTGAACTCGCGCCATGCGCCGGGACGCAGGCCGTTGCCGATCATCTTGGTCACGCCGTGCTGGCTGTCGTCGGCGCACTGCGGTTGATCCACCAGGTAGCGGCACAACTCGCCAACGTAACCGAGGGTGGTCGCCCGGTACTTACGCACATCGCCCCAGAACTGGCTGGCGCTGAACTTGCGGCGGATGGCGAACCCCGAGGCGCCGCTGATGGCCGAGCCCCAGCACACGCAAAGCCCGGTGGCGTGGTAAAGCGGCAAGGTGCAATACACGACGTCTTCGGGGCGCATGTTCAGGGCGATCAGCCCAAAACTGGCGGAACTGCGCATCCAGCGACCATGTTTGAAGACTCCCGCCTTGGGCAGCCCGGTGGTGCCAGAGGTGTAGATATAGAAGCAGGCATCGTCGAAAAACACCTGCTGGCTGCTGGCAGGGTTACCGTCCGGGGCGTCGACGCTGGCCGTCATCAGATTGATGAAGCCATCGGGCGAAATGCCCGGTTGGCAGCAGGTATCGCGGTCGGCCACAAACCAGCTGCGTGTTTGCGCGATGGAAACCCGCTCGCGAACCGCTGAAAACGCCGGCACCAGTTCCTCGCCGACAATAATCGCCACCGGTGTCACCAGGTTCAGGCTATGGACCAGGGTATCGCGGGTTTGCGAGGTGTTGAGCAACGCGCTGATCGCCCCGGCCTTGGCCACGGCCAGGATCGTGACCAGCAACTCCGGGCGGTTCTCGATAAAGATCGCCACCACATCGCCTTTGCCAATCCCTTGAGCGATCAGGTGATGGGCAATCCGATTGGCCCACTGATTGACCTGCGTATAGGTCAGCGCCACTTCGTCTTGCAGCAACGCGAGGCCGTCGGGATTGCGCAACGTCGCTTGCTCGAAGCTCCAGCCGAGGCCACACGGTTGGGTCGGGTCCTTGACGTTGGCGACCTTCATGCCCTTCACCACGCGGGGAATGGCTTTGGCGATGGTCGGCAATTTGCGGAGCATCATGCCCCAGGTAATCGTGTCGCTCATGGTAGCTCCCGTTCGATCTTCTTATTGTCGGGCGGCGTTGATTGAGCCCGAAAATACGTCAGCGGTTCTGGAGCTGTACACGCGGTTTTTGCAATGTTTTGTATCCGCAGTCGATACCTGCGAAAACACGATCCCTGGCCGTGCCATTCGTTCCATTCAATCCCGTGCGACCACGCAAAATGCAGGATGCACGATAGCCATTCATGCAGATTGCACGAAACCAAAAAACCACGATAATTTTAACTAATTGATTTATAACAATTATTTAAAAAATAGATACTGGCACAATCACTGCAACTACCTCTCCATGCTTACCAATCAAGCGCTAACGGAGCCGATAGACATGAGCCTGATCCAAGAAAAATTTACCTCGCTATTCTCCAACTTCGACGTGACCATCCAGGCACGACCTGACGGCGGCATCCTGCTGACACTGTGCAGCACCGAAGGCAAAGTCTTTAAACGTTCGATTTCTTACCAGCAATTGCATGCTGGCGATCAACTGTCGTGGGTGATCAGCGCCATTCGCCGTGACCTCGCCGAACAGGCCAGCGAACTGCCACAGATCTCCATGCTGCAGAGCCAGCAACGGTTTGCGCTGCCGACCTATCACTCGGCGTAAATAGCGCGCTGTAAACAAACAGGCCGTGAGCGCTTTCGCTTCACGGCCTGAGTTGTTTCTGGAATCGCGTAATGTTCCGGAATCTCGCAATACTCTGGAATCACGCAATCCCTGTAGGAGCGAAGCTTGCTCGCGAAGGCGGGGTGTCAGGCGACATTGATGTTGGCTGATCCGACGCCTTCGCTAGCAAGCTTCGCTCCTACAGGTTTTGTGGGTTACATGAGGGCAGGATCAATCCGCGCAAAGCTGTCGACCGTCACATGCCCCGCCAACTCGCCGCCCTCTCGGGCCAGCCCGCAGGTGGCCATGCCCGCCGAGCGTGCTGCGTCCAGTTCCTCGACGATGTCGGACAGGAACAGAATCTGCGAAGCCTCCAGCCCAATCGCCTGGGTAATACGCTCGTAGGACTGCGCTTCGCGCTTGGGGCCCGAGGTCGTGTCGAAATAGCCACTGAACAACGGCGACAAATCCCCCGCCTCCGAACAACCGAAGATCAGCTTCTGGGCCTGGATCGAGCCTGAGGAATAAACAAACAGTTGATAACTGTCCTGATGCCAGCGCTTGAGCGCTTCAACGGCGTCCGGGTAAACATGGCCCTTCAACTGCCCGGCCTGATAACCCTGCGCCCAGACCATCCCCTGCAGTGCCTTGAGCGGCGTGGCTTTGCGGTCTTCGGCAATCCAGCCCAGCAGGATTTCGATGACGCGTTCAACATCCGCCTCAGGTTCGTTGCTGTCCCGACGCACGGCGTTCAGTTGCTCAGCGACATCCGCCCGGGCGGCGTACTGGCGAACAAAGTCCGGCAGGTGCCTGGCGGCGTAAGGAAACAACACGTCGAATACGAAACTCACCGCGCTGGTGGTGCCTTCGATGTCGGTGAGAATCGCTTTGATCGGCATCGACTCAGTCCTCAAGACGCGGGAAGCGGTTGGCGATGTCTTCGCCGGTGAAATTGGCGACCCAGCCTTCCGGGTTGTTGAACAGGCGGATCGCGACGAAATGCGGATGCTCACCCATGTCGAACCAGTGCGGCGTACCCGCCGGCACCGAGATCAGGTCGTTCTTTTCGCAGAGCACGGCGTAGACGTAATCGTCGATGTGCAAGGTAAACAGCCCACGACCGGCGACGAAAAATCGTACTTCGTCTTCGCCATGGCGGTGTTCATCGAGGAATTTGGCCCGCAGTTCGGCTTTTTGCGGGTGATCGCTGTTCAGGCTGATCACGTCGACGGTGATGTAACCGCGCTCGGTCATCAGCTTGTCGATTTGCGCCTGGTAAGCAGCGATCACTTCTTCCTGGCTGGCACCGGGCTGGATTTTCGCCGTGGCTTGCCAACGGTCGAAACGCACGTCCTGTTCAGCGAGGGTCGAGGCGATGTCTTCGAAGTGGGTCAGGACCTTGTTCGGTATTTCCGGGCTTGAAACGTGATAAACGGACAGGCTGCTCATGGGGCTATTCCTCGGTATCGGCCTCACCGTCCGGTTCTTTCAGACCGGTCGGGCCAGGCGTTTCATCAGGCAATGGGCTACTTCTGGTGAAGTCAGCCTTGGCGGTTCATGACGCTGCGGGTCTTCAACTCGCACTCGAACAAAAATTCAAAAGCCTCGATCTGCCGCAGCGCGTCGCTCATGCGCGCGCCCCAGGTGTAGAGGCCGTGCCCGCGAATCAGGTAGCCGACGCAATCGCGATGGGTGTCCAGCCAAGGCTGCACCTTGGCGGCCAGGCGCGCAATGTCTTGGTCATTGTCGAAAATTGGCACCCGCACCGGGATTCGTGGGTCGACACGCCGCTGAAGGCTTTTTGCAGTTCGTAGTCTTCGAACTCGATGAAATCTTGCGGCGTCAGGCGCGACAGCACCGTGGCGTTCACCGAATGGGTGTGCAACACCGCGCCGATTTCCGGGCGCCAGCTGTAGAGTTGAGTGTGCAGCAGGGTTTCAGCGGACGGCTTCTTGCCTGGCTCCAGGCTGTTGCCGGACAGGTCGGTGGCCAGCACATCATCGAGACCCAACTGGCCTTTGTGCTTGCCGGAGACCGTCAGCAGCGCTTCGGTCGGCGACAGGCGCGTCGAATAATTGCTGCTGGTGGCCGGCGACCAGCCGCGACCATACAGAAAACGCCCGGCGTCGATGATTTCCTGGGCGAGGTGTTCACGGGTAAGGCTCATGGCCGGTCCTCTTGCATACGTGTGGCAATGATAACGGCAGCCGCGAAGGCTGCGAGGCTGGCGATACTAAAGGTCAATGTGGGGCCCAGAGCATTCCAGCTGTAGCCGGAATACAACGCACCGAGTGCGCCGCCGCTGCCGGCCAGTGCGGCGTACAGCGCCTGGCCCTGGCCTTGCTGACGCGCGCCGAAGCTACGTTGCACGAACTGGATGGCAGACGCGTGAAAGCTGCCGAAGGTGGCCGCGTGCAGTACTTGCGCGAACAGCAGCACCCACAGCAACTCGGCAAACGAACCTAGCAGCAACCAACGCAGGGCCGCCAGCAGAAAACTCGCCATCAATACCCGCCGCACCGAGAAGCGCGCGAGGATTTTGCTCATGACCAGGAACATCAAGACTTCGGCAACCACGCCCACCGCCCAGAGCATGCCGATCACCCCCCGGCTGTAACCGAGGCGTTCGAGGTGCAGGGTCAAAAAGGTGTAATACGGGCCATGACTCATCTGCATCAGCGCCACGCAACCGTAAAACGCCAACACCCCGGGCTACGCAATTGCTTGAGGAAGCCCTCGCCCGACGCCCGTTCACTCTGGACCGGTTGCGCATTCGGCACCCACAAGCTGCTGAGGATGATCCCGGCCATGATCAGCACCAGCGCCACCGGATAGACGTCCAGGCTCAGCCATTCAAACACCCGGCCGAGCCCGACCACGGTGATGATGAAACCGATGGAGCCCCACAAGCGGATTTGACTGTAGCGCGACGTCTGGCCCTTCAAGTGCGCCAGGGTAATGACTTCAAACTGCGGCAGCACCGCGTGCCAGAAGAACGCATGCAACGCCATGACCATCGCCAACCAGGCGTAGGTTTTGCTGACGAAGATCAGCGAGAACGACAGTAATGTGCAGACCGCACCGAAGCGCACGATGGCCAGGCGTCGGCCGGTGTAGTCACCGAGCCAACCCCAGATGTTCGGCGCCACGCAGCGCATCAGCATCGGGATCGCCACCAGCTCGCCGATGCGCGCGCTGGAAAAGCCTAGGTGATCGAAGTACAGCGCCAGAAACGGCGCTGTCGATCCGAGCAAGGCGAAATAGAACAGATAGAAACTGGAAAGCCGCCAGTACGGGAGCGCCGCCAACCTCGTCAGAACCCGGCAGTTGTAAGGTCAGCCATTAAAGCTGACCCAACACCGGAGTGCTCACGCGTACGTCGGCGTTCTGCCCACGGTGACGCAGCAGGTGATCCATCAGTACGATGGCCATCATCGCTTCGGCAATCGGCGTGGCACGGATGCCAACGCATGGGTCGTGGCGGCCCTTGGTGATAACGTCCACCGGGTTGCCATGGATGTCGATGGAACGGCCCGGCGTGGTGATGCTCGACGTTGGCTTCAGCGCCAGGTGCGCAACGATTGGCTGACCCGACGAGATCCCGCCAAGAATGCCGCCGGCATTGTTGCTGAGGAAACCTTGCGGGGTCATTTCATCGCGGTGTTCGGTGCCACGCTGGGCGACGCTGGCGAAACCGGCACCGATTTCCACGCCTTTGACCGCGTTGATACTCATCAGCGCGTGGGCCAGTTCGGCGTCGAGGCGATCGAAGATCGGCTCGCCGAGGCCAGGCATCACGCCTTCGGCCACGACAGTGATCTTCGCGCCGACCGAATCCTGGTCGCGGCGCAACTGGTCCATATAGGCTTCCAGCTCCGGGACTTTGTCCGGGTCAGGGCTGAAGAAAGCGTTTTCTTCCACCGACTCCCAGGTCTTGAACGGGATTTCAATCGGCCCGAGCTGGCTCATGTAGCCACGAATGACAATGCCCTGGCTGGCCAGGTACTTCTTCGCAATCGCCCCGGCCGCCACGCGCATGGCGGTTTCCCGCGCCGAACTGCGACCGCCGCCGCGGTAATCGCGTTCGCCGTATTTGTGGTGATAGGTGTAGTCGGCGTGGGCCGGGCGGAACAGATCCTTGATCGCCGAGTAGTCCTTGGACTTCTGGTCGGTGTTGCGGATCAACAGGCCAATGGCGCAACCGGTGGTGCGGCCTTCGAACACGCCGCTGAGGATTTCGACTTCGTCGGCTTCCTGGCGCTGGGTGGTGTGGCGGCTGGTGCCGGGTTTGCGGCGGTCAAGGTCACGCTGCAGATCCTCCTGGGAAATCTCCAGACCCGGCGGGCAGCCGTCGACAATGGCGACCAACGCCGGACCATGGCTTTCGCCAGCGGTGGTGACAGTGAACAGCTTGCCGTAGGTATTGCCGGACATGCGGGACGCTCCGTGAAATCGAACCTGAATACGTAATGCGCGCCAGTATACGCAGGCTACCCAAGTAGTTCATCCTCGAACCTTATGGGTGCCTGCGAGTCCAACCGGCATCTTGTTCATGATGGCGTGATGATGCTGCGAGTTCTAGCCTTGAGCCTTACCCTGTTTACCGGCTTTGCCCAGGCCACTGTCCTGCAACGCCCAATCACTTTGAATACCGGTACCGGGGAGCTTTTCGGCTCGCTGTTGCTGCCAAAATCCGACACGCCGGTACCGGTTGTCCTGATCATTTCCGGTTCCGGCCCGACGGATCGTGACGGAAATAACCCCGACGGCGGGCGCAACGACAGCCTCAAGCGGCTGGCCTGGGTGCTGGCCAAACACAACATCGCCAGCGTGCGCTACGACAAGCGCGGCGTGGCGGCGAGCCTGGCCGCGACGCCGGACGAGCGCAATTTGTCGGTGGAAGCCTATGTGGCCGACGCCGAAGCCTGGAGCCAGAAGCTCAAGACCGACCCACGCTTTGGCCAGTTGATTTTGCTCGGCCACAGCGAAGGTGCGTTGATTGCCACGCTGGCGGCGCCGAGTGCTGATGCGGCG
>NZ_JAEKEZ010000031.1 GCF_016650815.1 Pseudomonas sp. TH31 | reverse complement strand
CAAAGCTGTCCATGCCGTGTTCCATTTGCAGGTTGTTGATGCAGCCGAAGGTCATGTTATCCAGCAGCACCACGTTGATCTTGCGCCGCTCCTGAATCGAGGTCGCCAGCTCCGAGTGCAGCATCATGTAGGAGCCGTCACCCACCAGCGCATAGACCTCGCGCGCAGGCTCGGCGAGTTTCACCCCCAGTGCGGCGTTGACCTCGTAACCCATGCAGGAATAGCCGTACTCGACGTGGTAGGTGTTCACGCCCTTGCTGCGCCAGCTGCGCTGCAAGTCGCCGGGCAGGCTGCCGGCGGCGGCGACGATCACCGCGTCGTCGGCCAGGGTTTCATTGAGCACGCCGAGCACGCGGCTTTGGGTCAGGCAGGAACCGGTCAGTTCGATGAATTCGCGCAGGACCGCCGGGTCCATGTGGTCGTTGATTTGCGGGATGAAATCCTTGACCTGGTATTCGACTTGATAGATCCGGTCGACTTCCTCATCCAGTTGCGCCTTGGCCTGACGGGGTTGGTCGCCCCAAGCGGAGCGGTAATCACCCAGTGCTTCGGCCAGTGCCTGCAACCCGGTTTTGGCGTCGGCCAGCAGTTGCACGCCATCGAGTTTCAGGGCATCGCACGGGCTGATATTGAGGTTGAGAAATTGCACATCCGGATGCTGGAACAACGACTTCGACGCAGTGGTGAAGTCACTGTAACGGGTGCCGATGCCGATGATCAGGTCAGCGTCTTTGGCCAATAAATTCGCCGCCAGGCAACCGGTTTCGCCGATGCCGCCGACGTTCAGCGGATGGCTCGACACCACTGCGCTCTTGCCGGCCTGGGTTTCGGCGAACGGAATGTCGAAGCGCTCGGCAAACGCCTGCAACGCGGTATTGGCCCCGGAATATCGAACCCCGCCACCACAAATAATCAGCGGTTTGCGCTTACCGTTGAACAGCGCCAGCGCATCACCCAGCATGGCTGCGGTGGCCAGACGCCGTTCGATGCGGTGCACGCGTTTTTGCAGGAAATAATCCGGGTAATCGTAGGCCTCGGCTTGCACGTCTTGCGGCAAGGCCAGGGTCACGGCGCCGGTTTCGGCGGGGTCGGTGAGCACGCGCATGGCGTGGATCGCCGCGGTCATCAGTTGCTCGGGCCGGTTGATGCGATCCCAGTATTTGCTCACGGCTTTGAAGGCATCGTTGGTGCTGATGCTCAGGTCGTGGAACTGTTCGATCTGTTGCAAAACCGGGTCCGGTTGGCGACAGGCGTAGACATCGCCGGGTAGCAACAACAACGGAATGCGGTTGGCGGTGGCCGTGGCGGCAGCGGTCAGCATGTTCGCCGCACCGGGGCCGACCGATGACGAGCAGGCGTAGATCTTGCGCCGCAGATGCTGCTTGGCGAAACCAATGGCGGCGTGGGCCATGCCTTGCTCGTTGCGGCCCTGATGGACGATCAGGTCGCCGCTGTCCTGCTCCAGGGCCTGGCCCAGGCCCAGCACGTTGCCGTGGCCGAAAATGGTAAAGATCCCGGCGACGAATTTGCTCTGAACCCCATCGACCTCGATGTACTGGTTATCGAGGAATTTCACCAGGGCCTGGGCCATGGTCAGTCTTGTTGTGGTCATAACCGATCCTTTCAAATACACACCAGCTCCTACAGGGGGATGTGTCAGGCCAAAGTTTTTTGCAGGTGGTTCATGCTCGCGCCGATCGCCTGTTCGATATCCGCCAGGCCATGCACGCTGTCGGCAAACGGTTCGAACGACAGGTAGCCGCTGTAACCGCTGGCGAGCAACTTCTCAATCTGCGCCGCGTTGCCGAGGATGTCGCCCTCGCCCACCAGCACCCGATGGCCGTCGCGGATGCTGTTAAGCGGCGCTTCGGCATCCTCGACGCCAGAGATATGCACCAGCCCGGTGAGTTCAGGGAAAAACTCCTGCTCACTGGCCAGGTGATGGTGGAAGGTGTCGTGAACCAGTCGGAACACATCCAGCCCGCCAATCGCCTTGATCGCATCCACCGCCGTGCGCTTGCGCCGCAGCGAACACTCTTCAAACCCCAGCGGCTCGATGAAACCGAGAATGCCGCGATCGCGCAGGATCGGCGCCAGTTCAGTCAACGCCGTGCGCAAACCCGAAGCACGTTCCGCTTCATTGCGCGGATCGGCGCGATCATTCAACGGGCACATGACCAGCCCCTGCGCGCCACAATCCCGGGCATACGCGGCAAGCTTCAAGGCCTGCGCACGACGCTCGTCATTCCACACATCAAACGGGTACAGCGCGTTGATCGACAGCACGGTGATGCCTTTGGCCGCGCACAACTCACGGACCTGCTCAGGCACGGTGCCGTCTTCGATCTCAATGCCTTTGAGGTCGTTGCGGATCTCGATGGCGTCGGCCTTGAGGGTCACCGCCAACTCGATGAACGCGGGCAGGGACAAACGGGGGGCGACCATACGGTTCAGGGCGAAACGCAGGGGCTTGCTCATTATTGTAGTTCTCCGCAGGGTGAGTTATTTGGCGGTTGGCATACTGAATTCAGGGCCTTTGGCGATGCTGTCGGGCCAGCGCTGCATCACGCTTTTGTAGCGGCTGTAGAAACGAATGCCTTCTTCGCCATACGCGTGGTGGTCGCCGAACAGCGAGCGCTTCCAGCCACCGAACGAGTGCCAGGCCATCGGCACCGGAATCGGCACATTGATGCCGACCATGCCGACCTTGATGGTGCGGGCAAATGCGCGGGCAATGCCGCCGTCGCTGGTAAAGCAAGACACGCCGTTGCCAAACTCATGGGCATTGATCAATGCGACGGCGCTGGCAAAATCCGCGACGCGGACGATGCCCAGCACCGGGCCGAAAATTTCTTGCTGGTAGATGCTCATCTCGGTGGTGACGTTATCGAACAGCGTCGCGCCAACGAAAAAACCGTTCTCGGCGCCCGGCACCTTGAAGTGACGGCCATCGACGATCAACTGCGCGCCCTGGGCCACGCCTTCGCCGATAAAGCCTTCGACTTTGGCCTTGTGCTCGGCGGTGACCAGCGGCCCCATGTCGCTGTCGCCCTGCATGCCGTTGCCGACCTTCAGTTGATCGATGCGCGGCAGCAGTTTGGCAATCAACTGGTCACCGACATCACCCACTGCCACGGCAATCGAGATCGCCATGCAGCGTTCGCCGGCCGAGCCGTAAGCGGCGCCGATCAAGGCGTCGGCCGCTTGGTCAAGATCGGCGTCGGGCATCACGATCATGTGATTCTTCGCCCCGCCCAACGCTTGCACGCGCTTGCCGCGAGCAGTGGCTTGCTGGTGGATGTACTCGGCAATCGGTGTCGAACCGACAAAGGAAATCGCCTCGATGTCCGGATGTTGCAGCAACGCATCGACGGCGACCTTGTCGCCCTGGACCACGTTGAACACACCATCCGGCAGCCCGGCCTCAGTGAGCAGGCGAGCCATCAGCAAACTGGCGGACGGATCACGCTCGGACGGCTTGAGGATGAAGCAGTTACCAGTGACCAGCGCCAGCGGGATCATCCACAGCGGCACCATCACCGGGAAGTTGAACGGCGTGACCCCGGCGCAAACGCCCAGCGGCTGACGCAGGTTCCAGTTGTCGATGCCGCCGCCGATGTTGTCGCTGAAATCGGTTTTCAGCAGGTTCGGTGCACCGCAGGCGTATTCGACGATTTCGATGCCGCGAGTGACTTCGCCCTTGGCGTCGGACAGCACTTTACCGTGTTCGCGGCTGATGATTTGCGCCAGCTCGTTGTGATGACGGTCGAGCAGTTCCTTGAACTTGAACATCACCGGGAGCGACGCAGGGACGATTGCTCGGACCAGGCCGGGAATGCTTTCAACGCCGAGGCAACGGCTTCGTCCACAGTCTTCTCGGTGGCCAGTCCGACCCGCGCCTGCACCGCACCGGTGGCCGGGTTGAACACATTGCTGAACCGCTCACTGCCGCTGTCTTGCACCTGACCGTCGATGTAATGGCCTAAAACCGGGGCGTTGCTCATTGTTCTTGTTCTCCGTACAAATGTTGGAATTCAGGCGTTCTAATTCAAAGATCCAATAGCCAACTGTGCTGCGGATCGTTGTGGAACTGCCAGACGCGTTTCGGCCCGGCCATCACGTTCAGGTAGTACGACTCGTAGCCGTACGGCACGCTGACCGGGTGGTAACCCTTGGGCACCACGACCAGGTCGCTGTTTTCCACGGCCATGGCCTGATCGATGCTGCGGTCGTCGGTGTAGACCCTCTGGAACACGAAGCCCTGGGGCGGGTTGATCTGGTGGTAATAGGTTTCTTCGAGAAAGCTCTGGTGCGGCAGGTCGTCGGTATCGTGCTTGTGCGGCGGATAGCTCGAGGAATGACCCGACGGCGTACGCACTTCCACCACCAGCAGCGAATGCGCAGGCTCGGTGTCTGGCAGGATGTCGCAAACGTAGCGGGTGTTGGCGCCCTTGCCGCGCACGCTGCGCTTCATGCTCTCGGGCTTGATCAAACGCGGACCGTAGGAGCTGCCGAAGGCTGCGATCTTTTCGCTGTTGGCTTCAGTAGTAGAGCCAGGCGCAGAGCAAACGGCGATTTGCACATCGCTGAGTGCAACTACTTGGGCCTGACTGCCCGGCGGCAAATACGCGGCGAACGGGGATTTGTCTTCGAACACCGATTGCCGATCACCGAGGTTGTCCCAGTCGAACGCGCCCTGCCCCGGTGCTTCGCCCTTGATGCTGACACGACCGCTGAGCAGCACCAGGCACAGTTCTTTATCGCCCGCAGACACCGGCATGGTTTCGCCAAGGCTCAAGCGGTAAGCAGCGAAGCCGACGTATTCCAGTTCACCTTTGCCCAACTCGACCATGGTCCGGCCACGGGCATTGCTTTTGACCAGCAGGCTCATCACTTAATCCTCTCGTCGAGCAGTGCGCGCAAGGTGTCGTAACCTTTCTTGGCGTAGATGTAGCTTGGGGCTACCGCCGGGTCCTGCTCGGCCTCGACCACCAGCCAACCGTGGTAATCGGCAGCCAGCAACACGTCGAGCAAGGCGCCGAAGTCGATGTCGCCATCACCGGGCACGGTGAACGTGCCGTTAATGATGCAGTCCGGAAAGCTCCACAGGTTGTTGCGCGCCAGTTGCACCACCGGTTTGCGCACGTCCTTGAAGTGCACGTGGCAAATTCGTTCGATGTGTTTGCGCAGCACCTGCAACGGCTCGCCGCCGCCCATATGGCAGTGGCCCGAATCGAACAGCAGGCCGACTTCGCTGCCGGTCAGCGCCATCAACTTGTCGATGTCCGCCGGGGATTCAACGTAGGCGCCCATGTGATGGTGGTACGCCAGGCGCACGCCCTGGGACAGGGTGAAACGCGCCAGTTCAGTGAGTTTGTCAGCGTATTGCTGCCAGGCTTGTTCGGTGTGAAAACGCGGGCGTTCAACCAAAGGAATGCGCTGGCCTTGAATCGAGTCAGCAACTTCGCCGTAGACCAGCACCTTGGCGCCGTTCTTGGCCAGCAGCTCGACATGGCTGCCGATGGCGTCGATTTCCTCGGCCACGGAGCGGCGGGCCAGACGGCTGGAATACCAGCCGGAGACCAGCGCCAGATCGTAAGGCCGCAGCACGTCACCGACGCCTTTGGCATCCTTGGGGAATTTACCGTTGAGTTCGAAACCTTCGTAGCCGATCTCCTTGCCTTCGCTCAACGCGGTGCTCAGCGGCGTCTCGCCACCGAGGGACGGCAGGTCGTCGTTGCTCCAGGAGATCGGGTTGATGCCAATTCGAATAGCGGGCATGGCTGCACCTATTATTGTTTTTACAAATCAGTAAGACCGACGCTAATCCCCTGTGGGAGCGGGCTTGCTCGCGAAGGCGGTGGGTCAGGCAACATTGATGTTGAATGTGCCGGCCTCTTCGCGAGCAAGCCCGCTCCCACATTGGTTTTGCGGTGTTTCTTCAGGCCCGGGCGGTGCGCCAGGCATCGATCAGTTCGACAAACGTGCCCTGCACCTGGCGGATCAGCGTTTCATCGTCGATTTCACCAGCCATCCACGCCCGGCTCGGTTCCTGGAAAATCGTCCGCCCCACGGCAAACCCGCGACAGGCCTGGCTCTGGCTGGCCTGTTGAAAGCCTTCAGCCAAGGCCGCCGCCGGGGCATTCAGGCCCAGCAACACGACACCACGGCAGTACGGGTCACGCTCCTGGATCAATTCGTCGAGCTGTTTCCATTCTTCGGCACTTTGCGCTTCGATCTTCCACCACGCCGGGTAGATGCCCAGGTTGTAGAGGCGTTTCAGCGCGCGATACAGCACGTCCGGATGCGTCGAGGGGTGATCCTTGGGCGGGATGATTTCCAGCAGCAACTCATGACCGCTGACCTGGGAAGCCTGATACAAACCCTTGATCTGTGCTTCCTGCTCCAGTCGCAGCAGCGGCTCGTCGTCCGGGTGAAATTGCACCAGGCACTTGATGATCTGTTCTTGCGGCCAGGCAATCAGGTTGCTGCCAATGGAGCGTCCGTGTTCGAACGCCAGCGGCCGCGAACCCTGGACTTCAACCGGCCGCGCCACCCACCAGCCACGACCGGTGGCGGCGTTCAGCGAGTCCTGGCCGAAGCGCTGATCGGCCAGGAGCCCGACATCGGCGGCGATGCCTAGGGTGCGTAAATCGGCTTCGACCCGTTCCACGGCTTTAATAAAGAGTTGTTTGAGCTCACTGATCGCACTCAACTCGCGACCGCCCTTCTGCGCCAGTTCCACCAGTTGCCCGCGGTGGTCGAAGGCGAAGATGAACAGTTGCTTCCACTGTTTGCGCGGCACACTGACCTGATGCAGGCGTTGCAGTGTCTCATCCTGATCCGGCCGGGTGATTGGCTCCGGGCTGTTGAACAGGTAATCGAGTTCGGCGCGGGTCGGCATCGCCGGGGCGCAGGCATGGCGCGACACCACCAGACCACCGCAAGCATTAGCCAACTGGCAGCAGCGCTCGTCGCTGGCGTCTTCGAGCCAACCGGCGAGGAAGCCCGACATAAAGGCATCGCCGGCACCCAACACGTTGAGCACTTCCACCCGTACGCCGGGGTAGATCGCGCCGTCTTCGAGACGCACCGGGATCACCCCGTGAATCACCGTGCAACCTTGCGGGCCGAGCTTGACCACCAGGGTTGCCGCGCTCAGGCGCCGCACATTGCACAGCGCGGTGAGCAAATCCTCAGAACCGCCGGCAATCAGAAACTCTTCTTCGGTGCCGACGATCAAGTCGAATCGCGGGAGGATTTTCTGCACGTGCTGGCTGACATTCTGGTCGGCGACAAACCGGGTTTCGCCATCGGCCTTACCGGCCAGGCCCCAGAGCACCGGACGGTAGTCGATGTCCAGAATACGTTTGACGTTGTGCTTTTCGGCGTAGTCCAGCGCCTGGATGCTCGCTTTATAGACACCGTCGGTGGAGAAATGCGTGCCGGTGATCAGCAAGGCTTTGCTGGAGGCAATAAAGGCTTCGCTGATGTCTTCGGCCCGCAGCGCCATGTCGGCGCAGTTTTCGCGGTAGAACACCAACGGGAAGGTTTCGCGGTCCTTGAGACCGAGCAGGACCATGGCGGTCAGGCGTTCCGGATCAACCTTGATGCCGCTGACGTCGCAACCTTCGCGGGCCAGGGATTCAAGCAGGAAGCGGCCCATGTGGTCGTCCCCTACCCGGCTCAGCATCGCCGACTTGAGGCCCAGGCGCGCGGTGCCGAAGGCGATGTTGGCGGACGATCCACCGAGGTATTTGGCGAAGCTTGAGACGTCCTCCAACCGCGCCCCGACTTGCTGCGCATAAAGGTCGACGCCAAGGCGCCCCAGGCAAATCAGATCCAATTGACGCCCACTGGCAAAACGAGTCTGGCCCATGCTGGCTCCTGTTATTTTTATCAGCCTGCGTTCGGGACGATGGCCGCGCCGAACACTCTTGGTGGATGCAGACTAAAACGTCTCGGGCCGAACAATCAATATTTATTCTATATATTTTTTACGTGGAATATATTTTCCAATAAACTCTGAACGAGCGTTCCAGACACAGTGCATCGTTTCAGCAGCTCTTGCGCCGACCGCATGCTCAAGATTTTATTCCGGCCTACCCTGTAGACTGCGCACAGCCAACCTATTGTCAGGGGATGACCGATTCGTCATTCCTATAAGAACAAGCCAGAAGGATTTCTTATGTCCCGCACCGATCAGCCGGCTACGACCGAGAGTACGCCCGAGAGCGATCTCCCCAGCCCCCGATCAATGCCGAGCGTTTGCTGCAGCTGATCACCAACGAATACGAAAGCCTGCCGCGCCAGCTCAAACGCATCGCCAGCTACATGAACCAGCAAAGCGACCGGATCATGGTCGATCGCATCAGCGACATCGCCCGTGAGTGCGAAGTGCACCCGTCGGCCATCGTACGGTTCTCCCAGCGCTTTGGTTTCAGCGGTTTCAGCGAAATGCAGGCGTTGTTCCGCGAGGCCTACACGCACAAAACCACGCCGGTGCAAAATTACCAGCAGCGTATTCGCAGCATGATTGCCAACAAGTCGCAGAAGGCCAGCGGCGGCGACCTGGCGCGCGAATGCGTCAACGCGACACTGTCGGGCATCGAACGACTGGGGATGGAACTCGACGACGCAGCCTTCGACAAGGCTGTGGATCTGGTCGTAAACGCCGACAACATCTACGTCGTCGGCGTACGCCGCTCGTTCGCGGTGGCCGACTATCTGGTCTACAACCTGCAACACACCAACAAGCGCATTCACCTGGTGTCAGGCCTGGGCGGCAGCTACCGCGAGCAGATGCGCAGCGTTCGCGCCAATGACCTGGTGATTGCTATCAGCTTCACCCCCTACGGCAAGGAAACCCAGCACTGCCTGCGCATCGCCCAGCACCATCAGGCGAAAACCCTGATCATCACCGACAGCAACCTCTCGCCGCTGGCCAAGCGCGCCAGCACGGTGTTGTTGGTCAATGAAGGCAGTTCATTTGCGTTCAGGTCATTGAGTGCGACGTTGTGTTTGTGCCAGGCGTTGTTTATTGCCGTGGCGTATCGGTTGGAATTGAAGGTTGATGAGATTCACGAGCAGGTTGGTTTCGAAGATTAGCGCGAGGTCATTTGCAGTGTTCTGAACCTCGGCTAAGGTAGTCCATCCCGAAATGGACATCTGAAGGAAAGGTTTATGAAGCTGATCGGCATGCTGGATTCGCCTTATGTGCGGCGCGTGGCCATTTCTGCCCAACACTTGGGCATCTCACTGGAGCACGACCCGGTGTCGGTGTTCCGGCACTTCGAGCAATTCCAGCAGATCAACCCGGTGGTCAAGGCGCCGACGCTGGTGCTGGATGACGGTGAAGTGTTAATGGATTCAACGCTGATCATCGAGTACCTGGAAGCACTCGCCGGGCCGGCTAAAAGCCTGGTGCCGAGCGACCTGAAACAGCGGGCGCGCTCGTTGCGGGTGATCGGCCTGGCATTGGCGGCGTGCGAGAAGTCGGTGCAGCTTTACTACGAACGTAACCTGCGTCCGGAAGACATTCAGTACCAGCCGTGGGTTGAGCGGGTTGAAGGGCAACTGGTGGCGGCGTATTCGGCGCTGGAGCGGGAATTGGCAAAACAACCGTTGAATTACGGCACCTCGATTGGGCAGGACGGGATCACAGTGGCGGTGGCCTGGAGCTTCACCACTCTGGTGGTACCGGATCAGGTCGATGACTCTCGGTTCCCGCACATCGCCCAATTCACCGCGCAGGCAGAAAAGCTTGAGGCGTTCGTCAGTACCCCGATAACCTGAGCCGCCCCTCTTCACGGACACGCCCATGACCGCCGCTGAAACTTCTGCCCCGGCGTTGAAGGAAATCTTCAACGCCGAGCGCCTCAAGCACATCGCCACCGAAATGACCGCGGTTTACCCGGCATTCAATGCCAAGGCCTTTGTGAAAAAGGCCAATGAAGGCCTTGCCGAGTTGTCGATCATGCAGCGCATGGCGCGGGTCAGCGAATGCCTGCACGCGGTACTACCGTTGGGTTATGACGAATCCCTCGACGTGCTGCGCGCCCTCGCCCCTCGGCTGAACAGTGGTTTTGTCAGCATCTCGTTGCCGCATTACGTGGCGATGTATGGCGCTCATGACTTTGAGCAGTCGATGGAGGCACTCAAGTACTTCACGGCGTTTGGCTCATCGGAGTTTGCGATCCGGCATTTTCTGCGCAGCGATCTTGAACGCTCATTGGCGCTGATGCAGGTGTGGTCGCTGGATGAAAATGAACACGTGCGCAGGCTGGCCAGCGAAGGCAGCCGACCGCGTTTACCGTGGTCGTTTCGCCTGGAACAGATTCAGGCTGATCCGAGCCTGGCGGCGGCGATCCTCGACAACCTCAAGGCTGATGAAAGCCTGTACGTGCGCAAATCCGTGGCCAATCACCTCAATGACATCACCAAGGATCATCCTGACTGGGTGCTGGATTTGATCGAGGGCTGGTCGCTGGAGAACCGGCACACGGCGTGGATTGCCAAGCATGCGCTGCGCAGTTTGATCAAACAGGGTAATCAGCGGGCGTTGGGGATTATTGGGGCTGGCGGCAAACCCGAAGTCGAGATGATTGGCGTGAAGGTTGAGCCGGCGGTGATTCGGCTGGGGGAAAAATCACCTTGTCGTTCACCGTGAAGTCCACCGTGCCGGAGAGTCAGCGGCTGGTGATCGACTATGCGATTGATTACGTCAAGGCCAATGGCAGCACCTCGGCGAAGGTGTTCAAGCTCAAAGCCCTCACCCTGTCCGGCCACGCGAGCGAATTCGTCAGCCGTGGGCAGCAGATCAAGGAGCTGACCACGCGCCGGCACTACGCCGGCAAGCATGTCGTGCACATCATGGTGAATGGCGAACGCCTGGCTGGCACTTCGTTTGAAATACGCCCTTAACCGCAGGCGCAAGGCTTGCTCGCGATAAACGATGACGCAATGCGCCAGACCTGACGCCATCGCGAGCAGGCTCGCTCCCACAGGGATTTGCAATTACAGGGGATTGGGGCCTAGCAGCAGGCCCTGCTCGCGCTCACACAACTCCACCACGTAATCCCACAACACCCGCAGCCGCACCGACTTGTGCAACTCCCGCCGCGTACTGATCCAGTAGCTGCGCTGGATGCTCTCATCCGGCAGCAACGGCACAAGTTGCGAATCGGCGCTGGCCATGTAGCAGGGCAACACCGCAATGCCCAGCCCCGAGCGCGCCGCCTGGTGCTGGGCGATGACGCTGGTACTGTGGAATACCACCTGGGGGTTGCGGCAGAAGCTGTTGAGGAACATCAGTTCCTGGCTGAACAGCAAGTCGTCGACGTAGCCGATCCAGGCGTGCCGGCCGAGGTCTTCGCGGCTGCGCAGCAGTGGTGCCTTGTCGAGGTAGGCCTGGCTGGCGTAGAGCGCCAGGCGATAGTCGGTGAGTTTGCGAGTGACCAGCATGTCGGCGGCCGGGCGTTCCAGGTGAATGCTGATCTCGGCTTCGCGGTTGAGGATGCTGACGAAGCGCGGCACGGCGACCAATTCCACCTCCAGCCCCGGGTAGCGTTCGAACAGGCCGTTCATGCGACTGGCGAGAAACATGATGCCCAAGCCTTCGGTCACGCCGACGCGGATCTTGCCCAGTGGCGCAGTGGATTGGGTGATTTCTTCCTGGGCCAGCAGCGCGACGTTTTCCATGGCTTCGGCGTGTTTGAGCAACGCTTCGCCGGCCGGGGTCAGCTGATAGCCCTGGGCGTGCTGGACGAACAGCGCGGTGCCGAGGCTCTTTTCGATGGCCTCGATGTGTCGGGCCACGGTCGCGTGGGTGGTGTTCAAGCGGCGGGCGGCGGTAAGCAAGCGGCCGCTGCGCTGCAATTCAAGAAAAAACCGCAGGTCATTCCAATCGAACATGAATCTTCCTTGAGGCTACGCTGGTAGAAGCACTGTCTAAAAACGCACAGCGGCTGCGCAAAAACTAACATTCTTTATACGAAAGCTAGGGGGCATTCTCTATTAGTTTTCACGCCGCGTGCGCCTTGAAGCGGGCCAGGCAAGGCGTAGGCCGCTGGGAATGGTTGTTCCCTTTCCAAGGCCTGCAACGCAGCATGGCCCGCTTTAAGGCACAACCCGAAGGGCCGGGCCTGCTGTTGCGCAGGGCTGCGTTGCTCGAAGCTTATTTGGAATGCCCCTAAACCAGGATGAGCCACAACAAGAACAACAATACGAGGTAAGGAATGCAGACCTCCCTGGATGAATTCGATTACATCGTGGTCGGCGCCGGGCCGGCCGGGTGTTTGCTGGCCAATCGCTTGTCCGCCAACCCGCAATATCGGGTACTGCTGCTCGAAGCCGGCGGACGCGATAACTACCCGTGGATTCACATCCCGGTGGGTTACCTGTTCTGCATCGGCAACCCGCGTACCGATTGGTGCTTCAAGACTGAAGCGCAACCCGGCCTGCAAGGCCGTGCGCTTAGCTACCCACGGGGCAAAGTGCTCGGTGGCTGCTCCTCGATCAACGGCATGATCTACATGCGCGGCCAGGCCGGCGACTATGACGGCTGGGCGGCCGAGGGCAACCCGGGCTGGTCCTGGAAAGATGTATTCGCGCTGTTCAAACAAAGCGAAAACCACTTTGCCGGCGACTCGGAATTTCACGGCGCTGCCGGGGAATGGCGGGTCGAACGTCAGCGGCTGTCGTGGCCGATTCTCGATGCCTTTCGCAGCGCCGCCGAGCAAAGCGGCATCGCCAGTATCGATGACTTCAATCAGGGCGAGAACGAAGGTTGCGGTTACTTTCAGGTCAACCAGAAGGCCGGGATTCGCTGGAACGCGGCGAAGGCGTTTCTCAAGCCGATCCGTAACCGTGCCAATCTCACCGTGCTGACGGAGGTTGAAGTGGACCGCGTGCTGCTGGAAAACGGCCGCGCTTGGGCCGTGAGTGCACGCTGGCAAGGTCAGGCGAAAACCTTCAAGGCGCGCAAGGAAATCGTCCTGTGCGCCGGCTCCGTGGGTTCGCCAAGCATCCTGCAACGCTCCGGGATCGGTCCGCGTCCGCTGCTGCAACGTCTGGGGATCGGCGTGGCGCACGAACTGCCCGGGGTCGGCGACAACCTGCAGGATCACCTGCAACTGCGGCTGATTTACAAACTGGAAAACGCCCGCACTCTGAACCAGATCGCCGGCAGCGTGTGGGGCAAGATGGGCATGGGCCTGCGTTATCTGTATGACCGCAGCGGGCCGTTGTCCATGGCGCCGAGTCAGTTGGGGGCGTTTGCCCGTTCGGGGCCGGAGCAGACTTCAGCCAATCTTGAATACCACGTGCAGCCGCTGTCGCTGGAGCGTTTTGGCGAGCCGTTGCATGCGTTTCCTGCGTTCACGGCGTCGGTGTGTGATTTGCGGCCGCAAAGCCGTGGCCGCATTGAAATTCGCAGCGCCAATCCGCAGGAAGCGCCGCTGATTCAACCCAACTACCTGAGCCATCCCGAGGATTTGCGAGTCGCGGCAGATGCGATTCGCCTGACCCGCCGCATCGTCGCCGCGCCAGCCCTGCAAGCGTTCAAACCGGTGGAGTACTTGCCCGGCGACAGTTTGCAGAGTGAGGCAGAACTGCATGAAGCGGCTGCGCGGATTGGTACAACGATTTTTCATCCTGTGGGCACTTGCCGCATGGGCAATGACACACACGCCGTGGTCGACGCGCAACTCAAGGTCCACGGCATCCCCGGCCTGCGCGTCGCCGATGCCTCGATCATGCCGCGCATCACCTCGGGCAATACCTGTTCGCCTACGCTAATGATTGCCGAGAAGGCTGCGCAGTTGATTCTTAACCCAAGCACAAGGAACGTCACCGAGCAAAAGGAACTGGCCACCCACACCTGAAATCACAGCTGTACACGATCAACGTAGGAGCTGCCGAAGGCTGCGATCCTTTGATCCTTGCGTCGGTTCAGGCGCCGAAGAATCAAGATCAAAAGATCGCAGCCTTCGGCAGTTCCTACAGAGAACGTGTGCGGCACAAATATCGCGGTTGTACACGACCCCCTAGGCGTTGGGGGATAACCAAAAAATCGATGCAGGTAGCGTCGAATTGACAGTAGCGGCGCCAGCCCACAAGGCCGGCGCCGACAGTGGAACAACAAAAACAATCACTGTGAGGGATACCGATATGTCAGAACACGTTCAGCCTCTGGAAGCCACGCGCAGCGCGGGCACCAGCAGCGGCACCCAGAAAGTCATCTTCGCCTCGTCCCTGGGGACGGTGTTCGAGTGGTATGACTTTTTCCTCTACGGCGCCCTCGCGGCGGTGATCAGCAAGCAGTTCTTTGCCGGGGTCAACGACACCACGGCGTTCATCTTCGCGCTGATGGCGTTTGCCGCCGGCTTCATCGTGCGGCCGTTCGGCGCGCTGGTGTTCGGTCGATTGGGGGACATGATCGGGCGCAAATACACCTTCCTCGCAACCATCATCCTCATGGGCCTGGCGACATTCTGTGTCGGGTTGCTGCCGACCTACGCCAGCATCGGCATCGCCGCGCCAATCATTCTGGTGCTGCTGCGCATGCTCCAGGGCCTGGCCCTCGGCGGCGAGTACGGCGGTGCGGCGACTTACGTCGCAGAACATGCGCCGATAGGCAAACGCGGTTTCCACACCAGCTGGATTCAGTCCACGGCCACCCTCGGCCTGTTGCTGTCGCTGCTGGTGGTACTCGGGTGCCGTTACTTCACCGGCGACCAGTTTGAAGTCTGGGGCTGGCGGATTCCGTTCCTGTTTTCCATCGTGCTGCTGGGTATCTCGACCTGGATACGCCTGAGCCTGCACGAGTCACCGGCCTTCGTGAAAATGAAAGAAGAAGGCAAGCTCTGCAAGCAACCACTGCGCGACTCCTTCGGTAAATGGGAGAACCTCAAAGTCGTACTGATCGCGTTGTTCAGCATCAACGCCGGGCAAGCCGTGACCTTTTACGCTGCGCAGTTCTACGTGCTCTTCTTCCTCACCCAGTTCCTGAAGATGGACCCGGCGCTGGCCAACAGTTTGCTGATTGTCAGCGTGATTATCGGTGCGCCGTTCTTTATCTTTTTCGGCTGGCTCTCGGACAAGGTCGGCCGCAAGCCGGTGCTGATGATTGGCCTGTTACTGGCCACCGCGCTGTACTTCCCGATCTTCAAGACCCTGGCCCACTACGCCAACCCGGCCATCGACCAGGCCAGCCGTCAGGCACCGATCACCGTACTGGCCGACCCGGCCACTTGCACCTTCCAGTTCGACCCGGTGGGCAAGGCGAAATTTGATAGCCCCTGCGACAAGGTCAAAACCTTTCTGGTCAAGCAGGGCCTGCCCTACACCAGTGCGGCGGCCCCGGCAGGCAGCGGCGTGCAGGTCAGCGTCGGTGACGTGAAAATCGATGGCTACGACGAAGCGGCCCTGCGTGGGGCGGTGACGCTGGCGGGTTATCCGTCGCAAGCCGACACCCAGCAGATCAACAAACCGATGATCGTGGCGCTGATTGTCGCGCTGATCATCATCTCCGCCATGTGCTACGGCCCGCTGGCGGCGCTGATGGTCGAACTGTTCCCGACGCGCATCCGCTACACCTCGATGTCCCTGCCCTACCACATCGGTAATGGCTGGTTCGGCGGGTTCCTGCCGACGGTGTCGTTTGCGTTGGTGGTGTACACCGGAGACATCTTCTATGGGCTCTGGTACCCGGTGGTGATTACCGGGGTGAGCCTGATTGTCGGGCTGATTTGTTTGCGCGAGACGAAGAACGTGGATCTGGATACCAACTGATGTAGCAGCTGCCGAGCCCGCGAGGCTGCGTCCGGCTGCGAAGCAGTCGTGAAATCAGGCGACGTGGTGTTTCAGGAAGACCGTGTGCTGAGGTTTTACGACTGCTTCGCAGCCGGACGCAGCCTCGCGGGCTCGGCAGCTGCTACAGATCGCGTATTTCCTGAGTTATCACCCTTGCCACAGGTAAAGTGTTCGTCCTGCAATGCGTTTCCCTTAAGACCGACGAACACTACAGCCCCGCCACTCCACAGACCGAGGCACCATGATCATTTCATCTGCATCTGACTATCGCGAGGCGGCACGTCGCAAACTTCCCCGATTCCTGTTTGATTACATCGATGGTGGCGCTTATGCCGAGCATACGCTGCGAGCCAATAGCGCCGACCTTGCGGATATCAAGCTTCGTCAACGGATTCTGAAAAACGTCGAAACCCTGAGCCTTGAAACCACCCTATTCAATCAACCCCTTTCGATGCCGATCATCCTGGCACCGGTAGGCCTGACTGGGATGTTTGCCCGCCGGGGTGAAGTGCAAGCGGTCAAAGCGGCGCAGAACAAGGGAATTGCGCTGTGCCTGTCGACGGTGTCGGTGTGTTCGATCGAAGAAGTGACGGCACACAGCCAACAATCGATCTGGTTTCAGCTGTACGTGTTGAAAGACCGTGGCTTCATGAAGAACGCACTGGAACGGGCGAAGGCCGCCGGTGTGAAGAACCTGGTGTTTACTGTCGATATGCCCACGCCTGGCGCCCGCTACCGGGACGCACACTCCGGCATGTCCGGCCCTTTCGCCTCTTCCAGGCGGATTTTGCAGGCGATGACCCGGCCCGACTGGGCATTCAACGTCGGGGTCATGGGGCGCCCGCACGACCTCGGCAATATCTCGAAGTACCTCGGCAAAGCCGTAACGCTCGAAGACTACATGGGCTGGCTGGCCAATAACTTCGACTCTTCGATCAGTTGGAGCGATCTGGAGTGGATACGTGAGTACTGGGAAGGCCCGATGATCATCAAGGGCATTCTCGACCCGCAAGATGCCAGGGACGCGGTCAGTTTTGGCGCCGACGGCATCGTGGTGTCGAACCACGGCGGGCGGCAACTGGACGGCGTGCTCTCGACCACCAAGGCGTTGCCGCCGATCATGCAAGCGGTGGGCAACGACCTGACCGTGCTGGTCGACTCGGGCATCCGCTCGGGGCTGGATGTCGTGCGGATGCTGGCGCTGGGCGCAAAAGGCGTATTACTGGGGCGTTCCATGGCTTACGCACTGGCGGCCGATGGTCAACGCGGGGTGGAAAACATGCTGGATATTTTCGCCAGGGAAATGCGCGTAGCCATGACGTTGACCGGGGTGACTTCGATCAGTCAAATCAATGAATCAACATTGGTCGGCGCGCTGCGATAAGCGGATCACTCAGCCTGGGATCAAGCCCTTCGGCGAAGGGGCTTGCCTAATGCTTGACCTGTGGGAGCGGGCTTGCTCGCGAAGGCGTTGTGTCAGTCGACATAACCGCTGAATGACACACCGCTTTCGCGAGCAAGCCCACTCCCACCAGGAGTCAGGTCGAGCCCCTCACCACCGTCACTCGTAATTTTCGAGGATCTCGAACGTCACTTGATCGGGATAGAACGCCACGTGGTCGCGAATCTGCTCGACCGACACCTTGGGGTTCTCATAACTCCACACCGCATTGGCGCCTTCATGCCCGGGATTTGCAGGCTGAAATAGCTGGCATCGCCCTTGTAAGGGCAATAGCTGGTGTGGTCGGTGCGGGCAAAGTACTTTTCGTCAATGTCTTCGCGCGGGACGTAATATACCGGCGGATAGTTGGCCTCCAACAGCACCAGCGACCGGGCGGACGCGGCCACCTGTATACCGTGAAACTTCACCAACAGGCAGCCGGGCTGCTCGGCGATGGTGATGACAGGACTGGGACCGGAGCTTTTCATGGAATACGTTCCTCATGACGCTGATGAACCTGTAGGAGCAAGGCTTGAAGTCGGGCACACCGCGTTTTCGTTCATCGCGAGCAAGCTTTGCGCCTACAGGCTGGGCTGCGAAGTAGCCGCAAAACCTGAGACCACGACTGTCAGGTATAACCCAAGTTTGGAGTTTGCGACTGCTTCGCAGCCGAACGGAACCACAAAGTCAAAAGATCGTCCGCCTGCGGCAGCTCCTACAAGGGACGAGTGCAGCACAAACATCACGGTTTCACACGGTCAATGTAGGAGCTGGCGAAGCCTGCGATCTTTTGATCTTTACCTTCCTTCAGATCAAGCGACGATATCGGTCGCCAACGCCTGCCCTACTGTCCCCACCGCAAAATCCACCGCCCCGTGCCCGGTCAAATCCACCAGCAAACTGGTCTGGTTGGTCTGCGAAAAGTACGTGAGGATCGCATCGCCGGCGTGCCCGGTAAAACCGCTGACGAAGTTCAGCGTCGCATTGCCCGAGGCAAATTCGGCAATGCCAGACAGGTCGATCTTGTCCTGGCCGCTGGTGAAATCCATGATCCAGTCCGGCGCGGTCATGGTCGAGTCGTTGGCGGCGCCAAACACAAAGGTGTCCGACCCGGCCCCGCCCCACAACGAATCACCGCCACCGCCACCGTAGATGATGTCGTTGCCGGCCCCGCCTTCAAGGATGTTCGCCACCGCGTTACCGATCAGCAGGTCATTGCCCGAACCGCCAATGGCGTTTTCCAGGGTCACGCCGTGCGCGATGGACACGTTGCCGACCAGACCGCCCACGTCGGAGAACGAGCCTTCGTTGAGGTTGATCTTCTGGTTCTGGCTGAAACCGGAGAAGTCCAGGGTGTCATTACCACCGCCGTCCCACACCGAAAACACCACCTTCGATGTGGCCGAGGTAGCGCTGTAGAAGTCCCGCTCGGCGTTGGAGTTGAAGCCGTAGACCGTGTCGCTGGCGCGGGTTTCCAGGTTGGCGCCGTAGAGTTTCTGCACCGCCACGATGTCGTCCAGCAACGGTGCCGAGGCATAGGCGCCACTGCCGTCCTTACTGAAGTTCTGGTGCGTATTGCTTTCGCTCCAGTAGCTCATGAGGCTGTAGCCACGAGTGTCC
This sequence comes from Pseudomonas sp. TH31, assembly GCF_016650815.1. Taxonomy (GTDB): domain Bacteria; phylum Pseudomonadota; class Gammaproteobacteria; order Pseudomonadales; family Pseudomonadaceae; genus Aquipseudomonas. The sequence goes on along the minus strand of NZ_JAEKEZ010000031.1, from coordinate 57,425 downwards.
TGAGCGTAAGTCACGTCGTTATAGGTCGGGTTGCCGTTGCCCGCGTTGTAGGCGCCCGGGTGCGACAGGCCCAGTGTGTGGCCGATTTCGTGGGTCAGGGTCTGGCGCCCGTAGTTGTTGGTGTCCGGGGTTTTGTTGACCTGGTATTGGTCGTTGATCATGTACCAGGACTGGCCATCGTACTGGCTGCCTTGGGGCAAATAGGCGAACGCCGCGCCACCGGTGTTGTTGCTGTAGTTGCCGAAGGTCATGTGACCGTCGCCGCCGGCGCCTTCGCTGAAGGTGACGTTGGCCACATCCGACCAGGATTGCATCGCCAGCACCGCCTGGGCTTTTTGCTGGGCGCTGAATTCGCCGAACGTGCCGAGGGCCGGGTTGTAGTTCGCCGGCTTCGACGTCAGGAAGGTGTAACTGAGGTCGATCTTGCCGTCGTTGTTCTGGTCATGCCAGGACGCCCCTTTACGCAAGATCTGGTCGGCGGCCTGATCAGCGGTGAACGAGGGTTTGCCGTTGACCAAAACGCTGCCGCCACGGTCGTACAGGTGGCTGAAAGTGTCGACTGTCGAGTAGGCGTCACTGGCCCGGGATTTTGCTTGAGACATTGCTTACGTCCTTGTTTAAAAGTAGTCAGTTTCCGACAGACCACGGCGATCCCTTGGCGAGATCGTCCTGTCACTCGCCCTTTGCAGGCGCGGTGAAACTGACACAGCTTGGAACGTGGCGCTAATCAATTTCTCGATACCTGGCTGGGTCAGCCATCCGTGGATCGCGTCACCGCCTCCCAGGCGTCGATCTCCTGCGCCATGCTCGTCAACCGCTCGCGCACCCGTTGCAGCGCATCGCTGCCCAGCAACAAATGCGCCGGTGGTGCATCGCTGGCGATCAAGGCCAGCATGGCTCGGGCGGCTTTGACCGGATCGCCCAACTGCTTGCCACTGTTGTTCTGGCGTGCCGTTCGGATCGGGTCGAACGAGGCGTCATAGTCAGCGATACTGCGCTCGGAGCGACGCATCGAACGCCCGGCCCAGTCGGTGCGAAACGATCCTGGCGCCACCGCCGTGACGGCGATCCCGAAAGGTTTGAGTTCCTTGCCCAGGGTGTCGGAGATCCCTTCCAGGGCGAACTTGCTGGCGCAGTAATAAGCGATGCCGGGCATGGTGATAAAGCCGCCCATGGACGTGATGTTGATGATGTGCCCGGCCCTGCGCTGGCGGAAAAACGGCACAAACGCTTTGGTGACGGCCACTGCACCAAACACATTGACGTCGAACTGCTGGCGCATCTCTTCCAGCGCCGACTCCTCGAAAATGCCCTCGTGGCCGTAACCGGCGTTGTTGACCAATACATCCACCGGCCCGAGGTTTTTTTCGACTTCCGCGACGACAGCATCGATGGCTTCAAAATCAGTGACATCCAGGCACCGACCGAACGCATTCCTTGAGGCGTGTTGTTCGAATTCGGCGCGGGCCACTTCGCTGCGCATGGTGCCGATTACGCGGTGCCCCGCCGCCAGTGCTTCGTTGGCCAGCGCCTTGCCGAAGCCGCTGCTGACGCCGGTTATGAAGAGAGTCTTTCTTGCAGTCATGATCAGTTCCACCCGGTTTTTTGCTGCCACATCACGCGGCAGTCAAGCTGGCGGCCATGCTAAGAGCGCATCATCCCTGAATGAACGTCCATAACTGTGAATCTTTTGCCTGATCCTCTGAGTCGATTGATTTGCGGCGCGAGCGGGTTCACATTCAGACCCCGTGTTATCACGCGAGAAGATCAGTTGAGCCATTCAGGTGTTGATCAAAACCATTGCCCGTCACAGATGATTGCGCTGCTGACGAAGCTCGCACCGGCCGAGGGTTACAACCTCACGGCACTCCCTGGCGTGCGTTTGCTGCGCTCCAACCGTGCGCTGGAGCGCACGCCGGTGCTCTACGATCCGGGCATCGTCATCGTCTGTCAGGGGCGCAAGCGCGGGTATTGGGGCGACGCGACTTACCTCTACGATGCCCGACACTATCTGGCGGTGGCCGTGCCCGTGCCGTTCACCATGGAAACCGATGCCAGCGCCGAAGAGCCACTGCTGGCGATCTACCTTCATCTGGACTTCAACCTCGCCGCCGACTTAATGCTGCAACTCAACGACGAACCCACCGTCGAGCCCAAGGGCATGTATGCCTCGCCGATGGAGCCGCGCTTGAGCCAATCCGTCCTGCGCTTGCTGGAAGCTCTCGAATCGCCGCTGGACGCCCGTATTCTTGGGCCATCACTGCTGCGGGAAATCTATTACCGGATTCTCACCGGTGCTCAAGGTGGATCGATGTGCGCAGCCCTCACAGCTCGAGGTCGCTTCGGCCGAGTGTCCCAAGCCCTGCGAAAAATCCACGACAGCCTCGGTGAACGGTTGGACGTCGAACAACTGGCCTTGGAAGCAAACATGAGCGTGCCGACCTTTCACGCGCATTTCAAAGCCATCACCCACACCTCGCCGATGCAGTACCTGAAATCGACACGCCTGCATCAGGCTCGCCTGTTGATGGTACGCAACGGCTACAGCGTGGCGGTGGCGGCGTCTGAAGTCGGTTATGAAAGTGGCTCACAGTTCAGTCGCGAGTTCAAAAGACTGTTCGGTCGTACGCCCACCGATGAAGTGGCGCGGATGAAGGGCGCATTTGCCCTGCCGCCGCCGATGGAGGATTCAGTGTTTGTGTCGTCACATTGAGCGATGCGGCCACTCCCCTTGTGGGAGCGAGCCTGCTCGCAAAGAGGCCGGCATATTCACCCTCGAGGTCGCCAGACATATCGCCATCGCGAGCAGGCTCGCTCCCACAGTTGTGCTGTGGTGAACCGGGCATCAGTGTACGACCGCGATCCCCTGTGGGAGCGAGCCTGCTCGCGATGGCGGTGTATCAGGCAGCATCTTTTGACTGAAAGACGGCCTCGACATCAGCGCGTAAACGGCATGTGAGCCACAAAAACTCGATAAACACCCGCAGCTTCGGCGGCACCTGCCGGCCGGAGGGCCAGAGCAGATTGAACTGGCCCGTCTCCCAGGTGAAATCCTCAAGCACCTCCACCAGTCGGCCATCGGCCAATGCTTCGCGGACCACAAAATCGGCGGCATAGGTGAGGCCGAGCCCCTGCACAGCAAGGTCCATACGCCCTTCCACCGAGTTGCAAATCATCGAACGTGGCGCCTCCAGTTCAACCGGCTGATCGTCCCGGTTGAACAGCCACGACTGCAACTTGCCGGACTTGGGGAAGCGGAAATGAATGCAGGCGTGTTGGTGCAAGTCTTCGGGTTGTTTCGGGACGCCTCGGCGGGCCAGGTAAGACGGCGATCCGACCGCCAGCATCCGGTAAGTGCCCAATGGCCGCGCTGATAACCCGGAGTCTTTAGGCACGCCGCTGCGGATAACCGCATCAAAGCCCTCGGTGATGACATCCGTCAGGCGATCGGTGAACTCCAGGTCCAGCTGAATATCCGGATAGCGCGACTGGAACTCGCCGAAGATCGACACAAAGGGCTTGGCAATCATCGGCAGGCTGATGCGCAGCGACCCCTGGGGCAGCGAAACATTCTGCGAAAGTTCTTCGCCGGCCACTTCCAGCTCCGCCAGTACCCGCCGGCAACGCTCGACGAACTGCGTGCCTTCAGCCGTCAGCGTGATGCTGCGGGTGCTGCGATGAAACAGCCGCACACCAAACCTGGCCTCCAGCCGCGCAATGCTTTTGCTCACCGCCGAGGCCGAGATGCCCAAGGCCCTGGCGGCACCGACAAAACTGCGGGCTTCGGCCGCGGCGACAAATACGCCGATGGCATTCAGACTTTCCATGACGCCTCCATTGGTGACTCCAGAGTCCATTCTAAACAGAACTACGGCCTATTTTTCCGCTAATTATCCCGGACTAAGGTGGGCGCTCGCTCATCTTCAAGGGTTCTGCTCAATGAATATTTTCCTGACCGGCGCCAACGGCTTCGTTGGCGGCAGCGTCGCCCATCGGCTGATGGCTGACGGGCACTCGATTCGTGGACTGGTTCGCGACCCACAGAAAGCCTTACAGCTCAAAGCGCGGGGCATCACGCCGGTGCTCGGCAGCCTGGATGACCACGAGTTGCTGATGGCCGAAGCACGCCGGGCCGATGCAGTGATCGATGCCGCCAACAGCGACCATGCCGGCGCGGTCGAATCGTTCATCGAAGCGTTGCAAGGCACCGACAAACTGCTGATCCACACCAGCGGCTCAAGTATCATCGGCGATGACGCCAAAGGCGATTACTTGACCGGACATATTTTCGACGAAGACACACCCTTCATCGTCGATCCGCTGAAGCAGCCGCGCTACAACATCGACCTGCGCCTGATGAAAGCCGCCAGCGAAGGCATTCGCACCGTGGTGATTTGCCCAAGCAACATCTACGGCGTCGGCCATGGCCTGACCGATCACAGCTTCCAGCTGCCGTTCCTGATGGCCCGGGCCCGGGAAACCGGGGTACTGCGGATTATCGGCAAAGGGGTCAATTGCTGGTCCAACGTGCACATCGACGATTTGACCGAGTTGTACGTGCTGGCCCTGGAGAAAGCCCCCGCCGGTGCGTTCTACTTCGCCGAAAACGGCGAAGCATCCTTTGCCGACATGGGGCCGGCCCTTGCCGAACGTATGGAGCTGGGCCCGATGGCGTCATGGTCAGTGGTGGAAGCGTCGCAGCACTGGGACCCGATGCACGTGCATTTCACCTTCGGCACCAATAGCCGGGTGATTGCCAAGCGTGCACGGGCGCAACTGGGTTGGACGCCGCGTCATGCCTCGATTCTCGACTGGATCAAGACCGGGATGCCGCTATGAACGGGCAACGTGTATGGCTGATTACCGGCGCCGCCAGCGGCTTGGGCGCAGGCATCGCCAAGGCAGCGCTGGCCAACGGCGACGCGGTCATCGCAACGGATCTTGACCTGTCGCGCCTGGAAACCCTGTATGGCGACCGCGCGCTGAATGCCGTCCTCGATATCCGTGATTTCCCCCAGGCCGAAGCGGTGGTTGAAGCGGCGATCGAGCGCTTCGAGCACATCGACGTGCTGGTCAACAACGCCGGTTACGGCCAGTTCGGGCCTTTCGAAGAGGTCGAGCCCCAGGCCATCGAGCGCCAGTTCGCGACCAATGTGTTCGGCACCTTCAACGTGACTCGCGCGGTGCTGCCGGTGATGCGCCGGCAGCGTTCCGGGCATGTGTTCAACATGTCTTCCAATGGCGGTTTCAAAGGGGTGCCGGGGGCGTCGATGTACTCGTCCAGCAAGTTTGCCATCGAAGGTTTTTCCGAAGCCCTGGCACTGGAAATTGCGCCGTTCGGGATCAAGCTCACGCTGCTTGAGCCTGGGGCATTTCGAACGGAGTTTCTGGACAGTCGTGTGCTGAAACTGGGCACACGGGCGCTGGAAGACTACGACGAACTGCGCGCGAAGACATTGGCGGTATTTGAAGCACGCAATCATCAGCAAGTCGGTGATCCGGATCGGCTCGGGCAGGTCGTGGTGGAATTGGCCGCCCTACCCCGGCCACCGCTGCGTTTTGTCGCGGGTGCCGATGCCGTGAACGTTGTCGACGACAAATTGCTGTTTGTGGCGGCAGAACTCAACCAGTGGCGCGACCTGTCCCTGTCCACCGACCTTTCTTGCCAATGAGGTTTTCTCATGAGTCATAACGACCTGGCTGCACGCATTGAATTGCTTGAAACCCGCGTTGCCCTGGAACGCCTGATCGCCGAATACGCCCTGGCCTTTGACGGTCGCGACGAACACCTGCTCCGAGGTATCTGGCACGACGGCGCACGCCTGGATCTGGGTGCAGCGTTCGGCAGTTATCAAGGCGTCGACGCGATCATCGAATCGGCCCACAGCAACTGGGCGACGATGCCCCACATGCATCACTGGATGGCCAACGCCGTAATCGCTATCGACGGAGAAACCGCCACCGGGCGGGTTGCGGTGGACTGTCTGTGTACTCATGTCGAAATGGGACAGGTGCAGATCAGTGGCCTGTATCACGATCGATTCGAACGGCGCGGCGACCGCTGGGCGTTCACCGAGCGCCGGTTCGAGCTGCATTTCCTGACGCCGCTGGCGGGCTGGAAAGCGCTCGCAGGTTCGGAAGCCTCGGTCTAAGGTCTCGTCATCATTGGCAACCTTTATCTGTATATCCATACAGATAAAGGTTGCTCCAATCGCAATCCCTGCGCATGCTGTCCACCTTCTTCAAACCGACCTGAACGATGGTGGTTATGCAGCTGTACCTCTGTGAAAAACCTTCCCAGGCCAAAGACATTGCAGCAGTGCTCGGCGCCAGGCGCCGGGGCGACGGTTGCTGGCTGGGAACGAACGTCACGGTGACCTGGTGCATCGGCCATCTGCTGGAAACCGCGCCGCCGGATGCCTATGACCCGCGTTACAAGCGCTGGGTGCTGGCGGACCTGCCGATCATCCCCGACAAATGGAAGATGACCGTCAAGCCGCGTACCGCCAGCCAGTACAAGGCGGTCAAACGCTTGCTTGGCGAGGCTACTGAACTGGTGATCGCCACGGATGCCGACCGTGAAGGCGAGATGATCGCCCGGGAACTGGTGGAGCATTGCCGCTATCGCGGACCGATCCGGCGGCTTTGGCTGTCGGCGCTGGACGATGCGTCGATCCGCAAGGCCCTGGCGGCGCTCAAGCCGGGGGTCGAGACCTTCAGCCTCTACCACTCGGCGCTGGGCCGCTCCGGGCCGACTGGCTGATCGGGATGAACATGAGTCGACTGTTCACGTTGCTGGGGCGGCAGTCCGGTTATCAAGGCGTGCTGCCGGTCGGTCGAGTGCAAACCCCGACCTTGCGGCTGGTGGTGGATCGGGATCGCAGCATTGCCGATTTTATCCCTGTCGCCTATTGGGCCATCGACGTGCAACTGCTGCACGAAGGCACCGCGTTCACCGCGCAATGGCGCGCAGCAGCAGACGTTTGCGACGATCAGGATCGCTGCCTGAATCAGGCTCTGGCGCAGCAAGCGGCAGCGGCGATGGGCAACGCGTCAAGCGCCCGGGTGATCAAGCTGCGGACCGAACGCATGCGCGAAATCGCTCCGTTGCCGTTCGATCTGGGCACCTTGCAGGAAGTCTGCTCGAAAAAACTCGGCCTCGGCGCCCAGGAAACCCTCGATATCGCCCAGGCGCTCTACGAAACCCACAAAGTCATCACCTACCCGCGCAGTGACTGCGGCTACCTGCCCCTGAGCCAGCACAGCGAAGCGCCGGACATTCTCGCCCGCTTGCACGCCTGAACGCCTTGAACGAGCATCTGGAGCCTCAGCGACGCTCCCGGGCCTGGAACGATGCCAAGGTCAGCGCTCACCACGGCATCATCCCCACAGCCGCGGCGAAGAACCTTGAGCGGCTGGCAGGCAAGCAACGGGCGGTTTACACGCTGATCCGCGCGCGTTATCTGGCGCAGTTCCTGCCCAATCATGAATACGACCGCACCCAGGCCGACTTCGACTGTGCTGGCGAAGCCCTGCGCGCCGTGGGCAAGCAGATCGTCGAACCTGGCTGGAAGCGTGCCCTGCCCGAGGCCCTCGCCCCGGCCAAGGGCCGTGAGGCACCCGCGCCACAAACCCTGCCGGTCCTGGCCGAAGGGCGCGATTGCGCGGTGGCCGAAGTCAAGCTCAAGGACCTCTGGACCCAACCGCCCAAGCCGTTCACCGAGGGCGACTTGATCAAGGCAATGAAAAACGTCGCTAAACTGGTGGAAGACCCGCTGCTCAAGCAAAAACTCAAGGACACCACCGGGATCGGCACCGAAGCGACCCGCGCCTCGATCATCCAGGGCCTGCTCGACCGGGGTTATCTGGTGAAGAACGGCAAGGCCCTGGCCGCAACGCCGGCCGCGTTCAGCCTGATCGACGCCGTGCCGCGGGCCATCGCCGACCCTGGCACCACCGCGATCTGGGAACAGGCGCTGGACATGGTGCAAAGTGGTGAAATGAGTCTGGAAACATTCGTCACCAAGCAGGCAGCCTGGATGAGCAAGCAGGTCGCTCGCTGCGCCGGCTTGAGCCTGACCATCAGCGGCCCGGCCAGCCCCGCCGGTAGCGGCGCAACGCCCTGGAAGAAGAAACGCAAGACCACCACGCGCAAGCCTGCAACCGCTGCCAAACGCGCCGCCAAACCGGCGAACAAAGCCTGAGGGCACTTCGACAAGCCACGGATGGTCTAGTGTTGCTCAAACCCGGCGATCGCCCTACTTTCTGAAAAGGCACCGACCATGATCATCGTCCACCACCTGAACAACTCCCGCTCCCAGCGCATCCTCTGGCTGCTGGAAGAACTGGCGATCCCCTACGAACTGAAGCTCTACCAGCGCGACCCGAAAACCAACCTCGCGCCGCCAGAGTTGAAAGCGATCAATGCCTTGGGCAAATCGCCGGTAATCGAGGATGGCTCGCAGAAGCTGATCGAGTCCGCCGCGATCATCGACTACCTGATTCGCCGTCACGGCCAGGGTCGCCTGCAACCTGATCCATCCATCGCCGCCTACGATCAATACGTGCAATGGCTGCACTTCGCCGAAGGCTCGGCGATGCTGCCGCTGATGCTGAATCTGTATGTCGGCAAGCTGGGTGAGGCCGGTGCACCATTGCATCCGCGGATCAATTCGGAAGTGGCCAACTACCTGAGCTACCTCGACACCGCCCTGAGCCAGTCCGATTACCTGCTGGGTGATGAATTCAGCGCCGCCGACATCCAGATGAGTTTCATCGGCGAAATCGCCAGGGCCCAGGGCAAGCTGCGCGACTACCCTCATGTAGCGGCCTGGATCGAGCGCTTCCAGGCGCGCCCGGCCTACATCACCGCCTTGAAAAAGGGTGGCAAGTACGACTTCGCGCCCCACTGAGTGAACTTGTGCGGTCCAGGGACGGCCCGCGACATCAGGAGCCATGCCATGCCTCATAGCTATAACGCGATCTGTAGCAGCTGGCGAAGCCTGCGTTCGGCTGCGAAGCAGTCGTGAAATCAGACACCGCAGTGTGTCAGGCAGAACTCGCCCTCAGGTTTTACGACTGCTTCGCAGCCGAACGCAGGCTTCGCCAGCTGCTACAAAGAACGTGCCTGGACCGAGCGCTTGCGCCATGCCTCTCATAGAACTTCACGCCGCGCAACGCGACGAACTGGAGACGATTGAAAACCTGATGCAGTTCTACATGTACGACTTCAGCGAGTGGCTGCCGCTGAAGCTTGGCGACCAGGGTTTGTTCAACATTCAGCCGAAGCTGGATTACTGGCGAAAACCGGCGACGCGGCCGTTTTTGATCAAAGTCGATGGAGAGCTGGCCGGATTTGTGACCGTGGATAATGAAACCCACGTGCCCGGTGCCGAGTTCAACATTGGCTACTTTTTTGTCAGCCGACGCTTTCGTGGCCAAGGCGTCGCGAAGTTTGTCGCATCCACCCTCTTGAGCCGGCTCCCCGGTCAATGGCAAATTTTCCACATCGATGCGAACCAGCCTGCACGGCTGTTTTGGGCAAAGGTGATCCCGGCCCTTGCGCAGGAAAATCTCACAACGCATCAACAGACGGTAGACGGCTATCCCTGCACGTTCTACCGCTTCGAAACGCCCAACCGCCGGGCTCCAGACACCCTTTCCTAATGCCAAAACCACTTTGTCCGACAATATGTAGTGACTAAAAATAATCACTACATAACCGTTGACGCCGTCGATTTGCCCTTGCATGATGCAGACGTCTCCCCGATCGGGAGAACAGGCAACATGTTTGAGCAAGCTCGTCTGACCGCCGAGCTGTTTTTCCCGGATACACGCTGCCCACAAGGCAGATTGAAGAAGCTGACCTGGCCCGAACGTCCAGTACAAGGACGAGAAACGCTGGCGAAACGTTCTCATGAAGCTTGTGGCCGACCCTGAAACGTCGGCATTGGCCTCCAGGTTTTCGCCGCTTCTCTTCGTTGTGACGCTATTGCGTAGCAGTTATTCAACACGACTACATGCAACAGACGCGAGACCCCGTCAATTTGACGGCTGACCGCTGACGTCCTGGTTTCGGTGCCAGGGATCAACTAACCGATGGGCTACCTGTATTAGCGAATCAACTTTGAAAGATCACCAAATGGTCAAGGGGCTTACTATGAATCTGAACAATCAACCTACTATCGATGAACTGGCTCGTATGTTCGCTGCGCAGAAAGACAGCCACGACAGCCATATCCTGTGGATCAGCAAGTCGGGCCAGGTGCACATGGACAGCCTGTCGCCCCATGCTCACGAAGCAGAGTTCGACCAGAACAACCAGGACTTGCTGGCCCGACTGAAGATGTACCGTCGCGGCCAGGGTTATGTCGGCAAGAAAGCCGCCGCTGACAGGGACTTCATCGGTAATGTTCTGCAAACGCTGAAACAGGCGTGGGCCTCGATGCAGAACCAGAACGAAGTTCAGGTGATTGATCGGTTCTACTGAGCAAGATTGAAAAAGGGCCTGCTCCCATCAAGGAGCAGGCCCTTTTTTATGCCTGGGTTTTCACACAAGACCAATAGACACCCTGAATCCCTGTGGGAGCGGGCTTGCTCGCGAAGGGGCCATCAACTTCAACATCATTGTCGACTGACCCACCGCTTTCGCGAGCAAGCCCGCTCCCACATTGGATTTGTGGTGATCAGGAAAGCGCTGTTCCCAGCACCCGCTCAACAAACGCCAGCGCCGCAGCACTGTGGTAATTATTGCGACGACGCAACAACGCCGCCCCCGCTGCGGCGCTTCACCCTGCAGCGGAATCTTGCGCAACGCTCGATCCTCGGTGGCAATCGCCTCAGGCAAAATAGTCGCGACCGCCGTATGGCGAATCACCTCCAGCAAGGTGCTCACCGAATTCACCTCGATCACCACTTTGGGCGTGATGCTTTGCTGGCGGAAGTATTCGTCGATGGACGATCGGGTAATGAACTCCGGCGCCAGCAACGCGAACTCCAGTTGCGCCACCTCGCTCGGCGCCAGCGCGCCCTGGCTTTCAAACAACGGATGATCACGCCCGACCACAATCCCCAACGTCTCTATAAACGCCGGGATGCACTCGATCTCGGGGCTTCTGACTGGCGTAAAGGCAATGGCGATATCCAGTGAGTCGTCCGCCAGCCCGGCCTCGATGCCGTCCATGGACAGCTCGAAAATCTCCAGGTGGATGTTTGGGAATCGTGCTGTGTAATCGCGCACCAACGGCCCCACCAGGTACGCCATGAACGTCGGCGTCATGGCCAGGCGCAAGGTGCCGCGAGACAAGTCCTTGACGTCATGCAGCGCACGCTTGCCCGCCTCCAGTTCCACCAGCACCCGCCGCGCGCATTCGATGTAGGCCGCGCCCGCATCGGTGGGTTTGACCGTGCGCGAGGTGCGGTCGAACAAGGTCACGCCCAGGGTTTCTTCCAGTTGGCGGATTTGCTGGGACAGGGTTGGCTGAGAAACATGCAGCGCTTCGGCTGCGCGGGTGAAGCCGCCGTTATCGGCGACCGCGATCAAGTAACGCAGATGTCGGAGCAGCATGGGGACATTCCATCTATAGGCTGTGCTTATGCGCAACATTGTATATCGATCTTGGACGCTATGAGTAAATCGGCAGAAGATTGCTCCACACACAGCAACCACCCGATAGCTCAACCCGATAGGAGTCACACCATGCAACAGTCCCACGCTTACAACGACCAGAGTCTGGCCCTGACCACTTCGATCCTTGATGCCAAGGCCCGCAAAAACCTGTCCTGGCAGGACCTGACTGACGGCACCGGCCTCGGCCTGGCTTACGTCACCGCCGCCCTGCTCGGCCAGCACCCGCTGCCGGAAGCCGCCGCCAAAGTGGTCGGCGAGAAGCTGGACCTGGACGCTGACAGCATCGCCCGTCTGCAAATCATCCCGCTGCGCGGCAGCCTGTCGGGTGTGCCGACCGACCCGACAATTTACCGTTTCCACGAAATGATCCAGATCTACGGCACTACGTTGAAAGCCCTGGTTCATGAGCAATTCGGCGACGGCATCATCAGCGCGATCAACTTCAAGCTCGACATGAAGAAAGTCGAAGATCCGGAAGGCGGCTCCCGCGCCGTGATCACCCTGGACGGCAAGTTCCTGCCACTGCGTCCTTTCTAAATCAGTACCGGCCCGCACTCAGCGTGTGGGCCAACCACCCCAAATACAGTTCATTCACCAACATCATCTGGAGGATGCCCCATGAAAAAAATTCTTTTCGCCCTGTCGCTGATCGCCGGCCTGGCAGCCCAGGCTCACGCCCAGGACGGTGCCGTTGCCTACCAGTACGGCATGGACCTGGACATCGCCCGGGTCGTCAACATCACCCCGGTCGCCGATGTCTGCGGCCCGGCACCGGTGGAGATGACCTACCTCGACTCCAAAGGCGTCACGCATATTTTGCAATACAGCGAATTCGGTACCGGTTGCTCGAACTGAGTCGCCACGGTTTATCACTTTTGAGGAAGCAAGCATGAAAGCGCTCATCGACGGTTTTTTGAAGTTCCAGAACGAAGCCTTTCCACAACGCACTGACTTGTTCAAACACCTGGCCACCACCCAGCACCCCGGCACCTTGTTCATCACCTGTTCCGACAGCCGCGTAGTGCCTGAACTGCTGACCCAGCAAGAACCCGGCGAACTGTTTGTGATCCGCAACGCCGGCAACATCGTGCCGTCCTACAGCCCGCATCCGGGGGGTGTGTCGGCCACGGTTGAATACGCGGTCGCCGTGCTCGGCGTCACCGACATCGTGATCTGCGGCCATTCGGATTGCGGCGCCATGACCGCCGTCGCCAAGTGCAAATGCATGGACCACTTGCCCGCCGTCAGCGGCTGGTTGCAACACGCCGAATCGGCAAAGGTCATCAACGAGTCGCGCCCTCACGCCAATGAAGCGGCCAAGGTCAGTTCGATGGTGCGCGAGAACGTGATCGCCCAGCTCGCCAACATCCAGACCCACCCGAGCGTGCGTCTGGCCCAGGAAAAAGGTCAGTTGAGCCTGCACGGCTGGGTGTACGACATCGAGACCGGTTCGATCGATGCGCTGGACGCCGACAGCCGCAGCTTTGTCTCGCTGGTTGAGCATCCGACCACCTGCGCGGTGCACGCCAAGGCCTCGCAGTCGCCTGAATACCAGCCTGAAGCGCTATGAATAAGCCCCGACCACCCGCTTCACTTTCATCAGCGCTTGTCGAAGCGTGTGCATGTCCACCGAGCCAAGGGCCAAGCGGATCGCGTGTGGTACATGCACTGAAGTCGTAAAAGGTTCGGCCGTCGACACCGACACCTGCTCTTGCAGCAATGCCATGGCGATCTGGTCCGCCCTTGCCTCTTCCGACAAGGGCAGCCACACAAAGTAAGAAGACGGATGACGAACGTAACGCAGCCCGCTCAGCACCTCGTCGGCCACGGCCTGTCGGGCCTGGGCATCGGCGCGTTTTTGCGTTTCCAGCAGCGTGACAGTGCCATCGTCCAGCCAGGCCGTGGCAATCGCCGTCATCACCCTGGGGTATTCCAGGTCGTCGCCCTGATCGTGCGCTCCAGCGCCGGCACCCTTGACGCTGGCGCGGCGACGAAACCGACGCGCAACCCGGTAGCAATACTTTTGGATAAACCGGTCACGTAGACCGTCCTTTCGGGCGCCAACTCAGCCAACGGAGGTGGTGGTGCCTCAGCCAGAAACGCGTAAGCGGCGTCCTCAATGATCAGCAGGTCATGCTGGCGCGCAATCGACACCAGGTGCTCGCGCTGATCGGCGGCCATCACCCAACCCAACGGGTTATGCAGGGTCGGCATGCTGTAGACGGCCCGCACCGAACGGCTTCGGCAGAGTTTTTCCAGGGCTACGAGATCAGACCCGGTGTCGGTGACCGGGATCGGCACCACTTCCAGATGCAGCGCTTCGGCCAGCACCTTGAACCCTGGGTAGGTCAAGGCATCGGCGGCAATCACATCGCCGGGTTGCAGCAACGCCATCATCGTCACCGCCAATCCGTGCTGGGCACCGCTGACGATCAGCACCTGTTCAGCCGCCACGTTCAAGCCGCGACTGCGCAGATGCCGCGCCGCCGAAGCCCGTTCATGCAAGCGCCCGGCGTGAGGCTGGTAGCGCAGATGGGCTTCCAGATCACCGGACAACGCCAACTGGCGCAAGGCCGTACGCAACAGATCGGCCTGGCCCGGCAACGACGGATAATTGAAGTTCAGGTCCATCATCCCCGCGACAACGCTCGGCTGATGCACGCCCAGACTCGGCGGCAGCGCCGTCTCCCGGACAAACGTACCGCGACCGGTTTCCCCGCTGACCAACCCCATGCCTTCCAGATCGGCATAAACCCGACTGGCCGTGACCAACGCCAGACCTTCCGTCGCCGCGAGCTGCCGGTGCGTCGGCAAGCGTGTGCCGGGCGGCAATTGTCCTGATCGGATATCGGCGGCAAAACGGTCAACCAACGACTTGTACCGGGAGCGCGGCATAGGGAATGTATCCATGACAATTTTTTGATTGTCTTGATACTCAGTCATAGGATGCGCTTAACGCAACCCGACACTTTGCCCGGAATGTGAACCCGATGGAACGTACCTCGAACCTGAACAGCCCCACACTGGGGAAAAGCAGCAGCGGATGGCTCAATGGACTGATCGGTGTGCTGATCTTCAGCGGCTCGCTACCGGCCACCCGGGTAGCGGTGCTGGAGTTCGACCCGGTGTTTCTGACGGTGGCGCGCGCGACCATTGCCGGTGTACTTGCGCTGTGCCTTTTATGGCTGTTCAAGGAAAAGCGCCCGGCCCGGCATCAGCTTGTACCGCTGATCGTCGTCGCGCTGGGCGTGGTCGTCGGGTTTCCGCTGTTGACCGCGCTGGCCCTGCAATACGTGACCTCTGCGCACTCCATCGTCTTTATCGGCCTGCTGCCGCTGGCCACCGCGGTGTTCGGGGTACTGCGCGGTGGCGAGCGGCCAAAACCCGCCTTCTGGCTATTCTCGATCCTCGGCAGTTTGCTGGTGGTCGGTTATGCGGTCTCTAAAGGACTGGCCGCCTCTCCCAAGGGCGACCTGCTGATGCTGCTGGCGGTGGTGGTCTGCGGGCTTGGTTATGCCGAAGGGGCGAAACTGTCGAGAACCCTCGGCGGCTGGCAGGTGATTTGTTGGGCACTGCTGATGTCGTTGCCGGTGATGGCGGCGCTGAGCTGGTTTTTGCTGCCCGCGTCGTTTTCGACAGTCAGCACACCGGCCTGGCTGAGCCTGGCGTATGTGTCGCTGTTCAGCATGCTGATCGGTTTCGTTTTCTGGTATCGCGGGCTGGCCCAAGGCGGAATTGCCGCCGTGGGCCAGCTTCAGTTGCTGCAACCGTTTTTTGGCTTGGCGCTGGCCGCCACGCTACTGCACGAGCAGGTCAGCCTGGGCATGCTGGGGATCACCGTTGCGGTGATCCTTTGTGTGGCTGGGGCCAGGAAGTTTTCCCGCTGATCGCCTGGCTCATTCGTCAGGACTGCCCGGTTTGAACACATGCGTGCGCAAGCCACTGGTATCGACGTCGATGACACCCTGAACCGAGCGGGCCAGATCAACTGCCTGCTCACTTTGTCGATGAGTGTCGACCATGCCGCTCAGCAGCACTTCGCCGCCATGGGTTTTGACGTGGATATGCAAGCCAAAGGTCGGTTCGGCCTTGGTCAGGGCCGACTTCACCCTGGCAGTCAGCCATGTATCGTGAGCGACCATAGCCAAGTCATGAGAATACTGTTCAAAGGAATGAAGTTTCATGGTGCAGCCCTCCGTCACGCAAACACAGACACATCAATTATAGTGCGCCTGTGGTTCGCGGCCGGAGCATTCAGCGTTTGACTGACAAATCTATCTGGGTCATGCGGCTGCGAATGGTGAACACACCATCGCCGGAAAGAATCGCGCTGCGAGCGAACAGGCGACCGCTTTCCCAGTTCGAAAGCCCCAGTTCCGGCTTGTTCAACGCGTACTGGCCGTCGACCCAACGGGTGATGCCGTTGCCGACAAATGGCGCATTCACCGCGTTGTAGAAACGCTCATGAGCCTCGGCGTTTTCACTGATCAGCGACACGGTGAATTGCGGGCTGTAGCGGTTAAACAGCGTGATGGCCTGGTCCAGGTCGTCGACGATTTTCAGGCTGACTTCCGGGGTTTCTTCCCATTCCCACTCGCGGCCCAATTGATCCTCCGTCAGCGGCTCGGCCAATGCTTCGGTCACATAGCCTTCGGCGCGATAGACCTCAACGCTGGCGCCCTGCCAATCGCTCGGCAGGTACGACTCGCTGCCTTCGACGATGTGCAATTTGCAGCCCTGACCACGGGCAGTCCCAGCCTGTTGCAGCGCATCGAGAAACAGCGGCACCAGCTCAGCGGCGCGATTACGCTGGATCAGGCAGACGTTCAGGGTGTTGCAGACTTTGCGATCCAGCGAGTTGCGCACCACGGCGGCAAAACGCGTGGCGTCGGCGCCTTGATCGGCGATCAGCCAGGCACCGCCGGTGCCGTGCAGGCTGACGGCGGTGCCGGCCTGTTGGGCGATGCTGCCCAGTTGACTGACAGCCCGACCCGAACCCGGGCCACGGCCAACGACAAACGTCGGTCGGCAAACATCGCCCAACCGGCCGCGTGATTGATGCTTTCAACCAGCGACACCGCGCCCACCGGCAACCCGACCTCAGCCAGCGCCGGGTTCAAGGCGTGGGTGACGATGGCTCGTGCGGTGCCCAAGGCATCGCTGCCAATGCGCAGTACGGCGGTGTTGCCGGTGCGCAGTACGCCAGCGGCGTCGGCAAAGACGTTCGGCCGGCCTTCGAAGACGAACGCAACGATGCCCAGCGGCGCCACCACTTGCTCGACTTTCCAGCCGTCATGTTCGACGCAACTGATGACTTTGCCGCGGGTGGCCGCCGCATCGCGCCAGGCACGCAGGCCAGCAATCATGTCGCGGCGCATGCGTTCGTCGGCCAGCAACCGCGTGGTCGAACGCCCACGGGCCTTGGCCCGTTCGATATCGGCCAGGTTGGCGGCTTCTATCAAGGCCCAGCAGGCCGGGGTTTCCAGGCGCTCGGCAAACCGGCCAAAGAACTCGCTGATGGCTTCATCCGACACCGCCGACATCGCGGTAAACGCCGCTTGCGCCCGCTCAATCGCCACCGCCGCCGCTTGCTGGTCCACCACCGGAATCAGCAACAACTCGCCGCTGACCTGCTCCACCAGCAGATGGTCACCGGGCTGAAAACGTGCCGCCAATTCGGGGCTGACCACAGAGACACGGTTACCGGCAAAAGGGATCGGCGTACCAGCGACGAGACGTTCGAGCATCAGGGACATGAAGCGGTTTCACCAGGCAGGGGGCGGCCGGAAAATGTATAGCAAATTTCCCGAAGCGTCATTACCGACGCCGCCCACACCGCGTTAGAACACCGACCAGCCGATCCGCTGACTCAACAATTCCAGCGCCGCCATCCCGGCCAGCGAGTTGCCGGCAGCGTTCAATTCCGGCGACCAGACGCATACGGTGAACTGCCCCGGCACCACCGCGACGATCCCGCCGCCGACACCGCTCTTGCCGGGCAAGCCGACGCGGTAAGCGAAGTTGCCGGCTTCGTCGTAGAGGCCGCTGGTGGCCATTATCGAGTTGACCTGCTGGGTCTGGCGGGCGGTGAGGATTTGTTCGCCGCTGTGTTTGCAGAAACCGTCGTTGGCCAGGAAGCAGAACGCTCGCGCCAGGTCCACGCAACTCATGCGCAGCGCGCAGTGGCTGAAATAGCTGCGCAGCACAGCTTCGACGTCATTGTGGAAGTTGCCGAACGACTGCATCAGGTACGCCATGGCGGCGTTGCGAGCGCGGTGCTGGTATTCGGATTCGGCAACCTTGCCGTCCACCATGACTTGCGGATTGCCGGACAAGCGCCGGACAAAATCGCGCATCGACAGGGCCGGCGCGGCGAAACGTGACTGGTTGATGTCGCAGATCACCAGCGCCCCGGCGTTGATGAACGGATTGCGCGGGCGGCCGCGTTCGAATTCCAGCTGCACCAGCGAGTTGAACGGCTGGCCGGACGGCTCGTGGCCCAAACGTTCCCAGATCGCTTCGCCAGAGTGTTCGATGGCCTGCACCAGGCTGAACACCTTGGAAATACTCTGCACCGAGAACAGCGTATCCGCGTCGCCGGCGCAGTACAGCTCGCCGTCATTGCCATACACGGCAATCCCCAGTTGATTGGCCGGCACGGTGCCGAGGGCGGGAATATAGTCAGCCACCTTGCCCTGGCCGATCAGGGGCCGAACTGCGTCAAGAATCTCGTTCAACAGCGCTTGCATGCCGGGTTCCGAAGTCTCGCCCCAAGGGATTGCGGGGTCACAGACGCTAGACGCCGCTGGTGCGGGGTAAATCACAGTTTTGTGGGGGAATGTTGCAGTGCCCTTCAGCACTGATCCCTTGCTCGCGATAGCGTTCTGTCAGTCAACATTGATATTGCTTGTGCCGGCCCCTTCGCGAGCAAGCCCGCTCCCACCGGGTTATGTGCCAGCCACCGAGAGTGTGCAGCCCATCATTTTACTGTGGGAGCGGGCTTGCTCGCGAAAGCGGCCTGTCAGGCAACATTGATGCTGGATGTCCCGGCCTCTTCGCGAGCAGGCTCGTTCCCACAGGGGTATGGAGGGGTGGTTGGAAGTGCTGTGTTCAGGCAGGTTATGGTGACGGTGGTTGAAACGGCGGCTGTTCACTGGCCAGCCGATTGGTCTACATTGGGTGAACTTGCCCAGGGCACTGTCACACTGACTGACACACCCGCTTAATAAGCTGCAACCTCCCCCACTGCGAAGACAGGAGCCACCATGAGCGTGACCACCCAATGGATCGAGATCAATAGCCCCGAAGGCAAATTCGGCGCTTACCTGGCCATCCCCCATACCCAAAAAGGCCCGGGGATCGTGTTGATCCAGGAGATTTTCGGCGTCAACGAACACATCCGCTCGGTCGCCGAGCAATACGCCGCCGACGGCTACCTGGTGATCGCACCGGATCTGTTCTGGCGCAGCGGCCCGCGCATCGAACTGGGCTACGACGAAGCCGGCTGGAAACGTGCTGTCGAGCTGATGAATGCCACCGACGTGAATGCAGCTCAGGCCGACATCAAGCTGGCCATCGATGCCCTGCAAGCCCAACCGGGCCTGGATGGCGGCATCGCGTCCATCGGCTACTGCTTCGGCGGCTTGCTTTCGTACCACACTGCCGCCAACGGTTTCGTCGATGTGGCCATCGCCTATTACGGCGGCGGTATCCAGAACCAGTTGGACCGTGCCGATGAAATCGAAGTGCCGTTGCTGATGCACTTCGGTGAAGCAGACAGCCACATTTCACTGGAAGCCGTGGAGAAAATCGCCGAGCGCTTCGACACCAACGACAACGTTGAAATCGTCGTGTATCCGGAAGCCGAGCACGGCTTCAACTGCTCGCACCGCGACAGCTATAACCAGCGCGCGGCGGTTGAGGCTCACGGCAATACCCTGATTTTCCTGGGCATGGAACTGTAAAACCGCTCAACCAGCGACGCGAACCTGGTTCGCGCCGCTGGCTGATGTCACGTTACTTCGCTAAATCAATCGACACGAGGGTCGCTGTCGATCCCGCCAGTTGAAACTCGAAGTTCACCTGATCCCCGACCTTCACCCCAGCCAATTGCGCTTCGGTGGCCCGAAATCCCATGATCATGGGCGGCCATTGCACCGCCGGTACTGCGCCGTGGGCGATGGTGACCGTGTGCTTCTCACTATCAATCGCCTCCACCGTCCCGGCAGCCTTGGCCACCGGTGCTTGCGTGGCCGGCTGTTTCATCGGTGCGTCGTCCATCTTCATCCCTGGCATCCCCGGCATGTCCTCGGCATGGACAGCAAAAGACAGCGCAACGACGGTACTTGCTACGGCAATCAGAGTCAGTTTCATTGGATATTTCCTTCAGCAAGAGTGGGTTTAACAAACAACTGACGGCGGCGCATCAAGCGATACGCAGCCGGGATGACAAACAGGGATAACAACGGCGCGGTAACCATCCCGCCGACCATCGGCGCGGCAATGCGGCTCATGACTTCGCTGCCGGTGCCGCTGCCCAGCAGGATCGGTAACAGACCGGCGATGATGACGGCCACGGTCATGGCCTTGGGACGAACCCGCTGCACTGCGCCCTCGCGGATGGCCGCCACCAGCCCCGAATCGGTACGCTCGCCCGCGTCTTCACGCTCGGCCCAGGCGTTCTTCAGATAGAGCAGCATGATCACGCCAAACTCGGCAGACACCCCGGCCAATGCAATGAAACCGACCCCGGTGGCCACCGACAAATTGAACCCCAGCCCATAGAGGAACCAGGCGCCGCCCGCCAGCGCGAACGGCAGCGTGGCCATGATCAGCAACGCCTCGTCGAACCGGGCGAACGTCAGGTACAGCAGCACAAAGATGATCAGCAGCGTGGCCGGTACGACCAGTTTGAGCCGAGCGTTGGCCCGTTCCAGAAACTCGAACTGCCCGGAGTAGCTCAGGCTCATGCCCGTCTGCAGCTTGACCTGCTCGCTGACGACCCGGCGCAAGTCAGCGACCACTGAAGCGATGTCCCGCCCGCGTACGTCGATGTACACCCAGCCGGACGGTCGGGCGTTTTCGCTCTTGAGCATCGGCGGGCCGTCCGTGACCACGACCTTCGCCACCGTGCCAAGGGTGATCAGACTGCCCAGCGGCGTGGAGATCGGCAGTTGCTCCAGCACGCCCACCGAGTCACGCCACTCACGGGGGTAACGCACGTTGATCGGGAAACGCGCACGGCCTTCAATGGTTTCGCCGACGTTTTCACCGCCAATAGCTCCCGAGACAATCACTTGCACATCGGCAATGTTGAGGCCGTAGCGAGCGGCCGCCTGACGGTTGATATCGACATCAATGTAGCGCCCGCCGGTCAAGCGTTCGGCCAGCGCCGAACTGACCCCTGGTACGTCTTTGGCCGCACGTTCGACAGCCTGGGTGACGGCATCGATCTGCGCCAGATCGTTGCCGGCGACCTTGACCCCAATGGGGCTCTTGATCCCGGTGGCGAGCATGTCGATACGGTTGCGGATCGGCGGAATCCAGAGGTTGGTCAGCCCCGGCACCCGAACCACCCGGTCCAGTTCTTCCACGAGTTTTTCCGAGGTCATCCCCGAACGCCACTGATCACGGGGTTTGAACTGGATGGTGGTTTCGAACATCTCCAGCGGTGCCGGGTCGGTCGCGGTTTCGGCACGACCGGCCTTGCCAAAAACGTGTTCGACTTCCGGCACGGTCTTGATCAAGCGATCGGTCAGTTGCAGCAGTTTCGCAGCTTTCTGCGCCGACAAACCCGGCAGCGCCGAAGGCATGTAGAGCAAGTCACCTTCGTCCAGAGGCGGAAGAAACTCGCCGCCCAGGCGCGACATCGGCCACAGCGCACTGACAAACACCAGCAACGCCACCAACAGGGTGACTTTCGGCCAACGCAGCACGGCGTCCAGCGCCGGTTGGTAGACCCTGATCAACCAACGGTTCAACGGGTTCTGCTGTTCATCCGGGATCCGTCCGCGAATCCAATAACCCATCAACACCGGCACCAGCGTCACCGCCAACCCCGCCGCTGCCGCCATGGCGTAGGTCTTGGTGAACGCCAACGGACCGAACAGCCGCCCTTCCTGCGCCTCCAGCGTAAACACCGGAATAAACGACAACGTGATGATCAACAGGCAGAAAAACAGCGCCGGCCCGACCTCCACGGCCGCGTCGGTCATCACCTGCCAATGCCGCTCGCCCTTCAGTTCTTCCCCCGGATGATGCCGGTGCCAGGCCTCGATCTTCTTGTGGGCGTTCTCGATCATCACCACGGCAGCGTCGACCATGGCGCCGATGGCAATCGCAATCCCGCCCAGGGACATGATGTTGGCGTTGATCCCTTGATGACGCATGACGATAAATGCGATCAACACCCCCACCGGCAGCGAAATGATCGCCACCAGCGCCGAGCGCAGATGCCAGAGGAAGATCCCGCAGATCAGTGCAACGACGATGAATTCCTCGATCAGTTTATGGCTGAGGTTTTCCACAGCGCGGTCGATCAACTTGCTGCGGTCGTAGGTGGTGACGATCTCCACGCCGGGCGGTAGGCTACTCTTCAGTTGATCAAGTTTAGTTTTGACCGCAGCAATGGTTTCCCGGGCGTTCTTGCCACTGCGCAGGATCACCACCCCGCCGACCGTCTCGCCCAGGCCATCGAGCTCGGTGATGCCACGGCGCATTTCCGGGCCGACCTGGATCGTTGCCACCTCACCGAGGGTCACGGGCACGCCGCCGACACCGAGCTTGAGGGGAATGGCGCGAAAATCATCGAGGGTCTTCAGATAACCTGAAGCGCGCACGATGTATTCGGTCTCCGCCATCTCCAGCACGGCGCCGCCGGTTTCCTGATTGGCCTTGCCGATGGCCTCGGTCACCTGGGCCTGAGTGATCCCCAGCGTGGCCATTTTCAGTGGGTCGAGCAGCACCTGATATTGCTTGACCATACCGCCGACGGTGGCGACTTCCGCGACGTTGGGCAGGGTCTTGAGCTCGAACTTGAGGAACCAGTCCTGCAGGGCCCGCAGTTGCGCCAGGTCATGTCCGCCACTGCGATCCACCAAGGCGTACTGATAGATCCAGCCGACCCCGGTGGCGTCCGGCCCCAGCGCCGGTTTGGCGCTGGCCGGCAAGCGACTCTGGACCTGGCTCAAATACTCCAGCACCCGCGAGCGTGCCCAGTACAGGTCGGTGCCATCCTCGAACAGCACGTAGACAAAGCTGTCGCCGAAAAACGAATAACCGCGCACCGTCTTCGCCCCCGGCACCGACAACATGGTGGTCGCCAGCGGGTAGGTCACCTGGTTCTCGACGATTTGCGGCGCCTGGCCGGCGTAGGGTGTGCGGATGATCACCTGCACATCGGACAGGTCCGGCAGCGCATCGATGGGCGTACTTTGAACCGACCACACGCCCCAGGCCGTGACGAACAGGGTCGCCAGCAGCACCAGAAAACGGTTGGCCACAGACCAGCGGATCAGTGCGGCAATCATGGCTGGCCTCCGGTGTTATCCAGGGGCTGGACGCCAATGCCTTTGAGGCTGGCGTCGGAATCGAGCAGGAACTGCCCCGAGCTGACGACCTTCTGCCCCTCCTCCAGCCCCTTGAGCACGACGGTTCGGCCCGCGTTTTCCGATCCTGCCTGCACCTCGACCGGACGGTAGCGCCCCCCGTCTTCAGCAAGCATCACCAGCACCCGCTTGCCGGTGCGAATCAACGCCTCGCTCGGGACCCAAAGCACCGATTGTCCGTCCGTATTGCTCATGCGCACCTGCGCCGTCAGGCCCGGACGCAAGCGGCCGTCAGGATTAGGCAGCTCTACCCGCACGCTGACGGTGCGGCTGTCGGCCGTGGTTTGCGGCAGGATTGCGCTGACGTTGCCGCGAAGGGTGACGTCCGGGTACATCACCAGTCTGGCCTCGACCGTCTGACCGACCTGCACCGAACCGGCAAGTGATTCCGGCACCGCCACGGCCAGCCAGACGCTGCTCAGGCCATTGACCCGCGCCAGCGTCTCGCCGACAGCCAACGTCATGCCGGCCCGCACATTCAGTTCCTGCAACGCACCGGCAATCGGCGTGGTGAGGGTCTGATTCACATGAACCTTGCCACTGCGTTCAACCTCGGCAATCAGCGCCGCCGGCATGCCGGTCAGACGCAGACGCTGGCGTGCCGCGGCCAGCAGCCCGGCATCACCCATGCGCTTGAGCGCCAGAAACTCCTCCTGAGCCGCCGCCCATTCCGGCACCAGAATGTCCGCCAACGGCGCGCCCGCCTTGAGTACATCCCCCGGCGCCAAGGCATACACCCGCTCGACGAACCCCGGTGCGCGCGCCTGAATCACCGCCACTTCGCGTTCGTTGTAGGCCAGCAGCCCTGACGCTTCGACGCTGGACGCCCGTGCGCCACGGGTAACCGTAGCCAGGCGAACGCCGAGGTTCTGGGTCACGCGCGGATCAATCTGGATCGCGCCGGTGTCCGCCGCGTCGTCGGCGTAGCGCGGTACCAGTTTCATGTCCATGAAGGGCGATTTTCCGGGTTTGTCGAATTTCTGCTGCGGGTACATCGGGTCGTACCAATACAGGGCCTTGCGCTCGTCCTGAGCCTTGGACGCCGCCTCGACCGATACGGGTTTGTGTGCCAGCCAATAGCCGCCGACAGCCCCCAATGCCAATGATAAACCGACCCACAGAACACCTTTATAAAGGCTCATTGGCCAGCCTCCCCGTAGGCGAAATACAGCCGGGCGCTGGTCAGCGCTTTCTGTTGGTTGACGTCGATCTGTTTCATCTGCGCGTCGATCAGTTCACGCCGGGCGGCGACCACTGCCGACAAATCACCTTTACCGGCGCGATAACTGGCCAGGGTCAATTCGGCTTTTTCCTTGGCTAACGGCAGCAGGCTTTCCTGAGTTCGCCGCGCGGCGCGGTCGAGGCGCTGGTAGTCGGCCAGTTGTGTTTCCAGTTGCTCGGTGTGCTCACGCAGTTGTGCCTCGCGCTCGGCTTCCAGTTGATTGAGCTCGGCATGCCGGGCGGCGATCTTCGGGTTTTGCCGGGTCTCGGGGAACAACGGCAGATCGAAGGTGAATTGCACGCTGACCATGTCGCCGAACTCACGTCCGCGCTTCTGGTAGTCGAGCTCCCAGCTCCAGTCCGATTGTTTGTCGGCTTCGGCTTCGCGAACTTTGGCCTGGGCTTCGTGGGTCATGGGACCGAACGCAGCCAGGGCCGGGTGATGCTCAAGTTTGTGAGAGTAACCCAAGGTATCGATGGGCCATTGCGGCCAGTTGCCGGTGGGTTGCTCATTGGCGGCGGGGCCGATCCAGCGTTTGAGTGCGGCGCGGGCCTGGGCACGCTCAAGCTGCAACTGGTCCTGCTGTTCGTCCAGTTGCGCGGCTTCCTGCTTGGGCGTGACGGCATCGGCAGGCTGGGCGCGACCACTGGCGATCTGGGCGCGGACGGTGTCGCTCAACAGTCGATTCTCGCGGTAGAACTGCTGGAACAGCGCCTGCTTGAGTTCAACCGAGTAACTGCCGATCCAGGCCAACGCCGTGGCCTGGCGCACGTTCAGGCGTTCGACCCGGCCTTGGGCGGCCGCCAGATCAACCGCTGCTTCGGCAACTTCGGTACGCGCCCGACGTTTGTCGCCGTTGGGCATTTCCTGCTTCACGCCGACCATTTGCATGGTCATGAAATCGTGATCCAGGGTTCCGCGGTCAGGGCCGCCTACCGGAAAGTTCTGCACGCCCAGCAGCAGCTTCGGGTCGGGCAATTCACCCGCTGGGATCGCGGCGCTTCTGGCCGCTTGGAGCTTTTGCGCCTCGGCGGTGAGGGATGGCGCGTTGTTATCGGCCAGCCGCAAGGCTTCATCGAGGGTCAACGGGGCAGCAACGCACGGCAAAGCCAGTACGCTTGCCGCCAAGGCAGCCGCCAGCGGCCACCTTGTGCGGGAGCACGTGGGATTCATGTCTATGATTCCTGTAAGGATCCACTGCGCGCTTTTAAAAAGCGCACAGCAACGCCATTTCGCGCAGGCGAAACGGGGCTTAACGGGGGACAGGAATCAGATGCGCGGGGGTCGCCATACCCCGGACGGGGTCTGGACAGGCGCCTCGTCGACAAAGAGCGTCGCTACCACGGGGCTGAACAAGGTGACGGGGGTTTAGCGATGAACACTTGCAGCATGCCGCCGGTCTTGCACTCCTGACCGGGCTTGCACGGCTTGCCGTGATCAGACGGCATGCTCATGTCCTGACAGCAGTCCTTGCCCATGTCACCCATCATCGACATGCCCATGGCTTTCATCGGGCAAGGTTCGGCGGGTGCCCGAACGCCCGCCATTCCACTCAAGGGAAGCGCGAGGCTGATCAGGAAAATGAGGCAAAACCGCAGATAGCGTTTCATGGGGCTGGAGTCTAGCCGCAGCCCCTTGTTCTTACAATCACCGATCAATGATGTTTTCCAACGCCTGAAACCCGATGATCTATCGACTCCCAGTACATGGCGTTTGCCTGCCACACTGACGAGTACCTGACGTTCATTGAGGGTTGACCGTGAACAGAAACCTCGCCAAGGCTGAGCATTCACCCCTGTATATTCCAGGCACGGTCTGGGCCCTGGGGTTTGTCAGCCTGTTCATGGATCTGTCGTCCGAGTTGGTGCACAGCCTGCTACCGGTGTTTCTAGTCACCACCTTAGGCGCCAGTGCATTGACCGTCGGGGTGATCGAAGGCATCGCCGAGGCAACCGCGATGCTGGTCAAAGTATTCTCTGGCGCCATCAGCGACTTTATCGGCCGGCGCAAAGGCCTGCTGTTGATAGGTTATGGCCTGGCCGCCCTGTCAAAACCGCTCTTCCCTCTGGCGCATTCAGTAGAACTGGTGTTCACCGCACGCTTTCTGGATCGGATCGGCAAAGGGATTCGTGGCGCGCCGCGCGATGCCCTGGTCGCCGACGTGTCGCCGCCCGAGATCCGGGGCGCCTGCTTTGGTCTGCGCCAATCGATGGATACCGTCGGCGCAATTCTGGGTCCCGTACTGGCGATTGTGCTGATGCTGTGGCTTGGGCAAATCCAGCTCGTGCTGTGGTTCGCCGTGATCCCGGCGGTCATCGCGGTCGTGCTGATTGTCGGTGGCGTAAAAGAACCGTTACAGGCTGGCGATAAACACCGCTTCCGCTCGCCGATCAACTGGAACGTCCTGCGGGATTTTTCACCCGGGTTTTGGTGGGTCGTCGCTGTTGGCGGGCTCTTTACCCTTGCCCGTTTCAGTGAAGCCTTTCTGGTATTGAAAGCACAAGAAACCGGTCTGTCGATCACTTGGGTGCCAGTAGTGATGGTGGTCATGGCGTTGTTCTACACCCTGTCGGCTTACCCTGCCGGCTGGCTGTCCGACCGAATCAGCCGCACGACACTGCTCTGCGTCGGCATGGGGCTGCTGATCCTCGCGGATCTGGTACTGGCGCGTTCCGACTCGGTCACGACGATGCTGTTGGGTGTGGCCTTGTGGGGTCTGCATATGGGTTTCAGCCAGGGCATTCTCGCGACGCTGATCGCCGACACCGCGCCTGAAAACCTCAGGGGCACGGCGTTCGGTCTGTTCAATCTGGTCAGCGGCGCATGCCTGTTGATCGCTAGCGTTCTGGCGGGCTGGCTGTGGGAAACCTCAGGCTCGCAATGGACCTTTACGACCGGGGCTGTATTGGCCGCTGCGTCGTTGCTGTTACTGCTGATACGCAAGGGCCGGTGATTGCCGGGTTTTTAACGCACCTCAACAGCGTCATACCGCCAGCAGCAACGGTGCGGATGACCCCAATAGACGCAACCGTTCAAGGTCAGAAATACGGCTACGCAGGCAAACAGTTTCAAAGAGCGGGACATGGTCGTTTCCTCTTGGGTCAATAGTTACTGCACGGCACAAAACGCTGCGCTGGCGGTTATTGATTGAACGCCTCGTCCCTCGAATGTCCGTCGCGCCCCAACCTGAAAAAAATTTCACATTCACCGCGACGGATTTTTTGCCGATCCGGCGTTCAACTCATCAGCAACATCCACTTTCGGATGCAAGCCTTGAGGAGTTGTCATGAACGTTGTGCACCCCTGATCAAGTTGCGGCATTTATTGCTCGTCCCTTTGGCGCTGGCTGCGCTGGCGAGTACGCCGGTGTTTGCTCAGCCCGAGATCATCATTCGCCAGGCACCACCGCCCGTGCGCATGGAGCAGGTGCCCATGGCACGTCCCGGCTATGCCTGGGATAACGGCCACTGGCGCTGGGACGGTCGCGGTTATGTCTGGGCGCCCGGTCATTGGCAGCGGATGCACCACGGCGGGCGCTGGATGCCCGGTCATTGGGAAGCGCGCGGACCGAACTGGTACTGGATCGAAGGGCGCTGGGTACGTTGAGCCCACGGGTGTATCGGCACGGGACGAACCGGGTTCGTCCCCTTCCCTGCCCGGCACAATCTGATCCCGCCACCGGACCGGGAGCTGTCATTTGAACGAAACTGATCCGGACGTCGAGTTGCTGGCCCGTATCGGCAACAACGAGGCACAGGCCGTCAACGAGATGGTGTCGCGCAAGCTGCCCCGTCTGCTGGCACTCGCCAGTCGTTTGCTGGGTGATGCCGATGAAGCGAAAGACGTCGCTCAGGAAAGCTTTCTGCGGATCTGGAAACAGGCCGCGAACTGGCGCAGCGGGCAGGCACGGTTTGACACCTGGTTGCATCGGGTCGCGCTCAATCTGTGCTACGACCGCTTGCGCAGTCGCAAGGAACACCCCCTGCCAGACATCGATGAGTTGCCCGAGCCGGTGGACCCTGCGCCGCTGCCGGAAGAGCAACTGGAAGCCAGCGCGCGCAACGAACTGATGGCGGCTGCACTGGCCGCGTTGCCCGACCGCCAGCGCGAAGCCATCGTGCTGACTTATTACCAGGACCTGTCGAACATCGAGGCGGCGGCGCTGATGAACATTACCGTCGATGCACTGGAAAGCCTGCTGTCGCGGGCACGGCGCAACCTGCGCAATCAACTGGTCGATGCCCACGACCCCGCGTGCCTAAGGAGGGGAAAACGATGACGCCCGAACGGTTCACTCACCTGGCCGATGCCTACGGCGCCGACCTGCAACGCTGGCCCGCCTCTGAGCGCGCCGGCGCTCAGGCATTGCTTGCCGAGGGCACCCCCGAGTTGCTTGAAGCCTTGAGCCAGGCGCGCTGGCTCGATGGCCTGCTCGATAGCCATCGGGTCGCCGCACCGACGCCGGAGCTGATTCGGCGCATCGTCGCATCAGCGCCAGCAGCCGCACCGCCGTCGTTCTGGGGCCGGCATCCGGGCTGGCTGTCACGTATCGGTTTCGTCGGCGCGGGCCTGGCAGGCATTGCGGCGGGGATGCTGGTGGTTTCATTGGGCCTGCCGCTGTCGAGCTCATCCGAAGCACTGCCCAGCATCTTTGAGCAAAGCGATGCCGACATCGTCATGAGTATCAACGCCGAGGAGAGTGACCAGTGACCCAGCCACCCAAGCATTTCAAAGCCCTGCTGGCGGTGTCGCTAGTGCTCAACGTGTTCCTGATCGGCGGCGCGGTCGGCGGTTTCTATCAATGGCACAGCCAGGCAAAACCCGCGCTGGTGTTGCCGCAACACGGCGTGCGTCAGGTGATGTTGCAGTTGCCGCCCGCCAAACGCCATCAACTGCGCCAGTTGCTGCGCCAGACTCGAGATGAGAATCAGACGATGATCGCCGCCAGCCGCGATGCGCGGCTCGACGTGGTGCGTCAGCTGCAAGCGCCGACGCTGGATCGCGCCGCGCTGGACAGCGACCTGGCCAAGGCCCGTGACGCCGACATCACGCTGCGGGCCAGGGTCGACGCCAACCTGGCGGACTTCGCCGCCACATTGCCGGCCAAAGAGCGGCAAACCCTCGCTGATTCCTTGTATGCGCGAGGTAACGCCAAGGCTAAAGCCGCGAACAAAAACTAACCCACAAATCACCGCGCTGTTGGTAGCAGCTGGCGAAGCCTGCGTTCGACTGCGCAGCAGTCGTGAAACCTGAACGCGAGGTCTTCTGTAGAACCGTGTCGCCTGATTTACGACTGCTTCGCAGTCGAACGCAGGCTTCGCCAGCTGCTACAGGTCGCCTGGGTGCCATGAGGCAGCCATTCAAGCATTGGCCCACAAGTACTAAGGAATCCACTGATGTCTCGAGTAATCAAAACCACCGTAATCGCCAGCCTGTTGGCGATCACACTCTCAGGCTGCATCGTCGAGCCGGCACGCCCGCATCGGCCACCGCCGCTGGTTGAAGTCGTGCCGGTCATGCCTGCGCCGGGCTATCACTGGGTAGCCGGGCATTATCGTTGGGGGCACAACCAGTGGATGTGGGTGCCGGGGCATTGGCGGGCTTATTGAGTCGAGGCTGAAAATCAAAGGATCGCAGCCTTCGGCAGCTCCTACAGAGATCGCGTACACCCGGTCGGCGTAGGAGCTGGCGAAGCCTGCGATCTTTTGATCTTGCCCTTGAACCCATCATTTCTTTCGATCATACAAATCACCAAAGTGAATTTTTCATTTCAACCCGACCTGTTCACCATGGCAGCACCTCCAACAGCTCCGGGCGTACTCCTCATGAACTTCAATTTGGCGATTGCCTGCATGATCGTGGTGTCTTTCGCCATTGCGCTGAGTCACGTCTGAGCGAGAAGCGCTACTTCGCCGAACCGTCATGGGGCTTGTAAAACGTGAACAGCCCGACCTGGGCGGTCTTGATGTATTGATGTGCCCAATTCGGTTTCACCGTCCTGTCATGGAAATACATCGCGCCGTGGGTGCGATCCGGTAGCTGCTTGTTCAGCGCCTTTCTGGCGATTTCCTTGGCGATCGCGTAAGGCGCTTCTTCCTGGGCCGTGTCTGGCTTGCCATCACACCACCAGGAAAACTGGCAGGCATGCTTTTCCGAGCCTTGCTTGACGATCCCGCATACCGTATCCGGAAAGCCTTCGTGCCCGAGGCGATTCATTACCACGCTGGCGACGGCCTCCATGTCGGCGGAGTTCTTGCCTTTGGCCTCCCAGTAAATGGAGCGGGCCAGGCAGGTGATGGCCTCGTCCATCGGCGCGGTGCCCGCCGGGTCGACGGCCTGGACTTCGGACTGAGTGATGGTCTCGGCCTTTTTCGGCACCGGAGCTTCACCGCCCTTCTCGGCCGCTTTCTGTTCCAGGACCTGGGCCTTGTCCACCGCGACTTCTTTTTTTTGCTCCTGGTCATCAGCGATGACCTGGCCTGCGAGCAAGGTCAAGGCGAGGCAGGATGCTATCAACGGGAGGCGCAGCATGATGGGCAGGCTCTGTAGGGCGTCGATGGCCGACTTCGCTTAATTGTAGCCGGCAAATCGCGCCATCAGACGACCCACAAACGGCAAAAACCCGTTGCCCTGTAAGGGGCGAAATCGCGCATCATGGGCGCAGTCCGTTCAAGGGGGATTTTCATGCGCGTTCTACCATCCGTTTTGCGTGTTGCGGCGTTGTCGTCGGGCCTGGCGTTTGCCACCGCCGCCCTGGCTACCGACGAATCGCAACTGGTCCAGTCGATCAACACCTATCGCAGCCAGGCACAGCGCTGCGGCGGCCAGGCTTCGCCGGAGCTGCCACCGCTGGCAGCCGATCCGCGCCTGATCCTGCCCGCCGGCGGCGCGGTTGACCTGCAGCAGTCGATGGCCCGTGCGGGCTATCCGATGGTCAACGTGCAGGCGATCACCTTGTCTGGCCCGCGTGATGCGCAGTCGGCCATGAAGGCTGTGCAGGAGAGTTTCTGCCAGGTGGTGCTGAACCCGCAGTTCATTGATGTCGGGGTCAGCCGCGCCGGCAGCGAATGGCGCATCGTGCTCGCGCGTCCGCTGTTGAGCGGGCGTCTGGGCGACGCCTCGGCCGAAGGCCAAAAACTCCTCGAACTGCTCAACGCCGCCCGCGCCCAGCCGCGGCAGTGCGGCGGCCAACCGTTTGCCGCCACCACGCCGCTGGCCTGGAATGCCATATTGGGGACCGCTGCCGAAGCCCACAGTCGGGACATGGCCAACAACAACTACTTCGATCACAAGGACCGCACGGGTGGCACGCCGGGCGACCGGGCTGAACTCGCCGGCTACAGCTACCAGCAAATCGGTGAAAACATCGCCGCCGGGCAAGACACCACCCGCAAAGTTGTCGATGGCTGGCTCGGCAGCCCGGGGCACTGCGCCAACCTGATGAACCCGCAGTTCCGTGAACTGGGCGCGGCCTATGCAGTGGACCCGAAGAGCGATGCGGGGATTTACTGGACGGCGATGTTTGGCACTCAATAGTCGCCATCTCCGTGATATGCGGGCGCACCGACCCACGTAGGAGCTGCCGAAGGCTGCGATCTTTTGATCTTGCTGTTCGGCGGCTTCGGCATCTATAAATCAAGATCAAAAGATCGCAGCCTTCGGCAGCTCCTACAGGTCCAGTACACCCCAATGGGAAGGGACACATACGAGCTTGCCACCTCAAATACTTCGATTCATGAGCCATACGCATAACTCTATAGACGAATAACGCAAAAACATTTCGCTCGCGCGCAGGTCACTCTTTCTGACGAGTACTACCATGGCGCAGGTACGTTGCTGCGCGAAAAACGCCAGATAGAGGAATCGAACCCATGGACGCCCGTGACCAGAAACCGATTTCCCGACGGACCTTTCTAATTGTCGGCGCCGTGACCGCGGCGGCTTCAAAAACAGAACGCGTTCGCCCTTAGCCATCTATCCAAACCGCCCCCTCACAACAACTGTAAGCACCCCGTCGGTCTCTGAATAAGGCCCACCTCTTGAGCGACTTACTCGAACAGGTTCCACCCAGGCCCCAAGCCATCCCCCCTGCGCGAAGCCTTCCTCTTCTGGCTAAAGCTCGGCTTCATCAGTTTCGGCGGCCCGGCCGGGCAGATTTCGATCATCCATCAGGAGCTGGTCGAGCGCCGACGCTGGATCTCGGAGCGGCGCTTTCTGCACGCACTCAACTACTGCATGCTGCTGCCGGGCCCGGAGGCGCAGCAGTTGGCGACTGACATCGGCTGGCTGATGCACCGGACCTGGGGTGGCGTGATTGCCGGGGTGCTTACCCTGATCGGGTTGTCGTGGATGTACATCGCCTTCGGCGACGTGCCGGTGGTGGCCGGGCTGTTTTATGGAATCAAACCCGCGGTGACTGCGATTGTGCTGCAAGCGGCCCATCGAATCGGCGGGCGGGCGCTGAAGAACAACGCGATTACCGCCGCCGTGGTCGGGGTGATCCTCAACCTGGCGTGCTTCTTCGGCTACCACGTGCTCTGGCTCAACGGGTTCAACGGTCATCTTGACTGGCCTTCGTTGTTGATTGCGATGGCGGCGGCGATAGCCCTGTTTCGCTTCAAGCGCGGGGTGATCGAGGTGTTGATCGGTTGTGCGTTGATGGGCCTGGCGGTGCACCTGTTGCATTAGCGGATGGCAAAAAGCGCCCGCACCTCGAGGGTGTGGGCGCCGGGATCAGGATCATTTCGACGCGTGCTGCACCTGCGCTTCCGGCATCGCCGAGGAGTGGTGGTTGAGAATCTTCCACTGACCGTCGACCTGTTCGTAGACGAAGGTGTAGCGCGCCTGCACATGCTTGGTCTTGCCGGTTGGCTCGGTCAGGGTGAAGGTGTAGACGCCGCTGTCCATGGCCACGTTGCTGCCCAGTTGGCGGATCTCGCGGTAGTTGATCTGGCCCACCGGCTTCATCGGCAGGAAGTGATCAAAGTAGTCCTTGATCTCGGCGGGCGTGCTGCGCACCTGATTGGACACCGTCGGTTGCAGCACAGCGTTCGGTGCGTACAGGGCGGTCACACTCTGTGCATCGCCGGTCTTCAAGGCGTTGTTCCAGCGGTCAAACAGCCCGGCGATTTCACGGTCTTTGGCATTAACCGGCTGTTTGGCGACCGACCGGTAAACGTGCGGGGCTGGCTCTGCTGCCTGTGCAAACGGGGCACTGAGGGCAAAAAACAGGGCGATGGCCGGGATCTTCAATTTCATTGCGATGCTCCAGGGGTGGTCGATGAGCACACTTTGCCGACTCGCCAGCCGTGC
This sequence comes from Pseudomonas sp. TH31, assembly GCF_016650815.1. Lineage (GTDB taxonomy): Bacteria > Pseudomonadota > Gammaproteobacteria > Pseudomonadales > Pseudomonadaceae > Aquipseudomonas. The sequence continues at coordinate 23,656 of NZ_JAEKEZ010000031.1, read as the reverse complement.
GACATCGGCCAACCGGAGTCATTGGCCTATGCCATTCGGCAGATAGCGCCCGCCCCCGTTAACAAGGTTTAATGACGTTCCCGTACGCCTGCGGGCCTGTCCACACCCGGAGCCGAACCATGCAAAGCCCGCCGCACGACCCCGGTAGCGCCCTGTCCTTTCGCACCGAGTATCGACAATCCCAAAGTCGCGCGGCGCGCCTGCGGCTGTTGGTGGACACCGGGCAAGCGTTGACCCAACTGGCCCCGGACGCCATGCGCCAGTGCGTGTTGGCCCGGGCCTGCGCGTTCCTTGCGATGGACCACGGGCTGTTGCTGGAGTGGGACGCCGGCGGGCGCGTCAGTATCACCGCCCGACATGGCAGCCTCGATCAAGTGAACAGCCTGGAAGCCGTCGCCGACAGCGCGATGCGCACGCCGTGCTGGCAGGATCGTCCGGGTGAAGCCTTGCCCAATGTGCTGCGAGTGCCGTTGCGCGGCGGCGATGGCAATGCCTTTGGCGCACTGGTGCTGGCCAACAGCGTCAGCCTGCAGGCGCCGGACAACGAAGACATCGAATCCCTGCACTTGCTCGCCACCCTGCTGGCCGCACACCTTGAAAACGATCGGCTGCTGACGACGCTCAAGACGCGCGATCGCACGCTGTCGGACCTGGTCAACCGGTTGTTTCGCGCCCAGGAAGACGAACGCAAACGCGTGGCCTACGACCTGCATGACGGCTTGGCCCAAACCCTCGCCGGACTGCACCAGCGCCTGCAAGGTTTTGCCGGTCGCTGCCCGACACTGCCGGACACCCTGGGCGTCGACTTGCAGGCCATTTTGGCGCTGGCCCAACATTGTGTGGTGGAAGGCCGGCAACTGATCGGCGGCTTGCGCCCGACGGTGCTCGACGATTTCGGTGTGCTCAAAGCCGTCGACAAAGAAGCCGATCGCCTGCGCGATGCCGGGATCAGCGTGCAGTGGATCGCCCGCTGCGAGACGCGGTTGCCCAGCCAGGTGGAAATCGCCTTGTTCAGGATCGCCCAGGAAGCAATCAACAACATCCTCAAACATGCGCACGCCAGCCACACACAATTGGCGCTGGAACTGCACGAAGGCGAGGCCTTGCTACGGGTGGACGACAACGGCAAAGGGTTTGCCGTCGAACAACGACTCGACACAGCCGGCGCCCGACACTTGGGTTTGGCAGCCATGCAGGAGCGCGCCAGCCTGCTGGGTGGGCAACTCACCTGTGTCAGCAGTGCCGAATGCGGAACGCACCTGCGCGTCAGCGTACCTTTTGACCTGAATGGAACACCTCAATGACCCAAGCCTTACGCCTGGTGCTGGCCGATGATCACGAAGTCACGCGCACCGGTTTCGTCGCCCTGCTGGCCGGTCATCCGCAATTCGAAGTGGTCGGCCAGGCCTGCGATGGTCAGGAAGCGGTCGAACTGTGCGAACGGCTGTTACCCGACATCGTCATCCTCGACTATCGCATGCCGGTGCTCAACGGCCTCGGCGCGGCACGCCTGCTTCAGCAACGCCTGCCAGCATTGAAAGTGGTGATTTTCACCATGGACGACAGCCCCGATTACCTCGAAGCGGCGATGAATGCCGGCGCCGTGGGTTACCTGCTCAAAGACGCCAGCCGTGATGAAGTGATCAACGCCTTGCAGCGGGTTGCCGCCGGTGAAGAAGCCCTTAACAGTGCGGTCAGTGCCCGTCTGCTGCGGCGCATGACCGAACGCAACGCCGGCGGCACACCGACCGAAAACCTGACCGCCCGGGAACGCCAGGTACTCGCGCTGGTGGCCAACGGCATGAGCAACCGAGAGATCGGCGAGCAACTGGGGATTACCACCGGCACCGCCAAAGCCCACGTCGAACGGGTCATTGGCAAGCTCGGCGCGGCGGATCGGACCCAGGCCGCCGTGCGCGGTATTGCGTTGGGTCTGGTGACTCAACCATGAAGGGGCTTTACGCCCGACGCTGGGCCGATCTGCCGCTGCGGGGCAAAGCCCTGGTGGTGATTTCCCTGCCGTTGGTGGTGCTGTTGTTGTCGCTGGTGTTGATCTACATCACCGAACGCCAGACCGCTCGGGCCGAGGAAGACGTGCGCCGGGTTCTGCTGGTGCAAGGCGATATCCAGACCGTGCACACCCTGCTCGCCGAAGCGGCTGCCAGCGTGCGCGGTTACCTGCTGACCCACCGCGAGGACTTCCTGCCGGGTTACCTGAAAGCCAAGCCGCTGATCGAGTCGGCCCTGCGCCGGCTCGACAGCAACGTGCGCGATGAACGGGTGCGTGAGCAACTCGGCGCGATCACGCCGCTGATCAACAGCAAAGTCGAAGGACTGGAGGAAATGCTCAGTGATCGCGACGCCCGGCCCGAGGCAATCACCAGTATCCTGATCAACAACAAACACATCCTCGACGAATTGCGTGAGCACATCAGCACCATGCTCACCCTTGAGGACACCTTGCTGGCCGAGCGCACTGGCGCCGCGTCCGCGACCCGCCAACGGCTGTTGTTCTCGACGTTACTGGCGGCCCTTTGCGGACTGTTTGGTGCCATCGTCGCGGTGCTGTTTTTGTCCAAGGGCATCGTTGCCCGGTGCAGAAAGTCCAGGGTAATGCCCAACGCCTGGCCCTCGGTCAGCCCTTGCTGCCGCAACCGCCGGAGAACGATGAGATTGGTCAGTTGGGCACCCGTTTGGTGGAGGCCGGCCTGCTGCTGGCCGAACGCGAGCGAGCGTTGCGTGACAACGAAGAACGCCTGCGACTGATCATCGACGGCGTGAAGGACTACGGGATCTTCGCCCTCGATACCCGGGCTACGTCACCAGTTGGAACGCCGGTGCCGAGCGGATCAAGGGCTACACGGAACAGGAAATAATCGGCCAGCATTTCTCGGTGTTCTACCTGGCGCAAGAGTGCCCGCAGCATCCCGACATGGCCCTGTGCGAGGCCACCCGCAACGGGCATTACATGGAAGAAGCCTGGCGTTGCCGCAAGGATGGCAGCCGTTTCTGGGCCAGCGTAGTGATTACCGCGCAGTACGACAGCAGCGGCGCATTGCGCGGTTTTTCGAAGATCACCCGGGACATTACCGACCGCCGCGCCGCCGAGATTGCGCTGCGTACCGCCCGTGAAGAAGCCGAGCGCGCCAGCCGGGCCAAGAGCGAATTCCTCTCGCGCATGAGCCACGAATTGCGTACACCGCTGAATTCGATCCTGGGTTTTGCACAGTTGCTGGACATGGATTCGCCGCCCGGGCAAAAGCCCCAGATCGGTCACATCCTGCGCGCCGGCCAGCACCTGCTGACGTTGATCAACGAAGTGCTCGACATCGCCAAGATTGAGGCCGGGCGCCTGCCGCTGAACATCGAATCGGTGCCCTTGGCGATTGCCTTGCAAGAAGCCCTGAATCTGGTCTCACCGATGGCCGCCGACGCGGGCGTCCATCTGGCGCCATTGCCGGCGCTGGCCGCTGACCAGGGAATCGTCGCGGATCGGCAACGCCTGACTCAGGTGTTGCTGAACTTGCTGTCCAATGCCATCAAGTACAACCGGCTTCAGGGTCAGGTGAGCATCGAAGTCGACGTTGATCAACAGCGAATCGCTGTGTCGGTCTGCGACACTGGCAAGGGCATTGCAGCCGAGCACATGGATCAACTGTTCAAGCCTTTCGAGCGCCTGGAGACCGACCCGAACGTGGAAGGCAGCGGCCTCGGCCTGGCGCTGAGCAAGAGCTTGCTGGAGATGATGAACGGCAGCCTGACCGTGCAAAGCCAACCCGGTTCCGGCTCCCGATTTACCCTGGAGCTGCCTTTTGTGCACGTGCAGCAAACTGCCGGACCCGCCGCTGCGCCCATCGACAATCGATCGCAAATCCTCGCCCTCGCCGGCCCTGAAGTTCAGGGCAAGGTGTTGTGCATCGAAGACAACCTCTCCAGCCTGGCGCTGATCGAAACGTTGCTGCAACGCAGGCCGGGCATAAAACTGCTGTCGAGCATGCAGGGCCAACTGGGGCTGGACCTGGCCGCGCAACACGCGCCCCGGCTGATTCTGCTGGACGTCTCGCTGCCGGACATCGACGGATTGAACGTGCTGCAGCGCCTGCGCCAGTCGGCGATCACCCGGACCACGCCGGTGCTGATGATCACCGCCGACGCCAGCGACCTCACCCATTTGGCCTTGTGCGACGCGGGCGCGACGGCGGTGCTGACCAAACCGATTCACGTTCCATCGTTTCTCGCCCACCTTGACCAGTATTTCCCGGAGCCTGTGTGAACACCGACCTGCGCATTCTGATCATCGACGACCAACGGCCCAATCTCGACCTGGTGGAGCAACTGCTGGTGCGCGAGGGGCTGACCAACGTGCTGAGCAGCACCCAGCCGCTGCGCACCCTGGACCTGTTCAACAGCTTCGAACCGGACCTGGTGATCCTCGACCTGCACATGCCCGAGTTCGATGGCTTTGCGGTCCTGGAACAACTCAACCGACGCATCCCGCACAGCGAATACCTGCCGGTCCTCGTGCTCACCGCCGACGCCACCCGCGACACCCGCCTGCGTGCCCTGGCGCTAGGGGCCAAGGACTTCATCAGCAAACCGCTGGATGCCCTGGAAACCATGTTGCGGGTGTGGAACCTGCTGGAAACCCGGGCCCTCTACAAAACCTTGAGGACGCTGATCCCGGCAGAGCAGATCGAGTTGCTGCGTCAGCGCTAAACCGCCGTGTCCATCTGCACCACTTCGATCCCCAGCCGACGATAAGCCTCGACATCGCCCGAGGCCACATGATGCTCGGTGATCAGCGTATGGATGCGCCCGCAAGGCGCGACAACAAAGGGCTCTACCGCACCCAGCTTGTCCGCCGTGGTGACGGCCACCACATGGGCGGCGCTGTCGAGCATCGCCTGCTTCACCGGCACCTCATCGAAATGCAGCGAGCTGATGCCGACCTCGGGGTGAATCGCGCAAACCCCGGTGAATAGCAGATCGGCCTTGATGCCCTGAAACAGCCGCAGGGTTTCATGCCCGCTCGCCGACATCGTCGCCGGATTGAGCTGACCGCCGGCCAGAATCACTTTGATGCCTTTGTATTCCGCCAGGGTGATCGCGATCATCGGTGAAGCCGTGACCGCAGTGATGGTGATATCCACCGGCAGCGACCGGGCAATCTGCAGCGTCGTCGAGCCCGAGTCGAACATCACAATCTGGCCATCTTGCACAAGCCGGGCAGCCAGTTGCGCGAGGCGGGTTTTCACCTCGTCGGTTTCGTTGACCCGAGTGTAGAAGTCCTTGCCGGTGTCCTTGGGTCGCGGCAGCGCCCCGCCGTGCACCCGCTGCACCAGGCCGGCGCTGTCCAGTTCTGCCAGATCGCGGCGGATGGTGTCTTCGGACACGGCGAAATGCTGGCTGAGCTCGGAGGCCATGACCTTGCCGTCACGTTCCAGGATCAGGAGGATTTTCTGCCGGCGCAGGGAAGGAAGCTCGATTGCGGAATGCATGTTTACGCCTGATTTTGCGGGTTTATGCGAGATTAGCCAAAGCGCCCGGCAAACACAATCCAGCGGCACCACCCGATTAATTTCCCGCGTCTCAGTCTCAGCTAAGTTTCGCTGCGTAGCCTCTCCCTCACGCACTTAAAGCACTTGCTCAGGAGAGACAATCCAGATGAATCCGACCCTAGCCGGCTGGCTCAACAAAGTCCCCGAGGTCACCCTGTCGTTCTGGGTGATCAAGATCATGTCCACCACCGTGGGCGAAACCGGTGCCGATTTCCTGGCCGTCGATGCCGGCTTCGGTGCGGGCTGGACCAGTATCGGCATGGCGGCCCTGTTGGCGATCGCGCTGTTCTGCCAACTGCGCACCAAGGCCTATACACCCTGGATTTACTGGTTGACCGTGGTGCTGGTGAGCATCGTCGGCACGCAGATCACGGACATCCTGACCGACAAGCTCGACGTCAGCCTGTACACCAGCACGGCTATTTTTTCGGTGCTGCTGGCGCTCAACTTTTGGGTCTGGTACCGGGTGGAACACAGCCTGTCGATCCGCGAGATCGTCACGCCCCGGCGCGAGCTGTTCTATTGGGCAACCGTACTGTGCACGTTTGCCCTCGGCACCGCTGCCGGGGACCTGGCCACCGAAGCACTGGGCCTGGGTTTCACCCTCGGCGCGGTGATTTTCGGCGCGCTGATCGCCGCCACCCTGCTGGCCTGGCGCATGGGCGCCAATGTGGTGCTGACCTTCTGGATCGCCTACATCCTGACCCGCCCGTTCGGCGCGTCCCTGGGCGACTTGCTGACCCAGGCCAAAACCTATGGCGGTCTCGGCATGGGTGCCATGTGGACCAGCGCACTGTTCCTCTGCGTCATCGTCATCCTGGTAGCCGTCGCGCAATTCAGCGTCGGCAATCGTAAAGCCATCACTCAATAACTCATTCAAAAGCCATTAAGGAATCACCATGCGCCCCATTCAAAACCTCATTCGTCACGTTTGCATCGTCTCGGCCATTTTCATGCTGGGCATCGCCACCGGGTGCTCGAAACCGGCCGATAAACCCAAGGCCGATGCGAGTTCGGCGGCCGAGATGAGCCAGGGCTCGGCCTCGAAACTCGGTGATTTGTCCGAGTTCCGCAACATCGCCGCCGACGTTGCCGGCCGGGTCGACAAAAACGACCTGCCTGCCGCAAAAGCCCGAATCAAGGACCTGGAAACCGCCTGGGACTCGGCAGAAGCCGGCATCAAGCCCCGCGCCGCGAGCGACTGGCACGTGGTGGACAAAGCCATCGACCGCGCACTCGATGCCTTGCGCGCCAGCAGCCCCATGCAAAGTGACTGCAAAGCCGCGATGGATGACTTGCTAAAGGCTTTCGACTCAATGAAAGGGAAGCAGTAACCGGGCACAGATGCTTCAATACAGGCGCGCGGGTCATGACCCTCGCGCCTTTTTTTGCTGGAGCGGGACATGCGGATACTGCTGGTCGAAGACGACCCGATGATTGGCGATGCGATCCACGGTGCACTGAACGATGCCAGTTATGCCACCGACTGGGTGAAGAACGGCCTCACCGCCCTGGCGGCGCTCGAGACTCAACACTACGACCTGGTGCTGCTCGACCTCGGCCTGCCGGGCAAGGACGGCCTCGACGTGCTGACCCGCATTCGCGCCAACAACAACCCCGTGCCATTGCTCATCATTACGGCCGGGACAGCCTCGATGACCGGCTGCGCGGCCTCGATGGCGGCGCGGATGACTACCTGCTCAAACCCTTCGACATGGCCGAGTTGCTGGCGCGTATGCGCGCGGTTTTAAGGCGCAAGGGCGGCAGCGCCCTGTCGGTGCTCGACAACGGCGTGGTCTCGCTGGACCTGGTCAGCAAGCAAGCCTCGACCGCGCAGTACCCCGGCGTCCAGCTCTCGGCCCGCGAGTTCGCCCTGCTGCAGGCGCTGTTGATCCGACCGGGCGCGATCCTTTCACGCAGCGAGCTCGAAGACCGCCTCTATGGCTGGGGCAATGAAGTGGAAAGCAACGCCGTGGAGTTTTTGATCCATGCACTGCGGCGCAAGTTGGGCAGCCAAGTCATCAAGAACGTCAGGGGTGTGGGATGGATGGTTTCAAAAACGCTTGAGTGAATCGGTGCAACTCAGGCTGTCCGTCACCCTGTCGCTGGCGATCCTGATCGTTGCGATGGTGGCCGGCGTCTTTGCGTTCGTTTCCGCGTTCGACGAAGCCCACGAAATGCAGGACGACACCTTGCGTCAAGTGGCGGTGCTGTTTGACCGCCAGCACATGACGCTGAGGTACCCCGAGGGCAAAGGCATTGCGGGCGACGATGAAGAATCCCGGCTGATCATTCAGCACCTGGCCGATGGCAGCAACGCCTCCGGCAACGATGACGACACCGCACCACTGCCCTTCCCGACAACGCTGGCCGATGGCTTGTCCACGGTAAATGTCGGCGGCGAAGCGTTTCGCGTGCTGGTCAGGACCACCGCCCGTGGCGAACGCATCGCCGTTGCCCAGGAAACCGGCGCCCGTGACAAGGATGCCCGCGAAAGCGCCTGGCGCAGTCTGCTGCCGTTTCTGGTGTTGTTTCCGGTGCTGCTGCTGGTGGTCGGCGATCTGGTGCGCAAGTTGTTTCGACCCATCGCGACACTGTCTTTCGAGATCGATCAGCGCGCCGAGCAGGAACTGCACCCGATCAACGAAAGCCATCTGCCGACCGAAATCCGCCCCTTCGTGGTGGCGATCAATCGCTTGCTCGCACGCGTGGCGAATGCGATGGAAAACCAACGCCGCTTCGTCGCCGACGCAGCCCACGAACTTCGATCACCGCTGACCGCCCTCTCCTTACAGGCCGAACGCCTGGCTGGCGCCGATATGTCGGCCGTGGCCCATGAGCGTCTGGTGCCATTGCGCCGGGGCATTGAGCGCGGCAGAAACCTGATCGATCAACTGCTGACCCTGGCCAAGGTGCAATCCGAAACCAGCACGCCGACGTCGCCGGTTTCGGTGCATGAGGTCTATCGTCGAGTGCTGGAAGATCTGTTGCCGCTGGCCGATATAAAACACCTCGACGTTGGTGTCGAAGGTGAGCAGGACGTGCGGGTGCTGATCAACGAAATGGACCTGATGACACTGGTCAAGAACCTGGTGGACAACGCGATCCGCTATACACCGCAGGGTGGCCGGATCGATCTTTCTGTGGTCATGGATAACGGCACGGCGCTGCTGCAGGTCAAGGACTCGGGGCCAGGGATCGCGCTGGAGGAGCGAGCGCGGGTGTTTGATCCGTTTTATCGCAGCCTGGGGACCGATGAGGCCGGGTCCGGGCTGGGCTTGTCGATTGTTCAGGCGATTGCGCAGCGTACCGGGGCACGGGTTAGCCTGGGCTTCGCCGATGAGGTGCAAAACCGCGGCTTGCGTGTATCGGTATGGCTAAACGTGGCCAAGGGATGAGCGCAGGTTAATCGGCTGGACGAATTGCAGCAACGCTCGGCCGGACATAGTAATGGTCGAATTCAGCGCTTTCCACGAATTGGAAGCCATGGCGGATGTAGAAGCGGTTGGAGGCGCTTTCCTTGAGCGCGCCCACCCTGACAGGCAGCGCGGCTGCATCCGCCTCTTTGAAAACCTGAGCCAGAACAGCAGTGCCAATCCCGGATCCCTGCGCACCCGGTTTCACGTACAAGTGATCAAGCAGCAATTCATTGAGGTGCTGCTTGAGCACCACAAACCCAACCCGCTCCCCGGCCACTTCGATGTGGCGCGTGCTGCTGGCGTCAAAGTCGCTGGCAAAACGTTCACGCGCACGCACCGGATCAAATCGCCCGACGCGCTCCAGGCTTTCACGCATGGCCTCGATTCGAATGGCGACAAGTGGGTTCAGGTCGCTTTGTTGAGCAGGGAGCAGAACAAGCGACGGATTCAGATCAGGTGTGACGGGCATCATGTGCGCTCTGACTATCACGACGGGCAGCCAGTATCGTGCAAAACTCCTGACCGCAACAGCCAGTAGATACAGTCAGGTAAGCGCATCCTCAGTTGTTCGCCACCTGAGCCACATTGCCCGAGGTCACCAGCGCTTTGAGCGACGCATCGAACTGCTTCAAGGCGTTCACCTGCAGTGCGGTTTGCTGGTCGATCTGCGCAGCAATCTGCGACGCTGCTTTGCCATGAACCCATACCGAAGGCATTTTCTGTTCACGGGAGCCTGCGGCCTGGCCGATGTATTGCAGGTTCGAATCGTAGAACTTGGCGAGGAACCGCGCTTCGACCTGGTCATTGCGCTTGCTGACCAGACGGCTGTAGGTGTCGAGCATCACCACCACGTCCGGGTGCGCTTGCACCAGTGCGTCGAGGTTGTCGTAGACGGTCACCGAGGCGAATTCTTTTTGCAGCGAACCCATCAGCCAGTTGATCGCCAGTTTCGGATCAGAGCTGCTGACGAACGCGTTGCTGATGCGCGAATCGAGCGCAGGGTTCTTGCTGCCGTTCACCGCAACAGAATGGTAACGCTCAAGGTATTCGATCGTGTTGACGGTGTTTTCGCTGTAGAGCACACCCACCGACTGGGAGTGCTTCAGGTTGGCGCTGCTGTCGCCCATCGGCAGGAAATGGCAGGCCTGCGGGTCGCCAGCGTAGGCCGGGGCGGTGGCGGCAAAACCGCTGGTCAGTACGGCGATAAGGGCCAAAACAGTTGAGATTCTCATCGCGCAGGTTCCTTCAGAAGCGAGATCGGTATAACGCTATCCTCCTCCGTTGCTGGAAAAACAAAACTCGCTTTTTTGATGATGACTATCGATTGGACGAATGGTTGGCGAAGGGCCGAGTACTGCCTGGGGCGATGGCAGTCATATCTGCCTCGTGCGAAACTTCACCGACTCATGAATCACGGAGGGTGTTGAAATGGTGCATTTGCTTGCGGTCTCGGGAAGTCTGCGCCAGGCCTCCTCCAACTCGACTTTGCTACGTGCAACCGAGCTTTTGCGCCCCAAAGGGCTCTTGGTCACGCATTACGAGGGGATCGGTGAGCTGCCGCACTTCAACCCGGACTTGATTGAACACCCCCCGGAGCAAATTTTAGAATTACGCTCGATTATCGCCCAGGCGGATGGGCTTCTGATTTCATGCCCGGAATACGCTCGAGGGATTCCGGGCTCGTTCAAAAACATGCTCGATTGGCTCGTCAGCAGTGAAGCCTTCCCGGGCAAACCGGTCGCGCTTTTCAATGCTTCGCCCAGAGCCAGCCATGCGCAGGCCGCATTGCGCCTGGTTTTGGATACGATGTCAGCTCGCCTCATTGAGCAAGCGTCAATTACGGTTAACCTCCTGTCCACCCCGTTGAGCGCCCAAGGCATTGCCGATGATCCAGTGATGGGCCCACAGATCAGTACAGCGCTTGAGGCTTTCCAGAGACACCTCGAAAATCAGGGTCTTTGATGCCGAAGGGCCAGGGGTAAGCGGTGAGGTCAGGAAGGTCTCGAATAGCAGCGGCAGCTTTTCGATGGGCTGAATCAAACCTGGTCATTTGTCGTTGCGTACATTTCACTCCAGCGAGAGGAGGTCCTGCCTCAACTCAAACAAAAAAGCGTCTTGCGCAATACATATGGAAATCCGTATATTCGGATTTCCACACATTGAAGACGCGCCCATGCTCAACCCTCCAGCCATTTACAAATGCCTGTCCGACGAGACCCGCGCCCGCGCCACCCTGCTGATCACCCGCGAAGGCGAGTTATGCGTCTGCGAGCTGGTTTGCGCGCTGGACGACAGTCAGCCGAAAATCTCTCGTCACCTGGCGCAACTGCGGGCGTGCGGCTTGCTGCTTGATCGACGCCAGGGGCAATGGGTGTATTACCGGCTCAATCCGGAGCTGCCGGCCTGGGTTCGCGCTGTTCTTGAGACCACGTTGCAGGCCAACGCCGACTGGCTTGAAGAAAACAGCGCCCGGCTCAGACAGATGGCCGACCGGCCTCTCAATACGTCAGCGTGCTGCTGACTCTCCTAATCGTCGAGCGTTCTCATGCTAGCTGCGGTTTCGATTTTTCTATTCACCCTTGTCCTGGTCATCTGGCAACCCAAGGGGTTGGGGGTTGGCTGGAGTGCATCGCTGGGCGCCATCCTGGCGCTGGCCACCGGCGTGGTGACACTGGACGACATTCCACTGGTGTGGGGCATTGTCTGGAACGCGACCGCCACATTTATCGCGGTCATCATCATTAGTTTATTGCTGGATGAAGCAGGCTTCTTTCAGTGGGCTGCTTTGCATGTGGCGCGCTGGGCCAAGGGCGATGGTCGTCGCCTGTTCGCTTTTACGGTGCTGCTCGGCGCCGCCGTATCAGCCCTGTTTGCCAATGACGGCGCGGCACTGATTCTGACCCCGATTGTTATCTCGATGCTGATCGCGATGCGCTTTTCGCCGGCGTCTACATTGGCGTTTGTCATGGCCGCAGGCTTTATCGCCGACACGGCCAGCCTGCCGCTGGTGGTGTCGAACCTGGTCAACATTGTTTCGGCCGACTACTTCGGCCTGGGTTTCAACCAGTACGCCTCGATCATGGTGCCGGTCAACCTCGTGGCGGTGGGTGCCACGCTGGTCGCGCTGTACGCGTTTTTCCGGCGCGATATACCGCGAAGCTACAACATCCAAGAGCTTCAAGATCCGCGTCTTGCAGTGCGAGACCCACTGACGTTTCGCGTCGGCTGGTGTGTGTTGGTTGTGTTGCTCGTTGGCCTGTTTGCGCTGGAGCCGCTGGGGATTCCCATCAGTGCGATTGCCGCCGTCTGTGCTGCCGCGCTGTTCGCGATGGCGGCACGCGGGCATGTGATTTCGACACGGCGAGTGTTGCGCGAGGCGCCGTGGCAAGTCGTAACCTTTTCACTGGGCATGTACCTGGTTGTTTATGGGCTGAAAAACGCCGGCCTGACCCTTTACCTGACGGCGGCCCTGAACTACCTGGCCAACTACGGGGTGTGGGGCGCCGCACTGGGAACCGGTTTTCTAACGGCAGCGCTGTCCTCGGGCATGAACAACATGCCGACGGTATTGGTGGGCGCGCTATCCATTCAGGCGAGCGACGCCACCGGCGTGGTGCGCGAGGCCATGATCTACGCCAACGTCATCGGCTGTGACCTGGGACCAAAAATCACCCCCATCGGCAGCCTGGCGACGCTCCTCTGGCTGCACGTTCTGGAACGTAAAGGCCTGCGTATTACCTGGGGTTACTACTTCAAGGTCGGTGTCGTGCTCACCGTGCCCATCCTGTTCATCACCTTATCCGCCCTGGCCCTGCGCCTCGGCTTGTCCGCCTGAAAAGGAGTCTCCATGCGCGTTCTGTTCATGTGTACCGCCAATAGCTGCCGCAGCATCCTCTCCGAAGCGATGTTCAATCACCTGGCCCCAAAAGGCTTCGAGGCGGTCAGTGCCGGCAGCTTCCCAAAAGGCCAGGTCTTGCCACGCAGCCTGACCACGCTGCAGGAAGCCGGCATCGCCATTGATGGCTTGAGCAGTAAAGGCAACGATGCCTTCGAGGGCAACCCGCCGGACATCGTCATCACCGTCTGCGACAACGCCGCAGGTGAGGCCTGCCCCGTCTATTTCGGGCCGGCGTTGAAAACCCACTGGGGACTGGAAGATCCGTCGCAGGTCACGGGTGACGAAGCGGCCGTATCCGCCGCCTTCCACTCGACCCTGGCACGTATCGACACCCGTTGCCGGGCGTTTCTGGCACTGCCCTTCGCCCAACTTGATCGCGATGCGCTGAAGCGTGAACTCGACCGCATCGGCATGCTGTAACTGGAGCCCCTAATGACTCACCCGCTGCCCAACCTCGACCCGTCACTGACTCAACCCATCGCCACCGATCAAAACGGCCAGCACAAACCACGGATTTTGCTGTTGTACGGGTCCACCCGCTCCCGCTCGTTCAGTCGATTGCTGGTCGAGGAAGCGGCGCGTTTGCTTGAGCACTTTGGCGCCGAGACTCAGATTTTCAATCCTTGCGGTTTACCGCTGCCGGACGACGCACCGAACGACCACCCGAAAGTCCAGGAACTGCTGGAACTGATGCAGTGGTCGCAAGGCCAGGTCTGGTGCTCGCCGGAGCGCCACGGCGCCATGTCGGCGGTGTTCAAGGCCCAAATAGACTGGGTGCCGCTGGCCATCGGGGCGATTCGCCCGACCCAGGGCAAGACCCTGGCCGTGATGCAGGTGTGTGGCGGTTCGCAATCCTTCAACGTGGTGAATCAACTGCGCGTGCTGGGGCGCTGGATGCGGATGTTCACCATCCCCAATCAATCCTCGGTGCCGAAGGCTTACCTGGAGTTTGACGAGAACAACCGCATGAAACCTTCGGCACTCTATGACCGGGTGGTGGACGTGATGGAGGAGCTGGTGAAATTCACCCTGCTGCTTCGGGATCGCCCGGATCTGGTTGACCGCTATTCAGAACGCAAGGAGTCCGCCGAAGAACTGACCCGGCGCGTGAATCAAAGCGCCCTTTGATCGAGCGACAATTGATCGGCTCCCCTTCACGCGACAACCATTTTTAATCACTCCACCGCTATATCCTTTACTACACAGCGCCAGATTGCGTAGCTTTCACCTGCCCCGCGTGAAAACGGCGTGACGCTCATCGTCACGCCTTCCAATAAGAGAGCCAAAAACCCCATGCTCCTTCGTCAACTGACCTACCTCGTAACGTTGGCCCAAGAGCAGTGCTGATAAAGCGATTAGCCAGCGCCATCCACCCTGCCGGACTATGCCGATCGAGCAGCACGACCTGCTCGAATCAGCGCCGTTACCCGCGCTGATCCATTCCAATAACAGGAAGGTCCCCATGGCGAAGATTGTATGCGTGCTCTACGAAGACCCCATCACCGGACAACCCGAGACTTATGCGCGAGACGGCCTGCCCCCTCTCGAACGCCACCCAGACGGCCAGACCCTGCCGACCCCGAACGCCATCGACTTTGAGCCCGGCACCTTGCTCGGCAGCGTTTCCGGCGAATTGGGTCTGCGCAAATACCTGGAATCCAACGGCCACACGCTGGTGGTCACGTCCAGCAAGGACGGCGCCGGCAGCGTACTCGAGCGTGAATTGCACGACGCCGAGATCGTGATTTCCCAACCCTTCTGGCCGGCGTACATGACGGCTGAGCGGATGGACAAGGCGCCGAAGCTGAAGATGATCGTCACCGCCGGTATCGACTCTGATCACACCGACCTGCAAGGCGCCATGGACCGTGGAATCACGGTCGCCGAGGTGACTTACTGCAACAGCAACAGCGTTGCCGAACACGTGGTGATGAGTGTACTGGCGTTGGTACGCAACTATATCCCGTCACACAACTGGGTGCTCAAGGGCGGCTGGAACATCGCCGATTGCGTCGCCCGTTCCTATGATGTGGAAGGCATGCACGTCGGTACCGTGGCGGCCGGTCGTATCGGCTTGCGCGTCCTGCGTTTGCTCAAACCTTTCGACATGCACCTGCACTACATGGATCGCCATCGCTTGCCGGAAGCGGTCGAAAAAGAGCTGAACCTGACCTATCACTCGACCCTGGAAAGCCTCGCCAAAGCCTGTGACGTGGTCACGCTCAACTGCCCGCTGCACCCCGAGACCGAACACATGGTCAACACCGAGTCGCTGAAGAACTTCAAGCGCGGCGCGTACCTGATCAACACCGCTCACGGCAAGCTCTGCGACCGTGACGCGATTGCGGCGGCGCTGGAAAGCGGTCAACTGGCAGGCTATGCCGGCGATGTCTGGTTCCCGCAACCAGCCCCCGAAGACCACCCTTGGCGCAGCATGCCGAACCACGGAATGATGCCGCATATCTCCGGCACCAGCCTGTCAGCGCAGACGCGTTACGCGGCGGGTACCCGGGAAATTCTCGAATGCTATTTCGAGAACCGACCGATTCGCGATGAGTACCTGATCGTTCAGGGTGGAGAGTTGGCCGGCGTCGGCGCGCACTCGTACAGCGCGGGCAACGCCACCAAGGGCTCTGAAGAAGCAGAACGCTTCAAAAAATGAAGTCGACCTCGACAGAAGCGGGCCAGTCAGATGGCCCCATTCGGCGCATCCGGGCCCTCTCGCTGCTGTGGATCGGGCTCGGTGCGTTCATCGGGTTGGCGGGGCCGGGCGCTATCGCCCTCAACACGGGTCAACCGTGGCTGATCGGCTCCTTCGGCGCGAGCGGCGTTTTGCTGTTTGCCTACCCGCAAGGACCGTTTTCACAAGTACGGAACGTGATTGGCGGCCATCTGCTGACTTCTCTGGTAGCGCTGGTTTGTTTGAAAGTGTTCGGGCCGGGATTGCTGCCGATGGCGTTCGCCGGTGCCTTGGCGACGGTGATGATGGTGGTCACGCGTACCGTTCACCCGCCGGCAGGGGGCAATCCGGTCATCGTGTTCATGACACAACCGGGCTGGTCATTCTTGCTGGTACCGACCTTGGGCGGTGCCTGCTCGTTGATGCTGACGGCCTGGCTGTACTGGAAAGGGATTCGCTGGCTTCAAGTGCGCTTTCGCGAGCCATCGTCTTCAAAACGCGCCAACCCTGTGGTCCGTGATTGATCGGACCACAGGTAACATTCATCGGCGCGTGCGAAGTATCAGGCCGGAACACCCAGAATGATGTGCGAAGCCTTGATCACTGCCGTGGCGCTGACACCCGGCACCAGGCCCAGCTCTGCAACGGCATCACGGGTCACGATGGAATACACCTTCGAACCGCCGGCCAGTTCGATCACCACTTCGGCGTTGACGGCACCATCGTTGACGCTCAGCACCTTGCCTTCCAGGCAGTTGCGAGCCGACAGGCGAATGTCGCTGGACTCCGTCATCAGCATCACCCAAGGCGCCTTGATCAGGGCCACGGCTTCTTTGCCGACCGCAATCCCGAGGTTGCGGATGCTTTCCATGGTCACCACGGCCACCAGTTGCTCACCGCCAGGCAAGGTCAATACCACTTCAGCGTTGACCGCACCTTCTTGTACCTGGCTGACTTGGCCTTTGAATACGTTGCGTGCACTGACTTTCATGAGACGAGTCCTTTTTTTGACTTTTTAGTTAGGAGTTTCGAGCACGATCAAGCTTGGCGCTGTGTAAAAACAACTATAGCGCTCGGCTGCGTCGAGACAAGCAGTGCCGCATTGCACGGCACTGCCTTCAATATCAAGCGCGCGTGGAGAACCTTGGCAGATTCAACACTCGCTCAGCCACCCAGCCGAACACCAAACCAACAGTCGTCCAGAGCACCAACTGAATACCCAGCGAAGCCACGCGAAACTTCCACAGCAAGACTGCCGAGAAGGTCTCCGGCACTTCGTTGATGGTCGCAAACAGGTAACCCGCCACCGCCATGATCACCACGTAAAGCAGCACCGCCAGCGTCGAACCGCTCCAGGCCCCCAACGCCGGGATCAGCTTGCGCGCGGCGTTGATGGCGATCACCGCCGCGACGACCGATACCAGCAACATCATGAAGAACAGCTTGGTGCGCTGCTTGATGGTTTCTGGATCGCCAATCGACGGCGGATTGGCCGGATATTTCAGCCCAGGCACCAGAATCAGCGTAACAAACGCCGCCAACGCCAACAGCGCGGCCAGACCACGAGGGCCGATCTTGCCGATTCGCCCCAGGGAATAGGCAAACACCAGCGCGAAGATCCCGCCCAGCGAAACGCTGTAGGTCACGACGCCAGTGAACAAACCGAAGGTGCTTTGCACCTCGCGGCTCACCAGTTCCTCTTCAGGTGCATCGCCGTGCATCTGCGCCATTTGCTCTTCGAAGGCGATCGCCTTGTCGATTTGTGGTTCACCCAATACTTTTGCAAAACCAAAGGCAAGAATCCCGGCGAGTAAACCCACCAGCATGCCGCGTACCAATAAACGACCGGTCATGGTGTGTTCCTTGAATCAGTGGCAAGGGAAGCCAAGCAAGTGGCGGCCGTCGTGCACGAACTCATGGACATACATGCCTTTGACCAACGCAGTGGCACCCTGCTCTGCGCCGACGAAATAGATCGCCAACATCAGTAACAGGCCGACAAAAATGGCCCAGGGAAGAATTTCGCCCAACGCAATGGTGGGCAACGAAACATCAGTCTGCGTAGCAGCGCTATAAGCCATATAAATCTCCAGGGATGACGCGTCCCGGTCGGATTGCAGGTAGGGGGAAACAGGGTCTGGCTGACGGCAAATTGCCGAATACAGTGGCGCGACCGCGCCGGATTTACACCGGCTGCCTGTTTCAGAATGAGTTGTAAAATTTTGCGAAACAAAATGATACAACTTGGCGAGTTTACCCGTTCGAGACAACAAAGCCAGAGTGATTGCTATTGCATCTCGCTTACGTCAATGCCCCATCGCTGCCGCGACGCCTTGCCTTTGCCCTTGCGGAAAGCCATGCGCCCGGGCGCAAACGGCAATCCACAACCCTGCCAGTAAAAACACCAGCAAGACCCATGGAAACGATACGACACCGACCTGGTCGAGCAGGACGCCACCGAATAAACCGGCGATGGCGATAGCGCCGTTCCAGGCCACCACGTTCATGGACAAGGCGACATCCGCGCCCTCGCCCGCCGTATCCGCCAGCGCGGTTTGCAGCAAGGTTGCGGCGCCGCCAAAGGTCAGGCCCCAGACGAAGGTGCCCACGTAGATGACGATCACTGACTGGGAGAAGAACCCGAAAACGAGGGCCGTTGCGGCGAATGTCGCGAGACTGATCAACACGGCGTTGCGCAGGTAACGGTCAACCAGTCGACCGGTGATCCAGATACTCAGCAGTGCGGCGACGCCGAACACCAGAAGCACCGCATCGATATTACTGGCCAGTCCGGCCGGGGTGACAAAGGGCGCGACGTAGGTATAGAGAATGTTGTGCGCCAGCATCCAGGTCATCACGACGCCTAGGACCGGACGGACACCTGGGGTGAAAAATACCTGGCCCAACGGCATGCGCTCGGCACCGGACTGGCCTGGATAATCCGGGACTTTCGCCAGCACCCAGACGATCAATCCCAACGTCATAACCGACATCAGCCCAAACGCCGTCCGCCAGCCCATCAGGCTTCCCAGCCAGGTTCCCAGCGGCACACCCAGCGACAACGCAATCGGCGCGCCCACCATCGCCACGGCCATGGCACGCCCCTGAAGGTGCACCGCCACCATGCGTCGCGCATAGCCAGCCAAAAGACTCCAGGCCAACCCGGCAGAAACACCGGCGAAGAATCGCGCAACGAGTGTCAATCCATAGCTCGACGACCAGGCAGTAATGGAATTGAACACAAGAAAACCGACGATCGTCAGCAACAACACGTTGCGGCGCCGCCATCCCTGGGTGGCGATGGTCAGCGGAATGGCCGCCAGCAACGAACCCAGGGCGTAGACCGTAACCATTTGCCCGGCCAGTGAAGGCGAGACATCCAGACCGCTGCCGATCTCGGGCAATAACCCGGCCGGCAAGGTCTCGGTGACGATACAAATGAAGCCCGTCATCGCCAGCGCAAGGAGCGCGCCGAGGGGTAACCGTTCATTTTCAATCTGACTGTCCTGCATTGTTTTGCTCCTGATCACGTACTTATGTATCGACTAATACAAAACTAAAGGACGCAAAGAGCATGGTCAATGACTTTTGTATCAACTAGTATCTAAGTCATGACCTCCGGAGGTAAAAATGGCAACGATGGGCCGCCCGCGAACGTTTGACCGAGACATGGCAATCACACAAGCGATGCATCTGTTCTGGGAACATGGCTATGAATCCACGTCCCTGAGCCAGCTCAAGGCAGCGATGGGTAACGGCATCTCCGCGCCCAGCTTCTATGCGGCGTTCGGATCAAAGGAGGCGTTGTTCCAGGAGGTGGTGGAGCGCTATCAAAGCAGCCACGGACGCGTGACCGAGGCCTTGTTCGACGCGCACCTGCCCCCGCGCGAAGCCATCGAATTGACCTTGCGTCGCTCAGCCAAAATGCAGAGTGAAACCGGTCATCCCCCGGGATGCCTGGTGACGTTGGGCGTCATGCACACTTGCTCGGCGCAGCCCACCGCCGTTTCTGCACCGCTGGCCGAAGCCAGGGCGCGCAACAGGGCAGGCATCATCGCCTGCATCGAGCGCGGCATTGCTCAAGGCGAGTTGCAGGCAGATACCGATACCTGCGCCCTGGCCGCGATGTTTGATAGTTTTCTGCTGGGCCTTACGGCGTTAGCCAGAGACGGAATTCCCCACGCGGTGATGGATGCGTCGGTGACCCAGGTGATGGCAGTATGGGATGCGTTGAGTGCAGCCAACGCTGCAAAAAAGCCTTGATTTATTACGAACGCAACACGCCGATTGCCCGTCGATACTTCTCGATCCGTTCCAGATCGTCCCAGGACGGCTGCGCAATCCGCGACAGGTCGCTGTTCTCTTCCAGATCCACGAGTTTGACCACCCGGCCAATCGGGTTCAGCGCCGCACGTTCGACGAACGCCTCATAGGATTCACCCGGCACCTTGGTGACTGACGCAATGGCCGTCAGCACCGTTTCGCTGAAGCCTTCCTGACGCAAGTCTTCGAGGCTGACGCGGGTATCTTCGACCACGTCATGCAGCACCGCGACGATCCGCTCTTCCAGGGTGTTGACCCGCAGCATGACTTTCAGCGGATGCAGGATGTAGGCGCCCCGCCCTTGTCGACCTGTCCCTCATGGGCGGCAGCAGCGATGGCAATGGCACGTTCCAGGGTCTGGGTCATCTGGGTGCTCCTCGGGTTAAACGCCGTAGCGGCCTAAAGCCTGTAGGTCAAATACCGCCCACGCCCGGTTTTCTTGGCCTGGTACATCACTCGATCAGCGGCCAGCAACAGCTTATCGGCAGAACTCTGCCCGTCTCCCAGCGCGATACCAATAGAGACGCCGACGATGCACACCGAGCCGGAGATAAAAAACGGCGTGGCCAGGGCATCGATGCATTGCGTCGCCACGCGGGTCAACGTCTCTTCGGCATTGTCCCCGAGGTCATTGAGCAGCACCACAAACTCGTCACCGCCGATGCGTGCCAGGGTATCGCTCACCCGCACGACAGCGGAAAAGCGCCGCGCCACCTGCCGCAAAACCTCATCACCGGCCTCGTGCCCCAGGGAATCATTGATGTGCTTGAACCCGTCAAGGTCCATAAACAACAAGCCCACCTGCGTCTGGTTGCGTTGTGCCTGGGCCAATACCTGGCGCAGACGCCCGGAGAGGTGATGCCGGTTGGTTAATCCGGTCAGGGTGTCGTGATGCGCAATCTTTTTCAGTTCGTCCTGCTTGTCATTCAGCTTGACCAGCAAACGATTGAACGCCGAGATCAAGTGCCCGACTTCATCATCCCGAACAACCGCCAACGGCGCGTGCGGCAATTCATCC
This sequence comes from Pseudomonas sp. TH31, assembly GCF_016650815.1. Classification (GTDB taxonomy): domain Bacteria; phylum Pseudomonadota; class Gammaproteobacteria; order Pseudomonadales; family Pseudomonadaceae; genus Aquipseudomonas. The sequence goes on along the minus strand of NZ_JAEKEZ010000031.1, from coordinate 2,760 downwards.
CGGGTCATGCGGTCCGCCTGGGCGGCGGCACGAAACAGATGACGAAAGACAAAGTAGAGCCCGATGGAGGCGAACGTGGCAAAAAACAGAATCGATAAAAACGCCCCCTGATCAAAAAGTGCTGGGTTCGATCCACGGTGGCAAACGCTTCGCTGGTCGGCAAGCAGGCGACGATGTACCAACCGGCGCTTGGGACAGACGCCATCGCCGCCACCTCCTCGGCACCCTTGGCATTGAGCGTTATCCCGGCGCCGCGAAATCCGGCCATGGCTCGATCGTGCAGCGCATTGATGCCGGGAGGCGACGTGGGCTTGAGTTGCACATCCAGTGTCGAGGTGTCGACAAACAATTTACTGTCCGGGAACACCAACAGGAATTCACTGGCGGTGTCACCCACGTGGCTCTGGAGCAATGAATCAAGCAGCCCGCGAGCTCCCAGCGCGGTCACGCCCACCAGCACCGCCTGGACCTCGCCGCCGGCATTCTTGATGGGCACCGACATCGGCAGGATCGGTGCCTTGGTGGCACGCCCCACGCTCGGCTGTCCGATAAACGGACGCCCCGCCAACCCCGCCTGAATGTAATCACCTTCAGCGTAATCGGTATCCAGGGCGGGATAGTTCGCGAGTAAACGCTTTTTTGTGTTCACGATGAACAAATCTGCGGTGAACAACGTCTGGTCGCCGTAATGCTCTTTGAGCCACGCTTGCAACCGTTCGGGCTTTGTCAGGAGATCAGCCGGGACGGTGGCGGCAATATGCGCCAGCAACTGCTGGCGCTGAACAATTTTGTTATTGATATCGCGAGCGACATAAGTGGCCAGGGTTAACTGCTGGCCCTCCACCACGGCGCTCAAATCCTCGCGCAAGAAGTTGGTCAACACGTAATAGCGCACCACGGCACCGAAAATGACGATGCACAGCGCCAATATCAGCAGTCGCGTGACGATGCTGTTACCGATGCGGGCGAGATTCAGGGGCGCGTGATGATGTTTTGGCATCACCGGAGTGTATCCGAGAGCGCCGCGCTTTGGAGGGGTTTTCCGGTAGCGTTGCAGCCCCCGTTCAGGTCAGCGCTCACTTCGCAATTGCTCTTCAAGCCACCCGATCAGCGCGCGCACCTCAAGCCGATCGTCCCACCCTGTTGCCTGAAACCGATATCGCCTCCGGTAACGGGCTGGAAACGTTATTTTTCAATGCGTACCCGTTTCGTCAACGTTCAGCCTGCACAGGTCGCGCGGCCCTGTTATCGAGCCGCAAGGCGTGTTTGAGTGGTGGGCCGCGTCGATGCACCATCGTGATTTCGATGACAACAGCTCGGCGTTGATCTACACCTTCAGCGTACGTTTACGGCCGCGTTGGCCGGGATGGTTGCCCGACCCGCTGGCCAACCGTCTTTTCGAACCTGAAACCCGCCAGCGCTTTGCCGCAATGGCTGAGTATTGACGGGCCTACGCGCACCGCTTGACGCTTGCAGAACAACAATCAAACAGGAGTTGAAAATGTCTGAACTGAACTTGCACCCCAACGCCGCGAAGTCCTTGAAGCAGTGGCACCACATGATCAGCACCGGGAACTTGAAAGCCCTGCCCGAATTGCTGGACCCGCAAGCGGTGTTTCGCTCGCCCATGGCGCACACGCCTTACCCGGGCGCGAACGTGGTCGCGATGATTCTCGCCACGGTGTTCGACGTTTTCGAGAGTTTTGAATACCACCGCGAACTGGCGACGGCGGACGGATTGAATGTCGTGCTGGAATTCAGCGCAACGGTTAGCGGCAAAGAGCTGAAAGGGATAGACATGATCCGGTTCAACGAAGAAGGAAAAATCGTTGAATTTGAAGTCATGGTCCGTCCGCTGAGCGGCTTGCAGGCATTGGGCGCAGAAATGGGCCAGCGTCTTGGCGCCTACCTGGCCGCCAGTAAAGCCTGATCGATTTCTATCACCCCTGTGGGAGCGGGCTTGCTCGCGAAAGCGGTGTGTCATTTAGCCTTGATGATGACTGACACACCGCCTTCGCGAGCAGGCCCGCTCCCACATAGGGTCGTGGGTACTTCAAAAAGTGTATCTGCCCCTTTTGCTCTAAGCCTGGCTTTGACTCAGGCCACTATTGCGGTCCAGCCCCCGCTGCACACACCAGGCCAATGGCAGTGTCAGCAACAGAAGCGCCGCCAGCGTCATCACCGCGACCGGGACCCCGGTAGCGTCCCCCAGGCGACCAAACAACACCGGCGCCAGCGCCCCGCCGCCGATGGTGCCGGTGTAGAACAGCGCGAAGGCGTGTTCACGGTTGTCTGCATTCGATAACTCCGGCACCACGCCGTAGAGCACCGACGATGTGCCGTTCAACGCCAGCCCTAGTAGTGGCAACATCACCATCATGCTGGTCAGCGGCAAATAAACTGCCAGAACGATCAACAGTGCCGTCGCGGATTCCGTCAGCCACACCGTCTTCATCATGCCGATACGCGCGCCCAGGTAACCGCACAGCAACTTGCCGAATGCGCCGCCCACGAATAACAACGCCAACGCCAGACCGATACCTGCCGTCCCGGCACCTTTGCGGGTCAGCAGGAACGGCAGGAAGGTGAGAAATCCCATCCGTACCGCACTGTCCAGGATGCCGGTCACCAGCAGCGCCCGCAACCCGCCGACCGAGCCGCTCCCGGCCAACACCTTGGGGGCTTTCTTCAATCGGGGGCGGGCACGCCACGCGCCGCAATCAACCACCCCAACAACCCAGCGGCAGCCAGCCCCAGCAA
>NZ_JAEKEZ010000030.1:7500-184817 GCF_016650815.1 Pseudomonas sp. TH31 | reverse complement strand
GCGGATACATGATTAGCGGCGATGCCCGCGTCAGCATTGTCACGCCTCGGGAACCTGATGGGCTGGAGATCGTTCGCCGCTCCTGTGCACTGGTGCTGGCGATGGCCGTCAAACAACTCCATCCAAATGTCCTGCTGCTGACGGGCTCGGCATTGGGCGACGGGTTCTTCTATGAGTTTGCGATGGAGCGGACGTTATCGTTGGACGACCTGCCAGAGATAGAAATGCGGATGCGCATACTCGCGGCGACCAACCATTCCATCCGCAGGCAGTTGTCATCAACCGAAAGACTGTCGGTGTATCGCCTGGGAGACGCCGAATACCTGTCCCGAGGTCCCCACGTTCCAGCCACCAAAGTGCTGCAAGCCTTCGCCCTTGATCATGTTGGCGGCAACTCGCCGCAACGGATTTACGGGACCTGCTGGTCCAGCCAACAGGAGCTGGACCATTGGCGAGCGCCCCCTCACGTGATGGTGGTGAACATCGATGAACGCCAGATCGGTTACACCCAATCGGTGACCGAGCAATTGCGCCGCAGTGGGGTGCGCGCTCATGCGGATCTGCGCAACGAAAAGATCGGCTACAAGATTCGCCTGCACAGTGAGCGGAACGTGCCGTATCTGTTGGTCGTCGGTGAGAAGGAAAAGGACGGTGGGTTTGTCAGTGTGCGCAGTGGCAGCGGGGAAGATTTTGGGCGAATGCGGATTGATGAGGTGTGTGGGTTTTTACACCCGAAAGATTGTGGGGTTTGACCTGACGCCATCGCGGGCAAGCCTTGCTCCTATGGGTATCACCGCCCGTAGGAGCAAAGCTTGCTCGCGATTGCTTTTAAGCTCTCGGCTTCACAGTCCCGCAATCCTGCCCCAACCACACCGCGCGGGTATCGAGGCTACCCTTCTGCTGGATACCCGTGGCGTTGAACGTGCCATTAACCTTAGTGGTGAACTCACGATCACTGAGGAACGTCGCCACACCCGCACCTTGCGCTTTCGGACAACTGAAGCGGAATTTCCACTGGTTGCCGTTACGGTCGGTAATTTCCTGCTTGCAGCCCGATTGCGGGCCCGTCAGCGGAATATTATCGGACGCTACCTGGGCCTGAGTCAGGCACGCCCGAATCCCTTTACCGCCCATGGTAATGCCCTGCTGCTCCAGCTGCGCCCGTTGTTGCGGGGTCATCTGGCTTTGCAGCTGGCCGAGGATCAATTGCAGATCCGGCAGGTCCTGGTTATCAACCTTCATGTTGCTCGAGGTCAATTCCCACAAACCCGGTTGCAGCATCTGCGCCTGAGCGGCCACAGGAAGGGACAAACCAAGGGCCATGGCCAAACCCAGCAGACGAACGTTCATCGAGTAACTCCTGATCAATAGTGGCCGTTAGACGTCAGCCATGTGCTTCGGTTCATGGGCCAATTAAATAGCGACATTCTGCACGGAACATGGTCTTTTACGCATTGAATCTTCAGGAGCAAGGTTGCCCCATGGATTATTTTGGACCGCATATTTTCGGTTACACGATTGCACTACTGCACTCGCTGGGCCTGATCGCCGCCATCCACGCCGTGTTGACCGTTCGAACCGCCCAAGGCTCGATTGCCTGGGCCCTGTCGTTGCTGTTTATTCCCTACCTCACGCTCATTCCGTACCTGGTCTTCGGTCGTAGCACCTTCGATGGCTACATCAAGGCCCGACGCCAGGCCAACGAAGAAATGCGCAAGGCCATTTCCGAGCTGAACTGGCGCCCCTGGGTCGAAGAAGCCCTGACCGCCCGCGCGTCGAATGCCTACGCATCCTTGAGAGCGATGCCAAAACTGGGGCGCATGCCGTGCCTGGCAAACAACGAAGTACGCCTGCTGATCAACGGAACAGCCACCTTCGAAGCGATCTTCGAGGCCATCAGCCACGCGAAGGAAGCGGTGCTGATCCAGTTTTTTATCATCCACGACGACCGGCTCGGCCAGCGCCTGCAAACCCTGCTGCTGAAAAAGCCGCCGAAGGCGTGGCGATTTATCTGCTGTACGACCGCATTGGCAGCCACTCGTTGCCCCACAGTTACGTCCAGCTGTTGCGCGATGCTGGCGTCGAGGTCAAGGCGTTCGCCACCCGCAGCGGCTGGCTCAACCGGTTCCAGGTCAACTTCCGTAACCACCGCAAGATCGTGGTGGTGGACGGCGTGCTGGGCTTCGTCGGCGGCCACAACGTTGGCGACGAATACATGGGCGAAAAACCGCCCCTCGCCCCTTGGCGCGATACCCACGTGCAAGTACGCGGGCCGGTGGTGGCCTGCATGCAGGAATCTTTTGCTGAAGACTGGTTCTGGGCCGCACGCTCACTGCCGCCGCTGATTCTGCCGGACGTGTACCCGGACGACGGCGTGCTGTGCCAATTGCTCGCCAGCGGCCCGGCGGATTCCTACGAAACCTGTTCGCTGTTCTTCGTCGAAGCCATCCACGCAGCGACGGAACGGGTGTGGATCACCAGCCCTTACTTCATTCCGGACGAAGCGGTGTTCGCCGCACTTCGGCTGGCGGTACTGCGCGGTGTCGATGTGCGATTGCTGCTGCCGTCGCGACCGGATCACCGGATCGTCTACGCTGCGTCCAGTCTCTACGCGTTCGAAGCCGTTCGCGCAGGCGTGCGGGTGTTCCGTTATCAGCCCGGATTCCTGCATCAGAAAGTGGTGTTGATCGACAGCGAAATCAGCGCCATCGGCAGCGCCAACCTGGACAACCGTTCGTTCCGGCTGAATTTCGAAGTGATGTTACTGACTGTCGACAGCATGTTCGCTGGCGAGGTGGAACAGATGCTCAACGATGACTTCGCCCAGGCCCACGAAATCGCCAAAGAAGAAAGCCGGCAGACCCACCGCCTGCAACAAATCGGCATGCGGGTCGCCCGGCTGATTTCACCGATCCTTTAAGGCGTGTAGATGTCGTCGCGGGTCCACGGCAGTTCGTGGCTGCCATCCGGGTGGGCCTTCACGGCGAGAATCTGGTGCAGGTTGATCCAGCCTTTGGCAAACGCATAAGCGCAGCCGGCCAGGTACAGCCGCCAGATTCGCAGGGCCTGTTCCGGTACCTGTTTGGCGGCGGCTTCCAGGTTGTCTTCCAGGCGTTCGCTCCAGTGGTCGAGAGTGCGCGCGTAATGCAGGCGCAGGCTCTCGACATCGACGATCTCAAGTCCCGCTTCGCTGATCTGCGCAGAGATCATTGAAAGGTGCGGCAGTTCACCGTTAGGGAACACATACTTCTCGATGAAGTCACCGGCACCGCGCCCAACCGGACGGCCGTCGGTGTACTTGGCGGTGATGCCGTGGTTCATCACCAGGCCGCCCTCCTTCACCGCGCCGAACAGGATTTTGCAGTACTCGGCCAGGTTCGCATGACCGACATGCTCGAACATACCGACGCTGACCACCTTGTCGAAACGACCATCCTGGGGCAAATCGCGGTAGTCGAGCAGTTGCAGTTCAACCAGATCTTCCAGCCCTTCTTCTTTGACCCGTTCACGGGCCAGGGCCAGTTGCTCTTTGCTAAGGGTAATACCGAACACCTTCGCGCCGAATTCCCGGGCGGCGTAACGCGCCAACCCGCCCCAACCACAACCCACATCCAGCAAGTAATCGCCAGGTTGCAGCCGCAGCTTGCGGCACAGATGCCGGAATTTAGCTTGCTGGGCTTGTTCCAGTGTTTCGCTGCCGGTCTCGAAATAGGCGCAGGAATACGCCATGTCGCTGTCGAGCCACAGCTGGTAAAACGCGTTGGAAAGGTCGTAGTGGTAGGAAATCGCTTTGGCGTCGGTTTCCTTGTCGTGGACGAGGCGCATCGGCTGACTGTCGGCGTCACCCAACATGGCCTGGCTCCACTCATCACAGACGCGGATCACATCGCTGATCGAGCCTTCCAGCTCAAGTTTGCCTTCGACAAATGCCGCCCCCAACAAGTCGAGGCTAGGATGGGTGAACTGGGAAACCAGTTGCGGGTCCTTGACCACAATGGTGACGCTGGGCGTCGGCCCCAGATTGAATTCATGGCCGTCCCAGAGTCGCAGGCGAAGCGGTAGCTGCAGATTCTGTAAGGCCGGTGGAAGTTGCGCGAGCATGGATAATCCCCCTTATTTCAGACGTCTGATCTGAGGGTAGACCATCTTAGAAAATTAGCTGGCTATCGAATTAATAGCCTTTTTCTATAACTCGCGGCGCTCGAGACAGCCGTCGTGACCTAAAAAACAGATGGCCCACACCTAGATGACTACGATGTGGGCGCACAGTTCTAAAAAGTTGCTGCCGCCGTAAGCTCCCGCTTTAGAGCCTTCACTCGCGACAGACTCAAACCTGGTTTTGAGCTTGAGCAAAGGCTCCTGAAACCGCAGCAAACGCCCGGCGTTGCCCAACACCAGCAAGGTGCTAAGGTTGTGCAGCAACGCAGCAATCATCGCCCCCGCCGCACCCAGCCAACCGAAAGCCGCGAAGGCGACAATCGCCAAGGTCCAACCCAGACCGATGATCACGTTCACTTGCAGCGTTTGCCGGCACTGGCGACTTAACCGTACACAGGTGCCGAGCCGACGCAGGTCGCTGCCGATCAGCACGATGTCTGCCGAAGCCAGGGCGATATCCGCCCCGCCGGCACCCATGGCCACGCCGACGACACCGGCCTTCAGCGCCAGGGAATCGTTGATGCCGTCACCGACCACCATCGGCCGGAAGCCACTGCCGATTTCCGTCAGTACACGGTTGAGTTTGTCCTCGGGCAACGCCTGAGCTTCGACATCGCTGATACCGACATCTCGAGCCAGTGTATGCGCGACACTTTGCCGATCACCCGTGAGCAGCAACTGCCGACCCAGGCCAAGCTCGCGCAACTCGTTCAAGGCAAAGCGTGCTTCTGGTTTGACCGTGTCCGCCAGCAACAGCCAGGCGAGGAATTCACCGTCAAGCGCCAGTCCAGCAATCGGCCCGTCGTGTTCCGGAACGGCCGAAGTGTCGATGCCCAACTGCGCAAACAACTCCGGACGACCGAGCGCGGCCTCGCCCTGCTCCGTCATTGCCACCACGCCCAGTCCCTGGCGTTCGTGAATGTCCGAGAGCAACAGGAAATGTTCCTGAGTCACGAGGCTGGCTAATGCACGGCTGACCGGGTGACTGCTCGCCGAGCCGAGGCTGGCGGCGAGTTTCAGCACGTGGCTGCGGTCCTCTAAAGGACTGTCGATGGATTGCAGACGCAAGGTGCCGAAAGTCAGCGTCCCGGTCTTGTCGACGACCAGCGATGTCAGGTCCGCCAGCTCCTCGAGGAACGCCGAGCTGCGAATCAGGATCCCGTGACGCGCCGCCACCGCCACCCCGGCAATCGCCGTGGCCGGTGCCGACAGCACCAGCGCACATGGGCAAGCCGCCACCAACACCGCAAGCATTGCCTGGGCGTCATTGGTGACGAACCAGGTAACCGCCGCCAGCAGCAACACCAGCACCATGTAGCTGCCGGCGTAACGTTCAAGCAAACGGGTAATTGGCGGTTTGGAACGCTCGGCGCTCTGCATCAGCGCGATCACTTTGCCGAGGGTCGACTCGTTGCCGGTGCGGGTCACTTCAATGCGCAGCAGGCCATCAAGATTGATCGCACCGCCGAACACGGTCATGCCGACCACCGCTTCCAACGGCACCGACTCGCCGGTGATCGATGCGGTGTCGAGACTTGCCTGACCGGACAACACCCGGCCATCCGCCGGCACTCGATCCCCGGCGCGCACTTCCACAATGTCGCCAGCCTTGAGCGTGCCGTTGTCGACTTCGACGATAGCGCCGTCAGCCTGAACCTTGCGCGCGTGACTGCGGGTCAGTTTGCCGAGCGCGTGAATGGCTTCCTGAGAACCGATCACACTGCGCTCTTCCAGCACATGGCCGAAGATCATGATGATCGGCAGCAACGCTGCCGTGAGCAAATCACCGGTGGCCCAGGCACCGAGCATGGCCAGGGCAATCAGTTGATCGGTGATTCCGTGCAGGCTTGGGTAACGCAAGCTGTACCAGGCCGAACGCATCACCGGTACGGCGACCAGCACCGAGGCGAAGCCCAGCAGCAATTGGCTGACGCCGGTTTGCTCCGGCGACAGCCAACGCCAGATCAGACCCAACCCGAGCAAACCGAGGGCGAGCATCGCCAAGGTCAGTTGGCGTGCGGCGCTGCGTTGCTCAGCCGAGGACAACATGCTCGGTGCGGCGGCGGTGTGGGCAGTCATTGTGCAGCTCCCTGAATGATCAGGCGGGAATCGTCTTTCGGATCGACCGTGGTCACCGAGCCGGCCTGACCGAGAATCTTCGGCATCCGCTCACGGTAAATGCGCAGCAACATTTGCGGGTCAGTGCCCTGCTGTTGCGCCTTGGCCAGGCTCAGTACCGTCGCGGTATCGGCCGAAGCTTTGGCCAGTCGCTCGCTCGCTTGAGCGTGAGCCACTTGCAGGGCACGGTCGGCTTGTTCGTTGGCAGTCTGGGTGAGTTTCTCGGCTTCGGTGCGCGCATTCGCCACGGCTTTGTCGGCTTGCTGGCTTGCGGTCAGCACGGCGTTGAAGGCGTTTACTGCAGGGCCAGGCAGACTCGATTGCACGTCGACGCGGGCGACCTCAATGCCGATCCCCTGCCCGGTCGCCGTCAGTTCGGCGAGGCGCTGGTTGATGCCTTGCACCAGATCACCGCGCAGGCGTTCACGGCGTTCGGCGGCTTTGTTATCGGCGCCGATCAGTTCAGGACGCGCCACCAGAATGGTGTCCAGATCCCGCGCGGCCGTTAGCGCCACTGCACTGCGGGTGACCAGGCGATCCAGTGCCGGCAGCACATGTTCGCCCTGAAGGACGAAGGCGTACGGCTCGGTGACTTTGTAAAACACCCGCACATCCAGTTGCACCACGCCGGCATCACCGGTCAATAAATAGCCAGAGCCAGCCAGTGCATCACTGAGCGGCGTGGCGAACGTGGCGACTCGATCAGCCTGCAACGCCACATCGCTGCGCAGCAGATTTTCCACTCGACGTTCGATCACTCGATCCGCCGCCGGCAATAAAATCACCTGCTCGAACGGACGCGGCCACGCCAACAACAGACCGGCATTTTGAATGCGATCCAGCGCACCAAAGTGCAAAACCACCGCACGATTCTGCGGGTCAATCTGCCGCACATTGGAGAATGCCCAAGCCAAAGCGGCCAGCACCGTCACCGCATATAACGCCAGAAAAGCCAGACGCCCGGCCTGAATCCAGGGACTGCTTAACTCATTTGTTCCACGTGGAACCAAATTCATGGCTGCGATCCGGACTTGTTATCGAGGCTTGGCGGACCGTCAACCAGCACTCGGAACGGCGCGGCATCGGTGCGCAAAATCAGTTTGGTGCCCGGCGAAACGATGGTGCCCAAGGTGTCGAGTGAACGCAGCAAGTTATAGAGCTGCGGTGATCCGGCATACGCGCGACCGTAAATTTGCGCAGCTTCGACGCGGGATTGTGCTTCGATGTCAGCAGCTTTCACCGTGGCATCAGCCTGCACAATTCGCGCATCACGTTCGGCGGCGGAACGAATTTGCGCGGCTTCGCGTTTGCCTATCGCGGTACGTTCGGTGGCGATTGTTTCACGCTCGGCGCGCATACGATCGACGGTGGCAGTGAGTGTCACCGACGGCAATGTCAGTCGCTCAATGCCGACTTGCAGCACTCGCACGCCGTAGGTGGTCAGCAACTGTTGATCGATCTGCTGGCGCAACTGCGCTTCGAATTCGCCAATGTGCACCTGGTTAGCGTCGGTGTTCACCAGGTTGGCCAGATCAAAGCTGCTGGCGGTGGTTTCCAGTGCCGAGCCAACAAAGGTGCGAATCTGCCGCGCCGCTTCATCGGGCTGGTTCTGCACCGCGCGCATAAAGCGCTGCACGTTGTCCGGATCGCCCTGCACCTGCCACGCGACATAAGCCTGAACGATGATGCGCAAACCATCCCGGTGCCGACATCCTGCAAACCGCTGGACGTTGTGCGCAAGCGCAAGTCCACGGGGATTGCCGCCTCGAACGGTGCCGGCCAACGCCAACTCAGCCCCGGCTCCAGCAACACCCGCGAGGGGTTGCCGAAACGGGTAATCACCGTGGCCTCCCCGAACGCACTTGCACCAGGCTCGCTGCTGCGATGGCGAATGCCACCAGCAACGCCGCCCAACCCATGCGCCGCCACGGGAATGGACCGGCCTCCTGAGGATCACCGTGGTGATGATGGTGATGTCCGTGATGATGCCCGCCATGGCCGTGATCGTGGCCAGTTTGGTCATCGTGATCGTGAGTATGCGACTGGCTCAATTGGCAGCTCCTGGCTGAGCGGTATTACGCGCCGGCGCAGGGTCAGCCGGCAGCGTGAATGTACGGAGGTCGATGGTCGGCGCGTTGCTGCTGCCGCCCAGGCGATGATCGAGAACCAGCAACTTGGCGTTGGCCAGGCCCTGGGTCAGTTGGCTAAAGTATTGCTCCAGCACAAAGGCCTGGCCGGCGCTGGCGAAGGCCTTGCGCTCGGCGCTGAACCGGAGGTCGGATGCCTGCGCCGCCGCATTGATTTCGCGGGCGCTGGCGGTGGCTTGATCGCGAGCAATGCTGGCCTGCAACTGCGCCTGATTGGTCGCCTCCGCTGCCGCGCCGCGTTCACGAGAGATCAACGCCTGAGCGCCAATCTGCGCCGCTTGCACAGCGTGATACGCGTTGGCAGCACCGGCCGGCGGGTGAATTGCTTCAACCACAGTGGCGAGAATTTCCACGCCGCTGTCGAGTTTTTTCAGGTCTGCCTGTACGGCACGGCCGATCTCTTCGCCCAGCCCTACCCGGTCCTCACCGAGCAAACCGTCGAGGGTGCGCGAGGCGAAGTCGTGGACCAGAATCCGGCTGGCGGTGCTGCGAATCAGCGTCGGCACATCAGCACTGTTGTAGGTCGCGGCCAACGCGTCTTTATCGGTCAGGCCAATGCGATAGACGAAACGCACGTCCATGTTGACGATCTGGAAGCTCTGCTTGTCGGCACGGCTGCTGGCGATGACTTGGGATTTGTCGTTCACATGGCTGGCGTCCCACAAGCGATTGGCAATCGCCGGGGCCGGGCCTTCGGCCGGTTCAGCTACAACCGGCGCCGACGCTTCAGCGACGCTGGTGGCCAACTCATGGACCACACCGTTCTCGATGCTCAACACTCGACCCAACGGCCAAGGCAAACCCGCGTGCAAACCCGGTCCGAATACCTCCACCGGTTTGCCGAAACGTTCATAGATACCGCGCCCTTGCAGCGCAATTTCGTGAATACCGGTGAGTGACCAACCGACAATCGCCACCACCGCCAACACCGGGAAAAACGCCCGGCGCATGTAAGTGAACGCCCAGATTTGCCGCAGGTCGATGCCGAAGCGATTGTGCAATTCGTGCTGCAACGCCAGCAACGGTTGTGGCGGCCAGCGCAGCATGTCGGCGACAAAGCTTCGCGCCAGCAACGATGGTTCAAGTTGTTCACGCTGCGGACTGAACAGCGACAGCACCGCACGCAGCAGCAATTCGACGGCCACCAGCCCCGGCAGCAAACCGATCAGCACCGCCAGACGTACCGGCCAAACCGAGGTGTCGTTGCCGAACAGCAGGCACAACGCGCTCAACGCCAAACAGATAATCGCCACACGTGCCAGCTGTGCCAACGATCCTGCTTCCGGCCATTCGGCAAGGTTTTCCTGGGCCAGTTGACGCTCCAGCACCAGCAAACCGAAGGCCAGTAACAAAGAAAGCGCCGCACCGACGCTGGCCGACAAGCCCAGCGCAGCAGGCGTCAGCGCCAGGTTCCAGAACTGTTCGATGCTGAACAACGCCAGCAACGCCCAGCCGGCCAGCCACAAGGTCGGCGCACCGATCTGCACCAGCATGTGTTGCCAGCGCAGACCGAGCCGGTCCAACAGGCGTTCGTACCAGCCCGCCGGCGCAACGGTTTCGTCGGCTTCGACCACCACTGGCACCGACACAGTCGGATTCATTGCCTGCGCGCGCCATTCGGTCACCCACCAGGCCGATTGCAGACCCGCGATGAGTACCAGCAAACCGGCACTCTGATTGACCAGCAGCGCCGCCCACAGTGACTGCGGCGCAAACAGCCCGGTAAAAAACGCCAGTAATAGCCCCACCCCAGCCAAGACGCTCAAGCCGATTGCATATTGACGCAATCGTCGCCCGTGAAAGAGCGCCTGCTGAAAGCGCGGCAACCCGGCTACTTGCGTTCCATCGACATCAAGATCGACTTGCATACCACCCCAGTGTTTATCGTTGCCAACGTCAAAAACCGACACAATTCGTTACCATATAACGAAAGTAGTGAAATTTCCGTACTAAATCGTTCTATCTAAAAGTGCTCAACCTGTCATTTACCTGAAGCCTTGACCTAAATGCGTTGGAACGCACATATTACGTCCATAATTTTCATCTACGACTACGTTGATCCATCCGGTCCCTTTTACTCCAGGAGTACAAGCATGAGCACCTATGACGTCGTGATTCTGGGCGGTGGCCCAGGCGGTTACAACGCAGCGATCCGCGCCGGCCAGCTCGGCCTCAAGGCTGCTTGCGTCGAAGGCCGCGCTACCCTCGGCGGCACCTGCCTGAATGTCGGCTGCATGCCGTCCAAGGCACTGCTGCACGCCTCCGAACTCTACGACGCGGCCATGGGTGCGGAATTCGCCAACCTGGGGATCGAGGTCAAACCGACGCTTAATCTTGCCCAGATGATGAAACAGAAGGACGAAAGCGTTACCGGGCTGACCAAAGGCATCGAGTTTCTGTTTCGCAAAAACAAAGTCGACTGGATCAAGGGCTGGGGCCATATCGACGGGCCGGGCAAGGTCACCGTGACTGACAGCGAGGGTGGAAAGACCGAACTCAGCGCCAAAGACATCATCATCGCCACGGGCTCCGAGCCCACTCCCTGCCCGGCGTGGACATCGATAACAAGCGCATCCTCGATTCAACCGGTGCATTGTCCCTGGCCGAAGTGCCGAAGCATCTGGTGGTGATCGGCGCCGGAGTAATCGGTCTGGAGTTGGGATCGGTCTGGCGGCGGCTGGGCGCTCAGGTGACGGTGGTCGAGTTTCTCGACCGGATCTGCCCCGGTGTCGATGGCGAGGCCGGCAAAACCCTGCAGCGTTCATTGAGCAGGCAAGGCATCAGCTTCAAGTTGAGTTCGAAAGTCACCAGCGCCATCACCTCGGCCAACGGCGTGCAGCTCAGCGTTGAGCCCGCCGCTGGTGGCACCGCAGAATTGCTTGAAGCCGATTATGTGCTGGTGGCCATCGGACGCCGGCCTTACACCCAGGGCCTGGGCCTGGAAACCGTCGGCCTCACCACCGACAAACGCGGCATGCTCGCCAATAAGGGTCACCGCACCGAAGCCACTGGCGTCTGGGTAATCGGCGACGTCACGTCCGGGCCGATGCTCGCACACAAGGCCGAAGACGAGGCCATGGCCTGCATCGAGCAGATCATCGGCAAGGCCGGCGAGGTCAATTACAACCTGATCCCCAACGTGATCTACACCCGACCGGAGCTGGCCAGCGTCGGCAAGACCGAAGAACAACTCAAGGCAGAGGGTCGTGCGTACAAGGTCGGCAAGTTTCCGTTCACCGCCAACAGCCGGGCGAAAATCAACCACGAGACTGAAGGCTTCGCCAAAGTGCTGGCCGATGAACGCACCGACGAAATCCTCGGCGTGCATCTGGTGGGCCCAAGCGTCAGTGAAATGATCGGTGAATATTGCGTGGCCATGGAGTTCAGCGCCTCGGCCGAGGACATCGCCCTGACTTGCCACCCGCACCCGACCCGCTCCGAGGCGTTGCGCCAGGCGGCGATGAATGTGGAGGGGATAGCGACGCAGATGTAGATCAAAAGATAAAAAGATCGCACCTGTAGGAGCTGCCGAAGGCTGCGATCTTTTGCTTTTAATCGGGTAAATGCTCCAACGGCAACGCCCCCGGCGTCTTCACCGTGTGGATCGCAAAGTTGCTACGGATATCACTCACCCCCGGCAACTTCAGCAAGCGCCCGGTGAGAAACCGGTCGTAGGCACGCAGGTCCGGCACCACCACTTGCAGCAAAAATCCGATTCCCCCGACACCAGGAACGCCGAAATCACCTCGGGCAGTGATGTAACCGCGAGACGAAACGCCTCGGCCTGTTCATCGTTGTGGCGTTCAACCTTGACCCCGACAAACACCGTCAGCCCCAGCCCCACTTCGTCACGATCGAGGTTGGCCTGATAACCGCGAATCACCCCTGCCTCTTCGAGCATCCGCACCCGGCGCAAGCACGGAGATGCCGACAGTCCAATCTCATCGGCCAGTTGCACATTGCTCAGCCGACCGTCCCGTTGCAGGGCGGCGAGAATCTTGCGGTCGTAGGCGTCCAGTTTCATGGTTTGGCAGATCCTGATGGTGTGCACGTCATAACGTGGCAGGTTATGCCAATTCATAAGGTTATAGAAGCGAACTACGCAAGCACCTGCCCTGCCCTCCGGTCCTAGACTGACCCTACCAAATCGACAACGAATGGGGTGCAACGTGGCAGGACTCTGGCTGTTTTTCATGGCGTTGGCAGTGGTGTATCTGCTGCCTGGCCCGGACATGATCCTGTTGCTGCAAACCGGCGCCCGTCAGGGCAAAGGCGCGGCGCTGGCCACGGCGATAGGCCTGGGTATTGCCCGGGGTTGTCATGTGGCCTTGGCGGCGCTGGGGCTGGCGGCGCTGTTCAAGGCTGCGCCCTGGACCTTCGATGTGGTGCGCCTGGTCGGCGCGGCGTACTTGCTGTGGATCGGCATTCAATGCCTGCGCACCACCCTGCTGCCGAGCCTGAATGGGGCAAGCGCTGCCGGCGACAAACCGCGTTGGCGCGACTCGATCCAGCGCGGTTTGCTGACCAACCTGCTCAACCCCAAGGCGCTGTTGTTCTGCTCGGTGCTGCTGCCGCAGTTCATCGACCCGCATGCCGGGCCGGTGCTCGCGCAGTTCGCCACCCTTGGCGTGTTGCTGGTGGTCGCCGGTTTGCTGTTCGACAGCGCCTACGCGCTGACTGGCGCTGCGCTGGGCCGTTGGTTGCAACGCAGCCCATCCGCCCAACGCCTACAGCAATGGCTGTTTGGCAGCCTGTTGATCGGTTTCGCCGTGAGGCTGACTTTTGTTCAACAGGCGTGAACCTTACTGCACCTTACGACGACGGCGGCGATTGACCAACAACAGCGCCGCCGCTGTCACCGCGATCACGCCACCCATCTGCAATGGCCGCTTGTACGGCCGCAGCGCCGAACGCGTGGTGTCGGTAACCTGGGTCACATAGCGTTTGCTGGCATTTTCAAAGTCGGGATACGGGCACTGGTGACCGAAGTCCACCGCCCAGTCTACGTAAGGGCCCTCTTTGACATAGCGCTGGTAGAGCGCACTTTGTTCTTCAGGGCTGCTGTTCCACCCCGCCGCCGCACACAGCACCGCCGCAAAGGCCTGACTGGTATGAGGCAAGTTGTCGGCGGCGCGACCGGCCAATGCCGTGGCGACAAAACGGTAGTGGAAACGCTCGTCGGGCTGAGCCGCGCCGGCTTGCTGGCGCTGGACTTCCCCTTCACTCACCAGCGGCCCGACCTTGAGCTCTGTACTCTCAAGGCTGTAATTGCCGCCAAAAGTCGCGAAGTCCGGGCTCATCTCGTAGCCCAGAATGTCCATCCCCCACTCGCGCGCGGTCCAGGCTGCATTGAACAGCGCCGCGGCCCGTTTAGTCGGCCACCAGGCGGAATCAGCCAACTGCCGCTGCTGGGCATACAACCTGGCTTTTTTCGCTAGATCGGGATTGTCGAAGTAACCCAGTGCCTCGTCGTAGCGCTCTTCGCGCAACAACCGCCGCCCGAGCAAATCGCGCAGCTTTGCCGCCACGGGCAGCGGTACATAGTTGTCACGCTCCTGCTGAGTCAGCGGCGGTACTGCCGGCACTTGGGTGTCGACGTAATGCTTGAGTTCATCGACGGTCAGCACCCGCTCCGCGACCGTGGCCGCGTCGAGCCAGTAAACGCCTTGGCTGCGATAGAGCTGATCGAAGGCTTGCAGGTAATCGCCGCGTTGCAGGGCTAGGATCGCGCTTTCCCCCTCGACCCGACATTCAGGCTGGACCGTTTCAAAATCCCAGTCTGGCGTACGTCGTTCGCCCCAGGATTCATTCGGCGGGAACGCCTGGGCCGCTTTCGCATAGGCCGCAGCGGCAGCGGTTTTATCGCCCTCGCGCAGC
This sequence comes from Pseudomonas sp. TH31, assembly GCF_016650815.1. GTDB lineage: Bacteria > Pseudomonadota > Gammaproteobacteria > Pseudomonadales > Pseudomonadaceae > Aquipseudomonas. The sequence goes on along the minus strand of NZ_JAEKEZ010000030.1, from coordinate 170,517 downwards.
GCCAGTTTGGCCCGTATCCACCAGGCCAGACCGCCGTCGCCGGCGTGTTCAAGAAAGGCCTTGGCGCTGGCGTAATCACCCTGTTGATAATTCATCGCCGCCAAACGATCAGCGTTATCCAGGCTGCCACGGGTACTGTTTTGCAACAGTTGAATCAGTTTTTTCTCGCTCGGCGGTTGATCACCGAATGACCAGCCAACGCGACTGATCAACGATGCCGTGACCAATTGCTGCACCGATTTACCCTGAAGCAACACAGCCAACTGATCGTCAGGCAGCGCCATCAGCTCGCTCATCAATTGTTTGAGAGAGGAATAACCCACCGTTGAACCGAGCAGGTTTTGCGTGGCGTAAAGCTCGATAGCGCGATTCCAATCGCCCGCGGTGCGAACCACTCGCGCTTCTTCGCCGAGGCTGGCGACGCCCAGTTCCAGCGGATCGCTGAAGCCATCGGCACTTAACTGACGAGCCTGTTCGAAGGCCTTCTGAGCCTGGGTCAACAGGTCCGGCGCCGCGCCCGCCTCGGCGCTCATGGCGAACAGCGCCCGCCCCAATGAATAAGCCGCCCAGGTGCTGCGCAACGGTCGTTGATCGGCCGGCAGCGCCAACACTTTTTGGAAATATTGAGCGGCGAGCTGATGATCCCCGGCGTTGAACGCCACGGCCCCCGCCAGGTACAGCCGCAGATCAACCGGCAGGCTCGCGCCCTGAGTCTCGACCTGACGGGCATCAGTCAGGCTGCGCAGTCGCTTCACCAGCGCTTGCTGTTCAGCGCTCAAACCGGCCTGCTCAGCCTTGTCCCGCTGATCGGTGTAAACCGGCACATTGCCGTATTCGTGGTCCAGGCTATAGGTTGCCTCCGTGACGTTTTTCAGCCCGGCGATGGCCTGCCCGAGGCGATTGATCTCAAAGTTGAAACTGCCTTCCGGCAGCTCCGAGAGTGACTGGCCACGGTCATCCAGCAGCCGCATCGGGAAGTCCGGCCCGCAGGCCAACGCCGAACCCAGCGGCAAGCTCAGGCTCAGGCAGAGCAGATGGCGGGGCCAGTTACGGGTGAACATTCGAACCTCCTTGATCAATAGTTGCGCAGCGTGCCCAACCGATGGCGCGCTGTCCGCCGGCCGGAATTCGACCGGCGCGCAAGCGGGTGAAGGTAAGCAGATCCGGGCTCTGTTGCAACGCATAACCGGCCAGCGCATCAGCGCCATCACAGCCTTGCACCGCCAGCGTCAAGCGTTCGGGCCAGTCGCTGTCGAGGTTGCCCTGGTTATTGATGGCGATGTCATAGAGGCCGTTTTCCGCGGATAGTTTCAGGCTCAGGCGACTGTTCAACGCCTCTGCGCGAGCCACGGCGCCCAGTGTCGTCAGGCTCCAGGCGCGGCGATCACCGGCCAGTGGCAGACGGAACCAGATCAGGCCGGCCAGATGGGCCGGCGGATCCTGGCGCAACTCGGTTGCCAATGTGCTCAATTGCAGCGGATCGGCCAACAATTCCCGGCGTTTGCCACCCCGCTCGATGGCCACTTCGCTTTCGACGACCGGCGCACCACCGGCGTCGGGCAACAACGCCACGCCATACGCCGGCAGTGCCAGGTAGAACGGTTTAGCCGTGATACGACTCCAGGCCTTGGCCCACTGTTTCGCCTGATCCGCGTTGAACAACCCTCGACGCGGGTCACTGACCGCATGCACTTGCAACACGCTGCTGTCGACCGTCGCCAACAGCGCGGGCAATTCAGCACTGTCGAGCCAGGCCGGCAACGCGGTGATGCTCAGTGGCAGAGACGCCGGCAATGCGGCGCGCAGTTGCGAGAGGAACGCCCGATAGGCTGGCAGCCGAGCGTTGCCGGCATCGTGGTCGATTTCCACGCCGGCCAGGGTCAGGCCTTGGGATTGCCAATCGGCGAGCACCTGCTGGATCTGCGTGATGACATCGTCCTGATCCAGCGCCTTGAGCTGGCCATCCAGACGAATCACCGCAATCAGCGGCCGACCATCGTGCTTGAGCAACCCCGGATCAATCCGCGCCCGTCGCCAGCCTTCCTGCGGGAATGCCTGCAACGCCAGCACCCGCAAGGTCGAGAAATCGGCACGGCTATCGCGCAACGCGGCCTCATGGGCCGGGATCCATTGGCGTTGCCAGACATAGAGTTGTTGATCGAGTGGTGGGGCGTCGTGGTGCTCGCAACCGTTGAGCAACAGCACCGCAGCAAGCATTACCGACAGGCGAATAAAGAGCGACATCACATCCCTGATCCCTGAAATACAGGCCAACAGGGTACACAAAACCCTGTGGGAGCGGGCTTGCTCGCGAAAGCGGTGTGTCAGGTAACATCAATGCCGACTGACACTCCCTCTTCGCGAGCAAGCCCGCTCCCACAGGTCAGTGATCTAGGGCTTGCGAGCGATGATCACCTGACTTTTCGCCACGACGGCATCCAGCGCCTGCTTGATCTGCGCACCCCGTGGCGAATCGAGAACCAATCTCCAGGTATCCGCCCAGTGATGGAGCATTGGATGGTCGGGATTGCTGAAATCGACCTTGGCTTCCCAGAACAACAGCATCCAGATCGACCAGTAGAATCCGTACTGGCTGTGGCTCAGCACTTCCAGGCCGGCGTCGCTGACCATCGTCTTGAACTGCTCTTCGCTGATGATGCGAACGTGGTTGGGCTTCTGGAAGTACTCCGGCGCGGCGATGCCCGTTTGCAGGTCTTCGGAGGTGGGGTGCGGAACGCTGAGCAAATACAGCGCCCCCGGCTTGCCGACCCGCACGAGTTCAGCGAGGAACTGCGCCGGGTCGTCCACGTGCTCGATGACTTCGGTGGACACCACGCGGGTAGCGGTCGCATCGGCAATCGGCAGCGGATTGCAGTTGGTCACGTGGCACTCGACGTCGCGGGCCGGCGTATCGATCAGCCGTTGCCGGGTTGCTTCGACCTTGGCCGCGTCAATGTCGGCAATGATGATCTTCGCCCCGCGCATGCCGCCAAAGTGCACGGTGCCGCCATCCCCGCAGCCGACGTCGAGCATGACGTCCTCAGCGGTTATCTTGAAACCGGTGTAGACCTCGTCAGTTTCCTGGTTGAACCAGCCGCTGAGCACCGCGTCGCGCAGGCCGAGCATGTAAGGGTCGACCTTGTCGACGACCGGTGCCACGGGCTCCACGGGAGCGGGAGCGGGCCTGCCCGCCGTGAGTTTCTTCAAAAGGCTCAGCATGAGGTAGCTCCAGGGGATGGGACGGCGGTTCGGGACGCGCTCAGCCGTTGCACCAGCGAGGCGCCGCGATTGCGCATCGGCATTTCGACGAAGCGGTAATTGAGTTCGCTCAGCAGGACGATCAGCCCGCCAGCCATCAGGATGGTCAGGATTGGATGACCGGCCGGACTTGGCAGACCGGCGGCCTGCAAGCGGAAGATCACTTCGCGCACCAGCGAATAGGCCGGAATGTGGATCAGGTAAATCCCGTAGGAGCGACTGCCGATCCACACCATCAGGTTTTTCAGCAAACCCGCCGGCATCAAGTAATCACGGTTGTAGGACGCGATCCACACCAGCACCGCACTGAGCACGGCAATGGCGCCGATCCGATAGTTGGTGAAGGTAAAACGATCCGTGGCAATCACGCTCAGCACCAGCGCCAAGAGCAGCAGCACCGAGACGCCCGCCCACGGCCGACGCAAGAATGTCGGCTCCCAGCGCACATAGTCCGGGCGCGCACTCCACATTGCCAACAGGATGCCGAGGGCCAGTGCGTCGGTGCGAACCACCATCAGGATGGGCGTGCGCAAGGTGAACAACTGCACCGCGACCAACGCCAGCAAGGCCCAGACCAGGTGCTTGCGGCAGAGCAGAATCAGCAATGGAAACAGCAGGTAGAACTGCTCCTCCAGCGACAGGCTCCAGTAGACGAAACTGGTACCGTATTCGTAGCGATAAAAGCTGTCGGCGAAACGGAAATTGGCGAACTGCGCGACCCCGGCCAGCGTCGCCTGCAGGTTCGCATGCAACGTGCCGAACGCTCCGGAGCGGTTGATCAATACGCAGGCCAGCAACATCAGCGCCAGCCACAGCCACGCCGAAGGCAGTAGTCGAAAGGCCCGTCGCAGCCAGAAGTTGCGCGTCTGCTGCCAGTATTCCTGACGCGTATTGCACCCTTGCAAGGCAGGTATCAGGCTACGCGCGATCACAAAACCCGAGATCGCGAAAAACAGGTCGACGCCCCACCACGGTTGCGCCCAGGCATGAATGCTTTCCAGCAACGGCACGGGGTCGGTGAACAGGCTGCCCTGCATGTGATGAAACAACACGCCGAGTACCGCAATGCCGCGCAGCAACTCGATGTCCATGATTCGTTTACTGCTCATTCCATCCTCCCGGACGTTGCATCGCAATCCAGCGGTTTGCGGGCGATGATCACCTGACTCTTGGGCATGAATTGATCGAGCATCTGCTTGATCGCCAGGCCATTGGGCTGCGCCAGCAAGTCTTGCCAGGTGTGCGCCCAGCTCTCCATCAGCGGTGGGTACGGCGCCTGAATCCGGTCGCGCACCGCGCCACCCAGGTCGCGCCCGGCCGCCCGTTCGCTGGCCCAGAAAAAGATCATGCCCATGACCCAGAAAAACCCGGTGGCCTGGCGATGCTCAATCACCAGCCCGGCGTCTTCGACCATCGCGGCAAACCGCTCGGGGGTAAAAATCTGTACGTGATTGGGCGACTGGAAATAGCTGGCGGGGGCGATGCCTTGCTGCAAATGTTCGCCGACTGGCGCCGGTACGCTCAGTAGATATAGCGCCCGGGCCGCCCCATGCGCACCAGTTCAGCCATGAACGGTTCAGGCTGATCGATGTGTTCGAGCACTTCCATGCACACGACTTTGCTCGCGCAACCATCGGCCAGGGGCAGCGGCAGGCTGTTGCTGACCAACCCAAGATTTTGCCGGGTCGACTGCGCTTCCACTTGCCGGGCCAGATCCCGGACCTTGTCGTGTTCACTGTCGGTGAAGATCACCGACGCGCCCTGACGCACCGCAAACAGCGTTGCCACGCCTTCACCGCAACCGACATCCAGCAGGGTGTCGTCCGCGTTGATGGCAAAGCCCTTGAGCAGTTCGCCGCTGTCACCCAGAAACCAGCCATCGAGCATGGCATCGCGCAGCCCCACATCCCGTGGCGACACGGCGCTGTGTATCACCGGCAACGGTTCGGGTTTCGCCCGGGGAACAGACGTCGCAATAGTGCGCGGATCATGCCTCGGGGGTTTCCATGACAGGCGCGACACGGCTCTTGAACAGCTCGGCGAAAAACCCTTTCAAACGTTGCTCGGCAATCGCCTGACTGCAGAAGGTTTGCAGGCTCGCCACCGCATGGCCGGACATCTGCGCATAGCGCTCGGGATGACCCTTGGCCACTTCATAACTGGCTCGATACGCCGTGCACACCGACGCCCAATTGGTGGTGTAGCGCAACGTGCGGAACGCCCGGCGCGGGTCGTGGGGCCAGGCGGTCAGTTCGTCGGTAGTATCGATGATGAAAGCGTTGTCGGCATCCAGGTAATCGAGCATCGCCGTGGTACGCGGTGCCACCGCCGGTTTGCCGCAGGACATGAACTCCATCAGCGGCAGGCACTGGCCTTCACCATAAGCGGTGTTGACCACATAGCTTGTGGCCTGAACCAGTTGCTCGTAATCCGCATCCGCCAGGTAGCCGTAAATCAGCACGATGCGGCAGCGGTAAGACTGGTTTTTGTACAAATGATGAAGGATGTCGGCCAGGGCTTCTTCGGCATCGTGGTGGGTCAGTTTGAACACCAGCGTCGCGTCTTCAACCTCGCGGAAGGTCACGCAGAACGCACTGAGCATGTCTTCCCAGTTCTTGCGCCCGTCACTGGGATTGAACACCGAAGTGTAGATCACCCCGTCGAGCAGCAACTCGTGCTCACTGGCCGGTGCGTCGAAATCGATGCCCTTTCCGCGACGCAAGTGCTCCGGGCCAAACGCCTGCGGGTCGAGCTGGCGACTGTCCGCCACCACCCCTTTGATCTTCAATTTCACCTGATCAGCCAGCGGCTGGCGTTGCAACTGCGCGCCACGGGCAGCGAAACGGTCCCACACCGGCGCCGGCACGGCGACGATCGGATAGTCCGCGCCCATCGCCTCACGCACCGCGTTGACGGTGTAGCTGGAATGGGTGATGGCTGCACCGGACGCCCGCAACACGCTGCGCCAGTCATTGCGCGGCTCCCCGGCGAACGGCTCGTTGGGAATGGTGCTGAACTCCCAGGCGAACACCGCCAGGGTCGGGCAGGCAAAATTGACCGGCGTGCGATGCGGAGGCGAGAACGACAGGAACACACAGTCTTCGCCACGGGACAGGCAGTCAAGGTACAGCGCATCGACTTCGATCTGCGGATCGCTGACTTCGACCACCCGCCCCAGTCGCTCCAGCACCGGCCGGTACTCCTTGAGCACGAAGTAATAGCTGTACTCCGAGCGGCCGAGGTTCTGGGCTATCGTGCGCTGGTTGGTTTCCGAATGAATGATGATCAGCATGAGGCGTTATCCGTCACGGTCGCAGGCACACAGGCCTGTGGCGCCAACCCGAAGAAATCCGACAGGCGTTGCTGCACCGGGGCGAACGCGCAGTAATCGTGCATGCGGTCGATGGCGGCGCGGGACATGCGCCGGTAGTCCTGCGGTTGTGCCTTGGCCATCTGGTAACTGTGTTCGTAGGCGGTTTTCAGCGACCCCCAGTCCGGCCGATAACGCAGGGTGCGGTAGATGATTCGGGTGTCCTGGGGCCAGATGGTCAGCTCTTCGCTGGACTTGACCACAAACGCCACGCGCTCATCGATGTAATCCTCCATCGCCGTGTGGTCCGGGGCGATCACCGGTTTACCGCTGGCCATGAACTCCATCAGCGGCAGGCACAGGCCCTCGCAGCGCGAAGCATTGACGTAAAAACTGGCGGCTTCATAAAGCCGGGCGTATTGCGGATCGTCCAGATAACCGTGCATCACGACCACTCGACAGGCAAATGGCGACAACTGCGCGAGCAGCGTCATCAGTTCGTCGTAGTAGGACGACAGGTCGCTTTGGGTAATCTTCAGCACCAGCGTGGCGTCGTCGGTTTCGCGGAACGCCCAGCAGAATGCGGTGATCAGTTGATGCCAGTTCTTGCGGCCGTCCTTGGGATTGAACACCGTGGCATAGACCACGCCGTCGACCCGGGTTTCGACCTGGCCGGTGGTGTCGGGCAGATCCCGCGGCACCGGTTCGGGCAGCACAATCGGCTGCGGGCCGGCGATACTCGGCAGCGCGTTGGCCATTCGTTCATGAGCCCCGTCCGATAACACATCGCGAATCCCCTCCCAATACCACTGTTTGAGGAAATAGGTGCGACACACGGGCGTTGGTTGCGCCTTGCCCAAGTCCAGCGCCCACAGGCGCAGGTAATGCCGGGCAATGACGAAGCGGCGTTTGAGCGTCAGCGGCGGCGGCCGCAGGGCCTCCAGTGCCGCCAGCTCTTCGGCGGTCGGCAACAGCGGAATCAGTGCATCGGCGTTGAGCCCGAGGGTCCGCGTATCAAAGATGCAGCCCTTGATCTCCAGTGTTGAACCGGGGTTCACCGGCGCGCTGGTGTGGTGACTACGAATAGCCGCGAAGTTTTCCCACAACGGCGTCGGCAACACCAACACCGGGAAGTCTTCACCCATGGCCCGGCGAATCGCCCGGGCGGTGTGGCTGGAGAGCGTGATAACCCGGCCCTGGCGCGCGAGCATTTGCGTCCAGTCCTGGCGCGGGTCGTTGTCCCACTGCTCATCGGGAATCGAATCGAACTCCCAGGCCACCACGCAGATCGTCGGGCACTCAAGGTCGGTCGGGGTTTTCTGCGGCGGGGTAAACGACAGGAACAGGCTGTCTTCGCCAGCAGCGAGCAGTTGCCTGTAGAGGGGATCGACTTCGGCGACGCTGGACACCACGTGCACCCGCCCAAGGCTTTCAAACACCGGGCGATACGCCTTGAGCACGAAGTAATAACTGTATTCGGGCCGACCGAGGCTCTGGCTGATCGAGCTGTCGTTGACGTCCGAGTAAAGAATGAAATTCATGGCATCCCACGATGAAACCGCCGTCCCGGCAGCCCCACTCTATGACGGCGAAGCGACGGATCGCGGCGGCGTTTGCCGGTCGTCGTCCATCGTCTTCTTGCCCGTCTACGTTCTTGTTTTAATGGTCAGCTTCGCGGGGTATGGGAACAACTTTCGCAACACCCCGAACGATCGCTGGATAATCGTGACGAGGGGCATTCTAAACACATCCGTTGAGGATTCGTGAACCGCCCGACGAGAAAAATGAGGCTACGCTAACGAGAACTGACCAGTCACGGTTGGACCTGTTGAAATTGCGCCGTAATTGGCACAGATTGGCTACCAAACAACTACAACAAAGACTTCGCCTGTTTTCTTACCGATGTTTTCACACGGTCTGACAGACATTCCCGTCAAGCCTGTGGGAAATGGCAGAAGTTTAATGACCAAGGGGCTGCTGTTTGAAAAAGCGTCTGTTCGTTACGGGGCTGAGTGGATTCGTAGGGCAACACATCCAATCGCGTCTGAATGCCGATGCCTCGACATGGGAGCTGCTGACGGCCCCTTCGCGCTATGACCTCGGCAACCCGGACAGCCTCGCAGGCCTGTGGCCCGAGCTGCCCGACGCGGTCATTCATCTGGCCGGCCAAACCTACGTTCCCGAAGCCTTCCGGGATCCGGCGCGCACGCTGAACATCAACCTGCTCGGTACCCTGAACCTGCTGCAAGCCCTCAAGGCCCGCGGTTTCAGCGGCACCTTCCTGTACGTCAGCTCCGGCGATGTCTACGGCCAGGTCAGCGAAGCCCAACTGCCCATCACCGAAATCCAGCCACCCTGCCCGCGCAACCCATATGCCGTGAGCAAGCTGTCGGCGGAATTCTTGAGCCTGCAATGGGGCCTGAGCGAAGACTGGCCGGTGCTGGTCGCCCGTCCGTTCAACCACATCGGCACCGGGCAGAAAGACAGCTTCGTCATCGCCAGTGCCGCGCGGCAGATCAACCGAATCAAACAAGGCCTGCAAGCCCCACAACTGGAAGTCGGCGACATCGATGTCACCCGCGACTTCCTCGACGTGGACGATGTGATTTCGGCCTACCTGGCGCTGCTCGAAAAAGGCACGCCGGGGCAGGTCTACAACATTTGCTCGGGGCGCGAGCAGAGCATCCGCAGTTTGATCGAGCAGCTAGGGGACCTCGCCCAGGTCGACATGCAATTGATTCAGGACCCTGCGCGTCTTCGCCGCGCAGATCAGCGTCGCGTTTGTGGCAGCCATGCCAAGCTCGCCCAGACCACAGGATGGACGCCTGAAATCACAACACAACAATCCCTGCGGGCGATCCTGTCCGACTGGGAGAAACGAGTAAAAGAACAATGACTAAAAGTGCACTGATCACAGGGATCACCGGCCAGGACGGCGCGTATCTGGCCAAACTGCTGCTCGACAAGGGCTACAAGGTCCATGGACTGGTCGCCCGGCGCAGCAGCGATTCACGCTGGCGCCTGCGCGAGATGGGGGTTGAGGGCGACATCATTTACCTGGACGGCGATATGGCCGATGCCTGCTCCGTGCAGCGCGCGGTGATCAAGTCGGCGCCGGACGAGGTTTACAACCTGGCGGCGCAAAGCTTTGTCGCCGCCTCCTGGGATCAACCGGTGACCACCGGCATCGTCGACGGCCTGGGGGTGACTCACCTGCTGGAGGCGATCCGTCAGTTCAGCCCGCACACGCGTTTCTATCAAGCGTCCACCAGCGAAATGTTCGGCCTGATCCAGGCCGAGCAGCAAGACGAAAACACCCCGTTCTACCCACGCAGCCCGTACGGCGTGGCCAAGCTCTACGGTCACTGGATCACCGTGAACTACCGCGAGAGCTTCAACCTGCACGCCAGCAGCGGGATCCTGTTCAACCACGAATCACCGCTGCGCGGCATCGAGTTCGTGACCCGCAAGGTCACCGACGCCGCCGCCCGCATCAAGCAAGGCAAACAGAGCGAACTGCGACTGGGCAATATCGACTCCAAGCGCGACTGGGGGTTTGCCGGCGACTACGTCGAAGCGATGTGGATGATGCTGCAACAGGACAAGGCCGATGACTACGTGGTTGCCACCGGCGTGACCACCACCGTGCGCGAAATGTGCCGCATAGCCTTCGATCACATTGGCCTCAACTACCGCGACTACGTGAAGATCGACCCGGCGTTTTTCCGCCCGGCCGAAGTCGACGTGCTCCTCGGGAACCCGGCCAAGGCTCGGCGTGTGCTGGGCTGGAAACCAAAAACCGATCTGGATACCTTGATCCGCATGATGATGGATGCGGACATGAAGCGCGTCGCCAAGGAGTAGGCCATGCTGATTCCTGTGATTCTCTCCGGCGGTGCCGGGACCCGTTTGTGGCCGGTGTCCCGAGAAGGGCACCCCAAGCCATTCATGACGCTGCCCGACGGCCAGTCGCTGCTGGGCAAGACCTACCGGCGCGCAGCGGGCCTGCTCGACGGTTGGGGCGATATCGTCACGGTGACCAATCGCGAGTATTACTTCCAGAGCAAGGATCACTACCAGGACGCGCAAATGTCTCGCCATCGCGGGCACTTCCTGCTTGAGCCGACGGGCCGCAACACCGCCCCGGCCATTGCGGCGGCGGCGCTGTCGCTGCAAGCCCTGCACGGTGACGAAGCGATCATGGTGGTCATGCCGGCCGATCATTTGATCGTCAATGTCGACGCCTTGCAAAGCGCGGTCGAACACGCCATGACGCTGGCCAAGGCCGGCTACCTGGTGACGTTCGGCGTAGAACCGACGGCACCGGAAATCGGCTTCGGCTACATCGAGACCGGCGCGCCGCTGGACGACAAAGGCGCGGCCAGGGTGCAACGCTTCGTCGAAAAACCCGACCTGCAAACCGCGACCCATTACCTGGAAAGCGGCAACTTCCTGTGGAACTCCGGCATGTTCTGCTTCTCGGTGGCCACGTTGCTGGCCGAGTTGCAGGTTCACGCCCCCGAACTGCTGGAACAGACCCAGGCCTGCATGGCCGTCAGCCCATCGGTGGAAACCGGCGGTTGCCTGCAACAGGAATTGTCGCCGGCGCTGTTTGCCGAAATCACCGACATCTCCATCGACTACGCCTTGATGGAACGCTCGGACAAAGTGGTCGTGGTGCCCGCCGGTTTCGATTGGAGCGACATCGGCTCCTGGGGCGCGATGGCCGCGCTGGTGCCGGCAGATGCACAAAACAACCGAGCCAGTGGCGATGCGATCTTCGTCGACAGCCACAACAACTTTGTCCAAAGCGAAGGCCGACTGGTCGCCGCCGTGGGTGTGGATAACTTGATCATCGTCGACACCGCCGACGCCGTGCTGGTGGCCCACGCCGACCGCGCGCAGGATGTGCGCCGGGTGGCCAAGCAGCTCAAGGACAAAAAGCACGAAGCCTATCGCCTGCACCGCACCGTCAGCCGGCCATGGGGCAGCTATACCGTGCTCGAGGAAGGCACGCGCTTCAAGATCAAGCGCATCGTGGTCAAGCCGGGCGGCAAGCTGTCGTTGCAAATGCACCACCACCGCAACGAACACTGGGTCGTGGTCGAAGGCATGGCCAAGGTCACCAACAACGGTACCGGCACCCACCTGGTGGCCAAGAACGAATCCACGTTCATTGCCGCCGGGCACAAGCATCGCCTGGAAAACCCGGGCGTGATCGACCTGGTGATCATTGAAGTACAAAGCGGCGAATACCTGGGAGAGGACGACATCGTCCGCTTCGAAGACCAATACGGCAGGACGGTTTGAATGCTGCTTTCCCTGTACCGCTCGCTGTGGGGTTATCGAGGTTTCATCCTCGGTAGCGTCAAGCGAGAGTTCCAAGCGCGTTATCGCAACTCGTTGTTCGGTGCCCTCTGGACCGTACTCAATCCACTGTCGATGATTGTCGTGTACACGGTGGTCTTTGCCCACATCATGCGCGCCCGCTTGCCGGGCGTGGATGACGGCATGGCCTACAGCGTCTACCTCTGCGCCGGTTTGCTGACCTGGGGCCTGTTCTCGGAAATCACCTTGCGGTGCCAGAACATGTTTCTGGAAAACGCCAACCTGCTGAAGAAAATCAGCTTCCCGCGGATCTGCCTGCCAGTAATCGTGCTGTGCAACGCCGGCATCAATTTCGCAATCATCATCGGGCTGTTCCTCGGCTTTCTGCTGATCACCGGACGCTGGCCGGGCCTGGCCCTTTTGGCTCTGCTGCCGCTGCTGGCGTTGCAGGTGATGTTCTGCGCCGGGCTCGGCATGATTCTCGGGGTGTTGAACGTGTTCTTTCGCGACATCGGCCAGTTCTATGGCATTTGCCTGCAATTCTGGTTCTGGCTGACGCCGATCGTCTACCCGATGAGCATCCTGCCGGAATGGGTCCAGCGCCTGCTGCAACTCAACCCGCTGACCAACCTGATGACCAGTTATCAGAACCTGTTCCTTTACGGCCAGTGGCCGGTCTGGAGTTCCCTGCTGCCGATCTTCGTGACCGGTGTGCTGTTCTGCATGATCGGGCTGCGGCTGTTTCGCCAGCGAGTCGGCGAAATGGTGGATGAACTCTGATGGGGCATATACGCGTCACCGGCCTGAGCAAGGCCTACAAGCAATACCCCACGCGCTGGAGCCGACTGGCCGAGTGGCTGATCCCGTTTTCGCCGATACGCCACCGTCAGCACTGGGTGCTGCAAGACGTGGCATTCGAAATCGCCCCCGGTGAAGCAGTGGGCATCGTCGGGGTCAACGGTGCCGGTAAAAGCACGTTGCTGAAGATGATCACCGGCACCACCCAGCCGACCTGCGGCAACATTCAGCTCGAAGGCAAGGTCGCCGCCCTGCTGGAACTGGGCATGGGCTTTCACCCGGATTTCACCGGCCGGCAGAACGCCGTCATGGCCGGACAACTGCTGGGCATGCACGTTGAAGAGATCGAAGCCCTGATGCCGGAGATCGAGCGTTTTGCCGAAATCGGCGAGGCCATCGATCAGCCGGTGCGTACCTATTCCAGCGGCATGCAGATGCGCCTGGCGTTCAGCGTGGCCACCGCCCGGCGCCCGGACATCCTGATCGTCGACGAAGCGTTGTCGGTGGGCGACGCCTACTTCCAGCACAAGAGTTTCGACCGCATCCGCAGCTTCCGCAAAGCCGGCACCACCTTGCTGATCGTGTCCCACGACCGTGGGGCGATCCAGTCGATCTGCGACTCGGCGATCCTGCTGGACCGCGGCCGCATGGCCATGCACGACAAACCCGAAGCGGTCATGGATTACTACAACGCGTTGCTCGCCGAACGCGAAGGCCAGACCGTGCGCCAGGAAATGCTCGCCGGTGGCCAGGTGCAGACCATCTCCGGTACCGGTGAGGCCGGGATCCTCAGCGTGCGCCTGCTGGACGAAAACGAACGCGCCATCGATGCCGCCGAAGTTGGCCAACCGGTGGTGCTGGAAGTGCAGGTAGAGATTCGCCAGGACATCGAACGCCTGGTGCTGGGCTTCATGATCAAGGATCGCCTGGGCCAGGCCATGTACGGCATCAACACCCATCGCCAGGACAAAGCCCTGAATGACCTGCACGCTGGCGAACGAGTGACCTATCGCTTTGCCTTCGTCATGGGCCTGGGCAAGGGCAACTATTCGGTGGCGCTGAGCCTGTCACGCCTGGACTCGCACCTGGACCGCAACTTCGAATGGCGCGACTACGGCCTGGTGTTCCACGTCATCAATAACCGCCACGAAGACTTCGTCGGCTGCTCCTGGCTGGGGGCCCGGACCACCATCACGCGCACGGCCAAATCCATTCCCCAGGAGCGCGCGTCATGACTCGCCTGCTGGTGGAGTGCACCCACGTGTTCCAGCACCCCAAGGTCAACTCGGGCATTCAGCGGGTGGTGCGCAACGTCATCAACCAACTGCCGCCCAGCGTGGACGGCGTTGAGTGCATCCCGGTGGTGATGCTTAAAGGCAAACTCTATCGAGTGCTGAAGCTGGGTTCGTTGAACATCCCGTTTTTCGATGGCCTGATGACCTTCGCCGGGCGGCTCGAACGCCTGGCCCATGGCTTCTGGCAGCTGCACCAGCGCCTCGACAAGCGCTGCACCTCGAAATTTGCAAAACGCTTGTTGTACGTGGCTTACCGTCTGACCGCACTGGCCTGTTTCAGCGTACCGCTGCGGCTGATCGATCAGGTCAATCAGTATCAACTGCCCAAGCGTTGCTCGCCGTTGCAGCATCAACCGGGGGATCAACTGGTGCTACTGGATTCCTCCTGGCACACCGACTTCTTCCCGTTTGCCGAACGACTCAAGCGCGATGGCGTGGGCATCGTCTCGGTGATCTACGACTTGATTCCCCTGACCCACCCGCAGTTCTACGACACGCGGCTGGCACAGGTTTTCAACGAATGGTTCGACTGGATCACGCAAACCGCCGACGGCTATGTGGCGATATCCGCCACGGTGCGCGATCAGGTACGTGAAGAATTGCAGCGCCGGGTCGGTCCGGCGAAAGCCGATGCCTTGTGGTTCGACTATTTCCACCTCGGCTCCGAACTGGACCTGAGCGAAGCCCGCGCCACCGTCGAACCGCGTCTGACGCAGATGTTCGACACCCCGGAGCCGGTGTTCCTGATGGTCAGCACCATCGAGCCGCGCAAGAACCACGACTACCTGCTGGACGCCTTTGAGCTCGCCTGGGCGGCGGGTTCGACTGTCCGACTGTGCATCGCCGGGCGCATCGGCTGGAAGTGCGACGCCCTGCTTGCCCGCGTACGTAATCACCCACAGCTGAACAAACGGCTGTTCATGTTCAACGACCTGAGCGACACCAGCCTCGAGTACGCCTACTCCCACGCCCGTTCGCTGGTATTTCCGTCACGGGTCGAAGGCTTCGGCCTGCCCCTGGTGGAAGCCATGCAACGCGGGTTGCCAGCGATGGGCAGTGATATCCCGATCTTCCGCGAAATTGGCGGTGAGTTCATGGCCTACTTCGACCTGGCCAAGCCGCAAACCCTGGCCGATCTGGTCGTTCGCTACGAGAACAGCACTCAATTCCCGGCGGCTCGCAATGTCGCGGACTGGCAGTGGATCGGCTGGCGTGAAGCCAGTGCGCAACTGGCCGAACGCACCCTGCGCAATCTTCAGCCGACACCGGCCGTGGCACAGAGGCAACATGCGAATTGCCCTTAACGCCCGCATCCTCCAGGCCCCGCGCACCGGCATCGGCCATTACGTTGCCGAACTGGTGGGCGCGCTCGCCTGCGAACCGGACGTCGAACTGTCGCTGTTCCACGGCTGGGGCTGGAGCACGTCGCTGCCCGACGCGGCCATGCCCGGCTACTCGCGACTGTCGCCGTTACTGCGGCAAATTCCGGGGCCTATCAGGCCCGACGCTGGCTGGCGCAGAAACGCTTCGATCAGGGCCGGTCCCAGTCGATCGATCTTTATCACGAACCGAGTTTGTGGCCGCTGTCGTTCGACGGCCCGACAGTCATCACCCTGCATGACCTGACGCATCTGCATTACCCCGAGACGCAACCGCCGGCCCGCTTGCGCGAAATCGAGCGGCGACTGGCCGATGGCGTGCAACAGGCGCAACTGATCCTGACCGATTCGCAGTTTATTGCCGACGAGGCCCAGGCTTATTTCGCATTGCCAGCCGAGCGTTTCATCGTCGCGCCGCTGGGTGTAGCGGCACGCTTCCATCCGCGCTCAGCCGAAGACATCGACGTGGTTCTCAAGGCCCATGGCGTCGAGACGCGGGAATACTTCCTCTGCGTCGGCACCCTGGAGCCGCGCAAAAACCTGGCCCTGGCCCTGCGCGCTCACGCCTTGTTGCCGGAGGCGCAGCGCCAGCGGTTTCCGCTGTTGATCGTCGGCATGGCCGGCTGGCAGCGCGAGCAATTCAGCGAAGAGCTGCGCCAGGCACTGGCCGCCGGGCACGTCTGTTTACTGGGCTACCTGCCTGACGAGCAAGTGGCGCAGCTACTGGCGGGGGCGCGGGCACTGATTTTTCCATCGCTCTATGAAGGCTTCGGCCTCCCGGTTCTGGAAGCCATGGCCAGCGGCACGCCGGTGATTCTGGTTCGGCATTCGGCGATGCCGGAGGTGGCCGGGGCTGCGGGCAACTACATTGAACCTGACGACCCTGTCGGCTTGCGCGATGCGATGAGCCGACTGATCGACGATAAAACGCATTGGCAGGCATGCCGAGAAGCGGGACTACAACAAGCGAAGCTTTTTCCTGGGAGCGTTGCGCGAGGATCACAGCCCGCGCCTACCGCCAGGCTTTGGGAGGTTGAATGCGAGTTCTTCATTTTTTCAAGACGTACCTGCCCGACTCCGTAGGTGGCATCGAACAAGTCATCTTCCAGCTCTGCGAAAGCGGCGCCCAGCACGGCATCGAGGGCCAGGTGCTGACGCTGAGCACCGACCCGACGCCGCCCGTGGTGAAACTCGGCCAGCATGAAGTGCATCGAGCCAAACTCGACATTCAGTTCGCCTCCACGGGGTTTTCCTGGAGCGTGTTCAAACAGTTTCGCGAACTGGCAGCCGAAGCGGACGTGGTCAATTACCACTTCCCGTGGCCGTTCATGGACCTGGTGCACTTCGCCAGCGGCATGAATAAACCCTGCGTGGTCACCTACCACTCGGACATCATCCGGCAGAAACACCTGCTCAAACTCTATCGGCCGCTGATGAACCGTTTCCTCGCCAGCGCCGACCGCATCGTCGCCGCCTCGCCCAACTACCTGCACACCAGCGATGTATTGCAGCAGTTTCAAGACAAGACCCGCGTCATTCCCTACGGTTTGAACAAGGCCGGTTATCCACAGCCCGATACCGAACGCATGGCCCATTGGCGGCAGAAGCTTGGGGATAAGTTTTTCCTGTTCGTGGGGGTGATGCGTTACTACAAGGGTTTGCACATCCTGCTCGATGCCTTGAAAGACGTGGATTACCCGGTGGTGATCGTCGGTGCCGGGCCACTGGAAACCGAGCTGCACGCCCAAGCGGCAGCGCTGGGTTTGCGCAACGTCCACTTCCTCGGACGGCTGGGGGATGAAGACAAGGTTGCGTTGCTGCAACTGAGCTATGCCATCGTATTCCCGTCGCACCTGCGCTCCGAGGCGTTCGGGATTTCGCTGCTGGAGGGCGCGATGTACGGCAAACCGATGATCTCCAGCGAAATTGGCACCGGCACCAGCTACATCAACATCCACAACGAAACCGGGCTGGTAGTGCCACCCAGTAATCCACAGGCGTTCCGCGAGGCCATGCGCACGCTGTGGGACGACCCGGTTCGCGCGGCGGCAATGGGCGTGAAGGCTGAAGCGCGGTATCGGCAGTTATTCACCGCCGATGAAATGGGCCGCAAGTGGACGGAACTGTATCAGGAACTGCTGGAAGAAAAATCCCTGTCCTATGCCTGACTGTTGTGGGAATGCCCCCTGCTCTGAAGCCCCACAGGGGTATTGCGGTGGTTATAGGTCGAGCACTAACGGCTCGGAACCCTTGGCCGGAATAGCACAACAAATCAGCACCAGCCCCTCCTCCGTCACCGCAGCCGGGGGCTGTGGATAATTCACCTGGCCGCTGATCAATCGGGTCTTGCAGGTCCCGCACGACCCACCGCGACAACTGAATTCCGGGCGTAAGCCGCGGCTTTGCGCCAACTCCAGCAAACTGCCGCCATCCGGTTGCCAGCGTGCTTCTTTGGCCGAGCGCTGGAACACCACCGGCACCGAGGTCGTTGCGGCCGGGGGTTGTTCGATGACGATCGCATCAGTATCCGGGCGCCGACGCAGCGTCGACGGGCCAAAGGTTTCGGCGTGAATCCTTGAATCGCGGATGTCCAATTCCCGCAGGCTGTCGTACAGCCCTTGGGTAAAACCGCCTGGCCCGCAGAGGACAAAATCCAGTTGATCGTAGTCTTCGACCTCAAGGATCGTTTGCAGCAGTGCCGTGTCGATGCGTCCGCTCAGGTCGAAGTCTTCGCCCTCCCGCGCCTCGGGCTCCGGCTGGCTGAGCAGGCGCAGCATGCGAACTGTGTCACCGGCACCTTCAAGCAAGCGGTCCAGCTCGGAACGAAAGGGTTGATCGGCCAGGGTCCGCGAACTCTGGAAGAACCAGGTCGGCCGGATGTGCCGCGTGCGCCAGCCTTGATAAACCACCTCGCGCACCATCGACAGCAACGGCGTGATGCCGACCCCGGCGGCCAACAGCACCAAAGGCCGACGCTCATCGGGCGCCACGGTGAAATGCCCCTGAGGCGCGCGGGCTTCCAGCACGTCGCCGACATGAATCTCGTCATGCACATGGGTCGACACCAGGCCATCACGCTTCACGCTGATGCGGAAGAAGTCATCGGACGGCGCACTCGACAGGCTGTAGGTACGGATATGTGTTTCGCCGCCCACCTTAAAACGCAGCGGCAAATGCTGCCCGGCCTGGAACACCGGCAGCCCGATACCGTCGTCAGGCTCCAGATAAATCGAGCGAATGCTTTGGCTTTCGGCTTCGATCCGCACCACTCGCAGCGGCCGCCAGGCATCACCCAACGCCTGGGCTTGCAGACGAGCAGCCGCCTGCGTCCAAGTGCCGGTCATCAGGCTGTTGGGCGACATGCCATCGAACCGCCAACGCAGGGCCAACGCCGCAGGCCGCCGCACCAGGCGTTCAACGTCAAACGTCCACAAGCGCTCGGCGCCCTGAAAGGCTTCGACCTGCGGGCCGCCGAGGATGACTTCAGTGCGACCGCTGAGTTGCAACAGGTCGCCGGTTTTGAAGTCGATAAACAGCAAACCGGCCCGAGGGTTGAGCAGCAGGTTGCCCAAGGTGTTGAAGTGCAGGTTGCCGGCGAAGTCCGGAATAGTCAGGCGATTGCCTTCAATGCGCACGAAACCGGGCTGGCCACCACGATGAGACACGTCCACCGAGCGTTGACCGTCGAGGTCCACATAACTGGCGACAAAGAAGGTATCCGCCTCGGCAATCATCGCTTTGGCAGCGTCATCCAGTGCGTTGAGGTGCTGCGCGACGCGGGTCGAAGGATCCGCCAGCGCCACCGAATGAAACTGGCGCAATTGGATGTATTGCGGGCAGTTGCCGAAGGACTGCTGCACCGAAACACCGAAGCCGCTCGCGGTCATGGCACCGACCCGGCCATTGAGCCGGTTGCGCCGCCGGGTGTGCAATTCGATGCCCAACAGACCAATCGCGTCCCCGGCGTGCAATTGCGCAGGATCATCGGCCGCCGGCAGGCTATCGAACTGCAACCCTGTAGGCGCAGGAGAATGCGCGAAGCCGGGTTTCCCTTCGAGGATGCTCGCCCACGGTTCGCCGTTGGCATCGACCGCGCCATACAGCATGAACGGCAGTTGCTGATAGAACTGGCGATGCTGGTCTGGCATCTCGCTGCGAATCACCCTGTGACCGAGGGTTTCCATTCGCTCGGCAACACCCACGTGTTCCTGCAACTGCCGCTCGCCGGCGTGCCACGGTGAATGTTCCATAACAGCATCTCCCGAGGTGCAATGTGGACGGCCCGACACGGTCGGGCCGCAAGCATCAGGCGGTTTGTTGCAGACCGGCGACGGTGCGCGGCATGCCGACAAACCCGGGCAAGGCTTCGATCCGCGCCAGCCAGGCGCGGACGTTGGCGTAGTCCTCCAGGGACACGTTGCCTTCCGGCGCATGGGCGATGTAACTGTAGGCCGCGACGTCGGCGATGGTCGGCTCGTTGCCCACCAGATAGGTGCTGTTGGCCAGCTCCTGATCGATCACTTTGAGCAGGTCGTGTGAACGAGCGATCACTTCTTCAGCATTGTAAGGCGCACCAAACACCGTGATCAGCCGCGCTCTGGCGGGGCCGAAGGCAATCTGCCCAGCCGCCACCGACAACCAGCGCTGAACCTTGGCGGCACCGACCGGGTCGGTCGGCAGCCAGCGACCGTTGCCATATTTCTGCGCCAGGTACACCAGGATTGCGTTGGAATCCGCCAGCACTACGCCTTGATCATCCAGCACCGGCACCTGGCCAAACGAGTTGAGCGCCAGGAACTCCGGCTGTTTGTGCTCGCCTTTGGCCAGGTCAACAAAGATCAAATCAGTCGGCAGTTGCAACAGGGAAAGCATCAACTCGGCACGGTGAGCGTGGCCGGAGCGAGGGAAGTTGTAGAGCTTGATGGCGTGCATGATCGACTCCGCTGGGTGGTGGCGCCGTTCAGACAATGATCAGCACCGATGGCCGCCATCTTCCGCCCTTCACAAAAACAACAGAATAACCAGCAAACGCAATCCATTATTTCAGCCAATGCAATAAACCCCAAGCCCAGCACCGATCCTTGTGGGAGCGGGCTTGCTCGCGAAGACGGACGATCAGTCAACATCTTTGGAGAATATGAAATTGCCTTCGCGAGCAAGCCCGCTCCCACAGGTTCTGCGCTTACCCCAAGGCGGGATGTTCACGCAGCGCCCTCACCATAAAATCCACAAAGCTGCGGATCCGCGCCGGGGCTTTGCGCCCGCCCTGGTAGACGATGTGGATCGGTAGAGGCGGCAGTTCGAAGTCAGCCAGGACGATTTCCAACTCACCGGCCGCGACTTTGCCCGCCACCTGATAGGACAGCACGCGGGTAAACCCCAGGCCGAGGCACGCGGCGGTAATCGCAGCCTGATTGGCGGTGACCACCAGGCGCGGTTCCGGGCGAACGCTAATTGGCTGACCTTTATCGAGGAAGGGCCAGTTCCTGAGTTGGCCGATGGACGAGGTGGCGACAACCGGCGCGCCGGACAACTCCTCGGGATGCCGAGGACGACCATGCGCGTGCAGATAACCGGGCGAAGCACAGATCACTCGTCTCACTTCACCCACCCGAATGGCGTGCTGATTACTGTCGGGCAGCTCGCCAATGCGCACCGCGACATCGATGCCCTCCTCAACCATGCTCACCACACGATCAACCAGCAAGCCGTTGATCATCACTTCAGGGAATTGATCGAGGTAACGCACCATTACCGGCGTGACGAACAACTCGCCGAACAACACTGGCGCGGTGATCGTCAACTGCCCACGGGGTTGCGCGTGGCTACCTGCCGCCGAATCCTCGGCTTCCTGCACCTCGGCGAGAATTCTGCGACAGTCTTCAAGGTAACGCTGACCGGCCTCGCTCAAGTGCACGCTGCGGGTGGTGCGCGTCAGCAGCAAGGTGCCGATGCGTTTCTCCAGCGCCGCCACCGCGCGGGTGACACTGGCCGCCGACATCCCCAAACGCCGCGCCGCCGCCGAGAAGCCTTGCTCCTGGGCGACGGCGGCGAAGACCTGCATTTCCTGGAAGCGGTCCATCGGTGTGTCCTCAATTGAAAACCAAAAGATCGCAGCCTGCGGCAGGCTGCGATCTTTTGCTGTTACATCACCTGTGGATAACTTATTCCACCGTCACCGACTTCGCCAGGTTACGCGGCTGGTCCACATCCGTGCCTTTCAACACCGCCACGTAGTACGACAGCAACTGCAGCGGGATGGTGTAGAGGATCGGCGACAGGATGTCGTGGATGTGCGGCATCTGTACAACGTAAGTGCCTTCGCCATTGACCATGCCGGCTTTCTCGTCAGCGAAGACGATCAACTGGCCGCCACGGGCGCGGACTTCCTGGAGGTTGGATTTCAACTTCTCCAGCAGTTCGTTGTTCGGTGCCACGGTGACCACTGGCATGTCGTTATCCACCAGCGCCAGCGGGCCGTGTTTCAGTTCGCCGGCCGGGTAGGCTTCGGCGTGGATGTAGGAGATCTCTTTGAGTTTCAGAGCCCCTTCCATCGCCACCGGGTATTGCGCGCCACGGCCCAGGAACAAGGTGTGGTTCTTGTCGGCGAACAGTTCGGCGATTTTTTCCACGGTACTGTCCATTGCCAGGGCTTCGCCCAGGCGGGTTGGCAGGCGACGCAGTTCTTCCACCAGGGTGGCTTCGACACCTTTGGCCAAGGTACCGCGTACCTGGCCGAGGGACAGGGTCAGCAGCAACAAGCCGACCAATTGAGTGGTGAAGGCTTTGGTCGAGGCCACGCCGATTTCGCGACCGGCCTGGGTCAGCAAGGTCAGGTCGGATTCACGCACCAGTGAACTGATCCCGACGTTGCAGATTGCCAGGCTGGCGAGGAAACCCAGTTCCTTGGCGTTACGCAGGGCGGCCAGGGTGTCGGCGGTTTCGCCGGATTGGGAGATGGTCACGAACAGGGTGTCGGGCTGAACCACCACTTTGCGGTAGCGAAACTCGCTGGCGACTTCGACCTGGCACGGAATACCGGCCAGCTCTTCGAGCCAGTAACGAGCAACCATACCGGCGTGGTAGCTGGTGCCGCAGGCGACGATCTGCACGTTGCGAACCTTGGCGAACAGCTCGGCAGCCTGTGGACCGAACGCTTGCACCAGCACTTGTTGCTGGCTCAGGCGCCCTTCCAGGGTGCGTTGCACGACTGAAGGCTGCTCATGGATTTCCTTGAGCATGAAGTGGCGGAACTCGCCCTTCTCGGCCGATTCGGCACTGTCGCGGTACTGCACGGCTTCGCGCTCAACGGCTTTGCCGTTAATGTCCCAGATTTGTACGCTGTCGCGACGAATCTCGGCGATGTCGCCTTCTTCCATGTACATGAAGCGGTCGGTGACCTGGCGCAGGGCCAATTGGTCGGAAGCGAGGAAGTTTTCCCCCAGGCCCAGACCGATCACCAGCGGGCTGCCGCTGCGGGCGGCAACCAGACGATCCGGCTGGTCGGCGCTGATAACCGCCAGACCATAAGCACCGTGCAGTTCTTTGACGGTGGCCTTAAGGGCTACGGTCAGGTCGTGCAGGTCCTTGAGTTTGTGCGCCAGCAGGTGGGCGATGACTTCGGTGTCAGTGTCGGAGGAAAACACGTAACCCAGGGCTTTCAATTGTTCGCGCAGGGCTTC
Organism: Pseudomonas sp. TH31; assembly: GCF_016650815.1. Classification (GTDB taxonomy): domain Bacteria; phylum Pseudomonadota; class Gammaproteobacteria; order Pseudomonadales; family Pseudomonadaceae; genus Aquipseudomonas. Next base: position 147,467 of record NZ_JAEKEZ010000030.1, on the reverse strand, counting down.
GTGGTTCTCGATGATGCCGTTGTGCACCACGGCCAGGTTCTGCCCGGAGAAATGCGGGTGGGCATTGCGTTCGCAAGGGGCACCATGGGTGGCCCAACGGGTATGGGCGATGCCCAGACGACCGATCAGCGGCGCTTCGGCCAGGGCTTGATCCAGCTCACTGACCTTGCCCGGACGACGGACGCGATCAAGCATTCCGTCATTGGTGAAGACCGCGACACCAGCGCTGTCATAGCCACGGTATTCCAGGCGCTTCAGGCCTTCGAGCAGGATGGCGGTGATGTTACGTTCTGCGACTGCGCCGACAATTCCACACATGCTATTTCTCCTGACTGACAGCCGCGAGAATCAAATTGATACCGCGGGCCTGAATCTGATCCCGTGCCTCAAGCGGCAAGCGATCATCGGTAATAAGGGTATGGACGCTGCTCCAGGGCAGCTCCAGGTTGGGAATCTTGCGGCCGATCTTGTCGGCCTCGACCATCACCACCACTTCCCGGGCGACTTCAGCCATGACCCGGCTCAGTCCCAGTAGTTCGTTGAAGGTCGTGGTGCCGCGTACCAGATCGATGCCGTCGGCACCGATGAACAGTTGGTCGAAGTCGTAAGAGCGTAGTACCTGCTCGGCCACCTGCCCTTGAAAGGACTCTGAATGGGGATCCCAGGTGCCGCCGGTCATCAACAATACCGGTTCGTGCTCCAGTTCGCTCAGGGCGCTGGCGACATTCAAGGAATTGGTCATCACCACCAAGCCGGGTTGCTGGCCGAGTTCCGGGATCATGGCGGCGGTGGTGCTGCCGCTGTCGATGATGATCCGTGCATGCTCACGAATCCGCAGGACCGCGGCGCGAGCAATGGCTTGCTTGTACTTGGAAACCGGCTGGCCAAGGTCAGCGACCAGTTCCTGCGGCATGGTGATCGCGCCACCGTAGCGGCGTAGCAGCAGGCCATTGCTTTCAAGTGCAGCCAAGTCTTTGCGAACCGTAACTTCCGAGGTTTCGAAACGCTTGGCCAATTCATCCACACTGACTTCCCCCTGCTCGTTGAGCAAGGCAAGGATGTTGTGGCGGCGTTGTGGTGTATTGCGCTTCGACATGGGCTGGTAAGTTTCGATTCGAAAGATAACGTAAGCAATCAAAACCTATTGGCGAAACTTCGTCAAGCCAGAGCAAGAAAAAAGATCTGTGGATAACACAAAAAAGATCGCAGCCTCCAGCAGCTCCTACACGGGATTTACGCTCACCCCGTAGGAGCTGCCGAAGGCTGCGATCTTTTGATCTTATGAACTGTGGATAACTCAGCTCTTTTTGATTTTTACAGGCCGCTTCCAGCCATCGATGTTCTTCTGCCGTGCCCGACCCACTGCCAACTGTGCGTTATCCACATTCTGGGTAATGGTCGAACCCGCCGCAGTGGTAGCCCCCGACGAGATATCCACAGGCGCCACCAACGAGTTGTTGGAGCCAATGAACACATCTTCACCCAACACGGTTTTCCACTTGTTCGCACCGTCGTAGTTGCAGGTGATGGTGCCGGCACCAATGTTGGTCCGGGCGCCGATTTCGGCATCGCCCAGGTACGTCAGGTGACCGGCCTTGGCGCCCTCGCCCAAGTGCGCGTTTTTCAGTTCGACAAAGTTACCCACATGGGCTCGTGCTTCCAGCACCGTACCTGGACGCAAACGCGCGAACGGACCGGCATCACTGCCCTCACCCATAATCGCGCCTTCGATGTGACTGTTGGCCTTGATCACCACGCCTTTGCGCAAGGTGCTGTCCTTGATCACGCAGTTCGGGCCAATCACCACGTCGTCTTCGATAACAACGTTGCCTTCGAGGATCACGTTGATGTCGATCAGCACATCACGACCAATGGTCACCTCACCGCGCACATCGAAACGGGCCGGATCGCGCAGGGTCACGCCTTGAGCCATCAAGCGCCGGCCGGCGCGCAACTGATAGTGACGCTCAAGCTCCGAGAGTTGTATGCGGTCGTTGGCGCCCTGCACTTCCATGGCGTCGTGAGGATGTTCAGTGGCCACCACCAGACCATCGCTGACCGCCATCGCAATCACGTCGGTCAGGTAGTACTCGCCCTGTGCATTGTTGTTGGAGAGCCGGCTCATCCAGTCACCCAGACGCTCAAACGGTACAGCCAGAATCCCGGTGTTGCCTTCGGTGATCGCGCGTTCGGCTTCGCTGGCATCTTTCTGCTCGACGATGGCCGTGACCTTGCCGCCGGCATCACGAACGATACGGCCGTAGCCAGTCGGGTCATCCAACTCGACGGTGAGCAAGCCCAACTGCTGCGGCGCCACCTGCTTGAGCAGGCGTTGCAGGGTTTCGACTTCGATCAGCGGCACGTCACCGTAGAGAATCAGTACGGTATCGGAGGTAATGAACGGTACGGCCTGGGCCACCGCGTGACCGGTGCCCAGTTGCTTGTCTTGCAGCACGAAATTCAGGTCATCCGCTGCCAGGCGCTCACGCACGGCATCGGCGCCGTGGCCGATCACCACATGGATGCGCTGTGGATCAAGTTGCCGGGCGCTGTGGATAACATGGCCAAGCATCGAGTTGCCGGCAATCGGGTGCAGGACCTTGGGCAATGCCGAACGCATGCGAGTGCCTTGGCCCGCAGCGAGGATAACGATTTCGAGAGACATGACTGGCTACCAATCCTGGGTGGTCAGCAACTGCGACCAGATTATGAAAGTCGGAAAAGAAAAAGGGTAGCCGAGGCTACCCTTTTTAATCAATCGCACAACAAGTCGATGACGGATTAACCGCCAAACTTCTTGCGGATCTGCTGGACGGTGCGCAGCTGAGCTGTCGCCTCGGCCAGACGTGCGGCAGCAGAACCGTAATCGAATTCTGCACCACGTTCATGCAAGGCCTTCTCGGCAGCCTTAACGGCTTCCTGAGCGGAGGCTTCATCCAGGTCGGCAGCACGTTGCACGGTGTCGGCAAGAACCTTGACCATGTTCGGCTGAACCTCGAGGAAACCACCGGAGATGTAAAACACCTCGGTTTCCCCGCCCTGCTTGATCAGGCGGATAGGACCTGGTTTCAGATTAGTGATCAGCGGCGCGTGACCCAGGGCGATACCAAGATCACCCAGTGCACCGTGCGCAATCACCATCTCGACCAGGCCGGAAAAGATTTCCCCTTCCGCGCTGACGATATCGCAATGGACTGTCATAGCCATCTGATTGCCTCAACCTAAATTAGCGCCCGTTGCCGGGCGCCGGGATTACAGTTTCTTGGCTTTCTCGATCGCTTCTTCGATGCCGCCGACCATGTAGAACGCTTGTTCTGGCAGGTGGTCGTAGTCACCGTTGAGGATGCCTTTGAAGCCAGCAATGGTGTCTTTCAGGGAAACGTATTTACCCGAAGCACCGGTGAAGACTTCAGCCACGAAGAACGGCTGCGACAAGAAGCGCTGGATCTTACGAGCACGGTTTACCAACTGCTTGTCGGTTTCCGACAGCTCGTCCATACCCAGGATCGCAATGATGTCCTTCAGTTCTTTATAACGCTGCAGAACGTACTGAACGCCGCGAGCGGTGTCGTAGTGGTCCTGGCCGATCACGTTCGGATCCAGCTGGCGCGAAGTCGAGTCGAGTGGATCGACCGCTGGGTAGATACCCAGGGAAGCGATGTCACGGGACAGAACGACGGTGGCGTCCAAGTGGGCGAAAGTGGTCGCTGGCGACGGGTCAGTCAAGTCATCCGCAGGTACGTATACCGCTTGGATCGAGGTGATCGAACCGTTTTTGGTCGAAGTGATGCGCTCTTGCAGAGTACCCATCTCTTCGGCCAGGGTCGGCTGGTAACCTACTGCGGAAGGCATACGGCCCAGCAGTGCGGATACTTCAGTACCGGCCAGGGTGTAACGATAGATGTTGTCGACGAACAGCAGAACGTCGTTACCTTCGTCACGGAACTTCTCGGCCATGGTCAGGCCGGTCAGTGCTACGCGCAGACGGTTACCCGGCGGCTCGTTCATCTGACCGTAAACCAGTGCCACTTTGTCCAGAACGTTGGAATCCTTCATCTCGTGGTAGAAGTCGTTACCCTCACGAGTACGCTCACCCACACCGGCGAACACGGAATAACCGCTGTGCTCGATGGCGATGTTACGGATCAGTTCCATCATGTTTACGGTTTTGCCTACACCGGCACCACCGAACAGACCGACTTTACCGCCCTTGGCGAACGGGCAAACCAGGTCGATAACCTTGATGCCGGTTTCCAGCAGGTCGTTGCCGCCCGCTTGTTCAGCGAAGGTTGGCGCAGGACGGTGAATGCCCCAGCGCTCTTCGGTGTCGATCGGGCCAGCTTCGTCGATCGGGTTACCGAGGACGTCCATGATCCGGCCCAGGGTCGCTTTACCGACTGGTACGGAGATGGCTGCGCCAGAGTCAGTGACTTCCAGACCGCGCTTCAAGCCTTCGGTGGAACCCATTGCAATGGTACGAACCACGCCATCGCCCAGCTGCTGCTGAACTTCCAGAGTGGTGCCGGCATCGCTTTGTACTTTCAAAGCGTTGTAGATGCTCGGTACGCTGTCGCGTGGAAATTCCACGTCGATAACGGCGCCGATGATTTGAACGATACGTCCGCTACTCATAGCTGGATCCTCTGAATATTTGAACCGTTAAACCGCGGCAGCGCCGCCGACGATTTCCGAGATCTCTTGGGTGATCGCAGCCTGACGCGCCTTGTTGTAGATCAGCTGCAAATCGCTGATCAAATCACCGGCGTTGTCGGTAGCGTTCTTCATCGCGATCATCCGCGCAGCTTGTTCAGCCGCGTTGTTCTCGACCACCGCCTGGTAGACCTGCGACTCCACGTAGCGAACCATCAAGCCGTCAAGCAGCTCTTTGGCATCCGGTTCGTAGAGATAGTCCCAGTGGTGCTTGAGGCCTTTATCCGGGGTTGCCACCAATGGAATCAATTGCTCCACGGTAGGCTGTTGCGTCATGGTGTTGATGAACTTGTTGGACACAACGCTCAGACGGTCGATACGGCCATCCAGGTAGGCATCCAGCATCACCTTGACGCTGCCAATCAGATCATTGATCGATGGCTCTTCACCCAGGTGGCTGATAGCTGCTACGACGTTACCGCCGAAGTTGCGGAAGAAAGCCGCACCCTTGCTACCCACTACACACAGATCGATCTCGACGCCGTTTTCACGGTTTTTCGCCATGTCCTTGACCAAGGCCTTGAACAGGTTGGTGTTCAAGCCACCACACAGACCACGGTCACTGCTCACCACGACATAACCAACACGCTTGATTTCACGGTCGATCATGAATGGGTGGCGATATTCCGGGTTAGCGTTGGCCAAATGGCCAATAACCTGGCGGATGCGCTCCGCATAAGGACGGCTAGCAGCCATGCGCATTTGTGCCTTGCGCATTTTACTGACCGCCACTTTTTCCATGGCGCTGGTAATCTTTTGCGTGCTTTTGATGCTCGCAATCTTACTGCGAATCTCTTTTGCGCCTGCCATGTAACACCTATCAGGTTAGCAAGCGGGAGCCTTGCGGCTCCCGCTGCGGCTTACCAGGTTTGGGTGGCCTTGAACTTCTCGATACCGGCTTTCATGCCAGCGTCGATTTCGTCATTGAAGTCACCCTTCACGTTGATCTTCGCCATCAATTCGGCGTGATCGCGGTTGAAGAAAGCAATCAGCGCTTGTTCGAAGCTGCCGATCTTGGCGATTTCAACGTCAGTCAGGAACCCACGCTCAGCGGCATACAGCGACAGCGCCATGTCAGCAATCGACATTGGTGCGTATTGCTTCTGCTTCATCAGCTCGGTAACGCGCTGACCATGCTCAAGTTGCTTACGGGTCGCTTCGTCCAGGTCAGAAGCGAACTGGGCGAATGCCGCCAGTTCACGGTACTGAGCCAGAGCGGTACGGATACCACCGGAGAGCTTCTTGATGATCTTGGTCTGAGCGGCACCACCCACACGGGATACCGAAACACCGGCGTTCACAGCAGGACGGATCCCGGAGTTGAACATGGCCGATTCCAGGAAGATCTGACCGTCGGTGATGGAAATCACGTTGGTCGGAACGAACGCGGAAACGTCGCCAGCCTGGGTTTCGATGATCGGCAGTGCGGTCAGGGAACCGGTTTTGCCGGTCACTGCGCCGTTGGTGAACTTCTCTACGTATTCTTCCGAAACGCGGGATGCGCGCTCCAGCAGACGGGAGTGGAGATAGAACACGTCGCCTGGGTAAGCTTCACGGCCTGGTGGACGGCGCAGCAGCAGGGAAATCTGGCGGTAAGCCACTGCTTGCTTGGACAGATCGTCATAAACGATCAGCGCGTCTTCACCGCGGTCGCGGAAGAATTCACCCATGGTGCAACCGGAGTACGGTGCCAGGAATTGCAGTGCTGCAGATTCCGAAGCGCTCGCAGCAACGACGATGGTGTTAGCCAGTGCGCCGTTTTCTTCCAGCTTGCGAACAACGTTGGCGATGGTCGATTGCTTCTGACCGATCGCTACGTAGACGCAGAAAATGCCGCTGTCTTTCTGGTTGATGATCGCGTCGATCGCCAGAGCGGTTTTACCGATCTGACGGTCACCAATGATCAGCTCACGCTGGCCACGGCCGACAGGGATCATGGCATCGACAGCCTTGTAGCCAGTCTGTACAGGCTGGTCTACCGACTTACGCCAGATCACGCCTGGAGCAACTTTCTCGACCGCATCGGTCTCGGTGTTGTTCAGCGGACCTTTGCCGTCAACTGGGTTACCCAGTGCGTCGACTACGCGACCCAGCAGTTCCTTACCAACCGGAACTTCGAGGATGCGGCCAGTGCACTTGGCGCTCATGCCTTCAGCCAGAGACTGGTAGGAGCCCAATACAACGGCGCCTACAGAATCCTGCTCAAGGTTGAGGGCCATACCGAAGACGCCGCCCGGAAACTCGATCATCTCGCCGTACATGACGTCGGCCAGACCGTGAATCCGCACGATACCGTCAGATACGCTGACGACAGTGCCTTCGTTACGGGCTTGGGAGGTCACATCGAGCTTGTCGATGCGGCCCTTGATAATTTCACTTATTTCGGAAGGATTGAGTTGCTGCATTGCTCTGCTGCCCCTTCAAACTCAAGATTTCAATGCTTCGGCAAGATTCGCGAGTTTGCCGCGAATCGAGCCATCGATTACCAGGTCGCCGGCGCGAATGATGACACCACCAATAAGGGCGGCATCCTCCGCAACTTGCAGGCGCACTTCCCGGTTGAGTCGTGCACTGAGAACCTTGGCGAGTTTGTCTTGCTGTTCTTGGTTCAATGCAAAAGCACTGGTGACTTCAACGTCTACCGATTTCTCTTGTTCGGCCTTGTACAGGTCAAACAGAGCGGATATCTCCGGCAAAAGCGGGAGACGGTCGTTTTCGGCAACGACGTGAATGAAGTTCTGTACCTTCACATCAAACTTGTCGCCGCACACGTCAATAAACGTGGCGGCCTTGTCTGCGCTCGTCAGTCGCGGGGCCTTGAGCACGCGCTGCATGGTGTCGTCTTGCGACACTGCTGCAGCCAGGCCGAGCATGGCTGACCAAGAGGCCAGTTGCTGGTGGGCCTGGGCGTGCTCGAAGGCTGCCTTAGCGTAAGGTCGGGCCAACGTGGTCAATTCTGCCATGATCGCCCTCGCTTAAATTTCAGCAGCCAGTTTGTTTACCAGCTCCGCGTGCGCGTTTTGATCGATTGTGGCACCCAGGATCTTCTCGGCGCCACCAACGGCCAGTGCACCCAGTTGGGCACGCAGCGCGTCTTTGACACTGTTCAGTTCCTGCTCGATCTCGGCCTGAGCCTGAACCTTCACACGGTCAGCGTCGATACGGGCTTTTTCAACAGCCTCTTCAACGATCTGGTTACCGCGTTTCTTGGCTTGCTCAATGATTTCGGCTGCCTGAGCTTTCGCTTCGCGCAGTTGCTGACCCGCTTTATCTTGGGCCAGCTCCAGGTCGCGAGCTGCTCGGGCGGCAGCGTCCAGTCCATCCGCGATCTTCTTCTGACGTTCGTGCAAAGCCGCGATGACCGGAGGCCACACGAACTTCATGCAAAACAGTACAAAAATGAAGAACGCAACGGACTGGCCAATCAGGGTTGCATTAATGTTCACGCCAACACCTCGCTCGTTCGTTGCACATCACACCAATTACTCGAAGGTTCGAGTAATTAGCCAGCGAGTTGACCAACGAATGGGTTCGCGAAGGTGAAGAACAGAGCGATACCAACACCGATCATGGTTACGGCGTCGAGCAGACCGGCAACGATGAACATTTTGACTTGCAGCATTGGAACCATTTCTGGCTGACGCGCTGCGCCTTCCAGGAACTTGCCGCCCAACAGGCCGAAACCAATTGCGGTACCCAGTGCGCCCAGGCCGATCAACAGTGCAACAGCGATAGCGGTTAGACCAACTACAGTTTCCATCTTTCCTCCCGACTTTTACGTCGTATGGTTTAGGTTTTTTAGATTTTAAAGCGGTAAAACAAATCGTTTCATAAGCCCTGTTCGGGCACCCACTCGTTTGACCGAGTGGGACATCAGACTAGTCGAGACTGGTCTTAATGGTTCTCTTCGTGCGCCATCGACAGGTAGACGATGGTCAGCATCATGAAGATAAACGCCTGCAGGGTGATGATCAGGATGTGGAACACAGCCCACGCCCACTGCAGAACTATGCCCAGGCCGCTAAGCCAGAGCAGACCGCTGCCGAACATCACAGCAATCAGGATGAAGACCAGCTCGCCGGCATACATGTTGCCGAACAGACGCAGTGCCAGAGAGATTGGCTTGGCGATCAAGGTGACGAATTCCAACAGGAAGTTCACCGGGATCAGCAGCGCTTGCAGGAAAATGTTCTTGCTACCAAACGGGTGCAGGGTCAGTTCGCCGATGAAGCCGCCGATACCCTTGACCTTGATGCTGTAGAAAATGATCAGCGCGAACACCGACAGGGCCATGCCCAGGGTAGCGTTCGGGTCAGTGGTCGATACGGCACGGAACGGAATGTGCGCATCACCAGAGACGAACATGGCCAGGTGAGGAATCCAGTCGACCGGGATCAGGTCGATGGCGTTCATCAGGAAGACCCAGACGAAGATGGTCAGTGCCAGCGGTGCAATCACCGGGCTACGGCCATGGAAGCTGTCTTTCACGCTGCCATCGACGAATTCGACCAATACTTCAACGAAGTTCTGCAATGCACCCGGTTGACCCGAAGTCGCCTTCTTTGCCGCCATGCGGAAAATCAGAACGAAGATCAGACCCAACGCGACCGACCAGCCGAGGGTATCGACGTGGAAAGCCCAGAAGCCCATTTCTTTGGCTTCTGCTGCGGTGTGAGCAAAGCCCCATCCGCCGTTAGGTAGATGCCCGAAGGTCAGGTTCTGCAAGTGGTGCTGGATATAGCCCGAAGCGGTTGTTTCTGCCATGGTTGCCTCAAACGCCCTAAGGTCTCGAAAGTCTTGTTCTCATCAGCAGGGGCGAAAACCAGCTGACCAGTTGGGTCAACACGAAGACGCCGAATACAGCTAGCGGCGCCAATGGCTTTACACCTGCAAACGTCAATGCAAAGAGCACTGCCGTCAAAATCAGTTTGCCCGCCTCGCCGGCATAAAAAGACCGGACGATGGCTTGAGCTGCTCGGGCGCCGGAAAACCGAAATGCCCTATGAGCGAAATAAACATTGGGTAACAAGGCTATCAGGCCTCCGCAGAGTCCTGAGTACCCGGCAACGACTCCGTGCCATTGCCAGAGCGCCAAAGCGGCTATGAGCAAAACGACAAATTGAGCCATTAACACCGGAAAAACTGCCAGGCGATGGAACGGCAAGCGGTTTGGCGTGCGGGTTTCCATCACTTCTTTCCCCCAATGGTCGGCTGCCAGAATTCAATAACTTGGCATAATTTGTGCCGACAAAATGCGCGCAGAGTATAGGGGCGGTTCAGCCCCTATTCAACTGCCAGGTAGTGATTTCCGACTGCGCGCTACATGAGGAAATGTTTCAGCGGATGTGTGCAAGCACGCCTTGAAGCTCGTCGAGAGAGTTGTAACCAATCACCAACTGACCTTTGCCCTTCTTTCCGTGGCGGATCTGCACCGCAGAGCCTAGGCGCTCGGCCAGGCGCTGTTCGAGTCGAGCGATATCCGGGTCCGGTTTTACCGGTTCAGCAGGCTCTTGTTTACCCCCCAACCACTGGCGAACCAGTGCTTCGGTTTGGCGCACGGTCAGCCCACGTGCGACAACATGTCGCGCCCCTTCAACCTGTTGATTCTCCGGCAAACCGAGCAAAGCACGTGCATGACCCATTTCCAGGTCGCCGTGGGACAGCATGGTTTTGATGACTTCCGGCAACGCGATCAAGCGTAGCAGGTTAGCCACAGTTACCCGGGACTTACCGACAGCTTCGGCGACTTGTTGCTGAGTCAGTTGGAATTCCTGCTGCAAACGCTGCAGGGCAACTGCTTCCTCGATCGGATTGAGATCTTCGCGCTGGATGTTCTCGATCAGTGCCATGGCGATGGCGGTTTCATCCGGCACATCGCGCACCATCGCCGGGATGGTTTCCTGGCCAGCCTGTTGGCTGGCACGCCAGCGGCGTTCGCCAGCGATGATTTCAAAGCGACCGCCGCCAATCGGGCGAACCACGATCGGCTGCATCACACCCTGGGCCTTGATCGATTGCGCGAGTTCTTCGAGCGCCTGAGGATCCATGTCTCGACGCGGCTGGTACTTGCCGCGCTGGATCAGGTCCAGGGGCAGGTGTTGCAGCTCGCGCTGATCGGCTTGTACCGCTTGCTCTTCGAGCGAGCTGACAGTCGGACCACTCAGCAGTGCATCCAGTCCACGTCCGAGACCTCGTTTCTTGACGGCCATGGGGATTCCTTAAGTTGCCTGAGCGGCGGCGGTGCGTGAGTTTTTGCGTTGACGGCGAACCACTTCGCCCGCCAATGCCAGGTAGGCGATGGCGCCACGCGATGATTTGTCGTACGCCAGTGCCGGCATGCCATAGCTTGGCGCTTCGGCCAGGCGGATGTTGCGTGGAATCACGGTGTCGTAGAGCTGCTCGCCGAAGTGTTCCTTGAGCTGGGCCGAGACATCGTTCATCAGGCTCAGGCGCGGGTCGTACATGGTCCGCAGCAGGCCTTCGACTTTCAGGTTCGGGTTCAGCAGTTCGGCGATGCGCTTGATGTTATCCACAAGGTCGCTCAAACCTTCCAGTGCGAAGTACTCACACTGCATGGGGATAATTACCCCATCGGCTGCGACCAATGCGTTCAGGGTAAGCATCGACAGTGACGGCGGGCAGTCGATCAAAATGTAATCGTAGTTTTCACGGATCGGCGCCAACGCACTGCGCAGGCGGCTTTCCTTCATCTGCATTTCCAGCAGAACCACTTCGGCCGCCGTCAAATCGCGGTTGGCCGGCAACAACTGGTAACCACCGTGCTCGGAGAAGTGCATGGCCTGGGCCAGGTCGCATTCACCGATCAGCAGGTCGTAGACCGAGTTTTCCAGGCCGTGTTTATCCACACCGCTACCCATGGTGGCGTTGCCCTGTGGATCGAGATCGATCAACAGCACCCGGCGCTTGGTAGCAACCAGGGAAGCTGCGAGGTTGATGCAGGTGGTGGTCTTGCCCACACCACCCTTTTGGTTCGCTATCGCGAATACCTTAGCCATTCTTGCTTGTGTTCCCAATCATGCCGTGCGGCGCAGTATCAGCAGATGGCGTTGGCCTTGGCAACCAGGTACGGCCAGGGCGTGTTCGCTATCGAGGTGGAAGTCTGCCGGCAATGCTACCAGCTCATCGGCGGGATGAACGCCCTTCATTGCCAGCCAACGTGTATCGCGGTCGCCGAGGTGGCGAGTCCAGTTGCTGAAGTTCTCCATGCTGCTGAACGCCCGGGAGATGATCCCGTTGAACGGCTGTTCTGGCTGGAACGCTTCGACGCGACTGTGGATAACTTGCAAGTTATCCAGTTTGAGTTCGAGTTTGACCTGGGTCAGGAAGCGGGTTTTCTTGCCGTTGCTGTCCAGGCAGGTGACCTGGGACTCCGGAAAGAGGATGGCCAACGGAATGCCCGGCATACCTCCACCGCTACCCACATCCAGCCAACGACCGTTTTCGACAAACGACATCACGCTCAAGCTGTCGAGCAAATGACGCGACACCATTTCGTCCGGATCGCGCACGGCGGTCAGGTTGTAGGCCTTGTTCCATTTTATCAACAGGGCCAGATAACCCAGCAGCAACGCGTGCTGGGTTTCTGTCAGTGTGACACCGAGCTGGCGAGCACCTGTGGATAACTCTTCTGCATGTTGCGAGGTGACCAACGAACTCAAGCGCTTTGCTCCAACTGACGGCCCGCGCCGCGTTTTTTCAAATGAATCATCAACAGCGAAATGGCTGCCGGGGTCACGCCCGGGATACGCGACGCCTGGCCCAAAGTCTCTGGACGGGTCGCACCGAGCTTGCTCTGGATCTCTTTGGAGAGACCGGAGATGTTCGTGTAATCGATATCCACAGGCAGTTTTGTATCTTCGCTGGCCCGCAGACGAACGATTTCATCCTGTTGACGATCGATGTAGCCGGCGTATTTGGTCTTGATTTCAACCTGTTCCGCGACCTGTGGATCTTCTGCACCACCGCCAGTCACGGCGATCAGACCAGCGTAGTCGATTTCCGGACGGCTCAAGAGGTTCAGCAAGTTGTATTCATGAGTCAGTGGTGTGCCGAACTTCTCGGAAATCGCATCACCCTGCTCGGTGCCAGGGCGAACCCAGGTACTTTTCAGGCGCTGCTCTTCCAGATCGATGCTTTCGCGTTTCTTGCAGAACGCTGCCCAGCGCGCGTCATCGACCAAACCGAGTTCGCGACCTTTTTCGGTCAAGCGCAGATCAGCGTTGTCTTCGCGCAGGATCAGGCGGTATTCGGCCCGGGACGTAAACATCCGGTACGGTTCCTGGGTACCCAACGTAATCAGGTCGTCGACCAACACCCCGATGTACGCCTCATCGCGACGCGGGCACCAGGCATCTTTGCCCTGTGCGCGCAGTGCGGCGTTGGCTCCGGCCAGCAATCCTTGGGCGCCGGCTTCTTCGTAACCCGTGGTGCCGTTGATTTGCCCGGCGAAGAACAGACCGCCAATCACTTTGGTTTCCAGGCTGTACTTCAAGTCACGCGGGTCGAAGTAGTCGTACTCGATGGCGTAGCCCGGACGAACGATGTGTGCGTTTTCCATGCCGCGGATCGATTGGACAATCTGCAATTGCACGTCGAACGGCAAGCTTGTGGATATCCCGTTCGGGTACAGCTCGTGCGTGGTCAAACCTTCCGGCTCGATGAAGACCTGGTGGCTTTCCTTGTCGGCAAAGCGATGGATCTTGTCTTCAATCGACGGGCAATAACGCGGGCCAATGCCTTCGATCACACCGGAATACATCGGCGAACGATCAAGGTTGGCGGCAATGATTTCGTGGGTCCGGGTGTTGGTGTGGGTAATCCAGCAGCTCACCTGTTTCGGGTGCTGTTCTTTGGACCCCATGAACGACATCACCGGGATCGGCGTATCCCCGGCTTGCTCGGTCATCACCGAGAAATCCACAGAACGACCGTCGATCCGCGGCGGCGTACCAGTTTTCAAGCGACCAACGCGCAGTGGCAACTCACGCAAACGGTGAGCCAGGGCAATCGATGGCGGATCACCGGCGCGACCGCCGGAATAATTCTGCATCCCGATGTGGATAAGTCCGCCGAGGAAGGTGCCAGTGGTCAACACCACGGAATCGGCGAAGAAACGCAGACCCATTTGGGTGACAACACCGCGCACCTGTTCCTGTTCGACGATCAGGTCGTCGGCGGCTTGTTGAAATATCCACAGGTTCGGCTGGTTTTCCAGAACTTCGCGGACAGCGGCCTTGTACAGAACCCGATCTGCCTGAGCGCGAGTCGCTCGTACGGCCGGGCCTTTACGGCTGTTCAACACACGAAACTGAATACCGCCCTTATCGGTGGCCATGGCCATCGCGCCGCCGAGGGCATCGATTTCCTTGACCAGGTGGCTTTTGCCGATCCCGCCAATGGCAGGGTTGCAACTCATGGCACCGAGGGTTTCCACGTTATGCGTCAGCAACAGGGTTTTTGCCCCCATGCGTGCTGACGCCAGTGCTGCCTCGGTACCGGCATGACCGCCGCCGATGACGATCACTTCAAAACGGGAAGGGAAATCCACCACGCACCTCGTGCCTGCTTAAGTAGGTAATTCAGGAATAGTTTGAGCCCGGTTTCTGGACCCGGTCGGCAAGTATAGGGACTTCGCCCTTCCTAAAGAACCCTTTGCACAAAATTTAACCAGCTGTGGAGAAGTCGGGGTTATAGAAATTAAAAAGAGAGAAATTTATTAAATCTTTGTTTTTATGTTTATTTCTACTGAGCACCATTTCTGTGGATAGATCTCTACAGGCTTTTATATTCAATATGTACAGAGATTCAAAACCCTGTGGTCATGTGCCAAGGAGGCCGTTGGATAACCGGTCTAAGCCTGTGGATGAAAGGGGTGGTTATCCACAGATGGGTTTATCTTCAGTTTTCAGGCCCTGTTATCAACTGCCCTTAGAGGCAGTTATTCACAGGGCTTAATCCACAGAAAAGCGTCGAATGAGGGAATTCAGGACGCGGGAAATCCGCTTAAGCAGAAAGAATCTGCTCGGCACTCTGGGAAAGTTTCAGAAAAGGAGGGAACAGACAGGCGCGAATGGCCTGTCTGTGAACAGCAGAAGGACTATTTACCGATACAGAAGCTGGAAAAGATCCGCCCCAGCAGGTCATCGGAGCTGAAAGCACCGGTGATTTCGCCCAAAGACTGCTGCGCCTGACGCAGATCTTCGGCCAATAACTCACCGGCACCCGCGAGCGTCAGCTGAGCCCGACCGTGCTCAAGGGACGCACTGGCATGTCGCAACGCCTCCAGGTGACGCCGGCGTGCGCTGAAGCTGCTTTCAGAGGTCTGCTCGTAGCCCATGCAGGTCTTGAGGTGTTCACGCAGCAACTCAAGGCCCTCGCCTGCCGACTTGGCACTCAAGCTGATGGTGACATGGCCATCGTCGCTGACTTCCAGCGCAATCGCTTCACCCGTCAGGTCAGCCTTGTTACGGATCAGCGTGACTTTCGCCGGATCTGGCCGGGTTTCAAGGAATTCTGGCCACAATGCAAACGGATCAAGCGCTTCCGGAGCTGTGGCATCCACCACCAACAACACCCGATCCGCTTCACCGATGGCCTTCAATGCTCGCTCTACACCGATTTTTTCCACTTGGTCATCGGTATCGCGCAGCCCCGCGGTGTCGACCACGTGCAACGGCATGCCGTCGATGTGGATATGTTCGCGAAGAATGTCCCGGGTGGTGCCGGCGATCTCGGTGACGATCGCGGCTTCACGCCCGGCCAAGGCATTCAACAGGCTGGATTTGCCGGCATTCGGCCGGCCGGCAATGACGACGTTCATCCCGTCCCGCAGCAAGGCGCCCTGCCCGGCTTCGCGAAGGACTGTGGATAATTCATCGCGGACTTTGTCGAGCATGCTCAGCACGTGGCCATCGGCGAGGAAGTCGATTTCTTCTTCCGGGAAGTCGATGGCGGCTTCAACGTAGATGCGCAGGCCGATCAATTGCTCAGTGAGGTTATGCACACGCAGGGAAAACGCACCTTGCAAGGAACGTAGGGCATTTCGCGCAGCTTGTGCAGAACTGGCCTCGATCAAATCGGCAATCGCCTCGGCCTGGGCCAGGTCGAGTTTATCGTTAAGGAAGGCGCGCTCGCTGAATTCACCCGGCCGGGCCAAGCGGCAACCGAGTTCCAGGCAGCGCTTGAGCAGCATATCGAGCACGATCGGGCCACCGTGGCCCTGGAGTTCCAGCACATCTTCGCCAGTAAAGGAGTTCGGTCCCGGAAAATACAGGGCGATGCCTTCGTCCAGCACCTCTTCGTTTTCACTGAGGAACGGGCCGTAATGGGCATATCGCGGTTTCAGTTCACGGCCGCTGATGGCTTTGGCCGCCACACTCGCCAGCGGCCCGGAAATACGGACAATGCCCACACCGCCGCGACCTTGGGCGGTGGCGACGGCGGCGATGGTTTCACGAGGAACGCTCATAAACCGGTATCCAGACAAAAGTGACAGATAGCAAAACGCCCCACTAGGGGGCGTTTTGAGTGGTTATCCACAGTGTAAATCAAGCGGCTGCTTTGGTAGCCCGTTCGATTTTACGCGTGATGTACCACTGTTGGCTGATGGACAGGCAGTTGTTGACCACCCAGTACAGCACCAGACCCGCCGGGAACCACAGGAAGAAGAAGGTGAAGATGATTGGCATCAGCTTCATCACCTTGGCCTGCATCGGATCCGGAGGCGTCGGGTTCAACCGCTGCTGGATGAACATGGTTGCACCCATGATGATCGGCAGAATGAAGAACGGGTCCTTGATCGACAGGTCAGTAATCCACAGCATGAACGGCGCTTGGCGCATTTCAACGCTTTCCAGCAGAACCCAGTACAACGAGAGGAAAACCGGCATCTGCACCAGGATTGGCAAGCAGCCACCCAGTGGATTGATCTTCTCTTTCTTGTACAGCTCCATCATGGCTTGGGACATTTTCTGCCGGTCGTCGCCATGTTGCTCTTTCAGCGCGGCCAGTTTCGGTGCCACTGCACGCATGCGCGCCATGGATTTGTAGCTGGCTGCCGACAGCGGGAAGAAAATCCCTTTGATCAGCATCGTCAGGAAGATGATCGAGAAGCCCCAGTTGCCGACGATCGCGTGGATGTGTTGCAGCAGCCAGAAGATCGGCTGGGCAATGAACCACAGAATGCCGTAGTCGACGGTCAGTTCCAGACCTGGGGACAACTCTTTCAGCACAGCCTGGCTTTTCGGGCCGGCGTACAGAACAGCGCTGACTTCAGCTTTTGCACCGGGTGCAACGGTCAATGCCGGAGCGGTGTAGCCGATGATGTAGTTGCCTTTGCTGTCTTTACGGGTCTGGACGACGTTGCTTTCGCCCTTCGCCGGAATCCACGCGGTCACGAAGTAGTGCTGCAACCAGGCAACCCAACCACCGTTAACGGTTTCTTTCAGCTGGCCCTTGTCCATGTCCTTCATGGACACTTTCTTGTACGGCTCGTTACTTGTCCACAGGGCGGCGCCCAGGTAAGTCGCGGTGCCGGTGGCCGTGCTGGAAGAAGGATCGGAGCTGGCGTCACGCTTCAGTTGCGCGAACATCGCGCCGGACCAAGGCTTGGCGCTTTCGTTGTCGATCAGATAGGAAACGGTTACGTCATACAGGCCACGTTTCACTGTGAAACGCTTGATGTAGTTGACGCCGTCCTTGCTGAACTTCAGGTCCACGATCAATTGGTTCTGGCCGTCGGCCAGTTGGTAGATCTTCTTCTCCGAGGAGTAAACCGGACGACCGGTTGGACTTGCGTCCGGACCGTCGGTGCCGATCAA
Source organism: Pseudomonas sp. TH31 (assembly GCF_016650815.1). Taxonomy (GTDB): domain Bacteria; phylum Pseudomonadota; class Gammaproteobacteria; order Pseudomonadales; family Pseudomonadaceae; genus Aquipseudomonas. The sequence continues at coordinate 129,918 of NZ_JAEKEZ010000030.1, read as the reverse complement.
GCCGCTCTGAGCCAGATAAGTCCGCTCGTTGCCGTTGTCGAACAACTGGAATGGAATTTCCGGATGGTCCTGGCGACGTGGATACAGCGGCAACGTCAACTGGGCAACATCACCACCTTGTGGATCGATAGCCAGGTTGAGCACATCCGTTTTGATCTGGATGAGGTCTTTGCTTACAGCTACTGGAGTTTCAGTCGGTGCAGTGGCACTGGTATCGCTTGCGGCGCGTGGAATGTCGTCACTGACAGAAGCATTATTGCCAGTCGCCGTGTCCGGTAGGCCCGGTGCGGTAGTACTGGAAGCAACATTCTGAGTCGGCAGGGCAGCCTGGCCATAGTCCTGGTTCCATTTAAGAACCATAACGTAGGACACGATTGCCAGGGCGACGATCAGGATCGTGCGTTTGATATCCATGATTACTCGGCCATCGAAGAAGAACGGGAGGTAGGGATAGGCGGAACCGGGTCAAAACCACCGGGATTCCACGGATGACAGCGACCTAAACGACGAAAGGCCAGCCAGCCACCGCGCAGAAGGCCATGATTTTCTATGGCTTCATACGCGTAGCAGGAACAACTGGGGTAGAAGCGACAGTGATTGGCCATCAGAGGACTAATGGCATAGCGATAAAACTGGATCGGAACGAGTGCCAGTTTACGCATCGGGACTGTCTACCCCTACAGTTTCGGCTTTGACTGCTGGTACTGGCGTGCTGCGTGCCAGACGCTTCCAGAGTTTGCCGAAATGCTGAATCAATTCGGGGTTTTCTACGTCCCCCAAACCTTTGCGCGCGACGATAACTATGTCCCAGCCGACCAGCGAATCCTGGTTCAGGCGAAACGATTCGCGCATCAGACGTTTGAGGCGATTGCGCTCGACGGAGAGCTTTACGCTCTTTTTCCCGATAACCAACCCGAGACGGGGGTGATCAAGATCGTTGTTGCGCGCAAGGAGCAGGAGATTTTTCCCCGGAACCTTGCCGGTAGGGGAGTCAAAGACTGCTTTGAAATGCCGGGGCGTAAGCAAACGCTTGTCCCGACTGAAGTCCTGACTCACCTCCAGTGCCGGATTATCAAACTGCCAGACGCGCACGACCTTTGGCGCGACGACGCGACAGGACGGCACGACCGTTTTTGGTAGCCATGCGAGCACGGAAACCGTGGGTACGAGCGCGTTTGATAGTGCTTGGTTGGAAAGTACGTTTCATTGTCGTGTTACCTGGTTCGTCCACAACGGGCCGGAATGGCCCCCGTTTTAAGAGACCGGGGATTCTAGAGAAAGCAAGCCTCTAGGTCAATTTCCAACCAGCGTTTCCTTATAAATAGATCTCCAGGGGTTTTCTCGTTGAACGGTCCTTCGCTAGATATAGAAATAAAGAAGGGAATTATTTAAAGCTTTTCTGTAAAGCTTATAAAAGCTAGGGACGCCATCTACTGTGGATAACTGCCTTAAGCCCTTCTAAACCGTGATGTACAGGGAATGACAACTACGGTGGAAAACGGTGGTCAGCCTGTGCTGCGCTGTCGGATAAGCTGTGTATGGAATGGCTAGTTATCCACAGGTCAGTTATCCACCGAGTTTGCCCCCACTTGTCCAGTGCCCTCAGGGGCGGTTATCCACAGAGCTTATACACATACCGCTGGTCGCATTTTTAGTAGTTAACGCATTGATAATTCATGGGGAGTGCGCAACCTGCATGTGGATAAGTGCGCGTCTGACCGCTACAATGGCCGCTTGTTTTTGCCTCACCGGCTTTCAACTTAGGGGATATCCGTGTCAGTGGAACTTTGGCAGCAGTGCGTGGAGCTTTTGCGCGATGAGCTGCCTGCCCAACAATTCAACACTTGGATCCGTCCACTACAGGTCGAAGCCGAAGGCGACGAGTTGCGTGTCTACGCACCGAATCGTTTTGTTCTCGACTGGGTCAACGAAAAGTACCTGGGCCGCGTCCTCGAACTGCTGGATGAGCATGGCAATGGCATGGCGCCGGCGCTTTCCTTATTAATAGGCAGCAAACGCAGCTCGGCACCGCGCGCGGCGCCTAATGCTCCGCTGGCCGCCGCGGCCTCCCAGGCTCAGGCTGCGCAAGCACCAGTCAGCGCGCCTGCGCCAGCCCCGGCCGCCACTCAGACCAAACGTTCGACCCAAAAGGTGGCCGAAGTCAGTGAAGAGCCGTCCCGTGACAGCTTCGACCCGATGGCCGGCGCCAGTTCGCAACAGGCCCCGGTTCGCGCCGAACAGCGCACCGTGCAGGTTGAAGGCGCGCTCAAGCACACCAGCTACCTGAACCGCACGTTCACCTTCGAAAACTTCGTCGAGGGTAAGTCCAACCAACTGGCCCGGGCTGCGGCCTGGCAAGTGGCGGATAACCCGAAGCACGGCTACAACCCACTCTTCCTTTATGGCGGCGTAGGCTTGGGTAAAACCCACTTGATGCACGCTGTAGGTAACCACCTATTAAAGAAGAACCCGAATGCCAAGGTCGTGTACCTGCATTCCGAGCGTTTCGTGGCCGACATGGTCAAGGCGCTGCAACTGAACGCGATCAACGAGTTCAAGCGCTTCTACCGTTCGGTGGATGCGCTGCTGATCGATGACATTCAGTTCTTTGCCCGCAAGGAACGTTCCCAGGAAGAGTTTTTCCACACCTTCAACGCCCTGCTTGAAGGCGGCCAGCAGGTCATTCTCACCAGTGACCGCTATCCGAAAGAAATCGAAGGCCTTGAAGAACGCCTCAAGTCCCGCTTCGGCTGGGGCCTGACGGTAGCTGTCGAGCCGCCGGAGCTGGAAACCCGCGTAGCGATCCTGATGAAAAAGGCCGACCAGGCCAAAGTCGATCTGCCACACGACGCGGCGTTCTTCATTGCCCAGCGTATTCGCTCCAACGTCCGTGAGCTGGAAGGCGCGCTTAAACGTGTGATCGCCCACTCGCACTTCATGGGCCGCGACATCACCATCGAGCTGATTCGCGAATCCCTGAAAGACTTGTTGGCGCTGCAAGATAAACTGGTCTCTGTGGATAACATTCAGCGCACCGTCGCCGAGTACTACAAGATCAAGATCTCGGACCTGCTGTCCAAGCGCCGTTCGCGCTCGGTGGCACGTCCCCGTCAGGTCGCCATGGCGTTGTCCAAGGAACTGACCAACCACAGCCTGCCGGAAATCGGCGATGTGTTTGGCGGTCGCGACCATACGACGGTTTTGCACGCCTGCCGCAAGATCAACGAACTTAAGGAATCCGACGCGGACATCCGCGAGGACTACAAGAACCTGCTGCGTACACTGACCACTTGATGAACACCAGCGCAGCTTATTAAGGCAAGGGACTAGACCATGCATTTCACCATTCAACGCGAAGCCCTGTTGAAACCCCTGCAACTGGTCGCAGGTGTCGTCGAGCGCCGACAGACCTTGCCGGTGCTCTCCAACGTGCTGCTGGTTGTCGAAGGCCAGCAACTGTCGCTGACCGGTACCGACCTGGAAGTCGAGCTGGTCGGTCGTGTGCAACTCGAGGAACCGGCTGATCCAGGTTCCATCACCGTGCCTGCGCGCAAGTTGATGGATATCTGCAAGAGCCTGCCGAACGACGCACTGATCGACATCAAGGTCGATGAGCAGAAGCTCGTCGTGAAGGCAGGCCGTAGCCGCTTCACCCTGTCGACCCTGCCGTCCAACGATTTCCCGACGGTTGAAGAAGGCCCAGGCTCGCTGACTTGCAACCTTGAGCAAAGCAAACTGCGCCGTCTGATCGAACGCACCAGCTTCGCCATGGCCCAGCAGGACGTGCGTTACTACCTCAACGGCATGCTGCTGGAAGTTTCCGAAGGCATCATCCGCGCGGTGGCCACCGACGGTCACCGTCTGGCCATGTGCTCGATGAAGGCCGATATCGGTCAGCCGGATCGTCACCAGGTGATCGTACCGCGCAAGGGTATTCTTGAGCTGGCGCGCCTGCTGACTGAACCGGACGGTCTGGTCAGTATCGTCCTGGGTCAGCACCACATCCGTGCGACCACTGGCGAATTCACCTTCACCTCTAAACTGGTCGACGGCAAATTCCCGGACTACGAGCGTGTTCTGCCGAAGGGCGGTGACAAGCTGGTGCTCGGCGATCGCCAGGCCCTGCGCGAAGCGTTCAGCCGTACCGCGATTCTGTCCAACGAGAAGTATCGCGGCATCCGTCTGCAACTGGCCAATGGTCAGTTGAAGATCCAGGCGAACAACCCTGAGCAGGAAGAAGCGGAAGAAGAGGTGGGTGTTGAGTACAACGGCGGCTCCCTGGAAATCGGCTTCAACGTGAGCTACTTGCTCGACGTGCTGGGCGTGATGACCACCGAGCAGGTTCGCCTGATCCTGTCCGACTCCAACAGCAGTGCGCTGGTGCAAGAGTCTGACAACGACGACTCGGCCTACGTTGTCATGCCGATGCGTCTGTAATCATGCTCAGCAGAAGCTAGATGTCCTTAAGTCGCGTCTCGGTCACCGCGGTGCGCAATCTGCACCCGGTGACCTTCTCCCCCTCTCCCCGAATCAACATTCTTTACGGCGCCAACGGCAGCGGCAAAACCAGTGTTCTGGAAGCCATTCATCTGCTGGGGCTTGCTCGTTCGTTTCGTAGCACCCGTCTATTACCGGTGATTCAGTACGAGCAGTTGGCGTGCACGGTGTTTGGTCAGGTGGAATTGGCCGAGGGTGGGCACAGCGCCTTGGGGATATCCCGGGACCGCCAAGGTGAGTTCCAGATCCGCATCGACGGGCAAAACGCCCGCAGTGCGGCGCAACTGGCGGAAATCCTGCCGCTGCAGTTGATCAACCCGGACAGCTTCCGGCTGTTGGAGGGGGCGCCGAAGATTCGCCGGCAGTTTCTCGACTGGGGTGTGTTCCACGTGGAACCCCGATTCATGTCTACCTGGCAGCGCTTGCAGAAGGCCCTGCGCCAGAGAAACTCTTGGCTGCGGCATGGTACACTTGACGCCGTTTCGCAAGCGGTTTGGGACAGGGAACTGTGCCAGGCCAGCGCAGAAATTGATGAATACCGCCGCGCTTATATCAAAGCCTTGAAACCAGTCTTTGAACAGACCTTGAGCGAACTGGTTGAGCTCGAGGGCTTAACGCTCAGTTATTACCGAGGTTGGGACAAAGAGCGCGAGCTGAGTGCCGTGCTCGCAGGGTCCCTTCAGCGGGATCAGCAAATGGGTCATACCCAGGCCGGACCACAACGCGCTGACTTGCGTCTTAGATTGGGCGCACATAACGCTGCGGACATTTTGTCCCGGGGTCAGCAGAAGTTGGTGGTCTGCGCATTGCGGATTGCCCAGGGGCACTTGGTTAGCCAGGCCCGACGCGGCCAGTGTATTTATCTGGTGGATGACCTGCCGTCCGAACTGGACGAGCAACACCGCCGTGCGCTTTGCCGCTTGCTGGAAGACTTACGCTGCCAGGTGTTTATCACCTGTGTAGATCACGAATTATTGAGGGAAGGCTGGCAGACGGAAACGCCAGTCGCTCTGTTCCACGTGGAACAGGGCCGTATCACCCAGACCCACGACCATCGGGAGTGAAGGCATTGAGCGAAGAAAATACGAATACCTACGACTCAACGAGCATTAAAGTGCTGAAAGGCCTGGATGCCGTACGCAAACGTCCCGGTATGTACATTGGTGACACCGACGATGGTAGCGGTCTGCACCACATGGTCTTCGAGGTAGTCGACAACTCCATTGATGAAGCGCTCGCTGGCCATTGCGACGACATCAGCATCATTATCCACCCGGATGAATCCATCACCGTTCGCGACAACGGTCGTGGCATCCCGGTAGACGTGCACAAAGAAGAAGGCGTTTCCGCAGCCGAGGTCATCATGACCGTGCTGCACGCCGGCGGTAAGTTCGACGACAACTCCTACAAAGTCTCCGGCGGCCTGCACGGTGTAGGTGTTTCGGTTGTGAACGCCCTGTCCGAAGAGCTGGTCCTGACCGTTCGCCGCAGCGGCAAGATCTGGGAACAGACCTACATCCACGGTGTTCCGAAAGAGCCGATGAAAATCGTCGGCGAGAGCGAATCCACCGGTACCCAGATTCACTTCAAACCGTCCGACCTGACCTTCAAGAACATTCACTTCAGCTGGGATATCCTGGCCAAGCGGATTCGTGAACTGTCCTTCCTCAACTCCGGTGTCGGCATCGTCCTTAAGGACGAGCGCAGCGGCAAGGAAGAGCTGTTCAAGTACGAAGGCGGCCTGCGTGCGTTCGTTGAATACCTGAACACCAACAAGACCCCGGTCAACCAGGTGTTCCACTTCAACATCCAGCGTGAAGACGGCATCGCCGTGGAAATCGCCTTGCAGTGGAACGACAGCTTCAACGAGAACCTGTTGTGCTTCACCAACAACATTCCACAGCGCGATGGCGGTACTCACCTGGTGGGTTTCCGTTCCGCACTGACGCGTAACCTGAACACCTACATCGAAGCTGAAGGCCTGGCGAAGAAGCACAAAGTCGCTACCACCGGTGACGATGCGCGCGAAGGCCTGACCGCGATCATTTCGGTGAAAGTGCCGGATCCGAAGTTCAGCTCCCAGACCAAAGACAAGCTGGTTTCTTCCGAAGTGAAGACCGCGGTCGAACAGGAAATGGGCAAGTATTTCTCCGACTTCCTGCTGGAAAACCCGAACGAAGCCAAACTGGTCGTCGGCAAGATGATCGACGCGGCTCGTGCGCGTGAAGCGGCGCGTAAAGCCCGTGAGATGACTCGTCGTAAAGGTGCGCTGGATATCGCCGGCCTGCCGGGCAAACTGGCTGACTGCCAGGAAAAAGACCCTGCCCTTTCCGAACTGTACCTCGTGGAAGGTGACTCTGCTGGCGGTTCCGCCAAGCAGGGTCGCAACCGTCGCACCCAGGCCATCTTGCCGTTGAAAGGCAAGATCCTGAACGTCGAGAAAGCACGCTTCGACAAGATGATCTCTTCGCAAGAAGTGGGCACCTTGATCACCGCGCTGGGCTGCGGCATCGGCCGCGACGAGTACAACATCGACAAGCTGCGCTATCACAACATCATCATCATGACCGATGCTGACGTCGACGGTTCGCACATCCGCACCCTGCTGCTGACCTTCTTCTTCCGTCAGTTGCCGGAGCTGATCGAGCGCGGCTACATCTACATCGCGCAGCCACCGCTGTACAAGGTCAAGAAAGGCAAGCAAGAGCAATACATCAAAGACGACGAAGCCATGGAAGAGTACATGACGCAGTCGGCCCTGGAAGATGCGAGCCTGCACCTGAACGAAGAAGCCCCGGGCATTTCCGGTGAAGCGCTTGAGCGTCTGGTGAACGACTTCCGCCTGGTAATGAAGACCCTCAAGCGTCTGTCGCGCCTGTATCCACAGGAACTGACCGAGCACTTTATCTACCTGCCGGCGGTCACGCTGGAGCAACTGTCCGATCACGCAGCGATGCAGGACTGGATGGCTAAGTTTGAAGTTCGCCTGCGCACCGTCGAGAAGTCCGGCCTGGTTTACAAAGCCAGCCTGCGTGAAGACCGTGAACGTAACGTCTGGCTGCCAGAGGTCGAACTGATCTCCCACGGCCTGTCGAACTACATCACCTTCAACCGCGACTTCTTCGGCAGCAACGATTACAAAACCGTGGTCTCGCTGGGCGCTCAACTGAGCACCTTGCTCGACGACGGCGCGTACATCCAGCGCGGCGAGCGCAAGAAGCCGGTCACCGAGTTCAAGGAAGCCCTTGAATGGCTGATGGCTGAAAGCACCAAGCGTCACACCATCCAGCGCTACAAAGGTCTGGGCGAGATGAACCCGGATCAGTTGTGGGAAACCACCATGGACCCAAGCCAGCGCCGGATGCTCAAAGTGACCATCGAAGACGCCATTGGCGCGGACCAGATCTTCAACACCCTGATGGGTGATGCGGTCGAACCCCGTCGTGAATTCATCGAAAGCAACGCCCTGGCGGTTTCCAACCTGGACTTCTGATCCAGCGGCAGCGCCAAACAAAAAGGCCAACGCTTAAGCGTTGGCCTTTTTTATGGCTTCTGGAAAATCAAAAGATCGTCCGAACGCGGCCCGAGCCTTCGGCAGCTCCTATGCCGACCGCATTTCCCTGTAGGAGCTGCCGAAGGCTGCGATCTTTTGATCGTTACTCGATTACTGACGCCACACTTTCCAACCGATACCCATACCCATAAATCGTCAACAACTGCCAACCTCGATCAGCCGTCAGCCCGAGCTTATTGCGAAGGCGATAAATGTGAGTATCCAGCGGTCTGGAAGAGATCATTTCTTCATGGCTCCAGAACCGCTCATACAGGTATTCCCGAGACAGCGGCCGGCCCAGGTTGGTGAACAGGCAGTGGGCCAGTCGGTATTCTTTTTCGGTCAGGCTGATGGGGCTGCCGGCGCGGGTGACGGTCAGTTCGGCGTCGTCGAAGGCCAAGTCATTGAACGTCAGCAGTTCAGTGGCGGCCGATCGTTGCAGGCCATGCCGGCGTAATACCGCACTCACCCGCGCCTTGAGCTCATTAGGGCGGAACGGTTTGCTCACGTAGTCATCGGCGCCGGCATTCAGGGCCTGGACGATATCGCTCTCGGCGTCGCGACTGGTCAGCATGATCGCGGCGGGTGGTGCGTCCATGTGTTCGCGGGTCCAGCGCAACAGCGACAGGCCACTGATATCGGGCAGTTGCCAGTCGAGGATCAGCAGGTCGAAGGTCTCCCGCCGAAGCTGCCGCAGCAGGTCCTCCCCTCGCTCGAAACTGTGCAATGTCCACGCTTGCTCTCCCGCAGAGGGGATCTGTCGCAGTGTCTGTTCCACCCGACGTAGCTCGGCGGGTTCGTCATCCAGTATTGCGACACGCATGCGCAATGATTCCTTCATCTCGTAAGGGCAACGTTCAAGAAAAGTCCTACAGGAGCGAGTTTAGGCTGATTGCCTGAATCTGAACAATTGTGGCGAATCGCTCCGAAGTTCCAGAGGGTGGCTACGCTAGTAGCACTTCGCCCTCAGGCGCGAAGCCACTGGCAGAATACTCAATAGGGACTGTGGGAAAGATGCAGCAAAAGGTTCTGGAAAATATCGCCTGTAACGTTTTCACAAGGCTGGCAGCGTTGCTGTTTGTGGGTTGCCTTGGGCTGGGATGCACTACGGTCCAATTCTCTCCAGACGCCTATCGGGAGGCCGGACCGCGCTACTTCGGTGGAGGGATAAACACATCACTGGGGGATTCGCAGGGGTTCGCGCCTGTCCATTCGCTGCAAGCGGAAGTGGATCAACCCGTCAGCCAGGTGGAACAGCGCTGGGTGTTCTAGAACGCCTGGGCAATTCTGAACAATTATTGAGAATCGCCTCACAGCAGGCGCATGCCGGTAAATTCGTTCTCGCTGAGCGGGCACATACGAGCATTGGGATGTGCTCTGACGCAGGGAGCGTCAACGCCAACCTGGCGGGACCGCCGATCGCCGGTTTGCGGGCGGTCTGCAGTTCAGGGGAAATCAAGGAGTGCCTGCTCAGGTTTCAACTCGGCTCAATGATCGGTCGATTCTGACACAAGGACGTGTCATCCCTACGGCCTATGGCTATCTGCCAGAGCGTCCGGTCAGGTATGGTGCTTCCAGCGGATCGAAGCCTTTGCGGCCTGATTACCACAAGAGCATAAAAAGCCAATCCATGAACTCCAATACCTCATTGTTTCTGCGCCGTTCTGGCGTCTGTCTGTTTTTGCTGACCGGCCTGATGGGGTTGATTACCCCTGGCGTATCGGCTGCCGCCGTTTCCACAAAACGCTTGCCTTATATCGACGACAACCAGCAATGCCGTGGCCAGCCGCTGCCCGCGACGGTAGAGCATCTGACCGGCGAAGCCTGGAAACTGGACGTCAAAGGTAAACAGGAGCCGCTGCAAGAAGGCATGAAAGTGGATGAGCGAGAAGGTGTCATGACCTCTCCTTCTGCCTTTGTCAGTCTGTCTCTGGGCGATGGCTCGCGTATTGTCTTGCCCTCAAGCTCGCGCATCACCCTGCATTTGAATGAAGAACATTCGATCCCTCAAGTCATTCTTGAGCAGGGTCAGGTCGAGTCGTATGTGATCAAGCGCGCCAGCGACTATGATCGTTTTCAGATTGTCACGCCGGTCGGCGTGCTGGGCGTGCGAGGGACACATTTTCGGGTACGCAACGATGATGGCGGCCAGGCTGTGCTGGAAGTGCTGAATGGGCAAGTAGCGGTCAATCGCGAGGAAGAGTCTTTGTCCTCACAGCCTGGCAAACATTCTGTCGTGTCGGACAATGACGAAGTCCAGGTCATGGCCCGCCAGGGGCTGCGTATTCAGAAGCAGGGCAAGTTGACCCCGGTTGAATTGTTGCCGGCCCCTAGCCTGTTGGGTCAGGCAGGCCAGACGGGCCCGGCGCCCACTTGGCAACTGATCATGAAGCCCATCGAGGGGGCCACGCGTTATCGAGCGCAAGTTGCCACCGATCCGGCGTTTCTGAACATCAAGCAAGAGCAGTTTTCCAGTACGCCGCAAGTCAGCTTTCACGACCTGAAAGCGTTTTTCTACCATGTTCGGCTCTCGGCGTATGACGCGCAGGGACTAGAGGGAGAAACCGGGGTATATGACATTTTCTATTACCCCAGGACCACGCGTGTCCAATAGCACTGCGGCCGACTGCCGATGAAGAGCCGGCCAAGGAAGGAAGCGCGCGAGCCGACCCAGGCTCAACGGTTGTTTCGGCGTATGGTCCGCGAGTGGCTGTGGGTCAGTCTGATCCTGTTGCCGCTGACAGCCATCCTGTCCCTGGGTCAGGGCCTGACCTTGAGCAATCTGCTGTACGACAACCTGCGCCGGCTCAGCCCGTTGCCGGTCGATCCCCGAATCCTGATTGTGACCATCGACGATTACAGCCTGCAGCAACTTGGGCAATGGCCGTGGTCGCGAGCGCTGCACGCCGATCTGCTTGATCGACTGGACGCGGCAAAGGCCAAAGGCATTCTGTTCGATGTGATTTTCAGCGAACCCGACAGTCATCCCGACAACGATCAGCGTCTGGCCCAGGCAGCCTGTCGGGCGGGCAATGTGTTTGTGCCGCTGCTGCGTGAAGGTGTGGCGCGCTATGGCCAGCCGCTGGGGGAAATCGAGCCGGTGGCGCCGCTGAGTCATTGTGCCAGGGGCATCGGGCACATCAATGCCGAAGCCGACGTCGACGGCATTGTGCGTAGCGTATATCTGAGCGAAGGATCGGCGCAAAACCCCCGGGCTCAACTGGCCTGGCTGCTGTATCAATTGAGCCAGCCGGGCGATCATCCTTCATCAATGCCCGGTAACCCTGCCCCGCTGTCGGTGCAAGGTTGGCAACGTTCCCACGAAATACGTATTCCTTTCATCAGGTCCGATGCCGGATTTCCCAGCGTGCCTTACGCCAGTGTGTTGCGAGGCGAAGTCGCGCCGCAGTTGCTGCGCGATCGCCTGATTCTTATCGGCTCGACCGCGCCGGGCCTGGGTGACCGTTATGTCACCCCGCAATCGGCCAGTATCGGCACGACGCCGGGTATTGAGATTCAGGCGAACATCCTTAACGGGTTGCTGCAACAGCGCAGCATTGTGGTGCTCGATGAGCGCCTTTCAGTGTTGCTGTCGGTGGTGATTGTCGGGTTGCTGCTGGGTCTGTTGTTGCTGCGCCCCCGCCTGGCCTTGTGGATGACCGTTGGCGGCATCGCCGTTGCCTTGCTCGGGTCTTGCCTGTTGTTGCGGCTGGGCTGGTGGTGGTCACCGGCCGCGAGCCTGCTGGGTATGTTGCTGGGTTACCTGATCTGGAACTGGCGGCGGCTGAGTGCGGTACTCGCCTACTTCGGCTGGGAGTTGGCCCGTCTGGACAGTGAACCGAAAGTCTTCCCCGAGCGCCGACGCACCCAAGCCCCGGCTGGCGATGTATTGCAGGGTCAAATCGTTGCGCTGGAACAGGCCATGAGCCGGACCCGAGATACCCGACGCTTTATCTCCGATGGTCTGGAGTATTTACCGGTAGCGACACTGATCAGCGATCCGAACGGCCGCATTCTGCTGGCCAATCGCAAGGCTCGAGATGTGTTTGCCAATGGGCTGGTGGGCGAAGACTTGCTCAATCAATTAACCGCGCTGGGTTATCCGGCAGCACTCAATAGCGCGCCAGCAGTGTGGTCGGCCCTGGAACCGAAGGAGTTCCGTGATACCCAGGCACGCAGTCTGCGAATCGATCTTGCCCCGCTGCTGGCCGCCGAGGGCGATACGCCGATTGGCTGGCTGCTGAGCTTGACCGACTTGAGTGTCGAACGTGATGCCGAAGAACAGCGAGCGGTGTTGCTGCGGTTTCTTTCCCATGACCTGCGGGCACCCCACTCGGCGATTCTCGCGCTGCTCGATGTGCAGCGGCATCAGGTGAGCGGCGACGCTCACTTGTTCGCGCAGATCGAGTTGCAAGTGCGCAAGGCGCTGAGCCTGACCGAGGCGTTTGTGCAGTTGGCGAAAGCCGAGTCGGAGGCCTATCAGTTCCAGCCGAGCATGTTTGCGATGTTGCTGCTTGATACCTTCGACCAGGCAATGAGCATTGCGCAGTTGAAGAACATTCAACTGGTACATGACCTGGATGAAGACGCTGAAGCCTTGATCATGGCCGATCAATCTTTGCTGACCCGTGCGCTGTTCAACCTGCTGGAAAATGCGATCAAGTACAGCCCGGCCGGTTCGCGGATCAGCGTGCGGGTGAGTTGTGCCGATGACTGGCTGACCTGTGAGATTACCGATCAGGGCAAAGGCATCGCCGCCGAAGAGTTGCCTGAGTTGTTCAGCCAGTATCGGCGCTTTGCTTCGGCCCACGGCAATGATGGTCTGGGTTTGGGTTTGTCGATGGTCAAGGCCGTTGTGGATCGTCACGGTGGGCGGATCGAGTGCCAGAGCGAGGTCGGACAAGGCACTACATTCAGGCTTCAATTACCGGTGTTTACCGATTAAAGGCAAAAGATCGCAGCCTTCGGCCGTTCCTACACAAGCCCGTAGGCTGCGATTTTTTGAGGTACAAAAAAACCGGCTATATCAGCCGGTTTTTTTTACGTCCGAAAAAACTTATGCACCTTTTTCGGATTTTTATGAGCTTCAGAAATATGTATATAAATCATTACCCTATAAGCTAAATCCGTCGTTTTTCAACAAAACGGTACACAGGTTATCCACAGAATCTCAGACAGCCACTTGATCAGTTGTGGCAGGTGCCTGAGGAGCGGGTGGCAACGAACCCATGTCGCGCTGCATCTGTTCGTTCCAGGCCTGGACCCGATCATTCAGCGCCGCAATGGCTCGCGGCCCAGTGCCCTCGGCATACATCGGCTCACCGATGATCACGGTGATCACGCCCTGCTTCTTCGCCCAACCGGTTTTCGGCCAGAACTTGCCGGCATTGTGCGCAATCGGCAGTACCGGAAGTTCGGCATTGACCGCCAAAGCGCTACCGCCGCGCGAGAACTTGCCGACAGTGCCGTAGGGAACACGAGTGCCCTCAGGGAAGATCAACACCCAGACGCCATCCTTCAATAATTCGTCGCCCTTCTTCGCCACGTGTTTGAGCGCAGCTTTCGGGTTGTCGCGGTCGATGGCTATCGGTCGCAGCATGGCCATCGCCCAGCCGAAGAACGGTACAAACAGAAGTGAGCGTTTAAGCACCTGGCTCAACGGTTCGAAGTAAGCCGAGAGAAAGAACGTCTCCCAGGTACTCTGGTGGTTCGACTGAATCACGCAGGGCTGGTCAGGCACGTTCTCGGCGCCCTTCACTTCATAGCTGATGCCCAGAAACACTTTGCTCAGCCATAAGGCGCAGCGGCACCAGTACACGTTGATAAAACGATATCGGGCCTTGAACGGCAGAAACGGCGCGATAAAAAAGCTCAGGCTGCACCAGAGCAAAGAGCTGGTGCCCAGCAACAGATAGAAGAGGAACGTTCTGATGGCCTGCAGTATCGACATGGTGACGTTTACCGTGCGGGCGCTGCCCGTCTATATAAAGCGCACTTCCGATCAATCCTTAATCGGAACAATCGAAGCACTCTAATTGTGGATAAGTTCTGCGGCAATCGCCGCCAGATCGTCAAAAATCAAGGTGCCTACCGGCAGGGTCTTGCCCTGAGTCTTTTCGCCTTTCCCGGTCTTTACCAAAACGGGTTGAGAATCGACGGCTTTGGCGGCTTCCAGGTCACCGAGACTGTCGCCGACGAACCATAGATTAGTCAGCGATACGTTGTAATGCGCGGCGATGGTTTTCAACATCCGGGTTTTGGCTTGCGGCAATCGCAGCCTTCGTCCGGCCCGTGCGGGCAGTAGACGATCAGCCCGACTTCACCGCCCTGCTCCGCCACCAACAATCGCAAGCGCTCGTGCATGGCGTCCAGGGTGGCGATGTCGTAATAGCCGCGAGCGATGCCCGACTGGTTGGTAGCGACCGCCACCGTCCAGCCGGCCTTGCTCAACTGCGCGATGGCTTCGATCGAACCGGGGAGTGGAATCCACTCCTCCACCGACTTGATGTAAGCGTCGGAGTCATAGTTGATCACCCCGTCCCGATCGAGAATCAGCAGTTTCAAACAGTCTTACCCCAGCAGCGAAATGTCGGCGACGCCGAGGAACAGCCCACGCAAGCGGGACAACAGGGCATAACGGTTGGCGCGCACCTTGGCGTCATCCGCGTTGACCATCACCGCTTCGAAGAACGCATCCACCGGCTCGCGCAAGGCCGCCAGGCGTGCCAGCGATTCACTGTACTGACGAGCCGCGGCCATTGGCTGGACAGCCTGGTCAGCTTGCTGGATCGCCGAATACAGGGAGAACTCGTTGGCGTTGTCGAAGTACTTGGCTTCCACCACCGATGGAATCGAGCCTTCGGCCTTGCTCAGCAAGTTCGAAACACGCTTGTTCACTGCGGCCAGCGCGGCAGCTTCCGGCAACTTGCGGAAGGCTTGAACCGCTTGCACACGCTGATCGAAGTCCAGCGCCGAACCCGGCTTCAGAGCGCGTACCGACAGGTAAGTCGCGACGTCCACGCCTTCGTCTTCGTAACGGGCACGCAGACGGTCGAAGATGAACTCCAGCACCGACTCGTTCAGCCCGGCAGCCTTGATCTTGGCGCCGAACGCATTCACGGCGAAGGCCACCGCGTCGTTCAGGTCGAGGTCGAGTTTCTTGTCGATCAGGATGCGCAACACGCCGAGTGCTGCACGGCGCAGGGCGTACGGGTCTTTGCTACCGGTGGGCAGCATGCCGATGCCGAAGATGCCGACCAGGGTGTCGAGCTTGTCAGCGATGGCCACGGCCGCACCGGTCAGGGTGGTCGGCAGTTCAGCGCCGGCACCGCGCGGCATGTACTGCTCGTTCAGCGCCAGGGCAACTTCTTGCGGCTCGCCGTCGTTGAGGGCGTAGTAGTAACCGGCGACACCTTGCATCTCCGGGAACTCACCCACCATTTCGGTCGCCAGGTCGCACTTGGACAGCAGGCCGGCACGGGAAGCCCATGCCGCGTTGCCACCAATGCGCTGCGCGATGAACGCGGCCAGTTTGGAAACGCGCTCGGCCTTGTCGTAGACGCTGCCGAGTTTTTCCTGGAACACCACGTTTTGCAGGCGCAGGTTGAAGTCTTCGAGTTTCTGCTTCTTGTCTTGCTTGAAGAAGAACTCGGCGTCGGTCAGGCGTGGGCGAACCACTTTCTCGTTACCGGCGATGATCTGTTGCGGGTCTTTGCTTTCGATGTTGGCCACGGTAATGAAACGGGGCAGCAACTTGCCGTCGGCATCCAGCAGGCAGAAGTACTTCTGGTTGTCCTGCATGGTGGTGATCAGGGCTTCTTGCGGCACATCGAGGAAACGCTCCTCGAACGAGCACACCAGCGGCACCGGCCATTCCACCAGCGCGGTCACTTCGTCGAGCAAGGCTGGAGGGATGATTGCCGTGCCTTCCTGCAAGGTCGCGAGTTCTTCGGTGCGCTTGCTGATGATTGCGCGACGCTCGTCGGCATCGGCCAATACGTAGGCTGCACGCAGGTCGGCCAGGTAGTTGGCCGGCGCGCTGATGCGCACGCTTTGCGGGTGGTGGAAGCGGTGACCACGGGAATCGCGACCGGCCTTCTGGGCGAGGATCGTGCAATCGATGACCTGGTCACCGAGCAGCATGACCAGCCACTGGGTCGGGCGAACGAACTCTTCCTTGCGAGCACCCCAGCGCATGCGCTTGGGGATCGGCAAGTCGTTCAGGGAATCTTCAACGATGGTCGGCAGCAGGCTCGCGGTCGGTTTACCGGCGATGCTCTGGCTGTAACGCAGTTTCGGACCGCTCTGATCGATTTCGCTCAGGTCGACACCGCACTTCTTGGCGAAGCCCAGGGCTGCTTGAGTCGGGTTACCGTCGGCATCGAACGCGGCCTGACGTGGCGGGCCGTCGAGGTTGATGCTGCGGTCCGGCTGCTGGGTGGACAATGCGCTGATCAGCACGGCCAGACGACGCGGCGCGGCGTAGACGGTTTTGGCTTCGTAGCTCAGGCCGGCGGCTTGCAGGCCCTTATCGATACCGGCCAGGAACGCGTCGGCCAGGGTGTTAAGGGCTTTGGGTGGCAGTTCTTCGGTGCCCAATTCAACCAGGAAATCCAGAGCACTCATTGTGCAGCCTCCAGCTTAGCCAACACTTCATCACGCAGGTCCGGGGTCGCCATCGGGAAGCCCAGCTTGGCGCGAGCCAGCAGGTAGGCTTGCGCAACGGAACGCGCCAGGGTGCGTACACGCAGAATGTATTGCTGACGCGCAGTCACCGAGATCGCCCGGCGCGCATCCAGCAGGTTGAAGGTGTGGGACGCCTTCAACACCATTTCGTAGCTCGGCAACGGCAGCGGCTGGTCGAGTTCGATCAGGCGCTTGGCTTCGCTTTCGTAGAAATCGAACAGCTCGAACAGCTTCTCGACATTGGCGTGTTCGAAGTTGTAGGTCGATTGCTCTACTTCGTTCTGGTGGAACACGTCGCCGTAGGTGACCTTGCCCATCGGACCGTCAGCCCAGACCAGGTCGTAGACCGAGTCCACGCCTTGCAGGTACATGGCCAGACGCTCAAGACCGTAGGTGATCTCGCCGGTCACCGGGTAGCACTCGATGCCGCCCGCTTGCTGGAAGTAAGTGAACTGCGTCACTTCCATGCCGTTGAGCCAGACTTCCCAGCCCAGACCCCAGGCGCCCAGTGTTGGCGACTCCCAGTTGTCTTCGACGAAGCGAATGTCGTGGACCAACGGGTCCAGCCCGACGTGCTTGAGGGAGCCCAGGTACAGTTCCTGGAAGTTGTCCGGGTTCGGCTTCAGGACTACCTGGAACTGGTAGTAGTGCTGCAGACGATTCGGGTTTTCGCCGTAGCGGCCGTCAGTCGGGCGACGACTGGGCTGCACATAAGCGGCGTTCCAGGTTTCCGGGCCGATGGCGCGTAGAAACGTGGCTGTGTGGAAAGTGCCGGCGCCTACTTCCATATCGTAGGGCTGAAGTACCACGCAACCTTGCTCGGCCCAGTATTGCTGGAGGGCGAGGATCAAGTCTTGGAAGGTACGCACGGCTGGCGTAGGCTGGCTCACGAAATTCACCTGTTTCTTGGGCTGCGATTTAAAGAGCGGGAGTATACCCGATTCGTTGCTGCGCACGCCCCCTGGAGCCTTATGCCACGCTGCTTTTGGTGTTCCGAAGATCCGCTGTACATGGCTTATCACGATCAGGAGTGGGGCACGCCGCTACGCGATGCGCAGGGATTGTTCGAGTTGCTTTTGCTCGAAGGGTTCCAGGCCGGCCTCTCATGGATCACCGTGCTGCGCAAACGCGAGCGTTATCGCCAGGTGTTATTCGGCTTCGACGTGCAGCGTGTGGCGCAGATGAGCGATGCGCAAATCAATGAATTGATGCTTGACCCAGGCATCATTCGCAATCGCCTGAAACTCAACGCGGCCCGGCGCAATGCCCAGGCCTGGCTGGCGCTGGAGGATCCGGTGGGGTTTCTCTGGTCGTTTGTCGGTGGTACTGCGAAGGTCAATCATTTCAAGGATCGCAGCCAGGTGCCGGCCGTGACACCGGTCGCCGTGGAGATGAGCAAAGGCCTGAAAAAGGCTGGGTTCACGTTCGTCGGCCCGACCATTTGTTACGCGCTGATGCAGGCCTCGGGCATGGTCATGGACCACACTCAGGATTGCGATCGCTACGCGACGCTGGCGAACGGCGGTTAGAATGGCCGCCTCGCACACAGCACAAGATCAGGAGTGACCTGTGGATAAGTTTAAAGGCGCCTTGCTGGTAGGCGCTCTGCGGCTGTTTGCCCTGCTTCCGTGGCGGGCAGTGCAGGCGGTGGGCTCGGCCATTGGCTGGGTGATGTGGAAAACCCCCAACCGTTCCCGCGACGTGGTGCGGATCAACCTGGCCAAGTGCTTTCCGCAGATGGACCCGGCCGAACGTGAGCGTCTGGTCGGCCGGAGCCTCAGCGACATCGGCAAGTCCCTGACCGAAAGCGCCTGTGCCTGGATCTGGCCGGCCCAGCGTTCCATCGACCTGGTGCGCGAAGTCGAAGGCCTCGACGTATTGAAGGACGCCCTCGCCTCCGGCAAAGGCGTCGTCGGCATCACCAGCCACCTGGGCAACTGGGAAGTGTTGAACCACTTCTATTGCAGCCAGTGCAAACCGATCATTTTCTATCGTCCGCCAAAGTTGAAGGCGGTAGACGATTTGCTGCGCAAGCAACGGGTTCAATTGGGCAACCGAGTAGCCGCTTCCACCAAGGAAGGCATCCTCAGCGTCATCAAGGAAGTGCGCAAAGGTGGTGCAGTGGGCATCCCCGCTGACCCGGAACCGGCTGAATCCGCCGGAATCTTCGTGCCGTTCTTTGCCACCCAGGCACTGACCAGCAAGTTCGTGCCGAACATGCTCGCCGGTGGCAAAGCGGTCGGCGTGTTCCTGCATGCCCTGCGGCTGCCGGACGGTTCAGGCTACAAAGTGATCCTCGAAGCCGCACCGCAAGCCATGTACAGCACGGATACCGAGACGTCCTGCGCCGCCATGAGCAAAGTCGTCGAACGCTATGTCGGGGCGTATCCGAGCCAGTACATGTGGAGCATGAAGCGCTTCAAGAAGCGTCCACCCGGCGAAGAACGCTGGTACTGACGTTAATGGCACGATCTGTGGATAACTCGTAGGCGCTGCCGAAGGCTGCGATCTTTTGATCTTGCTCCACGGCTTATCCACAAACAGTTCAATCAAGGGCGCAGAGATGTCCGACCACCGCAAATCATTTCGCATCAAGATCAGTCACGAAAGCTTCGGCGAGTGCCTGGGGCAAACCCGTAACCTCTCGACGACGGGGGTCTACGTCAAGCACCCGACCCTGTCGGTATTGCCCAAAGGCACGCTGGTCTTCGGCCAGGTACAAGACTTGCCCACAGGCGCGCCGCGAGTGCGCATGGAAGTGGTGCTGGTGGATGCCGAAGGGATTGGCCTGCGCTATCTCTGATCAGAGAGCCTGACGCTCGAGCTTCTTCAGAAACACCGTCATTTCCTTCTCTGCCTGCTTGTCGCCATGGGCGCGGGCGGCTTCCAGGCCTTGCTCCCACGCCTGACGTGCAGCCGCAAAATCTGCCAGCGCCAAGTGCGCCTTGCCCAACAGCTTCCAGGCCGCCGAATACTTCGGATCGAACCCGACGCAACGCTGGAAATGCTCCGCTGCCTTGGCGTTTTCCCCAAGATCCAGATAACCCTTGCCCAGGCCGAAGCGCAGCAAGGAGTTATCCACACCCTTGGCGAGCATTTTTTCCAGGGATTCGATCATGGGTGGATTCCTTTAGCGCTGAAGTGAGGATCAAAAGATCGCAGCCTTCGGCAGCTCCTACGCCGATCTGTGTAGGAGCTGCCGAAGGCTGCGATCTTGGCGATTTTGGATCAGAAAAAGCTCAACCCCACATGAAACAGCTTCTCCACATCCCGAATATGCTTCTTATCCACAAGGAACAGAATCACATGGTCGCCGGTTTCGATCACCGTATCGTCGTGGGCGATGATCACTTCTTCATCACGAATAATCGCGCCAATCGTGGTGCCCGGCGGCAACCCGATATTCTCGATCGCCTTGCCAATCACCTTGCTCGACTTCGCATCGCCATGGGCAATCGCCTCGATGGCTTCCGCCGCGCCTCGGCGCAGTGAGTGCACGCTGACGATATCGCCACGGCGCACGTGAGCCAGCAAGGTGCCAATGGTCGCCAGCTGCGGGCTGATGGCGATGTCGATGTCGCCGCCCTGGATCAAATCAACGTAGGCCGGGTTGTTGATGATCGTCATCACCTTCTTCGCGCCGAGCCGCTTGGCCAGCAACGACGACATGATGTTGGCTTCGTCATCGTTGGTCAGGGCCAGGAAGATGTCGGCGTCGGCAATGTTCTCTTCCAGCAGCAAGTCGCGGTCCGAAGCGCTGCCCTGCAACACCACGGTGCTGTCGAGGGTGTCCGAGAGGTGGCGGCAGCGTGCCGGGTTCATCTCGATGATCTTCACCTGATAACGGCTTTCGATGGCTTCGGCCAGTCGTTCGCCGATTTGCCCGCCGCCAGCAATGACAATGCGTTTGTAGCTTTCATCGAGGCGGCGCATTTCGCTCATCACCGCACGAATGTTCGCCTTCGCGGCGATGAAAAACACTTCGTCGTCGGCCTCGATCACCGTATCGCCCTGCGGCAGGATCGGCCGGTCGCGCCGAAAAATCGCCGCTACGCGGGTTTCGACGTTTGGCATGTGTTCGCGCAACTGCCGCAGTTGCTGACCCACCAACGGCCCGCCGTAATAGGCCTTCACCGCCACCAGTTGCGCCTTGCCTTCGGCGAAGTCGATTACCTGCAAGGCACCGGGGTGTTCGATCAGGCGCTTGATGTAGTTGGTGACCACTTGCTCCGGGCTGATCAGCACGTCCACCGGGATCGCGTCGTTGTTGAACAGCCCGCCGCGCGTGAGGTACGCGGCTTCGCGGACCCGGGCGATCTTGGTCGGGGTGTGGAACAGGGTGTGGGCGACCTGGCAGGCGACCATGTTGGTCTCGTCGCTGTTGGTCACCGCCACCAGCATGTCGGCGTCGTCGGCGCCGGCCTGGCGCAGCACGGTCGGGAACGAGGCGCGGCCCTGCACGGTGCGGATGTCCAGCCGATCGCCGAGGTCGCGCAGGCGTTCGCCGTCGGTGTCGACCACGGTGATGTCGTTGGCTTCACTGGCCAAGTGTTCCGCCAGCGAACCGCCGACCTGCCCGGCGCCGAGGATGATGATCTTCATCCAGTCACTCCCTTGAAATCCGGTTAACCGCGCGCTGCGGCAATCTTGATCAGCTTGGCGTAGTAGAACCCGTCGTGGCCACCCTGCTGGGCCAGCAATTGGCGACCATGAGGCTGCTTGATCCCGGCCGTGGTGGCGAGGTCCAGCTCACGGGCGCCCGGCGTGCGAGCGAGGAAGGCTTCGATGACTTCGGTGTTCTCGGTCGGCAGCGTCGAGCAGGTGGCGTAAAGCAGAATCCCGCCGACTTCCAGCGCTATCCACATGGCGTCGAGCAGTTCGCCCTGAAGCACCGCCAACGCAACGATGTCGTCGGGTTGGCGCGTCAGTTTGATGTCCGGGTGACGACGGATCACGCCAGTGGCCGAGCATGGCGCGTCCAACAGGATGCGCTGGAACGGCTTGCCGTCCCACCAGGTCGCGGTGTCGCGGCCGTCGGCGGCGATCAGTTCGGCGCTCAGGCCCAGGCGCGCGAGGTTTTCCCGCACCCGCACCAGACGCTTGGCTTCCAGGTCCACGGCGACGACGCCGGCCAGGGCTGGCTCGGCTTCCAGGATGTGACAAGTCTTGCCACCCGGCGCGCAGCAGGCGTCGAGCACCCGTTGGCCCGGCGCCAGGTCCAGCAAGTCGGCGGTCAGTTGTGCCGCTTCGTCTTGCACGCTGATCCAGCCCTCGGCGAAACCCGGCAGGCTGCGCACGTCGGCGGCGGCTTCGAGGATGATGCCATCGCGGCTGTAAACGCACGGCGTGGCGGCGATGCCCGCGTCAGTCAGCAAGCCGAGGTAGGCGTCACGAGAATGATGGCGACGGTTGACCCGCAAGATCATTGGCGGGTGGGCGTTGTTCGCTGCGCAGATGGCTTCCCACTGTTCCGGCCAGAAGGCTTTCAGGGATTTTTGCAGCCAGCGCGGGTGGGCGGTGCGCACCACCGGATCGTGTTCCAGCTCCGCCAGCAGCGCTTCGCTTTCCCGTTGGGCGCGGCGCAGCACGGCGTTGAGCAAGGCCTTGGCCCAGGGTTTTTTTAGCTTTTCGGCGCAACCGACGGTTTCGCCGATGGCTGCGTGGGCCGGGACGCGGGTGTAGAGCAGTTGATAGAGGCCGACCAGCAATAATGCCTCGACATCGGCATCAGCAGCTTTGAACGGCTTCTGCAGCAATTTGGCCGCCAGCGCCGACAGACGCGGCTGCCAGCGCGCAGTGCCGAACGCCAGGTCCTGGGTGAAGCCGCGGTCGCGGTCTTCGACCTTGTCCATTTGCGTCGGCAGGGAACTGTTGAGTGAGGCTTTTCCGTTAAGAACAGCGGCAAGTGCCTTGGCGGCGGCCAGACGCGGGTTCATTGAGCATCCGCCACGTGACCGAGCACGGTGCCGACGGCGAATTTCTCGCGCCGGCTGTTGAAGAAGTCACTGAAGTTCAGCGCCTTGCCGCCGGGCAATTGCAGACGAGTCAGGCACAGCGCCTGCTCACCGCAAGCGACGATCAAGCCGTCCTTGCTGGCGCCAAGGATTTCCCCCGGTGCGCCCTGCCCTTCGGCGAGGCTTGCGGCCAGCACTTTCAGCGCTTCGCCATTTAGCGTGCTGTGGGTGATCGGCCAAGGGTTGAAGGCGCGGACCAGGCGTTCCAGCTCAACGGCCGGACGGCTCCAGACGATGCGTGCTTCGTCTTTGTTCAGTTTGTGAGCATAGGTGGCGAGGCTGTCGTCCTGAACTTCGCCTTCCAGCGTTCCAGCAGCGAGGCCGGCAATCGCTTGAACGACGGCGGGTGGGCCCATTTCGGCCAGTCGATCATGGAGGCTGCCACCGGTGTCTTCCGCGGTGATCGGCGTGGTGACTTTCAACAGCATCGGGCCGGTGTCGAGGCCCAGCTCCATGCGCATCACGGTCACGCCGCTTTCGCTGTCGCCTGCTTCAACGGCGCGCTGGATCGGCGCCGCACCACGCCAGCGTGGCAGCAAGGAGGCGTGGCTATTGATGCAACCCAGGCGTGGAATATCCAGCACCACTTGCGGCAGGATCAGGCCGTAGGCGACCACCACCAGCAAATCCGGCTTCAATGCGGCCAGTTCAGCCTGGGCGTCTTCGTTGCGCAAGGTCGGCGGTTGCAGCACCGGGATGTTGTTTTCCAGAGCCAACTGCTTGACCGGGCTCGGCATCAGCTTTTGCCCTCGACCCGCCGGACGGTCCGGTTGGGTGTAGACCGCGATGATCTCGTAAGGGCTGGCGAGCAGGGCCTTGAGGTGTTCAGCGGCGAATTCCGGGGTGCCGGCAAAGACGATGCGCAGTGGCTCAGTCATGAAGAAGGTCTCGCAAAGAAAAAGGCTTGCCGCAGCAAGCCTTTGAAAGGGGGCATCAAGCGTTCTGGCGATGGAGCTTTTCCAGTTTCTTCTTGATTCGGTCGCGTTTAAGGCTGGACAGGTAGTCGACGAACAACTTGCCGTTGAGGTGGTCGCATTCGTGCTGGACACACACGGCGAGCAAGCCTTCGGCGATCAGTTCGTAAGGCTGGCCGTCGCGGTCCAGGGCCTTGATCTTGATCTTCTGCGGGCGATCGACGTTTTCGTAGAAACCCGGCACCGAGAGGCAGCCTTCCTGATACTGCTCCATCTCATCCGTCAGGGTTTCGAACTCGGGGTTGATGAACACCCGTGGTTCGCTGCGGTCTTCGGAGAGGTCCATCACGACGATACGTTTGTGCACGTTGACCTGGGTCGCGGCGAGGCCGATGCCTGGCGCTTCATACATTGTTTCAAACATGTCATCGACCAACTGACGCACTTCGTCGTCCACTACGGCCACAGGTTTGGCGATAGTGCGCAGGCGCGAGTCGGGAAATTCGAGGATGTCTAAAATGGCCATAAGCTTATTTGCTGCACATGTGAGGTAAAGTCGGGTCGATGGCCTGGCGGGTCCGAAGATGCAGGCTACCGTTGTAAAACGTAGCTCCCTTCTTCGAGAAGAGCCAGGAGCGAGCCACGGGGGCTCTGGCGTTTTACGCGAACGCACATAATAAAGGGATTCACCGCATGAGGAAATCACTACTCGCCTTGCTCCTTCTGGCCTCGGCCGGTTTGGCGCACGGGCAAGTGCAACTCAAGGAAGGTTTTCCGCAGCAATACACGGTGGTACGGGGGGACACACTTTGGGACATTTCCGGGAAATTCCTGCGTGAGCCGTGGAAATGGCCCGAGCTGTGGCAGGTCAACCCGCAGATCCAAAACCCCAATCTCATCTATCCGGGCGATTTGCTGACGCTGACCTATGTCGATGGCCAGCCACGCCTGACCCTCAATCGCGGCGAGTCCCGCGGCACCATCAAACTGTCGCCACGCATCCGCAGCAGCCCGGTGGCCGACGCGATCCCAAGCATTCCGCTGCAATCGATCAATAGTTTTCTGCTGAGCAACCGCATCGTCGACAAGGTCGAGGACTTCGACAAGGCGCCGTACATCGTCGCCGGCGATGCCGAACGGGTGCTCAGCGGCACCGGTGACCGGATCTTCGCTCGCGGGCATTTCGACCCGAACCAACCGGTGTACGGCATCTTCCGTCAGGGCAAGGTGTACACCGATCCGCAGAGCAAGGAGTTCCTGGGGATCAACGCCGACGACATCGGTGGCGGCGAAATTATCGCGACCGAAGGCGACGTCGCCACTCTGGCGCTGCAACGCACCACCCAGGAAGTGCGCCTCGGCGACCGCTTGTTCACCGGCGAGGAACGGGCGATCAACTCGACCTTCATGCCCAGTGCACCCAAAAGCGAAATCAACGGCTTGATTATCGATGTACCCCGCGGCGTCACGCAGATTGGCGCGATGGACGTGGTCACACTGAACAAGGGGCAACGGGACGGTCTGGCCGAAGGCAACGTGTTGGTGGTGATGAAAACCGGCGAAACCGTGCGTGATCGCGTGACGGGCCAGCCGCTGAAAATTCCCGATGAGCGCGCCGGTTTGCTGATGGTTTTCCGCACCTACGACAAACTCAGTTACGGTTTGGTCCTTAATGCATCGCGCTCTCTGGCAGTGATGGATAAGGTGCGAAATCCTTAGCCTGCTCCACAAGTTACCAACAGAGTTATCCACAGCTTATTCCCGTTTGAACGGGGTTCATAACGATCAAGGATGATCCATGTCACTCTCTGCTATTACGCCGGTTTCCCCTGCGGAACTGGAGGCTCGTTTACGCCTGCACCGCTTGCCCGAACTCGGACCTGCGCGATTTAAAAACTGCTGGAAGCCTTTGGCTCTGCCTCAAAAGCCATCAGCGCACCCGCCAGTGCCTGGCGTTCGCTGGGCGTGCCGCTGGTGTGTGCGCAGGCCCGGCGCAGCCATGAAATCCGCGACGGCGCCAGCCATGCATTGGCCTGGCTAGAGCGTCCGGGCCAGCATTTGCTGATGTGGGACCAGCCTGAGTACCCGGCGTTGCTGGCGCAAATCAGCGATGCGCCGCCGCTGTTATTTGTCGCCGGGGATCCGGGCATTCTGGAAAAACCGCAACTGGCGATGGTCGGCAGTCGCCGCGCGTCGCGGCCAGGGATGGACACGGCGGCTGCGTTTTCCCGCAGCCTGGCTGGTGCCGGATTCGTCATCACCAGCGGTCTGGCTCTGGGTATCGATGCCGCTGCGCACCAGGCGGCATTGGACGTTGGCGGGCAAACGGTAGGTGTGCTTGGCACGGGTCTTGAAAAGTTTTATCCACAGCGCAATCGTTGGCTGGCCGATGCCATGATTGCCTCCGGTAGTGCGGTGCTTTCGGAGTTCCCGCTGGACGCCAGCCCCACTGCCAGCAACTTCCCCCGGCGCAACCGGATCATCAGTGGTTTATCCCTCGGCGTGCTGGTGGTCGAGGCCAGGGTCGCCAGTGGTTCGTTGATTACCGCCAGGCTTGCGGCGGAACAGGGTCGCGAGGTGTATGCGATTCCGGGTTCGATCCACCACCCCGGCGCCAAGGGCTGCCATCAACTGATCCGCGACGGTGCGATGCTGGTGGAAACCATCGAGCACATCCTCGAAGCCCTGCGTGGCTGGCAACAGTTGCCGTTATCCATGGCCGCTGCGTCGACGACGCATCCATTGCTTATGTTGCTCCACGCGGCGCCCCATACCAGTGAGGCGTTGGCTCACAGCAGCGGCTGGGCCTTGCCGAAAGTGCTGGCGGCATTGACGGAGCTGGAAATGGATGGCCGGGCGGTGTGCGAAAGCGGACGCTGGTTTGCGCGGGTGAGCTAGGTTTTATAAGGAAGATCGGTAAACTGCGCAGAGCCTTATTCCGGAGAGTCTTTTCATGGTCAACAGTTGGCGTGTGCAGCAAGCCGCACAAGCAATTCGCGCAGGAGCGGTGATTGCCTACCCAACCGAAGCTGTCTGGGGCCTGGGTTGTGACCCGTGGGACGAAGAGGCGGTGGATCGTCTGTTGATGATCAAGGGCCGGGCGGTAGATAAAGGCCTGATCCTGGTGGCCGACAACATTCGCCAGTTCGACTTCCTGTTCGAAGACTTTCCGGAACTGTGGATGGACCGCATGGCCAGCACCTGGCCGGGGCCGAACACCTGGCTGGTGCCGCACCAGAATCTGTTGCCGCAATGGATTACCGGCGTGCATGAAACGGTAGCGCTGCGGGTCAGCGATCACCCGTTGGTGCGGGATTTGTGTGCAGTGGTCGGACCACTGGTATCGACGTCCGCTAACCCCCAGGGCCGGCCGGCGGCGCGCACGCGGATTCGCATCGAGCAGTATTTCCGTGGGCAGCTTGATCTGGTGATGGGCGGGAATCTGGGTGGGCGCAAGAATCCGAGTGTGATTCGTGATGTGGCGACCGGGCACGTGGTGCGCCCGGATTAAGACCGCGTCATCGTTCTTCGCGGGCAAGCCTTGCTCCTACAGGGTTTAGGTGATCCTTGTAGGAGCGAGGCTTGCCCGCGAAGAGGCCCTCAAGGCAACAAAACAGTCGAGCCAGTGGTGCGCCGCGCCGACAACTCGGTCTGCGCCTTCGCCGCTTCCGCCAATGGATACTTCTGGCTAACCTCCACCTTCAACTTCCCGCTGATGATCATCTCGAACAATTCATCTGCCATGCGTTGCAGGTTTTCGGCATTGTTGGCGTAGCTCGCCAGGGTTGGCCGGGTCACGTACAGCGAACCTTTCGCCGATAGAATCCCCAGGTTCACCCCGTCCACCGCGCCCGACGCATTGCCGAAACTTACCACCAGACCCCGAGGCGACACGCTATCAAGGGACGTCAGCCAGGTGTCCTTGCCCACGCCGTCGTACACCACCGGGACTTTTTTCCCGTCAGTCAATTCCAGTACCCGTTGTGCGACGTTTTCGTGGCTGTAGTCGATGGTCGCCCAGGCACCGTTGGCCTTGGCCAGGGCCGCTTTCTCCGGTGAGCTGACCGTACCGATCAGCTTCACGCCCAGTGCCTTGGCCCACTGGCAGGCCAGCGTACCGACACCGCCGGCAGCCGCATGGAACAGGATGGTTTCGCCACCCTTGAGTTCATAAGTCTGACGCAACAGGTATTGCACGGTGAGGCCCTTGAGCATCACACCGGCGGCCTGTTCGAAGCTGATGGCATCGGGTAGATGCACCAGATTGGCTTGGGGCAAGACGTGAACCTGGCTGTAGGCGCCCAATGGGCCGCTGCCATAAGCGACGCGATCACCCACTTTGAAGCGAGTGACTTCGCTGCCGACGGCGTCGACCACGCCCGCGCCTTCCGAGCCCAGGCCCGATGGCAATACCGGCGGCGGATAGAGGCCACTGCGGAAATAGGTGTCGATGAAGTTCAGACCGATAGCCTTGTTGGTCACGCGCACTTGCTGCGGGCCGGGTTCGGCAGGTTCGTAATCGACATATTCGAGCACCTCGGGGCCGCCATGGGTGCGGAACTGGATACGCTTTGCCATCAGAACTCTCCTTAGGTCGCTTTGCGAAGCTCCCTATCGGACTCCTAACCATGATCTTCGTCAACTGCGGTGGAACAAGGTGCGGTGTTATCCTACGCAGCAATTTGCCGCCGGCCATTCGTGCGCCGCGTAGCTTTGCCCGATTCAAGGTGATGACATGACGACCCGCACCGAGGCCGTAAAAGCCTACCTGCTCGACCTGCAAGACCGCATTTGCGCCGCTCTGGAAACCGAGGACGGCGGCACACGCTTCGTCGAAGACGCCTGGACCCGGCCTGCCGGCGGTGGCGGTCGGACCCGAGTGATCGAAAACGGCGCAGTCATCGAAAAGGGTGGCGTCAACTTTTCCCATGTCTTTGGCAGCGGTCTCCCTCCGTCCGCCAGCGCCCATCGGCCGGAACTGGCAGGGCGTGGCTTCGAAGCGCTGGGCGTGTCCCTGGTGATTCACCCGCACAACCCGCATGTGCCCACTTCCCATGCCAACGTGCGCTTTTTCATCGCTGAAAAAGAAGGTGAAGAGCCGGTCTGGTGGTTCGGCGGCGGCTTCGACCTGACCCCTTACTACGGCAATGAAGAAGACTGCGTGCATTGGCACCGTATCGCCGAACAGGCCTGCGCGCCGTTCGGGCCGGACGTCTACCCGCGCTACAAGGCCTGGTGCGACAGCTATTTCCACATCAAGCATCGCCATGAACCTCGGGGCATCGGCGGCCTGTTTTTCGATGACTTGAACGAGTGGGACTTCGACACCAGTTTCGCCTTCATGCGTGCCATCGGTGACGCGTTCATCGACGCGTACCTGCCGATTGTGCAGCGCCGCAAAAATGATGCGTTCACCGCCAAACAGCGTGAGTTCCAGGAAATCCGCCGGGGTCGTTATGTCGAGTTCAACCTGGTCTACGACCGCGGTACGTTGTTCGGTCTGCAATCGGGTGGTCGTACCGAATCGATCCTGATGTCCCTGCCGCCGCAAGTGCGCTGGGGCTATGACTGGAAAGCCGAGCCGGGCAGCGAAGAAGCGCGCCTGACCGAGTACTTCCTGCAAGACCGCGATTGGTTGGCCAAGGCCTGAGAGGAATCCTGATGGATCGTTACGTCGTATTCGGTAACCCGATTGGCCACAGCAAGTCGCCACTGATCCATCGCTTGTTCGCTGAGCAAACCGCTCAGCAATTGGACTACAGCACTTCGTTGGCGCCGCTCGACGATTTTTCCGGGTTTGCCCAGGCATTTTTCCTTCACGGTCGTGGGGCGAATGTCACCGTGCCGTTCAAGGAAGACGCCTATCGTCTGGCCGACAGCCTGACAGGGCGCGCGCAGCGAGCCGGGGCGGTGAACACTTTGAGCAAACTGGCTGACGGCAGCCTGTTGGGCGACAACACCGATGGTGCCGGGCTGGTGCGCGACCTGACAGTCAACGCCGGTTTCAGCCTCAAGGGCAAACGCATCCTGTTGCTGGGTGCCGGCGGTGCGGTGCGCGGGGCGTTGGAACCATTGCTGGCCGAACAACCGGCGTCGGTGATCATCGCCAATCGCACAGTGGAAAAAGCCGAGCTGCTGGCGGAGTTGTTTGCCGACTTGGGGCCGGTGTCCGCCAGTGGTTTTGACTGGTTGCGCGAGCCGGTGGACCTGATCATCAACGCGACGTCGGCCAGTCTGTCGGGTGATGTACCGCCGATTGCCAGCAGCCTGATCGAACCGGGCAAGACCGTGTGCTACGACATGATGTACGGCAAGGAACCGACCTCGTTCTGCCGCTGGGCCAGTGAACACGGCGCGGCGGTGGCGATGGATGGGTTGGGGATGCTGGCCGAGCAGGCGGCGGAAGCCTTCTACCTGTGGCGCGGCGTGCGGCCGGATACGGCGCCGGTACTGGCTGAACTGCGTCGTCAGCTAGCTCTATAAGATCAAAAGATCGCAGCCTTCGGCAGCTCCTACACAGGATCGGCGTTCACCTTGTAGGAGCTGCCGAAGGCTGCGATCTTTTATGGCTTCACTCAATCTTCGAAACGAATCGGGCATTTCTCGGCGCCTTCCAGCTTCCTCAACTCCTCCACCACCGGCGGCCGCGCGCCGCGCAAGGTCAGGCTACGGTCTTGCTTGAGCAACCGCCGTGCTTCCTGGTGCAGCATTTCCACACCCGAATAGTCGATGAAGTTGATGTGCTGCGCTTCGATCACCACCTTCGCGCCGTGCATCCGTTGCAGGCGCACTTGCAGGTAATGGCTGGCGCCAAAGAAGATCGAGCCGCCGACCCGCAGGATGTCTTCATCGCCCTCGCGCCAGTGCTGCACCCGTGGTTGCGAAGTGCGCTTGAGGTAGAAGAACAGCGACGCCAGCACCCCGGCGTAGATCGCCGTCTGCAATTCCAGCAGCAACGTGGCGACACAGGTCAGGGCCATGACCACGAATTCGGCACGGCTGACCCGCAGCAACGCGCGAATGCCGCGATGGTCCACCAACCCCCAGGCGATCAACAGAATGCTGCCGGCCATGGCCGGGATCGGAATGTGTGCGATCAACCCGGCGCCGAAGATCGCGAACAGCGCCACCCACAACGCCGAGAACACCCCGGCCAGTGGCGAGCAGGCGCCGGCCTCGTAGCTCAGCCCCGAACGGGTGAAGGACCCGGCTGACAGCGAGCCGGAAAAAACGCTCCGACGATGTTTGATAAACCCTGGGCGCGGACTTCCTGGTTGGCGTCGAGCAACTGCTGCGAACGGGCCGACAAGGAGCGGGCAATCGACAGACTCGTCACCAATCCAAGCATGCCCACGGCGACGGCACTCGGCAGCAGGCGCAGCACCAGTTCCAGATCCAGCGGCAACGAACTGAAGGGCGGCAAGCGTCCGACAAATTCGCTGACCAATTTCACATGGCCGAACATCGCCGGCCAGAGCCACACCAGCACACCGCTCAGGATCAGGGTGATCAATAGCGTCGGCCAACGGGGCAGCAACAGTTTCAAGACAATCCCGACAACGACCGTGGCAAGACCTAGCACCAGCGAAGGTTTATCCACAGCCCCGAGGTGCGTGATCAAGGTCACCAGGCTGTTGAGCGCCGTGGCCTGGTTGGGCAAGTCCAGCCCGAGCAGGTTCGGCATCTGTCCAATGGCGATCACCACGGCCGCACCGAGGGTAAAACCCAGTACCACCGAGTGCGAGACAAAATTCACCAGCGCGCCGAAACGCAGCATCCCCAATAGCCACTGAAAAATGCCGGCCAGGAGCGTAAGCAGCAGGATCAGCGTGATGTAGTCCTGTGACGCGGGCACGGCCAGAGGACTGACGCTGGCGTATAGGACGATGGAAATCGCTGCTGTAGGACCGCAGATCAAGTGCCAGGACGACCCCCACAAGCAGGCGATCAGCACCGGGATGATCGCGGCGTACAAGCCGTATTCCGGTGGGAGACCGGCGATCAGCGCGTAGGCAATGGATTGCGGCAACGCGAGAATCGCACCGCTGAGGCCGACGATCAGGTCGCGACTGACGCTGGCGCGGGTCTGCCGTGGCAGCCAACTGAGAAACGGGAAGAGTGAATGGCGGCTGGGGAAGGCCATGGGTCCTCTCGGGTGGGAGTTTGCGCAAGGGTAACAGGACAGCGACGAGCGTTCCTTCTGTAGGAGCGAGGCTTGCCCGCGAAGAACGCTAACGCGGTTCTTCAGAAAAACCGCGCCGAGACCTTCGCGGGCAAGCCTCGCTCCTACAGGTTCGGGTTAGAGCCTGGCTTTGACTGCCGGCAATGCATCCTGCCCATCCACGGTCTTCACCCCGTCCAGCCATTTATCCAGCACCGCCGGGTTGGCCTTGATCCACGCCTTCACCGCATCAGCATTGCTAACCTTCTTGTTCACCACCTCGGCCATGATGCTGTTTTCCATTTCCTGGGTGAAACTCAGGTTGGTCAGCAACTTGCCAACGTTCGGGCAGGCCTGTGCATAACCTTTGCGGGTCAGTGTATAAACCGCGCCGGTGTCGCCGAAGTACTTCTCGCCGCCCTTCAGGTAATGCATTTTCAGCTGCACGTTCATCGGGTGCGGGGTCCAGCCGAGGAAGGTCACGAATTTCTGTTTCTTCACCGCGCGGGAGACTTCGGCCAGCATCGCCTGCTCGCTGGACTCAATCAGTTTCCATTGGCCCAGTTCGAAGTCGTTTTTCTTGATGATGTCCTGCAGCGAAATGTTCGCCGGGGCGCCGGAGCCGATGCCGTAGATTTTCTTGTCGAACTTATCTGCATATTTGTTCAAGTCGGCAAAGTTATGCACACCCGCGTCCCACACATAATCCGGCACGGCCAGTGTGAACTCGGTGCCGTCGAGATTCTTCGCCAATTGAGTCACGTCGCCGGTGGCGACGAATTTGTCATAGAAGCCCTGCTGCGCCGGCATCCAATTACCCAAAAACACGTCGACCTGACCATCCTTCAGCCCGCCAAAGGTGATCGGCACCGCCAGGGTGTCGACCTTGGCCTTGTAGCCCATGCCGTCCAGCAGAAACCCGGTGATGGCGTTGGTCGCGGCGATGTCGCTCCAGCCAGGGTCGGCCATTTTCACCGTTTCGCAGCTTTGATCGGCGTAAACCGATGCACTGCCCAGAGCCAGAAGCCCGACCGTCAGTACTGTGGATAACCTTTGCATGGACTTCCCCTTCACATTATTGGTTTTGGCAGGGTTGTGGATAACGTGCTTTGCGCTCCAGATCATCGAGGTCGATGTGGTTGCGCATGTACTGCTGACTGGCGTCCACCAGCGGCTGGTGATCCCAGCTCTTCAGCTTGCCGATAGTCAGGGCGTCGGCGACGAAACGCCGGCGCCGCTGACTGGCGAGCACCTGTTGGTGAATCGCGGGAATGTCCCATTTGGCCCGCGCTTGGGCGAGAAAATCGTCGAACAGCGGCCGATGTTGCGGGGACTGGCTGAGTTCTTCCTGTTCTCGCGGGTCGTTATGTACGTCGAAGAGTAGGCAAGGGTCATCTTCGCTGTAGATGAATTTGTAGGCGCCGCGCCGAATCATCATCAACGGGCTGATGGTGCCTTCGGCCATGTATTCGCCGAACACTTCGTCGTGACCGCCCTGCCCTTGCAGGTGCGACACCAGCGAGCGACCGTCCAGCGGCAATCCTGGTTCCAGGGAACCGCCAGCCAGTTCGACAAAGGTCGGCAGCAGATCCGCGGTGGAGACGGCTGCGCTGACCCGGCCCGCCCCGAATTGCCCCGGCGCACTGATCAGCAGGGGGACGCGGGCGGCCATTTCAAACCAGTGCATTTTGTACCAGAGCCCACGCTCGCCGAGCATGTCGCCGTGGTCGCCGGAGAAAACGATGATGGTGTCGTCGATCAGCCCGGTTTCCTCGAGTGTTTGCAGGAGTTTGCCGACGTTGCTGTCGATATAGCTGCATGCACCGAAGTACGCCCGGCGCGCATCGCGAATCTTATCCACAGGCAGCGGCTTGTCCCACAGGTCGTAAACCTTGAGCAAACGTTGGGAGTGTGGATCGAGTGCAGTCTGTGCCGGTGTCTCGGGCAACGGAATGTCGGCATCGTCATACATATCCCAAAAAGCCTTGGGAATCGTGTACGGGTCATGTGGGTGAGTCATCGAGACGGTCAGGCAGAACGGCTGATCGCCATCCTCGCGAATGTGATCGAACAGATATTGCTGGGCCTTGAATACCACTTCTTCGTCGAAATCCAGCTGATTGGTCCGCACACAGGGCCCTGCCTGTAGCACCGACGACATGTTGTGATACCAGCTCGGACGTACATCCGGTTCGTCCCAGTTCACTGACCAGCCGTAGTCGGCCGGGTAGATGTCACTGGTCAGGCGTTCTTCATAGCCGTGGAGTTGGTCCGGGCCGCAGAAGTGCATCTTGCCCGACAGCGCGGTGCGGTAGCCGAGGCGACGCAGGTAGTGGGCATAGGTCGGCACGTCGGCTGGGAAATCGGCCGCGTTGTCGTAGGCGCCGATCTTGCTCGGCAACTGACCGCTGACCAGGGTAAAACGCGACGGCGCGCAGAGTGGGCTGTTGCAATACGCGGCGTCGAACACCACGCCTTCGGCGGCCAGGCGGCTGAGATTCGGGAGTTTGATCGGCGAAGGGCCGTAGAACGGCAACATTGGCGCGGCCATCTGATCGGCCATGATGAAAAGAATATTCTTGCGCTTCATGTGATCGCGGCATTCCATAGTGAATATTTATGCGAGAGTGCTGCGATCGAGCATGTAGCCCATGCCTTTTGCGGTAAAGCCCATGTACGGCAATGACTAGGATAAGCACTGCTTATGTATGACGCCCTTGGTGATTTGTCTCTCGACTTGCTGCGTGCCTTCGAGGCGGCGGCGCGTCAACGCAGCTTTACCGCCGCAGCGGTGGAGCTTGGTACCACGCAACCGGCGATCAGCCAGCAGATCAAACGGCTGGAAGAACAGCTCGGGACACGGCTGTTTGATCGCATCTATCGAGGTATCGAGCTGACTGAGGCGGGGGCGATTCTTTTCGAGCAAGTTCAGCTCGGTTTACAGAATATCGACGCCGGATTGACTGCGATCAGCACACAGCAGTCCCACGAAGTGCTGCAAGTCGCCACCGACTTCGCCTTCGCCGCGTATTGGTTGATGCCACGCCTGCACCGGTTTCACGAAGCCAATCCCCAGGTCGATGTCAGCCTGGTCACCAGCGAACGCAATCACAACATGTTGCGTACCGATATCGACGTGGCGGTGCTGTTCGGCGACGGGCGCTTCAAGCAAGGCGAAAGCCATTGGCTGTTCAGCGAAGAAGTGTTTCCGGTGTGCAGTCCGCTATTGTTGAAGGATCGCGTCCTGCCCTTGCCGGTCCAGTCATTGCTGGAGTTTCCCCTGCTGCATTTACGTGGTGAAAACAGCAGCAACTGGTTCGACTGGAGCGGAGTATTCCGGGAGCTGGGGATCACCTCGGCGCCGGTGCCGGGGCAACTGCGTTTCGACAATTACACGTTGTTGATTCAGGCGGCGATTGGTGGCCAGGGCGTGGCCATTGGTTGGCGGCACCTTGTGGATAACTTGTTGGCTCAGGGTTTGTTGTGTCGGCCGATTGCCGACACGGTGATTTCACGGCTGGGTTATTACGTTGTCTTGCCTCAGCGCAAACGTCGTGGCGTGTTGATCAAACAGTTTGTGGACTGGTTGATGGCAGAGCAGGCCAGCAGTGCGCAGTCGTTGACTGGTTTGCCGTTACCGTCGATTGCGGTGTGACGGGCGAAAAGATCGCACCTGTAGGAGCTGCCGAAGGCTGCGATCTTTTACGGCCCCGAAGCCGCCACAAAACTCACATGCTCACCGACATGCAGGTTCAACCGCAGCTCATCAGCGATCCCGACCGCCACACGATTTAGCCGTCGCAATGGCTCGGCCAGACCCGGCTCAAGGCTGCTGCTGACCTGGCTGAAATGCTCGATGGTCAGCCCGGCCACCCCGTGCGGCACATCCACCAACGTCCAGTGCAGACCGCTGCCTTGCAGGGCTTCGAGGATTTCTTCGGCGGCATGGCGCTGAAGGTCATCGTCCACCTCCGGCTCGTCCAATTCCTCAAAATGCCCCACCACAAACAACCGGCCAATGCTGGCGGCTTGCATACCGTCGATCAATGCATCCACTGCCAGCACCTGCTCGACCGGTCCCGGTACGATGGTTTTCTCCACGTGTTCGCTGCTGATCGGCAGCCCTGGTGCGTCTAGTAGACAGATCACCACCGAACAACCGGCCACGCTTTGTTTCACGCGTTCGGCGTCGAACAGGTCGCCATTCTTGGTGCGCAGTCCGGGTCGAGGCGCCAGCGCCGTCAGGTCATCGAGAATCGCGATCACTTCATGCTGGCGCCGCAGCATTTCAGCCATCAGCGCACTGCCCAGGCTACTCATGGCACCATAGAGCACCACTTTCACCACCGGGGTTTCGGCATTTTTCATGGCTGAGTTCCTTGTTTCCCACGTATATGACGTGTGACCTGTAGGAAACAGTGAGGGTTCGACCGGGTTTTTGGAGAGGTTCAGATGCAAACCATCACGGGCTACCACGCCCACGTTTATTTCGACGCCAGCACTATCGATCAGGCACGAGCCTTGTGTGAGCAGGCGGCGCAGTTGTTCCCGTTGAAGATGGGCCGCGTGCACGAGCGCCCGGTGGGTCCGCACCCGGACTGGAGCTGCCAACTGGCGTTCGGCCCGCAGCTTATCGGCGATGTGCTGCCGTGGTTGGCGCTCAATCGCAACGGCTTGGTGGTGTTCTTGCACCCGGACACCGGCGATGACTTGCTCGATCATACGGAGCACGCAGTCTGGATGGGTGCCATCCGTCCATTGGACCTGTCTATTTTCTGATCAGATCGTTTCTTCTGCTTCGACGGGCAAATGCTCGTCCAGGTGCAGCCAGGGCAAGCGGCTGTCGGTCCAGATGTGCCGGTCGGCTGGAGCCAGCTCTGGATGATCGAGGGTAGCGATGGTCAGGTCGATGCTCTCGGGGCTGAGCAACGTCACCAGCGCCACCTGCGCCCCACAGGTCGGGCAGAAATACCGCGCGCAGCTTTCGGAAGAGTCGTACCGCGCCGGTGTCCCGGCCAGCCATTCAAAGGCTGAGGCGGGCGCAGTGATCCAGGTGGTCACAATACCGCCGCTGACTCGTCGACAAATCGAACAGTGGCAGTGGGCGATGTCGTGCAATGGTCCGCGAAATTGATAGCGCAGATGGCCGCAATGGCAGCCGCCGGTATGAATGTCGTCCATGTTTTTACCTACTGTGCAGTGTTTACTGAGGTTAAGCCTATCCGACGACCGGTTACCCATCCGGACAATGCTTTCGGCCGCGAAAGCTGGCTGAAAGCTTTCCCCATTAGGATCGGCCCCCACTACCGGCAAGAGACCGGTTGGCCGCGCGTGTGTTTTATCGCTCGCGTGGCCCAATTAACAACAACAATGGTGATTCTGATGTCCTTTACTACCCGCCCCTTCGCTGCAACTCCGCCCGTACGCCTCGTGCTTCCCGTTCTGCGCTGACCCATCCGGTTCGCCCATTCCCTAGCCGCGCTACGCCTGGAGTATTCCCATGCTGACTTTCCTTGGCTTTGCCATGGTCATCACGTTCATGTTCCTGATCATGACCAAGCGCCTGTCCGCGCTGATCGCCCTGATCATTATTCCGATCATCTTCGCCCTGTTCGGTGGTTTTGCACCGAAAATCGGCCCGATGATGCTCGAAGGCATCACCAAGCTTGCGCCGACCGGCGTAATGCTGATGTTCGCCATTCTGTACTTCGCCCTGATGATCGACTCCGGCCTGTTTGACCCGGCCGTGCGCAAGATCCTCAAACTGGTCAAGGGCGACCCGTTGAAAGTTTCGGTCGGCACCGCCGTTCTGGCGCTCGTTGTTTCCCTCGATGGTGACGGCGCGACCACTTATATGATTTGCGTGGCCGCCATGCTGCCGCTCTACAGCCGCATCGGCATGAGCCCGCGCATCATGGCTGGCCTGATCATCCTCGCCGGCGGCGTGATGAACATGACTCCTTGGGGCGGCCCGACCGCCCGTGCCGCGAGTGCGCTGCATGTGGACCCGTCCGACATCTTCGTGCCAATGATTCCGGCGATGCTGGCCGGTGTGGTGGCGATCCTGGCGATTGCTTACTTCTACGGTAAACGCGAGCGTGCTCGCCTGGGTGAGCTGCACCTGGCCGGCGATGAAGTGGACCACAGCGAAATCAGCGTTTCCCAGTACCCGGACGCCCGTCGTCCGAAGCTGATCTGGTTCAACGGCGCACTGACCGTTGCCCTGATGTGCACCCTGATCGCTGGCCTGTTGCCGCTGCCGGTGCTGTTCATGGTGGCGTTCAGTATCGCGATGATCGTCAACTACCCGTGCCTGCAACAACAGAAGGACCGCGTTGCGGCTCACGCCGGCAGCGTGCTGGCGGTGGTCGGTCTGATTTTTGCCGCGGGTATCTTCACTGGTATTTTGACCGGAACCGGCATGGTCGATGCCATGTCGAAAAGTCTGTTGGCGGTGATCCCGGATTTCCTCGGCCCGTACCTGGCGGTGATCACGGCGCTGGTGAGCATGCCGTTCACGTTCTTCATGTCGAACGACGCATTTTATTACGGCGTGTTGCCGGTGTTGGCCGAAGCCGCCAGTCATTACGGCATCACCGCGGTGGAAATGGCACGTGCCTCGATCGTTGGTCAGCCCGTCCACTTGCTCAGCCCACTGGTACCGTCTACCTATTTGCTGGTAGCACTGGCCGGGATCGAGTTCGGTGACCATCAACGCTTTACCCTGAAGTGGGCAGTACTGGTCTGCCTGTGCATACTGGTCGCCGCCTTGCTGTTGGGGACTTTCCCGCTGTTCAGCACTTTGTAACGGCATCAACTCACCATGCCGCCAGCTCACTGCTGGCGTCGTGGTTTAACACTCGCTCAAAGGAATACACATGGAATGGCTGACCAACCCTGAAATCTGGGTTGCCTTCTTCACCCTGACTGCCCTGGAGATCGTCCTGGGCATCGACAACATCATCATGATCTCGATCCTGGTCAGCCGCATGCCCAAGCACATGCAGGCGCGCACCCGGATCTTCGGTCTGGCCCTGGCCATGATCACGCGGATCCTGTTGCTGCTGTCGATCACGTGGGTCATGCGCCTCACTGCGGACCTGTTCGAAGTGTTCGGCCAGGGTATTTCCGGGCGAGACCTGATCCTGTTCTTCGGTGGTCTGTTCCTGCTGTGGAAGAGCTCGCAAGAGATGTACCACGCGCTGGAAGGTGAGGATGAAACCGGCGACGAGCCTTCGGGCAAGGGTGGCAACTTCCTTTACACCATCATCCAGATCGCGATCATCGACATCGTGTTCTCGCTGGACTCGGTGATCACCGCGGTCGGCATGGTCTCCCACGTGCCGGTCATGGTTGCGGCGATCATCGTGGCGGTGCTGGTGATGATGCTGGCGGCTGGCAAGATCAGTGAATTCATCGACAAGCACCCGTCGCTGAAGATGCTGGCGCTGGCGTTCCTGCTGGTGGTCGGCACCGTGCTGATTGCCGAGGCCTTTGGCGTACACGTGCCAAAAGGCTACGTCTACTTCGCCATGGCGTTCTCGCTGGCGGTAGAAGCGATCAACATCAAGCTGCGCACCGCGATTGCGAAAAAGAAGAAACAGCAAGACCCGGTGAAACTGCGCAAGGATGTTCCGGGGCAGTAATCAGGCTGCACAGGCTAACCCCTGTAGCAGCTGGCGTAGCCTGCGTTCGGCTGCGTAGCAGTCGTAAAACCAGCGCACGCGGTGTATCAGAAGAACTGCGGTGTAAGGTTGACGACGGCTTCGCCGCCGAACGCAGCCTTCGGCAGCTGCTACAGTGGGCCGTATCGCAAAGGGGTCTTCGGACCCCTTTTTCACATCTGCATCAAACTGTTTTCATGACAGTTTTATTTCAATCAACACTTTAGCTATGCGATGCTGGCGCCCGGACCGTTAGCCAACTACAGCTTAAGTACAGAACGTAGAACGTCGCGCGGTATCGTCAACTTGCCCCTTTGGGGCGCTACCACCACAGGGGGCCCAGCATGCTGACCCTGCTCAATTTGCTATCTGCCGTGACCTTGCTGATCTGGGGCACGCACATCGTCCGAACCGGCATCCTGCGGGTCTACGGTTCCAACTTGCGCCATGTGATTGGCCAGAACATGTCCAAGCGCGGGCTCGCGTTTGTCGCCGGCATTGTCGTGACCGCCATGGTCCAGAGCAGTAACGCCACGGCCATGCTCGTCACCTCCTTCGTCGGTCAGGGCTTGATGGCGCTGACCCCGGCCCTGGCGACCATGCTCGGGGCCGACGTCGGTACGGC
This sequence comes from Pseudomonas sp. TH31, assembly GCF_016650815.1. GTDB lineage: Bacteria > Pseudomonadota > Gammaproteobacteria > Pseudomonadales > Pseudomonadaceae > Aquipseudomonas. Next base: position 89,805 of record NZ_JAEKEZ010000030.1, on the reverse strand, counting down.
GCTGATGGCGCGGGTGCTGACGTTTGACCTGTCGTGGCTGTCGCCGCTGCTGATCTTCCTCGGGGTGATTTTCTTCCTGTCACGCAAACAGACCCGGGTCGGGCAGATGGGCCGGGTAGCCATCGGCCTGGGGCTGATCATCCTCGCGCTGCAACTGATCGTCGAAGCCGCCGCACCGATCACCCACGCGCAAGGGGTGAAGGTGATTTTCGCGTCCCTGACCGGCGATATCCTGCTCGATGCCCTGATTGGCGCGCTGTTCGCGATGATTTCCTACTCCAGCCTGGCGGCCGTGCTGCTGACCGCGACACTGGCCGGTGCCGGCGTTATCAGCCTGCCGGTGGCCATCGGCCTGGTGATCGGCGCCAACATCGGCAGCGGTGTGCTGGCTTTCATGAGCACCAGCATGCAGAACGCTGCCGGTCGCCAAGTCGCGCTGGGCAGTCTGTTGTACAAACTGATCGGCCTGCTGTTGATCATCCCGGTGCTCGACCCGCTGGTGCACTGGATCGACAGCCTCGATTACAGCCCTCAGGAAATGGTCATCGGCTTCCACCTGCTCTACAACACCACGCGTTGCCTGATCCTGTTGCCCAGCGTCGGGCCGATGGCCAGGGTCTGCGCCTGGCTGTTGCCGGAGCGGCCGGAACTCAACGGCATGGCCAAGCCCCGGCACCTGGACCCGACTGCACTGGTGACCCCAAGCCTGGCACTGGCCAACGCTGCCCGGGAAACCCTGCGCATCGGCGACCTGATCGACAACATGCTTGAAGCCATGCTCGACGTGCTGCACGGCAAGCAAACCGCCGTCACTCAGGAAATGCGCCGCCTGACCGATGATGTCGAAGCGCTCTACAGCGCGATCAAACTCTATCTGGCGCAGATGCCCGGGAAGACCTCAGCGATCAGGACAGCCGGCGCTGGGCGGAAATCATTGAGCTGGCGATCAACCTGAAACTCGCCAGCGACCTGATCGAACGCATGCTGCGCAAGGTCCAGCAGCAGAAGACCTCGCAGCGCCGATCCTTTTCCGAGGTCGGTCTGGAAGAGTTGGCGGGGCTGCACAGCCAACTGATTTCCAACCTGCGCCTGGGGTTGTCGGTGTTTCTCAGCAGCGATCCGCAAAGCGCCCGCCAGTTGCTGCGTGAGAAACGTCGTTTTCGCGCACAGGAACGCCGCCTGGCCCATGCTCATGTCAGCCGATTGCAACGTAAGATCGTGCAAAGTATCGAAACCAGTTCGCTGCACCTGGAGCTGATCGCCGACATGAAACGTTTGAATTCGCTGTTTTGCAGCAGCGCTTACGCGGTATTGGAAACGTCCGACACCGGTGCGCTGGAGTCGGAGGATTTGGCTGACATCACACATTCGCCTTGAACGTCTGGCAGTGTGGTCTGTCAGTAACAGTGGTCCTGGTCCGACGATGGCTGCCTGGAAAGCGACACGGATCTCCAATCAGCCGTATGGAAGCTCGTTATGCGTTGTCTGTTGTTCGCCTGTCTGTTGCTCGGTTCATTCCCTTCGTTCGCCCTGGATCGCTTTCAGGTCGAAGGCTACGCCCTGCCCAACGGCCTGCAATTGCTGCTCAAGCCGGGCACCGATCGTGGGCACGTGGCGATTCGGCTGGTGGTCGGCGTCGGCATCGATGACTTCAAATGCGACGACAAAGAGCTGCCCCACCTGCTCGAACACTTGCTGTTTAGCGGCATCGACGCCAGTGGCGAAGGCGGCCTGGAAGAACGCATGCAGGCTTTGGGCGGTGAATGGAACGCCTACACCAGCAACGCCGACACCACTTTCGTCATCGAAGCCCCGGCGAAAAACCAGCGCAAGGTCCTCGATCTATTGCTGGCCCTGCTGACTCAGACCCGAGTCGACGACAACGCCATCAACGCCGCCAAGCAAGTGGTCGAGCGCGAAGACGGTGGCCATTATTCGCATTTGCAGCGCTGGATGGACCGTCAGGACCTTGGCCACACCGCCAGCAATCAGTTGGCCGTGGAACTGGGCCTCAAATGCCCCGAGCGAGCCGAAGTCGATCACCTGACCCGCGAGCAACTGGAGAAGGTCCGCAAGGCCTGGTACGCCCCCAACAACATGACGTTGATCGTGGTCGGCGACCTCGACAAGTTGCTGCCGTCCTACCTGGAGCGGGCCTGGGGCGCGCTTGAGGCCATCGATCCCACCGACCATTTGCCGCTGCCGGAAATCAACGCCAGTGCTGCTCATGAGCGCAGCCTGATTCACGGTTTTGTCGGTGGCGGTGCGAAGTTGCACTGGCTGGTGCCGGAACCGGTGCTGGAAGACGTGCCCGATCAAACTTTCGACCTGCTCAAGGATTATCTGGACTGGGCGCTCTATCGCCAGATGCGCCTGGCCCACGGCTTGTCCTACGGCCCTTGGGCTGAGCGTGAGCTGTTCGGCAGCGTCGGCTTCATGAGCTTGAACGCGGACCTTGAGCGCGAGAACGTCGGCGAGGCCGAGCAAGTGCTGGAGGACATGAAAGCCGAGTTGCTCAAGAACGGCCTTGATGCCGAGACCTTCGAGCGCCTCAAACAAGCAGCCATTGTTCGTCAGGCCTGGGCCGTGCAAGGCAACAGCGCGCTGGCCGATTACTACTGGAGCGCCCTGGGGGATTACGAGGACGGACAATTCACCGACCCGGCCAAGGAACTGCAAGGTGTGACGCTGGAAGAAGCGAACAAGGCGATGCGCGAGTTGCTGCTGCAGCCGGGGTACTTTCGGATCGAGAAGCCGTTGATCAGTTATGACCAGTTGTTGTGGGCGCTGGGTGCGGTGTTCGGATTGTTGGTGCTGGGGTTGTTGGCTTGGCGTGTTCATCGCAAGTGATGCGGCGGTGGTTGAATTGTTAAAAGATCGCAGCCTTCGGCAGCTCCTACAGGTGCACGCTTCTCTGTAGGAGCTGCCGAAGGCTGCGATCTTTGGGGCCAACGAATCTAAAGGAAAACGGATGACGACTCTCGCCACACCGCCCCCGGCGGTACCCTGTCGGGGATTTTTCCTACGACCAGTGTGAACCGCCGAATGCCTACCCTGCCCCCTTTCGTCCAGCGCATCCTCGAACTGATGAAGCGCTATCCTGGGGTCATTGCGCTCGGTGGTTTTATCTCCGGGGTCGGCAGCTTCATACTGGTGGATCGCCAGCAAGGCCTGGCGACCTGGATTACCACCATCATGCTGGTCAGTTGGGTCTGGCTGATGCTGGAACACAGCCTCACCCGGTTGTTTACCCGCGTCTTCAAACGGGAAATCCCGCAGCCATTACTGCGTTACGCCACGCAGATGATCCACCAGGGAAGCCTGTTTTTTGTCCTGCCGTTTTTCTTCATCACCACCACCTGGAACAGCGGCCAACTGGTCTTCACCGGGTTGCTGGGCATTGCGGCGCTGATCTCCATCACCGACCCGCTGTACTACAAATGGCTGGCGCCACGTCGCTGGGCGTTCCTGGCGCTGCACACCCTGACGCTGTTCGCGGCCCTGCTGACCGCCCTGCCCGTCATCCTGCACCTGACGACGTCCCAGAGTTTCAAACTGGCGCTGGGCATCTCCGTGTTGTTGTCGTTCCCGAGCCTGGCGTCGATCTTCCCGATCCGCACCGTGCGCAACGCCTTGGCGATTCTGAGCGTCACGCTGGGCATCGGTGTGCTCGGTTGGGTGCTGCGTTCGTGGGTTCCACCGGCGACGCTGTGGATGACCGACGTGGCCATCAGCACGCAAATGCAGGACCGCACCCCTGGCGACAGCCTGGAACAAGTCAGCGCCGAGCAGATTCGCGGTGGCGGGCTCTACGCCTATACCGCGATCAACGCCCCGCGCGGACTGGATGAGCGGATCTATCACGTCTGGCAGTTCAACGGCCAGGAAGTCGACCGCATCGCGCTGGATATCCATGGCGGGCGCAAGGAAGGCTATCGGGCCTGGACCCACAAACAGAATTTCCCCGGCAACTCGGTAGGCGATTGGCAGGTCCGGGTGTTGACCGAAGATGGGCAGGTGATCGGCGTGTTGCGCTTCGAGGTCACGGACAGCACACCGGCCAAAGAAAAGTAATCCGGTTCGTGCTATTACGTAGATCTGCGTAACAGCCGAACAAGCACGGAGCTTATGACCAGCAGCACATTGCCCGGCAATGCCCAACTGGACACCACTCACACCCCTGCACAATTGCGGGTTACGGGTGACTGGACGCTCGCCCATTACGCTGACCTCAAGCGCCTGGGCGACAAGCTTCGCGGCCAGTACGACGACAGTACCCACATCGATCTCAACGGCCTTGGCGCCCTCGACACGGCGGGTGCTTCGCTGTTGGTGGAGCTGCTGGGTTCCGAGCGCCTGGGCCGATCGGCCGAACACCCCGAGTGCACCCTCTCCACCGCCGATCGTGCGTTGCTGCAAACTGTCTACCGCTCGCTGACCGATTTCTGCGTACCGCTCAAGGAACCGGAAATCAGCGTCGGCATTCAATTGCTGACGCGCATCGGTCGCGCTGTTGACACGATCTGGCAGGACACCCTGCAACTGCTGGGTTTCGTCGGCCTGATCCTCGAAACCATCGCCCGCAATTTGTTTCGCCCCCAACGCTGGCGCATCACGCCGATGGTCGCGCACATCGAGCAGACCGGCCTTGACGCCGCGCCTATCGTCGCCCTGCTGACCTTCCTGGTGGGCGCCGTGGTGGCGTTTCTCGGGGCGACGGTGCTGGCGAGTTTCGGCGCGAGCATCTTTACCGTGGACCTGGTGGCGTTCGCCTTCCTGCGCGAGTTCGGCGTGTTGCTGACCGCGATCTTGATGGCCGGGCGTACCGCCAGTGCGTTCACCGCCCAAATCGGCTCGATGAAGGCCAACGAAGAAATCGACGCGATCCGCACCCTCGGCCTCGACCCGATCGAGTTGCTGGTAGTCCCGCGCGTGCTGGCGCTGTTGGTGGCGCTGCCGATGCTGACTTTTCTGGCGATGATCTCCGGGATTATTGGCGGTGGCGTGGTCTGCGCGGTGTCGCTGGAGATTTCGCCGGCGATGTTCCTCTCGCTGCTGCAATCAGACATTGGCGTTCAGCATTTTCTGGTGGGGATTGTCAAAGCGCCGATTTTCGCGTTCCTGATCGCGGCCATTGGCTGCCTTGAAGGTTTCAAGGTCAGTGGCAGCGCCGAATCCGTTGGCGCCCACACCACGTCCAGCGTGGTTCAGTCGATTTTCGTGGTGATCGTGCTGGATGCCGTCGCCGCGTTGTTTTTCATGGAGATGGGCTGGTGAGTCGTCTACCCCGAGCGCCCTGCGAGGCGGTGATCGAAGTCCGTGGGCTATGCAATCGCTTCGGCAGCCAGAGCGTGCACGAGAACCTCGACCTGGATTTGTACAAAGGTGAAATCCTTGCGGTGGTTGGCGGCTCCGGCAGCGGCAAATCGGTGTTGCTGCGCAGCATTGTCGGTTTGCGTCGGCCCAGTGAAGGCGTGGTGAAAGTCTTCGGCAAAAACCTGCCGACGCTGTCGGAGCATGAGCGCTCGATGGTTGAACGGCGCTTCGGCGTGCTGTTCCAGAAAGGCGCGCTGTTCTCTTCGCTGACCGTGACCGAAAACGTCGCCCTGCCCCTGATCGAACACGCCGGCCTGAGCCGTGCCGACGCCGAACACCTGGCAGCGGTGAAACTGGCGCTGGCCGGGCTGCCGTTGTCGGCGGCGGACAAGTACCCCGCGTCCTTGTCCGGCGGCATGATCAAGCGTGCGGCACTGGCCCGGGCGCTGGCGCTGGACCCGGACATCCTGTTTCTCGACGAGCCCACCGCCGGCCTCGACCCGATTGGCGCGGCGGCTTTCGATCAGTTGATCCTGACCCTGCGCGATGCGTTGGGCTTGAGCGTGTTCCTGGTGACCCACGATTTGGACACGCTCTACACCATCACAGACCGGGTGGCGGTGCTGGCGCAGAAGAAAGTGCTGGTGGCGGATGCCATCGACAAAGTGTCGGAAACCGACGACGCCTGGATTCACGAATACTTCCACGGCCCCCGCGGCCGCGCGGCGCTGACCGTCGCTCAACAGCTTAACGAGGTCTGACATGGAAACCCGAGCCCATCATGTATTGATCGGCCTGTTCACCGTGATTGTGGTGGCGGGCGCCCTGCTCTTCGGTCTCTGGCTGGCCAAGTCCAGCGTCGACACCGAGTTCAAGGATTACGAAATCGTCTTCAACGAGGCGGTCAGCGGCCTGTCCAAGGGCAGCGCCGTGCAGTACAGCGGGATCAAGGTCGGCGACGTGGTGACCCTGCGCCTGGACCCGAAAGACCCGCGCCGGGTGCTGGCACGGATTCGTCTTGGCGGCGAGACACCAATCAAGGAAGACACCCAGGCCAAACTGGCGCTGACCGGGATCACCGGTACTTCGATCATCCAACTCAGTGGCGGCACACCGCAAAGTCCCAAGCTTCGGGGCAAGGACGGCGAGTTGCCGACGATTGTCGCGGCGCCCTCGCCCATCGCTCGCCTGCTGAACGACAGCAACGACTTGATGGCCGGCGTGAATACGCTGATGCACAACGCCAATCAGATGTTTTCGGCGCAAAACGTCGAGCGCATCAGCAACACCCTTGAGCATCTGGAGCAAACTACCGGGACAATTGCCGAGCAACGTGGCGACATCCGCCAGGCCATGCAGCAACTGGCCTCGATCGGCAAACAGGCCAGCGCCACCCTTGAGCAAACCACCGCGCTTATGCGCAACGCCAACGGCCTGCTCAATGATCAGGGCAAGCAGATGTTCGGCAGCGCCGGGCAGGCGATGAAGTCGCTGGAACAGAGCACCGCGACCATCAACAAATTGCTGACGACCAATCAGGATTCGCTCAACAGCGGTATGCAGGGCCTCAATGGCCTGGCCCCGGCGGTGCGTGAACTGCGCGACACCCTGAGTTCGCTGCGAGCCATTTCCCAGCGACTGGAAGCCAACCCCAGCGGTTACCTGCTGGGCAGCGACAAGAACAAGGAATTCACGCCATGAAGCTGACTCGACTCGCCCTCCTCGCCAGTTTTGCGCTGGTCAGCTCTTGCTCGATCCTGCCCAAGGCCGAGCCGTCCGATGTCTATCGCTTGCCTTCGGCTCAGAGCGCCGCAGCGGTCGGTCACGGCACGCCGCAACACTGGTCGCTACGCCTGACCAAACCACAGGCCAGCGAGGCACTGAACAGCCCGAAAATCGCCGTGATCCCGCAGGGCGACCTGATCAGCAGCTACAAAGCCTCGCGCTGGAGCGATCCGGCACCGGTGCTGCTGCGTAATCGGTTGCTGGATGGGTTTCAGCGCGATGGTCGGGTGTCGCTGTTGAGCACTGATGACAGTAATTTCCAGGCGGATCTGGAGCTCGGTGGGAGTCTGCAAGCATTCCAGACTGAGTACCAAGGCACTAACGCGAGCGTGGTCATACGGCTGGATGCATTGCTGGTGCGTGGATATGACCAGCGAATCCTCGCCAGCCGCCGCTTTGAAGTGCGTCAGCCGCTGAGCGATGTGAAGGTGCCGTCGGTGGTGGCCGGGTTTGGCCAGGCCAGCGACCAATTAACGGCGCAGGTGGTGGCTTGGGCAGTGGAACAAGGTCAGCAGCTGGCTCCTGTTAAACCTTGAAATAGCTCCTACATTAGTTGGGTGTACACCTGTAGGAGCTGCCGAAGGCTGCGATCTTTTGATTTACCCAAAGAACCAGTAACAAACCAGGATCGCGCCGACCACCCCGGCAAACTCCGCCAGCAACGCACAGCCCACTGCATGCCGCGCGCGCTGAATCCCCACCGCACCGAAGTACACCGCCAACACATAGAACGTGGTTTCGGTACTGCCCTGAATGGTTGCCGCCACCAACGCCGGGAAGCTGTCCACCCCGGAGGTTTTCATGGTTTCGATCAGCATCGCCCGGGCGGCGCTGCCGGAGAACGGTTTGACCATCGCCGTCGGCAACGCATCGACGAAGCGCGTGTCCCAACCGGCCCACGCCACCAAATGCCGAATCCCGTCCAGACCGAAGTCCAAGGCACCGGACGCTCGCAGCACGCCCACCGCACAGAGCATCGCCACCAGATACGGCAGCAGGTTCTTGGCCACGTCGAAGCCTTCTTTGGCGCCTTCGACGAACGCTTCGTAGACCTTCACTTTGCGCAACGCGCCAATGATCAGAAACAGCATGATCAGGCCGAACAGCGTCAGGTTGCCGAGGATCGATGACAGCCCGGCCAGCGCGGTCGCCGAGAGCGTCCCCAGCAGCGCCATGAAACCACCGAGGGCCAACACACCGGGAATCAGATAGGCGAGCACCACCGGGTCCCAGACGCGCAGGCGTTGCATGAATGCCACCGACAAAAAGCCGACGATGGTCGAGCAACTGGTGGCCAGCAGGATCGGCAGGAACACCAGCGTCGGGTCCGGCGCACCTTGCTGGGCGCGGTACATGAAGATCGTCACTGGCAGCAGGGTCAGGGACGAGGCGTTGAGCACCAGGAACAGGATTTGTGCGTTGCTGGCGACCGTGGCGCTGGGATTGAGCTCTTGCAGCGCTTTCATGGCCTTGAGGCCGATCGGCGTGGCGGCGTTGTCCAGGCCCAGGCCGTTGGCAGCGAAGTTGAGGGTGATCAGGCCGATGGCCGGGTGACCGGGCGGGACTTCCGGCATCAGCCGCAGGAACAGCGGGCCGAGGGCCTTGGCCAGCCAGTCGACGATCCCGGCTTTCTCGGCGATCCGCAGAAAGCCCAGCCACAGGGTCAAGGTGCCGAACAGCAGGACCATGACCTCCACGGACAGCTTGGCCATGGCGAAGATACTTTCCACCATCGCTGCGAAGATCCCGGCGTTGCCGCCGATCAGCCACTGCGCCAGCGCCGACACGGCTGCCACGATGAAGAAGCCAAGCCACAGGCCATTGAGCATCAGTTAAATCCCCCGAAGAATGCGGCGAATGATAGCGGGGTCGCCAGAAACGACAAACCCCGGATTTCTCCGGGGTTTGGTTTGACGAGCATTGATCGCACCTTTGGCCTGTAGGAGCGAGGCTTGCCCGCGAAGGCGACCTATCAATCAACGTAGATGTTGAATGTTCCGGCCTCTTCGCGGGCAAGCCTCGCTCCTACAGAAGCAGATGGATCAGTTCTTGGAAATTTCGCCAGCCGGCAGCTTTTCCTTGCTGCGCCAGTGCGGCAGGGAGTTCCAGTAGCGCTCGCCCTTGGCGTCGTCGTACATGCCTTCCCAGCGGGAGATAACCAGCACGGCCAGGGCATTGCCGATCACGTTCAGAGCGGTACGCGCCATGTCCATGATGCGGTCGACACCGGCGATGAACGCCAGGCCTTCCAGCGGAATGCCAACGCTGCCCAGGGTGGCCAGCAGCACCACGAAGGACACGCCCGGTACACCAGCGATGCCTTTGGAGGTGACCATCAGGGTCAGCACCAGCAGCAATTGCTGGCTGATCGACAGGTCGATGCCGTAGAGCTGGGCAATGAAGATGGCCGCGATGCTCTGGTACAGGGTCGAACCGTCGAGGTTGAATGAGTAACCGGTCGGCACCACGAAGCTGCAAATGGCTTTCGGCGCGCCGTAGGCTTCCATCTTCTCGATTACGCGCGGCAGCACGGTTTCGGAACTGGCGGTGGAGTAAGCCAGGACCAGTTCATCCTTGAAGATGCGCATCAGCTTGATCACCGAGAAGCCGAACAGGCGAGCAATCAGGCCCAGCACCACAAAGGCGAAGAAGGCAATGGCGAAGTAAACCAGCACCACCAGTTTGGCCAGTGGCAGCAAGGAAGCGAAGCCGAAGTTGGCCACGGTTACCGCGATTAAAGCGAAAACACCAATAGGGGCGTAGTTCATGATCATGTGAGTGACCTTGAACATGCTCTCGGACACGCCCTGGAACATCTTCACCAGCGGCTCGCGCAGGTCCGATTGCAGGCTCGACAGACCGAGACCGAACAACACGGAGAAGAAAATGATCGGCAGCATCTCGCCGCGGGCCATGGCCGCGAAGATGTTCGACGGGATCAGGTTGAGTATGGTTTCGATGAACGCATGTTCATGCTGAACCTCGGCGGCAGTCGCCTGGTACTTGGAAATATCCACAGTCCCCAGGGTGCTCATGTCGATGCCGGTGCCCGGATGGACCACGTTGGCCAGCACCAGACCGACCAGGATGGCGATGGTGGTGACGACTTCGAAGTAGAGGATGGTCTTCAGACCGATGCGTCCGAGTTTCTTCGCGTCGCCCACGCCGGCAATACCCACCACCAGCGAAGAGATCACGATAGGGATCACGATCATCTTGATCAGACGGATAAAGATATCGCCTGCAGGTTGCAGGACGTTGCTGATCCACCAGGCTTTTTCGGCACTGAAATGGTTGAGCAGCGCACCGATTGCAATCCCCAATACCAGACCGATGAGGATCTGCCAGGCGAGGCTAAGCTTTGCCTTCTTCATATCATTACCCTTACTTCAGTTTGACTCGGGAAGATGCGCGAACTGGAACGCTCAATGGCGGAAAAGTTTGTGCATCTGCCCCCGTATAAGGTGCCCCGAAGCGCGTATGTACGGCTCTTCGGCAGGCGAAAAAAGGCGCAACTATTCCGATGCAAGGAAGCGACGTCTAATGCCGTAAACGCCTACCCTATGCCGAATCGGCATGAGCTTTTTCAAATGAAACTGGCGTCCCAACCGGTTCGAATACGACATTTCGGCAGGTATAAGTGCAGTGAACCGGCCATTTCAGAGCAGATTAGTTGTTTTTTGTATCGGTGGATTACAGCCGAAATTTAAGAGAATTCCTGCGCTTACCGACGAAAACTCATTTCCCGAAAGTCGGAAGTTTCTCGATATACGGTCGTGAGGAGACACGGTGAAACGGTTTTGCGGGGAATATGCAGCAGAAGGGAATCAACGGAGTGCTCTAGATCAACGTTTTGCACGTTGAAGCGCTGCGCAAGTCCGTCGAGCCGCTCGGGGTCGGCGAACTTGCGTCGCAGCTTTTACCTGACCCGGCCCTTGCGCAGACACTCCATGTGCCCGTAGGTCACTCCGACCCTGTAACAGTCAGAACGTCCCGACCCCTTGGTCATGCGCCTGCCTTCCTCGGGTGGCGCACTGGAAAGAAGCGATGCTGCTCCTTTCATGTTACGAACTCAGTACCAGTTTGGATCTTTCTTGAGTTGTTCCATCAACAGGTCCTGCATGCCCTGGTTCGGCTTCCCCAGGAAGCGGTAGTCGGCATGTCGCGTGGGTGACTTGTCGGCGGGCAGTCCCGCAGGCACTTCGACCAGCATCGCGTAGGCGTCCTTCTTGTTGAAGCTGAATGCCACGATCAAGCGTTTGTTCAGGCACGTCTGCTGTGTTTCGCACAGTGGCCCGACCAGATACTTGCCGCCATCCTCTTCAACGGCATTCATTTGTTCGGAAGCACCGGACAGGTTCATCACCCATTCCGGCAGTCGTTCTTCCTTTTTAACGACTTTCGTCCAGGTTTCACGGTACTGCGGGTCCGAGTTCAACAACTCGTTGGCCCGCGCCTGACCGTCACTGTTGGCGGCCATCGCCATGGCACCACCGCCCAAAAGCAGGGCGGCTGCCAGTGCCTTGAACAAAACGCTCATGTTCAGCCTCGACCGCGACGGCCAAAGAAGAACGAAGCAACAAACATCACCAGGAACACGACAAAGAGAATCTTGGCGATACCCGTGGCGGTGCCCGCGATACCACCGAAGCCCAGTACTGCGGCGATGATGGCAATGATCAAGAATGTAATTGCCCAGCTCAACATGGTGATTCTCCTTACGCTTCTATTAGAGATGATGCTTTTTAGAGGTGATGCAAGTGGTGCTTATCCCGGCGTATCGATCACGCCAAGTTCGATTCTTTAGAACACCCAACGTTCCTGACGGGGCATCTCATCCACAGGCTGGGCCTGGTCGACGTCCATCATTCGCATCGGAGCGCTGTCAGCCGGGTTGTTGCTGACGGCGCTGAAGTGGGTTTGGGTGGCGTGTTCAATCGACACGCGTGGCGCCTCTGGCTGCTGGCTCTGTTCCCAGCGAACAAATTGCTGGCCGCCGATCAAGGTGATCAGAAGGGCGAGCACGGCAAACAAGCCCTGCTGGATGTGCAGTGGCGAGATGCGCAATTGGGCGGCACGTTGGCGATTCATCCTGAAACTCCTCCCACATTGGTGGTGATCTGGTTAAGGGCGTTCATTCCATAAATGCCCAGCGTTAACCAGACCGTTGCAGCCTGCATGCCAGCTTTTAGTATGAATAATATTGTTTAAAAACAATTACTTATTGTTGTGATGAAAATCCTTTCGGACGCATCCTGCACGATGGGCCCCCAAGGGTCGTGCGTAATGCACGATAGATTCACAGGAACTTTCAAGTTTTTTGAATTGAGAGGAGGGCGCGGATGTCAGACGTTCAAACAGGCAATCGCCGAAATGTCGGGATTTTGGTAAAAAAATAATTAAATCAATTAATTAGATTGGTTGTCAGTAGATAACTACCCGTCATGGCTGGAATGGACCAGAATCAACCATGCAACTTGCCCGATTTGTCCGGGACTAACCAAAATCATTCATTAAGGAGCGTAGGAAAATGGAATCAGCCACTGAGCACCAAGGCCGCATTCTGCTGGTAGACGACGAGTCCGCCATCCTGCGTACCTTCCGTTATTGCCTCGAAGACGAAGGCTATACCGTTGCCACCGCCAACAGCGCCGCCCAGGCCGATGCGCTATTGCAGCGTCAGGTGTTTGATCTGTGCTTCCTGGATTTGCGCCTGGGTGAGGATAACGGCCTCGATGTGCTGGCACAGATGCGCATTCAAGCGCCGTGGATGCGAGTTGTGATTGTCACCGCCCATTCTGCGGTCGATACCGCGGTAGATGCGATTCAGGCCGGCGCGGCCGACTACCTGGTCAAACCCTGCAGCCCGGATCAATTGCGCCTGGCCACCGCCAAGCAACTGGAAGTGCGCCAACTCTCTGCGCGCCTGGAAGCCCTCGAAGGCGAAGTGCGCAAAACCAAGGATGGCCTCGACTCCCATAGCCCAGCCATGAAGGTGGTGCTCGAGACCGCTCGCCAAGTGGCCGGCACCGACGCCAATATCCTGATTCTCGGCGAGTCCGGGACCGGTAAAGGTGAGCTGGCCCGGGCGATCCACGGCTGGAGCAAGCGCGAGAAAAATCCTGCGTCACCATCAACTGCCCGTCCCTGACCGCCGAACTGATGGAAAGCGAACTCTTCGGCCACAGTCGCGGCGCGTTTACCGGCGCCAGCGAAAGCACCCTGGGCCGCGTGAACCAGGCCGATGGCGGTACGCTGTTTCTCGACGAGATCGGCGATTTTCCGCTGACGTTGCAACCAAAGTTGCTCAGATTTATCCAGGATAAGGAATACGAGCGGGTCGGCGACCCGGTGACCCGACGCGCCGATGTGCGAATCCTCGCGGCCACTAATTTGAACCTTGAAGACATGGTCCGCGACGGTCGTTTCCGTGAAGATTTGCTCTATCGCCTGAATGTCATCACCTTGCACTTGCCTCCATTGCGTGAACGTAGCGAAGACATCCTGACCCTGGCTGATCGCTTTCTGGCCCGTTTCGTCAAGGAATACGCCCGTCCGGCTCGGGGTTTCAGTGATGAAGCCCGGGAAGCGCTGCTCAGCTATCGATGGCCGGGCAACATTCGCGAGCTGCGTAATGTGGTGGAGCGGGCGAGCATTATTTGTCCACAGGAGCGGGTCGAGATCAGCCACTTGGGCATGGCCGAGCAACCGGCCAATAATTCGCCGCGGGTTGGCGCCGCGCTGAGTCTGGATGAGCTGGAAAAAGCCCACATTGGCGCCGTACTGGCCACGGCTGGAACTCTGGACCAGGCGGCCAAAACGCTGGGCATCGATGCTTCGACCCTGTACCGCAAACGCAAGCAGTACAACCTGTGAGCGGCATTCGATGAAACTCGCGATGAAGTTGCGGACCCGGTTGTTTCTGAGTATCTCGGCACTGATCACCGTGGCGTTGCTCGGGTTGCTGCTAGGGCTGGTCAGCGTGATGCAGATGGCCGGAACTCAAGAAGCGCTGGTCCGCAATAACTTTGTCACCCTCGATTTGGGTCTTAAGTTGCGCCAGACGCTGGGCGACCAACTGATCATCATGCTTGGCGAGAAAGCTGATCCCGCGGTATTCGAGGCCTCCAAGCAGCATTACTTTCAATTGCTCGATGAAGGCATCGCCCATGAGCAATCCGGCGATGGTGTCCAGTACGGTTTCAGTCAAGCCAAGACGGATTACCTGAGTTTTCTCCAGGCATACAGCGAGTCCCGCGACCCGACACATGTGTTGAGTGGCAATGAAGCGCTCACGGAAAAATTCAACGCGTTGCGCAATGGCTTGATCTCCGAACACAAGCGCGCACTGGACAATATCAATGACACCCAGCAAAAGGCCCGTGATCGAGCGCTGCTGATTGCCGGCCTGCTCGGTTTGGTCGGGCTGGCGGTATTAATCATTGGTTTCATCACGGCTCACGCGATCGCCCGACGTTTTGGCGCGCCAATTGAAGCCTTGGCCAAGGCCGCGGACAACATTGGCCAGGGCAATTTCGAAGTGACGCTACCGCTATCCTCGGCGGCGGAAATGAATCAGTTGACTCGACGCTTCGGGATCATGGCCGAGGCCTTGCGCGAGCACCAAGCGACCAATGTCGACGAGTTGCTGGCCGGCCAGCAACGTTTGCAGGCGGTACTCGACAGTATCGATGACGGTTTGCTGATGATCGACCGAGAAGGTCATCTGGAGCACCTTAACCCGGTGGCACAGCGGCAATTGGGTTGGGATACCGAGCGTCTCGGCCAGGGGTTGGGCGCGGCGCTTGACCGTCCTGAGCTGGACGAGCAACTGCAAATGGTGCTGCGTGGCGGTACGCTGGAGCGGGCGCCGGAAGACCTGAGTGTTGAAGTCGATGGCGAGTCGCGGCTGTTGACCTACAGCCTGACCCCGGTCAGTCATACCCAGGGGCATATCCTTGGCGCGGTGATGGTGTTGCATGACGTCACCGAGCAGCGGGCGTTCGAACGGGTGCGCAGTGAGTTCGTATTGCGTGCCTCCCACGAGTTGCGCACGCCGGTCACCGGCATGCACATGGCGTTCGGCCTGTTTCGTGAGCGAGCGAAATTTCCGCAGGACTCACGCGAAGCGGACTTGCTCGACACCGTGAACGAAGAAATGCAGCGCTTGATGCAGTTGATCAACGACCTGCTGAACTTCTCCCGTTACCAGAACGGTTTGCAGAAGCTCACGCTGGGGCCGTGCTCCATCGAAGACTTGCTGGAGCAGGCGCAGGACCGTTTTGCGGGGGCCGCCGCTGAGAGGGGCATCGACTTGCTGGTGGAAGTGCAGGGGCCCTTGCCGCGATTGCAGGCGGACCAGGCGCAGTTGGATCGAGTGCTCGATAACCTGATCGACAATGCCTTGCGCCATACCGCAGAGGACGGGCAGATCCGCTTGCAGGCCCGGCGCCACGGCGAGCGGGTGATAATCAGCGTCGAGGATAATGGCGAAGGCATTGCCTACGGCCAGCAAGGGCGGATCTTCGAGCCGTTCGTTCAGGTCGGCCGCAAAAAGGGCGGTGCCGGGCTGGGCCTGGCGTTGTGCAAGGAAATCGTGCAATTGCATGGCGGGCGGATGGGGGTTTATTCGCGGCCGGGGCAGGGTACGCAGTTCTATATGGCTTTAGCGGTATGAAAGCCGCTTTTACGCTTCGTCATCCAACCGTCGGTTGGTCAGGCGCCGGCCACGGGTAATCAGTTCGATGAACTGCACGGCACTCAGCGCATGGGCGAACAGCCAACCCTGACCGAACTTCACGCCTTCGCTGCTCAGGAACGCCGCTTGGGCTTCATGCTCGATGCCTTCGGCGATCACCTTGAGCTGCAGGGCCTGGGCCATGTGAATGATGTGCGGCGCTACACCGCTGCTGGCGGCGTCATGGCCCAGGGCATCGATGAAAGCCTTGTCGATTTTCAGGCAATCCACCGGCAAGGTTTGCAGGTAGGCCAGGCTGCAATAGCCGGTGCCGAAGTCGTCGATCAACACCTGATGCCCGACATCGCGCAAGGCTTGCAGGTTTTCCCGGCCACCACCACATCAATCAACCCGCGCTCAGTCACTTCGAAGGCAATCTGCTTGGCTGCGACCCTATGCAAGGTCAGCAGGCGCGCCATCACCTGGCCGATGCGCGGCACCATGACATCGCAAGCTGCGAGATTGACCGAGATATAGAGCTGCGGATTGGCCCGGAGCAGTTGCCCCAACTGTTCAAGCAAGCGCTGCAAGACGAAGTCGGTCATCTGGCGGATCTGCCCGGTGTTTTCCGCCATGGGGATAAACAGATCGGGGCTGGTCAGCGTGCCGTCCGGTCGTCGCCAGCGCAGCAAGGCTTCAGCGCCGACGCAGTGGCGGCTGTCGAGATCGAAGATCGGTTGATACAACACCTGCAACTCGCCACGGCGTATCGCGCCATGCAGTTCGGCATCCAGCGATTGACGCTGGCGCACCAGCAGGAATACCAGGAAACCGACGAAAGCACCGAGCGCCAGACTCGCCGGCAATAGCCACCACCAGACCGCAGGCACATGCATGCCGGAGCGTGGAGAGATCAACACCAACTGGTACTCGGGATTGTGGGTGGGCATGCGGTAAATCAAACGGCTATGCGTCACTTGCAGCGCGTCGCCGCTCATCGGTGGCCAGGGTTCCGTCGGTGGCCAGGCCTGCTCGACGCCCAGCACCGGAATCGCCCGGGTCCCATGATCGAGCACTACCAGCAGACTGCTGCCGGGCGAGAGATCGACCATGTCGGTCAAATGCCCGCGAGAGGTCGCCACCCTGAAATTGCCACGACCGAGCATCAGCGCCGCGCGGTTTTCATCGGGTTCGGTGGTGGTATTGAGCCAATAACTGTAGGTGGGGCCTTTGATGTCCGGCGGTCGTACTACCGACAGCCCTTCCTGGCGAGGGCGGTTGGAGCAGATCAGCGCCGCGTCCATATAAGCGGCTTCGTAGACGAAGCGGTAGCTGAAACTGATCTGCTGCAAGGTGGCGATCATTTCGTCGTCGCAGGTTCGCAACGGCTGGGCTTGCAGATCATCGAGGCTTTCGCGCAGTTGCCCGAACAGCTGTTCCAGACGAGCGAGGAAGCGCTCGCCCTGGGCGTTCATTTCCTGGCTTTCGTCTTGCTCGACTTGATGCATTGCCATAAACAGACTGCCGGCCATCAGCAGTGTTGCGCTCAAGACAGCAGCCATCATCGCCAAAAACCAGGGGCGATAGAACCAACTACGCAACCTCTCGCGCGCTGCAGGCATCATGGAATATCCGAAGTATTACCAATGAGTTATAGCTGCTGATTTGGGTTTAGGGCTGACCGTCGGGCGGGCGTCATTATTTTGTCTGATTAAGCACCAAAAGCATGGCCGCGGTTTGCGCGTCCGGGGTGCCGTCGAAACGCGAAGGGCGGAAATGCATTTGGAAGGCTGCCAGCACATGCCGGGTAGCCACATCCAGTTCGCCGGTCTGCGGCGTCGCGTAGCCCAGGCGCGCGAGCTCTTCCTGGAACCAGCCGATGCTCGGCAACTGTGCCACGAATTGTGCTTGGCGGCTGGCGACGGCTTGCTCGTTTGGCCAGATGCCCAGGCCTTCAGCGGCCAGGCGCTTCCAGGGGAACAGCGGCCCCGGATCAAGTTTGCGCAGTGGGGCGATATCGCTATGGCCGATGATGTGGCGGGGGCTGATGCCATTACGTTTGCTGATGTCCTTGAGCAGAACGATCAAGGCCTGGACCTGAGCTTCGCTGTACGGATACCAGAGGCGACCGGTCGGCGTGTCGCGGAAACCCGGATTGACGATCTCGATGCCGATGGAACTGGAGTTCAACCATGTCCGGCCTTGCCATTCACTTTCTCCGGCGTGCCAGGCGCGCAGGTTTTCATCGACCAGTTTGTAGACGGTCGCGCCCTTGTCGTCACCGATCAAGTAGTGGCTGCTGACTTCGCCATGGGTCAACAATTGTAGCGAACGCTCCAGCGACGCGGAGGTGTAGTGCACCACCACAAACTGCACGCGGCTGTCGTGATTGGCGGAAGGGTGGCTGGTGTCGAAACGAGGACCGCTGGCACAACCGGCCAGCAGTAGAAGCGACACAACGAGAGCAAGATATTTCATGGCGGAAGGCAGTACGCGCAAGACGATAATGCAACAGTGTAACGTAATGCTTTGCTTGTCGACGGCAAAAGGGCTGCTTTACACAAAATGAGACAACTGGGCTTTAGCCCAGCTCCACACGATTACGCCCGGCGTTCTTGGCTCGGTATAGCGCCTGATCGGCTCTTTTAAGCACCATGTCGCTATGCTCGCCGGGCTTGAATGCTGTGAGTCCCATCGAAATAGTGACGGTCACTCGCTCACCCTTGAAGTGAAAAGGGCAAGCTTCAATCGACGCGCGCAGGGTTTCCAGCAATTTTGCCCCGACAGCCGGTACTGTGGCGGGCATCATCAAGACGAACTCTTCACCACCAAAGCGGGCAATGAAGTCTGACCCGCGCAGGCGTTTGTGCAGCACGCTTGCGATGATTTTCAGCACTTTGTCGCCCGCCAGGTGCCCGTAGTTATCGTTGATGCGTTTGAAATGGTCAAGGTCGAGCATGGCCAGCATTAACGTATTGCCATGCTGCTGCCACTCGCCTATTTCGTGTTCCAGTCGTTCGCTCCAGGCGGCGCGGTTGGGCAGGCCGGTCAGCGGATCGATCAGGGCTTTCTGACGCTGTTCCTCAAGGTGCTCGCGGTAACCCATGGCTTCCTGCTCCATGTGCGCGACCCGTTCGGCCAGGCCTTGCAGGCGGGCCGCGACTTCTTGCTCACGCTCGTCTCGCTGCTTCTGATGCTGGTCCATGGTGCCCAGCAGACCTTCGAGATGGTTTTCCAGTACGTGCTTGAGGTCTTCCAGGTCGGCCGCGTCCTGCATGCTCGTTTGCAAGCCGTCGACTTGTTCGCGGATCTGCGTGTCCATCTCCCGTGCAGCGGAGCGGTTATCGGCATGACCGGCGCTGGCGGCTTGCAGGTTGCTCTGGAAGGACTCGAGGCGCTCGTTGAGTTGCTGCAAATAGGCTTCGAACTCGTGCTGGCCGCTGTCGGTGATCGCCAGCATCAAGGTCGCGAGATCGTCGAGGATCGGTAGCAGTTCGTACCAATTCAGCCCATTTTGCAGGCGACTGCGCATTGCCTCGGCTTGTGGGCGATGGCGTTCCGGCAGCGTCAAGTCGTCGAGCAGGCCCAGCAGTGTTTCTTCAATGTGCGCGGCGACGGAGCTATAGGACGGCTCCGGTGAGTCGGGCAGGGCGTAGAGGATGTCTTGTTCGGGGTGTTCCGGATCAATCGCGGCCAGTGCCTGCGCCATGGCTGAAGGTAAGGGCAGGCTGTCGAGGAATACCGGTGTGTCAGAAACAGCCGCTGGAGTCAGTTCATCAGGGTTAATGGCCGGTTGCGCGGGCGCCGCAGGCGCGATGATCGATGGCATCGCTTCGTGGGGCTGTTCAGCGGCAGGCAGCGAAGCCGGGATTTGGGTTGGCGCGCGCTCTATCTGCGGCTCCAGAACCGGAGGGACGAATGTTACGACATCGGGTATCGGTGGCGGTGATTGCAGCGGCTCCGGTGGCTCTGGCATTGCGGCGGCGATCGGCGCTGCTTGGGCTGTCGGCGGCATCTCTTGCGGCACATGGACGGTTGGCGCGGGCTCAGCCTTTGGCTGCGGTGCCTCGGCCGGAGCAGGAGACGGCGGCTCAGCAGATTGTTGGGTCGGCGCCTGAGCCTGCGTGGGGGGATGGGGGCAGCGACCGGTGGCGCTGACTCTTGCGCTTCCCGATTGCCGAACAACCGTTGCAGTAAACCTGGACGACCATGTTCGGCCGGGTTCTCCAACTGGTTCAGGGCTTTGCCTTGCAAGCCGCTCAGTTCGCTGAGCAACAAAGGAATCTCTCGGGCCTGGCCGACGCGCCCGTCCAGTTGTTTGGCAAAGGTCTTGAGGGGGCGGCTGACTTCCCGAGGCAATGGCAATGCCTGGAGCTGCGCGACCAGCGCGTTCAGTGCAGCGCTGACCTGATCCGCCCGGGTTTCGCGGCGCTGCTCGGAGTCGAGCACGGCTTTTTCCAGGCGTGGCAGCAACGCCGCCAGGCCGGCATCCATGTCATCGCTGCGCACGACTTCGCGCATTTCCTTCATGCACAGGTCAACCGCGCGGTCGGTACCCTCAGCCGCCAGGGTGCTGCGTACCAGCCCGCGCCGCAGCAAGTCGAGCCGGGCGTCCCAACGACGTTCGAGCTTTTCCTGTTGTTCGATGCTCTTGAGGTACTTCTCTTTCCAGCGTTGTGCTTCGTCGCTCATTCATGGGATCCGCGAGGGGCAGGACTCAACGCGGGCAATGCATCGGCCGTGAGCGAACCCGGCAGACGAATCTCTACCGCGACCGGCAGGTGATCGGAAATCGGTTGTGCCAGCACTTCGACCCTTTCAAGGGTCAAGGTCGGGCTAAGCAGAATATGGTCCAGGCAGCGTTGCGGGCGCCAGCTGGGGAACGTCGCTTCCAGTTGCGGCGCCAGCAGGCCGAGGTCGCGCAGCGCAGAGTTTTGCAGCAAATCACTGGCGTGGGTGTTCATGTCGCCCATCAGCACCTGGTGTTTGTAGCCGCCGATCAACTCGCGGATGTAGGCCAGTTGCAGGCTGCGTACGCGGGCGCCGAGTGCCAGGTGCATCATCACGACAACCAACGCCTCGGGACCTTCGCCGAAACGCACCAGGATCGCCCCGCGACCCTTCGGGCCCGGTAGCGGATGGTCTTCAATCGCCCATGGGCGCAGGCGGCTGAGCACGCCATTGCTGTGCTGGCCGAGGCGACCGAGGTTGCGATTGAGTTGTTGATACCAGTAAGGGAAGGCGCCGAGCTGGGCCAGGTGTTCGACCTGATTGACGTAGCCTGATCGCAGGCTGCCGCCATCGGCTTCCTGCAAGGCGACCAGATCGAAGTCGCCGAGCAGATTGCCGATTTTTGCAGGTTGTCGGCACGCCCGGTGTGCGGCAACAGGTGTTGCCAGCCACGGGTCAGATAGTGCCGATAGCGCTCGGTACTGATGCCTACCTGGATATTGAAGCTGAGCAAGCGCAGACGACTGTCTGCGGGCAGGCCCGTCGATTCCAGGTGATGCGTGTTGATCTGCGGTTCATGCAGGCCAACCACGCGTTCAGTACCCCAGCGGCGCATGGCAGGGGCCGCGCTTAGTTGGCAGCAGCCTTGTTAGCCGCTCGCTCTTGGGCGACCAGTTTGTCGGCCAATTGCAGGGCTTGCTCGGCGCCGCCGGCGGAGCCCACGTCAAAGCGATACTTGCCGTTGACGATCATGGTTGGAACGCCGGAGATCTCATACTTCTTCGCCAGTTCTTTGGCCTGGACGACTTTGCCTTTGATGGCGAAGGAGTTGAAGGTGGCCAGGAACTTGTCCTTGTCGACGCCCTGAGTGGCCAGGAACTCTGCCATTTCTTCTGGCGTGGTCAGGCGCTTGTGTTCTTTCTGGATCGCTTCGAACACGGCGGAGTGAACCTTGCTCTCAACGCCCATGGCTTCCAGGGTCAGGAACATTTGACCGTGAGCATCCCAAGGGCCGCCGAACATGGCTGGAATACGTACGAAGTTCACGTCGGAAGGCAGTTTCGCGACCCAGGGATTGATCACTGGCTCGAATGCATAGCAATGCGGGCAGCCATACCAGAACAGCTCCACCACTTCGATTTTGCCAGGGACAGCCACCGGGACAGGATTGGTCAGTTCAACATAAGGTGCGGCGGGTGCTTCAGCGGCTTGTGCGGTCATGCCGAACAGGCTGGCAGCGACGAGTGCGGCGCTGATGATCAGATTACGCATGCTTTACTCCTGGACAAATTGGGTCGCCTCGCGCGGCCTGTTTTCAGACAGGTCATGGCGGGCTTGAGTTCTGTAGTGTAACGGCAGCGGCCACAAAAAAGGGCGGCCAAAGCCACCCTTTTTATGCTTGCATCGACGGATTAATCGAGCGTTAACGTTGCAGGAGATGTCCATCGCCCGCAACGCTCGATCCGCAGGCCTTAGTGCAGGCCTTGAATGTAGCTGGACACCGCTGCAATTTCTTCGTCGCTCATTTTCTTGGCGATGGTTTGCATGATTTTGGTATCGCCATCGTTGGTCCGGCCGCCTTCTTCTTTTCGGAAGTCGGTCAGTTGCTTGGCGACGTATTGAGCATGCTGGCCACCCAGGTGCGGGAAGCCGGCGGCGGCGTTGCCTGCGCCATTCGGCGAGTGGCAACCGGTGCAGGCCGGCATGTTCTTGGTCAGGTCGCCACCACGGAACAGCGCTTCACCGCGAGCCACGACTTTAGGGTCGGCGGCGCCAACGCTGCCTTTCTGGCTGGAGAAGTAAGCGGCGATATCGGCCAGGTCCTGATCGCTCAGGTTGGTCAGCAGGCCGGTCATTTCCAGTACCGTACGTTTGCCGGACTTGATGTCGTGCAACTGCTTGTTCAGATAACGCTCGCCCTGACCTGCCAGTTTCGGAAAGTTAGGCGCCATGCTGTTGCCATCCGGGCCATGACAGGCGCCACATACTGCGGCTTTCGCCTGACCAGCAGTTGCATCACCTGCAGCATGGGCAATGCCGGAGATCCCCACGGTCAACAGCAGACTCACGATCAATTTGTTCATCAGCTAATCCAACTACGGCTAAGGGTTAAAGAGTTATGGGCCGGGCTTACTCGCTCATCCAGTGGATGATGGCTTGGTAATCCTCGGCACTGCAGTCCATGCACAAACCACGCGGCGGCATCGCCTTGAAACCCTGGGTCACGTGTTGCACCAGCGTCTCCATACCTTTCGCCAACCTCGGCGTCCAAGCATCCTGATCGCCCTTTTGAGGCGCCATGGGTAGTTGGCCGGAATGACAGGCACCACAAACACGGTTGTACACAGCTTCCGGATCCTGTGTAGCCTGCGCGCTGTAAAGCGGCATCAAGACCCCGGCAGCTAGCAGCCATTTCGTCATAAAACGACCTTTTCAGGGTTGAGAGCGTTCTGCGTTCTAGTGCGCAATCAAGGTCTATCGCTCTCGTGAACTTCATCCTACGCTGGGACAAAGCGCACACAAAATCTGCGGCATTATATACTGGCGTCACTGAAACGGAAACGACACCGCTTGCCGCGTCCATTCCCGGCGCCGCCCACATCGGAAATCCCATGCAACTCAAGAACCCCATCCTCGGCCTGTGCCAACAGTCCACCTTCATGCTCAGCGCTGCCAAAGTCGACCAATGTCCGGACGACGAAGGCTTTGAAGTAGCCTTTGCCGGGCGTTCCAACGCTGGTAAATCCAGCGCGCTGAACACCCTGACTCATGCCAGCCTGGCGCGGACCTCGAAAACTCCGGGTCGCACGCAGTTGTTGAACTTCTTCAAGCTAGACGATGATCGTCGTCTGGTCGACCTTCCAGGCTACGGTTATGCAAAAGTACCGATCCCGCTGAAGCTGCATTGGCAGCGTCACCTGGAAGCTTACCTGGGCGGTCGCGAGAGTTTGAAAGGTCTGATCCTGATGATGGACATCCGTCATCCAATGACCGACTTCGATTTGTTGATGCTCGACTGGGCAGTCGCCAGCGGCATGCCGATGCACATTTTGCTGACCAAGGCCGACAAGCTGACCTACGGCGCGGCGAAAAACGTGCTGCTCAAAGTGCAGGCCGATATCCGTAAGGGTTGGGGCGATACGATTACCATCCAGCTGTTTTCGGCACCAAAACGCTTGGGCCTGGAAGACGCCTACACTGTATTGGCAGGCTGGATGGAATTGGCAGACAAAGGCGCCGAGATTGCCGAGTAAGGCTTTCTTGCAGGCAAAAAAAACCCCGGACTTCGTATGGGGAGGGGGAAGTTCCGGGGTTCAAGTTCCGGACCGCTAGGGCGGGGTCCAGATATCTGCCAACACTTAACACAACATAGGAGCATCGAAGGGCTTCACCAGCCATTCAGTTACTCTGAGTTGCGGATCGCGGAATTAGTTCAGAAAATTTTAAAATGCCTTTGGAATAACCCGAAGCATTTTCCGAACTAATAGCCCTTCGCCAGATTCTGCCGCGGCACCATGCCGCAGCAGAAACGCCCCTTTTCAGGCGGCTCAGTGAGCCTCATCCCAGTTATTGCCTACGCCAACCTCTACCAGAAGCGGAACATCCAGCTTCACGGCGTTACTCATGTGGGCGCGAATTTCTTCACGTACCTGATCAACCAGATCCTCACGCACTTCAAGCACCAATTCATCGTGTACCTGCAGGATGACTTTGGCGTCCAGGCCTGACGACGTCAGCCAGTTATCCACCGCCACCATGGCTTTCTTGATGATGTCTGCCGCGGTGCCTTGCATCGGGGCGTTGATCGCCGTGCGTTCGGCGCCTTTGCGCAGGGCCGGGTTTTTTGCGTTGATATCCGGCAGGTACAGGCGACGGCCGAAAATGGTTTCGACGAAACCCTGCTCGGCAGCCTGGGTGCGGGTGCGTTCCATGTACTCGAGAACGCCAGGATAGCGGGCGAAATAGCGATCGATGTACGCCTGGGACTGTTTGCGATCAACACCGATCTGCTTGGCCAGGCCAAAAGCGCTCATGCCGTAGATCAGTCCGAAGTTGATCGCCTTGGCGCTGCGCCGCTGATCGGTGGTGACGGCCATCAGTTCGACCCCGAAGACTTCGGCGGCAGTGGCCTTGTGCACGTCCAGGTCGTTGCGAAAGGCGTGCAGCAAGCCTTCGTCCTTGGCCAGGTGAGCCATGATCCGCAGTTCGATCTGCGAGTAGTCCGCCGCCAGCAGTTTGTAGCCTTTTGGCGCGATAAACGCCTGACGAATCCGCCGACCTTCGGCGGTACGGATCGGAATGTTCTGCAGGTTCGGGTCACTGGAGGACAAACGCCCGGTCGCGGCGACGGCTTGATGATAAGACGTATGAATCCGTCCGGTGCGTGGGTTGATCTGCTCCGGCAAGCGGTCGGTGTAGGTGCTTTTCAGCTTGCTCATCGAGCGGTACTGCATCAGCACCTTGGGCAGTTGGAAATCCTGATCGGCCAGCTCCGCCAATACTGCTTCGGCGGTGGACGCCTGGCCTTTGGCGGTTTTGCTGAGGATCGGCAGGCCGAGCTTTTCGTACAGGATCGCGCCTAATTGCTTCGGCGAGCCCAGGTTGAATTCTTCGCCGGCGAGGACAAATGCCTCACGTTCCAGCTCGACCATCTTCTTGCCCAGCTCAATGCTCTGAATACCCAGCAGTTCGGCATCGACCAGCGCGCCCTGACGCTCAATCCGCGCCAGTACCGGTACCAGCGGCATTTCGATTTCGCTCAAGACCTTGCTCAGGCTTGGGATCGCATTGAGCTTGGCCTGCAAGGTTTGATGCAGGCGCAGGGTCACATCAGCGTCTTCAGCGGCGTACGGTCCGGCCAGTTCCAGGGCAATCTGGTCAAACGTCAGCTGCTTGGCACCTTTGCCGGCAATGTCGGTAAAGCTGGTGGTCGTGTGATTCAGGTACTTGAGCGCCAGGCTGTCCATGTCGTGGCGGGTCGCGGTGGAGTCCAGCACGTAGGATTCGAGCATGGTGTCGAAGGCGATGCCTTGCACGGTGATGCCGCAACTCTGGTCGCCACCGATGGCACAGTTGGCCAGGATGTTCATGTCGAACTTGGCGTGCTGGCCGACCTTGAGCTTGCTCGGATCTTCGAGGATCGGTTTCAGTGCCCGAAGCACGGTGTCGCGATCCAGTTGCTCCGGCACGCCCATGTAGGAGTGAGTCAACGGGATGTAGGCGGCTTCGTTGGCTTGTACCGCAAACGACAGGCCCACCAGTTGCGCCTGCTGCGCATCGACGCCGGTGGTTTCGGTGTCGAAGGCCATCAATTTGGCGTCGTTCAACTTCTTCAGCCAGAGATCGAAATCTGCCTGAGTGAGGATCGTCGTGTAGTTGAGTTCGGCTTCGACGGCGGCTTCTTCAGCCACCGGCGCGACAACTGCCTGGCCGGAACGCTTGGCGTCGCGCTGGTTATCGTCGAACCAGCTCCTGAACTCGAGCAGGGTGTAGAGCTCGGCAAGTTTGTCGTGATCCGGTTGGCCCATTTGCAGGTCGTCGAGGCCGATATCCAGCGGCACGTCGATCTTGATGGTCGCCAGCTTATAGGACAGGAACGCCATCTCCTTGTGCTCTTCCAGCTTGGCCGGCAGGGTCTTGGCGCCGCGAATCGGCAGGGTCGGGACAATGTCGAGCTGCGCATAGAGCTCGGTCAGGCCGCCGTTCACGCCCACCAGCAGGCCGGAGGCGGTCTTTGGGCCAATGCCCGGAACGCCCGGAATGTTGTCGGACGAATCGCCCATCAGCGCCAGATAATCGATGATCTGCTCGGGAGCGACGCCGAATTTCTCCTTCACGCCCTCCACGTCCATGCTGCTACCGGTCATGGTATTGACCAAGGTAATGTGCCCGTCGACCAGTTGCGCCATGTCTTTGTCGCCGGTGGAGATCACCACCGGGCGGTCGGCGGCCGCGCTGCTGCGGGCCAGGGTGCCGATCACGTCATCGGCCTCGACGCCTTCGACGCACAGCAACGGGAAGCCCAGGGCGATCACGCTTTGGTGCAGCGGTTCGATCTGCACGCGCATGTCGTCGGGCATGCTCGGACGGTTGGCCTTGTATTCGGCGTACATGTCATCGCGAAACGTCCCACCCTTGGCGTCGAACACCACGGCGAACGGGCTGTCCGGGTACTGCTTGCGCAGACTCTTGAGCATGTTCAACACACCCTTGACCGCGCCGGTCGGCAGGCCTTTGGAGGTGGTCAGCGGTGGCAGTGCATGAAAGGCGCGGTACAGGTAAGAAGAACCGTCCACCAGGACGAGGGGGGCTTGGCTCATGAGCAGGATCAACCTTTTCGGCGGGTCCGGCGCTAGAATAGCGGGACCGTTGACGACAAAGGGACAAGGTTATCATGCGCACACTAAATCGCCTGTTGCTGGCTGGGTTGTTTGCAGCCGTTCCGTTAGCCGTCATGGCGGCGGACGATGTATCAAAGGCTGAGCCGGAAGTCACGATCCACACGGAAGGGGACAAGGTCATTCAGGAATACCGCCAAAACGGCTTCCTGTATGCGATCAAGGTCACGCCCAAGGGCGCACCGCCATATTTTCTGGTGCGCGCGGACGGGACCGATGCAAACTTCATCCGCTCGGACCAGCCGGATATGTTGATTCCGTCGTGGAAAATTTTTGAGTGGAAGTAGTTTATTAATTTTAATTGGCGCCGGCTCGATCGCGGCGCCCGAACTGAGCAGTTTTTAACCATGTCTGTGTTTACCCCCTGGCTCGGCCCGAGCTGGAAACCTTTCTCGCCCCGTACGGGCTCGGCCGCCTGCTCGATTTCCAGGGGATTGCTGCCGGTAGCGAAAACACCAATTTTTTTATCAGCCTGGAGAAGGGCGAGTTTGTCCTGACCCTGGTCGAGCGCGGCCCGGTTCAGGAAATGCCGTTCTTCATCGAACTGCTCGACGTGTTGCACGATGCCGACTTGCCAGTGCCGTACGCGCTGCGCACCACCGACGGCGTGGCCTTGCGCGAATTGGCGGGCAAGCCGGCGCTGTTGCAGCCGCGTCTGGCCGGCAAGCACATCAAGGATGCCAACGCCCAGCATTGTTCACAAGTGGGCGAGCTCCTCGGCCATCTGCACCTGGCGACCCAGGCCAACATGATAAAGCGCAAGACGGATCGTGGCCTGGACTGGATGCTGGAGGAGGGCACGCAGTTGCTCTCGCACCTGAACGCTGAGCAAAGCGATCTGTTGCAACGGGCGCTGGATGAAATCACTCAGCGGAAAGAGAAAATTCTGGCGCTGCCACGGGCGAACATCCACGCCGACCTGTTCCGCGACAACGCGATGTTCGAAGGCACGCACCTGACCGGGTTGATCGACTTCTACAACGCCTGTTCCGGGCCGATGTTGTACGACGTGGCGATTGCCCTGAATGATTGGTGTTCGGACGAACAAGGCTTGATCGACGGGCCGCGAGCCCGGGCCTTGTTGGGCGCCTATGCGGCGCTGCGCCCGTTTACTGCGGCCGAGGCCGAATTGTGGCCGACCATGCTGCGCGTGGCGTGCGTGCGGTTCTGGCTGTCGCGGTTGATTGCCGCCGAGTCCTTCGCCGGACAGGATGTGTTGATTCACGATCCGATGGAGTTTCAGCTGCGCTTGGCGCAGCGGCAGAAGGTGAGTAATCCGTTGCCGTTTGCCCTTTAAAAATCAAAAGATCGCAGCCTTCGGCAGCTCCTACGGAGATCGGTGTAGGAGCTGCCGAAGGCTGCGATCTTTTTATGGGGTTACAACGACTCCAGGCACCCCGCCAAATCATTCCCCAACTTCTCCAGTACCTGTTCATACCCCTGAGCGGTCGCCGGGGTGTAGCCGCCCAGTGCATCCAGTTCCGCCAGTTTCACCGGCAGGCCGGCCACCAGGGTTTCCGCCAGACGTGGCCGCAGCGGCGGTTCGCTGAACACGCAAGTCTTGCCGACTTCCTGCAATCGCGTGCGCATCGCCGCGACATGCTGGGCGCCAGGCTGGACTTCAGCGGCGACGCTGAACACGCCGGTGTGCTTGAGGCCGTAAGCGTCTTCGAAGTAGTCGAACGCTTCGTGGAACACGAAGTAAGGCTTACCGGCGATGCCTGCCAGGCGAGCCTTCAGGCGTAGGTCCAATGCATCCAGACGCTCATCGAACGCCTTGAGGTTGCTCTGATAGCGCGCCGCATTGTCGGGATCGGCGGCACTCAGGTCGGTGGCCATTTTCGTGGCGATCACCCGAGCGTTGATCGGCGACAGCCACAAATGTGCGTCCAGGGTGCCCGGGCGATGATCGTGGTCATGTTCGTCGGCATCTTCGGCGTGAGATTGGCTATCTTCGGCGAAGTGTCGCAGCTTCATGCCAGGCAAATCCTGCACGGCTACGGTGGGCAGCGTGCGACCTTTCAGCACGCGCGGCAGGAAACCTTCCATGTCCGGACCGATCCAGTACACCAGATCGACCGACTGCACCTTGCGTACATCGGAAGGGCGCAAGGCGTAGTTATGCGGCGAAGCCCCTGGCGGCAGCAACACTTCCGGAATCGCCACGCCGTCCTGCACTGCCGCCGCAATCAACTGCAGCGGCTTGATGCTGGTGAGCACTTTGACTTCTGCTTGCGCCGAGCCGATCAACAGGAAACTTGCGATAAATGCGACAGGAATAGAAAAAAGTCGGGACACGATGACCACTCGAAGAGGCGAGAACGAGTAACATAATAACGTCTCTCACAAAACTCGTCGCCGCTCATGCCTAAAACACCGATTGCCAGCCGTCCCCACGACCACTCTCATTGCGTTCATAGCGCATTGTCTGAGGCCGATGCCTTGTGCGCACGTCAGGGGTTGCGCCTGACCGCCCTGCGCCGACGGGTGCTGGAACTGGTCTGGCAAAGCCACAAGCCGCTGGGCGCCTACGACATTCTGGCGGTACTCAGCGAGCAGGATGGCCGACGCGCCGCGCCACCGACCGTATACCGGGCGCTGGATTTCCTGCTGGATAACGGCCTTGTGCACCGCATCTCGTCGTTGAACGCCTTCGTTGGCTGCAATCACCCGGAGCACGCCCACCAGGGTCAGTTCCTGATCTGCCGCGAATGCCACGCTGCGATTGAACTTGAACAAAAATCCATCAGCGACGCGATTGTCTTCAGCGCCAAAGATGTCGGATTTGTCGTGGAGGCCCAGACCGTTGAAGTGGTCGGGCTCTGCTCGGGTTGCCAGGGGGCTTGATGAGCAACGCGCTGATCCGTCTTGAGCAGGTTGCCGTCACGTTTGCCGGGCAAAACGTCCTGGAAAACATTGATCTGAGCGTCGAACCTGGGCAGATCGTGACCCTGATCGGCCCCAACGGCGCTGGCAAAACCACTCTGGTGCGCGCCGTACTCGGCCTGTTGAAACCGGACAGCGGCAGTGTCTGGCGCAAGCCGAAACTGCGCGTTGGCTACATGCCGCAAAAACTTCATGTCGATCCAACCCTGCCACTCTCGGTACTGCGCTTTCTGCGCCTGGTGCCCGGCGTGGACCGGGCGCGGGCGTTGGCGGCCCTCAAGGAAGTCGGCGCCGAGCAGGTGATCGACAGCCCGGTGCAAACGGTGTCTGGTGGCGAAATGCAGCGTGTGCTACTGGCCCGGGCATTGTTGCGTGAGCCGGAACTACTGGTGCTCGATGAACCGGTGCAAGGCGTCGATGTGGCGGGTCAGGCCGACCTGTACAGCCTGATCACGCGTCTGCGCGACCGTCACGGTTGCGGCGTGTTGATGGTTTCCCACGATTTGCACCTGGTGATGAGCACCACCGACCAGGTGGTTTGCCTGAATCGCCACGTCTGCTGCTCCGGGCACCCGGAACACGTCAGCGGCGATCCCGCTTTCGTCGAGCTTTTCGGCAAGAACGCACAAAGCCTTGCGATTTATCACCACCATCACGACCATGCTCATGACCTGCATGGTTCGGTGGTCAGCGCGACCGCGTCGGCCCCACCCCACGTTCATGGAGATAGCTGCAAGCATGGCTGATTTTCTGCTCTACGCCCTGCTTGCAGGTCTGGCCCTGGCCCTGGTCGCGGGCCCGTTGGGTTCGTTCGTGGTCTGGCGCCGTATGGCCTACTTCGGCGATACCTTGTCCCACGCCGCGCTACTGGGCGTGGCCCTGGGCTTTCTGCTGGATGTGAGCCCGACCGTGGCGGTGACCGTCGGTTGCCTGCTGCTGGCAGTGTTGCTGGTGACTTTGCAGCAGCGCCAGCCGCTGGCGTCTGACACGCTTTTGGGAATTCTCGCACCGAGTACGCTCTCGCTGGGCCTGGTGGTACTAAGCTTCATGCATGAAGTGCGGATCGACCTGATGGCTTATTTGTTTGGCGACCTGCTGGCGATCAGCCCGACCGACCTGGCCTGGATCCTCGGTGGCAGCGCGGCGGTGCTGGCGTTGCTGGTGACGTTGTGGCGGCCATTGCTGGCGATCACCGTGCACGAAGAGTTGGCCACGGTGGAAGGTTTGCCGGTGGCGGCGTTGCGCCTGACGCTGATGTTGCTGATCGCCGTAGTGATTGCCGTAGCGATGAAGATCGTCGGTGTGTTGCTGATTACTTCGTTGTTGATCATCCCGGCGGCTGCGGCACAACGTCACGCCCGCTCACCGGAGCAGATGGCACTGGGCGCGAGCCTGCTGGGCATGCTCGCGGTGTGTGGCGGGCTGGCGTTGTCATGGTTCAAGGACACCCCGGCGGGCCCGTCGATTGTTGTGACGGCCGCCGCACTGTTTCTGCTGAGTTTTGTCCTGCCCCGTCGAGGGGTGTAGACTTGCTCGTTTTTTGCGCAAATAGAGAGTCGCAGGAATGAAGTCGTTCGCCTCCCGTTATCTGCTCCTTGTCGCATTTTCTCTGCTGCTGGGCGCCTGCCAAAGCACGCCACCGGCGGCCACCGATGCCCCCGATGCACGGGCCACGGCCATCGCACAGCTGGAACAAAACCTGGCCAGCAGCGAGCTGGCCACCGCCGAAGATCAACTGGCGGCCTTGCAGGCCCAGTCGCCCGACGACCCAAGCCTTGTGCAGTACCAACGGCAACTGGCCGAAGCCTATTTGCAACGCAGCCAGATCGTGTTGCAAAAAGGCGATGTAAACGCTGCCGCGACCGCCCTGAGCCGTGCACGGGCATTGATGCCCAAGGCCCCGGCGCTGACCGGTGGGGTTAACAACGCCATCGTCAATGCGCGCAAGGCTGAGCTGGACAAGGCTGAAGCAGCGCTGATGGCGGCTGAAGCCAAGCCGAAAGCCAAAGTCATCGACCCGACGGCTGAAAGCACCACGGTGGCGTTGAACCTCACCGATATGAGCAAGCTTCGTCATCAACTGGACGCTATCGCCGCCGATGTTGTGAATTATGAATGCGCCGTGAGCATTCAGGCGCCGCGTACCCAGGATTACCCGTGGTTGGCCACTCTGCTCACCAAGCGCGTGAAGAAGCTCGATTCGGATTTCGATTTGAAGCTGGAAAAACAGATTTTGCGCAATGTTCCGGCGCAGATCGTTCTAAGCCCGCGTAAACCCTGAAAAGCATCGCGGGCAAGCCTTGCTCCCACAGGTCCGCGGCGTTCGCTAATTATGTGAACAACGCGAACCCGTAGGAGCAAGGCTTGCCCGCGATGGCGCCTTTGCGATCAATAAAAAACTTAAGCCGGAATCGCCTTGGCCCTGGGCTCCCTGTCCCACACCCGATGCTGCCCGATGGCGGCAAAAAATGCCTTGAACAGCTTGGCATCCGCGCCAACGATCAATCCGGCATCCGCTTCCAGTTTCAACACATCCAGCAATTGCCTGGCTTCGCCATGCAGCGCGATTGCCTTCAGATGCTTGTAGGCCTCCAGCAAGTAATGCAACGCCACGCCATCACCGCTCAACGCCTTGATCGACGCCGAGCCACCCGGCACGAACACCGCATCGAACGCCACCGACGGCAGACCCTCCATCGACGCATCCACCGGCAGTGCTTTGCCATCGGCGGTTGTAACCGGCGCTGAAGTCGGCCCAAGCAATTTGGCATGAGCACCCTCGGCGGCCAGCGCTTTCTTCATCGCCTCGATCGCTGCACCATCGACGCCGTTGGCCGCAAGAATCGCCACTTTCCGGGTTTTGATGTTTTCTGGCAGCAAATTGGCCTGACTCAGCGCCGGCGAATGATCCAGCGACGTTTTACGCACATCAACAGTCCCGGCCTTCGGCGCCGGCAGCCCCAGGTTCTGCGCCACACGCTTGGCCAGTTCCAGGTCGATATTGGCGAGGATCTCGTTAACTTGCCGCTCACGAATCCACAACCGCTCAACCTTGCCCAACTCGAAGCTGTAAGCCGAGATGATGTGTTCCTGCTCGTGCTTGCTCATGCTCTTGAAGAACAACCGCGCCTGGGAAAAGTGATCGCTGAACGACTCGCTGCGCTGCCGGATCTTGTTGGCGTCGATGCGTTCCGGGTACGTCTCGAAGCCGCCGTCCTTCGCCGCCGCCGGGGTTTCTTTCGGCCAACCGCCATCAATCGAGTTGGGCTCGTAGGACGCGCGACCCTTGTCGATGGTGGTGCGGTGCAACGCATCCCGCTGGCCGTTGTGGAACGGTGCCAGCGGACGGTTGATCGGAATCTCGTGAAAGTTCGGCCCGCCGAGTCGGCTGATTTGCGTGTCGGTGTAGGAAAACAGCCGACCTTGCAGCAGTGGATCGTTGGAGAAGTCGATGCCCGGCACGATGTGTCCCGGGCAAAACGCTACCTGCTCGGTTTCGGCGAAAAAATTGTCCGGGTTACGGTTAAGGACCATTTTGCCCAGCGGTGTGATCGGGACGATTTCTTCCGGGATCAGTTTGGTCGGGTCGAGGATGTCGAAGTCGAAGCTATGTTCGTTTTCTTCCTCGATGATTTGTACGCCAAGTTCCCATTCCGGGTAGTCCCCGGCCTCGATGGCCTCCCAGAGATCGCGACGGTGGAAGTCAGTGTCTTTACCGGCGAGTTTCTGCGCTTCATCCCACACCAGCGAGCAAGTGCCGGCAGTGGGGCGCCAGTGAAATTTGACGAAGCGTGATTTGCCTTCGGCATTGATCAACCGAAAGGTGTGGATGCCGAAGCCCTGCATGCTGCGCAGGCTTTTCGGGATCGCCCGGTCGGACATCGTCCAGATGACCATGTGTGCCGACTCGGGTTGCAGGGACACGAAGTCCCAGAACGTGTCATGGGCCGAGCCGCCAGTCGGCATCTCGTTGTGGGGCTCGGGTTTTACCGCGTGGACGAAGTCGGGAAACTTGATCGCGTCCTGAATGAAGAACACCGGCATGTTGTTGCCCACCAGGTCGAAGTTGCCTTCGTCAGTGAAGAACTTCACGGCGAAACCTCGTACGTCCCGCACGGTATCGCCTGACCCGCGGGGGCCTTGAACGGTAGAGAAACGAGTGAATACCGGGGTTTTCTTGCCCGGATCCTGTAGGAAGCCAGCCTTGGTCAGGGCGAAATGGTTTTCGTAGGTCTGGAAGTAACCATGGGCGCCGGTGCCACGGGCATGAACGATGCGCTCCGGGATGCGCTCATGGTCAAAATGCGTGATCTTTTCACGCATGATGAAGTCTTCCAGCAGCGACGGCCCGCGGGCGCCGACCTTCAAGGTGTTCTGGTTATCCGAAACCTTCACGCCCTGGTTGGTGCGTAGCGCCTGTTCAGTGGCATCGGAGCGAAATTGTTCCAGGCTGTCGAGCTTGGCGTTGGTGTTGCCGCGGTCCAGGGTGTCGGTCCCGGCCAGTGCGCTTTTGGGGGCGGCAGGCTTTTTGGTACTCATCAGACGTAAACTCCTCGTTGCGATTCCCGCCGTAGCCAGGACTCTTGAGCAATTCCCCAGGCACGGCACCGGGGGCGTTTTCGAGTTGCCTAATTAGTGACTGATGAGGTTTTTAGCCGTTCCTTTTTTATGACCTTTGATCGCGTTATTTCCAAATGAAAGGTTGAATGCGGAATAAATGCTAATAACCTCTATACGGACAGGCTAAAATGCGCGCCCGGCTAACCGCTGATCCTTTTCCAACGCGCCCCACAAGGTTCGCTACGTGATCGAGTTTCAAAACGTCCATAAGACTTACCGCGTCGCCGGTAAGGATATTCCCGCCCTGCATCCGACCAGTCTGACGATTGAGAACGGTCAGGTCTTCGGC
Source organism: Pseudomonas sp. TH31 (assembly GCF_016650815.1). Classification (GTDB taxonomy): domain Bacteria; phylum Pseudomonadota; class Gammaproteobacteria; order Pseudomonadales; family Pseudomonadaceae; genus Aquipseudomonas. Next base: position 54,884 of record NZ_JAEKEZ010000030.1, on the reverse strand, counting down.
CTGATCGGTCATTCCGGTGCGGGAAAAAGTACCCTGCTGCGTCTGATCAATCGCCTGGAAGAGTCCAGTGGCGGCAAAATCTTCGTCGATGGCGAAGAAGTCACCGCGCTGGATGCCAATAGCCTGCGACGTTTCCGTCAGCAAGTCGGGATGATTTTCCAGCACTTCAACCTGCTGGCGTCCAAGACTGTGGCCGACAACGTCGCGCTGCCGCTGACCCTGGCCGGTGAGTTGTCCCGCAGCGAGATTGACCAGCGTGTGGCCGAACTGTTGGCCCGGTGGGTTTGTCCGACCATGCCAGGAAGTACCCGGCGCAGTTGTCCGGTGGCCAGAAGCAGCGCGTCGGCATCGCCCGCGCCCTGGCGACCAAGCCGAAAATCCTGCTGTGCGACGAAGCCACCAGCGCCCTGGACCCGCAGACCACCGCATCGGTCCTGCAATTGCTGGCCGAGATCAATCGCGAGCTGAAGCTGACCATCGTGCTGATCACCCACGAGATGGACGTGATCCGCCGCGTTTGCGACCAAGTGGCCGTGATGGACGCAGGCGTGATTGTCGAGCAAGGCTCGGTGGCCGAGGTGTTCCTGCATCCCAAGCACCCGACCACCAAGCGTTTCGTGCAGGAAAGCGAGCAGATCGACGAAAGCGAACAGCGCGATGACTTCGCTCACGTGCCGGGCCGTATCGTGCGTCTGACCTTCCAGGGCGAAGCGACCTACGCGCCATTGCTCGGTACCGTCGCGAGGGAAACCGGCGTGGACTACAGCATCCTGGCCGGTCGTATCGACCGCATCAAAGACGTTCCTTACGGGCAATTGACCCTGGCCGTCACCGGCGGCGACATGGAGGCGGCGTTCGGCCTCTTCACTGCGGCTGACGTCCACATGGAGGTGCTGCGCTAATGGAAACGTATGACGCTGCAGTAGAAACAATCAAAGCGTTCTTCAAGAACATCGACTGGCTGGAAATCGGGCTGGCCTCCAGCGACACGATGCAGATGCTCGGTGGTTCGCTGTTGTTCACTATCTTGCTCGGCCTGCCGCTGGGTGTGCTGCTGTTCCTGTGCAGCCCGCGACAGTTGCTCGAAAACCGAGCGGCCTACGCATTGATGTCGCTGGCGGTGAACATCCTGCGTTCGCTGCCGTTCATCATTCTGCTTATCGTGATGATCCCGTTCACGGTATTGATCACCGGCACTTCGCTCGGCGTTGCGGGCGCGATTCCACCGCTGGTGGTAGGCGCCACGCCGTTCTTCGCGCGACTGGTGGAAACCGCCCTGCGTGAAGTCGATCGCGGCATCATCGAAGCGACCCAGGCCATGGGCGCGACCACCAGGCAAATCATCATCAACGCCTTGCTGCCAGAAGCCCGTCCGGGTATCTACGCGGCGATTACGGTGACGGCGATTACACTGGTGTCCTACACGGCGATGGCCGGTGTGGTCGGCGCCGGTGGTTTGGGCGACCTGGCGATCCGTTTCGGCTACCAGCGTTTCCAGACCGATGTGATGATCGTCACCGTGGTGCTGTTGCTGGTGCTGGTGCAGGTTCTGCAGATGGTTGGCGACAGGCTGGTCGTACATTTCTCGCGTAAATAACAGTTCTCGTAATCAAGACATGAGCCGGCCATTCGCTGGCAGGCGCCACACGGGCGCCGCAAGCGGGTACCCACAAGGAGTTAGCTGAATGAAAAAACTACTCGTCGCGTTCGCTGCCGTTGCCGCGTTCTCTGCCCAGGCTGCTGAAACCCTGACCGTCGCCGCGACTCCGGTTCCGCATGCGGAAATCCTCGAGTTCGTGAAACCGGCCTTGGCCAAAGAAGGCGTGGACCTGAAAGTCAAAGTCTTCACCGACTACATCCAGCCGAACGTGCAGGTCGCCGAGAAGCGTCTGGACGCCAACTTCTTCCAGCACCAGCCGTACCTGGATGAGTTCAACAAAGCCAAGGGCACCCATCTGGTTGCTGTTGCCGGTGTGCACCTGGAACCGCTGGGCGCTTACTCCAGCAAGTACAAAACCCTGGCCGAACTGCCTGGCGGCGCCAACGTGGTGATCCCGAACGACGCCACCAACGGCGGCCGTGCGCTGTTGCTGCTGCAGAAGGCTGGCCTGATCAAGTTGAAGGATTCGAACAACATCCTGTCGACCATCAAGGACATCACCGAGAACGCCAAGGACCTGAAGTTCCGTGAACTGGAAGCCGCGACCATCCCGCGTGTGCTGACCCAGGTCGACCTGGCTCTGATCAACACCAACTACGCGCTGGAAGCCAAGCTTGATCCGTCCAAGGATGCGCTGGTCATCGAAGGCAACGACTCGCCTTACGTGAACATCCTGGTGGCCCGTCCGGACGACAAGGACAGCGACGCGATGAAGAAACTGGTCGCTGCGCTGCACAGCCCGGAGGTGAAAGCGTTCATTCTCGAGAAGTACAAAGGCGCGGTATTGCCGGCGTTCTGATCTAGAGATCAAAAGTAAAAGATCGCAGCCTTCGGCAGCTCCTACACAGGCATCGGTATCGACCTGATTCTGTAGGAGCTGCCGCAGGCTGCGATCTTTTTTTGTGCCTCAAAAAGCTATTGGCGTTTAAGCATCACCGGCAACTGCGCTACCAACTTCACGTTGTTCAGCGGCGCGCGAATGAACCCACGCTGCGTCCCGTCCGGCCCGATCACCGCGAGATTGCCGCTGTGGTCGACCGTGTAGTCAGGCTTGCTGGTGTCCGCCGGAATAAACGGAATGCTTACCGCGTTGGCGAGTTTCTGGATGTCTTCCACCGAAGAGGCGGTCAGTCCCTGGAACTGCGGGTCGAAGTAACCCAGATATTGTTTGAGCTGCTTGGGCGTGTCGCGGTTCGGGTCGACGCTGACCAGGATGATCTGCAACCTGGCCGCCGCTTCCGGCGGCAGTTCGCTTTTGATCTGGCGCAGTTGGGCGAGGGTGGTCGGGCAGATGTCCGGGCAGAAGGTGTAGCCGAAAAACAACAGACTCCACTTGTCTTTCAGCTCGTTGACCGCCACCGGTTTGCCGTCCTGGTCGGTCATCGTCACGCTCGGCAGGCTGCGGCTTTGCGGCAACAGGATGATCCCGGCGTCGATCAGCGCCGTCGGGTCACCCTGGCCCTTGCCGGACAGCACTTTGTTGACGGTCAGGCCCAGCACAAGCGCGATCAGGGCAACGAGGATGAAGACGGTTTTCTGAGTTCGAGTCATAGGTTCAACAGTAAGTAGTGGTCTACGAGCAGCGCGATAAACAGCAGGAACAAGTAGTAAATAGAGTACTTGAACGTGTTGATCGCCGCGTGCGGCCGAGTGCCACGGTACAGCACCACGGCCCATTGCAGAAACCTCGCGCCCAGTCCCAAGGCACAAACGAGGTAGAGCACGCCACTCATGTGGATCACATACGGCATCAGGCTGACCGCCAGCAGCGCGAAGGTGTAAAGCAGGATATGGACTTTGGTGTAGTGTTCGCCATGGGTCACCGGCAGCATCGGAATGTCGGCCTTGGCGTACTCCTCTTTGCGGTGAATGGCCAAGGCCCAGAAGTGTGGCGGGGTCCAGGCGAAGATGATCAGCACCAGCAGCAACGGCTCGGCTCCGATATGGCCGGTCGCGGCGGTCCAGCCCAGCAGCGGCGGGGCAGCGCCGGCCAGGCCGCCGATGACGATGTTCTGCGGCGTCGCGCGTTTCAGGAAACCGGTGTAGACCACTGCATAGCCGAGCAGGGAGGCCAGGGTCAACCAGGCAGTCAGCGGATTGGTGAACGCCAGCAACAACGCCTGACCGAGCAGCGCCAGCACCAAGGCAAAGGTCAACGCTGCTGCGGGTGACACCCGGCCTTCAGCCAGCGGCCGCTTGTGAGTCCGGGCCATGACCGCATCGATCCGCCGGTCCACCACATGATTGACCGCCGCCGCGCCACCGGCACACAGGGCGATCCCCAGATTACCGAACACCAGCACCGTCCACGGCACCCCGGCGCGGGTCGCGAGGAACATGCCCACCAAGGATGTGATGAGCATCAGCACCACCACTTTCGGCTTGGTCAGTTCCAGATAATCGCGCCAGATTGCCTGACTGTGACGTTCACCGATCAGAGTCGCCATGGCATTTCTCCTTTTATTGTTATGGGCCCGGCGGAGTGTTTACGCAGGCTGAAGCGCCAGCGCGCAGGGGATTGCTGCTTGACCCGAACCAGACTGGTTCGCGCGTGATAATTGACCAGCACCATCGTCAGCAACAGCGCCGCACCGCCCGCGTTATGGGCAACGGCAATCGGCAACGGCAGGTGAAACAGCACGTTGCTGATGCCTAGGGTGATTTGTGCGCCGAGGGCGATCAACACAAGGCCTGCGAGACGAGTCATGCCGACCACTTTCAGTTGCCAGGCCAGGCCCAGCAGCACCAGCGTCACCAGCAGGGCGCCGATCCGGTGGGTCAGGTGAATCGCGGTGCGGGCATCGCTGTCCAGTTGTCCGCCGAGGTAATTCGGGCCGATGTGTTGGGTCAGGTGAAAACCGTTGGCGAAATCAGCCGGTGGCAGCCATTGGCCGTGGCAGGTCGGGAAGTCGATGCATGCCACTGCCGCGTAATTGGAACTGACCCAGCCGCCGAGGGCAATTTGCAGAATCACCAGCAGTAATCCGGCGGTCGCCCAGTACTGCAAACGCTTTGGCACGGTCAGGGCCGGTAATACGCCGGACAGTCTGAGTGTCAGCAGAAACAACAAACTCAACGTCGCGAACCCGCCAAGCAAATGCCCGGTGACCACTTGCGGCCAGAGCTTGAGCGTCACCGTCCACATTCCGAACGCCGCTTGGGCGAACACCACCGCCAACAGAAACAACGGCAACTTCACCGGTTGTCCAGGGTGACGACGATGCACCCAGGCGCGCCCGGCCAGCACCGAGATCAACAGCCCCAGGGTGCCGGCGAAATAGCGGTGAATCATCTCGTTCCAGCCCTTGTGAGCCACCACCGGCGTATCGGGGAAGTGCAATTCGGCATGGGCCAGTTGGGCTTCGCTTTTCGGCACGCTGATAAAGCCGTAGCAACCCGGCCAGTCCGGGCAGCCGAGGCCGGCGTGGGTCAGGCGCGTGTAGGCACCGAGCAACACCACAATCAGTGCCAGCAGGGTGGCAAACAGTGCGAGGCGAAATCCAGGTTTGGCCATGACGATGCCCTTATCCGATGTTCGACAGTTTCAGCAGTTGACGCAGATCGTTCAGCAGGTCCTTGCCCTTGACCGTCGGGTCGTAGCGCAGCACCAGATTGCCGTGCGGGTCGATGATCCACAGCTGCGGCGCGGTTTTGTCCCCTGTTGTTTTACTGAACGTGGTCAAGTCCATGGGATAGCGCTGCAGTTGCGGATATTCGCGAGTCAGCTTGGCCTCATAGTCGGCGGTCAGCGGTTGCGCCGCTGCCAATGCATGACTGGCACGGGACGCGTCGCGGCCGAGGCCGATCTGGATTTGCCGCGCCAGGTACACCAGTTGTTGGCAGTCCACCGAGCAGTCCTTGGGCGCGGTCACCAGCATTTGCCAGCGATCCTCCTCGGCCTGCACGCCGAGGTCGGCGCGGGTCTGGCCGTTGCCGATCAGTTCTCCGTGATAACTGCGGCCGTCCGGCACCCAGAAATTCAGTTTGTACATGCCGGTCGCAAGGATCATCGGACCGATCACCCCAAGCAGGATCAGCAGCAGTTGCAAACGCCCCTTACGCCGACTCGCCGGCGTTTTCGCCTCAGACATGCTGGGTGGATTCATGGCCGCTCCCATGGTGTTTCTCCTTTGCGTTGTGCCAGCCGAGGTAGATAAAAAGGCCAAACAGGGCGATCGCCATGGCGAACCACTGCACGGCATAAGCGATGTGTTTTTCCGGCCCCATGGCCACCACCGGCCAATCGGCCTGGTAGGACGCGGGGCCGGTTTCTTCACGTAATTCGTAGGCGAAACCTTCGCGATTGAGCGAGGCCCAGAGCTTGGCCGGTTCGACGGCGGTGATCAGCTTCGGCCAGGTCGACGTCGCCGGATCGGCATGTAACTGGAACGTCGCGCCGGGGGAAACGTAGACCCACGCGTCAATGCTCCGAGCTTCGGTGGGGGTCTTGAATTGCGGCGGGGTACGGCGCTCCGGCCACGGCAACCAGCCACGATTGACCAGCAACCAAAGCCCGGTCGCTTGATCGTGAAACGGTTGCAGTAACTCGACGCCGACCTTGCCGTTGCGCTGGCGGTTATCCAGCAGCAGGCTGTGCCCGGCATCGAACTGGCCGTACAGGTGCACCCGGCGAAAGGCCGGATCCTGGGTGTGTTGCAGCTCGGTGCTGGCCATCGGTTCGGCCGCCCGACGCTCGGCGTAAGTTTGCAGCAGCGCGCTTTTCTCCGCGCCTCGGCTCAGTTGCCAGAAACCGAGTGACACCAGCAGCGGCAGCAACAGCGCCACTACAATCGTTGGCACGATGCCCGGCCGAAAGCGCTTCATGGCATCGCCAGAAAGTCGGTCATCGCGATAGCTATACTCAAATGCATCGCCTGTCCCCCGGAGTCTTGCCATGCTCAAAACAGCCATCGTCCTGATGCTGATTGCCACGGTTGTCAGCCTGTTCGGCGGCCTGTTTTTTCTGGTCAAGGACGACAGCAGCTCGAACCGCCTGGTCATCGCCTTGAGTGTTCGGGTTGCCCTGGCCGCCACCACCGTCGGCTTGATTGCCTGGGGTTTCTACAGCGGCCAGTTGGTTTCTACTGCGCCTTGGTGACGCCTCAAAGCACGTAGACGAAAACGAACAACCCGATCCACACCACGTCGACGAAGTGCCAGTACCAACTCGCCGCTTCGAAGCCGAACTGGTGCTCGTTATCGAAGTGCCCGCGCATGATCCGCATCAGCATCACAAACAGGATGATGGTGCCGATGGTCACGTGGGCACCGTGGAACCCGGTGAGCATGAAGAACGTCGCGCCGTAGACGCCCGAGCCGAGGGTCAAGCCCAGTTCGTGGTAGGCGTGTGTGTACTCTTCGGCTTGCAGGGCGAGAAATCCGCAACCGAGCAACACGGTGATCGCCAGCCAGATTTTCAACGCGCCGCGATGGCCTTTTTTCAAGGCGTGGTGGGCGATGGTTACGGTGACGCTGGAGCTGACCAGCAAAATGGTGTTGATCAGCGGCAGGCCCCAGGGGCTGATGACTTCTTTAGGCGGCGGGAACAGTTTCGGGTCCGGGGTGTGCAGCAGCGGCCAGGCGAACTGAAAGTTCGGCCAGAGCATGTGGGCGATGCCTTTTGGGCCTTCGCCTCCCAGCGCCGGGCCAGAGATGTGCCGCACGTAAAACAGCGCACCGAAGAAGGCGATGAAGAACATCACCTCGGAAAAGATGAACCAACTCATGCCCCAGCGGAACGAGCGATCAAGCTGCGGGCTGTACAACCCCGCGCGGCTCTCCTTGATCACCGTGCCGAACCAGCCGAACAGCATGTAGGCCAGCAGCAGGCCACCGACGAAAAAGATCAGCGGGCCGTGGGATTCCGGCCGGGCCGCTTTCAGGTCGTTGAACCAGGTGGCCAGGCCGTACACCGTGACCAGCATGCCGGCGGTGGCGATGATCGGCCATTTGCTCTGGGCGGGTACGTAATAGTGCTCATGAGTTGCCATTTATTGTTCTCCTTATCGGGCACGCTTCAACGCCTAGCCACCGGTGCTTGCAGCAACAGCCACGGGCGGATGACGTGCGGTGATATCGAACAGCGTGTAGGACAGCGTCAGGTGCTTCACATCCTTGGGCATGTCACGGTCAACGATAAAACGTACCGGCATCTCGATCCGTTGACCGGGCTGCAGCACTTGCTGGGTAAAGCAGAAACATTCGGTCTTGTGGAAATACGCCGCCGCCTCGCTGGGCGCGATGCTCGGCACTGCCTGGGCGCTCATCGGGTGGTCGGTGGGGTTGTAGGCGACGAAAATCATCTCGCTCACCGCACCTGGGTGCGCCGTCAGCTCATTGCCCTTGGGATAAAACTCCCACGGCATGTCGGCGTTGTTCATCGACAGAAACTGCACGCGCACCTGCCGCGAGGTGTCGACCACTTGCGAACCTTCGTACTGCCCGGCGGTTTTGCCATTGATGCCGAAGGCCTTGCACATCACGTCGTAGATCGGCACCAGGGCAAACCCGAATACAAACATCGCCACCACCACCATCAGCAGGCGCGTGACCAGTTTTTTCAGCGAGATCGAGTCAGCCACAGTGCAAGCCCTCCACACAAAACCCTGTGGGAGCGAGCCTGCTCGCGAAGCAGGCGCTGCGGTTTAGCAGACAAACCGCATCATCGTTCTTCGCGAGCAGGCTCACTCCCACAAAAGCCAGGCGTTTCATTTCACTTCCGGTGGGGTGGTGAAGGTGTGATACGGCGCCGGTGACGGCACGCTCCACTCCAGACCTTCAGCCCCTTCCCACGGTTTGGCCGGTGCTGGCGGGCCGCCGCGAATGGTCTTGATCACGATGAACAGGAAGAACAACTGCGTGGTACCGAACATGAACGCGCCGATCGAGGACACCATATTGAAGTCGGCGAATTGCAGGTTGTAGTCCGGAATCCGTCGCGGCATGCCCGCCAGCCCCACGAAGTGCATCGGGAAAAAGGTCATGTTCATGCCGACGAACGACAGCCAGAAATGCAGCTTGCCGAGGGTTTCGTCGTACATGTGGCCGGTCCATTTCGGCAACCAGTAGTACGCTGAGGCGAAGATCCCGAAGATTGCCCCCGGCACCAGCACGTAGTGGAAGTGCGCGACCACGAAGTAGGTGTCCTGGTACTGGAAGTCCGCCGGGGCGATGGCCAGCATCAGCCCGGAGAACCCGCCAATGGAGAACAGGATCACGAACGCCACGGCGAACAGCATCGGCGTTTCGAAGGTCAGCGAGCCTTGCCACATGGTGCTGGCCCAGTTGAACACCTTCACGCCGGTCGGCACCGCGATCAGCAGCGTGGCGTACATGAAGAACAACTCGCCCACCAGCGGAATACCGACCACGAACATGTGGTGCGCCCAGACGATAAACGACAGGAACGCGATGCTCGCCGTGGCGTAGACCATCGAGGTGTAGCCGAACAGTGGCTTGCGCGAGAAGGTCGGGATAATCGAGCTGACGGCACCGAAGGCCGGCAGGATCATGATGTACACCTCGGGGTGGCCGAAGAACCAGAACACGTGCTGGAACAGCACCGGATCACCGCCACCGGCGGCACTGAAGAAACTGGTGCCGAAGTGGATGTCCATCAGCATCATCGTCACGCACCCGGCCAGCACCGGCATCACCGCGATCAGCAGGAACGCGGTGATCAGCCAGGTCCAGACGAACAGCGGCATTTTCATCAACGTCATGCCGGGGGCGCGCAGGTTGAGGATGGTGGCGATCACGTTGATCGCGCCCATGATCGAGCTGATGCCCATCAAGTGAATGGCGAAGATGAAGTAGGTCACGCTTTCCGGCGCGTAGGTCGTGGAGAGCGGGGCGTAGAAGGTCCAGCCGAAGTTCGGACCGCCACCGGCAGTGAACAAGGTCGAGATCAACAGGATGAACGCCGCTGGCAGTAGCCAGAAGCTGAAGTTGTTCATTCGTGGCAGGGCCATGTCCGGCGCGCCGATCATCAACGGGATCATCCAGTTGGCGAGGCCGACGAATGCTGGCATCACCGCACCGAAGACCATCACCAGGCCGTGCATGGTGGTCATCTGGTTGAAGAACGCCGGTTCGACGATTTGCAGCCCGGGCTGGAACAATTCGGCGCGAATCACCATGGCGAACGAGCCGCCAATCAGGAACATGGTGAACGCGAACCACAGGTACAGCGTGCCGATGTCCTTGTGATTGGTGGTCAGTACCCAGCGCATCAGGCCCTTGGCGGGGCCGTGGGCGTGGTCGGCATGACCATGGTCATCGATGACGGCGCTCATGGCTTGTCTCCTGCAAACAGATGGGCTGGGCAGGCCGGGGCGCGCTGCCCCGACCGGTTCCTTACGTGCGCAATAGACCGGGTCATTTGCTTTCCGCCTGTTTCAACTCCAGCACTTCTTTAGGCGTGACCATGTCGCCTTTGTTGTTGCCCCAGGCGTTACGTTCGTAGGTCACGACCGCGGCGATATCGACTTCCGAGAGTTGCTTGCCGAACGCCGCCATGGCAGTTCCGGGCTTGCCGAAATAAACGCGGTGCAGGTGGTCTGCTTTCGGTCCGGTAGCAATCGGCGAACCTTTGAGCGCCGGGAACATCGGTGGCAAGCCTTGCCCTTCGGCCTGGTGACAGGCCACGCAGGTGGTGTGATAGATCTTGTCACCGCGCTCCTTGAGTTCGTCGAGGGTCCATTCCTTGGTTGTCAGCTCTTTGAGCTGCAGGGCTTCAGCCTTGCGATCGGCCAGCCACTTGTCGTAATCGGCCTTCTCCTTGACCTCGACCACGATCGGCATGAAGCCGTGATCCTTGCCGCACAGCTCGGCACACTGGCCACGGTAGATGCCGGGCTTGTCGATCCGGGTCCAGGCTTCGTTGACGAATCCCGGAATCGCATCGCGCTTGACCGCGAAGGCGGGTACCCACCAGGAGTGGATAACGTCGGCGGAGGTCACCAGGAAGCGCACCTTGGCGCCAATCGGCAGCACCAGCGGCTTGTCGACCTCGAGCAAGTAGTGCTCGCCCTTGGCTTCCTTGTTGTGGATTTGATCCTGGGGCGTGGCCAGGTTGCTGAAGAACTCGACGTCCTGGCCCAGGTATTTGTAGTGCCACTTCCACTGATAGCCGGTGATCTGGATATCGATATCCGGCTCACTGGAGTCATACATCTTGATCAGGGTGGCTGTCGCGGGAACCGCCATGGCCACCAGAATGATGAAGGGCACGACGGTCCAGAGGATTTCTACGGTGGTGCTTTCATGAAATTTTGCGGCCACCTGCCCGGTCGAGCGGCGGTGGACCATCATCGACCAGAACATGGCGCCGAAGACGATGATGCCGATCACTACACAGATCCAGAAAATGGTCATGTGCAGGTCAAATACTGCGTGACTGATTTCAGTCGCTCCAGGCGCCATATTCACAGTCCAGGCAGCTTGTGCCTGGCTGAAAATCGACCACAACAGGAGGCCCATCCAGACATGTGGATGTCGCATCATTGCGGGTTCCCCTTATCGTTCTTGTTATCCCGCCGGCTAACACCAACGGCAAGGGAGCGGCTTTTTCAGACTACGAACTTGAATCGCCGGGCCTTGCTGCATATGCAGTCGGGCGTCATCAGCTAACTCCATTCAAAACCGAGTATAGACAGCGACCGCGACCTCGCAACGCGAAGGCGTAAATCAACTGAAACAGCTAGTACTTGCGTTCCAGGGCACGAATGGAGAAGGATGCAGACGAGTGGTGGCAAATCGATATAACTGCAATGTCTCAAGGATGAAATAATTATGACAAATGCGTCTTAGCATTTTTCATAAGCCAGCTAAGTTATGTTCTCCCTATTTCATTGCCTTTGTTTCCTGGAGTTTTCATGAGCACCGCCGCATTGCGCGAGCAGATCCAAAAAGCCCAACAACATGAGGCCGAGACCGGCCTGTTAACTCGTCAACTGGAAACTCAACTGCCGCACCTGCATTCCGCCATCCAGCTACCGGATGTCGACGCCAAGGGCGTGATGACCCGTTTTGTGGCCGCTTATATAGAGCAAGTGCCGGACCTGTTGGACGCAGCCAATGATGTCGCTCGGGAAGCGGGCATCGAATCACAGATCAAACCGGTGCTGAAAATCGCCGAGCAGTTCTTCCTCAAGCCGCCGGCGATCATGACCGGGCATATCGGCCTGGACAGCCTGCTGGACGAAGCTTATCTGGCGCACCGGTTGGTCGAGGAGGTCAATGACCTGTACATCAAGCATTTTGGCCAGCCACTGATCCCATTGGACATGACTGTCGCCAACCTGATTGCCCACCAATTGATCGGCGAAACATTTGCCAACCAACTGGATGAGGCGGTGCATCACGCCGTGGACGAGATGCTTAACGAAGACAGTTTCGCGCTGGAGTCGGTGGAAGCCTACCGCGAGAAACTCAACAGCCCGGACACCGGTGCCGCGTGGAAACGCTGGCCGTGCCTGTCGCGCCAGTTGGGCGTGGGCCTGGAGCTGGATCAGCCGGCGACTTAATCTGGAGTTCTTAAAAGATCGCAGCCTCCGGCAGCTCCTACAGAATGTTCGCCATTACATGTAGGAGCTGCCGAAGGCTGCGATCTTTTGCTTTAAACCCCCGCAGAACCTACACCGGTGGTCGTACGCAACCGCCCCTCCAGCCTGCGCTTCAACCCCCGCGCCTCAATCAGCAGCTTCGAATCCTTGGCCGCATTCGCCCGGCCCCACTCCTCAAGCAATTCCAGACACGAATGGTCGATGTAGCTCAGGTTATTGAGCGGCACATGCACCGTCGTGCCTGCTGGAATGGTCCCTAGCACCTGGGTCAGCGCCGGCACCTTGAGAAAGGTCGCCGCACCGATCAAGCGCAACTCCATTTCGCCGTCCTTGGGCAGGTCGATCAGGCTGATCTTCAGCCGCGAAGCCTTCCAGGCTCGTTTGGCCAGGGTCAGGCCGAAGCCGATCAGCACGCCGGTCAGCAGGTCGGTGAAGATGATTGCCAGGGCAGTCGCATCGGTATCCGGCCATAACGACCCAGGCCGCGAAAGGCCTTGAGGTCCACCAGTTTGAAACCGGTATAAACCAGCACACCCGCCAGGCTCGCCACCGGAAAGCAACAGTACGGACGCCAGCAGCCACAGACCGTGGAACACCGCCGACAATCGCGTCGTTGCGCCGACCTGGACCGTGGCGAGTTTTTGAAGAGCTCTTTCTGCTGGGGAAAAATCTCGTGATGAAAATGCAAAAAGCCGTCAACGATATGCTACATCAGCGGATTCTGCCTCGGGGGTGGCCTGACGCCGACGCAGCCAACGGCTGTTTATCCTTGTCACTCCTGATCCATCCTCTTTGGCGGGGTTGGGGAAAGTGTCCCGTTTTGTTCGATACGAAGTCAGTAGTTATCTAAACGGGCCGAGATTAACGTATGGGTTCGTCTCAATAGATTTGGTCTTTTGACTTGTCGTTATTCACGGGCTCAGGACGACTATTTTCCTTTTTTTCTAAAAAATTCTCCACGGCTCGATCGTTCGCGACCATCATTCTTTCAAATGTTCTGTCCCCGCCACCTTCAGCGACCGTAACAGAAGACACAACCAAGATGAATGCAAAAGTACACAATTGGGTTAGTTTCATTTTTAATACCTTATGTTGAGATCACTTTCTCTGAAATGCAGAGGGTGGAGGTCCTCTGCACAGCAAGCCAAAGAACAAAGAAAAAATCTATTAATGAGAGCCAGTCTTGGTTGGCACAGCCCCGGCCAATGTTAGACAAATCATCTCGATTCATCTTGTCGATGCAGTATCAGTTGAAGTAGTTAAGTACGCATTAACTCAAAAAACTTGCAGGAATTACGATTCGAATTCGGAGAAGATCTCCAGCTTGGTGTGTAAAGGTGTTCAAGGCGAGGGGGCTCATTGACGGTGTTCAGTGTGCCCGGGACTGGGGCTATTAATTGTTTCTGCAGCGGCTCCTTAATGAATGCAGGAATAATTTATCTTTATAGTTGTCGAATTTATTACCTGCCAGCATTGCGGCTGAATGTTTGTAATGGATGAATGTGTAATGAACTCGGACAATGCTGCATACGGCCAGGAGATTCTCATCCGGTCTCAAAATGGTTCAAGGGTATTGAATGGCGTCATGTAGTATTTCCTCAGAATTCGTTTGTGAAAAATCATCAGCCGTTAGAGCAACCATTGCCCATCACACTGTAATTTAAAATATGGCGTTGATCTTTGGAATCCTCGTACTCCATTTGCATCGGGACAACGCCGCAGACATAGGGGATTTCGCTCGTGGAAATGATTTTGGCAACATCTAGTCGAGTGGAATAGTTGTATTCATTTACTGTCGGTTGTTGCACGATTTCAGTTGAGTGCTCTTCGGCTATAGCAGTTACGCACAGACTACTAAATACTACAGTCAATAAAATTTTCATTTCAGATTTACCTATTAAAAGGAAGAAAAAAGTCGAGCTGAATTATTAAGGAAGCGGTTACTGCAAGATCGTCAGGGCATCGATTGGGCAAAAGCACGAAATGGATTAACGTATCTCTGTGGGAGCGAGCCTGCTCGCTCCCACAATGGTTTTCCTATCCAGCAGAACCCACGCCGGACGTTGTCCGCAACCGTCCTTCCAACCTGCGCTTCAACCCCCGCGCCTCAATCACCAGTGTCGAGCCCTTGGCCGCATTCGCCCGGCCCCACTCCTCAAGCAACTCCAGACACGAATGGTCGATGTAGCTCAGGTTATTGAGTGGCACATGCACCGTCGTGCCTGCTGGAATGGTGCCCAGCACCTGGGTCAGTGCCGGCACCTTGAGAAAGGTCGCCGCACCGATCAAGCGCAACTCCATTTCGCCGTCCTTGGGCAGGTCGATCAGGCTGATCTTCAGCCGCGAAGCCTTCCAGGCCAGTTTGGCCAGGGTCAGGCCGAAGCCGATCAGCACGCCGGTCAGCAGGTCGGTGAAGATGATCGCCAGTGCAGTCGCCGCGTAGGTGAACATCGGCATCCGGCCATAACGACCCAGGCCGCGAAAGGCTTTGAGGTCCACCAGTTTGAAACCGGTATAAACCAGCACACCCGCCAGGCTCGCCACCGGAATGCTTTGCAGCACGCTGGACAGCAACAGCACGAAGGCCAGCAACCACAGACCATGAAAGATTGCCGACATTCGCGTGGTCGCACCGGCCTGGACGTTGGCCGAGCTGCGCACGATCACCCCGGTCATTGGCAATGCACCGAGCAAGCCGCAGAGCATATTGCCCACCCCTTGCGCTGACAATTCCCGGTCGAAGTCCGAACGCTGGCCGCTGTGCATACGGTCCACGGCGGCGGCCGAAAGCAGGGTTTCGGCGCTGGCGATGAAGGCCACGGCAAACGCGGCGATCAGCAGGGTCGGGTCAGCCAGGTTGAGCAAGTCCGCCGGTTTGAGCCAGTCGATGGCTTCAGCCAGGTTGGCCGGGACCTCCACGCGTTTGACCTGCAAGGCAAGCATCAGGCTGGCGACTGTCGCCAGACCGACCCCGAGCAAGGCACCGGGAATGAAACGCAGGGAATGTGGGCGCAATTTCTCCCACAACCACATCACCGCAATCGTCGACAGCCCGAGTAAGCCGGCCTGCCAGCCCAAGGATGGCAAGGCCTGAGCCACGGCGGCCGGGAACGCTGCCAGGTTATCCAGCCCTGACGGTTTGGGTACGGCGTCGAGCATCACATGCACCTGTGACAGCACGATCAACACGCCAATCCCGGCGAGCATGCCGTAGACCACCGCTGGCGCCGTCACCCGAAACCAGCAGCCCAGTTTCAAACGACCGGCCACCAGTTGCAGAAAACCGGCCAGCAGCAAAATCGGCCCGAGCATGGCGATACCGTGTTGGCGCACCAGCTCGAATACCAATACGGCCAGACCCGCCGCCGGGCCGCTGACTTGCAACGGTGAGCCGGCAATCCAGCCCACCACCAAGCCACCGATGATCCCGGTGATCAGGCCTTTGGCCGGTGGCAACCCCGAGGCGATGGCGATGCCCATGCACAAGGGCAGGGCCACCAGAAACACCACCACCGAAGCCAGCAGCTCCCGTGGCAGTACAGCTTTTAGTTGCGCAGCACGCATAGGGATTCTCCCGAAGTTTTTCAGGCATGGCGAAGCCCGGCTGCTCAATCGGCAGCCCCGGCTAAACCACTCAACGATTTAGGAGGTTTTAGAAGCGCGCTTTAGGCGTCGCCACCGGGATCGGATGGCTGCCATCGAGCGGCAGGAAACGACCCTGATCCGCGTCGTACGCTTTGATTTCGCTGGTTTCGATGCTGTAGACCCAGCCATGGATAAACAGCTGACCGTTGGCCATGCGCGAGGCCACCGATGGGTGTGTGCGCAGATGCTGCAACTGGGCGATCACATTCTCTTCGGTGAGGATGTGCATGCTTTCGTTTTCGTCAGCGCAATGGCAGTTTTCCTGGACCATGGTTTTCGCCACTTCGGCATGCCGCAGCCAGGCTTTGACCGTGGGCATTTTTTCCAGGCTCTGCGGGTTGAGTACCGCGCGCATGGCGCCGCAATCGGAATGGCCGCAAATGATGATGTGTTGCACGCCGAGGGCCAGCACCGCGTATTCGATCGCGGTGGAAACGCCGCCGTTCATTTGCCCATAAGGTGGCACGACGTTACCGACGTTACGGGTCACGAACAGATCGCCAGGGGCGCTTTGGGTGATCAGTTCAGGAACGATGCGCGAATCGGCGCAGGCGATGAACATCGCTCTCGGGCTCTGGGCCGTGGCGAGTTTTTTGAAGAGCTCTTCCTGCTGCGGAAAGACCTCGTGATGAAAATGCAAAAAGCCGTCAACAATATGCTTCAGCGCTGCATCGGCGGACTCCGCCTCGGGGTGGGCTGAAACCGATGCAGCCAGCGGCTGTTTATCCTTGTCACTCATGATTCATCCTCTTTGACGGAGATGGGGAAGTGTCCCGTTTTGTCCGATATGAAGCCAGTGGCTGTTTAAAAAACATCCAGGTCGCAGGTCTCGACCCATCAGTCACTCGATGAACAAGGTAGCCGGCGAAACTTAACTCAAACTGAATAGACCGCTCTAGAACGTGCGTTCCAGGTCGAAAAAAACGTGACCGGGCCTAACGGTGACGAGTGTTTTCACGACTCAACGATAGGCCAATTGTCCTCAAATCAATGACATTTGGCGACCCGGTGGACAGAAGGCGTTGCAGTCCAGATTAAACCCTTCACGACAATTGAGCCCCAAGCGTTTGATGGTTTTGGCAAAGCGTTGCGCCAACAGGTCGGCGAACGGTCCTTCACCGCGCATCCGCGCACCAAACTGGCTGTCGTAGAGCTCGCCGCCTCGACTCTGCCGGATCAGGCTCAGCACATGAGCCGCGCGCTGCGGGTAGTGGGCGGCCAGCCATTCTTCGAACAACGGCGCCACTTCCAGGGGCAAGCGCAACATCATGTAGGCCGCGCTCTGGGCACCGGCCGCGTGGGCTTCGGTGAGCAGGCTTTCGAGTTCGCTGTCATTGATCATCGGAATCATCGGCGAGCACAAGACGCCTACCTGAATCCCGGCCTCGCGCATCACCCGGATAGCCCGCAGCCGGGCTTTGGGCGCCGCGGCCCGGGGTTCGAGGATGCGTTTGAGCTCGTCGTCGAGGGTGGTGAGGCTGATCATCACCGCCACCAACCGCTGTTCAGCAAGTTCGACCAGCAGGTCCAGATCGCGAAGAATCAGCGAACCCTTAGTAATGATGGTCACCGGATGACGGTAACGCAGCAGCACCTCCAGGGTCTGGCGGGTGATTTTGTGTTCGCGTTCGATGGGCTGATAAGGATCGGTGTTGGAACCGAGGTTGATCGGTGCGCATTGATAGCCGCGTTTGGAGAGCTGCTCCTCCAGCACGTGCGCAGCGTTGGTCTTGGCGATCAGTTTGGTTTCGAAATCCAGCCCCGGCGACATGTCCCAATAGGCGTGACTGGGCCGCGCGTAGCAATAGATACAACCGTGCTCGCAGCCACGATAAGGATTGATCGAGCGATCGAAGGGCAGGTCCGGCGAGTTGTTGCGGGTGATGATGGTTTTCGCCGTCTCGATGCGCACCTCGGTGCCTTGGGTGACTGGCGCTTCCTGATACCAACCGTCGTCTTCGGCTACCGAGCGGTTGGGCGCGAAGCGGTTGTGCGGGTTAGTGGCGGTGCCGCGGCCGCGTGGCGGAAGAGGAGTGGACATGAAAATGCCTCGGTACTGGTTTTATATACAGTAGCGAGGCATTGTTCATCTGGCTAGTGCCGCCGGGCGATCACTTCTTCCGGGTGACCTGGCCCAGATCATCGCCCGAGGTGGTTTTCATATCAGCCTTGCGCAGGTCGGCCACGGTGCTGGCCTTGACCGGCGAACCGTTATTGCCCCAACTGCTGCGAATGAAGCTGACCACATCCGCCACTTCCTGATCCGACAAGCGCCAGGCAAACGCTGGCATGGTGAAGGTCGACGGTGCCGTGTGAGTCGCCGGCAAGGTGCCGCCCTTGAGCACAATGTTAATCAGCGACGTCGGGTCTTGCGACTGCAACACCGGATTGCCCGCCAGCGCCGGGAACACCCGTGTATATCCGTGGCCATCAGTCCTGTGACAGGCCGCGCAATTGTCGATGTACACCGAGGCGCCAGGCTTGCTGTCGTCACCCTTCCACAGTGCCTGGGCGACTTGCTTGTCGTACTGGTGCGGCTGGTCGTCGGGATCGTTAGCCGGCAGCGACTTGAGGTAACGGGCAATCGCGCTCAGGTCGGCGTCGGTCATGTACTGCATGCTGTGGGTCACCACATCGCTCATGCCACCGAACACCGCACTGCGGTCGCTGCGTCCGGTCTTGAGAAATTGCACCAGTTGCGCCTCGCTCCAACTGCCGAGACCGTCCTTGTGGTCGCCGCGCAGGCTTTTCGCGATCCAGCCTTCCAGCGGCGCGCTACCCGACAGAAACGTGCTGCCCTCGCCGGCATTCAGGGATTTTTCCTGCATGGTCAGGGCTCGCGGCGTATGGCAGGCGCCGCAATGTCCCAGGCCTTCCACCAGATAAGCCCCACGACTGACCACCGCATCAGCGCCCGGCGCTGCTTTGTAATCTGCCGCGGCCGGGGCAAACATCCAGCGCCAGCCCATGAGTGGCCAACGCATGCTCAAAGGCCAGGGAATGTCGCTGGCCTTGTTTTCCTGGGCGACCGGCGCCACGCCGTGCATGAAGTAGGCGTACAAGGCCTGCATGTCGGGTTCGGTGACGCTGGCATAGGACGGATACGGCATCGCCGGGTACAAGGTGCTGCCGTTTTTGGCGACACCGTGGCGTACGGCTTTGTCGAAGTTTTCGAAGCTGTAGTCGCCGAGGCCGGTTTTGTCCGGGGTGATGTTGGTCGAATAGATTGTCCCGATCGGTGTTTCCATCGGCAGACCACCGGCGAACGGCTTGCCGTTCTTGGCGGTGTGGCAGGCGACACAGTCACCGGCACGGGCAAGGTATTCGCCTTGTTTGATCAGGTTTTGATCAACTTCTGCGGCGTTGATCGAGGCACTGCCGAGCAGGGCGAAGGTCGCGATAACGAGTGCTTTCATGGTTATCGCTCCTTAAGCCTGAACCAGCGGGCCGGGGTTTTTCAGGTACTGCTCGCGGATCGCCCGCGCCGACCAGTAGGTCAACGCAGCCACCAGGCCTGTAGGGTTGTAACCCAAGCCTTGTGGGAAAGCTGACGCCCCAGGGACGAACACGTTGTGCACGTCCCAGCTCTGCAGGTAACGGTTCAGGGCGCTGGTTTTCGGGTTGGTGCCCATGATCGCGCCACCGTTGAGGTGGGTGGTCTGGTAGGCCGCGGTGTTGAAGTGATCACCGACCTGCTTGCCGATCACTGCGATGGCTTTGGGGCCCATCGCTTCGGCGATCTTGCCCATTTTTTCGACCATGAAGCGGTTCATCTTGATGTCGTTTTCCTGCCAGTCGAAGGTCATCCGCAGCAGCGGCAAGCCGTAGGCATCGCGGTATACCGGGTCGAGATCCAGGTAATTGCCGCGGTAGGACTGATGCGCGCCGTGGGCGTCCATCGACACCTGATGGGTGTAGTAATCGGCGGTGGCGCGTTTCCAGGCACTGCCCCAGGCCGGAGTGCCCGGGGGTTCGAGGTCCCGGCGATTGGGCGGCTGCCGGCCTGATTGACCCACATCGGCGAGCCGCCGACGAAGCCGTGCGGGCCGTGGTCGAAGTTGTCGGCATTGAAGTCATCTATTGCCACGCCGTTGCCGCCAGCCCCGATGAAGTTGTTGGTGTGGGTGTCCTTGTCGAAGAACGCCTTGATAGTGGCCAAGTTCTGG
Source organism: Pseudomonas sp. TH31 (assembly GCF_016650815.1). Lineage (GTDB taxonomy): Bacteria > Pseudomonadota > Gammaproteobacteria > Pseudomonadales > Pseudomonadaceae > Aquipseudomonas. Next base: position 34,848 of record NZ_JAEKEZ010000030.1, on the reverse strand, counting down.
TAGGCGAAGTTCTTGCCGACCACGCCCTCACCGCTGATCGGGTCGTAAGGTTTGCCGATGCCGGAGAGCAGCATCAATCGCACGTTGTGGAACTGGAACGCGCCGAGGATCACCAGATCGGCCGGCTGCTCGATCTCCCGGCCCTGGCCATCGATGTAGGTCACGCCGGTGGCTTTGGTCTTGGTGCTGTCGAGGTTGACCCGCAGCACGTGGGAATTGGGCCGCAGTTCGAAATTCGGCAACGGCTTGAGCGCCGGCAGAATGTTCACGTTCGGCGATGCCTTGGAGTACATGTAGCAAACGTAACCGCTGCAAAAACCGCAGAAGTTGCACGGGCCCATCTGGGCGCCGTAGGGGTTGGTGTACGGGCCTGAGGTATTGGCCGACGGCAGGTTGTAGGGTTTGTAACCCACGGCTGTGGCCGCTTTCTGGAACAGCTGTGCGGAGACCGTGTTTTTCTGCGATTCCAGCGGGAACGGGTTCGAGCGATCCGGTGCATAAGGGTTGCCGCCCTTGCCTTCACCGACCCGTTGACCATTCACCGTCCAGGCTTGACCCGACGTACCGAACACCTTCTCGGCGTAATCGAAGAACGGCTCCAGCTCTTCATAGCTGACGCCGAAGTCCTGGATGGTCATGTCCTTGGGGATGAAGCTTTTGCCGTAGCGTTCTTCGTAATGGCTGCGCATCCGCAACTCGATTGGATCAACCCGAAAGTGCACGCCCGACCAATGCAGCCCCGCGCCGCCCACACCGTTACCGGGCAGGAAAGCGCCGAGTTGGCGGTTCGGCAGTGCGATGTCATTCACGCTATGGCGAATGGTCACCGTCTCTTTGGAGATGTCCTGGAAGAGTTTCTTGCGAACGCTGTAGGTAAGTTCGTCGATCACCTGGGGATAGTTGCCGTCAGGGTAGGTGTCCTGCATCGGGCCGCGTTCCAGCGCCAACACGTTCAGGCCTGCTTCTGTCAGCTCTTTGGCCATGATCGCGCCGGTCCAGCCAAAACCGACGATCACTGCGTCGACCTTCTTCATTACGGTTGCCATGCTTATGCCCTCTCGCCGCGAATCGAAACTGCCGGGAAGGGGTATTGCTCGTTGCGTTCCACCCAATCCATGAAATCGGCGCGGGCGCCGGGGAAGCCGATCATGGTCCAGCCGACCATGCCTTTGTTGCCGCCGTGGATCGGGTCGCAGAAGAACCCCTCCTTGGTGTTTTGCAGCAGCAGGTTGAAGAAAATCGTCGACGGAACGCTGTCGAACGCAGGCTTTCCGGTTTCGAGTTGCTTCAGTAAATCGTCTCGGGTAGCGCTGTCTTGATCAGCAAATACTTTACCGTTCAAGGCTTTCGACCAGGCATCCGTGGCGGCAATGCCCAAGCGATAGATCTCTTTAGGGACGAGTTTGCTCTGCCAGCCCATTTCCGCGGGGGCATCGGCATTGAACGGCCCTTGCATGAACCACAGGGCGCCGGCGGCATACGGGGTGTTCATTTGTCGATCGATGTATTCCGGCACGCCGGCTTCAAGTGCGCCTGGCCCTTGGGCATCGTTCGGGATCAGTTGAGCGACGGCTGCCTTGATGAACGTCCATTCTTCGGCGGTGAAGTAGCTGGGTTCATAGACGCTGGTGCTTACAGGCGTTTTGCCGGGACTGGCCGGTGCCGCTTGCGGCGCGGCGAGCAGGACAGAACTGCCCAGCGTAGTGCTGGCGACGGTGACCACCGGGATCAAGGTCAGGGATTTACGCAAAAACTCACGCCGCGGGTTGTCTCGATCTTGATCAGACATGGGGTGCACCTCATCAGGCATTGATGGTTTTCAGCCGATTCATTGAGCGGCTTTTCGTTTTGGCAGCGATACGGGGGGGACGATCAGTGAAAATGGCCACGTACCTAAAAACTTTGGTAACAAATGGTAGCAGGCTAAGAATCAGGATGAAGCGATTCAGCATAAATAAACCGGGTTATGCGACGAAAGTAGCCCTTGGCTCGATCGATTCACGATTCTTTGACAGTCGGCTCACAGCCCTTTGACTGCTCAAGGCTGAAGCTAGCGTTATTAATCCGCTTCTTCTTCACGGTCGCCCAGCATGTCTAAAACCCGTCTTATCCCTGCGATGTGCCTGTCGTTGGTAGCCCTTTTCAATGTGTCGCTGGCCCTGGCTGACGACGCGGCACCCGCGCGGCCCGCAGAATGGGCGCAGCCGGTGGAGGCCAAATACAACCTCTACCAAATGTCCCCGACGCTCTACCGCAGCGCATTGCCGGACAGCGGCGCAGTGCCGCTGCTGGAAAAACTCAAGGTTGGAACCGTCATCAACTTCCTGCCTGAATCGGACAAGAGCTGGTTGTCCACGCCTGGCATCGACCAGGTCCAACTGCCTTACCGCACCAATCATGTGGACGACGCGCAGGTCATCGCCGCGCTTCGCGCCATTCAGACCGCCGAGGCCAAAGGCCCGGTATTGATGCATTGCAAGCATGGCTCCGACCGCACCGGCCTGATGTCCGCCATGTATCGGGTGGTCGTGCAGGGCTGGAGCAAAGAAGATGCCTTGAATGAAATGACCCAAGGCGGTTTTGGCGACAGTACCCACTTCAAGGACGGTGTTCGCTACATGATGCAGGCTGATGTCGACAAGCTGCGCACGGCGCTGGCCAATGGTGATTGCAGCACCAGTCCGTTCGCCATGTGCTCGATGAAGAGTTGGTTCAAATCGGCCAACGTCGAGAAGTAGGAAAAAGCAGTCGTACCGCCTAATGCCGATCAGTTAAGGATTTGAAGGTTGCAATCCCTGTGGGAGCGAGCTTGCTCGCTCCCACAGGTTCTGTGCATTAACTGACTGGTACTGGGCGTACCAACCTTGCACGCCGTTGCGGCGAGCAAGGTAGTGATGACTCAGTGCTGCTCGTCAGGCTTCTTTTTCAACTTCGGGTTCGGGAAGAATTGCACCGCCTGAACCTTGGCATCCGGCACTTTCAGCGCCGAAACGTTGACCCGCGTGCCCAATTCCTTGGGCACTGACAGACCTCTGCTCATTGAGCGTGTCGGAGTATCCGCAGGCCACGCACTCACGGTGCGGGACCTCGTCTTCGTTCCACATCATCAATTTGTCCGGCTCGCTGCAGGCCGGGCAAACTGCCCCGGCGATAAAGCGTTTTTTCGTGATCACAGGCCCCTCGCTCATGCTGCCGCGTCCTCACTCAGGCCGCTGTGGCGCAAGAGTGCGTCAATCGATGGCGCCCGGCCACGGAAGTCGACGAACAGCACCATTGGCTCCTGAGAACCGCCGCGCGCCAGGATCGCTTCACGGAAGGCGCGGCCGGTCTCGGCATTGAGCACGCCGTCTTCTTCGAATTTCGAAAAGGCATCGGCAGACAGCACTTCGGCCCATTTGTAGCTGTAGTAACCCGCCGCGTAACCGCCGGCGAAGATATGCGCGAAGCTGTTCGGGAAACGGTTGTAGGCCGGCGGACGCATGACCGAGACCTCGTCGCGCACGCCTTCGAGCACTTGCAGTACGCTGCGGCCGTCGCCATGGGTGGCGTGCAGTTCGAAGTCGAACAACGAGAACTCCAGCTGGCGGACCATCATCAGGCCGGACTGGAAGTTCTTCGCCGCGAGCATTTTGCCCAGCAGGTCCTGAGGCAGTGGTTCGCCGGTTTCGTAGTGACCGGAGATCAGCGCCAGGCCTTCGGGCTCCCAGCACCAGTTTTCCATGAACTGACTTGGCAGCTCGACCGCATCCCAGGCCACGCCGTTGATACCGGACACACCGGCATGCTCGACGCGGGTCAGCAGGTGATGCAGGCCATGACCAAATTCGTGGAACAGGGTGGTGACTTCATCGTGGGTCAGCAACGCAGGCTTGCCGCTGTCGGCCGGAGTGAAGTTGCACACCAGGTTCGCCACCGGGCTTTGCAGCACGCCTTGCGCGGTGCGGCGACGGTCACGAGCGCCGTCCATCCAGGCACCGCCGCGCTTGTTGGCGCGGGCGTAGAGGTCGAAGAAGAAGCGGCCGACGTGTTGGCCGTTTTCCTTGATTTCGAACAGGCGAACATCGGGGTGCCAAGTGTCGAAGCCTTTCTGTTCGGCGATTTCGATGCCGTACAGGCGCTGAACGATGGCGAACAAGCCGCCCAGCACTTTATCGATCGGGAAGTAGGCGCGAAGGGCTTCTTGCGCGACGCTGTAGCGCTGCTCGCGAAGTTTTTCACCGTAGAAACCACTGTCCCAGCTTTGCAGATCCGGGCAGTCCTGTTCGGCGGCATAGGCCTTGAGCTGTTCCAGGTCCTGAGCGGCGAACGGTTTGCTGCGCTTGGCCAGATCCCGTAGGAAACTGAGTACCTGATCGCTGGATTCCGCCATTTTGGTCGCCAGACTCAGTTCCGAGAAGCTGGCGAACCCCAAGAGTTTTGCAAGCTCCTGACGCAGGTCGAGGATTTCTTCCATCACCGGGCCGTTATCGTTCTGACCGGCATTCGGGCCTTGGTCCGACGCACGGGTGCAGTAGGCGGCGTAGACTTCTTCGCGCAGGGCGCGGTCGTGGGCGTAGGTCATCACCGCGTAATAGCTCGGGAATTCCAGGCTGATCAACCAGCCATCCAGGCCTTTGGCCTGCGCCGCGGCGGCCATTTGCGCCTTGGCCGAATCGGTCAGGCCGGCGAGGGCGGCTTCATCGGTAACGTGCTTGGTCCAGGCCTGAGTGGCGTCGAGCAACTGGTTGGAGAAGCGGCTGCCCAGCTCGGACAGTTTGCTTTGCACTTCGGCGTAACGCTTCTGCTGAGCTTGCGGCAGGTCGATACCCGACAGACGGAAGTCACGCAGGGCGTGTTCGAGAATGGTTTTCTGCGCCACGTCGAAACCGGCGGCTTCGGGACTGTTGGCCAGGGCTTCGAAAGCCTGGAACAGTTCGCGGTTCTGGCCCATCTCGGTGGAGTAGGCGCTCAGGGCCGGCAGGCAGGACTCGTAGGCTTCACGCAATTGGGCGCTGTTGCACACGGCATTCAGGTGGCTGACCGGGCTCCAGGCGGCGCCCAGGCGGTCATTGAGCTCGTCCATCGCCAGCACCAGGCCGGCCCAGGTCGGTTGTTTGCCCTGGGTTTTGAGGATCTCGATAATGGCGGCGCGGTTGTCAGCCAGGATCTGTTCAATGGCCGGTTGCACGTGTTCGGCACGAATCGCCGAGAACGGCGGCAGGTCGTAGGACTGCAAAAGAGGGTTGTTCACGCTCACGGTTGGCACCTTGGCTGGAAGAAACATGCGGCCATCTTAATTACAATCGACGCTCACCGCAGCTATCAGCGACAGAGAGAGAACCTATCGTGACCCTTCGCAAGTATCTGAACCACACGCCGCTACTGGGCAAAGGCGCTTTTGTCGACGGCTCGGCGGTGGTAATCGGCGACGTCGAAATCGGCGAAGACAGCTCCGTCTGGCCGCTGACGGTGATTCGTGGCGACATGCACCGCATCCGCATCGGTGCGCGCACCAGCGTTCAGGACGGCTGCGTGCTGCACATCACCCACGCCGGACCATTCAATCCTGACGGCTTTCCCTGTTTGATCGGTGACGACGTGACCATCGCTCACAAAGTCATGCTCCACGGCTGTTCGGTGGGTAACCGGATTCTGATCGGCATGGGCAGCATCGTCATGGACGGTGCGGTGGTCGAAGACGATGTGATCATCGGTGCCGGCAGCCTGGTGCCGCCGGGCAAACGCCTGGAAAGCGGTTTTCTGTATGTCGGCAGCCCGGTGAAACAGATCCGGCCGCTGACTGACAAGGAAAAAGCCTTTTTCACCTACAGCGCGGCGAATTACGTGAAGCTCAAGGACCTGCATCTGGCCGAAGGCTACGACCCGCTCTAAGCCTTCTCACTGTTGCCCAGGAATCTTCATGCATTACCAAACTGTTTTGTTCGACCTCGATGGCACTTTGACCGACCCGCGTGAGGGGATTACCCGCTCGATCCAGTTCGCCCTGGCCAAATTTGGCATCGACGAACCCGACCTGACCAAGCTCGAACACTTCATCGGCCCGCCGCTGTTGCAGGCGTTCATGCAGTTTTACGGGTTCGACGAGCCCAAGGCCTGGGAAGCGGTGAATTTCTATCGCGAGCGTTTCAAAGTCACCGGCCTGTATGAGAACCGCGTGTTCGACGGTGTTACGCTGCTATTGGAAACCTTGAGTGGGCAAGGCCGACAGCTGTACATCGCCACCTCCAAACCCTGGGTGTTCGCCCGGGAAATCGCCCGGCACTTCGATTTCGCCAAGCACTTCAAAGTGATTTACGGCAGTGAGCTGGATGGCACCCGGACCAACAAAGTCGAGCTGATCGCCCATTTGATCGCCGAAGAAGGCCTCGACCCGGGCAACACCCTGATGATCGGCGACCGCAAACACGACTTGATCGGCGCGCGCAGCAACGGGCTTGATGCGGCAGCGGTGGGTTACGGTTTTGGCAGCCACGAAGAGCTCAGCGCCGAAGCGCCGGCGTATCACTTTGAAACGCTGGAGGAGATGCATCAGGCGTTTCTGCGGCGTTGATCAGTACGCCTTCGCGGGCAAGCCTCGCTCCTACGGGGTCGTGGCGTGCACATCTCTGCGTTCTGACGAACATCTGTAGGAGCAAGGCTTGCCCGCGATGGCGTCCTTGCAGAAACATCCTGAGAAACTGCTGTGCAACCGATTCTCTTTTGTCGTTCTAGCCTCTAATGACTGAGGCCACGATCAAGGAGGATCATTAATGCCAAGCGAGCATCACGCTCATCGTCTACGTACCGGGCGCTATTCCGGTTCTGGACAAATCTATCTGCTGACGGCGGTCGTTCGAAACCGTCAGCCTGTCTTTTCAAGCTTTAAAACCGGCCGAATGGTAGTCGATGCATTTCAAAAGGCGCAGCAAGAGCAATTCGCCAAATCCCTGGCCTGGGTTGTCATGCCGGATCATTTTCATTGGCTGATCGAGCTTCAGAATATCTCACTGCCAAAGCTGATAGCCCGCACCAAGTCACGCACGACCGTGGCATTAAATCGTGCGATTCAGCGTGAAGACCCACTTTGGCAACCTGGATTTCACGACAGGGCCATCCGCAAGGAAGAGGATCTGCAGGCGGTTGCTCGATACATCGTCGCCAATCCGCTACGCGCGGGATTGGTCGAGAAGGTAGGGGATTACCCGTTATGGGATGCGATTTGGTTATGACCTGTTTTTGATGTGTCTGTTCGGGCCTCATCGCGGGCAAGCCTTGCTCCTACAGATTGTGATGTGCACACCATTGCGTTTGGACAGAGCATCTGTAGGAGCAAGGCTTGCCCGCGTGGCGTCCGTTCAGCCACCGGCATTCTGTAGGTCTGCCAATGCCTTCAAAGCCGCCTTACGCTCCGCAACCGGCAAGCCGCCAAGTTTCTCCACCGCCGCATAAAACTTTACCCAATCCCCACCCTCCTGCCTGAACAGCGCCGCAAACGCTGGCACCCACTGGTCGTATAAACCAAACGGCAGCAACCGGGCATTGTTCAGCGGCAGGTTGATCCAGGCGTCGTAGCGTTTATCCCCGGCCCATTGGCTTTCCCGCATCGTCCGATAGTTGCTGCGCAGTCGTTCGAACTCGGCGGCTTTGCGTTGACGCATCTGCTCGGCGGGCAAGGGCTGGGCGTACAGCCGTTCAAGTCGTACGCGAGTATCCAGAATCAGCTGAATGAACTGATCGCGCTGCCGCATTTGCATGCCGTTGTCCGGGGCGAGTCCACGGCTGGCGCGCCATTGGCGGGTGCCTTCCTGCTCGACAAACGTGGCGAAAGACTCGTTGAACTCAGTGTCGTCCTTCACATAAAACCGCTGATGGCCCAGCTCATGAAAGATCAGCGTGGCCAGCCGTTCATCACCCCAATTCATCATCGAGCTGAGGATCGGGTCATTGAACCAGCCCAGGGTCGAGTAGGCCTCCACCCCGCCGATCGACACGTCCATGCCGTTGAGTCGTTGCATGGCCGCTTCACCCCGGGCCGCGCTCTGGCTGTAGTAACCGCGGTAAGCGACGCAACCGGCGATGGGGAAGCAATGGTTTTGCGGCGTCAGGGAAAACTCCTGCGTGGCGAAGACATTCCAGACCACATACGGCCGGCCAATGTCGGCGTACAGGCGATAGCTCTGGTTATCCGGCAGGTGCAGATGCTGGCTCGCGAACACCCGAGCCTTTTGCGATTGGGCCAGATGCGCACGCAGTTGCGGATCGCGCTGTGGGTTGGCAATTACCTTGGCAACCGGCTCCCGGGCCCGGAGCAATTGCAGCTGACCACTGGCCAATTGACCGTAGTAGCTGACGCTGGCGCAACCGTTGAGCAACAAAAACAACACGCCCGGAAACAAAACGCGCAAAACGCGATCAAGTAACCCAAGGCTTGGAAGCGGCCTGATCAAAATAAAATCATCCTCGGAGAGTCTGCCCGCAAGACTATCCCGCCTGACTGGAGCTCCGCTATGCGCATGTTGATGCTGACAGGAGGCCTGCTGACGCTGGCCGGTTGTGCCGGGTTTGGAATGCCCGACCCGGACCCCGCCCAAGCCTGGATTGACCTCGATTCGAAGCCGCAAGACACCGCGTTGCAAGCGCTGAAGGTCGATGACAAGGCGACCACCGATAAACGCTTCTTCGAAGTGCAGCCCGGAAGCCATGAATTGAAGGTTCGTTACCAGTTTGCGGTCCAGCCCACCAACATTGGCCCGGACAGTGAGCCGTTGTGGCGCGATTGCCAGTTGAGCGTGAAATTCAAGGATTTCAACGCGGGTGAGCGCTATCAACTGCAAGCGGGGAATATCGGCTTCCGACCGTGGGCAAAGCTCTACGATCAGCAGCGAAAAGTCATTGGGCATGGCACACCGGCAGGCTGCCAACGCACGTGATCGGCGTTATGCTGAATGACCAATCATCAGGACATTCATCATGCGCAGGTTATTGCTGTTGCTCACGGCAAGCGTCATTTCCGGTTGCCTGAGCCCGATGCCGGCGGTCAATCCGCAGATGGCCTGGGTCGACATGTCTACACCGACCCCCGGTGGAAAATTAATGATGGCCGAACGCCTGGATAACCAGCGATTAACCGACGGGCGATTCTTTCAGGTTGCCCCCGGCAGCCATGAGCTGATGGTGCGTTTCGACTTTGAGGTGTTCAGTGGCGGTTTTGGAATGATGAACGATCCCGCTGAGCGCCTCTGCTACCTGACCATCCGCTACGACCATTTCGAGGCCGGCCAGCGTTACATGCTCGAAGGGCGCTCATTGTCGTTCACGCCCAGCGCCCGGCTGTATAACGCCAAGCGCGAGATCGTGGCCGAAGACCGAGCGGTCGACTGCGCCATTTGAGGCCAATCAGCGATCGTTCTTTTGATAGATGATGGCTTTGGTGCCGTTTTCGCAAGTACCAACGACCATCGCCGCGTCATGCTTGTCGGCTTCTTCTTTCGTGACGATCTCCAGAGTGTAGGAGGGCACTGCGTTAGCCTGAATCTTGATTTCAATCTCATTCTTGAGTTCTTCGCAGTCTTTGGTCGCGGCCAGGGCCGAAGTCGCCAATGCACCGCAAATAACTGCCAAGACAAAACGTTTCATGGTTGAAGCTCCCTTGAGGCAGCGCGCATGTCTATGCGCTGAAGCTGCTGTCATTTATTCGACCACAGTTTTGCAAAGCGAGTTCTGACTTCGCTCACAAACTGCGTTTTCAACCATGGGTTGGTGTCGCTTATAAGATTGCTTTCGCGAGCAGGCTCACTCCCAATTTGGCGTTGCATCGAACACAAAGCCAATGTGGGAGCGAGCCTGCTCGCGATGGCGTCAGTGCAAACAACGCCTACTCGAACCGTTGTGACCATCAGCTAACCAACGATGCCTCCAGGCTGATCTTCGCATTCAGCACCTTGGAAACCGGGCAACCTTCCTTGGCCTTGTTACTCAGTTCCTCGAACTGTGCTTGGGTCGCCCCAGGGATTTTCGCCTTGAGGATCAGTTTTACCGCCGTGATCGCAAATCCACCTTCCACCTGGTCCAGTGTGACCTCAGCGTTGGTATCGATGCTGTCAGCCTTGAGGCCGGCGTCGCCGAGAATCATCGAAAACGCCATGGAGAAGCAGCCTGCGTGGGCCGCACCGATCAGCTCTTCCGGATTGGTGCCTTTGCCGCCCTCGAAGCGGGCCTTGAAGCCGTAGGGCGCTTCTCTGAGTACGCCGGTTTCCGTGGAAATCGAACCGATGCCGGTTTTCAGATCGCCTGCCCAATGAGCCGATGCTTTCTTCGTGATAGCCATGTCTGCCTCCTCAAGATCCAGCGCGAAACGTCGCGCCTTCGTGGTTTTCGCTTGGTAAGGGTTCTGAGGATAGAAGACGTGGCAAAGTTCACATTGTCGGACCAAACCGCTTATCTGGTAGGCAAATTTACCTTTGCTATTGAAACTCGGGTATATGCCCTCATTGCATAGGGAACGCTTTCAGACTCGGCAGGTTTTCGTTCGTGAAAAAACCTGCGCCCCCCATTGGAGAAGCAGGTTTATGAAACGACTGTCCGATATCAAGTTTTCGACCCTCGATCTGGTGCCCGTGCGGGAGAACGGCAGCGTGGCCCAGTCACTGCGCAATTCCCTGGACCTGGCCCGGCACGTCGAAAAGTTTGGCTACAACCGCTTTTGGGTGGCCGAGCACCACAACATGGACGGCATCGCCAGTTCCGCGACGTCGGTGTTGCTCGGTTACCTGGCGGGCGGCACCTCGACTATTCGGGTCGGCTCGGGCGGCGTGATGCTGCCTAACCATGCGCCGTTGGTGATAGCCGAACAGTTCGGCACCCTTGAAAGTCTGTATCCCGGCCGTATCGACCTCGGTCTGGGCCGCGCGCCCGGTTCCGATCAAATGACCGCTCGCGCACTGCGCCGTGAGCGTTCCGGCAGCGCAGACGAATTCCCGCAAGACGTCGCAGAGCTGATGCGCTACCTGGGCCCACGCACGCCGGACCAACGAATTATCGCGATGCCCGGAACGGGCACTAATGTCCCGGTCTGGCTGCTGGGTTCCAGTCTGTTCAGCGCCCAACTGGCCGGTGAACGCGGTTTGCCCTACGCCTTCGCCTCGCATTTCGCGCCGCGCTTCATGCACGAGGCGATTCGCGTCTATCGCAATCACTTCAAGCCTTCTGCGGTATTGGACAAGCCCTACGTGATGCTCGGCGTACCACTGGTGGCGGCAGACACCGATGAACAGGCCGATTACCTGGCGACGTCGGTCTATCAGCGGATCCTCGCGCTGATGCGTGGCCAGAGTCTGGTGCAGCGTCCGCCGGTGAAAACCATGGACGGCCTGTGGCTGGCGCATGAGAAGGAAGCGGTCGGCGATTTCCTGGGGCTGGCCATGGTCGGCAGCCCGCAGAAAATCCGCGCCAAACTGGAAGTGCTGATCGAGCAGACTCAGGCCGATGAGCTGATTTTTACCAGCGACCTCTACGAACATGCGGATCGAGTGCATTCCTATGAGTTGCTGGCGCAGGTCATGAAGGGCTGATCCCGGAACGACGCGCATAAAAAAGCCGACGCGATTGCGTCGGCTTTTTCATTGAGGGTAACAGTCTACTTTTCTACTTTCTGTAGACGATTACTTTGCTGCCGGCTTCGCACTTTCCGACGATTTTTCCGCCAGCGGCAGCGCCTTTGTCGACAATCTCCAGGGAATAGCCCGAGACATGCTTGGCATCAAGTTTCGCTGCGATTTCGCTTTTCAGGTCTTCGCACGACTTGCCGCCAGCAAGGGCTGTTCCCGCGATGCTCAATAAACCTACCGCCAAAATAAACTTCTTCATCGGTCGCATTCCCTGGTCGGATCAAATGGGGAGCATCCAGCGGGTAGCCAGATGCGCTCAAGTAGCGCTTTGCCATTCCCTATGGCACTCGGCCAGCGCGCAAGTTCAGAAGACTAGCTCAAACTCAGCTACTGGCAATCCGGAACCCGACTTTCAGTGTCACCTGGAAGTGGGCAGCCTTGCCGTCCTTGATATGGCCGCGGGTCTCGGTCACTTCAAACCATTCCAGATGCTTGAGGCTTTTGCTGGCTTCGGCCAGCGCATTGTTGATGGCGTCTTCGATGCTGGTAGGGGACGAGCCGACCAGCTCGACTTTTTTGTAGGTGTGATGGTCAGTCATGGCGTTCTCCTTGGGGTATGAAATACAGCCTAGCAGTGATTTTTCGTATTACTTCTGTCGGCCAATCCGACACCGACGTTCAGATTTACTGCACTTTCTCAAACCCCTGAAGTCCCAACCAACACACGCTACTCATCACCAATGAAGGAGAGCCACCATGGCCAATACCTCTTTACGTAAAGCCTCATTGCAAAGCATGGAAGCCGAGATCGAGAGTCTTCTCAAATCGCTGGAAAACCTTAAGGACGACGCCTCGGACGAGTCGCGTAAAACCCTCAAGGCCCTGAAAAGCAACGCCGAGAGCGCGCTGAAACATTCGCGCCACCTGCTCGCCGATGCCTATGAAGAAGTGAAAGTGAAAACCCGCGAAACCGGGATCGCCACCCGGGACTACGCCCAGGAACACCCTTGGACTACAGCGGGTGTCGCTGTCGGTGCACTCGGTCTGCTGGCGGCTTACTTGTTGTGCAAACGCGGCGATTAATCCGCTTGGCGCAGCTCGTTCTTGAGCCACTGAGCCAACTGCCGAGCGCGGCCGTCCGCGGCACGCTTGGGTAGCCACAACGCCAGTTGCGCCGGGGTCTCACAGAAACCCCACGGCGCAACCAGGCGGCCGGCCTTCAAGTCCTCGGCCACCAGCGGCTCGGGGGCAATCGCTACACCCAACCCCGCCACCGCTGCTTCCAGCAAATAATACAAATGTTCGAAACCCTGCCCCAACTTCAACGCCCTGGCGTCGAGGCCGCTTTGCTGTGCCCAGCTCGGCCACGCCTGAGGACGCGATGTGGTGTGCAACAGCGGCTCGCTCAACAGCGCGCTGGCCGGAGCCTGTTGCAGCCGTTCGTAGCCGGCGAAGCGTGGGCTCATGACCGGGCCGATGCGTTCGCTGGCCAGTTCATAGACTTGCATGTCCGCCGGCCAGGGCGGCTCGGCGAATACCAGCAAAGCGTCCAGTCCAGGGCGCCGTGGGTCGAGATCGCCTTCTCCGGCTGACAGGTGCAGGCGCAAGTCCGGCAGATCCGCATTCAAGCGACCAAGGCGCGGAATGAACCAGCGCGCGAGCAAGCTGCCGGAGCAGCCAAGCACGAAGGGCGCGTCGGCGGTGCTTTGGGTCAATTCGGCACAGACGGTGCGCAATCGCTCAAACGCGTCGCTGCTGGCATCGCGCAAACGAACGCCGGCATCTGTGAGTTTAAGGCCACGTCCGTCCTTGACGAACAGACTCACGCCGAGATGTTCTTCGAGCACCTTGAGTTGCCGGCTGACCGCACCATGGGTGACGTGCAGCTGTTCGGCAGCCTGACTGACGCTGTTCAGACGGGCAGTAGCTTCGAAGGCCCGAAGGGCGTTCAACGGCGGGAGGTCGTGGCTCATGTGATCTGTGAATTTTCCTGACAGGTTGTGGCGATCTTATCGGTTTTCAGGTCGGAACGTCAGGGGTAGAGTGGTCGTCATTGTCTTCCTATACGAATTCACCTGGAGCAACCCATGACCCAGACTTCGAACACTTCCGATCTGCGCAACGGCCCCGACGCCAACGGCCTGTTTGGCTCGTTTGGCGGCCGTTACGTCGCCGAAACCCTGATGCCGTTGATCCTCGACCTGGCCCGTGAATACGAACTGGCCAAGGAAGATCCGGCATTCAAAGAAGAATTGGCCTACTTCCAGCGTGACTACGTCGGTCGTCCAAGCCCGCTGTATTTCGCTGAACGCCTGACCGAGTTCTGCGGCGGCGCGAAGATTTACCTCAAGCGCGAAGAGTTGAACCACACCGGCGCGCACAAGATCAACAACTGTATCGGCCAGATCCTGCTGGCGCGGCGCATGGGCAAGAAACGCATCATCGCCGAGACCGGCGCCGGCATGCACGGCGTGGCGACCGCTACCGTGGCCGCACGCTTTGGTCTGGATTGCGTGATCTACATGGGCACCACTGACATCGAACGTCAGCAGGCCAACGTGTTCCGCATGAAACTGCTGGGCGCCGAAGTGATCCCGGTGGTGGCCGGCACCGGCACCCTGAAAGACGCGATGAACGAAGCCCTGCGTGACTGGGTGACCAACGTCGACAGCACCTTCTACCTGATCGGCACCGTGGCCGGCCCGCACCCTTACCCTGCGATGGTTCGCGACTTCCAGTCGGTGATTGGCAAGGAAACCCGCGTTCAACTGCAAGACCAGGAAGGCCGCCTGCCGGACAGCCTGGTGGCGTGCATCGGCGGCGGTTCCAACGCCATGGGCCTGTTCCACCCATTCCTGGATGACAAGAGCGTTGAGATCATCGGCGTTGAAGCCGCCGGCTACGGCATCGAAACCGGCAAGCACGCGGCCAGCCTGAATGGCGGCGTACCGGGTGTGTTGCACGGCAACCGCACCTTCCTGCTGCAGGACGACGACGGCCAGATCATCGACGCTCACTCGATCTCCGCCGGCCTTGACTACCCGGGCATCGGCCCTGAACACGCCTGGTTGCATGACATCGGCCGCGTCCAGTACACCTCGGTGACTGACAACGAAGCCCTCGACGCATTCCATAAATGCTGCCGCCTGGAAGGGATTATTCCTGCCCTGGAAAGCGCCCATGCCCTGGCCGAAGTGTTCAAACGCGCACCGAACCTGCCGAAAGATCACCTGATGGTGGTCAACCTGTCCGGCCGTGGCGACAAAGACATGCAGACCGTGATGCACCACATGGAACACTCTCAACAAGAGCACTCCCAGCAGGAGAAACACTGATGAGCCGCCTGCAAACGCGTTTTGCCGAACTCAAGGAACAGAATCGCGCCGCTCTGGTGACCTTCGTCACCGCTGGCGACCCGAGCTATGACACCTCGCTGGCGATCCTCAAAGGCTTGCCGGGTGCTGGCGCCGACGTGATCGAATTGGGCATGCCCTTCACCGACCCGATGGCCGACGGCCCGGCGATCCAACTGGCGAACATCCGCGCTTTGGGTGCCAAACAGAATCTGGCGAAAACCCTGCAAATGGTTCGCGAGTTCCGTGAAGGCAACACCGAGACGCCGTTGGTGTTGATGGGTTACTTCAACCCGATCCACATGTATGGCGTGCCGCGCTTCATCGCGGACGCTAAAGAGGCCGGCGTTGACGGTCTGATCGTGGTCGACCTGCCGCCGGAACATAACGGCGAACTGTGCGACCCGGCTCAGGCTGCGGGTCTGGACTTCATTCGTCTGACCACGCCGACCACCGACGATGTGCGCCTGCCGACCGTTCTGAACGGCAGCTCCGGCTTCGTTTACTACGTGTCGGTGGCAGGTGTGACGGGCGCGGGTGCGGCAACGCTGGAACACGTCGAAGAAGCGGTTGCTCGTTTGCGTCGTCACACCGACCTGCCGATCAGCATCGGTTTCGGTATCCGTACACCGGAGCAAGCGGCGGCTATCGCTCGTCTGGCGGACGGCGTCGTGGTGGGTTCGGCATTGATCGATCACATCGCGAATGCGTCGACGCCGGATCAGGCAATCGACGGTGTATTGAGCCTTTGTGCAGCGTTGGCCGACGGCGTGCGCCAAGCACGGGTCAACTGAAAGTAAAGTTCCTGATACAAAGGAATTAGCGCCTCGCAACACAGACTAAACAGTAAGACCGAGGGTTTCAGGACTACGTTCTGAAGCCCTTTTTGCTGTAGGTGCAGTGAGGAAACCCCCGATGAAAATGCCGAAACGGTTGATAGCCAGCCTGGGCGTACTGATGCTGAGTGCGACCCCGTTGCTGCACGCCAGCGCCGATCAGCGCGACGATCACGACCACGGCGGCCCGGAGCAGGGCCAATACGATAACCATGGTGACAACCGTGGCAATGATCACCGTGGCCCGCAGGACAACCATCGCGGCGGTCCTCCTCCACATGATTTTGGCCCGGTGCGTCAGACCATTCACGACAATCACGGATACTTCGTGCGCGGTGCGCCGCCACCGTCAGGCATCCGTCTGGAACGTGGCCGGCCGTTGCCTCACGGTTATTACGGCGAACGCCTGGATCAGCGTGCGCTGGGTCGGTTGCCGCAATACGAGGGTTACGAATGGCGCCGGGCGGGTGGCGACATTGTGCTGATCGCCGTAGGAACCGGGATTGTTTATGAAATTCTGGATAACGTGTTGAATTAAGGACTGCATCGGCACAGCGCATTGCGCGCTGTGCCTCAAAGATCGCAGCCTTCGGCAGCTCCTACATGGGATTGTGTACCCCGTAGGAGCTGCCGAAGGCTGCGATCTTTGCATTTCTGTCAGGGCAGCTCCAACCCACCCGCGGCCTTGTGCAATGCCCTCAAATGTTCGCCAACCTGTTTAAGATTGGCTTCATTGGCTGCTATCTCCGCCGCCCGGCTCGGTTCCAGCAGCGCTCTCACTTCTTTATCCAGATCCCCGGTCAGCGATTGCAGTTGTTTCTGGCGCAGGCTGCTTTCCGATTCCAGGCGCGCCGACTCGCTCGGCTGTGGCAAACCATAACCACCGGTGCCGAGCAATTCGGCGGGACGGCTGAGGAAGCCGCTGTTGGCGAGAATCTGCTGCAAGGTCGCGTTGGCCTTGTCCATGCCGCCGTTCTTCAGTTCTCGAGCGCCCAAGTAGCGCTGCTTCACTTCGTCCTGGGCCAACTGTAGCTGCCGACGGAAACTGGCCTGTTCCAACAACAGCAGTGCCGCGCTGGTGCGCAAATCGGCCTGATCGATCCATTGCCGGCGTTCTTCGGCGCTCAATGCCAGCCAGTCTTCGACAGTGGTCTGCTTGATCGGCAAGTGCTTCTTCAGCACTTCGAACATGGCTTGATAGCGATCGCGGAAGGAGTCGAAGCGATATCCCAGACGCAAGGCTTCGCGGGGATCGTCCAGCACGCTGGTGTCTGCCAGCCCGCGACCCTTGAGCACTTCCAGCAAACCGTTGGGCATGATGCTGTCCAGTCCGGTCAGTTGCGCGTTGTTGCTGCCGCTGCGCAGCAGCTTCAGGCTTTCAACCGCGCAATTATTGGACAGGAAGAAGTAGTTGCCGTCGTAGCTCCAGTGCATCTCTGCGGCGTGTTCCACCACTTCTTCGATTTCGGTGCGAGAGAGATTCAGCGGCACCGAAGCCAGGCTGCGAAGTTCGGTCTTGGTGTATTCGTCGATCACTTGAGCCAGGGGCAAGACAAACAGGCGTGACGGATATTTACCCACCAGTCCATCCCAGCTCGACAACTGTACGTCACCGACGAAGGCGCGGTAGGACAGCACCAGGTGCTGATCCAGGTCCAGCCGGCAATCCGGTCCGCGTGGTCGGCCCGGCGCGCAGATCACCAGGCGCAACATACTGTGGCCCCACCGGCTGACCCAGTTCTGGTTGGCCTCGGCCAGCAGATAGTCCACCGCATAAACCCGTTCCGGGTCGACCTGGCCCAATGGTGTCTTGGCGAAGTCGTTACCGGCATTGAGGAAGGCGAAGGATTTGGCGCAGGTGTCTTTGGCGGCCGGCGCCCAGCCGAAATGTTCTTTGTAGTAGCGGTAAAGCGCAGGACGGCGGCAGGCATAGCTCGGGTCCAGGAGGAAATACTCCATGTTGACCGCCACGAATTCCTTGGGATTGGTCGTCTCGTAGATATCCGGGCTGCGAACGATTTGCCGGTTGTGCTGCTCGCGTTCGCCACGTCGGCCGACGTATTGCGGCCAGCCGGCCAGATCCAGCAGGCGCGGGTCGTCACTGAGGGTAAAACGTCGCGCCGTCTGGCCGCGGCATTGATCGGGGAGGCCGACCAGCCCGGAGCTGCTATTACGCTGGCTGCAACGCTGGATCAGCGTGCGCTGGGCAGATGGCCACAGGCGCGCGCGGTCGTAAATATGGGTGAGTTCGTGCAAGACCGTAGCGAGCATTTCCCGGCGTACCGTGCCGTGTGGGCGGTAGGTCTTTTTCGTCGCGGCGCTGCCGTCGGTGAGGCTGTCCAGCAGATTGCGATTCAGATCGAGCTCGGACACCAGCGACGCCTCGCCGTAGGCGTTGTCGGGCATCTCGTCGGTCCAGCCGACATCGATGCGCCGATCCAGTTGCTCGACGAAGCGCGGCGGCAATGCCTGCATGGCTTCATCGAGCAGCGCTTGGCTGGCCTGCACTTGCGCGGGGCTCAGACCGTCGGTCTTGAGCCGTAATTGCAAGCTGGCCTGTGCGGTGTTGCCAAGCAGCAACACCATCCCGGCCAGCAGCCAGGCGCTGAGCGACCTCACAGCGCGAGGATGGCTTCGGCGAGGACCTGATCACTGGCGTCGCGGGCTTCAGGTACGCGGGTGCGCAGGGTATTGAAGGCCTCTTCCAGATGCGCGCCGCGAATATCGCCATCGCTGGCGACGAAACTGGCCGCATCGTCGTGGGCTTCGCGCACGATTTTCGAATCACGGATGGACGTGGTGGTATCAGAAGTGAAATCAAGCGTGCGCTGGGTGGCACGAATGATCATGTTACTGGTGGCTACCAGGGTGTGTGCCTGGGCCACGTCGGCCAACAACAGCAAGCCAAGGGTGGCAGCAATCAGCGGGCTACGCATGGAACGACTCCGGGGGAACGATGATAACTATTGGACGAGAATTGCTTGTGCCAGTTCAAGGTCGCTGGCATGAAGTTTTGGCTGGGTCCGGCGCAGGTAAACCAGGGCGGATTCCAGTTGCGCTCCTCGCAGTTGGCCGTCACTGGCAATGAAAGCCGCAGCGTCATCCTGAGCGGCGATCAGCAGTTTATGGTCGAAGGGCGCGGAGGTCACCATGCTTGTGGCGTAACCACTGACCACGGTGCCTTGTGTAGACAGGTTGAAGGCGTCGAAGGCCTGGGCAGCGCCAGACCAGCAGGCGAGAAGAAGCAACGCAATGGACAACAGGCTTGAAAGAAAACGCATGAGACTCGATAGCTGAAAGCGAGCCCCAAGGCTAGCGCAATGCCCGGGCTAGAGCCAGCGCCGAAACATTGGGACACGATGGACGTGTCCCCTTGCAGCACCGACGTTTAGATCGCCAGGATGGCCTGGGCAAGTTGTGCGTCAGTAGCGTTCAGCTGAGGCGCTTGACGATGGATTTCGTCAAATGCACTTTCCAGTTTCACGCCACGAATGTCGCCGTTGCTGGCGACAAAGCTGGCGGCGTCATCACGGGCTGCACGCACAATTTTGTTGTCGCGCAGCGAAGAAGAGAGATTGGAGGTCGCGTCGGAGCTGGATTTTAGAGCACCAACAACGGCGTCGGTGGTCACGATAAAGCTGGAGGCGTGGGCATTGGCAGCTACGGCGAGCAGGGCTGCAGCGCTCAGCAGGCGAAGACGGGACATGGGGAAGCTCCTTTGGATAAACCGATTGAGAGGTGGCGCAGTGTCTGGAAGATCAGACGCCTGTCATGCGGCGTTCGCCACGTTCTGATCGGATATTAGGCTGACGCGGATGGATTCGAACAGCCCATACAGATGAAACGATACGTAGGAGCTGCCGAAGGCTCGGGCCGCGTTCGGCAGCTCCTGCAAAAGTGTACCGTCCTACATTGGATTTAAACAAACTGTATCGGTGTGATGTTTATGGCTCCTGAAACGACAAAACCCGCCGTGGTTTCCCACGACGGGTTTTGTTTGTTCAATTCGGGTTGCTGGCGGTGGACCCTACAGGTCAGAGCCAGCGACGCTAACTTAGCGCCAGAACGGCTTGCTCAGCTCTTCGTAGCGTTGTGCTTCGCTAATCCCGGCATCAGCCAGCAGACGCGAATCCAGACGAGCCAGTTGATGGCGGCTGGTAATGCGGCGCTGCCACAACATCAGGTTGGCGATAACGCGAAGAGGCATCGAAGCCTGGGTTTTTGCAGCATTGTCTTCGAAGAACAGCTCGGAACTGAGTGTACGTTCCATGGTTGACATCCTTCCGCTTGTGGCGGGATTAGGTAGTGGTTTAACTGATGCCAATGATCCTCCTGTTTGGCCAGTCCCTCTAGATACAGTTCACTTGTATTGTGAGGGATCAATTAACTGTTTATAGGGGGTGTACTGGTCGAAATTGAAGCAACTGTACCTATCGGCACCAAACAGGTGCAAATAAGGCAAGTTGATTCGAAAATGTAGGAGATTACGGTAGGAAAAGACCAGTACAGAAGTACAGTTTTAGACAGGATCGGGTGTTGCAACAACCAACTGACGCAACTGTGTTTGCGTCAGCTGTGTTTTACGTCAATCAGACCACCAGCATCCGCCCGGTTTCTTCCAGGTTAATGTGCCAGCTCAGGGCATCGCGCAGGATGTGCGGGGTGTGCCCACCGAGCGCGCAGGCGGCGGTGAAGTAGTCATTCAAGGCTTCGCGATAGTCCGGGTGAACACAGTTGTCGATAACCACCCGAGCCCGCTCGCGAGGCGCGAGGCCGCGCAGGTCGGCCAGACCGATTTCGGTCACCAGGATGTCGACGTCATGTTCGGTGTGGTCCACATGGCTGACCATCGGCACCACACTGGAAATCGCGCCGCCCTTGGCGATCGATTTGGTGACAAAGATCGACAGATGGGCGTTGCGCGCGAAGTCACCCGAACCGCCGATGCCGTTCATCATCCGCGTACCACAGACGTGGGTGGAGTTGACGTTGCCGTACAGGTCGAACTCCAGCGCCGTGTTGATGGCGATGATGCCCAGACGCCGAACCACTTCCGGGTGGTTGGAGATTTCCTGGGGGCGCAGTACCAGTTTGTCCTTGTAATGCTCCAGGTTGCCGAACACATCGGCATTGCGCCGGGCGGACAAGGTGATTGAGCTGCCCGAGGCAAAGCTCAGCTTGCCGGCATCAATCAGGTCGAACGTCGAGTCCTGCAGCACTTCCGAATACATCGTCAGGTCTTCAAACGGCGAGTCGATCAGGCCACACATCACCGAGTTGGCGATGGTGCCGATCCCGGCCTGCAACGGGCCAAGCTTGTTGGTCATGCGTCCGGCGGCTACTTCCTGCTTGAAGAAGTCGATCAGGTGATCGGCGATGGCCTGGGTGTCGGCGTCCGGCGGCAGTACAGTGGACGGCGAGTCGGATTGATTGGTGATCACGATCGCGACGATCTTTTCCGGCGGGATCGGGATGGCCGTACTGCCAATGCGGTCGTCGACCTTCACCAGTGGAATTGGCGTGCGGGTCGGGCGGTAGGTCGGGATATAGATGTCGTGCAAACCCTCGAGATTCGGGTTGTGCGCCATGTTGATCTCGACGATGACGTGCTTGGCGAAAATCGCGAAGCTGGCCGAGTTACCCACCGACGTGGTCGGCACGATGTGACCCTGCTCGGTGATCGCCACGGCTTCAATCACCGCGATGTCTGGCAGCTTGAGTTGCTGGTTGCGCAGCAGCTCCACGGTTTCCGAGAGATGCTGGTCGATGAACATGACTTCGCCGGCGTTGATCGCCTTGCGCAGGGTGCTGTCGACCTGGAACGGCATGCGCCGCGACAGGACGCCGGCTTCGGTCAACTGCTTATCGAGGTCGTTGCCCAGGCTGGCGCCGGTCATCAAGGTGATTTTCAGCGGAGTGATTTTGGCGCGCTCGGCCAGTGCGTGCGGCACAGCCTTGGCTTCGCCGGCGCGGGTGAAACCGCTCATGCCGACGGTCATGCCGTCCTCAATCAGAGCGGCAGCGTCAGCGGCGCTCATTACCTTATCCAACAACGAAGGCAAGCGAATACGATCACGGTACATGGATTATTATCTCGGGCAACGGAAGCAAGGTACGCAGTCTAGTGATTTGAAAAAATCCGTCCCGCTACCATGGTCGAATGCCGAGCCCTGATTTAGAGCCTTTGGTCGGGTTTCACGGGGAATAAAAAAACCCCAGCCTACTAAAGGCTGAGGTTTTGGGTATTGCGCTGGCGCAGGTTTTACTCGACGGCTTTAACCATGTCCTCGATAACCTTCTTGGCGTCGCCGAAGACCATCATGGTTTTGTCGAGGTAGAACAGTTCGTTGTCCAGGCCGGCATAGCCGCTGGCCATTGAGCGCTTGTTGACGATGATGGTCTTGGCTTTGAACGCTTCGAGAATCGGCATGCCGGCAATCGGCGATTTCGGATCGTTCTTGGCGGCCGGGTTCACCACGTCGTTGGCGCCCAATACCAGCACCACATCGGCTTGACCAAACTCGGAGTTGATGTCCTCCATCTCGAACACTTGGTCGTAAGGCACTTCGGCCTCGGCCAGCAATACGTTCATGTGCCCAGGCATCCGACCGGCAACCGGGTGGATCGCGTACTTCACGGTCACGCCGCGATGGGTCAGCTTCTCGGTCAGCTCTTTCAGCGCGTGTTGCGCCCGCGCAACCGCCAGGCCGTAGCCCGGAACGATGATCACGGTGTCGGCGTTAGTCAGCAGGAAAGTCGCGTCGTCAGCCGAGCCGGATTTCACCGGGCGGGCTTCTTTCGAACCAGCCGGGCCGGCTGCATCCGTCGTGTTGCCGAAACCGCCGAGCAGCACATTAAAGAAGGAACGGTTCATCGCCTTGCACATGATGTACGAGAGGATCGCACCGCTTGAGCCCACCAGCGAGCCGGCAATGATCAGCATCGAGTTGTTCAGCGAGAAGCCGATACCCGCCGCTGCCCAGCCGGAGTAGCTGTTGAGCATCGACACAACCACCGGCATGTCTGCGCCGCCAATCGGGATGATGATCAACACGCCCAGCACGAAGGCCAGGGCCAGCATCAGCGCGAAGGCGTTAAGGTTGCCGGTCAGCATGAAGGTGATGCCGAGGGCCAGTGTCGCCAGGCCCAGCAGCAGGTTCAGCTTGTGCTGGCCGCCGAACTGTACGGGCGCGCCCTGGAACAGGCGGAACTTGTACTTGCCCGACAGCTTGCCGAAGGCGATCACCGAACCGGAGAAGGTGATTGCACCGATGGCGGCGCCAAGGAACAGCTCCAGGCGGTTACCGGCAGGAATCGAGTCGCCCAGCTGCTTGACGATACCCAGCGATTGCGGCTCAACGACAGCAGCGATGGCAATGAACACCGCTGCCATACCGATCATGCTGTGCATGAAGGCAACCAGTTCCGGCATCTTGGTCATTTCAACGCGCTTGGCCATGATCGAACCGGCGGTGCCGCCGACCAACAGGCCGACGATGACGTAGCCGATGCCGGCAGTGGCCCCGCCTTGTCCAAAAGAGAGCGCGCCCAGCTTATAGATGAGGCCCACGGTAGTGAGGATCGCCAGCCCCATGCCGAGCATGCCGTACACGTTGCCGCGTCGGGACGTGGTCGGGTGCGACAGGCCTTTGAGGGCCTGGATGAAGCAGATCGACGCGATCAAGTAGAGCGTCGTGACAAGGTTCATGCTCATTACTTGGGCGCCTCTTCTTTTACGACTTTCGGGGCTTTTTTCTTGAACATCTCAAGCATCCTGCGGGTGACCAGGAAGCCACCAAACACGTTCACTGCCGCCAGTGCCACCGCCAGGGTGCCCATGGTCTTGCCCAGTGGCGTCACGGTCAGCGCGGCGGCGAGCATCGCGCCGACGATCACGATCGCCGAGATTGCGTTAGTCACAGCCATCAATGGCGTATGCAGTGCAGGTGTTACGTTCCAGACCACGTGATAACCGACATAGATCGCCAGCACGAAGATGATCAGGTTGTAGATACCGGGGGAGATAAGCTCTTCCATCGTCTGAATCCCTGCTTAGGCGTTTTTGCGGATGACTTGGCCGTCGCGGCACATCAGGCACGCGGCGACGATATCGTCTTCTAGGTTCACTTCGAACTGGCCTTCTTTGTTGAAGACCAGCTTCAGGAAGTCCAGCAGGTTACGGGCGTACAAGGCCGAAGCATCTGCCGCGACTTCACCGGCCAGATTGGTCGGGCCGCAAATGGTCACGCCATTCGCAACAATCACCTGATCAGCCACGGTCAGCGGGCAGTTGCCGCCCTGGGCTGCGGCAAGGTCGATGACCACTGAGCCTGGCTTCATCTGCGCCACGGTTTCGGCGCTCAACAGCGTCGGTGCCTTGCGGCCCGGGATTAGTGCGGTGGTGATGACGATGTCAGCCTGCTTGGCGCGTTCGTGCACGGCCAGGGCCTGACGTTGCATCCAGCTAGCGGGCATAGGTCGTGCGTAACCGCCAACACCGACGGCGCATTCGCGCTCTTCATCGGTCTCATAAGGCACGTCGACGAACTTGGCGCCGAGGGATTCGATCTGCTCTTTTACCGCAGGACGCACGTCAGACGCTTCGATCACCGCACCCAGACGTTTCGCCGTAGCGATTGCCTGCAAGCCAGCCACACCTGCACCGAGGATCAGCACGCGCGCTGCTTTCACAGTGCCCGCGGCAGTCATCAACATCGGCATGAAGCGTGGATAGTAGTGAGCGGCGAGCAGCACGGATTTGTAACCGGCGATATTCGCTTGCGAGGACAGCACATCCAGGCTCTGGGCGCGGGAGGTGCGTGGCGCGGCTTCAAGCGCGAACGCGGTAATGCCGCACTCGGCCAGCTTGGCGATGATTTCATTGCTGAACGGGTTCAGCATGCCCACCACAACGGTGCCGCTTTTAATCAGCGTCAACTCGCTGTCGCTGGGCGCGACCACCTTCAAAATCAGCTCGGCACCAAACGCGTCGTTGGCGCTGCCAATGGTTGCGCCTGCCGCTTCATAGGCACTGTCGACAACGCTGGCTTTTACCCCAGCGCCGCTTTGTACAGTGACCTTATGACCCTGGCCGATCAACTTTTTGATGGTTTCCGGGGTTGCAGCAACCCGTGTTTCACCCGTCTGGGTTTCGAGAGGAACACCAATGTGCACGTCAAATCTCCTGCGTGATCTTATTGAGTAAACCCAGGCACTTCGGATGGTGCGGCTGGGGCGGCCGATCAGCACGATCCCGCAAAATCAGGGCGGGGCGCGGCATTTTGCAGGCGAACTTTGTGCCCTTCAAGGAATTATGACGGGTGACGGAAAATTAACTACAAGTCACCCCGTGACCGAATGTCGCAACTAGCCTGGTCAATCCCTTGCAGGCCGTGCCTTGTAAGGATTCTGGTCGAAATTAAAGAATTTACACATCGGCGTGGTGAATGAGCTGTCATTGCTACGAAATAGCGGCTCAAGGCCACGTCTTCAGGCGCTTGTGGGACGTTTGTACTGTTTGTCGTTACAGTCTATGAAAATGCGACAAATAATTATATCTGTAGTGCTTTTATTTTACTGACTACGGGGTCAGTTAATAGGGCTGGCCTTTATCCTTCCAGGCTGTAGCTGTGGGCCTGATTCACCAGCCAATCCCGAAAAGCCCTTAACGAAGCCGATTCGACCTTTCGCTCAGGAATCATCAGGTAATAGGCCTTGATGCTCAACAGCGCTTGCGGATTGGCAATCACCAAGCGCTTCTCCGTCAGTTCACGCTGAATCAGGAACGGCGGAATAAGTGCAATCCCCATGTCGTGCATGGCCGCCTGGGCGAGCATGGAGAATAGCTCGTAACGCGGGCCTGTCATGTCGCGGGGGATATTCAGGCTCTGGGAGTTGAACCATTGACGCCAGGCGTAGGGGCGGGTGGTTTGTTGCAGTAACGGTAGTTCCGCGATTTCAGCAGGTGTCAGGCTTGTCTTCTTGCCCAGTAGGGCCGGGCTGCACACCGGCATCGGATTTTCTCCCATCAGCCTGTGGGATTCGGTACCTGACCAGTCCGCGTCGCCGAAGTAGATCGCGGCATCGAACTCGGTGTCGGCAAACAGGAACGGACGTGTGCGGTTGGTTAGATTGACCGTCACCTCGGGGTGCTTGTGCTGGAAGTCTTTGAGCCTTGGCAGCAACCACTGAGTGCCAAAGGTCGGCACTACCGCCAACTCGATCACGTTGGCACCTTGTTGGCCCATGACCGACAAAGTGTCCCGTTCAACGGCATCGAGTTGGGTGGCCACCCGACGGCTGTAGGAAAGCCCGGCTTCTGTCAGCTTCACTCCGCGCCGAGAGCGTCGGAACAGTTCGACACTGAGGAACTCCTCAAGGCTGGCGATCTGTCGGCAAATGGCTCCCTGAGTGAGTGAAAGTTCCTGGGCTGCCTTGGTAAAGCTCTCGTGGCGCGCAGCCGCTTCGAAGCTGATCAGGGCGGTTGTACTGGGGATTTTCCTGCGCATGTACGTGAACCTCACTAATACATCGCATGAATGACCATTCGCGATGCTTCGGAGTGAGAAATTAGCACAACAGGATGCAAAATCCTCGTTTGCCGGAATGCCGCACCGGGCCTAGGATCAACCCACGTTATTTGACCCGATTCGAGAGGACTCACTCATGGGCGGTAAAGCTAGCTTCAACTGGATCGATCCCCTGCTGCTGGATCAACAGCTCACCGAAGAAGAACGCATGATCCGCGACACCGCCGAGCAATTCGCTCAGCAGAAGCTCGCGCCACGTGTGCTTGAAGCTTTCCGCCATGAAAAGACCGACACGGCGATCTTCCGCGAGATGGGCGAAGTGGGCCTGTTGGGCGCGACCATTCCGGAGGAGTACGGAGGCAGCGGCCTGAACTACGTCAGCTATGGCCTGATCGCCCGTGAAGTCGAGCGCGTTGACTCTGGCTATCGCTCGATGATGAGCGTGCAGTCCTCGCTGGTCATGGTGCCGATCAATGAATTCGGCACTGAGGCGCAAAAGCAGAAGTACCTGCCGAAACTCGCTTCGGGTGAATGGATCGGATGCTTCGGTCTGACAGAGCCGAACCATGGTTCCGACCCTGGCGCGATGATTACTCGTGCACGCAAAGTGGAAGGCGGCTACAGCCTGACCGGCAGCAAGATGTGGATTACCAACAGCCCGATCGCCGATGTGTTCGTGGTCTGGGGCAAGGATGATGCCGGCGACATTCGTGGCTTCGTGCTGGAGAAGGGTTGGAAAGGCCTGAGTGCTCCGGCGATTCACGGCAAGGTCGGCCTGCGTGCGTCCATCACTGGCGAGATCGTCATGGACAACGTGTTTGTTCCTGAAGAGAACATCTTCCCGGATGTCCGTGGCCTGAAAGGCCCTTTTACCTGTCTCAACTCCGCGCGTTATGGCATCTCCTGGGGGCACTGGGCGCCGCCGAGTTCTGCTGGCACACCGCCCGCCAGTACACCCTGGATCGTCAGCAGTTCGGTCGCCCATTGGCGGCCACTCAGTTGATCCAGAAAAAACTGGCTGACATGCAGACCGAAATCACCCTGG
>NZ_JAEKEZ010000030.1:0-2500 GCF_016650815.1 Pseudomonas sp. TH31 | reverse complement strand
TACCGTTGAAAAGTTAGCGGATGACCTGTGGATCGGAGTGAAAGGCTAATCAAGCTCGGAGATAGCTGGTTCTCCTCGAAAGCTATTTAGGTAGCGCCTCATGTATCACTGTAGGGGGTAGAGCACTGTTTCGGCTAGGGGGTCATCCCGACTTACCAAACCGATGCAAACTCCGAATACCTACAAGTGCCGAGCATGGGAGACACACGGCGGGTGCTAACGTCCGTCGTGAAAAGGGAAACAACCCAGACCGTCAGCTAAGGTCCCAAAGTTATGGTTAAGTGGGAAACGATGTGGGAAGGCTTAGACAGCTAGGAGGTTGGCTTAGAAGCAGCCACCCTTTAAAGAAAGCGTAATAGCTCACTAGTCGAGTCGGCCTGCGCGGAAGATGTAACGGGGCTCAAACCATACACCGAAGCTACGGGTATCACTTAGGTGATGCGGTAGAGGAGCGTTCTGTAAGCCTGTGAAGGTGAGTTGAGAAGCTTGCTGGAGGTATCAGAAGTGCGAATGCTGACATGAGTAACGACAATGGGTGTGAAAAACACCCACGCCGAAAGACCAAGGTTTCCTGCGCAACGTTAATCGACGCAGGGTTAGTCGGTCCCTAAGGCGAGGCTGAAAAGCGTAGTCGATGGAAAACAGGTTAATATTCCTGTACTTCTGGTTATTGCGATGGAGGGACGGAGAAGGCTAGGCCAGCTTGGCGTTGGTTGTCCAAGTTTAAGGTGGTAGGCTGGAATCTTAGGTAAATCCGGGATTCTAAGGCCGAGAGCTGATGACGAGTGTTCTTTTAGAACACGAAGTGGTTGATGCCATGCTTCCAAGAAAAGCTTCTAAGCTTCAGGTAACCAGGAACCGTACCCCAAACCGACACAGGTGGTTGGGTAGAGAATACCAAGGCGCTTGAGAGAACTCGGGTGAAGGAACTAGGCAAAATGGCACCGTAACTTCGGGAGAAGGTGCGCCGGTGAGGGTGAAGCATTTACTGCGTAAGCCCATGCCGGTCGAAGATACCAGGCCGCTGCGACTGTTTATTAAAAACACAGCACTCTGCAAACACGAAAGTGGACGTATAGGGTGTGACGCCTGCCCGGTGCCGGAAGGTTAATTGATGGGGTTAGCTAACGCGAAGCTCTTGATCGAAGCCCCGGTAAACGGCGGCCGTAACTATAACGGTCCTAAGGTAGCGAAATTCCTTGTCGGGTAAGTTCCGACCTGCACGAATGGCGTAACGATGGCGGCGCTGTCTCCACCCGAGACTCAGTGAAATTGAAATCGCTGTGAAGATGCAGTGTATCCGCGGCTAGACGGAAAGACCCCGTGAACCTTTACTATAGCTTTGCACTGGACTTTGAATTTGCTTGTGTAGGATAGGTGGGAGGCTTTGAAGCGTGGACGCCAGTTCGCGTGGAGCCAACCTTGAAATACCACCCTGGCAACTTTGAGGTTCTAACTCAGGTCCGTTATCCGGATCGAGGACAGTGTATGGTGGGTAGTTTGACTGGGGCGGTCTCCTCCTAAAGAGTAACGGAGGAGTACGAAGGTGCGCTCAGACCGGTCGGAAATCGGTCGTAGAGTATAAAGGCAAAAGCGCGCTTGACTGCGAGACAGACACGTCGAGCAGGTACGAAAGTAGGTCTTAGTGATCCGGTGGTTCTGTATGGAAGGGCCATCGCTCAACGGATAAAAGGTACTCCGGGGATAACAGGCTGATACCGCCCAAGAGTTCATATCGACGGCGGTGTTTGGCACCTCGATGTCGGCTCATCACATCCTGGGGCTGAAGCCGGTCCCAAGGGTATGGCTGTTCGCCATTTAAAGTGGTACGCGAGCTGGGTTTAGAACGTCGTGAGACAGTTCGGTCCCTATCTGCCGTGGACGTTTGAGATTTGAGAGGGGCTGCTCCTAGTACGAGAGGACCGGAGTGGACGAACCTCTGGTGTTCCGGTTGTCACGCCAGTGGCATTGCCGGGTAGCTATGTTCGGAATAGATAACCGCTGAAAGCATCTAAGCGGGAAACTAGCCTCAAGATGAGATCTCACTGGGACCTTGAGTCCCCTGAAGGGCCGTCGAAGACTACGACGTTGATAGGTTGGGTGTGTAAGCGCTGTGAGGCGTTGAGCTAACCAATACTAATTGCCCGTGAGGCTTGACCATATAACACCCAAGCAATTTGACTACTCGAAAGAGCATCAGATTGCGGTGTGTGAAGACGAAACGAACCGAAAGTTCGAGAGACTCACAAAACACCGAGATCTATCACATACCCATTCGCTGGAGCGTACTCCGTAAGGAGAACGACCTGGCTACCGAATTTCTTGACGACCATAGAGCATTGGAACCACCTGATCCCATCCCGAACTCAGCAGTGAAACGATGCATCGCCGATGGTAGTGTGGGGTTTCCCCATGTGAGAGTAGGTCATCGTCAAGATTAAATTCCGAAACCCCTATCTGCGTATGCAGGTAGGGGTTTTGTTTTTGCCTGCAGGAAAGT
>NZ_JAEKEZ010000029.1 GCF_016650815.1 Pseudomonas sp. TH31 | reverse complement strand
GGACCATATCGAAGCCTTCCGGGCTGGCTTCGGTGCAGACCACCAGGGGTTTGGCCGAGACGCCAACAGCGACACTCAGCAACGCGGCCGCGATGGCCGCACGTAGGGGAAGCATTTTCATCAAGAACCCTCTGCAATCGGTTGAACAGGAAAAAACCGAACGGCCGACTCTTCATGAGTCAGCCGTTGGGCGGTGTTTTTACAGAATGTTGAACGGGATGGTGGTCACGAGACGGAACTCGTTGATGCTGCCGTCAGCCTGGTTTTCGCTGGCACGGTGAGCGGTGTAGGTCGCGCGAACAGTGGAGGCCTTGAGCGGGCCGCTCTGCACGGCGTACGAAGCACCGATGCCGTATTCGTAGTGATGCTCGCCGTCCATGTTTTTCACGTCATACGCAGTGCCGGTGTAGTGAGTGCCGTCGATGCCCCAGCCGCGAGCCTGGTAGATGTTGAACTTCAGGCCTGGCACGCCGTATTCGGCCATGTTCAGACCATAGGCAATCTGGAAGGATTTCTCGTTCGGGCCGTTGAAGTCCGACAGCAGGGAGTTGGCCAGGTAGATGCCGTTGGTTTCATGCAGGTAGTCGAAGTACTCGTTGCCGTTAATTTCCTGGTACGAGAAGGTCAGGCTATGGGCCTGGTGAGTCAGGCCGAACGACAGGGAGTAGGCGTCGTTGTCGATTTCACCCATCTCTTTTTTGCCGGTATCGACGGTTTTGTAGTAGTTCAGGCCAGTGGTCAGGCTCAGGACATTGCTGTCGCCCAGTTCGTGGGTGGCGCCGAAGTAGTACTGGTTCCAGAAGTCTTCGACTTGGGATGCGTAGAGGCTGGTCTTCAGGCTTTTCAGCGGCTGGTAGTTCAGGCCGACGATGCTCACGCGATCGGTTTCAGCGCCGTTGTTGGTGTACTCGGAGCGGAATTTCGACAGGCTCTCTTCGGTACGCGGCGATACGCGGTCGAAGGTGCCGGCGTCGAACGACAGGTTGTTCAGCTCTTCGCTGTGCAGGCTCACACCTTCAAAGCTCGAAGGCAGTGGACGGTTGCCGATGGTGTCGACGATTGGCGTGCTGAAGTTCTGGCGACCGGCGGTCAGGGTGGTGTTCGACACGCGGAACTTGACGTTGGCCAGGCCCAGTTTGCTCCACTGGCCTTCAGCGTCGCCGCCTTCGGTGGTCAGGGTACGGTTGTTACCGGCACCTGGACGGGAACCCGGTGCGCCACCGTTGTTGGCGGCCAGGCTCTTGCGATCACGCTCCAGGGCAACGGCGTTGTACGCGGCCACTTCGGTGCTGACACCGACGGTGCCCTGAGTGAAACCGGAGGTGAAATTGACGATGGTGCCCTGAACCCAGTTGATCCGGCGATCAGTCGGGGTTGCTACACCGTCTTTACGGTAGGTGAACTTGCCGCCACGTTTCAGTTGCTCGTTGGCGTACCAGTTACGGGTGGTGCCTTTGACGGTTGTACCTTCGACAAAGCCAGGTGCATCGGCCTGGGCGCTGGCGGTGTTGACGGTCACCGGGGTGAAATCCTGGCTCTGGGTTTCCGCATACGCCGTGGCGGTGATGCTGCTGATGGCCAAGGCCAGGATCGCGGTGCTGCTCAGTTTCATGGGTGAAGCTCCTTTACTTTCTTTTTTTTAGTGCCGGTTTTTTTGTGGCCCGGCTATTGGTTTTGAACTCATTCAGCGCTTCGCAAACGTTTGCTGTAGGCCTGATTGACGAATTACGGCAATACGCTTGCGTGAGGGCGAAATCCGCCCCCAGCGTTTTTGGCTTATCGGTTATTGATCGATACTGACACCCGAGAACACGTTGCGACCGAAGGGGCTCACCTTGAACCCTTCGATTTTGGCGCTTAACGGCTGGTTGACCGTCGAGTGAGCGATGGGCGTGATCGGCACTTGCTGCTTGAGCAATTGCTGCGCCTGTTTGTACAACACGGTGCGCTGGTCACGGTCGGTGACGACCTTGGCCTGCTTGACCAGCTTGTCGTATGCCGGATCACACCACATGGAGTAGTTGTTGCCGCCAATGGCGTCGCAGCTGTATAGCGTGCCGAGCCAGTTGTCCGGGTCCCCGTTGTCACCGGTCCAGCCGATCAGGCTGATGTCGTGCTCGCCATTCTTGGTGCGCTTGATGTACTCGCCCCATTCGTAGCTGACGATCTTCACTTTGAGACCGATCTTCGCCCAGTCAGCCTGGAGCATCTCGGCCATTAACTTGGCGTTAGGGTTGTACGGGCGCTGGACCGGCATGGCCCAGAGGGTGATTTCGGTGCCTTCCTTTACGCCGGCAGCCTTGAGCAGCTCTCGGGCTTTTTCCGGATCGTAGGCGGCATCCTTGATGGTTTCGTCGTAGGACCACTGGGTCGGCGGCATGGCGTTGACCGCCAACTGACCTGCGCCCTGGTACACGGCGTTCAAAATGCTTTGCTTGTTCACCGCCATGTCCAGCGCCTGACGCACTTCGAGCTGGTCGAACGGTTTGTGCCGCACGTTGTAGGCGATGTAGCCGAGGTTGAAGCCAGGCTTCTCGATGAGCTTGAGTTTCGGGTCGTTCTTCAGTGCGGTTACATCGGCAGGGCGAGGGTGCAGGGTGATCTGGCATTCGTTGGCCTTGAGCTTCTGCACGCGCACCGACGCGTCGGTGTTGATGGCGAAAATCAGGTTGTCGAGCTTGACCCGACTCGGGTCCCAGTACTGCTTGTTGCCGGTGTAGCGGATGTTGGAGTCTTTCTGGTAACTCTTGAACACGAACGGCCCGGTGCCGATCGGCTTCTGGTTGATCTCGCTCGGCTTGCCTTCGGCTAACAGTTTGTCGGCGTATTCGGCCGACAGGATGGCGGCGAAGCTCATGGCGATGTTCTGGATGAACGCGGCGTCCACGCTGTTGAGCGTCATGACCACGGTCAGCGGCCCGGTCTTCTCGACCTTGGCGATGTTCTTGTTCAGGCTCATCCCGTTGAAATACGGGAACTCGGTTGGATAAGCCTTACGGAAAGGTTGTTGCGGGTCGAGCATGCGATTGAACGTGAACAGCACGTCATCGGCATTGAAATCACGGGTTGGCGTGAAGTAAGGCGTGGTGTGGAACTTCACCCCTTCGCGCAGGTGGAAGGTGTACGTGAGGCCGTCTTCGGAAATATCCCAGTTCGTTGCAAGGCCCGGTACGACATTGGTCGCGCCTTTTTCAAACTCTGCCAATCGGTTGTACAGCGGCTCGGCGGCGTCGTTATCGGTCGCAGTGGTGTACTGCGCCGTGTCGAAACCGGCGGGACTGCCCTCGGAGCAGAATACCAGGCTGTTGTTGGCGGCCTGGCTGATGGCAGTGGCGGCCAACAGGCCGGTGCCCAGCAATGCGGATAAAACCAAGGTATGGCGCATGACGCTCCCTCTTTTTAGTGTTTAACAATGAGCCGCCGTCCCGTCCAGGGACGTGGGGCTTCATTGAGCTCAAGCCATTGCATGCAGCAAACCGAGGGCCCACGCATGCACTGGTCAGATCCCGACGGTATGAGCCGCGGGTCTGGCAGTAAATGCGCAAAGGCCTGAAATACTCGCAGGAAAAGCCAACACGTCCGAAACCTCTGCCGGGGGTGCGCAGTGGATTTGGCTGTCAGAGAATTCCTACTTTCCAGGCAGGTAAAGCAACGGCGACGTTAAAAACGTCGCCGTTGCCAAACCTTATTTGCTGACGCTGACGCCGTAGAAGGAGTTCAAGCCGAATGGGCTGATCTTGAAGTCCTGCACGTTGGCGCGCATGGGTTGATACACCGTCGAGTGTGCGATAGGTGTCATTGGAACTGCATCTTTGAGGATGTGTTGTGCCTGTTTGTACAGTTCGATGCGCTTGGCCTGGTCAGGTGTAGCCTTGGCTTGCTTGATCAGGGCGTCGTACGGCTTGTCGCACCATTTGGAGAAGTTGTTGCCGTTCAGCGCATCGCAGCCGAACAGGGTGCCGAGCCAGTTGTCCGGGTCCCCATTGTCACCGCTCCAGCCGATGATCATCGCCTGGTTCTCGCCACCTTTGGAACGCTTGATGTACTCGCCCCATTCGTAGCTGACGATGTTCACGTTCAGGCCGATTTTCTTCCAGTCGGACTGCAGCATTTCAGCCATCAGTTTGGCGTTCGGGTTGTACGGACGCTGAACCGGCATGGCCCACAGGGTGATCTGGGTGCCTTCCTTGACGCCAGCTTCCTTGAGCAGCTCTTTGGCTTTCTCAGGGTCGTACTTGGCATCTTTGATGGTGGTGTCGTAGGACCACTGGGTCGGTGGCATGGCGTTGACGGCCAGTTGGCCGGCGCCCTGGTAAACCGAGTCGATGATCTGAGGCTTGTTGACGGCCATGTCCAGCGCCTGACGGACCTTGAGGTCCGCCAGCGGGTTTGGAGTGGTTTGGCCTTTGAGCACTGGCATCACGTTGTAGGCGATGTAACCCAGGTTGAAACCGGCCTGGTTTGGCAGTTTCAGGTCTTTGTCTTCACCCAGTGCCTTGAGGTCGGCTGGACGTGGGAACAGCGTGACCTGGCATTCGTTTTTCTTCAGCTTCTGAATACGTACCGACGGGTCGGTAGTGATAGCGAAGATCAGGTTGTCGATCTTCACGTCTTCAGGCTTCCAGTAGTCCTTGTTCCCGGTGTAGCGGATGTTGGAGTCTTTCTGGTAGCTCTTGAACACGAACGGGCCAGTGCCGATCGGCTTCTGGTTGATGTCGCCCGGCTTGCCTTCCTTGAGCAGCTTGGCAGCGTACTCGGCGGACTGGATGGACGCGAAGCTCATCGCCATGTTCTGAATGAAAGCCGCGTCAACGGTGTTCAGGACAAACTTGACCGTGTGATCGTCGACCTTCTCGATCTTGGCGATGTTGGTGTCCATCCCCATGTCGGTGAAGTACGGGAATTCGGTCGGGTACGCTTTGCGGAACGGATCATCCTTGTTAATCATGCGATTAAAGGTGAACAGCACGTCATCAGCGTTGAAATTGCGAGTCGGGGTGAAATACGGGGTGGTATGGAACTTCACACCTTCACGCAGGTGGAAAGTGTATTCCTTCACGTCCGGGGAAATATCCCAGCTGGTCGCCAAGCCAGGAATCACGGCGGTGCCGCCGCGCTCGAACTGGGTCAGGCGGTTGAACATGGTTTCTGCAGAGGCGTCGAAGTCGGTTCCGGTGGTGTACTGACCAGGATCAAAACCGGCCGGGCTCCCTTCGGAGCAAAACACCAGGTTAGTCGCCGCTTGGGCGAAAGGTGCGCTAGCTAACAAGCTTGCGCCGACTAAAAACGGAATGACCGCGTGTTTAAGCATGGTGGCCTCATGATTTGTTGTCATTTTTGGAATTAGAGGACGACCTCGTGAGTCGTGCCTGCGGATACTTATGCAGGGGCCATACCCATTGCAAGATCCAGAGCGGCCACAAGTCTTAAACAGTGGCACGAACGTACCTTAATGTCGCATATGTATAAATACTGACGCATTTGACCGTTTGCGCACGTTTTTTACGGTGCAAATGGCGCCCCACAAGAGGGCATTCGGGGCGCCTGGTGCACCCGGTTGGCGCGCGGTGTTACTTATTTATACCCACGCCATAGAAGGGTGTGAGGCCAAAAGGGCTGATCTTGAAGTCGGTCACTTCCTTGCGCAAAGGCTGGAACACCGTCGAGTTGGCGATCGGGGTGATAGGCACTTGTTGCTTAAGGATTTTCTGCGCCTGTTGGTAGAGTTTTATCCGCTCGTCACGGTCGGTTGAAACCTTGGCTTGCTGAACCAGTTTGTCGTACGCCGGATCACACCACTTGGCGTAGTTGCTACCTTTCACCGCAGCGCAGCTGTAGAGCACGCCGAGCCAGTTATCCGGGTCACCGTTGTCGCCGGTCCAGCCGTAGATCATCGCGTCATGCTCACCGTTCTTGGCGCGCTTGATGTACTCGCCCCACTCGTAGCTGACGATGTTGGCCTTGATTCCGACCTTCTCCCAATCCTGCTGGATCATCTGTGCCGACATCCGCGCATTCGGGTTGGAGGCGCGCTGCACGGTCATCGCCCACAAATTAATCGTCGTACCGGGTGCAACCCCGGCTTCTTTGAGTAGCGCCTTCGCTTTGGTCGGGTCGTAGGGCGCGTCTTTAATCGTCGGGTCATACGACCATTGCGCCGGGGGCAGGGCGTTCTGCGCGAGTTGACCAGCGCTCTGGTACACGGCTTTGATGATCGCCGGCTTGTCGATGGCCATGTCCAGGGCCTGGCGGACCTTGAGCTGGTCCAGCGGTGGATGCGTCACGTTGTAAGCCAGAAAACCGAGGTTGAATCCGGCCTGCTTCAGTACCGTCAGGTTCGGGTCTTTCTCCATCACCTCGATGTCGGCCGGGCGCGGGTAGCCACTGACCTGGCATTCGCCGGTCTTGAGCTTCTGCAAGCGCACCGCGGCGTCCGGTGTGATCGAGAACACCAGGTTGTCGATTTTCACATCCTCGGGTTTCCAGTACGCCTTGTTGCCGGCGTAGCGGATCTGCGAGTCCTTCTGGTAGCGCTTGAACACGAACGGGCCAGTGCCGACCGGCTTCTGGTTAATGTCCGCGGCTTTACCTTCCTTTAATAGCTGCGCGCCGTACTCGGCGGACTGGACCGAGGCGAAGCTCATGGCCAGGTTCTGGATGAAGGCAGCGTCGGTGTTGTTCAGGCTGAAGCGCACGGTGTGCTCGTCGGTCTTGTCGACGCTCTTGATCGTTTTGTTCAGGTCCATGTCGGTGAAGTACGGCGATTCGGCGGGGTAGGCCTTGCGGAACGCATTCTGAGGATCGAGCAGACGCTGGAAGGTGAACAGCACGTCGTCGGCGTTGAAATCCCGGGTCGGGGTGAAGTAGTCGGTGGTGTGGAACTTCACACCGTCGCGCAGGTGGAAGGTGTAGCTGAGGCCGTCCTTGCTCACGTCCCAACGGGTCGCCAGCCCCGGTTCGACTTCGGTGCCGCCGCGTTTGAACTGGGTGAGGCGGTTGAAGACGGTTTCCGCCGAGGCATCGAAGTCGGTGCCGCTGGTGTATTGGCTGGGGTCGAAACCGGCGGGGCTGGCTTCGGAGCAGTAGACCAGGGTGGTGGCGGCTTGGGCGAACGGGGCGGTAGTGGCTAAAGCGAGGGCGAGCAGCAGTGGTTTGACGGTGGTTCTTTCC
Source organism: Pseudomonas sp. TH31 (assembly GCF_016650815.1). Taxonomy (GTDB): domain Bacteria; phylum Pseudomonadota; class Gammaproteobacteria; order Pseudomonadales; family Pseudomonadaceae; genus Aquipseudomonas. Next base: position 943,567 of record NZ_JAEKEZ010000029.1, on the reverse strand, counting down.
ATGGAGTCCCCGGGGATTTGGGTAGCGGTGTATTCCTGAGAGTAGCGTTGTTGACGGGGTGGGCGGAAATATCGTTTTTTGAGGGGGACCCCTCTGTCTGGGCATAGTTGGCCGTTTTCCTTCGGATGTACTCGGTCAAAAGTGTAGGAGCGAGGCTTGCCCGCGAAGGCGGCCTGACAGCCGACCTATCTCTACCGGATGTACTCGGTCCAATTGTGGGAGCTGGCTTGCCTGTGAAGGCGGCCTGACAGCCGACCTGTTTCTCCCGGATGTGCTTGGTCCAATTGTGGGAGCTGGCTTGCCTGTGAAGGCGGCCTGACAGCCGACCTGTTTCTCCCGGATGTGCTTGGTCCAATTGTGGGAGCTGGCTTGCCTGTGAAGGCGGCCTGACAGCCGACCTGTTTCTCCCGGATGTGCTTGGTCCAATTGTGGGAGCTGGCTTGCCTGTGAAGGCGGCCTGACAGCCGACCTGTTTCTCCCGGATGTGCTTGGTCCAATTGTGGGAGCTGGCTTGCCTGCGATGGCGGCCTGACAGCCGACCAATCTCTCCCGGCTGAACTCGGTCCAACTGTGTGAGCGAGCCTGCTCGCGAAAGCGGCAGATCAGTCACCACAAACCTGACTGCTTTACGGCGGGCAATAAAAAACGGCGATCACTTCAGTGATCGCCGTTTGTGTGTCCGGGTCTATAGCATCAAGGCGTCATCAATACTTCAATCGACCCATCCGCCGTCATGCTGACCTGGCTGGTGCCGGCTTCAACATCCGGCGTTACCGGTGCCGAGTCCATGCCTGCTGCCGCTTTCATCATCATCGGCGCGCGCATGAAGGGTTGTGGATAACCGTTGCTGTTCAAATTCAGGTTAACGATTTTATAGCCCTTGCCACCCAACGCATCGGTGGCCAGTTGCGCGCGGGCCTTGAATGCGGTGACGGCTTCTTTAAGCAGCGCGTCTTCGCTGGCCTTGCGGGTCGGGGTGGCGATGGCGAAGTCCATGCCGCCCATTTTCAGGTCGGTCAGCAGTTCGCCGGTCAATTTCGACAGGGCGGCGAAGTCGGAGCTTTCCAGGCGCAGTTCGGCGCGTTCACGCCAGCCGGTGATTTTCTGGCCCTTGGTGTCGTAGATCGGGTAGCTGTTGCGGCTGCCCTGGCGCAGGGTGATGTCTTTGACTTGTTTGGCCTGGGCCAATGCCTTGTTCATGGTGGTGCTGACGTCGGCGGCGAGTTTGGCCGGGTCGGTGTTTTGATCTTCGGTGTAGAGGGTCACGATCATCAGGTCGCGGGCCACTTCCTGACTGACTTCGGCGCGCAGGGAGATCTGGTTGTAATGCAATTCGTCGGCGGCCAGGGCCGGGAGGCTGGCGACGGTGCCAACGCTAAGGGCGAGGAGGGCGGCGCTGCGGCGAAGTGTGTGCATGGAAAGCTCCTTGAGGGGGCGCAGGGGTTAAGGTCCGAGCCTGCGTGAAACCATCAGACTCTAGCTTTTATGATCCGGTTCGCCCAGTTACAACTTCTATACAGGTAATCAGGGGCTTGTAGCAGCTGCCGAGGTACGAGGCTGCGTTCGCCTGTAGCAGCTGCCGAGCCTGCGAGGCTGCGTTCGGCTGCGAAGCAGTCGTGAAACCTGAGTGCACGGTATGGCAGGAATACCGCGGTGTCTGATTTCACGACTGCTTCGCAGCCGAACGCAGCCTCGTACCTCGGCAGCTGCTACAGGCGAACGCAGCCTCGTGGGCTCGGCAGTTGCTACAGCCGGGCGGGGGCAAGCTCCCTCGCCACAGGGGAATTCGTTGGCAAGTGTGGCTGTTTGCCGCACTTTTGCCTGCCAGCCCCCGTGCTTGGTTATACTCCCTGCGATCCGCCTGGAGCGCTCATCAGGAGAGCTCATGCTCGCCCCCGTTCAAATCACTTCCGCGACTCGCCAGAATCTCTGGCGGCTGACGTTCATCCGCACTTTGGTGTTGGCCGCTCAGGCCGGTTCCGTGGGGCTGGCCTACTGGTTCGATTTGCTGCCATTGCCCTGGTTTCAACTGGCAATGACCCTCGCGTGTTCGATGCTGCTGTGTGCCTTCACGGCCATTCGCCTGCGCACCTCGTGGCCGGTTACCGAACTCGAATACGCCGTGCAACTGGCTTGCGACCTGTTTATCCACAGTGCCTTGCTGTATTTCTCCGGTGGCTCGACCAACCCCTTCGTCTCTTATTACCTGGTGCCGCTGACCATCGCCGCCGTGACGTTGCCGTGGCGTTTTTCGGTGATTCTATCGGGCATCGCCCTGGCCATGTACACCCTGCTGCTGGCGCGGTTCTACCCGTTGCAAACCTTCCCGATCGCTCGGGAAAGTCTTCAGGTTTACGGGATGTGGCTGAGTTTCGCCCTGGCTGCCGCAGTGATCACGTTCTTCGCCGCGCGCATGGCCGAAGAACTGCGCCGTCAGGAAGAATTGCGCGCGATCCGCCGCGAAGAAGGCTTGCGCGATCAGCAATTGCTCGCCGTTGCGACTCAGGCTGCCGGCGCCGCCCATGAACTGGGCACGCCGCTGGCGACCATGAGCGTGTTGCTCAAAGAGATGCAGCAGGATCATCCAGACCCGCTGTTGCAGGATGACCTGAAGGTGCTGCAGGATCAGGTCAAACTCTGCAAAGAGACCTTGCAGCAACTGGTGCGCGCCGCTGAAGCCAATCGCCGCTTGGCGGTAGAGATGCAGGACGTCACCGACTGGCTCGACGAGGCGCTGAACCGCTGGCACCTGATGCGTCCGGAAGCCAGTTACCGCTTCCAGCGTCTGGGCCAGGGCGCGGTGCCACGCATGGCGCCGCCGCCAGATCTGACCCAGGCACTGCTGAATTTGTTGAACAACGCCGCCGACGCTTGCCCCGAAGGGCTGCAAGTGACGCTGGACTGGAATGCCGAGGACTTGACCATCAGCATTCGCGACCACGGCGCCGGTGTGCCGCTGGCCATTGCCGAACAGATCGGCAAACCGTTTTTTACCACCAAGGGCAAAGGTTTCGGCCTGGGCCTGTTTTTGAGCAAGGCCAGCGTGACACGCGCCGGCGGCTCAGTGAAACTCTACAGTCATGAGGAAGGTGGCACGCTTACCGAGCTGCGCCTGCCCCGTGTCGCCCGAGGAGACGAACATGAGTGACGAGATCCAAGTAGAAGGCGAAGAACTGCCGCATTTGCTGTTGGTAGACGATGACGCCACGTTCACCCGTGTGATGGCCCGCGCCATGGCCCGCCGTGGTTTTCGCGTCAGCACCGCCGGTTCCGCCGAAGAAGGCCTGACCATCGCCCAGGCCGACCTGCCGGACTACGCCGCGCTCGACCTGAAAATGGACGGCGATTCGGGTCTGGTGCTGCTGCCAAAACTGCTCGAACTCGATCCGGAAATGCGCGTGGTGATCCTCACCGGTTACTCGAGCATCGCCACCGCCGTCGAGGCGATCAAGCGCGGGGCCTGCAATTACCTGTGCAAACCGGCCGACGCCGATGACGTGCTGGCCGCGCTGCTGTCCGAGCACGCTGACCTCGATACCCTGGTGCCGGAAAACCCGATGTCCGTGGACCGCTTGCAGTGGGAGCACATCCAGCGGGTGTTGACCGAGCACGAAGGCAACATCTCCGCCACTGCCCGCGCCCTGGGCATGCACCGCCGCACCCTGCAGCGCAAACTGCAGAAGCGCCCTGTTCGTCGCTGAACCTGTGCTGAACGAATGCAGGCCACGCCTCGCGACAAACCGAACCGATCATCTATGATCGGTTCGTGCGTGTTCTTTTCTTTATCGAGCCTTATCCATGAATCAGAACGCTGAATATTCCGCGGTCAATGATGCTGTGCGCGGGCAGTTTTTCCGCAAAGTCTGGGCGATGACCACGCCGTATTGGTTCAGCGAAGAGAAGGGCAAGGCCTGGACGTTGCTGATCGCTGTGATCGCGCTGTCGCTGATCAGCGTCGGCATCTCGGTGTGGTTCAACACCTGGTACAAGGATTTCTACAACGCCCTGCAAAAGAAAGACGAGGCGGCGTTCTGGAAGTTGATTCTGTATTTCTGCGCGATTGCCGCCGTGGCGATTGTCGGCGCGGTGTATCGGCTGTACCTGACGCAGATGCTGACCATCCGCTGGCGGGCCTGGCTGACCGAGAAATACTTCGACCGTTGGCTTGGCGACAAAAATTACTATCAGTTGGAGCAGGGTGGTTACACCGATAACCCGGACCAGCGGATTTCCGAAGACCTTAACAACTTCACCTCCAACACCCTGAGCCTGGGCCTTGGGTTGATCCGCAACGTCGTCAGCCTGGTGTCGTTCTCGATCATTTTGTGGGGCGTGTCGGGCAGCATCGAGGTGTTCGGCTATGAGATCCCCGGCTACATGTTCTGGTGCGTGCTGGTGTACGCGGCGGTCGGCAGTTGGCTGACGCACTTGATCGGTCGTCGCTTGATCGGCCTGAACAACCAACAACAACGCTTCGAAGCTGACTTGCGTTTCTCCATGGTGCGGGTGCGCGAGAACGCCGAAAGCATCGCGCTGTACAACGGCGAACCCAACGAGAACCGTCGCCTGAGCAACCGCTTCGGGATGGTCTGGCACAACTTCTGGGACATCATGAAGGTGTCCAAGCGTTTGACGTTCTTCACCTCCGGTTACAGCCAGATCGCGATCATCTTCCCGTTCATGGTCGCCGCGCCGCGTTACTTCGCCGGCAAGATCGAACTCGGTGAACTGATGCAAATCAGCTCGGCGTTCGGCAACGTGCAGGAGAGTTTCAGCTGGTTTATCAGCGCGTACTCGGACCTCGCCTCGTGGCGCGCCACCTGCGATCGTCTGCTGAGTTTCCGCCAGGCCATGACCGAAAACGAAGAGCGTGCGCCAGCCATCGACGTGCAGAATCAGGGTTCGGACCTGAAAATCCACAACCTGGGCCTCGATCTGGCCGACGGTCGCCACTTGCTGACCAGCGGCAATATGACCGTGGAGGAGGGCGAACGCGTCATGCTCAGCGGTCGTTCCGGCAGCGGCAAATCCACCTTGCTGCGGGCGATGGGGCATCTGTGGCCGGCGGGGCACGGCAACATTCGACTACCGGCGGCACGTTACCTGTTCCTGCCGCAGAAGCCGTATCTGCCGATTGGCAGCTTGCGCGAAGCCTTGAGTTATCCACAGCCCGGCGATACGTATACGCCGCAGCGTTATGTGGAGGTGTTGGAAACCTGCCGGTTGCCGCACCTGGTGTCGCGCCTGGACGAAGCCAATCACTGGCAGCGCATGTTGTCGCCGGGTGAACAGCAACGTCTGGCCTTCGCCCGGGCGCTGCTGTATGCGCCGCAATGGCTGTACATGGACGAAGCCACCTCGGCAATGGATGAAGAGGACGAAGCGTCGCTGTATCAGGCGTTGATCGATGAATTGCCGGGGCTGAGCATTGTCAGCGTCGGCCATCGCAGCAGCCTGAAGCGTTTCCACCCACGACACATCCGTATCGACAATGGGCATCTGGTGGATCAAGCCGTGACCGCCTGACCACCACAATCCCTGTAGGAGCTGCCGAAGGCTCGGGCCGCGTTCGGACGATCTTTTGACTTTGATTTTCAAGATCAAAAGATCGTCCGAACGCGGCCCGAGCCTTCGGCAGCTCCTACAGGGGTTGAGTGTGATCCATAGCTCAACGGTGATCGTACAACCCGCTTGCGCTATGATGCGCTTTCAGCCGAATTTTTCGAGACAGACGTTCACCATGGAAAACCCGATCGACGCACCTCGCCTCCCTCGCAAGCGCCGCAGCCTCGCTCAGGAATTGGTGACGGTGCTGTCCGAGCAGATCCGCGACGGTCAGCTCAAGCGCGGCGACAAGTTGCCCACCGAGTCGGCGATCATGGATGCCCATGGCGTCAGCCGCACCGTGGTGCGCGAAGCGATTTCCCGTTTGCAGGCCGCCGGGCAGGTTGAAACCCGTCACGGCATTGGCACCTTCGTGCTCGACACGCCGAGCCCGAGCGGTTTTCGCATCGACCCGGCCACCGTCGTCACCCTGCGTGATGTGCTGGCCATTCTGGAGCTGCGCATCAGCCTGGAAGTGGAGTCCGCCGGCCTCGCCGCCCAACGCCGCAGCGCCGAGCAGTTGGGTCTGATGAGGGCAGCGCTCGACGCCCTCAACGAAAGCGCTTCCCACGCCAGCGATGCGGTGGCCTCGGACTTCCAGTTCCACCTGCAAATCGCCCTGTCCACCGGCAACCGCTACTTCACCGACATCATGACTCACCTGGGCACCAGCATCATTCCACGCACGCGCCTGAACTCCGCGCGCCTGGCCCACGACGACCAGCAGCACTACATGAACCGCCTGAGCCGTGAGCATGAAGAGATCTACGACGCGATTGCCCGCCAGGACTCCGATGCGGCGCGGGCGGCGATGCGTTTGCACCTGACCAATAGCCGCGAGCGGCTGCGCCACGCGCATGAAGAGGCTGAGGCGCAGCGGGGGTAGGTTTCCAGGTTAGAAGGTTTGTCGCCTGACAGACCGCCTTCGCGAGCAAGCCCGCTCCCACATTTGATCTGCGGCGTTCACAAATAGTGTGTTCACCGAAGATCCACTGTGGGAGCGGGCTTGCTCGCGAAGAGGCCAGTGGCCGTGACGCAGTAACCTCAGCCAGCCTTCAGAATCGACCGATCCACCCGCACCGCCAATTCAGCAGCCCCAGGCAGGGCATCAAAAACCACTTGTCCCTGAGCATCCACCACCGCCCGTGCAATCGGCACACCCTTGGACAACAACTCCAGCGGTGCACCCTTCAGTGATTGGCCCGAGGCCAGTTCCAGTTTCAATTTAATTGTCATCTTTTGATCTCCTTATCAGGCAACGTTGCCAGTTGGGTGGTAGTCCTTGAGCAGCAGATAAGTGCTCCAGCCCCACCAGTCATCGACGGTGGCGGTGTCATTCAAGTTGTTCACATCCTTGCGTCGCAGCACTTTACTGCCCTCGAGCCGGAACAGCGGCGAGAAGTTGGTCGCCAGGTTCTGCACGGCTTGCAGGTCAGGCAGTTGTTTCAGCGCCGCAAAGCTGCTGGATGCTGGAACAGTCCCGCTGAGGTAAGTCGCGAACACCTCATCCACTGACACCTGAACCGCTTTGTTGACGTGAATACGGTTGGCACTGTCGATAGCATCGAAGTAGCGCTTGTCCCCATACGCACGCCATTGCTCGCCGTTACCATTGCGCACATTGAGGCCGAACTTGCTGTCTTCGTCGTGCATGAAGCGGGTAATCAGCGAGCCCAGATCACTCGGCGTCACCGCTGCTGCCATTGCTTTACGCGGCACCCGCAAGTGGCCGGCGGAAAACAGGTCAGTCAGGAAGTGATCGGCAAAGGCATTCATCGCATAGGCGACTTCCAACTGTTTTTCATCTTGAGCGGTGCGGGCCGCTGCGGCGTGCTGAAGCGCGGCGGTGTGGCCGGCGATGTAAGCCTGCTGCGCCCATTCGCCAAAATGGTCGGCGTTGTTCGCCGCCAGTTTCAGGTAACGCCCCAACGGGATCAGTGCCGAGACAAAACTGCCGCCACCGGTGATTTTGTTCCACTCTTCCGACAACGTATCTCCGAGGGCGTCATAGGCTTCGTGGGGCTGTTTACCGTCCTTGATCGCCTGGTTCACGGCGTCGATTTCTTTTTGCATCACGGCGAGGATGTTCACCGCCTCGACTTTTGAGGCGGACAACACTGCCAGCGTGTCGAAAGCGGCGATAAAGCGGTTCAGGCTATCCGCCGGGGTGGTGCCGTCGCTGATCGGGCGATCCGGGACGCCATAGAAATCACCACCCAATGCCAGCACCTGGCCGTAAGTCGGCGCCAGCCCGTTGGTCAGATGCAGTTGCACGTTGTGGGCGAGGATCGGTTCGGCATTTTCGGCGAAGCGCAGCAGGGTGTTGTCGCCAATGGCGGTGTGTTCGCCGCCCTCGAACTTCAGCGGTGGCTTGCCGATCAAGGCTTTGCCTGCGGCAGAAGTTGGCTGCTGCGGATGACCGTGATGCTCGGCAATGTGCAGCACCAGGTGATCGTTGTCCCCGGTAATGGCGATGCCGTGTTCAGAAAAAAGATCATCAAAACGGGCGATGACCTGCTTCGGTTGGTCCTGCGGTTGCGTGTGTAGACCTGACATTTCTAGCTCCTTGATATGTCGTAGGTTGATTTCAATTTAACTGTATATATATACAGTTAAGCCACCTTAGATCGAGAATATTCCTACGTCAAGGGATTACCTTTCCTGGCTCAAATTCGACGATGGCGATGAAATGCAGTTGACGGTTATATTTTAAGTTGTACGATGACCTACAACTTCAGCGAAGGCTGAACGGCTTCCTCACACGCACATACGTTGCTATCCAGGGTGTTCGAATAATGAATCCACAAGAACTGAAGTCCATCCTCTCCTCCGGACTGCTGTCTTTCCCGGTCACCGATTTCAATGCCCAGGGCGATTTCCATCGCGCGGGCTACATCAAACGTCTTGAGTGGCTGGCCCCATACGGCGCCACGGCACTGTTCGCCGCGGGCGGCACCGGTGAGTTCTTCTCTCTGGCGGCCAGCGAATACTCGGAAATCATCAAGACCGCCGTCGACACCTGCGAAACCAGCGTGCCAATCCTGGCCGGTGTGGGCGGTTCGACCCGTCAAGCCATCGAATACGCACAAGAAGCCGAGCGCCTGGGCGCCAAAGGCCTGCTGCTGCTGCCGCACTACCTGACCGAAGCCAGCCAGGACGGCGTTGCGGCCCACGTTGAAGCGGTCTGCAAATCGGTAAAAATCGGCGTCGTGGTCTACAACCGCAACGTCTGCCGCCTCACCGCGCCGCTGCTGGAACGCCTGGCCGAGCGCTGCCCGAACCTGATCGGCTACAAGGATGGTCTGGGCGATATCGAATTGATGGTGTCGATCCGTCGCCGCCTCGGTGATCGCTTCAGCTACCTCGGTGGTTTGCCGACCGCCGAAGTCTATGCCGCTGCTTATAAGGCACTGGGCGTACCGGTTTACTCTTCGGCGGTGTTCAACTTCATCCCGAAAACCGCGATGGATTTCTACCACGCCATTGCTCGCGACGATCACGCCACCGTCGGCAAGATCATCGACGACTTCTTCCTGCCGTACCTGGACATCCGCAATCGCAAAGCCGGTTATGCGGTGAGCATCGTCAAGGCCGGGGCAAAAATTGCCGGTTATGACGCAGGTCCTGTGCGTGCACCGCTGACCGACCTGACCGGCGAAGAGTACGAAATGCTTGCCGCGCTGATCGACAAGCAAGGTGCGCAGTAACAATCCCGATTAAACAAGGCCGCTGCAATCAGCGGCTTTTTGTGTGAGGTCTTTTTGTTTCGAGGGTAAGCCAGTGACAGATGCAAAGCGTTTTGATAACTACATCAACGGTGAGTGGATTGCGGGCAGTGAGTACTGCGCCAACATCAACCCGTCCGAACTGACCGATACCATCGGCAACTATGCCAAGGCTGATCTGGCTCAGGTCCACGCCGCCATCGACGCCGCGCGCGCCGCGTTCCCGGCCTGGTCGACCTCGGGCATCCAGGCTCGCCACGATTCGCTGGATAAAGTCGGCACTGAAATCCTCGCCCGCCGCGAAGAACTCGGCACCTTGCTGGCCGGGAAGAGGGCAAGACCCTGCCGGAAGCCATCGGCGAAGTGACTCGCGCCGGCAACATCTTCAAGTTCTTCGCCGGTGAATGCCTGCGGCTGTCCGGCGACTACCTGCCGTCGGTGCGTCCGGGCGTCAACGTCGAAGTCACTCGTGAAGCGCTGGGCGTGGTCGGTCTGATCACGCCGTGGAACTTCCCGATCGCGATCCCGGCGTGGAAAATCGCCCCGGCCCTGGCCTACGGCAACTGCGTCGTGCTGAAACCGGCGGACCTGGTTCCAGGGTGCGCCTGGGCCCTGGCTGAAATCATCTCCCGCGCAGGCTTCCCGGCGGGCGTGTTCAACCTGGTGATGGGCAGCGGTCGTGTGGTTGGCGATGCGCTGGTGCAGAGCCCTAAAGTCGACGGCATCAGCTTCACCGGTTCCGTCGGTGTCGGTCGTCAGATCGCCGTCAGCTGTGTCTCGCGCCAAGCGAAAGTCCAACTGGAAATGGGCGGCAAAAACCCGCAGGTCATTCTTGACGACGCGGACCTCAAGCAAGCGGTCGAGTTGTCGGTACAGAGCGCGTTCTACTCCACCGGCCAGCGCTGCACTGCCTCGAGCCGCTTTATCGTGACCGCGGGCATTCACGACAAGTTCGTCGAAGCCGTGGCCGAACGCATGAAGTCGATCAAGGTGGGTCACGCGCTGAAAACCGGCACCGACATCGGTCCCGTGGTGTCCCAGGCTCAGCTTGAGCAAGACTTGAAGTACATCGATATCGGCCAGTCCGAAGGTGCGCGCCTGGTCAGCGGCGGCGGCTTGGTGACGTGCGACACCGAAGGCTACTACCTCGCGCCAACGCTGTTTGCCGACAGCGAAGCCGCGATGCGCATCAGCCGCGAAGAGATCTTCGGCCCAGTAGCCAATGTGGTTCGCGTGGCGGATTACGAGGCGGCTCTGGCCATGGCCAACGACACCGAGTTCGGTCTGTCGGCGGGCATCGCCACGACCTCGCTTAAGTACGCCAACCACTTCAAACGCCACTCCCAGGCCGGGATGGTGATGGTCAACCTGCCGACCGCCGGCGTGGATTACCACGTTCCGTTCGGTGGCCGTAAAGGTTCATCCTATGGCTCACGTGAGCAAGGTCGTTATGCGCAAGAGTTCTATACCGTGGTGAAGACCTCTTACATCGGTTCCTGATACATCGCGGTAACCGGCGCCACCTCGGTGGCGCCGACACCGCAACCCCCCGTAGGAGCTGCCGAAGGCTGCGATCTTTTGATCTTGATCCCGGTGCCCGTGAAGGCGCTAAAGATCAAAAGATCGCAGCCTCGTTTCACTCGGCAGCTCCTACAGGGAACACCACGTTTCACCCGCGCATAAAAATAATCAGTGGGAGTACATCTACATGCCATCGACCAAGCCGACTCACGTCCGCTATTTGATCCTGCTCATGCTGTTTCTGGTGACCACGATCAACTACGCCGACCGGGCTACGATCGCTATCGCCGGCTCCAGCCTGCAAAAAGACCTCGGCATCGACGCGGTCACCCTCGGCTATATCTTCTCTGCGTTCGGTTGGGCCTACGTGGCCGGGCAAATTCCTGGTGGCTGGTTGCTCGACCGTTTTGGCTCGAAAAAAGTCTACGCACTGAGCATCTTCACCTGGTCGCTGTTCACCGTGATGCAGGGGTATGTCGGTGAGTTCGGCGTCTCCACCGCCATCGTCGCGCTGTTCATGCTGCGCTTCCTGGTGGGCCTGGCTGAAGCGCCATCGTTCCCTGGCAATGCGCGCATTGTGGCGGCCTGGTTCCCGACGGCGGAGCGCGGTACGGCTTCGGCAATCTTTAACTCGGCGCAATACTTCGCCACGGTGATCTTCGCGCCGCTGATGGGCTGGATCGTCTACACCTTCGGCTGGCAGCACGTGTTCGTGGTCATGGGCGGCATCGGCATCGTGTTCTCGCTGATCTGGCTGAAACTTATCCACAGCCCGCGCCAACACCCGATGATCAACAGCGCCGAGTTCCAGCACATCGCCGACAACGGCGGCCTGGTGGACATGGATCAGGACAAAGGCAAAGGCCAAAAGGTTGATGGTCCGAAGTGGGACTACATCCGCCAGTTGCTGACCAACCGCATGATGCTTGGCGTGTACCTGGGCCAGTACTGCATCAACGGCATCACCTATTTCTTCCTGACCTGGTTCCCGGTGTACCTGGTGCAAGAACGCGGCATGACCATTCTCAAGGCCGGTTTCATCGCGTCGTTGCCGGCGATCTGCGGCTTCATCGGCGGTGTGCTCGGCGGGATCATTTCCGACTACCTGCTGCGCAAGGGCCACTCGCTGACCTTCGCCCGCAAGGCGCCGATCATAGGCGGCCTGTTGCTCTCGACCACCATCGTCGCCTGCAACTACGTGGACGTGGAATGGATGGTCGTCGGCTTCATGGCCCTGGCGTTCTTCGGCAAAGGCGTCGGTGCGCTGGGCTGGGCCGTGGTGTCCGACACTTCGCCGAAACAGATCGCCGGTCTGAGTGGCGGCCTGTTCAACATGTTCGGCAACATCGCTTCGATCACCACGCCGATCGTCATCGGCTACATCATCGCCACCACCGGTTCGTTCAAGTGGGCGCTGGTGTTTGTCGGTTGCAACGCGTTGGTGGCGGTGTTCAGTTATCTGGTGATCGTCGGCCCGATCAAACGCGTCGTGTTGAAAGAGCCTCCCGTCAATGGTCCTGAAGTGACCAACAAATTATCTCAAGCGCATTCCTGAGGAGCGGCGTCATGCAGTTGATTGAACATTCCGACTCGCCGCGCTACATCCGCCTGCACGAGCGGGACAATGTGGTGATCGTGGTCAATGACCAGGGCGTGCCGGCCGGCACCGAGTTTCCCGATGGCCTGGTGACGGTGGACTTCGTGCCGCAGAGCCATAAAGTCACCCTTGAGGACATTCCCGAGGGCGGCCAGGTGATTCGCTATGGTCAGACCATCGGCTACGCCTTGCAGCCGATTCCGCGCGGCAGTTGGGTCAAGGAAGATCAACTGCGCATGCCCACTGCGCCACCGCTGGACAGCCTGCCACTGTCCACCGAAGTGCCGGCGGCGCAGGCACCGCTGGAAGGCTTTACGTTCGAGGGTTATCGCAACGCCGACGGTACCGTTGGCACGCGCAATATTCTCGGGATCACCACCACTGTGCAGTGCGTCACTGGCGTGCTCGATCATGCGGTCAAGCGCATCAAGGACGAATTGCTGCCGCGCTATCCGAATGTCGATGACGTGGTGGCGCTGACCCACAGTTACGGCTGTGGCGTGGCGATCACTGCCACCGACGCGTACATTCCGATTCGTACCGTGCGCAACCTGGCGCGTAACCCGAACCTGGGTGGTGAAGCGCTGGTGATCAGCCTCGGTTGCGAAAAATTGCAGGCCGGGCAGGTGATGCACGAGAACGACAGCTCGGTGGATTTGAGCGAGCCGTGGCTGTATCGCTTGCAGGATTCGAGTCACGGTTTCACCGAGATGATTGAGCAGATCATGGCGCTGGCCGAAATCCGTTTGAAGAAACTCGATCAACGTCGCCGGGAAACCGTGCCAGCGTCCGAGCTGATCCTGGGCATGCAGTGCGGTGGCAGCGATGCGTTCTCCGGCATTACCGCCAACCCGGCGCTGGGCTATGCCTCGGACTTGCTGCTGCGAGCCGGTGCGACGGTGATGTTCTCCGAAGTCACCGAAGTGCGCGACGCGATTTACCTGCTGACCTCCCGGGCGCAAACCAAAGAAGTCGCCGAGGAACTGGTGCGGGAAATGGACTGGTACGACGGTTACCTGGCCAAGGGCGAAGCCGATCGCAGCGCCAATACCACGCCGGGGAACAAGAAGGGCGGGTTGTCGAACATTGTCGAGAAGTCGTTGGGCTCGATCGTCAAATCCGGCAGCAGCGCGATCAATGGCGTGCTTGGCCCTGGCGAGCGGTTCAAGCGCAAAGGCCTGATCTTCTGCGCGACCCCGGCCAGTGATTTTGTCTGCGGGACGTTGCAACTGGCGGCGGGGATGAACCTGCATGTGTTCACCACCGGGCGTGGCACGCCCTATGGTCTGGCGATGGCGCCGGTGGTGAAGGTGTCGACCCGGACCGAGTTGGCGCAGCGCTGGCCGGACTTGATTGATATCGATGCCGGGCGGATTGCGACGGGCCGGGCTTCGATTGAAGATTTGGGCTGGGAGTTGTTCCACTACTACCTGGATGTGGCCAGCGGCAAGAAGCAGACGTGGGCGGAGCGGCATAAGCTGCATAACGACATCACCTTGTTCAACCCGGCGCCGATCACGTAAGACCGCGTCGCCTGTAAAAGATCGCAGCCTTCGGCAGCTCCTACAGGGGAGTGCGTACTCTGTAGGCGCTGCCGAAGGCTGCGATTTTTTGATCTTAAAGCGTTCCCGGTGGCTTATCATTCGCCCCTTAATGACGCCCACCCAAGGTTCCTCCCGGCATGCTGGCAATTTTCCTCGAAACCCTGAATATCACCGCGCCGGTGTTTGCCATGCTGTTTCTGGGTGTGCTGCTCAAGCGCATCAACTGGATCAACGACAACTTCATCCATACCGCGTCGGCCCTGGTGTTCAACGTCACCATGCCGGCGCTGCTGTTTCTGGGCATCCTGCACGCGGATCTGCACGCCGCGCTGCAACCGGCGCTGCTGATTTACTTCTGCGTTGCCACGCTGGTGTGTTTCGCCATCGCCTGGGGCTGGGCGATCTGGAAGTGTCCGCGCGAAGACCGGGGCATCTACACCCAAGGCGCGTTTCGCGGCAATAACGGTGTCATCGGCCTCGCGCTGGCAGCGAGCATGTACGGCGACTACGGGATTTCCCTCGGGGCGATTCTCGCGGCGCTCGTCATCCTCTTCTACAACACTCTCTCGACCATCGTGCTGGCGGTGTACAGCCCGGTGATCAAGTCTGATCCGTGGAGCATCTGCAAAAGCGTGATGGCCAACCCGCTGATCATCAGCGTGATTGCGGCGGCGCCGTGCGCCTATTTCAAGATCAGTTTGCCGGGTTGGCTGGAGGCGTCCGGTCAGTACCTGGCGCAAACCACCTTGCCGTTGGCGCTGATCTGCATTGGCGGCACGCTGTCGCTGGCGGCGTTGCGCAAAAGCGGCAACATGGCGCTGAGTTCAAGCCTGGTGAAGATGATCGGCCTGCCACTGCTGGCGACCGCTGGTGCCTGGCTGTGGGGCTTTCGTGGGGCGGAGCTGGGGATTCTGTTTCTGTACTTCGGCAGCCCGACGGCGGCGGCGAGTTTTGTCATGGCGCGTCAGGCCAATGGCAATCATGAACTGGCGGCGGCGATCATTGTGATCACCACGTTGATGGCGGCGGTGACCACCAATCTGGGGATCTTTGTGTTGCAGTGGGGCGGGTGGATGTAGGAGCTGCCGAAGGCTGCGATCTTTTGATTTTCGGCGTGCTCGAAGGTGGTAAAGATCAAAAGATCGCAGCCTTCGGCAGCTCCTACAGAGGCTGCGATCTTTCAAAGCGCCAAATTTATTCCGGCTTCTGGTACGTATCAATCACTTCCTGCGCCGCCCGAAACGCATCAATCGCCGCCGGCACCCCTGCATACACCGCGCAATGCAGCAGCGCTTCACGGATCTCTTCCACGGTGCAGCCATTGTTCAGCGCGCCGCGCACGTGACCTTTCAGCTCTTGCGGGCACTTCAACGCGGTCAGCGCGGCGAGGGTGATCAGGCTGCGGGTTTTCAGCGGCAGACCTCCACGATTCCAGACGCTGCCCCAGGCATGTTCGTTGACGAAATCCTGCAGCGGTTGACTGAACTCGGTGGCATTGCCCAGCGCCCGGTCGACGAAAGCATCGCCCATCACTTGGCGTCGAACTTCAATGCCGGGCTTTTTGTGGTCGGTCATGGCACATCCCTCTTGTGGTGTTGGCGACGCCAGGCGCGCAGCGACGTGAACAGCAGGAACGCCAACAGCGCCGGCAAGACGAAAAACAGCATCAGGTGTTCAAGCTTGCCGGCCAGTGGCATCCCGGTGGTGAACGACACCATGTGCAGGCCGTACGCCAGGTACAAACCCAGGCACAGCAATCCTTCGGCCCGGGTTATCCGGTAGCCGGTATAAAACAGCGGCAGGCAGAGCACGGCGACGCCGAGCATGACCGGCAAATCGAAGTCCAGGGCATTGGGCGAGACCGACAGCGGCGATGGCGCCACCAGCGCGGTAAAGCCGAGTACGCCCAACAGGTTGAACAGGTTGCTGCCGATCACGTTACCCACGGCGATGTCCCGTTGGCCACGCAGCGCGGCGATCAGCGAGGTGGCGAGTTCGGGCAGGGAGGTGCTGATGGCGACGACGGTCAGGCCGATGATCCGCTCCGACAGCCCGAGGTCGCTGGCGACGGAAACCGCCGCCCCCAACAACAAGTGACCGGCGTATACCAACATTGCCAGCCCGGCGAAGATCATCAGCAGGCTGCTGAACCACGGGGCTTGTGAAGTGGCTTCGTGGCTTGTTTGCGGACGGGCCGAGTGCCGTGACTGGCGCAGCAACAGGCCGAGGTACAACACCAGCGCGGCCAGCAGGATCACGCCGTCGAGGCGGGTCAGTTTTTCGTTCCAGGCCAATACGCACACCAGCAGGCTGGCGCCGATCATCAGCGGAATGTCCAGACGCACCAACTGACGCGACACCCGCAACGGAATGATCAGTGCCGACAGGCCAAGGGTGACGAGGATGTTGAAAATGCTGCCGCCGATCACGCTGCCGACGGCAATGTCGGCGTTTTGCGCGAGCATGGCTTGCAGGCTGACGGCCATCTGCGGGGCAC
This sequence comes from Pseudomonas sp. TH31, assembly GCF_016650815.1. GTDB lineage: Bacteria > Pseudomonadota > Gammaproteobacteria > Pseudomonadales > Pseudomonadaceae > Aquipseudomonas. The sequence goes on along the minus strand of NZ_JAEKEZ010000029.1, from coordinate 927,079 downwards.
TGCTGCCGAGGGCGACGATGGTCAGGCCAATGATCAGCGGCCGCACATGCAGGCGCGCGGCCAGGCGCACGGCGGCGCGCACCATCAGTTCGGCGCCGACGATCAATAGAAACAGGCCGCTGAGCAGTTCGATCACGCTCAGCAGAGGGATGTCGGCTAATCCGTAGATGGTCGGGGCTCCATCAGTTATCGAGGGCTTGCACGCGAACCCGTGCGGTGCCGCTGCTGACCATGCCCAACTGCGCGGCGGCGGCACGGGACAGGTCGATCAAGCGTCCGCGAGTATGCGGGCCGCGATCATTGATGCGCACCACGCAGGATTTGTCGTTGTTCAAATTCGTGACCTTCACCCGTGTGCCGAACGGCAACTGGCGATGGGCGGCGGTCAGGGCATTCTGGTTGAACGGCTCGCCACTGGCGGTCCGTTTGCCGTGGTGCTTGGCGCCGTAATACGAGGCTGTGCCGGTCTGGTCGTAACCGTGCGGGTCGATGATGTCGTTGCTGGCGCAACCGGCCAGCAGAGAGAGCAGGGCGCAGGCGCCGAGTAGACGCTTCATAAAAGATTTCCCTGAAACAAATGTGGGAGCGGGCTTGCTCCCACAGGGAATGGAGCCAGGTTTGAGATCTGGCCCCATGGCAATCAGCCTTCGAGCTTGCTTTTCAGCAGTTCGTTGACCTGTTGCGGGTTGGCCTTGCCTTTGGAGGCTTTCATGGCCTGGCCGACGAAGAAGCCGAACATCTTGCCGCGTTTGGCTTCGTCTGCCGCGCGGTACTGTTCAACCTGTTCGGCATTGGCCGCGAGCATTTCGTCCAGCACCGCGGAGATCGCACCGCTGTCGGTCACTTGCTTGAGGCCGCGCTTGTCGATGATCTCGTCCGCGCTGCCTTCGCCGTTGGCCATCGCTTCAAACACAACCTTGGCGATTTTGCCGGAGATGGTGTTGTCGGTGATGCGCAGCAGCATGCCGCCCAGTTGCTCGGCCGAGACCGGCGACTGCTCGATGTCCAGGCCCTGTTTGTTCAACAGGCTGCCCAGCTCAACCATAACCCAGTTGGCCGCCAGCTTGGCGTCGCCGCCGATGCTCGCGACTTTTTCGAAGTAATCGGCTTGCTCGCGGCTGGTGGCCAGGACGCTGGCGTCATAGACCGACAGACCGAACTGCGCCTGGAAGCGCTCGCGTTTCTGCGGTGGCAATTCTGGCAGGGTGGCGCGTACGTCATTGAGGAACGAGTCCTCGATCACCACCGGCAGCAGGTCCGGATCGGGGAAGTAACGGTAGTCGTTGGCTTCCTCTTTGCTGCGCATCGGACGGGTCTCGTCCTTGTTCGGATCGTACAGGCGGGTCTGCTGGATCACCTTGCCGCCGTCTTCGATCAGCTCGATCTGACGACGCACTTCGCTGTTGATCGCCTTCTCGATAAAGCGGAACGAGTTGACGTTCTTGATCTCGCAGCGCGTGCCGAATTCAACCTGGCCTTTCGGACGGATCGACACGTTGCAGTCGCAACGCAGCGAACCTTCGGCCATGTTGCCGTCGCAGATGCCCAGATAGCGCACCAGCGCGTGGACGGTCTTGACGTAGGCCACGGCTTCCTTGGCGCTGCGCATGTCCGGCTCGGAAACGATCTCCAGCAGCGGCGTGCCGGCACGGTTCAGGTCGATGCCGGTGGCGCCGTTGAACTCTTCGTGCAGGCTTTTACCGGCGTCTTCTTCCAGGTGCGCACGGGTCACGCCGACACGTTTGATTGTGCCGTCGTCCATGGCGATGTCCAGGTGGCCCTTGCCGACGATCGGCAATTCCATCTGGCTGATCTGGTAGCCCTTGGGCAGGTCCGGGTAGAAATAGTTTTTGCGGGCGAACACGTTGTGCTGGCCTATCTCGGCATCGATTGCCAGGCCGAACATCACCGCCATGCGCACTGCTTCCTGGTTCAGCACCGGCAGTACGCCGGGCATGCCCAGGTCTACCAGGCTGGCCTGGGTGTTCGGCTCGGAACCGAAGGTGGTGGAACTACCGGAAAAGATTTTCGACCGGGTGGTGAGCTGGGTATGAATCTCCAGCCCGATCACGACTTCCCATTGCATATGTTTCTCCTCAGAAGCCGGTTGGGGTGCGGGTGTGCCAGTCAGTGTGTAACTGATACTGGTGGGCAACGTTCAACAGGCGACCTTCCTGGAAATACGGGGCGAGCAATTGCACGCCGACCGGCAGACCGTCGACAAAACCGGCTGGCATGGACAAGCCCGGCAGACCCGCGAGGTTGGCGGTGATGGTGTAGATATCTTCCAGGTACTCGGCGATCGGATCGTTTTTGTTGGCGCCAATCTTCCAGGCCGGGTTCGGCGTGGTTGGGCCGAGGATGATGTCGACCTCAGTGAAGGCGGCCATGAAGTCGTTCTTCACCAGGCGACGAATCTTCTGCGCCTTCAGGTAGTAGGCGTCGTAGTAGCCGGCCGACAGCGCATAGGCGCCGACCATGATCCGGCGCTGCACTTCCGGGCCGAAACCTTCGCCACGGGAGCGCTTGTACAGGTCTTCCAGGTTTTTCGGATCGGCGCAGCGATGGCCGAAACGCACGCCGTCGAAACGTGACAGGTTGGAGGACGCTTCTGCCGGCGCGATCACGTAGTACGCAGGAATCGCGTGCTGCATGTTCGGCAGGCTGATTTGCTTGATCACGGCGCCGAGCTTTTCCAGCTCCTTGACGCTGTTGTGGATCAGCTCGGCGATGCGCGGGTCGAGACCGGCGCTGAAGTATTCCTTCGGCACGCCGATGCGCAGGCCTTGCAGCGACGTATTGAGGCTGGCGCTGTAATCCGGAACGGGTTCGTCGATGCTGGTGGAGTCATTCGTATCGAAACCGGCCATGCCTTGCAGCAGGATTGCGCAGTCTTCGGCAGTACGCGCCAACGGGCCGCCCTGATCGAGACTGGAGGCGTAAGCGATCATGCCCCAGCGCGATACACGACCGTAGGTCGGTTTCAGGCCGGTGAGGTTGGTGAACGCTGCCGGCTGACGGATCGAGCCGCCGGTATCGGTGGCAGTCGCGGCAGGTAACAGACGAGCGGCAACCGCGGCTGCCGAACCACCGGACGAGCCGCCCGGTACGTGTTCGAGGTTCCACGGGTTTTTCACCGCGCCGTAGTAGCTCGACTCGTTGGCCGAACCCATGGCGAACTCGTCCATGTTGGTCTTGCCCAGCGTCACGGCGCCGGCAGCGGCCAGTTTGGCGACCACGGTGGCGTCGTACGGTGCCTTGAAGTTGTCGAGCATCTTCGAACCGCAGCTGGTGCGGATGCCTTGCGTGCAGAACAGGTCTTTGTGGGCAATCGGCGCGCCGAGCAGGGCGCCGCTCTCACCATTGGCCCGGCGTGCGTCAGCGGCTTTCGCCTGCTGGAGCGCCAGGTCTTCGGTGAGGCTGATGAAACTGTTGAGCTGTGGATCGAGCTGGGCGATACGCGCCAGCAGGACTTTGGTCAGCTCTTCGGAAGAAAACTTTTTATCGGCGAGACCGCGGGCGATCTCGGCCAGAGTCAATTGATGCATTGCAGGCTCTTTCCCTTTAGTCGATGACTTTCGGAACCAGGTACAGGCCGTTTTCGACCGCTGGTGCGATGGACTGATAGGCCTCGCGATGATTGGTCTCGGTCACGACGTCTGCACGCAGGCGCTGGCTGGCTTCCAGTGGGTGGGCCAGCGGCTCGATACCATCGGTATTGACCGCCTGCATTTCGTCGACCAGCCCGAGAATGCTGTTCAGGGCCGAAGTGATGTGTGGAAGATCGGCATCATTCAGGCCAAGACAGGCCAGATGTGCGATTTTTTCCACGTCGGAGCGTTCAAGCGCCATTGCGATTCTCCAGTGGAAAACAGAACGGACGGCGTCCGTGTGTTAGATTGTCGGAACACTACCGCATTTCTACGGTCATAAGGCCGCGATTGTGGGGGTTGGTGCACAGAAAAGCGGCCAATTTAACATATTGGCGCCTTGCCCAAAATCCCTGTCGTTGTTAGAGTTTGCCGCACTTTTTTACCCACGCGTTGCCTAGGGTCCCTTTCCCATGTTCAAGAAACTGCGTGGCATGTTTTCCAGCGATCTTTCCATTGACCTGGGCACTGCCAACACCCTTATTTACGTGCGCGAGCGCGGAATCGTCCTGAATGAGCCCTCCGTTGTGGCTATTCGGACACACGGTAACCAGAAAAGTGTCGTTGCTGTCGGCACCGAAGCCAAGCGCATGCTCGGCCGTACGCCGGGCAACATTGCTGCCATTCGTCCGATGAAAGACGGCGTCATTGCCGACTTCAGCGTTTGCGAAAAGATGCTGCAGTACTTTATCAACAAGGTTCACGAAAACAGCTTCCTGCAGCCTAGCCCTCGTGTGCTGATCTGCGTTCCATGCAAATCCACCCAAGTGGAGCGTCGCGCCATCCGTGAATCGGCCCTCGGCGCCGGTGCTCGTGAAGTGTTCCTGATCGAAGAGCCAATGGCTGCTGCGATCGGTGCTGGCCTGCCAGTTGAAGAAGCACGCGGTTCGATGGTTGTCGATATCGGTGGCGGTACCACTGAAATCGCGTTGATTTCCCTGAACGGTGTGGTTTACGCCGAATCCGTACGAGTTGGTGGCGACCGTTTCGACGAAGCGATCATCACCTACGTGCGTCGCAACTACGGCAGCCTGATCGGCGAATCCACCGCCGAGCGCATCAAACAGGAAATCGGTACGGCCTACCCGGGCGGCGAAGTGCGTGAAGTCGACGTTCGTGGCCGTAACCTGGCCGAAGGCGTTCCACGTGCATTCACCCTGAACTCCAATGAAGTGCTGGAAGCTCTGCAAGAGTCCCTGGCCACCATCGTTCAGGCTGTTAAAAGCGCGCTGGAGCAATCGCCTCCGGAACTGGCTTCCGATATCGCCGAGCGTGGCCTGGTACTGACCGGTGGTGGCGCCTTGCTGCGCGACCTCGACAAGTTGCTGGCCCAGGAAACCGGTTTGCCGGTAATCGTTGCCGAAGATCCGCTGACCTGTGTGGCTCGTGGCGGTGGCCGTGCCCTGGAAATGATGGATAAACACACCATGGACCTGCTGTCGAGCGAGTGATCTCGCCTGATGCATCTATGCTGTGAGCGCGCAGGCAGCACTTTGCAGTGCTGCCTGTTGCGTTTATCTTCTGTCAGTCTGCATCCAGGCCGGTCTGCCGTATGATTAAAGAGAACATATGCCTGGGAGGAGCGGCTTATTAAACCGCTTTTCGCCAAGGGCCCCTCACTGGGCGTGCGCTTGTTGGTGCTGGTCGTGCTATCGGTCGCGCTGATGGTGGTCGATGCCCGCTTCACACTGCTCAAGCCAGTGCGTAGTCAGATGTCGCTGGTGTTGATGCAGTCTTACTGGATCACCGACCTGCCACAGCGGCTATGGCAAGGTGTGGCCAGCCAATTTGGCAGCCGGACCGAGCTGGTTGCCGAGAACGAAAAACTCAAGACCGAAAACCTGCTGTTGCAGGGCCGCATGCAAAAGCTTGCCGCCCTCACCGAGCAGAACGTTCGGCTGCGCGAGTTGCTCAATTCCTCCGCGCTGGTCAACGAGAAGGTCGAAGTGGCCGAGTTGATCGGCATGGACCCCAACCCCTTCACCCATCGCATCATCATTAATAAAGGTGAGCGCGACGGTGTGGTCCTCGGTCAGCCGGTGCTCGATGCCCGTGGCCTGATGGGCCAGGTGGTGGAGTTGATGCCGTATACCTCCCGCGTATTGTTGCTGACGGATACGACCCACAGCATTCCGGTGCAAGTGAACCGTAACGGTCTGCGGGCGATTGCCAGCGGCACCGGCAATCCGGAACGCCTGGAACTGCGTCATGTCGCCGACACCGCCGACATTAAAGAAGGCGACCTGTTGGTCAGCTCCGGCCTCGGTCAGCGTTTCCCGGCGGGTTACCCGGTAGCAACGGTCAAGGAAGTGATCCACGATTCCGGCCAGCCGTTTGCCATCGTGCGGGCCGTACCGACCGCAGCCTTGAACCGCAGCCGTTATCTGCTGCTGGTGTTCAGCGATGGGCGCACCGCAGAAGAACGCGCCAACGATGCAGCCCAGGCCCAGGAGGCTCTGGATCAGCACGGCGGCGGGCCGATCATCCCGGCAACCGTGCCGAAGCCGATTCCTGCGGTCGTGCCAGCTCCAGCCGTTGCTGCGCCGGTCGCCGCACCAGTGGTCACAACGCCTGCCAAGCCTGCGGCAACCACCCATCCGGGCAAGCCTGTCGCCAAGCCGCCTGCTGTGAAACCTGCTGCCAAACCGCCTGTCTCTGCACCGGCCACCACTGGGGGACGAGAATAATGGCCGGTGCGACTGCATCCCGAAACGTCTGGATCGTCTGGCTGACCTTCGCCATCGGTCTGTTGCTCAGCGTTTCGCCGTTGCCACAATTCATGGAAATCCTGCGCCCACTCTGGCTGGCCTTGCTGCTGGCATTCTGGGCCCTGGCCATGCCGCAAAAAGTCGGCATGGTGACCGCTTTTTGCCTGGGGCTGGCTGAAGACGTGCTCTATGGCACATTGCTTGGCCAGAACGCGTTGATCCTGACACTCATCACCTTCCTGGTGCTGTCGCTGCAACAGCGTCTGCGGATGTTCCCGATGTGGCAGCAGTGCCTGGTGCTGCTGGTGATCTTCGGCCTGGCCCAACTGGTTCAACTGTGGCTCAGCGCCCTGACCGGCAACCGTCAGCCGACCTTGGCGCTGGTGCTGCCGGCGTTGGTGAGTGCGTTGCTCTGGCCGTGGGTCAGCTTCGGTTTGCGTGGTTTGCGTCGACGTTACAAAATCAATTAATACGGTCAGGCATTAGCCCGCACGGTGCCTTGCCTCGCAAATACGTTTCTTTTTTGGCGAGTGGCTGTTGTTGCCAGACAAGGCGCCGCGACGAGTCATAGCTGGCTATGGCGAGGAGCGGCAACGCAGTATGGCAACAACGGACGCCGCCAAAAAGGAACAGTATTTGTGAGGCAGGGCACTAAACAGGGAGATGTCTTGATGAAAAAACTGTATCTGGCCTCAGGCTCGCCACGCCGGCGTGAACTGCTCACGCAGATCGGCGTGCCGTTCTCCGCCATCAGTGCGGACATCGATGAAACCCCTTTGAACGACGAAACCCCGTCGGCTTATGTCGAGCGCCTGGCGCGCGGCAAGGCCGAAGCCGGGCGCGCTACAGTCGTGTCTGATGCGTCGTTTTGCGTGTTGGGCGCCGACACGGCGGTGGTGCTGGATGGAAAAATTCTCGGCAAACCGGTGGACGAAGCCGACGCGTGCGCCATGCTTGAAATGTTGTCCGGTCATGAACATGAAGTCCTGACGGCCATCGCGCTGCTCGACGGCGAGCGCTGTGAGTCTTTGGTGGTGCGTAGTCTGGTACGTTTTCGCCCGATCAGCGCCCAGGAAGCGGCGGCCTACTGGGCCAGCGGTGAACCCCGGGACAAGGCCGGCGGCTATGGTATTCAGGGACTGGGCGCAGTGTTTGTCGCCGGGCTCGATGGCAGCTATTCGGCGGTGGTCGGACTGCCGCTGTGCGAAACCGCAGAACTACTCGGCCGTTTCGGCATACCCTGTTGGCAAACCCTTAACGCGCGCTAAGCGTCGTACTGACAAGATGCGGCCATTATCGTGAACATGCCTGAACGAGACCCTGCCATGAGTGAAGAGATTCTGATCAACATCACGCCGATGGAATCGCGCGTGGCGGTGGTCGAAAACGGTGTTCTGCAAGAGGTTCATGTCGAACGCACGCAAAAGCGCGGGATCGTCGGCAACATCTATAAAGGCAAAGTCGTACGTGTTTTACCGGGCATGCAGGCGGCCTTCGTCGACATCGGCCTGGACCGTGCAGCGTTCATTCATGCCTCGGAAATTTCCCTGCGTGAAGGCCCGGCTGTAGAAAGCATCAGCAGCCTGGTGCACGAAGGCCAGAGCCTGGTGGTGCAAGTCACCAAGGACCCGATCGGCTCAAAAGGCGCGCGCCTGACCACGCAGCTGTCGATTCCGTCGCGTTATCTGGTGTACATGCCGCGCACGGCCCACGTCGGCATTTCCCTGAAGATTGAAGACGAAGCCGAGCGCGAACGCCTCAAGCAAGTGGTCACCGACTGCGTGGCCACAGAAGGCATCAAAGAAGCCGGCGGCTTCATTTTGCGTACCGCCGCCGAAGGTGCCGGGGCCGATGAAATTCTCATGGACATCCGCTACCTGCGCCGTCTGTGGGACCAGATCAACGCCCAGATCCAAACCATCGGTGCCCCGAGCGTGATCTACGAAGACCTCGGCCTGGCCCTGCGGACTTTGCGTGACCTGGTGAGCCCGAAGATCGAAAAGATCCGGATCGACTCCCGGAAACCTTCCAGAAAACCACGCAATTCGTCGCCGAGCTGATGCCGGAAATCGCTGATCGCCTTGAGCATTACCCCGGCGAGCGGCCGATTTTTGACCTGTACGGCGTCGAAGATGAAATCCAGAAAGCCCTGGAACGCAAAGTACCGCTCAAGTCCGGTGGTTATCTGGTGGTGGACCCGGCGGAAGCCATGAGCACCATCGACGTCAACACCGGCGCATTCGTGGGCCATCGCAACCTCGAAGAAACCATCTTCAAGACCAACCTCGAAGCCGCCACCGCTATTGCCCGTCAGCTACGCCTGCGCAACCTGGGCGGGATCATCATCATCGACTTCATCGACATGGAAGACGAAGAGCACCAGCGTCAGGTGCTGCGCACGCTTGAGAAGCAACTGGAGCGCGATCACGCCAAGACCAACATCATCGGTATCACCGAATTGGGCCTGGTGCAGATGACACGCAAGCGCACCCGGGAAAGTCTCGAACAGGTGCTGTGCGAACCGTGCAGCAGTTGCCAGGGGCGCGGCAAGCTCAAGACCCCGGAAACGGTCTGCTACGAAATTTTCCGCGAAATTCTCCGCGAAGCCCGCGCCTATCAAGCGGAGGGCTATCGTGTCTTGGCGAATCAGAAAGTGGTGGATCGTTTGCTCGATGAAGAGTCCGGCAATGTCGCCGAGCTGGAAGGCTTTATCGGTCGCACCATACGGTTCCAGGTAGAAACCATGTATTCCCAGGAACAATACGACGTGGTGCTGCTCTGAATCTCCAGGTTTCACCGCTACTAGAACGGCTGGCCTCAGCTTTTTGCAGTATTTATGCCATGGGAGCCAACTGACATGGACCGTCTGACACGCATTTTGGCTGCAATGACCCGCTGGGGGCTGGGCCTGTGTGCGTTGGTACTGGTGCTGATGGCGTTGTACGTCAGTCTCGGTCGGGAACTGACGCCGCTGGTGGCCGAATACCGCGCCGACATCGAGACCAAGGCCAGTGACGCGTTGGCCATGCCCCTGCAAATCGGCAGGCTGGAAGGTAGCTGGAGCGGTTTTGCGCCGATTCTGCTGGCTCACGACGTGACGGTCGGCGAGGGCACCAATGCCCTGCGCCTGGATAACGTGCGCGCCGTGCCGGACCTCTGGGCCAGCCTGATGGCCCGGCAAGTGCGCATTGCTCACCTGGAACTCAATGGTCTGAAGATCAGCCTCAAGGAAAGCGAGGACGGTCAATGGGCGCTGGAAGGTTTGCCGGTGCAGCAGGACCAGCCGCTCGACCCGGAACAACTGCTCAATAGACTGCAAATGATCGAACAGCTGTCGGTACTCGATAGCCAGATCACCTTGCAGCCCGTGGACCATGAACCGCTGACGTTGACCTACGTCGGCCTGAACCTGAAAAGCGGCGCTTCCCGCCAGCGACTCGACGCGCGCCTGACCTTGCCCGATGGTCAGCCAGTGGCAATGAGCCTGCGTACCCGCGTGCGTGCCAGTGGGTGGAAGGACGGCGAAGCCGAGGCTTACCTGAGTCTGCCGCAAAGCGACTGGTCGAAATGGTTGCCGGGCGCCTGACCCGGCAATGGAATTTCTCCGAGATCAAGGCCGGCGGCGAGCTTTGGCTGAGCTGGGGCGAGGGCGCGGTGCAAAGCGCGGCGATTAGCCTCAACGCCCCGCAACTCAAAGGCGCCTACGCCGAGCGCAAGCCAATCCAGATCAACAACCTGGCGCTGAACGGTTACTTCCAGCGCAGTAGCGAAGGCGCCGTGGTGACCTTCGATTCCCTGGCCATGAGCCTGGGCGACACTCGCTGGGAAACCCACCTGCAACTCAAACAAAGCGAAGCCACCGACAAGACCGAAGAGCTTTGGCATCTGCAAGCCGATCGTCTGGACCTGGCGCCGCTCACGCCGCTGCTCAATGCCTTGGGGCCACTGCCTGAAGGTGTGGCCACCGCTGTCGAGAAGCTCAAGGTCACGGGTGCATTGCGCAACGTGTTGATCGACCTGCGGCCCAATGCCACCGATGACAGCCAATTCAGTTTCGCCGCCAACCTGGAACAGGTCGGCTTCGATGCTTATCACGGTGCACCGGCCGCGCGTAATGTCAGCGGCAGCATCAGCGGTGACCTCGGTCACGGCGAGTTGCGCATGGACAGCAAGGATTTTGTCCTGCACCTGGACCCGATTTTCGCCAAGCCATGGCAGTACATCCAGGCCAATGCCCGGCTGACCTGGACACTCGATAAAGAAGGCTTCACGTTGATCGCGCCGTACCTGAAGGTGCTGGGCGAAGAGGGCAAGATCGCCGGCGACTTCCTGATTCGCCTGCATTTCGATCACACCCAGGAAGACTACATGGACCTGCGGGTCGGCCTGGTGGACGGCGACGGCAAATACACCGCCAAGTACTTGCCCGAAGTCCTCAGCCCGGCGCTGGACGAATGGCTGCGCACGGCGATTCTCAAAGGTGCCGTGGACCAGGGTTTCTTCCAGTACCAGGGTTCGCTGAACCACGGCGCGCCTGAGCACGCTCGCAGCATCAGCCTGTTCTTCAAGGTTCATGACGCCGAACTGGCGTTCCAGCCGGGTTGGCCGCACGTCAGCAAGGTCAGTGGTGATGTGTTTATCGAAGACAGCGGTGTGCGGATCCTGGCCAGCAAAGGTCAGTTGCTCGACACACAGGTCAGCGATGTCTACGTCAACATCCCGCATACCCCTGCCGGGCAAAACGTCCACCTGTTCCTCGACGGTGCGTTCGCCGGAGGCTTGGGCGATGGCCTGAAAATTCTTCAGCAGGCACCGATCGGCACCGCCGACTCCTTTGCCGGTTGGGAAGGCGATGGCGACCTGCAGGGCAAGCTGAAGCTGGACATCCCGCTGGCCAAAGGCGATCTGCCGAAGATTCTCGTCGACTTCAAGACCGCCAAGGCCCGGCTGAAATTGGCCGAGCCGACCCTGGAACTGACTCAGCTCAAAGGCGATTTCCGCTTCGACAGCAGCAAGGGTTTGAGCGGTCAGAACATCAGCGCGCGGGCCTTCGACAAACCGGTGACCGCGCAGATTTTTGCCGATGGCAGCCCGGCAAACTCAACACCCGGGTCAGCGCTTCCGGTCAGGTCGAGGTGAAGAAACTCACCGACTGGCTCAACGTGACCCAGCCGTTGCCGGTGTCCGGCGTGGTCCCTTACCAATTGCAACTGAACCTCAATGGGCCGGACAGCCAATTGATGGTCAGCTCCAACCTCAAAGGCGTTGCCGTCGATTTGCCGGCACCGTTCGGCATGGCCACCGATGTGGGGCGTGACACGGTGTTCCGCATGACGCTGCAAGGGCCGGAGCGGCGTTATTGGGTCAGTTATGGCGACCTGGCGAATTTCACTTTCGCGGCGCCGCCGGGTAATTTCGGCGACGGTCGCGGTGAATTGTTCCTCGGTGGCGGCAATGCCGTGCTGCCGGCCACCAAGGGCTTGCGCGTCAGTGGGGTGCTGTCGGAACTGGACGTCGGCCCATGGAAAGACCTGGTGGACAAGTACGCCGGTCAGGACCCGGGAGGTAGCGCCAAGCAGTTGCTTAGCGGCGCGGACTTCAAAGTCGGCAAGCTCAGTGGCTTCGGTACGACACTGGATCAGGCATCGGTGCAGTTGACCCGCCAACCGTCAGTCTGGGCCTTGCAACTCGACAGTCAGCAGGCCAAGGGCAGCGTGACTATCCCGGACGCGAAAGCCACGCCGATTGCGATCAATCTGCAATACGTGAAATTGCCGGCCCCCGACCCGACCGTGCTGGCCGATGAAAACTCGCCGGACCCGCTGGTCTCCGTGGACCCGACGAAAATTCCCGCGCTGGATATCCTCATCAATCAGCTGTTCCAGGGCGATGACCTGGTCGGCGCCTGGTCGCTGAAAGTCCGCCCGACGGCCAAAGGCATCGCTCTCAATACGCTGGACATGGGCCTCAAGGGCATTCTGTTGCAGGGCAACGGGGGCTGGGAAGGCACGCCGGGTGCCACCAACAGTTGGTACAAGGGCCGAATCAGCGGCAAGAACCTGGCCGATGTACTCAAGGGCTGGGGCTTTGCCCCGAGCGTCACCAGTCAGGACTTTCACATGGATGTCGATGGCCGATGGCCGGGATCCCCGGCCTGGTTGGCCACCAAGCGCTTCTCTGGCAGCCTCGATGCATCGTTGAACAAAGGTCAGTTTGTCGAAGTCGAGGGCGGCGCCCAGGCATTGCGGGTATTTGGTCTGCTTAACTTCAACTCGATTGGTCGGCGCCTGCGCCTGGACTTCTCCGATCTGTTTGGCAAAGGTCTGAGCTACGACCGGGTCAAAGGCCTGTTGGTGGCGAGTAACGGGGTTTATGTCACTCGCGAGCCGATCGTGCTGACCGGTCCGTCGAGCAATCTGGAGATCAACGGCACGCTGGATCTGGTGGGCGATAATGTCGACGCCAAGTTGCTGGTGACGTTGCCGCTGACGAACAACCTGCCGATTGCCGCACTGATTGTCGGCGCGCCAGCCATTGGCGGTGCGCTGTTCCTGATCGACAAACTGATCGGCGACCGCGTGGCGCGATTCGCCAGCGTCAAATACACCGTCAAAGGCCCATGGAAGGAGCCGAAGATCACTCTGGATAAACCTTTTTGATGCTCTTTTTCAAAAGCCACTCTCAAGAGCTATGGAGTAGCATGGCCGTAAGTCCCCTGTAGGAGCTGCCGCAGGCTGCGATCTTTTGATCTTGCTTTTGATTTTGCAAAGATCAAAGTCAAAAGATCGCAGCCTGCGGCAGCTCCTACGAGTATGTGTTGATTCCAGATAAGGAAATGGCCATGTCTGTAGCGGTGATTCAAATGGTCAGCCAGAGCGATGTGCTGGCCAATCTGGCCCAGGCCCGTCGCTTGCTTGAGCAAGCGGCGAACGCTGGCGCTCGGCTGGCGGTGCTGCCGGAAAACTTCGCCGCCATGGGCCGTCGCGACATCGCCGACATCGGCCGCGCCGAAGCCTTGGGCGAAGGTCCGATCCTGCCGTGGTTGAAACAGACCGCCCGCGCCCTCAAGTTATGGATAGTAGCCGGCACCTTGCCGTTACCGCCGGCTGACCAGCCGACGGCGAAAGTGCATGCCTGCTCGCTGCTGGTGGATGATCAGGGCGAAACCGTTGCACGGTATGACAAGTTGCACTTGTTCGACGTCGATGTGGCGGACAATCGCGGGCGTTATCGCGAATCCGATGACTATGCTTATGGCAGTGGGGTAGTCGTGGCAGACACACCCGTCGGCCGAGTCGGCCTGACGGTGTGTTATGACCTGCGTTTCCCGGAGCTCTACAGCGAATTGCGGGCTGCCGGTGCGCAACTGATCACCGCGCCATCGGCCTTCACCGCCGTGACTGGCGCAGCCCATTGGGATGTGCTGATTCGCGCACGGGCTATTGAGACCCAATGCTACCTACTCGCGGCCGCTCAGGGTGGCACCCATCCGGGGCCGCGAGAGACTTATGGACATGCCGCCATCGTCGACCCGTGGGGGCGCGTGCTGGCGCAACAGGATCAAGGCGAGGCCGTGTTGCTGGCCGAACGCGATAGCAGCGAACAGGCGTCCATCAGGGCGCGGATGCCGGTGTCCAGTCACCGGCGCTTTTTCTCGCAGGGCGCGCAGCGACCTGCCTCAGAACGATGAATTTAAGGCGTAAAGCATATGAGCGAGTTGTTGTCCTCAGTCAGTGACCACCTGTTAGCGCCCGGCGGCGTGACCATCGAGAGCCTGCAAAGTGTGCTCGGCGATCTGGCCGGCCGGGTATCGATGCTGCCGACCTGTATTTCCAGGGCCAGATCTCCGAGTCCTGGGCGCTGGAAGACGGCATCGTCAAGGAAGGCAGCTTCAACCTCGACCAGGGCGTCGGCGTGCGGGCGCAATCGGGTGAGAAAACCGGGTTTGCCTACAGCAACGCCATCACCCTCGAAGCACTCGGCGCGGCGGCTCGTGCCGCGCGTTCGATCTCCCGCGCCGGGCAGAACGGCACAGTGCAAGCGTTCACCACCCAGGATGTTGCCCAGTTGTACGGGCCGGACAACCCGCTGGAAGTGATGACCCGCGCCGAAAAAGTCGAACTGCTCAAGCGCATCGACGTCGCGACCCGCGCCCTCGACCCACGCATCCAGCAAGTCACCGTGAGCATGGCCGGTGTTTGGGAGCGCATTCTTGTCGCCTCCACTGACGGCAGCCTGGCGGCGGATGTACGGCCGCTGGTGCGCTTCAACGTCAGCGTGATCGTTGAACAAAACGGTCGCCGCGAGCGCGGTGGTCATGGTGGCGGCGGTCGTACCGATTACCGATATTTCCTCAGCGACGACCGTGCCATGGGTTATGCCCGGGAAGCGCTGCGTCAGGCACTGGTGAACCTGGAAGCGATTCCGGCACCGGCCGGTACGTTGCCGGTGGTGCTGGGTTCGGGCTGGTCCGGCGTGCTGTTGCACGAAGCCGTCGGCCACGGCCTGGAAGGCGACTTCAACCGCAAGGGCAGTTCGGCCTACAGCGGGCGCATGGGCGAGATGGTTGCGTCCAAGCTCTGCACCATCGTCGATGACGGCACCCTGGCGGGTCGTCGTGGCTCGTTGAGCGTCGATGACGAAGGCACCCCGACCGAGTGCACCACGCTGATCGAAAACGGCGTGCTCAAAGGCTACATGCAGGACAAGCTCAACGCGCGCCTGATGGGCGTGGCCCGCACCGGTAACGGTCGTCGCGAATCCTACGCGCACCTGCCGATGCCTCGGATGACCAACACCTACATGCTGGCGGGCGAAAGCGACCCGGCAGAAATCATCGCCTCGGTGAAACGCGGCATCTACTGCGCCAACCTTGGCGGCGGTCAGGTGGACATCACCAGCGGCAAGTTCGTGTTCTCCACCAGCGAGGCGTACCTGATCGAAGACGGCAAGATTACCGCCCCGGTCAAAGGCGCGACGTTGATCGGCAATGGGCCGGAAGCCATGAGCAAGGTGTCGATGGTCGGTAACGATCTGGCGCTGGACAGCGGCGTGGGGACGTGTGGCAAGGATGGGCAGTCGGTGCCGGTGGGTGTCGGCCAGCCAACGCTGAAAATCGATGCGATCACTGTGGGTGGCACAGGGTCTTGAGGATATCCTCTGTAGGAGCTGCTGCAGGCTGCATCTTTTGATCTTGCTTTTGATTTTGCAAAGATCAAAGTCAAAAGATCGCAGCCTGCGGCAGCTCCTACACGGGATGCCGTTGGACGTTAACGCAGACCGCGTTGAGCCTCGTCCAGCTCACGGATGTACTTGAAGATTTTACGGCTCGATGCCGGTGGCTTGTTGGTCGCCAGTTCGTGCTGGGCCTGACGGATCAGGGAGCGTAACTGTTGACGATCAGCCTCCGGGTAATCGACAACGAATTTCTCCAGGACGCCGTCGTCGCCTGCGATCAATCGATCGCGCCAGCGTTCCAGGCCGTGGAAACGTTCGTTGTACTGCCGGGTGGAGGCATCAAGTTGATCGAGCAAGGTCAGAATGGCGTCAGTGTCCTGGTCGCGCATCAGTTTGCCGATGAACATAAGGTGCCGTTTACGCGCGATATTCGCGGTGTGCTTGGGCGCATCGGCCAGGGCCCGGCGCATGGCGTCGGTCAACGGCAGTTTTGCCAGCAAGTCAGGCTTGAGCGTTGTAAGGCGCTCGCCGAGGTCAACCAGAGCATGCAGCTCGCGTTTAACCTGGGATTTGCTTTTTTCTCCCGTATCGAGGGAGTCGTCGTAAGAATCAACCATGGTGGCCGTCCGCAAAGAAACGCCGCCATGATAACCAGTCGGGGGCCGCTTGTCCGGCCCGGTCGCTCGAAGGCCCTAGCCGAAAGCAGAATTTGAGTGGAGAACAGCATGAGTGCAGTTGAAAGCGTCGGCCCACAAGCGTTGCCGGCACTGCAAGAGCAAGTCGAGCAGATCATTGCTGAAGCCAGGCGCCAGGGCGCCAGCGCCTGTGAAGTCGCGGTATCGCTGGAGCAGGGCCTGTCGACATCGGTGCGTCAGCGGGAAGTCGAAACCGTCGAATTCAACCGCGACCAGGGCTTTGGCATCACCTTGTACGTTGGCCAGCGCAAAGGCTCGGCCAGCACATCGGCCAGCGGTCCGGAAGCGATTCGCGAAACCGTCGCTGCCGCACTGGCCATCGCCAGGCACACCTCGGAAGACGAAGCCTCGGGCCTGGCCGATGCAGCGCTGATGGCCAGGGATCTGCACGATTTCGACCTGTTCCACCAATGGGACATCACCCCTGAGCAAGCCATCGAGATGGCCCTGACCTGTGAAGCGGCGGCGTTTGCCACCGACAGTCGGATCAAGAACGCCGACGGCACCACCCTCAGCACTCACCAGGGCTGCCGCGTCTACGGCAACAGCCACGGCTTTATCGGCGGTTACGCGTCTACTCGCCACAGCCTGAGCTGCGTGATGATCGCCGAGGCCGAAGGCCAGATGCAGCGCGATTACTGGTACGACGTGAGCCGGCAGGGTAACTTGCTGGCCGACCCGGTAAGCATCGGCCAACGTGCCGCGCAACGGGCGGCGAGCCGTTTGGGCGCGCGTCCGGTGCCGACTTGCGAAGTGCCGGTGCTGTTTTCGGCCGAGTTGGCCGGTGGGTTGTTCGGCAGCTTCCTGTCGGCGGTGTCTGGCGGCAGTCTGTATCGCAAGTCATCGTTCCTGGAAGGCACGCTGGGGCAGAAACTGTTCCCGGAATGGCTGACCCTTGATGAGCGTCCGCACTTGATGCGCGCGATGGGCAGTTCGGCGTTCGATGGCGATGGCTTGGCGACCTATGCCAAACCGTTCGTCGAGAACGGTGTGTTGGTGTCGTACATCCTCGGCACCTATTCCGGACGCAAGCTGGGCATGCCGAGCACTGCCAACGCGGGCGGCGTACACAACCTGTTCGTGACCCATGGCGATGAGGATCAGGCCGCCCTGTTGCGTCGCATGGGGCGTGGTTTGCTGGTCACCGAGCTGATGGGCCACGGCTTGAACATGGTCACTGGCGATTATTCCCGTGGCGCGGCAGGTTTCTGGGTCGAGAACGGTGAAATCCAGTTCGCGGTCCAGGAAGTGACCATCGCCGGCAACATGCGCGACATGTTCAAGCAGATTGTCGCAGTGGGGAATGATCTGGAACTGCGCAGCAACATTCGCACGGGTTCGGTGTTGATTGAGCGGATGACGGTGGCGGGTAGCTAAGCCCTACCGTTACACAAAAGGCGCGCCACCCAATCGGGTGGCGCTTTTTTTTAAGATCAAAAGATCGCAGCCTTCGGCAGCTCCTACGAGAGCAGGGTAGGAGCTGCCGAAGGCTGCGATCTTTTGATCTGTGTGTCCGGGGTTGTCTTGGTTATCATTATCATATAATAATAAATCTCATTATCGAATGAGCCCGGATCATGAGTCCTGCCTTGCATGAGCAGCCTTACCTCGAAAGCTGGCGCTGGATGAGTCGTCAGATCCGTTGCGCGATGGATCCCGATGAGCCTCGCCTGATCGACCATTACCTGGCCGAAGGCCGGTATCTGGCCTGTTGCACGGCAACGTCTCCCTGGACCATCGCTGAAACCTCCTTCCGTTTGTTGCTCGACACCGCCGCCGATGTCGCACTGCCGTGGCACTGGCGCACCTTCTGCCTCGACCAGGCCTGGCGCCCCTTGCGCGAGCTGGAACGCCTCTCCTTGTGTAAGTGCCGCCTCAAGCGCTGGCAAAGCTACACCTGGCAACTGGCGGCCTGCGAGTTGCAGCCCTCGATTCCCCTCCTAGAACTGGTGCAAGGATTTCCCGATGAGTAACACGCGTATCGAACGTGACAGCATGGGCGAGCTTCAAGTCCCGGAAGACGCCCTCTATGGCGCGCAAACCCAGCGAGCAGTGGATAACTTCCCGATCAGCGGCAAGACGATGCCGGTGCAGTTCATCCGTGCATTGATCCTGGCCAAGGCCGCTGCCGCCGGGCCAACGTCGAGCTCAAGCAAATCAGCGAATCCCAGGGCAAAGCCATCGTCGACGCGGCGCAAGGGCTGCTTGAAGGCGACTTCATGCAGCACTTCCCGGTGGATATTTTCCAGACCGGCTCTGGCACCAGCTCCAACATGAATGCCAACGAAGTGATTGCCACCCTGGCCAGCCGACTGCTCGGCGAGCCGGTGAACCCCAATGATCACGTCAACTGTGGCCAAAGCAGCAACGACATTATCCCGACGACCCTCCACGTCAGCGCCGCACTGGCGCTGCATGAGCAATTGTTGCCGGCGCTGGTGCATCTGGTGCAGGTGATCGAGCGCAAGGCCGAACAGGTTCATCACCACGTCAAAACCGGTCGTACACACCTGATGGACGCGATGCCGGTGCGCATGAGCCAGGTGCTCAACGGTTGGGCGCAACAGCTCAAGGCCAATATCGGCCACCTGCAAGACTTGCTGCCGAGCCTGCAATCCCTGGCTCAGGGCGGCACCGCGGTGGGCACCGGTATCAACGCGCATCCGGAGTTCGCGGTGCGATTCAGTCAGCAGTTGAGCAAACTGACTCAGGTGCAATTCAAGCCGGGCAAGGATCTGTTCGCGCTGATCGGCTCCCAGGACACGGCGGTCGCGGTCTCCGGTCAGCTCAAGGCCACCGCCGTGTCGCTGATGAAAATCGCCAACGACCTGCGCTGGATGAACTCCGGCCCGTTGGCCGGCCTCGGCGAAATCGAACTCGAAGCCTTGCAGCCTGGCTCCTCGATCATGCCGGGCAAGGTCAACCCGGTGATCCCGGAAGCCACCGCGATGGTTGCCGCGCAGGTGATCGGAAACGACACGGTGATCACCATCGCCGGCCAGTCGGGCAACTTCGAATTGAACGTGATGCTGCCGATCATCGCCCAGAACCTGCTGAGCAGTATCGAGTTGCTGGCCAACGCCAGCCGTCTGCTGGGTGACAAGGCCATCGCCAGCTTCAAGGTCAACGAGGCCCGGCTCAAGGAAACGCTGTCGCGCAACCCGATTCTGGTTACCGCACTCAACCCGATCATTGGTTACCAAAAAGCCGCTGAGATCGCCAAGCAGGCTTATCAGCAGGGTCGCCCGGTGATTGATGTCGCCCTGGAACACACCGACCTGACACGCAGCCAGCTTGAGGTTTTGCTTGATCCAGAAAAACTCACCGCAGGCGGCGTGTAATCACCGCTACCGCTTTGGAGGCTCACCATGGAGCACTGGAAACGCACGATCGAAAGGGCTAATCGCTGTTTCATGCGGGGCGAATTCGTCGATGCCCGCGAGGCTTACTTGCAGGCACTGGCGCTGGCCCAGGTGTTGTTCGGGCGCTGGGCGGATGCCGACGAAGCGGTGGCTGCTTGCGTGATTTCCCACCATAACCTCGCGGACCTGCACCTGCGCCTGAATCAGCCGGAGGAAAGCGCCGAGTACCTGTGCGCCATCCATCAACGGTTGTTGCAGACCCTGCAGGACACGCGACTGGCTCCGGCGCTGCGCGAGGCGGCGCTGCGCCAGAGCAGCAAAACCTATGTCGAACTGCTGAATTTCATCAGTGAATACGGTGAATACCCACGTACTCATCGGCTGTTGCACATGGATGCTGCATCGCCCCGGCATCCGCCGGCCTCTCATCAACATGGAGTCCATTGAACATGGCTTTTACCTTGCCTGCCTTGCCCTACGCCTACGATGCCCTGGAACCGCACCTCGATGCGCAGACCATGGAAATCCACTACACCAAGCACCACCAGACCTACATCAACAACCTCAACGCGGCCGTCGAAGGCACAGAGTTTGCCGAATGGTCGGTGGAAAAACTGGTGGCCAGCGTCCAGCAACTCCCGGAAAAGCTTCGCACCGCGGTGATCAATCAGGGCGGCGGCCATGCCAACCATTCGCTGTTCTGGGAAGTCATGGCGCCCAACGCCGGCGGCGCGCCTGACGGTCTGTTGGCCAAGGCCATCGATGAACAGCTGGGCGGTCTCGACAGTTTCAAAGAGGCGTTCACCAAAGCCGCACTGACGCGTTTCGGCAGTGGCTGGGCATGGTTGAGCGTCACGCCGCAAAAGACCCTGGTCGTGGAAAGCAGTGGCAACCAGGACAGCCCGTTGATGAATGGCAACACGCCCATCCTCGGTCTCGATGTCTGGGAGCACGCTTATTACCTGCGCTATCAGAACCGTCGTCCGGAATACATCAACGCGTTCTACAACGTGATCAATTGGCCCGAAGTCGCAGCACGCTATCAGGCTGCGCTGGTTTAAGTCATCGATAACAAGAATCCAAGGCCGATTATGGGCACTGAAATACTGGCGATCGGCAGCGGACGAATGTTTCGTTACGCGCTGGGATCGTTGTTACTGCTGGCGGGTATGACGTTGCTGGCAGCCCAGGGATTGGCATGGCTGGACCTGGAACCGAAGCTGTCGCGTGCCCTGCAAGGAGGGGCGATCTGCGCCTTGGGCACCGCGCTGGGGGCGGTGCCGGTGCTGGTGATTCGGCGCATGCCACAGACGCTCAGCGATACCCTGCTCGGTTTCGGTGCCGGGGTGATGCTCGCGGCGACCGCGTTCTCGCTGATCGTCCCGGGTATCTCTGCGGCCGAAAGCCTGGGGCTGACGCCTTGGGCGGCCAGTGGTCTGATCAGCTTCGGTATCATGCTCGGCGCGTTCGGGTTGTTTCTGGTGGATCGCAAGGTTTCCGGGGCCTGTCCGCAAATGCTGGCTGGCACCTTGGAACGGCCGGTGATCCCTGCGCGGATCTGGCTTTTTGTGTTCGCCATCATCGCCCACAACATTCCCGAGGGCATGGCGGTCGGGGTGTCGGCTGGCGGTGGTATGCCCGACGCCGACAGCCTGGCCATGGGCATTGCCTTGCAGGATGTGCCCGAGGGCCTGGTGATCGCATTGGTGTTGGCCGGGGCCGGGATGTCGCGGATCAAGGCGTTCCTGATCGGTGCTGGGTCAGGGCTGGTAGAGCCGGTCTTCGCACTGTTGTGTGCTTGGTTGGTGAGCCTGGCTGAATTGTTGTTGCCATTGGGTTTGGCGCTGGCGGCCGGGGCGATGCTG
Organism: Pseudomonas sp. TH31; assembly: GCF_016650815.1. Classification (GTDB taxonomy): domain Bacteria; phylum Pseudomonadota; class Gammaproteobacteria; order Pseudomonadales; family Pseudomonadaceae; genus Aquipseudomonas. Next base: position 905,622 of record NZ_JAEKEZ010000029.1, on the reverse strand, counting down.
CTGGTGGTGACCCATGAAATCATCCCTGAGTCGCGGCGTAATGGTCACGACAAACTGGCGAGTCTGGGGTTGCTGATGGGGTTTTGTTTGATGATGGTGATGGATACGGCGCTCGCCTGAAAATCAAAAGATCGCAGCCTTCGGCAGCTCCTACATGGATCGCGTTCCCCTGTAGGAGCTGCCGAAGGCTGCGATCTTTTGATCTTGATTTTTACTCGCCTTCGCCGAAGTAGTCGTTGATCAGTGCCACCAATGCCTGCAGCGCCTCCTCAGCCTGTTCGCCTTCAGTGCTCAGGTGGATCCTGGTGCCCTTGCCAGCCGCCAACATCATCATGGCCATGATGCTTTTACCGTCGACTGTGGATTCCGGCGTGCGCCCTACTCTGATCGAGCAATCCTTGAATTCACCGGCAACGCCAACGAATTTCGCTGAAGCACGGGCATGCAGGCCCAGTTTGTTGATGATTTCAATTTCCAGAGCAGGCATCGCGTTGTGAATCCTTTAGCTGAGGTCGCGGTGGCGAACCTGGACGTTCTTCAGGGATTGTTGCAGGGCCTGGCCCAGACGCTCGGTCAGGTAGACGGAGCGGTGATGACCGCCGGTACAGCCAATGGCGATGGTGACGTAAGCGCGGTTGCTGGCAGCAAAACGCGGAAGCCACTTGAAGAGATAACTATAAATGTCCTGGAACATTTCTTCGACGTCCGGCTGCGCTGCCAGGTATTCGGCCACCGGTTGATCGAGCCCGGACTGAGCGCGCAGCTCCGGTTTCCAATAAGGATTGGGCAGGCAACGCACATCGAACACCACGTCGGCATCTACTGGCATGCCACGCTTGAACCCGAAAGACTCCACCAGGAACGCCGTGCCGGGCTCAGGCTGATTCAACAGCCGCAGCTTGATGGTGTCGCGCAGTTGGTACAGGTTCAGGTTGGTGGTGTTGACCTTGAGGTCGGCCAGGTCTGCAATCGGCCCCAGCAATTGGGTTTCGTCTTCTATCGCCTCGGCCAATGAGCGGTTGGCGCTGCTCAGCGGGTGACGGCGGCGGGTTTCCGAGAAACGCTTGAGCAGGGTTTCTTCATCGGCGTCCAGATACAGCACATCGCACTGGATATGCCGGCTGCGAACTTCTTCAAGTAGTTCGGGAAAACGCGTCAGGTGGCTGGGCAGGTTGCGGGCGTCGATGGACACGGCGACCAGCGGCTGGGCCAGTTCTGTATGAATCAGTGCGCGTTCAGCCAGCTCCGGCAGCAGGCCGGCCGGCAGGTTGTCGATGCAGTAGTAGCCGTTGTCCTCAAGGACATCGAGTGCAGTGCTTTTACCTGAGCCGGAACGGCCACTGACAATGATCAAACGCATGATTAGTGACCGTTTTGCTCGCTCAGGACAACCTGATACAAGGCTTCGTTGCTCGGGGCACTGCGCAGTTTTTCGCGTACTTCCTTGCGATCAAGCATGCTGGCGATCTGGCGCAGTAATTCCAGGTGCGCATCGGTGGCGGCTTGCGGGACCAGCAGCACGAACAGCAGGTCAACCGGAGCGCCATCGATGGCGTCGAAATCGATAGGTGCGTCAAGGTGCATCAGGGCACTGATGGGTGAGGTGCAGCCCTTCAGGCGACAGTGGGGGATAGCAATGCCGTTGCCAAAACCGGTGGAGCCGAGTTTTTCACGGGCAATCAGAGCCTCGAAGACATCTTGCATCTCCAGATCCGGGACTTCCCGGGCGATCAGGTTGGCAATTTGTTCGAGGGCTTTCTTTTTACTGCCGCCCGGCACGTTCACGAGGGAACGGCCGGGGGTCAGGATACTTTCAAGTCGGATCATGGGTTGGGAGTGTTAACGACCGGTTGCGCCCTGAAGGAGGCTCTGGGTCTTTTCCTTATGCTTTTTAAGTTGGCGATCCAGCTTGTCGGTCAGTAAGTCAATAGCGGCATACATGTCGTTATGCTCGGCATTGGCGACCACTTCTCCGCCGGGGATATGCAGCGTGGCTTCGATTTTCTGCAGCAGCTTCTCGACGGTCATCGTGACTTGCACGTTGGTGATCTTGTCGAAATGCCTCTCTAATCGGTCGAGTTTTTCGCCGATGTAGGTGCGCAGGGGTTCGGTCACTTCCAGTTGGTGTCCACTGATGTTGACTTGCATACAGCTTCTCCTTCGTTGCCAGTGCATAAAGCGGCAGGTAAAGGTACCTGCCACTGGAACGCTGTGGCGTGGCTTACATCAACCGCTTGCGTTCGCTCGAAGGCGCGATCCCTAAGGACTCGCGGTACTTGGCGACGGTGCGGCGAGCCACCTGAATGCCTTGTGCCTCCAGTAAACCAGCGATCTTGCTGTCACTCAACGGCTTTTTCTGATTTTCCGCGGCAACCAGTTTTTTGATGATCGCGCGGATCGCTGTGGACGAGCATTCGCCGCCTTCAGAGGTGCTGACATGGCTGGAGAAAAAGTATTTCAGTTCATAAATGCCCCGTGGGGTATGCATGAACTTTTGGGTGGTCACCCGTGAAATCGTCGATTCGTGCATGCCCACCGCTTCAGCGATGTCATGCAGGACCAGCGGTTTCATGGCTTCGTCGCCGTACTCCAGGAAACCGCGCTGGTGTTCGACGATCTGGGTGGCCACTTTCATCAGGGTTTCGTTACGGCTTTGCAGGCTCTTGATGAACCAGCGGGCTTCCTGCAACTGATTGCGCATGAAGGTGTTGTCGGCGCTGGTGTCAGCGCGGCGCACGAAGCCGGCGTACTGGGCGTTTACCCGCAGCTTGGGCACCGACTCCTGGTTCAACTCCACCAGCCAGCGCTCGTTGTCCTTGCGCACGATCACGTCGGGCACGACGTATTCGGCTTCGCTGGATTCGATTTGCGAGCCCGGACGCGGGTTGAGGCTCTGGACCAGTTCGATCACCTGGCGCAGTTCATCTTCCTTGAGCTTCATGCGGCGCATCAACTGGCTGTAGTCGCGACTGCCGAGCAGGTCGATGTAATCGCTGACCAGGCGCTTGGCCTCGGCCAGCCAAGGTGTCTTGGCGGGCAGTTGACGCAATTGCAGCAACAGGCACTCGCCCAGGTTGCGGGCGCCGATGCCGGCCGGCTCGAATTGCTGGATGCGGTGCAGGACGGCTTCGATTTCGTCCAGCTCGATGTCCAGTTCCGGATCGAAGGCTTCGAGGATTTCCTCGAGGGTTTCGTCCAGGTAGCCCTGATTGTTGATGCAATCGATCAAGGTCACGGCGATCAGGCGATCGGTGTCGGACATCGGCGCCAGGTTCAGCTGCCAGAGCAGGTGGCTTTGCAGGCTTTCGCCGGCGGATGTACGGGTGGTGAAATCCCACTCGTCGTCATCGTTGCTCGGCAGGCTGCTGGCGCTGGTCTGGTAAACGTCCTCCCAGGCGGTATCGACGGGCAGTTCGTTGGGGATGCGCTCGTTCCAGTCACCTTCCTCGAGGTTATCTACCGTCGGGGCGGTTTCCTGGTAGGAGGGTTCCTGAATATCGGCATTGGGTGGTTGTTCGGCTTTGTCGGCCAAGGGGTCGGCGTTATCGAAGTCGTCGCCTTCTTCCTGGCGTTCGAGCATCGGATTGGACTCCAGGGCCTCCTGGATTTCCTGTTGCAGGTCCAGGGTCGACAATTGGAGCAGGCGGATGGCCTGTTGCAGCTGAGGTGTCATCGTCAGCTGCTGGCCCATTCTCAAGACTAGCGATGGTTTCATGGCAGGGGCTTAACACCTTATTCGCCGGCGCGCATGCGCCATCCACTACAGGGCGCCGAAGCGCCAAACTTAAGCAAATTATATGCCTGAAACTGAAGTGTTTGCCTAGAGCGCCGTAACAATAAAAAGCTTTATCGGTACTCACGCTTAGGCAACTGCCAGGCACTCAGTGCTTACAGGCGGAACTCGTGGCCCAGATACACTTCCTTGACCAGTTCGTTGGCCAGGATGGTGGCGGAGTCACCTTCGGCAATCAGTTGGCCATCGTTGACGATGTAGGCGGTTTCGCAGATATCCAGGGTTTCACGGACGTTGTGGTCGGTGATCAGCACGCCAATGCCCTTGGCCTTGAGGTGATGGATGATCTGCTTGATGTCGCCTACCGAAATCGGGTCTACACCGGCGAAAGGTTCGTCGAGCAGGATGAATTTCGGGTTGGTGGCCAGGGCCCGGGCGATTTCCACCCGGCGTCGTTCACCGCCGGACAGGCTCATGCCGAGGTTGTCACGGATGTGGCTGATGTGGAATTCCTGCAGCAGGCTTTCCAGCTCTTTGCGGCGAGCGGCCTTGTCGAGTTCCTTGCGGGTCTCGAGGATGGCCATGATGTTGTCGGCGACCGAGAGTTTGCGGAAGATCGACGCTTCTTGCGGAAGATAGCCGATACCGGCCTTTGCACGACCGTGCATCGGCTGGTGGCTGACGTCCAGATCGTCGATCAGTACGCGACCCTGGTCGGCCTGTACCAGGCCTACGATCATGTAGAAACAGGTGGTCTTGCCGGCGCCGTTCGGGCCAAGCAGGCCGACGATCTGACCGCTGTCGATGGACAGGCTGACGTCACGTACGACCTGGCGGCTCTTGTAGCTCTTGGCCAGATGCTGGGCTTTCAGAGTTGCCATTACTGGGCCTTCTGCTTCGGCGGGATCACCATGTCGATCCGTTGGCGCGGCGTGGTGATCGGCGAGCCAGTGGCGCGGCCGGCCGTAGCCACCTGTTTCACCGTGTCGTAGACGATTTTCTCGCCTTCGGTGGTGCTGCCATCGTCGCTGATGACTTTGGCTTGGTCGATCAGCACGATGCGGTTTTGCTGGGCATGGTACTGGACAGTCTTGCCATAGCCTTTGACCGGCTGTGGAGAGGTGGTTTTTGCAACTGTTCGAAGTACGCCAGGTTGCCCACCGAGGTGACGACATCGATCTGGCCATCCTTTGTACGAGTGATGGTCACGGTGTTGCCGGTGACCTTCATCGAACCCTGGGTGATGATCACATCACCTTTATAGGTGGCGATACCTTGCTTGTCATCGAGCTGGGCATCGTCGGCCTGGATGCGGATCGGTTTCGTACTATCGTCCGGCAGAGCCCAGGCGCTCACGCTTCCCAGTGCTGCGCCCAGACTGAGCAAAATAGGGAGGGTTTTAACGAGCCTCATACTGTCCTCTTACGTTCGATAGCAGGTGTATCCTGCTTTCTTTCAGATACGCTTTCATTCCGTTGCCAGTCGATACACCGCCAGCGCCGTCGATTCTAACGGGTTGCTCGGTCTGCGCATATTGCTGCTGCGGGAACACTGTCATGCGAGTACTGGTAATAATCATCTCGCGATTCTTTTCATCGGTCCGTGCGATACGTACCGAGTCGATCAGCTCTACCTGAGTGCCGTCCGGATTCACCTCGCCACGCAAGCTGGTGACATGCCACGGAAACTCGGTGCCGCGGTACATGTTCAGGTCAGGGTTGGTCAGCAGTGACACATCGCTCGCCTTGAGGTGTTCGACCTTGTCGGACGTCAAGTCGTACTGCAAACCGCCGTCCGGCAGGTACTGCACGCTGTGGGCGTTGAGTGCGTAATAGTCGATCTGGCTGACATCGACCTTGGCCACTGGCTTGTCGAGGAAGCGTTCCGGGCTGATGTTCCAGTAGCCGACCGCGGCGAATATCGCGGCGATGCAACAGAACATCAAGAAATTGCGAAACTTTTTGCTCAGCATAATGGGCTCACAGGTACGCGGCGTTAGCCGCATCGAGGCGGCCCTGGGCGCGCAGGATCAGTTCGCAGAATTCGCGGGCAGCACCTTCGCCGCCACGGGCCAGGGTGATGCCGTGGGCGTGTTCGCGCACGAAACTGGCGGCATTGGCCACCGCCATGCCCAGGCCGACGCGGCGAATCACCGGCAGGTCAGGCAGGTCGTCACCGAGGTAGGCAACTTGTTCATAGCTTAGGTTGAGTTGGGCAAGAAGCTCGTCGAGTACCACCAGTTTGTCTTCGCGACCCTGGTAGAGGTGTGGAATGCCGAGGTTTTTTGCCCGCCGTTCGACCACCGGGGTCTTGCGGCCGCTGATGATAGCGGTCTGCACGCCGGCTGCCATCAACATCTTGATGCCTTGGCCGTCGAGGGTGCTGAATGTCTTGAATTCACTGCCGTCTTCGAGGAAGTACAGGCGCCCGTCGGTCAGGACGCCATCGACGTCGAACACGGCCAGTTTGATTTGTTTGCCGCGTTGCAGCAGGTCGTTGCTCATTACATTACTCCTGCACGCAGCAAATCGTGCATGTTCAAGGCGCCGACCGGACGGTCTTCGCTGTCGACCACTACCAGTGCGCTGATTTTGTTGTCTTCCATGATCTTCAGGGCTTCGGCGGCAAGCATTTCGGCGCGTGCGGTCTTGCCGTGGGCGGTCATCACTTCATCGATGGTCGCCCGGTGAATGTCGATGGTGCGATCCAGGGAGCGGCGCAAGTCGCCGTCAGTGAAAATCCCGGCCAGCTTGCCGTCGGCTTCCAGAATGACGGTCATGCCCAGGCCCTTGCGGGTCATTTCCATCAGGGCATCCTTAAGCAGCGTGCCACGCTGGACTTGCGGCAACTCTTCGCCAGCGTGCATGACGTTTTCCACTTTCAGCAGCAAACGTCGGCCGAGCGCACCGCCGGGGTGGGAAAATGCGAAGTCTTCCGCGGTAAAACCCCGGGCCTCGAGCAGCGCCACGGCCAGGGCATCGCCCATGACCAGCGCGGCGGTGGTCGAGGAGGTCGGCGCCAGGTTCAGCGGGCAGGCTTCGTGCTCCACGTGAACGTTGAGGTTGACCTCGGCAGCCTTGGCCAATGGCGAGCCAGGATTGCCGGTCATGCTGATCAACTGGATGCCCAGACGCTTGATCAGCGGCAGCAGCGTAATGATCTCATTGGTAGAGCCGGAATTCGACAGCGCCACGATGATGTCGTCGCGGGTGATCATGCCCATGTCGCCATGACTGGCTTCGGCCGGGTGTACGAAAAACGCCGTGGTGCCGGTGCTGGCCAGGGTGGCGGCAATTTTGTTACCGATATGCCCCGACTTGCCCATGCCGACCACAACTACGCGGCCTTTGCTGGCCAGAATCATCTCGCAAGCGCGTACGAAATCTGCGTCGATATGGGGCAGCAAGCCTTGTACGGCTTCCACTTCGAGGCGGATGGTGCGTTGTGCCGATTGAATCAGGTCGCTTGATTGGCTCATGTCAGAATCGTATAGCCCGATGAAAAGGCGGCGATTATAGCGGTAATGATCGAAACCCTCACGTTAGTTCGTCGTGCTTTGTTAATACCTGTTACCGAAATACTCCAAATGCGGCTTTTTGCCTGTCCTCTTGCTGAACATGCCCCGGCTTGGGCCTTGGGCGCTTGGCTATTGCAGTGATATAGTTCGCCGCCAGTTCGGCCTGCCCGGGGAGGTATGTGCTTTCGTCAGAAAGCCAGGCGTCCGAGTGAGAGGCTGCATCGCAAGGAGTTTAGATGAGTGCCGATAACGCCTACGCGGTCGAGCTGAAGGGACTGACCTTCAAGCGCGGTGCGCGCAGCATTTTCAATAACGTCGATATCCGTATCCCGCGCGGTAAGGTCACCGGCATCATGGGGCCCTCCGGGTGTGGCAAGACCACCCTGTTACGGCTGATGGGCGCACAGTTGCGACCTAGCAGCGGAGAAGTCTGGGTCAACGGTCAGAACCTGCCTAAATTGTCACGCAGCGACTTGTTCGATGCGCGCAAGCACATGGGTGTGCTGTTCCAGAGCGGGGCATTGTTTACCGATCTGGATGTGTTCGAGAACGTCGCCTTCCCGCTGCGGGTTCATACCGAGCTGCCGGAAGAAATGATCCGTGACATCGTCCTGCTTAAATTGCAGGCCGTTGGCTTGCGCGGCGCCATCGATCTCATGCCCGACGAACTGTCCGGTGGCATGAAGCGTCGTGTCGCGCTGGCGCGGGCGATTGCCCTCGATCCGCAAATCCTCATGTATGACGAGCCCTTTGTGGGGCAGGACCCGATCGCCATGGGCGTGCTGGTGCGCCTGATCCGCCTGCTCAACGATGCGTTGGGCATCACCAGCATCGTGGTCTCCCACGATCTGGCAGAGACCGCGAGCATTGCCGATTACATTTATGTCGTGGGTGATGGGCAAGTGCTGGGGCAGGGCACGCCTGACGAATTGATGAATTCTCAGGAACCGCGTATCCGTCAATTCATGACAGGCGATCCCGATGGTCCGGTCGCCTATCACTTTCCAGCGACGGATTACCGCGCAGATCTTCTGGGAAGCGCTGATGCGCAAGATTTCACTGATAGAAAAAGTGCGCCGGTTCGGCCAGGGGGCCATCGATGCCGTCGGGGTGTTCGGGCGGGCGACGATTTTCCTGTTTCACGCATTGTTTAGCCGCGGCGGTATTGGCGGTGGTTTCGGTTTGCTGATCAAACAATTGCATTCGGTCGGCGTGATGTCCCTGGTGATCATCGTCGTCTCCGGGGTGTTCATCGGCATGGTGTTGGCGCTGCAAGGCTTCAATATCCTGTCCAGCTACGGTTCGGAACAGGCGGTCGGGCAGATGGTTGCCCTGACGTTGCTGCGTGAACTGGGGCCGGTGGTGACCGCATTGCTGTTTGCCGGGCGTGCAGGTTCGGCCCTGACTGCCGAAATCGGCAACATGAAGTCCACCGAGCAGTTGTCCAGTCTGGAAATGATTGGGGTCGACCCGCTCAAGTACATCATTGCCCCGCGCCTGTGGGCCGGTTTCATTTCCCTGCCGGTGCTGGCGATGATTTTCAGCGTCGTCGGGATCTGGGGTGGTTCGTGGGTGGCAGTCGACTGGCTGGGTGTCTATGACGGCTCCTACTGGGCGAACATGCAGAACAGCGTGACGTTCAACGGTGATGTGCTCAACGGCATCATCAAAAGTATCGTCTTCGCCTTTGTCGTGACCTGGATTGCCGTATTCCAAGGCTATGATTGCGAGCCTACTTCCGAGGGGATCAGTCGTGCCACAACCAAGACCGTGGTGTATGCCTCTTTGGCAGTACTCGGCCTGGACTTTATTTTGACCGCCCTGATGTTTGGAGATTTCTGATGCAAAACCGCACCCTGGAAATCGGTGTCGGCCTTTTCCTGCTGGCTGGCATCCTGGCTTTGTTGCTGCTTGCGCTGCGGGTCAGTGGCCTGTCCCCGACCGCAAACACCGATACCTATAAACTTTATGCCTACTTCGACAATATCGCCGGTTTGACTGTCAGAGCTAAAGTGACCATGGCCGGTGTGACCATCGGCAAGGTCACGGCGATCGATCTGGATCGCGACAGTTTCACTGGTCGGGTGACCATGCAATTGGAAAAACGCGTAGATAATCTGCCGACTGACTCCACTGCATCTATCCTGACGGCTGGCCTGTTGGGCGAGAAGTACATCGGTATCAGCGTGGGCGGGGAACAAGCCTTGCTCAAGGATGGTGGAACCATCCACGACACCCAGTCGTCGCTGGTGCTCGAGGACCTGATCGGTAAATTCCTGCTCAATACCGTTAGCAAAGACGCCAAATGAGGAGCTTTTGAATGATTTCTACCTTGCGACGTGGCCTGCTGGTACTGCTTGCAACATTGCCGCTGATGGGCAACGCCGTGGCGGATTCTTCCGCGCACGCGCTTGTGCAGGACACCACGACCCGGATGCTTGCTGACCTGTCGGCCAATAAAGAGAAGTACAAGCAGGACCCGCAGGACTTCTACACGGCGCTGAACACCATCGTCGGGCCTGTGGTGGATGCCGAGGGCATTTCCAAAAGCATCATGACGGTCAAATACTCGCGCAAGGCCACGCCTGCGCAGATGCAGACCTTCCAGGAAAACTTCAAGAAAGGCCTGTTCCAGTTCTATGGCAACGCCTTGCTGGAGTACAACAACCAGGGCATCGTCGTTGACCCTGCCAAGGACGAGTCGGGCGACCGCACCAGCGTTGGCATGACGGTCAAGGGCAGCAACGGCGCGATTTATCCGGTGCAGTACACACTCGAGAAGATCAATGGCGAGTGGAAGCTGCGCAACGTGATCATCAATGGCATCAACATCGGCAAGCTGTTCCGCGATCAGTTTGCCGACGCGATGCAGCGCAATGGCAACGACCTGGACAAGACCATCAACGGTTGGGCCGGGGAAGTCGCCAAAGCCAAGGAATCGACTGAGAAGCCATCCACCCAGAAGCAGTCTCAATGAGTGTCTCGGCCATTCGCATGACCGAGTCCGGCGAGCTGCGCTTGAGCGGCATGCTGGATTACCGCACCGGCCCGGGTCTGCGCAAGCAGGGCCAGGCGCTGATCAAAGCCAGTGCGGCCCCGGCCGTGGTGGTCGATTGTTCGGCAGTGTTGAAATCCAGCAGTGTCGGCTTGTCGCTGCTGCTGTGTTTCATGCGTGATGCAGAGGCGGCCGGCAAGGCCGTGAGCATCCGCGCAATGCCCGAAGACATGCGCGAAATCGCTCAGGTCAGCGAATTGACCGAGCTGTTGGCGCACCCCTAACCGGCATCTATAAAGAAGCCCCCGTCAGAGTCCTGTGAATGCGGGGTTCGCAGGCGCGGGGCTTTTTTGTATGATGTCCGACCCGCGCGCACAGGGCGCCGATTGAGGTTGAGCATGCAGGCCACCGAAGTGAAGAGCTTTCTCGAAGGAAAGCTGTCCGAGACTTTTTTATCAGTACAGGTTGAAGTCGAGGGCGAAGGCTGCAACTTTCAGCTGAACGTGATTAGCGATGAACTGGCGGCGTTGAGCCCGGTGAAGCGTCAGCAGCAGATCTATGCCCATTTGAACCCATGGATCACCGATGGCAGCATCCATGCGGTCACTATGAAATTTTTCAGCAGCGCGGCCTGGGCCGAGCGCACCTGAGCCCAAGGGCGTCGAGATTCTTATGGATAAATTGATTATTACTGGTGGCGTTCGTCTTGATGGCGAAATCCGCATCTCCGGGGCAAAGAACTCTGCCCTGCCGATCCTTGCTGCGACCCTGCTGTGCGACGGCCCGGTCACCGTGGCCAACCTGCCGCACCTGCATGACATCACCACCATGATCGAGCTGTTCGGGCGCATGGGCATCGAACCGGTGATCGACGAGAAGCTGAGCGTCGAAATCGACCCGCGCACCATCAAGACCCTGATCGCGCCGTACGAACTGGTGAAAACCATGCGTGCGTCGATCCTGGTGCTGGGCCCGATGGTTGCCCGTTTCGGTGAAGCCGAAGTCGCGTTGCCTGGCGGTTGCGCCATCGGTTCGCGTCCGGTTGACCTGCACATCCGTGGCCTCGAAGCCATGGGCGCGATCATCGACGTCGAAGGCGGCTACATCAAGGCCAAGGCACCAGAAGGTGGCTTGCGCGGTGCGCACTTCTTCTTCGACACCGTCAGCGTGACCGGTACCGAAAACATCATGATGGCCGCCGCTCTGGCCAAGGGCCGCAGCGTCCTGGCTAACGCCGCGCGCGAACCTGAAGTCATCGACCTGGCGAACTTCCTGATCGCCATGGGCGCCAAGATTACTGGCGCCGGCACCGACACCATCACTATCGATGGCGTTGAGCGTCTGCACCCGGCCACCTACAAAGTAATGCCGGACCGTATCGAGACCGGCACCTACCTGGTGGCAGCTGCCGTGACCGGCGGCCGCGTAAAGGTCAAGGATACCGATCCGACCATCCTCGAAGCCGTTCTGGAAAAACTCCGTGAGTCGGGTGCCGAAATCACCTGCGGCGAAGACTGGATCGAGCTGAACATGCACGGCAAGCGGCCGAAAGCCGTCAACGTGCGTACCGCTCCATACCCGGCGTTCCCGACCGACATGCAAGCGCAGTTCATCTCCCTCAACGCCATTGCCGAAGGCACCGGTGCGGTGATCGAGACGATCTTCGAAAACCGCTTCATGCACGTGTATGAATTGCACCGCATGGGCGCCAAGATCCAGGTCGAAGGCAACACTGCCATCGTGACCGGCACCGAGAAGCTCAAAGGCGCGCCAGTCATGGCTACCGACCTGCGTGCTTCGGCCAGCCTGGTGATCTCGGCGTTGATCGCTGAAGGTGACACCCTGATCGACCGCATCTACCACATCGACCGTGGTTACGAGTGCATCGAAGAGAAACTGCAGATGCTCGGCGCCAAGATCCGCCGCGTACCGGGCTAGTTTCTGCTGCATGGGCGCAGGGACGCGCCCGTTGGTTTTGTTCCAAATCGAGCCTTTTCAGGCTCGATGTGTGTCCGGCGCCGTTTGCGACCGGGCATGAGTACCTTGATAAGGACTGACGTTTCCCATGTTGACCATTGCACTGTCCAAGGGCCGCATCCTTGACGACACCCTGCCGCTTCTGGCTGAAGCAGGCATCGTGCCGACCGAGAATCCGGACAAGAGCCGCAAGCTGATCATCCTCACGACCCAGCCCGACGTACGTCTGCTGATCGTTCGCGCCACCGATGTGCCGACTTATGTCGAACATGGTGCCGCGGACTTGGGCGTCGCCGGTAAAGATGTGCTGATGGAATACGGTGGCCAGGGTCTCTACGAGCCACTGGACCTGCGAATTGCCCTGTGCAAGCTGATGACTGCCGGCAAGGTCGGTGCCGTCGAGCCCAAGGGCCGTCTGCGCGTGGCTACCAAGTTCGTCAACGTTGCCAAGCGTTATTACGCCGAACAGGGTCGTCAGGTCGACATCATCAAGCTCTACGGCTCGATGGAACTGGCACCGCTGATCGGTCTGGCCGACAAGATCATCGACGTGGTCGACACCGGCAACACGCTGCGGGCCAATGGCCTGGAGCCACAGGATTTCATCGCTGACATCAGCTCCCGGCTGATCGTCAACAAAGCTTCGATGAAAATGCAGCACGCCCGTATCCAGGCGTTGATCGACACCCTGCGCAAGGCAGTGGAGTCTCGACACCGCGGCTGATTCACCTGCGCGACCTTAAGTCGCGCCCGTCTATCCGCCTCATAGCCAGAATTCTCAGGTGCCCAAGCGGATCGAATGGTAGCTTCGGGCGCCTGAGTTTTTGCCAACCTATGAGGCTCTCGCTATGACCGCACCGACTGCAATTCGCCGACTCAACGCTGCTGACCCGGACTTCGCACATCATCTGGATCATCTGCTGAGCTGGGAAAGTGTGTCTGACTACTCGGTCAATCAGCGGGTGCTGGACATCATCAAAGCCGTGCGCGAGCGTGGCGATGCGGCGCTGGTGGAGTTCACCCAGAAGTTCGACGGCCTGCAAGTTGCCTCGATGGCGGACCTGATCCTGCCGCGCGAACGCCTGGAACTGGCCCTGACCCGCATCACCGCGCCCCAGCGCGAAGCATTGGAAAAAGCCGCGGCCCGAGTGCGCAGCTACCACGAAAAACAGAAACAGGACTCCTGGAGCTACACCGAAGCCGACGGCACGGTGCTGGGCCAGAAGGTCACGCCGCTGGATCGCGCCGGCTTGTACGTGCCGGGCGGCAAAGCGTCGTATCCGTCGTCGGTGCTGATGAACGCGATTCCGGCCAAAGTCGCTGGCGTGACCGAAGTGGTCATGGTCGTGCCGACTCCGCGCGGTGAAATCAATGAGCTTGTGCTGGCAGCCGCCTGCATCGCCGGCGTGGACCGCGTGTTCACTATCGGTGGCGCGCAAGCGGTTGCCGCGCTGGCTTACGGCACCGAAAGCGTGCCAAAGGTCGACAAAGTGGTTGGCCCGGGCAACATCTATGTCGCCACCGCCAAGCGCCATGTATTTGGCCAGGTCGGCATCGACATGATTGCCGGTCCGTCCGAGATCCTTGTGGTCTGCGACGGCCAGACCGATCCGGACTGGATCGCCATGGACCTGTTCTCCCAGGCCGAGCACGACGAAGACGCCCAGGCGATTCTGGTCAGCCCGGATGCCGAGTTCCTCGACAAAGTCGCCGCCAGCATCAGCAAATTGCTGCCGACCATGGAGCGCGCCGAGATCATCGAGACTTCGATCAATGGCCGTGGCGCGCTGATCCTGGTCCGCGACATGGAGCAAGCCATCGAAGTGGCCAACCGCATTGCGCCGGAGCACCTGGAATTGTCGGTCGCCGACCCGCAAGCCTGGCTGCCGCAGATCCGCCACGCCGGTGCGATCTTCATGGGTCGCCACACTTCTGAAGCATTGGGCGATTACTGCGCCGGTCCGAACCACGTCCTGCCGACCTCCGGCACCGCGCGCTTCTCTTCACCGCTGGGTGTGTACGACTTCCAGAAACGCTCGTCGATCATCTTCTGCTCCGAGCAGGGCGCTTCGGAACTGGGCAAGACCGCTTCGGTACTGGCCCGTGGCGAGTCACTGACCGCTCACGCGCGCAGTGCCGAATACCGCATCGTTGACGAAGACTTTCTACAAGGGCAGGGGGAATGAAGATGAGTAAATTCTGGAGCCCGTTCGTTAAGGATCTGGTGCCTTACGTGCCGGGCGAGCAGCCGAAACTGGCGAAACTGGTGAAGCTCAACACCAACGAAAACCCTTACGGCCCATCGCCCAAAGCCTTGGCCGCGATGCAGACCGAACTGAACGACAACCTGCGCCTGTACCCGGACCCGAACAGCGATCTGCTGAAAAATACCGTCGCCACTTATTACGGTGTGCAGGCGAACCAGGTGTTCCTCGGCAATGGCTCCGATGAAGTCCTGGCGCACATCTTTCACGGCTTGCTGCAGCACGATAATCCGGTGCTGTTCCCGGACATCAGCTACAGCTTTTACCCGGTCTACTGCGGGTTGTACGGCATTGCGTTCGACGCGGTGCCGCTGGACGCACAGTTCCAGATCAACCCGGCGGACTTCGCCAGGCCGAACGGCGGGATCATTTTTCCGAACCCGAACGCACCGACCGGTTGCCTGTTGGCGCTGGACGCCGTGGAGCAGATTCTCAAGGCCAGCCCGGATTCGGTGGTGGTGGTCGATGAAGCGTATATCGACTTCGGCGGCGAAACCGCCATCAGTCTGGTGGACCGTTACCCGAACCTGCTCGTGACCCAGACCCTGTCCAAGTCCCGTTCTTTGGCGGGCTTGCGGGTCGGTCTGGCGGTGGGGCACCCGGACCTGATCGAGGCGCTGGAGCGGATCAAGAACAGCTTCAACTCCTACCCGCTGGATCGTCTGGCGAATGTCGGGGCTGCGGCGGCGTTCGAAGATCGTGAGTACTTCGACAAGACTTGCCGGTTGGTCATCGATAATCGCGAGAAGGTTGTCGCGCAGTTGGCGGCCAAGGGCTTTGAAGTACTGCCATCAGCGGCCAACTTCATTTTCGCCCGGCATCCGCAGCACGATGCGGCCGCTCTGGCAGCGAGGTTGCGTGAGCAGGGTGTGATCGTTCGGCACTTCAAGCAGGAGCGGATTGCCCAGTTCCTGCGGATCTCCATCGGCACGCCGGAGCAGAATCAGGCGTTGATCGACGGCCTTGGCGACCTGTAATCCAGCACCGATCCTGTAGGAGCAAGGCTTGCCCGCGAAGAACGATAACGCGGTTTGCCTGTTGCACCGCGGTGTTCCTATCGCGGGCAAGCCTTGCTCCTACAGGGGGTTGTGGTGTCTGTTTATTCTTCTTCCTTGACCGGTGCCGGCGGCGGACGCAGGCCAATCTCTGCGCTCAGCTTCAACTCCTTGCCGTTACGCATCACCTGAATCGAGACCTTGTCGGTCGGTTTGATCCGCGCCACCTGGTTCATCGAGCGGCGGCCATCGCCAGCCGGTTCACCGTCGATGCTGAGGATCACATCACCCAGTTGCAGGCCGGCCTTCTGCGCCGGACCGTCACGGAAAATCCCCGCCACCACAATTCCCGGACGTCCGGACAGGCCAAACGATTCCGCCAGTTCCTGAGTCAACGGCTGCACTTCAATCCCGAGCCAGCCACGAATCACCTGGCCGTGCTCGATGATCGACTTCATCACTTCCGTGGCCAGTTTGATCGGGATCGCGAAGCCGATGCCTTGCGAGCCGCCGGACTTGGAGAAAATCGCCGTGTTGATGCCGGTCAGGTTGCCGCTGGCATCCACCAGCGCACCGCCGGAGTTGCCAGGGTTGATCGCGGCATCTGTCTGGATGAAGTCTTCGTAGTTGTTCAGGCCCAACTGATTGCGCCCGGTGGCGCTGATGATGCCCATGGTCACGGTCTGGCCGACGCCGAACGGGTTGCCGATGGCCAGCGCAACGTCGCCGATACGAATGTTGTCGGAACGGCCAATGGTGATCGACGGCAGGTTCTTCAGGTCGATCTTCAATACCGCGAGGTCGGTTTCCGGGTCGCTGCCGATCACCCGGGCCAGGGTCTCACGGCCATCCTTGAGCGCCACCACAATCTGGTCGGCCCCGGTGGTCACGTGGTTGTTGGTCAGGATATAGCCTTCCGGGCTCATGATCACGCCGGAGCCCAGGCTCGACTCCATACGCTTCTGCTTGGGCGAATTGTCGCCGAAGAAGCGGCGGAACTGCGGATCTTCGAACAGCGGGTGATTGGGTTTGTTGATGACTTTGGTGGTGTATAGGTTGACCACTGCCGGCGCGGCAATGACCACGGCATCGGCATAGGACACTGGCCCCTGTTGCACGCTGGTGGTTTGCGGAGCTTGCTGCAGGTTGACGTCGAGGCTCGGAAGCCCGACCCACTGCGGGTAACGCTGAATGATCAACATAGCGATAAGCACGCCGGCCAACAACGGCCAGCCGGAAAAACGCAGCGCCTTAAGCATTAAACAAGTCCTACAGAGGTTGCAGGTGGTATGAGACCGCCCATAATGTCGCGCATTATAGAGGTCGCGCGTGCCTCTGAACGGGATATTTAGGAGTCTTTTATGGCCGTCGCCCTGAGCACCCTGGTCGAAGAAGCCGACCGTTACCTGAACAGTTCAAAAATTGCCGACTACTGCCCCAACGGGTTGCAGGTCGAAGGCCGCCCGCAAGTGATGCGCATCGTCAGCGGCGTTACCGCCAGCCAGGCGCTACTGGACGCTGCGGTGGAAGCCAAGGCCGATCTGGTGTTGGTGCACCACGGCTATTTCTGGAAAGGCGAGAACCCGTGTATTACCGGCATGAAGCAACGCCGGTTGAAAACCCTGCTCAAGCACGACATCAGCTTGCTGTCTTATCACTTGCCGCTGGATTTGCACCCGGACGTCGGCAACAACGTGCAGCTTGCGCGTCAGTTGGACATCACCGTCGAAGGCCCGCTGGACCCCGATAACCTGAAAGTCGTCGGCCTGGTCGGCTCGCTGAGTGAGCCGTTGAGCCCGCGTGACTTCGCCCGTCGTGTGCAGGAAGTCATGGGCCGTGAGCCGTTGCTGATTGAAGGCAGCGAGATGATTCGTCGGGTCGGCTGGTGCACCGGCGGTGGCCAGGGTTATATCGATCAGGCGGTGCTGGCGGGTGTCGATCTGTACCTGAGCGGTGAAGCGTCCGAACAGACCTTCCACAGCGCCGGGAAAACGACATCAGCTTCATCGCCGCCGGCCACCACGCCACTGAGCGCTACGGCGTACAGGCGCTGGGGGATTACCTGGCACGGCGGTTTGCCCTGGAACACATCTTCATCGATTGCCCGAACCCGATCTGATTGAAACGCTATGCCTTGTGTAGGAGCTGCCGAAGGCTCGGGCCGCGTTCGGACGATCTTTTGATCTTAAAATCAAAGTCAAAAGATCGTCCGAACGCGGCCCGAGCCTTCGGCAGCTCCTACAGGGGTGGGTTCCAATTGGTCAGGGGTAGTTGTGGCCAAACGAGGGGGTATATTCATATACCCTTTCGATCTAGTTGGCGTCCTGATTAGAAGGGGGCGCTGTGCTAGGATTCCCCGCTCGAACACGGCCCGCTGGCCGTCCATAAGATCGTTTTCGTGAGTAGCCATGGTCGACAAACTGACGCATCTGAAACAGCTGGAGGCCGAAAGCATCCACATCATCCGCGAGGTCGCCGCCGAGTTCGATAACCCGGTGATGCTGTACTCCGTCGGTAAAGACTCCGCCGTGATGCTGCACCTTGCGCGCAAGGCATTCTTCCCGGGCAAGCTGCCGTTCCCGGTCATGCACGTCGACACCCAGTGGAAGTTCAAGGAGATGTACACGTTCCGCGACCGCATGGTCGAAGAACTGGGCCTGGACCTGCTGGTGCACGTCAACCCCGATGGCGTTGCGCAGGGTATCAACCCGCTGACCCACGGCAGTGCCAAACACACTGACATCATGAAAACCGAAGGCCTCAAGCAGGCCCTCGACAAGTACGGCTTCGACGCCGCATTTGGTGGTGCCCGCCGTGACGAAGAGAAATCCCGTGCCAAAGAGCGCGTGTATTCCTTCCGCGACACCAAGCACCGCTGGGACCCGAAGAACCAGCGCCCGGAGCTGTGGAACGTCTACAACGGCAACGTCAACAAGGGCGAATCCATTCGTGTGTTCCCATTGTCGAACTGGACCGAGCTGGACATCTGGCAGTACATCTACCTCGAAGGCATCCCGATTGTGCCGCTGTATTTCGCCGCCGAGCGCGACGTTATCGAGATGAACGGCACCTGGATCATGATCGACGACGAACGCCTGCTCAATCACCTGAGCGATGAAGACAAGGCGCGCATCGTCAAGAAAAAGGTCCGTTTCCGTACGCTGGGCGACTACCCGTTGACCGGTGCGGTCGAGTCCGAGGCCACCAGCCTGACCGACATCATTCAGGAAATGCTCCTGACGCGAACTTCCGAACGCCAGGGCCGGGTCATCGATCACGATGGCGCAGGCTCCATGGAAGAAAAGAAACGTCAGGGTTATTTCTAAGGGGTTGTCATGTCGCACGTATCTGATTTGATCAGCGAGGACATCCTCGCCTACCTGGGCCAGCACGAACGCAAGGAAATGCTGCGCTTTCTGACCTGTGGCAACGTCGACGACGGCAAGAGCACCCTGATCGGGCGCCTGCTGCACGACTCCAAGATGATCTACGAAGATCACCTGGAAGCCATTACCCGCGACTCGAAAAAGTCGGCACCACCGGCGATGACATCGACCTGGCATTGCTGGTCGACGGCCTGCAGGCCGAGCGTGAGCAGGGCATCACCATTGATGTCGCTTACCGCTACTTCTCCACCGCCAAGCGCAAATTCATCATCGCCGATACCCCTGGCCATGAGCAGTACACCCGCAACATGGCCACCGGTGCGTCCACCTGTGACCTGGCGATCATCCTGGTCGATGCCCGTTACGGCGTGCAGACCCAGACCCGTCGCCACAGCTTCATTGCCTCGTTGCTCGGCATCAAGCACATCGTGGTCGCCATCAACAAGATGGACCTCAATGGCTTCGACGAAAGCGTGTTCGAGTCGATCAAGGCCGATTACCTGAAGTTCGCCGAAGGCATCGCGTTCAAGCCGACCACCATGGCGTTCGTGCCGATGTCCGCTCTGAAGGGCGACAATGTGGTGAACAAGTCCGAGCGCTCGCCGTGGTACACCGGCCAGTCGCTGATGGAAATCCTTGAAACCGTCGAAATCGCCAACGACCGCAACTACACCGACCTGCGTTTCCCGGTGCAGTACGTCAACCGTCCGAACCTGAACTTCCGTGGTTTTGCCGGCACCCTGGCCAGCGGCATCGTGCACAAGGGCGACGAAGTCGTGGTGCTGCCGTCGGGCAAGAGTAGCCGCGTGAAATCCATCGTCACCTTCGAAGGTGAACTGGAGCACGCAGGTCCAGGTCAAGCGGTAACGCTGACCATGGAAGACGAGATTGATATCTCTCGCGGTGACTTGCTGGTGCACGCCGACAACCAGCCGCAAGTGACTGATGCTTTCGACGCCATGCTGGTGTGGATGGCTGAAGAGCCGATGCTGCCGGGCAAGAAATATGACATCAAGCGCGCCACGTCCTACGTGCCGGGTTCGATCACCAGCATCGTCAACCGCGTTGACGTGAACACCCTGGAAGAAGGTCCGGCCAGTTCGTTGAACCTGAACGAGATCGGTCGGGTCAAGGTCAGCCTCGATACAGCCATTGCGCTCGACGGCTACGCGAGCAACCGCACCACCGGTTCGTTCATCGTCATCGATCGCTTGACCAACGGCACCGTCGCCGCTGGCATGATCATCGCTCAGCCGTTGAGCCACGACAGCAGCACCCATCATGGCAAATCGGCCCATGTAGCCACCGAGGAGCGTGCCCAACGCTTCGGCCAGCAACCGACCACCGTGTTGTTCAGCGGCTTGTCGGGCGCAGGCAAAAGCACGCTGGCCTATGCGGTTGAACGCAAGCTGTTCGACCTGGGTCGTGCGGTGTTCGTGCTCGACGGTCAGAACCTGCGTCATGACCTGAACAAAGGTCTGCCACTGGATCGCGCCGGCCGTACCGAGAACTGGCGTCGTGCGGCGCACGTTGCGCGTCAGTTCAACGAAGCCGGTTTGCTGACCCTGGCGGCGTTCGTTGCTCCAAGCGCCGAAGGTCGTGAGCAGGCCAAGGACCTGATCGGCAAGGAGCGTTTGCTGACGGTTTACGTCCAGGCCTCGCCAACCGTGTGTGCCGAGCGTGATCCGCAAGGGTTGTACGCTGCCGCTGGCGATAACATCCCGGGCGATGCCTTCCCGTACGACGTGCCGCTGGACGCCGACCTTGTAGTCGATACCCAGTCGCTGTCGCTGGAAGAAAGCGTCAAGCAAGTGCTGGATCTGCTGCGTAGCCGCGGCGTGATTTAAGTAGAGGAGCAGCTACAAGCATTGAGTTTCAAGCTGCAAGAAAAACCCGCCGATGGGTGATCATCGGCGGGTTTTTTGTATCCTTCGGACCGTCAAGATCGCAGCCTTCGGCAGCTTCTACAAGGGCATGTGTACACCCGTAGGAGCTGCCGAAGGCTGCGATCTTTTGATCTTAAATGCCGGGATATTCCCGATGCATCTGCTCCAGCAATGCATCCTTGTCTTCCCACAACCGATTGATCCAACCCTGAAACTCCAATCGGTATTCCCCGTCCTGGTCGTAATTCTTGCCAATAAACTGCGCAGGAATCTTCAGTTCCTGAAAATGCACCACCACATCGGCAACATTTCCACAGAGCAGATCCCAATACCCCGGACGCCCCCGGATAGTGAATGGTCACATTGACGATGGATTCCAGCTGCTCACCCATCGCATCCAGTACAAACGCAATGCCGCCAGCCTTGGGTTTCAGCAGATAGCGAAACGGTGATTTTTGCTGGGCATGCTTGCCCTCGGTGAAGCGCGTACCTTCGACGAAATTGAAAATCCCCACCGGGTTGCTGCGGAACTTGTCGCAGGTCTTGCGGGTGGTTTCCAGGTCTTTGCCTTTCTTCTCCGGGTGTTTTTCCAGGTAGGCCTTGGAGTAGCGCTTCATGAACGGAAAGCCCAGGGTCCACCAGGCCAGGCCAATCACCGGCACCCAGATCAGCTCTTGTTTGAGAAAGAACTTCAGCGGTTGGATACGTCGGTTGAGCACGTATTGCAGCACCATGATGTCGACCCAGCTCTGGTGATTACTGGTAATCAGGTACGAGTGTTGGTAGTCCAGCCCTTCAAGGCCCGTGAGGTGCCAGCGGGTGCGGCAGACCAGGTTCATCCAGGCCTTGTTGTTGCTGATCCAGGCTTCATGGGTATGGCCCATCACCCAGCGCGTGAAGCGCTGGGTGAGGGCGAAGGGCAACACCTTGAAAATCGCCACGCAGAACAGAAACGAGCACAGCAAAATGGTGTTCAGTGCCAGCAGCAGCGAGGCGATCACGCCGCGCACGGGTGCAGGTAGGAATTGCAGCATTTAAAGATCCAGAGGTCGGTTGGCAGCTTGAATCGCGGTCAACGCGATGGTGTAGACGATGTCGTCGACTTGCGCGCCGCGCGGCAGGTCGTTCACCGGTTTGCGCAGGCCTTGCAGCATCGGCCCGAGGCTGACGCAGTCGGCGCTACGCTGCACGGCTTTGTGGGTGGTGTTGCCGGTGTTCAGGTCAGGGAACACGAACACCGTGGCGCGACCAGCCACCTGACTGTTCGGCGCCAGTTGCCGGGCCACGGTTTCGTTGGCGGCTGCGTCGTACTGCAAGGGGCCGTCGATCAGCAGCGAGTTTTGCTGTTCGTGGGCGAGCAACGTCGCTTCGCGGACCTTCTCGACTTCTTCGCCGCTGGCCGACTCACCGCTGGAATAGCTGATCATCGCTACCCGTGGGGTGATGCCAAACGCGGCGGCCGAGTCGGCACTTTGCAACGCGATCTCGGCCAGCTCGGCGGCGCTCGGGTGTGGGTTCATCACGCAGTCGCCGTAGACCAGCACTTCTTCCGGGAACAGCATAAAGAACACCGACGACACCAGCGTGCAGCCCGGCGCGGTCTTGATCAGTTGCAGGGCCGGGCGGATGGTATTGGCGGTGGAGTGGATGACCCCGGAGACGAGGCCGTCGACTTCATCCAGCGCGAGCATCATGGTGCCGATCACCACGGTGTCTTCCAGTTGCTGCTCGGCCATCGGCGCGTTGAGGCTTTTGGTCTTGCGCAGGGCAACCATCGGTTCGATGTAGTTACCGCGAATCAGGTCCGGGTCAAGAATCTCCAAACCTGGCGGTAACTCGATGCCTTGGGCGCGGGCAACCGCTTCGACGTCGGCCGGTTTGGCCAGCAACACGCAACGGGCGATGCCACGGGCCTGGCAGATCGCCGCCGCTTGCACGGTCAGCGGTTCGCTGCCTTCGGGCAACACGATGCGCTTGTTGGCGGCCTGGGCGCGCTGGATCAGTTGATAGCGGAACACGGCGGGCGACAGGCGCATTTCCCGCGGCGTACCGCAACGCTGGTGCAGCCATTTGGCGTCGAGGTGGCTGGCAACGAAGTCAGTGATGATTTCCGCACGCTCGCGGTCGTCGATCGGGATTTCCTTGTTCAGGCCGTTCAACAGGTTGGCGGTTTCATAGGAACCGGTGCTCACCGACAACACCGGCAGGCCCGCCTGCAAGGCACCGCGGCAGAGGTCCATGATCCGTGGGTCGGGCAGGGTGTCGCTGGTCAGCAACAGGCCGGCCAGCGGCACGCCATTCATGGCGGCGAGGCTGACGGCGAGAATGATGTCGTCACGATCGCCGGGTGTCACCACCAGCACTCCGGGCTTGAGCAGCTCCACGGTGTTGCGCATGGTACGGGCGCAGATGATGATTTTGGTCATGCGCCGGGTTTCGTAATCACCGGCATTGAGAATTTGCGCGCCCATCAGGTCGGCGACGTCACGGGTGCGCGGGGCGTTCAGTTCCGGCTGGAACGGGATGCAGCCGAGCAAACGGAAATCGCCACTGCGCAACAAGGGCGAGTGTTCTTTCAGGCGCGAGGCGAAGGCCTCCATGCTTTCGTCGGTCTTGACCTTGTTCAGGATCACGCCGAGAACTTTCGGGTCTTTCGGGCCGCCGAACAACTGCGCCTGCAATTCCACCCGGCCGGAGAGTTCGCTCAGGGCTTCGCTTTCCGGTGCAGAGACCAGGATCACGTCGGCATCGAGGCTCTTGGCCAGGTGCAGATTGACCCGGGCGGCGTAGCTGGCGCTGCGGGTGGGGACCATGCCTTCGACAACCAGCACGTCTTTGCCCACCGCAGCCTGTTGATAAAGGGTGATGATTTCTTCGAGCAGCTCATCCAGCTGGCCGTCGCCGAGCATGCGCTCGACGTGGGCCAGGCCCAGCGGTTGTGGCGGCTTGAGGCCGTGAGTGCGCGCCACCAGTTCAGTGGAACGCTCAGGGCCGGTGTCGCCCGGATGCGGCTGGGCAATCGGTTTGAAAAAGCCGACTTTCAGCCCGGCTCGCTCAAGGGTACGCACCAGCCCGAGGCTGATGGAGGTCAGACCCACACCAAAATCGGTGGGCGCGATAAAAAAAGTTTGCATGCGGATTCTCTGGAGGTGCATGTGGGCAGCCCGTGTGGCCTTTGCTGTCAGTCAACTTAGGCGCCTGAAATCCATACCCTGCGTTGCTGCTCTTCCCCATAGCGAGCTATGACTCGTCGCAGCGCCTTGGCTGTGGACTTCAGGCACTCGAATTTGATCTGACGCAAAGGCCGTACGGGCCGCCAGGCGGTGACCTATAACGGGTTACCTGCCGAAATTCAGTGGCCAAGGTTATCGCTAACCGAGCCTTGAGCGCACCAACCGCAGTCAAAGGGCTGGCCTATTTTTTCAATACGTTGCAATGGGTCGAGGACCCAGGCCCGGGATTGCCAGGGCGGCTGGTGGCGCAGGTGCTGGGTGTGACCGCAGGAAAGCTCGGCCACCCAGTGCCCATCCTCGTCCTGATGAAAGCCTGTGGCCGTCGAGATCTGCGCCGCAATCCGTCTGTCCGGGTTGTGTTCGCTTTCGGGCGATTGCTTCGCTAAACTTGGTCTTTCTATATTCTTCTGCAAAAGGTCTCGCCCCATGCTGATCGCCGCCAATAAGGCTGTCTCCATCGACTATACCCTGACCAACGACGCTGGTGAGGTCATCGACAGCTCCGCCGGCGGCGCGCCGCTGGTTTACCTGCAAGGCGCAGGTAACATCATTCCGGGCCTGGAAAAGGCGCTGGAAGGCAAGAAAGTCGGTGACGAACTGACCGTCGCCGTAGAACCTGAAGATGCTTACGGCGAATACGCTGCCGAACTGGTCAGCACCCTGAGCCGCAGCATGTTCGAAGGCGTCGACGAACTGGAAGTGGGCATGCAGTTCCACGCTTCCGCGCCGGACGGTCAGATGCAAATCGTTACCATCCGTGACCTGGACGGCGACGATGTCACCGTCGACGGCAACCACCCGTTGGCCGGTCAGCGCCTGAATTTCCAGGTCAAGATCATCGACATCCGTGACGCCAGCCAGGAAGAAATCGCTCATGGTCACGTCCATGGCGAAGGTGGCCATCACCACTGATTTCTGCGCTAAGCTTTCGAGTACTGGAGAGGCGCCCGAGGGGCGCCTTTTTAGTCCGCGGCTGTCCCTGGCGGCGCCGCCAAGTGGCTGTTTCGAGAAGAACACGGGAATTTGGAGTTCGTCATGAGTGCTTTCCACGACCTTAAATTGACAGCCCTGGATGGTCAGGAGCTACCTCTGGCGCCCTTCAAGGGGCACGTCGTGCTGGTGGTCAACGTTGCCTCCAAATGTGGTTTGACCCCACAGTACGCGGCGCTGGAAAACCTCTATCAGCAATTCAAGGGTCAGGGCTTCAGCGTGCTGGGTTTGCCGTGCAACCAGTTTGCCGGACAAGAGCCAGGCACCGAGCAAGAGATCCAGGAGTTTTGCAGCCTCAACTATGGCGTGACCTTTCCGTTGTCCAGCAAGCTGGAAGTCAACGGCCACGATCGTCATCAGTTGTACCGTTTGCTGGCAGGCGAGGGCGCGGAGTTTCCGGGCGACATCACCTGGAACTTCGAGAAATTCCTGCTGGGTAAAGACGGGCGTGTGCTGGCGCGGTTCTCGCCGCGGACGGCGCCGGATGATCCGACGATCGTGCATGCGATCGAAAAAGCGCTGAGCTAAGCAGCAAGATCAAAAGATCGTCCGATCGCGGCCCGAGCCTTCGGCAGCTCCTACAGGTGTTCACATTCCCGCGTAGGAGCTGCCGAAGGCTCGGGCCGCGATCGGACGATCTTTTCGTTTCTAATCCTTAATCACCCAAATCAATAGTGCTGTTCACGCCTTGCGACTCTCCATATTATCGCCGTCATAAAGCCTGTTCTTCCCGTGGAGCGTCCCATGCCCGTAAAAGCCCTGTTCAAACCGTTCCACCTCGGCACCCTCGAACTGCCGTCCCGCGTCGTCATGGCGCCGATGACCCGCTCCTTTTCCCCAGGCGGCGTGCCTAATTCCAAGGTGATCGAATACTACCGTCGCCGCGCCGCCGCCGGTGTTGGTCTGATCATCACCGAAGGCACCACCGTCGGCCACAAGGCCTCCAACGGCTACTCGAACGTGCCGCATTTCTATGGTGAAGCAGCGTTGGCCGGCTGGAAAAAAGTCGTCGACGCGGTGCACGCCGAAGGCGGCAAGATCGTTCCGCAGTTATGGCATGTGGGCAGTGTGCGCCGCATCGGCACCGAGCCGGACGCCAGCGTCCCGGGTTACGGCCCGTCGGAAAAACTCAAGGATGGTCAGGTCGTGGTTCACAGCATGACCCAGCAAGATATCCAGGACGTGATCGCTGCGTTTGCCCAGTCTGCCAAGGACGCGCAAAGCATCGGCATGGACGGCGTGGAAATCCACGGCGCCCACGGCTATCTGGTCGACCAGTTCTTCTGGGAAGGCACTAACCAGCGCACCGACGAATACGGCGGCAGCCTGGCCAACCGTTCGCGGTTCGCCATCGAGTTGATTCAGGCGGTACGCGCGGCGGTAGGCGAAGGTTTCCCGATCATCTTCCGTTTCTCCCAGTGGAAGCAGCAGGATTACACCGCTCGTTTGGTGCAAACCCCTGAAGCCTTGGGCGAATTCCTCAAGCCGTTATCCGACGCTGGCGTGGATATTTTCCACTGCTCTACGCGGCGTTTCTGGGAGCCGGAGTTCGACGGTTCCGATCTGAACCTGGCTGGCTGGACCCGCAAGCTCACCGGCAAACCGACCATCACCGTGGGCAGCGTTGGCCTGGATGGCGAGTTCCTGCAGTTCATGGTCAACACTGACAAAATCGCCCAACCGGCCAGCCTGGAAAATCTGCTGGAGCGTTTGAACAATGAAGAATTCGACCTGGTGGCGGTAGGCCGTGCCTTGCTGGTGGACCCGGACTGGGCGCAGAAAGTGCGTGATGGTCGTGAAGAAGACATCCTGCCGTTCAGCCGTGAGGCGCTGATGACACTGGTTTAAGCGGCGACTGTACTGACGCCATCGCGGGCAAGCCTTGCTCCTACGGATTTGAGTCGTGTCGACATTTTGTGACCGACGCATGCCCCGTAGGAGCAAGGCTTGCCCGCGAAGCTTTTAAGGCAACAACGCTGCATCAGGCAAGACTTGCTCTTGTGCACAAGCCCCTCGCAACTGCCCCTCGAACTGCTCGATAATTGCCCCCCACCCCTGACGACTTGCATGCTGGCGCGCATTGAGCCGTACGCAACGCAAGGTCTCGTCCTGCTCCAGCAACCAGCGTGCCGCCTCACAGAACGCCGCCTCATCCCCCGGCATCGCCAGTACCCCGTTGTAGCCGTGGCGAATATGCTGACCGGCAGCCGCCAGATCGTAGGCCACCACCCCCAGCCCCGAGGCCAGAGCCTCAAGCACCACGTTGCCAAAGGTCTCGGTCATACTCGGAAACAGAAACACATCCCCCGACGCATAGTGACTGGCCAGGGCTTCGCCGCGCTGTGAACCGCAGAAAACGGCCTCGGGCAATTCCTTCTCCAACGCCATGCGCAACGGACCATCGCCAACCACGATCAACTTCAGGTTTCGCTGTGGGAATGTGCTCTTCAGCGCGTCGAAACTGCGCTTGAGCAACCCCAGGTTCTTCTCATGCGCCAGACGTCCCACATGGATAACGGCGATGTCATCTTCGCCCAATCCCCAGTGCTCACGCAGCGCGTTCAGACGCTTGCTGGGGTGAAACAACTGGCTATCGACGCCGCGGGACAACAGCGCCAAACGCTCGAAATGCCGACGTTCCAACTCCAGCCGCTGGCTGACGCTGGGCACCAGGGTCAGGGTCGAGCGGTTGTGAAACCAGCGCAGATAGTGGGTCAGCATTCGCGTCAGCAGGCCGAGCCCGTACTGGCTGGAATACTGCTGGAAGTTGGTGTGAAAGCCGCTGACCACCGAAATCCCCAGACGTCGCGCGGCGCGCAACGCCGACAAACCCAGCGGGCCTTCAGTGGCGATGTACAGCACGTCGGGGCGATGGCGTTTCCAGCGCCGCAGCAGTTTGTGCATCGACGACTGACCCCACTGCAACCCGGATACCCCGGCAACGGCCAGCCGCGACAGAGCAACAATTCATCGTCACTGCCCAGTTGCCGATCACAGCCCTGGCGCGGTCGCACCAGTTCCACCTGATGCCCGCGCGCGCGCAAACCGTCGTACAAGCGGCCAAGAGTATTGGCCACGCCGTTGATTTCCGGAGGGAAGGTTTCGGTGATCAGAGTGATATGCAGAGCTGTCGTCATGACCTCAGTGTCGGCTGAGGCCATGTCGTCATTGTGGCGTTTCGATGATGGATTTGTGACCGGCTCAGCGTTGGGGCACCAGGCTCTCTGCGCCGCGTTCGCGCACCCAGAACAAGGTCGCCCCGGCCACGGCCGCCGGCATCATCAAAATGTTGACCACCGGAATCAGCAGTGCGAGGTAAACAATCCCGCCAAAACTCATGCTCTGCCAGCGTTTCTGGCGCAGCCAGGCGAGCATTTCGTTCCAGCCGAGTTTGTGGTTGTCGGCCGGGTAGTCGATGTACTGGATCGCCATCATCCACACCCCGAACAGCAGCCACAGCGGCGCGGCGATGATGTTCACCACCGGGATGAACGACAGGATGAACAGGCCGATGGCCCGCGGCAGGAAATAGCCGAGTTTGCGCATTTCCCGAGCGAGGGTACGGGGGACCATTTCAATCAGTTCGGCCCAGCTGAAGGACGGGAAGTCGTCGGTGCCACGCACCACCACTTCGACTTTCTCCGCCAGGAAGCCGTTGAACGGCGCAGCGATGACGTTGGCCAGCATGGTGAAGGTGAAAAACACCATCAGCGCCACCAGCACCACAAAAATCGGCCAGAGGATGTAACTGAGGAAACTCAGCCAGTCGGGCAGGGACGGCATCAGCGTGTCGACCCACAGACTGAATTGATGGCCAGCCAGGTAAATCAATCCGACGAACAGCACCAGGTTGATCGCCAGCGGCAACAACACGAACAAACGCAGGCCCGGGCTCAGGACCAGCTTGAGGCCTTCGCGCAGATATTGCGGGCCGGACAGAACAGGGGCGGGCATAACGTGCTCCGAGCAGAAGGGAAACGCGCCGACCTTACCGACTTTGCCTCAAGGGGGAAAGCGCGGTCGCAGCATCGACATTCACTGTAACAAAGGCGTCTATAAAATCATCGCTTAGGGATAGAGACCGCCTATGAGCTGGATTGTTAAACCGTATTTCCTTAATCTTCGCCCCCTCGATACGCTGCACCCATTCTTTTTACAGGACTGTCGAGCTCAAGCCTTCCCCAAGTGCTTTCAACAGTCCTTTTTTATTCCCGCCGGCAATCCGGCGTTCCGCGCCAGGAGTTTCGGGCCGGTTAACAGGAGCAGGTCATGTCTGAAGTCCGTCATTCGCGAGTGATTATTCTCGGTTCCGGCCCTGCCGGTTACAGCGCCGCGGTCTATGCCGCCCGTGCCAACCTCAAGCCACTGCTGATTACCGGCATGCAGGCCGGCGGTCAACTGACTACCACCACCGAAGTCGACAACTGGCCGGGCGACGTCCATGGCCTGACCGGCCCGGCGCTGATGGAGCGGATGAAAGAGCACGCCGAACGCTTTGAAACCGAGATCGTGTTCGATCACATCAATGCCGTGGACTTCGCCGCCAAGCCGTACACCCTGACCGGCGACAGCGCGACGTACACCTGCGACGCGCTGATCATCGCCACCGGCGCCAGTGCTCGTTACCTGGGCCTGCCGTCGGAAGAAGCTTTCATGGGCAAAGGCGTTTCGGCCTGCGCAACCTGCGACGGTTTCTTCTATCGCAACAAGCCAGTGGCTGTGGTCGGTGGCGGTAACACCGCTGTCGAAGAAGCGCTGTACCTGGCCAACATCGCCAGCACCGTGACCCTGATCCACCGTCGCGAAACGTTCCGCGCCGAGAAGATCCTGATCGACAAGCTCAATGCCCGGGTTGCCGAAGGCAAGATCATCCTCAAGCTCAACTCGAACCTGGACGAAGTCCTGGGCGACAACATGGGCGTGACCGGTGCTCGCCTGAAAAACAACGACGGCAGCTTCGACGAGCTGACAGTCGACGGCGTGTTCATCGCCATCGGCCACACCCCGAACACTTCGTTGTTCGAAGGCCAACTGACGTTGAAAGACGGCTACCTGGTTGTGCACGGCGGCCGTGAAGGCAACGCTACTGCGACCAACCTCGAAGGCATCTTCGCCGCCGGTGACGTGGCTGACCACGTTTACCGCCAGGCCATCACCTCGGCTGGCGCTGGCTGCATGGCGGCACTGGACGCCGAGCGTTACCTCGACGATCTGCAGAACGCTTCGTTCTGATCGCGTTGAAATGAAAAAACCGGCTTCGGCCGGTTTTTTTGTGCTCACAACAAATACGATGAATCCTGTAGGAGCTGCCGCAGGCTGCGATCTTTTGACCTTGACCTTTTAAAGCAAAGTCAAAAGATCGCAGCCTTCGGCAGCTCCTACAGGGGATGTGTGATCAGGTCAGTTTGGCCAGGCACGCCTCAAGGATATCCAGGCCTTCCTCCAGTACATTGGCCTCGGTGGTCAACGGCGCCAGCAGCCGAATGATATGTCGCGACTTGCCGCTGGGCATCAGCAGCAAACCCGCGTCGCGGGCCAGGGCCAGCAACTGCGTCAACTGCGCCGCTGCCGGTGTGCCGTCGGCGTTGCTCAGCTCAATGCCGCGCATGGCGCCGACGCCGGTCAAGCGGCCCAGATACGGCGAAAGGTTGTGGGTACGCCAAGCCTCGTAGCGACTGACAATCGCTTCTTCCTGCTGCGTACCCCAGGCGTGCAGGTGCGCGTCAGTCATCTCGTCCAGCGTCGCCAGTGCCGCAGCGCAGGCGATCGGGTTGCCCGAATAGGTGCCGCCCAGTCCGCCCTTGGGCAAGGTGTCGAGCAACGCTTTGCGCCCGACCACCGCACCCAGCGGTACGCCGCCGGCGATGCTTTTGCCGAGCAGGATCAGGTCCGGCTCGATGCCCAGTCGCGAGAACGCAAAACGCTGGCCGGTACGACCGAAACCCGACTGGATTTCATCGGCAATCAGCAGGATGTTTTTCTCGTCACAGAAGCGCCGCAGTGCTTGGGCGAACGCCACGTCCATGGCGAGGAAACCGGCTTCGCCCTGCACCGGTTCGACGATAAAACAGGCCACGTCATCGACATCGACCTCGACGCTGAACAACCGATCCATCGCCTTCAGCGCCTCGGCACAGGTCACGTCGTTGTCCTTGCTCGGGAAGGGCAGGTGAAACACCGGGCCCGGCAGCACGCCGACTTTCTGCTTGTACGGGGCGACTTTGCCGTTGAGGTTGAGGGTGGCGAGCGTGCGACCGTGGAAGGCGCCGTCGAACGCGATGACGGCCGTGCGCCCAGTTGCGCCACGGACGACTTTCAAGGCGTTTTCCGCCGCTTCCGCGCCGCTGTTGGTGAGCATGCCGCTGACCGGGTAATCCACCGGAATAAACGCTGTCAGGCGATCCATCAGTTCGATGTAGGGCGCATGTGGGGCGGCGTTGAACGCGTAGTGAGTCAGCCGGGTGGCTTGTTCTCGAATGGCGTCGACGATGCGCGGATGGCAATGGCCGAGGTTCAGCACGCCGATGCCACCGACGAAGTCGATGTAGCGTTTGTCATCGGTATCCCAGACCTCGGCATTTTTGCCGTGGCTGAGCGTGACGGGATGAACGATGTTGATCGACCGACTGATGTTTTCGCTGCTCATGGATGCCTGACTCAGAAGAAGGGTTGCTTCTTTTTATCTAAGCCGCGAGCAGCGGTGCCCGGCAAACGAAATAAAGTCGCCGGGTCAATCTTAAAAGTCGGGATGTGCCGTAGAAGCGAAAAGATCGCAGCCTTCGGCAGCGCCCACAGGCGCGTAGGAGCTGCCGAAGGCTGCGATCTTTTGATTGTGATCCTCCGTGAATCAGCGGCGATTCAGCGGTTGCTGCGAGAACTTCACGCCGGCCAGACCATGGGCAATCAACGCGCGGATATTGCCGTGATCGCTGCCTTCAGGTGTCGCCACTACCGAACGATAATGTTCGCCAAACGCCAACAGCGCTTCTTCATCGCTCAAGCCTTCCAGCAGCGCCAGGCCCAGGGTCTTGCACGAACCTTCGTTCTGCCCGGCGGCGTTTTCCACACCACCGTTGTTGAAGGCCTGTGGCTGATAGTCGTAACCGGCGGCAATGAACGCCAGGGTGTCGGCAAAAACGTGTTCGCCGCTGTTGAGGCTGGCGCGCAGGGTGTTCAAATCACTCATTGGGTTTTCCTTTGGCAAACGCCGCTTGCTGTTCGGCACTGGCTTCTTGCTGGTATTGGGCTTTCCATTCGGCGTACGGCATGCCGTAAACCACTTCGCGGGCGTCGTCGAGGCTGACCTCGATCTGGCGTTCGTCGGCAGCGGCCTTGTACCACTTGGACAGGCAGTTGCGGCAGAAACCCGAGAGGTTCATCAGGTCGATGTTCTGCACGTCCTTGCGGCTGTCCAGGTGGGCGACGAGTCGGCGGAAGGCGGCGGCTTCAAGTTCCAGGCGTTGTTGATCGTTCATGGTTGTCTCTGCGAGACAGCTTTGAGCGGCAAGCTTCAAGCTGCAAGTTGGGTTGCGGTGGCCGTTAGCTTACCGCTTGAAGCTTGAAGCTTGAAGCTTGAAGCTTAGCGGCTCGCCGCCAGCGTAATCGACACCGACTCGGCAAAACGCAGGGCGTGGGGTTTGTCGACTTCGACTTCGGCGTACAGCACCGACTCGTTGGCCATGACCAGGTCCAGCAACTCCTGGGTCAGGCGTTCGAGCAGGGCAAAGCGATTGCCCTCCACGTGAGCGATGATCGCCTTGGTGATGGTGCGGTAGTTCAGCGCGTGATCGATGTCGTTGTCGCGCACCGCTTCTTGCGCCGCATACAGGATGGTCAGGTTGATCAGCACATCCTGCTTGTTGAGGATTTCGTCCTCGTTGATCCCGATGAAGGTGCGCAGGCACAGGTCCTTGACCCGGATGCGCGCCATTCCTGGTTGAAGTTGTGGCATTGCTACTTGCTCCGTCCAATCAATTGCAGGAACTCCTGGCGGGTGTTGCTCGACTCGCGGAAGGCGCCGAGCATCACCGAGGTGTTCATGGTCGAATTCTGTTTCTCGACACCGCGCATCATCATGCACATGTGCTTGGCCTCGATCACCACAGCGACACCGGCGGCGTCGGTGACTTGCTGCACGGCGTCGGCGATCTGCCGGGTGAGGTTTTCCTGAATTTGCAGGCGCCGGGCGAACATGTCCACCAGGCGTGCAATCTTCGACAGGCCCAGCACCTTGCCGGTCGGAATATAAGCCACGTGCGCTTTGCCGATGAAGGGCAGCATGTGGTGTTCGCACAGCGAGTAGAGCTCGATGTCGGCGACGATGATCATCTCGTCGGTGTCGGACGAAAACAGCGCACCGTTGACGATTTGTTCGACACTTTGCTCGTAGCCATGACACAGGTACTGCATGGCTTTGGCCGCGCGCATCGGGGTGTCTTGCAGCCCTTCGCGGTCGGGGTTTTCACCAAGGCCGACGAGAATCTCCCGATAGCTCTGGGACAGGGCGTTCTGGGGCAGGAATAACGTCATGAAATATCCTCGCGGGGCGGCTTACTTGACGTGCCGTCCGCCGTTGACGGTCAGGGTCGTGCCGGTGACATAAGGGTTGTCGAGCAGATAGCGCAGGCTCTGGTAGATCACTTCGCTGCCGGGTTCGATGCCCAGCGCGGACTTGGCCAGGGCCTTGGCGCGGTACGCTGCGTCGTCGTCGGGATTGAACAATAGCAGGGCTGGCGCGATGCCGTTGACCTTGATCGTTGGCGCATATTTCGCGGCGAACGACAGGGTCAGGCTATCGAGCCCGGCTTTGCTGGCGCAGTAGCCGATGTGCTGGCTGCTGCCCTTGCGGGTCACGTCGTCGCTGATGTGCACGATGTCGGCGGGGCTCGAGCGTTCGAGCAAGTCGGCGCAGTGCAGGTTGATCAGGTAGGGCGCGAGCATGTGCACCGTGAACATCCGGGTAAATGCCTGTGCGTCGGTGTCCGGGGTTTCGGCCAGCCATTCGGAGGCGTTGTGGACAATCGCCCGCAGGCTGTCGGTGTGGGTTTTGAGTTCGGTGATGAACGCGAGGATACCGGCTTCGCTGGAGAAATCCGCGAACACCGCCGTCGCGCCCAGATCGCGTAATGTTTGCACGCCCGGACGCTCACTGCGGTAGCTGAAAATCACGCGCTGGCCGTCTTCGAGCAAACGTTGCGCACAGTGCAGGCCGACACGCTGGCCGGCACCGGTGATGAGGATAGGGGCTGCGGAAGAGGTCATGAACGGCTCGCGTCGCGGTTAGAGCAAAACTATACCAGCGACGAAGCGTGAGGTGGCTTTTGTAGGAGCGGGCAAGCCTCGCTCCTACAGAGATCAGCGGTTTTGGGTGGTGGTGGCAGCAGGCAACGGCCGCGTCGGCGCGCTGTGCAGCCAGTTCGCCAACAGATGGGTCGACAACGGAATAAAGAAATAAACCATCAGCGGTGTCAGGCACAGGGTACTGATGAACACCCGAGGCAACAGGCTCATTTCGCCGAGCAACGGCCCCAGCACAAAGTTGAACAGCAGCGACACCGGGAAGAACGCCAGCCAGATCGCCACGGCTTGTTTCCAGCGTGGCGGACGTTGGCCGACCGCGCCGAACCAGCCTTCGATACCGCTGACCCGATGTTCTGTCGGATGGGCGAATAAGTCGCTGCCGCGTCCCAGCCAGGCGGTACGCGAAGCGGAGTGCTCCCAGGCGTGCAGGGTCTGCTCGTCGGCGAAGCGGAAGATAATCTGGAATTCGTTATCATCGGGCGGCGGAGCGAGCACGCCAGAGCCGAGATAGCCGGGAAAGTCGGTGGCCAGTTGTTCGCCTTCACGCAACCAGGCGATCAGGTCCTGATAACGCCCATCGGCAACGCGGCGCGCGACCATCAGCGTGACGGGGAGGTAGACATTTTGTATCTCCGAATAACAATTGCGTTACTCCGGGTAGGAGTTTCGCCAGGCACAGCGCCGGGGTGGTGGGCTGCGTCTTTGGACAAGCAAGGATTATTCCTGAATATGAAAATTACACCAGAGGCATTCGTCGTCCATCAACAAACTTGAGTGATTACTGGGGTTAAGCGCTAGAATGGGATCCAACTTGCCCGTGGACGATCGACGCTAAAATGCCTGTCCTGACTGACGTTTCCCTTGGTTTTTTGCCTGTGGCTTCCCTCGATCAGGAAGAACTTTTTCCGATCCGGGAAGTGTCACGCCTGACCGGTATCAACCCGGTCACACTGCGGGCATGGGAACGTCGTTATGGGCTGATTCAACCGACACGCACCGAAAGTGGGCATCGGCTGTATTCAATGGCCGATATCGAGACGGTCCGCAGCATTCTGGGCTGGATCGAGCGTGGTGTCGCGGTGAGCAAGGTCGGCAAGATCCTGGCGAAGACCGAGCCGCTCAAAGCGCTCTCGCACATCATTCCCAATGAACTTGTGCTGGCGGATTACACCCAGTGGCAGCAGCAGGTTCAGGCCGCTGTCAGTGCCTTCGACGATCTCCAGCTGGAACGGGTCTACGGGCAGATTTTTTCCAGCTACTCACTGCCTGTGGTGTTCCAGGACATTCTGATGCCGCTCTGGAAGCTGCTGCTGCAGCGACAGGATACGTTCGGCCAGACCAGCGAATGGTTGTTCCTCGATGCGTTCCTGCGATCACGGGTGTCGCAGCGCTTGTTGCTGATACGTGATACATCGCCGCGCCGGGTCGTTGTCAGCGCCCTGGCCGGTCAGTGCCGTGAATTGGAACTGCTGGTGGCCGCGCTGTTCCTGAGCGGGGCCGATTCAGGCGTGCGTGTGCTCACGATCGGCCAGCCATTTGATGAGCTGACCCTGGTCTGTGAAAGAATCAAACCCCAGGCACTTGTGTTGTTTTCCAATCACGTGCCTTCACCTGAACTGCCGAGGCGCCTGAACCGCTTGACCATGAGTCTGGATTGTCAGTTGATGCTGGCCGGTGATGCGTCTGACCTGGCGCAGGAAAGCCTGGCCGGATCATCGATCGGTTGTCTGGGTAATGAAGGTTTGTTGATGCGTCAGCGCCTGAAGCAGTTCCTGGCAGGCAATCTGGATACTTGAACTTCAGGCGTGCAGGGCAGGATGAGTCAGGCGATGTTGCTGAAGGATGAACTGACGCAGGCGTTCGGTTTCGTCTTTGTCGCTCTGACTGAGCTGATAAGCGAAGAAGCCTTGCTCGGTTTCCCGCTCGAATGTGCCGCGCAACGCGATTCGCTCATAACCTGACGGGCTGAACCACAACGCGAAATGCTTCGGTGGCTTGGTCTTGTTGCGGACCTCCAGCAAAACCCCTTTGAACGACACTTCGTGGACCCACATCGTGCCGGGCTGCCCCTTGGCATTCTCCAGCGCAACCGGTTCCTCAAGTGCCAGGCGCCAAGGTCGCACCATCGGTCCGTCTTCAAAAATGCTCGGCACGCCCAGGCGCAGATGCAGCGCGTGGAACTCGTCCTCGACCAGATGCAGCGGGAAGGTCATTTGCTGGTTTTCGAAGTTGGCCTGGATGGTGACTTGCTCATGGGCTGCCAGGCGCGTGAGCAGGTCACGGATTTGCGAACCACCGTTAACGAGCAGGCTCGACGTTGCATCCCGCACATTGAGCTGCGGGTTATGCTGCATGGTCTGGATAAAATCCAGCTCATCCTGGGTCAGGAGTGCGTCGCGTTGCATGGCTTGCTCGAAAGATATAGTTACAAAGTCATTGGTGATTGTAGTTAATGACATCTAGTTCGCTGTTTTGTTTGTGCCGTTCGTCGCTTTGAGTGCAGCAAGTTCAGCCTGCAATTCTGTCACCTGCGCTTCCAGTTGGGTGACCCGCTGCAGCGCCTTGACCTGAACCGTTACGTCTTTTTGTACACCGACGAAATACGTTTGTCCGTCGCTTTCGTTTTTAACCGTCGAAAGGGACAGTTCATTCCAGAACGGAGTGCCGTCCTTGCGGTAGTTGCGCAGCACTTGCCGACACGAACCGTCGCTGCCCAACGCTTCACGAATCAGCCCCAGCGCTTCTTGATCGCGATCTCCGGATTGGAGGAAGCGGCAGTCCTGGTAGAGGATTTCTTCGCTGGTGTAACCGGTCAGGCGTTCGAACGCCGGGTTGACGTAAATCAGGATGTTGTCCAGCTCGCCTTCCTTTTCGGCAATCACGATGCCGTCATTGGACGCGTTGATCACCATTTGCAGCAGCTGAGCGTTGATCATCAGAGAATCCTTTCCGAGTTGATTACGCGCTGCATTTTAGAAGAACAATAAGGGCTGTCTACTGGCCATCAGCACTTATCGAGAGGCAATCGCAGATTTTTTGCCGCTGCTGTTAATATCGCCAGTCTTTTTCCCGCTTCAGGATCAGATTGATGAAAGTCGCCATCCTTTCCGGCTCGGTGTACGGCACGGCTGAAGAAGTCGCCCGGCACGCTGCGAATATTTTGAAAGCCGCCGGTTTCGAGGCCTGGCATAACCCGCGCGCCAGCCTTGCCGACGTCCAGGCTTTCGGCCCCGAAGCTTTTCTGGCCGTGACTTCGACCACGGGCATGGGCGAATTGCCGGATAACCTGCAACCGTTGTACTCGATGATTCGCGACCAGTTGCCTGCCGCCTGGCGTGGTTTGCCGGGCGCGGTGATCGGCTTGGGCGATGCGAGCTATGGCGACACCTTCTGCGGTGGCGGCGAGCAGATGCGCGAATTGTTCGGCGAACTGGGCCTGCGTGAAGTCCTGCCGATGCTGCGCCTGGATGCCAGCGAAAGCGTCACCCCGGAAACCGACGCCGAGCCTTGGCTGGCCGAACTGGTCAGCGCTCTGCGCGGCTGACCGGATGCTCGCGCAGTAGTGCGAGCCAGGCTTGGGCGGCTTTTGACAGGTACGCGCCCTGGCGCCAGATAAAGGCAATGTCCCAGCGCAAGTAAGCCGGCGCGTTCAAGGTCAGGCGCACCACGCCTGGCCGCACCAGCCCGCGCGCCACCACGCGGGGCAACAGCACTACGCCTTGCCCGGCAGCCACCAGCGCCGCGAGAAAATCCGCCTGACCGCTGCGTCCGCCTTCCTTGGGCGTAAACCCCAACTGTTGGCAGGCCTGAAGCAATCGGTCGTTGAGCACAAAACTGCGCTGGTACAGCAGGAACGGCGTGTCGGCCAACTCCTGCAGACCAATCACGGTCTTCGTTGCCAATGGATGATCGGCCGGCAACAAGGCGTCCAGCGGTTCGTCGCAGAACGGCTGAAAAGCGAATTGCGGATCCTTCGTCAGCAGGCTGCCACCCAGTTCCAGTTCTCCACTTAATACGGCTTGTTCGATGTTCAGGCTACCGCCTTCGAGCAATTGAATGCTGATGTTCGGGTAGCGCCGCCGGTATTCGGCGAACAGTCCGGCGAACAACGCGTCACTGCCCAGCAGCGGCAAGCCCAGGCGCAACTCCCCACGGGCCAGCTGGCTCAAATCGTCCAGCTCGCTGAGCAATTCATTGCGCAGGCGCAGCATGCCTTCAGCGCGTTGCAACACCACGCTGCCGGCGGCGGTCAGGCGCAACTGCGAGCCCAGGCGTTCAAGCAGCGGGGTACCGAGGCTTTGCTCAAGTTGTGCGACCTGCTTGCTCACCGCCGACTGGCTGATGTGCAGGGTCTTGGCGGCCTGGGTGAAGCCACCTTGGTGCATGACTTCGATGAAGCTGCGCAGCTGTTTGAATTCCATGTGTCTGATTCCATTTTGGAATGGCTTTGAGTCTAACAATTCGCTTCGGGGATAGCAGCCCGCTCCGTAAAATGAGCGCCTGTGAGGACCGAATCCATGAACGCATCAACCCAGAACTCTCCAACGCTGAGAAAGCTTTCCCGACTCGTCGCTGAGCTGGCCGTGCTGCTGGCGATCTACCTGCTCGGCTGCCAATTGGCCGCGTGGTTTGCCTGGCCAATTCCGGGCGGGGTGATCGGCATGGCGTTGTTGCTGCTGGCGTTCGCGTTCGGTTGGGTAAAACCCGCCGCGTTGCAGATGGGGGCCGGATTGTTGATGGCCGAGATGCTGTTGTTCTTTATTCCCGCGCTGATGAGTCTGCTCGATTACGGCGGCCTGCTGCGCGATGACGGCTGGCGGATCTTGTTGGTGATCGGCGTCAGCACGTTGATGGTGATGCTGGTGACGGCGTTTACAGTGGAATTGGTCGTGCGGTTGAGGAGGTCCCATGAAGCTTGAGCTGATGCCGATGTTCTGGCTGGCGTTTACCTTGCTGGCCTATTTGTTCAGTCGCTGGATCTATCGGCGCACCGGACGTTACTTGCTGTCGCCGCTGATTCTGGTCCCGGCCTTGCTACTGGCGCTCGCCGTGCCGCTGCACACTGCCTACGCTGAATATTCAAGCAACACCCATTGGCTGATGGCAGTGCTGGGGCCGGTCACCGTGGCCTTCGCGGTGCCGATCTGGCAGCAGCGGCAAATGCTGGCGCGGCATTGGTCGGCGTTGCTGCTCGGGATGCTGACGGGCAGCGCGGCATCCATCGGCAGTTCGTTCGGGCTGGCCAAGGCGCTGGCGCTGGACAGCTCGGTGACGATGTCGCTGGTGCCCCGTTCGATTACCACACCCTTTGCCATGCCGTTGGCCCACGACCTCGGTGGCGTGCCGGAATTGACCGCGGTGTTTGTGATGTTTACCGGGGTGTTCGGGGCGATGCTCGGCGGCATCCTGCTCAAGTGGTTGCCGCTGCGCAGCGCCCTGGCCCGAGGTGCATTGTTTGGTGTCGGTGCCCACGGTGCCGGGGTCAGCCGGGCCCATGAAGTGGGCGGTGAAGAAGGCTCGGTGGCGGGGCTGGTCATGGTTCTGACAGGGTTGCTGAATCTGTTCGCGGCACCCTTGTTGGCGTCGATCCTTTGAGTCGGTGCCATGGCATGGATCCAAGCCCGGTGCCGCGCTGACTCGCTAGGCCATCAAGCTGGCTGCTAATGCAACTACACGAAGTCCGGGGGCTGACTAGACTGCTGACACGTCAGCAAAACAATAAAAAAGAGAGGTCCTTGCCGTGAGTGTGACCCCCGTTCAATCGCCCCACTGTGTCAAAGACCAGGTCAGTGCCGCCGAGTGGCAGACCCGCGTCGACCTGGCCGCCTGTTATCGGCTGGTGGCCCTGCATGGCTGGGATGATCTGATCTTTACCCATATCTCGGCGAAGGTGCCGGGCACCGAAGACTTCCTGATCAACCCGTTCGGGATGATGTTTCACGAAATCACCGCGTCGAGCCTGGTCAAGGTCGACCAGGCCGGCAACAAGCTGATGGACAGCCCTTACGAGATCAACCCGGCCGGCTACACTATCCACAGCGCCGTGCATGAAGTGCGTCACGACGTCGTCTGCGTGCTGCATACCCACACCGCGGCGGGTGTGGCGGTATCGGCGCAGAAGCAAGGCGTTTTGCCGATCAGCCAGCAATCGTTGTTCGTCCTGTCCAGCCTGGCTTATCACGCCTACGAAGGGGTTGCGCTGAACCACGAAGAGAAGGCACGGCTGCAAGCCGACCTTGGTGAAAACAATTTCCTGATGCTGCACAACCACGGTCTGCTGACCTGTAGCGGCACCATCGCTGACACGTTCCTGATGATGTTCACCTTCCAGCGTGCCTGCGAT
The DNA here is from genome assembly GCF_016650815.1 of Pseudomonas sp. TH31. Lineage (GTDB taxonomy): Bacteria > Pseudomonadota > Gammaproteobacteria > Pseudomonadales > Pseudomonadaceae > Aquipseudomonas. The sequence continues at coordinate 865,003 of NZ_JAEKEZ010000029.1, read as the reverse complement.
ATCCAGGTGCTGGCGCAGAACGGTGGCGCCGAGTTGATCGTCATCGAACCGCAGATTCTGGCGGGCGCCAAGGCGATGATCGTCGGCGTCACCAAAAGTGCTCAAGGGATGGGCGGCGCACTGGCCTGGCCAGCGCTGCTGCGCAAACTCGATCAACAATCCCCGGGTTATAAACTCTAATGCCACTCGCCGAGATCCCCCTGTGTGTCTGGCGCAAACGCGGCCAGACGTTTGTCTTCCGTGGCCAGGCCATCCGTTACTGGACGGCCGGGCAGGGTGAGCCGCTGTTGCTGATCCATGGCTTCCCGACCGCCAGTTGGGACTGGCATTACCTGTGGCAGCCGCTTGCGCAGCGCTACCGGGTGATTGCCTGCGACATGCTCGGCTTCGGCGATTCGGCCAAACCGGTGAATCACCAGTACAGCCTGCTGGAGCAAACCGATTTGCAACAGGCCTTGCTCAAACACCTGAACATCGAGCAGCCGGTGCACCTGTTGGCCCACGATTACGGCGACAGCGTGGCCCAGGAACTGCTGGCCCGGCATCACGAGGCCCGGGTGAATATTGCCAGTTGCGTGTTCCTCAACGGTGGCCTGTTCCCGGAAACCCATCGTCCGGTACTGATGCAAAAACTCTTGCTCAGCCCGTTGGGCTGGATGATCGGCCGCGCCTTTACCGGGATGGCCTGGTGAAAAGTTTCCGGCAGATCTTCGGTCCGCAGACACGGCCTACTGAAAGCGAAATGGATGATTTCTGGAGCCTGATCGACAGCAATCACGGGCCGCGGGTCATGCATAAGCTCATTGGTTACATTCCGCAGCGCCGGGTACAACGGGAACGCTGGGTGGGTGCCATGCAGCGCGGCGACGTGCCGTTGCGGGTGATCGATGGCGAGGTCGATCCGATTTCCGGCGCACACATGGTCGCGCGCTATCGGGAACTGATCCCCAACCCCGACACGGTGCTGCTCAACGGTATCGGCCACTACCCCCAGACCGAGGCGCCGGTCCAGGTGCTCAAGCACTATCTGGCGTTCCGCGACCGGCTGGTTTCAGCACCGCTAAAGCGGGCGTGTTCGTGAAAAGATCGCAGCCTTCGGCGGCGCCCACAGGCGCGTAGGAGCTGCCGAAGGCTGCGATCTTTTTTAACATTCACCTCATCATCCCCCTGCCTTATCGCGCACCATTCAGCCCCCTCGTCTTGATTGTGACCCGCCGCCCGGTGCCTGACACTCGAGGTCATTGTCCCCTGGCCTGCTGGAGTTCCCCATGAATGAGTCTGTGCGCTTCGAAGATAAAGTCGTGATCATCACCGGAGCGGGTGGCGGACTCGGGCGGGCGCATGCGCTGCTGTTCGCCAGACAGGGCGCCAAAGTGCTGGTCAACGACCTCGGCGGCTCGACTCAGGGTGAAGGTGCCAACGCATCGGCAGCGGACCGTGTGGTCGCTGAAATTCGCGAGGCGGGCGGCACGGCCGAGGCCAACCATGACTCCGTCACTGACGGCGACAAACTGGTGCAAAACGCCCTCGACGTGTTTGGCCGCGTCGACGTGGTGGTCAACAACGCCGGCATCCTGCGGGACAAGACCTTCCACAAAATGGACGACGCCGACTGGGACCTGGTTTACCGCGTCCACGTCGAAGGCGCCTACAAAGTGACCCGCGCGGCCTGGCCGCATATGCGTGAGCAAAATTACGGTCGAGTGATTTTCACGGCTTCGACGTCAGGCATCTACGGCAACTTCGGCCAGTCCAACTACGGCATGGCCAAACTCGGCCTCTACGGCCTGACCCGGACCCTGGCCATCGAAGGTCGCAAGAACAACATCCTGGTCAACGCCATCGCCCCCACCGGCGGCACCCGCATGACCGAAGGCCTGATCCCGCCTCAAGTGTTCGAACAACTCAAACCGGAACTGGTCAGTCCGTTGGTGGTGTACCTGGCCAGTGAGAATTGCCAGGAAACCTCAGGGTTGTTTGAAGTCGGTGGCGGCTGGATGGGGAAAGTTCGTTGGGAACGCAGCCTGGGCGCAGGGTTTGATCCGCGAGTCGGTTTTTCGCCCGAAGATGTGGCGGCGCATTGGCAACAGATTTGCGATTTCGAGGGGGCGGCGCATCCGAAGGACAACATAGAGGCGTTGAAGGAAATGATGGCAAATTTGCAGAAATATGCCCTCTGACAATGCTTCTTTCGCGGGGCTTGCCTGGGTCCTGCGATCCGCTCCGTGACTCCCTCGCTCAACACCATCGCCCATAAAAAAGGCCGCTGCAAACGCAGCGGCCAAAGTAAGACGTTTGATCAAGGAGCAATAAATCAACGTCAGTGAACACAGGGTGATGAGTCGAAGAACGCTTCAATCCATCTGAGATCTTCGCGAATGACGTGGGCTGATCACAGGCCTTCGCTTCGTGCTTTGCGCCGGTTTCCCGTGAAAGCCCGGCAAGAATAAGGCCTTGAGCCCAAAGGAAAAATAGCGAATCCGGACATGCACTGTTACGGGGTATGTAACAGTCAATATTTGTCGGGCACTCCTCCGCCCCGTAGCAGCTGGCGAAGCCTGCGTTCGGCTGCGCAGCAGTCGTGAAACCTGAGCGCGCGGTTTTCCTGACGCACCGCGCCGGCTGATTTCACGACTGCTGCGCCCGAACCGAACGCAGGCTTCGCCAGCTGCTACATGACGAGGACCCTAAAGGTCGGGTGCCGGGTGATAGCCCATCCGCCAACTCACGGCCCGGTTGCCGCCAGTAATCGCTGCGCCGCCGGGCCGTCTTCATCTGCGTGGAACAATGAGGTCGGACCTACGATCGTCAACACCGCCGCCACTTGGCCGACGGCGTTGAACACCGGGGCGGACAACGCGTCCACACCGGGCATCAGCAAGCCGTGAACATGATGCAAACCGCGTTCGCGAATCTGCTCGCACAAGGTCGTATAGACCTGATCGTCTGCCAGGGCATGTGCCGCGCTGGCCTGGATTTCCCGTTGGCGCAATTCCACGGTTTCCCGATTGGGCAGAAAGGCACTGAATACCAGGCCTGTCGAGGAACTCAGCAACGGTAGTACTGACCCCAACTGCGTCACCACCGTCACTGCACGCACCGCCGGTTCGATGTGCACCACGGTCGCGCCCTGATTGCCCCACACCGCCAAAAAACAGGTTTCGTTCAGATCATCGCGCAACTCGGCCAAGGGCAGGGCGGCGACTTTCAACACGTCCATACTGTTGAGTGCAGCGAGGCCTACGCGCAGGGCTTCACGGCCGAGGCCGTAATGGTTGGTGGCGGTATTCTGCTCGGCAAAACCGCTGGCGATCAGCGCCTGTAAATAGCGGTGAACCTTGCTCGCCGGCATCTGCACATGTTCGGCCAGGCGCGACAACGAGGTCGACGGCGACAGTTCGGCCAGGGCCTTGAGGATGTCAGTGCCGACCTCGGCCGAGCGGACTTTCTGTTTATCGTTACTGCGCGGCTTTTCCATGGAGGCGGTGTGATCCCGGGACGAATGGGCGTCTTTATAGCTTGACGGTCAATACCAATCAAATTACGTTATGCGTAATTGGATTACGATAAAAATAACCCAGGCGTGCCGAGACCTCTGAAGCAGAGCGACAGGCCATTGCCTACTCCCTGTTCAGGAGGCTCCATGAACCTCGATTCAACGGCGCCAGCACTGGTTTATCAGTCTGGCTTGGGCAACGAATTCAGCAGCGAAGCATTGCCCGGCGCACTGCCCGTCGGCCAGAACTCCCCGCAAAAAGTCCCGTACGGCCTCTACACCGAACTGTTCTCCGGCACCGCGTTCACCATGGTTCGCAGCGAATCGCGCCGCACCTGGATGTACCGCATTCAGCCGTCGGCCAATCACCCGGCATTCGTCAAACTCGATCGGCAACTGGCCGGCGGCCCCTTGGGTGACGTGACCCCTAACCGGCTGCGCTGGAACCCGTTGGACATCCCGAGCGAGCCGACCGATTTCATCGACGGGCTGGTGAGCATGGCCGCCAACTCCGGCGCGGAAAAACCGTCCGGGATCAGCATCTACAGCTACCGCGCCAACCGCTCCATGGAGCGTGTGTTCTTCAACGCCGACGGCGAATTGCTGCTGGTGCCGGAACAGGGCCGTTTGCGCATCGCCACCGAACTCGGCGTGCTGGACCTGGAACCACTGGAGATCGCCGTACTGCCCCGCGGTCTGAAATTCCGCGTCGCACTGCTCGACCCGCAAGCTCGCGGCTATATCGCCGAGAACCACGGCGCGCCATTGCGCTTGCCGGACCTGGGGCCGATCGGCAGCAACGGCCTGGCCAACCCACGGGACTTCCTGACCCCGGTGGCGCATTACGAAGACCTCAAGCAACCGACCACCCTGGTGCAAAAGTTCCTCGGCCAGTTATGGGGCTGCGAGCTCGATCATTCGCCGCTGAACGTGGTGGCCTGGCACGGCAACAACGTGCCGTACAAATATGACCTGCGCCGTTTCAATACCATCGGCACCGTGAGTTTTGATCATCCGGATCCGTCGATTTTCACCGTCCTGACCTCGCCGACCAGCGTGCATGGCCTGGCGAATCTGGACTTCGTGATCTTCCCGCCGCGCTGGATGGTGGCCGAGAACACCTTCCGTCCACCGTGGTTCCACCGCAACCTGATGAATGAATTCATGGGCCTGATCCAGGGCGCCTACGACGCCAAGGCCGAAGGATTCGTGCCCGGCGGCGCGTCCTTGCACAGCTGTATGAGCGCCCACGGCCCGGACGGCGAGAGCTGCACCAAGGCGATCAACGCCGAACTCGCACCGACGAAAATCGACAACACCATGGCTTTCATGTTCGAGACCAGCCAAGTGTTGCGTCCGAGCCAGTTCGCTCTCGATTGTCCGCAACTGCAAACCAACTACGATGCCTGCTGGGCCACGCTGCCCGTTACATTCGACCCGACCCGGAGATAACCCATGACTCAGACTTCCATCACTCGTAGCTGGGTTGCCTCTGCCAACGGCCACACGGATTTCCCGCTGCAAAACCTGCCTCTGGGCGTGTTCAGCGTGAACGGCTCTGCACCCCGCAGCGGCGTGGCCATCGGCGAACATGTTTTCGATCTGGAAGCGGCCCTCGACGCCGGCTTGTTTGACGGCGCGGCGCGCACCGCCGTCGAAGCGACCCGTGGCGGCCAACTCAATGCCTTCTTTGAACTGGGCCGCGAGGCCCGCGTTGCCATGCGCGAACGCCTGCTGGAGCTGTTCGTCGAAGGCAGCACCCTGCATGGCAAGATCGAAGCCCAAGGCGCCAGACTGCTGCCACTGGCGGCGAATTGCGTGATGCACCTGCCGGCGAAAATCAACGACTACACCGACTTCTATGTCGGCATCGAGCATGCGCAGAACGTTGGCAAACTGTTCCGTCCTGATAACCCGTTGCTGCCGAACTACAAGTACGTGCCGATCGGTTATCACGGCCGCGCCTCGACCATCCGTCCGTCCGGCACTGACGTGCGCCGTCCGAAGGGCCAGACCCTGCCGGCCGGTCAGGCCGAACCGACGTTTGGCCCGTGTGCGCGCCTGGATTACGAGCTGGAACTGGGTATTTGGATCGGCCAGGGCAACGACATGGGCGACGCCATCCCCATCGGCGACGCCGCCGATCACATTGCCGGTTTCTGCCTGCTCAACGACTGGTCGGCGCGGGACATCCAGGCCTGGGAATACCAGCCGCTGGGGCCGTTCCTGTCGAAGAGTTTTATCACCAGCATCTCGCCCTGGGTCGTCACCGCCGAAGCGCTGCAGCCATTTCGTCGCGCGCAACCGGCGCGCCCTGAAGGCGACCCGCAACCGCTGCCATACCTGTTCGACCAGCGCGATCAGGCGGGCGGTGCTTTCGACATCGAACTGGAAGTACTGTTGCTCACCGAAACCATGCGCGAGCAAAACCTGCCGGCCCATCGCCTGACCCTGAGCAACACAAAACACATGTACTGGACCGTGGCGCAAATGGTCGCGCACCACAGCGTCAACGGCTGCCAATTGCAGGCGGGCGATCTGTTCGGTTCGGGCACCTTGTCGGGACCGCAAAGCGGTCAGTTCGGCAGTCTGCTGGAAATCACCGAGGGCGGTAAAAAGCCGATCGAACTGGCCTCGGGCGAGGTGCGCAAGTTCCTTGAGGATGGCGACGAAATCATCCTGCGCGCCCGTTGCAGCCGTGACGGTTTTGCTTCCATCGGGTTCGGCGAATGCCGTGGCAAAGTCGTGCCGACACGCTAAGAGGATCGGGTCATGGAACTCTATACCTATTACCGTTCGACCTCGTCTTACCGGGTACGCATCGCATTGGCGCTCAAGGGGCTGGATTACCAGGCCCTGCCGATTAACCTGATTGCCCCAGCGGGTGGCGAGCATCGACAGCCGGCGTACCTGGCGGTCAACCCGCAAGGTCGGGTGCCGGCATTGCGCACCGATGAAGGTGAATTACTGATCCAGTCGCCGGCGATCATCGAGTACCTGGAGGAGCGTTATCCACAGGTGCCGTTGCTGTCCAAAGACCTCGCTGCCCGCGCTCACGAGCGTGGCGTGGCGGCGGTGATTGGTTGCGATGTGCATCCGCTGCACAACGTCAGCGTGCTCAATAAACTGCGCCAGTTGGGTCACGATGAACCGCAGGTGGTGGAGTGGATCGGTCACTGGATCAGCCAAGGCCTGGCGACGGTGGAGCCGTTGATCGGGGATGCCGGTTACTGCTTCGGCGATCAACCAGGACTGGCGGATGTTTACCTGATCCCGCAGCTGTATGCGGCTGAGCGGTTCAATATTTCACTTGAGGCCTATCCGCGGATTCGCCGGGTGGCGGCATTGGCTGCGACACACCCAGCGTTCATCAAGGCCCACCCGGCGAACCAGCCTGATACGCCTTAAAGCTTCACCGCGATTCTCACTGTGGGAGCCCCGGTTGCATCAAAACCATAAAAACAAAACAGGTACCTTGCGATGCACAACCAGATTGCCAGCTTCCGGGCGGCACTCGACGTCCGTCCTGTGTCTCGATATCAGTGGTTGCTCCTTTTGCTTTTGGCATTGCTGCTGGTGACCGACGGTTACGACGCGCAAGTCCTCGGTTACGTGGTGCCGGCCCTGGCCCAGGATTGGGGCCTGGAAAAAGCCGCGTTCGGGCCGGTGTTCAGCGCCAACCTGTTGGGCCTGACCCTGGGTTCACTCGCTGTCACTCCGCTGGCGGATCGCTTCGGCGTGCGACGGATTCTGCTGTGTTGCGTGCTGATCTACGCCACGCTCACGGTGTTGATGGTGTTCGCCAATTCCCTGAATACCCTGATGGCCGCGCGATTTATTTGCGGGATCGGCATGGGCGGGGCGATGCCCAGCGCGATGGCGCTGATGTCGGAATATTCGCCGCCACGACTGCGCACCTTGATGGTGACGCTGGCCGCTTGCGGGTTTTCATTCGGCGGTGCCGCGGGCGGGTTTGTCGCGGCGGGCTTCATCGACAGCTTCGGCTGGCAAGCGGTGTTCCTCGCCGGGGGTGTCACGCCACTACTGCTGTTCCCGTTTCTGGCCTGGTTCCTTCCTGAATCCCTGCCGCGTTTACTTCGCGATGCACCACCTTACGCACGCTTGCGCAAAGTCACCGCGCGGATGTTGCCGGACTGGCAACCACCCGCTGCTTCGATTGCGCAAAACGAACAGGAGCAGGGCAGCAAATTGACCGTGCTGGAGTTGTTTCGCCATGGTTATGCGCGGCCAACCCTGCTGATCTGGGCAACGTTTTTTGTCAGTCTGATCCTGCTGTATTTCATGATCAGTTGGTTGCCGACGCTGTTGCTGGAAAGTGGCTTGAAACTCAATGAAGCCAACCTGGTAACCTCGATGTTCCTGTTCGCCGGGACCATCGGTGCGATCTGCATGGCCTGGTTCGCCGACCGCCTCAAACGCAAAGTGCGCCTGCTGTCGTGCGTGCTGGCTGCGGCGGCGATGTGCACCATTGTGCTGGGCCTCAATCACGACAATCCGCGTTATCTGGTGGCCAGCGTGTTTGCCGCCGGGTTCTGCATCATCGGCGGGCAACTGACCCTCAACGCTTTCGCCAGTAACTTCTACCCGGCGCAGGTACGTGCCACCGGTACCGGTTGGGCGCTGGGCGTGGGACGTTTCGGTTCGATCCTCGGGCCGCTGTTTGGCAGCATGCTGCTGGCGATGCACATCCCGGTGCAGCAGATTTTCTTCTTCTGCGCGATACCGGCGGTGATTGCAGCGTTGTTCATTATCCAGGTGCGCTCGCCGGTTGATGCGATATCGGGTAATCCGGCGGGGGTGGTGGTTAAACCTTGAAGATCAAAAGATCGCAGCCTTCGGCAGCTCCTACATTGGGACGGCGTACACCCTGTAGGAGCTGCCGAAGGCTGCGATCTTTTGCGTTTAATGAACCACAGAATTTGGTGGCAGGTGCCCCAAGCGTTCAGTGAGGCGAATCCGCTGGATCGGGTCGTCACTGAGCAGCAACGCATGCTCCAGGTCAAAGCGTTCGGCATTCGGGCAATCGAGGCGTTGATAGAGGCTGGCCCGGGCCAGGTAATCGGCGGCGCTGCCGTTGCCGAGTTCCAGAACACGTTCGGCGTCAACCAGGGCGCCGATGTAGTCATCACTGGAAAGGTGCAACTGGCGCAGGTTGCGTGACAGGCGCTGGAGCATGTGCGCCGGTTCCGCCGTCAGCAAATGCTCGGCGTTGAGTTTGATGTTCGGGCCGTACTGACGTTGCAGCAGGTCGCGGCAGTCGTTGGGGTACAACCGGCGCCCGCCGCAGGGATCCAGCAGGTGATCGGCGCCCTGCACCCGCAGCAGGAAATGCCCCGGAAGTTGACCCCGACCAGAGGGATCTCCAGCCTTCTGGCCAGTTCCAGTGCAATTAGCCCCAACGCCAGCGGTTGGCCTCGACGACGTTCAAGCACCTTGTTGATCAACGCCACTTGCGGGCGCAACGGGGTGAAGTCGTCCTGGGCGAACCCCAGGTCATTCATGCGGCGCAACAACGGTTGGGCCAGTTCGCTCACCGGTAGCATCGGCAGGCCTGAGCTGACCCGTTGTTGCAAGTCCTTGAAATCTGCCAGAACGGCCTCGATGTTCATCTCGGCATCGTGTTCGGCCGCAATCCACAGCGCCGCCTCGAACAGGGCGGGTGGCGAACGTTGCAGGCAGGCGAAAAAACGTTGGCGCGGGGTCATCAAAATCTCCGGGGCATGCCTCGTTTTAGCCCCGCCACAGGTTTTCGTCCAGTGCCGTACACAGGCGGTTGCAGGTTATGTCCGAAAGCCCTCAAAGGCCCGCTGCTTATTCCGGTGCGCTTCAGCAATTTTCAGGCGCAAGCCTATACTGGCGACTACAAGAAGTGATTCGGGAGCCCGACGATGTTCGCTCTCATGCAAAGCACTCGCCTTGAATCGCTGCACCTGAGCGTAGACCCGGTCACCGGGTTGAAGGCGGTGATTGCCATTCATAACAGTCGCCTGGGGCCTGCCCTGGGCGGTTGTCGTTACCTTGCCTACCCCAGCGACGAATCCGCAGTCGAGGACGCCATGCGCCTCGCCCAAGGCATGAGCTACAAGGCGGCTTTGGCCGGACTTGCTCAGGGCGGCGGCGTGGCGGTGATTATTCGCCCGGTCCATGTCGAAAACCGTGCGGCGCTGTTCGAAGCCTTCGGGCGTTGCATCAATCAGCTCGACGGCCGCTACATCACCGCCATCGACAGCGGCACCTCGGTGGCGGACATGGATTGCATCGCCCAACAGACCCAGCACGTCACCAGTACCACCTCGGCGGGCGACCCTGCGCCACATGCCGCGATGGGGGTGTTCACCGGCATTCGAGCCACGGCGATGGCCCGGCTCGGCAGCGATAACCTCGAAGGCTTGCGTGTGGCCATCCAAGGCCTGGGCAACGTTGGTTATGCCCTCGCAGAACAGCTGCATGCCGCTGGCGCCGAACTGTTGGTCAGCGACATCGATCACGGCAAGGTGCAATTGGCAATGGAGCAACTCGGCGCGCATCCGATTGCCAACGATGCGCTGCTCAGCACCCCGTGCGACATCCTCGCGCCGTGCGGTCTGGGCGGTGTGCTCAACAGCCACAGCGTGACGCAACTGCGGTGCTCGGCGGTGGCCGGCTCGGCGAACAATCAACTGACGCATCTGGACATCGCCGATCAGCTTGAACGGCGAGGGATTCTGTATGCGCCGGACTATGTGATCAATTCCGGTGGGTTGATCTACGTGTCGCTCAAACATCGTGGTGAAGAGCTGCCGACCATCACGGCGCACCTGTCGAAAATCAGTTCGCGGTTGACCGAAGTCTTTGCCCATGCCCAGGCGGAGAAGCGCTCCCCAGCAAGAGTGGCGGATGAGTTGGCGGAAAAAGTTTTGTATCGGTGATTTTGAAGATCAAGATCAAAAGATCGCAGCCTTCGGCAGCTCCTACAGGTGCACACAAAACACTGTAGGAGCTGCCGAAGGCTGCGATCTTTTGATTTTCGGATATTAAAAAGGCCCTGAGCCATTCGACTCAGGGCCTATTCAATTCGGGTGTTGCTTACTTGACGGCTTTGACTGCCTTCGCAGGCTTGACCGGTTCGGCGGCCTCAGCCACCTCGACAGGTTCCACCACTTCAGCAGGCGCGCTCAGCAACTCGGACAGTGCGTCCGGCTGGCTCTTGAACGCCTTGGCGAACACATCGCGGTTCTTCGCCATGTAGATCCCGGCTTCTTCCACTTGCTGCTCGCTCAGGGACGGAACGGCTTTTTGCAACACTTCAGCCAGCAATTCGGCCAGTTCGAGCATTTTGTCATGACGGTCAGCTTCGGCTTTATCCATGAACAAGCGCTCCAGATCTCGGCTGCTGCGGTATACCACTTCGACGGCCATTCACCACCTCACATGCCTTCACATTAAGTTGTCTTTGCGACTACTGTATCTATATACAGCTAAAAGGATAAGCGAATCCCTGCGCTTTGGGTAGTGGCTTTTTAATGTAGACCGAATTTGGCGTTTGTCAGGGATACCTTGGCGCTCCATTCGCGGGCCCAGACACCGCCGACGTGCCTCATCTCACCTGGCTATCATCTCAATTCACAGCCTCTGGCCTTTTTTCTGCATGCTGAACAACCGTCACGTCCAACCCGCATCATCCGCTCGAACCGAGCTAAGGAAGAATCATCGTGAAAATCAATTGGGCCGAGAACCTGCGGCAGAATGTGCATCAACTGGCCGAGTCCCTGGGCAACCTGTTCGTCGAGACCTTTCACTACGCGGCGTTGTTCGCCATCGGTGCGGTGACCGCATGGGCGGCGGTGATGGAGTTTTTGCAGATGATCGAGGCGGGGCACATCAAGATCGATGACATCTTGCTGCTGTTCATCTACCTGGAACTGGGGGCGATGGTCGGGATCTACTTCAAGACCAACCACATGCCGGTGCGCTTCCTGATCTACGTGGCGATCACCGCACTGACGCGTTTGCTGATCTCCAACGTCTCGCACCACAACCCGCCGGACATCGGCATCATCTACCTGTGCGGCGGGATTCTGCTGTTGGCGTTTTCGATTCTGGTGGTGCGATATGCCTCGTCGCAATTTCCCTCGGTGAAGATCGAACACCCGCAACGCAAGATCGGCGCGGGTTCCGGTGAGCATCCAGAAGTGGAGAAGGGCGAGCTTTAAAGCCCGAACGCGATGCGGGGCTGGCCTTTGACTGGTGGCGGCGGCAGATTGCGATTGTCGCCGTCGGTCATCGCTTCAAGGATCGCCACGGCACTGTGGCCTTGTTCGATGGCGATGCCGAACTGAATACTTTGCACCAGGCGCTTGAGGCGTTTTGGGTCATTGCGCTGTTCGGCGCTGATCATCCGTTTGGCGACCACGCGGCCACTGTTGGACAGGGTCAGCATGATGCTGCCGTCCAGACCCTGAATGCTCAGGTTGATCTGATAATCCGGTGCAAAGGCATCGGTAATGAGCTGAAAAGGGTTGTCCATGGTGCGTCACCGCCTGATTGAACGTGCAGTTGTTGACCGGCCATGATCGGGTTGGTTCGCAATACCGGACCATCGGCATTCCATAGCCATATCGCCATCATCGCTTTTGTAGGAGCTGCCGAAGGCTGCGATCTTTTAAAAGATCGCCCGAACGCGGCCCGAGCCTTCGGCAGCTCCTACATAGGGCAAAGCAAGGGGCATGCCGGGAAAACTGTCGAACAATGATCACGGAAAAAAGCAGGCGGGCACCATGACCCGCCTGCTTTTTGCCTGCCCGATTCAGGGCAGGAATGAATAGATGATCGCTGACAGTGCAATCAAACCGATCAACACCACGAACACGTTCGAGGCCTGTCCGCAGTACTGGCGCAAGGCCGGTACGCGGCGGATGGCGTACATCGGCATCAGGAACAACAGGCACGCGATGATCGGTCCGCCGAGGGTTTCGATCATGCCGAGGATGCTCGGGTTGAACGTGGCCACGGCCCAGCAGCTGAGAATCATGAACAGCGCAGTCGCGCGATTCAGCCAACTCGCCGACATCACCCGGCCGCGGCCGCGCAGGCTCTTCACGATCAGCCCCTGAAAACCTTCGCTGGCACCGATGTAATGGCCGAGGAAGGATTTGGTGATTGCCACCAGCGCGATCAACGGCGCGGCGTAAGCGATGACCGGGGTCTGGAAGTGGTTGGCCAGGTACGACAGGATCGAGATGTTCTGCGCCTTGGCCGCCGCCAGATCCGCCGGGGACAGCGCCAGCACGCAGCTGAAGCAGAAGAACATCACCGTCACCACCATCATTGCGTGGGCGATGGCGAGGATGCCGCTGCTCTTGCGCTCGGCCTGCTCGCCGTAACGCTGTTTCTGATCGACGGCGAACGCGGAGATGATCGGCGAATGGTTGAACGAGAACACCATCACCGGAATTGCCAGCCACAACGTCTTGAAGAACAACGGCAGCGGCATGCCTTCGCTGGCCGTGGCGAAAAACGCGCCGTTCCAGTTCGGGATCAGGCTGAGACCGAGCAGCAGCAATGCCGCGACGAACGGGTAAACCAGCACGCTCATGCATTTGACGATCACGCCCTGGCCGCAACGCACGATGGCCATCAAGCCGAGAATCAACACCAGCGACAGAATCGCCCGGGGCGGCGGCGCGATGTGCAACTGGTGCTCCATGAAACTGCTCAGGGTGTTGGTCAGCGCCACGCTGTACACCAGCAGAATCGGGAAGATCGCGAAGAAATACAGCAGCGTGATCAGTTTGCCGGCACCGACGCCGAAGTGTTCTTCCACCACGTCGGTGATGTCCCCCGAGCGCCCGGACAGGACGAAGCGTGTCAGGCCGCGGTGGGCGAAAAAGGTCATCGGGAACGCCAGTATTGCCAGCACCAGCAGCGGCCAGAAACCACCGACCCCGGCATTGATCGGCAGGAACAATGTGCCCGCGCCAATCGCCGTGCCGTAGAGGCCAAGCATCCAGGTGGTGTCGAATGTGTTCCAGCCTTTGTCGGTTATTTCGGTATTGCGTGTCAGGTCTACAGCAGGATTATCGGCAGCAGGTACATCGGTCATCGTTTCGGCCTCGTTATTATTCTTGCTCGGGCTCACGTTTTAAAAGGTCAGGGAATGCTCCTCAGCACTCCACCCAGCTCACCGCCAGGCCGCCTCGTGAAGTCTCTTTGTATTTGTCATGCATATCGGCGCCGGTATCGCGCATGGTGCGGATCACCCGGTCCAGGGAAATGAAGTGCTTGCCATCGCCGCGCAGGGCCATTTGCGTGGCGTTGATCGCTTTCACCGCAGCAATCGCGTTGCGCTCGATGCACGGCACCTGCACCAGACCGCCGACCGGGTCGCAGGTCAGGCCGAGGTTGTGTTCCAGGCCTATTTCGGCGGCGTTTTCCAGTTGCTCCGGCGTGGCGCCGAGCACGTCAGCCAGACCGGCGGCGGCCATGGCGCACGCCGATCCGACTTCACCCTGGCAGCCGACTTCGGCACCGGAGATCGACGCGTTTTTCTTGCAGAGAATGCCGACAGCCGCCGCGCTCAAAAAGAACGTGATCACGTCATCGTCCGAGGCGTCCGGGTTGAATTTCATGTAGTAGTGCAACACCGCTGGAATGATCCCCGCCGCACCGTTTGTAGGGGCGGTGACCATCCGTCCGCCGGCGGCGTTTTCTTCGTTCACGGCGAGGGCGAACAGGTTGACCCATTCCATCGCCGACAGCGTCGAGGTGATGACATTCGGTTTGCCGATTTCCAACAGGCTGCGGTGCAATTTCGCCGCGCGGCGCGGAACATTCAGACCACCGGGCAGGATGCCTTCGTGGCGCAGGCCTTGCTCGACGCACTCGCGCATCACCGACCAGATATGCAACAGGCCTTTGCGGATTTCGGCTTCGCTGCGCCAGGCGAGTTCGTTGGCCATCATCAACTCGCAAACCCGCAACCCATGCAGGTTGCAGAGCTTGAGCAATTCGGCGGCGCTGGAAAAATCGTATGGCAGCACCACGTCGCTGGTCGGCGCAATGCCGGACTCGGCTTCGGCCGCCTCGATGATGAAACCGCCGCCGACCGAGTAGTACGTTTGCTCGTAGAGTTCGCCGGTTTCGCCGAAGGCTGTCAGAGACATCGCGTTGGGGTGGTAGGGCAGGCTCTCGTCAAGCAGCAGCAGATCGCGTTGCCAGTTGAAGGCAATGTTCGATTTGCCGGCCAGCGACAATTCGCCGGTCTCGCGCAGCGTGTGGATTCTGCTTTCGATGGTGGTCGGATCAATACTGTCCGGCCACTCACCCATCAGGCCCATGACGCAGGCGCGGTCGGTGGCGTGACCGACGCCGGTCGCCGACAGGGAGCCGTAAAGCCGGACTTCTACCCGCCGTACGTCAGCCAGTAAATCCTGGTCAATCAGGGTTTTGGCGAAGGTCGCGGCGGCGCGCATCGGGCCGACGGTGTGGGAACTGGACGGACCGATGCCGACTTTGAAGAGATCGAAAACACTGATAGCCATGCTAAAGCCTATACAAGCAATGGAAGAGAAATCGCTGCCATTTTTGTAGGACAAGCGCAATGTCGGCGATACTGCCCACCTCGGTCCTACGTGACCAACGAAACTTCCTAAGACAGCCTTTAGCAGGACTAAACGATGAGTCGTCAATTGCACGCCCAGACCTACGTCTGGCTGCACGTGTTTTCCTGTGCCGCGCGGCATTTGTCGTTCACCCGTTGCGCCGAAGAACTGCACATCACGCCGGGTGCGGTCAGCCAGCAAATCCGACAGCTGGAAGAGCGCCTCGGCTTCCGGCTGTTTCACCGGCGTGCGCGCGGTGTGGAATTGAGTGCCGAAGGCCAGCGGCTGGCCATCACCGTCAACGAGGCATACGGCAGCATCGATGCAGAATTGCGACGACTGGACGCCGGGATGATCAGCGGGATTTTGCGGCTGCGCTCGATTCCGTCGTTCCTGAGCAAGTGGCTGACCCCGCGTCTGCCCCGGTTGCAGCAACGCTTCCCGGACATTCAATTGCGCCTGGTGGCCGAGGACAGCAGCGTGCCGCTGCACGAAGGCGACTTCGACCTGGCCATCGACCTGAATGACGGCAGTTACCCCGGCTTGTTATCCACAGCCTTGCTCGACGAGCAGATCTTCCCGGTCTGTGCCCCGAGCCTGTTGCGCGGTCGCCCACCGCTGCACGGCCCGGCGGACCTGGTGCATTTTCCGTTGCTGCACGACATCACGGCCTGGCGCGGCAGTTACGAGTACGCAGAGTGGGAGTTCTACCTTAATGCCATCGGCTTCGAAGGCGCCGACGTGCGGCGCGGGCACACCTTCAATCGCAATCACTTGACCATTGAGGCAGCGATTGCCGGGATGGGCGTGGCGATTGCGCGGCGAACATTGCTGAACGATGAGCTGGAGCGGGGCACGTTGATTGTGCCGTTCGGGCTGGCGGTACCGAATCACAAACGCTACGTGCTGCTCTATGCGCCAGGGACGTTGAGCCATCCGGGCGTGCGTGCGGTGCATGATTGGCTGGTGGAAGAGGCGGGAATTTTCAGGAGTCTGCACCCATTGGCGGAGCAGCAGATGTGAGCATTTGTGACAAAGAAGTGAATCGACCCAACTCCCGACCTTAACAGCGCTTTTGCTCCTTGTCCGGCTTTTTTTGCGTATGAAAATTTATCTTTTTTAGGGGTTGAAATGTTCTGCGCACAGACCGATTGTGTAAGTAAGAGGTCACGGCGATGACGCCCAAGGGCTAGCCGACCGGCCTCTCGCGAGCTAGCTGAAATAAGGGATGAACTATGCAAATCCAAGTCAACAGCGATAACCATATTCAAAGCAGCATCCGACTGGAGGAGTGGGTACGTACTACCATTGAGAGCACGCTCGAACGTTATGAAGAGGACCTGACCCGGGTCGAGGTTCACCTGCGGGATGAAAACGGCGACAAGCCCGGACCGCATGACATGCGCTGCCAGCTGGAAGCGCGGCCTAAAGGCCATCAACCAATTTCTGTGACCCATAAAGCCGATACCCTTGAACAAGCGATCGACGGGGCGGCCACCAAACTGGAACATGCGCTGGATCACCTGTTCGGCAAACTGCGGGGCAAACCACGTGCCGCTGTAGTCCCCTTTGAAAGGGGCGCACATGCTGACGTGCTGCTGGAAGAAGAGTTTCTCGAGAACGAACAGGCTGCGCAAAACGGCTGAGGCCTGATTCACTTTTTACCTTTCCACTGACAAACGGGTCTGCTTATGCAGGCCCGTTTTTGTTTCCGGTGTTCTCAGGTCGCCACGGCGAAAGGCGATCTCATCGGACTTTTTTGCGTATGAGAATTTTTATCATTAGTATTGCGGCCTTGTTGGTTCCGTGACATTCACTGGACTTCACCCGGTTTCAAGGTCGAAACATGAAAGGCAAAATCAGCACGCTCCCCGTTTCCTGCAGACTGGCGGTTACTTCGCGGGTATTGGCTGCCGTGCTGGGTGGTTATGTCGTCGCGGCGCTGGCGAGCGTCAGCCTGACGTTGTTATTGCCGATGGCCCGCGCCGAAGCGGTGGTCACCGGGATGATGACCTCGTTTCTGGTGTATCTGGTGGCAGTGCTTTGGTGCTTTGCCGCTCGCAGTGCCTGGCAGGCGTGGTTCGGTCTGATCGTGCCAGGCTTGGTACTGGCCGCCATTTCGGGGCTGGCGTACTGGATGGGCCACCCATGAAAGAGGGCTTTCGTCAGGCCATGGCCTGGTTGCACACCTGGACCGGATTGATTTTTGGCTGGTTGCTGTTCGCGATTTTCCTGACCGGCACCCTTGCGTATTTCAGGGCTGAGATCACCCACTGGATGCAGCCGGAAATCCCGGCGCGTTCGGTGTCCGCCGAAGCCAGCCTGACGCTGGCCCAGGACTATCTCCAGCAACACGCCCCAAGCGCATCGCGCTGGCTTATCGAACTGCCGAGCACCCGCGATCCCGGCCTGTCGCTACGCTGGCAACAAGCCCCGGCCGAACCGGGCAAGCGCGGCCAATTCAGCAAAATAACCCTCGATCCACAAGCCGGCGCCGAAGTGCAGCCGCGGTCTACCTTGGGCGGCGAGTTCTTCTATCGTTTCCACTTCCAGCTGCAAATGCCCTATCCATGGGGCCGCTGGCTGGCGACCCTGGCGGCGATGGTGATGTTTGTCGCGCTGATCAGCGGGATCATCACCCACAAGAAAATCTTCAAGGACTTCTTCACCTTCCGCCCGCGCAAGGGCCAGCGCTCCTGGCTTGACGGGCACAACGCGGTGGGCGTGCTGGTGTTGCCGTTTCACCTGATGATCACTTACAGCAGCCTGGTGATTTTCATGTCGATGGTGATGCCGGCCAGCATCCTCGCGACTTACAAAGGTGACACTGACGCTTTTTTTGGTGAGGTGTACCCCGCGACCAATACGCCGTCAGCCGCCGGCAAGCCGGGTCGACTGCGGCCGTTGGCAACGTTCCTGGAGCCGGCTCGCGAGCAGTGGGCTGGCGGACAGGCCGGGAGCCTGGCGGTGAACAATCCGGGCGATGCGCATGCTTCGGTGACTCTGGAGCGAGATGGCGCTGAAGGTGTGGTCTACGACTTTGGCCGTGAAGTGACCTTCAACGGGGTCTCCGGGGAACTGCTCGGCAAGACACCCGCGCAACCGATTCCGATGGCGATTGCCGGCGCGTTCTATGGTTTGCACATGGGCCATTTCGCCGGTCCGGTGCTGCGCTGGTTGTACTTTATTTGCGGCTTGGCCGGCACGGCGATGATTGGTACCGGGTTGGTGATCTGGCTTGGCAAGCGGCAGCTCAAGCATGCCAAAAGCGCTGTGCTGCCCTTCGAGTTACGCCTGGTGGAAGTGCTGAACATCGCCAGCATGTCCGGACTGCTGGTCGCGGTGGCCGCCTTCTTCTGGGCCAATCGGTTGTTGCCGGCGGGCATGGCTGAACGGGCGGATTGGGAAGTAAACAGTTTCTTCATTGTCTGGGGCCTGAGCATCCTGCATGCGCTGCTGCGCCGTGGCCGCAAAGCCTGGGTTGAACAGTTGGCGCTGGCGGCTGTGTTGTTTTGCTCGGTGCCGTTGCTCAACGCGTTGACCACGCCCAATAGCCTGGGCGTATCGCTCGTACAAGGTGACTGGATGATGGCCGGTTTCGATCTGACGTGCCTGGGCAGTGGCCTGTTCCTGGCTTGGGCTGCATGGAAAATGCAGCGCGCCGGGCAAGCTGGAGTCGTTCCCCGTCAGCGTGCCCGCGCTGTCACCCTTGAGCGAGAGGTGACCTGAATGTTGCTGGCCCTGTTGCTCTGTTACGGCGGTTTCACCGCACTCTGTTTATCGATGGACCGGCATCACGCCGACCTGTTGGGACGCAAGCCTTCGGCCCCGCGTCGGCGAGTCATGAGGTTCGGCGGCTGGCTGGTGCTGGCCTTGTCATTATGGGTGGCGGTGTCCACGACCGGGTGGGGCCTCGGATTGGTGGAGTGGTTCGCGGTGTTGATGATCAGCGCGTTGCTGCTGGTCTTGCTGCTGCCGTATCGCCCGCGCCTGACTTTGTCATTGGCGGCGCTGAGCCTGCTCGCCAGCCCGGTTTGTGCAGTGCTGATTTGATGATCACCGACCCTGCGCAATCCCATGACGATGAACACCGTGGCGCCCGCGCGCATTTTCTTCAGGTGTTCCTGTCCCAGCGTTCGCAAATGGAAGCGTTGGTGAATCGTCGCGTCGGCTGCCGGGCAACGGCGGCGGATCTGGTGCAGGACTTGTTCCTGCGCTTCTGGCGTCGGCCAGTGGTGCAGGTTGAAGAATTGAGCACTTATCTGCTGCGTTGCGCCAGCAACATCGCCATTGATCATCTGCGCAGCGAAGGTACGCGGGTGCGGGTCAACGAAGGCTGGATGCCCGATGCGCCGGACAGCCAAGGCAGCGAACCGCAAGCCGCGCTGGAAGCGGGCAACGATTTACGTCACGTCGAAGCCGCGTTGCGCGCCTTGCCCGAGCGAACGCGGCAGATTTTCCTGCTCAACCGCATTCACGGCCGCAAGTACGCCGAAATTGCCAAGGCCATGGGGTTGTCCCAAAGCGCCGTGGAAAAACATATGATGCGCGCCCTCGACGCCTGCAAGGCCAGCCTGCGGGAACCCGAACCGCGCACGCCAGGGAACGCACCGTGAACCACGCCGAACGGGTCACCCCGACGCCCGCCCAGGAACAGGCCGCTTTCGCCTGGCTGAGATTGCTGCACGATCAACCCGGCAGTGGTGATCAGCTCACGTTCAGTCACTGGCTGCAGGCCGATCCCGCCCACGCCGAGGCGTATGCCCGGGCGCAAGTGCTGTGGGAGTTAAGTGAAGTGCCTGCGAGGACCTTGGCCGACGAAGAGGCGTTTGCCTTGCAGGGCTATCTCAACGCGATGAACCGCTCGCAGCACTCCAGCGTATGGCGGTGGTCCGGTGCGTTGGCGATGGCCGCGTGCCTGTTGTTGATGGTCGGCCTCGGCGCGGGTTGGCAGCCGTTGCGTTGGGCTGATGATCTGGGCGCGGACTACGTCTCGGCGCCGGGGCAAATGCGCACGGTCACCCTGGCCGATCAATCCCAGGTCACCCTCGATGCCGACAGCGCGATTGCCGTGGATTTCAGCCGCGGCGAGCGGCATGTGCAACTGCGTCGCGGCGCCGGGTTTTTCAGCGTGACCCATACCGGCGAACCGTTTGTAGTCGAGGCCGAAAAGGGCCAGGCGCGGGTGCTGGGCACTCAATTTGAAGTGCGCCTGCAACCCCGTGGCGCGCAAGTGACCGTCTTGTCCGGGCGGGTTGGCGTGACGGCGCAGCGCAATGCCGAGCAGCAAATCCTCACTGCTGGCCAGCAAGTGGCGTATGGCGAGGGCTCGGCGGAAAAACTGCATGCGGTGGACAGTGAAGCGCAACTGGCCTGGCGCCAGGGCTGGCTCAATTACTACAAGGCGAGCCTGGCGCAAGTGGTGCAAGACCTGAGGCGCTATTACCCGGGGCGGATTTTGCTGCTCAATGATGAACTGGCGGCGCGGCGGGTCAGCGGGAGTTTTCCGAGCAAGGATCCGCAAGTGGTGTTGAATTCGCTGCAGGGGGTGTTGGGGTTTGAGCAGCACAGCGTCGTGGGGCATTTGATTATTTTGCGGTGAGGCAAAAGCAAAAGATCGCAGCCTTCGGCAGCTCCTACGCGCCTGTGGCCGCCGCCGAAGGCTGCGATCTTTTGATCTTCTAAAAATATTTTCAAAATATTAGTGAGGTAAACCCAAGCGCCATCCGTGTAGTGATTGAAACTGCGAGTCATTCGCATTCCGTAGCGATTCTACACAGGTCATGAGCAATGAAGTCCAGGGCAAAATCGGGTTCGGTCAAACAGTGGTTCGGCGCATCTGCACTGAGTTTTTCGGCATTGGCGTTGCTGCCGCTCAGCGTGGCATTGGCCGCTGAAACCGGCACCACGCAACAGCGCACGCCATTCAACTTTGCCATGGCCGCCAAACCGCTGCCCCAGGCCCTGAGCGACTTCAGCCGCATTACCGGCATCAGCGTGGTCTATACCGACGAAGCGCCCTACGGCCTCAACGCCCCGGCCATCAGCGGGCAGATGAGCGCCGAACAGGCAATGCAGCGTTTTCTCAGCGGTTCGGGCTTCACCTTCCGCCGTACCGACGCGCACACCCTGGCGCTGGAACCCGTCCCCACCGAAGGCACCCTGAACCTGGGCGCGACCACGATTACCTCAGCGATGGACCAAACCCTGAGCTACCAGCCGCCTACCACCAGTTCGGTGATGCGCAGCTCGGCGTTGATTCAGGACATCCCGCAGACCATCAACGTGATCCCGGCCCAGGTCATTCGCGACCAGGCGCCGCGCAATCTGGACGACGCCCTGGCCAACGTCAGCGGCATCACCCAGGGCAACACCCTGGCCAGCACCCAGGATTCGGTGATGACCCGCGGGTTCGGCGACAACCGCAACGGCTCGATCATGCGCGACAGCATGCCGATCGTGCAGGGGCGCGGCATGAACGCCAC
This sequence comes from Pseudomonas sp. TH31, assembly GCF_016650815.1. Lineage (GTDB taxonomy): Bacteria > Pseudomonadota > Gammaproteobacteria > Pseudomonadales > Pseudomonadaceae > Aquipseudomonas. The sequence continues at coordinate 843,422 of NZ_JAEKEZ010000029.1, read as the reverse complement.
CGTGGATCGGGTCGAAGTGCTCAAGGGCCCGGCATCATTGCTCTACGGCATCCAGGACCCGGGCGGCGTGGTCAACATGGTCAGCAAAAAACCGGAACTGACCCAATACAATGCCCTGACCCTGCGCGGATCGACCTACGGTGACGGCAAGAACGGCAGCGGTGGCGGCCTCGACAGTACCGGCGCACTGGGCGATTCGGGGTTGGCTTATCGCATGGTTCTGGACCATGAAGACGAAGACTACTGGCGCAATTTCGGCACCCACCGCGAAACCCTGGTGGCGCCGTCCCTGGCCTGGTTCGGCGAAAGCACAAAGCTGTTGTTCTCTTACGAACACCGTGAATTCTTGACCCCGTTCGACCGTGGCACCGTGATCGATCCGCGCACCAACCGCCCGTTGGACATCTCGCGTAATGAGCGTCTCGATGAGCCGTTCAACAACATGGAAGGGCGCTCGGACCTCTATCACTTCGAGGCCGACCACGAACTCAACGACAACTGGAAAGCCCACTTCGGCTACAGCTGGAACCGTGAAACCTACGACGCCAGCCAAGTACGTGTCACCGCCATCGACACAAAAAATGGCACCCTGACCCGGAGCATGGACGGCACCCGGAATGCGATCAGCACCGACCGCTTCACCACCGCCAGCCTCGAAGGCAAAGTGAATGTGCTGGGCATGCAACATGACCTGGTGTTCGGCGTCGACGACGAGTACCGCAAGATCTACCGTGAAGACCTGATCCGCCAGAAAAGCCTGAGCAACTTCAGCTACGTCAATCCGGTGTATGGCCGCGAAGTCGCCGGCACCACGGTCAGCCCGGCCGACAGCGCCCAGACCGATTTGCTGCGCAGCGATTCGATCTTCATGCAGGACTCGATTCACCTCACCGACCAGTGGATTCTGGTGGCGGGCGGGCGCTTCCAGGAATATGACCAGTACGCCGGCAAAGGGGTGCCGTTCCACGCCAACACCGACAGCAACGGCCAGAAATTTGTGCCGCGCGCCGGCCTGGTCTATCGCTACACCGATGAACTGTCGTTCTACGGCAGCTATACCGAATCGTTCAAACCCAACTCGACCATTGCGCCGTTGAGCGGCAGCAGCGTGGTGCTCGACGGCAGCGTCGCGCCGGAAGAAGCCAAGTCCTGGGAAATTGGCGCCAAGCTCGATATGCCGGGGCGTATCACCGGTAACGTCGCGCTGTTCGACATCAAGAAACGCAACGTACTGATCGCCAACTCCGAAGGCCCAACGACCCTTTACAGCGCCGCTGGCGAAGTCCGTTCCCGAGGGCTGGAAGTGGACCTGAGCGGTCAACTCAGCGACCGCTGGAGCATGATCGGCAGCTACGCCTACACCGATGCTGAAGTCACCGAAGACCCTGACTACAAGGGCAAGAAACTGCAAAACGTCGCCAAGAACAGCGGCTCGCTGTCGGCGGTCTACGACTTCGGCACCCTCGTCGGTGGCGATCAGTTGCGGGTCGGCGCCGGGGCGCGTTATGTCGGCGAGCGGGCGGGTAACGCGGTCAACGATTTCGACCTGCCGGGCTACACCGTGGCCGATGCCTTCGCCACCTACGACACCAAAGTCGAAGGGCAGAAGGTCAAGTTCCAGCTCAACGTGAAGAACCTGTTTGACCGCACCTACTACACCTCGGCGGCGAGCCGGTTCTATGTGTCCATGGGCGATTCGCGGCAGATTTCTTTGTCCAGCACATTGGAGTTCTGACGGTAGACCGCGTCATCGTTCATCGCGAGCAGGCTCGCTCCCACAGGGGAGCGCATTCCAAATGTGGGAGCGAGCCTGCTCGCGATGGCGGCATTCCAGGCGCCGATAATCTTCGGGCCTAACGCAAAAACGCCTGCCGATATTCCCCAGGCGTCCCGCCCAACACCTGCCGAAACCGATGGGTGAAATGACTCGCGCTGGCAAACCCGCAAGCCAGTGCTATTTCCCCCAACGGCTGCGACGTCGAGCGCAATAACTCCCGTGCCCGGCTCAAGCGCCGCGCCAACACGTACTGATGCGGCGGCAAGCCAAAGCTATCGCGAAACATCCGCGCAAAGTGATACTCCGACAGCGCACACAACGCCGCCAACTGCCCCAGACTGATGGCTTCAGCCAACTGACTGTCGATGAACTCCACCAGTTGCCGCCGCTGATGCGCGGCCAGGCCACCCTTGAGTCGCAAGCCTTGGCGCATTCCGACCTGGCTGAGCAGCGCATGGCTGAGCATTTCATGGGCCAGGCTGCTGGTGAGCACGCGTTCGCCAGGTTCATCCCAATTGAGCGTGAGCATCTGCCGAAAGCGCCAGGCTTGTTGTGGGTCGTCGAGAAAGGTGCCTTCGCGCAATTGCAGTTCACGGGGTTCGCGGTCCAGCAGGGTGACGCAGCCGAGGGCGAATTGTTCGGGGCTGAAATACAGATGGGCCAGGCGAATATCGCCGTTGATCACCCAGCCGGACTGATGCTCGGCCGGCAGGATGCACAGTTTGTCCGGGGCGCCCTTGGTGCCTGGCTGGTCACGGCGAAAGGTTCCGGTGCCGCCGGCGATGTAGCAGGAGAGGGTGTGGTGAGTCGGCGCTTCGTAGTCCTGGGCGTCGTGATGATTGCTCCACAGGGCTGCAGCCATGCCGTCACCGAGCTCGGCGCTGTGCTCGAGGCGAGCATTCGGCGAGCGGTTGAGGGCTTGAAAGACTTGCAGCGTTTCCAGTGCGGGCATGATCGTTTTCTCTCCAACGCCTTGCATCCTACTCCGTAGACATTGGCCTGCCAGCCTGTCGGCCGACAAAAGCGCAAGTTTATGCAAGTGCGCCGGGGCCGCGCGCAGGACACTGGGCACCTATTGAGGAGCCTTTGCCATGAACCTGTCGTTGTATTTGTTGACCGTGCTGATCTGGGGCACCACCTGGATTGCCTTGAAATGGCAACTGGGTGTGGTGGCGATTCCGGTGTCGATCGTCTATCGCTTCGGCCTCGCCGCGCTGGTGTTGTTCGTGATGTTGCTGCTCAGCCGGCGCCTGCAAGTGATGAACCGTCGCGGGCACCTGATCTGCCTGGCGCAAGGGTTGTGCCTGTTCTGCGTCAACTTTATGTGCTTCCTGACGGCCAGTCAGTGGATCCCCAGCGGTCTGGTGGCGGTGGTGTTTTCCACAGCCACGCTATGGAACGCCCTCAATGCGCGAGTGTTCTTCGGCCGGAAAATCGCCCGCAATGTATTGATGGGCGGCGCGCTGGGGTTGCTGGGGCTTGGCCTGTTGTTCTGGCCGCAATTGGCTGGCCACACCGCCAGCCCGCAAACCTTGCTCGGCCTGGGTCTGGCCCTGTGCGGCACCTTGTGTTTCTCGGCCGGCAATATGCTGTCGAGCCTGCAACAGAAGGCCGGGCTCAAACCCCTGACCACCAACGCCTGGGGCATGGCTTACGGTGCGGCGATGCTGTCGGTGTGGTGCCTGGTCAAAGGCATTCCGTTCGACATTGAATGGAATACGCGCTACATCGGCTCGCTGATGTACCTGGTGATCCCCGGTTCGGTGATCGGCTTCACCGCTTACCTGACACTGGTCGGGCGCATGGGCCCGGAGCGCGCGGCGTATTGCACGGTGTTGTTCCCGGTGGTGGCGCTGAACGTCTCGGCGTTTGCCGAAGGCTATCAATGGACCGCGCCGGCGCTGATGGGGTTGGTGCTGGTGATGCTGGGCAACGTGCTGGTGTTTCGCAAGCCCAAGGCGCCGCTGGTGCAGGGCAACGGCAAACTGGCCTGAAGCGATAGCACGGTCGAGCGCCGAAGTACCTGGCGCTCGATCTTCAGTGTCAGGTCAATCCACCTGCCCGTTTTTTAGCCGTTCCAGACCTGGGGGTTAACCAGGTCCTGCGGTCGTTCGCCCAGCAGGGCGCTGCGCAAGTTGGCCAGGGCGCGATTGGCCATGGCTTCGCGGGTTTCATGGGTGGCGGAGCCAATGTGCGGCAGGGTCACGGCGTTTTTCAATTGGAACAATGGCGACTCGGCCAGCGGTTCTTTCTCGTAGACATCCAGGCCTGCGCCGCGAATCCGGTTGTTTTGCAGCGCTTCGATCAATGCCGGTTCGTCCACCACCGGGCCGCGAGCGATGTTGACCAGGATTGCACTCGGCTTCATCAGCGCCAGTTCGCGGTGGCTGATCAGGTGTCGGGTTTTCTCGCTGAGCGGCACCACCAGGCAGACGAAATCGGCTTCGGCCAGCAACTGGTCGAGGCTGCGCAACTGCGCGCCGAGCTGTTGTTCCAGTTCCATCTTGCGGCTGTTGCCGCTGTAGATAATCGGCATGTTGAAACCCAACCGGCCACGACGGGCGATGGCCGCGCCGATGTTGCCCATGCCGACGATGCCCAGCGTTTTGCCGTGCACATCGCTGCCGAACAACGCTGCTCCGACGGTCGCCTGCCACTGGCCGGCCTTGGTCCAGGCGTCCAGTTCGGCGACGCGACGGGCGCTGCTCATCAGCAGGGCGAAGGCCAGGTCGGCGGTGCTTTCGGTGAGCACGTCGGGCGTGTTGGTGAGCATGATCCCGCGTTCATTGAAGTAAGCGAGGTCATAGTTGTCGTAGCCGACGGAAACGCTGGAGACCACTTCCAGTTTGGCGGCGTTTTCCAGCTGCGCGCGACCGAGTTTGCGACCGACGCCGATCAAGCCGTGGGCATGAGGCAGGGCTTCGTTGAACTGGGCGTTGATGTCGCCGTTTTTCGGGTTCGGCACGATCACGTCGAAATCCTGCTGCAGGCGTTCGATCATTGGCGGGGTGACGCGGCTGAAGGCGAGGACGGTTTTTTCATGGTCGCGGGGCTCGGCGTGTCTGGAGAATGCCAGGCACGCTAACATTCTTCTCGGGTTTTGCGCGAGTGCCCAGGATGTACACGATCCAACTGTGGGAGCGGGCTTGCTCGTGAAGGCTGCGTGTCATTCAACATCAATATCGCCTGACCCACCGCCTTCGCGAGCAAGCCCGCTCCCACAGGGGATATAGGTTGTTCGCCGCTGTTGTGTTCGCCGAAGTTTAATTGTGGGAGCGAGCTTGCTCGCGATGGCGGTGGGTCAGCCAGCATCAATGTTGAAGGTTGAACCGCCATCGCGAGCAAGCTTGGCTCCTACAGGTACGGGTCAGTCCTGTGGATCGATGTTGTCCAGTGCCCGGTTCACTGCCAGTTCACCGAGCATGATGACCTGCTGGATGCCGAGCATGGTGTTGCGATGAGTGCCATCGAGAAATCCGGCGAAGTCGGCCGTCATGACACTGGCCGAGGCCAGGGATTCACAGGCGTGGGCCAGCAAGGTTTCGGTGTCGATGTCCGGGGCGATGAGGAACATCTTGCTCGGGGTGTGTGGCGCGATGGCGGCTTTGAGCTGGGCGATGGTGAGGTCAGGGCCAAAGGCGCTGGAGCCGGCTTCTTGGGAGGAATCGTTATCCGCTTCAGGCGGATCAGGTGTTAATTTTTTCATGGCGTAGCCCTCTTGCTAGATGGAGCTGCCAATTTTCGTTTCCAGGCGAAAGGGTGGCAGCTATGCGCGGGCTGGAAAACCGAGGCAAGAGTAAAACCCGGCAGACCCGAAGGTCTCCCACGCACAGCCGCCATAACAATTGCTGCGGGCAGAAAAAAGCGCCGTAGTATGTCATGAAGTCTGGCATCGATACTCTTGAACCTCGGGTTTCCAGTCCCGATCGCTGATTTGGCAGCGACACAAAAGGCTAGCAACTTCGCTTCCTATACAACAACCGTCAAAACACGTCGGAAACGTCCTCAAATATTCGATATTTGTAAGACTGTCTGTAGGAGCTGCCGAAGGCTCGGGCCGCGTTCGGACGATCTTTTGACTTTGTTTTTGAAGATCAAAAGATCGTCCGAACGCGGCCCGAGCCTTCGGCAGCTCCTACAGGGGGATCAAGCGTTCGATAAATGGGCGATCAATTCGCCAGCCGCGCCCCGCCCAAACTCCCGCTCAACTCATACGCCGCCAATTCCGCCTGATGCGCCGCCAATATCTCCGGCAACGACCCGCGCAAGTACTCGACCCAGGTCTTGATCTTCGCATCCAGGTACTGCCGCGACGGGTAGATCGCGTACAGGTTCAATTCCTGCGAGCGGTAGTTCGGCATCACCCGCACCAGCGTGCCGTTGCGCAAGCCTTCAATCGCCGCATACACCGGCAGCACGCCAACGCCCATGCCACTGGTGATCGCGGTTTTCATGGCGTCGGCGGAGTTGACCAAAAACGGTGAGCTATTAATGGTGACCATTTCCTGGCCTTCCGGGCCGTCAAAGGTCCATTTCTCCAGCGGGATCACCGGGCTGACCAGGCGCAGGCAGGCGTGGTTGAGCAGGTCGCTGGGTTTGTGCGCGCAGCCGTTGGCTTTTACGTAGGCCGGCGAGGCGCAAACGATGCTGTAGGTGATGCCCAACCGCTGGGAGACGAAGCCCGAGTCCGGCAGTTCGCTGGCGAGCACGATGGACACGTCGTAGCCCTCGTCCAGCAGGTCCGGCACGCGGTTGGCCATGGTCAGGTCGAAGGTCACGTCCGGGTGGGTCTTGCGATAGCGGGCGATCGCGTCGATCACGAAGTGCTGGCCGATGCCGGTCATGGTGTGCACTTTCAGTTGCCCGGCCGGGCGGGCATGGGCGTCGCTGGCCTCGGCTTCGGCTTCTTCGACGTAGGCCAGGATCTGCTCGCAGCGCAATAGATAGCGCTTGCCGGCCTCGGTCAGGGCGATGCGGCGTGTCGTTCGGTTGAGCAGACGGGTTTGCAGGTGGGCTTCCAGGGTGGAGACCGCGCGCGAGACGTTGGCTGTCGTAGTGTCCAGCTGCACGGCGGCGGCGGTGAAGCTGCCGGCCTGGGCCACGTAGCTGAAGGCGCGCATGTTTTGCAAAGTGTCCATGGGGTGCTCTCGGGTTCGATGGCAAATTGTGACACGAAGTTTCAGGGTCTGAGACCCCGACCAAGGGATTATCGCAGTAACGGTAACAAAGATTCACAGGAATCCCGGCTTATCGCCAACCAGGCCCACCCATAGAATTGCGCCTACCTCTGTAGGAGCTGCCGAAGGCTGCGATCTTTTGATCTTTGTTTCTAAAAGCAAGATCAAAAGATCGCAGCCTTCGGCAGCTCCTACAGGGACCGTATTTCAATCGAATTGAAAGGCGGTCCATACATGAGATATCCCCCACCTCAGGAATTTGCAGCAGTGCCGCGTCGCATCAACAGAGCGCTCAAGACGCTCAGTGTTTTGGCTTTAACCCTGGCAATCAGCGGCTGCGTCGGTACCGGAGGTATTGCCCCACAAGGCAAGGCGCTGGAGGCCGATTCGCTGGCCACCGACGAAGCCATCCAGAACGCGGCACAGGACGCTCACTGGCCCACCGCGCGATGGTGGCAGGCCTATGGCGACCCGCAACTGAATCGCTGGATCGACCTCGCCGTGCAAGGCAGCCCGAGCATGGCCATGGCCACCGCCCGGGTGCGTCAGGCCAAGTCCATGGCCGGCATCACCGAAGCCGCCGAGTCGGTGCAGGTTAATGGCGAAGCGATCCTCAAGCGCCACAACTGGGCGACCGATCAGTTCTACGGCCCCGGCGAGTTGGCGAATACAACCACCTGGGACAACAACGCCTCGCTGGGGTTCAGCTATGCCCTGGACCTCTGGGGCCGCGAAAGCAACGCCACCGAACGCGCCGTGGACATGGCGCACATGACGGCTGCCGAAGCGCGGCTGGCCCAGCTCGAATTGCAGAACAACATCGTGCGTGCCTACATCGAGCTCTCGCTGCATTACGCGCAACGGGACATCGTGCAGGCGACCCTCAAGCAGCAACAACAGATACTCGACCTGGCGCAAAAGCGTCTGGACGGCGGGATCGGCACGCATTTCGACGTCAGCCAGGCACAAACGCCGCTGCCGGAAACCCATCGGCAGATCGATGCCCTGGACGAAGAAATCGCCCTGAGCCGCAACCAACTCGCCGCACTCGCAGGCAAAGGCCCGGGCGAGGGCGCGCAATTGCAGCGGCCGACCCTGGCGTTGGGCGCCGCGCTGAAACTGCCATCGTCGTTACCTGCGCAATTGCTCGGCCAACGTCCGGATGTGGTTGCCAGTCGCTGGCAAGTCGCGGCTCAGGCCCGAGGCATTGATGTGGCCCACGCCGGTTTCTACCCCAACGTCGATCTGGTCGGCAGCCTCGGCTACATGGCCACCGGCGGCGGGGCACTGGAGTTTTTGACCGGCAAGAAGCTCAACTACAGCGTCGGCCCGGCGATCTCGTTGCCGATTTTCGACGGTGGTCGTTTGCGCTCGGAATTAGGGGAGGCCTCGGCCGGGTATGACATCGCAGTGGCCAAATACAACCAGACGCTGGTCAATGCGCTGAAGAACATCTCCGATCAGTTGATCCGCCGCGCGTCGATGGACAAGCAACAGGTGTTCGCCGCCGAGTCGGTGGCCACGGCGCAGAAGACTTACGACATTGCGATGATTGCCTACCAGCGCGGGCTGACTGACTACCTCAATGTGCTGAATGCCCAGACCTTGCTGTTTAAACAGCAGCAGGTTCAGCAGCAGGTTCAGGCGGCGCGCCTCAGTGCTCATGCGGAGTTGGTGACGGCGTTGGGTGGTGGATTGGGTGCCGGTAGCGACGTGCCGACAGACCACCAGACCGTCGCACCAAAAACCCCGGCCCTGCTTAAGAGCCTCTCGAATTGAACACAAGACCTGTGGGAGCGGGCTTGCTCGCGAAGAGGGCGTCTCAGTCAACACTGTCGTCGTCTGACACACCGCTTTCGCGAGCAAGCCCGCTCCCACAGGGGATCGAGTACTCGCCGCACAACCTTCGACCATTGAGCAGGATTTAATGACTCCCTTGCCCGCACCTCTGCGCTGGCTGCATTCCCTTGAATGGCGCCGGGGTTTCTATGACTGGGCGCGCAGCGACGGCGTGACCTGGGTCTACATTTTCAAGGTGCTGCTAGCGGCCTTCCTGACCCTGTGGCTGGCCATGCGCCTGGAATTGCCGCAACCGCGCACGGCGATGATCACCGTGTTCATCGTCATGCAACCGCAAAGCGGCCATGTGTTGGCCAAGAGTTTCTATCGCTTCCTCGGCACGCTCGCCGGGTCGACGGTGATGGTGGCGCTGATCGCACTGTTTGCGCAAAACACCGAACTGTTCCTCGGCTCGCTGGCGATCTGGGTCGGTATCTGCACGGCCGGCGCCGCCCGTTATCGCAACTTCCGCGCCTACGGTTTTGTGCTCGCCGGCTACACCGCCGCAATGGTCGGTTTGCCGGCGCTGGCTCACCCGGACGGCGCGTTTATGGCGGCGGTCTGGCGGGTGCTGGAAATCTCCCTGGGGATTATTTGCTCGACCCTGATCAGCGCCGCGATCCTGCCGCAAACCGCCAGCGCCGCGATGCGCAACGCCTTGTATCAGCGCTTCGGTGTGTTCGCGTTGTTCGTCACCGACGGCTTGCGCGGCCGTAGCCAACGCGAGGCGTTCGAGGCCAGCAACGTGCGTTTCATCGCCGAAGCCGTGGGCCTGGAGGGCTTGCGCAGCGTGACGGTGTTCGAAGACCCGCACATGCGTCGGCGCAACGGTCGACTCAGTCGCTTGAACAGCGAGTTCATGAGCATCACCACCCGCTTCAACGCCTTGCACCAGTTGCTCGAACGCTTGCGTAGCAGCGAGGCGGATCATGTGGTGGCGGCAATCAAACCGGGGTTGCAGGACCTGGCCGAATTGCTCGACGGCTTTAGCGGGCGGGCGTTAACCAACGCCGATGCGGCGCGTTTGGTCACGGCGTTGACCGCTTACAAGGAAGGCTTGCCGGCGCAGGTTCGCAGTCTGCGGGCGACGTTCCAGGAAAGTGCCCCGAGCGATGCCGAGCTGCTGGATTTCCATACCGCGTACGAATTGCTCTATCGCTTCGTCGACGAATTGCACAGTTATGCACAGACCCACGCGTCCCTCGTCGATCACACCCACGCCCGTGAGCAATGGGATGAACCGTTTACCCCGCAAACCAACTGGCTGGCCTCGGCCGCCTCGGGCATTCGCGCAACCTTCATTCTGGTGGTGCTCGGCAGTTACTGGGTGGCCACCGCGTGGCCAAGCGGGGCGACGATGACGATGATCGCTGCCGCCACTGTAGGCCTTTCAGCGGCGACGCCGAACCCGAAACGCATGGCGTTTCAAATGGCCTGCGGCACGTTGCTCGGGGCGCTGATCGGCTTCGTCGAGATGTTTTTCATCTTCCCGTGGATCGATGGTTTTCCGCTGTTGTGCGTGATGCTCGCGCCGGTGATCGTGCTCGGTTCGTTCCTGACCTCGCGCCCGCAATACGCCGGGGTCGGCCTCGGCTTGCTGATCTTCTTCAGCACCGGATCGGTGCCGGACAACCTGACCCTTTACAACCCTTACACCTTCATCAATGACTACATCGCCATGGTGCTCGGCATGCTGGTGTGCGCCGCCGCCGGGGCAATCATCCTGCCACCCAACAGCCGCTGGTTGTGGCGTCGATTGGAGCAGGATTTGCGCGGGCAAGTGGTGTACGCGATCAGCGGCAAACTCAAGGGCCTGGGGTCGAGTTTTGAAAGCCGCACGCGGGATTTGCTGCACCAGGCGTATGGCTTGGCGGTGGGACAGCCGCAGGTGCAACGCAACTTGCTGCGCTGGATGTTCGTGGTGCTGGAAGTCGGCCACGCGATCATCGAGTTGCGCAAGGAACAGGCGATTTTGCCGGTGCACCCGGCGTATGCCCAATCCCAGCCTTGGCGCCAGGCGATCCGCGTGATGGGCCGTTCGCTGGTGCGGCTGTTTCTGCAACCGAGCCAGAGCAACCTCGAACGTAGCCTGATTGCGGTCGACCATGCGATCAGCCGCGTACAAGCCACCGATGAACCGTTTGCCCCGCACTTCGACACCTCGGCGTTGCGCCGGGTCAAGAGCTACCTGCACTTCATCCGCACCTCGCTGCTTGATCCGCAATCACCACTGAGCGCTTACGCAAATACCAAGCCCCAAGGAGTTGCACATGCCGCGTGAAATCGCCTTCCACGGCGTGTACATGCCGACCATGACGTTGATGTTTTTCATCGCCGCGGCGCTGGCCTGGGCGCTGGACCGGTTTTTGTCCGGGTTCGATTTGTACCGCTTCTTCTGGCACCCGGCGCTGCTGCGCCTGAGTCTGTTTACCTGTCTGTTTGGCGCTCTGGCGCTGACTGTCTACCGTTGAGAACGTCCCGATGAAAAAGCTTTTCAGCCTGCTCGCCACCCTGTTGGTGCTGGCCCTCGCGATATGGATCGGCCGGACCCTGTGGGTGCATTACATGGACACCCCGTGGACCCGCGACGGCCGGGTGCGCGCCGACATCATCAACGTCGCCGCCGACGTCACCGGCGAAGTGGTGGACGTGCCGGTGCGCGACAACCAACTGGTGAAGAAGGGCGACTTGCTGATGCAGATCGACCCTGAGCACTACCGCATCGCGGTCAAACAGGCGCAATCAATGGTGGCGTCACGCAAGGCCACCTGGGAGATGCGCAAGGTCAACGCCCATCGCCGCGCCGACATGGACGCGCTGGTGATCTCCAGGGAAAACCGCGACGACGCCAGCAACATCGCCGACTCGGCCCTGGCCGATTACCAACATGCCCAGGCCCAACTGGAAGCGGCGGAACTCAACCTAAAACGCACCGAAGTGCGGGCCGCCGTCGACGGCTACGTGACCAACCTGAACGTCCATCGCGGCGACTACGCGCGCATTGGCGAAGCAAAAATGGCCGTGGTCGATATGAACTCGTTCTGGGTCTACGGCTTCTTCGAAGAAACCAAACTGCCCCACGTGCGGGTGGGCGATAAGGCCGACATGCAACTGATGAGCGGCGAAGTGTTGAAGGGGCATGTGGAGAGCATTTCGCGCGGGATCTACGACCGCGATAACCCGCAGAGTCGCGAGCTGATTGCTGACGTGAATCCGACGTTCAACTGGGTGCGATTGGCCCAGCGGGTGCCGGTGCGGATTCACATTGATGAAGTGCCGGAGGGCGTGCTCTTGGCGGCGGGGATTACGTGCACCGTCGTCGTTAATCAGGCGGCTGCCGAGTAAGCAGAAGATCAAAAGATCGCAGCCTTCGGCAGCTCCTACGGGTTCGGCGTCAAATCGCAATATTTGCGGCGAACGCGGTCACTGTAGGAGCTGCCGAAGGCTGCGATCTTTTGGGGCCGTTCAATTGCAGAAAGTCTCCTGCAAATGCCGCCAAATCACCTTGCCGGATTCGGGTTTTTCAAACACCACCGTCGACCGCCGATCCGAGTGCAGCCCCGTCGCATCGGTCTGCTGCTCGCGATAACTCACGGTCGCGCCGCGCTCGTGCAGCGCAATCCCGCGCAGCTCGCTGAGCTCAATCCTGAACCCGATTTTCTTTCCGCCCGCCATCCGAAACAGCGCACTCAACGCGTCCAGATCCAGCACCTGCCCCAACGGCGAAACCATGGAAAACTGCGGCGAAAAACGCGTCAGCAGTCGTTCGAGTGCGGCGTCGTCTTCCTCCACGGCAAACCACTGCTCAATCGCCACATGGGCCTGGATTACTTCATCAAAGTAGTCGCTGTAGTCAGTCATACGGATTTTTCCTGAAGGGGCGGTGAGGTTAGCAGGGCGAGCACTTTCGTCGAGTCCAGGCGCAGGACGGCGGCCATCGGTACAAGGGTGATCAGCGCGGCGGCGAGAAAGCAGTATTTGAAACCGTCGGCCCCCAATGCGCCCAACAGTGAACTCAACAGCGCCGCGCCGAGGCAGAAACCGAGTTGGCGATTGATGTTCCACAACGCACTGGAGTGCCCCATTTTTTCCGGCGCTATGCCGACAAATGCCAAGGTCTGCGCAGTGATGCTGCACAGGCTGCCGCCCAGGCCCATCACGGCGTAGGCAATGATCAATAACGGGCCGGCAGGCTGCTCAACTCGCATCAGCAGCACAATGCCAAGGCTTTGCAACAGCATGCCAGCGATCAGCAATGGCTTGGGGCCGATGCGGTTGAAGCTGCGTTTGCCCAGCATGATCGCCACGCCGGACCCCACCGCCCATGGCAACATCAGTGCACCGGTTTGCGCCGGGCCGAAATCGAGGCCGTGCAGGTACAACACGGCAATCAGGTGGGTACCGGTAAAAATGCCGGGCACACACAGGTAGATCAGCATCGCCAGGCGCAGTGACGGGTTCTTGATCAGTTGCAGATCGAGGATTGCACCGGGTTTGCGCCAGCCGTCCCGCAGGTACAACCACAGGCTTATGACGCTGAGCATCAGGGCGATGACGCCGAGGTTACGGGTATCGGGCTCGCTCACCAGGCTCACGGCAATCAATAGCAGACTCAGGGCCGACACGGCCAACAGCAGGCCTCGGGCATCCAGCGTCGGGCGTTCGGTGGAGTCTTGATCGTGTTTCAGCCAGAACATGCCGAGCCCGAAAGCGAGCAGCGCCGCCGGCACGTTCAGGTAAAAAACCCAGCGCCAGGACAACGCCTGAACGATCAATCCACCGGCCGCCGGCGACAGCGCCGGCACCATCAGCGCCACCAGCAACACCACGCCGGTGAAATGCGCACGTTGCGCCGGTGGAAACTGTCGATAGGCCAGGGCCTGACCGACCGGGAGCAACAGCCCGCCACCCAGCCCTTGCAGCAGCCGCCAGCCGATCAGGCTTTCGATCGACCCCGCCTGACCCACCAGCCCCGAGGCGATCCCGAACAACAGCAGTGAACCCAGGATCAGCCGCCGCTCGCCCACCCGCGCCGCCAGCCACACGCTCATCGGAATGATTAGCGTCAGCCCGAGCATGTAGGCGTTGCTGATCCACGCCAGTTGGGTCACCGAGGCGTGCAATTGCCCGGCGATCTCGGGGTAGGCAATGCTGGCGACAAACATGTTCAGCAGGTCGAGGGCGAACCCCAACAAATATACCAGCGCGACTTTCGAGCGATAGGCCATGGCAGCCTCCCTGTGATGATACGTGCAGGGTAGGGCGCCTTGAGGGTTAGGAAAACGCTGGTTTGGCTGCTAGTTTGTCAAAATTATTTTGACAAATGCATGTAGAGAAAGGAGCGCCGTGCACATGGTCAGCCTGGACCGTTTTGACACCTTCAAAGCCGTGGTCGAGGCCGGCTCGTTGACCGCGGCTGCCGACACCTTGGGCCAGACCCGCGCCGTGGTGAGCTTCAACCTCAAGCGTCTGGAGGAGGAATTGGGCGTCACCTTGCTCACGCGCAGCACCCGGCAACTGGCCCTGACCGATGCCGGTGAGCGTTTTTATCGGCGCTGTTTGCGCACTCTGGACGAAGCCCGACTGGCCATCGAGGAGGCCCGCTCGGAACATTCGCAGCTCAAGGGCACGTTGCGGATCACCACCACGGTGGAGTTTGCCTTGGCCCAGGTGGTGCCGGCGCTGGAGGTGTTTCGTGAGCAGCAGCCGCAGTTGAACATTCACTTATCCACATCCTCGACCCACGCCGATCTGATCTCTGAACGTTTCGACGTGGCGATTCGACTGGGGCGCATGCTCGATTCCAATCTGCGAGCTGTGCAGTTGTCGACGTTCGAGATTTTTGCGGTGGCGGCGCCGGGGTTGGTCGAGCGCTTTGAACCCGTCGGCACGCTGGCAGTACTGGAATCAATGCCGACGTTGGGGCATGGGCGGGTGCCTGAATTGACGGTGACCGACCCGGCCGGGACCGAGCATCTTTACCAGCCAAAACCTTGGACCACCGCGATTGTCGCGGATAACTCGGCGACGCTGCGGGCCTTTGCGTTGACCGGGCAAGGCGTGGCGATTCTGCCGCAATGGCTGATTCAGGAGGATCTGGATGCGGGGAGGTTACGGCGCTTGTTGGCGGATCACCGGTTTGCCCGGCAAGGGGTGTATGCGTTGTACCCGGACACCCGGCATTTGCCGCTGAAGGTGCGGGCGTTTATTGATTTCATGAAGGAGTGGGGGTGAAGTCGGCGGCCATGGGAAGGGTGCCGAACCTGTAGGCGCTGCCGAAGGCTGCGATCTTTTGATCTTCGGCGACGTTGGTGCCGCCAAGGCAAGATCAAAAGATCGCAGCCTTCGGCAGCTCCTACGGTGCGAGGTATGTCAACTCGGTCTCAGAGCTGCCCACGCAACCCGAACCGCTTCATCAACCCCGACTCCAGCAACCCTTTGGGCAACAACCCCGCCAGCAACGGCAGCGCCCGGCTGCCATTGCCCAACCGCACCAGTCGCGGCGGTTTGCTTTGTTGCACAGCCTTGAGCAGCCCCGCTGCAAATTCAGTGGCCGGGGTCGGGTTGTCTTGCGAGGCCTTGGCCCGCGCACGAATGCCTTCACGCAGCGGCCACCATGGCGATTGTTCGGTGATCAATTGTTCGGCTTCATGGCCGGCATGCCTGGCGAAACTGGTCGCGATGGCGCCGGGCTGGACTTCCATCACGCGGATGCCGAATGGGGCGAGCTCCATGCGCAGCGCATCGCTCAAGGCATGCACCGCCGCTTTCGAAGCGCAATAAGCACCGGCGAACGGTGTGACCAGAACCCCGGACACACTGCCGATGTTCACCACCAAGCCTTTGGCCCGGCGCAACACCGGGAACAGCGCACGGGTCACGCCGACGATGGCAAACACGTTGGTTTCAAACTGGCGCTGCATGGCCGGCACGCCGCCGTCGAGCAACGGCCCCATGGCGCCGTAACCCGCATTGTTGATCAGCACGTCGAGGCCGCCGTGTTGCTGGTTGATCCGCTCGCTCAACGCTTCGAGCGCCGGGCCATCGTTGACGTCCAGTTGCACGGCGGTAAAGCCGGACGCTTCCAGGACGGCCACGTCTTCAGCCTTGCGGGCGCTGGCCCAGACTGTGTAACCGGCCGCTTTGAACACATCAGCCAGGGCGCGGCCAATGCCGCTGGAACAACCGGTAATCAACACAACAGGCATGGCGCGGTCCTTGTGCAATGAGAAGAAAGGGGATCAGTCGGAGAAACTACCCTGCAAACGCTCTGCGCGAAACTCCAGCGTTTGCGGGCGGTAGCCGGGGCGCAGCGGCGGCAGCGGCAAGCAGTCTTCCCAATTGGCGCCGGCCTGCAATTCGCCGGGGCCGCGATAGCGCGGGGCGGCGTATTGATTGTCGGCCAGGTTGACCGTGTCGCCCGGTGCGTAGGCGGCGATGCGCCAGCGCAGTTCGGTCAGCGGCACGTCGTTGCCGTTGTTCATTTTCAGTTGCAACGGGCGATCCGCCGGGCACTGGTCCGGGGCATAACTGATGCGCAACTCAAGGCGCGCCAGTTGCTTGACCTCGCGGTTGTCCAGCCAGATCACCCACGTGGCGACCAGGCCCAGGCCGATGGCGGCTGCCACGGAGACAGGCAAGGCTTTGGCCGGGTAGCGCAGCAACAGGATCAGCCAGGTGATGACCAGCAGGATGCCGATAAACATGCTTGAGAGTCTCCATTGGATAGCTCGAACCAACTACCGAGCATTATCTGCGTGGGTGGTTGATTGATACGGTAACGATTTGTGGATGGTAATGCGCGAATTTTGAGCGTCAGCTGACGCTACACACGAAGAAGGTAGGACTCCGGAATCGTTTGAAGTAGAGGAGGAATGGCGGTGCATAATTTTGCTCATATCAATGCAATCAACCACACGGCTCGGGGCGGGAGCATCAATTGGCAGGGGGATCGAGCCCCGCCAGTATCCTCAGTCGCCGCTCAGTTGATCGAGGTGCTCAACCGCCCGAGCGATGGTCAACTGCGGGTCCTGAATGATCAGCAACGCGAACAATGCGCCGCAAGAATCGAGTCCCTGGCAGAGCGCAGGCAAAACCTGGCGGGGCTGTGTGAGTACGCCGAAGTAGGTAACGGGCGCTCGGATCAAATTAATTGCCACTTGCGCGGTTTTGAAACATCGGACGGCAAAACCAAAGGGATTGTGCAGAGGTTTGAAGACGAAGTAATCCTCCTCAGTCCTTATCAAGGCGAGACCTATCGGGCCATGAGGGTAGATTCAGGCGTTTTTGGCCGACTGATCAAGGTGGGCAACATCGTGACCGACCCAGGTTACGTGTCGACGAGGGTAGCACCCGGTAACGCCGTCGATGACCTGAGGCCCGATGCCCGGAAAGGTCAACAGCGTGTCCTACTGGGTTTCGATGAGCAGATACCGAAAAAATGGCATCGACTGATTTTCTCCCCGATCACGTCCTGATAAAACCGCGGACGCAGCTGCGTGTCACAGACATCCATTCAGTGCAATTGCCACAGCCGGGCCCGGATAGCCAGGTGACGGTTGTGGGCTTGACACTGGCGAATGACTTCAGCAGGCATAAAATCCGCGACATCGGATCAGGTCGGATTTTGTTCCAGGCGCTCGATCGCGGCGTAGGTACATGGTTACAAAATCGGTTCAGCAGGCGCTAGACATCATCCTTTGGCGAAATGGCGTGCCCATGAAAAAGCCTCCGCCCAACCCGCTGCGGATAGGGAACGCAGCGGGCTGGACGGGGGCTTGCTGTTTACAGGTCAATCACTGCGCGATGGTTTTCACCGACACGCCGCGTTCGATCGGGGTGGAGCGACCGTAGATATCTTCAAACCGCTCGATATCGTCTTCGCCCAAATAGCTGCCCGATTGCACTTCGATGATCTCGAGTGGAATCTTGCCCGGGTTGCGCAGACGGTGGACCGAAGCAATCGGAATGTAGGTCGACTGGTTCTCACAGAGCAGGAACACGTTTTCGTCGCAGGTCACTTCCGCGGTACCGCTGACCACGATCCAGTGTTCGGCACGGTGGTGGTGCATTTGCAGCGACAGGCACGCGCCCGGCTTGACCGAGATGTGCTTGACCTGGAAGCGCCCGCCCATGTCCACCGAGTCGTAGGAACCCCACGGACGATAGACTTCGCAGTGGTTCTGGGTTTCGCTGCGGCCCTGCTCGTTGAGGGTGTTGACCATTTGCTTCACGCCTTGGACCGAGTCCTTGTGGGCGATCATCATGGCGTCCTTGGTTTCGACGACCACGATGTTTTCCAGGCCGATCACCGACACCAGTTTGCCGTTGCCGTGGATCATGCAGTTTCGGCTGTCCTGGATAACCACGTCGCCTTTGGAGACGTTGCCGTTGGCGTCTTTTTCATTCACTTCCCACAGCGACGCCCAGCAACCGACATCACTCCAGCCGGCTGTCAGCGGCACGACGCAGGCGCGCTGGGTTTTTTCCATCACCGCATAGTCGATGGAGTTGTCCGGGCAACAGGCGAAGGTGGCTTCGTCAAAGGTGATGGTGTCGGCATCTTGCTCACTGCGCTCAAGCGTCAACAGGCAGGTGTCGTAGATGTCCGGGTCATGCTTTTTCAGCTCTTCGAGGAAGCGGCTGGCGCGGAACAGGAACATGCCGCTGTTCCAGAAATAACCGCCGGACTCAACGTATTCGGTGGCGCGTTTGACGTCGGGTTTTTCAACAAAATGCGACACGCGGCTGACGCCTTCGGGCAGCAGCGAATCATTGGTCGACTTGATGTAGCCGTAACCGGTTTCCGGTTTGGTGGCCGGTACGCCGAACAGCACCATTTCGCCGTTTTCGGCAGCGACGGTGGCCAGGGCCAACGCGCGTTGCAGGGCTTTCTGGTCTTCCAGCACGTGGTCGGCCGGCAGCACCAGCATCAACTCGTCGCGACCTTCATTGACCAGCATCATCGCGGTCAGGGCTACCGCCGGTGCGGTGTTGCGACCGAACGGTTCCATCAGGATGCGCTGCACTTGCAGCTTACGGGCGCTCAGTTGCTCGTTGACGATGAAGCGGTGGTCCTTGTTGCAGACCACGATCGGGGTGTCCATGCCCTCGAACACCAGGCGTTCCAGGGTTTGCTGGAACAGTGTGTGCTCGCCGGTCAAGGCCAGGAACTGTTTGGGGAACTGTTTACGCGAAAGCGGCCAAAGACGTGAGCCGCTACCACCTGACAAGATTACCGGAATCATGTTGTTACTCCTTAAAATCGATTGGTTAGAGCTACTGCGTTCTGTCGTTTCACTCTTGTTCTTATTCCGCATCAGAAGGTCGACGCTGCCCGTGTAGGAGCTGCCGAAGGCTGCGATCTTTTGATCTTCGGCGTCATTGAGGACGCCAAAAGATCGCAGCCTGCGGCAGCTCCTACGGGGACCGTGTTTCAAGGTCGGTCCCGTGGGGCGGTGTTGACCCTCCGAAAATCTTTAGCGCGTCGAAACCGGGCGTTTTACCCAGACTGGCGACAGGCTGCTGCCGCTGCCGGTGACGTACAGCACGGCCGCTTCACCGCGTTCCAGGGCCACCGGTTTTACGTCGCCCACTTTGGTCGCGCCGTCGTACAGGGCCAGGCTGACTTTGACCGGGTTGATTTCACGCTCGCCACGGCCCTTGGCTGCGACCGACGGAATCACTTCAGTCTTGCCGTCGGCGGTTTTCAGGGTCAGGGCCTTGTCGCTCAGGTTCTGCACGCGAACCAGGGATTTCTGCTTGTTCTTGAACGGCGGCTCTTCGATCAGTTGTGGCGCGCCGCTGGCGTTGTTGACCAGGGTGTAATAGTGGTCGCCGGCGAGTTTCACCGGCAGGCTCTGGCTGCCGACTTTGGCGCTGTAGTCGCCGCCCGGCATGAAGCTGAAATCAGTGCTGGCCAGTGGCGCCACATCGCTCAGCGCGGTGGTGCCGACGGTGGCACTGACTTCAGCGTTACCGGCGTTGTAGATCCGCACGAAGGTCGAACCTTTCGGCGCGGTCGGGCCGTAGAGTGCGGCGTCGCCAGCAAAGGCAGACATCGACAACACGCTCATGCCCGCGACGAGAGCAAAGGTCTTGGCGAGACTTTGATACGTAGTAGTGAAAGTCATGGGTGTACCTCTCTTTCAGTTTTGCGCCCGGTCGGGCGTCTCGGATTTAGTGGTTACAGCTACGTTTTGTTGGCGAACGCCGGCTTCTTTAAGCGCTGCGACCCACTGCGGGTCGGCGTCACCGATTTCGTTGTTCACAGGCAGATAACGTTCAGGAAACTCCCAGATCAGCACCTGTGGCGGGCTGTTCTTGAAAGCATCACTTTCCAGGTAGGTGAGCATCGGCAGGATCGGGCCATGACCGTCTTCGGAGTAATTGACCACGTCGCTGTGCAGCGCTTGTTTCAGCGCCCCGACGAAGTTCCAGTTCGGGTTGGCGCTGTAGCTGGTGCCGATCAGGGCCACCGGCACTTCGTTGTTGGCGAACAGGGCGTCATCACCGGCCGGCTGATCGTCAGCCGCCACGGTGTTGCGCTTCTGCAGCGGCTCGGTCGCCGGCATCAGGTTTTCAAACAGCGGATCCAGCGGCAGGAACAGTCGCAGGTCGCCCTTGTGGGTGACTTTCTCCGCCGCTTCGGTGACGAAGTTCTGCGGCTGACCACTGAGCGGAGTTTTCGTGGCGATGGTCCTGGCCAGTTGCTCGGCGGCGATTTGCGCGCCTTCCGGGGTCCAGTGAGTGTCGGTGCGCAGGAACACTTGCTGACCGCTTTGCTTGGCTTGTTGAAACGGGCCGAGAAGGTCGGGGGCGAGGATCTTGTCGGCCGCCACACGTGCATGGAAGTCCTGGTAGAGGTTGGCGTGGATGCTCGCCGGTTTCACTTCACCCAGGTGTTCCGGGTACAGGCGAACCTTGGCCGGGACAATCGCCATCACCAGTTTCACGCCTTTGGCTTTCAAGGTTTGGCGTACGCCTTCGACCAGCGCGTAGTTGCCTTGCAGGTTCAGCTCTTCATTGACGATCGGATTGAATTCTTCATCGCTGTACAACCATTGATCGCGACCGAGCACCACGCCCGGACGGCCTTCGTTGAACAGTTTGAAATCCAGCGCCGCCCAGAGGTTGGTGCCCAGGCGCTTGATCGGGAACTCGGCGTCATAGTGCGTCTCTACGGCTTTGGTCCAGCGACCGTTGAGCACCGTGGTTTCGGCACTGGTGTTGAAACCGAAGAAACTGCGCGTCGACCAAACGCCCAAGGCGAACAGCGTCAGCAGGAACAGGGCGATGTAGAGGATGCGTAATGAGCGGGTCATGGTCAGATCCCTCAGAACTGGAAGTAAAGGAACGGCGAGAAGCTTTGCGCCGAGAGTTTGAAAATCGAGGCGATGAACAACACCAGTACCAGCGTGCGCATCACGTAGCGCGACCAGTCAGCGGTCCAGTAAGCCGGTTGCACGGTGGCTTCAACGCCGACGGTGTAGCCCGGTTCGTGGATGCTGGCCGGGTTGTCGCCCGGTACGGCTTTGATCATTCCAGGGGTTGCGCTTGCCGGGCCATCGGTCTCGACGTTCACGGCAGGCTTGGTTTTTTCCGGCGGACGGTTGGTGTAGAAGTCACGAATGCCGAAGAACGCCAGGGTCATATAGGCCACGATCAGCGTCGCCACTTGCAGGCCGGTGAGGCTGGCCTGGTTGAGTTCCGACAGTGACCATTCGCCGAAGCTGAACATCGCGCCGTACATGCGAGCGGCAACGTGCAGGTTTTCCGAACGGAAGATCACCCAGCCCATCACCACCAGCAGGAAGGTCAGCGCCCAACGGATCGGGTTGATGCTGCGCGGCGAGGTGTTCAGGCCCAGGGCCTTTTCGATTGCCAGCCACATGCCGTGCCACGCACCCCAGACGATGTAGGTGATGTTCGCGCCGTGCCACAGACCACCGAGGAGCATGGTCAGGAACAGGTTGCGATAAGTCATCAACGTCCCTTTACGGTTACCGCCGAGGGTGATGTACAGGTAGTCACGCAGCCAGGTGGACAGGCTGATGTGCCAGCGCCGCCAGAACTCGGTGATCGACTGGCTGATGTACGGCTGCTTGAAGTTTTCCATGAAGCGGAAACCCATCATCAAGCCCAGGCCGATGGCCATGTCGCTGTAGCCGGAGAAGTCGAAATACAGTTGCGCGGTGTAGGCCAGGGCGCCGAGCCAGGCATCACCCGTGGTCGGGGCTTGCAAGGCGAAGCAATGGTCGGCCACCACCGCGAGGGTGTCGGCGATGAAGACCTTCTTGATGAAACCCTGCATGAACCGCGTGCAGCCTTCGGAAAACTTGTCGAGGGTGTGGGTGCGGTTGTTGAACTGGTCGGCGAGGTCGCGGAAACGCAACACCGGGCCGGCAATCAAGTGCGGGAAAATCGCCACGAACGCCGCGAAGTCGATCAGGTTACGGGTCGCCGGGGTATCACCGCGGTAGACGTCGATGATGTAGCTGATGGACTCGAAGATGTAGAACGAGATACCGATCGGCAACAGCACGTGGGTCAGGATGAACGGCGACAGGCCGACCGAGGTCATCATCGCGTTGATGCTGTCGACGCCGAAGTTGGCGTACTTGAAGTAGCCGAGAATGCACAGGTCGACGGCCACGCCCAGCAGCAACCAGCGCTGGGCCGGTTTGGTCCGCACGCCCGCGGCACCGACTTTGAGGCCGATCCAGTAGTTCCACAGCGTGACGGCGGCGAACAGCGCGAGGAAGTCCACGCGCCACCAGGCATAGAACACGTAGCTGGCGACCAGCAGTAGCAGGTTGCGATAGCGAATCCCGCTCAAGTAGTACAAACCGAGAAAGATCGGCAAGAACAAAAACAGGAACACATTGGACGAAAATACCATCCCGATCTCTCCATGTTTAACCAACAGTCAAGGGCCAACGGCCCCCCCAAACCCCCCACCGCAAACCGGGGGGCACATCACACGCGATTCCCTGTAGGAGCAAGGCTTGCCCGCGATGAACGATGACTCGGTTCATCTGCTGTACCGCGTTACTGCCATCGCGGGCAAACCTTGCTCCTACAGGGTTTTGTGTTTGGCTCTAGGAGCCTTTGTTACCTTTCTCGTTGGCCGGGTCGTAGACCTTGGTCAAATCCCCACCCAAACGAAACGTCTTGAACGGCTGCATCTTGTGCTTCTGCGCCAGCACATCCGGCGCGCAGGTGTAGAGCGTGCAGAACGGTTCGAGCCAGGCGAATTTCGAGTCGACCTTGAGGTCTTTCATGTCCTGTTCCTTGCCGTTCTTTTTCTCGAACTCTTGCGGATCTTTCACACCGGAAAGCACACGATCACCCAGGCGTTTAAGCGCGCTGTTGTTTTCCTGACGCAAATCCACCCCGTTGACCAAGGCAAAACTGGCGATCATCGACAGCGGCGGCAGGGCGTAGTTGTGATAGGAGAGGGCGCGTTGCTGGCGCTTGAGTTCGTTCGGCAGGAAGCCATCGGCGTCGACCTGATTGGCGCCGACTTTGTATTCCTTCACCGACCAGTCGAACAGGTCGCGGCGGTTGGTGGCGATGGACGTTGCCATCACCGACCAGGCGGACCAGTACGAGTGATTGTTGGTTTTGTCGAGGGGCAGGTTGTCCCAATCGCTGACGACCTGGTCGGCCATTTTGCTGAACCAGGCTTCGATCAACTGCGACTCTTGCTGGTGGTTCGCCAACGGATGCGAGTCGGAGAACTTAAGGCGAATGTACGAAGACGCCATGCTGCCCAACGCCCATTTACGCATCGACTTGCCGGTGTGGTTGAAGTCCTTGGACATCAACGCATCCGCCTTGGCCCAGGCCGTCAGCCAGTTGAGCGTGCACTCGAGTTGTTCCGGACGACCGTCACGCATGAACTGCATCACGCGCTTGCTGGTGCCGCGTTCCAGTTTGGTGATGTCGGACGTGGTGTCGCGGAAGGCTTTTTCCGACTGCACGTTCAGGGTCGAACGGGCCTTGTCGGAGCCTTCGTATTTGCTGCGAAATTGCAGCGGGCCGGTATACGGCGCCGGCATTGCATCGCAGCCTTCGCTGTCGCCGCCGGTCTTCATTTTTTCAATCGGCGCGAAGTAACCCTGTGGCGGGCGCAGTGGCGCGGCGGCCTGGGTGGCGCCGGCGAACATCGCCAGCGTCAGCAGGGAAGGGGCGAGTAACTTTTTCAGCGTTCGGGTTTGCATGCATGTCATAAGAGGTAGCCTCATTGTCCGGCTTGAGCGGTGTGTTGCTCAGCGCCAGGGAACACGTTGCGTTTGCAGATTTTCGCTTCGACTTTTTGTGGCGCGGCACCCGCTTCAGGGCCTTCGACTTCGACGGCCAGCAAATTCTGCGAGGCCCAGTCTTCGTCGGTGCGTAACTCAAAGGCGAAACGCCCGTCAGTGTCGGAGGTTTCCGGTTTTTCGATTTTGATGTCCTCGTGGCGACCGTTCATGTACCAGAGGGTGGCGTGCAGGACTTTCACCGACGCGTCGGCGAACTGGATGTCGACCTGATGACCGCCGTTCAGCAGGTTCAGGTTCTTGCTGTTGACCATCAATTCGTTTTTGCCCGGCTTCAATGTGGTGCTGCCGGTCATCTGTGTTTCCTTGCCTTCGCAACCGTTGTCCAGCAGCGCCATCATCTGGCGGTAGATGGTTTCCTGGTCGAGGCGATAGAGCGGCGAGAATTCCCAGATCAGAATCTTCGGTGGTTTTTTCTGGAACTCTTCGCTGCCCAGGTACTGCAGCATCGAACCTTCCAGGCCACCGCCAGGGAACGCCACGTTGAGGATGTCGGCACCGATGGCCTCTTCGAGGAAACCGGCGAAGTTGTAGTTCTTGCCACTGTGGCTGGTGCCGACCAGGGTGATCTGCGGGTTGCCGGAGTCACCGAACAGATCGCCATCGGCCGCTTCGCCCTTGGGCTCCGTGGTGAACTGATCCATGTACTGGATCGCGTAGCTCGTGCCACAGAGTTGACCGGCCATGTTGTGCAATGTTCCGGTCTTACCCATGCGACCCGACTTATGGCTCTCGAATTCGCGCTTGGGCACGTCGGCGAAGGCCGGCATTTTCTTGATTTGCTCACCGACGATTTTCGCCGTGCGCTGGGCGCCATACGGCGTCCAGTGTTGGTCACCGCGGAAGTAGAAGTCGTGGGCCGGCAGGGTGTCGGGCAGCGTTTCGTTGGTCAGCGGCGACAGGTCCGGCACGGTGTAGCCCATGGCGGCGAAACGGCCGAGCATGGTCTTGTAATTCTTCAGGGCCTTGTCGAAATCGTACTTGGCCTTGTCTTGCGGGTTGAGCTTGTTGCGATTCACCAAACCACGGGTTGGCTGGTAGACGACCACCAGTTCCACACCTTTGCTCTTGAACGCGTCGTGCAGTTCTTTCATGCGTTTGTAGCCGGCGGGGGAGGTGTCGAACTCGGTGCGCAAGTCTTCTTGCGTACGGAACAACCAGTCACCCTGGGCCTGTACCAGCGTGGTGAAATTCTGCTGATACCGGGTGGTGTAGTTCTTCGCGTCGTGGGCTTCCGGGCACAGGTTGCAGCACGGGTCGGCGGTGAACTTCGGCGCCGTTGCGCTGGCGGCGCCATCGTCGGCACGGGCACCGGCGCTGGCCGCAAGAATGCCGGCGGTCAGGGCCGACAGGCTGAGTAATTTGATCAAGTGTGGGTGCATAAAATTATCCTCAGTCCCGCATTTCGGTCTGGCGTTCGACAGGGTCGATCAGCACGGCTTTCTGCTGGCGCACCAGCAGGTCGAGAATTTCATCCTGACGGTCGCCAAGAATCCCGTTGAAGCTGATGCCGCTGGATTTGGTCGGCGCGAGCATGGACACGCGATACAACTCGACGCTTAGCGGCGAGTCGATGGCCAGCGGTCCGCTGCCGTTACCGGCCAGTTCGCCACCGACCACGATCAGCGACACCTGGGCGTCGAACGGGTCGAGCTTGATGTCCCGGTCGGTGTCGCTCAGGTCCTTGATGTGGCCGTAGACGCCGGTCAGGCCGTTGGCCAGGGCAAGGTTTTCGTAGAGGCGAATATTCACGCTGTTACGAATCCGGATGCCGTGGCGCTTGTTGCTGATCACCTTGTTGCCCCACAACAGGTTGTCGCCACTCTCGTAGAGGGTGATGCCGTCGGTGTGGTTCTTGTAGATCTCGTTGTAGGCGATCAGGTTGTTCACGCTGTTACGGTCGATCACCAGCCCCGAGAGGTGGTTGTCGTAGCTGCGGTTGTTGAAGATGAAGCTGTCGTTGACCTCACGGGAAATAATGATCCCGTGCTTCTTCTTGGTCCCGTGAACGGTGTTGTCGGCAATGATCAAACCGTGGGAACGGTCATGCGGGTCAATGCCGTAGACGATGTTGTCTTTGTAGGTGTTGCCCTTGACCACGAAGTCGCGGGTTTCGTAACAGTAGAAGCCGTACCACATGTCCGAGAACTCGGAGCCGACGATCCAGCCTGTCGGTTCAGGACGCTTGAGCACTTTGGCCATGTTCGGCGTGTATTGGGAAATACTCACGCCGTAGGACTTACTGTTGGCGTAGCCGAAACTGGCGATCTTGCTGTTGACGATGTAGGTCTCGGTGCCGCCCCAGGACAGCAGGAACGGACGGAATTCCTTCGGATCGCGGAAGGCCGCCGGGCCGTTGTTTTTCTCGCTCCACCCAGTGATTTTGGTGTCACGCACAAACAACTGGCCGTCGTTGACCAGAAACGAACCAGCCTCTTGGGACAGGCGCAATTCCTGGGTTTGTTTATCGATTTCGAGGATTCCTTTGCGGCCGACCACGATCGGCAACTTCGCCAGGAACACACCCGGCGAGGTTTCGCTGAAATACTTCGGCTCTTTCTTGGCCAGGTCCTTGAGGTTCATGTAACCGTCGTCGACGAAGATCGCCTGCGGGATGCCGTGCTGACGCACCACCCACTCGGCCATCTTGTTGTCGCCGCCGATGAAGTCCTTCAAGGCGTCTTCCTGCATCATCCGGCGCACGCTGATCTTGCCCGGTTTGGTGCGGACGATTTTTGCGGCAATGGCCTCCGCGGTGTAGCCGGACAGGTCTGGCAGTTTCGGTGCGGCCAGGTCCAGCGGCGCGGTCGGTGCGCTGCTGACGGTGTAGGTCTTGGCTTGCTGCAAGCCCTTGGCCAGGGTCGCCGGTTGGCCTTTTTGCACAGGCGCAGCCGGTTCCGCATTGGCGAAGGCCACCGAGCTGGCCAGCAACATCGCGCCGGCCAGCAAGGTGATCGAGCCTCTCTTCGGATGGGTCATGTCGGGGACTCCCTTCGCGGTTCGCATCAGAAGCGCCAGATCACGTCGATGAACGCGCGGTGCATGTACGAATCAACTTGTTTGCCATAGGCATCGCCGGGCTTGAACACGCCGCCACGGAAACGCACCAGGGCCGAAGGCTCATCGATCGACTGGCTCAAAGCGGCGGGCAACAGCCCTTGCTTGAAGTACTTGGTGACCACCAGGTCCATTTCCTGACCGAGGTCTTTGTTGCCATCTTCCAAGGGCAGCGAGGTGCTGGAGAGGATCGCGCCGGTGGCGTCGTCGGTGTTGTTCTGGACGGCGTTGATGCCGTTGCTGCCCACCGGTTTGTTGCCGTCCACGCGCCAGAACTTGTGGTAGATCAGGCTGGCGTCGTATTCGTCGTTGAGCATCCACGAACCGAACAGGGTTGCGGTTTGCATGTTGTTCATTTCGCCACGGAAGGCTTCGCCGAAACGGTGAACCCGCGAGCGAGTACCGGTGTAGTTCGAGCGGTTGCTTTCCAGGCCGTTCTGTTCGTAATCGGCGCTGGCGCGGGCATACGCTGCACCGACTTGCCATTGCGGATCGAGGCGCAGGCGCACGCCGATATCGGTGGCCCAGCCATTGAGGTCTTCACCACGCTTGGCTTCGGCCGGGCGGGTGCCATCGGCGTTGAGTGCGTTGAGTGCGTTGACCGTGTCGGTGTCGCCGCTCATGCCGGTGATGCTGCCCCAGTAATTAACCGTATTGGTGTTGCGCCAGTTGTAGGCGTCGCTGTCGGCGGTGAGGCCAAGCCAGGTGAGGTCGCCGTTCTGTTTCTTGTCCAGCGAGTCGCCGGCTACGCCCGGTTCCGGGTAGTCGAGCTTGCCGTCATCGTGGGTGTGATGACCGCGAATGCCGACCCAGTTGCCCGGCGTCCACTGGTACGCCGCATCGGCGTAGGTGTGCAGGCGATCCTTGTCTTTTGGTGCCAGCTCTTTCAAGTCGGTGCGGTATTCGCTGAAGCGTTCGGCGACACCGGCGTTGGCGCGCAACAGGGTGGTGTCGAAGGTCCAGTTCAGGGCTTCGATGTTGGTGTCGCGCCATTGGCCGTCGTCATTGCGCAGGCGTTGGCGACCGAACTTGAGCATCTCGCCGGGGTAAGGCGTGAGGCCGCTGTAGCCGACCCAGAACTCGCGCATGGCCAGGTAGTTTTTCTTCGACGTGCGATCACCGCTGTTGCTGGTCTGGTTGACGTCGTCGGCCTGTTGCAGGGTGTCGGTTTCGATGATGTCGGTGGACGTCACGGCTTGACCCATGGCGTAGGCGCTCCAAGCACCGCGTTCACCGTAGACCCATGGACGCAGGTCGAGGCCGATGCCATTGACGTCGCCGCCGGGCGCGGTGCCGAGGTCGGCGTCATCTTCGGACTGGCCGGTGATCTTCACTTCCAGGCCGTAGTTCTTGGCTTCGGTCATGGCTGCCAGGGTCGGACACGACCACAGCAGGGCGAATGTCAGGCCAATGCCGGCCTGTACAAATGGATTCAACTTCATAGGGATTCCTCGCCGTCTTCTTCTTGCAGGGCATGCAAATCCAGCTTGTTCTGGCTCGAGGCACCGCGAACGGCCTGTTCTTGTTTCAACAGGCGTTGGGCCTCGGCGAGCTGGGCAGGCGGCAGTTGGGCTTCTAATGTTGTCGCAAGCTCATTGGCTTGCGGGGTGTCCTGAGCCTTGGCCAACTGACTGAAGACGTAAGCGTTGAGCGGGTTGGGCTTAGTGCCCTTGCCTTGGGAAAACAGTTGGGCGATGGCGAAATCGGCGCTGTTCTGGCCGTTGCGCGCAGCGGTCAGCAGGTGATCCAGGGCCTTCTGCGAATAGACTTTGCCCAGGTATCCACGACGGTAAATCTGGCCGAGGTAGTAATCGGCGGCGACTTCGCGGCCGACGGCTTTCTGGAAGTGTTCTTCGGCGACCTTGGCGTCCGCCGGCACCCATTTGCCTTCGTAGTAGAGCTTGCCCAGCAACAGTTCTGCGCGGGGTTGATCCGCCGCGCGACCGTTGTCCAGGTACTTCATCATCGTGTCGATGTCACCGAGCTCCGGGAAGTCGTAGAGCAACTGCGCCAGGCTGACCCACGACGCGGGGTAGCCAGGAGCGATGCCTTCGAGCAGCGACTGCGCGGTTTTCTCGTCGGTCTTGCCGAGGGTCGCATCACCCAGTACGCGGGCTACGCTGTCCACTCGCTGAGCGGAAACCGTGCCACGCGCATGAGCGGCTTGCATCTGCTTGATCAGCTCGGCTTGTTTTTCTGGCTCGGCTTTTTTCTGATAAACCGTGGCCAGTTCGACGTAGCAGACATCGGTGGTGTTCAGCGCGGCTTTGCAGATGGATTCGACTTCATCCAGGTGCTGGTCGTAAGTGCCTTGGGTGCGATAGAGCAGCACTTGGGCCAGGCCCGCTTCCGGTTTGCCTTCGGCGCGCCATTGGCTGATTTGCTGCTGGGCGTTGATGTTCGGGAAACTGTGGGGATATTGCAGGTACAACATTGCCAGCGGGATCAGGGTGTTGCCTTCGCCATTGGCCGAGGCTTTTTTCAACAGGCCTTCGGCTTCGTGCTGTTCGGCTTCGGTCGAGCCGGGCTTGGCCACCAGCAGACGACCCAGACGAGCCTGGGCGCGGGGCGAGGTGTCGGCCGCGGCGCGGTAAGTCGCCTCGGCCAGTTTCATTTGGACCGGGTCACGGCTGTCGACCTGAATATCCGCGAGCCCGACCTGGGCTTCGGTGTAACCCATGGCCGCCAGTTGCTGGTAATTCTGCTGTGCCAGCGCGGTGTCGCCGCGCTTGAGGGCTTCGTTGGCCAGGCGTTGGTCGGGCAGGCCGGCGCAACCGACCAGGCTCACGGCCAATGCTACGGCACAGAGTGAGCCCATGTGGGAGCGGGCTTGCTCGCGAAGCAGGCGCTGCGGTGTATCAGACAAACCGAGTTGACCCTTTCGCGAGCAAGCCCGCTCCCACAGGGACTGCGGTGTGTTCAGGATTTTTTGGATGGTCACAGGCATGTCCTCGACTTAAAGACCGGCGGCCATGGCTTTGTCGATCAGCCAGTTCAGGTTCGGGCCACGATCGCTGTTCACTTCCACCGGGCGACCGGCGAGGGTGGTGTCCAGCGGCTCGTCAGGCTTGATCTGTACGCGGATGTCGGAGGACAGGTCGGCGCTTTTCAGGCTGGTGCTGCTGACGATCTTGCCGGTGCGGGTCTTGTCTTCGCCGGCGACCTGGAAGGTTACCGGGGCTCCTGGACGCACATCGCCGAACTGGCGATAGGAGAAGCGCGCATCAACGTTGGCTTCGCTGTTGCGCGGCACCAGGTTGAAGATCACATCGCCCTTGCTGGCGTACTGACCGTCGGCGACCAGTTGCTGGGCCACGGTGCAATCGCACGGCGAAGTCAGGGTGCCGGTCATTTGCTTGCCGAACAGTTCTTCAACCTTGGCCGGTTGCAACTGCTCTTCGTCCAGATGGCCCTTGAGTACATCGAGCATGCTGGTGCTGAACGTTGCCAGCGGTGCGCCTTTGGCGGCCACGCCGTCGGCTTTGATCAGGCTCTGCACAGTGCCGTCGCGCGGCATGGTGATGTTCATGCCCGGGACGCTGACGATGCCGGCCTGGGCGTGGCTGACGAAGTACATGCCGTACACCGACTTGAAGATGAAACCGAAAGCGGCGAGGCCGACGAGGAAGATCGCGAAGCTGAAAGTCACGGCTCGCAGACGACCGAACGGGGTCATGCCGTGGCCGCCATCCTTGACCTTGCGCGCCTTGGTGAAGTTGTCACGCTGCAGCGTTGCCAGCACTTCACCCATGCTGACGATGTCGCCGGCCAGGTGCGAGGTGATCAGGTGGCGCAGGGTCGAGATGTCCTGGGTTTCCAGGTTCTGGAACTGGCAACCGGTACGGCCGGTCTGGCGATCGTAGGAGCGGATCTGCAACTCCACGTCCATCGCCAGGCCCAGGTTGTCGATCACGAATTGCAGGCGAGCCTTGTGCACTTCACCGACGGTCAGGGCTTTCTGGGTGCCGGCGTTAAAGCACAGGCCCCCGGCGGAAAGGTCTTCGACCCGCGCTTCGAGCGGTGCACCGGTGGTCCCGAAAAAGCGCAGCTTGGCCGGGAGTTTGACTCGGGCGTGCTGGCGCTGGGCTTCGGATTCATGCACTACGTTAGTGTTCACGGCGGTATTCATATGGGCTATTTCCTGGCTAATTCAATAAGGGGGCGGTCAGACCATCATCAGCAGCACGGCGACAAAAATGCTGCCGGCGGAGAAGGTCATGGTCCGAGACGACCAGGTGTTGAACCAACGTTGAAAGCTGGCGAGATCACGGGTCAGTTTGGTGTCCTGGCGAGTCCAGGATTGTTGGTCGAGACGGAAGAACACGTAGATCTTCACCAGCGCGCCGACGATCTGGTTGTAATAAAGAATGATCGGGTAGGCCGGGCCGATCCGGTGGCCGGAGCACGACAGCAGCAAGGTCAGGATCAGGCGGGTGATACCAATCCACAGCAGGTAGGCGAGGATGAACGCGCCGCCGTATTTGAAGCTGGCGATGATCGCCACGGTCAGGCCCAGCAATGAGGTCCACATCGATACGCGTTGGTCAAACAGCACCACCGAGGTGAACAGGCCGAGGCGTTTCATCCCCAGGCCCAGGGCGCGGGAGTTCTGGCGCAGGTTGTTGCCGTACCAGCGGAACATCAGTTTGCGGCTGGCCTTTAGGAAGCTTTTTTCCGGCGGGTGTTCCACGGTGTGGATCGCGGCGTCCGGTACGTAGAAGGTGTCGTAACCCAGGCGCATCAGGCTGAACCAGCTCGACTTGTCATCACCGGTCAGGAACTTGAAGCGGCCCAGGCGCCAGTGTTGCAGCGAGTCGCTTTCCACGTCGGCGATGAAGTCCGGGTCGGTCACAACGGTGGCGCGGAATACCGACATCCGCCCGGTCATGGTCAGGACGCGCTTGGACAGGGCCATCGAGCACATGTTGATGTGGCGCTGGGCGAACCGCAGTTTGTGCCATTGCGCCATGACGTAGCCGCCGCGCACTTCGCAGAACTCGTTGGTGGTCAGGCCGCCGACATTGCCGAACAGCTGGAACCACGGCACGGTCTTGAGCACGACGCCTGGGGCGAGCACGGTGTCGCCATCGATCACTGCAACCACTGCGCGGTCGTCCGGCAGGTGGCGGGAGATGGCGCGGAAACCGTAGGCCAGGCCATCGCGCTTGCCGGTGCCGGGAATCCGCACGAAGTCGAGCTTGACCCGATCCGGCGGATTCATCCGGGACCAAAGGCTCTTCACCAGCAGCTCATCGGACATTTCGACGATGGAGCAGACCATGGTGGCGGGCAGGCCGCAGTCAATCGCTTCGCGAATCACCGAGCTGTAGACCTGGGCGGTGGTCAGTGCATCGATGCGAAAACTGGTGACCATCAGGTACACATGGGACGGGTCTGCCGCTTTACCCAGCTTGCGCACTTTGCGCCGCAGGTGCGGGTAGACGATGTACAGAAAAATCATGCCGCGCACAAAATGCGTGGCACCCATCGAGTAACGCCAGATCCCGATGAAACCAATCAGGAAGATGAAGTCCTTCGACTCGGAGTCGAACGTCGACGCAGGCAACGCCATGGCGATGCCCATCAATAAACTTAGGTAAAACAGCCAACCGGCGGCCTGAAGTAGGCCGTGCTTTAGCCTGTGCATAATCTGCATCCGTCTCTATCTCGGGCGAGCCTGTGGGGTGGCCCGATGGGGTTAAGGCAGGCTTACAAAAAACTTGCAAGGTCACGGGTAACACCGATCTTTTGATCTTTTCGGGTTCACTCGGAACTCGGTGAACCTGTGTAGGAGCTGCCGAAGGCTGCGATCTTTTGATCTTTGTCTTTGGGTTCACTCAGGACTCAAGTGGCCCGGGAAAGATCGCAGCCTCGTTGCACTCGTCAGCTCCTACGACGGGTTCGCACAGTTGTTGCGCGTCGCCGCACAGCCTTGTGCTTTACCAGCAGATGCCTTCGGTGCGATCGGTGACGCTGGTGGCTTGAGACATGAAACCGACCAGGTCGACCACTTGCTTGCCGTGTGGAGCCTTTTGCGCCAGGGCGCGGAATTTCTCGTCACGGTTGCCGAGGATGATCACGTCGCAGTTGTTGATCACTTCGTCGAAGTCGGAGTTGAGCAAGGACGAGACGTGCGGGATCTTGGACTCGATGTAGTCCTTGTTCGCGCCGTGGACACGGGCGTATTCGACGTTGCTGTCGTAGATGCTCAGGTCGTAACCCTTGCCGATCAGCATTTCCGCCAGATCCACCAATGGGCTTTCGCGCAGGTCATCGGTACCGGCCTTGAAGCTCAGGCCCAGCAGGGCGACTTTGCGTTTGTCGTGGCTGGAAACGATGTCGAAGGCGTTCTGCACTTGCGACACGTTGCTGCGCATCAGCGAGTTGAGCAGCGGCGCGTCAACGTCCAGGGAACTGGCGCGGAAGGTCAGGGCGCGCACGTCTTTGGGCAGGCAAGAGCCGCCGAAAGCAAAGCCCGGACGCATGTAGTACTGCGACAGGTTCAGGGTTTTGTCCTGGCAGACCACTTCCATTACTTCACGACCATCGACGCCGACAGCCTTGGCGATGTTGCCGATCTCGTTGGCAAAGGTCACCTTGGTGGCGTGCCACACGTTGCAGGTGTACTTGATCATCTCGGCAACCGCGATGTCCTTGCGGATGATCGGCGCGTCGAGTTCTTCGTACAGGGCTTGCAGCACGTCGCCGCTGGCGGTGTCGAACTCGCCGATGACGGTCATTGGTGGCAGGTCGTAGTCGGCAATTGCAGTGCTTTCACGCAGGAACTCAGGGTTGACCGCCACACCGAAATCGACGCCTGCTTTCTTGCCAGAGCAGTCTTCGAGAATCGGGATCACTACGTTGGCCACGGTGCCTGGCAGTACGGTGCTGCGAACTACGATGGTGTGGCGGGAGGTCTTGTCACGCAGGACAAAACCGATCTCGCGGCACACGGCTTCGATGTAGTTCAGCTCCAGGTCGCCATTCTTCTTGCTCGGCGTACCGACGCAGATCATCGACACGTCGGTGTCGCGAATCGCTTCTGCGAAGTTGGTGGTACCGCGCAGACGGCCGGTCTCGATACCTTTGGCCAGAAGCTCGCTCAAACCCGGTTCAACGATCGGCGATTTGCCGGCGTTGATCATATCGATCTTGTCTTTGGCGACATCTACGCCAATGACGTCATGGCCACGTGCAGACAGGCAACCGGCACATACTGCACCGACGTAACCCAAACCAAATATGCTGATGCGCATCGCATTTACCTCTGTAATTATCAAGCCATTAGATGGCCGGAGTTAATGGTGTTCAGCGGTGATAGTGCACTCGAAAGTGCGGCTTACAGGTGCCACAGTGCCGCGTGCAGGCAGACTAAGTTTCGAGCGACTAAATAAGTGCACTCAAGAGGTGCGCAACGTGGCCTTATTATTATGGTGTGCCCTGTAATGCCGCCCATCCCCTGTTCAGAAGATGTTCGTGCAAAGGTCTTTCGCACTCGATGCTTGGCTAAAAGCCAGTTAAATCAAGCGTTTCAATACTCAGATGAGCATTTTTATTGGGGCGCAGCCTTGGCCTTGTAGGGGATAGTAATGGTGCATATCTCCTGTCCTTTATGTATTTCCCAAATAAAAGGCTCGGCGGCGAAAGTTAATATGACAACTTTGCTGCATGAGTCTCGTCTCTGCGTAAGTTATCTCTTACAAGCTCTGTGAGAATCGTTACCGGTGGTATGAGCTACGCATTTGGACATAGTTCCAGCCCGCCCATCGCGAATTCTGAAATTTCTTGAAATATTGAAAAAGATGGCACTACTTTCATATTGATAGCACTTACCATTTGGGCCTTTATATAAAGGGTTGTTGTTGAATTAGATGGGTAAGTGCCACTACCGATAAAAAAATCTGGTGCCACTACTGAAAAAAACGAGGGTTGTCGAGTGAAATAAAATTTAAGAATGGGTGTGTTGTATTTTTGACGCCAATAATCCGGCGAAAAGAGGGGGTTGTTATGCGATCAGACGGTGGCGCACGACGAGCGTCGTGCGCCGAATAAGTGCGTTACTCCGGCGCGTGATCGCGCAGGAATACCAGGTTGTCCGGTTTGGACTGTTCGGCGCTGTAGCGATAACCCTGGACATCGAACTGCTTGAGGGCGGCCGGGTCGTTGATGCGCTCTTCGATGACAAAACGGCTCATCATCCCGCGGGCCTTCTTGGCGTAGAAGCTGATGATCTTGTACTGGCCGTTTTTCAGGTCCTTGAACTCGGTATTAATGATGCGTGCGTTCAAGGCGCTGCGTTTGACCGCCGAGAAGTACTCGTTGGACGCCAGATTCAGCAGCACGTCGTCGCCCTGGCCGGCCAGCGCTTCGTTCAACCATTCGCTGATCCGTGTGCCCCAGAAGGCGTACAGGTCCTTGCCACGGGCATTCGCCAGCTTGGTACCCATCTCCAGCCGATAGGGCATCATCAGGTCCAGCGGGCGCAGCAGGCCGTACAGGCCGGACAGCATGCGCAAATGCTGCTGGGCGTAATCGAAGTCGGCTTCGCTGAAGGTCTGGGCGTTCAGGCCGGTGTACACGTCGCCCTTGAAGGCCAGCAGTGCCTGCTTGGCGTTTTGCGCGGTAAATGCCGGGGTCCAGCTGCCGAAGCGCGCGGCGTTGAGCCCGCCGATCTTGTCGGAGACGTGCATCAGCTCGCTGATCTGCGCCGGCGTGAGGTCGCGCAGTTGCAGGATCAGTTCCTGGGAATGGTCCAGGTATTGCGGCTGGGTAAAGCGCTGGGTGGCCGGCGGTGTTTCGTAATCGAGGGTCTTGGCGGGGGAAATCACCATCAGCATGAAGTCGTCTCCTTTAATCGTGGGGGTGATTCTAGGGGGTTGTTCTTGTTGACTCCAGCTATGGGTGTCATAGGTGATCGGTGGTGTCATGGAACAAGATCGCAGCCTCGCTTCGCTCGGCAGCTCCTACGGGACCGGGTTGGCGTGAGAATGGAGTGAAATCGGACTTTGTAGGAGCTGTCGAGCGAAGCGAGGCTGCGATCTTTTGATCTTCCCGCGATATAGTGCCGCGCGGGTTTTGTTATGGAGACATCCCATTGCGTATCGTTTTTTTATTCTCGGCCTGGCTATTGAGCTTTGGTGCCATGGCGGCGCCGGGCGATGTGGCGACCCTTGATCGCAGCACCTGGCCAGAACAACTCACCAGCCCGACCTTGTTCGACGTTGCGTCCCGCGCCGAAATCCTCATGTTCGCCCGTGTCCTGCTGGCCAGCGAATCCCTGGATGAGGCCGGCCTGGCCCAGCGCCTGGCCCTGCGCACGATCAATCTGGACTCGGTCAACAGCCTGCGTGAACGTATGTGGCAGCGTCTGCTGGCCAACTACAACTTCGCCCAGCAGAGTTGTGATCAGGATGCATCGTTCTGTTTCCTGGTCGAGGACCTGCCGACCCTGCGCGAGCAAGCTGCCAAGTTCCAGGTCAGCGATGACAGCTATTACACCAAGTGGGCCGAGCCGAGCCGACTGTTCCATGCCCAGTACCTGGACGAGCAAATGCGCAAGGCCGCGCTGTTCCCGCAAACCAGCAGTGAAATCGATCGTTTTGGCGACTATGAGCGCAACGGCGACGAGATGCATGACCGGTTGTTTTTGCTGACCTTCGACAGCGCGGCCAACGCCATCCCGGACAACACGGCCTGGGCGACCGAGTACCTGCGCAAGTCGAGCATGAACGGCACCTTCTTCGTCCTCGGCAAGGACATTCAGGCCCGTTTGGCCGAGCGTTCGGTGTCTGGCCTGCAAGCGCTGTATTCACAGCAATGCATTGGCGTGCAGGGCTGGGAGTTCCGTTCCCATAGCCATTGGCAAGACTGGCAGGACTCGGTGAGGCGCAGTGTCGAACTGGTGAAAAACAAACTGCCGGAGAATTACGTGCCGCTGTTTCGTCCGCCCGATGGCCAGCGTCGCTCCGATGCGCAGGGCTTCTTCGAGTCGCAGGGGTTGCAGGTGGCGCTGTGGGACATCGATCCCCAGGACGGTGCCGGCAAGCTCAAGGGCAGCCAGAGTGCCCAGCGGGTGCTGACGCTGATGTTGCTGTGGCGCCATGGCGTGATCAATTTCAACGTGAAGCAGGATGCAGTGAAAACGTCGATGCCCTGGCTCATCACGCAAACGGCGCAAAGCGGGATCGGTTGGGAAGACTGTCAGGGTGCGTTTCGCTGAAAACTGAAAAGGCCCGCAAACATTGGGGCAGAGGGCCGGGCGGGGTGATTTTTGAGAGAATTTCGATGCAGGCGGACTTCCGACTTTAACGGCACAATGCCTGCACGCCAAGGGCTATTCGTCACTCTGAAAAATAAACTTCAAAAAAACGTCAAAGTGCTTTTTCCTGTCACAGGTTTTGGAGTATTACGAAGATAGACCGCCGAAACCTGCAACACAGGTGGCGTCTTCCAAGACCCTACTTGTTTGCAGTTCACTTGAATCCTCGCAGGTGAATTCGGTGGCCACTTCGAGGCGCAGCACTGTCACGGTATTGCGTCGACTGGCTCCCACAAAGGTGACCGAGTATGGATGATCACGGACGTAGTTCTTCCTCCAACCAGCCAATCCTTTATGTACTCGATACCAACGTACTGATTCACGATCCAAACGCCCTGCTTAACTTCGAAGAACACCACGTTGCAATCCCGATGACCGTGCTTGAAGAGCTGGACAAGCTCAAGAGCGGGCATCACAGCGTTGCGGCCGAATGCCGTCAGGCCATTCGCCTGATCGACAAGACCCTGGGCGAGGCCAGCCCCGAAGACGTCGAACTCGGTGTACCGATCCAGCGCGGCAAGAGTGGGCCCAAGGGTTTGCTGTCAATTCTGATGAGCAAGCGCGCTGAGCCGAATATCATTCTGCCCGAGCACCTGAACGACAACATCATCATCAACCAGTTGATTGACTTGCACGCGCGCGAACCCAAGCTGCCCGTTGTGCTGGTCACCAAAGACATCAACATGCGCCTCAAGGCCCGGGCCTGCGGGATTGCGGCCGAGGACTACAGCACCGATCAACTGGTTGACGACGTATCGCTGCTGCCCAACGGCTACCACAACATGACCGGCTCCTTCTGGGACCTGGTGAGCAAGGTCGAGACCCGTCAGGATCATGGACGCACCTGGCACCAGGTGAAGCTGATCGACAACCTGCCGGCGGTGCACATCAATGAGTTCATCATCGACGAACAGGGCTTTGTCGGCTGGATCAAGGAGATCGAAGAAGACCGGCTGCTGATTCTCGACCTGCATCAGGAACCCCTGTTGCACCAGGAGGCCTGGGGCCTGAAACCGCGTGACATCTATCAAAGCCTGGCGCTGTACGCCTTGCTCGATCCGGATATCCATCTGGTCAACCTGTCCGGCGCGGCCGGTTCCGGTAAAACCATCCTGGCCCTGGCCGCAGCGATCGAGCAGACCATGGTCAGCAAACGCTATCGCCGGATCATCGCCACCCGCAGCGTGCAGGGCCTGGACCAGGAGATCGGATTCCTGCCCGGCACCGAAGCGGAAAAAATGGAGCCTTGGCTGGGCGCCATCACCGACAACCTCGAAGCCTTGCACATGGATGACGAAAACACCCATGGCAGCGTCGACTACATCCTCAGCAAAGTGCCGTTGCAGTTCAAATCCCTCAACTACATTCGGGGCCGGAGCTTCCAGCAGAGCCTGATCTTGATCGATGAATGCCAGAACCTCACGCCGCACCAGATGAAAACCATCATCACCCGTGCCGGCGCCGGTTCCAAAGTGGTGTGCCTGGGCAACCTGGCACAGATCGACACCCCTTACCTGTCCGCGACCAGCTCGGGACTTACGTACCTGACCGAACGCTTCAAGGATTTCCCCAACGGTGTACACATCACCCTGCAAGGGGTGCCTCGTTCGATTCTGGCCGAATACGCCGAAACCCATTTATAACCGCTTCACCAATACCGGGCGGCCTTAAAAGCCGCCCGGTTTTTTATGCCCCACAAAATCCCCCCATTTTCATGCCTGGCAAAACTCCCCTGTAGGAGCTGCCGAAGGCTGCGATCTTTTGATCTTGCTGTTTAAAGGGCGAAGATCAAAAGATCGCAGCCTTCGGCAGCTCCTACGTGGGTTCTGGGGTGGACACATAATCAAGCGTGCGAAAATTTGACCCGCAGGTTTACAATCGTGGTTCCTGATCAGGAGTAACCCCGTGCTGACTCATCTCGATTCCCAAGGTCGCGCCAACATGGTCGACGTCACTGAAAAAGCCGTGACGTTCCGTGAAGCGACGGCCCAAGCGCTGGTGCGCATGCTGCCCGAAACCCTGCAGATGATCGTCAGCGGCGGTCACCCCAAGGGTGATGTGTTCGCCGTGGCGCGCATTGCCGGCATTCAGGCGGCGAAGAAAACCAGCGATCTGATTCCCCTGTGTCATCCGTTGATGCTGACCGGCGTCAAGGTCGAGCTCAGTGCCGAAGGCGACGACACCGTGCGCATCGTCGCCCGTTGCAAGCTGTCCGGGCAGACCGGTGTCGAGATGGAAGCCTTGACCGCTGCCAGCGTCGCGGCGCTGACCATCTATGACATGTGCAAGGCCGTGGACCGTGGCATGACCATCGAAAGCGTGCGATTGCTGGAGAAGGTCGGCGGCAAGAGCGGCCATTTCCAGGCCGATCCGTCATGAAGCTTACGGTGAAGTTTTTCGCTCGCTACCGTGAAGCGCTGGGCGTGGACTCGGTCAAGGTTGAAGGCGATTTCGCCACCGTGGATGACGTGCGTGCATTGCTGGCCAAGCGCGACGGTGCCGAGGTACTGAGCGAGCAAAACCTGATGTGCGCCCGCAACGAAGACCTCTGCCAGCTCGACGAGCCAGTGGTTGAGGGTGATGAAGTGGCGTTCTTTCCGACTGTGACCGGGGGCTGAGCATGGCGATTCGCGTGCAGTCCACGGCGTTCGACCCGGGCGCTGAAGTCAACGCCATGCACGCCGCCAATGTCGGCGTCGGTGCGGTGGTGAGTTTTGTCGGCTACGTGCGCGACTTCAATGACGGGCTCGATGTCGCCGGGATGTTTCTCGAGCACTATCCAGGCATGACTGAAAAGGCCTTGGGCAAGATCGCCGTCGAGGCCGAGCAACGCTGGCCGTTGCTCAAGCTTGAAGTGCTGCACCGCATCGGCGCCCTGGAACCGGGTGAGCCGATCGTCTTCGTCGGTGCCGCCAGCGCCCACCGTCAGGCCGCATTCGATGCCTGCGCGTTCGTCATGGACTACCTGAAAACCCGCGCGCCGTTCTGGAAGAAAGAAACCACCAGCGACGGGCCGCGTTGGGTGGAGGGGCGGGGCAGCGATCATGCGGCGGCGGATCGCTGGAAGAATTAAGCGGTCAGTTGTTTCTTTGTTGGCTGTCAGTCCGCCTTCGCGAGCAAGCCCGCTCCCACAGGGAAACGCATCCCAATGTGGGAGCGGGCTTGCTCGCGAAGAGGCCATCAGCAACCCCCAAATCCCCCAGGCTCACCTCCCGATCAAAGGCATGGCCGATCTGCGCACACCCGATTGACGATTTATACACAAAAGTCCAGTATGGAATTATAAGTACAAAAAACGCCTCACCCGTTGCTGCTCTTTCTTCTGTCTTGCCAAACCAACAACAACCCGCGAGAGAATGAACATGAAGAAATTCCCCCTCATTACCGGTCTGGCCCTGAGCCTGTTGGCGTGCAGCACTGCGTTCGCCGCCGATCAAACCCTGCGCATCGGCATTGAAGCGGCGTATCCACCGTTCGCTTCGAAAACCGACAAGGGCGAAATCGTCGGTTTCGACTACGACATCGGTAACGCCTTGTGCGCGCAGATGAAGGTCAAGTGCATCTGGGTCGAAGGTGAATTCGACGGTCTGATTCCTTCCCTCAAAGTGAAGAAAATCGACATGGCGCTGTCGTCCATGACCATTAACGAAGACCGCAAGAGGTCCGTGGACTTCAGCCACAAGTACTACTTTACTTCGTCGCGTCTGGTGATGAAGGACGGTGCGGTAGTGGATGACAATTACGCCAGCCTCAAGGGCAAGACGATTGGCGTGCAGCGCGCCACCACCACCGACCGTTACGCCACCGAGGTGTTCGAGCCGAAGGGCATCAACGTCAAGCGCTACGGTAACAACGAAGAAATCTACATGGACCTGGCGGCCGGCCGCCTCGATGCGATTTTTGCCGACACCATTCCGCTGAGTGACTTCCTGTCGATGCCGCGAGGCAAAGGCTATGCGTTTGTCGGGCCGGAGCTAAAGGATCCGAAATACGTGGGCGAGGGCGCGGGGATTGCGGTACGCAAGGGCAATACCGCGTTGGTCAGCGAATTGAACACCGCCATCGACGGGATTCGCGCGAGTGGTGAATACCAGAAGATTTCCGACAAGTATTTCAAGTCCGATATCTACGGCGACTGATCAATAAAAGATCGCAGGCTTCGCCAGCTCCTACATTGGAACGCATTCCCCTGTAGGAGCTGGCGAAGCCAGCGATCTTTTGATCTTCAGCCCTTCAATTCCTTCAAATGCTTGTACACCGTCGCCCGCCCCATGTTCAGCACATTGGCCACATAGTTGGAGGCGCTTTTGCCCTTGAAAGCCCCTTCGGCGTGCAGCGCCAGTACCAGCTCGCGTTTGTGGTCGCGGCTCAGCACATTCAGGCTCAACTGACGTTCGCGCAGCCAGGCATGCAGGAAGGTATTGATTCGTTCCTGCCAGTCATCGCGAAACAGTGAGTCGGGTTGCGGAATCAACTTGGTCGGCGACAGGAATAAATCCAGCGCAGCCTTGGCATTCTCGAACAGCGAAATATTCAGATTGATGCACAGCACCGCCAGCGGATGGCCGTCGCTGTCGCGCAGCACACTGCTGAGGCTGCGAATCTTCTGGCCGTCCCAATTGAGCTTTTCGTAAGGTCCGATGTTTCGTTCGCTGACCTCCTCGCTGAGCATGTCCTCCAGTGCCGCGTCATCGCCGATTTCCCGTTTCGACAGGTTGTTGGCGATGTAATCGATTTTTGCGTGCGCAGATCGTGCAGTACGACCTCGGCGTGCGGAAAGAACAGGGTAGCGATCGCGTCGGCAATCGCCCGGTAGTTGTCCAGGGCCGGGTCTTTTTCGGGGGCGTTCATACAGGGAGCTCCAGGCAACGTCAGCGCCCTATCAAAAAGGGCGCTGGAAGTTTGCCGCAATCGGGTCGACACGTCACCCAAGTCCGGGGTTCAACCCAGGCGCGCAGGGGAGAGCATCGCGGCGTCCAGGCCGAAACGGCTGAGTTGCTCGGGCAAGTCTTCACCGCGAACCAGTGCAGCGCTTGCCTGGCCCATGGCCGGCGAGGTCTGGATGCCGTAGCCGCCTTGTGCGGCGACCCAGAACAGCCCCGGCACCTGCGGATCGAAGCCACAGAGCAAATCGCCGTCACGCACGAAACTGCGCAGGCCGGCCCAGGTGCGGGTCGGACGGCGGATGGTCAGGGTGGTGGCTTCTTCGATCTGGTAGATGCCCATGGCGATGTCCAGCTCTTCGGGCTGTACGTCATGCGGTTCCACCGGGTCGGCGTTGGCGGGCGAGCCGAGGAACATGCCGGCATCGGGTTTCATGTAGAAGGATTCGTCGAGGGCCACCAGCATTGGCCAGTGGTGGATGTCCACGCCTTCCGGGCCGGGGAAGATAAACGCCGCACGGCGCTTGGGTTGCAAACCCAGCGACGTGGCGCCGGCCAGCGCGCCGATTTTATCGGCCCAGGCGCCCGCGGCATTGATGATGACAGGTGCGCTGAAGGTCTGGTCGTTGGTTTGCACGTGCCACAGGCCTTCGGCGTCACGGGTCAGGCGCAGCACTTCATTGTCGGTGTGGACTTCTCCGTTGTGGCGGCGGATGCCTCGCAGATACCCCTGATGCAAGGCATCGGTGTCGATGTCGCTGGCGGTCGGGTCATAGATCGCACCATGGACTTTTTCCCGGCGCAGGATCGGCAGGCGTGCGCAGGCTTCGTCGGCGCTGAGCAATTGCATCTGCGGCACAGTAGCTTTGGCGCTCAGGTATTGATTGTTCAGTTCGGCCGGGTCGCCGGTGAAGTCCACGGTCATCTCGCCGCGCGGAGTCAGCAGCGGGTGTTCGCAGAAACCTGCAGGCGGGGTGTCGAAGAAGTCGCGACTGGCCTGGGTCAGCGCGCGCACCTGTGGCGTGCCGTAAGCGGCGGTGTACAGCGCCGCCGAACGTCCGGTGGAGTGATAGGCCGGATGGGATTCGCGTTCCAGCACAATGACCCGCCCGTGCTGCGACAGCCAGAAACCGGTGGAAGCGCCGGCAATCCCGCCGCCGATAATGATGAAATCTGCCTGGCTCATGAACGTCTCCTGTGGGGCGAAAATGCTGAAATTTCGGAGAAACCTGTGGGACTGTAGGAGCTGTCGAGTGAAACGAGGCTGCGATCTTTTGATTGTGCTTTTGAGGTCAAGATCAAAAGATCGCAGCCTCGTTTCACTCGACAGCTCCTACAGGGTTTGTGGGGTTAGCGGTTTAGTTGGTAGATCGCATTGGCCAGTGCGATGTCTTCCAGGCCCAGGCCGATG
The DNA here is from genome assembly GCF_016650815.1 of Pseudomonas sp. TH31. Classification (GTDB taxonomy): domain Bacteria; phylum Pseudomonadota; class Gammaproteobacteria; order Pseudomonadales; family Pseudomonadaceae; genus Aquipseudomonas. The sequence goes on along the minus strand of NZ_JAEKEZ010000029.1, from coordinate 799,637 downwards.
GAGCGGAAGAACACATGACGGTCATAACCGGGGCGCAGGACCCTGTCGCTGAGCAACTCGGGCAGGTCGCCAACAATCGCGCTTTTGTCCCAGCCATGTTGTTCGCCGGCTATCAGCATTTCACCGGCCGAGCCGGGGTGGTCTGACGATAGTCGCAGAACACCTGCATGTCATTGAGGCTCTGGGGCGGCACTTCGTGGGCGCGGGGAGCATTGGTACTGATTGAGGTGATCAGCGCCGGTCTGGTCAGTCTCGACGGATCAATCACCGGGCCGGCGGAGGACGTGCAGAGCATGATCACATCGGCGTCATGAATGGCGGCTTCACGACTGTCGACCAGGGTCAGTCGGGAATCGAGGCCCTTGAGTCGTGCCAAGGCTTGCGGTTCCAGTTCGCTCAAGCCGGGCGAGTACAGGCTGATGCTCTGCCAGTCCCGCAGATCCTTCACGTAATGCAGGTGGGCTTGAGCCACTTTGCCGCTGCCGATAATCGCCAGGCGCCGGGCCTTCAGCGGGGCGAGAGCGTCGACGGCCACGGCGGTGGTTGCGGCAGTACGAGCGGTGGTCAGCTCGGCGGCGTCGCAGAGCATCAACGGCTGGCCGGTTTGCATCGACATCAACAACGTCCACGCCGTTACCAGCGGGCCTTGCTCGCGCACGATGTAAGGCGAAGTCTTGACCCCGTAAACCCCATCCTCCGCCAACACCCCCAGGTAGTTGATGAAGTCGCCGGCACCCTTCGGGAATTCCACCAGTTGCTGCGCCGGTTGCACGGCTTGCCCGGCGGCCAGGTCGCGGAACAGCTTGCGCAGGATCTTCGGCACGTCGACCTGTGCCAATAGTTCGCGGGCCTGGGGTTGGGTGATCACGTAAGGCGTACTGGACATGGTCGGCTCCGGGAGTGACAAGTAAACTAATTTGTCCATTATGGACTTTTAGTTGTCTTGGGCAAGCTCCTGTTGAAAAAAGCCGGGCGAAAAAAAGCGCAGTCCGTTGCCGGCTGCGCCTCTTTCAGTACGTTCCGATTTACGGACGCTTGCGCTCAACCGCCCGCAGCAGATGCGTCGGTGGCGTTTCACAGCTGATTTTTTTACCCAGCAGCGCCTCGATGGACGGTAGCTGGTAGGAGTCATCTTCACCGGCAAAGCTGATGGACACGCCATCGGCACCCGCGCGACCGGTACGACCGATGCGGTGTACGTAGTCGTCCGGGACTTCCGGCAGGGTGAAGTTGATCACGTGGCTGATGCCGTCGATGTGGATGCCGCGACCGGCAACATCGGTGGCGACCAGCACGCGGATCTTGCCTTCGCGGAAACCTTCCAGGGTCTTGATCCGCTTGTGCTGCGGCACGTCGCCTGACAGTTGCGCGGCGTTGACGCCATCGCGTACCAGGCGTTCTTCGATGCGCCGCACTTCATCCTTGCGGTTGGCGAAGACCATCACTCGCTCCCAACCGTTGTCGGTGACCAGGTTGTAAAGCAGCTTGTACTTGTCGGCACCCGCTACGGCGTAGATGTGTTGCTCGACGTTTTCGCTGGCCACGTTCTGCGCTTCGATTTCGACGATCGACGGCTCGGTGGTCCATTGCTTGGCCAGGTTCATCACGTCTTCGGTGAAGGTCGCGGAGAACAGCAGCGTCTGACGCTCGTTTTTCGGCGGGGTCTGGCGAATAATCTGGCGCACTTGTGGGATGAAACCCATGTCGAGCATCCGGTCGGCCTCGTCCAGGACCATGACTTCGACCATGTCCAGGTGCACGTCGCCGCGCTGGTTGAAGTCCAGCAAACGGCCCGGGTGGCGACAAGGATGTCGCAGTGACGGGCTTCGAGGTGCTTGAGCTGCTTGTCGAAGTCCATGCCGCCAACAAACGTCATGACGTTGAGGCCGGTGTACTTGGTCAGGTCGGCGGCGTCCTTGGCGATCTGCACCACCAGTTCGCGGGTCGGCGCGATGATCAGCGCCCGCGGTTCACCCATGTAGCGTTCTTTCGGCGGCGGGGTTTCCAGCAGTTGCGTGATGATCGAAATCAGGAACGCTGCGGTTTTGCCGGTGCCGGTCTGGGCGCGCCCGATGGCGTCTTTGCCGGCCAGGGTGAAACCGAGGACTTGCGCCTGGATCGGCGTGCAGTACGGGAACCCGAGGTCCTGGATGGCGTGCATCAGTTCAGGCGCGAGCTTGAAATCGTGGAAGCGGGTCTTGCCTTCCATGGGGTCGACGGCGAAGTCTTCGAGTTTCCAGGGAATAACCGGTGCCTTGGGCTTCGGTTCGCGACGCGGTTTTGCAGGTTTCGGCGCTTCGATGAGCGGTTGCTCTACGGCGATGGCCTCGACAGGTGGGGCGGCCGGTGTGGTCACCGGCTCGTGTTTCGGTGCCGCTGCGGCTGCGGTCCGGCCAGGCTGATGACCGTCGGTGCGGTGGCTGGGTGTGTGAGACGGAGCGCTGGCGACTGGCGCGAGCTGCTCAGCCTCGCTCTTACCGAACATTTTTTTGAGTGCTTTGAGCACGGTCATCTCATCAATTGGTTAAGGAATGTACGCCGGCCAGTGTAATGCAAGAATCGGGCGCGGCGTAGCGGGATGATCAAAGGAGGCTAAAGGAGGTTCGTTTCATATAAAGAGTTAACGCAAACGCTCGGCCAGCCAGACGCCAATGTCGCGAATTTCTTCGGGTAACACTTCGTGACCCATTGGGTATTCCTGCCATGTCACGGTGACACCACGCAGCTTTAAATGCTCGTAAGCGCTGCGGCCCATGGCGTTCTGAACCACGTCATCGTACTGGCCGTGCACGCACAGCACCGGAATGCGCTGCTGGCTGGCTGAAAGCTCCAGTTCATCACTGAATGTCGGTGCATAAGTAGACAGGGCGAGTACGCCACCCAGGGCTCCCTGCCATTTCAGGAAAGCGCTGTGCAACACCACCGCGCCCCCCTGGGAAAAACCGGCCAGGAAGATCCGCGAGGCGTCTATTCCGCTGGCTCGCTGCTCTTCGATCAGTTCAATGACCCTGTTTGCCGACTCATCCAGCTGCTCGCAGCTGATGGCGCGCGCCGGGTTCATGGCCAATATGTCGTACCAGCTCGGCATCTCGTAGCCGCCGTTGATAGTGACAGCGCGAGTCGGCGCCTGGGGCAGAACGAAACGGGTGGTCAACAAGCTTTCCTGCAGGGCTTCGGCCACTGGCAGAAAGTCATAGCGATCGGCGCCCAGGCCGTGCAGCCAGATAACGCAGGCGTCTACGGGCTTGCCGGGCTGAAGAATCAAGGGCTGGGTCATGGTTGCTCCAATAATGTGCGGGCGCTCTCATTAAGTGCGTGATGTGAGTGCGTACCGCGTTGATCAGTTAAGAAGATGTCGCAAGGCTACAAGTTTTGCTATTGACCTGTCGCTGAATCGCTTAAGCGTTCGGTGTGGTACGGGCTTTGCTATGGGAAAACCTGTGCAACCAATCTCGTGCCTGGCGGTAACACTATCAGTGTACTGCTGACGACGGGATAGCAAAGAATCCGGTGATGGATGTTCGCCAGTGGCCGTTACGGGCTTAGCGAACGTGAAAGGGCTACAGCCCGTTCGGCCGATTGGTGAGAAGTGAGTTATCCATGATGTGGATTTTCTCCTACTAGACTCATAGCTAAAGTCTTATGTCGGTTGACCCCAAAAAAAGCCAACACGGGTCAACAACGCCTCAAAAGGGTGCGACGGGACTCACGCTCCGACACAACAAGAGCAAAACTGGAGGTTTGAATGAAAATGTTGAAATCCACCCTGGCCATCGTGACTGCAGCCGCAGTGCTCGGTGTCAGTGGGTTCGCTCAGGCGGGTGCAACCCTGGATGCAGTGCAGAAGAAAGGTTTCGTACAGTGCGGCGTGAGCGACGGTTTGCCGGGCTTCTCGGTTCCGGATTCCACCGGCAAGATCCTCGGGATCGACGCTGACGTCTGCCGCGCTGTGGCAGCTGCCGTTTTCGGCGACGCCACCAAGGTCAAATTCAGCCAGTTGAACGCCAAGGAGCGCTTCACCGCGTTGCAGTCCGGCGAAATCGACATCCTTTCGCGTAACACCACCATGACCAGCTCCCGTGACGCGGGCATGGGCTTGAAATTCCCTGGTTTCATCACTTACTACGACGGCGTGGGCTTCCTGGCCAACAGCAAGCTGGGCGTGAAAAGTGCCAAGGAACTGGATGGCGCGACCATCTGCATCCAGGCCGGTACCACCACCGAGCTGAACGTGTCCGACTACTTCCGCGCCAACGGCCTGAAGTACACCCCGATCACTTTCGACACCTCCGATGAAAGCGCCAAGTCGCTGGAATCCGGTCGTTGCGACGTTCTGACCTCCGACAAGTCGCAGCTGTACGCACAGCGCAGCAAGCTGGCTTCGCCAAAAGACTACGTCGTGCTGCCGGAAACCATCTCCAAGGAGCCGCTGGGCCCTGTCGTGCGTAATGGCGATGACGAATGGCTGGCGATCGTTCGCTGGGTTGGCTACGCGCTGCTGAACACCGAAGAAGCCGGTATCACCTCGAAAAACGTGCTTGAAGAAGCCAAGTCGACCAAGAACCCGGATGTTGCCCGTATGTTGGGTGCTGACGGCGAATACGGCAAAGACCTGAAGCTGCCGAAGGACTGGGTCGTCAAGATCGTTTCCCAAGTCGGTAACTACGGCGAAATCTTCGAGAAAAACCTCGGCAAGAGCACTCCGCTGGAAATCGACCGTGGCCTGAATGCGCTGTGGACCAACGGCGGCATTCAATACGCACCACCAGTGCGCTGATGGTTCTATCACCCGGTGGGCCAACCACCGGGTGATGTTCTGTTCCATTCTTTGCGGGGCACTTCATGCAAAAATCAATCGGCGCACCAAAGCAGAGGCTCAGCCTCAGCGATCCAAAAGTGCGTGCGTGGCTCTTCCAGATCATCACGATTGTCGCGGTCGTCGCGATGGGCTGGTACCTGTTCAACAATACGCAAACCAACCTTCAACACCGGGGGATTACCTCCGGCTTCAGCTTTCTGGATCGCAGTGCCGGGTTCGGCATCGCTCAACACCTGATCGACTACACCGAATCGGACACCTATGCCCGGGTGTTTGTCATTGGCCTGCTTAACACGTTGCTGGTGACCGTCATTGGCGTGGTCCTGGCGACCCTCCTCGGTTTCATCGTTGGCGTGGCACGGCTGTCGCCGAACTGGATCGTCAGCAAGCTGGCGACGGTTTACGTGGAGGTCTTCCGTAACATACCGCCGCTGCTGCAAATCCTGTTCTGGTACTTCGCGGTGTTCCTGACCATGCCGGGGCCGCGTGCCAGCCATAACTTCGGCGACACCTTCTTTGTCAGCAGCCGTGGCCTGAACATGCCGGCCGCGCAAATGTCGAGTGGGTTCTGGGCATTCGCGATCAGCGTCGTGATAGCCATTGTTGCCATCGTGATGATGTGCCGCTGGGCCAACAAGCGTTTCGAAGCCACCGGCGTACCGTTCCACAAGTTCTGGGTGGGGCTGGCGATCATCGTGGTGATCCCGGCGCTCTGCGCATTGATCTTCGGCGCGCCGTTGCACTGGGAACTGCCCAAGCTGCAAGGCTTCAACTTTGTCGGTGGCTGGGTATTGATCCCCGAACTGCTGGCGCTGACCCTGGCCCTGACCGTGTACACCGCGGCGTTTATCGCCGAGATCGTGCGTTCGGGCATCAAGTCGGTCAGCCACGGCCAGACCGAAGCGGCACGTTCCCTCGGGCTGCGCAACGGCCCGACCCTGCGCAAGGTGATCATCCCGCAAGCTCTGCGCGTGATCATCCCGCCACTGACCAGCCAATACCTGAACCTGGCGAAGAACTCCTCGCTGGCGGCCGGTATCGGTTATCCGGAAATGGTCTCGTTGTTTGCCGGTACGGTGCTGAACCAGACCGGGCAGGCGATCGAGGTTATTGCCATCACCATGAGCGTGTACCTGGCGATCAGTATCAGCATTTCCCTGCTGATGAACTGGTACAACAAGCGCATTGCGCTGATCGAGCGGTGAGGAAGCGCACATGACATCCCATACTTTCAAACCTGACATGCCACCCCCTCACAGCAGCATCGGTGTGGTGGCGTGGATGCGCGCCAACATGTTCTCCAGCTGGATCAACACCCTGCTGACCCTGTTCGCGTTCTACCTGATCTACCTGGTGGTTCCGCCGCTGCTGCATTGGGCGATCCTGGACGCCAACTGGGTCGGCACGACCCGCGCCGACTGCACCAAGGACGGCGCCTGCTGGGTGTTCATCCAGCAGCGTTTCGGCCAGTTCATGTACGGCTACTACCCGCCGGAACTGCGCTGGCGTGTGGACCTGACCGTGTGGCTGGCGGTTATCGGCGTGGCCCCCCTGTTCATCTCGCGCTTTCACCGTAAAGCGGTGTACGGGCTGAGCTTCCTGGTGGCGTTCCCGATCATTTCCTACTTCCTGTTGCATGGCGGGATCTTTGGCCTGACCAACGTCGCGACCAGCCAGTGGGGCGGCCTGATGCTGACCCTGGTCATCGCTACCGTCGGTATCGCCGGTGCGCTGCCGCTGGGGATCATCCTGGCGCTGGGGCGTCGTTCGAACATGCCGGCGATTCGAGTGGTCTGCGTGACCTTCATCGAGTTCTGGCGCGGCGTGCCGTTGATCACGGTGCTGTTCATGTCCTCGGTGATGCTGCCGTTGTTCCTGCCTGAAGGCATGAACTTCGACAAACTGCTGCGGGCACTGATTGGCGTGATCCTGTTCCAGTCGGCCTACGTGGCCGAAGTGGTGCGCGGTGGTCTGCAAGCGATCCCTAAAGGTCAGTACGAAGCGGCTGCAGCGATGGGCCTTGGTTACTGGCGCAGCATGGGCCTGGTGATTCTGCCGCAAGCCCTGAAGCTGGTGATCCCGGGCATCGTCAACACCTTCATTGCGCTGTTCAAGGACACAAGCCTGGTGATCATCATCGGCCTGTTCGACCTGCTCAACAGCGTCAAGCAAGCCGCCGCCGACCCGAAATGGCTGGGCATGGCCACCGAAGGCTATGTGTTCGCGGCCCTGGTGTTCTGGATTTTCTGTTTTGGTATGTCCCGCTACTCCATGCATTTGGAACGTAAGCTGGACACTGGCCACAAGCGTTAGGAGCGTAGTTTATGAGTGAAGCGATCAAACAGCCTGTGAGCCCTGAAGGCATTATTCAGATGCAGGGCGTGAACAAGTGGTACGGCCAGTTCCACGTGTTGAAAGACATCAACCTGAACGTCAAGCAGGGCGAGCGTATCGTCCTGTGCGGCCCATCGGGTTCCGGCAAATCGACCACCATCCGTTGCCTCAATCGCCTGGAAGAACACCAGCAGGGCCGCATCGTGGTCGATGGCGTGGAACTGACCAACGACCTCAAGCAGATCGAAGCGATCCGCCGCGAAGTTGGCATGGTGTTCCAGCACTTCAACCTGTTCCCGCACCTGACCATCCTGCAGAACTGCACCCTGGCACCTATGTGGGTGCGCAAGATGCCGAAACGCAAGGCCGAAGAAATCGCCATGCACTACCTGGAACGCGTACGCATTCCGGAGCAGGCGCATAAATTCCCGGGGCAACTGTCCGGCGGTCAGCAACAGCGTGTGGCGATTGCCCGTGCCCTGTGCATGAAACCGAAAATCATGCTGTTCGATGAACCGACCTCGGCACTCGACCCCGAGATGGTGAAAGAGGTGCTGGACACCATGATCGGCCTGGCCGAAGACGGTATGACCATGCTCTGCGTAACCCACGAAATGGGCTTCGCCCGCACCGTGGCCAATCGCGTGATCTTCATGGACAAAGGCGAAATCGTCGAACAGGCTGCGCCGAACGACTTCTTCGACAACCCGCAGAATGATCGGACCAAGCTGTTCCTGAGCCAGATCCTGCATTGATCGACACTTTGCAATGAAAAAACCCGGACTTGCTCCGGGTTTTTTTGCCTGAACCCCGGAGTCAGGCGGGCGTTTTGTCCAGGGCCAAACGCACTGCCTTCAAGGCATTGAGTCTTCCATGGCCGTAATAATGGCTATGGCCATTCTGGTCGTATTTGCCCAGCTCTCCATCCTGAGGGTGCGTGATCTTGTCGCAACAGGCGGCAAGGATCGAGCGAACCTCCTCACGCGTCAGCGCGGGGTTGGCCGACAGGATCAGCGCAGCCACGCCGGCAGCCCCGGGCAGGCACTCGACGTGCCGCCAAAATTCTCTGTGTAGTTGCCCCACGGGTCACCTTGTCCGGGGGATTTGTCGTTGTAGCCATTGCGTCCGCGCAGGTCAGTTGTCCATATGCCCCGGGTGCGAGGGGCAGAACTGGCAGGCTCGAAGTTTGCGTCCGGATGGTGTTCATGATCGCTGGGGAACGCGCACCAGATAGCTTTGCCGTAATCACTGTAGGCGCTGCGGCGATTGTGGTCGTTACAGGCGGCGACGGCGATGACATTGGTATGACTGGCATAACCGTCGTTATCGACACTTTCATTGCCGTTTCCTGCGGCGAAGAAGATCGGGCAGCCTTTGCCCTTGCGTCCCCTGATCGCCGCATAGTCGATAGCCAGGCGAATATTGGCGGGCAAGCGGTGGACTTCGTCATGGGCAGGGTCCGAGGGGTCGGCCCAGTTTCCGTCCGGTGGACCCCAACTGCAACTGATGATGTCCGCGCCGTTGCGGACAGCCCAGACGAATGCGTTGGCTTCGGCTTGTCCTCCGAGGGAGTCGCTATCCCCCAGGCTGATTGGCATTAAGCGGGCTTTCGGCGCCACGCCACTTGCGCCATGCAGACCGTCGGCACAGGCGACGCCGGCGGCTGCGGTGCCATGGCTTTCGTCACTGTCCTGAGGGCGCGGGTCATTGCTGGGTTGTCTGGGGTTTCTGAAGCTCCTGGGGGCAACGATTTTATCGGCTGAGGAAAATTCAGGATGGTCAATATCAAAGGCATCGTCGATGACGGCAATCACCACATTCTCGCCCTGGCTCAAAGCGTGCGCGGCTTCGACGTTGGCGCTGGCATCGATTTCATACTGATAGGTCACGGTAGTTTTTTTCAGGTGCCACTGATTGGGGTGAATGGTGCGTGAGCGGCGTTGAGTCAGCAGTTCCGGATGGCAGTACTCCACGTCCGCGTGTTCGAGCAAGCAAAGCGCTTGGCTGAAGACCTGGGTTCCGCTGCCTTCGCCAGGAGTCACGAAGTAAGCATTTTGTGCGTAGTCGAGCTGTTGCTTGATTGTAAGACCGGCACTTTTAATGACCGTTTCGCAGTCTTGAGAAGTCAGGGCATCCACGAACTTGATGAACATATTCTCGGTATAGATCACCGGTTCCAGTGTGCCCGGCGTCACCAATACGCTGCCGGCAAAGCGCACAACGGGCAAATTGCGCAAACAACGCTTGCAGGCTTGCAGATCGCTTCCTTGGGTGGGCAACTTGAAAACGCTCAGACCTGAGGATTCGAAGCGCATCACCAACTGCGCTTCCTCCATTGACGCGATGGCGCTGGTGTCGGCAAGGGCAGGAGCGCCGGGGAGGGTACGTACGGCGACCAGATCAGGGGCCGGCTCCAGAAAGAACGAGGAGTCGGTTTTGCGGCCATAGTTGACTTCTTGCATAGCGTATTCCTTATCGATAACGAGATCCGAAGGCGTTGAAACGCTCCAAGGCACGCCGTGCCCAGGAGACAAGAAGTCTATTAAGCGAGTACTGCATTGAACTATCGGAATAAGGGACTGGCTGTTGTGGGAAAGGTCTATATCTGAGTTGGAAATAGCCTGGCCTTTTCCTGATTGCAGGTTTGCAGCGGTTGTCTTTTCGGATAAACCTGACTAAGGTGTCAATAAATTCATCCTATGATTGGATGAAATGGTGAGCCTTATGTCCGAAATTTCTCCACTGGTTAAGCGGTCCTTGGTCGATCAGGCCCTGGATCAACTGCGTCTACGTATTAACCAAGGCGTCTGGACAGTCGGCCAACGCCTGCCCACCGAGCCGGAGTTGTCTTCCGAGTTGGGCATCAGCCGCAATACCGTGCGCGAAGCCATGCGCGTGCTGGCGTTTTCCGGGTTGATCGAGATTCGCCAGGGAGACGGCAGTTACTTGCGGGCCGTGCTCGATCCGCTGGACACCCTGAAGGCGTTGTCCCGGTGCACCCACGAACAAGCCCGGGAAACCCGGCACATTCTGGAAGTCGAAGCCATCGGCCTGGCCGCATTGCGCCGCACCGACGAAGACCTGGCGGCGCTGCGCGAGGCCTTGGGCATCAGCGGCAGTCACTACCACGGCGATCTCGACAGTTACATCGCCTGCGACCTGGTGTTTCACCGCCGGCTGGTCGACGCCGCGCACAACCCGACCCTCAGCGAGCTGTATCGCTACTTTTCCAGCATCGTCGGCGCGCAATTGCGCCAGACCCTGAGCATCACTCCACGACGCCAAGAGGTGTTCGATCTTCATATCGAACTGCTGGATGCCGTCGAGCAACGTGACCCGGAACGGGCCAAAGCCCTGTCGAGGCAGTTGATCAATGAACCTTGAAACCGAGAAAACCATGCCTGCCAGTAACCGTAACATCACACAGCCCAAACGCACGGCGGAGCTCGAAGAGCTGCTGATCGATGCCGAGGCCGATGACGAACAGGTCCAGCAAAGTCATCCGATTCTGCGGCGGCCGTGGCTGTTGCTGCTGGGGCTGATCCTGGTGGCGCTGAACCTGCGCCCGGCGCTGTCGAGCATGGCGCCGATGCTCAGCGAAGTGTCGAAGACGCTTGGTCTGTCGGCTGCACAGGCCGGTTTGCTGACGACGTTGCCGGTGCTCTGCCTCGGCTTGTTCGCACCGCTGGCGCCGATTCTGGCGCGGCGTTTTGGTGCCGAGCGAGTGGTGCTCGGGATTCTGCTGGTGCTGGCCGGCGGGATCATCCTACGCAGTTCATTCGGTGAAGTCGGGCTGTTTGCCGGCAGCGTTCTGGCCGGGGCCAGCATCGGTGTGATTGGCGTATTGCTGCCGGGGATCGTCAAGCGCGACTTCCCGAAACAGGCCGGCACGATGACCGGTGTCTACACCATGGCCCTGTGCCTGGGCGCGGCGATGGCGGCGGGCGCGACCGTGCCGTTGAGCGAGCATTTCGACAAGAACTGGGCGTTGGGCCTGGGCTTTTGGGTGGTGCCGGCGCTGGTCGCGGCGATTTTCTGGTTGCCGCAAGTAGGGCAGAAACACGGCTCGCACAACGTTGCCTACCGCGTCCGCGGTCTGCTGCGTGATCCGCTGGCCTGGCAAGTGACGCTTTACATGGGCTTGCAATCGTCGCTGGCCTACATCGTATTTGGCTGGTTGCCGTCGATCCTGATTGGTCGTGGCCTGACGCCGACCCAGGCGGGTCTGGTGCTGTCGGGGTCGGTGATCGTCCAATTGGCCAGCTCCCTCGCCGCACCGTGGCTGGCAACACGCGGCAAGGACCAGCGACTGGCGATTGTCGTGGTCATGCTGTTGACGCTCGGTGGCTTGTTCGGTTGTCTCTACGCGCCGATCGAAGGCCTGTGGGGCTGGGCGATCCTGCTGGGCCTGGGGCAGGGCGGCACGTTCAGCCTGGCGCTGACCCTGATCGTACTGCGCTCGCGCGATGCTCATGTCGCCGCCAACCTGTCGAGCATGGCCCAGGGCTTCGGTTACACCCTGGCGTCCATGGGGCCGTTCGCCGTGGGTATCGTTCATGACTGGACCGGCGGCTGGAATGCGCTGGGCTGGATCTTTGGCGTCATCGGCCTGGGTGCGATCATCGCCGGGCTCGGCGCCGGGCGTTCGCTCTACGTTCAGGTACACAGCGAAAAAGTCTGAGTCCGCGCACTGCTGGCATTCGGTCCACGAATGCCGGTGGTCTTGCGTGCATTTGCAGACTATCGTGCAGGCATTCTTTTGAAGCTTTTTGCAAACGGAGCCTGCCCATGAGTGATGCCCACAACGCCCTGATCACCCGGTTCTACCAGGCCTTCCAGCGGCTGGATGCCGAGGCCATGAGCGCTTGCTACACCGACGACGTGGTGTTCAGTGATCCGGCGTTCGGCGAGTTGCGTGGCCGTGATGCCGGCGACATGTGGCGCATGCTCACCACCCGGGCCAAAGACTTCTCCCTGACCTTCGACAACGTGCGCAGCGACGAACGCACGGGCGGCGCCCACTGGGTGGCGACCTACCTGTTCAGCCAGACCGGCAACATCGTGATCAACGACATCCAGGCGCGTTTCGTGTTTCGCGATGGCAAGATTTGCGAGCATCACGACCACTTCGATCTGTGGCGCTGGTCGCGTCAGGCGCTGGGCACCAAAGGCCTGTTGCTGGGCTGGACGCCACTGGTGCGCAACGCCGTTCGCGCGCAGGCCCTGAAGGGGCTGAAGGCATTCCAGGCCAGTCGCTGATAAGATCACGGCTTGTTTCCTTTCAAGCCTTGATCGTCACGTGAACACCCTCAGCGAAATCCCCGTCGACACCGATGCACCGGTGAGCAAACCCTGGTTTGTCTACCTCGTTCGCGCGGCCAATGGCTCGCTTTACTGCGGGATCAGTGATGATCCGGTGCGCCGCTTTGCCAAGCACCAAAGTGGCAAGGGCGCACGGTTTTTCCTCTCCAGCCCCGCCATGGCGCTGGTCTACACCGAAGTCTGCCGCGACAAAAGCGAAGCGCTGCGTCAGGAACGGTTGATCAAAAAACTCAAGAAAAGCGCCAAGGAGTGTCTGGTAGGCACCTATCAATCTGACTGATCAGTTCCCATCAGACAGATCTGTGGGCTGCTAACCAATTGCGCGCTAAGCTGCGAGCTCCTTATCCGTGGGTTGGAGCCGAGCATGTCAGAGCTGATTCTTCACAATTACCCGACATCCCCTTTCGCTGAAAAGGCCCGCCTGCTGCTGGGTTTCAAAGGATTGTCCTGGCGCTCGGTGAAGATCTCGCCGGTGATGCCAAAGCCTGATCTGACCGCCCTCACGGGGGGCTATCGCAAGACACCGGTGTTGCAGATCGGTGCCGATATTTATTGCGACACCGCACTGATCGCCCGTCGTCTGGAGCAGGAAAAAGCCCTGCCGGCGTTCTTCCCGGACGGTCAGGAGATGATCGCCGCGACCTTCGCCGCCTGGGCGGATACGGTGGTGTTCCAGCATGCGGTCAGCCTGGTGTTCCAGCCGGAGTCGGTGGCCGTGCGTTTCGGTAAGTTGTCGCCCGAAGCGATCAAGGCGTTCCTGGCCGATCGTGCCGGGTTGTTCAGCGGTGGCAGCGCGACGAGGTTGTCGGCGGAACAGGCTCGGCACCAGTGGCCGACGATCATGGGGCGTCTCGAATTACAGCTTCAGCGTGAGCAAGGCGACTTTCTGTTAGGCGAGCCGTCGATTGCTGACTTTTCCCTCGTCCACTGCTTGTGGTTCCTCAAGGCGACGCCTGTGACTTCATCGCTGGTCGATGCTTATCCGGCGGTTTCGGCGTGGTTGGGTCGGGTGATGGGTTTTGGTCATGGCGCGTTCAGCGAGATGACCGCCGAGGAGGCGCTGCAGGTGTCGCGCAATGCCACGCCTGCTGCGTTGCCGGATGAGTCGTTCGATGAACCTAACGGCTTTGGGGTGGGCCAGCAGGTGGTGATTGCTGCCACCGACTATGGCGTTGATCCGGTGACCGGTGAATTGGTGTTTGCGGGGCGTGAGGAATTGATTTTGCGTCGTGAGGACGAGCGGGCGGGCGTGGTGCATGTGCACTTTCCGCGGTTTGGATTCTGTATCGAAGCGCGCTGATCTTTTGGTAATGCGATGGCGGTAGGGTAATTGCCAAGATCGCAGCCTTCGGCAGCTCCTGCATGGGATTGGTGTACATCCTGTAGGAGCTGCCGAAGGCTCGGGCCGCGTTCGGACGATCTTTTGACCTTCAAGTCATTTCAGCGCGGCAAGAATCTCATCCGGGTCATACCCGCGAATCAATGTGCCGTTGACGTCGATCAACGGTATCCCGCGCCCACCCAGCGCTTCATAGGCCTTGCGCGCCTCGGCGTCCTTCTCGATATCGAATTCCTTGTACGGAATGCCTTTCTGATCGAGAAAGCGCCGGGTCAGCTTGCAGTAGCCGCACCAGTCGGTGGCGTAGAGCACGACATTGGCCTTGGCCTGGGTCTGTTCGGACACCACCTGCGCCGGATGGATGTACCGCTCGATCTTGCCCCAGTTCTGGTAAACCACGACCACCAGCAGGATCAGCAGGCATTTCTTCAGGATGCCGTTCAGCATCAGTTGCGCCGCTTGAGCTGGTCAGTCAGTTGGGTCGGCAGGCCTTTGATGATCAGCGTGCCGGCTTCTTCGTCGTATTCGATCTTCGAGCCCAGCAGGTGCGCTTCGAAGCTGATCGACAAGCCTTCAGCGCGGCCAGTGAAGCGGCGGAACTGGTTCAGGGTGCGCTTATCCGCCGGAATCTCCGGGGACAGGCCGTAATCCTTGTTGCGGATGTGATCGTAGAAGGCTTTCGGCCGTTCTTCGTCGATCAGCTCCGAGAGTTCTTCCAGGCCCATCGGCTCGCCGAGTTTGGCCTGGCTGCTGGCGTAATCGACCAGGGTCTTGGTCTTCTCGCGGGCGGACTCTTCCGGCAAGTCTTCGCTTTCGACGAAGTCACTGAAGGCTTTGAGCAAGGTGCGGGTTTCGCCGGGGCCGTCGACGCCTTCCTGGCAGCCGATGAAGTCGCGGAAATACTCCGAAACCTTTTTGCCGTTCTTGCCTTTGATAAACGAAATGTACTGCTTGGACTGCTTGTTGTTCTGCCACTCGGAGATGTTGATCCGCGCCGCCAGGTGCAATTGACCGAGGTCCAGGTGCCGCGATGCGGTCACGTCCAGCGCTTCGGTCACGGCCACGCCTTCACTGTGGTGCAGCAGGGCGATGGCCAGGTAATCGGTCATGCCTTGCTGGTAGTGCGCAAACAACACGTGGCCGCCCACCGACAGGTTCGACTCTTCCATCAGCTTTTGCAGGTGTTCCACTGCCACCCGGCTGAATGCCGTGAAATCCTTGCCGCCATCGAGGTATTCCTTCAGCCAGCCACTGAACGGATGCGCCCCGGACTCGGCATGGAACAAACCCCAGGCCTTGCCTTGTTTGGCGTTATAGCTCTCGTTGAGGTCGGCGAGCATGTTCTCGATGGCTGTGGACTCTGCAAGTTCCGAGTCGCGAGCGTGAAGAACTGCAGGTGTGCCGTCGGGTTTTTTGTCGATCAAGTGGACGATGCAATGACGGATCGGCATGGGCTTCTCGGCTGATTGAAGAGAGGAGGGCGTGCTCCCCAAAAAGTGCCAAGTGTACCGCAAACAGGCGAGCACGCCCCCTTTGTAGGAGCTGCCGAAGGCTGCGATCTTTGGACTTTGATTTTAAAAAACAAGATCAAGAGATCGCAGCCTTCGGCAGCTCCTACGGGGGTGCCAAGGCTAAATCGACGATGTGAAGCGGCCCTTATGCAGTTTTTTCCCGGTTTAGAGCAATAAAGCTGACCAAATGGGTAGCAAGAGGCGGATATTTCCCCGTCTCTGTGCTAGTTTTGCCCCGTCTTACGCGAAGTCACTGCGTTAAGCGTGCATTCAGCATTTGTCAGGTCGAACCAAACCCTGATTTCGGTATCTATAACCCCGACTCGTCGCGGTTATGGCCGAGGGTGCCAGATCCAGAAGATCGGGCTCGATGGCTGACACTGCACTCTGCAATCCACATGAATTTGATAGGGAAGGAACACTACATGGCTCTTACTAAAGACCAACTGATCGCCGACATTGCTGAAGCTATCGACGCGCCAAAAACCACCGCGCGTAACGCTCTGGACCAACTGGGCCAAATCGTTGCCGATCAGCTGGAAAACGGCGGCGAAATCACTCTGCCAGGTATCGGCAAACTGAAAGTGACCGAGCGTCCTGCCCGCACTGGCCGTAACCCTTCGACTGGCGCTGCCATCGAAATCGCTGCCAAGAAAGTTATCAAGCTGGTTGTGGCCAAAGGCCTGACCGACGCTGTTAACAAGTAAGACGCAGTAAAAAAAAGCCGTGCACCGGAGCAATCCGGGCACGGCTTTTTTGTGTCTGCGATTTGGCCCTTAAAACACCTCGAAACCAATGTGGGAGCGGGCTTGCTCGCGAAGGGGCCATAACATTCAACATCAATGTTGAATGTTAGACCGCATTCGCGAGCAAGCCCGCTCCCACAGTTGATCTCCAGCGGTCAGAGACTCAGCCCTTGCGAACCCAGCGCTCGCGCCAGACTTGCTGCTCGGACTTGGTCTGGAAGGTCCAGGCCACAAAGCGACTTTGCTTCTGTCCTTGGGACATTTCCACGACCTGGCTTTCCAGGACGCCGGCCTTTTTCAGCGCGGTCTGAATCGCCGGCAGGTTCGAGGCTTTCGACACCAGGGTGCTGAACCACAGCACTTTGTGCTGGAAGTGCGCGCTCTCGGCGATCAGTTGGGTCACAAAGCGGGCTTCGCCACCTTCACACCACAGTTCGGCCGATTGACCGCCAAAATTCAGCACCGGCAGTTTTCGTTTTGGGTCGGCGCGGCCCAGGGCGCGCCATTTACGCTCGCTGCCCTTGGTCGCTTCATCCATCGACGCGTGGAACGGCGGGTTGCACATGGTCAGGTCAAAGCGTTCGCCGGGTTCGAGCAGGCCGAGCAGAATGTGCTTGGGATTGTTTTGCAGGCGCAGCTGGATGGCTTTGTTCAGCCCGTTGGACTGGACGATGGCTTTGGCGGCGGCCACGGCCGTCGGGTCGATTTCCGAGCCGAGGAAGTGCCAGCGGTAGTCGCTGTAGCCGATCAGCGGATAGACGCAGTTGGCGCCCATGCCGATATCGAGCACCTTGACCGGCGCGCCGCGGGGGATTTCGCCGTCGTTGACGCTGGCCAGCAGGTCGGCCAGGAAGTGCACGTAGTCGGCACGCCCCGGAACCGGTGGGCACAGGTAGTCAGCCGGAATATCCCAATGGGCCACGCCGTAAAACGACTTGAGCAATGCCCGGTTGAACACCCGCACCGCGTCGGGGCTGGCGAAGTCGATGCTTTCCTTGCCGTACGGGTTGAGGATCACGAACTTCGCCAGTTCCGGCGTGCTCTTGATCAGCTCCGGGAAGTCGTAACGACCCTGGTGGCGGTTGCGCGGGTGCAGGCTGGCCTTCGGACGTGGTTCCACGGCGTTGGCCGGGGTGGCGGAGTCAGGCTTCTTGCGCGCAGGGCGGGGTGTGCGGGGGCGTTCATGGGTGTGGTCGATTCGGGTATGGCTGAAAGTGGGAGGCATTGTCCCACATTCGCCCCCTGATGACGCATATCCCCTGCAGGAGCTGCCGAGTGAAACGAGGCTGCGATCTTTTGATGTTGTTTTTTAACAGCAAGATCAAAAGATCGCAGCCTCGTTTCACTCGGCAGCTCCTACGAGGAGATTCGCGGCGGGCATAAAAAAGGGAGGCCGTTGCGGGCCTCCCTCTTCATTGCGATTTACCGTTACAGGCTGGCAATCCGCGCATGCTGCTCCGCCAACTTGCCCAAAGCCTGTTCAGCTTCGGCCAGTTTGGCGCGTTCCTTGTCGATGACTTCGGCCGGGGCCTTGTCGACGAAACCAGCGTTGGACAGTTTGCCGCCCACGCGCTGGACTTCGCCCTGCAAACGCAGGATTTCCTTGTCCAGGCGCGCCAGTTCGGCATCCTTGTCGATCAGGCCGGCCATCGGCACCAGCACTTCCATCTCGCCCACCAGGGCAGTAGCGGACAGCGGCGCTTCCTGGCCAGCCGCCAATACAGTGATCGACTCCAGGCGCGCCAGCTTCTTGAGCAACGCTTCGTTCTCGGTGAGACGACGCTGGTCTTCGGCGCTGACGTTTTTCAGGAACAGGTTCAGCGGCTTGCCCGGACCGATGTTCATCTCGGCGCGAATGTTGCGCGTGCCGAGCATCAGCGTCTTCAGCCACTCGATGTCGTCTTCGGCGCCCTGATCGATGCGTGCTTCGTTGGCCACTGGCCAGGGTTGCAGCATGATCGTCTTGCCTTCGATACCGGCCAGCGGCGCGATGCGCTGCCAGATTTCTTCGGTGATGAACGGCATGAACGGGTGCGCCAGGCGCAACGCGACTTCCAGTACCCGAACCAGTGTGCGGCGAGTGCCGCGCTGGCGTTCAACCGGGGCGTTTTCGTCCCACAGCACCGGCTTGGAGAGTTCCAGGTACCAGTCGCAATATTGGTTCCAGATGAACTCGTACAAGGCTTGTGCCGCCAGGTCGAAGCGGAACTGGTCGAGCTGACGGGTCACTTCGGCTTCGGTGCGTTGCAGCTGCGAGATGATCCAGCGATCCGCCAGGGACAGCTCATAGGCTTCGCCGTTCTGGCCGCAGTCTTCGCCCTTGTCCAGAACGTAACGCGCGGCGTTCCAGATCTTGTTGCAGAAGTTGCGATAGCCTTCGACGCGGCCCATGTCGAACTTGATGTCGCGACCGGTGGATGCCAGCGAACAGAAGGTGAAGCGCAGCGCGTCGGTGCCGTAGCTGGCGATGCCGTCGGCGAACTCGTCGCGGGTCTGCTTCTCGATCTTCTTCGCCAGTTTCGGCTGCATCAGGCCGTTGATGCGTTTGTGCACCAGGTCTTCCAGCTCGATACCGTCAATGATGTCCAGCGGGTCGAGGACGTTGCCCTTGGACTTGGACATCTTCTGGCCCAGGCCATCACGCACCAGGCCATGAACATAAACGGTCTTGAACGGGACCTGCGGCGTGCCGTCTTCGTTCTTCACCAGATGCATGGTGAGCATGATCATCCGGGCAACCCAGAAGAAAATGATGTCGAAACCGGTGACCAGCACGTCGGTGGAGTGGAATTTCTTCAGGAACTCGGTCTGCTCAGGCCAGCCGAGCGTGGAGAACGTCCACAGGCCCGAACTGAACCAGGTGTCGAGCACGTCGTTGTCCTGTTGCAGCGCAACGTCCGGGCCGAGGTTGTGCTTGGCACGCACTTCGGCTTCGTCGCGACCGACGTAGACTTTGCCCGACTCGTCGTACCAGGCCGGAATCCGGTGGCCCCACCACAGCTGACGGCTGATGCACCAATCCTGGATGTCGCGCATCCACGAGAAGTACATGTTTTCGTATTGCTTGGGCACGAACTGGATGCGGCCGTCTTCAACGGCAGCAATCGCAGGCTCGGCCAATGGCTTGGTCGATACGTACCACTGGTCGGTCAGCCACGGCTCGATGATCGTGCCGGAGCGGTCGCCTTTCGGCACTTTCAGGTTGTGATCGTCGACGCTGACGAGCAGGCCGGCAGTATCGAACGCAGCAACGATCTGTTTGCGCGCTTCGAAGCGGTCGAGGCCAGCGTATTCAGCCGGGATCTTGCCGTCGATGCTTTCGTTCAGCGTGCCGTCGAGGTTGAACACCTGACAGGCCGGCAATACAGCGGCGTTCTTGTCGAAGATGTTCAGCAGCGGCAGGTTGTGGCGCTTGCCGACTTCGTAGTCGTTGAAATCGTGGGCCGGGGTGATTTTCACGCAGCCGGTGCCGAATTCAGGGTCGCAGTAATCGTCGGCGATGATCGGGATGCGGCGGCCAACCAGTGGCAGCTCGACAAACTTGCCGATCAGGGCTTTGTAGCGCTCATCGTTCG
Source organism: Pseudomonas sp. TH31 (assembly GCF_016650815.1). Taxonomy (GTDB): domain Bacteria; phylum Pseudomonadota; class Gammaproteobacteria; order Pseudomonadales; family Pseudomonadaceae; genus Aquipseudomonas. The sequence continues at coordinate 779,991 of NZ_JAEKEZ010000029.1, read as the reverse complement.
GGTTAACCGCGACGGCGGAGTCGCCGAGCATGGTTTCCGGGCGAGTGGTCGCGACGATCAGGTAATCGTTGCCTTCAGCAGTCCTGGCGCCGTCGGCCAGCGGGTACTTCAGGTTCCACAGGAAACCTTTCTCGTCGTGGTTTTCCACTTCGAGGTCGGAAATCGCCGTGTGCAACTTGGTGTCCCAGTTGACCAGGCGCTTGCCGCGGTAGATCAGGCCGTCTTCATGCAGGCGCACGAAGGCTTCTTTCACCGATTCCGACAGGCCGTCATCCATGGTGAAGCGCTCGCGGCTCCAGTCGACGGACGAGCCAAGGCGACGGATCTGACGGCTGATGTTGCCGCCGGATTCATCTTTCCATTCCCAGATTTTCTCGAGGAACTTCTCGCGACCCAGGTCGTGGCGGCTCTGGCCTTTGGCTTCGAGCTGGCGTTCCACCAGCATTTGCGTGGCGATACCGGCGTGGTCGGTGCCCGGCTGCCACAGGGTGTTGCGACCCTGCATGCGGCGGAAACGGATCAGGGCGTCCATGATCGCGTTGTTGAAGCCGTGACCCATGTGCAGGCTGCCGGTGACGTTCGGCGGCGGGATCATGATGGTGTAGGACTCGCCCGCGCCTTGCGGGGCGAAGTAATTCTCGGACTCCCAGGTGTTGTACCAGGAAGTTTCAATGGCGTGCGGCTGGTAGGTCTTATCCATGCGCGGCGGGACCCTATTGGCATTTATTCAGGAAAAGCCGGCAAGTATAGCGGGGCATGGGGCCGAGGGCGAGCAGGGGCGGACCGGGCACACATCAAATGTCGATGGTGCACCCTGTAGGAGCTGCCGCAGGCTGCGATCTTTTGGCGTCTTCAAAAACACTGAAGATCAACGTCAAAAGATCGCAGCCTGCGGCAGCTCCTACATAGGAATGGCGGGGTTACTCGTACTGGCTGAGCAGCCGCTCCATCCGCGCATCCAGTCGGCGCTTGATCTCGGTTTCAATATGCGGGGCGAAGTCGTCGATCACGTCTTGCAGGATCAATTGCGCGGCGGCGCGCAGTTCGCTGTCCAGGTGCAGCAGGGCGTCGGGGCCTTTGCTGGCGGCAGGTAAAGGTTGGGCGGCAGGGGCGGGGGCCGGTTCGATGGCTACAGGCGTGGCGCCTGCGGGTTCGAACAGCATCGGAATCTGTTCCTGATCACCGTCATGGACCGTGTCGGTCAGCAACGGCGGTTGCAGGTTGTCATCACCGAGCAGTTGGCGGATCGACTCAAGGTCATCCAGCAGATGCGCGGACTTTTGCTGCGGTTTTGGAGTGTCCATCGGAATGCTCAGAGTCGCTGTAAACGGTGATCTTGCAGAGGATAGCCCTGTTCGCGGTAGAAACGGAAACTCTCCCGCGCAGCCGCACGAATCGTCGGATCTTCCACCACCACTTCCGCCACCCGGGCGAATTTGTTGGCGAAGGCCGGGACTTTCAGGTCGAGATTGACCAGCAGATCCTGGTGCGGACCGCAGTCATCGCCAAGCCCCAGGACAATCAAACTGTCCGGTTCGCTTTCAGCGGGACCGTGAGGGACGAAGGTTTCACCCTTGAACGTCCACAGGCGCGCATCGAGGTCGTCACGCTGGGCGGCATCGCTGCAATGCAGGTAGATGCGGTGCCCCATGCGCCAGGCTTTTTCGCTGAGCTTGCAGGCAAAGTCCAGCCGCGCTGATGGATCGGCGCTGGGCAGGATATAGAAGTCGACTTTGGTCATTGCGGTTCCTGAGCCAGGGGCGGCATCACTGGAAAGTGATACCGCCCAAGGTCATCGGTTTCAGGCTTTGGCGCGGTCCAGCAGGTATTGGGTCAGCAATGGAACCGGACGGCCAGTGGCGCCCTTGTCCTTGCCGCCGCTGGTCCAGGCCGTGCCGGCGATGTCCAGGTGTGCCCAGTTCAGGTTCTTGGTGAAGCGCGACAGGAAGCAGGCCGCCGTGATGGTGCCGGCTTTCGGGCCGCCGATGTTGGCGATGTCGGCGAACGGGCTGTCCAGTTGCTCCTGGTACTCATCGAACAGCGGCAGTTGCCAGGCGCGATCGTCAGCCACTTGGCCGGCGCTCAGCAGTTGACCGATCAGTTCGTCATTGTTGCCCAGCAGGCCCGACGTGTGAGCACCCAGCGCAACGACGCAAGCACCGGTCAGGGTCGCGATGTCGATCACGGCTTGTGGCTTGAAGCGCTCGGAGTAGGTCAGTGCATCGCACAGCACCAGACGGCCTTCGGCGTCAGTGTTGAGGATTTCCACGGTCTGGCCGCTCATGGTGGTGACGATGTCGCCAGGGCGCGAAGCGTTGCCGCTCGGCATGTTCTCGGCGCAAGCCAGGATGCACACCAGGTTGATCGGCAGTTTCAGTTCGAGCACGGCACGCAGGGTGCCGAACACGCTGGCCGCGCCGCCCATGTCGTACTTCATCTCGTCCATGCCGGCGCCCGGTTTCAGGCTGATGCCGCCGGTGTCGAAGGTGATGCCTTTGCCGACCAGTGCGTACGGTTTCTCGGATTTCTTGCCGCCGTTGTATTGCATGACGATCAGGCGCGGTGGCTGGGCGCTGCCCTGGCCAACGGCGTAGAACGAGCCCATGCCCAGGTCCTTGATCTTCTTCTCATCGAGGACTTCGACTTTCAGGGTCTTGAATTCTTTGCCCAGGTTCTTGGCTTGTTCGCCCAGGAACGTCGGGTGGCAGATGTTCGGCGGCAGGTTGCCCAGGTCGCGGGTGAAGGCCATGCCGTTGGCGATAGCGGTGGCGTGGGAGACGGCGCGCTCGACTTCAGCCTGGGCAGCCTTGATGGTCACCAGGGTGACTTTCTTCAGGGCGCGAGGTTCGGCTTTCTGGCTCTTGAACTGGTCGAAGCTGTATTCGCCGTCCACCAGGGTTTCGGCCAGCAGACGGGTCTTGCCGTAGCTGTCGCGACCCTTGACCACCACTTCATCCAGCGCCAGCACGGCGTCAGTGCCGCCCAGGCCTTTGAGGGTGTTGAGGACGCCAGCGATGATTTTACGGAATGGGCGGTCGCCCAGTTCTTCATCCTTGCCCACGCCAACCAGCAGCACGCGCTCGGCCTTGAGATTTGGCAGGCTATGCAGCAACAGGCTCTGGCCGACTTTGCCGGCCAGGTCGCCGCGCTTCAAAACGGCGCTGATGGCACCGCCGCTCAGTTCGTCGAGTTGTTTGGCAACGGCGCCGAGCTTGCGGTTTTCGCCGACGGCGACCACCAGAGTGGCGGTTTTCAACGTTTCTGGGCTAACGCTTTTTACAACCAGTTCCATGTCCGGGTCCCTGAATTAATGGTCAACACGCAGCGTTCGACAGTGTGCGCAAACGCCTGCTTATATAGTTAGAAAGACGCAGGTCACGGCCCGCGACAAAGGCCGCAGTTTGAACCTCGCTACCGGCGCCTGACAACCCTCGGTTGTACGATCTTCAGTGCTTTGACCACCGGCTTGAGCATGCGCAGTGACAGGCGCACCCAATCACAGGATAATGCGCCATCTTTTTCGGTGGCTCTGCCCTGCGGGCCGCCCGATACGTTTGCTTGTTTGGCCGCCTTAGCCTGACAACCCTGGAGTGTCTGGTTTGATTGTCTTCCGTTATCTGTCCCGCGAAGTCCTGTTGACCTTGAGCGCCGTCAGCGCCGTGCTGCTGGTCATCATCATGAGCGGTCGCTTCATTAAATACCTCGCACAGGCGGCTTCGGGCCAATTGGACCCGAGTTCACTGTTCCTGATCATGGGCTTTCGCCTGCCAGGCTTCCTGCAGCTGATCCTGCCATTGGGTCTGTTCCTGGGCATTCTGCTGTCCTATGGCCGGCTGTACCTGGAAAGCGAAATGACCGTGCTGTCGGCCACCGGCATGAGCCAGCAGCGTTTGCTTCGCATCACCCTGTTTCCGGCGACCCTGGTGGCGCTGGTCGTGGCCTGGCTGAGCCTGAGCCTGGCACCGCAAGGGGCTAATCAGTTCCAGTTGTTGCTGAACAAGCAGGACGCCCTGACCGAGTTCGATACCCTTGAACCGGGTCGCTTCCAGGCCTTGCGTGACGGTACGCGGGTGACCTATACCGCGCAGTTGTCGGCCGATCGCGTCAATCTGGCCGGCGTATTCATATCGCAGAAGAACATTTCGTCCGATCAAAAGGATCGCGGGATTTCCGTACTGGTGGCCGAAAAGGGTCGTCAGGAAATCCGTCCCGATGGCAACCGCTACCTGATTCTCGACAACGGCTATCGCTACGACGGTAATCCGGGGCAGGCCGACTACCGAGCCATCAAATATGACGAGTACGGCGTTTTGCTGGCCAAGCCGGACGTCAGCGACGAAGTCACGGACCGTGATGCAATGACCACCAACTCCTTGCTGGCTAGTGACGATGTGCGTTCGCGCGCCGAGCTGGAGTGGCGCCTGTCCTTGCCATTGCTGGTGTTCATCGTGACCCTCATGGCTGTGCCGTTGTCGCGGGTCAATCCGCGCCAGGGCCGATTCCTCAAGCTGCTGCCGGCGATTCTTCTTTATATGGCTTACCTGACTATCCTGATTGCCGCGCGCGGTGCCCTTGAGAAGGGCAAGATCCCGACAGCACTTGGCCTGTGGTGGGTGCATGCGATCTTCCTGGTCATCGGTCTTGGGTTGCTCTACTGGGAGCCCATGCGCTTGAAAATGGCGAGTCGCCGCGCTGCGCTGGAGGTGGCTCGTGGTTAAGCTCGATCGCTACATTGGTGGCAGCGTTCTCATGGCCATCCTGGCGGTGCTGGGGATCATTCTCGGTCTGGCGGAGCTGTTCGCCTTCATCGATGAAATGAGTGACGCCAGCGATACCTACACTTTGATGGATGTCTTGAGCTACGTGCTGCTCACGGCGCCGCGACGTCTTTACGACATGTTGCCGATGGCGGCGCTGATCGGTTGCCTGATCGGTCTCGGCAGCCTGGCCAGCAACAGCGAACTGACCATCATGCGCGCTGCCGGTGTATCCATCGGTCGGATTGTCTGGGCGGTGATGAAGCCGATGCTGGTCCTGATGGTCGTGGGTGTGTTGATCGGCGAATACGTGGCACCCGCCACCGAGAATGTCGCTCAGGCCAATCGCTCCCTGGCACAGGGCAGTGGTGATGCACAAAGTGCAAAGCACGGTTTGTGGCATCGCCAGGGTGAAGAGTTCATTCACATCAACTCCGTGCAGCCTAATGGCGTGCTGTATGGCGTGACCCGTTATCGCTTCGACAAAGAGCGCCACATGTTGTCGGCCAGCTTCTCCAAGCGTGCGGAGTTCGACAAGGATCACTGGACGTTGAGCGACGTCACCACCACGCTGTTCCATGAACAGGAAAAGCGCACTGAAGTGGTGAGCGCCCCGGTCGAGCGCTGGGATGTGGCCTTGAGCCCGCAATTGCTCAATACCGTGGTAATGACCCCTGAGACGCTGTCGATCAGCGGTTTGTGGAGTTACATCCACTATCTGGCTGACCAGGGTCTGAACAATGGCCGTTACTGGCTGGCATTCTGGGTCAAGGTATTGCAGCCGTTGGTCACTGCCGCGCTGGTGCTGATGGCCATTTCCTTCATCTTTGGTCCGCTGCGTTCGGTGACCCTGGGTCAGCGGGTGTTTACCGGCGTACTGGTCGGCTTCACCTTCCGTATCGTTCAGGATTTGCTCGGGCCTTCGAGCCTGGTGTTCGGTTTCTCGCCGCTATTTGCGGTGCTGGTGCCGGCCACTGTCTGTGCCCTGGCCGGGGTCTTGTTGTTGCGTCGGGCCGGGTGATTCCGGGTCTTTCCTGACGTTTGCCGTTGCAAAAAACGCCCTTGTCGCAAGACCGGGGCGTTTTTGTATGCGCCGTCTGACCTGCGAACGTGACGCTTGCGCCGCGGATCAGGTACAATTCCCGGCTATTTTTCGGCGGGCTATGCCTGCAGCCTTTTTGAGTGTTGATCCGTGAGTGATTTGAGTCATATCCGCAATTTCTCCATCATCGCCCACATTGACCATGGCAAGTCGACGCTGGCCGATCGCTTCATCCAGATGTGCGGCGGCCTTGCCGAGCGCGAAATGGAAGCCCAGGTGCTGGACTCCATGGACCTGGAACGTGAACGCGGGATCACCATCAAGGCCCACAGCGTTACCCTTTATTACACCGCCAAAGACGGCATCAAGTACCAGCTGAACTTCATTGACACCCCGGGCCACGTCGACTTCACCTATGAAGTCAGCCGGTCGCTGGCGGCGTGTGAAGGTGCATTGCTGGTGGTCGATGCCGGTCAGGGCGTTGAAGCGCAATCGGTTGCCAACTGCTACACGGCGATCGAGCAGGGCCTGGAAGTCATGCCGGTCCTGAACAAGATCGACCTGCCACAGGCCGATCCGGACCGCGTCAAGGAAGAAATCGAAAAAATCATCGGCATCGATGCCACCGATGCGGTCGAGTGCAGCGCCAAGACTGGCCAGGGCGTCGACGAGGTGCTCGAGCGTCTGGTCAAGACCATCCCGGCACCCACCGGCAACTACGAAGATCCGCTGCAAGCGTTGATTATCGACTCCTGGTTCGACAACTACCTGGGTGTTGTCTCCCTGGTTCGCGTGCGCCACGGCCGTGTGAAGAAGGGCGACAAGATCCTCGTCAAGTCCACCGGCAAGATCCACCTGGTGGACAGCGTCGGCGTCTTCAACCCGAAACACACCGCCACTGTCGACCTGAAGGCCGGCGAAGTGGGCTTCATCATCGCCGGTATCAAGGACATTCACGGTGCACCGGTCGGTGACACCCTGACCTTGAGCTCCACCCCCGACGTTGACGTGCTGCCCGGCTTCAAACGCATTCAACCGCAGGTTTACGCCGGCCTGTTCCCGGTCAGCTCCGACGACTTCGAAGATTTCCGTGAAGCCCTGCAAAAGCTCACGCTCAACGACTCGTCCCTGCAGTACACCCCGGAAAGCTCCGACGCCCTGGGCTTCGGCTTCCGTTGCGGGTTCCTCGGCATGCTGCACATGGAAATCATCCAGGAGCGCCTTGAGCGCGAGTACGACCTGGACCTGATCACCACGGCGCCGACGGTTATTTTCGAGCTGTTGCTGAAAACCGGTGAAACGATTTACGTCGACAACCCGTCCAAGCTCCCGGACGTGTCTTCGATCGAAGACATGCGTGAGCCGATCGTGCGGGCCAATATTCTTGTGCCGCAAGAGCACCTGGGCAACGTCATTACCCTGTGCATCGAGAAGCGTGGCGTGCAGCACGACATGCTGTTCCTCGGGACCCAGGTCCAGGTGACTTACGATATTCCGATGAACGAAGTGGTCCTGGACTTCTTTGATCGTCTGAAATCGACCAGTCGCGGCTATGCTTCGCTGGATTACCATTTCGATCGTTACCAATCGGCTAGTCTGGTGAAGCTGGATGTGCTGATCAACGGTGACAAGGTCGACGCCCTGGCGTTGATCGTGCACCGGGATAACGCGCACTACAAAGGTCGCCAGTTGACCGAGAAGATGAAAGAACTGATTCCGCGCCAGATGTTCGACGTCGCGATCCAGGCCGCCATCGGCGGGCAAATCATTGCGCGAACCTCCGTCAAGGCACTCAGAAAGAACGTATTGGCCAAATGCTACGGTGGTGACGTTAGCCGTAAGCGCAAGCTGTTGGAAAAGCAGAAGGCCGGTAAAAAACGCATGAAGCAAGTCGGTAACGTGGAAATTCCACAAGAAGCCTTCCTTGCAGTGCTCAGGTTGGATAGTTAGGTCCTATGTCACTAAATTTCCCGCTGTTGCTGGTCATCGCCGTATTCGTTTGCGGCCTGTTGGCGTTGCTCGATCTGGTTTTCCTGGCGCCGCGTCGGCGTGCTGCCATTGCCTCCTATCAGGGCAGCGTCAGCCAGCCCGATGTGGTGCTGGTCGAGAAACTGAACAAAGAGCCGCTGCTGGTCGAATACGGCAAGTCGTTCTTCCCGGTGTTGTTCATCGTGCTGGTGCTGCGTTCGTTCCTGGTGGAGCCGTTCCAGATTCCTTCCGGCTCGATGAAACCAACCCTGGACGTTGGTGACTTCATTCTGGTGAACAAGTTTTCTTACGGGATCCGCCTGCCGGTGATCGACCAGAAAGTCATCGAAGTCGGTGATCCACAGCGTGGCGATGTGATGGTGTTCCGCTATCCAAGCGATCCGAACGTCAACTACATCAAGCGTGTAGTGGGCCTGCCGGGTGACCAGATTCGCTACACCGCTGACAAGCGTCTGTTCGTCAATGGTGAGTCGATCGCCGAGCAACTGATCGGCTCCGAGCCGGGCACGTTGGGCAGCGCCGAACTCTACAAGGAAAAACTCGGCGCAGCCGAGCACTTGATCCGCAAGGAAATGAGCCGTTACCGCGCAACGCCTGACCATACCTGGACCGTGCCTGCCGGGCACTACTTCATGATGGGCGACAACCGCGACAACTCAAACGACAGTCGCTATTGGGATGATCCGACTATTCCCAAGGATCTGCTGGGCATGGTTCCCGACAAGAATATCGTCGGCAAGGCCTTCGCAGTCTGGATGAGCTGGCCGGAACCCAAACTCAGTCACCTGCCGAATTTCTCGCGGGTTGGCCTGATCAAGTAATCACCCACGGCGCTGTTGAACACAGCGCCGAATGCATTTCTGGCCCCGGCACAATCGGCGCCAGAGGCATGAAGCCAACGATATTCAGGACGTTATTTTTGAACACAGCGTTAATTGTCCCAAGCCTGCGCCGCATCACGGCGATGGCGGTGGAAACCAGCCACGAACTCAGCGTGGGTAAACCGTGAGCGTCTCCTTAAGCCGTCTAGAGCGTCAGCTCGGCTACACCTTCAAGGACCAGGAACTGATGGTTCTGGCCCTGACTCACCGCAGTTTTGCCGGGCGTAACAACGAACGCCTGGAGTTCCTCGGTGATGCCATCCTTAACTTCGTCGCTGGCGAGGCGCTGTTCGATCGCTTCCCGCTGGCCCGCGAAGGCCAGTTGTCGCGTTTGCGCGCACGCCTGGTGAAAGGTGAGACCCTGGCCGTATTGGCCCGTGGTTTCGATCTGGGCGACTACCTGCGTCTGGGTTCCGGCGAATTGAAGAGCGGCGGTTTCCGTCGCGAGTCGATTCTGGCCGATGCCCTGGAAGCGCTGATTGGTGCGATCTACCTCGACGCCGGCATGGACATGGCGCGCGAACGCGTGCTGGCCTGGCTGACCGGGGAGTTCGAGGGCCTGACCCTGGTCGACACCAACAAAGATCCAAAAACCCGCCTGCAGGAATTCCTGCAGTCGCGCGGTTGTGAGCTGCCACGTTACGAAGTGGTGGATATCCAGGGTGAGCCGCATTGCCGAGTCTTCTTCGTCGAATGCGAAATCACCTTACTGAATGAAAAAAGCCGAGGTCAGGGTGTGAGTCGTCGTATTGCCGAACAGGTAGCGGCCGCTGCAGCACTGATTGCCCTGGGCGTGGAGAATGGCCATGACTGATTCAACTGCAACTCGCTGTGGCTATGTCGCCATCGTCGGCCGTCCGAACGTGGGCAAGTCCACGCTGCTGAACCACATTCTGGGCCAGAAGCTGGCGATCACCTCGCGCAAGCCGCAAACCACCCGTCACAACATGCTGGGCATCAAGACCGAAGGCGCCATTCAGGCCGTTTACGTCGACACCCCGGGCATGCACAAAGGTGGCGAGAAAGCCCTGAACCGCTACATGAACAAGACCGCTTCAGCGGCGTTGAAAGACGTCGACGTGGTGATCTTCGTGGTTGACCGCACCAAGTGGACCGACGAAGACCAGATGGTCCTCGAGCGCGTCCAGTACGTGACCGGCCCGCTGATCGTGGCGTTGAACAAGACCGACCGCATCGAAGACAAAGCCGAGCTGATGCCGCACCTGAGCTGGCTGCAGGAACAACTGCCGAACGCGCAGATCATGCCGATCTCGGCCCAGCACGGGCACAACCTCGAAGCGCTGGAGCGAGTCATCGCCGGTTACCTGCCGGAAAACGAACACTTCTTCCCGGAAGACCAGATTACCGACCGCAGCAGCCGTTTCCTCGCCGCTGAACTGGTGCGTGAAAAAATCATGCGTCAGATGGGCGCCGAGCTGCCGTACCAGATCACCGTTGAAATCGAAGAGTTCAAGCAGCAGGGTAAAACCCTGCATATCCATGCCTTGATCCTCGTCGAGCGCGATGGCCAGAAGAAGATCATCATTGGCGACAAGGGCGAGCGTATCAAGCGCATCGGCACCGAGGCGCGCAAGGACATGGAGTTGCTGTTCGACTCCAAGATCATGCTCAACCTCTGGGTGAAAGTGAAAGGCGGCTGGTCCGACGACGAACGCGCCTTGCGTTCGCTGGGTTATGGCGACCTGTAACAGAAACAAAGATCAAAAGATCGCAGCCTTCGGCAGCTCCTTGTAGGAGCTGCCGAAGGCTGCGATCTTTTTGCAATCCCGGACCGGGACACAAGACCACCATGTCGACCACCGCGCCAACCGGCCAACTCGCCTACGTGCTCCACAGCCGCGCCTACCGCGAAAGCAGTGCGCTGGTGGATTTCCTCACGCCGCAAGGTCGGCTGCGGGCGGTGTTGCGCAGTGCGCGGGGCAAGGCTGGAACCTTGGCGCGGCCGTTTGTGCCGCTGGAAGTCGAGTTTCGTGGGCGCGGCGAACTGAAGAATGTCGGGCGCATGGAAAGTGCCGGCCCTTCTACCTGGCTTATCGGTGAGGCGCTGTTCAGCGGTCTTTACCTCAATGAGTTGCTGATTCGCCTGCTGCCCTCCGAAGACCCTCACCCCGGCGTATTCGATCACTACGCCGCGACGTTGCTTGCATTGGCCGAAGGCCGTCCGCTGGAACCGCTGCTGCGCTCCTTCGAATGGCGGCTGCTGGACGATCTCGGGTACGGCTTTGCGCTGAACATCGATATCCACGGCGAACCCATCGCGCCGGACGGGCTGTATCGTTTGCAAGTGGATGCGGGTCTGGAACGGGTCTATCTGCTGCAACCGGGTCTATTCAACGGCACCGAGTTATTGGCCATGGCCGAAGCCGACTGGTCCGCCCCCGGTGCGTTGTCCGCTGCCAAGCGTTTGATGCGTCAGGCACTGGCCGTTCACTTGGGCGGTCGCCCTTTGGTTAGTCGCGAGCTGTTTCGCAAGCCCTGATCACACCGTATGCTGTGCACCGAACTTTCCCCTCTTCAGGAGCGCTTCCGTGACCACCAGCAATCGCATTCTTCTTGGCGTGAACATCGACCACGTTGCCACCCTGCGTCAGGCCCGGGTACGCGTTACCCGGATCCGGTCAAGGCTGCACTGGACGCGGAAGAGGCGGGCGCCGACGGCATCACCGTGCACCTGCGCGAAGACCGCCGGCACATCCAGGAGCGCGACGTGTTGCTGCTCAAGGACGTGCTGCAAACCCGCATGAACTTCGAAATGGGCGTCACCGAAGAAATGATGGCGTTCGCCGAGCGTATCCGCCCGGCGCACATTTGCCTGGTGCCGGAAACCCGCCAGGAACTGACCACCGAAGGTGGCCTCGACGTGGCAGGGCAGGAGGTGCGGATCAAGGCTGCCGTGGAGCGCCTGTCGAAGATCGGTTGCGAAGTGTCGCTGTTCATTGATGCTGACGAGCGGCAGATCGAGGCGTCCCGTCGTGTGGGCGCGCCCGCCATTGAGCTGCACACCGGCCGTTACGCTGATGCGCAAACGCCGACTGACGTGGCTGAAGAGCTGAAGCGTGTGGCGGACGGCGTGGCGTTTGGCCTGACCCAAGGGTTGATCGTCAATGCCGGCCACGGTCTGCACTATCACAACGTCGAAGCAGTGGCGGCGATCAAAGGCATCAACGAGCTGAACATCGGCCATGCGCTGGTGGCGCATGCGTTGTTTGTCGGGTTCAAGTCGGCTGTCTCGGAGATGAAAGCGCTGATCCTGGCCGCCGCTTTGAAGGGCTGAAATCAAAAGATCGTCCGAACGCGGCCCGAGCCTTCGGACGATCTTTTGCTTTAAAGAGGCGGCGTTTCCTGATTCGGCTTGGTCTTGTCGATCCCCGGCACGTGCAGGTTGCCTTCAGCCACCTGATCGCCTTCAAGCTGCGGCTGCGTCACCCACGTCAGGATGTCGTAGTAGCGACGGATGTTCGCCACGAAGTGCACCGGCTCGCCGCCCCGGGCGTAGCCGTAGCGGGTTTTGCTGTACCACTTCTTCTCGGACAGGCGCGGCAGGATCTTCTTCACGTCCAGCCATCGGTTTGGATCGAGCCCTTCCTTGGCCGTCAATTTGCGTGCGTCATCCAGGTGACCGCTGCCAACGTTATAGGCTGCCAGGGCAAACCAGGTGCGATCCGGTTCCTTGATCGAGTCGTCCAGTTGATCCTTCATGTAGGCCAGGTACTTGGCGCCACCCATGATGCTCTGCTTGGGATCGAGTCGATTGGACACGCCCATGGCTTGCGCGGTGTTCTGGGTCAGCATCATCAGGCCGCGCACGCCGGTCTTGGACGTGACCGCCGCTTGCCATAGCGATTCCTGGTAGCCGACCGCCGCCAGCAGGCGCCAGTCGACTTTCTCTTTCTTGGCATACGCCTTGAAGTGCTGTTCGTATTTGGGCAGCCGTTGCTGCAAGTGCTGGGCAAAAGTGGTCGCGCCCATGTAGCCGAGGACATCGACGTGGCCGTAATAACGATCTTTCAGACGTTGCAGGGTGCCGTTTTTCTGCACTTTGTCGAGGTAGGCGTTGATCTCGTTGAGCAGGCTGTTGTCTTCACCGGCGGCCACGGCCCAGCTCTGGTGGCTGGCATCGCCGAGGTCGAAGGCGACCTGGATGTTGGGGAAGTAGACCTGGTTCATCGCCACTTCGTTGGAATCGACCAGGGTCAGGTCAATCTGACCTTCATCCACCATCCGCAGCAGGTCGACGACTTCAACCGCGTCGGACTCTTCGTATTCAATGCCGGGATATTTCTTTTTCAGCTCGGCCAATTGCTCGGCGTGGGTACTGCCCTTGAGCACCATGATCTTTTTGCCGACCAGATCGCCGGCATCGGTGGGCCGTGACTGGCCGTTGCGGTAGATGACCTGTGGGGTGACTTCCAGGTAGGAGTGGGAAAACCGGACCTGCTTTTTGCGTTCCTCGCTGCTGACCAGGCCGGCAGCAGCCAGCACCGGGCCGTCAGGCTTGCCCACCTGATTGAACAGGTCGTCGAGGTTGTCCGCGGTTTCGATTTTGAGCTTGACCCCCAGATCTTCGGCAAAGCGCTTCACCAGCTCGTATTCGAAGCCGGTCTCGCCGTTACGATCCTGGAAGTAGGTGGCGGGGCTGTTTCGGGTGATCACCCGCAGCACGCCATCCTCCTTTATGCGCTCCAGCGTGTTGGGTTTATCAACACAGCCACTGAGCATCAGGAAGAGTCCGGTTGCGATCAGCCATTTGGCATACCGCGGACGCAAAGCCGTTGGGGAAAACATCTGCGCAGTATACGCAAAGGACCGCTAGCGCCATATCTCGACAGCGAGGGGCTTGTCTGCTAGGCAATGGAAAACCCGCCTGAAGCCCGCAGGAATGGGCTCGAGCGGCAAATTATGAGCGTGAAAATAACCCTCGCGCAGGGGCTGTTTGAGGCCCGGATACCCGGCCCGACGTCCGGGTGACACCGCCCGTACCGTTTCGGGTGATGTCGCGGGCGGTTTAGGCTAGAATGCACGGCCTCAAAGCACACCCCTTCCCGAGGCTGTCCCGAAGATGTTGATCCTGCGCGGCGCTCCTGCCCTTTCTGCCTTTCGCCACAGCAAACTCCTTGAGCAACTGAGCCAGAAGGTATCGGCTGTCAGCGGCTTGTATGCTGAATTCGCTCACTTCGCCGAAGTCACCGGCGTCCTGACCGGCGACGAACAGCAGGTGCTTGCGCGCCTTCTGAAGTACGGCCCAAGTGTCCCGGTGCAAGAACCGACCGGTCGTCTGTTCCTGGTGTTGCCGCGTTTTGGCACCATTTCGCCTTGGTCCAGTAAAGCCAGCGACATCGCTCGCAACTGCGGCCTGAGCAAAATCCAGCGCCTGGAACGCGGCATCGCGTTCTACGTGGCCGGCCAGTTCAGCGACGCCGAAGCACAGCTGATTGCTGACGTGCTGCACGACCGCATGACCCAGATCGTCCTGGGCAACCTCGAACAGGCCGCCGGTCTGTTCAGCCATGCCGAGCCCAAGCCCCTGACCGCCATCGACGTGTTGGGTGGCGGTCGCGCCGCGCTGGAAAAAGCCAATACCGAGCTGGGCCTGGCCCTGGCCGAAGACGAGATCGATTACCTGGTCAACGCCTTCGTCGGCTTGAAGCGCAACCCGCACGACATCGAACTGATGATGTTCGCCCAGGCGAACTCCGAGCACTGCCGTCACAAGATCTTCAACGCCAGTTGGGACATTGACGGTCAGAGCCAGGAAAAAAGCCTGTTCGGCATGATCAAGAACACCTACGTGATGCACAGTGAAGGCGTTCTGTCGGCTTATAAGGACAACGCTTCGGTCATCGTCGGCAACGTCGCCGGCCGTTTCTTCCCGGACCCTGAAACCCGCCAGTACGGCGCGGTGCAGGAGCCGGTGCACATCCTGATGAAAGTCGAGACGCACAACCACCCGACCGCGATTGCCCCGTTCCCGGGTGCAGCCACCGGTAGTGGCGGCGAGATTCGCGACGAAGGTGCGACCGGTCGTGGTGCCAAGCCAAAGGCTGGCCTGACCGGTTTCACCGTATCCAACCTGCAAATCCCGGGCTTCGAACAGCCGTGGGAAGTGCCGTACGGCAAGCCTGAGCGCATCGTCACCGCGCTGGACATCATGATCGAAGGCCCACTGGGTGGCGCCGCGTTCAATAACGAATTTGGCCGTCCAGCCCTGACCGGTTACTTCCGTACCTTCGAACAGTCGATCACCACCCCGCGTGGCGACGAAGTTCGCGGTTACCACAAGCCGATCATGCTGGCCGGCGGCATGGGTAACATCCGTGCCGAACACGTACAGAAAGCCGAGATCACCGTCGGCTCCAAGCTGATCGTCCTCGGCGGCCCGGCCATGTTGATCGGCCTGGGCGGCGGCGCCGCTTCCTCCATGGCCACCGGCACCAGCTCGGCAGACCTGGACTTCGCATCGGTACAGCGCGAAAACCCGGAAATGGAACGTCGCTGCCAGGAAGTCATCGACCGTTGCTGGCAGTTGGGTGACAAGAACCCGATCAGCTTCATCCATGACGTGGGCGCGGGCGGCCTGTCCAACGCCTTCCCGGAACTGGTCAACGACGGTAACCGTGGTGGCCGTTTCGAATTGCGCAACATTCCAAACGACGAGCCGGGCATGGCCCCGCACGAAATCTGGAGTAACGAATCCCAGGAACGCTACGTTCTGGCAGTCGGCCCGGCGGACTTCGAACGCTTCCAGGCGATCTGCGAACGTGAGCGTTGCCCGTTTGCCGTGGTCGGCGAAGCCACTGCCGAGCCGCAACTGACGGTCACCGACAGCCACTACGGCAACGATCCGGTCGACATGCCACTCGAAGTGCTGCTGGGCAAAGCCCCGCGCATGCACCGTTCGGCCGTTCGTGAAAACGAACTGGGCGACGACTTCGATCCGTCGACGCTTGAGATTGCCGACTGCGTCGAACGCGTTCTGCATCACCCGGCCGTGGCCAGCAAAAGCTTCCTGATCACCATCGGCGACCGCACCATCACCGGCCTCGTGGCCCGTGACCAAATGGTCGGCCCGTGGCAGGTCCCGGTGGCCGACGTTGCCGTCACCGCCACCAGCTTCGACGTCTACACCGGTGAAGCCATGGCCATGGGCGAGCGTACTCCGCTGGCACTGCTGGATGCTCCGGCGTCGGGCCGCATGGCCATCGGCGAAACCCTGACCAACATCGCCGCTTCGCGCATCAACAAGATCTCCGACATCAAACTGTCGGCGAACTGGATGTCGGCTGCCGGTCACCCGGGTGAAGACGCGCGTCTGTACGACACCGTGAAAGCGGTGGGCATGGAACTGTGCCCGGACCTGGGTATCACCATTCCGGTGGGCAAGGACTCCATGTCCATGGCCACGCGCTGGAACGACGAGGGCGTCGACAAGACCGTTACCTCGCCGATGTCGCTGATCGTGACCGGTTTCGCACCCGTGGCTGACATTCGTCAGACCCTGACGCCGGAACTGCGCATGAACAAAGGCACCACCGACCTGATCCTGATTGACCTGGGTCGTGGCCAGAACCGCATGGGCGCCTCGATCCTGGCCCAGGTTCACGGCAAGCTCGGCTCGCAAGCGCCGGACGTCGATGATGCCGAAGACCTCAAAGCCTTCTTCGCGGTGATCCAGGGCCTCAACGCCGACGGTCACCTGCTGGCTTACCACGACCGTTCCGACGGTGGCCTGCTGACCAGCGTGGTGGAAATGGCTTTCGCCGGTCACTGCGGCCTGAGCCTGAACCTCGACGGTCTGGCGGAGACTTCAGCTGATATCGCCGCGATCCTGTTCAACGAAGAGCTGGGCGCCGTGATCCAGGTTCGCCAGGACGCCACGCCAGATATCCTCGCGCAGTTCAGCGCGGCCGGTCTGGGCGACTGCGTGTCGGTGATCGGTCAGCCGATGAACAACGGCCAGATCAGCATCACCTTCAACGGTGAAACCGTGTTCGAAGGTCAGCGTCGTCTGCTGCAACGGCAGTGGGCTGAAACCAGCTACCAGATCCAGCGTCTACGCGATAACGTCGACTGCGCCGAGCAAGAGTTCGACGTGCTGCTGGAAGAAGACAACCCGGCCTGAGCGTCAAGCTGAGCTACGACGTCAACCAGGACGTCGCCGCGCCTTACATCAAGAAAAACATCCGCCCACAGGTTGCCGTTCTGCGTGAGCAGGGCGTCAACGGCCAGGTGGAAATGGCCGCCGCGTTCGACCGCGCCGGTTTCAACGCGATTGACGTGCACATGAGCGACATTCTGGCCGGCCGTGTCGACCTGAACGACTTCAAGGGCCTGGTCGCTTGCGGCGGTTTCTCCTACGGCGATGTACTGGGTGCCGGCGAAGGCTGGGCCAAGTCCGCGCTGTTCAACAGCCGTGCTCGCGATGCGTTCCAGGGCTTTTTCGAACGTAACGACAGCTTCACCCTCGGCGTGTGCAACGGTTGCCAGATGATGTCCAACCTGCACGAACTCATCCCGGGCAGCGAGTTCTGGCCGCACTTCGTGCGTAACCGTTCCGAGCAGTTCGAAGCCCGCGTGGCGATGGTTCAGGTCCAGGAATCGAACTCGATCTTCCTGCAAGGCATGGCCGGCTCGCGCATGCCAATCGCCATCGCTCACGGTGAAGGTCATGCCGAGTTCGAAAGCGAAGAAGCCCTGCTGGAAGCCGATCTGTCGGGTTGCGTAGCGATGCGCTTCGTCGACAACCATGGCAAGGTCACCGAGAAATACCCGGCCAACCCGAACGGCTCGCCGCGCGGGATCACCGGTTTGACCAGCCGCGACGGCCGCGTCACCATCATGATGCCGCACCCGGAACGCGTGTTCCGCGCCGTGCAGAACTCGTGGCGTTCGGAAGACTGGAACGAAGACGCACCCTGGATGCGTATGTTCCGTAATGCGCGCGTCTGGGTTAACTAAAAGCGGGTGAGCTGAGAGCTATGTACAAGCTTTCCTTTTTGTTCCGGCCAGTCATGTGGAACAGGTCAAAAGTGCCGTGTTCGCCGCCGGTGGCGGGCGGATCGGTGCCTACGACCATTGCGCCTGGCAAGTGCTCGGCCTTGGCCAGTTTCGACCTTTGGATGGCAGTCAGCCGTTTATTGGGGAAGCGGGGCAGGTCGAGCAGGTTGAGGAGTGGAAGGTTGAGCTGGTGGCCAGCGATGAGTCGATTCGGGCGGTGGTGGTGGCTTTGAAAGAAAGCCATCCCTATGAGACGCCGGCTTATGAGGTGTGGCGGTTGGAGGATTTCTGATCCTCCTGGCTGCTGAAACGAGAAACCCGCTGATGAAAATCAGCGGGTTTTTTGTTGTCTGGGCGGGCCTCTTCGCGGGCTAAGCAGCGCCAACCCTCTAAACCTTCGCACTCACCTCGCTACGATTCACTAACGCCTCCAACGCCTCACTCAAACTCGGCGCCTTGTCGCCAATCAACAAATGCCAAACCCCGCCCTCGAATTGGCTGACGCCATGGCATCCCAATTCCTTCAACTGACACTCCGACAACGCCTTGCCATCCGCCAGTTGCAAGCGGATCCGGGTCATGGCGATGCAATCCATCCGCAACACATTTTCCCCGCCTCCCAGCGCACTCAGCCACTGTTGCGCTTCCGGCACCGCGACAGGTTTTATCACCTCGACAACCGCTACGGGCGCAGTGATGACTGTGCGGCCCAGCGCCGGCATCGCCAACCGCATCTCATCAGCAATGCTGTCGGCCAACGGGCCGACCACCACCTGCAAGCTCCCGCCCTTGCCGGGCCGAACTACCGCCATCGCCCCCAGCGCTTTCAACTGCGCATCGTTTGCCTTGTTGCGATCCACCATGTCCAGCCGCAGCCGGGTGGTACATGCACCCACAGTGATCAGATTCTCTGCACCGCCCAGCGCCTTGATATACGCCGCGGCCCTTTCGTTTTCAGCGAACACGACTTTGTCGCCAGTCGGCACATCTTCACGCCCCGGTGTCTTGAGGTTGAAGCGGCGAATGCAGAAATCAAACACCACGTAGTAGATCGCGGCATACGCCAACCCTACCGGAACCACCAGCCAGCCATTGGTGGATTTACCCCAACCCAGCACCATGTCGATGAAGCCACCGGAGAAGGTGAAGCCTAAATGGATATTCAAGGCGTTGGTGATGGCCATCGACAAACCCGTCAGCAGCGCATGCACCAGGTACAACATCGGTGCGAGGAACATGAAGGCAAATTCGATCGGTTCAGTCACTCCGGTCAAAAACGAGGTCAATGCCATCGACAGAAAAATCCCGCCCATCACTTTGCGGCGTTCCGGCAGGGCATTGCGATACATCGCCAGGCACGCGGCGGGCAGGCCGAAGATCATCATCGGGAACATGCCGGTCATGAACTGGCCGCCTTTCGGGTCGCCGGCAAAGTAACGCGACAGGTCGCCGGTGACGATGGCACCGGTGGTCGGGTCGGTGAAGTTACCGAACACGAACCACGCCATGTTGTTGAGGATATGGTGCAGGCCGGTGACGATCAGCAGGCGATTGAACACGCCGAAGACGAACGCGCCGAAACTGCCGCTTTCCATCATCAATGCGCCGAAGCTGTTGATGCCTTGCTGGATCGGCGGCCAGATCAGGCCGAAGACCAGGCCCAGGCCAACGGCGGCAAAACCGGTGACAATCGGCACGAAGCGCCGCCCGCCGAAGAACGCCAGGTACTCCGGCAGCTTGATGTCCTTGAAGCGGTTATACAGCGCGCCGGCCATCAAGCCGCTGACGATCCCGGCGAGCATGCCCATGTTGATGCTTGCATCGAGCACCTTGAGCGTGGAGATCATCACCAGGTAACCAATCACCCCGGCAAGGCCTGCGGTGCCGTTGTTGTCCTTGGCGAAGCCGACCGCGATGCCGATGGCGAAGATCATCGCCAGGTTGGCGAAGATCACCTGACCGGCGTCGTGGATGATCGCGATGTTCAGCAGGTCGGTGTCGCCCAGGCGCAGCAACAGGCCGGCGATCGGCAGGATCGCGATCGGCAGCATCAGCGCGCGGCCGAGGCGCTGCAGGCCTTCGATAAAGTATTGGTACATGGCGGTTCTCCCTGTGTTCTTTTTGTTTTAGAGCTGCTGTTCAGCTCAGAGGCCAATGTTGGTGACAGGCGTGACGCACCGCGCTAGCGCTACTCAACTTGAGCAGGCCCTGGCTGATGCGTCGGCATTCGCTCAGGTCCAGACGACGGACGCGGTCCTTGATTTCACCGATCTGCACCGGGCTGACCGACAACTCGCTGACCCCCAGGCCAATCAATACCGGTGTGGCCAGCGGATCGGAGGCCAGTGCACCGCAAACCCCGACCCAACGGTTATGCACCGCTGCGCCGGCGCAGGTCTGGGCGATCAATCGCAGCAGCGCTGGATGCAGCGCATCGACCCGCGAAGCGAGGCCGGCGTGGTCGCGGTCCATGGCCAACGTGTACTGGGACAAATCGTTGGTGCCGATGGACAGAAAGTCCGCATGCTCTGCAAGCTGCTCGGCCAGGAGTGCGGCGGCCGGGACTTCGATCATCACGCCCAGTTCCGGGCGTTGGGTCAGCTCCAACTCGATGCACAAGGCATCGAGGCGTTGGCGGATGTGCAGCAGCTCATCGACTTCAGTGACCATCGGTAACAGGATCCGGCAGCGCGACAACGGACTGACGTGTAACAGCGCACGCAGTTGCTGATCGAGCAGTTCCGGCCGCACCTGAGCCAGGCGAATGCCGCGCAGGCCGAGTACCGGGTTGGCTTCAATCGGCAGCGGCAGATAGTCGAGTTGCTTGTCGCCGCCGACATCGATAGTGCGGATGATCACCGACTTGTCGCCCATGGCGTCGAGCACGGCTTGGTAGGCGAGGCGCTGCTCCTGTTCGTCCGGCGCGGTGTTGCGGTCGACGAAGAGAAATTCGGTGCGCAGCAGGCCGACGCCATCGGCGCCATTGGCCAACGCATCGGCTGCTTCAGAACTTGATGCCACATTGGCGGCGACTTCAATGAGCACGCCGTCGAGGGTCCGCGCCGGGGTGTGCGCCTGGGCCTGTTGCTCGGTGCGACGTTGTTGCTGATCGAGTTGTGCCTGACGCACCTCGGCCAGGCGCTCGGCGGTCGGCGTCAGTTCGAGGCGACCGCCGTCGGCATCCAGCACCACCGCTTGGCCTTGCTTCTGATCCAGCAGCGCCGAACCCAGCGCAACCATGCACGGCAGACCTTTGCCGCGAGCCAGAATCGCCACGTGAGACGTCGCGCCGCCCGTCGCCATACACAATCCAGCGACACCTTGCTGGCTCAGTTGCAGCAAGTCCGAAGGCGTTAGTTCGTGGGCGACGACGATGGCGCCGGCCGGCACGTCGTAGTGCCAGGCTTCACCCAGCAGGGCACGCAGCACCCGTTGCTTGAGGTCGCGCAAATCGTTGGCGCGTTCGGCCAGCAATGCGCTGCCGAGTTGCTGAAGGACGTCGCATTGCACGTCGATCGATTGGCTCCATGCGTGGGTTGCGGCCATGCCCTGGTCGATTGATTGCGCAGCGGCGTCCAGCAAAGCCGGGTCTTCGAGCAAGGCCAGGTGCGCGGCGAAGATCGCTTCTTCGTCGGTGTTTTTGTGCTTTCTGGCTTGGGTCAGGGTGTGGTCGATGTCGCTGCGCACGACGTTCAGCGCAGTGTCGAGGGCGTGCAGTTGTTGCTCGGGATCGTGGCTGCCGGCGTCCACGGGCAGGCTGATCGCGTTCAGCTGAAACAATGGTCCTGCGACCAGGCCGGGCGACGCGCAAACACCGTGCAACACACCCGCTTCAACTGCGCGATGACGCTGGGCAATCGGTGCCGCCGCCGCCGCGTGACTGTCTTCGGCCAGGGCTGTGGATAGCGCGGTCAACAACGCTTGCAACGCCGCTTTAGCATCCGGGCCCTGAGTGCTGACTTGAACTTCTTCCTGTTCACCGACAGCCAGGCTCATGAGCCCGATCAAGCTGTCGCAAGACGCCGACTTGCCGGCGAAATGCAGCCGCGACTTGCTCTTGAAACCTTGTGCGGTCTGGCGAATCAGCGCCGCTGGCCGAGCATGCAACCCACCGCGATGAGCGACGTGCACGTGGCCGTGAACTTCGATGCCGCAAACCTCGACGTCAGCCTGCGCACCATTGGCCAGTCGCTGAACGATATGCAGCAGTGGATCGCCGACCTTTACCGGTTTCAACGTGATCGGTCGCGCCTGAAAGTCCTGGCTGTTGGTCAGGATCATCAGGCTGACCAGGCTTTTGCACTGTTGCGCGACCTTGTCCAGGTCATAGCGTAATAACGGCTGGCCATTGCTGACCCGCGCGCCTTCCTTGACCAGCACCGAGAAGCCTTCGCCTTGCAGCTCGACGGTGTCGAGGCCCAGGTGCAGGAGCAATTCGGCGCCGTTGTCGGCGCGCAAGGTGATGGCGTGGCCGGTGCGGGCGACGTGCACCACGACACCGGCGCAGGGTGCATGCAGCGTGTCGTTCAGCGGGTCGATGGCGATCCCGTCACCCATGGCGCCGCTGGCGAACACCGGGTCCGGGACTTTGGCGAGCGTGAGCACCGGGCCGCTGAGCGGGGCGCTTAAGGTCAGCTCTTTATTATTGTTGTGCATGGCTCGGTCTCATCAGTAAAAACTACGGTTCGGTACAGCGCCTGCCCGGTCCCCGTAGGAGCTGCCGAAGGCTGCGATCTTTTGATTTTGTTTTTTAAGATCAAAAGATCGCAGCCTCGTTTCACTCGACAGCTCCTACGCAGCTCCTACCGGGTTATTCGGCCGCCATCAAAGATGCGTTGGACTCAATGGGTACGCGTGACTTTGCTCAAATGCCGTGGCTGGTCCGGGTCCATGCCGCGGGCGACGGCCAAACCGGCGGCCATCACGTAGAAACTCTGGATCGCCAGAATCGGGTCGAGGGCCGGGTGCTCGGCGCGGGTCAGGGTCAGGTCACGCTCAGTGATGTCATCCGGCGCGGCCAGCAATACCCGGGCGCCGCGCTGGCGCATGTCGGCGGCCAGACTCAGCAAACCGGCCTGCTCGGCACCGCGCGGAGCGAACACCAGCAGCGGGTATTGCTCGCCAATCAACGCCATCGGGCCGTGACGGACTTCGGCGCTGCTGAAGGCTTCGGCCTGGATCGCCGAGGTTTCCTTGAATTTCAGCGCGGCTTCCTGGGCGATGGCAAAACCGGCGCCACGGCCGATGACCATCAGGCGCTGGCAATCGCGCAAGGCATCGATGGCCAGGCTCCAATCCTGCTGCGCCGCCTCGCGCAGACCTTGGGGCAGTGCGTTGCCGGCCTCGAGCAATTCCACGTCGTCTTTCCAGTGGGCGATCAGTCGGGCACTGGCGCTGAGGGTGGCGATAAAACTCTTGGTCGCGGCGACACTGCTTTCGATGCCGGCCAACAGCGGCAGGCTGAATTCACACGCGGCTTCCAGCGGCGAACCCTCGGCGTTGACCATGGAAATGCTCAGGGCGCCGCGTTTGCGCAACAGACGCAGGCTGTTCACCAGGTCCGGGCTTTGACCCGATTGCGAGAAGGCAAACGCGACCTGGCCACTGACCTTCAACGGCGCCTGTTGCATGGTCACCACCGACATCGGCAACGACGCCACCGGGATGCCCAGTTGTTGCATGGTCAGGTAGGCGAAGTAACTCGCCGCGTGGTCGGAGCTGCCACGGGCGACGGTCATCGCCACTTGCGGCGGCTGACGGCGCAGGCGTGCGGCGATCTCGATCATCTGCGGGTCGAGTTGCTGCAATTGGGCTTGCACGGCCTCGAACGAGGACAGCGCCTCTTCAAGCATTTTTGAAGTCAATGTCTTCTCCTTCGACCATGACGGCGGTCAGTGTGAGTGAGCGATCCAGCCGCACGCAGTCGGCCCAGCTACCGGGTTGCAGGCGGCCGCGTTCGGTGATGCCGAGGTAGTCGGCGGGGAATTGCGAAAGACGTTGCGAGGCTTCGGCGATCGGCAAACCGATCTTCACCAGGTTGCGCAGGGCCTGATCCATGGTCAGGGTGCTCCCGGCGAGGGTGCCGTCGGCCAGGCGCACACCGCCCAGGCATTTGGTCACGGTATGGCTGCCGAGCTTGTATTCACCATCGGGCATACCAGCGGCAGCGGTGGAATCGGTGACGCAATACAGGCACGGGATCGAACGCAGGGCCACGCGCATCGCGCCGGGGTGTACGTGCAGCAAATCCGGAATCAGCTCGGCGTATTTGGCGTGGGCCAGCGCCGCGCCAACGATGCCCGGCTCGCGGTGATGCAGCGGGCTCATGGCGTTGTAGAGGTGGGTAAAACTGGTGGCGCCGGCGTCGAGTGCGGCGACGCCTTCCTCGTAACTGCCGAGGGTATGACCAATTTGCATGCGCACGCCGCGAGCGCTGAGGGCGCGGATCAAACCGTCGTGGCCGGCGATTTCCGGGGCGATGGTGATCACCCGGATCGGCGCCAGCGCCAGGTATTCCTCGACTTCGGCCATCAATGCCGTGTGGGCGAAATTCGGTTGGGCGCCGAGTTTGCCGGGATTGATGTACGGGCCTTCGAGGTGCACGCCGAGCACTCGGGCGCTGCCTTTTGGCCGCTGCTCGCAGTATTCGCCGACGGCTTTGAGCACGCTGGAAATCTCTTCCGACGGCGCGGTCATGGTGGTCGCCAGCAGCGAGGTCGTGCCGAATCGCAGGTGGGTTTTGGTGATGGTTTCGAAGGCTGTCGCGCCTTCCATGATGTCTTTGCCGCCGCCACCGTGAACGTGCAGGTCGATGAAACCCGGTAGCAGGTAAGGCAGGTCGTTGTCGGCCGGATCGCAGGGCACACCTTCGATGGACACGACTTTGCCGTGTTGGTGAATCAGCCGGCCGCGAACCCAGCCGTGGGCAGTAAGGATGTTGTCTTCGGACATGGTCTGTATTCTCGTTTAGCGGCGAGGCCGTTTAGCGGCGCTGCTCTTTATCTACGCAGCTCTGCAACAAAGTCGTAGTAGTCATTGCGGCAATAGGTGTCGGTGACTTCAATCGGGGTGTTGTCTTCCAGATAGCCGACCCGGGTCATCAGCAACATGGCGGTGCCGGGGGCGATGCCGACGAGTGCGGCGAATTCGTCCGAGGCGTTGATCGCCTGGATGTGCTGCAAGGCGCGGACGATCGGTTTGCCGATGCCGTCGAGGAATTCGTAGAGGGAATCGCCCACCGCTTGCGGCTTGGGAATGATCGAGGCGGGCAGGGTGCTCATCTCGATCGCCATCACCGTGTCATCGGCTTTGCGCAGACGTTTGAGCCGCGCGACCTTGTCGTTGGGCGAGAGGCCGAGGCGGATCAGTTCTTCGTGGGTCGGCGGCGTGATGTCCCGCTCCAGCCACTGGGAGCCGGGGACGAAGCCTTTGAGACGGAGCATTTCGCTGAAACCGGAGAGGCGCGACAGCGGTTGTTCCAGGCGTGGAGTGATGAAGGTGCCGGAACCTTGATTGCGGCGGATCAGACCTTGCTCGAACAGCACTTCCAGCGCCTTGCGCGCGGTGACGCGGGAGATGCCCAGCAATTCACTGAGGCTGCGCTCCGACGGCATGGCTTGTTCGGCTTTCCATTGGCCGGCGTGGATCGCCGCTTCCAGGTTGCGCGCCAGTTGCAGGTACAGCGGCGTCGGCTGGGAGTCGTCAGGACGTAGGGCCTGGATGTCATTCATGGTTGTTTCCGATGCGGATATTAGATTGTTGTCGCCCGGTTGTAGGGCGAAACGTAATACCACTTAAATACCATGTCAATGAGACCACTTTGCTCGAGACGTACGGAAACCGGGTCTATTGGCCGGGTTGAGTAGGGGTTGGCTTTAAGTGGTATTACGGGCGGGGACTTTTAAAGCAAAGATCGCAGCCTTCGGCAGCTCCTACAGGTGGGAATGGTATTAATCCTGTAGGAGCTGCCGAAGGCTGCGATCTTTTGATTTATTTTTTTGAGGGCGACAGAAGGTAGCGGTTAAGGTCGAATCTCGATCATCGTGCCATCCGGCACCAGTCCCCAGACCTCGCGCATGTCCATGTTGCGCATGGCGATGCAGCCGTCAGTCCAGTCCAGGGTGTGGAACAGGTTTTCCGGGTAGTCATAGGTGTCGGGCGTGCCGTGGATCATGATCATGCCGCCGGGGTCGACGCCTTCGCGACGGGAGCGAGCGGAATCGGCAATGTTCGGGTAGGAGATGTGCATGGCGAGATTAAAACGGTCACTGACCTTGCGCCAATCCACCCAGTAAAAACCCTCCGGCGTGCGCTTGTCGCCTTCCATCAGCTTCGCCCCCTCGGTTGTTTGCCCAGGGAAATACGGTAGGTTCGTAGCGGTTTGCCATCGGCGATCAATTGCAATTGATGGGCGGATTTGAGCACCAGTACTTTTTCGATGGGTTTGCCATCCAGGGTCACCACGGTAGAGGCCTGGGACACGACAACGAACGACAGGCAAAACAGGGCAAGCAACCAGCGCATTGAAACGATATCCCTAGAGGTGTCGCGACTATTTATAAGTACTGCCAAGAGTTTAGATGATGGCTGGCTGAGTCAAGGGTGGAATCGACTCGGAACGCACCGGGTAGACCTCCGTCTGCCGGTCAGCGAAGAAGCATTCTAAAGTACGGCCCACCGTGCGGAAAGCCAGCTCGGACCAAGGGATATCGGCTTCTTCGAACAACATGACTTCCAGGCTCTCGGGACCGGCGCAAAAGTCCAGGTCCACCAGTTCGGCGCGGAAGAATACATGCACCTGGCTGATGTGCGGCACATCAATCAGCGTATAGATGTTCAGGTTGCGCACCCGGGCACAGGCTTCTTCGGCGGTTTCGCGCACGGCGGCTTGCTCGACGGTCTCACCGTTTTCCATGAAGCCGGCAGGCAGCGTCCAGTAACCGAGTCGCGGCTCGATGGCGCGCCTGCACAGCAACACCTTCGAGCCCCAGGTCGCGACGCAACCGGCGACGATATTGGGGTTCTGATAGTGAATGGTCTGACAGCTGTTACAGACAAATCGCAGGCGCGAATCGCCTTCGGGAATGCGCTGGGTGACCGGGTTGCCGCACTGGCTGCAAAATTTCATGCTTGGGTTCCTGAATGCTGCGCCTATCTTGGCGTGCGGCAGTGTCTGTCGGCAAGTTGTCGTTTCGCGACATGCGCCAGTTCAGGGGTTGGGCGGTCGGTGTGATTGGTGCATGATGCATAGGGTCTGTTGACGTTTGCTGGCGAACCGCGTTGCAGTGCCAACGCGTGCGAGGCAAGGCGCGGGATGCAGCTAATGTCTGTTCCCTTGGCAAGTCCCGCAACGCAGCATCGCGCGCGTTGGCGCGCAACGCGGTCGTCAGCAAACGTCAATAGACCCTACAGGCACAGATCGAGAACACTCATGCTGGACGAGCTACTGCATCGGGTAAGCAACCACACGCCACGCACCCTGGAAACCGACAAGCGTTTCCCCGAGGCGGCGGTACTCGTGCCGATCACCCGCAGTGACGAACCGGAACTGGTTCTGACCCTGCGCGCCAGCGGGCTCTCGACCCATGGCGGCGAAGTCGCCTTCCCCGGCGGGCGCCGCGACCCCGAGGATCCTGACCTTATCTTCACTGCCTTGCGCGAAGCCGAAGAAGAAATCGGCCTGCCGCCAGGGCTGGTGGAAGTGATCGGCCCGCTCAGCCCGCTGATCTCCCTGCACGGCATCAAGGTCACGCCCTATGTCGGCGTCATTCCTGATTACGTTGAATACCTGGCCAACGATGCCGAGATTGCGGCCGTGTTCAGCGTGCCTCTGGAGTTCTTCCGGGAAGACCCGCGCGAGCACACCCATCGCATCGATTACCAGGGGCGCAGTTGGTACGTGCCGAGCTATCGTTATGGCGAGTACAAGATCTGGGGGTTGACGGCGATCATGATCGTCGAGTTGATCAATCTGCTTTATGACGCCGACATCAGCCTGCACCACCCACCCAAAAGCTTTATCAATATTTGAAGCCATCTTTGGTATGGCAAGACTGCGCGGCTGCCTGAGCCTTGAGGACACTAAGATGAAATATCGCCTGGGCGACGCTCGCGTCGAAACCCATCCACAGAGCTGGGTTGCCCCCAATGCCGTACTGGTGGGCAAGGTCAAACTCGAAGAGGGCGCCAATGTCTGGTTCAACGCCGTGTTGCGCGGCGACAACGAGCTGATCCTGATCGGCAAGAACAGCAACGTCCAGGACGGCACCGTGATGCACACCGACATGGGCTACCCGCTGACCATCGGCACCGGCGTGACCATCGGCCACAACGCCATGCTCCATGGCTGCACGGTGGGCGACTACAGCCTGATCGGCATCAACGCGGTGATCCTCAACGGCGCGAAAATCGGCAAGAACTGTATCATCGGCGCCAACTCGCTGATCGGTGAAGGCAAGGAGATCCCGGACGGCTCGCTGGTCATGGGCTCGCCGGGCAAGGTTGTGCGCGAACTCACCGAGCCACAGAAGAAAATGCTCGAAGCCAGCGCCGCTCACTATGTGCATAACTCGCAGCGCTATGCCCGCGATCTGGTTGAGCAGGAAGAATGAACGCGACCGAACGACCTGTGCTATCGCCGTGCGTGAACATTTGCGCACTGGATGATGACGATATCTGCACCGGGTGCCAGCGCACGGTGGAAGAAATCACTCGCTGGAGCCGGATGGACAATGCCGAGCGGCGCAAGGTGTTGGGGTTGTGTCATGAACGCGCCAAATCCAGCGGCCTGCTCTGGATGATGGGCAAAACCCCCGACTTGTAGGAGCTGGTAGGAGCTGCCGAGTGCAACGAGGCTGCGATCTTTTGATCCTGTTTGTATAAAAAACCTCAAAAGATCGCAGCCTCGTTGCACTCGGCAGCTCCTACGGTACTCTGTGCGCCAAATTGACAGGTATTCCCACGCCCCATGCTCTTCCTGATCTCCTACATCAGCAGCGTCGTGCTGATCAACTACGCCTTTTCCACCGCCCCGCACCTGGATATCATCTGGTCGGCCTGGGGTGGTCTGGTATTCGTGCTGCGCGACATGGTGCAAACCCGTTTCGGCCACGGCGCCATCGCCGCGATGCTGGCGGCGCTGGTGCTGTCCTACGCCACGTCCGATCCATCCATCGCCCTGGCCAGCGCCACGGCATTCGCGGTGTCCGAGTGCATCGACTGGCTGGTGTTCAGCATCACCAAGCGCCCGTTGCACGATCGCCTGTGGATAAGTTCGGCCCTGAGCATTCCCCTCGATACGTTCATCTTCTTCGGTATGATCGGCGCGTTTACCCCGGCCGTGATCCTCACCGCCATGGGTTCGAAGTTTGCCGGTGTGACCGCTGTTTGGCTGATCATGGCCTGGCGCCTGCGCAAACAGACCGTCGCCAGCTGAAGCCAAACCCCGCAGTTCATGTAAAATGCGGCGCTTTCTTCCCATGGGAAGCGCGTTGGTAGCCTGTATGGCCAGTTCGTTAGTTCAAGTTCGGATGCAGGAAGTCCATAGCCGGGGCGCTGTGACGAGTCATAGCTTGCTATGGCGAGGAGGAGCAACGCAGGATATGGGCTTGCTGCGCCGAAATTGACTAACAGAACTGGCCACAGGCTACTTTCGTTGCATCCCTCGATGATCCGCTTCTTTGAGGACCTGAGATGACCCGTATCGGAACTCCATTGTCGCCAACCGCGACCCGCGTATTGCTTTGTGGCTGTGGCGAGTTGGGCAAGGAAGTGGTGATCGAGCTGCAACGCCTGGGCGTTGAAGTGATTGCCGTGGATCGCTACGCCAACGCGCCGGCGATGCAAGTCGCCCACCGCAGCCATGTAATCAATATGCTCGACGGCGCTGCCCTGCGTGCCGTGATCGAGGCCGAGAAGCCGCATTTCATCGTGCCGGAAATCGAAGCCATCGCCACCGCGACCCTGGTCGAGCTGGAAGCCGAAGGCTTCACCGTGATCCCGACCGCTCGCGCCGCGCTGCTGACCATGAACCGCGAAGGCATCCGTCGCCTGGCTGCCGAAGAGCTGGACCTGCCGACCTCGCCGTACCACTTTGCCGACACCTTTGAGGATTACAGCAAAGCCGTCGAAGACCTGGGCTTCCCATGCGTGGTCAAACCGGTCATGAGCTCCTCGGGCAAAGGCCAGAGCCTGCTGCGCAGCGCTGCTGACGTGAAAACCGCGTGGGATTACGCCCAGGAAGGCGGCCGTGCCGGTAAAGGTCGGGTGATCATTGAAGGCTTCATCGACTTCGACTACGAGATCACCCTGCTGACTGTGCGTCACGTCGGCGGCACCACGTTCTGCGCGCCGGTCGGTCACCGTCAGGAGAAGGGCGATTACCAGGAATCCTGGCAGCCCCAGGCGATGAGCCCGATTGCCCTGGCTGAATCCGAACGTGTCGCTAAAGCCGTGACCGAAGCCTTGGGTGGCCGTGGTCTGTTTGGCGTCGAGTTGTTCATCAAAGGTGATCAGGTGTGGTTCAGCGAAGTATCGCCGCGCCCGCATGACACTGGCCTCGTCACCCTGATTTCCCAGGACCTGTCGCAGTTCGCGCTGCACGCTCGGGCAATTCTGGGGCTGCCGATTCCGTTGATCCGTCAGTTCGGGCCTTCGGCTTCGGCGGTGATTCTGGTGGAAGGGCAGTCGACTCAGACCGCTTTCTCCAACCTCGGTGCCGCATTGAGCGAACCGGATACGGCGTTGCGTCTGTTCGGCAAACCTGAAGTCAACGGTCAGCGCCGGATGGGCGTGGCGTTGGCGCGGGATGAGTCGATTGAAGCGGCTCGTGCCAAAGCGACCCGTGCTTCTCAGGCTGTTGTTGTAGAGCTTTAAAAGCATCGCGGGCAAGCCTTGCTCCTACAGATTTGTGTCGAACACATAGTTGTGAATCGACACAAATCTGTAGGAGCAAGGCTTGCCCGCGATGGCGGCCTATCAGGCCACCCGATTCAAATCGTTATCACGCGTCTCCTTCAGGCACAGCACCGCAATCAAGCTCAGCACCGCCGCCCCCGACACATACCCGCCGACATAACTCAAGCCCCCCATCGCCACCAGTTTCTGCGCAAGGAACGGCGCCGCCGAGGCCCCGACAATGCCGCCCAGGTTGTAGGCCGCCGACGCACCGGTATAGCGAACGTGAGTCGGAAACAGCTCCGGCAACAACGCGCCCATCGGCGCAAATGTCACGCCCATCAGAAACAGCTCGATGCACAGGAACAGCGCCACGCCCCAGGTCGTACCGTGGGTCAGCAGCGGCTCCATCAAGAACCCGGACAGAATCGCCAGCACGCCCCCGATGACCAGCACCGGTTTGCGCCCGTAGCGGTCGCTGGCCCAGGCCGACAACGGTGTGGCTGCGGCCATGAACAGCACGGCAAAGCACAGCAGCGCGAGGAAGGTTTCCCGGGTGTAGCCCAGCGTTGATACGCCATAACTCAGGGAAAACACCGTCGAGATATAGAACAGTGCGTAGCAGACCACCATCGACCCGGCACCCAGCAGCATCGGCGCCCAGTACTGGCTGAACAGCTCGACCAGCGGAATCTTCACCCGTTCCTGACGGGCCATGGCATTGGCGAACACCGGGGTTTCGTGGAGTTTGAGGCGCACGTACAGGCCGACCATCACCAGCACGGCGCTCAGCAGAAACGGAATCCGCCAGCCCCAGGCCCGGAACTGTTCATCGTTCAGGGTCATGGCCAGTGTCAGGAACAGACCGTTGGCGGCCAGGAAGCCAATCGAAGGGCCAAGCTGCGGGAACATGCCGAACCAGGCGCGTTTGCCCTTGGGTGCATTCTCCGTCGCCAACAGCGCCGCGCCACCCCATTCACCGCCCAATCCCAGGCCCTGGCCGAAGCGCAGCACGCAAAGCAGGATCGGCGCCCAGGCGCCAATGCTGTCGTAACCTGGTAATACGCCAATCAGCGTGGTGCACACGCCCATCAGCAGCAGAGACGCAACCAGTGTCGATTTGCGCCCGATACGGTCACCAAAATGGCCGAACAGTGCCGAACCCAGTGGTCGAGCAAGAAAGGCAATGCCAAAGGTAAGAAACGCCGAGAGCATCTGGGCAGTGCCGGACGTCTGCGGAAAGAACACCGGCCCGATCACCAGCGCGGCGGCGGTGGCGTAGACGTAGAAATCGTAGAACTCGATGGCAGTGCCGATGAAGCTCGCGGTGGCCACGCGGGTGGCGGAGTTCGTCGGTTGGGCAGGCGCGGTGTCGCTGTAGGCGGTGCTGGTGGTCATGCGGTGATCCCTGACAGTCATGCTCCAGTGGAGCGAATTATTATGGTCGAACACCCAGGGATGTGGGTTTAACACTGCGTGCGGGTAGCACTGGGGTAGGGCGGGGCTTGGGTAAGCGGCTCGATTATAGAAAGGCGGCTAACGATCGAACAAGAGGCAGAAAAGATCGCAGCCTGCGGCAGCTCCTACAGGGGAATGCATTCCAAATGCAGGAGCTGCCGCAGGCTGCGATCTTTTAACAATCTAGCGGATGGGCGCAACCGCCGGAACCGAACTGGTGTGCCAGACCATCACCCGCGTAACACGGTTGTCTTCGGTCTCGAGAATCTCCAGCCGATAACGCCCGATCTTCAGGCAGACCGCGCTCTCCGGAATGGTTTCCAGCGCCTCGGTCACCAAGCCGTTCAGGGTTTTTGGCCCATCGCTGGGCAGGTGCCAGCCCAGGCTCTTGTTCAGTTCGCGAATCGACGCCGCGCCCTCAATCACCAGTCGACCATCGGCCTGCGGGTGGATATGCGGGTTGTCCAGGCTGTGTTCGCTTTCGAACTCGCCGACGATTTCTTCGAGGATATCTTCCAAGGTCACGATGCCGAGCACTTCGCCGTACTCGTCCACCACCATGCCCAAGCGCCGTTGCTGCTTGTGGAAGTTGAGCAGCTGCAGTTGCAGCGGGGTGCTTTCCGGGACGAAGTACGGTTCGTGGCTGGCCGCCAGCAACGCTTCAACCGTCAGGCTGGCATCCGGCAGCAGATGGCGGATCTGCCGGGTGTTGAGCACTGCTTCGACCTGATTGATGTCGCTATGGAACACCGGCAGGCGCGTGCGGCGGTTTTTGCGCAGTTGTTCGATGATCTCTTCGATGGAGTCGTCGAGGTTGATCCCGTCGACCTCACTGCGTGGCACCAGGATGTCATTGACCGTGATGTTGTCCAGCGCGTGGATGCCCGACAGTGCGTGGGGGCGGCAGTTGGCGTGTTCCTGATCGTCGTGGCGCTCCGCCGGCGCCTCGTCTTCGCTTTGCTGCACCACGTTGACCTTGCGGGCGAACGGTTGCATCAGCAATTGGCTGGTGCCATTGAGCAGCCAGGCGATGGGGTAGATGATTTTCAGCGGCGCACCGAGCAAGGTGTTGCCCAGGCTCAGAATTGCGTCCGGATAACGCACAGCGAGGGTGCGCGGCAGGTAGTCGGCGAACACTAGCAGAATGGCGCCGACACCGAGGCAGGCGGCCCATGGGCCCTTTTCCGCCCAGGCGAAAATCGCCAGTAAGGTGGCGATGACCATGACCAATGCACGGCACAAGGTGTTGCAGAGGATCAGGCTGTTGAGCGGGAAACTCAGCTTCGCCACGGGTTTGTCACTGGCGCGCGACGCCGTGCGTTGGGCCAGCAGGTGCTGTTGCGCGACTTCGATGGCGGTAAACAGCCCCGACCACAAAATCAGCAGAACCATCACTGCGAGCATCGGCCCTATGGGCAAGTCGTCCATTATTGCCGCCCGTCAGATGTGCAGAATGTATTCACGAACCAGCTTGCTGCCGAAATAGGCCAGCATCAGCAGGCAGAAGCCGGCAAGCGTCCAGCGAATCGCCTTGTGCCCGCGCCAGCCGAGGCGGTTACGACCCCACAGCAATACGCTGAAGACAATCCAGGCCAGGCAGGCCAGTAGCGTCTTGTGCACCAGATGCTGAGCGAACAGGTTCTCGACGAACAGCCACCCGGAAATCAGCGACAGCGACAGCAGCGTCCAGCCGGCCCAGAGGAAGCCGAACAGCAGGCTTTCCATGGTCTGCAGCGGCGGGAAGTTCTTGATCAGCCCGGAGGGGTGCTTGTTTTTGAGCTGGTGATCTTGCACCAGCAGCAGCAACGCCTGGAACACCGCGATGGTGAACATGCCGTAGGCGAGGATCGACAACAGGATGTGGGCGAGAATGCCCGGCTCTTCATCAATGATCTGCACCGTACCCGCTGGGGCGAATTGCGCCAGCAACACGGTCGCGGCCCCGAGCGGGAACAGCAATACCAGCAGGTTCTCGACTGGGATTCGCGAGCAGGCCAGCAGGGTCAGGGCGATGACCGCAGCGGCAATCAGGCTGGCGGCGCTGAAGAAGTCCAGGCCCAGGCCGATCGGCGTCAACAAATGCGTGAACAGGCTGGCGCTGTGGGCCAGCACGGCCAGTACGCCGAGCGTGACCAGCAGGCGCTTGTTCGCCTTGGCGCCAGTGGCCAGACGTGTGCCCTGATAGAGGGTCGCAGCGGCATATAAGCAGGCGGCGGCGAGGGTGGTAAGCAAACTCGGTGACAAGGGGAGCATAAATCCTGTTAGGCAAGCCCGAAAGGCGCTGAGTTTGGCATAGAACCCTCATTGCA
This sequence comes from Pseudomonas sp. TH31, assembly GCF_016650815.1. GTDB lineage: Bacteria > Pseudomonadota > Gammaproteobacteria > Pseudomonadales > Pseudomonadaceae > Aquipseudomonas. The sequence continues at coordinate 745,646 of NZ_JAEKEZ010000029.1, read as the reverse complement.
CGAAAGACCATACAACCTGACAGCGAGGTGTCCGCGAGACGCAGTCTTCGCTATAATCCGCGACCTGCCCACGCCGCAGGCTCGCCGAGCACTTGTTTATCACGGTCTGGGCCGCCATTACCTCGGTCTACATAGGGCCTGAAAGGATCGCGCATGTTTGAAAACTTAACCGACCGTCTCTCGCAGACGCTGCGCCATGTCACCGGCAAGGCCAAGCTGACCGAGGACAACATCAAAGACACCCTGCGCGAAGTGCGCATGGCGTTGCTCGAAGCCGACGTCGCTCTGCCGGTGGTCAAGGACTTCGTCAATTCGGTCAAGGAGCGCGCCGTCGGCACCGAGGTGTCGCGCAGCCTGACGCCGGGCCAGGCCTTCGTGAAGATCGTCCAGGCTGAACTCGAAAGCCTGATGGGCGCGGCCAACGAAGACCTGAACCTGAGCGCCGTTCCGCCAGCCGTCGTGCTGATGGCCGGTTTGCAGGGCGCTGGTAAAACCACTACCGCCGGTAAACTCGCGCGCTTCCTTAAAGAGCGCAAAAAGAAATCGGTCATGGTCGTGTCCGCGGACGTTTACCGTCCGGCCGCGATCAAGCAGCTGGAAATGCTTGCCGCTGAAGTTGGCGTAACCTTCTTCCCGTCCGACCTGAGCCAGAAGCCGGTCGACATCGCGCAAGCCGCTATTAAAGAAGCAAAACTGAAATTCATCGACGTGGTGATCGTCGATACCGCCGGTCGTCTGCACATCGACGAAGAGATGATGGGCGAGATCAAGGCGCTGCATGCCGCGATCAACCCGGTCGAAACCCTGTTTGTAGTCGACGCCATGACCGGCCAGGACGCCGCCAACACGGCCAAGGCCTTCGGTGATGCGCTGCCGCTGACCGGTGTGATCCTGACCAAGGTCGACGGCGACGCCCGTGGCGGTGCCGCACTGTCGGTCCGCGCCATCACCGGCAAGCCGATCAAATTCATCGGTATGGGCGAGAAGAGCGAAGCGCTCGAACCGTTCCACCCCGAGCGTATTGCTTCGCGCATCCTCGGCATGGGCGACGTGCTCAGCCTGATCGAACAGGCCGAAGCGACCCTCGACAAGGACAAGGCCGACAAACTGGCCAAGAAGCTGAAGAAGGGCAAGGGCTTCGACCTCGAAGACTTCCGCGATCAGTTGCAACAGATGAAGAACATGGGCGGCCTCGGTGGCCTCATGGACAAACTGCCGAACATCGGCGGCGTGAACCTGGCGCAAATGGGCAATGCCCAGGGCGCGGCAGAGAAACAGTTCAAGCAGATGGAAGCCATCATCAACTCCATGACCCCGGCCGAACGGCGCGACCCTGACCTGATCAGCGGTTCGCGCAAACGTCGGATTTCGTTGGGTTCCGGCACCCAGGTGCAGGACATCGGTCGCTTGATCAAGCAGCACAAACAGATGCAGAAGATGATGAAGAAATTCTCCGCCAAAGGCGGAATGGCCAAAATGATGCGCGGCATGGGCGGTATGTTGCCCGGCGGCGGCATGCCCAAGATGTAAAGAATTTGCGCAAGGGCTTGCTCTTGCGCTGCCCACAGCAATGTGGGAACTCCAGCAAACCCGCACTTGGCGGGAGCTGACTGGCCGTTTTCAACGACGGCTCTATAGCAAATCTGGATGACGACCGAAAGGCCGTCGGAAAAAGACATTTGCAAAAGTCCGGATATTCCTTAGAATATGCGGCCTTTCGGGCACCTATGCCCGCTGTGCCTTTAGATTTGCAGCACCGACTACAGGAACGATGTTCACATGCTAACAATCCGTCTTGCCCTTGGCGGCTCCAAAAAGCGCCCGTTTTACCACTTGACCGTAACCGACAGCCGCAACCCGCGCGACGGTTCGCACAAGGAACAGGTTGGTTTCTTCAACCCTGTTGCTCGTGGTCAGGAAATCCGTCTGTCCGTGAACCAAGAGCGCGTGGCCTACTGGCTGAGCGTTGGTGCACAACCTTCTGAGCGTGTTGCTCAGTTGTTGAAGGATGCATCTAAGGCTGCGGCCTGAGCAATATGAACGCGACGCCTGCCATTGCTGATGATTTGATCGTTATTGGCAAGATTTATTCTGTTCACGGCGTTCGCGGCGAAGTGAAGGTTTACTCCTTTACTGATCCGACTGAAAACCTGTTGCAATACAAAACCTGGACGCTCAAGCGCGAAGGCAGCGTTAAACAGGTTGAGCTGGTCAGCGGACGAGGGAACGACAAGTTCCTGGTCGCAAAGCTCAAAGATCTTGATGACCGTGAAGAAGCTCGTCTTCTGGCCGGTTATGAGATCTGCGTGCCGCGCAACCTGTTCCCTGAATTGACCGACGGCGAGTACTACTGGTACCAGCTGGAAGGTCTGAAGGTTATTGACCAACTCGGGCAATTGCTCGGGAAAATCGATCATCTTCTGGAAACCGGCGCCAATGATGTAATGGTGGTCAAGCCTTGCGCTGGCAGCCTGGACGATCGCGAACGCCTGTTGCCCTATACGGAGCAATGCGTGTTGGTAGTCGACCTCGCCGCAGGCGAGATGAAGGTGGAATGGGATGCGGACTTCTAAGCGTGGCTAATTTGCGCGTAGAAGTGATCAGTTTGTTTCCCGAGATGTTCTGCGCCATCAGCGAGTACGGCATCACCAGTCGTGCGGTGAAACAGGGGCTGTTGCAGCTCACCTGTTGGAATCCGCGAGACTACACGACGGATCGACATCACACTGTGGACGATCGCCCATTTGGCGGTGGCCCGGGCATGGTGATGAAGATCAAGCCCCTGGAAGATGCTCTGGTTCAGGCCAAGGCAGCAGCCGGGGAGGCGGCGAAGGTTATTTACCTGTCCCCCCAAGGCCGTCAACTGACTCAGTCGGCGGTACGCGAGTTGGCGAATCTGGATGCATTGATCCTGATTGCCGGCCGCTATGAAGGCATTGACGAGCGTTTTATAGACGCACATGTCGATGAAGAGTGGTCGATTGGCGACTATGTACTGTCTGGCGGCGAGCTGCCGGCGATGGTCCTGATCGATGCGGTTACACGGCTGCTGCCTGGAGCTTTAGGGCATGCGGACTCCGCTGAGGAAGATTCCTTTACGGACGGTCTGCTGGATTGCCCGCACTACACCCGACCGGAGGTGTATGCGGATCAGCGTGTTCCCGACGTGTTGCTAAGTGGCAATCACGCGCATATCCGGCGTTGGCGTTTACAGCAGTCCCTTGGTAGGACCTTTGAACGACGCGCCGATCTTCTGGAAAGCCGCTCGCTTTCTGGAGAAGAGAAGAAGCTGCTCGAGGAATACATCCGCGAGCGGGACGATAGTTAACAACGTATCGATGGTAGATCCGACGATTTACCTTAGGAGCACAGCATGACTAACAAAATCATCCTTGCACTCGAAGCAGAGCAGATGACCAAAGAGATCCCTACCTTTGCCCCGGGCGACACCATTGTCGTTCAGGTGAAAGTGAAGGAAGGCGACCGTTCGCGTCTGCAAGCGTTCGAAGGTGTTGTTATCGCCAAGCGTAACCGCGGCGTAAACAGTGCTTTCACCGTTCGTAAAATCTCCAACGGTGTTGGCGTAGAGCGTACTTTCCAGACCTACAGCCCGCAAATCGACAGCATGGCCGTTAAACGTCGCGGTGACGTACGTAAAGCCAAGCTGTACTACCTGCGTGACCTGTCCGGTAAAGCAGCTCGCATCAAGGAAAAACTGGCTTAAGTCCAGCTTCCGATGCAGAAAAAAGCAGCCTTCGGGCTGCTTTTTTGTTGCCTGCGATTTACCCGATACAAGCCTCGCTCCTACAGGAGATCGCGACGTCGTCACCGCAATTGCATCAGGCACTGTGAAGCCATGTCGGGCTATGAAAGACTTACCGTCAGTTTCCCCGCGACCTGAGCCTCTATGCCCGCCATCGATCACCCCCTGATAGACCAATTTCTCGACGCCCTATGGCTGGAGAAAGGCCTTTGCGACAATACCCGCGATGCCTATCGCAGTGATCTGGCGCTGTTCCACGGTTGGTTGCAGGAAAAAAACCTGGCGCTGATCAACGCTGGCCGCGAGTTGATCCTCGACCATTTGGCCTGGCGCCTGGAGCAAAACTACAAACCCCGTTCGACTGCGCGTTTTCTCTCCGGCCTGCGTGGCTTCTATCGCTATCTGTTGCGGGAAAAGCTGATCGCCGTCGATCCGACGTTGCGCATCGACATGCCGCAACTCGGCAGGCCATTGCCCAAATCCCTGTCGGAAGCGGATGTGGAAGCGCTGCTAAAAGCCCCGGACTTGAGCGAGGCCATCGGCCAACGTGACCGCGCCATGCTTGAAGTGCTGTATGCCTGCGGCTTGCGGGTGACCGAACTGATCAGCCTGACCCTGGAACAGGTCAACCTGCGTCAGGGCGTTTTGCGGGTGATGGGCAAGGGCAGTAAAGAACGGCTGGTGCCGATGGGCGAGGAAGCGATCGTCTGGGTCGAGCGTTATATGCGTGACGGCCGTGGCGAACTGCTCGGCGGGCGTCCCAGCGACGTCATGTTTCCGAGCCTGCGCGGCGAACAGATGACCCGCCAGACCTTCTGGCATCGCATCAAGCATCAGGCCAAGGTCGCCGGGATCGGCAAGTCGCTGTCACCGCATACCCTGCGCCATGCCTTCGCGACGCACCTGCTCAACCACGGTGCTGACCTGCGGGTGGTGCAAATGCTGCTGGGGCATAGCGACCTGTCGACCACCCAGATCTACACCCACGTTGCGCGGGCTCGTTTGCAGGACCTGCACGCCAAACACCACCCCCGCGGCTGACATCACTCCAGTACCCTGGAGACTGGCTCGGGACTATGTAGCAGCTGGCGAAGCCTGCGTTCGGCTGCGCAGCAGTCGTAAACCCTGAATTCTCGGTTCTACTGAAACACCGCAGTGTCTGATTTCACGACTGCTGCGCAGCCGAACGCAGGCTTCGCCAGCTGCTACATAACGCGTATGCGCCTAAGCGAGATGTCGGGCGACAGCTGCATTCGGCCACGCCAGCCTTATGTGGTAGGCTTTGCCGGTTTGCACGATGGGCGTTTATGACCCGGTGTTTCGGCACGGGCGTTCTGATCGTCCCATTTGTCCGCCTTCAGGAGTTCTCATGCGTTTGACCCATCTTTTCGCCGCCGCAGCCATTGCGTTGGTCAGCACCTTTGCCGTCGCCGATGACGCGGCTGATAAAGCCATTCGTAAAAGCCTGGAAAGCCTCCAGCTGGATACGCCGATCGACAGCATCAGCGCGAGCCCGCTGGCCGGTCTGTACGAAGTCAAACTCAAGGGCAGTCGCGTGCTCTACGCCAGCGCCGACGGTCAGTACGTGGTTCAGGGCTATCTGTTCCAGCTTCAGGACGGTAAACCGGTCAACCTGACCGAGAAGACCGAGCGCCTGGGCATTTCCAAACTGATCAACGACATCCCGGTCGCAGAAACCGTGGTTTACCCGGCGATTGGCGAAACCAAGTCGCACATCACCGTGTTCACCGACACCACCTGCCCGTACTGCCACAAGCTGCACGCCGAAGTGCCTGAGCTGAACAAGCGCGGCATCGAAGTGCGTTACGTGGCGTTCCCGCGCCAGGGCCTGGGCTCGCCGGGTGACGAACAACTGCAAGCGGTCTGGTGCTCGAAAGACAAGAAAGCCGCGATGGACAAGATGGTCGATGGCAAGGAAATCAAGGCCGCCAAGTGCGATAACCCGGTTTCCAAGCAGTTCGCTCTTGGTCAGTCGATCGGTGTGAACGGCACGCCGGCCATCGTTTTGGCCGACGGTCAGGTCATTCCGGGCTACCAGCCTGCGCCACAAGTCGCCAAACTGGCGCTGGGCGCGAAATAATTCGCATCGTCACGGTCAGCCTTTGACGATCATGGTTCGGCGGTCACTTCGCCGGGCCATTAATAGAGAGCCGCGAGCATGCGGCTGTTTTCACGGCCGACCTTGCGTCGGCCGTTTTATGGGGAGTTCACAGTGAAACCGGTCAAAGTAGGCATCTGTGGGTTAGGGACCGTCGGTGGCGGTACCTTCAACGTACTTCAGCGCAACGCCGAGGAAATTGCTCGTCGTGCCGGGCGTGGAATCGAAGTGGCACAAATTGCCATGCGCACGCCAAAGCCTCAGTTCCAGACGACCGGTATTGCGATTACCAACGATGTCTTCGAAGTGGCCACGAACCCTGAGATCGACATCGTTATAGAGCTGATGGGCGGCTACACCGTTGCCCGCGAGCTGGTACTCAAGGCCATCGAGAATGGCAAGCATGTGGTCACCGCGAACAAGGCACTGATCGCCGTTCACGGTAATGAAATTTTCGCCAAGGCTCGCGAGAAGGGCGTGATCGTTGCGTTCGAAGCGGCGGTGGCCGGTGGCATTCCGGTGATCAAGGCAATCCGTGAAGGTTTGTCCGCCAATCGCATCAACTGGGTCGCCGGGATCATCAACGGCACCGGCAACTTCATCCTCACCGAGATGCGCGAGAAGGGTCGCACCTTCGAAGACGTACTGGCCGAGGCGCAAGCCCTGGGTTACGCCGAAGCCGATCCGACCTTCGACGTCGAAGGCATCGACGCGGCTCACAAGCTGACGATCCTGGCGTCCATCGCATTCGGCATTCCGCTGCAATTTGACAAGGCCTACACCGAAGGCATCACCAAGCTGACCACCGCTGACGTGAACTACGCCGAAGCGCTGGGCTACCGCATCAAGCACCTGGGCGTGGCGCGCAGCACCGCGGCCGGTATCGAACTGCGTGTGCACCCGACGCTGATCCCGGCTGATCGGCTGATCGCCAACGTCAACGGTGTGATGAACGCGGTAATGGTCAACGGTGACGCTGCCGGTTCGACCCTGTTCTACGGCGCTGGCGCCGGTATGGAACCGACCGCTTCGTCGGTGATCGCCGACCTGGTGGACGTGGTTCGTGCGATGACTTCGGACCCGGAAAACCGTGTGCCGCATCTGGCCTTCCAGCCGGATTCGCTGTCGGCGCATCCGATCCTGCCGATCGAAGCCTGCGAAAGCGCTTACTACCTGCGGATTCAGGCCAAGGACCATCCAGGCGTGCTGGCCCAAGTGGCGAGCATCCTGTCGGAGCGCGGCATCAACATCGAATCGATCATGCAGAAGGAAGTCGAGGAACACGACGGCCTGGTGCCGATGATCCTGCTGACCCACCGTGTGCTGGAACAGCACATGAACGACGCGATCGCCGCCCTCGAAGCCCTGGCGGGCGTGGTCGGTCCAGTCGTGCGGATCCGCGTCGAACACCTGAATTAACACAGCGGCAAGCGGCAAGCTCCAAGCGGCAAGTCAAAAGCAGTCCGGCTTTTACTTGCAGCTTGCAGCTTGAAGCTTCAAGCCCAAACCGAAGGTTTGCCCCTATGCGCTATATCAGTACCCGCGGCCAGGCACCGGCCCTGAATTTCGAAGACGTTTTGCTGGCCGGTCTGGCCACTGACGGCGGCCTGTACGTGCCGGAATGCCTGCCACGTTTCACCCAGGAAGAAATCGCTTCCTGGGCCGGCCTGCCGTATCACGAGTTGGCCTTCCGGGTGATGCGCCCGTTCGTCGCCGGCAGCATTCCTGATGCCGATTTCAAAAAGATTCTTGAAGAGACTTACTCTTCATCAGAGCAGGGCGTGTTTTCCCACAGCGCCGTTGCACCGCTGCGTCAGCTGAACGGCAACGAGTGGGTCCTGGAGCTGTTCCACGGCCCGACCCTGGCGTTCAAGGACTTCGCCCTGCAACTGCTCGGTCGTTTGCTCGACTACGTGCTGGAAAAACGCGGCGAGCGCGTGGTGATCGTCGGTGCGACTTCCGGTGATACCGGTTCGGCCGCCATCGAAGGCTGCAAGCACTGCGAAAACGTCGACATCTTCATCCTGCACCCACACAACCGTGTGTCTGAAGTGCAGCGTCGCCAGATGACCACCATCTTCGGCGAGAACATCCACAACATCGCCATCGAAGGCAACTTCGATGACTGCCAGGAAATGGTCAAGAACAGTTTCGCCGACCAGAGCTTCCTGAAAGGCACGCGCCTGGTCGCCGTGAACTCGATCAACTGGGCGCGGATCATGGCCCAGATCGTTTACTACTTCCACGCAGCCCTGCAGTTGGGCGGCCCGGCGCGTTCGGTGTCGTTCTCGGTGCCGACCGGCAACTTCGGCGACATCTTCGCCGGTTACCTGGCGCGCAACATGGGCTTGCCGATCAACCAGTTGATCGTCGCCACCAACCGCAACGACATCCTGCACCGTTTCATGAGCGGCAATCAGTACGTCAAGGAAACCCTGCACGCCACGCTGTCGCCGTCGATGGACATCATGGTGTCGTCGAACTTCGAACGCCTGCTGTTCGACCTGCACGGTCGCAATGGCGCGGCGATTGCCGGTCTGATGGACAGCTTCAAGCAAGGTGGTGGTTTTAGCGTTGAACAGGAACGCTGGACCGAAGCCCGCAAACTGTTCGATTCCCTGGCCGTGGATGATGCACAAACCTGCGAAACCATCGCCGAGGTCTTCGAACAGACGGGCGAGTTGCTGGACCCGCACACTGCCATCGGCGTCAAAGCCGCCCGCGAGTGCCGCCGTAGCCTGGATATCCCGATGGTGATCCTGGGCACCGCCCATCCGGTCAAATTCCCGGATGCAGTGGAAAAAGCCGGTGTAGGAAAAGCGCTCGAACTACCTGCACATCTTTCTGATTTGTTTGAGAGAGAAGAGCGTTGCACCGTGTTGCCGAACGACTTGAAAGCCGTGCAGGCTTTTGTCAGTCAGCATGGCAACCGCGGCAAGCCTCTCTAAACCCGCAGAGCTGTCACCTTTTGAAGCCCGTCTCCTGACGGGCTTTCTGGTTTCCGGGTACCGGACTTGAAAGCTCTGCCGGCCCCCCCGGCGACGTCAAACGCCTGGGGCAGCTGCATACGTTTCTGTAGTGCTGATGCGAAGGCTGCCGGAGGCCTGTCTGCAGGCGTCAACACTTCAAGTCAGGGCCGGCAACCGGCTGTTTTTTCCCTGTCATCTTTGCGGTGCATGCTCTATTTCCCCCAGATGCAGGTACCGCTTGCGGTCGGTATCCAGAACTTTCTTCTCGGGCCAGTGGTCATTTACTGTAGACACGCCCTCCCAGGCACTTTGTTTTCGGACTATTGAGTGGTGATCGAGATGGAAAGTATCAGTCTATTGCTCGGTGAGGCTCTGAGCCCGTATCAGGTTACGTTGACCCCGTCGGGTGCCCATGGTGAATGCCTGGTGACATTGAAAAGTACTGCCGGCGCCATTGTCGTGGAGCGTGCGTTCAATCAGGCGCAGTTGACCGATAAGTGGCTGCTGACGGATGTCGTTGATGGATTACACCGCGATGTGCTGATCGCTGAAGGACGTCTGGAGCCCTGTGTGATCGCAGCGTTGCGCAACGCGGCCCAGGACAAGATCCTGGCCAATCGTAATTGAATTGTTTTTTGTGGGAACCTTCCTGCTCCAAGGTCAGTCAGACCTTATAACAGCAGGATCAAGCATTGTGCTCCGGTGCTTGTAGCTTGCTGCTACTGGTCTTTATGTAGGCCACGTTTAACCCCGAGTCGTCTCCCCACTTCTCGGGGTTTCTTTTTGCCAAAAATTCGTCACTGGTCGGCCTGATGTTCGAAAAAGTCCTTGGTGTCTTCCAGGTAGTCGTTGCGTCTTTGCGGATCAAGCCAGTCGGCATAGGCATGATCCGTTCGCTCGTGGGGCAGAGTGCGCAGCAGTTGGTTGATTTCACGGATGGCTTGGCGGCCCTGAGGGGTATTGGAGCAGCCGATGTACGTGGAGATGTACTTGTCTGCGCCTTTCACCGGGTAAAACGCCAATTCAGCATCGGCAATGTGTTCCCGACTGGCCTGATAGCGGATTTCCGGCCAGTAGCCCATCACCCATTGCAAACGCCCCAGGCGCTGCATCTGTAACAGGCTGCCGAGAGCGTCGTTGCCGTAGTGTGGCGTTAAAACACCGGGCGCGGCCTGTTGCAGCAAACTATCCAGATACGGACCGTAACTTCGCTCGGCGATTACACCGATTTTTTGGCTGCCGTTATTCAACAACGCCGTTAGATCGACTTCACCATTGACCAGAAACGGCTCCAGCACTGACTCATCGACTTTGCGAATGACCAGCCCATTGCCCACGGCCCGGAAGGCAGGAATGGAAAATGCGATCCATTGTTCCCGTTCCTTGGTCCACATCAGCGAGGGATCGCACGTAAACGATTCCTCGTGAAGCATCTGCATGCCGCGCGCCCGGTTGACTCGCATCAGCGTGTGTTCGTACTGCGGCATCCCGGCGATTAACTGCGGCATCAGTTGATCGACGACGCCCTGGCCTTTTTTCGGGCCTTCGAAGATCGTCATGGGCGGGAGGTCGCGCAGCAGCCAGACCAGATTGTCCTTGGGGTGCGCCCAGGCGGGAGGCGCCAGCGCAACCAGAATCCCGACAAACGCCAACACACGCCTGCTAAAGACGGTGTCGAGTACGGATGAACGCAGGCGCCTCAGCTTAGATGGCCCCGTCTTCACGCAGTTTTGCGATCTGTCCCTCGTCATACCCAAGATCGTGAAGTACCTGCGCATTGTGTTCACCCAACTGCGGTCCGACCCATTCGCAAGTGCCGGGTGTCTCAGAGAGTTTCGGCACAATCCCCGGCATCTTGAAGTCCTTGCCGTCCGGCAGTTTGGCCTGCAGGAACATTTCCCGGGCCAGGTACTGCGGATCGCTGAACATGTCTTCGGCACTGAAGATCCGGCTGGCCGGTACGTCGGCCTGGTTCAATTGCCCGATCACGCTGTCGAGCGGCAGCGAATTGACCCAGCGATCAATGACCCCGTAAATCTCGTCGCGACGACTGTCGCGGCCATCGTTGCTGGCAAGCTCAGGGTCGTTGGCCAAATCTTCGCGACCGATGATCAGCATGAAACGTTTGAAAATCGCATCGCCATTGGCGCCGATTTGCACGTGTTTGCCATCAGCACTGGTGTGAATGGAGGAGGGCGTGATGCCGGGCATGATGTTGCCGGTGCGTTCACGGATGAAACCGAATACATCGAACTCCGGCACCATGCTTTCCATCATGGCGAAAATCGCTTCATACAGCGCCACATCCACCACCTGGCCCAGACCGCCGTTCACCTCGCGATGACGCAAGGCCATCAACGCGCCGATCACGCCCCATAGCGCGGCAATCGAATCGCCGATGGAAATCCCGGTGCGCACCGGTGGCCGGTCTTCGAACCCGGTGATGTAGCGCAGGCCGCCCATGGATTCACCGACCGCACCAAACCCCGGTTGGTCTTTCATCGGCCCGGTCTGGCCGAAGCCCGAGAGGCGCACCATCACCAGTTTCGGGTTCAGGGCGTGCAAGACTGCCCAGCCCAGCCCAAGCTTCTCCAGCACGCCGGGGCGAAAATTCTCGATCAGGATGTCGGCTTCACTGAGCAGTTTTTTCAGGACGGCCAGGCCGTCAGGGTGCTTGAGGTTCAGGGTCAGGGACTTTTTGTTACGCGCCTGGACGAACCACCACAGCGAAGTGCCTTCATACAATTTTCGCCATTTGCGCAACGGATCACCGCCGTCCGGGGATTCGATCTTGATCACTTCGGCGCCGAACTCACCGCAAATGCGCGAGGCAAACGGCCCGGCAATCAACGTACCCAATTCGACGACTTTCAGACCTGAGAGCGGTTTTCCGGTGAATGGCATGAGGGATCCTGTAGGACAAAGGGCGATCGATAGAGCGTTTTAACATAGCCGCGTGTCAGTCGCCCAAGGTTGATGGTCGTCAATTCGTTGATTGCCTGCCGCATCGGTTAGACTTGCCGCCTTTCCTCGTATCAAGAAGCCCGTTCATGGCCCAGCCGTCCACGACCTACAAGTTTGAACTGAACCTTACCGACCTCGACCGCAGCGTCTACGAGAGCGTGAAGCAGACCATCGCCCGTCACCCTTCGGAAACCGAAGAGCGCATGACCGTGCGCCTGCTGGCCTACGCCTTCTGGTACAACGAGCAACTGTCGTTTGGTCGCGGTCTGTCAGACGTGGATGAACCTGCCCTGTGGGAAAAGAGCCTGGATGACCGTGTCCTGCACTGGATCGAAGTCGGCCAGCCAGATGCCGATCGCCTGACCTGGTGCTCGCGTCGCACCGAACGCACCAGCCTGCTGGCCTACGGCAGCCTGCGTGTCTGGGAAACCAAAGTGATCCCGGCGATCAAAAACCTGAAAAACGTGCACATCGCCGCCGTGCCGCAAGACGTGCTGGAAACCCTGGCCAAGGACATGCCCCGCGTTATCAAGTGGGACGTGATGATCAGCGAAGGGACGATCTTCGTCACCGACGACCGTGGTCAACACGAAGTCCAGTTGCAGTGGCTGAGCGGCGAGCGCGGCTGATTTTTCGCCGCCCGTTCGCGTTATCCGGTTTTATCCTACGTATTCAAGAGAAGCACCTGTCACCCCATGCGCATCGAACCTCGCCTGTTGCCCGACACCCTGCCATTCCTCGGTGATCTGCCGCCGCTGCTGACCCGCCTGTACGCGGCGCGTGGCGTGCAGACCGAAGCTGAACTGGACAAGAGCCTGGCGCGGCTGATTCCGTTCCAGCAGCTCAAAGGCATCGATGCGGCGGTGGATCTGCTGGTGGCGGCGCTGGAGCAGCGCCAGCGGATCCTGATCGTCGGCGACTTCGATGCCGATGGCGCCACGGCCAGTACCGTCGGCATGCTTGGCCTGCGTCTGTTGGGCGCGGCTCACGTCGATTATCTGGTGCCGAACCGTTTCGAGTACGGCTACGGCCTGACCCCGGAAATCGTTGAAGTGGCGCTGACCCGTACCCCGCAACTGCTGATCACCGTGGACAACGGCATCTCCAGCGTTGAAGGCGTGGCGGCAGCGAAAAAGGCCGGGCTCAAAGTGCTGGTCACCGACCACCACTTGCCCGGTGATGAACTGCCGCTGGCCGATGCCATTGTCAACCCGAACCAGCCCGGTTGCGAGTTTGCGAGCAAGGCGCTGGCCGGTGTTGGGGTGATTTTCTACGTGCTGATGGCCCTGCGCGCGCGCTTGCGCAACTTGGGCTGGTACGAGAGCACGCCACAGCCGAACATCGGCGAGTTGCTGGACCTGGTGGCCCTGGGCAGCGTTGCCGACGTGGTGCCGCTGGATGCGAACAACCGGATCCTGGTGCATCAAGGTCTGGAGCGGATTCGTGCCGGCCGCGCTCGGCCGGGGATCAAGGCGATCCTCGAAGTCGCCAAGCGTGACCCTGCGCGCATCACTTCAACGGACTTGGGTTTTATCGTCGGCCCACGCCTGAATGCGGCGGGACGCCTGGATGACATGAGCCTGGGCATCGAATGCCTGCTCACCGAAGACGCTGCGGCTGCCCGAGAAATGGCGGCGCAGCTCGACGGCATGAATCAGGACCGCAAATCCATCGAGCAAGGCATGCAGCGTGAGGCGCTGGCCCAGCTCAAGGATTTGCCGGTGGAATCGATGCCGTTCGGTTTGTGCCTGTTCGATCCCGAGTGGCACCAAGGCGTCATCGGCATCCTCGCTTCGCGTATGAAAGAGCGCTATTTCCGTCCGACGATTGCCTTTGCCGATGCGGGTGATGGCTTGCTCAAGGGCTCCGGGCGTTCGGTTCAGGGCTTTCATATTCGTGACGCCTTGAGCGTGGTGGCAGCGCAGCATCCGAACCTGATCAGCAAGTACGGCGGCCACGCGATGGCGGCCGGCCTGACGTTGCCGGAAGCGAATTTTCCGCTGTTTGCCGAAGCTTTTGACGCTGAAGTGCGCAGGCAATTGCGCGAAGAAGACCTGACCGGGCGCCTGCTGTCCGACGGCACGCTGGCAGTCGAAGAGTTTCATCTGGAACTGGCCCGCGCCCTGCGCCACGCCGGACCTTGGGGGCAGCACTTCCCGGAGCCGCTGTTTCACGGGGTGTTTCAGTTGGTCGAGCAGCGGGTGGTTGGCGAGCGTCATCTGAAAGTGGTGCTCAAAAGTGAGTGTGGCTCGGTGAAACTGGATGGCATCGCTTTCGGGATTGATCGCGACATTTGGCCGAATCCGACCATCAAATGGGTGGAACTGGCCTACAAGCTCGACCTCAACGAGTTTCGCGGGAATGAGACCGTGCAGTTGATGATTGCCCACATCGAACCGCGTTAAAGATCAAAAGATCGCAGCCTTCGGCAGCTCCTACGCGCTTGTGGGCACCGCCGAAGGCTGCGATCTTTTCTTGAACCCACCGAGATCCCCCGTTGTCGACTAGGCTCTAAGCACTGCTTGATTGGCCTTGTGACGTCTTGTCGAATTTTTTGCCCGCGGGGGCGGGTGCTGCACCTTTTTCCTGTCACTCGTCGACTTTTCAAACAGAACCCTGGAGCCTGCCCACTGATTCGAGAGGTGCCCCATGAGTCTGCTGCTTGAACCCTATACCCTTCGCCAATTGACCCTGCTCAATCGCATTGCCGTATCGCCGATGTGCCAATACTCCAGCGTCGATGGCCTGGCCAATGACTGGCACCTGGTCCACCTCGGCAGCCGCGCGGTTGGCGGGGCCGGTCTGATTTTTACTGAAGCCACGGCGGTGACTGCCGATGGCCGCATCACCGCCGAGGACCTCGGCCTGTGGAATGACGAACAGATCGAACCGCTGCAACGCATCACCCGTTTTATCGCGGCCCAAGGCGCTATAGCTGGCATTCAACTGGCCCACGCCGGGCGCAAGGCCAGCACTCATCGGCCGTGGATTGGCCAGCACGGCAGCCTTAAACCCGAAGACGGCGGCTGGACTCCGGTCGGTCCTTCGCCGATTGCATTCGACCCACAACACACACCGCCTGAACAACTGGATGCAGGGCAGATCGCTGAAGTCATTCAGGCGTTCGTCGAGGCGGCCAAACGCGCACTGACCGCCGGTTTCAAAGTGGTCGAAATCCACGCCGCTCACGGTTATCTGCTGCATCAGTTTCTGTCGCCCCTGAGTAATCAGCGGCGCGATCAATATGGCGGCTCGTTCGAGAATCGCATCCGGCTGGTGTTGCAAGTCACCGAAGCGGTGCGCGCGGTCTGGCCTGAAGAATTGCCGCTATTTGTGCGGTTGTCGGCGACCGATTGGGTGGAAGACGGTTGGAATCCGGATGAAACCGTGGAGCTGGCGCGACGCCTCAAGGACTTGGGCGTGGACTTGATCGACGTATCGTCGGGCGGTACGGCGGCCAACGCGGAAATTCCTATCGGGCCGGGTTATCAAACCCGCTTCGCCGAACGCGTGCGCAAGGAGTCAGGCATTGCCACCGGCACGGTAGGCATGATTACCGAGCCGGCGCAGGCTGAGCATATTCTGCGGACGTGTCAGGCCGACATTATCTTCCTGGCCCGTGAACTGCTGCGCGATCCGTACTGGCCGTTGCACGCGGATGATGATCTGGGCGGGCGCAAGGCTGTCTGGCCGGCGCAGTATCAACGGGCGACCCATCGGGATCAGCCGATTCATGAGTCGGATTTGCGTGACTGAGTGACGCCTTAAAAACGTAAAAGCCCCGATCAGGTTGATCGGGGCTTTTTAACGTCAAAAGATCGCAGCCTGCGGCAGCTCCTACAGAGAAATGCGATTTCTTTGTAGGAGCTGCCGCAGGCTGCGATCTTTTGATTTTGCTATGTCAGGTGTACTTACGCTTGTCCGGCGCCGGCGGGAAATACTGGTACAACCAGGTCTCACTCAACGTCCGGTCATGGGTGCGAATAAACAACCGCAGTTCCACCGGTGCGACGCTGTCATTGGTCGGGTACCAGTCAAACGTAATCCGGTAACCCTTGATGTCATCGAGCACCAGCACGTTGAAGTCCTTCACCTCGCCATTCGAGCAAGTGACCACCGGCTCGATCGCTGCACCCTCCGGCAAGCGGTCCAGACCGCCGCCAGTGAAGTCCACGGCGAACCGGCGAGCCCAGACCTCAGGGTAGTGCTCGCCCGGCGCCCAGCCTTCAACGAAGCCGCCCATGCCCGAGCGGGTCGCATTGACCCGCGCCAGCGGTGTGCCGACCGGCGGCAGGGCGCTCCAGTAGAGCTTGTAGCCGTAATTCAACGAGTCACCGGCGGCCACCGGTTTTTTCGGCGTCCAGAACGCAACGATGTTATCCAGGGTCTCGCCGGTCGTAGGAATTTCCAGCAGATCGATAGAGCCTTCGCCCCACGCGGTTGTAGGTTCTACCCACAGGCTCGGGCGCTTGCTGTACCAGTCGACGGTGTCCTGATAACTGGCGAACTCGTGATCGGTCTGCACCAGGCCGAAACCTTTCGGGTCGGTGTCGGCGAAGGCGTTGAACTGCAAGGTCGCCGGGTTGTTCAGTGGACGGCAGATCCACTCGCCGTTACCGCGCCACATGGCCAGGCGATCAGAGTCATGGATTTGCGGGTGAATGGTGTCGCACATACGCCGCTCGTGGGTGCCGCAGCTGAACATGCTGGTCATCGGCGCGATACCCAGCTGTTCGATGGCGGTACGTGCATTGATGTGCGCGTCGATGGCCATGACCACCTGACTGGCCTGGCAATCGATGTCGAAACGGTAGGCACCGGTGGCGCTCGGCGAATCGAGCAGGGCATAGACCACGAAGCGGGTGCTGTCCTTGTCCGGCGTCTCGAACCAGAACTTGGTGAAGTCCGGGAATTCCTCACGCTTCTTCGCGTAGGTATCGATAGCCAGGCCGCGGGCCGACAGGCCATATTGGCCAGAAGCATCTACCGCACGGAAGTAGCTCGCGCCAAGGAAGGACAGCACGTCGTGCCTGTCCAGCTCGGGCGCCTTGAACAACTTGAACCCGGAAAAGCCCAGGTCGCCCGTGAGCTGCTTGGTGTCGACCGTGGTTTTTTCATAGTTGAACAGCGAAGGACGGAAATGCACTTCCCGCGCCTGTCGCGTCTTGGGATCAACGCTGTACATGCGCACGGGTTGCTTGAAACCCATGCCGACATGGAAAAACTGCACATCCAGCTGACCGTTCAACTCATTCCACAGCGAGTGCTTGCCGTCGTACTGAATCGCGTTGAAGTTCTGCGGCGTCATGGTCGCCAAGGTCGGCGGCAGCACCTGCTTGGTGTCCTGATAGCGACGGGTGGCGAGCTGCTTGGCCTGGATCTTCAGCGCTTCGAAGTCGAACGCCTGCGCGTCGCCATCCGCCGCGCCATTCCCGGCCCAGGCGCGTGCGGCCAGAAGGCCGGTGGCCGACAGACCGGTGTAGGCAGCGATGGCCATGGATGCTTTGAGCAAATTCCTGCGGTGCATAAGTACAACCTGTCGTGAACAATCCCGCGCCGTTCCTGGCACTGCTGGATCAAAAATGGAGGTTCGGACATGCCTTCGGCCAAACGCAACGGACATTAAACAGATGCCAAATAGCTTAAACCGTTCGGTTGCAGAGAAAAAATGATTGATAGCACAACGATGTTGCGGCAATGCAACAAGAGGTGTCGGTTAGCATTTCCCACAGTACTTTCTGATTTATAGGGTATTTCTGCTTTTTTAGACTAATTACTCAAAAAATAGTTTTTCAGCGCCGATTAAGTTCCTATTCTATGGATATGACCGGTTTCGGCCCTTCAGGCCGGTGGGTTCAGCAGGCAAAAAGCGACTGCTGAAAGTAGCAGGGCGATGCGGTTTTCTGGAGTTTTCTTTGACGTATAGAAGGACATCGTCCATGTCGAAAGTACAAGGCATCATCGAACTGTTAGGACTCTTCCAGTACCTGTGGTGCGGGCGGCGCAGGCGTCGGCTCAATCAGGAGGAAATGAAGTTGGTGGAGCGGTATCGGGAGTTGTCGGAGAACGACCGGATTGCGATGCAGTTTCTGGTGGATGCGATGCGCAGTGTTTCGCGGTTTTGAGGTGGGGGATGGATTTGGCCGTGACGCGGTGTTGCGACCGAATCCTGCAGAGCAGCAGAAATAGGTCTGTAGCAGCTGGCGAAGCCTGCGTTCGGCTGCGCAGCAGTCGTAAAACCTGAGTTCGAGGTCTTCCTGAAGCACCGCAAACGCCGATTTCACGTCTGCTGCGCAGCCGAATGCAGGCTCTGCCAGCTGCTACAAAGAGTGTTTTGCGACTAACAAAAGGGGCGGACCGTTAGGTCTGCCCCTTTTCACTGACTCACTCAACCTTCAACTGCAGGTGCCCATGATCTTGAACGGGCGTTGTGCCTGCATCAGCTCAGGCATGTCCCGCCACTTGATCCAGGCCTGATGCTGCCAGTGCAGCAGCGGCACCGAGATGCCGGCCCAGCGCAACGAAGTCAGGCTTGGAATGTTATCCACAGATGCCGCGTTCGACTCACGCAGCATCGGGATGACTTCGTTGCTCAGCCACTGGCGCAGGTTTCGGTTTTCCGGGATGAAATGGTAAATCAGGAGGGCGTATATCCCTGATTCGCTGACCATCAGTGATTCGACGGTGTTACCGCTTTTCAGCAGCCAGACATTTCGGCGCTGGTCGGGATCGAGTTTCAGGGTGAGGCGTTCGTCCATTGGGCGACCCATCAAGCGACCGAGATCCTGGACACAGAACCAGGCCTGGTTGTCCTGCATGAGCGCGTGGAGGAAGCGGTTGTGGCGGGTGAATACTGTGGGGGTGAAGTAAGGCGAATTTTGAGCGTGCTTAGGCATGAGGGTAACTTCCGTTTTGTTTGGGGAAGTCGTCACCAACCCTTCGACAGGTTGGGTGGCGGACCGAGTGGCGTTCGAAGTCGGGATACTTCCTGTCAAAACGGCAAAGCCGGAAGGCCCGCGCCACACGGCCCGCCATAAAGCAGAACTGAAGTTGTAAACAAGCCGCAGTTCAATGGAGGGCATGCAAGCACCGTTTTGACAGTTTTCCGGCTTCGACCCCGGGTCGCTGAATTAGCAGCGACGAGGTAAAGCTTATCGTTCAGGCGCTCGCGGCGGCAAGTCTACTCTGGAGTCACGTGTTGTAGGAATTGGCTTTTTTATTGGAAGGTTCAATCTGTAGGAAATTGCGGTTTTTGCTTGAGCGAAAGCGACATGCGGCGGTCGACTGGCATCTCTGTTTTACATTGCCTATGGTCAAAGAGCGCCAAGGAAATTCGGTGCTTAACGGACAGGCTTAAAATGGAGAATGCCTTGAAAGTATCCCTAAAGCAGATAGACGGCCCTTGGGACCAGGGATGGGTGCTGGACAAGCACATGATAAGTAGTACCTTTCTAGGGGAGGATGAGCACGGAAAACCACGCTTCGATAACCATCGTACCGAGATAGGAGAGGCAACCTACCAGCTCAAATATCAGAAGGATTGGAGCCAAGTGGGCGCTCTTGCTCGAGCTGTAGCGACAAATGTTTTTCCTAAGCTTGCTAACGTGGGGTTCGTAGTGCCTATGCCTGCCTCGAATGTACGGGCACGACAGCCAGTTACGGAGATTGCTGTGGAGCTAGGGCGAATTACAGGAAAGCCTGTTTTCTCGGATTTACTCCGAAAGGCTGCTACAGGGCAATCGCTCAAAGATTTGCATACCAAGGCTGAAAAGGTTGCGGCTATTGGAACTGGCTTCAGTGTGAATGATGAAATTACCAATACAGGCTGTTGGAATGTTTTGGTTGTTGATGATTTATTTGACAGTGGGGCGTCAATGGACGCCGCCTGTGCTGTTTTACGTAAATATCCAAAAGTGGGAAAGATTTACGTCGCGGCATTAACTTGGAAGTGAGCTAAATGACAACTGTGTTTATTGCGGGCTCTATTAATATCAAGCACCTTGATCCGAAGGTGAAAGAGCGTATCAATAATATTGTCGACTCGGAATTTGAGGTCGTGGTTGGCGATGCAGGTGGAGCCGATACATCTATTCAAGAGTATCTGTTGAGCCTGGCTCGATCTAGAACTACCATTTATTGCAGTGGCGTAACCCCGCGAAACAATCTTGGAGAATGGCCCGCTAGAACAGTGGAAACCAAACACTCCAAAGGGTCGCGAGCATTTTTCACCGCGAAGGATGTTGTAATGGCCGAAGCCGCTGATTACGGCTTGATGATATGGGATGCAAAAAGTACTGGGACACTGAGTAACGTCATTGAACTATTGTCTCGAAAGAAAAAGTCTCTCGTTTTTGTTAATAAAGAAAAAGCCTTTAGGGTGGTCGGTAATGTGAGTCAGCTTGAAGAACTTCTGGCGTTTATGTCGGATCATGCTAAACAAAAAGCAGATGAAAAAATCAAGCTTTTCGATCGCATCTCTTTGCTGAAACACGATCAAGCGGAGCTGTTGCTTTGATGGTGTTTTTCAGTCAATAGCCGTAAATCCCCTTTCTCCCGATGTGTGAGAAAGGGGACTATTTCAGCTCAGGCACCCCTAACGGTGCAGGGGAAAATCTTACCGACTAACCTTCCAGGCATCGCCCGCAGGCGCAGTCCCATGGTCATACGGTTTGGCCAGCCACATGTA
This sequence comes from Pseudomonas sp. TH31, assembly GCF_016650815.1. Classification (GTDB taxonomy): domain Bacteria; phylum Pseudomonadota; class Gammaproteobacteria; order Pseudomonadales; family Pseudomonadaceae; genus Aquipseudomonas. The sequence goes on along the minus strand of NZ_JAEKEZ010000029.1, from coordinate 725,145 downwards.
GATCAACCCCAAGCCAATAACGATGGCGGTACTCAACACCATCGCGTAGTTGATGTACCAGGCCGCATCCGGAGTGCGCGGCCAGGCCATATTGATGATGGCGCCGACGCCGTAGACCAGCGCGCCGATGTTGACCGGCAGGCCCCAGGCGCCAAGGGTGAATTTGCCGCTCGGTTTCCAGCCTTTCATTCGTGCGTACAGTGCTGCCAGGACGATCATCTGGAACGCCAGGTAAATCCCGATCGCCGCGAAGCTGACGATGGTCGCCACCGCGTCTTGCAGGAAGAAGCCGAGGGCGATGATTAGCGCCGGCAGGACGCCGGACACGAATAGCGCTGCAACCGGTACTTGAGTGGTAGGGGAGATCTTCTTCAACAGCGTGCTGCCGATGACCATTTCATCCCGGGCGTAGGAATACAGCAGACGACTTGCTGCCGCTTGCAGGCTGATGACGCAGGAGATGAAGGAAATCATCACCACGCCCATCACCACTTTCGAACCCACCGGGCCAAAGGCGTTGTTGAGGATGGTGGTGACCGGGTCTTTGTCGGTGCCGTTGATCACCGCTTGCATGTCCGGTACGGCGAGGATCAGCGCCAGACAGGCGAACATCGCCGAGATGCCGCCGATGTAGATCGTCATACGCATGGCAATCGGGATTTGCTTGCTTGGGTTCGGGGTTTCTTCGGCCACATCGCCGCAGGCCTCGAAGCCGTAGTACAGGAACATCCCCGCCAGCGAGGCGGTGAGGAAGGCCGGCAGGTACGAGCCGTCGATGCGGATGTCGAAGGTATTGAACAACACGCTGATCGGTTGATGACGCTCGAACACCAGCAGGTAGACGCCGACGATGACCGCGCCAATCAACTCACAGAGGAAGCCGAACATGGCGATCCGCGCCAGCACTTTAGTGCCGCTGAGGTTGACCAGCGTGGCGAACAATGTGAGGAACAACGCGATGATGATATTGGTGTTGTTGCTCGGTTCAAAGCCCATCATCGCGGCCAGGTACGGACCGGCGCCCACGGCAACGGCGGCGATGGTGACGCACAGGGCGATGGAGTAGATCCAGCCGACCATCCACGCCCAGCGCTTGCCCACCAAACGGCGAGCCCAGGGGTAGACACCGCCGGAAATCGGGAATTGCGAAACCACTTCACCGAAGATCAGGCACACCAGCAACTGGCCGCAACCGACCAGTAAATAGGCCCAGAACATCGGTGGCCCGCCAGCGGCCAGACACAGCCCGAATAGGGTATAAACCCCTACGACCGGCGAGAGGTAAGTGAAGCCCAGGGCGAAGTTTTCCCACAGGCTCATGCTGCGATTGAAGTTCGAGGTGTAGCCCAGCTTGCGCAGTTGCTCGGCATCACTGTCGGCAACGGCTGAGGAGAGATCGGGTAATGCACTCATGGTCTGTCAGCTCCGGAAAATCGGCAGATTTCGGATGTCCGAAACCGTGGCGGGGCCTTGGAGGCGCCGCCCGGGTCGGTGGTTATTGTTTTGGATTGTGGTGAGGCCTTGTGGTGAATCGCCGACAACTTCCGTGTGTCTGCTGAAAAGATCGCAGCCTGCGGCAGCTCCTACACCAACCGCACCAACCGCAGATATCGCGCCGGGCGCAATTCCTGTAGGAGCTGCCGCAGGCTGCGATCTTTTCGCTTCTTAATGCTTGAACATCACATGCCGAACGACGGTGTAGTCCTCCAGCCCGTACATGGACATGTCCTTCCCGTAGCCGGACAATTTCTGACCACCATGGGGCATTTCGCTGACCAGCATGAAGTGCGTATTCACCCAGGTGCAGCCGTACTGCAGCCGTGCGGCCAGGCGATGGGCGCGACCGACGTCTGCAGTCCAGACCGACGACGCCAGGCCGTAGTCCGAATCGTTGGCCCAGCCCAGCACCTGCGCTTCATCGGTGAATCTGGTCACTGACACCACCGGCCCGAACACTTCGCGACGAACAATCTCGTCGTCCTGCTGCGCATCGGCCAACACGGTAGGTTCGAAGAAGAAACCATTGCCTTCCACGGCCTTGCCGCCCGTGACCAGACGGATATGCGACTGTGCCACGGCACGCTCGACGAACCCGGCCACGCGGTCGCGATGTTGGGCGGTGATCAGCGGGCCCAGCTCGGTCGCCGGGTCATCCTGCAGGCCGTACTTGATGGTGCTTACCGCCGCGCCGAGCTTCTCGACGAATTTTTCGTAGATGCCTGCTTGCGCGTAGATGCGGCAAGCGGCGGTGCAGTCTTGCCCGGCGTTGTAGAAGCCAAACGTACGAATGCCTTCCACCGCGGCGTCGATGTCGGCGTCGTCGAAGATGATCACCGGCGCCTTGCCGCCCAGTTCCATGTGCAGGCGTTTGACGCTGTCGGCGGTGCTGGAAATGATGTTGGCGCCAGTGGCGATGGAACCGGTCAGCGACACCATGCGCACTTTTGGATGCGTGACCAGAGGACTGCCGACGGTAGGGCCACGACCGAACACCAGGTTGAGCACGCCGGCCGGGAAGATTTGCGACGCCAGTTGCGCCAGGCGCAACGCGGTCAGCGGGGTTTGTTCCGACGGCTTGAGTACCACGGTATTACCCGCGGCCAGGGCCGGGGCGATTTTCCAGGCGACCATCATCAGCGGGTAGTTCCACGGCGCGATGGAGGCGATCACGCCGACTGGATCGCGGCGGATCATCGAGGTGTGACCGGCCAGGTATTCGCCGCCGGCCGAACCACTCATGCAGCGGCTGGCGCCAGCGAAGAAACGGAACACATCGGCAATCGCCGGGATCTCGTCGTTCAGCGCGGCGCTGTAGGGTTTGCCGCAGTTGTCCGATTCCAGTTTGGCCAGCTCTTCGCCGTGGGCTTCGATGGCGTCGGCGAGTTTGAGCAGCAGCAACGAGCGGTCTTTGGGCGGGGTTTGCGACCAGCCTTCGAAGGCGTTGTCGGCAGCGCGTACGGCGGCGTCGACCTGGGCTTCGCTGGCTTCATTGATTTCGACCAGTACACGGCCGAGCGCCGGATTGAACACCGGTTGGGCGGGGCCTTCGCCGTCGATCAGTTGGCCGTTGATCAGGAGTTTGGTTTGCATCTTCATGTCCTCGTTCGGTCTCTTTGCAGGAACTGCCGAAGGCTGCGATCTTTTGATCTTTGGCCGCATCATCGACGCCAAAAGATCGCGGCCTTCGGCAGCTCCTACAGGGATTGTTGTCAGTTATTGATTTACTTCCCGCCACTGCCCGCAACACTTTCACCGCCACGGGTCAGGTAGTAGGCGCCGAGGATCGGCAGCATGGTCACCATCATCACCAGCATCGCGACGACGTTGGTCACCGGCACATCCCGTGGGCGGCTGAGCTGGTTGAGCAGCCACAGCGGCAGGGTGCGCTCATGGCCGGCGGTGAAGGTGGTGACTATGATCTCGTCGAACGACAGCGCAAACGCGAGCATGCCGCCAGCCAGCAACGCCGAACCGAGATTTGGCAGGACGATGTAGCGGAAGGTCTGCCAGCCGTCGGCGCCGAGGTCCATCGAGGCTTCGATCAAACTGTGCGAGGTGCGGCGCAACCGGGCGATGACGTTGTTGTAGACGATCACCACACAGAAGGTCGCGTGGCCGACGATGATGGTAAACATCCCCGGCTCGATCCCCAGCGTCTTGAACGTCGCCAGCAGCGCGATCCCGGTGATGATCCCCGGCAGCGCAATCGGCAGGATCAGCATCAACGAGATGCCTTGCTTGCCGAAGAATTCCCGGCGATACAACGCCGCTGACGCGAGGGTGCCGAGGACCATCGCAATCAGCGTCGCGATGGCGGCGATTTGCGCCGAGAGCTTGATCGCTTCCAGCACGTCGGGGCGCGAAAACGCCACGCTGAACCAGTGCAGGGTCAAGCCCTTGGGCGGAAAGCTGAACGCCGCTTCTTCGGTGTTGAAGGCGTACAGGAAGATGATCAGGATCGGGAAGTGCAGAAACACCAACCCGCCCCACGCGGCGATTTTCAGCCCCAGGGAGGCTTGATCGCCTTGTTTTATTGGCTTAGAGCGCATCGAAGGCCCCCATGCGTTTAACGATGGTCAGGTAAACGGCGATCAACACAATCGGCACCAGCGTGAACGCGGCCGCCATCGGCATGTTGCCGATGGCGCCTTGCTGGGCGTAGACCATGCTGCCGACGAAGTAGCCCGGCGGGCCCACCAGTTGCGGCACGATGAAGTCACCGAGGGTCAGGGAAAAGGTGAAGATCGAACCGGCCGCAATGCCTGGGATCGACAGCGGTAAAATCACCTGCATGAACGTTTGGCGCGGCTTGGCGCCGAGGTCGGCGGAGGCTTGCAGCAGCGACGGCGGCAAGCGTTCCAGCGAGGCCTGGATCGGCAAGATCATGAACGGCAGCCAGATGTAGACGAACACCATGAAACGTCCCAGGTGCGAGGTCGACAAGGTGCTGCCGCCCACGCCGGGAATGCCAAGGACGAATTGCAGCACCGGCTCCAGCCCCAGGTGTTGAACGAACCACTGCGCCACGCCGCCCTTGGCCAGCAGCAAGGTCCAGGCGTAGGCCTTGACGATGTAACTGGCCCACATAGGCATCATCACCGCGATGTAGAAAAACGCCTTGGTCTTGCCGGTGGTGTAGCGCGCCATGTAATAGGCAATCGGGAACGCGACGATGGCACTGGCAATCGACACGACAATCGCCATGCTCAAGGTGCGCAGGATGATGTCGAAGTTCGACGGCTGGAACAGTGCGGCAAAGTTCGCCAGGGTCAGGTCGGGCGTGACCGCCATGGTGAAGTCATCGAAGGTGTAGAAGCCTTGCCACAGCAGCACCAGCAGCGACCCGAGGTAGATCGCGCCGAACCACAGCAGCGGTGGCACCAGCAGCAACGACAGGTAAAAGTTGGGCCGGCGATACAACAGGTTGGAAAACCTGCGCAACGGCGGACCGCCGGCCGACGTTTGAGGGAGCGCCACGCTGTTCATCTCACACCCCGCTCACAACATTGTCGTGCAGCGGGATCATCGCTTCACGTGCCCAGCGTGCGCTGATGCGTTGCCCGGCCTGGTGCTGGGCGCTGGTGTCCAGCCACTGGACGTTGGCCTGGCTGATGTTCAGGGTCTGGCCGTTTTCCAGTTTGACTTCATAGCGGGTGGCACTGCCCTGGTACTGGATGTCGTGCAGCAAGCCGCTGACTTCAATCTCATGGCTGGCCAGCGGGCCTTCGGCGAAACGCACGTGTTCCGGGCGAATCGAAAACGGCTGTGGATTGCCGCTCAACTGCTTCGCCAGATCGCCGCGAATCACGTTGGAGGTGCCGACGAATTCAGCGACGAAGGTGGTTGCCGGTTTCATGTAGAGGTTGCGCGGGGTGTCGACCTGTTCGATGCGACCCTTGTTGAACACGGCCACGCGGTCGGACATCGACAGCGCTTCGGTCTGGTCGTGGGTGACGAAGATGAAGGTGATGCCGAGCTGGCGTTGCAGCTTCTTCAGCTCGCTCTGCATTTGCTCGCGCAGCTTCAGGTCGAGAGCGCCGAGCGGTTCGTCGAGCAGCAGCACCCGTGGGCGATTGACCAGGGCGCGGGCCAGGGCCACACGCTGGCGCTGACCACCGGACAGTTGCACCGGTTTGCGCTCGCCGTAGCCGCCGAGGGCGACCATGTCGAGGGCTTCTTCGGCGCGCTGGCGGCGTTCGGCTTTACCGATGCCTTTGACTTTCAGACCGTAGGCGACGTTGTCGCGAACGTTCATGTGCGGGAACAGCGCGTAATCCTGGAAAACGGTGTTTACGTCACGCTGATACGGCGGCAGCCCGGCAGCCTCTAAGCCATGAATACGGATCGAGCCTGCGCTCGGTTGTTCAAAACCGGCGATCAGGCGCAAACAGGTGGTTTTGCCCGAGCCGGAAGGGCCAAGCATGGAAAAGAACTCGCCGTCCTGGATATCGATGGAAACCCGGTCAACGGCCTTCACTTCGCCGAACTGACGGGAAACGTTGGTGAACTGGACTGCAGGCGTCATGGTGCGGTGCTCCAAAAAGGCGCGCTTTCGATAAAAATTGAATCGGCTGTGGCGTCGAAAAGATCGCAGCCTGCGGCAGCTCCTACGGGATTTGCGGAAGACGCGAGATTGGCGGTGCCTGCGGTCGGCGTAGGAGCTGCCGCAGGCTGCGATCTTTTGATCTTTTTTGATCTTAAGAAGGCTTAACGACCGCCCATAATCGCGATGTAATCCTGGGTCCAGCGGCTGTACGGCACGAACTTGCCGCCTTCAGCCTGCGGGGTTGTCCAGAAGGCGATTTTCTCGAACTGGTCGAAACCGTTGGTCTTGCAACCCTCGGCGCCCAACAGTTCGCTGCCGGTGCACGCCGCCGGCACCGCTGGCAACGAGCCGAACCACGCGGCGACGTCACCCTGGACTTTCGGTTGCAGCGACCAGTCCATCCACTTGTAGGCGCAGTTCGGGTGCTTGGCCTCGGCGTGCAACATGGTGGTGTCGGCCCAGCCGGTGGCACCTTCTTTCGGGATGGTCGAAGCGATCGGCTGCTTCTCGTTCATCAGGCCGTTGACCTGATACGGCCAGGCGCTGGACGCGACCACGCCTTCGTTTTTGAAGTCACTCATCTGCACGGTGGTGTCGTGCCAGTAGCGATGGATCAGCGGCTGCTGGGCGCGCAACAGATCGAGCACGGCTTTGTACTGGGTTTCGGTCAGCTCGTAAGGGCTCTGGATACCCAGTTCCGGCTTGGTGGTTTTCAGGTACAGCGCGGCATCGGCGATGTAGATCGGGCCGTCATAGGCCTGCACGCGACCCTTGTTCGGCTTGCCGTCCGGCAGGTTTTGCGCGTCGAACACCACGTTCCAACTGGTCGGCGCAGTCTTGAATACGTTGGTGTTGTACATCAGCACATTCGGGCCCCACTGGTACGGGGTGCCGTAAGTCTGCTTGTTGACCACGTACCACGGCGCATCTTTGAGGCGCGGGTCGATGCTTTTCCAGTTCGGGATCAACGCGGTGTTGATCGGCTGCACACGCTTGCCGACGATCAAGCGCAGCGACGCATCGCCGGACGCGGTGACCAGGTCGTAACCACCCTTGGCCATCAGGCTGACCATTTCATCGGAGGTGGCGGCGGTTTTTACATTGACCTTGCAACCGGTTTCCTTCTCGAAACCGGTCACCCAGTCGTAGGCCTTGTCGCTCTCGCCACGTTCGATGTAACCGGGCCAGGCGACAATATCCAGCTGACCTTCGCCGGCACCGACGGCTTTCAGCGGTTCGGCGGCCTGGATACTGGCACTGGCGAGCAATGCAGTGGTGATTGCACTGAGCAGTGCGGTCTTGTGCACGAACATGGGGTTTCCCTCTTCTTTAATTATGGTCGGGGCAGTTGTGAACGTGGTGAAGCATGCCGTTGGCGGCTTGTTATTAGCGTAGTCAGAGATGCTGGCCGTGGCGGGCCATGATGTGCCGCACCACGCTGTAGTCCTGAAGCGAATCGCTGGATAAGTCTTTGCCGTAGCCCGAACGCTTCAGGCCGCCATGGGGCATTTCGCTGACCAGCATGAAATGGCTGTTGATCCAGGTGCAGCCGTACTGCAAGCGCGCCGCGACCTGCATGGCTTTGTCGAGGTTCTGGGTCCAGACCGAAGAGGCGAGGCCGTATTCCGAGTCGTTGGCCCAGTCCACGGCTTGTGCCAGTTCATCAAAACGGGTCACGGTGACCACCGGTCCGAACACTTCGCGCTGGACGATCTCATCGCTCTGTTTGCAACCGGCCAGCAGCGTCGGCTGGTAATAGAAGCCGGCGCCGGAATGCACCGCCGCGCCGGTGACGCGTTCGATGTGCGGCTGGCCGAGGGCGCGTTCGACGAAACTGGCGACGCGGTCGCGTTGGCGGGTGCTGATCAGCGGGCCGATTTCGTTGTCGGCATCGCGTTTACCGGCGAAGCGCAGGCTGCTGACCGCTGCGCCCAATTCCGCCACCAAACGATCATGAATCCCGGCCTGGGCATAAATCCGGCACGCGGCGGTGCAATCCTGACCGGCGTTGTAATAGCCGTAGGTGCGCACACCGTCGACCACCGCTTGAATGTCTGCGTCATTGCAGACGATCACCGGGGCCTTGCCACCGAGTTCGAGGTGCGTGCGTTTGAGGGTTTTCGCCGCGGCCTGGAGGATTTTTTGCCCGGTGACGATGTCGCCGGTCAGCGAGACCATGCGTACTTTCGGGTGGCTGACCAAATGGCTGCCAACGCCTTCACCACCCCCGCAGATGATGTTGATCACCCCGTTCGGCAGGATGTCGGCCAGCGCTGGCGCCAGGGCGAGGATCGACAGCGGCGTATGTTCGGAGGGCTTGAATACCAGGGTGTTGCCGGCGGCCAGGGCCGGGGCGATTTTCCAGGCCGCCATCATGATCGGGTAGTTCCACGGCGCGATGGACGCGACGACCCCGATAGGATCGCGGCGGACCATGCTGGTGTAACCCGGCAGGTATTCACCGCTGAGCTGACCGGTCTGGCAGCGCACTGCGCCAGCGAAGAAACGGAACACATCGACCGTGGCGCTCAGGTCGTCCTGACGGGCCAGGTGCAACGGCTTGCCGCAATTCAGGGATTCGAGGCGGGCAAGCAGGTCGGCGTTTTTTTCGATGGCGTTGGCGATGTCCAGCAACAGATTCGAACGTTGCTGCGGCGTGGTGCGCGACCAACTGGCGAAGGCGCGGTGGGCGGCGAGGATCGCGGCTTCGACTTGCTCGGTGCTGGCTTCGGCGATGTGGGTCAGTACTTCGCCGGTGGCCGGGTTGAGAATCGGTTCGACAACGCCCTGGCCTGCGACCAATTCGCCATCGATCAACAACGCGGTGAACAACGGGGTCTGCGCGCCAGCCATTTTTCGGGTTCTCTTTTCTTGTGTGGCCATGGTGCTCCCAGCGACTGGGGCCTGGCCGTCTTATAAAGATGTAACAAGACTAGTGCGCGGGCCCGAGGTCGACAAATACTAAATACTGAAGGTGGCGTTCGATTAAATAGATGGCTTGCGCCCGCCGTGGGGTTGCTCACGGGCAACGGTCAGGAACGGGTCGACCAGCGCCGGACGGGCGGTGCCGCGACGCCAGGCCAGGCCGACGTCGAGGGTCTGGCTGAGGTCGGCAATCGGCCGGGCTTCGATGATGTCGCCCTCCAGTGACCAGGGGCGGTAGGTCATGTCCGGTTGGATCGACACGCCCAATCCCGCCGCCACCAGGCTTCGCACGGCTTCCGTCGACGCGGTTTTAAGGGTGATGCGTGGTTGCAGCGAGGCGGCCGACCACATGCGCTGGGCGTTGCGGTCCATTTCATCGACGTTCAACTGAATCAGCGGCTCGCGGGCTACGTCGGCGAGGTTGATGCTGTCGTGTTCCAGCAACGGATGCTGCGCCGGCAGCCACAAGCGGTGGGGCGAGTGGGTCAGGACTTCAGTCTGCAAGGCATGGCGGTCTTCGAGGTTGGAGAGGATCAGTACGCCGACATCGATTTCACCGCTGACCAGCAAATGCTCGATGTAAGGGCGCTCATCCTCCATCACGCGAATTTCGACGTTGGGGTAGGCACGCTGGAATCGGGTGAGCAAATCCGCCAGGTAATAACCGGCAACGAGGCTGGTCACCCCGACGATTAACTGACCGGCGACTTGGTCGGTGCTTTGCTGGAGGCTGCGTTTGGCGTTGTCCACGGTCGCCAGAATCAGATGCGCCTGGCGCAGGAATTGATGGCCCTGGTGGGTCAGGGTCATGCCCTTGGCGTGACGGTTGAACAGGCTGACGCCGATTTCCTGCTCCAGTTGCTGGATCGCCAGGGTCAGGGTGGACTGGGAAATAAACGCGGTTTGCGCGGCGGCGGAGATCGAGCCGGTCTCGGCCACAGCGATGAAATGACGGATCTGACGCAAGGTCATCATGGGAACGGTACCCGGTGGGCGGTTTTTATAGATTTGTTCGAGTCTATATCTTTTAATCGATGACCCAGCCTGAAGCCTCGGCGAGTCGCAAGGGCCGAGCAACATCTGGAAGCACTCTCGCGGGCAGGTACCGGGCACTTTCGATCTAGGCTGAGGGCCTGAATCATCCGGTTACCCAGAATTCGTGGAGGCAGCAAATGAACACCCGTGGATTGCTCGATCAGCTACTCAAATCCGGCCAGGGCCTGTTGAAGGACAAGGCCGGCGGTCATCAGAACAAGTCATCCGGCGGTGGATTGGGCGGTTTGCTTGGCGGCAGCGGTGGCTCCGGCGGCCTCGGCAGTTTGCTCTCGGGGGCGGGTGGCGGTGCTTTGGCGGCCGGAGCAATGGGCCTGTTGCTCGGTAGCAAGAAGGGTCGCAGTGTCGGTGGCAAGGTCCTGACCTATGGCGGTCTCGCGGCGCTGGGTGTCATTGCCTACAAGGCTTTTGGCAACTGGCAAGCCCAGCAGGGCACGGCGCCGCAGACTGAGCCGCAAACCATCGACCGCTTGCCGGCGGCGCAGGTTGAGCAACACAGCCAGGCGATTCTCAAGGCGCTGGTAGCCGCGGCCAAAGCCGATGGCCACGTTGATGAACGTGAGCGCGCATTGATCGAAGGTGAATTCACCAAACTCGATAACGACCAGGAACTGCAGCACTGGCTGCACGCCGAACTCAACAAGCCCCTCGACCCAAGCGACGTCGCCCGCGCCGCCAGCACCCCGGAAATGGCCGCCGAGATGTACATCGCCAGTGTGATGCTGGTGGATGAGGAAAGCTTCATGGAGAAGTCCTACCTCGATGAACTGGCGCGGCAGTTGAAGCTGGAGCCGGGATTGAAGGCTGAACTGGAGAAGCAGGTGCGCCAGGCTTCGATGTAAGCCTGTCGGCCGCCATCGCGAGCAGGCTCGCTCCCACAGGGGTTTGCTGCGAACTTGGCCTTTGCGTACGACACCGATCAACTGTGGGAGCGAGCCTGCTCGCGATAGCTTTTTCAGCAACCCCACATCACCCAATGACCAATCCACGGTCAATTTCTGCCAAATCACCACTGGCATGTCTCACCCGATCTAGCGGAAAGTCCCTTTCCAGAGCCCGTCCCGGCTATTTGCCATCGGGATGTGGGGCGGCGAGCATCCGTCTTATAAATGAAACACCGCCCTCAGCTATACTCCCCAGCATTTGAAAATGGCCCCGAGGACATACTGTGAAGAACTGGACGTTGCGCCAACGCATCTTGGCGAGCTTTGCGGTCATTATTGCCATCATGCTGCTGATGGTCGTCGTCTCGTATTCACGGTTGCTGAAGGTCGAGGCCAGCGAGGAAAAGGTTCGCACCGACGCAGTGCCAGGGGTGTATTTCAGTTCGATGATTCGCAGTGCCTGGGTCGACGGTTATGTGCTGACGCAACAGATCGTCGGCCTGTCCGAGCATCACGACATCACCCCGGAGCAACTGGTGGCTTACAAGGGCTTTGAAAAGCACCTGAACGACGAAATGGACAATTACCGCACCACCATTTTCGATACGGTCGATCAGCAATCCTTCAACGAGTTTGAGTCTCGCCATCAAGCCTACAATCAGGTTTTGGCCAAGGTCGTCGATCTTTATCAGCGTAAAGAGTTCGAACAGGCCCGCCAGTCGTTATTGCAAGACTTGGGACCCGCCTGGGAGCGTGGCCGCGAACAACTAAACGAAATCATCGAACGCAATCGAGACCTGGCCCAGAGTTCCACGGTAGCCATTGGCGATGCCGTCACGGCGGCCAAAGTCAGCATGGGCGTTTCCCTGCTGATCGCGGTGCTGGCCGCGGGTTTCTGTGGCCTGCTGTTGATGCGCGCCATCATGGCGCCGATGAACCGCATCGTGAAAATCCTCGAAATCATGCGCACCGGCGACCTCAGCAGCCGTCTGAACCTGGAGCGCAAGGATGAGTTCAACGCCGTGGAAACCGGCTTCAACGACATGATGACCGAGCTGACCTCGCTGGTGTCGCAGGCTCAGCGTTCGTCGGTGCAAGTCACCACCTCGGTCACTGAAATCGCCGCCACCTCCAAGCAACAACAAGCCACCGCCACCGAAACCGCCGCCACCACCACTGAAATCGGCGCGACGTCCCGTGAAATCGCCGCGACTTCCCGTGACCTGGTGCGCACCATGACCGAAGTTTCCACCGCCGCCGATCAGGCCTCGGTGCTGGCCGGTTCCGGGCAGCAAGGGCTGGCGCGGATGGAAGACACGATGCACTCGGTGATGGGCGCGGCCGATCTGGTCAATGCCAAACTGGCGATCCTCAACGAGAAGGCCGGCAACATCAACCAGGTGGTAGTGACCATCGTCAAGGTCGCCGACCAGACCAACCTGCTGTCGCTGAACGCGGCGATCGAGGCCGAGAAAGCCGGTGAATACGGTCGCGGGTTTGCCGTGGTCGCCACTGAAGTGCGACGTCTGGCGGACCAGACCGCCGTCGCCACGTATGACATCGAGCAGATGGTCCGCGAGATTCAGTCGGCAGTGTCGGCCGGGGTCATGGGCATGGACAAGTTCTCCGAAGAAGTGCGTCGCGGCATGTCCGAAGTGCAGCAGGTCGGCGAGCAGCTGTCGCAGATCATCCATCAGGTCCAGGCGCTGGCGCCGCGGGTGTTGATGGTCAACGAAGGCATGCAGGCCCAGGCCACCGGCGCCGAACAGATCAACCACGCGCTGGTGCAGTTGGGCGATGCCAGCAGCCAGACCGTCGAGTCCTTGCGCCAGGCCAGTTTCGCCATCGACGAACTGAGCCAGGTGGCCGTCGGGCTGCGTAGCGGCGTCTCGCGATTCAAAGTCTGATGAGCGAACTCACGGCCAAACGCAACGCTGTGGCACCGGCCAGGCAGGCGCTGTTCCTGGTGTTTCGCGTCGGTAACGAGCGTTACGCGCTGCAAGCCATCGAGGTAGCTGAAGTGTTGCCACGCCTGCCGTTGAAGCCGATTGCCCAGGCTCCGGCCTGGGTCGCCGGGGTGTTCGCCTATCGTGGCGCGGTGGTGCCGGTGATCGACCTCAGTGCACTGACCTTCGGCCAACCGGCGCAGGCCCGCACCAGCACGCGGCTGGTGCTGGTGCACTACCGACCGGATGAGGCCACGCCTGCGCAATTGCTCGGCCTGATCCTGGAACAGGCCAGCGATACCCTGCGCTGCAACCTGGCGGATTTTCAGCCTTATGGCCTGGACAACCGCCAGGCGCCGTACCTCGGTCCGGTGCGCAAGGATGCTCAAGGCTTGCTGCAATGGGTACGGGTCGCCGATCTGCTCGATGATCAGGTTCGTGCGCTGCTGTTTCCGTCGCGGCCTCTGGACCTGCTTGAGGAGCGGCCATGAGCAGCGATCAGCGGTTTTTCGATTTCCTCAAGGATCGCATCGGCCTCGATGTCGCCTCCGTGGGCCCAGCCATCATCGAACGTGCCGTGCGTCAGCGCATGACGGCCGCCTATGCGCTGACGGCCGACGAGTACTGGCAGACTTTGCAAGGTTCGCGGGACGAGCAGCAGGCGCTGATCGAAGGGGTGATCGTCCCGGAAACCTGGTTTTTCCGTTACCCGGAATCCTTCGCCACCCTGGCGAAACTGGCAGCCAAACGCCTGGCCGACATCAACAACATGCGCGCCTTGCGGATTCTCAGCCTGCCGTGCTCCACCGGCGAAGAGCCGTACTCCATCGCCATGGCGCTGCTGGACGCGGGGTTCAAACCGCATCAGTTCAAGGTCGACGGCATGGACGTCAGCCCGCTCTCGGTGGAGAAGGCCAAGCGCGGGTTGTATTTCAAGAACTCCTTTCGTGGTCAGGACATCGCGTATCGCGAGCGGCATTTCAGCGCCGAGGAGGAAGGTTATCGACTGAGTGAGCGGGTGCTCGAACAGGTCCGTTTGCAGGTCGGCAATCTGCTTGATCCAACCTTGCTGGCCAGCGAGCCGCCCTATGATTTTGTGTTCTGTCGCAACCTGCTGATCTATTTCGACCAGCCGACCCAGCAACAAGTCTTCGAAGTGCTCAAGCGCCTGACCCACGTCGATGGCGTGCTGTTTATCGGCCCGGCCGAAGGTAGCTTGCTCGGGCGTTTCGGCATGCGCTCGATCGGTATCGCGCAGTCGTTTGCCTTTAGCCGCCAACGCGCGCCGGAGCCCGAGCCTGTTCCGAACTTTGTTCCACCCCGTTGCCGGTGCGTCAACCCGTGCGCAGCATGACCCCGCCGCCAGTGCGCAGTCGCCCGTTCGCCACTGTCGCGCCGCTGCCGAATACCCTTGAATCGGCCAACCCCGACGCGGCCACGCTGCTGGCGAACATCGCCGCCCTGGCCAACGAAGGCAAAAGTGCCGAGGCCCGTGCCGCGTGCGAAAGTTATCTGAGCAGCCACGAACCGGTCGCCCAAGTATTTTATTGGCTGGGACTGCTTAGCGATGTCGCCGGTCGTGCGCTTGAGGCCCAGGGTTACTATCGCAAGGCGTTGTACCTCGAACCGCAACACCCCGACGCTTTGATGCACCTGGCAGCCTTGCTGCAATCGCTGGGCGACACCGCGGGCGCCAGACGATTGCAGGAACGCGCCGCTCGCAGCGAGCGTGCCGCCGACAGTGAGCGTAAACGATGAGCGCCTCCGACACTTTGAGCTTCACCCATGAAGATGCCCAGGCCATCGACGACTGCTGGAACCGCATCGGTATCCACGGCGACAAGTCCTGCCCGCTGCTGAGCGAGCACATCCACTGCCGAAATTGCGCGGTGTATTCGGCCGCCGCCACCCGTTTGCTCGACCGTTACGCCTTGCAGCAGGAAGACCATGCGCAGGTGTCGACGCTGGTCGAAGCCGACGTCAAGACCCGCTCGTTGCTGATGTTCCGTCTCGGCGAAGAATGGCTGGGCCTGGCCACTCGCAGTCTGGTGGAAGTGGCGCCGCTGCAAGCCATTCACTCCTTGCCACATCAACGTTCCCGGGCCTTGCTCGGCGTGGCGAATGTGCGCGGTGCCCTGGTGGCGTGCCTGTCGCTGGTGGAGTTGCTCGGGCTCGATGCCACCAACATTGTGGCCTCGGGTACGCGGGTGATGCCGCGGATGTTGATCATCGCCGCCGGGGTGGCCCGGTGGTGGTGCCGGTGGACGAAGTGGACGGGATTCACGCCATCGACGAACGCATCCTCGATGCCGCGTCGCAATCCGGGACCCAGGCCAGCGCCAGGTACACCCGTGGCGTGTTGCAATTCAAAGGTCGCAGCCTGCGTTGGCTGGATGAAGAACAGTTGCTGTCCGCCGTGTCCCGGAGCCTCACATGACCCCCGAGCAAATGCGCGACGCCTCTTTGCTGGAACTGTTCAGTCTCGAAGCCGAGGCCCAGACCCAAGTGCTGAGCGCCGGCCTGTTGGCCCTGGAGCGCGATCCGACCCAGGCCGATCACCTGGAATCGTGCATGCGCGCAGCCCACTCGCTCAAGGGGGCGGCGCGGATTGTCGGCGTGGATGCCGGGGTCAGCGTATCTCACGTGATGGAGGATTGCCTGGTCAGCGCTCAGGAAGGGCACCTCTATCTGCGGCCCGAGCACATCGACGCGTTGTTGCAGGGCACTGACCTGTTGATGCGCATCGCGACTCCGGGCAATGCACCGTCAGCGGTGGAAATTGATGCCTATGTAGCGTTAATGGGGCGATTGCTGGACCCGATGACACTGGCGCCGCCGATCAGTACACCGATTGCACCATTTATGGCCGAACTTCAGCTGGAGCCACCGTCGGTCGAGCCGCTCGCCCCGGTCGTCGAACCGCTGGCCGTTGCGCCCGTCGAGCCGCCGCGCAAGGTCAAACGCACCACCGAAAACGGTGAGCGCGTGCTGCGGGTCACCGCCGAACGGCTGAACAGCCTGCTCGACCTGTCGAGCAAATCCCTGGTGGAAACCCTGCGGCTCAAACCGCACCTGGCCACCATGCAGCGCCTCAAACGCATGCAGAGCAATGGCTTGCGTGCCCTGGAAAACCTCAACGTCCACCTCAAGGAGCATGCCTTGAGCCTGGAAGCCCAAGAGGCTCTTGAGGATGCCCGCCGGTTGTTGGCGGAATCCCAGCAACTGCTGGTGGAAAAAAACGCCGAACTCGATGAATTCGCCTGGCACGCCAGTCAACGCGCACAAGTGTTGTACGACACCGCGCTGGCCTGTCGCATGCGCCCGTTTGCCGACGTGCTGACCGGGCAGGTGCGGATGGTTCGCGACCTCGGTCGTGACCTGGGCAAACAGGTTCGCCTGGAGATCGAAGGCGAGAAGACCCAGGTTGATCGCGACGTCCTGGAAAAACTCGAAGCGCCGCTGACGCACCTGCTGCGCAACGCCGTGGACCATGGCATCGAAACCCCGGAACAACGGCTGCTGGCGGGCAAACCGGTGGAAGGTTTGATCCGTCTGCGCGCATCCCACCAGGCCGGTCTGCTGGTGCTGGAACTGAGTGACGACGGCAATGGCGTTGACCTGGAAAAGGTCCGTCGCAGCATCATTGAGCGGCAGTTGTCCCCGACCGAAACCGCTGCGCAGTTAAGCGAAGAGGAGTTGCTGACATTCCTGTTCCTGCCGGGTTTCAGCCTGCGGGACAAGGTCACCGAAGTCTCCGGGCGCGGCGTCGGGCTGGACGCGGTTCAGCACATGGTCCGGCAGTTGCGCGGTGCGGTGGTGCTGGAGCAGACAGCGGGCGAGGGCAGCCGCTTCCATCTGGAAGTGCCGTTGACCCTGTCGGTGGTGCGCAGCCTGGTGGTCGAAGTCGGCGACGAGGCCTATGCCTTCCCGTTGGCGCACATCGAGCGGATGTGCGATCTGGAACCCGAAGACATCGTCCAGCTCGAAGGCCGCCAGCACTTCTGGTACGAAGGCCGGCATGTCGGGCTGGTCGCGGCCAGTCAGTTGTTGCAGCGCCCGGCGAGCAAGAACAGCCCGCAAACGCTCAAGGTCGTGGTGATTCGCGAGCGCGATGCAATCTATGGCGTGGCGGTCGAACGCTTTATTGGCGAGCGGACCTTGGTCGTCTTGCCGCTGGATGAGCGGCTGGGCAAGATTCAGGACATTTCCGCCGGGGCCTTGCTCGACGACGGTTCGGTGGTGTTGATCGTTGATGTCGAAGACATGCTGCGATCAGTCGACAAACTGCTCAACACCGGGCGTCTTGAGCGCATTGCCCGGCACAGCAATCAGGTTGCCGAAGTGGCGCGCAAGCGGATTCTGGTGGTGGACGATTCCCTGACCGTTCGCGAGTTGCAGCGCAAGCTGCTGCTCAATCGCGGCTACGATGTGGCCGTGGCGGTAGACGGTATGGATGGCTGGAACGCCTTGCGTTCGGAGGATTTCGATCTGTTGATCACCGACATTGATATGCCGCGCATGGACGGTATCGAACTGGTGTCTTTATTGCGCCGGGACAACCGCTTGCAATCGCTGCCGGTTATGGTGGTGTCCTACAAGGATCGCGAAGAAGACCGTCGTCGTGGACTGGACGCCGGAGCCGACTATTATCTAGCCAAAGCCAGTTTTCATGACGATGCCCTGCTTGATGCAGTGGTTGAGCTCATCGGGGGAGCACGGGCATGAAAATCGCTATCGTCAACGACATGCCCATGGCGGTAGAGGCTCTGCGCCGAGCCTTGGCATTCGAACCGGCACATCAGGTGATCTGGGTCGCCGGCAACGGGGCCGAGGCGGTGCAACGTTGCGCCGAGTACACCCCGGACCTGATCCTGATGGACCTGATCATGCCGGTGATGGATGGCGTGGAAGCGACCCGGCGCATCATGGCCGAAACCCCGTGTGCGATCGTGATTGTCACCGTCGACCGCCAGCAGAACGTACACCGGGTGTTCGAGGCCATGGGCCACGGCGCGCTGGACGTGGTCGATACACCTGCCATCGGTGCCGGCAATGCCGCGGAGGCGGCGGCGCCGTTGCTGCGCAAGATCCTGAACATTGGCTGGCTGATCGGCGACAAGGGTAACCGGGTGCGCTCGGCGCCGAGCCCGTTGCGCCACTCGGGCTCCCGGCAAAAACTGGTCGCCATCGGTTCGTCCGCGGGCGGGCCGGCAGCGTTGGAAATCCTGCTCAAGGGCCTGCCGCGGGATTTTTCGGCGGCCATCGTGTTGGTGCAGCACGTGGATCAGGTGTTCGCCGCCGGCATGGCCGAATGGCTCAGCAGTGCCAGCGGCCTCAATGTGCGCCTGGCTCAGGAAGGCGAGTCGCCACAGGCCGGCACGGTGTTGCTGGCCGGCACCAACCACCATATTCGCTTGTTGAAAAACGGGACGCTGGCCTACACCGCCGAACCGGTCAACGAGATTTACCGGCCCTCGATCGATGTGTTTTTCGAGAGTGTGGCCAGTTACTGGAACGGCGACGCCGTGGGCGTTTTGCTGACCGGCATGGGCCGCGACGGTGCGCAGGGGCTTAAACTCATGCGCCAACAGGGCTACCTGACCATCGCTCAGGACCAGAACAGCAGTGCGGTTTACGGCATGCCGAAAGCGGCTGCGGCCATCGACGCCGCCGTGGAAATTCGCCCACTGGACAAGATAGCGCCACGATTGCTGGAGGTTTTTCCCAAATGAAGGCTTTTCACAGCAATCCTGGCCCAAGTAGTACTCAGGTGAACGCACATGAATGATTTACAGCTCGATGACTTCAAGACCGACGAAAACGCCGCGATGGTGTTGTTGGTGGACGATCAGGCGATGATCGGCGAGGCGGTTCGGCGCGGTCTGGCGAATCAGGAAAACATCGACTTCCACTTCTGCGCCGACCCGCACCAGGCCATCGCCCAGGCGATTCGGATCAAGCCGACGGTGATCCTTCAGGACTTGGTCATGCCCGGTCTCGACGGATTGAGTCTGGTGCGCGAATACCGTAATCACCCGGCGACCAAGGACATTCCGATCATCGTCCTGTCGACCAAGGAAGACCCGCTGATCAAAAGCGCGGCGTTCGCGGCCGGGGCCAACGATTACCTGGTGAAGCTGCCGGACAACATCGAACTGGTGGCGCGCATCCGCTATCACTCACGCTCCTACATGACGTTGTTGCAGCGCGATGCGGCTTACCGCGCATTGCGGGTCAGCCAGCAGCAGTTGCTCGACACCAACCTGGTGCTGCAACGCCTGATGAACTCCGACGGCCTGACCGGCCTGTCGAACCGCCGGCACTTCGACGAATACCTGGAACTGGAGTGGCGCCGTTCACTGCGTGACCAGACTCAACTGTCGCTGCTGATGATCGATGTGGACTACTTCAAGTCCTTCAACGACAGCTTCGGCCACCTCGAAGGCGACGAAGCCCTGCGCAAAGTCGCCACGGCGATTCGCGACGCCAGCGCCCGACCTTCGGACTTACCGGCCCGTTACGGTGGTGAAGAATTCGCGTTGGTGCTGCCCAACACCTCGCCGGGTGGTGCGCGGTTGGTGGCGGAAAAACTCCGTCAGACCGTGGCGGCGCTGAAGATTCCGCATGTATTCCCGGTGCAAGGTTCGAACCTGACCATTAGCATCGGCCTGTCGACCATCACCCCGCAACAGGGCAGCGATTGCCGGCAATTGATCTCGGCGGCGGACAAGGGGCTGTATCTGGCGAAGAACAATGGGCGTAACCAGGTGGGGATTGAGTAACTCACCACGATCCCTTGTAGCAGCTGCCGAGCTGCGCGAGGCTGCGTTCGGCGGCGCAGCCGTCGTAAACTGAAATACGATCCCTCGTAGCAACTGCCGAGCTGCGCGAGGCTGCGTTCGGTGCGGGCCGCGATCGGAAGGAGCCGTCGTAAAACCAGGCAACGCGGTCTTTTAGACACGCCGCGTTCGAAGGCTTGGCGAGGACTTCGTCCTCGAACGCAGCCTCGCGCAGCTCGGCAGCTGCTACAAGCGTCAACGTCTTCATGGCGGCGGCCCAAATCAATCACCCCTAAAGCCGCCAGGCGGGCTGCCGTGACAGCTTGATTACGTTATACTCGCCGGCTTTCAAAAGTTCGCCAACGAGTGCTGCCCGCCATGGAAATCAACCCGATCCTTAACAGTATCAAGGACCTGTCCGAGCGCTCCGAAACTATTCGGGGGTATCTTTGACTACGATCAAAAGCATGAGCGTCTGACTGAAGTCAATCGCGAGCTTGAAGATCCGGCTGTCTGGAACAACCCGTCGTATGCACAGGAACTGGGTCGCGAGCGCTCGCTGCTGGCTCAGATCGTCGAAACCCTCGACGAAATGCACACCGGTCTGGCCGATGCCAAAGACCTGCTGCTGATGTCCGCCGAAGAAGAAGACCAGGCCGCCGTCGATGACGTCGCTGCCGAAGTCGAACGTCTGCGCGAATCCCTGGAAAAACTCGAATTCCGTCGCATGTTCAGCGGTGAAATGGACGCCAACAACGCCTACCTGGACATCCAGGCCGGCTCTGGCGGTACCGAGGCCCAGGACTGGGCCAACATCCTGCTGCGCATGTACCTGCGCTGGGCTGACAAACGCGGTTTCGATGCGACCATCATGGAACTGTCGGCCGGTGAAGTTGCCGGTATCAAAGGCGCCACGATCCACATCAAGGGCGAATACGCCTTTGGCTGGTTGCGTACCGAAATCGGCGTGCACCGTCTGGTGCGCAAGAGCCCGTACGACTCCGGCAACCGCCGTCATACCTCGTTCTCGGCTGTGTTCGTGTCGCCGGAAATCGATGACAACATCGAAATCGACATCAACCCGTCGGACCTGCGCATCGACACCTACCGCTCCTCCGGTGCCGGTGGTCAGCACGTAAACACCACCGACTCGGCCGTACGTATCACCCACGTACCGTCCAACACCGTGGTCAGCTGCCAGAACGAACGCTCCCAGCACGCCAACAAAGACACCGCGATGAAAATGTTGCGGGCGCGCTTGTACGAGCAGGAAGTGCAGAAACGCAACGCCGCCTCCCAGGCCCTGGAAGACACCAAGTCGGACATCGGCTGGGGTCACCAGATTCGCTCCTACGTGCTCGATGCCTCGCGAATCAAGGATTTGCGCACTAACATCGAACGCAGTGACTGCGACAAGGTGCTCGACGGCGACATTGACGAATACTTGGTAGCCAGCTTGAAACAAGGGCTTTAAGGCCCGCTCTACAGGGTCACCACGACCCTGTAGGAGCGAGCGATGCGGCGCCCCGACTTGCCCGCGAACCCCGGCAGACAGCCGGGGGCAACGAACCTGTGATGGAATTTTTAAAGACATGAGCGACCTAGAACTCGACCCGCAAGCCCTGCAACAGGAAGAAAACTCCCTGATCGCCCTGCGCAAGGAAAAGCTGGCTGCCGAGCGCGCCAAGGGCCAGGCCTTCCCGAACGACTTCCGCCGTGATGCCTACTGCGAAGACTTGCAGAAGCAATACGCCGACAAGACCAAGGAAGAGCTGGCAGAGGCTGCAATCCCGGTCAAGGTTGCCGGTCGTCTCATGCTCAACCGTGGCTCGTTCATGGTGATCCAGGACATGTCCGGACGCATCCAGGTTTACGTCAACCGTAAAACCCTGTCCGAAGACACCCTGGCCGCCGTCAAAACCTGGGACCTGGGCGACATCATTGCAGCCGTTGGCACCCTGGCCCGTTCCGGCAAGGGCGACCTGTACGTCGAAATGACCAACGTGCGCCTGCTGACCAAATCCCTGCGCCCACTGCCGGACAAGCACCATGGTCTGTCCGACACCGAGCAACGCTACCGCCAGCGTTACGTTGACCTGATCGTCAACGAGGACGTGCGCAAGACCTTCCGCGTGCGTTCGCAAGTGATTGCGCACACTCGCAGCTTCCTGATGCAGCGTGACTTCCTGGAAGTCGAAACGCCGATGCTGCAAACCATTCCGGGTGGCGCGGCAGCCAAGCCGTTCGAAACGCACCACAATGCCCTGGACATGGGCATGTACCTGCGTATCGCGCCTGAGTTGTACCTCAAGCGCCTGGTTGTCGGCGGTTTCGAGAAAGTCTTCGAGATCAACCGCAACTTCCGTAACGAAGGCGTTTCGACCCGTCACAACCCTGAATTCACCATGTTGGAGTTCTACCAGGCTTACGCCGACTACGAAGACAACATGGACCTGACCGAAGAGCTGTTCCGCGAACTGGCTCAGCTGGTTCTGGGCAGCACCGACGTCCCTTACGGCGACAAAGTGTTCCACTTCGGCGAGCCGTTCGTGCGCCTGTCGGTGTTCGACTCGATCCTCAAGTACAACCCCGAGCTGACCGCAGACGACCTGACCGACATCGACAAGGCTCGCGCCATCGCCAAGAAGGCCGGCGCCAAGGTGCTGGGCTTTGAAGGCCTGGGCAAGCTGCAGGTGATGATTTTCGAAGAGCTGGTCGAGCACAAGCTGGAACAGCCGCACTTCATTACCCAGTACCCGTTCGAAGTGTCGCCACTGGCCCGCCGCAACGATGACAACCCGAACGTCACCGACCGTTTCGAGCTGTTTATCGGTGGTCGCGAAATCGCCAACGCCTACTCCGAGTTGAACGACGCGGAAGACCAGGCCGAGCGCTTCATGGCTCAAGTGGCCGACAAGGACGCTGGTGACGACGAAGCCATGCACTACGACGCCGACTTCGTTCGCGCGCTGGAGTACGGCATGCCGCCAACGGCCGGCGAAGGCATCGGCATCGATCGTCTGGTGATGTTGTTGACCAACTCACCGTCGATTCGCGATGTGATCCTGTTCCCGCACATGCGGCCGCAAGCGTAAGCGTTTCAGTAAAAAAGCCGCCTAAAACAGGCGGCTTTTTATTGCCTGTCTGGTACAAACGTATCAACTGGTTACTTTTGGCGTGAGAGAGGAATACCTGTCGTGAATCGTGCAATGGCTCAAGAAGGTGCAGCGGGTATCGCCACTGCGGTCGCTGAAAGCGTTCAGTACCAGGGCCGCAAGGCCAGCCGACAGGGCAGCGAACAGCGTCGACAGGATATTCTCGATGCGGCCATGCGCATTGTCGTGCGTGATGGCGTGCGGGCGGTGCGGCACCGTGCCGTGGCGGCAGAGGCCGGTGTGCCGTTGTCGGCCACCACTTACTATTTCAAGGATATCGATGACCTGCTCACCGATACCTTCGCCCAATACGTGGAACGCAGTGCGGCCTACATGGGCAAACTGTGGGCCAGCAATGAAGGGCTGTTGCGCGAGATGGTCGTCAGCGGCGATGGCACGCCGGAGTCGCGCTCGCAGTTGGCGGACGATATTGCGCGGCTGATGGCCGACTATGTTCACCGGCAATTGATCAATCGTCGCGAGCACTTGATGGCCGAGCAAGCCTTCCGCCAGGAAGCGTTGCTCAACCCGCGCCTGGCCCTGTTGGTGCGCTCCCATCAGCAAATTCTGCTGCAGGGCACCTGCCAGCTTTTTGAAGTGCTGGGTTCCCGTGAACCCCAACAAGATGCCAAGGTGTTGACGGCGATTATCGGACGGATGGAATATCAGGGCCTGCTCAACGAAGCCGAGCCTGAGGCCGAAGTGCAAATGCTCGGTATCCTTGCGCGGTATATGCATTTGGTACTCGCGTCGGTGTAACCCCGTATCCCCGTAGGAGCTGCCGAAGGCTCGGGCCGCGTTCGGACGATCTTTTGATCTTGATCTTCGACGATACCCGTACCGCTAAAGATCAAAAGATCGCAGCCTGCGGCAGCTCCTACAGAAGCGCTGTGTGATGTCGATAGGGAGTGTTGAATGAAAGCCTGGCGCGTCGTAGTGATCGCCTTGTCGTTCCTGCTGCTCAGTGGCTGTCTGGTGACCTTCAAGGAACCGCTGGCTTCGAGCGAACCCGCGCCCAAAGGGCTGCTCGGCAAATGGACCAGCACCAACGCCTGGGGCGAACCGATGAACCTTGAGCTGACGCGCCTCGGCGACAACCGCTATCAAGCCGTCAGCTACTTCAAGGCCAAGCCCGGTGAGCGCGAGGCCTATCCCTTTACGGTGTCGCGCCACGGCAATCGCTGGTACCTGTCTGCTGCGGTACCGGCCAGATTCGGCGGGCATTTCACGATTGCCGGTTTTGA
Source organism: Pseudomonas sp. TH31 (assembly GCF_016650815.1). Taxonomy (GTDB): domain Bacteria; phylum Pseudomonadota; class Gammaproteobacteria; order Pseudomonadales; family Pseudomonadaceae; genus Aquipseudomonas. Next base: position 701,113 of record NZ_JAEKEZ010000029.1, on the reverse strand, counting down.
ACTCAACGAACAGCATGAACTGGTGGTCTACAACCTCGACCTTGAGCAGATTAACCAGGCCATGGGGCAAAAAGTCCTCAGTGGCGAAGGCTTCCAGACGGACGACGGCGACGGTGTGTTGATCAACAACAGCCTGGACCGGGTCTTCGCTTACCTCGACGACCCGGCCAATTCCGATGTATTCGTCGAAGCCGTGCGCTATCAGCGCCTGGCCAAAGCCAAAGCTAAAGTCAAATAAATCCAGCACCTAACGGTTTTTCTACAGGAGTTTCGGGTGGACGATTACCAGCAGACGATACGCATTTTGTCCGATCGCATAGTGCTGGCGCAGACGCCGATTCGCGTCCTCGATGCGGTCAAATGGGACGAAAACATCCGCAAGGGCTTTCTCAAGGCCAAGGGCAAGGAAATGCCAGCGGTAGACCGCGACTATTACCTGAACCGGCCGCTGTCCTTTGACTCCAGCAAGGTGAAGCTGGAATTCCAGAACATCGAGCGCGACATCACCCGTCAGCTTGGCCAGTTCAACCCGGTCGGCCAGATCATGCGCCGCATGTGCAAGGAATACCGGATGGTGGTGCGCATGCTCGAAGCGCGCGGCACCGAGGATTTCGGGCTGATTTCCCAGGAATTGTACGGCGCCGCTTCCGACGCGTTCCACGCCGGTGACCCGACCCTGGCCGACCTGGGCCTGATGATGTCCGATTACCTGAACAATATCGACGGCCGTGGCGACCTGAAGGACGAACCGAAAATCCTCACCGCCAAGGACGCCGTTCACTTGCTGCAAACCCGTTTGAACAAGGTGTTTGGCGAGGCCGAGGAAACCATTCGGGTATTCGAGTCCGACGGGATCGTCGCCGATGCGGCGGCGGGTGCCGACTACATCAAGATCCGCGCCGATGCGATGTTTAACGATCGCGACGTTCGGGCGTTGGAAGTCCACGAAGGGCTGGTGCATGTGGGCACGACCCTCAACGGCTTGAACCAGCCAATCTGCACCTTCCTGTCCAAGGGCCCGCCGTCGTCGACGGTGACCCAGGAAGGCCTGGCGATCCTGATGGAAATCATTACTTTTGCCTCGTACCCGAGCCGACTGCGCAAACTGACTAACCGTACCCGCGCGATTCACATGGTCGAGGAGGGCGCAGACTTCTTGCAGGTGTTCGAGTTCTTCCGCGAGCAAGGCTTCGAAATGGCCGAAAGCTACGGCAACGCCAGTCGGGTTTTCCGCGGTTCGGTGCCCAATGGGCTGCCATTTACCAAAGACTTGTCCTACCTCAAGGGCTTTATCATGGTTTACAACTACATTCAGTTGGCCGTGCGTAAAGGCAAGCTTGAGCAGATACCGCTGCTGTTTTGCGGCAAGACCACGCTGGAAGACATGCGGACCTTGCGCCAATTGGTCGATGAAGGCCTGGTGGTGCCGCCCAAGTATTTGCCGGATCAGTTCCGCGACTTGAACGCCCTGTCGGCGTGGATGTGCTTCTCCAACTTCCTCAATCACCTGAGCCTGGACCGGATCGAAGCGGATTACTCGAACATTTTATAACCACCACATTCCATTGTAGGAGCAAGGCTTGCCCGCGATGAACGATGATGCGGTTTACCTGGATTGACGCGGTGTTCCCATCGCGGGCAAGCCTTGCTCCTACAGGTTGGCGGTGTATTCCAACTCCATTTTTCGCGAGGTTTCAACGGATGAGAATCCTCGGCATCTTCTGTCTGCTCCTGACCCTCGGCGGTTGCAGTTCGCTGCTGTTTTACCCCGAACCCGGCCAGCCGTTCACCCCGGACAAAGCCAAACTCGAATTTCGCGACGTCACCCTGGTCACCGCCGACGGCCTGAAGCTGCATGGTTGGTGGCTGCCAGCGGCAAAAGGCGTCGAGGTCAAAGGCACGGTGCTGCACCTGCATGGCAACGGCGGCAACCTGTCTTACCACTTGGGCGGTAGTTGGTGGTTGCCGAAAGAGGGTTACCAGGTGTTGCTGGTGGACTACCGCGGTTATGGCTTGTCCGAAGGCAAACCGTCGCTGCCGGAGATCTATCAGGATATCGACGCCGCCTTCAAATGGCTCGACCAGGCGCCCGAGGTCAAGGGCAAGCCGTTGATCGTTCTGGGCCAGAGCCTCGGCGGCTCGATGGCCGTGCATTACCTGGTCCAGCACCCGGAACGCCAGCCCCAACTCAAGGCCTTGGTCCTCGACGGTGCGCCCGCCAGCTACCGGGATGTCGGTCGATTTGCCCTGACTACCTCGTGGCTGACCTGGCCATTTCAGGTGCCGTTGTCGTGGCTGGTGCCGGACGGCGACAGCGCGATCAACTCCATGGCGCAGCTCAAGGGCGTGCCGAAACTGATCTACCACAGCATCGACGACAACCTCGTGCCCCTTTCCAACGGCATTCGTCTGTATCAAGCTGCGCCGCCGCCGCGGGTGCTGCAACTGACCCGTGGCGGTCATGTGCAGACCTTCGCCGACCCGGTCTGGCGTCAGGTGATGCTGCGCTACCTCGAAGATCCGCAGCATTTCAATGGTCTGCGCCGCCTGGGTGAAATCCCGAATTACCCGGTGCCCCTGAATTCAAAAGATGAACCACCAGAGAGTCCGCAATGAGTGAAGAACGTAACGCCATCCCGATGATCCTCACCGGTATCTGCACCATCCTCGGCACCGTCGGGGTGCTGTGGTACTACGGCTACCTGCACTTCGCCAAGCCTGAGGATGCGTTGCTGCTCAACGAATTCACCATGCTCAAGACCGTGCCGGGCGAAGACTACAAAATCGCCCTGGAACCGGCCGCGCAAGTGGCCCAATGCGTCGATGGCGTGCTGGTGCTGTTCGACACCGAACAGAAAGGCCTGAGCGGCGTATTGATCAATGGCCAGAAAAAGGCCGTGCGCTGCATGGGCCAGGAAACGCCGCAAAAACTCGAGCAGTAGCGTGCCCGAAAAGATCGCAGCCTCGTTGCACTCGACAGCTCCTACAGAAGCACGCGAGCTGTGTAGGAGCTGTGTAGGAGCTGTCGAGTGCAACGAGGCTGCGATCTTTTGATCCTAAAGACAAAAGCCCCGCCTGATCAGATCAGGCGGGGCTTTTGCGTTTCAGCGTAATGCTTAGTTCGAGCTGACTGCCGAACGTGGCACCACGGGCTGGTTGTCGTTGGAAATGGTCACTTCCACTCGACGGTTCATTGCACGACCCGACACGCTGCCGTTTTCGGCAACCGGGTATTCCTTGCCATAACCCTGGGCGACGATGCGCGCGGGATCAACGCCCATTTTTACCAGCGCCGTGCGTACCGAACCGGCACGACGCTCGGACAGCGACTGGTTGTGGCTCGCGGTGCCGGTGCTGTCGGTGTAACCCTCGACAATTACTTTACGGTCCGGGTTTTCCTGAAGGAACTGCGCCAGCTTGTTGATGTTCACCAGGCCGCTGGACTTCAGATCAGCACGGTCGGTGGCGAACAGCACGTCACCGAAGGTGACCAAGGTGCCGCGATCAGTCTGCTTGGCGTTCAGGCTGTCTTGCAGTTGCTTGATCTGCTGGTCACGGGCATCCAGACGCGCCTGGGCACGTTGGGCCGCCGCGTTTTTCAGGTTGTTTTCAGCGGTGCGCAGGGCGATGGTCTGCTTGGCCACCTCCACACGCTGGTTGGTCAGGTAGGCCAGTTGATCAACCTTGGCCTGGTTTTCCCTGTCCTGGTAGGCCTTGTCAGCCTTGTCCAGGTAATCACTGGCGTCTTTGGTCTCAAGGGCCGCGACTTTGCTCGCTTGCGGGTTGGCTTGCAGGCCGGAGTAGTTCACGCGGGCCTGTTCCAGGTTCGCGTTCGGCGGGGTGGAGCAAGCAGCCAGGGCAACGCTTGCGGCCAGGAGAGCGGGGATCATCAATTGTTTACGCATAATGGTTCGTCCTTTCTATCGATAAGAGCTTCAGGCGTGTGGTCCGGATGCGCGCTTACTGCACAGTGCGCTGACTTTCCTGACGCAGTTCCTGAACACCTTTCTGGGAATCCTTCAGCGCCTGTTCGGCCTTCATCGCCTGGGCCTTGCGTTCAGCGACGCGAGCATCCCATTCAGCTTGCTCGGCGAGGGTCCGGGCTTCGTCATACTTTTTGTCGTGCATGGCGATTTCGGCTTGTTTGAGCTTGTCCTGGGCGGACTTCATTTCCACGGCTGCGAACTCGGTACCGCCAGCGCTGACGGCGCTGTTAACGGCCGATTGGGTCACGGCGTACTGCTCGGTCGGCGGGTTGCCAGCGCAACCGGCCAGAACGAAGCTGCTGCCGATCGCCAAGGCAGCCAGTTTCAGACCGCGCAGGTGGGTGAACGAGGATTTGGCGGTGCTGGTCTTCATGGTCTTCAACTCCATTGGATAACTCCTGAAAAACATCAAATTCCATCCTGGTTAAAGGAGCCGTCACCGAACGTTAAAAGCGTGAAATGAAACGGCCGTACCAGGCGTGGTTAATGGGTACGACCCGAGGCGTTTTTCAAAAGTTCAGAGAAGATGGCCTATCGCCTGAAAAAACCTTGATCGAGCGGACAAAGCTCTAAACCGGGAATTTTGGCAATGCGCAGCGATATTCCCGGCCTTTTCGAGACTCGGGAACACGCCATTTTTGAAGGGGAATGCAAGTCAATGTGGAGCGGGCTTGCTCGCGAAAGCGGTCTGACATTCAACATCTTTGTTGCCTGGAACACCGCTTTCGCGAGCAAGCCCGCTCCCACAGGTTTTGCGACGGGATCAATGTTTTTGCTTGTCGCTACCGGCCGATAAATCGTGCAAATGACGACGGGACAATGCCAGAAAACGCGGGGTCGGACCGACGTCTTCGTACAGCGGGTCACCTTCTTCGTCGGTCGCCACCACGGTCTGGCCTCTCACGTAGGGGAAACTTGCCTCGAGCTCCTCAAGCGCCGCGCCGATCAGTTCGCCCAGCAGTTCTTCGGGATGCCGTTTAGGGTACATCTCGGTAATCGCTGCCAGCCGGGCGGCGGCTTCCACGTCCAGGTGAATCGTGTAGCCAGTGTCGGTCAGGCGACCCTTGGCGTTTTCTTCCCAATGCTGGGCCAGCTCGCGAATTTTCATAATGACCTCATGGCGCTCCTGCTCGTGGCAGGCAGGGTGAGTGTCCGGCTTTGGCCGGCGGCAGCCGTTGTGCGGCTTACTGTTGAGACTAGCTTTAACGCCTAAGGTTTAAAGTCCCTTCGTCGTTTGCTTGTAAGAACCGCTTTACGGCGGCACTCTTGATGTTCTTAGCCGCCCGGATTTTTTGCTGGAGAACTGCTGATGACCGATATTGATGCACGCTTGCGCGAGGACGTTCACCTGTTGGGTGAGCTGTTGGGCAACACCATTCGTGAACAGTACGGGGATGGCTTTCTCGACAAGATCGAGCAGATCCGCAAGGGCGCCAAGGCCGACCGTCGCGGTTCGATGGACGCCGAACTCAGCGCCAGCCTCAACCAATTGAGCGAAGACGAGTTGCTGCCGGTGGCGCGGGCGTTCAACCAGTTCCTCAACCTGGCCAATATCGCCGAGCAATATCAGCTGATTCACCGCCGTGAAGAGTCGCAACCGGCGCCGTTCGAAGCCCGGGTGCTGCCGGAACTGCTCGCCCGTCTGCGTGCCGAAGGCCACAGCGCCGAATCCCTTGCGCGGCAACTCGGTCGACTGGAAATCGAGTTGGTGTTAACCGCTCACCCGACCGAAGTCGCCCGCCGCACGCTGATACAGAAATACGACGCCATTGCCGCGCAACTGGCCGCCCAGGATCATCGTGACCTGACCAGCGCCGAGCGCGAGCAGATCCAGGCGAAATTGCAGCGTCTGATCGCCGAAGCCTGGCACACCGAAGAAATCCGCCGCACCCGCCCGACGCCTGTCGACGAAGCCAAATGGGGCTTTGCGGTGATCGAGCATTCGCTGTGGCAAGCCATTCCCAACTATTTGCGCAAAGCCGATCTAGCGCTGCACGCGGCGACTGGCCTGCGTTTGCCATTGGAAGCGGCGCCCATTCGCTTCGCCTCGTGGATGGGTGGCGATCGCGACGGCAACCCGAATGTCACGGCGGCGGTCACCCGCGAAGTGCTGTTGCTGGCGCGCTGGATGGCGGCTGATTTGTACCTGCGCGATGTCGATCACCTGGCTGCCGAGTTGTCGATGCAGCAGGCCAGCGAAGCGCTGAAAGCCAAGGCCGGCGACAGCGCCGAGCCGTATCGTGCGGTGCTCAAGCAATTGCGTGAACGCCTGCGGGCAACTCGCAACTGGGCCCAGGCATCCTTGAAAGTGAGCACGCCAGCCACCGCCGATGTGCTGCAAAACAACCGCGACCTGCTGGATCCGCTCGAACTGTGTTTCAACTCGCTGCATGAGTGCGGCATGGGCGTGATTGCCGACGGTCCGCTGCTCGATTGCCTGCGCCGGGCGGTGACCTTTGGCTTGTTCCTGGTCCGTCTCGACGTGCGTCAGGATTCGTCGCGGCACACCGCTGCCATGACTGAAATCACCGATTACCTGGGCCTCGGTCGTTACGAAGACTGGAGCGAGGAAGAGCGCATCGTCTTCCTGATGCGCGAACAGAACAATCGTCGGCCCTTGCTGCCGGCGTACTTCAAACCTTCTGCCGATACAGCCGAAGTGCTGGCGACCTGCCGGGAAATCGCCGCCGCACCGGGGGCGTCCCTCGGTTCTTACGTAATCTCCATGGCCGGCGCCGCTTCCGATGTGCTCGCGGTGCAACTGTTGCTCAAAGAGGCCGGCGTGTTGCGCCCGATGCGTGTGGTGCCGCTGTTCGAAACCCTCGCCGACCTCGATAACGCCGGCCCGGTGATCGAAAAGCTGTTGCTGCTGCCGGGCTATCGCGCGCGCCTGCAAGGGCCGCAGGAAGTGATGATCGGTTATTCCGATTCGGCCAAGGACGCCGGCACCACGGCGGCGGCCTGGGCGCAGTATCGGGCGCAGGAACGCCTGGTCGATATCTGCCGCGAGCAGCAAGTGGAACTGCTGTTGTTCCACGGTCGCGGTGGCACCGTGGGCCGCGGCGGTGGCCCGGCGCACGCGGCGATTCTGTCGCAGCCGCCGGGGTCGGTGGCGGGGCGCTTCCGTACCACCGAGCAGGGGGAAATGATTCGATTCAAATTCGGCCTGCCGGACATCGCTGAACAGAACCTCAATCTGTATCTGGCCGCGGTGCTCGAAGCGACCTTGCTGCCGCCACCACCGCCGGAACCTGCCTGGCGTCATCTGATGGACGAATTGGCGGCCGATGGCGTCAGTGCTTACCGCGCCGTGGTGCGGGAAAATCCCCAATTCGTCGAGTACTTCCGTCAGTCGACCCCGGAACAGGAACTCGGCCGTTTGCCATTGGGCAGCCGCCCGGCCAAACGCCGCGCCGGCGGGATTGAAAGCCTGCGCGCCATCCCGTGGATCTTCGGCTGGACCCAGACGCGCCTGATGCTGCCGGCCTGGCTTGGATGGGAAGCGGCGCTGAGCAAGGCGCTTGAGCGCGGTGAAGGTGAACTGCTGGGGCAGATGCGCGAGCAGTGGCCATTCTTCCGCACCCGCATCGATATGCTGGAAATGGTGCTGGCCAAGGCTGACGCGGACATCGCGCGGTCTTACGATGAGCGGCTGGTGGAGCCGGATCTGCTGCCTTTGGGTGTGCACTTACGCGACCTATTGTCGCAGGCCTGCGCGGTGGTCCTTGGCCTGACTGGCCAGTCGCAGCTACTGGCACATAGCCCTGACACCCTGGAATTCATTCGCCTGCGCAACACCTACCTCGACCCGCTTCATCTATTGCAGGCCGAGCTGTTGGCCCGTTCCCGGCAACAGGAAGTGGCGCAGGGCAGCCCGGTAGAACAGGCGCTGCTAGTGTCTGTGGCGGGGATTGCCGCCGGTTTGCGAAATACCGGCTAAGGTTTTCCTCTTGGGTCCGGGCACTCGGCACGCCGGCCCGGTGCCCTTGGGCGCAGGCCCGAAAAGGTTTGGCAGGCGACAGTTAATGACGGGGTTGCGACTTGGGGTACCCCGTCCCAAGGTCGCGATGGGCGCGGGTTTCTCCGACTTTCGGCGGCTTGTGTGGGCAGGGCCTGCTGTGTATCTTGATCAGCCTTTGGCCGTTTGGGCGGCCACGACCCTATTTTTGAGATTGGCCCCACGAGGCGAATCTGACGTTATCTATATAAAAATTGAGGAGCACATCGATGCGCGTCATTCTGCTGGGAGCTCCCGGGGCCGGTAAAGGTACTCAGGCTAAGTTCATCACCGAAAAATTCGGCATTCCGCAAATCTCCACGGGTGACATGCTGCGTGCAGCGGTCAAGGCCGGCACCGAGCTGGGCCTGATCGCCAAGAGCGTCATGGACAGCGGTGGTCTGGTCTCCGATGACCTGATCATTAACCTGGTCAAGGAACGCATCAGCCAGGCCGATTGCGCCAACGGTTTCCTGTTCGACGGTTTCCCGCGCACCATTCCCCAGGCTGAAGCCCTGGTGAAGGCCGGCGTCGAACTGGACCACGTGGTCGAAATCGACGTCAAAGACGAAGACATCGTCCAGCGTATCGCCGGTCGTCGTGTTCACGAGGCTTCCGGTCGCGTGTACCACATCGTCTACAACCCGCCGAAAATTGCCGGTAAAGACGACATCACCGGTGACGAACTGGTGCAACGCAAAGACGATACCGAAGAAACTGTGCGTCATCGTCTTTCGGTCTACCACGCTCAGACCGAGCCGCTGGTGAAGTTTTACCAGGAGCTGTCCACCGCTCAGGGCAAACCGAAGTACAGCCACATCGAAGGTGTTGGTTCGGTTGAAGCGATCACCGGCAAGGTGCTTGAAGCGCTGAACTGAAAAGACTGAATCGCTTCATCTTCTACGGCCCGCTTGCGGGCCGTAGTTGTTTATACTGACGTACTTTTTCTGACCTCTCTTACGGAAACATCGATGAGCACCTTGCTGGCCCTGGACACCGCGACTGAAGCTTGCTCCGTTGCCTTGCTGCATAACGGCAAGGTCACGAGCCATTACGAGGTGATCCCGCGCCTGCATGCGCAGAAGCTGCTGCCGATGATCCAGCAATTACTGGCCGACGCCGGTACCAGCCTGCAAGCGGTGGACGCCATCGCATTCGGCCGTGGGCCGGGTGCTTTCACCGGCGTGCGGATCGCCATCGGCGTGGTGCAGGGTTTGGCGTTTGCACTGGAGCGTCCGGTGTTGCCGGTGTCCAACCTCGCGGTATTGGCTCAGCGCGCTTATCGTGAACAGGGTGTGAGCCAGGTCGCATCGGCCATCGATGCGCGGATGGATGAAGTGTACTGGGGTTGCTACCGCGAAACGGCGGGGGAGATGCGGCTTGTCGGTAACGAAGCCGTGTTGCCGCCGGAAGTGGCGGCATTGCCGGCCGATGCCAGTGGCGAGTGGTTCGGCGCGGGCACGGGTTGGGGCTATGCCGAGCGTATCGGCGTCAACCTGATCGGGCAGGATGCCGGGATGTTGCCCCATGCCGAAGACCTGCTGGCGCTGGCGCGGTTTGCCTGGGAACGGGGCGAGGCGATTGTGGCGGATGAGGCGCAGCCGGTTTATTTGCGCGATAAAGTCGCGACGCCGAAAGCGCGGTAATCCGCTAAAAAGATCACAGCCTCCGGCAGCGCCCACAGGCGCGTAGGAGCTGCCGAAGGCTGCGATCTTTTATTTTGAATCCACCAATCGTCAGTTTCTACCCCTGCGCCTTAAACCTTTTTCCTTTTATGTGTTCTAGTTATCACTCGACAGTTTGCGAAGTGGGTAATGCGCCACTAAACTGCCATCATTGATACCGAGCATGCACTTATGCGTATAGACGGCCTTTCCTCTCAGTCCTACCCCATCAAGCGCAAGCCTCGCAAAGGCAATGTCGCGCTGGATGAATCCGTCGATGACATCGACGGCGAGCTGGAATTTCCGTCCGAAGAGCAACTGGCCGCCCGCGCTGCCAAAGCCTGCGCGCAACGCTTGAGTAATCTCCCCGCCCGTCAGCAAGACATGATTTACCACCGCGCCATGAGCAAAAGCGTAGCGATGGCGTTGGCCAGCTACCTGAGCACCGCCGGTTTTGTCGACTGGGACGCTGATGTGCTGGGCCTCGACCTGTACATCTGATGTTGTTGCCTTATTACCTCGGCTGCCCGTCCTGGAGTGAAAACGCCTGGCGCGATTACCTCTATCCACAAGACGCCAAACCCGCCGAGTTTCTGAGTCTCTATTCCCAAGTGTTCAACGCCGTTGAAGGCAACACGACCTTCTACGCGAGCCCGTCTGCCGCCACCGTGCAGCGCTGGGCCGAGACCATGCCCGAACACTTTCGCTTCACCGCCAAATTCCCCGGTGACATCAGCCACGGCGGTGACCTGCGTGAACAACTGACTGCGGCCGAAACCTTCCTTCAACTGCTCAGCCCACTGGGCGAGCGGGTGTCCCCGGTCTGGCTGCAATTGTCCAAAAGCTTCACCCCGCAGCGACTCTCCGAGCTGGCCGGTTTTATCGACGCCGTCGACCGACCGCTGGCGGTCGAAGTTCGGCATGACGCATTCTTTGCCAAGGGCGATGCCGAACGCGTGCTCAATCGCTTGCTGCTGGATCGCGGTGTCGAGCGTATCTGTCTCGACCCGCGAGCGCTGTTCAGTTGTATCTCGACCGATCCTTCGGTGCTCCACGCCCAATCGAAAAAGCCCAAGGTGCCACCGCGCCCGGCGGCATTCACGCAATTTCCGCAGGTGCGTTTCATCGGCCATCCGCAGCTTGAGGCCAATGATCCGTTCCTGGTGCAGTGGGTCGAGAAAATCGCCGTGTGGATCGAAGAGGGCCGCACGCCCTATATTTTCCTGCACACCGCCGACAACCTGCTGGCGGCGAAACTGGCGCAACGTTTTCACGCACAGTTGATGACGCGTTTGCCTGGCTTGCCGCCGCTGCCTGAGCTATACAGAGAACCCGCCGCCGAGCAACTTGGCCTGCTCTGAAGCGGATTTTTTCCTCTTCTCAGGAGCCTGCCAATGGATGCGCAAACCCTTCGAGCCCAGGCGTTCAAAGCGCTGCATGAACGCGTGGGGGCTTTTGTCATTCCCAACCCTTGGGACGCCGGTTCGGCGAAAATGCTCGCCAGCCTTGGTTTCGAGGCGCTGGCGACCACTAGCGCCGGTTATGCCTTTTCTAATGGTCGCGCCGATGGTGCGTTGACCCTCGACGACACCCTGCTGAACGTCGAGGCGATTGTGGCGGCCACGGATTTGCCGGTGGCGGTCGATCTGGAAAACGGCTTCGCAGACGACCCAGCCGAATGCGCGCAGAGCATTTTGCGCGCGGCGGCGGCAGGCGCTGTCGGCGGCTCGATCGAAGATGCCACTGGACGTGAAGAGGCACCGATTTACTGCTTCGAGCACGCCGTGGCGCGCATTGAAGCCTCTGCCGCCGCCGCGCGCAGTCTGCCTTTTCCTTTCATGCTGACGGCCCGGGCCGAGAATTTTCTGCACGGCAATCCGGACCTGGCCGACACCATCCGCCGCTTGCAGGCGTTCGCCGAAGCTGGCGCCGATGTGTTGTATGCGCCGGGTCTGCGCAGTGCCGAGGATGTGTTGGCGGTGGTCCGTGCCGTGGCGCCGAAACCGGTCAATGTGTTGATGTCCGGCGGCCTCAGGTTGACGGTCGAGCAGTTGAGTGAAATGGGCGTCAAACGCATCAGCGTCGGCTCGGCGCTGGCCCTTGCGGCGTATGGCGAGTTCTATCGCGCGGCTGAAGAGATCAAGACGTCGGGCACGTTCAGCTTTACCTCGCGTTCCATGCCGTACGCGCAGGCCAATACGTTTTTCAAAGGCTGAAGATGCGGTTGGCAAAGGGATTGCTGCTGGTGTTGTTGCTCATCGGTGCGGCGGGGCTGGGCGTCTGGGGTGGCTGGATTCCCGTGCCGGCGCAATGGAACCCTTGGGCGCCATTGGATGTGAACGCCGCGCCGAACCTGCTGACCCGCTTCAAGCTGATGCGCCTGCGCGATGATCCGCAATTGTGCGATCAAGCCCTGAGCCGTTCAGGTCTACGCGTCACCCGTCAGGCCGACAGCCCGGGTGGGGACTGCCCGTTGACCAACACCTTGCGCGTTCAGGGTGGTGAGGTGGCCCTGAGCAGCAGTTTCCTCGCCAGTTGCCCGTTGGCGGTGGCGTTTGCCCTGTTCGAGCGCCACGCCTTGCAGCCAGCGTCTCAGGCTGTCTACGGCCAGGCAGTGACGCGGGTCGATCACCTCGGCAGTTTCGCCTGCCGCAACATTTACAACCGCGAGAACGGCACCCGCAGTCAGCATGCCAGCGCGAATGCACTGGATATTGCCGGTTTCCGTCTGGCCGACGGCCGAACCATCAGCGTGCTCAAGGATTGGCCCAGGGATAATCAGGACGCGCGGTTTCTACGGCAAGTGCGCGACGGCGCCTGCGACATGTTCAGTGTGGTGTTGAGCCCGGACTACAACGCCGCCCATCGCAATCACTTTCATCTGGATGTCGGGCCGTGGTGGGTGTGTCGCTGAGGTTTAAGCGGCGATGCGCAGGTTCTGCAGAACGATCGGGCGAGCCCAGCCGTTATCGAAATCGAGTTGTTTCTGTTGCTCCACCAGTTCTGCGGGCGAGAACGGCGGGAACGGTTTGTCCAGCAAATGCAGTTCGAACTCGGCGATTGGCAGGTGCAGCGGACGCGGCTGCGGTGCCGGGCCGGCTTCGGGTACAGGCTGGCCGGCGGTGAGCACGATCGGGCGAACCCAGCCGCTTTCGAAGTTCTGCTGTTGCTGTTGCGCGACGATCTCGTCCGGCGCAAATGGCGGGAAAGGTTTGTCGGCCAGGTCCATTTCGAACTCGGCAATCGGCAGGAACAGCGGCTCTGGTGGTTTGACTTCGGTTTCTTTCACATCGCACTCACGCTGGGAAACGATGTGCGCCAGCAACTCGCTACCGACGGTTGGCTCGACCGGGCTTTCCAGATCAACCGGTGGAAAGGTACCGCACGCAGGCACAACATCACTCGACTGCTCGGCCAGGGCCTGGGCAAAAAAATCTTGCCACAGGTGACTGACGCCGCTCAGTGCCTGGGAGTTTCGCAGGCCATAATCGCCATGACGCGATAGGTAGCCTATGGATGTGCGTTGAATGTCTGACATTTCTCTCGGTCGACGCTCAGGTCTGGCAAAATGCTCGTTAGTTTTGTTATCGGCCGTTTTTGCCGATCATTAATTTTTTGAGCATTTTTTCCCATGATTGAGCAACCTGCGGCCTGCCGCATCCATGTCGAGGCTTCGGCCCCGGCGTTTCAGCCACAGGCCGAGCAATGGGCCGAGCGCCTGGGCTTGCCGATGCACGTGGATGACGGCGAGTTTGCCTTGCAGGTCGGCGAACAGGGCTTGCAACTGCAACAGCTGGGGCCTGATGCACCGGGGCCGGTGCGGGTGGACTTCGTCGAGGGCGGCGCGGCGCATCGTCGGTTGTTCGGTGGCGGTACCGGGCAGATGATCGCCAAAGCGGTCGGCATCGCCCAAGGCGTGCGGCCACGGGTGCTGGATGCCACTGCGGGGCTCGGCAAGGATGCGTTTGTGCTGGCGAGCCTGGGTTGCGAAATGAGCCTGATCGAGCGCCAGCCGCTGATCGGCGCGCTGCTGGAGGATGGCCTGGCCCGTGGCGCGGAAGATTTCGACGTGGCGCCAATCGTCGCGCGGATGCGTTTGCTCAAGGGCAATTCGATTGAAGTGATGCGCAACTGGGAAGGTGAGCCGCCGCAGGTGATCTACCTCGATCCGATGTTCCCGCACCGTGAGAAAACCGCGCTGGTGAAGAAGGAAATGCGCCTGTTCCGCCCGCTGGTGGGGGATGACCCGGATGCGCCGGCATTGCTCGAAGCGGCATTGGCACTGGCCAGCCACCGGGTGGTGGTCAAGCGCCCGCGCAAGGCGCCGTGCATTGCGGGGCCCAAGCCGAGTCATGCGCTGGACGGGAAATCCAGCCGGTATGACATTTATCCGAAGAAGGCGCTCAAACCTTAAGACCGCGTTGTCCCCATCGCGAGCAGCTCGCCCCACATTGGATTCGTAGCGTTCACAAATCCCCTGTGGGAGCGAGCCTGCTCGCGATGGCGTCCTACAAAACACTACAAAATAATCAGGCTGTCTCAGGCCGATAAGCCCGCATAAACAACCCCACCACCTCCCGCACATGGCTCTCGGCCGCGTCCCCGGTCAGTGGTTCGCCGCAGCCATACAGCAAGCGAAAATTCCCCGCGCCCTTGAGCAGGCAAAAGAAATGCTCGGCCGCGTTGCGCGGTTTATCGATGCTCAGTGCCCCGCTCTGATCAACTTTGCTCAGCAACCGCTCCATGCCGCTCAACATGCGCTCTGGCCCGGCTTCGAAGAAGATCAGCGAAAGCTTCGGGTCCTGGCTGCCCAGCGTCATCATCAAGCGGTGCAGGTTCACCGATTCATCACTGTTGATCAATTGATGAAAGCCGCGGGCGATGTTCAGCAGCACCGTTTCCACCGCGATGCCGTCAGGCAATTCGAAAAACAGCGGTGGCAGTTGCTCTTCGCACTTGGCCACCACGGCGGCGGAGAACAGCGTCTCCTTGTCGTTGAAGTGGCTGTAGACCGTCAGCTTCGACACCCCGGCCTCGGCCGCCACGGCATCCATGCTGGTGCTCGCGTAACCCTTGCTCAGAAACAGAATTTTCGCCGCATCGAGGATTGCCTGGCGCTTGGCCAGATCCTTGGGACGGCCCGGACCGTTAGGTGCTGAAAGAGTGTTCGACATTATTCGCTTTTAATACTGGACTGGTGAGTTTGCTATTAATAACATACCGACCAGTATAATTATTCCAAGCACCATTAGCGAAAGGTCCTTCACCATGCTCCGCTATGCCTTGCCCCTCGCATTGCCAGTCAGCCTGGCTTTTTTATTGTCGGCGTGCGGTCACGACGAGGCGCCGCAAGTCAGCGTGCGCCCGGCCATGGTGGTTCAGCCAGAGCCTTCGGCCCAGGCGATGGAAAGCTATCCCGGTGAAGTTCGCGCCCGTTACGAGCCGGATCTGGCGTTCCGCATTGGCGGCAAAGTCAGCCGACGACTGGTCGAGGAAGGCCAGCGGGTCAAGGCCGATCAGCCCTTGGCCGAGCTCGATCCCCAGGACGTACGCTTGCAACTGGAAGCCACTCGCGCCCAGGTGACCGCCGCCGAGGCCAACCTGAGCCTGGTCCGCGCCGAACGGGATCGCTATAAGACCTTGATGGACCGTCAGATGGTTAGCAAGTCTGCGTACGACAATTCCGAAAACCTCTACCGATCCGGTGAAGCACGCCTCAAGCAGATCAAGGCCGAGTTCAACGTCTCGACCAATCAGGCCAGCTACGCCGTGCTGCGTGCGCCTCAGGACGGTGTGGTCGCCAAGCGCGAGGTCGAAGTCGGCCAAGTGGTGGCCGCCGGGCAAACCGTGTTCGCCCTCGCCACCGATGGCGAGCGTGAAGTGTTGATCAGCCTGCCGGAGCAAAGCTTCGGACGCTTCAAGGTCGATCAACCGGTGACGGTGGAGCTCTGGACCCAACCCGATCAGCGTTTTACCGGGCGTATTCGCGAACTGTCGCCGGCGGCCGATCCCAAGTCACGGACCTTCGCCGCGCGTATTTCCTTCACCTCCGGCAAAGTCCCGGCCGAACTCGGCCAGAGCGCCCAGGTGTTTATCCAGACCGCCGCCGTGGTGTCGCTGTCAGTACCGCTGTCGGCGGTCACCGCAGAAAACGGCGCCACCTACGTATGGATCGTTGGCGCCAACAACACCTTGAAAAAAGCCCCGGTGCTGATCGGTGCCTTCGGTGAGAAAACCGTGCCGGTACTCGAAGGCCTGAACGCCAATGACTGGGTGGTGGCCGCCGGCGTTCATGTGCTGCATGACGGGCAGCAAGTGCGCCCGGTGGATCGCTCCAATCGCGTGGTCAGTCTGGCGGCCAAGGAGTAATCCCCGATGGGTTTCAATCTTTCCGAATGGGCGCTGCGTAATCGCCAGATCGTACTGTTCCTGATGCTCTTGCTGGCGATTGTCGGCGCTCTTTCCTACACCAAACTGGGGCAAAGCGAAGACCCGCCGTTCACCTTCAAGGCGATGGTGATTCGCACCAACTGGCCGGGGGCCACGGCCCAGGAAGTGTCGCGCCAGGTGACCGAGCGCATTGAAAAGAAGCTGATGGAAACCGGCGAGTACGAGCGCATCGTCTCGTTCTCACGTCCGGGTGAATCCCAGGTGACGTTCATTGCTCGGGATTCGATGCACTCGGCGCAGATCCCGGACCTCTGGTATCAGGTTCGCAAGAAAATCAGCGACATCCGCCAGACTCTGCCTCCGGGCATTCAAGGCCCGTTTTTCAACGATGAATTCGGCACCACCTTCGGCAATATCTACGCCCTGACCGGCGACGGGTTTGACTATGCGGTGCTCAAGGATTACGCCGACCGTGTGCAGATCCAGCTGCAACGGGTCAAGGATGTGGGCAAGGTCGATCTGCTTGGCTTGCAGGACGAGAAGATCTGGATCGAACTGTCCAACGTCAAGCTCGCGACCCTCGGCTTGCCACTGGCGGCAGTGCAGCAGGCACTTGAAGAGCAGAACGCTGTGTCGACTGCCGGGTTCTTTGAAACCAGTAGCGAGCGTTTACAGCTACGGGTCACCGGGAATTTTCAAACGGTCGACCAGATCAGGAGCTTCCCGATCCGGGTCGGTGATCGTACGTTCCGCATCGCCGATGTCGCCGATGTCCGTCGCGGTTTCAACGATCCACCGGCGCCACGGATGCGCTTCATGGGCGAAGACGCCATCGGTCTGGCTGTGGCCATGAAGGACGGTGGCGACATTCTGGTGCTCGGCAAGGCTCTGGAAGGCGAGTTCGACCGCATCCAGAAAAACCTCCCTGCCGGTATGCAACTGCGCAAGGTTTCGGACCAGCCGGCCGCGGTGAAAACCAGTGTCGGCGAGTTCGTCCAGGTGCTGGTCGAAGCGCTGACGATTGTGTTGCTGGTGAGCTTTTTCTCCCTCGGCGTGCGCACCGGGATGGTGGTGGCATTGACCATCCCACTGGTGCTGGCGATGACCTTCGCCTGCATGTATTACCTCGGCATCGGCCTGCACAAGATTTCCCTTGGCGCACTGGTGCTGGCCTTGGGTTTGCTGGTGGACGACGCGATCATCGCCGTGGAAATGATGGCGATCAAAATGGAGCAGGGCTTCGACCGGATCAAGGCCGCCAGCTATGCCTGGACCAGCACCGCATTCCCAATGCTCACCGGCACGTTGATCACCGCCGCCGGGTTCCTGCCGATTGCCACTGCGCAATCGGGCACAGGCGAATACACCCGCTCGATCTTCCAGGTGGTGACCATCGCGCTGCTGGCGTCGTGGGTGGCCGCCGTGGTCTTCGTGCCGTACCTGGGGGAAAAACTCCTGCCGGACCTGGCGAAAATCCACGCCGCCAAACACGGCACCGGCGACGGTCAGCCCGACCCCTATGGCACGCCGTTCTATCAGCGTGTTCGGCGCTTGGTCGAGTGGTGTGTGCGCTGGCGCAAAACCGTGATCCTGCTGACCGTGGTGTTGTTCATCGGCTCCATCGTGCTGTTCCGCTTCGTGCCGCAGCAGTTCTTCCCGGCCTCGAGTCGCCTGGAGCTGATGGTCGATCTGAAACTGGCTGAAGGCGCTTCCCTGAGCAACACCACCGAGGAGGTTAAACGCCTTGAAGGCCTGCTGAAGGAACACGCCGGGATCGACAATTATGTGGCTTACGTCGGCACCGGTTCACCGCGCTTTTACCTGCCACTGGATCAGCAACTGCCAGCGGCGAGCTTCGCCCAGTTTGTCGTCCTGGCGAAAACCATCGAGGAGCGTGAAAGCCTGCGCACCTGGCTGATCGAAACCCTCGACGAACAATTTCCGGAGCTGCGTTCGCGGGTAACGCGTCTGGAAAACGGCCCACCAGTGGGTTATCCGGTGCAGTTCCGGATAACCGGCGAGCACATCGAAGAAGTTCGTGCGCTGGCGCGCAAAGTCGCGGCCAAGGTTCGGGAGAACCCGCATGTGGTCAACGTCCATCTGGACTGGGAAGAGCCGAGCAAAGTGGTGTACCTGAACGTCGATCAGGACCGCGCCCGGGCACTCGGCGTGAGCACCGCCAATCTGTCGAAGTTTTTGCAAAGCTCGCTGACCGGTTCCAGCGTCAGCCAGTACCGCGAAGACAATGAGTTGATCGAAATCCTGCTGCGCGGCACCGTGCGTGAGCGTACCGAATTGTCGTTGCTGCCGAGCCTGGCGGTGCCGACGGACAACGGCAAGAGCATCGCGCTGTCGCAGATCGCAACCCTGGAATACGGCTTCGAAGAAGGCATCATCTGGCACCGCAATCGCTTGCCCAACGTGACGATTCGCGCCGACATCTACGGCAAGGAACAACCGGCGACCCTGGTTCAGCAGATCATGCCGACCCTCGACCCGATACGCGCCGAACTGCCCGACGGCTACTTGCTGGATGTCGGCGGGACGGTGGAAGACTCGGCGCGCGGGCAGAACTCGGTGAAGGCCGGTGTGCCGCTGTTTATCGTGGTGGTGCTGACCTTGCTGATGTTGCAGTTGCGCAGCTTCTCACGCACCGCGATGGTGTTTCTGACCGCGCCATTGGGGTTGATTGGCGTGACGTTGTTCCTGTTGGTGTTCCGTCAGCCGTTCGGTTTCGTCGCCATGCTCGGGACGATCGCGTTGTCCGGGATGATCATGCGCAACTCGGTGATCCTGGTGGATCAGATCGAGCAGGACATCACCGCAGGGCTCAAGCCTTGGCAAGCGATTATCGAAGCCACGGTGCGCCGGTTCCGGCCGATTGTGCTGACCGCACTCGCCGCGGTGCTGGCGATGATCCCGTTGTCACGCAGCGTGTTCTTCGGGCCGATGGCGGTGGCGATCATGGGAGGGTTGATTGTGGCGACGGCGTTGACGCTGTTGTTCCTGCCGGCGCTGTATGCAGCGTGGTTCAGGATCAAGAAAGACCCTGCGTGAACCGGGCGGCCTTCGGGCCGCCCAGTCTTTTCGGGTGTACATGCCCAGTAGGAGCTGCCGAAGGCTGCGATCTTTTGATCTTAAGTCCAGATCAAAATCAAAGATCGCAGCCTTCGGCAGCTCCTACAGGGGATGGTTCGAAGCTTACAGTGTGCCGAACACTTTTTTGGCGAGGCTGGTCGCCGCAGCCGCCGGGTTCTGGCGAATGGTTTCTTCCTGTTTACCAATCATCTCGAACAAGCCATTCAGCGCCTGCTCGGTCACGTAGTTTTCGATATTGGCATTCTTCGCATCCAGCACACCCAGGGTCGCTGCCTGACCGGCGAACGCGTTGTACTGCTTGGCCAAACCGACCTGGTCGGTGGCTTGTTTAACGATCGGCAAGAACTTGATGCGGATCTGCTCGCGGCTGGATTTGTCCAGGTACTGGGTGGCCGAATCCTTGCCACCACTGAGAATGCCCTTGGCATCGGCCACGCTCATCTTTTTCACCGCATCCACCAGGATCGGCTGGGCCTGCGTCACGGCGCTTTCAGCCGCTTTGTTCATGCTGGTTTCCAGTTGGTCGGCCTGGTCGCCCATCCCGAACTGCTTCATTTTTTTCGCGACTTTGCCCAGTTTGCCCGGCAGTTCGATTTTCACGTCCGGGTTGTTGCTGAAGCCGCCTGGGGCACCCAGTTGCTTGACCGCAATTTGCGCGCCTTGGGTCAGGGCGTCCTTGAGGCCGCCAGTGGCATCGTTTTGCGACAGGTCACTGAGAGACAGCGCCAAGGCACTGGCGGAAATCATCAAGCCTGCACACAGGCCGGCGAAGCGAAGGGTAGGGCGGAACATGGCAGCTTCCTTGATCCAGAGTGGAATTTAACGAACGGCGTCGACGCGGATTTTCAGCGGTTGCGGATCGTTGCCGTCAAGTTGCACGGCGTGGTTTTCGGTGGTGACGAACATCAGTTCGCCGTTGACTTCGATCCGCGCACTGACCGAGTAGCGATGGCCAGGTTTGACTTGCGCCGGATCGTAGCTCAGATGAAACGGCAGCGGCACCTGGCCTTTGACCGGGACTTTGTGTTCATCAAGGATCACGGCGGGGGCGTCGGCCAGGGAAACGTCCTGCAGGCTGACGCTCAACGTGGCGCTTGGCGGCAGGGCGATGCGTTGCAGGTAGAACACTTCGCCATCGAGGCTGGTTTTAGCGGCGGGGTGTATGGATTGGCAGGCGCCCAGCAACGCGGTCATGGCCAATAGAGAGCGTTTTTTCATCGGGCATCTCCAATTAATGTGGGAGCGAGCCTGCTCGCGATAGCGGTTTGACATTCAACATCTCTGTTGTCTGGCACGCCGCCTTCGCGAGCAGGCTCGCTCCCACAGGGATTTCATCAAGTCTCGGGCTGTGTGGCGATCTGATCCGCCGCATCTTCACTGCGATGCAACGCCACCTGACGGATCGACAAACGTATTTCCGCCGGCAATACCCGTTTGGCCGCGCCTTCGGCCAGTTCGCCAAGCAATGGGTGATAGCTCAGCTTGCCGGCTTCGTCGCGACGCAGCACGTCGAGGTCGAGCATGGTCTGGATGAAGTGGCGGAACAGGCTCTTGTCGAAGAATTCCGGGGCGTTCAGGCCATGGAGGATCGACAGGCGCTGGGCCATGACCGTACACAGGTCTTCCAGCTCTTCGGCGCTGAGGCTGTTCTGGCCGCTGTTGAGCAACAGGGAAACGGTCATGTAGAAGCGCTGCAGGGTCTGGGCGATGCTTTTCGATAGCAAGGTCAGCAGTACGAAATGCCGCGAACTTGGCGCCGGGCGCAGGTAGACGTTGTTCTCGAAACGCAGCAGGCCTTGTTCGACGAACGCTTCCAGCCAT
This sequence comes from Pseudomonas sp. TH31, assembly GCF_016650815.1. Classification (GTDB taxonomy): domain Bacteria; phylum Pseudomonadota; class Gammaproteobacteria; order Pseudomonadales; family Pseudomonadaceae; genus Aquipseudomonas. Next base: position 680,156 of record NZ_JAEKEZ010000029.1, on the reverse strand, counting down.
TGATCGACCACTGCGTCCAGTTCATCCATGGGCCAGCGAATGAACAGTTCCGATTGCAGGTACGGATACAACGCGCGGGTGTAGCGCAGGATCTGTTCGCGGCTCATGCGCGACGCACTCTGGAAGAAACTCGCCAACAGTGCCGGCAAGGCGAAGATGTGCAGCACGTTGTTGCGGTAGTAGGTCATCAGGACCGCGTTCTGCTCGTCCAGATACAGAATCTTGCCCAAGGCATCGCTCTGTTCGGAGAGCAGGTCCATGTCCTTCACATGCTCGATCAGCGCCCGACCATCGCCTTCCGGCAACGTGGTGTGCGGGGAGTACGGGACCTTGCGTAACAGCGCCAGGTACAGATCAAGCACCCGCGCCATGGCACGATCATCCAGGGCCAAACGGCTGGTGGAAAGTAATGCCAGTGCTACCAGGTTCACCGGGTTGATCGCCGCCGCTTCGTTCAGATGCTGGGCGACTTTCTCGCCGAGGCGGTTGGTGGTTTCGTTGAGCCAGGCCGGTTTGAACTGCGGGCCAAGCTCTTGGGAGCGCCAGTCGGGTTGTTCGCTGTCGAGGAACTCCGCCAGTTTGATCGGTTCGCCGAAGTTCACCGCCACTTGGCCGAAGCGCTGCTTGAGTGCGCCGATGACTTTGAAGATGTCGAAGATCGATTCTTTCTTCTTGGTCGCGCCACGCAGTTCGCCGAGGTAGGTCCGGCCTTCCAGTACACGCTCGTAACCGATGTACACCGGGATGAACACGATCGGCATCCGCGACGAACGCAGGAAGCTGCGCAGGGTGATCGCCAGCATTCCGGTTTTCGGTTGCAGCATGCGCCCGGTGCGCGAACGGCCGCCCTCGACGAAGTACTCGACCGGGAAGCCTTTGGTGAACAGGGTGTGCAGGTATTCGTTGAACACCGAGGTGTAGAGCGGGTTGCCCTTGAACGTGCGGCGCATGAAGAACGCACCGCCACGGCGTAGCAGGCTGCCGATCACCGGCATGTTCAGGTTGATCCCGGCGGCAACGTGCGGCGGGGTCAGGCCGTTACGGAACAGCAGATACGAGAGCAGCAGGTAGTCGATGTGGCTGCGGTGGCAGGGCACATAGATCACTTCGTGACCCTGGGCGACTTTCTGCACGCCTTCGATGTGGTTGACCTTCACCCCGTCGTAAATCTTGTTCCAGAACCAGCTCAGTACCACTTCCAGAAAACGGATCGCGGTGTAGGTGTAGTCCGAGGCGATCTCGTTGCCGTAGCGCAGGGCCTGGGCCTTGGCTTTCTCCGGGGAGATGTTTTCGCGCTCGGCTTCATCGAGGATCGCTTGTTTGACCAAGGGCTGATTGAGCAAGCCTTTGACCAGATTGCGACGGTGGGAAATGTCCGGACCGATCACAGCGGCTTTCAGGTTGCGGAAGTGCACCCGCAGGATCCGCTGGGCCATGCGCACGGTGCGCTCGTGGCCCTTGTTGTGCTCGATCAGTTCGCGCAGATGAATCGGCGCCGAGAACTGCACGCGGGTCTTGCGCCCCAGCACGATGATGCTGAGCAAGCGGCGCAGACGCCCGGTGACCGCCCAACTGTCGGCGAACAACAGCTTCCACGGGCTGGATTCGCTGTCCGGTGACTGGCCCCAGAACACGCTGACGGGGATGACCTGCGCATCTTCGGCGGCGTTCTGGCTCAAGGCGCTGACCAGGCGGCTCAGGGTTGGCGGCGCGCCGCGTTTGTCCTGGCGGCCGAGCCAGTCGGGCTCCGGCGTCAGGTAAAAGAACGCGGCGGGCTCCAGCAGATTACCCACCGACACCGGCAGCACCGGGCGCGGCAGGCCGGCCTTGGTGCACTCGGTGTCGACCACAGCGAGGTCGGTCAGCGAAGGGTTTTGCAGGACGTAGAACACCGGACGACTGCGGTCGAGGTTGAGGGTAAGGGACGACTGGTTGATCGTCTCCGAGCGAACCCAGAGGTACAACAGTCGGCGCAGGGCGCCAAACACAAGACGGCGGAACGGGGAGCGGGTCATACGGCTTCTGCATGAGTGAATAAAACCGAGCAATTGCTCGGGGGCTGACAGTGTGCCGGATTCATCGAAAATCGGCAAAAAAGCGCCTAAGTAAACTTGAGTTGAGAGTTTTGGCGGCTGTCATATACTCGACCGCTCAAAATAAAAAGAAGGGGGTAACGAGACATGGCTACGCGCGAAACCGGGAATGTGAAGTGGTTCAACGACGCCAAGGGCTACGGCTTTATTCAACGCGAGGACGGGGTGGACGTGTTCGTGCACTACCGCGCGATCCGCGGCGAAGGCCACCGTTCGCTGGCTGAAGGTCAGCAGGTTGAGTATGCGGTGGTGACGGGTGAGAAGGGTTTGCAGGCTGAGGATGTGGTGGGGCTGTAAGCTTTAAGAGCAAAAGATCGTCCGAACGCGGCCCGAGCCTTCGGCAGCTCCTACGGGTGTACACATGACTCTGTAGGAGCTGCCGAAGGCTCGGGCCGCGCTCGGACGATCTTTTTGGTTTTACACGGTTTTACACGGTTTTCCAGGTGATCTCTTCTTCACCGTCAACGCTGATACGCATCCAGCGATCGGCCGTTTCTTCACCTTCTTCCTCGACCCAGCTTCCAGGCGCGCAACGCACTTCGACGTTCAGCGCGGCAAAGGCTGCGCGGGCGCAGGCGATGTCGTCTTCCCATGGGGTCTGATCGCTGTCCAGGAACAGGCTGTTCCATTTGCCGACGGCTTTTGGCAGCCAGGTCACTGGCACATTGCCGGCCTTGCACTTGTAGGTCTGGCCTTTCTGGACCCAATCAGTGCACGGGCCCAGTGCGACGCCCAGCCAGGCAGCGACGGCTTTGTAGTCGACGTCGGCGTCTTTCAGGTAAATCTCGATATCGGGTTGGCGCATGGATGTCCTCACTGCGGTCTTGAAAAATCCATTCGCGGATTTAGCCGGCCTCAAGCGATTGCTCAAGGCCAAAAAATGATGGGTTACTGAAGAATAAAGTAATCGTAGCGCATCGAAACCGTGACTTCGAACGGCTCGACCTGTTCGATCACGGCCGCCCGGCGTTCAGCGCTGGCGCGCCAGCCGTGAGGCGTCATGGCCAACAGGTTGGCGCGGTCCTGGCCACTTTCCAGCGTCAGTTTGAATTCCAGGGTTTCACTGTGCGCCAACGCCATGCCTTCCGGCACCAGGGCCAGGTGCTTGTCGTCGGTGTATTCACGGACTTCGTCGTACAGGCTTTCGCGCAGTTCCATCAGGTGGCCGCTGGTCGGACCGACCTTCATCAAGCCGCCGCCGGGGCTGAGCAAGCGTTTGGCTTCTTCCCAGTCCAGCGGGCTGAAGACGCTGGCCAGAAACTGGCAACTGCCGGACGCCAACGGCACCCGCGCCATGCTGGCGATCAACCAGGTCAGTTGCGGGTTGCGTTTGCAGGCACGTTTGACCGCTTCCCGGGAGATGTCCAGCGCGTAGCCGTCGGCATTCGGTAAGGCATCAGCGATTTGCGCGGTGTAGTAACCCTCGCCACAACCGATGTCCAGCCAGCGCTGTGGCGAATACTGCGCCGCCAATTCCGCCAGGCGCTTGGCCACCGGCGCGTAATGGCCGGCGTTCAAGAAGTCGCGTCGGGCCTCGACCATCGCCAGGTTATCCCCAGGGTCGCGGCTGTTCTTGTGCTGCACCGGCAACAGGTTCAGGTAACCCTGGCGCGCGCGGTCGAAACGATGCCCGGCGGGGCAGGCCACGCCGTTGTCCACCGCGTTCAGCGGTTCACTGCAGATCGGGCAGGCCAGCATCAGGCGAGCAACTTGATCAGGGTCTGGTAGTAGATTTCGGTCAGCACATCGAGATCGGCGGCCAGCACTCGCTCGTTGACCTGGTGAATCGTCGCGTTGACCGGGCCCAGCTCTACCACTTGGGTGCCCATGGTCGCGATAAAGCGCCCGTCGGAGGTGCCGCCACTGGTGGATGCCTTGGTCTCTCGACCGGTGATGTCCTTGATGCTCGATGCCACCGCATCCAGCAGCGCGCCCGGTTCGGTGAGGAACGGCAGGCCCGACAGCGCCCAATCCACGTGCCAGTCCAGGCCATGCTTGTCGAGGATGTCGGCCACCCGCTTTTGCAGGCCTTCGACGCTGGATTCGGTGGAGAAGCGGAAGTTGAACACTGCCACCAGATCCCCCGGAATCACGTTGGTCGCGCCCGTGCCGGAGTTGACGTTGGAAATCTGGAAACTGGTCGGAGGGAAGAAGTCGTTGCCGTGGTCCCAATGCTCGGCGGCGAGTTCCGCGAGTGCCGGGGCGGCGAGGTGGATCGGGTTCTTTGCCAGGTGCGGATAGGCCACGTGACCCTGAATACCGCGTACGGTCAGCTTGGCGCCGAGGGAGCCGCGACGGCCATTCTTGACCACGTCACCGACCAGGGTGGTGCTCGACGGTTCGCCGACGATGCACCAGTCCAGACGTTCCTTGCGGGCGGCGAGGCGTTCGATCACAGCCTTGGTGCCGTGGTGTGCCGGGCCTTCTTCGTCGCTGGTGATCAGGAAAGCGACCTTGCCCTTGTGATCCGGGTAGTCGCTGACGAAACGCTCGGCCGCCACGGTCATGGAGGCGAGGCTGCCTTTCATGTCTGCCGCGCCACGGCCACAGAGCATGCCGTGTTCGTCGATCAGCGCGTTGAACGGGTCGATCTGCCAGGCGGTTACCGGGCCGGTCGGGACCACGTCGGTGTGACCGGCGAAGCACAGCACCGGACCGTCGTGTTTACCGTGGGTGGCCCAGAAGTTATCCACATCTTCGATGCGCATCGGTTCCAGCTTGAAACCGGCATCGCCCAGGCGCTGCATCATCTGCTTCTGGCAATCGGCGTCGACCGGGGTCACGGACGGACGGCGGATCAGGTCGATGGCGAGTTGGAGGGTCGGCGAAAGGTCGGCGTGGGCCGTCATGTAAAAACTCCGAGGTGCGCACGGTAAACCTGAGGAGCTGCCGAAGGCTGCGATCTTTTGATTTTGCTTTTTGAAAAACCAGATCAAAAGATCGCAGCCTTCGGCAGCTCCTACAGTGGAAAAGGGCGATCATTCTAAAGCAAAACGGCGGCCCGAAGGCCGCCGTTTGACGTTATCCAATAACGGATTACGCCGGCGCCGGCTCAGGCTCGGCGACCGGCTTGGGCAGCGAAGACAGGAACGCCATGATCAGCGCCGCCAGGTACGGCAGCGACTGTACCAGCAACATGATCACCCAGAAGCGCATGTCGTTGCTTGGCAAGCCGTTCACCAGGAAGATCCCCAGCGCCGCGCCCCACAACAGCAGCATGATGAACATCTCTTCGCGAGCTTCCGAAATCGCCACCCAGAAGCCGTGGTTATCGGCGTTTTTCGGCGTTCGGAAGAACGGAATGCTGCTGGTGAAGAAGCCGTACAGCACCGCTTTGGCGATGGTGTGCGACAACGCCAGCCCGGCCAGTGCCGCGCAGAACGCATCCTTCAGGTTGACCCCGACCGCACGACGATAGAGGAAGATGATCTTGCCAACCTTGAACACGAACAACGCCAATGGCGGGATTGCAAAAATCAACAGCGGTGGATCGACCCGTTGCGGCACGATGATCATCGCTGCCGACCACAACAGGGCGCCGACGGTGAAGAAGATGTTCATGCCGTCCGCCACCCACGGCAACCAGCCCGCGAGGAAGTGGTAGCGCTGGCCACGGGTCAGCTCGGTGTCCTTGCCGCGCAGCAAACTGGCGGTGTGACGCTTGATGATCTGAATCGCGCCATAGGCCCAGCGGAAACGCTGTTTCTTGAAGTCGATAAAGGTATCGGGCATCAGGCCTTTGCCGTAGCTGGTGTGGTAATACGCCGCCGACAAGCCTTTTTCGAATACGCGCAGGCCCAACTCGGCGTCTTCACAGATGCACCAGTCAGCCCAGCCGAGCTCCTCGAGCACCGAGCGACGGGTCATGGTCATTGTGCCGTGCTGGATGATCGCGTCACGGTCGTTACGGGTAACCATGCCGATGTGGAAGAAGCCTTTGTATTCCGCATAGCAAAGCTTTTTGAAGGTGCTTTCGTTCTGGTCGCGATAATCCTGTGGCGACTGCACCACGGCGATTTTCGGATCGGCGAAGTGCGGCACCATGTGCTTGAGCCAGTTCGGGTCGACGCAGTAGTCCGAGTCGATCACCGCAATCACTTCGGCATCCTTGGCGGTGTGCGGAATCAGGTAATTGAGCGCGCCACCCTTGAAACCAGCCAACGGGGCTACGTGGAAGAACTTGAAGCGCGGGCCGAGGGTTTCGCAGTAATCGCGCACCGGTTCCCAGACCGCCGGGTCCTTGGTGTTGTTGTCGATGATCAGGACTTCGAAGTCCGGATAGTCGAGGTTGGCCAGGGCGTTGAGGGTCTGTTTGACCATCTCCGGCGGTTCGTTGTAGCACGGTACGTGAATCGAGACTTTCGGTCGGTAGTCTGAATCACCTTCGACCGGCAGGAATTCTCGCCGTCGCTTGTGAGTCCAGACCGCTTCGGCCAGCTCGTGGGCCTCGGTCAGCAGCACGATAAACACCCCGAGCGCACCGAGGGCAAGCAAGAAGCCCACCGTCAGGCTGAACCAGGTGCTGTATTGCTGGCTGTAGTCGTAACCGATCCACACCAGAACCGAACCGCACAGGAACGCGATAAAGGTCAGGAACGTCCGGCCACGTTGACGCAGGGCCGAGCCGTCGATCATCAACAAGGTCAGGGACAGCAAGGCCAGCACCGCTGAGCCGATCGCCAGCACGCGCCATTGCGGGATCGCGACCACCGGGCCTTCGAAGTTGAATTTCTGTTGGCGCGCGGCGTTGAACACACCCCAATACGCGCCCACCGAGCCTTCGTCGCTGGCCTTCCACGGCTGGTCAAATGCTTCGATCACGAAGTAATTGAAGCCCTGGCGGTTCAGCTTGTTGACCAATGTGCGCAGGTAGATCGCCTGATCCGCCGGGCTGGCATCGGTACCGCCACGCATCCGGCCGTTGCTCGGCCAGCCAACCTCCGAGAGCAGCAGCGGTTTTTTCGGGAACATCTTTTTCAGGTCCCGGGCGCGGTCGAGGACGAACTGACCGGCCTTGTCCACCGGGATGAATTCCCAGTAGGGCAGAACGTGCGCGGCGATCAGGTCGACGTGCTTGGCCAGTTCCGGGTGCTCTTCCCAGACGTGCCATTGCTCGGACGTGGTCACCGGTACTTTCACCGCGGCGCGGACGCGATCGAGGATCACGCTCAGGTCCTTGGCGGTGATTTCCTTACGGAAGATCGCCTCGTTACCCACCACCACGCGAACCACACTGCGGGAGGTATTGGCCAGTTCGATGGCGCGCAGGATCTCGCGCTCATTGCGTTCCTGGTCCGGGCTGATCCAGATCCCCAGGGTCACCCGCAGGCCGAACTCTTCCGCCAGTTTGGGGATGTCCTCCAGCGTGCCGTCGACCGAGTAGGTACGGATGTTGTCCGTCAGCTTGCTCATGATCTCCAGGTCGCGACGCATTTCATCGTCGGTCGGGTATTGGTCTTTCTGTGGGTACTGGCCTTGTTGAAACGGCGAGTACGAAAAACCGGAGATCTGTTCGGGCCAGTTGGGGGCGGAGACCGGGCGGTTAATCAGCGCCCAGAAGCCGGTAAACAAGGCGGCGATGGCGAGCACCACGACCAGGTTGAGTCCAAATTTACGCGATGACATAGCTATTTCAGGTTCCAGAGACTTCTGAACGAAGGAACGGTCGGCGGCCGGTTACCAAGGGGCTGGGGCGCGAATCCTACACGTGGTGTTCCAAGTTCGTACAGCATGCAGGGAAATATCCTACATTTGGCAATCGCTTTTCTCTAGAGTTCTCTAACTTTTGCTCGGTGACTTAGATCTTGTTGAAATGTGGCCCTATAATGCGCGCCGGTTTTTGGGGTAATGGTCATGAGTACAGAAGATCCACGGTTTGCCGGCATCGCCCGTTTGTACGGCATCGAAGGCCTTGAGCGCTTGCGTGTGGCCCATGTGGCGATTGTTGGCGTCGGCGGCGTCGGCTCCTGGGCGGCGGAAGCCATTGCCCGGTGCGGCGTGGGCGAAATTTCGCTGTTCGACCTGGACGACGTCTGCGTCAGCAACGCCAACCGTCAGTTGCATGCGCTGGACAGCACCGTCGGCAAGCCCAAGGTCGAAGTGATGGCCGAGCGCCTGCGCGGGATCAACCCGGACTGCACGGTGCACGCGGTGGCGGATTTCGTGACGCGCGAGACCATGGCCGAGTACATCACGCCGAACATCGACTGCGTGATTGACTGCATCGACAGCGTCAACGCCAAGGCCGCGCTGATTGCCTGGTGCAAACGCCGCAAGATCCAGATCATCACCACGGGCGGTGCGGGCGGGCAGATTGACCCGACGTTGATCCAGGTCTGCGACCTCAACCGCACCTTCAACGACCCGTTGGCCTCGAAAGTGCGCTCGACGTTGCGCCGCGACTACAACTTCTCCCGCACCGTGACCCGCCATTACAGCGTGCCGTGCGTGTTCTCGACCGAACAGCTGCGCTACCCGAAACCGGATGGCAGCATTTGCTTGCAGAAGAGTTTTGTCGGCGATGGCGTGAAGCTCGACTGCGCCGGTGGGTTTGGCGCGGTGATGATGGTGACGGCGACGTTCGGCATGGTTGCTGCGACCAAGGCTGTGGATAAGATTGTGGCGGGCGTGCGGCGGCCGGCGGATCGCATCAAGCCTGAGGCTTAAGGTCGAACCCCGGTAGGAGCTGCCGAACGCGGCCTGAGCCTTCGGCAGCTCCTACACGTCGCTTAGGCTCCGCATTCGCTGGAGCACGGCATTGAGGCCATTACTGCGCGAAGGCGAGAGCTGTCGGCTCAGGCCTAACTGATTAAACCAGTCCGGCAGATCCACCTGCTGCAACTCAGCCACCGACAACCCGTTGACCCGCGCCAGCAACAACGCCACCAACCCGCGAATCAGTCGCGCATCGCTGCTCGCCGCAAACAGCCAATGGCCATCATCCAGCGAGCCCACCAGCCACACCTGACTTTCACAGCCATGCACCCGATTAGCGTCGACCTTATCCTCATCGCGCAACGCCGGCAGACGATCGCCCCATTGCATCAGCAATCGCGCCCGCTGCTCCCAGCCGGCAGCCTGTTGAAACGTCTCCAGCGCCGTAACCGCTTCGACGGGCAAGCTCATCGCAACAACTCCAGCGCTTGATCCAACGCTTCAAAGAAGCGTTCCAGATCTTCGGAATCGTTGTACAGCGCCAGCGACACCCGAATCGCCCCGGCCAGCTCAAAGCTCTTGAGTAGAGGCATGGCGCAGTGATGACCGGCGCGCACGGCGATCCCTTGTTCGGTCAGCAAATGCGCCAGGTCCGAGTTATGCACACCCTCGACGATAAAACTGGCCAACGCCAGTTGTGGCTTGCCCAGCAGGCGGATGCCGTTGCGCGCCACAAGGCCTTTGAGCAGATAGTCATGCAACGCCGCTTCGTGGGCGGACACGGCGTCCTGATCCAGCCCCCCGAGGTAATCCAGGGTTGCCCCCAGTCCAATTACGCTGGCGATTGGAGGCGTACCGGCCTCGAAACCCAGCGGTGCCGGCCGAAAGCGCGCGTCGTGGTAGTTGGCGTCCAGCACCATCTCGCCGCCGAATTGCCACGCACGCACTTGTTCAAGGGCTGCGTTACGCCCGAACAACACGCCCAGGCCATCGGGGCCATAGAGCTTGTGGCTGGAAAACACATAAAAGTCGCAACCCAGCGCCTGCACGTCGTGCCGGCCATGAACCACGCCTTGCGCGCCGTCGATCACGGTCAGGGCGTTATGCGCCTTGGCCAGCGTCAGCAACTCGGGCAACGGTTGCCAGGCGCCGAGCACGTTGGACAACTGACTGACCGCCAGCAATCGGGTGCGTGGGCCGATCAACTGTGCGGCGCTCGCAAGGTCGATCACACCGTCGGGATCGAGCGGCAAGATCACCAGTTTCAGCGCGCGGCGCAGGGCCAGTTGCTGCCAGGGCAACAGATTGGCGTGGTGCTCCAGGGCGCTGATGACAATCTCATCGCCCGGATTGAATAGATGTTCCAGGCCATAGGCCAGGAGGTTCAGCGCCGACGTCGCGCCGTGGGTGAAGATAATCTGCCCACAATCGCCGGCGTTAAGCCATTGGGCGACTTTGCTGCGGCTGTCCTCGAACGCCTGGGTGGCATGGGCGCCGGGCAAGTGTTGCGCCCGATGCACGTTGGCCGCGCCATTGGCGTAGTAATGCGCCAGGGCATCCAGCAGGGCTTGAGGTTTTTGCGTGGTGGCGGCGTTGTCCAGATACGTCTGGTCTTGCCGTTGCAGAGCGGCGATGGCCGGAAAATCGGCACGCCAGGGAGAGGGAATCATCATGTTGTTCGGCCCTGGTGAACATGGGCGGGGTGTACGCCTGACCTTGACTTTGTAGGAGCAAAGCTTGCTCGCGAAAGGGCCCTTGAGGCCGCCAAAAGCTTCGCGGGCAAGCCTCGCTCCTACGAGGACAGGTGATCGTGTGACGCTCTGCTTAGTTGTGAGCGTGCAGCGCTGCGTTCAGTTCGATGGCCGATTTGTGGGTTTTGCATTCCACGGCACCGCTCTGCGAATTGCGGCGGAACAGCAGGTCAGGTTGACCGGCCAGTTCACGGGCTTTCACGACTTTGACCAGTGTGTTGTTCTCGTCCAGCAGCGCTACTTTAGTCCCGGCGGTCACGTACAGGCCCGATTCAACGGTGTTGCGGTCGCCCAACGGGATACCGATACCGGCGTTGGCGCCGATCAGGCAGCCTTCGCCAACCTTGATCACGATATTGCCGCCGCCCGACAGGGTGCCCATGGTCGAGCAACCGCCGCCCAGGTCCGAACCCTTGCCGACGAACACGCCAGCCGACACGCGACCTTCGATCATGCCCGGGCCTTCGGTGCCGGCGTTGAAGTTGACGAAACCTTCGTGCATCACGGTGGTGCCTTCGCCTACGTAGGCGCCCAGACGAATACGTGCCGCGTCAGCGATACGCACGCCGGCCGGAACCACGTAGTCGGTCATTTTCGGGAACTTGTCCACCGAAAACACTTCCAGCAGCTCGCCGCGCAGACGGGCTTCCAGTTGATGCTCGGCCAGTTCGGCCAGGTCGATGGCGCCCTGGCTGGTCCAGGCAACGTTCGGCAGCAGCGGGAACACGCCGGCCAGGTTCAGGCCATGTGGCTTGACCAGGCGGTGGGACAGCAGGTGCAGCTTGAGGTAAGCCTCAGGCGTGGACGTCAGTTGAACGTCTTCGGCCAGAATGGTCGCGACCAGCGGCTTGTGGCTCTCAGCCAGACGGGTCAGCAATGCAGCCTGGCCGGCGTCGACGCTTTTCAGCGCTTCAGCCAGTTGCGAGGCTTGAGCGGTGCTGAACGCGATGGCCTGATTGCCTGCGGTGTAGCCCAGGACTGGAGCAATCGCAGCGACCAGTTCAGCCGATGGATTGAGCAGTGGCTGTGCGTAAAACACTTCCAGCCAGGCGCCTTGACGGTTTTGAGTGCCGACACCAAAGGCCAGGCTGAACAGAGTATTGGACATGTTGATACCTCTAACAAAAAGGAACGGGCTGCCTTACTTGAGTGCGGCCGCGTAGATATCTGGCTTGAAGCCAATCAGGGTTCGGTCACCGAGATCAAGCACCGGGCGCTTGATCATCGAGGGTTGTGCGAGCATCAATTCGATGGCTTTCGCTTGGTCGAGATCGGCTTTGCGTTCGTCGTCGAGTTTGCGAAAGGTCGTGCCTGCACGGTTCAACACCACTTGCCAGCCGTGCTCGTCGCACCATTGGGTCAGGTGTTCACGGTCGATTCCGGCCGTTTTGTAATCATGGAAGTCATAGCTGACAGCGTGTTCATCGAGCCAGGTGCGCGCCTTTTTCATGGTGTCGCAGGCTTTGATGCCGAAAAGGTGCAGCGTTTTACTTGAAACGGTCAAGGAATTGCCCCCTTTACAGGTGCTGGAAAAAAAGGTGACGGATTATGCCATGGCCTTCCGGTTAAAACGCAAAACCTGTAGGAGCAAAGCTTGCTCGCGATGACGGAGTGTCAGGCAGCATTCATGGCGACTGACACACCGCTATCGCGAGCAAGCTTTGCTCCTACAGGTTTTGCGGTGGTTGCAGGCGATGCGACATTGGTGTAACGGCCAGCCCTCACTCTAAGCGGCTAATATGGCACTTCAATGCTGTCGATTGCCTGGGAAAAGCGCTTTATGCAAACCGCCTATACCGTTCTGATCATGCTGATGCTGGTCGGCGTTTCACGCCTGATCGGGCGGGTGATCCCGCTGCCGTTGCCGCTGGTGCAAATCGGTGCGGGTGCTTTACTGGCGTGGCCCACATTGGGGCTGCATGTGGCGCTGGATCCGGAATTATTCCTCTTCCTGTTTCTGCCGCCGTTGTTGTTTTCCGATGGCTGGCGTATGCCCAAGCGTGAGTTGTGGCGTTTGCGCGGGCCGATCCTGACCCTGGCGGTGGGTTTGGTGTTGTTCACCGTGGTCGCCGCCGGGTATTTCATTCATTGGTTGCTGCCGAGTATTCCACTGCCGGTGGCGTTCGCGTTGGCGGCCGTGTTGTCGCCGACCGATGCGGTGGCGGTCTCGGCCATTTCCCAGAACCGCTTGCCGACACCGTTGATGCACATGTTGCAGGGCGAGGCGTTGATGAACGACGCCTCGGGCCTGGTGACCTTCAAATTTGCCTTGGCGGCGGCCGTGACCGGCGTGTTCTCTTTGGCCAATGCGAGTCTGACATTCGTGTTGGTGGCGGTCGGCGGTCTTGCCACCGGTGTGGCGCTGAGTTGGCTGGTGGGCCGCTTGCGCTCATGGATGATCGCCCGCGGCTGGGATGACCCGGCGACTCATGTGGTGTTCATGTTGTTGCTGCCGTTCGCCGCTTATGTGCTGGCTGAACGGCTCGGCGCCTCTGGCATTTTGTCTGCGGTGGCGGCGGGGATGATGCAGAGCTGGCTCGACTTGCTGCCGCGCCAGACCAGCACGCGTTTGCTCAATCGCAGTGTCTGGTCATTGCTGGAGTTCGCCTTTAACGGCTTGATTTTCCTGCTGCTGGGCTTGCAACTGCCGGACATCATCAAGGCTGTGGCCAGCCAGGAAACGTCGATGTGGCCGACGTTGCTCTACCGTTGCCTGGACGTGGTGGCGATTTATATGGTGTTGCTGGTGTTGCGGTTTATCTGGGTGCAGAGCACTTGGCGGGTGTCGGGGCTGCTGCGGCGCTGGCGGGGCAAGGGCGAACTGACGCTGGTGCCTACGGCTCGGTCCTGCTGGTTGCTGACGGTCGGCGGCGTGCGGGGGCGGTGACCCTGGCGGGTGTGCTGTCGGTGCCGCTGTTGATGGGGGGCACCGCGTTTCCCGAGCGTGATCTGCTGATTTTCATCGCGGCCGGGGTCATTCTGCTGTCGCTGATTGCCGCGTGCATCGCCTTGCCGCTGTTGCTGCGAGGTATTGAGAAAAGCCCGGACGACAAGCGTCGCCATGAAGTGCGCGACGCCTGGCGCAAAACCGCTGAAGCGGCGATCCATGCGCTGGAAGTCGAAGAGGCCAAGCCCGTAGATGCGGCGGAGGCGGCGTTGGCGGCTGAACTCAAGGCGCGGATCATGTCCGAGTACCGTCATCAACTGGAAGTCTTTAACGATTCCGCCGAAGCCCAGGCCCTGGCGTTTCAGATGGACTTGCTGGAGCGGCGTTTACGCCTGAAAGCACTGCGGGCGCAGCGCCTGGAATTGTACAGCCTCAGCCGTCACCACCAGATCGGCGATGACGTGCTGCGTGAGGTGTTGGGTGAGCTGGACCTGAGCGAGGCAAATCTCGGCCAGGTGAAGTAATACCTGACCCTGTAGGAGCTGCCGAACGCGGCCCGAGCCTTCGGCAGCGCCTACAGAGGGGCCTTTATTTACGGCGCTGGATGAAGGTGCGAATCCGCTCTGCCGCTTCAACGCATTCGGCCAACGGCGCAACCAGCGCCATGCGCACCCGGCCAGCGCCCGGATTGGTACCCTCCACATCGCGGGACAAGTACGACCCCGGCACCACCGTCACATGTTCTTCAACATACAAATCGCGGCAGAACGCCTCGTCATCGCCTTCAACGTTCGGCCACAAGTAGAAACCGCCGTCCGGACGCTGCACATCCATCACCGGGCTGAGGATTTCCAGTACCGCATCGTACTTTTCGCGATACAGCGCGCGGTTGGCGCGCACGTGTACTTCGTCGTTCCATGCCGCAACGCTGGCCAGTTGGGTTTGAACCGGCATCGCGCAGCCGTGGTAGGTACGGTACAGCAGGAAGCCCTTGAGGATGTCGGCATCACCGGCCACAAAACCCGAACGCAGGCCCGGCAGGTTGGAACGCTTGGACAGGCTGTGGAACACCACGCAGCGCTTGAAATCCTTGCGACCCAGTTCCACACAGGCGCTAAGCAGGCCGGCCGGCGGGGTTTGTTCGTCGAAGTACAGTTCGCTGTAGCACTCGTCGGCGGCGATCACGAAGTCGTATTCGTCGGCCAGGGCAATCAGCTTTTTCAGGCTTTCAACCGGGATCAGCGCACCGGTCGGGTTGCCTGGCGAGCACAGGAACAGGATCTGGCAGCGCTTCCAGATGTCTGGCGATACAGCGTCGAAATCCGGGTTGAAGCCGTTTTCGTCCAGGCATGGCAGGTAATGCGGCTTGGCCCCGGCGAGGAACGCGGCACCTTCGTAGATCTGATAGAACGGGTTCGGGCTGACCACCAGCGCGTCGTCGCCACGGTTGACCACGGTTTGGGTGAAGGCAAACAGCGCTTCACGGGTGCCGTTGACCGGCAGCACATTACGCGCCGGGTCGAGCCAGCCGCTCGGGACGTTGAAGCGACGTTCACACCAGGCGGCGATGGCTTCACGCAGGGCCGGGATACCGAGGGTGGTCGGGTACACGGCCATCTGATCCAGATTGTTGGCCAGGGCTTCGGCGACAAAGCTTGGCGAACGGTGCTTCGGTTCGCCAATGGACAGGGCGATGGCACGTTTGTCCGGGTTTGGCGTGACGCCGCCGAGCAGGGCGCGGAGCTTCTCGAACGGGTAGGGCTGCAACTGGTTCAGAGCGTTGTTCATGCGGGGCCTCTTCTATGTGGGAGCGGGCTTGCTCGCGAATGCGCTGGGTCAGTCGACATCAATTTTGACTGACCCGGCGCATTCGCGAGCAAGCCCGCTCCACAGGGGAAATTTGTTAGTTCAAATGCTGATGCGCGACAGTTTGATATCGGGTTCGTGGCTGACGCTCAACTGTTCGACGATCGCATCCTGCAAACGGCTGCACAGCAGCGGGTCGGACAATGGCTGGTTGTTCGCGTCGGTGATGAAGAACACGTCTTCCACGCGCTCGCCCAGAGTGGCGATCTTGGCGTTCTGCAGCGACAGGTCGAACTCGAGGAAGATCGTGCCGATCCGCGCCAGCAGGCCCGGGCGGTCGGGCGCACTCAGCTCCAGTACTGTGACCGGGCGCTGGGCATCGTTGTGGATCGTCACCTGTGGCGCAAACGCGAAATGCTTGAGCTGGCGCGGTACCCGGCGCTGGATGATCGTCGGGTAATCGTCCGGGTTGCGCAGGGCTTCGGTCAGGCCCTCGCGGATCTGCTTGACCCGCGTCGGGTTGTCGCCGATCGAGTCGCCGTCGGTGTCGAGCACGATGTAGGTGTCGAGGGTGAACTGGCTGCTGGAGGTGATAACCCGGGCGTCGTGAATGTTCAGGTTGAGCTGGTCCATCGCGGCCACGGTCACGGCGAAGAAGTCATGCTGGTCCGGCGCATAGATGAAGATCTGCGTGCCACCCTCGAATTCGCGCTGGGTGGTTTCCTTGATCAGCACCAGCGGCCCGCCGTCGGCCGGTTGCTGGAGGATCGCGTCACTGTGCCAGGCCACGTCGCCGGCGGTGTGGCGCAGGAAATAGTCATCGCCCAATTGCGCCCACAACTGCTCGACATCGTCCGGGTCGGTGCCGCCGCGCACCAGGATGTCCAGGGCAGCGCTTTGGGTCTGGCGGATTTGTTCTTCACGGTCCACCGGGTTTTCCAGGCCGCGACGCAAGGCTCGCTTGGTCTCGGTGTAGAGCTGGCGCAACAGGCTGGCACGCCAGGAGTTCCACAGCGTCGGGTTGGTGGCATTGATGTCGGCGACGGTCAGCACGTACAGATAATCGAGGTGGGTTTCATCGCCGACAACCTGTGCGAAATCGTGAATGACCTGCGGGTCGGACAAATCCTTGCGCTGGGCAGTCGTCGACATCACCAGATGGTTTTGCACCAGCCAGACGATCAGGCGGCTGTCCCACACCGGCAACTGATGGCGCTGGCAAAAGGCTTCGGCATCCACGGCACCGATGTCCGAGTGGTCGCCGTGCCGGCCCTTGCCGATATCGTGGTACAGGCCGGCCAGGTAGATCAGCTCGGGCTTGGGCAGTTTGCCCATGAGCTTGCTGGCCAGCGGGAATTTTTCCGACACCTGGGTGTACTGCAATTTACGCAGATGCTTGATCAGGTTCAGGGTGTGAGCGTCGACCGTATAGATGTGAAACAGGTCGTGCTGCATCTGCCCGACGATAAAGCCGAACTCCGGCAAATAGCGCCCAAGGATGCCGTAACGGTTCATCCGGCGCAGGTTGCGGTGAATGCCGATCTTGCACTTGAACAGCTCGATGAACAGGCTGGTGTTGCGAATATCGTTGCGGAAGTCGTCGTCGATCAAGTGACGGTGTTCACGCAGCAGGCGGATGGTATCGGCACGAACGCCCTTGATCTCCGGTTGCTGGGCCATCAACACGAAGATCTCGAGCATGGCGAACGGCGTGCGGCGGAACACGTTGTTGTTGCGTGCCTCGATGTAACCATCGTGCAGCTGGAATCGCGAGTTGATCGGCTGCGGCGGCGCTTCGTCTTCCGGCGCGAGGATGACTTCCTCGAAATGCTGGATGATCAGGTCGCTGAGCTGGGCAATGCTCATGACTACCCGATAATACTGCTGCATGAAGTTTTCGATGGTTTGCTTGGCGTCATCGCCTTTGAAACCCAGCAGCCCGGCGATGGAGCGCTGGTGGTCGAACAGCAAGCGGTCCTCGGAGCGCCCGGCGAGCATGTGCAGGGCGTAGCGGACTTTCCACAAGAACTCCTGGGACGAGGCCAGCAGGGCGTTTTCGCTCTCTACCAAAAAGCCTTCGCCGGCCAGGGCCCGCAGGTTCAGGGTGCCGTACTCGCGACGGGCGACCCAGAGAATCGTCTGAATATCGCGCAAGCCGCCGGGCGAGCCTTTGACGTTGGGTTCCAGGTTGTATTCGGTGTCGTTGTACTTGTGGTGACGGGCCTTTTGCTCGGCACGTTTGGCCAGGAAGAAGTCCTTGCTCGGCCACATGTGCGCGGTGCTGGTAACGTCCAGCATGCGCTGGCGCAAGCGTTCGGGGCCGCAGATGGTGCGGCTTTCCATCAGGTTGGTGACGACCGTCAGGTCGGCGCGGGCCTCAACGGCGCATTCGTCCACCGAGCGCACGCTCTGACCGACTTCCAGGCCGATGTCCCACAACAACGTCAGGAAACGCTCGATGGAATCGCGGAAAACCTCGTGGTCGGCGCTGTCCAGCAGGATCAGCAGATCAATGTCGGAATACGGGTGCAACTCACCGCGACCGTAGCCGCCGACCGCGACCAGCGCGATGTCGGCGTCTTCACTCCAGTCGAACTGCTCCCAGGCCTTTTGCAGGATATTGTCGACGAACCAGGCCCGGTCCTCGATCAGCCGGCGAATATCCCGGCCGCTGCGAAAGCGCTCGTCGAGCACCTCGCGGGCCTGGCGAATCGCCTTCTTGAAGGCCCCGATCGGGCTTGCCTTCAGGGCCAGTTCAGCCTGGAACTGGCCACGGTCGAAGAGTTCGGGGTCCACCTGCGGCATCGATTGGCTTTCCTTTCTATAAGGCTATGGGCGGCGCGGGTCGATCAGGCCGAAACGCGCGCGATAGTGTCATCGGCGCGCAGGGTGAAGATCTCATAACCGGTATCGGTCACCAGCAGGGTGTGTTCCCACTGGGCGGAAAGTTTGCGGTCCTTGGTGATCGCGGTCCAGCCGTCGCCCAGTACCTTGGTGTCGGCCTTGCCCTGGTTGATCATCGGCTCGATGGTAAAGGTCATGCCGGCCTTGAGTTCCATGCCGGTGCCGGCGCGGCCGTAGTGCAGGATCTGCGGCTCTTCGTGGAACACCTTGCCGATGCCATGGCCGCAGAACTCGCGAACCACTGAAAAACCGTTCTTTTCAGCGTGTTTCTGGATCACTTCACCAATGTCACCCAGGCGGCAGCCGGGCTTGACCAGTTCAATGGCCTTATACATGCATTCCTGGGTGATCTGCGACAGGCGCTCGGCCCAGACCGGCACGGTGCCGACGTGGAACATGCGGCTGGTGTCGCCGTGGTAGCCATCCTTGATCACCGTGACGTCGATGTTCAGCGTGTCGCCATCCTTCAGCGCTTTCTCGTTCGGGATGCCGTGGCAGACCACGTGGTTGATCGAGGTACAGATCGACTTCGGGAAGCCTTTGTAGTTGAGCGGGGCAGGGATGGCGTGCTGCTCGTTGACGATATAGTCGTGGCAGATGCGGTCCAGTTCTTCGGTGGTGATGCCCGGTTTGACATGTTCGGCAATCATTTCCAGTACATCGGCGGCCAGTTTGCCGGCGATCCGCATTTTAGCGATGTCCTCCGGGGTTTTGAGGGTGACGGTCATACAGGCTCTCTCTGCGCTCAATGGCGCTTGCAAATTCGGGATGGGCGTCGCGCAATCGGTATCGGCGGCCCTGAAGAACGCGATTCTAACAGACGCTCAGCGCAAATCTGAGCCTCTGTGCATCGCTTCTCTCTATAGATAGGCGCATTCTTGAGCGATTCCAAGGGCACGGTTGAAGGCGCGCGCCGGGAATTGAGAATCCGGGTTCCGTTTTTTACAGCCTTGTGATATAAAATGCGCCGCTTTCCGGGGATACCCCGAGAGGCTTAAATCCACACACGTGTCGACACGATGACCTGGGTGCCTTCAGCTGATGCTGCTGGTTGGTCATTGGGATACGTGGAGGCCAAACCCGACTTATTAAGGAACTATCATGTCCCAAGTCAACATGCGCGATATGCTGAAGGCCGGTGTGCACTTCGGTCACCAAACCCGTTACTGGAACCCGAAAATGGGTAAATACATTTTCGGCGCGCGTAACAAGATCCACATCATCAACCTTGAAAAAACCCTGCCAATGTTCAACGAAGCTCTGACTTTCGTAGAGCGTCTGGCCCAGGGCAAAAACAAGATTCTGTTCGTCGGCACCAAGCGTTCCGCTGGCAAGATCGTTGCTGAAGAAGCAGCACGTTGCGGTTCGCCGTACGTCGATCACCGCTGGTTGGGCGGCATGCTGACCAACTTCAAAACCATCCGTGCTTCCATCAAGCGTCTGCGTGACCTTGAAGTGCAAGCCGAAGACGGTACTTTCACCAAGCTGACCAAGAAAGAAGCGCTGATGCGCACTCGCGATCTTGAGAAGCTCGATCGTTCCCTGGGTGGTATCAAGGACATGGGCGGTCTGCCAGACGCACTGTTCGTTATCGACGTTGATCACGAGCGCATCGCGATCACCGAAGCCAACAAACTGGGCATCCCGGTTATCGGCGTAGTCGATACCAACAGCAGCCCGGAAGGCGTTGACTACATCATCCCAGGCAACGATGACGCAATCCGCGCTATCCAGCTGTACATGGGTTCGATGGCTGACGCTGTAATCCGCGGTCGCAACCACGTTGCTGGCGGCACCGAGCAGTTCGTTGAAGAAGCTCCGGTAGCAGCAGCTGAGTAATTGACGCCTTGGCGTTAACTCAGTAAGCAAAAAGGGGGCTTGGCCCCTTTTTGCCACCTCGGAAACCGTTTGTCGGCAGCGCAGCTACAGCTTTGTAACGTGCAGCGGCTACAAGAAGGTTCGGGAAGAATTGAACGCCCGTTTGATCGGGTGGAATGGTTGATAACCTATCCAAGAGGATTTTTGAAATGGCAGAGATTACTGCAGCGTTGGTTAAAGAACTGCGTGAGCGTACTGGCGAAGGCATGATGGATTGCAAAAAGGCCTTGACCAAGGCCGGCGGCGACATCGAAAAAGCCATTGATGACATGCGTGCTTCCGGCGCTATCAAGGCTGCCAAGAAAGCTGGCAACGTGGCCGCTGAAGGCGCGATCGCTCTCAAGGAAGACGGTAAATCCGCCGTTCTGCTGGAAGTGAACTCGCAGACCGACTTCCTGGCTTTGCAGGATGACTTCAAGGCATTTGTCGCTTCCAGCGTTGAAAAAGCGTTCGCTGACAAACTGACTGACGTTGCTCCGCTGATCGCAGCTCAAGAAGCCGATCGCCTGGTTCTGGTCGGCAAGGTTGGCGAAAACGTCAACATCCGTCGCCTGGCTCGCGTTGAAGGTGATGTTGTTGGTGGTTACCTGCACGGCAACAAGATCGGTGTTGTGGTTGCCCTTAAAGGCGGCAGCGTTGAGCTGGCCAAAGACATCGCCATGCACGTGGCAGCGACCAACCCTGAATTCCTGCTGCCATCGGAAGTGTCCGCTGAAGCGGTCGAGCGCGAGAAAGGCGTGTTCCTGACCCTCAACGCTGACAAGATCGCTGGCAAGCCAGAAAACATCGTTGAAAACATGGTTAAAGGTCGTATCAGCAAGTTCCTGGCTGAAGCGAGCCTGGTTGAGCAGGCGTTCGTCAAGAATCCTGAAATCAAGGTTGGCGAACTGGCCAAGAAAGCCGGTGCTGAAATCGTTTCCTTCACCTACTTCAAAGTAGGTGATGGCATCGAGAAGCCGGTCGACAACTTCGCTGAAGAAGTTGCTGCCCAGCTGGCTGCCGCCAAGCAATAAGACGGTTTTTTAACTGTCGCCCTGAAGAGGCTGCCCGCTTACGCGCGCAGCCTCTTTTCAGATGGGGCACCAATTTTTATTGGTTTCCCTTTGGAACTGGCTTACAAAGCCATGTTCCGATGGCGCTGAAGCAGTGCCAAGCTAGAGTGAACGCCAGCTGTAAACAGCTCGCAAAGAATTTTTAAAATACGCCGCAGGAGAGATTCGCAATGGCTCAGCAGGGCAGTGGTTATCAGGCTCGCTATAAACGCATTCTACTCAAGCTTAGCGGCGAGGCCCTGATGGGCTCGGAAGAGTTCGGGATTGATCCGAAAGTTCTGGATCGCATGGCGCTGGAAGTTGGCCAACTGGTCGGCATCGGTGTACAGGTCGGTCTGGTAATCGGCGGCGGCAACCTGTTCCGTGGTGCAGCGCTGAGCGCGGCCGGTATGGATCGGGTAACCGGTGACCACATGGGCATGCTGGCCACTGTGATGAACGCTCTGGCCATGCGTGATGCGCTGGAGCGTGCCAATATCTCGGCCATCGTGATGTCGGCCATTTCCATGGTTGGCGTGACCGATCACTACGACCGCCGCAAGGCCATGCGCCACCTGAACGCCAAGGAAGTCGTGATTTTCGCGGCCGGTACTGGCAATCCGTTCTTCACCACGGACTCGGCGGCTTGCCTGCGTGCCATCGAAATCGATGCAGATGTCGTGCTCAAGGCGACCAAAGTCGATGGCGTCTACACCGCAGACCCGTTCAAAGACCCGCATGCCGAGAAGTTCGATCATCTGACTTACGATGAAGTACTGGATCGCAAGCTGGGCGTGATGGATCTGACGGCCATTTGCCTGTGCCGCGACCACAAGATGCCGTTGCGCGTATTTAACATGAACAAACCCGGAGCCCTGCTGAACATCGTGCATGGCGGCGCTGAAGGGACCCTGATCGAGGAAGGCCAACAATGATCAACGAAATCAAGAAAGACGCTCAAGAGCGTATGCAGAAATCCCTGGAGTCTCTGTCCCATGCATTTGGTCAGATTCGTACCGGCAAGGCGCACCCGAGCATCCTCGGTAGCGTGATGGTTCCTTACTACGGTGCTGACACCCCATTGAGCGGCGTTGCCAACGTTACTGTGAAAGATTCCCGGACCCTGCAGGTCGTGGCGTTTGAGCGCAACATGCTCGCGGCCGTAGACAAGGCGATCCAGAGTGCTGGCCTGAACCTCAATCCGACCAACCTGGGCGAGTTGCTGCTGATCTCCATGCCTGCCCTGACTGAAGAAACCCGCAAGGGCTTCACCAAGCAGGCGCGTAGCGCAGCTGAAGATGCTCGTGTTGCCGTGCGCAACATTCGCCGCGACGCACTGGGTGACCTTAAGAAGCTGGTCAAGGACAAGGAAATCAGCGAAGACGAAGAGCGTCGTGGCGCTGCCGATATCCAGAAGCTGACCGACAAGGCGGAGGCTGACATCGATGCGGCCACCAAGCAAAAGAAGCGGACCTGATGGCCGTATAAGGGTCCCGTTTTCATGGATAAGACCAAGCAGACTGCGCCGTCCGCGGTGCCGCGCCATGTCGCGATCATCATGGATGGTAACAATCGCTGGGCGAAAAAACGCTTTATGCCGGGTGTTGCCGGGCATAAAGCGGGTGTGGATGCCGTTCGTGCAGTGATCGAGGTGTGCGCCGAGGCCAAGGTCGAGGTGCTGACCCTGTTCGCCTTCTCCAGTGAAAACTGGCAACGTCCGGCCGATGAAGTCAGCGCCTTGATGGACCTGTTCTTCAAGGCGTTGCGTCGTGAGGCCAAGCGCCTCAACGACAACAACATCAGCCTGCGCATCATTGGCGACCGTTCGCGTTTTCACCCCGAGCTTCAAGCAGCCATGCGCGAAGCCGAGGCGATTACTGCCGGTACCAATCGCTTTATCCTGCAGATCGCCGCCAACTACGGCGGTCAGTGGGATATTGCGCAAGCTGCACAGCGTCTGGCGCGTGAAGTCCAGGCCGGGCATCTGCGTCCGGAAGACATTACTCCGCAATTGCTGCAAACCTGTCTGGTGACTGGCGATCTGCCGTTGCCGGACTTGTGCATTCGTACCGGTGGCGAGCACCGCATCAGCAATTTCCTGCTGTGGCAGCTGGCTTACACCGAACTGTATTTCTCCGACCTGTTCTGGCCGGACTTCAAACACGACGCCATGCGCACTGCGCTGGCCGATTTCGCCTCTCGGCAGCGCCGCTTCGGTAAAACGAGCGAGCAGGTCGAGGCTGGAGCCCGGGTTTAATGCTTAAACAACGAATCATCACCGCGCTGATCCTCCTGCCGATTGCCTTGTGCGGGTTTTTCCTGCTTGAAGGCTCCGGTTTTGCGCTATTCATCGGGCTGGTCGTGACCCTGGGTGCATGGGAGTGGGCTCGTCTGGCAGGTTTCACGGCTCAGCCGATTCGTGTGGCCTATGCCGCTGTGGTCGCGCTGATGCTGTTTGTCATGCATATCCTTCCCGGGCTCGCGCCTTGGGTGTTGGGCGCCTCTGTGCTGTGGTGGGCGATGGCGACCTATCTGGTGCTGACGTATCCACGCTCCAGCGAACACTGGGCCAGCGCGGCCTGCAAACTGGTCATCGGCCTGTTGATCCTGCTGCCGGCCTGGCAAGGTCTGGTGCAGATCAAGCAGGAGCCTTTGGGCAACTGGCTGATCATGGCGGTCATGGTGCTGGTCTGGGGCGCCGATATCGGTGCGTATTTTTCCGGTCGGGCTTTCGGCAAGCGCAAGCTCGCGCCGCAGGTCAGTCCCGGTAAAAGCTGGGAAGGCGTCTACGGTGGCCTGGCGCTGAGCCTGGTGCTTACGTTGATTGTCGGCCTGGTTCGCGACTGGACGGTGGCGCAGCTGTTTAAAGGTCTGATCGGCGCCGCATTGATCGTGTTCATTTCGGTGGTGGGCGACCTCACCGAAAGCATGTTCAAGCGCCAGTCCGGGATCAAGGACAGCAGTAATCTGCTGCCGGGTCACGGCGGTATTCTGGACCGTATCGACAGCCTGACGGCGGCGATCCCTGTGTTCGCGGTGCTGTTGTGGATGGCGGCGCCGTGAGCCGCCCACAGCAGATTACCGTTCTGGGGGCGACCGGTTCGATTGGTCTGAGCACCCTGGATGTCATTGCTCGTCACCCCGAGCGCTATCAGGTTTTCGCGCTGAGCGGTTTCACTCGACTGAATGAGCTGCTGGCCTTGTGTGTACGGCACACTCCGCGTTTTGCGGTCGTGCCTGAAGCGGGCGCTGCCCGTGGTTTGCAGGACGACTTGCACGCCGCCGGTCTGTCGACGCGAGTTCTGGTCGGGGAGGAGGGCCTGTGCCAGGTCGCTGCCGACCCTGAGGTCGACGCGGTCATGGCGGCCATTGTTGGCGCTGCGGGCTTGCGCCCGACCCTGGCGGCAGTCGAGGCGGGCAAAAAAATCCTGCTGGCCAACAAGGAAGCGCTGGTGATGTCCGGTGCGCTGTTCATGCAGGCAGTGCGTAAAAGCGGATCGGTGCTGCTGCCGATCGACAGCGAGCACAACGCGATTTTCCAGTGCATGCCACAGGATTTTGCGCGTGGTCTGGGGGCGGTCGGTGTGCGGCGGATTTTGCTGACGGCCTCTGGTGGTCCGTTCCGGCAGACGCCGATGGCTGAGCTGGCGCATGTGACTCCCGATCAGGCCTGTGCCCACCCGAACTGGTCCATGGGGCGCAAGATCTCGGTCGATTCGGCCAGCATGATGAACAAAGGGCTCGAGCTGATCGAAGCCTGCTGGCTGTTCGATGCCAGGCCCTCCCAGGTCGAAGTGGTGATTCACCCGCAGAGCGTTATTCATTCGCTGGTCGATTATGTCGATGGTTCGGTCTTGGCGCAGTTGGGCAATCCGGACATGCGTACGCCAATTGCCAACGCTCTGGCGTGGCCGGAACGCATCGACTCGGGGGTCGCACCGCTGGATCTGTTTGCCATTGCACGCCTGGATTTCCAGGCGCCCGATGAAGATCGTTTTCCATGTCTGCGCCTGGCCCGACAGGCGGCAGAGGCGGGCAATAGCGCGCCGGCGATGCTCAATGCGGCAAATGAAGTGGCGGTTGCAGCCTTTCTCGATGGACGGGTTCGTTACCCGGAAATCGCGAGTATCATCGAGGAAGCCTTGAATCTTGAACCTGTGGTTGCGGTAAACGATCTCGAGGCGGTGTTCACGGCAGACGCCAAGGCGCGTGTGCTGGCCGGACAGTGGTTGAGTCGTCACGGGCGATAAGTGCTGCAGTACGCTGGCCCAATGCAGCACCGGATAGGATTGCGGAGAAAGTAGATGAGCGCGCTCTATATGATTGTCGGCACCCTGGTAGCCCTGGGCGTGCTGGTCACCTTCCACGAGTTCGGCCACTTTTGGGTCGCGCGTCGCTGTGGGGTCAAAGTGCTGCGCTTCTCCGTGGGCTTTGGCATGCCGTTGTTGCGCTGGCATGACAAGCAAGGCACGGAGTTCGTGCTGGCGGCCATTCCGCTGGGCGGCTACGTGAAGATGCTCGACGAGCGCGAAGGCGAAGTACCCGTCGATCAGCTCGATCAATCCTTCAATCGCAAATCTGTCCGCCAGCGTATTGCCATCGTTGCTGCGGGTCCAATCGCCAACTTTCTGCTGGCGATGGTTTTTTCTGGGTGTTGGCCATGCTCGGCAGCGAGCAGGTACGCCCGATTATCGGCGCCGTCGAGTCGGGCAGCATCGCTGCCAAGGCCGGCTTGAGCCCGAATCAGGAAATCGTTGCCATCGATGGCGAGCCGACTACCGGGTGGGCGGCTGTTAATTTGCAGTTGGTCCGTCGCCTTGGCGAGAGCGGTGCCTTGCAGTTGCTGGTGCGTGAGCAGGGTTCAACCACCGATTCACCTCGAGAACTGATGCTGGATCACTGGCTCAAGGGCGCCGATGAGCCGGACCCGATTCGCTCGCTGGGTATTCGCCCGTGGCGTCCGGCGTTGCCGCCGATCCTGGCTGAACTCGATTCGAAAGGGCCGGCACAAGCGGCGGGCCTGAAGACCGGTGATCGGCTGTTGACCCTTGATGGCCAGTCGCTCAACGACTGGCAGCAGGTGGTTGATACCGTCCGTATGCATCCGGATACCAAAATCATGCTGCGCGTTGAGCGCGATGGTGCTCAAATCGACGTCCCTGTGACGCTGGCCGCTCGCGGCGAGAGCAAGGCACCCACGGGTTATCTGGGGGCCGGGGTGAAAGCAGTCGATTGGCCACCAGAGATGATTCGTGAGGTCAGCTACGGTCCGCTGGCCGCGATTGGGGAGGGTGCCCGACGCACCTGGACCATGAGTGTGCTGACCCTCGATTCGCTCAAGAAAATGTTGTTCGGCGAGCTCTCGGTAAAAAACTTGAGTGGACCGATAACCATTGCTAAAGTGGCGGGCGCTTCTGCCCAGTCGGGTGTCGCTGATTTCCTGAATTTCCTTGCTTATCTGAGTATTAGCCTGGGAGTTCTGAATTTGTTGCCCATCCCTGTACTGGATGGGGGGCATTTGTTGTTTTATCTGATCGAGTGGGTGCGTGGTCGCCCCTTGTCAGATCGGGTGCAGGGTTGGGGGATACAGATCGGCATCAGTTTGGTGGTCGGGGTGATGTTGCTTGCTCTGGTCAATGATCTGGGTCGACTGTAACGCTTCGCTGAATTGCGAATCTGCCGCATTTTGCGGCAGTTTGTTTATTGCCAGTTGGAATAAGAAAGGACTTCATGAAACGTCTGCTGCTAACTGCGGTTCTCACCGTATTGATGATCGCCGAAGTTCACGCCGAGTCCTTCACTATCTCTGATATTCGCGTCAATGGCCTCCAGCGGGTCTCCGCGGGTAGTGTCTTTGGTGCCTTGCCGTTGAACGTCGGTGAACAGGCGGATGATCGTCGCCTGGTGGAATCCACTCGTGCGTTGTTCAAAACCGGTTTCTTTCAAGATATCCAGCTGGGTCGCGAAGGCAATGTCCTCGTTATCACGGTAGTCGAGCGTCCTTCGGTCGCGAGTATCGAGATCGAGGGTAACAAGGCCATCTCCACTGAAGACCTGATGAAGGGCCTCAAGCAATCCGGCCTGGCCGAAGGCGAGATCTTCCAGCGTGCCACCCTCGAAGGTGTGCGTAACGAACTGCAGCGCCAGTACGTCGCTCAGGGTCGCTACTCGGCGACTGTCGACACCGAAGTGGTGGCGCAGCCGCGTAACCGCGTCGCGTTGAAGGTCAATATCAATGAAGGCACCGTCGCTGCTATCCAGCACATCAACGTGGTGGGTAACACGGTCTTTGCTGATGAAGACCTGATCGACCTGTTCGAACTCAAGACCACCAACTGGCTGTCGTTCTTCAAGAACGACGACAAATATGCTCGTGAAAAACTTTCCGGTGACCTGGAGCGTCTGCGCTCCTACTACCTGGACCGCGGCTATATCAATATGGATATCGCTTCGACCCAGGTGTCCATCACCCCGGACAAGAAACACGTCTACATCACGGTCAACGTCAACGAAGGCGAGAAGTACACCGTTCGTGACGTGAAGCTCAGCGGCGACCTGAAAGTGCCTGAAGACCAGGTCAAGTCCCTGCTGCTGGTTCAGAAAGGCCAGGTGTTCTCGCGCAAGCTGATGACCACTACCTCCGAACTGATCACTCGTCGCCTCGGCAACGAGGGTTACACCTTCGCCAACGTCAACGGCGTTCCTCAGCCGCACGATGATGACCACACGGTAGACATCACTTTCGCTGTTGATCCAGGCAAGCGTGCTTACGTAAACCGTATCAACTTCCGCGGCAACACCAAGTCCGAAGACGAAGTGCTGCGTCGTGAAATGCGCCAGATGGAAGGCGGCTGGGCTTCGACCTACCTGATCGACCAGTCCAAGACGCGTCTTGAACGTCTGGGCTTCTTCAAGGAAGTCAACGTTGAAACGCCTGCCGTACCGGGCGTGGATGACCAGGTTGATGTGAACTACAGCGTTGAAGAGCAGGCTTCCGGTTCGATTACCGCCAGTGTCGGTTTCGCCCAGAGTGCCGGTCTGATCCTCGGTGGTTCGATTACCCAGAACAACTTCCTGGGTACCGGTAACAAGGTCAGCATCGGCCTGACCAAAAGCCAATACCAGACCCGGTATAACTTCGGTTATGTCGACCCGTACTGGACTGCTGATGGTGTGAGCCTGGGTTACAACGCGTTCTATCGCACCACTGACTACAAAGACCTCGACGTCAACGTTGCAAGCTACGCGGTAGACAGCCTGGGTGCTGGCGTCAGCGTCGGTTATCCGATCAGCGAGACGTCGCGTCTGACCTTCGGCCTGACTGCGCAACAAGACAAGATCAAGACAGGTCAGTACACCGTCGACGAAATCTTCGACTTCGTTAACCGCGAAGGCGATAACTACCTGAACTTCAAGGCTTCGGCCGGCTGGTCCGAGTCCACCCTGAACAAAGGGGTACTGGCGACCCGTGGTCATTCCCAGAGCTTGACCCTGGAAGCCACCACGCCGGGCAGCGACCTGTCGTTCTTCAAGCTCGACTACCGTGGCCAGTTGTTCCAGCCTTTGAGTGAAAACTACACCGTACGCCTGCACACCGAATTGGGTTATGGCGATGGTTATGGTTCGACCGATGGCTTGCCATTCTATGAAAACTACTATGCTGGTGGTTTCAACTCGGTTCGTGGCTTCAAGGACAGCACGTTGGGTCCTCGCAGTACGCCAAGCCGTGGTGTGGGTGTGACGGGTAACCAGGGCACACTGGCTGACCCGGATAACGATCCACTGCCGTTCGGTGGCAACGTCCTTATTCAAGGTGGTGCAGAAATTCTGTTCCCGCTGCCGTTTGTTAAGGATCAGCGATCCCTGCGTACCTCTGTGTTCTGGGATGTGGGTAATGTGTTTGACTCAAAATGCAGTCAGACGGTCAACACCCTCGCGACTTCCAAGTCTCAAACGCAGTGCAACGACATCAGCCTGAGCAATATGGCCAGTTCCGTCGGTGTTGGTCTGACTTGGGTTACCGCACTGGGGCCTTTGAGTTTCGCGTTGGCCATGCCGGTCAAGAAACCGGATAACGCTGAAACCCAGATTTTCCAATTCTCCCTCGGCCAGACGTTCTAAGCGTCTGACCCAAGATAACGACAATGGATTTTGTAGGAGTGCATCGTGCGTAAGTTGACTCAATTGGTTCTCCTGGCGACCGTACTGGTAGCAGGTCCGGCTTTTGCCGACATGAAAATCGCCGTACTGAACTATCAGATGGCCCTGCTGGAATCCGACGCGGCCAAGAAATACGCCGTGGATGCCGAGAAAAAGTTCGGTCCGCAACTGACCAAGCTCAAGACGCTGGAAAGCAGTGCGAAAGGTATCCAGGACCGTCTGGTAGCCGGTGGTGACAAGATGCAACAAGGCGAGCGTGAGCGTCTGGAACTTGAATTCAAGCAAAAGGCTCGTGACTTCCAGTTCCAGTCCAAGGAATTGAACGAAGCCAAAGCCGTTGCCGACCGTGAAATGCTGAAGCAGCTCAAGCCGAAACTGGACAGCGCTGTGGAAGAAGTCATCAAGAAAGGTGCTTTTGACCTGGTCTTCGAGCGTGGCGCAGTGATTGATGTCAAGCCTCAGTACGACATCACTCGCCAGGTTATCGAGCGCATGAATCAGCTGAAGTAATCCATGACAGCGACTATAAAGCTCGGCCAGCTGGCCGAGTTCCTCGGCGCCACCCTGAGTGGCGACCCGGAGAGAGAAATTACTGGGCTAGCCACTTTGCAAGAGGCTGGCCCAGCTCAGTTGAGCTTTCTGGCAAACCCTCAATACCGTAAATACCTGGCGGACAGTCATGCCGCAGCCCTGTTGCTGAAGGCCGCTGATGCTGAAGGTTTTGCCGGTAATGCGCTGATCGTGCCGGATCCGTACCTGGCTTATGCGCGTATTTCCCACCTGTTCGATCCCAAGCCAAAAGCGGTTGCCGGTATTCATCCGACAGCGGTGGTGGCAGCGGACGCAGTGGTCGATCCGGCGGCGAGCATCGGTGCCTTTGCGGTGATTGAAAGTGCGGCGCGTATTGCTGCGGGTGTGACCGTCGGGGCGCATTGCTTCATCGGCGCACGCTGCGAGATCGGTGAGGGCGGCTGGCTGGCTCCACGGGTCACGCTGTACCACGATGTGCGTATCGGCAAGCGAGTAGTGATTCAGTCGGGTGCCGTACTCGGTGGCGAAGGTTTCGGTTTTGCCAACGAGAAAGGTGTCTGGCAGAAAATTGCCCAGATCGGTGGCGTGCTGGTGGGTGACGACGTGGAGATTGGCGTGAATACCGCCGTCGACCGTGGCGCACTCGCCGATACCATCCTCGGCAACGGTGTGAAGCTCGACAATCAGATTCAGATTGCTCACAACGTCCAGGTTGGAGATCACACCGCCATGGCGGCGTGCGTAGGGATCTCCGGCAGCACCAAGATAGGCAAGCATTGCATGCTGGCCGGTGGCGTCGGACTGGTGGGGCATATCGAGGTTTGCGACAACGTTTTCCTGACCGGGATGACCATGGTGACCCACTCGATTACCGAGCCGGGTTCCTATTCTTCCGGTACAGCCATGCAACCGGCTGCCGAGTGGCGCAAAAGCGCGGCACGCATCCGTCAGCTCGATGACATCGCGCGGCGTCTGCGACAGCTGGAAAAGCGTGTAGGGGAAGTGACCCCTGACGGTAATGCTTCATCAGATGGCTGATACCATTTTCCATATCAAGTAAGCACAGCCGCTAGACTGCCTCCTTGATTTGCTAGAGGGGTGCGCGTCAGTCGCGCGCCTCCAATCTTTACATAGGCTTCCCCCCGAAATGATGGACATCAACGAGATTCGCGAATACCTGCCACACCGTTACCCGTTCCTGCTGGTGGACCGGGTTGTGGATCTGGATGTGGAAGGCAAGCGCATTCGCGCCTACAAGAATGTCAGCATCAACGAGCCGTTCTTCAATGGTCACTTCCCTGCGCATCCAATCATGCCGGGCGTGCTGATCATCGAAGCGATGGCCCAGGCTGCCGGGATCCTTGGTTTCAAGATGCTGGACCTGAAACCGGCCGATGGCACCCTGTACTACTTCGTCGGTTCGGACAAACTGCGTTTCCGTCAGCCGGTCAAGCCGGGCGACCAGTTGATCCTGGAAGCCACGTTCATCAGCTGCAAGCGCAAGATCTGGAAGTTTGAATGCCAGGCCTCGGTGGACGGCAAGCCGGTATGCTCGGCCGAGATCATCTGTGCGGAACAAAAAGTATGAGTTTGATTGACCCTCGCGCAATCATCGATCCGACGGCCATCCTGGCCGACGACGTCGAGGTCGGCCCTTGGTCGATTATCGGCGCAGGTGTGGAAATCGGCGAGGGAACAGTGATCGGGCCGCACGTGATTCTCAGGGGGCCGACCCGAATCGGTAAGCACAACCGCATCTACCAGTTTTCCTCGGTAGGTGAGGACACGCCCGATCTGAAATACAAAGGCGAAGAAACTCGCCTGGTCATCGGTGACCACAACGTCATCCGCGAAGGCGTGACGATTCACCGCGGCACCGTGCAGGACCGTTCGGAAACAACGTTGGGTGATCACAACCTGATCATGGCTTATGCCCACATCGGCCACGACAGTGTTATCGGTAACCACTGCATCCTGGTTAACAACACCGCGTTGGCAGGCCATGTGCACGTTGAGGACTGGGCGATCCTGTCCGGCTTCACCCTGGTTCACCAATATTGCCATATTGGCGCCCACAGCTTTTCCGGCATGGGTACCGCCATCGGCAAGGACGTCCCGGCGTACGTCACGGTATTCGGTAATCCTGCCGAAGCCCGGAGCATGAACTTTGAAGGGATGCGCCGTCGCGGTTTCAGCGAAGACGCCATCCACGCCCTGCGTCGAGCCTATAAGGTGGTTTACCGCCAGGGCCTGACGGTCGAGCAGGCGCTCGCCGAACTGGTCGAACCCTCGGCACAGTTTCCGGAAGTCGCGGTATTCCGTGATTCCATCCAGTCTTCGACCCGCGGCATCACTCGTTAATCATGGCTAATCTGCGTATTGCGCTGGTAGCGGGTGAGGCTTCCGGTGACATTCTGGGCGCCGGACTGATGCGTGCACTCAAGGCACAGCACCCGGCGGTGGAGTTCATGGGGGTCGGCGGTCCGCTGATGCAGGCCGAAGGCCTGACCTCGTACTTCCCGATGGAACGCCTTTCGGTCATGGGCCTGGTGGAAGTGCTGGGTCGATTGCGTGAGCTGCTGGCCCGGCGCAAGAAGCTGGTGGCGGACCTGATCGCCGAGAAACCGGATGTGTTCATCGGCATCGATGCCCCGGACTTCAACCTCAATATCGAACTGAAGTTGCGCCAGGCCGGGATCAAGACTGTGCATTACGTCAGCCCGTCGGTCTGGGCCTGGCGGCAGAAGCGGGTGCTGAAGATTCGCGAAGGCTGCGACCTGATGCTGACGCTGTTCCCGTTCGAGGCGAAGTTCTACGAAGAGAAGGGTGTGCCGGTGCGGTTTGTCGGGCACTCCCTGGCCGATGCGATTCCGCTGGAAGCCGATCGAGCCGCCGCGCGGGCCGAGCTGGGTTTGCCTGACGGTCCGTTAGTCGCGCTGATGCCTGGCAGTCGTGGTGGTGAAGTGGGTCGTCTCGGGGCGCTGTTCCTTGATACCGCCCAGCGCCTGCGGGCCCTGCGTCCCGGTGTCCGGTTCGTCATGCCATGCGCCAGCCCAGAACGCCGAGCCCAGCTCGAAGAGCTGCTGGCCGGTCGTGATCTGCCGCTGACCCTGCTCGATGGCAAGTCTCATCTGGCCCTGGCCGCCTGCGATGCGGTGTTGATCGCCTCCGGAACGGCGACGCTTGAAGCGTTGTTGTACAAGCGCCCGATGGTGGTTGCCTATCGCCTGGCGCCGCTGACGTTCTGGATTCTCAAGCGCATGGTGAAAAGCCCCTACGTCTCGTTGCCGAACTTGCTGGCCCAGCGCCTGTTGGTGCCTGAGTTGTTGCAGGACGATGCGACCGTCGAAGCCCTGGCCCAGACCTTGTCTCCGTTGATCGAGGGTGGCGAAGAGCAGACTCGCGGCTTCGATGAAATTCACCGGACCCTGCGCCTGGATGCTTCTAACCAAGCGGCCGACGCCGTACTGAACCTGATCGGCAAAATACAATGAGCAAAACAATGCAGATGGGCCTCGACTTCACACTGGTTGCAGAACTGGAAGAGCTGGTTGCCGGTGTCGACGAAGTCGGTCGCGGTCCGCTCTGCGGCGCGGTGGTCACCGCGGCGGTGATTCTCGACCC
Source organism: Pseudomonas sp. TH31 (assembly GCF_016650815.1). GTDB lineage: Bacteria > Pseudomonadota > Gammaproteobacteria > Pseudomonadales > Pseudomonadaceae > Aquipseudomonas. The sequence goes on along the minus strand of NZ_JAEKEZ010000029.1, from coordinate 646,837 downwards.
GAATCGGCCGATCCTTGGGCTGAACGACTCGAAGAAGCTCACCCAGGCCCGCCGCGAAAAGCTCTACGACGAAATCTGCGAAAAGGCCCTGAGCTGGCACATCGCCCGGGCCGAAGTCGAAGAAATCGACGAACTGAACATCCTGCATGCCACCATGCTGGCCATGCAGCGTGCCATCGAAGGCCTGCACATTCAGCCGAAACTGGCGATGATCGACGGCAACCGCTGCCCGAAACTGTCCATGCGCTCCGAAGCCGTGGTCAAGGGCGACAGCAAGGTCCCGGCCATCGCTGCTGCGTCGATCCTGGCCAAGGTCAGCCGTGACCGTGAAATGGCCGCGTTCGAATTGATTTACCCGGGTTACGGAATCGGCGGCCACAAAGGCTACCCGACGCCCGTTCATCTGGAAGCCTTGGCGCGTTTGGGGCCAACGCCGATTCACCGCCGCTCGTTCGCCCCGGTACGCCTGGCTTACGAGGCGCGGGAAAGTCTGATCGAGAGTTAGTCGCAAGGCTGATGTTTTTCCCAAGGCCCGGTACAATCCGGGCCTTGTTGTCTTCACGTTTCTAGTTTCTAGACAGGATCACTATGCCGGCTTCATTCGTTCATCTACGCCTGCACACTGAATACTCCCTGGTCGACGGTCTGGTGCGGATCAAACCGCTGGTCAAGACCCTGGTCGGCATGAACATGCCTGCCGTGGCGGTCACTGACCAGAACAACATGTGTTCCCTGGTCAAATTCTATAAAGCTTCCATGGGCGCGGGCATCAAGCCGATCTGCGGCGCCGACCTGTGGCTGTCGAACAAGGATCCGGATAACGCCCTGAGCCGGATCAGCCTGCTGGCGATGAACGCCGTGGGTTATCGCAACCTCACCGAACTGATCTCCCGCGGCTTCATCGACGGCCAACGCAATGGCTCGATCATCATCGAGCGTGAGTGGGTGGCCGAGGCCAGCGAAGGCTTGATCATGCTGTCGGCGGCGAAGGAAGGCGAGATCGGCCTGGCCATGCTTGGCGGCAATCCGGCTGAAGCGGAAACCCTGGCGCGTGAATGGATGAAGGTATTCCCGGATCGCTTTTATCTGGAAATCCAGCGCACCAATCGCCCCAATGATGAAGAGCAACTGCACGGCGCGGTAGCCCTGGCCGAGAAAATCGGCGCGCCACTGGTGGCGACCAACGATGTGCGTTTCATCAAGCAGGAAGACTTCGCGGCCCACGAAACCCGTGTTTGCATCGGTGAGGGCCGCGCCCTCGACGATCCGCGGCGTTCGAAGAACTACAGCGATCAGCAGTACCTCAAAAGCGCCGAGGAAATGGCCGAGCTGTTCAGCGACATTCCCGAGGCGCTGGAAAACACCGTCGAGATCGCCAAGCGCTGCAACATCGAAGTGAAGCTGGGCAAGCACTTCCTGCCCAACTTCCCGATTCCCGATGGCATGACCATCGACGAGTATTTTCGCAAGGTGTCCTTCGATGGCCTGGAGGAGCGCCTGAGCGTTCTGTTGCCCAGGGACACCACCGAAGACTACGAGGCCAAGCGTCAGGTCTACGTTGACCGGCTGAATTTCGAACTGGATATCATCATCCAGATGGGCTTCCCCGGTTACTTCCTGATCGTGATGGACTTTATCCAGTGGGCCAAGAGCAATGGCGTGCCGGTAGGTCCGGGCCGGGGGTCGGGTGCCGGGTCGCTGGTGGCCTATGTGCAGAAGATTACTGACCTCGATCCGCTGGAATATGACCTGCTGTTCGAACGTTTCCTTAACCCGGAACGGGTATCGATGCCCGACTTCGACGTCGACTTCTGCATGGACGGGCGTGACCGGGTTATTGAATACGTGGCCGAGAAGTACGGCCGCAACGCGGTCAGCCAGATCATCACCTTCGGTTCCATGGCCGCCAAAGCGGTGGTCCGTGACGTGGCGCGGGTGCAGGGCAAGTCCTACGGCCTGGCGGATCGTCTGTCGAAGATGATCCCGTTCGAAGTCGGCATGACCCTGGAAAAAGCCTACGAGCAGGAAGAGATCCTGCGTGACTTCATCAAGGTCGATGAAGAGGCTGCCGAAATCTGGGAAATGGCCCGCAAGCTCGAGGGTGTTGTACGTAACGTCGGCAAGCACGCCGGTGGTGTGGTTATCGCGCCGACCAAGTTGACTGACTTTTCGCCGATCTATTGCGACGAGGCCGGTGACGGCCTGGTCACCCAGTTCGACAAGGACGACGTCGAGGCTGCCGGGCTGGTGAAGTTCGACTTCCTCGGTCTGCGGACCCTGACGGTCATCGACTGGGCGCTGAAAACCATCAACCGCGATCGCGCCAAGGTTGATGAGCCGCCGCTGGATATCGCGTTCATCCCGCTCGACGACAAACCGACCTACACGCTGCTGCAAAAAGCTGAAACCACGGCGGTGTTCCAGCTCGAGTCCCGAGGCATGAAAGAGCTGATCAAAAAGCTCAAGCCCGACTGCCTGGAAGACTTGATCGCACTGGTAGCCCTGTTCCGTCCGGGCCCGCTGCAGTCGGGCATGGTGGATGACTTTATCAACCGTAAGCACGGTCGCGCCGAACTGGCGTACCCGCACTCGGACTACCAGTACGAAGGCCTCAAGCCGGTATTGGCGCCGACTTACGGCATCATCCTGTATCAGGAACAGGTGATGCAGATTGCCCAGGTCATGGCCGGCTACACCCTCGGCGGTGCGGACATGCTGCGTCGGGCCATGGGTAAGAAAAAACCCGAAGAAATGGCCAAGCAGCGTGGCGGCTTCATTGAAGGTTGCACCGCTAACAATATCGAAGCGGACCTGGCCGGTAACATTTTCGACCTGGTGGAAAAATTCGCCGGTTACGGCTTCAACAAATCTCACTCGGCCGCATACGGTCTGGTGTCGTACCAAACGGCGTGGCTGAAAACCCACTACCCGGCGCCGTTCATGGCCGCGGTACTGTCGGCGGATATGCACAACACCGACAAGGTCGTGACCTTGATCGAAGAAATTCGCACCATGAAGCTGCGTCTCGACGCGCCGGATGTGAATACTTCGGAATTCAAGTTCACGGTGAACGACGAAGGCCGGATTATTTACGGCCTCGGCGCGATCAAAGGTGTGGGTGAAGGTCCGGTGGAGGCGATTACCGAGGCGCGCCAAGCGGGTCCGTTCAAGGATCTGTTCGACTTCTGCGCCCGTGTCGACCTCAAGCGTATCAACAAGCGCACCCTGGACGGTTTGATCCGTAGCGGCGCACTGGATCGTCTGGGACCTTATTTTCATGACGAGCAGAAAGCCTACCAGGCCAACATCGACCGCAACCGGGCGGTCTTGCTGAACGCCATGGAAGGGGCGATCAAGGCGGCGGAACAAACCGCGCGGACCAAAGACAGCGGCCACGTCGATCTGTTTGGCGGCTTGTTCGTCGAAGAAGACGCCGATGTCTACGCCAATCACCGCAAGGCCAAGGAACTGACCCTCAAGGAACGCCTGAAAGGCGAGAAGGACACCTTGGGCCTGTACCTGACCGGTCACCCGATCGACGAATACGAAGGCGAGATCCGCCGTTTCGCCCGTCAACGCATCATCGACCTGAAGCCGGCGCGCGATACCCAGACTGTCGCGGGGATGATTATCGCCCTGCGGGTCATGAAGAACAAAAAGGGCGACAAGATGGGTTTCATCACCCTCGACGACCGCTCGGGCCGGATCGAGGCGTCGTTGTTTGCCGAGGCGTTCCATTCGGCGCAGTCATTGTTGCAGACCGATGCGATGGTGGTGGTCGAAGGCGAAGTCAGCAACGACGACTTCTCTGGTGGCCTGCGGCTGCGGGTCAAGCGGGTGATGAGCATGGAAGATGCGCGCACCAACCTGGCCGAAAGCCTGCGCCTGAAGCTGCAGACCCAGGATTTGAAGGGCGATCAGCTACGCTGGCTCGGTGAGTTGTTCAAGCGTCACCGCGGTGCTTGCCCGATCACCATGGAGTACACCAGCCCTGATGCGAAGGCCTTGCTGCAGTTCGGCGAGACCTGGCGAATCGACCCGGCGGATGCCTTGATTCAAGCCCTGCGTGACCAGTTCGGGCGAGACAACGTCTTCCTCCAATACCGTTGACGGTCAGGTGGCATTCTTTACCATTAAGAGCATGGTCCTGATCTCGACCCAATTTTTAATCTCGACCTGAACGCGCCTCTCCCTTAAGGTAGGGCGCGAATAGACAACCGGCCGGCCCAAGCTCCCTTGGATGTCGACCCAAGACGGACGCCTATGAACCCGAATTTTCTAGATTTCGAACAGCCGATCGCCGACCTGCAAGCCAAGATCGAAGAGTTGCGCTTGGTCGGTAACGACAATTCGCTGAATATCGGCGATGAGATTTCCCGCCTGCAGGACAAAAGCAGCACGCTGACCGAAGACATCTTCGGCAAGCTGACCAGCTGGCAGATCGCGCGTCTGGCGCGTCACCCGCGTCGCCCGTACACCCTGGACTACATCGAACACATCTTCACCGAGTTCGACGAACTGCACGGCGACCGTCACTTCTCCGACGACGCTGCCATCGTTGGCGGTATCGCCCGTCTGGACGACCAGCCAGTGATGATCATCGGTCACCAGAAAGGCCGTGAAGTGCGCGAGAAGGTTCGCCGCAACTTCGGCATGCCGCGTCCGGAAGGCTACCGCAAGGCCTGCCGCCTGATGGAAATGGCCGAGCGTTTCAAAATGCCGATCCTGACCTTCATCGACACCCTGGGTGCTTACCCAGGCATCGACGCTGAAGAGCGCAACCAGAGCGAAGCGATTGCCTGGAACCTGCGCGTCATGGCACGCCTGAAAACCCCGATCATTGCCACCGTGATCGGTGAAGGTGGTTCTGGCGGTGCGTTGGCAATTGGCGTTTGCGATCAGTTGAACATGCTGCAGTACTCGACCTACGCGGTGATTTCGCCGGAAGGTTGCGCCTCGATTCTGTGGAAAACCGCCGAGAAAGCACCGGATGCCGCTGAAGCCATGGGCATCACCGCCGAGCGCCTCAAAGGCCTGGGCATCGTCGACAAGGTGATCGGCGAGCCTTTGGGCGGCGCCCATCGCGACCCGGCTGCTGCCGCTGCATCGATCCGCGCCGAGCTGAGCTCGCAACTGGCGATGCTGAAGAAGTTCGATAACGAAGCGCTGCTGGCTCGTCGTTACGAGCGCCTGATGAGCTACGGTCTGTAACCGAGCTCGCAATACCCTGTAGAGCTGCCGCAGGCTCGGCGTTCGGACGATCTTTTGATCTTTAAATTGCAAGATCAAAAGATCGTCCGAACGCGGCCCGAGCCTGCGGCAGCTCCTACAGAGGATTTATATGAAGTGATCGATCTCTATGAATCCTTCCAGCATCGATCTGTCTGCCAAGCTCCTGCTTAACCTGAGCCCTTGGCGCAACGCGAAAACCTGGCGCATCGCTTTCTCCGGTGGCCTCGACTCCACCGTCCTGCTGCACCTTCTCGCTCATCTCGCAAAAACCGAATCCCTGCCCGCACTCAGTGCCATCCACGTCCATCACGGTCTTCAGGCTGTGGCTGATGCGTGGCCGGAACATTGCCAGTCGATGTGTGATGCGCTGGGAGTGCCGCTTAAGGTTGTTCGCGTCCAGGTTCAACCCGGCGCCAGCCTTGAGCGCGCCGCCCGGAGGCGCGTTATGGTGCCTTCATCGAGGCGATCCAAACCAATGAAGTATTGCTGACCGCCCAGCACCGTGATGATCAGGCGGAAACCCTGTTGTTTCGCCTGTTGCGCGGGGCCGGGGTCAAAGGGTTATCGGGGATGCCTTCCGAGCGAGCGTTGGGGCATGGGCATTTGCTTCGACCGCTGCTGGATGTCACTCGGGCTGAGCTTGAAACCTATGCCGCCGAGCATCAATTGAGCTGGATCGAGGACCCCTCGAACCAGGATCGGCAGTACTCGCGCAATTACCTGCGTCATCAGGTGTTCCCGATCCTGGTCGAGCGCTGGCCTCAAGCGCTGGCGACCATGGCTCGTAGCGCCGCACATTTACGCGAGGCCCAAGGGTTACTGGATGAGTTGGCGCAGATCGATCTGGCCGAGGCCGGCAGTAGCGGTGAGTTCGATTGGCTGGGAGTGCCTTCCCTGGCGCTGGCCGCGCTGGAAAAACTGTCCAGCCCGCGTCAACGCAATGCCTTGAGTCATTGGCTGGCGACGCGTACTCGTCTGCCGGACAGTGACCATTGGTCGGGTTGGCAAAATCTTCGTGATGCCACTGGCGATGCCTGTCCCATCTGGCGACTGGCGGACGGTGAATTGCACCGGGCGGGCGGGCGCATCTGGTGGTTGTCCGGTGCCTGGCTGCGCACGCCACCGGTTGCCGGCAACTGGGCCGACCCCACGTTGCCACTGTCGTTGCCGGAAAATGGCCGGCTTATGCTGAACGGCCAAATCCCCTATGGCCCGTTGCATATCCGCTATCGTGAGGGAGGCGAGGTCATGGATCTGGCCGATCGCGGTCACCGCGACCTCAAGCGTTTGCTCAATGAGCGCGGTGTTCCGCCGTTTGCCCGTGGCAGATTGCCGCTGCTCTATCGCGGCGAGCATTTACTGGCGGTGGCGGGGCTGCGGGGGTTAGACGGCAGTGCGCGGGATGGCTGGGATTTGCAGTGGCAGCCACTGAACGAAGATCAAGGTTTGAGCTGAAAGGGGCTTTCCGGTAGACTACGCTCCCTTCTTGATACAACTTCTGTGGATTCGCCTGAATTGCAGGAGTTGCCGATTACCAAGCAGTCTTTGCTGGGCGATTCCAAAAAATGTGTAGCGAGCAACGCACCGGTGTTTCATCTCCCGGTCTGTCCCAACGCGGCGGTTTTTTGAAAGATGCACTGTGATTAATGCAGGTGATCGGGGGCTTCGGCCTTCCTTCGCTTTCCCCGGCGGCTCGGACCGCTTTAACGCAGACTTCTAGGGTTTTTCATGACGCGCTACATATTCGTCACGGGCGGTGTTGTTTCTTCATTGGGGAAAGGCATTGCCTCGGCTTCATTGGCGGCCATCCTGGAGGCGCGGGGACTTAAGGTCACCATGCTCAAGCTGGACCCGTACATTAACGTTGACCCGGGCACCATGAGCCCGTTCCAGCACGGTGAAGTGTTCGTCACTCACGACGGCGCCGAGACCGACCTGGATCTGGGCCACTACGAGCGGTTCATCCGCACGACCATGACCCAGAACAACAACTTCACCACCGGCCGTGTCTACGAACACGTCCTGCGCAAAGAGCGCCGTGGTGATTACCTGGGCGCAACCATCCAGGTGATCCCGCACATCACCGACGAGATCAAGCGCCGGATCATCAAGGGCGCCGGTGATGCCGACGTGGCCATGGTCGAGATCGGTGGCACCGTGGGCGACATCGAGTCGCAACCGTTCCTCGAAGCGATCCGTCAATTGCGTTTCGAAGTCGGCGCCAAGCGCGCGATGCTGATGCACCTGACTTTGGTGCCATACATCGCCACGGCCGGCGAAACCAAAACCAAGCCTACCCAGCACTCGGTCAAGGAGCTGCGTTCCATCGGCCTGCAACCCGACGTGCTGGTCTGCCGCTCCGATCACCCGATCGACATCTCGTCGCGTCGCAAGATCGCCCAGTTCACCAACGTTGAAGAACGTGCAGTGATCGCGCTGGAAGACGCCGACACCATCTACAAGATCCCGGGCATTCTGCACTCCCAGGGCCTGGATGATTTCGTTGTCGAGCGTTTCGGCCTGCAATGTGGCGGCGCCGATCTGTCCGAGTGGGAAGCCGTGGTCGACGCCAAGCTCAACCCTGAGCACGAAGTCACCATCGCCATGGTCGGCAAGTACATGGAACTGCTGGACGCCTACAAGTCGCTGATCGAAGCGATGAGTCACGCCGGCATCAGCAACCGCACCAAGGTCAACCTGCGCTACATCGATTCCGAAGACATCGAAAACCAGGGCACTGCGCTGCTGGAAGGTGTCGACGCGATCCTCGTACCGGGCGGCTTCGGTCTGCGCGGCGTGGAAGGCAAGATCACTGCCGTTCAATTCGCTCGCGAAAACAAGGTTCCGTACCTGGGCATCTGCCTGGGCATGCAAGTGGCCGTGATCGAGTTCGCTCGTAACGTGATGGGCTGGAAAGACGCCAACTCCACCGAGTTTGATCGCACCAGCGGTCACCCGGTCGTGGGCCTGATCACCGAGTGGGAAGATGCCACCGGCGCCGTTGAAACCCGTACCGAAACGTCCGACCTGGGCGGCACCATGCGTCTTGGCGCACAGGACTGCCTGCTGGAACCGGGTTCGCTGGTTCACGATTGCTACGCCAAGGACGTGATCGTCGAGCGTCACCGTCATCGCTACGAAGTGAACAACAACCTGTTGCCGAAAATCATGGAAGCCGGCCTGAAAATCACCGGTCGTTCCGGTGATGGCGCGCTGGTAGAAGTGGTTGAAGCCCCGGATCATCCATGGTTCGTCGCTTGCCAGTTCCACCCTGAGTTCACCTCGACACCGCGCGACGGTCACCCGTTGTTCACCGGCTTCGTCAAAGCAGCGCTGACTCAACACCAGAAGAAGGCATAAATCCGATGGCGCAGAAGATCATCCGTGTAGGCGATATCGAGATTGCCAACGACAAGCCAATGGTACTTTTCGGTGGCATGAATGTGCTGGAAAGCCGCGACATGGCGATGCAGGTCTGCGAAGAATACGTAAAGGTCACCGAGAAACTCGGTATCCCTTACGTGTTCAAGGCCAGTTTCGACAAAGCTAACCGCTCCTCCGTGACCTCCTACCGTGGCCCCGGCCTGGAAGAGGGCATGCGGATCTTCCAGGACATCAAGCAAGCTTTCGGCGTGCCGATCATCACCGACGTCCACGAGCCTGACCAGGCCGCGGTCGTCGCTGAAGTCTGCGACATCATCCAGCTGCCAGCCTTCCTGTCGCGCCAGACCGACCTCGTGGTCGCGATGGCCAAGACCGGTGCAGTGATCAACATCAAGAAAGCCCAGTTCCTTGCACCTCACGAGATGAAGCACATCCTGAGCAAATGCGTGGAGGCGGGGAACGATCAGTTGATCCTCTGCGAACGGGGTTCGAGCTTCGGCTACAACAACCTGGTCGTCGACATGCTGGGCTTCGGCATCATGAAGCAGTTCGAATACCCGGTGTTCTTCGACGTGACCCACGCGTTGCAAATGCCCGGCGGTCGCTCCGATTCCGCTGGCGGTCGTCGCGCCCAGGTCACCGACCTGGCCAAGGCCGGCATCAGCCAGTCGTTGGCGGGCCTGTTCCTCGAAGCCCACCCGGACCCGGACAACGCCAAATGCGATGGCCCTTGCGCCTTGCGTCTGGACAAACTGGAGCCATTCCTGGCCCAGCTCAAAGCGTTGGACGAACTGGTTAAGAGTTTTCCGACGGTAGAAACCGCGTAATCCTCAATTCTCCGGTAAAGTACCGCACGATTTAATGTTCAGGCCCTCGGGCCTGAGCCTTATCGTCCGCAAGTCTGCCCGCTGCGAACCACTTGCCGACGATAAAAGATTTCCTTCAGCTGCGTCGTTTTCGTCAACTTTGGAGTGTTTACAACAATGGCAAAAATCGTCGACATCAAAGGTCGTGAAGTTCTCGACTCCCGTGGCAATCCCACCGTCGAAGCGGACGTGCTTCTCGATAACGGCATCATCGGTAGCGCTTGCGCGCCGTCCGGTGCTTCCACTGGCTCGCGTGAAGCGCTCGAGCTGCGTGATGGCGACAAGAGCCGTTACCTGGGCAAGGGCGTACTCAAAGCCGTCGGCAACATCAACGGTCCGATTCGCGACCTGCTGTTGGGTAAAGACCCAAGCGACCAGAAAGCCCTCGATCACGCGATGATCAAGCTCGACGGTACTGAAAACAAAGGCTCCCTGGGCGCCAACGCGATCCTCGCCGTTTCCCTGGCTGCGGCCAAGGCAGCAGCGCAGGACCAGGACCTGCCGCTGTACGCTCACATTGCCAACCTGAACGGCACTCCAGGTGTTTACTCGATGCCGGTTCCGATGATGAACATCATCAACGGTGGCGAGCACGCCGATAACAACGTCGACATCCAGGAATTCATGGTTCAGCCAGTTGGCGCCAAGTCTTTCTCGGAAGGTTTGCGCATGGGCACCGAGATTTTCCATCACCTCAAGGCTGTGTTGAAGGCCCGTGGCCTGAGCACTGCTGTTGGTGACGAAGGTGGTTTCGCGCCGAACCTGGCGTCCAACGAAGACGCTTTGAAAGTGATCTCCGAAGCCGTGGCCAACGCCGGTTACAAGCTGGGCACCGACGTGACCCTGGCTCTGGACTGCGCCGCCAGCGAATTCTACGAAGACGGTAAATACAACCTGTCCGGAGAAGGCCAGGTGTTTACTGCTGAAGGTTTTGCTGACTACCTCAAAGGCCTGACCGAGCGCTACCCGATCATTTCCATCGAAGATGGCCTGGACGAGTCCGACTGGGCTGGCTGGAAAGTCCTCACCGACAAGATCGGCGAGAAAATTCAACTGGTAGGCGACGACCTGTTCGTGACCAACACCAAGATCCTGAAAGAAGGCATCGATAAAAAGATCGCCAACTCGATCCTGATCAAGTTCAACCAGATCGGCACCCTGACCGAAACCCTGGAAGCGATCCAGATGGCCAAGGCCGCTGGTTACACCGCCGTCATCTCGCACCGCTCCGGCGAAACCGAAGATTCGACCATTGCCGACCTGGCTGTGGGCACCGCGGCAGGCCAGATCAAGACCGGCTCCCTGTGCCGTTCCGATCGCGTTTCCAAGTACAACCAACTGCTGCGTATCGAAGAGCAGTTGAACGGCAAAGCCAAGTACAACGGTCGCAGCGAGTTCCGCGGCTGAGTGGCAAATAGTAAAAGGCAGCGGATTGTGTCAAAAAAATCGCGACAGCGTCGATTTTGCCACTAATCTGATGCCTTATAAGCACAAGCCTGGGTCTTCCAGGCTTCGTGCTATCAGAAGCTTCAAAGTTTTGGCATGGCAGTCTTTTTTCACTGGATACCTGATTTCGATGCGCAGTCCCAATTGGTTGTTCCTCATCTTGCTTCTGCTGCTGGCTGGCCTGCAGTACCGCCTGTGGGTGGGAAATGGCAGTCTGGCGCAAGTGGCCGAGCTGACTCAGCAGATCGCGGATCAACACGCTGAGAATGAAGGGTTGCTGGAACGCAATCGGGTGATGGACGCCGAAGTCAGCGAGTTGAAAAAGGGCATGGAGACCGTTGAAGAGCGGGCTCGTCATGAGTTGGGCATGGTCAAGGACGGTGAGACCCTTTACCAGTTGGCTCAATGATCCAGTCGTTACCGGCCTTCTGGGCCGTGATTCCTGCTGCGGGCGTCGGTGCCCGTATGGCCGCGGACCGTCCCAAGCAATACTTGCAACTGGGCGGGCGCACTATTCTGGAACACAGCCTCGGCTGTTTCCTTGATCATCCTTCCCTGAAAGGGTTGGTGGTCAGCCTTGCGATTGATGATCCTTATTGGCCGAACCTGGACTGTGCCTCCGACCCTCGCATTCAGCGGATCGAGGGGGGCGCAGAGCGTTCCGGATCGGTGCTCAACGCGTTGCTGCATTTGCATGCGCTGGGGGCTGATGATGAGGATTGGGTGTTGGTGCATGACGCCGCACGGCCGAATCTGGCCCGTGATGATCTCGATAAGTTACTGAGTGAACTGGCGGATGATCCGGTGGGCGGTTTGTTGGCGGTTCCGGCACGGGACACCCTCAAGCGAGTCGACAAGCACGGGCGTGTGGTCGAAACCGTGGATCGCAGCGTGATCTGGCAGGCTTATACGCCGCAGATGTTTCGCCTCGGCGCGTTGCATCGGGCGTTGGCTGATAGTTTGGTGGCCGATGCGGTGATTACAGACGAAGCTTCGGCAATGGAGTGGTCGGGTTTGGCGCCACGCTTGATCGAAGGTCGGGCAGACAACCTCAAGGTTACGCGCCCCGAAGATCTGGAGTGGTTACGTCAGCGTTGGGCTAATCGCCACTAAAAGATCGCAGCCTTCGGCAGCTCCTACAGAGCCCGAGTACAACGACAATTGTGTGGATGCCCACGGCACCGTAGGAGCTGCCGTAGGCTGCGATCTTTTGATCTTCAAACCTTCAAGCTCGATACTCTGGCCGCTCAGCCAACCCCTCCTTCAAATAATCCACCAGCTTGCGCACCTTCGGCGAAAGATGCCGTTGCTGTGGATAAAGCGCCCACACCGCTGTGTTCGGCGGTTGATGCGCTTCCAGCAGCGAAATCAACGCGCCGCTGTGCAAATGCTCCAGCACGTAATAGTCCGGCAACTGACACAACCCCACCCCATGTAGCGCCGCATCCAGTACGGCTTGCCCGCTGTTGCAACGCCAGTTTCCCTGCACCCGTTGGGAAAATTCCCGGCCGTTCTGTTCCAGTTGCCACATGTCCGAACTGCCGATGAGGCAGTTATGCCGGCTCAATTCCGACAAGCTGTGTGGCCGGCCATACCGTTCCAGATAGGACGGTGACGCGCACAGGTACATGCGCCGTGGCGCCAGGCGTGTCGCTACCAGTCGCGAGTCTTGCAGGCGGCCAAGGCGGATCGCCAGGTCCAGGCCTTCATGCACCAGGTCGAGTTGGCGATTGCTCAGTTCAATGTCGATTCGAAGTTGTGGATAGAGCGCCATGAACCGAGTCACCAGCGGCACGATGAACCGTTCGCCGTACGCCACGGCGCAGGTCATGCGCAGCATGCCCTTGGGTTCGCTGGTCAGGTCGCCGACCGCGCGCAAGGCTTCTTCGCGGCCATCCTGTAGACGCTGGCAATGTTGCAGGAAGGTTTGCCCGGCCTCGGTCAGCGTCACTCGACGCGTGCTGCGATACAGCAGGCGCGTTTGCAGGCGCTCTTCCAGGCGTACGATTTGTCGACTGACATGGGAGGAGGAAACCCCAAGGCGTTCAGCCGCAGCGGTGAATTGGCTGCACTCGGCGACAGCCACGAACTCGTCGATCCCTTCCCAGCGATTTTCGGACATCAAGGATTATCCCTGTACGGCAATAATATTTTGCATTTGTCCCGATTATTCATCGTTCGGCCATGTATTACACTTCCTGTCTCGTTTTTATTCACTGGAGAGTCAGCATGATCAAGTCGCGCGCCGCCGTTGCCTTCGAGGCCAAGAAACCCCTTGAGATCGTTGAAGTCGATGTCGCCATGCCCAAGGCCGGTGAAGTCCTGCTGCGCGTCGTGGCTTCCGGTGTTTGCCACACCGACGCCTACACCTTGTCCGGTGCGGATCCGGAAGGCATCTTCCCGTCGATCCTCGGTCATGAAGGTGGCGCTGTAGTTGAAGCCATCGGCGAAGGCGTGACGTCGGTCGCGGTTGGCGATCATGTGATCCCGCTGTACACCCCGGAATGCCGCCAGTGCAAATTCTGCCTGTCGGGCAAAACCAACCTCTGCCAGGCGATTCGTGCCACTCAAGGAAAAGGCCTGATGCCGGATGGCACTTCGCGCTTTTCCTACAAAGGCCAGTCGATTTTCCACTACATGGGCACCTCGACCTTTTCCGAGTACACCGTGCTGCCGGAAATCTCCGTCGCCAGGATTGCGAAAGAAGCACCGCTGGAAAAAGTCTGCCTGCTGGGCTGTGGTGTCACCACCGGCATCGGCGCGGTACTCAACACTGCCAAGGTGAAACCGGGTGATACCGTCGCCATTTTCGGCCTCGGCGGCATCGGTCTGTCGGCGGTGATCGGCGCGGTCAAAGCCAAGGCTGCGCGGATCATCGCCATCGATATCAACCCGGCAAATTCGAGATTGCCAAGCAATTGGGTGCAACCGATTGCGTCAACCCGAAAGACTTCGACCGTCCGATCCAGGAAGTCATCGTCGACATGACCGATGGCGGCGTCGACTTTTCCTTCGAGTGCATCGGCAACGTGCAATTGATGCGTGCAGCCCTTGAGTGCTGCCACAAGGGGTGGGGCGAGTCGGTCATCATCGGTGTGGCCGGTGCCGGCCAGGAAATCTCGACCCGTCCGTTCCAGCTGGTCACCGGTCGCGTCTGGCGCGGTTCGGCGTTCGGTGGCGTGCGCGGTCGCACCGAGCTGCCAAGCTACGTGGAAATGGCCGCGACCGGCGAGATCCCGCTGGATACCTTCATCACCCACACCATGGGCCTGGAAGATATCAACAAGGCGTTTGACCTGATGCATGAAGGCAAGAGCATCCGTTCCGTCATTCATTTCTAAGAAGCAGCTGTAAGCCGCAAGCCATAAGCTGCAAGAGAGCGCGCCTCGACTTGCAGCTTCAAGCTTTTGGCTTGCCGCTGGGAGGATTCCCATGAGCCTGGAAAATATCTCCTGCCAGAAGAGCTTCGGCGGCTGGCATAAACGCTACCGGCACCGCTCCGACGTGCTCGGCTGCGACATGGTGTTCGCCGTGTACCTGCCGCCGCAAGCGGAGCAGGGCGGCAAACTGCCGGTGCTGTACTGGTTGTCCGGCCTGACCTGCACCGATGAGAACTTCATGCACAAGGCCGGCGCCCTGCGCATGGCTGCCGAGCTGGGGCTGATCATCGTCGCGCCGGACACCAGTCCGCGCGGCGCGGATGTGCCGGGTGATCCGGACGGCGCCTGGGACTTTGGCCTGGGTGCCGGTTTCTATCTGAATGCCACGCAGGAACCGTGGTCGCGACACTATCGGATGCATGACTATGTCGTGCAGGAGTTGCCGGCATTGGTCGAAGCGCATTTTCCGGCGTCTGACAAACGCGGCATCAGCGGGCACTCCATGGGTGGCCACGGTGCGCTGGTTTGCGCGCTGCGTAATCCGGGGCGTTATCAGTCGGTGTCGGCATTTTCGCCGATCAACAATCCGATGGATTGCCCGTGGGGCCAAAAGGCCTTCTCCCGCTACCTGGGTGAAGACCGTTCCAAGTGGCGCGAATGGGATGCGTGCGCCCTGATCGCCGAGGCTGCCGAGAAGCTGCCGTTGCTGGTCGACCAAGGTGATCGCGACGATTTCCTCGCCACCCAGCTCAAGCCTGAAGCCCTGCAACAGGCCGCCAAACTGGCCGGTCATCCGCTGACCTTGCGCCTGCAACCGGGCTACGACCACAGCTATTTCTTCATCGCCAGCTTCATTGATGAGCACTTGCAGCATCACGCACGCGCTCTAGGCGCCTAATGTCTGACAAAGCAGGTAGAATCACGCCCTGACAAAAATCGGGGCGTTTTTTTATGCGTATTGGCCACGGCTATGATGTGCACCGTTTCGCTGAAGGCGATTTCATTACTCTGGGCGGCGTGCGCATTGCACACGGCTTCGGGCTGCTCGCTCACTCCGACGGTGACGTCCTGCTGCACGCCTTGAGCGATGCCTTGCTTGGCGCGGCTGCGCTGGGTGATATCGGCAAGCATTTCCCGGACACCGACCCGACATTCAAAGGCGCCGACAGCCGTGTGCTGTTGCGTCACGTCGTCGCACTGATCCACGCCAAGGGCTGGAAAGTCGGCAATGTGGATAACACCATCGTCGCCCAGGCGCCGAAAATGGCCCCGCATATCGAATCGATGCGTGCGCTGATTGCCGCGGATCTTCAAGTTGAGTTGGATCAAGTGAACGTTAAAGCTACCACCACTGAAAAGCTTGGCTTTGTCGGTCGCGAAGAAGGCATTGCCGTGCATTGCATTGCTTTGTTGCTGCGCGCATGAACGAATTGCAATTGCTCGGCCCGCGCGCCTATGGCGAAGCCCTCGGCACGGCGGTACTGAAAGCCACTGCGGAGGATTTCCAGGTCGATGAAGTGCTCAATATCCCGCTCAGCGGCGATGGCGAGCACCTGTGGATCTGGGTTGAAAAACGCGGTCTGAACACCGAAGAAGCCGCACGACGGATTGCCAAGGCTGCCGGCGTGCCGTTGCGCACCGTCAGTTACGCGGGTTTGAAGGATCGTCAGGCGCTGACTCGCCAGTGGTTCAGTGTGCAACTGCCGGGCAAGGCTGACCCTGACTTGTCGGCAGCAGAAAACGACACGCTGAAGATCCTCAAGACCGGCCGGCACAAGCGCAAGCTGCAACGCGGTGCCCACTCGGCCAATGGTTTCACCTTGCGCCTGACCCGGTTTGCCGGCGACAAGGTTGCGATCGAAGAACGCCTGCAACTGATCGCCAAGCAAGGTATTCCCAATTATTTCGGCTCCCAGCGCTTTGGCTTTGACGGCGGTAACGTCGTTGACGCGCGCGGCTGGGCTGCACGCAAGGCGTTGCCGGAACAGCGTAACGTCCGTTCGCGGCTGCTCTCTACCGCTCGCAGTTTTCTGTTCAATCAGGTGCTGGCGGCGCGTGTGGCCGATGGCACCTGGCAGCGTGCTCTGGTCGGTGACCTGCTGGCGTTTACCGACAGTCGCAGCTTCTTTCCGGCAGGTGTTGCCGAATGCAGCGACCCACGCCTGGCGATTCTTGACCTGCATCCGACTGGCCCGCAGTGGGGCGAAGGTGACTCGCCGGCCACGGGCGCTGTCCATGAACTGGAGCAGGAAATCGCCAGCCGCGAAGCAGACTTGCGCGATTGGTTGATTAACGCCGGTATGAGCCACGAACGTCGCATCCTGCGGCTGCCCATTGGTGGGTTGACGTGGCATTATCCCGAGCCTGACATTCTGCAACTGGAATTCGTCCTCCCGGCCGGATGCTTTGCCACCGTATTGGTGCGCGAACTCGTCGATCTGGTGCCGGTGGGGCAGACGGACAGCCCATGCGTATTCTGATATCTAACGACGATGGGGTAACCGCACCCGGTCTCGCCGCGCTTTATGCTGCGCTGGCGGATTACACCGAGTGCGTGGTTATCGCCCCGGACCAGGACAAAAGTGGCGCCAGCAGTTCGCTGACGCTCGACCGTCCGTTGCACCCGCAAACCCTGGCCAATGGCTTTATCAGCCTCAACGGCACACCCACCGATTGCGTGCACCTGGGCCTTAACGGCTTGCTGGAGCGCGAACCGGACATGGTGGTGTCCGGTATTAACCTGGGCGCCAACCTGGGGGACGACGTTTTGTACTCCGGTACCGTGGCGGCGGCCCTTGAAGGTCGCTTCCTGGAGCGGCCTTCGTTTGCCTTTTCGTTGGTCTCACGACAAGTAGAGAACCTGCCCACAGCCGCCTACTTTGCGCGCAAACTGGTCGAAGCCCATGCTGACCTCCTGTTGCCACCGCGCACGGTGCTGAACGTGAATATTCCCAACCTGCCGCTGGACCACATCCGCGGTATACAGTTGACCCGCCTCGGGCATCGCGCCCGCGCTGCGGCGCCATTGAAAGTCGTCGACCCGCGAGGCAAGTCCGGTTATTGGATTGCTGCCGCAGGTGACGCCGAAGACGGTGGCCCGGGCACCGATTTCCATGCGGTGATGCAGGGTTATGTGTCGATCACCCCATTACAACTGGATCGCACCTTCAACGATGCCTTCAGAAGTCTCGATGGCTGGCTGGAGGGGCTGCGCTAATGGGCCGTGAACAAGACGATATGCTGCGTCGCGGCATCGGGATGACCTCTCAACGGACCCGCGAGCGCCTCATTCAGCGGCTGTATGAAGAGGGGATTTCCAACGCCAAGGTGCTGGAAGTCATCCGCCGTACACCGCGTCACCTGTTCGTCGACGAGGCGCTGGCTCACCGGGCCTACGAAGACACGGCGCTGCCGATCGGCAATAACCAGACCATCTCCCAGCCTTATATGGTGGCGCGCATGAGCGAGCTGCTGCTGGAGGCAGGTCCACTGGACAAGGTGATGGAGATCGGCACAGGTTCGGGTTACCAGACCGCCGTGCTGTCGCAACTGGTGGAGCGGGTGTTTTCCGTGGAGCGCATCAAGGTCCTGCAGGACCGGGCCAAGGAGCGCCTGGTCGAGCTGAACCTGCGCAACGTGGTATTCCGTTGGGGCGATGGCTGGGAAGGCTGGCCGGCACTGGCGCCGTATAACGGCATTATTGTCACTGCTGTCGCCACCGACGTGCCCCAGGCACTGCTCGATCAGTTGGCGCCGGGCGGGCGACTGGTGATACCGGTCGGCTCTGGTGAGGTCCAGCAATTGATGCTGATCATCCGTGAAGAACAGGGCTTTTCCAGGCGTGTTCTGGGGGCTGTGCGCTTCGTGCCGTTGCTCCATGGGCCACTGGCCTGAGCATTTGTTTTTGCGCGCTGAATTCTCTTCGATTGTCCGGGTCTTACTCCGGCATCGATTGGTTAAACGGGATTTATCGTCAGGTAGCAAACGTGTGCGCGAAGCAATTTCGCTTCATTAAAGGTAAAGCCTGTACGGCCCGTTATACTTGCGACATTTCGTGCCGGAACACGGCAATCCACAATTTCAGCCACCACAAAGGGAGCGGCGGGTGAGTCTCACAGTCATTGCGCAGCGTATGGGTACAACAAGCTTTCAGCGCCTGGTGACTGGCCTTGTCTTGAGCACGTTGCTGGTCGGTTGCTCCAGTACCAAATCGAATTCCGTAGGCGTGGTGGATCGTAACAATGCCGTCGCTCAGCGGCCGGCAGTGACCACGGGTCAGTACGTCGTTCGGCCGAAAGACACCCTGTTCTCGATCGCTTTTCGCTACGGTTGGGACTACAAAGCCCTCGCAGCGCGGAACAATATTCCTACGCCCTACACGATACATCCGGGTCAGACAATTCGCTTCGATGGGCGTACCGGTTCAACGCCGACGGCGGTGGCCAGTTCGTCCGATTCAACGCCTTCGTCATCGCTGAAAACCACGGTAATCCGACGCCAGGCAAATGGCACAACGACGAGCACGGCGGTGGTTGCACCGTCCGTCGCCAACAAGTCGGCACCCGCTCCGCTGCCTCCAGCGGGCCCGGCCCCGACCGGCTGGGGATGGCCATCTAATGGCATATTAATTGGAAAATTCTCTTCAAACGGTAGTTTGAATAAAGGAATTGATATCGCCGGGGATTTGGGACAGCCTGTTTTAGCTGCGTCTGATGGGACGGTGGTATACGCCGGGAGTGGCTTAAGGGGCTACGGCGAATTAGTCATCATCAAACACAGCGATACCTACGTCAGTGCCTACGGACATAACCGCAGGCTGTTGGTTCGGGAGGGGCAGCAGGTCAAAGTCGGACAGACAATTGCCGAAATGGGGTCAACGGGTACAGACCGGGTGAAACTGCATTTTGAGATTCGCCGACAAGGTAAACCTGTAGATCCGCTGCAATTCCTGCCACGTCGTTGATTTGTTGCCAGCCTGTTCCGTCACGTAGAGGGGACAGGCTCCAGCGTTGCCAAGGATAAAGGCGCCGCTTGAGCTTGAGGTCGAACTCACCAAAGGACTATAACAATGGCTCTCAGTAAAGAAGTGCCGGAGTTTGACATCGACGATGAGGTTCTCCTTATGGAGACCGGCATCGCTACGGATTCGATGTCGAATGATGAAGGGGCTGCTCCACCTTCCGTTCGCGCCAAATCCAAACACTCCGCTTCGCTAAAGCAACACAAGTACATCGACTACACGCGGGCACTTGATGCCACGCAGCTGTATCTCAATGAAATCGGCTTTTCCCCGCTGCTCTCTCCGGAAGAAGAAGTTCATTTTGCGCGCCTGTCGCAAAGTGGCGATCCGGCCGGGCGCAAACGCATGATTGAAAGCAACCTGCGGCTGGTGGTGAAAATCGCCCGACGTTACGTCAATCGTGGCTTGTCGCTGCTGGACCTGATCGAAGAGGGCAACCTCGGGCTGATCCGGGCAGTGGAAAAGTTCGACCCTGAGCGCGGCTTCCGCTTTTCGACCTACGCAACCTGGTGGATTCGTCAGACCATCGAGCGCGCGATCATGAATCAGACCCGGACCATCCGGTTGCCGATCCATGTGGTCAAAGAGCTCAACGTGTACCTGCGGGCTGCACGGGAGCTGACGCAAAAACTCGATCACGAACCTTCACCCGAAGAAATCGCCAACCTGCTGGAAAAACCGGTGGGCGAGGTCAAGCGCATGCTGGGCCTGAACGAACGGGTTTCTTCGGTCGACGTCTCGCTGGGTCCGGATTCGGATAAAACCCTGCTGGACACCCTTACCGACGATCGTCCAACCGATCCATGCGAACTGTTGCAGGACGATGACCTGTCCCAGAGCATCGATCAGTGGCTCTCGGAGCTGACCGACAAGCAGCGTGAGGTGGTGATTCGCCGCTTCGGCCTGCGCGGTCACGAGAGCAGCACGCTTGAAGATGTAGGCCTGGAAATCGGCCTGACCCGGGAGCGGGTCAGGCAAATCCAGGTTGAAGGGCTCAAACGCCTTCGGGAGATTCTCGAGAAGAACGGCCTGTCGAGCGAGTCGCTGTTTCAATAAAGCCCTCACTCAATGGCACCAAAAAGCCCCGACTGGTTCGGGGCTTTTTGTTGCCTGGGAGAAGTGCGGGACACCAACTCAGGTTTGTAGTCTCACGCTGTAAGACTTGGCTTACTCTTTCGTAAGTGTTCGCTATTTTTACAGGTTGGTAGTCGTCTATTTGAATTGTGAGATTAATTTAAATAGCTGATTTGTATAGGTATTTAAATTTATTAATGGCATGTGACAGTGAGTTTCAGCGTCAGGAGCCGATTGCTCTTGCCGGGGAATTCTCTAGTATCTGGGGTGTGTCGACGGATCGACACACCCTTCAAGAAGAGGGGAAAGGACATCGCAGGACGCGGTTCATCAGGACGATGAAAAGGAATACAGGGAATAGGGAAAAAATGTGGGCGGGTCAAACCGCCCCTTTTTTTGCCTTGAAAAAATAAAGATCGTAAAAAACAAAAAAAGGCCCGCAAGGGGCCTTTTTCAAGAACGCGGGGTAATCAGCGTTCGAGGTCTTTGATCTTGCCTTTGACGCCATCCCACTCTTCGGCATCAGGCATCGATTCTTTCTTCTCGGTGATGTTCGGCCAGATTTCGGCCAGATCAACGTTCAGTTGAATGAATTCCTGCATCTCTTCCGGGACTTCATCCTCGGAGAAGATGGCCACGGCCGGGCATTCTGGTTCGCACAGTGCGCAGTCGATGCACTCATCCGGGTGAATCACCAGGAAGTTCGGGCCTTCGTAAAAGCAGTCCACCGGACAGACTTCTACGCAGTCGGTGTACTTGCACTTGATGCAGTTGTCGGTGACGACGAAGGTCATTTCTAATTTTCTCCTCAGGCGGCGGCAGCGGAGCCCCTTCACGTTGGGGTCGCCAGGTTCGGGAGCGATAGTCTGCTGGCCAGGCTATTAGCCAGCAGCATCCCAAACCGCGCGAGATTCTAACAGCTTGCACGCAAGTGCGTTAGATCCGTGTCTTTAGTGTATAGAGCATTTCCAGCGCGCGTCGCGGGCTCATATCGTCCAGATCCAGTTTAGCCAGTTCATCGAGCACCGGATGCGGCAGGCTGGCGAACATGTCGCTCTGCTGCGGTGCGGCCGGCTTGCCTTTGACTGCCTTGGGCACTTCGTGCGGCAGGGCAGTGGCTTCCAGTCGGCCCAGGTGCTCGCGGGCACGCACGATCACTTCACTCGGTACACCGGCCAGTTGCGCAACCGCCAGGCCGTAGCTCTGGCTGGCCGGGCCAGGCAGTACGTGGTGCAGGAACACGATGCGTTCGTTGTGCTCGGTCGCGTTGAGGTGCACGTTGGCCACCAGCGGCTGGGCTTCCGGCAGTACGGTCAATTCGAAGTAGTGGGTGGCGAACAGCGTGTAGGCGCGTAGATACGCCAGACGCTCGGCGGCGGCCCATGCCAGGGACAAACCATCGAACGTGCTGGTGCCGCGTCCGACTTCGTCCATCAGCACCAGGCTGCGTTCGGTGGCGTTGTGCAGGATATTCGCGGTTTCACTCATCTCGACCATGAAGGTCGAACGGCCACCGGCCAAGTCATCACTGGAACCTATCCGGGTAAAGATCCGGTCCACCAGGGACAATTCACAACTGGCCGCCGGCACGAAGCTGCCGATGTGCGCCAGCAATACGATCAACGCGGTCTGGCGCATGTAGGTGGATTTACCGCCCATGTTCGGACCAGTGATCACCAGCATGCGGGTGTTGTCATCAAGGCTCAGGTCGTTGGCCACGAACGGCGTGCTCAGCACTTGCTCGACCACCGGGTGACGACCCTGACTGATACGCATGCAAGGCTCGCTGACGAAGCGCGGGCAGTTCAGGTCGAGGTTCAGCGCACGTTCGGCGAGGTTGCTCAACACGTCCAGCTCGGCCAGTGCGGCGGCGGTGTCCTGCAACGGCGGCAGTTGCGAAATGAGGTCTTCGAGCAGCGCTTCATAGAGCATCTTCTCGCGGGCCAGCGCGCGGCTCTTGGCCGACAATGCCTTGTCTTCGAACGCCTTCAGCTCCGGTGTGATGAAACGCTCGGCGCCTTTGAGCGTCTGGCGACGGATATAGTCTGCCGGCGCGGACTCGGCCTGCTTGCTTGGCAACTCGATGAAGTAACCGTGAATACGGTTGTAGCCGACTTTCAGGTGCGACAGGCCCGTGCGGGCCTTCTCGCGGGCTTCGAGGTCGATCAGGAACTGCCCGGCGTTTTCGCTGAGCGATTGCAGGTCGTCCAGCTCGGCGTCGTAACCGGTTTTCAACACGCCGCCGTCACGGATGACGGCCGGCGGGTTGTCAACAATGGCTTTTTCCAGCAACGCCGCCAGTTCCGGGTAGGTGCTGGTGGTCGCCGCCAGTTGAATGATGTGCGGGGCTTCCAGCTCGGTCATCGCCACTTGCAGCTCGGGTAGTGCACCGAGGGCGTCGCGCAGACGCGCCAAGTCACGAGGACGGGCATTGCGCAGACCGATCCGCGCCAGAATCCGCTCGATGTCGCCGATTTCCTTGAGCTGTGGTTGCAGCTTCTCGAAGCGGTAGCCGTCGAGCAGGCAGGTGATCGAAGTCTGACGCGCGAGCAACACGGTCAAGTCCCGCAGTGGACGGTTCAACCAACGGGTCAGCAAACGGCTGCCCATGGCGGTCTGGCAGCGATCAACCACCGATTGCAGGGTGTTTTCGCGACCGCCGGCCAGGTTGGTGTCGAGTTCCAGGTTGCGACGGCTCGCGCCGTCCAGCACCACGGTGTCGTCCAGACGTTCATGACGCAGGCTGCGCAAGTGCGGCAGGGCGGTGCGCTGGGTTTCCTTGGCGTAGCTGAGCAGGCAGCCGGCGGCGCCGATGGCCAGGGTCAGGTTCTCGCAGCCGAAGCCTTTAAGGTCCTGGGTGGAAAACTGCTGGCAGAGACTTTTGAGCGCCGTATCACGCTCGAAATCCCACGGCGCACGACGACGAACCCCACGGCGTTTTTCCGCCGGCAGATCCTTTGGCCAGTCATCCGGGATCATCAGCTCTACCGGGTTGACCCGCTCCAGTTCCGCCAGCAGGTTTTCCCAGCCTTTGATTTCCAGCACGCTGAAGTTGCCGCTGGTGATGTCCAGCACCGCCAGACCGAACAGACGCTCGTCACCCAGCACCGCCGCGATCAAGTTGTCCCGACGCTCATCCAGCAGCGCTTCATCGCTGACAGTACCCGGCGTGATGATCCGCACCACCTGACGATCCACTGGTCCCTTGCTGGTGGCCGGGTCGCCGACCTGCTCACAGATCACCACCGACTCGCCGAGCTTGACCAGTTTGGCCAGGTAACCTTCGGCTGCGTGGTAAGGAATCCCACACATCGGAATCGCCTGACCAGCCGACTGCCCGCGGGCGGTCAGCGTGATGTCCAGCAACTTGGCGGCCTTCTTCGCGTCTTCATAGAAGATCTCGTAGAAGTCACCCATGCGGTAGAACATCAGCTGGTCAGGGTGCTGGTTCTTCAGGCGCCAGTATTGCTGCATCATCGGCGTGTGCGAGGACAGATCGGAGATAGCTTTATTCATTGGAAATCAGGAAAACTCGTTGAAAGGTGTAGGGCAAAGGAGGGGCATCGGCCCGGCTTTTCCGCGATGGGCGCAAGGTTAACATGAGCGGTCCGCCGGACGCAGGCATCAAAGGCTTGCGGCACATGTCTGCTTTTTATTCGCGTTTCATGCGTTTTATGCGTTTATGCATTTGCTTCCAGAAAAAAGATCAAGCACTATTCGCGTTATGCAAAAACGCAACGTATCTACCGTCTTAAGAGCACTGCTCGATCAGCACGGGATCTCCCCCACGGAGCTTCACCGTCGCACCGGCGTGCCTCAATCCACACTCTCGCGGATCCTCAGCGGGAAGATCGTCGATCCTTCGGATAAACACATCTCGAAGATTGCCGAGTACTTCTGCGTGAGCACCGATCAGTTGCGCGGGCGCGCAGATGTCGCGCCGGCTGCCGCTGGCGCGCGCGATCAACTACATTCCGAACTCAAGGACATAAGCTTGTGGGACGACGATACCCCGGTCGATGATGACGAGGTGTCGGTTCCCTTTCTTCGCGAGGTTGAATTGGCTGCAGGATCAGGAAGATTCGTCATCGAAGAAAGCGAGCGCTCCAGCTTGCGCTTCGGCAAGCGCAGTCTGCGTCACAACGGGGTGCAGTTCGACCAGGCCAAATGCGTGACAGTGCGCGGCAACAGCATGTTGCCGGTCCTGCGCGACGGCGCCACCGTCGGCGTGAATGCCGGCAAATGCGCGATTGGCGACATCGTCGATGGTGACTTGTACGCCATCAACCATAACGGCCAGTTGCGGGTGAAACAGCTTTATCGCCTGCCGACCGGCATCCGTCTGCGCAGCTTCAATCGCGATGAGCATCCGGATGAGGACTACACCTTCCAGGAAATCCAGGAAGAGCAGATTGTCATCCTCGGTCACGTCTTCTGGTGGGGCATGTACGCCCGCTAACCTTACCGCCGTCCGCTAAAACCCGCCCCTCGGCGGGTTTTTTTTCGCCTGCATAAAACCATCCGCGCCAATGCCTGCGGGGCTTTTATGCGGATGTGCATTGCAAGTGCATAAATAAATGCATTTATGCATTGACTGTATATGCATCAACGCATATTCTTTGTCCCAAGCCGCTCAACAAAGCGGCTCGAAACGAAGCTCTTTAGTTCCACCACAAAGGCAGCGATGAACCGGCCTCAACGGTTCAGAGGGTTGGCAACTGACCGGGTGTGCAGCGTAAAGCACCAGAAGCAGTTATCCGGCGGGCAGGGACCGCGGTCGGAAAAACAATTTGAATGGGCTCGTACCGCGCCAGTAGCGCCGAAAAGTCAGCTTCCTTTTTTGTACACAGGACGAAAGGAAGGCAAAGGACCGCATTACTGAAAAGCCCGGCCAAGCGCCGGGCTTTTTGGAATGCCTACCTCAAGAGACAACGTTTGAATCCACTACATACCACTCATCAATCACCCCCAGGAGGCGTGACATGACAAACGAGCAACAAGCGTTAGCGGACATGCCGATCTGGCTGGTCATCGTCCTCGCCCTGGTGGGCGGGGTATCCGGCGAAATGTGGCGGGCCGACAAGGAAGGCGCCCGAGGCTGGGCGCTGTTGCGGCGCCTGGCATTGCGCTCCGGGGCCTGCGTGATCTGCGGGGTCTCCGCCATCATGTTGCTGTACGCCGCTGGCGTGTCGATCTGGACCGCGTGTGCGTTTGGCTGCCTTACGGCGATGGCTGGGGCGGATGTGGCCATCGGGCTTTACGAACGCTGGGCTGCGAAGCGCATCGGTGTCTGTGACGTCCCGCCGCGTCCGGATCAACAATAAAACGGCGGCACAGGAGGTCACTAATGCCCGTTGTCATCGAAAAACCTTCGCAGCTTGTTTCCGCTATTGCCGAAGCATTGCGCATCGCCATTCCCAGCGTGAAGGTCGGCAGTCCTCAAGACTTCGACAGCACCGGCGATTCGCCCCAGGTACTGATTACGATCGAACACGATGCGCCAGGCGAGCGTGCCAATAGCGGACGCATCGCCCATGTCCTGACCGTGTCGCTGCAAGCCGTGTTGCCCTCTGCGGGGTTGGTCACTTGCGACCTGGCCAGTGACTTGAAAAACCTCGTCACCGACAACCGCTGGAAGCTGCCGGGTGATCAATGTGACCTGCCGATGGACATTGATGGCATCGCCTCCACGTTCATCCGCAATACACGGCAATACAACGCCTGGACCGTTTCATTCACCCAGACGCTGTACCTCGGGCCGCTGCTGCTGGAGGACCCGACCGGGATCCCGAAATTCGCCCGTACCTGGGAAGTGTCGAACATCGACGACCCGGATCAATACACCGCACTCGAGGGCTAGCCATGTTTGACGCGCTGCTACGTATGCAACTGGGCCCGATCATCGAACGACTGGCGCAGATGGAGACCGAGCTTGAAGACCTGTATCGGCGCGCCGACAGCTTTTGTCGCATCGGCGTGTGCCAACAGGTCGATGCAGCCAGCAACACCTGCAAGGTCAGCCATGGTGAATTGCTGACCCCGGCGATCCGTTTTTTTAACCCTAGCGCCGGGGCACAGAGCGAGTCGCGGATCCCTTCCGTGGGCGAGCAATGCCTGCTGCTGAACCATGGCGGCGGCGAGGGCGGCGGCCAGTCGGTGGCGCTGTTCGGCCTTAACGGCGGTCAATTTCCGCCGGTCTCGACACAGGCTTCGCTGACGCGTCGCCTCTATCAGGACGGCACGGAAAGCAGCTACGACGACGCCAGCCATGTCTTGCACTGGACGAACGGCCCGGCGGCATTCTCCGGTTCTCGCGAATCGCTGGAGCTGAGCATCGGCCCCGCCCGACTGGCCATGACGCCCCAGGCGATCACCTTGCAACTGGGCGCGGTCGGCTTGCTGCTCGACGCGTCCGGTGTGCACCTGAGCGGCCCGGTGGTGGATCACCAGGGCCGCGTCATCAGTCCGGCATAAAGAGTTTTCCCATGATCGGAATCGATAGAGACACCGGAGCAACGGTCGACGACTGGCTGCAGTTTGTGCAGCGTGCGACCCGGGCGCTGACGACGCCCTTGGGCACCCGTCAGAAGCGTCCTTTGTATGGCTGCCAAATCACTGAGCTGCTGGGGCAGAACCTCGGCGACGATCTGCTGATCCTTGCGCAAAGCCACGCCGCCCAAGCGTTCTACAACAGGCACAACGGCATCGACGATTTTGAGCCCCAGGTCATTGTGGCCAGTCGACACGGTGCCGGTTTGTTGTTGCGCTTCGCCGGTACCTGGAAAAACCGCCAACAAACCTTTGAGGTGGTGGCATGAGTATGTTGATACCTGGCCAGAATCAATTGGCCGAACCTTCGATTGTCACCGTCGAGGTGTTTGAGGACCTGCTCGCAGAGTTCAAGACCTTCGTCGTGGACTACGTTGGCGCCCGCTCCCCCGAGAGTGCGGCAAAGCTTGTGGTCAGCCTGGAAAACCAAAGCGAGTTGCTGACCCTGGCCCTCGAGGCCTTTTGTGTGCGGTTGCAAACCCACGAACGCAAATACAACGCCCGCATCAAGCAGATGCTGGCCTGGTGGGCCACGGGCAGCAACCTCGATGCTCGCCTGGCGGACATGGGGCTTGAGCGTCAGTTGCTGGACCCGGGCGACCCGGCGGCGTACCCATCCATCCCGCCGGTTTTCGAAAGCGACGATGACGCCCGGTTGCGCTACTACCTGGCGCCGCATGCACCGGCAGCCGGTTCGCGGATGCAGTATCGCCGGGAGGTGTTCACCCTCGGCGAACGGCCAGCGGTGAAAGTGGAAAGCGCCGCTGCGGGTGTGGTGACAGTCATCTACACCTTCGACCCGGACGGCTTCGCGGCGCAGGTCAAGGATGGCAACGGACGTCGTACGGCGCCGGGTGAAGTGATGGTCACGGTGCTTGCAAGGGAGGGCGATGGCACGCCGGCCGCCGCGTTGCTCGATGGTGTTCGCCAGCACTTTGCACGACCGGATGTATGCCCGGAAACCGATCACGTCACGGTGCAAGGCGCGCAAATCAAGAACTACAAAATCCGCGTGGTGGCGAAGATCAACGCTGGCCCGGATTCGGGGCTGACCAAAGTCGCCGCGCAACAGCAGTTACAGGCGTATGCCGATGCTTGTCATCGGCTGGAAGGGCGGGTCGACCCGAGCTGGATCGACTACACGCTGCACAGTGCCGGCGCGGTTCAACTGCAAATCCTTGAGCCGCTGGTGCCGATTGTGACCACGGCTTTCCAGGCCCCGTACTGCACGGACGTCGAGGTCGAGGTGGATACGTTATGAGTAACGACACACCTCGTCCTAGCCTGTTGCCGGCCAACAGTTCAGCGCTGGAAAGGGCGCTTGATCTTGGTTTCGGTCGAATGCTTGATCGCATCGATCCGCCATTTCCCGAACTGATGAACCCCGCCTCAACACCGCTGTCGTTCCTGCCGTACCTCGGTGCGGATCGCGGGGTCAGCGAGTGGAGTTCGGAGGCTGGTGAAGCTGAAAAGCGTTTGACGGTAGAGCTCGCCTGGCCCACCGCCCGGCAGGCCGGTACTCGAAAGGCACTGGAGAACGCTGCCAAAGGCTTGCAACTGCAACCCGAAGTGCTCGCCTGGTACGAGCAAACACCGCCCGGCCAACCTTACAGTTTTTCCGTCAGGGCCTTCACCGAGCAGCCCTACAGCGAAGACATCGATGCGCGTCTTGATCGACGCCTGGCCGACGCCAAAAGCGAACGCGACACCTTGATCATCTCTGTGGGCCTGAGCGCCTTCGGCAGTCACGTTATCGGCGCCGCCACCCTGTGCGGCGAACTGACCACGGTGTACCCGATTGTCATCGAAGGGCTTGAAGCCTCGGGCCAGGTCTTTATGGCCGCCGGGCTCTATGCCGTCGAAACCTCCACTATTTATCCTCAGGGGTCCTAAATGGCCGACTATTACACCCTGCTCACCAACGCGGGGATTGCCTACGAAACTGCCTGCAAAGCGGCGGGCCTGCCGATCAAGTTGTCACAGATTTCCGTCGGTGACGGCGCCGGTGCGGTTTACAACCCGGCGGCGACCGACACTGCGCTCAAGCGCGAAGTGTGGCGCGGGCCGCTCAATGCATTGTTCCAGGATGAAAAAAACCCGAGCTGGTTGCTGGCTGAAGTGACCATTCCGCCGGATGTTGGCGGGTGGTATGTGCGGGAGGCCGGGATCTGGACTGATACCGGGATTTTGTACGCCATCGTTAAATATCCGGAGTCGTTTAAACCTGTGTTGGCGACGTCAGGTTCGGGAAAGGAGTTCTACATTCGCTCGATTTTCGAGACCAGTAATGCGGCGTTGGTGACGCTGTTGATCGATGACACGGTGGTCAAAGCGACTCGTGCGTGGGTGACGAATTATGTCGCTGACGAACTCGCGAAGCTGGACACAAAGCAGTCGGCTCGAGTTGCGACCACTGCGAATATCGTTTTAAGCAACGCACAAACTATTGATGGTGTTGCTGTTGTTTCTGGCGATCGGGTGTTGGTCAAGAACCAGACTTTAGCAAAAGATAACGGTATCTATATTGCTTTTGACGATGTATGGGTTCGTGCCAAGGATGCCGATACCGGTTTGAAAGTTACTTCCGGCCTGATTGTTTCAGTCGAAGAGGGGGCTCGCAGGCAGATACGCGGTGGCAACTAGTCACGGATGGCTTGATTGTGCTGGGGGCGACCAATCTGGCATTTCAGAATGTCAGCAACGGATTTGCTCCTCTTGCTTCGCCTGTATTCATTGATCGGCCTAAAGCTCCAACGCCGGATGTGTTTAGCAATGACACAACATTGGCGACCACCGAGTATGTACAGCGGGCACTGGGCAGCTATGCAGGGCAAACCAATTACGATGGTGACAAGCAACTTACTGTTTCAGATATAGGCAAGCTTACTATCTTCACAGTGCCCGCTACTGCGACGCTTCCTGATTGGACAACAGTACCCCCAGGGGGCCTAGTCACCATTTTCAGTACCGCTGGAGTTACTGTAAAAACCAGGAGCAGTGAAACGCTTGGTACTCAAAACGGTACGCAGGGGTTTCTTCCAATCGCGGCACAAACGATGGCTGTCTTTAGACGTTTACTGCTTGCCCCAGGCTGGAGCCTGGATACAGGGGATGCAGCACTCAAATATTCACCACTATTCAAATCGAGTCTAAAGGCTAGCGGGTATCAAGCAAATCCTAGTGGAATGCTGGACCAGTGGGGGATAGGTCAAGCGGATGCCAGTGGGAATGTTTATGTCACGTTTCCCATTTCTTTTCCTGTCGGGTTCAGTTCAATAGTCGGTAACCATGAAGGCGGTGACATTGCTGTCGTCATTCTGGCCTCGGGAAGTCAAACGAAGCAGGGGTGCACTTTAAAAATAAAAAATCTGGCCGGCCAGCCGGGCGTTAACTGGGCTGTGCATTGGCGTGCAGTGGGGTATTAAATGAGTGATCAAGTGATTTTTTTCAGTCCGAGTACCTGTGGCGCTTATCAACCTAGCCTTAATGGCGAAGATATTCCGGATGATGTTTTGGAGGTTCCTTTGGGATATTGGCAGGACATCCTTCATGGCCTATCGGTCAGCCCCAAGAAGGTAGCTGCACGTCAATCTGATGGTTACCCAATATTGGTCGATCCACCACCGTTGTCTGCTGAAGAGCTGGCAGACAACGAGCGAATTTGGCGAGATGTCCAGTTGGCGGGAACTGACTCACTGGTTGTGCGACACCGTGACGAACAAGAGGAAGGTGTCGCAACCACACTTTCTACGACGCAGTACGCGGAGCTGCAAACCTATCGCCGTACGCTTCGAAATTGGCCGGAAGCTGGAGAGTTTCCATTGAGCGAGCACCGCCCTGCGGCTCCGTCCTGGATGTCCGAACACACCCAATAAACGCACCGCCGGGGCGTTTTCTTATCCGCCAATCAACACCCAACAGCCCCTTCCTAAAAAAGGGGCTTTTTCGTCTCTGGAGAAACCCAAATGGCAGAACGCCAAACCTACACCGTCCTCGTCCCGTTCCCCGTTGGACGTGGCCACTGGTCAACCGCTGGCCAGGAGCTCGACCTGCTCGACGTCGAAGCCAACGCACTGCTCAGCGCCGGTCGCCTGGCGCTGAAATCCACATCCACCCCGGCCGAACAGGCCGCTGCCAAGAAGGCTGAATAACATGGCTGAGGTTTTGAACTTCGAGCACAACGGCATCACCGTCAATGCCACTGAATCCCCCGAGGCCATGGGTGGCCTGGGTGACAACGTCATTGGCCTGGTTGGCACTGCGCCGAATGCCGATCCACTGATTCCGCGCAATTCGCCGTTCCGCATCAACAGCTTCACCACTCAGGGGCTGCTCGATCCGACCGGCGCCGAGTCGGGCACGTTGTACCAGGCGGTGTACCAGATCCTGAAAGTGGTGAAGGTCCCGGTTTACGTGGTCATCGTCGAAGAGGGCACGACCCCGGCGGACACCGCGAACAACGTGATCGGCGGTGTCGAGCCGGTGACCGGCCGCAAACTGGGCCTGGCCGCGCTGAGCGGTGTGCCGGAAGACCTGACCATCATTGGTGCACCGGGCTTCACCGGCACCAAGGCGGTGGCCAGCGAATTCGCTTCGTTCGGCAAGCGCATCAAGGCTCGCGTAGTGCTCGACGGCAAGGACGCCGCGGTCGCTGATCAAGTGACGTACAGCAAGGACCTGGGCGGCGATGACCTCGGTTTCGACCGTTGCCTGCTGGTGCACAACATGCCGGCGGTGTACTCCAAGGCGGCGAAGAAAAACGTGTTCCTGGCACCATCGAGCCTGGCCATCGCGGCACTGGCCAAGGTCAAGCAGTGGGAGAGCCGGGCAACCAGGTGACCTACGCCGAGGACGTGTCGCGGGTCGTGGAATACAACATCCTCGACACCTCCACCGAAGGTGATCTGCTCAACCGCTACGGCATCAGCTACTACGCCCGTACTGTCCTCGGCGGCTTCTCGCTGTTGGGTAACCGTTCGATCACCGGCAAGTTCATCAGCTACGTCGGCCTGGAAGATGCGATCAGCCGCAAGCTGGTGAAAGCCGGCCAGAAAGCCATGGCCAAGAACCTGACCAAGTCGTTCATGGACCAGGAGGTCAAGCGCATCAACGACTGGCTGCAAACCCTGGTCGCCGATGAAACCATCCCTGGCGGCAGCGTGTACCTGCACCCGGAATTGAACAGTGTCGAGAAGTACAAGAACGGCACCTGGTTCATCGTCATCGACTACGGCCGTTACGCGCCGAACGAACACATGGTTTACCAACTCAACGCCCGCGATGAAATCATCGAGCAGTTCCTGGAGGATGTTCTCTAATGTTTACCAACCGTGTAAGACAGGCCATCGCGGCCACCCTGCAGGGCCTGCCGTTGTCGGCGACGGTGGAAAGTTTCGCCCCGCCAAAGATCGACTTCGCAATGGAAACGATGACGGGCGGGCGTTTTATCGGCGAGGACATGGTCAAAAGTGCCTCTGTGTTGACAGCCACATTGATGCTGCAAGGCATGGGCCCGGAAGTCATGCTGGCCCTGGGTGTAAAACTGGGTGACGACATTCTGCTGAACGTGCGCGAAGCCGGTCAGGATCAGGACGGCAATACCTGGTTCACCTACCACACCGTTGGCGGCAAGCTGAAGTCCTTGAGCGAATCGGCGGTCAAGATGGCCGATAAGCCGATTACCACGCTTGAACTCACCTGCCGCACCTACAACCGTCTCGAAAACGGCATCCCGGTGATCGACATCGACGTGCGCACCCAGAAGTTCATGCTCAACGGCGTCGACATCCTCGGTGATGCGCGCCGCGCCGTGTTGCTGCCGTAAACCCCGCAACACTCGCCAGTTAAATGCGATCCATGTGGGAGCGAGCCTGCTCGCGAAGAGGCCGGCACATCCAGCATTGATGTTGACTGACCTGCCGCCATCGCGAGCAAGCTCGCTCCTACAGGGTCTTTGCCAGCCCTCAGATCTGCATTCGCTAACCGGCATTACGCAACACCTCCCCACGATCCACCAAGGAATTCATTCATGTCCTGGACGCCTCCCGTTCACGTCTTGCTGTCGCCGATCGCCGCCGACGACCAGTCGCAGATCGAGCAGATCCAACTCAAACCGCTGTTTTACGCCGCGCAGAAAGAAGCCCTGGCCCGTGCCGGCGACGATGAGGACGATCAGTTCTTCGAACTGGCCAAACTGGCCACCGGCCTGTCGGTCAAGGAACTGGATCAGCTCAAACGCCCGGACTACGTGAGCATCGCGCAGTACGTGCACGAAATGTCGACTCGCCCGGCCTCGTACTTCCTGGCACAGGACGCCGAAGCTGGCGAAACAGCGAGCGACCCCGATCAAGTGCAACTGCTGCAACCGCTCAAAGCGGGGGCCGCAGCCTGACCGCGCTGACCCTGGAAATGCCAGTGCTGCGCGCCACCAAAGCGATGAAAAAGCTTAAAACGGCCAAAGAACGCGCCGAGTTCATCACCGCCCATTGCACCGGGCTGATGCTGCCCGATCTGGACCTGTTGACCGTGCCCGACTGGACACAGCTTCAGGTACGCATCGACGATTTTTTAAACAAACCGGCGGACTTCTTTCGGAGCGCGACATCGAAGTAATCCTCGATGTGGTGCCGCTCATTTACCTGGTAAATGAAGCGGAAATTCTGGAATGGGACGTCGGCAAGGCCTTGCGCCGCTACGACATCGCGATCACTCGCCTTGGCGTGAAACAGGAGTAAAGCGGGATGGCAGAGAGTAAGTATTCGCCGCCCGATGCGCAGATAAATCGCATTGAGCGACCGCAACTCGGCAGTGCGTCTGCAACGCCGGGGCTTGCCAGCTCCAATGAACCTTTCTTGGAACTGAACCTGGCGCTGACTACCGCCAGCCTCGACATTCGCCTATTGGTGGTTGAGCAGGAAAAGCTGCGAGAAACGTTGGCATCGCTGAACGGTGCCCTGGCGTCGCAGCAGTCGTTGCTCAAGGCGAATACTTCGGTGCCTGCTGCTAGCAGTGAGCCAAAGTCAAAGCTCAACGCCGAGGTGGATCAGCGTGCACCGCCAGATTTGCTCAAGTCTGCGATGGCCTCCGAGTTGGCGATGGTTGAGCTCAATCAGGTGCTGAAGCTGGACAATATTCAGCTTCAGAAACTGTCGCAAGCCAACCAGATAGTGGCCAGCGACAAGCAAGTTGCTCCAAGTGGGGCAACCGTAGTTCAACTGGCCCAGGTTGAGTTGGCGGCGGCAAAAGCGGGTATCGGGGGCGGGCCCGACCCGGTCAAAAAGCAGGACGATCTACTAAATTTCACCCGCGATAGTGCGGTGACGGCGTCGGCATTCGGTCTCGACGTCAAGGCCGCCAGTGAGATGCTGCTGGGCTGGCGCACGGCGATGAAGCTCGATAGGGGACAAAGCCTGAGCCTGGCGGATGCGACCAACCATCTTGGCAACAGTGGCCTGAATGTCAAAGCGGCCGATATTGGCTCGGTGGTGCAGCAAAGTGGCGAAGCTGGCATCGCCTCGGGCTTGACGCCTGAACAGGTGGCGGCTCTCGCTGCGGCGTTCCTCAATAGCGGCGCAGACAAGGCCGGTGCCGGTGTGGCGTTGAAAAGTTTCACCTCGGGGTTGGCCAAGGGGGATGCGGCTTCACCGGAGCAACGCAAGGCCTGGACAGAACTGGACTCCCGATTCAATCCCACGATGGTGGCCGACGGCCTGCGCACGGATCCATTGGGAACGATTAACCTGGTGCTTGAAGCACTGAAGAAAAAACCTGAGCCAGAACAGCAGTCGCTGACGAAGACTCTGTTCGACGATAACGGGGCAACTCTTGAGTTGCTGAAAAAACCGGAGGATGTCCAAAAACTTTTCTGCAGGTGTCCGAGAGAACTAAAGACGGGGCGTTGCCGAAGTTCGCAGGCTCCGTCGCGCAAACCGCCGAAGCACTAGGAGAAACCTCCCAAGGGCGCTGGAATGCGCTGGATGCGAGTAAAAACCGGATGTTCGCCGCGGGTGGTAATGCCCTGGCACCATTGACTGATGGCTTAATGGTATCGCTCCGCGCGTTGGCCAATGGCTTGAGCGGCGTTGCTGAAGCACAACCCAAAACCACCGCGGGATTGCTGCTGCTCGCAGGGGCTATCGCCTTGGCGCGCGGCGCCGAAATCAAAGTCGCGATGGCGTCAGCCATCACTGCTGCGGCAACAAAGCTTCTGGTTCTGGCCGGTGCGCGACAGATTCCCGAGGCCGGTGATCCGATGGGCACCGCCAAGGGCAGCGGGCGTAAGGGCAAAAAATCACCTCGAGGCGCCAGGACCGGAAAAGTCACGACCGCGAGAAAAGCCGCGATCAACCCCGTCCCCGGAAGCGTTGCCAGTCTGGCACCCATGTCGACCAAGAGCCGCTTGCTGGGTGCGGCCAGAATGGGCTCGGCGGTCACTAAACGCATCGCGCCGCTGGGGCTGCTCAGCGCTGGTTACGATCTCGTCAAAGGGCTGCGCGAGGGCGATACCAAGGCCGTCGGTGGGGCATTGGGCAATGCCGGTGGTGGGCTCGCCGGTACTTATGCTGGCGCGGCTGCCGGCGCCATGATCGGCAGCGTGGTGCCTGTTTTGGGTACGGCGGTTGGTGGCGTGATTGGTGGTTTGCTGGGTGGTATGGCGGGGAGTTGGGGAGGGGAGTGGTTGGGTGAAAAGCTCGCCGCACCTACTGATCAACTTGCCGCTCCGGGTGAGGTCGCAAAGGATCTCAGCAGTGCCCAGACGAGCAACCAACAAAATACGGTTAACGCGAACATCTACATCAACGGTCAGGATCAAGCCAGTGCCACTCAGTTGGCCAATCTGGTCGCGCAACAGATTTCCAGCCAATTCGGACTCATGTCCATGCCCGACTCACTCGCGATGCGCAGTGATGCGGCCCTGACCGACGGAGGTACGTGATGCGTCAGCAAATGGCCTTGGGCAGTTTCATCTTCGGGCTGTCCAGAAACTTCGCTTACAACAACTTGGTTCACACGTCGGATGGCGGCTGGAAGAGCATCGACATCCTTACCAGTAAACCCAAGTCCAGTCAGGTTGGCCAAGGCCTGCAAGTACTGAAGATAACCGGCAAGTCGATGTACGCGACCGCCATGGATCGGCTTGATGAGCTGCGTACGTTGCAGGCCTTGCGCATCCCGTTGCCCCTGGTTGACGGCATCGGCCGCAATTGGGGCTTGTGGCAAATAACCAATGTGTCGGAAACCCAGTCCTTCATCATTGATGACGGCACTGCGATGGTGGTCGATTGGATCATCGATTTGACGGAGTTCGCCAATGCGTAGGGTTCGGAGTATTGCTGGTGATTCAGTGAATCTGTTGCTGTACCGCGAGCTGGAGCGTTGTGACGATGCCGTCGAGGCAGCGCTTTGGCGTCTCAATCCGGGGTTGGCTGAATATGCCCCGGTATTACCGGCGGGGGTGTGGGTTGTGCTGCCGGAAGTGGATTCAAAACCCGTTGCACCCACACCGGTTTCGGCCTGGGATTAAGGAGGCTGCATGTCACTGGGTTTCACTCCTTCGGTGGAAATTTACGGCGCAAATGCTGCGCTGCTCAACGAACGATTGCTTTCCTGGACGCACGTCGATGCGGCGGGGATCGAGTCCGATCAACTGACCCTTACGATCAGTCTGGAAGGGCTTGAAGGGCTACCCAGCCTGGGTGGAAAAATTGGCCTGCAGGTCGGTTATCTGGAGTCTGGGCTGGTGGATAAAGGCCAGTTCGTCATTACCCGGCTGACGCCGACGTTATTTCCCCTGCGACTGACGCTGGTGGCCATGGCGGCGCCGTTCAGTGCGGCGGACCAGACCGGTTTCAAGCAGCGCCGATCAGTCAGTCATGGTCCGACGACCTTGGGCGCGCTATTTCGTGAATTGACATCCAGGCACGGCTTTTCTCCTCGTGTAGCCCCGGAGCTGTCGCTGATGAAAATCGCGCACATCGATCAGTCCAACGAAACCGATATGGGTTTCCTGACCCGGTTGGCCTGGATCCATGACGCCGTCGCCAAGCCAGTCAACGAGCTGTATGTGTTGGCGCGAAAAGGGCAGGCGAAGTCGTTGTCGGGCAAAGTGCTGCCCACCATCAAACTGTCGGTGACGACCAATAATCGCCCAGGTGATAACGCCTTTATCTCCGCCATCCTGGATGAAACCGCCCGGGCGAAATACCAGGGGTGCAAGACCACGTGGTGGGACGCGGCGGCTGGAAAAGTGCGCGAGGAGCAGAGCGGGATCGCGCCGTTCAAGACCCTGCGTCAACGCTATCAGAGTGCCGACGACGCCAAGGCCGCCGCCGAAGGTGAAACCCGCCGGATGATGCGCGAAGCGCTCAAGGTGAAGATCGACTGCCCTGGCAATCCGCAATTGTCCGCCGAAGGCATCGTACTGCTGGACCCCACCTGGCCGGACTTCATGCGCGGTCGCTGGTCGATCGACAAGGTCACCGCCAGCGGCGATCGCAAAGACAGCTATCGCTGCAAGATCGAAGCGACCTGCCTCGACGCCAAGGCCTGACGCAAAGCCGCTGTGGGAGCGAGCCTGCTCGCGAAGACGGCAGCCTATCCAACATCGATATCACCAGACCCACCGCTTTCGCGCGCAAGCCCACAGTTTGCTCCGCGTCAGGCTCAGAACCTGCATTGAACCGAGATCCCCTGTGGGAGCGAGCCTGCTCGCGAAGAGGCCGGCATATCCAGCAGCAATGTCGCCTGACTCACCGCCATCGCGAGCAAGCTCAGCTCCTACACGAGCAGCGCCTTTCATAAAATTATGGAGCACCTCCATGAAGATCACTCCGATCCTCACGCAGTTGCGTGAGCAATGCCCAACCCTGGCCAATCGAATCGCCGCCGGCATCGACCTCGCCACTCTGCAAGCCAACAACCCGCTCACCACGCCTTGCGCCTACGTCGTCCCCATCGCCGACGTGGCCAGCAAAAGCCTGGCGCAAAACCTGTCCCTGCAACCGATCCGCGACCGCTTCGAAGTGACCCTGGTGCTCGACACCACCGACGCTACAAAAGCGCTGGATCTGTTGCACGACCTGCGCGCCGAACTGTGGCGCGCACTGGTGGGTTTCAAGCCCGGAACTGACTACGAGGCCATCGAATACGAAGGCGGCGAGCTGGTTTCCATCAGCAGCCGTGCGTTGTACCGCTTGCGCTTTTTCACTGAATTCCAGCTTGGCCGCAATCTGCCGGGGCAACCCGCGGAGAGCTGGCACGAGCGTGAACTGGACGGTTTGTCGTCCTTTACCGGGGTCACCGTGCGGGTCGATGCGATCGATCCGGCCGACCCCAATCTGAAACGCCCAGGGCCCGACGGGCGCCTGGAACTGACTTTCTCTGGAGATGTAACCCCATGAGCAAACGCATCACCGTGCTGCCGGCCCCTGGCCGTGTCGTGCCGGACCCGGAAGCGGGCGATCTGTTGCCCCTCGAGGGCCGTGAAGTGCCGGACAACGCCTGGTGGCGTCGACGTTTGGCCGATGGCGATATCACTACCAAAGCCGTGAAAGCGGCAAAACCACAGGGAGCCAAATAATGGCGATCGGATTCAGCAACATCCCCGCGGACATTCGTGTTCCGCTGTTCTACGCCGAGATGGACAATTCGGCAGCCAATAGCGCGTCGTCGGCCATGCGCCGGTTGATCGTCGCCCAGGTCAACGACAACATCGCCCCGGCCGACGTCGGCAAGCTGGTGCTGGTGTCCAGCGTTGCACTGGCCAAGAGCATTGGCGGCCAAGGCTCGATGCTGGCCTCGATGTACGAAACCTGGCGCAAGACCGACCCGATCGGCGAGATCTGGTGCCTGCCGCTGCACAACACCACCGGCAGCATTGCCAAGGGTGTGGTGACCCTGACCGGCGCAGCGACCCAAAGCGGAGTGCTCAACCTGTACGTCGGCGGCGTTCGCGTTCAGGCGTCCATCGTCAGCGGTTTCACCGCGGCTCAAGCAGCCACCGCGCTGGCGCTGAAAATCAATGCCTCGGCGGACCTGCCGCTGTCTGCGGTTGCGGCCGACGGTGTCGTGACCCTGAGCGCCAAATGGACCGGCGACAGCGGCAACGACATCAGCCTGCAATTCAATCGCCTGGGCAAGAGCAACGGCGAAGAAACCCCAGCCGGCCTGACCGCTGCTGTTACCGCCATGACCGGCGGCGTCGGTGTGCCGGACCAGGTCGCTGCCGTGGCGGCGCTGGGCGATGAGCCGTTCGAGTTCATCTGCATGCCGTTCTCGGATCTGAGCACCCTCAACACCTGGCAAGCCGTCATGGATGACAGCACCGGTCGTTGGTCCTGGGCCAAGCAACTGTTCGGTCACGTCTACAGCGCCAAGCGCGGCACCCTCGGCACATTGGTTGCCGCAGGCCAGGTGCGCAACGACCAGCACATGACCATTCAGGCGCTGGAGCCGGGCGTTCCACAACCGTTCTGGGTCCAGGCCGCGGCACTGGCTGCGCGCACCTCGGTGTTCATCTCCGCCGACGCCAGCCGTCCGACGCAAAGCGGCAGCCTGCCAGGTCTTGACCCGGCACCGGCCAGCGAACGTTTCACCCTGACCGAGCGTCAGTCGCTGCTCAACTACGGCATCGCCACCGCGTACTACGAAGGTGGCTACGTGCGCATCCAGCGTTCGATCACCACCTATCAGAAAAACGCTTACGGCCAGGCTGACAACTCCTACCTGGACAGTGAAACCATGCACCAGTCGGCGTTTATCGTGCGTCGTCTGCAAAGCGTGATCACCAGCAAATACGGTCGCCACAAACTGGCCTCCGACGGCACCCGTTTCGGCGCCGGCCAGCCAATCGTCACCCCGAGCACCATTCGCGGTGAACTGATTGCCCAGTACGCCAAACTCGAACTGGAAGGCCACGTGGAAAACGCCGAGCTGTTCGCCGAGCACCTGATTGTCGAGCGCGACGTGCAGGACCCGAGCCGGGTCAACGTGCTGTTCCCGCCGGATTACATCAACGGCCTGCGGGTGTTCGCACTGCTCAACCAATTCCGCCTGCAGTACGACGCCGCCGCTTAAAAACTGCGTTTGAGTATGTGATTTCAGCCCACCCCGCGTGGGCTTTTTATTTGAAGGGAGAAACACCATGGGTCAACTGATTGCGGGCACCTGCTACGTCAAAGTGGACGGCGCTCAACTGACCATCAACGGCGGCTGCGAAGCGCCACTGATGTCCACCAAACGCGAAACCGTCGTACCGGGTTTCTACAAGGAAACCGACGTCGCACCGTCGTTCAAAGTGACGGCGCTGCACACCGCGGACTTCCCGCTCAAGCAACTGATCGCCGGCACCGACATGACCGTGACCTGCGAATTCAGCAACGGCAAAGTCTACGTACTGGCCGGTGCCTACCTGATCGAAGAGCCGGTTTCCAAAGGCGATGACGCCACCATCGAACTGAAATTCGAAGGCATCAAGGGGACCTGGCAATGAGCGGCGCCGTGAAGCTTCAGGTTGCGATCGAAGCTCACGGCGAGCCTTTGACCGAACTCAACCTGCGCCGTCCGACGGTGCAGGAAGTGCGGGCAATCAAGGCGCTGCCGTACAAGATCGACAAGAGCGAAGAGGTCAGCCTCGACATGGACGTCGCGGCCAAATACATCGCGGTCTGCGCTGGTATCCCGCCGTCGTCGGTCAACCAGTTGGACCTGGCTGACCTCAACGCATTGAGCTGGGCCGTCGCGAGTTTTTTCATGAGTGCGGCGTCGGAGCCATCACCGACCTGATCGCAGTCGCCTATGACCTGGCCTGGTTCTGGAAGGTTGACCCCGAACAGATGATGGCCAGGCCACTGGATGTGCTCCGCGAATCCCTGGAGCACGCGCAACGGATCAATGCGATGCAGCAGGTGCAGTGATGGCAGACGAAAACACGATAACAAAATCGGTGCTGTTGACCGGCATCGATGAACTGTCACCCAAGCTCAAAGCCCTCGTCTCGAAGGTCGACAGCTTCAAAAACAACCTTGAACGGGCCGGCCTCGGCAAACTGGATATCAGCGGTCTGTTCAAGGGCGGCAGTGTGATCACGCCGTTCGTGGAGGGGATCAAGGCGTCCGACGCGTTCAAGGGCAAGCTGGCCGAGGTCGGTGAGGCTGCAAAAGGCGTCGATATGCCGAATGCTCCCCAAAGCGCTGCGCAATCGATGAATGTCTTCAGCGATTCGATGAGCAAGGTTTCCGCCTCCATTGACGCGGCATTGGCCCCCGCTGTCGGCGCGTTGGTGGTGGGGCTGGAGCCATTGTTGACGGGGGTAGGGCGCCTGGTTGCCGACAACCCGAAACTGGTCGAGACGCTGGCGACTGCCGCCATCGCGTTCTCGGCAATGCAAACGGCGGTCACCGGGGCGACCCAGGTTTTTGATCTGATGAGCTCGGTGCTCAAGGTCAATCCGATCATGCTGATTGCCATGGGTGTTGCCCTGGCCGCCGGTTTGATCATTGCCAACTGGACGCCGATTTCTGCGTTCTTTGTCAACCTTTGGGGCGGCATAAAAAATTTCGCCGCGAGCGCGATGGCGGTACTACGCAAGGTGTTCAGCTGGACGCCGCTGGGCATGGTGATCGCGAATTGGGGGCCGATTACCGGGTTCTTTTCCGGTATATGGGAGGGTATCAAAGCCGTGACCTTGACGGTGGTGGGTTACCTGAAAACGGCTTTTTCCTGGACACCTTACGGGATGATCATCGACAACTGGGCCGGGTTGACCGGCCTGTTCTCGGCGATCTGGGAATTGCTCAAGGTCCTGACGGTGCCGGTGATTGATTTCCTCAAAGGCCTATTCGACTGGACGCCGTTGGGCATGATCATCAACAACTGGGGCGCTATCACCGGTTTCTTCAGTTCGATCTGGACGGCCCTTCAGCCGGCGGCCCAAGTCATCAAGGATTTCTTCGGCACGCTGTTCGACTACTCGCCGCTGGGGATGATCATCAACAACTGGGGCGCTATCACCGGTTTCTTCAGTTCGATCTGGACGGCCCTTCAGCCAGCGGCCCAGGTCATCAAGGATTTCTTCGGCACGCTGTTCGACTACTCGCCGCTGGGGATGATCATCAACAATTGGGGCGCCATCAGTGCGTTCTTCGATCCGCTGTGGGCCGCTCTGCAAGCCTCGGCGCAAGTGGTCAAGGATTTCTTCAGCGGCGTGTTCGAGTGGTCCCCGATGACGCAAATTGCGGCCAACTGGCAGCCGATCAGTGAAGTGTTTTCGGCGCTGTGGGGCGTGTTGCAAGCGCTGGCCGCACCGGTGCTGGACTTTCTGCACGGGATGTTCGAGTGGACACCGCTTGGGCAGATCATCAAGAACTGGGGACCGATCACCGAGTGGTTCGGCGAGCTGTGGCAGAAGCTGCAAACCGTGATCGCACCGATCAAGGCGCTTTTCGACGGCGGCTTCGCCGGGCTGGTGGCGAAGGTCACCGGCAAAGTCGAAGGCCTGACCGAAGCACAGCGTCAGACCAATGCCGAAGGCAAAGGTGAACTGGCGCCGACATTCTTTAGTGCGAGCCCGACGCCAGCGGCGAACGGAGCATTGCAGGGTGGTTCGTTGACCCAAAACTCCAGCGCGCTGATCCAGCAAAGTGCCGCCAACAACCGCACGCAACTCGAGGGTGGCCTGACGGTTCGCTTCGAAAACGCGCCGGCCGGGCTGCGTACCGATCAACCGCAAACCAACCAGGGCTGGCGCTTTCTTCGCGCATCGGCTATCGCTCGCTCTCTGCAGGAGGCTCCAATGAACTGGCGTGACCGTTTGCTGCCGGCATCCTTTCGCGGTGTCGGTTTCTGGATCGACCAGGCGAAAACCCCGGTGGGTCGTAAAGGTCAGTTGCACGAATATCCGCAACGCGACCTGCCGTTTTTCGAGGACCTGGGCCAGCAGGCCAAGACCCATGATCTGACGGCGTTCATTGTCGGCCCCGATTGCCTGGAACAGCGCGACAAGCTGCTCAAGGCGCTGGAGCAGGGCAGTGGTGAGCTGGTGCATCCGTGGTTGGGCCGGTTACAGGTCAAGGTTGGCGAATGCGACATGACCCACACCCGCCAGGACGGCGGGCTGGTGACCTTCGCCCTGAAGTTCTACCCCGATCAGCCGCTGCCGTTTCCGACCGCGACCGTCAGTACGCAAAAGGTGTTGCTGGCCAAAGCCGATACGTTGCTGGGGGCGGCGGTGGCGCGCTTTGAACAGGCGATGACCCTGATCAAGGCGGCGCGGATCGGCATCGCCAATCTACGCAACAGCCTCACCGGAGTGTATGAGGTGATCAAGGAACAGCTCAAACCGCTGATCGAGCAATACCGGCAGGTCACCGAACTGGTCAAAGCGGTCAAGGAGTTGCCCAAGGAGGTGGCGGCGCAATTCAAAGGCTTGCTCGGCGATATCAAGTCGCTCAAGGCGTTCGCGAAGGAGGGTTATCGTGGCGTGATTGCCGACGTCTCCCAACAACTCGAAGACATCCGCAAGGCCGATGCGCCGAAGCTCACCACCGGTAAGGACACCACCGCCGCGGCGCAAGCCGTGGCCGATCTGGTGCAGGACACGCTGTTGGTCAAAGTGGCGCAATTTGTCGCGTCGATGCCGGTGGCCACCAAGCCGGTGAAGACACCGTCGACACCGTCTCTGGAGCAACAGGCGACGCAACCGGTCAACCGTGACGAAGTACCGGTCATTAACGATCTGCAAGTGTTGCAAAAGGCATTGGCCGCAGCGATCAACCCGATGCTGGACAAGGCGGGCCCCGCGCATTACCAAGCCATCGACGATGTGAAGCAGGCGCTGATCGCGCACCTCAAAGCGGTGGCGTCGTCCGGTGTGCGACAGGTCAACAAGTCTTTCCAGGACAGCCTTCCGGCGTTGGTCGTGGCCTACAAGCAATTTGCCGATGCTACACGGGTCGACGAAGTGACCCAGAGCAACGGCATTGCCCATCCGGGGTTCTTGCCGAACGCCGTGAAAGTCTCCGGGGAGTGAGCCATGAACGAGATGGACAACCGCGTCACGCTCACCGTCGGTGGGCTGGAATACGGCGGCTGGAAAAGCGTGGAAATCAGCGCGGATCTGGAGCGCCAGTTCCGCACGTTCAAACTCAACATCACCTGGCAATGGCCGGGGCAGACCGTGGATCAGCGGATCAAGCCCGGGGACGCCTGCGAAGTGCGGATCGGCAAGGATCTGGTCCTCACCGGCTACGTGTTCAAGGCCCCGATCAGCTATGACGGACGGCAGATCAGCCTGAGCATCGAAGGCAGCTCGAACACCCAGGATCTGGTGGATTGCGCCGCGACCAATCGCCCGAATCAGTGGCACGGACAGTCGTTGTTGAGCATCGTCGAAGCGCTGGCGATGAACTACAGCCTGTATGTGGTCAGCGAGATTC
This sequence comes from Pseudomonas sp. TH31, assembly GCF_016650815.1. Taxonomy (GTDB): domain Bacteria; phylum Pseudomonadota; class Gammaproteobacteria; order Pseudomonadales; family Pseudomonadaceae; genus Aquipseudomonas. The sequence goes on along the minus strand of NZ_JAEKEZ010000029.1, from coordinate 602,454 downwards.
CCGAGACCACCCGGCTCAGCAGTCACACGATTGTGCCGGGGGAAACGGTGTTCCAATCCATCGATCGCTTACTGTCATTGTTCCGGGTGTTCTCCACCGATGACGCCCAGGGGCGGCTGGTGCTGGCCCGGCCAGGCAGCGGAGGCCGGGCCAGCGATGCGCTGGAACTGTGCAAGAATATTCTGTCGGCCAACGCGCCGATGGATTACAGCCAGGTGTTCTCCGAATATCGGGTGATCGGTCAGCACAAGGGGACCGACACCAAGAGCGGGGCGGCGGTCAGCGAGGTTGAATCAGTCGCGGCGGACTTGAGCTTCAAGCGTCGGCGCACCACGGTGATCAATGAAGGCACGCAGCTGACGTTCGAACTGGCGCAGCAACGGGCCAACTGGGAAAGCGCCACCCGCATGGGCCGGGCGCTGAGCACCACCTATCAGGTGCAGGGCTGGCGGCAATCGAACGGTGATTTGTGGCGTCACAACACCCTGGTGCGGGTCAAGGATCCGGTACTTGGTTTTGATGACGACATGCTGATCTCCAAAGTGACGTATTCGCTATCGGCACAAGGCTCGGTCACCACCCTGCACGTTGCCCCGCCGCACACCTTTGACGCCAGCCCCGAACCTCCGAAGAAAACCACGGCCTGATGCTGAACCTTGTGTATGCGAACAACACGGTCTAACTGTGGGAGCGAGCCTGCTCGCGATGACGGACTGACATCCCTCTCGATGTCGACTGGCCCACCGCTATCGCGAGCAGGCTCACTCCCACACGGGATCTCCTGTGTAGGCAAATGCTGCAAACAACACCGACCCACTGTGGGAGCGGGCTTGCTCGCGAAAGCGGTTGAGCATTCAACACTGAAGTCACCCGACCCACCGCTTTCGCGAGCAAGCCCGCTCCCACACGGGATCTCCTGCATATGCCAATGCTGTGGACAACACCGTTCAACTGTGGGAGCGAGCCTGCTCGCGATAACGGACTGACATCCACCATTGATGTCGACTGACCCACCGCTCCCACAGTGGTCTGCGTCGGTCCTGATTTAAAGGAAACCCAATGAGCCTACTGACACGCCTCCTGGCGCGCGGCACTGTCGTGCTCGCCAACTCGGCATCCAAGCTGCAATCGCTGCAAATGCGCCTCACCGCCGGTGAAGTGAACGACGACATGGAACACTTCGAACCCTACGGTTTCACCAGCAATCCACTGGCCGGCGCCGAGGGCATCGCCACCTTTCTTGGTGGCGACCGCTCCCACGCCATCGTCCTGGTGGTCGCCGACCGCCGTTACCGCCTCCAGTCCCTGGCCGCCGGCGAAGTGGCGATCTACACCGACGAAGGCGACAAAATTCACTTCAAGCGCGGGCGGATCATCGACATCCAGACCGCCACGCTGAACATCCGCGCCAGCACCGCCGTCAATATCGACACACCGACCCTGACCCAGACCGGCAAGATCGTTTCCCAGGGCGACCAGGTCGCGGGCGGCATCAGTCAGATCAAACACGTGCACGTCGGCGTCCAGGCAGGCAGTGGCCAGACCGGCGTGCCGGCGGGAGGTCAGTAATGTTTATCAGCGAGAACCTCCACGCCGCACTGACCCGATCGGTGCTGATCAGCCTGTTCACCTGGCGCCGTGCCGCCAATGACGATGCCCTCGATGACGAGGAACGTTTCGGCTGGTGGGGCGACACCTTTCCCAGCGTCGCCGATGACCGCATCGGTTCGCGGCTGTGGCTGCTGCGCCGGGTCAAACTGACCCGGCAAACCCAGATGGACGCCGAGTTTTATGCCCGCGAGGCCGTGCAATGGCTGATCGATGACGGCCACTGCAGCGCCATCGACATCATCAGCGAACGCCTCGACGCCCAGCGCCTGAACCTGCGCACGGTCCTGACCCTGGCCGACGGCGAGCGCCTGGACATCAACCCTGATAACAGTTGGCAGGTGATCTATGCCGTTTGAAACCCCTTCGCTGCCGGTGCTGATCAAACGCACCCAAAGCGACCTGGCCAGCGATTCGCTGCGCCAGTCCGATGCGCAAGTGCTGGCCCGAACCCTCGGTGGCGCCGCCTATGGCCTGTATGGCTACCTGGACTGGATCGCCGAGCAGATCCTCCCGGACAAGGCCGACGAGTCGACCCTCGAACGGATCGCCGCCCTGCGCCTGAACCAGCCGCGCAAAGTCGCGCAAACGGCCAGCGGTAGCGTCAGCTTTACCGCCAGCGCCGGCGCGGTGCTGGACGTCGACACGTTGCTGCAATCGAGCGACGGTCGTACCTACAAAGTCACTGCCGCGCGCACCACCAGCAACGGCCTCAACAGCACCACCATCGCCGCGCTCGACGCCGGCAGCCTGGGCAATGCCGATGCCGGGCTGGCGCTGACGCCGGTACAACCGATTGCCGGCATCGTCGGCAGCAGCTTCATCGTGCTGGCGCCGGGACTCAGCGGCGGCGTGGCGCGCGAAAGCCTCGAGTCGCTGCGCTCGCGGGTGATCCGTTCCTATCGTGTCATCCCTCACGGCGGTTCGGCGCAGGACTATGAGACCTGGGCGCTGGAATGCCCCGGCGTCACCCGCGCCTGGTGCCGTGGCGGCCTGTTGGGGCCGGGCACGGTCAGTGTGTTCATCATGCGTGACGACGATCCGCAACCGGTGCCGAACGACGAGCAACTGGCGCAGGTTCAGGCCTATATCGAGCCGCTGCGCCCGGTCACCGCCGAGGTGCATGTGCAGCGGCCGATTCAGGTGCCGGTGGTCTATCGCCTGAGCGTGAGCCCGGACACCACGGCGGTACGCGCGGCCGTCGAAGCGCAACTGCGGGATCTGCACAACCGTGAAGCCGACCTCGGCGTGTCGTTGCTGGTGAGCCATATCCGCGAAGCCATCAGCAGTGCCAGCGGTGAATACGACCACACACTCCTCTCGCCACTCGCCGACGTGCCAGCCAACAAAAGCGATCTGCTGACTTTCGGAGGTTGCGTATGGGGGGCATAAGAACCGCCGCGCAATACCACGCGCAATTGCGCAGCCTGCTGCCGAGCGGTCCGGCGTGGGACCCGGAACAGATGCCGGAACTGGAGGAGGTCCTCGAAGGCATTGCTCTGGAACTGGCCCGACTCGACGCCCGCGCCGCCGACCTGCTCAACGAAATGGACCCGGCCGGCGTCAGTGAATTGGTGCCGGATTGGGAGCGGGTCATGAACTTGCCTGACCCATGCCTGGGCGCCACGCCGCTGTTCGATGACCGTCGCCTGGCCGTGCGCCGTCGCTTGCTGGTGGTCGGCAGCCAAGCGGTTGGCTACTACCTCGAGATCGCCAGAACCCAGGGCTACCCGAACGCCACCATCACCGAGCTCGAGGCCCCACGCATGGGCCGCTCGCGTTTCGGCGCGGCGCACTGGGGCACCTGGGAAGCGCAGTTCATGTGGACGCTCAACACCGGCGGCCGGTTGCTGCTGGGCCGGCGTTTCGGCGCGAGTTACTGGGGCGAACGCTTCGGCGTCAATCCAGGCTCGGCGCTGGAATGCCTGATCCACCGGAGCGCCCCGGCGCATACCAAGGTGCACATTAATTATGACTAGGGAGTAGAGGGATGGATTATCCGAAGAGTGTGCCCAGCGCCGGGTTGGTGAATGGGAAGTTTGTGGATGAAAACCCGATAACTGGCACGGCGGGCTCGTTGATTCCGGCGAGTTGGGGTAACGGGGTCACGAGTGAAGTCCTTGAGGTGATCACCGCGGCGGGCCTGACACCCAGTGAGTCCGATCTGACCCAGCTTTTGGGGGCAATTCGCAATATCAGTCGCTCGTCTGCGGGTCTCGGCATCCAGCGTTTCACTGCCAATGGCAGTTTCACTGTCCCAGTGGGCGTGACGAAGATTTGGCTTAGCGGTTGTGCTGGCGGTGGCGGCGGAGGGGCTTGTCCTGGCGGCACCAGCGCAATTGCTTCAGGTGGTGGTGGCGGCGGTGCCGGTCAACCGGTCATCAAACTGCAAGTTACGGTGACACCTGGACAAGTAGTCCCGATTGTCATCGGCGCAGCGGGAAATGGCGCGAGCGCTGGAGTGGCTGCAACCGCGGGTGGCAATACGCTCGTCGGGCCATCAGGTGCTCTGCTTGTTTTATCCGGTGGCAGCCGGGCCTTCCAGGTGTCAACGCCTCCGGGTTTGTTCCGGGCCCCACGGGAGGGCAGGGTTTTCCTGCCGGCGGGGATGCGACAGACACCGTCGTCAACGTAGCCGCTGGTTATGGTGGGTTGGGGGCTAGCGGGCCGTTCGGCACCGGTGGAAGCTCTGCCCGTTCCGGCACAGGTTCAGGGTATCCCGGTAAACCGGCCTTTGGTTTCGGTGCTGGCGGTGGCGGTGCAGGTGGCTACTACATTTCGGGTGTAGGCAGTTCGCAGCCCGGAGCTCAGGGCGCGCCTGGCCTCATGATCGTTGAATGGTGAAACATGACAAAACAAGTGCTTTATTGCCGTCACTCTGGTGTGGTCATTGAATGGCAAAACACCGAATTTTTCGCCTATGCCGCGCCCGCAATTGATGCGGGCGTATTGCAAATTACCGCTGAACAATGGGTCAAGAAAGAGTCGCCGCACGTGGTTTTCAAGGGCGAGTTAATGAACGTCGTGACCCCTCAGCTCTCTTCAGGGCATTGCTGGGACGGTAACCAGTGGGTGCAGGATCCCGCTGATGCGGTGAGGTTGAAAGATCTGGACGTTGATCAGCTTTGTGCTCGGGTGGACAAGGCGGCTGACAATGCTCGTCAGAGCATCGCTGGCGACCCGTTGCGTGCGATGGAGTACGCCCAAGCCGCCGCAGACGCCAAGGCCTTTATGGAAGAGGGCTATCCGAAAAAGGAAGTACCGCTATCGGTAGCGGCGTGGGTCGTAAAAGGCCGGACCGCCAAACAGGCGACTGATCAGATTATTGCCAAGGCCGCTCAATTCAACGAAAGCCTGCTGACACTTCGAACCCTTCGATTGAAGGCTAAAGAGCAAATCAAAGTTCATATCGCCAAAGGCAAAACGGATCTGGCTAACCAAGTCAGTGAAGAAGCCATTGCGGCGATCCGTAACGTGGTGAGTGAGATGGCTGGCTAGTTCGCTCGAGCTACCCGCTGTACCCAACGCCCACGTACCCGTGGGCGTTTTTGTTTTTATTCAAACATGACCTGCAGTGCGGTTGTGCCAATGGCCATGCAGGGACTTTATTACAGGGAGCAGAACAATGGATTATCCAAAAAGCGTCCCCAGCGTCGGCCTGGTCAATGGCCGGTTTGTCGACGAAAACCCGGTGGCCGGTACGCCCGGTTCATTGATTCCCGCGGTGTGGGGCAATTCGGTTACGCAAGAAATTCTGAGTGTGGTTGCCGGCGCCGGGATGGGGCCTTCGGAAGCAGACAATGGTCAGTTGCTCAAGGCGATCCAGGCGATCATTGGCGTGACCAGCCCGATGCGTTCGGTGATCACTCGAGTAGCAGCATCCAAAGTGCTGGCGGCAGAAGAACTCGGCCTGGTGCTGACTGATGCGTACGCCGCAGCCACTACGATCACGCTACCGCCCTCCAATGCGGCACTGGGCGTTCGGGACGTGATTGTCCGGCGTGTAGAAAACAGTGGCAATCGACTGGTTGTGCAAGCCGCCGGGACTGACCGAATCCGCTTTCATACGCACTTGTCGGCGATCGGTTATCCGTTTCTGGTGCTGTTGGGGGCGGCGACTGGTGGCACCTTCGCAGCGATGGCGAAGGGTGCTGGTGGCCAGTGGGGCGATTCGACAACACCCCGTTGGGTCGGCCTTTTTTCGAAACAACCCTGCAACTGAGTCCGGGCGGTTACGGGGCGCTTAACGGCACCGTCATGAAGCGTGCCGAGTGGCCCTGGCTCTGGGACCACGCACAGCTGTCAGGAATGTTCGGCACCGAGGCTGCGCGGGCGGGCAATGAAGGCCGTTGGACCAGCGGCGATGGGGCGTTGACGTTCCGTGGTCCGGAAGGGCGCGGGGAGTTTCTGAGGGTGCTGGACGAAGGTCGAGGCGTGGATACGGGGCGTGTGGCCGGCGGCTTCCAGCCCGGTACCAGCCACTCCTATGCTTTTGGGGCAAATGGTGCCGGCGCAGTCGGGTCGCGATGGACCGACAGCCTGGCCTCTGTCGCCGCCGACACCCGCGAGGAGCCTCAAACCATAGGCTCGCTGATCAATGGCGGCCCTATCTACCCGGCGGGAACCAGTTTCCAGATGGATGCGGCCGGTACCTTGCTGTCGCTCTACAAATCCCGCCCGCGCAACATCGCCTATCCCGCCCGCATCAAACTTATCTGAGGTGTCCATGTTTAATTATCTGTTTGATAACTCGGGCGTCTTGTCGGGGCCCGTTGAGTTTTTCGTCACGCCGGGGATCGGCATTCAACTGCCCGCTAATGCTGTTGAGCTTTCCTATGAGTTGCCGCTTCCAGAGCACGGTCGCACTTGGGCCCTGGTGAATAATGTTCCGCGCGAAGTGATTGATCGCCGGGGTCCGGTTTATCGCAAGGCTGGCGGCGGTCAGCAGATCTGGAGCGAACTCGGAGAGTTGCCCGAAGACTTTACCGCCGAGCCGTGGCCGGGCGACTACTACGTCTGGCGTGATAATGCCTGGGCACTTGACGATGTAGCTCGGCTGGCCGACATCAAGGCTCAGGCCCTGGCCAAACGCGACAGGCTGCTGAGCGGAGCGGTTCTACGCATTGCCCCTCTTCAATACGCCGAAGACATCGGCGATGCCTCTCACGATGAGCAGTTGGCATTGCTTGAGTGGAAGCTCTACAGCGTTGAGCTCAATCGCCTGGAACAACAAACGGGTTTTCCAAATGAAATCAATTGGCCTGTCGTTCCTGGTTCCTCTGCGAAACCGTAGACGTTCGATATCGCCTGATGCGGAGAAGAAAAAGTGGATTATCCAAAAAGCATGCCCAGTGTTGGCCTGGTCAACGGCTGGTTTGTGGATGAAAACCCTGTTGTTGGAACGCCGGGATCGCTGATTCCTGCCGTCTGGGGCAACAGTGTGACGCAAGAGATTCTGAGCGTGATCAAGGCTGCCGGGCTGACACCCGATGAGGCCAAGACCGACCAATTGGCGATGGCCATTGGCGCCCTGGTCGACTTCACCAAAATGAAAAACACACCGACCACCTTGAGCGGGTATGGCATCACCGATGCCGTGGGTCGGTTGTTGGCAGTCAAGCAATTCGACACGGTCGGCATCACCGTTTACCGGCCCAACCCCAAGACGAAGCGGATTCGAGTGCGGTTGATCGGTGCGGGTGGTTCTGGGGGCGGATGCGGACCTGTCGCGGCGACTTATCAAAGCCTGGGCGGTGGCGGAGGAGCAGGCGCCTATGCCGAAAGCCTGTATGACGTGACGGCGGAAATGCAGGCAGGGGTGCCTGTTTCGTTGGGCGCCGGTGGCAGCCCTCGCAACACGACCGGCCTGGCGGGAGGCGGTGCTTCCTTCGGGTCTTATATGAGTGTCGCGGGAGGTTTTGGCGGGCAAATCCTGACGTTTTTGGTCACGGCAACGTCGTCCGCCTTTATCCAGGGCGGTGCTGGCGGTCAAGCTGTCACGGGAGGGAACCTCGCTAGCGCTCGTGGCATCCCCGGTGGCTATGGGATGAGCAATTCAAACTGGGGCGTTCTCTCCGGAACAGGTGCCGCGAGCCCATTCGACGGCGGAGCTCCTGCAACGGGCGTGAACGGCAATGGCTATACAGGTTTACGGGGCTCTGGTGGTAGCGGCGCATGTTCAACCAATGCGTCGGCCTCGTGTCTTAGTGGCGCTGGCGGTAACGCGTTTTGCGAAATCTGGGAGTACGAATAATGGCTATTTATGCTCGGGTAGAAGACGGCGTTGCGGTTGAATTGATCGATACGGGTGACTATGCAATCACCCAACTGTTTGCTCCGTCTTTCGTGACCTCGATGGTTCGTGTGCCTGACGGTATCGATATCGAATTAGGTTCGGCGATTAGCAGCGTCAATCAGGAATCTGTGCTTCCACCGTTGCAGCAGCATGCGCAGGTGATCGATATGTCAAACACCCGCAACGATGACTCTGTGGAGCCAGAACGCGTTTGGCGACAGTCCACTTTCTCGAATAGCCAATGGTTGTTGAACCGGCACCGTGATGAACAGGAACTTGGCCGTGTGACGACGCTCACGGCCCAAGAGTATCTGGAGTTGCTTGAGTATCGACAGGCATTGCGCGACTGGCCTTCTGCCGCAAGCTTTCCAGAAGTTGTTTCCCGACCTCAGATTCCAGAATGGCTGGCATCTGCTGTTGACGGAGCTTCCAGGTATTAATTGAAAGGATACGGACGATGGATTATCCAAAAAGTGTACCCAGTGCGGGTTTGGTAAATGGAACGTTTGCGGATGAAAACCCTCTGACTGGTGTGCCGGGATCTTTGATTCCAGCCAGTTGGGGAAATGGCGTTACACAGGAAATTCTTGGTGTTATCAACAGCGCTGGCTCTGTCGCAGACGAGAGTGATAACGGTCAATTGAACGCGGCGATCAATACACTGATCACTAAAAAGCAAAATGAAAACCTGGCGAGTCAAGAAGAAGCCGAGTCAGGTGTCAATGCCACTAAGTCGATGACGCCGCTAAGGGTCTTTCAAGCGATTGCGAAGAAGGTGCTACAGGCGACAGAGTCCATTGTAGGCACTGCAAAAATTTCCTCTCAGACCGAAGTCAATGCAGGGGTTAGTGATACGTCTATCGTGACCCCCAAAAAACTCAGGCTTGGATTTATGTTTAGACCGGGGGCCTCTGGCTACATCGTTTTGCCTTCCTGGATGGGCGGATTGATCATCCAATGGATTACCGGCAGTGCAAGCCAGGCTGGCAATAGCAATTATGGTGATCTCAATTTATGGCCATTGGCATTTCCCAATGCGCTGTTTCTTGCGGTAGCCACTCATGAGGGTACAGCGTCTGGAACTTTTCTGACCTGGACCAACAACTTGTCAGTGAGTCGGCTTGTCGGGATTAATGTGCGCTGCCCTGATTGGCCTGCAAATTCCATCGCCGCCAGGGTCATCGGAATAGGATATTGAATATGTATTATTTTTCTCCTGCGACTTCTGGCTTTTATCATTCGAATTTACACGGTGCAACGATACCCTCGGATGCGTTTGAAGTAAGTGAAGGCGAGTACTCGGCGCTGATGTCGAATGCTCCCAAAGGAACAGTTCTTTCCTTAAACAGTGACGGGCGTCCGGAGCGGATTTTACTGGCCGTACAAACCAATGACTCGATTGAGAGGGCCTGGCGAAACAAGGCGCTTGAGCTGACTCAATGGCTGGTCGCCCGTGATGGTGAAGAGCTGGAAATGGGCGAAGGTACCACCTTGAGTTCTGTGGAGTTCAAAGAGTTGCTGGCTTATAGGCAACTGCTGCGGGAATGGCCTTCAGCACAGAACTTCCCTGAAGTCGACTATCGCCCAGTCGAACCGCAATGGCTTGAAGAGACTCTTCTGAAAAGTCACTAACCCTCCTTTAACGCTAAAGAGTGGATAGATGGAAATGTCTGTCACAAATGACCAACTAATAAGCATCATGCCCAACGCCCGCTCCCAAGCGGGCGTTTTCATTTGCGCCCTCAACACCGCCATGAATCACCGCAACATCAACACCCCAAAACGCATCGCCGCTTTCCTCGCGCAAGTCGGTCACGAATCGGGGCAATTGCAGTACGTGCGCGAACTGGGTAACAACCAATACCTGAGCAAGTACGACACCGGTACCCTGGCTTTACGTTTGGGCAACACCCCAGAAGCCGATGGTGATGGCCAGAAATACCGTGGCCGTGGACTGATCCAGATCACCGGGCGCAACAACTACCAGCAATGCAGCCTCGGCCTGTTCGGCGACGAGCGTCTGCTGTCGTTGCCTGAATTGCTGGAGCAACCGCAATGGGCCGCCGAATCGGCAGCGTGGTTCTGGGAGTTGAACGGCTTGAATGAATTGGCCGACCGCGACCAGTTCAACAGCATCACTCGCCGGATCAACGGTGGCTTGAACGGGCTCGAAGATCGTCTGCAACTCTGGGCGCGGGCGAGGGCGGTGCTATGCCAGCCTTCGGCCTGATGTCCTGGCGGGTGATTGGCATCGTCGTGTTAGCCGGCTTTTCGGCAGCGCTGGCCTGGCACTTTCAAGACTGGCGCTATGGCCGGCAATTGGCTGAGCAGGCCAGGTTGCAGGCCGAGACGTTGAACCAGCTAACCCAGGTCGCTGCAATGCAACAACAGGCCGCGCAGGACAAGCGCCTGGCCCTGGAACAACGGCTGTCGGCCAGTGAACAAACCCATTATCGAGCGCTTAGCGATGCCCAACGTGATCAAGGTCGCCTGCGCGATCGTCTTGCCACTGCTGATGTGCGCTTGTCAGTCCTCCTCGACGCCAATGATATTGCCGCAACCTGTGCAGTGCCAGCTGCCTCCGGAGCCAGCGGCGTGGATCATGGCGCCCCGCGAGCCCGACTTGACCCGGCGCATGCTCAACGAATTGTCGCCATCACCGACGCCGGGGACAGCGGATTGATTGCCTTGCAGGCTTGTCAGGCCTATATCAGCGCTATCGTTCGCTAACATTTTGATCGGTACCGCGGCTTGCAAGCGCGATGTGCTCGTGTACGGTGGTTCCATTGAGCTTGATCAGGAGAGGACCGTGAAAGAAATCACCCAGCTGGCCGCTGAACTTGGCCGACGCTTGCAGGTTCTCAATGCCCACGTCACCACCGCAGAGTCTTGCACCGGTGGCGGGATCGCCGAGGCGATCACCCGCATTCCCGGGAGCTCGGCGTGGTTCGAGGCCGGCTACGTGACGTACTCCAACCGCCAGAAAAATCTTCAACTGAATGTACCCGGGAGCTGTTTACGACAGTGGGGGCGGTCAGTCGCGAGGTGGTCGAGGCCATGGTTCGTGGCGCGCAGGACAAAAGCCACGCGCGGTTTGCCGTGGCAGTCAGCGGTGTCGCGGGGCCGGATGGCGGTTCCCCGAGCAAACCGGTGGGTACGGTCTGGCTGGCCTGGGGCGTCGGCGAACAGGTGTTCAGCGAGGTCCAGCACTTCCCCGGCAACCGTGACGAGGTCCGCCGACAAACGGTGAAGGCCGCGCTAGAGGGGCTGCTGCGCCATGCCGCTGGAGAAATCTCAAATCAGGGGTAGGCGATCCTGAATCGCTGTGGAATAATACTGGCTACTTATACAGGTGTTGGCCGTCAGGCCTTATTGATTACGTGAGGACTTTAATGGACGACAACAAGAAGAAAGCCTTGGCTGCGGCCCTGGGTCAGATCGAACGTCAATTCGGCAAGGGTGCCGTAATGCGTATGGGCGATCAGGACCGTCAGGCGATCCCGGCCATTTCCACTGGCTCTCTGGGTCTGGACATCGCGCTCGGCATTGGCGGTCTGCCAAAAGGCCGTATCGTTGAAATCTACGGTCCTGAATCCTCCGGTAAAACCACACTGACACTGTCCGTGATCGCCCAGGCTCAAAAAGCCGGCGCGACCTGTGCATTCGTTGACGCCGAACACGCCCTCGACCCTGAGTACGCCGGCAAACTGGGCGTCAACGTCGACGACCTGCTGGTTTCCCAGCCGGACACCGGCGAGCAGGCCCTGGAAATCACCGACATGCTGGTGCGCTCCAACGCGGTTGACGTGATCATCGTCGACTCCGTAGCTGCCCTGGTGCCTAAGGCCGAGATCGAAGGCGAAATGGGCGACATGCACGTGGGCCTGCAAGCCCGTCTGATGTCCCAGGCGCTGCGTAAGATCACCGGTAACATCAAGAACGCCAACTGCCTGGTTATCTTCATCAACCAGATCCGTATGAAAATCGGCGTGATGTTCGGCAGCCCGGAAACCACCACCGGTGGTAACGCGCTGAAGTTCTACGCTTCGGTTCGTCTGGACATCCGCCGTACCGGCGCGGTGAAAGAAGGTGACGAGGTTGTCGGTAGCGAAACCCGCGTCAAGGTTGTGAAGAACAAGGTGGCTTCGCCGTTCCGTCAGGCCGAGTTCCAGATTCTTTACGGCAAAGGCATCTACCTCAACGGTGAGATGATCGACCTGGGTGTTCTGCACGGTTTCGTCGAGAAGTCCGGCGCCTGGTATGCCTACAACGGCACCAAGATCGGTCAGGGCAAGGCCAACTCAGCCAAGTACCTGGCGGACAATCCGGACATCGCCGCAACGCTCGAGAAGCAACTGCGCGACAAACTGCTGACGCCAGCGCCGGACGTCAAAGCATCGCCAGTCAAAGAGACTGCTGATGACCTGGCTGACGCTGACATCTGATTGATCCGATGACCGCCGTACTCGATACACTCGTCGCGGTGCGGCGAACCGCAATGGACCTGCTCGCACGACGCGAGCACGGTCGAGTCGAGCTGACGCGTAAATTGCGTCAGCGCGGCGCTCTCCCTGAAATGATCGACACCGCACTCGACCGGCTGACGGAAGAGGGGCTGCTGTCCGAATCCCGTTACCTCGAAAGCTTCGTTTCCTACCGTGCCCGTTCCGGTTACGGCCCTTTGCGCATTCGTGAAGAGCTGAGCCAGCGTGGCCTGCAACGTCCCGATATCGAGCTCGCCTTGCGCGAGAGCGGTATCAACTGGCACGAACAACTGGAAGACACCTGGCGACGTAAATTTGCCGGGCATTTACCGATCGACATGCGCGAGCGTGCCAAGCAAGGACGTTTCCTGGCTTATCGGGGGTTTTCCATGGAAATGATCAACCGCTTGTTCAGCGGTCGTGGAATGGACGATTAAATAAAAACGGCCCGCTATTTCGATAGCGGGCCGTTTTTTTGCCTTTAATTCAGGTCACTTTGGACGGTTCCCGAGTGCGCTGCTGTGCCTGGGGTTTGGGCTGTGCCCAGTTCTCCGGCAGGTTGATAAAGTCCACCAACTCCCGCAAGCGCCCATGATCACGAGCGTTGAAGGTGAAGGCCAGTCGCGCCAGATGGCTGAACTGCGGCTCATCGTGCTCCTCACCAGCGTAGGCATGCTGATGGAAGTGGTCGCTCAGGCACAGGTCGGCGAATGCCGTCTGCATATGTTCAAGCGCCCCGTCGCTTAGCTTGTGATTCATGCGAATCACAAACTGATGCTTAAGCCAGCGACTGGAGTGGAAGTTGCTGTAGAACTGGTTGATCTGTTCCACCGCCTCTTCGGCGCTGTAGACCAGGCTCACCAGCTTCATGTCGGTGGGCAGGATGTAGCGATTTTCCTCCAGTTGATGGTGGATGAAGTCCAGTGCGCCTTGCCAGAACTTGCCCCCGGCGTATCCAGCAACACCACTGGCACCAGTGGGCTTTTGCCGGTCTGGATCAGGGTCAGCATCTTCCAGCGCTTCGTCCAGCGTACCGAAACCGCCCGGCACAGGACCAGCGCGTCGGCCTCCTTGACGAAGAACAGCTTGCGGGTAAAAAAGAAGTGGAAGGACAGCAGGTTGCTGGTGCCCTGGACAGTAGGGTTGGCATGCTGCTCGAAGGGCAGCGTGATGTTGAACCCGAGGCTGTGCTCCAGGCCGGCGCCTTCATGGGCTGCCGCCATGATGCCGCCACCGGCACCGGTAATGACCATCAGGTCCGAGCGCGCCAACGCGGCGCCGAGCTCTCGGGCCATGCCATACAACGGATGTTCGACCGGTGTGCGGGCCGAACCGAACACAGTGACTTTGCGCCGGCCCTTGAACTGCTCCAGCACACGGAAAGCGTGCTCCAGTTCGCGCAGGGCTTGCAGGGTGATCTTGGCGTTCCAGCGGTTGTGATCTTCCTGGGCCATGCGCAGCACAGTCAGGATCATGTCGCGGTAAATCGGGATGTTGGGGCTGTTGGGTGAAACCAGGTTGAGTTGCTCTTCGACCTTGCTGGTGAGGTCGTGGCCGCTTTCTTCAAAATGACGGCTGAGGAGGTCGTTCGGTTGGTAAGGCATTCAACTTCTCCTTATGCACAGAACCCTTGGCTCCGACAAAACCGTCGTCGCCGCGACACTCCATGTGTCGTTGTCTGCCCAAGCCCTTGCCTGGGCGTTCCACCTGACCCGAGTTGCAATCGAGTCATCCATACAGGCTCTGTTTTTCCCTTGGATGAAAGAAACATTCGCACAACAAGACGCGAAACGGGCGGCCCCTTTGTGGCCCTGAAAAGTGAACATGACTACTCTGAATCTAGACCTTCGCGGTGATTTGCGCTGGCTTGATCATTGCGCCGCAAAGTCTTTCCTGGCAACTGCTTATTGACGATTCGCAACGTAGTTTCACCGCTCGTCTGAAGGCAAGCCCGGTGGCTGCGGCTCTGATTTACTAAGTGACAGGTGTCACACGGCAACTTTGCGTCAAAGGCGGTACGCAAGGTTCGCGCAGTTCAGGGAATTGAGTGTGCAGGGAGGCGGGAAATCATGGCCAGAGTCATTCTGGAGATCGATGCGCAACTGTATCGATTGTTGAAGTCGTCAGCCGAGGCCAATCATTTGAGTCTTGAAGAGGAGTGCTGCCGGCGTCTGGGCGGCGGCGAGCGCCGTTCGCGGTATTTGCAGGCCTTGCTGGCAGAACTGCGCGCCGAAGATGAACAGCGGCGCGCTAATGCTCGATAGTTACTTCTTCTTCGCAGGTGTGGCTTTCGGGCAATCCGATTCCTGATAGCTGGCGGAACCGACCGAACGGTTGGTCTTCACTTCAGTGAAGTCGTAACGCATGACTGCGCCCTTGGCCATCAGTTTGCGGAACGAAGGGTTGTTGCATACGGAGGCTCCCAACTGGAAGTACACCGCTTTCGGGTCGGCACGCATCTGTTCTGCGTGGCTGCTTTGCACGCTGAGGTGGTTGATCAGCACGTTGCCTTCAACGGTGTAGCCCTGATCAAGAATGTCTTCGTTGATCGCCCGTGGCGTGCCGGCGCTGCTTTGTGCGGCGACGTTTCGCAGCTCTCTGTTGAGATTCTGCTCACTTAAGGAAGCAGCCTGAGCGCTGAAGGACGACGCCAGCAAAATGGCAGCGGTGGGAACGATAAGGCGCAGCATGAAACTCTCCTGGTTCAGTGACTGGTGGTTCGACCAGCCACATGACTGTGCGTTCAGTGGCGGCGAATTATAGGGGAGCAAGCCCGGACGGTACAGGCTTGCACGGGTTGCTCTGGTAAACTGCCGGCACTTTCTGCCTTGCCGAGTGCTTTTTGTGTCGATTTTCCTTACCTGTCGGCGGTGCCTGCGATGACTTGCGTCCCTGCTGACTTTGCGGTAAACGCCGTAGCCCGTTTGCGCGATGAGCGCGAAGAGGCCGGCATCAAGCCGATTCAGGCCCGTGGCTGGCGCGCGACCCGTTGCCGTGCCTGCCGGGTGATCGAGAGCCATTGCCTGTGCGCCTGGCGCCCGCAGGTCGAGACCCGCTCCGGCGTGTGCCTGATCATGACCAACAAGGAAGTGTTCAAACCGAGCAACACCGGCTGGCTGATTGCTGATGTGGTGCGCGACAACCATGCGTTCATCTGGTCGCGTACCGAAGTCGATCAGCAACTGCTGGATCTGCTCGCCGACCCGCAATGGCAGCCTTACCTGGTGTTTCCGGGCGAATATGTCGAGCCTGAGCGGGTAACGAATACGGTCGAAGTCGATAGCGCCAGGCGGCCGCTGTTTATTCTACTGGACGCCACCTGGACTGAAGCGCGGAAGATCTTCCGCAAAAGCCCGTACTTTGACCGGCTGCCGATCCTCAGCCTGCTGCCCGAAAAACTCTCCCGCTACCGCTTGCGCCGCTCGACCCGCAGCGAGCATCTGTGCACCGCCGAAGTGGCGGCGCTGTGCCTGGATCTGGCGGGGGATAGCGACGCGGCATCGGCACTGGACGCTTACTTCGATGTGTTCAGCCAGCATTACCTGGACGCCAAGCGCCAACTGGATATGAACGTTTCAACCCCGGCCCACGCTGAACTGATGCCCTTCGTTCAAGGCGCGGCGCCGGTGATGTGCTGAGAGTCGCCCATACTGCAAACAGCGGGGCGGGCCACGCAACTTGACCACCCCGGCTTCGCTGGGCATGCTTGGCGCCGATTAGGGCGCGGCCAAGGTTTGATACGCCGTATTCTTTACGTGATAGCCACGTGATTGGCGTTGAACGTGCCCTGTTGGTGCAGCTCCGTGGCTGTACCTCGAGTTGTTTTGGCGAGGCCCGAATGCATCGGGCGTCCCATAAAAACAGGATCATTTGAAAAATGGCCACATACGAAATCCTGATTGCCGACGACCACCCTCTTTTTCGTAGTGCCCTGCACCAAGCGTTATCCCTGGGCCTGGGCCCGGACGTCCGTCTGGTTGAAGTAGCGAGCATTGCCGAGCTGGAAACCCGCCTGGACGAAAAGGCCGACTGGGACCTGGTGCTGCTGGACCTGAACATGCCGGGGGCCTACGGTTTTTCCGGGCTGGTGCTGTTGCGCGGTCAGTACCCGCAGATTCCGGTGGTGATGGTCTCGGCCCAGGAAGAAGCCTCGATCATGGTCAAGTCTCGTGAGTTCGGCGCCAGCGGTTTCATTCCCAAGTCGAGCGACCTGAGCGTTATTCAAAAGGCCGTGCGTGCGGTACTCGATGGCGACGTGTTCTGGCCGCCACAGGCGTTTGAAGCGGTCAGCGTTTCGGCCGAGGCGAAGGCTGCCAGTGAAGGCTTGGCGAGTCTGACACCCCAGCAGTTCCGGGTGCTGACAATGGTCTGTGAAGGGTTGCTGAACAAGCAGATTGCCTATGAGCTGAGCGTGTCCGAAGCGACGATCAAGGCTCACGTGACGGCGATTTTCCGCAAGTTGAATGTGCGGACCCGGACCCAGGCGGCGTTACTCTTGCAACAACTTGAGTCAATTTCGAGTCACTAAGGCGTGGCCTGTTCACGCTTTTTTGACTTTCGTTACTCTAGCTTTCCCACTCCTTTTTGGTTCAGTTGCCTACGATATGTCACCTTTTAAAGGCCAGACCGGCCTAAAACGCATCCTTAACGCCTCCGGTTACTCGCTGGATGGCCTGCGCGCAGCCTTTACCGGCGAAGCGGCTTTTCGGCAATTGGTGTTGCTCAATGTCATCCTGATTCCGATTTCATTTTTCCTGAACGTCAGCCGCGTCGAACAGGCGTTGTTGATCGCCGTTTGTCTGCTGGCGTTGATCGTCGAGTTGCTCAATTCGGCGGTAGAAGCGGCCATCGACCGCATTTCCCTTGAATTGCACCCATTGTCCAAGAACGCCAAGGACATGGGCAGCGCCGCGCAGTTCGTGGCGTTGAGCATGATTGCGCTGGTGTGGGCGGTGATTCTGCTTTAAGCGATGGTGGGCAGTACGATCTCGTCGCTGCGCTGAACCCCGGCGGTGAAGGCGCGGCACAGATCGAGGAATTCGCGCATCGCCGACGTCTGATATTTCTGTTTGTGCCAGATGAAATAGAACTGCCGCGCCAGATCCAGATCCGGTGTCTCCACCGCGACCAGACTGCCGCGTCGAAAGGCATCCCGCAGCGCCAGCCGCGAAATACAGCCAATCCCCAAGCCTGATTCCACCGCGCGTTTGATCGCTTCGGTGTGTTCCAGCTCCAGGCGAATGTTCAGCGCGCTGCGATGGTGACGCATGGCCTGGTCAAAGGTCAGTCGCGTGCCAGAGCCCTGTTCACGCAGGATCCAGGCCTCATGGGTCAGCTCTTCCATGCTCGCGGTGCCGCGTTTGGCCAGCGGATGCTGGGGCGCACAGAACACCACCAACTCATCCTCGACCCAGCTCTGCACTTCGATATCGGGGTGGCTGCAGTCGCCTTCGATTAGACCCAGATCAATTTCATAGTGCGCGACTTGCTGCACGATGTTGGCAGTGTTCTGCACATGCAGCTTCACTTGGCTTTCGGGATGGCGCTGCATGAAGCTGCCGATCAGCAACGTCGCCAGGTAATTACCGATCGTCAGGGTCGCACCGACCGCCAACGAGCCGAAACCGGACTTGCCATTAAGCAGGTCTTCGATTTCCTTGGCCTGATCGAGCAGGGCCACCGCCTGGGGCAGCAACTGTTTGCCGAGGGCGTTGAGGCTCAGCCGTTTGCCGGCGCGGTCGAACAGCTGACAGCTGCACTGGCGCTCCAGCTCGGTGATCGAGGTGCTTGCCGCCGACTGCGAGAGGTTGAGCAGGCCCGCAGCACGGGATACGCTTTCCTGCTGAGCGACGGCGACGAAGACTTGAAGTTGACGCAAAGTAAATCGCATATCGATATAACCGATAACCCTTATCTTAATAATCCAGTTAACAGATATTGTGGCTGCCATTAGAATGCGATGCAATTGCGCACAGCCGTTCATTTTTAGCAGAGCACGCGCAGACCAATCTCCAGGAGTCCGACGTACATGAGCAACATGAACCACGAGCGTGTCCTCAGTGTTCATCACTGGAACGACACTCTGTTCAGCTTCAAGTGCACCCGCGACCCGGGCCTGCGCTTCGAGAACGGTCAGTTCGTGATGATCGGCCTGCAACAGCCCAACGGCCGCCCGCTTATGCGCGCTTACTCGATTGCCAGCCCGAACTGGGAAGAGCATCTCGAGTTCTTCAGCATCAAGGTGCCTGATGGCCCGCTGACTTCGCAGTTGCAGCATCTGAAGGAAGGCGACGAGATCATCATCAGCAAGAAGCCTACCGGCACGCTGGTGCTGGATGACTTGAAGCCTGGCAAACATTTGTACCTGCTCAGCACTGGTACCGGTCTGGCGCCGTTCATGAGCGTCATCCAGGACCCGGAAACCTACGAGCGTTTCGAAAAAGTGATCCTGTGCCACGGCGTCCGTTACGTCAACGAAGTCGCTTACCGCGAATTCATCACCGAGCACCTGCCGCAGAACGAATTCTTCGGCGAGGCCCTGCGTGACAAGTTGATCTACTACCCGACCGTGACCCGCGAGCCGTTCGAGAACGAAGGTCGCCTGACCGACCTGATGCGCAGCGGCAAGCTGTTCAGCGACATCGGTCTGCCACCGATCAACCCGCAGGACGACCGCGCCATGCTGTGCGGCAGCCCGAGCATGCTCGACGAAACCAGCGAAGTGCTGAACAGCTTCGGCCTGAAAGTTTCGCCGCGCATGCGCGAGCCAGGTGACTACCTGATCGAGCGCGCGTTCGTCGAGAAGTAAGCACGCCGCATCACTGAAAAGCCCGCGCTGCCTTAAGGTAACGCGGGCTTTTTTATGGCGGGCACAATCCCTGTAGGAGCTGCCGAAGGCTGCGATCTTTTGATTTTGATCCTCTGTCTACAAGAGCAAGATCAAAAGATCGCAGCCTTCGGCAGCGCTACAGGTTGGGAACCGGGATAACTTCGAGGACGCGGATGACCCCGGTTTCGGGGTAATGCCAGCGCACATCCAGATCCCAGAACTGCGCGCCGTATTCCCGCTCAGGCGTAGGAATCTGATACGCCGGACGTGGATCTTGCGCCAGACACTGCTCGATCAACTCAACCAACGGTTCTTCAAGGCGCTGAGCGTGTGCGTGAGCCTGTTGCAGCGCAGAATCCGCCCACTGCACGGGAATCAACTGCGGCGCTGCGCTGGCGATGCTGTTGGAGGCGGTGTCGATGATGTCGGCGTAAGGCACGTAGGGCTTGATGTCGAGAATCGGCGTGCCGTCGAGTAAGTCGATACCGGAAATCCACAGCCGATTGGCTTCGACCTTGTCCAGTTTGACCACTGACTGGCCGATCCCGTTGGGCCGATGCGTCGCGCGGGTGGCAAACACGCCCATGGATTTGTTGCCGCCGAGGCGAGGCGGGCGGACTTTAAGTCGTGGCTTTTCTTCCAGGGCCTGATGGAACAGGAACAGCAGCCAGACATGGCTGACCTGCTCCAGCCCTTGCACCGCATCGCCTTGATCGAACGGTGCCACCAGTTCCAGCACACCGCGAGCGGCCGGGGCCAGTTGCGGTTGGCGCGGGATGGCGAATTTCTCCTTGAAGCAGGAGCGCACGAAACCGATCGGGGAAACGCTGTAGGTCATGGTTTGGGGTCGAGGCGGGGTAGGAGGCGGGCATGATAATCGATGTAAAGATCAAAAGATCGCAGCCTGCGGCAGCTCCTGCAGGGGAATGCGTTCGGCGTAGGAGCTGCCGAAGGCTGCGATCTTTTCAGCAGGCACCAGCGATCTAGAGACTAAACCCACCATCCAGAGGAATAATATTCCCGGTCATGTAAGCCCCAGCCGTACTCGCCAGACTGATCGCCAACGCCGCCATCTCTTCCTCACGGCCCCAACGCTTCATTGGGATCAGCGCCGTATCCTGCGCCAGCGCCTGCTCATCATTGCCGATGTGCTGGGTCATCTTGCTCGGGAAACGCCCCGGTGCGATCACGTTGACGTTGATGTGCTGGCTGACCAATTCCCGCGCCAGAATCCGCGACAATTGATGCAGGGCAGCCTTGCTTGGCCCGTAGGCATAAGCCTGTTCACCGAAGGAAGAAATCCCGGCCACCGAGCCGATGTTGATGATTCGCGCCGGATTTGCCGCCGAACCGGACTTTTTCAACAGGGGCAAGAACTGCTGAATGCAGTTGAATACCGAGGTCACGTTCAGTTGCATGACCTTCTCCCAGCCCTTGATCGGGTAGCTTTCCAGCGGCGCACCCCACGTGGTGCCGGCATTGTTCACCAGAATGTCGAGATGGGTGATCTGCTCGCCCAGCCGCGTGGCCAGTTGCAGCACGCCTTCTTCGGTGGCCAGGTTGGCCGCCAGACCGTGGCAGCGACCAAACGCGCTCAGCTCCTCGGCCGTTTGCAGGCAGGCCTCGGCATCTCGGGCGCAGACGTACACGGTGGCGCCGGCCTCGACATAAGCCTTGGCGATCATTTTGCCGATACCACGGGTGCCGCCGGTCACCAGGGCGGTGCGGCCTTGCAGGGAAAAGTAGGGATGCATGGCAAATCCTGAGCGCTGAGGGTCAATACACCCTAGTCGTCAGCCGCCGGAAGCGGAGCCACTATTTTTGCGAGGAATGGATTGCCATATCGCTCTGTAGGAGCTGTGTAGGAGCTGTCGAGTGAAACGAGGCTGCGATCTTTTGATCTTTCGCTTGGAACTCAAGTGGACACGAAAAGATCGCAGCCTCGTTTCACTCGACAGCTCCTACACAGCTACTACACAGTTCCTACACAGCCCTCCACACCGTTCCTACAGGCCGCGGCGCTTTATTGCGGGCGAACGCGCAGGGTCAGGCCCTTGAGGAAGTTGCGCAGCAACTGGTCGCCACAGGTACGGTAGTTGGTGTGGCCGAACTTGCGGAACAGCGCGCTCAGCTCAGGCTTGGACACCGGGAACTCGGAAGCCTTGAGGATCGCGTGCATGTCGTCTTCTTTCAGTTCGAAGGCCACGCGCAGTTTCTTCAGGATGATGTTGTTGGTCACCGGCGTTTCGATCGGCTGCGGCGGACGGCTTTCGTCCTTGCCACGCTTGAAGATCACCAGGCCATCGAGGAAATGCGCCATGACCTCGTCCGGGCAGCGTACGAAACCTTCCTCGTCTTCCTCTTTTTTATCGAGGTAGGTCAGCAGGTCTTCCATGGACACATCCATGCCGCCGGTCTTGATGATCTCGATGACTTTCTTGTCGCTGATGTCGAGCATGTAGCGCACGCTGCGCAGTACGTCGTTGTGAATCATGGTGTGCAATCCTGATATTCAGCAGTGGGCGCCGCATAAACAGCGGCGCCGAGATGTAGGGCGGCGGGAAAAGTCTTAGAACTTCTCTTTGCCGGACAGGTAGCGCCATTGCCCCAGCGGCACTTTGCCGATGGACACGCCGCCGATACGGATGCGGCGGATGGCGACGACCTTCAGGCCAACGGCCTGGCAGAACAGGGCAATGACGCCCGGTTGTGGGTTCTTCATCGCAAAGCGCAGACGGTTTTCGTTTTGCCAGCTGGCCTTGACCGGCGGCAGTTCCTTACCCTTGTAAGTCAGGCCATGGTTCAGGCGATTGAGGCCGTGAGCCACCATCTCGCCTTCAACTTCGACCACATACTCTTGTTCGATTTTCGCAGAATCGGCGGTGAGCTTGCGCAAGATCTTCCAGTCCTGGGTGAACACCAGCAAACCGCTGGCGTTGGCCTGCAGGTCGGTGCTGGCGGTCAGGCGCAGGAAGTGGCCCTTGAGCGCACGTTTGCTGAAGCGGTGTTCTTCGCTCAGGGTCTCGGCGCTGATGGTCGCCATCGCCGTTTCCGCATCCACGCCAACGGGCACGTTCAGCAGTATGGTCACCGGCTCCGGCGCGGTGGCCTTGGCCTGCGGGTCGAGCTCGACTTTCTGGGTGTCGACCTTGAACTGCGGCTCGTCGATGACTTCGCCGTCCACGGTGACCCAGCCGCCCTCGATGAACAGCTCAGCCTCCCGACGGGAACAGCCGACGAGTTCGATGAGGCGTTTGGAGAGACGAATCGGGTCAGTCATGACAGGGCCGTAACAAAAAGGGGGTGGGCATTGTACCTGCTGGGCGCCGGTTAATCGCGGGTCCATTTGCCTCATGTGGCTTTTTGTGGGAGCGGGCTTGCTCGCGAAAGCGGTAGGTCCGTCAATTTATCTGTTGGATGACACACCGCTTTCGTCGGAGCGCCGCCCGGAGCAAGCCCGCTCCCACACTCGTTCTATGTTGTGTCAGCCATGCCGTGAGTGTTGCTGGTTTTGGCGCATACGCATGTGCAACAGCGGATAGGGCTGGCCCATGCCGTCGACTTCCGAGCGGCCAATCACCTCGAAACCCTGCTTGAAGTAAAACCCCAGCGCTTGCGGGTTCTGTTCGTTGACGTCCAGTTCATCGGCGTTCAGGTGTTCCAGGGCATAGCGCAGCAGTTGCTTGCCCAGCCCCTGGCCGCGATGGGCCGGGTCGATGAAGAGCATTTCGACCTTGCCCGCTGCCACACCCGCGAACCCGGTGATGCGCTGGCGCGAGTCCTTGGTGCAGATCAGCATCACCGCGTCGAGGTAACGGGTCAGCACCAGGTTCTTGAGCAGTTCGATGTAGCTGTCCGGCAGAAAGTCATGGGTGGCGCGCACCGAGGCCTCCCAGACCCGGGTGAGCTCTTCGTAGTCGCTCTGTTTCGGTGTGTGGATGACCGAATGTCGGCGCATGGCCCGATGCCCCTCGTTTTGTGAATGATGCGAATCCTTTCTCCAGAAAACGATAGACGTAAAAAAGCCCCGCATCTCGTCAAGAGAGCGGGGCTTTTGGTATTTTTTGCGTTTAGATCTGTTCAGCCCACAGGTCGTACTCGTCGGCGTCGGTCACTTTGCACCAGACTTTGTCGCCTGGCTTTAAGTTGCTGCCATTGTCGATGAACACGTTGCCGTCGATTTCCGGGGCATCGAAGAAGCAGCGGCCAACCGCGCCTTGCTCGTCGACTTCGTCCACCAGTACTTCGATTTCACGGCCGACGCGCAGTTGCAGGCGCGCCGAGCTGATGGCTTGTTGGTGCGCCATGAAGCGGTCCCAACGGTCTTGCTTGACGTCGTCCGGCACGATGGCCGCGTCCAGCAGGTTGGCCGGAGCGCCTTCGACCGGCGAGTACTGGAAGCAGCCGACGCGATCGAGTTGCGCTTCGGTCAGCCAGTCCAGCAGGTACTGGAAGTCTTCTTCGGTTTCGCCGGGGAAGCCGACGATGAAGGTCGAACGGATGATCAGGTCCGGGCAGATTACGCGCCAGTTCTTGATCCGCGCCAGAGTCTTGTCTTCGAAGGCCGGACGTTTCATGGCTTTCAGGACTTTCGGGCTGGCGTGCTGGAACGGGATGTCCAGGTACGGCAGGATCTTGCCGGCGGCCATCAGCGGGATCAGTTCATCGACGTGCGGGTACGGGTAAACGTAGTGCAAGCGAACCCAGACACCGAGGGAACTCAAGGCTTCGCAGAGTTCGGTCATGCGGGTTTTTACCGGCGCGCCGTTCCAGAAACCGGTGCGGTACTTCACGTCGACGCCGTAGGCGCTGGTGTCCTGCGAGATCACCAACAGCTCTTTGACGCCGGCCTTGACCAGGCGCTGGGCCTCGTCGAGCACATCGCCGACCGGACGGCTGACCAGTTTGCCGCGCATCGACGGGATGATGCAGAAGCTGCAGCTGTGGTTGCAGCCTTCGGAAATCTTCAGGTACGCGTAGTGACGCGGAGTCAGCTTGATGCCTTGCGGCGGCACCAGGTCGATCAGCGGGTTGTGATCCTGGCGCGGCGGCACGGCGTCGTGCACGGCGTTGACTACTTGCTCGTACTGCTGCGGACCGGTCACGGCCAGCACGCTTGGGTGCACTTTGCGAATGGCGCCTTCTTCGACGCCCATGCAGCCGGTCACGATGACCTTGCCGTTTTCCTTGATGGCTTCGCCGATCACTTCCAGGGATTCAGCCTTGGCCGAGTCAATGAAGCCGCAGGTGTTGACCACCACGACGTCGGCATCCTCGTAAGTGGACACAACGTCATAGCCTTCCATGCGCAACTGGGTAAGGATGCGCTCGGAGTCGACCAGTGCTTTGGGGCAACCCAGGGATACGAAGCCAACCTTTGGATTGGCCGGCGCAGGAGTGGTGGACATGTCTAACCTCGGTATTTGTGACGCCTCCAGCCGTGAGCGGCAAGGCGACAAACGGGCGCTTACGTCCTGTCTCGTGAATACGCTGTTTTTTGACGAGTGACTGTTGTTGCCAGGCAACGCAGCATGGCGACAACAGGCGCCGTCAAAAAGCAGCAGTGATTCACGAGACAGGACGTTTTATGCGCCTCTGATCAAAAAGTGCGCAATTCTAGCGATGAGACGCGCACTTGACCAGCATTATGAGGGAAATGCGACGAGTGCTGCGCTATGCTTCGCGCCGTTACGCTTTACCGAATTTTTACAGTCAACAAATCGTCTGTAACCTGAAGTAAAACAGCGCATGCTGCACGGCAAAGCATAGTGCTTCTTATAAGAAGTCCGGGTTCTGAGTAGTAGGAGTTTTGGATGGGGCAGGCAAGTAGTCAGGCGGCGGGCGGCGAGCATTCGACGGCAAAACCGATCGGCATGCTGGTTGCGGCGGTCGGGGTGGTTTACGGCGATATCGGCACAAGCCCGCTGTACACCCTTAAAGAGGTTTTCTCCGGACATTACGGTGTGCCAGTCAACCATGATGGGGTCTTCGGGATTCTGGCGCTGATCTTCTGGTCGTTGGTCTGGGTCGTTTCGATCAAGTACGTGCTGTTTATTCTGCGCGCCGACAACCAGGGCGAAGGCGGGATCATGGCGCTGACCGCTCTGGCTCGTCGTGCCGCTTCGCCTTATCCGAGACTGCGGGCGGTGCTGGTGATTCTCGGGCTGATCGGTGCCTCGCTGTTTTATGGCGACAGCATGATCACCCCGGCGATCTCCGTGTTGTCGGCGGTGGAAGGTCTCGAGTTGGCGTTCGATGGGCTGGAACGCTGGGTCGTGCCGCTATCGCTGGTGGTGCTGGTGGCGCTGTTCCTGATCCAGAAGCACGGTACAGACCGCATCGGCAAGTTGTTCGGCCCGGTCATGGTGTTGTGGTTTGTGGTGCTGGGCGGGCTTGGTGTCAGTGGCATCATTCAGCATCCTGAAGTCCTCAACGCACTGAATCCAGTCTGGGGCGTGCGGTTCTTCACGCTGCATCCGGGCATGGGTTTGGCGATTCTCGGCGCCGTGGTGCTGGCGCTGACCGGTGCCGAGGCCTTGTACGCAGACATGGGCCACTTCGGTCGTAAGCCGATCGCCCGTGCCTGGTTCGCCCTGGTGCTGCCGGCGCTGGTGCTGAACTACTTCGGCCAGGGCGCCTTGCTGCTGGGTGATCCGGAAGCGGCGCGTAACCCGTTCTACCTGTTGGCGCCGAACTGGGCGTTGATTCCGCTGGTGGTGCTGTCGACGCTGGCCACGGTGATCGCGTCCCAGGCGGTGATTTCCGGCGCGTTCTCGCTGACCCGCCAGGCGATCCAGCTGGGTTACATCCCGCGCATGCACATTCAGCACACGTCCAGTGCCGAGCAAGGGCAGATTTACATTGGCGCGGTCAACTGGGCGCTGATGATCGGGGTGATCCTGCTGGTCATTGGCTTTGAATCTTCCAGCGCCCTGGCTTCGGCCTATGGCGTGGCGGTGACCGGGACCATGTTGATCACCAGTATTCTGGTGTCGGCGGTGATGTTGCTGCTGTGGAAATGGCCACCGGTGCTGGCAGTGCCGATTCTGATTGGTTTCGTGCTGGTGGACGGGCTGTACTTCGCCGCGAATGTGCCGAAAATCATTCAGGGCGGTGCCTTTCCGGTGTTGGCGGGGATCGTGCTGTTTATCCTCATGACCACCTGGAAGCGCGGTAAAGAGCTGCTGGTGGATCGACTGGACGAGGGCGGCCTGCCGCTGCCGATCTTCATCAGCAGTATCCGTGTGCAGCCGCCGCATCGGGTCCAGGGCACCGCCGTGTTCCTGACAGCGCGCCCGGACGCCGTGCCCCACGCCTTGTTGCACAACCTGTTGCATAACCAGGTGTTGCACGAGCAAGTGGTGCTGCTGACGGTGGTGTACGAAGACATCCCGCGGGTACCGGCGCAACGGCGTTTTGAGGTCGATTCCTACGGTGAGGGGTTCTTCCGGGTGATCCTGCACTTCGGTTTCACCGACGAGCCGGACGTGCCGCAAGCGCTGAAACTGTGCCACCTCGACGAGCTGGATTTCAGCCCGATGCGTACCACTTACTTCCTCAGCCGCGAGACGGTCATCGCCTCCAAACTCGAAGGCATGGCCCGCTGGCGCGAGGCGCTGTTCGCCTTCATGCTGAAAAACGCCAACGGCAACCTGCGCTTCTTCAAGCTGCCAGTGAACCGGGTGATTGAGCTGGGTACTCAGGTAGAGATGTAAGCCCCATCAAAAAGCCCCCGTTGCCATTAACGCAGCGGGGGCTTTTTTGTGTCAGGAAACATCACTTGAAGGCAATGAAGATCCACTGTGGGAGCGGGCTTGCTCGCGAAAGCGGTGTGTCATTCAGCTTGGATGTTGACTGACACGGCCTCTTCGCGAGCAAGCCCGCTCCCACAAGGAAAATGTGATGTTTGCAGATATGAAAAAGCCGCGTGGTTACGCGGCTTTTTCGTCTCTGTGCCTTCAGTTGCTTTCAGGCCGCTCTGCTTCGGATTCGCTCTTTGTCCGCGCAGGTCGGGGCGTCAGCACCTTCACCACATCATCGATCACGGCCTTGCTCATGGCCGTCAGGTAATACGCGGCCCAGGCGTGACGGTCGGTGTCCGTTGCGTAGGCGGCATCCTCGGCAAGTGATTTGGCGAGGGACAGCAGGTCGGAGGCTTGTGCCAGGGCATCGCCAATCGGCATGCCGGCGCTGACATGGAACAGCGGTTGGTCTGAGCGGTATATGAAAGGCGTGAAGCCGATGGTTTTCAGGTCTGAAGGTGTGGATGGATTTGTTTTGCTCATTGTTTCGCTCCTTAACACGAGGAGCTGCCGCATTCGTTACCACACGAATGGGTGGCAGCTGTACGCAGGGTGGTAAACCGGGGGAGCAAAGGAACCGGCAGACCCGAAGGTCTCCCACGTACAGCCGCCATAACAAGGGATTACAGGCGTAAAAAACGCCTGAAGTCGTGATGGGAGCGTTGTTGCACTTTGCCTGGCCGGGTTACCACACCCGATCACTGCATTTGCAGCGACATCCGGAGCGTATCCCGTCGAAGAGAAAGCCAACAAGGCGGCAAAGTGCTCAAATGCACCCATTACGCAATTCTAGGAGTTTGCCTACAAGCTTGGCGGACGTCATCCGATATTGCGACAGCTTGAGTAAACCAAAGTAAACATGGGGAGTGATTTTGAAAGTTGTTGGAGATCTTGAGCAGATGAACCAAGCGCATGAAATCCACTTAGGCGCTGCCAGTTTTCCAGTGATAGTACGTATTGACCTTGCATTTGGTCTGGGTTAGCCACTGTCCTTTGTCCTGGGACTGAGGACAGTTCAGGCGTTTTTTGTGCCTGACTGATTGCCAAAAGATCCTGCTCATGAAAAAGCCCCCGCAACCATAGGCTGCGGGGGCTTTTTGTTACGCGTCGTTCAGATCACTCTTGAGCCGCGGTGTCCGGGGTCGCCGCATCCTTGGCCTGGCGCTTGACGATGATGTCCACCAGGCGCTGTGCAAGCGCCGGGTAGTTCTCGTCGAAGTGGTGGCCGCCCGGCAGCTTCACCGCTTCGCCCACGGCGGTCTTGTCGGTGCAGCCGCTCTCGTCGACTTCTTCTGCGCCGTAGATGCACACCACTTTTCCGGCGGCAGCTTGGCCATTTCCGGGCCGGTGGCGGCTTCTTTGCCGGCGTTGCCTAACCAGCCTTCAACTTCGATTTCGAAGCTGCCGGTGCGGGCGAAGGCCAGCAGGATGATTGCATCGACCCGCTGCTGTTCCGACTCTGCCAGACGGTTGTAGATCGCCGGCAGTACGTCAGCGCCGAACGAGTAACCGGTCAGGATGAAGCGCTTGGTGCCCCATTTCTGGCGGTAGTGCTGCATCAGCTCGGCCAGGTCCAGCGCGCTTTGCTCCGGGCTCTTGTGCTGCCAGTAGTAGCGCAGGGTGTCGATGCCGACCACCGGGTAGCCGATCTTGGCCATCTCGCCCGCTACATCGCGGTCCAGATCGCGCCAGCCGCCGTCACCGGAGAGGAACAGGGTGACGGTGTCCTTGGCCTGACCGGCCGGGACTTCAACCACCGGAATTTGCAGACCGCCGTTGCCCTTGTCGGTGCCGACGAGGATTTTGCGCAGTTCGTTGTTCAGCACTTGCGGCAGGTTGATGTCGTAGTCGCTGATGCTGGTTTCGGCATTTGGTTGGTCGCGCACGAAACCGGCGCTGGTGTCGTCCGGGTTGTCATTCCAGGCCGCCAGCCAGTGGCCGTGGGCAGCGCTTTTGGGCAGCAGGTGCGTGCAGCCGGGTTTTTCCAGGGCCAGGTCCACCGAAACGGCTTGGGCCTTGTCGTCCTTCTGTTCGGACAACCAGCGCCAGGCCAGTACGGCGCCGGGGCCAATGCCGCTGACCAGGGTCGCCGGGGCTTTAAGCTCGCGCAGGCCTGATTGCAGGGCGCGACTTTGCAGCAGGCAGTCTTTCGGCAGGATCACTTGAACGATCTGCGCCGAGCCGCTGCGGCTCAGGGCCTTCAGTTGCTGGTCATTGAGCTTTTGTTCATCGGTGACCGCCACCAGCACCTGCGCCTTGGGCGGGGTGCCGGGAATGACTCGGGTCATGACTGCGCCGTCAGCCGGCGTCAGCAATTCGAGAGTCGGTTCCGGTGCCGGGCGTTTCAGGTACCAGTAACCACCACCGAGAATCAGGGCCAGCACTACCAGTGTGGCCAGTACGTACCGCAGGGAGCGTTGAATCATCAGCGTTTCACCAATCCAGTCAAGCCGCCCGCAATCAGGGCAGCAGTATCGGCCAGGGCAACGAGCGGATCGAGTCCGGCGGGCACGGCCATATAACGGGGTTCCCAGTCAGGCTGGAATTTGTCTTTGAAGCGACGCAAGCCTTGGAAGTTGTAGAGCTGCTCACCACGGCGGAAAACCATCGAGCCCAGACGCTGGGTCAGCGGCGCACCGCGCCGGGGTTGTAGACCCGACAGTGGCACCATGCCCAGGCTGAAACGCGCGTATCCATGATTTTTATAATGTTGAATCAGGCCGACCATCATGTACTCCATGGTCAGCTTGGGGGCGTCCGGATGCGCGCGCATCAGGTCGAGGCTGGCCAAGTCATGGCCGTAGGTCTCGAGCAGGTTGGCGAATGCTACCGGGCGTCCTTCGAAACGAATCACTGCGACGCGGAAATGCTTGATGTAATCATCACTGAAGCGGCCGAGGGAGAAGCCTTTCTCGCGGACATTCTTGCCGGTCAGCCAGGCATCGGAAATCACCCGCAGCTCATCCATCGGTGCCTGCCCCGGCTCATGGATCTCCAGCGACAAGCCATCGCGGGTGCCACGGTTCCAGGTGTAGCGCAGGTCTTTCATCTCTTTGCCTTTGGCTTCGAGATCAAAGCGATGCAGATCGACCCGGCTTCTTCGCCGAGTTTGATCGCGGTCAGGCCGATGTCCATGTAGTACGGCAGATTCTCGGCGCGCACTTGATAGAACACGGGGCGGGCGTGGTGGATGTCGCAAAGGTCGCGGAACTGCCAGATCATCTCTGCCCGTTGCTGGGTCGGGCCGATCGGGTCGTACAACGCCACCAGGCTGCGGCCACGGCGGGCGTACATCAGAAACGCCTCGTCGTTGGGGTGGAACAGCAACGCCTTGTCACCGGTCAGTGCGAGGCCGCCGTCGGGTTGCGACGAGGACATCAGGATCTTTACCGCGCGATCCAGTTCGTCCGGTGTCGGCAGGTGGATGATCGGGCGCGCGGTCCGCAGCAGCCAGGTCAGCGACACCACCACCAGCAGCACGGCGGCACCCAGCAGCGAACGCAAGCCACGGGGCGCGTCAGCGTCGAGGGTGAACTGCCACCAGAGTTGATGGCTGTAGGGAACGTCCTGATAAGCAAACAGCAGCAGCCAGATCGAAGCGCCGAGTACGCACAGGCTGGAGACCAGATACAGCGGCGAGAACGGCAGTTCGGTCAGGCGACTGGCGCGATAGAACGAACGGCGGAACACCCCGAGCAGGCTCGCGGTCAGGGTCATCAGGCAGGCTTCTTCCCAATCGAAACCCTTGAGCAGCGACAGCACGGCGCCGACCAGCAACAGAATGGTGGTCAGCATCCACGCGGCCGACAGCCGGCGGCGCAGGCCCTGGGCCAGCAACAGGCACAAGACGCCGACCAGGCTGGCGCCGAAGTGGGAGGCGTCAATCAGTCGATGCGGAATCAGAAAGCCGATGTGTTCCAGTCGGGTGTCGATTTCCGGGGTTGCACCGGAGAACAGCAGCACCACGCCGGACATGAACACCAGTAGCGCCAGGATCGGCGCCGCCAGACCCGAGGCCGCCCGAAGCGACTGACGGGACTGGAACAGGCGCTGGCCTTCGTTGATCAGCAAGAACAGGCAGGCGACCAGCAATGGCAGCACCACATAAATCAGTCGATACAGCAGCAGGGCAGCAGCCAAGGGTGCTGCGCCGAGCTTGTCGGCGAACGCGGCCAGCAGAATCGCTTCGAATACCCCGACACCGCCAGGCACATGACTGAGTACGCCGGCGGCCAGCGCCAGCAGATAGATCAGCATGAAGGCGCCGAACGGCGGGGCTTCCGGCAGCAATAGATAGAGCACGGTCGCGGCGGCGGCCACGTCCAGAGCGGTGATCACCAGTTGCAGGAACGTCAGGCGACGCCCCGGCAGGCGCAGTGTGCGACGTCCGGCCTTGACCAGCAGGTTGTCCGGGTAAGGTTGCTCCGGCAGGCGACGGCGATAAATGCCGATCGCCAGCACCGTCGTGAGCAACAGCACCGCAGCGGCAATCACACCCAGCAAGGTCTCCGAGAGGCCCAGGGCGGCAGACGCGGCAGGCAGGTTACTCAGGGTCGCCAATGCCGCCAGCGGGGGCAGGGCGCAACCAAGCGAGAGGCTGGCGAACAGCGTCATGTGGGCGACATCGGAAGCCCCCAGACCGTGACGTGCATATAAACGGTAGCGAACCGAGCCGCCCGACAGCATCGACAGACCGATGGCGTTGCCAATGGCGAATGCGGTAAAGCCGCCCAGCGCCAGGGTGCGTGGCGCCAGCGTGACGCCGGCATAGCGACTGGCGGACCATTCGTAGCCGAGCAAAATGATGAAGCCGACGACGGTCGCGCCCAATGCGCCCATCAATGCCGGTTTCGGAACTTCCAGAATAGAGTCGTGGAGCGCATACAGATCGAGTTCGCTTAATAGATGGCGACAGGCAATCAGCGCGATAGCGAACAACAGCAAAGTGACCGCGAGCCCGATGGGCTGACGGTATTTGCTGACCAGATCAAGCAAGCGCAAACGCTCGGCCTTGATAGGTTGTGTCGCTGTGACAGTGTCTTGTGGATCAGACGAGTTGGCGCGCATCAATCACCTCTTGGATTGTGCGCGACAGGATGGAGGTATCGAGCCAAGTTACCAATCCCTGTAGAAAAAAATAATCACAAATATTAACGCCTCTCACTGGTTTAGGGTGATGGCACGTCATCGGTCGTAGAGGGCCTGCCTGGCACAGAGCATAGTCTGAACTCAGACTGCAGGTGATCCCAAACGGTTCACTGCACAGTGACAGATCATTGTTGCGAAAGGACTTTTTCAACAGATACAAAAAAGGCCACTCTTTCGAGCAGCCTTTTTTGATGTTTGGTTGCGGGAGCCGGATTTGAACCGACGACCTTCGGGTTATGAGCCCGACGAGCTACCAGACTGCTCCATCCCGCGTCTGTGTGGCGGCATTCTACAGCGCAACGCCGGTGTGTCAACGGTTAATCTTGAATCAGGTCAAATAAGCGTGAATTAGTGTCGAACGGTGGTGGGAGAGCGATAAGTTTCGGAATCTGAACGATTTCTTGTTTTTGCCTGGCGCGTGGATGAGCGGTCTGTTTCTGCGTTCGATCGTACAAAACTGACGCGCACAAAAAAGGCCACTCTTTCGAGCAGCCTTTTTTGATGTTTGGTTGCGGGAGCCGGATTTGAACCGACGACCTTCGGGTTATGAGCCCGACGAGCTACCAGACTGCTCCATCCCGCGTCTGTGTGGTGGCATTCTACAGCTCAACGCCGGTGTGTCAGTGGTTAATTTTGAATCAGGTCAAATAAGCGTGAATTAGTGTCGAGCGGTGGTGGGGGGACGATAAGTTTCGATTTCTAGTTTTTGCCTGGTACGTAGATGAGCGGTCTGTTTCTGCGTTCGATCGTACAAAACAGACGCGCACAAAAAAGGCCACTCTTTCGAGTAGCCTTTTTTGATGTTTGGTTGCGGGAGCCGGATTTGAACCGACGACCTTCGGGTTATGAGCCCGACGAGCTACCAGACTGCTCCATCCCGCGTCTGTGTGTCGGCATTCTACAGCGCAGCGCTGGTGTGTCAACCTTCAATTTAGATAAAATCTCTTCCTGTTCAATCGCTTAGCTGCAAAAGGGGAGGGGTGACTGCGCTGTAAGGCACGCGTGGCAAGGCTTTCAGCTCTATCGGTGGGTGCTTTTCGATTGAGAAAATAAATTCATGTGGCCTTTCCTGCGGGAGGATAAGAAGATTCAGAGTACTGGTGCTATATACAGGTGTCAGTGAGATACTGCCGGTCCGGCTCGTCATTACGTCATTTCCTTGCCATGAACACTGCCTTTATATGACTCAGCGTAAAATCATCCACGTCGATTGTGACTGCTTCTACGCCGCCATCGAGATGCGTGATGACCCGCGCCTGGCCGGCAAGCCACTGGCGGTGGGTGGGTCGGCTGACCGGCGTGGGGTGATCGCCACCTGCAATTACGAAGCGCGGGCCTATGGCGTGCGTTCGGCGATGTCTTCCGGGCATGCCTTGAAGCTGTGTCCGGACCTGACCATCGTCAAGCCGCGAATGGACGCCTATAGAGAAGCATCGAAGGAAATTCATACGATCTTCAGTGATTACACCGACTTGATCGAGCCGCTTTCCCTCGATGAGGCTTACCTGGACGTATCGGACTGCGCGCACTTTGGCGGCAGCGCCACGCGAATTGCCCAGGACATCCGGCGCCGGGTCTCCAATCAATTGCACATCACCGTCTCGGCGGGCGTGGCCCCGAACAAGTTTCTCGCCAAGATTGCCAGTGACTGGAAGAAGCCCAACGGTTTATTCGTGATCACGCCGGATCAGGTCGACGATTTTGTCAGTGGTTTGCCGGTGAGCAAACTGCACGGTGTGGGCAAGGTGACCGCCGACAAGCTCAGTAAGCTCGGCATTAATGACTGCGCGCAGTTGCGTGAGTGGAACAAGTTGGCGCTGGTGCGCGAATTCGGCAGTTTCGGTGAGCGACTCTGGAGCCTTGCTCGTGGGATCGATGAGCGGCTGGTGCATAACGACAACCGTCGGCAATCCATCAGCGTCGAAAATACCTACGACGTGGATCTACCGGATCTGGTGAGCTGCCTGGACAAGCTGCCTGAATTGCTGGAAACCCTTAAAGGACGCATGGCGCGTATCGACAGCAGTTATCGGCCGGGCAAGCCGTTCGTCAAAGTGAAATTCCATGACTTTACCCAAACCACGCTGGAGCAGGCCGGGGCGGGGCGGGATTTGGGGAGCTACCAGTTGTTGCTGACCCAGGCGTTCAATCGCGGCGGTAAACCGGTGCGGTTGTTGGGGATCGGGGTGCGGCTGGAGGATTTACGGGGCGGGTTTGAGCAGATGGAGTTGTTTGAGCGGTGAGATTTCAAAGCAAAAGATCGCAGCCTTCGGCAGCTCCTACAGAGGAACGCGTTCCAGTGTAGGGGCTGGCGAAGGCTGCGATCTTTTAAGGCCGGTTAATTCGGCCCCGGATCCGCCACCAGTCGCCCCGCATCCCTGGTCAAGGACTTGAGGAATTCGGTCTGCAGTTCAGGATCGTTGCGAGTCAGTTCGATCAGGCTCTGTTCCAGCTCGCTGGCTTCTTCTTCCAGACCCAGTTCCGACAAGCGTTTGACCCGGTGTACCCACTGGCTCACTTCGTCGTCTTCGAGGTCGTCGTAAATCAGCCCGTGCGCTTCGAGCAGCTTGCTGCGCAAGGTGCTGCTGATCGCCAGGGACGAGTCGGTGTGCACATCGTCCTGGCCATCTTCGACCGTGATCAACAGTCGGGTCAGATGATTGATGTCATGTTCGGCGAATGGGCTGTCCAACAGGTTCAGGCGCAATACGCCGTTCTTGTCGGTGGTCAGTTCGAAGGTGTCCTTGCCGGCCTTGACCTGCACCGGGCGTTCGCTCCAGGGCAGGCTCGAGTATTCCATGCGTTTATCACGCTGGACTTCGTCGATGCCAGCCAGGTTTTGCTGCGCGCGACCGTGGGACTGCACGTTCATGAACGGGTTGATCCCGGCGAAACCGTAGCTCAGCCAGTCCTTCGTCACACTGTCCGGCAAGGTGCCAAAGGCAAACACGTTGGCCACGTTTGCGCCGGCGCCGGCCACTATCGCGACCATGCCCAGCGGGATCTCATAGATTTCTCGCCAGGGCTGGTAGGGCGTATAGCGGTCGTAGCGACGCGTCACTTCGAATTCAGTCACTTCGAAGGTTTTTTGCTCGTGGATTTTCACCCGACGTTGCGGCAGCTCAAGCACCTTGGGCTCACCGACATCGATCTGCAGGCTGTGATCGAGCAATTTGCGCTCGACCCGTTCCTCGTGCTCGCTGCGTTGTGACATCTGATTGGCACAGCCGCTGACCAGCAGGGTGCCGCAAAGTGCGGCACCACCGAGGCCTAAGGTGTTTCGCTTGAACATGACTTCTCTATCTGGTGTCAGCGGCGGATACGGGCCTGGAGGAAGGACAGCACGTCAGCGACCGGCAACGCTTGCGCCTCGGCCTCGGTGCGGCTCTTGTACTCCAGATTGCCATCGGCGAGGCCGCGGTCACTGACCACGATCCGGTGAGGAATGCCGATCAGCTCCATGTCCGCGAACTTGATGCCTGGGCTGGTTTTCTTGTCGCGGTCGTCCAGCAGCACTTCGAAACCGGCCGCAGTCAGTTCTGCATACAGCTTGTCGGTGGCTTCGCGAACCTGCTCGTTATCGTAGCGCAGCGGCACCAAAGCGATCTGGAATGGCGCGAGGGTGTCGCTCCAGATGATCCCTTTGTCGTCGTTGTTCTGCTCGATGGCCGCAGCCACCACGCGGGACACGCCGATGCCGTAGCAACCCATTTCCAGGGTGACCGGCTTGCCGTTCTCGCCCAGCACTTCGCACTTCATCGCTTTGCTGTACTTGTTGCCCAGCTGGAAGATGTGCCCAACTTCGATGCCGCGCTTGATTTCCAGGGTGCCCTTGCCGTCCGGACTTGGGTCGCCGGCCACGACGTTACGCAGGTCGGCCACGGTCGGAACCGGCAGGTCGCGTTCCCAGTTCACGCCGAAGTAGTGTTTGTCGTCGATGTTGGCGCCGATCCCGAAGTCGCTCATCAGCTCGACCGAACGGTCGATGATGATTGGCAGCGGCAGGTTCAACGGGCCGAGCGAACCTGCACCAGCGCCAATGGCATCGCGCAGTTCGGATTCGGAGGCCATGACCAGCGGGCTGGCAACGCCTGGCTGGTTGGCAGCCTTGATTTCGTTCAGCTCATGGTCGCCACGGATGATCAGGGCAATCAACTTGCCTGCTTCTTCGGCGTGAACCACGAGGGTCTTGATGGTTTTTTCGATCGGCAGGCCAAAGCCTTCGACCAGTTGCGCAATGGTCTTGGCGTTCGGGGTGTCGACCAGGCGCAGCTCTTCGGCAGGCGCAGCGCGGGAAGTTTCGCGCGGTACGGCTTCGGCTTTCTCGATGTTCGCGGCGTAGTCGGAGCCATTGCTGAACACGATATCGTCTTCGCCGGACTCGGCCAGTACGTGGAACTCGTGGGAGCCGGCACCGCCAATGGAGCCGTTGTCGGCTTCAACAGGGCGGAACTTCAGGCCCAGGCGAGTGAACACGTTGCAATAAGCCTGGTGCATGCGGTCATAGGTGACCTGCAGCGATGGCTGATCGGCGTGGAAGGAGTAGGCGTCCTTCATGATGAATTCGCGACCGCGCATCAGGCCGAAGCGTGGACGGATTTCGTCACGGAATTTGGTCTGGATCTGATACAGGTTGATCGGCAGCTGTTTGTAGCTGCTCAACTCGTTGCGCATCAGGTCGGTGATCACTTCTTCGTGGGTCGGGCCGGCGCAGAAGTCGCGACCGTGACGATCCTTGAAGCGCAGCAACTCCGGGCCGTACTCTTCCCAGCGACCGGATTCCTGCCACAGCTCAGCCGGTTGAGTGCTTGGCATCAACACTTCAAGCGAGCCGGCGGCGTTCATTTCTTCACGAACGACGGCTTCGACCTTGCGCATGACTCGCAAGCCCATCGGCAGCCAGGTGTAAAGGCCCGAGGCGAGTTTGCGGATCATGCCGGCGCGCAGCATCAGCTGGTGGCTGATCACGACCGCGTCGGAAGGCGTTTCTTTCTGTGTGGCGAGCAAAAATTGACTGGTGCGCATGGTTGGCCGTTGTCGGTTGCTGATGACGAGAAATGACGGAGCATTGTACGGGCGAGATCTGCTGACGTACAGAAGTGCGGCCGGCGGTGAGGCCGCAAGGGCGGATTTCTCCAGCCCTTCGGGACGTTTCCTACGACTCTTCCGCGATCGGGGCTTGTACCCGTTCGGGCGTTGGCGTGGGGCCTGCGCGGCGGTTTTCCTGATACCAGTGCAGCGCGATCAGCAGCAGTGTCGGAACGCCGAGCAGGGCCGTGATGATGAAGAAGTTGTGGTAGCCGAACTTCTCCACCATGACCCCGGAGTAACCGCCGATCAGGCGCGGCAGCAAGAGCATGATCGAGCTGAGCAGGGCGTACTGGGTGGCCGAGAACTTGAGGTTGGTCAGGCTCGACAAATAGGCGACGAACGCCGAGGTCGCCAAGCCCGAGCTGAAATTGTCCAGAGAGATCGTGACAATCAGCATCTGCAGGTTGGCGCCCATGTCGGCGAGCATCACGAACAACAGGTTGGTACCGGCCGAGGCCACGCCGCCGATGAACAGGATCGGCAGGATGCCGAAACGTACGATCAGCAGGCCGCCCATGCCGGCGCCGAGCAGCGTCATGATCAGGCCGAAGATCTTGCTGACGCCGGCGATCTGATCCTTGGTAAAGCCCTGGTCGATATAGAACACGTTGGCCATTACCCCCATGACCGTGTCGGACATGCGATAGGTGGCAATCAGGCCAAGCAGCAGGAAGGCCTGCCAGCGGTAGCGCAGGATAAAGTCGTTGACCGGTGTAAGCACCGGCGCCAGGCCGCGGCGACCCATGGTCGAAAGGCACAGGGCGGTGAGGAGGGTGTAAAGGATCGCGCGCAGGAAGGCGCGGTCTTCGAGCAGCAGGTCAAGCAGGCTTACGCCGCCGAACAGCACGC
Source organism: Pseudomonas sp. TH31 (assembly GCF_016650815.1). GTDB lineage: Bacteria > Pseudomonadota > Gammaproteobacteria > Pseudomonadales > Pseudomonadaceae > Aquipseudomonas. The sequence continues at coordinate 564,348 of NZ_JAEKEZ010000029.1, read as the reverse complement.
TGGCAAAGTCAGTGTTATAGATCTGGGTGAACATGGCCGGCACGGATACCAGCAACACGATCAGCACAAACACCGACATCAGTTGATGCGCAAAGCTGTAGCGTCCGGCCTGTAGCTGAGTGCGCAGTGGCACCGGCGGTTCGCGCATAAAAAAGGTGGTGAGCAGCGCCGGGATCATCAAGGCACCAAACAGCACATAGGTACCGGTCCAGGCCGAGTGCTGGTAGTTGAAGCCGGTAGAGCCGAAGCCTTCCGCGAAGAACAGTGCGCCGGCGGTAGCCAGCAACGCCGCGATCCGATAGCCGGACATATAGCTGGCGGCCAGCGCAGCCTGACGACTGTCTTCAGCGATTTCCAGGCGATAGGCGTCTACCGCGATGTCTTGCGTTGCCGAGGCGAAAGCGACGACCACGGCAATGGCAATCAGCCAGGACAGGTGCTTTTGCGGGTCGCAGAAGCCCATGCCGATCAGACCCAGGATCACCAGCGATTGAGCCAGCACCAGCCAGGAGCGTCGGCGGCCGAGTTTTCCGAGTAATGGCAGGCGCCATTGATCGAGCAGCGGGGACCACACCCATTTAAAGGCGTAGGCCAAACCGATCAGGCTTGCATAGCCGATGGTTTCACGGGCCACACCGGCCTCACGCAACCAGACCGACAGCGTCGAAAACACCAGCATATAGGGCAGGCCAGCGGCGAAACCAAGCAGCAACAGCACGAGTGTTGAAGGGCTGGCATAGGCGGCGAGCGCGGCGCGCCAGGTTTTACGGGGCATGGGTTGAAGTCTGCCTCAAGATTACGGAAACAAAGCGCGCACTCTAACCGCTGTGCTCTACCGGGCGCCAGCCATGACGCTGAATATCAACACGATTGTTCAGGATACTGATGCCCTCGGTGCGTAAACGCGCGCGTTGCTCATCCCCTGAAGGGCTGCCGACGGGCAGGCTGATCCGACCGCCGGCACCCAGTACGCGATGCCAGGGCAGCCTGGTGTCTCCGGGCAATTGGCTCAATGTGCGTCCGACCCAGCGAGCGGCACGGCCCAGGCCGGCCAGTTCGGCCAGTTGTCCGTAACTCACGACTTTACCCTCAGGCACTTGAGCCAGCGTCAGGTAGAGTGCCGTGCGTCGGATTTGGGCTGGGCTTTCGGTTTCGGTGGTCGTGTCTGTCACGTCCGAGGTTCCTGAAGAAATTCACTTTGCTGTCAGTAGATTAAGCCCTGGCCTGTCAATTGAGAAATGAACTCAATAGAAATAGTCGGGTCAGTCCTTGCTAGCGCTTTATTCCTTCGGATAATTCCGAATTTTTTCGCAAGCCAGAGCCTTTGATTCGCTTATGTTGTCCAGAACCTTGCTGTGCCTCGCCGTTTTCAGTGCTTCCACTCCTTTGCTCGCCGACACCGTGTGGTTGAAAAACGGTGACAAGTTGAGTGGCAAGATCACCCTGTTCGATGGCGGAAAACTGTTGATCCAGACGGCCTATGCCGGTGCTGTACCGATTGACTGGAAGCAGGTCAAAACCCTGGAAAGCGATCAGGAATTGCTGGTCAAGCAGGATGCCTATAACGGCGAGAAAGCCAAATCATTAAAGGCGGCCGAGGACGGTAAAGTCACCTTGGCCAATGGCGAGGCGCCGAAAACTGTCGAGCTGGCGAGTATCCAGCAGATCCTCAAACCCAAGCCTGTGGTCGAAGACCTGGTGTGGAAGGGCAATGTCGACATGGCGCTGGATTACCAGCGCGCAGAGAAAGACACCGACGACTACGATGTCGGCTTCAAGACCTCGGCCCGGCATGGTCGCTGGCGCCATACGGCGGAGGGCGAGTACAACCGGGAATTCCAGGATGGCGAGGTCACTACCGACAACTGGCGTGCCGAATACTCCCTCGACCGATTCCTGACGGATAACTGGTTCTGGCAAGGTCGACTCAATTACAAAAGCGACCACGTTGAAGAGTTGGCCCGTCAGCGCGTAGTGGGTACAGGTCCGGGGTATCAGTTCTGGGATAACGAGCTGGGTGCATTCTCGCTCGGCTCGCTGCTCAACCGCACCGATTACGAATACAGGGATGGTGGCAAGGACAACTTCTATTCCGTGGCCATGAAGTGGGACTACAACCGCTACCTGATTGGCAAAAAGGTCGAGTTCTTCACCAATGGCGAGCTGGGCAAGCCGCTGTCCGGCGTGGCCGACTACGCGCTCGATGCCGAGATGGGGTTGCGCTACAAGGTGACGGATTGGGCTTCGCTTAACCTGAAGGCCGAGCGGGACATCATCAGCGGGACCAATGATGCTGATTTGAACAAGACCCGTTATACCGCAGGGTTTGGCGTGGCCTGGTAATACGCTGGAAGATCAAAAGGCAAGATCAAAAGATCGCAGCCTTCGGCAGCTCCTACGCGCGTGTGGGTGCTGCCGAAGGCTGCGATTTTTTTGTGTGCCGAAAAAACAAACGGGCACAAAAAAGCCCCGCTTTTAAGGGCGGGGCTTTTTACTAAAGCAAGTACAAGTTAGATAACTTGTACTTCTTCAGCTTGCATGCCTTTCTGACCGCGGGTAGCGATGAAAGAAACCTGTTGGCCTTCTTTCAGGCTTTTGAAGCCGTCGGATTGGATAGCTTTGAAGTGAACGAACAGGTCGTCACCGGATTGTGGAGTGATGAAGCCGAAGCCTTTTTCATCGTTGAACCACTTAACGGTACCAGTTTGGCGATTAGACATGGTGTAACTCCTTGAACAAAGATAACTGCGACGCAGGAAGAACCCTGGCCGAGACTGAGTGCAAAGAGCAGGAAAAATTCTTGTAGATGGTTGGATCGAAATTCAACATATCGTGTAGAGATTCTCAGTGACACAAGCAGCACAGTGGCGCCACCTTAACCCTTTTTCCGGGACGTGCCAATGTTTCCTGCGAAGGTTTCTCTGTTTTCGTGACTGACGGTGCATCGGATCGGCCCAAAGGCCCGGGAATCAGGGGGGATTGCCGAGAATTATGCCTCGCACTTTGAACCCGAGGCGCGCGCCTAGTAAGATGCCGGACAGAATTTTTCCACCTCGCTATTCAGGACACCCCGCCATGAGCATCAAATCGGACAAGTGGATTCGCCGCATGGCGCAAGAGCACGGCATGATCGAACCGTTCGTCGAGCGCCAGATGCGCGGCGAAGGTGCCGAGCGGCTGATTTCCTATGGTGTGTCGAGCTACGGCTACGACGTGCGCTGCGCCGGTGAATTCAAGGTGTTCACCAACATCAACTCGGCGATCGTCGACCCGAAGAACTTCGACGAGAAGAGCTTTGTCGACGTGACCAGCGATGTTTGCATTATCCCGCCGAACTCCTTCGCCCTGGCCCGCACCGTCGAATTCTTCCGCATTCCGCGCAACGTACTGACCATCTGCCTGGGTAAAAGCACTTACGCGCGCTGCGGCATTATCGTCAACGTGACGCCGCTCGAGCCTGAGTGGGAAGGTCACGTGACCCTGGAATTCTCCAACACCACCACCTTGCCGGCGAAAATCTACGCCAACGAAGGCGTGGCACAGATGCTGTTCTTCGAATCCGACGAAGAGTGCGAAGTCTCCTACAAGGACCGTGGCGGCAAGTACCAGGGCCAACGCGGCGTGACCTTGCCGCGCACCTGATCCATTCATCTGGCAGTTCGCGGGAATTCCTGGGCGGGTAGACACTCTATTGGGTGTACTGCCCGGTTCGCGTACAGCGGACCGGGCCATTGCTCAGGAGTGCTCTATGAAGATCGATCCCCGAATAAGTGCCGAACTGGCAAGGCTTGAGCCCAATCAGATTGGCGTTTTGGCCTGGTCCTTGTTGGCACATCCGCCCATCAGCATGGCAGGGGGCATCCCCGGCCAGCCTGATCCCGATACCCCCAACGAACAACCCACCGAGCCCGGCGAGCCCACCCTGCCGGACGAGCCGCCTCCGGCGCCGGTTGCCTGATACCTGTGGTTACCTTGTAGGAGCAAAGCTTGCTCGCGATAGCGGTTTACCATTCACATCGACGGTGAATGTACCGCCGTCATCGCGAGCAAGCTTTGCTCCTACAGGGGGACGTGTTATTTGAGATTACCGCTGAGGAACTGCTTCAACCGCTCACTCTTCGGATTCCCCAACACATCCTCCGGCGCCCCTTCTTCCTCCACCAGACCCTGGTGCAGAAACAACACCTGGCTCGAGACTTTGCGGGCGAAGCTCATTTCGTGGGTCACCATGATCATGGTCCGGCCTTCTTCAGCCAAACCCTGGATCACGCGGAGTACTTCACCCACCAGCTCCGGGTCGAGTGCCGAGGTCGGTTCGTCGAACAGCATGACTTCCGGTTCCATCGCCAAGGCGCGGGCAATAGCCACCCGTTGCTGTTGGCCACCAGAAAGAAACGCCGGGTATTGATCTGCCACACGAGCGGCCAAACCGACTTTGTCCAGATAACGACGCGCGCGATCTTCGGCTTCCTCCTTGCTGCAACCCAACACCCTGCGCGGGGCCATGGTGATGTTTTCCAGGACCGTCATGTGGCTCCACAGGTTGAAGTGCTGGAACACCATGGCCAGGCGCGTGCGGATCCGTTGCAATTCATCGGGATCGGCCACGTGCATGCCGTGGCGATCGCTGATCATGCGGATGTTCTGGCCGTCCAGGCTCATCGCGCCGTCGTTGGGTTGTTCGAGGAAGTTGATGCAGCGCAGGAAGGTACTTTTGCCCGAGCCGCTGGCGCCGATCAGGCTGATGACGTCGCCGGTCCTGGCCTTGAGCGAAACGCCTTTGAGCACCTGATGATCGCCGTAGCTTTTATGCAGGCCTTCGATGGTCAGTTTGTACATGGGGCATGCATCCTCAAGGCGAAAGTAGGTAGCCGCTGCGATAGGCTTCGGTGCCCGCGACGTGGGCGATCACCATGCCGGCGGTGGCCATGCGTCGCAGCGAACGGGCGTACATCAGCCCGGCAGCGGTGCAATGGATAGGGGTGACGCGGTCAAGGATCGGGTCGATGACTTCGGCGATCAGTTGCCCGGCTTCCAGGTATTGCCCAGGCACTGCGGCGAACACCAGCAACCCGCCCACCGGCGTGGCCACCGGTTCCACACCGGCCAGCGGGGTGGCTGGGTAGGGCAGTTCGGGCAAAGACACGGGGTCGCCGGCAATCGTGCCAAAGTGAATCAGGTAATCGATCAACGCCTGGCAGTCGACGCTGGCCAGCGGGTGATAGACGTCGCCCTGGCCGCGCAACTCGACGGTGACCGAGAAACTGCCCAATGGAATATTGAAGTGCTCGCCAAAGCGTTCCTTCAACTGCCACCAGAGCAGGGTGAAACATTCATCGAACGACTGACCGCCAGAGTCGGTGGCCAGCAAACTCGCCTCGGCACCGATGTAGCGCGCCAGCGGCTCGACCTGCGGCCAGGCCTCGGGCGTTGTGTAAAGGTGTGTGACCGCTTCGAAATCGCAATGCAAGTCGAGCACCATGTCTGCGTCACAGGCCAGCCGTTGCAGGGTCAGGCGCTGGGATTGCAGTTGGGTGCCGGCAGTCTGGCGGGCGAGGGCGTTGCGCAGGCTGGTGCGAATCAGTGTGAGGTTGTGCTGCGGATCATCGCCGAGTTGGCCTTCGATCTCATTGCCGACTTCTTCGCTCAAGTCGACGAACCAGCGGTTGAAGTTCTGCCCGCTCTCCAGCTCGTAGCGGCCCAGAGGCACATCCATCAATACCTGTTCCAGGCCGACCGGATTGGCCACAGGCACCAGCACGATTTCGCTGCGCAGGCGGCCGGCGGCTTCCAGCTCCGCCAGACGCTGCTTGAGGTGCCAGGCGACCAGCATGCCGGGCATTTCATCGGCGTGCAGGGACGACTGGATGTAGACCTTGCCCGCGACGTTGGCCGGGCCGAAGTGAAAGCTGTGGATCTGTCGTGCGGTCCCCGGCAGCGGGGCCAGCAAGTCATGTTTCTGGTGGCGCATCTGAAGAAAATCCTAGTGAGTCGGCCCGAGGAAGGCCAGCCATCGGCGCTCGGCGAGGCGGAACAAACCGACCAGCGCAAAGGTAACGCTCAGGTAGATCAGCGCGGCAATGCCAAACGACTGGAAGGTCAGGAAGGTCGCCGAGTTGGCGTCCCGGGCGACTTTCAGGATGTCCGGGATGGTCGCGGTGAACGCCACGGTGGTCGAGTGCAGCATCAGAATCACTTCGTTGCTGTAATAAGGCAACGAGCGACGCAGGGCTGACGGCATGATCACGTAGGCATAGAGCTTCCAGCCTGTCAGACCGTAGGCCTTGGCCGCTTCAACTTCACCGTGGTTCATGCTGCGGATCGCCCCGGCGAAAATCTCCGTGGTGTAGGCGCAGGTGTTCAGGGCGAAGGCCAGGATGGTGCAGTTCATCGCATCGCGAAAGAACGCGTCCAGCACCGGTTGCGCACGGATGGCGGCCAGGCTGTAGATCCCGGTGTAACAAATCAGCAGCTGGATATAGAGAGGCGTACCACGGAACAGATAGGTATAGAACTGCACCGGCCAGCGAATGTAGAAGCTGGGGAAACCCGGCAATGGACAGCGGGATCGACACCAGGAAACCGATGAAGATCGAGGCGCTGAGCAGCCACATGGTCATGGCCAGGCCGGTGATGTGGTAACCGTCGGTATAAAGGAAGGGTTTCCAGTATTCCTGCAAGAGTTCGATCATCGTACGGCCTCCCGGGAGCCGGCGGCGTAGCGGCGTTCAAGCCAGCGCAGGACGAAGTTGGAGGCACTGGTGATTAGCAGGTAGATCAGCGCTGCCAGCACCAGGAAGTAGAACAGTTGATAGGTGCTTTTACCGGCGTCCTGCGCAGCCTTGACCAGATCGGCAAGGCCGATGATCGAGACCAGGGCAGTGGCTTTGAGTATCACCATCCAGTTGTTGCCGATGCCTGGCATGGCGAAACGCATCATTTGCGGGAACACCACAAGACGAAAGCGTTGGCCGCGTTTCAGGCCATAAGCGGTGGCGGCTTCAACCTGGCCACGCGGTACGGAGAGAATCGCCCCGCGGAAGGTTTCAGTGAAGTACGCGCCGTAAATGAAGCCCAGGGTGATGACCCCGGCGCTGAACGGGTTGATTTCGATGTATTCCCAATCCATGTACTCGGTGAGCGTCGTCAGCCAGGTTTGCAGGCTGTAGAAGATCAGCAGCATCAGCACCAGGTCCGGCACCCCACGAATCAGCGTGGTGTAGACCTGCGCGGGTACGCGCAGCAGTTTGACTTTGGACAGTTTGGCACTGGCGCCGAGCAGTCCGAGCAACACGGACACTAAAAGCGACAACACCGATAATTTGATGGTCATCCAGGTGCCTTCCAACAGCAAAGGACCGAAGCCCTTGAGGCTGAAGGCTGAGAGCCCCAGGTTTTGTAAGAGGTTTTCGAACATAAATCAGCAACCTGATCGAGTAAAAAAAGCGCCCATCGCGAGATGGGCGCCGGGCATTATTTGCCGCTGTACAGATTCAGATCGCCAAAGTGTTTCTTCTGAATGGTGGCGTAGGTGCCATCGTCGTGTAACGCTTTGATACCTTTATCAAGAAGTGCCTTGAGGTCTTTGTTACCTTTCGAGATACCGACAGCCGTTTTGGCTGGCAGCAGCGGATCATCAACTGGCTTGCTGACTTCGTAATCGGCGCCTTGTGGCGACTTCAAAAAGCCCAGTTCGGCTTGCAGCATGTCCTGAATCGAGGCATCCAGACGACCAGAGGTCAGGTCCGCATAGACCTGATCCTGGTTGGCGTAGGCCTGAGTGGTCACACCAGCCTTGTCCAGCACGGCTTTGGCGTAGGCTTCCTGGATGGTGCCCTGCTCGTAACCGACCTTTTTGCCCTTCAACGAAGCGATGTCGGCGCTGACGCCCGAACCTTTCTTGAACACGAAGGATGTCGGACCGGAGAACAGCTCGCTGGAGAAGTCGATGACTTTCGAGCGGGCTTCGGTGACGGTCATCGAAGAGATCACGCCGTCGAATTTATTGGCCTTGAGGCCCGGAATCATGCCGTCGAAATCGCTTTCGACCCATTTGCACTTGACCTTCAGCTCGGCGCAGATCGCGTTACCCAGATCGATATCGAAGCCCACCAAGCTGCCGTCGGCCGCTTTGGACTCGAACGGTGCGTAGGAAGGGTCAACGCCAAAACGCAGTTCTTTGTATTCCTTGGCCAGCGCGGAGCCGGCAGCCATGCACAACGCCAGTGCAGAAAGGGTCAGCAATGCTTTTTTCATTATTCAATCCCTAAGAACCAATATGAGCGCTTGTGGCGCAGAATTATTGTTACTGGAAAGCGTAAGACCTAATGAAAGTAGCAATTTCCGAACCAGAGTCCCGAACAAGCGTTTTAAAAGGTGATTAAAGAAAAGGTTATGACGCATTTGTGCACGAAAATGGGCGCCGGAAAAATGCTGCACCATCTTGGTTCAAGCTGGCGCAAAAAACTGTGGGAGCGGGCTTGCTCGCGAAGAGGGTGCGTCAGTCAAAATAATTTTATCTGACACACCCTCTTCGCGAGCAGGCTCGCTCCCACAGGGTATGGGCGTTAAACCTTACTTGCCCGGTGTAAGCGTCAACCGCGCCTTGCCATACACCTTGTCAAAGTTCTGCGGCTGCATTGGCAGGCTCATGTACTGGCCCTTGAGCCACGGATCGATGCTGTCGAGGTAGTTCGGGCTCGCCGGGTTGCCGGACTGGCCCGTACCGTTCTGGCCCATCAGCGGTTCGGCCTGGCCGAAGTCGACGATAAAGCGCATGGACGGCACCAGCGTGGTGCTGAAGTCCTGACCCCAAGCGAATGCCGCTGTGTTCAGCGAGGTGTGATCGCCACCGGCCGCCACTGGCCCGCGCACGGTCTGGCCACTGGCATTTTTCCACTCGTAGCGGTGCAGTTTGCCCCACTGCCAGGCTTTGTGATCGCCGCCCAACTGACTGTCCCCCGCAGTGATCGCTGCCGCCAGGCTACGGGCGAGGACCGCCGGTTTGTCTTCTTTCTGCGGTGTGCGAATGTCATCCCAAAACGGGCTGTCTTCGCGCCCCAGCAAGTGATCGGCCTGAGCCGCATAGGACAACTTGCCGTTGGCGACAAAGGCTTTCCACGCCGGGCTGGTTTCCGGGCCCAGTTCGTCAAGGAAGATTTGCTTCATGCTTTCTTGCAGGAACAGTTCATAAATCGCTGCATCAGCGGAGGTCGGGCTGAGCTTGCCGTCGAACGCCATCAAACGCGTCAACGCCTCGCGTGCCTTGCCACGATCGGCCACCGGCAGCGCTTCGATCGCCTGTTTCAGCGGTTGGGACATGCCCGGAGCCTCAAACATTTTCTTCAGTTTTGCGGCGAAAGTGGTGGTCTGGTCGTATTGCATGGCGATCAGGCTGCGGGTGTCGTGCTTGCCGACGCCGGCCAGTTCCGCCAGACGTTCGCCACGTTCCGGAGCTGCCCAGGAGTTGGACAACTGCATGCCGTAACCATGGGGAATGACCCGCTGGTTGGCAGTACCGAGCCAGCCTTGGGCCGGGTCCTGATCGTACGGGTGCAGCATCGGGTCGGCGTAACCGTCCCAATCGTAGCGACCGTCCCAGCCAGGCGATGGCAGCAAGCCTTCGCCTTCACGGCGGTTCGGGTAACGACCGGTGACTTGCCAGCCAATGCTGCTGGCGTCGGCAAATACCAGGTTCAGGGCGATGGCGCGGATTTCACGGCTGGCGTCCGAGGCTTTCTCTACGGTCTGGGCCCGAGACAGGTCGAAAAACGCGTCCAGGGTCTTGTCGTCGGTGAAACTCGGGGTCTGCAAGGCCAGGCCGAAACCATTGGCCATCGCCAGGCCCTGGGCGCTGTTGAGCAGGGGCCCATGGCGGGTTTCGTACACCGCTTCGCGAATCGGCCGCTGGCCTTTGACGAAGTAGGTTTCGTTACGCACGCCCACCGGCTGCCATTTGCCACTGACTTCGTAGGAAAGACCATTGCCCTGGCGTTTGATTTTTTCCAGGAACAGGTCCTGGTTGTCACCCATGACCGTGGTCATGCTCCACGCCACTTTGCCGTTGAAACCGCCCAGCACCATCGGTAGACCGGCAATGCTGACGCCCGCCGCCTGGTATTTCGGCGCGCGGATCTGCACATAGCTGTACAGCGACGGCACGCCCATCGGCCCGTGACTGTCGCTGGCCAGCAGGCTTTTGCCGCTGCGGCTGCGTTGCGGGCCGATCGCCCAGTTATTCGACGAGGTGGCGCCCAGCAGGTTCAGGTCGGACAGTTGCCCGGTGGCCTTGGTGATTTCGGCCAGGCCCGGATCGCGCCGTTGAGCTTGATGTCCTGGAGTTTTTCCGCTTCGGCCAACGGCAGTTTTTCGTCGGGCGCGGACGGTGTCAGCCATGGGAGCTTGTCGGTACTGACGGTTTGGGCGAGTACCAGCGAGGAAATTTCTTCCGGCAGGTTGGCCGACTGGCTGAAATTCAACAGGCAGAAAATCAGCGCCGAATCTTCCGGCTTCCAGTATTCAGGCTTGTAGCCGGTAGCAGCGAGGTCTGCCGGCAACTTGTCGCGGTAGCGGAACAGGTAAGCGTTGACGCCCCGGGCATAGACTTCGAAGAAGCGCTTGAGCCGTGGCGATGACGCCTTGTACAGCTCGCCGGCGCTTTTCTTCAGATTGACGGCGCGCATGTAGCGGTCGGCGTCGAGCAGGTCCGGGCCGGACATTTCTGCCAGGCGTCCTTCGGCCAGCAGGCGCATGGTCACCATTTGGGTAATGCGGTCGCTGGCGTGTACGTAACCGAGGGTGAACAACGCGTCGTGGAAGCTGTTGCTTTCGATCAACGGCATGCCCATGGCATTGCGTCGAACCGAAACGTTCTGCGCCAGGCCCTTGAGCGGCTGTACGCCAGAGGTCGGCGGGAGGGTGTCCTGGGTGTTCCAGGTCTGACAACCGGTCAGGCTCAAAACACCGGCCACTGCTGCGGCAACGCCGAACCGGGGAAGAAAATGTGTAAGGGCTGGCGAGGCCATGGCAAAGCTCCTGCGGGGGTAGTAACACAATAAAGGCGCTACGTTAGTGAGCAGGAGGTGGCCGCGCAAGCGGGGCGCGGGGTTATTTCAGGTTTTGTCGGATAAACGCAAAGGATCGCAACCTTGGGCAACTCCTACAGGAGGAACACCAATCCCGTGTAGGAGCTGCCGAAGGCTGCGATCTGTTGATCTTCCTGGCCTGAAATCAGGACTTGGGCGGGTTGACCTTCGCCGCAATCGCATACGCCTTCACCGTCGCCGGGCGGTTCTGGATGTGGTTGAACCAGCGCAACACGTTGGGGAAGTCTTCCAGGTCCTGGCTCTGCCACTTGTGGGAAACGATCCACGGGTAAATCGCCATGTCAGCAATGCTGTACTCACTGCCGGCGACGAATTCATGGCTCGCCAGCTGCTTGTCGAGCACGCCATAGAGGCGGGTGGTTTCGTCGATGTAGCGTTTGATCGCGTAAGGGATTTTTTCCGGCGCGAACTGACTGAAGTGATGATTCTGCCCGGCCATCGGCCCCAGGCCGCCCATCTGCCAGAATAGCCATTGCAGCGCTTGCTGGCGCCCGCGCAGGTCCTTGGGCAGGAACTTGCCGGTTTTCTCCGCCAGGTACAACAGAATCGCCCCGGATTCGAACAGCGATAACGGCGCGCCGCCATCGGCCGGCTCATGATCAACGATGGCCGGGATTTTGTTGTTCGGCGAAATCTTCAGGAATTCAGGTTTGAATTGATCGTTCTGGCTGATGTTGATCGGGTGCACGTCGTACTTGAGGCCGGCCTCTTCGAGGAATATCGAGATTTTGTGGCCGTTGGGGGTGGTCCAGTAATACAGGTCGATCATGGAGTGCTCCAAAAAATAGACGTCGTTAGATACGGACAGCAACCGCTCGCATTAGGTCGTCCTGTTTGCACTGGAGAGCTTGCCTGTAGGAGGAGGTGATGCTGAAGTGCGTGAAATTCAATGACCCGACATGAGAAAAGTCAGCATGGAGTTCAACACCAACGCAGCGTTGATCATCATTGATCAACAAAAAGGCATCCTGCATCCGAAGCTGGGGCGTCGGAATAATCCTCAGGCCGAGGCGCGAATCCTCGATTTGCTGGCGTTTTGGCGTCGAACCGGGCGGCCAGTGATTCACGTGCAGCACCTGTCTCGCTCCCCGGAGTCGGTGTTCTGGCCGCAGCAATCCGGCGTGGAATTTCAGGAACGGTTTCAGCCAAAGGCCGGTGAGCAACTGATTCAGAAACAGGTGCCGGATGCGTTTTGTACCACGGGGCTGGAGGCGGTTTTGCGCGAGGCGGGGATTGATCAACTGATCATCGTTGGCGTGGCAACCAACAACTCGGTGGAGTCCACGGCGCGAACGGCCGGCAATCTGGGGTTTGATGCGTGGGTGGTGGAGGATGCGTGCTTTACCTTCGACAAGGCTGATTTTTTCGGCACTGCCCGTTCAGCCGAGGAGGTGCATGCCATGTCTCTGGGGAATTTGCAGGGCGAGTACGCGACAGTCGTCAGCAGCTCACAGATTTTGAAGGCTGACTGAAATCCCTGTAGGAGCAAGGCTTGCCCGCGAAAAGGGCGCCTCGGTCACTCAGTCTCACCGCGTCAACGTTCTTCGCGGGCAAGCCTCGCTCCTACAGGAACCTGTGGTGGCCGCAGATCAAAGGTGGGAGCGGGCTTGCTCGCGAAGGCGCCGGGTCAGTCGACATAAATGTTGAATGATTGACCGTATTCGCGAGCAAGCCCGCTCCCACAGGGGATCTGCTGTGCGCACAACGGCTGTGTACGGCGCCGATCAAATGTGGGAGCGAGCCTGCTCGCGATGGCGATTCAACGGGCGAAGACGATCTTCGCCCGAAGCATCAAGCGCCGTGGCACTTCTTGAATTTCTTGCCGTTGCCGCATGGGCACGGGTCGTTACGACCGACGTCTTTCAGGGCGTTGCGCACCGGTTCCTGGTGGGCATGGCCGCAGTTCGGGCCGTGGACATGGCCATGGTCGTGATCATGCTGGTCGTGGGCATGATCGTCATGATCGTGGTTGCAGTCTGGGCCATGGACATGGGGTTGCTGGGTCATCGGGTTTACTCCGGAATTAAATCGGCGGGGATTATCACGCCATTGCGCGCCAGGTGCACGTAGTGCGCGATGAATAAACCGGTTTCCAATTCACCTTCCAGACGATAGGGCACAGGTTGCCTGGGGTTTTTCAGCATTTTCACCACGTCCCGGACCTTGGGCCACAGGTTGGTGCGAATCGGCACTTTGAAATAGGCGCTGTGCTTGGGGCCGACGGTGAACCAGTGCTCGTGCTCGCCTTCGGTCAGCAGCATGTCGCCCAGATAAATGCGGTATTCGAGGCTGCGCACGGTCAAGTCACTGTCGTTCGGGTTGTCGACGCGAAAGTGCAGCAGGAATTTCTGCTCCAGCAGTTTGGCCCGCACCACCTCGACCTTGACCAGATGTACCTGGGGATCCGGTTCGTCGTTGCTGAACCAGGATGCGCAGCCGCTGAGGTTCAGGAAGGCGAGCAGGGTGAGCAGATATAACGTACGAGGTTGACTGAGCATGGTGGTGTTTCTCCCTTGTAGCAGCTGGCGAAGCCTGCGTTTGGCTCGGGCCGCGATCGGACGGAGCAGTCGCCTATCCTGGCGACTCGAACTAACCGGTATACCGCGGCGCCTGATCCCACGACTGCTCCGTCCAATCGCGGCCCGAGCCGAACGCAGGCTTCGCGAGCGGCTACAGGGGCTCATGACCTCAACCCCCGAAATACCCCGCACAACACTTCTTGAATTTCTGTCCGCTTGCACAGGGGCAGGCGTCATTTCGGCCAGCCTTGAGCTGCACGGTCGGGTCGATGAAGTACCAGTGCCCGGTGTTCTGCACAAACGAAGAACGCTCGCGATGGCTATGTTCACCGGTGCTGTCGTGCCAGCGCGCCGTGAAGGTGACGAAGGCGTGTTCCGGTTGGCCGCCGAACACCTCGGAGCTTTCCACCTCAAGGCCCAGCCAGGTACTTTGCGCGCTCCAGTCACCGATGGACTGACGATCCAGCCCGGCCTGTTGGGCGGGCAGGGTAGTCGCCACCAGATAGTCGATCAGCCCCAACACATAGGCGCTGTAGCGCGAGCGCATCAAGGCTTCGGCGCAGGGGGCCGGATGACCGGCATGGTAATGACCGCAGCAGGCATCGAGCAGGGTGCCGCTGCCGCATGGGCAAATGGATGTACTCATTGCGTTACCACCAGTATTTCCCGAAGTTTTCCGGATTGGCCCAGAACCGTGAGTTGAGCCAGTCGGGTACCTGTTTATAGTCAAGCAAATCATAGGTGAACAACGTCAACACCTGATCGTCGCGCTGGAAGCGTTCGCTGGCTTGCAGGGCCAGGGAAAAAAGTCTGTTTCCTTCCAGCCACTGGCCGGTAAGTCCGCCAGCACGGCGATACGGCTGGCGTTGAGGTTGCGGATCCCGCCCAGCAGGTTCAGGCCGTCGCGTTTGGGCAGGTGCTCCAGGCAATCGACCACCAGCGCCAGATCAAAGCGTTGCGCCGCCAGTTCCGCAGGTAAGGCGCCGGGTGCGGCGTGAGCGACACAACTGTCCGGGTGCGCGAGTTTGAACGCCTCAAGTGCCGGGAATTGGCTGGCGCCAATCAGTAACAGGCGCGCGGGGGCATAGCGGTCAAGCAAAGCGGCCAGCGCTTGCTGGGGCGTGCGCGAAGAAATACCTGCAATCATCGAAGATCCTCAATCAGAGCTGCCAAGACTAGCCTGCCCCAACGTTCGGGCCTAGAGCCATGGTGTGCCAAAAGTGCTGATCTGCCGTGAACACGGGGAAAAACAGCAATGGCCTATTGCTGGCGGAGATTAAAACTCCGGTCTTTACTACCTGAATCGGTTCCAAGCCGATCCCTCAGGAGAAAACTAGATGAGCATAGTTCGGACAGCATTACCCTTGGTTCTGCTAACCAGTGTGTTGACTGGTTGCGCAGGTTTGCAGAAAACCGACTGGCCGACCTGTGCGGCGGTCGGCGGTGTCGTCGGTGCCGGTCTCGGCGCGACCGAAAGTTCGGCGTGGGCGGGGTATGGTGCGCTGCTGGTCGGCGGCACGGCAGCCGCCTATTGCTGGGTGCACGGTGCAGTGCCAGAGAAGTGCCCGGCACACCCAAAGGCGTACCGGTCGATGCTGATGGTTGTCCTGTCGCCGCACCGCCTGCGCCAGTGGTTGAGGAAGTCGTGGTGGTCAAGGAAGAAACCATCGTCATCCGCGATGTTCACTTCCAGTTCGACAAAGCCACGCTCACACCTTCTGACAAACTGGTCCTCGATAAAGTCGCTACTCGCCTGAAACAGGAATCCTCCACTGCACGCCTGACCGTGACTGGCCATACCGACAGCGTGGGCAGCGATGCCTACAACCAGAAACTGTCGGATAAACGCGCACATTCGGTGGTGGAATACCTGATCCACGATGGCGTACCTCGCAGCAGCTTCGTGTCTGTCACCGGTAAAGGCGAAAGCCAGCCAGTGGCCGATAACAAAACTGCGGATGGCCGCGCATTGAACCGTCGTACCGAAATCAAAATCGAGCGTTAATCCCCTTCCGCGCCGCGGCTTGTACAGTCGCGGATGCGGGTCTTTACTCCTGTGTAACCGGTATGGACCGGTAACACAGGAGCATTCACGATGAGCGTTCTCTCAAGGACTGTCCTACCGGTTCTGCTGCTTTTTGCAGCCTCTTGACCGGTTGCGCTACTCACAGCGATGGCACTGCCCCTCTGAATCAACGTACCTGGCCGACTGCAGTGTTATCGGCGGCCTGGTCGGTGGTGGCCTGGGCGCTATTGAAAGTGGCGGTTGGGCAGCTGGTGGAGCGGCGCTCGGTATCTTGACGGGTGGTTTGATCTGTTACGCCCAGGATGGCGATGAAGATGGCGATGGGGTGTTCGACCGTCGCGATCAATGCCCCGGTACACTGCCCAATACGCCGGTCGATCACCGTGGCTGCCCGCTACCGCAATACCCGGCCAGTGTGAAACCCGCCGAACCGGCATCGACCTCCGAAGTGATCACCCTGAGCGATGCCGGCAACGTATTGTTCGCGTTCAACAAGTCCGACCTGACGCCGGCCGCACGCAGTCAGTTGGATACGCTGATGCCCAAATTGCAGAATGCCGACGTGGTCAGCATCAAGGTAGTGGGCCATACCGACAGCAAAGGCTCGGATGCTTACAACCAGGCCTTGTCGGAACGTCGCGCCAGCAGTGTGGCGGGCTACTTGTTGAGTCAGGGCCTGGCACCGAACAAACTCACCAGCGAGGGCAAGGACGAAAGTCAGCCGGTGGCCGACAACGAGACGGAAATAGGGCGGGCACAAAACCGTCGGGTGGAATTGCATATCAATCGCTGATACTTGGCGTAGAACCTCGTTTTAGAGCTGCCGGACGACATTTCTCGTCGAGTCGGCGGTCATTCGGCGGCGTGCAGAAGATTTTTGTGTCGCCCTCTGGCTTATCTCGCGTGGAAGCCGTTACTGTGCGCCCAAAGAATAATGCTGCAAGGGGGCTGTATGAAGGTGTTTTGGGGGCTGGGGAAGGCGCTCACCTGTCTGTTTTGGCTGGTGGTGCTGGTCAATGTTCTGATTCCGTTTATCAAACCGCTGCACCTGTTGGTCAATCTGGCCGGCAGCCTGTTGCTGCTCACTCACCTGCTTGAGTTGTTGCTGTTCAACGGCAGCCTCAAAGGTCGCGCCCACCCTTGGCGTGATCGGCTGCAAATCCTCTTCGTCGGCATTTTCCACCTGCAAACCATTCCGGCCCCGGCCGTCCCAGGGGCATCCCATGCGTAAACTCTGTTTGCTCGCCGCACTCATCAGCCCATTGGCCTGCGCCCAAGTGGTAAGTGTCGAAACCAACTCGCTGATGCGCCTGCCCAACACGACCAGTACGCTGCAGCTGGAACGGCTGGAAGTGGCTGATTACGGCACGTTGCTGATCCCCTCGAACGTGACCGAAGTGACGGTCGGCGAATTGCGCCTCGGGCGAGAAGCGCGCATTGCCATCGTGCCGGGTGAACAGGCGCTGGAACTGAAAGTCAGCCGTGCCGATTTGTCTGAAGGCAGCCTGATCACCTCGCGTGGTGCGCCGGGGACCTACCTCAAGGCTGCCCGCTCCGGGCGAAACCTGAACTTGCTGATCAAGTCGCTGAACGCACCGGTATTAACGGTGGATGCGCGCGGTGGTGCAGGTGCGCCGGGTTTTGTTGGTCTGGATGGCGGCAACGGTGAAGAGCCGGGCTGCACCTGGGGGCAGGCCGGGCACGGGTTCGACGGCAGCAATGGCAGCGACGGACAGCCAGGGGCGGCCGGTGCACTGGTGCGCCTGCAAGTGCCTCGCGAATTTCCGGCAGAGCGAATCAAGGTTCAGGTCGCTGGCGGTGCTGGTGGCTTGGCCGGGCCTGGTGGCAAACCGGGCGCGGGTGGCAAGGCCAAGGGTTGCCTGGTCTACACAACGGATGGCGGCAAGAGTGGCCGTGCAGGGGTTGATGGTCAGCCAGGGCCGGTCGGTGCAGCAGGGGCGGTGACGCTTCAGCGGTTGTAAGCCGTTTCTGAGATTTATGTTGTCTGGTGAGCCGCCATCGCGGGCAAGCCATGCTCCTACAGATTTTGAGTCGTCTGCGATATTCGCGAACAACATCAATCCTGTAGGAGCGAGCGATGCGGCGACCCGACTTGCCCGCGATGCTTTTAAAACATGGGCCGAGCCGCAGCAATCGCCACCAACACCAACCCGACAATCAGATTAATCCCCACCAACCGCCGAATCTTCCCAAGCGTCGCCGCCCCAGCCGGCCAATCCTGCGCCGTCACCGCCGTGCGCAACTCCGGCAGCAACAACGCCTGAATCCGGATAAACAGCGCGGTCATCACCACATACAGCCCCATCATCACCTGCACATAGCGCGGCGCCGCTTCAAAGCCTGCGAATTGCAGATGAATCATGCCCACACCGCTGATCGGCAAAAGCACCACCGCCACCCAGACCCAGCGGAAAAAACCTTGAAATACTTCTACCCACAACTTCAATCGGCCGGGGCCGTCCAGGGCCTTCATCGCCGCCGGGCGCAGGACCATCCAGGCGAAAAACATGCCGCCCACCCACACCAGGGCGGACAGGACATGCAGGGTATAAACGAGGCTAAAAGCGGTCATTGAGGTACTCCGTTCTGCGCGGGATTAATTAGCGCGGTATGATAGCCGCCGATTTAGGGGGCGTTCTCAATTAGTTTCCGCGCCGCGCCGGGTCTGCTGTTGTGCAGGGCAAGGCGCGAGAAGCGTGGTTTGGTCATTCCAAATAAGCTTCGAGCAACGCAGCCCTGCACAACAGCAGGCCCGGCCCTTCGGGTTGTGCCTTAAAGCGGGCCAGCCTGCGTTGCAGGCCTTGGAAAGGGAACAACCATTCCCAGCGGCCTGCGCCTTGCCTGGCCCGCTTTAAGGCGACAACGCGGCGTGGAAACTAATTGAGAACGCCCCCTCAACCACTGAAAATTTATCCAGCGTTTTTTGCGCCCGACTATCCATGATCAGCACCGAACTCAAAACCACGATCCAGGGCGCCTACTCGCGTTTTCTTGAAGCCAAGAGCCTCAAACCGCGCTACGGCCAACGCCTGATGATCGCCGAAATTGCCAAAGTCCTCGGTGACATCGACACCGACGACGAAGGCCGGCGCAGTGGCGACCCCGCGATTGTCGCGGTGGAAGCCGGCACCGGTACCGGTAAAACCGTGGCCTACAGCCTGGCGGCGATCCCGACGGCCAAAGCCGCGGGCAAACGCCTGGTGATCGCCACGGCCACCGTGGCCCTGCAAGAGCAGATCGTCTACAAGGATTTGCCCGACCTGATGCGCAACAGCGGGCTGAACTTCAGCTTCGCCCTGGCCAAGGGCCGTGGGCGCTACATGTGCCTGTCCAAGCTCGACATGTTGTTGCAAGAAGGTCACGCACAAACCGCCACCGCGCAGATGTTCGAAGAAGAAGGCTTCAAGATCGAGGTCGATGAGGCCAGCCAGAAGCTCTTCACCAGCATGATCGAGAAGCTCGCCGGCAATAAATGGGACGGAGACCGCGACAGTTGGTCCACCGCCCTGGAAGATGCCGACTGGGCGCGCCTGACCACCGATCACAGCCAGTGCACCAACCGTCATTGCCCGAACTTCGGCCAGTGCGCCTTCTACAAGGCCCGCGAAGGCATGGGCAAGGTAGACGTGATCGTCACCAACCATGACATGGTTCTGGCCGACCTGGCCCTGGGTGGCGGTGCCGTGCTGCCGGACCCGCGCGACACTATCTACGTGTTCGACGAAGGCCACCACCTGCCGGACAAGGCCATCGGTCACTTCGCTCACTACACGCGCCTGCGTTCCACGGCCGACTGGCTGGAAGCCACCGCCAAGAACCTCACTAAATTGCTCGCCCAGCACCCGTTGCCGGGCGACCTGGGCAAGTTGATCGAACAAGTGCCGGAGTTGGCGCGGGAGATCAAGACTCAGCAGCAGTTCATGTTCACCGCGTGCGAACAGGTCGCCGATTTCAAACCCGGCGAAGACGTCGAAGGCCGTGAGCGGCCGCGTCACCGCTTCGTCGCAGGGGTGATCCCCGAACACATGCGCGAGATGGGCGTGGAGCTGAAGAAAGCCTTTGCCCGCCTGACTGATCTGTTCACCCGCCTCACCGAACTGCTCAAGGAAGGCATGGATGGCGAGGTCAACATCGGCATCGCCAGCAACCAGGCCGAAGAGTGGTATCCGTTGTTCGGCAGCTTGTTGTCCCGCTCTTCGGGCAACTGGGAGTTGTGGACCGCGTTCACCGCCGAAGACCCGGAAGACAATCCGCCGATGGCCCGTTGGCTGACGCTGGCCGAAAGCGGTTCGCTGTTCGACATCGAGGTCAACGCCAGCCCGATCCTCGCGGCAGAAATGCTCCGTCGCAATCTGTGGAACGTGGCCTACGGTGCGCTGGTAACCTCGGCGACACTGACCGCACTCGGCACGTTCGACCGCTTCCGCATGCGCGCCGGCCTGCCAAAAAAGCCGTGACGGCCGTGGTCCCGAGCCCGTTCCATCACGCCGATGCCGGTGTGCTGCGGGTGCCGGATCTCAAAGCCGATCCGCGTGACGCGCCGGCCCACACCGCCGCAATCATTCGTGATTTGCCGGCGCTGGTCGAAGGTTCGCGCGGCACCCTGGTGCTGTTCTCGTCGCGCAAACAGATGCAGGACGTGTTCGATGGCCTCGACCGCGACTGGCGCAAGCAAGTGTTCATTCAAGGCAACCTGTCGAAACAGGAAACCCTGAACAAGCACAAGGCGCGGGTCGATGGCGGGGATTCCAGCGTGTTGTTCGGCCTGGCGAGTTTTGCCGAAGGCGTTGACTTGCCGGGTGCGTATTGCGAGCACGTGGTGATCGCCAAGATTCCATTCTCGGTGCCCGACGATCCGGTGGAAGCCGCACTGGCCGAATGGATCGAAGCCCGGGTGGCAATCCATTCATGGAAATCTCCGTGCCGGATGCCTCGCTGAAACTGGTCCAGGCTTGCGGTCGCTTGCTGCGTACCGAAGAAGACCGCGGCACCATCACTTTGCTGGATCGGCGTCTGGTCACCCAACGCTATGGCAAAGCGATCCTCAATGCGTTACCACCCTTCCGACGTGAAATTTCCTGATACACGGGTGGGCAGTTTTGCCCAACCTGTTGTCTATTTCTGCGCCATCGCTTTTCCACTGGCCCATTGAGGTCGTTAGGGAGAATTTCGTTCTCATGATTCGCCGTTCGTTGCCCGCTGTATTTGCCCTGTTGTTCGCAACGCCCTTGCTGGCTGCTCCCGCAGGCCAGCAAACGCTGTTCAACTTTGTGCGCCCCGCTGATGTGGTTTCGGTGGCGACCCAGGACGCCAGCCTGCCGCAATCCAACGCCGAACAAACGGCTGAAGGCGAAGTGCTGCGCCGGGTGACCTTCAACCCGGCGGCCCAGCCAACCTTGCGCCTTACCCCGCAAACCGGCGCCTGGGACTGGTCACAGTCGGGCGTCATGAGCCTGCGGATCCAGAGCGCGATGAACTGGGCCGTGACCCTCTACGTGAAGATCCAGAGCAACGACGGCAAGACCTTGGTCAGTCGCGTCGATCTGCCGGCCGGCCCGGCGCAAACCCTGCTGGTGCCGTTGGTCGCCAGTTCACCGTTGAGCCAGGGCATGAAGGCCGGCCCGCCAATGCCGATGACTTTCGACGGTCAGCGCGTGCTGCTGGCCAGCAGTGCCGGTGAGCTGGATCGCAGCCAGATCGTGTCGGTGACCTTGTCGATGGATCAGCCAAAAGTCGCCCAGAGCATCTTGCTGGAACGCTTCGGTGTGCAGGACGGAGCAGACGTGACCAAAGCCGCTTATGGCGGCTTGGTCGACGCTTACGGTCAATCGACCCGGGCCAAATGGCCAGAGAAAGTCAGCAACGACGAGCAACTGAAGTCCGCTGCGGCAAAAGAACATCAACAACTGAAAACCTGGCTGGCCGAGCGCGAGAAATCGTCCCTGGACCAATACGGTGGCTGGAGCAAAGGCCCGGCGTTCAAGGCCAGCGGCTTTTTCCGAACCGAGAAACGCGATGGTCGCTGGTATCTGGTAACGCCTGAAGGGCACCCGTTCTATTCCCTGGGCGTGAACACCGTTGCCCCGGACGTCGATCAAACCTACATCGCCGGTCGCGAGTGGATGTTTGAAAACCTGCCAAAACCCGACGAGCCGCTGGCCCGCCAATATGGCGAAGGCGACAACCGTGGCGGCAACGGCGCCGATCAGGGCCGTGCCTACAACGCCGGTCGTTGGTACGACTTTTACGGCGCCAACCTGCAACGCCTCTATGGGCAGCCGTGTGTGGCGACCAGTGAAACCAAGGCCGGCGTTGCGCAAGCGGCCAAAGCCGATGCACAAACCGCCGAGAAACCAGCGCTAGCGCCATGCAAGCCTGAAGCATTCGACGAAAAACGCTGGGCCAGCCATACCCTGGATCGCCTGCAAGCCTGGGGCTTCAACACTATCGGCAACTGGAGCGCCCCGGCGCTGGGCAACGCTGACCGCGTGCCATACACCTTGCCGCTGTCGATCGTTGGCGATTACGCCAGCATCAGCACCGGCACCGACTGGTGGGGCGGCATGCCCGACCCGTTCGACCCGCGTTTCGCCATGGCCACCGAGCGTGCCGTGGCCATCGCGGCCCGGGATCACCGTGACGACCCGTGGCTGATCGGTTACTTCGCCGACAACGAACTGGCCTGGGCCGGTCCCGGCGACGACCCGAAATCCCGTTACGCCCTGGCCTACGGCACCTTGAAAATGACCACCGACGTGCCGGCCAAACGTGCGTTTCTCAAGCAATTGCGCGACAAGTACCGCAATCAGGCGGGTCTGTCGAAAGCCTGGGGCATTGACCTGCCGGCCTGGGAATTGATGGAAGACCCGGGCTTCGAAGCGCCGCTGCCAAGCGCCGATCACCCGGAAATCGAAGCTGACTTCAAATACTTCCAGAAGGTCTTTGCGGACACCTACTTCAAGACCATTTCCGATTCGCTCAAGTGGCACGCACCGAACCAGCTGTTGCTGGGCGGCCGTTTCGCCATCAGCACCCCGGAGGCGGTCGAGTCCTGCGCGCAGTATTGCGATGTGCTGAGTTTCAACATGTACACCCTGCAACCGCAGGACGGTTACGACTTCGCCAAGCTGCGCAGCCTCGACAAACCGGTGCTGATCACCGAGTTCAACTTTGGCTCGGCGGATCGCGGCCCGTTCTGGGGGGGTGTGACGCAACTGATGAAGGAAGAAGATCGTGGCCCGGCTTACGCCAACTTCCTCAAACAGGCGATGAGTGAACCGTCGATTGTCGGCGTGGACTGGTTCCAGTACCTCGATCAACCGGTGACCGGACGTCTGCTGGATGGCGAAAACGGGCACTTTGGTCTGGTGGGCATTACCGATCTGCCGTTCCAGGGCTTTGTCGACAGCGTGCGCAAAAGCAACTTGCTGGCGGTCGACCAACTGGGCAAAGAGGCCGAGAAGGCCAAGGCACAAGCGGATAAAGCCAGCCACGCCGCAACAGAGGGCGGCCGAAAAGGCGAGGCCGGCAAAGGCCCGGGCAGGGCGCTGGGCATGCGGGCGGGCATTCAGGGAATGGCCATTAAAATCTGATAAAGCCAAGATCGCAGCCTGCGGCAGCTCCTATAGGGCGAACACAATTCCACTGAAGGAGTTGCCGCAGGCTGCGATCTTTTGATCTTGACCGTTGGGAGGGCGGGGCAACCGCCCAGCCCGCCCCTGTTCCCAAAAACCTCCGGGGCTGGAACAATGCGGATCACTTTGTAGAGCGTTAATCCGGGGAGTTGCGGGTGCAGATTCAGGGTCATTACGAGCTTAAGTTCGAAGCGGTACGCGAAGCTTTCGTTGCGCTGTTCGACGATCCCCAGGAGCGTGGCGCAGCGCTATGCATCCAGGTCGGCGGTGAAACCGTTCTTGATCTCTGGGCCGGTACCGCCGACAAGGACGGCACCGAAGCCTGGCACAGCGATACCATCGCCAACCTGTTCTCCTGTACCAAGACCTTCACCGCCGTCACTGCGCTGCAACTGGTGGCCGAAGGCAAGCTGCAACTCGATGCTCCGGTTGCGCGCTACTGGCCCGAATTTGCCGCCGCCGGTAAAGAGTCCGTGACGTTGCGTCAATTGCTCTGCCATCAGGCCGGTCTGCCGGCCCTGCGCGAGCTGCTGGCCCCTGAAGCGCTTTATGACTGGCAAACCATGGTTGACGCGCTGGCCGCCGAAGCGCCGTGGTGGACGCCGGGCCAGGGCCACGGCTATGCCGCGATCACTTACGGCTGGCTGGTGGGCGAGTTACTGCATCGTGCCGACGGTCGTGGGCCGGGGGAGTCGATTGTGGCGCGGGTTGCCAAGCCATTGGGCCTGGACTTCCACGTCGGCCTGGCTGACGAAGAGTTTCACCGCGTGGCGCACATTGCCCGTGGCAAGGGTAATGTCGGCGATGCCGCGGCCCAGCGCCTGCTGCAAGTGACCATGCGCGAGCCAACGGCCATGACCACCCGGGCGTTCACCAACCCGCCGTCGATCATGACCAGCACCAACAAACCGCAGTGGCGGCGCATGCAACAACCCGCCGCCAATGGTCACGGCAATGCCCGCAGCCTGGCCGGTTTCTACGCCGGTCTTCTGGACGGCAGCCTGCTGGAAAGCGAAATGCTCGATGAGCTGACCCGCGAACACAGCTTCGGTGAGGACAAGACTTTACTGACCCAGACCCGTTTCGGCCTGGGTTGCATGCTCGATCAACCGGATGTCCCGAACGCCACCTACGGCCTCGGCCCACGGGCGTTCGGCCACCCGGTGCCGGCGGTTCCATCGGTTTTGCTGACCCAGAACACGATGTGGCTTTCGGCTTTGTGACAAATACCTTGGGGCCGTACGTATTGATGGATCCACGCGCGCAAAAGCTCGTACGGGTACTTGCCACTTGTCTGTAAAGCATTGCTGAAGGTTCCTGCACAGGAACCTCGTTACCTTTTTCGATTCAAAGCGTCTGTTTATACGACCCAACGTGGGCCTGTGTTTATTACTTCATTTTGTGGATATCCGATGTCATCCAATAAAACTCTCGCTTTGGCACTGTGCTTCGCCATCACCGGTTGCGCACAAACTCCGCAAAATGACGCTGCTGGCGACAGCCACTGGTGGCAGTTCGGTTCTTCCGACAAAGTCGCGGCCAAGGATTCGGTGCCAGCCGCCAAGCCAGCCGTCAAACCTGCGGCGACGCTTGCCGCTGCGCCGGCTCCACTGAATGCGGCCGCCGTTGCGCCGGTTGCCAAGACTGAAAGCGCCAGCCATTGGTACTGGCCGTTCGGTTCTGATAACAGTGCCGCCAAGCCTGACGTTAAACCTGAAGCCAAGCCAGCCGTTGTGGCAAAAGCCGATGCCGACACCGGTAGCAAGTGGTGGTGGCCGTTCGGTGGCAAAGAGCAAAGCACTGCCAAAGCCGTGCCGATGCCAGACCCGAAAGTCACCCAGGCCTGGCTTGATGACTACGAACCACGTCTGCGCGAAGCGATCAAGGACAGCAACCTGCAACTCGAACGCCGTGAAAACGTATTGGTCGTGATCGCGCCGATTGACAGCTCGTTCAACCCGAAACGTCCGGGCATGCTGCTACCGGTGACCCTCGGCCCGTTCACTCGCGTGGCGAAGATTCTCGAAGTCGATCCGAAAACCGCCGTGCTGGTACTCGGTCACAGTGATACTACGGGCGTCGCCGTGGATAACGTGAAACTGAGCCAGGAGCGTGCGCAATCCGTCGCGTCGATCTTCCGCCTCAGCGGTTTGCAGCGTGATCGCCTGATGCTGCGTGGCATGGGCGG
This sequence comes from Pseudomonas sp. TH31, assembly GCF_016650815.1. Lineage (GTDB taxonomy): Bacteria > Pseudomonadota > Gammaproteobacteria > Pseudomonadales > Pseudomonadaceae > Aquipseudomonas. Next base: position 538,855 of record NZ_JAEKEZ010000029.1, on the reverse strand, counting down.
TGACGCACCGCGTGCCGCCAACGACAGCCAGGAAGGTCGAGCCATGAACCGTCGTGTGGAACTGCTGGTGACCCCGCAAAACACCATGGTGGCGTTGCTGAGCAAGTACAACATGCCAGCGCCGGCGCCGATGACCATGATCGCTGCTCAGACCGTCAAGCCTATGGCCGCGCCTGTGCCACCAGCACCTGCCGCGACGAAAGCCGCCGTGCCCGCAACGAAAAAGGCTCCAGCCAAGAAAGCGGCGGCCAAGGCTCCAGCGAAGAAGGCCCCGGTCAAGAAGGCTGCAACCCCGGCCAAGAAAACGGCCCCGGTCAAAGACGCGTCTGACGACGGCAAAGTGGCTGACGCCAGCAAAAAGTAATTCGTTAACCAGAAGGAATGCGCCATGACCCAGGCCCTGGCTGATATGCGTCGCGACTACACCCGTGACGGCTTGACCGAGGCGCAAGCACCGGCCGAGCCGTTCGCGCTGTTCCATCAGTGGTTCGCCGATGCGGTGAAAACCGAGCAGGTGCCGGTCGAGGCCAATGCAATGACCCTGGCCACTGTCGATCCGGACGGTCGACCGCATTGCCGCATTCTGCTGCTCAAGGGTCTGGATGCCCAGGGCTTTACCTTCTTCACCAACTACGAAAGCGCCAAGGGCGAGCAGTTGGCGGCGAACCCGTTCGCCGCCATGACGTTTTCTGGCCGACCCTGGAGCGTCAGGTGCGCATCGAGGGCCGGGTGGTGAAGGTCACGCCGCAAGAGTCCGACGCCTACTATCAGGTTCGGCCCCTGGGCAGCCGCCTCGGTGCCTGGGCGTCGCCCCAGAGCCGCGTGATCGCCGGTCGTGGTGAGTTGGAAGACTTGCTCAAGGCTACCGAGCAGCGTTTCAGCGACACTCAACCGGACTGCCCGGAACATTGGGGTGGTTATCGTTTGCTACCCGAGCGCATCGAGTTCTGGCAAGGCCGTCCGAGCCGCCTGCACGATCGCCTCAACTACCGCTTACAGGGCGCCGACTGGATTCTTGAACGTCTGGCACCCTAATCAGTCTACCGGCAGGGATAGCCTGCTGCAGCGGCTTCAAGCCACTGCGGCAGGTCCCGGCGCTTGATTTTCTGTGCTTGAGCGTTCGCCAGTTGCTGGAGCATGAAGGCTTTTTTCTGCTCGTCCTTCCCGGCCAAGGCTAACGCCAGATCGCGGTCCATCCAGCGTTTGATCCGCACGTACAGCCACCAGTGGAAGTACAAACCGGCCACAGTCGTGACGACGATGATGAAATAATCCATGAAAATCCTTGGTTCAACGGCGCAGCTTTGGTCATTTGACGCTACTGTGTTGTCAGTTCAGAGGCGCCTGTACCGGGCCTGAATGAAAACAATTTTATCCGGGCGATGCCGTGACAGGCGTCAAGCTGCGGAGTTTAATGAATACCTGTCCTTTGGAGTTGATGCTATGCGTAAGTCTGTTCTGCTGGTTGCTTCCTTTTCCACGATGGCGATGTTGCTCACCGGCTGCCAATCGAGCCTGACCGGTGACTCCTACTCCCGTGACGAAGCGCGTCGCGTGCAGACGATTCGTATGGGTACCATCGAATCCCTGCGCCCAGTCAAAATTGAAGGCACCAAGACCCCGATCGGCGGTGTAGCCGGTGCGGTGGTCGGTGGTGTTGGCGGCAGCGCCATCGGCGGTGGTCGCGGCAGCATCGTTGCAGCGGTTATCGGTGCCGTTGCCGGTGGTCTGGTCGGTTCGGCTGCGGAAGAAGGCCTGACCCGCACCCAAGGCGTGGAAATCACCGTTCGTGAAGACGACGGCAGCATGCGCGCCTACGTCCAGGAAGTTCAGCCAAACGAAGTGTTCCGTGTGGGCGAGCGCGTGCGCATTTCCACTGTTGGCGGGACCAGCCGCGTTTCGCACTAAGCGAGAATACGGGCAAAAGAAAACCCCGATCAGGTGACTGGTCGGGGTTTTTTGTTTTGGAGGATTGTTCAGCGCCGGAATGCCGAAGATGCCGGAACCATCGACGGCCGGTGTCCGGATCAGCTCAACGCCATGGTGTGGGGGCGCTTTTGCCCAGGCCTGGTGTCCAGAACAACGCGACTAAACCCGCTAATGCTGCGGTCGGTGCGGCGAGAGCAGGGGCGTGAGGTGCCAGTCGGCCAATGCCCAGTGAGAGGGTAGAGCCACTGATCGTCCTTGTTTGCTTGTTCGTCGACAGCCCTCGGTGAGGGCTGAGCGACGTTAACGAACATGACTGATCGAGGAGTCTTTAATGTCCTTGGGACTATTCTCTATTGCTCAAGAAGGCAGCGCAGGGCTCTTGCGACTTGCCGCCGCCGTCACCGCGTAACCGATCAGTGCCGCCAATATCGAACCGGTCAGAATCCCCATCCGGTCCATCCCGGCGTATTCACTGGCGCCCGGCACAAACGCCAGGGAGCCGACAAACAGGCTCATGGTAAAACCAATCCCGCAGAGGATCGCCACACCCAACACCTGGCCCCAATTGGCACCCTGGGGCAGGGCGGCGATGCCGATTTTCACTGACAGCCAGGTCAGGCCGAACACGCCGACGGTCTTGCCCAGCAGCAGGCCGGCGGCGATACCCATCGGCACGTGGTGGGTGAAGCTTTCCACGGTCACGCCACTCAGGGACAGGCCGGCGTTGGCGAAGGCGAACAGCGGCAGAATGCCGTAGGCCACCCACGGATGCAGGGCGTGCTCCAGCGTCATCAACGGTGAAGGCTCGGCGTTTTTGGTACGCAGTGGAATGCAGAAGGCCAGGGTTACGCCGGCCAGTGTCGCGTGGACCCCGCTCTTGAGCACGCAGACCCACAGGATCAGGCCGATGATCATGTACGGCCCGAGCTTGACCACGCCGAGCCGGTTCATCGCGATTAGCGCGACGATACAGGCGCCGGCCAGTGCCAGGGACAGGGTCGACAGCGTGCCGGAATAGAAGATCGCGATGACGATGATTGCACCCAGGTCGTCAATGATCGCCAGGGTCATGAGGAACAACTTTAGCGAGACTGGCACGCGCTTGCCCAGCAGGGCGAGTACGCCAAGGGCGAAGGCAATGTCGGTCGCCATCGGAATCGCCCAGCCACCCAACGCCACCGGGTCGTCGCGGTTGAGGAACCAGTAGACCAATGCCGGCACGACCATGCCGCCAATCGCCGCGGCGCCGGGCAGAACGATCTGCGACGGTTTCGACAGTTGGCCGTCGAGAACTTCGCGCTTCACTTCCAGGCCGATCAGCAGGAAGAACATCGCCATCAGGCCGTCATTGATCCATAGCAGCAAAGGCTTGGCGATTTTCAGCGCGCCGATCTGGGCCACCACGGGGGTGTCCAGCAGGCCGTTATACAGCCACGACAGCGACGAGTTGTTGATGATTAAAGCCAGGGCTGCAGCGGCGATCAGTAACAGACCGCTGGCAGCTTCCAACTGAAAGAAACGCGTGAAAGTGCTACGCAGAGGCAAGGTCGCTCTCCATCGATAAATTCAAAAGGTGGCACACCCTAACCCGTACCGTTAGTTGTTAAAACAAAAGTTATATTCTTTTTTGTTATATGCCGTTACAGCGCAAGTGCTGGCCACGATCCTGAGCCTAGCAGTTGCCCGACGTATTGGACCTCAGCTGTATCTGTGCGTGATACAGGAATTTTCCTAAGCTTGTAGGCTGAGCCTTGAAACAAGGCCGACTCTTGCCTGATTCAACGAGATCATCACCATGAGCGACAACCGACAGTGGGCCCGCGAAGCCATCCGGATCATCGAAGCTGACTTCCAGCGCAGCGCCGACACTCACCTGATCCCCTTGCCGCTGCCGGGTTTGCCGAGCATCGAGTTGTACTTTAAGGATGAGTCCAGCCATCCCACCGGCAGCCTCAAACATCGGCTGGCCCGTTCGCTGTTCCTCTATGCGCTGTGTAACGGCTGGCTCAAGCCCGGCGCGCCGGTGATCGAGGCATCCAGCGGTTCGACGGCGATTTCCGAGGCGTATTTCGCTCGTTTGCTCGGTTTGCCGTTTATTGCGGTGATGCCGGCGACCACCTCCAAAGAGAAGATCGCGCAAATCGCTTTTTACGGTGGCAAGAGCCACTTGGTGGACGATCCGACCCGGATCTACGCCGAATCCGAGCGCCTGGCGCGCGAAAACGATGGCCACTTCATCGACCAGTTCACCTACGCCGAACGCGCGACCGACTGGCGGGCGAACAACAACATCGCCGAATCGATCTTCCAGCAGATGCGTTTCGAGCAGCACCCGGAGCCGAGCTGGCTGATTTCCAGCCCCGGCACCGGCGGTACCACTGCAACCCTGGGCCGTTACGTGCGCTATCGCCAGCATTGCACCCGAGTCCTGTGTGCCGATGCCGAACGCTCGGTGTTCTTCGATTATTACCTGACCGGCGACGCCAGCCTGCGCCTGGACTGCGGTTCACGTATAGAAGGGATTGGTCGGCCACGGGTGGAAGCGTCGTTCCTGCCCAAAGTGATCGATGCGATGGTCAAGGTACCGGACGCGCTGTCCCTGGCAGCCATGCATTACCTGGCGCAGCGCTTGGGCCGGCGAGTGGGCGGGTCGAGCGGGACCAACCTGATCGGCGCCTTGATGGCGGCCCAACAGATGGTCGCGGCGGGGGAGTCGGGGTCGATCGTGGCGATCCTGTGCGACGGCGGTGAGCGTTACGCCACCACCTATTACGATCAGGATTGGCTCAAGGGCCAAGGGTATGAACTGAGTGGCTTGATCGGTGCCGTGGCGGCGAGTGTCGAGCGCGGCGAGCCACTACCAGCCACCATCCTGCGCGCCAATATCTAAAACCCGCGGCGGCCCCTGTAGGAGCAAGGCTTGCCCGCGATGAACGATAACGCGGTCTTCAAATAGACCGCGGTGCATTCATCGCGGGCAAGCCTGCTCCTACAGGGTTTTGCGTTGTTCCCGGTATCAGGCCTCCAGGCCGAGGATGTCGCGGGCCACGGCTTCGGCAATCCGAATCCCGTCAACACCGGCCGACAAAATCCCGCCCGCATAACCCGCGCCTTCACCGGCCGGGAACAAGCCTTTGACATTCAAGCTCTGCATCGACTCGTTGCGGGTAATCCGCAGCGGCGACGAGGTGCGTGTCTCGATCCCGGTCAACACCGCGTCGTGCAGCGAGTAGCCACGAATCTGCTTCTCGAACGCCGGCAACGCTTCACGAATGGCTTCGATGGCAAACGCCGGCAAGGCCAGGGCCAAATCACCGAAGGCAACGCCGGGTTTGTAGGACGGTTCGACGCTGCCCACCTCGGTGGACGGTTTGCCTGCAATGAAGTCGCCGACCAGTTGCGCCGGGGCTTCGTAGTTGCTGCCACCGAGCACAAAGGCGTGGGATTCCAGGCGCTCCTGCAGCTCGATGCCGGCCAGCGGGCCGCCCAGGTAATCGACTTCAGGGGTGATCCCGACGACGATCCCGGAGTTGGCGTTGCGCTCGTTACGCGAGTATTGGCTCATGCCATTGGTGACGACGCGGCCCGGCTCGGACGTTGCCGCCACCACGGTGCCACCCGGGCACATGCAGAAGCTGTAGACCGAACGACCGTTCTTGGCGTGGTGCACCAGTTTGTAGTCGGCAGCGCCGAGTTTCGGGTGGCCGGCGTATTTGCCCAGGCGCGCGCGGTCGATCAGCGACTGCGGGTGCTCGATGCGGAAACCCACCGAGAACGGCTTGGCTTCCATGAACACGCCACGGCCGTGGAGCATGCGGAAGGTGTCGCGGGCACTGTGGCCGAGGGCCAGAATCACGTGTTTGGAGTGGATCTGCTCACCGCCATTGAGCTCGACGCCGACCAATTGGCCGTCCTCGATCAATACGTCGGTGACCCGCTGCTGGAAGCGCACTTCGCCGCCCAACGCGCGAATCTGCTCACGCATGTTTTCCACCACGCCGGTCAGACGGAACGTACCGATATGCGGTTTGCTGACATAGAGGATTTCTTCCGGCGCGCCGGCTTTTACGAACTCATGCAGGACTTTGCGACCGATGAACTTCGGGTCCTTGATCTGGCTGTAGAGCTTGCCGTCGGAGAACGTCCCGGCGCCACCTTCACCAAACTGCACGTTGGATTCAGGGTCGAGCACGCCTTTACGCCACAGGCCCCACGTGTCCTTGGTGCGCTGACGCACTTCGGTGCCGCGTTCGAGAATGATCGGCTTGAAGCCCATCTGGGCCAGCAGCAGCCCGGCGAAGATCCCGCACGGGCCAAAACCGACGACGATCGGGCGTTGCGCAAGATCGGCCGGAGCCTGGCCGACCACTTTGTAGCTGACATCCGGCGCCACGTTGACGTTACGGTCATCGGCGAACGTGTGCAGCAGCGCCGCCTCATCCTTGGCGGTGAGGTCAATGGTGTAGATGAAGCACAGTTCGGAGGACTTTTTGCGCGCATCGTAGCTGCGCTTGAACAAGGTGAAATCGAGCAAGTCATCACTGGCGATGCCCAGGCGCTGCACGATGGCAGGGCGCAGGTCTTCTTCGGGATGGTCGATCGGCAGCTTGAGTTCGGTGATTCGTAACATGACAGGATCCGGTTCGCGGGGCGCACAACTGCGCCAAGGCGTTTGAAGGCGGAGATTATAAGCCCCAAACGCCGGTCCGGTGAGGCAAAAACGATCAGTCGTTACGCGAGCCGCCGAAATACCCGCAGCCGCGCTGCACCTGGCCGTCGATCCGCAGTTCAGCACTCATGTGCTGGACGCTGCCGGTGCTGCTGTCGACGCAACGTTTGGGTGCAACCCACAGTTCAATGTGCTTGCCGTTGGCTTCGCTGCTGAGGTTGAAACGACCATCGCCCAGTTGCTCTTCAACATACGGCACCGCCAAAGGCGGTTCGCCGGCGCGGTCGATAACCATGCCTTTGCCACTGACTTTGACGTTCCACTCTGGCCCATGACCGGCGGCGCGCAGGATCAGCAGTTTGAAGTTGGGATCGTCGCACGCCGTGCCCGAGCGCTCGACGCGGTACAGCTGTGCAAGATCGAGGCGGCTGCCGTCGATCCGGCCGCGCACGTCGGCAAACAGCTTGCCCTGATCATCGGCCAGGGTCGCGGCTTCTTGCAGGATGCTGGTGCCACCGGTGTCGTTGACCACAAAACTGCGCGATTCATTGCATGGCTGAAACACCAGTTTGCCATCCGCCGCCGTCAGTTGGCCCTGCATGCGGGTTTGCCCCACGTGGGAGGCGCTTTGGCGTGGGCCATCGAGCAACTGGCAGGCGGCGAACAACGGGAGCAGGGCAACGAGGACGAGGGAACGGGCAACACGCATCTTTGGTTCTCCAGACAAGTGCCGCCACGTTACGCAGCCTGACCGTCCATCACAACCCCACCGACGGTTGCCGATTACCCTGTAGGCGCTGCCGAAGGCTGCGATCCTTTGATCTTGATCTTCTCAATGCCACCGAAAATCAAAAGCCAGATCAAAAGATCGCAACCTGCGGTAGTTCCTACAGGTTGCTGCGGTGTTAGCCGACGTGGAATGTCTGACCGGTCTGCAAGCCTTCCACGCTTTTGGCGTAGGCCAATGCCACATCGGCTGCGGGAACCGGCTTGTAGCCGCGGAAGTACGGCGCATAGCTGCCCATTGCTTCCAGCAGTACGGTCGGGCTGATCGAGTTCACCCGCAGGCCGCGCGGCAGTTCGATGGCGGCGGCGCGGACGAAGCTGTCCAGTGCTCCGTTGACCAGCGCTGCCGAGGCGCCGCTGCGAATCGGATCGTGGCTGAGCACACCGGTGGTAAAGGTGAACGAGGCACCGTCGTTGGCGAATTCGCGGCCGATCAGCAGCAGATTCACTTGGCCCATCAGTTTGTCTTTCAGGCCCAAGGCAAAGCTGTCTGCGGTCATTTCGTCCAGAGGGGCAAAGGTCACGTTACCAGCGGCGCAGACCAACGCATCGAACTTGCCGGTTTGTTCGAACAGTTTGCGGATCGAGGCGCTGTTGCTGATATCCACATTGAAGTCACCGCTGTTACGGCCAATGCGGATGACCTCGTGACGCTGTGACAACTCCTTGTCGACCGCCGAACCGATGGTGCCGCCTGCGCCTATCAAAAGAATTTTCATCGTGCTGTTCCTCGAAGTGGTTGAACGAGGCCTAAGTCTAGAGTGGATTTTTCGGTTGATAAGCGTGCTAATAGGCAACTTTTGGTTTTCAAATGGAAACAATCTGTGAGCGAAATGGATGATCTGGCGGCGTTCGCTGTGTTGATCGAAGCCGGGAGTTTTACCCTGGCGGCCCAGCAATTGGGTTGCAGCAAGGGCCAGCTCTCCAAGCGCATAAGTTTGCTGGAAACGCGGTTTTCCGTGGTCTTGCTGCAACGCACCACGCGGCGCTTGAGTCTGACTGCGGCGGGCGCGGCGCTGTTGCCGCAAGCCCAGGCGCTTGTAGTCCAAGTGGAGAGGGCGCGTCAGGCATTGGCGCGATTGAAGGACGACATGGCGGGCCCCGTGCGTATGACCGTTCCGGTATCGCTGGGGGAAACCTTCTTCGATGGCTTGTTGCTGGAGTTCTCCAGCAAGTACCCCGAAGTGCAGATCGAGCTGGACTTGAGCAATAACTACCGTGATTTGTCCCGGGACGGTTTTGACCTGGCAGTCCGTTCCGAGGTGGGCAATGACGAGCGCCTGGTCGCCCGACCATTGCTGGCCTGGCACGAAATGACCTGCGCCAGCCCGGTTTACCTTGAGCAGTATGGCGAGCCGACGACGCCCCTTGCGTTGGCCGAACACCGCTGCCTGCTCAACAGTCACTACAGCGGTCGCGAAGAATGGCTCTATCACCAGCAACACGAATTGCTCCGGGTTCGTGTGTCGGGACCGTTCGCCAGCAATCATTACAGCCTGCTGAAAAAAGCCGCACTGGCCGGCGCCGGCATTGCGCGGTTGCCGTCGTACCTGTTGCAAGCGGAATTGGCCGACGGACGTTTGCGCTGGCTCCTGCGCGATTATCAGACGCGTCGGATGCCGATGTACCTGGTGCATCCGTATCAGGGCGGTTTGCCGAAACGCACCCAGGTGCTGGCGGACTACCTGATTGGTTGGTTCAAGCGCAGCGGCGAGGCGCTTGATCGACTACAGCGCTGACACCACAGTGAATGGGCATAAATCTCTCTGTAGGAGCTGCCGAAGGCTCGGGCCGCGTTCGGCAGCTCCTACAGAGGATCTTCAGTGCTGTTGAGTGTGTAAGGCATAAAAAAACGGCCCGTAAAGGCCGTTTTTTGTTTACCGCAATGGCTCAACCGCCGAGGTACGCCTCACGCACTTTCGGATCAGTCAGCAGCGCTTCACCCGTGCCTTGCATCACCACCCGGCCGTTCTCCAGAACGTATGCGCGGTCAGCAATTTTCAGCGCCTGGTTGGCGTTCTGCTCGACCAGGAACACCGTCACACCGTCCTTGCGCAGTTGTTCGATGATGTCGAAGATCTGCTGGATGATGATCGGGGCCAGACCCAGTGACGGCTCGTCGAGCAGCAGCAGTTTGGGCTTGCTCATCAGCGCACGGCCGATGGCGAGCATTTGCTGTTCGCCGCCGGACATGGTGCCGCCGCGTTGGGCGAAGCGTTCTTTCAGGCGTGGGAAAAGTCCGAGAACCTTGTCCATCTGTTCCTGATAATCGCCCTTGTCGGTGAAGAAACCGCCCATGGCGAGGTTTTCTTCCACGGTCAGGCGGGCAAACACCCGACGACCTTCCGGTACCACGGCAATGCTCTTGCGCATGATCTGCGCCGAGGTCTGCCCCACGAGTTCTTCACCCATGTAGCGGATGCTGCCGCTGTGGGCTTGCGGCGAACCGCACAGCGTCATCAGCAGGGTGGATTTACCCGCGCCGTTGGCGCCGATCAGGGTGACGATTTCGCCCTGGCGGATTTCCACGTTGACGCTGTGCAGGGCCTGGATCTTGCCGTAGAAGGTGGAAACGTTTTCGAATTGCAGCATTTACGCTTCCCCCAGGTAGGCTTTGATCACTTCAGGATTGTCGCGGATCTGTTCCGGCGTGCCGTTGGCCAGGGGCGAGCCCTGGTTGATCACGACGATGTGGTCGGAAATGCTCATGACCAGTTTCATGTCGTGTTCGATCAACAGCACGGTCACGTCGTGCTCTTCGCGGAGCACGCTGATCAGCGCCTTGAGGTCTTCGGTTTCCTTCGGGTTCAGGCCGGCGGCCGGTTCGTCGAGCATGAGGATCCGCGGGCGGGTCATCATGCAGCGAGCGATCTCCAGGCGACGTTGCTGACCGTAGGCCAGGGTGCCGGCCGGACGGTTGGCGAAGGCCTTGAGGTTGACCTTGTCCAGCCAGTACTCGGCGAACTCCATGGCTTCGCGCTCGCTTTTGCGAAACGCCGGGGTCTTGAACAGACCGGCCAGGAAGTTGGTGTTCAAGTGACGGTGCTGGGCGATCAAGAGGTTCTCGACCGCGGTCATGTCCTTGAACAACCGCACGTTCTGGAAGGTGCGCACCACTCCTTTGCGGGCGATCTCGTGGCCGGGCAGGCCTTCGATGGCCTGGCCGTCGAGCAGGATGCTGCCGCCACTCGGCTTGTAGAAACCGGTCAGGCAGTTGAACACGGTGGTCTTGCCGGCGCCATTAGGGCCGATCAGCGCCACGACCTGTTTTTCCAGCACGGTCAGGGCCACGCCGTTAACCGCGAGCAAACCGCCGAAGCGCATGCTCAGATTGTCGACTTTGAGGATCTCGCGGCTCATTTTCGCAGCTCCATGTGAGGACGTTGCATGGGCAGCAGGCCCTGAGGACGCCAGATCATCATCAGCACCATCAAGGCGCCGAACATCAACATGCGGTATTCACTGAACTCACGCATCATTTCCGGCAACAGGATCATCACTGTGGCGGCGAGTACGACGCCCAGTTGCGAGCCCATGCCGCCCAGCACCACGATGGCGAGGATGGTCGCCGACTCGATGAAGGTGAAGGACTCCGGTGTCACCAACCCTTGGCGCGCGGCGAAGAAGCTGCCGGCAAAACCGGCGAAGCAGGCACCCAGGGTAAACGCCGAAAGCTTGATCATGGTCGGGTTCAGACCCAGCGCACGGCAGGCGATTTCGTCTTCACGCAGTGCTTCCCAGGCACGGCCCAGCGGCATACGCAGCAAACGGTTGATGACGAACAATGCGAACAGCGCCAGCACCACAGCAATCAGGTAAAGGAAGATCACCTTGTTGACCGGGTTGTAGGTCAGACCGAAGTACTCGTGGAACGTCTGCAGGCCCTCGGCAGCGGTTTTATCGAAGGTCAGTCCGAACAGCGTTGGCTTGGGAATGTTACTGATGCCGTTCGGGCCACCGGTAATGTCGGTCAGGTTACGCAGGAACAGACGGATGATTTCACCGAAGCCCAGGGTCACGATCGCCAGGTAGTCCCCACGAAGGCGCAATACCGGGAAGCCGAGCAGGAAGCCGAAAGTGGCCGCCATCATCCCGGCGATGGGCAGGCAGATCCAGAAGCTCAGGCCGTAGTAGTGCGATAGCAGCGCATAACTATAGGCGCCGACGGCGTAGAAGCCGACGTAACCGAGGTCGAGCAGGCCGGCCAGGCCGACCACGATGTTCAGGCCCAGGCCGAGCATCACGTAGATCAGCACCAGGGTCGCGATGTCCACCGCGCCGCGAGAACCGAAGAACGGCCACACCAGTGCACCGATGATCAGCGCAATGATGATCCAGCGCTGGGTGGTCGGCAGGGTCAGGAAGGCGCTGGCCTTGGCCGGCATCACCGGCATGCTTGGCGAGGATTTCCACGCCGCGCTGATCTTCTGGTCGAACAGTACCCGCAGGAACATCAGCACCGAACACACGGCGATGGTGATCAGCGTGGCGTTGCTGGTGCCATGGACTTCGAGGTTGATGCCGACGATGGTCAGCTTCAGACCGAGTACCGGGTAGGCAACAGCCCACACCAGCAAGGCGCTGAACAACGCCTGTTTAAGATTCCTAGTCATACTTTTTCAACCTCCGGACGGCCCAGCAGGCCGGTAGGCCGGAACAACAACACCAGAACCAATAGGCCGAACGCCACGACGTCCTTGTACTGGTCGCCGAAGATATCGGCACCGAAGGCTTCCGCCACCCCGAGCACCAGCCCGCCGAGCATGGCTCCGGGGATGCTGCCAATACCGCCCAGTACTGCGGCGGTGAAGGCCTTGAGGCCAACGAGGAAACCGGCGTTGGGGTTGATCACGCCGTATTGCATGCTCAGCAGCACGGCCGCAATGGCCGCCAGCGCAGCACCAATGACGAAGGTCAGGGCGATGATGTTGTTGGTGTTGATACCCAGCAGGTTGGCCATCTTGATGTCTTCGGCACAGGCGCGGCAGGCGCGACCCAGGCGAGAGCGGGAGATGAACAGCGTCAGGCCGAGCATGGCGACCAGGGTCACCACGAACACCACGATTTGCATGTAGGAAATCAGCACTTCGTGTGCACCACCTGGCCCGATGGACACGTTGCCGGGGATCAGGTTGGGGATGGATTTGTCCTTGGAGTCTTGCGCCAGCAGAACCGTGTTCTGCAGGAAGATCGACATGCCGATGGCGGAAATCAGCGGGATCAGACGGTTGCTGCCGCGAAGAGGGCGGTAGGCGATCCGTTCGATGCTGTAACCGTAGGCACTGGTAACGACGATGGTTGCGATGAAGGCGGCGGTCATCAACAGCGGAACACTGTCGAGTCCCATCATGGACAGGCCCGCGATGGCGATGAACGCCACGTAGGAGCCGATCATGTACACCTCGCCGTGGGCGAAGTTGATCATTCCAATGATGCCGTAAACCATCGTATAGCCGATGGCGATCAGGGCATATGTGCTGCCAACGGTCAGGCCGTTAACCAGCTGTTGGAAGAAGTGATAGATGTCAGGCATTACTGCGCTCCTAAAAACCTGATACGCATTTCACTGGTGGAGTCATTTTCCCGCTCGAGCCCCGTGGATCTGCATCCACTTCGAATTCGAGGTTTGCCAGCGAACCGCTGATGACGGTTTTGAGATTTTCAGGTGGGGAGACTGGCGGATCACGCCAGCGCGGCCCAATACGTTCGTAAAACAAAGCCCACGGCACGCCGTGGGCTTTATTGGCAGTCAGTCGGCTACGCCTTACTGAGGCGAAACTTCGGTTTTAGGTTTGCCGAAGTGCCATTCGTAAACCACGAACTTGAAGTCTTTCAGGTCGCCCTTGGCGTCGAAGCTCAGGTCGCCAGTCGGGGTCTTGAAGGAACCTGCGTGGATGGCTGCCGCCACTTTTGCAGGGTCTTCGCTCTTGGCGGCAGTGATACCACCGGCGATGACTTCAACAGCCGAGTAGGAAGGGAACACGAACGGACCGCTCGGATCTTCTTTCTTGGCTTTGAACGCGTCAGCCAGGGCGACGTTGGCCGGATCCTGGTCGAAAGATTTCGGCAGGGTCACCAGCAGGCCTTCGGAAGCGTCTTTGGCGATCTGCGAAATGGAGTCGTTACCCACGCCTTCCGGACCCATGAACTTGGCTTTCAGGCCTTTTTCCTGGGATTGACGCAGGATCAGGCCCAGCTCCGGGTGGTAGCCGCCGTAGTAGACGAAGTCGACGTTGGCTTGCTTGAGCTTGGAAATGATCGAGGAGAAGTCTTTGTCGCCGGCATTGATGCCTTCGAACACGGCAACTTTCACGCCTTTGCTTTCGAGGGTTTTCTTGACGGCAGTCGCGATACCTTCACCGTATTGCTGTTTGTCGTGCAGAACAGCAACGATTTTCGGTTTGACGTGATCAGCGATGTAGTTACCGGCGGCAGGGCCCTGGGCGCTGTCCAGACCGATCGTACGGAAGATCATTTTGTAACCACGGGCGGTGATGTCCGGGCTGGTGGCAGCCGGGGTGATCATGACCACGCCTTCGTCTTCGTAAATGTCGGACGCGGGTTGAGTGGAGCTGGAGCACAGGTGACCGACCACGAACTTGACGCCGTCGTTGACGACTTTGTTCGCGACCGCGACCGCTTGTTTCGGATCACAGGCATCGTCGTATTCAACGGCTTCGAGCTTCTTGCCGTCGACACCGCCCTTGGCGTTGATTTGTTCGATGGCCATTTTGGCGCCACTGAACTGCATGTCGCCGTATTGGGCCACCGGGCCGGTTTTAGGGCCGGCGATACCGATCTTGATGGTGTCAGCTGCGAACGAATGGCTGGCAACCCCGGCCAGAACCATAGCGGCAAACAGTTTGGAAATCTGCTTAGTAGCCTTAGTCATAGTGCTCCACTCTTACTGTTGTAGTTTTTATAGTCCTGGCGCCGTAGCAGCAGAACCGGGTCAGATATCTTGGATATCCTCCGGAAAATGCCCCCGGCAACTGTACCGGTACAGTGTAGAGCGCCGATTGTTAGCCTGGGAAGGCAGCGCCAGGGGGCAAAACCTGAGGGTGTCGCTATTTTGAAAGAAAAAGACAGAATTGCGGCGGGTTGTTAGCTGGCTAATCGCTTGATTCATCAGCATTCCTTGGCGTTCCTGCGAATTTCCTTCGGTGACTCAATTGCATCCGGGTTTTTCTGCCAGACCACCGACGTTATCATTCACGCCGATTTCTTTTCCGGACAGGACCCATGACTCAAGAACCTAGCACCCTCTATGCCAAGCTGCTTGGTGAGACCGCATCTATTACCTGGAAGGAACTGGAACCGTTCTTTGCCAAGGGTGCCCTATTGTGGGTCGACCCAAGCCTGGATTTGATCGCCGCCGCCGAAGCCGTGGCCACGGACGAAGGCGAGAAAGTGGCTGCCTGGCTGGCCGCCGGCACCCTCGCCAAGCTCTCTGAAACGCGGGCGCTGGATCTTTTCGAGCGTGACCCGGAGTTGTGGGCGGTGGTGGTTTCGCCGTGGATTCTGATCCAGGAAAGGGCGACGAGCTGAAGGCTTGCACTAATTAAGTGCGCTGCTTGACCGGGCAAAAGTGTGTAGGCGAGTAGCGTGATGGCATGTTGCCGTAGAGAAAGACCACAGAAGGGTTTTGGCGAAGGTGACGTGCACGTAACGGGAACAGTTTTATGAGCAGCCTGAGGGCTGCTTAATTGTTTCTGGATATTGGGAAACAGAGCAAAAGATCAAGATCAAAAGATCGCAGCCTTCGGCAGCCCCTACAGGGGAATGCGTACATCTGTAGGAGCTGCCGAAGGCTGCGATCTTTTCAGGCATACCCCGTCAGGCAGTCTTGCCCGTGTGGTTATTCAAAGAAATAACCTTGGTCTTGCCAATCCGGTGACGGTAAATCTCACGCAGATACTTGATCGCCTTCTTCACGCAATCGCGCGACAAGCGAATGTCATTGATCGACACGAACTTGTCTTTGTCGTTGATCAGTTCGCGGTACTTCTTCTCGTACATCGGCTTGATCGCGTACCAGTTGGTGTCGAGGATCTTCGCCGGGTTTTCAAATTCGTTGAGCAGGTCGTCGATCCGGTCTTCGTCGAAGTCTTCATGGATGATGAAGTCCAGGATCGAGTTGTCCAGGGTCTCGTCGAAGCGGTACGGGTTCTTCGCAAAGCAGCGCTTGATGAAGGCCACGATCAACGTCAGGAAATCGTCCGACAGGCACGGGCTCTTGGCGATCAGGGTGGTCAGCGACAGGTTGGCCGAGGCACCGATCACCAGCGCGTAACGCTTGAGCGTGGTGTTTGGGAACAGGCTGTTGAGATGCGTCTTCAACCGGTTCAGGTCCATGTAGGACAGTTTGTAGTCTTTGGGCAAGGAAACGATCGACACCACCGACGAGCAATTCTTGAAGAAGTGCAGGTCATGCAATGCGGCTGCGTCGTAACCGGAATTCTTGTACTGCTCAAGCGAGGCGCGGTAGCGCTTGGACTCGATCGGCAACAGACTGATGCCTTCGATGGCCTGGGTGACCTTGTTGAAGTGTGGCAGGTCGATGGAGCGGAAGAACAGGTCGTCGATGTTCAGGCGCTGTGGCTCTTTGTCGAACACCTTGAACTTGTCGCTGCTCGGCGGCGGGGTTTGCGGCACCACGGATTCGGCGTAGGCAATCGCCACCGGGCCGGCCAGGCTCATGAACAGGTCGTTGGCGTCCAGGCGAATGGTTTCGCCGATGTCGATGCCGGCGCGCCGGAAATAGTTCTGGTCGTAGTCAGTCGTGACCGCCTGCGCCGTCAGAATGTTGAAGATCTGCTGCGAGATGTATTGGTTGGCGTGCTTTTCCATCGCATTGACATCAATGTTCTGGATGTTGCCGTCATCGCTCTCTTCGGCGTAACGCACGATGTCGTTGGAGATCAGCATCATCGCGTTCCATGGGCGGATACGGCCCATGACGCTGGCTTCGCTGCTGTCTTCATTGTCGAAGTTGTACGAGAAGTCCCATTCTTCCGACAGGTATTTGCACAGCAGGCGACCGGCGTTGATGTGGAGCGCCTCGGACATTTCGCTGCGGTGATCGGAAATGTTCGGCAGCACGCAAATGCCGCTGGTGAAGATCGGCTCGAAGACAAACGCGTGGCCGCTTTTGCTGTCGTGCTCGTCCATCGGCTTGGTGTCGAACGTCTTGTTCATGTACGAGTGCTGCTGGGCCAGGCCGAATTCCGAGGCCATGCCTGAACCGGTACCGCCGCCGGCGCTGAAAATCGAGAAATACAGGCGCGACTGGTTGGCCTTGATCCCGCAGCTGTCGATCAGGTACGAGTGAATCATCTTCCAGTCAGGGCTGGAGAACCGTTGGGTGTCCTTGTTCAGGATGATCTTGGCCAGGTACTGGCCCAGGATCGGCGCGTTACCGGCGCCACCGGCGTGGACTTCCGACAAGTCCATGATCTTCATTTTGCTGTAGTCGCGCAGGAAGCCGCTTTTTTCGCCCTTGCGCGAGAAGCGGATGCGCCCGGCGATGTCCTTGTCCAGGTCGCCGAGCATTACCAGCGGTTCGACCAGGAACACCGGTTTGGTGGCCTTGTTCGACCCCAGGCGCAAATTGTTGCGAATCCACTGGGCCGGGCCGTAGCCTTTTTCGGCGTAGCGTTTGTCCGGCGAAAGACGGTCTTCGTTGTTGAATTCGTTGAGGTAGAACTTGCGCGCGTTGTACACCAGTTCGGCGACGTCCAACGCGATGTTCGAACCGCATCGGCCGAGGCCGATCAGGCACACCGACGGGAATTCCTGTTCACTGTGCTGTTCGCCGTCGCCTTCCAGATGCGGTGGGCGCGGGAACACCATGTCGCGCAGGCCGTCGAGGTTATCGAGGATGCGGTCGGTATTGGTTTCGGTGAAGTACAGGTACTGCTGGGTCGCCAGTGGGCGCGACGCAATCATTGGCTTCGACGGCGATGGGCTGTTCGCCGCTGGGCTCAGAGTCAGATCGGATACCGCAGTGGTCGGATTGTTTTTAGAAGTCATTGTGCGCCATGTACTTGGACTGGTTGACTCGACGACACGCGGTCATCGAACCTCACGAAATGGGATCTCGCGTCTTGTTGCGCGTGTATTGCCCAGGCGACAGGGCCAAAGCCTGCGTATCGCTCGGGGGAGTCCTTTCCTGAGTCATGATGAATCGGCCAGTATTCGGCGATCTTTAATCAAAAGGAGGCAAAATGATGGCCGCGTTACCTTCACTGGGGTTCGCCGGGATCGGCTTGATGGGCTTGCCGATGTGCCGGCGTCTGCTGGCCGCTGGCTATCCGCTGACGGTGTGGAACCGCAATCCGGACAAGTGCGCGCCGCTGGTCGAGGCCGGTGCACGGCAGGTCGTGACGCCCGCCGAACTGTGCCAACACGCGGATGTGGTGATGCTGTGCCTGGCGGACACGGCGGTGGTACGTGAGGTGGTATTTGGCCCGGGCGGTGTTGCCGGACGTGGGAAAAATGGCCAGTTGCTGGTGGATTTTTCCAGCCTTGAGCCCACCGCCACGCGGGAAATGGCGACAGAACTTGCCAGCAAAACCGGCATGAGGTGGCTGGATACGCCGGTGTCGGGCGGGGTGGTGGGTGCCGAAGCGGGCAGTCTGGCGATCATGGTCGGCGGTGACGCGGCGGATCTTGAACGCGTGCGCCAGGTTTTGCTGACCCTTGGCCAACGCGTGACGCATATGGGTGCTGTCGGAGCCGGCCAGGTGACCAAGGCTTGCAATCAGATGATCGTCGCCTGCAATGCACTGGTGATCGCCGAAGTCGTGGCGTTGGCCGAACGTTCCGGCGTTGACGCCAGCCTGATCGCCGAAGCGCTGGCCGGCGGTTTTGCTGACTCAAAACCGTTGCAGATCCTCGCCCCGCAAATGGCGCAAAGCCGTTTCGAACCGGTGAAATGGCACGTGCGCACGCTGCTCAAGGACCTCGACACTGCGGTGAAGTTCTCGCGCGAACAAGGCTCGGCCACGCCGATCAGCGGATTGGCCGCACAACTGATGCGCCTGCATGGGGGCCAGGGCTTTTTGGAAAAGGATCCGTCAACGTTAGTGCAGTTATACCGCGAGCCAGGTTCAGCGGATTGAACGTGTGCGCATGCTTGCGCTGGTTGATTTCGTCCAGTACCGGGCGTAACTCCTCCAGCGGTACCGGACGGCTGAGCAGGTAGCCCTGGACGAAATCGCAGCCGTGGCGTTCGAGAAACTCGTATTGCTCGAAGGTCTCGACGCCTTCGGTGACCACCTGCAAATGCAGGGTATGCGCCATGACGATAATCGCCTGGACGATTTCCATGTCCTGGGTGGCCTTGGGGATGTCCTGGATGAACGAGCGATCAATTTTCAGGGTGTTCAGCGGCAGGCGCTTGAGGTAAGCCAGGGAAGAATAGCCGGTGCCGAAATCGTCGATCGACAGCGACACGCCGAGGGCGCGGATCTGCCGCAGCAGCACCAGGGTGTTGGCGATATTGCCCATCAGCGCGTTTTCCGTGACTTCCAGCTCCAGACGCTGGGGTTCTACTCCGGTTACGCGCAGGGCGTGCTCGATTTCGTCAGCCAGTTCTTCGCGCGCCAGGTTAATCGGTGAGCAGTTCACTGCAATCTTCAACTCTTCACAGCCGTTGCGGGATAATTCGCCCAAGTCTTCACAGGCTTTGCGCAGCACCCAGTTGTCCAGGTCTGTGATCAATCCGTTGGCTTCGGCAATGGCGATAAACCGGTCCGGCGTGAGCAAACCGTGAGTCGGGTGTTGCCAGCGAATCAGTGCTTCAAGCTTGGTGACCTGGCCGGTTTTCAGATCGTAGATCGGTTGGTAATACAGCATCAGCCCGGTGTCTTCGCGCAGCGCATGGCGCAACTCTTCCTCCAGTTGCAGCTCCAGGGTGGCCCGGGTTCTGAGGTTCGAACTGAAGAAGTGCAGGCTGTTGCGGCCGCCGCCCTTGGATTGATACAGCGCCAGGTCGGCGTTTTTCAGCAGGTCTTCGCAGGTCGTGCCGTCTTCGGGGAACAGGCTGATACCGATGCTGGTGGTCATGACCATGCGCCGTCCCGACAACTCGATGGGGTCCTTCATTTTCAGCATGATGCGCTGGGCCATGTGCCGGGCTTCTTCGCGGTCGTACAGACCGATGAGGATGCAGAACTCGTCGCCGCCGAAACGCGCCACCACATCGTCGTGGCTGCGCACCGCACCCTTGATGTGCCCGGCCAGCACTTTGAGCAACTCGTCGCCGGCGTCGTGGCCGAGGCTGTCGTTGATGCGTTTGAAGTGGTCGATGTCGAGGAACATCACCGCGAGCATGCCGCCCTCGTTGGTTTTCTCGATCAGCTTCTCGGCAAAGATCTGATTGAAGCCGCGGCGGTTGATCAAGTTGGTCAGGGCGTCATAGTGCGCCACCTGTTGCAGCGACATGCGCGCCTGGTCCAGTTGGCTGAGCAGGGCGTTGACCCGGCGCAGGTCGTGTTCCTTGTCTTGCAGTTTCTTGTCGGCCAATGCCGCGCTGATGCAGCTGCCGATGATCAGCAGGGTCATGATCGCCACCGTCAGCCCCAGTTGCAGATGGCTGTTTTCAGTGGGCAGCGTTGGCAGGCTGTTGACGGGCAGCGCCAGACTTAACGCAGCCATGCCGGTGAAATGCATGCTGACGATGCCGGCTCCAAGCACCAGGCTGGCGGTGAGTTTGAGCAGTTGATGAAACGTGCCGTTGCCATCGCGCAGGTGACTGGAAATCAACAGCGCGGCGAGGCTGGCGCCAATCGCGATCACGATGGAAAGCGCAAACAGGGCTGGGTGGTAATAAGCCGTCGCCGCCGAACGCATGGCGGCCATCCCCACATAGTGCATGGTCGCGATGCCCAATCCGATCCAGATCGCGGCTCGCAGGTATTGCCAGAAATTCAGATGCGCACGGCTGAGTGTGTGCATGGCCAGCCACGAGGCGGTCAGGGCGAATAACAGCGAGAGCAAGGTGATGGGCAGCTGGTAGTGAATTTCGATCGGCGCCTGGAACGCCAGCATGCTGATGAAATGCATGGCCCAGATCCCGCCGGCCAGGCACCCGGCACCGACCCAGCGCCAGAGCCGCTGGGATCCGGACTTTTCCACGTGGCCGACCCGTTCGGTCATGTCCAGTGTGGCGAAACCGGCCGCACAGGCCACTACGTAGGCCAACAGCACCAGAAAGGGGTTGTACGTACAGTTGAGGATGACCTGCCCGTTCTGCGGCAGCTCGGTAATGAACTGCAAACCAAGCCACTCCATAGCATGCCCCGTCTCTGCGCCATGAGCGCTGGCGAATGCTTTGGAGTATAGAGGTCATGGGCAGAGCGCAAGGCGTGATGGCACGGTGACTCTAATGATTTTGGCATAGAGTCGATAGCGATTGGCACTAAGCCTCAAGCGCTCAGTTCAAACCGCTATTTCGAACTCGGGTTGCAGCGCCGGCAGGCCGAATGCTGCTCGCGCCGCATCGCAATCCACGTTCGCCTCGCCATTGGCCCAGGACGCATCGAACTCCCGGCAAGTGCTGGAACGCCGGTCGTAAATCGAGCACTGCACGGTACTGCCGACCTCGCCGACCAACCCGATGCAGCGGGTGGGTTTGCAGTCGGTGCCGAGCATGGCGACCCTGCTGGGGCTGATCGGTGCGACTAGCTCGTCGGGCACCGTACCCCCGCCGAGGTGCATTCACCCCAGAAAAAGACACGCGAAAATGAGAACAGCAGGCACCGCAATTCAGACACGGACTGGCTTCGGACATGGGCGATAGTCAAAGAGGGATGGGGGACACGGTGGGGCAGACAAGGCCGCTATTCTAGGCTTCGCCTTGGGGTTTGGAAGGGGGGCGTAGAGGTATTTTCAAGCAACCGGTCGGACTCCTCAAAACACCAAAATCCCCTGTGGGAGCGAGCCTGCTCGCGAAGAAGGCCGGCACATTCAATATAGATGGCGACGGGGCCACCGCTTTCGCGAGAAGGCTCGCTCCCACAGGGTTTGTCGAGTTTGGACGGGCTCGGTTGCGATGGCCTGATATCAGGCTGGCGAATGATCACAGACACGCCGCGCGCGCCTGACTAGATTGCAGATACCGGGGGCAGCGAAGCCTTCATAATAATAAAAGAGACGGACCCCATGCAGAACTCGACCCAAGCGGCGAATGCCTGGCGCATTCTGTTCCTGCTGTTCCTGGCTAACCTGTTCAACTTCTTCGACCGCACCATCCCCGCCATCATCATTGAACCCATCCGTAAGGAATGGCACCTCAGCGACTTTCAGCTTGGGATCATCGGCACCGCGTTCACCATCGTCTACGCCATTGCCGGCCTGCCGTTGGGGCGCATGGCCGATACCGGTTCGCGCAGCAAGTTAATGGGCTGGGGCCTGGCGGTGTGGAGCGGGCTGACGGCGGTCAATGGCCTGGTCGGCAGTTTCTGGGGCTTCCTGCTGGTGCGCATGGGCATCGGCATCGGTGAAGCCAGTTATGCGCCAGCCGCCAACTCGCTGATCGGCGACCTGTTCCCGGCTCACCGTCGGGCGCGGGCCATGGGGATTTTCATGCTCGGGCTGCCGCTGGGGCTGCTGCTGGCGTTCTTCACCATCGGCGCGATGGTCAAGGCTTTCGATAGCTGGCGCGCACCGTTCTTTATCGCGGCGGTGCCGGGGTTGATCCTGGCGATCTTCATGTTCTTCATTAAAGAACCGAAACGCGGTGCGGCGGAAAGCGTGCAAGTGTCCCAGGAGCGCGTGGGCCGGCCGATCCGTCGAGTGCTGGCGGTGCCGACCTTCCTCTGGCTGGTACTGGCGGGGCTGTGCTTCAACTTCGCGACGTATGCCTGCAACTCGTTCCTGGTGCCGATGCTGCAACGCTATTTCCTGATGCCGTTGCAGGAAGCGGCGGTGGCGACCGGGGTGATCGTCGGCGTGACCGGGCTGTTCGGTTTGACCCTGGGCGGCTGGATCGCCGACAAGATTCACCAGCGTGTGGCCAATGGGCGACTGTTGTTTGCCGCGTTCAGTTTGATCATCTCGACGCTGTGCACAGCGTGGGCGCTGCATGCCGGGCGCATTGAAATTGGCGTGTTTGTCGCAGTGTTCAGTCTCGGTTGGCTGTTTGCCTACAACTTCTACACCTGCGTTTATACGGCGATTCAGGACGTGGTCGAACCGCGCCTGCGGGCCACGGCCATGGCGTTGTTCTTTGCCGGGTTGTATTTGTTGGGTGGCGGTTTGGGGCCGGTAGTGGTCGGAGGCTTATCCGATCACTTTGCCCACTCGGCGATGCTGGCGGAAGGTGCCGGGCAGATGACCGAGGTATTCAAGGCTGTTGGGCTGCATGACGCGATGTACCTGATCCCGGTGGCGCTGTTTTTCACCATGGTGTTTCTGTTTATGGCGTCGCGGTGTTTTGTGCGCGATGCCAAGCGGATGAAGGACGGGTTGGTGGCGGTGGTTGAACCGCAGATCGAGGTGGTGACGGCATAAGATCAAAAGATCGTCCGAACGCGGCGTCATCTGTGTCACCGCAAACCTACAGAAACAAATAAGGCCCGCATCGCTGCGGGCCTTATTTGTTTCTACGGGGTAGGCGAGGGCGATTAACCCGCCACCAACACCCGAATCGCTTCCAGTCGCAGCGCAGCCTTGTCGAGCATGGCCAAACCTTGCTCGCGCTGATTGCGCAGGGCCACCAGTTCGCTGTCGCGCACGGTCGGGTTGACCGCTTGCAGCGCGGTCAGGCGCGCCAGTTCTTCGTCGGTATCGGCGGCCAGACGACGTTGCGCCTCAGCCACACGTTCGGCGTGGCGTGGGGCGATTTTCTCTTCGCCGGCGTTGATCCGTGGCGTCAGTTGATCGCGCTGAGCCTGGACGAACTTGTTGGCGCTGGCGCGTGGCACGCTTTCCAGTTGGTCGTTCAGGGTTTCGAACGACACTCGGCCCGACAGGTCGTTGCCATTGGCGTCGAGCAGGCAGCGCAGGGCGGCCGGCGGCAGGTAACGGCCCAGTTGCAGCGAGCGCGGTGCAACCACTTCGCTGACGTAGAGCAGTTCCAGCAACACGGTGCCAGGTTTCAGCGCCTTGTTCTTGATCAGCGCCACGGCGGTGTTGCCCATCGAACCGGACAACACCAGGTCCATGCCGCCCTGCACCATCGGGTGCTCCCAGGTGATGAACTGCATGTCTTCGCGAGACAGCGCCTGGTTACGGTCGTAAGTGATGGTTACGCCTTCGTCGTCGCCCAGCGGGAAACTGGCGTCGAGCATTTTTTCGCTCGGCTTGAGAATCAGCGCGTTTTCCGAGTGGTCTTCGCTGTCGATGCC
The DNA here is from genome assembly GCF_016650815.1 of Pseudomonas sp. TH31. Classification (GTDB taxonomy): domain Bacteria; phylum Pseudomonadota; class Gammaproteobacteria; order Pseudomonadales; family Pseudomonadaceae; genus Aquipseudomonas. Next base: position 515,119 of record NZ_JAEKEZ010000029.1, on the reverse strand, counting down.
GAACGCGTCGAACAGGGTTTCCATGTAGATCGGCAGGGCGAACTGATCGTCTTGCTCAAGGATGTCCTCGACCAGCGCATCGCCTTCGCCCGAACCGCCGGAGTTGAGTTCCAGCAAACGGTCGCGACCAGTGTGCAGTTCGGCTTCCAGACGTTCACGCTCGCCGCGGGCCTCGTCGATCAGCGCTTGCCACTCGCCGTCGTCGGCGTTTTCCAGCAGCGGCAGCAGGCGTGGGCCGAACTGATGCTGCAAGGCGTTGCCGGTCGGGCAAGTGTTGAGGAACGCGTTCAGCGCTTCGTGGTACCACTGGAACAGCCGCTCTTGCGGGCTGGTTTCCAGGTACGGCACGTGCAGCTCAATGATGTGCTTCTGGCCGATCCGGTCCAGACGACCGATCCGTTGTTCGAGCAAGTCCGGGTGCGCCGGCAGATCGAACAGCACCAGGTGGTGCGAGAACTGGAAGTTGCGACCTTCGCTGCCGATTTCCGAGCAGATCAGCACTTGCGCGCCAAACTCTTCATCAGCGAAGTAGGCGGCGGCGCGGTCACGTTCGAGGATGTTCATGCCCTCGTGGAACACCGTCGCAGGAATGCCGGAGCGCACGCGCAAGGCGTCTTCCAGGTCCATGGCGGTTTCGGCGTGGGCGCAGATCACCAGCACTTTGGTGCGCTTGAGCATTTTCAGTTGATCGATCAGCCACTCGACGCGCGGGTCGAATTTCCACCAGCGTTCTTCTTCGTTGGCGTCCGGCTGAGCCTGGAAGCTGACTTCCGGGTACAGCTCGGCGTGATCGCCCAGCGGCAGTTCGAGGTATTCGTCCGGGCACGGCAGCGGGTACGGGTGCAGTTTACGTTCCGGGAAACCCTGCACGGCGGCGCGGGTGTTACGGAACAAAACGCGGCCGGTGCCGTGGCGGTCGAGCAGCTCGCGCACCAGACGGGCGCTGGCTTCGGCGTCGCCATCGTTGACGGCGGTCAGCAGCGCTTCGCCTTCGTTGCCGAGGAAACCGTGAATGGTCTTGTGCGCTTCAGGCGACAGGCGCCCCTTGTCCAGTAACTCCTGAACGGCTTCGGCCACCGGGCGATAGTTTTCGCTCTCGGCGCGGAAGGCGTGCAGGTCATGGAAACGGTTCGGGTCGAGCAGGCGCAGGCGGGCGAAGTGGCTGTCCTGGCCGAGTTGTTCCGGGGTGGCGGTCAGCAACAGCACGCCGGGAATGACTTCGGCCAATTGTTCAACCAGCGAGTATTCCGGGCTGGCCTTTTCTTCGTGCCACACCAGGTGGTGGGCTTCGTCGACGACCAGCAAGTCCCAACCGGCAGCGAACAGCGCGTCCTGGGCCTTTTCGTCGTCCACCAGCCATTCCAGTGCAACCAGTGCGAGCTGGGTGTCTTCGAACGGGTTGGCGGCATCGCTTTCGATGAAGCGTTCTTCGTCGAACAGCGCGACTTGCAGGTTGAAGCGGCGGCGCATTTCCACCAGCCACTGGTGCTGCAGGTTCTCTGGAACCAGGATCAGCACGCGGTTGGCGCGGCCCGAGAGCAGCTGGCGATGGATCACCAGGCCGGCTTCGATGGTTTTACCCAAACCTACTTCGTCCGCCAGCAAAACCCGTGGCGCGATACGGTCGGCGACTTCACGGGCGATGTGCAACTGGTGCGCGATGGGTTGAGCGCGCACGCCACCCAGGCCCCAGAGGGAAGACTGCAACTGACGGCTGGTGTGTTCCAGCGTGTGATAACGCAGGGAGAACCAGGCCAGTGGGTCGATCTGCCCGGCGAACAGACGGTCGCTGGCCAGACGGAACTGAATGAAGTTCGACAGTTGGGTTTCCGGCAGGGTGACCGCTTCGTTCTGCGCGTTGAGGCCGTGGTAGACCAGCAGGCCATCGACATCGTCGACTTGCTGTACGGTCAGTTTCCAGCCTTCGAAGTGAGTGATCGAGTCACCCGGCGAGAACCGCACACGTGTGAGGGGCGCATTCCGTAGCGCGTACTGACGAGTGTCGCCAGTGGCCGGATAGAGCACGGTCAACAAGCGGCCGTCCTGTGCCAGAACGGTGCCTAAACCCAGCTCGGCTTCGCTGTCACTAATCCAGCGTTGCCCCGGTTGATACTGCTGCGCCATGCTGCCTGACTCCCACCTTGAAAAAGCGGGCTATCTTAACGGAATGAGACCCTGAGGCCAAAGGATTACGCGCGTAGGAGCTGGCGAAGCCTGCGATCTTTTGATCTTGGGGAACGCTTGAGTTCTATGTTGTCCGATAAAAGATCGCAGCCTTCGGCAGCTCCTACAGTGCCAACCGGTTCACAACTTTGCGACCGATGGCTCAAGTCGCAACCTGCGCAGCCGACAGCCTGAAGACAGGAGACCAATAATTATGCTGCAACCGATGCTCCCCTTGAGTGCCGTGCCGATCACCTCACAGCAGGACCCGATCCGCCAGCGCCCGGACATTCCGCCGGTAGTGCCTGTGCAGGAAAGCTCCAGCGACAGCACGATCGACCTGCAAAAACGCGACCCGGAAGAAGCCGCCCTGCAACTGCGCGAAGAGCAGCGCCGAAAGCAGGAGCAAGATCGCCGCCGTCGTGAGGCCGATGAGGATCCGGAAGAACACCTGGCCATTCCCGGTGACGAACTCAATGCCGACAACACCGTGCCGGTCGCACCGTTGATCGACGATCAGCCGCGCCAAGGGCTTTGGGTCGATATCCAGATCTAGTTCGCCGCTACGCCGATCGTGCGACTGCTGCAACATCAAAATCCACGCAATCCCCCGTAGGAGCTGCCGAAGGCTGCGATCTTTTTCAGACGCCGCTATCCTCGGCCAATTCCTGCAAACGCCCCACCAACACCTCTATCTCCTCCTCGGTGTTCAAATAACTCACTGCAATCCGCGCAATGCTCTCCAGCCCTCTGGCCTGCATATCCAAAGGCGTATAAGCCACGCCATTGGCGCCGATATTGATCCCTCGCTGTGCCAACCGTTGCTTGAGCTCGACACTGTCCCAACCCTTGAGCGTGAACGCGATCAGCCCGGATTGATGATCGGCCGGGCCGAGGTTGTGCAGCGTCAGGCCGGGGATGGTTATGAGCTGTTCGCGCAAACGCCGACTGAGTGAATCGATCCGCTGACGGATGTTTGAAACGCCCAAACGGTTGCATTCTTCCAGCGCATTCGCCAACCCGGCCAGCAACGCCACGGACACTTCGCTGGTTTCAAAGCGCCGGGCATCGTTGCGCAGGGCAAAGCCTTCGCCGTCCCAAGGCGCTGAAAGCACATCGAGTTGGGTCGGTTTCAACCGTGCCAAAAACCCCGGCCTTATATACAGCAGCGCCGTACCCCTTGGCCCACGGAGGAATTTGCGCCCGGCGCCCTTGAGCACATCGCAGTTCAGTGCCTGTACATCACAGGGCAGTTGCCCCAACGCCTGGCCGGCGTCGATGACATAAGCGATGCCATGCTGCTGCGCCACCGCGCCAATCGCCTCGGCGGGATTGATCAGGCCACCGTTGGCGGGCAGCCACGTCAGGGCGATCAACTTCACTTTTGGGTCGATCATTTGCACGAGGGCACTTACGGACACCGCGCCCGTTTCGTCGCAGGGGATGACCTCCAGTTGTGCACCGGCGCTGACGGCCCGGCGATGCAGGCCAGATTGCCGCCCCATTCATGGCGGCCGACCAGAATCCGGTCGCCGGTTTGCCAAGGTCCAAGCGCGTTGAACGCCATGCCCCAGGCCGCCGAGCCGCTGCTGGCGAAGGCGATGGCTTCGGGCCCGGTGTTCAGCAAGGTGGCCGCCGCCGTTCGGGCGCGGGCCTGGATGCTTTGATCGACGGCCTCCATCGGGCCGCCGAGGGCTTCGCGTTGCAATTGCTCGCGGATGGCATCGAGGCTCGCCTGACTGGGCAGCGAGGCGCCCGCGTGGTTGAAGTGAATCACGCGGGCGCAACCCGCAGTGGCCGCTCGCAAACGCTCCACTTCGGCGCGGTTCATGGTTTGAGTTCGAAAATCGCGTCGATTTCCACGGCTACACCGCCCGGCAGGCTGGAAACACCAACCGCCGTGCGTACATGCCGGCCTTTCTCGCCGAGAGCATTGACCAGCAGGTTCGATGCGCCGTTGGCTACCGCGCCTTGGCGCTGGAAGTCTGCGGAACTGGCGATGAACACCCCGAGGCGGATGATGCGTACCAGTTTCGACAAGTCATCGCCCAATGCATCGCCCAATTGCGCCAGCAGGCCCAACGCCGCCAGTTCGGCGGCGTTGACCCTTCTTCTTCGCAGATCGCTTCGCCGAGTCGTCCGACGAAGGCGGGTTTGCCGTCGAGCATCGGAATCTGCCCGGAAATGAACAACTGATTCTGGCTGGCCACATGGTTGACGTAGTTGGCGATCGGCTGGCTCGGGGTTGGCAGCTTCAGGCCGAGTCGCTGGACGCGCAGGGTGAGTGAATCGGTCATGGTGAATCCTCCTGAATGAAGGGCTCAGCATGTTGGCGTCGCGCCAGCGCGACAAACGCATAGATTTAATCCGACGTATTCAAATGGCTCATGTGTCGGCGATTTCACTCAACCATTGCGCGAAGCATTCGGCCGCATGGCTGGGCGGCCGATCCGGAGTGACCAGCCAGTAGCCGATATCGCTGATGAACAGCGGGGTGTCGAAGGCTTCTACCAATGCGCCTTCCTTGAGCCGACGTTCGATCAAGTGTTGGCGGCCCATGGCGATGCCCTGGCCGGTCACGGCGGCTTCGACGACGATGTTGTAGTCGTGGAGCATCATGCTGGGGTAGTGGCTGAGATCGACGGCATTGCGGGCGCTCCAGTCTGTCCACTCGAACGGCTGGTAGGACTTGGCCATGAGCAGCGGCCCTTTGTCGACGCGTTGTGCCTTGAACGCCGGGCTGCACACCGGAGTGAGCGTTTCGACCATGAATCGCCGGGCCTGGACCTTGGGCCAGCCGCCCTTGCCGTAACGGATCGCGAGGTCCACTTCGCCGCCGCTGACGTCGGCCAGTTGCACCGAGGGCAGCAGTTCCACATGAATCCGGGGGTAGCGAGCGTTAAAACCGGCCAGTCGCGGTGCCAGCCACAGGGTGGCGAACGAAGCGAGGAGGCCGATGCGCAGGGTGGTTTCCTGTTGCTCATCGCCGCGTAGTTCACGGGTGGCCGAGGCGATGGATTCCAGCGCGGGTTGAATCTTGCAGTAGTAGCTTTCGCCGGCCGGTGTCAGGTCGATGGCCCGGGTGCGGCGAATAAACAGCCGCTGGTTAAGGAATTGCTCGAGTTTGTGCACCTGATGGCTGATTGCACTTTGGGTCACCGACAGTTCATCGGCGGCCTTGATGAAACTCAAATGGCGGGCCACGGCCTCGAAGGCGCGCAGGGCCATCAAGGGCGGCAGGTCCTGGTGCAATTCCACAGTCGGGTCCTTTGGGTCCGTCGCAAAGCACCGATTGTGCGGTGAAACATCGGCGTGAGCACATATTTGTTAAGCCCTCGCTACGCAGGTGACTGGTCAGCGCGGGCGGCAGACCGCATTATTGGCGCAATCCCGACTGAACGTCCTTTTCAAGCGATGCACTGAACACCATGAGCCAAGACGACAAACTGATCGACCTTAATGCCGAGCGCGCCAAGCGGGTTCATGACCTCAACGATAAGCGCCTGAACGAAGTCCGCCAGGCGTTCGAACAGGCCATGCCGTTGGGTAAAGCGAAGAAAAAGCCGAAAAACAAACCGAAAAAGCGTTGAAACCCCCTGCATCGATTGATGCAGGTCAGTTATTTCCCCTCCTTTACGCCCCGTCTCGGGCGGCATTGATCCCGGTCAATTTTCTTTCCTGCCTGATTGGTTAACTTAGCCCCATCGCAACAGGGCAAGCAGGAGGCCAGTCATGTTTTTCGACAACGTGGTGATCGCCGGAGTGCTGACAGTCGGCCTCATGGTTCTGTTTTTTGCAGGGTTTGGATATTTCATCTGGAAGGATTCGCATAAGCGCAAACCGTAGTTCTTTCCGGAAGCAATGAGCACGCAAGGCATTTTGGGCAACTTCGGTTGCCCTTTTTTTGTCCAAAAAAACGCTATATCCCTTGTAGGAGCAAAGCTTGCTCGCGATAGCGGTCTAACAGTCGACATAGATGTCGAATGTTATGGCCTCATCGCGAGCAAGCTTGGCTCCTACGGTTTTGGGGTGGTTTTGCCATTTTGCAGACATGAAAAAGGCGCGGCTCTTACGAGGCGCGCCTTTTTCGTTGCAGCGCTGTATCAGCTACCCAGCGCCTTCGATGCAAGCCAGAACAGGCCGGCCGACAGGGCCACGGTGGCGGGGAGGGTCAGGATCCAGGCCAGCAGGATGGTTTTCACGGTGCCACCTTGCAGGCCGCTTTTGCTGGCGACCATGGTGCCGGCCACGCCCGAGGACAGGACGTGGGTGGTAGACACCGGCAGGCTGAAGATGTTGGCCAGGCCGATCATGGCGGCGGTGGTGATCTGTGCCGACATGCCTTGTGCGTAGGTCATGCCTTGCTTGCCGATTTTCTCGCCGATGGTCAGTACCACGCGTTTCCAGCCAACCATGGTGCCCAGGCCCAGGGCCAGTGCAACCGCCAGAATCACCCAGAACGGGGCGTATTCAGTGGTGGTGGTCAGGTCTTTGCGCAGTTTGTCCAGGTCAGCCTTTTCACGGGCCTGCAGGCCTGGGAGCTTGGCGACTTTGCGTGCAGTGTCATCCAGGCAGAGCAGGTAGCGACGCACTTCGATGCGGCTTTCCGACGACAGCGAATGGTAGTCGGCTACGCCCTTGAGGGTGTCGAGCAGGGCGCTGATGGTCGGTTCGGTCTGTTGCGGGTTGCAACGGAATTTCTCCGGTAAATCGCCTTCCACGCTTTTGCCCAGCGCCAGGAACTCACCCAGGGTGTCGGCATTGCGCTTGTAGAACTGGCTCAAGTGCAGGGTCGCATCGCGGGTACGTTCGATCTGGTAAGTGGTGCTGCTCAGGTCGAGTACGAACTGCGCCGGCACGATACCGATCAATACCAGCATGATCAGGCCGATACCTTTTTGACCGTCGTTGGAGCCGTGCACGAAGCTCACGGCCATGGCCGAGATCACCAGTACCAGACGGTTCCAGAACGGTGGGTGCTTCTTGTCGTCGAGCTTGCGACGCTGGTCCGGCGTCTTGTGCATCTTCGACAGCGGGCGCCACCATTTAAGGCCGATCAACACCAGCGCGGCAACGATGAAGCCGGCCATTGGCGAGAACACCAGGGACGCGCCGATATCGATCGCCTTCTGCCAGTTCACGCCATCGGCCAACGGAATATCGTTGATCAACGCGTTGGCCAGGCCGACACCGAGGATCGAGCCGATCAGGGTGTGGGAGCTGGAGGCGGGGATACCGAAGTACCAGGTGCCCAGGTTCCAGGTGATGGCGGCGGCAAGCAACGAGAACACCATGGCCAGTCCGTGTCCGGTGTTCACATTGATCAGCAGCTCTACCGGCAGCAAGTGAACGATGGCATACGCCACGCCCACACCGCCCAGCAGCACGCCGAGAAAGTTGAACACACCGGAAAAGAACACCGCCAGATGAGGCGGCATGGCTTTGGTGTAGATAACAGTGGCCACCGCGTTGGCGGTGTCATGAAAGCCGTTGATGAACTCGAAGGCGAGGACAAAGGCCAGGGCGAGCAAGAGGCTCACAAGCACCCAAGCATCTAGTCCGCTGAATAAATCGATCATGAAGGTTTTCTGACCCGGTCGTAAGGGGGCGCGATTATGCCAGAAAAGACTGGAAATCGATGCACTAGCTGCTCGTCGGTAACATTCTTCAACGAATTAGTTTGTAGCGAAGCCAAAAGCCCCAGCTTTTTACTGGGGTTTGCAACTCTTTGATTTTATTTGAAAAGCTAGCAGCCACAAGGGTTTCTCTCGAGGGCGCGAGAGGCTGAAACGCTTGTGTGAAATATCTGAGAAGAGGGTCGGACATGCGCCATTTGCCTCATCCTGTGGGTGAGGTGGCCGCCGCCCGCTTGTAGCGGGCGCGAAAGGCATGGTCGATACACCGCGCTTTTAGCGCGAGCAAACGCAGACCCTTGAAGGATTCAGGCCGGGGCGGTCAAGGCTCTTCGGCTTTGAGTTCCTTTTCCATCTTCTGTAGTTCTTGGGTGAAAGCCTGATCCTGAACGGTGGCGCGTTTACGCCACGGCTTGCGTTCCGGTTCGGGCTGGGCGGCGTAGGTGGTGACTGCCCCGCCGTAAACTTCCTTGTAACGTTGTTCCTGGCGCTCAAGTTCCGCGCGCAGTTCGTCTTTCGTCACAGTGCTACCTGATTGAGTTGAGATAAATTCTGGTGAAACGCGCTGCATCGAATTTATTGACCACGTTGGTTGAAAGGACAATGCCTGAAAGGACATCGGCTTTTTAACGACTGAGTGATCAACAGTTCCATGTTGCAGGCGGCCACGGCACCAGAGAAAAACAGCTGACGTAGCTTCAGTATCCTGTTTCAGCGAGCGCGCTGGCGGTGTCTATCAAATGAGCGTCAGGTGCTTGCTGCGGGCGGCGGCGATGGGACATCGCGCTCCGGGTGGCACAATCGGGAAGTAAAAAACCGACGGGCCACTGAGGTGCATTATAGCGGTCGATTCGAAGAACACTATCTCTTGAGAGTTAAAAGTGGTTCCTGGTACGTGATGATTTTGTTACTCGTAACTTTTAAGGGTAATTAGAGTTTCGCATTGCCACTTTCAGCGACCTGTTTCTGGCGCCAACAACACTGACAAGTTAGGGTTCCTTATATTGCCCCTTAAGTCGACAGTCACTCAACGGCAACCCTGTTTCACAGCGTTACTGAATAGGGATCCGGGAGGGCCTGGTTGTGGTGGTCGTCGATTGCGATTATCGGTCGATGGTTCGATAATCGCCCAATCTTGTTGCCGGTGACTTGTGTACTGGCCAGGAGCCGCATGTAATAGCCACTGATCCGTGTAGGAAAAGGACCTGATATGAACGATCAACTGCGCAACTCCTTCGCTTCAGTGGCGCCGCCGATCGTCGCCTCGCCGGCCAAGCGAATCCAGGCCATGACCGGAGACCCGGACTTCATGACCTCCCTGGCTCGTGGCCTGGCGGTGGTGCAAGCCTTTCAGGAGCGCAAACGCCACCTGACCATCGCCCAGATCAGCCACCGCACGGAAATTCCCCGCGCCGCCGTGCGACGTTGCCTGCACACCCTGATCAAACTCGGCTATGCCACCACGGACGGTCGCACCTATTCGCTGCTGCCCAAAGTCCTGACCCTGGGCCATGCCTACGTGTCCTCGACCCCACTGGCGGTGTCCGCCCAGCCGTACCTGGACCGCATGAGCGAGCAACTCCATGAGGCGTGCAACATGGCCACCCTGGAAGGCGATGACATTCTTTACATCGCCCGCTCGGCGACCACCCAGCGGCTGATTTCCGTGGACTTGTCGGTGGGCGGGCGTCTGCCGGCCTATTGCACGTCCATGGGCCGGATTCTGCTCGCCGCGCTGGACGACACGACGCTGGGCGAATACCTCGAACATGCGGATTTTCAGGCCAAGACCAGCCGAACCTTGCATACCCCCGAAGCCTTGCTCGAATGCCTGCAAGCGGTGCGACAGCAAGGCTGGTGCATCGTCGATCAGGAACTGGAACAAGGCCTGCGCTCGATTGCCGTTCCGGTGTACGACGCTTCCGGCCAAGTGGTTGCCGCGCTCAACGTCAGTACCCACGCCGGGCGTGTCAGCCGCAATGAGCTGGAACAACGCTTCCTGCCGGGTTTGCTGAGCGCCAGCCGCGACCTCAGCGCGCAGTTGTTCGCCTAAGCTGTTCGATAAACGCACAGAGTTGCGTTTATCGAATTGACGCTCTTTCCCTCGGATCATTAATGTCGCGGCAGCGTTTTCCGCCGCTGTTGAGCCTCGGTTTGCCGCCGGACGACGACCCCAATAATAATGAGAAGAGGCCACCCCCATGCGTACGTTTCCCGACTGTCGCTGCTCCTGCCGGTTTTCCTGCCAAAACCAGGTCGCCTGATCCCGACACCTTTCTTCTTGTAACAGCGCCAGCCGTTGGCCGGCACGTGTTCGACTGCGTTCTTTGCGTGGAATAAAAATAATGAACCAGCCTCAGTCTGCTGTAGGACACTGCCTCGACGTGCAGTCCTTCATCAATGCCCAACCCATCTCGCGCTACCAGTGGCGGGTGGTGTTCCTGTGTTTCCTGATTGTCTTCCTCGATGGCCTCGACACCGCGGCCATGGGCTTCATCGCGCCGGCCCTGTCCCAGGACTGGGGCATCGACCGCGCCAGTCTCGGCCCGGTGATGAGTGCTGCGTTGATCGGCATGGTCTTCGGAGCACTGGGTTCCGGCCCGTTGGCGGACCGCTTCGGGCGAAAAGTCGTACTGGTGGGGGCGGTGTTTCTGTTCGGCATCTTCAGCCTCGCCTCGGCCTACAGCAGCAACGTTGATCAATTGCTGGTGCTGCGTTTCCTGACGGGCCTGGGTTTGGGCGCCGGCATGCCGAACGCCACCACGTTGTTGTCGGAATACACCCCGGAGCGCAAAAAGTCCCTGCTGGTGACCAGCATGTTTTGTGGCTTCAACCTCGGCATGGCTGGCGGCGGGTTCATCTCGGCCAAGCTGATCCCGGCGTTCGGCTGGCACAGCCTGTTGCTGATCGGTGGGATTCTGCCGTTGATCCTTGCGGTGGTTTTGCTGTTCTGGCTGCCGGAATCGGCGCGTTACCTTGTGGTCCGTAACCGCGGCACCGACAAAGTGCGCAAAGCCCTGGCACCGATCGACCCGACGGTGGTGGCCCAGGCGTCCAGTTTCAGCGTCCCGGAACAGAAAACCGTGAAGGCGCGCAACGTGTTCGCGGTGATTTTCTCCGAAACCTACAGCACCGGCACCTTGCTGCTGTGGCTGACCTACTTCATGGGCCTGGTGATCGTTTACCTGCTGACCAGTTGGCTGCCGACGCTGATGCGTGACAGCGGCGCGAGCATGGAGCAGGCGGCGTTCATTGGCGCGTTGTTCCAGTTCGGCGGGGTACTGAGCGCGGTCGGTGTAGGGTGGGCGATGGACCGGTTCAATCCGCACAAGGTCATCGGTATTTTCTACCTGTTGGCCGGGGTGTTTGCCTACGCGGTAGGGCAGAGCCTGGGCCACATCACGCTGCTGGCAACGTTGGTATTGGTGGCCGGGATGTGCGTCAACGGCGCGCAATCGGCCATGCCTTCGCTGGCGGCGCGGTTTTACCCGACTCAGGGCCGGGCGACCGGGGTGTCGTGGATGCTCGGGATTGGCCGCTTCGGCGCGATCCTCGGTGCGTGGATGGGCGCGACCCTGCTGGGCCTGGGCTGGAACTTCGAGCAGGTGCTGACCGCGTTGGTGATTCCGGCGGCATTGGCGACCACGGCAGTGGTGATCAAGGGCATGGTCAGTCATGCGGATGCGACCTGATTCCAGGTTGAGATAACGGTGTTGCCCCAAAAAGATCGCAGCCTTTGGCAGCTCCTACAGTGGAATGTGTACGCCTGTAGGAGCTGCCGAAGGCTGCGATCTTTTTGGGGCAACACAGAATGATAGCCAGACAACAATCTGTTCGATAAACGAACACTCAGTCGATTATCGGATTGTTTGGCATTTTTTGCGGGCTTAATCTTCAGTGACTCCGGCGCTGAACCTCGCGCCTTTTTCTTCCACTGTCGGTTCACAACAAAACGGGAGCCTGCCCCATGGCTGAAATCCTTTCGCTGCATGACGCGGTGAAGCAATTCGTCAACGACGGCGATACCGTCGCGCTCGAAGGCTTCACTCACCTGATTCCGACGGCGGCGGGTCATGAAATCATTCGCCAGGGCAAGAAAGATCTGACCCTGGTGCGGATGACGCCTGACTTGATCTACGACCAGTTGATCGGTGCCGGTTGTGCTCGCAAGCTGATTTTCTCCTGGGGCGGCAACCCCGGTGTGGGTTCGCTGCACCGTCTGCGTGACGCCGTCGAGAAACAGTGGCCGCACCCACTGGAAATCGAAGAACACAGCCACGCCGACCTGGCCAATGCCTACGTTGCTGGCGCCTCCGGCCTGCCGTTCGCGGTGCTGCGGGCCTACGCCGGTTCCGACCTGCCAAAGGTCAACCCGCTGATCAAAACCGTTACCTGCCCGTTCACCGGCGAAGTGCTGGCGGCGGTGCCTTCGGTACGTCCGGACATCACCGTGATTCACGCGCAAAAGGCTGACCGTAAAGGCAATGTGCTGCTGTGGGGCATTCTCGGCGTGCAGAAAGAAGCGGCGCTGGCGGCCAAGCGTTGCATCGTCACCGTCGAAGAAATTGTCGACGACCTCAATGCGCCGATGAATGCCTGTGTGCTACCGACCTGGGCCTTGAGCGCGGTTTGCCATGTGCCGGGTGGTGCGCACCCGTCCTACGCGCACGGCTACAACGAGCGTGATAACCGTTTCTATCAGGCCTGGGACCCGATTGCCCGGGACCGCGACACCTTCACCGCGTGGATCAACGAGTACATCCACGGCTGCGCTGACTTCAGCGAGTTCCAGGCCAAGCTGGCCGCTGCTTCGGAGGCCAAGTAATGACTTACACCACCAATGAAATGATGACTGTCGCCGCCGCCCGCCGTTTGAAGAACGGTTCGGTGTGCTTCGTCGGCATCGGCCTGCCGTCGAAAGCCGCCAACCTGGCGCGGCTGACGTCCTCGCCGGATGTCGTCCTGATCTACGAATCGGGTCCGATTGGCGCCAAGCCGAGCGTGTTGCCGCTGTCGATTGGTGACGGTGAGCTGGCGGAAACCGCTGACACGGTCGTGCCGACCGGTGAGATTTTTCGCTATTGGTTGCAGGGCGGGCGTATCGACGTCGGTTTTCTCGGTGCAGCGCAGGTCGACCGCTTCGGCAACATCAACACCACCGTCGTTGGCGACTATCACCAGCCGAAAGTCCGCCTGCCGGGTGCCGGTGGTGCGCCGGAAATTGCCGGCTCGGCCAAGAGCGTGTTGATCATCCTTAAACAGTCGGCGCGTTCCTTCGTCGACAAACTCGACTTTATTACCTCGGTCGGCCATGGCGAGGGCGGTGATTCGCGCAAGCGTCTCGGCCTGCCGGGCGCCGGACCGGTCGGCATTATTACCGACCTGTGCATCATGGAACCGGAAGCCGGCACCCATGAATTCGTGGTCACCGCGCTGCACCCCGGCGTGACCCGCGAGCAAGTCACGGCGGCCACCGGTTGGGCGATTCGTTTTGCCGAGCACGTTGAAAACACCGCCGAGCCCACCGGGATCGAGCTCAAGGCGCTAAGGGATCTGGAAGCCCGCACCGCTGCCGCCCACGGCCAAGCACCCGGAGAAGTCTGATGCGTGACGTCTATATCTGCGACGCGATTCGCACGCCTATCGGCCGGTTTGGCGGTGGCTTGTCGGCGGTTCGCACCGACGACCTGGCCGCCGTCCCCATCAAGGCGCTGATGGAACGCAATCCATCGGTGGACTGGAGCGCGGTGGACGAGGTGTTCCTCGGCTGCGCCAACCAGGCCGGCGAAGACAACCGCAACGTGGCGCGCATGGCGTTGCTGCTGGCCGGGCTGCCGGAAAGCATTCCGGGCGTTACGCTCAATCGCCTTTGCGCGTCGGGCATGGATGCCATCGGCACCGCGTTCCGCGCGATTGCCTGCGGCGAAATGGAGCTGGCGATTGCCGGTGGCGTCGAGTCGATGTCCCGCGCGCCATTCGTGATGGGCAAGGCCGATGCGGCGTTCTCGCGCAACATGAAGCTGGAAGACACCACCATTGGCTGGCGTTTCATCAACCCGTTGATGAAGGCCCGGTACGGCGTCGACGCGATGCCGCAAACCGCTGACAACGTGGCGCACGATTACGAAATTTCCCGCGAGGACCAGGACGCTTTCGCCCTGCGCAGCCAACAGCGGACGGCCGCCGCGCAAGTGGCAGGATTTTTCGCTGAAGAAATCGTTGAAGTGCGGATTGCCCACAAGAAGGGTGAAACGGTTGTCAGCCAGGACGAGCATCCTCGCGCCGACACCACGCTGGAAACCCTGGCCAAACTCAAACCGGTCAACGGTCCCGACAAAACGGTGACCGCCGGCAATGCCTCCGGAGTGAATGACGGCGCAGCAGCGCTGATCCTGGCCTCTGCAGAGGCGGTTCAAAAACACGGTTTGACCGCCCGAGCCAAAGTGCTCGGCATGGCGAGCGCCGGGGTTGCCCCTCGGGTCATGGGCATCGGCCCGGTGCCAGCGGTGCGCAAACTCACCGAGCGTCTCGGCTTGGCCGTCAGCGATTTTGACGTGATCGAACTCAACGAAGCGTTCGCCAGCCAAGGCTTGGCGGTGCTGCGTGAACTGGGGCTGGCGGACGACGCCGCCCAGGTCAATCCGAACGGCGGCGCCATTGCCTTGGGCCATCCGTTAGGCATGAGCGGTGCACGTTTGGTGCTGACCGCGCTGCATCACCTGGAAAAAACCGGTGGCAAGAAAGGTCTGGCGACCATGTGCGTCGGCGTCGGCCAAGGTCTGGCACTTGCGATTGAACGCGTCTGACACGCGGCCGCGACTATAAGAACAGAGGAAAGCTAAATGACTGACAAGCCTGGTTACCGTCGTCCGCAAGAAGGCACTCAGCCGGATTACCTGCACCCGACGTATCAATCCACCAACAAGCGCTCGCCGTCGAAGCCGTTGGTGTTTTTGCCTCATTCGCTGTCGGAAATCACCGGCCCGACCATCGGCGCCGAGCGCATCAACCCGCAGGACAACGACCTGACCGCCCAGCACACCGGCGAGCCATTGGGCGAGCGCATCATCATTCACGGCCGCGTGCTGGATGAAGACGGTTTGCCGGTGCCGGGGATTCTGGTGGAGATCTGGCAGGCTAACGCCGCCGGTCGCTACAACCATGCCCGCGACCTGCACGACGCGCCGCTGGACCCGAACTTCACCGGCACCGGCCGCACCGTGACCGACGCCGATGGCGGGTATCAGTTCCAGACCATCAAGCCCGGCGCCTACCCGTGGGGCAACCACCACAACGCCTGGCGTCCGGCGCACATCCATTTCTCGCTGTTCGGGCCGAGCATCCTGACGCGGCTGGTGACTCAGATGTATTTCCCGGGCGATCCGTTGCTGGCCTACGACCCGATCTACAATTGCGTGCCGGATACGAGCGCCAAAGAGCGCTTGATCGCCAGTTTTGACCTGGAAAAAACCATCCCTTCCTACGCCCTCGGTTACCGTTGGGACATCGTTTTGCGCGGCCGCGAAGCCACGCCGATGGAGAAATAAGATGACGCTGAACGCGACCACGTCCCACACCGTCGGGCCGTATTACCACATTGGCCTGACCTGGCTGAACCGCGAAGACCTGACCGTAGAACAAACCCTCGGCCAGCGGGTGGCGATCACCGGGCAGGTTGTCGATGGCAACGGTGATTTCGTCAACGACGCAATGCTGGAAGTCTGGCAGGCCAACGCCGCCGGCAAGTACGACCACCCGGAAGACGAGCAGGACAAACCCCTGGACCCTAACTTCGAAGGTTTTGGCCGGGTGCCGGTGGATGCCGAAGGGCGTTTCCGTTTCACCACGATCAAGCCTGGGACGGTTGAAGGCTTGAACGGCTCGACCCAGGCGCCGCACCTGGTGGTGCTGGTGTTTGCCCGCGGGTTGGTGAAGCACTTGCTGACGCGGATCTATTTTGATGGCGAGCCGGCCAACGTGGCGGACCCGTTGCTCGAATGTGTCCCGGCTGAGCGTCGCAGTACGTTGCTGGCGAAGGCCGATGCGTCGGGTGTTTATCAGTGGAATGTGATTTTGCAGGGGACGGATGCGGAGACGGTGTTCTTCGATTATTGAGTGAACACGGTGACCCATGTGGAGCGGGCTTGCTCGTGAAGGCGTCGTGTCAGTCGATGTAAATGTTGCCTGACACACCGCATTCGCGAGCAAGCCCGCTCCCACAGGGATTCGCGTCGCTGATGTAACTGTGGAACGGGACTGTTGCGAAGTATGTCTAGACTCTCACTGTCCCCATTGAGTAAAAAAACAATGACAACGACTACCGCTTCAACCGAACACTACACAGGCGAGGAGCGCAGCAAGCGGATCTTCGCGATTGTCGGTGCCTCGTCCGGCAATCTGGTCGAATGGTTCGATTTCTACGTCTATGCCTTTTGCGCGATCTATTTCGCGCCAGCCTTTTTTCCGTCCGATAACCCCACGGTACAGCTAGTAAACACCGCGGGTGTGTTCGCTGCCGGCTTCCTGATGCGGCCCATTGGTGGCTGGATTTTTGGCCGTGTCGCGGACAAGCACGGGCGCAAGAATTCGATGATGATTTCGGTGCTGATGATGTGCTTTGGCTCGTTGCTCATCGCCTGCCTGCCGACTTACAACAGCATCGGCGTCTGGGCGCCGATCATGTTGCTGTTCGCGCGCCTGCTTCAGGGGTTGTCGGTGGGGGGCGAATACGGCACCACCGCGACCTACATGAGTGAAGTCGCCCTCAAGGGCCAGCGCGGTTTCTTTGCTTCGTTCCAGTACGTGACGCTGATTGGCGGGCAGTTGCTGGCGGTGTTGCTGGTGGTGATCCTGCAACAGTTCCTCACCGAAGATGATTTGCGCGCCTACGGCTGGCGGATCCCGTTTGTGGTCGGCGCGGTGGCGGCGGTGATTTCGCTGTTCCTGCGTCGTTCGCTCAAGGAAACCAGCAGCAAGGAAATGCGTGAAAACAAAGACGCCGGCAGCATCCGCGCGCTGTTCCGCGACCACAAAGCCGCGTTCATCACTGTGCTCGGTTACACCGCCGGTGGTTCGCTGATTTTCTACACCTTCACCACCTACATGCAGAAATACCTGGTGAACACCGCCGGCATGCACGCCAAGACCGCCAGCTACATCATGACCGGCGCGCTGTTCCTTTATATGTGCATGCAGCCGTTGTTCGGGATGCTGGCGGACAAGATCGGTCGACGTAACTCGATGCTCTGGTTCGGAGCCCTTGGAACATTGTTCACCGTGCCGATTCTGTTGAGTCTGAAAAGTGTCAGCAGTCCATTCCTGGCCTTCGTGCTGATTACCGTGGCGCTGGCGATTGTCAGTTTCTACACGTCCATCAGTGGCCTGGTTAAAGCCGAAATGTTCCCGCCCGAGGTCCGCGCACTGGGCGTCGGCCTGGCGTACGCGGTGGCGAATGCGATCTTCGGCGGCTCGGCGGAATACGTGGCCCTGAGCCTCAAAGCCGTGGGCATGGAAAACTCTTTCTACTGGTACGTCACGGTGATGATGGCGGTGGCGTTCCTGTTCAGCCTGCGCCTGCCCAAACAAGCGAAATATTTGCACCACGACCTTTGATCTTCACCCGTGGGCCCCAGCGGCCCACGCCCCCAAGGACTGTTTATGAACCAGCGACCGAACAATCAATTGTTCGATGCCTATTTCACTGCCCGCGTTATGCGTGAGGTGTTCTGCGATCAGGGCCGGGTTCAGGCCATGCTTGATTTCGAAGCGGCGCTGGCCCGGGCCGAAGCGCGGGTCGGGTTGATTCCGCAATCCGCTGTCGTCCCAATAGAAGCAGCTTGTCAGGCTGGACATTACGATTTCGCCGCCCTGGGTGAGGCGATTGCCACCGCGGGCAATTCGGCGATTCCATTGGTCAAGGCTTTGGGCAAACGGATTGCCGCGAACGATGCTGAAGCCGAACGTTATGTGCATTTGGGCGCCACCAGCCAGGACGTGATGGATTCCGGTCTGGTGCTGCAATTGCGTCGTGCGCTGGAGTTGATCGAAAGCGATCTGGCGCAACTGGGGGAAATCCTTGCGACCCAGGCTCAACGTTACGCCGCCACGCCGCTGGCCGGACGCACCTGGTTGCAACAGGCGACGCCGGTCACCCTCGGGATGAAAATCGCCGGTTGGCTGGGGGCGGTGACCCGCAGTCGCCAGCGTCTGCGCGAACTGAAACCACGCTTGCTGGTGCTGCAATTCGGCGGCGCCTCCGGAACCCTCGCAGCCCTCGGCGAGCAAGCGATGCCGATTGCCGCTGCCTTGGCCGAAGAGCTGCAATTGTCACTGCCGGAGCAACCTTGGCACACCCAACGTGATCGGCTGGTGGAATTCGGTTCGGTGCTCGGCTTGATCGCCGGCAGCCTCGGCAAGTTCGGTCGCGACATCAGCCTGTTGATGCAGACCGAAGCGGCTGAAGTCTTCGAACCCTCGGCGTCGGGCAAGGGCGGTTCCTCGACCATGCCGCACAAGCGCAACCCTGTGGGTGCGGCGGTGTTGATCGGCGCGGCGACGCGGGTGCCGGGTTTGCTCTCGACCTTGTTCAGCGCCATGCCACAAGAACACGAGCGCAGCCTCGGCCTGTGGCATGCCGAGTGGGAAACCCTGCCGGAGATTTGCTGCCTGGTGTCCGGCAGTTTGCAGCAAGCACTGCTGGTTGCCGAAGGCCTGGAAGTGGACGCGATGCGCATGGCCCGCAACCTCGACTTGACCCAAGGTCTGGTGCTGGCCGAAGCAGTGAGCATCGTGCTTGCGCAACGAGTCGGTCGCGATACCGCGCACCATCTGCTCGAACAATGCTGCAAACGCGCGGTGGCCGAACAGCGTCATCTGCGCGCGGTCCTCGGCGATGAGCCGCAAGTGACCGCCGAGCTTTCACCGGCTGAACTGGATCGCCTGCTGGACCCTGCCCACTACCTCGGCCAGGCCCATACCTGGGTCGAGCGCGCGGTGGCTGAACATTTTGCGTTGACTGCTTGAAGGAGGCTGCTGTGGCATTCGTACAACTCGCCGAGGGCGAACTGCATTACCAATTCGATGGCCCGGTCGATGCGCCGGTGCTGGTGTTGTCCAACTCGTTGGGCACTGACTTGCACATGTGGGACGCGCAAATACCGGCGTTCATCGAACACTTCCGGGTGCTGCGTTTTGACACCCGTGGCCACGGTCAATCGTTGGTCACACCGGGGCCTTACAGCATCGAGCAACTGGGTTACGACGTACTGGCGCTGCTGGATGCGTTGCATATCGAGCGTGCGCATTTCTGTGGCTTGTCCATGGGCGGCTTGATTGGCCAGTGGTTGGGGATCAATGCCGGCCATCGATTGAACAAACTGGTGGTGTGCAACACCGCAGCGAAAATCGGCGATCCGTCGGTGTGGAACCCGCGGATCGAAACCGTGCTGCGCGACGGTCCGGCCGCAATGGTCGCGTTGCGTGATGCGTCGATTGCGCGCTGGTTTACGGCGGACTTTGCCGAGGCCAATCCGACGACGGCGAAAAAGATCACCGACATGCTTGCCGCCACTTCACCTGAAGGTTACGCGGCCAATTGCGCCGCCGTGCGTGATGCCGATTTCCGTGATCAGTTGTCTTCGATCAAGGTGCCGCTGTTGGTGATCGCAGGCACCGAAGATACGGTCACGCCGCCCTCCGGCGGGCACTTTATTCAGGAGCACGTGCAGGGCGCCGAGTACGCCGGGTTCTACGCCGCGCACCTGTCCAACGTCCAGGCGGGCGCTGCGTTCAGCGAGCGGGTGCTGGCATTTCTGTCGAATCATTGAGGTTTTTTTCGTGGACGAGAAACAACGTTATGACGAGGGCTTGAAAGTTCGCCGCGCGGTCCTGGGTGACGCCCATGTCGACCGCAGCCTGAACGCGCTGACCGAATTCAACTCGGAATTCCAGGAGATGATCACCCGTCACGCCTGGGGCGATATCTGGACTCGTCCAGGCCTGGAGCGCCACACCCGCAGCCTGATCACCATCGCCATGCTGATCGGCATGAATCGCAACGAAGAGCTCAAGTTGCACCTGCGCGCCGCCGCCAATAACGGCGTGACCCGTGGCGAGATCAAGGAGGTGATCATGCAGAGCGCGATCTACTGCGGGATACCGGCGGCGAATGCGACGTTCCATTTGGCGGAGTCGGTGTGGGATGAGTTGGGGGTTGAATCTCGGGAGTGATCTTCGGGATTTTCAGTGTTTGGGCTGACGCCATCGCGAGCAGGCTCGCTCCCACATTGATCGGATGTGAACTCCAATCCCGTGTTCACAGAGGATCCCTTGTGGGAGCGAGCCTGCTCGCGATAGCGGATTTACACCCAACATTTATATTGACTGACACCCTGCCATCGCGAGCAAGCTCGCTCCCACATTTAATCGGTGTTTACAGCAGGCTGATCGGGTAGCTGACGATCAGGCGGTTCTCGTCGAACTCGTTGTTGTTGAAGTCTCGACGCAGGCTCGAGTTGCGCCATTTGAAATTCAGGTCCTTGAGCGTGCCGCTTTGCACGGTGTAACCCAGTTCGCTTTCGCGGCCCCATTCCTTGCCGTCGGTGGTGGTGGCGGTATGTACGTTGTCACCGCTGATGTAGCGGTTCATCAGGGTCAGGCCCGGCACGCCGAGGGCGGCGAAGTTGTAGTCGTGGCGCAGTTGCCAGGAGCGTTCCTGGGCGTTGTCGTAGCTGTTGTTGTAACTGTCGTTGGCCAGGGTGCCGCCGCTGGTGCCGTTGACCCGCATCCAGGCGCTGTCACCGGTGAGTTTTTGCAGGCCGACGTAGAAGGTGCTGCCGCCGTACCGGGCCGAGAACAGGCCGGACCAGGTCTTGTTGTCCAGTTCGCCGGCCCGGGCGCTGCCATCATCCTTGCCGTAGAAGAACCCGAGGTTGGCGCCCAGGGTCCAGTCGCCGAGGGGCTGAGTGTGGATCAGGTTGACGAATTGCTGGCTGTAGATGTCCTTGAGTTCAGCGTTCCACAAGCCGATCTGAGTGTGCTTGTCGTTGAACGTGTATTCGCCACCCTCGAAGTTGAAACGGTCCGAGGTGATCGCGGCTTTGCCGACCATCGACATGTCGGTCATGCTGCTGTCGTCCCGGGGACTGTTGGCGCGGAACTGGCCGCCGTAGAGCGTCAGGCCGTCGATTTCCTTCGAAGTGACCTGCCCGCCACGGAAGGTTTGCGGCAGGGAGCGACCGTCGTCCGAGCGCAGGATCGGCAGCACCGGCATCCACTCGCCGACTTTCACTTCGGTCTGGGACAGCCTGGCCTTGAACGCGACGTTGGTGCGGCCAAAGGTGTCCGCCGGGCGCCCGTCGTGGTCCAGCGGCAGCAACTGCGTACCGCCGGTACCTTTGCCGCCGTCGAGTTTCACCGAGTACAACCCCAGCACATCCATGCCGAACCCGACGGTGCCCTGGGTGAAACCGGACTTGGCGTCGAGGATGAAACTTTGCGTCCACTCCTGAGCAATGCCCTGGGCCTTGGTCGGGTTGGTGAAGTTGCGGTTGATGAAAAAGTCGCGCAGGTTCAGGTTGACCTTGGCCCCTTCGACAAAACCCGACTCATCAGCCACGGCGGGCAGGGCGCTGCCGGCCAGTGTGGCGGCAATGAGGCTGGGAAACAGGTACTGCACGGTGGAAGGCTTCATGGGCTCGGGTCTCTCTAATTGTTAGGGGTGAAACGGGGCGCTGCCGCAACCTGGGGGTGCAGACACAAGGTTTGAAACTGGGGTGGGAAACGGGTGAAGTCAGCCGGACAGGGCAGGGCGCGGGGGCATGGTGTCGAACCTGTTGTTATTGGTTTTGTGGAGCGAATGGTGCGGGGGATGGGCGAGGGGATTCAATTGGGGAAAGCGGGTTTTGGGCGATTATCGAACGGCAAAAGATCAAAAGATCGCAGCCTTCGGCAGCTCCTACGCGCCTGTGGGCGCTGCCGAAGGCTGCGATCTTTTGACTTTGCTTTCCTTTAAGCCAACAAAAAGCCCACCAAACGGTGGGCTTTTTGTTTTCACAGCGCTATCAGAACAACTTCAACTTCGGCGCTTCTTCTTTCAACGGCTCGTTCTTCGCCGTCTGCTCGTTCCAGCCACCGCCCAATGCCTTGTACAGATTGACCGCGCTGACCAGTTGCGCCAGACGGTCGGTGATCAGCGCCTGTTGGGCACTGAACAGCTGACGCTGGGCATCGAGGAAGGTCAGGTTGCTGTCGACACCAATGCGGTAGCGACGCTCGGCCAGACGGTAGTAGTCCTGGTTCGCGGTGACGAAATCACGCTGCGCCTGCAACTGCTCGGTGTAGGTCTGGCGGGCGGCCAGGCCGTCGGCGACTTCCTGGAAGGCCGTTTGAATGGACTTCTCGTAGTTCGCCACGCCGATGTCTTTCTGGATTTTCGAGTAATCCAGGCTGGCGCGCAGGCTGCCGGCGTTGAAGATTGGCAGGTTGATCTGCGGCGAGAACAGCCAGGTACCCGACCCCCTTGAACAGACCGGACAGGTCCGGGCTCAGGGTCCCGGCATTGGCGGTCAGGCTGATGCTTGGGAAGAACGCAGCCCGCGCCGCGCCGATGTTGGCGTTGGCAGCCTTCAGGTTGTATTCGGCCTGAAGGATGTCCGGACGACGTTGCAGCAAGTCCGACGGCAAGCCCGGCGGAACGTCGCTCAGCAAGTCGTCAGACAGAGGCTTGGCGGCTTGCAGATTGGCCGGGACGCCGGTGCCGAGCAGCAGCACCAGGCTGTTTTCATCCTGGGCGACCTGACGGGTGTACTTGGCCAGTTGCGCCCGGGCGTTTTCCACCGAGGTACGCGACTGTGCCAGGTCCAGCGCCGAGGCTACACCGACTTCGTTGCTGCGCGCGGTGAGCTTGTAGCTCTCCTCGAATGCACCCAGGGTGTCCTGGGTCAGTTTCAGCAGTTCCTTGTCGGCCTGCCAGGTCAGATAGGCGTTGGCGACACTGGCCACCAGGCTGATCTGGGTACTGCGTCGTGCTTCTTCGGTGGAGAAGTATTTCTGCAGGGCTTCTTCGCTCAGACTGCGAACCCGACCAAACAGGTCGAGTTCATAGGCGCTGATGCCGACCGTGGCCGAGTACGAGCTGCTGATACCCGCTTTACCGCTCGTCGAGGCATCCGCCGGGAGCCGCTGACGGCTGCCGCTGCCATTGGCCGTAACGACCGGGAACAAGTCGGCACGCTGGATGCGGTACTGAGCGGCGTAAGCATCAATGTTCAGGGCCGCGACACGCAGGTCACGGTTGTTTTCCAGGGCCACCTGAATCATCTGTTGCAGCGCCGGGTCATGGAAAAACTGCTTCCAGCCCTGTTCGGCGGCAGCCTGGCTCGGCGCCTGGGCCGACGAATACGCCGGGCCTTGCGGGTATTGGCCGGCCACCGGAGCGGCAGGCTGCTGATAGTCAGGAATCAGCGAGCAGCCGCCAAGCACGAAAGCGGCGACGGCCAGGGAGAGTAGCGACTTGCTCATTGGCCAGCCTCTTTAGGAGTTTCAATGGCGTCATCCTGGTCAGTTTTCTTGCGCTGGCCAATGGACGACACGGTAACGAAGAACAGTGGGACCCAGAAGATCGCCAGGACCGTGGCGGTGATCATACCGCCAATTACCCCGGTACCGATCGCATGCTGGCTACCCGAACCTGCGCCAGTGGAGATCGCCAATGGAACCACACCGAGGACGAAGGCCAGCGAGGTCATGATGATCGGTCGCAGACGCATCCGGCAGGCCTCAATGGCCGCCTCGCGCAGGCTGCGTCCTTGCTCGTGCAAGTCCTTGGCGAATTCGACGATCAGAATGGCGTTTTTCGATGCCAGACCGATGGTTGTCAACAGGCCCACCTGGAAGTACACGTCGTTGGACAGACCGCGCAGGCTGGTGGCCATCAATGCACCGATGATCCCCAGTGGCACCACAAGCATAACCGCGACCGGAATCGACCAGCTCTCATACAACGCCGCCAGACACAGGAACACCATCAGCAGCGACAGCGCATACAACGCTGGCGCTTGCGAGCCGGACAGCCGCTCCTCGTAGGACAAACCGGTCCAGGAAATGCCGACACCGGCCGGTAGTTTCCTGGCGATGGCTTCGACTTCGGCCATGGCTTCACCGGAGGAGTAGCCGGGCGCCGGGGCACCGAGGATTTCCATCGCTTCCACGCCGTTGTAACGGGCCAGTTTCGGCGAGCCGTACACCCACTCGCCTTTGGCGAACGCGGAGAACGGCACCATGGTGCCCGCGCTGTTGCGTACGTACCACTTCTTCAGGTCTTCAGGGCTCATGCGAGCGCCTGCCTGACCTTGCACGTAAACCTTCTTCACCCGGCCACGGTCGATAAAGTCGTTGACGTAGCTACTACCGAAGGAAATCGACAGCGTGCTGTTGATGTCAGCGAGTGTCAGGCCCAGGGCGCTGGCTTTCTCGTCGTCGATTTCCAGTTGGTATTGCGGCTCATCGTTCAGGCCGTTCGGACGCACCTGATACAGCACCTTGCTCTGCGCAGCCATGCCGAGGAACTGGTTACGGGCCGCCATCAGCTTGTCGTGACCGATACCGGCGCGGTCCTGCAGGAACACGTCGAAACCGGTGGCGTTACCCAATTCCAGTACCGCTGGCGGTGCGAAGGCGAACACCATCGCATCACGGAAGGTAAAGAAGTGCTGCTGGGCACGGGCTGCCAGGGCAAACACGCTGTTGCTCGCGTCACGCTCGCCCCACGGTTTGAGCATGATGAACGCCAGGCCGGAGCTCTGCCCACGACCGGCGAAGTTAAAGCCGTTCACGGTAAACACCGAAGCCACCGCACCGGACTCTTTCTCCAGCAGGTAGGAGCGCATCTCGTCGATCACCACTTGGGTGCGTTCGGCACTTGAACCGGCCGGGGTTTGCACCTGGGCGAACAGTACGCCCTGGTCTTCTTCCGGAAGGAACGCAGTCGGAATGCGGGTGAACAGCCAGATCATGCCGACAATGATGAGCAGATAGGCCAGCAGGTACGGGATCTTGTGCGTGAGCATGTTGCCGACACCGCGCTCGTAGCTTTTGACGCCACGGTCGAAGTTGCGGTTGAACCAGCCGAAGAAACCGCGTTTCGGTGTGCCGTGCTCGCCTTTCGGAATCGCCTTGAGCATGGTGGCGCAGAGCGCCGGGGTGAAGATCAGGGCAACCAATACCGACAGGGCCATGGCCGAGACGATGGTGATCGAGAACTGCTTGTAGATCACACCGGTCGAGCCGCTGAAGAACGCCATTGGCAGCAGTACCGCGGACAGCACCAGGGCGATACCGACCAGGGCACCCTGGATCTGCCCCATGGACTTCTTGGTGGCCTCCTTGGGTGACAGGCCTTCCTCACTCATCACCCGTTCGACGTTTTCCACCACGACAATGGCATCGTCCACCAGCAAGCCGATGGCCAGCACCATGCCGAACATGGTCAGGGTGTTGATGCTGAAACCGAATGCCGCGAGGATCCCGAAAGTACCCAGCAGTACTACCGGCACGGTCATCGTGGTGATGATGGTGGCGCGGAAGTTTTGCAGGAACAGGAACATCACCAGGAACACCAGCACGATCGCTTCGACCAGGGTTTGAACCACACCCTTGATCGATTCGGTGACCACTGGCGTGGTGTCGTACGGGAATACCACTTCCATCCCTTGCGGGAAGAACGGCTTCAGGTCGTCGATGGTTTTGCGCAGGGCCTTGGCCGTGTCTAGGGCGTTGGCGCCGTTGGCCAGTTTCACCGCCAGACCGGAAGCCGGCTTGCCGTTGAACTGGGCCGAGATGCTGGAGTTTTCGCCGCCCAGACCGACATCGGCGACATCACCGATACGCACTTGCGAACCATCCTTGTTGACCTTCAACAGAATCGCCTTGAACTGCTCGGCAGTCTGCAGGCGGGTCTTGCCGATGATCGTGGCGTTCAGTTGCTGGCCAGGCAGTGCCGGCAAACCACCGAGTTGACCGGAGGACACTTGAACGTTTTGTGCCGAAATGGCGGCACTGACATCAGCCGGGGTCAGGTTGAAGTTGTTCAGCTTGGCCGGGTCGACCCAGATCCGCATCGCGTACTGGGCACCGAAGACCTGGAAGTCACCGACACCCGCGGTCCGCGAGATCGGGTCCTGCATGTTCGACACGATGTAGTTGGCCAGGTCGTCCTTGGACATGCTGCCGTCTTGCGACACCACGCCGATCACCAGCAGGAAGTTTTTCACGGCCTTGGTCACGCGGATACCCTGTTGCTGCACTTCTTGCGGCAGCAGCGGGGTGGCCAGGTTCAGTTTGTTCTGGACCTGAACCTGCGCGGTATCGGAGTTGGTGCCCTGCTCGAAGGTGGCAGTAATGGTCATGCTGCCGTCGGAGTTACTTTCCGACGACACATAACGCAGGTTATCGATACCGTTGAGCTGTTGTTCGATGACCTGAACCACGGTGTCCTGCACGGTTTGTGCAGAAGCGCCTGGGTAGGTCACGGAGATGGCAATGGCCGGTGGCGCAATGCTTGGGTACTGGTTAATCGGTAGCTTGAGGATCGATAGAGCCCCGACCAGCATGATCACCAGGGCAATTACCCAGGCGAAAATCGGACGGTCGATAAAAAATTTCGACATGGTTTACTCCCCTTTGCCGCTGTAAGCCTTGTCAGCTGTCTGTGCGGCGGCCGGGTTTTTCGCCGTTACGTTGGTCGCTTCAGTCGGTTTCACTTCAATACCCGGCTTGACGAATTGCAACCCTTCGGTGATCAAACGATCGCCGGCTTTCAAACCGTCTTCAATCAGCCACTGGCTGCCAACGGTACGGCTGGCCTTGAGCTGACGCAGTTCGACCTTGTTGTCGGGGCCGACGACCAGTGCGGTCGGCGTGCCTTTGAGGTCACGGGTTACGCCTTGTTGCGGCGCCAGAATGGCGGCAGCGTTAACCCCGGACTGCAATTTGGCGTGAACGAACATGCCCGGCAGCAGGGTGTGATCAGGGTTCGGGAACACGGCACGCAGGGTCACGGAACCGGTGGTCTGGTCGACGGACACTTCTGAGAATTCCAGCTTACCGTCCTGTTTGTACTCGCTGCCGTCTTCCATGGTCAGTTTGACCGCCGCGGAGTTGTCGCCGGCCTTTTGCAGACGGCCGCTTTCCAGTTCGCGACGCAGCTCAAGCAGCTCCACCGAAGACTGGGTCACGTCGACGTAAATCGGGTCCAGTTGCTGAATCACCGCCATGGCATCGGCCTGTCCGTTGCTGACCAGTGCGCCTTCGGTCACGTTGGAGCGACCGATACGGCCGGTCAGTGGCGCGTAAACCTTGGTGTAGCGCACGTTGATCTGGGCGGTCTGCAGCGTTGCTTCGGACTGCAGACGGTTGGCCACAGCGGTGTCGTATTCCTGACGGCTGACGGCTTGCTCGTTGACCAGTTGTTTGTAGCGATCAGAAATCGATTTGGTCTGTTGCAGGCTGGCTTCGGCGCTTTTCAGCGTCGCTTCGTAGACCGACGGATCGATCTGATACAGCTGCTGGCCGGCTTTGACATCGCTGCCTTCCTTGAACAGGCGCTTGAGAATGATGCCGTTGACCTGCGGGCGGACTTCGGCGATGCGGTACGCACTGGTACGGCCCGGAAGCTCGGACGTCAGGGTAAAGGCTTGAGGTTGCAGGGTGACAACGCCAACCTGAGGGGCGGGAGGGGCTGCAGGCGCCTCTTCCTTTTGCATCCGCTGAGCAGTGATGCCAGGGCGACGGCAGTGACCAGAGCGGTAACAGCTGGCTTGAATTGCATGAAAATCCTCGGGTCAGGCGCGCAAAATGCGCACTCGAAAGGTGGAAGGGTAAAAATTAGGCGCTGAGTGGATAAGTAGCTTGCTAAGGAATATACTTACGTTCATGGTTGTTTGTAAATACCTTGGCTGCGTACCCACACTGTTACAAATGCCGCTCAAAGGTTCGAATTGTAGGCCGTAGACGGACCCCAAGAGAGTTCGCTGCACATTTATTCAGCGCATATCCAGACATCGCTGAAGCATCCTGATTTGAGGTTGTACTGCCATGGTCCGTCGTACCAAAGAGGAAGCTCAAGAAACCCGAAGCCAGATACTCGAAGCGGCAGAGAAAGCCTTTTATGAAAGGGGCGTGGCGCGCACGACGCTGGCGGACATCGCCACACTGGCCGGGGTCACTCGCGGGGCCATCTACTGGCATTTCAGCAACAAGGCGGATCTGGTACAGGCCATGCTTGATACCTTGCATGAACCGCTGGATGAGATGGCCAAGGCCAGTGAGAGCGAGGACGAGCTCGATCCGTTGGGTTGCATGCGTAAATTGCTGACTCATTTGTTTCATCAAGTTGCCCTGGATCCGAAAACCCGACGCATCAACGAGATTCTTTTTCATAAGTGCGAATTCACCGATGAAATGTGTGACCTGCGCCAGCAGCGCCGGACGGTCAGTCTCGACTGCAACGTGCGAATTGCCCTGGCCCTGAGTAATGCGGTGAATCGAGGGCAGTTGCCGAACGATCTCGATACGGTCCGTGCTGCGATCAGTCTGCATGCCTACATCGACGGCATCCTGTACCAGTGGTTGCTGGCGCCCGACAGTTTCGAGTTGCACACCGAAGCCGAGCGCTGGGTCGATACAGGGCTGGATATGCTGCGCTTGAGCCCCAGCCTGCGCAAATGAATCAAAATGCGTAAATGGATCCAGTCGTGTCAATGTTTCAGGCAGCAGAAAATCCGTATTGCTCGCCTTGACGCCGTTGAGTGCTTTTATATACGTACTAGTAGCAGGTTGATAGGTAGTGAACTATGTATTTTGTAGGAAATTTGTTTCACCCGTGTGAAGGCGGGTGAAAAATCCCGCTCAAGCTGCCCCTGTCTGCAATCTGTTGAGTGCAATACGCAAAAAGCCCCGGCGCTTTCGAGTCGGGGCTTTTGCGTTTCTGCAGGAGCAGCGCGTGCTCTGAAGGGCCGCTTACAGCGTTGGGTAGTCGATATAACCGACCGGACCCTTGGCATAAAACAGCTCAGGACGCGCCTCATTGAGCGGCGCATCAGCCTTCAGGCGCGCCGGCAAATCCGGGTTGGCAATGAACGGCACACCAAACGCCACTGCGTCAGCCTTGCCGCTGGCCAGCCATTCGTTGGCGCTGTCCTTGGTGAAGCGTTCGTTGGCGATGTACGGGCCGCCGAAGGCTGCTTTCAATTGTGGACCCAGGCTGTCGCCGGCTTCTTTCTCGCGAGAGCAAATGAAGGCGATGCCGCGTTTGCCCAGTTCACGAGCCACGTAAGTGAAGGTCTCGGACAGGTTGTCGTCGCCCATGTCATGGGAGTCGGCGCGTGGTGACAGGTGCACACCCACGCGGCCAGCGCCCCAGACTTCGATCGCGGCGTCGGTCACTTCCAGCAACAGACGGGCACGGTTTTCCAGGGAGCCGCCGTAATTGTCGGTGCGCTGGTTGGTGCTGCTTTGCAGGAACTGGTCGAGCAGGTAACCGTTAGCGCCGTGGATTTCCACGCCGTCAAAACCGGCAGCCTTGGCGTTTTCAGCGCCGACGCGGTAAGCGTCCACGACATCGGCAATTTCGGCGATTTCCAGAGCACGTGGCGTTGGGTAGTCGGACAACGGACGAACCAGGCTGACGTGACCCTTGGGCTGGATGGCGCTCGGTGCAACCGGTGTTTCGCCATTCAGGTACGACGAGTGGGAAACCCGGCCTACGTGCCACAGTTGCAGGAAGATCTTGCCGCCCGCGCCGTGGATCGCCTTGGTTACGTTGGCCCAGCCGCGAACCTGGTCGTTGGACCAGATGCCCGGGTGTCCGGGTAGCCGACGCCCATTGGCGTGACCGACGTCGCCTCGCTGAGGATCAGGCCGGCGGAGGCACGTTGTACGTAGTACTCGGCCATCAGCGCGTTCGGCACTCGGCCTTCGTCGGCGCGGCAGCGGGTCAGTGGCGCCATGATGATGCGGTTGGCCAGCTCGATGTCGCCCAGTTTGATCGGATCGAAAATAGTCGTCATGAATACAATCCTCGTGAGGTAGTGGTTAGTTAGTGGGTAGCAGGGGCCAGGTCGGGATTGGCGCTCTGACGGAAAGTAATCAGGGTCACCAGCAGGGCGAGTACCGCCAGTGCTGCTGCCGCGAGAGGTACGCTGGTCAAACCGAAACCGTGGGCGATGACGCTGCCGCCGACCCAGGCACCGAGTGCGTTGCCGACGTTGAACGCGCCGATGTTCAGGGTCGACACCAGGTTTGGTGCCGCTTTGCCGAAGGTCACCACGTTGATTTGCAGCGCAGGGACGGCGGCAAACGATGCGGTGGCCCAGAGGAACAGGGTGATTTCAGTCGGGATCACCGCGACGCTGGTCCAGGTCAGGACAGTGGAGACCACGGCCATCGAGGCGAACACGCCGATCAGCGTGGCGGCCAGGCGTTTGTCCGCCAGTTTGCCGCCGATGATGTTGCCGACCGTCAGACCGAGGCCGATCAGCAGCAGCGTCCAGGTCACGCCTTTGGGCGAGACGCCGGTGACATCGCCGAGCAGCGGGGCGACGTAGGTGAACAGGGTGAACATCGACGCGGCGAATAACGCGGTCATGGTCAGCGACAGCCAGATCCCGGCACCTTTAAGGGCGCGCAGTTCGGCGCGCATATCGAGTTTTTCTTCATCGCGGTTGGCCGGCAGGAAACGGATCAGGCCGATCAGCGCGATCACGCCGATGACGGTCACCGCCCAGAAGGTCGAACGCCAGCCAGCTTCCTGACCAAGCGCGGTGCCCAGCGGCACGCCGAGGACGTTGGCCAGGGTCAAACCAGTGAACATCAATGCCACCGCTGACGCACGTTTGTTGGCCGGCACCAGTCCTGCCGCCACCACCGAACCGATGCCGAAGAACGCACCGTGGCAGAGGGCGGTGACGACACGGGCAAACATCAGCACGTTGTAGTCGCTGGCCAGGGCGCAGAGCAGGTTGCCGACGATAAAAATCCCCATCAACGCTACGAGGGCGGCCTTGCGCGGGAGCCGGGCGGTGGCCAGTGCCATGAACGGCGCACCGATGGCCACGCCCAGGGCGTAACCGGTCACCAGCCAGCCGGCGCCGGGGATCGACACGCCGAGGTCCGCCGCCACATCGGGCAGCAGGCCCATGATGACGAACTCGGTGGTGCCGATGGCGAAGGCGCTCAAGGCCAGAATGAGTAGCGAGAGGGGCATTGTTAAGTCCTGGTCGGAGCACTGAGCTCTTTGACGATGGCGTCGAGGGCCGCTTGAATCACGTCCTCGTTGCGTTTGAAGAAGTGCCATTGACCGGCTTTCTGGCTGCTGATCAGACCCGCACGTTGCAACGTCGCCAAATGTGCGGACACGGTCGACTGCGACAGGCCGCAGCGTTGATCGATTTGCCCGGCGCAAATGCCGTACTCGTGGTTGTGGATCTGTTCCGGGAACTGAACCTTGGGGTCTTTCAGCCAGATGAGGATGTCTCGGCGTACTGGGTGTGCCAGGGCTTTTATTATTTCGTCGAGGTCGAGGGTCATGGTGGGGGCTCGTGATGAGTAAAACGCTATATCGCGATGAGGCGAACTTTAAATCGTTGAATTGCGATATACCAATATGATTTCGGTCTGACGAACGCACAAATCGGTATATCGAGTTATAACGATATATCAGCGGCAGTGCTAAGCTGCGCGGCATGAACTATCTCGCACATCTGCACCTCGGTGGCCAGCGCCCCGGTCAATGGCTCGGCAGCCTGTATGGCGATTTCGTCAAAGGACGGCTGCAAGGGCAGTTCGACCCGGAGATCGAAGCGGCTATCCAGTTGCATCGCAGCATCGACGTGTTTACCGACCGCCATCCGCTGGTGGACATCGCGTTGTCGCGGTTTTCCATCACCCGCCGGCGTTATGCCGGGATCGTGGTCGACGTTTTTTGACCACTGTCTGGCCCGGGACTGGACGCTCTACGCTGACCAGCCACTGGCGCAGTTCACTTCGGACGTTTACCGGGTTCTCTCCAGCGAGCCGCAGCTACCTGAACGGCTGGCGCAGATCGCGCCGTACATGGTGGCCAATGACTGGTTGGGTTCTTATGAGGATTTCGAAGTGCTGGCGCAGGTGCTGCGGGGGATTTCCCGGCGGCTGAGCAAACCTGAGGAACTGGCCGGGGCGATGCAGGAGTTACGGGTGTTGTATGAGCCGTTGAGTGAGGATTTCCGGTTGTTCTATCCGCAGCTTCAGGCTTTCGCCCAAAATCGCTGACACAACCCCTGTAGGAGCAAAGCTTGCTCGCGATACGATCACCGCAGTTTATCTGATGACCGCATTATCGTTCTTCGCGAGCAAGCTTTGCTCCTACAGAACCGCGGGGTCAGGCGGCGATGAGTTCGCCGGTACGCCGTGGTTCGGCCGGTTTCGCCACTTCGCCAAACAACGCCCTCTGCACCGCCTGCTGTGCCTCGAACGCCAGCGCTGCACGCTCGCGGCCCTGGCACTCGATCGGCTTGAGCACGTGAATTTCCACCTCGCCCCGATCATTGGCAAACAACCGCATCAGGTGCGAGAGCAAATCATCATCCCCAATGAACGGCGCCAGCGTATCGATTTTCCCGTCGCGCAAATAACGAATCGCCACCGGTTGCATCGCCACTTCAGCGTCAATCGCCGCTGACAGCAGGCGACCGTGGAAGGTGCGCAACGACCGGCCGTCAGTGGTCGTGCCTTCCGGGAACATCAGCAGCGGATGCGCTTGCTCCAGGTGACGGGTCATTTGTTTGCGGATCAACTGACTGTCACCCGAGCCACGGCGGATAAACAGGCTGCCGGCCTTGGCCGCCAACCAGCCTGCCACCGGCCAGGTGCGTACTTCGGCCTTGGACAGGAACGACAAGGGAGTGATCATGCCCAGCAACGGAATGTCGGTCCAGGACACGTGGTTGCTGACCCAAAGCATTGGCGTCCTTGGCAACTCACCATAAACAGTCACGCGAAACGGCAGGGCA
Source organism: Pseudomonas sp. TH31 (assembly GCF_016650815.1). Lineage (GTDB taxonomy): Bacteria > Pseudomonadota > Gammaproteobacteria > Pseudomonadales > Pseudomonadaceae > Aquipseudomonas. Next base: position 482,277 of record NZ_JAEKEZ010000029.1, on the reverse strand, counting down.
TTGCTCAAGCGGGCCATGAAAAACCGCGACCAGCGCTGTCGCCGGACCATCGAATGGGCAATCCCGGCGCGCTCGAACAAACCGAACACACTGGCCATGGTCAACCCCAGCGCCACCACCACCAGCACTCGCGCAATTCGCGCGTACACCCGAAGACGGCTCATCACATGGCCGCCTTGAAGTGCTTGGCGTAACGCGGGCAGAGTTCGTCGCGCTTGAGCAGGATGAACACGTCGGCCACCTGGAAGTCTTCGTCCCAGCACGGCTCGCCGCAGATCTTCGCGCCCAGGCGCATGTACGCCTTGAGCAGCGGCGGCATTTCGGCGATCACGTTGGAGGGGATATCCAGTGTCGGCAGCGGCTTCTTCGGCTCGGCCCGCAGGTGTTCGGTGCACAGGTAACGTTCGCGCAGGCGCTGCATGATCGCGTGGGCCTGAATGCCGCCGTCCTGCATCGGGATGCTCGCGCAGCCCATCAAATAACTGTAGCCGCCCTGATTGAGGACTTCGGCCAATTCGCCCCACAGCACCGCGATGGTGCCGCCGTTGCGGTAGGCCGGGTCGACGCAGGTGCGGCCGATTTCCAGGATCGGGCCTTTGAGCGCAACCAGACCGTGCAGGCTGAATTCTTCTTCGCTGTAAAACTTGCCCAGGCTGCTGGCGGCGGTGTGGTCGAGCAAACGGGTGGTCGCGACCAGACGCCCGGTGTTCAAGTCACGCACGCCGATGTGGGCGCAATGAACATCATAGTCATCCATGTCCAGACCCAGCTCCGCGCCTTTGAGCCTGGCGTTGAATTCGCCGCTGAACACGTTGAAGCGCAAGGCCTGGGCTTCCTGCAGGGCCTCGGTGCCGATCAGGCGTTCGGCTTGCAGGCGGCGTTCATTGCCGGTGTCGCTGATGCGGGCGATCTGAGTCATTGCGAATCTCCGTACGGGCCGTTCACCCGTCGTGGGTTGCAGCCGATCGACTTTCTTTATGCAGCCGTGTTGTGCAAAGTCAGGCTATGTAGCCCCGGTGTCATCGCCATGAAGCTTTGGTGATGCTTATATGACAGCCCACAAGGAGCCTCTTATGCCCTGGCAAACCCTGTTGAACTGCCGCGAACGCCTGCCCGCCAATCCTGACCTGGCCGAAGGCTATGCGACCTTGTTGCATCAGTTGGGCACGCTCACGCCGTTCGAACTGGCGGTGGCCGGCGCACGCTTGATGGCGACGCCGGGGTTGGCGTTTCTGGTGGGTTATCAGGCGGCGTTGCGCGTGCTGTGGCCGAGCGCGCCGTTGAGCCTCGGCGCCTTGTGCGCGACCGAGCAGCGCAGCCTGCGCCCGGCAGACATGCAGACCCGGCTCCAGGATCTGCGCCTGAACGGGCGCAAGGATTTCGTCACCGCAGGCGACGCCGCCGACTGGTTGCTGATCGCCGCCCGCAGCGAAGCACTCGGCGAAGACCCGCGATTGAGCCTGGCGGTGGTGTATCCCGGTGAGCCGGGCGTGCGCCTGGAGAAACTCCCGGCCACCGCGCTGATGCCGGACATCAGTCACGGCCGGGTGTTTCTCGACAACGCCTTTTGCGAATTGCTGGCCGGCGATGGCTGGGACGCTTACGTCAAACCGTTCCGCACCCTGGAAGACATCTATGTGTTGAGCGCCATGACCGCGTGGCTGTCCGGCGTCGGACAGGACAGCAACTGGCCGCAAACCTTGCAACTGCGGTTGCTGGCGCTATTGGCCGGGTGTGCGGAAGCCAGTCGTCAGGCGCCGAACAATCCGGCTGGGCATGTGCTGTTGGGCGGGTTGTTTGCACAGTTCGAGGGGCTCAAGGTTGAGGTGAATCAGGCCATGGCCGAGGGGTTGCCGCTATGGGCGACGATGTGGCAGCGCGATCAAGCGGTGATGGAGTTGGCGGCGCGCGCGCGGGGAAGCGGTTGACCAAAGCGTTGGCCGGATTATGAGTTGTCCGGTGTAGGAGCTGCCGAAGGCTGCGATCTTTTGATCTTGATTTTGAACAGCAAGATCAAAAGATCGCAGCCTTCGGCAGCTCCTACAGGGGGGATGTGCGTGCCGAAAGATTGTCATTATTTTCGACTAGGCTCAACAGGTTCTGATCCTTGCGAGCCCTCACCATGTTCAAAGGCTTGTCCCTGCTTCTCATGCTGCTGCTCAGTGCCACGGCCCACGCCGAAAACTGGCCCGGCGAGCAGTGGCCACAAGGCCCGAAAGTCACCGGTCCGGCACTCGAATCCCTGGAAACCTACGCCTTCCCAAGCCGCGATGACAGCACTCGAAAAGGCATCCGCACCGACGCCTTGCTGGTCATCCGCGACGGTCAACTGATCTACGAACGCTACGCCGGCCCGACCACTGTCGATACGCCGCACCTGACCTGGTCGATCAGCAAAAGCCTGATGGCCACGGTTCTCGGCGTGGCCTATGGCGAAGGCTTGTTCACGTTGCAGGACCCCGCGGTGAAGTTCTATCCGGCGCTGGAAAATCACCCGGCAATCACCCTCGCCGACCTGCTGCACTGGGCCTCCGGCCTGGACTGGCAGGAAGACTACGAATACGCGCCACTGAAATCCTCGGTGGTGGCCATGCTCTACACCCGCGGTCACGCGAACATGGCCGCATTCACCGCCGGGCACGACGAATACGCCGCGCCAGGCCAGGCGTTCCGTTATTCCAGCGGCGACAGCAACCTGCTCTCGGCAGCGTTGAAAAACATCCTCGGCACGAGCCGTTATCCGGATTATCCCTGGACCGCGTTGTTCGAACCGCTGGGGATTCGCCATGCCGTCTGGGAAACCGACGCCTCCGGGACGTTTGTCGCCTCGTCTTACGCCTATCTCACCGCTCGGGATCTGGCGCGGGTCGGGCTGTTGATGGCCCGCGATGGTCGTTGGGGCGATCGACAATTACTGCCCAAGGACTGGGTCGCTTTCAACCGCGAACCGTTTGCCGGTTATCGCGCCCATCAGGACGAAGCCGTGCCCGGCGGCCAATGGTGGCTCAATCGCGCAGTGGATGGCGCGGCGCGACCATGGCCCGACGTGCCGACCGACACCTTTGCTGCTTTGGGGCACTGGGGGCAGGCGCTTTATGTGATTCCCGGCGAAAAACTGGTGATCGTCCGATATGGCGATGATCGCGACGGTACTTATCGGCACAACGAACTGCTCAAACTCGCGCTCAAGGCGTTTGCCGAGAAGGTGCAACCATGAGTTTTATTCGCCGCCGTCCCCTCAGCAGCATCCTGCTGTTGCTGCTGGTTTTGTTGCTCGGCTGGATCTGGAAAGAGCGGGTGGCGTTGTGGGCGTTCCCGGACATCATCAGCGCCTACACTGCCAAGGAATATTGCTCGTGCCGGTATGTGATGAACAACGACGTCGAGTACTGCCATGGCTACGTGAAACAGTGGTTGCCCTTCAGCGGGTTTATCGATGACGAAGCCGGCAAGCGCGTGACCGTCAGTGGCATGGGGCGCAGCAATAGCGCGCAGTGGATCAGCGAGCGCCAAGGCTGCCGCTTGAATCCCTGAATACGGTTACTGATGTAGCAGCTGGCGAAGCCTGCGTTCGGCGGCGAAGCCGTCGTGAAATCAGGCACCACGGTGTTTCAGGCAGACTCAAGTGGCCGGATTGACGACGGCTTCGCCGCCGAACGCAGGCTTCGCCAGCTGCTACACAGGTTTGCATCTGGCTCAGGGACGGTTAAGGTTCGTGCAGGTTTATCTGCCCCACGGGTTTCTATGTTCAACCGCGTCCTCTCCAAAACCCTCGCCTTCCTGCTGCTGGCCGGTGCCACGCTGTCGGCCCATGCCGATTGGTACCTGGACGGTGAGTCGTCGCGGCTGTCGTTCATCAGCACGAAAAACGCCAACATCTCCGAGGTACAGCGCTTTTTGGTCTTGCACGGTAAGGTCGACCCCACGGGGCTGGCGCAAGTCGAAGTCGAGATGGATTCGGTCAACAGCGGTATCCCGCTGCGTGACGAGCGCATGCGCAAGGACCTGTTCGAGATCCAGACCTTCCCCGACGCCGTGATCACCGCGCAGATCGATCTGCGCCCGATCAACGACCTCGCCCCCGGTGCACAACTGGAATTGCGTTTGCCGCTGACCGTCAGCCTTCATGGTCAACAACATCAATACAACGCCGAACTGCTGGCGACCCGTCTCGATGACCGGCGCTTTCAAGTGGTGACCCTGGAGCCGCTGGTGATCAACGCTGAAGATTTCGACCTGGCCCCGGGCTGGACAGTTTGCGCAAGGTTGCCGGTTTGTCGGCCATCAGTCTGTCGGTGCCGGTGGGTGCGGTACTGATATTCACGGCGCGCTGACATGGCCGGAGCCGTATTTCCGTGGCGTGAAGGCAACCGCTTTGAATTGCTGATCGACGGTCCGCAGTTCTTTCCGCGGATGTTGGTGGCGATTGCCCGCGCCGAGGAGCAGGTCGAACTGGAGCTGTACCTGGTGGAGGCGGGCGCCTGCGCCGAGGCCATGGTCCAGGCATTGGTTCAAGCCGCCGAGCGTGGTGTGCGGGTGCGCTGCCTGTTCGATGACTATGGCAGCCTGGCGTTCACGCTGAACCTGCGCCGGCGGTTGACGGCCGCGGGTGTGGAGCTGCGTTTTTACAATCGCCTGAGCTGGCGGCGTTGGGTCGGCAACTTCTATCGCGATCACCGCAAGCTGTTGCTGGTGGATCAGGGCATGGCAGTGGTCGGCGGCACCGGGGTGACCGATGAGTTCTGGACGCCGGGTGAAGACACCAGCGAATGGCATGAAGTGATGGTGGAAATCACCGGTCCGCTGGTGCTCGACTGGCAATTGCTGTTCGACCGCCAATGGATCGCCAACCGTCACCGCCGCGCCTGGCGACCGGCCTCGCACTTTGGCCTGCCGCGCTTGCCGCGCGTACCGTCCGTGGGCGAGGGTATGGGTCGGGTTGCCTATGCCGATGCCCGTCAACACCGGGACATCCTGCAGTCGTTGTTCCGCGCATTGAACAGTGGGCAGCGGCGAATCTGGCTGGCCACGCCGTATTTCCTGCCTACCTGGAAAGTCCGTCGCTCGTTGCGCAAGGCTGCCGCGCGCGGCATCGACGTGCGCCTGCTGCTGACCGGGCCGCGCACCGATCACCCGTCGGTACGCTATGCCGGGCATCGCTACTACCCGCGACTGCTCAAGGCCGGGGTGAAAATCTTTGAGTACCAGCCGTGTTTCCTGCACCTGAAAATGGTGCTGGTGGACGACTGGGTGAGCATCGGTTCGTGCAACTTCGACCACTGGAATCTGCGCTTCAACCTGGAAGCCAACCTCGAAGCACTGGACCCCGGATTGACGGCGGCGGTGACGGCAAGCTTTGAGAAAGACTTTGCCCTGAGTCAGGAAGTCAGCCTGGAGGCCTGGCAACGCCGACCGCTGTGGCGGCGGGTCAAGCAACGGATTTGGGGGTGGGTGGATCGGGTGGTGGTGAATCTGCTGGATCGGCGGGGGTAGAGCAAGATCAAAGATCGCAGCCTGCGGCAGCGCCTACAGGAAATCGCGTACATCCGTGACTTCACGAATGTACGCGGCCTGTGTAGGAACTGCCGCAGGCTGCGATCTTTTGCTTTTTAGCGTTACAGCAATTCAAAGCTCTGCTGCGTCACGTCCTGAGAGTCCAGGCCGATCTGCACGTTGAACTTGCCCGGTTCCGCAGCGTACTTGAGCTGGGCGTTGTAGAACTTCAGGTCGTCCTCGGTAATGGTGAAGTGCACGACTTTCTGTTCGCCGGCCTTGAGCATTACTTTCTGGAAGTTCTTCAGTTCCTTGACCGGGCGGATCATCGAGCCGGTCACGTCCTGGATGTACAACTGCACCACGGTTTCGCCATCACGCTTACCGGTGTTTTTCAGCATGACGCTGGCGTCGAGCTTGCCGGTCTTGTTCAGCGTGGTCGATGACAGCGCCATGTCGCTCAGGCTGAAATCGGTGTAGCTCAAGCCGAAGCCAAACGGGAACAGCGGCCCGGTGGTGTCATCGAAATACTGCGAGGTGTAGTTGCCCGGCTTGCCCGGCGTGAACGGCCGGCCAATGCTCAGGTGGTTGTAGTAGGTCGGAATCTGGCCCACCGAACGCGGGAAGGTGATCGGCAGTTTGCCCGACGGGTTGTAGTCGCCGAACAGCACATCAGCGATGGCGTTGCCGCCCTCGGTGCCGCTGAACCAGGTTTCCAGGATTGCGTCAGCCTGTTCCTTCTCGTCGACAATCGACAGCGGGCGGCCGTTCATCAACACCAGCACCAGCGGTTTGCCGGTGGCTTTCAACGCCTTGATCAGCTCACGCTGATTGGCCGGGATGTTCAGGTCGGTACGGCTCGACGATTCGTGGGACATGCCACGGGATTCGCCGACGGCTGCCACAACCACGTCAGCGTCCTTGGCGGCTTTTACCGCTTCGTCGATCAGTACTTGGGCCGGGCGTGGATCATCCACCACTTCCGGGGCATCGAAGTTCAGGAAGTTCAGGTAATCGAGGACTTTCTTGTCGCTGGTGATGTTGGCACCGCGCGCATAAATCAGCGTCGCTTTGTCGGCCATGGCGGCGTTCATGCCGTCGAACAGCGTGACCGATTGCGCCGGTTTACCAGCAGCGGCCCAACTGCCCATCATGTCGATTGGCGCTTTGACCAACGGACCGACCAGGGCGATTTTCGCGGTTTTCTTCAGCGGCAGGGTTTCGTTCCGGTTTTTCAGCAACACCAGGCTGCGGCGGGCAACGTCTCGGGCTTGCGGACGGTGCAAACGGCTTTCGGCGTAGGTGTCGACCGGGTCATCCTCGGCCTTGCCGATGCGCAGGTACGGGTCCTTGAACAGGCCCATGTCGTACTTGGCGCCGAGCACTTCGCGAACGGCGTTGTCGATGTCTTTCTGTTCGATTTCGCCAGCCTTCAACAGCCCCGGCAGCTCTTTGCCGTAAAGGGTGTCGTTCATGCTCATGTCGATGCCGGCCTTGATTGCCAGCTTCGCCGCTTCACGACCGTCCGCCGCGACGCCGTGCTTGATCAGCTCGAAAATCGCCCCGTGGTCACTGACCGCCAGGCCCTTGAAGCCCCATTCCTTGCGCAACAGGTCGTTCATCAGCCAGGTGTTGGCGGTGGCCGGCACGCCGTTGATCGAGTTCAGGGCAACCATCACCCCGCCAGCACCGGCGTCGATGGCGGCGCGGTAGGGCGGCAGGTAGTCCTGGTACATTTTGACCGGGCTCATGTCGACGACGTTGTAGTCGCGACCGCCCTCGACCGCGCCGTACAAGGCAAAGTGTTTGGCGCTGGCCATGATGCTGTCGGCGGCGTTGGCGCCCTGGCCCTGAAAGGCCTTGACCATTACGCCGGCAATCCGCGACACCAGATAAGTGTCTTCACCGAAACCTTCGGACGTGCGGCCCCAGCGCGGGTCGCGGGAGATGTCGACCATCGGCGCGAAGGTGATGTCGAGGCCGTCGGCCGCAGCTTCCTGGGCGGCAATGCGCCCGGAGCGGGCGATGGCGTCCATGTCCCAGCTGGACGCCAGGGCCAGGCTGATCGGGAAAATGGTCCGGTGGCCATGGATCACGTCATAGGCGAAGAACATCGGGATCTTCAACCGACTGCGCATGGCAGCGTCCTGCATCGGACGGTTTTCCGGGCGGGTAATGGAGTTGAACGTGCCACCGATGTTGCCGGCGGCGATTTCCTTGCGGATCAGCTCACGCGGCATTTCCGGGCCGATGCTGATCAGGCGCAACTGGCCGATTTTTTCATCGAGGGTCATCTGCTTCATCAGATTGCTGATGAAAGCGTCCTTGTTCTCTAGAGGTGCGGGGGGCGTGGCGGCCAATACGTTATGACTGGCCAGGCTGACGAACAGCCCCAGCAAACACAGCTTCTTCATGAATAGTTTTCTCAAAGGCCTAAACGGCAGTGAATACGCGCCGGTCAGCCAAAATTTAGGGAGCGACTATTGTTGTTCAAGTAAATGCAGCACACTTCTGACGCGTTTTGGTAGTGAGGGCATCTTTTAGCCCATTGGCACGCTGCAATCCAGTGGCGGCGGCAGATTATGCCCCAAGAGCCTGATTCAAATGTTACAGGCAGTTTTTCAACGGATTGTGCACGGGAGCATCACCGACATGAATGTACGACTCAACTATCGCTCGGGCCTGCAAGTCGCAGCGCTGATGCTGCTGACCACGCTGCTGGCCGGTTGTGGCATCAACAACATCCCGGCCCTCGACGAACAGGCCAAGGCTGCCTGGGGCCAGGTGCAGAACCAGTATCAGCGCCGCGCCGACCTGATCCCCAACCTGGTGGAAACCGTCAAGGGCTACGCCAAGCATGAAGAAGATACCCTGACGGCGGTTATCGAAGCCCGGGCCAAGGCGACCTCGATCCAGGTCGATGCCAAGACACTGGATAACCCGGAAAAACTCAAACAGTTCCAGCAGGCCCAGGATCAGCTGACCGGTGCCTTGAGCCGTTTGATGGTGGTGTCCGAGCGCTACCCGGACCTCAAGGCCAACCAGAATTTCCTGGCGCTGCAATCGCAACTTGAAGGCACCGAGAACCGTATCGCCGTGGCGCGCCGCGACTTCATCCTCGCGGTGCAGAAATACAACACCGAAATCCGCACCTTCCCCGGTCGCCTTTGGCATAGCGTGATGTACAGCGACCTGCCGATCCGCGAAACCTTCGAAGCCACCAGCCCGGACGCCGAAAAAGCACCGCAAGTGAAATTTTGAAGTACCACCATTCCTGGTGACGGATGAATAACCCCCGTAGGAGCTGCCGAAGGGGCACGCCAGGTTTGAAAGATGTGTTGGGCTTGTACACGGATGAGGTTGCCAATGCGCGTGTTGAAGATGGGCCTGGTGCTGTTGCTCTGGGTGGTTGCAGTCACGGCCCAGGCCGAGTTGAAGTTCCCGCCACTGACCGGTCGGGTGGTGGACAACGCCCAACTGATCGAGCCGGCGGTGCGCGAGCAGTTGACGCAGCAACTCCAGGCCCACGAAGCCGCTACCGGCGAACAATTGGTGGTGGTGACGTTGCCGGATTTGCAGGGCACCGACATTGCCGACTTCGGCTATCAACTCGGTCGCGCCTGGGGCATTGGCCAGAAGGACAAGAACAATGGCGCGCTGCTGATCGTCGCACGCGATGAGCGCAAGTTGCGGATTGAAGTCGGTTATGGCCTGGAGGATCGCCTGACCGATGCCCAGAGTTCGGTGATCATCAACCAGGTGATCACGCCGGCGTTCAAGACCGGCAACTTCAGCAAAGGCATCAGCGACGGGGTTGCAGCGATGCTGGTGGTGTTGGGCGGCAGTCCGCTGGATGAACCGTCGACGGTGTATGACGCTGGCGGCAATCAGGAAAGCGATTTTGTTTCGCGTCATCCAGGCGTTTTCGTGTTCCTGGTGATGCTGTTCATCCTGACGATTTTTATCCTGCAGATGCTCGGTATCCTGCCCGTTGGCCGAGGCGGCTCGGGTGGTTCTGGCGGCGGGTTCGGCGGTGGTGGTTTTGGTGGCGGGGGCGGTGGCGGGGGCTTCAGTGGCGGTGGGGGCAGTTTTGGGGGCGGCGGTTCGTCGGGCGGCTGGTGATAACACGGTTGGTAAAAACAATAACGAGCAGGCATTCATAACATGGCATTACTGACTGAACACGAACAACGCAAAGTCGCCGAGGCGATTGCCCGGGTCGAGCGCGAGACCGACGCCGAACTGGTGACGGTGCTCGCGGCCCGCGCTGACGATTACGCGTACATCCCGCTGCTGTGGGCCAGTTTGCTGGCGCTGGTGGTGCCGGGTGTCGTGCATTACCTGACCGGCGTGCTGACCATGCACAGCCTGTTGCTGGTGCAGTGGGCCAGTTTTATCGTGCTGTGCCTGGTCTTCCGGATTCCGAAAGTCACCACCCATCTGATCCCGCGTCGGGTCCGTCACTGGCGCGCCTCGAACCTGGCGCGTCGGCAGTTCCTGGAGCAGAACCTGCACCACACCGTCGGCGGCACCGGGATGTTGATCTTTGTCTGCGAGGCCGAGCGCTATGTGGAGATTCTGGTGGATGAAGGAATATCCAAACGCCTGGATAACAAGAGCTGGGATGCGATTGTCGCGGCATTTACCCAGCAGGTGAAACAGGGGAAGACGTTGCAGGGGTTTGTGACGTGTATCGAGGCATGCGGCGAGTTGCTCAAGGTGCATGTGCCGGTGACGCAGGTACGCAATGAACTGCCGAATCGGTTGGTGGTTTTAGGGTAGATCAAAAGATCGCAGCCTTCGGCAGCTCCTACGGGGACCACGTTCAGCGTAGGAGCTGCCGAAGGCTGCGATCTTTTGATTCTGCACCGTTCGGGAAATTACCCGTGCCCTCAATCCCCATCCCCCCTAAAATACCCGCCATTCCCCGATCCGCACCGCCCGAGGCCGTTCTTCCCATGTCTGTCACCGCCACCCCCGCCAGCCTCGCGCCGGATCACCACGCCCAATTCATCGACCTGCTGCAAACCAGCCTCGACCACAACGCCTTCATCAAACTGGTACTGGCCAAGTACGTCGGCGCCGAAGTGGACTTGCAGCGGCTGATCATCAAGCAACTGACGGTCAAGGATCAGCCTTGCCTGTCCTTCGTCTACCGCTACAAGACCCGCGACATCACGAAGAACTTCCCGCTGGCCGAAGGCGTAGCGACCATCGCCGCGCTGCTGCCGGAAGCGTTCAAAAATGCGCATTTGCTGTCGCTGACCGACGAAGCGCAGCTCGAATACAGCAAAAAGGGCAAGCCTTCGCTGTTCAAGAGCAAACCCCAGCAATTGCGCGAAGTGCCATCCGCCGAGCACAACCGTGAGAAAAACCGCTTCCTTGACCTGAGCCGGCCGTTCCTCAAGGACCTGGGCGTGACTAACGCGCAGCAAGAGCTGATCCCGGCGATGTCGCGCAAGTGGAAGCAGATCAACAAGTTCATCGAAGTCTTCAGCCATGCCCTGACCAGCTCGCCGCTGGCGTTGGACAAACCGGTGCGGGTGGCGGATTTCGGTTCGGGCAAGGGCTACCTGACGTTCGCGATCCACGACTACCTGCGCAACACCTTGAAGGCTGAAGGCGAAGTCACCGGCGTCGAGCTGCGCGAAGAGATGGTCAACCTGTGCAACACCGCCGCAGCGAAGCTCGAGCATCCGGGGCTGGTGTTCAAATGCGGGGATGTGCGCAGCGTGGCGCCGAGCGAGCTGGACGTGATGATCGCCCTGCACGCCTGCGACATCGCCACCGACTACGCGATCCACACCGGCATTCGTTCCGGCGCCTCGATCATCATGTGCTCGCCGTGCTGCCACAAACAGATCCGCCTGCAAATCCAGAGCCCGGCGCTGCTCAAGCCGATGCTGCAATATGGTTTGCACCTGGGCCAGCAGGCGGAAATGGTCACCGACAGTCTGCGTGCGTTGTTCCTTGAAGCCTGTGGCTACGAAACCAAGGTGTTCGAGTTCATCTCACTGGACCACACCAACAAGAACAAGATGATCCTGGCGGTCAAACGCGCCGAGCCGGTGGACCCGGCCCAGCTGTTGGTGAAGATTCAGGAATTGAAGGATTTCTACCAGATCACTGAACATTGTCTGGAAACGCTGCTGCGGGCTGACGGTTATCTGAGTTAAGGCAGAAAAGATCGCAGCCTGCGGCAGCTCCTACAGGGTGTACGCCATCCCAATGTAGGAGCTGCCGCAGGCTGCGATCTTTTGATCTTGCTTTACGCCGTGGCCACACGCGCCGGTTTAACCGCAGTCTTGCGGCCCAGCATCACCGTCACGATCACCCCGGCGGCAAACAGCCAGGTGATCGGCTCGATGTGTTCGCCAAAGAACAACGCCGAAAACGCAATCGTGAAGAAGATCTGCAGCAACTGGATCTGACTGACTCGTGCTATACCGCCCATCGCCAACCCGGCGTACCAGGCAAAGAACCCGATGAACTGCGAAAACAGCGAGACGTAGCCAAACGCCCACCAGGTCTTGGCCGAAATCTCGCCCTGATGCTGCAACGCCAAATACACCACAGGCCCGATCAGCAGCGGCGTCGACAGCACCAGCGCCCAGCAGATCACCTGCCAGCCGCCCATCTCCTTGGCCAACCGACCGCCCTCGGCGTAACCCAGCCCACCCACGGCAATCGCCCCGAGCATCAGCAAATCACCGGCCTGAATACTGCCGGCACCACTGATCAACGCATAACCGAGCACCAGCGCACTGCCCAGTGCCGCGCAGGCCCAGAAGGCCTTCGACGGGCGCTCGTGAGACAGCCACGCGGCGTACAGCGCCACGCACAGCGGTTGCAAGCCATTGACCAATGCACCGTGGGATGCCGGTAAGGTTTGCATGGCCCAAGCCGAGAGCACCGGGAAACCGAGAATCACCCCGGCGATCACCAGGGTCAGGCCTTTGACCTGTTTGCAGGTCGGCCATTTCTCCCGCCGCCACAGCAACAATGCCGCCGCCGGCACCGCCGCAAACAGCGCACGGCCGAGGCCGTTGAGCAGCGGATGGAGTTCCTGCACGACGATCCGTGTGAAGGGCAGGGTGAGGCTGAAGATGACGACGCCGAGCAGGCCGAGGGCCATGCCGGTGTTTTCGCGCGAGGACATGATGGCAACCAGAGTTCGGGGTGATTGGACATGGCTTTATCTAGCCATAAACCTTTGATGTTGGCGCTTACAGCTAGGCACAGAAATATCCGTACAGTTGCGAGTAATGCTCGCAACGTAGGAGCTGCCGAAGGCTGCGATCTTTTCATCCGCCGCACCACAAATCTGATTTACTCCATCAAAAACTCAAGACTAAGACCAAGACCAAGACCAAGACCAAGACCAAGATCAAGATCAAGATCAAAAGATCGCAGCCTTCGGCAGCTCCTACAGTCATCGGCGTAGTAGTCGGTTATTACCTGCCATGCCGATTAAGGACTACCTTGAATACTCCTGCACGCCCACGTATTTCCCAGAGGAGTCCTCCCCATGGCTGCGAAAAAAATTCTGATGCTGGTCGGCGATTACGTCGAAGACTACGAAGTGATGGTGCCGTTCCAGGCGCTGCTGATGGTCGGTCACACCGTGCACGCCGTTTGCCCGGAAAAAACCGCTGGCCAGACCGTACGCACCGCGATCCATGATTTCGAAGGCGACCAGACCTACAGTGAAAAACCCGGTCACCTGTTTGCCCTGAACTTCGACTTCGCCAAGGTTGCCGAGGCCGACTACGATGCACTGCTGATCCCGGGTGGTCGTGCGCCGGAGTACCTGCGCCTGAACGAAAAAGTCCTGGAACTGGTGCGCGCCTTCGACAAGGCCGGCAAGCCCATCGCTGCGGTGTGCCACGGCGCGCAATTGCTCGCGGCAGCGGAGATTCTCGAAGGTCGCGAGTGCAGCGCCTACCCGGCCTGCGCCCCGGAAGTCCGTCTGGCCGGCGGTACGTTCATCGATATCCCGGTGACGGAAGGTCACGTTCAGGGCAATCTGGCCACAGCGCCCGCCTGGCCGGCGCACCCGAGCTGGCTCGCCGGTTTCCTCGGGTTGCTGGGCACCAAAATCACGCTGTAACAAGGGGCGTTTCCCATGTGCGAGCTCTACGTCAAAGCCGACCCGATCCTCTACGAATCGCGCTCCCGCTCGCTGCGCATCTGCGGGGTGGTCACCACCCTGCGGCTGGAGAACCAGTTCTGGGACATCCTCAGCGAAATCGCCGAGGTCGACGGCATGACCACCAATCAGTTGATCGCCAAGCTGTATGAAGAGGTGATGGACTACCGCGGGGAAGTGGTGAATTTCGCGTCGTTCTTGCGGGTGAGTTGCATGCGGTATTTGAGTCAGCGGCGGGTGGCGGCACCGGAATTGTCGGTGGTGCGCACGGCGGTGAAATAGCGCAGGCCGCGTCGACCGCTTTCGCGGGCAAGCCTCGTTCCTACAGGGGAACGCATACCCTCGTAGGAGCGAGGCTTGCCCGCGAAGGGGCCGGCCCAGGCGACAGAAACAGCCGGGTGGTCTTTACTCTTTGGCGCGAACCCTCTCAATTGCCAAGGAGAACGAGCATGTCCGGATGGTACGAATTGAGCAAAACCAGCAGCGGCCAGTTTCGGTTTGTGCTGAAAGCGGCCAATGCCGAAACCATTCTGGTCAGCGAGCACTACACCACCCGCAGCGCCGCCGATAACGGCATTGCCTCGGTGCAGACCAACAGCCCGCTGGACGAACGCTACGAGAAAAGACCACCAAGGATGGCCATCCTTACTTCAACCTCACGGCCGCTAACCACGAGATCATTGGCAGCAGCGAAGCTTATTCCTCCGAGGCTGCGCTTGAGAAAGGCATCGCCAGCGTCAAGGCCATTGGGCCGACCAAGGTGATCAAGGACAAGACGTTGCCGGTGCTTTGAGCGCAACCTTCAAATCCACTGTGGGAGCGGGCTTGCTCGCGAAAGCGGTGTGTCAGACAACATTTTTGTTGGCTGACACTCCCTCTTCGCGAGCAAGCCCGCTCCCACATGGGTTTTGGGTATGGCTGAAGTTCAGCGCAGCGCTTTCAACAATCCCTGCAACTGACCACAACCCGCCTCACTCAACGCAAACACCGGCAACCGTGGATCACCGACTTCCAGCCCGGTCGCCCGCAACCCGGCCTTGATCGTCGCCGGCAAGCCGCCCTTGAGGATGAAGTCCAGCAACGGCAACTGGCGATAGAACAACTCACGCGCCTTGCCCAGGTCGTTGGCCAGCACCGCTTCATACAAATCAAGATTGAGCTGCGGGATCAGGTTCGGCGCCGCCGTACACCAACCTTTTGCCCCGGCGGCGAACGCTTCCAGCGCCAACGGATTACAACCGTTGTAGAACGGCACCTGACCTTCGCCGAGCAGTTGCAGTTTGTGCATGCGCTGGATGTCGCCAGTGCTTTCCTTGACCATCGTGACGTTTTCGACAGCGTTGAAAATCCGCAGGATCAGTTCCACCGACATGTCCGTGCCGCTGGTGGCCGGATTGTTGTAGAGCATGATCGGCACGCCGATGCTCTCGCCGATGGCGCGGTAGTGGGCGAGGATTTCCGCTTCGCTGAGTTTCCAGTAGGACGCCGGCAGCACCATCACCACATCGGCACCGTGGGCTTCGGCGAAACGCGCGCGGCGTACGGCTTTGGCGGTGGTCAGGTCGGACACGCTGACGATGGTCGGGACTCGTTTGGCCACGTGCTTGATGCTGAATTCGCTGACCTGATCCCACTCCACGTCGCTCAAATAAGCGCCTTCGCCGGTACTGCCCAGTGGCGCGATGGCGTGGACGCCGCTGTCGATCAGCCGATCGATGGAGCGCCCGAGTGCGTCCAGATCGACACCTTCGCCGTTGGCGGTAAACGGGGTGATGGTGTAACCGATGATGCCGTGAATCGATGGGTTCGACATGCTGTCGCTCCTCTTGAAAATGAGTGGGGTCAGTTCAGGCAATCGGCGTGTTGGCGCAGGTTCTGCCGAGCGTAGTAGTTGAAGGCGGCGGCGTGGCGTTTCGGTTTGGAAATCCAGTCATGGGCTTCGCGGCCCAGCTCCGGCAAGATCGGTTTGATCGTCCCGGCGCTCATAGCCAGCAACTGCAACTTCGCCGCGCGTTCGATCAGTTGCGCAATGACGCAGGCTTCTTCGATGCTCGTGCCAGTGGACAGTTGGCCGTGGTGGGAAAGCAGAATCGCGCGTTTGTCGCCGAGTGCGCCGGCAATGATTTCGCCTTCTTCATTGCCCACCGGCACCCCCGGCCAGGCTTCGAGAAACGCACAATCTTCGTAGAGCGGGCACAGGTCCATGTGCGATACCTGCAGCGGGACTTCGAGCATCGACAGCGCGGCCACATGGGTCGGATGCGTATGAATGATGCAGTTCACATCAGGCCGGGCGCGATACACCCAACTGTGGAACCGGTTGGCCGGGTTCGGCATGCCGTGGCCTTCGAGCACTTCCAGGTCTTCGTTGACCAGCAGCAGATTGCCGGCGGTGATTTCATCGAAACCCAGGCCCAGTTGCTGGGTGTAATAGGTGCCAGGCTGCGGGCCGCGTGCGGTGATTTGCCCGGCGAGGCCGGAGTCGTGACCGTTCTCGAACAGAAAGCGGCAGGTCAGGGCCAGCTTTTGCCGGTCGGTCCACGTATTATCCGCCAGGGTGTTTTGCATCTGGATCAGCGCTTGCTTGACCAGTTGGTCTTTGGGTAGTGCTAAGGTCTTGGCCATATCGGTGTCCTTTGGGTGGTTCAATGGACGTCGGGTTTGCCGTTCACTCGTTGCTTGCAAGGTCATGGGTGAATGCAGATGACACTAAAGAGGCTATATGACACAATGTGTCATTGGCAAGGACAAATCGTCGACTCCTTGATGGATTAATCGCTCTACATGTCTATCCGTTTGAAATTACTCAGGAAAAAACTTGGCGTGACGCTGGAAGCCTTGGCCGAAAAGTCCGGCATGACCAAGAGTTATCTGTCGAAAGTCGAGCGCGGGCTGAACACACCGTCGATTGCTGCTGCGTTGAAACTGGCCAAGGCGCTGAACGTGAAGGTCGAGGAGTTGTTCTCCGAAGACAGCGTCAAACTCGACAGCTACAGCTTGGTGCGCAGCGACGAACGCCAGTCCCTGGCCGCCAACGACCACAGCCCCGGTTACGCGGTGCTGGCCCATCAGGTCAGTGAACGCAGCCTGCTGCCGTTCATCATTTACCCGCCGAGCGAATTCACCGACAAGACCTTCAAGGAGCATTTGGGGGAAGAGTTTCTATTCGTTCACGAAGGGCAGGTGGAGGTGGACTTCATGAACGAGCGGGTGCTGCTCAATCGCGGGGATGCGCTGCACTTCAATGCGCAGAAGCCCCATCGGATACGGTCAGTGGGGGAGGTTCAGGCGCAGTTGCTGGTGGTGGTGCATAGCACCGAAGAATGAGTCGATCCTGAAAGATCGCAGCCTTCGGCAGCTCCTGCAGGTGATCGCATTCCCACGTAGGAGCTGCCGAAGGCTGCGATCTTTTGATCTTGCTGTTGATCTAAACCTCAACTGGAACAGTAAGCTTCGGACTACCCAGCGCATGGGTCTTGGAATCAAAAAACCGCAACTCAACCCCCGTTCCCTCAAACACCTTCGCGTAATGCCGCTTCTGATGCTGGATGAACGCCTTGCTGCGCGGATAAATCGATACCGCCACCACCTTCGGTTTCGCCTGGCGCAACGCATGGATGATGTGGCTGTCCTGCTCGCCCAACGCATGACCAAAGATGCACAACCCGTCGCCATGCCCGAGTAACTGGTCATAACAGAACGACAAATAATCCGAGCTGCGAATGGTCTTCAGTTTGTCCTGGGCCGGCCCTTCGTTGACGAACAGCGGCACGTCATCCA
The DNA here is from genome assembly GCF_016650815.1 of Pseudomonas sp. TH31. Lineage (GTDB taxonomy): Bacteria > Pseudomonadota > Gammaproteobacteria > Pseudomonadales > Pseudomonadaceae > Aquipseudomonas. The sequence continues at coordinate 464,855 of NZ_JAEKEZ010000029.1, read as the reverse complement.
GCGTCTTGATCGTGTTGTTGATCGCGAAACTGCCGAGCAACGTGCCCTCGGTCGACATCAATTTGCGCGCAGTGCCGTCTTGGTTACGGACCAGGTGCAGACCACCGTGCAGATAAAGCAAACGCGGCTTGTCGGTAGCGCTGGCGCTCAAGTCGAAGCTCGGCTCAGTGCCGTGGAACAGGTCGGTGACCACATCAGGCTGGTGCTGGATCGCCCAGTTGTTCAGCAAGTCGTAGTTGGTGCTGAATACCGTCCGATAGTTGCCCAGTTCCTGATTGATCGTCGCCAGGGTCGAAGGCACCACCAGCCGCCATGGGATGTGCACCGCGTGCACGGTATTGATCAGCGCTTCCTTGATCGCGTAGTAGCGATTGCGCGGCGCGGCGGAGCTGACGGCCAGGGCCTTGTTGACGCGGCTGGTGATTTTCAGCGCGCTGAGCACCTGCTCGAAACTGCGGGTTTGCAGGGCGTCGAACACGCTCAGTTCGGACTGGCTCAAGGGCTTTTCTTCGACGGTGCGCGCGTTGTCGAACAGCGAGTCATAGCCGAAGTCGTCCCACACCGCGCGGCTGGCGCCGTTGCCCAGCAGCAGGCCGCTGAACGAAGCGCTGGTGCGCAAGGCGTTCCAGTCTTCAAGTTGGGCGTCGACATCCAGGAAATCGGTCATTGCGTTGGTCGTCTCAAAAAGCAAAAGGTCTGATGGGCGGCGACTTTATCACGACCGGGGGTTGAGCCAGATCAACATGCGCCGTGACTGTTCGGTCGATCCTGTGCGCATCCGCTGAATCGGAGCTGTCGATTCGGCCCCCTTGCAGGAGATTCGCTCATGAGCAGCACGTTTTTCATCCCCGCCGTCAACATCATGGGCATCGGTTGCCTCGACGAAGCGATGGACGCGATTCGCAAGTACGGTTTTCGCAAGGCGCTGATCGTCACCGACTCCGGGCTGGCCAAGGCGGGCGTGGCGGCGATGATTGCCGAGAAGCTGGCCATGCAGGATATCGACTCGGTAATTTTCGACGGCGCCAAGCCGAACCCGAGCATCGCCAACGTCGAGCTTGGCCTGGGCCTGCTCAAGGAAAGTCGCTGTGATTTCGTGGTGTCCCTGGGCGGCGGTTCGCCCCACGACTGCGCCAAAGGCATCGCCCTGTGCGCGACCAACGGCGGGCAAATTCGTGACTATGAAGGCGTCGATCAATCCGAGAAGCCGCAACTGCCGCTGATCGCCATCAACACCACCGCCGGCACCGCCAGCGAAATGACCCGCTTCTGCATCATCACCGACGAGTCGCGCCACGTGAAAATGGCCATCGTCGACCGCAACGTCACGCCGCTGCTGTCGGTCAACGACCCGGCGCTGATGGTCGCCATGCCCAAGGGCCTGACCGCCGCCACCGGCATGGACGCGTTGACCCATGCCATCGAAGCCTACGTCTCCACCGCCGCCACTCCGATCACTGACGCCTGCGCGCTGAAAGCCATCACCCTGGTCAGCAACAACCTGCGCCTGGCCGTGCGCGATGGCAGCGACATGGCCGCCCGGGAAAACATGGCGTATGCACAGTTTCTCGCCGGCATGGCGTTCAACAATGCGTCGCTGGGTTATGTCCACGCGATGGCCCACCAGTTGGGTGGTTTCTACGACTTGCCACATGGTGTGTGCAACGCCGTGCTGCTGCCTCACGTACAGAGCTTCAACGCGCTGGTGTGCGCCGATCGCCTGACCGACGTGGCCCTCGCCATGGGCGCCGATATTCGCGGCTTCAGCCCGGAGGAGGGCGCGCAAGCGGCCATCGCGGCGATCCGCAGCCTGGCCAGAGACGTGGAGATCCCCGGCGGTTTGCGTGACCTCGGCGCCAAGCTCAACGACATCCCGGTGCTCGCCACCAATGCCTTGAAAGACGCTTGTGGCTTGACCAACCCGCGAGCGGCGGATCAGCGGCAGATCGAGGAGATTTTCCGCAGCGCGTTTTAAGCGAAGGACCGCTATCGCGAGCAAGCTCGCTCCCACAGTGGATCAGTGTCGGACACATCCTGTGTATCCACCGCAAATCCCCTGTGGGAGCGAGCTTGCTCGCGATGACTGACTGAAACTCACCATCGCACTACCAGTTATCCCTCAACCCGCCGCAGCCAAAACCTTGGCCGGCGCCGCACTGAACTGAATCAACGCAACGCCACCCATCAACAACACCGCCCCAAACACCCGCGGCAATGTCATCTGCCGCTCCACCAACCCAAACAACCCAAAGTGATCCAGCACCAACGACGCCACCACTTGCCCCGCCAATGCCAACGCAATAAACCCCGAAGCCCCAAGCTTGGGCAGCAACATCAACGCCAGCGAAATAAAACACACTCCGAACGCCCCGCCAGCCCACATCCACAGCGGCGCCTTAGTGATGAACGCCAGTGACGGTAACGGCAAACGCAGCGCCAACATCACCGGCAGCAACACCACAATACTCACCAGCAACGACGCCAGCGTCGCCCACAACGGATGCCCCAGCCCGCGCCCGAGGTTGGCGTTGATCGCGCTCTGAAACGGCACGAGCGCCCCGGCAATCACCGCCAGCACTAACAGGCCGGCCCAATGCAACGTACTCATGATCTTTTCTCCAACAGGTTTTGCTGGACTCTAGGGTATTCGCCGCGCAAATTTAAATTCCAAATAGCTATGTAGAACATGCATCAGATGAATGATCTTCGGCGCATCGACCTCAACCTGCTGGTGATCCTCGACGCCTTGCTCAGCGAGCAACACGTGACCCGCGCCGCCGAGCGCCTGCACCTGAGTCAGCCGGCGGTCAGTCATGCGTTGGCGCGATTACGCGACTTGCTCAGTGATCCATTGCTGGTGCGCGCTGGCGCCAGCCTTGTACCGACCCCGCGTGCGATGGAATTGATCGCGCCACTGACCGAAGCCCTGGCCCAGGTGCAATCACTGTTGGCTCCGAACACCTTCGATCCGGCGACCGCCAAGCGCACGTTTCGCCTGGCGATGTCCGACTACGGCGCCGCCATCGTTCTGCCGGGGCTGATTCGCACCTTGCGCCGGGAAGCGCCGGGCATCGACCTGCAAATCAGCCACGCCAGCCGCGAAGGCATGCTCGATGGCGTGCTCAACGGCGATATCGACGTCGCGGCAGGGGTGTTTCCGGAACTGCCGAACGAGCTGCGCAGCACGCCGCTGTTCGACGAGCACTACGCCTGCCTGCTCGACCGCAACAGCCTGCCCGCCGACGGCGTACTCGACCTGCCAACCTACCTGGCCCGCCCCCATGTCCTGCTGGAAATGCGCGGCAGCGGTACCCCGGAAATCGAACGGGCGCTGACGTCCCTGCGCGAACGCCGTCGCGTGGCCATCAGCCTGCCGCACTGGAGCGTTGCGCCGGAGTTTATTAGCGGTACGGATTTGATTCTGACGGTGGCGTCGCGTGGGTTGCGCAGCGTTGATGAGCAGTCGCTGATTGTTGTTCCGCCGCCATTTCATATTCCATCGTTTACGTTTGTGTTGGCGTGGCATAAGCGGCGGGGTGGGGATCAGGCGTTGAATTGGTTGAATGGGCGGATTGAGGAGGGGATAGTGCGCGCCTGAAATCGTCAGATGTTTTTTTGAAATACGCAGGGAACAGGGAATGACATTGAAGTCTGGCTGGATAGGTTGTGTGGCGTTGTGCGGGTGGATGATGACGGCGCAGGCGTTTGCCGATTGCGAGAAGCCACCGTTTTATGGGGATTTCGGGTATTCAGTATGCAAGGACTGGCCGGCTTATCCGGGGCTTACAATTACGGCGTTGTCGCAGTTTGAGTCGGGATATTCGGCGAGTGATTCTGGCCCTGACGGTAAATATGATTTCAATCTTGCCGTTGTTTCGCGTGACGATTCGCAACCGCTGGCGACGTATCACCAGGCATCCGCCTTTGAGTCAAACGGGTTCGCCTTGCAAGATCTGCAAATCGATACGGCTCGCTACAAACTGACACCCGATCTGCGGGCCTTTGGCGTGGCCGTCACGTTCAAAAGCTCGTCACGTATCAATCCATTGAATGAAGTGTGGCTCTCGCTTTACGTGAAGGAGGGCGACAAGTTGCGTCCCGTCATGGATCGGCTCATCACCTATCAGTACAGTGGTGAATGGGACGGTAATTGCGCCGGTGAGCGCAATGAAACCACCCGAACCCTCGCAATCGGCAAAACCAGCTCACATGGATACGCGGACTTGATCATCAAAACGGTGTCCATGGACACGGTTGGGAAGGGCGAGGGAGAGGCTTGTGTCTCCAACTCCATCATTTCCAAGCCGGTGCTGACAACTCTTCGATATGACGGCAAAAACTACGTTCTACCGGAAGGCTTCAAGGGTTATCAATAGATGAAACGATCAAGGAAGAACATGTCCACCAATACTCGATGGCTTGGCTCAATCTTCGCATTCAGCCTTTTAATCCTGACGGCCCAGGCTCAAGCCGCTTGCGATGAACTGCCATTCGATGGGCATTCACTGGCGCGCTGCAAAGTGTGGCCAGCGTTTAAAGACCAAACCATTGCGGCGAAGTCCACATTTACGCCTGCCTCCGATGACGTCAACGATGGCGGAATGTTTGATCTGGAACTGTCGATCGTCAACTCCACCAACGACCAGACACTAGTCACTTACCGCAAGAATGAAGCTTACAACTCCGACGCAATCGGTTTTGAAGGCTTGGTCATTGATACGGCGCGATACAAACTGGCGCCGGATGTTCGTGCCTTTGGCCTGCGTTCGGACTTTGGCCACCGGTCGAGCACCATGCCTTACTCCAAAACCGATCTGGCACTGTATCTGCGCGAAGGTGAAACCCTGCGTCCAGTGCTGGAGGGCTTGGTGGTTTCCAAGAACACGGGTGAGTGGATGGGCGACTGCACTGGTCAGGGCACAGACATCCGCAGAACCGTCGATATCGGCAAATCCAGCCATAACGGTTTTGCCGATCTGATCGTCACTACAAGCACTACTCTGATGAAAAGCATCAAGTCAGGCGAGGAGTGCGGGGACAAAACCACCGACCTCAAAAAAATACAGATCACGCTGGGCTACGATGGCAAGCAGTACGTCATACCTGAAGAACTGAAAGGTTACTGACAACATGCTCACCGGCCTCAACCACCTGACCCTCGTCGTCACCGATCTGAATCGCAGCGTGGCGTTCTACCAAGGCTTGCTGCAACTGCGCCTCGACGCGAGTTGGGACGCTGGCGCCTATTTCTCGCTGCCGGGTCTGTGGTTGTGTCTGGCCCTCGATCCACTGCGCAACCCCGAACCCGCCGCTGACTACACCCATTACGCGTTCACCGTCAGTGCGGCGGACTTCCCTGTGTTCGTTGAAAAGCTGCGCTCGGCCCAGGTTCAGGAATGGCGCGACAACCGCAGCGAAGGTGCGTCGTTCTACTTCCTCGACCCGGACGGCCACAAGCTTGAAGCCCATGTCGGTGACCTGGCCTCACGCCTGGCAGCCTGTCGACAGCGCCCATATGCCGGAATGAAGTTCTTCGACGTGATCCCCGAAAACCTGAGATAGACTCGCGTCCATTCGCCCAAACGCTTCAACAGGACTCCCCATGACTCCATCGCTGCTAATGGCCGTGCTCGCTTCCGGTTTTATCTACGGCATCACACCGGGCCGGGCGTGCTGGCGGTGTTCGGGATTGGCGCGGCCCGTGGTCGGCGCGCGGGGGCGGGGTTCTTGTGCGGGCATTTGCTCGGGGATGTGGTTTGGTGCAGCACCGCGTTGATCGCGATTGTCGGCGCCCGGGAAATCGGCAGTACCGCGTTCGATGTGTTGGGCGTGCTCAGCGGCCTGTATTTGTTCTGGCTCGGCCTGCGCGCGGTTCGCGCTCGTCGCAGCAGCGCCGAAGCACCGCAAGGGCCGGCGCGGCAGCCGTTCTGGCACGGTATTTTGTTTGGCCTGACCAATCCGAAAGCCTATCCGGTGGCGGTGGCGACCTTCACCGCGCTGTTGTCCAGCCGCGCCGAATTGCTCCATTGGTCGATGCTGCCGTGGCTGATTGCCCTGAGCTTTGTGGGCGGATTGCTGGCGTACGCTATCCTCATTGGCATTGTCGGTGCGCGGCGGGTGCGCACCTTGTATCAACGCCATGAACTGTTGATCACCCGGTTGTGCGGGGTGATGTTTATCGGCTTCGCCATCAATGCCCTCGCGCATGCATTGCCGGGGTTGGTGACGAACAAGGCTTGAGGCTGATTGCAGGGAGGCGTCAGTGACACAGTCATAACGGTCAAGGACGGTTTTTTTATCGCTGCATTCTCCGGACACGCTCCCTGCACCATGGCCACCAGAAATTCCGCGCCTTTGGCGAGTTACATTGACCTGTTGCTGGACGCCGTTTGTGCGGTGGATAAACAAGGTCGCTTTGTATTTGTCAGTGCAGCCTGCGAGCGTATTTTCGGTTACACCCCTGACGAACTGATCGGCCAGCCGATGATCGACCTGGTGCACCCCGCCGACCGTCAGCGCACCCTCGATGCCGCGCGGGAAATCATGGGCGGCGAGCCCAAGCTCAACTTCGAAAACCGTTACCTGCGCAAGGACGGCCGCGTGGCGCATATCCTCTGGTCGGCACGTTGGTCGGAAGTCGATCAACTGCGCATCGCCGTGGCCCGGGACATCACCGAACGCAAACAGGCCGAGTCACGACAAGCGGCGTTGTATGCGATTTCCGAAGCAGCCCATGCAGCGGAAGATTTGCTGGCGCTGTTCAAACGCATCCACTCGATCATCGGCGAATGGTTGCCGGCGCTGAATTTCTCCGTCGCGCTGTACGACGAACACTGTGCGCAGCTGAACTTTCCCTATCACGTCGACGACCGCGAACATCAGCCCGAACTGCCGGGCACCGTCACCGGACGCTTGTGCGCCGAGGTGATTCGCAGCGGTCAGCCGATCCTGTTGACGCCGGACCAGGATGACCCACCCGAGGGCTTCGAAGTGTTGGTGGCGGGGCAGGACTCACCGTGCTGGCTCGGCGTGCCACTGAACTCGCAAAACGGCACCATCGGCGCGCTGATCGTCAAAAGCGTGGCCGGTGGCGAGCGCTACACCGAGCAAGACAAAGAACTGCTGCAATACGTCTGCGCCCAAGTGGCGACTGCCATCGAACGCAAGCAATTGCACGCGCGGCTGCAGCGCATGGCTCAGTACGATCAACTGACCCAGTTGCCCAACCGCGAGTTACTTCGCGACCGGCTCAAGGCGTCGCTGGCGCGGGCCCGTTTGGACAGCGGACGAATGGCGTTGCTGTACGTCGATCTCGACCGTTTCAAACAGGTCAACGACACCCACGGCCATGCGGTCGGAGACATGTTGCTGCAAGCAGTGGCCAATCGGCTCAAGGGTTGCGTGCGCGATAGCGACACGGTGGCACGCATCGGCGGGGATGAGTTCGTGGTGCTGCTGCACAGTATTCATGCAGCCGAAGACGCCGCCAGCGTCGCCGCAAAAATCCGTCAGGTGCTGGTGCAGCCTTTGCGCCTGGACGGCCACAGCCTGAACATCGAACCCAGCATCGGTGCCGCGCTTTATCCCGAGCACGGCACAGAAGAAAAGCAGTTGTTGCGCTACGCCGATGAGGCCATGTACGCAGTCAAACGCCTGCGTCACCCGCCGCTTGAGGTCTGAGCGTTCGCTGCCGTTCGTCGCAGCATCCCCAGCTTTTCTAAACCTTTGGACGGATCTGAATTCAGATCCTTTGCGGGCGTTTGCTCGCCGAAATCATCACCAGGAGGAAGAGAATCATGCCTGCTTCAAGAAACTCGAACTCGGGAAACTTCGCCAACGATCGAACGAAGGCGTCTGAAGCCGGTCGCAAAGGTGGGAAAACCACCACCACGACTGTCGAGAAAGACCCTGCGAAAACCGATATGGGCCGCAAAGGTGGTCAGAAATCTCGGTAGTGGTGGAGGATGTTTTGATTAAGCGACGGGGGCGAAAGCCCCCGTTTGAATTTTTCAGAAGGAGGGCGCGACCATGAGCCGGATGGCCACCCATTTACGCAATGCCAGTTTTGCCACGCTACTGGGCCTGTGTGCCACCAGCGCCTTTGCGCAGTCGCCTGCCGATTTTATCAACGATGCCTCCGCCAAAGGCATGGCCGACATCGAAGCCAGCCGCCTGGCGCATCAAAAAACTGAATCCAAAGAGGTCAAGGACTACACCATCGTAGTCATCAACGACCTGACCACTGCCAACCAGCATCTGGCGAAAATCGCCAAGAAACTCGACCTGCCGGTGGCGCCCCGCGAGGACGTGATCGACAAATCCAAGGCGCTGATTCCACAGGTTAAGGAAGACGCAGCCTTCGATCAGGCTTATGTCGCCAGCCAGGTGAAAACCACCCAGGAAGCCATCGCGCAGATCCAGCAGGAAGCGCAGACCACCGACGTGCCGGAAATCAAAGCGTTTGCCGAAGAAACCCTGCCCAAACTGCAAAATCACCTGCAGATGGCCAAGGCATTGCAAGCCAGCCGCTAGGCTGTTCATGTGTTTCGCGAGTGGCCTGGGCCACTCGCGAATATTCATTTAGTACTGATCCAGATTTGGTTTGCGTTTGTCATCGGCAGCCGCGCTTTCCAGCGAAATCGTCTCGTTCTCGCCAATCGCCCGATACTGCTTTCTCAAGGCTTCCAGTTCCTTGAGGCTCTTGCCATCCAGTCCGAGCATCGCGTTCTGGGCATCGGTGGTGGCGCGCAGCAGCTCATCAATCTTCAGATGCAAAATGTCGTTGTCGCGGTTCTGGGTGTTTTGAATCACAAACACCATCAGGAACGTGATGATCGTCGTCGATGTATTGATGATCAGTTGCCAGGTATCGTTGTAATGAAACATCGGCCCCGTCATCGCCCAGATGACGATCAGCGCCACCGCGACCGACTGCCCGCCCACATCGAAAGAGCCTGAGACATTTTTGCGAATTTCATTGCCGTTTTCCTTTCAGGGGATGCGTCTGAGTTTCAGACCGCGACGGCTTGTTGAAATTTCCTCTTACAACTCAATCGAAGTGAACGCTAAAAGATCGCAGCCTTCGGCAGCTCCTACGTGGAATGCAATCGGCGTAGGCGCTGCCGAAGGCTGCGATCTTTATGGTCTGGAGGAGGATTGTCCCTCGCCCACGACGCTGTTCCTGAGCGGAATCTTTCTTTGTGCCGGTTTGTGTCTAGTATCAATGGCAGTCAAATCGCCAGCATGCGAAATCACGGATCGAAACCAAGTAAGAGGCTACTCATGGAATTCTTTGAAAAGTTAACAAGCCTAGCTGCCAAAGTTCGTTTGCAAAGCGCTGCAATCAAGACCGAAGAGGCGACCAAGAACGCCTTTGTGATGCCCTTTATCAGCACAGTGCTTGGCTACGATGTCTTCGATCCGACCGAAGTAACGCCTGAGTTCGTGTGCGATATCGGAACGAAAAAGGGCGAGAAAATTGACTACGCGATCATGAAGGAAGGCGAGGTTCAGATTCTTATCGAGTGCAAAAAAATCGGTGAGCCACTGCACATCAATCATGCCTCTCAGCTCTTTCGCTATTTCCATGTCACCAGTGCTCGCATCTCTATCCTGACCAACGGCCAGATCTACAAGTTCTTCACCGACCTGGATGCGCCGAACAAGATGGACGAGAAGCCGTTTCTCGAACTTGATCTGCTGGACATCGATGAATACTCCGTTCCGGAACTGGTCAAGCTCACCAAGTCTGCATTCGATGTCGATTCGATCATCAGCGCTGCCGGTGAGTTGAAGTACGTCAGCCAAATCAAAAAGGTCATTGCCGCGCAGGTCAGCAAGCCAGATGACGACTTTGTGAAAGTGTTCGCGTCCCGTGTGTACGACGGGGTGATTACGCAAAAAGTCCGTGAGCAGTTTCATGAACTGACGAGGAAAGCGGTTGTGCAGTTCCTGAATGAGCAAATCAATGACCGGCTAAAATCGGCCATGAGTGGTGCCATTCAACCTGCGTTGGCTTCTCTGTCAGTTTCCTCCAGCGGAGCTGAACAGCCTGATGTACGAGATGAGGCAGAGGACAAGGTTTTGACAACACTGGAGGAACTCGAGGGCTATCACATCGTCCGTGCCGTGGTTCGTTCTGTTGTAGATGCCAAGCGGATCGTTCAACGAGACACCCAGAGTTATTTTGGCATTTTGCTCGACGACAACAACCGCAAACCGATTTGCCGCCTCCACTTCAATCGCTCACAAAAATACATCGGGATCTTCGACGAAGAGAAAAATGAAACCCGGCATCCAATTGGTTCGATCGACGATATCTACAACTATTCGGATCATTTGAAAAAGACAGTCGGCTATTACGATTGATGCAGCGAACAAAAAAACCGGCCCTTGAGGCCGGTTTTTTATGGGATCCGTTCAAGCAGAAAGCTTCGCTTCAACCTTCCAACTGAAATACCCCACCACCTCGCAACTCTTGTCGACCAGCATGAAGCTCAGTTCGCAGGCGGCCACGCCCGGGGCCAGTTGCGAGCACTCCCAATAGTGATCGTCGGCCAGGTGGCTGCCCGGTTGGGTCGGGTTTGTAGCGTCAGGGGCCGGTACGAGGAGATCGGTGTGCACCACCAGTTTCGGTGGTGAAAGTACTTGGGTAGCGCCCACGGCCATGTCGTAGAACACTACGCTGTGCTCAGCGATCAGGCTTACGGTTCTTCCGCGGATATGAAAGGTTATTCCGTTACTGGCAGTCAGTGTTAATTGGCTGTCATTTTTAACGCTTTGTGCTGCGTGTTCCCCATTGATGACAAAGATAAATCCATCGCTGATAGTCGTCGGGTTTTCGGCCTCCAGACTAGGGGTTGGATACTTGGCGAGCAGCGATTCGGCATCAACGACGAGCAGGACATTGTTGGCCGTCGCGACACTGGATGAAGGCGATTTGATCGGTTCGCAAGTCATCATGGATTCCTTTCATGATGTTGGCACAAGACGGCAGCCGCTTCGGTTCATGCAAGACATCCTGTTCCCGCCGAAACGGCAACGAACGGGGGAAGGCCCCTTGTTGCCAAGGGGCCAGCTTTCGTCAGTTGCTGATGGTGATGAACGGATCCCAGGAGCAGCAGCCGACGATTTTGCAGTCGCGATCGACGATCAGGAAATGGAAGTGATAGGTCACGCTACCGCATGACAGTGTTTCCGAAGACCAGTAATGGTTATCGACTTTCTGGCAGCTCGGCACCGATGGGTTGCTGGTGTTTGGGACGGCGACGCAGGCCGTAGCCTTGCGTGGCGAAGGCGGGGTGATCAATTCGTTGCCGACGTTGCCAATGAACTTGTAGAAAATCACAGCCTTCTCGAAGCTTTGCGACAGGCTGGTTTCACGCCAGCGAATCATATCGCCCACGCTGGCTCTCACGTTGAGCTCGCCACCGGCCTGGCCATTTATCACGTTGTCCCGGTTAGTCACCATGTACACATGATTAACGTCGATCATCGTTGGCGAAGCGGGGTTTTTGCTGATGTTCGGATAGTTTTTCAGAATGGTTTCAGTGTCGATAGTGACCAGCACATCCGTGAATCGAGACATGGTAAAGCTCCTTGTTCATAGTGATTGCCTGGCGATTTTCCAGGCACGACAACGGTTGCTTGCCTTGCGGCCGTTGCTCAAATACTACGGGCGGAACCCACCATGCACGGGGCACGAACTGGCCTTGCTCCCTGCGTGCAAATTGACAGGTCGGGTTCCTTCCGACTGGCCGCGATTAGGACTATAGATGCGATCTTTAGGCTGTCAAAATTGCTTTGCCGGTCGCTCGACGAACGGTCGATTTGGTTATGGCTTTCGATGATTTGGCGATTAAAAAGTTTGCATCTAAGCCTCAAGGTTTCGCAGAGGCCAATCGAATCGAGTTCAGGTAATAGACAGATATGACCTGTTACAAAATCAGAAGGCCAGGCAGGAGCATGGTTGTGCAGGGGGCATTTTTTGCTGATTCACTCAATGTGGGCGTCAAGCCTGAGGAGGCAGCATGTTGATACGTTATATGGCGTTGTTGGCGGTGGTTATCGCCGCTTCTGGTTGCGTGCAAGAGCGAGTCGTTCATGACCGGCGCCCGGTGCAACGCGAATACGTAGAAGTCGTCGCGCCGCAGCCACCACCGGAGCGCGTTATCGAAGTCGAGCCAGTGGGGCGGCAGGGTTACGTTTGGTCTCGCGGCTACTGGCGCTGGGACGGTGGGCGTTATGTTGCCGTTCATGGCCATTGGGAGCCGGAACGCCAGGGTTATCGTTATGTGCATCCGCATTGGGAGCAGCATCGCGATGGCTGGCATTGGCAGCGAGGCGGCTGGGTTAACTGACGATACATAAGTCGGATTGGGTAGATGCATCGGTCGGAGTATCGTAGCCAACCGGTTGTCTGCCCAGGCCTGACAACGTACCGCCAGGAGAACGCAATGAGTTGGTCCGCCAAACAATACGTCGCTTTTGAAGATGAACGCACCCGCCCGGCCCGCGACCTGCTCGCGGCCATCCCGCCCGTAGACGCCCGCTCGGCCATCGACATCGGCTGCGGCCCCGGCAACTCAACCGAACTGCTGGTGGAACGCTTCGACAATGCCATCGTGCGTGGCGTGGACAGTTCGACCGACATGATCGAAGCGGCCCGCAAGCGCCTGCCTGAAGTGCAGTTCGATAGCGTAGACATCGGAACCTGGAACGATAGCGGCCCGTTCGACGTGATCTTCGCCAACGCGGTGTTGCAGTGGCTGCCCGATCACGCAACGTTGTTGCCGTCGTTAGCCGCCAGATTGACCAAGGGCGGCAGCCTGGCCATCCAGATGCCCGACAACCTCAACGAACCTTCCCATCGCCTGATGCGCGAGGTCGCCGCCAATGGCCTGTGGGCCGGAAAACTGGCCGACGCCGCCGGGCAACGCACCGACATGGCGAGTGCCAGTGCTTATTACTCGATGCTCCGGCCGCACTGCAAGCGCGTCGATGTATGGCGCACGACCTACCACCATCCGCTGGCGGGCGGCGCTTCGGGCGTGGTGGAATGGTTCAAGGGCAGTGGGTTGCGGCCATTTCTCGATCCGCTGGATGAGGGTGAGCGGGCGCAGTACCTCAAGCAGTATCTGGCGCAAATTGAGCAGGCTTATCCGGCGCTGGAGGATGGGACCGTGTTGTTGCCGTTTCCGCGGTTGTTCATTGTGGCGACCCGGTAAGGCCAAATGAATAGCGTGCAGTGAACACAAAACCTGTGGGAGCGAGCTTGCTCGCCCCCACAAAGATTGTGCTGTTCAGATCCTTGTCTGACAGTCATTAGTCAGATGTCTGCCCCTTTTGTATTTCAGCGCTCCCCCCACCAACATCATCATCGGCCGCTCACGCTCTTCCGCCAGCGCCGGCTGCGCCACCACCTGCGCATCACTCGGCCCCCATTCGTTGACATGCCGAATCGTGAATCCGGCAGCAATCAACGTATTCAACAAAGTCCCCACCGTCCGGTGCGGCTTGATCACCCCTTCCGCCAGCCAGTTAGTCACGCGCTCGCCTTCCAACTGATAACTGTCGAGCGGCCAACGCTTGCGACCTTCGCCATCAATCAACCACCCCGGATTACGCGGAGTCATGAAGACCGGATGCTCAATGGAAAACACAAAGCGTGAACCAGGTTTGAGAGCCGCGTGGAGAGTGGCGAACAACCCCGGCAGATCCTTGATGTAGTGCAGCGCCAGGGAGCTGTAGGCCAGATCGAAACTGCCTGCGGGCAGATCGAGTTGTTCCAGGTCGGCACGGGCGTATTGGATGTTCGCGGCTGAGGTTGTGTTACGGGCCTGCTCCAGCATCTTCTGCGACACATCGAGGCCGAGCACGCTGTCGGCACCTTGTTCACTGGCCCAGCGGCTGAACCAGCCGTAACCGCAGCCGAGGTCCACCACCTTCAAACCTTTCATCGGCGCCAGCATCGACTGGAGCGCCGGCCATTCAGGTGCGGCATCCAGACCACCGATGGAACGGCCCATCTGGCTGTAGCCCTGGAAGAATTGCGGATCGTCGCGGCCGATTGGTTTCCCTCGAAGAGTGATGGCGCGTATTCGTTGATGGCCGCGCAGGGGGAGGGTGGTTGGTGATGGGGCAGATGCTAGCGGGTTGGGCGAGGGGTGAAAATGGGGGCGTTGGCGATTTGTAAGCAAGATCCACATCAACCAAAACCGACACGCTCCTTGTAGCAGTTGGCGAAGCCTGCGTTCGGTTCGGGCCGCGTTCGGACGCAGGCTTCGCCAGCTGCTACAAGGAGCGTGTGTCACCTTGAGATCTTCTTAACTGATCGGCATTAGCCAATCAGGGCCGGTTGGTACACATCTGGTACAAGCGAATCAACTCTGCTGCAACACCTTGAGTGCTGCCGAAGCCAGAAAGCCCGAACGGCTTTTCTCTTCCGGATGATGCAGCACGTATTCATCGATGCGGTTGAGCAAATAGCCAGGCAGTGTGATGTTCAACTTCTGGGCTTTGCCCAAATACTTGGTGACATCGATATCCAGAAGAGCCCAGGTGCAGCCAGCGTATTGCGGATTGGCAGCATGTAGGGTGACTTTGTTGGCGGGTGGAATCGGCGAGCCGTCTTCGGCCAGAATTTCGAACTGGCCCTCAATGGCTTCGCGAGCCATTGCCATCGCATCATCCAGATCTTCACCGGCGGAGAAGCAGCCAGGAATATCCGGTACTTCCACACCCCAGGCGTGTTCGTTATCGCCCATTGAAATCGCAATTGGGTAAAGCATGTTCATTGTCCTCCTGGACGCTGTGCATTCAGATCATCAGAGCAGCGCCTGTTGCAAAATACTCATGGCTGTTTTCTTGAGCAGGTCCTTTTTCGGATGAGGAACTGTCACCAGCCCCGGTTTGGTCGGATGCTTGAAGTGATGATGGCTGCCCCTGATTCAAACGAGATACCAGCCATCCGCAACGATTTGGCTTATCAAAAATCGGCTATTCACATCACCTCCCTGTGGTGTGCTTAGGTGGTTACTATACCTACTGATTTTCCCCGATCAATACTATAACCACCGGGTCTTCTTGAACTCCGATGAGCAGGTGTCAGGAAACGAGTCTAGGAGGTCGTCGGGAGAGAGTTCAGGGATGGCCCCAAATGAGGCGTTTTCTGTAATTCAGGGTTTTGCCGAGGTGAGTTGACCCGCTTGTCGAGCTCAATTTTCAAACATAAAAAAACCGGCCACATCGGACCGGTTTATTTTCTATTTCCAAATCCCCCGTCAAAAAACTTTCAACGTGAGACCAAAATTCGATTGGAGCGGGTGAAGGGAATCGAACCCTCGTTATCAGCTTGGGAAGCTGGAGTAATGCCATTATACGACACCCGCTCAGAGCGGCTGACTTTGTACCAGATGTGCGCGCAGATTTGAAGTTTTTCTTTATGTACGCTGCATTTAGCACGGGTGACACGCAGGCATGGACCGTGTGACGGTCGTTCGCGGGCAAGCCTCGCTCCTACAGGAATGCGTTCAACTCTGTAAGGCGGGGCTTGCTCGCGATGACGCTGTTTCAGATTGCCAGTGCATGTTGGTCCTGGACGTAGTGGTAATGCGGTCGGCTGGTGTGTTGCGCCGGTTTCAGGAAGCCCAGCAGTGCGTTTTGGCTGTCTCGGCAGGCGGCTTTGTGTTCCATGTCGAGAAAGTGCCCGGTGGCCTGCAAGGTGCTGAAGGTGGCGTGTTGCACGTGGTTGGCGAATAGCCGGGCGCCATCGGCGGCGGTGTATTCGTCCCATTCGCCGTTCATGAACAGCACCGGTACGTTGATTTTTTCGGCGGCCTTGAGGAAGCACTGGCGATCGCTATGCAGCAGGTCGCTGATGTGGAAGTGCATCTGCCCGTACTCGTGCTCGGCCAGGCTGCTCACGTGGCGATAGTTGAAGCGCTTGAACAGCGACGGCAAGTGTTTGCCGATGGTGCTGTTGACCAGGTTGCCGACCCGGTCGCCGTCCCGGCTGCCGAGGTAATCGACGCCGCGTTCCAGGTAGTCGCGCATGTGCTCGTTGATCTCCGGGGAGAACGAGCTGATCACGGCTTTTTCGATGCGCCGTGGCCGGTGGGCGAGGGCGACCAGGGTCGCGGCGCCACCCCAGGAAAACGACAGCACGTGTTCGGCGGCGAAGTGGTCGATCAGCTCCAGCAGGATCTGCCCTTCGACTTCCTTGGTCAGCAATTTCTCATGCAGGTTGTGGGCTTTTGACTTGCCCGCGTAGGGCTGGTCATAGCAAACCACGTTGAACTGCGGGTGAAGGTTTTTCACGGTCTGAGCAAACGACGCAGTCGTGGCCATCGAGCCGTTGACCAGAATAATGGTCTTCTCTGCGGCGTCTGCGCGATAGAACTCCGTGTAAACCCGATACTGACCCTGTATATCCAGCACAGCGATTTCTGGCCTCATGTCATAAGACTCCTGGGCAAGCGGGTATGCGCGCAAATGAGATTGCACGAGCTTTGTGACAGGTAGGCATACGCCTGGAATTTGGAGCCCATGTCGATCCATTGAAGGCCGGTCGACGGGTTTTATTATTGGCGGGCAATCTGCCGGTGGAATGCAGAACCTGAGGGTTCTTGGCCGGCAAAGGTTTCTTAGAAGTATGTTGTGACTCGTCGGTCACATTTCGGCCGACGTCCTGATTCAAGCAGGGGGCACGCTATCGCGCAAGTATCATTGGTAAATTGTTCGACAACTTCTGCTCAGCGGTCGCCTGCTTAGATCAATTGGATCTCTTCGGTGCGCAACGCACGGTACTCGCCCGGTTTTAGCGCGTTATCGAGCACCAGCGGGCCCATGCTTTCGCGGTGCAGGCGCAGCACCTTGTTGTTGAAGTGGCCGAACATGCGCTTGACCTGGTGATACCGGCCTTCGACGATGCTCAGCCGCGCGGACTTTGGCCCAAGCAAGACCAGTTCGGCGGGTTGGGTAGTGAGATCCTCGAAGGCGAAATACAGCCCCTCGGTGAATTTGATCGCATACTCCGGGCCAATGTCCTGTTCGGTCTCGACGTAATAGACCTTCGGTAGTTTGGTCCGGGGTTGGGTCAGGCGGCGCGACCAGTTGCCGTCGTTGGTGATGATCATCAGGCCGGTGGTGTTGAAGTCCAGGCGCCCGGCGATGTGCAGGTCGTCCTTGTGCGGCTCCTGGATCAGGTCGAGCACGGTCGGGTGTTGCGGATCGCGGGTGGCGCTGACGCAGCCTGGCGGCTTGTGCAGCATGAAGTAGCGCACCGGTTTACCGACTTGCAGCACTTCATCGTCGACCTCGACGCGGCTGAACTCCAGCACCTCGGCATGCGGGTCGCTGACGACTTTTGCGTCGATCCGCACGCGTTTTTCCACGAGCAACAGACGAACCTGCTGACGGTTGAAGCGTGGCAGGTTGCTGAGGAAACGGTCGATGCGCATGGCTAGAGATCAGAGGGAAAAGGGCCGCGCATCTTACGTGATCGGCCGGGCCGCTGCTTGCAGCTGCGCCTCGACCTGCGCGCAGCGTGGGCACAGGCAGGAAATGTCGCGCAGCTCGGCCGGCAGCGCTTCGAGTACCGCCGGGTCGATGCTGACGCCGTAGCACCAGCAGGCGCGGTCGGCGGTTCGCGGGTCGGCCAGGCTGCAGTCGTTGGGGGCGCCGCAGGCGGGGCAGAGGTCAGGTTTGTTATTCAGTTTCTTATCCATAAACGGAGTGAGGCATTTCCACGCAGGTGCGGTTGCGGCCGGCTTGCTTGGCCCGGTACATCGCATGATCGGCCCGGGACAGCAGCGTGTGCAAGGTTTCATCCGGTTGCAGGGTGGTCAGGCCGATGCTGACGGTCAGTTGCAACGCCTTGCCGTTGTAGGCATAACGCTGTTTTTCCACATGTTGACGAATTTTCTCGGCGATTTTCTGACCGGTCTCAGCGTCGGTGTCCTTGAGCAGCACGATAAATTCCTCACCGCCCCAACGGCAGACGATGTCGGAATGGCGCAGGCAACTCTGCAGATCCCGGGCGAAACCGATCAGCACCTGATCGCCGGCCAAGTGGCCGTAGGTGTCGTTCAACACCTTGAAATGGTCCAGGTCCAGCAGCAACGCGGTCAGCGGTTTCGGTTCGCGCCGGGCTTCGTGCAGCGCTTGTGCGGCCAACAAATCGAAACCCCGGCGGTTGGGCAGTTCGGTCAGGCTGTCGAGGGTGGCTTGAGCCTGGATTTTGCTCTGAAAGCGTTTGATTACCCGGTTGAGCAGGGCCAGCACGATCAACGTAACGACCAGGCAGATCAGCAGGTTGAGGTACAGCGATTGGCGGATTTCGCCGAGGGCGCCGTCTTCGCGTTTGTCGACGAACAGGTACCAGTTCAGCTCGGGAATGAATCGCACATTGAGGAAATGCCCCTGGCCCTGGACGGAATATTCGTAGCTGCCGCTGTGGGGCTTGGGCAACTGGCTGGCCAGGCCTTTCATGCTCTCGAGCTCGCCGAGGTCTTGGCCGGCCCGCGCACCTTGCGGGCCACCGTCGGCGCCAGTGAGCACCAGCCGGCCGAAGGTGTCGACGAAGTACACGCTGCGCTGATAGCGCTGCTGGTACTTGTCGATCAGCTTGATCACCGCATCAACTGTCAGGCCGACGCCGGCGGCGCCGATGAACTGGTCGTTATAGTCATAGACCTTGTAGTTGATGAAAAACGTCAGGTTGTCCTTGTTGGCCATGTCCGGATCGACGTTGATCTCGTAGGGCTCTTTCATGTCGCGAACGCGGAAGTACCAGGCATCCCGCGGTTCGTCGGCCTTGATCTGCTTGAGCACGCCTTTGGCGTGGTAGTAGGTCAGGCTGCTGTTGGAGACGAAAAACGCGGTGTAGGCGCCGTAGTGGGTCATGACCTCGTTGAGGTAGCGGGTCATCTGGTCGGGGTTGTGCTCGCCGCTTACAACCCAGTCGCGCATGAAGGTGTCGCGGGACATCATCGAAGAAATCAGGATCGGTCTGACGAGGTCTTTCTGGATTTCCGAATAGACCGTGTCGGACGTCAGCGGCAGCTCGGTATTGACGATGTTGTCGCGGATCGCCGTTCGCGAGGCGTAGTAGCTGAGGAAGGAGGTGGCGAGGAAACCGGCACCCAGCAACGCGATCAGCGTGAGGACCAACGAACGTTGGGAATACAGCGGCGAGCGAAGCGGCATGGTGATTCCGTTGGCAGTGACCCGATGGCAGCATTCTAGTGGCACTGCGGGCAAATAACCGCAGCATTTGCGCGGTGTCCGGCCATGAGATCTCTTTCGTCCGCTATGGCCTCTTCGCGGGCAAGCCTCGCTCCTACGGGTATGCGCAGTCCCCCTTTAGGAGCGAGGCTTGCTCCGGGCGGCGATCCGACGAATCGTGAGATCACCGTCGATCTGTCAGGCAAGCACGCCACCGTCCTTCACCCGCACCATCCCCGGACGAAACGGCGGACCACCGGCCAGCGCATACAGTTGATAGTCCGGCGAACTGAACGTCGATTCGATCATCCGTTCCCCACGCAGCGTCAGTTGCCAGTTCAACGCCAGCCCCTCCAGATGCGCGCCACAGACCACCAACCTTGCGCGATCACTGCGGGCAACCACCGTTGGCGCAGGCGCTGCGAAACCTTGCAGATGCTGCAATCCATCCGCCACGCTCAACAGATACGGATCGGTAAACGCCCGGCCAAACAGTGTCACGCGACACGGCAAGCCATTGCCCGTGAAACCGCTGGGCACGGCGGCGGCGGTGCAGTCGAGCAGGTTCATGAAGCTCCAGGAATGGCGACAGATCCAACTCCACCGCTTCATCGCCCAAGGCTTCTAGCCGGTGGGGATTGCGGGTTTTGTGCGTTCCGAAGGCGAAGCCCTCGCACATTGTGAGGGTGCGGCTGCGCACCGTAATGGGACGGGTTGGCCGCTGATCTGAAGGTTTGCGTCAGGGCGCACTTGTCGACCGTTTTCGAGTCAAACCTGATGTAAGCCGGCCTGTGCCGACTGCCGAAGTTGGTCTTCCAGGAGGCCGCCATGTTCCGTCGAAAAACGCTTCTTCGATGCCTGCTCAGCGCATCGATCGGTTTGGGTCTTTCAGCTTGTTATTACTACCCGGCGCCTGGTGCGGTATACACTGACCCTTACTACTCACCCGGTTATTACTCGCCTTATTACTACGGCGGCTATTACTCGCCCTGGTACTTTGGTGGTTACTACGGCCCACGTTTTTACGGTGGTTATCACGCCTATTACCACGGTGGCTACGGCTCTCGTTATTCCCGTGGCGGATACCACTACGGCCACCATTAATCAGCGGATGAATACGGCGGCGCCTCCGGCTTTCTGAAGGCGCCGTTTTTTATGGGCCGATGAAAAACCTTTCATCGGCGACTTGTATCAATGTGTTTCATAAACGCACCAGATTCCAAAATCGATGTCTGATCTTTCGACAGTCGCCAACAATGGGCTGTCGCCTGCCAGCGTCGCTGGTGTGGCTCACTCGCGGTCCAGGAGGCCGCTATGTATCGCCGAATTCTGATGCTGGTCGTGTTGAGTTTGTCCCTGGGTGCATGCGTTCCCTATTCCTACGGAGATGGAGGCAGCTACTACAGTTCTGAGGTTTACTCGTCCCCCGCGCCGGCTTACTACTCGGGCGGTGGCAGTTATTACTCGGCTCCACGCTACTACCAACCGGCCCCCGTTACTATTCGGCGCCGCGTTATTACCAGGCGCAACCGCGCTACTACCAGTCCCAGAACCGTGGCTGGCGAGGGCATGACCGAGGCGGTTGGGACGGCCACAATCGCGGCAATTGGGACAATGACCGCCGAGGTCATGATGGGCGAGGTGACCACCGAGGTGGACGTGGCGGTCACGACGGTCGCGATGGCCACCGTTAAGCAGCTACAAAAAAGCGGCGTATCAAGCGCAATGCCGATCAGTCAAGCTAAACGCGACCTGTAGCAGCTGGCGAAGCCGGCGTTCGGCTGCGCAGCAGTCGTAAATCCTGCACACGCGGTTTGCCTGAAAGAACCGGGAGGCTGATCTTAACGACTGCTGCGCAGCCGAACGCCGGCTTCGCCAGCTGCTACAAAGAGCGTGTGTCACCTTGAGGTCTTCTTAACTGATCGGCATTACGCATAAAGCGCCGCTTTTTTGTGCCCGGATTTCAGTATTCCGACAGGTCGGCCAACGGATGGCGACCTTCCCAGACCTTATGGAAGTGCGCTTCCACGACAGCGTCCGGCACGTTATGGATGTCTGGCCAGTGCCAGTGGGGCTTCTGATCTTTGTCGATCAGCCGCGCCCGCACGCCTTCACTGAATTCCGGATGCCGGCAGCAGTTGAGGCTCAGGGTGTATTCCATCTGGAAAACCTGCGCCAGTGACAGGTGCCGGGCCCGGACGATTTGCTCCCAGACCAGATGAGCGGTCAGGGGCGAACCCTCGGTCATGGTCTTCGCCGCGCGGCTGAGCAGCGGATCGGTGTGATCGCGCAGATGGCTGATGGCCTTCCAGGCGCAGCGCACATCGCTGACATCCAGCAGTTCGTCGAGCTGCTGGCGGCGCGGCAGCCATTGCGCTTCAGGCATCTGCGCGACGGCTTCCTGTTGCAATGCCTTGAGCAGACTGTTGAGCTGCATCGAGATCTGTTCCTGCCAGTTCAATTGCAGCAAGCCTTCGACCAGTTCTTCTTGCTGTTCTTCGAGCAGGAAACGATCCGCCAGATCCAGATCGATCGCATCACGGGCATTCATGTGCGCGCCGGTCAGGCCGAGGAACAACCCGAGCTTGCCGGGCAGTCGCGACAGAAACCAACTGGCGCCGACATCCGGGTACAAGCCGATGCTGATCTCCGGCATCGCCAGGCGGCTGGTTGGCGTGACAATCCGGATGCTCGCCCCTTGCAACAGCCCCATGCCACCGCCGAGCACGTAACCGTGACCCCAACAGATCAGCGGTTTGGGGTAGGTGTGCAGCTTGAAGTCCAGGCGATATTCCGCGGCAAAGAATTGCGCGGCCAGCGGTGGTACTTCGCCGGGATGGTTGCGGCAGGCCTCGACCAGGCTGCGCACTTCGCCACCGGCGCAGAAGGCCTTGGCGCCGTTGCCGCGCAGCAATACGCAGACGATTTGTGGCTCTTTGGCCCAAGCGTCCAGTTGATCGCGCAGGGCATTGATCATCGGCAAGGACAAGGCATTCAGCGACTTTTCCGCATCCAGGCTGGCGATGCCGATGCGCGCGCCGTCGGTGCCGGTGAGTTCTTCGAAGTGCAGATTCATCGTGACCTCGATCGGGAATTTGAGCGTTCAGTATGATCGCAATGTAGGAAAGTGCCGGATCTGTGTCAGATCAATTGACAAGCCGGTTGGGGTTTCCTAGGGTTCGCCCCATTGTTTTTGCCGGGTATGACCATGACTGCTGACGACCGTATCAAACTCGAACCGAGCTGGAAGGAGGCACTGCGTGCTGAGTTCGACCAGCCCTACATGGCAGAGTTGCGCTCATTCCTGCAACAGGAGCGGGCGGCCGGCAAGGAAATCTATCCGCCAGGCCCGATGATCTTCAACGCGCTCAACTCCACGCCGCTGGACAAGGTCAAGGTCGTGATCCTCGGTCAGGACCCTTACCACGGCCCCGGCCAGGCCCATGGCTTGTGCTTCTCGGTGCAACCGGGCGTGCCAGCGCCGCCGTCGCTGGTGAACATCTATAAAGAGTTGAAACGCGACCTGAACATCGACATCCCGAGCCACGGCTGCCTGCAGAGCTGGGCTGATCAGGGTGTGCTGATGATCAACACCACCATGACCGTCGAGCGTGCGAACGCCAATGCGCACAAGGATAAGGGCTGGCAGTTTTTCACCGATCGGATCATTGAAGTGGTCAGTCAACAGCAACCGCATCTGGTGTTCATGCTGTGGGGCGCCCATGCCCAGAGCAAACAGAAACTGATCGATGCCACCAAGCATCTGGTGCTGACGTCGGTGCATCCGTCGCCGCTGTCCGCTTATCGAGGCTTCCTTGGTTGCGGGCATTTCAGCCGGACCAACAAGTTTCTGGAACAGAATGGCGAAACGCCGATCGAGTGGCGGTTGCCGCCGGTTTGATATGTTGACCGTGAGGGGCCCTTCGCGAGCAAGCCCGCTCCCACATTGGATCTTCAGTGTTCACAAGATCAATGTGGGAGCGGGCTTGCTCGCGAAGCAGGCGCTTCGGTCCATCAGAATTACTCAGGCATCCGATTCCAGTACTTGAACAACGGCTCCGCCAGAAAACAACACAAACAACAACCGCATCACCTGCATCGCCGTGACCAATGGCACCGACAGCTGCAGGGTTTCGGCCGTCAGGCTCATCTCCGCAATCCCGCCGGGCATCATGCCCAGCGTCAGTGAACGCAAATCCAGATGGGTCAACGCACTCAACCCCAGCGCTGCTGCCGTGGCGATCAGCATGGTCAGCACCGTGCCGATCAACGTCCGCCCCATAAATGACGGTGCCCGCCGGAAGAACTGCCGATTGAAGTGACAGCCCAAGCCGCTGCCAATCAGCCATTGGCCGATCTGGCTGCCGCCGTCAGGCAAGCCGATGTGCAGATCACAACCAATGCTCACCGCCGCACTCACCAACAACGGTCCGAACAACCACGGATTGGGTTGACGCAAACGTTGCCAGCCCCAGGCGAGCAGGGCGCCCGCCGGAAACAACATGGCCAGCCAACGCCAATCGACGGCCGAGGCATGGGAAATCGGCGCACCGTCCCCGAGCAAATACTTGAACGCCGCCGGGACACACAACACGACCACCAGCACCCGTAGACTTTGCCCAGCCGCGACCCGGCTGAGCACCGCGCCATTGCGAGCGCCGAGGTTGACCATTTCACCGGAACCACCCGGCATGCTGGAAAAGAACGCCGTGGCGCGATCCTCCCCGGTGCGCCGCATCAACCAGACCCCGACCACGGCGGACAGGCTGGTCACCAGCGCTCCAAAGAAGATCAAACCCAAATGACTCAGTACCTGCTCCATCACCACCGGGGTGAAGTGCAGGCCGATACCGATGCCGACGATCCACTGACCGCACTTGCGCCCGCCAGGGATTTCAGCCAATTGCCAGGGTGTCAGGCAGCGCACCAGGATGATCGCCAGCAGCGAGCCGACCATCCACGGCAGCGGCCAGCCGATCTGGCTGGCGAGGTAACCGCCAAGCAGACCGACCAGCGGAGTTCCCCACCAGGTTTTGAAGGGACGATCAGACATCGGCGATGGTACGCCGGGCGACCGAACGTTTGCGCCAGATCCGGATGATGGGCATCAGCAACATGATCGCGGTCAGCACCCAGCAGCCGAAGGTGATCGGGCTGGACCAGAGAATCTCCAGCGCGCCGTTGGAAATCGACAGGGCGCGACGCAGGTTCTGCTCCATCAAGCCGCCGAGGATGA
The DNA here is from genome assembly GCF_016650815.1 of Pseudomonas sp. TH31. Taxonomy (GTDB): domain Bacteria; phylum Pseudomonadota; class Gammaproteobacteria; order Pseudomonadales; family Pseudomonadaceae; genus Aquipseudomonas. The sequence continues at coordinate 440,395 of NZ_JAEKEZ010000029.1, read as the reverse complement.
ATCCCAGCAGGACAGGCGATAACGGAAAGTCCATCTTGCGCAGGATGTAACCGAAGATACCGATGCCGATCATCAGGAACAGGTCGAACGTGGTGGCGTGCACCGCGTAGACGCCGATCCCGGTAATGATCGCGATCACCGGCACCAGCGCCCAGTTCGGCACGGCGAGGATGCGGGTGAAGATGCGGATCATCGGGATGTTGAGGATCACCAGCATGATGTTGGCGACGAACAACGAGGCGATCAGCCCCCAAACGATGTCCGGTTGTTGCTGGAACAGCAGCGGTCCCGGCGTGATGTTGTACAGCGACAGCGCGCCGATCATCACCGCGGTGGTGCCCGAGCCTGGAACGCCGAGGGTCAGCATCGGCACCAGTGCGCCGCAGGCTGCGCCGCCGATGGCGGTTTCCGGTGCCGCCAGGCCACGCATGTCGCCCTGGCCGAAGGTGCCTTTGGCGCCGGCGATGCGTTTTTCGGTCATGTAGGCCACGGCGCTCGCGAGCGTCGCGCCGGCACCCGGCAACACGCCCATGATGAAACCCAGCACGCCGCAGCGAATGTTCACCACGAACACCGCCGAGGCTTCCTTGAAGTTGAACATCATGCGGCCGGTGGCTTTCACCGCTTCCTGGCCGTGGTGGGTTTTTTCCAGCAGCAGGAGGATTTCACTGATGGAGAACAGGCCCAGCACCAGCACCACAAATTGAATGCCGTCGGTCAGGTGGATGTTGTCCCCGGTGAAACGGTACACACCGCTGTTGGCATCGATCCCGACGCTCGACAGGAACAGACCGATCAACGCCGCGATAAAGGTCTTCAGCGGTCGATCACCGGCCATGCCGCCCAGGCAGACAATTGCAAACACCATCAGCACGAAGTATTCGGCGGGTCCGAAGGCAATCGCCCATTTCGCCAGCAGCGGGGCGAACAGCACCATGCCGCAGGTGGCGATGAACGCACCGATGAACGAACTCCACGCCGACAGCGACAGCGCTACACCGGCCAGGCCTTTGCGGGCCATCGGGTAACCGTCGAGGGTGGTCATGACGGTGGACGCTTCACCGGGAATGTTCAGCAAAATCGAGCTGATCCGGCCGCCGTATTCGCAACCCAGGTACACCGCCGCCAGCAGGATCAGTGCTGATTCCGGTGGCAGGCCGAGGGCGAATGCAATCGGGATCAACAGCGCTACGCCGTTGATCGGGCCCAGGCCCGGCAACAGGCCCACCACGGTGCCGATGAGCGTGCCGCACAGCGCGGTCACCAGGTTGTACGGGGTCAGCGCAACGCCAAAACCCTGACCCAAATAGCAAGAGTATCCATATCAGTTCTCCAGAACGTCGAGCACGCCCAAGGGCAGTGGCACGTCCATCAACTTGTCGAACAGCAGATAAAGACCGATCGCCATCAGGCTGATGATCACTGTGCTGGGCAACCAGCGGCCGCCGTACAGGCGTGCCATCGGGATCCCGATCAGGATGCTCGCGACAATGAAACCAAGCGGTTCGAAGGTGCCGGCGAACACCAGTAACAGCACCACACAGAGACCGATTTTGGTCAGGGTCTCGCGGTCCAGCGGCGGTTCGTCAGGGTTTTGCTTGATCGGTGCGGGGCGAAACACCATGTACAACAGCGCCAGGCCCATCAGCCCGAGCATCAACAGCGGGAAGGCCCGTGGCCCCACCGGTTCGTAGGAAAAAGCCGCTTGATACGGCCACGCCATCAGCGCCAGGCCGACACAGGCCAGCAACAGCACCGAAGCAAAAATGCGTTGTAAGAGCATGGGGAACTCCTGTGCCGCAGCCCGTGCAAACGGGGCCGCAGCCGCTAGACAGAGGCGATCACTGGATCAGGCCGAACTCTTTGGCGAGCACTTTGTAGTCCGCTACCTGCTTCTTCACGTAGGTGTCCAGCTCCGGGCCGGTCATGGCGAACGGGAACAGTTCACGCTGATCGCGCAGCTTGGCGAAGTCTTCGGAGGCCAGCAGTTTGTCGAAGGCGTTTTTCCACCAGGCGTAGTCTTCGTCGCTGACTTTTGGCCCGAGGTAGAAACCGCGAACCACCGGCCAGACGATGTCGTAGCCTTGCTCTTTGGCGGTCGGGATGTCCTTCATTTCCGGCTCGTCCAGACGCTTGTCGGCGAATACCGCCAGCAGACGCATGTCACCGCTCTGGATGTGCGGCATGGAGTCGGAGATGTCGGTACTGCCGACCTGGATATGGCCGCCGAGCAGCGCAGTGGCGATTTCACCGCCGCCTTCGAGGGCCACATAACGCAGGTCACGCGGATTGATCCCGGCGGCTTTGGCGATCAGCGCGGTTTGCATCCAGTCCTGGCTGCCGACGGTGCCGCCGGAACCGATCACCACTTTGCTTGGATCTTTCTTCAGCGCCTGAACGAGATCGTCCAGATTCTTGTAAGGCGAATCGCTTTTTACTGCGATGGCGCCGTAGCTGGTGCCGACGGCGGCCAACCAGCGAACGTTGGTTTCATCAAAACGCCCGAACTTGCCCTGGGCCAGGTTCAGCAGCGAACCGCTGGACCACGCCACCAGCGTACCGGCGTCGGCCGGGCGCTGAGCGACCACCGCGTTGTACGCCACCGCGCCGACCCCGCCGGGCATGTAGGTTACGCGCATCGGTTTGGTCAGGATTTTTTCGTTGATCAGCGCGCTTTGCGCCAGTTTGCAAGTCAGGTCGAAACCGCCGCCTGGGGAGGCCGGGGCGATACATTCCGGGCGCTTCGGTTCGGCCATCAGTTGGCCGGCAAACAGCAGGGCGCTGGCGGTGAGAGCAACTTTACGCAGTGACAAATTCATTGGGTTCTCCACAAATTTATTGTTGTATGGATGTGTAGGAGCTGCCGCAGGCTCGGGCCGCGTTCGGACGATCTTTTTGGCCTTCGGCGGTTCAATCAATTACCAAAGTGCAACGCTATAGCTCACCAGCAGACGCACTTCATCGGCATCGCGAGCGGAGTAGTTGGAACGGTAGGTGGCATTACGCAGGCGTACGGCGACGTCCTTGAGCGCGCCGCTTTGTACAACATATTTGATCTCGGTGTTGCGCTCCCACTCTTTGCCTTCTTCACCGTTCTTGAGCTTGATGTTGTCACCGCTCAGGTACCGGCTCATGAAACTCAGGCCAGGAACGCCCAGTTTGGCGAAGTCAAAGTCGTAGCGCGCTTGCCAGGAATGCTCTTGGGCACCGGCAAAGTCGTTGATCTGCACGAAGTTGACCAGGTATGGATCGCTGCCATCGACATACGGGAATGCACTGTCGCCGGACATGTGCTGATAACCGGCGCTGAATTTATGCCCGCTCAAGGCATAGCTCACCAGGCCGTTGAGGGACTTGTTGTCGATCTTGCCGCCACGGGCCGCGCCCTGGTCGTCACTGATGGCCAGTCGCAGGTCGGTGCCGAAGGTGCCGGGGCCGAACGGTTGCGAGGCGACCACGCCGAGGAAGTGTTGGTTGTAGACTTCATCGAGTTGCGCGAAGTGGTAGCTGCCGGTGATTTTGTCGGTGAGCTTGTAGTCCACGCCGCCAAAGTCGAAGTGCTTGCCAGCGACTGTTCCGGCAAAACGGCTGTTCTTGTTGTTGAGGGCAATGTCCTCGAAGTCGGTGCTGTCGCGGTCCTTGGCTTTATTCAGTCGCCCGCCGGTGAAGGTCAGGTTCTTGATCTCTTTGGAGGTCAGCAGGCCGCCTTCGAAGGTCTGCGGCAGGATGCGCCCGTCGTTGGGCTTGAGGATCGGCAGCTCCGGGATCAGGCTGCCGATTTTCAGTTCGGTGGCGGAGATCTTCACTTTGCCGGTCAGGCCAAGTTTGGAGTACTCATTGGCCGCGCGACCGTCATCGTGGGTCGGCAACAGGCCGGTGCCGGTGCGGTCGGGACTCGAATCGAGCTTGACCCCCAGCATGCCCAGCGCATCGACACCGAACCCCACGGTGCCGTCGGTGTAACCCGATTGCAGATTGAGCATGAACCCCTGGGCCCATTCGTCACGCTTGGATTGCTGGGCACTGGTGCCATCGCGAAAGTCGCGGTTGAAATACATGTTGCGGGTTTCCAGTGTTGCCTTACTGTCTTCGAAGAAGGCAGCCTGGCTCAACGGCGAAAAGCCGGCGAAGGCGGCGGCACTGGCAAGGGCGGTCTGGCTGAGGCGGGAAAAACGAACAGGCGGGCGAGCCTGAAGCTGCATGGACAGCATCGTGAAGTACTCCGTTATTGTTCTTATTGGCGAAAACGCTTCGTGGCGTTTTTCGTACTTGCCAGTGGCAATGGCAACGGGCAGTCGAAACTGTCCGTGGCTGGACTCTAACCGGCCAACCTTTCGCTAACCTTTCAGCTGACTTTCACGGTTTTCGGGCTTCACAGCAGCGGTTGCGGCTGTAAACTCCGCGCCAAAGAATGGCGTCGACCATCTCTGAACGAGGTAAAAATCCATGCGTGTCCTGCTCGTCGAAGACCATCTGCAGCTCGCCGAAAGTGTCGCCCAGGCGCTCAAGAGCACCGGCTTGACCGTGGATGTTTTGCACGACGGCGTGGCGGCCGACCTGGCCTTGAGCAGCGAGGAATACGCCATGGCGATCCTCGATGTCGGCCTGCCGCGCATGGATGGTTTTGAAGTGCTGGCGCGTCTGCGGGCCCAGGGTAAAAACCTGCCGGTGTTGATGCTGACTGCCCGCAGCGACGTCAAGGACCGGGTCCATGGCCTGAACCTCGGCGCCGACGATTACCTCGCCAAACCCTTCGAACTGACCGAGCTCGAAGCCCGGGTCAAAGCCTTGCTGCGGCGCAGCGTTTTAGGTGGTGAGCGGCAGCAGCGCTGTGGCGTGTTGGCCTATGACCTGGACACGCGACGCTTCACCCTCGGCGAAGAATTGCTGACCCTGACCTCTCGCGAACAAGCCGTGCTCGAAGCGCTGATCGCCCGCCCCGGTCGGGTGATGAGCAAGGAACAACTGGCGTCCCAGGTATTTGGCCTGGACGAAGAGGCCAGCCCCGACGCCATCGAAATTTACGTTCACCGCTTGCGCAAGAAACTCGATGGCCAACCCGTTGCAATCGTGACCTTCCGTGGCCTCGGTTATTTACTGGAAAGCCGCGATGCATAAGCCCAGCAGCCTGCGCTGGCGGTTGCTGTGGAACCTGGCGCTATTGCTGGTGGTGCTGATGTTGGCCAGCGGTCTGAGCGCGTATTGGAACGGTCGCGAAGCGGCCGACACCGCTTATGACCGGACCTTGCTGGCTTCGGCGCGGACCATCGCCGCGGGCCTGTCCCAGCGCGATGGCAGCCTCAGCGCGAACGTGCCTTACGTCGCCCTAGATACCTTCGCCTACGACAGTGCCGGGCGAATTTATTACCAGGTCAACGACATCCATCAGAAGCTGATTTCCGGTTACGAAAACCTCCCCGGACCGCCGCCGGGAACGCCGCGCACCGACGACTACCCGGCGTTGGCGCGTTTCTACGACGCCACGTACCAGGGGCAGAACGTGCGGGTGGTCAGTCTGCTCAAAGCCGTGATCGAACCGAACATGAATGGCATGGCGGAAATTCGTGTGGCGGAGACTGATGAGGCGCGAGTGCGCATGGCGCGCAGCCTCGCGGCGGATACCTTGCTGCGGCTGGGCATGTTGGCGATTGGCGCACTGATGATCGTCTGGTTTGCGGTCAGCGCGGCGTTGCGTCCGTTGGAGCGTTTGCGCACCGCAGTGGAAGAGCGCCAGTCTGATGACCTGCGGCCATTGCCGCTGGTGGAAGTGCAGCGTGAGTTGTGGCCGCTGGTGCGAGCGCTCAATCACTTTACCGAACGCCTGCGCGGGCAGTTTGAGCGTCAGGCGCAGTTCATCGCCGATGCCGCTCATGAATTACGTACACCGCTGGCGGCGCTCAAGGCACGACTGGAGTTGGGCTTGCGCGCGAGCGAACCCGAAATCTGGCGCAGCACCCTGGAAACCGCCGCCCAAGGAACGGATCGCCTGACGCACTTGGCCAATCAGTTGCTTTCCCTGGCTCGGGTCGAAAACGGCGCGCGGGCGATTGCCGAGGGCGGTGCGCAGTTGCTGGACTTGAGCCAGTTGGCCCGGGAACTGGGCATGGCCATGGCGCCGCTGGCCCATGCACGCGGCGTGGCGCTGGCACTGGAGGCGGACGAACCGGTGTGGCTGCGGGGTGAACCGACACTGTTGAACGAATTGTTGAGCAATCTGGTGGACAACGCGCTGGCTCACACACCGCCGGGCGGCAACGTGATCCTGCGTGTCACGGCGCCAGCGGTGCTGGAGGTCGAGGACGATGGCCCCGGGATTCCCCTTGAAGAGCGCGATCGGGTGTTCGAGCGCTTTTATCGACGCAACCAGCAGGTCGCGGGATCAGGGTTGGGCTTGGCGATTGTCGGTGAGATCTGCCGCGCGCACCTGGCGCAGATCAGCCTGCACGACGGGGAGACGGCGGGGTTGAAGGTTCGGGTGAGTTTTATGGCAGGGGAGTGATCGGCAGGGTGATTGCCCCGTAGGAGCTGCCGAAGGCTGCGATCTTTTGATCTTCAGCGATCCGTCAGGCGCCAGGATCAAAGTCAAAAGATCGCAGCCTTCGGCAGCTCCTACGGAGGGAAGTGTTCACAATCAATAAAACATCGACCGCGACTCTTCCAGATCCCTGCACATCGCCTCATTCTCTGGATCAATCCCCAGCTTCTTGAACGCCGGAACATTGAGCACATCTATGCGGGCCAGCGGGTGGTCGGTGTCCTTGTGGCAATACAGGCTGGCGACCTGTACCAGGTCGACATAATCGACCCGCCCGGAATCACGTTTGAAGTCCAGGTACTGCCCCGGCAATTTCACCAGCATCTCCGGAAATTCCCAGACGCTGAGCAGCTTGTCGCCGAGCAACGGATGAATGCGGTCGATCACATGGTTGAGACTGACCGGGTCCGAGAGCAGTTCATAGTGGTCTTCGGCGTACGTCAGGATCGGCAGTACACCAATTTGATGTACCAACCCGCCCAGCGCAGCCTGATCCGGCTTGAGCTGGGTATAGCTGCGGCACAGCGCGTAACTGATCCCGGCGATTTCCAGGCTTTTGCGCCAGACATCGCGCATTTTCTGTTCCACCACTTCAGAACGGGCGTGGAAAATCTGTTCCATCACCAAGCCGATGGCCAGGTTGCTGCTGTAGTTCACGCCCAGCCGGGTGATGGCCGTGTGCAGGTCGGTGACTTCCTGGGTCGCACGCAGCAACGGGCTGTTGACCACTTTGATCAGGCGCGCCGACAGCGCGGTATCGCGGCCGATTACTTTACTCAGGGTGCTTACGCTGATTTCCGGATCTTCAGCGGCCTTGCGAATTTGCAGGGCCACTTCCGGTAGTGTTGGCAGAACCAGATCATCGTTATCGATGGCCTCAACCAAATCCTGTTGGACCTTATCCGCCAGCTCGCTCATTTCTGTTCTCTAGGGTCTTGCAAAAAAATACTGCTGTTAACGCTGGATTTCTTTATCGCGATCCAGCATGTAGGGCAGGTCGAGCAAGTGCAGGGCAGGGCCTTCGAGCGCTGCCAGGTGAATGTCGCCGCCCTCTGCTGCTTCGGCTTGCAGTACGGCCAGGAGTTCAATGTTTTGTTTGCCGCGTGCGGCAATCACCACTTCACCGATGGAACTGCCGTGGCTCGGGGAAAACAGCTGGGTACCGGGCTCCGGCAATTCACTGCCATCGAGTTGCAAGCGGTACAGCCGGCGCTTGAGTTTGCCCAGGTACTGCATTCGCGCGACGATTTCCTGGCCGGTGTAGCAGCCTTTCTTGAAGCTCACGCCGCCAACGGCTTGCAGGTTGAGCATTTGCGGGATGAACAGCTCACGGGTGCTCGGCATGACCTGGCCGATCCCGGCGCGGATCTGGCCCAGCAGCCATTGATTCAGATCGCCTTCGGCCAGCAGGGCGGACAGCTTGCCCTTGATGACGTCGGCTTGATCGGCGGCAACCCAGAGTTCGGCACGTTCCGGTGAAACACGAATGGCGATCAGGCCGTCGGTGCGCGCAACGCTGTCGGTGTCGGCCGGCAGCTCAAGACCCAGGCTGCGCAGTGCCGCATCGCCATGATCGAGGCCCAGACGCACCCAGGCAGCACTTTCATCGGTCAGTTTGGATTTGGAAAACACTGCGTATTTTTTCAGGTCCGCCAGTTGCGGCTCCAGCAGCTCGGTGGCCATGGCCAGGAGAACGCCGTCGCCTTCCAGCAGAATGCGGAAACTCGACTGCATCCGGCCTTTCTGGGTGCAACGGGCGCCGAGGCTGGCCTGGGAGTCGCTCAGGTAGTTGAGGTTGCAGGTCAATTGGCCTTGCAGGAATTTGCCGGCATCCGCGCCGCGGACCGCGAGAACGCCTTCGTGTGACAGGGTGCAGAAAAAAGCAGAGTCGGCCATGGGTCATCGCAGGGTAAAGAGTCTGGGAGACATCATAAGGGGGCGCCCATGAAATGGGTAGTTTACAAAAGCTCGAGAAGGGCCGACCAAAGCCGACTGTTCGACCGGGCGCGGGGCTGTATACTTGCCGCCTATTTGAGGAGCGCTCCATGGTCGAAGATGTTGAACTGAATCGCCTCTACTGGCACAGCCGCCGCGGCATGCTCGAGCTTGACGTGCTGCTGGTGCCGTTCGTGAGAGAGGTCTATCCGCACCTCAATGATGTCGACCGTGATTGCTACCGCAAGCTGCTCGAATGCGAAGATCAGGACATGTTCGGCTGGTTCATGGAGCGCGCCGAATCGGAAGATCCGGAGCTTCAGCGCATGGTTCGCATGATCCTGGATCGTGTCCAGCCCAAGTAATGCGTTCGAATGCCGCTGGCATGCCTCACGGCAATTGCTGGCGGCGTATCTTGCGGCCCAGCTGTTCGCGCTGGGCTCGCTATTTCTTTTCTCCATACCGCTCTGGGCAAGTTCGCTCGGTGTTTTGTTGTGTCTGGCTCATGGCTTTTGGGCATTGCCACGGCAGATTTTACTGACGCACCCGCAGGCATTTCGCGGTTTACGCCGCGATGCCGATGGCTGGCAGTTGTGGAGTCAGGCCGAGGGTTGGCAGCCGGTCCAGCTAAGGCCGGACAGCCTCGCGTTACCGTTGGTCGTAATACTGCGGTTTCGTCTGCGCGGCGAGCGCCGGGTCAGAACTATTTGTGTGCCGCAGGATTCGCAGGCGGCGGATCTGCACCGACGCCTGCGGGTTCGACTCTGTTTCAGCCGGCGTAGGTGGGCGGCACCAGAATAGTGTCCAGTGCCTCAGGCAACATGTTCGGGTAGTCGAGGGTGTAATGCAGACCGCGACTTTCCTTGCGCTCCATGGCTGACTGGATCATCAATTCCGCTACTTGAGCCAGGTTGCGCAACTCGATCAAATCCCGGCTGACCTTATAGTTGCTGTAGAACTCGTCGATTTCGTCCAGCAGCAGCCGCACCCGGTGTTGTGCCCGTTGCAAGCGCTTGTTGGTGCGCACGATGCCCACGTAGTCCCACATGAAGCGCCGCAGTTCGTCCCAGTTGTGCGCAATGATCACGTCTTCGTCGGAGTCGGTCACCTGGCTCGCGTCCCAGACAGGCAGGGCGGTCGGGATCGAAACCTGCGGCAACTGCTCGAGAATGTCCGCCGCCGCCGAACGGGCGTAGACGAAGCATTCCAGCAGCGAGTTGCTGGCCATGCGGTTGGCGCCGTGCAGGCCGGTGAAGCTGGTCTCGCCGATGGCATACAGGCCCGGCACGTCGGTGCGGCCCTGTTGATCGACCATCACGCCGCCGCAGGTGTAGTGCGCTGCCGGGACTACCGGGATCGGTTGCCTGGTGATGTCGATGGAAAATTCGAGGCAGCGCTCGTACACCGTCGGAAAGTGGGTCTTGATGAATGCTTCGGGCTTGTGGCTGATATCCAGGTAGACGCAGTCGACGCCCAGGCGCTTCATCTCGTGGTCGATGGCCCGGGCAACGATGTCACGTGGCGCCAGTTCGGCGCGCGGGTCGAAACGCTGCATGAAGCGTTCGCCATTGGGCAGCTTCAGGTGCGCACCTTCGCCGCGCAGGGCTTCGGTGATCAGGAAACTCTTGGCCTGAGGGTGATACAGGCACGTAGGGTGGAACTGGTTGAACTCCAGGTTTGCCACGCGGCAGCCCGAACGCCAGGCCATGGCAATGCCATCTCCGCAAGCGCCATCAGGGTTGCTGGTATAGAGATAGACCTTGGCGGCGCCACCGGAAGCGAGGATCACGAAGCGGGCGGCGTAGGTGTCGACTTCACCGGTGGCGCGGTTGAGTACGTAGGCGCCCAGGCAACGGTCGCCTTCCAGGCCCAGGCGTTTTTCGGTGATCAGGTCGACCGCAACGCGCTGTTCCAGCAGTTCGATGTTCGGGCGTTGTCGGGCCTGGAACAGTAAGGTTCTGAAGATCGCCGCACCGGTGGCGTCGGCAGCGTGGATGATGCGCCGATGGCTGTGGCCGCCTTCGCGGGTCAGGTGAAACTCGAAACCGCCGTCCTCCGTGCCAGACTGTTCATCGCGGGTAAACGGAACGCCCTGGTCGATCAGCCACTGGATGGCTTCTTTACTGTGCTCGACGGTAAACCGCACAGCGTCTTCATGGCACAGGCCGCCGCCGGCATTGAGCGTGTCATCGACGTGGGACTCGACGGTGTCGGTATCATCCAGCACGGCAGCGACACCGCCCTGGGCCCAGAAAGTCGAGCCATTGGCGAGGTCGCCTTTGCTCAATACGGCGATGCGCAGATGATCAGGCAAGGTCAGCGCAAGGCTCAAACCGGCAGCGCCGCTGCCAATGACCAGAACATCGTGTTGAAACTGTTGGCTCATTTCAGGATTCCGCTCAAAGCGACCCGGGTCGGGGTTGGCGCAAGACTCCTGGATCGGCGAGTCAGGCAGCCACACAGCCCACTAGTATATAGAGGGGGGAGCGGCACAATAGCCGGGCCTACATGGCATTGTGAAACTACTGTGACGGAAAAGACCGGACGCTTCGTCGGAAGTTTTTTTCACCGGTTCGGCGACAAGGCGACTGTATCGAGGATTTAACAGTCTTTTTCGCTTCGCAGTCGCACAATGTCGGTTGCACCCGGCTATAAATATTTGGAACTTTTGCCAAAGGCCCAAGATCAATAGCTGGTTGTCTGAATCAAGGGACAGTGTCGGCTTCAGAGCGGGACCTGCTGTTTGGTCCTTGCCGGCGAATCCGATGACAAGATTATTCGCGCAGCCGGGTTATCCCGAGCTGCGTTTTTCGTGCGTGCCAAATCAGAGCCCGCAGGAAACTTGCTTGAAGGGGAGAACTTTTGCGAAAAGCCCGAGTCTATGTTTGCAAGTCTGGTCGTTTAGTTATGCACGCCTCCTTCGAGCTTATCGAGGAGTGTTCATGCTAACCCAGGAAGAGGATCAGCAGCTGGTCGAGCGCGTCCAACGCGGCGACAAGCGAGCTTTCGATCTGCTAGTGCTGAAATACCAGCACAAAATTCTCGGGTTGATCGTGCGTTTCGTGCACGACACCCATGAAGCCCAGGATGTCGCACAGGAAGCCTTTATCAAGGCGTACCGTGCACTTGGTAATTTCCGCGGAGACAGCGCGTTTTATACGTGGCTTTACCGCATCGCCATCAACACGGCGAAAAACTATTTGGTTTCACGCGGCCGCCGGCCGCCGGATAGCGATGTCAGTTCCGAAGACGCAGAGTTCTACGATGGCGATCATGGCCTCAAGGATCTCGAGTCGCCAGAACGCGCATTGCTGCGGGATGAGATCGAAGGCACCGTCCATCGAACCATTCAGCAACTGCCAGAAGATTTACGTACGGCCTTAACTTTACGTGAATTCGATGGTCTGAGTTACGAGGACATTGCGGCGGTTATGCAGTGTCCGGTGGGTACCGTGCGTTCCCGGATTTTCCGGGCTCGGGAAGCCATTGATAAAGCCCTGCAGCCGTTGTTGCAGGAAAACTGAGACAGCGGCGACAGCCAAGAGAGGAACGCCATGAGTCGTGAAGCCCTGCAGGAATCGCTGTCCGCAGTGATGGATAACGAAGCGGATGAGCTGGAATTGCGTCGGGTACTGAATGCCTTTGACGATGTTGAAACCCGCGATACCTGGGCTCGTTACCAGATCGCTCGGGCAGTCATGCATAAGGATCTGCTGCTTCCACGTCTGGACATCGCTGCGGCAGTTTCTGCTGCGCTGGAAGACGAAGCCGTCCCGGCCAAGGCATCTCGCGGTCCATGGCGCAGCCTGGGTCGTCTGGCCGTCGCTGCTTCGGTGACCGTCGCTGTACTGGCAGGTGTTCGTCTGTACAACCAGGACGAAATTGCTGGCGTCGAACTGGCTCAGCAATCCAATCAGCCTGCTCTGGCCGTTCCTCAGGTCAAGGGCCCAGCTGTATTGGCAGGCTACAGTGAGAGTTCGGAAGCCACTGGCCCTATGGCCAACGGCGTATTGCAAGGTCAGCCGGGCTGGCACGATCAGCGTCTGCCAGGCTACTTGCGCCAACATGCTCAACAGGCCGCCTTGAAAGGCACTGAAAGTGCTCTGCCTTACGCTCGTGCAGCAAGCTTGGAAAACCGTTAAGGAGGATCATGCGCGCCATACCTCTACTTACGCTCTTGCTTGGTGGCTGGTTTGTTGTTCCAGCCCACGCTGATGAAGCCCAGGACTGGTTGACCCGTCTGGGACAGGCCGAGCAAACGCAAAGCTTTCACGGTACTTTTGTTTACGAGCGTAACGGTAGTTTTTCTACCCATAACATCTGGCACCGCGTCCAGGATGGCAAGGTCCGCGAGCGTTTGCTCCAGCTCGACGGCTCGGCACAGGAAGTCGTGCGCATTGATGGGCATACTCAATGCGTCAGCGGCACCCTGATAGCGGGGCTGGGGGAGTCTCCCAAATCTGCTGCTCGTGCACTCGATCCACAAAAGCTCAAGAATTGGTACGACCTTGCCGTCATCGGCAAGTCGCGTGTGGCTGGGCGTTCGGCGGTGATCGTTTCACTGACGCCGCGTGACCAGCATCGTTACGGTTTCGAGTTGCACCTGGACAAGGAGACCGGCTTGCCCCTCAAGTCATTGCTGCTGAATGACAAGGGGCAGTTGCTCGAGCGATTCCAGTTCACGCAACTGGATACCACCGATGCCCCATCAGACAAAGATTTGCAGGCAGGTCCTGATTGCAAGACAGTATCCCTGGAGCCTGACAAGGCTGAGGCACTTAAAACCGCCGAAGTCTGGCATTCGGACTGGTTACCGCCAGGTTTCGAACTCAGTAGCAGTTCCTCGCGCAAAGACCCTGAGACCAAAACTCAGGTCAGCAGCTTGATGTACGACGATGGGTTGGCCCGCTTCTCGGTGTTTCTTGAGCCGTTGAATGGCGCTACCGTCACCGATACTCGTACCCAGCTGGGTCCAACCGTTGCGGTATCCCGACGCTTGACCACGCCTCAAGGTGAGATCATGGTGACCGTGGTCGGTGAAATCCCTATCGGTACCGCCGAACGCATTGCGCTGTCCATGCGCTCCGATGCTGTTACGGCCAAACAGTGAGCTGAATGGTGATGCTCATGGATCGGCAGTTTGATTGTGCGAGAGGTCAGCGATGCCCATTCCACCATTGAGATGTCGAAATGTTTGGTGAGCATTTCAATTTGCAAATACCCCTGGATTTTTCTATAGGTCAGAGCCTCACGGCTCTGGCCTTGTTTGTTGTTCCCGGAACAAAAATACCGGCGTATCGTTCCCGGTGTTCCTTGCTCCATATCGCTTAACCATGCTCGTCGTAACGGGAGCCGTATGTCGATACCACGCTTGAAGTCTTACCTCTCCATTTTTGCCACCGTGCTGGTGCTCGGTCAGGCGGTCTCTGCTCAAGCGGCCGAATTGCCTGACTTCACGCAACTGGTCGAACAGGCCTCGCCTGCGGTGGTGAACATCAGTACCACGCAGAAACTGCCTGATCGCAAAGTGTCGAACCAGATGCCGGATCTTGAAGGCCTGCCGCCAGCGCTGCGCGAGTTCTTCGAGCGCGGCATGCCGCAACAACGTTCGCCTCGCGGTGATCGTCAGCGCGAAGCGCAGTCCCTGGGATCGGGTTTTATCATCTCGCCTGATGGCTACATCCTGACCAACAACCACGTGATTGCCGATGCCGACGAAATTCTTGTCCGCCTGGCCGACCGTAGTGAGTTGAAAGCTAAACTGATCGGCACCGACCCGCGTTCCGACGTGGCGCTGCTGAAAATCGAAGGCAAGGATCTGCCGGTTCTCAAGCTCGGCAAATCCCAGGACTTGAAGGCCGGCCAGTGGGTTGTCGCCATCGGTTCGCCGTTCGGCTTTGACCACACCGTGACCCAAGGCATCGTCAGCGCCATCGGTCGCAGCCTGCCGAACGAAAACTATGTCCCGTTCATCCAGACCGACGTGCCGATCAACCCGGGCAACTCCGGTGGCCCGCTGTTTAACCTGAACGGTGAAGTGGTCGGGATCAACTCACAAATCTACACCCGTTCGGGCGGCTTCATGGGTGTGTCGTTCGCGATCCCGATCGATGTCGCGATGGACGTATCCAATCAACTGAAAAGCGGCGGCAAAGTCAGCCGAGGCTGGTTGGGTGTCGTGATTCAGGAGGTGAACAAGGACCTGGCTGAGTCATTCGGCCTGGAGAAACCGGCCGGTGCGCTGGTGGCTCAGATCCAGGATGACGGCCCGGCGGCCAAGGGTGGCCTGCAGGTGGGCGACGTGATCTTGAGCATGAACGGTCAACCGATCGTCATGTCTGCTGATCTGCCACATCTGGTCGGCGCACTCAAGGCAGGCGCCAAGGCCAATCTTGAAGTGATCCGCGAGGGCAAGCGCAAGAATGTCGAGCTGACCGTCGGCGCAATCCCGGAGGAAGGCAAAGAGCTGGATGCGAAGGCGAAATCCGGGGTTGAGGGCAGCAGCAACCGCTTGGGTGTTTCCGTTGCCGAGCTGACCGATGAGCAGAAGAAAGCCAACGACCTCAAGGGCGGCGTGGTGATCAAGGACGTCCAGGACGGTCCTGCTTCGCTGATCGGCTTGCAGCCAGGTGATGTGATTACTCACCTGAACAACCAGGCGATCGGCTCCACCAAGGAGTTCACCGAGATCGCCAAGGCATTGCCAAAGAACCGCTCGGTGTCGATGCGGGTTCTGCGTCAAGGTCGTGCCAGCTTCATCACCTTCAAACTGGCTGAATAAACCGGTTGTTGGCTGAATAAAAAACCGCCTCGAAAGAGGCGGTTTTTTTGTGCCTGGGTTTTTTCGACGTCGTCAGCCCATCATGTCCTTGATCATGCGCTCCTGCTCCATCAGCTCTCGTTGCCGTGCATCGATCCGTGACGACAAGGGGAAGTTACTGCCGGCCTTGCGCTTGGCAAAGTCCAGTTGCTGAATAGCCTGGCGGTAATCGCCGACCAGAGCGAAGTATTCGGCGCGAGCCTGGTGCAAGCCGATGATGTTGCCCGACAGGCCGCGAGTCTCCGCCACCATGTACCAGACATCCGGATCATCCGGACGAGACTTGAGCAGGTTTTCCAGGGCTTTTTCAGCATCGGCGGTACGGTTCTGTTTGAGCAGCAAGTCGACACGGACCTGGTTCAGCGGGTAGTTGCCCGGATACTGGGTCAGCAGTCGGTCAACCCGCGTTTGGGCCTCAGGCAGGCGATTGTTGGTGATGTCCAGATCGACCTGAGCCAGGTTGTAGATAATCTCGTTCGGCGCCGTGGCCAGCAGTAGCTTGAGGTTCTCCCGTGCCTCGTTCAATTGGCCACCCTTGATCTGGGCGATGGCCAGGCCGTAGCGCGCGACGTCGTTTTTCGGGTTCTCATCCAACTGGGCTCGGAAGCGTTTGGCGCCCAGGCCAGGGGTTTCTTCGTAGATCAGTTGCACCCGTGCGCGAATCAGTTGGTAACGCATGCTGTCTTCGATGCCGCCCGGTTTGGCCTGTTCGGCACGGTTACGGGTGTCGGCGATTCGCGACTCGGTCACCGGGTGAGTCAGCAGGAATTCCGGTGGCTTGGCGTCGAAGCGGTACTGACGCATCAAGCGCTCGAACATGTTTGGCATCGAGCGCGGATCGTAACCGGCCTTTTCCAGGTTGAGGATGCCGATCCGGTCGGCTTCCTGTTCGTTCTGGCGCGAGAAGCGCCGTTGCTCCTGGATCGCTGCTGCCTGGGTACCGGCAATGGTGGCGATCCCTGCATCACCGGCGCCAGCGGCGGCAATCACGATCCCGGCCAGCAGGGCGGCCATCATCGGCAGTTGCATGCGTTGCGAGGCTTCGACGCCACGGGCGAAGTGGCGTTGCGACAAGTGAGCCAATTCGTGAGCCAGCACCGAAGCATATTCACCTTCGGTCTGGGCATTGAGGAACAAGCCGCCGTTGACCCCGATGATCCCGCCCGGCGCGGCAAAGGCGTTGAGCTGCGGGCTGTTGATCAGGATGAACTCCAGGCGCCGGTCAGTGACCTGGCTGGTTTCCACCAGTTTGTAGACGCTGGATTCGACATAATCCTTGAGCTGCGGATCATTGAGCTGCAATACCTGGCTGCGCAACATTGCCAGCCACGCGCGGCCCAATTGGTATTCCTGTTGCGGCGAGACAATGGCAGAACTGGCGTCACCGAGTGACGGCAGGTCGTCGGCGAAGCCTGGTGAGGCAAGCAGGCAAGCGAGCGTCAGCAGGGTAGGGCGCAAAAAAGTCATGCACAAAGCCTTAGTCGACAAAGACCTTACTGTAGCCGGACACCGGCCTTCGGACCAGATATTCTAGGCCGCTCAACCACCTGATCCGGAGTGATGCAATGACCGATGCTGTAGCCCATGACGCGGAACTGGACGCCAGTGGCCTGAATTGTCCGTTGCCGTTGCTCAAGGCCAAACTTGAGCTCAATCGCATGGCCAGCGGTGCGGTACTCAAGGTCATCGCCACGGATGCGGGTTCTCAGCGCGACTTCCGCACCTTTGCCCGATTGGCCGGTCATACGCTGCTGCTCGAAGAAGACGAGGCGGGTGTTTACCGCTATTGGTTGAAAAAAGCCTGAAACCGGCTGCGTTCGTTCCTAAGGATTATTGATGTTCAAAGTGTTACGCGACTGGATTCAGCGCTACTTCTCCGACGAAGAGGCCGTGGTGCTGGCGGTGCTGTTGATCCTGGGGTTTACCGCGGTGCTCACGTTGGGCGGCATGCTCGCGCCAGTGCTGGCCGGGATGGTGCTGGCGTATCTGATGCAGGGACTGGTCGTTACCCTTGAACGCCTGCGCGTTCCCGGTGGTGTGGCCGTGGGGCTGGTCTTCGCGTTGTTCATGGGGTTGTTGCTGGTGTTCATCGTGGTGGTGGTGCCGTTGCTCTGGCATCAGTTGATCACCTTGTTCAACGAGCTGCCCGGCATGCTCGCCAAGTGGCAGTCGCTGTTGTTGCTGTTACCCGAACGCTATCCGCATCTGGTGTCCGACGAGCAGGTGCTGCAAGCCATTGAAGTGGCCCGGGGTGAAATCGGCAAGTTCGGTCAGTGGGCGCTGACATTCTCGTTGTCGAGCCTGCCGCTGCTGGTCAACATCATGATCTATTTGGTGCTGGTGCCAATCCTGGTGTTTTTCTTCCTCAAGGACCGGGAAATGATCGGGCAGTGGGTTCGCGGCTACCTGCCGCGTGAGCGGGCGCTGATTACCCGGGTTGCGCAAGAGATGAACCGACAGATCGCCAACTACATTCGCGGCAAGGTCATTGAAATCATCATTTGTGGGGGGGTGACCTACATCGCGTTCGTCGCGCTGGGCCTCAATTACGCGGCGCTGCTGGCGTTGCTGGTCGGTGTGTCGGTGGTGGTGCCTTACGTTGGCGCGGTGGTGGTGACCGTGCCGGTGCTGCTGATCGCGTTGTTCCAGTGGGGCTGGAGTGATCAGTTCATCTACCTGATGGCGGTCTACGGGATCATCCAGACGCTGGATGGCAACGTGCTGGTGCCGCTGCTGTTCTCGGAGGCGGTCAACCTGCACCCGGTGGCGATCATCTGTGCGGTGCTGTTGTTTGGCGGCTTGTGGGGCTTCTGGGGGGTGTTCTTTGCGATTCCCCTGGCGACACTGTTCAAGGCAGTGCTGGATGCCTGGCCGCGCAAGGAGCCGGTGGTGGCGCCGCTGCTCTAGAACGATGGTGATGCAAAAAGATCGCAGCCTGCGGCAGCTCCTGCAGAAGCTCCGCGATCGGCGTAGGAGCTGCCGGAGGCTGCGATCTTTTTCGGTATCAAGCCTTATTCAGGGCCTGAGCCGCGGCCAAAACCGCATCCACATGCCCCGGCACCTTCACGCCGCGCCATTCCTGACGCAACACACCGTCCTTGTCGATCAGGAACGTGCTGCGATCAACGCCCATGTATTCCTTGCCGTAGAGCTTTTTCAGCTTGATCACGTCGAACAGTTGGCAGAGCGCTTCTTCCTTGTCGCTGATCAGCTCGAAGGTGAATGCCTGCTTGGCTTTGAAGTTCTCGTGGGACTTCAGGCTGTCGCGGGACACGCCGAAGACTTCGGTGTCGGCCGCTTTAAAGGCATCCAACTGATCGCGAAAACCCTGGCCCTGGGTCGTGCAGCCCAGGGTGCTGTCCTTCGGATAGAAGTAAATCACCACTTGCTTGCCTTTGAGGCTCGCGAGGCTGACGGTCTGCCCGCTGGTGGCGGGTGCTTCGAAGTCGGTAACCGGTTGGTCGATAGCAACGGCCATGAAAGCTTCCTTACATTGGGTTTTGTGGGCGCCACGGTTCGATCAGGGCGTCCAGGTTCAGCGCGTCGGCGAAATCCAGGAACTGATCGCGCAGCCAGCTGATTTGCACGCCGGCCGGCAGCGTCACGGTAAACGTGGCGTTGAGCATGGTGCCGCCGGTTTGCGGCGCCTGATACGTGTCGCAGGTCAGGTTTTCCAGCTCGACGTTGTGGTCCATGAAAAACTGGCACAACTCGTTGATGATGTCCGAGCGGTAAGCCGAGCTGACATAGGCAACGTAAGGCAGGGCTTGAGGGCGGTTCTCCAGCGCCGCACTGCGCACCACGTTGACTGTGAAGGCGTGCTTCTTGGCGAGGGTTGGCAGGCTGCCTTCCAGGCGGGCCAGAGCGTCCCAGCTGCCGGAGATCTCGAGGATCAGGGCACTGCACTCGCCATGACGGGTCAGGCGAGAAGTGACCACGGCGCAGCGGTTTTCATGGCTGGCGCGGCACAGGACGTTAGTCAGCTCCATGGGGTTGGCGCCGAGGGCACTGATGACAAGGAATTGTTCGCGAACTGTGGGGGTGGACATGCAGCATTCCTAAAGCGATGAGCGGTCGATACTTCTACGGGCTTTTTTAGCCGGGGGCGACCCTGCGCAGACGAATTCAGAAAACCCGGGCCGAAGGTTGCAACGTGCTCCAGAGTGGCCGGAGCGAGGGGTGGCAACGCTGGATCGGGGCTTGTGATGCCGAAAATGGAGGCTGGAACCCGGCGTACGAGCTTATCAGTACCGATCAAAGTCTGAAGGGTAGCGAAAAGCAGCGCCAAGGGGAATGGCAGCAGCGCAGTACTTCGCTTGTACAAGCATCTTGGCGCCAGTACCATTACGGCTCTCTTTTTCCGGCAGGAGCGGTTGCATGATTGCGGGCAGTATGGTGGCACTGGTCACACCCATGGATGCACAAGGTCGTCTCGACTGGGACAGCCTGAGCAAACTGGTGGACTTTCACCTGCAAAACGGCACCCACGCCATCGTGGCGGTCGGCACGACAGGTGAATCGGCCACGCTAGACGTGAACGAACACATCGAAGTGATTCGTTACGTGGTCAAGCAGGTTGCAGGGCGCATCCCGGTCATCGCCGGCACCGGTGCCAACTCGACGCGCGAAGCCATCGAACTGACCACCAATGCCAAGGTCGCTGGCGCCGATGCCTGCCTGCTGGTCACGCCGTACTACAACAAGCCGACCCAGGAAGGCTTGTACCAGCACTTCAAGGCCATCGCCGAAGCGGTCGATATCCCGCAGATCCTGTACAACGTGCCTGGCCGCACCGCGTGCGACATGCAGGCCGAGACTGTGATCCGCCTGTCGACCGTGAAAAACATCATCGGTATCAAGGAAGCCACTGGCGACCTGGGCCGTGCCAAGGCGATCATCGACGGTGTCAGCAAAGACTTCCTGGTGATCTCCGGTGACGATGCCACCGCTGTCGAGCTGATCCTGCTGGGCGGCAAAGGCAACATCTCGGTGACCGCCAACGTCGCCCCGCGTGACATGGCCGACCTGTGCAACGCCGCGCTCAAGGGCGACGCCGTGACTGCTCGTGCCATCCACGAAAAGCTGATGCCGCTCAATAAAACCCTGTTTATCGAATCCAACCCTATCCCCGTGAAATGGGCACTGCATGAAATGGGCTTGATGCCGGACGGTATCCGTCTGCCGCTCACCTGGCTCAGCGCTGCCTGTCACGAACCGCTGCGGCAGGCCATGCGCCAGTCCGGCGTCCTGGTTTAATTGAGGAAGTACAACGCATGAAGCGAATGGCCGGACTTTCCGCACTTGCCTTGATTATCTCCAGCACCAGTGGCTGCGGATGGATCTGGGGCCCGGAAGGTTACTTCCGTGACCGTGGTAGCGATTACCTGGAAGCGCAACAGACTGCACCGATGCAACTGCCCCCGAATGTCAGCACCTCCAAACGTCTGGATCCGCTGTTGCCGATCCCGCGTAACGTGGCCGATGACACCGCCAAGGGCGAATACATCGTGCCGCGTCCGCAACCGCTGTCGGCGATTGCTGATGCCAGCGACTACACCCTGCAAAAAAGCGGTGATTCGCACTGGGTCATGGGTCAGCACCCACCGGCCGAAGTCTGGCCAGTGGCTGTTCAGTTCTTCCAGGACAACGGTTTCCGTCTGGACGAACAACGCCCGCAAACCGGTGAATTCACCACCACCTGGCAACATTCCGACGAACTGTCCGCTGCCATGGCCAAGCGCCTGAGCGCGGCTGGCGTCGCCGCCGACAGCGAAACCCGCGTGCGGGTCCGCATCGAGCCGGGCGTGCAGCGCAACACCAGTGAAATCTACGTGGTCAGCGCCCAGCGTCCTGCTGGCAGCACCGCCGACGTCGACTTCACCAGCCGTTCGGTCAACACTGGCCTGGACGCGGCACTGGTGGACGACATGCTCGCGAGCATGAGCCGCATTTCCGAGAAGGGCGGTTCGGTCTCCATGCTGGCTTCCCAGGACTCCGATAAGCCAAACCGTGTCAGCCTGAGCGAAGACGGCAGCGGCAACCCGATCCTGAACGTCGGTCCGGACCTGGATCGCGCCTGGTCGAGCGTCGGTCGTGCGCTGGAACAGGGCGAATGGCGTGTTGAAGACATCAACCGCAGCCTGGGCCTGTACTACATCAACTTGTCGGAAAAAGCCGAGAAGAAAGACGAGAAGCCTGGTTTCTTCAGTAGCCTGTTCGGCAGTGCGCCGACCAAGGAACAAGTTGAAGCCCGTGCCGACCGTTATCAGGTTCGTCTGAGCAAGGTGGGCGAGAACGTCCAGGTCACCGTCGAGAAAAACATCAACACCGTTGCGCCGGCAGAAGTGGCGCGCAAGGTGTTGAGCGTGATTCAGGACAACCTGGGCTGATCACATGCGTTTTGCCGTTCTCGGCAGCGGTAGCCAAGGGAACGGCACGCTGATAGCCAGCGCTGACACGTATGTGCTGGTGGATTGTGGTTTCTCCCTGCGGGAAACCGAAAAACGCCTGCTGCGCCTGGGTGTAAACCCGGCGCAGTTGAGCGCGATACTCGTGACCCACGAACATGCCGACCACGTGCATGGCGTGGGTTTGCTGTCTCGGCGCTACAATCTGCCTGTCTACCTCAGTCGCGGCACCCTGCGCGGGATGCGCAAACCGATTGAACCCGCGGGCTTCCTGGCCGGCGGCGAGCAATTGCAGATCGGCGCCCTGAACATCGAAGTCATTGCCGTGGCCCACGATGCACAGGAACCGACGCAATACGTCTTCAATGACGGTGAGCGGCGCTTCGGCCTGTTGACCGACCTGGGCTCGTATTGCAGCAAGGTGCTGGACGGCTATCGGGACCTCGATGCGTTGATGATCGAGTCCAACCATTGCCGTGACATGCTGGCTCGCGGTCACTACCCGTACTTCCTGAAGCAACGGGTGGGCGGTGAACTGGGACATTTGAACAACCACCAGGCGGCATTCCTGGTGTCCGAGTTGGGCTGGCAAGGCCTGCAACACCTGGTCCTGGCCCATCTAAGCAGCAAGAACAACCTGCCGCAGCTGGCCCGGCAATGTTTTGTCGACACCCTCGGGTGCGACCCGGACTGGCTGCAACTGGCCGATCAAGATTCAGGGCTCGACTGGCGACACATCGCCTAGCCCACCTACTTAGCAAGCGGAGCCCATCATGGAAAAACGTGAAGAACTCTACCGCGGCAAAGCCAAATCGGTTTTCAAGACCGACGACGCTGACCGCTTGATCCTGCTGTTTCGCAACGACACCTCGGCGTTCGACGGCAAGCGTATCGAGCAGCTCGACCGCAAAGGCATGGTGAACAACAAGTTCAACGCCTTCATCATGCAGAAACTCGAAGCGGCCGGCGTGCCGACCCAATTCGACAAACTGCTGGGCGACAACGAGTGCCTGGTGAAGAAGCTCGACATGATCCCGGTCGAGTGTGTCGTGCGTAACTACGCCGCCGGCAGCCTGGTCAAGCGTCTGGGCGTTGAAGAGGGCCTGAAGCTCAACCCTTACACCTTCGAACTGTTCCTGAAAGACGACGCCAAGGGCGACCCGTTCATCAACGAATCCCACGTCGTGGCATTCGGTTGGGGCACCGCCGAGCAGCTGGTTCGCATGAAAGAACTGTCGCTCAAGGTCAACGAAGTCCTGAGCAAACTGTTCGACGACGCCGGCCTGCTGCTGGTCGACTTCAAACTCGAGTTCGGCGTGTTCTCCGACGGCTCCATCGTCCTGGGCGACGAATTCAGCCCGGACGGCTGCCGCCTGTGGGACAAGGCTACCGGCAAGAAAATGGACAAAGACCGCTTCCGCCAGGGCCTCGGTGACGTCATCGAAGCCTACGAAGAAGTCGCCAATCGTCTGGGCGTACCGCTTTAATCGACGCAAGCATCTGATAGCACGGAAAAAATTTCGCCTGGGGGGTTCGCTTCCGGCAAAAGTGTTGTTATGATGCGCGCCGTTGGAGAGATGCCAGAGTGGCCGAATGGGACGGATTCGAAATCCGTTGTACCTTCACCGGTACCTAGGGTTCGAATCCCTATCTCTCCGCCATACATAGAAAAGCCCCATAGATCAAGGTCTTGGGGCTTTTTGCATTCTGGGATTCTACGTAACGATTCTACGTAAAATACCTGTCACTACAGACCTTCTCAGCGCCTCTACAGTGCGTCCCCGTCCTTCATACCCTATTGCGTAGTTAGATTGCCAAGTGCTCGCTTGTGGCGGCCATGGGCTGTCAAAAGTAGATGTCGTTACGCGGGAAGATCTGGAAGGTCTGAAGGGAGCGGGTTGCACCTTTGCTTGCCTTCGAAAGCCGGGTGATGAGGTGCCCATGTTGCCGGTAGGAAGGTGATGAGCTCACCGTTTGTCAGCCTATTAAAATATATCTTGCTATTTCTGACGGAAGGTACTAGGCAGTTCAGGCTTCTCATGGTACAATATGTTGTAAGATAAAGAGAGATTTATTCATCCTCTTTTAGTTCTTGGTCCACCCTCAGATATACCCCCCAACTTCTTAATTATTCACTGACCAGCCTCCAAGCTGATTAGTGTCTCAGGCCGTTCGCTTCGTTCGCGGATTTCCTTACTCCCCATCGAGTGGAGTTGGCCTAAAACTCGACCTAATTACGCGTCAATCTCCATGGTTGCACCTTCTTGGCCAAAGCCTCAAAACTTTGGCCTTTTCTTCATGCGCTGTTTTCTGCGTTACAGCCACATCCTAATACCTGAGGAGCCATTATGGCGAAAGTAATATACCAGTCTTGTGCTGCGTGCAGCACCAAGTTCCCAGTAAGACCCCAAGCACCACATGCAAAGTTCTGTTCTACCAAGTGTCGAGTGCAAAGTCACCGTCAAGATAAGCAACCCGTAACACCCATCGAAACACAAACCATAAAATCAGAAGGAAACAAAACCATGAGTGAGCTATTCCAACCAGATGCAGCACATCTACAAAGACTCAAAGATATTGAAGAGTCGTTCTACCGTGATCGCACCCAGTGCAATATCCAAGGCCGTGAGTTAATGGGCTTGATGGAGACTTTCGAAGTGCAGGGGCTACAACAGGCCCTTGATAAGTATACCGAGCTTCTTGGTCAGGGCTACACGCCATCAGCGGCGGTTATGCACCGCCCCGTTCTCACCGCTGGCCCAACGTTTGACTGGGTAGTGTTGACCTTGCAAAAACCAGCCGAGCAGGTAGAGGCAGAACTCGCCAAAATCATGGTCGACGTTGAAACAAACTACCTTGAGCAATTGGTTCAAGCGAAAGCCGCTGCTGTAGCGAAAGAAGTTGAATCATTGCTCGCTGCTGAGCGCCGTAAGCAACAACAAACTCAGTTGGATGCAAAGGCTGCCGAGGATGCAGCGGAATACGCCAGAGTAGAGGCCGATGTATTGAGAGCATTGGGTGGCTCGAATGACTGATAAGCATCTAATCGACCCGGCTACGCTGTCCGGTACGGAACTCTTGCTGAGACAGAAGTATGCAAGTTCCACTCTCGCTGCTACAGAGGCTCTAACTAAAGAAGCGCTGCCAGTGTATACAGAGGTAGCTAAGAGCGCTGTCGGCTCGCTACGGGAAGCTGTGGAGTTGCTTAAGTTGAAAGTGCGAGCACAAAAATTAATCGAACTCGCTAAGAGAACGAAAGAAGGAAATTAATGGAAAGATCAGTGTCACGTTTCAAGGCCCTTCAAAGTGGCCCATGCTACACACTCCTACGTTTCACCGGTGACGTTAATGTCGGCGCTTTCAACAATGGCTACCGCCAATACCTTCGCCGTGTATCTGGTGAGTTTTTCGCATATCAGTATTTCTGGTGGATTGCCGAGGACGACTCTGTATATCTGGCTGTGACTGGCAATAGGCTAGCCGTCACAATCCTCAACAACTACATCAAGTGCAATCGTGGTCACTACTTCGATGCTTGTGAAGTGCTCCACCTGAGTCGTGGTGTGATTACATTCACTAACCTTGTGTCTGGGTTGTTCGAGCAACGCAAGCGCACTACAGGTCACCGTAGATCGTTTGGGGGTAGTGTCCAATGAGCAGTATTAATGAGGAGATCGCCCGCCTAACCGGTAAGCTGGTATTCGATGTGTCGACAGGCCCGCTTAGCCGTTTCATGCAAATGCTAAAGGCGGCAGAACAGCAAATGACCCAATTGGGTAAATCTGCCGAAGCTCTTCAAAAGAAACTGAATATGAAGTTTGGTGTCACCGCTGCTAAGTCTGAGGGGTTGAAGGTTGATGCGGCTGTTCAGCAGTCTCTAACGAAGCAACTTGCTACAGAAACGAAACTCTCGAAGCTTCGCCGTCAACAGTTCACAACACAACTTGCCGAACAAAAGTTGGTATCGGCAGGCAAGAGGGAAGAAGCCTTCCTTCAATCAGCCTCATTGAAGGATCAGGTACAGCGTGCGGTGCTTGCAAGTAAGCAACACGCCGCCGAGCAAGCGAGTCTCAAGACTGACCTTGGTAGGGCTCGTGTACAGGCAACAGTAGAACAGTCAAAGATTCGAGAGGCACGCCTCGCTGACATCCTGCAACGTCGTCAGGAACGCACTGTGAAACTCCAGCAGCAGGCAGCGACTCACGCCACGGCAATGCAACGTGCTGAGCTTGCAATGGCAGCAGCCCGCCAACGTGGTGAGCGCATGGCTGAGAAGTATGTTCAATCGAAACAGACGGCCAAGCTCAGGGAGGAGCGTGCAGCGGTTAGGGCAGACCAACAAACCAAGCGTTTCGACTTCGCTGCTGAGCGCCATGAAGCTTGGAAGGCTAAACAGGCTGAGCCTGAGGGGCAGGGGTTTGGCGGTCTCACCGTTGGCTTAGGTGCCGCTGCTGCTGGGTTGTACGGCCTTGTGTCCGCTGTCGGGTATCTGAACAAGCGTATTGAACTACGTCAGGAAACAGCCGCTGACAACCAACAGTTTGATAACACCCTGCTGGCCGCTGGGAACAACGACAAAGAACGAGCACGGATCAAAGAAGCCTATATTTCCAACTCGCAAGAGTATGGAATGAAGATTGATCGAGAATCAGCAGTCGCATACAGCAACATGATTCAGGGCTTCCGTGCCCAAGGGAAGAGTCTCGAAGATGCAATCCAGTTGCAGAAAGATCAAGCCGCCGTGTTCCGTATTGGTAACTTGGACAAGACACAACAATACTCGGCTGCATTGCAATTGAATCAAGGGTATTCGAAAGATCGCTTCATGGGCCAGGATCTGAGGCCTCTCACCGACGCCCTAGGTACTCGTCTAACCACGATTCTTTACAAGGCAATCGGCAAGGCTCTTGGTTACAAGGGTGATCAGAACAAACTAGCCGGTTTCGTCCTTGAGGCCCAACACGATGGCAAGGTTAACGGTGCGATGGTTCAACAAGGTCTACGTGACATTGTTGCTCAGTCTCCAGAGTTACTAGATCGTCATAAGCACTCTCTTGATGCTCAAGCTGTGAGGCTTGAGAATGATCGCTACTTGCAGGGTGAGAATGTAAACAGAGACCCTGAGTTGATTGCAGCGCTCGGGGATAGACTGACCGCAGAAAGAGAACTCACCGAAGCATTGAGGCCGCTCAAAGACTCTTTGATGGAGTTTGACAAGGGGCTGACCAAGTTCAATACGAACCTAATCCGCTGGATGATCGGGCATAACGCAGACGGCACCGCCGCCACCACTGCAATGCAGAAAGACCCTAATCCAGCACCCGGAACTGTTGGGGAAGCACTTGGCCCAAGATTAAAACCATCCACGCCGGAACCTGAGCAAGACCGTTTGGATGCTCGTGCTACTGGTGGAATGATGGAAAATCTCCGTCGTTTCTTTACTGGCGCCTCTGTAGAAGACGATCAATCAGCGGCAGACGAGAACAGAGAGCGTTGGGGTGGAGGTAAGCTCAAGATTCGCCCTGTGGAAACAGGGAACTTTGACGCTTACACCATCACCATGAAACTCGAAAACTTTGTTAGTCGACTTTCTGATCAGATGGGGGATGAAAGTAATCAGTGGCATCAGTTTCGCGCTCCTCAACTGCTCAACTCTGAAGACCTGATCCAGAGAATGACTGGGCCTCAGCCTTACTACCCAACTCAACCCGGTGCTTCCGTACAGGAACCTAATACGGTAACCAACTCTAACAACACCGTAACAATCGAGCCGACGTCTGTGAACATCATAGTCAACGCATCGCAGATTAGCGATCCGAAGCAGGTTGCTGATGTAATGGGGCCAGTAGTGAAAGACATGATTGATCAGGGAATTGGAAAGATCTTAAGAGAGACCGGCGTGAACCAGACGGAAGTGCAATGAACGGAATCATCAAAGTAATAATGCTTGGTGCATTTTTACAGATAACGGTGGTCTCTGGTCTCACCGTTTACCTGTCCAATCACACAAGTAACATGGCATTGCAGTACGCTCAGCTTGCAGAACGAAACGCCAATCAACGCACTGTTGACCTGATTCGAATCGAACACAATGAACTTCAGGTTCAGTTCAGTAATGAACGCAGCAGCATGCGTGACTACGTCAATAATCGTGTTGATCAGAAAGTCTCCCAAGCTCTAAGGGAGGGTAAGTAATGGAATACAACGAAATCGCCAACCAAACAGACCATAGGGGCGCTTGCACCCTTTATGTGTCAGAAGTCTACGGTGTGGAGGTTGTACAGCAACTTCCCTCAGTCATTGAGACGCTATGGGATTGCATTTTGTTCGGTATGCCGGAAGGACTAGCGCACATTGCCATCTACAGCGATAACGGACTACCACCACCATCAAAGAAGTAACGAAGCCCGCAGTAGAAGTATCGCATGATACAAAACGCCACACGCCTTGTTCTGTAAGGGGTGTAGCCATTTTCAGTGGACATCAAACCGTGTGCATGAGCACACAACATTACCCATTACATAGGAGACAACTGCATGGCGCTGCCATTCGAATTCAAATCATCAGGGGCGGCGTTAACCGCTGCCATGACCCTGTGCGGAACCACACGTAGAAAGTTTGTGGTTAGCGAAGTGATCAACCGCTTCGGCCAACTCCGTTGGATCGTTACACACCCAGACGGTAACCCCGCCATTCCATACGAGGTATTCACAGCATGAAGACATGCACATGTCGCAACTGCTCCACCAAGTTCCAGACACCGAAGGTGGAAGCCTTCTGTAGCGGCCAATGTCGCCACGCATACAGCGTAACCAACCCTAAGCCTACATACCCTGCTAACCGAGACGGAGCATTCAATGACCTCAGCAACACCGCAAAAGAGTAAACCAGCTGTACATCGCCCAACATGTCCACATTGCAAAACCCGATTTCGCACCACCAGCGCTAAGAAAGTGTATTGCACTCCGAAGTGCCAGAAGGAAGCCAGCAAGGGGAAACGTCGAGTATCCCGAGTGGCCAAAGCAACAACCTCAGCCTTCTTCTACCACCTTGCCTACGAATGTGAACGTGCCGGGACACTCCAGATCCTCACAGGCCACACCGTGGATTCGCTGGTAGCCCTATATGGCGTGTACAAGCTCAAGCTCAAGGCCAACCGTTACGGAGAGACCAAGGATTTCGCTATCTCTCATATTCACCCGGTGCAAGGCCATAATGCTATTGGCCTGTTCCACCCTGACAACTTGGTAGTGGCCCCATCCACGCTGAATCGAGATCACGGCACCAAGTATTGGGGCCACGGCCTGAGCATCAACCGCAATGCCTTGGTCTCTCGCCATTCAGTGGAAAAGGGCGCCCCACGCAAGCAAACAGTGCAACGCGTCATTGCCTTCCTTGGTGCTGACGTAGTGGCTGAGGTCGTGAAGATTGCCAAGATTCAACCAACTCAACGCCACAAGGTGCTGAGCTGGCTACATGATCACCTTGACGCAACAGTGCCAGAACAACGCGCTCACTTGGACGCCCTCGACGACATGTGCACCAAGGCCCTGTCAGCGATGAAAGCAAAGTTAGAAGGGAAGGAGGGGAGTGGATTCCAGATTAAGACAACCATCCTTACGCCATTCAATGTGTTGTCCCAGGAGCTTGAACGTCACGCTCAACACCGCCCAGAGCTAACCGAAGTGCTGGACGTGATTTGCAAGCGTGTCAGCCCCTTCACTGCGTTGCACATGAGTAGAACTACCCTCAACGCTGAAGAGGTACAGGCAGTGTTTGACGTGCTCCACGGCAAGCCTGTTGAAGCCATCCTCCACGTGCTAACCGAGTTCGTAGAGCGTCACACAAGCACCGTGGACAATGGCGAGCGTATCCCGCCATACAGGCCAATCGTGTTTAGGATGGAGCCAGTGCAGCGTCCAAGGGTGTTGGCAACCCGCGAGCGAAGCGAAGTAACCCTGCAAAGCCCTGTCTCATTCCTCGCTAACGCTCGCGAGTTCGCTGCTGAGCTGGACGCTGTAGACGTTCAAGATGTCATTCCTGTGCTGCTACCGGGCCATACGCTGGCGTATGAGGTGGAGCCTCTGCCATGGTGATAACAAGCGGGGCTCTACACCCCGCCAGTTTGGTCGTTACGCTACTTTCACTTCGGCTTGATCAAAGTCTTCTTGCTCAGCCAGTTCCTCAGCTCCATCTGGAGCTGGTGCAGCTACTTTGTTCGCAATCAGTGAAGTTACATCGCTCCACTCTTCCATGCGGAACACGTGAACGCGCTTCACAAACTTGCAGAACTGAGGCGCTTTGTTACTCAGCGTTGACTGTAGCTGCATGATCGCAGTGATAGGATTCTGTTCTGCTTCGGTGTGATACAGCGAGCCTTGTGGATGTGCGGTGAACCCACACGAAGCCAGAGCTAGCGGAATCTCAGTCTGGTAAATCTTGGTTCTTGCGGCATCGCTCAGTCCGTGAGCCTTCATCGCTACGGTGTCGAGATCAAATGCGATTGCGTAATGTGCCATTTCCCGCTCCTTTGGTTTCATGTCGGCGGATGCCTAACCGGCCCATTTTACTATAACGGCAACGACGTTGCTGGCTGATTGCCGCATGCGCCATAACCTCCGTCGAAACTCAAAACAACCGGGGTGAAAGCCTATGAAAACCTATCGTGTCAGTGGTTTTGATAGGTTCTATTGATGATGTGCATTCAGCTACAAGCCAGCATCTACGCTGCCTGTAGCCAAAACGGATAAGCTGGATTCGGTGAGAACGCTTCAACTTGAGGTTTTGGTGCCAAAACGGCAGTTTTGAGCTGGAATCACCGACTTCCGCAAAGGCACACTTTCGCCCGGCCAGGTTGCGTAAAGACCTTCCTGAACTAGCTTTGATGGTGTCGCCGACGTGGCGATAGGCTATTAAGGAGCAGCGCATGGCTAACAAGCGTGGTAGGGACTCAAAGACTGGGGAGTTCATCCCGATCAAAGAAGCTAATCGGCGTCCTAACACAACAACGGTGGAGACAATCCCGCCACCGAAGAAAACGCCTTCAAAGGGTAAATAGCTTTATCGTGAGGGCGTCGCTAGGCTCCCTCACATCCCTCACATCCCTCAAGGACGACCCCCATGCCAGACAACTCAGACGCCAAAATCGCCACAGCAGACGTGCTGACCCTCCTACTTCACAACCAGCACGCCCTAGCCGCCGCAATCGAAGAGTTATCCCTGTGGGTGAGGTTACAGGGTGAGCCTGTTGTTCATTTGAATGTCATGACCGCGCTGAAAACCATCGACAAGAACGCGGCAGCTATCACCGAGGCGATCAATCAGATACGCCAAGCCTGACCCGATACAGATTCTAATTAACAGAATACTATTGTGTAAATTAGCCAGTCCTTTAAAACTCTTGCTGTCGCCATGCATGTCATGCTCTAATTAACACATCGTAGGAAAATCACACGGAGTGTTAATTAGAATGAACATCGTAGAAGCGGTGAAAACAGAGGGGGAGGCCGAGACGATTTCTCGCAAGCTGACCCTCAACGCCAAAGGCAACCCTTTGTATGCAGACATATGGCGATTCGGTATCAATACCGCACTTCGTATCAGTGACTTGCTGAGCCTCACCTTTGAGGATGTCCAAGGCGATAGGCTGGTGATCAAGGAGGCCAAGACGGGCAAGACTCGCTCCATTGATTTGAACAGCTCGGCCAAGACCATCATCGGACGCCGTAGGAAAGCGCACCCAGACCACACGTTCTTGTTTCAGGTGGACAGCAACCGGGCCAAGGGCAAGGCCGTTAGCCGTGTAGCGGTTGCAACTGCGTTCAAGGCTGTCGGTGATGAGATGAGTATCCAGCTCGGCACCCACTCCATGAGGAAGACACGCGGCTGGCTCATGTATAGCGGAGGCGTTTCAATCGAGTTGATTTGCAAGGTGCTGAACCACTCAAGCCCCGCCGTGACGATGGTGTACGTCGGTCTCACTCAGGCTGAGGTTGACGCCACTTACCATGAGTTCGTGTTCTGACGGATCGTTGCTGCACCCAATGCCCGCCTTGAGCGGGCTTTTTCATGCCTGCTGAACGAAGCAGTTGAGTTGAACAGACGCTGAGACAGCGTTGTAGGGCCTCTAGCGGTGAGGTTATTTCTGCTTTTCCAGCGATCAGATAATGGTGTAGTGGCGAGCGTTAAGCAGCGCCAGCATGACGGCCGAAAAAAGGCCATCAGCTTATTTTTCCGTTGCGAAACTCAGAAGCTCAGAGAGGTGTTCGGATTTTTCGGGGCGGGGCCAGGTACTGGAAATATCGGTCTTGCGGGGAGGGCCACCAAATCAGCGCAAGCTTGGTGGCTTGTCGCTACGCCTTAACGAGGCGGACTACGGTGGTGGTGACAGACATCCTCCCACTCGCCGAAACGAAACCGGCGATACTGACGGACAGGGATGGTTTTCTGGCCTACGGTGTTACGTTCGAAGCTATCCATAATGGACGTTCCTTATGCGAGTTAATGAATCGCACAGTTCAAAATCAGGAACGACCACCGATCAAACACCAATTGACGCAATTGCATCAATTCGGTTAAATGGCGTCCTTCTCTTGACCGTGCTAACGCATGTGGAAGAGGGCGAGTAGCTACGTTTATGTCCGGAAAAACGTGACGTAGCTGCTCGTGAACATCTTCAACAGAGCTGCCCACATGGGCGGCTTTTTTGCGTGTGCTCATCTTAGTCTAAGTCAAGATTTCAGTGCAAGCCTCTGCGGGGCATTCTCCGCATCTTTTTTTATCTGCCGCCTACTGACCCCTAATAACTATGTCAAAGAGCCTCTGAGGGCCTTTTGAGGGCCTTAGTGGGGCTTTATTGACGCCATCCGTTGCGTTCTTGAGACGAGCAACTTCCCTCCGATGAAAGAGATTTCTCACGAAATGAGAGTCAGAAGAGGCGTAAACCCCAACATGTAGGGTTTCGTAGGGAGGCGACCACAAGATAGTGCGTTTTGGAGGGGTATTGCAACGTACTGCCTGTGGATAACCCTGTGTAACGAAAGTGAGAAAGCAGTCAATTCGCTGGCGTAAGTCGTTTGTCGCTGCTTTCTGCAATCAAGTCCTTTTTTGCGCAAACGAACCCTACCGCAAATTCCTTCTATATATAGGAGGCGATCAGTGCTCGTTTCACTGGGGGCAAATGCTCACTTCTTTTCGTACGTGTCGTGGGCCTATTTCATCTGTTCCCACTCGTGTTCCGTTTCACCTTGGAGGGGTCACCAAATCCCCAGCGCAATCGCTCATGCTCGTGCTTCAATCCTGTTAACTTTTTGAAACAGTCGTACCTCATGTACGTTGGCTTATCGAGGTTCTGTCTGCCTTGTCGAAGGTCTTGTTGGTGTGGCGTCGAGTCCGGATGGTTTTTAAACAGTCGTTAAGGTAGGCAGCTTCGATATGGCTTTGAGCTTCTGCTTCGGTGATGAACCGTCCGAATACACATCGAAAGTCACCGTGCCGGTTTCATGGCCTACAAGCTCGTTGATTAGCCTGTCCGGCACGTCAGCTCGCACCAACTGGGTGATTACCGTTGCCCTGATGCTGTGGAACACCCGTGTGCGATCAAAACCCATCGTTGTTTTCAGCCTGCCAAACGCCTTGGACAGTGCGTCCGACCGAATCCCATATTTGTTGTTGCTGTCGGTAGGCACCAGATAACCGTCTGTAGAAGCTTTGCTGAGTCGATCCACCAGCGCCGTTAACTTGGGATGCAGCGGCACCTGTCGAATTCCTGCGACGGTTTTTGCATCGACGATATCGAACATCTTCACCCCATCGACAGTAATCAAATGCTCCTTACGAAGCTGACACAGTTCCTCGATGCGAGCCCCGGTATACACCCCCAACAAGATCAGGTCTGGCAGCGCGCCTATGTTCTGTTCCTTCGCAGCTTTGTACAGAGTGCCCACTTCCTCAACGGTTAAAGCCTTTCGTTTTGCCTCAAGTTTGGCCTTGCCTTTGAGTGTGGGTAGCGTGTGTTTTTCGAAGGGATTTACATGTCCTTTGAAAGACTGGCGCCACTGAGGTTCATACGTCATTGCCCATTGCCAAAACTGACTCCCAGCAAGTAAATACTGCTGCTTAGTCTTGCTGCTGAGCTTCATTGCCTGTAGCCAAGCACTCACAGAATCGAAGTCGAGAGAGGTGCCAGTCGTTTGCAGATGCTCCGACAGATTCAACAGCTTCGACTCCTGCTGATCGACCGTCTTGAGTGCGACGTGATGCTCAAGCCTGTAGGTGCGGAATGAGGCTAAACGTACCTTCGTGATGGGAGAGCGAGCTTTGTAGCTGGCCGGGTCTTTTACCAGTGTGTCTAGTTCCTGGGACTGTTCGTTGGTGAGCTTGAAGTCAGCACCAAGACGCTTTTGCAGAATGTCCTTGAGTCGTTTATTCAGTTCGTCCTGAAGCTGGACTCTTCCTCCGATCCCGTCCTTGAGGTGATCGCCAACAAGCATCCGTATCGCTTCCATGAAACGGGGACTGTTCAGCAGCTTTGCTTTGAAGGCTGGGTCGACATCGGGCAGCGGCGGGGCAGTCTCACCGACAAGCGCTCGTTTCTGTCCTTGTGTGATTGCATCCAAATCTTCAAGGGTCTGCACTACGTCTTCTTGCCAACCGTCCCCCAGTAACTTGCCATCGCGAATGGCGTTTATCTGGCTCCACCATGCGTGCAGGATGGGTAATCGCAGGTGTAGCGCTTCCGAGCGCGATCCCGTCTTGAGAGTCTGTGACAGGATACGACGACCGCCGAATGCAGCCTGTACATCTTTTGGGATGTCCAGTCGCACATGATACGTGCCGCCTTGCAGTTGCAGATTGTTGGCCTTGGGCATGGTCGCTTTCTCCGTTTTTCTACGTAAAGATTCTACGTAAAACCACCGGTAAAGCCAGTAGATACAGTGTTTGTTGGGCTTGACGGTTGAGTATGGTGAGTCCCTATCTCTCCGCCATTACATAGAAAAAGCCCCGTAGCTGAATAAGCTACGGGGCTTTTTTGTTTCTGTTGTCTTGTCCTGAATAGGGTTTACACCTTCTGACCTATCTTCAGGAGGACTCAATGGATTCGGGAAAAAGGCGCAGTCAGCGTGATTACACACTGGCTTTTAAAATATCGGTCGTTGTCTCGTCCTGAATAAGATTTACACCTATTGCAGGACAAGACACATTGCAACCGCTAGACCTCTTCCTGGTTAACCCGTACCGGCCATCCCCAGTGCCCGGAGTCGGGCTGCACCAGCCGCTCGAAGTGTCCGCCAACACCCTCGATCAACCCCGCATCCCTGACCGGGTCCAGCCCCGGATAGGGCTTGCCGTTATAGCTTCCCGTGTACGTCAATACCGCCTCTACACTCCCGCTCTCCTCGTAAAGCGTTCTCATCAACTGGCTCTCCTGATCCTTGCTGTCCGTTGAGCGCAGGGCGTAGTGCAGCGCCAGTGCTGTGCCGAATTCCAGGCCGGTGGAGTCGATCCCGTGTTTGCGGGCCAGGTCGATGCTGCGCAGGATGCGTTCGTTGCGTTGCAGTTTGCGCAAAGGGTCGCGGCCGACTCGGGTGCACGGGTCTTTAAAGGATGTGTTGCAGCGTTCGAGGAAGGTTTTGGAAAAACCCGCGACGGCTTCGTACATTTGTGGGTTTTCCGCGACCAGGGCCGGGCCGACTTCTTCCCGGATCAGGCGTTCGGCCAGGGCGCTGACGCGCGGGTCACCCATGCCCTGGCCCAACCACGAATAGCCCAACAGGCTGGCGTACCAGGCAATGATCGCGTGGGGGCCGTTCCACAGGAGATTCTTGATCACCTGGGTCTGGGTGATGTCCTCCACGGTTTTCACTTGGCGCAGTCGCTCAAGCAGGTTGCTGCCGCGCTCGACGTACAGGGGCATGTCCGGCTCGCTGTTGAACAGGATCAGGTGCATCTGGCTAAGGGCGTTGCTGGACTGGGCGAAGGGCCGGAAGCGACCGATCAGTCGTTCGTACTCGGGCGCCTTGGCGGTGGTCGGCGCCTGTGGGGCTGTCGGTTCGTCGCTCAGGCTGTTCTGGAAGATCTTCGATTTGATCCGTAGTTGCCTGAGCAGGGCCTCATTGGAGATCTTCGAGACGATTCGGCTGACGACCGTTTCGGCAAAGTGGGTTTTCTCAAGGATCTGCTGGCAGGTCTCGGGGGACACCAGGAGCAGCAACTGCGTTTCGACGTGGCGGCGCACGAAAGCGGCGCCGCCGACCTTGTTCAGCACGATCAGGATGGTCAGCTCGCGTCGACGGCGTTCAAAGCGGCGAATCAGGCCCTTGGCGATCACGTCGGCCTGTTTGCGGATCGCCGGTTCGGGCAGGCTCAGGCCGACGATCTCCGCGACGTCGTACATATCGATCACCGCTTCGGCGTCGTCCATGTCGATCATCCGCAGGTTTTCGATGGTCTGGTCGAAGGACGTGGCACCGTAGCGCACGCTGAAGCGGCCGAAGGCCTCGACCGTTTCACGCAGCATGCGCGAACGGGTGGCGGCGATGATTTCGCAGGGGCGGGTGTAGCCGTCCCAGTGGGAAAAAATCTGCGTCAGGTAGCCGCCGCCCATGGCGCCGAAGCCGTGGATGCCCACGCGAAACTGGTTGAGCGCCTGGGGGAAGGTTTCGGTCAGCTCGGGCGTGCCGAGGTCGGGCATGCATTCGGTCAGGTCGCCGAGAAACTCCTGCATGTTGCCGTAAGCCTTGAGCGCGCCGGCCTTGACCTCGGGAGCAGGAGGCTTGATGTCCTCGATCAGGATCGGCTGCCCTTCGGCACGGATGGCCGAGAGCAGGCCGTTTTCCGAGTCCTCGACCATAAAGCAGTGTCCCGGCTCGCAATTGAGCGCACTGGCCGCCCGCAGGAAGATCTCCGGATGAGGCTTGCCCTGGCTGACTTCGTCGCCACACACGGTGATGTCGAAATACTTGAGCACGTTGGCGTTGATCAGGTATTCCTCGGCGATCGCCCGACGGCTTGAGGTCGCGACCGCCATGGTCAGGCCGTACTTGCGCAAACGCTCCAGCACTTCCAGCAGGCCTGGCTTGATGGGGACGCCTTCATTGCGCACAAACGCCAGCTCCAGTTCATCGGCGCGCTGGCGGATCTCGGCGTAGGGGAAGTCTTCACCGTTGTGGGCCTTGGCCAGGGCTTCGGCCTTCTTGGCGCTCAAGCCCAGAGAGCCGATCAGGGTTTCCTCGCTCAACGGCTTGCCGAAAATCTCGCTGGAAGCCTGCTTGAGGGTTTTGAAGCGCAGGCGTTCGGTGTCAAACATGGTGCCATCCATGTCGAAGATGGCGCTGAATATTCTTTTTCCCTGGAAAAAAATCATTGATTGATACTCCTTGTACCGTGGGGTGGCTCGACGCAAAGCCGCCTCATGAGGGGCACTGCACCTGCAAAATCGGGTGACCTGGAGCTGACGGGCACGGTTCGAGGCGCGAAGGCCGACCGGCGATGTCTCGCTCAGGAGGTGACGGGTTCAGATAGAAAAGCCAAACGAGCACAAACTCCGCGGAAAAACGGGAGAAGGACGCATCGGTTCAATGGCTAGCGATCAGAAACAGGCGGGCGGAGGGATGGAACGATGGCGCCGATAAGCGCAGCGGTCGAAACAGGGTCGCAAGAGGTGTAAAGCGAGGAGTGCAAAGAGGCGAGAAACCAGCCCTGTGGCTGCGCCAGCGCAGCGTTTGACGTGAGGCCCACAGTGCGCAATCAGGGATGCGGAAAGTGGGCCGGCAAGGCGATCGATACGTGTGATTCCATGCATAAGACGGTGTTATTTCCTGCGGTGTGGCTTAGGGTCTTTTTAGGTATACAGCATGGCAAGCGTCTAGATCAAGGCTGGGGGCGAGGGTATTTGGCGTTTGGATAGGGCGGGTTGATCACTGGAAACGCTGTAAATGTGGGGCCCCATGCCCCTAATGCCGATCAGTTAAGAAGATCTCAAGGTGACACACGCTTTGTAGAAGCTGGCGCAGCCTGCGTCCGGCTGCGAAGCCGTCGTAAAATCTGAGAGCGCGGTCTTTCTGATACACCGCGTCGTCTGGATTGACGACTGCTTCGCAGTCGGACGCAGGCTGCGCCAGCTGCTACAGATCGTGTTTAGCTTAACTGATCGGCACTAGCCCATGCCCCTGCCGTTATTAATAGCTACAACCTGTGTGCCGCATGTGAGCAAGCCTGGACGCGCCGGGTTTTTGGTCATCGGGTATTTTCCCCAATGACTCGAGGGCTTTTCCTGCAGTCAGTAGAGCCTTCGGAGAATGGCCAAAACCGCCGCAGTTTCGCCCTTGCATCACCTTCCTCGCTCCTGCTTAATACGACTCGGCTCATGGCGCTGGATTACACCTCGGCGACCGAAGATTGTTGAACAATCACTATAAAAAAGAGCAGTCAATTGACTCATCAGCACGGAACGCAACTGGCCGGGCACGTGGCGCTTTCGCTCGTTATCCCGGTGTTCAATGAAGCGGCGACCATCGACTTGTTCATCGCGCGGATTACTGACGTCTTCAACGCTGAGGCGCTGGTAAGTCTGGAGATGGTGTTCGTCAATGACGGCAGTACTGACACGACGCTGGACTTGCTGCTTGAGCATCAGCAGTCTGATCCGCGTGTGCGTGTCGTTGATCTGAGTCGCAATTTCGGCAAGGAAGCGGCGTTGACCGCTGGCTTGCAGACCGCCTCCGGCCAGGTGGTGGTGCCGATTGATGCCGATCTGCAGGACCCACCTGAAGTCATCCTGCAAATGATTGCCCTGTGGCGGCAAGGTTATGAAGTGGTGCTGGGTCATCGTGTGAGTCGCAGCACCGACTCCTGGGCCAAGAAAACCTCGGCCAATTGGTTCTATCGCCTGCACAACAAAATCTCTGATCAACCATTGCCCAAAGATGTCGGTGACTTCCGGCTGATGGATCGCTGCGTGGTTGAGGCATTGGAGTCGTTGCCCGAGTCCCGGCGTTTCATGAAGGGCTTGTTCGCCTGGGTCGGGTTTCGCACCACGCATGTCGATTACGAGCGGCCGGAGCGGGTGGCCGGTGAAACCAAGTTCAACGGTTGGCGCTTGTGGAATTTCGCGCTGGAAGGCATTACCAGTTTCAGTACCGACCCGCTCAAGATCTGGACCTACCTGGGCTTGTTCGTGTCGCTGGTGTCGTTCTCGTTCGCCATTTTCATTGTGTTGCGCACCTTGATTTCCGGGATCGATTTACCGGGCTACGCCTCGCTGATGGTGGCGGTGACCTTTCTTGGTGGCCTGCAACTGATCGGCATCGGGGTGCTCGGCGAATACCTGGGCCGCACCTACATCGAATCAAAGCGCCGGCCGGTTTACCTGGTGCGTCGTGTCTATAACGGCAAGGACTGAACCATGGATCTCAAGGAAACCGACATCCTCGGTTCAA
Organism: Pseudomonas sp. TH31; assembly: GCF_016650815.1. Taxonomy (GTDB): domain Bacteria; phylum Pseudomonadota; class Gammaproteobacteria; order Pseudomonadales; family Pseudomonadaceae; genus Aquipseudomonas. Next base: position 401,260 of record NZ_JAEKEZ010000029.1, on the reverse strand, counting down.
GCATTGACCAGCATTGGTATTACGCGTCAAAGGCAGCGGCCACCAAGCGTTTGCTGGGCGATACCCCGATCAAAAAATTCTCGATGTCGGTGCCGGCTCCGGGTTTTTTACCCACCACCTGCTGAGCCATACTGCCGCGAACGAAGCCTGGTGCGTGGACATCAGCTACGACGCGGATTCGGACGCCACCACCTCAGGTAAACCGGTGCACTACCGTCGCGGTATCGATTCGGTGGACGCCGATCTGGTGCTGTTGATGGACGTGCTGGAGCATGTCGACGACGACGTCGGGTTGCTCAAGGCTTACGTTGATAAAGTGCCGTCCGGCAGCCGTTTTTTGATGACCGTGCCGGCGTTCCAGTTTCTCTGGAGCGGGCACGATGACTTCCTCGAACACAAACGTCGCTATACCTTGGCGCAGTTTGAAACCGTGGCCCGGGACGCCGGTTTGACGGTGAAGCAGGGCGCCTATTATTTCGGTGCGGTGTTCCCGATTGCGGCGACGTTGCGGCTTTTGCCCAAAGGCGCGCAGCCGTCGCCGCCGCGCTCGCAGCTCAAGCAGCATCATCGCGTGGTGAACTCGATTCTAAAGACCTTGTGCAGCATCGAGCTGCCGTTCATGGGCGCGAATCGCCTGGCCGGGCTGACGGTGTTTGTGCTGGCGCAGAAGCCGTGACGCCGGCCGAAAAATCAGCGCTGATCAAAAGATCGCTGAGGTTTGCCGTGACCGGGTTGTTTGTCACTGCGCTTCACGCGTTTGTCGCTGTGCTGTTCATCAACTTTGTTATTCCGATGCCGCCCTTGGCCAATGGCGTGGCATTTGCCGTGGCAACGGTGGTGTCGTACGTGATCAACACCACCTGGAGCTTTTCCGCACGGCTGCATGGCCGCACGCTGCTGCGCTTCATGATGGTCTCGGGCGCAGGCTTTTTACTGGCGATGTTCGTGGCCTGGGCCGCGCAAATGGCCGGGCTCAATTATTTGCTGGGGATTGGCGCGGTGGCGTTGACCATTCCGGCCTTCACCTTTGTATTGCACAACTTTTGGACGTATCGATGAAGGATTCTGGAAAGCGCCTGGCTGTGACGCTGCTTCCATTGCTGATTGGGGTGTTGGCGTTTTTTCTCGTCATAGGGCCGCGGGCACTTAACCCACAAAATATTGCCTGGTTGGGCAGCGGCGACCCGGCGACGCATTATCTGGGCTGGGTGTTTTTCCGGCAGTCGCCGTGGACCTTCCCGATAGGCCTGAATCCGACTTACGGGTTGGAGTTGAGCAATGGCATCATTTTCTCTGACTCCAATCCGCTGCTGGCTTTTTTGTTCAAACCGTTTGCTTCGCTATTGCCGGAGCCTTTCCAGTATTTCGGGATCTGGTTCCTGGCCTGTTTTGTCCTCCAGGCATGGTTCGCCTGGAAACTGGTGGGGCTGATTACGCCAAGTGTCGGCATACGCGCTGCAAGCACCGTGTTGTTCCTGTTTGTACCGCCGATGATCATGCGCATGACGGTGCATTTGTCCCTGGGCGGGCATTTTCTGATTCTTGCCTCGTTGTACCTGAGTCTGAACCCGCTCCTGCGTAGGCGACGCTTGGCCTGGGGCGCATTGCTGGCAGCGGCGGCGTTGATCCATGCGTATTTCCTGGCCATGGTCGCGCTGATCTGGATTGCCGATCTTGCCGCCAAGTACTTCAAGCAAAAGCTGACCTTGCGTGCAGTGGGCATCGAGTTGGCGCTGCTGTTTTTGCTGGTCAGTTTCTGTTGCTGGCAAGCTGCATATTTCACCGTCGGGGGGACGGTGCGATTTCGGATGGCTTCGGTCTGTACCGCACCAATCTGTTGACGTTGATTACCCCCGTCACCTGGTCCTATCTATTGAAGGATCTTCCAGGCGCCCTGGGTGATGGCGAGGGGTATGGTTTTCTGGGGCTGGGGCTGCTGTTTTTGGCCATATGTGCCTTGGTTGGCTGGCTGCAAGGCAACACCGGGTTTGGCGCTGCATTGCGCAAACGGCCTTTGCTGCTGCTCGCATTGGCGTGCCTGGGAATTTTTTCGCTTTCAAACCACATCGCTATCGGATCGCTGGAATTTACCTATCCATTGCCTGCGGTGGTCATCAAAATTGCAAACATTTTTCGTGCTTCGGGGCGGATGTTCTGGCCGGTCTACTACGCAGTTATCCTGACGATCATTTTCCTGGTGATTCGGGCCAATCGGCCACGAACCGCGACGTACTTGCTAACGATTGCGCTTTTGCTGCAGGTGATGGATACCCACAGCGGCTGGTCGATTATTCGCAAGCGACTGATGGTGGAGCCGGCTTCTGAGTGGGCAACACCCTTCGTCGATCCGTTCTGGAAAAGCGCGGTTTCCCATTACCGGAAAGTGCGCTGGGTCGTGCCGCAAAATCTGTCTCCGGCGTGGATGCACGTTGCCGCTTTTGCGGGTAAATATGGGTTATCTACCGATGCCGTGTATCTGGGGCGCATGGATCTCAAACAATGGGGGCAGGCCGACCAGAAGGCGAGCCGGGCGTTCGCTACGGGGCAATACGATGCTGACTCGTTGTATCTGCTCGACAATCGCGCACTGCTTCAGGCCGTCGCGACCGTCAATACCCAGACGGATCTCTTCGCCAGAATTGATGGCTTTACGGTGTTGGCACCCGGCTGGAAGCAATGTGCTGATTGCCCGCAATTGATTGCACAGGTTCCGCCAACTGATTTTTTACCTACCATCGAGCCCGGGCAAAAAAACTGTTCAATTTGGGTGGTAATGGAAAGGTGTTGCTGGCCAACGGCTGGTCCGATTCTGAACTCTGGGGCACCTGGTCTGAGGGGACCGTTGCCGAAGTGGTGTTTCGAGTGCCCACATCCACGCGCACGCTGCGACTTGAAACCATGGCGTTTCTACCTCCCGGCCATGCTCGGCAAAGTGCCGTTATCAGCATCAACGGCCTATCAGCATTGACGACGGCTCTGGACAGGACCGATGGCAATGTGATCGACGTGAACCTCACGGCAGCAATGCAACAAAGTGTCTCGAAGCAAGGGATGCTGCGATTGCAATTCCAGTTTGCGGACGCGATCAGTCCATTGGATTCTGGAGTCGGTCAGGACGGACGTAAGCTTGCATGGGGCTTGAAAGCCTTGACGGTGAATTGATCGTTTGTGCACGTAGACGCACCTGCCGCGCCTTTCTACACTGGCCCAAGTCTTGGGGCCCGGGGGCAATGGATGAATCGCAACGAACTACGCAAGGCCGACATTAACCTGATGGTGGTGTTCGAGACATTGATGCTTGAACGCAACGTGACGCGGGTGGCGGAGAAGCTGTTTCTCGGCCAGCCGACCATCAGCTCCGCGCTCAACCGCTTGCGCACGATGTTCAACGATCCACTGTTCATTCGCGTCGGCCATCGCATGGAGCCGACAGCCCGTGCCGAAGAAATCATTCTGCACCTGTCGCCGGCGCTGGATTCGCTGTCGGTGGCCTTGAGCCTGACCCACGATTTCGACCCTGCCAGCAGCACCATGACCTTTCGTATCGGGCTGTCGGACGATGTCGAGTTCGGCTTGTTGCCGCCGCTGCTGCGTGCCTTGCGCCAGGAAGCGCCGAAAGTGGTGTTCGTGGTTCAGCATGTCGATTACTGGCGGATTCCCGACCTGTTGGCCTCTGGCGATATCACCGTCGGCATCAGCCAGACTCGCGGGTTACCGGCCAACGCTAAGCGCAAATTGCTGCGGCACATCCAGCCCAGCGTCTTGCGCGCCGATGCATCCGACACGCCGCTGACCCTCGATGAGTATTGCTCACGCCCTCATGTGCTGGTTTCTCACACGGCCAACGTGGCTGGCTTTGCCGATGAGTGGCTGGCGGAGATAGGCCGCAAGCGGCATGTCGTGCTGTCCGTGCCGCAATACAGTGCCTTGCCGGCCCTGTTGGCCGGGACCGATCTGATTGCCAGCCTGCCGGACTACACCGCAATTGCCATGGCCGCCTCGGGCCATTTGTTCAATGAACCGTTTCCGTTCAAGACCCCGACCCTGGACTTGTCCATGGTCTGGCTCAGCCATGTCGACACCGACCCCGCCGAACGCTGGTTGCGCTCGCGCCTGGAAGCGTTCATGAGCGAGCGCGGTCTGGTCAATATGCAAAGTGCGAGTTCTCACTGAGAGCGGAGGCAATCCGATGAGCCAATCCCGTTCGTTGTTGCGTGGGCGTGGTACCCACGACAGTGGCAAGGTCGGCATGGTCGAGTTGTTTTTCGATTTGGTGTTCGTGTTTGCGGTGACCCAGCTCTCGCATTCCCTGCTGGCGCATCTGTCTATTAGCGGTGCGGTGCAGGTTGCGTTGTTGATGGTGGCGGTGTGGTGGGTGTGGATCTTCACCTCGTGGATCACCAACTGGCTCGACCCGGAAAAACTGCCGATCCGCCTCGGGCTGTTTGGCCTGATGATCGCCGGTTTGCTGCTCTCGTCATCGATTCCCAAAGCCTTCACCGATCACGGGCTGATGTTTGCCGCAGCGTTCGTATTCATGCAGGTGGGGCGCACGCTGTTTGCGATCTGGGCGGTACGCGGCGAACCGCTGAACATGACCCGCAACTTTCAGCGCATCCTCGCCTGGCTGGTGCTGTCCGGGGTGTTCTGGATCGCTGGCGCGTTTGTGCAAGGTGATCAGCGTCTGGCCTGTTGGGCGCTGGCGCTGTTGATCGAACTGGTCTCGCCGTCCCTGTATTTCTGGGTGCCGGGGCTCGGGCGTTCAACGCTGCAGGACTGGAATGTGGAAGGCAATCACATGGCCGAGCGCTGCGGGCTGTTCGTGATCATCGCCCTGGGCGAATCGCTGCTGGTGACCGGCGCGACCTTTGCCGAACTGGAGCCGAGCCTGCAAGGCGTGACGGCGTTTGTGGTGGCCGTGCTCGGCAGCATTGCCATGTGGTGGGTGTATTTCGACAGCGGCGCCGAGCGTGCCCACCATCGCATCGTTCATTCCACCGACCCCGGCCGGCAAGCGCGGATTGCCTACACCTACCTGCATGTCTTGATTGTCGCCGGGGTCATCGTCAGTGCAGTGGCTGATGAGCTGGTACTGGTGCATCCGGATCACGCCAGTGACGCCGGCATCCTCGCGATCATTGCCGGGCCGTGCTTGTTTTTACTGGGTAACGCCCTGTTCAAATGGGTCATGGCCGATCGGCTATTGCCGCCGTTGTCCCATTTGGTCGGCCTGGGGTTGTTGCTCGTGCTGCTGCCGCTGGCGTTGAATCATCTGTTTTCGGCGTTGGTGCTGGGCGCGTTGACCACGGCGGTGGTGATGTTGGTGGCGGCTTGGGAAACCCTCGCGCTGCGTGAATCCCTGGCCGCACCGGAACATTAAAAGCCGCTTCTGGAAGTAGGACGGCTCTGTGTTATATGTAGGCCCTTTCTGCCAACTCCCAGGAGCACCGTCATGCCTCATCTGCACATGGAATACACCGCCAACCTGCCCGAGTTGAACGCCGACATGGCGCTCATCCGGCTCAACAATACGTTGGTGGGTTCCGGTCAGTTTGCGGCGGAGTTCGATATCAAGAGCCGCGCCGTCAAGGTCGAGACCTTTAAAGTCGGCACCAGCCTGGGCGAGCGTGCGTTCGTGCATGTGAAGCTGGCGTTGCTGAGCGGACGCTCGCCGCAGATCAAGAAGCAACTGTCCGAAAGCCTGTTAGCCGTGGTGCAGGAGTTGTGTGAATGGCCGACGGATATCGAGGTCCAGTTGTGCGTGGAAATCCTCGATATCGATCGCGAGTCCTACACCAAGACGGCCATTGGCCACTGAGTCAGGCGGCTTGCTGCTCGGCGCAGGCCTGGACTACTTGCTCTCGCAGCCACGTGTTGGCGCTGTTCTGATCGACGCTTTGACTCCACTGCATATCGAGGGTGAAACCCGGTAAGCCGTTAGGGGCTTCGCGATGATTGAACACCGCTCCGCTGGCCAGCAAACGCTGGATGCGCCGGGGCACGGTCAGGATGAAATCAGTGCCGGTGATCATTTTCAGTGCCGCGCTGTAGCTATTGGAACGGGTGACGATCTGACGCTTTTGCGCCTGTCGCGCCAGCCAGCCATCGACGATGTCGGTGGTGGAGGACCAGGGTGTCGGGAACACATGCCGGCGTGCGGTGAAGGCTTGCAAACTTAAACGCGGTTCCAGTGGTGTCGCGCGTTTGTCGAAGACGCAGACCAGATCGTCTTCGAGCAGCCTCAGGGATTTGAAGTCGTTGTGGCTGCGATGACAGTTCGGGCCGAAACAGATCACCAGGTCGAGGCTGCCGTCACGCAAATCGTCGGCCGGGATATCGGTTTCGAACTTGTGCAGGTTGACCATCACCGGCAGGTCCGCGAAATCGAAGCGCTTCAACAGGCGCGGCAGGATCAACTGCTCGAAGTATTCCGGTGCGCAGATGTTGAAGGTGACCGGCTGTGCCGTCGGGTCGAAGGTCTGGGCGCTGGCATGACACAGGTTGATGGATTCAAGGATCTTCAGCACATGGGGGTACATGATGCCGGCCTTGTGGGTGGGGCGCATTCCGGTGCGAGTGTTGATGAACAACTCGTCTTCGAAACTGGTGCGCAGTTTTTTCAGGCAGTAACTCACGGTGGACTGACTGACGAAGAGTGCCTCAGACACACCGGTGACGCTGCTTTGCTCATACACAGCGATAAACACCATGAGGTCCTGCATGTCGAGCTTTCTAAGCAAGTTACTGTTCAGCATCCGTACTGTCTCGCTGTGCTCCTTGCGCTGACTGTGCGCAAACGTGTGCGAACGATCCTAACGGAACGATGGTGCCAAGAGAATGCCCTGTAGGAAACTTCGGTGTCAGATGTGGGACACATCGTGTAGGTAACACGACCTGCTGCTTGAAAAAGATCAGCGTCGAGCCGGGGAGCGCTGATTATCCAGTCACCAAGTGCCGCAGTGGAGCGGTCGGGCATTTGGACCAGGTCGAAAGTTCATTTTAAGTTGTATCTTAATAATTCCTGTTACAACAAACCGTCCTGCGCGCAAACGCTGACAATCTGTTCGCGAAACCAGCTATTGGCGCTGTCATGCCCCGGTTTCTCGTTCCACAACATGTCCAGGGTAAAGTTGGGTAAACCGCTCGGTGGTTTGCAATGGCTGTATTTTTCTTCGTTGCCGAGCAGCATCTGGATGCGCCGAGGCAGGGTGAGCACGAAATCGGTTCCGGTAATCATATTGAGTGCCGCCATGTAACTGTTGGCCCGTGCGACAATTTGCCGGCTGTAGGCCCATTTGCTGAGCCAGCCATCCACCATGTTGGTATCTGAGGTCCAGGGGGTCGGGAAGATATGCTGGCGTGCGACAAAGCTATCCAGGCTGAACTCGTCCTCTGGTGGTGCGAAGTTTTTATCGACGACGCACACCAGGTCATCTTCCAGCAGTATTTGTGATTTCAAATTTTTAGAACTGCGATGAAAGTTTGGCCCAAAACAAATAACCAGGTCAAAACGGCCGTCGATAAGTTCTTCGGTAGGAATATCTCTATGGAATTTCTGGATGTTTACAATGACCGGGAAGCTACTGCCGATAAAGCGCTTTAATAAATTTGGAAGAATCAGCAGTTCAAAGTATTCGGGTGCGCAAATATTAAAAGTGATCTCTTTTTGCGTCGGGTCGAATGCGTGCAGTCCGGAATGGCATATGTTTATGCTTTTAAGGATTTTAAGAACATGACCGTACATGGTGATGGCTTTGTTGGTTGGCCACATGCCATTGCGGGTATTGATGAATAGCTCGTCATCGAAGCTCGTGCGCAGCTTTTTCAAGCAGTAACTCACGGTGGACTGACTGACACATAGGGTTTCGGAGACCTCAGTGACGCTGCTTTGCTCGTACACCGCCACGAACACCATCAAATCCTGCATATCCAGTTTTCTGAGCAAATTGCTATTAAGCATAAAATCCGTCTCGGTGAAAATCCATGTGCGTCACTGTCCGTAGTGTTTGTGACAGGGTTATTTATTTATATATTAGCGGAAGCAATTGGTTTTTTAAATGGTCTGTCGAATGTTTCCTCAATATATTCTCGCTCACTTTAAAATGAGTCCTGAACAGGGACAGGGAGGTCAAAGTGTTGGTGCGTGTCACGGAGAGTCAGACACCGTTGTGGGTCCAGGCGACTGAAGTTGTGAAGGAGAAGTTTCGCCGCTCTTATAACGCCTCCGTAGAGCCGAGCCCGCAGTATTTTGCGCTCACTCTAGACAGTGAGGAACGTATTCTTTCTTGTGCCGGTATAACGATTGCGGACCACCGCACATTATTCTCTGAACACTACCTGTAGCAACCGATAGAAACGATCAATTGTGGGAGCGAGCCTGCTCGCGATAGCGGAGTGTCATTCAACAATGATGTCGACTGACACGGCCTCATTGCGAGCAGGCTCGCTCCCACCGTTTCAAGCCGTAACGGTTTTTACGTTACGGCTGCTCATCACTAGTGCAAGCATCCCGACCCCCACCAGCAGTGCACCGCCGAGCTCCATCAGCGTCGGTTGCTGCCGCAGCCAGAACCAGTGGAACAGCGTGACAAACAGCGTGTTCAGGTAAACATAGGAAATCACCGTCGACGGTGAAATCACCCCGATTGCCCGATGCAATAGCCAGAAGGTGGCGAGGGTGCCGAACACCGCCAGGTACACCAGCCACAACATATCGCGCACCGACAGCAGCGCAGCACTGCGCCAACCGCCGCTGGACAAACAGAACACCAGCAAAAACACGGCACCGAACAGCATGTTCCAGAAAGTCATCGCCACCGGGTCACGGCCCTTCAAGGTCGTGGCCTTGAAGCGCTGGCTCAATGGCGAATAGAGCGCCATCGCCAGGCAGCCGGCGCCGAATACCAGCACCGGGTAGGGCGAGGGCAGTTCGCCGGGGGCCGACCCCTTGAGAATCAGCAGCACCGCCCCCGTCGCCGCCATCAACATCGGCAACACGCGCGTCTTCAGGGTTGGGCTCGGCAGCAGGAATACCTCGAAGAACAACGTCATCAACGGCACCAGTGTGTACAGCGTCGCGGTGTTGACCGCCGAGGTGTAGCGCAGCGCTTCAAATAGCGAACCAAAATACGTCGCCAGCAACAACCCGAGTACCGCATGGGCCAGCAAGCCTTTGGCCGAAATGGGTGAGGTGCTTTTCAACAACAGCAGCGGCAAGAACATCAAGGCTGAAAACAACAGGCGCAGCCCGGTCAGCAGGATCGGATCGATCGATTGGCCGACCTGCGCCGCGGCAAAAAAAGACGCGGCGATCAGCATCGCCCAAATCAGCATCCCCCAATGGGCTGCTGCAAAACCGACTTGTTTCATGAGTTCTTCCCTTGCGTCTGAATGCACGACGCCATGATCGGTAAGCCGGCCTGAAGGCTCTGGCGAGTTTTTTAAATACACGGCCGCCAATACTTGCAGGCGTTGTGGCGAAAGCGAGAGCCGCTGTTGCGTGAAGCGGTCCTTCCAAGGTCGGCTGATCAGCCCATAGGTGGGCCTTGAAAGGACCGTCGACGACTATTGGATATGCTGCGCGTAACGTTTCGGGTTGAAACGCAGCACCATCACGATCATCACCGCCATCACTGCCGTGAGTGACCACCAGGCCCATTCGAAGCTGCCCAATTGGTCGCGAATCATCCCGGCAATCAGCGGCGAAAGCCCGGCGATCAGGTAGCCGATGCCTTGGACAAAAGCGGTCAGCCCGCCTGCACGGCGCGGGTTGTCGAGGTGATCAAGGGACACGATCAGGCTCATCGGGAACAGACCGCCAATGCCCAGGCCCAGCAGGCATGGCCAGAGCAGGCTGAAGTGTTGCGGGCTGAGGATCAGGCCGCAGAACCCCGCCATGATCAGCGCCAGCAGCGCCACCAGCACCAGACGTTTATCCTGGCTGTGGTTGGCAATCGCGGGGGTGATCAACCCGGAGATCACTTCCATGGCCGTCAGAAACCCCAGCAGCAGGCCAGCGTTCTGTTCGCTCCAACCTTTTTCCACGTAATACGGCGCGAGCCAGGCCAGGACGCAGGTGTAGGACGCCGTGCCCAAGCCGAAGAAAATCGCCAGCAACCAGGCCCGTGAATTTCCGACGAAGGACTCCTGGCGACCGGTGGGTGCCGTCGGCAGTTTCGGGATGGCCGAACGCTGGGCGAACCAGAAGCCCAGGGCCAGCAGTGCCAGCAACGCCCAGATTGCCAGGCCCATGCGCCAACTGCCGGTCTGCGCCAGGACGAAAGGCGAGAACGAAGCCGCAATGGCTGCGCCGCCCATGATCGAGGTGACGTACAAACCCATGAACAGCGAGACGTTGTCGCTGAAGCGCGACTTGATCAGCGCCGGCATCACCGCTTGGATAAGGGCGATCCCGACCCCGGCCAGCACCGCGCTGAGGATCAGTTCAAGGGTGCTGTCGAGGTACAGCCGCGAAACCGTGGCCACGCCGATGATCAGCAACGACACGACGATGGTGCGGTGTTCGCCGAAGCGTTGGGCGACACGCATGCCGAGGAACATGGCCAGGCCCATCGCCATGACCGGCAGCATGGTCAGCAGCGACGCGGTACTGAAACTCAGCGGGATATCCCCGCGAATCGCCGACAACAAGGGGCCGACAGCGGCCATGGACGGACGCAGGTTCAATGCGACCAGAATGATGCTGGCTATTAACCAAAAGGCGGGGCGGGTAGTGGCGCGAACGTTTTCCATGGGCGGACCTTAAAGAGCTAGGACTCGATTAGGCGCGAGGGGTAGGGCAGCGGCAAACTAGAAAGTCCGGGGTGATATCTAGAAATTAAATAAGCCGATGTGAAGCCGAAAAGATCGCAGCCTTCGGCAGCTCCTACATTGGCTCGGCTTACACCCGTAGGAGCTGTCGAAGGCTGCGATCTTTTTGCGTCACAGGCAATGTTTAGCCAAGCCACAACCAAGGTTCTTCAAATCGCGATTTAACCACCCATCCACCCGTGTGACGCTGCTGCACATCTGTTTTCTGCGGTTTTCTCTATGGACGGTTGGCCAGTCGTACTGCACTACCAGGCATCCAGCGGCGCTTGTGCGTCCGGCCTCGGTCGTCGGTTCCTGCCTGCCACCGCGCCAAACCTCTGTGCACTCCCATCCGAACTGGCCTTCTGGGCGCTGTGGCATTGCCGTCATGCGCGCCCACCGGACTCCTGCGTTTCCTGTTGAGTATTCCTACAGGTCCCGGGCGATGCATCGGGATCAAATCGGCAGCGCCTGCGCGTTTGCCTGACACGGAAAAACGAGAATTCCCATGAGTAGCGCCACGACCGCCTTCGCCACGAAGCAAGAAGCCCTGACCTTTCTGGAGCAGAACCCGGATATCGAGATGTTCGAGTTGTTCATCCTCGACAACAACGGCGTGCCACGCGGCAAGTTGCTGCATCGTGATGAACTGTTGGCGGTGTACGAAAGCGGCCGGCCACTGCCCAGCACCATTTTGGGCCTGACCATCAATGGCGATGACGTGGAAAACTCCGGGCTGGTGTGGGATGTCGGCGATATTGACTGCCGCGCCTACCCGGTCAGCGGCAGTTTGCAGCGTATGCCGTGGCGGCTGATTCCGATGGCGGCGGTTCAGGTCAGCATGCACCCCAAGGAAGGGCTGCCGGCGACCATTGCCGACCCACGGCACTTGCTGGCGAAGGTCATCGAGGGCTTGCAGGCGGACGGCTATTACCCGGTGATGGCGGCGGAGCTGGAGTTTTATCTGCTGGATCAACAGCGCGACAGCAACGGTCGGCCGCAACCGGCGCGGGACGTTGATGGCGGGCGACCACGGGCCACCCAGGTCTATGGTTTACGCGAACTGGAGCAGATCGAGCCGTTCCTGGCCGACCTCTATAGCGCCTGCAAACTCCAGGGCATTCCGGCGCGCACGGCGATTTCCGAATATGCGCCGGGCCAGGTCGAAATCACCCTCGAACATCGCACCGACGCCTTGCAGGCGATGGATGAAGCGGTGCGTTACAAGCGGCTGGTCAAAGGCGTGGCCCACAAACACGGGATGGCCGCTTGCTTCATGGCCAAACCCTTCGATGACCTGGCCGGCACCGGGATGCACATGCACGTCAGCCTGGCCGACAAGGACGGCAACAACCTGTTCGCCAGTGCAGCGCCCGACGGCACACCGTTGCTCAGGCACGCAGTGGGCGGAATGCTCAGTACCTTGCTCGATTCGCTGCTGTTGTTCTGCCCGAACGCCAACTCCTATCGCCGTTTCCAGACCAACAGCTATGCGCCACTGGCCGCCACCTGGGGTGTGGATAACCGCACTGTGAGCCTGCGGGTACCTGGCGGGCCGGCGTTCTCCCGGCATATCGAACATCGCATCTGCGGCGCCGATGCCAACCCGTACCTGGCGGCGGCAGCGATCCTGGCCGGTATTCACCGTGGCATTCGCGAGCAACTCGACCCCGGTGCTCCGGTGGAAGGCAACGGTTATGCCCAGGCCACCGAATTGCTGCCCACCGACTGGTTGACCACGTTACGGGCGCTGGAAGGCTCGAGTTGGGCGCGGGATGCGTTCGGCACCGAGTTTTTGGGGGTGTACCTGGCGGTGAAACGCGCCGAGTATCGCCAGTTCATGGGGGAGGTCGGGGAGCAGGACTGGCGCTGGTACCTGAATCAGGCCTGAGCATTTTGCAAATAATTTGAAAGATTTGCGCTAATACCTGAAGCCAACTATTCGTTGGCTTCTTTTTCACGAAAAATTGATGGTCGGCTGATTAAAGTTTGCGTTGTCGCGGAAAATGAAATTTTCACAATTACCGGCGACACTTCTTTTCAGGAACAATCGACCTGCATGTTGAAATTAAAAACCGTGCGCCCTGAGTGGGTGACACTGATTGCCAGTGCCTTTTTACTGGCCGGGTTCAATCTGGTCTTGTGGCAACACCTCTTCGAAATCACCGCATCCGACGCTAAAGGCATCGCCATGCGCGTGGCATTTGGCATCATGGTGTTCGGCGCCTTCAACATCGTCCTGACCGTGCTGGCGTTCCGCCCCGTATTAAAACCGCTGCTGACCTTGATCTTCATGGTCAGTGCCGGGGTGGCTTACTTCATGAGTCAATACGGCGTGCTGATCGATGCCGGCATGTTTCGCAACTTTGCCGAAACCAATGCCACGGAAGTGCGCGACTTACTGTCGATAAAGTTATTTGTCTATATTGTTCTGCTCGGTGTTTTGCCTTCGTGGTTATTATGGAAAACACCGGTCAATTATCGCGCCTGGCACCGTGAGCTACTCAGTAAAGCCTTGGTGAGTGTCGCCTCTGTTGCGGCGATCGGTGGCGTGGCGCTGGTGAATTATCAAGGCCTGTCGTCCCTGTTTCGCAATCACCATGAATTGCATTTGATGGTGGTGCCGAGCAACTACATCGGTGCCTCGGTCGGTTATCTGCGTGAGCAGGTGGTGTCCTCGCAACAACCCTTTGTCAAAATTGGCGAAGACGCCCGTAAAGACCAGGCCTGGCAGTCCCATGAGCGCAAATCCCTGACGGTGCTGGTGGTCGGCGAAAGTGCCCGGGCCGAGAACTTCGGCATCCTCGGCTACAACCGCGACACCACGCCCAAGCTGAGTAAAGAGGCTGGCCTGATCGCCTTCACCGACGTGCATTCCTGCGGCACGGAAACAGCGGTATCGGTGCCTTGCATGTTCTCCAACATGGGCCGCAAGGATTACAACGCCAGCAAGGCAAAGAACCAAGAAGGTTTGCTGGACGTGCTTAAGCGGGCCGGTCTGGACGTGATCTGGCGCGACAATCAATCGGGCTGCAAAGGCACGTGCGATCGGGTCACGATCGACGATGTCAGCAATCTGAAAGACCCGGTGTTGTGTTCCAGCAGCGAGTGCCGCGATGAAATTCTCCTGCAAGGTTTGCAGCACTTCATCGATACCCTCGACAAAGACACCGTGCTGGTCCTGCACCAGATGGGCAGCCACGGCCCGGAATACTTCAAGCGCTACCCCAAAGAATACGAACACTTCACACCGGTGTGTGAAAGCAATGCGCTGAACAATTGCAGCCGCGACAGTATCGTCAATGGTTACGACAACACCCTGGTGTATACCGACCACGTGCTGTCGACCCTGATCGATCTGTTGCGCAGCAACCAGGACAAAGTGGATACCGCGATGCTCTACCTGTCCGACCACGGAGAGTCCCTGGGCGAGTACAACCTGTTCCTCCATGGCACGCCTTACATGATGGCGCCGGAGCAACAGAAGCATGTGGCGATGCTGGCGTGGTTTTCCGACAGTTATCAACAGTCGTTTTCGGTGGACGCCCATTGCCTGCAACAACGTCGCGACAAACCCTTGAGCCAGGACAACCTGTTCCATTCGATGCTCGGCCTGCTGGAAGTCGACAGTAAGGTCTACGACCCGAGTCTGGACATGTTCGCCGGCTGCCGGGGGCCTGTGGTCGACGGCGTGCTGGCTAAAAAGTGAGTGCTTCGACTTATTTTTCACGGGCCGAGCGCTAACCTGCGACCGGTAGATCTTCCAACAAGAGCCCCTGCACATGTCTTCGTTGCCCCCATCTGCCATCGAGCTTGAGTTCGCCCGGCGCTACGACCAGGAACACGCTCGCGTCTGTTTGCAGCCGCAACCGCGTGGCATGGCGGGCCGCCTGGCGTTTCGGCGCGAAAAGCAGTTGGTGCGCAACGCGCTCAAGGCTGCCGGCGAGCCGGGTCTGATCCTCGATGTGGCCTGCGGGGCCGGGCGTTTTTGGCCGGTACTGGCTGAACATGGGAATCGGGTGATCCTGGCGTCAGACCCGTCCCAGGACATGCTTGATCATGCCCGTACCCATCACCCGCAGCCGTTGCTCAAGCGGATCAAGACCTTTCAGAGTTCGGCGTTCACCATCGGTTTGTCGGTGAACGCTGTGGATTGCATTATTTGCATGCAACTGTTCCAGCATCTTTCTCGTCCCGAGCATCGGTTGGCCATGCTCGGCGAGTTCCACCGCGTCAGTCGTGACACGGTGATTGTCGCGGTTCAGCTTGAAAGCCGCCTCGGGCGCCAGCCCGCTGCCGCCGAAGGCACTCAGGCACAAACTCTGGTGAACAAGGCCGAGGTTGAAGCCGAGTTCAGGCAAGCAGGTTTCAGCCTGCTCAGTCACCAGGACTTCTTTCCCGGTTGCTCGCGGATGCGGGTCTACGTGCTGCGTAAGACCGGTTAGTCTCCCTTCGTCAGACATTTCTTGCCTTCCGGCAGGCATTTTCGCTAAAGCTCTTGTTCAGTGCATGCGCGGAAATCGCCGGGGGCGATATATACTGCGCGCCATTCTTCAAGGGAGAGCCGTGTGGCCATCGATATTCACTGGATTCGCGACAACGATAGCCTCGGTCAGTTTTGCGCCGAGTGGCAGCAGCTGCCATTCGTTGCCCTCGACACCGAATTCATGCGGGTCGACACCTTTTATCCGATTGCCGGGCTGCTGCAGATCGGTGATGGCGTGCGCGCTTACCTGATTGACCCGCTGACCATCGACAACTGGCAACCTTTGGCCGCGTTGTTGGAAAACCCGGCTGTGGTGAAAGTCGTTCACGCGTGCAGCGAAGACCTCGAAGTCCTGTTACGCCTGACCGGCAGCCTGCCGGCGCCGCTGTTCGACACCCAATTGGCTGCCGCCTACCTGAACCTGGGTTTCTCCATGGGTTACTCGCGGCTGGTCCAGGAAGTACTCGGCATCGACCTGCCGAAGGGCGAGACCCGCTCCGACTGGCTGCAACGTCCGCTGTCCGATACCCAGATCAGCTACGCCGCCGAAGATGCCCTGCACCTGGCGGAAGTATTCGTACGCCTGCAACCGAAGTTGCCTGAAGACAAATACAGCTTTGTGCTGGAGGATGGCGCCGAACTGGTGGCCAACCTGCGCCGCGAGGTCGACCCGTACGAGGTCTACCGCGAAGCCAAGCTGGCCTGGAAGCTGTCACGCGCCCAACTGGTGGTGTTGCGTGAACTCTGCGCCTGGCGTGAGCACGAAGCCCGCGCTCGCGATCTGCCGCGTAACCGCATCGTCCGTGAGCACTCCTTGTGGCCGCTGGCGCGGACTCAACCGGACAACCTCGCAGCGTTGGCAAAAATCGAAGACATGCACCCGCGTACCGTGCGTCAGGACGGCGAATTTCTGCTTGATCTGATCAAGCGCTCTGGCAGTGTGTCGCCAGATCAATGGCCACCCGCCGTGCCGGAACCATTGCCGGTAGACGCCGCCGCGCTGGTCAAGCAACTGCGTGCCATCGGCCAGGCCGAAGCCGAGCGCTTGAACATTGCGCCAGAGTTGATGCTACGCAAGAAAACCCTGGAAGCCTTGCTCAAGAGCGGCTACCCCAACGGTCCTTACCAATTGCCTGATTCGCTGCGTGGCTGGCGTCGCGAATTGATGGGCCAGGCGCTGCTCGACAGCCTGGCCACCGCCGGAGAACAGCCTTGAAACGTATTTGCTCCATTTATCGAAGCCTGAAGAAAAACGAGATGTACCTCTACGTGCTCAAAAGCGATGCACTGGAGCGCGTCCCGGAATCGCTGATGGCGGCGTTCGGCAAGCCGCATCACGCCTTCGACCTGGTGCTGACCCCCGAGCGCAAACTGTCGCGCGAGGACATCACCGTGGTCCTGGAAAACCTTGAGAAGCAGGGCTACCACCTGCAAATGCCACCGGCCGAGGACGAGTACATCGAACACTTGCCCGAAGAATTGCTGCGCCGCAACGACCCGATGTGATTGGCAGACAGGCTCTGTTCAGAGCCTGTGTGAAAAACTGGAACAATTTTGACGATGGCCGCGACCGATGGAGCGATACTCCGTCCGCGGCTGTCTGCCCTGTTTTTGAAAGGTTTGAACCATGCGCGTTCTGATTGCTGAACACGATCACCCTGTGTACGCCCAACTGTTGCGTCAAGCCGTGCCTGAACTGGAAGTGCTGACCAGCGGCGACTCCGCCGAACTGGCGCGCCAAGCGGCCGATTGCCCGATCTGGCTCGGCCAGCCGGACTTGCTGGCGACCCTGCTGCGTCAGGGCCACCAGCCACAATGGCTGCAATCGACCTGGGCCGGCATCACGCCGCTGCTGGCCGACGGCTTGCCACGCCACTATCGCCTGACCCGGGCAGTGGGGATTTTCGGCCAGGTCATGGCCGAATACGTCCTGACTTACATGCTCGGCCACGAACGCGAAGTGCTGGCGCGACTGGTCAGCCAGGTCGAGCGCAAGTGGGACAATCGCCTGGGCCAAAGCCTGGCGGGGCGCAAGGTGTTGATCGTCGGCACCGGCGACATCGGCCAGACCGTGGCGAAATTCCTCGTGCCGTTTGGCGTCGAGTTGTATGGCATCGCCAGCGAGGCTCGCGAGCAGGCACCGTTTGTCGAAGTGGGCGCGCTGAGCGACTTGCCGCGGCTGGTCGGCGAAGTGGATTACGTGATCAATCTGTTGCCCAACACGCCGAACACCCACGACCTGTACGACGCGGCGCTGTTCAAGCAATTCAAGCCGACCGGGGTGTTCATCAACGTCGGGCGCGGCGTGGCAGTGGTCGATGCTGACCTGGTCGAAGCCTTGAAAGAAGGGCATCTGGCGGGCGCGGTGATCGACGTCTGTCGTCAGGAACCGTTGCCACAACGGCATCCGTTCTGGACCGCCTGGGGCCTGTTGCTGACCGGCCACAGCTCGGCACCGACCTCACCATCAATGATGGTGAACCTGTTTGTCGAAAACCTGCGGGCGTATGAGGCGGGCGAAGCATTGCGCGGCGAAGTGGATTTCAATCGCGGGTATTGAGACGCGACCAAAAAGATCGCAGCCTTCGGCAGCTCCTACAGGTGTACACATAACCTTGTAGGAGCTGCCGGAGGCTGCGATCTTTGCTTTTAGAGGGTAAAGTCGCCTTCAGCCGCCAGTTCGCTCAACGGACGACGCGGGCTGGGTTCTTCGCGCGATTGCAGGTACTCCGCCAGCGTCGCTTTATCGCCCAGCTTGCCCACTGCCACCGCCGCGTGCAGCGCATAGCCCTCGGGGATGTTCAGCTCTTTGCGGGTCAGCTCCTGGTCGAAACCGGCCATGCCGTGGGTATGCCAGCCGCTGATGCTCGCTTGCAGCGCCAGGTGGCCCCAGGCCGAACCGGTGTCGAAGGTGTGCCACAACGCCGGGGTTTCTTCGGTGGCACCGGGCGCCGCGAAGGTGGTTTTCGAGATCACGATCACCAGCGCCGAGGCGTGTTGCGCCCAGCCGCGGTTGAACTCGTTCAGCAGGCCCAGGAAACGCTCCCAGTTCGGCGTGTCGCGGCGCGCGTAGAGAAACCGCCAAGGCTGCGAGTTGTAGGCCGACGGCGCCCAGCGCGCGGCTTCGAAGAAGCTCAGCAGGGTTTCTTCCGGGATGCTTTCGCCGGTAAAGGCCCGTGGCGACCAACGATCGGTGAACTGTGGGTGAATGGCATAATCGGCAACGCGTGGGTTGGCACTCATTCAGAGATTCCTTACTACGTTTGGACAGGGAGTCGAATAAAAACCAGCGGCCGCAGTTGAGCTGAGCGATAAGGTTTTCTTGAGCCGTGACAGTTCACCGGAATGCAACGCGGTTGCGCGTTAATGGCCTTCAGGTTTGGCTCGTTGCGACTGGCAAAGCTACTCGGCGGCGCAAAAACTGACAAGTGAAGTTCTACCGACAGTCGCCGGCGCTTGGCCCGCGAGGCCTGTGGTACTAGACTGGCGGCCTTTTCACCACCTGATGTTGATGCTCGAGCCATGGCCGCCAAAGTCGAACCGTTCTGGATACGCAAAACCCTCGATCAACTCGATCCAGAGGAATGGGAATCGCTGTGCGACGGCTGTGGCCTGTGCTGCCTGCAAAAGCTCGAAGATGAAGACGACAACAGCGTCTACTACACGCGCATCGCCTGCAAACTGCTGGACCTGAAAACCTGTCAGTGCACCGACTACCCGAACCGTCGGGACTTCGTGCCGGACTGCATTCAGCTCACGCCGGGCAAGGCTGAAGAGTTCCGGTGGCTGCCGCCGACCTGCGGTTATCGACTGGTCAGCGAGGGCAAGGACCTGCCGCTGTGGCATCACCTGGTATGCGGCGACCGCGATGCGGTGCACCACGAACGTATTTCCCAGTCCGGGCGCATGCTTGCCGAAGGCAGCGTGGCCGAAGACGATTGGGAAGACCATCTGATTTTTCGCGCGGGTTAACGCCTGATGCTATTTACCGGTGGCGAGGGACCTTGTCGGATCGCCGCACCGTCCCGCTTGAGTGCGTAGCACTCACAAAATTGCCAGTGATTACTAGAATTCGGGCTGTTATGCCGCCCGGTGCGAGCAAGCTCGCCACAAGGAGTGTGTATGGCTGTGCGATTGCGGCTGGCGTTGGCCGTTGGGGCGTTGGTCCTGAGTTCGTCGGTGTGGGCGGCGAAAAAGGTCGATCTGGATTACCACGTGCGTCTGTTGCCGCAAAGCGATCAGGCCGAAGTGCGCCTGACCCTGGCAAAGGGCTCGGCGGTGCGCAGCCTGGACTTTGACCTGGGCGACGGCAGCGACTACAGCGATTTCACGGCCGACGGCCAATGGCAGCTCACGCCGGGCAAAGCGGCCCGTGGCGTCTGGCGCCCGGCCGCCGACAAGGCCAGCCTGACCTACCGCGTTCGCATCAGCCATGGACGCAAGAACGGCAGTTTCGACACGCGCATGACGCCAAACTGGGCGTTGCTGCGCGGCGACGCTCTGGTGCCGGCGGCCAAGCTCGATCAACAGGACGGCACCGAGCTGGTGTCACGCCTTGAGTTCGAATTACCCACTGGTTGGAAAAGCGTCGAAACTGCCTGGCCGCGTATCGGCAAGAATAAATTCCGGGTCAACAATGCTTCCCGGCTGTTCGACCGGCCGACGGGCTGGATGCTCGCCGGCCACCTCGGCAGCCGCCGCACGCGCCTGGGCGAAACCGAGGTCACCGTCGCTTCGCCGCTGGGGCAGGGCATGCATCGCATGGATGTGCTGACACTGCTGACCGTTGTCTGGCCGCAAGTCCAAGCGGTGTTCCCGCGTCACCCGAGCAAGTTGCTGATCGTCGGCGCCAATGACCCGATGTGGCGTGGCAGTCTGGCGGCGCGGGAATCGATCTACCTCAACAGCCATATGCCGCTGGTCAGCGAAAGCGGCAGCAGTGCGCTGGTGCGGGAGCTGGTCCAAGTGTTCGGGCGGATCAATGACCGTGAGCGCAGCGACTGGATCAATGCGGGGTTTGCCGAGTTCTACGCCATCGAACTGCTGCGCCGTGCCGGCGGCATGAGTGATGAACGGTACGAGAGCTTGCAGAAGAAGTTGGCCAGGGACAGCCAGCAGGTCACGACCTTGCGCGGCGAGCGGATCAGCCCGGCGCAGGTTTCAAAAACGGTGGTGTTGCTGGGGGAACTGGATCGCGAGATTCGTTTGAAGACCCGCAATAAACGCTCGCTCGACGATGTGTTGCGTGGGGCGATGCATTTGGGGAGTGTGGATACCAAGGCGTTTGTTCAGCTCAGCGAAAGCGTGATCGGTGAGTCTTCCAAGGTCCTTGATACCGGGTTGTTGCAATAAAAAATCAAAAGATCGCAGCCTTCGGCGGCTCCTACAGGTATATACAAAACCCTGCGTAGGAGCTGCCGAAGGCTGCGATCTTTTGCTCTTAAGCTTGACCGGTTTGGCGGAATCAACCCCCAGCTTTCGGCGACTTCAACGAATCATTCCCGGTCACGGTCGCGGTGTTGGTCGCCGCCTCGGCATTCGCCTTCAACTGGCTCAACTCTTCCCCCGCCCGCTGAATCTTCGCCCGCACGTGGTTCATGTCCTGCCGGCTTTTCTCCAGCAGGCTTTTCACCGAACTGTGCCCGGTGATGCCACGGGCCAGCGCCACGCCGCCAATCGCCACTTGAATCAAACCGAACACGCCGCCACGACGCAGGCCCTTGCCGACCATTACCACGCCGCCGGCCAGGGAACCGATGCGTTCCCAGCCCTCGACGTTCTGGTCAGGGTAAGTCTGGAATGGCGTGGATTGAATGCGCTCTACACGTTTGAGTTCGCTCATGATCTGTCTCCAGGCAGTAATGGATAGTTAAGCTGACTGCCGGGGCGGGCCGCTTGTTCCATCGAATGTGCGGTGAATCAGCGGAATTTCGGACCGGAGCGCGTGTTCAGGCCCTTGGCCATGCGGTCGTAGAGCACGACGTTGACTGTGGCCGCGAGGTTCATGCAGCCGGTGGTCGGGATGTAGATCACGTCTTCGCACCAGTCGCGGATGTCTTGATCCAGTGAGCCGTCTTCCGGGCCGAAAATGTAGAGGGCACGGTCCGGGTGGGTGTATTCCGGCAGCGAACGGGCGCCTTCCACCAGTTCCACGGCAACCGGCGTGCAGCCCAGCGGCAGGATCTTTTTCAGGTCATCGATGCCGATCAGCGGAATGTCGTAGTGCACACGCTTGGTGTCGGTGACGAAGTCGGCGGCGCGTTCATAGCGCTTGCCGGTGTAGAACACCGACGCCGCGCCATAACAGCCAGCGGCGCGCATCACCGAACCGACGTTCTCCGGCGACTTGGGGTTATACAAACCAATGCAGCTGTACCGTTTATCTGCCACGAGCGGGGTGCCTTCGGGGAAAAAGCGCGATTATACGGGGATTGGGCGGGAGTGGTCAGTTTCGGGATTGGCGGTGCCTGCGCAACCGCCATCGCGGGCAAGCCTTGCTCCTACAGGATTTGTGTCGTTCACAAATGCCACGCTCGACACAAGTCCCGTAGGAGCAAGGCTTGCCCGCGATGGGGCCGGGACTGCCACCATCAATGTCGCGCTCAGCTCCCGCTATTCCAACCCCCACCCAGCGCCACGACCAACCCGACACTCGCCTGCAACTGCCGGGTCTGCAACGTCTGCAGCCGCCGCTGGGCCTGAAGCGCCGAGGTTTGCGCGGTCACCACATCCAGATAATTCACCGCCCCGGCTTCATAGCTGTTCATCGCCAGCGCCTGAGTCTGTTGCGCCGCATTGACGGCCGCCTGTTCATCCTCAGCCTCCCGTTGCAGATCGCGCAGTTGCGCAAGGTTGTCTTCAACTTCGCGCACCGCCCGCAGCACCTGGCTGCGGTAATGGGCGGCGGCTTCTTCGAATTCGGCCTTGGCCTGGCGTTCGTTGGCGTCGAGGCGCCCGCCGTCGAAGATCGGCAGATTGACCAACGGCCCCAGCGCCCAATAGCGATTGCCGGCGGCCAGCAGATTGCCGCTGCCGGCGGTTTGCCCGCCGAGCAGGCCGGTCAGGCTGAAGTCCGGGTACCACGCGGCGCGGGCGACGCCGATGTTGGCGTTGGCAGCAAACACCCGACGTTCGGCGGCCGAGATGTCCGGGCGGCGTTGCAGCAGGGTGCTGGGCAATGCGCCGGGGACCGACGGCAAACCGAGCGACTGGTTGCTCGCACTCAGTTGGAAAACACTGGCCGGTTGGCCAACCAGTTCCCCGATCGCATGTTCAGCCAGATCGCGCTGCGCCCGCACATCGTCCAGTTGCGCCCGCGCCTCGGCCAGTTGGCTTTGCGCGCGGGTCAGGTCCAGTTCCGAGGCGATGGCGCCTTCATAGCGGTCGCGGGTCAGTTGCAGTGCCTGGGTGTAATCATCTAGAGAGCTGGCGAGAATCGTTTGCTGGGCATCCAGGCCGTCAAGCTGGATGTACAGCGTTGCCAATTGCTGTTGCAGGCTCAACCGGGCCGCCGCCAAATCGTCCGCAGAGGCTTGGGCCTGGGCATCTCCTGCGGCCACCTGATTGCGAATCCTGCCCCACAGATCAAGGTCGAAGTTCAGCGCAAAACCGGCGGTGTTGCTGTTGTACACCGAAGGCTGATCGCTGCCGCGCAATGGCTTGTCGTCAGACTGACGCTGACGCAACGGCTGCGCGCTGGCGGTGATCTGCGGGAATAGCCCGGCATGCAATTGACCGGCATAGGCCTGCGCCGCATCAAAGTGCGCGAGGGCCGCCGCCAGGTCCGGGTTGGCCTTGAGCAATTGCTGTTGCAGGTCGTTCAGGCGTGAGTCCTGATACAGCGTCCACCATTGCGTCGACAATTGTTTGTCCGGGGTCGCCAGATGCCACGGACCATCGCTGGTCTGCTCGCGATACTGCGCAGGCAAGTCGATGGCTGGCGCCTTGTACACCGGTGCCATGGAACAACCTTGCAGGGCCAGCGCCATCACCAGCAGCTCAAGCCTTGGGCGCATGGGCACCTCCGGCGTCGGCCAGTTGCACGACATCGCCTTCACGCAGGGCATCCGGCGGATTGTCGACTACCCGGTCCGCAGGCTTCAAGCCTTGATCGATGACCAGGCGCTCGCCCAGATCCAGACCGATATGAATATCGCGCAAGTGCACGTGGTTATCCGGGTCAAGCACCGCGACCTGAGTGCCCTGGGCGCGGAAGATCAACGAACTGGCGGGAATACTCACGCCATGGGTGTCGGCCGGAATCTGCAACGTCGCCTCGGCATAGTCGCCGGGCAACAAGGCGCCGTCCGGGTTAT
Organism: Pseudomonas sp. TH31; assembly: GCF_016650815.1. Taxonomy (GTDB): domain Bacteria; phylum Pseudomonadota; class Gammaproteobacteria; order Pseudomonadales; family Pseudomonadaceae; genus Aquipseudomonas. Next base: position 377,650 of record NZ_JAEKEZ010000029.1, on the reverse strand, counting down.
CGGCGACAAACTGCGCGAGCAAGGTCCCGGAGCGTCGGTCGACGGCCGTGGAGTCGCCAATCAACCGCGCAGTGAAATGCTGGCCAGGGTGTTCCGGCACGATCAGTTCGGCCTGCATGCCGGGGCGGATCACGCTGGCGTAATTCTGCGGCACCGGCACGTACAGGCGCAGTTGATGAGTGTCGGCGATGTCGAACAGTTCGGGATCGCTGTCGTTGTCAGCCTTGATCAACTGGCCGATGTCGGTGTTGCGCGCGGTGATGGTCCCGGCGAACGGCGCACGGATGGTCTTGTAGTCTTCCAGCGCCGAGAGCCGCGCGTAATCGGCGGCCGCCGCCTGGGCGTTGGCTTTGGCGGCGGCAGCGTTGGAGCGTTTTTCATCGGCTTCCTGACGCGACACCGAATGCGTCGCCAGCAGGTTCTGCCAACGGGTCGCGGTGGTCTCGGCGAGGCGCGCATTGGCCTGTTCCTGGATCAGTCGGGCGTGGGTTTGCGCGACTTGTTGATCAAGGTCCGGACTGTCGATTTCCCCGAGGATCTGTCCGGCCTTCACTTGAGTGCCGATGTCGGTTTTCCAGTCCTTGAGGTAGCCGCTGACCCGCGCATGGATCGGCGCCTTGCTCCACGCCTCCAGGTGCGCCGGTAAGCGCAGGCTGTCGCCGTGCACGTTCTGTTGCGGCTGGAACACACTGACCAATGGCATGGCGGCGGTTTCAGTCCAGGCAGCCACGGCTTTTTCATGGCGAGTACGGGCGGCCAGACCGTTGGCCACCAGCAACGCAGCCAGGGTCAGGCCGCCGACCCCCACCCACATCAGGCGTTTGCGCGACGGTTTTTGATCAGGCGACATGAGAGCTTTCTCCATCAATATTTTCTTGCGCGATAACGCGAGATTGGCGTCCGTGGACCAGGCTGAACACCACCGGGACGAACAGCAGGGTGGCGGTGGTGGCGAGGATCAGGCCGCCGATCACAGCACGGCCCAACGGTGCGTTCTGTTCTTCGGACAGGGCCAGCGGCAGCATGCCAATGATCATCGCCAGGGCGGTCATGCACACCGGGCGGAAACGTGTGTAGCCGCCTTCGAGCGCCGCCTTGAGGGCATCACCGTGTTCCGCGAGGCGTTCACGACAGAAACTCACCACCAGAATCGAGTTGGCCGTGGCCACGCCCATGCAGAGGATGGCCCCGGTCAGCGCCGGCACCGACAGTGAGGTGCCACTGAGAAACAGCATCCAGACAATCCCGGCGAGCGCGGCGGGGAGGGCGGTGATGATCACGAACGGATCGACCCAGGACTGGAAGTTGACCACGATCAGCAAGTAGATCAGCACCACCGCGCCGAGCAGGCCGAAGCTCAAACCGCTGAAGGCTTCGTGCAGCGCATCGATCTGCCCGTGCAGGCTGATCACCGCGCCTTTGGGCCGCATCGAAGCGGTGTCATCGAGGACTTTCTGGATGTCCTTGGCCACGCCGCCGAGGTCACGGCCCTGTACGTTGGCGTACAAATCCAGGGTCGGCATGATGTTGTAGTGGCTGACCACCGCCGGGCTCTGGACTCGGGAAATGCTCGCCAGACCGCCAAGGATCTGCGATTGCCCGTCGCTACCGGTGACCGGCAACGCTTCCAGCGACGGCAGGCTGTCGAGGCGATATTGCGGGGTGGCCGCGACCACCCCGTAAGACACACCGTTGGCCGGGTTGAGCCAGAAGGTCGGGGCGGTCTGCGAGCTGCCGGCCAGGGACGCGACCATGCTGTTGGTCACGTCACGCTCGGTGATACCCAGGCCATTGGCCCGCAGCCGATCAACGTTGACCTGCAGCGACGGATAACCGGTGGACTGCTGGATTCGCAGGTCGGCAATCCCGGCTACATGTTGCAGCCGTCGTTCCAGTTCCACGGCATAGGCGCGGTTCGCATCGCCGTTGGGCCCGGAGATTTTCACGTCCAGCGGTGCCGGGGCGCCGAAGTTGAGGATCTGGCTGCTGATGTCTGCCGGCAAAAACGCAAAGTGGCTGCCGGGGAAACTCTCGGGCAACACTTCACGCAGGCGTTTCACGTAATCGGCAGTAGGACTGTGATCGGCCTTGAGACTGACTTGTATGTCACCGTCCTGCGGGCCGATGGTGCCGCTGTTGCTGTAAGCCATGTCGATGCCGCTCAGCGGGATGCCGATATTGTCGACGATGGTGTCCAGTTGCCTGGCCGGAATGATCTCGCGGATCCGTGCTTCGATGCGATCGAACGCGGCAGCGCTTTCTTCGATACGCGTGCCCAGTGGCAAGCGCACATGCAGCGACAATGCGCCGGCGTCGGTGGCCGGGAAGAAGTCCTGGCCGAGGCTCGGCAGCAGCGCAAACGAGGCCAGCACACAGGCAAGGAAACCCAGCAGGAAGCGCTTGCGGTATTCCAGTGCCAGTTCCAGCAGGCCGAAGTAGCGGTCCCGCAGGTTGGAGAAATGCCGCTCGAAACCCTGCTGGAAATTCAGTACCCGTTGCAGCAGCGGATGGTGCAGCTTGCGGTGCTGTTCGCCCTCGTGATGGTTGATGAACTCATCTTCCGGGTGATGCCCCGGACCTTGTTCCGGCACGTGAGGCTTGAGCAGAAACATCGCCAGGGTCGGCACCAGTGTCCGCGACAGGATGAAGGAACTGGCCATGGCGAAGATCACCGCCAGCGCCATCGGCCGGAACAGGTAACCGGCGATGCCCTGCAGCAGGAACATCGGCACGAACACGATGCAGATGCACAGCAGCGAGACGAAGGCCGGGCCGACGATCTGTTTCGCGCCGTCGAGGATCGCGGTGTTCACCGCTTTGCCTTGTTCCAGGTGCCAGTTAATGTTCTCGATGGTCACCGTGGCATCGTCCACCAGAATCCCCACCGCCAATGCCAGCCCGCCGAGGGTCATGACGTTCAGGGTCTGGCCGCTGGCGGCGAGCAGGGCGATGGCCGACAACACGGCCAGCGGAATCGAGGCGGCGATGATCAGCGTTGAACGCCAGCTGCCTAGAAACAGCAGGATCATCGCACTGGTCAACAACGCGGCGATGATGCCTTCCCTGGCCACACTGCCGACCGACTGTTTGACGAACACCGAAGCGTCGCCGAGTAAGGAAGTCTTGAGCGACGGCGGCAAGGTTTCATTGATGCGCGGCAGCATCTGGCGAATGCCATCGATGATCGACAGCGTGGAGATATTGCCGTTCTTCAGCGCCGGCATCAGTACCGCGCGGCGACCGTCGACTCGCACGATGTTGGTCTGCGGCGGCGAGCCATCACGCACGTGGGCGACCTGGCCGATGGTAATCAAAGCGCCGTCGACGGTCTTGATCGGCAGGTCGTTGAGCTCGTCGATGGCTTTTGGGCTGTTGTTCAACAGCACCGTGTATTCGTTGGGGCCGAGTTTGGCGGTGCCCACCGGGATGATCTGGTTCTGCGCCGCCAGCGCATTGCCGACGTCCTGGGCCGACAGGCCTTTGGCGGCCAGCGCTTGCGGGTCGAGGTCGAGGGTGATCTGGCGTTGCTTGCCGCCCATTGGCGTAGGAATCGCCAGGCCCGGTACCGAGGTCAACGGCAGGCGGATGTTGTTCTGCACCAGGTCGCGGATCTTCGCTTCCGACAGCGTCGGGCTGGAGAACGCCATCTGCAGAATCGGCACGGTCGAGGCGCTGTAGTTGAGGATCAGCGGCGGCGTGATGCCCGGCGGCATTTGTTTAAGCACCGTCTGCGACACCGCCGTGACCTGGGCGTTGGCGGTACGAATGTCGACACCCGGCTGGAAGAAAATCTTGACGATGCCCATGCCCGGAAGCGATTGCGACTCGATGTGTTCGATGTCGTTGACCGTGGTGCTCAGCGAGCGCTCATAGGTGTAGATCACCCGCCCGGCCATGTCTTGTGGCGCGAGGCCGTTGTACTGCCAGACCACTGCGATCACCGGAATGCCGATGTCGGGAAACACATCGGTGGGTGTGCGCAGGGCCGCCATGGGCCCAATGATGCAGATGAAAATTGCCAGCACGATAAACGTGTAGGGCTTGAGCAGTGCAGTCTTTACCAGCCCGAGCATGCCGTAAACCTCCGAGGTCTTGAATTGCAATTCTCGGCAGTCTTGCGCTTGCTACTTAAAGATTTGCCTTCCGCGGAATGAAGAAATTTTTAACGATTACCTGAAAATCCTTTCATGCGGATTCATTTGTCCGAACCGCTCTGGCTCGCCACTCTTAACCTCAAGCCGAGTGCCTACCGTCACTCCTGACGGCGGCATCGGCGTCCACTTGCGAGGTGTTTTTCAATGACGCTTAAACCCCTGTTACTGATCCCGAGCCTGAGCCTGGTGTGCCTGTTGTCGGCATGCGCCGGACCGATGCCCAAGGCTGACCCGAGCGAAGCCTGGATCGGCATGGACCAACCGGCGAGCGCCGATTTGCTGGCGGAGCGCATCGATGGGAAGGCGGTCCAAGACGCTCGTTATTTCGAGGTCAAGCCAGGCGCTCATCGTCTGGACATGACCCTGCTTAGCGGCGCGGATGGCAACTCGACAGACCTCAATTGCATGGGCCGCCTCGACTACAGCGAGTTCAAGGCCGGTGAGCACTATCAGATCAATGCCTCGAGCGAGGGCTTGAAGGCGGCCGTCAGCCTGGTGGATTCCCACGGCAATCAGGTGGCGCAGAGCCACAGCTTCAAGTGCTCGTAGGCCCGCACAGAACCTGTGGGAGCGGGCTTGCTCGCGAAGGGGAAGTGTCAGTCGACATGAATGTTATCTGACACACCGCTTTCGCGAGCAAGCCCGCTCCCACAGGGATTGTGGTGTTTTGAAGTTTTTTACCGGAAGGAAGGTCATTGCAATGACACTTAAACATCTGCTGTTGATTCCGGGCTTGAGCCTGGTCTGCCTGTTGTCCGCGTGTGCCGGCCCGATGCCCAAAGCCGATCCGGGCATGGCCTGGATCGGGCTGCAGGAAGAAGCGCCCAATGACCTGTTGGCCGAACGGGTGGATGGCAAACGTATCGATGACGGCCGCTTCTTTGAAGTAAGCCCTGGCGCACATGACTTGGCGGTGACGCTGTTCGAGCTCCCGAGTGGCGATTCGAATCAGCAGGATTGCGAAGGCAAGGTCCATTACACCCAGTTCAAGGCCGGCGAACATTACCAACTGGTGGAATCGAGCCTGGGCCAGGAAGTCAGTGCGCGACTTGAGGATTCCCACGGCAAGCAAGTGGCGCAGACTGGCGACTTCCAGTGCATGCCCGGTTAAACCGGTTTGCCGACGATGGTGCTTCGAACACCAGCCCGTAGGAGCAAAGCTTGCTCGCGATGGCGGTTTCGAGGACGCCATCGCGAGCAAGCTTTGCTCCTACAGGTCATCATCGTTGACCTTTAGAGCGGTTCAGCAATCACATAGCCCGAGCCGCGCATGGTGCGGATCAACGGCGTTATGCCGGACGGGTCGACTTTTTTGCGCAGCCGGCCGATGTGCACATCGATGAGGTTGGTGCCGGGGTCGAAGTGATAACCCCAGACCTCTTCGAATATCATCATCCGCGACAGAATCTGCCCCGGATTGCGCATCATGAATTCCAGCAGTTTGTACTCGGTGGGCAGCAGGTTCAGCGGCTGATCGGCACGAGTGGCCTGATGGCTGATCAGGTCGAGTTCCAGGTCAGCCACGCGCAGGGTGGTTTCGGTGGCCCGGACCGGGCTTTTGCGCCGCAGCAGCACCTCGACGCGCGCCGCCATTTCGTCGGTGGCGAACGGCTTGGCCAGGTAATCATCGCCGCCGGCACGCAGGCCACGTACGCGTTCATCGACGTCGGAGAGGGCGCTGATCATCAGGATCGGCGTCGCCACCCCAATGGCGCGCAGCGTGGTGACAATGGCCAGGCCATCGAGCTCGGGGAGCATGCGGTCGAGGGTGATCAGGTCGTAATTGCCACTGACTGCGCTCACCAGCCCTTCGCGGCCGTTGCTCACCCAGTCGACTTCAAAACCGTGGCTTTGCAACTCGGCGACGATTTCCTTAGCCGTCACGGCATCGTCTTCGATGGTCAAAATACGGGGCATGTCGGTTTCCTGATGGAAATGGCGGATGCCCGATTTTGCCAACAAACGACGCTCGACTTGCTGATGAAAGTTTCATGTGCGTTACAAACGAAATGCGCTAAGGGTCTAGCGCTATTCATGGACTGCACAATCCCCGGTGGGAGCGGGCTTGCTCGCGAAAGCAATCGGTCAGCCGACATTGATGTTGGCTGATACACCGCTTTCGCGAGCAAGCCCGCTCCCACATGGGTGCTGCATTCGCAGGTAGAGATTGGCGGGTCTTACTGCGTCGCAGGCAACATCGCTTTGATCTTGGCCATCATGGCGGCAGGTGCATCGGTGATCTTCGCGCTTTCCGGGTTTTTACTCCCGGTGCCACTGGTGTCTACGCCCGCCAGGATTTCCGCAAGGTTGTTGAAGTGCCCGTCTTTTTTCTTGTCCGTGGAAGCTGTATCGCCCTTGCCGTACTGATTCAACGCATCCTGCAAGGTCTGGTGCTGGGACAACCATTCGGGCTTGGCTTTTTCCTCGGGGCTCATGTTGTCGAGGAAATTCAGCGCAGCCTTGGCGCGACCAACCGGATCATCGGCAAATGGGTCTTTCCAGTTTTTCTTTTGATCTTCGGGGCCGCTGTAGTGCCCCGACGCCAACCGGGCCTGCTGTTGCATCAGCGCTTTGGCCGCGACTTGCTCATCGTTCGAGAACTTGCCGCCTTCATTGGTGGCCACCGCATTCAGCGAGCGTCGATCCAGATCGCCCATCAACGCATTCTTGTCTTCAACGTTGGCGCTGTAAGGCTTCTCGCCGGCTTTCATCTGCGCGTACTTATTATCCATGCGCTTACGGGCATCGGCGGCCACCTCCGGGAACGACTTGTCCTTGGAACTGGACACGGCGCCGGGTTGGGTGACGCCCAGCACCAGGGCGTCAGCGTTCATGCCTTTGCGCACCGGAAAAAATGGCGCGTTGTGGGTAATCGAACCGCTGTAGTCGGTGGATTTTTTGAAAGGCTGACTGCATCACCTGTCTTGGCGTTTTTAGTCGCCTGCCCGGTGTCATTGGCACTGGCTTTTGCCTTGGCCTCGGCGCTATAAGCCACCATTGCGGCGCTGTTGAAGGTTGAGGTGGAGGTGACGTTCATTGGCTATCCCTGCCCAGGGTTGGCGCAGTTTTCGAAGCGATGTGGGGGATCATCGTCTTTCACTGCCTTAAGTGTATTGATGCTGATACATCGCAAAAACAGTGCCAGAAGGGGTTGGCGGCAGGAGGAGGGCAGGTTTGTATCGGGTTGGACATGTTTATGGCGCGGCAAAAAGCGGGTTGCCTTGCCGGAAGCGGCAGATTTTTGCCGCCATGCACAAAACAAATGTGGGAGCGGGCTTGCTCGCGAAAGCGGTGGGTCAGTCAATATTAATGTCGACTGACACGCCCTCTTCGCGAGCAAGCCCGCTCCCACAGGGAAGACCTCAGTCTTCTTCTTTTTCATCAACCCGGCCAACGCCGCGAACGGGTTGTGCGTGGCCTTGGCGACTTTCGGCGTGCTGAGGGAGCCTTCGCTGAAGTACTGCTGGTCGGTGTAGCGCGAGTGTTCGTTGTCGTGGCAATACAGGCACAACAGTTCCCAGTTCGAGCCGTCTTGCGGGTTGTTGTCGTGGTTGTGGTCGCGGTGGTGCACGGTCAGTTCGCTCAGGCGCTTGCCGGCGAACTCACGGGCGCAGCGGCCGCACACGTGCGGGTACATCTTCAGGGCCTTGTCGCGGTAACCCATTTCCTTGTCGCGCTGGTTGTCGGCGAGGATACGGTCCAGCTTCGAGGTGTTGGTCGGGGTGGACGAACTCATGGGTTCACCTTTGTAAAAGACTAATGACGGTTATGCGCTCAGTTTAGCTCAGCCCTTGAGTTTCTCGGCAATCCAGATGGTGTGGCGCGTACCTTTGTTGCCGTGGGCGAAGACTTGCACTTCCTCGGCCTTGAAACCAGCCTTCTTCAGCTTGTCGGAGAACTGCTTGTCGGCGCTGGCCGACCACACGGCCAGCACGCCTTTGGGCCGCAGGGCCTTGGCGCAGGCGCTCAGGCCACCGGCTGAGTAGAGCCAGCTGTTGGCCCGTTGGGTCAGGCCTTCGGGGCCGTTGTCGACATCGAGCATGATTGCGTCGAAGCCCTGCGGTTCGGCTTGCAACACCTTGGCGACGTCTTCCATGCGGATCACGGTGCGCGGGTCGAGCAGCGGGTTGCCAGCCTTCTCGCCCAGCGCTCCGCGATTCCACTCGACCACGCCTGGCACCAGTTCGGCGACCACCACTTCAGCGGTCTTGCCCAAATGCTTGAGCGCCGAGGCGAGGGTGAAGCCCATGCCCAGGCCGCCGATCAACACACGCGAGTTTGGCCGGCCGGCCACCTTGCGGCATGGAATCTCGGCCAGGGCGTCTTCGGAGCCGTGCATGCGGGTGTTCATCAACTGCCCGCCGTCGCCACCCTGGATCTTGATGACGAAATCCTCACCGTATTCGAACAGGCACAGGGCACCGCCGTTTTCAGGGATAGGGGCGGTGTCGAGCAGAACGAAACGTTTCATGGGAGGCTCTTGAGGAAAATTGGCATAAGGTAATCGGACGCAGTTGGGAGTAGCCTGCAAGCAGACAACAAGGCCAACGGAGCCATTGATGAAGCGCACCATTCTAACGGTCATTGCCTTGGCCGCGCTCTCGATTACTGCAGTGCAGGCCCAGGAGCAGCAAACCATTCCCACCAGCCCCGCGCCGATGCCCGGTTCACCCGGCACCGCGACACCCACGCCGTACCCGCAGATCACTCCCAGCAACGTGCCCCGTGCCGGTTCGGGCAGCGGCAGCCCGCCACTGGTGCCGATCGAAATGCCGAGCCCGCCCAAGGACCAGACCTTGCCGGGCCTTGAGCAGAACAGCAGCAAAATCAAATCGCCGGGTGGATAGTGTCCTGTCTCACAAATACGTTCCTCTTTTGACGAGTGACTGTTGTCGTCAGGCGAGGAGCGGCAACTTAGACCTGTTGCGAGAGTAGTTGCCCGTCCGCCATGCGCAGGCGTCTGGAAAGGGAGACGGCGAGCGCGCGGATGATTTTTGCGGCGATTTTCGGCGCATCGTTGAGCATTTTTTCCAGCGAGTCCTTACCCAGGTTGAGCAACTGACAATGGCTGGCAGCCACGCAACTGGCCGAGCGCCGCTCGCCGTCTAGCACGGCCATCTCGCCGAACGCCCGACCGCTGCGCAGAGTGGCCATGATCACCGTTTGCCCGTCACCGTTGGTCTTTTGCACTGACACCTGGCCGGTGTGGATGATGCACATGAAACTGCCGGCATCGCCCTCGTGGAAAATCTCTGCGCCTTGGGCGATGGTGCTGATGCTGAAATAACCGGAAGCAGCGGCGAAGTCGGCTGGCAGCAGTTGATCGAACAGGCCGCAGTCCATCAGCCAGTCGCGTATTTCGTTGTTCAATAAGGTCGGTTCTGACATGTCGTCACGGTCTTTTTCTTGTGGTGTGTTGCGGGTTTGGGCCTGCTGATAATGCTGGCTATTCACGATCCCTCGTAGCAGCTGGCGAAGCCTGCGTCCGGCTGCGCAGCAGTCGTAAATCCGGACAATGCGGATTAACTGGAAGAGCGCAGCGTCTGATTTTACAACTGCTGCGCAGCCGGACGCAGGCTTCGCCAGTTGCTACAGAGATAGCGTGAAGGGCGGGCCCGGTGTCTGGTCTTAAGACCGGAACCCCGGGCCAAGTTCCTCAGGCGATGCCCAAAACCTTGAAAACAAATGCGTATTCGAGGGCTACGTCACGTAATCCCTGATATCGACCGCTCATCCCGCCATGCCCGGCACCCAGTTCGGTCTTGAGCAGCAGGGGATTGTTGTCGGTTTTGGTTGCACGCAATTTCGCCACCCACTTGGCCGCTTCCCAATACTGCACGCGACTGTCGTTGTAGCCGGCAATCACCAGGGTCGCTGGATAGGCTTGTGCGGTGACGTTTTCGTACGGGGCGTAGGCCTTGATCCGATCATAGACGTCCGGCTCTTGCGGATTGCCCCATTCGTCGTATTCGGTGACGGTCAGCGGCAGGTCCGGGTCGAGCATGGTGTTGAGCACGTCGACGAACGGCACCTCGGCAATCGCCGCGGCGAACAACTCCGGACGTTGATTGAGCACCGCGCCGATCAGCAGGCCGCCGGCGCTGCCACCGCTGATCGCCAATTGCGCTGCGGTGGTGAAGCCGTTGGCAATCAAATGCTCGGCGCAAGCGATGAAGTCGCTGAAGGTGTTGGGCTTGTGTTCCTGCTTGCCGGCGCGGTACCAGGCTTCGCCCAGCTCGCCACCACCACGCACGTGCGCGATGGCAAACGCCACGCCGCGATCCAGCAGGCTCAGGCGTGCATGGGAAAACCACGGGTCGAGGCTTTCGCCGTAAGCGCCGTAGCCATAGAGATACAACGGTGTCGGTTTACCGAGGGCTTCGCGTTTGACCACAAGGCTGATCGGCACCTGCGTACCGTCCGGCGCGGTAGCCCACAGGCGCTGGCTGACGTAGGCATCGGCGTCGAACGGGCCGAGCACCGGGGTTTCCTTCAGGACCTTCTGCTCACCAGTGGCCAATTCCAGCTGACGAACCTGCGCCGGACGGTTCAAGGCCTCGTAGCGCAGGCGAATCTTGTCGCTGACGAATTCCAGGCTGTTCTGCACATGCAGGCTGTAGGCCGCGTCCGGCAATTGCACGCGATAAGGCGCCAGGCCTTGTGGGCGAACCTCGATGATCGGCAAACCACCTTCGCGCAGGCTCAGGGTCACGGCTTCGACGTTCAGGCTCAGGCCTTCGAGCATCACGCTGTCGCTGTGGGGGATCAGGTTCTGCCAGTCCGCCTCGGTCGGCGCCACGCCGGTATCGGCAGCGGTGTACAGGGCGAAGTTGATACCGTCGCGGTTGGTGCGAATAAACCAGGTCCATTGACCGTCGAGCGCGCCGTGGTCGACGTCGTACTCGTGGTCCTCAACCCGAGGCGCCAGGCAGGTAAAGGCCTGGTGCGGCTGGAACGCATCGAGCACCCATACTTCGCTGGTGGTCTTGCTGCCCAGGGACAGCAGCAATTGCTGTTCGGAACTGGAGCGGTAGCAGTGCAGGAAGAACCGGCCGTCCGGCTCATGGAACACTTCTTCGGCGGCCGTGCCGTCCAGTCGATAGCGCATCAACTTGTGCGGGCGGTGGGTGTCGTCCAGTTCGCCGAAAAACAGCGTCAGGCTGTCGTTGGCCCAGGTCATGCTGCCGTCGCAGTCCTCGAATTCCAGCTCGCTGACCTTGCCGTTGGATAACTCCTTCACGAACAGCGTGTAAATCTCATCGCCCGTGGTGTCGAGGCTGTAGGCCAGACGCTGGTGGTCCGGGCTGATGCTGAACGAACCGAGGGAGAAAAAGCCGCCATTGGCCAGCACGTTCGGGTCCAGCAGCAGTTGTTCCTGGCTTTCATCGATGTGCAGGCTGTCATCGGCCGGGCGCGGGGAGCGGTAATGGCGAGCATATTCGTCACCCGCCGTGGTGCGCGTGTAATACAGGTACGGCCCCCACGGCGAGGGCAGGGACAGGTCGGTTTCGAGAATCCGGCCCTTGATCTCTTCGAACAGGGTTTCGCGCAGCCTGGCCTGATCAGCGGTTTGCGCCTCCTGATAGCTGTTTTCTGCCTTCAAGTAGTCGAGCACCGCGTCGGTGTCGCGCTCCTGGAGCCAGGCATACGGGTCGCAACCTTCAGCCTTGCGGGCAATCGGGGCGCTGGTGACGTTGGCAGATAAGGGCATGAAGGGCTCTCGGACAATGTACGGAATAGGGGCTTCGCAGGTCTTGGATGTCTGCGCAGAACCTGTGGGAGCGGGCTTGCTCGCGAAGAGGCCAGCACATTCAACATCTCTGTTGGCTGACACTCCGCTTTCGCGAGCAAGCCCGCTCCCACAGGGATTGGGCATAACCGACTGGTATTGGGACAAGCCTGACGGGCGAAAAGTCGTTACTATAAGCGCCTCTTTGCCTGCCTTGCCATGGACACCATGACCGAGAACGACTATCTGATCGCTTGGGGCCTCTACGCCTTTGCCGCTTTAGGCTGCCTGTTGGTGTGGATGCGCTTGACCCGCTGGATGTGGCGCTACCTGCGCGAGCCACTGCGGCTGCTCGTGGCGGTGTTGCTGTTCAGCCCGACCATTATCGACCCGGTGAAGGAAAAGGTTGCCCCGGCCATCGCCATCACCGCCCTGGACCTGGCGTTCAAGGTGGGCAACAACGCCTGGCGGGCAATTTCCGATCTGTTCATGTACGGCATGATCGCGTTTGGCCTGTACCTGATTTTCGTCCTGATCCGCTGGCCGATCGAGCGCGCGTCCAATGCCCGCAAAGAACAGGCTGCTGCGGCGAAGGCGGCGATCAAGGCTGAGGAACGCGATAACGATCAACCGTTCGGCGTTGCCGGCGATGATCGCTACGGCCGTCCACCGGTCCCGAACAACCCCCAGCGTTCGCGTATCGAACCGCGTTTGTAACCTTGCCCCTGCATTGAAGCGAGAGTCCGAGCATGTGTGAGTTATTGGGCATGAGCGCCAATGTCCCGACCGATATCGTGTTCAGCTTCACCGGGCTGATGCAGCGCGGCGGGCGTACCGGGCCGCACCGTGACGGCTGGGGCATCGCTTTCTATGAAGGCCGGGGCCTGCGCCTGTTCCAGGACCCGGCGGCGAGCTGCGAGTCTGAAGTAGCGAACCTGGTGCAGCGCTACCCGATCAAGAGCGAAGTGGTGATCGGGCACATCCACCAGGCCAATGTCGGCAAGGTCTGCCTGTCCAACACCCACCCGTTCGTGCGTGAGTTGTGGGGCCGGAACTGGTGTTTCGCCCACAACGGCCAGCTCGCGGACTTTGAGCCGATCAAGAGTTTTTACCGTCCGGTGGGTGATACCGACAGCGAAGCGGCGTTCTGCGACTTGCTCAACCGGGTGCGGGCAGCGTTCCCTGAACCGGTAGAGATCGAAGAACTGCTGCCTGACCTGGTGGCAGCCTGCGCCGAATACCGCAGTAAAGGCGTGTTCAACTGCCTGCTCAGCGACGGCGACTGGCTGTTCTGCTATTGCTCGACCAAACTGGCGCAGATCACCCGTCGCGCCCCGTTCGGCCCGGCACGCCTGAAGGATGTCGATGTGATCGTCGACTTCCAGGCCGAAACCACGCCCAACGACGTGGTCACCGTGATCGCCACCGAACCGTTGACCGAAAACGAAACCTGGACCCGCTATGAACCGGGCCAATGGAGCCTCTGGCGACGCGGTGAATGCGTCAGCCAGGGCAAGACCGAATAAGGACTCACCTCAATGTTGCTCAGTTATCTACGGCTGGTGTTGTTTGCGGCGGGCCTGTTGATCGGTGTCCAGGTGCCGGGCTTCATCAGCGACTACGCCAAACGGGTCGAAGCGCATCTGATTGAAGCGCAGACCGGTTTGAGTGGTTTCCAGGGCACGGCCAATCAATTCTTCAAGGGCGATATGCAGGCCTTGGTCGCCCATTACCGTGAAAGTGACGACCCGATCTTTCGCAGCGATGCCGAGAGCCTGAGCACTTTGCTCACCCGGCAGTTGGTCCTCGATAAACAGTTCCAGGCGATGCAAGGCCCGTGGTACATCCGTGTCCTGCAAGTGGCGCTGGCCGCCGACCCGGATATTCGCAAGGAAACCTGGAACGGCTACAGCTATCAGATCCTGCTGACCCCGGAGGCGATGATCTGGGGCATGAGCGGTGCGTTGCTGCTCTCGTTCGGCATTGAATGCCTGTTCCGCTTGATCGACTGGGTGGTGCTGGGCGGCAAACGCCTGCGCCAGAGCCGGCCGATTGAAGATCGGGATGTGCGCGGGTTGTAAGAAAAAAATCACAATCAAAAGATCGCAGCCTTCGGCAGCTCCTACAGTGGGACGCATTCCAATGTAGGAGCTGCCGAAGGCTGCGATCTTTTGATCTTTAACGATTCAAAACCATGTAACCCTCACCCACCTTGCGCGCATACCCTTCCAGCACCTGCTGACACAACGCCACAATCTCCTCGACCCATTCCACCCCTAGCCGCCACGACACCACCACCTGCAGATTCGGTGGCCGTTGATCGATGGCCAGCAAGGTCAGTTCCCCCCGCGCCAGTTCCTCGGCCACCAACACGGGCGGCAGCGCGCCAATCCCGAAGCCGTCGCGCAGCAACCGGGTAATCGCCGACACCGAATTCACGCAGTTCAATCGTGGCGCCAGCACCCCGTTGGCCTGCATCAACGCCAGAATGTCCTGATGTGGATGCGAGTTTTTCGAGTAGGTAATGATCCGCTCCCGCGCCAGATCCGCCACGCCCGAATACTCACGGTTGTAGATGGAATTGCTGGCGACGATCCAGCCCATCGGGTGGCTGGCAAGTTCCAGGCTGCGCACGCTTTCCTGGCGCAACAGGTCGGTTTGCAGGATCAGATCAAGGAAGCCTTTTTGCAGCTGATCGCAGAGGTTGAGCGAGGTATCGGCCACCAGTTCGATTTCCACCAACGGATAGTGATCCATCATCTGGGCCACCAACGGGCTCAACCAGGTGTGAATCACCGTGTCCATCACGCCGATCCTAATCCTGCCGACCTTGCTTGAGCGGGTCTCGATCGACTGCTTGAGCGCCTGCATGGTGTCCAACATCTGTTCGGCGTATTCGAGCACTTTCAAGCCTTCGGGCGTCAGGCTTACCCCGGGAATCGCGCAGGAACAGCTTCACCCCCAGCTCACTTTCGAGCACGGCGATGCGGCTGGAAATCGACGCCTGGGTGGTGAAGAGCTTGTCGGCGGTCAGGCGAAAACTCTTGAGTCGGGCGACCCAGACAAAGGTCTCGAGGAACTTCAGGTTCATGGGATCTGCTCGGGGATAAAGAAATCTTATGTCTAGGGCACGGTTTTATTAGTTGGACGCAGCCGGGCCGGGCGCCCAAAAATCGGCGCATCCGGTTCCCACGATAGGCGTCGTCGGGGCTTCGAACAATACCAATAAAATTTGCACGGAGATTTGCCATGAGTGCGCCCGACACCCTCGACCTCCCCAAGGCCACGACTCGCCCGGGACCGTTCGACTGGTATCGCAACATCAACAAACAGGAACGCCGCACGTTCTGGAGCTGCAAGATCGGCTATGGCCTGGACGGCATGGACACCCAGATGCTCAGCTTCGTGGTGCCGACCCTGATTGCCATGTGGGGCATTACCACCGGGCAGGCCGGACTTATTCACACCAGCACCCTGATCGCTTCGGCCATCGGCGGCTGGGTGGCGGGGATTCTCTCCGACCGCATCGGTCGCGTGCGCACCCTGCAACTGACCGTGCTGTGGTTCGCGGTCTTCACCTTTCTCTGCGGCTTCGCCCAGAATTACGAACAACTGCTGATCAGCCGCACCTTGATGGGCTTCGGTTTCGGCGGTGAGTGGACCGCCGGCGCGGTGCTGATGGGCGAAGTGATTCGCGCCAAGGACCGTGGCAAAGCGGTGGGTATGGTGCAATCGGGCTGGGCGCTGGGTTGGGGGCTGACGGCGATTCTGTATGCGCTGTTGTTCTCGGTTTTGCCACCGGAAGACGCCTGGCGCGCGCTGTTCATCCTCGGCATCGTCCCGGCGATTTTCGTGATCTTCGTCCGTCGGCTGGTCAAGGACCCGGAAATCTACCGCGAAGCCAAAGCCAGGCAAGAGCCGAGCAGCCCGGCGAAGTTCTACGAGATCTTCGCCCCCGGCATCCTCTTCACCACGATCCGCGCCTCGGTGCTGACCACTGGCGCACTGGGCGGTTACTACGCGATTACCTCCTGGCTGCCAACTTTTCTGAAGAACGAAAGGGGTTTGAGCGTCCTCGGCACGGGCGGTTATCTGGCGATGGTCATCGTCGGTTCCTACGTCGGTTATGTCATCAGCGCGTATTTGACTGACATCCTCGGCCGCAAGAAAAACTTCATTCTGTTCGCCGTCGGCTCGTTCACCATCGTGTTGCTCTACACCCAATTGCACGTCAGCAACGGCGTGATGCTGTGGCTGGGCTTTCCGCTGGGCTTCTTCGCTTCGGGGATTTTCAGCGGCATGGGCGCGTTTTTGACCGAGTTGTTTCCGACGCGGATTCGCGGTTCGGGCCAGGGCTTTTGCTACAACATCGGGCGAGCGCTGGCAGCGTTGTTTCCACTGTTGATCGGTTTGCTCAGCCAAAAAGTGCCATTGAGCGTAGGCATCGGGGCGTTTGCGGCGGTGTCCTACGGCGTGGTGATCCTGGCGGCGTTGAGCCTGCCGGAAACCCGTGGCAAGCAACTCGACGCCCAATAGCTTAATAATCAGCAACTGATAATCTGCCGGGCATCAGCCCGGCAGTAAAAGAATATGCCTACAGGAGTGTTCACCGTGAGCCGCCTGCTATTGAACTGCGACATCGGCGAGAGTTTCGGCAACTGGACCATGGGTCTGGACGCCGAGGTCATGCCCTTCATTGATTGTGCCAACATCGCCTGCGGCTTCCATGCCGGCGACCCGAGCATCATGCGCAAGACCGTCAGCCTGGCCCTGAGCCACGGTGTGAAGATTGGCGCGCACCCGGCCTATCAGGACCTGGTCGGGTTCGGTCGACGTTCGATGGCCTACACCGCCCAGGAACTGCAGGACATTCTGCATTACCAGATCGGCGCCCTCGACGGCATCTGCCGGGCCCAGGGCGGGCGGGTGAGTTACGTCAAGCCCCACGGCGCGATGTACAACGACATGATGGCCAATCCGGCGCAATTGCGTGCGGTGATCCAGGCTGTGGCGGCCTACGATCACACGTTGCCGTTGATGCTGATGGCCACCCGCGATAACAGCGCTGCGCAGCAATTGGGCGATGAGTACGGCGTGACCCTGTGGTTCGAAGCCTTCGCCGACCGCGCCTACGACAGCGCCGGCCTGTTGGTTTCGCGACAATTGCCGGGCGCGGTGCATCACGATCCCGAGAAAATCATCGAGCAGGCGTTGATCATTGCCCGTGGCGACAACCTCATGGCCAGCGATGGCAGCGCTTTGCACCTGCAGGCCAATACGCTTTGCGTCCACGGCGACAACGCCAGTTCGGTGGCCGCCGTGCAGCGTATCCGTGAGGCCTTGAATCAGCAGAGCGCCTCATGAAACCTCGGGTGGAAGTGGTCGCGCTGGACTGCCTGATGGTGCGCCTGTTCGATGAAATTGCCGAAGCGAACATGCCGTGGATGCTCGCGGCCAGCGAAAGTCTGCGCGCCGCGTTTGCCGGGCATTTGATCGACCTCGTGCCGTCCTATACGACGTTGATGGTGCATTACGACCTGACTGCCTTGAACCCGGCTCAGGCGCGGGAATTGATCGCTCAAGCGTTGATCGATCTGTCGCCCAATGCCGGTACCAGCGGCAGGTGCCATGTGTTGCCGGTCTGGTATGACTTGAGTGTCGGCCCCGAATTGAGCCTGTTGTCCCAACGCAGCGGGTTGGCGGTGGACGACGTAATCCGCCGCCACAGCGAGCGCGAATATCAGGTGTTCGCACTGGGCTTCGCGCCGGGTTTTGCCTTCATGGGCCTGGTGGAAGAAATCCTCGCCGCGCCGCGCTTGAACACCCCGCGCAAGAAAGTCGCTGCCGGCAGCGTTGGCATCGCCGAGCGGCAAACCGCGGCTTATCCAGTGGTGTCACCCGGTGGCTGGAACCTGATCGGTCGTACCCCGGCCAAACTGTTCGACCGCGAACGCGACGGCTACAGCCTGATGCAACCGGGCGACACGGTGCGGTTTGAAGCCGTCAGTCATGCCGAGTTCATCCACCTGGGCGGCGACGATACGCCATTGGAGGCCCAGGCATGAGCCAACTGAAAATTGAAGCGAGTACGCCGTTGTGCCTGTTGCAGGACGCTGGCCGTTTTGGCGTACGGCACTTGGGTGTGACCCAGGGCGGCGGGCTGGATTGGCGCTCGATGTCGTGGGCCAACTGGCTTCTGGGTAACGGTTTGGATGCGCCGGTGGTCGAAATTACCCTCGGCGGGTTCACCGTGCTGGCTCAGGAGGATTGCGTGCTGGCGCTGGCCGGCGCGGATCTGGGCGCGCAGGTGAATGGCGAAGCGTTGGCGCCGTGGCGCAGTTTTCGGCTGCACAAAGGGCAGCGTTTGCAGTTCACTCAACCGCTGCTCGGGGCTCGGGCTTATCTGGCGGCGCCGGGCGGGTTTGATGCGCCGAAGGTATTGGGCAGCAGCGCGACGGTGGTTCGTGAGGAACTCGGCGGGCTGGATGGCATGGGCCGGCCTTTGGCCAAAGAGGCGCTGCTCAGTTATTCGGGCAGTGACTTGATCTTGCTGCGGGAGCTGCCGCGCGAGCACCTCCCTGATTTCAAACTCGATGCGCCGCTGGACCTGGTGCTCGGCGCGCAGATCGGCGCGTTCAGCGGACAAAGTCTGTTCGATGCGTTCAACAGCGTTTGGAGTCTCGACAGTCGGGCTGATCGAATGGGCATTCGTATGTTGGGCACGCCGTTGGAATATCAGGGCAAACCGATGATTTCCGAAGGCATCCCGCTGGGTGCCGTGCAGGTGCCGCCGGACGGGCAGCCGATTGTGTTGCTCAATGATCGACAGACCATAGGCGGGTATCCGCGTTTAGGGGCGTTGACGCCGTTGGCACTGGCGCGGCTGGCGCAGTGTTTGCCGGGGGCGAAGGTACGGTTGCGGCCGGTGGTGCAGGACGTGGCGCATCGGGAGCAGGTCGGGTATTTGCGGCGATTCAGGTGAAGATCAAAAGATCGCAGCCTGCGGCAGCTCCTACAGAGATCTGCGCAGGCTGCGATCTTTCAGGGCATCACTCAATCATTTGGACAAAAACCGCATCCCTTCCTCCAACCCCCGCAAGGTCAGCGGATACATCTGGTCTTCGATCAAGTCCCGCACGATGTTGGTCGAGGAGGTATAGCCCCAGGTGTCTTTCGGGTACGGGTTGATCCAGATGAGCTTCTTGTATTTCGCCATGAAGCGCTGCATCCACACATATCCCGGTTCTTCGTTCCAGTGCTCGACGCTGCCGCCGGCCTGGGTGATTTCGTAGGGCGCCATCGCGGCGTCGCCGATGAAGATCACTTTGTAGTCGGCGCCGTATTTGTGCAGCAGATCCTGAGTCGAGAAACGCTCGGAGGTGCGGCGCATGTTGTTCTTCCACACCGACTCATAAAGGAAGTTGTGGAAGTAGAAGTACTCCAGGTGCTTGAACTCGGTCTTGCAGGCCGAGAACAACTCTTCGCAGATCTTCACGTGGGCGTCCATCGAACCGCCGATGTCGAACAGCAGCAACAGCTTGACGGTGTTGCGCCGCTCCGGCCGCATCTGGATATTCAGCAGCCCTGCATCGCGGGCGGTGTGGTCGATGGTGCCGTCGATGTCCAGCTCTTCGGCCGCACCCTGCCGGGCGAATTTGCGCAGCCGGCGCAAGGCAACCTTGATGTTGCGCGTGCCCAGTTCCACCGAGTCGTCGAGGTTCTTGTACTCGCGCTGATCCCAGACTTTCACCGCTTTTCCCTGGCGCTTGCCGGCGTCGCCGACCCGGATGCCTTCCGGGTTGAAACCGCCGGAGCCGAACGGGCTGGTGCCGCCGGTGCCGATCCATTTGTTGCCGCCGGCATGGCGTTCTTTCTGTTCTTCGAGGCGTTTCTTGAACGCTTCGATCAGCTTGTCGAGGCCGCCGAGGGACTGGATCTGCGCTCGCTCTTCATCGCTCAGCGAGCGTTCGAATTCCTTGCGCAGCCAGTCTTCCGGAATCAAGGCCTGAAGGTGATCGTCGAGTTTTTCCAGGCCGTTGAAGTAGGCGCCGAAAGCCCGGTCGAATTTGTCGAAATGCTTTTCGTCCTTCACCAGAATCGTCCGGGACAAGTAATAAAACTCGTCCATGTCGGCGAAGACCACGCGCTGTTTCAGCGCGTTGATCAGGTCCAGCAGCTCGCGCACCGAGACCGGCACCTTGGCGGCGCGCATTTCATTGAACAGGTTGAGCAGCATGGCGATCGCCTCTCTCTATCGGGGCTTAGCGAGAGCCGCGACGGCTCATGAACGCCAGGCGCTCAAGCAATTGCACGTCCTGTTCGTTCTTTACCAGCGCACCGGCCAACGGCGGGATAGCCTTGGTCGGATCACGTTCGCGCAGCACCGCTTCGCCGATGTTGTCGGCCATCAGCAGTTTCAACCAGTCCACCAGTTCGGAAGTCGACGGCTTCTTCTTCAGGCCCGGCACCTTGCGCACGTCGAAGAACACGTCCAGCGCTTCGCTGACCAGGTCTTTCTTGATGTTCGGGTAGTGCACATCGACGATCCGCTGCATCGTCACGCGATCCGGGAAGGCGATGTAGTGGAAGAAGCAGCGGCGCAGGAACGCGTCCGGCAGCTCTTTCTCGTTGTTGGAGGTAATGATGATGATCGGGCGGATCCTGGCCTTGATCGTCTCGTCGATCTCGTAAACGTAGAACTCCATCTTGTCGAGTTCTTGCAGCAGGTCGTTCGGGAACTCGATGTCAGCCTTGTCGATTTCGTCGATCAGCAGGATCACCCGCTCCTCGGCTTCGAAGGCCTCCCACAGCTTGCCCTTTTTCAGGTAGTTGCGAACGTCGTGGACCTTTTCTGTGCCCAGTTGCGAGTCGCGCAAACGGCTGACCGCGTCGTACTCGTACAGGCCCTGATGCGCCTTGGTCGTGGACTTGATGTGCCAGGTAATCAGTTTGGCGCCAAAGGATTCGGCCAGTTGCTCGGCGAGCATGGTCTTGCCGGTGCCCGGCTCGCCCTTGACCAGCAGCGGACGCTCCAGGGTGATAGCGGCGTTGACCGCCAGCTTCAGGTCATCGGTGGCGACGTAGGCCTGGGTGCCTTCGAACTTCATCTGCTAATCCTCGAACGGTAACGCCGACCTGAACGGGGCAGGGCGGGACGCAATAAGTGTAGTCCCCGACTATAACGCGCTGCCCGGTCGACTGTGAACGCAGACGGGTTATTCAGTCTCTGAATGGGGCGTCACTTGGTGACTCAGCCCGCATCCGGCTTGGGCTGTTCATAACGGGCATTGAACGCCTGGATGAAACCATTGCGCAAAATCTGCAAAAACGCCTGGAACGCGCTGATATCTTGCTGGTGCACGTTGCCGTTGAGTTCGACCTTGGTTGCGAACTGGTTCTTGCGCTGGTTTTTCAGCACGGTTTCGGTGCCGCCGACGATGGCTTCCCAGACCGAGCGAAAAATGCTCTTGTTCTGGTTTTCGACGTCCTGCTGCCAATTGAACACTTCGACGTCGCGCAGCAGCGGCTTGATGTAGCCCTTGAGCTGGCCCTTTTTGGCCTCGGCTTCGATCACCACGTCGCCATGGCCGGCGTTGAAGTCGAATTTGCCGTAGGCCGAAGCGAAGTCGTTCATGCGTTTGAGCTCGATGTCCTTGACTCGCAGCCGAAATTCGAAGTCTTCGAAGTTGCTCAGCGGATCGAAGGTGGCGGTGGTTTCCAGCGGGGCCTGGCCCAACAGCAGCGCCTTGCCCTCGAAACGGGCGTCACGCTTGCCTTTGGTGTCGACGACGTTGGTCAGGTTATAGAGGCTGGCGTTGACCTGGGTGGCGTTCATGTTTACCGGCGGGGTAGAGCTGAAGTTTCGAAAACTGATTTTTCCGTCGTTGATCCGCACTTCGTTCAGGGTGATCGGCAACAGTTTGCTCAATTGTGCGCGCCAGTCAGTGCCGCGACCGGTCTGGGAATTCTGTTTGTTAGTGCCACCGTCGACGAAGTTCAGCTCGGGTTTGATGAACTGCACCTTGGCCACCACGGCGTGGTCATACCAGAGCGAATGCCAGCTGACAGCGAGGTCGATCAGCGGTGCATTGACGAACGGCACCGGGACTTTGCCATCGACCTTGACGATCTTCAGTCCGTTGATTTTGTAGGCGCCGCGCCACAGGGCCAGGTCCACGTCGGTAATCTGGCCACGGTAGTCGCCCATGTCGGCCAGTTTTTCGTTGAGGTAATTGCGCACCATATAGGGCAGGGCGATGTGCAGGGCAATCAGCAGCACTACGAGGCTGGCGAGGGTCCACAGAGGCCAGCTGTATCGACGCTTCATGGTGGCAATTCCTTGGGTATATAAAGTCATTGACTGCGACCGCCAGCGGACGTTCGACCTGACTGGACGACCACGGGCAACAGGCATACCTTGGACGGCTTATCCAACGCTGCATAAGGACCCAGCCATGAGCCGTATTTTCGCTGACAACGCCCATTCCATCGGCAATACGCCGCTGGTGCAGATCAACCGCATCGCGCCGCGCGGCGTAACCATCCTGGCCAAAATCGAGGGGCGCAACCCCGGTTACTCGGTCAAATGCCGGATCGGCGCGAACATGATCTGGGACGCCGAAAGCACCGGCAAACTCAAGCCAGGCATGACCATTGTCGAGCCGACTTCCGGCAATACCGGCATCGGCCTGGCGTTTGTTGCCGCTGCCCGTGGCTACAAGTTGATGCTGACCATGCCTGCCTCCATGAGTATTGAACGGCGCAAGGTGCTCAAGGCATTGGGGGCCGAACTGGTCCTGACCGAGCCGGCTAAAGGCATGAAAGGCGCGATAGAAAAAGCTGCCGAAATTCTCGCCAGCGACCCGGCCAAGTACTTCATGCCGTCGCAGTTCGACAACCCGGCCAACCCGGCCATCCACGAAAAGACCACAGGTCCGGAAATCTGGAACGACACCGACGGCGCCATTGATGTGTTGGTGGCAGGCGTCGGAACGGGCGGAACCATTACCGGCATTTCGCGGTATATCAAGAATACCCAGGGCAAACCGATTATCTCGGTGGCGGTGGAACCGGTTTCGTCCCCGGTGATTACCCAGGCGATGGCCGGTGAAGAGATCAAGCCTAGCCCGCACAAGATTCAGGGCATTGGTGCCGGTTTTGTGCCGAAGAACCTCGATTTGTCGATTGTTGATCGGGTTGAACTGGTGACTGACGATGAATCCAAGGCCATGGCCCTGCGCCTGATGCAAGAAGAAGGGATTTTGTGCGGTATCTCTTGCGGTGCAGCGATGGCTGTTGCGGTGCGCCTGGCCGAAACCCCGGAAATGCAGGGCAAGACCATCGTGGTGATCCTGCCGGACTCCGGCGAACGTTATCTGTCGAGCATGTTGTTCAGTGATCTGTTTACCGAGGCGGAGAACCAGCAGTAACCGAACAATCAAAAGATCGCAGCGCCCACCGGCGCGTAGGAGCTGCCGAAGGCTGCGATCGCTTGATCCTGTTTTTGATCTTCAACAAAAGGCTTGATTCGGATCAGCCTTCGTTCAGGAACCTTATGTTAATAAGTGCTTTGTTGCGCAATCCTTAACACTGAATGTTCAGTCAGGCGGGTTTTTCCCGGGCCGGTAGTGGTTATCATGGCCGGCTGCCACGTCGGGTAAATGGCGTTGCGCACAGTTGCCTATTCTCAAGGAGTCGTTGATGACCTTTTCCTTTGCCGCGAAGGCGTTGCTGTTGCTGTTGTTCCTCGGCAGTACGCTGTATGTGCATTTGCGCGGCAAGGCGCGTTTGCCGGTCCTGCGTCAGTTCGTCAACCATTCGGCGCTGTTTGCCCCGTATAACGCATTGATGTACCTGTTCTCCGGCGTTCCGTCAAAACCCTACCTGGATCGCAGCAAGTTCCCGGAACTTGATGTGCTTCGCGATAACTGGGAAGTCATTCGCGACGAAGCGATGCACCTGTTCGACGAGGGCTACATCCGCGCCGCCGAAAAGAACAACGACGCCGGTTTCGGCTCGTTCTTCAAGAAGGGCTGGAAGCGTTTCTACCTCAAATGGTACGACAAGCCATTGCCATCGGCCGAAGCCCTGTGCCCGAAAACCGTGGCGCTGGTCAGCAGCATTCCCAACGTCAAAGGCGCGATGTTTGCCTTGTTGCCGGGCGGCAGTCACCTGAACCCGCACCGCGACCCGTTTGCCGGTTCCCTGCGTTATCACCTGGGGCTGTCGACACCAAACTCCGACGATTGCCGCATCTTCGTCGACGGTCAGGTTTACGCCTGGCGTGATGGCGAAGACGTGATGTTCGATGAGACCTACGTGCACTGGGTCAAGAACGAAACCGAAAAGACTCGGGTCATCCTGTTCTGCGACATCGAACGACCGCTGAGCAACCGCATCATGACCCGCATCAACCGCTGGGTCAGTGGCCTGCTGGGCCGCGCCACTGCGCCGCAAAACCTGGACGACGAACGCGTTGGCGGGATCAACCAGGCTTACGCCTGGAGCAAGAACTCCAGTGACAAGTTCAGCGGCGTGGTCAAAAGTGGAAACGCCGTCATCCCAAGGCCTACCGCGTGTTGCGGCCAGTGCTGGCAGTGGTGGTGTTGACGTTGTTGGGGTATTGGTTGTTTGGTTGATTGCGGCCCATGAATTGAAAAACCGCTCTTTTGAGCGGTTTTTTTGCTGGCGTCATGGGCGTCCGGCGAGCACGTCAGGTTCGCCTTCGATGCCCGTCGCGAGGATTTGTAGAAGGCGCCGCTGACTGGCCGTCAGCTCTAAGGCAATCTGTTTTCTTTCCGTCGCGGATGAGCGTTCCTTTGCGCGGGACTTATTAATCAATTCGGACATTGCGTTTTCCTTATGGGGGCTTTCTTCGCATTCGCGCTCTTGCATCCGATGTCCCTCGTCGCGGGTGATTCAAGTTCTTCAGGGTATGCAGCACTTCTTTAGCGGTCTTTAATGGCCCTTTGTCCAAGTCATTGCAATCTGTGTCGCGGGCTGGTTATAGTCGGCGCCCGCCTGCTCTCCCGAGCACGGCCTTCAAAAAAGATCAGCCCATGCCTGCTTCCCTCATCAACGCGGTAGTCGATTCAGCGGTCAACGCTGGCGTCGTGCCGTGCGGGATTCAGCAGCCTGCGCAGATCAGTCATTACCCCCCTCCTGTCCGTAGCACGCCGGTGTGCGCAGTCGTATCACCGCCAGGCGTTGGCATTTAGGGCTGATCAGCTTTTCCTGCTGTTCCCATGCTCGTCTGAAAAGTGTCCGTCTGAAAAAACTACTGAACTTCAGCCTCGGCTGAGTTGGCTTTTTATTTGCCTGATGACAGGTGGTATCCATGTTTGTCCTTTCGAAAAAATCCGCGCTCGCGGCGGCGTCCACGAGCCTGTTCGTCCTGCTGTGGAGCAGCGGGGCGATCTTCTCCAAATGGGGCCTGGCCCACGCCTCACCCTTTGCCTTCCTGCTGATCCGCTTCACCATCGCCTTGTGCGGTTTGCTGCTGCTGGCACCGTTGCTCAAGTTGAAACTACCCAAGGGTGGCAAGCCGATGTTGTATGCGATGGCCACCGGCGTGGTGTTGCTGGGGGCTTATCAGATTTTCTATCTGCTGGCCCTGGACCTGAAGGTCACCCCCGGCGTGATGGCGACGATCATGGGCGTGCAACCGATCCTGACCGTGGTGATCATGGAGCGTCAGCGCTCAACCCGTCGGATGTTCGGCCTGGCGCTGGGTTTGGCCGGTTTGATCATGGTGGTTTACCAAGGTATCGGCCTGGCCGGGATGTCGCTGGCCGGGATGCTCTTTGGTTTGCTGGCGTTGGCGAGCATGACCTTCGGCTCGATCATGCAAAAACGCATCACCGAAAACCCTCTCGGCACACTGCCGGTGCAGTACCTGGCCGGGCTGTTGCTGTGCGGGATTTTCGTGCCGTTCCAGCCGTTCCACTTCGAACACGGCGCAGGGTTTGTCGTGCCGGTGTTGTGGATGGGACTGGTGGTGTCGGTGCTCGCGACGTTGCTGCTGTATCGGCTGATAGCACGGGGTAATCTGGTGAACGTCACCAGTCTGTTTTACCTGGTGCCGGCGGTGACGGCGGTGATGGATTACCTGATCTTCGGTAATCGGCTGGCGATGCTGAGCGTGCTGGGGATGTTGCTGATCATTGTCGGATTGGTGTTTGTGTTCCGCCAATCGCGCTGATGGTGAAGAGGGGGGCAAGGCTGTGGTTTAGCGACGCAGCGACTGGCGCCTTCGCGAGCCGGCTCGCTCCGACAATGTGTGCGGTATGTCTTGAAGGCCTGAGCCTGCGATGAGATGAGACGTCGTTGGCAACGGTGAAAAATAAACATCCTTCGGTCCGTGAAAACTTCAAGATCCCGGCCAGACTTGTCGATAACGTCCTTACACAACCCTGGAGCGTTGAGCATGTACGGTAAGCCTTTGTCGGTCGGGATCAGTCTATTCTTCGCCATGAGTGGTGCTTGCCTGGCGGCCACGTCGTTGGGGCAGGGCGTTATCCGATTTCAAGGCAGTATTGTCGAGTCGAGTTGTGGCTCCCACGTCGGGGCGAATTCGACGGTTGAGCTCAGCGGCTGCTCGACCTCGGCGCAGGGGAGTGCCGTCAGTGCACGCAGCGTCGAACCGGTGAGTTCGGTCAGTGCGCCGGATCATTCCCGCGTGGATGTAAAACTGGTGAAGGAAACGAGGCGCGATGGTCGTTATTACGATCAGCAGTACACCCTGGTCGATGGCGCCGGCAAACCGGTGAACTCCGGGACTTACCTGATTACGCTGACAGCGCCTTGATGGCTGCAAAATAACCCGTAGGAGCTGCCGGAGGCTGCGATCTTTTGATTTTTTTTAAGATCAAGATCAAAAGATCGTCCGAACGCGGCCCGAGCCTTCGGCAGCTCCTACAGGGCAGCTCTGGCTGATGGTTTATCGCGTAGCCACCACCGCCGGCTTCAACACCAGCCACAACGCCGCGGCAATCAACACCCCGCCATAGATATGCGCCATCGACAACGGCTCATCCAGCAACAGTGCGCCCCACAACACGCCGAACGGCGGGATCATGAAGGTCACGGTCATCGACTTCACCGGCCCTATGGAGCTGAGCAACCGGAAGTAAACGATGTACGCAAACGCGGTACACACCAACCCCAATCCCAGCAGCGACAACCAGACATTCCAGCCGCCCCAGCTTGCCGGTGGCTGGCTGATTACGCTGTAACCGAACAGCGGCAACAGGAACAACGTGGCGCCAAGCATGCTGCCCAACGCGGACAAGCGACTGTCGAGACCGCCAGCCTGATCGAGCCAGCGGCGGGCAAGGAATCCGGCGAAGCCGTAGCAGGTCGTCGCCAGCAGGCAGGCGAGGGCGCCCATCAGTAATTGCATATCGAACGCCACCGGGCCGGCACGGGTCAGGACGCCAACACCAAACAGCCCGAGGAACACCCCGCCGAGCTTGGCCGCCGTCAGTTTTTCATGGAAGAACAACCCGCCGATCAGCACGCCCATCAACGGTGTAGTGGCGTTGAAGATTGCCGAGTAGCCAGCCGGCAGCACTTGTGCGGCTACGGAGTACAGGGTCGCCGGGATCCCGGAGTTGATCACCCCGAGTAGCATCACCGTCTTGAGTTTACCTTTGAAATCCCAGCTGATGCGCATCAGCCCGAGGATCACCAGCAAGCCGGCTGCCGCAATCGACACCCGGAAAAACGCCGTGGGAATGGTACCAATCACCGGGGCGATGATGCGCATGAACAGGAAGCTCGCGCCCCAGATTGCCGCCAGCGACAGTAAACGAACAATATCGACAGGGCTCACGGTGCACTCCTTCCTTTAAGGGGACGGAAGTGTTGCCGAGAGCCCTGACGATGGCAACCGCAAATCGGGCATTTAATTGAACAGGTGAGTGAGATTGGCGGTGGGCAGGAGAATCGGTTAAGTGGCACCGACGTGACCAGCGGGGCTGCTTGCTGACCTGGTGGTCGATTAAAAATACGTGGCAAGGTCCGCTCGATTATCGCCATCAATGGCAAAAATTACGCTTCTCCTGCACCCGGTTCACTGGCTAAGCTCAGGCTTCCAGAAATCCCGCAGAGGTCTCACCATGCCGCAGCATTGGCCAGCCGCCGATATCGCTCGAATGATCCTCGATGGCTTTGACGACTACCGCGAGCATTTCCGCCAGATCACCGACGGCGCCGGGCCCGCTTCGAGCAGGCCAAGTGGCAGGAGACACAATCGGCGTCGGCGGCGCGGATCAATCTGTACGAAGATAAAGTCGGCGAGACCGTGGAACGCTTGCGGGTGTCCTTCGAGACCGACACGTTGATGGACGTCAGCAGTTGGCCGCTGGTCAAAAGCGCCTACATCACGCTGATCGACCTGCGGTTCGACGATGAATTGTCCGAGACCTGGTACAACTCGATCTTCTGCGGGCTGTTCAGCCATGACCTGATCAGCGACGGCTGCATGTTCATCCACACCACCCGGCCAAGCCTGCGCCGGGCCCGGGCGGCGCAAACCCGGACCTACAAGCCCCAGGGACACCTGTCGGAAATGTTGGCGAGCATCTTTGCCGACTACCGTTTCAGCGAGGATTACGCCGACCTGGCCGGTGACCTGCGCCGCCTCGAAGCGCAACTGCGTGAAAACCTGCCGGACTGGGTTTGCAAGGACCCGGAGCTGTCCGTCGAGCTGTTCTCCTCGGTGCTTTACCGCAACAAAGGCGCGTACCTGGTAGGGCGCATCTACACCCAGGACGAACAGTGGCCGCTGGTGATTCCGTTGCTGCACCGCGAAGGCCGTGGCATTCAGATCGATGCGTTGATCACCGATGAAGCGGACGTGTCGATCATCTTCTCGTTCACCCGCTCGTACTTCATGGTCGATGTGCCGGTGCCGGCAGAGTTCATCGGTTTCCTCAAACGCATCTTGCCCGGCAAGCACATCGCCGAGCTGTACACCTCGATCGGCTTTTACAAACACGGCAAGTCCGAGTTCTATCGGGCGCTGATCAATCACCTGGCCAACACCGACGACCAATTCATCATGGCTCCCGGTGTGCGCGGCATGGTGATGAGCGTGTTCACCCTGCCGGGTTTCAATACCGTATTCAAAATCATCAAGGACCGTTTCTCACCGTCGAAAAACGTCGACCGGGCCACGGTGATCGAGAAGTATCGACTGGTGAAAAGCGTCGACCGGGTCGGGCGCATGGCCGATACCCAGGAATTCGCGGACTTCCGTTTCCCGCTGAGCAAGTTCGAGCCGGCGTGCCTTGAAGAACTGCTGGATGTGGCGGCGTCCACCGTGTCGGTCGAGGGCGATACCGTGCTGATTCGCCACTGCTGGACCGAACGGCGGATGACGCCGCTGAACCTCTACCTGGAAAACGCCAATGAGGCGCAGGTCCGCGAGGCGCTGGAAGACTACGGCCTGGCGATCAAGCAACTGGCAGCGGCGAACATCTTCCCCGGCGACATGCTGCTGAAGAACTTCGGCGTAACCCGGCACGGGCGCGTGGTGTTTTATGACTACGACGAAATCTGCTTTTTGACTGAGGCCAACTTCCGCCACATCCCGCAACCGCGGACGCCGGAAGATGAAATGGCCTCCGAGCCGTGGTATTCGATCGGGCCGCTGGATGTGTTTCCTGAAGAGTTTCCGCCGTTTTTGTTTGCCGATTCGGGACAGCGGCGGTTGTTTGATCAGTTGCATGGTGAGTTGTACAACGCCGATTACTGGAAGAGCCTGCAGGAGGCCATTCGGGCGGGGAAGATCATCGATGTTTTCCCTTATCGGCGCAAAGGCCTCGATAACGAATAACGCCATGCCCCCTGTAGGAGCTGCCGAGTGAAACGAGGCTGCGATCTTTTGATCTTGATCTTGAAAACCAAAGTCAAAAGATTGCAGCCTCGTTTCACTCGGCAGCTCCTACAGAAGAACCTGCCACGAACACCCGCAATCCATGGCAAATCTGCGACAATCGCCCCCTTGCGCCACTAGACGACTTATTGCGTACCTGATGACTGACGAATCGCCTTCCATCGACAAACTGCTGAAAAACCTCGATCACGCCATGCTCGCCGACCGTCACCGGCTGCGGCGGCAGTTGCTTGAGCTGCGCAAGAAACCCGACGAGGCCAAGCTGGCCCAGTGGGTGACGCGCATGCAGGCGTCCTGTGATCAGGTGTTGGCGCGGCGCGCCAGCCTGCCGGTGATTCGTTACGACGACAGTTTGCCGATCGCCGCCAAGCGCGACGAAATCAAGCAAGCGCTGCTCAAGCATCAGGTGCTGATCATTGCCGGCGAAACCGGCTCGGGTAAAACCACCCAGTTGCCGAAGATTTGCCTGGAAATCGGTCGCGGCCAACATGGCCTGATCGGCCACACCCAGCCACGCCGAATTGCTGCGCGCAGTGTGGCGAGCCGGGTCGCCGAAGAACTGGCGACGCCGCTGGGCGCGCTGGTCGGCTATCAGGTGCGATTCGAGGATCAGAGCGATTCCAACACCCTGATCAAGCTGATGACCGACGGCATCCTGCTGGCGGAAACCCAGAACGACCGCTACCTCGAACGCTACGACACGATCATCGTCGACGAAGCCCACGAGCGCAGCCTCAACATCGACTTCCTGCTCGGTTACCTGAAAACCCTGCTGCCGCGGCGCCCGGACCTGAAAGTCATCATCACCTCGGCGACCATCGACCTGGAACGCTTTTCCAAGCATTTCGATGACGCGCCAATCGTTGAAGTCTCGGGCCGGACCTTCCCGGTGGAGACCTGGTATCGCCCGCTGACCCTTGAGCAGGACGAGGAGGGCAACCGCGTCGAGGACGACTTGACGGTGGACCAGGCGATCCTCGCCACCCTCGACGAAATTGCCGCGTTTGAACGCAGCGAAGGCAAGAGCCCAGGCGACGTGCTGGTGTTCCTGCCCGGGAGCGCGAGATTCGCGATGCGGCGGACATGCTGCGCAAGGCTCAGCTCAAGCACACCGAAATCCTGCCGCTCTACGCACGTTTGTCACCGGCCGAGCAGCAGCGAATCTTCCAGTCGCACCCGGGCCGTCGTGTGGTACTGGCGACCAACGTTGCGGAAACCTCGCTGACCGTGCCGGGCATTCGTTACGTGATCGACAGCGGCACCGCGCGCATCAGCCGTTACAGCTACCGCGCCAAGGTCCAGCGCCTGCCCATCGAAGCGATTTCCCAGGCCAGCGCCAACCAGCGTAAAGGTCGTTGCGGGCGGGTCGAGCCGGGCATTTGCATTCGCCTCTTCAGCGAAGAAGATTTCATTGGTCGCCCGGAGTTTACCGATCCGGAAATCCTGCGGACCAACCTTGCGGCGGTGATTTTGCAGATGCTGCATCTGCGCCTGGGCGAGATCACCGACTTCCCGTTTATCGAGCCGCCGGATGGCAAGGCCATCAGCGACGGTTTCAACCTGCTGCAAGAGCTCTCGGCGGTGGATCGCAACAGCCAGTTGACCCCGCTCGGTCGCAATCTGGCGCGCTTGCCGGTGGACCCGCGCATGGGTCGCATGCTGCTGGAAGCGGCCAAACTCGGCAGCTTGCAGGAAGTGCTGATCGTCGCCAGTGCAATGTCGATTCAGGACCCGCGCGAACGTCCGCCGGAACGCCAGCAAGCGGCGGATCAGGCGCACGCGCAGTGGAAAGACGTGGACTCGGACTTCGCCGGGCTGGTCAATTTGTGGCGTGGTTTTGAAGAGCAGCGCCAGGCGCTGACGGCGAGTCCGCTGCGCAACTGGTGCCGCAAGAATTTCCTGAATTACCTGCGCCTGCGCGAATGGCGCGACTCGCACCGTCAGTTGAGCCTGATCTGCCGCGACATGCAGTTGACCATCAACAAAGAGCCGGCCGATTACCCGAAACTGCACAAAGCCGTGTTGTCCGGTTTGCTCAGCCAGATCGGCCAGAAAACCGAAGACGGCGATTACCTCGGCGCCCGTCAGCGACGCTTCTGGATTCACCCGTCGTCGGGTTTGGGCAAGAAGCGTCCGCAATGGCTGATGACTGCCGAGCTGGTGGAAACCACCAAGCTTTATGCGCGAATGGTCGCCAAGATCGACGCCGACTGGATCGAGCCGCTGGCCGGGCACCTGATCAAGAAAAACCACTTCGAACCACACTGGGAGAAGAAACGCGGCCAGGTCGTGGCGTTCGAACAGATCACCTTGTTCGGGCTGATCATCGTCGGTCGCCGGCCGGTACATTACGGGCCGATCGATCCGGTGGTGTCTCGTGAGTTCTTCATTCGTGAAGGTCTGGTGCGTGGTGAAATTCAGTCCAGGGCCAAGTGCCTGACGGCCAATGCACAACTGCTGGAGCAGCTTGACGAGCTGGAGGCCAAGGCCCGGCGCCGGGACATCCTGGCCGACGAAGAAACCCTGTTGGCCTTCTACGATGCACGATTGCCGGCAGAGATTCACCAGACCGCGACCTTCGACAGCTGGTACCGGGTCAACAGCCAGAAAGACCCGCAACTGCTGATCATGCGCGAAGAAGACGTGCTGGCTCGCGAGGCCAGTGAAGTCACCGCGCTGCATTATCCAGACACCTTGCACATCGGTGACCTGGAGCTGGCGCTGAGTTACCACTTCGAGCCGAACCATCCCCGCGACGGCGTGACCCTGCGCGTGCCGGCGCCGCTGTTGCCGATGCTGCCGCCGGAACGCCTGGAATGGCTGGTGCCGGGCGTCATCGAGGCCAAGTGCGTGGCCTTGGTCCGCAACCTGCCCAAGGCCCTGCGCAAGAATTTCGTGCCGGTGCCGGACTTCGTCAAAGCCGCGTTGCAACGCATGACCTTCGCCGAGGGCTCGTTGCCTCAGGCGCTGGGCCGCGAACTGTTGCGCATGACCGGTGCACGGGTCAGCGATGAAGCCTGGGCGGAAGCGGCGCAACAGGTTGACAGCCATCTGCGGATGAACCTGGAAATCGTCGACGGCCAGGGCAAGTTTCTCGGCGAAGGGCGTGATCTGGCCGAGCTGACCGCACGCTTTGCCGAGGCCAGCCAAGCCGCGCTGGCCGTTCCGCAAACCGCGAAAAACCAGCAGCCGGTGGAGCCGAAAGTCTTTGCCGCTGTCGCGGAGAAAACCCAGCAGAAGATCGCCGGGCTGTCGATGACGGTGTATCCGGCGCTGGTGGAAGAGAGCGGTACGGTCAAGGAAGGGCGTTTCTCGACCCCGGCCGAAGCCGAGTTCCAGCATCGCCGCGCATTGCAGCGCTTGCTGATGCAGCAACTGGCGGAGCCGGCCAAGTTCCTGCGCGGCAAGTTGCCGGGGCTGACGGAACTGGGCCTGATGTATCGCGAACTGGGGCGCATCGATGGCTTGGTCGAAGACATTCTGCTGGCCAGCCTCGACAGCTGCATTCTTGAGGGTGAAGATCCGTTGCCCCGCGATGGCGCCGGTTTGGCATCGCTGGCCGAGCGCAAGCGGGGCGGCTGGACTGAGCACGCCGAACGTCTGGCGAAACTGACGCTGGAAATTCTCAAGCTCTGGCACGGTCTGCAAAAACGCTTCAAGGGCAAGATCGACCTGGCGCAAGCCGTGGCCCTGAATGACATCAAGCAGCAGCTCAGTTATCTGGTGTATCCGGGTTTTGTCCGGGAAACCCCGATGCAGTGGCTCAAGGAACTGCCGCGTTATCTGAAAGCGGTCGAGCAGCGCTTCGAGAAAATCGGCGCGCAAGTGCAAAGGGATCGGGTCTGGAGCGGTGAATTGTCCGGCCTGTGGACGCAGTATCGGACGCGCGCCAACAAACACGCACAGGAAGGCAAACGCGACCCGCAACTGGAGCTGTATCGCTGGTGGCTGGAGGAATACCGGGTTTCCCTGTTCGCCCAGCAATTGGGAACCAGGGTGCCGATCTCCGACAAACGCCTGAACAAGCAGTGGACCCAGGTCGAGCCATAACCTCGATCAATGTGATCACCGCGATCCCTGGGATCATTGCGATCCACTGTAGGAGCTGCCGAAGGCTGCGATCTTTTGATCTTTCTTTGTCGCGCCGCCAGAAGATCAAAAGATCGCAGCCTTCGGCAGCTCCTACAGGAGATCGGGTTAAGCCGTTTGGTCTTGCAAATAGGGCTAAACCCCCGCGTTTATGGCAAACTTCGCGCCTATAAACGCCGGCGCCGCGATTTTGAGCCTTCACAGGCACACGCGGATCGGAATAAAGCGTTGCCAGGTTTGCTTCCTCGGACGGGAAAAAACCCTTTGTGTGTTGGTACGTCGGTGCCAACGCTTTCTGCCTGAACAGATTAGAGAAACGACCATGCATAATGTCGTCATCAGCGGCACCGGCCTGTACACCCCGGCCAACAGCATTTCCAACGAAGAGCTGGTGCAGTCTTTCAACGCTTACGTCGCGCAATTCAACGCCGACAACGCCGACGCCATCGCGCGCGGCGAGCTCGAAGCGTTGACCGAGTCCAGTGCAGCGTTTATCGAAAAAGCGTCCGGCATCAAGAGCCGCTTTGTCATGGACAAGGACGGCATCCTCGACCCGCAACGCATGGCACCACGCCTGCCCGAGCGTTCCAACGACGAATGGTCGGTGCTCTGCCAGATGGCCATCGGCGCTGCCGAGCAAGCCTTGCAGCGCGCCGGCAAGACCGCCGCGGACATCGACGGCGTGATCGTCGCCTGCTCCAACCTGCAACGCGCTTACCCGGCCATCGCTATCGAAGTCCAGGAAGCCCTGGGCATTCAAGGCTTTGGTTTCGACATGAACGTCGCGTGCTCCTCGGCGACCTTCGGCATCCAGGCCGCCACCAACAGTGTGCAACTGGGCCAGGCCCGGGCGATCCTGATGGTCAACCCGGAAGTCTGTACCGGCCACCTGAACTTCCGCGACCGCGACAGCCACTTCATCTTCGGCGACGCCGCGACTGCGGTGATCATTGAGCGTGCCGACCTGGCGACCTCGCCGTACCAGTTCGATATTGTCAGCACTAAACTGCTGACCAAGTTCTCCAACAACATTCGCAACAACTTCGGCTTCCTCAACCGCGCGGCGCAAGAAGGCGTTGGCGCCAGGGACAAACTGTTCGTGCAGGAAGGCCGCAAGGTCTTCCGCGACGTGTGCCCGATGGTCGCCGAGCTGATCGCCACGCACCTGGACGAGAACCAGCTGAATGTCGGTGACGTGAAGCGCTTCTGGCTGCACCAGGCCAACCTCAGCATGAACCACTTGATCGTCAAGAAACTGCTGGGCCGCGAAGCCAGTGAAGCAGAGGCGCCGGTGATCCTCGACACCTACGCCAACACCAGCTCCGCCGGTTCGGTGATTGCGTTTCACAAGAACCAGGATGATCTGGCCAGCGGTTCGCTGGCGGTACTGAGCTCGTTTGGTGCCGGGTATTCGATTGGTAGTGTGATTCTGCGCAAGCGCTGAGTTAACGCTTAAAAGATCGCAGCCTGCGGCAGCTCCTACGGAATCGGGTTTCAACGCAATAGTGCGTTTGGATTCGATCGGCGTAGGAGCTGCCGCAGGCTGCGATCTTTTTCGGTCTGTCAGGAGGAGTGCCGCGGCCGGGTAGACCTCGACACTCTAAAAACAAGCGCAAGTATCGCGATGGTTTATTACAGCGCAGCGGCAAAGTGACGGCGCCTTGATGACGATACAAACGGCGGGTGAATCATTGATCCAGAGCGTTGAGGGCGGATGAAGGGTGTGGAAAGTAGGGTGATAAGCGATACTCGCCAAGCTGTCACGCTAAGCAACAGTGAGAATGTCGATGCCGCTGCAACGTCTGGAAAGTCTGTCCGAAATCGCGCCACACACGTGGGACGCGCTGGTACCTGAGAATCAGCCGTTTCTGCGCCACGCCTTCCTCGGTGCGCTGGAAGACAGCGGCAGCGTTGGCCCTCATTCCGGCTGGCAGCCCGAGCATTTGCTGCACATCGAAGGCGATCGCCTGATCGCTGCATTACCCAGTTACCGCAAATGGCATTCCTACGGTGAGTATGTGTTCGACCACGCCTGGGCCGACGCCTGCGCCCGTGCCGGCATCGAGTATTACCCCAAGCTGTTGACCGCCGTGCCGTTCAGCCCGGTCAGTGGCCCGCGTTTGCTGGCAGCCAATGTCGAGGATGGCTTTGAGTTGCTGAAAAGCCTGCCGGGGTATCTGGAGATCGAAGAGCTTTCCAGCGCGCATATCAACTTCACCGATCCATTTACCGACGCAGCATTGGCCGAACAACCAGGCTGGTTGCAGCGTATCGGCTGTCAGTATCACTGGCAGAACCGCGGTTATCGGGACTTCCAGGACTTTCTCGATGCGCTCAGTTCGCGCAAGCGCAAACAGATGCGCAAGGAGCGCGAGCAAGTGGCGGGACAGGGCATCGAGTTCGAATGGCTGGAGGGTGCGCAACTGACCCAGGTGCAGTGGGATTTCGTCTATGCCTGCTACGCCAATACCTACGCGGTGCGACGACAAACGCCGTACCTGACGCGGGAATTCTTCAGCCTGTTGGCCGAGCGTATGCCGGAGTCGATTCGCGTGGTGCTGGCCAAACAAGGCTCACGGCCAGTGGCCATGGCGTTCAGTCTGGTGGGTGGCAACAGTTTCTACGGTCGTTACTGGGGTTGCCTGGCGGAGTACGACCGTCTGCATTTCGAGACGTGTTTCTATCAAGGCATGGATTACGCGATCGCCAACGGCTTTCAGCGTTTTGACGCCGGGGCACAGGGCGAGCACAAGTTGATTCGCGGGTTTGAACCGGTGATCACCCATTCCTGGCATTACCTGCGTCATCCCGGTTTGAAAGCAGCGGTCAAAGACTTTTTGCAGCAAGAACGTGTCGGGGTCCTGGCGTATGCCGAGGAAGCGAGGACCGCCTTGCCTTATCGGCAAGCCTGATCCTCGCCACGGGCATCAGGTGCCTTCCTTGCCTAACCAGCGATAAGTCACCCCGCCCACCACCGCACCGAGCAACGGCGCGACCCAGAACATCCACAATTGTGCGATGGCCCAGCCGCCGACGATCAGCGCCGGGCCGGTGCTGCGGGCCGGGTTGACCGAGGTGTTGGTGACGGGAATCGAGATCAGGTGGATCAATGTCAGGGCCAGGCCGATAGCGATCGGTGCCAGTCCCGCCGGGGCGCGTTTGTCGGTGGCACCGAGGATGATCAGCACGAACATCGCGGTCATCACCAGTTCACAGACAAAACCTGTGGCCATCGAGTACTTGCCGGGTGAGTGCTCGCCGTAGCCGTTGGAGGCCAGCCCCGCCGACAGATCGAAGCCTTCCTTGCCGCTCGCGATGTAGTAGAGCAATGCCGCAGCGATGATCCCGCCAATCACTTGGGCGATGATGTAGGCGGGCAGTTCACGGGCGGGGAATCGACCACCGACGAACAACCCGACCGAGACAGCGGGGTTGAGATGACAACCGGAAATATGACCGATGGCGAAAGCCATGGTCAGTACCGTCAGGCCAAACGCCAGGGCCACCCCCAGCACCCCGATGCCAAGCGGAGAAGACGCGGCCAGCACCGCACTGCCACAACCTCCCAACACCAGCCAGAACGTACCTAACAACTCAGTAACTGAACGTTTGAACAGAGACATGAGAGCGTCCTTGATAGTTGCCCTATCGAGACTGTAACGAGTTATGCATCCTGCAGATTTACGACAGGCTCATCTCCAGAACCTTGGCTGAGTACAGCAGGCTTTTAGCGGAAATCCAGCAGGCGATAAAAAACCGCCAGAGCCCGTGATTAGTGGGTTGTGGCGGTTTCTGGAGTTTTTTGGGGGCGGCTGGCGCCAAGATCGCAGCCTTCGGCAGCTCCTGCATTGGATCGGTGTACACCTGTAGGAGCTGCCGAAGGCTGCGATCTTTTGATCTTCAGGTCTTAGTCAATCCCGACAAACCCACCTGTCTGGTGCTGCCACAACCGCGCATACAACCCGCCGTGGGCCAGCAGTTCGGCATGGGTGCCGGTTTCGGCGATCTTGCCGTTTTCCAGTACCACCAACCGGTCCATACGGGCGATGGTCGAGAGTCGGTGGGCGATGGCGATCACGGTTTTGCCCTGCATCAGGGTTTCCAGGCTTTCCTGGATGGCCGCTTCGACTTCCGAGTCCAGCGCCGAGGTGGCCTCGTCCATGATCAGGATCGGCGCGTCCTTGAGCAGCACCCGGGCGATAGCGATCCGCTGGCGCTGGCCGCCGGAAAGTTTCACCCCTCGCTCACCGACATGCGCATCGAAACCGCTGCGGCCCTCGGCGTCCGAGAGCAACGGGATGAACTCGTCAGCCGGGCCTTGTGCACCGCTTCCCAGAGTTCGGCGTCGGTGGCGTCGGGCCTGCCGTAAAGCAGGTTGTCGCGAATCGAGCGATGCAGCAGCGAGGTGTCCTGGGTGATCATGCCGATGCGTTCGCGCAGGCTTTCCTGACCGACCTCGGCGATGTTCTGACCATCGATGAGAATCCGCCCGCCCTCGACGTCATAGAGCCGTAGCAGCAGATTCACCAGGGTCGATTTGCCGGCACCGGACGGCCCGATCAGACCGATTTTTTCACCCGGTTTGATGGTCAGATTGAGGCCGCCGATGATGCCTTTCTTCTTGCCATAGTGGAAATCCACTTGCTCGAAACGCACCTCGCCACTCGCCACTGCCAGCGGTTTGGCCTGCTCGCGGTCGGTGATGCTGACCGGTTGGGCGATGGTCTGCAAACCGTCCTGGACCATGCCGATGTTTTCGAAGATGCCGGTGACCACCCACATGATCCAGCCGGACATGTTGACGATGCGGATCACCAGGCCTGTGGCCAGGGCAATCGCGCCCACCGAGATCAGTGACTGGCTCCACAGCCACAAGGCCAGGCCGGTGGTGGCGACGATCAGCAGGCCGTTCATGCTGGTGATAGCCACGTCCATGCTGGTGACCACGCGGCCGGCCAACTGGGCTTTTTCGGTCTGCTCCTTGATGGCTTCCTTGGCGTACTGCTGTTCAAAATTGGTGTGGGCGAACAGCTTCAGGGTGGTGATGTTGGTGTAGCCATCGACGATCCGGCCCATGAGTTTGGAGCGTGCATCGGACGACTGTACCGAACGGTCCTTGACCCGTGGCACGAAGTAATAAAGGGCACCGATGAAGCCCGCGATCCAGGTGATCAGCGGGATCATCAGACGCCAGTCGGCTTCGGCAAACAGCACCAGTGCGCTGATGGCGTAGATCAGCACATGCCACAGGGCGTCCACGGTTTGTACGGCCGAGTCGCGCAGGGCGTTGCCGGTTTGCATGATGCGCTGGGCAATGCGCCCGGCGAAGTCGTTCTGGAAGAAATTCAGGCTCTGTTTGAGTACGTAGCGATGGTTCTGCCAGAGAATCAGGCTGGTCATGCCCGGGGTCAGGGTCTGATGCACCAGCAGGTCGTGCAGACCGAAGAAAATCGGCCGCAGGATCAGGGTTACCACCACCATCCAGGTCAGTTCGAGCGCGTGGTCCTGGAAGAAATTGGGATTCGGCGTGCCCTGCGCCAGGTCGATGATGCGGCTCAAATAGTTGAACAGCGCGACTTCGATCAACGAGGCAAACAGGCCGACGACCAGCAGGGCGGCGAAACTCGGCCAGACCTGCTTCAGGTAATAAGTATAGAAGGGGAGAACCCGATCCGGCGGAGCCGCCGTCGGTGCTTCGCGGAAGATGTCGATCAGTCTTTCAAAACGGCGATAAAGCATGGGTTCTCCGCCCGCACTGGGGCTCTCCTTTGAACAGTGTGAGCGGTGCCGCAAGCGACAGCCGCTCAAAACATCCCAGGATGCTTAGTTGATGACTTTGGCCGATTTGATGAACACTGGATCGGCCGGCACATCTTTCATGCCGCTTTTGGTGGTGGTCTGGGCGTTGACGATGACGTCCACCACATCCATGCCTTTGACCACTTTGCCGAATACGGCATAGCCGTC
Source organism: Pseudomonas sp. TH31 (assembly GCF_016650815.1). GTDB lineage: Bacteria > Pseudomonadota > Gammaproteobacteria > Pseudomonadales > Pseudomonadaceae > Aquipseudomonas. The sequence goes on along the minus strand of NZ_JAEKEZ010000029.1, from coordinate 337,812 downwards.
GCCGCTGTCGAGGAAGTCGTTGTCCTTGACGTTGACGAAGAACTGGCTGGTGGCCGAATCCGGATCGGAAGTGCGGGCCATGGACAGCGTGCCACGGACGTTATGCAAACCGTTCTTGGACTCGTTCTTGATCGGCGCCTTGGTTTCTTTTTGCTGCATTTGTTGAGTGAAACCGCCGCCCTGGATCATGAAGCCCGGGATCACACGGTGGAAAATCGTGTTGTTGTAGAAGCCGCTGTTGACGTAATCCAGAAAATTCTTGGTACTGATCGGCGCCTTGACCGGGTCCAGTTCGATTTCGATGGTGCCGTTGGTGGTGACCAACTCAACGTGCGGCGCCTTGGCAGGCGTTGCAGCCATCAGGTTGGCGGCAAACAGTACGGAGCCGGCGACGAGGGCGATTTTTTCAACATGGGTCAGTGATCCTGAGTAGTGGTGTCGACTGCGGTGAGAAACTCGAGCAGGGTTTGGTTAAAGCGTTCGGGTTGATCCAGCGGGGTGGCGTGGCGCGAATCGGCGATCACCACCAGCCGCGCATCGGGCAGCAGTTTTACATAGGTTTCTTTCAGCGCTACCGGCGTGTAGTCGCGGTCGGCGCTGACGATCAGGGTTGGACAGGTCACATTGGAAAGTCGTTCCTGAACCCCCAGCCAACGATCGCGTCGAAGCTGGCGAGATAAGCATGTTTGTCGTTTTTTGCCCAGCGCTCGGCCATTTTTTGTCGCAAGTCGGCCTGCTCCGGTTTGGGGAACAGCTTGCCACCCAAGGCCTTGCCGATGGTGCCGAGGCTGAGTGCACGCATCAGGCTCCAGCGCTTGAACCACTGCCAGTAATCGTCGCGGCTGCGCAGTTTGACCTCGGGTGCGCTGTTGACGATGCACAGGCTCTTGAGCAATTGCGGCTGATCGGTGGCCAGTTGAAAACCGATCATGCCGCCCATGGACAGGCCCACGTAATGGGTCGGGCCGAGGTTCAGGTGTTCCATCAGTGCAATCAGGTCGGCGCTGAACCCGGCGATGCTGTAGCGCTCGCGAGGTTTGTCCGAGCGGCCGTGGCCGCGCACGTCCGGGACGATCACCCGGTAGTGGGCGGACAACGCCGGGATCTGCATTTCCCAGTCCAGGGTGCTGGAGCCCAGCCCGTGGACCAACAGCAGCGCAGTGCCGTGGCCGTATTCCTCATAGTGCAGGTTGCAACCTTCATGTTCGAAATAGGCCATCGGTACACTCCATGTCAGGCTTGTTCTGGGGCCGCGAACGGTGCATCCAGCGGCGCGGTGTCGAAGGTGCGCAGCAGTTCGATGAGTATCTGCGTCGCCGGGCCCAAGGGTTTGTCCTTGTTCGAGTACAGGTAAAAACTCGGGTTGCGGCTGCCGCCCTGGTCCAACGGTAGCAGCTTGAGCGTGCCTTCCTTCAATTCCCGTTCGATCATGTGCCGAGGCAACCAGGCAAAACCCAGCCCGCTGCCGACAAACGTGGCGGCGGTGGCCAGGCTGCCGACGGTCCAGCGCTGTTCGGCGCCGAGCCAGCCGACGTCCCGTGGCTGCTGGCGGCCGGAGTCGCGGATGACCACTTGCATCTGGGTTTCCAGGTCCTGGAAGTTGATTTCGCGGTTCAGGCGATGCAGCGGGTGTTCGGGGTGGGCGACGGCGACAAACTCCACGTCACTCAACTCCGCGCCGAGGTAGCCGGGAATACTCAGCCCGGTGATGGCCAGGTCGGCCACGCCTTCGAGCAGGACCTCTTCCACCCCCGACAACACTTCTTCACGCAAGCGCACCCGGCAGCCACGGCTTTGCGGCATGAACGCGGTCAAGGCGCGGACGAGGCGGGCGCTCGGGTAAGCGGCGTCGACCACCAGCCGCACTTCCGCTTCCCAGCCTTGTTCCATATGGTGGGCCAGGTCTTCCAGTTGGCTGGCCTGTTTCACCAGCTGCCGGGAGCGACGCAGCAACACACCACCTGCTTCGGTAAGCACCGCTTTGCGGCCGTCGATGCGCAACAGCGGCACGCCGAGCTGGTCCTGCATGCGCGCCACGGTGTAGCTCACCGAGGATTGCGAGCGGTGCAGCGCTTCGGCGGCCTGGGCGAAACCGCCGTGGTCGACCACGGCCTGCAATGTTCGCCATTGATCAAGGGTCACGCGGGGCGCTTTCATGATGAGCTCCTCTTGTCCTAAGCTGGCAGTCCTTATTGGAGACTGCCGAATGAAAAAATTCTGTTGTGTGATGTCGGGTTGTGCGCTGCTGGCGATGTTGCCGCTGACGGCGTTTGCCTATCCGATCGATGTTCAGAAAACACTCAATGGCTTGAGCATCGACTACAACTCGTATGACACCGATAGCGACATCGCCTCCATTCAGGTCAACAACTTCGGCACCACCGACGCGCTCTGTAAGGTGGTGTTCAACAATGGCCCGGAATCACCGCGCACTCGCAATATCGAAGTGCCTGCCGGCAAGCACACCAACGCTACCGCCAAGTTCACCCGGTCCATTATCAAGATGCGCATCACCCTGACCTGTACCCCAAAATGACGTCCGGCGGAGCAAGCCCGCTGGGCATGCTCCGCTTATAAACGAATTTATCGATGCTTTATAGCAGTTATTTGCGCTTTTTCATCGATATAACTCTGTTTAATCTCCACTCCATCGACTTACAGCATTCTCAGATGGAGGCTACATCCCATGTCCCGCGTTCTGATCATCGAAAGCAGCGCCCGTCAGCAAGACTCGGTTTCCCGTCAACTGACCCGGACCTTCATCAGCCAATGGAAAGCCGCACACCCGGCCGACCAGATCACCGTTCGTGACCTGGCCGTCAACCCGGTGCCGCACCTCGACATCAACTTGCTGGGCGGCTGGATGAAACCTGCCGAACAACGCAACGACATCGAACAGGCGTCCCTGGATCGCTCCAACCAGCTGACCGACGAATTGCTGGCCGCTGACGTGCTGGTCATGGCTGCGCCGATGTACAACTTTGCGATCCCTAGCACCCTTAAAGCCTGGCTCGACCACGTGCTGCGTGCCGGCGTGACCTTCAAGTACACCGACACCGGCCCGCAAGGCCTGCTCACCGGCAAACGTGCCTACGTGCTGACCGCTCGCGGCGGGATCTACGCCGGCGGCCCGGCGGATCACCAGGAACCGTACCTGCGCCAGGTGATGGGCTTCGTCGGTATCCACGACGTGACCTTCATTCACGCCGAAGGCATGAACCTGGGCGGCGACTTCCAGGAGAAGGGCCTGAACCAGGCCAACGCCAAGCTTTCCCAAGTGGCTTGAGGCTTTAATCGCCAGATAATCCCTGGATGTTCAAGTGACCTGGCGCAACCCCTTCAAGGCTTTACGCGCATCGAACCTCCCTTTGCACTTGTTGCTCCTGAGTGTGTAGCCCGATTGAACGCTTTAGCGAGATCGGGCTTTTTTTGCCCGGGATTTCTCTGGTTCACCCGTTCCCCTGTAGGAGCTGCCGAAGGCTGCGATCTTTTGATCTTTTAAAAGATCGCAGCCTCGTTTCACTCGACAGCTCCTACAGGGGATTTGTGTGATTCGCAGAGAAGCGCAAAACCCGCTATCGTCGCCGCCATTCGAAACGAGGCGAGCATGGGCTATCTACTTTTTGTCACGCTGATCCAGGCGTTTTCCTTCAGTTTGATCGGCGAATACCTGGCCGGTCATGTCGACAGCTATTTCGCGGTGCTGGTACGTGTGCTGCTCGCGGGGCTGGTGTTCATTCCCCTGACGCGCTGGCGGTCGGTCGAACCGGCCTTTATGCGCGGCATGTTGCTGATCGGCGCATTGCAGTTCGGCGTGACCTACGTCTGCCTGTACCTGAGCTTTCGGGTGCTGACGGTGCCGGAAGTGTTGCTGTTCACCATCCTCACGCCGCTGCACGTGACGTTGATCGAGGATGCGCTGAACCGCCGCTTCAATCCGTGGGCATTGGTCGCGGCGCTGGTGGCGGTGCTGGGCGCAGCGGTGATTCGCTACGACCGGATCAACCCGGACTTCTTCATGGGCTTCCTGCTGCTGCAACTGGCCAACTTCACCTACGCCGCCGGGCAGGTGCTTTATAAGCATCTGGTGGCCCGTCACCCGAGTGATCTGCCGCATTACCGGCGGTTTGGCTACTTCTACCTCGGCGCATTGGCGGTGGCGTTGCCGGCGTTCCTGCTGTTCGGCAAACAGAACTTCCTGCCTGAAGCGCCACTGCAATGGGGCGTGCTGGTGTTCCTCGGACTGGTGTCGACGGCGCTTGGGTTGTACTGGTGGAACAAAGGCGCGTGCCTGGTCAATGGCGGGACGCTGGCGGTGATGAACAACCTGCACGTGCCGGTGGGGTTGCTGATTAATTTGCTGATCTGGAACCAGCATGAGGAACTGGGGCGGTTGTTCCTCGGCGGGTCGGTGATTTTGATGGCGGTGTGGATCAGTCGGTTGGGCGTCAGGCAAAACGCGAAACTCGCGTAGGAGCTGCCGCAGGCTGCGATCTTTTGATTTTAAAGATCAAAAGATCGCAGCCTGCGGCAGCGCCTGCAAAAGAATGTGTGGTCAAGGAGTTATTCACCGTGAAAGTTGACCTTCCACAGGATCTGTTCGCAGCCATCGAGCAGGTCTACAAGCCTGCCGGCATGGCGTTAACAGATGAAGTCCGGCGTGAACGGGAGAGTGGCGAGTACTGCGCCTGTCGTTTTGGACTCGATGGCCAGGTGATTGTCTTTCGCGTGGCGAAAACTACGCCGACCAAGATTGGCCAGTTCGTCACGCTCTGGAAGCGGCCGACGCCGGCCAGCGAGATTGCACCGCTCGACACCGCTGATGGCGTGGCCTTTGTGGTGGTGAGCGTTGCTGATGCAACGCACCGAGGACAGTTTGTGTTTGACCGCAAGGTATTGGCGGCAAAAGGGGTCATGTCGATTGACGGTGAAGGTGGTAAGCGCGCGATTCGCGTTTATCCGCCCTGGGTCAAACCCGTCGCCAAACAGGCGATCAGGACGCAGCAATGGCAGCTCAAGTATTTCCTTGCGCTTGACCAAAGCGGTAGTGCCGACGCCGTTGAAGTGCGCCGACTCTTTGGGCTGAACACAAAACCCCTGTAGGCGCTGCCGAAGGCTGCGATCTTTTGATGTTGTTCTTAAAAGCAAGATCAAAAGATCGCAGCCTTCGGCAGCGCCTACAGGGGATTTTGGTGCTACATGATGTGTTTTTCCGGCTCGGGAATATGGCTCGCCCCGAGAACCGCCGGCAGCAATCCGGACCTTAGATCCCCACCACTCGGCTGCTGATACAAACTCAACCCAAACTCCGGCAGCACCGCCAGCAGGTAATCGAAAATATCCCCCTGGATCCGCTCGTAATCGGCCCATGCGGTGGTGCGGGTGAAACAGTAGATTTCCAGCGGGATGCCTTGGGCGGTGGTCTGCATCTGGCGGACCATGCAGGTCATGTTCGGCTGGATTTGCGGGTGGCTTTTCAAATACGCCAGTGCATAGGCGCGGAAGGTCCCGATGTTGGTCATCCGCCGGCGGTTGGCCGACATGGCCGCGACATTGCCCTGGGCTTCGTTCCAGGCCTTGAGTTCAGCCTGTTTGCGGCTGATGTAGTCGGTCAGCAGGTGCACCTGGACCAGTTTCGACTCTTCGTCATCGCGCACAAACCGCACGCCGCTGGCGTCGATGAACAGGCTGCGCTTGATCCGTCGTCCGCCGGACTGCTGCATGCCGCGCCAGTTCTTGAACGACTCGGACATCAGGCGCCAGGTCGGGATCGACACAATCGTCTTGTCGAAATTCTGCACTTTGACCGTGTGCAGCGTGATGTCCACCACGTCACCGTCGGCGCCGACTTGCGGCATTTCGATCCAGTCACCGACTCGCAGCATGTCGTTGCTGGTCAGTTGCACGCTGGCGACAAACGACAACATCGTGTCCTTGTAGACCAACAGGATCACCGCCGACATCGCACCGAGACCCGAGAGCAGCAACAGCGGCGAACGGTCGATCAACGTGGCGACGATGATGATGGCGCCCAGCACGTACAAGACCATTTTCGTCAGTTGCACGTAGCCTTTGATCGAGCGGGTACGGGCGTGTTCGGTGCGGGCGTAGATGTCCAGCAGGGCATTGAGCAGGGCGCAGACCGCTAAAAGCAGGAACAGGATGGTGAACGCCAGCGCCACATTGCCGAGAAAGATCAGGCTGGGTTTGCTCAGCTCCGGCACCAGGTACAGGCCGAACTGGATCACCAGCGACGGCGTCATTTGCGCCAGCCGATGAAAGACCTTGTTGTGCCGCAGGTCGTTGATCCAGTGCAGCGCCGGCTGGCGGCCGAGCATTTTGGTGGCGTGGAGAATGAGGTAGCGCGCCACTCGTCCGAGGACCAGTGCCCCCACCAAAAGCAGGATCAGCGCCAGGCTGGAATGCAGGAGCGGGTGCTGGTCGAGGGCGCCCCAAAGGTCTTGGGCGTTGAGCCAGAGCTGTTTCATATCCATGGGCAAAAACGATTCTTCTGTAGGTTGCGACGGGGCGATTAGAGCATTTAAGACGTTGCGGATGACGTTAGTGGACAAACCAGGCAACAAAAAAGCCACTGTTTACTGTCGATTGCATAAAGAAACTCGGCCTCGGCGCTCGAAACCGTTACCCTATGCAGCTGTTTTTTTGTATTTCTTCGAGGTAGCACCCGTGTTTTCCCAATTCGCCCTGCACGAACGCCTGCTCAAAGCCGTGGCCGAGCTTAAATTTGTCGAGCCAACGCCAGTGCAAGCAGCGGCTATTCCGCTGGCGCTCCAAGGGCGTGACCTGCGGGTGACAGCGCAAACCGGTAGCGGCAAGACCGCTGCTTTCGTTTTGCCGATCCTCAACCGTCTGATCGGCCCGGCGAAAGTCCGCGTCAGCATCAAGACCCTGATCCTGCTGCCAACCCGCGAGTTGGCCCAGCAGACCATCAAGGAAGTCGAGCGCTTCGCCCAGTACACGTTCATCAAGTCCGGCCTGATCACCGGCGGTGAAGACTTCAAGGTCCAGGCCGCCATGCTGCGCAAGGTGCCGGACATCCTGATCGGTACGCCGGGCCGGATGATCGAGCAACTGAACGCCGGCAACCTCGACTTGAAAGAAGTCGAAGTGCTGGTGCTCGACGAAGCCGACCGCATGCTCGACATGGGCTTTGCCGAAGACGTGCAACGTCTGGTGGAAGAGTGCACCAACCGTCAGCAGACCATGCTGTTCTCCGCCACCACCGGCGGTTCGGGCTTGCGCGAGATGGTCGCCAAAATCCTGAACAACCCTGAGCACTTGCAGCTCAACAACGTCAGCGACCTGAACGCGACCACCCGTCAGCAGATCATCACCGCTGACCACAACCAGCACAAAGAACAGATCGTGAACTGGCTGTTGGCCAACGAGACCTATCAGAAGGCCATCGTGTTCACCAACACCTGGGCCATGGCCGACCGCATCTACGGCCGCCTGGTGGCGCAGGATTACAAAGCGTTCGTGCTGCACGGTGAAAAGGACCAGAAGGACCGCAAACTGGCGATCGACCGCCTGAAACAGGGCGGCGTGAAAATCCTGGTGGCCACCGACGTTGCCGCTCGCGGCCTCGACGTGGACGGCCTGGACCTGGTGATCAACTTCGACATGCCGCGCAGCGGCGACGAATACGTTCACCGCATCGGTCGTACCGGGCGTGCCGGCAACGATGGCCTGGCCATCTCGCTGATCTGCCACGGCGACTGGAACCTGATGTCGAGCGTCGAGCGCTACCTCAAGCAAAGCTTCGAGCGCCGCACCATCAAGGAAGTCAAAGGCACCTACGGCGGACCGAAAAAGGTCAAGGCCTCGGGCAAAGCCGTTGGCGTGAAGAAGAAAAAGTCGACGCCAAAGGCGACAAGAAGAAAACCGGTGCCAAGGCACCGACCAAGCGCAAGATCGCCAACCGCCCGAAGACCGACGCGCTGTCGCTGGTCAGCAAGGACGGCATGGCGCCGCTCAAGCGCCGCAAGCCGGAAGCGCCTGCTGCTGAATAACGCAGCGTAGCGCTCCAATAAAAAACCCGGACAATGTCCGGGTTTTTTATTGGTCAGCGTTTGTCAGCTCCCCAACAGCCCACTGGTATCTGCATCGAAGCGTTGCCTGGCCTGATCAGCCGCTGGCTTGAGCCGGGCGAGCAGGCTGGCTTCGCTGTACAGCTGAGTGACCGCCAGCTCCTTGGGCGTCGGCTCAATCGGGATCAGCACGTCTTCACTGTCTGCATGCAGCCAGATCGCGACCAGGTGAACGGCCGAAACAAACAGCACCCGCAGTTCAACAGTTTTACCCTGCAGTTGCGGCGATTGCTCTGCCAGTTTCAACGCAGCGACCGTGGCGGCCGCCATGGCCCCGTGGTTCAGCGAGGAAAACTCGACGTGGCCGCGGACTTCCGCCAGTTGTGCATCGGCAATCGTCACGCCACCGGAAAACACCAGGTAATGCCAATCGCCAACCTTGGCGTCTTTCAGGCCTTTACCCTGGGTCAGGTCCTCCAGGCTGAGCGAGTAGCCGCGGTAGGCTTCGCTGAGGCTGATTTTGCTGGTCGTCGCGCTGGCGAACTGGCGATTGATGCCGAAGCCTTGGGTTTGCAGGGCGGCTTGAAGCGCCGGACGCAGTGTCTGCACGCCGTTGGAAGGCGCTTTTGGATAAGTCAGTTGCATGATGTGCCCTCCTAGTTTTTACGGGTGAAGTAAGTGTTGGTCCAGTTGCCGCCACCGTTGTACGAACCGGGGAATGCGTTCAGTGCACGGGTCGAGTAACCGTAGATGGAATCCGCGATCAGCAGGTAGTTGCCATTGGTGCCATAGATCGTCAGAAAGTGCGCACCGCCGCCGTACCAGGCACAGCGCAAACTGATCGGTCGGCCCATGTTGATCTGGTTTTCGATGGCCGACAGCTGCAGCGAACCTTGATTCATGCCGTTGAAACTGCGCGTGATCGTCAGGGCTGAATCCAGATAGCCGTAAACGTTGCACGGCCCCGGTTGATTGCAGCAGTTGCGGTCCAGCGCGGCGGTGGCAACGCCGCATTGGGTCCAGGACCCGGTGCCGTAATAGTTGCCGACCGAGGCGGAAACGGCCGCCCAGCACCAGTTGGTCTGGGTTTGTTTCTGCATCGTGAAGTTGAGGCTGGCAGCGGCCGACGCCTTGAGCGGTGCAGCCGATTCGACGTCGGACAATTGCGGGTTAAGCAGGTGACCGGTCAGGCACCTTGGCAGTGTCTCCCCGGTGAGTTGCGTTGCTTCAATGGTTAACATTTTTCAATCCTCCATGAGTGAAAACAAGCGTCCAGCTTGTGGGTTTGTAGCGGTGTTGCTGAGCGATCGGCGTGTGCGTTTTGCCCTGTTTGATGGCCGCTCCGATCCGGGCTCGAGGTAACCTTAGGTATGGATATGCATTTGTGCAAATAATGAAATGCACTAATGCAAATTCCAGAACAAAAGATCGCAGCCTTCGGCAGCTCCTACGGGGATCGGGTACGGCCAGATTTATCGGGCGAACACAAAATCCGTAGGAGCTGCCGAAGGCTGCGATCTCTGATCTTGTTTTTAACCCTCAGCCTTCTTATCCGCCGCATCCAGTTCCTTCAAACGCTGATCGATCAACTGGCACTTGTCCGGCAGATCCGCGCTGGCCGTGCCCAAGTCCATCTTCTGCAACTCATCGTTGATCTCCTTGGCCTTCTTCGGATTCTGTTCAGTGAGCTTGGCCACTTCCTGGGCCAGTTGTTCGCGCTTGGCGGTGGCTTCTTCGGGCGTGCAAGCCCAAGCGGGCAGGGCGCAGACGAGGGTGGCGGCGAGGGTGAGTTTCATCAGGATTTTCATAGGACGGGCCTCAGTTCCGGTTAAGGCGGGTTATCCGGTTGAGAGCCCAAGGATGGGAAAAGTTCACTGATAGCAACGTTCACCGCATTATCAACTCCCCATCCGTCGTCTCCCTGCTGTTTTGAACACAGATCCAGTATTGCGGCGGGGGATTGCTTTGATAATGCGTTAGTATCCGGACGACTTGTTAAGGAACCCATACATAATGCGAGGCAGTGAATACGCCCAGCTTCGGGCCTTTGTCGCGGTGGTCGAGCACGGCAGTTTCGTGCGGGCGGCGGCTCATCTGGGCATGTCGGCGTCGGCACTGAGCCAGACAATCCGTCAACTGGAGGAGCGTCTGGACGTGCGCCTGCTCAACCGCACCACTCGCAGTGTTTCGCCCAGCGATGCCGGCGCGCGGTTGCTGCTGCGGCTGCAGCCGGCGCTCAATGAGGTGGACGCGGCATTGGCCGGCGTCACGCAAGCACCGGGCACGCCGCCCAGCGGGCGCCTGCGCATCAACGCGCCACGGGTTGCCGCGATTCATTACCTGGCGCCACTGATTGGCCCGTTCTTGAATACCTATCCTGGCGTGAGCCTCGACATCGTTACCGACGAGCGCCTGGTGGATATGGTGGCCGGCGGTTTTGACGTCGGCATCCGGCTTGGCGAAAGTCTTGATCAGGACATGATCGCCATGGAGCTGAGCGGACACCTCGAAATGATGGTCGTGGCCTCACCGGCGTACATCGAGCAATTCGGCACGCCGCATACGCCTGACGATTTGAGCGAGCACCAGTGCCTGTCCTATCGCTGGCCCTCCGACGGCAGCCTGTATCGCTGGGAGTTCGAGCGTGCAGGCGAACGGCTCGCGATCTCGGTCAACGGCCCGCTGGTGGTCACCGAGCCGGAAATGCTCACCCGCGTCGCGCTTGAAGGTGCGGGCATCGCGTACCTGTTCGAGCATCAGGTTCGAGAGCACATCAGCGCTGGCCGGTTGGTCCATCTGCTTCAGGACTGGACGCCAGCCTTTCCGGGTTTTTACCTGTACTACCCAAGTCAGCGGCAAATGGCCCCGGCGCTGCGGGCGTTTCTGGATTTTGTGAAGAAGCCTTTGCGGCCGGATTCTTGATACTTGCTATAGCGGTGTATCAGTCGCCATCGAATTTAAAGGGTGGCCAGTCATCGCGAGCAGGCTCGCTCCCACAGGGCATCACATTCCAGTGCTCGATCTCCCGAGCTTATCCCCCATGACAGCAGCTAGAGGGCGATTTGTCTTCATACCGATCGTGATGCCTCACCCACTCCAGACCTTCCTTGGCGAAAAATATCTCGCGAACGCTTGGCCGTGAACAGAGTCTCTCCAGGGGGATAGCGGTAGCTCCCTGATTCGCGCGCCATCGATTCTTTCCCGCTCCACTTAAATTAGCGCCTTGTGGGGTTCTACCGGTTCTTCAAGACATATCCTTCGCTTGTTTGATGTCGCGCCTTTCAGGTTCGAAGATGGGAAAACTGGACGAGGGCGTAGCGAGGCTGTCGCCGATTTTGTTATCGCATCACGCTTCGCGGGTTTGCCACCTGGCAGCGTAGTGCTGCGATCACAAAAACGGCACTTGCGGGCGCAGCTTGGTCAGCGTTGACCACCAAAACACCCATCCCAATACGTGAATGCGCTGTGCATCGATTTGCTCGGCGCGGAAAATCTCGTCCGGGTATTCGGCCCTGTTGTGGCTGCGCAAGCGCAATGCATTGCCCGGCACCCGGTGCAGGTATTTGATCCGTACCATGCCGTCATGCTCGATGGCATAAATCGCCCCATCGACAATCTGCGTAAACCCGCGGTCAATGGCCAGGATAGAACCGTCTTCGATGCGCTCGGCCATGCTGTTGCCGATCATGTGCGCGCAGATGGCGTCCGTGTATTTGATTTCCAGGGAGTCCAGGTAACTGCGGGGCAGGCGCAGGGAATGGCAGCTGTCCACAACGACTTTGGTTGTACTGGCGCCCGCTACAGTGGGGGTTTCCTGGTAGAAAGGTAATTCGACGTCGGTGGGTTCATTAACCTTGTAGACGCCGTTGATGTCCCTGGCATTGAGCACGTTGCCGGACTCATCGAGTCGCTGCAGGTGCCTGGACGCTTTCGGGCCTTCACCGGTTTTTAGCCATTCGCTGTTGACAGACAGAAGCCTGGCAACTTCTTCCATGCGATAGGCGGGTACGCCGCGGCTGTACCAGTTATGGACGTATGGCGCTGCCTTGCCAAAGACGGCGGCAAATTCTGTCGTCGTTACTTCGGCTGTATCGAGAAGCGCTTTAAATCGTGCACCGCATGCTTTTTTATTCATGGCCCCAAGTTTACTGGGGTGTGGAATATTTTAAGTAAACGCTATGTTTAAATAAAATGGTCGAACCGAGTACGAGCGTGAGATTATTTATGGCTTAAATAAACGCGATTAAACATTTTGTTTAATTTATAAACATTTTGTTTGGAGTTGTTTCAAGGTGCCGTCCAAAAATAAGCATCATCCCCAGGCCATGATCTGCTCTGCCTACTCCCACTGGGAACGTCAGATGAACGGCTGCCATCGGCGTCGGTCACACGCTATGAAAGCCATCTTTTTCACGGGCAATGGAGGTTGATCGGATGACCACTTATAACTGGGATTTGATTGAACGCTTGCTGCACGAAGTGCAGAACGGTGCAGGTAGCTTCACCCCCCGGCCCTACGCCGAGCAGTACGCGGCGGAAAAAGCATCGGAAGGCGAGCAGACTGAAAACCTGGACCACCTGAAAGCGGTGGCCGGCGAGTACGAAAAGTTACTGCTGGAACGCGGTTATATCGAACCTCGGCCGGAAGAGCAGGGCGGCACCGGTTCGAACTACATTTTGACGCCGCGGGGCTCGAGTTTGTTGAGCCTGATCGACAGCAGCATTCCGGGTAATGACCATCCGCGGCAGGTGTTGGATGAGCAGCAGGATGCGCTGGATGAGGTGACGTTTGATGAGGTGGCGTCGAAGGCGCAGATTGCCTGATTTCCTGCAAACAGCAAAAGATCGCAGCCTTCGGCAGCGCCTACAGGTGTACATAAAAACACTGTAGGCGCTGCCGAAGGCTGCGATCTTTTGATCTTGTTTTTACCCCTGCTGCATCGCCTTCAAGCATTTCAAATCAGTGAAGTCCTTCCTCACTCCATCAATCTTTTTCAGCAACCGCTGACGCTGGGCCGGTGTGCTTTCAGTCATCAAATCCACCAGCAACCCCCGCGCCTGAGCCTCGGTGTTGGCGTAAGCCTGGCGGTAATCCGCTGTCCACAAACTCTCACGATTGACCAGAAGTGTCTCGATCCGCTGTGGGAATTCGGGACTGTGGCGCTGCGCAACGGCTGCACTGAACTGCTTTTGCCAATGGGCGCGGTTGGCGATCCATTGCTGATTCTGGTCACCCAAGGCGTTCGACCAGGCCACAACCCGTTGCTGCTGAGTGGGGCTGAGCGGGCCGAGCCAGTCGTTCAGGCGTTTGTCCATGCGCACGCCACGTTCCTTGATTTGCTGGTCGAGCGACGGCTTGAGGTATTCCTCCTGGCGTTTGCGCTGGTCCTTGGCGAAGGCATCGTTCATCTGCGCCACCTGCTGGTCATCCAGCCCCTGCAGCAACTCGATGGCGGATGGGGTTATTTCCCGGGCGGTCTGGGCGATGGCTTGTTTGGCTTCCTGGGTGCGGGCCTGTAGCGCTTCGTCGGTGACTTGATTGGTCTCGACCATGGCCTGCAAACGGTCCAGCCAATCCAGGTAGCCCGGCAGTTGCGTGGTGCAGTGCCAACTCAGGTGTTCCCTGAGGCGCTCGTTGAACCAGCCTTTTTGCTCGCCGTTCATGTCCAGGTAGTCGCTGAGCGTCCACGGAATGATCACGTCGAGATTGCGGTAAGCCAGCCCCACGCGGCTGCACGCGCCAAGGGCGAGGGTGATGGTGATGAGGACGGCGATGCGTTTAAACCAGCGCGACATGGGCGAGTCCTTGCGAAGGCCTGGCTTCTTTGAAGCCGTTCTCTATGTGAACGCAAGATAAGCCCGGCAGTTCAAGCCGATCAATAGAAGGCGCGTTCGGCCTTGAGGGTAACCAGCCCGTCGCATTGAGTGTTGTGCCCGGAATAGGCGGAGCATTCGCTACCGCTGAGGTTGGAGTCGCTATAGATCAGGTTCAGGTCGATCCCCATGAATGCGCGGGACAGTTGCAACGACCAATCGTTGAAATTGCTGACCGAACCACCGTCGACGGAGACCGGTGAGTTGAGCTGGTGGGTGGTGTATTTCAGGCTGATCCCGATCCCGAACGGCTGATTGCCACCCAGGTCGGCAAACACGGTGCTGTTCTGTTTGTCCGGGTCGTCGCTGAAGGCTGCGCCGAAACGGCTGCCCAGGAAGGTCAAGCCACCGAACAGCTCCTGGCTGTCGAGCGTGTCCAGTTTTGGATAGCTGTAATGGATCATGCCGACTTCGTAGCCAAGGGTGTGATCGAAAGGCTGTTTAAAGCCCATATAGGAATCGACTTCAAGGTTGCTGCCCGGGCTCAACCCTGCGCTGGGTGACCATTGGCCGACATAGAAACCGCTGTCATGGCTCAAGTCGAGGCCGCCATGGAATGAGCCGTAACTGGCGGGTTTGACCAGCCCCTGAGCCATGCTGCGGCTGGAAGTGGTGCCGAGTTTGAGGTCGAAGTCGCCCAGTTCGCGCTGGAAGATTTGCGCATTGGCGACCGAGCACGACAGCAGAAGGCTGCAGAGCAATAAACAGGAGGGTTTGAACATGCGTCACTCCATGATCAGCGAGGGAGCAGTCATCAAAGTCTGCTGAAACGCTTAATCTAGACGTGTGCAAGCATACCGGCGAATGCTCGGCATCGAGGGCCGTTCGTCGATATTTTGGAATATTGATGGGTTTTTCGGGGTGTTGCGGGAGGGTTCCAGTCCAAGCGCTTCGAAGCTCAAAGCGCTTATGGACCAGTTAAAGCACCGTGTTACTTTTTGCCGAGCGTGATTTGCTTGGACGGGCCGAATGTCTGGCCGCTGACGCCTTTGGCAATTTGCTGGATTTCACCGCCGGACTTGAGGAACGCAGCAATCTGGTTGTTGATCGATTCGCTGGTTTCAACGGCTGGAGCTGGCTTTGCTTTGCTGTTGGATGCTTTTACACGCATGGCGGCCATTAACCTGTAGAAAATTAACTTGGCCAGACATCGTACAGGAAATACTTGACAATTGCTTGGTAAATATCCCCCTGAAATAACCGGGGCCAGCAATCGATTAGTCACAAGTTATTGTTCGAAATACCCGTCTAAGATGCTGTTTTAAATAAGAAGAGGGCTCGGAAAATAGCGCGTTCGGCTCGACGGATGATGGCCATGGGCGCCAGGTCAGTCTGACGAGCGGCCGCGAGCCTGACGCCAAAACCGAGGAAAATTAAGGCCTTCGGAGGATTTTCTCGCGCCACCGGGCTGGCCGGCGAACGCAGCCCGTAAAACCGGGTAGAATGCCGCCCACGCAATGAGGGTATTGGAAATGGCTTTAGTCGGGCGCTACAACAGTTTGCAAGTGGTTAAACACACTAACTTCGGTTTATATCTGGACGGTGGCGCGGACGGTGAAATCCTTCTGCCTAATCGTTATATCCCCAAAGATATTCCCAGCGAAGATGAAGACTGGCTCAACGTTTTTGTTTATCTGGACAGCGATGACAAACTCATCGCAACTACCGAAACGCCGAAAGTTCAGGTCGGTGAATTCGCCAGTTTGAAAGTCGTTGAAGTCAACAGCATTGGCGTGTTCCTGGATTGGGGTCTGCCGAAGGACCTGTTGCTGCCGTACTCCGAAGAAAAACGCCAGATGACCGCTGGCGAGTATGTGGTGGTACACGTCTACCTCGACAAGCACACCCGCCGCATCACCGCGACCGCGCGTCTGGACCGTTACCTGGACAAGACCCCGGCCAGCTACACCCGGGCCAGGAAGTTGATTTGCTGGTTGCCGAAGCCACGGACATGGGCTTCAAGGCCATCATCAACAACAAGCATTGGGGCCTGATTCACAAGAACGAAATCTTCAAGTTCATGCGCGCCGGCAAAGAAGAGAAGGGCTTTATCAAAGAAGTCCGCAGCGACGGCAAGATCAGCCTGAGCCTGCAACCGGTCGGCGAAGAAGCCGCCACCAGCCTGAACTCGAAGATCCTCGCCAAGCTGCGCGACAACAACGGCACGTTGCCGATCAGCGACAAGAGCGATCCGACCCTGATCAGCAGTATGTTCGGCGTCAGCAAAGGCAACTTCAAGAAGGCTATCGGCGCGTTGTACAAGAACGGCCAGATCGTCATTCATGCGGATCGCATTGAACTAAGCTGACCTCGTATCGGCCTCTTGTAGGAGCTGCCGCAGGCTGCGATCTTTTGATCTTGATCTTATGAAAGTCAAAAGATCGCAGCCTGCGGCAGCTCCTACAGGGCGTTCACCTGAATCAGGTGCTATGAAAAAAGCGTTGTTCGCCTACGCCGCTACCTTGCTGGCGTTTCTTGTGCTCGACGGCCTCTGGCTTGGCGTGTTGATGGCGCCGACCTATCGGGCGCTGCTCGGCCCCCTGATGCTCGACCAACCGCTGCTGGCCCCGGCAGCGGTGTTCTATCTCCTTTATGTCTTCGGTTGTGTGGTGTTCGTGGTCTTGCCGGCGCTGAGCTGGCAGCGGACGGCACGACTGGGCGCGTTGTTGGGGGTGGTGGCTTACGGCACTTATGACCTGAGTAACTGGGCGACGCTCACAGGATGGTCGGCGCAGTTGGTGTTGATGGATATGGCGTGGGGCACTTTTGCGACGTGTGTGGCCTGCTCTGCTGGTTACTTTGCAGCGAACAAGATGGCTGGGACCACGCGATAGTTTTCGCTGGCTGGACGAATGTCATCGCGAGCAAGATCCCACAGTGGATTTGTGTTTGGCCGAAGTACTTTTCATCCCGCACAACTCCCTCTGTGTGAGCGAGCTTGCTCGCGATTGACTGCGCAGCAGTCACCCATGGCAACCGGTAGCGCTGATGACGCAACGGGGAATTTAAAGGTCTCTGGCAGGCGGCATTTTCTGGCCATCTGGTTGATAATCGACAGCATGATTTTTCGCCCCCGACTTGGAGTCGGGGGCTTTGCTTTACTGTCGAGTCACTGCCATGGATTGTGTTGTCGAGGTGTTCCGGTGAGCGCCACCCGGCGTAGCGCCGATAAGTTTGCCCTGCAAGTGATGATCGGGCTGTGCCTGATCTGGGGCGTGCAACAAGTGATGATCAAGTGGGCGGCGCCGGACATCGCGCCGGTCATGCAGGCTGCCGGGCGCTCGGGTATTTCTGCACTGCTCGTAGGACTTCTCATCTGCTGGAAGGGCGGTTGGGATCAGGTTGGCCACACGTGGCGCGGCGGACTCCTGGCCGGCGCGCTGTTTGGCCTGGAGTTCTTCTTCATCTCCGAAGGCCTGCAACTGACCACGGCCGCGCACATGTCGGTGTTTCTCTACACCGCGCCGATCTTCACCGCGTTGGGCGTTCACTGGCTGTTGCCGAGTGAACGTTTAAGGCCGGTGCAATGGTTGGGGATTTTCCTCGCATTCGTCGGGATCGCCATCGCATTTGCCGGCGGTGTGTCCTGGGACAACCTCGACCACCGCATGTTGCTGGGCGATGCCTTGGGCGTGCTGGCCGGTGCCAGTTGGGGCGCAACCACGGTGGTGGTGCGTGCTTCGCGCCTGTCGGAAGCGCCGGTGACCCTGACCCTGTTCTATCAACTGATCGTCGGTTTTGTCGGCCTGTTGCTGATCGCCATCCTTAGCGGCCAGGTGACCCACGTCAGCCTGACCAGCGTGGCGGTGGCCAGTGTGCTGTTCCAGGGCCTGGTGGTGTCGTTCTTCAGTTACCTGACCTGGTTCTGGCTGTTACGCCGTTATCTGGCGGCCAACCTTGCGGTGTTCTCGTTCATGACGCCGCTGTTCGGCGTCACCTTCGGCGTAATGTTGCTGGGTGAAGACCTGAGCCTCAACTTCGTGGCCGGCGCGGTGCTGGTGCTGCTCGGCATCACGTTTGTCAGCGCTGAGCAGTGGGTGCGCCGTCGTTTGCGCAAAGCCCTCGGCCAGCACTGAGCGGGCTCAGCAACAGACCGCCGGCGATCAGCAAACCGCTGCCGGCGATCACCAGTGCGGGCTGCAAACCGCCACTGAAATGGCTGCTCAATGCCGCCAGCAATGGCCCGCTAAGCTGACCCGCGGCGAAGCACGCGGTCAGCCACCCGGCGTTGCGCTGGGTGGCGTGGGGCGCCAGTTCCCGGGAACGTTGCATCACCAGTTGCATGCAGGCCAGGAACGGCGTGCCGCACAGGACCACGCCCAACGCCAGGCCCGGGCCGCTGCCCAGCAAGCAGGCGAAAACCCCGATGGCTTGCAGCCACAACGTCGCCATCAACCAGTGCCGTGTGGCGTTCGGGTTGTGCCTGCGCAAACTCACCAGCAACACCCCGGTCGCCGCCGCGAGGCCGAAGCACGGCCAGAACAGATCGGCCATCCACTGACCGTGGAACTGCGCGCTGGCCATTTGCGAGAGAAACGTGGCCGGGATGATGTAGCCCAAACCGTACAAGGCGTAGATCACCCCTAAACGGCCGATGCCTTGATTGCCCGATGAGGTCGCGGCCGGTGCGGCGGTCACTGTGGCGGCCGGCTGCGGCAGGAACGGCAGAATCACCAACAGCATCACCAGCGCAACGCCGGCATACACCAGCCATAAGGTCGCGGAGGTTTGCCCGAGCAGGTTCGAGCCCAAGGCCAATAACCCCGTCAGAAAAATCCCCAACCCCGGTCCGGCAAACACCAGTGCGCCAAGCCGTGGGCGACCGGCCGCCGCTGCCAGCGGCTGACTCAACGCGGTGATCATCACCAACACCCAGGCGCTGGCGACGCCGGTGCCGAAGCGCAGCAGCAGATGCGACCAGAAGCCGTTGGCCCAGAACGACGCCAGGGTCAGCAGTACGCAGAGCCACAAGCCACCGAGCAGGCGCCGGCGGACTTGCTCGGGGCGGCGCGAGAACATCGCGTCCACCGCCCCGACGAGGTAGCCTAGGTAGTTGGCTGCTGCAATCAGACCGGCGGCGGTCAGGTCGATCTGTCCTTCGCTGAGCAGGTGGGGAAGTTGCGGCGTCAGGGCGAAACGCCCGATGCCCATGGCCATCATCAGGGCGATAAAGCTGGCGAGTAAGCGAATCAGAGGGGACATGGTCTGAATTCCATTCGAGGATCAATGACCGTCAGGCTAGGACTGATTGACTTTCTTTAAAAATGAATAATAGTGAGTAACTTGTTCTGCATTGGAGAAAGTCGTGGAGTTCAGCCAATTGCGGATTTTCCAGGCTGTGGCGCAGGAGGGCTCGATCACCCGCGCCGCTGAACGCCTGCACCGGGTGCCGTCGAACCTGTCGACCCGGCTTAAACAACTGGAAGAGCAACTCGGTGTCGAACTCTTCCTGCGCGAGCGTCAGCGTTTGCAGTTGTCTCCTGCGGGAAAAGTCCTGCTGGATTACACCGCCAAGCTGTTTGCCCTGCACGACGAAGCCAGTGCGGCGGTGCAGGGCGGGCAACCGGCCGGTGACTTTGTGCTCGGCACGATGTACAGCACGGCGGCTATCCACCTTCCCGGCTGTTGGCGCGCTATCACCGCACGTACCCGGCGGTGAACCTGCAAGTGCAGTCCGGCCCTAGCGGTGAATTGCTCGAAGGTTTGCTCACCGGGCGTCTCGATGCAGCGCTGGTGGACGGCCCGCTGGAGCTGTCGGGCCTCGATGGCGTGCCGTTTTGCAACGAACGGCTGGTGTTGATCAGCGAGGCTGATCACCCGCGGATTCACAGTGCGCTGGATGTTGAAGGGCGCTCAGTGTTCACGTTTCGGCAAGGATGTTCCTACCGGATGCGCCTGGAAGCCTGGTTCGCCCATTATCACGCGGCCATGGGGCGGGCGATGGAGATTGAGTCTTATCCGGGAATGCTCGCCTGTGTGATCGCCGGCTCAGGCGTGGCGTTGATGTCGGAGTCGATGCTCGCCAGCCTGCCGGGTCGCGAAAGCGTGGCGGTGCACCCGTTGGCCGAGCCGTTTGCCAGCGCCACCACGTGGCTGATGTGGCGCAAAGGCATGCTCGGGGCGAACTTGAACGCGTGGCTTGAGCAGCAGCAAGCGGTCTATCCGGCGACGCCGGGTCAGGCTCGGGCAACGGCTTGAACTAACGGTCAGCTATTTGGATCAATTCAGTAACAGATCATTGCGATCTTGGGCGAGCATTGCGTAGGACTTCGGACTATTATCAGTGCGAAGTGGCTACAGAATTCCGGCCACTCGGCACTACCCTGAAGGGGGCACCATGAAAGAGAAAATCCAAAACTGGCTGCATGACCTGGGTGTCGCACTCGGTTTGATCGAACCGCCTCTGCAGCCTGTGCCTATTCGCACTGACGACGAACAGCGTCGACGCCAGCAGCGCCGCCGGTAATGGTGTTGTTGTAGCAGCTGCCGAGCACCGCGAGGCTGCGTTCGGCTGCGAAGCAGTCGCAATCCGGCCAACGCGGTGTGTATGAAGAGATGAAGTCGCCAACATCACGACGGCTTCGCCGCCGAACGCAGCCTCGCGGTGCTCGGCAACTGCTACAAGGGCTGCGCTACTTCAATCCCGTCCGATCTTCACTAAAAACCGACTCAAGTCATTTGCCGTCCTGGCGGTCTTGAGCATCTGATCTTCCTCTGCCGTAAATGCTGTCAACCCCAGCTCATCTTCCAGATGGAAGATCAGTTCCTCGATATCTTCTTTATCCAATCCCAGCTGCGCCAGGCTGACGTGGTCGTCGAAGTCATTCCGATCTTCCAGCAGGCGGCTGATAAAACGATGCACGGCAGCACGAACGGCAGCTCTTTTCATGGTCGCTCTTCGAGGGCGTTATTGTTGTTGTCCCTGGGCTGAGTACAGCAGGCTTCAGCCGTGCGAGCGCTGCCACTCGTCAATCATTGCGCGTAGATGCTCCCCGGAAAAACTCCCGAAATGCCCGCCATGCACCGTGCGGATCGGCAACGCATGCAAGCGTTGCAGGCTGCGGGCGTAGTCGTCGAGGTTGGAGTGGTAGGCGTCTTCGATCAGCGGCCCGTCGTAGATGATGTCGCCGCTGAACAGTGTCTCGGTGGCCGCTTCATACAGGCTGATACCGCCCGGCGAATGCCCCGGCGTGTGCAGCACTTGCAGGACGCGATTGCCCAGGTCCAGTACGTCGCCTTCTTCGATCATGCCCGTGGCCGGCGCGGCTTTGACCCGGTACTCGGCGTAGCACAGCGGGCAGTCGGGATGTGCTTCGAACATTTCGTCGCCAACAAACGCTGTGCTTAAGGTGTTTTCACCGTCCGGCGCGGCGAGGATCTGCGCTTCCGCCGGGTGCACCAGCCGTTCAGAAAATTCGTGATGCCCGGCGATATGATCGAAATGGCAATGGCTGGCCACCGCCACCAGCGGCCGCTCGGTAATCCACGGCAGTTGCTCGCGCAGGCTCACCAGCCCCGAGCCGCTGTCCAGCAACAAATCCTTGTCGCGACCCTGAATGTGCCAGAGGTTGCAGCGGTAGAACGGGCGGATGTAAGGCTCGTGAATCAGGCGGATGCCGTCACTGAGCTGTTTGACCTCGAACCACTGATCACGAGAAACAATCTTCATCAAAGGTTTTCTCCAGGCGAAAAAAAACGGGTGTGGCAACCGACGCCACACCCGTCGAAGAAAGCATCAAGTCTTTATAGAAAGCTTAGATCGCGCTTGCCACCACTGCCGGGCGGCGGGACATCAGGCTGACCAGCACAAAGGCCACCAGACCCACACCGAGGCTGTAGTAGATCGGCGTGTTTGCATCGAGACCGTCCTTGAACATGAACACCAGCGCAGTGGCGAAGCCCATGCCCATGCTGGCGATAGCGCCGGCGGTGGTCGCACGTTTCCAGAAAATCGCACCGATCAACGGGATCAGCATGCCGCCCACCAACAGGTTGTAGGCCAGTGTCAGGGCGCTGATCACGTCGTTCACGACCAATGCGATGCCGAGCACCACGAGGCCGGTCAGCAGGGTGAACAGACGGTTCATGCCCAGGCTCGACTGTTTGCCGCCACGCAGTTTCGGCAGCAGGTCTTCGGTCAGGGTGGTGGCAGCGGCGAGCAGGCCGGCGCTGGCGGTGGACATCATCGCGGCCAGTGCAGCCGCGATCACCAAGCCACGGATACCGTCCGGCAGGGACAGCTTGACGATGGCGGCGAAGGCGTTGTTGACGTTGTCCAGGTCCGGAATCAGCACGTGAGCGGCCATGCCGATCAGGGCGCAGGCCAGGCCGTAAAGGATGCAGTAGAAGCCTGCAAATGTACCGGCGACCTGAGCCACTTTGGCGCTCTTGACGGTGAACACCCGTTGCCAGATGTCCTGACCGATCAGGATGCCGAAGAAGTAGATCATGAAGTAGGTGATGATCGTGTCCCAGCCGATGGTGGTGAAGCTGAAGGCGCTCGCCGGCAGTTTCAGCACCAACTGATCCCAACCACCGACGCGGTACAGGCAGATTGGCAACAGGATGAACATCAGGCCCACGGTCTTGATCACGAACTGGACGATGTCGGTCAGGGTCAGGGACCACATGCCGCCGATCGCGGAGTAGATCACCACCACGCCACCGCCGAGCAATACCGACAGCCAGAACGGCAGGCCGAACAGCACTTGCAGCACGGTGCCAATGGCCAGGATCGAGACCACGCCGATCATCAGCGCATACGCCAGCATGATCACCGCGCTCGCCGAGCGGGCCATCGGGTTGTAGCGTTTTTCCAGCACCTGGGTAACGGTGTAGATCTTCAGTTTCAACAGCGGTTTGGCGAGGAACAGGTTCAGCGCGACGATCCCGCAACCCAGTGCGGCGCACAGCCAGAAACCGGAGATGCCATGGACGTAGCCCAGGCGTACGGTGCCGACGGTGGACGCGCCGCCCAGCACGGTAGCGGCCATGGTACCCATGTACAGGCTCGGGCCGAGGTTGCGACCGGCGACCAAAAAGTCTTCATTGGTCTTGGCCTTGCGCATGCCGTAGTAGCCGAGTATCAGCATCGCGGCGGCGTAGATGAGTACGACGAATAAATCCAGTGCCATGGTGGCGTGTCTCCGATTGTCTTTTTTATGGTGAAACAAAGGCGTTTCTATGGGGCTGCTCTCTGTGGGAGCGAACCTGCTCGCGAAAGCGGTCTGCCAGACACATCAATGTTGAATGTGCTGCCGTCTTCGCGAGCAGGCTCGCTCCCACAGGTGGATCGGTGTCAGGCCGGCTGACGGAGTTCAGGCTTTGCTGCGGTGTGGGCGCCTTGGCTACGGATATCTTGTGGGCCAAACACTTCCCGCGATTCCGGGAACAAACTCAACAACGCCAGGTACACCAGCGACGCCAGGCCCAGGGTCACCGGCAGGCTGATGTCGATACCGCCGGCCAGGTTGCCCAGCACGCCAACGAACTGCCCCGGCAGGTTCACAAAGCACAGACCCACCAGTGCACTCGGGATCCAGGCACCCAGGCCACGCCAGTTCCAGCCGTGGGTGAACCAGTAGCGGCCACCTTTCTCGCCGCGGGTGAACACTTGCAGGTCATCCGGGCAGTAGAAGCCGCGGCGCACAACCAGGCCGATGATCATGATCACCATCCATGGCGTGGTGCAGGTGATGATCAGCACGGCAAAGGTCGACACGCTCTGCACCAGGTTCGCCGCGAAGCGGCCGATGAAGATGAAGGCAATCGACATCACGCCGATCAGCAACGTCGCCTTGACCCGCGACAGCAGCCGAGGGAACACGCTGGACATGTCCAGCCCGGTGCCATACAGCGAGGTGGTGCCGGTGGACATGCCGCCGATCACCGCAATCATGCACACCGGCAGGAAGAACCAGTTCGGCGACACCGCCAGCAGACCGCCGACGTAGTTGTTGGCCGCGATGTAGTCCGGTGCCTTGATCGCCACGATGGTCGCGGTGGTCAGGCCGAACAGGAACGGGATGAACGTCGCGATCTGCGAAATCACCACCGCCGCCATGATCCGGCCTTTTGGCGTGTCGCGCGGGATGTAGCGCGACCAGTCACCGAGGAACGCGCCGAAGGAAATCGGGTTGCTCATGGCGACCAAGGCAGCGCCGATGAACGCGGCCCAGAAACCCGGTTGCCCCATGCTCACGGTGCCGGCGAAGTTCACATCGAAAGGCCCGGCGAAAGCAAAGATGCCCAGCAGGAACAGCAGGCTGGCGCTCCACACTGCGATCTTGTTAACCCACAACAGGAAACGGAAGCCGTAGATGCACACCGTCAGCACCAGGATCGCGAACAAACCATAGGCAAGGCCCAGAGTCAGGTCGGTTTCCGGCAGACCGATCAAGCGTTTCGCACCACCAATCAGCGCATCACCCGAACTCCACACCGAGAGCGAGAAGAAGGCGATGGCGGTCAACAGCGACAGGAACGAACCAACGATTCGCCCGTGCACGCCGAAGTGTGCACCGGAAGACACGGCGTTGTTGGTGCCGTTGATCGGGCCGAACAAGCCCATCGGCGCGAGGATTAGCGAACCCAGCAACACGCCCAGCACAATCGCCCAGACGCCCGCCTGGAAGGACAGGCCGAACAGCACCGGGAAACTGCCGAGCACGGCGGTGGCAAAGGTGTTGGAACCGCCGAAGATCATCCGGAACAAGTCCGTCGGGGCTGCGGTACGTTCGCTGTCCGGGATCTGCTCGACCCCGTAGGTTTCAATTTGCGTAAGGCTTTGGTCTTTGTCTTTGTTGTTTTTATTCATGATCAGCTCCGATCATAAAGGCGCGCTCATCGTGTGTGAGCGTCACCTGTTTGGCTAAGGGGGTGGCAGCCCTTCCGGCATTGCGGACAAATGTTCATGGCAGGCCAGCCAATGGCCTTGTTGTTCTTGGCCAGACGCTTGTTTCTTGAAAACAATCGTCTCGCGCTCCTGGCTGAAGTGTTGCTCCCCTTGCATGCGCAGCTCGGTGGCCACGTCATGGATGAAAATCGCCACGTCACCCTGCAGGCTGACGAAGGCGTTGCTCGAGGTACACGAGAGCACCTCGAAGCCATCCTCGGCGCGCCAGGTGTCCCACAACGCCTGATAGGCATCGCGCGACAGCAGGGGCTGTTCGAGGGTGTAGAACACGAAGCTCGCGTCGGTGCTGAACGCACCGAAGTAGGCTTCGCGATCGTTACGGGCAAAGGCTGTCACCAGGTCGGCGGCAGCGTTCAAAACCTGATCGCGTTCGTTCATGACCAACCCTCAGCGGTGGGCCACGCCAGGCAGTACGCAGAGCATTTCGTAGAGCAGGTTGGCGGCCAGCAGCGAGGTGTTGCCGGTGGTGTCGTAAGCGGGCGAGACTTCTACCAGATCGCAGCCGACCAGGTCGAGGCCTTGGCAGCCACGGACGATTTCAATCGCCTGAATGGTCGTCAGGCCGCCGATTTCCGGGGTGCCGGTGCCTGGTGCCCAGGCCGGATCGATGCCGTCGATGTCGAAACTCAGGTACACCGGACCGTCGCCGACTTTCTCGCGAACTTCGGCCATCAGTGGCGCCAGGGATTTGTGCCAGCACTCTTCGGCTTGAACCACGCGGAAGCCTTGTTTACGACTCCAGTTGAAATCTTCGGAGGTGTAGCCCTGGGCCCGCAGACCAATTTGCACGACGCGGTCCGGGTCCAGCAGGCCTTCTTCGACAGCGCGACGGAAGGTGGTGCCGTGGGCGATTTTCTCGCCGAACATGTGATCGTTCACATCGGCGTGGGCGTCGATGTGCACCAGACCGACCTTGCCGTGCTTTTTATGGATCGCACGCAGGAT
Source organism: Pseudomonas sp. TH31 (assembly GCF_016650815.1). Classification (GTDB taxonomy): domain Bacteria; phylum Pseudomonadota; class Gammaproteobacteria; order Pseudomonadales; family Pseudomonadaceae; genus Aquipseudomonas. The sequence goes on along the minus strand of NZ_JAEKEZ010000029.1, from coordinate 312,027 downwards.
TGGCAGGGTGATGGTGTGGTCGCCGCCCAGGGTCAGCGGGATCACATCGTGTTCGAGGATGCTGTGATAGGACTCTTCGATGATTCGAACGGCGTCCAGCAGGTTGAACGTGTTGATCGCCACGTCACCGATGTCGGCGACCGACAGGGAATCGAATGGTGCAGCGCCGGTGGCCATGTTGTACGGGCGGATCATCACCGACTCCGCGCGGATTTCGCGGGGGCCGAAACGGGTGCCAGGGCGCAGCGAGGTGCCGATGTCCAGCGGCACGCCAATGAAGGCAGCGTCCAGGCCGGCAGCGGTAGGCAAATGGGGGAGTCGCATCATGGTGGCGATGCCGCCGAAGCGCGGCATTTCATTGCCGCCCAGTGGTTGGTGAAGAATCTTGTCCACGGGTAAGGCCTCATCGTCGTTGTTTTATTTATGTCGGTTGCACCGGTCGGGGAGATACGGGCGAACCTTGTGACGCCGATTCTGCGAAATGCAGTGGCGGGGAAGAATCGCTACGGGCAAATACTTAGTTCAGATTTTTCTAAACTAATGGTGATGACGGCGATAGACTTCAGCGCATGACCCCGTCGCTACCAGGACGACCCGTGAACCCTGTAGGAGCTGCCGAAGGCTGCGATCTTTTGATCTTGATTTTTTTCGGCCATGAAACCGGCAAAGATCAAAAGATCGCAGCCTTCGGCAGCTCCTACAGGGCAGCCCACGATTCAGCTGAAACCCGACCGGTGATTGGAGTGCCTCCATGGCCAACGCTTTACCCGACCTGAAACTGTTGCGCATCTTCGTCAGCGTGGTCCGCCATCAGGGGTTCGCCAACGCCCAGCAAGAGCTCAACCTCTCGACTTCGGCGATCAGCACTTACATGAGCCAGCTCGAAGCGGCGCTCGGCCTGGTGCTGTGCCATCGTGGCCGTGGCGGGTTCAGCCTGACCAGCAAGGGCGAGTTGTTCCACCAGGAAACCCTGCGCCTGTTGGGCGAACTCGAAGGCTTCGAACAATACGCGGCAGCGCTAAAGGGCGAACTGCGCGGCACCCTGAATCTCGGCGTCATCGACTCCACCGTCAGCGACAAGGCCTTACCCTTCGCCGAAGCCATCGGCGCCTATAGTCAGGAACACCCGGCCGTGCATTTGCACCTGTCGGTCATGAGCCCTTACGAACTGCAACTCGGGGTGCAGGACAACCGCCTCGACCTGGCCATCGGCGCGTTCTCCACGCGCATGAGCGGTCTGGTCTACATGCCGCTGTACCGCGAACAGCACTGGCTGTACTGCAGCAGCCGCCATCCGCTGTTCACCGAACGGCGGATTCCCGAACAAGTCATCACCCAGCAGCGCATGGTCGGTCGCGGTTACTGGAGCCAGGCGGAACTGGCGCGCCACGGTTTCAAACACAGCGCCGCCACCGTGGAAAGTATGGAGGCCCAGCTGATTCTGGTGTTGTCCGGCGCCTACATCGGCTACCTGCCGGAGCACTACGCCCAGGCTTGGGCCGACAAGGGTGATCTGCGGGTGTTGCTGCCGGCGACGTTCGGTTATCAGGCGCCGTTCTCGATGATCGTGCGCCGTGGCCGCAGTCGTGAACCGTTGATCCAGACCTTCCGCGATTTGCTTAAAGCACAGCTCAACCAGGCTGCTTGAAGGAAAAGAAGCATGTCCAGAATCCAATGCCCGCGCTGCCTGCGCCCACAAACCCATTGCCTGTGTCCGCTGATCCCGAGCCTCGACAGCCGTACCCGAGTGCTGCTGTTGCAGCATCCCAGCGAAGTGAACCATGCGCTGAACACCGCGCGTTTGGCGGCGTTGGGGCTGAAGAACTCCGAGTTGATCGTGGGCGAAGTATTCGAGGATTTACCGGCGTTGCTGAATCAGCCGGGGTATCAGGCGCGGTTGTTGTTTCCTGGCGAAGAGGCGCAGCTGTTGCAGGGTTATGCCGAAAATGATCAGCCGCTGTTGTTGGTTGTGCCGGACGGCACCTGGCGCAAGGCGCGCAAGATGCTGCACCTCAACCCGCTGTTGGCAGCGTTGCCGAGAGTGACTTTGGTGGATGGCGGCGTGTCGCGGTATCGGTTGCGCAAAGCACCGGGGCCGGGGGCGTTGTCGACGGTGGAGGCGATTGTGCAGGCGTTACAGACGCTGGAAGCGCCGACGAAGTTCGAGGCGTTGTTGAAGCCGTTTGAGGCGTTGATCGAAGGGCAGATTGCGGCGATGGGGGAGGAGACGTACCAAAAGAATCATGGCGGTTAAAAGCGAAAAGATCGCAGCCTTCGGCAGCTCCTACACCGATCTCGGTAGGAGCTGCCGAAGGCTGCGATCTTTGATCTTATCTCTCGCGCATCGCCTCGGTCCGCGCCTTCAGCACCGGTTTAAGCAGGTAATCCAGCACGCTTTTCTCCCCGGTAATAATGTCCACCGTCGCCACCATCCCCGGAATGATCGGCAACGGTTTGACGTCCCCGCCCAAGTGGTTCTTATCGGTCCTGACCTGAATCAGGTAGAAGCTGTTGCCCTTGTCATCAGTGATGGTGTCTGCCCCGATCAGCTCCAGCTTGGCGCTCAGCCCGCCATAAATTGTGTAGTCACAGGCACTGAACTTGACCATGGCTTTCTGGCCCGGGTGCAGGAACGCCACGTCCTGCGGCCGAACCTTGGCTTCGATCAGCAGGTTGTCTTCCAACGGCACGATTTCCACCATGTCGCTGCCCGGCTGAACCACGCCACCGATGGTGTTGACTTTCAATTGCTTGATCACCACACGGTAATCCGCGACAGGCGAGGGGAATCCTGCAGCGCCGCACCACCTACACCTATGACCCTAAAGGCAACAGCAACCAGGGGGCGCTGACCTTCAGTGGGGGCACCCACCATGGGACCTTTAACACCGTCGACAACACCATCAGCATTGCCACCAACAACAGCGGCACCCTGGTAGTGAACCTCGACGCCGGCGAGTACACCTACACCTCGCAAAAAACCACGGCGGTGGTGCTTACCGAAAACATCGGTTTCACCGTCAGCGACAACGATGGCGACCTGGCGAGCTCGACCCTGACGGTCAAAGTCATCCCCAACGCACCACCGGTGGCGGTCGATGACCACATCATCACCAACGTCCTGTCGGGCACCATCGCGGTCCCGGGCGAACTGCTGCTGGCCAACGACACCGATGCCAATGGCGATCCACTGACGGCGACACCGACCACGTTCAACACCGGTTGGGCAGCCAAGGGCGCGGATTTCATCGGCACCGGCGCAGTCAGTTTCGCCGGCAACGGTAACACCGCTGCCAACCAGAGCCTGGCAGACGTGCGCGCGTCCTTCGCGGCCAACACCGCAGCGATGACGGCGATGCTGGTGATCAGCGGCTACCTGGGCGCCGTCACCATGGCCAACGCCAACGATGAAGACCTCATCATCGTGAAACTGAAACAAGGCGAGACCTTCAACCTGGACCACAACCTGGCGGCCGGTCACATCACCACAGAGTACTCGCTCAATGGCGGTGCGTTCGTGACCATCGCCGACGGCGGGACCATCACAGCGACGGCCGATGGCACCTACCAGACCCACCTCACCTACATCACCAATACCGGTGGCAGCAACACTACGGCGGCGGAAAACTATCAACTGACCATGACCGTCAACTACGCCGGGGCCCACGATGTCACCCAGGACTTCCATGGCACCTACACCGCCAACGACAACCACGGCGGCAGCGACGTGGCGAACGTGAGCATCAGCTACCAGGACGGCCACACCCTCACCGGCACTTCAGGCGATGACGTACTGGTGACCGGCCCCGGCAACAACACCCTCACCGGCGGCCCCGGCGCCGATACCTTCCAGTGGCTGGCCGGCAACAGCGGCCGCGACGTGGCCACGGACTTCACGCCGGGTACCGACAAACTCGACCTGTCCCAACTACTGCAAGGCGAAAACGGCACCGCAGCCTCGCTGGATGACTACCTGCATTCACCGTCACCGGCAGCGGCGCCAGCCTGGTCACCAGCATCAACGTCAGCGCCCAGACCATCGACCTGGCCGGCGTCAACCTGGCCAGCCAATACGGCGTGACGCCGGGGGCGGGCGGGGTGATTGCCGGGGGGCATGACACGGCGACCATCATCAACGGGATGCTCAATGATCATTCGTTGAAGGTGGATACGGTTTGCTGCAGCAGGGCTGAAATGACAACACCCGCCGTCCTCGGTGAAAGAGGATGGCGGGTTTTTTGTGGCCTGGTGTTTAGTCATGCGATGGCTGTTGGAGTGCTTTCGCGAGCGGGCTCGCTCCCACAGGGGATCTGGGTCGTTCACAAATGTTGTGTACAACATCATTCCTTGGCGGAGCGAGCCCGCTCGCGATGAACGATAACGCGGTGCAACTGACGATACTCACATCGGCTCCGGCGGCCCAATCAACCGCCCCATCACGCCAAACAACCCAAGCTCCCTGATTGCCTCCAGCTCCCCTTGCGTCTCGACCATTTCCGCAATCAACGGCAAATCAATGCTGTTAGTCGCCCTGAAAATCGCCTCGATGAACAGCCGTTTATCACTCAGGTCGTCAATCTCTCGAATGTAACTCCCGTCAATCTTCAAGTACGCCAACCCCAGCTGCGTCAGGTTGCCGATCTGGCTGAAGCTGCCCCCAAAATGCTGCAACCCGATGCGGTAACCGGTGCTGAGCAAACTGTGGCTCAGGCGCTGCAATTCGTCCGGGGGCGGCAGCTGGCGTTCGTCGATTTCCAGGGTCAGCAGCGGAGCGAGTTCTGGCAGTGAATCGAGCATGTCGAGGATCAGTCGCAGCTGCGGTTGTTCGCGCAGCGTGCTGCCAGACAGGCTCAGCGCCAAGGGCCAGCGGTTGACGGCGAGGTAGTCGAGGGTGGCCTCGAGCATGGCCAGGTCGAAGCGTGCCGACCAGCCGAGGCGTTCGATCCACGGCAGGAAGTGCCCGGCGGCAATCGCATTGCCTTGCGGGTCGAGCAGGCGGGCGAGGACTTTGTGGTGCAGCACCTGGCTGGTGTCGGCGCATTGCACCACGGGTTGAAAATACAGCTGCAACTTGCCGTGGGTCAGCGCGTCGTCGATCCAGGTGCGCCAATCGTGCTGGGGCTGGTTCGGCGCGGTGTTGGAGTGATCCAGGTGAACCCACGGCCGCTCGGGGTGTTGCTGAGCCTGGGTCAAGGCGTGATCGAGGCGCAGCAGTATATCGCCGGGCGGCTCGCCCGGTTGGTAGGCGACGATGCCCAGGTGTGCCACCGGCATGCTGTCGCTGGCACCGGTCAGGCGCAGATTTTCCAGGGTGGCGCTGATTTCCGTCGCCAGGCGGATAGCGTCCTGACTGTCCAGGCCCGGCGTCAACAGACTGAACTCGCCACCGCGATTACGCGCTGCCAGCCAGGTACGCCGCTCGGGACGTTGCGTCAGGCGTTTGAGCAACTCGCCGACGGTGCTGATCAAGGCATCGGTGCGTTGACCGCCCAGGCGCTGATTGAGGCCCGCCAGGTCGTTGATCCGCAGCATCAGCAAGTGGCCGTCACTGCTCTGTTCGCTGACCAGCAGTTGGTCGGCCAGTTGTTCATCCAGCAAGCGCCGGTTCCCCAGGCCCGTGAGGCTGTCCTGATAGGACTCGGCGCGCAGCTTTTCACTGCGCGCCGCCTCTTCGGCGAACAGCGCCTTGAGCTTTTCGACCATCTGGTTCATCGCCAGCACCACCCGTTTCAATTCAGGTGTACGCGGCAGTTTCGACTGACTGTGGAACTCCCGTTTACTGATCGCTTCGGCCTGTTTGACCATCTTGTCCAGCGGGCGCAATTGCCGGCGCAGCAACCAGCTGCCGAACATCGCGCTGAGCATCCCGCACAGCAGCAACCAGACCAGACTGCCGAGGGTGCTGTCCCAGAGCTTGGCGAGGGCGAATTGTGGATTGCTCAACACTTCGACCCGCGCCACTTGCTCCCAGCCACGCATGATCAGCGCATCGCCACCTTGCGGATGCAGGTTGACCAGGTTGACGAACCAGCCGGGCACGCCATCAATGTGTGCCGGTGCGTCGCGTTCGACCAGAACCTGTTCATCAACGATGTTGACCACCCGGATGCTGCTGAAATAGCCGCTGTCGAAAATCGAGCTGACCATCAACTCGATCATTGCCGGGTCGTCGACTTGCTCGGTCAGGGACAGTCCCAGCGCGGTGGCGGCGTCCTGGGCGTGGGAGCGCAACTGGCCGAGCATCTGCTCGCGGGAGCTTTCAAGGCTGACAAAAAAACTGCCGCTGAACGCCACTAGCAGAAACAGGCAAATGGCGAGAAACAGTTGTTTGCGCAGTGACATAAAAACGCTCCTTGCTGAGGCGGCCAGCTGTCGCCCACGGCGAATCGCCGTCGAAGCGCTGGCCATCCTGGACGATGCCAACTGCAAGACATGTCTGGCTGCTCGGGTGCAGATAACTGGAGTTTAGGTGGTGTTTTTATTGGGGGAGGGCAGGTCGTCGGCCTGCAAGACAAAGATCGCAGCCTCCGGCAGCTCCTGCACCGACCGGGTACACCCACAGGTAGGGGTATGCTCAATCCTGTAGGAGCTGCCGAAGGCTGCGATCTTTACCGCAGACACTTGTATATCAAGCCTTGCGCAGCGTCTTCTGTCGAAGGATGTAGACGGTGACCAACACCGCACTGGTCAACATAAATCCCCGCGCCCACGGCAGCGGCACCAGATAGCAGGAGAACAGAATGCTCGCCCACATCAAGCCAATGGCGTAGACCTTGCCCTTGAGCGGGATGCCGTTGCCGTCCAGGTAGTCGCGAATCCACGGCCCAAGCCGCGGGTGCTCGACCAGCCAGTGATAGAAACGCGGTGAACTGCGGGCGAAACAGGCGGCCGCCAGCAGCAGGAACGGTGTGGTGGGCAATACCGGCAGGAAAATCCCGATCACCCCCAAGGCTACGCTCAGCCAACCGATGGCCAGCAGCACGTAGCGCAACATCAGGGAGCGGTTGCCTATGGGGTGGTCCATAGGCAAAACCTTAGTGGTGACGTGGCTTGAGGATCGCCGGTTTTTCGTCTGGCGCGTTGCACAGCAGGTACAAGGCGGTCAGGGCTTCCGGGATCTGTACGATCATGTCGTCCATCAGGTTGGCGTCGGCGGCGATGTCCGAGAACTCAGGTTGTTCGTCGAACAGACCCGAGCCGACCATGATCGGCAGCAGCATTTCGCTGACTTCGTCTTCGGCGGTTTCGAACCAGGCCGCTTCGCGCAGGAACACGCCTTCCATGAAACCGATGCACCAGCCGCGCAGGTCGGAATCATCCGGTTCTTCGCCCAGGTCCAGGTCACACGGCAATTCGAACTCTTCGTCGGACGCCAGTTGGCGAGCGATGTGAGCCTTGAGGGCCAGCAGCGTGGATTCGATTGCTTCACGCTCGGTGTCGTCGGCGTAGTGCGGCTCTTCAGCGAAGAGGGCGTCGATCCATTCACGGTCGGGAACGCTCTCGGAACAGATCGACAGCGCGGTGAGGTAGCCGTGGGCGGCCACGTAGTCCAGCGCCTCGTCATGCAGCTCGTCGGCGTCGAGGAAAACTTGCAGGCGGGTTAGTTGCTCAGCGAAGGACATTAAAAGCTACCTTGGGAATTAAACAGATGCGCGAATTCTAGGCCTTCTTGAGCACTCAGGCCAGCCGCGCGGCATATTTGCCCCTCATGCACACCACCTCTCCCCGTAGGGGCTGCCGAAGGCTGCGATCTTTTGATTTTGCTTTTTAAAGACAAGATCAAAAGATCGCAGCCTTCGGCAGCTCCTACAGGGGGATCAGTGTTTGTCCTGATGTGTCTTATCAGCGGCACCCTTTGCCGGGGAGGGCTCGGGTATACTCCCGCGTTTTGTGATGCCCTGCTGGCGTTGCGGCTGAGATGTGAAGCGTCATGCAACGCGCACTTACGATTTGTCAGTGCAGCGTGCGTGTTTCTGAACCAGCCTTGCAGGGATGTTTCGGTAGATTTTTGGAGTTTTTATGCTCGAACAGGCTCAACGCGTCCTCAAGGACATCTTCGGCTACGACAGTTTCCGTGGCCGCCAGGGTGCAATCATTGAGCGCGTGGCCAATGGCGGCGACGCCCTGGTGCTGATGCCTACCGGTGGTGGCAAGTCCCTGTGCTTCCAGGTTCCGGCGCTGCTGCGCGAAGGCCTGGCGGTGGTGGTGTCGCCGCTGATTGCCTTGATGGACGACCAGGTCGCGACCCTCGAAGAGCTGGGCGTCGCTGCTGCTGCGTTGAACTCGACCCTGAGCGCCGAGCAACAGCGCGATCTGGCCGCCCGGATCAAACGCGGCGAAGTGAAAATGTTGTATCTCGCGCCCGAGCGTCTGGTGCAGCCGCGCATGCTGGCCTTCCTGCAAAGCCTTGAAATTGCCCTGTTCGCCATCGACGAAGCGCACTGCGTGTCCCAATGGGGCCACGACTTCCGTCGCGAATACCTGCAACTGGGCCAGTTGGCCGAGCTGTTCCCCAACGTCCCGCGTATTGCCCTGACCGCTACCGCCGACAAGCGCACCCGGAAGAAATCGTCGATCGCCTGCATTTGCAGGATGCCGAGCGCTTCCTGTCGAGTTTCGACCGTCCGAACATTTTTTATCGCATCGTCCCCAAGGAACAGCCGCGCAAGCAGTTGCTGGCGTTCCTCGCCGAGCGGCGCAGCGATGCCGGCATCGTTTATTGCCTGTCGCGCAAGAAAGTCGACGAAGTGGCGGTGTTCCTCAGCGAACAAGGCTTCCCGGCGCTGCCGTACCACGCCGGCCTGCCCAACGAGACGCGGTCCCATCACCAGAAGCGCTTCCTCAACGAGGAAGGCTTGATCATGGTCGCCACCGTGGCATTCGGCATGGGCATCGACAAACCCAATGTGCGCTTTGTCGCTCACCTCGATTTGCCGAAATCCCTTGAAGCGTATTACCAGGAAACCGGTCGCGGCGGCCGTGATGGCCTGCCGGCGGACGCCTGGATGGCCTACGGCCTGCAAGACGTGGTGATGCTCAAGCAGATGCTGCAAAACTCCGAAGGCGACGAGCGCCACAAGCGTCTGGAGCAGCACAAACTCGACGCCATGCTCTCGCTGTGCGAAGAAACCCGCTGCCGTCGCCAGACGCTGCTGGCCTACTTCGACGAAGACATGCCCGAGCCTTGCGGCCATTGCGACAATTGCGTCGATGGGGTGCAGACCTGGGACGCCACCGAACCGGCCCGTCAGGCGCTCTCGGCGATCTTCCGCACCGGCCAGCGCTACGGCGTCGGGCATCTGGTGGACGTGCTGCTGGGCAAGGACAACGAAAAAGTCCGCAGCTTCGGCCATCAGCATTTGTCGGTGTATGGCGTCGGCAAGGCGTTGGGGAGAGTGAGTGGCGCTCCCTGTTCCGACAACTGGTTGCCCGTGGTCTGGCGGACATCGACCTTGAAGGCTACGGCGGCCTGCGCCTGAGCGATACGTGCCGGCCGCTGCTCAAGGGGGAAGTGACCCTGGAACTGCGCCGTGACCTCAAGCCGCAAACCACGGCCAAAAGCAGCAAGAGCCAGGCGAGCCAACTGGTCCGTGGCGAGGAACGCGAACAGTGGGAAGCGCTGCGTGCCCTGCGCCGCAAGCTCGCCGAAGAACACGGCGTGCCGCCTTATGTCATTTTCCCCGACTCGACCTTGCTGGAAATGCTCCGCAGCCAGCCGACCTCGCTGGCGGAAATGGCCACGGTCAGCGGCGTCGGCGCACGCAAGCTCGAGCGTTATGGCGAGGCCTTCCTCGAAGTGCTTGGCGGCCAGGTCGAGGCGCCGAAAGTGGTGGCCGACGTGCGCCACGAGCTGATCACCCTGGCCCGGGCCGGCATGACGCCGCTGCAGATCGCCGGTCAACTGCAATGCTCGGAAAAGAACGTGTACACCATGCTCGCCGAGGCGATCGGCAAGCAGCAATTGTCGTTGGAACAGGCGCTGGACCTGCCCGAAGAGCTGATGGGCGAAATCCAGGACGCGTTCCTCGACGGAGAAGGCGAGTTGCCACCAGTGGCGGAGATCGCTGCGTTGTTTGCCGGTCGGGTGCCGGAAGGGGTTTTGTACTGCGTACGGGCTGCGTTGCAATCTGAATTCGAGATTTAACTGACCGAACTCATGGATGTAACGATTCAGTACCGAGCAAGCCTTGCCTATAGCGAAAGGTCATGCTTAGCTGACTAATAATTAGTTTTTCTCTATTTCAGTCTAATCATGAGTTTTTTATGCCGTTAACCGATCAACACCGCTTTGGCATGCAACTGGCCCAGATGTCCCGCGGCTGGCGTGCCGAACTGGACCGCCGTCTGGCTGGGCTGGGTTTGTCTCAGGCGCGCTGGCTGGTGCTGTTGCACCTGGCCCGCTTCGAAGACGCACCGACCCAGCGCGAACTGGCACAAAGCGTCGGCGTTGAAGGGCCGACCCTGGCCCGACTGCTCGATAGCCTTGAATCCCAGGGTTTGGTGCAGCGCCAATCGGTGCTGGAAGACCGCCGGGCAAAAAAAATCGTCCTGTGTGCTCCGGCCCGGCCGTTGATCGAACAAATTGAAACCATTGCCACGCAACTGCGCCACGAGCTGTTCGAAGGTGTTGATGAAGCGGATTTGAAGGTTTGCATGCGGGTTCACGGCCACATCCTGGCCAACCTCGAAAAGTCTTGAGGCAAAACCTTACGCCGTGTTTTTGAGATACCCCGTTGGGCAGACTATAAAGAACTACTAGGCAATATCGTGTTCGTACCGGATGTGCGAACACATACAGGTTGGTTCTGCTTAATCTAAGGGATGCTCATGTTCGAGAGTTGGCACATGGTTTTGCGGTATTGCACTCGGCTGCTACTGGTCGGCGGTGCGGTCACCTACTCGGCATTGGCTCCGGCTCTGGGGTTGGGTGATATCACCCTGCATTCGGCGTTGAACCAGCCGTTCAGCGCCGATATTGCGCTGGTGGATGCCGGCGGTCTGACGGAGGGCGATCTGTCGGTCAGCCTGGCGACGGCTGACGAGTTCAGCCGTGCCGGCGTCGAGCGGGTATTCTTCCTCAATAATCTGAAATTCGCACCGATCCTGCGGGGCAACCGCACGTTGATCCGGGTGACCTCCAGCAAACCGGTCAATGAACCCTTTCTGAATTTTGTGGTGCAGCTTAATCAGCCCAACGGGCGCTTGCTGCGCGAGTACACCGTACTGATCGATCCGCCGGGCTCACCGGGGATTGTGCCGGCGACCGACGAGCCCACGATCACGGCCCCGGCATCCGGGTTCCCTACCGTCGAACCGAGCACTGCGCCATCAGTAGCCTCCCAAGGCAAACGTCCGGCCACGGTGCCTGCGTCAGCCCCGAGTGTTGATCAACCTGCCACTGCGCCGGTGAACGACGAGGTTGCCGAACAACTGGCCGCCAGCGTGCTGCAAAACCAGCAGTTGCAAAAAACCCTCGATGAGTTGAATGCCGGGCTCAAGACCCGGGACGAGCAAATCGCCGACGGGAAAAAACAGATCAGCGACTTGCAGACCCGATTGTCCGAGATTTCACCGACGCCTGCCGCTGCGCCGGTTGCCGTGGCTGCGCCGCCCGTTGTGGTTGAAGAACCTGAGACGAGCCATTGGCTCCTGATTGCCGGGTTACTGGCGTTGGTGCTGCTTGTAATACTGGGGTTGTTTGTTCGTCGTCAGCGCCAGCAAGCATTGATCGAGCCGTTGGCGGTGACGTCGTCACGTGAAGACCCTGTGCTCGATCAAGAGGCTCTGTCACAACCTGTCCGTGTTACGCCGCCCGTCACTCTCCGCGAAGAAGCACCCGCCGGCGATGTGCTGGAAGGCGTCGGTATTTACCTGGCTTACGGTCGGTTTTCCGAAGCTGCCGGCCTGCTGCGAGAGGCGTTGGCCAAAGAGCCCCAGCGCACCGAGCTGGGGTTGCAACTGCTGGAGGTGCTGGGCAAGCAGGGCGATACAGCGGCGTATGACGCACAGGATCGCAGCCTGCGAGAATCCGGGTTTGACCCGCAGCAGTTGGCGGATATACGCGCTAGCTATCCGAAACTGGCGACTGTCGCGCCGGTCGCGGCCATTGCGCCGGTCGCGGCCATTGCGCCGGTCGCCGCCACGGTGATCCCCGAAACGCCAACCGGCGATGAGTTCCAGTTGAATCTGGACGACCTGTCGATGGATTCCAGCTGGGATCTGGTCAGTCCTTTCGAAGACTCGCCATCGTCGGCGGCTAAACCGTCGAGTCAGCCTCCAGTGTCGGATGAGCCTGCATTCACTTCAAATTTGCACGTGATGCCCCATGTCTTCGAAATGCCCGACGAGCCTGCACTGGGCGAGCCTGAATCCGAACAGGAATGGGACGCCGAAACCGCTTCCGAATCGCTGGATGACGACTTTCTCGACGCGTTCAACGAGCCTGGCCAGTCGCTGGAGCTTGAACCACTGGCGCATCCTTTGGCGGACAACGCCGGAAAACTTGAACAAGCCCAGACCTGCATCGATGATGGCGATCTGGACAGCGCCATCGAGTTGCTCAATCAGTTGCTCAAGGACGGCGACGAGCCACTCAAACAGACGGCCCGCAGTTTGTTGGCTGGTATCCGGTAGGAGCAAGGCTTGCCCGCGATGAACGATATGCGGTTTTCCTGATGCACCGCAGTGACTGCATCGCGAGCAAGCTCGGCTCCTACAGGATCAATTGGGTCAGAACGTCTGCCCCAGGTTCAAATACACCGCCTGCTCATCCGCGTCGTTGAAGCCATAGCTGAAGTTCAGCGGCCCCAGCGGTGTGTCGAAACCAATGAACACGCTGGCGGCGTTGATGTAGCCACTGTCGAACTCATTGTCGTTGTTCCACGCCCGGCCACGCTCCAGCGAGCCTCCGATATACAGCGGGAAATCCAGTGGCAGGTAGGAACGCGGCGTCAGGCGCCGGAAGTAAACCCCGCGCATCAGGCTGATGTTCTGCCCGGAAACCGCATCCTCGCGAAAGCCCGACAACTGCCGCGCACCGCCCAGCAGGAAGCTCGAAGTGACCACGTTGGCATTGTCCAGGGTGCGCCCATAGCGCCCACCGAGAATGAATGTGTCCGGGCCGCTGCTCATGGCCTTGTCCAGTTTGAATTCCCATTGCCGATAACGCTTGTCCGAGCCCAGCCCCGGTTCGAACTGGCGGAATGTCAGGCCAATGTCTTTGCCTTCATGGGGGAAGTACACGTTGTCGAAGGAATCGAACGAGTATTTGAGCTGATAGAACCCCTCGTTAAAGCTTTCACTCGGCAGGTTCTGATCGCCAATGCGCACGTCAGCCTTGCCCCAGGCCTCGCCGACGCCGAAACGGATTTCGCCGCTGTTGCCAATCTGTCGACCGACATTGAGGCCAAAACCATAGCGTTCGACGCGGTACTGGGCTATCGGGTCGTTGTCCAGGATTGACTCGACGTTCTGCGCTTCAAACGCAGCGTAGGGCGCGATGAAGTAGCGTGAACCGACGTCCAGCGGTTGATAGAACTCGCTGTAGAGTTCCTGTTTATCGCCGATCTGTGCCGGGTCAGCCACTCGGCGCCGAGGCGGTTGATGCCGTTGACCCGGTAACTGGCGCCGAGGTTGAAAGCGCTGTCGCCGCGCATGTCGTCCGACAGGTTCAAACCGACCCGCAGGTAATCGGTGCCGCTGCGTTTGCCTCGGGCGGTGATCACCAGCGTGTGGTTCTGGCCCTTGTGCACCACGCGGTATTGCACCTGTTCGAAGTAATCGAGGCCGTACAGGGTGCCCATGTCGGTTTGCAGGCGGCCGATGTCCAGCGGTTCGCCGACGTTTTGCCGGATGTAGTAGCGAATCACGTCGTCGCCGACTTTTGAGTCGTTTTCCACTTTGATCGCGGTAATGATTGGCGTGCGCTGGCTCGGTGTGCGGGCGGCGGTCAGATCGGCGTCCAGCGGTTGCACCGGTTTGAGCCGTGCCAGGCGCGCTTCGAGGATCTTGGTCGCGCGGTAACCGGCGTCGATCATTTCCTGGGCACGGCCGAAGTCGGTCACGCCGAAACTCGCCAGCGATGGCTGGATCAACACGTCGTCCTTGTGCAGGGCGGCGAGTTGTTCTTCGGAGTTGCGCCGGGTCATCAGGGTGATGGACTGGTTCAGTACATCGACCACAGTGGTCAATTGTTTGCGGTTACGCAGCGGGGTGCCGATGTCGACCACGATCGCGATGTCGACGCCCATCTCCCGCGCGACGTCGAGCGGGATGTTATCGGTCATGCCGCCGTCCACCAGCAACCGTCCGTCCAGTTCGACCGGCGCGAACACCGCCGGGATCGACATGCTGGCACGAATAACCTGGGGCAAGTGGCCTTTGCGGAACACCACTTTTTCGCCGCTGGCGATGTCCGTTGCCACGGCCCGAAACGGAATCGGCAGCTTGTCGAAATCACGTGTGTCACTGGCGTGGGCCAGCAGGCTTTCCAGCAGCAGCGCCAGGTTCTGGCCCTGAATCACCCCCAGCGGCAGGCCGAGGCTGCCGTCGTCGCGAAAGCTCAGTTTCTGTTTGACCAGGAAGTCGCGGTCATCCTGCTTGCGCCGGAATGGCACGTCTTCGCGCGGAGGGGCGTCGGACAGGGCTTGTTGCCAGTCAATGTTCAGGGCGAGCTTTTCCAACTCATCGATTTTGTAACCCGAGGCATATAGCCCGCCAACCACCGCGCCCATGCTGGTGCCGGCAATCGCATCGATCTTGATGCCTTGTTCTTCAAGCGCCTTGAGCACACCGATGTGCGCCAGGCCACGGGCAGCACCGCCAGACAGCACCAGGCCGATTTTCGGTCGGGGAGCATCGGCGGCCTGGGCAATCAAAGGGAAGAGGCAAAGCAGTAGGCAACACAGTAAACGGCGCATCGTGGATCTCGGGGCAAGCGATAAAGGCGGTTATTATAGCGGCGCCCCTCTGGCTCAGGAGTTTCAACAAACATGACCGTACAAAAACCGGAAATCGTCATCACCTATTGCACCCAATGCCAGTGGCTGCTGCGCGCCGCCTGGCTGGCCCAGGAGCTGCTCAGCACCTTCGGCGATGACTTGGGCAAAGTGTCCCTGGTGCCGGGCACTGGCGGGGTGTTTCATATTTTTTGTAACGAAGTGCAGATCTGGGAGCGCAAGGCTGACGGTGGTTTCCCGGAAGCCAAGGTGCTCAAGCAGCGGGTCCGGGATCAGATCGACCCGGATCGCGACCTCGGGCACAACGATCGCACTCAGTGAGAGGCGGCTTCGGCGGCCACGGCTTTTGCTGGCGCTGCCTGACAGTCGGCTGGACACCACGATCGCTACGATGATCAATGCACCGCCGATCAACATGCGCAGAGTCGGGTTTTCATCGAACAGCAGCCAGGCCATGGTGATGCCGTAGACCGGTTCCAACGCAAACACCACCGCTGCGGTCCGCGCCTTGATCACCGCCAGGCTGGCGACGAACAGGCTGTGGGCCACGCCGGTGCAAAACACCCCGAGCAGGCCGATCCACAACCAGTCGAGGGCACGCACCTCGCTCAATTGCGGCGCCGCCACCGGCAGCAGGCACAGCGCGACCACCACGTTCTGGCACAGCGCGGCCTGCACCGCAGGGATACGCCCGGAGCTGGCGCGATTGGTCAGCGACAGCAGGGCGAACAGCAAGCCGGAACCCACCGCCCAAAGCAGGCCGATAGTGGCGCCGCTGGCGAGGTCGAATTCCGGCGTGACCAGCACCAGACCGACGCTGACCAGCACCACCAAGAGGATTTCATTGACGCGAATTCGCTCGCGGAAAATCAGCCCTTCGAGGATCACGGTAAATGCCGGGAAACTGGCAAAGCCCAAAGTAGCAATCGCCACACCGGCGATTTTTACCGCAATGAAAAAACTGACCCAGTGTCCGGCCAGCAGCAAGCCGCTGAGCAGCAGGCGACGCCAGTCCACGGCTTCGAGCTTTTGCCAGCGGGTGCTACTGGCGAACCGCGCAAAAAACGCCAGCGCCAGCACCGCGAATGCAGCACGACCGAAAACGATGACGGCGGGGAGGCGGCCGCGAGTTTGCCGAACACACCGGTCAGGCCAAACATCAATGCGCCGATATGCAGGGCGCCGAGGGCGGTACGGGGAGTCATTGCAGTCCTTGATAAACGTAGTAGGAGCTGCCGCAGGCTGCGATCTTTTGATCTTGATTTATGGCGGTGCTGGAATCGCTAAAGATCAAAAGATCGCAGCCTTCGGCAGCTCCTACATTGAACCGTGTTAACGCCAGCTATGTCTGTCGGCAAACTATCGTCTTTTGTCGCCAGCCTCGCGCCGCAATTTTCCCGGTGAAGCGCCAAACTCACGCAATACCGCCGCCGCAAACGCACTTTGAGAGCTGTAACCGACCCTGCAGGCAATCTCGCCGATTGGCAATGGTGAATCTCGCAACAAGCGCACCGCAATGTGCAGCCGTCGACTGCGAATGTAGTCCATCGGCGTCTGTCCGCATTCCGCCACGAATCGCGCATGCAAGCGGGCGCTCGATAATCCGGCGACGCGCGCCAGGTCGGCCACTTGCAGTGGATAGGCCGCGTACTGGTCGATGTGCGCATTCAACGCCGCGTAAGGCAGGCGCCGTCCACCGATGACATCGGGGTTGACGTTGTTGAGACTGGCCAACAACAGCACCGCGCCTTGCTGGGCGATCAGCGGATCGTTCACCGGGCTGCCCGCCAGCCAACTGACCAATTGGCTTTGCCCGGCATCCAGCGGCAGGCGCCCGGCGTTGTCGAGCAAGCGGCGGCTGGCGTCGGCGTGCTCTCCCAGCGACTGGGCAATCCATTGATCGCCGGGTACATCCAGCACCAGGCAGCGGCTGCCGTTGGGGCTGCCGCAGGCGTGATGCATGCCGGCCGGGACCACCACGAAACTCTGCTGCACCACCTGGCTGCCATGCCCGTCGACCTCGAAATCCAGCGCACCCGACAGCCCGAACACCAGTTGCGCGTGGGCATGGCTGTGGATAATCAGGTCTTCGGTGTATTGGCGCAGCGTGAGGATCGGTCTCATCGCAGGTCTCCGGGCAAGATGCGGCCAGTCTACACCGGCTGCACGCTGTCACAGGATTGACTCGTCACTGTCATGGGCAATTAACCCGACCGGCGCAAACTTGTAAAAACATCGCAGAGGGTTGTCCATGACCAGCGCCGAGCTCGCCAAACCCAGCCGTAAACAACGTGTGCGCACCTTATGGATTTCCGATGTGCATTTGGGCACAAGGGATTG
This sequence comes from Pseudomonas sp. TH31, assembly GCF_016650815.1. GTDB lineage: Bacteria > Pseudomonadota > Gammaproteobacteria > Pseudomonadales > Pseudomonadaceae > Aquipseudomonas. The sequence goes on along the minus strand of NZ_JAEKEZ010000029.1, from coordinate 294,730 downwards.
CCAGGCCGAGCACCTGTCACAGTTTCTCAAGGGCTACCACGCCGACAGGATTTACCTGGTGGGCGACATCATCGACGGCTGGAAACTGCGCGGCGGCATGTATTGGCCCCAGGCCCACACCAACGTGATTCGCCGTCTGCTGACCATGAGCAAGCGCGGCACTGAAGTGATCTACGTCACCGGCAACCACGACGAATTCCTGCGCCGATACTCGAAACTGATCCTGGGCAACATCCAGTTAGTGGACGAAGCGGTGCATGTGACCGCCGATGGCCGTCACTTGCTGGTGATCCACGGCGACCAGTTCGACGTGATCACTCGCTACCACCGCTGGCTGGCCTTTCTCGGCGACTCGGCCTATGAATTCACCCTGACTCTTAACCGCTGGCTCAATCACTGGCGTGCCCGTTATGGCTACGGCTATTGGTCGCTATCGGCGTACCTCAAGCACAAGGTGAAAACCGCGGTCAGCTTCATCAGCGATTTCGAAGAAGCCATCGCCCACGAATGCGTCAAACGCGAGTTGCATGGCGTAGTGTGCGGGCACATTCACCATGCCGAGATCCGCAAGGTCGGCGGGGTGGACTACCTCAATTGCGGGGATTGGGTGGAATCGTGCACGGCGTTGATCGAGCATTGGGACGGCTCGATCGAGTTGTATCGGCTGGCGGATGCCCAGGCGCGGGAGGCGGAGTTGAAAGCGGTGAAGGTAAGCATATAAAAATCAAAAGATCGCAGCCTTCGGCAGCTCCTACGCACCTGTGGGCGCTGCCGAAGGCTGCGATCTTTTGATCTTAAACGGGTAAATGCTCCTCCATCGCCGCCTTGTAGATCGAGTTCTTCGGCTGCGCAAACAACCGCTCCATCATCGGTTCGAAGAAGCTCAGCGGTAAATTCTCGTACCCCGGATCAAACGCCGCCGCATCGTATTTGGCGCAGAACTCGATGGTCGCCTGGTACTGCGGATGCCCGCTGAATTGCTCGCGCAGATGCCGATCCATGCCCAGGTGATGGAAGAAGTAGTACCCCTGGAAAATCCCGTGTTTCTCCACCATCCACAAATTTGCGGCGCTGACGAACGGCCTGAGAATTGCCGCCGCAATGTCCGGGTGATTGTAGGAACCCAGGGTGTCGCCGATGTCATGGAGCAGGGCGCAGATCACATATTCTTCGTCGCGGCCATCACGAAAGGCGCGGGTGGCGGTTTGCAGGGAATGGGTCAGGCGATCCACCGGGAAGCCGCCAAAGTCACCCTCCAGCAGTTTCAGGTGCGCCACAATCCGTGTCGGCAATCGTCGGGCATAGGCACTGAAGTCTGCGGCGATGATTGCCCAGTCTTCCTGCGTGCCGTCCTTCATGTGGGTAAAACGGGCGTTGGCGTTCATCGGCGATCTTCTTGTTTTTGACGAAGTGATGTATCGAGTGTAGGACTTGGATCCACTGGCGCACTGGCTTTGCAGGATGCATTGCTGGCCCGTGAAGCCTAAAACGGCACGCGGCCGAGGATCATGTCGCGGTACATGACGAAATCGCCGAGCAGGCTGTAAAGCGGATGCTGGAAGGTTGCAGGACGATTCTTCTCGAAGAAAAAATGCCCAACCCAGGCGAAGCTGTAACCGGCCAGCGGCAGGGCGATCAGCAGCAGCCATGCACCTTTGCCAATGGTCAGCGCCAAAATGAAAATAACCAGCGAGGTGCCGACAAAGTGCAATCGTCGGCAAGTACTGTTGCTGTGTTCGCTGAGGTAATACGGGTAGAACTCAGCGAAGCTGTTGAAGCGCTTGATGTTTTCCACGACTGCGATCTCTGTGGTTATTGTTCTGACGGCAAGTTGTTCTGCGGGTAGCTTATTTGAGTCTAGAGTGATCAATGGCATCAGCCAGTGACAATAGGCGCCACTTTAGTATCCTTCGGAAATTGGCCGCGTCAGACGGCTCATAAAGTAAGTAAACGCCATGAGCGAACGAACGACTTCTGCAAGCTGGGCGATGGGGATTGTCAAAGCACTGGAGATGGACGGCCTGGATTGCCGGGTTCTGTTCAAGCAACTGGGGCTTGATTACGCATCGCTGGATGATCCGGATGCGCGCTTCCCGCAAGACTCCATGACGCGGCTGTGGCAGCGGGCGGTCGAGCTGTCCGGCAACCCGGCGATCGGCCTGAACATGGGCAAAGTGGTGCGACCGGCGTCCTTTCATGTGGCGGGTTACGCGTTGATGTCCAGCCAGACCCTGGCCGAGGGCTTTCAACGCCTGGTGCGTTATCAACGGATCATTGCCGAAAGCGCCGACCTGAGTTTCCGCTTGCTCGACGAGGGATACGCATTGATTCTGACGGTCCATGGCGACCACCTGCCGCCGACCCGGCAAAGCGCCGAAGCGTCACTGGCCTGCGCGCTGGGCCTGTGCGGTTGGCTGACCGGGCGCACCCTGCAACCGCGCAAGGTGTTGGTGCAGGGAGATGAGCCCGCCGACCTCGAACCCTATAAACAAGCCTTCCACGCGCCGTTGGTGTTCAACGCACCTTACGATGCGCTGATCTTCGAGCGCGCCGACATGGAGGCGCCGCTGCCCACCGCCAACGAGGCCATGGCGTTGTTGCATGACCGGTTTGCCGGCGAATACCTGGCGCGATTTTCCGAAAGCCGCGTGACCCACAAGGCCCGGCAGGTGCTCTGCCGTTTGCTGCCCCAGGGTGAACCCAAACGCGATACGGTGGCGCAGACCCTGCATCTGTCGCAGCGCACCTTGCAGCGGCGGTTGCAGGAAGAAGGCACGAGTTTTCAGACATTGCTGGACGACACTCGACGCGAACTGGCCGAGCAATACCTGGCGCAGCCGAGCATGACCCTGCTGGAAATTGCCTACCTGTTGGGGTTTGCCGACCCGAGCAACTTCTTTCGCGCCTTCCGCCGCTGGTTCGATGCCACCCCAGGCGAGTATCGGGCGCGGTTGCTGGACGCGTCCAACCAGGTCAGTGACGCCAAAACGCCGGAATGCACAGAACAAACACTGTAATGATCTCCAGCCGGCCCAGTAGCATGCCTAACGACAGGATCCACTTGGCGGCATCCGGCAGGGTCGCGAAGTTGCCCGCCGGGCCAATGGTCTCGCCCAGCCCCGGGCCGACGCCGGACACGGTGCTCGCCGCGCCGGTCAGCGCAGTCATCCAGTCCAGGCCTAACAGCGAAAGCATCAGGGCGATGACGCAGATGGTGATGGCGAAGAAGAACGAAAAGGTCAGGATCGACCTTACGATCTCCTCGTCGAGCCGGTGACCGTTGTACTTTTGCTTGATCACCGCGCGCGGGTGAATCAATTGATTCAGGTTGGCCTTGAGCAGGATGTAGGCAACCTGGAAGCGAAATATCTTGATCCCGCCTGCCGTCGAGCCTGAACACCCGCCGACAAAGCCCAGATAAAAGAACAGCATCAGCGAGAAATTGCCCCAGATGCTGTAGTCCCCCAGCGCAAAACCCGTGGTGGTGACCACCGAAGTCACGTTCACGGCCACGTGGCGCAATGCGTCGAGCCAATGCAGGTCGGTGGTCCACCAGTACCAGGTGCCGAGCACCAGCCAGGTCACCAGCAACATGCCGAGCAAGCCTTGAACCTGTTGATCCTTGATCAGGGCTTTACGGTTGCCGCGCAGCATCGCCACGTACAGGGTGAACGGCAGGGCGCCGAGAATCATGACCACCACCGCCACCCAGTGCACCGCCGGTTGTTTCCAATGGGCCAGGGACTCGTCGGAGGTGGAGAAACCGCCGGTGGAAATCGCCGACATGGCGTGGTTGATCGCATCGAACAGGCTCATCCCGGCCCACCAGAACGCCAGGCTACCGACCATGGTGATGCCGACGTAGGCCGCCACGATCAAGCGCGCCACCATGTGTGAACGGGGCATGACCTTTTCGGAACGGTCCGAGGACTCGGTCTGGAACAGCCGCATGCCGCCGATTCGCAGCAAGGGCAGAATCGCTACCGCCATGCCGATGAAACCGATACCGCCGAGCCAGTGCAGCATCGAGCGCCATATCAGGATGCCGGGAGACATGGTGTCCAGGCCGCTGAGCACCGTGGAGCCGGTGGCGGTGATGCCGGACATGCTTTCGAAGAACGAGTCGGTGTAACTGATGTGCTGGGTCAGCAGGAATGGCAGCGCGGCGAAAATGCACACCACCAGCCAACTGCTGACGGTCAGCAGGTACATGTCCCGCGGACGCAGGTGCACGTGTTCAGGGCGACCGGGGATGACCAGTGCCAGGCCGGCGACGAAGGTGATCATGCTGGCCCAAAGGAACGAAGGCATGTCGCTGGTGCGGTCGAAAATCACCAGGGTGGCCATGGGCACGACCATGGCGATGGCCAGGGTTATCAGGAAGATGCCGATGATGAAACCAATGATCCGTAAGGTCGGCAACGCCATGAAGTCCGCTCGGGCTGAAAGGGGGAGGGGCGTCATTCTACCTGCGAGGTCTGCCATGTAAACCGGCAGCCCGGAGCGCTTCTGGCTAGAATAGCCAAACATTTTTACAGGAGGTGGCCGATGCAGGCTCTCGACGCTTTGCTCAACCGTGTTTCCGTTCCACGACTGCTGGACCCAGCGCCGACTGCCGAGCAACGGGAAGTGCTGTTCTCAGCCGCCATGCGCGCGCCGGACCACGGCCATTTGCAGCCCTGGCGCTTCCTGACAGTCGAAGGTGCGGCTCGCGAGCAAATGGGCGAGTTGCTCGCCGAAGCGGCGAAGCTGCAGGACAGCGATGTGGCTGAAGCGGCGCTGGACAAGGCCCGCAACGGTCCGCTGCGGGCGCCGCTGGTGGTCGTGGTGATTGCGCGAGTGCAGGATCACGTCAAGTACCCGAAGTCCGAGCAACTGCTGGCGGCGGGTTGTGCGGCACATGGAATCTTGCTGGCGGCTTATGCGCAAGGCATTGGCGCGGTATGGCGCACGGGTGAACTGGCGTATTCCGCGCATGTCGCCAAAGGCCTGGGACTGGCGGAAGGTGAAGAAGTGATTGCGTTCCTCTACCTCGGCACGCCGCAGAAAGAACCGCGGGTGGCCGAGAAGGTTGATCTGGCTGAATTCGTCAGTGGATGGTCTGGCAAGGCTTAAAGGTCAAGAGATCGCAGCCTCGTTTTACTCGACAGCTCCTACAGGTGCTCACATAACCTTGTAGGAGCTGCCGAGTGAAACGAGGCTGCGATCTTTTGCATCCCCCTGCATTTACGGCTGAACCACCGCCCCCGGCACCAACGGCAATTCCAGGCTGGCAATAAACCCGCCTTCCGGGTGATTGGCCAGCACCAGGCTGCCGCCGTGGCGCTCGGCTGCACGGCGCGCGATCGCCAGCCCCAGGCCATGGCCGGCGGCGGTCTGCCCCGGCGCTCGGTAGAACGGTTCGCCCAACAGGTTCAAGTGCGCTGCTTCGACCCCCGGCCCATGGTCACGCACGCTGACCACCATCCGCTCGCCCTGGCGCGAGGCCTGCATTTCAATCGGTTGACCCACCGGGTTAAAGCGCTGGGCATTGCGCAGCAGATTGTCCACGGCGCGCTCGATCATGGTTGGCCAGCCTTTGAGGTTCAGTTGCGACTCGGCATCCAGGCGCACGGTCTGTTCCGGGAAGCCCAGTTGCGCATCCTTTTGCAGGGTAAGAAGCAAGACGTTGAGATCCACATCCTCGGCGCTGGCGTTATCCGCATCGACCCGAGCCAACACCAGGATTTCGCTGATCAAGGCTTCCAGCCGGTCGCATTCGCGGGTCAGGCGTGGCCAGAGTTTTTCCCGCTCTTCAGGGTTGGCGCGTTCAGCCAGGGCCAAGGCAATACGCAATCGGGCCAGGGGCGAACGCAGTTCGTGGGACACGTCGCGCAGCAGTTGCCGCTGGCTGCCGATCAGGCTTTGCAGACGCGCACCCATGCGGTTGAAATCGTTGGCCAGCACACCGAACTCATCGCGTCGGTTGGCCAGTTTGACCAGGCTATTCTGCTGATAGGTGGTTTGCCCCAGATCATGCACCGCACCGCGCAAACGGCTAAGCGGGCGGGTGATCGAGAGCGTCACCAACAGGCTGAACAAGGTCAGCACCACCAGCGCAATACCCAGCGCACTCAACGGCCAGAGCAGGCTTTCGCGGTGCCATGAGTCCAGTTCCGGGTGCGGGATGCGGTAGATCAGCAGGTAGGTGTTGCCGGTTTTTTCACTGGTGTACTCCGCCGTCAGGCGGCGCCACGGCAGGCGGCGATCATCATCGTTCTGCCGAGCTTCAAACGCTGCGGCCCGACGTGGGAAAGTGCCGCGCACCACCGGGTCGCCGCTCTCGTTGAGCACCTGAACGTCGATGTGATATTGGCGTTTGCGCTGTTCCAGGATGGCTTGTGCCGCGTCTTCGCCTTGGGCTTCGTAAGTTTGCGTCCACTCTTCGGCCAGCGTGTTGAGGCCCGGATGGCGGCTGAGAATCCAAGCGTCCTGGTTGAGCATGTGCCCCAGCAAAAGGGAGAGCCCTGCAACCAGAGCGATGGCCAGCCAGAAGCTGGCCAGAATACGCCAGAACAATGAGCGCACAGTAAATCCTCAACTAACGCAAATCAAGTGGAGCGGGCTTGCTCGCGAAGGCGGTGTATCAGTCGACAAATGCTTTGCCTGATACACCGCCTTCGCGAGCAAGCCCGCTCCCACATTTAAACTGAGTAACATCAGACCCAACAGTGTTGAGCTGTTGGGTCTGGAGTTAACGCATTATTGCGCTTTTTGTGGCTGTTGCGCTTTCCAGGCCTTGAATTCGGCCCACTCGGCGCGGCGTTCAGCCTGTTTTTTCTGGATCTCGTCGAATTTCTTCTGTTGATCCGGTTTCAGAATGGCGCGCACATCGGCTTCGGCTTTCTGATGTTTGGCAGTCATTTCATCTTTCATGGCTTTCTGGTCAGCCGGGGAGAGTTTCTCCAGGTATTTTTCGACCAGTTGCTTACGATCGTGCATTTGCTCGCCAATGATTTTGCGGATCTGCTCACGCTGTTCGCGACTCAGGTCCAGTTGGCTGTACGGGCCTTTGCCGTGCATGCCGTGCATCTGACCGCCGTGGTGCGAGCCGTCCATCGGCCCACCCATCGGGCCGGTACCTTCAGGCATGGCCATGGCAACGGTCGGCAGAGCGGCAGCGAACATCAGAGCGATAAGAGTCTTGCGCATGGTGAATCTCCTTGTCTCGTTCCCGGTACGTTCCGGATGAGTTCAGATTACGGAGATCAAGGTCAGCGGCGGTCAGCGGAGCGTAAAGCTTGGGTAAAGACGGTTTTCAGCGAACCTGACAAATCTGCCACATCCGCCGACCATCACACGATGCCGACCGACTTTACGCGGTCCCCGTAGGAGCTGCCGAAGGCTGCGATCTTTTGATCTTTGGCGATTTCAGCATCGCCGAAGATCAAGATCAAAAGATCGCAGCCTTCGGCAGCTCCTACGGGGATTTTTTTGCGTTCAGCAGATTCCGCAAGGGGATCGCGTTGCAATCAGAGGCTGTAGTAATAACCGCGGCTACGCAGGGCAATGATGCGCGGGCGACCGTCGGGGTGCGGGCCGATCTTTTTGCGCAGGTTGCTGACGTGCATGTCCAGGCTGCGGTCGTACAGGGTCAGCTTGCGCCCGAGAGCGATCTGCGCCAGTTCCTGTTTATCCAGGGGTTCACCAGGTTGCTTGATCAGGGCTTCGAGCAGGCGACTTTCGGAGACGGTGAGGGTGAATTCCTGTTCATCGATGCTGACCACGCCGCGCTGCGGGCTGAAGCACAAGTCGCCCAGTTCGAGCTGGCTGGACACTGCGGCCGGATGACTGCGGCGTAATACCGCGCGCAGCCGGGCTGTCAGTTCCCGTGGGTCGCAGGGCTTGGCCAGGTAGTCGTCGGCACCCAGTTCCAGGCCGAGGATACGGTCCAGCGGTTCGCCGCGGGCCGAGAGCATCAGCACCGGCAAGTCCGGGTGGTCGCTGCGCAATTGCTTGAGCAGTTCCAGGCCGCTGCCATCGGGCAGCATCACGTCCAGCACCACGGCCGCCGGGGAGGATTCAGCCAGCGCACGGCGGGCACTCTGGCCATCGTGACAGGCACGGACCACAAAACCTTCCTGACTCAACCAACTGCTCAGGAGCTCACACAGCTCCTGGTCATCATCAATTAATAACAGCTCGCTCATGACTCACTCAATTTAGCCATTGTCGACGTTTTCGACTTGCCCCACTGGCAAAGATACCGCAGAGCAGAGCCAATAGCGCTACCCCGGCCCCGGTGACGAACCATTGTTGCTGGTCGGTCAGCAGACGCGGCAGCGGACTGCTGGCCTGGGCTTCCTTGAGTTGCAGCTTCAGGCGCTGGTTCTCTTGGCGCAACCGGCTCAACTGGGCGCTTTCACGCTCGCTATCGGCATTTTGCAGTTGTTTGCTCAGTTCTTCTCGTCGCTGCTCGCTTGCTTTCAAACGCTGCTGCAATTCGCTGATCTGGCTACCGGCGCTCAAGGACAACGGCGTGGAGTTGCCACCATTGGCAGCCTCTTCAGCATGCACGGGTCCTACGATCGACAACGTCACCAACATCAGACACAACGGACCCTTGCGCATCACGACTCCTGATTCCAATCGAGTTATTGGGCAAGTTGTCGGCAGGCAAACGAGAATAATGAGCGATTGAGAGCGCGATGAACCGATAAGGTTCATCGCGGGGGAAGAGAGGGTGTCCTGTCTCACGGATACGTTCCTCTTTTGACGACAACAGGCGTCGTCAAAAGAGGAACAGTATCTGTGAGACAGGGCACTAGGGCAGGACTTGCTTGAACGGCTTCACGGAAACGTTGGCGTAGACGCCTGCGACGATGTACGGGTCAGCGTCGGCCCAGGCCTGTGCAGCGCTCAGGGAGTCGAATTCGGCGACGATCAGGCTGCCGGTGAAACCCGCCGCGCCCGGATCATTGCTGTCGACGGCAGGGTTGGGGCCGGCCAGCACGATGCGGCCTTCGCCTTTTAGCACTTGCAGGCGCTCAAGGTGCGCCGGGCGTGCAGCGAGGCGGGCTTCCAGGGAGTTGGCGACGTCTGTAGCAACGATGGCGTAAAGCATGTCAGTCCTCGGTTTTTGGCGTTGTGGTATCGGCGTCATGCAGGTGGCGGGACAGGTAAATGCCCTGCGCGACCAGGAACAGCAGCGTCATGCCCAGGCTGCCGAAGACCTTGAAGTCGACCCAGTAGTTCTGGAAGGTGAAGGCGACGAACAGGTTGGCGGCACCGCAGAACAGGAAAAAGCCGATCCAGGCGATGTTCAAACGGGTCCAGACTTGATCCGGCAGGGTCAGCGCGTGGCCCATGATGCGTTTGATCAGCAATTGGCCACCGATGAAGTGGCTGCCAATGAACGCCAGGGCGAACAGCCAGTTCACCACCGGGGCTTTCCATTTCAGGAAGGTTTCGCTGTGGAACGCCAGGGTCAGGCTACCGAAGACCAGGCAGGCGATGAGGGTCAGCCACTGGCTCTTCTCCAGCTTGCGCTGCTTGATGAAGAGCGTGCCGTAAACCACCAGGGAACTGATGATCAGCATCGCGGTGGCACTGTAAATACCGCCTACAGTGACCTCGTGACCGGCGATCTCGACGACCCGTGGATCGATTTTGAAGACGATGAAAAACAGCAGAAGCGGGATGAAGTCGATGAATTGTTTCACAGTGGCAGCCAGAAGCAGGATGTGTCGGCATAATAACAAACATATTGGCGCGCGATAGCGCCAGCTGATTTGAGGTTACAAAGCCCTGTGAATGTTGATTTGCACTGCCATAGCACGGCCTCCGATGGCGCCCTGGCGCCTGCGGTACTGGTTGCGCGTGCGTTCGAGAAAGGCGTGCGAGTCCTGGCCTTGACCGATCACGACACCCTTGAGGGCCTCGATGAGGCCCGCAGCGCCGCTACGGCGTTGGGGATGCAACTGGTCAACGGCGTCGAATTGTCCTGCACCTGGGGCGGCGCGACCATTCACGTGCTGGGCTACGGTTTCGACGTCAATGCCGCACCGTTGGTCGAGGCGATCGCCCGATTGCACGATGGCCGTTGGCTACGGTCCGAAGAAATAAGTCGCAAACTGGCGTTGAAAGGCATGCCCGGTGCGATGGAAGGCGCCCGAGCAATGCAACAGGCGCTGGGTGACAGCGGCAACGCGCCGGCCCGTCCGCACTTTGCCGACTGGATGGTGCGTGAAGGTTTCGTCAAGGATCGCGCCGAAGCGTTCCGCAAATGGCTGGGCGCCGGCAAGCTGGGCGATGTCAAGCAACACTGGCCGACCCTGGAAGACACCGTCGCGACCCTGCGCGCGGCGGGTGCCTGGGTCAGCCTGGCGCACCCTTGGCATTACGATTTCACTCGCAGCAAGCGTCGCCGCCTGATTTCTGACTATATTCAAGCAGGGGGCCACGCTATCGAAGTGGTCAATGGTCATCAGCCCGCAGAACAGGTGGGCAGCCTGGCCATTCTCGCTCGCGAGTTCGGTCTGCTGGTCAGCGCCGGCAGTGATTTTCATGGCCCTGGAGGCTGGTCGGAAATCGGTGAATACCGCCCGGTTCCGGAGGATCTGCCACCGCTTTGGTGTCGATTCAAACATGACCCAATTATTGCCGCCGTCTGAACAGGTAGAAAATGTGAGTCAATTTTTCCAGATTCATCCGGAAAACCCGCAAGCGCGCCTGATCAAACAGGCGGTCGAGATCATCCGCAAAGGCGGGGTGGTGATTTATCCCACGGACTCGTCCTATGCCATTGGTTGCCAGATCGGCGACAAGAATGCCGTGGAGCGCGTACGCCGCTTGCGTCAGCTGGACGACAAGCACAACTTCGCGCTGATTTGCAGCGACCTGTCGCAACTGGGGCTGTTCGCCAAGATCGACACCGGCACCTTCCGTATCCTCAAGGCCCATTTACCTGGGCCTTATACGTTTATCCTCAACGCCACTCGCGAAGTGCCGCGCCTGTTGCTGCACGCCAAGAAGCGCACCATTGGCCTGCGGGTGCCGAGCCATCCGATTGCCCTGGCGCTGCTGGAAGAGCTGGGCGAGCCGCTGATGAGCGTGACGCTGATCATGCCCGGCGACACCGATCCGTTGAGTGACCCTCACGAAATGCGCCAATTGCTGGAGCACCAGGTCGACCTGATCATCGACGGCGGTTTCGGCGGGATCAAGGCGTCCACGGTAATCAACCTTGCCGACGGCGAGCCGCAGGTGATCCGCGTCGGTTGCGGCGACCCTGCGCCGTTCATGGCCGAGGCCTAGATGTCTGCAGTAGAACCCGTTGACAGTCAGGCCGGAGCCCAGCAAGAGCTGCCCTTCGCCATGGTCTATGGCCAGGCGGTCATGGAAATGCCGCTGGACCTGTACATCCCGCCGGATGCCCTCGAGGTGTTCCTTGAAGCTTTCGAAGGCCCGCTTGACCTGCTGCTGTACCTGATCCGCAAACAGAACATCAACATCCTGGACATCCCTGTGGCGGAAATCACCCGTCAATACATGGGGTATGTCGAGTTGATGCAGTCGGTGCGCCTGGAACTCGCCGCCGAGTACCTGGTGATGGCCGCGATGCTGGCCGAGATCAAGTCGCGGATGCTGCTGCCGCGCGCCGAATCCATCGAAGCCGAGGAAGACGATCCCCGGGCCGAACTGATCCGTCGCTTGCAGGAATACGAGCGCTTCAAGGCAGCAGCCGAAGGCATCGACGGCTTGAGCCGGGTTGGTCGCGATGTGGTGGTGCCCAAGCTGGATGCCCCGCAAGCCCGGGCACGCAAGCTGGTGCCGGACGTGAGCCTGGAAGAGTTGCTGATGTCCATGGCCGAGGTCCTGCGCCGTGGCGACATGTTCGAAAGCCATCAGGTCAGTCGCGAGGCATTGTCCACTCGCGAGCGCATGAGCGATGTGCTGGAACGGCTCAAGGGCGGCGGTTTCGTGCCGTTTGTCGAGCTGTTCACCGCTGAAGAGGGACGGCTGGGCGTGGTCGTGACCTTTATGGCCATCCTCGAACTGGTCAAGGAATCTTTGGTCGAGCTGGTACAGAATGAGCCGTACGCGCCGATCCACGTGCGGGCCCGAGCCGAATAACGAGTTGAATCATGAACCTGACTGAACCCCGCGAGCTGGCGCCACTGCTTGAAGCCTTTCTGTTGGCCTCGGGAAAACCGCAATCGCTTGAACGCCTGTTCGAACTCTTCGAGGAAGGCGAACGGCCAGAGCCGCCGGTCTTCAAGAAAGCCCTGACGATACTCGCCAAGTCCTGCGACGGCCGTGCTTTTGAGCTCAAGGAAGTCGCTTCCGGCTATCGCTTGCAGATCCGCGAGAAGTTCTCGCCATGGGTCGGCCGCTTGTGGGAAGAACGCCCGCAACGCTATTCCCGCGCCATGCTCGAAACCATCGCGTTGATCGCCTATCGCCAGCCGATCACCCGGGGCGAGATCGAAGACGTGCGCGGTGTGGCGGTCAACAGCCACATCGTCAAGACCTTGTTGGAGCGTGAGTGGATTCGCATCGTCGGTTACCGCGACGTACCCGGAAAACCGGCGATGTTCGCCACCACCAAGGCGTTTCTTGATCACTTTAACCTGAAAAACCTCGACGATTTGCCACCGTTGGCTGAGCTGCGGGAGATGGAACCGGACCCGGTGCTCGACTTCGACGACGCGCCGGTCCCGGCCGGATTGCAGGAACTGGCCGACGCCAGTGCCGAGCCGGAAGAGCCCAAGGAAGAAACCAGTTTCCATACGCTGTTGCTGGAACTGGACACCATGGAGGAGGGGATCAAGACCGACTTTGACGATTTGTTGCGTGATGGTGCGGTGATTGAAACCGAAGAGGTTTTGGAGCCGCCAGCGCCGGAAATCGACGTTGAACTTCAGTCTGAGCCCGAAGCCACAATCGAAGAAGAGCAGGAAGAAGAGCAGGAAGAAGAGCTGGAAGATGACGTGCTGGGCGTTGCCGAAGCCCGCGAAAAACTCCTCGCTGCTGTCGCCGCACTCGAAAAGCCAAAACCCGAACTCAGCGACGAAGAAGCCGAAGCCCGGGCCCTGGCCGAAGCGATTGAAGCCGAACGCCGCGAATTCGACGACTGAGGGAACGCCAAAAGATCGCAGCCTTCGGCAGCTCCTACAGGTCCGTGCTCGACGCCGAAGCAGGGATGTCAATAGGGGCTGCGTAGGAGCTGCCGAAGGCTGCGATCTTTTGATCTTGATATTCAAAAGGCATCCGATGAGCTCAACCAAAGACCCCTGCATCAGCGTCTGCAAATTCACTGACGACATCTGCCTTGGCTGCGGCCGCAGCAAGCGCGAGATCAGGGCCTGGAAGAAGCTCGACAAGACCGACAAGCGCACCGTACTCGCCGAAGCGGCGCTGCGTTTGATCAAACTCGGTGCCACCGGTCGGCGGAAAGGCAAGTAAGTCGCCATTGATCAGCTAGTCTCTGATGCGCGAACGCTCGCATGAGCGTATGATTCGCGACCCTCCGGCGATCCCTTCGCCCGAGACCCTGCTTTCAACTCTTCAGGCCCCTCACTTCAGAGCTGCCTGAACAGACCACACCGGGAGGTGCCCAGATGAGTATCAACGACCAGAAAGACGACCAGGAAATCGGCCCAGCAGGCGAAAAGCTGCAGAAAGTCCTCGCCCGTATCGGCGTCGGCTCGCGCCGTGACGTAGAAGCCTGGATCAGCCACGGCCGCATCAAGGTCAATGGCAAAGACGCCACCCTCGGGCAGCGCGTCGACATGCACGACGCCATCACCATTGATGGCAAGGTGATCAAGCGCGAAGAAGCCGCCGAGTCGGTACGCCGCGTGATCATGTACAACAAGCCCGACGGCGAAATCTGCACCCGCCTTGACCCGGAAGGCCGTCCGACGGTTTTTGACAAGATGCCGCGCCCCAAAGAAGGTCGCTGGATCAACATCGGTCGTCTCGACATCAACACCACCGGTCTGCTGATGTTCACCACTGACGGTGAATTGGCCAACCGCCTGATGCACCCTTCCTACGAAATGGACCGTGAATACGCGGTACGTGTCCGTGGCGAAGTCGACGACGAGATGATCGAGCGTCTGAAGGCCGGCGTCGTCCTCGAGGACGGCCCGGCCAAGTTCACCGACATCAAGCAAGCGCCGGGCGGCGAAGGTTTCAACCACTGGTATCACTGCGTGGTGATGGAAGGTCGCAACCGCGAAGTTCGTCGTCTGTGGGAATCCCAGGGCCTGGTGGTCAGCCGTCTGAAGCGCGTGCGTTTCGGTCCGGTGTTCCTTAACTCCGACCTGCCGATGGGGCGCTGGCGCGAAATGAGCCAGTTCGAAGTCGACATTCTGAGTGCTGAAGTCGGTTTGACACCTGTGGCGATGCCGCAGATGAACGCCAAGAGCAAAGACAAGCTCGACCGTATGCAGCGTAAATCTTCGCGTCCGATGGGCAAGACCGAGCGCGTGCGTTCGTTGCGTCCAGCCATCGGTAACCAGACCGCTGCTACGCCGCGTGACTCCCGTGAGCCGCAAATCGAAGGCGAGCGTCCAGCCCGCAAACCAGCAGCGCCACGCGCTGATGGCGAGCGCGGCCCACGCACGCCGCGTCCGGCCAACGGTCGCACCGAACGTGGCGAAGGCCGTGGTGCTCCGTCCGGTGGTCGTAGCGATCGTGGTGCTCCAGCCGGTCGTGGCGAATCTCGTGGTGAGTCGGGTCGCGGTACCCCAGTGGCCGACCGTCCGGCTGACACCAAGCGTCCGGCCAAGGCGCCAGCGAAGAAACGCCCAGGTATCGTTCTGGTCAACAAGGACGCGCCATCGGGCAAGCGTCGCGGCGCACCAGCCGGTTCGGGCCAGCGCCCGGGCTTCGGTCGTCGCAAGCCGGAATGAAGCAGCGGTAAGTTTTTAGCTGCAAGCTGCAAGTAAAAAACGCCAACCTTAGGGTTGGCGTTTTTTTTGTGTCTGGCTTTAGTGATGTAGCGTTTGTAAGTCAGTCATCGCGAGCAAGCTCGCTCCCACAGGTGACCGAGCTCTTTCAGGGAAACGCGATCAATTGTGGGAGCGAGCCTGCTCGCGATGAGGTCGGTCGCCTCACCGTCATCTAAAGGCCTAAAAAACAAACCGCCCATCAAACACCGGCTCATCATCCAGCGCCAACACGCCACTGGAGAAGATCAGGTCCAGGTGATGGCTGCCCTTGGCCCCGCCGCCCAACCCCAGGTGCAAGCCGCAATGACGCTCCTCGAACCCGGCGTTGCGCGCATAGAGCTCCTTCACGCCTTCGTTGGTGCCAATGCCCAGCTCCTCGATCCGCCGATTCGACGGATTGGCATCCAGGTATTTGTTGAAGTCGTGCTCAAGCCCCGGCACATCCGTGGCGATTTTGCTGATGGTCGAGTTCTCGATCCACAACTCCAGTGGCGACTCCAGTACCCCGTACTTGCGGGCGAAGGGGATCGTACTGAGGAATGTCCCCATGAACTTCACCTGGCCATTAATCGCCTCGCTGTGGGTCGCGATTTCGCCGGGCGCCAGGTCAAAGTTGCCGATGCCGTTGATGTCGGTCCACTTCTTGATACTGTTCAACGGTGTTTCAAACCACGAGCCGTGGTCATCCTTGAAACTTAGTGTTGTGGCGTGGGACATGCGCTGAATCAGATGGCTATTGAGCCCGGCAATTCGCTGCGGGGTGACACTGAAAGTGTCGTAGAAGTAATCACCGTAATCCTTGAACAACAGCGACTTCTTCCAGTTTTGCGCCATGATCCCTTGCAGCGCACGGACAAACTCCGGGCCGTCGGGGCGTGGGTTGGGCAGGGTGGAAGAGTCGTAGAAGAAAATGTACAGGTCGCTGTCGGCAATCGCCAGGGCCAGCAAATCCGTGGGTTCCAGGTCCAGGCGCATGGCGCTGAAGCTGAATTGTTGGCTGTTGCCGGCCTGTTCGGCGATGGCGCAGGTGTGTGCCTCGTAATCAGCGGTGTGGCCGAGCAAGACCTTCGCCGGGTTGATGCCGACAAGGGCCGGGTGGTGTTCGAGGTAGTAAAGGAAATGCGAAATGGCGCGTTGCTTATCCATGTAGTCCTCCCTGACAAACCGAGAAAATGTGGCAGGCACGACCGGCCGGATCGTACCTGCCGGGATATCTTACAGAGGCCACATCGCCGTGCCGAACGGCACAATCGCGTCGGCTTGCATCATTTCAATGGCGGCTTCATGGGTCGGTGCTTCAAACCAATCGTCCAGTTGCAGTTCAGTTTCCAAGTCTTTTTCAAGTGCTTGCATTGTGAATCTCCTAGATGACTTCGAGTAAGAACAGCGGCGTGCTTTTCAATCAGTGAATAACCCGCCAACTTGCCGGTCGATGCGGCTCGGCAAGTCGCTGAAAACCTAGTTCATCGATTTTTAAAATGCAAAAAAATAATTAAATAAGATTTATTTGAACTTTTTATTCTGTTTTTAAAGGGCAAATTCTTATTTAAAAACAAAAAACTAACTCGACCTTTTCCTTAGGAAGCTTCCTACCGTCAATTTGCAGTCATCCTACAGTGATATCTGATTTGGAAAGTTTACGTTACGGCATGTAAAGGAATGTTGACTAAATATGTCGCCAAACCCATTGAAATGCTCCCTGCACAGCGGCTGTAAGGAAAACCTTCCGTCAACTCGTCCATCTACGCTGCTGCAAGGCTCTGGCGCGCTTGTTTCAGCGGCGTTTGAAGGGTGTGATGCGCCCCATGCCTGTCGTGCAGGTGCATAACAAGAAGGAGGCGCAATGAACGCCGTGACTCATCTCCATCTCCCCCCGTGGGCGAATTTTTTGATCGCCGGCGTCGATGACCTGCAAAGGTCTGACTTCCTTTTTGCAGCCGCCTTCGACCTTCGAAGCGGACACAGGCAATCCCGGCAACCGACGCGCTGATCCAGCAGAGTCTGGCAGCAGGGGGTTAGCGGTGTACAATGCGCCGCGTTTTAACTGTGACCTCCTGCGCACCTGCGCAAACTTCAAGGCTACCCGTCTTGTTCACTCCGCCGCGCCACAAGCGTGTCGGGTTCGATTTCGTCACAGATAAAAACAAACAGGTGACGCATGACCGTTGTAAATACGCTGAACTCCTGGTGCTTGCGCTGGGGTTTGATCGGCGCTGCTTGAAATTGCAACTGAGCAGCAACGTCTACTGAACATCATCAAACCTTGCGTGAGACCCTTTTCATGAGTGGACAAAACTCGCATTCAGGTACGCTTCAACGCGGCCTGAAAAATCGCCACATTCAACTGATCGCCCTCGGTGGCGCGATCGGTACCGGGCTGTTCCTCGGCTCGGCCGGGGTGCTGAAATCCGCCGGCCCGTCGATGATCCTCGGCTATGCCATCTGCGGTTTCATTGCCTTCATGATCATGCGCCAGTTGGGCGAAATGATCGTCGAAGAGCCGGTGGCCGGCTCCTTCAGCCACTTCGCCCACAAATACTGGGGCGGTTTCGCCGGTTTCCTGTCGGGCTGGAACTGCTGGATTCTGTACATTCTGGTAGGCATGTCGGAGCTGACCGCGGTCGGTAAGTACATCCACTACTGGGCGCCGGACATCCCGACCTGGGTCTCTGCTGCCGGTTTCTTCGTGCTGATCAACCTGATCAACCTGGCCAACGTCAAAGTGTTTGGCGAGGCCGAGTTCTGGTTCGCGATCATCAAGGTCGTGGCGATTGTCGGCATGATTGCCCTGGGCAGCTATTTGCTGGTCAGCGGTAACGGCGGCCCGCAAGCGTCGGTGAGCAACCTGTGGTCCCACGGCGGCTTCTTCCCGAACGGTGTCAGTGGTCTGGTGATGGCCATGGCGATCATCATGTTCTCCTTCGGCGGCCTGGAAATGCTCGGTTTCACCGCCGCCGAAGCCGACAAGCCGAAAACCGTGATCCCGAAAGCGATCAACCAGGTGATTTACCGGATCCTGATTTTCTACATCGGCGCCCTGGTCATTCTGCTGTCGCTGACGCCATGGGACAGCCTGTTGGCCACCCTGAATGCGTCCGGCGATTCCTACAGCGGTAGCCCGTTCGTGCAGGTGTTCTCGATGCTGGGCAGCAACACCGCTGCGCACATCCTCAACTTTGTGGTCCTGACGGCGGCATTGTCGGTGTACAACAGCGGCACCTACTGCAACAGCCGCATGCTGCTGGGCATGGCCGAGCAGGGCGATGCGCCGAAGGCGCTGGCGAAGATCGACAAGCGCGGCGTGCCGGTGCGTTCGATCCTGGCGTCGGCAGCGGTGACATTGATCGCCGTATTGCTGAACTACCTGATCCCGCAAAACGCGCTGGAACTGTTGATGTCGCTGGTGGTGGCTACCCTGGTGATCAACTGGGCGATGATCAGCTTCTCGCATTTCAAGTTCCGCCAGCACATGAACAAGACCCACCAGACGCCGCTGTTCAAGGCCCTGTGGTACCCGTACGGGAACTACATCTGCCTGGCGTTCGTGGCGTTCATCCTGTGTGTGATGCTGCTGATCCCGGGGATCCAGATCTCGGTGTATGCGATCCCGGTGTGGGTGGCGTTCATGTGGATTTGCTACGGCATCAAGAACAAGCGTCGTGCCCAGCACGCGCTGCAGACTGCCGTGAAATAACGCAGCCTGCTGAAACAACCAACCCGGCCATGTGCCGGGTTTGTTGTTTTGTCGTTTTGTTTTTCGTAGGAGCTGCCGAAGGCTGCGATCTTTTGATCTTTTGGGGAGTAAGTCCGCCGAAGATCAAAAGATCGCAGCCTTCGGCAGCTCTACAGGAGTCCGCACATCATTCGCGGTATCCTGTGCCTTCTGAATACGGACGCTTTTTTCCATGCTGGTGATTTCCAACAACGTGCATCTGCCGGATGCCGAGATCGAATTGACCGCCATTCGTGCGCAAGGCGCGGGTGGGCAGAACGTCAACAAGGTCTCAAGCGCCATGCACCTGCGCTTCGATATTCCGGCCTCGTCCTTGCCCGAGTTCTACAAGGAACGGTTGCTGGCGCTGCGTGACAGTCGCATCACCAGCGAAGGCGTGCTGATCATCAAGGCCCAGCAATACCGCACGCAGGAAGCCAACCGCGCTGATGCGCTGGAACGGCTGACCGAGTTGATTCTTAGCGCCACCAAAGTGGAAAAGAAGCGCCGCCCGACCAAGCCGACCCTCGGTTCGAAGAAGCGTCGGCTCGAATCCAAGACCAAGCGCGGCAGCATCAAGGCCGGGCGCGGCAAGGTTGATTTCTAACGAGCGTCGCGTTCTTCGCGATACTTTGGCGCCTGGCGGTACAAGTAGACGCTCAAAGCCAAACCGCTCAGGGCGGCGAGGGCGGCAAACAGGAAGATCGAAGCAAAGCCAAACCCCGCCGCAATCGCACCGGCCAATGGCCCGGTAATCCCCAGCGACAAATCGATGAACAGCGAATAAGCCCCGACCGCCGCGCCACGGCTTGAGGCCGGCACCAGGTTGACCGCTTCCACACCCAGCGCCGGGAACACCAGCGAGAAGCCGAAGCCGCTCAGCGCCGCACCGGCCAGTGCCCAATGGGCATCCGGTGCCAGCCACAACAGCAGTAATCCCAAGGTTTCTACCGACAGGCAGGCAATCGCCACGCGAAATCCGCCGAGGCGGTTGATCAGGTTGCCGAACAGCAGCCGGGCACCAATGAAACTGGCACCGAACAGGCTCAGGCAGAGCACCGCGTTCGACCAATGCTGCGTGGCGTAATACAGGGTGATGAAGGTGGCAATGGTGCCAAAACCGATGGAGCCCAACGCCAGGCCGCAGCCGTGCGGCAGCACCCGCCCCAGCACGTGCATGAACGGCAGGCGTTCACCGACGACAATCGGAGCGGCGGTTTTCGGCCAGGCCAGCGCCAGGCCCAGCACGGCCAGCAGCACAATGCTGACGCCCATGCTCCACAAGCCCAACGCATTGACGAGCAACACGCCCAGCGGCGCGCCGATGGCGATGGCGCCGTAGCTGGCGATGCCGTTCCAGGAGATGACTTTGGCGGTATTCGCCGCGCCGACCCGGCCGATGCCCCAGCCGATCGAGCCCGACCCCACCAGGCTTTCCGCGCTGCCGAGCACCAGTCGGCCGATCAGCAAGCTGATCAGGCTGAGCATCGGCAGGCTTTGGGTCCAGGCCGAAATCAGCATGAACACACCGCTCAAACCGCAGCCGGCGAGGCCATACATCACTGCCAGTTTGCTGCCCTTGTTGTCGATGATCCGCCCGGCGTACGGGCGACTGAGCAGGGTGGCCAGGTATTGCACGCTGATCACCAGCCCGGCGATCACCGCGCCGAAGCCCAGGTCGCTGTGGACGTAGCCCGGCAATACGGCCAGGGGAATGCCGATATTCAGGTAGCCGATGAAGGTGAACAGGACGATGGAGACAACTTGCAGCGTGACCGCCAGGGGGCGCTGGTTTTCTGACATGGGTAAAGGTCCACGGGGCAGCAGGATAGATAGGCTGCTTATGATAGCGGCGCTAGGGGTTGGCGGTCGTGAAAAAGTAAAACTATTTGCCGGGCGGGCGGTGAATCAGGGTTTTGCGGGGGCGACCAGTTGCGTGGTGACCAGGGCAGCCAGCGCATTTTCTTCACTGCCAAAACGGGCCAGCAGGGCGGCTTGTTTCTCGGGGGAGAGGCGATTCCAGATCTCGATCATTTTCTCGGCAGTGCCGATGAGAACGCTGGCTTGGGTTTCGCTGAAGTCGTCGGTCATGGAGTGAGGCTCGGGGTTTCAGGCGGTGTGGAAAGCGCATGTTAGCGCTTTCCACACGGTCTGGCATTGCAGGTGTTTCAGTCTTCGCTGTCAGCCTTGCGACTGTCAGTGGCTTCTTTCGGCACAGGCTGTTGGGCACTGGCTTGTTGCGGGGTTGTCTGCTCAGTTTCGTGCAGGCTTGGGAAGGGGAGATTAGGAATCTCGTGCATGTTTCGCGCTCCTCGCAAAGTCTGGTGACAGATCTGGTAGATCCGCGCTTTTTCAAAGCTTGGGCAGGATACAGCAGGAGAAACGACAAAAAGACTTTTATCTGGGATTTCTGCGACCAATGGCCGCAGGGGAGCACGATCCCTGTAGCAGCTGCCGAGCCGCGCGAGGCGGCGTTCGGCGGCGCAGCCGTCGTGAAATCAGGCGCTTCGGTCTATCAGGTAAACCGAATGCTCAGGGTTTACGACGGCTTCGCCGCCGAACGCAGCCTCGCGCTGCTCGGCAGCTGCTACAACGGTACCGGTTACTTGCAGACTTGGGCGATGGCCTCGGCCAACAGGTCCAGGCGCGTCGCATCAATCCCCGCCACGTTCGCCCGGCCCGAGCTGACCATGTAGACGCTGTGGTGATCGCGCAGTTGCTTGACCTGTTCCGGCGTCAAGCCGGTGTAGGAGAACATCCCGCGTTGCACACCGATGTGTGCAAATCGTTCGCGCAAGCCGTGCGGCTCAAGGGCCTCCACCAGACCGCTGCGCAGTTGGGCGATGCGCAAGCGCATGGCTTCCACTTCGTCGGCCCAGAGGCTTTTCAGTTCCGGGTCGCCAAGGATGGTTGCGACCACAGCGGCCCCGTGATCTGGTGGCGTCGACCACAGGTTGCGGGCAATGTTGGCCAGTTGACTGCGGATATCCACCAACTTCTCGGCGGTTTTCGCGCAAACAATCAGCGCCCCGGTACGATCGCGGTACAGGCCGAAGTTCTTCGAACAGGAGCTGGTAATCAACACTTCCGGCAACGCGTCGGCGAACAACCGGGTCGACCAGGCGTCCTGTTCCAGTCCATCGCCGAAACCTTGGTAGGCGAAGTCGATCAGCGGCAACAGCTCACGGCGGCGAACCACCTCCAGCACCCGGCGCCAATCGTCATGGGACAGATCGAAACCGGTCGGGTTGTGGCAGCAGGCGTGCAGCAATACGACGTCGCCCTTGGGGGCTTCGTTCAGCACCGCGAGCATTGCTTCGACATCGAGACGGTTGTCGCTGCCCACGTACGGGTAGTGACTGACCTTGACCCCGGCGGTGGCGAAAATCGTTTCGTGAATCGGCCAGGTCGGATTGCTCAGCCAGACGCCACGGCCCGGCAGCATTTGGGCGATGAAGTCGGCGCTCAAGCGTAGCGCGCCAGTGCCGCCCGGAGTTTGGGTGACGCCGGCCCGTTGCTCGGTGATCAGCGCCGAGTCGGCGCCGAGTACCAGCTCGTTCATCACTTTGCCGAACGCCGGTTCGCCGTGACCACCGATGTAAGTCTTGGTGGTCTGGCGATCTACCAGGCGCGCCTCGGCGAGTTTCACCGACTGAGGAATCGGCGTCAGGCCCTGGGCGTCTTTATAGACACCCACGCCCAGATCGAACTTGCGCGGGTTGGGGTCCTGCGCATAGGCCTCCATCAGGCCGAGAATCGGATCGCCGGGTACTCGGCCGATGGCGTCGAAATGCATTATTTGCGGCCCTCGGCGTCTTTGGCTACGTCGTCAGTGCGTGCGGCCATGATGAAGTCGTTGCGGTGCAGGCCTTTGATGGAGTGGCTCCACCAGGTCACGGTGACTTTGCCCCACTCGGTCAGCAGTCCCGGGTGGTGACCTTCGGCCTCGGAGATTTCACCGACAGCGTTGGTGAAGGCCAGGGCGTGCTTGAAATTCTTGAACAGGAAAATCTTTTCCAGCTGCATCACGCTGTCGCGCACTTCGATGTTCCAGTCAGGGATCTGCTTGATCAGTACCGGCAGTTCTTCGTCGCTGACCTGAGGGGCGCCGGCCTGGCAGGCTTCGCAGTGGGCTTGGTTCAATGTGGACATGGTCTGTTTCCCGATTCGATTCTTGTTGGACGTTACTATTTTTCAGCGCGTACCGCGACTGTCGGTGCGCACTCAGGCCGCTTTTGGCTTTGGCGCAAATTTCGGTGCATGCAGGCCCAGCTGCATGCCTTGCTTGACCATGCCCATGATGTCTTCATGGGCGACGTCGAACAGGCGCTTGAGGTTGGGCAGCACAAAGTACAGCGGTTGCAGGATGTCGATGCGATACGGCGTGCGCATGCACTCCAGCGGATCGAAGGCCTGGTGTTCCGGCTCGTCCGACATGCAATAAACGGTTTCTTTAGGCGAGGACAGAATGCCGCCGCCATAGATGCGCCGGCCCTGCGGGGTGTCGACCATGCCGAACTCGATGGTCATCCAGTACAGGCGCGCCAGGTAGACGCGTTCTTCCTTGGTGGCCTGTAGGCCAAGTTTGCCGTAGGTGTGGGTAAATTCGGCAAACCAGGGATTGGTCAGCAGCGGACAGTGGCCAAAGATCTCGTGGAAAATGTCCGGCTCTTGCAGATAATCCAGTTCTTCGCGGGTACGAATAAACGTTGCCACCGGGAACTGCTTGTTGGCGAGCAATTCAAAAAAGGTCTGGAAGGGGATCAGCGCGGGGACTCGGGCCACTTGCCAACCAGTGGTTTCACCGAGGACCTTGTTGATCTCGCCGAGTTGCGGAATGCGGTCGTGGGGCAGACCGAGTTTTTCGATACCGTCCAGGTATTCCTGGCACGCACGCCCTTCGACCACTTTCAGTTGGCGAGTGATCAGCGTGTTCCACACCGCGTGTTCTTCGGCGGGGTAGTCGATAAAACCTTGCGCATCGGGCTCGCGAGCCACGTATTGCGTCTGCTTCATGCTGCTCTCCTGCTAGGGGAATTCGTTCTTGTTATGTCCAGCCATGGATCTAGAAATACCCCAAGGTGTGCGGCGATGCAGCAGGTGGTTCGGGTCGCGCGTAGGAAAAGTCTGCGGTTTTCGTAAAGTTTTCGTTACGGAATGGCCCGGATGGCGCAGGTGTTGAGATTTTAGGGTTTGAAAAGTCCTCCAGCTGTCACATAATCTTGACGATTAACTTTGCGCCACCGCAGAAAAATACGTCGCTCGGCCAAGGAATGAACACCGTAAACCTTGTGGGGGCGAGCCTGCTCGCGATGACGGCCTTCCAGTTAATGGATATGTCGACTGATACACCGCTATCGCAAGCAGGCTCGCACAGGTTGCATTCCAGGCATTCACCCCATTCACCGCTTTTTCGGGCCTTTTATATGCGTATCAAAGTCCACTGCCAAAACCGCATCGGCATCCTGCGTGACATTCTCAACCTTCTGGTGGAGTACGGGATCAACGTCGCTCGCGGCGAGGTAGGCGGTGAGCATGGCAACGCGATCTATCTGCACTGTCCGAACCTGATCAACATTCAGTTCCAGGCGTTGCGTCCGAAATTCGAGGCGATTGCCGGGGTATTCGGCGTCAAGCGTGTAGGGCTGATGCCCAGCGAACGTCGGCACATGGAACTCAATGCCTTGCTCGGCGCCCTGGAGTTTCCGGTGCTGTCGATCGACATGGGCGGCTCCATCGTTGCAGCCAACCGTGCCGCAGCGCAGTTACTCGGAGTGCGGGTGGACGAGGTGCCGGGGATTGCGTTGTCGCGATATGCCGAGGATTTCGATTTGCCGGAGTTGGTGCGCGCCAATAAGTCGCGGATCAACGGCTTGCGGGTGAAGGTAAAGGGCGACGTGTTTCTTGCCGATATCGCGCCGCTGCAATCGGAGCATGACGACAGCGAGGCCATGGCCGGTGCGGTATTGACGTTGCACCGCGCGGACCGGGTCGGTGAGCGGATCTATAATGTGCGCAAACAGGAATTGCGCGGTTTCGACAGTATTTTCCAGAGCTCGAAAGTCATGGCGGCGGTGGTGCGTGAGGCTCGGCGTATGGCGCCGCTGGATGCGCCGCTATTGATAGAGGGCGAAACCGGCACCGGTAAAGAGCTGCTGGCGCGGGCTTGTCACTTGGCCAGTCCGCGAGGGCAGTCGCCACTGATGGCGCTCAACTGCGCCGGCCTGCCGGAATCCATGGCGGAGACCGAATTGTTTGGCTACGGCCCCGGCGCCTTCGAAGGTGCGCGGGCTGAAGGCAAGCTCGGGCTGCTGGAGTTGACGGCCGGCGGTACGCTGTTTCTCGATGGTGTCGGGGAAATGAGCCCGCGCTTGCAGGTGAAGTTGCTGCGCTTTCTGCAGGACGGCTGCTTCCGGCGTGTAGGCAGTGATGAAGAGGTCTATCTGGATGTGCGGGTGATCTGCGCGACGCAGGTGGACCTGTCCGAGTTGTGTGCCCGCGGCGAGTTTCGCCAGGATCTGTATCACCGCCTGAATGTGCTGTCGTTGCACATCCCGCCGCTGCGCGAATGCCTCGACGGGCTGACGCCGCTGGTAGAGCATTTCCTCGATCAGGCCAGTCGGCAGATCGGATGCCCGCTGCCGAAACTGGCGCCGGCAGCGATGGAGCGGCTCAGTCATTACCATTGGCCAGGCAATGTCCGGCAATTGGAAAACGTGTTGTTCCAGGCGGTTTCGCTGTGCGAGGGCGGGACCGTCAAGGCTGAACACATTCGCCTGCCGGATTACGGCGTGCGTCAGCCCCTTGGCGATTTCTCGCTGGAGGGCGGGCTGGATGCGATCGTCGGGCGCTTCGAGAAAGCAGTGCTGGAGCGGTTGTATTCCGAGCATCCGAGCAGTCGGCAGTTGGGCAAGCGTTTAGGGGTTTCCCATACGACCATTGCCAACAAGTTGCGCGAATACGAAGTAGGCAAAGAGCCGAACGCATAGCCCCGTTGTAGCAGCTGTCGAGCACCGCGAGGCAGCGTTCGGCGACGAAGTCGTCGTAAACCCGGCGTCCGCGGCCCACCTGAAACACCGCAGTGCCTGATTTCACGACGAAGTCGTAAACCCGGCGTCCACGCCCCACCTGAAATACCGCGGTGCCTGATTTCACGACGAAGTCGTAAACCCGGCGTCCGCGGCCCACCTGAAACACCGCAGTGCCTGATTTCACGACGACTTCGTCGCCGAACGCAGCCTCGCCGGGGCTCGACAGCTGCTACGCAAAGCATGATGTCGAGCCAAAGAGGTCGACACTTGCCGTAAGCGGCATAACACCGCCGGTTTTTCGACTTTGACACAATCCCTTCATTCTCTCTGAATCCCCCAAGTCCTTTGTTTGCCGGGCCCCGCGCCGTCAGAAATAAGTTGGTCTGCAAATTGCTTAACGCTCAGCAGTACAGCGGTGGGCGGCAAACGCCCGGCATGCAGAGGAAAGACTGTGGACAAGTACCTTTATGTGGCAATGACCGGCGCCAGTCAGAACGCACTGGCGCAGAAGGCTCATGCCAACAACCTGGCGAACATCTCCACCAACGGTTTTCAAAAGGACCTGGAACAGGCCCGTTCGATGCCGGTGTTTGGTGACAGCTTTCCGGCGCGTGCCTACGCCATGACCGAACGCCCGGCCACCGACTTCTCGCCCGGCTCGATGGTAGAGACCGGCCGTGACCTCGATGTGGCGGTGACCGGCAACGGTTTCATTGCCGTGCAAAGCCCTGACGGCAGCGAAAGTTATGTGCGCACCGGCAGCCTGAACGTTGACGCCCTGGGCGTGCTGCGGGCCGGCAACGGTATGCCGGTGATGGGCAATGGCGGGCCGATTGCCGTGCCGCCCGAGCAGAAAATCGAAGTGGGTGAGGACGGCACCATCAGCATTCGCTCGATGGGTGAAGGCCCGCGAGTGATTGCTCAAATCGACCGCATCAAGCTGGTCAATCCTGACATCAAGACCATGACCAAAGGCCTGGATGGTTCGATCCACACCACGGACGGCAAGCCGGCGCAAGCCGATGCGGGCGTCAAGCTGGTGTCCGGGTTCCTTGAGTCGAGCAACGTCAATGCCGTGGAAGAAATGACCTCGGTGCTGGCCTTGTCCAAGCAGTTCGAGCTGCACATCAAGATGATGAACACCGCCAAAGACGATGACCAGGCCATGGCTCGGGTCTTGCAGATCAGCTAATTATCAGAACGTCGCGCCGTAAAACAGGCGCACGAGGAGAATCGAATGCTTCCGGCTCTATGGGTTGCCAAAACAGGTCTGTCCGCCCAGGACACCAACCTGACCACCATTTCCAACAACCTGGCGAACGTATCGACCACGGGTTTCAAACGTGACCGCGCCGAGTTCCAGGACTTGCTGTATCAGATCAAGCGCCAGCCTGGCGCCCAGTCGACCCAGGACAGCGAACTGCCGTCCGGTCTGCAACTGGGTACCGGTGTGCGCATCGTCGGCACCCAGAAAAACTTCACCGCCGGCAGCCTGCAAACCACCGAGCAGCCGTTGGACCTGGCAGTCGACGGCCGCGGTTTCTTCCAGATTCTGCAACCGGACGGCACCACGTCTTACACCCGTGACGGTACCTTCCACCTCGACTCCAACGGCCAGATCGTGAACGCCAGCGGTTTCGCGCTGGAGCCGGCCATTGTCATCCCGAACAACGCCCAGAGCTTCACGGTCGGTACTGACGGCACAGTGTCCATCACTGTTCCTGGCAACGCGGCCTCCCAGGTGATCGGTAACCTGCAAACCGCCGACTTCATCAACCCGGCCGGTCTGCAAGCCGTGGGTAACAACCTGTTCCTGGAAACCGCTGCCAGCGGCGCGCCGCAAGTCGGCACCCCGGGCCTGAACGGTTTCGGCACCACGCTGCAGAACACCCTGGAAGGGTCCAACGTCAGCACCGTTGAAGAGATGGTCAACATGATCACTACTCAGCGCGCTTACGAGATGAACTCCAAGGTGATCTCCACCGCCGACCAGATGCTCTCGTTCGTAACGCAGAATCTGTAATCAAGTCTATGAGGCGGCATGAAGCCGCCTGCAACACCGTGAGGTAGGGTCATGAATCGCTTTGTATCTGTTCTGGCACTGAGTGGGGTGGTCTCGCTCGCGGGCTGCGTCGCACCGACGCCCAAGCCCAATGACCCTTATTACGCCCCGGTGTTGCCGCGAACGCCGCTGCCGGCTGCCGCCAACAATGGCTCGATCTACCAGGCCGGTTTCGAACAGAACCTGTACAGCGACCGCAAGGCGTTCCGGGTCGGTGACATCATCACCATCACCCTGAACGAGAAGACCCAGGCCAGCAAGGGTGCCAACTCGCAGATCGACAAGACCAGCAAGACCAGCATCGGTCTGACGTCGCTGTTCGGTGGCGGCCTGACCACCAATAATCCGGTGGGCAGTGGTGACCTGAGCCTCAACGCCGGTTACAGCGGCGACCGTGCCACCAACGGCGCCAGCAAGTCCGGACAGAGCAACAGCCTGACCGGTTCGATCACAGTGACCGTCGCTGACGTATTGCCCAACGGCATCATTGCCGTGCGCGGCGAGAAGTGGATGACCCTCAACTCGGGTGATGAGCTGGTGCGTATTGCCGGTCTGGTTCGCGCCGATGACATCGCCACTGACAATACCGTGTCGTCGACCCGCGTCGCCGATGCACGTATCACCTATTCGGGCACCGGTGCGTTTGCCGATGCGAGTCAGCCTGGCTGGTTCGACCGTTTCTTCCTCAGCCCGCTGTTCCCTTTCTAGGTGGCTACGTTGAACTTCAAAAGTCTCATGGTCGGTGCCTTGTTGATGTCCGCAGCCTTCGGTGCTCAAGCCGAGCGGCTGAAAGACATCGCCAGTATTTCCGGCGTGCGGACCAACCAATTGATCGGTTACGGCCTGGTAGTCGGGCTTAACGGCACCGGCGACCAGACGACCCAGACCCCGTTCACCCTGCAGACCTTCAACAACATGCTCTCGCAGTTCGGGATCAAGGTGCCGGCGGGGTCGGGCAACGTGCAGTTGAAGAACGTCGCGGCGGTATCGATCAGTGCCGATTTGCCGGCGTTCGCCAAGCCGGGTCAGTTGGTGGATATCACGGTTTCGTCCATCGGTAACTCCAAGAGCCTGCGTGGCGGTACCTTGCTGCTGACACCTCTTAAAGGTATCGACGGCAACGTCTACGCCATCGCCCAGGGCAACCTGGTGGTCGGCGGTTTCGATGCCGAAGGTCGCGACGGTTCGAAGATCACCGTCAACGTTCCGTCGGCCGGTCGTATCCCTGGTGGTGCGTCGGTGGAGCGTTCGGTGCCCAGTGGTTTCAATCAGGGCAACAGCCTGACCCTGAACCTCAACCGTTCAGATTTCACGACCGCCAAACGCGTGGTCGACAAGATCAATGACCTGCTCGGCCCTGGCGTGGCCCAGGCCATCGACGGCGGTTCGATCCGCGTCAGCGCGCCGCTGGACCCAAGTCAGCGGGTCGATTATCTGTCGATCCTGGAAAACCTTGAAGTCGATCCGGGCCAGGCGGTGGCGAAAGTCATCATCAACTCTCGTACCGGCACCATCGTCATTGGCCAGAACGTGAAAGTGTCGCCAGCCGCCGTGACCCACGGCAGCCTGACCGTGACCATCACTGAAGACCCGATTGTCAGTCAGCCAGGCCCTCTGTCCAACGGCCAGACCGCTGTCGTGCCGCGCTCGCGGATCAATGCCCAGCAGGAAGCCAAGCCGATGTTCAAATTCGGCCCGGCACCACCCTCGACGAAATCGTGCGTGCGGTGAACCAGGTCGGCGCGGCGCCGGGTGACTTGATGGCCATCCTCGAAGCACTGAAACAGGCCGGCGCGCTGCAAGCCGATCTGATCGTGATCTGAGGACGGCGACCATGGACATGCGCAAGGCCGGCACGCTCAGTACCAGCGATTCGGGGTCCTATTCGGACCTCAATCGCCTGAACCAGCTCAAGGTTGGCGACAAGAACAGCGACGCGAACATGCGCAAGGTGGCGCAGGAATTCGAATCGCTGTTTCTCGGTGAGATGCTCAAGTCCATGCGCTCGGCCACCGAAACACTGGGCAAGGACAATCCGCTGAACACCCCGGCAGCCAAGCAATACCAGGAAATGTACGACCAGCAGTTGGCCGTTTCCATGTCTCGCCAGGGCGGTGGTATTGGTCTGGCCGACGTGCTGATGCGTCAGATGTCGAAGAACAAACCGCTGGCGCCAGGTGAGGCAGAGGCTGCCTCCGCGGCCAAGCAGGAAGCGGCGAAAGCGGCCGTGCAAACGCCGATAGCTGCCGGTACGACGGCCACCAATGGTCCGCTGTCGCGCCTCAATGGTCAGCGTCCGTTGTGGGCGTCGCGCTCGGGCAGGGTGCCGGCGCACGCCGCCGATCACACCAATGACGTGGCGATGCTCAATCAGCGGCGTCTGGCTCTGCCGCCGAAACTGGCGGACCGTTTGCTCGCCGGGCTGGTGCCGTCGGTCACGACGACGGCAGCCACCGCAACCACCGCGCTGAACAAGATCCAGGTGCCGCAGGTCGGCAAGACCGGTGTCGGTTCGCTGTACAACGGCGACTGGCTGGCCTCGCAGACGGACACTTCGTCGAGCGGGCAGATGCAGATCTACGGACGCGCCATGGCCCAGATTCCACTGGCGCCCGCAAAGAAAGCCTTCAGTTCCGCCGACGATTTCGTCAACACCATGCTGCCGCTGGCCAAGGAAGCCGCCGACCGCATTGGTGTCGATCCGCGTTATCTGGTGGCCCAGGCTGCGCTGGAAACCGGTTGGGGTAAATCGGTCATGCGCACCCAGGATGGCAGCAGCAGTCACAACCTGTTTGGTATCAAGGCGACCAGCAGCTGGACCGGCGATTCGGCACGGGCGATCACCAGCGAGTTCCGAAATGGCGCGATGGTCAAGGAGACGGCGCAGTTCCGTTCCTATGCCTCGTACAAGGACAGCTTCCACGACCTGGTGACTTTGCTGCAAACCAATAATCGTTATCAAGATGTAGTAAAAGCGGCCGATAACCCAGAACAGTTTGTGCGCGAGTTGCAGAAGGCCGGTTACGCAACCGACCCGGACTACGCAAGCAAGATTTCGCAGATAGCCAAGCAGATGACGAGTTACCAAAACTACGCTGCGGCGGGCGTTTCCACCACGCCTCTATAAGGCACAAGGAATAAGGTCTGAACCATGAGTTTGCTCAATATCGGGATGTCGGGTCTGGCAGCGAGCCAATCCTCTTTGGCTACGACAGGCAACAACATTGCCAACGTCGACACCGCCGGTTATTCACGCCAGCAAACCGTGCAGAGCACCAAGGGCTCGCAGCAGGTCGGCAACGTATTTATTGGTACAGGCACGACCCTGGCCGATGTGCGCCGTGTGTACAACTCCTACCTCGATGCGCAGTTGCGCACCGCCACCTCGCTGGACAGTGAGGCGTCGTCGTACCTGGCTCAGGCCACTCCGCTGGACTCCACGCTGTCCGACACCAACACCGGCATGACCGGCGTGTTGCAGAAATTCTTCACCTCGATGCAGGGCGTCTCGACCTCGGCAACTGACGACACCTCGCGCCAGACCGTGCTGACCGGTGCCCAGGCCCTGAGCGCCCGCTTCAACACCATCGCCCAGCAGTTGAACGATCAGAACACCACGCTTAACGGCAGCCTTGCCGACATGGCCTCCCAGGTGAACAAGCTGGCGACTTCGATTGCCCAGCTCAACCAGAAGATCGGCGAGGCCTCCAACAGCGGCGGCCAGCCTAACGACTTGCTCGACTCCCGCAGCGAAGCGTTGCGTCAGTTGTCCTCGCTGGTCGGTGTACAGGTAGAGACCAGTGGCACCAGCGTCAACATCAACCTTGGCAGCGGCCAGCCGCTGGTCATTGGCAGTGTCGCCAACAGCCTGAGCACCGTGCCGACCAAGGACGATCCGTCGCGCATGGGTCTGCAGATGAACCTCGGCTCCAGCAGCCTCGACGTCACTTCGGTGGTCAGCGGTGGCGAAATCGGTGGCCTGCTCTCCTATCGCAAAGATGTCCTCGATCCGTCGCTCAATGAGCTGGGTCGTGTGGCCCTGGTGATGGCCGATCAGGTCAACAGTCAGCAGGCTCAGGGCATCGACAAGAACGGTGATTTTGGCGCGCCGATTTTCACCAACATCAACAGTGCGGCCCTGATCAGTCAGCGCAGCATTGCTCAATCGGGCAACAGCGTGGGTTCAGGCAACCTGAATGTCACGATCAAGGACACTGGCAAGCTGACCACCAGTGACTATCAGGTGACGTTCACCAGCCCGACCGACTACAGCGTCAAGCGTTCCGATGGCACCGACATGGGGTCGTTCAGCACCACCACGACGCCACCGCCAGTCATCGACGGTATCAGCCTGGCTCTGGATGGCAGTGGCCCTATGGCGGCCGGTGACAGCTTCAAGGTGACCCCGACCCGTGGTGCGGCGGCGAGCATTCAGACCGTGCTGACTGATCCGAAGAAAATCGCCGCGGCAGCGCCGTTGACCGGTGTGAGCAGTGCCAACAACACCGGTACCTACACCCAGCCAGCGCTCACCAGCACCATTGATATCTACAACCCGGCGTCGCAGGCTGAAATGCAGACCGCGCTCAAGTATTCGACGCCGGTCAAAATGATTTTTGGTGCCGCGAGCGGTGGCAGTCAGAGCTACAACCTGGTCGATGCCCAAGGCAACCCGTTGGGCAGCGGCACGATTGTTCCAGGCCAGAGCAACACCGTGAACCTGAACGTGGGCATGGTCGATGCCAGCGGCAACAAGGTCATGGACAACAGCGTCACACCGCCGGTGCAGAAAACTTTCACCGTGCAGACCACTGTCGGCGGCACACCGACCGCCAATGAAAGCTTCAGCATTTCCCTGACGGGCGCGGCGTCCTCGGATAACCGTAACGCGCAAGCCCTGGTCGCGCTGCAAACCAAGCAGACGGTGGACACCGGTTCGGCGAGCAAGGGCATCAGCCTGGTCGACGCCTATGGCACCCTGGTGACCAACGTTGGCGCCAAGGCAGCTCAGGGCAAGTCCGACAGCGATGCGACTACGGCGATTCTGGCTCAAGCCAAAGGCGCCCGCGACTCCCTCTCCGGGGTCAACCTGGATGAAGAAACCGGCAACCTGGTCAAATACCAGCAGTATTACACCGCCTCGTCGCAGATCATCAAGGCTGCACAGGACACTTTCACCACGCTGATCAATGCCCTTTAAGGAGTCGTAATTCATG
Source organism: Pseudomonas sp. TH31 (assembly GCF_016650815.1). Lineage (GTDB taxonomy): Bacteria > Pseudomonadota > Gammaproteobacteria > Pseudomonadales > Pseudomonadaceae > Aquipseudomonas. Next base: position 261,770 of record NZ_JAEKEZ010000029.1, on the reverse strand, counting down.
CGCATTGCTACCGCCCAGTATTACGAGACAACTGCTGCCAACTATCAGCGCAACTTCAACAATGCTATCGCCACCAGCGCCGAAGCCAGCAGCATGCAGCGCATCAACACCGCTGCCGATGATCCGATTGGTGCCGGGCGTTTGCTCAAGCTCGGCCAGCAGAGTGCGGCGCTTGATCAGTACACCACCAACATCAGCACCACCACCAGTGCGCTGAGCCTGCAGGAGACCACCCTGACGTCCATTGGCAACGCCTTGCAGCGCGCCAAGGACATCGGTCTCGCTGCCAATAACGGTAATACCACCGACGCGGACCGCAAGGCCTATGCCTCGGAAATCGGCCAGATCCAGCAACAGGTGCTGGGCCTGATGAACTCCAAGGACTCGAACGGTAACTACCTGTTCTCCGGTTCGAAGACCGACACCGCGCCGTACTCGCAGAACTCCGACGGCACCTACACCTACAACGGTGACCAGACCAGCATCAACCTGGGCATTGGTGACGGCATGTCGGTGGCTACCAACACCACCGGTTGGGCTGCTTTCCAGCAGACCATCAACACCGCCCGGACCCAGACCACCATGACTTCTCCGGCGGTGGATGATGGTCGCGTGGTCTTGTCTAACGGTACGGTTGGCACCAGCGCCACCTACAATTCCAAGTTCACTGGCGGCCAGCCTTACACCGTCAGTTTTGTCAGCAGCACCCAGCTGAAAATTACCGACGCCCTGGGCAACGACGTGACCGGCGAAGCCAGCCAGAACGGCGTGGTCAGCAACAGCAACGGCGCCAACCAGGCGGTCAGTTTCCGTGGCGTTGATCTGCAGCTGAACATCAACCTCAAGTCGGGTGATACCAACCCGGACGCGGTTATCGCCGGTCATAGCTTCCAGCTCTCGGCCACCCCGGACACCTTCAATACCTCGCGCCTGCCTGGCAACTCCTCGACTGCAGTCATCACCGGCTCCAGCGTGACGGACCCGACGGCGTACAACAACGCTTTCCCTGCGGGCGGGGCGGTCCTCAAGTTCACCAGCGCCACCGCCTTCGACCTGTACGCAGCACCGGTCACCGCCGACAGCAGACCGGTATCGTCGGGCACCGTGACAGGCGGTAATGCCACCGCAGCGGGCGTGACTTTTGCCCTGGGCGGCGGTACCCCGGCATCGGGTGACCAGTTCATGGTTCAGTCCAACAACCACCAGACCCAGAACGTGCTCGACACCCTGAGCAAGATGGTGACTGCGCTGAACACGCCGATCGACGGTAACCCGGTGGCCAAGCAGCAGTTTCAGGGCGCCATGGAGGCGGGTCTCGGTAACCTCGACAGCGCCACCGATCAGATTGGTTCTGCCCTCACCTCGATTGGTGCCCGCGGTCAGACGCTGGACAATCAAACCACGGCCAACGAGAGCCTGAGTCTGGCGAACACCACGACCCAGTCGTCGATTCGCGATTCGGACCCTGCCGAAGTGATGACCCGCCTGACCTTGCAGCAGACCATGTTGCAAGCCGCGCAACTGGCCTTCAGCAAGATCACCTCGCTGGGCCTGTTCAACAAGATCTAAAGATTTCCGGGCGCGCAGGCGCCCGTTTTCCTTCAATAGCTATCGTCTTTTGCGGTTTCAAGGGCTCGCTTTCCTGAGCGGGCTCGCACCGCCTGTGAGCCCGCCGTGAATTCACTCCCCCTCGTCAGCCTGGTCATTCCTGCCTTCAATCCGCGTTTTTTTGAGCGCGCATTGCGCAGTGCCGTGGGTCAGGGCTACGGCAATCTCGAGATCATCGTATGCGACGACAGTCGCGGTACTGAGATTGAGGCGATTGTCACCTCGCTGGTCGAGCAGAGCGGCGTGGCGGTGCGTTACGTGCGTAATCCACGGACCCTGGGGCTGGTGGGAAATCTGTCGCAGTGCCTGGAAGAGGCGCAGGGCGAGTTCATCAAGTTTCTGTGTGACGACGATCATCTGTTTTCGACCTGCATCGAGCGTCAGGCCCACGTGCTCGCCAGTCTTGAAGAGGTCAATCTGGTCTTGGCCCAGCGCCTGTTCTGGGACGCTGATGATCTGGCGCTGCCTTCGCGGCTTGAAAACACGCCGCTTTCCCCTATCTGCGGGCTGTTCAAGGGCGAGGACCTGCTGGCGATCTTCGAGAACTTCCCGGTCAATATTCTGGGCGGTTTCAGCAATGCAATGTTCCGTCGCTGTGATGTGCAGGAGCTGCTGCCGGCCCTGACCCAGGCGGGTCATTGTTTTGTCGCGACCCTCGATTTTGCTTTGTACGTGTGTCTGTTGCGACGTGGCAACGTGGTGGTCTCCAATCACGTGCTGAGTGTCGAGCGCTTGTACCCGGAGCGCTTGAGCAGTCAGCAAGCCTTTAGGGATGCCGTAGAAGTCGAGCGCCAGTGGCTATTGCAGATGCTCAAGGCGCGTAGCGGCGAATCGGCTCCGGCACCCGGCTGGGTTCGCTATCTGCCGGTGACCAAGGCTGACGAGTTGCCACGTGTCTGGGAAGAGTTGCCCCTGAGCCGAACCCTGGGCACCAAGCAGAGCAATCAGGAGTGGCATGTCGGCGTCTCCAGCGTCAGTTTTTCCGAGCTTTACGCGCAATGGCTGGCGTGTCGTACCTTGACTGAGGGGCAGCGCAAGCAGTTGCCGGATACCCTGGCGAGTTGGCCGTACAGCCCTAAAATCGTCCCGATCATTATTGATGGGCAGGGCAGCCGCTCGGCCCTTGAACTCACATTGCAGTCGCTCGCGGCACAGGATTACGCACCCGAACTGACCCTGGTGCTGTCCGCATCCTGTACCGAGGCTGAACTGAATCAGCGGGTGTTCCGCTTGCCGCTTCAAGGTGACGGGCAGCAGCAAATCAACGATCTTCTGCCGCAACTCGAAGGGGCCGACTGGTTCTATCTGCTGCGTGCGGGCGACCGTCTGGTGGCGCCGGCCCTTCTGGCAATGGCTGAGCGAATTGCCCTCACGCCTGCGCTGACGTGTCTGTATAGCGACGAAGGCAGCTTGAATCAGGGGGAGTCTGCCACTCCGGCGTTCAAGCCTGACTTTAATCTGGACCTCATGCGCAGCTATCCCTACGTAGGGCGAGCCTTGGCGTTCGAGCGCGAAGGTTTCCTGGCCTTGGGCGGTTTTCAATCCAATTACGGCGAGTTGGCCCCGCACGATGTGCTCTGGCGCATGGTCGAGAATAACGGCCCACAGGTGATCGGCCATGTTGCCGAGGTCTTGCTGGAGTCGACGTTTGATCTGGCCAAGTGGCTTTCACTTCCCGAGGTGATCGATACCAATCCACTGTTGCTGGAGGCGCACCTGCATCGGCTGGGCGTCGCCCATGAGATTCGCAGCGCCGGCTCGACATTGCTCAATCGCGTCGATTATCACCATGCCGATCAACCGCTGGTATCGATCATCATCGTTTGTAAGGACCAGGCCGTTGCCTTGCAGCGCTGCATTGAAAGCCTGCTGGAAAAGACGGTCTATACCGAATATGAACTGCTGCTGGTGGACAATGGCAGCGAGAGTGTCGAGGCGCGTGAATGGCTGGCCGGCATGGCGCAGTTGGGCGGTGAGCGGATCCGTGTGCTCTCGTACCCACAGCAGGGCAATGCCGCCGCAGTGCTCAATTTCGCCGTCGGCCAGGCCCGGGGCGAGTATGTCCTGATGCTCAACCCTTACACGGTGATCGTCGAGGGTGACTGGTTGGGTGAACTGCTCAACCACGCGCAACGTCCGGAAGTCGGCGTGGTCGGCGCCAAACTGTTCAATCCAGATGGTCTGGTGTTGCATGCCGGCCTGATTCTGGGTCTGCAAGGGCCCGCAGGTTTGCCGTTTTTCGGCGAGTCTGTGAGTGCATCGGGCTACATGTACCGGTTGCAGGCCGCTCACGATTTGAGCGCTGTCGGCGGTGATTGCCTGATGATCCGCAAAGTCATTTTTGACGCGGTCGGTGGTCTGGATGAACAGAGCCTTGCTCAGTCTCTCAGTGACGTTGACCTGTGCCTTCGGGTGGGGCGCGACGGTTATCTGGTGGTCTGGACACCTTATGCCCGATTGGCGTTGGGCGCCCGACCGGCGGTAGCGGCTCAGGAGTCAGATGAGGCTTTGCGCAGCCAGGAGCGGGAAGTGTTTTATAAACGCTGGCTCCCCCTGGTTGCGCGTGATCCGGCCTATAACACCAACCTGGCATTAAACGCTCAGGGCGGGACGAGTTTCAGTCTTGACCCGGGTCTGCGCAGCGGTTGGAGTCCGTTTACCAAGCCGCAACTGCCAAGGGTTCTCGCGGTGCCGGCCAACGCCTCTGCCATCGGTCACTATCGAGTGACTCAGCCTATGATTGAGCTGGAAGCGGCAGGGCGGGCTCAGGGGTGTATCCACTACAACTTGCCATCCATTATTGAAATCGAGCGTCAGTCACCTGACGTTATCGTCTTGCAGGGACGCTATTCCGAGGGCTCAATCGAAGAACTGCCCAGCCTGCAAAAATACTCCAGTGCTCGCCGAATTTACGAGCTGGATGACTACGTCATCAACGTTCCACACCGCAATGCCCATATTCGCAATATGCCGGGCAAGGACGACATGGAAAAACTGGTCCGACGTGCCATCGGCATGTGCGATCGCGTCGTGGTGTCCACCGAGTCACTGGGTAATGCGCTGTCGGATATGCACCACGACATTCGCGTGGTCCCGAACATGCTGGCCAAAGACCTGTGGACTGATTTTCACAGTCAGCGCCGGACCTCTAAAAAACCTCGCGTCGGTTGGGGTGGCGGCACCAGTCACCACGGTGACCTGGCAGTGATTGCCGATGTAGTGCGCGAATTGGCCAATGAAGTCGACTGGGTGTTCTTCGGCATGTGCCCAGATGATTTGCGGCCGTACATGCATGAGTTTCACGGCGTGATCGGGCTGGATGTCTACCCGGCAAAATTAGCCAGCCTGAATCTCGACCTTGCACTGGCTCCCCTTGAATTTCACATCTTCAACGACTGCAAGAGCAACCTGCGCCTGCTGGAGTACGGCGCTTGCGGCTACCCGGTGATCTGCACCGATACCGAGGCCTATCGCGGTTACCTGCCGTGCACCCGGATCAAGACCAACAGCACGGACGAATGGTTGCAGGCGATCCGCATGCATCTGGCCGACCTGGATGCGAGCTATCGCATGGGGGATGAGTTGCGCGAAGTGGTCTTGCGTGACTACGTGTTGCGCGGGGACAACTTGCGTTACTGGGAGAACGGCTGGCTGGCGGACTGATCTTCACGTTCCCCCAAGAAACAGGCGACCTTGAGTCCAATGCCGATCAGCTCAGGGCAAACACTGTAACTGTGGCGAGGAGCAAGCTCCCTCGCCACAGGTTTGGCGCCTGGCTTGACTGATCGACATTGCGACCTCGAGTCGCCTTTTTTTGCCTGCGAATCCATGGTTGTCCGGCCACTTCACGCGCACTGCGCCACTCAACCCTTGATCGAAAGAGCTGGCGCGTTTCCTGCAAGTACCCTCCATATCGCCATAAAACGAGCACGGGCGGCGTTGTCGGCAGTGCCCTGCGCGGCGTGGAGCGTTTTATCCAGATGGCCCGCCAAAGCTTGATACAGCTTGGCCTGGCCCTTTGATGAACAAGAGGGAAAGCGGATGAAGGCAGTTATTTTGGCGGGTGGCCTGGGCACTCGCATCAGTGAAGAGTCGCACCTCAAGCCCAAGCCGATGATCGAGATCGGCGGCAAGCCAATTCTCTGGCACATCATGAAGCAGTACTCGGCTCACGGTATTCACGATTTTGTGATTTGCCTGGGTTACAAGGGCTATGCGATCAAGGACTTCTTCGCCAACTATTTCCTGCACACCTCTGACGTCACCTTCGACATGTGCAACAACCGCATGGACGTTCATCAGAACTACAGCGAGCCATGGCGCGTCACGCTGATTGATACCGGCGAAGAAACCATGACAGGCGGCCGTCTGCGCCGTGCTCGTCGTTATGTCGAGGATGAACAGGCATTCTGTTTTACCTACGGCGACGGTGTATCGGACCTGAACATCGGGGCACTGGTGGACTTCCATCTTGCACACGGCAAGTTGGCGACGGTGACGGCGGTTCAGCCACCCGGCCGATATGGCGCGCTCAATCGTGATGGCGATACCGTGCTGGGCTTCACCGAAAAGCCTCGTGGTGACGGCGGTTGGATCAACGGCGGATTTTTCGTTCTGTCGCCCGAGGTCTTGCCGTTGATCGAAGGGGATGACACCTCGTGGGAGTCCGGTCCGCTGGATGGCCTTGCCGAGCGCGGTGAACTGATGGCGTTCCAGCACGACGGCTTTTGGCAACCGATGGACACCCTGCGTGACAAGAATCACCTCGAAGCCCTGTGGCAGAGCGGGGAGGCCCCATGGAAACAATGGGACTGAGCCCGCAGTTCTGGCGCGGCAAACGGGTTCTGGTCACCGGCCACACCGGTTTCAAGGGCAGTTGGCTGACGCTCTGGCTGCAAAGCCTGGGCGCCGAGGTCACGGGTTTTTCCCTCGACCCGTCCACCGAGCCGAGCCTGTTTGAACTGGCGCGGGTGCACGACGGTATCAATGATCAGCGCGGCGACCTGCGTGACCTCGGCGCCTTGCTGGAACTCATCGCCGGCACCGAACCGGAAATCGTCCTGCACCTCGCGGCCCAGCCGTTGGTGCGTGAAGGTTATCGCGACCCGTTGGGCACCTATTCCAGCAATGTCATGGGCACCCTCCATCTGCTGGAAGCGATTCGCCAGGTCGGCTGCGTCCGTGCCTGTGTGCTGGTGACCACCGACAAGGTCTACGCCAACAAGGAATGGCTATGGCCGTACCGCGAGGACGAAGCCCTTGGTGGCCACGATCCTTACAGCAGCAGCAAGGCGTGTTGCGAGTTGCTGGCGCAATCTTACGCGGCGTCGTTCTTCGCGGCTGAGCGTTACGAAGAGCATGGCCTGGCCCTGGCCACGGCACGGGCCGGCAATGTGCTGGGCGGCGGTGACTTTGCGCCGGAGCGTCTGATCCCGGACGTGCTCAAGGCCTGGTCAGCGAACGAACCGGTGACCCTGCGCTACCCGCAAGCCGTGCGCCCCTGGCAGCATGCGCTGGAGCCGCTGGCCGGTTACCTGCAACTGGCCGCCGGTCTCTATCAGCAAGGCCCGGAATACGCCGGTGCGTGGAATTTCGGGCCGAGCGAAGCCGATATGTGCAGCGTCGGTGAAGTGGTCGAACTGCTCGCCAACCGCTGGCCGCAAGCCCCTGGTTTGCGCATCGAACCGAGCGATCTGCATGAGGCCGGCCTGCTGCGTCTCGACAGCAGCCGCGCCCGTCAATTGCTCGGCTGGCAGCCGCGCTGGACGTTGCAGCAGAGCCTGACCCAAACCCTCGACTGGCACCTGGCGTGGCAAAACGGTGACGACATGCGCGAAGTCACCCTGGGCCAGTTGAACCTGTACCGAGGCGTGTCGTGAGCGAATTTCTAGTGAAAGCGTTGCCGCTGCAGGGCTTGTTCAGCGTGCAGCACAAACGCTTCGAAGATGATCGCGGGCACTTCGCCCGGCTGTTCTGCGAAGGCAGCCTGAGTGCGTTCGGCCAGCCGTTTCATATTCGCCAGATCAACCATTCCTGCACCCGCGCGCGCGGCAGTGTGCGCGGTTTGCATTATCAAAACGCCGAGGCGCCGGAAGCCAAGTTGATCACCTGCCTGCGCGGTGAAGTGTGGGACGTGGCGGTGGATCTGCGCCCCGACTCCGAGACCTTCCTGCATTGGCACGCCGAACACTTGCGGGCCGGTGACGGTCGCAGCCTGTTGATCCCGCCCGGATTCGCCCACGGTTTCCAGACCCTCACCGACGATGCCGAATTGCTCTACCTGCACAGTGCCGATTACGCGCCTGAACACGAGGGTGGTGTGTCGGTAAACGATCCACGGCTGGCGATTGCCTGGCCGTTGCCTGTCAATAATCTGTCAGCCCGGGACGCCAGCCATCCCGTGCTCGATGAACACTTCGCCGGAGTGCGTCTATGAACTGCCGTGGTTGCGCTACGCCGCTGGCCTTGCCGCTGATCGACCTCGGCACCTCGCCGCCGTCCAACGCTTACGTGCGTGCCGATCAGTTGGAACAAGCCGAGCAGTGGGTACCGTTGAAAGTCGCAGTGTGTCAGCAGTGCTGGCTGGTACAGACCGAGGATTACACCAGCGCTGACAGCCTGTTCGACGCCGAGTATGCCTATTTCAGTTCGTTCTCCAGCACCTGGCTGGCCCATGCCGAGCGCTATGTGGCCGAAATGGTCGAGCGCTTCGGCTTGACGGCAGACAGCCGTGTGGTGGAAATCGCCGCCAACGATGGTTACCTGTTGCAGTACGTCGCCGGGCGCAGCATTCCGTGCCTGGGTGTCGAGCCGACCCGCAGCACCGCCGATGCCGCGCGGGGAAAAGGCCTGGAAATTCGCGAGCTGTTCTTCGGTCGCGACACCGCCGCGCAACTAGTCAGTGAAGGCTGGTCCGCCGACCTGATGGCGGCCAACAATGTGCTGGCCCACGTCCCGGACATCAATGATTTCCTCGGCGGTTTTGCAACCTTGCTCAAACCGACCGGTGTAGCGACGTTCGAGTTTCCGCAACTGCTGACGCTGATGGCCGGCCAGCAGTTCGACACGTTGTATCACGAACACTATTCCTACCTGTCCCTGACCGCCGTGCAGACCTTGTGCGCGCGCAATGGCCTGGAAGTGTTCGACGTCAGCCAGCTCTCGACCCATGGCGGTTCGCTGCGGGTGTTCGTCCAGCGTGCCGATGGCCAGCGTCGCGAGGTACGGCCAGCCGTTCAACAGCAGTTGCAGGCTGAACTGGCCGCCGGGGTGAAGACCCCTGAGTACTACGCGACTCTCGCGCCGGCCGCCGAATGCATCAAGCATGAACTGCTGCGCTTCCTGTTGCAGGCCAAGGCTGACGGCAAGCGCGTGGTGGGTTACGGCGCCGCCGCCAAGGGCAACACCTTGCTCAACTACACCGGGGTCAAACCGGACCTGCTGGCCTGGGTCGCCGACGCCAACCCGCACAAGCAGGGCAAGTACCTGCCGGGCAGCCGCATTCCGATTGTCTCGCCCGAACGCATTGAAATCGAAAAACCCGATTACGTGCTGGTGCTGCCGTGGAACCTGCTGGAGGAAATCACCCAGGCGTTTGCCGGTATCCGTGCCTGGGACGGTCGTTTTGTCATCGCCATTCCTGAGTTGATTATTCGATGAGCCGAATTCATTACACCAAACCCAGTGTCGGTGAGCTGGAAGCGCGTTACGTCCTCGATGCCGTGCAGAACGGCTGGGGCGAATTCTGCTACCAATACCTGACCCGCTTCGAAAAAGCCTTCGCCGAACACGTGGGCACGACCTACGCGATTGCCACGTCCAGTTGCACCGGGGCGTTGCACATGGGGATGGCAGCGTTGGGCATTGGCGCCGGGGATGAGGTGATACTTGCCGACACCAATTGGATCGCGTCCGCTGCGCCCATCACTTACCTGGGCGCAACCCCGGTGTTTGTCGACGTGCTGGCGGATGGTTGGTGCCTCGACCCACAACAGGTGCGCCGGGCGATTACGCCGCGGACCAAAGCCATTCTGGCCGTTCATATCTACGGCAACCTCTGCGACATGGATGAGCTGCTGGCCATCGGTCGCGAGTTTGGCCTGCCAGTCATCGAAGATGCCGCCGAAGCCATCGGCTCACAATGGCGCGGCCAGGCGGCCGGATCCCTGGGCGCCTTCGGGGCGTTTTCGTTCCACGGCACCAAGACCATGACGACGGGTGAGGGCGGTATTTTCGTCACCTCGGACAAGGCGTTGTATGAGCGCGTGCTGACCCTGTCCAACCACGGTCGGGTCGCCGGCAACAGCAAACAGTTCTGGCCGGATTTCATTGGTTTCAAATACAAGATGAGCAACCTGCAAGCGGCCGTTGGTTGTGCCCAGGTTGAGCGGATTGACGACCTTATCGAGCGTAAGCGCGCGATCTTCGCTAACTACGCCGAGGCGCTGGCCGGGTTCTCGGGCTTGTCCATGAACCCTGAGCCCGAGCATGGGCGTAACGGTTACTGGATGCCCACCGTGGTGTTTGATAACGAACTCGGGATCACTCGGGGGATCTTGATCGCCGCGTTCCAGGCGGCCGACATTGATGCGCGGGTGTTCTTCTGGCCGTTGTCGTCTTTGCCGATGTTCAGCGACGTCACGGCGGACTCGCCAGTGGCGTATTCGCTGCCGGAGCGCGCGATCAACCTGCCGAGTTATCACGATATGACGGACGACGATCAGCGCCGTGTGATCGAGGTGCTGCGCACGCTCTTGCTCAAAAGGACTTCGCTATGAAGGTGTATTTGCTGGGCGCGGCCAATCCTGAAGCGGTACGGATGATCCTCACCCTGCAACGCCATCAGCCGGATGTGCAATTTGCCTTCCTTGATAACGATCCGGCGAAACAAGGCACGCTGTTTCATGGCGTGCCGGTGGTGGGCGGCACCGACAAAGTGGCCGAGTTGAAAGGCTCCGATACGCGGTTCGTCAATCTGATCACCGGCAGCACGGCGCTGCGGTATCAGACCACCTGTGAGATCGTCGAGGCCGGAGGCACCCTGGGCAACTTTATTCACCCGGGGATCGACTTGACGATGATCACCATGGGCGTCGGCACGTATTTGCAAGAGGGCGTGATCATGCAGGCGCAAGTCAGCCTGGGTGATAACACCAGTATCAGCGCCGGTAGCGTGGTCGGCCACGAAGGGCAGATTGGTCACTCGGTGTTCATGGCGCCTGGTGTCTGCATCGCCGGTTGTGTCGAGATTGGCGACGGTACTTTCATCGGCACCAACGCCACGATCCTGCCGCGTTTGCGCATCGGCCGTTGGGTCACCATCGGCGCAGGTGCCGTGGTGATCAACGATATTCCTGACTATGCGGTCGTGGTGGGCAGTCCCGCCAGGACCATCAAGACCAACCCTGTTTCCTATCAAGACGGTCGGGTTTTCAGTAACCGCCGCGACTAATTTCTGGAGCGTTTGTAATGAATCCTCATGAGCAGTTTCGTGAAGAAGTAAAAGAAAACGTCGAAGGCCTGCAACAGGACAAAGCCCTGCAAGCCACGTCGCTGGACTGGGTTGGCACCACCGCCAAGCACAAGTACACCTACAACTTCAGCTGGATGGGCCGCCCGATTATCCAGTTCCCTCAGGACATGGTCGCCATGCAGGAGATCATCTGGTCCCTGCGCCCGGATATCATCGTTGAAACCGGTATCGCCCACGGCGGCTCCCTGGTGTTTTATGCGTCGATGCTGGAGCTGATCGGCCACGGCGAAGTGCTGGGTATCGACATCGATATCCGTCAGCACAACCGTGAGGCAATCGAAGCGCACCCGATGTTCAAGCGGATTGAGATGATCCAGGGCTCGAGCATCGATCCGGCCATCGTCGACCAGGTTCGCCAACGCATCGAGGGCAAGAAAGTCCTGGTGGTGCTGGACTCCAACCACACTCACGAGCACGTGCTCGAAGAGCTGCGCGCCTATGCGCCGATGGTCTCGGTGGGCAGCTACTGCGTGGTCATGGACACCGTGGTTGAAGACATGCCGGAAGATGCATTCCCGGACCGGCCATGGGGTAAGGGCGATAACCCGAAAACTGCCGTGTGGGCCTACCTGGAAGAAAACCGCGATTTCGAAATCGACCAGGCCATTCACAGCAAATTGCTGATCACCGTCGCGCCAGATGGCTATCTGCGTCGCGTGCGTTAATCAACAACATCGTCGAGTTCTTTCGGCTATTGGCCGGTTGTGGGGAGATTTATGCAAGGCAAGAACAATTCTGAACACGGGCTGGCGCTCAACGAACAGTTGACCGTGGTGCTGATCTCTCACGAACGGCCAGCATTTTTGCGCCGGGCGGTACGTTTTTACAGCAGTTTGCCCTGCAGGATTCTCGTACTGGATTCCTCTACCGAAGCTCAGCCAGAGCTGTCGGGTCAATTCCCGAACGTGGACTATCAGCACCTGCCGCAGTTCGGGTACTGGGGGATTCGGGCGAAGTTGGCGTATGGCGTAGAGCAAGTCACGACACCGTTCATGGTGTTCGCCGCTGACGACGACTTCCTGGTACATGACGCGTTGTACGAGGCCACCGAATTCATGGCGGCCAACCCCGATTACAGCCTGTGCCATGGCTACAGCATGATGTATCTGGCACTGGCCAACAGCGTTAGTTACTACCGCCGCGACAAGAAAGTCTGTGAAGATTATTCGGCTGAATGTGCCCAGGACCGGATCCTGGATTACATGTCGCAATACATCCCGCCGTTCTACGCCGTCCAGCGCACCGCACTTCTGCGTGACTGGTACCACGCCATGCCGCAGAACACGATCTTCCAGTGGCAGGAAGTCGGCCATACGTATTACATGCTGGCCCGTGGCAAGGTACGAATCCTGCCGATCGGCTATGTAGTGCGTGAAATCAACTACGAGCAATCCGACCATAAAACCGAGATCTTTCACTCGCTGGCTTTTACCGACGCCAAATCGGTCGCCGAGCGTGAAGAATTCGCCGGTTTTCTGGCCGGGCTGCCCACTCAGATTCGTGATCTGGAGCCTGAGCAGGGTGTGCCGTTCGTGCTCGAAAGCTTCGCGGCGCTGGCCGATAGCCTGCGTACAGGGCGTGCTCTGACCGCCGAACTGATCATCGAATCATCGTGGACCAGTGTCGAGACCGTTCCCCAACGTCGTTTCGGCCCGAAACAGTACATCGAAATGCCGTTTTACAATCAGGCGTTTTTCGATCATTTGGCTCACTTTGAATTCCTGCTGCACGCCATGCCGGCGGGTCGTGTTCAGTTGCAAGGCCTGGAAGGCGTGTGGACACAGCAGGAACACTTGCTGCGCGCGCGCAATAACGATACCCCGGAAAGTGTGGTCGACCGTTTGTGGATGGCCCATGACTGCAATGCGTTCAACCGCTGCGTGGTCAAGCGCCTGGCTGCGCAACTCGAGTTACTGGGCGAGGAAGAGGACGCGCAAACCATGCATGACTGGCTTGGGCGCCTCGAGGCCGTATCGGTCCAGGCCCATCACCCGGCCTTCGACAAGATGCTGTCCGTGCGTCTGCTCAAATGGCTGGCACCCCGTCAGCCTGATGCCGATCAGGCCGAGGCGATTGCCCGGCATCTGGCCGCCAACGGCGGCGGCCCGCAGTTCGGCATCTTTGTCCTCGACCTCGAGAACAATATCGACCAGTTGCAGGTCACCCTCGACAGCCTGGTCGAAGGTCGCAGCAAAGCCTTCAAGATTGTGGTGCTTACCGTCGGTGAACCACCCGCGGCGACCACTGCGCAAAACACCCTGCACTTTGTCCGGGTCACGCAGAGCAACTTCGTCGACAAGCTGAACCAGAGCGCTCGCCAATCGCCGTGTGACTGGCTGCTGCTGGCGCAAGCGGGTGACGAGTTCACTGCCAGCGGCTTGCTGCGCGCCAGCCTGGAGTTGATGTCCGTCGGTGATGTCCGTGCTGTCGCCACCGACGAAATCCAGCGCAAGGCCGACGGCGCGCTGGTGGACGTATTCCGCCCTGGCTTCAACCTCGACCTGCTGCAAAGTCTGCCAGCGCTGATGGCTCGGCACTGGCTGATCCGTCGGGACGTGTTGCTTGAGGTCGGTGGTTATCAGGCCGACTTCAGCAAGGCGCTGGAATTCGACTTGCTGCTGCGTCTCATCGAGCAGGGTGGCCTCAACGGTCTTGCTCATCTCGATGAGCCGCTGCTGATCACCCAGGCGCCTGGTCTGGAAGAAAACGCCGACGAGCGTCAGGCGCTGCTGCGTCACTTGGGCAATCGCGGCTACAAGGCCAAAATTACTTCGGCGTCGCCAGGCACTTATCAGGTCGATTACCGCCATGCCGAGCGTCCGCTGGTGTCGATCATCGTGCCTGCCGGGGATGATCTGCCCGCGCTGCAGCGCTGCCTGGACGGCGTGCTGCTCAGAACCCGTTACACCCGCTATGAAGTGCTGATCGCGGCAAACCCGAATCAGTCGGCTGCCGTCAATGATTGGCTGGGCTCTTTGCAGAACGCCAAGGTGCAGGTGCTGTATGCCGATCAACCGTTGAGCGAAACGGCCTTGTGCAACGCCGCCAGTCAAGAGGCCCAGGGCGAATACCTGGTGCTGATGGCGGCTGACGGTGAAGTGGTCAACCCGAACTGGATCGAGTCGTTGCTCAATCACGCCCAGCGTCCGGAAGTCGGCATCGTCGGCGCCAAGCTGGTTGATCGTGACGGGAATATCTCTCAGGCCGGTCTGATCCTGGGCCTGAACGGCGGTGTCGGCTCGGCCTTCGTCGGGGAAAAACACGACGCCAGCGGGTACATGCAACGACTGCTCGTGGAGCAGAATTATTCAGCCGTATCGAAGGCCTGCCTGATGGTGCGCAAAGAGTTGTTCGACGCCTTGGGCGGTCTGGACGACCAGACCTTCGCCGAAGGTTTCAGTGATGTCGATCTGTGCCTCAAGGCTGGTCACGCCGGTTACCTCACCGTATGGACGCCGCTGGTTCAGGTGCTTCATGCGGGCGAGGTGCCGCAGGCGCCGCAAGCCCTTGCTGCGTTGCATGAAAAATGGTCCGCCGCCTTCGCTCAGGACTCTGCCTACAACGCCAACCTGGCGCTGACGGGTAAAGGTTTCACGCTGGGCGAAAGCACCCCGATCAACTGGGCGCAGTTGCTCGCCTAAAAGGATTCACGGCATGTTCAACGGTAAATCGATTTTCATCTCGGGCGGCACCGGTTCGTTCGGGCGCAACTTTATCCGTCGCTTGCTGGAGCAATACCAGCCCAAGCGGGTGGTGGTGTTCTCCCGTGATGAGCTCAAACAGTACGAGATGCAACAGACGTTCAACGCGCCGTGCATGCGCTACTTCCTGGGTGATGTGCGCGATGCCGAGCGTTTGCGCCAGGCCATGCGCGGCATCGACTACGTGGTGCATGCCGCGGCTCTGAAGCAAGTGCCGGCCGCCGAATACAACCCGACCGAATGCATTCGGACCAACGTCAACGGCGCGGAAAACATCATCGCCGCCGCCATCGATAACGGCGTCAAGCAAGTGGTCGCGCTGTCCACTGACAAGGCGGCCAGCCCGATCAACCTGTACGGCGCCACCAAGCTGCTGTCGGACAAACTGTTCGTGGCCGCCAACAACATTGCCGGTGAACAACAAACCCGTTTTGCCGTGGTGCGCTACGGTAACGTCGCCGGCTCACGAGGCTCGGTGGTGCCGTTCTTCAGCAAGTTGATCAACGAAGGCGCGACCGAACTGCCGATCACCGACGAACGCATGACGCGCTTCTGGATCACCCTCGATCACGGCGTGCAGTTTGTGCTCGACAGCTTTGCCCGGATGCATGGTGGTGAAGTGTTCGTGCCGAAGATCCCGTCGATTCGTATTGTCGACCTGGCGCTGGGCATGGCCGAGCACTTGCCGCACAAAACCGTGGGGATTCGTCCGGGGGAAAAACTCCATGAACTGATGGTGCCGCTGGACGATGCGCGCATGACCCTGGAGTTCGCCGATCACTACACCATCCAGCCGTCGATCCGCTTCACCAGCGTCGACGTGGATTTTGCCGTGGACAAGTCGGGCGAGCAGGGCAAACCGGTGACTGAGGACTTCGAGTACCGCTCCGACACCAACCCGCATTTCCTCTCGGTCGGCCAGATCGCTGATCTGCATGCGGGGCTGCCGGCATGATCCCCTATGGTCGGCAGTGCGTCGATCAGGCCGACATCGACGCGGTAGTCAGCGTGTTGCAGTCCGACTGGTTGACCCAGGGGCCGACCATCGAGCGCTTCGAACAGGCCGTGGCTGAACGTTGCCAGGCTGATTTCGCGGTGGCGGTGTGTAACGCCACGGCGGCGCTGCACATTGCTTGCCTGGCCGCAGGGCTTGGGCCGGGTGATCGTTTGTGGACCACGCCGAATACTTTTTTGGCCTCGGCCAATTGCGGTCGTTACTGTGGCGCCGAGGTGGACTTCGTCGACATCGATCCGCTGACCTGGAACCTCGATGCCTACGCGCTGAAGGCCAGGCTGGAAGCGGCGCAAGACAACGGCACGCTGCCCAAGGTGTTGGTCGCGGTGGCATTCGCCGGGCAGAGCTGCGACATGCGCATGCTCGCTGAACTGGCCGAGCGTTATGGTTTCATGATCATTGAGGATGCCTCTCATGCGGTCGGTGCGTCCTATGCCGGCCGGCCGGTGGGCTGCGGTGATTTCGCGGCGATGACGGTGTTCAGTTTTCACCCGGTGAAAATCATCACCAGTGCCGAAGGTGGCATGGTGCTGACCAATCGCCGGGACCTGGCCGAGCGCCTGCAACGCTTGCGCAGCCACGGCATGACCCGCGACCCCGCGCAAATGACCGAACCCAGCCACGGTCCGTGGTATTACCAGCAAGTGGAACTGGGCTTCAATTACCGGATCACCGACTTGCAGGCCGCCCTCGGGCTGTCGCAACTGAACAAGCTCGATGACTTTATCGAACGCCGACGTGAGCTGGTGGCCCGCTACGACCGCCTGCTGGCGTACTTGCCGCTGACCTTGCCCAGCCCTCAGCCAGAAGCCGAGTCAGCCTGGCACCTGTATGTGGTGCGCTTGCAGCTTGATCGCATCAACCTCAGCCATCGTCAGGTATTCGAAGGCTTGCGAGCGGCCGGGATCGGGGTGAATCTGCACTACATTCCGGTGCACTTGCAGCCTTACTATCGTGACCTGGGTTTCGCTGAAGGCGATTTCCCGGAAGCTGAGCGTTATTACGCCGAGGCGCTCAGCCTGCCGCTGTTTCCGTTGCTCAGCGACGAGCAACAGGACTTTGTGGTCGAGCAGCTGCGACGGCTGACTGAATAAATAACGTTGAAGGTTGTGTAGGAGCTGCCGAAGGCTGCGATCTTTTGATCTTTTGATCTTTTGATCTTTTCGATATGCCGAAAAACAAGATCAAAAGATCGTCCGAACGCGGCCCGAGCCTTCGGCAGCTCCTACGGGGATAGCACCAGGCCTTGGTGATGAGTGAATGGGAACTGTGCAATGCGCGAACTGAGTGAGCAGGAAAAATTCTGGCAGGGCGACTTCGGTAACCAGTACGTTGACCGCAACGTCGGGCAACCATTGGTAGCCGCCAACCTGGCCTTGTTTGCCAAGGCCTTGACCCGCGCCGGGCGAATCGAAAGCCTGGTGGAACTGGGCACCAATGCCGGCAACAATTTGCAGGCGCTGCGTCAGCTGTTGCCGCAATGTGAACTGTTCGGCGTGGAGATCAACGAAAGCGCTTGCGCCCAGGCCCAGGCACTGGGGATCGCCCGGATCTGGCAGGGTTCGCTGTTCGATTTCCCCCGCGAGCGCACCTTCGACCTGACCCTGAGCAAAGGCGTGCTGATCCATCTGGCGCACGAGTTGCTGGCGGCCGCGTATGACCAGTTGTATGCGTTGAGCCAGCGCTACATCCTGATCGCCGAGTACTACAACCCGGCGCCGGTCGAAGTGTCGTATCGCGGCAACAGCGGCAAGTTGTTCAAACGTGATTTTGCCGGTGAAATGCTCGATCGTTACGATGATCTGCAACTGCTCGACTACGGTTTCGGTTACCACCGCGACCCGCAATTCCCGGTGGACGACATCACCTGGTTCCTGTTGGAAAAACGCCCTTGAACAACGTCGCAATCATCCCGGCCCGCGGTGGCAGCAAACGCATACCGCGCAAGAACCTCAAGCCGTTCGACGGCGTGCCGATGATTGCCCGTTCTATTAAAACCGCCCTCGATTCGGGACTGTTCGCTCAGGTGGTGGTCAGCACCGATGACGAGGGAATCGCCGAGTTGGCTCGGGCCTGCGGTGCGCAGGTGCCGTTCATGCGCCCGGCAGCGCTGGCGGATGATTTCACCGGTACGGCGGCGGTGATTGCACATGCCCTGGAAGAACTGCAGCGACAGGGTCGGGACTTTGATCTCGCCTGTTGTATCTATGCCACGGCGCCGCTGTTGCAAGCGCGATTTCTGCAAGAGGGTTTGAGCCTGTTGCAGCAGCATCCGGACAGGTCTTTTGCATTCTCGGTGTGTGATTTCGGTTTCCCGGTGCAGCGTGCGATGACCCTTGATGATCAGGGTGCATTGACCGCTTTGTATCCGGAATTTCGCCAGACACGTTCCCAGGATCTGCCGCCGGCTTATCAGGACGCCGGGCAGTTTTACTGGGGGCGCAGCAGTGCCTGGTTGCATGGCGAGGTGTTGTATTCAAGCCAAAGCCTGCCGGTGATCCTGCCACGTTATCTGGTGCAGGACATCGATACGCTCGAAGACTGGAAGCGCGCCGAATATCTGTACGCCGCGTTGAAGGCTGGTGGTGAGCTGAAATGAGAGTACTGATCCGCGCTGACGCCTCGCCGACCATTGGCAGTGGCCATATTGCCCGCTGCCTGACCCTGGCCAGGGTGTTGCGCCAGCAGGGCGTGCACGTGGCGTTTGCCTGTCGCCAGTTGCCGGGCCATCGGCTCGACAGTCTCGCCGCCGAGGGTTTTGAAACCTTCGCGCTGGCGCAGCGTTACCCCGATGAAGACCCGCAGCAGGCCATCGAAGCCATGCTGCCATGGCAGGCAGATATTGCTGCATTAGGCCAGGCGCTGGAACAGCATCCGGCCTTCGACTGGATCATCGTCGACCACTACGGCCTTGATCATCGCTGGCAGACGGCGGCTCGCCGCTGGGCGCCACGGATCGCGGCGGTGGATGATCTGGCGACGCGCACCTACAGCGTCGACTTGCTGCTTAATCAGAATCTGTCGGGCACGTCAGCGGCTTACGCTACGTTGCTTAAACCGGATTGCCAGACCTTGCTCGGACCACGCTTCGCCATGCTGCGCAATGAATTCTGCTGCCCGGCGATTGCAATCAAGCCGCAGGCCAAACGTGTGCTGGTGAATTTCGGCGGCTTTGATGCGGCGATGCAGACCCATCACGCGATGTTGGCGCTGGCGGATTTTCATGCGCTGGAAGTCGACTTCGTCGCCGGCGCCGACAACCCGGCCTGGGACCAGATGCAAGCACTGGCGATCGATCATCCGAATTGGCGGTTGCACAGTTTTGTCAGCGACTTTTACCGATTGATGACCGAGGCCGACCTGTTTGTCGGTGCCGGTGGCGGTACCAGTTGGGAGCGGGCCGCCATGGGCCTGCCGACGATCTGCATTGCCGTGTCGAATAATCAGCAGGCCAACGGCGAGGTCATGGCGACGTCGGGCGCTCATGTGTTCCTCGGGGCGCGTGAGCAGATCAGCGTCGAGCAGTTGCGCCTGGCCATCGGTTTTGTCGCGGGTAATCAGGGGTTGCGTCAAAGTCTGGCCGAGCGTTCCCGGCAATGGGTCGATGGTCGTGGCGCGCAGCGCGTGGCCGCCGCGTTGGTCGGTGCGGTATTGCCGTTGCGCGAGGCGACGCCTGACGATGCGCGATTGTTGTTTGATGGGCGCAATGCCGAGGCGGTGCGCCGTTGGTCTCTGGATAGGCGCCTGATTGATTGGCCAGCGCATCAAGCCTGGCTGGCCGCCAGCCTGGGCAATCCGCAGCGATTGCTGCTGATTGCCGAAGCGGGCGATGGTCCGGTCGGGGCGCTGCGTTATGACCTTCACGGGTTGAGCGCCGAAGTCTCGATTTATCTGTTCGAAGGCCGTTTCGGCCTGGGCTGGGGCAGGGCGTTGCTGGCTCGTGGCGAAGCCTTCGTGAGCGCCCTCTGGCCGCAACTGCAAAGCATCACCGCTCAGGTATTGCCCGCCAACCAGCCGTCGCTGAGTCTTTTTCGCGACGCCGGTTTCACCCAGAGTGCTTGCGTGTTCACCCGTGTTTTAAAGGATCACCGTAATGACTAGCTTCAAGATAGGCGAGCGTTTGATCGGTGCCGATGCGCCCCCGTTCGTCATTGCCGAAATGAGCGGCAACCATAACCAGTCGCTGGACGTGGCGCTGCAAATCGTCGAAGCCGCCGCCAGGGCCGGCGCCCACGCCTTGAAGCTGCAAACCTATACCGCCGAGACCATGACCCTGGACCTGGATGAAGGGGCATTTTTCATCAAGGACCCCAACAGCCTGTGGGCCGGTTCTTCGTTGTACGCGTTGTACGAGAAGGCCCACACACCGTGGGAATGGCACGCACCGATTTTCGCTCGGGCCAAAGAGTTGGGCATGTTGGCGTTCTCCACGCCGTTCGACGACACCGCCGTGGACTTTCTCGAAAGCCTCGACGTACCGGCCTACAAGATCGCCAGTTTCGAAAACACCGACCTGCCGCTGATTCGCCGGGTTGCCGCCACCGGCAAGCCGCTGATCATCTCCACCGGCATGGCCAGCATCGCCGAACTCGACGAAACCGTGCGCGCCGCCCGCGAGGCTGGTTGCAAGCACCTGGTGCTACTCAAGTGCACCAGCACTTACCCGGCGACGCCGGCCAACAGCAATGTGCGGACGATTCCGCATTTGCGCGAATTGTTTGGCTGTGAAGTCGGGCTGTCCGATCACTCCATGGGTGTCGGTGTGTCTGTCGCGGCGGTGGCGCTCGGGGCTACGGTGGTGGAAAAACACTTCACCCTCGACCGTGCCGCCGGTGGGGTCGACGCCAGTTTCTCCCTGGAGCCGGCAGAACTGGCCAGCCTGGTGATCGAAACCGAGCGCGCCTGGCAGGCGATGGGGCAGGTGCATTACGGCGTGACCGAGGCCGAGCGCAAGTCGCTGGTGTACCGGCGCTCGCTTTACGTCACCCGGGACATGGCCGCCGGTGAACCCTTCACCGCTGAAAATCTGCGGGCCATCCGCCCGGGTCTGGGGTTGGCCCCCAAGCACGCTGAAACCCTGCTGGGCCGCCGTGCGCGCCAGGCCATCAAGCGCGGAACAGCGCTGGACTGGTCGTTGGTCGAATAACCCTTGTAGGGCTGATTCGGCGAAATAGCGTGACCTGTGAGTCATAACGCGCATCTTCACTGTATTGTATTGACCGGGAAGATGGCGCCTGGCCCTTTATCGGGTCCAGTGATAGCCCTTTACGCTTCCCGCTGTCGCCCGTTGCGGGCGACTGAAAATCTCTGTTTGTCGGCGCCCCTCGAATCCTTGCGAGCGGTGGTATTGGGCTGTTTATTATTGGGAAGCCGTAATGATTGGCATAAAAAGCATTGCGAGCTACGTTCCTGTAGCCGGCGTGGACAATTACGCACAAGGTGCAAAATTCGAAAAGGATGAAGAATTCATCCTGGGCAAGATCGGTTCGGCCTTCCTGCCGCGCAAAGACGCCGCGCAAGAAACCTCGGACCTGTGTGTCGAAGCAGTCAACGCGCTGTTCGCCAACAACCCCGATTTGAAACGTGAAGCCATTGATGTGCTGATCGTCGTCACCCAGAACGGTGACGAAGAAGGCCTGCCGCACACCGCTGCGATCGTTCAGGACAAACTGGGCCTGCCGACCACCGTGGCAGCGTTCGATATCTCCCTGGGCTGCTCGGGCTACGTCTATGGCATCTACGCGATCAAGGGCTTCATGGAAGCCACAGGCCTGAAGAACGGCTTGTTGGTGACTGCCGATCCGTACTCCAAGATCGTCGATCCGGAGGACCGTAACACCACCATGCTGTTCGGCGACGCCGCCACTGCGACCTGGATGGGCGAAGACGCGCCATGGCAACTCGGCAAGGCCAAGTTCGGCACCGACGGTTCCGGCGCACCACACTTGAAGGTTACCGATGGCGTGTTCTATATGAACGGTCGTCAGGTCTTCAATTTTGCGCTGCTTAAAGTCCCGGCGCATTTGCATGAGTTGCTCGACGAGTCTGGCCTGAAGGCTGACGATATCGATGCCTTCTGCATCCACCAGGGCAGTGCGGCGATTGTCGATGCGGTGGCCCGCCGGTTCGAAGGCGAGCCGGAGAAGTTCATCAAGGACATGGTCGAGACCGGTAATACCGTGTCGTCGAGTATTCCGTTACTGCTGGAAAAACACGTCCTGGACTCCAACTGGAAGCGCGTAGCACTGAGCGGTTTTGGTGTGGGACTGTCGTGGGGCTCGGCGATTATCTATCGTCCTTGAACCACGCTTCGTAGGAGCTGCCGAAGGCTGCGATCTTTTGATCCTGTTTTTCTGCACTCTGAAAAGAACAGCTCAAGATCAAAAGATCGCAGCCTTCGGCAGCTCCTACAGGGTTGTTCAGCGGTCATTAAAAGTTGTAAGGCCAATACAAAAATAGCGTTCAAGGGTTTACCTTGAACGCTATTTTTTTGCCTGTATGAAAAGCGAGGCAGCATGAGCGAATGCTTTGAAGATAATGCTCAGGTGATAGAGCGCCGCTGGCCGGCGTTGCACACGCGGTTGATGCTGGAGGACAGCACGTCGGTCCAGGCCGAATTGTCCGAGGGCCTGGCTTCGACGCTGAGCATTGGCGGCATCCAGCTCACCAGTCGCCATGACCGTTTCCACGAAGCCCGTGTGCAGGCGACCAGTCTGCCGACTGGCAAGGCGCAGTTGCATGTCTACGGCACCGGCCTTGGGGATTTGCCAACGGTCCTGCTGGAGCGTTCCGAGCTTGAGCGCCTGTACGTGCACATCCTCAACGGCGCGCTGTTTGCGCTGGTGCTGCAATTGCTCGATCAGCGGCACTGGCTCGATGACCCACGGGTGGAGCTGCTGTATGCCGGGGATCATGCGGATATCTACTCGCCGTTTTTCGCCCTGCCGGCGGAAATGCTGCTGGCGGACGACTTCAACGCCAAGATTCGTGATCGGCTGGTCAACGAAGTCCACCTAAGTTTCAACAATCGCGACTTCGACCCGCAATTGCCGGCCATTCAGCAGCGCTTGCAGGATTGCCTGGACGTGCTGCTCGCGGATGCCGATGTGGCGCAGTTGTTTGCCACCTGCACCGGCCGCGAAATCTATGTGATTGGCACCGGACCGACACTGGAAGGACATTTCGCGAGGCTGGCGGCGGTGCGCGGGCAGGCCGAGCGGCCGCTGTTCATCTGTGTCGACACCGCCTATCGGCCTTTGCGCAAGCACGGGATCATCCCCGATCTGGTCGTGACGCTCGACCAGCTCATCAGCTTTCGGCACTTGCCTTTTGAGGAGTCCGACGGCATCCCGTTGGTGTACCTGCCCATGAGCGATCCGGCGGTGCTGAAGGCCTGGAAGGGCAAACGGTATGGCGCTTACACCGCCAGCCCCATCTACGCGATGTTGCGTCAGCAGCATCCCGGGCCGAACTGCATGCGGGCGGCAGCGTGATTCACCCTGCGGTGGACCTGGCCGTGAAGATGGGCGCCACGTGCATTACCCTTTTCGGCGCCGACTTTGCCTTCCCGATGAACAAGACCCACGCCGGGTGGAATGACGGCGACCTGGGGCCAGCCGTGGATCAGGCTCGACATTGGGTCCGTGATGGGCATGGCGAACAGGTCAGGACACAGCTGAATTTTCGCGGCTACCTGTGTGTGCTGGAGCGTTATATCGCCAGGCATCCAGAGGTGACTTTCCTTAACAGCAGCCGGGCAGGGGCAATGATCGTCGGTACGCAATTCAATCAGGAGTTTGTGCAATGAGTGCGCTGGCGAAGTGCATCAGCGCGTGCCGCCACTGCGCCGGATTGTTTCGGTTGGGGCGCGATGTCGAGGCGGCGCTGATCATGGTGGATGTATTCGATGAAGCGCAGCAGCTTTTATCGTCCGCGCCTCAGGATGTTCAGCCGTCGTGGGCGCAGGTACTGACCCACATGCTGGCCTGCCAGGAGCGTCAGGATTGGTTGGGACTGGCCGATTTCATGGAATATGAGCTGATTGATTTGCTGGAAAGTGTTCAGGTCTGAGGGCGACCAACGGCTCTGGCCTACAGGTTGGGGGTGTGGACGGTTTTATGACGTCATTTTTTCGTGGTTGAGAGGGCATCAAGCCCTTGTTTTCCAAGGGATGGCAGGGTGATGGCAAAATTTTTTCAAAAAGCCCTCAAGCAACCTGCCAACCCGACGATAACTATTACGAAGGTTCTCTAGGCCACACCCGGCGGTTGCCAGGGCCGGAAGCCGCAGTACCCAACCAACGAGGAATTCGTCATGGCATTAACAGTAAACACCAACACTACGTCGTTGAACGTTCAGAAGAACCTGAACAATGCTTCCAATGCTCTGTCGACTTCGATGCAGCGCCTGTCCTCCGGCCTGCGTATCAACAGCGCTAAAGACGACGCCGCCGGCCTGCAGATCGCAACCCGCATGACTTCCCAGATCCGTGGTGGCAACCAGGCGATCCAGAACGCCAACGACGGTATCTCCGTTGCTCAGACCGCTGAAGGCGCGCTGCAAGCTTCGACTGACATCCTGCAGCGTATGCGTGAACTGGCTGTTAAAGCACGTACCGGTACCAACGGCAGCGTTGACCAGACCGCTACCAACCTTGAATTCAGTCAGATGTCTGACGAATTGACCCGTATCTCCGCTTCCACCAACCTGAACGGCAAAAACCTGCTGGACGGTTCGGCTGGCACCGTTACCCTGCAAGTGGGCGCAAACACTGGTTCGGCTAACCACATCGACCTGGTACTGAGCTCCAAGTTCGACGCCGTCAGCCTGTCGGTAGGTAGCGGTACTGTTGTTCTGACCGGTGCAAGCGTTTCGGGCGCCGCGGCTAACATCGACAACGCAATCACTGCGATCGATGCTGCAATTGCGACCATCAACAGCACTCGCGCTAGCCTGGGTGCTTCGCAAAACCGTCTGACCAGCACCATCGCCAACTTGCAAAACATCGTGGAAAACACCACTGCTGCACAAGGTCGCGTACAAGATACCGACTTCGCCGCAGAAACAGCTAACCTGACCAAACAGCAAACTCTGCAACAAGCTTCCACCGCTGTTCTGGCCCAGGCTAACCAGCTGCCATCCGCTGTACTGAAACTGCTTCAGTAAGATCGGATTGGGTTTTGGCGGGGGAGTGCGCTTGCGTACTCTCTCGCTTTTTCCGTTTAAGAGGTGATGGTCATGGACATGAGCGTAAAGCTGAACTTGTCTTACCCGGCCGCGCAACCTACGGTCAGCACTACCGATAAGCCGGCCGATAAACTTGGCGCTGAAAGTATCAAGGCTGTCACTGCAGCGGCTAAAAGCTCGGATTCGGACAAGTCGGACAATTCGGATAAGTTGAAAACGGCCGTTCAGGAGATCGAAAAGTTCGTTCAGTCGGTCCAGCGTAACCTGGAGTTTTCCATTGATGAAACCTCTGGCAAGGTCATCGTCAAGGTGATCGCCAGCGAGTCTGGTGAAGTCATTCGGCAGATTCCATCGGCCGAAGCAATGAAACTGGCTGAAAGCCTTCACAATGCCAGTAACGTATTGTTCGACGCCAAAGCCTGATACTGGCATGAAACGTGTTTGCTGGATCATTGGCTACGCATAGTGGTCAAAAGACCGGCGAAACACAGAAAGGGAGATGCACATGGCAAGTCCAATTTTACCGGGTGCGGGTCTAGGGTCCGGTCTTGATATCGGTTCGATCGTGACCGCGCTGGTCAACTCCGACAAATCGGCCAAACAGACGCAAATTGATACCCAGACCAAAACCAACACCCTGAAGATTTCCGGTGTCGGTTCCTTGAAAAGTGCGCTGGCGGCATTTCAGACCGCGCTGGCTAACCTTAACAGCACGACCACTCCAGCATTTGCGGGTTTTACCGCGACTTCGGGGAATACCTCGATCCTGGCTGCAACCTCGGATAACACAGCGGTTGCGGGTAATTACAGCGTAGTTGTGCAGAATCTGGCCACGGGGTCGAAAGTTGCCAGTGCTGCTTTCTCCGGCGGTGCCGCCAGTGCCATTCCGAGTGGTACTCTGAAAATCAGTCAGAATGGCACTGATTACAACGTCACGATTCCGGCCAATGCGACGTTGCAGAGCACCCGGGACGCGATCAACACCGCGCAGGCAGTCAACGGTATTTCGGCCAACATCGTGACCGACAGTAGCGGTTCCTCGCGACTGGTGATCAGTTCGAACAAGACCGGTTCAGGTTCCGACCTGACGGTCAGCGGTATCGCCGGTCTTGAAATCGACGGCACCCAGCCGATGGGAGCTACCCCGACGGCTAGTTCCTCAGGGGCTGTCAACGGGATTGCTACGGATGCGAATCTGACCATCGACGGTCTGGCAGTCAGCAGCAAGAGCAATACCGTGACGGGTGCAATCAGTGGCTTGACGCTGAACCTGGCTTCCGTGAGCCCGGGCTCGGGCGCGAGCCAAACGCCTGCTATCGTCACCGTTGCAACCAACACCACCGGTTTGCAGACCTCGATTCAGGCGTTTGTCGACTCTTACAACACGCTGAAAAAGACCATTGATACCCTCACCACGGCGACGGCGGATGCCGATGGCAACCCGACCGTTTCGGCTGCGTTCACCGGTGATTCCCTGCCGCGCTCGCTGATTTCGGACATGCGTGGCGTGTTGACTGCTCCGGGTGCCGCAGGGCCATTGTCTGTTCTGTCGCAGATCGGTGTGATGACGGACGCGTTTACCGGCAACCTGACGTTCGACAGCGCCTCGTTTACCAAGACCATGAGCAGCAATGGCATGAGTGGTCAGGTGCAGCAGTTGTTCGGTGGTACGGACGCTAACAACGGCTTGCTGTCGCGCATGAGCAAGGCAATCGATCCTTATGTCGCGACAGGCGGGTTGCTCGATCAGCGCAGCACCAACCTGACCAGTGTGGCCAAGAGCATTTCGGCGCAGCAAGCAACACTGGATCTGCACGTCACCAGTCTGACGGCGACCTTGACGGCCAAATACAACGCCATGGACCTGTTAGTCGGGCAGATGAAGGCGACGGCGACCAACATCACCTCGTTCTTCGCTTCCTTGAACGCCCAGAAGTCCTCTAGCTAGTTATGAGCTGACGACAAAAACCCGGCTACGCCTTCTGGCGTGCGCCGGGTTTTTGTCTTTTGATCTAAAGTTTTTTGGCTCGCAGGCGATACACTGGTCATACGAGTCATTGTGGCAATGAGGTAGAACATGAATCCGATGTTAGCCCTTCGGCAATACCAGAAGGTGGGGGCGCAGGCCCAGGCGTCCGAAGCCAGTCCGCACCGGCTGGTGCAAATGCTGATGGAAGGTGGTCTGGACCGCATCGCCCAAGCCAAGGGGGCCATTGTGCGTAAAGACGTTCCTGCCAAGTGTGTGGCGATCAGCAAGGCCGTCGGCATTGTCGGTGGCTTGCGTGAAGGCCTGGACCTGGAAAATTCCGCAGAGGCCGTCAGCGAGCTAGACAGCCTGTACATCTACATGATGAAGCGCCTCGCCGAGGCAAACATCAAAAGCGACCCGCGGATTCTCGATGAAGTCGCCGGGTTGCTGCGCACGGTCAAAGAAGGCTGGGATGCCATCGCCGCGCCAGGTCCGCAGTTTTAAGGAGATCACCATGAGTCTTGTATTGCAGCGAATCGAACAAACCCGTGAAGCGCTGGTCGGTGCCCTGGCCGAGCGCAACTGGGAGGCGATCGGTCAGTTGGACCTGGATTGCCGTTCCTGCATGGAAGATGTCTTGAGTGAGGCTTCGCTGGACGAGGTGGCGTTGCGCGGTAATCTGGAGGAGCTGCTGCATGTCTACAAGCAGCTGCTTGAGGTGGCCATGGGGGAGAGGCAGGCGATAGTCGACGAGATGTCTCAGATCCAGCAAGCGCGCAACGCCGCAAAGGTTTACCATCTGTTTGGTTAATCCCGGGTTAATCCAAACATAGTGCGCCATAAATTTGACTGTGCACGGTTTTTTGACTTAACTAGTGGCTGGTACCAGATTTCAGACGTCTACAGGCATAACGTGTCTGCAAGCGTCTAGCTTGCCCCCTCATTTCGGGCATTGAGTTGACTAGGGAAGTTGCTATTGCATGTGGCGTGAAACCAAAATTCTGCTGATTGATGACGATAGCGTCCGTCGCCGCGATTTGGCGGTGATTTTAAATTTTCTCGGTGAAGAAAATTTACCCTGCGGTAGCCATGACTGGCAGCAGGCGGTCGGCTCGTTGTCATCAAGCCGTGAAGTTATTTGTGTGCTGATCGGGACGGTTAGTGCTCCTGGTGCGCTTCTGGGCCTGTTAAAGACACTCTCGACCTGGGATGAGTTCCTTCCGGTTTTGTTAATGGGTGATAGTTGTTCCGTTGACCTGCCGGATGACCAGCGTCGCCGGGTGCTTTCGACCCTCGAAATGCCGCCCAGCTACAGCAAATTGCTCGACTCTCTGCACCGTGCCCAGGTC
Organism: Pseudomonas sp. TH31; assembly: GCF_016650815.1. GTDB lineage: Bacteria > Pseudomonadota > Gammaproteobacteria > Pseudomonadales > Pseudomonadaceae > Aquipseudomonas. Next base: position 233,410 of record NZ_JAEKEZ010000029.1, on the reverse strand, counting down.
TATCGCGAAATGTACGACCAGGCCCGCGAGCGCGGTCGTCACCGTGAACCCAATCTGTTTCGCAGCCTTGTCGGCACCAGTCGGGCGATTCAACACGTCCGTCAGATGATGCAGCAAGTGGCTGACACCGATGCCAGCGTGCTGATCCTCGGCGAGTCCGGCACCGGCAAGGAAGTGGTCGCGCGCAACCTGCATTACCACTCCAAGCGTCGTGATGCGCCGTTCGTTCCGGTCAACTGCGGGGCGATCCCGGCCGAGTTGCTGGAAAGCGAACTGTTCGGTCACGAGAAGGGCGCATTCACCGGGGCAATCACCAGTCGCGCCGGGCGTTTCGAGCTGGCCAACGGCGGCACGCTGTTCCTCGACGAAATCGGCGACATGCCATTGCCGATGCAGGTCAAGCTGCTGCGTGTCCTGCAGGAGCGCACCTTTGAGCGCGTGGGTAGCAACAAGACCCAGAGCGCCGATGTGCGGATTATCGCGGCGACCCACAAAAATCTCGAAAGCATGATCGAGATCGGCGCCTTTCGCGAAGACCTCTACTATCGCCTGAACGTGTTCCCGATCGAGATGGCGCCACTGCGCGAACGTGTCGAAGACATCCCGCTGCTGATGAACGAGTTGATCTCGCGCATGGAGCACGAGAAGCGTGGTTCGATCCGTTTCAACTCGGCGGCGATCATGTCCCTGTGCCGTCACGGCTGGCCGGGCAACGTTCGTGAACTGGCCAACCTGGTGGAGCGCATGGCGATCATGCATCCGTACGGGGTGATCGGCGTGGTCGAGTTGCCGAAGAAATTCCGCTATGTCGATGACGAAGACGAACAACTGGTCGACAGCCTGCGCAGCGATCTGGAAGAGCGGGTGGCCATCAACGGTCATACCCCGGACTTCAGTGCCAATGCATTGCTGCCGCCCGAAGGCCTGGACCTGAAGGACTACCTCGGTGGTCTGGAGCAAGGGCTGATTCAACAGGCGCTGGATGATGCCAACGGCATCGTGGCGCGTGCCGCCGAACGTCTGCGTATTCGTCGCACCACCCTGGTGGAGAAGATGCGCAAGTACGGCATGAGTCGTCGTGAGGGTGATGAACAGGCAGATGATTGACGCCTGTTTTTCAAGTCCTTCATTTATAGGCTGTTTTTTTTAGGCACGGGTATTGCTACATCTCTTGCAACGTTCCGTTTCACTGACGGTCAGCCAAGCGAGAGAGCACGATGCCCCAAGCCGCCCAGATGTCTTCCGTCCCTGACGCTTCGGGGCAACCGTCGTCCGTAGAACAGGCAAGCCGGCTTGGCCTTGAACAGGCGTTTGCCCTGTTCAACCAGATGTCGAGCCAATTGACTGACTCCTACAGCATGCTCGAAGCCCGGGTCACCGAGCTCAAGGGCGAACTGGCGGTGGTCAGCGCTCAACGCATGCAGGAACTGGCGGAAAAAGAACGCCTGGCCAACCGCCTGCAAAACCTCCTCGACCTGTTGCCCGGTGGCGTTATCGTCATCGATGCCCAGGGCATGGTGCGCGAAGCCAACCCGGCGGCCTGCGAGTTGCTCGGCCTGCCGCTCGAAGGTGAGCTGTGGCGTCACGTCATTGCTCGCTGCTTTGCGCCCCGTGAAGACGACGGTCATGAAATCTCCCTGAAGGACGGCCGCCGCCTGTCGATCGCCACTCGCTCGCTGGATGCCGAGCCCGGCCAGTTGGTGTTGCTCAACGACCTGACTGAAACCCGGCAGCTGCAAGGTCAACTGGCCCGCCATGAGCGCTTGTCGTCCCTGGGCCGAATGGTTGCCTCGCTGGCCCATCAGATTCGTACACCGCTCTCGGCCGCTTTGCTCTACGCCAGTCATTTGACTGAGCAGGAATTGCCGGTTGCCACCCAGCAACGATTCGCCGGTCGCTTGAAAGAGCGCCTGCACGAGTTGGAGCATCAGGTGCGCGATATGCTGGTATTCGCTCGCGGCGAACTGCCGCTGACCAATCGTGTGACGCCCAAAGAACTGATGCAATCGCTGCAGGCCGCAGCCCTGACCCATGTTCAGGAGCTGCCGATCCGTTGGCAGTGCGACAGTCATGCCGGGGAGTTGCTATGCAATCGCGACACCTTGGTCGGGGCGATTCTGAATTTGATCGAGAATGCGATCCAGGCGAGCAACGGTGCGGTGCGCCTCAAGGTCCACCTCTATACCCGGGGCAACAACCTGCGCCTGTGCATCAGCGACAGTGGCAGCGGGATCGATGAAGCAGTGTTGGCGCGTCTGGGCGAACCGTTTTTCACCACCAAAACCACCGGTACTGGCCTCGGCCTGACCGTGGTCAAGGCAGTGGCCCGTGCTCATCAGGGAGAATTGCACTTGCGCTCGCGGCTCGGTCGCGGCACGTGTGCGCTGGTGTCCCTGCCGTTGTTTTCCAGCGCATCGGATGCGGAGTGAAGGACATGGCAATCAAGGTTTTACTGGTCGAGGATGACCGCGCGCTGCGCGAAGCACTGGCCGATACGCTGTTGCTGGCGGGGCACGATTTCAAGGCTGTCGGTTCGGCGGAAGAAGCGCTGGCGGCGGTCGGCGGCGAGGCATTCAACCTTGTCGTCAGCGACGTCAACATGCCAGGCATGGACGGCCACCAGTTGCTGGGTTTGCTGCGGGCTCGCCAGCCACAATTGCCAGTGCTGCTGATGACGGCGCATGGCGCGGTGGAGCGGGCGGTCGATGCCATGCGTCAGGGCGCGGCGGATTATCTGGTCAAGCCGTTCGAGCCCAAGGCTTTGCTCGATCTGGTGGCGCGCCATGCGCTGGGCAGTCTCGGTACCGCTGACGGCGAAGGGCCGATCGCGTTCGAGCCGGCCAGTGCACAACTGCTGGAGCTGGCCGCGCGAGTGGCGCGCAGTGATTCCACGGTATTGATCTCCGGCGAGTCCGGCACCGGCAAGGAAGTGCTGGCGCGTTACATCCACCAGCATTCCCATCGTGCCAGCCAGCCGTTCATTGCCATCAACTGCGCGGCGATCCCCGACAACATGCTCGAGGCGACGTTGTTCGGCCACGAGAAAGGCTCGTTTACCGGCGCCATCGCGGCCCAGGCCGGCAAGTTTGAACAGGCTGACGGCGGGACCATCCTGCTCGACGAGATTTCCGAAATGCCCATGGGCCTGCAGGCCAAGTTGCTGCGCGTTTTGCAAGAGCGCGAAGTCGAGCGGGTCGGCGCGCGCAAGCCGATCAGTCTGGATATCCGGGTCGTGGCGACCACCAACCGTGACCTGGCCGGTGAAGTGGCGGCGGGGCGTTTTCGTGAGGATCTTTATTATCGGCTGTCGGTTTTTCCACTGGCCTGGCGTCCACTGCGCGAGCGCACCGCCGACATCCTGCCGCTGGCCGAGCGCCTGTTGGTCAAGCACGTCAATAAAATGAAGCATGCGGCGGCCAGGCTGTCACCCGAGGCTCAGGCATGTCTGATCGGCTATCCGTGGCCGGGCAACGTTCGCGAGCTCGATAACGCCATCCAGCGTGCGCTGATACTGCAACAGGGCGGGCTGATTCAGCCGCAGGATTTCTGCCTGTCAGGGCCGGTCGCCTGCGCGCCGCTGCCGGCATTGGCGCCAACGCCCGTGCGTGCCGCCATGGAGGTCGAAGCCGAATCGGCGGGCGCCCTGGGCGATGACCTGCGCCGGCATGAGTTCCAGATGATCATCGACACCTTGCGCTCCGAGCGCGGCCGTCGCAAAGAGGCTGCCGAGCGCCTGGGCATCAGCCCGCGCACCTTGCGCTACAAACTGGCGCAAATGCGCGACGCCGGAATGGATGTGGAAGCTTATTTGTTTGCCACCTGACTCCATTTTGTAGCAGCTGCCGAAGGTGCGTCCGGTTTGTAGCAGCTGCCGAAGGCTGCGTCCGGCTGCGTAGCAGTCGCAAAACCTGAGCCCCGTGCCTTTCTGAAACACCGCGTTGCCTGATTTCACGGCTGCTGCGCAGCCGGACGCAGGCTTCGCCAGCTGCTACGGATCGCGTTCGACGTAAATCATTGGAGTGAGCGCGCGGATGGGTTTTTGTTTAAAGCGGTCGCCGAGCTGGCACCCTTGTTGCTAACACCTCACTACCCGCCGAGTGAGTGTCAAAAAATTGCGGGTCGCCAGAGAGAGTAGACCATGAGCCAAGGTATTGAATTTAATCGATTGATGTTGGACATGCGCTCCATGCAAATGGATGCCATGTCTGCGCCAAAATCGACTGCCGCAGTCCCTGAATTGGGTGGCAGCAGCTTTGCCGACATGCTCGGTCAGGCCGTCAATAAAGTGAACGACACCCAGCAGGCGTCAAATCAGCTGTCCAGTGCCTTCGAAATTGGCAAAAGCGGCGTTGATCTGACGGATGTGATGATTTCCTCGCAGAAGGCCAGCGTGTCTTTTCAAGCGTTGACCCAAGTGCGTAACAAGCTGGTTCAGGCCTACCAAGACATCATGCAGATGCCGGTTTAAGGACGAGATTGAGTCATGGCAGAAGCAGTCGCCGATAATGTTCCGGCCAAGGCCACTCCGATAGACGGTAAACCGCCGCTGTTCGGGTTGTCCTTCCTGGAAAACCTCTCCGAGATGACCATGTTGCGTCAGGTGGGCCTGTTGGTCGGCCTGGCTGCGAGCGTGGCGATTGGCTTCGCCGTGGTGTTGTGGTCGCAGCAGCCGGACTATCGGCCTTTGTACGGCAGTCTTGCGGGTATGGACGCCAAGCAGGTCATGGAGACCCTGGCCGCCGCTGACATTCCTTATACCGTTGAACCCAACTCCGGCGCCTTGCTGGTCAAGGCCGATGATGTGTCTCGCGCGCGGCTCAAGCTCGCGGCGGCTGGTGTCACTCCCAGCGACGGCAACATCGGTTTTGAAATCCTCGACAAGGACCAGGGCCTGGGGACCAGCCAGTTCATGGAAGCGACCCGTTATCGTCGCGGCCTCGAAGGTGAATTGGCGCGGACTATTTCCAGCCTGAACAACGTCAAGGGTGCCCGCGTGCACCTGGCGATTCCGAAAAGCTCGGTGTTTGTGCGCGATGAGCGCAAGCCAAGTGCATCGATTCTGGTTGAACTGTATTCCGGTCGCTCCCTGGAGCCAGGCCAGGTGTTGGCGATCATCAACCTGGTGGCCACCAGCGTTCCTGATCTGAGCAAGTCGCAGATCACCGTTGTCGACCAGAAGGGCACCCTGCTGTCCGACCAGGCGGAGAACTCCGAACTGACCATGGCCGGCAAGCAATTCGATTACAGCCGCCGCATGGAAAGCATGCTCACCCAGCGGGTGCACAACATCCTGCAACCGGTGCTGGGCAATGACCGGTATAAAGCCGAAGTCTCGGCCGACGTGGACTTCAGTGCCGTCGAATCGACCTCCGAGCAGTTCAACCCGGACCAGCCGGCGTTGCGCAGCGAGCAGTCGGTCAACGAACAACGTACCGCCAGCAGTGGCCCGCAAGGCGTGCCGGGGGCCCTGAGCAACCAGCCACCGTCGCCGGCTTCGGCGCCGCAAAAACCGGCGGCGCTACCGCGTCGGCCGGCATGGTGCAGCCAGGCCAGCCGTTGCTCGATGCCAATGGTCAGCAAATCATGGACCCGGCCACGGGCCAGCCCATGCTTGCACCTTACCCGGCGGACAAGCGTCAACAATCCACCAAGAACTTCGAGCTTGATCGCTCCATCAGCCACACCAAGCAGCAGCAGGGTCGTTTGAATCGCCTGTCGGTGTCGGTGGTGGTGGATGACCAGGTCAAGATCAACGCGGCCAACGGTGAAACCAGCCGCGCGCCTTGGAGCGCCGATGAATTGGCGCGCTTTACTCGCCTGGTGCAGGACGCCGTCGGTTTCGACGCCAGCCGTGGTGACAGCGTCAGCGTGATCAACATGCCGTTCTCCGTTGAGCGCGGTGAGGTGATTGCCGATATTCCGTTCTACTCCCAGCCTTGGTTCTGGGACGTCGTCAAGCAAGTGCTGGGGGTGTTGTTCATCCTGGTGCTGGTGTTCGGTGTGCTGCGTCCGGTGCTCAACAACATCACCGGTGGCGGCAAAGGCAAACAGCTTGCTGGCCTGGGAAGCGACGTAGAGTTGGGTGGCATGGGCGGCCTGGACGGCGAACTGTCCAACGACCGCGTCAGCCTCGGCGGCCCGCAAAGCATCCTGTTGCCGAGCCCGAGCGAAGGCTATGACGCACAGTTGAATGCAATCAAGAGTCTGGTGGCAGAAGATCCGGGTCGCGTGGCCCAGGTCGTGAAAGAGTGGATTAACGCAGATGAGTGATAACCGAGCCGCTGTCGCCAAACTGTCCCGGGTCGATAAAGCCGCGATTCTGCTGCTGTCCCTGGGTTCGACCGACGCCGCCCAAGTGCTGCGCCACATGGGGCCCAAAGAGGTCCAGCGTGTGGGTGTGGCCATGGCGCAAATGGGTAACGTGCACCGCGAGCAAGTCGAGCAGGTGATGAGCGAGTTCGTCGACATCGTCGGCGACCAGACCAGCCTGGGCGTCGGCTCCGACGACTACGTGCGCAAAATGCTCACCCAGGCCTTGGGCGAAGACAAGGCCAACGGCCTGATCGACCGCATCCTGCTGGGTGGCAACACCAGCGGCCTCGACAGCCTGAAGTGGATGGAACCGCGCGCCGTCGCCGACGTGATTCGTTACGAGCACCCACAGATCCAGGCGATCGTCGTGGCGTACCTCGACCCGGACCAGGCCGGTGAAGTACTCGGTAACTTTGACCACAAGGTGCGCCTGGACATTATTCTGCGGGTTTCCTCGCTGAACACCGTGCAGCCAGCGGCCCTGAAAGAACTCAACCAGATTCTCGAGAAGCAGTTCTCCGGCAACTCGAACGCCTCGCGCACCACTCTGGGTGGCATCAAGCGTGCGGCCGACATCATGAACTTCCTCGACAGCTCGATCGAAGGCCAACTGATGGACTCTATCCGCGAAGTCGACGAAGACCTGTCCGGTCAGATCGAAGACCTCATGTTCGTGTTCAACAACCTGTCCGATGTCGACGACCGCGGGATTCAGGCGTTGCTGCGCGAAGTCTCCTCCGACGTACTGGTGCTGGCCCTCAAGGGGTCGGACGAAGGCGTCAAGGAAAAGATCTTCAAGAACATGTCCAAACGGGCGGCCGAACTGTTGCGCGACGACCTCGAGGCCAAAGGCCCGGTGCGTGTCAGCGACGTGGAAACCGCGCAGAAAGAAATCCTCACCATTGCCCGCCGTATGGCCGAAGCCGGAGAAATCGTTCTCGGCGGGAAGGGCGGCGAAGAGATGATCTAAGGTCACTATGTCGTCTAAACATGATGAGTCCAATACCGACCTGATCCGGGGCAAAGGGGTCAGTGGTTTCGACGTCTGGTCGCTGCCAAGCTTCGACCCGCATGTGCCGGAGCCTGAGCCGGAACCAGAGCCCGAACCGCCGGAAATGGAAGAAGTGCCGCTGGAAGAAGTCCAGCCACTGACCCTTGAAGAACTCGAAAGCATCCGCCAGGAGGCCTACAACGAAGGCTTCGCCACGGGTGAGAAAGAAGGTTTCCACAGCACCACGCTCAGGGTCCGTCAGGAAGCCGAGGTAGCCCTGGCCGCCAAGATTGCTGGCCTTGAGCAACTGATGAGTCATCTGTTCGAGCCGATTGCCGAGCAGGACAGCCAAATCGAAAAGTCGCTGGTCGACCTGGTGCAACATATCACCAGGCAGGTGATTCAGCGTGAATTGGCCATCGACTCGACGCAAATCGAACACGTCATGCGTGAGGCCCTCAAGCTGTTGCCGCTGGGCGTGGGCAATGTGCGGCTGTACATCAACCCGCAGGATTTCGAACAGGTCAAAGCCCTGCGCGAGCGCCATGAAGAAACCTGGCGCATCGTCGAGGACGAGGCGCTGTTGCCCGGTGGTTGCCGGGTCGAGACGGAACACAGCCGGATCGATGCCACCGTCGAAACCCGCGTTGCGCGGGTCATGGACAAGCTGTTCGATCAATTGCATGAGCAAGCGCTGCACCCGGCCGAGCCGGACATGAGCCTTGACCTGCCGGTCGACAGCAAGCCTGCGGTCGAGCCGGCCGAGCCAGGTCTGGAGCCAGAGCCGGAAACCCCCGATGCGCCTTGATCGCACCAGTTTCGCCAAGCGCCTGGGTGGTTACACCGAGGCCACGGAACTCGCCGGCGCGCCGATCCTTGAAGGCCGCCTGCTGCGCATGGTCGGCCTGACCCTCGAAGCTGAGGGCTTGCGCGCCGCCATGGGCAGCCGCTGCATGGTCATCAACGACGACAGTTACCACCCGGTGCAGGTTGAAGCCGAAGTCATGGGCTTCTCCGGCAGCAAAGTCTTTCTGATGCCGGTCGGCAGCGTCGCCGGCATCGCACCGGGTGCGCGCGTGGTGCCAATGGCCGATACCGGTCGTTTGCCGATGGGCATGAGCATGCTCGGTCGGGTGCTTGATGGCGCCGGTCGTGCGCTGGACGGCAAGGGCGGGATGAAAGCCGAAGACTGGGTGCCGATGGACGGCCCGACCATCAACCCGCTCAAGCGTGACCCGATCAGCCAGCCGCTGGACGTAGGCATTCGCTGCATCAACGGTTTGTTGACGGTCGGTCGCGGTCAGCGTCTTGGGCTGTTCGCCGGTACTGGCGTCGGTAAGAGTGTGCTGCTGGGTATGATGACCCGCTTTACCGAGGCCGACATTATCGTCGTCGGGCTGATCGGTGAGCGGGGTCGTGAAGTTAAGGAGTTCATCGAGCATATCCTCGGTGAAGAAGGCCTCAAGCGTTCGGTGGTCGTTGCCTCGCCGGCGGACGATGCGCCGCTGATGCGTCTGCGCGCCGCGATGTACTGCACACGCATCGCCGAGTATTTCCGCGACAAGGGCAAGAATGTCCTGTTGCTCATGGATTCGCTGACCCGTTTCGCCCAGGCCCAGCGGGAAATCGCCCTGGCCATCGGCGAGCCGCCGGCGACCAAGGGTTATCCGCCGTCGGTGTTCGCCAAGTTGCCAAAACTGGTGGAGCGGGCCGGTAACGCCGAGAAGGGCGGTGGCTCGATCACTGCGTTTTACACCGTATTGTCCGAAGGCGATGACCAGCAGGACCCGATCGCCGACGCCGCGCGAGGCGTGCTCGACGGGCACATTGTGTTGTCCCGGCGCCTGGCCGAAGAAGGGCATTACCCGGCCATCGACATCGAAGCGTCCATCAGCCGGGTCATGCCGTCGGTGGTCACGCCCGAACACATGATGCGCGCCCAGTATTTCAAGCAATTGTGGTCGCGTTATCAGCAGAGTCGTGACTTGATCAGCGTCGGCGCCTATGTGGCCGGTGGTGATCGGGAAACCGACCTGGCGATTTCCTTGCAGCCGCAATTGGTCAAGTACCTGCGCCAGGGCCTGAACGACAGCATCAGCCTGGGCGAAAGCGAAGCCTACCTCGGCACGATCTTCGCCCCTGCGGCCGGCGGTTAACCGGCCATGGCCCAGAGTCGAGCAGGGCGTCTGGCACCGGTGGTCGAAATGGCCGAAAAGGTCGAGAAAACCGCTGTCCAGCGCCTGGGGCATTTCCAGGGCCAGGTGCGCCTGGCGCAAAGCAAGCTCGATGACCTCGAAGCCTTCCGCCTCGATTACCAGGAACAATGGATCGTGCGCGGCAGCAATGGCGTTTCCGGCCAGTGGTTGCTCGGCTATCAGGGCTTTTTGGCGCAACTGGGCACGGCCATTGATCAGCAGCGACAGAGCCTGGTCTGGCATCAAAACAATCTGAACAAAGCACGGGACACCTGGCAGCAGGCTTTTGCCCGGGTTGAAGGCTTGCGCAAACTGGTCCAGCGCTACATGGATGAGGCGCGCAAGCTTGAGGATCGGCGTGAGCAGAAGTTGCTGGATGAGTTGTCCCAGCGCTTGCCGCGTCAGGATCCGTATTAGGTGTTGTGTTCAAAAGATTGCAGCCTTCGGCAGCTCCTGCATTAACCGCGTGTAAACCCGATTCCGTAGGAGCTGCCGAAGGCTGCGATCTTTTGATCTGATTTCCCGCCTTGCCCCTATCCTCGGCAGGTGCTAAACCTTGTACACACGTTGTTCAATGACAAGGAAGCCGTTAAATGTCAGTCGTTACAGAAGTCTCTCAAAATGGGCAAAAGCTGACGATTTCGATCAAGGGACGATTCGATTTTGCCAAGCATCAGGAATTTCGCGAGTCCTACGAAAATCGTGAGCCAAAACCCGAGTCCTTCGAAGTCAACCTGAAGGACGCCACCTACCTCGACAGCTCTGCGCTCGGCATGTTGTTGCTGTTGCGTGATCACGCCGGTGGCGAAAACGCCGAGATAACGTTGACCCACGCCAACGCCGATGTGCGCAAGATTCTGGCCATTTCCAACTTCGAACAAATCTTCGACGTGGCGTGATCGCCATGCGATTGATGTTCGAACCGCTGACGATCCTGATCGCTGAAGACAGTGCGGCTGATCGTATGCTGCTGTCGAGCATCGTTCGGCGCCAGGGTCATGAAGTGTTGACTGCGGCCAACGGGGCCGAGGCGGTCGAAGCGTTCCGTCAGCAGCAACCGCAACTGGTGTTGATGGACGCCATGATGCCGGTGATGGACGGTTTCGAAGCGGCGCGGCAGATCAAGGCGCTGGCGGGGAAACCCTGGTGCCGATCATCTTTCTGACCTCGCTGACCGAAAGCGAAGCCCTGGTCCGCTGCCTGGAGGCTGGCGGTGACGACTTTCTGGCGAAACCCTACAACCAAGTGATCCTCGGAGCCAAGATCAAGGCGATGGACCGCTTGCGCCGCTTGCAGGCCACCGTGCTTGAACAGCGTGACCAAATCGCCCAGCACCACGACTACTTGCTCAACGAACAGCGGGTGGCGAAGGCGGTGTTCGACAAGATTGCCCATTCCGGCTGCCTGAATGCGCCGAATATTCGCTACCTGCAATCGCCCTACGCGCTGTTCAATGGCGATCTGCTGCTGGCTGCCTTTACTCCGGCTGGTGACATGCACGTGCTGCTCGGTGATTTCACCGGTCACGGCCTGCCGGCAGCAGTCGGCGCCATGCCCCTGGCGGAAGTGTTTTATGGCATGACCGCGAAGGGCTTCGGCTTGCCCGAAACCCTGCGGGAGATGAATGCCAAGCTCAAGCGCATCCTGCCGGTGGACATGTTCTGTTGCGCGACCCTGCTGTGTTTGAGTTTCCAGCGATGTTCGGTTGAGGTCTGGAATGGCGGGATGCCGGACGGTTACCTGCACAGCTTCGCCAGCGGCGAGCGGACACCGCTGACGGCGCAGCACCTGCCATTGGGGGTGCTTAGCCCGCAAACCTTCGATGATCGCACCCAAGTGTTTCCGATGGCCGTCGGTGATCGGGTATTCCTGCTGTCCGATGGGGTGATCGACACCTGCGATGCCAACGAGCAGTTATTCGGTATCGAGCGATTGGAGCGAGTATTTGCGGCCAATCGTCAGCCCGGGGTGTTGTTCGAAGAGATTGAACAGGCCCTGCGCGACTTCCGTGGCGAGGCCCGGGATGATGTGAGCATGGTCGAGGTCAGCCTGCTGGAAGCCGCCCAGATCAGTCCGCCGGCACTGGTGTATTCCGACAGTGGTCAGTCCTGTCCGCTGGACTGGTCGGTGAGTTTCGAGTTCCGCGCCGCCACCCTCAAACGTTTTAATCCGCTGCCGTATCTGCTGCAATTGCTGCTGGAGGTCCATGGCCTGCGGACGCAAAGCGGCGCGTTGTACAGTGTTCTGGCCGAGTTGTATTCCAATGCGCTGGAGCACGGCGTGCTGGGCCTGGATTCGAGTCTCAAGCGCGATGCCTTGGGTTTTGCGCGCTATTATCAGGAGCGCAATGCGCGTCTGGATCAGTTGCAGGATGGCTACGTGCGTTTGCATTTGGCGGTAACGCCAGAGGGCGAGGGCGGTCGCCTGACGATTCGAGTCGACGACAGTGGCAAGGGTTTCGATGTGGCGCAGGTGATGGACCGTCCCCTGGATGGCGTCCGTCTGTCGGGACGGGGCGTCAGTCTGGTTCGTCAGTTGGGCCGCAAGGCGAGTTGGTCAAACGATGGTCGTAGTGCGCACGTGGAGTTTTACTGGGAGGCTCTGGCATAATCCGCGAATTCTTGATCAAGGAGTGAGCAAGTGGCTGACACACATCTGGATCGCGACGTGCTGAGCGCGTTGCAGGAAGTCATGGAGGATGAGTATCCGACCTTGCTGGATACCTTCATCGCCGACTCCGAGGAGCGTTTGCGCGTCCTGCGAAAGGCTGAAGATGCCGCGCAGCTCATGAATGCTGCCCACAGTTTCAAGGGCAGTAGCAGCAACATGGGCGCCATTCGTCTGGCCGAGCTGTGCGATGAGCTGGAGCAGCGGGCCAGGCAGGAACGCCTGGCGGGCATCGAAAAACTGGTCGGAGAAATTGACGGCGAGTTCGCCATTGTCCGCCCGCTTTATGAGGCCGAGCGTCAACGTTCCCTGGCGGAGTAACGCGCCGCCGGGCGCTTTTGGCGTCTTTCCAGCAAAACTGGCTCGACCCTTGCAGCTATCTCTATTAACTGTACCTACGATCCCAGTGCAGCGGAGACCGCGTTATGCCCGTTACCCCCAACTCGCTTCTTCAGGTCGCGGCAAAGGCCAAGCCTCAAGTCGCCAGCGCCAACCCCCCGCCGGTGGCTGCGGTGCCTGTGGATAAGGCGTCCAGCTTCGCCAAGGTCTTCGCCAATCAAGCCCGGAACAAGCCTGTCGTGTCGGCTGACACAGCGGTCAAACCTGCTCGGGATAAAACCTCGGACAGCCCTGGCAAAAAGGACGTCGGCAACACCAGGGCTGCCGCCTCGGCCCCGACCGTTGCCGATAGCGGCAAAACCTTGCCCGCTGATAATTCGGCGCCGGTGCCCGCATCGACAAGCGACAAGACCGCCAGCGATAGCGATACGGACACCGCCAATACACCGGTAGCCGTCGATGCGCCGCCGGCCGACCCGACGCTGGACCCCGCCTTGATGCAAGCGGTTCAGCCGGTGGCGCCAGCGCCAGTGCCGCAAACGCCACCCGTGGTTGTCACGGCGCCACCGCAAGTCGAGGCGCCGGTTGCTGCCGCTGTTGCTGCTGCGCCAGCACCGGCAGCCGCCCCGGCCACCGCCGATACCGATTTCGATCCAGAGGCTGACCCGCTCGATGCGTTGCCAGCCTTGCGCATGGCCATGGAGCAGAGCGGGCACGTGTCCGCTTCCAGCCAGGCTCAGGCCAAAGCGGCACCGACTCAGGCGCAAACCGATGGCGACCTGACCTCGGCGCAAAACTTTGCCGCCGGCATGGCGACCATGCTTGATGTGAAGGCCGACAAAGACAGCACCAGTCAGGGTGGCGAAAAGACGTTCAGTGGCTTGATCAATGAAGGTCTCAAGGACCTGACCTCCTCCAGCAGCGATACCCGTGTCGATGACTTCGCCAGCCGTCTGGCGGCATTGACCCAGGCCGCTACGCCGAAAACCGCCAATGCCCTGCCGGTCAATCAGCCGATTGCCATGCATCAGAGCGGCTGGACCGACGAAGTGGTAAACCGCGTCATGTACCTGTCCAGTGCCAATCTCAAGGCGGCCGACATCCAGTTGCAGCCCGCCGAACTGGGGCGCCTGGATATTCGGGTGAGCATGGTGCCGGACCAGCAGACCCAGGTGACTTTCATGAGTGCTCACCCCGGCGTTCGCGAAGCACTGGACGGGCAAATGCATCGCCTGCGTGACATGTTCGCGCAGCAGGGCATGGGCCAGGTCGACGTCAACGTGTCCGATCAGTCCCGTGGCTGGCAGGGCCAGGGTCAGGATCAACAGGCGCAGGGCGGTCGTACCAGCGCCAGTGGCGGTCGCGTTGATGCCATGGATGATGATATTGCGCCGGCGGTGGCAGAAGTGGCTGCGACAGCTACCAGCGTGATCGGCTCCAGCGCCGTCGATTATTACGCCTGATAAATTAGGCAACCCCAAAAAGATCGCAGCCTTCGGCAGCTCCTACAGGGTGTACACCTTGCCAATGTAGGAGCTGCCGAAGGCTGCGATCTTTTGCTTTTTAAGCCCTTCGCACTTTTGCCCTCCGACACTTCTGGCATAACACTTGCTCTTGCCTTGCCGTGCGACTGTGAAAACCTGAATAGTGACGGATTATTGGCATGGCGAAGAGCGAAGCAGCAGCAGTGGTTAAAGACCCTGCAACCAAAGGCAAACTCAAGCTGATCATTGCGATCGTGGCGGCGGTGCTGCTGGCGATCGGCTTGTCCGTGGGGGCGACCTGGTACTTCATGCACAGCGCCGCCAGTAAACCTGCCGTCGTGGCAGAAACCGCCCCGGCCGGCAAACAACCGGCAGTCTTCGAGCCCATGGCGCCGGCCTTCGTCGCCAACTACAACCAGAACGGTCGTCAGCGCTACATGCAGGTGAGTATCACCCTGCAGGGGCGCAATCAGGCCGATCTGGATGCGCTTAAAGTGCACATGCCGGTCATCCGCAACAACCTCGTCATGCTGTTCTCCGGCCAGGACTTCGCCACCCTCGCGACCCCGGTCGGGCAAGAGATGCTGCGTCAGAAGGCCACCGCGAGCGTCCAGGAAGTAGCGCAGAAAGAGCTTGGCAAAGTGGTGATCGAACAATTGCTTTTCACTAATTTCGTACTGCAGTAGGAACACGACATGGCCGTGCAGGACCTGCTGTCCCAGGATGAGATCGATGCGCTGTTGCATGGTGTCGACGATGGTCTGGTACAGACCGATACCGCTTCCGAACCCGGCAGCGTCAAAAGTTACGACCTGACCAGCCAGGATCGGATCGTCCGCGGACGCATGCCGACCCTGGAAATGATCAACGAGCGTTTCGCCCGCTACACCCGCATCAGCATGTTCAACATGCTGCGTCGCTCGGCAGACGTTGCCGTCGGTGGCGTGCAGGTGATGAAGTTCGGCGAATACGTGCACTCGCTGTACGTGCCGACCAGTCTCAACCTGGTCAAGATCAAGCCGTTGCGCGGCACTGCACTGTTCATCCTCGACGCCAAACTGGTGTTCAAACTGGTGGACAACTTCTTTGGCGGTGATGGTCGTCACGCGAAGATCGAAGGGCGTGAATTCACCCCGACCGAGTTGCGTGTGGTGCGCATGGTGCTGGAACAGGCGTTCATCGATTTGAAAGAAGCCTGGCAGGCGATCATGGAAGTGAACTTCGAGTACATCAACTCGGAAGTGAACCCGGCCATGGCCAACATCGTCGGCCCGAGCGAAGCGATTGTGGTCTCGACGTTCCACATCGAGCTCGATGGCGGTGGCGGCGACCTGCACGTGACCATGCCGTACTCGATGATCGAGCCGGTGCGTGAAATGCTCGACGCCGGCTTCCAGTCGGACCTCGATGACCAGGACGAGCGCTGGGTCAACGCCCTGCGCCAGGACGTGCTCGACGTCGACGTGCCGATTGGTGCCACCGTCGCCCGTCGTCAGTTGCGTCTGCGCGACATCCTGCATATGCAGCCGGGGGACATTATCCCGGTCGAGATGCCGGAAGAAATGATCATGCGCGCCAACGGCGTGCCTGCGTTCAAGGTCAAGATGGGTTCGCACAAAGGCAACCTCGCGTTGCAGGTGATCGAGCCGATCGAGCGCCGTTGATCGGCGCTTAACCCCCCATTTAACACTGGCCGCTTCCAGTTGAAGAGCTGCCCGCCGAGGACACATGATGAACGACGATATGAACGCCCAGGACGACCAGGCACTCGCTGACGAATGGGCTGCCGCGCTGGAAGAAACCGGTGACGCCGGCCAGGACGATATCGATGCCCTGCTGGCCGCTGATACCGGTGGCTCGGCGTCCAACCGCCTGCAGATGGAAGAGTTCGGCAGCGTGCCGAAGAACAACGAACCGGTGACCCTCGACGGTCCGAACCTGGACGTGATCCTCGACATCCCGGTGTCGATTTCCATGGAAGTCGGTAGTACCGACATCAACATCCGTAACCTGCTGCAACTCAACCAGGGTTCGGTCATCGAGCTGGATCGTCTGGCCGGTGAGCCGCTGGACGTGCTGGTCAACGGCACGCTGATCGCTCACGGCGAAGTGGTGGTGGTCAACGAGAAGTTCGGCATCCGCCTGACTGACGTGATCAGCCCAAGCGAACGCATCAAGAAGCTGCGCTAAGTGAAAAAGGTTCTGGGTTCTTTGCCGGGATTGCTGCTGGCGTTGCCGTTCAGCGTGATGGCGGCGGAACCGGTTGCAACGGTCACTGCCGCGGTGAATACCGCGACGGCTGCCGCTGCGCCGACGGTCAGCAGCGGTGTGGCCGGGCAATTGACGCAATTGGTGTTCGGCCTGTTGTTTGTGCTGGGGTTGATCTTCTTCCTCGCCTGGCTGTTGCGTCGGGTCCAGCAGGCCGGGCCGGCCGGCAAGGGGCAGGTGATCGACATCATAGGTTCCCGTGCCCTGGGCCCGCGTGATCGTTTGATGCTGGTCCAGGTCGGCAATGAGCAGATTTTGCTCGGCATCAGTCCTGGCACCATCACTGCGCTGCATGTGCTCAAGGAGCCGGTACAAGTGCCGGGCGGGACTGAAAAATCGACCCCGGAGTTTGCCCAGCGCCTGATGGAACTGTTGGGCAAGGATCAGAAGGATAAGAAGTAATGGGTGCGCTACGCATCGTCTTGACGCTGGCCCTGATGCTGGCTGCGCCGTTGGCGCTCGCCGCCGATCCGTTATCGATCCCGGCAATCACCTTGGGCACCAACGCCAACGGAGCTCAGGAATACTCGGTCAGCCTGCAGATTCTGCTGATCATGACCGCGCTGAGCTTCATCCCGGCGTTCGTCATGCTGATGACCAGTTTTACCCGGATCATCATCGTCTTCTCGATCCTGCGTCAGGCCCTGGGCTTGCAGCAGACCCCGTCGAACCAGATCCTCACCGGCATGGCGCTGTTCCTGACCATGTTCATCATGGCGCCGGTGTTCGACCGGGTGAACAACGATGCCTTGCAGCCGTACCTGGCGGAAAAAATGACCGCCCAGGATGCCGTGCTCAAGGCGCAAGTGCCGATCAAGGACTTCATGCTGGCCCAGACCCGCACCAGCGATCTGGAGCTGTTCATGCGGTTGTCCAAGCGCACTGACATTGCCACGCCGGATCAGGCGCCTCTGACCATTCTGGTGCCGGCGTTCGTGACGTCGGAGCTGAAAACCGCGTTCCAGATCGGCTTCATGATCTTCATTCCATTCCTGATCATCGACTTGGTCGTGGCCAGTGTGCTGATGGCCATGGGGATGATGATGCTCTCGCCGCTGATCATTTCCCTGCCGTTCAAGATCATGCTGTTCGTGCTGGTCGATGGCTGGGCATTGATTATTGGCACGTTGGCCAGCAGCTTTGGAGGTGTTTCGCCATGACGCCGGAAGTCGCCGTAGATATCTTTCGGGATGCGTTGTGGCTGACCACCATGATGGTTGCGGTGCTGGTGATTCCGAGTCTGCTGGTGGGCCTGTTGGTGGCGATGTTCCAGGCCGCGACCCAGATCAACGAACAGACCTTGAGCTTCCTGCCGCGCCTGCTGGTGATGCTGGTGACGCTGATCGTGGCCGGCCCGTGGCTGGTTCAGACGTTCATGGAATACATCCTGCGGTTGTACGGCAGTATTCCTCAGGTCATTGGCTAAACCATGTCGCTGCTGCAACTGACCGATACCCAGATCAGCACTTGGGTGGCGACGTTCATGTTGCCGCTGTTTCGCGTCGGCACGTTGCTGATGGTCATGCCGGTCTTCGGCACGACCCTGGTGCCCAGGCGCGTGCGGGCGTATCTCGCTCTGGCGATCACGGTGGTCATCACGCCGGCCCTGCCGCCGATGCCGCCGGTCAATCCGCTGGACTTGAGCGGGCTGCTGCTGATCGGTGAGCAGATCATCATTGGCGCCGTGCTGGGCTTCTCCTTGCAGTTGTTCTTCCAGGCGTTCGTCATCGCCGGACAGATTGTCGCGATCCAGATGGGCATGGGCTTTGCGTCCATGGTCGACCCTACCAACGGCGTATCGGTGGCGGTGATCGGGCAGTTCTTCACCATGCTGGTAACGCTGTTGTTCCTGTCGATGAACGGTCACCTGGTGGTCTTCGAAGTCCTCACAGAAAGCTTCACTACGCTGCCGGTCGGCAGCGGGTTTATGGTCGATAATTTCTGGCAACTGGCGGGCAAGCTCGGCTGGGTGCTGGGGGCGGCACTGGTGTTGGTGTTGCCGGCGATCACGGCGTTGCTGGTGGTCAACATCGCGTTTGGCGTGATGACCCGGGCGGCGCCGCAACTGAACATCTTCTCCATTGGGTTTCCGCTGACCCTGGTGCTGGGGATGTTCATCCTCTGGATCAGCCTGGGCGACATTCTCAACCAGTACCAGCCGATGGCCGTGGAGGCCTTGCAGTTTCTACGCGAACTGGCACGGGTGCGCTGAGCCATGGCTGAGAGCGAAAGCGGTCAAGACAAAACAGAAGACCCCACGGACAAGCGCAAGAAAGACTCCCGCGACAAAGGCGAGGTGGCGCGCTCCAAGGAACTCAATACCCTGGCGATCATGCTCGTCGGTGCCGGCGCACTGCTGATTTTCGGCGGAGTCCTGGCCCAAGACATGATGGAGTTGATGCGCCTTAACTTCTCGTTGCCGCGGGAGGTGATCCTCGATCAGAAATCCATGGGCAACTACCTGATGCACTCGGGTCAGGTTGCCTTGTGGGCCATTCAGCCGATCATGATCTCCCTGGTTCTGGCAGCGCTCATCGGCCCGATTTCTCTGGGCGGCTGGTTGTTTTCCGCGAGCAGCCTGGCGCCGAAGTTCAGCCGGATGAACCCGCTCAGCGGCCTCAAACGGATGTTTTCCACCAAGGCCCTGGTCGAGCTGCTCAAAGCGTTTGCCAAGTTCACCATCGTTTTGTTTGTGGCGCTGGCGGTGTTGTCCTCGGACATCGCTGACTTGCAGCGCATTGCCCATGAGCCGTTGGAGACGGCGATCATCCACAGTATTCAGGTGGTGGGTTGGAGCACGTTGTGGATGGCTTGCGGGCTGATCATCATTGCGGCGGTCGACGTGCCTGTGCAGTTGTGGGAAAGCCACAAGAAGCTGCTGATGACCAAGCAGGAAGTGCGTGACGAGCACAAGGATTCGGACGGGCGGCCAGAGGTCAAGCAGCGGATTCGTCAGCTGCAGCGCGAGATGTCCCAGCGCCGGATGATGGCGGCGATCCCGGATGCCGACGTGGTCATCACCAACCCGACGCACTACGCCGTAGCGCTCAAGTACGACCCGGAGAAGGGCGGGGCGCCGATGCTGATCGCCAAGGGCAGTGACTTCCTGGCGTTGAAGATGCGTGAAATTGCCGTGGCCAACGAAGTGCTGCTGCTCGAATCGCCAGCCCTGGCGCGTTCGATCTATTACTCCACAGAACTCGACCAGGAAATCCCTGGCGGCTTGTACCTGGCAGTTGCCCAGGTACTGGCCTACGTCTACCAGATCCGCCAGCACCGCGCCGGCAAGGGCAAGCGCCCGGACCCGCTCAAGGACGACTTGCCGATCCCACCGGATCTGCGTCGCGATTCTTAAAAGATCGCAGCCTCGTTTCACTCGACAGCTCCTGCAGGGGTGGTTTATCTGCGATATCGCGGTGTAAACCCAACCCGTAGGAGCTGCCGAAGGCTCGGTCCGCGTTCGGACGATCTTTTGATCTTGTCCAGTCCCGGCAAAAGTGGAAGGCTTCTTGCAGTAGCCGCTCTGCGTCTGCTTCAGGCGTCAAAAGTTTGCTTTAAAGGAACGGGGAAAACCGGTGGATCGCTCTCAGTTATTCAATAGTGCTCGCGCTAACGTCGCCGACTTGAGTCGGGGCAATCTGGGTGTGCCGCTGTTGCTGCTGGTCATGCTGGCCATGATGATGTTGCCGGTGCCGCCGTTCCTGCTGGACGTGTTTTTCACGTTCAACATTGCATTGTCCATTGTCGTCCTGCTGGTCTGTGTCTACGCTTTGCGGCCGTTGGATTTCGCGGTGTTTCCGACGATTTTGCTGGTCGCCACGCTCATGCGCCTGGCGCTGAACGTGGCCTCGACGCGAGTGGTGATGCTCCACGGTCAGGAAGGGCATGCCGCCGCCGGTAAGGTGATCCAGGCCTTCGGTGAGGTGGTGATCGGCGGCAACTACGTGGTCGGTATCGTGGTCTTCGCGATTTTGATGATCATCAACTTCGTCGTGGTGACCAAGGGTGCCGGGCGGATTTCCGAGGTGAGCGCGCGCTTCACCCTCGACGCGATGCCCGGCAAACAGATGGCCATCGACGCCGACCTGAACGCCGGCCTGATCGATCAGAACCAGGCCAAACTGCGCCGGATGGAAGTTGCCCAGGAAGCCGAGTTCTACGGTTCCATGGACGGTGCCAGCAAATTCGTGCGCGGTGACGCCATCGCCGGCCTGCTGATCCTGTTCATCAACCTGATCGGCGGTATGGCGGTCGGTATCTTCCAGCACGGCATGAGCTTCGGTGACGCCGGCAAGGTTTACGCGCTGTTGACCATCGGTGACGGTTTGGTGGCGCAATTGCCATCACTGCTGTTGTCCACCGCCGCTGCGATCATGGTGACCCGTGCGTCCGGCTCGGAAGACATGGGCAAGCAGATCGGTCGCCAGATGTTCGCCTCGCCGAAAGCGTTGGCGGTGGCGGCAGGTTTGATGGCGGTGATGGGCCTGGTGCCCGGCATGCCGCACTTCTCCTTTCTCAGCATGGCGGCCTTGGCGGGTGGCGCTGCGTACCTGTTCTGGAAAAAGCAGAGCGTGGTCAAGGTTCAGGCCTTGCAAGAGGTCAAGCGCCAGCAAGAACTGCTGCCATCCCCGGCCCGCGCTCAGGAAACCAAGGAGCTTGGCTGGGACGACGTGACCCCGATCGACATGATTGGCCTGGAAGTTGGCTATCGCCTGATTCCGCTGGTGGATCGCAACCAGGGTGGTCAGTTGCTGGCGCGGATCAAGGGCGTTCGCAAGAAGCTGTCCCAGGACCTGGGCTTCCTGATGCCGACTGTGCACATTCGTGACAACCTCGACCTGGCGCCAAGTGCTTATCGCCTGACCCTCATGGGCGTGATCCTCGCCGAGGCGGAGATTTACCCGGATCGCGAGCTGGCGATCAATCCGGGGCAGGTCTACGGCACGCTCAATGGCATTACCGCCAAAGATCCGGCTTTTGGTCTGGAGGCGGTCTGGATCGAAATCAGCCAGCGTGCCCAGGCCCAGTCCCTTGGTTACACCGTGGTCGATGCCAGTACAGTGGTGGCAACCCACTTGAACCAGATTCTGTACAAGCACTCCAGTGAGCTGATTGGCCACGAGGAAGTGCAGCAACTCATGCAATTGCTGGCCAAAAGCTCGCCAAAACTGGCTGAAGAGTTGGTGCCGGGCGTTGTTTCGCTGTCGCAGTTGCTCAAAGTCTTGCAGGCGTTGCTCGCCGAACAAGTGCCGGTACGGGACATTCGCAGCATCGCCGAGGCCATCGCCAACAATGCAGCCAAGAGTCAAGATACTGCCGCTCTGGTGGCCGCGGTGCGCGTCGGCGTATCCCGCGCAATCGTCCAAAGCATTGTAGGGACTGAGTCGGAGCTACCAGTTATCACCCTGGAGCCAAGGTTGGAACAGATATTGCTCAATAGTCTTCAGAAGGCAGGACAGGGCTCGGAAGAGGGCGTTCTGCTGGAGCCAAGCATGGCAGAGAAGCTGCAACGTTCGTTGATCGATGCCGCGCAGCGTCAAGAGATGCAAGGTCAACCGGTGATTCTGCTGGTAGCCGGTCCGGTTCGCGCGATGCTTTCGCGATTCGGCCGACTGGCAGTCCCGGTTTGCATGTGTTGGCTTACCAGGAAATTCCTGACAACAAGCAAGTGACCATCGTTGCGACAGTAGGGCCCAACGGCTGAGGTAGTGGTTTATGCAAGTTAAGCGTTTTTTCGCCGCCGATATGCGTCAGGCCATGAAACTGGTTCGTGATGAGCTGGGCGCTGATGCGGCCATTATCGGCAACCGCCGGATCGCCGGCGGTGTCGAGCTGACAGCAGCCCTGGATTACAAATTGTCGGCGCTGGCCCCGCGCGTTCCGAACATGGAACTCGAGGATGAGCTGCGCAAGACCCAGTCGCGCATCGTGACTGCCCAGGCCGAACTGAGCCTGCGCGGCGATGGCGAGACTGACGGTGACAAGACCACCAATCGCCAGTTGTTCGCCGGCTTGCCGTTGACCGCTGCCGAGCCGTTGGTTGAACCGACTTACGCCGCGCCGCGCCGTCAGGCACCGGCTCCTGCGCCAGCCTCCGGCGGTGTTGACCCGCGGGCCTTCGATTCGATGCGTTTCGAGCTCAACAGCCTGCGCGAACTGATGGAAGTGCAACTCGGCTCCCTGGCCTGGAATCAGTTGCAAGGCAGTCGTCCGGCCCAGGCGAACCTGTGGCGTCGCCTGCAACGCATCGGCTTGTCCGGCCCGTTGTCACGCGATCTGCTGGCGCTGATCAGCGATATTGAAGAACCTCGTCAAGCCTGGCGCATGTTGCTGGCGCACCTGGCGCGGATGATCGCCACACCGGAAGTCGAGCCGCTGGAAGAGGGCGGCGTGATTGCCATGGTCGGCCCTGCCGGCATGGGCAAGACCACCACGCTGGCCAAGCTCGCCGCCCGTTACGTGCTCAAGTACGGCGCGCAGAACATCGCGCTGGTGAGCATGGACAGCTACCGCATTGGTGCTCAGGAACAACTCAAGACCCTGGGCCGGATTCTCAATGTGTCGGTGACCCACGTCGACCCGGGCCAGTCCCTGGTGCAGGCGCTGGACCCGCTGCTGCGCAAACGCGTGGTGCTGATCGATACCGCCGGCCTTCAGGCCAGCGATCCGGCACTGCGCATGCAGCTCGAAAGCCTGGCCGGTCGCGGGATCAAGTCGAAGAATTATCTGGTCCTGGCAACCACCAGCCAGAAACAGGTTCTAACCGCCGCCTATCACAGTTACAAGCGCTGCGGGCTGGCCGGGTGCATCCTGACTAAACTGGATGAAACGGCGAGTTTGGGCGAGGTGTTGAGCCTGGCCATCAGTCATGAATTGCCGGTGGCTTACCTCACCGATGGCCCGCGTATCCCGGATGATTTGCATCTGCCGCGGCGTCATCAGCTGGTCAGTCGCGCGGTTAGCGTGCAAATGCAGGAAGAACCCAGCGAGGAAGCCATGGCTGACATGTTCGCTGATATTTACCACAGCCCGACCAAACAGGTTGGCTGAGGTACTAATGAACCGTTTTTGTACCTACATCGATGGTCTGCCATGCATTGTTCAGTTGATGAACGCGCAGCCAGTAATGTGGCCTCCGTCTATGCAAGACAAGGTAAAGAAATAACATGGGCAGCATGCATCCCGTACAGGTGATCGCGGTGACCGGCGGCAAAGGTGGCGTCGGGAAGACTAACGTGTCAGTGAACTTGTCCCTGGCTCTAGCTGAGCTCGGCCGGCGCGTCATGCTGCTGGATGCCGATCTGGGGCTGGCGAACGTCGACGTTCTGTTGGGACTGACACCAAAACGTACACTGGCCGACGTGATTGAAGGCCGCTGCGAGCTGCGCGACGTTCTGTTGCAGGGCCCGGGCGGTATTCGCATCGTTCCGGCCGCTTCCGGTACCCAGAGCATGGTTCATCTGAGCCCGGCCCAGCATGCCGGCCTGATCCAGGCCTTCAGCGATATCGGCGACAACCTTGATGTCCTGGTGATCGACACCGCTGCCGGTATTGGTGAGTCGGTAGTCAGTTTTGTCCGCGCCGCCCAGGAAGTGTTGCTGGTGGTCTGCGACGAGCCGACCTCCATCACCGACGCCTACGCGCTGATCAAGCTGCTGAACCGCGATTACGGCATGAACCGCTTCCGCGTCCTGGCCAACATGGCCCAGAGCCCGCAAGAAGGTCGCAACCTGTTCGCCAAGTTGACCAAGGTCACGGACCGCTTCCTTGACGTCGCCTTACAATACGTCGGCGCCGTGCCTTACGACGAAAGCGTGCGCAAGGCCGTGCAGAAGCAACGTGCCGTCTACGAAGCCTTTCCGCGCTCCAAGTGCGCCCTGGCGTTCAAGGCGATTGCACAGAAGGTCGACACCTGGCCGCTGCCGGCCAACCCGCGTGGGCATCTGGAATTCTTCGTCGAGCGTCTCGTGCAACAGACCGCAGGACCCGTCCTATGACAGCCAGTGGCTACAACCTCTACAAGAAGTCGGCACGTGACGCGCAGTACGAGCTGATCGAGCGTTATGCGCCACTGGTTAAACGCATTGCATACCACTTGCTGGCACGTTTGCCGGCCAGTGTTCAGGTGGAAGACCTGATCCAGGCCGGGATGATCGGCCTGCTTGAAGTGTCGACCAAATACGATGCCAGCAAAGGCGCGAGTTTCGAGACGTACGCGGGCATTCGAATCCGCGGCGCGATGCTCGATGAAGTACGCAAAGGGGACTGGGCGCCACGTTCGGTCCACCGCAATACCCGCATGGTCAGCGACGCAATTCGCTCGATTGAAGCTAAAACCGGCCGTGACGCTAAAGATCACGAGGTTGCGGCCGAACTCCAATTGAGTCTCGACGATTATTACGGGATTTTGAACGACACCTTGGGCAGCCGCCTGTTCAGTTTCGACGATCTGTTGCAGGACGGCGAACACGAAGGGCTGCATGAGGACGGCGCCAGTGCTCATCTGGAGCCGTCACGCGATCTGGAAGATGAACGCTTCCAGGCAGCGTTGGCGGACGCGATTGCCAATTTGCCGGAGCGTGAGCGACTGGTGTTGGCGCTGTACTACGACGAAGAGCTGAACCTCAAGGAAATCGGTGAGGTCCTGGGGGTCAGCGAATCGCGTGTCAGCCAGTTACACAGCCAGTGCGCGGCCCGTTTGCGGGGGCGTTTGGGGGAGTGGCGAGCGCGCTGAAGGCAGTGTGGGGACACTGCGAACGAGGCTGGTGCGGTGTTTAACTGCAGCGGTCTCGATCTGTTGTGCTCCAGACAGTCATTTGAGTGCTTTGCCGGATTGATTGAAGTGGCGCGTCCAGGTGCTGGGCGCGTTTAAGACTGCTTGGAGGTCGAATTGGACAAGAACATGAAAATCCTCATCGTTGATGACTTCTCAACGATGCGGCGGATCATTAAAAACCTGTTGCGTGACCTTGGGTTCACCAACACGGTCGAGGCTGACGATGGCATCACTGCCATTCCGGTTCTCAACAGCGGCAGCATCGACTTTCTGGTAACGGACTGGAACATGCCTGGCATGACCGGTATCGATCTGCTGCGCCACGTGCGCGCCGATGAAAGACTCAAGCACCTGCCGGTGCTGATGGTGACTGCTGAAGCCAAGCGCGAGCAAATCATCGAAGCGGCCCAGGCCGGTGTAAACGGCTATGTGGTCAAACCCTTCACGGCCCAGGCGTTGAAAGACAAAATCGAGAAGATTTTCGAACGCATCGGTTGAGAAACTGCGCCACGGGGGAGCTATGGAGCATAACGAATCTTCACAGGGCGATTTCGAGTCGACCCTGAAAAAACATGCCCGCGAACTGGTCGACAGCCTTGAAAAAGGCAAGTTTGGCGACGCTGTGCAACTGATCCATGAGCTCAATCAGACCCGTGACCGCGGCCTGTACCAGGAAGTGGGCAAGCTCACTCGTGAGCTGCATAGCGCGATCGTCAATTTTCAGATTGACCCGCACATGCCGCAAGCCGAGGAAGTCTCGCAGATCACGGACGCCACCGAGCGTCTGGGTTATGTGGTCAAGCTGACCGAGGCCGCTGCCAACCGCACCATGGACCTGGTGGAAAACGCCACGCCGCTGGTCAACGGCCTGAGCAGTGAAGCCCAGGCGTTGAGCACCGACTGGGGACGGTTCATGCGTCGCGAAGTCGGGGCTGAAGAGTTCCGTGAGCTGGCGCGGCGGGTCGACGGTTTCCTGACACGCAGCAGCGAAGACAATCGCGTGGTGTCGAGCAACCTGAACGACATTCTGCTGGCTCAGGATTACCAGGACCTCACCGGTCAAGTGATCAAGCGTGTGACACAATTGGTCACCGAAGTTGAAAGTAACCTGCTCAAGCTCGTGCTCATGGCCAGTCAGGTAGACCGCTTTGCGGGTATCGAACATGACCGTGAAGCGATGCTGGCTGAAAAAGATCCGCAAAAACATCTCTCTCAGGGTGAAGGTCCGCAGATTCATGCCGATAAAAGAGAAGATGTTGTGTCCGGTCAGGACGATGTGGACGATTTGTTATCCAGCCTAGGATTTTAGAAATTTAGAATTTTAGGTTTTTTAGGTTTTTAGACCTTAGGAGCACCCCCTTAATGAGCTTCGGCGCCGATGAAGAGATCCTTCAGGATTTCCTGGTTGAGGCCGGCGAGATTCTAGAGCTGCTGTCCGAACAACTGGTTGAGCTGGAAAGCCGACCGGATGATGCGGACTTGCTCAATGCAATTTTTCGCGGTTTTCACACTGTAAAAGGGGGCGCCGGCTTCCTCCAGCTCAATGAGCTGGTGGAGTGCTGTCACATCGCCGAGAACGTGTTCGACATCCTGCGCAAGGGCGAACGACGCGTCGACTCGGAACTGATGGACGTAGTTCTCGAAGCGCTGGATGCGGTGAACGGTATGTTCACCGAAGTCCGCGAACGCAGCCCGGTCACGGCGGCTACTCCAGAATTGCTTGCGGCACTGGCCCGTCTGGCCGAGCCGCAAACCGCCGACGAAGCAGCTCCGGTTGCTAGCGTGGTGGAAGAACCGGCCGCTGAAAGCGAGTCGGGCGATATTACCGATAACGAATTCGAACAACTGCTGGACTCGCTGAACGCCGTCAAGGCTCAGGCCGAGGCCCCGGCGGTGGCTCCTGTGCCGACTGCAGATGCGTCGGCCAGTGACGAAATCACCGATGCCGAGTTCGAGTCGTTGCTCGATCAGTTGCATGGCAAAGGCCAGTTCGCGGTTGATGCCGTGGCAGCACCTGCTGCACCGGCTGCCCCAAAAGCGCCAGGCGACAGCTCGGACATCACTGACGACGAATTCGAAGCACTGCTCGATCAACTGCACGGCAAGGGCAACTTTGCCGTGGATGCGCTGGAATCGGCCATTGCCTCGGCCCCCGTCCCGGCTGCACCAACCGCTAAAGCGGCTGGCGGCGATCTGATCTCCGATCACGAGTTCGAATCGCTGCTCGACGAATTGCACGGCAAAGGCAAGTTCACCGAAGTCGGCACCGGCGCAGTGGTTTCTGCTCCTGTCGCCAAGGCACCAGCTGCTGCCGCCAAGCCTGCGGCGAAAGCCCCGGAGCCTAAAGCTGAAGCGCCGAAACCGGCGGCAGCGGCTGCGGCACCTGCTCGCGCCGCTTCGGCGGCGCCGCCACCGGAAAAGCCGGCCAGTGAAGCCGAGACCACGGTGCGGGTTGATACCGCGCGGCTCGACGAAATCATGAACATGGTCGGCGAACTGGTACTGGTGCGTAACCGCCTGGTTCGCCTGGGTGCCAACAGCGCCGACGAGGCCATGTCCAAAGCCGTGTCGAACCTCGACGTGGTGACGGCTGACCTGCAAACCGCGGTCATGAAGACCCGGATGCAACCGATCAAGAAAGTCTTCGGGCGCTTCCCGCGCCTGGTTCGAGACCTGGCGCGCCAGCTCAAGAAAGAGATCAACCTGGAACTGGTCGGCGAAGAAACCGACCTCGACAAGAACCTCGTCGAGGCCCTGGCCGACCCGCTGGTCCACTTGGTGCGCAACGCGGTCGACCACGGCATCGAGTCACCGGAAGAACGCGAGGCCTCGGGCAAGGCCCGCGGTGGCAAGGTGATCCTGGCCGCTGAGCAGGAAGGTGACCACATCCTGCTGTCGATCTCCGATGACGGCAAAGGCATGGACCCGAACGTCCTGCGTGCCATCGCGGTAAAACGCGGTGTGATGGACAAGGACGCAGCCGATCGTTTGAGCGAGACCGAGTGCTACAACCTGATTTTCGCACCTGGGTTCTCGACCAAAACCGAGATCTCCGACGTGTCGGGTCGTGGTGTGGGCATGGACGTGGTGAAAACCAAGATTTCCCAGCTCAACGGTTCGATCAACATCTACTCGACCAAGGGCCAGGGTTCGAAGATCGTCATCAAGGTGCCGTTGACCCTGGCGATCATGCCGACGCTGATGGTCATGCTCGGCAACCAGGCGTTTGCGTTCCCGCTGGTGAACGTCAACGAGATCTTCCACCTCGACCTGTCGCGCACCAACGTGGTGGACGGTCAGGAAGTGGTGATCGTGCGGGACAAGGCCTTGCCTTTGTTCTACCTCAAACGCTGGCTGGTCAGCTCCGCCGCTCACGAAGAGCAGCGCGAGGGCCATGTGGTGATCCTGTCGGTGGGCACGCAGCGGATCGGCTTTGTCGTCGATCAACTGGTGGGCCAGGAAGAAGTGGTCATCAAGCCATTGGGCAAAATGCTTCAGGGAACCCGGGCATGTCCGGCGCCACCATCACCGGTGACGGCCGCATTGCGCTGATTCTGGATGTCCCGAGCATGCTCAAGCGTTACGCCGCACGGCGTATTTGATTCTGGTGGGGCGGGGCGACTGAGCCTCGCTCCGTCTAACGGAGTGTTTATGGTAGTCAAAGTCCTGGTGGTGGACGATTCGGGGTTTTTCCGCCGCCGCGTCTCGGAAATTCTTTCAGCGGATGCGAACATCCAGGTTGTCGGTACGGCAACCAACGGAAAAGAGGCGATCGATCAGGCGCTGGCCCTCAAGCCAGACGTAATCACCATGGACTACGAGATGCCGATGATGGATGGCATCACGGCGGTGCGGCACATCATGCAGCGCTGCCCGACCCCGGTCTTGATGTTCTCCTCGCTGACGCACGAAGGCGCCCGGGTCACCCTGGATGCGCTGGACGCGGGGGCGGTGGACTTCCTGCCGAAGAATTTCGAAGACATCTCCCGCAACCCGGAGAAGGTCAAGCAACTGCTGTGCGAGAAAATTCTCAGCATTTCGCGCAGTAACCGCCGTGCCAACACCTACACCGCTCCGGTCGCCGCACCCGCTCCGACGCCTGCACCTTCGAGCGTCAGCAGCTATGGCAGCACTGCGCCTGCACGTCCGGCACCGGCACCGATGCCCGTTCGTAGCCATGCGCCTGCTTCGACCGGCCCGTCGTCACCTGCGCCGAAACGCAAAGCCTACAAACTGGTTGCCATCGGTACGTCCACGGGTGGCCCGGTTGCCCTGCAACGGGTCTTGACCCAGTTGCCGGCCAACTTCCCGGCGCCGATCGTGTTGATCCAGCACATGCCGGCGGCCTTCACCAAGGCCTTCGCCGAGCGCCTGGACAAGCTCTGCCGCATCAGCGTCAAGGAAGCCGAGGATGGCGACATCCTGCGTCCCGGCCTGGCGTTGCTGGCCCGGGTGGCAAGCAAATGATGATCGATGGCCGTGGCGCGGTGAAAATCCTGCCGGGCGACGAACGACTGAACTACAAGCCGTGCGTGGACATCACGTTCGGTTCGGCAGCCAAGACCTACGGCGACAAAGTTCTGGCGGTCGTGTTGACCGGCATGGGCGCCGACGGTCGTGAAGGCGCACGCCTGCTCAAACAGGGCGGCAGTGCAATCTGGGCCCAGGATGAAGCGAGCTGCGTGATCTACGGCATGCCGATGGCCATCGTCAAAGCTGATCTGGCGGACGCGATTTACAGCCTGGACGACATTGGCAAGCACCTGGTCGAGGCGTGTATCTGATGGATGTACTGAGCCTTATCGGGATCATCATGGCGTTTGTCGCCATCATCGGCGGCAACTACCTTGAAGGCGGTCATCTCGGCGCACTGGCCAACGGCCCGGCGGCGTTGATCGTAATCGGTGGGACCATCGGTGCGGCGCTGTTGCAATCGCCGATGAGCGCTTTCAAGCGGGCCATGCAGATCCTTGGCTGGATCCTGTTTCCACCGCGTGTGGATCTGGCCGGTGGTATCGATCGCGTCGTGAACTGGAGCCTGACCGCCCGCAAGGAAGGTTTGCTCGGTCTGGAAGGGGTGGCGGACGCCGAACCGGATAACTACTCGCGCAAAGGCCTGCAATTGCTGGTGGACGGCGCCGAACCGGAAGCCATTCGCAGCATCCTGGAAGTGGATTTCTACACCCAGGAAAGCCGCGACATCGAAGCCGCCAAAGTCTTTGAAAGCATGGGCGGCTACGCGCCGACCATCGGCATCATCGGTGCGGTGATGGGTTTGATCCATGTCATGGGCAACCTGGGCGATCCATCGCAACTGGGCAGCGGCATCGCCGTCGCCTTCGTCGCCACCATCTACGGGGTGGCCAGTGCCAACCTGGTGTTGCTGCCGGTCGCGTCCAAGCTCAAGTCCATCGCGTTGCGTCAGTCGCGTTATCGCGAAATGTTGTTGGAAGGGATTCTGTCGATCGCCGAAGGTGAAAACCCTCGCTCTATTGAGTTGAAGCTTCAGGGCTTCATGGATTGATGGGGGTAATGGATTATGGCTCGTCGCCGGCAACCTGAAGAACACGTCAATCACGAACGCTGGCTGGTGTCCTATGCGGACTTCATCACCTTGCTGTTTGCGTTCTTCGTGGTGATGTACTCGATCTCTTCGATCAACGAAGGCAAGTACAAAGTCATCTCGGAAGCGTTGATCGGCGTGTTTACCGACTCGGATCGCGCCGTTAAGCCGATCCCGGTGGGTGAAGAGCGACCGATGACGGTGACCCCGGCCAAGCCATTGGTCAAAGACGCCGAACAGATTGATGCCGGCATCGCCGGTGCCAGCGATCCGCTCAAGAGCATCGCCGACGACATCAGCGCCGCGTTTGGCGACTTGATCAGCTCCAACCAGATGACCGTGCGTGGCAACGAGCTGTGGGTCGAGATTGAACTCAACTCCAGCCTGTTGTTCGGCAGCGGCGATGCCATGCCCAGTGACATGGCCTTCAACATCATCGACAAGGTCGCGGCGATCCTGAAACCGTTCGACAACCCGATCCATGTCGAAGGCTTTACCGATGATCAACCGATCCGCACTGCGCAGTACCCGACCAACTGGGAGCTGTCCTCGGCCCGTTCGGCGAGCATCGTGCGCATGCTGGCGATGCAGGGTGTCAACCCTGGGCGCCTGGCGTCGGTGGGTTACGGCGAATTCCAGCCGGTGGCCAACAACGCCACGGCAGAAGGCCGGGCGCGCAACCGTCGGGTGGTGCTGGTGGTGTCGCGAAATCTCGATGTACGCCGCAGCCTGACCGGCACCGGAACCGCCAATGCGAAACCGGATGCCGCATTGAAGCGGGCTGGCACACAAACTGCACCGACCCCGGTAAAGTCGCCGGGACGAGAGAGCGCCGTCAATTCTCCGTCACCCGCATTAATACGTTGAGCTATTTCTCGGTCGGCGTTATCGGCCGGGAGGAACAATCCGAATGAGAGTCTGGGCAGTTGCCAATCAAAAGGGTGGTGTTGGTAAAACCACTTCCTCTATCGCTTTAGCCGGTTTGCTGGCCGAGGCGGGCAAGCGCGTGGTCATCGTCGATCTCGACCCCCACGGCTCGATGACCAGCTATTTCGGTTATGACCCGGACACCCTG
The DNA here is from genome assembly GCF_016650815.1 of Pseudomonas sp. TH31. GTDB lineage: Bacteria > Pseudomonadota > Gammaproteobacteria > Pseudomonadales > Pseudomonadaceae > Aquipseudomonas. The sequence goes on along the minus strand of NZ_JAEKEZ010000029.1, from coordinate 201,740 downwards.
GAACACAGCAGCTACGACCTGTTCCTGCACAAGGGCAGCGTGCCGCAAGGCTTGCCCGGTCAGTTGTTGATGCCCACCAGTCACGACAATATTTCCCTGCTACCGTCGAGCACCGCGCTGGCAACCCTTGAGCGCCAGTCGCCGGGCCAGAGCGGCCTGGGTCTGGTGATCGCCAAGAGTCTGGCGCAATTGTGGCAAGACTTCGATTACGCCGTGATCGACAGCCCACCGTTGCTCGGTGTGTTGATGGTCAACGCCTTGGCCGCGAGCCAGCAATTGGTGATCCCGGTGCAGACCGAGCACCTGGCCGTCAAAGGCCTGGAACGCATGGTCAACACCCTGGCGATGATCAACCGTTCGCGCAAACAGGCGTTGCCGTTCACCATCGTCCCGACCCTGTTTGACCGCCGGACCCAGGCGTCCCTCGGGACCCTGCGCGTGCTGCGCGACAAATACCCGGAAGAAATCTGGCAAGGCTATATTCCGGTCGATACTCGCCTGCGTGATGCCAGCCGGGCCGGGGTCACGCCTTCGCAATTCGACGGCAAGAGCCGTGGCGTTCTGGCTTACCGCGCACTGCTCAAGCATCTGCTGACCGCTCAACTCGTTCCGGCGGTGGCCTGAGATGAACCCCATTCGCGTAGGAGCTGCCGCAGGCTGCGATCTTTTGATCCTGCTTTGTGACACCTTCGAATCCGCCAAAAGATCGCAGCCTTCGGCAGCGCCTACACAGGTGCTCGCATGAACCGGCCGGTGAAGGTTACTTCGCGTCCGCAACTGGCGCTCCAGTCGTATCTGGACAGCCTGCTGATGGAGGCGACCGAAGAGTTGCTGCCGGAAGTCGAGGTGGTATCTAAAGTCGTCGAGGTTGTTGAAGTTGTCGAGGCAGAAGCCGCACTGGATGAGTTTCAGGCTGCCGTGCTCGAAGAACAGGCCCGCGATGCGCAGAAACCTGCCGCCGTCGCCGCGCCCGTGAGTGCGCCAGTGGTCGAGAAGGCGCCGGTGGTGATCGAAGCCCCGGCACCGATCCTGGCGCCTGTGTCGACCATCGCGCCGTTGCTGCAAGCCCTGGTGCCGCCGGTGGTCGAAGTCCACTTGCCGCCGAGCAACACGTCGCCACCGGTGGAAACCGATGGCCGCCCGTCCTGGGCTGCCGAACCGTTCGAATGCCTGTTGTTCGATGTCGCCGGGCTGACCCTGGCTGTGCCGCTGGTGTGCCTGGGCTCGATTTATTCCCTGGCCGGCCACGAACTGACACCGCTGTTTGGTCAGCCGGAATGGTTCCTCGGGATCCTGCCGAGCCAGGCCGGTAACCTGAAAGTGCTGGATACCGCGCGCTGGGTCATGCCGGATCGCTATCGCGATGACTTCCGTCAGGGCCTGCAATACGTTATTTCGGTGCAGGGCTACGAGTGGGGGCTGGCGGTTCATCAAGTCAGCCGTTCGTTGCGCCTGGATCCGAACGAAATCAAATGGAGAAGTCATCGAGGTCAGCGGCCATGGCTCGCCGGCACGGTGATTGAGCACATGTGTGCATTGCTGGACGTTTGCGCACTGGCCGAGTTGATCGCCAGCGGCGGGGCAAAGCACATGGGCGGCAGCAAGCCGCTACATAAACCGACATAGCAGCCGACATAACAAGCAGGCGACGGCATTTTGAATGCCGCCACACAGAACACACACCGCCAAGTGCGGTTTTTCGAGGGGTCAGGTATGAGTAATCACGCGACGAATGCAAAAGGTTCCGAAGATCCGATCCTGCAATGGGTAACCTTCAAGCTGGACAATGAGACCTACGGCATCAACGTGATGCGCGTTCAGGAAGTCCTGCGTTACACCGAAATCGCCCCGGTCCCGGTGCCCCGAGCTACGTGCTGGGCATCATCAACCTGCGCGGTAACGTGGTCACCGTGATCGACACCCGTCAGCGCTTTGGCCTGATGAACGCCGAGATCAGCGACAACACCCGTATCGTCATCATCGAAGCCGACAAGCAAGTCGTCGGGATCATGGTCGACAGCGTCGCCGAAGTGGTTTACCTGCGTCAGTCGGAAATCGAGACTGCGCCGAACGTCGGTAATGAAGAATCCGCCAAGTTCATCCAGGGCGTATGCAACAAGAACAACGAACTGCTGATCCTGGTCGAACTCGACAAGATGATGAGCGAAGAAGAATGGTCGGATCTGGAGAACATCTGATTGATTCTTGAGGTTGCGGTCATTGTCCTGTTCCTGTTTTGGGCAGGCACGCTGGCGATGTTCCTGGCGTACATTCGCGCTCAGCGGCTGATCGCCGCGCAACAGGCCGAGGCCGATGCGCTGCGCGATCAGCGCATCAAGGACCTGGCCAGGCGCGTCGACAACTACCAGAACGGCAACGTACGCATGGGTGAAGACCTGCACGAACTGCGCGCGGTGGTCGGCCCGTTGCCGGACAAACTCGCCCAGCTGGAACAGCGCGACCCTCGAGCCTGTCGTTTGCCCAAGCGGCACGACTGGTCGGGATGGGGGCCACGGTTGATGAACTGACTCAGTCCTGCGGGTTGACCCAGGCTGAGGCGGAGTTGATGCGCAAGTTGCACAAGAACTGAGAAAGATCAAAAGATCGCAGCCTTCGGCAGCTCCTACGGGTGTACATAAACCCCTGTAGGAGCTGCCGAAGGCTGCGATCTTTTTACATTCAACGCCGAATCAATAGTCATCCCCGCGATCAGTAACATCCTTCTCGACCATCGGCGCATGCGGATCCTGCCCTTCAGGAAACTTGCCCTTCAAATTCCACGCAAACGCAATAATCTCGGCAATCGTGCGGTACAACTCCTGCGGAATACTGTCTCCCAGCTCCATTTTCGCCAGCAACCTCACCAGCTCCGGGTTTTCGTAGATCGGCACTTCGCATTCGCGAGCAATCTTCAGGATGGCTTCGGCCAGTTCTTCGTCGCCCTTGGCGGTGAGGGTCGGGGCGTGGCTGCCGTCGTATTTGAGGGCGATGGCCTGGCGTGGGGTGTTGGGGTTTCTCATGCGGTTTCGTCGACCCAGCGTTGTTCGAGGCGGGTTTGGCTGCCCTGGGGCGGCGTGCCGAGGTGGCAATCCAGATCGCCGACGTTCAGGCCGGATGCCAGCAAGCGCTCGCGCAGTGCCGCAAGATTGCTTTCGATCAGGCTTGCGGTGTATGGCCGTTCGGCCCACAGCTGGCTGGACAGGCTGCCCTGGATCAACTGCGCCTGAACCTGTAGTGGGCCGAGCGGTTCGAGGTCGAATGCCAGCTCTACCCGCCACAACTGTTGTTTCGGCTCGCGTTCTTCTCGGCGTTCGTTTTGCGGTTCTTTTTCCGGGGCTTCTTCGCGCTGGAACTTGACCTGCAACGGCACGATGTCCTGCATGTTGCGCATCGGAATTTCAAGCTGCCAGGTGCTCAGCAGCCGTCCATCGTCGGTGACGCCGGTCTGTTCCAGGCTCGACAGTTGGTGGCTTTGCAGGCGCGAAACCGCCGCGGCTGCCAGGCGTAGCAAGAGTTCGAGATCGCCTTCACCCTCCTGGCTTTGCAAAAAGCGTTCGGGCAGCGGAAAACTGGTCGGCAGCGGTTTGGTGCTGACCTGACCGAGCATGCCCAGCGCGCTGCGCACAAAGCTTGGCATCGCCTGGGCCAGGGTGTTGGCGGCGATGATCGCGCTGAGGTTGGTGTTGGTCGGAGTCAGTTGCGCGATCAGCTTGAGCAGATCGGCTTTCAGGTCCGGGGCCTGTGTCGGGTTCTGGCCGCTGAGCAATTTCGTTTCCAGGAACAGTCCACTGCTGAGCAACGCCTGAGCCAGGCCTTTGGGCGTGCTCAGTTGCTGAACGTCCGGCAGGCCGGCGAGCAGTTTGTTCACGGCAGCTTGCAGGTCGTCTGATGTTTCGTCGGACTGCGGCAGGTTCTGCAACGCGCTGAGCAGACCGTCGAGCGAACCCTGGCGGCTCTGCTGGGCGTTCAACTGCTGCGTCACCGCCAACTGGTCCTGGCGATTGCTCAGCGGCAGGAACTTCAACGACTGTGTGTCCTGCACCAGCGCGCTGAGCAAGGTGCCGATGCGCAGCGGTTGCGGGCTGTCGATGGTCAGCGTGCTGCCGCTCAGCGCGGTGTTGAGCAGGCTGACCAGCGAGCGAAACACCGTCGGCTGGCCCGGCGTCTGCGCCAACACCTGAGACGTCAGCACTTTGCCTTGCAGCAAGGTGCCGACCGGCAGTTGTGCGGTGTCGATGCGGGTGAGGGTGGCCACGCTGGAGGCAATCGCCTGTTGCACCGTAATCGCCAGGTTACTGGCAGAGGGCTGGGTGATCGCCAGGTTGGTGCCAGTGGGCAGTGGTTGCAGGCTGGTGGCCTGGACCGTGGTCTGGCGGCCGCTGTCGAGGGTGACTTTGAGCAGCAATTGAAAGGATTGATCCGCTTGCTTGAGCGACAGCACTTCAGCGTTGGCGGTCTGGCCGGGCGTGATCAGGCCCTCCATCGGCGTCAGCAGCTTGAGCACGTCGCCACTGGCCACCAGCGGGCGTGTGACGGCTGGCGTGGTCTGGGGCAGCGGGAGGATGTTCATTTCGCCTGTCATACGCGGTCACAACCTTGGGAAAATGCGCTCTTTAGAGTAAGGCATGGCATGTATAATGCCGCCCGTCTTACAGGGAACGGTGAAAACATTGCAATTGTTTTGACGCAGCTCTCTAGAACAGGCCGCCAATGTATCTATGCTGCATCACTTTAGCGGCCGCGCCACTGCCGACTTGAATCGCCGATTTGAAACGAAAAGGCCCGTGATCTCTTGACCAGTCCACTCCTGCAAACCGTCGACCTCGCCTGTGAGCGAGACCTTCGGCTGCTCTTCGAAAATCTCGAATTGAGACTGTCCAGTGGCGAAATGGTGCAGATCAGCGGTCCGAACGGCAGCGGCAAGACCAGTTTGTTGCGTTTACTGTCCGGGCTGATGCAGCCGACTGCCGGTCAAGTGCTGCTCAATGGCCGGCCGCTGAACGAGCAACGCAGCGAATTGGCGCGCAACCTGCTGTGGATCGGCCATGCCGCCGGGATCAAGGATCTGCTGACCCCGGAGGAAAACCTCAGTTGGCTCTGCGCCTTGCACCAACCGGCAACCCACGAGGCCATCTGGCAAGCGCTGGCCGCTGTCGGACTGCGCGGTTTCGAGGATGTTCCCTGCCACAGCTTGTCCGCCGGCCAGCAACGCCGCGTGGCCCTGGCGCGGCTTTACCTCGATAGCCCGCCGCTGTGGATTCTCGACGAGCCCTTCACCGCGCTCGATAAACAGGGCGTGGCACAACTCGAAGAACACCTGGCCACCCACTGCGAACGCGGCGGCATGGTGATTCTGACCACCCACCACACGCTGACCCGGATGCCGGCCGGCTATCGCGACATTGACCTGGGGAACTGGGCCGTATGAGTGTTTTCGGCCTGTTGGTCGCCCGTGAGGCTCGTCTGTTGTTCCGCCGTCCTGCGGAACTGGCCAATCCGCTGGTATTCTTCGCCATCGTGGTGTCGATGTTCCCGCTGGCGGTCGGACCCGAGTCTCAATTGTTGCAAACCTTGTCTCCGGGACTGGTCTGGGTCGCGGCCCTTTTATCGGTTTTACTCTCGCTGGACGGGCTTTTTCGCAGTGATTTCGAGGACGGATCGCTTGAGCAGTGGGTCCTTTCGCCGCACCCCCTGGCTCTTCTGGTTTTGGCCAAGGTACTGGCACACTGGGCCTTCTCTGGCCTGGCACTGGTTTTGCTCGCTCCACTGCTGGCGTTGATGCTCGGTTTGCCTGCCGCTTGTCTGCCGGTGTTGCTGCTTTCCTTATTGCTGGGTACACCGGTACTGAGCCTGCTCGGTGCGGTGGGCGCGGCCCTGACGGTTGGATTGAAGCGTGGCGGCCTGTTGCTGGCGTTGCTGATTCTGCCGCTGTACATCCCGGTGTTGATTCTTGGCAGTGGCGCCTTGCAGGCCGCACTCCAGGGTATGCCGGCGACCGGATATCTCTTGTGGCTTGGTAGCCTGACCGCCCTGGCGATAACCCTGACACCTTTTGCAATAGCCGCTGGCCTGAAGATCAGCGTCGGCGAATAATAATGAGGTCTGGTCAATTTTTGATCGCTTTCTTTTGAAAGAAAGGCAGACCCTTGACTCTTCAAAGCGAAGAGCAACCGTGATGGAAACAGTAATGAACTGGACCTGGTTTCATAAGCTCGGCTCACCCAAATGGTTTTACGGCATCAGTGGCAAACTGCTGCCGTGGCTGAGCGTCGCGGCGTTGCTGCTGATTGGCGTCGGCGTGGTCTGGGGCCTGGCCTTCGCGCCGCCGGATTACCAGCAAGGCAACAGCTTTCGCATCATTTATATCCACGTTCCGGCCGCCATGCTGGCGCAGTCCTGCTACGTGATGCTGGCGGTGTGCGGCGTCGTCGGGCTGGTCTGGAAGATGAAACTGGCCGATGTCGCCCTGCAATGCGCGGCACCGATCGGTGCCTGGATGACCGCCGTGGCGCTGGTCACCGGAGCGATCTGGGGCAAACCGACCTGGGGCTCGTGGTGGGTTTGGGATGCACGACTTACGTCCATGCTGATTCTGCTGTTTCTGTACTTCGGTCTCATTGCGCTGGGCAACGCCATCAGCAATCGTGACAGCGCGGCCAAGGCCTGCGCGGTGCTGGCGATTGTCGGCGTGATCAACATCCCGATCATCAAATACTCGGTGGAGTGGTGGAACACCCTGCACCAGGGCGCGACGTTCAGCCTCACCGAAAAACCGGCGATGCCGGCCGAGATGTGGCTGCCATTGCTGCTGACGGTGCTGGGCTTCTACTGTTTCTTCGGCGCGGTGCTGTTGCTGCGCATGCGTCTTGAGGTGCTCAAGCGCGAAGCCCGGGCGAGCTGGGTCAAAGCCGAAGTGCAGAACAGTCTGGAGGCGGCTCGATGAGTTTTGCTTCATTCGGCGACTTCCTCGCCATGGGCCATCATGCCCTGTATGTCTGGTCGGCCTATGGCATTTGCCTGGCAGTACTGGCCCTCAACGTGGCGGCGCCGATCCTGGCCCGCAAGCGGTATCTGCAACAAGAGGCGCGTCGTTTGCGCCGGGAGAACGGCAAGTGAATCCGCTGCGCAAAAAGCGTCTTATCATCATTCTCGCAATTCTGGTCGGGGTCGGCGCTGCCGTTGGCCTGGCGCTGAGCGCGCTGAAAGAGAACATCAATCTGTTTTACACCCCGACCCAGATCGCCAACGGCGAAGCCCCGCAAGACACGCGCATTCGCGCCGGCGGCATGGTCGAGAAAGGTTCGCTGCAACGCTCCGGTGATTCGCTGGACGTGAAATTCATCGTCACTGACTTCAACAAGTCCGTGACCATCACTTATCGCGGCATCCTTCCGGACCTGTTCCGCGAAGGGCAGGGCATTGTGGCGTTGGGCAAAATCAACGCCGACGGCGTGGTGGTGGCCGACGAAGTGCTGGCCAAGCACGATGAGAAGTACATGCCGCCGGAAGTGACCAAGGCCCTGAAAGACAGTGGCATGTCGGCGCCTACCCAAGCCAAAGAGGGTTGATTTGATGACGTCTGCAATCTTTATCCCTGAATTGGGCCAGTTGGCAATGATCCTGGCGCTATGTTTTGCGCTGGTTCAGGCCGTGGTGCCATTGCTTGGCGCCTGGCGCGGTGACCGCTTGTGGATGAGCCTCGCCCAGCCTGCAGCCTGGGGCCAGTTCGCCTTTCTGGTGTTCGCCTTCGGTAGCCTGACCTACGCCTTCATGACCGACGACTTCTCCGTCGCCTATGTGGCCAACAACTCCAACAGTGCGTTGCCGTGGTACTACAAGTTCAGCGCGGTGTGGGGCGCCCACGAAGGGTCGTTGCTGCTGTGGGCCTTGATTCTCGGCGGCTGGACCTTCGCGGTGTCGGTGTTCTCCCGGCAGTTGCCGCAAGTCATGCTTGCCCGCGTGCTGGCGGTGATGGGCATGATCAGTGTCGGTTTCCTGCTGTTCCTGATCCTGACCTCGAACCCGTTCGCGCGGATCCTGCCGCAGATTCCGGCGAACGGTCACGACCTCAACCCGTTGCTGCAAGACATTGGCCTGATCGTTCACCCGCCGATGCTGTACATGGGGTACGTCGGTTTCTCCGTGGCGTTCGCTTTCGCCATCGCCGCGCTGCTGGGTGGCCGACTTGATGCGGCGTGGGCGCGCTGGTCGCGTCCATGGACCATCGTCGCCTGGGCGTTCCTCGGTATCGGCATCACCTTGGGCTCCTGGTGGGCCTACTACGAACTCGGCTGGGGCGGCTGGTGGTTCTGGGACCCGGTGGAAAATGCTTCCTTCATGCCTTGGCTGGTCGGTACGGCGCTGATTCACTCGTTGGCGGTCACGGAAAAACGTGGCGTATTCAAGAGCTGGACCGTGTTGCTGGCCATCGCCGCATTCTCGTTGAGCTTGCTCGGGACCTTCCTGGTGCGCTCCGGCGTGCTGACCTCGGTTCACGCCTTTGCGTCCGACCCTGAGCGCGGCGTGTTCATCCTGATCTTCCTGCTGTTTGTGGTCGGTGGTTCGCTGACGCTGTTCGCCCTGCGCGCTCCGGTCGTGAAGAGCCACGTCGGCTTCAACCTCTGGTCCCGGGAAACCTTGCTGCTGGGTAACAACCTGGTGCTGGTGGTTGCCGCTTCGATGATCCTGCTCGGCACCTTGTATCCGCTGATTCTCGATGCGATGACCGGCGCCAAGTTGTCGGTTGGCCCGCCGTACTTCAACGCGTTGTTCATTCCGTTGATGGCATTGCTGATGGTGGTAATGGCGGTCGGTATGCTGGTGCGCTGGAAAGACACCCCGGTCAAATGGCTGGTGGGCATGTTGACCCCGGTATTGCTCGGCAGCGCCGCACTGGCCGTGGTGGCCGGCGTCGCTTACGGCGACTTCAACTGGGCGGTGATCGCGACCTTCATGCTCGCCGCGTGGGTGTTGCTGGCCGGCGTGCGGGACATTCTCGACAAGACCCGTCACAAAGGCCTGATCAAAGGCCTGCCGACCTTGACCCGCAGTTACTGGGGCATGCAGGTCGCGCATTTGGGCATTGCCGTTTGTGCGCTCGGTGTCGTGTTGTCGAGCCAGAACAGTGCCGAGCGCGACTTGCGCCTGGCGCCCGGCGAGTCCATGGACCTGGCCGGTTACCACTTCGTCTTCGAAGGCGCCAAGCACTTTGAGGGGCCGAACTTCACGTCCGACAAGGGCACCATCCGGGTAATCCGCAGCGGTCGGGAAGTCGCCGTGCTGCACCCGGAAAAACGCCTCTACACCGTGCAGAACTCGATGATGACCGAAGCCGGGATCGACGCCGGTTTCACCCGTGACCTCTACGTAGCCCTCGGCGAGCCGCTGGGCGATGGCGCCTGGGCCGTGCGCGTGCACGTCAAACCGTTCGTGCGCTGGATCTGGTTCGGCGGCCTGCTGACAGGTTTCGGCGGGTTGCTGGCGGCGCTGGATCGCCGTTATCGGGTCAAGGTGAAAAGCCGCGTGCGTGAAGCACTGGGCATGACGGGAGCCACTGCATGAGACGTTGGTTGATGCTGTTGCCACTGGCGATTTTTCTGGTGGTGGCTGTTTTTCTGTATCGCGGCCTGTACCTGGACCCGGCCGAGTTGCCCTCGGCCATGATCAACAAGCCGTTCCCGGAGTTTTCCCTGCCAGCGGTGCAGGACGGCAAGACCCTGACCAAGGCTGACATCCTCGGCAAACCGGCGCTGGTCAACGTCTGGGGCACCTGGTGCATTTCCTGCCGGGTCGAGCACCCGGTGCTGAATAAACTGGCCGAGAAGGGCGTGCTGATCTACGGGATCAACTACAAGGACGTCAACGCCGACGCCTTGAAGTGGCTGGTGGAATTCCACAACCCGTACCAACTCAATGTCCGCGACGACGAAGGCACCCTGGGTTTGAACCTCGGTGTATACGGCGCTCCGGAGACCTTCTTCATCGACGCCAAGGGCATCATCCGTGACAAATACGTCGGCGTGATCGACGAACAGGTCTGGCGCGAAAAACTGGCGGCCAAGTATCAGGCGCTGGTCGACGAGGCCAAGCCATGAAGCGTTGGATAGTCGCCGTTGTATTGGGGTTGAGCATGGCCGGCGTGGCGCACGCGGCCATCGACACTTACGAGTTCGCCAAAGACGGCGACCGTGAGCGATTTCGCGAGCTGACCAAAGAGCTGCGTTGCCCCAAGTGCCAGAATCAGGACATTGCCGATTCCAACGCACCGATTGCCGCCGACCTGCGCAAAGAGATTTTCCGCATGCTCGGCGAGGGCAAGGACAACCAGCAGATCATCGACTTCATGGTCGACCGCTACGGTGATTTCGTCCGCTACAAACCTGCTCTGAACGCCAAGACTGCCTTGCTCTGGTTCGGCCCTGCCGGCCTGTTGCTGGGTGGCTTCGTGGTTATCGCCGTGATCGTCCGCCGTCGTCGCGTGCAACGCGCTGACACCCCGGACGCGCTTTCCTTTGATGAGCGCAAGCGCCTCGACCACCTGTTGGATAAAAACCAAGAATGATTGATTTCTGGCTCGCTGCAGGTCTGCTACTTCTGGTTGCCCTGAGTTTTCTGTTGATCCCGGTTTTGCGTGTCCGTCGCGCCCAACTCGAAGAGGATCGCACCGCCCTGAACGTCGCGCTGTATCAAGAGCGCGTGGCTGAGTTGCAGACCCAGCAGGAAGAGGGCGTGCTTGATGCCGCGCAAATGGACAGCGGTCGCGCCGAAGCGGCACGTGAGTTGCTGGCCGACACTGAAGGCCTCGCGGCGCCGCGAGTGTCTCGCCTGGGTAAATCCCTGCCGTTGCTGGCGGCGATTCTGGTGCCGGTGCTGGGCCTGGGGCTCTATCTGCATTTCGGTGCCAGCGACAAAGTCGAACTGACCCGCGAATTCGCCCAGGCGCCACAGTCGATGGACGAAATGACCCGTCGCCTGGAGCGTGCGGTCGCCGCTCAACCGGACTCGGCGGAGGGCCTGTACTTCCTCGGTCGCACCTACATGGCTCAGGATCGTCCGGCCGACGCGGCGAAGATTTTCGAGCGCACCGTGAACCTCGCCGGTCGTCAGCCGGAACTGCTCGGCCAGTGGGCGCAGGCCCAGTACTTCGCTGACGGCAAGAAGTGGTCGGACAAGATTCAGGCCCTGACTGACGAAGCGCTGAAAGCCGATCCGAAAGAAGTCACCAGCCTTGGCTTGCTCGGCATCGCCGCGTTTGAAGGCGAACGTTATCAGGACGCCATCGACTACTGGAATCGCCTGCTGGCGCAACTGCCGCCGGACGACAATTCCCGTAGCGCGCTGCAAGGCGGGATCACCCGGGCTACCGAGAAGCTTGAAGCCAGTGGCGGTAAAGTTGTCCAGGCTCCCGCCACCAAAGGGGCATTGCTCAAGGTTCGTGTCGATCTCGCCGCTGACCTGAAAGCCAAGGTTCAACCGGGCGACAGCGTATTCATCTTCGCCCGCGCCACCTCCGGCCCACCGGCACCGTTGGCGGCCAAACGCCTGACCGTGGCCGACCTTCCGGCAACCGTCGAGCTGGGCGATGCCGACGCAATGATGCCGCAGTTGAAACTGTCTAACTTCCCTGAAGTCCAACTGGTTGCGCGCATCTCCCGCGCCGGCCAACCGACGGCCGGCGAGTGGGTCGGTCGCAGCCAGCCTCTGGCCAGCAGCACCACCGCGCCACAAAAACTGACCATCGACAGCCCGGATAAATAACAGGAAGCAACGCCATGACCGCCATCGCTCGTATCACCCTGCTCAGTCTGGTTTTAGGGTTAAGCGCTTGTGCGGTCCATCGGCCTCCTGAACATACATTGCCGCCGATTCCGCCATCGCAGCCCAGCCCGACACCGTCACCGACGCCGACGCCAGGTAAACCGGGCATCCCGGCCAAACCCGCCAAACCCATGCCCCGCACCTCCGCCAGCTTTGCCCCGCCACCGGGGGCAACAGCCATTGGGATGCGAAACTCGGCGTCTACGTCCTCGAAGACCAGCCCAACACCTTCTACCGCCAGCGCACCTACTACCGCTGGAACAATGGCTGGAGCCGCTCGATCAGCCCGAACGGGCCATGGGAAGAGACGGACATCCATGGCGTGCCGGGTGGGTTGGGCAGGCAGTTCGGGGAGTAAACAGAAACGGCGATCTTCGGATCGCCGTTTTGCTGTCTGGAAATCGAAAAGATCGCAGCCTTCGGCAGCTCCTACAGGATCGCGTACGACGTTGATCTTCAGTCGTACGCGACTTTTGTAGGCGCTGGCGAAGCCTGCGATCTTTTGATCTTGCTTGATCTGCTTTTCACGTGTCCTTAGCCAGTAACCCTTGGACGTAATCCACAAACGCCCGAGCCTTGGCACTGGCCATCCTCCCCGTCGGAAACACCGCCCACAGGTCCTGATTTGGTAAAACCCAATCCCTCATCACTTCCACGACCGCACCACTGGCCAACTCCGGCGCAAACATCCATTCCGACGCCATGGTCAGCCCTAGATGCGCCAGCACTGATTCACGCAACCCTTCGGCGGCGTTGACGCGGATTCGGCCACTGATGATCACCGGTTGTTCTTCGCCGGCTTTCTTGAACTGCCAATTGGCGCCGCCGCCCTGGCTGTAAACGACGGCTTGGTGTTTGGTCAGGTCGGCAGGGCAGGTGGGTTCGCCGTGTTTTTCGAAGTACGCCGGCGTGCCCAGCACCACGCGCCTGCATTCGGCGATCTTGCGGGCGGTCAGGCCGGAATCGCTCAAGGTACCCATGCGCAAGGCAACGTCGACGCCTTCTTCCACCAGATTGATGTTGCGGTCGTCGAGCATCAGGTCGATGTTCAATTCCGGGTTCTGATCGAGGAACGGCCCCAGGTGCGGCACGATATGTTGCCGCCCGAAGGTGACGGCAGCGCAGATCCGCAGGTTGCCGGTCAGCCCGCTGGCGGCACCGCGAGCGGCGTTGTCAGCCTCGTCGGCTTCTTCGATGGCGCGTTTGGCCCTGTCGAAAAAGGCCAGTCCGGCTTCGGTTGGGGTCAGGCCGCGGGTCGAGCGCAAAAGGAGTCGTACGGCGAGCCGGGTTTCCAGTTGCGCGATGGTTTTCGACACGGCGGGCTGGCCGATATTCAGACGTCGGGCTGCCGCGGAAAACGAGCCGGTTTCGACCACGTAGACGAAGGTTTCCATGGCAGCGAGGCGGTCCATCTTGAGTCCTTGTGCAAGTCTGGTGGTTGTTGGAGATCCATTGGGTGAGCGGTGTATTGCCAATCAGAACGCAGCTTTACCAATCGAAGCACCACCATCGACAAACAGCGTTTGCCCAGTGATAAACCCGCTCTGCTCGGATAACAGAAAGGCAATCGCGGCAGCGATTTCTTCCGGTTGCCCCAACCGCCCCATCGGCACACCGGCCAGATAGCGCGCTTCACCTTCGCTGCCGATCGGGTTGTTGGCGCGGAACAATTCCGTCTCCGTCGGACCGGGGGCCACGGCGTTGACCGTGATCCCGGTTTGCGCCAGTTCCAGCGCCCAGGATCGGGTGAAACTGATCAGTGCCGCTTTCGCCGCCGCATAGGCCGTGCGCTGGGTGATCCCGAGCACTGTCAGGCTGGAAATATTCACCACCCGACCCCAGGCTTTGGCGCGCATGTTCGGCAAGAGGGCCTGGGTCGCTTGCAGGGCCGAATGCAGGTTGACCCGCATCACGTCGTCGAAGGTGTCGAGGTCGATTTCGCTCAACACCTGTGGGCGAACCAGACCGACGTTATTCACCAGTCCATCAAACTCATAAGTGCTGGCCAGATCCGCCAGCACTTCCTGGGTCAGCGCTCTGTTGCTCAGGTCCAGTGGAAACAGAATGCCGGGGAATGTCAGGTCGGGGGTGCGGGCAATGCCCACCACGCGATGACCCGCGCGGTCCAGGTGCTCGGCCACGGCACGGCCGATGCCTTTGCTGGCGCCGGTGATGAGAAAGGTACGTCGGGTCATGGAAACTCCTTTCAGGAAAATGCCGCGCTTCAGGCGGCAGTGATCGGTTCAGCCGCGAATCGCATTCAGCATCGCTTCAGGCTCTGGCCGCTGAGTGTAATCCGGGTTGACCTCGGCGTAACGAATCACGCCATTTCGAGCGATCACATAACGCGCCGGCATCGGCAGGGTCCAGGATGGATCATCATTGAATGTCGGCAGATCGTTGCGCAGATTCTTGTACAGCCCGATCAGGTAATCCGGCACCTCGAAGCGCAGGCCAAAGGCGTCCGCCACGTCGTTGTGGGTATCGCTCAGAATCGCAAACGTCAGGCCATTGGTGCGCAGCGATTTGCGGCTGTTGGCGGCGATTTGTGGCGAGATCGCTACAAGGTTAGCCCCGGCCTCCTGCAAGGTCGGCAGGAACGCCTGCAAGGCTTGCAGCTCCAGATTGCAGTACGGGCACCAGACGCCACGGTAAAACGTCAGCACCAATGGACCCTTGGCCAGCAGATTGGCCGAAGACACCGGATTGCCGTCGGGATCCTTGAGGGTAAACAGCGGGGCCTTGTCCCCGACCTTCAGCGCCTTGTTTGCTGCACCGGACGCGATCAATTCAGCTGTGGCGCGCGCCATGATCGGGTGGATGTCGGACGGGGCGTTGTAGGGTGGTTTACCGGCCTTGAAGTCGGCTTTGAAGGCATCGAGTTTTGCTTGCAGGGTCATGATCTTGATCCTTGATGGGGAAGCCGTTTTGGCTGTGATCAATGGTGACCTTGGTTGGGTGAAGGCGGAACGTGGGTGAGGGGCATAGGTTTCATTCTTCAAGGGAATGTCCTGCCTTGAATCACACCCAGTAAAACAACCGAACGTCGTGCTTCCGATTTTTGTGCGTGAGTAAAGATAGCTCTAGAGTTGCTTTTGTTTGGCCGGAGCTAGGAGGCTGGTGGTGCCCGCCAGCCAGCTACACAGGAGATCCATCATGCAATATCCCATCTGAATCGAGTGGGGCGACGAGAACACCGCCATCGGGATTCAGATCCCCGATATTCCAGGCGCAGTCACTGCCGGGGATACGTTTGAAGACGCCTATAACGCGACAATCGAGATTGCCCACATCATGCTGCAAGCGATTGCGGCTGACGGGGAGCCCATTCCGATGCCGGCCTCTGCCGCCGCACACCGCAGTAATCCCGAGTTTGCCGACATGGGCTGGGAAATGCTGGAGCTGGACATCGCGCCGTACATGGGCAAAACCGAGAAGGTCAATGTGACGCTACCGGGCTACGTGATTCAGCGCATTGACCGTTATGTGCGCGAGCACAACGTCAAAAGCCGCTCCTCCTTTCTGGCGGATGCGGCGATGGAAAAACTGGTTCGGCACTGAGCGTTGATAGTCACATCATATTCGCAGGCAAGCCCCACTCCTGTAGGAGCGAGGCTTGCCCGCGAAGCCTTTAGCGATTCATGCTGTTGCCAGCGAAGGCGCTTTTGAAACACTCAAAAACCGCAACAATGCCAACAACGGAAACGCACTGCCCACAATCACGATCCACAACCAGCCGCCGTGTTCATACACCACGCTGGCCACCGACGAACCGAATGCGCCGCCGATGAAGATGCTGGTCATGTACAACGCATTCAAGCGGCTGCGGCTTTTGGCGTCGAGGGCGTAGACCGCGCGCTGGCCAAGGACCATGTTCATTTGCACGCAGAAGTCGAGCACCACGCCAGTGACAGCCAGGCCGATGACGCTGTAGAGCGGGTGGATGAAGGCCGGCAGGAAGCTCAGGCTGGCGAATATCAGGGCCAGCAGTGAGGCTTTGCGGGTATGCCCGGCGTCGGCCAGTCGACCGGCAATCGGTGCGGCGATGGCACCGATGGCGCCGACTAAAGCGAAGATCGCGATCTGGGTCTGGCTCAGGCCATGATTGCGCGCCAGTTCCAGCGGCACCGCGGTCCAGAACAGGCTGAAGGTGGCGAACATGCAACCCTGGTAAAACGCCCGTTGGCGCAAGACCGGTTGTTGACGCAACAGCGTCCACAGCGAGCCGAGCAACTGACCATAAGAAGCGCTGTGATCAGGCTGGCGCTTGGGAATGGTCAACGCCAGCACGATGCTGATCGCCGCCATCAACGCTGCCGCAATGATGAACATCGCCCGCCAGCCGAAGTGGTCAGCCACCAGGCTGGACACGGGACGTGCCAATAGAATACCCAACAGCAAACCGCCCATGATCCCGCCGACCACTCGACCGCGGGACTCTTCTGGCGCCAGGTGTGCGGCCAGCGGAATCAGAATCTGCACCGACACCGAACTGAAGCCCACCAGTAACGAGATCAGCAGAAACACATTCGGCTGATCGGTGAACGCTGCACCCAGCAGGCTGGCAATCGCCACCAGCGTGGTGATGATCATCAACTTGCGGTTTTCCAGCAGATCACCCAGCGGCACCAGGAAGAACAGGCCCAGCGCATAACCAATCTGGGTCAGCGAAACGATGAAACTGGCCATGGTGCTGGTCAGGCCGATGTCCGGCGCGATCAGGCCGATGATCGGTTGGGCGTAATAGATGTTGGCAACGATGGCGCCGCAGCAGAAGGCGAACAACATCACCATGCCTTTGGTCATTGTCACAGCGCTGTGGGGCGCCTGAGTCGCTGGGTTCATAACGTGTCTCGCTAAACAGGAGGAATGCGCAAAGGCTAAGGGGCTGACCGAAACGGCGGAAGAGGGATTGGAGTGATAGTAATCATTCCGTTGCGGAATGAGTGACGGACCACTGTGATGTCCGTCGATGTACCTTGCGTCAAAACAGTGAGGCTGATGATACATTCACTTACATCTTGTTCGATAGCGTGCTTATGTTCTCTCTTCACGTTTCATAACCGGAAGCCACTTCCATGAATGCGATGTTCCGTCACCTGATTCGCAGCGCCTCAGCGATTACGCTGGTTACCTTATTCTCGGCAGGACTGGCTCAAGCGGACGACGCTCCGGGCCTGCGCATCGGGGTGCGCGGCGAGATTACCGGCGTCAATGCCGACACCCTGAAAGTCCACACCAAGACGGGCGAAAACGTGGTCATCACCTTGACCAAGGACACCAAAGTCCGTGCCGTCACCCTGGCCAATATCGAAGACATCAAACCCGGCAGCTACATCGGCTCGGCCGCCATCCCCCAGGATGACGGTACCCTCAAGGCGCTGGAAGTCCACGTCTTCCCACCGGAGCTGGCCGGCAGCGGCGACGGCCACCGGCCCTTCGATCTGGCCAAGGGCAGCAGCATGACCAATGGCAGCGTTGGCGATCTGGTGGTCAGCAATGGCCGCACCTTGACCGTTAACTACAAGGGCGGCCAGCAGAAGATTCTGGTGCCGGAAGACGTGCCGATCGTCAACCTGATGCCGGGGGATCGCACTTTGTTGAAGGTTGGCGTGAAGATCGTGACGTTTGTGACCCAGAGTGCGGACGGGACGCTGACGGCTCAATCCATCTCGGCGGGCAAGGATGGCGTTACACCGCCGATGTAACGACTTGCCGAAATCCCTGTGGAAGCGGGCTTGCTCGCGAAGGCGGCTTCACATTCAACAGAGATGTCTACTGAGACACCGCTTTCGCGAGCAAGCCCGCTCCCACAGGGGATCTTCGGTGAACACAAATTTACTGTTTGGCCACAAAAAAGGCGACCTCCGCAGGTCGCCTTTTCATTGAGCCTTAGCCTTTACTGCGCATAAATCTGGTCAAAAATCCCGCCATCATTGAAGTGGGTCTTCTGCACGGTGCGCCAGTCACCAAAGGTCTTCTCTACCGACAGGAAGTCAACTTTAGGGAAGCGATCGGTGTACTTGGCCAAAACAGCCGGATCCCGCGGACGCAGGTAGTTTGCCGCTGCAATCTCCTGACCTTCAGGCGACCACAGGTATTTCAGGTATTCGTCAGCAGCAGCACGAGTGCCTTTTTTGTCGACGACTTTATCGACCACCGACACCGGCGGCTCAGCTTCGGCGGAAACACTCGGGTAGATCACCTCAAACTGATCGCGGCCAAACTCGCGGGCAATCATTTCCGCTTCGTTTTCGAAGGTCACCAGTACGTCGCCGATCTGGTTGGTCATGAAGGTGGTGGTGGCTGCACGGCCACCGGTGTCCAGCACTGGCGCCTGTTTGAACAGTTTGCCGACGAAGGCTTTGGCCTTTTCGTCATCGCCGCCATTCTTCAGCACGTAGCCCCAGGCCGAGAGGTAGGTGTAGCGGCCGTTGCCCGAGGTTTTCGGGTTGGGCACGATCACTTGTACGCCGTCCTTGAGCAGGTCGGGCCAGTCTTTCAGGGCTTTCGGGTTGCCTTTGCGGACGATGAAAACAGTGGCCGAGGTGAACGGCGCGCTGTTGTTCGGCAGGCGGGTGACCCAGTTGTCCGGGACCAGTTTGCCGTTGTCTGCCAGGGCGTTGATGTCGGTCGCCATGTTCATGGTGATGACGTCAGCCGGCAGGCCGTCGATCACCGAACGTGCCTGTTTGCTCGAGCCGCCGAAAGACATCTGCAGGGTGATGTTTTCGTTGTGTTCGGCTTGCCAGTGTTTCTGGAACGCAGTGTTGTAGTCCTTGTAGAAATCGCGCATCACGTCGTAGGAAACGTTGAGCAGGGTCGGTGCGGCCTGAGCCACGCTGGTCAATGCCAGACCAGCGGCCAGAAGTGAGGCGCCAAAGAGTTTTTTCACTGCGCATTCCTTGTTCTGGTAGGAGCTGCCGCAGGCTGCGATCTTTTGATCTTGATCCTTGCGAGACCGTTGAAGATCAACATCAAAAGATCGCAGCCTTCGGCAGCTCCTACAGGTTATTTTTCAGTCATTGAAGAGGTGTTGCCACCGTTTTGCCAGCGACTATAGCCGGGCACGCATAGTCCTTTAAAGATTAAAAAGCTCTTTGCTTATTCCAGCTTTGTAAACAACGCATTGCCACACCGCGAGCAAAACGCCGCACTCGGTTCGTGGCTGTTTTTCTTGCACACAGGACAGTCGTGTTGCTGTTGTTCGCCGCGCATTGCACTGGCCAGTTCAGCGGTAAAAATCCCGGTAGGGACGGCGATGATCGAGTAACCGGTGATCATCACCATCGACGAGATGATTTGCCCCAGCACGGTTTTCGGCACGATGTCGCCGTAGCCGACAGTGGTCAAGGTCACGATAGCCCAGTAGATACCTTTGGGGATGCTGGTAAAGCCATGTTCCGGGCCTTCGACCACATACATCAGGGTGCCGAACACGGTCACCAGGGTACAGACGCCGAGCAGGAAGACGAGGATTTTCTGCTTGCTGCCGCGCAGGGCATCGAGCAGGTAATGGGCCTGTTTCAGGTAGGGGCCGAGCTTGAGAACCCGGAAAATTCGCAGCATTCGAATGATCCGGATGATCAGCAAATACTGCGCATCGCTATAGTACAGCGCGAGGATGCCGGGCACGATCGCCAGCAAATCCACCAGCCCGTAAAAGCTGAACGCATAACGCAGCGGTTTGGGTGAGCAGTAGAGGCGCAGGATGTACTCACCCAGAAAGATGACTGTGAAACCCCACTCGATGTACGCCAGTATGCCGGCGTAGTTCTGATGAACCGCGTCAATGCTGTCGAGGATCACGATCACCAGGCTGGCGAGGATGATCAGCAGCAACGTGCTGTCAAAGCGCCGGCCAGCCACGGTGTCGGTCCGGAAAATCATCACGTACAGGCGATTGCGCCACGTGTCGTTGCCTTTCATTCAAATCGCCCCGGGCATGAAAATTAGCGCAGCCTAGGGTGATTCTCCCCGGTAGCGCAAGGCGCAGTGTCTTTGGCGGCCTGGCGCAGCAGGCGCATGCTGGCACGAATCAGCCAGCAAGCGAGGATGAACGGCGCGGTCAGCGTGGCCAGACCTATCGCGGTGAAGCCTGGCGTCAGCAAAACCGCCAGCACAATGCCCAGCAGTGGCAACCAGGGTTGGCGACGGACCTGGCTGAAGGCGAGGGCGGCGAGCACCGGGTTGTAGCTGCTCAAGCCTGACAATGCGCTGGAGGTTTCGTGATGCAGCAGGGCGAAGCCCAGACCGGCCAGCGAACCCAGCAACGCCCAGAAAAACCCACGACGGTCGGCGATCAGCAAACCCGCGGCAATCAGCGCTCCCGCCAATGGATGACCGAGAAACATCACTTGGCCCAAGCCTTTCAATGCAGCGGCGATCAGGTTGAAGGTGTTCATTTCAATCAGTGGCACCGGGTGCTGGGGCGCGGCGAATGCGAGCAGCATCCAGCCCAGGCCAACGAACGGTGCGGTGTAGGCCGGCAGGCACTGATGATCACGGCAGCGCTTGAGCCATTGTTCGGTGAGCATCGCACTCAGGCCACCGCAGGCGATGATCAGCGGCGGCAACAGCGCGGACCAGGGGAAATACAGGCTCAGCAACAGGCCGAGCAAAACGCCGTTGTAGCTGAACTGCCCGGCCTGACGATCAGCCTTGGCATAGCCGCGACGTTGTGCGGTCAGCAACCCGGCGACCCCGCCCAGCAGCGCACCGCCGAGCAGGGCCGGGGCGGTAAAAAGAATCGCCAACAGGCACAGCAGACCGCACAGCGGATGGCGCTGGAGGAAAATCTGACTGAAACCGTTGAGCAGGGCAGTGGCCCAGTCGGGGCAGTGGGTGTTGAAGTGGTTGGCAGGCATTTTTATTTTTGTTTGTCAGGTGGACCGTGTGATCGTTCTTCGCGGGCAAGCCTCGCTCCTACAGGTTTGAGTCGTGCCCATTATCGCGGCCGACGTAAATCCGTAGGAGCGAGGCTTGCCCGCGAAGAGGCCGGTACAGGCGCTAAATCAACGTCTCGATACGCAACGAATTAGTCGACCCTGGCTGCCCAAACGGCACGCCCGCAGTGATCAATAACGTATCGCCACGCTTGGCCATGCCTTGCGCCTGAGCAATCTCGAGCGCCGTCGAGCACACCTCATCCACCTGCCGCAGCCGATCGTTGACCACCGAGTGCACGCCCCACGCCACGGTCAAGCGGCGAGCGGTTTGCAGGTTCGGCGTCAGGTTGAGGATCGGCACCGTCGGCCGTTCCCGCGCCGCTCGCAGGCTCGACGTCCCGGACTCGCTGTAGTTCACCAGCACTGCCACCGGCAGCACGTTACTGATGCGCCGGATCGCGCAGCTGATCGCATCGGAAACGGTCGCTTCTGCCTTCGGCCGGCTCACATCGAGTTGGGCCTGATAGTCCGGACCGTTTTCCACCTGACGGATGATTTTGCTCATCATCTGCACGGCTTCCAGCGGGTATTCGCCGGACGCGGTTTCCGCCGACAGCATCACCGCATCCGCGCCTTCAGCCACGGCATTGGCGACGTCAGTCACCTCGGCGCGGGTCGGGGCCGGGGAGAAACGCATCGACTCAAGCATCTGCGTCGCCACCACGACAGGCTTACCGAGTTCGCGGCAAACGGTGATGATGTTCTTCTGAATCTGCGGCACGCTTTCGGCCGGTACTTCCACACCCAGGTCACCGCGAGCCACCATGATCGCGTCGCTCAATTCGGCGATTTCCCGCAACTGAGTGACCGCCGACGGTTTCTCGATCTTGGCCATCAAGAACGCTTTGTCGCCGATCAACGCGCGGGCTTCACGAATGTCTTCCGCACGCTGCACGAACGACAGCGCTACCCAGTCCACGCCCAGCTCCAGACCGAAGCTCAAATCGCGACGATCCTTGGCGGTCAGCGGGCTGAGGTCGAGCACCGCTTGCGGCACGTTCACGCCTTTACGGTCCGACAGTTCTCCGCCATTGAGCACGGTGGTGTCGATCGCGTCGGAGTACTTGGTGACTACGCGCAGACGCAACTTGCCGTCGTCCAGCAGCAGGTCCATGCCCGGCTCCAGCGCAGCGATGATTTCCGGGTGCGGCAGGTTGACCCGGCGCTCGTCGCCCGGCGTCGGGTCGAGGTCCAGGCGCAGGGCCTGGCCGCGATGCAGTTGCACCTTGCCGTCGGCGAACTTGCCGACCCGCAGTTTCGGGCCTTGCAGGTCCATCAGAATCCCGAGCGGGTAATTGAGCTGACGCTCGACTTCACGAATCCATTGGTAACGCTGTGCATGGTCGGCGTGATCGCCATGGCTGAAATTCAGCCGGAAGATGTTGACCCCAGCCTGCACCAGTTCGCGGATGTCATCGATTCCGTCAGTAGCCGGACCGAGGGTGGCGAGGATTTTGACCTTTTTATCAGGCGTCATGGTGTGTGCTCTCGAGAATCAGGATGGCGCGGAAGTCGTTGACGTTGGTGCGGGTCGGCTCGGTAACGATCAGGGCGTCCAGCGCCTCGAAATAGCCGTAGCCATTGTTGTTGTCCAACTCGTCGCTGGCGCTCAAGCCGAGGGCGGCGGCGCGGGCGTAGCTGTCCGGGGTCATGATCGCGCCGGCGTTGTCCTCGGAGCCGTCGATGCCGTCGGTGTCGCCGGCCAGGGCGTAGACGCCGGGCAGGCCTTTGAGGCTGTCAGTCAGGCTCAGGAGGAATTCGGCATTACGTCCACCGCGACCGTTGCCGCGCACGGTGACCGTGGTTTCGCCGCCGGAGAGAATCACGCACGGCGCTGCCAATGGCTGGCCATGCAGGACGATCTGCCGTGCGATGCCGGCGTGGACCTTCGCCACTTCCCGGGATTCGCCTTCCAGGTCACCGAGGATCAGCGGACTGAAACCGGCCTGACGGCACTTCACCGCCGCCGCTTCCAGCGATTGCTGCGGGCGGGCGATCAATTGGAAATGGCTGCGGGCCAGGCTCGGATCGCCAGGTTTGACGGTTTCCGATTCCGGGTTTTGCAGCCAGGTGCGCACCGAGGCCGGGACTTCGATGCTGTAGCGCTTGAGGATCGCCAGGGCTTCGGCCGAGGTGCTTGGGTCGGCCACTGTCGGGCCCGAGGCAATGACGGTGGCAAGGTCACCCGGTACATCGGAAATCGCGTAGGTATAAACAGTCGCCGGCCAGCAGGCTTTGCCGAGACGACCGCCCTTGATCGCCGAGAGGTGCTTGCGCACGCAGTTCATCTCACCGATGGTCGCGCCGGATTTGAGCAGGGCTTTGTTGATTGATTGTTTGTCGGCGAGGGTAATGCCTTGTGCCGGAAGTGCGAGGAGCGCAGAGCCACCGCCGGACAGCAGGAAGATCACGCGGTCGTCTTCAGTCAGGTTGCTGACCAGTTCCAGCACGCGTTTGGCCACAGCCAGACCGGCCGCATCCGGCACCGGGTGCGCGGCTTCGACCACTTCGATTTTTTCGCAGGGCGCGCCGTGACCGTAGCGGGTGACGACTAAACCCGAGACTTCACCCTGCCAGCAACGCTCGACCACTTGGGCCATGGCGGCGGCGGCTTTGCCGGCGCCGATGACGATCACGCGAGCGCTACGATCTTTGGGCAGATGGGCTTCGAGGACTTGCTGCGGATGGGCCGCGTCGATGGCTGTGGCAAACAGCTCGCGCAGCAGATGTTGCGGATCGACCGACATGGCGGGCTCCCGGAATTCTTGTTATTGGAGGACGGCGGCCTGCGACAGCGCTGGGAAGGTTCACCCTTTGGCAGGATGAACCAACCCCTGTAGGAGCTGCCGCAGGCTGCGATCTTTTTGCGGATAACGCGGTGAGCGGTCGGGCGTAAAGATCAAAAGATCGTCCGAACGCGGCCCGAGCCTTCGGCAGCTCCTACTTGCGAATCGAGAAATTCGCCATGTGTTCCAGGCCCTTGATCAGCGCCGAGTGGTCCCAGTTGCTGCCACCGATGGCCGCGCAGGTGCTGAACACTTGCTGGGCGTTGGCGGTGTTCGGCAGGTTGATGTTGAGTTCGCGGGCACCTTGCAGGGCCAGGTTCAGGTCCTTCTGGTGCAGGCTGATGCGGAAGCCTGGGTCAAAGGTGCCTTTGATCATGCGTTCGCCGTGCACTTCAAGGATCTTCGAGGAGGCGAAACCGCCCATCAGCGCTTCACGGACCTTGGCAGGATCGGCGCCGTTTTTCGAGGCGAACAGCAAGGCTTCAGCCACGGCCTGGATGTTCAGCGCGACAATGATCTGGTTCGCCACTTTCGCGGTTTGACCGTCGCCATTGCCTCCGACCAGGGTGATGTTCTTGCCCATGGCCTGGAACAGCGGCAGGGCGCGTTCGAAAGCATCGGCATCGCCGCCGATCATGATGCTCAGGCTCGCAGCCTTGGCGCCGACTTCACCGCCGGACACGGGCGCGTCGAGGTACTGGGCGCCTTTTTCGTTGATCTTGGCAGCGAAGGCTTTGGTCGCCGTGGGCGAGATCGAGCTCATGTCGATCACGACTTTGCCTTTGCCAACACCGGCGGCAATACCGTCGGCGCGGAACAGCACGTCGTCGACCTGCGGTGTATCCGGCACCATGATGATGATGAATTCGGCTTCCTGGGCGACTTCTTTCGGGTTGGCCAGGGCGATGGCGCCACCGGCAACCAGGTCAGCCGGGGCGGCGTCATGGTGCGCCGACAGGAACAGGCTGTGACCGGCTTTCTGCAGGTTCAACGCCATTGGGTGGCCCATGATGCCGGTGCCGATAAATCCGATTTTAGCCATGAGAAAATCCTCTCTTGTATTTATATGCCCCCTGTAGGAGCTGCCGAAGGCTCCTACAGGGATATACGTTTAGATTGCGTTATGGGTTTTCAACCAGCCCAAACCGGCTTCAGTGGTGGTCAGTGGCTTGTATTCACAGCCAACCCACCCCTGATAACCAATGCGGTCCAGGTGTTCGAACAGGAAGCGGAAGTTGATTTCACCGGTGCCCGGTTCGTTGCGTCCCGGGTTGTCCGCCAACTGCACGTGGTTGATCTCGCCCAGGTGCGATTGCAGGGTGCGGGCCAGGTCGCCTTCCATGATTTGCATGTGGTAGATGTCGTATTGCAGGAACAGGTTGGCGCTGCCGACCTGTTCGCGAATCGACAGGGCTTGTGCGGTGTTGTTCAGGTAGAAGCCCGGGATGTCGCGGGTGTTGATCGCTTCCATCACCAGTTTGATGCCCGCCGCTTGCAGCTTGTCGGCCGCGTACTTCAGGTTGCTGACGAAGGTTTTTTCCACGCTGGCATCATCGACGTTTTGTGGACGAAGCCCGGCCAGGCAGTTGATCTGGGTGTTGCCCAGCACTTTGGCGTAGGCAATGGCCAGATCGACCCCGGCGCGGAACTCTTCGACCCGATCCGGCAGGCACGCGATACCGCGTTCGCCCTTGGCCCAGTCACCGGCGGGCAGGTTGAACAGCACCTGGGTCAGACCGTTGGCGTCGAGCTTGGCCTTGATCTCGGCGGAGCTGAAGTCGTAAGGGAACAGGTATTCGACACCACTGAAACCGGCCTTGGCGGCCGCTTCAAAACGGGCAAGAAAATCCTGTTCGGTGAACAGCATGGACAGGTTGGCTGCGAAACGCGGCATGGTGGTCTCCCGTAAAAATATGGCCTGTAGCAGCTGCCGAGGCACGAGGCTGCGTTGGGCTGCGAAGCGGCCCCCGATGGCGGTCCTTCGGACACGCAACGCAGCCTCGTGCCTCGGCAGCTGCTACAGGATCAGGTCGTTCTTAATCGAGCAACGAAATCGCGGTCGGCGCATCGTTGCCGACCAACGCCAGGTCTTCGAATTCGTTGACCGCGTTGATCTCGGTGCCCATGGAAATGTTGGTCACGCGCTCCAGGATAATCTCGACGATCACCGGCACCTTGAACTCTTCCATCAGTTCCTGAGCCTTGCGCAGGGCTGGCTGGATCTGACCCGGTTCGAACACTCGCAGTGCCTTGCAGCCGAGGCCTTCGGCAACTGCGACGTGGTCGACACCGTAACCATTGAGTTCCGGAGCGTTGAGGTTATCGAAGGACAGCTGCACGCAGTAGTCCATGTCGAAACCGCGCTGGGCCTGACGGATCAGCCCCAGGTACGAGTTGTTCACCACCACGTGGATGTACGGCAGTTTGAACTGCGCGCCCACCGCCAATTCTTCGATCATGAACTGGAAGTCGTAGTCGCCAGACAATGCCACAACTTTGCGGGTCGGATCAGCCTTGACCACGCCCAGCGCTGCCGGAATGGTCCAGCCCAACGGGCCGGCCTGACCGCAGTTGATCCAGTGACGCGGTTTGTAGACGTGCAGGAACTGCGCGCCGGCAATCTGCGACAGACCGATGGTGCTGACGTAGCAGGTGTCTTTGCCGAACACCTGGTTCATCTCTTCATACACGCGCTGCGGCTTGACCGGCACGTTGTCGAAGTGAGTCTTGCGATGCAGGCTGGCTTTGCGCTGCTGGCAATCTTGCAGCCAGGCGCTGCGGTTTTTCAGCTTGCCAGCAGCTTGCCATTCACGAGCGACTTCGATGAACACGGTCAGCGCGGCAGCGGCGTCGGAAACGATGCCCAGGTCCGGGGTGAACACACGGCCGATTTGCGTCGGTTCGATGTCAACGTGAATGAACTTGCGGCCTTCGGTGTAGACGTCGATCGAGCCGGTGTGGCGGTTGGCCCAGCGGTTACCGACGCCCAGCACCACGTCCGATTTCAGCATCGTTGCGTTGCCGTAACGGTGGGAAGTCTGCAAGCCAACCATGCCGACCATCAAGGGGTGATCGTCCGGGATGGTGCCCCAGCCCATCAGGGTCGGGATCACTGGAATGCCGGTCAACTCGGCAAACTCCACCAGCAACTCGCTGGCGTCGGCGTTGATGATGCCGCCACCGGCGACCAGCAATGGGCGCTCAGCCTGATCGAGCATGGCCAGGGCCTTCTCGATTTGCACGCGGTTAGCGGTGGGCTTGGCCAGTGGCAGTGGTTCGTAGGCATCGATGTCGAATTCGATTTCAGCCATCTGCACGTCGAACGGCAGGTCGATCAGCACTGGGCCTGGACGACCGGAGCGCATTTCGTAGAAAGCTTTCTGGAACGCGTAAGGCACTTGGCCCGGTTCCATGACGGTGGTCGACCACTTGGTCACTGGCTTGACGATGGCCGTGATGTCGACGGCCTGGAAGTCTTCCTTATGCATACGGGCCCGTGGTGCCTGGCCGGTGATGCACAGAATCGGGATCGAGTCGGCCGAGGCGCTGTAAAGCCCGGTGACCATGTCAGTGCCCGCCGGGCCGGAAGTGCCGATGCACACGCCGATGTTGCCAGCCTTGGTGCGGGTGTAGCCCTCGGCCATGTGCGAAGCGCCTTCAACATGGCGTGCGAGGACGTGATCGATGCCACCGACCTTCTGCAAGGCGGAGTACAGCGGGTTGATCGCGGCGCCCGGGATGCCAAAAGCGGTATCAACCCCTTCGCGGCGCATCACCAGAACGGCGGCTTCGATTGCTCTCATTTTGCTCATTGTTTTGGTGCCTCTTACGTTTTGTAATTGTATACAAGTGGCTTTGCGCAGAGTGTATTCACGGCGGACGGCGCAGGTCAATCCATTTTCTCAAGCGACTGTTTCATTCGTCGGAAGCCCGTTCTACTGTGGCTTTTCGTCGCATGTGGCGCTTTTTTATAATTATTGTATACAAATAAATAATCTATTGTGTTCTATTTGTTGCATCGGACTGCGGCATTACGAAGCAGTCCAACGGCTTTCCCAAAAACAAAATGAGGACGGCACCATGAGCGCTTTAACCTTGAAAGTCGCAGTCAGCCTGACCAGTCAGGCCATCGCCGCAGGGCGTGCAATTTGCGCAGCTCCACTGACCATCGCTGTATTGGATGCCGGCGGGCATCTTCTTTCTCTACAGCGAGAAGACGGCGCCAGCCTGCTGCGCCCGCAAATCGCCATCGGCAAAGCCTGGGGTGCGATTGCGCTGGGCAAAGGCTCGCGGCTGCTGGCACTGGATGCCCAGCAACGCCCGGCGTTTATTGCTGCATTGAATAGCCTGGGGCAGGGCAGCGTCGTGCCGGCACCGGGCGGTGTGTTGATTCGGGATCAGGACGGGAATGTGCTGGGAGCGGTAGGCATCAGCGGCGATCTGTCGGATGTGGATGAACAGTGTGCGATCAGTGCGATTGAGGCGCAGGGGTTGCGGGCGGATGCGGGGGTGACTGCCTGACATTTTTGTTGATTGATCTACCGCTTTCGCGAGCAAGCCCGCTCCCACATTAGGCCTGTGGTGGACACAACATGTGTGAACACCGCCAATCCACTGTGGGAGCGGGCTTGCTCGCGAAGGCAATCTCCCAGACACATCCAGCTAAAAGTCTACCCTCGAGTCTCGGATGTCCTGATCTAGCCTTCTCATGAGTTCATTCAGGAGAGAGGCAAAGGAATGCCTGAGCTGTCAGCGTCACATCGTCTTCGAATCGGTCGTCATACGGAACAAAATCGCATCTACCTTCTGACGGCCAATACTCTCAAGCGGGCGCCTATTTTCAGGGATTACAGCTTGGGACGGATGGTCGTACAGCAATTCAAAAACGCACAGGAGCAGGGGTTTGCCGACTCCTTGGCCTATGTTGTCATGCCTGACCATTTCCACTGGTTGATCCAATTGCAAAAAGGATCACTGGGCCAGTTGATGTGCCAGGCCAAATCGTTAAGTACTCGATCAATCAATGCCGCCACCGGCAGAACGGGCAGTCTCTGGCAGCAGAGCTTTCATGATCATGCGCTGCGTCGTGAGGAGGACTTGGTGAAACTTGCTCGCTATGTTGTCGCCAACCCATTGCGGGCGGGACTGGTTGAGGAGCTTGGCGACTATCCGTTGTGGGATGCCATTTGGCTTTAGGCTCGGGACCGAGTTGCCCCCATTCGCGAGCAAGCCCGCTCCCACATTGGATCTCCAGTGTGTCGCAGATCGAGTGTGGGAGCGGGCTTGCTCGCGAATAGCCGCGCCGCGGTCTTTCAGTCCGGCTCACACCCCTTGAGCACCAACCGAATAATCGTCTGCGCCGCAGCCTCGTAATCCGCCTCGTCCAGCTTCGCTTTACCGGTCACCGCAGAAATCTGCCAGTCAAAGTCGGCGTAGGTCTGGGTCGCGGCCCAGATGCTGAACATCAGGTGGTTGGGGTCGATGGCGGCGATCTGGCCGCGGTCGATCCAGGTCTGGATGCAGTCGATGTTGTGTTTGGCCTGGCCGTTGAGTCGTTCGACCAGGTCGGCGCTCAGGTGTGGGGCGCCGTGCATGATTTCGCTGGCGAACACCTTGGAGGCGAAGGGCAAATCGCGGGAGATGCGGATCTTGGAGCGGATATAGCCGCTCAGCACTTCGCCGGGCACGCCGTCGGCGTTGAACGGCGTCGAGGCCTGCAGGATCGGTTCGATGATGCTTTCCAGGACCTCGCGGTAGAGGTTTTCCTTGGATTTGAAGTAGTAGTAGACGTTGGGCTTGGGCAATCCGGCCTTGGCTGCGATATCACTGGTTTTGGTCGCAGCGAAGCCCTTGTCGGCAAATTCTTCACTGGCGGCACGCAGGATCAGTTCTTTGTTGCGCTCGCGGATAGTGCTCATAAACCAGGGGGTTCCTTGCCTGTTCTGGCGGTTGCGCATGGTAGCACCGGCCTCGCGCGGCGCTCAAGAATGCCTGTAACCGCCAGGGGGCGCTCTCAAAGTTTCCCTGCCGCGTTGTCGCCTTAAAGCGGGCCAGGCAAGGCGCAGGCCGCTGGGAATGGTCGTTCCCTTTCCAAGGCCTGCAACGCAGCCTGGCCCGCTTT
This sequence comes from Pseudomonas sp. TH31, assembly GCF_016650815.1. GTDB lineage: Bacteria > Pseudomonadota > Gammaproteobacteria > Pseudomonadales > Pseudomonadaceae > Aquipseudomonas. Next base: position 172,068 of record NZ_JAEKEZ010000029.1, on the reverse strand, counting down.
AAGGCACAACCCGAAGGGCCGGGCCTACTGTTGTGCAGGGCTGCGTTGCTCGAAGCTTATTTGGAATGACCAAACCACGCTTCTCGCGCCTTGCCCTGCACAACAGCAGACCCGGCGCGGTAGGGAAACTAATTGAGAGTGCCCCCTGCTTACTGACAATCTCTGTCGGTATGCTGAACAAGTTCGCGGATGTTCGGGTGAACCGCCGACCCACTGCTAGAGTTCAAGGCAGCGATCAGCCATTGGCACCATTGATCTTGGGTGGGCGGGCTTCACTTCCAATCGCCGCGCATCACTGTCGGCCTGTTCGAGTGAACACTGTGGAGAAAAGCAGACGAAGCAAAATCGGCCTGGTAGTCGGGGTACTCCTGCTGGTGCTGCTCGCGGTCGCGCTTTGGTATTTTCTGGTGCTGGGGCGCAACAAGGTCAAACCGCCGCCCTCCGCCGAGCCCGTGGCGGCAGTGGCCGTCAAGTTGCAGGATGTGCCGGTGTACATCGATGCCTTGGGCACGGTCACGCCGACCCGTAGTGTGACGGTGATTACCCAGGTCGATGGGATTCTCAGCTCGGTCGAATTCAAGGAAGGCCAGCAGGTGCACAAGGGTCAGGTCATCGCCCGCATCGACGACCGCGCGCTCAAGGCGCAACTGGCGGTAGCCAAGGGCACGCTCATGCATGATCAGGCGTTGCTGAGCAACGCAGTGCGGGACCTGGCGCGCTATCGCGAGCTGATCAAAGTCGGCTCCACCACCCAGCAAACCCTCGACACCCAAGCCTCGCTGGTACAGCAGCTGCAAGGCACGGTCGCCTCCGATCAGGGCAGTGTGCAGAACCTGGAAGTGCAGTTGAGTTATTGCACCATCACCTCACCGGTCGATGGAGTGGTCGGTTTGCGCCAGGTCGATCCCGGCAATTACGTTACCACCGCGAGCACCACCGGTATTGCGGTGATTACCCAGATGACCCCGGCGACCGTGGTCTTCGCTGTGCCCGAAGATGATCTGGGGGCGATCAATCAGGCCATGGCCAAAGGCGCGGTGACGGTACTGGCCTACGACCGTAACAAGCACAACCTGTTGGGCACCGGCAGCCTGCTGGCGCTGGACAATCAGGTCGATACCAGCACCGGTACGATCAAGGTCAAGGCGCAGTTCGATGACTCGGGCAAGGCGCTGTTTCCCAATCAGTTCGTCAACGCCCGGCTCAGGGCCGATACCCTGACGCAAATCACGGTGGTGCCGACCCGGGCGATTCAGCACGGCAGCAAGGGTGATTTCGTGTTTGTGGTGGTCGACCCCGGCAACAAGGTCAGCCTGCGTAACGTCAAGACCGGGCCGGCCACGGGCGATGTTTCGGCGATTCTCGACAATGGCGTGAAACAGGGCGAGCAGGTGGTCACCGAGGGCGCGGACAAACTGGATGACGGTTCTGCGGTGAAGGTCGTCGCGCAGTGAGGGATGGCCAGTCATGAACGTCTCGCGGCCCTTTATCGAACGCCCGGTCGCCACCACTTTACTGATGGTGGCCGTGCTGTTGCTGGGCATGCTCGGTTATCACCTGCTGTCGGTTTCGGCGCTGCCGGAAGTGGATTATCCGACGATTCAGGTTTTCACCCAGTACCCCGGCGCCAGTCCGGAGGTGATCAGTTCGTCGATCACCGCGCCGCTGGAACGTCAGCTCGGCGAGATGCCGGGCCTCAAGTCGATGAACTCCACCAGTTCCGACGGCGCGTCGGTGGTGACCCTGCAATTCGATTTGTCGCTGTCGCTGGATGTCGCCGAACAGGAAGTGCAAGCCGCGATCAACGCTGCCGGGACTTTCCTGCCGGCCAACCTGCCGTATCCGCCGGTCTACAGCAAGGTCAACCCGGCCGATGCCCCGGTGCTGACGCTATCGCTGACCTCTGACGTGCTGCCGCTGACCAAGGTCGAAGACCTGGCCGACACCCGTCTGGCGCAGAAAATTTCGCAGATCACCGGGGTGGGCCTGGTCACCATCAGCGGCGGCCAGCGCCCGGCGGTGCGGGTCGAGGCCAACACCTCGGCGCTGAATAATCTGGGGTTGTCCATCGACGACCTGCGCACCTCGCTGGGCACCGCCAACGTCAACCAGGCCAAGGGCAATATTGACGGCAAGTTCCAGGCCTATTCCATCGGCAGCAACGACCAGTTGCAGTCGGCCGAGGAATACCGTGATCTGGTGATCGCCTACAAAAACGGGGCGCCCATTCGCTTGTCGCAGATCGCCAGCTCGACCCAGGGTCCGGAAAACCCGCGTCAGGCGGCCTGGACCGACAGCACGCCATCGATTGTCCTTAATATTCAGCGCCAGCCCGGTGCCAACGTGATCGACGTCGTCGACCGGGTGCAGCAACTGTTGCCCAAACTGCGCGCCAGTTTGCCGGCCACCCTCAAGGTCGCCGTACTCACTGACCGCACGCAAACCATCCGCGCTTCGGTCACCGACGTGCAGTACGAACTGGGCGTGGCCGTTCTGCTGGTGGTGATCGTGATTTTCCTGTTCCTGCGCAATTTGCCGGCGACGATCATTCCAGCCGTGACCGTGCCGCTGACGCTGATCGGCACTTTGGCGGTGGCCTATGGGTTTGGATTTTCGCTGAACAACCTGACGCTGATGGCGCTGACCATTGCCATCGGTTTTGTGGTCGACGACGCCATCGTCATGATCGAAAACATCACGCGCTACATCGAGGCCGGCGACTCGCCGATGGAAGCCGCGCTCAAAGGCTCGGAGCAGATCGGTTTCACCATTATTTCGCTGTCGATAGCGTTGATCGCGGTGATGATCCCGCTGCTATTTATGGGCGATGTGGTGGGACGGCTGTTTCGCGAATTCGCCATGACGGTGGCGGTGACCATCGTCATCTCGGCGCTGATTTCCCTGACGCTGACGCCGATGATGTGTTCGCGGATGCTCAAGCCTGAAAAGGAAGAGCGCCGGGTCGATTTCTTCGACCGCATCAACGGCTATTACGTCAAAGGCCTGGACTGGGTGCTGGTGCATCGGGGCCTGACGTTGATCTCCGTGGTAATCACTGCGGTGCTGACCCTGCTGATCATTGTGATCATGCCCAAGGGCTTCTTTCCCGAGCAGGACACCGGGCTGATCCAGGGTATTTCCCAGGCGTCACCGACCATCTCCTTCCAGCAGATGCAGGTTGAACAACAACGGTTGGCGGCGCGGATTTTGAAGGACCCGGCGGTGGCGAGCCTGTCATCCTTCGTCGGCATCGATCAAACCAACCCGACGATCAACCAGGGCAACCTGCTGATCAACCTCAAGCCCCACGGCGATCGTGACAACAGTGCAGCGGTGATTCGCCGGCTCTCCGACGCCAATGCCGACGACGCCGGGATTCGCCTGTACCTGCATAGCGTGCAGGACCTGACCCTCGATGCCACGGTATCGACCACCAGTTATCGCCTGGGCTTGCAGGCCACCGATCCTGACGAGCTGGAGCAGTGGACCAGCAAACTGCTGGCGGCGATCAAGCAGGACCCGATGTTCACCGATGTGCAAAGCCAGGCGATGCAGTTCGGCAATCAGATCCAGCTCAACTTCGACCGCGCCACCGCTTCGCGCCTGGGTGTCACGCCGCAGGCCATCGACGACGTGCTGTACGACGCCTTTGGCCAGCGTCAGGTCTCGACCATCTACACCCAGCTCAACCAGTATCACGTGGTGATTGCCACTGATCATCCGCCGCGCAATCTGGCGGACCTGCTGACTGGGCTGTACGTCGACATCCCGTCCGGCGGCGTGGCACCACTGTCGAGCATGGCGACCCTGCAAGTGATCCGAGCGCCGGTCACCATCAATCGCCTGGGGCAATTCCCCTATGCCGATGTCTCGTTCAACCTGGCCCCCGGCCAGACCCTCGGCGCCGCCGTCACCCGGCTCAAGGACATCGAAGCCCAGGCCGGGCTGCCGCTGTCGGTGCAGGCAAACCTGGAGGGGGCGGCAGCCACCTTTGAGGCGTCGCTGTCCAACCAGGTGTTTCTGGTGCTGGCCGCTGTCGTCGTGGTGTACCTGATGCTGGGGATCCTCTACGAGAGTTTCGTGCACCCGATAACGATTCTCTCGACCTTGCTGTCCGCCGCACTGGGGGCATTGCTGGCGTTGCTGATCACCGGCACGCAGTTCGACATCATCGGCCTGATCGGCATTGTGTTGCTGATCGGTATCGTGATGAAGAACGGCATCATGATGGTCGACTTCGCCCTGGAGCTGGAGCGCAAGGGCGGGCTGGACCCGGTGGCGGCGATTCGTCAGGCCGCCGAGTTGCGGTTTCGGCCGATCCTGATGACCAGCATGGCCTCGCTGTTCGGCGCGGTGCCGTTGGCGCTGGGCACCGGGATCGGTTCTGAGCTGCGCCATCCGCTGGGGATCGCGATCATTGGCGGGCTGCTGCTGAGCCAATTGCTGACGCTGTTTTCCACGCCGGTGATTTTCCTCGCCATGCACAGCCTGGAGCGGCGTTTCAGTCGGCGCCGGCCGCTGGTCGAGGCCTATCGCGATGAACCTTAGCGCGCCCTTTATCCAGCGTCCCATTGCCACCACATTGCTGGCAGTCGGGTTGGCGCTGTTTGGTGTGCTGGCGTTCAACCTGTTGCCGGTGGCGCCGCTGCCTGAGGTGGATTTTCCGACCATCAGTGTGCGCGCTTCATTGCCGGGAGCAGACCCGACTACCGTGGCCTCGTCGGTGGCCACGCCACTGGAGCGCCAGTTCGGGCAAATCGCCGGGGTCACCGAGATGACATCGTCCAGTTCGTTGGGGGCGACGCGCATCACCCTGCAATTTGACCTTAATCGTGACATCGACGGCGCCGCCGGGATGTTCAAGCGGCGATCAACGCGGCGCGCAGCAGCTTGCCCAGCGACTTGTCCGGCAACCCGACCTACCGCAAGGTCAACCCGGCCGACTCGCCGATCCTGATCCTCAGCCTGACCTCCGACAGTGCCACCCGCGGGCAAATGTATGACGTGGCCTCGACCTTGCTGGAGCAGCGTTTGCTGCAGACCACCGGGGTTGGCGACGTGACGGTGGGGGGCGCGTCTTTGCCGGCGGTGCGGATCGATCTCAACCCGGACCGGCTCAATCGCTACGGCGTCAGCCTGGAGCAGGTGCGTCAGGTGATTCAGGCGGCCAACGTCAACCTGCCCAAGGGCACGGTGTCGGTGGGCGATCAGTCTTATGGCCTCAAAGCCAACGACATGCTTTACCAGGGCGCGGACTACGGGCCGTTGGTGGTCAAGCAAAGTAACGGCGATCTGGTGCGTATCTCGGACCTGGGCGATGTCATCGAGGATGTCGAGGACCTGCGCAACTACGGTTTGTCCAACGGCAAGCCGGCGGTGCTGCTGGTCGTGTTCAAGCAACCGGGGGCCAACGTCATCGACACCGTGGATGCGGTGAAGGCTGAGCTGCCGTTTCTCCAGAGTTCGATTCCGTCGTCGATCAAGATCAACACCCTGATGGACCGCACCACCACCATCCGGGCGTCACTACGGGATGTCGAGTTGACGCTGATGATCTCGATTGCCTTGGTCACGCTGGTGACTTTCGCGTTTTTCCGCGACTGGCGCAGCACGCTGGTACCGGCCATCGTGGTGCCGCTGTCGCTGCTCGGCACGTTTGGCGCGATGTATTTTCTGGGCTACAGCCTGAACAACCTGTCGCTGATGGCGCTGACCATTTCCACCGGCTTTGTGGTCGACGACGCCATCGTGGTCGTCGAGAACATCATGCGCCACCTGGAGAAGGGCGAAAGCCGGATGCAGGCGGCATTGGCTGGCGCGCGGGAAGTCGGCTTCACGGTGATGACCATCAGCGTCTCGCTGGTGGCCGTATTCATTCCGCTGCTGCTGATGGGCGGTATTGTCGGGCGGTTGTTTCGCGAGTTCTCGATTTCGCTGTCGGTGGCCATCGTCATTTCGATGGTGGTTTCGCTGACGGTGACGCCCATGCTGTCCAGCGTGCTGCTGCGTACTAAAGAGCAGGTCGCCCGCGACAGTGACCATCCGGATTCGCGTTTCCATCGCTTCTACGACCGCACCCTCGGCTGGGTGATCGAGCATTCGTTCCTGATGGGCCTGACCACTTTGCTGGTAATCGTGCTGGCGTGTGTGTTGTATGTGCTGGTGCCCAAGGGCTTCTTCCCGCAGGAAGACACCGGGCGCATGTCCGGCAGCATCATTGCGTCCCAGAGCATTTCGTTTGGCGCGATTCAGTCGAACTTCAGTGACATCAACCGCAAGGTCCTGAGCAACCCGAATGTCGAGACGGTCGGCGGGTTTGTCGGCGGTGGCGGGGGGATTGGCGGGGCGGTCAACAGTGCGCAGTTGTTCATCACCCTCAAATCCCTGTCCGAGCGCAAGGACAGCGCCGATCAGGTCATGGCCCAGGTGCGCAAAACCCTCGGCGACATGCCCGGCACCCGCCTGTATTTGCAGTCGGCCCAGGACATCACCGTCGGTGGCCGGCAGAGCGGGGCGCAGTATCAATACACCATGACCGCTGATGACCAGAGTACCCTCGACGAATGGGTGCCCAAGGTGGTGGCGGTGCTGCACACCTTGCCGCAACTGACCGACATCAACACCGACCAGCAGGACAACAGCCTGATGGCCAGCGTGATCGTCAATCGTGACGCGGCGGCGCGGCTGGGGGTGAGCATGTCGGCCATCGACCAGACGTTGTACGACGCTTTCGGGCAACGCCAGGTCTCGACCATCTACCGTTCAGCCAACCAGTATCACGTGGTGATGGAAGTGGCGCCGCCGTACTGGTCCGATCCGGCGGCGCTCAAGGGGATTTATGTGCCCGTCGGCGAGGCTGCCGCCGCCACCAAGGGCAGTGCGGCGGCGCCCAACCTCAGTGCCACCGCCAATCAACAGTTGGTCCCGCTGTCGGCGATCGCCGATTATTCGGTGGGCCGCACGGCCATTTCCATCAGTCATCAGGGCACCTTTCCAGCGGTCACGGCCTCGTTCAACCTCACCCCCGGCGTGTCCATCGGCCAGGCCACGGCGCTGGTGGAGAATGCCGTGGCGCAGTTGCGAATGCCGGCCAGCGTCGTCGGCCAGTTCGCCGGCACGGCGCAAGTGTTCCAGTCGTCGGTGGCCAATGAGCCGTTGCTGATTGTCGCGGCGCTGTTGTCGGTGTATGTCGTGCTCGGCATGCTCTACGAGAGCCTGGTCCACCCGTTGACGATCCTCTCGACCTTGCCGTCCGCCGGGGTCGGTGCGCTGATTGCGTTGCTGTTGACTGGTACCGAACTGTCGATCATTGCGCTGGTGGGGGTGATTTTGCTGATTGGTATCGTCAAGAAAAACGCGATCATGATGATCGACTTCGCCATCACCGAACGCCGGGAGTCTGGCCTGAGCGCCAAGGAAGCGATTCGCCGTGCGTGCCTGATCCGTTTTCGGCCGATCATGATGACCACCCTGGCGGCGATTCTCGGCGCATTGCCGTTGGTGCTGGGCACCGGCTATGGCTCCGAATTGCGCCGGCCCTTGGGGATTTCGATTATTGGCGGGTTGGTGTTCAGCCAGTTGCTGACGCTCTACACCACCCCGGTGATTTACCTCTGGCTCGACCGGGCGTCCCAGCGCCTGCGCCGCAAGGAGCAATAAATGAATCGTCGTAAATCCCTTGTAGCCATGACCCAATCCCCTGTGGGAGCGGGCTTGCTCGCGAAGGCGTCAGGTCAGCCTATATCCCTGTTGAATGTAAATCCGCATTCGCGAGCAAGCCCGCTCCCACAGGGGGTGATGCTGGCTTTTGTACTGAGCCTCGTACTAAGCGGTTGCATGGTCGGGCCGGACTATCACAAGCCAACCCTCGAACTGCCGATGACCTTCAAGGAGGGCAGCCAATGGCAGCGGGCGGCGGCCGATCCGCAGGGGGCGCTGGACAGTCAGTGGTGGCTGGCCTATCAGGATCCTGTCCTGAACGACCTGATCGCCCGTTCGGCCAAGGCCAACCAGTCGATCATCGCCGCCGAAGCCGCGTATCGCCTGGCGCAGGCGCAAGTGGCGTCGAGTCGCGCCGGGTTGTGGCCGACGGTCGGGGTCGGGCTTTCCGGGACGCGTGGTGCAGGCGGCAGCAGTTCCAGTTCCGGCACGACGACCACTGGCGTCAGCAGCAGTGGCGGTAGCGCCGGCGTTTCGCAATCGGTCAGCGCCACCCTGAGCGCCAGTTGGGAACCGGATTTGTGGGGGCTGGTGCGACGAGGCATCGAGTCGAGCCAGGCCTCGCTGCAGTCGTCCGATGCGTTGCTGGCCGGGGTGCGCCTGTCCATCGATGCCAGCGTGGCCACCAACTACCTGGGATTGCGGCAACTGGACATGGATGTCGACCTGTTGCAGAAACAGCAGACCATCAATCAGCAGTTGCTGGAGATGATTCAAGCGCAAACGGTCCAGGGCACGGCAACCAACGACCAGTTACTGGTGGCTCAGGACCAGTTGGCCACGGTAATCGCCGACCTGCAAACCTCACAACGCTCGCGCGAACAGGCCGAACATGCACTGGCGGTGCTGACGGGTGTGGCACCGGCGCAGTTCAATCTGCCCGCCGTGGACAGCTACAATTTTGTGCTGCCAATACCGCCGCCAACCCTGCCATCAAGCCTGTTGCAACGACGCCCGGATGTGGTGTCTGCCGAGCGCGTGGCGGCGGCGGCGAACGCGAAAATCGGTGTCGCCGAAGCGGCGTTTTTCCCGACGCTGGACCTGACTGCCGAAGCCGGCTATCGCGGCACCGCGCTGGGGGATTGTTCTCCGTGCCTAACCGCATCTGGACCCTCGGCCCGGCGCTGGCCGAAACCATTTTCGACGGCGGCGCGCGGGAAGCGGCGAAACAACAGGCCCAGGCCAGCTACGATCAGGATGTGGCCAACTATCGGGGGACGGTGCTCAGTGCCCTGCAAAACGTCGAGGACAATCTGTCGGCGATCAACCATCTGCACACCCAGGCCCAGGCCTTTGAACAGATGTATCAGCGCAATCAGCAGTTGTTCGGCAGCCAGGAGGCGCAACAACGCGCGGGTATTGTCAGTCAGCAAACGGTGCTGACCCAGCAATTGGTATTGCTGCAAGCCGAACAGAACTGGCGAGACACCCAAGGGCTGCTCAGTCAGGGCAGTGTGGCATTGTTCCAGAGCCTTGGCGGTGGCTGGCAAGTGCCCGCGGATCACTGAGGCATCTCGCTTCCCCTGCATCGGGCGCGTTATGCTTCGCGCACTTTTTCATGTAGGGAAACCTGACCCATGGCAGGAAGCAGTTTGCTGGTGCTGATCGACGATATTGCCGCCGTACTCGATGATGTAGCGTTGATGACCAAAATGGCCGCGAAGAAAACCGCCGGTGTGCTCGGCGATGACTTGGCGCTCAATGCCCAGCAGGTCAGCGGCGTACGCGCCGAACGGGAAATCCCGGTGGTTTGGGCCGTGGCCAAGGGCTCGTTTCGCAATAAACTGATTTTGGTGCCGTCGGCGCTGGCCATCAGCGCGTTCGTACCGTGGCTGGTCACGCCGTTGTTGATGGTCGGCGGTGCGTACCTGTGCTTCGAAGGGTTCGAGAAACTGGCCCACAAGTTTCTGCACAGCAAGGCTGAAGATGACGCCGGGCACGCCCAATTGGTCGAAGCCGTGGCTGATCCGGCGACCGATCTGGTGGCGTACGAACAGGACAAGATCAAAGGTGCGATTCGCACCGACTTCATCCTCTCGGCGGAAATCATCGCCATCACTCTCGGCACGGTGGCCGACGCCACGTTGACCCAGCAAGTGATCGTGCTGTCCGGCATCGCCATCGTCATGACCATTGGCGTCTATGGCCTGGTAGCGGGCATCGTCAAACTCGACGATCTTGGCCTGTGGCTGACCCGGAAACCGGGGCAAATGGCCAAAAGCATTGGCGGGGTGATCCTGCGTGCTGCACCGTACATGATGAAAAGCTTGTCGGTGATCGGCACGGCGGCGATGTTTCTGGTTGGCGGCGGGATCCTGACCCACGGCGTGCCTGTGGTGCATCACTGGATTGAAAGTGTCGGCGCGAGCGCGGGTGGGGCGGGGTTTATTGTGCCGGCGTTGTTGAATGCGGTGGCGGGGATTGTGGCGGGTGCGGTGGTGTTGGTGGGCGTTATGGCGGCGAGCAAAATCTGGAAATCCGTGAAAGGCTAAAGCCTGATTATTTCCAGAGACCACCACAATCAAATGTGGGAGCGGGCTTGCTCGCGAAAGCGGTGTGTCAGTCAACATCTCTGTTGAATGTGAAGCCGCCTTCGCGAGCAAGCCCGCTCCCACATTGGGTTTGTGGTGTGGCCGGAAATGAAAAAGGCCATTCGATTCGCATCGAATGGCCTTTTTTGTTGCCGTCAGATTTTGTGCCGCCAGAGTTACTCGGCAATCTGCAACTTGCGGGACTCTGTGTAGACGTAACGCACCTTCTCGTACTCGAACGGCGAGTTCAATTGGCCGTAGCGGAAGCTGGTCTGGTAGCGCTTGTCGACACCGCGCAGGACCCAGATTTCCGGGTGGTTTTCGCTGACTTTGGAAACGTTCAGGAAGTTGATCGCCGATTCACCGGTGTAGTCGACGGCCAGGCCTGCGGTGTCGCGCAGGTTGGACGGGCCGAGGATCGGCAGGACGAAGTAGGCACCGCCCGGTACGCCGTAGAAGCCCAATGTCTGGCCGAAGTCTTCGCTTTGGCGCGGCAGGCCCATGGCGGTGGCCGGGTCCCAGAGGCCGGCGATGCCGAGGGTGGTGTTGAGCAGCAGTCGCCCGGTGGTTTCCAGCGAGCGATGGCCCTTGAGCTGCAACAGGCTGTTGAACAGGTTCGGCACGTCACCCAGGTTATTGAAGAAGTTGCTCACGCCGGTGCGCAGGAAACTCGGGGTGATGTAGCGATAACCGTCGACCACGGGCAGGAACACCCATTGGTCAAAGCGGTAGTTGAAGTGGTAAACCCGGCGGTTCCACTCCTCCAGCGGGTCATAGACGGCCAGTGCGTTGAGCGTCGAGCGTTCGAACTCGCGTTGGTCCAGCCCTGGGTTGAACTTGAGTTTGCTCAGCGGTTCCTTGAAGCCATCGTTGTCGATAACGACCGGTGCGTTGGCTTTGCTGTTGTCGGCTTGGGCGACGCCTGCACAGAGTAACGCTGCGAAAAGCAGGAGATATTTAGCCACGGAAGAACTCCAGCATGGCGTCGCTGTTGACGCGATAGTTAAGGTTGCCGCAGTGGCCGCCCAGTGGGTAAACGGTCAAGCGATCACCGAATGTCTTGCGCAGGAAACCCAGGTCGCCAGGGCCGAGGATCACGTCGTCGGCGTTGTGCATGACCGAGATTTTCGGGCTGTCGTGCAGGTAATCCTTGAGCGCATACAGGCTGACCTGGTCGATCAGTTGCAGCAGGCTGCCGCCATCGGTGCGGGCGCGCCACATCGGGATGACCTGTTCGGTGATGTAGCAGTCGAAGTCGCATTGCAGCGCACGCTTGAGGAACGGCGTGAGGCTGGTGCCTTCGGTGATCGGGTATTTCGGCGGGGTGATCAGGCCACGGCGGTTGATCAGGTCCGAGGTGAAGGCAATGTCGGCCGCCGAGAAGCGGAACGAGGTGCCGATCAGCATGGCCATCTGCTCGTTGGTCAGGTGTTGCTTGGACTGCTGGAAGTCATAGAGCAGGGCATCGTTGAGGTCGATGTAGCCTTTCTGCTGGAAGTAGCGGGTCAGTTTGCTCAGCACCAGTTCATAGAAGGTCGTGCTGTTGTTGATGCCCTTGACCTCGGTCTGTACCAGCTTGTCGAGGTTGGTGATCGAGGTATAGAGGTTGACCGGCGGGTTGAGCAGCAGGACTTTCTTGAAGTTGAAGCTGCGACGGGTTTCGTCCAGGTGTGCGACGAACGCGGCATCCAGTGCACCCAGGCTGTAACCGGTCAGGAAGTACTCGGTGACCGGCGTTTTCGGGTTTTGCGCCCGTACGGCCTGCATCACCCGGTACATGTCTTCGGCATCTTCCTTGGTGATACCGGGCGTGGCAAAGCGTGAAGCGGCACTCATGAAATCGAAGCTGGTCGGCGACGACAGTTGCACCACGTGATAGCCGGCCTTGTAGTACAGCTTTTTCAGGTATTCGTTGAGGCTGCTGTCATAGCGTGCGCCAGTGCCGGCGATCAAAAAAATCAGCGGGGCAGCGTGATCCTGGGTGGCGATCCGGTAGGTGAGTTTCTTCACCGGCCAGAAGTTGTCCGGCAGGCTGAATTCACGCTCCGGGCGCAATCGGACGCTGCGGTCCTGCTGATTGATGTCCTCGTTGGACGGCAGCTCCGGGCGCAACTCCGGCGGCGTTGTAGCAATGGTTGCTTCGAACGGGTTGGTCAAAGGGTAGCCGTAACTGGCGGCGTCAATGTCGACCGCCAGTGCGGACGCACTCAAAATAAGGCCGCCAAACAAGGCGGCGAAGCGCAAGGAACGGAGCATGACTAAATCCCTTAGAGAAAGGTGCCGAATGAAGTTCGCAGGCTATGACCACGGGGGCGGCGTCAAAGTGCCATGGATCGGCACCAATCAGGCCTGATTTCGGAGTAATGGTAGCGGGACGATACACTTTGCAGTGATTGGCTGCCCAGTTAACTGTTGTTAACGCTTGCACACGGCTGCCGGGAGATTAAGCTGGCCGCCGTTTTCGTTTATTGGAGTGCTTCATGTCTCGCCGTCTGCCCGTGATTCTGCTGCTTGTTTTGCTGCCGTTATGGCTGGCCGCCAGTTATGGCGCGCGTTATGGCTTCATGGAGGATGCGCGGTGGGTCGGCCTCTGCGTGGACGAGGCGAGTCGCTGGGAATGCCAGGTTCGCTCGAACCTTGGCTTGATGATCCACTTCGCTGTGCTGGGCTGGGGCGCAATGGCCGCGGCAGTCATCGGTTTTGTCGTACCGGGCCGGGCAGGTTGGTGGCTGGCGGTGTTGGCGCTGGTGCTGGGGTTCCCGGCACTGGCGTTGTACAACACGACGCTGGCGGTGTTTGCGGTGGTGATTGCGGGGTTGCGGTTGGTCAGGGCGCCTGGCGTCGTTTGATAGAAAAAGATCGCAGCCTTCGGCGGCGCCCACAGGCGCGTAGGAGCTGCCGAAGGCTGCGATCTTTTGATCTTGCTTTACCGATGTTTACCCCTTGCGAACCCGCAAACTGCGCCACAACGCAGCAACCATCAGCACACTCACCAACGCCCAACCCCAGGCCTGCTGGTTCTGCAACCCTTCACGGAACAGCTGTGGCGCAATGCCGGCACCGATGATGAAGGTCAGCAAGGCAATCTCCCGACGCGGCACATTCACCGGACGGCACAGATACACCAGCGCCGGCAGAATGAACGCGACACTCGGGAAGCTGCGATAACGCGGGTCGAACACCAGTTCCAGCATCATCACCGCCGTGGCAAAGCCTGCCGTCGCCAGCAGCCAGCCGGCCCGACGCTCCAGCACGTTGAACACCCGTTCACGCCACCCGGTGCGAGCACTCAGCGTCAGCGCGGCATGGGCCAGCACCAACAGATTCAACGCCGTCAGCAAGCCAACCCACAGCCATTCACTGGCAAAACGGGTGGTGACTCGCGCCAGGTCGCCCCAGGCGCCGATCGAACCGGCGGCCAGCGCACCCAGCAGCGGCAGCACCAGCGCCGCCCGTGTGCTGCGAACCCGACCGCCCAGCAGCAATGTGCCGAAGAAGATCAAGCCGCCGACTGCCAGCCATTGCGACCAGTACGGAACATTTGTCACCGGACCGGCCAGTACGCCCTTGTCCTGGCGATCGGCATCAAACAGGCCCCAATAACCACCGACTGCCCCTTCGCTGGCGCGTTTCCACGGCTGGTCAAAGGCTTCGATCAGGTTGTAGTGCCAGCCTTGTTGCTCGGCCATGGCGACAAAACCACGAATGAACTTGGCCTCGTTGACCCGGCTCGGCAGGGCTGTTTCACGCTGGCGGCCTTCGCTCGGCCAGCCGGTTTCGCCAATCAGTACATCCTTGGGCGCGAACTTGTTACCGAACACCTGGCGGACCTCAGCCACGTGTTGCAGGGCGGCGTCGATGTTCGATGGATCATCTTCCCAGTACGGCAGCAAATGGATGGTCAGGAAATCCACCGCCGGGGCGACTTCCGGGTGTTTGAGCCAGAATTCCCAGACGTCGGCGTAAGTGACGGGCTGCTTGATCTGGCTTTTGACTTTATTAATCAGTGTCGCCAATTGCGCGCCGGTGACTTCCTTGCGCAGCAAGGCTTCGTTGCCGACGATCACCGAGGTCACCACGTCCGGGTTGGCGTTGGCCGAGGCGATCAGCAGGTCGACTTCCTTGGCGGTGTCCACCGGGTTGCTGTTGACCCAGGCACCGATCATCAGCTTCAAGCCGTGCTTGCGCGCCAGGTCGGGCAGGGCCTCGAGGCCGGTCATGGAATAGGTGCGGATGCATTCGAAGCGGGTGGCCAGCAGCGCGAGGTCGGCGTCCATGCGCTCGGGGCGCAGCTTGAACGGCTGATCGAATGGCGACTGGTCTTTGTCGAATGGGGTGTAGGAGGCGCATTGCAGCTTGTGCGAGGCGCTGGCCACGTCCGGCAGGATCACCGGTTTACCGAGGCCGTACCAGAAGCCGCCGAGGGCAAACAGCCCCAGCAGGCAGGCGAAGAGATAAGCAAAAAAGGAAAGCGTGATGTCGCGGGCATGATCAGGCCGTCTGGGAGCAAAGGCGCGCATGTTACCTGCATTTGCCCCGGGCTTGGTGGCCTGCATGATTTAGACATGCAAAGTTCGGGCGGATCGGGCGGGGCGTTTGCAGCGGTCACGATTAATGGCGTTCTGATGTCGTTTCTCGATGCCTTGAGGTCGCTGGCAGAGCAGGTCGCTGTTGTCGCGAGGTTGATTATCGAAGTATCAGTACTCCGCTGATGATCGAACGAGTTTGCGGTGAGGCGTGATGGGGGCGCTGTGCACCATAACAATACGTTGACGCCGCTCGGCATCCGTCGGGCGCAGCACTTTCGGGGAAGTAACGATGAAGATGCGACGACTTTTAGGCGCCAGTGCCGCTCTGGTACTTGCGATTGGCTCCACATTTGCGAATGCCGAGAGCAAAACCCTGAGCATCGGCTACGTCGACGGTTGGTCCGACAGTGTCGCGACCACCCATGTCGCGGCTGAAGTGATCAAGCAGAAACTCGGTTATGACGTGAAGCTTCAAGCCGTCGCCACCGGGATCATGTGGCAGGGTGTGGCCACCGGTAAACTCGATGCCATGCTGTCCGCCTGGCTGCCCGTGACCCACGGTGAATACTGGGCCAAGAACAAGGATCAGGTCGTCGATTACGGCCCGAACTTCAAGGATGCAAAAATCGGCTTGATCGTGCCGGAGTACGTCAAGGCCAAGTCCATCGACGACCTGAAAACCGATGACAGCTTCAAAGGTCGCATTGTCGGCATCGACGCCGGTTCAGGCGTGATGCTCAAGACTGATCAGGCGATCAAGGACTACGGCCTGACCAACTACACCCTCAAGGCCAGTTCCGGCGCCGGCATGATTGCCGAGCTGACCCGTGCCGAGAAGAAAAACGAATCCATCGCCGTCACCGGTTGGGTGCCGCACTGGATGTTCGCCAAGTGGAAACTGCGTTTCCTCGACGATCCGAAAGGCGTATACGGCGCGGCTGAAACCGTGAACAGCATCGGTAGCAAAGAACTGGCAACTAAAGCACCGGAAGTGGCCAAGTTCCTGAAAAACTTCCAGTGGGCTTCAAAAGACGAAATCGGCGAAGTCATGTTGGCGATTCAGGATGGTGCCAAACCTGAAGTTGCAGCCAAGGATTGGGTGGCCAAACACCCGGATCGCGTGGCTGAATGGATCAAGTGATTTGAGCGCAAGCGTCTAGTCAGTACCTTCCAGAGCCCCTTGGCATTTATGCCAAGGGGCTTTTTCGTTTCCGTGTGTTTACGGGGTGCAAAGCAGGCTAATTATTATTTTCTGAAAAGTGGCAAAACCGTCATGTCGTTCTAATACTAAGGTCGTCTGGAACCAGTTCCGCAGCCGCATAAAGTGGATACGTTCTAACAATAATCTGTGCTGCGAGGATAAAAACAATGAACGACAGCATTTACCTCTCGATTCAAAACAGCCCGCGTTTCAAGGAGCTGGTTAGTAAGCGAGAAAAGTTCGCCTGGATACTCTCCGCGATCATGCTTGGGCTTTACTCCGGATTCATCCTTTTGATTGCTTACGGGCCGCATATTCTGGGGGCTAAAATCAGCCCCGAATCTTCGATTACCTGGGGGATACCGATTGGTGTCGGGCTGATTCTCTCGGCCTTTATCCTGACTGCAATCTACGTACGACGCGCCAATGGCGAATTTGACGACCTGAACAATCTGATTCTCAAGGAGGCTCAGCAATGATCCGGCGTCTAATGGCTCTATTGAGCATCGCAGCCTTTGCACCCGGCGCCTGGGCGGCTGAAGCCCTGACCGGCGAAGTGCACAAACAACCCCTCAACGTTTCCGCGATCCTGATGTTTGTCGCATTTGTCGGCCTGACCCTGTGCATTACCTACTGGGCCTCCAAGCGCAACAACTCCGCAGCCGACTACTATGCGGCGGGTGGCAAGATCACCGGCCTGCAAAACGGCCTGGCGATTGCCGGTGACTACATGTCAGCGGCGTCCTTCCTGGGTATTTCCGCCTTGGTGTACGCCTCCGGCTATGACGGCCTGATCTACTCGATCGGCTTCCTGGTGGGCTGGCCGATCATTCTGTTCCTGATCGCCGAGCGTCTGCGTAACCTGGGCAAATACACCTTTGCCGACGTGGCGTCCTACCGCCTCGGGCAAACCCAGATCCGCACGCTGTCTGCTTGCGGTTCGCTGGTGGTGGTGGCGTTCTACCTGATTGCGCAGATGGTCGGTGCCGGCAAGCTGATCCAACTGCTGTTCGGTCTCGACTACTACGTTGCGGTGATCCTGGTCGGCATCCTGATGTGCATGTATGTGTTGTTCGGCGGCATGCTGGCGACCACTTGGGTACAGATCATCAAGGCTGTGTTGCTGCTGTCTGGTGCCTCGTTCATGGCGCTGATGGTGATGAAACACGTCAACTTTGACTTCAACATGCTGTTTTCCGAGGCGATCAAGGTTCACCCTAAAGGTGAAGCGATCATGAGCCCGGGCGGTTTGGTGAAAGATCCAGTCTCGGCGTTCTCCCTGGGCCTGGCACTGATGTTTGGTACGGCTGGCCTGCCGCATATCCTGATGCGCTTCTTCACCGTGAGTGATGCGAAAGAAGCGCGTAAGAGCGTGCTGTACGCCACTGGCTTCATCGGCTACTTCTACATCCTGACCTTCATCATCGGCTTCGGCGCGATCCTGCTGGTCAGCACCAACCCGGCCTTCAAAGATGCGGCTGGCGCGCTGTTGGGCGGTAACAACATGGCGGCGGTGCATCTGGCTGACGCGGTGGGCGGCAGTATCTTCCTGGGCTTCATCTCTGCGGTAGCGTTCGCGACCATTCTGGCCGTTGTGGCTGGTTTGACCCTGGCCGGTGCGACGGCGGTATCTCACGACCTTTACGCCAGCGTGATCAAGAAGGGCAAGGCCAACGACAAGGATGAGATCCGCGTCTCGAAAATCACCACCATCGCTCTGGGCGTGCTGGCGATTGGTCTGGGCATTTTGTTCGAAAGCCAGAACATCGCGTTCATGGTGGGCCTGGCGTTCTCCATTGCGGCGAGCTGTAACTTCCCGGTGCTGCTGCTTTCCATGTACTGGAAGAAGCTGACCACTCGCGGTGCGATGGTCGGTGGCTGGATGGGGTTGATCAGCGCGGTGGGCTTGATGGTGCTTGGGCCGACCATTTGGGTGCAGATCCTGCATCACGAGAAGGCGATCTTCCCGTACGAGTACCCGGCGCTGTTTTCCATGGCGATTGCGTTTGCCGGGATTTGGTTCTTCTCGATTACTGATAAGTCGGCGGCGGCTGATAAAGAGCGGGCGTTGTTCTTCCCGCAATTTGTGCGTTCGCAGACTGGGTTGGGGGCGAGTGGGGCGGTTTCGCACTAAGGTTTCAGGCTTGTCTATATAAGCTGCGTTAAACAGAAATGCCCCGGTCGAAAGATCGGGGCATTTTTGTTTGGCTTTGGCTTTGGCTTTGGCTTTGGCTTTGGCTTTGGCTTTGGCTTTGGCTTTGGCTTTGGCTTTGGCTTTGGCTTTGGACTTTGCTTTTGTAGGAGCGAGGCTTGCCCGTGAAGGCGGCCTGATAGCCGACCGGGATTTTGATGGTGTACATATCCATTTCTGCGGTAACGGCTACTTAGGGTTTCGCCCTTACGGCGACTCACTTTTTTTCAAACGCCAAAAAAAGTAAGCAAAAAAGCCTCGCCCCGAGCGTCCGGCTCCTCGCTTAGGCTCGGCGTTCCTTCGTTCCGGTATTCATCCGGGGGCATTGCCCTCCGGTCTGCTTCGCTACGACCTACATGCAATGTGTTCGACTGCGTCGAACGGCGCTGCGCGCCAATCCCCGGATGAACACCTCCGCTCAGCCTCCCGAAGGGGCGGGTAGATCAAGATCAAAAGCCAAAGCAATGGCAATGGCAATGGCAAGATCAAAAGATCGCAGCCTTCGGCAGCTCCTACAGGGGGGCGTATGCTTGACATCAGGCGGGCCGGCACGCCGAGCCTGAGCGAGGCACTGAGCGAAAGGGGCGGGAGCCCTTTGGTTACTTTGGTCTGGGCCGGCATTCCGGCTTTTCCAAAGTGACTCGCTGTAAGAGCGAAACCGCCAGCCGCCGTGACCGGAAAAACGGATATGTACACAAACAGCACAAACAAAAACGGCCCCTATATAAATAGAGGCCGTTCCCGGTACAACTTAAGACGTTATCGCAAGACAGATCTTATTTGCGGTCTTCCAGCTTGGTAATGTCACGCGACTCGTAGCCGGTGTATAGCTGGCGCGGACGGCCAATCTTGTACGGGCTGGAGAGCATTTCTTTCCAGTGGGAGATCCAGCCCACGGTCCGCGCCAAAGCGAAGATCACGGTGAACATGCTGGTTGGAATGCCGATCGCCTTGAGGATAATCCCCGAGTAGAAGTCGACGTTCGGGTACAGCGAGCGTTCGATGAAGTACGGGTCGGTCAGGGCGATCTCTTCCAGGCGCATGGCCAGTTCGAGTTGCGGATCGTTTTTGATGCCCAGTTCTTTCAGTACTTCGTCGCAAGTCTTCTTCATGACGGTAGCGCGTGGGTCGCGGTTTTTGTAAACCCGGTGACCGAAGCCCATCAGTTTGAACGGATCGTTCTTGTCCTTGGCCTTGGCGATGTACTTGTCGATGTTCGACACATCGCCAATTTCGTCAAGCATGGTCAGAACAGCTTCGTTCGCGCCGCCGTGGGCAGGGCCCCACAGTGCAGCGATACCGGCGGCGATACAGGCGAACGGGTTGGCCCCCGACGAACCTGCCAGACGTACGGTAGAGGTCGATGCGTTTTGCTCGTGGTCGGCATGGAGGATGAAGATCCGGTCCATGGCCTTGGCGAGTACCGGGCTGATCGGTTTGATCTCGCACGGGGTGTTGAACATCATGTGCAGGAAGTTTTCCGCGTACGTCAGGTCGTTGCGCGGGTACATCATGGGTTGCCCCATGGAGTACTTGTAAACCATCGCTGCCAGGGTCGGCATCTTGGCAACCAGGCGGATCGCGGAGATTTCGCGATGCTGCGGGTTATTGATGTCCAGGGAGTCGTGGTAGAAGGCCGAGAGGGCGCCGACCACACCGCACATGACGGCCATTGGGTGAGCGTCGCGACGGAAGCCGTTGAAGAAGGTCTTCAACTGCTCGTGAACCATGGTGTGGTTCTTCACGGTGCTGACGAACTGGGCCTTCTGTTCTGCGGTCGGCAATTCGCCGTTAAGCAGCAGGTAGCAGGTTTCCAGGTAGTCCGACTTTTCAGCCAGCTGTTCGATCGGGTAGCCGCGGTGCAGCAGGATGCCGTTGTCGCCGTCGATATAGGTGATCTTCGACTCGCAGGAGGCGGTCGACATGAAGCCAGGGTCAAAGGTGAAACGGCCCGTGGCCGTCAGGCCCCGAACATCAATTACATCGGGACCAACGGTGCCGGTTAAAATGGGCAGCTCGACGGGGGCTGCGCCCTCGATGATCAACTGCGCTTTTTTGTCAGCCATGTGGCCTCCTATTTATGCTTGAAATCATCAGACAGACCCCCACGCAGGGCCCGCACCACTATAGTGAGATAAATTCGAATGTCAATTTGCCTAAAGTCTTGCTCCAGAAGGCTTTAACCGGACTTTTTCCTCGAAATTACCTGCCATTTACGCCTTTTATCCGACTTGTGCAATGAGCTATTAGGGGGAGGCGAACGCGTTGTCATTAGTAGCCTAACTGTCTATACTCGGCCACCGACCGCCAGGGGCTTTTGGGCCTGCTTTATTGGGGGTCGCATCCCTGGGTGGTGGTTACCTGACCAGTGCACTCCCCAACAACTTTGCCCTGATTGTTAGGGGCTCTTCAGTGTGAAAAAAGCCGTGAAAAGCCAACGACCTGTAAACCTAGACCTAAGGACCATCAAACTCCCCATCACCGGCGTTACGTCGTTTCTTCACCGTGTTTCCGGCATCATCCTCTTCCTGGGCCTTGGCATCATGCTTTATGCATTGGGCAAATCCCTGGGTTCCGAGGAAGGTTTTGTCGAGGTGAAGGCATGCTTGACCAGTCCGCTGGCCAAGTTCGTAGCATGGGGCCTCCTGTCCGCCTTGCTGTATCACATGGTAGCCGGCGTGCGCCATCTGATCATGGACATGGGCATCGGTGAGACGCTGGAAGGCGGCAAGCTGGGCTCGAAAATCATTATCGCCGTGTCTGCGGTGCTGATCGTTCTGGCGGGAGTTTGGATATGGTAACCAGCGTAACGAACCTGTCGCGTTCCGGTCTCTATGACTGGATGGCGCAGCGTGTGTCTGCGGTTGTTCTCGCGGCTTATTTCATTTTCCTGATCGGATACCTCGCAGCGCACCCTGGCATTGGCTACGCCCAATGGCATGAGCTGTTTGCAAGCAACGGGATGCGTATCTTCAGTCTGCTGGCCCTGGTGGCCCTGGGCGCTCACGCCTGGGTTGGCATGTGGACCATCGCGACCGACTACCTGACGCCGATGGCGCTGGGCAAGTCCGCGACTGCAGTACGTTTCCTCTTCCAGGCAGTATGCGGCGTTGCGATGTTCGCCTACTTCGTCTGGGGTGTGCAGATTCTTTGGGGTATCTGATTCATGTCTACTACAGTTAATACGCTTTCGTTCGACGCCATTATTATTGGCGGCGGCGGTGCTGGCATGCGCGCTGCGCTGCAACTGGCACAAGGTGGTCACAAGACTGCCGTGGTAACCAAGGTTTTCCCGACTCGCTCGCACACCGTATCCGCCCAGGGTGGCATCACCTGCGCCATCGCCTCGGCAGATCCGAACGATGACTGGCGCTGGCACATGTACGATACCGTCAAGGGATCCGACTATATCGGTGACCAGGACGCTATCGAATACATGTGTTCCGTAGGCCCGGAAGCGGTTTTCGAGCTCGAGCACATGGGCTTGCCGTTCTCCCGTACCGAACAGGGCCGCATTTATCAGCGTCCGTTCGGCGGTCAGTCGAAAGACTTCGGTAAAGGTGGCCAGGCTGCCCGTACCTGCGCTGCTGCCGACCGTACCGGTCACGCACTGCTGCACACCCTGTACCAGGCCAACCTGAAGGCCGGCACCGTATTCCTCAACGAATACTACGGCGTCGACCTGGTGAAGAACGAAGACGGTGCCTTTGTCGGCATGATCGTCATCTGCATCGAAACCGGCGAAACCTCTTACGTCCGCGCGAACGCCACCGTCCTGGCGACCGGCGGTGCAGGCCGTATCTACTCGTCCACCACCAATGCCCTGATCAACACCGGTGACGGCGTCGGCATGGCTCTGCGTGCTGGCGTGCCGGTACAAGACATTGAAATGTGGCAGTTCCACCCGACCGGCATTGCCGGCGCCGGTGTACTGGTGACTGAAGGCTGCCGCGGTGAAGGCGGTTACCTGATCAACAAGCATGGCGAGCGTTTCATGGAGCGTTATGCTCCGAACGCCAAAGACCTGGCTGGTCGTGACGTGGTTGCTCGCTCGATGGTTAAAGAAATCATCGCCGGCAACGGTTGCGGTCCGGATGGCGACCACGTAATGCTGAAACTCGATCACCTCGGTGAAGAAGTTCTGCACAGCCGCCTGCCAGGCATCATGGAGCTGTCCAAGACCTTCGCTCACGTCGATCCAGCCGTGTCGCCGATCCCGGTCGTTCCAACCTGCCACTATATGATGGGCGGCGTGCCGACCAACATTCATGGTCAGGCAATCACGCAGGACGCCGAAGGCGTTGACCAGATCATCCCGGGCCTGTTCGCTGTAGGCGAAGTGGCTTGCGTATCGGTTCACGGTGCCAACCGCCTGGGCGGCAACTCGCTGCTCGACCTGGTGGTATTCGGTCGTGCTGCCGGCCTGTTCCTGGAGCAGACCCTGAAGGAAGGCGTCGACTACGCTCGTCCACGCCAGTCCGACATCGACGCTGCCCTGGCACGTCTCGATGGCCTGAACTCGCGTACCGAGGGTGAAGACGTCGCCACCCTGCGTAAAGAACTGCAAAGCTGCATGCAGAACTACTTTGGTGTATTCCGTACCGGCGAATACATGCAGAAGGGTATTGCTCAGCTGGCTGATCTGCGTGGCCGTATCGCCAACGTCAAGATCAACGACAAGAGCCAGGCGTTCAACACCGCTCGTATCGAAGCGCTGGAACTGCAGAACCTGCTGGAAGTGGCCGAAGCTACCGCCATCGCCGCAGAGATCCGCAAAGAGTCCCGCGGTGCTCACGCCCGTGAAGATTTCGAAGAGCGCGATGACGTTAACTGGCTGTGTCACACCCTGTATTTCCCGGGTGAGAAGCGCGTTGCCAAGCGTGCCGTGAACTTCTCGCCAAAAACAGTCCCGACCTTTGAACCAATGATTCGGACTTATTAAGGGTGGCCGCCATGTTGAAAGTCAGTGTTTATCGCTACAACCCTGATCAGGACGCTGCGCCGTTCATGCAAGAATTCCAGGTCAATACCAACGGTAAAGACCTGATGGTGCTGGACGTGCTGGCCCTGATCAAAGAGCAGGACGAGGGTTTCTCCTATCGTCGCTCTTGCCGTGAAGGTGTTTGCGGTTCCGACGGCATGAACATCAACGGCAAAAACGGTCTGGCGTGCGTTACGCCGCTGTCCGCTGTCGTAAAAGGTAACAAGCTGATCGTTCGTCCTCTGCCTGGTTTGCCGGTTATCCGTGACCTGGTCGTCGATATGAGCATCTTCTACAAGCAATACGAGAAGGTTAAGCCATTCCTGCAGAACGACACGCCGGCTCCGGCCATCGAACGTCTGCAGACCCCTGAAGAGCGTGAAAAGCTCGACGGTCTGTACGAGTGCATCCTGTGCGCTTGCTGCTCGACCTCTTGCCCGTCCTTCTGGTGGAACCCGGACAAGTTCCTGGGTCCAGCTGCTCTGCTGCAAGCGTATCGCTTCCTGGCAGACAGCCGTGACACCAAGACTGCCGAGCGTCTGGCTTCGCTGGATGACCCGTTCAGCGTATTCCGCTGCCGCGGGATCATGAACTGCGTCAACGTCTGTCCGAAAGGCCTGAACCCGACTAAGGCCATCGGTCACGTACGTAACATGTTGCTGCAAAGCGGCGTGTGATTCAGCTGCTGTACCCGCAGGACCGCTGTACCTGTAGATGCTACGGCGCAGGCTTCAACCGGCGCCGTAGTTTTAACCTGAGCAGCAGCTCATAAAGCTGCGGCTCTTATTTTGAAGAAATGAGACAAGCAGGGGCATCCGGGCTGGTACCCGGACTATCAGCGTGATCCTAAGTGGCTTGTTTTAGTCGCTGCATTCGGACTTCTGCAAGTTTGCTCGGTGTCGACGCCGGTGGTGTTCCCCTAACCGAGGGTGACCAAGCATGCAAGAAAGCGTGATGCAGCGCATGTGGAACAGCGCCTACCTATCCGGTAGTAACGCTGCCTATGTGGAAGAGCTCTATGAGCTCTACCTGCACGACCCTAACGCTGTGCCAGAAGAGTGGCGCACCTACTTTCAGAAGTTGCCTGCTGACGGCAACACTGCCACCGATGTTTCGCACTCCACAATTCGCGATCATTTCGTCTTGCTGGCAAAGAACCAGCGCCGCGCCCAACCGGTTTCCGCCGGCAGCGTGAGCAGTGAGCACGAGAAGAAGCAAGTTGAAGTGCTGCGATTGATCCAGGCCTACCGTATGCGTGGCCACCAGGCAGCCCAGCTTGACCCGCTGGGGCTGTGGCAGCGTCCTGCACCTGCAGACCTGTCGATCAATCATTACGGCTTGACCAATGCCGATCTTGATACGACCTTCCGTGCCGGCGACCTGTTCATCGGCAAAGAGGAGGCGAGCCTACGCGAAATTCACGAAGCGTTGCAGCAGACATATTGCCGCACCATCGGCGCTGAATTCACGCATATCACCGATTCCGAGCAGCGTCACTGGTTCCAGCAGCGTCTGGAAAGCGTGCGCGGTCGTCCGACGTACTCCGCCGACATCAAGAGCCACTTGCTCGAACGCGTCACTGCCGGCGAAGGTCTGGAAAAATACCTGGGCACCAAATACCCGGGTACCAAGCGTTTCGGTCTGGAAGGCGGCGAGAGCCTGATTCCGATGCTCGACGAGCTGATCCAGCGTTCCGGTTCCTACGGCACCAAGGAAATCGTTATCGGCATGGCCCACCGTGGCCGTCTCAACGTGCTGGTCAACACCTTCGGCAAGAACCCGCGTGATCTATTCGACGAGTTCGAAGGCAAGAAGAAGGTCGAGCTGGGTTCCGGTGACGTTAAATACCACCAGGGCTTCTCGTCCAACGTCATGACCGCCGGCGGTGAAGTTCACCTGGCCATGGCCTTCAACCCGTCCCACCTGGAAATCGTTTCTCCAGTGGTCGAGGGTTCGGTCCGTGCCCGTCAGGATCGTCGTAACGACCCTACCGGCGAGAAGGTTCTGCCGATCTCCATCCACGGTGACGCGGCATTCGCCGGCCAGGGTGTGGTGATGGAAACCTTCCAGATGTCGCAGACCCGCGGTTTCAAAACCGGCGGCACCGTGCACATCGTGATCAACAACCAGGTCGGTTTCACTATCAGCAACCCGCTGGACTCGCGTTCCACCGAGTACGCAACCGACGTCGCGAAAATGATCCAGGCGCCGATCCTCCATGTGAATGGTGACGATCCGGAAGCCGTATTGTTCGTGACCCAACTGGCCATTGACTACCGCATGCAGTTCAAGCGTGACGTGGTAATCGATCTGGTTTGCTACCGTCGTCGCGGCCACAACGAAGCTGACGAGCCTAGCGGCACCCAGCCTCTGATGTACCAGCAGATCACCAAGCAGCGCACCACCCGTGAGCTGTACGCCGAACGCCTGACCCAGGCCGGTGTGGTGGATGATGCACGCGTACAGGCCAAGATCGACGAATACCGCAACGCGCTGGACAACGGTCTGCATGTTGTGAAAAGCCTGGTCAAAGAGCCGAACAAAGAGTTGTTCGTGGACTGGCGTCCGTACCTGGGCCACGCCTGGACTGCACGACACGACACGCGTTTCGATCTGAAAACCTTGCAGGAACTGTCCGCCAAGCTGCTGGAAATCCCGGAAGGCTTCGTGGTTCAGCGCCAGGTCTCGAAAATCTACGAAGACCGTCAGAAGATGCAAGTCGGCGGCCTGCCGATCAACTGGGGTTACGCCGAAACCATGGCGTACGCGACCCTGGCGTTCGAAGGTCACCCGATCCGCATGACTGGCCAGGACATCGGCCGCGGTACGTTCTCGCACCGCCACGCGGTGTTGCACAACCAGAAAGATGCCGGCAGCTACATTCCGCTGCAGAACCTGTACAAAGGTCAGCCACGTTTCGACTTGTACGATTCGTTCCTGTCCGAAGAAGCCGTACTGGCGTTCGAATACGGTTACTCGACCACCACGCCTGAGGCGCTGGTGATCTGGGAAGCCCAGTTCGGCGATTTCGCCAACGGTGCCCAGGTGGTTATCGACCAGTTCATCACCAGTGGTGAGCACAAGTGGGGCCGTCTCTGCGGTCTGACCATGCTGTTGCCGCACGGTTATGAAGGTCAGGGTCCGGAGCACTCTTCGGCTCGTCTGGAGCGTTACCTGCAGCTGTGCGCCGAGCACAACATTCAGGTAGCCGTGCCGACTACGCCGGCCCAGATCTACCACTTGCTGCGTCGTCAGGTGATTCGCCCGCTGCGCAAGCCGTTGATCGTGCTGACACCGAAGTCGCTGCTGCGTCACAAACTGGCTATTTCGACCCTGGAAGATCTGGCTGAAGGTTCGTTCCAGACCGTGATCCCGGAAATCGATGCTCAAGATCCGAAAAAGGTCGAGCGCATTGTTCTGTGTAGCGGCAAGGTCTACTACGACCTGCTGGAAAAGCGTCGTGCCGAAGGTCGTGATGACATCGCCATCGTGCGTATCGAGCAGCTGTACCCATTCCCTGAGGACGACTTGAACGAAGTCCTGGCTCCTTATACCAACCTCAAACATATCGTTTGGTGTCAGGAAGAGCCGATGAACCAGGGTGCCTGGTACTGCAGCCAACACCACATGCGCCGCATCGTTGGCAATCACAACAAGGCGCTCGTTCTCGAGTACGCCGGCCGTGATGCTTCTGCTGCACCTGCTTGTGGTTATGCATCGATGCACGCTGAGCAGCAGGAAAAACTGCTGCAAGACGCCTTTACTGTTTAACGCCTTCGCGCACCTGAAACCGAATTTAAGGACCCACAGATAATGGCTATCGAAATCAAAGCCCCCACTTTCCCGGAATCGGTTGCCGATGGCACCGTTGCCACCTGGCACAAAAAACCAGGCGACGCCGTCAAGCGTGATGACCTGATCGTCGATATCGAAACCGACAAAGTGGTACTGGAAGTATTGGCCACCGCTGACGGCGTGCTGGGCGCTATCGTCAAGAACGAAGGCGACACCGTTCTGTCCGACGAAGTCCTGGGCTCTATCGAAGCGGGCGGCGCTGCTGCCGCGCCAGCGGCTGCCGCTGCTCCGGCCGCTGCACAAGCTGCGGCTCCGGCTGCCGACGGCGAAGACGATCCTGTTGCTGCACCGGCTGCTCGCAAGCTGGCTGAAGAAAACGGCATCAACATCGCTTCCGTTGCCGGCACCGGCAAAGGCGGTCGTGTGACCAAGGAAGACGTAGTCGCTGCTGTTGCTGCCAAGAAAGCCGCACCGGCTGCCGCACCTGCCAAGGCGGCTGCCCCGGCTGCCGCTGCTCCTGTGTTCGCCGCTGGCGACCGCATCGAGAAGCGCGTACCGATGACCCGCGTGCGGGCCACCGTTGCCAAGCGTCTGGTAGAAGCCCAGTCGAACATGGCGATGCTGACCACTTTCAACGAAGTCGACATGACCGAAGTCATGGCCCTGCGTTCGAAGTACAAGGACCTGTTCGAGAAGTCCCACAACGGCGTACGCCTGGGCTTCATGTCGTTCTTCGTCAAAGCAGCTACCGAAGCGCTGAAACGCTTCCCGGCTGTCAATGCGTCGATCGACGGTGCTGACATCGTTTACCACGGCTACGCCGACGTTGGTGTTGCTGTTTCCAGCGACCGCGGTCTGGTTGTACCGGTTCTGCGTAACGCCGAACTGATGAGCCTGGCTGAAATCGAAGGCGGCATCGCCGCTTTCGGCAAGAAGGCGCGTGACGGCAAGTTGTCGATGGACGAAATGACCGGTGGTACATTCACCATCACCAACGGTGGTACCTTCGGTTCGATGATGTCGACCCCGATCGTCAACCCGCCGCAAGCGGCCATCCTGGGCATGCACAACATTCTGCA
The DNA here is from genome assembly GCF_016650815.1 of Pseudomonas sp. TH31. Taxonomy (GTDB): domain Bacteria; phylum Pseudomonadota; class Gammaproteobacteria; order Pseudomonadales; family Pseudomonadaceae; genus Aquipseudomonas. Next base: position 144,042 of record NZ_JAEKEZ010000029.1, on the reverse strand, counting down.
GCGTCCTATGGCGATCAACGGTCAGGTCGTTATCCGTCCGATGATGTACCTGGCTCTGTCCTACGATCACCGTCTGATCGATGGCAAAGAAGCTGTGACCTTCCTGGTTACCATCAAGAACCTGCTGGAAGACCCGGCTCGTTTGCTGCTGGATATCTGATAGAAGCAGCCGCAGGTTTCAAGCTTCAAGCTGCAAGAAATTGCAGTTTGGCTTGAGGCTTGCGGCTTCAAGCTTGTTGCCAAAAGAGGAATTTTTGAATGTCGCAGAAATTTGACGTAGTAGTGATCGGTGCGGGCCCTGGCGGCTACGTGGCTGCCATCAAAGCAGCGCAACTGGGTCTGAGCACTGCCTGCATCGAGAAATACACCGACAAGGAAGGCAAACTGGCCCTGGGCGGTACTTGCCTGAACGTCGGCTGCATTCCATCCAAGGCGCTGCTGGACAGCTCCTGGAAATACAAGGAAGCCAAAGAAGGCTTCGCGATCCACGGTATCAATCACGCTGGCGTGACCATGGACGTGGCTGCAATGGTTGGCCGTAAAGCCAACATCGTCAAAGGCCTGACCTCTGGCGTTGCAACCCTGTTCAAGGCTAACGGCGTTACTTCCCTGCAAGGCCACGGCAAACTGCTGGCCGGCAAGAAAGTTGAACTGACCAAGCCAGACGGTACCGTTGAAATCATCGAAGCCGAGAACGTGATTCTGGCGTCGGGTTCGCGTCCGATCGACATTCCACCGGCTCCGGTTGACCAGAACGTGATCGTCGATTCGACGGGCGCGCTGGAATTCCAATCCGTACCTAAGCGTCTGGGCGTGATCGGCGCTGGCGTGATCGGTCTGGAACTGGGTTCGGTATGGTCCCGTCTGGGCTCCGAAGTCGTGGTTCTGGAAGCGCTGGAGAAGTTCCTTCCAGCGGCTGACGAAGCGGTTTCCAAAGAAGCCTACAAGACCCTGACCAAACAAGGCCTGGACATCAAGCTGGGCGCTCGCGTCACCGGTTCCAAAGTGAATGGCGACGAAGTCGTTGTGAACTACACCGATGCCAACGGCGAACAGAGCATCACCTTCGACAAGCTGATTGTTGCCGTTGGTCGCCGTCCAGTGACCACCGAGCTGCTGGCAGCTGACAGCGGTGTGAACATCGACGAACGTGGCTTCGTTTTCGTTGACGACCAGTGCGCAACCAGCGTTCCGGGCGTTTTCGCAATCGGTGACGTGGTTCGCGGCATGATGCTGGCGCACAAGGCGTCCGAAGAAGGCATCATGGTCGTAGAGCGCATCAAGGGCCACAAAGCCCAGATCAACTATGACCTGATCCCGTCTGTTATTTATACTCACCCGGAAATCGCGTGGGTTGGTAAAACCGAGCAAGCCTTGAAAGCTGAAGGCGTTGAAGTTAACGTCGGCACTTTCCCGTTCGCAGCCAGTGGCCGTGCCATGGCAGCCAACGATACCGGCGGTTTCGTGAAAGTCATTGCCGATGCCAAGACTGACCGCGTATTGGGCGTCCACGTGATTGGCCCGAGCGCTGCAGAACTGGTTCAGCAGGGCGCAATCGGCATGGAATTCGGCACCAGTGCCGAAGACCTGGGCATGATGGTTTTCTCCCATCCGACCCTGTCCGAAGCCTTGCACGAAGCTGCTCTGGCAGTGAATGGCGGCGCCATTCACATCGCCAACCGCAAGAAGCGTTAAGACAAGACAATAAGAAACCACGGCGGAAGGCCCGTCGTGAGCCTTGCGTGCAAGACTCACCGCGGAATGTCCGCCGGACGCAGCCTTGCGTAGTCTCACCGGTTATCCGGAACACCTACGCAAGCAGCAGTCACAGGTGGTGCGGCACTTGATCGAGTGCAGCACCGAATGCGCAGTACCTAACGAAGACGGTAATAAGCATGAATCTTCACGAGTATCAGGGTAAGCAGCTGTTCGCTGAATACGGCCTGCCAGTATCCCAGGGTTTCGCCGTAGACACCCCGGAAGCAGCAGCAGAAGCGTGCGACAAAATCGGCGGGACCGAATGGGTTGTCAAAGCCCAGGTTCACGCAGGTGGTCGCGGTAAAGCGGGCGGCGTTAAGCTGGTTCGCAGCAAAGAAGACGCCAAAGCATTCGCTCAACAGTGGTTGGGCAAGCGTCTGGTGACTTACCAGACTGATGCCAATGGTCAGCCAGTCACCAAGATCCTGGTTGAATCGTGCACTGATATCGCTAAAGAGCTGTACCTGGGCGCTGTCGTTGACCGTTCGAGCCGTCGCATCGTGTTCATGGCTTCCACCGAAGGTGGCGTGGACATCGAGAAAATCGCTCACGACACTCCAGAAAAAATTCTGAAAGCCACTATCGATCCACTGGTTGGCGCTCAGCCATTCCAGGGTCGCGAGCTGGCATTCCAGCTGGGTCTGGAAGGCAAGCAAGTTGCTCAGTTCGCCAAGATCTTCGTAGGTCTGGCCAAGCTGTTCAAGGATCACGACCTGGCTCTGCTGGAAGTGAACCCGCTGGTGATCAAGGCTGACGGCGATCTGCATTGCCTCGACGCCAAGATCAACATCGACGCCAACGCCATGTACCGTCAGCCTAAGCTGAAAACTTTCCACGATCCGTCGCAAGACGATCCGCGCGAAGCGCACGCTGCCAAGTTCGAACTGAACTACGTAGCACTGGAAGGCAACATCGGTTGCATGGTCAACGGTGCTGGCCTGGCCATGGGTACCATGGACATCGTCAACCTGCATGGCGGTAAACCAGCCAACTTCCTCGACGTGGGCGGCGGTGCTACCAAAGAACGCGTTACCGAAGCGTTCAAGATCATCCTGTCCGACACTAACGTCGCTGCAGTATTGGTCAACATCTTCGGCGGCATCGTTCGTTGCGACATGATTGCCGAAGGCATCATCGGTGCAGTGAAAGAAGTCGGCGTGAAAATCCCGGTTGTTGTTCGCCTTGAAGGCAACAACGCTGAGCTGGGCGCTAAAGTACTGGCAGAAAGCGGTTTGAACATCATCGCTGCTACCAGCCTGACCGACGCTGCTCAACAAGTTGTCAAAGCTGCGGAGGGCAAATAATGAGCGTCCTGATCAACAAAGACACCAAAGTTATCTGCCAGGGTATTACCGGTTCGCAAGGTAGTTTCCACACCCAGCAAGCCATCGAATACGGCACCAAGATGGTGGGTGGCGTTACTCCTGGCAAGGGCGGCACCGAGCACCTGGGCCTGCCAGTGTTCAACACCGTGAAAGACGCTGTAGCTGCCACTGGCGCCACCGCCAGCGTGATCTACGTTCCAGCTCCTTTCTGCAAAGACTCCATCCTGGAAGCAGCATTCGGCGGCATCAAGCTGATCGTTTGCATCACTGAAGGCATTCCTACCCTGGATATGCTGGATGCCAAGGTCAAGTGCGACGAACTGGGCGTAGTCCTGATCGGTCCTAACTGCCCAGGCGTGATCACTCCAGGCGAATGCAAGATCGGCATCATGCCAGGTCACATTCACTTGCCAGGCAAGGTCGGTATCGTTTCCCGTTCCGGCACCCTGACCTACGAAGCTGTGAAGCAGACTACTGACGCCGGTTTCGGTCAGTCGACTTGCGTCGGCATCGGCGGTGACCCGATCCCGGGTTCGAACTTCATCGACATCCTGAAACTGTTCCAGGAAGATCCGAAGACCGAAGCGATCGTCATGATCGGTGAGATCGGCGGTTCGGCTGAAGAAGAAGCGGCTGCCTACATCAAGGCACACGTGACCAAGCCGGTTGTTTCCTACATCGCTGGTGTGACTGCCCCTGCAGGCAAGCGCATGGGCCATGCTGGCGCAATCATCTCTGGCGGCAAAGGCACTGCAGACGAGAAGTTTGCTGCCCTGGAAGACGCAGGCGTTAAAACCGTGCGTTCGCTGGCAGACATCGGCAAGGCTTTGTCCGAGCTGACCGGCTGGGCTGTCAAGTAAGCCTCGCGCTTAGCTGACGCTTCACCAGACAAAGGCCACCTTCGGGTGGCCTTTGTTGTTTCCGAAGATCAAAAGATCGTCCGAACGCGGCCCGAGCCTTCGGCAGCTCCTGCATTGGAATGCGATCCCATGTAGGAGCTGCCGGAGGCTGCGATCTTTTGATCTTTGCTGTTTTAGATGAAATTTAGATATGTAAACGCGACATCGAAATGTCGCGTATCGGATACTTCGCCCCCTAACAGTGCGTTTGTCATGCAAATTCGTTAGGCTAGCAGCCATTTTTGCGTCCGCAGCCCACAAGGTCGCTACGCGCTAAACGGGTTGGTCCTATACAGACCGACAGCATTTCCCTCACCCATAAGGGAAATCCCTCTCTAAATTCCGATTCAGTAGTGTGGTATTTCCTTAATGAAAGTGTTGAAAGGCCAGGACATCCTGGCACTTGGTTTTATGACGTTTGCCCTGTTTGTCGGGGCCGGCAACATCATCTTCCCGCCTATCGTCGGTTTGCAGTCCGGGCCTCATGTCTGGATGGCGGCGCTGGGCTTTCTGATCACCGCCGTCGGTCTGCCGGTCATCACTGTTGTCGCCCTGGCCAAGGTCGGTGGGGCAATGGATGCCTTGAGCAGCCCGATCGGTAAAGTCGCAGGTGGCCTGCTGGCCGCCGCGTGCTACCTCGCTGTCGGCCCGCTGTTCGCCACGCCGCGCACCGCCACCGTGTCTTTCGAAGTGGGCCTGGCGCCGCTGACCGGTGAGAGCCCGCTGGCGCTGTTCCTCTACAGCTCGGTGTACTTCCTGCTGGTGTTCTTCATCTCGCTCTATCCGGGCCGCCTGCTGGATACCGTGGGACGTTTCCTCGCGCCGCTGAAGATCATCGCCCTGGCTGTGCTGGGCATCGCCGCGTTCGCCTTGCCGGCCGGTGATATCGGCGTGGCCACACCTGAATATGTGGCGGCACCGTTCTCCCAAGGCTTCATCAATGGTTACCTGACCATGGATACCCTGGGCGCGCTGGTGTTCGGCATCGTCATCGTGAATGCGATCCGCTCCCGTGGCGTCGAGTCGCCGGCGTTGATCACCCGTTACGCGATCATTGCCGGTTTGATTGCCGGCGTCGGTCTGGCGCTGGTTTACGTCAGCTTGTTCCGCCTCGGTTCGGGCAGCCATGAAGTGGCCGCCGGTGCCGCGAATGGTGCGGCCGTCCTGCACGCCTACGTGCAACACACTTTCGGTTCGCTGGGCAGCGGTTTCCTGGCGGTGTTGATCTCGCTGGCGTGCCTGGTGACCGCGGTCGGTCTGACTTGCGCCTGCGCCGAATACTTCAGCCGGGTGTTGCCTCTGTCCTACAAGACGCTGGTCATCATCCTGGCGGTGTTCTCGCTGTTTGTGTCCAACCTGGGCCTCACCAAGCTGATCGCGTTCTCGATCCCGGTGCTGACCGCGATCTACCCACCGTGCATCGTCCTGGTCGCCCTGAGCTTCTGCAAAGACTTCTGGCGTGAGCAGGGCCGCATCGTCGGCCCGGTGATGCTGGTGTCGTTCATCTTCGGCATGATTGACGCGCTTAAAGGCGCCGGTCTGGCGGACTGGATGCCGGCGCAGCTGTCGCACCTGCCGCTGAGCGCGCAAGGACTGGCGTGGCTGGTGCCGTCGGTCATGACGCTCGTTGTGGCGGCCGTGTGCGACCGCCTGCTGGGCAAGCGCGACGAAGCCCTGGCTTAAACCTGATCGCTCGCCACAAGCGGGCAACAGGCCAAAACAGAAATGCCCCGTATCAATCGATACGGGGCATTTTTTATGGGCGTCAGGCAGTGTCTTTTTCCGTCAACTAACGTCGAACCACTGCACAAAACCAAATGTGGGAGCGAGCCTGCTCGCGAAAGCGGCCTATCAATCAACATTGATGTTGTTTGACACTCAGCTTTCGCGAGCAGGCTCGCTCCCACAGGTTTTCGGTATCGCGCACTTACATCACAAGGACCTGCATGTCGTTCATCCACGCCAACCTGATCCACCTTCTCGCCGCGCTCTGGTTTGTCATCTGCTGGGGCGGCTACACCCGTTATGCGACGTGGAAGGGGCGTGACACCGCGTGCCTGGCCAGTGTGCTGCACCTGTACCGGGAAGACTGGATGCGCCGTATGCTGCTGCGCGACAACCGCATCGCCGATGCCAGCGTGATTGGCAACCTGGAACGCAACGCCTCGTTCTTCGCCTCCAGCACCTTGATTATCCTGGCGGGTATTCTCACCGTACTCGGCGCCTCCGAAAGGGCCGTGTCGTTGCTGGCAGACATTCCCATGGTCCAGCAGGCTTCTCAGGGCATGTCGGAGATCAAGTTGCTGTGCCTGGCGCTGGTGTTTGTCTATGCGTTTTTCACCTTCAGTTGGTGCATGCGTCAGTACAACTTCGCGGCCGTGCTAGTTGGCTCGGCACCGATGATCGGCGAGCGGCATGTTTCCGAGCAGGAGCGTAAAGCCTTCGCAGCACGCGCGGCGCGGGTCATCTCGATGGCGGCCAACCAGTTCAACTTTGGCCTGCGCTCTTACTACTTCGGCATGACCATGCTGGCCTGGTTCGTCAGCCCCTGGCTATTCATGTTGATGAGCACCGGCGTCGTGCTGGTGTTGTATCGCCGGGAGTTTCACTCCGACGTTCTCGACGTGATGGTCTATACCCCTACAGAGGCGCCATTGCCCGAAGCCAACAAAGAGGCCGCTTGATGAGTATTCCGTTCTGGTGTGTGTTTATCAGTGCCTTGCTGATCTACGTGGCCCGTATGCCCGTGGCCAAGGCCATGAAGGAGCAGGGCGGTTACAACAATCACCTGCCACGCCAGCAACAGGCGCAACTAACCGGCTTCGGTGCCCGTGCGTTGGCGGCTCACCAGAACAGTATCGAAGCTTTCATCTTGTTTGCGGTGGGGGTATTGATGGCGCACACCACGCAGACGGCAGGGTGGCTGATCGATTCGTTGGCGATCATCTTTGTGATCGCGCGCATCCTCTATTTGCTGTGCTATTGGGGGGATCTTGCCTGGCAGCGCAGTCTGGTGTGGGTCGTCGGATTAGTTTGTTCGTTATTGCTGATGATTAGTCCGACTTTTAAAACCGTTTTGCTCTAACGCAGCAAATAACAGGCAAAAGAAAACCCGCACTTGGCGGGTTTTCTTTTATCACGCTAAAAACTGTTTTAGTTTTTAGGTGCTTCGGTAGGAGCGGCCGGAGCGGACTCCTGGGTTGCCGCTTTGTTCGATTCAGCCTGATCTTTGGCGGCTTCGGCGTTTTCTTTCGCCGCGTCGTTCACTTTATCCTGAGCTTCGTTCATTTTTTGCTGGGCTTGCTCAGCATGTTGGTTAGCATCTTGAGCTTTGTCCTCGGATTTTTTATCGCAAGCAGCGAGACCGAGGGAAGCGGTCAACATCAAGGCAATAGCTAAAGTCTTACGCATGGGGTGTTTCTCCTTATGGAAAATATCTACTGGCCTTTCGAGCACCGCCGACAGCGATAAGTTCCTCATTTCATACAGATATATAAGTTTTTATCGCACGGAACTTTTACCCGGAATGCCTGATGCTTTACCGGGATACTAAGAAGAGTTTTTATCAAATGGCCGAAAACCCCGTTTTTGAGCGCGCGACACGATTTCTATCGGCACTGCGACATTGTCAGGTACTTGGTCTACGCGTGCACAGCGCAAGCAATGAAGGGCTGACAGTGATCCTGCCCTACAGCCCGCAAATTGTCGGAAACCCGCAAACCGGTGTCATTCATGGGGGTGCCCTGACGTCGTTGATGGACACCGCGTGCGGCATGTCCACCCTGTGCGTGTTGCCGGAATTCGAAGTCTGCCCGACCCTCGATTTGCGCATCGACTACATGCACGCGGCCGAGCCGCATAAGGATGTCTACGGCTTCGCCCAGTGCTACCGGGTGACCACTGACGTGATTTTTGCCCGCGGCTTTGCCTACCAGGACGACCCCGAGCACCCCATCGCCCACGTGGTCGGCACCTTCATGCGCATGGGCAAGGGCATCAAAGGCACGAAAGGCTTTGGCGGCGCGATCGCCGGAGGTGCGAAATGACTGACGCGTTCAAGGAACAACTTCAACAGGCTCACGAGCGAGGGGACTACGCCTCGCTGCTGCACCTGATCCCGTACGCCAAGTTGATTGGTGTCGAGTGTTCGCGGGTAGGGGATGAGTTGCTGTTCCGCCTGCCGGCCAACAAGGACAACATTGGTAACCCTTTATTGCCGGCGATTCATGGCGGCGTGATCGCCGGGTTCATGGAACTGGCGGCGGCGCTGCACCTGTTGATCTTCACCGGCTCGCCCGGTGTACCGAAGATCATCGACTTTTCCCTCGACTATCTGCGCGCCGGGCAATTTCGCGATACGTGGGCGCGTTGCCAGGTTTGCCGCCAGGGGCGGCGGGTGGCCAACGTGGCCATAACGGCCTGGCAAACCACCGAAGCCGAGCCGATTGCCACGGCCCGGGGCATTTCAAAATCGAAGAGCCCTTGAAATCCTGAACTCAGCCCCAAACTCTGATGACAACCCGCCGCCGACCCTTCAGGTCGCGGCCACTGCCATCTGATTGGAGTTTGATGACCATGAGTGTGGAAACTCAAAAGGAAACCCTGGGCTTCCAGACCGAGGTGAAGCAACTGCTGCACCTCATGATCCATTCGCTGTATTCCAACAAGGAAATCTTCCTTCGCGAATTGATCTCGAACGCCTCTGACGCTGTCGACAAGTTACGTTTCGAAGCGCTGTCCAAGCCTGAGTTGCTGGAAGGTGGCGCCGAACTGAAAATCCGTGTGAGCTTCGACAAGGACGCCAAAACCGTCACCCTCGAAGACAACGGTATCGGCATGAGCCGTGAAGAAGCGATTACCCACCTGGGGACCATCGCCAAATCCGGTACTGCCGACTTCATGAAGCACCTGTCCGGCGATCAGAAAAAAGACTCGCACCTGATCGGTCAGTTCGGTGTGGGCTTCTACTCCGCATTCATCGTCGCCGACAAAGTCGACGTGTTCAGCCGTCGTGCCGGTGATGCTGCCAGCGAAGGCGTGCACTGGTCGTCCAAGGGTGAAGGCGAGTTTGAAGTCGCTACCGTTGAGAAAGCCGAGCGCGGCACGCGCATCGTCCTGCATCTTAAGGCTGCGGAAGACGAGTTCGCCGATGGCTGGCGTCTGCGCAACATCATCAAGAAGTACTCCGATCACATCGCTCTGCCGATCGAGTTGCCGAAAGAAGTGGCAGCCGCCGAAGGCGAAGAGCAGCCGGCCGTTGAATGGGAAACCGTCAACCGCGCCAGCGCCCTGTGGACCCGTCCTCGCACTGAAGTGAAGGACGAGGAATACCAGGAGTTCTACAAACACATCGCTCATGATTTCGAGAACCCGCTGAGCTGGACCCATAACAAGGTCGAAGGCAAGCTGGAATACACCTCGCTGTTGTACGTGCCGACCCGTGCTCCGTTCGACCTGTACCAGCGTGAAGCGCCGAAAGGCCTGAAGCTGTACGTGCAGCGTGTGTTCGTGATGGATCAGGCCGAGTCGTTCCTGCCGCTGTACCTGCGCTTCATCAAAGGCGTGGTCGACTCCAACGACCTGTCGCTGAACGTGTCGCGGGAAATCCTGCAGAAAGACCCGATCATCGATTCCATGAAGTCGGCGCTGACCAAGCGCGTGCTCGACATGCTGGAAAAACTGGCGAAGAACGAGCCTGAGCAATACAAAGGCTTCTGGAAAAACTTCGGTCAGGTCATGAAAGAAGGCCCGGCTGAAGATTTCGCCAACAAAGAAAAAATCGCAGGCCTGCTGCGCTTTGCATCCACCCATGGTGATGAAGGCGAGCAAGTGGTCGGTCTGGCTGACTACCTGGCACGCGCCAAGGACGGTCAGGACAAGATCTACTACCTGACCGGCGAAACCTACGCACAAGTCAAAAACAGCCCGCACCTGGAAGTCTTCCGCAAGAAAGGCATCGAAGTGCTGCTGCTGACCGATCGCATCGACGAGTGGCTGATGAGCTACCTCAGCGACTTCGACGGCAAGACTTTTGTCGACGTGGCACGCGGTGACCTGGACCTCGGCAACCTGGATTCGGAAGAGGACAAGAAAGCCGCGGAAGAAGTCGCCAAGTCCAAAGAAGGTCTGGTTGAGCGTTTGAAAACTGCGCTGGGCGACTCGGTTGCTGAAGTGCGGGTTTCCCACCGTCTGACCGATTCCCCGGCGATTCTGGCCATCGGCGAGCAGGACCTGGGCTTGCAGATGCGTCAGATCCTCGAAGCCAGCGGGCAGAAGGTGCCGGATTCGAAGCCGATCTTCGAATTCAACCCGGCTCACCCGCTGATCGAGAAGCTTGACGCTGAGCAGAGTGACGAGCGCTTTGGCGACCTGTCGCACATCCTGTTCGATCAGGCGGCCCTGGCGGCTGGTGACAGCTTGAAAGACCCGGCGGCCTACGTGCGTCGTCTCAACAAGCTGCTGGTTGAACTGTCGGTTTAACTGAGTTGTACAAAAACCCGCTTCGGCGGGTTTTTTTATTCTTGAGTCTTAGGAGTCTGAAATGAGCCAAGTCACTGTGCGTTCTGTGGTCTATCAACTGGATGGCCAATCCTACGAAAGCCGTCTGGCCTTTGATGCCGACCATAAAGGGCTTCGTCCGGGTCTGTTGATGGCACCGAACTGGATGGGCGTCAGCGCTGGCGCCGAAGAAATCGCCAAGTCGGTGGCGGCCAAGGGTTATGTGGTGTTGCTTGCTGACCTTTACGGTCAGTCGGTTCGTCCGCAGAACGGCGACGAGGCGGGCGCGGCGATGATGCCGTTGAAGAATGACCGCGCCTTGCTGCGCAAGCGTATGGCGGCAGCGTTCGAGCAATTGCAGGCTCAGGGCGAGGCGGCGGTCGATACCTCGAAGCTGGGGACTTTCGGTTTCTGCTTTGGCGGTTGCTGTGCGCTGGAACTGGCTCGCGCCGGTGCGCCGGTGAAAGCCGCGGTGTCGTTCCATGGCTCGCTGGATACACCGAACGTGAACGATGCGAAAAACATCAAGGGCTCGGTGCTGGTGCTGCACGGTGCGTCCGATCCGCTGGTGCCAAAAGAGCAATTGCCAGCGTTTGAAGATGAAATGAACGCGGCGGGCGTGGATTGGCAACTGCTGAGCTACGGCGGCGCAGTTCACTCGTTTACCGATCCGCATGCAAACGTGCCGGGCAAGATGATGTATGACGCAAAAACAGCCACTCGGGCGTTTGTGTCGATGCATAACTTGCTGGATGAAGTGTTCAAGGGCTGATCGCCCTTAAGATCAAAAGATCGTCCGAACGCGGCCCGAGCCTTCGGACGATCTTTTGATTTTTGCCCTAAGGCAACTCGATCCGCTCACTTTCCCCCGGCACCGTCGGCCAATCCCCGGCCGCCCAGCGCCGCCGAGCCTCGTCAATGGCCGCCGGATCACTCGCCACAAAATTCCAGTTGATCCGCCGTGGCCCATCCAGCGGCGCACCGCCGAACAACACGGCGTGGCAGTCGCTCTCGGCAAACAGCGTCATCTCTTCCCCGACCGGCAACACCACCAGCGAATGCGGTTCTACCGGCTCGCCGTCGAGTTGCGCCTCGCCATCCAGTACATACAGTGCGCGTTCTTCATGCTCGGTCGGAATCAGCAATGTCGTCGCGGTTTGCAGGTTCAATTCGGCGTACAGCGTAGGAGAAAGCACCGGTACCGGCGATTCCAGGCAAAAGCCTGTCCCGGCAATCATCCGGATCTTCACGCCGAGGTTATCGCTGACCGGTAGCGTGGACGCCGGGTGATGGCTGTAGTGCCCCGGACCTTGCTCATGATCTTTGGGCGAGGCGAGCCAGATCTGCACGCCGTGCATCGTGAAGCCGCTATTTTTCAGCGTCTCAGGGGTGCGTTCAACGTGGGCAATCGCGCTGCCCGCTGTCATCCAGCTCACGTCGCCGGTATCCACCACCTGATCGGAACCGAGGCTGTCCTTGTGCTGGATCTGCCCCTGGAACAAATAGGTGAGGGTCGACAGACCAATGTGCGGGTGTTGTCGGATGTTCATGCCTTTGCCCGGTGGATAACGGGTTTCGAGCATGTGGTCGAAAAACACGAAAGGCCCGACGCTGCGGCATTTGGCTGACGGCAACGGGCGAAGAATCGGTTGGCCTTCGACATCTTCGGCGCGGGGGCTGATCACGAGCGGAGTGTTCATGCTGCATTCCAGGCTGAGCGGGTAATGCGTGGAGCATAACCCGCTTGCACGGCCCTTGCCGCTATTGGCTGAAGGCGCCTTCGGACAGGTGGGTCTCGATGCTGACCTCGGTGGTGGTCATCAGTTTGTGAACCGGGCAACGGTCAGCCACGCGGTGCAGCTCTTCGCGCTGGGCGTCAGTGAGTACACCCTTGAGGGTCAGTTTGACGTGCAGGGCGTATTTGCCTTTCTGCTCCTCGCTGTTGTCGCGTTTGACCTCGACCGTAACGCCGGTCAGCGGGATGTCCTTCTTCTTGGCGTACAGCTTCAGGGTCAGGGCCTTGCAGGCACCGAGCGCCGCGTCGAAGTAGTCGTGAGGCTCCGGCGCCGAGCCTTCGCCGCCGGCGGAGGTGGGCACATCGGCAAACAGTTCGTGGTCGTCGATCTGGACGCTGTGACGAAAGCCTTCGCTGGAAACAGTATTGACGGTAACAGTCATGGGAAACCTCATCGGCAGTAGGAAAAGTCATTCGATCAAAAATGGACCCTGAAGGTATAGAGCATGCGTGCTGTGACGCGTTCCCAAAAAGATCGCAGCCTGGCAGCGCACAGGCGCGTAGGAGCTGCCGAAGGCTCGGGCCGCGTTCGGACGATCTTTTGATTTTGCTTTGCCCGGCTGAACCGTTACCGCCCAATGATCGAAGTAGCAAGGCGTTTTGATATCACGTTTTGGTCTTACGCAAAATTTCTGTGGGCCGATACCGTCTAAAGCAACCCGCTGCAGGGATATGCAGTGCCTAATTGGAAGGAACCAGAGCAATGAGTATCCGAAGTCTCAATATTGCGCCGCGCGCGGGGCTGGGTTTTGGCCTGCTGGCGTTGATGGTGTTCGGGTTGGGGGCGTTCGCCCTGCAACAGATGGCGAACATGCGCGCCGAGTCCGATCAGGTCGACAACAACTGGTTGCCCAGCGTGATGGCCGTGGGTGAGATGAGCCAGGACATGCTGCGCCTGCGTGCCCTGACCATGCGCCTGCTGATTAACCGCGATCCCCAGGCGCTGGCCCAGAATGTCAGCAAACTCAATGAGCTCAAAGGCACGCTGGGCGAGGCGCAACAGCGCTATAACGCGCTGATCGTGCTGCCGGAGGAGCGCTCGCTGTTTGATCGCTTCAAAATGTCTGAACAACGGTACCTGCAGTTTCAGGGGCAGGTGATGACCCTGTCTGCCCAAGGGCAGGTCGACGCTGCGGCGGTCATCGTCAATGGCGAGATGAGCCCGCTGGCCGATGAAATCGCTGTCACCCTCAAAACCCTGGTGGAGCTGAATAAACATAACGCCAACCTGGCGACCGAGGCGGCGCGTCGGGTATTCAGTAGTTCGCGGGTCTGGGTCGGGGTGATGGTCGCGATTGCGGCACTGATGACCATCGGCCTGGCCTTGCTGCTGACCCGCAGCATCGTCTTGCCCTTGTCCCAGTCGTTGCGGGTGGCTGAGGTGGTGGCGGGCGGCGATCTGACCGGCGACATCAGCATTACCGGCAAAGACGAACCGGCGCGGCTGTTGCACGCGCTCAAGAGCATGCAGCAAAGCCTGCGGGAGACTATTCGGCGGATTTCCGATTCCTCCAGCCAATTGGCGTCGGCCTCGGAAGAACTCAGTTGTGTCACTGAGGACGCCACCCGGGGCTTGCATCAGCAGAGCCTGGAGATCGAGCAGGCCGCCACGGCGGTCAATCAGATGACGGCGGCGGTGGAAGAGGTGGCGAGCAACGCTGTAGCGACCTCGCAAGCGTCCCGGGAGTCTGACCGGATCGCCCAGCATGGTCGTGAACAAGTGCGTCAGACGGTGCTGTCGATTGAGTCCCTGGCGGATGATGTCACCGCCAATGCGACCCAGGTCGAGGATCTGGCGCGGAAGGTCTACGGCATCAGCAAGGTATTGGATGTGATTCGCTCGATCGCCGAGCAGACCAATCTGCTGGCCTTGAACGCGGCGATTGAAGCGGCGCGTGCCGGCAATGCCGGGCGCGGTTTTGCCGTGGTGGCGGATGAAGTGCGGGCGCTGGCCCACCGGACTCAGCAATCGACCCAGGAAATCGAGCAGATGATCAGCGGTATCCAGCAGGGCACCGACTCAGCCGTCAGCTCGATGCAGCAGAGCAATAGCCGGGCGCGCTCGACCCTGGAAGTGGCGAAAGCAGCGGGCGTTGCGCTGGAGGAGATTGCCTCGGCGTTCACCTTGATCAACGAGCGCAACATCGTCATCGCCAGCGCCTCGGAGGAGCAGGCGGCAGTCGCGCGGGAAGTGGATCGCAACCTGATGAATATCCGTGACCTGGCGTTGCAGACCTCGGCGGGGGCGAACCAGACCAGTGCGGCGAGTCAGGAGTTGTCGCGGTTGGCGGTGGATTTGAACACCATGGTGGCGCGGTTTTCGGTCTGATTTGCGAAAGATCAAAAGATCGCAGCCTGCGGCAGCTCCTACAGGAGACCGCATTCCAATGTAGGAGCTGCCGCAGGCTGCGATCTTTTGATTTAAAAAAAAGCCCCGCATTTGCGGGGCTTTTCGTGTTGAACCGGATCAGCTGCCTTTGACCGCCTTGCCGTTGACCGTGCCGTCCAGGAGCATGATGTTGTACTCCTTGCCGTCGGTTTCAACCTGTTGCAGGCGGACCAGCAGGTAATCCCAGTCCTTGGCGAACCACATGACGGTGGTGCGCTTGGTTTGTGTTGGGTCGCGCACGCGCTCGACCTTGATCGCATCGATCTGGCCGGCCTTGGTGTCGACCTTTTCCGAACCCAGTACGCGGAAGTCATAGGTATCGACATCACCGCCATCGACCACCTGATAGCTCATGCTTTTCTTGCCGGCTGCCACGTCATGCTGAAGAGCAAGCTGGTAGGTGGATTTGTCGACCATGCCACGGTTCAGCGGAACCTTGACCGGGTCTCCACGATCAGTGCCGGTGACCATTTTGGTGGTCCAGTCGAAGTCCAGGTCGGCTTTCTTGGCTTTGCCCAGGCCGCCACGTTCGAAGTGGTAGGACTGGGGCAGCAAGGTGTCCTTGTCCAGGGTCAGGGTGCTTTCTTCATTCAGGCTGGCAATCATCATCGATGCCTTGAAGCTGAGTCTCCAGACGCCGTTCGCTTCCTTGGTCAGGCTGCGTTCCGCGGTGCCGCTCATTGGAAGTTGTTTCCAGTCGGCGGTGTAGCTGGCGGAGAACGGTTGAAGGTCTGAAGCCTGTGCCAGAGGCAGGGCGAACAGAGCACAAGCGAAGAGCAGGGCGCGACGCATAAAATCTCCTAGGTTCGAATCAAGTGGCCGCTGGCCGCGAGTAACTTTTCATCCAGTAAAGCACCTTGTTCGCCGAGTGATAAACGACCTTCGGCAAACCAGCGTACGGCCATCGGGTAGATCAGGTGTTCCTGAACGTGTACCCGCTGAGCCAGGCTCTGCGGCGTATCGTGCAACTCTACCGGTATTACTGCCTGTACGACCAGTGGTCCGCCATCGAGTTCCTCGGTGACGAAGTGCACGGAGCAGCCGTGCTCGGTGTCGCCGGCCTCCAGCGCGCGCTGATGAGTGTGTAACCCTTTGTATTTGGGTAGCAGCGAGGGATGGATGTTGAGCAGGCGACCCTGGTAGTGCCGCACGAAGTCAGCGCTGAGAATGCGCATGAAACCGGCGAGTACCACGAGTTTGGGATTGAAGGCGTCGATCAGTTCGATCAGTGCGGCATCGAAGGCCTCGCGGCCCTCGAATGCCTTGTGATCCAGGGCGCGGGTGTCGATACCCGCCTCCCTGGCGCGTTGCAGGCCGTAGGCGTCGGCGCGGTTGGAAATCACCGCAGCAATGCGGGCCGGGCTGTCGCCGGTCCGCGTGCTGTCGATCAAGGCCTGCAAGTTACTGCCGGTGCCGGAGAGCAGCACCACGACATCACAGGTGGCGGACATTAATGAGCCTTGAGGTTCTTCAGTTCAACCTGAGCCGCGCCTTCGGCAGCGGTGGAGATCTGACCGATGACCCATGGCTGCTCGCCGGCTTCACGCAGAACGTTCAGAGCGGTTTCAACGTGCTCTTGAGCAACGCAGATAACCATGCCGACGCCGCAGTTCAGCACGCGGTGCATTTCGTTCTCGTCGACGTTGCCTTTCTCTTGCAGCCAGTCGAACACGGACGGGCGAGTCCAGCTTGCCACGTCAACCACCGCTTGAGCGCCTTTTGGCAGAACGCGCGGGATGTTGTCGAGCAGGCCACCACCGGTGATGTGGGCCATGGCTTTGACGGCGCCGGTTTCCTTGATCAGCTTGAGCAGCGGCTTCACGTAGATACGGGTCGGGGCCATCAGCAAGTCGGTCAGCGGTTTGCCGTCGAGCTGGATGTTTTCGATGTCTGCACCGGACACTTCGATGATCTTGCGGATCAGCGAGTAGCCGTTGGAGTGCGGGCCGGAAGACGGCAGGGCGAGCAGGGCATCGCCGGCAGCGACTTTGGAGCCGTCGATGATTTCGGATTTTTCCACGACGCCGACACAGAAGCCGGCCAGGTCGTAGTCTTCGCCTTCGTACATGCCAGGCATTTCAGCGGTTTCACCGCCGACCAGGGAGCAGCCGGACAGTTCGCAGCCAGCGCCGATGCCGGTCACGACCTGGGTCGCGGTTTCGACATTCAGTTTGCCGGTAGCGTAGTAGTCGAGGAAGAACAGCGGCTCGGCGCCGCACACCACCAGATCGTTGACGCACATGGCGACCAGGTCGATGCCGATGCTGTCGTGTTTGTTCAGGTTCAGCGCCAGGCGCAGCTTGGTGCCGACGCCGTCAGTACCGGAAACCAGCACTGGCTGCTTGTAGCCGGCCGGGATTTCGCAGAGGGCGCCAAAACCGCCCAGGCCGCCCATGACTTCCGGGCGCGCAGTGCGCTTGGCGACGCTCTTGATGCGTTCGACCAATGCTTCACCGGCGTCGATGTCTACACCGGCGTCCTTGTAGCTCAGGGAGGGTTGCTTGCTCATGATCCAGGCCTTTAGGGGGGATTCAGGGGTAACGACCGAGTCCAGTGGGACCGCCGAAACAAACGAGGGCGAGTGCCTTGCGCGAATTTCAGGGTGCCCGGCTGTTGCCGGTCTGCGAAGGCGCGCGATTTTATCAGGCTTGAGAGGCAGCGGCCATCCTCGCGCCGACGGCAGGGGCATATCGGCTGAAAAAACCATTATTGCCCCAGTGAGTGACGTCTCTCATAGCTGTATAAGGTATCCCTATTAACCGTCTATCGTTATGACAGTGCCAAAAACTTATCGAGGCCGGGTGAATGTTTTGTGCGGGGCGATGGTCACAGCCTTGCTCAATATCTTCATGCGGCCAGTTCCAGCCGCTCTTGTCGTCAGGAATCTTCCATGCGTTTTTTCCAGCTATCTATTTGCGGGCTGTTTGTCTCTGGTCAGCCTGGCGAGTCATGCCGAAACCGTGAAAAACCTTTATCAGGTCCGTCAACCGGTCAGTGGTCAAAGCGCGGAGGTGCGCGATCAAGCGACCCAGGCGGCGCTGGATACGCTGGTGTTGCGCCTGACCGGTGATCCGAAGGCGCCACAGAATCCGGGGCTGGCGGCGATCCGCAAGGACCCGCAACAAATCATCAGCCAGTACGGCTTTGATGCGGGACCGCCGGAAGTGCTGAAGGTCGATTTCGACCCGGCGACCACCGAGCAGGCACTGCGTCGTGCCGGGCTGTCGCTGTGGGGCGCCAATCGGCCGTCGATCCTCGGCTGGTGGCTGAGTGATTCCACCGAAGGCTCAAGCCTGGTCGGTGATGGTCAGGCCAGTGCGGCACCGTTGCGCCGCGCCGCACAACACCGTGGTTTGCCGTTGCGTCTGCCGCTGGGTGACCTGAGCGAACAGCTCGTCGCTACCGCGCCAACGCTTGAAGGCAATGACCCCGCGCCACTGCATAACGCGTCGGAACGCTATGGCGCCGACGCGTTGCTGGCGGTGCATGCTCGTGAAGAGGGCGGTCAGTGGCAAGCCAAGTGGCACCTGTGGCTGGGCAATCAGAAAGAGGCTGGCAGTGTGCAGGGCGCCGATGTGCCGGCCTTGGCCGATGCGGTGATGCTGGCGGTCAGCGAGCGCATGGCGCCGCGATTTGTCGTCAAGCCGGGCGTTTCAAGCGAGCAGTTGCTGGAAGTGCAGGGCATGACGCTGGAACGTTACGCGGCGCTCGGGCATTTGCTGGAGCCTTTCGGTGGGCATCTGGTCAGTGTTGACGGTGATCACATTATCTACCGGGTTAACGGCAGCGCCGAGCAGTTAAAGGCGCAGTTGTCCCTGGCCAAGTTGCAGGAAGTGCCGGCGGGTGAAGCCCCGATGCCAGTCGCCCCGGTTCCGCCGGCGGCCGATGGCGCGGTACCCGCGATAGCACCGGTCCAGGCGCCGGTGCCGCAGTTGCGATTCCGTTGGTAAGGTTTTCTTTCTTTATATAGAAGCATAGGGAGTTGTACATGGCCGATACGCGGCGTTGGTTCTGGTTGGGCGGGGTGGTCCTGCTCTGCGTGTTTGTCTGGCTGTTGCATCCGATCCTGACGCCATTTTTGGTGGCGCTGCTGCTGGCCTATCTGTTCGATCCGCTGGTGGATCGGCTGGAGAAGCTTGGCCTGTCTCGGACCTGGGGCGTGGTGACGGTGTTCGCGCTGTTTACCTTGATCTTCACGGCGCTGCTGCTGGTGTTGGTGCCGTTGCTTGCCAAGCAGTTGTTCCGTTTGTACGAGTTGGCGCCGCAGATGCTGGATTGGTTGCAGCACACGGCCTTGCCGTGGGCGCAATCGAAATTCGGACTGTCGGATAATTTCTGGAAGTTCGACAAGGTCAAGGCTGCGATCAGTGAACACATGGGCCAGACCACCGACATTGTCAGCTTGGTACTGAGCCAGGCGACCGCTTCCAGTCTGGCGCTGATCGGCTGGCTGGCCAACCTGGTGCTGATCCCGGTGGTGAGTTTCTACCTGCTGCGCGATTGGGATCTGATGATGGCCAAGATCCGCAGCCTGTTGCCTCGTGATCGCGAAGAGCGCGTGGTGTCACTGGCCGGCGAATGCCATGAAGTGCTCGGGGCGTTTGTTCGCGGGCAATTGCTGGTGATGCTGGCGCTGGGCGTGATCTATGCGGCGGGCCTGATGCTGGTCGGGTTGGAGTTGGGGCTGTTGATCGGTCTGATCGCCGGTCTGGCGGCGATTGTGCCGTACATGGGGTTTGTCATCGGGATTGGCGCGGCGTTGATTGCTGGCCTGTTCCAGTTTCACGGCGACTTGTACCCCATGCTCGGCATCGTCGCGGTGTTCATGGTCGGGCAGGCACTGGAAGGCATGGTGTTGACGCCGTTGCTGGTGGGCGACCGGATCGGCCTGCACCCGGTGGCGGTGATTTTCGCGATTCTGGCCGGTGGCGAGCTGTTCGGTTTCACTGGCGTGCTGCTGGCGTTGCCGGTGGCGGCGGTGATCATGGTGCTGGTGCGCCATGTGCATGATTTGTATAAAGATTCGGATATGTACAGCGGCGTCGACGAACCTGAGCTTTAACGTCGACTGATCGCTCATGGCGGTCGGCCTGGTTCCTTGCCAGGTTGGCCCGCTTCTCCCTCGCGGCTGTCACATGCGCCGCCAAAGAAACTGTCATAAAACCAGTGCGTTAACGCAAACCTTTGATTTTGCTTGTGGTCTGCTGCATTGTGCGGGCTGCCTCACGGGTATAAACTTCGCAAACTTTACACAGAGGCCACTAACGGTTCCTTTGGAACTGTTCAGTCAGCATGAAACCGATTCAGCTGCCCCTAGGTGTGCGTCTGCGTGATGACGCTACCTTTATCAATTACTACCCAGGCGCCAATGCCGCTGCACTCGGCTATGTGGAGCGGCTATGCGAAGCCGACGCCGGCTGGACCGAAAGCCTGATTTACCTCTGGGGCAAGGACGGGGTAGGGCGCACGCACTTGTTGCAGGCCGCCTGCCTGCGTTTCGAGCAAATGGGTGAACCGGCGGTGTACCTGCCGCTGGCCGAGTTGCTCGATCGCGGCATCGAAATCCTCGACAACCTCGAACAATACGAACTGGTCTGCCTCGATGATTTGCAAGCTGTTGCCGGGCGAGCGGATTGGGAAGAGGCGCTGTTCCACCTGTTCAACCGTCTGCGCGACAGTGGCCGGCGTCTGCTGATTGCAGCATCGACTTCGCCGCGTGAACTGCCGGTGAAGCTGGCGGATCTCAAATCGCGCCTGACCCTGGCGCTGATCTTCCAGATGCGTCCGCTGTCCGATGAAGACAAATTGCGTGCCTTGCAATTGCGCGCATCCCGTCGCGGTTTGCACCTGACCGATGAAGTCGGGCATTTTATTTTGACCCGTGGCACCCGCAGCATGAGTGCGCTTTTCGAGCTGCTTGAGCGTCTCGACCAGGCCTCCCTTCAAGCTCAGCGCAAGCTGACAATTCCCTTCCTGAAAGAAACCCTTGGCTGGTAGCGGGCCCTGTTAAATAAAGGCCTGTAGCAGGTTCGGCATATTTCAGGCGCCAGAAAATCCGCTTTCCTGCAAGGTTGCAGGCTGCGCAAATGTTTAAAATGGGCTTAAGCTCTTAGATGTAAACGAGAAACCGAGAAGTCACAAAAAGATCGATTGAATTTGCAAATGAGGTTGATAGCGGGCATAGTCTCGGCTTCTTTACAACTATCAGCCACGGTCGTGCCCATGCTAAATCGCTTCGCACCCCTCGTGCCTCTCGCACTCGTCACCCTGTTGTTTGGTTGCGCTGCTCACTCTCCAGTGTCCCAGCAAGAGCAACAACAGCAGGTTAAAAACTCTGCTACTGCGCAATCTTCCGTTCTTTATCAGGAAGCTCTTAACCAAGAAGAGACGGCCACCGAAAAAGAACTGGCTGACTTCGCCGATGGCAAGTCGTACCAGCTTCCGGTTCTGGCCGACAGCATCCTCGAGCGTGGCATGTCCCTGATCGGTACCCGTTACCGTTTCGGCGGTACCTCTGAAGCCGGTTTCGACTGCAGCGGCTTCATCGGCTACCTGTTTCGTGAAGAGGCCGGCATGAATCTGCCGCGCTCCACTCGCGAAATGATCAACGTGGATGCCCCGTTGGTAGCGCGCAACAAGCTCAAGCCTGGTGACTTGCTGTTCTTCGCGACCAACGGTCGTCGCGGTCGCGTCAGTCACGCCGGTATCTACCTCGGTGATGACCAGTTCATCCACTCCAGCAGCCGCAAAAGCGGTGGCGTGCGGGTTGATAGCCTGGGCGACAGCTACTGGAGCAAGACCTTCATCGAAGCCAAGCGCGCACTCGCAATGGCCCCGACTGTGGTCACCGCTCGCAAGTAAGCACACTTAAAGTAAGGCGAACTTAAAGTCTTACTTGAAGTTTGCCGCGTAGCCGCTAGAATCCTGTTCTAATATTGATGGCAAACCGCCTGCGTCCTGCGCAGGCGGTTTTCTTTTCTGTCTTTCCGGCAGAAAAAGCCGCAGCCAGATCAGGATGTTCTGCTTATGACGATGTCGGCCCGCCTCGCACTCATGTTCTTCGCAGCGCTGCTCAGCGCCTGCGCCAGCCGTCCACCGCCCTCGGCGCCGGTGGTTCGCGCGCCGATTATTTTCGGTTCCTCCCAAGCATTCTCCCCGGAAGCAGAAGACGTGTTGTTTCGCGCCCTCGGCCTGGTGGGCACGCCGTATCGCTGGGGTGGCAATACGCCGGACTCGGGGTTTGATTGCAGTGGCCTGATCGGTTACGTCTACCGTGACGTCGCCGGCATTTCCCTACCGCGCACCACTCGCGAGATGATCAGCATGCAAGCCGCCAATGTCGGCAAGGAAGGCCTGCAAACCGGCGACCTGATCTTCTTCGCTACCAATGGCGGCTCCCAGGTCAGTCACGCCGGGATCTACGTCGGTGAAGGCCGCTTCGTCCACGCCCCGGCCACGGGTGGCACGGTGAAGCTCGACAGCTTGTCCAAAGCCTATTGGCAGAAAGCCTACCTGAGCGCCAAGCGCGTCTTGCAACCTGAGCACCTGGCGCGTAACCCGTAGATTGCAGAGGTTGCTGTCATGACCACTCGCACGCTCAATCTCGACGATTCCCTGTACCACTACCTGCTCGACGTTTCCCTCAGGGAAACGCCGCTGCTCAAGCGTTTGCGTGACGAAACCCAGCTGCTGCCCATGGCGCGCTGGCAGATCGCGCCAGAGCAGGGGCAGTTCCTCGCGTTGCTGGTCAAGCTCATCGGCGCCCGGCGTTTGCTGGAAGTCGGCACCTTCACCGGTTACAGCGCGTTGTGCATGGCGGCGGCATTGCCGGACGACGGCTCGCTGATCTGTTGCGATATCCCCGGCGACTACAACGCCACCGCGCGGCGTTACTGGCAGGGAGGCGGGGCTTGCCGCACGCATTGACCTGCGTCTGGCGCCCGCGCTGGAAACCCTGGCGCTGCTGGAGCAGCCAGGGCAATTTGATCTGATCTTCATCGACGCCGACAAGGCTAACTACTCGAGTTATCTGGAGCACGCCCTGCGTTTGCTGCGGGTCGGTGGTTTGGCGGTGTTTGATAACACGCTGTGGAGCGGTCGAGTGCTTGAGGATAATCCCGAGAGCGCAGACACCCGAGCTATCCAGGCGCTCAATCGTGCCTTGAAGGATGATGGGCGGGTGGACCTGTCGATGTTGCCGATAGGTGATGGTTTAACCCTTTGCCGCAAAAGGTAATGCCGGCTTGAAAAGATCGCAGCCTTCGGCAGCTCCTGCAGTGGTTGGTGTACACCCTGTAGGAGCTGCCGAAGGCTGCGATCTTTTGATCTTTATTTAGCCGCCGAAACCCGCCACACCTTGTTCCCCACATCATCCGCCACCAGCAAATCTCCCTGCTGATCAATCACCACACCCACCGGCCGGCCCAAGGCATTTTCATCTTTATCGAGGAATCCGGTCAGCACATCCACCGGCTGCCCGGTCGGCTTGCCTGCCGCGAACGGCACGAAAATCACCTTGTAGCCGCTATGCGGTTTGCGGTTCCACGAACCGTGCTGGCCGACGAATGCGCCGTTGGTAAACGGTGCAGGCAGTTTGCTGCCTTCGGCAAAGGTGAACCCCAGTGAGGCGGTATGCGGGCCGACGGCGTAATCCGGGGCGATGGCTTTGGCCACCAGGTCCGGATTTTGTGGGTCGACGCGCACATCGATGTGTTGCCCGTAATAACTGAATGGCCAGCCATAGAATGCGCCGTCCTTGACCGAGGTGATGTAGTCCGGCACCAGATCGCTGCCGATCTCATCCCGCTCGTTGACCGCGGTCCAGAGCGCGCCACTGGCCGGTTCCCAGCCCATCCCGTTGGGGTTGCGCAGGCCCGAGGCGAAGATCCGGTGATTGCCGGTGGCGCGGTCCACTTCCCAGATCGCTGCGCGACCTTCTTCAGCGGCCAGGCCATTTTCGCCGACGTTGCTGTTGGAACCCACCGTCACGTACAGCTTGCTGCCGTCCTTGCTGGCGATGACGTTTTTGGTCCAGTGATGGTTGATCGTGCCGCCCGGCAGGTCGGTGACCTTAATGGGCTGGGATTTGATCTGTGTATCGCCGGTTTCATAGTGGAAGCGTAGCAAGCGATCCGTGTCGGCGACGTACAGGTCATTGCCGACCAGGGTCATGCCGAACGGCGAGTTGAGGTTTTCCAGGAACACCGTGCGGGTTTCGGCCACACCGTCGTGGTCCTTGTCCCGCAGCAGCGTGATGCGGTTCGGGCTCGGTACGCCGGCACCGGCGCGGCCCATGACTTTCTTCATGACCCAGCCGCGAATGCCTTTGCTGTCATCGGGTTTGGGTGGTGCGTTGGTTTCGGCCACCAGCACATCACCGTTGGGCAGCACATAGAGCCAGCGCGGGTGATCGAGGTTTTCGGCAAATGCCGCGACTTGCGTCCCTGCGGCCGCAGTAGGTTTGGCGCCGGCCGGCCAGCCGATCGCCGGAGCGATGTTCACCGTCGGGATCAGGGTCTTGTTCGGTTCTGGCAGCTTGGGCGACGGTCCGGTGCCGTCCGAGACTTGCAGGCTGGAGGATTCACCACAGGCGGCGAGCCCTCCGGCGAGCGCGATGACGAGAACGAACTGAGGCTTGAACATGCGGATCTTCTTCCCTATGAATGCATTGTCTTAATCATAGAGAAGAGAAAGGACGCGATGGTTCAACCCGTCAGCCACGGGCCTCTTTGAGCAGTACGGCGATGCCGGGATGATAGTTGCCGGCTTCGTTGCGCAACTTGCGATAGGCGTAAGGGAAATACCAGGCCACGGCGCAGGTGTGTTCCTTTTGCAGGTCGTCGACCATGTCCTGGAGTTCTTCCGGGGTGGCGCTGTGCTGGGCTTTTTGCGGGGCGGCGAACAGGCAGCCGAGTTTCAGGTCACTGGCGTGGCTGATTCGCTTCGCCTCGCTGGTGATATCGGCCAGGGCTTGCGTCAGATTCAGGCTGTTGACCCGTGGCCAGCGCTGGGTGGCCTGAATAAATGCGCGAGCTTCGCTGCTGGCAATCAACAAATCGGCTCGGGCATTGCGTTCGCCTTCTTCGGTTTGTTTGCGGCTCGGCGCCTGTTGCAGCGTGACCATTTCGGCCATCCACGCGGCGGCCGAAAGTAGCCCGAGGTTGGCTTTTTCGTCGAACCAGTAAGGTGTGTCGTTATCGCCGCGCACGGCGTTGTAACGGTCGATACAGTCAAACCAGCGTTCCAGCAGCGGGCGCAGGAATTCCAGCTTCGGATTGCTGATGATCATGCCTTGCATGTGGCTCACCCTTGTTATTGTGTTGTGAATTATGGCTCTTTGATATCACTACCGGGAGTGTGGCACAAGATTGGCGTCAGTAAATTGATCGACGGCAGTTTTTCGCCGGATGGCGCCCCGGCTTTAATTGACGCTCCACCCCCAACCCTCTAACCTTCGCGGCTTGTTTCAGGTGCTCTGTGGCCACGGTCGATAGAGTGAAACAGGGAAGCCGGTGAGTGATTTCTTCCATAGACGAAGAACCACGATCCCGGCGCTGCCCCCGCAACGGTAAATGAGAGAAAGCTGCGCCTTGAGCCACTGTGTCTTAACTCGACATGGGAAGGCGCGCAGCCAGGCGTAAGCCGCTCATGAGCCCGGAGACCGGCCTGATCCATCCAGCGGCATCACGGTGGGCGATGCCAGGCTTCTTGCCATCTATTCTTGTGCCTGCCCGCCGTTATCCAGCCTCAACGGAGAGCTCCCCATGACTGATACCCCCGATCGTGACGAACGCCACCTGGCGCGCATGCTGCGCAAAAAGCCGTGATTGACGAACGCATCGCCAATTCGCCGAACGAATGCGGCCTGCTGCTGGTGCTGACCGGCAACGGCAAAGGCAAAAGCAGCTCGGCTTTCGGCATGCTCGCCCGCTCCATGGGCCACGGCATGCAGTGCGGTGTGGTGCAGTTCATCAAGGGGCGCAACAGCACCGGTGAGGAGTTGTTCTTCCGCCGCTTCCCGGAGCAAGTGCGTTTTCATGTGATGGGCGAGGGTTTCACCTGGGAAACCCAGGACCGCCAGCGTGACATCGCCGCCGCCGAAGCCGCGTGGGCCGTGTCCCGCGAACTGCTGCGCGATCCATCGATCGGCCTGGTGGTGCTCGATGAACTGAACATCGCGCTCAAGCACGGTTACCTCGATCTCGATCAAGTCCTCAGCGACTTGCAAGGCCGTCCACCGATGCAGCACGTGGTGGTCACCGGTCGCGGCGCCAAGCCGGAAATGATCGAACTGGCCGACACCGTCACCGAAATGAACGTGATCAAACACGCGTTCCAGGCCGGGATCAAAGCGCAAAAAGGCGTCGAGCTGTGAATCAACCACGTCATTGCCCGGCGGTACTGATTGCCGCACCGGCCTCCGGTCAGGGCAAGACCACCGTCACCGCCGCGCTGGCCCGTTTGCATCGCAATCAGGGGCGCAAGGTGCGCGTATTCAAATGCGGCCCGGACTTTCTCGACCCGATGATTCTCGAGCGCGCCAGCGGTGCGCCGGTCTATCAACTGGACATGTGGATGGTCGGCGAGCAGGAAAGTCGTCGGCTGTTGTGGGAAGCCGCCGGTGAAGCCGACCTGATTCTGATCGAAGGGGTCATGGGCTTATTCGACGGTACGCCGTCCAGCGCTGACCTGGCGCGGCACTTCGGTGTGCCGGTGCTCGGCGTGATCGACGGCACCGCCATGGCTCAGACCTTTGGCGCGTTGGCCCTGGGCCTGGCGCGCTATCAGCCGGACTTGCCGTTTGCCGGCGTCCTGGCCAACCGCGTCGGCACCTTGCGTCACGCGCAACTGCTCGAAGGCAGCCTGACCGAAGGCTTGCGCTGGTACGGTGCGTTGTCCCGGGAAACCGGGATCGAATTGCCGAGTCGTCACCTCGGGTTGGTCCAGGCCAGTGAGCTGAATGACCTCGATGTGCGCCTTGATGCGGCCGCCGATGCGTTGGCCAGCAGTTGCGAGGTCGCGCTGCCACCGGCCGTCGAGTTTGCCGCCCCGGATGTGATCAGCGCCGAGCCGTTGCTGGCGGGTGTGCGCATCGCCGTGGCCCGTGACGAAGCGTTCGCCTTCACTTACGGCGCGAGCCTGGATTTGTTGCGGGCGATGGGCGCTGAGTTGGTGTTTTTCTCGCCGATCCGCGATAGCCAATTACCCGAGGCTGACAGCCTTTACCTTCCGGGTGGTTACCCCGAACTGCACCATGTGACGCTTTCGCAAAATACCTCGATGCTGGTCGCGATTCGCGCGCACCACGCGGCGGGCAAGCCGTTGCTGGCCGAATGTGGCGGCATGCTGTATCTGCTCGATTCGTTGACCGATATCGACGGCACTCGCGCTGAACTGGTCGGCTTGCTGGCAGGGGATGCGGTGATGCAAAAACGTCTGGCGGCATTGGCGTTGCAAGCGGTCGAGTTGCCCGAAGGCTTGTTGCGCGGGCACACCTATCACCACTCGTTGACCAGCACTGAACTTGAGCCGATTGCCCGGGGCCTGAGCCCGAACGGCGGGCGCGGGGCGGAGGCTGTTTATCGTGAGGGGCGGATGACGGCCTCTTATGTGCACTTCTATTTTCCGTCGAATCCATCGGCGATTGCCGCTCTGTTTGCGCCTGATGTTGAGGCCGCCTTCGCGAGCAAGCCCGCTCCCACAGTTGACCGCGTTTCGTCAGGCAGCACGCCATCTAATGTGGGAGCGGGCTTGCTCGCGAAGAGGCCATGACAGACAACGCATTCAGCCAGGCCGAACGCGAAGCAGTTTATCGAGCCATCGCCGAACGCCGCGACATGCGCCACTTCAGTGGCGGCACCGTCGAGCCCGAGCTGCTACGGCGCCTGCTCGAAGCCGCGCACCAGGCGCCGAGTGTCGGCCTGATGCAGCCATGGCGCTTCATCCGCATCAGCGATCGAGCCCTGCGCGGCAAGATCCGGTTATTAGTAGAAGAAGAACGCATCCGCACCGCCGAAGCCCTTGGCGAGCGCACCGACGAGTTCATGATGCTCAAGGTCGAAGGCATCAACGACTGCGCCGAAGTCTTGGTGGCGGCGCTGATGGATGATCGCGAACGCCACATTTTCGGTCGTCGCACCTTGCCGGAAATGGACATGGCGTCGCTGTCCTGCGCGATCCAGAACCTGTGGCTGGCGTCCCGTGCCGAAGGACTGGGCATGGGCTGGGTCTCGCTGTTCGAGCCGCAAGCCCTGGCGGACCTGCTGGGTTTGCCTGCCGGTGCCAAACCGCTGGCGGTGCTTTGCCTCGGCCCGGTCAAGGAGTTCTATCCGGCGCCGATGTTGGTACTCGAAGGCTGGGCGCAGGCGCGCCCGCTCAGTGAATTGCTGTATGAAAACTATTGGGGAGTGAGTCAATGAGTGTGGCGTTGTTGAGTGTCGCCGCGGTTGCGCTGGATGCGCTGCTGGGTGAACCCAGGCGCTGGCATCCGCTGGTGGCGTTCGGCCGTTTTGCCGAGCGCATCGAGCAACGCTTCAACTCCGGCGGTCGCGGTTGGCGCAGTCATGGCGTCACCGCCTGGGTGATTGCGGTGTTACCGCTGACCTTGCTGGCCACCGCATTTTCCTGGGCGCCTTATGTCGGTTGGCTGGTCGAGATTCTGGCGCTGTATTGCGCCCTCGGCATGCGCAGCCTGGGCGAACACGTCGAGCCGGTGGCCAAGGCCCTGCGCAGTGATGACCTGGACGAAGCGCGCAAACGCGTGGGTTATCTGGTCAGCCGCCAGACCAGTGAACTGGATAAAACCGAAGTCGCCCGCGCCGCCACCGAATCGGTGCTGGAAAACGGCAGTGACGCCGTGTTCGCCGCACTGTTCTGGTTTGCCGTGGCCGGTGCGCCGGGCGTGGTGCTCTATCGACTGAGCAACACCCTTGACGCCATGTGGGGCTATCGCAATGAACGCTTCGAGCGGTTCGGCTGGGCGGCGGCGAAAATCGACGACGTCCTTAACTACATTCCCGCACGGCTGGTGGCGTTGACCTACGCACTATTGGGCAAAACCCGACTTGCGCTGAAATGCTGGCGTACTCAAGGCCCGACCTGGGACAGCCCGAACGCCGGGCCGGTGATGGCGGCCGGTGCGGGTGCGCTGGGTGTCGAGTTGGGCGGGGCGGCGATTTATCACGGTGAATTGCATCAGCGTCCACAACTGGGCGAAGGTGTTCCGGCGGACGCCGACTCCATCGACCGTGGCTGGCAATTGGTTCAGCGCGGCGTATGGTTATGGCTGCTGATTCTCTGCTTGGGGGCTGAATTTTATGCTTGAGCACGGTGGTCGGTTGCGCAAGGCGGCGCTCGAATACGGCATCGCCGAAGCCGATTGGCTCGACCTGTCCAGTGGCCTGGCGCCCTGGCCGTTTCCGATTCCTCAGATTGCGTTGCGAGCCTGGGCGCGGTTGCCGGAAACCGATGATGGTCTGGAGCAGGCCGCTTGTGATTATTACGGCGCCGCCCACGTGCTGCCGGTCGCCGGCTCGCAGATGGCGATCCAGTTGCTGCCGCGTCTGCGCCGGGCCGGCAAGGTCGGCGTGCTGTCGCCCTGTTATGCCGAACACGCCGAGGCGTGGCGTCGTAACGGTTACATCGTGCGCGAAGTGCTGGAGCAGGAAGTCGACTTTTTTCTCGACAGCCTCGACGTGTTGGTAGTGGTCAACCCGAACAATCCCACGGGCCTGAGCCTGAGCCCGAATCGTCTGCTCGACTGGCACTCGCGGCTGGCCCAGCGCGGTGGCTGGCTGGTGGTGGACGAAGCATTCATGGACAACACGCCGCACCTGAGCCTGGCGTCGTTTACCCATCAGGTCGGCTTGATCGTGTTGCGCTCTTTCGGCAAGTTTTTCGGCCTGGCCGGGGTGCGGCTAGGCTTCGTCCTGGCTGAGCGCAAGTTGCTCAGATTGCTGGCCGAGCAAGTCGGACCGTGGGCGGTCAGTGGCCCGACTCGGGTGCTGGGCCAGGCCTGTTTGCAGGACACTGAAGGGCACGCCCGGCAACGGGTGCGCAGCGAGGAGGCCAGTCAGCGATTGGCTGCGCTGCTGGAACGATATGACCTTAAGCCGCAGGGCGGTTGTGCCTTGTTTCAATGGCTGATCACTGAGCGCGCCGAAGCGTTGCATGCATTTATGGCGCGGCGCGGGATCTTGCTGCGGTTGTTCACCCACAACAGCAGCCTGCGTTTTGGTCTACCGGCGGACGCCGCCGAAGAAGCTCGTCTCGAACAAGCCCTGCAAGCTTTCGCCAAGGAAATCCGATGACAACGTTGATGGTGCAAGGCACCACGTCCGACGCCGGTAAAAGTACCTTGGTAACGGCGCTGTGCCGCTGGGTCACGCGCCACGGTGTCAGCGTTGTTCCGTTCAAGCCGCAAAACATGGCGTTGAACAGCGCCGTGACCGCTGACGGTGGCGAGATCGGCCGCGCGCAAGCGGTGCAGGCTCAGGCCGCCAATCTTGAGCCGCACACCGACATGAACCCGGTGCTGCTCAAACCCAACAGCGACACCGGCGCCCAAGTGATCATTCATGGTCGCGCCGTCACCACCATGAACGCCGTCGCTTATCACGACTACAAAGCCATCGCGATGCAAGCGGTATTGGCCTCCCACGAACGGTTGAGCGCGGCTTATCCGGTGGTGATGGTCGAAGGCGCGGGCTCGCCGGCCGAGATCAATCTGCGCGCTGGTGATATCGCCAACATGGGCTTTGCCGAAGCCGTGGACTGTCCGGTGGTGCTGATCGCCGACATCAATCGCGGCGGGGTTTTCGCCCATCTGGTCGGTACGCTTGAGCTGCTGTCTGCGAGCGAGCAGGCGCGGGTCAAAGGTTTCATCATCAACCGTTTTCGCGGTGACCTTGCCTTGCTGCAACCGGGCCTCGACTGGCTCGAAGAACGCACCGGCAAACCGGTGATCGGCGTCCTGCCATACGTCATGGACCTGCACCTGGAGGCTGAAGACGGCATCGATCAGCGTCAGACCGACAAGGCTGAGCAAGTGCTCAAAGTGGTGGTGCCGGTGTTGCCGCGCATCAGCAATCACACCGATTTCGATCCACTGCGCCTGCATCCGCAAGTGGACCTGCAATTCATCGGCCCCGGCCAAGCGATTCCGGCCGCTGACCTGATCATTCTTCCGGGCTCGAAAAGCGTGCGCAGCGACCTCGCGTACCTGCGGGCCAACGGCTGGGACACGGCGATCTCCCGACATTTGCGCTATGGCGGCAAAGTGTTGGGGATTTGCGGCGGCCTGCAAATGCTTGGCGAGCAGGTTCACGACCCGTTGGGCCTCGAAGGCGCGCCGGGTTCCAGCGCCGGTTTGGGCTTGCTGGCGTTCGAAACCTTGCTCGAAGAACAGAAGCAACTGCGCAACGTGGGCGGGCGCCTGGCGTTGGAAAATGCCGAGGTCAGTGGCTATGAAATCCATGCGGGCGTAACCACTGGGCCGGCGTTGGAAAATGCCGCCGTGCAGTTGGACGATGGTCGCTGCGACGGTGCGCAAAGTCTCGATGGGCAGATTTTCGGCACCTACCTGCACGGGTTGTTCGAGTCATCGGCGGCGAGCAGTGCGCTGTTGCGTTGGGCCGGATTGCAGAATGTGCAGGCGGTGGATTATCACGCCTTGCGCGAGCGCGATATCGAGCGGTTGGCGGATTTGGTGGAGCAGCATTTGGATACTGCGCTGTTGCGTGAACTCTGTGGGTTTTAGGGTGGGTTTGATGGCCCCTTCGCGAGCAAGCCCGCTCCCACATTGGAATGCGATCAACTGTGGGAGCGGGCTTGCTCGCGAAGGCGTAATTCGCCTCACCGCCCATATAAAGGAATAAACCATGCTCCAACTCATCCTCGGCGGCGCCCGTTCCGGTAAAAGTCGCCTGGCTGAAAAACTCGCCACCGACAGCCAGCTCCAGGTGACCTACATCGCCACCAGCCAACCGCTGGACGGCGAAATGAACGAACGGGTGGCCCATCACCGCGCCCGCCGTCCCGCCGAATGGGCGCTGATCGAAGAACCGCTGGAACTGGCCCGTGTCCTGCGCGAAAGCGCCAGTGCCGAGCGTTGTTTGCTGGTGGATTGCCTGACCCTGTGGCTGACCAATCTGCTGATGCTCGATAACCCCGAGCGCCTGGCGGCCGAGCGTGATGCCTTGCTGGACTGCCTGGCATCGCTGCCGGGAGAAATTATTTTTGTCAGCAACGAGACCGGAATGGGTGTCGTGCCGCTGGGCGAATTGACTCGCCGCTATGTCGATGAAGCCGGTTGGCTGCATCAAGCCTTGGCTGAGCGCTGTCAGCGAGTCGTCCTGACCGTCGCCGGCCTGCCCCTGACTCTTAAAGGTAATGCGTTATGACTCAATCCTGGTGGCTCAACCCGTGCAAGCCGATCGATGCAGCAGTCGTTGAGCAGGCCGAAGCCCGTCAACAGCAACTGACCAAACCGGCCGGCTCCCTCGGTAGGCTGGAATCGGTCGCCGTGCAACTGGCCGGATTGCAGGGGCAGGTCAAACCGAGCCTCGATCAACTGTGGATCGCGATTTTTGCCGGTGATCATGGCGTGGTGGCTGAAGGCGTATCGGCATTTCCCCAGGAAGTCACCGGGCAGATGCTGCACAACTTCGTCACCGGCGGCGCGGCGATCAGCGTGTTGGCGCGGCAGTTGGGCGCTTCACTTGAAGTGGTCGACCTTGGCACGGTTACACCGTCCTTGAACCTGCCGGGCGTGCGGCATCTGAATGTCGGCCCGGGCACGGCCAACTTTGTGAACGGCCCAGCCATGACCGTCGCTCAAGGTGAGCTGGCCTTGCAGGCTGGCCGCGACAGCGTATTGCGTGCCATCGCGACGGGGGCGCAGTTGTTCATCGGTGGCGAAATGGGCATCGGCAACACCACGGCGGCCAGCGCCTTGGCCTGTGCGTTGCTGGATTGCCCGGTGGGGCATCTGGCCGGACCGGGCACTGGGTTGAACGCTGCGGGTGTCAGCCATAAAGCGCAAGTGATTGAGCGGGCGCTGGTGTTACACGGCGCTCAGCGGGGCGATGCGCGGCAAACCCTGTTCAACCTCGGCGGTTTTGAAATCGCGGCGTTGGTCGGTGCCTATCTGGCCTGTGCCCAGGAAGGTGTCGCGGTGCTGGTGGACGGCTTTATTTGCAGCGTCGCCGCGTTGGTGGCCGTGCGCTTGAACCCGCAATGCCGCCAGTGGTTGCTGTTTGGCCACCGCGGTGCCGAGCCGGGCCATCGCCATGTGCTGGAAACCCTGAGCGCCGAGCCGTTGCTGGACCTCGGTTTGCGTCTGGGCGAGGGCAGTGGTGCCGCGTTGGCGGTGCCGTTGTTGCGCCTGGCGTGTGACCTTCACGGGCAGATGGCGACCTTTGCCGAAGCGGCCGTGGCGGATCGCCCGGCATGATTTTGCGCCTGGACGTGTTGCGCCACGGCGAGACCGAACTCGGTGGCGGCTTGCGTGGCAGTCTCGACGACGCACTCACCGACAAGGGCTGGGCGCAGATGCGTGCGGCGGTGATCGAGCAGGGGCCATGGGATCGACTGGTCAGCTCGCCGTTGCAGCGTTGCGCGCGGTTCGCAGATGAACTGGGCGGGCAGCTCGGTTTGCCGGTTCAGTTGGAAAAAGACCTGCAGGAACTGCATTTCGGCGCATGGGAAGGGCAGAACACCGCAGAGCTGATGAAAACCAGCGCCGAAGCGTTGGGGCTGTTCTGGACCGATCCTTATTCATTTACGCCGCCCGAGGGTGAGCCGGTGGTGGACTTTTCGGCGCGGGTGCTGGCGGCAGTCGAGCGGTTGCACGCGACCTGTGCGGGCGAGCGGGTGTTGTTGATCACCCATGGCGGGGTCATGAAGTTGCTGCTGGCCCAGGCCCGAGGCTTGCCGCGTGAACAGTTGCTCAACGTTGAAGTCGCCCATGCTTCGTTGTATTCGCTGTCGGTGGGTTCTGGCGTACTGCTGCGGGAAGCACTCTGATCATGTTGCCGTTCTGGATCGCCCTGCAATTTTTGAGCAGCCTGCCGATTCGTCTGCCGGGCATGCCAGCGCCTCAGGAATTGGGGTGCTCGCTGCTGTTTTATCCGCTGGTCGGGCTGCTGTTTGGCGGGCTGTTATGGGGGCTGAGCGGATTGTTGTCAGGCGCGCCGTTGCTGCTTCACGCTGCGCTGCTGTTGACCGTTTGGGTGTTGCTCAGCGGCGCACTGCACCTGGATGGCCTGGCCGATAGTGCTGATGCGTGGCTCGGTGGTTTTGGCGACCGTGAGCGCACATTGACCATCATGAAAGACCCGCGCAGCGGGCCGATTGCGGTGGTGACCTTGGTGTTGGTGTTGCTGCTTAAATTTGCGGCGTTGCTGGCGCTGATCGAGCAGGGACACAGTCTATTGTTGATCGTCGTTCCGTTGATTGGCCGCGCGGCGCTGTTGGGGTTATTCCTGACCACGCCGTATGTGCGTGCCGGTGGGTTGGGGCAGGCGTTGGCCGATCACTTGCCGCGCAAGGCCGGTTGGCAGGTGTTGGCGGTCAGTGCGCTGGCGTGTGGTTTGATTGCTGGGCTGAGCGGCGTGTTCGCTCTCGCGCTCGCGGCGTTGGTGTTTGTCTGGTTGCGGCAAGTTATGCAGCGGCGATTGGGTGGCACGACCGGCGATACGGCAGGGGCGTTGCTGGAGTTGTTGGAAATGTCCGTGCTCGTAGGTCTTGTATTAGTCCCGTAGGAGCGAGGCTTGCCCGCGAAGAACGCACCTCGGTATCGCAGATATATCGCGTTATCGTTCTTCGCGGGCAAGCCTCGCTCCTACAGGGGGTTCGGCAGCGCGCGCGACCCTGTGGGCAACGGTTATGCATCAATAATTTGCTTTCATTCAACCGCGGGTATATACACGCACGATGCTCGATTCCCAATGTTTATGTATCAACCTGCGTCGCGCCGCTCGTGGCGTCAGCAGGCATTACGACGGCGCTCTCGATGGCTTCGGGATCAACGTTGCCCAGTATTCTTTGCTGTGCAATCTGCAACGCCTGGATCAACCGAGTATTTCCACCCTGGCCGAAGCCATGGGCCTGGACCGCAGCACCCTGGGGCGCAATCTGCGGGTGCTGGAAGGCGAGGGGCTGGTGGCGCTGAACGAGGGCGAGGACATGCGCAATCGCATCGTCAGGCTCACCGAGGCTGGCGCTGAGCGCCTGGCCGCGGCGTTACCGGCCTGGGAAGCGGCGCAGCAGCGGCTGATTGATCGTCTGGGCGCCGAAAAACGTGAAACCTTGCTGAAGTTGCTGGACGAACTGGCTTGATGCCGGTTTGTTCGATCTTAAGCGGGTATATACCCGCTACCGGAGAATAAGAATGACATCGATGTGGCGTACGTGCGGTTGGGTGTTGGTGGGGAGTGCGCTGATTCTGGCGTTGTCTCTGGGCGTGCGGCATGGCTTCGGGCTGTTTCTGGCGCCGATGAGCGCTGAGTTCGGCTGGGGGCGTGAGACCTTTGCGTTTGCCATCGCCTTGCAGAACCTGATCTGGGGCCTGGCGCAGCCGTTCACCGGCGCCCTGGCCGACCGCTTCGGTGCCGCAAAAGTGGTGTTGGTCGGTGGTGTGTTGTACGCGGTGGGCCTGGTCTGCATGGGGTTGTCCGACTCGGCGGTGACCTTGTCCCTGAGTGCCGGCCTGTTGATCGGCATCGGCCTGTCGGGCACCTCGTTCTCCGTGATCCTTGGCGTGGTCGGGCGCGCGGTGCCGCCGGAGAAACGCAGCATGGGCATGGGTATTGCCAGCGCTGCCGGTTCTTTCGGCCAGTTCGCGATGTTGCCCGGTACGCTGGGGCTGATCGGCTGGCTCGGCTGGTCCGCCGCCTTGTTGGTGCTGGGCTTGCTGGTGGCGCTGATTGTGCCGTTGGTGAGCATGCTCAAGGACAGGCCGCTACCGGTGCTGGGTCACGAGCAAACCTTATCCGAAGCCCTGCGTGAAGCCTGCTCCCATTCCGGGTTCTGGCTGCTGGCGTTCGGCTTTTTTGTCTGCGGGTTTCAAGTGGTATTCATCGGCGTGCACCTACCGGCCTATCTGGTGGATCAACACCTGCCGGCCACTGTTGGCACTACGGTGTTGGCGCTGATCGGGCTGTTCAATATCTTCGGTACTTACACGGCAGGCTGGCTCGGCGGCCGGATGTCCAAGCCGCGCTTGCTCACGGGTTTGTACCTGTTGCGAGCGGTGGTGATCGGGCTGTTCCTGTGGGCGCCGGTGACGACGACCAGCGCTTATCTGTTCGGCATGGCTATGGGCTTTCTTTGGTTGTCCACGGTGCCGTTGACCAATGGCACCGTGGCAACCTTGTTCGGTGTGCGAAACCTGTCCATGCTCGGTGGGATTGTTTTCCTGTTCCACCAGCTCGGCTCGTTCCTCGGTGGCTGGTTGGGCGGGGTGGTGTATGACCGCACCGGGAGCTACGACTTGATCTGGCAGGTGGCGATTCTCTTGAGTCTGTTGGCGGCAGCCCTGAACTGGCCGGTGCGTGAACGGCCGGTGGCGCGGCTACAAACCCGGATGAGCGCAATATGAACAGTCTCTGGCCGCGAATAGTTGTCGCCGGTGTCGGCGCCTTGCTGCTGGCCCTGGCATGGTGGGGCTGGCATCAGGGCGGGTTGGCGCTGATGCAGCTGGGCATGGGCGCTTGCTAGCAGGATGTGAGGACGAGTAAGTTCATTTTTGACGATTTCTCAAGGATGCACCCGACATGCTGATGCGCTGGCTCGCAGTCCCCGCGTTGCTGATGGCATTTACCGGTTTGGCGCAAGCGGCCGGGTGTCCGGAGCTGTTGCAGGGCTCGCTGCCCAAGTTGCGGGCCAAGGAATCGATCGATCTGTGCCAGCGTTATGCGGGCAAGCCGCTGGTGGTGGTCAATACCGCCAGCTTCTGCGGCTTCGCCCCGCAGCTCAAAGGCCTTGAGGCGCTGTATCAGCGTTACAAGGACCAAGGGCTGGAGGTGCTCGGCGTTCCGTCCAATGACTTCAAACAAGAGGCCAGGGACGGCGCTGAGACGGCCAAGGTGTGCTACGTCAACTATGGCGTGACCTTTACCATGACCGAACCGCAGAAAGTCCGTGGCGACGAGGCGACTCACCTGTTCAAGGTTCTCGCCGAGCAGAGCAGTGCACCGAAGTGGAATTTCTACAAATACGTCATCGATCGCCAAGGCAAAGTAATTGCCAATTTCTCCAGCCTGACCAAGCCTGACAACCCGGAATTCATCGAGACCGTAGAGCAAGCCATCGCCTCGAAGCCCTGATAGACGGCCACTAAAAAGCCCCGCCTCTGTGCAAGAGAGCGGGGCTTTTTTGATTCAGGCGGCGAACTGTTCAGGTTCTCCGTGAATCATCAGAAGCGGTAGGTTGCGCCAACACCGAAACCGTTCGCCCAGTTTTGATACTTGGCGTCGTAGGTCTGGCCGCGGTCGTTGCTGTTGTTGACCTTGACCGACTCTTCACGCAGGTACGAGTACGCCACGTCGATGGTCAGGTCGTCGGTCGGGCTCCAGCCTGCGCCCAGGCTGAAGATCTTGCGATCGCCAGTCGGAATGCGTGGGGAGCGGTCGACATTGTTGGTCGGCGCTTGGTCGACGGACAGACCGGTACGCAGTACCCATTCCTTGTTCAACTGGTACGAAGCACCGATGGCGTGAGCCCAGGTGTCGTGCCAGTTCTGCTCTTCGGTGATGGTACTGAACTGACCGTTCAGGATGGTTGGCACACCGCTGTTTTCGACGGTGATGTTCTTCAGTTGGCTCCAGCGAGTCCAGGTGCTGCCCGCGTAAACGGTCCACTTGTCGTCGATCTGGTGAGTGACCGAGAAGTCCACCGATTCAGGGGTGGTCAGGTTCAGCGAGGCGTCGTACTTCTGGCTTGGGTTCTGGCCCACGGCCGCCAGGACGCTGTAGTCGACCTTGGTGCTGCCTTCGAGCTTGTACTTCACTTTCGAGTGATACGTCAGGCCGACGCGGGTGCTGTCGGTGGCCTGGACCAGGATACCAACGTTATAGCCCAGTGCGGTGTCATCACCCTTGATCTTGACCTTGCCATCGGGCGCGGCCTGGGTAATCGACAGGTTCGATTCCAGGGTGCCGTCGATGCGGTTGATGGTCGGGCCGAAACCGATGGACACCTTGTCGTTGAAGGCGTAGCTGACTGTCGGTTGCAGGGTCACGACTTTAACGTCGCTCTTGCTGCCGAAGTAGCGACCGGCAAAGCCGCTTTCGTAGTCGGTTACCAGACCGAACGGGGCATACATGCCGATACCGAATGCCCAATGATCGTCGATTGGCTTGACGTAATAGGCCATCGGAACAGCAATGAACGGCACCATGTCGCCGTTGTTGCTGCCGCCGTTAGGGCTGGAGTTGGCTTTGCTGATATCGGTGTGTGCATCGAGCATTGCCGCGCCGCCGGTAACTTGTTCACGCTTGATGCGGGACATGCCGGCAGGGTTGCCATAAATTGTGCTTGCGTCATCGGCAGAGGAAGATCGCCCGGCAAAACCTGTACCCATCCCGCTGATACTTTGTTCGTTGATGGCAAAGCCACTTGCGAAGAGCTGGGTGGATGCCAAGGTCACGGCGAGGCTAAGGGTGGTTTTGAGCATTACTTTTTTCATTATTAGAACTCCTGATGATCACCGGGGCGAAAATTACCAACATTTTCGTCCCAGCGCTATAGCCTGTATGGGTTGAGTTAGAGCGCTTTTGTAGGACAATCAGACCAGATTCGCGACCTGTTGCAAGATCTTGTGAAACGCGCCGCTCAGCAAGCGACTTGATTCAGTGGTGAAACACAGGTTTGCCAGGCGCAGGTAAAGTCGCGAAGGCGTCCTTGCGGCTGAAAGGTCTGGCGCCATATCCGGGCCATTCCCAGCACATCATCGGGGTCGGGGAGGGGAGTGTTTTGTTCTTCTACCAACAGCCAGGCGATGGCTGTGGCGTAACGCAGGTTGACGGTTAATTCCAGGTGTGGACTGCTTAAAAGGCGTGTTGGCTGGCCAGGCCACGAACCAGGCTTGCCCGCTCCGGGTCCAGTGCCAGGTAGTCATCCCAGAGTGCCCGGTGACGGGGCTCGGCGATTCGGTACAGGCCGTGTCCACGGCGGTCATGCAGGGCGGAGCCAAGGGCTGACTGGCTGGCGGCAATGCCCAGCAGCAGGGATTCGGCAGTTGCGCTATGGCGCCCGAGATAAATCAATGTCGGGCGGATCACATAACGGCACAGTTCGCTGGCAGCGATACCCATAAAGCCCTCGAAACATGAAATGGGCGGCGACACCTGAAGAGGGGGTTTGGCAGCAATGAATCGACTCAGGCTCGCCGGAAGCGGATCAAGCCGCTTGAGTTGAAGTGTAGTGTCATATTAGCGCTGTAAAGGACTGTTTTTAAAATATTTCCGGCAGGCAGTTATAACCGTTATATCGGTTAGTTCTTAAGCCTTGAAAATAAAAAGAGAAATATCAGGCAATAAAAAGCCCTGCTTTTTGAGCAGGGCTTTTGAGGTTTTCAGTCTTTCTGGCGTCTCAGGCAACCAGTGCCTGGCGAGTACGATCGATCACGGCCTGCAGCGGTTCAGCGCTGGAGTATTGATCGGGGTACAGGCGTTCGCTGTGACGGGCGATGCCGTGTTCGTTGACCAGAGTGAAACTGAAGCAGCCTTTGCGAGCGGCCATGATCAGGCAGTTCATTGGTGCAAAAGCGTTAGTTAGGGTGCGAATGGCATCCTGAGTGTGGATTTGAGTAGACATAGTTATTAGGTGTTCCTACAAGCGACACGGATAAGAGCCGTGCAAAATTAAAACGTTCCAGTGACGACGACCACCATTGGTCGAACGAAGAACCCGACTGGAACAAAGCAGCCAGTTTGAAGCGCTGATAATTGGCGCGCTTGGGCTGGCAGGTAGGTACTTAGGAGGGCAGGCAGCACATCAAGGGCAAAGGTTCTGGGCCCGGGGTGAAGATCCTGATCAATTTGCAGGTTGGTTCGGTCAGAGTAAGTGAGCTTCGCAACACCCTTTGCTTTCATTTCAAAGGCAGTGTTGACGCAAGGTTTACCTGGAAACCATCGAGGTGGCCGATCCCGCTTTGTCGGTGGAGGCTTCTCAGGGAAGGCTGACCGTGGGGATTTGTTCGACCAGAATTGACTTTCAGCTTGGTACTAACGCTGCGGATACTAACTGATTGAATTTTAGAAAGGAAGTGTGTTAGCAAAAAAAGATTGGAGCGCAGACTGTCCGACCCAATGTGAAACACGAATTTTGTAGCAGCTGGCGAAGCCTGCGTTCGGCTGCGTTCGGCTGCGCAGCAGTCGTGAGATCAGTGCATGCGGTGTTTCAGAAAGACCTCGGGCTCAGGTTTTACGACTGCTGCGCAGCCGAACGCAGGCTTCGCCAGCTGCTACAAATGGCCTCATTGCCTTCGTCGCCAAGGCTTATCCCCAGGCCTGGTCTGCAAAACGCGCCGAAAAAGCGCATTGATATAACCACCGCAAAGGTACTTGTGCACATTAGTTGCGCAGCTTGTCACGCCACTGTCACCTTGGCTTCAAACGCAGTGGGTGCCTGTAATGAAAATTTAAGTCAATGAAAAACATCGCTTTTTTTAACTGGTGAAAAAATCGTCAGTTTGACTGCGAGCCCCATTCCACAGGGCTTTGCGAGAGTTCAAGGGCGGTTGTCCACTGAGTTATCCACAGCTTCTGTGGATTGTCCCGAGCGCTTGCTCTAGGACGGGCGTGCCGGGTTTTTTTCGACTTTACCTGTAGGAAAAAAAGAGTAGAGTGGCGCGCCTTCCGATCTGCCCCACAGTGCTTTATGAAGTTTCGCTCAGTATCAACCTCTGTTACCGATATCCCCCCTACTGTTACCCCACCCAAGCGCTTTTCCATGCGTGTGGCCGAGTGGCTACTGGACAGTCCGCGCCTGGGCGATAACCCGAACGTCAAACACTTTGCCGGACGTTTGCTCAAGCAACCGGCCCGGGAAGGTGTGGTGGCTGCCCAAAGTCGTCTGGGGCAGTTGATGTGCCGCGAGTGCGGCAACGCACGGGATCGGCGCATCGGTCACGACTTGCTGCGTCAGGCCGCCCGTGCCGGTGACCGGCGCGCTCAGCAGGAACTGGGGTTGATCGAAGACTGAGCTGTCCAAGACCTGACGCCTTGGTTAACCTTCAAGCTTTATCTCATCGGCAGGAGTGGCTATGGCTATGGACTTGACCAGCATATTGCTTGGTCTGGCGGGCGCTGCACTGCCATTGTTGGCACTGGCCTGGCAAATCCAGCGCCGGGTGAGTGCCGGGCAGGCCGACGTGGCGTTGCTGGAAGAACGGCTGGCCATGGCCCAATTGGCCCAGGACGGTTTGAATGCCCAGCTCGATGCCTGTCGCGACGAGATCGGTGACCTGAGTCAGGCCAATTCCGCCAAGCAAGCCGACTTGGCGGCTGTCCGTCGTGAAGTCGAGCTGCTGCAAATCGAACGTGACGATGCCCGCGACGCGTCCCACGCCTGGAATATCGAGCGCGCCGGCAAAGAGACTGAGCTGCGTCGCCTTGACGCGCAGGCCGCCTCCCTCAATGCCGAGTTGCGTGAGCAACAGGAAAGCCATCAGCAGCGTCTCAACGACCTCCAGGGTTCGCGCGACGAGCTGCGGGCGCAGTTCGCCGAGCTGGCGGGGAAAATCTTCGACGAGCGCGAGCAGCGTTTCGCTGAAACCAGTCAGCAGCGCTTGGGGCAGTTGCTCGATCCGTTGAAGGAACGCATCCAGTCCTTCGAAAAACGTGTCGAAGAAAGTTACCAGGCCGAGGCGCGGGAGCGCTTTTCCCTGGCCAAGGAGCTGGAGCGCCTGCAACAGTTGAACCTGCGCCTGAGCGACGAAGCCACCAACCTGACCCGGGCCTTGAAAGGCCAGAAAACCCAAGGCAACTGGGGTGAGCTGATTCTTGAGCGAGTGCTTGAGCACGCAGGCCTGGAGAAAGGCCGTGAGTACCAGACTCAGGTCACCCTCAAAGGCCCGGACGGCGAGCGTTTCCAGCCGGACGTCATCATTTATTTGCCCGGCGACAAGCAGGTGGTGGTCGACTCCAAGGTCAGTCTCACGGCTTATCAGCAATACGTGGCGGCCGAAGACGATGCCATCGGCCAGGTCGCCATCAAGCAGCACGTGCTGTCGCTGCGTAATCATGTCAAAGGGCTGTCCGGCAAGGACTACAAGCGACTGGATGGCTTGCATAGCCTGGATTTCGTTCTGCTTTTCGTGCCTATCGAAGCCGCATTTTCAGCGGCATTGCAAGCCGAGCCGACGCTGTTTCAGGAGGCCTTCGACCGCAACATCGTGATCGTCAGCCCGACGACGTTGCTCGCCACGTTGCGGGTCATCGACAGCTTGTGGAAGCAAGAACGCCAGACCCAGAACGCCCGGGAAATCGCCGAACGGGCCGGATGGTTGTACGACAAGTTTGTGCTGTTCATCCAGGATCTGGACGAGGTGGGCAATCGCTTGCAACAGTTGGATAAAGCCTACAGTTCAGCGCGCAACAAGCTGACAGAAGGGCGCGGTAATCTGGTCAGTCGCAGCGAGCAGTTGAAGTTGCTCGGCGCACGGGCGAGCAAGAGCTTGCCCGCGGATTTGCTGGAGCGGGCGATGACTGATGTGGATGGCTTGGCTGAGTTGCCGGAGTAGCGGTTACAAAGATCAAAGCTCCTACAAGGTTTTGTGTACACCTGTAGGAGCTGCCGAAGGCTGCGATCTTTTGATTTTGACTTTATAAAGGCAAATGCCGATTCAACAACGCCCGCAACGCCGCCGGCTTCACCGGTTTGGCCAAATAATCCAGTCCCGCTGCATGCACTTGGGCTACCGTCTCGGGGCGCCCATCGGCACTGATCACCACACCCGGCACCGGTTCGCCTAAACGGGTGCGCAACCACGCCATCAACTCGGTTCCGGTTTCACCGTCGTCCAGGTGATAATCCACCAGCGCCAACTGCGGCCGTACACCATCGCCGAGCAATGCGGCACACTCTTCACGGTTGCGCGCGGTCCAGACCTGGCAGCCCCAACGTGTCAGCAGGCTGTTCATGCCAATCAGGATGCTGTCCTCGTTATCGATGCACAGCACCTGCGCGCCCGTCGGCAATTTACCGTTCAGTACGGTGACGTTATGCGGCGCCGCTACAGTCTGCGCCCGAGCCAGCGGCACGCTGACGCTGAACACGCTGCCATGCCCCGGCCAGGAGCGCACGCGCAAGGTATGGCCCAGCACCCGACACAACCCATCGGCAATCGCCAAGCCCAGCCCCAGGCCTTTCTCGGCGCGGGTCTGGTGACTGTCGAGGCGTTTGAACTCTTCGAAAATCACTTTCTGTTTATCTTCCGGAATTCCCGGGCCACGGTCCCAGACTTCCAGGCACAGTTCGCCGTTTCGCCGCCGAACCCCCAGCAGCACCGGGCCTTTGGCATAACGGAACGCGTTGGTCAGGAAGTTCTGCAGGATCCGTCGCAGCAACTTGATGTCGCTGTCGACCCGCAACGTGCTGCCGCGCAGGCGGAATTTCAGGCCTTGTTCCTGCGCCAGTGCCTTGAACTCGGCGCCGAGGATGTCGAACAGTTCATTGAGCACGAACGGCTTGGGATCCGGGTTGATCTTGCCGTTTTCCAGGCGGGAAATGTCTAGCAAGTCGCTGATCAAGTCCTCGGCGGAACGCAGTGAAGTATCCAGATGCTGGATCAGTTTCTGCGCCTCACTGGATAGGCCGTCGTCCTGATGGGTCAGTGCGGCAGAGAACAACCGTGCGGCATTCAGCGGCTGCATCAAGTCATGGCTGACCGCCGCCAGAAAACGGGTTTTCGACTGGTTGGCCGACTCGGCGGTGCCTTTGGCTTCGGTCAGGGCGACGTTGAGTTGCGAGAGCTCGTGGGTACGCGCGGTCACCCGTTGCTCCAGGCCTTCGTTAGCTTCGGTCAACGCCTGCTCGGCCTCGCGGAACGCGGTGATGTCGGTGAAACTCATGACGAAACCGCCGCCGGGCATCGGGTTGCCGATCAGCTCGATCACGCGGCCATTGGGGAACAGTCGTTCAGAGGTGTGGGCACGACCCTGACGCATCCAGTGCAGGCGGCGGGCGACGTGGACTTCCGCTTCGCCGGGGCCACACAGGCCGCGCTCGGCGTTGTAGCGAATGATGTCGGCAATCGGCCGACCGACGCTGATCAAGCCGTCCGGGTAGTTGAACAACTCCAGGTAACGCCGGTTCCAGGCCACCAGTTTCAGTGACTGGTCGACCACGCTGATGCCCTGGGTGATGTTCTCGATCGCCCCTTGCAACAGGGCTCGGTTGAATTGCAAAACTTCCGACGCTTCGTCGGCGATACGGACAACGTCCTCAAGCTGCATTTCCCGACCTTCGATGGCGGCTTTTACTACAGCTCGCGTCGAAGAAGCGCCGAGGACACCGGCCAGCAAGCGTTCGGTATGGGCGATCCATTCGCCGTCGGCGTTCTGGTTCGGGTTGAAGCCTTTGCCCTGGCGGTAGGCGAAGCGGATAAAGCTTTGGCGGGCGCGTTCTTCACCGACAAAACGTGCGGCCAGTTGCAGCAGATCGTCGATTTGCACCGAAAGCATCGAGCGAGCGCTGGGCCGGGCGCTGATTTCCTGACCAATGAACCGGCCGGCCTGCCAGTGCTCGGAAACGCGTGTGCGTGACAGCACCGAGACCCAGGCGAACAGCGTGAAGTTGCCCGCCAGCGACAGCACCACGCCTTGGGTCAGTGGGGTGATAGGCAAGTGCAGTGGGTTGCTGTGCAGCCAGGCCAGTCCGGGGAAACTGCTTAGCGACCAACCCAGGCTGAGGGCGGTAATTGGCACAATCAACGTGTAGAACCAGAGGAACGTCCCGGCGGCGAGGCCGGCAAATACCCCGCGACGATTGGCCTGTTTCCAGTACAGCGCGCCGAGCATGGCCGGGGCCAATTGAGTCACGGCGGCGAAGGCGATCTGGCCGATGGTCGCCAGGCTGGCAGTAGAGCCGAGCAGGCGATAGCTGACGTAGGCCAGCAGCAAAATCACCACGATGCTGACCCGGCGCACCGAGAGCATCCACTGGCGGAACACTTCGAACGGTCGCTCGGCGTTGTTGCGGCGCAGCAACCACGGCAGCAGCATGTCGTTGGAGACCATGGTCGACAGCGCCACGCTGGCCACGATCACCATGCCGGTGGCCGCGGAGGCACCGCCGATAAACGCCAGCAA
The DNA here is from genome assembly GCF_016650815.1 of Pseudomonas sp. TH31. Lineage (GTDB taxonomy): Bacteria > Pseudomonadota > Gammaproteobacteria > Pseudomonadales > Pseudomonadaceae > Aquipseudomonas. Next base: position 99,064 of record NZ_JAEKEZ010000029.1, on the reverse strand, counting down.
TGCGAGTGCCGGGTGGGCCTGGGCGAGGGGCAGGCTGATGACGAAAGAGTCCGGTAGCACAGAACTCGGAAGCAACATCTGACCGGCCAGCGCGATCGGGACTACAAACAACGCCGCCAATGCCAGGTAAGCCGGAAACACCCACTTGGCCAGGCGCAAATCCTGAGGTTCGATGTTCTCCACCACCGTGACGTGGAACTGCCGTGGCAGGCAGATAATCGCCATCATGGCGACGCCGGTTTGCACCACCATCGACGGCCAGTTGATGGTTTCCTTCCAATACTCTTCCAGGCGCGGGGCGAGCATGGCTTGGTCGAACAGGTCGTCGAAACCGTCGTACAGGCCGTAGGTCACGAACGCGCCGACCGCCAGAAAAGCGAACAGCTTGACCAGCGATTCAAACGCAATCGCCAGCACCATGCCGCGGTGGTGTTCGGTGGCGTCGAGGTTGCGCGTACCAAATACGATGGTGAACAGTGCCAACACCAGCGAGACGATCAGTGCCGTGTCCTGGGCGCGGGTGCCCATGGCGTCAGCGCCGGCTCCGATCAGCAGGTTCACCCCGAGCACGATGCCCTTGAGCTGCAAGGCGATGTAGGGCAGCACGCCGACCAGGCAGATCAGCGCCACCACCACCGCCAATGACTGCGACTTGCCATAGCGCGCGGCGATAAAGTCGGCGATGGAGGTGATGTTCTCCTGCTTGCTGATCATCACCATTTTTTGCAGGACCCACGGCGCGCACACCAGCAGCAGGATCGGCCCGAGGTAGATCGGCAGGAATGACCAGAGCTGTTCGGCGGCCTGGCCCACGGCGCCAAAGAACGTCCAGCTGGTGCAATACACGGCCAGCGACAGGCTGTAGACCCAGGCACGCACACGCGGCGGCAACGGCGCGCTGCGACGGTCACCGTAGAAGGCGATGGCGAACATGATGGCCATATAGGCCAGGGCAACGGCGGCGATCAGCCCGCTGGACAGCGACATGGAAACTCCAGACAAAGGACATCCGGGACTCCTGCCCGGTCAGACAGTCTCGCACGATGGCCGGGGTTCGTCAGTGTCGACCAAGGTCGTGGCGTGGCGGGGTGTCGCAGGGTGGTAATCGGTTAGGTTTTCAGCGTTTGGGCGGGCCTCATCGCGAGCTTGCTCGCGAAGGCGGTGTCACTCACCCAGCGCAATCTCGATCAACCGATGCAATTCCTCAACCTCCAGCGCTGCCGCCGAGAACAGGATGCGAAACACCGTCGGCGCCACTACCAGGTTGATCAGCCGGTCAACGCTCGGTTTAGGCTGGTCCGGATAACGATCCAGAATCGTCTGCAATTGCGCGCCAATGATGGTCACGCAATAACCCGGCGTAGCGCTGGACTGCACGTCGCGCATGATGTTACGACCAGGCTCGGAGCTCATTTCGTCCAGATATTGCTCGGCCCAGGCCCGCACATCACCGCGCAAACTGCCGGTGTTGGCCGGCTCGCTGTCGGGGCGCAGGCGGGCGAGGGCTACGTCCGCCAGCAGCACCGACAAATCGCCCCAACGCCGATAGATCGTCGACGGCGTAACCCCCGCACGCACCGCGATTTGCGGCACGGTCACGGTAGATCGATCCTGCTCTTCGAGGAGATCGCGGACCGCCGAGTGAATCGACTCTTGCACCCTGGCGCTTCTGCCTCCGGGGCGTAAACCTTCTTTAATTGCCATGTGGCGGACCTTAACACAAAGAATTTGCTTTAAGCGCTAGCGAGTAGCACACTCCGCAAAAGCAAAAACTTAGCTTTTGCGGAGTGTGCTCATGTCTCATCCACCTTCAAACCATTCCAGCCTGTGGTTTCTGGCGATCACTTTACTCAGTTTTCTCGCCGCCTCCACAGCGCCGACGCCGTTGTATCACCTGTATCAGGAATACCTCCATTTCTCGGCAGCGACCCTGACCCTGATTTTCGGCGTGTACGCCCTCAGCTTGCTCGCGGCGTTGCTGACGGTCGGCTCGCTCTCGGATTTCCTGGGACGCAAACCGGTGATTTTCACCGCCGTGTTGCTGAACATGCTTGCGATGTTGCTGTTTATCAACGCCGACAGCGTTGCCTGGCTGATCAGTGCGCGGGTGCTTCAGGGTTTTGCAACAGGCATGGCCACCGCCGTATTGAGTGCTGCGCTGCTGGATACCGACCGCCAGCAAGGACCATTGGTCAACAGTGTTGCTCCGTTGCTGGGCATGGCGGCGGGGGCGATGGGCTGCGGTTTGCTGGCCGAGTTTGCGCCGCTGCCGTTGCAACTGACTTTTGGGTATTGTTCGGGCTGTTTGTGCTGCAGGCACTGTATGTCTGGCGCCTGCCGGAAAGTGTCAGCCGGCAGCCGGGTGCCTGGGCTTCGCTGCGCCCGACCTTGCATGTGCCGGTCCAGGCACGACGGGCCTTGTGGTCGGTACTGCCGATCAACACCGCGGTGTGGGCGTTGGGCGGTTTTTTCGCCTCTTTAGCGCCGTCGCTGGTTCGCACGGCTACCGGTTCGACCTCCAACTTGATTGGCGGCGCAACGGTCGCGGCGTTGACGGTGACCGGCGCGCTGATGATCTACACCTTGCGCAATCGTGCGGCGGACAAGGTCTTGTGCTTGGGCGCCAGTCTGCTGCCGGCCGGCGTCGTGCTGATTCTGGTCGCTGTTCACATCGCCAGTCTGCCGTTGTTTTTTCTCGGCACGCTGGTGGCCGGTTGCGGCTTCGGTGCCGGTTTCCTCGGTGCCGTGCGCAGCCTCGTGCCGTTGGCGTTACCGCATGAGCGGGCCGGGTTGATGTCGGCGTTTTATGCGCTCAGTTACCTGGCATTTTGTTTGCCAGCGTTGCTGGCCGGCAGTTTGACCCGCAGTTTTGGGCTGATCGCGACCACCGATGGTTATGGCGCAGTGCTGATCGTCCTGGCGGTGGGGGCATTGCCGGGTCTGGTGCGTCAGCGGTCTGTGAAAGTCTGTAGCGCGGAGGTTGGATGACCGATAGCCTTGGCGCCGCCATCCACTTTTCATTTTCGACGGACCGTACGATGAAAATCATCCGCAGCAAATCCTTCACCGCCGAACGTGCCTGGGGCGCGTTGGACATCGCCAACATGAACGGCATCACCACCCGTTTGCACTGGACGGATCAGCCGTACAAATGGCACGTCAACGACGGTCAGGAAGTGTTTGTAGTACTCGATGGACAGGTGCAGATGCACTATCGGGAGGCGGACGTTGAACAACAGGCTTTACTCGACGTCGGCGATATCTTTTATGCCTCGGTAGGCACCGAGCATGTGGCGCATCCCGTCGGCGCGGCGAGGATTTTAGTGATCGAATCAGAAGGTAGCGTCTAAGGCTATATCTGCAAAACAGATAACAGTTAGAGATATTACCCGTTATATAGATATTCGATTCAGATCTACCATGAGCTCCACCTCACCAGAGGACAGGAGTTCGCCATGACATGCCCCAACACTGCCAAGCCCGGTTTTAAACCTTTCAGTCAGCTCCCGCGCCCCTTGGAAGCGATTCGCCAGTTCACCCCGAACTGGTTCGCCGCCACCATGGGCACCGGTGTGCTCGCCCTGGCGCTGGCGCAATTGCCCGTCGCGATTCCCGGTGTGCACGCGGTTGCCGAAGCCCTGTGGCTGTTCAACATCTTTCTGTTTGTAGTGTTCACCGGGTTGTACGCCGCTCGCTGGGTGTTGTTCTTCGATGAGGCGCGGCGGATTTTCGGTCACTCCACGGTGTCGATGTTTTTCGGCACCATTCCCATGGGGCTGGCGACCATCATCAACGGCTTTTTGCTGTTTGGTCTGCCGCGCTGGGGCGACGGGGTGATTCATATCGCCGAAGTGCTGTGGTGGCTGGATGTGGCGATGTCTCTGGCCTGCGGCGTGTTGATCCCGTACATGATGTTTACCCGCCAGGAACACAGCATTGACCAGATGACCGCCGTCTGGCTGTTGCCGGTGGTGGCCGCAGAAGTGGCGGCCGCCAGCGGTGGTCTGTTGGCGCCGCACCTGGCCGAGGCCCATTCACAACTGGTGGTGCTGGTCACCAGCTACGTGCTGTGGGCATTTTCCCTGCCGGTGGCGTTCAGCATTCTGACCATCCTGTTGCTGCGCATGGCGCTGCATAAATTGCCTCACGAGAACATGGCCGCATCGAGTTGGTTGGCGCTTGGGCCGATTGGTACCGGGGCGCTGGGCATGTTGCTGCTGGGCGCCGATGCACCAGCGATCTTCGCCGCCAACGGCTTGCCGGGCATCGGTGAAATCGCCGCGGGGCTAGGGCTGGTGGCCGGGATTACGCTGTGGGGTTTCGGGCTCTGGTGGATGCTGATCGCGGTGCTGATCACCGTGCGTTACCTGCGGGCCGGCATTCCGTTCAACCTTGGCTGGTGGGGCTTTACCTTCCCGCTGGGTGTTTACTCCCTGGCTACGCTGAAGCTGGCCAGCACCTTGAACCTGATGTTTTTCAGTGTGTTTGGCGGCGTGTTGGTGGCGTTGTTGACTGTGATGTGGCTGATCGTTGGCAAACGGACAGTGCAAGGCGCCTGGCGCGGCGAGCTGTTTGTCTCGCCATGTATTGCAGGATTAAAGAAATAACCCGCAAAGATTAGGTAATGTGTGGCCTGGATCGACGTTCGACATTCCAATAACAGTATCCAAGCCACTCTCAACGCCAATCAGGGACACACGGAAGATGAGTCACCCCTCACAGTTCACCTTGCTTCGCACCCGGCGTTTTCTGCCGTTTTTCGTGACACAGTCCCTCGGGGCCTTCAACGACAACATCTTCAAGCAGTCGTTGATCCTCGCCATTTTGTACAAATTGACCATCGACGGTGACCGCTCGATCTGGGTCAACTTGTGCGCACTGTTGTTCATCCTGCCGTTTTTCCTGTTCTCGGCGCTTGCCGGGCAGTTCGGGGAGAAATTCGCCAAGGACGCGCTGATCCGTCTGATCAAGCTTGGCGAAATCGCCATCATGTCGGTGGGCGCGGTCGGTTTCCTGTTCGATCACCTGTCGCTGATGCTGGTGGCGTTGTTCGCCATGGGCACTCACTCGGCACTATTCGGGCCGGTGAAGTATTCGATCCTGCCCCAGGCCTTGCACGAGGACGAATTGGTCGGAGGCAACGGCCTGGTGGAGATGGGCACCTTTTTGGCGATCCTCGCCGGGACCATTGGCGCCGGGATCATGATGTCGTCCGGTCACTACGCGCCCCTCGTCTCCACGGCGATCATCGGTGTCGCGGTGCTCGGCTACCTGGCCAGTCGCAGCATTCCTCGCGCCGCAGCCGCGTCGCCGGAGATGCGCCTGAACTGGAACATTTTCACCCAGTCCTGGGCAACCTTGAAACTGGGCCTGGGGCAAACCCCGGCTGTGTCGCGCTCGATTGTCGGCAATTCGTGGTTCTGGTTTGTCGGGGCGATTTACCTGACGCAGATCCCGGCCTACGCCAAGGAATGGATGCACGGCGACGAGACCGTGGTGACGCTGATCCTGACCGTGTTCTCGGTCGGTATCGCCCTCGGTTCGATGCTCTGCGAGAAACTCTCCGGGCGCAAAGTCGAGATCGGTCTGGTGCCGTTCGGCTCGTTTGGTCTGACGGTCTTTGGCTTGTTGCTGTGGTGGCACTCCGGTGGGATTCCGGACAGCGTCACCGGCCATGGCTGGATCGAGGTGCTGGGTTTTGGGCATACCTGGCTGGTGTTGATCGACATCCTCGGGCTTGGGGTTTTCGGTGGTTTCTATATCGTGCCGCTGTATGCGCTGATTCAGTCGCGCACCGCCGAGAACGAGCGGGCACGGGTGATTGCCGCCAACAACATTCTCAACGCGCTGTTTATGGTGGTCTCGGCGATTGTCTCGATCGTGCTGTTGAGCGTGGTGAAACTGTCGATCCCGGAGCTGTTCCTGGTGGTGTCGCTGCTGAACATCGGCGTCAACGCCTACATCTTCAGCATCGTTCCCGAGTTCAGCATGCGTTTCATGATCTGGCTCCTCAGCCATTCCATGTACCGCGTGGAGCACCGCAACCTGGACCTGATTCCCGATGAAGGCGCGGCGTTGCTGGTGTGCAACCATGTGTCGTTCGTCGATGCCTTGCTGATTGGCGGCGCGGTGCGTCGGCCGATTCGCTTTGTGATGTACTACAAAATCTACAACCTGCCGGTACTGAACTTTATCTTCCGCACCGCCGGGACAATTCCTATCGCCGGGCGTCAGGAAGACATTCAGATTTACGAAAAAGCCTTCAAGCGGATTGCCCAGTATCTGAAGGACGGTGAGTTGGTATGCATCTTCCCCGAAGGAAAACTGACCGCTGACGGTGAGATCAATGAGTTCAAGGGTGGGCTGACGCGGATTCTCGAAGAGACACCGGTGCCGGTGATTCCGCTGGCGTTGCAAGGGTTGTGGGGGAGTTTCTTCAGCCGTGATCCGGGCAAAGGGCTGTTTCGCCGGTTGTGGTCGCGGGTGACGTTGGTGGCGGGGCCGGCGGTGGCGGTTGAAGTGGCAGAGCCGGCGAAGCTGCAGGCGATGGTCGGGGAGTTGCGCGGCACTGTTAGATAGTTGTTGTGATTGCGGGCCTCTTCGCGAGCAAGCCCGCTCCCACATTGGGTATGTGGCGTGCCGCAAATAGTAGGCACACCATCAATCCACTGTGGGAGCGGGCTTGCTCGCGAAGGCGGTAGTCGCCTAAGCGCTAACTTTGAGCCCAACCAACCCGGCAATGATCAACGCCACACTGGCCAATCTAAACAACGCCATGGATTCTCCAAACAGAATGATCCCGGCGATCACCGTGCCCACGGCTCCCACGCCGGTCCAGATCGCATAGGCCGTGCCCAGCGGCAATTCCTTCATGGCAAGGCCCAGTAAACCAAGGCTGATAGCCATGGCGGCGACGGTCAATGCAGTGGGGAGCGGACGGCTGAAACCGTCAGTGTATTTCAGGCCGACGGCCCAGCCGACTTCGAATAGACCGGCGAAAAACAGAATGATCCAGGACATGAAAGACCTCCATCGATTGACGGGGTCGTCCCCAGATTAATGACTCGATCGAGCCGCGAGGTCGTCCCCGCGTTGCGCAATAGAGTGCCCGGCGTTAACCCGGGGATCAAGTTTTACGCTTATTCAGTCGCCTGCCGAGCGGCTTCTTCCCGATCTTCTTTCTCGCTCATCCGGCGGAAGTAGGTCGAGAGCAGCGCCCCGGAAATGTTGTGCCACACACTGAACAACGCACTTGGCACCGCTGCCAGCGGCGAGAAATGCGCACTGGCCAGCGCGGCCCCCAAGCCGGAATTCTGCATGCCGACTTCCAGCGCCAGAGACTTGCGCTGGGGCAGCGGCAGCTTGAACAGGCGCCCGGTGAAGTAACCCAGCAAGTAGCCGAAGCTGTTGTGCAGCATCACCACGGCCATGATCAGCAAGCCGGATTCGGCGATCTTCGCCTGACTGGCTGCGACCACCGCGGCGACGATGATCACGATGCTCACCACCGACACCAGCGGCAACACTTCCACTGCGTGGCGAACCTTGTTGCCGAGTACCCGTTGCGCAACCACGCCAAGCACGATCGGCAGCAGTACGACCTGCAGGATCGACCAGAACAACTCCATGAACGAGACCGGTAACCACGCCGAAGCCAGCAGCCAGATCAGCGCCGGGGTCAGCAGCGGGGCGAGGAGGGTGGTGACGGCGGCTATGGCCACCGACAGCGCCAAATCCCCGCGAGCCAGCCAGGTCATCACGTTGGACGAGGTGCCACTCGGGCAGCAGCCGACCAGGATCACGCCGACGGCGATTTCCGGTGGCAGGTGAAACGCCTGGCAAAGCAACCACGCCATACCGGGCATGATCACGAAATGTGCGACCACGCCCAGCGCCACGCGCCACGGATGGCGAGCGACTTCGGCGAAGTCTTCGAGTTTGAGGGTCAGGCCCATGCCGAACATCACCAGCCCCAGCAATGGCACGATGGCGCCTTTCAGGCCAATGAACCAGGTGGGTTGCAGGAACGCCAGAACGGCGAAAACCAGCACCCAGTAAGCGAAGGTGTTGCCGACAAAGCGGCTTAAAGCGGCGAGGGCGCGCATGGCCTGATCCTTATTATTAAGTAGCACCACAAAAACCACTGTGGGAGCGGGCTTGCTCGCGAAGACGGACTGACAGTCAACATTGATGTTGAATGTTATGACGCTTTCGCGAGCAAGCCCGCTCCCACAGTTGATCCGGTTTCCTCAGCGGGAACCGGTTGTTGTTAGATCCCTTGTGGAGTCTCTTCACCACCCAACGCTTCAACCAGTGCCGGCAGGAAGTCGCCGAAGGTCAGCATCATCAGGGTGAAGCTGGCGTCCAGTTGGCCCAGGGCTTCGTCGCCGCCGTCCTGCTCCGCCTGATCCTGCAGCAAGTCTTCGAACTTCAGGCGCTTGACGGTCATCTTGTCGTCGAGCATGAACGACAACTTGTCCTGCCAGGCCAACGACAGCTGAGTGACCACTTTGCCGGTGCTCAGGTGCAGCTGGATTTCGTCGCTGGTCAGGTCCTGACGCTTGCAACGCACGATGCCGCCGTCTTCGTGGGTGTCGCGCAGTTCGCACTCGTCCAGTACAAAGAAGTCGTCCGCAGCTTTCTGGGTTTTGACCCAGTCGGTCATGGTCGCGGTCGGCGCCATTTTCACGGTCAGCGGACGTACCGGCAGCGAGCCGATCACTTCACGCAGGGTCGATAGCAGGTCTTCGGCGCGTTTCGGGCTGGCCGAGTTGACCAGGATCAGGCCTTGTTTCGGCGCGATGGCGGCGAAGGTCGACGAACGACGAATAAAGGCACGAGGCAGGAACGCCAGGATGATTTCATCCTTGATTTGATCGCGTTCCTTCTTATAGACCTTGCGCATTTGGGTGGCTTCGATCTCTTCGACCTTTTCCTTCACCGCGTCACGCACGACGCTGCCCGGCAGAATGCGTTCTTCTTTACGGGCGGCGATCAGCAGGAAGTCGCCGCTGACGTGCGCCAGCGGTGCATCTTCGCCCTTGCCGAACGGCGCGACGAAACCGTAGGTGGTCAACTCCTGGCTTGCACATGGACGCGCCAGTTTGGTCGCCAGTGCAGTTTCCAACGCCTCGGCATCAAAAGGCAGATCTTGGGTCAGGCGATAGATAAGCAGGTTTTTGAACCACATGGGGCGAGTCTCTCCTTTATACAAAGGGGGGCATTATTCTCTTCACGGCGCCATAGGCCAACCCTTCTCTAAGCCTTTGGAAGGCCTCGGAAAATTATTTTAAAAAGTGCTTGCCAGAGGTTGGGTCGCTCCGTAGAATGCGCGCCACACCGAAGCGAAGGGTGATTAGCTCAGCTGGGAGAGCGTCTGCCTTACAAGCAGAATGTCGGCGGTTCGATCCCGTCATCACCCACCATTCGTTCAAGTGTTACGCGCAGCGGTAGTTCAGTCGGTTAGAATACCGGCCTGTCACGCCGGGGGTCGCGGGTTCGAGTCCCGTCCGCTGCGCCATATTCGGTAATCTGGAATGCTGAACGCCAGGTCACCACGGAAAAGCCCGCTAACGCGGGTTTTTTCTGTCTATTGTTCCTGCGGGATGTGTCATTTCATCGGTTTTCGGATTTATTTGAAAAAATATTCAATTAAATCAATCCTTTACGAAAATCTGTGGCATAATGCGCCCCGTAACGAAGGTGCTGGGTGATTAGCTCAGCTGGGAGAGCGTCTGCCTTACAAGCAGAATGTCGGCGGTTCGATCCCGTCATCACCCACCATTACTTTCAATGCTACGCGCAGCGGTAGTTCAGTCGGTTAGAATACCGGCCTGTCACGCCGGGGGTCGCGGGTTCGAGTCCCGTCCGCTGCGCCATATTCGGTAACCTGGAATGCTGAACGCCAGGTCACCACACAGAAAGCCCGCTTAATGCGGGCTTTTTGTCGTCTGGAGTTTGGCAAGCTGTACGGTGACCTGTAGCAGCTGGCGAAGCCTGCGTTCGGTTCGGGCCGCGTTCGGACGCAGCAGTCGTAAAACCTGAGTGCGAGTTCTGCCTGACACAGCGCGGTGCCTGATTTCACGACTGCTGCGTCCGAACGCGGCCCGAACCGAACGCAGGCTTCGCGCTGCTACAGAGCGCGCGTTCTGTCTACTACTGTTCGGCGTTACGGCTGTGCCGATAGTCGCTGACCGCTTCATACACCGCTTTGCGCAGGCGATTGATCCCGCCAATCGGACGGTGCGCCTCCAAACCAAACCACGGATTGAACGACTGATTGTCGCATTGCAGATTCAGCGCCGGGGTGTCGAAATCCTGGGCGGGGACGTTGATCCGCGCCACGGTTTCAAAGGGTGTATCGCTTTCGCGCCATTCAACGCTGGTGTCTTCGATCGGCATGTATTTGTTGGCATCCTGGCGCTGGATCTGCAAGACAAAACACGCCGGTACCCGGTCCGTCGACAGTTGCTGGTTCAGCGCATTACGCAGGAAGTTCGGCAGATTCTGATTTTGCTTGGGCAGCACGTAGGCTGGGCAGTTCTCGGGGTCTGGCATGACGCGAAATTTGGCATTGGTGTCGCCAAATTTGTAGGGTGAAACCGAAAAGTAGGTCGTCCGGGTCGGGCTTTCGGGGGCCGGGGAGAGTGTCGCCAGCGCGATAAACAGATGACGAACCTGCCAACTGCGCGGGTCCCAGCCGGGAAGAACGCCATGACCTTTTTGCCGTCAGCTTGGGCAGCCACATTCTGACGATACTCGGCGACATCGCTGACGAAGAAGTTCGGATGGCTGAACATCACGAAATCCTGCTCATTGCGAGCCGATTGGTTGGCCAGTAATTGTTTGCCGGACACATCGAGCAATTTGATGGCCATGCCTCGGGCGTCGCGAATGCTGTCGAACTGCGGGTAGGCGTTGCCGTTGGACAGTCGAATGCTCGCTTGCCAGGTTTTGCCGGGTTCGCTGAACACTCCTTGACGCAGTTCTACCGCCAGATCCGGCAATACCTGAACCTCGGCCTTCACGCAGCCATGGGCCTTGGCGTGGGCGTCGCGCAGGTAGCGAGTGCTTTCACGGTGCTGGTCGACGATGCGCACGGCAGTCTGGATGATGTCCTGGGTCATTGCGGATTCACCGTCCGGGATCAACTCCTGCGCGGAAACCGGGCCGCTGTGCTGCCAGGCAAACCACGCGATGGCCAGCGCCCAGCCCAGCAACCCCAGGCCGAGCAACCAGAGCAGGGTCTTGGCGAGGAACGCGCCGAGGCGCAGCCAGAGAGTGATCAGCATGGGTAAGTCCTTTTGACTGAGGAGGCGGTCATGGCAACTGCGCCTCCAGTGGGCCGCCCAGCACTTTCAGGTATTCGAGCAGCGCCCAGCGTTCCTCCGGCTGCAGCAGACGCCCGATGACGCCATTGCCGCGCTCGCCGGCGCGAAATTCATGTCCGCTGTTGTGATTGCCGGTGATGCGAGTGTCGAATACAAAGCCGTTGCCAAAGGCTTCGGTGCGATAGCCCAGGTGTTTGGGGTCGTACTCGAAGGTGCCTTTATAGAACGTGGTCGGGCGTTCGTCCTGGGGCGAGAGCAATTGATAAATACTCGGCACCGAGCCGTTGTGCAGGAAGGGCGCCGTGGCCCACACGCCGGCCAGTGGCCGGGCCTTGTAGGCACGCAATTCCTGGACACCGATCGGCAGGCCAAAACCATCCATGTCTGGGCGCTCGGCCGGCGTGACGTTGGCCGAGCGGTAAGCATGGTGCTCAACGAACGCGGTGACGTACGCGAGCCCCTTGGCCACCGAGAGCTTGCTCAGGTCCAGCGGCTCGGTGGGTTTGGGGTGCAACTGAACGTCGAGTTTCGCCAGTTCCGCCGGGTCCCATTGCAGGGCCGTTAGATCGAAACGGTGGTCGGCAATGTTGTTGGCGGCGGTGGGGTCGGTTCCGATGGCGGCGACCGGCAGCAGGTTGAGTTGTTGTACCGCGCGTCCATCGACCTGTTTCACCCGCGGCACGTGGCAACTGGCGCAGTTCTCGGCGAACAGTGCACGACCTTTGGTGGCCAGGGTTTTGTCGACACTGCCCAGCAGTTCTTCCGGCCAGGCGGGCGGCTTCAGGCGTTTCAGGGTTTCTTCGATCAGGCGCAAGTCGCGAACCCGGACACTGGAGGGATAGCGCGCATCACCTTTGAGCGGCTGGCCGTTGGCGTCGAAGAAATTCAGCGTGGCGCCAACACCCAGCGCTTCGCCGATATTGCGCGCCATCGGTTGCTGCGCCGAACCGGTCCACTGCACCCAGTCGAAGGTCCACATGTCCCATAGTTGTGGATAGTCCACAGGGGCGTTGGCTACGCGATAGTTGTCCGGCGAAATCGCATCTGCGAAGCTGGCATTGGCGATGCGGCCGAACGCGTCGGTACGGCCGGGGCCTTCTTCGGTCGGATAGAGCCCGCGGTGAGTGTCATTCCAGGCGACTTTCAGGAAGGTATCAAGCGAGCTTTTGAAGTCCTCGCGCAGGGTTTGATGCCGGGCGTCGTAGTCCGAACCTAATAGGTTGCGTGCGAAACGTTCGAACTTCCAAGGGTTGTAGTAAGTCGAGGCAAGACTGGCCACCAGTGCCTGGCCAAAACTGCCGCCGCGCAAGGTCGGTACGCTTGAAGGCAGAACATGCTGTGCCGAGCCGCCATCGATACGCACGGCCTGGCCGTTAAAACGCAGTTCGCCGGTGTGGCAGGCGGCGCACGTGATGTCGAGGAATTGATCCTGGCTGCCGGGGTTTTGATGCCGGGCGAAACCTACGGGCAAGTTGCCGGGGTTATTCGCGGTGGCGTTCTGCGCGGGATCGATCAGAAAACCGAAGCGCGCCATGTATTCGGGGGCGGCGAAGCGCTCTTGGGAAAAGGGCAGTTCCAGCGCCGTGAACCAGTCATAGCGCAAGCCTTTGACCTGGGTGCCTTGAGGAGTGAAGTAGTAAGTCTGACGGTCGGCGGCGCTCCACTGCTCCAGGTAATGCACCTGTTGCGCGGGGGTATAAACGGGCAGTTTAGGGTTGGCGATGTAGTACAGAGCCACGGCCAGGCCTAACCCCAGCAGTACGGCGATCAGACCCAGCAGACGGAGTAAGAGGTGCAAGATAAACGTCCTTGTCGATTTGTATCTCCTTTATGCCTCAGCTTCCGCGGTGGCGGCAAGTGGCCATTACGCCAAGTGTTGTAGGATCCGGCATCGGCCTTTGTAGGGGCAAGATGACAGAAACTTCATCCAGCCCATTCCCGAAATGCTTTAAAAGACCTGAACTTATCAGAAGTTTCCTGCTCTCATGCCGGTAGCCATTGGTCGTGGCCGCCTGATAAGCTCGCGGCTTTATTCGATTGCCCTTTAGGCGCATGAACAAGGAAATAGCATGAAACAGCATCGGTTGGCGGCGGCGGTGGCCCTGGTAAGCCTGGTACTTGCGGGTTGTGACTCGCAGACCAGCGTAGAGCTGAAAACCCCGGCGCAAAAAGCTTCCTACGGGATTGGCCTGAACATGGGCAAGAGCCTGGCTCAGGAAGGCATGGATGATCTCGATTCCAAGGCCGTAGCCCAAGGCATCGAAGATGCCGTCGGCAAGAAAGAACAGAAGCTGAAGGACGACGAACTGGTCGAAGCCTTCGCAGCACTGCAGAAGCGTGCTGAAGAGCGCATGGCGAAGATGAGCGAAGAGTCGGCAGCCGCCGGCAAGAAATTCCTCGAGGAAAACGCCAAGAAAGCGGGTGTAGTGACCACTGCTTCCGGTCTGCAGTATGAAGTCGTGAAGAAAGCTGATGGTCCTCAGCCTAAACCGACCGATGTGGTGACTGTTCACTACACCGGCAAGCTGACCAACGGCACTACCTTTGACAGTTCGGTTGATCGCGGTAGCCCGATCGATCTGCCTGTCAGCGGTGTGATCCCTGGTTGGGTTGAAGGCCTGCAATTGATGCACGTTGGCGAGAAGTACAAGCTGTACATCCCTAGCGACCTGGCTTACGGCGCGCAAAGCCCAAGCCCGGCAATCCCGGCCAACTCGGTGCTGGTGTTCGACCTGGAGCTGTTGGCGATCAAAGATCCAGCGAAACAAGACGCCGCGAAGTAATCGTCGTCTGATGCAAAAACAACGCCCCGCATTATGTGGGGCGTTGTTGTATCCGGGGTTTGGCAAAGTACAAACAAAGCGAACGGATGCTGTAGGCTGGAGTCTTAGCCAGTGAAGATGCCTGCGCTAGACGTACTGCACAGCCAAGTCAATGAAATCTTGGGTTTTTTTATGTGAGTAAAAAACGCCCGATCTGAGTTCAGCCCTTATAAAACGGGGCTTCCAGCCGTGAAATGCAGCTCTGTTCACAAGGTTATCCACAATTTGTGTGGATAACATTTCAGCGGGAGGAAAAGATGAAAGCACCCTGGAATTTCGCTCGATTCCTGCCACTGGCCGGTCGCTTGTTGGCTAAAGGTCGATTGCCGACCCTGTTGTTTGCCGTGGCCAGCAAAAGCGCGAGTGAGGGCGGCCGCCTGGGTAAGCTCAAGGATGACCTGCGCCTGCTGCAGGCCTTGTGCCTGGCCTACTGGCGTGGCGAGTACCGGGCCATCAGCCGCAAGTCGATTCTGATCGTCGTGGCTGGCCTGATGTACTTCCTCAGTCCTTTGGACGCGATTCCGGATTTCATCCCGGTTTTCGGCATGCTCGACGATATCGCCGTGCTCGCCTGGGTCATGAAAACCCTCGACGACGAACTCAATGCCTTCCGTGCCTGGCGCAATCGTCAGCTGCCGCAGAAGCTGGCGGCGGTCGAGCGACTGCCCGATACCCCGGAGCAACTTCAGCTTCAGGGTCCCAAAGATGACTGAGGTGTTTCAGTTTCATCCATAGTTTCATGCCCCCGCGACCTTGGCCGCTGTTAGGATTACACTTCAAGGGAAAAGTGCCGACTCGCTAAGTGTCGTTGTCCTACGGGGAAGTCATGGATATTCAGATAATCACACGCGAAGGCGAGCCCGAATATGCGGTTCTACCGTGGGCTCAGTACCAGGCTTTACTGAAAGCAGCAGGCATCGAGCAACAACCGCCAAGGGCCGCCGTAGAGCGTCCGGCGGTGGTTGCAGGGCAGATCCTTCCGGGTCTGGATCAACTCCGCAGTTTGCGCGAAGGGAAGGGCATCGCCATTGAGGCGCTCGCCCGCACGGTAGGCATCAGCCCGTCTTATCTGGCCTTGATCGAAAGTGGCGAGCGTCAACCCGACGCTGCGATTCGCCGCAGCCTGGCCTGGGAATTGACGGTGCCAGGGTGGAGGGACGAATCGTGAGCGTACGCATCAGTCGTCAACATTGGGACGGGTTGCTGGGTGAACTGGATCAGGCGCGTCGCCAGCGCCATCTGCTGACCTACCGAGCGTTGCTCGAGCGATTGCAATTGCCGACGCCGGCGATGCAAACCCTGACCGCCGCCCTTGAACACCTCGCCGCACTGGACGCCAAGGCAGAGCAACCACTGCGCAGTTCGCTGGTGATCAGCCAGGGCGCCAGCCGCCTGCCGCGCACTGGCTTCTTCGAATGCGTTGAGCGCCTGGGGCGTTTCTCCGGGCCGTCCGACGGCGTCGCCGCCGCGTCCTGGCATGCGTCGGAAGTGGTGCGTGTGTTCGAATACGAGTACCCAGAATCCGCGGAGGCCTGAGTGTTTTTACGCCTTAAGGCGCGGGCCTCCTACTGGTTGGCCCGCAGGTTGTTTCATTGGTCGTGGTTTGTGCGTCAACCCCGAGGCTGGAAATGGCTCGAGGGCCAATTCGCCCGCATGGCCAACCTCGGCAATGTCGGCGCGCAAAGCTTCTATGGCCACATCCTGACCTTTCGCGGCGTCGGTCTTGGTGCTCGTGAGGAAGGCGTGCGATTGCTGCGTCTGGCGGCGTTGGCGGGGGATGGCAAAGCGGCGTATCAGGTGGGCGTGATCAGTTTGGCGGGGACGCCGAGCAAAGCGCCGGATCCGGTGGAGGCCGCGCGGTTTTGGCGCATTGCGGTGCAGGCTGGGCATCCGTTGGCTGAGATCAAGCTGAAAGGGTTGGTGAGTGGCGATACTGCGCAGTAATTGATGCACCTGACAGCGGATGTCAGGTGTTAATAAGTTGAATCCAATCAAGGAAGATAAAACATTGAAAACAGCTTTCGGCGCCCTGTTTCTGATCTGCCTGACCACAAGCGCATTCGCTGACGATAACCCTATCGGCTTCCAGGCCTCTGCGTTGCCCGCCGCGCAAAACGACCGTCCGCTGGAAATGGTCGTCTGGTACCCCGGTACAACCACCGCCACCGCGCAATTGATCGGCGACAATCCAGTGCTTGTCGGTGCCCTTGCCGTGCGCAACGCCCCACCGGCTGCCGGCGAGCATCCATTGGTGGTGCTCTCCCACGGTCTTGGGGGCAATTGGATCAACCAGACATGGCTGGCCAGCGCACTGGCCCGCAAGGGTTACATCGTGGCGGCGGTCAACCACCCCGGCACCACCAGCCGAGACCGTAGTCCTCAAGCCGCAGCACAGTTATGGCAGCGCCCCGCCGACCTCAGCCGGACCATCGATGCGGTCATGGCCCAACCAGAACAATTTGGCGTTGTCGCGAAGCATCGAATTGCAGCCGTGGGCCATTCACTCGGCGGCTGGACTGTCATGGAAATCGCCGGTGCACGTTTCGACCCCGATCGCTTTGCCCTGGACTGCACCGCCCACCCGAAGCTGACCAGTTGCACCGTTTACCAACAGATGAACCCCGCAAGCACCCCGGCATCGAAGGCCAGGCTGGCCGCCGATTTGAGCGATAAGCGTGTCACCGCCGTTGTTTCACTGGACCTGGGCCTGTCACGCGGGATGACCGATGAAAGCCTTGCGGCGCTGCCGGTGCCGACGCTGGTGATCTCCGCGGGCTCGCCGTCTGAAGAGCTTCCCGCTCAGTTGGAATCCGCCGACTTGGCCAAACGCCTGCCCCAAGTGTCGACGCGCTATGTCGAGATTAACGACGCCAGCCACTTCAGCTTTATGTCGGTGTGCAAACCTGGGGCGGTGGCGTTGCTTGAAGAAGCAGTGCCGGGTGATGGGATTATTTGCGGGGATGGGGAGGATGCGAGGCCGCGTGAGGCGATTCAGCAGCAGGTTACTTCGTTGATTGCGGAGTTTTTGGCGGGGGCACGTTGAACAAAATAAATCTGTCCCCCTTTGCTGTCTGGGGATAACAATATAAAAAAGCCCGCATTTGCGGGCTTTTTTGCACTATCAGTGCTTACCAAAGCGGTACGACATAACTCACGTAGAACCGGTTTTCATCCTGCTTGGTCTGGCCCGTCAGGCTCGGGTTGGCCTGCGCGTTTTTCCAGGTCACCCCCAGTCCCTTCAACTTGCCATCAGGCACCTGGTAGCTCAGCGCCAAGTCGCGCTCCCATTCGCTGTCGCCGCCTTTAGCCACCTTGATCTTATCGCCGTGCGCGTAGGCGGCCATAAAGCCAAGGCCTTTGATGCCCAACTGACCGAAGTCGTATTTGTATTGAGCCATCCAGGTTTCTTCGCCAGCATGCTGGAATTTATTCAGTTGCAGGTTGGTCAGTGCCGGTGTATCAGCGCCGGAGCCAGGGCCTTGTCGGGCATCGCCACTGTTCAGCCCGGAGTCCAGGTAGGGAAAGTCACTGTCGCCGGTGTTTTTCTGGGCCCCCAGGCCAATGGTGTGGCCCGCCAGGCTGTAGCTTTCCATCAGGCTGATAGTGGATTGGTTAATACGTCCCTTGGTCAGGCCGCCAGCGTAAGAACCTGCTGTGGCAAAATCGCTGTCGCCATCCGCGTTGCCGCCTACGCCCAGGCTGCGGTAGGCGCGAAAATCACTGAGGAGGCTGCCGACCGGCAGCGCGGTGGTGTGCTTGGCGCCGATGAAGGCTTGTTGGTAGTAGTCCTGAAGATTGGAGTACCACAGGCTTAAGGTGGTGTCGGCCAGGCCTGTATAGTCAGCACCGCCATAGAAGAAGCGGTCGCTGAGTTTCGCACCGCCACCAGTGGTCATGTCACTGTCGTTGCTTTCATTGCGAATTTTCGTCCGGACAATGTCGCCACCCGTGAAGGTGAAATCGGACAGGTCTTTCGACACCAGTTGCACACCGGTGTTGGTCTGGTGGTACAGACGCCCATCGGTGTTGGCCAGCATCGGGTTATTTTGGTTGAGCATACCAACGCGCAACTCATCCTTGAGGAAGCGCATCTTGAAGGTCGGGCTCAAGACACTAAAGTCGTTGGCGGATTTTCCGTCATCCAGCGGGAACATGCTGCCGGGATAACGACTCTGGTGATCCTGGTTATTCAGGTCACCACCAGAGTCGAGCTTGAGGCCGTAAAACGCCTCAAGGTCGAGGCCGAAACCCACAGGACCGTCGGTATAACCGGAGCGGAAATTGAACTGGAAACCCTGTCCCCAGTCACGGTAACTCTTGGCCTTGGCGGTGCTGCCCACCACGTCACGGCCTTGTTGATTGAGGTAGCGGTTGAGCAGGGTCAAGTCGGCATGGCTGTCGTCGATGAAGTCCGCATGGGCAGGCAGCATCGCGCCCCCCAGCAAAGCGCCAACGAGGGATGCGGCTAGTTTCTTGATCATCATGGATCTCGTTCACAGGGTAATTCACCCTGCCGACGGACTGGTTCATCCACGGCAATCCGTTACCCACGCATCGGCAGTTTTGCAGCGCTGATGCCAAGCATTAGAGTCGCTGCAATATCTTGAAACGTATTAGGGGCCTCACAGATGACAGTTCGGTTACGCGATCTTGAGATCTAGGTCGCATTGACCTGCTGATAAAAAAGGCGCTATGGAAAAAACGAAGTGACAGGACCGTCATTTGACAGTGCTTTGGGCGGCATGTACCTGGGCAAAGCGCTGGACACGCAAACCTGCGAGCCTTGCTTCCAGCTCGCGTCCTGCGCCCTCGAAAAACACTAAGCCATGAAACGCCCGCTGAACGATTTAGCCAATCTGTTGCATCGACCGATTGAGTCCAGAGGCGAAAGCGGCTAGCCGGCTAATGGAAAAATCAAAACACGTTGCAGAGATACCTTTCACCACATTTGCTGCCATTGCACTGCGCGATGGCTGTGACGTGCTGGATGTGATTGGGCGACGGTTGCGGGCGTAGCCAGCAGCTATTCAGATTTTAGGTGTCTGATCTGGCGCCTTCGCGGGCAAGCCTTGCTCCTACAGGGTTTTGTGTCGTTCGCAAAAAACACGGGCGACATAAAACCCTGTAGGAGCAAGGCTTGCCCGCGAAGGCGCCCGTCCAATCACCGCTGCCCCATCAGCAACTCATCCTCTCGCCCCGGCACTGCCAGGCTATCAATCACATGCACGCTATACCCCGGCACATTCTTCGCGTGGTGCTTGGCTTGTGATGCCATCTCCGCCAGCAGGCTTGCATCAAGCCCGGCGCAGGCTTCGGGGTGCAAATGCACGACGCCGATGGACAGCGACAGCAGCGCAAACTCCTGTCGCACGCCTTGCCGGTTGGGGGCGATGAAGCAGCCAGCCTCCAGATGTTCGCTGCGGTAGAAGCGTCGGCATTGGCTTTGGAAGTCGTCAAGCAGTTGGTTCAGGCGTTTGCGCCAGTCTTCCGGGCCCAGCACCATCAAGAAATCGTCGCCGCCGATATGTCCCACGAAGTCGCGGGACGGGTCGACGCGGTCGTTCAGGCATTGCGCCAAACACAGCAGGACTTCATCCCCGCGGCCGTAGCCGTAGATGTCGTTGAAGGGTTTGAAGCTGTCGATGTCCACGTAGCAGATCACAGATTCCCGCGCCTGTTGCAGCAGCCGTGTCAGGCATTGCTGGATCGGCACGTTGCCGGGCAGCAGGGTCAGTGGGTTGGCGTAGCGGGCTTGCTGGATTTTCAGTTCGGTAATCAGCTTGAGCACGTCGATAACCCTGCCCAATCCCAGATAACCGCCGTTGAGGGTGATGATGAAGTCTTCTTCGATGCGCTGCCGGGCGCGGCTGGTGATCAGGCGGCTGACCTGTTGCAGCGACTGGCTCATCTCGACCGCGAGGAAGTCGTCGTTCATCAAGCGGCTGATCGGTTTGCGGGCGAACAGGTCGGTGGCAAAGGGCTTGAGCAGCGCGTCCGAGAGCGAATGCCGGTGGACGATACCGCACGGCTGGCCTTGTTCGTCGAGCACCGCCAGGGAGTTCAGGTTGGCTTGGCGGCGGAAGGCTTCCAGCACCGTCGCCGTCGGTGTGTCGCGGGCCACGGCCGGTTGGTCGTTGAGCAGGGCGCTGAGGTCGCTGCCTTCGTCGTTCAGCGCCACGGTCGTGCCGTCATGCTTGGGCATTAGTGTGCGGGCGTCCCGTGGCGGATGTTCCTGCGGGCGGCAAAGCAGATAGCCCTGCACCAGGTCCACACCCATTTCGGTCAGCACCGCGAGTTCTTCCGGCAGCTCGATACCTTCGGCGATCACTTGTGCGCGGGAGGCCTTGGCGATTTGCAGAATCGAGCCGACAAACTCACGCTTGAGCGCGTCCTGGTGGATGCCGTCGATGAAGTGCCGATCGATCTTTACGTAGTCTGGCCGCAGTTCCGACCACAAACGCAGACTTGAATACCCGGCGCCGAGATCATCCAGCGCGATGGAAAACCCCATCGCCCGGTAGTGGTGCAAGGCGGTTTGCAGCAGTTGGAAATCATCGGTCGGGGTCTGTTCGGTAAGTTCAATTACCACCTGACTCGGCGGTATACCGAAATCCTGCAGCAGTTGCAGGGTACGACCGGGTTGGTGAGCGGCTTCGAGCAGGGACTCGGGGGAGACGTTGAGAAACAGTTTGCCCGGCAGTTGCTGCTCGTTGAATCGCCGACAAGCGCTTTCCCGGCAAGCAATTTCCAGTTCATTGAGTCGCCCGCCCTGACGGGCCACGGCAAACAGTGCGATGGGGGAGTGCAGCGGACTGTTGGAGGGGCCGCGGCTAAGGGCTTCATAGCCGACGATGCGTCGTTCGGAGAGGGAGATGATCGGCTGGAACAGACTGTGCAAACCGCTTTGAGCCAGAATTGAACTCAAGGCACTCAGCTGTTCGGTCGTGGTCATGGCGTTCTCTGGCGATAAAAAAGGACTGGGCGCGCTCTTGGTTAAAGAGGGCGCCCAGTCCTGTATTTCACGACAGAGTGATGACTGTTTGATGACGCTCCGGGGAGCGTCAGCATTAAATTGCCATCATCTTAGTGCTTGGCCACCTGGTTGCTCAGTTTCAAGTAATCCAGAAGCACTCGCCCGGTTTCGCTCAGGTAGGCATCGTCTTCCGGTTTGATCTTGTCCGGCTCGGCCGCGATGGCATCTTCGTCTTCTTTCTTCAGCTCTTTGAGCGGTTCTTCGCCCTTGGCCTTGCGACGGATATTCTCCATGACCAGCTGTTTGGCTTCGATGTCGACGTGTTGCGCACGACGATCGGCTTCGTTGAGGCTGACGGTTTTTTCTTCCATCAGTTTCTGGGCCAGGGCCAGCTTGTCGCGGATAAACACGAACTCCGCGTCTTTTGCCGAACGTACGTCGTGCTCGGATTTAAGCTCGGCAATGTAAGGCTTGAACGGGTCGACCGCAGGCTTGATGGCAGCCTTGATGGTGTCCCACGGCATGGCTTCCGGCAGCGCGCTTTCGCCGATTTCCTTGGTGTCGATGATCGACGGGAAATCGACATCCGGCAGTACGCCCTGATGCTGGGTGCTCTGGCCGGAAACCCGGTAGAACTTGGCCAGGGTCAGTTTCAGTTCGCCATGGTTCAGCGGCTGAATGGTCTGCACGGTGCCTTTGCCGAAGGTCTGGCCACCGATGATCAACGCGCGGTGGTAGTCCTGCATGGCGCCGGCGAAAATCTCCGAAGCCGAGGCCGACAGGCGGTTGACCAGCAATGCCATCGGGCCTTTGTAGAACGCACCCGGGTTCTCATCTTCCAGCACATCGACCCGGCCCTCGGCGTTACGCACGAGTACGGTCGGGCCCTTGTCGATGAACAGGCTGGTCAGCTCGGTGGCTTCCTGCAAGGAGCCGCCGCCGTTGTTGCGAAGGTCAATGACCACGCCGTCAACTTTTTCTTTCTGCAACTCGGTCAGCAGTTTCTTGACGTCGCGAGTGGTGCTCTTGTAGTCCGGATCGCCAGCGCGGAACGCCTTGAAGTCCAGGTAGAAGGCGGGAATCTCGATGACGCCGAGCTTGTAGTCCTTGCCGTCCTGTTTCAGGTTGAGGATCGATTTTTTAACGGCCTGATCTTCAAGCTTCACGGCTTCGCGAGTGATCGAAACGATCTTGCTGGTCTGGTCGTTCGGTGCATTGCTGGCCGGAATCACTTCCAGGCGCACCACGGTGCCTTTTGGCCCGCGGATCAGCTTGACCACTTCGTCCAGGCGCCAGCCGACCACGTCGACCATCTCTTTGTTGGCCTGGGCCACACCGATGATCTTGTCGGCCGGTGCGACCTGCTTGGTCTTGTCCGCCGGGCCTGCTGGCACCAGGCGCACGACTTTCACCTGGTCGTTATCACTCTGCAACACGGCACCGATGCCCTCGAGGGACAGGCTCATGTTGATGTCGAAGTTCTCCGCGTTATCCGGCGACAGATAGTTGGTGTGCGGGTCGTAGGACATGGCGAAAGTGTTGATGTACGCCTGGAAGATGTCTTCCGGGCGGGTCTGGTCCAGGCGCGATAGTTGGTTCTTGTAGCGCTTGGTCAGGGTTTCCTGGATTTGCTTGGAATCCTTGCCGGCGATCTTCATCCGCAGGACTTCATCCTTGACGCGTTTGCGCCACAGGTCATCCAGCTCTGCGGTGGACTTGAGCCAAGGGGCATCCTTGCGATCAATCAGCAAGGTTTCCTTGGTAGTGAAGTCGATCTTGTCGACGCCTTTGTTCAGCTCTGCAAGGGCGAAGTCCAGACGCGATTTGACCCGGTCCAGGTAGCGCTTGTAGATGGTGAATCCGGCGTTCAGGTCGCCGCTTTTGAGGAAGTCGTCAAACTGGGTTTTCCACTTGTCGAATTCGGCAATGTCGCTGGCCATGAAGTAGCTGCGCGACGGATCCAGCAGCTTGAGGTAGCTGTCGTAGATGATCACCGAGCGCGCATCGTCGAGCGGCGGCTTGCTGTAGTGATTGCGCTTGAGCAACTCGACGACGTTCAGACTGGCGATTACTTCGTCACGATCAGGCTGAAGGTTGTCCCAGCTATTGGCTGCAAACGTATTGCTCGACATCGGCAAAAGGCCGATACCAATAAATAGAGCGAGGGCGGTGCTGGGGAACAGATGCTTCATGCTGATTCGACGCGGGGACAATTGATCACGCATATTAGGCCGTCTTTGAAGTCGCCGGTCCGTGAAGAGCCGGTCGCATAATGCAAGAAAGCCCGGCGCTACAGCAACGGGCTCAGTCCAGACTCACTATGGAGGCACTGTGAAAGCATTGCAAGGCGTTGAAGGTCGAGTGGAGTGGCTTGAAGAGCCGAGTCCTGGCTGTGATGTAGGACAAGTTCGTATTCGGGTGGCGGCAGCGGGTCTCAATCGCGCCGATTTATTACAAAAAGCTGGCCTTTATCCGCCACCGCCTGGCGCCAGCCAGGTGCTCGGTCTTGAGTGTTCCGGGGTGATCAGCGAGGTCGGTGCGGGCTCGTCCTGGCAGGTGGGAGACCGGGTCTGCGCCTTGCTGGCCGGGGGTGGGATGGCCGAAGAGGTGGTAGTCGACGGACGGCATGTGCTGCCGGTGCCCGAAGGTTTGTCGTTGGCTGAGGCCGCGGCGCTGCCAGAGGTGTACGCCACCGTTTGGTTAAATTTGTTTCATCTTGCCGGGCTCAAGCCGGGTGAGAAAGTGCTGCTGCACGCCGGAGCAAGTGGAATTGGTTCAGCTGCCATTCAGTTGTGCAAGGCCTTTGGCAACCCGTGCTGGGTTAGCGTCGGTTCTAACGAGCGTTTGGCTTATTGCGAAGCGCTGGGGGCGCAGGGTGGCGTTGTGCGCACCGGGGATCTGGACAGCCTGAATGATCTGGGGCCGTTCGATGTGATCCTGGATCCGGTGGGCGGCAATTATGCGGCGCTGAATCTCAAGCTGACGGCGCTCGATGGTCGATGGGTGCTGATCGGTTTGATGGGGGGCGCGAGGCGAAACTGGATCTGGCGCAGGTGTTAGGCAAACGCGTGCAGTTGTTGGGGTCGACGTTGCGCAGCCGTGATGACCAGTTCAAGGCGGATTTGTTCAGTGATCTGAGCCAGCACGTGTGGCCGCTGTTTGCTGAAGGGCGGTTGAGCCCGCAGCTGGCCAAGGCCTTCCCGATCAAGGATGCCGAAGCGGCATTTGCGCAGTTGGCGAGTAATAAGGTGTCGGGCAAGTTGGTGCTGTTGATCGACGAAAGCCTGACCTGAAATCGGGTTTGCTTTGAAAAGATCGCAGCCTTCGGCAACTCCTGCATTGGGATGGTGTACACCCTGTAGGAGCTGCCGAAGGCTGCGATCTTTTGCTTTTACTTCCAGGTGTGAATTGGCCAGCCAGCCTTTTCGGCGTGCTCCAGCAACACCGGATCCGGGTTGACCACGTGCGGGAAATCCACCTTCAGCAGCAATGGCAAGTCATTGCGTGAGTCTGAGTAAAAACTCGCGCCTTCCAGGTTCTCCTCTTCAGCATCAAGCCATTCCAGCAACCGGGCGATCTTGCCTTCGCGGTAGGTCAGGGTGCCGACCGTGTTGCCGCTATAAACGCCATGCGTCACTTCCAGTTCGATGCCGAGAATCTCGTCGATCCCCAGGCGATCGGCAATCGGCCGGACCAGGTGTGTGCCCGAGGCCGAGATCACCAGAATCCGGTCGCCAGCCTTGCGATGGGCGGCGATGGTTTTGGTCGCATCGCTGAAGATAATTGGCTCGATGAAGTCTTCCACCCACGGGCCGACCAAGTGGTCGACCTCTTCCGGCGTGCGGCCGATCATCGGCTCCAGGCTGAAGGTCATGTAGTCCTCCATCCGCAGCTTGCCGTGGCTGTAGGCATCCATCAGTTCGTTGTTCTGCCGCATGAACGATTCAGGGTCGACCCAGCCCAGCCGGCCCATCTGTTCGCTCCAGAGGGTGGCGCAGTCGCCGTGGATCAGGGTTTCGTCCAGATCAAAAATTGCCAGGGCCATCAGTGCAGTTCTCTCTTCAACATCAGCAAAGTCATCAGGCTACCTCACACAGGGCCGTCGGATCGATGGAAAGCGCCAGGCGCTGACCATCGGGATGCAGATCGGCCGCCGAACGGTTCAGCACATCCACCACCAATTCCACACCCGGGCTTCGACCCGGTAGCGAATCACGTTGCCCAACAGGCTGTGGCTGCGGACCTGCGCATCGAGCTCGCCGTTGAGGCTCAGTTCGATGGCTTCCGGGCGAATCGCAATGCGCCCGCTGATCGGCCGTTGCAGCAGTTTCGTCGCGCTGTCGGCATCCAGCAGGTTGTAGTTGCCGATGAAACCGGCGGCGAATACATCCACGGGTGCGGTGTAAAGGGTTTCGGCATCGCCGCTTTGTACGATCTTTCCCTGATTCATCAGGAAAATCCGGTCAGACATGGTCAGGGCTTCTTCCTGATCGTGTGTGACGAAGATCGTGGTCAGGCCGAGTTCGCGCTGGATCTGACGGATCTGTTCGCGCAGGTGCTTGCGAATCCGCGCATCCAGGGCTGACAACGGTTCATCCAGCAGCAACAGCCGCGGCCGAGTAACCAGCGAACGAGCCAGCGCCACACGCTGACATTGGCCGCCAGACAGTTGATGCGGATAGCGGGCGGCGAAGTCGTTCAGTTCCACCAGTTTCAGCACTTCAGTGACGCGCTTGTGGCTGTCGTCGGCGTTGACCTTCTGCATGCGCAAACCGAAGGCGACATTCTGTTCCACGGTCATGTTCGGGAACAGTGCGTAGCTCTGGAACACCATGCCGATCCCGCGTTTCTGCGGGCTCAATGGCACGATGTCGACGCCATCGAGCAGGATCTTGCCGCCATCCACCGAGGTCAGCCCGGCGATGCACCGCAGCAGCGTGGACTTGCCGCAACCGGAAGGGCCGAGGAGGGTGACGAATTCGCCCTTCTGGATTTCAGTGTTGATGTCGCTGAAAACGGTCGTCCCAGCGTAGTTTTTTTGCAGGTGTTGGACGCTGACATAGCTCATTCGCTTTTGTCCTTGTTCAAGATATTGGCCGCCCAGGTCAGAACCAGCACGAAGAAGAAGTAGGAAATCACCAGCGCACTGGTGAAGTGGCCGCTGCTGTTGCGCATGTTGTTGAGGTAGACCTGCAGGGTTTCGTAGCGGGTGCCGACGAGGATGTTGGCAAACACGAACTCACCGAACAGGAATGAGAACGACAGCAGTAATGCCACCATCAACCCCTTGCGCAGGTTCGGCAGCACCACCAGGAACGCCGCTTGCCAGGTGCTGGCACCGAGCAATTGGGCGGCGTCCATCAGGTCGCGCAGGTTGATCGCTTGCAGGTTGTTGGTGATCGCCCGGTACATGAACGGCAGCGCCACGGTGAAGTAGCAACCGATCAGAATCCACGGCGTACCGACCATCGCAAACGGCCCGGAACCATAGAGCTGCAGCAATCCCACCGACGACACCACCGGCGGCACCGCGAAGGGCAGCAGGATCAGGATGTTCATCAGCGCATCAAGTTTGGGGAAGTGGTAATGCACCACAAACAGCAGCGGCAGAATCAGCACCACCGACAGGATCAGCGAGCCGACACAGACCAGCAGTGACTGGCCAAACGCGTCGAGAAACCGCGGATCGCCCCACAACTGGATGTACCACTTGAAGGTGAAGCCGCTGGGCAAAATAGTCGCCGACCAACTGCTGGCAATCGAGTAGATCAACGTGCCGGCCAGCGGCAGCAACAGAATGGCAAACAGCAAATACACCACGACCCGGTGATAGACACCGACGGGGCCCAATTCAGCGCGAGACATGGTAGCTCCTCTTCAACAGCAACTGATGCACGATGGTCACCAGGGTCATCAACGCCACCAGCACCACGGCCAGGGCACTGGCCATGTTCGGGTCCAGGGAAATATCACCGGAGACCATTGCCGCGATACGAATCGGCAACACGTTGAAGTTGCCGGTGGTCAGGGCATACACCGTGGCGTAGGCGCCGAGGGCGTTGGCCAGCAGGATCACGAAGGTGCCCAGCAGCGCCGGGGTCAGCACCGGCAAACCGATATGGCGCCAGAACTGCCAGCCACTGGCGCCGAGCAGTTCGGCGGACTCGCGCCAGTCTTCGCGCAGGGCGTCGAAGGCCGGGTAGAGCAGCAGCACGCCCAGGGGAATCTGGAAGTAGGTGTAGAGAATGATCAGCCCGGTTTTCGAGTACAGGTTGAAATCCTGAATGATCCCGGCCTGCTTGAGCATGATCGTGAAGCTGCCGTTGAAGCCCAGCAGAATGATGAAGGCGAAGGCCAACGGCACGCCGGCAAAGTTGCTGGTCATGTTGGCGAAGGCGTTGACGAAGTTGCGCAGTTTCGAGTCGACCCGGCGTAGCGAGTAGGCGCCGAGCACCGCGATGATAATCCCGAACACGCTGGACCAGAAGCTGATCTCGAGGCTGTACTGGATCGCCTGCAAGTAGAACTTCGAATTGAAGATCTTGGTGAAGTTTTCGATACCCCAACCGAATTCTTCCGATTGCACGCTGTTGATCATCACCCAGCACAGCGGGGCGATCTCGAATACGATAAAGAACAGTGCAAAGGGCACCAGGCATAAGGCTGCCAGCCATTTACTACGGGTCATGGCGTTCACTTGAGCAGCTCCCGACACACTGGTTTGTCGTGGGCCACGCCCAGCAATTCGCAGACGGTGCCGCAGATTTCGGTTTGTTTCGGTGCGGCGCCGGCGTTGAAACTGAAGGCGTCGCCGAGGACGAACAGCGGTACTTCGCGCTCCTCTGGCAGCAGGCCATTGTGGGAGCGGTCGTTGTTCATGCCGTGGTCGGCAGTCACCAGCACCTGGTAACCGGCGTCGAGCCAGCCTTGCAGGTAGTCGGCGAGGATGATGTCGGCCGAGCGGGCGCTGTTGCGGTATTGCGGGGTGTCGAGGCCGTGCTTGTGCCCGGCGTCGTCGATGTTCATGGGGTGGATCAGCAGAAAGTTCGGTGCATGACGCAGGCGCAGGTTTTCCGCGTCGGCGAACAGGTGCGAGTCGGGGTAGTGATCGCTCCAGTAGAAATGCCCGTGCTGGATCGGCAGTTCCGGGTTGTGGGTGTGACGATCCCGGGCGACCACGAACGGCGAACGGTTATACAGCTCGCTGACCCAGTGATAGGCCGCAGCCGCGGTGGTCAGGCCGGCGTCGCTGGCGTAGTGGTAGATGCTGCGCTGGTTGGACAGGCGCGAGACGTTGTTGTGGACGATGCCGCTGTCGATCGGCGTAACGCCGGTCAGGATGCATTCATACAGCGGTCGGGACAGGGCCGGCAGTTCGCACTCCAGTTTGTAGAGCGCTGCGCGTCCTGCGCCGACGTAAGCCTGCAAGTGCCCCATGGCGTGGCGCGCGACCTCGTAATTGAGGCCGTCGAGCACGACAAGGATGACGTTGTGCTTCATAGGGGCGATGACTCCGAAATCAAAACTGAACGGTGTAGGAGCTGCCGCAGGCTGCGATCTTTTGATCTTGATTTAAAAAAACAGATCAAAAGATCGCAGCCTGCGGCAGCTCCTACGGATGAAGCATTACTTCATTTCGACGATGACTTCTTCGTTCCACTTCTGCGGCAGGGCCTTGGAGGTCTTTTCCCACGCATCCGCGTCCTTGATCGGCGTCACGCCTTTGTACTGCTCGTTCGGCAGCAGCTTGGCTTTCACGTCTTCCGGCAGGGTCAGGTGCTCGGCGCGGATCGGTCGGGCGTTGCCGCGCGCCAGGTTGGTCTGGCCGGCGTCGCTGAAGATGTACTCGCGGGTCAGCTTGGCGGCGTTCGGGTGCTTGGCGTATTTGTTGATGATGGTGGTGTAGCCGGAAATCACCGAGCCATCAGACGGGATCAGCACCACGTAGTCATCCGGATTGGCCATCTTGGCTTTGTAGCTCAGGCCGTTGAAGTCCCAGACCACGCCCACTTCCACTTCACCTTTTTCCATGGTGGCGATGGTCGGGTTAGCCAGCGACAGGCGACCTTGCTTGGCGATCTCGGCAAACATCAGCAATGCCGGCTGAATGTTCTTTTCATCGCCGCCGTTGGCCAGTGCTGCGGCCAGGACGCCGTTGGCAGCTTGAGCGGCAGTGCTCACGTCACCGATCGAGACTTTGTATTTGCCGGTCTTCAGGTCAGCCCAGCTTTTCGGGGCTTCGGAACCGTGCAGCAGTTTTTTGTTAACAATGAAGGCGATGGTGCCGGTGTAGGCCAAAGCCCAGTTGCCATCCTTGTCTTTCGCCCAGTCCGGGACTTGTGCCCAGGTGGTTGGCTTGTACGGCTGGGTCACGCCTTGCTTGACGGCGATCGGGCCGAAAGCGGCGCCTACGTCACCAATGTCGGCACTGGCGTTGTCTTTTTCAGCGGCGAACTTGGCCACTTCCTGGGCTGAGCTCATGTCGGTGTCGATGTGCTTCAGGCCGTAGGTCTTGGCCAGGTCTTCCCAAGTGCCTTTCCAGTTGGCCCAGTCATCGGGCATGCCGACGCTATTGACGGCGCCTTCCGCTTTCGCAGCGGCTTCCAAAGTTTTCAAATCCGTATCAGCAGCCATGGCGGCGGTGCACATGGCAATGGTCGAGCCTAACAGTGATGCCAGGAAAAGCTGTTTCATCCGAAGCTCCTTTGGGCGTTTTCAACGCTGCGATTGCGGTTGTGTTGGTCTAGGTCAGCAATACCTGAGCCAATTTAAGGGGACTGCATGACACTTTCATGTCGCTCGTCGCCCCACAGGGCTTTTATTTGCCCGCAATTGGCGGGTGCCCGGTAAGCGTAGACCATGGGCAAAGGCCCGCTACGCAAGGGACTTGGCCGAGGTATTGCAGGGTTTGAAGAGAATTGAGAGATGACCGTTGGGCAGCTGTCATCTCTCAGTCATCTGCACTGCCTAGGCTTGCAGAATGTTCGATGAGCCGGTTTTGCCGTGCGGTTCTGCCCCGAAACAGTGCTGGTCTAGTCCAGATAGGTAACGTTGATGCGCGATGAGGCAACAAAAGCGGTGACAGCCATTGGCCAGGTCCTCCAGGAGCAGCTCGACCACGGCCTGTTGGCGGCTGGCAGTAAATTGCCGGCCGAGCGCAAGCTCAGTGAGTTGTTCGGCACCACACGGATTACCGTGCGTGAGGCGTTGTTACAGTTGGAAGCGCAGGGGCAGATTTATCGCGAGGAGCGCCGTGGCTGGTTTGTCTCGCCGCCGCGCCTGGCCTACAACCTGATGCAACGCAGCCACTTCCACGCGATGGTCAGTGCCCAGGGGCGAGTGCCGTCCACCGAAGTGATATCGGCGCGTTTGCAACCGGCGTCAGCGGCGGTGTGCGCCTGGTTGCAGTTGCCGGCGTTGTCGAGCGTGATTCAGATATGCCGTTCACGGCGCATCGATGGGCGGCTGGTGTTGTATGTGGAGCACTATTTGAATCCACAGTTTTTCCCGGGGATTCTCGAGTTTGATTTGAATCAGTCGATTACCGAGCTGTACGCGCGGCACTACGATTTGCACTACGGGCGGGTGCGTTTCGAGATTGTGCCGACGTCGTTGTCGGTGGATGCCGCGGCGGCGCTACGGGTGTCGGTGGGCAGCCCGGGGTTGCGAATTGCCGGGTCAATTATGATCAGCATGAACGGCTGATCGACTGTGACCTGGAATTTTGGCGACATGATGCGATTCATGTCGGGGTGGATGTGGTCTAGATAGCAACCCGACTCACCTCGTAGGAGCTGCCGCAGGCTGCGATCTTTTGATCTTGTTTTTCTGCGATCCCGGAAAGATCAAGATCAGAAGATCGCAGCCTTCGGCAGCTCCTACAAAGGCGGTTCCTTTTGCGGGCCGCCACCGGCCGTAACCACCTGAACACTCATCCGCGGCGTCGCCAAATCCAGCCCCGCCTCATCCAGATGCCGCTTGAGCGACAAGTTAAACGCCCTTGAAACTTCCCACTGCTTGATCGGCGCAGTCTTGAACCGGGCGCGAAGAATCGCACTGCCGGACTCGAAGCTTTCCACACCCTGAATCTCCAGCGGCGACCAGATGTTGCGGCGTTGCAGTGGATCGGTGCGCATCTTCTGCCCGACTTCGCGCATCAGTTTGATCGCGTCGTCGATTTCCATGTTGTAGGGCACCGCCACCCGGAAGATCGCGTAGCCGAATTCCCGGGAGTAGTTCTTGATGCTTTTGATTTCGCTGAATGGGATCGTGTGCACGATCCCGTCGATGTCCCGCAGGCGCACGGTGCGAATGGTCAGGCCTTCGACGGTGCCGAGGTGCCCGCCGACATCCACATAGTCGTCGATGGCCAGCGAGTCCTCGATAATAATAAACAGCCCGGTGATCAAGTCCGCCACCAGTGATTGCGCACCGAAACCGATGGCCAGACCGATCACACCGGCACCGGCCAGCAGTGGTGTGACGTTCATGCCCATGTTCGCCAGCGCGACGATCAGCGCAATGATGAAGATCGCCACGAACAGCACGTTGCGGATCAGCGGCATCATGGTCTGCGCCCGGGCATTCGCCAGGCCTTTGCGTGAGCGGGTGAGGGCGTGATGCACCGCAGTGTCGCTGAGGATCCAGATCAGCCAGGCGAAAATCAGCGTAAAGGCAAGGCTGAACAGTTTGACGCTGACGTCATGACCTTCGCCTTCGGTGAAGGCGATCAGTGACATGCCCCAGACGCGCAGGCCGAGCTCGATGAATACCAGCCACACAAACAGATGGGCGAGGGTGTAGCAGAAGCTTTTCAACCGCTCGGAATACAGCGCGTGGCGTTTTACGGTTCGTTGCGGTTTGAGCGAGTGCCGGCGCACCAGCCCGTTGATGACCATGCACAACACCAGCAGCACGGTGCAGATCAGCGACTGGCGCAACGCGGTGCTGGTGTCGCCCGCTGAAATGAACGTGGCAAACAGCGAAATGCACACCAGCACCAGCGCCGGCACGTACCAGAAGGTGCCGAGGATATCGATGGTGTCGCTCAGGGCACGGCGGGTCAGGCGCCGGGACAATGGCTGGTTGCGGATCAGGTGGGCAATCGGCCGGCGGAAACGCAGGATGAACAGTCCGGTGGACAGCGCCGCCAGTACGTTGGCGATGGTGGCGGCAGTGTGTGCCAGGTGCACGCCAAGACTGGCGACCAGGCGTGGGTCGCTCAGGGCTTCGCCAAACGCGGCGAAGCTGCCGATCAGCCACAGCGGCCGGAAAGCCTGATGACGCAGGATGTACAAGGCGCGATGTCGGTGCGGGCCGTCGAGCACGGAGAAGGCAATCACGCAGATTGCCGAAAAACAGGTGCCGACTACCAACGCGTATGCCAGCACCATCGCCAGGCTTTTGCCCAATGACGAAGGCAGCGCGTAGGTCATATAAACCGTCATCACCAACGCAATCAGCCACGGCCCGAGTTTGCGCAGGGCAAAGCGCAACATGTCGAGAGCCTTGGGGTGTTGCGGCAGTTCTTCGGTCAGGCCGAAGCGCATGCGCACCCGGTGGCCAAGCCAGATCAGGGCGGCGGCCAGCAGGCTCCAGACCATCAGGATCATGGCGAAGGCAAAGATGATCGGCAGCCACTCATTGGCCGGCATCATCAGGGCCGAGAGCTCATCCTTGGCCAGGCCGAACTCTTCAGACCAGCGGGTGAGTGGGCTGTCGGCGCCGGAAAATTGCTTTTCGAAACTGCTCAGGGTCCCGCCGATCAGTCCGAGAACACCGATTTCAGTGGCCGGCTGGGCTTTTTTGGTGACGTCGCGCAGCTTCTTCAGGTCCGCCAGCAGTTTGGTCCGCTGCTGATCGTTTTCCAATGACTTGATGACTTCGTCCAGGGATTGCCCCAAGGGTTCCTGGGCTTCGGGCTGGGTTTTCGCCGAGTTATTGAGCAGTCCCGGCAAACTGACCGCCTGGGCAGGCGCCATCGGCAGCAGCGTCATCAGGCAGATCAGGAG
Organism: Pseudomonas sp. TH31; assembly: GCF_016650815.1. Lineage (GTDB taxonomy): Bacteria > Pseudomonadota > Gammaproteobacteria > Pseudomonadales > Pseudomonadaceae > Aquipseudomonas. Next base: position 65,928 of record NZ_JAEKEZ010000029.1, on the reverse strand, counting down.
GAAACACGGCAGGGCGAAAAGACGAGCGAGCACTAGGCGGTCAACCTTAGGAAGAGCGGATCGGCCGAGTGTACGAGCCCGACAAAATCAATGCGAGCCAGGCGCACGGATTTATTCGTTGAGCTTGGCCAGGATCTTGTAGACCACGGTGGCGAGGATCAGCAGCATGCCGAGCCACATGGCCAGGACACCGGCATTCTTGTCGCGGAAATTGAAGCCGACGGCCAGCATGATCATCCCGGCGAGGATGGGGATCAGCATGGCGTGGAACGAAGACATCGAGATCATGGCGACAGCCTTGTCGGAGGGGATATTTAAAGTTTAGGTCGATTTCGAATCGTAGGAGCTGCCGAAGGCTGCGATCTTTTGATGTTGCTTGTTTGTTAAAAACAAGATCAAAAGATCGCAGCCTTCGGCAGCTCCTACAGGGGGGCTACGGCAGCTCGCGGCAGGCGTAGAACGCGCTCAGTACTTTGACCAGGTGAGCCAGGTCGTGGCTGCCGCACAGTTCGCGGATCGAGTGCATGGCGAAGGTCGGCAGGCCGATGTCCACGGTGCGCACGCCCAAATGACTGGCGGTGATCGGGCCGATGGTCGAGCCACAGCCCATGTCGCTGCGGACCACGAAGCTCTGCACGGGCACTTCTTCGGCCATGCACAGATGGCGGAAGAACCCGGCGGTTTCGCTGTTGGTGGCGTAGCGCTGGTTGCTGTTGACCTTGATCACCGGGCCGGCGTTGAGTTTAGGGCCGTGATTGGCGTCGTGTTTCTCTGCATAGTTGGGGTGAACGCCGTGGGCGTTGTCAGCCGAGACCAGCAGGGATTTCTGAATTGTGCGTACGAACTCATCACCTTCGGGCAGCACGCGACGCAAAGTCTGCTCGAGCATCGGGCCGTCAGCGCCGCAGGCCGAGCAGGAACCGACTTCTTCGTGGTCGTTGGCCACAAACACGCAGGTTTCGTCGGTTTCGGTGGTCAGCAACGCTTGCAGGCCGGCGTAGCACGACAGCAGGTTGTCCAGGCGTGCGCCGGCGATGAAGTCGCCATGCAGGCCGATGATCGCGGCGCTTTGGGTGTCGTAGAAGCTCAGCTCGTAGTCGAGCACCACATCGGCGTTGAGGCCGTGTTCGCGGGCGAGTTGGTCGGTGAGCACGGCGCGGAAGTCCACGCGCTCGTCACCGGCAAATTGCGCGAGAATCGGCGGCAGTTCGGTCTGGGCGTTGATTGCCCAACCCATGTTGGCTTCACGGTTGAGGTGAATGGCCAGGTTCGGGATGGTCGCAATCGGCGCCTTGAAGTCGATCAACTGGCTCTCGACCTTGCCGTCACGGCGGAAGGTCACGCGGCCGGCCAGGGACAAGTCACGGTCAAACCACGGTGCCAGCAGCGCACCACCGTAGACTTCGACGCCCAGTTGCCAGAAGCCCTGGCGTTGCAGCTCGGGTTGCGGCTTGACTCGCAGGCACGGGCTGTCGGTATGAGCACCGACCAGGCGGATGCCGCCGTGCAATGGCGAATGGCGGCCCATCTTGAAGGCGACGATCGAGGAGTCATTACGGGTGACGTAGTAACGACCGTTGTTTTCGATGGTCCAGGGCTCACGCTCGTCAAGACGCGAAAAACCCGCCGCTTCCAGGCGCTGAACAAGGCTGGCAGTGGCATGGAACGGGGTAGGGGAGGCCTTGAGGAAGTCGATCAGGCCTTGGTTCAACTCTTCGCGCATAAGAAACTCCAGACAGCAATGGGCGGGAGTTTAACGTATTGGACGCAGAATTGGCGGTGGACTGCTGTTGTGGTCACTCCCGAATTTGCGCCTGGAGCAAATCCCCTGTGGGAGCGGGCTTGCTCGCGAAAGCGGTGTGTCAGGCAACAGGGATGTCGACTGGTACTCCCTCTTCGCGAGCAAGCCCGCTCCCACAGTTTTATCGCACTGCCCTTCAGAACGGCGCCGGGCACTCAAAGCGCAAACGCTCACCACTTTGCGGGTGGGTGAAGCTGAGCATGCTCGCGTGAAGGCAAAGACGCGGCCAGGCAGCCAAAGCCTGTTCGTGAGCGTAGAGCCCGTCACCCAGCAGCGGATGACCGATGGACAACATGTGCACGCGCAGTTGGTGAGAACGGCCAGTGATCGGTGTCAGCTCGACGCGGCACCAGTCGCCGCAACGCTCCAACACACGCCAGAAGGTCAGGGCATTCTTGCCGAACTCGTGATCCACCACGTGCCGAGGCTTGGTCGGCGGGTCGTAGCGCAGGGGCAAATCGATGCTGCCACTGTCCAGTTCCGGCTGACCCCAGCACAGGGCTGTGTAGGCCTTTTCGGTTTCGCGATCGTGAAACTGCCGAGACAATTCGCGATGGGTGTCCGGGTCACGGGCCAACAGGATGATGCCCGAGGTTTCCCAGTCCAGCCGATGGACGATTCGCGCTTCCGGGTAGCCGTTTTCTTGCAGACGGGTAATCAGACAGTCCTTGTTGTCATCGGCCCGGCCAGGCACGGAAAGCAACAGGGTCGGTTTGTTCACCACCAGGACAGCGTCGTCTTGATGGATGATGTGAACGTTGGACAACGGCATTAAAACAGCCTCGTAACAAACGCCAACGGCGGCTCAGAACCCCCAATGTCCAATGTAGGAGCTGCCGAAGGCTGCGATCCTTTGATTTTGCTTTGGAAAAACAAGATCAAAGGATCGCAGCCTTCGGCAGCTCCTACAAAGGCCCGAAGGGCCCTGAGCCGCCGTGGCTCCTGTCTGACCGACTAGCGATCCGGCAGGGTGATATTGAGTTCCAGAATCGAGCAGCTACCCTGGTTTTCCAAGGCGACGTGCACGTCATCGGACCCGATATTGACGTACTTGCGGATCACTTCCACCAGTTCCTTCTGCAAGGCTGGCAGGTAGTCCGGCGTACTGCGCTGGCCGCGTTCATGCGCCACGATGATCTGTAGACGCTCTTTCGCTACCGACGCGGTACTGACCTTTTTGCTGGCACGAAAGAAGTCAAAAAGATTCATTATCTACCTCCAAACAGGCGCTCGAAGAAGCCCTTCTTCGTAACATCGAGGAAACGATGCTCCACGGTTTTGCCCAGCAGACGATCGACCGCATCGCTGTACGCCTGACCGGCGTCGCTCTGGTCGTCGAGAATCACGGGCACGCCCGAGTTGGAAGCCTTCAGTACCGCTTGGGATTCCGGAATGACACCCAGCAGGGTCACGGCCAGAATCTCTTTAACGTCTTCGACGCCAAGCATTTCGCCGTCGCTGACGCGTTGCGGGTTGTAGCGGGTCAGCAGCAGGTGTTCCTTGATCGGCTCTTCGCCGTTCTCGGCGCGGCGCGATTTGCTGGCCAGCAGGCCCAGCATGCGGTCCGAGTCACGTACCGAGGACACTTCCGGGTTGGTCACGACAATCGCCTCATCAGCGAAGTACATGGCCAGGTGAGCACCTTTTTCGATGCCGGCCGGGGAGTCGCAGACCACGAACTCGAAGTCTTCTTTCAACGCCATCAGAACCTTTTCCACGCCTTCGACGGTCAGCGCGTCTTTATCGCGGGTCTGACTGGCGGCCAGTACGTAGAGGTTTTCCAGGCGTTTGTCTTTGATCAGGGCTTGCTGCAGGTTGGCTTCGCCATTGACCACATTGACGAAGTCATACACCACGCGACGCTCGCAACCCATGATCAGGTCGAGGTTACGCAAACCGACGTCGAAGTCGACGATAACTGTTTTGTGACCGCGCAGAGCGAGGCCGGTACCGATAGCGGCGCTGGTGGTGGTCTTACCCACACCACCCTTGCCGGATGTAACCACGAGAATCTTGGCCAAGGTGTTTCACCCCTAAGGAAAAAGGACATTTAGCCCCTGAAAAACATCTCTTGAAAAACTACTGCAGTCGGACAGCCTTGGCTGGAATCCGGTCCTGAGCGGCGCGTACCTGCGGTAAACACTGCTTTTGGCCTTTTTCCTACTTCGTTTGAGCCGTTTTCGCTACGTTTTAGAGATGCTTGGAAAATGCGGCAGTATCCGTTAAAGCCGAATGATGTTCAACACGTCGCCCGACAGGCTGACTTGTACGCCCGAGCCCCACAACGGATCGCGACGCAGGTCCTCGGAGACCTTGTAATGGCCCGCGATGGAGAGTAGTTCAGCGCTCATTTGCTGACAGAAAATTCGCGCTTTCGAGTCGCCCTTGACCCCGGCGAGTGCTCGACCGCGCATCGGGCCGTATACATGGATGTTCCCATCGGCGAGAAGTTCCGCCCCCGGGCTGACTGACGAAACCACAACCAGATCGCCACCCTGGGCATATATCTGTTGGCCACCACGTACTGGCGAAGTGATTACCTTCGTCGGTTTGATGGTCGGCTCCGGTGGTTTTTCGGGTTTTTTCGCCACGACGCCTTCGTGTGGGTCCAGCGCACGCTCACGGGCACCGGACGGCGGCAGCACCGGCAGGTCGACGGCGATGGCGGCGGCGATGTCCTCGATGCGGCTGGCACGGATTGCCAGGGTGCGCAGGCCATGCTGACGGCACACGCGCATCAGCCCCGGCAAATCGACGGCGCCTTCACTGGCCGGAAGTTTGTCCAGGGCCAGCACCAGCGGCGCGTTGCTGAAGAAATTCGGCGCCTGGGCCACCTTGGCGGCCAGTTGCCGATCGAGCAGCTCGAGGTCGTTGCGGGCCAGTTCCAGCACCGTAATGGCGAGCATGCTGCCCTTCAACTGGAACACGGGATCTTGGTCTAGCGGTTCGGTTTGGCTCATGGTCGGCATACAACGGCTTGTCACTAAAAGTGCCGAGACTTATAACGAGAACGCCCGCAGGCCGCAAGCCGGGTCGAACGATGTAGAATGCGCGGCCATTGTCTTTCCGGAACCTTTAATGGATCGCCCGCGTTTTCGTACAGCATTTCTTTCTCCTCGTTTCTGGCCGTTGTGGTGCGGGCTGGGGCTGTTGTGGCTGATTGTCCAGTTGCCGTATCCGGCGTTGCTGTCGGTCGGTCGCGCCTTGGGTGCATTGATGTACCGAGTGGCCGGCGACCGACGGCGCATCGCCAAACGCAATCTTGAGCTGTGTTTCCCTGAAAAAACCGCCGCCGAGCGCAAGCGCCTGCTCAAGGAAAACTTCGCCTCGACCGGCATCGCGTTCTTCGAAATGGCCATGAGTTGGTGGTGGTCGCGTCAGCGCCTGGCCAAACTGGCCCATGTCGAAGGCCTGGAACATTTGAAAAAAGCCCAGCGCGACGGCAAGGGCGTGATTCTGATGGCCCTGCATTTCACCACCCTGGAAATCGGCGCGGCGCTGCTCGGTCAGCAACATACGATCGACGGTATGTACCGCGAACACAAAAACCCGTTGTTCGATTTCATCCAGCGCCGGGGCCGCGAGCGGCACAACCTCGATTCGCTGGCGGTGGAGCGCGACGACGTGCGCGGCATGCTCAAGCTGCTTCGGGCTGGCCGGGCGATCTGGTATGCACCGGATCAGGACTACGGCGCCAAGCAAAGTATCTTCGTGCCGTTGTTCGGCATTCAGGCCGCGACGGTCACCGCCACCAGCAAGTTTGCGCGGTTGGGCAAGGCGCTGGTGGTGCCGTTTACCCAGGAACGCCTGGCGGACGGCAGCGGTTATCGGTTGGTGATTCATCCGCCGCTCGACAACTTCCCCGGCGAAACTGACGAGGCGGATTGCATTCGTATCAATCAGTGGGTCGAAGGCGCCTTGCGCGATTGCCCGCAGCAATACCTCTGGGCTCATCGCCGCTTCAAGAGCCGCCCGCCGGGCGAGCCGAAACTGTACGCAAAACGCGGTTGAATCACCGATCCCTTTAGGCACCATGGAGTGTTGCGATGCGCCCAGCTGAACCGGTTACAGGATTGATTCTTTCCGGCGGCGGGGCTCGAGCGGCCTATCAGGTAGGGGTGCTGGCAGCGATTGCCGAGTTGCTGCCGCCCGGCGCGGACAATCCGTTTCCGGTGATCGTCGGCACATCTGCCGGGGCGATTAACGCGGTCAGCCTGGCCAGCGGCGCGATGGACTTTCGCCGCGCTATCGAGCGCCTGACGGCCTTCTGGCAGGGCTTTCGCAGTCATCTGGTGTTGCGCAGCGACTGGCCGGGCGTGATCCACCAGGCCAGCCGGTTTGTCAGCCACAGCTTGCTCGGCATCGGCAGCCAGGTGCCGGTGGCGTTGCTCAACAGTTCACCGCTGCGGGGTTTGCTCAACGACAAACTGCAGATGGACGGCATCGCGCAAGCCATCGAGCAAAAGCAATTGCAGGCCGTGGCGGTGACCGCGTTCGGTTACGAGTCCGGTCAGGCGGTGACCTTCTATCAGGGCGGCGGCACCATCAATGCCTGGCTGCGCCACCGGCGGATCGGCGTGCCGACTCAATTGACCGTCGATCACTTGCTGGCCAGCTCGGCGATTCCGCTACTGTTCGCCCCGGTGAAAATCGGCGAGGAGTTCTTCGGTGATGGTGCGGTGCGTCAGTCGGCGCCGATCAGCCCCGCCCTGCACCTGGGCGCCAGCAGAGTGCTGGTAGTGGGTGTCAGCGGCAACCCGCGCGGGATCGACCCTGAGCAGCCGCTGGAGCGCGCCTACACCGGTCAGCAGCCAACGTTGGCGCAGATCGGCGGCCACCTGCTCAACAGCACGTTCATTGACAGCCTGGAAAGCGACATCGAGTTGTTGGAGCGTCTGAACCAGTTCAGTCACCTGATGCCCGATGGCACGCCGATTCGAACCCTGGGCGTGGCACCGGTGGAGGTGCTGGTGATTTCGCCGAGTCAGCCGCTCGATGAAATTGCCGCGCGTCATCGCCAGGAATTGCCGGCAGCGTTGCGCCTGTTTTTGCGCGGTCCGGGGGCGACCAAGACCAGTGGGGCAGGGGTGTTGAGTTATCTGCTGTTCGAGGCGGGATATTGCAGCGAATTGATTGATCTGGGGCGGCGGGATGCGTTGGCCAAGCGGGATGAGTTGTGTCGGTTTCTTGGGGTGTCATAAAGCAAAAGATCGCAGCCTTCGACAGCGCCTACAGGGACCGTATTGCCCTGTAGGCGCTGCCGAAGGCTGCGATCTTTTGACTTTGATCCTGAAAAACAAAAGACCACAACCACCCTCCACCCCGGATGCGCACGTGGCAGATGACGCCGGCGATCTTTTGTCTTCAACGCATCAGAAGTGGAACTTCACCAGCAAACTCGTCACGTTCTGATTGGTGGTGAACGAATGGGTGTCATCAATCCCGTACTTGTTCTTCCAGTAGTCGTACTCGACACCGACGTACAACTGCTTCGCGCCGAAATTCAGCGCTTTGCCCAAGTCGTATTTGACCTGCGGGTTGAAGTGCAGGTTCGCGTGGTAATCGCCACGGGCGTTTTTATCGTTGTCGACCACCCAGTCCATATAGCCATCGATCAGGACGCTCGAATCGCCGACCGGGATGGTGTAGGACCAGACCGGTGTGATCTGCCAGACATTGTTGCCCGGACGATCACCATCAGGATGACGCTGGTAGAAGTTCAGCTGGAAGTAGTCGAAGCCGGGGATCGCCAGGTCGAAACCCGGGCCGATCAGGTAGGACTCGACGTCGCCTTCACCAAACTCGTAAGTCATGGCCAGCAGCACGTCTTTGATCGGGCCGAACTCAATCTTTTTGTCCAGGACCTTGCCCAGCGAAATACGCGGGCTGAACTCGCCATAGGTGGAGTTCGGACCCGCGCTGGCGTCGTCCTTGCCGTTGTAGAAGATCTTGTCGACGAACAGGAAGTTATCCCCGTATTTCCAGGCGTCGGCGTGCTCGAAGGTGACGGTTTGCTGAATGGACGGGTTGACCTTGAAGCCCTTGCCGTAGAGGTAGGTCAGGCTGTTGTTCTGCCATAGCAACAGGTCGCCTTCGCCGGCCATTGCCTGGCCCCCGGCCAGCAAGGATCCCGCGAGCATCAGGCTGGTGCACGTACGTTTCATTCGGTTGCTCCCAAAAAGTAGGTGGTTCCACGTTTTTTTCTTAGGTCTGCGCTCTGGTGTGGCGCCTTTTGTTGTCGCTGTAAAAACTCATCCAATCGGTCAGCTTTAGTGCTGTTGGCAAGAGCTGAGCCAAGGCTTTCAAAAAGCCAAAAACTCCCGATCGGCTGTTCGAAAACAGTCGATTACGAGAGATTTTTGGATGCCTTGATACCGTCCAGAGCCGGGATAAGTTGGCTTTCTGGTCAGGAATTAAATCCGGGCTTTTTTTTAGACCAGATTCGGGCGGCCGCGGAGAATACTGACTCCTTGGCCAGGTCTCAAGTGCCCCGCAACAGCGCACCGACGACAGGTTTTGGGCACGGCTGTTGGTGGTGGGCCTGGCGTCGTTGAACGACAGGCTTGAGTCGGTAAAAACCATCTGATGCTTCCTCTTGTTTTTATTGTTGAGGCGCAGGCAGTTACTGGCTGCCACAGGGCAGCCCCTTCACAGGTGTCGATCAGTGTGTGCGGGCGTGGCAGTCGTTGATGGCCGCGCGTTCTCTACCGCCGAGAATGTTGAACAGCAGGTTCAACGACAGGGCGCTAAGCGTGGCCATGGCGATGCCGCTGTGGGTGATCGGGCTCATCCAAAGTGGCAGGTGCGCGAAGAACTCCGCACGCACCACCGGGATCAGGCCCATGCCGATGCTCACCGCCACCAGCAACTGGTTGCGACGGTCACCGATGTCGGCTTCCTGCAGGATTTTGATACCGGTGGCCGCGACCATGCCGAACATCGCTATGGCCGCGCCGCCCAGTACCGCCGGCGGAATCGACGCCACCAGAAACGCCGCTTTCGGCAGCAGGCTCAGCACCACCAGCAAACCGCCGGCGACGATGGTCACCGAGCGGCAACGCACGCCGGTCATCTGCACCAGGCCGATGTTCTGGGCGAAGGAGGAGTGGGTGAAGGTGTTGAAGAAGCCAGCGAAGAACGAGGCGCCGGCATCACACAGCAAGCCGCGACGCAGCATCCGTGGGCAGACTTCCTGGCCGGTGATTTTGCCCAGGGCCAGGAACATTCCGGTGGACTCGACGAAGATGATCACCACCACCAGGCACATCGACAGGATCGGTGCGAGTTCGAATTTCGGCATGCCGAAGTGCAGCGGCGTGACGATCTGCACCCATGGCGCTTGAGCCATGCCGCTGAGATCGACCATGCCGATCACGCCGCAGAGCGCGTAGCCCAGGCACATGCCGATCAGCACGGAAATGTTGACCCAGAAACCGCGCATAAAGCGGTGGATCAACAAAATGGTCGCCAGTACCAGCGCGGCGATGGCCAGGTAAATCGGTGAACCGAATTGAGTCGCGCCGACACCGCCGCCGGCCCAGTTAACGGCCACGGGGAACAGCGACAAACCGATCGAGGTGATGACGGTGCCGGTCACCAGCGGCGGGAAGAAGCGCACCACTTTGGACATGAACGGCGCGATGAGCATGCCGAAGAATCCGGCGGTGATGGTCGCACCGAAGATCCCTTGCAGGCCGATACCGGGCATGCCGGCCATGGCGACCATGCTGCCGACCGCAGCGAAACTGGCGCCCATCATCACCGGCATGCGGATGCCCATCGGTCCGATCCCAAGCGATTGCACGACGGTGGCAATGCCGGCGACCAGCAGGTCGGCGTTGATCAAAAAGGCGATTTCTTCACGACTCAGGCCAGCGGCCTGTCCGATGATCAGCGGTACCGCAATGGCGCCGCCGTACATCAGCAAAACATGTTGCAGACCGACCAGGATCAGTTGCAAAAGGGGCAAACGCTGAATCGCGGGTGCGTCGGGGATGCGCGCTTCGGATAGCTCGGACATGCAACACCTCGGATCTTTTTTATTCTTGTGATTTACAGCTGCAGTGCTGCTGATAGCTGTTTTTTGCATCAGGTGGACCGCGTTGCGGCCATTCGCGAGCAGGCTCGCTCCCACAGGATTGTGTTGCCTGTGTGGGAGCGAGCCTGCTCGCGATGCTTTTGCTACTTAATTGACTTGAGCTCCCTGATTGATCCAGGCACCAATCAGGTCACGTTCCTGCTGGGTCATCTGTGTGATGTTGCCCAGTGGCATGATCTGGCTGGCGACGGCTTGCGCCTGGATCCGCGGGGCCAATTGCTGGATTTGTTGCGGAGTATCGAACATCACGCCGGCCGGTGCCGCACTGAACAGCGGGCTGGTCGGCTTGGCCGAATGGCACACGGCGCAGCGTTCCTGAATCACGCTGTGCACCTTGTCGAACGCCGGGCCCTGGCTCGACGCTTGCGCCGGTGCGGCGGCAGGCGCTGAAGGCTTGGCCGCTTCAGGTTTGGCACCACCACCGAGGGCCGTTTCCGGCAACGGTTGGTACTCGATGGCGGCAGGAGCCTTGGCCACTTCAGGAGCAGTGGGCATCGGCGCTGGGCCGGTCACGTAAGCCAGGCTGATCATGCCGACGGCTGCAACCGGCAGGGTCCAGGCAAACTTGTGGCTGTTGTGACGGGTGTTGAAGTAGTGACGCACCAACACCGCCAGCACCGCGATCCCGGCCAGGATCAGCCAGTTGTATTGGCTGCCGTAAGTGCTCGGGAAGTGGTTGCTGATCATGATGAACAGCACGGGCAGGGTGAAGTAGTTGTTGTGGCGCGAACGCAGCAAGCCTTTGGCCGGCAGTGCCGGATCGGGTGTGCGGTTCTCGGCAATCGCCGCCACCAGCGCGCGTTGCGCCGGCATGATGATGCGGAACACGTTACCGACCATGATCGTGCCGATGATCGCGCCAACATGCAGGTACGCACCACGACCGCTGAACACTTTGCTGAAGCCGTAGGCGGCGCCGATGATCAGCACGAATAGGATGCCGCCGAGCAGGGCAGGGCGTTTGCCCAGGGCCGAGTCGCAGAGGAAGGAGTAGATGAACCAGCCGATGAACAGCGAGCCGATACCGATGGCCACGCCTTCAGGACCGCTCAGGCTGCTGCCTGGAGCCAGCAAGTACAACGTCGGGTTGGAGTAGAACACCACGCACAGCAGCGCGATCCCCGACATCCAGGTGAAGTAGGCTTCCCATTTGAACCAGTGCAGGTTGTCCGGCATGGTCGGTGGAGCCAGTTTGTATTTTTCCAGGTGATAGATACCGCCGCCGTGGATCGCCCACAGATCACCCGCCAGACCGCTTTTCGGGTTGACCCGATTGAGGTTGTTTTCCAGCCAGACGAAATAGAACGACGCACCGATCCAGGCCACGCCAGTAATCATGTGAACCCAGCGCACGCTAAGGTTCAGCCATTCCAACAGATGTGCTTCCACAGTCTTTACCTCTCGCTTGTCACTCTGTTGTCGAGTGATCGGAGCGTTTTTTGGTTGGGTCTTATAGGTGGGGGGCGAGGATCAAACGCTCATCCTCTTTGAAAAAATGCTCATCGCAGTTATTGCCTGTGCCACTGCGATCAACCACCAGGAAGTCATCCCGCTTTTCGATCGTCAGCACCGGATGGTGCCAAACGCCGCGATGGTAATTAATGCCCTGCCTGCCGTTGGTGACGAAGGCGCGGACCAAGCCTGATACAGGTTCATCGCCAAGTGGCGCGACCACGATCAGAAAGGGGTTGCCGAGCAGCGGGATGAAAGCCTGGCTGCCCAGCGGGTGACGCTCCAGCATGCTGACGGTCAGCGGCATGTCCTGCGCGTCGGCGCGGAAGATGCTGATGATCGCGTTGTCTTCTGGCGTGGCGGTTTGCACCGTCGCCAGTTTATGGAAGCGCATGGTCGAACCGTTGTTGATCATGAAGTGATCGCTACCGTCGGTTTCGATCACGTCACCGAAAGGGGCGAAGGCTTCTTTGGTCAGCGGTTCAATCGTCAATGTGCGCATGCTGGTCTTCTTTTCTTTAAATATGATTTCGGTTCACTGCGTTCCCTGTAGGAGCTGGCGAAGCCTGCGATCTTTTGACTTTGCTTTTTAAGATCAAGATCAAAAGATCGCAGACTGCGGCAGCTCCTACAGGCTCAGCATTACTTCGCGACCTTGCCCAAAACGCGCAGGCGGCTCACACCACCATCCGGAAACACGTTCAGGCGGATGTGGGTGATTGGGCCCAGCGCCTTGATCTGCTCGGCGAAGGTGTGTTCGGCGTGCATTTCCAGTTTCTGCGCTGGCAGCAGTTCGCGCCAGAACAACGATTGGGTTTCGATCTGGCTGTCAGTGCCGCCCTTCACGAAGGCGCCCTGGATCGAGCAGGTGTCCGGGTAGTTGCCCTTGAAGTGCAGGGTGTCGACGATGACTTTCTCGACTTCGCCCGCATGGCCCAACGCGACGATCACCCAGTCATTGCCTGGGGTGCGACGACGTGCGGTTTCCCAGCCGTCGCCCATGTTGATGCCACGGCCCGGGTTGAGGATGTTGCTCATGCGGCCGAAGTGTTCATCGGAGCAGGCGAGGGCGCGGCCACCGTTCAGGGCGGCGGCCAGGTCGATTTGTTCGTTGTCGCCGACGGCCGACCAGTCGCGGTGCGGAACACCGTACACACGCAGACGCGCTACGCCGCCATCCGGGTAGATGTTGAAACGCAGGTGGCTGAACGCCTGGTCGTTGTTGATTTCGTGGAAGTGATGGCTGTTGCCTTGCAGCTCGACAGCCGACAGCACTTCAACCCACTGGGTGTTTTCAGTCGGTTCGCCTTCTGCCAGGAAGCAGGCTTCCAGGGAGGCCGACGGCGGGAAGTTGCCGGTGAAGAATGAAGTGTCGATGTCCACGCCTTTGATCGAACCCGGTACGCCCAGGCGGATCACGGCACTGTCATAGCCTTCGAAGCGCTTGCGGCGCGATTCCCAGCCGTCCATCCACTTGCCGTTGTCATCGAACACGCCTTCTTTCCACACCGCCGGGGTCGGCTGGAACAGGCGGTTGGCATCAGCGAACCAGTCATCGGTGACCGAGATGATTTTGGTGCCCAGGCGGGCGTCGGCCAGGTTGACGAACTTCTCGAAAGGTACGGCGTAAGCTTTCATTCTTCTTGTCTGCCTTTAATTAGTTGGCTTGGGATGCTTGCAGGGCCCTGGGCGATGTATGCGTTCAGTGTCGCTCGGGCCAGGCTTGCTAGAGAGTCAGTAATCGGAACAACGCTATCTTGTTGATCTGCGCCAGCGCGCATTTGAATTCGGTGTCGACCGAGTTGTGAATGCGCGTTTCGAACGCCGCGAGGATCTGATGCCGGTTGCTGCCTTTTACCGCCATGATGAAGGGAAACTTGAACTTGGCTTTGTAGGCGTCGTTCAGCTCGGTGAAGTGCGAAAACTCTTCGGCCGTGCATTGGTGAATACCCGCGCCAGACTGTTCTTGAGTGCTGGCTGCGGTAAGCTCGCCCTGGACGGCAGCTTTGCCGGCCAGGTCCGGGTGAGCGTTGATCAGGGCCAGTTGGCTGGCGTGATCGGCGCTCAACAGGGTGTCGCTCATGCGCTGGTGCAGGGTTTCGATCTCGTCGATCGAGGTGTCCTGGCCCAGGTCGAAGGCCTTTTCAGCCACCCATGGCGAGTGTTCATAGATGTCGGCGAAGGCGGCGACAAACGCGTCGCGGCTCAGGGTCGACGGTTTCAGTGTCTGGAAGGTGCTCATTTGGCAGCCCCTTGGTACGGGTGGGTTTCGTGCCAGTGGCGAGCGATGTCGACGCGCCGGCTGAACCACACCTGTTCATGACTTTTAGCGTATTCGATAAAGCGCTTGAGCGAGGCCAGACGCGCCGGACGGCCGATCAAGCGGCAGTGCAGGCCGATCGACAACATCTTCGGTGCTTCGGCGCCTTCAGCGTAAAGCACGTCGAATGCGTCTTTGAGGTACTCGAAGAAGTCGTCGCCCTTGTTGAAACCCTGGACCTGGGTGAAGCGCATGTCGTTGGTGTCCAGGGTGTACGGGATCACCAGGTGGGGCTTGCCGGTCGGGTTGTTCGGTTCCCAGTAGGGCAGGTCGTCGTCGTAGGTGTCGCAGTCGTAGAGGAAACCGCCTTCTTCCATTACCAGCCGACGAGTGTTCGGGCCGGTGCGGCCGGTGTACCAGCCCAGTGGGCGACTGCCTGTGAGTTCGGTGAGGATGCGGATCGCTTCGAGCATGTGCTCGCGTTCCTGCGCCTCGTCCATGTACTGATAGTCTATCCAGCGATAGCCGTGGCTGCAGATTTCGTGGCCGGCATCGACCATCGCGCGGATCACGTCCGGGTGACGCTGGGCGGCCATCGCTACGGCGAAGACGGTCAGCGGAATGTCGAATTCCTTGAACAGCTTCAGCACCCGCCAGACACCGGCACGGCTGCCATACTCGTAAAGGGATTCCATGCTCATGTTGCGCGCGCCTTGCAGCGGCTGCGCCGAGACCATTTCCGAGAGGAAGGCTTCGGACTCTTTATCGCCGTGCAGGATATTGCGCTCGCCACCTTCCTCGTAATTGAGCACGAAGGACAGGGCGATGCGGGCATTGCCCGGCCAGTGTGGGTGGGGAGGGTTACTGCCGTAACCGACCAGGTCGCGTGGGTAGTCAGCGCTCACTGCAGTCTTCCTTCTTATTCGTGTGGCTCATTCAAGATCAGGGTTGTGTGGCGGCCTGGCGATGGGTGACAGGCTGGCGTCACAGAGATGGGCTGATTGTATACAACTTTATATCCGCTTTGTAAGCCTGATTTTTTGCATTTTTCACTAACTGTCATGAATAGAGGCTACTGCAAGAAACCTGCCTGACTGGTCAGCTAATGGGCAAGAGGTTCGCTGACTGCATGGTTCACGGGTAAATCCGCGGTAATTTGGCGGATGGCGGGGGATGGCGTAAAAATGTCGTTTTTATTGTGTACAATTTTTTTAAAAAGTGTCTTAATCAGTCGCTCGCCGCAGCTTTTCGTGCTTCGAAACGGTGCGGTCTCCTTTTCAACTGACTTCGGGAGGTGCGAGGCCTGACTGCTCTACGCAGCCAGGCGCGCAGAATCAATGGGACGTTTGACTACACACGTTTTGGACGCTGCACACGGTTGCCGGGCAGCTCGATCAAGGTCGAGTTGTACCGCGTTGAAGGCTCGCAGCTGGAATTGGTCGCCAGCGCGATGACCAACAGCGACGGCCGTGTCGATGCACCGCTGCTGCAAGGCGATGACTACCGCTCCGGGGTCTATCAGGTTCAGTTTCATGCGGGCGATTACTACCGCGCCCGTGGCGTCCAGCTGCCGGAACCCGCGTTCCTGGACGTAGTCGTGTTGCGGTTCGGCATCTCTGCCGAACAGGATCACTACCACGTGCCACTGCTGATTTCGCCCTACAGCTATTCGACCTACAGAGGAAGCTAGACTCCCCCAACCCATTCTTCTCAAAAAGAGTGGCGCAAAAAGCTTCTTTGGTCTTTCGCCCGCTCACACTGCGGGCTTTTTTTGCCTTCAGGAAAGTCAAAAGATCGCAGCCTTCGGCAGCTCCTACATTTAAATGCGATCCCTTGTAGGAGCTGCCGAAGGCTGCGATCTTTTGATCTTGCTTTACTTACCGACTCAACAACGACGCAGCACCGGCACCACCAAACAACCCGGCACTGATCCGGTTGAACCAGCTCTGCCCCTTGCCACTGCGCAGATACCGCGCTGCGCCGTGGGCACCGAGGCCATACGCCAACTTGCACAGCAGATCCAAAACGGTCCAGGTCGCAATCATCACCAGCAGTTGCGGCAGGAACGGCTGTTCGGCGCTCAAGAACTGCGGCAGGAAAGCGGCGAAAAACAGGATGTCTTTCGGATTACTCGCGCCCAACACAAACGCGCGTCCGAACAGTGCACGAAAGCGTGGTACCGGCGCGGCCACGGGAACTTCAGCGCCGTGGGATGGCTGACGCGATTGCTGCCAGCTCTGCCAGGCGAGGTAGAACAGGTACAGCGCACCAACGATCTTCAGCGCGCTGAACAGCTGTTCCGACGCCAGCAGCAGGGCCCCCAAACCCAGCGCCGACGCACTGAGCAGACAAATAGAGGCAATCACCCCGCCGAGAAACGCCGGGTAAGAACGGCGCAAACCGTAGTTCAGGCTGTTGCTGATCATCAGCAAAGACAATGGCCCCGGGATCAGGATCACTACCAGCGCGGCGCCGCTGAACAGCAGCCAGGTTTCCAGACTCATCACTTTCCTCCTAATGTGCAAAAGCCCCACCCGACGGGGTGAGGCTGTTTGAAGCTATGACGGCTTACAAGAAAATGAACTTGGCGATGAAGATCGCGCAAAGCACCCACAAACTGGCGGAAATTTCCTTGTACTTACCGGTACCGGCCTTCAGCACCACGTAAGTGATAAAGCCCAGCGCGATGCCGTCGGCGACCGAGAAGGTCAGCGGCATCATGATCGCGGTAACGATGGCCGGAATGCTGTCGGTCGCTTCATCCCAGTTGATGTGAGCCATACCGCTCATCATCAGCATCGCCACATAAATCAGCGCACCGGCGGTTGCATAAGCCGGAATCATGCCAGCCAGTGGTGCGAAGAACATCGCGGCAATAAATAGCACACCTACGGTCACTGCGGTAAGACCAGTCCGACCACCAGCGGCTACACCCGCGGCACTTTCTACATAGCTTGTTACTGGAGGGACGCCGACCATCGCCCCGAATACGCTGGAGGCGCTGTCGGCTTTCATGGCGCGGGAAAGGTTTTCGATCCGGCCGTCAGCGTTGACCAGGCCGGCGCGCTGGGCGACGCCCATCAAGGTGCCGGCGGTGTCGAACATGTGCACGAAGAGGAACGCCAACACCACGCTGATCATGCTGACGTTGAACACGCCGGCGATGTTCATGGCCATCCAGGTCGGTGCCAGGCTCGGCGGGGCGGACATGATGCCGCCGTAATGCACCAGGCCAAGACCCCAGCCGGCGAGGGTCACGGTGATGATGCTGATGAGGATCGCGCCGAAGACTTTGTGGTAACTGAGCACGGCAATCATCAGGAAGCAGATGGCCGCCAGCAGCGGGCCAGGCTCGCGCAGGGAACCGAGCTTGATCAGGGTGGCCGGGCTGGCGACGATGATGCCGGCAGTTTTCAGGCCGATGATCCCCAGAAACAGTCCGACCCCGGCACCCATGGCGTAGCGCAGGCTGACCGGAATGCTGTTGAGCAGCCATTCGCGAATCTTGGAAAACGTCAGAATCATGAACAACACACCGGAGATAAACACCGCGCCGAGGGCGGTTTCCCAGTTGTAGCCCATGGTGCCAACCACGGTGTAGGTGAAGAAGGCGTTCAGGCCCATGCCCGGCGCCAGGCCGACCGGCCAGTTGGCGTACAAACCCATCAACAGGCAACCCAGCGCTGCGGCGATGCAAGTGGCAACGAACGCCGCGCCGTGGTTGATCCCGGCGTCAGCCATGATGTTCGGGTTGACGAAGATGATGTAGGCCATCGTGATGAAGGTTGTCAGACCGGCAATCAGCTCGGTCTTCACCGTGGTGCCATGCAAGCTGAGTTTGAAGATGCGCTCCAGCCAGCCATTGCGTAACGGCGGCGAGAGTTCCAGCGACGAGGCTTCGGATTTGCGGCTTTCCACAGCGAGTACTCCTCAAGAGTTTTATTTTTATTTCCAGGGCCGGACCCATGAGGGTGGCAGCGGCCCTTTGAGGCACTTGCGAATTTGTTGACCGCTTGGTCAGGAACTCGCACGAGGTGGATTATGCTTTTGTATACAAATAAAGCAAATAATGTTTTTGGTTTTGTTGACGAAAAGTTTGGCGATAGAGGTATATCGCCTGTTAGATCGCTTTCGCGAGCAAGCCCGCTCCCACATTCGACCGCATTCTCCTGAAGGAACTCGGTCACATGTGGGAGCGGGCTTGCTCGCGAAGAGGCCAGATCTGCTGATACAAATCCGGCAGACAGAAAGCTCAGTCCGCGAGCGCTTGGGTTTGCCCCAGTGCTTTGTTCACCGCCAACCACCCATCCACCGCTGCCTCGCCAGCCTCGGCAAACACCCGCTCCAGCAACTTCACCTGCTCGCGGCGCAGTGATTGTTCGAAGCGCGCGCCATCGTCGGTCAGTTCCAGCAAGCGTTTGCGCTTGTCGGTCTCGGACGCCACGCTGTCCACCAAATGCATCTCCACCAACTGGCGCAGTGGGATGTTCAACGCCTGCTTGGTCACGCCGAGCAATGCCAGCAACTCCTTCACACTCAGGTTCGGGTAGCGGGCGATGAAAAACACGATGCGCTGATGCACCCGGCTCAAGCCTCGACGCTCAAGCACCCGCTGGACACCCGGACCTTGCTCAAGGACGCACTGGCGGCGGATGTGGCGTTTATGCCGGGTGAACCGTTTTTCCGGACCCGGACAATAATCCTGGCCACTTAAGGCTGAACTTCAGCCACATCGACCCGGCGCGGCTGGATGAAGGGCTCAAGCGGTTGGATGAAGGGCTCAAGCGGTTGGCGGCGGTTGTTAGGCAGGCCTCAGGCAGCAGAAGCAGCCTGAGGGGAGGGCACAAATGAATAAACCGGCGCGAGGGCCGGTTTATTTTTTCTGGGGTTTGCGGTGCCTGGGCTGGCCTCATCGCGGGCAAGCCTTGCTCCTACAGGTTATAAGGGTGATCACAACAGGTGTGCTACGCCGCCAATCCGTAGGAGCAAGGCTTGCCCGCGATGGCGTCCGCAAGCACACCGCTGAAAAATCAGACCGCCGCAAACCGCTTATCCAGATAATCAATAATCACCTTGGACTCATACATCCAGCTGGTCTGGCCATTCTCTTCAATGCGCAGGCACGGCACCTTGATCTTGCCGCCTTGCTCCAGCAGGGTCTGGCGATCCAGTTCGTTGTTCTTCGCATCGCGCAACGCCACCGGCACATTCAAGCGGCGCAAGGTTCGGCGGGTTTTTACGCAGAACGGGCAGGCGTGGAACTGATACAGGGTCAGGTCCTTGGCGGCCGTGTTGACCTTGGCCTGAACCTCGGCAGGGCGCTGCTTTTTGCCTGGGCGGGTGATGAAGTCGATGAAGATGATCAGTTGGCCAAGGCCGACACGAAGCGCTTTAACGAACACGGTAGAAGCCTCACAAGGGCAAACAGAAGGCGCGCAGCTTACCTGATTTTTCACCGGCGAAAAAAAACCGGCGATGAGTGCCGGTTTTCTTCGTGCTGCGAGTTACTTGATCAGGCTGAGAAACTCGCTGCGCGTGGCAGCGTTTTCGCGGAACTCACCGAGCATCACCGAAGTGATCATCGACGAATTCTGCTTCTCCACACCGCGCATCATCATGCACATGTGCTTGGCCTCGATCACCACCGCAACGCCCAGGGCGCCGGTGACTTGCTGGACCGCATCGGCGATCTGGCGGCTGAGGTTTTCCTGGATCTGCAGGCGGCGGGCGTACATATCGACGATCCGCGCGACTTTCGACAAGCCCAACACCTTGCCGCTCGGGATATAGGCGACGTGGGCCTTGCCGATGAACGGCAGCAGGTGGTGTTCGCACAACGAGTAGAGCTCGATGTCCTTGACCAGCACCATTTCGCTGTTGTCGGAGCTGAACAAGGCACCATTGGTGACTTCTTCCAGTGTCTGTTCATAACCGCGGCAAAGGTACTGCATGGCTTTGGCGGCACGCTTTGGCGTGTCGAGCAGGCCCTCGCGGGACACGTCCTCGCCCAATTGGCCGAGAATCGCGGTGTAATTCTGTTCCAATGTCACAGAGCTTTATTCCGTATGGGTTCTAGAGGGGTACGGTTTCTGTCTGTACCAATTTTGTACCAATCAGGCTTTGCTCCAGCTTCCCGACTTCGCTCCAGTCTTCACTGGAGTTGATCCACCGGGCGTATGTCGACAGCAGCATTTGCACGCTGTGGCCGAGCTGATTCGCAATGAACCCGAGGTTCATGCCTGCCATTAGGCACATGGTAGCGTAAGTGTGCCGGCAGTTGTATTGCCGTCTGGCCCTGATCTTCAATGCGACCAGTGCCGCCTTGAAGTGCTTGTCGGTCACGCTGGCCTGTTGGATGAACTCAAAGTTCTTGGTTGGCGGGAACACGTACGGCGACTGTTTGTGCTGCCGGCGGCTCTGTGACGCCCTCAACTCGGCCACGCCTCTGGCCGCCTCAATGGCATTTAATGCCCTGCTGTTCAGCATAACTCGCCGCGTCTCGCGGGTTTTTGTGCGCTCCTCGATCTTGTAGTCAGCCACGATTCTGCACACGTTGGCGACTCGCCCCTCGGTATTCACCTCATCCCAGCGCAGCGCCGCTATCTCCCCTGGACGCATGCCGGTGTAGAACGCGAACTCGAAGTAGGCAGCGTAAACCCGCATCGAACCGGTCAGCACCTTATATAGGTGCCCGATGATCAAATCCGCCTCCACCACAGTAAACGGGTCCACCGGTTTCTTCGCCTTCACTGGCAATTCAATTGAGCTGACCGGGTTGCGCGTGATCAACTCGTCGTTCACTGCACTTTCAAACATCGTGTACAGGCGCTGGATCGCCGACCGCTTAACAGTTGGCGATTTCCATGGCGTCTCACTCACGATTTTTCGCAGCACTGCCGAACTGATCTGATCGATCGGGAGCAGCGCCAGGTGCGGCATCCAATAAATGTTGAGTGAGCTCCGGTAGTTCTTCCGGGTGCCACCTACGACTTCTCGGCTGTCGAGCCAAGTCTGTGCATAGCCGCCGAACAGCGGCGTCGCGGAATAAGTCGAGTAGGTCGAATTCGGGAACAGCTCGGCGTAACGCTGATCATCCATCACTCCATGCTTGATCAGGCTGATTACTGTAGCGCGAAGATCTGCGGCTGCCTTGATGCCTTTTGGCGTTTGGGTATAGGGGAGGGTCTCACAACGCCGGAACTTCCAGGTGAAGCGGATGCGAACTGACTGGCCCGCAAATTCAACTCCGGCGGGCAATCCCAAAGGCTTTCTAGCCATGCCTCGTATCTCCTGATGCTGTAATAAACCTGTCCATCGAATTCGTTCCAAACCCCTTTCGGGATGATGTTGCGCTGGCGCTTGCCCTGCAGGGCTCGGCGGGTCGTCCCGACCATCTCCGCGAAGTTCTTCTCGGCGATCTTGTCGGACAGGTACTCAGCGGGTAACTGCTCTGCTGCTGCCATGACGGCTACCTCTGCCGGGTCGGGCATTGATGCTCCGTGCCGCAAATGGCGGCAGGAGGTGGTTGTTGGGTGTCAGCCGATATACGCAGTCAGGGTCGCACTACCGTCGCCGTTAATGATTCGGGTGTGAATTGCTGGAGCGGCCTGGGTGCGGATAGCGTGAAAGGCTTTAACGAAAGGCTCGTAGCACTCGCCGCCATCGCCGGGCAGATGAGTCGTGCAAGCGAGGTCGGGATCTTCGTCGTTTGGGATATGCGCGCTGAAGATGAATGCGATGTTGTGCTCCTTGCAGATCGAGATGATTTTCGCCATCAGCGGGTTGATCTGTTCGTCGTAGATGTCTTCTTTGGTCATGGCTTCGCCTCGCCCGCCGTTCACCGGCAGGCTGGTAGGTGGAAGAGGGGTTAAGCTGTTGCGAACAAATCGATTTGCGGTACCGGTGTGTCGCGGATGGTGATGGCGTCAGCAATCCGCTCGTGGGCGGTGTCGCAGATCTTGCGGTCCTGCTCGATACCAATGAACTGCCGCCCGAGCTGCATGCACGCCACACCGGTGGTGCCGCTGCCCATCGTGTTATCGAGCACCACCTGGCCGGGCCGCGTGTAGGTGCTGATCAGAAAGGCCATCCAGGCCACCGGCTTCTGAGTTGGGTGAAAGCTTCCGGTCTGCTTGTCGCTTGAAAAGAACTGCACCGAGCGTGGGTACCGCTCCGTTGAGTCATATTCGGTGAGCGCCAAGGCTTTGCCGTAGCACTCCGAACTGACCGTCTTCCGTTTGTTTGTCTTGCGTTCGTGCCCGCTCGACATTTGAGGGTTGTACACCGGCTGCTGGCGATAGAAGACCTGAGCGCTTTCGTGCGCCCGGAGCGGTTGCTTCTTGGCGTTCAGAAATCCAGTGGCGTTGCCTTTCTCCCAAATCCACTCATAACGGTAGAGCTTCGGGTTGCTCGCCACCAGCATCGAAGCGAACGGTTGGGCAGCGCACAGCACTATTGCCGCTTCTGGTTTGGCGATCCGTAGGTATTCCCGCCAGAGTGGCTCGAGCGGGATGATGGTGTCCCAGGCGCATTGGGTCGTGCCGTAGGGCAGATCGGCCAACACCATGTCGACGCTGGCATCTGGCAAGTACTTCATCACCTCCAAGCAGTCGCCGAGATAGAGTTCGTATTCACTCATCACCGCGGCCCCTTGTAGCAGTACACGTAGGCGAACCAGACGAGGGCGATCATTGCGTCACCTTCGGACTTTCTTCTGCGACCTTGTACGACCCGCAACCATCACCGCAGGCGCCGCAGAACTCTTTGCCGGCGGCTACTGCGTTGACTTCACGCTGCAAGCTCGCTACATACCGCACCCAAATGCAGATCGGCCCATCTTCAGTGTCGTGAATCGAGAAGATGAGCCAGCCGTCGCCGGCGGGCGGGGTTGGCTCCCAGGCCGAGCAATTTGCGATCCCGCTGGCGAACCAGGCCGCTTGCAGTTCCTCCGGGGCGTCACCCTCGAAATTACGCTCACGAACCTCGAGGCCCCGCTCGGTGAACCATGCGTAAGGGATCAGTTCGTCATCGGTGGATGGCCAGGCCGGATGAGTCCAGCACCCAGTGTCATCTCGATGAATCGGCTGCGGCTGGATCAAAACAGTTTCTTCAGGCATGACTTCGTCCTTTGCCGCTATAGCGGCTGACTTTGAAGGGGAGGGGTTATAGAGAGTGGAGTACAGTCCATCGCGGATACTGGTACGTAACTAGGTTCACTCTAGTGAGATCATTCTGGTGCTGCTCAATGACCGATTTAGCTAACGAAGGTGGGGCATGGACTTAAATTTTCTGGTTGGTTTTGTGCCTGTGGCAACGCTTCTTTACGTGATGCATTTGCAGAAGAAAATTTCGTTACTCAAGGGGCAAATCGATGCAATCGAGATCGATCGAGCATGGTTTCGGCAAAAGCGTGACGAGCAGTTGACCGAGATCGAGATGACGCTTTATGCCATTCGCGATGAAGTGAAAGACATGAACGATTATCAACATGGGCGAGGCTCGTATACCTACGATCCTGATCGACCTTGATCCAGCACAATTCTACGTAGGCGAGTCTCGAAACCATTTTGCAAGTCGACCATGGTGTAGATCTCTGAGTGGCAGGCCCCTATGGGCATGGGGCGTCCTATCCGGGTCATGCCCGGCCAACTGGGTGCTACGATGCCGTCTCACTCAAGCGAGAAGCACCATGACCAAGCACGACATTTACGACGAGCACGAAGGATTTCGGCTCTGGAACTACATGGAGTGCGAAATACTGGAGAGCGGCCAGGAGGTCTGGCGGATCAACGTCGAGGTAAAACGCGTTGATGAGGTGGTGATTCCGGTTGTTGCGGGCGACCAGACTTACGCTGACCGTGGGCTGGCACAGGTGGCTGGTCGGGAGCTGGGGGCGAAATTGGTGGCCGAACGATCATCATGATCAGCGCTTGAGAAAACATTAGATTAGGACTTCGGCAAGGACAACCAAATGAATTACGAGCGACCACAGAAGGGAAATCCTCATCGATTGACTATTGATCAGCATGTATATCCTGCCGCCAGCATTAAGCGATTCGGACGGCATGATGGTAGAGTTGAGTTGTACAGTTTTAAACATAAAAAAAATATGTTAGTAAAGTCGAATAATGAAATTTTTTGCGCCAAGAGAGCCTGGGATCAAGGGGCGGAAGTTGGATATCAAAAAAATATTGAGGACTCATTTCAAGAAATTGTCCGAGGCGTCATTAATGGGAATGTAAAGTCACTAAATAGTGATGATCGGCGAGCCATTAGCGAGTTTTTTTTGCTATGGCGATTTAGGTGTGCAGCAAAGCTTGAGCCGTTTCAGGATGCTCGATTTAATATCTTGGGGGCGAGCCGGGAACTCAGTCTCGATGACCAGGAGTACCTGGAAAAAGGAAATGTAGGTTTTATTCGTCCAGATTGCACAATGCCCGGAAGATGGTTTGCAGGTATTCAAATTAAACGCAATATTGATATGTCTTATGAGCTGTTAAGTGGTCGCCGGTGGGGTATTGGTCGCTCCGAAAGTGAAGAGTTTTTAGTTCCCGATTTCTTTGACGACTTTCCAGTTATTCCCATTACTCCGAATATTGTGCTTGCTATGGATTATGATGATAGATTTTTGTGTGTGGCTGATGTTGCGCATCTAAATATGAGTGCTATCTCTAAGTCGCGTGAGTTTATATTTGCTAGGGGTTTCAAATGGTGCTCGTATGCGGCTGATTGGAGAGAGTTATCGTTTAGAAACTCGATGCTGGTTCAGCGCATCAGAAACTCCGGTGTGCCTGATAGAAGTCCAATTTGTGCATCTCCGTATTTTTCTGGTGTTTAATCGCCGCAGAAGCAGGCAATAGCCTCGTCGTGGTCGGCGAACATGTCGAATTGGATGTCGGAGTAGTCGAGCATTTGCTGGTAGCTGGGACGGTCACTGCGGAACCGGGCGCCGTCACCGGTAAACTTGCCGCCGGACACCACCGAGCTTTCCATGCGTGCCCACCAGTAGCCCTTGGGGCGGTCGCTGGCGATGATTGAATAAACCTGCTTAGCGCCCTTCAGGAAGCAGAGATCACAGTTGCCTTCCAGCGTGCGGCCGTTGATCGTCGGTAGCATCAGGTCAAATGATTGACCTGTCCAGAAGTCCGTCACGTCCTGCACGCCGACGCCGGCATCAGCCAGCGGCATTACCATCGTGGCCCACTTGCTTTCGCTGGTGCTCTTCCTGTGCCGAATTTTCACCACCCGGCGGGGCTCGTCGGCGCGGATGCCGGTCATCATGTCTACCGGGTTGTCTTCCGTCGAAAGCCCCAAGCTGCGCAGATACTTGTGGATGATGCGGATCTTCAGGTCGATGGTGCAGAACCTGGTCACCGGGTTGGGCAGGTACTTGCGTTTGCGGATCAGTGCTTCAAACGGTTCGCCTTCACGGCTGGCGCTGGCAAAGTCGACGACCTCGAAACCAGCCTCGTTATCCCTGAATTCAAGCCAGACAATTGGCACCGCCCAGCGCTCGGCGCACTCCCTAACAAAGTCCAGAGTGGCGGGGTGCTCCTTGCCGGTGTTGGCGAAGGTGACGACCAGATCGGTCAGGTCATCGTTGTTGTCCAGCACCTGGCGAAGCATATAGGCGCTGGTTCTGCCGCCGGAAAAGCTGACGACCGTTGTCCCGGATATTTTATAGGGAGACATGGGCGTCCTATGCCGGGTCATGCCCGGGCGGTGGAGTGGGTTGGTTACGCTGCTTCGGCTTGGCGTTCGGCGATTCGCCATGGATCGTTGGCGCGAGCCAGTGCAGCCATCGGCGGCGGGCTGACGCTGTTGCCGCACATGTGGACCTGTTGAGTCTTGGTGAACGGCTTGCCGTCGGCGCCGTGGCTGATGATGTAGTCGGCGGGGAAGCCCTGAGCCTTGTACAGTTCTGCCGGTTGAAGCATCCGCAGGCAGATATCGACGATCACGTACGGCGTGCCCTTGATGGTCACGGTTACCAAGGCCAGACGGTCCTTGGTGGTGATGGTCGGTGCTGGCTCGCCGGCGCCGCTCACGTTCTCGGTGCCGTAGTAGCTGATCAGGAATGCCGCGACCCGCAATGCACCGGCTTCAACCTCTGGCGAAAGCTGAAACTCGACCAGTGAGCTTTTACCACCGCCGCCAGCCGTAATGGTCGGTGCCGGCTCATCCACGGGTTGGCCAACGCTGGCGCCGAACTGACGCTCCATGAAAGCAGTGACCAGTCCGTGGTGGGTTCCTCCGGCGCTGATGGTGTGCAGCGGGTCTGCGGCGTCCCGGGCATCGCAGTTGCCGCGCAGGTGCACCAGGTTCGCCGTCACCAATTGCTGCTGGCTGCCAGTGTTGGTCACAGTGGTCATCGGGTCTTCGATGCTCTTGGCGTCGGTAGTGTTGAAGCCACCGTTCATTTGCGCCATGAACACCGTCGAGATACCCATCGCGTGGGCCGCTCCGGCGGGGCGCTGATAGTTGCCGCCGCTGGTGATGGTCGGTAGCGGCTCGTTCAGCGCCTTGCCCTCATCAGCAAACCGGAACTTCACCAGATGAGCCGCCGCGATCGCGCGATGGTTCTGGGTCATCAGTGTCCCGGCCGGATGATCAATCGATGCTGGTTTGCCCGAGTACTCCGGCCCACCGGTACCGACCAGAACCGGACTGATCAGCGTCAGCTCGCCGCGGTTGGCGCAGGTCACTGTCGGCAGCGGGGCGTGTGGGTCATTGACCCGATCGCTGCCCTGATGTGTGGCCGGCGCGATGATCGGGCTGGCCATGGCGAACGAACCGCCGCGCGGCCAAGAGGTTACGGTGCGCAACGGGTCGTGCGCTGATTGCACGCTTTCCCCGGACCAGTTCGCGATCGGCACGATGAATGGGTCAGCAGCATCGATGACGAACTTCTTCATGCCCTTGGCGATTCGCCGCAGGGTTGCCGGTGCCAACGGCTTTGGCCGGTCGAAGATGCTTTTGCTCGGGATCGTCCAGTCGATGCACTCGGCGGCTGTGCGCCATTTCTGCTGGCCTTTGACCGGGTTCTTGGCGTGGGTCGGCTCTGGCCAGACAATCGGCTCACCGTCGCAGCGGGCAATCATGAACAGCCGTTCGCGGCTGGTCGGTGCGCCGAAGTCGCAGGCCTTGATAACGCGCCACTCGACGACGTAGCCAAGGTGCTGCAGCTCGGCAACGAAGGTTGCCCAGGTCTGGCCGCGCCGCTTCGGGTCAGGCACCAGAAACTGCTGGTGGACCGGAACGACTTCTCCAGGCTCGGCAATGGCGCCGCCCAGCTTCATCACTCGGCCAGTGGCCTTGCAGCGCTTGGCGATCAGCGGTCCCCACTGGAGGATTTGTTTCACGTTCTCCAGGCTGATGACGCGGGGCTTCTTCTTGCCGGCCCATTTCAGGCCGATCCATGACAGGTTGCGAATCTCACGCTTGCGCGGCTGGCCGCCGGCGGCCTGACTGTGATGCGTGCAGTCCGGCGACATATGGAACCAGCCAACGGCCTTGCCGCCGCACTCGGTATCCGGATCACCGTCGAACACGTCGGTCGTGTAGTGCACTGTGCCCGGGTGATTCACGGTGTGCATGCTGATTGCTTGGGGGCTGTGATTCTTCGCAACATTCACGGCGCGACCCAGGCCCATTTCCAGTCCGGTACCGGCGCCACCACCACCGCAGAAGAAGTCGACAACGATCTCATCGTCCTGAGTGCTGAAGCCGAGTCCGTATTGAGTTTTGAAATCGAAGGGGTGTTTCTTCTGCTGTGCGGACATGATGGTTCCTCGCCTAGAGTAAATAGCTACGGCATAATCGAATTAGGGGTTAATTCTGGGAGATGACCTTGAAAACGGATTGGGTGATTTGGGGCGGATGTATCGGGCTTTTTTTCGCTGGAGGCGTCTATTTCAATATGCTTCCGGAGTTTACGTGGAAGAAAGAAGTAGGCGTCGCCGATATCGTTGGAGGAGTTTCAGCAATTGCCGCTGCTATTGCTGCATTAGCGGCCTCACGTGCCGCGAAGATTGCTAACAAACAATCTTCTGATAGTGCAATCTCAATAAGATGGCAAATGTATAAAATGCATTGGGATTCATTTAATGAGCTGCTTTCAGCAGTTGAGAGTGAGTTAGGGGTTGTTTTTTAAGCGGGCGAGCCTTTACGATGTAATGTTTCCGGGGAACAGGAGCCCGAAAGAAGCATTTTCTGAGACTGGTTCTTCTGTAATAACGCTATGGCAGGGGCACTGTGGAAAGTTAATAGATTCAGTTTGCTCATCTGAGGCGCCTTCATATCGTGGGTTCGCCGACTGGGCTTTTCAGTACTTTTCGCTGAGGTGCTCTTTAAACTATTCTTACCTCGACTCACATGGCCCACAACTTTGGTTAGGGGGGCGTTCCCTCTGGAGTAAATCTTCTTAATTATGATCGTGCTGTTTTAATTATGTCTCAGGTTCTTGATAGGCTTTGCGCATTTGCATTCATTGCTGGAGCCCCAATCAGCAGAGGTGTATCGCCAGAGTTTAAGTGTGGCTTTGAAGTGTTTGTGACGGAAGTAATAAAAAACAAGACTCTCCAGCACGAATTTCATTGAATCTAATGAGCTTTAGAGCTTTCGTGTAATAGGTGCGCGTGGATTACAGAGAAGCTTCGCCAGTGTCGATCCTGCGGAGTTCCATCACCTCAACACGCTGGTGTCCGTCTGTGATCACCCAGCATGGCAGCTCAAGATTTCGAAACGTACCGTGGTAGTTGCGATACGCACCGAGAGCGGCCTTGCGGAACGAGTCGGCGGCGACTTTGCCGATTGCCATGGGGCTGCCCCCCCCCCCAGCAGTGTCAGCTCGAAGACGGTTGCATTTGCGATGCGCTTCGCCGCCGCCCGAATTGTCCCGGGGGCAAGCTGGAAATCCTTGGCAACTTCGATCACATGCTTGTATGTCAGGGCATCGAAGATCTGTTGGTCGCGGGCGCCGTTGCGCAGGCCCGCATAGATAACTGCTTGCATGGGGTATCTCCAGGCAGACGCCTGCCTCGCCGGCTGGCGTGAATTGTGTTTGTGGGCTATTGCTTGATGGCCCGGCATGGAGCCGGATCAAGGAGAGTGAGATGAGTAATCAGGCACAAATAGACGCACTGGAACACCTATTGATCGCCGTTCTTAACAGTACGCCAGGGGCTCCAAAGGGCTATCTGATCAAGCAGGCCCAAGGGTCGCTGCTGGGAAGTGATGGCCCTGGAGGCCCAGATCAGAAGTCTGAGGCAGTGAACCACCTTAACTACATCGCTACCCGTCTCGGGTAATTAGCGCGCCCGTTCTTTCAAGTGCGCCACGCGCAGCTGGGCGTCAGGCGCTGGCGCGCCTGAGTTGGTCGGAGAGCTGGGTGGGTAATTTGCGCAATGTCAGCGTGCCGCCGGCTTCGTCGAACTCGACTTTTGATCCGAGAAGGTGCTGCTCGAAACTGATCGACAGACCATCGGCGCGGCCAGTGAAGCGCCGGAATTTGTTCAGGGTCTTCTTGTCCGGCGGGATTGACGCCGAAAGGCCGTAGTCCTTGCCCTGGATAAACTCGGCGAACGCCTTTGGCTGATCGTCATCGAGCACTTCTGACAGTTCGTCGAGTGTGATCGGCTCGCCCAGTTTGACCTGCGACAAGGCGTAGCTGACCAGCGTTTCGGTTTTCTCGCGGGCGCCGTCTTCGCCCAGGTCTTCGCTTTCAACAAAGTCACTGAACGCCTTGAGCAGGGTGCGGGTTTCACCCGGGCCGTCGACGCCTTCCTGCGCGCCAATGAAGTCGCGGAAGTACTCGTTGAGCCTGCGGCCCTGCTTACCCTTGAGGTACGAGATGTACTGGCGCGACTGTGGGTTGTTCTTCCACTCGCTCAGGTTGATGCGCGCGGCCAAGCGGATATGGTCCAGGTCCAAGCGCTTTACCGTCATCAGGTGCAGCTCCTCGGTCATGGTCACCGCTTCCGTTTCCTGAACCAGGGCGATGATCAGGTAATCGGTCAGGCCTTGTTGGTAGTGACAGAAGAGGGCGTGCCCGCCAGTGCTCAGGTTCGACTCTTCCATCAACCGGGTCAGGTGCTCGACGGCGGTGACGCTGAAGTCGAAGAAGGCGGAGCCGCCTGCCAAGTACTTGACGAGCCAGCCGCTGAGCGGGTATGCGCCAGATTCAGAGTGGAAGAAACCCCAGCCTTTGCCAGCGGTGGCGTTGTAGCTTTCGTTGAACTGATTCATCAGATTGTCGCGGGCCTGACTCTCGACCTGCTCGGCGCCGCCGAGGAACAGAACAGCCGGGGTGCCGTCGGGCTTTTTGTCGATCTTGTGGATTACGCTGTGGAGAACGGGCATTGCGGTTACCTCGGGTAGGCGCCGCCCTCCGTGACCGGATGCGACAGAGGGGATTGGTGGTGGGGCTCCATCGACAATGGATGGCATTTTGCTATAGTCGGGACCGAATCGAAGAAGGACTCCCGATGTACCAACAACAGTATTGGGTTGAGTTGCAAAATCTTAAGGCGCACGTTTATTACTTGGAGCTGTATCAGCTGGGGTCCGAGTCTATTGAGCGATGGATCGGCATCATTCTGGCAGTTGCATCATCGGCGAGCATAGGCGGGTGGGTGATCTGGAAGGATTACGCTTTTGTCTGGGCGTTTTTTATTATGGTCACTCAGGTCATATCGGTGGTTTATAAGTTTCTCCCTTTCAAGTCGCGAATTAAGCCTCTGGCTTCCGCAGGAGTAGAGCTCTCTCTTTTGGCCGATGATGCTGAAAAAGGCTGGTTTGACGTAGCTCAGGGAAATCTGACCGAGCGCGAAATCAATGAAAAACGCTTTGCAATACGGAAGAAAAAATCTGCTGTAATGAAGTCAGCTTTTTCTGGAATGGTTTTTCCAGAAAATGAAAAGCTGATGGCTAAGGCAGAAGATCAAATGCGGAAATATTTCAAAAGCCATTATCAGGAGCTTCAATATGAGTGATAACAAACCATCCACCGGTCACAAGCGGCCATCGGGACCAACCCAAGCCAATGACCGAGGGTTGCCGCCGGTACAAAACACTTTGCCAATGCCTAAAGTGCAACCACCAAAAAAAGAAAAGTGACCTCTGAATTATCAGGCTGGCGAGAAATTTTCATCGCCAGGATCGCGCTTCAGCTCGGCCATGCTCTCATTTCGAAACATCCGCGCCACGTTTTCGCTTATTAGCACTTTGTGGCGCGGACTGCCAATCGCCTGATAGGAAAGAGTAGGGCCGAGCGCATGAGCGTTCAGGATCAGGTTCTGCACTGCCTCGCTGATTTCCTCGATATCGTTCCAGGACATCAGATCATCAAGCATCTGCCGGGTGCCGAGCCTGACCCGGTGCCGCAATTCCTTCTCGTCGTACTCGATCCGCTTCTCGGCGGCCTTCGCTGATCGCTCTTGTCCAGTCTTGGCCATGGCCAACCTCTTCTATGCCACTGGCCGGCAGCGCCAGCCAGGTTTGTCGTTTGCGTTGTTGTGGCCGGCTCTTCATCGAAACGCCGGCTCCAGCTTCGGATAATCGATGTCGAAATCCTTGATCAGTCGGTAAAGCAGAGTCGAGCTGATGCCCAAGGCTTCGCAGCACCGCGTTCGGTTGATGCCTTTCGCTATGCAAGCCTTCACCTGGGTGACCAGCATTGCGTCAGATTCAGGCGCTGTTTTGTTCGGCGCGAAGGCCTTCTTGGGGCCTGCCGTGAAGTCGATGGCGTAACGAGCGGCGATGCCTCGAAGAACCCCCGTCGATATGCCTTCCTTCTCGCATATCTCGGCCCGGTTCAGGGTTTTGGCCAGGGCGCGAATCCGCGAAACCTGCTCCGACGTTTCGGATTTCACCGCGGGCCGTTGGAAGTTCGGAGGCTGGCACCCATTGGATAACGATCTCATCGGGGCGTTGGACTTCGGTGCTCGGATCTCGCCGCCCGTAGCCAGGTACTGCGCTACCTGGGCGGCAAGTTCGTTGGCTGCCGGCTGGCGCTCGTTGATGATGTTGAGGTGGTTGCTGATCATGCGGCCACCTTCACCAGCCTCACGCCGGCCATGCTGAACTTGGCGCCCTGGTCCGCGACAAGTGCGTCGAGATTTTCCCAGTCCACGGTCAGCATCGAGATTGGGGCTTGGCCATAGGCGACGGCCTTGATCAGCGCTTCGAGGTCATAGACGTCTGCCTGCATCGCCACCGGTTGGCTGGCTTGCGTTGGAGCAGGCTTCGGCGCGGCCTGAACAATTGGAGCAGCTTTCGCTGGTGCGGGAGTTTCGACAGCAGCAGGTTCAACAATGATCGCGACTACGGCTTTCGCCTTCGCTTCGTCTTCGATCCGCTGCAGCTCTTCGTTTCGAATCCGCGTCCGCGTGGCTTCTGCTTTCACTTCTTCGGCTTTCTGATGGTCGGCGATCCGCACCTTGATCAGCGCGACCAGGTCATCGTTCGCCTTCAGTACGAGCTGCTGGAGATCGTTGAACAAGAACGCATGGTTTGCGGCGAGCTCGTCATAGCTGGCCAGGTTGGCGCGAATGCTGTCGCCGACCTGGCTGGCGGCGATCTTCGCCCGGGCCAGCTCCGAGTCGGCGGCATCGCGCAGGCTGCTGATGGACTTCTTACCCTTGATGGCACCGGCGAAATCGGCGGGCACCGCCGGCATGCGAGCCTTGCCGCCCAGCGACGTGTTGATCTGGTCGATGTGAGCCTGCAGTGCTTTGGCGGCATCCATGACGATGTCTTGGCGGATACTCAGCTTGCGGGCCGTCACCAGTTTGTTGAGCATCAGTCGTTTGTCGCGCGCTTCGGCGCTGATCTCGGTGATTGTGCGGAATAGAAGGTCGATGGATTCCGTTTGACTCAGCGCGTGTCGCCTGGCTGCTTCCAAGCGCTCTTCCACATCAGCACACCACTTGACGGTTTTCTCGGCGTCGGCGAAGTGTTGGTCAGTTTCCAGTTCGGTGTTGATCGACGCGAAGACTGCCAGCGAGTGTGCCTTGAATTGCTCCAGGTTGCTGGCGGTGACCATGCCGGTAACTTCGATGCGCAGTGCGGGCAGGCTATCCGGAGTCTTGCCGACGGCCTCAGGCATGACCTCGATCGGAGTGAAGTCGAGCAGGTCGGCTTGGAACTGCTTCCAACCAGCGACGAGCGTCGCGGCGCGGCCCGGTACCGGTGTGTATTCCATCGACACGAAGTTGTCTTCAGTGCCGTCGGAGCAAACGAAGATCACTTTCTCGGCGCCGCTCACCAACAGCTGCTGCTCGAGCTGCCAGTAATAGTGCGGGTCCAGGTTGCCGGCCAGCACGTCGGCGGCCAGTTGTTCGTTCCACATTTTGTGCTCGAACAGCGTCTCGCCGAGCATGGTGCAGCCGTCGAGCGAGGCGAGCAGGTCGCCATCGGTACCGACAACGGGAAAGAGGTCTTCACCGATCTGTGCCTCCAGAATCGGGCGGGCCATGGCTTCAGCTTCGTGGCCTTTGTCGAACAGGTATTTCTGCACCCACCACGACACGTCGCGGTCGAGGCCGGTCTTTTTAGCACTAAGCAGTTCGGTGCGTTTCATCTGCTTCGAGGCGCCCATCATGGCTGGCGCCTCGGAGGCGGTGAAGTAGTTGGCGCGGAGCGCATGCCAGGCTTCGGAGCCTTGGATTACCGAATGGATTTTCAAGATGCGTCTCCTTCTTTTGATGGCGCGATGATTGCGAGGATGGTTTTTTTCTGGTGCTCGGTTAGAGATGCCTTAAACCCGAGCATCACGACGATGTGTTCAGCAGTTTTTTGTCCGCCCAGAATCATGGCGACCCACTTAGGGAAGTTCTCGGCGAACTTTTCGGGAGGGTAGGGAGGAAGAGCTTCAGGTTCCGGCGGCGACGCCGCTGCGGGTAGAGCCCCGAATTACCGTCATCGTCGTCATCGGTCGTGGTGACGTTGAAAATCATCTGGGTCAGGTATCGCCGGCCGTAGCTGATCGTCGAGCCGTTCGCTTGAACACCGGTTTTGTTTGTCTTGCCGCCAGATCCGGCGGCATCAATCGGCAGGTCTAGCTGGTAGAGCTTCGTATGGCCGCCGGCGTGCATGCATTCACAAGTGATGCGGAGATGACCAGGCAGGCGGGAATCGGCAGTGCCGAAGGACAGCGAGAAACCTTCCTCGGTGAAGATCGGGCTGATCTTTCGGTCAATATCTTCGAGCGTGGCGTAGGTGCTGGCGGTGTGTTTGTTGACTGCATTACGCGTCACCGGCTTGATTCGTTTCTGCGCGCTGACCATTGCAGTGCTGAACGCTGCTGAAGCCTGTCGGTCGACGTGGCGCTCATGCATCTGCATCAGCCGCTCCATGTTGCCGACATCGACATTTGGATTGGCGGCTACCTGGATGATCACGGACATGATGCTGGCAGCGTCGTTAGATTGCGCTGCAACCTCGGTTGCGACATTTGGCGATCGGCGCTGATCGATGGTGGTGACCACGCTCGACTCAACACCCTCCACAACTTGGCTGGGTTTACGCTCTGCGGACATACGGATTCCTTGCCGCGATGCACGCAGCGTTTAAGGTTGTGAGCTATTGAGGGGGCGGCGCGGAAAGGGCGCCGAACAACATGAGGGCGGTGCAGGTGGCGAGCGCGAAGAACGAGCTGCGCCAGAAGAAGAAACGTCTGGTGTGTTGTCGGGGTGTCATGCTGCATCTGCCTTGCGCCATGCCATTGCAGGGGCGCTTCCTACAATGTCGAGTGGTAAGCTACTTCGTTCTATAAAATCGAGGGAATGATCATGCCATCAAGAACAAATCCACCCGGTTTCTGGATCGACTTTCCTGAGCCAGAGACGTATCTAGTAGATGTCGACGGTAAGAGCGAAACTGCTCAGGTTGATAAGTTGAACGTTATGTCTGACAGAAAATCTATAACTGTGAAGTACGGAGGAAAGGCCGCCGATAAGGCAGATAACAAAATTCAACTTCCACGGGACGCCGAATTCCTTAGAGACTTGGCAAAAGAGTTCACCGAGTTGGCAGCATTATTGGAAGCCCGTCGAGGTGGTACTTGTTAGATTGCGTTTTAGCTTGGCGAATTAGCCTTATATCTCAATAGCCAGACGCCCGGCGCGACCCAGCCATACTGTAGAGGGGCGCCGGCGAACCCTTGCCGCGCCGCGAGGCGCAACGCAGAGTCCTTGGTTTTTCCGGCGAACTCAATTTCTTCAAGCTGCTCGTCGATCAGCGATTTAACCGGTGCCGTACTCATGCCGTCTCCTTGCGCCGCTGACAGATGTCGCGCAGCCGCTTGCAGTAGTGGTTGAACTCGTCGATGGTGATCGCGCCGTCGGTGAAGAGGCGTGTGATCAGTGCCTGGACCAGTAGGCTGATGTCTTCTGCGCCGAATGGCGTGGCCACTCCCTCAAGGGCTTGGTCGATCAGAATGTGCGGGCTCAAAATCCGCATTCCCGCTCGAGGCGATCGCTTTCTCGTTTTGTATCGCGGTACGCGTTGGCATGCACAGCGATCAGGTCGACTGCCATGGCGCGGATGGTCAGTGGGTCACCGCCAATTGCGCGGACTGCCCAGCGATGCAACAAGCTGTCGTCCTCTCGACCAACCAGCTCGATCAAGATCTTCTCGATGTAGCGATCGGGATCAGGCTGCGCGGTCATGTGATCCGCCAACGCCTCCGGCAAGTGGTCGGCATTGACCAGTACCTTGTTTCGGCCCATTGCGTTAGGCGCCTCGATGTTGCGCCGGCTTATCAATTCTTCTACCGACTCAGCCAACCAGTCCTGGCCGGCTGTAGTTTCGAGAAAGTCATCTTCGGGAATTGGCTTGCGCAGTGCTGACATGGTCGGCTCCAAAGTGGCGGGTGTTGATCCAACAACACTCGGCTGCACTCATCCGTTCCGCTGGTTGCCGTTGGGCGCGGAGGGGAGTGCATGCGGGTGGTGTCGGGTAGAAAAAGGCGAAAGGTCTGCTAAATTTCAGAAAGCCGTAAATGAAAAGGAGGTCAACATGAGCTGGTCAGACAGCAGTCGCAAAGCGACCTGCGAGAGTTGTGGACACGAAGGCGTGTGCATCAGTAGCTCGGACGACTGGGGGAGAACAGAGGAGCACTGGCAGGGCTTCGATACTGTCCCTGCAAGCGATTATGAATATTATCGAGGGCGGTCTGAGGCTCGTATTCCTGTTTGCAAATGCGGAAGCAAGAACATCATTATCGGCGGCCCCATCTCGAACTGAGGTAGGCAGCGTCGCATGGGTGTGTGATCCGTCTGGCTCTCATACCTGAGGCCGAGCCAATGCAGCAGGTGGTCAGTTCACAACCCGACGTACTCTCATAGAGAGGATAGGGCAGTTATCGTTAGGCTGACATGGCACCTGTTTTTACAGGGGCAGGCTCCCTGCTTCCTCGCTTTCCACAGTCGAGGGGAAACCATATGCTTCGACTTCCACAGTCGACACAAGGAATGTTGTAATGGCGGAATACATGGTGCGAGTTGAGATTTTCAAGGCCGATAGCGAGGACTACATAGACCTCCACAAGGGGCTGGAGGCGCTTGGACTGAAGAGAACAGTTCAGGGTGGCGACGGGCTTAGGAAAATGCCGCCAGGCACCTATTTCGGCTCAAGTAGCCTAACTGCCTACGACCTGAGGGAAAAGGTCAGGCTGATTGCTTCACCGTTTTCGCATCCGCGCGATCCGTCAATATTTGTCAGTCAGTCCAGCGACTGGTCGGGCTGGCTGCTTCCCGCTTGAGATGATCCTCCGCAGCCGGACGCCTTTCTCCCTTTAGGCATGCCGTCGGCATGAAACTTCAACATACCCATCGCGATTGCGAAAGCCTCATCAAAGCTGATGCTTTCATCAGTCGCGATCTCTTGAACAATATCTTGAATCTGTTTTGTCTGGGCTTCGTTCATTGTCTCGCTCCGGTTGTTTTCCCAATGCACCCGTCACCAGGCGCATCAGTGAAAAGGTCCGTCATTCAACTACGCTCTACCTCGCAACATTGTTCGTAATGCGCCATGGCAATGGGCATGTGGTAGCTATCCAGCGGCCATTTACTAACTTTGCAGCCCTGGCCGGAAGGGCAGTGAAAAACGAACAGCTCACCCGCCTCCTTGTCCATCTCCATGCTCACCTGCGCACCGCTTGTGAAGTCGTCTTCGATGATGATCATTTCGCCTTTCTCCGATGCCCGGTTGTTTTCCCAATGCACCCGTCACCAGGTGCATCAGGAAAAGGTCCGTCAAGCTGCGACCATGTCGTAAAGCGTTACGGTGAAGTCGTCCTTATTGATGAAGGCGCGGTGGCAAAGCGCGGTCATCGTTTCGGATGCCGCATTAATGGCTTCGACGCCTTCCTTGCCAGCCTTGAGCTGCGTTACGGCCAGTTGAGCGAACAACAGAACATCCGCTTCGCTCACGCCCATCGTCTGGGCCAACTGCTGAATTTTGCTTTCCATCGTGTTGCCCTCGGTTGTCATCCCAAAGCCCGCTCATTGAACGGGCTTCAGTGATGCTTTCCGCCGTGACCCGCTACTGGCGTCGATCTCCGGCCTATCTCAAATTGTTCTTCCAGCCACGGGCCTTTCGGCTTGTTCTCCCGCTGGATAACTGTTCTTGGCGTTTTACGCTGCACGCCCGGGTCAGTTGCCAACCCTCTGAACCGTTTAGGCCGGTTCATCGCTGCCTTTGAGTCTGGGCCGGTGGTGATCCGGCAAGGTGAAGCGGTATCGCTAAAGAGCGGTGCGGCTTTCGTTGCTGGGCCGGTGTTGCTTGATGGCTTGAACATAATTTAGCTCCAAGCTAAACATTGCGTCAATATCTTTCTGCTAAAAAATTTAGCATGTGCATATTTTCGTTTAGCTCTTTGTTGTCGTTGAGGCAAGGGAGGTGGAATTTCAGGCACAAAAAAGCCCGCACTTGGCGGGCTTCAAATTGTCTTTTGGATCATTCAGCAGGGGGAGGTCAGCGCATGATTTCGTCGGAAGTGATTAAGCCTTCATTTCGCCAGCCCGGCTAAGGCAGCTCGCCAGTCGTGACCAGGCTCAAAAACTGCTCTGAATCAATGATAAAAGCCCCAGCTTCAAGCGCCTTAGCGACCTTGGTCGGTCCTGCGTTATCGCCATAGCAGAGAAAAGTCAGCGTTTTACCTGGAGTGCTCATAACCTTCAATCCAAAGTCCAGAGCCTTCTGCTCGAGTTCGGCCCGATGCGCGGCCGCGAAGCCAGTGAAAAGAATTTGATTTATTCCGCCGAGCGGCGACTTGGGGTTAGGCGTGCTTGAAGCGGCTTGTAACGCGAGCGCAGACGCCGCCAGCTTTGGCTGGAGCTTAGGAGCGGGCGGAGCGGTATCGTTGAGAAGTAGCTCCGCACCAAGCAAAACCTCGACTATGCGGTCTTTTCGGAAGGTTTTTGGGAATGAATCGCTGGAGGAGCGACCCTGAAGGTAAAGCGAGTTTTCTGACCATTGGGTCAGCTCCCTCTCGCTCAAATTCCCTTTCGCATCTCGATAACTGAACTTAATAGTTGTCACCAACTTCACTCCCTTGTGATGGCCACATGACCAAATCTCTCGGACTGTTACTCGGCCTTTCCCCGCACAATCCTTCCCGCCTTCACCTCATCAGCGTAACCGGCCAGCCGATCCTCGACATCCTGGTAACTCGACGCGATCTTCAGCAGCTCTTTGGCGTCGTCTTCATGCCCGGACTCTGAAAGCCGCACAGCCACCTGCATGAGATCGACTCCGGACCACTTGAGAAGGGCGGCAGCCTCTTTTAGGTCGCGCCGGAGCTGTTGATTTGGTTTGGTGAGGGGCATGGCGCCTCCTGCATTTCCTAGTCAATTAAGTCAATAATCGGTTGATGATTAATTTGCCGAAATTGCCGACCAGGTCACCCGGTGTCAATTTATGGCAAATGCGACCTACCTGGCGTACATACCCCACCAGAAAACGTGCCCGAGGATGCTGATCTGCTCATCCTGGATGTCCTGGAACGTGTAGTCCTCATCGGGGTGTTCTTCGCGGTTAAAGCTGCGCAGGCGAACACCTGACGGGAGTCTGTAGAGCTGCTTCACGCGTAGCTGTCCATTGTGGATTAACGCGTACAGGTCGCCATCAGTAACATCGGAGATCGATGTGATGCCGGTGTTGATTCCCACCGTTGCCCCATCTCTCAGTATCGGAAGCATGCTGTTGCCACGAATGGTCACGCATTTTGCATTTGAGAATTGGACACCGTTCTGACGAAGACTTCGCTTTCCGAACCGCAGGAAAGAATTAGAGCTTTCCTCAATGACGAAGCGGCCAGAGCCGGCGGCAAGCTCGACTTCACGAAGGAAGGGCACAGAAACTTCGTCGTCATCGATAGGCGTGGAGTCATCCCAGAGAGCAATATCCTTTAGATCTGTGTGCTGAGATTCCGTCGCTGACTCAGCGACCAGTGACATATCTCGGACATTGTCCAAGTAGCCCTTCGGCAGGTCTTCGGCGGCTTCAATCCTGCGCGCGAGCTCATCCCCCAAGTTCCTGACCGGGTTTTTGGAGAGGATCTGGCTCAACACCGAAGACGATGTTCCCCATTTCTCCGCACATTCTTTTCGCTTTCTGTTGCCTGCGAGGGCTTCCAGGTTGCGCTTTCTGATCGCGTAAATATCCATGCGCTAATGATTGCAGCTCTTAGCTAAATGATAAATATTCTCCGAGCTAAACTCTTGCTTGCTAAATAATTTAGCCAAAGGCTAAACTCTGTGCGAGATAAACGGAGAATACCCATGACCACCCAAATGCAAGAGTGGCTCAAGAAGGCGACCGCACCTGAGCGCGATCGAGTTGCGGCAGCGGCAGGCACCAGCGTCGGCTACCTCTACCAAATTGCGGGCGGTCATCGGAAGCCTTCACTGGAGCTTTCGAAAAAGCTTCAAGCCGCAACAAGTGGAGATCTGACCATCTCCGGCCTGCGGCCCGATCTGTACGAGCTTCTCACCGAGTCAAAACCCCAAGTAGCCGCCTGACAACCAGCACCGTCGCTGACCCGTTGAAGCCAGATTAGAAGAGAGCAGTCCCCATGGAAACGTCCAGTCCAAGACACAGCGCGCAAACCCGTGACCAAGTTCTGGTCGCACACGCGGCAAACCAGATCGCACGCACCAGCCTGAGCCAGGACGATTTTGCTCAGGCTCTGAGCCGTGAACTGCACTTGGCGTGCCCGGACAAGGCCGCCGCTAAAGAGGTGCCGGACTTCGGCGCGCTGACAGAGCTGAACGATGTTGGTGAGTTCGTGAAGGCGACCGGCCGGTGGTTGAAGCGTGTCCAGCGCTGGCTGTCCGGTGATCAAGACATGCCGTCTTGGCTGGAAGAGTCATGGGTGAACGCTCTAGAGCCTGAGTTTCGCGATCACTGCATCAACGAACTGGCTGGCCGCTACGGACTGATCGGCGCTCGCCAGATGACAAGCGACCAATGCGCTAACAAAAGCTTCGGCGCACTAATTCGCGCTTTGGGCGATGTGATCGATACGGGCAGCGAAGTATTTGACGACCAGGTGATGTGCGAAGAGGACTTGCCGCATCTGCCGGCGTTCGCCACGCAATGCCGTCAGGTGGAAGCGAGGGCAGGGGAGCTCGGCCGGAAGGCAGAAGCACTGCTCGACCAGCACCGACCGAAATTGAAAATCGCCTGAATCCGGGCACAAAAAAACCGGGATTGCGCCCCGGCTGATTCATTACCACTAGTTGAGACCGATTATGCAGAGCCAACCAATTTCAAGCAATACCCCGAACCATGTCGCGACACGTTTTGTGAGTTCCGAAAACGTGTCGCGGACCACGATGTCTTCCCGCGAAATCGCAGATCTGGTCGAGTCTCGCCACGACAGCGTGAAGCGGACCATCGAAAGATTGGCTAACCGAAAGACAATTGGTTCTCCACCAATGGTGGAATACCTCGACGGCCTGGGTCGTCCGGCCTCGGAGTACCTCGTTTGCAAGCGAGACAGCTTCGTCGTCGTTGCGCAGCTCAGCCCTGAGTTCACTGCCGCACTTGTAGATCGCTGGCAGCAACTGGAAGAGTTTTCGGCCAAGCCAACCTTCGACTACGCCGCAGCCCTCAACGACCCGCGCACCTTACTTGCCTTGCTCACCGACAACGTTAAGAAGGTTGTCGCCTTGGAAGCGGACAACACCGAGCTTTCCCATGAAAACCTGATGCTCGAGCAGAAGGTCGCCGCCGACGCGCCGAAGACAGCTTTCTTCGATGCGGTGACCGTCACGCACGAAACCTATTCGGTGGCCGAAGCCGCGAAGCTAATCGGCACCGGCCAGAACCGCCTGATGGCGTTCTTGCGCCAGCGTCGCTGGGTCACCGTCCGCAAAAACGAACCGATGCAGGGCCCGATTGAATCCGGCTACCTGACTGCAAAGCTCAGCACCTTCGAACACCCCGAGAACGGCAAGACGATCGTTTCCACTCCGCGTGTAACCGGCAAGGGGCTTACCAAGCTCCAGACTCTGTGGGCTCGCCGTGATGCGGACCTGCTCGGAGGTGCTTTGTGATCACCACCGAACGCCTTCAACTGGCACTTCGTGTTGCTGATCGCGCAATGGCCCATCAGCGCGCCATCGACGATCTGGCCGAAGCCCAGCGCCGCCTGGATCAAGGCTATGTCGACTTCTTCGAAGAGCATGGCCGCCCATTTGACGATCGCCGTCCAATCAATCCGGAAGTCGAAGAATTTCTTCCGGTAATCGATGCGACTCGCCACCTCTATATCGCCCGCTGCAACGCCCGCCAAGCCGCCAATACAGCTAAGCGCAAGCTCAAGCTGGCCGTTCGTGCTGTCGAGCGTTACGACGCGGACACCATCACACAGGACGCCGCGTAATGGCTGGAGACTGGATCAAAATGCGCATCGAACTTCAGACTCATCCGAAAGTTTTCCGCATGGTGTCCGCATTGCAAGCGGACAGACTTCGGATCATTGGCGGACTGCACATCGCTTGGAGCATCTTCGACACCCATTGTGATGATGGTGTGCTTGTTGGCTACACCACTGACGCGATGGATGCTGTCATCGGCTGGCCAGGCTTCACCCAGGCCATGATCGACGTCGAGTGGGCCGCCCTCGATGACACCGGAAGCCTTGTAATGCCTCGCTTTGACGAGCACAACGGCAAGAGTGCAAAGCGCCGAGCCAACGACAACGAGCGCAAGCGCAACACTCGCAACGGTGAGTCTGTCCGCAATATGTCCGCTAGTGATGCGGACAAAAAGCGGACCAGAGAAGAGAAGAGAAGAGAAGATAAAGATCAAAAGCCTTTTGGCGATGATGCGGTCGATCCTGCGGAGCTTTTCGCACGGTTCTGGGCGCTGTATCCCCGCAAGGTGAGCAAGGACGCTGCTCGCAAGGCCTGGGACAAGCTTGATCTGTCCGCAGAGCTTTTCGAGGCCATGATCCAAGCCTTGGGCGCACAGAGCCTCAGCGTCGACTGGACCAAGGACAACGGCCAGTTCATCCCGCACGCCTCGACGTGGCTCAACGGCAAGCGCTGGGAAGACGAAGTGCCGGCGCCGGCGCCCACGGGCAGCAATGTCCACCAGCTTCGACCGCAGCGTCAGGCCAACGGCCCAGACTTTGATGACCAGACATGGGCGAATGACATCGGTGGCGGCCTATGAGCAACAAGCCTAAGCCGCCAAGAAGCGCCGCCCAGTTGATGAGCATCGTCGGCGCCACCACGGACATGAGATCCGCCGTTGCGAGTTATCAGCCGGCACCCATGCCGGTCATGCCAAAGATCCTGCCACCCGGTACCGTGGAAGTCGTCAATGCCCTTTTCAAGGAGTTGCAGGCGATCTTCCCGGCGTGGAAGCAGGCTTGGCCTGACGATGACGCCCTGCGCGCAGCCAAACGCAGCTGGACCAAGGCCTTCATCGTTGCCGAGATCAATACCCTGGAGCAGATCCGGTACGGCCTGCAGAACTGCCGTCAAAGCGGGACGGACTTCGCGCCGAGCGTAGGCAAGTTCATCAAGTGGTGCTTGCCGACGCCGGCGATGATGGGCATTCCATCGCACGACCAGGCGTTTCGTGAAGCGCTGTTGAACCTGCACCCGGCTCGGCGTACTTCCCGCGAGTGGTCGCATCCGGCTGTGCGTCATGCGGCGCTCCAGTGCGAAATGCATAACCTTGCAGATCTGACATCGGAGAAGGCCAGCAAGATCTTCGACCGCGCCTACGACATCACGA
This sequence comes from Pseudomonas sp. TH31, assembly GCF_016650815.1. Classification (GTDB taxonomy): domain Bacteria; phylum Pseudomonadota; class Gammaproteobacteria; order Pseudomonadales; family Pseudomonadaceae; genus Aquipseudomonas. Next base: position 23,061 of record NZ_JAEKEZ010000029.1, on the reverse strand, counting down.
TTCGGATGCTGGTCAACGGCCAGCCGCTCGAGGACATCGCCGTCGGTATTGGTCACGACAGCCAGAAGACCGACGTGGAGCGGGCTGATGAGTTCGGCGCGTTGCTCCAGGCGCGCCTACTGGAAATTCAGGGAATCCCTACCTGCGCGAGCGCGGCTCGTTACCAACTTCTCGATATGTTGAAAATCCGGAGGGTAGACCATGTCTGATCACGGCGAACTGAAACGGCCGGCTGAGGCTGACTTCAAAAACTTCCACCGCAACCTTTGCGCGCGCTTCGGTTATTTCCATGACGATATCGACTGGCAGCGAGATCAGGTGTCGCTGGAAGAACACATTGCCACCCAGTTCGGCCATGTCAGCGCGGAGAACGGCGCGCTGCGCTCTCAGTCGGAAACCGTGCAGCGTGGTGCGGGGCAGCTCAAGGCGGAGAATGAGGCTCTGAATACGATTATTGAAGATTTGGAGAGGGCTCGTATCTCCAGCTTCGAGGAATACGATTTCTCCCGCCTCAAGGATCGCGCCGGAGACCAGAAGGTTTTCAAGATCACCATTGAAACCGAATGCGGCTGCGACATCGAGGAAGGCGAATACACGGTGCGCGTTACCCATCTGCTGGGCAACTGGCTGGGGGCCGATGATTTTGGCTTGATCGGAGACGCCGTTGCCGAAGTGATAGCTGATCTCGGATTGCCAGAGGAGGGCCACACCACCTTCATCGCATACGAGTCGGGCGAGCGGCAGGACGTGTTTTGGACCAAGTGGTTCGAGATCGCGACCCTGGCATCGGTTTTGGCTGAAGAGGTGGAAGCATGACTGACAAAATCAGCGTCAACTGCCAGGCCAAACTCACCGAGGCAATCACCAGTCTGACCACCATGTACCGCGACAAGAAGTTCGTCGTGGTGTCCCTGCGCCCGGGCAAGGACCGCACCCTCGACCAGAACTCGCTGTGGTTCGGGATGTACAAGCGAATCGCCGAGATGACCCAGATCGGCGATGCGGCTGATGCCCGGCGCTACTGCAAGTTGCACTTCGGCGTGCAGATCCTGCTGAACGAGGATGCGGGGTTTCAGGCGGATTGGTATCGGGTCATGCGCCATCTGCCGTACGAGACGAAGCTGACCATGATGGGTGAGTGCAAGCTGTTCGGCCCTGACGGCTTCCCCGTCACCAGCTTGTTCAATCGCTCTCAGGGCATCCAGTACACCGACCGCATCGCTACGTTCTTCACCGGACAAGGCGTGGTGTTTACCGATTTGCTCAGCAAGGAGGCTGCATGATCGTCAGGCAGCCCAAGCCGAAGAATTGCAAGAACCCAGCGTGCGGCATCAGTTTCACGCCGCAGCGCCTGGGTCAGGCCGTGTGCAGCCCCAAGTGTGGCCTGGCCATCAAGGACGTGAACAAGGAGAGGGCACGCAAAGCGATCGCGGATCTCGGCCGCAAGGAGGTCCGCGCAGCAAAGGAGCGAATCAAGCCGAAAGGGCAGTACATGAAAGAGGCTCAGACCGCCTTTAACGCCTGGGTGCGCGAGCGTGACACGGCACTGCCATGCATCAGTTGCGGCCGGCACCACCAGGGCAAGTACGACGCAGGGCATTACCGGACGGTCGGGAGCAATCCGGCGCTGCGCTTCGAGCCGCTGAACTGCCATCGACAATGCTCGCCATGCAACACGCACAAATCCGGCGACATCGTGAACTACCGCATTGAGCTGGTGAAGCGCATTGGCACCGAAAAGGTGGATTGGTTGGAGGGGCCGCACGAACCGAAGCGCTACACCGTTGAAGATTTGAAAACCATCAAGGCCGACTACCAGGCGAAGACAAAAGAACTGAAGAGGGAAGTAGCATGAAGCTAGTCGGAGCACGTCAGGCATGGACTGACTCTCAACACGAATCGAACGCCTCCATCACCGCAGCGGCTATCGACTCCGCGCAGTCGGCGGCAGTGCTGAAAAAGACCCGAGCCAGGCAGCACGAAGTCGTGTTTGCCGCGATGGGGGACGACAAAGAAGAGCGGATTCTCGCCACCCGCCAGCGGATCAGCATCAGCGAAACACGGCGGAAGCCTATCGGTCGGTCAACCGCTCGGGCCGCGCACCTGGTCACGATGGGGAAGATCCAGCGCGCTATCGACACTTTGCCGTTCCAGGTGCGGGAGTTTGGGCACTACCTGTATCACCCCGTACTGAACATGCGCCACGTCATGAATGCCGAAAAGCTAATTTCGGCAAAGGCTGATTTCTCTGGCCTGTCCGATGCCAAGAAGATCAAGGCCGAATGCCTTATAACTATGGCCTTGCGATCATACAAAGGGGAGGTGAGCCGGGCTGCTGAGTGGGGTCCGGTTCGCATCGCTGAAGAGATAGAGGCCTTCTACGGCGTGGTAATCGAGATCACTCAATGGGCTCGGGACTGGAAGGAGGTGTGGGATTCCCTGAAAGAGGTGATCAAGGAAGTGGATCTTGACGCTCAGCAGCCAATTTGGCAGGTGATTCACTCGGAAAATGAAGAAAGCGCGGCATAAACACATTGACATGTCGAGTGTTTCGCGGTAATTTTCCCATAGTGCGCAATTCACGCAACACGCACATGAATACCTGAACCCGGCCATCGAGCCGGGTTTTTTGTCTGTGGCGTATTGCCATTACTAGCGCCGTCAATTTATTGTTCTGTCTGAAGTTCAATAATTTGACGGGGTTGCGTAATGTTTTCTGAAATTTCGGATGGGTTTGATCTATTTAAGCAGTTTGCTTTCACTGGCTTTTGGTCGGTACTGCTTGTAGGTGGGATCTTTTGCGCGAAGAAATACTTCAGTCTGGATGGTAATTGGCCGTATTACGTTGCCGGGGCGGTTATGGTGCTTCTGCTGATCGTGCCTAATGGATGGCACGTAGTTTTCGGCACTGATCAGCGCGATTTTGTAAGCCTCTTGGAGGCGCGCCAGATGTTACCAGCAGCGTCTTTGTTTAAGGCCGATTTTTGGGGAGTGCTGATCGGTTCAGGCGTTGGCCTCATTGCCTCTCTGGCTCTTCCGGCCCGCAGATATTGGTAAGTGATGTTTAATTCGGGGCCCCGCATGTCGGGGCTTTTTTATGCCTCAAATTCCACCTATTTCGGGCCTCGTATTAAGCGGGGCCTTTTCGTTTATGGAGCTTCCTATGGCAGAACCAACAAGCACTGCCGCAGGCTTGCTTATGGCCAAGTACGGCGTTGCGATCGCTGGATTCGCTGGGGCAATCCTGTCCCTGACGTTTCTGCGAGGCCTTACCCGGAGAGAGGCCGCTTGGGCTGTCTTCACCGGATTCGCTTCGGCGATCTTCACCACCCCTTTGGCGGTGCACTACTTCAACCTACCGGTTGATGGTGACACCCAGAACGGCGTGGCTTTCCTGATTGGCCTGCTGGCCATGAACATCATCCCGGGCCTGAAGGCCTTGGCAGGGAAGTTCGGCACCACAGGAGCAGCCGGATGAATACGATCCTGAGTGGGGCTGAAGCCTTTCTTTGTGTCCTGGTGGTAATTGCCGCCGGGGACTACCTTCGCCGCGTTCGCCCGATTGACCAGCCACTGCTGAGTATCTCGTTCTACCTGGTGGCCATCGGTGCATTCGGCGCGTTCGTCACTGCGCTGCAGGGGCACTGGGTAAACCCGTTCGGCGTGATGATCCATGCCGGAATTGTGCTGTACGCCTGGGCCCGGCGCGGCCATCTGTTTGAGCCGAAAACGTAATCCGCGACACGTTTCGCGAATCAACAAAATGTGTCGCGACATTGGAGAATGGCATGAGCAACATTACCCGCCTGCGCCACGCTCTACCGATGAGCCCAGACATCAACAAGGCCATCGCCGATCTGGATAGCGCCATCGCCAAAGCGGTAGGCGCTGCCAAGGAAGCCGGCCTGCCTCAGGGCTTTGTCGTATCTCTTTTGCACGGGCACGCCCAGGTGCAGACGAACATCATGGTGGGCTGAACGCGCGTCTGCTACGACTTCTCGTACTCACGGTAAAGCTTTTTTAATTCCCGGTTGTATTCGTCGTCGGTCAGCTTGAACTTTAGTGTGAGCATCTTTTCCTGTGCATTAGCTACGGCGCTCGCATCGCTTTTATTTTTACGCGCCGCCCATTCCCTGGCGGCCTGAACGACTAACTGTTCAGTTATGCGCTCGATCATTTTCCATTTCCTTTGTGAGTTGATCAGACACTAACCATAGACCAGTTGCTCTGAATGAGAGGGGCGGACCGATGAAGCTCTTCTTCCGCCAAGAGCCTTCGCTTATTCAGCGATGCTGACTTCTCCGATGGTGAAATGAATGGCCGCTAAGTCGCTGGAGTTCAAGCCTGAAGGCTGGCGAGACGCCGTCCGCACGCTGCGCAAGATCGCCGATGACCAGGAGTCGGGCGAGCGAGAAGCCTGCTCGGTCGGTGTGATGGGCATTCGGTCAGAGAGCGGTCGCATCGAGGTGTTTGGGTTTGGCCCAAAGGCCGACGACATGCAGTCGCTTGCGCTGTTCCGCCTGGGTGAGCAGAAGCTGATCGAGATCATCCTGGAAGGAGCGGAAGGGTAGGTGTGCCGGAGGTGAGTGCGGCACGAAAACCTAAATGCTCTCGGGATCAGTGAGCCGGAAAGACCACACATTGTACCAAAGGCTGTGATGCTTCCAGGCACTCAACGCCACGCTCGTGAAGAGGCTGATACATGCTCCCCAGGATAAAACCAAAAATCGCAAACACCACGCAGTAAATCCTTGGGCGCTCTTTTGGTCCCTCCGTGCCATTTGCGTAAGCGATCCCCTTCCGTGCTTGCCGGGCGAGCAAGTAAAGCATTGGACACAGAACCGCTAGCGCGAAACTAAAAATACCAATCGTTGGGGTCATAGCTGTTTCTCATAGGAAGGTTGGCGCTCAATCCGTTGTGCTCATATCAGCGCGGCCAAAAAATGACGTCATATTTATGGCCGCGCTGATTGGATCCAATTAATACCGCCAACTACTTGTTAATACAACCCCACATCGTCCAGTAAGAATCAATTTATGACAGCCAAGCAACCCGACTGGGAGGCAATCGAACGCGCCTACCGGGCGGGATTGCTTTCCGTAAGAGAGATCGCCGCCTCCTGTGGTGTGTCTCACACCGCGATCCAGAAGCGTGCCAAGGCGAACGGATGGGAGCGGGACCTGAAGGCAAAGATCAAAGCGAAGGCTGATTCACTGGTTGCCAAAAGAGAGGTTGCCACTCAGGTTGCCAGCAAATCAGTGGAAACCGAGCGGGAGATCATCGAGGTCAATGCTGAGGTCATTGCGAACATCCGCATGGCCCACCGCGGCGACATCTCACGCGGCCGGCGCCTCGCAAACAAGCTGCTAGATGAGCTCGAGGGGCTGACAGACAACCGCCAGCTATTCGAAGAGTTGGGCGAGCTGCTGCGATCCGAAGACGACAAAGGGCAGGACAAGCGGAATGACCTGTACCAGAAGATCATCGATCTGCCGGGCCGCTCCAAGACGATGAAGGAAATGGCCGAGACGCTGAAGACCCTGATCGCCCTGGAGCGCCAAGCCTACGACCTCGACACCAAGACTGGCGGCAATGACGCCGACGAACTATCGAAAATGATGGACGAACTATCGAAGGACGCCTGACATGAAGCCCGAGCACATGAAGCTGCTCCGGGACAAGCGTTGGCGGATCAACAATCTCTACTTCATCAACGATAAGCAGGGTAAGAAGGTCCGCTTCCGGATGACGGACGAGCAGATCGAATACTTCGACGGGATGCACACCCGGAACATCATCTTGAAGGCTCGGCAGCTTGGCTTTACTACCGAGTGCTGCATCATCCAGCTCGATGCCGCGTTGTTCGAGTCTGCCAAGTGCGCGCTGATCGCTCACACCCTGAACGACGCCAAGCGCCTGTTCCGGGAGAAGGTGAAGTACGCCTACGACAACCTGCCGGCCGAGATCCGCGCCGCCAATCCGGCGAGCAACGATTCCGCCGGTGAGCTGGTGTTCAGTAAGGGCGGCTCGGTCTATGTCTCCACTTCATTCCGAGGCGGCACACTGCGTTACCTGCATGTGTCTGAGTTCGGGAAGATCTGCGCCAAGTTTCCACACAAGGCCCGCGAGATCGTCACCGGTGCATTTGAGGCCGTGGCCACCGACTGTTTCGTCACGATTGAATCGACGGCGGAAGGTCGGGCCGGCTACTTCTTCGATTACTCGCAGAGTGCGGAACGTCAGCAACTGGCTGGTGTGACCTTGGGCTTACTGGACTGGAAGTTTTTCTTCTTCTCCTGGTGGAAGAACAAAGCCTACTGGCTTGACCCGACAGACGTGGTCATCCCGCAGCGCCTGTCCGATTACTTCAGCGAACTGCACGCCAAGCACGGGATCGTCACCGATGACGGCCAGCGCGCCTGGTACGCGGCCAAGGAGAGGACACTCGGCGACGACATGAAGCGGGAATACCCATCGATCCCGGTCGAAGCCTTCCAACAGTCGGTCGAAGGCGCCTATTACGCGCAGCAACTGACCAAGCTCTACGCCCAGCAACGCATAGGCGTGATGCCGGACAACAGCCACCTGCCGGTGATGACCTTCTGGGATATCGGCGTCAGCGACTCCACGGCCATCTGGTTCGTGCGTCAAGTCGGCACCGAATATCACGTCATCGACTACTACGAGAACTCGGGCGAAGGCCTGCGGCACTACATGAAGGTGCTTAAGGACAAGGGCTACACCTACTCCGAGCACTGGGGGCCGCACGACATCGAGAACCGCGAGTTCGGCAGTGATGCGAAGACTCGTAAAGACATTGCTCGAGAAGGCTACGAGATCGATGGTCAGGTCTACCGAATGACGTTCCAGGTTGTCCCGAAGATAGGGGTGGACGATGGCATTGAGCAGGTTCGCGAGATTCTGTCCAAGTGCGCCTTCGACGAATCGAAGTGCGAAGGGGGCATCACTGCGCTCGAGAACTACCGCAAAGAGTGGGACGACAAGAAGGGCTGCTGGAAAGACAAGCCACTGCATGACTGGACGTCCCACGGCTCCGACGCATTCCGGTACTTCGCTGTCGCCAAGAGCGCGAGGAAGCCGGCCACGAAAATCAAAATGGGATTTGCACGCTGATGAGCGACGTCACTTTCACTCGCCCCGAGTACGTCGCGGCGAAAAACCGCTGGCGCCTGGTGCGCGACGTCTGCAAAGGCTCGGAAACCATCAAGGCAGCAGGCGACCACTACCTGCCGCGACCGAACGCGTCGGACGAGAGCGCAGACAACAAGGCTCGCTACGACGCGTACAAGAAGCGCGCCGTGTTCTACAACGCCACGGGGCGGACGAAACACAGCTTGGTAGGCGCGGTCTTCCGCACATGGCCAACGCTGACGATTCCCGGCGCACTCGACTACGTGTCCAAGGACATCGACGGGCAGGGCGTGAGTGTTTACCAGCAGTCGCAATCGGTCATCGGGCATCTGCTCGAAGTCGGCCGCCATGGCCTGCTGGTGGATTACGCTGCCGTGAAGTCGGGCAGCGTGAGCAAGGCGGACGAGCAATCAGGTCGGGCCAGGGCAAGCGTTGCCAGCTACGTCGCCGAATCGATCATCAACTGGAAGACGCGCAAGGTTGGTGGTCAGCACCTGCTGAGCCTGGTCGTGCTGCGTGAAACGGTCGACATCGATACCGATGATGGTTTCGGCAGTGAGGAAGCTGTGCAGTACCGAGTGCTTCGGCTCGATGCTGCTGGCGTCTACACGCAGGAAGTCTGGGAAGAGGGCAGCAGCACCACAACGATGGTCACGGCTCCTTTCTCGCCGCTGAATGGCGCCGGCCAGCAATGGAAGGTGATCCCGTTCCAATTCCTGGGCAGCGAGAACAACGACACCAGCATTGACGACTCGCCGCTGTACGACATGGCCGAAATCAACATCGGCCATTACCGCAACAGCGCTGATTACGAAGAGGCTGCCTACCTGGTGGGTCAGCCTCAACCGTGGATGTCCGGGCTCAGCGATCAATGGCGCGACCATCTGGAGGGACAAGGCATCTTCCTTGGATCGCGCGCGCCGTGGTTGCTCCCACAAGGTGGGGCGTGCGGAATGATGCAGGCTCAGCCGAACACCGTGGCCAAAGAGGCCATGGACGGCAAGAAAGAGGACATGGTGTCGCTCGGCGCCAGGCTGATCGAGCGGGGCAGCGCGGTGAAGACCGCCACCCAGGCTGACAACGACAGCGCCGCCGAACACAGCGTCCTTTCGCTGGTGGTCAGTAACGTCAGCGAGGCCTACAGCCAGTGTCTGGTCTGGATGGCCGAGTTCACGAACGCTGCCGGTGAAGCACTCTATAAGCTCAATCAGGACTTCAGCCAGATCAGCCTGGACGCAACGATCCTCACCGCACTGTTCAACGCAGTGCAGGGCGGCAAGCTGCCGGCGGGCGACTTCTGGCAGTACCTGCGCGATCGCGGGGTGATCAATCCCGAGAAGACCGACGACCAGATCCGCGACGAACTGGAAACTGAAAGCCCTGGGCCCGCTCTGGACGACACCGAGGTAATCCCGAATGGCAGCCAACCAGGCAATCCTTGATGCCACGATTCGGCACGCAGTTTTCCTCGAGCAACTGAAGTCGGGGAGGTCGCCAAGTTCGGGCCTTTCCTCAAGGAGATTGACCGCTCGATACGTGAGCGGCTGACCCGGACCGATCTGACGGATTACACCGTGGCCCGCCTGGAACGGTTGCTGAGTGAGGTCGATAGCCTGCTGTTGGGCATCTTCAATCGGTACAGCGAGAAGCTGAACCTCGACCTGGTCGATATTGCCAACTACGAAGCCGAGTTTGAGGCGACCAGCCTGACCCGGGCGGCGCCGGTTGGCGTCTCGTTCGATGCGGCGGTGCCGGGTGCTGCCGCAATCAGGGCGGCCATCCTCGGCAACCCGCTCAGCGTGCGCGGCGCTGATGGCGGCAAGCTGCTCAAGTCTTTCATTGATGGCTTTACCGCCACTGAGCGGCAGCGCCTCACAGGCGCGATCCGGCAGGGCTTCTTCGAAGGCCAGACCAACTTCCAGATCATCAAGAACATTCGGGGCACCAAGGCGCTCCAGTACAACGACGGCATCCTGGCCACGACCAATCGGAATGCCGGTGCAGTTGTTCGGACTGCGGTGCAGCACGTCGCCACCCAGGCGCGCATGGAGACGCTGAAAGAGAACGCCGATGTCGTGCAGGCGGTGGAGTGGGTCAGCACCCTGGATACGAAGACGACCAGCCAATGCCGGACGCTCGACAAGCGGCGGTTCAAACTGACCGAGGGTCCGCGCCCGCCGATCCACATCAACTGCCGCTCGACGGTGGTGGCAGTCACGCGCTTCAGCGCTCTGTTCGCCAAGGACGCCACGCGGGCATCCATCGGTGATGACGGTCCGCAGCAGGTCCGCGCGGACCTCAGCTATTACGACTGGCTAAAGCAGCAGCCGGCGGCGTTTCAGGACAAGGCTATCGGCCTGGTCCGCGCCAAGCTTTTCCGCGAAGGCGGCCTGAGCATCGAACGATTCTCCGAGCTTCAGCTTGATCGCAATTTCAAACCTCTGACCCTTTTGCAGATGCGAGCACTTGAACCGCTTGCCTTCGAACGGTCGGGCATCAAATAACCTGGAGACATTCATGACTCAGCGCTTCATTGGCACCAAAATCATTCTAGCTCTGGCCATGACCCGGCTCGCCTACAACGCATATCGCGGCTGGGAACTGCCTGCCGATGAGAACGGTGCGGACGACGGCTATCTGGTTGAGTACACCGATGGTGGTGCACCAAACCACCCAGACCACACCGGGTACATCAGTTGGTCGCCCAAGGCGCAACTCGATAACGCCTATCGGGCAACTGATGGCATGAGCTTCGGTTTGGCTGTCGAGGCTCTAAAGAAAGGCTTCAAGGTCGCGCGCGCTGGCTGGAACGGCAAGGGCATGTGGCTCGTGCTCGATCCTGGCTCGGTTGTCAGCGAGGCCCGTGAGGGTAGCGCGTACCACAAGGCCGGTATCACTGGCGCATTCACAATCAATCCTCACATCAACATGAAGACAGCGACCGGCGAGATGCAGCCGGGCTGGCTCGCCTCTCAGACCGACATGCTCGCAGATGACTGGCAACTGATCGATTGATCCACCTTTGATTTCTACAAGCCGGCCATGAGCCGGTTTTTTCATATCTGCGGGCAGGGCCTGCAAATCGTCTCTGGGAGACAAGCACATGGGTTTGAAATATCAGCTGGACACTCTGGATGGTCTCGATGACTCCGCTAAAACGCTCTACGTCGAGAAAGACGGCAAGTACGTCCTCGGCATCGAAGGTCTGCCGCAGCCCGAGGATGTCTCGGGCCTGAAGTCCAAAGTCCAGGAACTGCTGGACGAGAAGAAGACTGCCGACAAGGCCCGCAAGGACGCCGAAGACCAAGCCCGCCTGGAGCGCGAAGAGAATGCGCGCAAGTCCGGCAACGTCGAAGAGCTTGAAAAGTCCTGGTCCGAAAAATTCAACCGTCGCGAAGCTGAGCTGAACGGCATGCTGGAACAGGAGCGTGGAACGCTGAGCACTCAGATCCGGGATCTGACCGTCGGCCGTACCGCTACTGATATCGCGTCTGCCCTGGCAATCCCAGGTAGCGCCAAAGCCCTGTTGCCGCACATCGAGCGCCGTTTGAGCGTCGAGCAGCGCGACGGGAAGCCTGTGGTGGTCGTGCTCGACGCCCAGGGCAAGCTCTCGGCGGCAACGCTGGATGAGCTGAAAGCAGAATTCGCAAACGACACGGCGTTCGCGCCGTTGATCGCGGGTAGTAAGGCATCTGGCGGCGGGGCCGGCGGTGCTGGAGGTGGCGGCGGGGCCGCAAAAGGAAACATCGGCGGTACCAAAGCAGAGCGCACGGCGGCAATCGCGTCCCGGTTCTCTGATCTCCCCTAAATTAAGGATTTGACCCATGTCCCTGTCTCAAATGCAGGTTTTCAACGATTACATCATGCCAGCGACTCTCGAGACGCTGGACCAAATGCTGGAGGCGTTCAACGCAGCCAGCAACGGCGCGATTGTGCTGTCGCCGAATGGCTTCACCGGTGACTTCCTGCAAGAGTCGTTCTTCCAGAACCTCGGTGCAGCTCAGCGTCGCGTGAACCGCTACGGCGCCAACTCGGTGGTGACTCCGGTCGACCTGACCGAACTGCAAGACACCACCGTGAAAGTGGCAGGTGGCTTCGGTCCGATTCGTTACGAGCCGTCGCAAATGACCTGGCTGCAGCGTCCGACTGCGCAAGGCGTTGAAGTCGCTAGCCGCGCCTTCGCTGAAGTGCTGCTGAAGGATCAGCTGAACACCGCGATCGCTGCACTGGTGGCGGCCATTACTGCGCAAGCAGGTGCGGTGAATGACGTGTCGGCCACTCTGGGTATCTCCCAGTCCGGTCTGAACAGCGCGCACGCGAAGTTCGGCGACGCCAGCCAGAATCTGGTTGCTCAAGTCATGCAGGGCACCACCTGGCACAAGCTGGTCGGGCAGGGCCTCGCCAACCCGAACAACCTGTTCCAGGCCGGCAACGTTCGCGTTGTCGACATCCTCGGCAAGACCTCGATCGTCACCGATGCGCCGGCGCTTGCTCAAGCCGGCACGCCGAACAAGGAAATCATCCTGGGGCTGTCGGCTGGTGCCGCGCTGGTGCACGACAACCGAGACATCATCTCGAACGTGCAGACCAACAACGGTAACGAGCGCATCACCACGACCATCCAGGTGGACTACACCTTCGGTCTCGGCATCAAGGGTTACACCTGGGATGTCGCAAACGGCGGCAAGTCGCCATCCAGCGCCGCGCTCGCCACCGGCACCAACTGGGACAAAACCGCAGCCAGCATCAAGGACACCGCCGGTGTTGCTCTGATCGGCGACGCCTCCAAGTAACCACCTGATGACTGCGCCGGGGCATAATGCCCTGGCGCAGCGGAGTGACAGTGATGACTGATAACATCTGGTATCTGCCGGGCCCGTTCCACCGCTACGAAGATGACGTGAAGGCAATCGCCAAAAAGGAAGGCCTGATCATCATCGATGCCAATGTCACGGAAGACCGTGGCGGCGAAGTCGAGAAGCCGCCGAAGGCTACGCTGAAGGCTGAGTACCGCGCCGCACCTGCGAAGGCAGGCGCTGACCTGAACAAACCCAAGGACTGACCCATGCTCATCATCGAGGACGGCACCGGCAAGCCGGACGCCGAAAGCTATGCATCCGCCGAGGACTTGGCCATGTACGCCGTGAAGTTTGGCGCGGTCATTCCTGCCGATGTTGTCGCGCAAGAAGCACTGCTCCGCCGGGCCGCCTTGGCGATGGAAGGCAAGACTTGGAAGGGGCGCAAGACGGACAGCGATCAGGCCCTGGCTTGGCCGCGCCGAGGTGTCGAGCTAGATCAGCAGATCAAGCCCGACAACTACCTGCCGGCGCGAATTCAGTACGGCCAGATGGCTTTGGCTGCTGAGATTCATCAGGACGATATCGACCCGGTGGAGAAGCGCAAAGGTGCAATCACCCTGGAGCGTGTCGAAGGCGCGGTAACTCGCGAGTACGCGACGATTTCCAACACCAGTGGCCGACTGTTACCGGCGGCGCCAGATCGGCCGAGCGCAACGCAGTTTGCGGATTATTTGCAGAGGCGGGGGCTGTTTGCCGTAAGAGCTTAAAGTCCAAGATCCGTTTCGAGTATTAGTGCTCCGTACGTTTTAACAAGACCATCTTTTCCACCCGCCACAGCCCCTGCTAGTGCTGTCGACTTTGGTCACCTTTGCTACCCAAGCAAAAGGGAGTCAGGATTTCGCAGTGGCCGGCTGCGATGCTACGAACTCGGTCGCAATCGTGATCCCGGTAGGCCCCTATAACGAATCGACATCCTTCCAGTTAGAAACAGAGATGCTTTCGGGAGTTGCGCGTGTTTACAACTACACACGCACTTTCGCGGCCAGTCTTTCCACCAGTGGAACCATGCGTTTAATGGTCATAAGGTTTGCCTGATGGCGAGTTACGGACTTAGCTTTATCAACAACAGCAACCAGGTGGTGATCGATTCCGAGTTCGCCCGCCTCAACGTTATCTGTAGCGGCCGATACGCGCCGACGCAGGAGTCCGGACTTGGGTCAACTACTGCCTTTCCTCGAGTTATCACCAGTCAAGAGCCACCGCTGGTCTTTTGCCGGCCTGACACAGGAGGTATTGCCGGTCTCACTGCGATGCAGATCATCGGTTCAGCGGGGAACTGGACCGGATTTTACGTTCGGGCGTACGACGTAAATACAAACCAGCCGAACGGTCGGTACTTCGCGGCTACTTTCGGTGCTCAACCAGCCGCAACTTATGGGATGCGATTGTGGGATGGTTCTTCCAAGTTGCTGTTTGACTCTGGCACTCCTACTGCTCTGTTCACGCGAGCGTTTCAAAACTGGACCTATGTCCGATCCGAAACCACCGCGACATCTAGCACGCGAAGTTTTTACACGGTGTCATTCAACTTCCCAGAAAACGAATATCTGCTTATCAACACGTTTGGTATGAACATGGTGACCGGTTCACCCTCTGGGCGTTTAGTAAAAACCCTTTGGAGTTTTAGCACGGGGACGCTCTACGCCGTCACTGACGGTTTCAACAATCCCTTCGCATTTTTCATGCCGGCCGTTTTCGCAAAACTCGCCGTTTAACCTCTTTATATAGGACTCAACTATGCCCTGGCACAGACTGGGAACGGTTTCTGTTACCCAAAATTCCACAACCGTCACTGGCGTCAATACCGGTTTTGCAGCAAATACCGGGTTGGGGACGCCTTCATTGGACCTGATGGTCGCCAGTACGAGCTTGGAAACGTCGCAAGTGACACGGTGATCTCGATCCTTCCACCATATCTAGGGCCGACAGTTGCTGGCGCCAGTTACGCAATAACACCAGTACAGGGTTATCAGAAGGGTTTGTCCGACCAGGTGCGCGATTGGGTGAATACTTACGGCCCGAAGATGGCCGCGCTCGGCACCACCGGTAACTACGACGTCTTGCCGCTCGCAAAGGGCGGCACAGGGCGAACCGATGGAAGGGCAAAGTTTGCTGAAGTCGCTATAACCTCTGCGGCGGCGCTGTACACGGTACAAGGCCTATGCATGGGCTGGAGTCCGACTGGGCAGGGGGACGGGCAATTTGTGGTTAACCGGGGCAATGGATCTGGCGGGTTCATCTGGAGATCGGTGAACGCAGATAACACCGCAACCGGGCCGAATATGTCCTACAGCTACGATGGTGTTTTAGCGGTTCCGCTTGAGCTGCAAGTGCCAAAAATTACCGGCATGAGCACGCCTCTATCTGTAGCGCAAGGCGGCACAGGCGGTAATACTCAGGCAGCAGCAAGGACCGCGCTCGGGTTGGGATCCGTGGCAATCGAGAGCGTTGTTCCGACCCAAAAGGGCGGCACTGGCAGAAGTGACAATCGCATAGCTGCAGTGGAGGTAGGAGTCACCGCGCCGGCCACATTTTACGGATCGCAACAAGGCCTATACATAGGCTGGAATCCGACTGGGCAGGGTGACGGGCAATTTGTGGTTAACCAGGGCAGCGGCGTTGGCGGCTTCACTTGGAGGTCGGTAAACTCAAACAATACGGCGTCCGGGCCGACCATGGCCTACACCTATGCGGGCAACCTGAACGTGCCGGGCGCGGTAAGCCAAGGTTCTGATCGCCGGTTGAAAATCAACGACATTGAGATCACTGACGGCCTTGATCGAATTATGGCGATCCGGCCGGTTGAGTTCGATCGCCGTGACTTCCTCGATTCCACGGAATATCCGCACCACGAGGTCGGCGTAATCGCGCAGGAGCTCTTTGAGGTCGCTCCGCTACTGGTTACCCCTGCGGACCCTGACTCGGCCGAGGACATCTGGCGCGTGAATTACACCGGGCTGATTCCTTACCTGGTGTCTGCGATCAAAACCTTGAAGGCTGAAATTGAAGAACTGAAGTCAGCCTCCCAATAGACCCAACTGAAAAACAAAGCACCCGCCATCGAGCGGGCTTTTTTTTGCCTGGAGAAAAGTGATGACTGCAACCGAGACGCGCGGAGTGCGCAACCGCAACCCCGGAAACATAGACTACAACCCAGTCAACCAGTGGCAGGGCCAGCTCAAGCCCGATCCCGCTATCGAGAAGCGCTTTGCCAGATTCGACGTGCCCGAGAACGGTATCCGAGCCCTGGGCAAGTTGTTGCTGACGTACCAACGCAAGCACGGACTGAAGACGGTGACGGCGATGATCAGTCGGTGGGCGCCATCGGTAGAAAACGACACTGCCGCATACGTGCGCGCCGTCGAAGAGAACACCGGTACCAAAGCTGGCGCTGAGATTGATCTGGCTATGCCGGCGGTGATGCGGGGCTTTGTCAAAGCGATCATCCATCATGAGAACGCCGGGTTTGCTTATCCGGATTCGGTGTTGGCTGAAGGTGTGCGGAGGGCGCTGGTGTGATGCCGTTGCCGTGGAAGTTGATCGGCGGGCTTGCTTTGGCGCTGGCCATCGCCGCCGGCGCATGGCAGGTCCAAGACTGGCGCTACGGAAAGCAGCTCGCCGAACAGGCACGGTTGCAGGGCGACACGCTAAATGAACTGACCCTGGCAGCCGCCACCCAGCAACGGAACGAGCAGGACAAGCGCCTGGCGCTTGAGCAGCGCCTGTCGGCCAGCGACCAAACCCACCACAAGGAACTGACCGATGCTCAAACCAATCAGGCTCGCCTGCGCGATCGCCTTGCCACTTCTGATTTGCGGTTGTCAGTCCTCCTCGACGCTGCGGATCCAGCCGGTGGCTGTTCAGTGCCAGCCGGTGCCGAAGCCGTCGGCGTGGTTCATGGAGGAGCGCGCGCCCGACTTGACCCAGCGCATGCTCAACGAGTTATCGCCATCACCGACGCCGGCGACCAGGGACTGATCGCCCTGCAGGCGTGTCAGGCCTATGTCAGGGCGTTGGTGCGTTGAGGATGGTGAAAGCCAGGGCGCTTGGCATGCTCAGCGCTGCAATGAGGTCGTGAACGCCGGTGTACTCCGACAGTCTTCCGCACATAGGCACTTCTCTATCTTTCGAAATTCCCCACAAAAACTAACGCAAACTGGTGCTTTTATTGGCATGTTGACGGTTGCGCTCTTGGCTTGTCGGTGTATGCGCAACTATCACCCTAGATTAAGAGCAGCCTTTGTTAATTCCTGTTGCTGATTCATGTGTCTAGTAAAAAGTCGAGTCCTATTTGAATTGGTTTTTATCGTTGTTGGCGATAATGGCGCTATAATTAATAGCGGATAGAAGTTTGAAAATTAGCATTTAGAATGTTGCTTGTAAATTTTGACAGAGGCGTTTTACCAAACTTTAATGGATAAGGCGTATCCAAAGATTGGATTCGTGTAACAGGGAGAGGCTCTTGTTAAGAGCCTCAGTGCATATGGAACTTAGGAAATAGGGAAATTAAAATGTCTGAGCTAGCCAAAAAAGTAGCTTCGAACCTAGAGGCATCACCTGCTCGCAAAAATGTCATCCTCTACAACAAGGACGGCATCACGATCTTCATGGCAATGCCCGTTACAGTGAAAGTCAATCAGAGCCTAGACGTGTGCTACGACTGCGCTCCTGTTTTGACGAACAGCACTGGCTTTCCCGTCGAGTCAGCGGAGTTCACCATCACACTCAATAATGTGAGGAGTAACGGCGGCACGAAAGACGAGATCCTGAGCGTGCAGTGGTGGGACCCACAAAGTCTCAAGCCGTACCGGACCATGACTTTCAAGTGTGGTCCGGTTGCGGTCGGTAAAAACGGCGCGTGTCAGCCCACCACTCCTACGTGCTCTCAAATCCTGTGCCACACCACAGTGACGAGCGGGTTCGGCACGCAGACGCTCCAAAATACCCTGAGCGTTGTTTCGCTCACTTATAAACCCACAAACCCGACCTCTGATATTGGAGATGGACCGGATATCATTATTGGCTAGTTGATTTGCGATCGCGAGGCCCAGAAGTCAGGGGCTCGCGGTCGTCCCTGGCTCTAGGGGCTGGGGTAAGACCTAGAGCTGAATCTTGAGTTTAGACAATCGTTTTTGATTGGGATCTCAGGTCAGCAAGCTTCTGCCGGAGGTAATCCGCTTCTCGTCTGTTCGATCCTGCTCTGGTGGTCCAGTCGCTTATCTCCTTGCGCTTGCCGCCACTTCGACACCTCTCGTTGCCAGGTATCCCCTGAAATCTCTTTTAGCGGCCTCTCAGCATCTGCCAGCATTTTGGTCAGCCCTGATATGTCCTCGCGGGCTTTGCGCAGTTGTAGGGTCAGCTCCTGGATTTCATTTTCCAGCATGCGGTTGTAGTGTGCGATGGTTTCCAGTTCTGTCGGGCATCCAAGCCAGTCGCTGGTGTCTTCAATGTCGAGATGGTTCACGGTAGTGCCTTATTTATACTGTTCGGATATACAGTAATCGAGGCGCGAGGTTGGGCGAGGGTGAGGCGACGAGGTGTAGGTTTTGAAGTGACGAACGCTAGGCAGGGACGCCTAAGAAGGGAATGAAGCTTGTACCAATTTTTGTACCAATGACCGTGTAATGAGGGTGTAAACCGGGTATTCCAAAGTAAGGAAGTGCCCGGTTTCATTGGCCCTGAGTACTTTGCCTTACCCCTTTAGAATCGCGGTGTAATTCTGTTCCAGGGACATGAAACTACCTGTGGGATTTTACGCAAAGGCCAAGGGTACGGTGGCGGACACGACGCTGCAAGCATGACGCATCAGCTTTACTCGTCTCGACCTTCCATCATGGTGCGTTTGAGCATCACATACACCGCACCGGCGCCGCCGTGTTTCGGTTGGCACGAGGTGAAGCCAAGCACTTGGGAATGCTGGCGCAGCCAGGTGTTGACGTGGCTTTTGATCATCGGCCGCTTGCCGTCCAGGCGCACGGCTTTGCCGTGAGTGACGCGCACGCAGCGGATTTCGAATTTGGTGGCTTCGGCGAGAAAGGCCCAGAGGGTTTCCCGAGCCTTTTCCACGTTCATGCCGTGCAGGTCGAGGCTGCCTTCGAAGGGGATCTGGCCAATCTTGAGTTTGCGTATCTGGCTTTCCTGAACGCCGTCGCGTGCCCACATCAACTCGTCTTCCGGGCCGACATCGATCACGAACTGATCCGACAGCCCGTCAACGGTGGTGGCATCGGTGCGCACGGTGGCGGCCTGACGCAGCTTGGCGATTTGCGCGCGGTCGCTCTTGGGTTTTCCGGTTTCGGCGCGATCGTGCTTGATCGGCTTGATGCCTTGGGTCGCACTTTTAAACAGGGAAAAATCGTCGTCTTGCATGTCAGCCTCCGCGAAGGCCGCCAGTTTACCCAAGTCGAGGCGCCATCCATAACAATTGGGCCCGCCAGATTGGCGGGCCGTTGATTCAGTCGTGTTTTTTCATTAGGTGCGGGGATATATTCAGACCCTGCGACTGGCGCGAGCGCCGGCGGCAGCGGCGCCAGAGCCACACGCCGATGTACAGCACAAACAGGCCAATCGCCAGAATCACGGCGGCCCCGACCCGGTTGGTATTCAATTCGCCCATGGCGGGCGCGTGGCCGAGCAGGCTGGCGGCACCGGCCATGGCGAGCAGCACACCGCCCATCGCCAGCAGGGCGGCAATCGCTGCGCCGAATCTGTAACGCCAGTTGCTTCGGCCTTTGGGCCGCAGGCGGCGTGCGTCAAAACCATCGGATAACTTCATTCCGACCTTCCTCAATGGGTATCGGCCCTTCGACCGGGAGTTGTCCGGGATGTTCCTGAGGCTAAGACAATTGCAGAAAATGAGAGGCTTTTGTGGATGAGCGGCGGGATTAGCCGCTCATCTGGCGTCGATCAGATCAGATCGTGGGTCAGGGCGAGGGTGGCGAAGTTGTCTGCCATGATTGCCATTTCGGTCTGCTGAACGTGCTCGGCGCTGAGTACACCGCCCTTGTAAGGCAGGTCACGGGTGGCACAGGCATCTTCGACCAGGGTGCAGCGAAAGCCCAGGTTCTTCGCGGCGCGCACGGTGGTGCTGACGCTGGAATGGCTCATGAAACCGCAGACGATCAAGTCCAGGGAGCCCAGTTCTTGCAGGCGATCGTACAGCGTGGTGCCGTGGAACGCGCTCGGCAACAGCTTGCCGATGATGGTCTCGTCGGCGTGTGGCTCCAGGCCCGGGATGAACTCACCGCGCTCGCCCTGTGGATCGAACAGCCCACCAACGGTGCCGAGGTGACGCACGTGCACGATCGGCCGACCGGCTGCGCGGGCCGCGGCCACGATTTGCTTGATGTTTGCGACGGCAGCATCCATGCCGCTCAGGGCCAACGGGCCGCTGAGGTATTCTTTCTGAGCATCGATGATGATGAGGGTCGCCTGGCTCAGTTTGGCCGCCGGGTAACCGCGACCGCTGAGTTGAAACATCGTTTGTGGAACGGACATTCTGGGGCTCCTTGGAGTGGGGCTTTTGCGACATTGTCCTCTGGCTGAGCGGTTCTGTGAATCGCTACCATCGCAGGCACCGTCGTTGCTGGCTTACAGCCTTGTCAAGCGGCTCTTTTTGTTCAATAGCCAACCGAAAAAAATGGACAAGTCCTACATCTGCTCCGGTGTTTTTCCCGCGTCGTCGTCAAGCGTTTTGGCTGTTAGAATCACCAGTCGTTTTTTCTGCCAGTCGTTTCATTTGGAGTTGCCCCCGTGATCACTTCCCGACTTCGTACCCTGCGTGACCATATCCGTTGGGCCGTCAGCCGCTTCCATGGGGAGGATCTGTTTTTCGGCCATGGGACCGACAATGCCTGGGATGAAGCCCGTCAACTGGTGTTGGGGGCGTTGCACCTGCCGTGGGAAATTGCCGACAGCTATCTGGACTGCAATCTGGAAGACGATGAGCTGGTCAATCTGCAACGCTTGCTCAGGCGTCGTATCGAAGAACGCATTCCTACCGCTTATCTGTTGGGCGAGGCCTGGTTCTGCGGCATGTCGTTCATCGTTGATGAGCGGGTGCTGATTCCGCGCTCACCGATTGGCGAGCTGATCGAAAAACGCTTCGCTCCGTGGCTGGGCACCGACCCGGCGCGGATTCTTGACCTGTGCACCGGTTCCGGTTGCATCGGTATTGCCTGCGCCTACGAGTTCCAGAACGCCGAAGTGGTGCTGGCCGACCTGTCGTTCGAAGCGCTGGAGGTGGCCAACCAGAACATCGAGCGCCATGGCGTCGATGAGCGGGTGTACACGGTTCAGGGCGATGGTTTTGATGGCTTGCCGGGTCAACGTTTCGACCTGATCGTGTCGAACCCGCCCTACGTCGATGCGGAGGATTTCGCCGACATGCCGGACGAATACCAGCACGAACCGGAATTGGGCCTGGCCTGCGGTGATGACGGTTTGAACCTGGTTCGCCGGATGCTCGCCGAAGCGGCGAATCACCTGACCGAGAAGGGCTTGCTGATTGTCGAAGTAGGCAACAGCCAGGTTCACGTCGAAGCGCTGTACCCGGAAGTCGACTTCGCCTGGCTCGATTTCGAGCGCGGTGGGCATGGGGTATTCATGCTGACCGCAGAGCAGTGCCGCGATCATCAGGCGGTGTTTGCTTCCCGCGTTTAACCGTTAGAACGCTTTCGCGGGCAAGCCTTGCTCCTACAGGTTTTGTGTGTGCTGCGTCATTGGGCACGACACAAAACCTGTAGGAGCAAGGCTTGCCCGCGATGGCCGCACCGCGGTCTCAAGCCTTTAACGGTGTGTCGCAATCCAGATCAACAACCCCGCCTGAAACACCGCAAACGCCACCAGGCAACTGATGGTAAAGCGCAGCCCCGCGTCCTCGCGCTTGTACTTGGTGACCTTCTCTTCGTGTTTCTTGAGCTTCACTTCCTGCTCGGCCAGGTTCTGCTCGGCCTGCTGAAGCATCTGCGCCGCTTCGAGAATTTCCACCTGCTGCAGCTTTTCGGTATTCCAGTCGGTCAGCAAATCGCCGACCTGCACCTCTTTGACGCTGCCCTTCAAATGCTGGGCGTCGGCGTAGACCACATCAAAACCGTGCACCCGCAAAAAGTGATCGCGGCGCAGGCGCGTGTCTTCGTTCAACGCATCCTTGTTGTTCAGGTCGCTGCCGTCGACGGTGTAGCCGGGCCAGCGTTTTTTCGCCCAGCAAATGCCTTGAGCCGCCAGGTAACGGCCGATGCCACGGTTCATCGGTTCGATCTGCAAACCGCTGGCCGGCCCGAAATGCACGCGTTTGGTTTCGTGATCGACCCAGACGTCCAGATGATTCTGTTCCTTGCGCACCCGCTGGCCCGGCAGCGTGATGGTCATGCGCATCAGGCTGTGTTCCTTGCTGTTGCGCTCGGCGTAACCGAACTCGACAAAGCGCAGTGGCCGGCCACCCGTGTTGCGGTCGGTCTGCAACGGTGCCAGGCGGAGCATCTTGTGGTGCTCGACGTGGACGTCCGCCCACGGCAGCTCGACCACTGGAGGTGCGTCTTTTTCAGCGGTGGTGTCGGGTGAAGTCTGGGTATCAGTCATAACGGCGAGATCCTGTCCAAGCGCTTGCCGCCAGTCATGGCGCTGGCGACAAAGGCTTATCGGCCGTTTTTTTCAGGACTAGAGGGCTAGGGGGCGTTCAACGGGTGCGAAGTCCGTCAATAAACTCGATGATTCGCGTGCCCAGTTCTGCGGCCAGCGGCAAATTAGGGTCCTTGTAGGACGCCAATTGCCGTTTCACGTCGTTCGGCACGATGCGCATCACGTGGTTCATGCCTTCGATCACTGCCAGTGTGGCATCGGGTTTGGCGGCTTTGAGCGCTTTGGCATCGCCGACACCGACTTGAATGTCATGGCTGCCCTGAACAATCAGCGCCGGCATCTTCAAGCGGGCGAAGGCGGCCGAAGGATCCTGGCGGAACAGCGAAATCAGGTACGGCTGCACACTGGGACGGAAAATCACCTCCAACTGTGGAGGTACATTATCGTCGGTGTGCCCGGCCTTGAGGCTGTCGAGCAGCTCATTGCTGCGCAGCATCAGCGGTGGTGGCAGGCGATTGCCCAATTGTTGGCGCAATACCTCATCGACCGGACGGGCGCTGCCAGACAGGGAAATCACCCCCGCCGCATCAGCACTCGGCGCCGCCAGCGTGGCAATCAACGCACCTTCGCTGTGGCCGAGCAAAATCAACTGGCCAAAGCGTGGGTCGGTCTTGAGCTTCTGGCTCCAGGCTTCGGCGTCGGCCACATAGGCTTCCACCGACAAATTGCGCTCGTCCGGCGTCGCGGCCAGGCTCGCCGCCACGCCGCGCTTGTCGTAGCGCACGCTGGCGATGTTGTGTTTGGCCAGCACCCAGGCCAGCCGCTTGAGGCTGTCGTTGCGCCCGCCGTCGGGGTTATTTCCGTCACGATCCGTCGGGCCGGAACCGGAAATGATCAGGACAACCGGTACCGGCGTGTCGGATTTTGGCAGCAACAGCGAGCCGAAAAGCTCCCCGGTACCGGTATTCAAAGTGATTGGGCGTTGCAGGACAGTGGCCTGGGCAAAGCCGGTAAACAGGGTAAGGCTCAAGGCTAGAACTCGCAGCATCATCACGCCATCATGAACAAGATGCCGGTTGGACTCGCAGGCACCCATAAGGTTCGAGGATGAACTACTTGGGTAGCCTGCGTATACTGGCGCGCATTACGTATTCAGGTTCGATTTCACGGAGCGTCCCGCATGTCCGGCAATACCTACGGCAAGCTGTTCACTGTCACCACCGCTGGCGAAAGCCATGGTCCGGCGTTGGTCGCCATTGTCGACGGCTGCCCGCCGGGTCTGGAGATTTCCCAGGAGGATCTGCAGCGTGACCTTGACCGCCGCAAACCCGGCACCAGCCGCCACACCACCCAGCGCCAGGAAGCCGACGAAGTCGAAATCCTCAGCGGCGTGTTCGAAGGCCGCACCACCGGTTGCGCCATTGGCCTGTTGATCCGCAACACCGACCAGAAGTCCAAGGACTACTCGGC
>NZ_JAEKEZ010000028.1:167500-171027 GCF_016650815.1 Pseudomonas sp. TH31 | reverse complement strand
CCCTTTTTCGTTTGGCCACTTTCCTGCAGGCAAAAACAAAACCCCTACCTGCATACGCAGATAGGGGTTTCGGAATTTAATCTTGACGATGACCTACTCTCACATGGGGAAACCCCACACTACCATCGGCGATGCATCGTTTCACTGCTGAGTTCGGGATGGGATCAGGTGGTTCCAATGCTCTATGGTCGTCAAGAAATTCGGTAGCCAGGTCGTTCTCCTTACGGAGTACGCTCCAGCGAATGGGTATGTGATAGATCTCGGTGTTTTGTGAGTCTCTCGAACTTTCGGTTCGTTTCGTCTTCACACACCGCAATCTGATGCTCTTTCGAGTAGTCAAATTGCTTGGGTGTTATATGGTCAAGCCTCACGGGCAATTAGTATTGGTTAGCTCAACGCCTCACAGCGCTTACACACCCAACCTATCAACGTCGTAGTCTTCGACGGCCCTTCAGGGGACTCAAGGTCCCAGTGAGATCTCATCTTGAGGCTAGTTTCCCGCTTAGATGCTTTCAGCGGTTATCTATTCCGAACATAGCTACCCGGCAATGCCACTGGCGTGACAACCGGAACACCAGAGGTTCGTCCACTCCGGTCCTCTCGTACTAGGAGCAGCCCCTCTCAAATCTCAAACGTCCACGGCAGATAGGGACCGAACTGTCTCACGACGTTCTAAACCCAGCTCGCGTACCACTTTAAATGGCGAACAGCCATACCCTTGGGA
This sequence comes from Pseudomonas sp. TH31, assembly GCF_016650815.1. GTDB lineage: Bacteria > Pseudomonadota > Gammaproteobacteria > Pseudomonadales > Pseudomonadaceae > Aquipseudomonas. Next base: position 170,303 of record NZ_JAEKEZ010000028.1, on the reverse strand, counting down.
CCGGCTTCAGCCCCAGGATGTGATGAGCCGACATCGAGGTGCCAAACACCGCCGTCGATATGAACTCTTGGGCGGTATCAGCCTGTTATCCCCGGAGTACCTTTTATCCGTTGAGCGATGGCCCTTCCATACAGAACCACCGGATCACTAAGACCTACTTTCGTACCTGCTCGACGTGTCTGTCTCGCAGTCAAGCGCGCTTTTGCCTTTATACTCTACGACCGATTTCCGACCGGTCTGAGCGCACCTTCGTACTCCTCCGTTACTCTTTAGGAGGAGACCGCCCCAGTCAAACTACCCACCATACACTGTCCTCGATCCGGATAACGGACCTGAGTTAGAACCTCAAAGTTGCCAGGGTGGTATTTCAAGGTTGGCTCCACGCGAACTGGCGTCCACGCTTCAAAGCCTCCCACCTATCCTACACAAGCAAATTCAAAGTCCAGTGCAAAGCTATAGTAAAGGTTCACGGGGTCTTTCCGTCTAGCCGCGGATACACTGCATCTTCACAGCGATTTCAATTTCACTGAGTCTCGGGTGGAGACAGCGCCGCCATCGTTACGCCATTCGTGCAGGTCGGAACTTACCCGACAAGGAATTTCGCTACCTTAGGACCGTTATAGTTACGGCCGCCGTTTACCGGGGCTTCGATCAAGAGCTTCGCGTTAGCTAACCCCATCAATTAACCTTCCGGCACCGGGCAGGCGTCACACCCTATACGTCCACTTTCGTGTTTGCAGAGTGCTGTGTTTTTAATAAACAGTCGCAGCGGCCTGGTATCTTCGACCGGCATGGGCTTACGCAGTAAATGCTTCACCCTCACCGGCGCACCTTCTCCCGAAGTTACGGTGCCATTTTGCCTAGTTCCTTCACCCGAGTTCTCTCAAGCGCCTTGGTATTCTCTACCCAACCACCTGTGTCGGTTTGGGGTACGGTTCCTGGTTACCTGAAGCTTAGAAGCTTTTCTTGGAAGCATGGCATCAACCACTTCGTGTTCTAAAAGAACACTCGTCATCAGCTCTCGGCCTTAGAATCCCGGATTTACCTAAGATTCCAGCCTACCACCTTAAACTTGGACAACCAACGCCAAGCTGGCCTAGCCTTCTCCGTCCCTCCATCGCAATAACCAGAAGTACAGGAATATTAACCTGTTTTCCATCGACTACGCTTTTCAGCCTCGCCTTAGGGACCGACTAACCCTGCGTCGATTAACGTTGCGCAGGAAACCTTGGTCTTTCGGCGTGGGTGTTTTTCACACCCATTGTCGTTACTCATGTCAGCATTCGCACTTCTGATACCTCCAGCAAGCTTCTCAACTCACCTTCACAGGCTTACAGAACGCTCCTCTACCGCATCACCTAAGTGATACCCGTAGCTTCGGTGTATGGTTTGAGCCCCGTTACATCTTCCGCGCAGGCCGACTCGACTAGTGAGCTATTACGCTTTCTTTAAAGGGTGGCTGCTTCTAAGCCAACCTCCTAGCTGTCTAAGCCTTCCCACATCGTTTCCCACTTAACCATAACTTTGGGACCTTAGCTGACGGTCTGGGTTGTTTCCCTTTTCACGACGGACGTTAGCACCCGCCGTGTGTCTCCCATGCTCGGCACTTGTAGGTATTCGGAGTTTGCATCGGTTTGGTAAGTCGGGATGACCCCCTAGCCGAAACAGTGCTCTACCCCCTACAGTGATACATGAGGCGCTACCTAAATAGCTTTCGAGGAGAACCAGCTATCTCCGAGCTTGATTAGCCTTTCACTCCGATCCACAGGTCATCCGCTAACTTTTCAACGGTAGTCGGTTCGGTCCTCCAGTTAGTGTTACCCAACCTTCAACCTGCCCATGGATAGATCGCCCGGTTTCGGGTCTATTCCCAGCGACTAGACGCCCTATTAAGACTCGCTTTCGCTACGCCTCCCCTATTCGGTTAAGCTCGCCACTGAAAATAAGTCGCTGACCCATTATACAAAAGGTACGCAGTCACCCAACAAAGTGGGCTCCCACTGCTTGTACGCATACGGTTTCAGGATCTATTTCACTCCCCTCTCCGGGGTTCTTTTCGCCTTTCCCTCACGGTACTAGTTCACTATCGGTCAGTCAGTAGTATTTAGCCTTGGAGGATGGTCCCCCCATATTCAGACAAAGTTTCTCGTGCTCCGTCCTACTCGATTTCATGACTAAGAGATTTTCGCGTACAGGGCTATCACCCACTATGGCCGCACTTTCCAGAGCGTTCCGCTAATCTCAAAGCCACTTAAGGGCTAGTCCCCGTTCGCTCGCCACTACTAAGGGAATCTCGGTTGATTTCTTTTCCTCAGGGTACTTAGATGTTTCAGTTCCCCTGGTTCGCTTCTTAAGCCTATGTATTCAGCTTAAGATACCTAACTTATGTTAGGTGGGTTCCCCCATTCAGACATCTCCGGATCAAAGTCTGTTTGCCGACTCCCCGAAGCTTTTCGCAGGCTACCACGTCTTTCATCGCCTCTGACTGCCAAGGCATCCACCGTATGCGCTTCTTCACTTGACCATATAACCCCAAGCAATCTGGTTATACTGTGAAGACGACATTCGCCGAAAATTCGCAATTACTCACAAATTTTACCTTAGCCTGATCCGTTACCAGTGAAAGTAACGTTCAGTCTATCTTTCTATCACATACCCAAATTTTTAAAGAACGATCTAATCAAAGACTAGAAATCAACATTCACCATCACCAGGATGGAATGCTCATTTCTAAGCTTTCAACAAACAGAAGCAGTAGTGGTGGAGCCAAACGGGATCGAACCGTTGACCTCCTGCGTGCAAG
>NZ_JAEKEZ010000028.1:0-165000 GCF_016650815.1 Pseudomonas sp. TH31 | reverse complement strand
ACTCCTTCAGATCCGCACGAACAATCCACAACATATGCAGCAAGCCGAGCCCGAGAATCACGTAAACCAGTCGATGCAGCCTCTTCCAGCGGGAACCCAAACGCCGCTGGCTGTAGCGATTGGACGTCACGGCCAGCGCCAGCAAACAGAGAAGCCCCAATGTCCCGACAATAATGTAAGGCCGCTTGCGCAACTCGACGCCCAGTTGCGACCAGTCGAAACCGAGAATGAACGCGGTGTACCCACTCAAATGCAGCACGACATAAGCAAAGCACCACAACCCCAACTGCCGCCGGACAGCAATCCACCCCGCCCAACCGGTCAGTTTCTGCAAAGGCGTCATACTTAATGTGATCAGTAGCAGGACAAGCGTCCCCAGCCCCAGGCGATCAACCAGCACTTTGCCGGGTCCGGCCCGAGAACATCCGCCCAGGCCTGATACAACCAAAGTAGCGGCCAGACCGCGATAGCTATAAAGACGAAAATTCGCCAAACCGCGAAACGCATCAGTAGTTCTTCCGAAGATCGAGACCCGTATATAAAGAGGCGACCTCATCCGAGTAACCATTAAACATTTGCGTGTCCCGCACATTGGGCTTGAACAGACCACTCGGCAAACGCCGCTCCCGCGCTTGGGTCCAGCGCGGGTGATCGACCGTCGGGTTCACATTCGCATAAAAACCATACTCATCCGCGGCGATGCTTTGCCAGGTGGTTTTCGGCTGCTCGCTTACCAGACTGATCCGCACGATGGATTTGATGCTCTTGAAGCCGTACTTCCAAGGCACCACCAAACGCAGAGGCGCGCCGTTCTGATTCGGCAGTTCGCGCCCGTACATCCCTACAGCAAGAATCGCCAACGGGTTCATTGCTTCATCCAGACGCAACCCTTCTATATAGGGCCAGTCGATCAAGGCAAAACCGGAACGCTGCCCGGGCATGCTTTTGGGATCCTGCAGGGTCTCGAAACGAATGTATTTGGCTTTGGAGGTTGGCTCAACTTCCTTGAGTAACGCCGAGATGGGAAAGCCGATCCAGGGAATGACCATCGACCAGGCCTCCACACAGCGAAGACGATAGATCCGCTCCTCCAACTGGTAAGGTTTCATGAAGTCCTCCAGCGCGTACCGCCCGGGCTTGCCCACCTCCCCATCTACCACGACGCTCCATGGCTCGGTCTTCAGTGCGCCGGCATTGGCTGCCGGATCACCTTTGTCAGTGCCTAACTCATAGAAGTTGTTGTAGTGGGTTGCATCCTTGAACGGTGTGATCGCTTCGTCCTTGACATTTACCGCCCCCCACTGAGTAGAAGGAAGCTTTTCGGCAAACCAGGACGGCGCCTTGCCAGGCTCGACATCGGCATAACGTGCAGCATCGTCAGCATTGGCCCATCGGGGAAGGCTGCTCACGACCAAGCCGGCCACGGCAGCACCGAGCACATTACGACGAGAGAGGTAGAGGGATTCAGGCGTCACGTCCGACTCATGGCAGTCAGACGTTTTAGGGAACTTGATCAGCATGGCAACTCCGCAGCATTGGAGAACAGATGCACCAATAGACTGCGGAGTATGAGGGAAATTACACGTGTTTATTCCGACGAAGACGTAACAGATACTGAACCGGACCAGAGGCTGCATACCCAAGGAACACCAGCAGCAGAATGCGTGGCGGATCACTGAATACGACGGCGAACACCAACACCACGGCAAGGATCGCCACAAAAGGTACACGCCCTTTCAAGTCCAGTTCCTTGAAGCTGTTGTACTTGATATTGCTGACCATCAGCATACCGGCAGCCGCCACCATCAAAGCCACCAGGAACGACATCTTGGAACCCTGGATGCCGTAATCGCTGAATGCCCAGACGATTCCAGCAACGACACCCGCCGCCGCCGGACTGGCCAGGCCAATGAAGTAGCGCTTGTCCGCCGTACCGACCTGGGTATTGAACCGGGCCAGACGCAACGCCGCGCCCGCCACATAGATGAAGGCAACCATCCAGCCGACCTTACCCATATCGCCGAGGGCCCAGCCGAACGCAAGCAACGCCGGTGCAACGCCGAAAGCGACCATATCCGACAGCGAGTCGTACTCGGCGCCGAAAGCGCTCTGGGTGTTGGTCATGCGGGCAACCCGACCATCAAGACCGTCCAGCACCATGGCGACGAAAATCGCGATGGCGGCGAACGCAAAATACTTGCTGGCACTGACCGAGTCGCCGGCGCTCAAGGCAGCCTGGGCACTCATCGAGTTGATGATGGAATAGAACCCTGCGAACAGGTTCGCAGTGGTGAACAGGTTCGGCAGAAGATAGATACCACGATGCCGGACTTTACGACCTTCAGCGTCATGCCCTTCTTCGATGTGCTCATCGATGGGCAGCAGACTTTCGGCGTCAGGAGCCTGGCTTGGCTCTTCGGGACGTTCGCTCATGGACATTACCTTGCAACAGGATGGAAAGTATTCGACAGGTGTCTGGGACGACGGTTCGGCCACAAACGATGCAGCTTTATACCAGAACCGGTGACCCAAACGAAAAAACGCGGCCTAGGCCGCGTTTCTCGTACAAGCGTGCGACTTAGTTTTTGGCTTTGTCGACGATCTTGTTGGCACCGATCCACGGCATCATGGAGCGCAGTTGCTCGCCGATGATTTCGATACCGTGAGCGGCGTTGTTACGACGCTTGGCGGTCATCGAAGGATAGCCGGTAGCGCCTTCGCTGATGAACATCTTGGCGTATTCGCCATCCTGAATACGTTTCAGGGCGTTACGCATAGCCTGTCGAGATTCGGCGTTGATGACTTCCGGACCCGTCACGTACTCGCCGTACTCAGCGTTGTTGGAGATCGAGTAGTTCATGTTGGCGATACCGCCTTCGTACATGAGGTCAACAATCAACTTCAGTTCGTGCAAGCATTCGAAGTAGGCCATTTCAGGCGCGTAGCCAGCTTCAACCAGGGTTTCGAAACCGGCCTTGACCAGTTCAACGGTACCGCCGCACAGAACGGCTTGTTCGCCGAACAGGTCGGTTTCGGTCTCGTCCTTGAAGGTGGTTTCGATGATGCCGGTACGACCGCCACCAACGCCAGCTGCGTAGGACAGTGCAACGTTTTTGGCGTTGCCCGAAGCATCCTGGTAGATAGCGATCAGGTCAGGAATACCGCCGCCCTTTACGAACTCGGAACGTACGGTGTGGCCCGGTGCTTTCGGCGCGATCATGATCACGTCGAGGTCGGAGCGCGGAACAACCTGGTTGTAGTGGATCGCGAAGCCGTGGGAGAAGGCCAGGGTGGCGCCTTTCTTGATGTTCGGCTCGATTTCATCCTTGTACAGGGCAGACTGGAACTCGTCCGGGGTCAGGATCATGACCAGGTCGGCAGCCGCAACAGCGGAAGCAACGTCAGTCACTTTCAGGCCATGAGCTTCGGCTTTGGCAACAGTGGCCGAACCTTTACGCAGGCCGACAGTAACGTCAACGCCGGAGTCTTTCAGGTTGCACGCTTGAGCGTGGCCCTGGGAACCGTAACCGATGATGGCAACTTTCTTGCCCTGGATGATCGACAGGTCGCAGTCTTTTTCGTAATAAACTTTCATGAAATTCCCCTATATATCCAGGCCGTTCAGGCCATTCACTAATTTTGATTAGATGCTGAGTACTTTGTCGCCGCGAGCAATACCGGTTACGCCGCTACGGACGGTTTCCAGGATCGAAGCGGTACCAATGGACTGAATAAAGCTGTCGAGCTTATCGCTGGTGCCGGTCAATTGTACGGTGTAGACACTGCTGCTCACGTCGACAATTTGCCCACGAAATATGTCCGTCGTACGTTTGATCTCAGCGCGCTGGGCGCCGGTGGCCTTGACCTTGACCAGCATCAGTTCACGCTCGATGTGAGCACTCTCCGACAGGTCGACCAATTTGACCACTTCGATCAGCTTGTTCAGGTTCTTGGTGATCTGCTCGATGACCTCATCGTGGCCGACGGTGGTCAACGTCAGACGCGACAGGGTCGGATCTTCGGTAGGTGCCACGGTCAGGCTTTCGATGTTGTAGTTGCGCTGCGAGAACAGGCCGACTACACGAGACAGAGCGCCCGGTTCGTTTTCCAGAAGCAGGGAAATAATGTGCCGCATGATTATGTACGCTCCGTCTTGCTCAGCCACATATCGCGCATGGAGCCGTCTTTGATCTGCATCGGGTAGACGTGCTCGCTGGTATCGACCGAAATATCGAGCACCACCAGGCGATCTTTCATGGCGAACGCTTCTTCCATCTTCGACTTCAATTCTTTCGAGTCGGTGATGCGCATGCCGACGTGACCATAGGCCTCTGCCAGTTTGACGAAGTCAGGCAACGACTCCATGTAGGAATGCGAGTGACGACTGCCATAGCTCATGTCTTGCCACTGGCGAACCATACCCAGAACACCGTTGTTCAGGATGACGATTTTTACCGGTAACCCGTATTGCAGGCAGGTGGACAGTTCCTGAATGTTCATCTGGATACTGCCCTCGCCTGTCACGCAAACGACGTCGGCATCCGGGAAGCTCAACTTGATGCCCATGGCCGCCGGGAAACCGAAGCCCATGGTGCCCAGGCCGCCGGAGTTGATCCAGCGGTTAGGCTTGTCGAACTTGTAGTACTGCGCCGCGAACATTTGGTGCTGGCCCACGTCGGAGGCGACAAAGGCATCGCCCTTGGTCACTTCGCACAGGGTTTCGACCACGGTTTGCGGCTTGATGATGCTGCCGTCGCCCTTGTCGTAAGGGAACAGGCCGCGGTCACCGCGCCACTCGTCAACTTGCTTCCACCAACTGGCAACGGACTCCTTGTTCGGGGTCTCGCCGATTTCCTTGAGGATCGCGACCATTTCGCTCAGGACGCTCTCGACCGGACCAACGATAGGTACGTCAGCCTTGATGGTCTTGGAGATCGAAGCCGGGTCGATGTCGATGTGAATGATCTTGGCATTCGGGCAGAACTTCGCCGGGCCGTTGATCACGCGGTCATCGAAACGCGCGCCGACTGCCAGGATCACGTCGGCATGGTGCATCGCCAGGTTGGCGGTGTAGCTGCCGTGCATGCCGAGCATGCCGATGAACTGACGATCAGTGCCAGGATAGGCACCCAGGCCCATCAGGGTATTGGTCACTGGCAGGTTGAGCATCTTCGCCAATTCGGTCAGCGGCGCGGAGCCACCACCGAGGATCACGCCGCCGCCGGCGTACATCACCGGACGCTTGGCCGCCAGGAGCATTTCTGCTGCCTTGCGAATTTGCCCGGAGTGACCGCGAACAGCTGGGCTGTAGGAACGCAGCTTGGCTTTTTTCGGGAAGATGTATTCGAACTTCTCGGCCGGGTTGGTCATGTCTTTCGGAATATCGACAACGACCGGACCAGGACGACCGGATTGCGCCAGGTAGAACGCCTTCTTCATGACTTCCGGGATTTCCGAAGCGTGCTTGATCATGAAGCTGTGCTTCACGATCGGCCGGGAGATACCGATCATGTCAGTTTCCTGGAACGCGTCGGTACCTACCATGTTGCTAGGCACCTGGCCGGAAATGACCACCATCGGAATGGAGTCCATATAGGCCGTGGCAATACCGGTGATGGCGTTGGTTGCGCCCGGGCCGGAAGTCACCAGTACCACACCGGCTTTACCGGTGGCACGGGCATAACCGTCAGCCATATGGGTCGCAGCCTGTTCGTGACGAACCAGGATGTGGGTCACTTCCGGTTCTTTGAACAGGGCATCGTAGACATGAAGGAGAGCACCGCCCGGGTACCCGTAGATATATTTGACGCCTTCGTCACGCAAAAAGCGGACGAGCATCTCACCGCCAGATAAAAGCTCCACGTTGTTCACCTCTAAAACGCCAGAATACCGTCCACACAAAAGGGGACGGGTCTTAATAGGTTTACTTCTCGGCAGAGCATGAGCGACGGTGGTCGCCGACTACGTCAGCACTGACTGAGCAAGTATTGGGATCGTCCCAAGTGTTGCGGGCCTTTCCCACCCAGCGCGAGGTAACGCGTTGCGGGTGTAACAGGTCGGCGCGGGTATGCGCCTCATGATCTACCGAGTGGGTCTGCTTCTGGCAGTCCCTCTACAGCGGACTTTGGATTCTTCTGTTTCGTCCTCTGCAAGTCAAGTCGTCTGTGTGCTTTATTGTGAGTAAGCACATGAGAACGCAAGAAAAAACCCGTAAACCGCAAGTGTGTTAGTTTCAATTGCGCAACTTATGACAAGGAAATGGCATGCGTACGTTCTTCTTCACCGCCAGTCTGCTGATCACCCTGAGCCCTTTGTGCATGGCCGCTCAGATCTACAAGTGGGTGGACGCCCAAGGGGTGACCCACTTCGATGCCCAGCCGCCTCAAGGACAGCAAACCACCACCGTGGTCACGCCCGCTCCGCCGGTCGGCAAACCCACCGCACCCGCACACGGTGGCGCCATTGGCGACCAACAGGCCATCGATAAGACAGTGAAAAAGCAGGTCGCCGAGCAGCAAGCCCAGCTCAAGACATTCTGCGAACAGGCTCGAACGAACCTCGCTCAACTGCAGAACAACCCGCGACTACGGGAGGATGTCGACGGAGAAATGCGCCGCCTGACCGACGAACAACGTCAGGAGCGCACCACCGAAGCACAGAAACAGATTGCACAGAACTGCCAATAAACACCTGTAGGAGCCTGTAGGAGCTGTCGAGTGAAACGAGGCTGCGATCTTTTGATTTTACCTTCAAAAACAAGATCAAAAGATCGCAGCCTCGTTTCACTCGACAGCTCCTACGAGCCCTACGAAAGATCGGCGTTAGCGAGAGGCAACGATCAGTTGATCGAACTCTTTGAGCAGGACCTGCAGATACCGATCCTTGCCCTGGACATTGCGGGCGGCAAAGACCATCTCGGCCATTTCCTGAATACCCGACGCATTGGGCAACGGCAGATCCTGCTCCAGGATCACCTTCATGCGCGGCAAGAAGATCCATTGCAGCCATTGCTCAAAGTCCAGGGTGTCGACCGAGAACGGTTCAACACTGGACAGTGATTCAGCACTTGGCGAGACCTCGTCCCACCAGCCCTGAATCCGCAGCTCACGCTCGATCAGCAGCAACTGCTCGGCAATTTTAGGGAAGCGTGCATCCATCACAGCGCAACCTTGGCCTTCTGACGGGCCAGTGCGGCGCCAGCGGCATCACCCTGCTTCTCGCGAGCTTGAGCGATCAGTTCCCACAGGTTGGCCTGCAGATCCGGACGGCCACTGGCGAAGGTCAGACCACGACGAGCGAATTGCTCGGCTTGTGGTGCATCGCCTTGAGCCATGCGTACCTGCGCCAGACGATAAAGCACTTGCGGCTCACGCGGAGCCACTCGCTGAGCGCGCTCCAGACTGGAAGACGCACCGTTAAGGTCGCCACCGGCCTGTTGCTGTTGAGCCGTGGTCAGCAATGCCAATACCGGGCCATCCAGTTGCTCGTCGGCAGACAAGCCGCCACCGGCGCTTGCCGACGGAATCCCGCTCGGTGTCGACGGCATGCTGTAGCTGCCCTGATTGATCGGCGCGGACTGAACCGGCGACGTATCAATCGGGCCCGGCGTGATCGGCGAAGTGCTGATCGGGGCCGAAGTCACGGCGCCACCGCCAGGCACCATCACCACCACACCGCTATCACCTTGCGGGATGGCCTGGGGCTGACCTTGCACCGGACGTTTCACTGTCGTCTTGCGAAAACCGCCATTCGCCTGAATCCGCTCACTGTTGGACACAGCGCTGCCGGAGTCCACAACCGGAATCGAACCGCGCTGTACGGTGGAACAACCGCTGAGCAAAGCCACGGCGGTAACCGCTGGAATCAACCACTTATTCACTTGAAACCCTCTTTGCTTAATTCATCCAGCCCTTGACCCAATCCATCACCGTTTCACCGGAAGCAGGGGCTTGACCACCACAAGCGGCGCCGGGAGGCGGTTCACTGCCGCGAATATACGGCATCTGCACCGCACCTGGGCAGTTGGCATCAGAGCCCTGCCCAGTGCGCGAATCTACCCAGGCCTGAACGATATTATCCGGCTGCGGCATGTCCAGCGGCAGCGGATCGGCCTTGCGCATGAAACTGGTCCAGACCTGCAATGCACCGGTGGCACCAGTGAACGGTGTCTTGCCGTTATCGTCGCGCCCCAGCCAGACCACCGCCAGCAGATCCTGACTGAAACCGGCGAACCAGCTGTCCCGCGAATCGTTACTGGTACCGGTCTTGCCCGCCAGCGTCAGGGTCTTGGGCAGCACGTTATAAACCGAGCTACCCGTACCTTCACGCATGACGCGCTGCATCGCGCTCTGGATCAGAAAAATGGACGCTGGATCGAAACGCTGCTGGATCTGGAACGGATAGCGTTTAAGTGGCTCGCCTTCTGCGGTCAGTACGCTACGAATCCCGCGCATCGGCGTATTGAAACCGCCGTTGGCCAGGGTCTGGTACATGGTTGCCACTTCCATCGGCGTCAGGCCACCCGCTCCCAACAGCATCGACGGGAAGGCTGGGAACTCACGACTCACACCCAGGCGCGCCAGGGTCTTGAGGACATTCGGTACACCCAGCTCCAAACCGAGACGCGCGGTCGACAGGTTGTAGGAATGCGCCAGCCCTTGGTACAGGAACACCGTGCCGTGTGAGCGGCGGTCATAATTCTGCGGTTTCCAGACCTGACCGTCCGCGCCTTTCACCGAGAAGGATTCATCCGACAGCCAACTGGTCAAGGTGTATTTGCTTGGTTTCTCAAGGGCGGTCAAGTACACCGCCGGCTTGATCAACGAGCCGATCGGTCGTACCGCATCCAGCGCACGGTTAAAGCCGGCAAAACTCGCCTGACGGCTGCCGATCATGGCCTGGACTTCGCCGGTTTCCGGGTTGGTCACGACCATGGCCGCTTCGACGTCATCCGAACCTTTGCGTCCGGCCAGTCGTTTAAAGGTGTCGTTGACCGAGGCTTCGGCTTTCATCTGCAGGATCGGGTCGAAACTGGTGAAAATCCGCAGGCCTTCCTCGGTCAAGTCTTCGTCGCGATAGTCTTCACGCAACTGACGCTTAACCAGATCGATAAAGCCCGGGAACGAGCTGTCGGCCAGTTTGCCGCGAGTCGTCACGCCCAGTGGCATAGCCTTCGCCGCAGCGACCTGTTCGGCGGTAGCGACACCCTGTTGCTCAAGTACATCGAGCACCAGATTGCGCCGCTCAAGCGCCCGCTCCGGGTTACGGCGCGGGTTGTAATAGGACGGTCCCTTGACCATGCCCACCAGCAAGGCGACTTGATGCAGTTTCAATTCGGACAACGGCTGCCCGAAGAAGAACTGGCTGGCCAGGCCAAAACCGTGCACTGCTCGCTGGCCATCCTGACCGACGAACACTTCGTTGAGATAAGCCTCAAGAATGTCCTGTTTGCTGTAATGCAACTCAAGCAACATCGCCATCATGGCTTCGGTGAGTTTGCGGGTCAGGCTGCGTTCGCTGGTCAGGTAGAAGTTCTTGACCAACTGCTGGGTCAGCGTGCTGCCACCCTGGGTCATCTTGCCGCCAGAGGTGTTGACCCAAATAGCTCGGGCAATCGATTTGGGAGACACACCCCAGTGGCTGTAATAATCCCGATCTTCCACCGCGACCAGGGTGTCGAGCAGGTACGGCGGAACCTGATCGAGCTTGATCAGAATGCGGTCTTCGAGGTTTTTCGGGTAAATCCCGCCGATCATCAGCGGCTCCAGCCGCACCACAGAAAGCTTCGAACCGTTGGTCGCCGAGAGTTCAGCCACATAGTCGCCAGAGAACCGCACCCGCACGGGCTGGGGCTTCTCCATGCCTTCATAGAACTGGAAGCCACGGGTATTCAAGTCGACGGTATTGCCGTTGACCGCCGCAGCGCCGGGGCCGTTGCTCACGGCTTCGCGTCGGTAGCCCAAGGCGTCGAGCTCAGTGAGGAAGTCGTCCTTGCTCAGCTTCTGGCCGGTAAACAGCTCCAGCGGGCGCGCATACACCTTGGCCGGAATGGTCCAGCGCTTGCCGGAAAACTTCTCCTGAACGATGGCGTCCAGATAAACCGCGAACCCGGCGAGCACGACAAGGCCGACCAGGCTGAGTTTAAGGGCCCAGCCCAGCCAGGGGCGCAGGCCGCTGGACGGTGGTTTTTTTGCTGCGAGGGGATCGAGTACGAGTCATGGCGGCGGATTATACGCACTTTATTCATACTCAACAGAAGCCCGCCGAGGTTTGCGTCCGGCGGAGTTGCGGCCATAATGGCGACCTTGAATTTCCCCCGACTCTGAAGGATCGCCTGTGAGCCAGTCCCTGATCGCCGCCCTGCAAAACCCGGCCCTCTACCCGCATCCCGTCGACGGGTTCCAGGTTATCGAGACCCATATCTCCTGGGTCATCCTCACAGGTCCCTTTGCTTATAAAGTGAAGAAACCGGTGAACTTCGGCTTCCTCGACTTCACCAACCTCGACGCTCGCGAACACTTCTGCGGTGAAGAACTGCGCTTGAACCAGCGTCTGACCAATGATTTGTATCTTGAAGTGTTGCCGATCACCGGCAGCGTCGAAGCACCGCAACTGGGTGGTGACGGCCCGGTCATCGAATATGCGCTGAAAATGCGCCAGTTTCCGCAAAGCCAATTGCTCAGCACCCTGCAAGCCAACGGCGAGTTGACCACCGCGCACATCGACGAGATGGCCGCGCAAATTGCGCAGTTCCACCTCACCGCGCCAAAAGTACCTGGGGAACACGAAGCGGGCACCCCGGACAGCGTCATGGCACCGGTACGCCAAAACTTCGAACAGATCCGCCCGTTCCTCAGCGACAAGGCTGATCTGTTGCAACTCGAAGCCCTGCAAGCCTGGGCCGAAAGCAGCTTCGAGCGCCTCAAGCCGCTGTTTGCCCAACGCAAGGCCGACGGTTTCATTCGCGAATGCCACGGTGACATTCACCTGGGCAACGCCACCGTGATCGACGGCAAGGTCGTGATCTTCGACTGCATCGAGTTCAACGAGCCGTTCCGCTTCACCGACGTCTACGCCGACACCGGTTTCCTGGCGATGGACCTGGAAGACCGCGGCCTCAAGAGCCTGGCGCGCCGCTTCATCAGCCAGTACCTGGAACTGACCGGCGATTATCAGGGCCTTGAGCTGCTCAACTTCTATAAAGCCTACCGTGCACTGGTTCGCGCCAAGGTCAGCCTGTTCAGCATGCCGGCCGAGGCCGATCCGGTGCAGCGCGCCACCACCCTGCGCCAGTACCGCAACTACGCCAACCTGGCGGAAAGCTACAGCACCATTCCTTCGCGCTTCATGGCCATTACCCACGGCGTTTCCGCGGTCGGCAAAAGCCGTGTGGCCATGCGTCTGGTTGAAGCCCTGGGTGCGATTCGCCTGCGTTCGGACGTAGAGCGCAAGCGCATGTTCGGCGAGCAAACCGTGCCGAATGATCCACAGGCCGGCATCTATAGCGCTGACGCCAGCGCGGCGACCTACACCCGCCTGCATGAAATCGCTGGGGTAATCCTGCGTGCCGGTTTCCCGGTGGTGATCGATGCCACCTACCTCAAGCGCGACCAGCGTGATGGCGCGGCAAAAATTGCTGAAGCCACCGGCGCACCGTTCCTGATTCTGGACTGCAACGCGCCGCAAGCCGTGATCGAGAGCTGGCTGGCCCTGCGTCAGGCAGACAAAAAGGATCCGTCCGACGCTAACCTGAGCGTTATCGCCGACCAACAAGCCACCCGCGAAGCGCTGACGCCAGCAGAGATTCTCTGCAGCAAGCGCGTTCAGACTAACGAAAGCGGGACCCTGGACGCTGTCGTCGCACAGATCCGCCAACGCCTGCCGGGCCTGTAAGAAACTATTTCAGCCGTGGAGCCTGCGCTGGCTTCACGGCTGTTAAATAGTGGCACTATACTGGCGTCATAAAACCAACAGGTGATCTGACATGAGCCAGCCGAAACTTCTCGACACCCCGCTTTATGCCTTGCTGCACAAAGATGACATCACAGGCTTTAACAAGGAGCGCCCTCACGACGGCACGATCGACATGGTCGGTGGCGATTTCCGTGGTCTGGACCTGCGTGAACTGAATGCTGATGGCGTCGACTTTACCGATGCGTATTTCCGTTCCGCCGACCTGCGCGGCATTGATTTCCGCAACGCTTCCCTGGAAGGCGCGAGCCTGGCCCATGCGCAAATCTCCGGTGCCTACTTCCCGCCGGAGCTGAGTGCCGACGAGATCCTGATGTCGATGAATTTCGGTACGCGCCTGCGTTATCGCACCCGCTAATACCCGCGTCACCTCCCCTGGCACGACGCAATCCCTTGTGGGAGCGAGCCTGCTCGCGAAAGCGGTGTGTCAGTCGACATAAGGGTTGGATGTCACATCGTTTTCACGAGCAGGCTCGCTCCCACAGAGATCGCACCGCCCTCCTGCACCGCACTCGCAGACATTTCCCCTCTCTCCAGACATCTGCTTCTTAGAAGCTTTTGCGTCGAAACCGACCAAACAATCACGCTTTTCCTACTGATGGCTACACTCCTCAAAGGCTCGCCCACGCACCGTTCGGCCGTCGCAAGGAGGCTTGATGAATGATGAACTGCAACACCTGAAGAATCTTGGCAAGACGTCAGCGCAGTGGCTGCATGCCGTGGGCATCCACAGCGCCTCGGACTTGCGTCGCCTGGGGGCGGTGGATGCTTATCGGGCCGTGCGCACGCGCGGGTTCCGGGCGTCCAAGGTGTTGCTGTATGCGATTGAAGGCGCCCTGATGGATGTGCACTGGAACGACATCCCCGCTGAACGCAAGGAAGCGCTGAACAAACAACTGGAAGCCATTTCTTCACGCCACAAAAATTGAACAGGCGCCCATCGCCATGTACTTGCTCGGGGAACAACCGGCTTACGCCGACACACTGATCAATCAACTGCAGAACATTCCTGCCCGGTTACTGAACGGTTTATCGCCCTGCGGTCCGGCACTGGAGTTTTCGGCCGTCGATGACCTCGCCACGCTATTGCCCGGTAATCAGCTGTTCTTGCTGGACAACGGTCTGCTGCACGGCTGCGTCGATAACCGAGCCTTGTTCTATTTGCATGAAGGCGATCTGGTCGGCTTGCGCCAGGGTGTCGAACTGCCGCATTGTCGCTTGCGTAGCGATGGCCCGCTGTCCTTGATTCCCTACCTGCGATCCGAGGTTTTTCAGCATATCCATGCCGACCCGCAGCGCTCGGAGTTGTTCCTGCAATACCTGGTCGGTCAGACCGCGCTGCTGTCCGACGCGGTCGCCCGCCTGAAACAACCTGAATACCGCAGCACCAATGGCTTTCAACGCGTGGCCAGCGGCGAAGTACTGATTCGGCAGGGCGATGAGGCAGACCATGTATTCATCATCATCGAAGGCCACGCAGAAGCCTTTGTCGACGGGCATAAAGTCGGTGATGTGCCCAAGGATGAGATTTTCGGCGCCATGGCGGTGTTCACCGGCGAGAAGCGCAACGCCAGCGTGATCACCAGCGAACCGAGCACGGTGATGCTGATTCCCAAGGATCAATTTCTGAGCCTGACGCAAAGCAATCCGAAGATCGCCCACAGCCTGATCGAGAGCATGGCGCGGCGCATCGACCTGCTGAACAAGCAAATCACCCAGCTGAAGTCACTTGAAACATCAGGTTGAAACCCAGAGATTACGGGGCCTACAGGCGAACTTTAATTTAATGGGAAAACAGCTGTTGACTTGGTAATGAGAATCGCTATGATTATCACAACTGGTCGCGAGACTGGTCGATATTCTGAAAAGCCCTTGGTTCGGACTCTCAGATTATCTCCTCATCAGGCTAATCACGGTTATTTGACCCGGCTCTTGCCGGGTCTTTTTTTGCCTGTGGAAAAGTGAATTGGATTACTTGCCCATCTGCTTACGCATCTCTTCGCAATAATCCGGTGTGGGGGTGGCAGGCGTGTACCAGACGTAATCAGCCATCGCCGGCGCAACCTCACTTCCCTGCTGCGCCAGCATCAACACGGTGGGCGCTTCGGGTTCGCCCAAATCCAGAATATGAAGCGGCACGCCGACATCCTTGCGCGCATGGTAGGCACCGGCAAACAGCAATGACGGTGTAGGCGCCGCCCGCAACCGCTCGGCCATCCGCCGGTCACGTTGCTGCTGCACCGCCAGCATGGCGGGCATTTTGGATTTTGGCAGCAGCCCACAATGGGAACCGCTGATTTGCTCCAGCAGCTCATGTTTAACCGACGGAGCATTGGAGCGCGAACCGCTCAGGGCCGGCGGCTCGGTGTAAAAAGCACGGACCTCGCCGTTACTCAGATTGGCGGCCAGCAGCGGATAAGGCTGCCCGAGCGCAAAACGCACAATCGGCCCATACAAATCCCAGTCCCAGCCTTGTTGCCACGCCAAAGCGCCAGGCAGATCGATGGGCGGAGTCGAAGTATGGCGCACGTCATCGACGCGCAGTTGCTGATCCGGCGTGAGCATTTCCAGCAGCAGGCTGCCTTGGGGACGTCGTTGCCCCAACGCTTTCAGCAACCACAATTGCAGTTCATGGTGGTCGCGGTTGTCATGCTGTTCGCCGACGATCACCCGCGAAGGCTTGGCCAGTCGCGCGACCAGTTCCGATGCCGTCAGCGACTGACCCGTGCGCAGGTCGATAATCTGGCCAGTGACTGGCGGCGCCGACACATGCTGACAAGCACTCAGCAGAAGTACCGCCAGCAGCAAAATCCCACGCATGCTCTCACCTCGATGAATGACTCAGCGGGCGATGATCAGCGGATGCCCACGCTCCGGATGCTGCTGCACCAATACTTCCAGCCCGAATACCGCTTTGAGCGGCTCCGGGCGCAGCACGTGCTCGGGTGTATCCAGCGCCACCGGGCGCCCGCCTTCGAGCAGCAACAGACGATCACAATAACGCGCTGCCAGATTCAGATCATGCAGGATCACCAATACGGCGGCGCCGCGATCAGAAAACTCACGTACCGCTTGCAAGGTGGTGTGCTGGTGCAGAGGGTCCAGCATCGAAGTCGGCTCATCCAGCAGTAATGTCTGCCCTGCCTCGCCCGGCCAGAGCTGCGCCAACACCCGCGCCAAGTGCACCCGCTGACGCTCACCACCGGACAGCGCCAGATAACTGCGACCGCTCAGATGCCCGGCATCGGCAGCAGCCAACGCGGCGGCAACGATTTCATCATCACGGACCCGACCGCTTTGATAGGGCAAGCGGCCCATGCCCACCACTTCCTCGACACGAAAGCCGAAGTCCAGGGTCGACACTTGTGGCAACACGGCCAAACGTTGAGCCCGCTGGGGACCGGTGCAGTGACGCAACTCTTGCTCATCGAGCCAGACACGCCCCTCATCCGGATGCAGTTCACCGCACAACGCACCGAGCAAAGTGCTTTTGCCGGCACCGTTCGGCCCCAGCACTCCGAGGACTTCACCCGGTTTGAGCGCCAGTGTGATGTCCATCAGCACGGTTTTGCTGCCCCGACGGATCAACAGGTTTTCCGTGCGCAACATCAGGCACGCCTCCTGAGCAGCAGAATCAGAAAGAACGGCGCGCCAATGAACGCCGTAACGATACCAATCGGCAACTCGGCCGGCGCCAGGGCCAGTCTCGCCACCAGGTCAGCGAACAACAACAGACTCGCCCCCGCCAGCACCGAGGCCGGCAACAGCACCCGGTGATCGGGACCGGCCAGCAACCGCACCAGATGCGGCACCACCAGCCCGACAAACCCGATCATCCCTGCCGCCGCCACCGCCGCGCCGACCCCCAGCGCAGTACAGAACACCAGTTCACGCTTGAGCCCTTCGACATCAATACCCAGGTGACCGGCCTCCGACTCGCCCAGCAACAATGCGTTCAAGGCCTTGGCCCGGCGCGGCAACCAGAGCGCCACACCGGCGGTGACCAGCAGCAACGGCCAGAGTCGCGAATAACTGGCGCCGTTAAGGCTGCCCAGGTTCCAGAAGGTCAGCGTACGCAGGGTCGCGTCGTCCGCCAGATAGGTGAACAAACCCACCGCAGAACCGGCCAGCGCCGTTAACGCAATACCGGCCAGTAGCATGGTCGCGACGTTGGTTTGCCCGTTACTCCGGCCGAGTCGATACACCAGCGCGGTCACGCCGAGCCCGCCGAGAAATGCGCACAACGACAAAAGATAAGGCCCGAAGGACTCGGGCAAGCCGCCAAACGCCGAACCACCGACAATCGCAATCGCTGCGCCCAGTGCGGCACCGCTGGAAACGCCGACCAACCCCGGATCGGCCAACGGGTTGCGAAACAGCCCCTGCATTGCCACGCCAGACAAGGCCAGCACGCCGCCCACCGCCAAACCCAGCAGGGTTCGCGGCAGGCGAATCTGCCCAAGAATCAGCTCAGCCTGCTCCAGACCATCCGGGGCAATCGGCACACCGATCAACCGCAGCGCCGCACGCAACGTGTCGAGCAGCGGCAAGCTCACCGGCCCCAGCGCCAACGACAGCCAGATCGCCAGCAAACACAGCAGACCCAAGCCAATAAATAGTGCGCGGGGTTTAACCAAAGTGGTCATTGGTCGCTCACGTCGGGATAGAAACCGTCAGACAGCTTTTTCAGCGCCTCGGGCAACCGCGGTCCGAGCCCGCCCACCAGCAAAGTAGGATCAAGCTCCAAGACTCGCCCATCCTTGGCCGCGCGAGTCGAGGACAGGATCGGGTTTTCCTTGAACAAGGCCGCACGGGCCGCATCGCCGGTCAGCGCACGGTCGGCGAACACCAATACTTCAGGGTCCAGGCTGGCCAGGGATTCGTTGGAAAACGGTTTGTAACCGGTATGCGTCGCCAGATTGTGGCTGCCGGCCTGTTGCAATAACCAATCGGCGGCGGTGTCCTTGCCGGCGATCATCGGCTTGCCGCCCGCGTGCCCCAGCAGCAGCAACACGCCCGGCGCTTTCTGCTTGCTCTGCGCTTGGATGATCCGGAGCTTCTGCTGATCCAGTTGCTGTTGATAGGCCTGGAATGCCTGGGTCGCCTGATCTTCAGCGCCGAGCAACTTGCCCAGATGGTGCAAGTTGCCCTGCAAGGCAAGCAAATCCGGCTGAGCCGAGAACAATTCGACCTGAACACCGGCACGGCGAATCTGCGAAAGCACCGGCGGCGGACCCATTTCTTCGGTGCCGATGAGAATCTGCGGGCGTAAGCTCAAGAGGCCTTCCGCCGACAATTGCCGCTGGTAGCCAATACTCGGCAGAGCCGTCAAAGAATCCGGATGCTGGCTGGTGGTATCGACGCCCACCAGTTTTGACTCGCCACCCAAGGCACTCACCCACTCCGACAAGGCGCCACCGGCACTCACCCAACGTTGCGGCAGTTCGACCGCTGCTGCCTGGTGGCAGACGAAGAGTCCGACACACACGGCGACAACGGGGGTACTCAGGCGCATAAACGGCTTCCTTAAAGGGTTTTCCGGGCATCAACCTGACAGGCCAAGTATCCTCGGCATCCGGCAAGCGCCTGATGGGGGCGGCCATTTGATAATTGTTTGCATTTGCGCGTCAAGCCCGGACATATCCAGTCACGAACCGCGACACTTGAGGATAGACATGAAGTTTCTTTGCCCTGGCCAGGAGTTGGCCGATGCCAGCAGCCGCGGTTTCGACATCGATGGCCAGAAGCTCTTCGCCGTGCGCCGGGGTGGTCAGGTTTACGTCTACATCAACCGCTGCCCGCACCGAGGGGTGGGGCTTGAATGGAAACCCGACCAGTTTCTGGACCCCAGCAACAGCCTGATCCAGTGCGCCACCCACGGCGCACTGTTTCTGATCGAAGACGGCGAATGCGTCGCCGGCCCCTGCGCCGGACAATCCCTGACGGCCGTCCCCTGCCGCGAGGACACGCAAGGGATCTGGATCAGCCTTTAACCGTTGAGCAACACCTCCAGACGCCGATCAACGACCATCCCTTCGTGGCTGATCCGCACGCCATAAGCCAGCACCTCGACCCCGCACGCCACCGCTTCGCGCAACGCGGCGGCGTAGACCGAATCGATTTCTTCTGCCGGACGCACGGCGTCGATGCCGCTGAGATTGACGCAATACAACTGCACCGCGCGAATCCCGTCCCGGGCCAACTGCGCCAGTTCCCGCAAATGCTTGGCCCCGCGCTGGGTCACCGCATCGGGAAACGCCGCCACTGGCGTACCGTCAAAGCCCAAAGTGACACTTTTGACTTCCACGTACGCCGGCCCGCTCGGGTAATCGAGGCGCAAATCAATGCGGCTGTTTTCCTGACCGTAGGCCACTTCGCGTTTCAATTCGGTAAAGCCGTTCAACTCGGTGATCACCCCCGCCCGCAGCGCCTCTTCGATCAAGCCATTGGCTCGCCCGGTGTTCACGCAAAACAAGCGTCCTTGCGGGGTTTCACCGATCTCCCAGGTGCCGGGCAACTTGCGCTTCGGGTCGTTGGAGCGACTGAACCAGACCTGCCCGCCCTCGACCTGGCAATTGAGCATCGAACCGGTGTTCGGGCAGTGAATCGTCAGTAACTCGCCGCTAACGGTTTCGATATCGGCGAGAAAACGCTTGTAGCGACGGATCAAACGGCCTTCTTCGAGGGGAGGATGAAAACGCATCAGCCTTGCCAGCTCTTCAAGCCACGCGCGATCCGCGCCACCGCTTCCTGCAAGCGCGGCAGGCTTTGAGTGTAGGCAAAACGCACGTGATGCCCGGCCTGATAACGCCCGAAGTCCAGCCCCGGCGTAATCGCCACATGCTCGGTTTCGAGGAAATGTCGGCAGAACGCGAAGGCATCACCGCCGAACTGGCTGATATCGGCGTACAAGTAGAACGCGCCCTCAGGCTCCACGGCGATGCCAAACCCGAGCTCACGCAAGGCCGGCAAGAGGAAGTCGCGACGACGACCGAATTCGGCGCGGCGCTCTTCCAGAATGCTGATGGTTGCCGGTTCGAAGCAGGCCAACGCGGCGTACTGGGCCATGCTCGGGGCGCTGATGTAGAGGTTCTGGGCGAGCTTTTCCAGTTCGCCGACCGCTGCTTGCGGCGCCACCAGCCAACCAAGGCGCCAGCCGGTCATGCCGAAGTACTTGGAAAAACTGTTCAGGACGAACGCACTGTCATCGACTTCCAGCACACTGGCCGCGTCGGTGCCGTAGGTCAGGCCGTGGTAGATCTCGTCCACCACCAGATGGCCGTGGCGCTGCTTGATCGCCGCCGACAGCCCGGCCAGCTCATCGCGGGTCAGGATGGTCCCGGTCGGATTGGCCGGCGAAGCCACCAGGGCGCCGACGCTGTCGTGGTCCCAATGCCGCGCCACCAGGTCCGGGGTCAGTTGATAACGCACGTCCGGACCGACAGGAACAAGCTGTGCCGCGCCTTCCACCAGGCGCAGGAAATGCCGGTTGCACGGGTAGCCGGGTCCGCCAGCAGCCAGTGCTTGCCTGGGTCGACCAGCAAAGCGCTGGCCAGCAGCAACGCGCCGGAACCGCCCGGCGTCACCAGAATTCGCTGCGGATCGATGTTCAACCCGTAACGCTGCTGATAAAAGCCCGAAATGGCCTCGCGCAGTTCGGGAATGCCCCGTGCTGCGGTGTAACGGGTTTTGCCCGCCGTCAGCGCGGCGTGGCCGGCCTGGATGATCGGCTCGGCAGTGGTGAAGTCCGGCTCGCCGATTTCCAGGTGAATCACGTCGTGACCGCCAGCCTGCAGTTCATTGGCCCGCGCCAGCAGCGCCATGACATGGAACGGTTCAATCGCACGACTGCGGGCACTGTAGGACTGAGCCATTAGCCTTCCTTCAACGGGTAAAAAAATCGATTCTACCCAACCACTGGAACGAGCGAGAACCTAAAGCGGTCAGAGCCGTTATAACTCTGGCCTGAACGACTCAAGCGTATGCGCCAGGTTTGACTAAAATCAATATTTGATCAGGTCTCCAACACCACCAGACAAGGCTTTGCAATCATTTGCAAGCACCGCGGGTCATCCCCTCGACATCCGGGAGTAGCGCGGCCCGATTTGATCTGGTAAGTTCGCCCGCTTGCAGCCGCAGGGCCGGCAGGTGTCGGTGATGGAGCAATCCTGCGCAATGGATTACAAGAGTAGAGGCGGTCTATTTCATGTCCACCCAAGCAAAGCAACAGCAAAACCAGTCGATCAGCGGCTTCGAACCCTACAAAGAAGTAAAGGGCGAAGAGTACATGGGCAAGCCCATGCGCGCTCACTTCACCAAGATCCTGAATAAGTGGAAACAGGACTTGATGCAGGAAGTCGACCGTACGGTTGATCACATGAAAGACGAAGCGGCCAACTTCCCTGACCCGGCAGATCGTGCCAGCCAGGAAGAAGAGTTCAGCCTTGAGTTGCGTGCCCGTGATCGTGAGCGCAAGTTGATCAAGAAGATCGACAAAACGCTGCAATTGATCGAAGACGAAGAATATGGCTGGTGCGAGTCCTGCGGCGTCGAAATTGGCGTCAAGCGACTGGAAGCCCGCCCTACCGCCGACATGTGCGTTGACTGCAAGACCCTGGCGGAAATCAAGGAAAAGCAAGTCGGCAAGTAATCTCGACTTGAACGAAAAGCGGAGCGTGCGAACGCTCCGTTTTTGTTTCTGAAATTCGGCACAGCACCGAACCCTGTGGGAGCGGGCTTGCTCGCGAATGCGGTGTGTCAGGCAACATTTAAGCTGAATGACACACCGCATTCGCGAGCAAGCCCGCTCCCACAGGTGGATCGCGCACGATCAGACGACGTACCATCAATCCATGACTGCCATCGCCTCCCCCACCTACATCGGTCGCTTCGCCCCCACGCCCAGTGGCCACTTGCACTTCGGTTCGCTCGTTGCCGCCCTGGCCTCCTACCTCGACGCCCGTTCTGTGGGTGGCCGCTGGTTGATGCGCATGGAAGACCTCGACCCGCCTCGGGAAGAACCCGGCGCCCAGGCTGCAATCCTCAACGCGCTGGAACGCTACGGTTTCGAGTGGGATGGCAAACTGGTCCGCCAAAGTGATCGGCACGACGCTTACGCCGAAGTACTCAATCGCCTGTTCAGTCACGGCCTGGCCTACGCTTGTACCTGTTCGCGCAAGCAATTGGAGGCGTATCACGGCATTTATCCGGGCCTGTGCCGCAATGCCGGGCACGGCACTGAAGACGCGGCCATCCGCCTGCGCGTGCCAGAGCTGGAATACCACTTCATCGACCGAGTGCAGGGCGAATTCCGCCAGCACCTGGGCCGGGATGTCGGCGATTTCGTGATTCGCCGCCGCGACGGGCTCTACGCCTATCAACTGGCCGTGGTGCTCGATGACGCCTGGCAAGGCATCACCGATATCGTGCGCGGCGCCGACTTGCTCGACTCGACGCCACGCCAGCTCTACCTGCAGGAACTGCTCGGCCTGCGGCAACCGCGTTACCTGCACGTGCCGCTGATTACTCAGCCGGACGGTAACAAACTCGGCAAATCCTACCGTTCGCCGCCATTGACCGACGATCAGGCCACACCGCTGTTACTGCGGGCATTGCGGGCGCTGGGGCAAAACCCGGGCAGCGAACTGGCTTACGCCACACCCCGGGAAGTGCTCAATTGGGGCATCGGCCACTGGGATGCCGCACAGATCCCGCGCACACTGACCCTGCCCGAAGCGCAACTGCAGTGATCGCACTTGCAGTAGCGCCGCCATCCGTTAACATCGCCGCACGTTTTCGGGCACGCGCCTAAAAAAGAGAGGCCGGGATGTACATCTATCGCTTGGTCCTGCTTTTGGTAGTGGGGATTTACCTGTTCTCCCCGGCCATCATGGATTGGTGGATCGACGCCACTGGCGCCTGGTATCGCCCTTATCTGCTCTGGCTGATCCTGATCGTCGTGACCTTCATCCTGCAGAGCCAAAAAGATGCCGATGAGCTTTAGCCTGACCCAGATGATCCTGATCAGCGCCGCGTACCTGGCGGTGCTGTTCGGCGTCGCCTGGATCAGCGAACGGGGCATGATCCCCCGGGCGATCATTCGCCACCCGCTGACCTACACGCTGTCGCTGGGGGTCTACGCCAGTGCCTGGGCGTTCTATGGCACGGTCGGCCTGGCCTATCAGTACGGCTACGGCTTTCTATCGAGCTACCTCGGGGTGTCCGGCGCTTTTTGCTGGCGCCGGTGTTGCTGTATCCGATCCTGAAGATCACTCGCACCTATCAACTGTCGTCACTGGCAGACTTGTTCGCCTTCCGCTTCCGCAGCACCTGGGCCGGCGCGCTGACGACAATCTTCATGCTGATCGGCGTACTGCCGCTGCTGGCGTTGCAGATTCAAGCGGTGGCTGACTCCATCGGCATTATGACTCGCGAACCGGTGCAGCACCGTGTAGCCCTGAGTTTCTGCGCACTGATTACCCTGTTCACGATTTTCTTCGGCTCGCGCCACATTGCGACCCGGAGAAACACGAAGGCCTGGTATTCGCGATTGCCTTCGAATCGGTGATCAAGCTGATCGCCATCGGCGGCGTTGGCCTCTATGCGCTGTACGGCGTGTTCGACGGTCCGCAACAGCTCGAACTGTGGCTGTTGCAAAACCAGACCGCCCTCGCCGCCCTGCACACGCCGTTGCAGGAAGGCCCTTGGCGTACGCTGCTTTTGGTGTTCTTCGCGTCGGCGATCGTGATGCCGCACATGTATCACATGACGTTTACCGAAAACCTCAACCCACGCTCGCTGGTCAGTGCGAGCTGGGGCTTGCCGCTGTTCCTGCTGCTGATGAGCCTGGCCGTGCCGCTGATTCTCTGGGCCGGGCTGAAACTGGGCGCTACAACGAGTCCGGAATATTTCACCCTCGGCGTCGGCATCGCCGCCAATAACAAGGCCTTGGCGCTATTGGCCTATGTCGGCGGTTTATCGGCGTCCAGCGGGCTGATCATTGTGACGACCCTGGCGCTGTCCGGGATGGCGCTCAACCATTTGGTGCTGCCGCTGTATCAGCCGCCGGCCGAAGGCAACATCTACCGTTGGCTGAAGTGGACTCGCCGGGCGCTGATTGTCGCGATCATCATGGCCGGCTACGGTTTCTACCTGCTGCTGGGCGCCGAGCAAGACCTGGCCAACCTCGGCATCGTCGCCTTCGTCGCCACCCTGCAATTCCTGCCGGGCGTGCTGTCGGTACTGTACTGGCCGACCGCCAACCGTCGCGGTTTCATCGCCGGTTTGCTGGCGGGGATCCTGGTGTGGATAGTGACCATGTTGATGCCGCTGGTAGGCAATCTGCAGGGTTTCTACATCCCGCTGCTGAACATGATCTACGTGCTCGACGACACCAGTTGGCACATGGCGGCGATTGCCTCGCTGGCCGCCAACGTGCTGATGTTCACGCTGATCTCGCTGTTCACCAACGCCAGTCCCGAAGAAGCCAGCGCCGCCGAAGCCTGCGCCGTGGACAACGTCCGTCGCCCGCAACGCCGCGAACTGCACGCGGCTTCGCCTCAAGAGTTCGCCACGCAACTGGCCAAACCCCTGGGCGCCAAGGCTGCACAAAAAGAAGTCGAACAGGCCCTGCGCGATCTCTACCTGCCGTTCGACGAACGCCGGCCGTACGCCTTGCGCCGCTTGCGTGACCGGATCGAAGCCAACCTTTCCGGCCTGATGGGGCCAAGCGTCGCCCAGGACATGGTCGAAACCTTCCTGCCTTATAAGGCCAGCGGCGAAAACTACGTCACCGAAGACATCCACTTCATCGAAAGCCGTCTCGAGGATTACCACTCGCGCCTCACCGGCCTGGCGGCTGAACTCGACGCCCTGCGCCGCTACCACCGTCAGACCTTGCAGGAACTGCCGATGGGCGTCTGCTCCCTGGCCAAGGATCAAGAGATCCTGATGTGGAACAAAGCCATGGAGGAATTGACCGGGATTGCCGCGCAACGCGTGGTGGGTTCGCGCCTGAGCACCATTGGCGATCCGTGGAAAGAATTGCTGCAAGGTTTCATCAACCTGCCGGACGAGCACTTGCACAAACAGCACCTGGCACTCGATGGCCAGACCCGCTGGCTGAACCTGCACAAAGCGGCGATTGATGAACCGTTGGCACCGGGCAATAGTGGCTTGGTGCTGCTGGTGGAAGATTTGACCGAAACCCAGATGCTCGAAGACAAACTGGTGCACTCAGAGCGGCTGGCAAGTATTGGCCGACTGGCGGCGGGTGTAGCCCATGAAATCGGTAACCCGATCACCGGTATCGCCTGCCTGGCTCAGAACCTTCGGGAAGAGCGCGAAGAAGACGCCGAGCTGACGGAAATCAGCGGGCAGATTCTGGAGCAGACCAAACGCGTGTCACGCATCGTCCAGTCGTTGATGAGCTTCGCCCACGCGGGTAGCCATCAGCACAGCGACGAGCCCGTCTGTCTGGCGGAAGTGGCCCAGGATGCCATCGGCCTGCTGGCCCTGAACCGACGCAATTTCGAAGTCCAGTTCTACAACCTGTGCGACCCCGATCACTGGGTCGAAGGCGATCCCCAGCGGCTCGCCCAGGTATTGATCAACCTGCTCTCCAACGCCCGCGACGCCTCGCCGCCGCACAGTGCGGTACGGGTCAAAAGCGAAGCCGGCGAACACACGGTCGATCTGATCGTGGAAGACGAAGGCAGCGGAATTCCGAAGAACATCATGGATAGATTGTTCGAACCCTTCTTCACCACCAAGGATCCTGGCGAAGGCACCGGTCTGGGCCTTGCACTGGTCTATTCCATCGTTGAAGAGCATTATGGACAAATCACCATCGACAGCCCGGCTGATGTTCAAAGCCAACGCGGCACCCGTATTCGGGTGACCTTGCCGCGTCATGTCGAAGCGACGTCCGCTGTGAACTGAGACCGTCGAGAGTATCGAATCAATGCCGCACATTTTGATCGTCGAAGACGAAACAATTATCCGCTCCGCCTTGCGCCGCCTGCTGGAACGTAATCAGTACCAGGTCAGCGAAGCCGGATCCGTGCAGGAAGCACAAGAGCGTTTCAGCATTCCCTCGTTTGACCTGATCGTCAGTGACCTGCGCCTGCCTGGCGCACCGGGCACTGAACTGATCAAGCTGGGTCAGGGCACTCCGGTGCTGATCATGACCAGTTACGCCAGCCTGCGTTCGGCCGTCGATTCCATGAAAATGGGCGCGGTGGACTACATCGCCAAGCCTTTCGATCACGACGAAATGCTCCAGGCCGTTGCGCGCATCCTGCGTGATCGCCAGTCGGCGCCAGCCGCGGGTGAACCAGTGGTCGGCAAAGCCGCCAACGGTGCCGCGAAACCGGGCGTCGATAACAGTAACGGCGAGATCGGCATCATCGGCTCCTGCCCACCGATGCAGGACCTGTACAGCAAGATCCGCAAAGTCGCGCCCACCGATTCCAATGTCCTGATCCAGGGCGAGTCCGGCACTGGTAAAGAACTGGTGGCCCGCGCCCTGCACAACCTCTCCAAACGCGCCAAGGCACCGATGATTTCGGTGAACTGCGCCGCCATTCCGGAAAGCCTGATCGAGTCCGAGCTGTTCGGCCACGAAAAAGGCGCGTTCACTGGCGCCAGCGCCGGGCGTGCCGGGCTGGTCGAAGCGGCGGACGGCGGCACCCTGTTCCTCGATGAAATCGGCGAACTGCCACTCGAAGCCCAGGCTCGCTTGCTGCGTGTCTTGCAGGAGGGTGAGATTCGCCGGGTCGGCTCGGTGCAGTCGCAGAAGGTCGACGTACGCCTGATCGCCGCCACTCACCGGGACCTCAAGAGCCTGGCGAAGATCGGCCAATTCCGTGAAGACCTTTATTACCGCCTCCACGTGATCGCCCTGAAACTGCCGGCCCTGCGCGAGCGCGGTGCCGACGTCAACGAAATCGCCAATGCCTTCCTGGCTCGCCAGAGCGCGCGGGTCAACCGCACCGATCTGAAGTTTGCCCCGGATGCCGAGCAGGCGATTCGTCATTACACCTGGCCGGGTAACGTTCGCGAGCTGGAAAATGCTGTCGAACGTGCGGTGATTCTGTGCGAGAGCCCGGAAATCTCCGCCGAGCTGCTGGGCATCGACATCGAACTGAGCGATCTGGACGACGACGATTTCATCGGCCTGGCCCCGCAACAGGGCAGCGCCGCCAACGCCAGCCACGAGCCAACCGAAGACCTGTCACTGGAAGACTACTTCCAGCACTTCGTCCTCGAGCATCAGGACCACATGACCGAAACCGAACTGGCCCGCAAACTCGGGGTCAGCCGCAAGTGCCTGTGGGAACGCCGCCAACGCCTGGGCATTCCACGGCGCAAGACCGGGGTGGCCAGCGAGAGCTGAACGTCACCTGTAAAGTGTGCGGGTAACACGTGACATTGTGAAAAAACTGTTACCGCAGCTTTTTCACGTAACAGAAGCCGGGGCTTACGGTAACGAAGCCCCGGTTTTTTTTGGTCCTTAAAAACCTCTTAAAGCAGCCTAACCCCTTGTTTTGCTAGGCTTCGCAAAAGTTGGCACGCCCCCTGCTATATGTTTAGTACAAGAACAATAACAAGCAATGCACAAGACAATAAAAATAAGACGAATCGACTCACGCACAATAAAAACAAGACGGCGAGAGGCGCAGCTAACTGATTCTTTTGGAGAGGCGTTGTATTTGGGGCGTGCCCCACGACCAGGCCGAGAACAACAAAAACTGTCCTCAGACAGAGCCTGAACTGGTTGGATCGCAAGATCACTGCAACACAGCGACCAAAGCAATCCGTTTGCTCTTGGCTCCCGATTGGGAGGGTCATGAAGGAAAATCTTCATGACGAGGGCACTTAACAAAAACAAAAAGCCCGAAACCAATAATAAAAATAGAGCATGCAACTACTTCTTGGGGAGCTTCGGCTCCCCTTGTGGTTTCTGCGATTTGCCGGCCCTGCGTTTGACTGTGTAGGAGCTGCCGCAGGCTGCGATCTTTTGATGTTGATTTAAAAGGGCAAGATCAAAAGATCGCAGCCTGCGGCAGCTCCTACACATAAATCGTGCGTAACAGAAGCCTCCTTCAAGCGCTTGCGCAGCTTCCTACACCATCCCCTGACTAAATGCTAGAATCCCGGCCCATCATGCGGTCATTCTTCGTTATGGCCGAACATTCCTTCAAACAGTGCATCCCATGCTGAAGAAGTTGTTCCAGTCATTCCGTTCTCCCAAGCGTCATACGCAACACATCCGTAGTACGCCTGAAGTGCTCAACAGCGGCCAACACTCGCTGCAGAAGGCACAATTCAGCCGTTACGCGGTGAACATCGTCGAACGCCTGCAGAACGCCGGTTATCAGGCTTACCTGGTCGGCGGCTGTGTGCGTGACATGTTGCTCGGCATCACGCCAAAAGATTTCGACGTCGCCACCAGCGCCACCCCTGAACAGGTACGTGCCGAATTCCGCAATGCGCGAATCATCGGTCGTCGCTTCAAATTGGTGCATATCCACTTTGGTCGCGAAATCATTGAAGTCGCGACCTTCCGCGCCAATCACCCGCAAAACGATGAAGAGGAAGACAGCAACCAGTCCTCCCGCAACGAGAGCGGGCGCATTCTGCGCGACAACGTCTACGGCACCCTGGAAGAAGACGCGCAACGCCGCGACTTCACCATCAACGCGCTGTATTACGATCCGGTCAGTGAACGCATTCTCGACTACGCCAATGGCGTACACGACATCCGCAATCACTTGATCCGCCTGATCGGCGACCCACAGCAACGCTACCAGGAAGACCCGGTACGGATGCTGCGGGCCGTGCGTTTCGCCGCCAAGCTGAATTTCGGTATCGAAAAACACAGCGCCGCGCCGATCCGCGATCTGGCACCGATGCTGCGCGAGATTCCGTCGGCCCGCCTGTTCGAAGAAGTACTCAAGCTGTTCCTCTCCGGCCACGCCGCGGACACCTTTGAGATGCTGGTCGACCTGCAGTTGTTCGATCCACTGTTCCCGGCCAGCGCCGAAGCCCTGGAATACAACCCGACGTACACCCACACGCTGATCAGTGACGCACTGATCAACACCGACCTGCGGATCAAGCAGAACAAACCGGTAACCCCGGCGTTCCTATTTGCTGCACTGCTATGGCCGGCCCTGCCGGGCCGTGTACTGCGCCTGCAAGAGCGCGGCATGCCGCCGATTCCGGCGATGCAGGAAGCCGCTCACGAGCTGATTGCCGAACAGTGCCAGCGCATTGCGATCCCAAAACGCTTCACCATGCCGATCCGCGAGATCTGGGACATGCAGGAGCGTCTGCCACGCCGTAGCGGCAAGCGCGCCGACCTGTTGCTGGACAACCCGCGGTTCCGTGCCGGTTACGACTTCCTGCTGCTGCGCGAAAGCGCCGGCGAGCAGACCGATGGCCTGGGCGAATGGTGGACGGACTATCAGGACGCCAACGACAGCGAACGTCGCGACATGATCCGCGACCTGAGCGGCAAGGATGACGGTACCGGTGCGCCACGCAAGCGTCGTCGCAGTGGCGGCGCCAAGCGCAAACGCGCGGCCGGTGCTCCGAGCACCACAAGCGAATAATCCATGGAACGCATCTACATCGGCATGGGCAGCAATCTGGCTGACCCCGCCGAACAATTGCGCAGCGCCGTCGAAGCGCTGGCGCAGTTGCCGCAGACCGAACTGGTCGGGGTTTCCGCGTTTTATCAAAGCGACTCATTGCTGCCCGGCCAACCGCGTTACACCAACGCGGTTGCCGCGCTGCACAGCACGCTCGCACCGCTGGAGCTGCTCGATGCGCTGCAAGCCATCGAGAACGGCCAGGGCCGCGAACGTCTTGAACGCTGGGGCCCTCGCACGCTGGATCTCGACATCGTGCTGTTCGGCGATCGCCTGATCGACGAACCTCGCCTCAAAGTCCCCCATTACCACCTGCAAGAGCGAGCCTTCGTCCTGTATCCACTGGCCGAACTGGCGCCTGCGGATCTGCGGTTGGCCGATGGCCGGACGCTCAGCGAATTGCTGGCGGCGTGCCCGTTTGTCGGGCTGGAACGCCTCTCCCAAGCTTCACGCTAATCCCTCGCAGGAGCAAAGCTTGCTCGCGATTACGGTCTCACATGCAGCACCAATGCTGACTGAACGAATGCCATCGCGAGCAAGCTTTGCTCCTACAGGCGTCTATTTACCCCGGTAACACCCCAACCGTAACAACGCGGTAACACACACAATTGACTTCCCGAGTCCTCCTCACGACTATAGGCGTCCCGCTGCCGCCAACGCGGCGCTAAAGGGCGCAATCCAGGCCTTATAAGCACGACAAAAGACCGTGCGCCTGAGTAAATGAAGAATCACGCGCGTTACTCGCAGTAGTTTCCATAGCGCCTGAACGAGGATTTTTTACATGCCAGCCATCACCCTGACCACACTCCAGAGCCTCAAGCAGAAAGGTGAAAAAATCACCATGCTGACCTGCTATGACGCGACCTTCGCCCACGCCTGCAACGAGGCTGGTGTTGAAGTGCTGCTGGTGGGCGACTCCCTCGGCATGGTTTTGCAAGGTCACGACAGCACCCTGCCGGTGACCACTGCGGAAATGGCCTACCACGTGGCCTCCGTCAAACGCGGTAACTCCGACGCCCTGATCCTCGCGGACCTGCCATTCATGGCCAACGCCACCCTTGAACAAACCATGATCAACAGCGCCACGCTGATGCAGGCCGGCGCGCACATGATCAAGGTCGAAGGCGCATTGTGGCTGGCGGACTCTATCCGCCTGCTCGCCGAACGCGGTGTGCCGGTGTGCGCCCACATGGGGCTGACTCCGCAGGCGGTGAACATCCTGGGCGGTTACAAAGTCCAGGGCCGCAGCGAGAACCAGGCGCGGCAGATGCGCGCTGACGCCATCGCCCTGGAACAGGCCGGCGCCGCCATGCTGTTGCTTGAATGCGTACCGAGCGAACTGGCCCAGGAAATCACCCAAGCCGTGGGTATTCCGGTGATCGGTATCGGCGCCGGTAGCGCCACCGATGGCCAGGTCCTGGTACTGCACGACATCCTGGGCCTGTCCATCACTGGCCGCGTGCCGAAGTTCGTAAAGAACTTCATGGCCGGGCAAGTCAGCATTCAAGCGGCGCTGAGCGCTTACGTCACTGAAGTCAAAGCGACGACTTTCCCCGGCATCGAACATGGATTCTCTGCATGAACACCGTAAAAACCGTCCGCGAACTGCGGGCCGCCGTGGCCCGTGCCCGCGGTGAAGGCAAGCGCATCGCCTTTGTACCGACCATGGGCAACCTGCACAGCGGTCATGTCGCACTGATTACCAAAGCCTCCCAACGGGCGGATTTCGTGGTCGCGAGCATTTTCGTCAACCCGCTGCAATTCGGCGCTGGCGAAGACCTCGACAAGTACCCGCGTACGTTGACGGCCGATCAGGAAAAACTGCTCCAGGCCGGCTGCCACCTGCTGTTCGCCCCGACCGTCGAAGAAATGTATCCCGACGGCATGGCCGGCCAGACTCGTGTCAGCGTTGCGCAACTGTCCGAAGGTTTGTGCGGCGCCAGCCGTCCCGGGCACTTCGAAGGCGTGGCGACGGTGGTCAGCAAACTGTTCAACATGGTTCAGCCGGACCTGGCGATCTTCGGCCAGAAAGACTTCCAGCAACTGGCGGTGATTCGCGCGCTGGTCCACGACCTGAACATGCCGATCCAGATCATCGGCGAGCCGACCGTAAGGGCCGCCGATGGCCTGGCCCTGTCGTCGCGCAATGGCTTTCTCAATGAAGAACAGCGAGCGACAGCGCCAGTGGTGTATCGCACGCTGTCGTCGATGGTCGACGCTATCAAACAAGGTGATCGCGATTACCCGGCGCTGATCGACGCGCAGATTAAACAGCTTGAAGCCGCTGGCTTGCGGGCCGATTACCTGGAGATCCGCCATGCGCTGACCTTGCGTCCGGCCACAGCAGAAGACCGGGACCTGGTGATTCTGGTGGCGGCGTTCCTTGGCACTACGCGGTTGATCGACAATCTGCACCTGAACCTCGACGCTACGGTTTAAACAGCAAGATCAAAAGATCGCAGCCTTCGGCAGCTCCTACATGGGATCGAGTACTCCTGTAAGAGCTGCCGAAGGCTGCGATCTTTTGCCTTGTATTGCCGCCCACAAAGCCTTCGGGCAAACTGCCCGCCGTTCGATTCCGACCTGGGAAAACACTCATGCACGCCATCATGCTCAAGGCCAAGCTGCACCGCGCCGAAGTCACCCACGCTGTTCTCGATTACGAAGGCTCTTGCGCCATTGATGGCGAATGGCTGGATCTGTCCGGCATCCGCGAATACGAACAGATCCAGATCTACAACATCGACAACGGTGAACGCTTCACCACCTACGCGATTCGTGGTGAAGAAGGTTCCGGCATGATTTCGGTCAACGGCGCTGCGGCACACAAGGCCAAGGTTGGCGATCGGGTCATCATTTGCGCTTACGCTCACTACAGCGAGGCCGAATTGCTCAACTTCAAACCGCGCATGCTCTACATGGCGCCGGGCAATGAACTGAGCCACACCAGCAATGCCATTCCGGTTCAGGTCGCCTGACCCGAACCCGCTATTCTCTGCACTGAACCCCCCGCCTGTTGTCTGACCTGCCATGCCGGTATAAAAAAGTACCGGCCGCAGGGCAGACAAAGCCAAGACAGATCAACACGCGAGGTTTACTGTTACCGCCCTGCGCTATTTAATCGTCTCCAGGCAGATTGACCGGACATTGCCCACCCAGTGGCCGGGACATACCGGGATCTTCAGTGTCTTAAAGGCAGTTCAAGTAAAAGGAAAACCGCAGCGATGGCGTACTACCGCACTCCTCACGACGTTACCGCTCTGCCCGCCTGGCAAGCGTTGAAAGACCACCGCCAAGCCATGCAGGATTTCAGCATGCGCGAGGCCTTCAATGCCGACCCGCAGCGCTTTACTCAATTCACCCTCAGCAGCTGCGGTCTGTTTCTCGATTATTCGAAGAACCTGATCAACGCCCAGACCCGCAACCTGCTGGTGGGCCTGGCCAACGAAGTCGACCTCAAGGGCGCCATCAAAGCGCTGTTCGACGGCGAAATCGTCAATTCCTCCGAAGGCCGACCGGCGCTGCACACCGCCCTGCGCCGCCCGGTGGGCGACAAATTGTCGGTCAACGGCGTCAACGTGATGCCTGAAGTGCACAAAGTGCTGAACCAGATCACCGACCTTGTGGGCCGCATCCACGATGGTCTGTGGCGCGGTTACACCGAGAAGCCGATCACTGACGTGGTGAACATCGGCATCGGTGGCTCGTTCCTCGGCCCTGAGCTGGTGTCCGAAGCGCTGCTGTCGTATGCCCAGAAAGGCGTGCGTTGCCACTACCTGGCAAACATCGACGGCAGTGAGTTCCACGAACTGACCATGAAGCTGCGCGCCGAGACCACGCTGTTCATCGTCTCGTCGAAATCCTTCAACACCCTCGAAACCCTGAAAAATGCCCAGGCCGCACGCGCCTGGTACCTGGCTCAGGGTGGTTCGGAAGCCGAGCTGTATCGCCACTTCATTGCGGTGTCGAGTAACAACGCCGCCGCCGTGGCCTTCGGTATCCGCGAAGAGAACATCTTCCCGATGTGGGACTGGGTCGGCGGGCGTTACTCGCTGTGGTCGGCCATCGGTCTGCCGATTGCCCTGGCCATCGGCATGTCGAACTTCAAGGAACTGCTGTCCGGTGCCTACACCATGGACCAGCATTTCCAGAGCGCACCGTTCGAACAGAACATGCCGGTACTGCTGGCGTTGCTTGGTGTCTGGTACGGCAACTTCTGGGGCGCACAAAGCCACGCGATCCTGCCGTACGACCACTACCTGCGTAACATCACCAAGCACTTGCAACAGCTGGATATGGAATCCAACGGCAAGAGCGTGCGTCAGGACGGCACCCCGGTGTCCACCGATACGGGCCCGGTCATCTGGGGCGGCGTCGGCTGCAACGGTCAGCACGCTTATCACCAGTTGCTGCACCAAGGTACCCAACTGATTCCAGCTGACTTCATCGTTCCGATCGTCAGCTTCAACCCGGTGTCCGATCACCACCAGTGGCTGTACGCCAACTGCCTGTCCCAAAGCCAGGCATTGATGCTCGGCAAGACCCGCGCCGAGGCCGAAGCCGAGTTGCGTGACAAGGGCATGGCCGAAGACGAAGTACAGAAGCTTGCACCGCACAAGGTGATCCCGGGCAATCGTCCGAGCAACACCCTGGTGGTCGAGCGCATCAGCCCGCGTCGTCTCGGCGCACTGGTGGCGCTGTACGAACACAAAGTCTTCGTGCAAAGCGTGGTCTGGGGCATCAATGCCTTCGACCAGTGGGGCGTGGAGCTGGGCAAAGAGCTGGGCAAAGGCGTCTACAACCGCCTGGTTGGCAGCGAAGAAACCCCGGCTGACGATGCTTCGACCCAAGGCCTGATCAACTACTTCCGCGGCCGTCACCGCGGTTAACCTGACGCCGTTCCTGCGGGGGTACTAACCTTGTAGGAGCTGCCGAAGACTGCGATCTTTTGATCTTCTAAAGCAAAATCAAAAGATCGCAACCTTCGGCAGCTCCTACGAGGGTCGTGTAGCTCCCCTCTTGTCGCAAAACAAGAATAAGGAACCGTCATGTTCGATATCAGCACGTTCCCCAAAGCCGATGCCGTGCGCCGGGCTGCACAATTGAGTCAGGACGACTACCAGCGCCTGTACCGACAATCCATCGAACACCCCGGCACCTTCTGGGCCGAACAGGCCACGCACTTTCTCGACTGGAGCAAACCGTGGCAAACCGTCCAGCGCTATGACCTGAAAACCGGTGAGGCGAGTTGGTTCGCCGGCGGCCAGTTAAACGTCAGTTACAACTGCATCGACCGTCACCTGGAAAAACGTGGCGATCAGGTCGCAATCATTTGGGAAGGCGACGATCCGGTCGAATCCGCCCAGATCACCTACAAAAACTCCATCACAACGTCTGCCGCCTGGCCAACGTGCTGAAAAGTCGTGGCGTGAAGAAAGGCGACCGGGTGTGCATCTACATGCCGATGATCCCCGAAGCGGCCTACGCGATGCTCGCCTGCGCGCGCATTGGCGCCGTGCATTCGGTAGTGTTCGGTGGTTTTTCTCCCGACTCCGTGCGCGACCGGATCCTCGATGCCGACTGCCGCACGGTGATCACCGCCGACGAAGGCGTACGTGGCGGTAAATTTGTGCCACTCAAGCAGAACGTCGACAAGGCCCTGCAAAGTTGCCCGGATGTCAGCACCGTGATCGTGGTCGAGCGCACTCAGGGTGAAGTGAACTGGGTCGAAGGCCGTGACCTCTGGTATCACCAGGCCTTGCGCGACGTCAGTGACGATTGCCTGCCCGAGCCAATGGACGCCGAGGACCCGCTGTTTATCCTCTACACCTCCGGCAGCACCGGCAAACCGAAGGGCGTGCTGCACACCACCGGCGGCTACTTGCTGCAAGCGGCGATGACCTTCAAGTACGTGCTCGATTACCGCGACGGCGAAGTCTTCTGGTGCACCGCCGATGTCGGCTGGGTCACTGGCCACAGTTACATCGTCTACGGGCCACTGGCCAACGGCGCGACCACGCTGATCTTCGAAGGTGTGCCCAGCTATCCAAGCAGCTCACGCTTCTGGCAGGTCATCGACAAGCACCACGTCAACATCTTCTACACCGCGCCAACCGCCCTGCGTTCGCTGATGCGTGAAGGCCCCGAACCGTTGAAGGAAACATCGCGCGCGAGCCTCAGGTTACTCGGCAGTGTCGGTGAGCCGATCAACCCGGAAGCCTGGGATTGGTACTTCAACATCGTCGGTGAGCAGCGTTGCCCGATCGTCGACACCTGGTGGCAGACCGAAACCGGCGGCATCATGCTCAGCCCGCTGGTCAGCGCCCAACGAATCAAACCCGGCTGCGCCACCCAACCGATGTTCGGCGTGCAACCGGTATTGCTCGACGAGCATGGCAAGGAAATCAAAGGCGCCGGCAGCGGCGTGCTGGCGATCAAATCGAGTTGGCCGGCGCAGATCCGCAGCGTCTATGGCGACCCGAAACGCATGGTCGAAACCTACTTCAAGCCCTACCCCGGCTACTACTTCACCGGCGACGGCGCGCGGCGCGACGAGGACGGTGACTACTGGATCACCGGGCGTATCGATGATGTGATCAACGTGTCCGGGCATCGTATCGGCACCGCCGAAGTCGAAAGCGCCCTGGTGCTGCACGACAGCATCGCCGAGGCGGCGGTGGTCGGTTACCCCCACGACCTCAAGGGCCAGGGCATCTACGCCTTTGTCACGCCCATGAACGGTGTCGAGCCCAACGACGAGCTGAAGAAAGACCTGCTGGCCCACGTCAGCAAGGAAATCGGCAGCTTCGCCAAGCCAGACCTGATTCAATGGGCACCAGCCTTGCCGAAAACCCGTTCGGGCAAGATCATGCGACGGATTCTGCGCAAGATTGCCTGCAATGAACTGGACAGCCTGGGCGACACCTCGACCCTCGCTGACCCAAGCGTGGTGCAGGAGTTGATCGACAATCGTCTGAATCAATAACACTCAGACTTGGAATGCCTCGCGTAGGAGCTGCCGAAGGCTGCGATCTTTTGATCTTTTGATCCTGAAAACGAAGATCAAAAGATCGCAGCCTTCGGCAGCTCCTACAGGGCATTCCAAGTCCACCTTTTTTCCACCACTGAGTCGCCATGGAATTCATCCGTACCCGCATCGAAACCCAGCTCATGAGCCTGACCGGTCTGTCTTTGGGCAAGCTCGATCTGGAAAACCCCAAGGGCGATCCCGGGTTGTTCGGCCCCGACTCGGTGAGTTGGCAAGTTCACGGCGATTTCAGCAGCATGCTGATCGGTGGCATCAGTGCGCTGATGCTGCAAGCCCTGCATCCACTGGCCCTGGCCGGGGTCTGGGATCACTCGAATTTTCGCGAAGACATGATCGGCCGATTGCGCCGCACCAGTCAGTTCATCGCCGGGACGACGTTCGGTTCACGCAACGACGCCGACTGGCTGATCGAGAAAGTCCGGACTATTCACCTGCAAGTGGTCGGCACCGCACCGGATGGCCGGCCCTACGCCGCCAGCGACCCTGACTTGCTGACGTGGGTGCACGTGGCCGAGGTCAGCAACTTCCTTGCTGCGCATTTGCGTTACCGCAATCCGAACCTGTCGCTGGCGGATCAGGACCGTTACTACGGCGAAATCGCACTGGTTGCTGAACGGCTCGGTGCTCGTGACGTGCCGCGCAGCCGTAAGGAAATGGCCGAGTACCTTGAACGAATCCGCCCACAATTACTGTGCGATGAGCGCAGTCGTGAAGTCCTGCGATTGCTGTTGAACGCGCCCTCCCCCAGCCGCCTGGCCAAACCGTTTGGCGGCTTGATGATGCAGGCCGGGATCGACCTGCTGCCGGACTGGGCCAGTGACATGCTCGGCGTCAGCCAGAACCCGTGGCAACGCAAGTTGATCCGCGCCAGCGTCAAACGCAGTGCGCCGATGCTGCGCTGGGCGATGCGTAATGGCTCGGTGCAGCGGGCCAAACGCAGGATGGGGTTGTTGTAGGAGCGAGGCTTGCCCGCGAAGAAGGTTACGCGGTCTAACTGATATACCGCGTTATCGTTCTTCGCGGGCAAGCCTCGCTCCTACAGGTTCTTAAGCTGTTAAACTCCCGCGCCAAATTCCCTTCTGCAAGGCGCCCTGCATGTCTTCCTTGATCCAGGCGCTGCGCGCCGCCCTCGACCATCGCCAGGACTTGCTTGCCGAACTGCATCAGCAGGGCACCGATTGCTATCGCTTGTTCCATGGCAGCCAGGAAGGCGCCGGCGGCCTGACCATCGACCGTTACGGCCCGCAACTGCTGGTGCAAAGCTTTCACCAGTCGCTGGAACGCAATGACTTGCTGCAACTGCACGAAACGATCAATCAACAACTGGGCCTCGACACACTGCTGGTCTACAACGACCGCTCCCAGGGCAATTCGCGCATCGACCGCGAAGACACCGTCTACCGCGCCGACGAAGCCGCCCTGCAAGACCTGGTCGGCCACGAATGGGGCCTGAACTACCGGGTTCGCGGCCGTCACGCCGGGCAGGACCCACTGCTGTTCCTCGACCTGCGCAACACCCGCGGCTGGGTCAAGGCGCACAGCAAGAACAAAAGCGTACTGAACCTGTTCGCCTACACCTGCGGCGTCGGCCTGAGTGCGGCGGCCGGTGGCGCAAGCGAGGTCTGCAACCTGGACTTTGCCGAGGGCAACCTGGCCGTAGGCCACGAAAACGGCCTGCTCAACCCACAGTTACCGACCATGGAGTTCATCCAGTCCGATTACTTCCCGGCAATCCGCCAATTGGCCGGCCTGCCGATCAGTCAGCGTCGCGGGCAGAAACTGCCCGGCTATCAGCGCCTGGAACAACGTCAGTACGATCTGGTACTGCTTGATCCTCCGGCCTGGGCCAAGAGCGCATTCGGCACCGTCGACCTGCTGCGCGACTATCAGAGCCTGCTCAAGCCGGCACTGCTGAGCACCGCCGACAACGGCGTGCTGATCTGCTGCAACAACCTGGCGAAAGTCAGCATGGACGACTGGCGCGAGCAGGTCCTGCGTTGTGCGGAAAAAGCCGGGCGGCCGGTGCGAGAGTGCTCGGTGATGACACCGGGCGGCGACTTCCCGTCGATGGATCAACAGCCACCGCTGAAAACCCTGATCCTGCAACTCTGATCCTTCAGGAAAAAGTGCCTGCAAAGAAATCTGAACAATCCTGAATAGCTGCAAGTACTTCTGAACCGAAAACGCGTGCCATACTCCAATGCACTCCGATCAGACAAATGAAGCCGCACATGCCCAAAGGATTGATTCGCGCTATCGGCGCCTTGCTGACTGCCCTGGCCCTCTACAGCCTGCTGGGGTTTCTGATTTTGCCGGGCATTGCCTTGCGGGTCGCCAACCAGCAACTGGCCAACTACGCCACGACGCCCGCACATATTCAGCGGATCGAACTCAACCCTTTCAGCCTTGAAGTCACTCTGTGGGGCCTGGTCATCGGTGAACCGGGCAAGGAACAGGTCGGCTTTGAACGTTTGTACGCCAACCTGCAGATCGACAGTCTCTGGACCAAGGCTCTGCACTTGTCCGACATCGAACTGGACAAACCCAAGACCGAAATCCTCTTCGGCAAGGACGGAAAACTCAATCTGCTCGGCCTGTTCAAGCTGCCGGCCAGCGAACCGACTCCCGCCGACCCTAACGCCAAACCGTTCCCGCTACGGGTCGAGCGGATCAAACTGGCTGGCGGCTATGTGCACTTCCAGGACGCGCGCCCTAGCGAGCCCATCGAATTCCTTTACGACAAACTCGAATTCGAACTGAAGAACCTCAGTACCCTGCCCGACGATAACGCCGACATGACCCTGGTCGCGGCCGGCCCGGAAGGCGGGCAAATCGACTGGACCGGCAATTTCAGCCTGATCCCGATCGCCTCCGAAGGTAAATTGAAAGTCACCGACGGCCAGATGAAAGTCTGGTGGCCGTACGTACGGGACGCGCTGCCGCTGGCCCTGGAAAACGGCGTGCTGAACCTGAGCACCGACTACAAACTCAATCTGGCCAAACAAACCGAACTGCTGCTGAGCAACGTCGCGGTCAGCGTCGCGCCTTTTGCTATCAATACGCCGGACGGTCGGCCGCTGGTGAAACTCGAACGCCTGGACGTCAGTGACACCACTGTCGACCTGGCCAAGCAGCAAGTCGTCGTCGGGAAGATCCGCAGCAACAAACTCGAAACCTGGGCGGCCCTGGAAGCCGATGGCCAACTGGACTGGCAAAAACTGTTCGCCAGCCAGCCGTCCAAGGCAGCGGTAAAAGCCAAAGCCGAACCGACGAGCACTCCAGCAGCAGCCGATTCACCCAAACCTGAACCGGCGCCACCGGGCAAACCGTGGCAGGTGCTGCTCAAAGACGTGCAACTGCGCGACTACCAAGTGCATCTGGCCGACCGCAAGGCACAACCGGCGGTGGCGCTGGAAGTCGGCCCGCTGAACCTGGATTTACAGAACTTCGACAGCCTCAATGGCTCGCCTTTCAACCTCAAGCTCGACACTGGCGTGGGCAAGCAAGGCAAGATCACGGCCGACGGCCAGGTCAATCTGGCGCCGGTCAGTGCCAAGCTGAAAGTGCAAACCAAAGACATCGACCTGCGAGTCGCCCAGTCCTACATCACCCCGTTTATTCGCCTCGAACTGCGCAGCGGCATGCTCGGCAGTGACCTGGCAGTGGACCTGAAAAGCACCGATCCGCTGGCGTTCAGCGTGACCGGCCGTGCCCAGGTCGATCAACTACACACCCTCGACACCCTGAAGACCCGCGACTTCCTCAAGTGGCAGCAACTGGTGCTCGAAGGCCTGAACTATCAGCACGGCAACAGCCTGTCGATCGACAAGGTCAACCTGTTCCAGCCCTATGTGCGGTTCATGATCAACGATGACCGCACCACCAACATCGATGACCTGCTGATTCCGCAACCGGCCAATACCGGTACAAAAAATGCTGCGGCCAAACCGGCGGCCAGCAAAGACAAACCGATGGGCATTCATGTAGGCGGTATTGCCATCAATGACGGCTCGGCGAACTTCGCCGACTTCAGCCTGACCCCGAACTTTGCCACGGCTATTCAAGAGCTGAACGGGGCAATCGGCACCATCGACAGCCGTCAGGCGAAACCAGCAAGTGTCGACGTCAAGGGCAAGGTCGACCGCTATGCACCGGTGACCATCAAGGGCGCAGTCAACCCGTTCGACCCGATGGCCAGCCTTGACATCGCCACCAGTTTCAAACGTGTTGAACTGACCACCCTGACACCCTACTCCGGCAAGTTCGCCGGCTACCGCATCCGCAAGGGCCGACTCAATCTCGACCTGCATTACCTGATCACCAAGGGCCAACTGAAGGCCGAAAACAAGGTCGTGGTCGAACAACTGCAACTGGGCGAGAAGGTCGACAGCCCGGATGCCACGAGCCTGCCGCTGAAACTGGCGATCGCTTTGCTCAAGGACGTCGACGGCAAGATCTCCATCGAGTTGCCGGTGACCGGCGACCTGAACAACCCTCAGTTCAGCGTGATGCCGATTGTCTGGCAGACCCTGCGCAACCTGATCGTGAAAGCGGCCGCCGCGCCGTTCAAACTGATCGGCGGGTTGATCAGTGGTGGTGGTTCGGAAGATCTGGGCACCGTGTCGTTTGCTCCCGGCTCAAGTGACTTGAGCAAGGACGCGCAAGCGTCGCTGATGAAACTCTCCGGCGCGCTAAAGGCACGTCCAACCCTGCGCCTGGAAATCGAAGGCACCGCCGCGCAAAGCAGCGATGGCCCGTTGATCGCCGAGCAACGGCTGGAGCGGGAATACCAGTACAACTACTACAAAATGCTCCAACGTCGCGGCGACAAAGTCCCGGCCCAGGCGTCCTTGCTGCAAGTGCCGGATGGCGAGAAAGGTCCGCTGCTGGAAGGGATTTACCGCACCCGCCTGAAGACCCAACCGCCCGCCGAGTGGAAAGACTTGGGCAAAGAAGAACGCACCGCCAAAATGCGTGCGGACGTGATCAAGTTCTGGGCCTCCAGCGACGTGCTGTTGCGTCAACTGGGCCAGGATCGGGCCAGCAGCATCAAGGATTTCCTGGTGGACAAGGCGCAAATGGCCGACGACCGCGTGTACTTCATCGACGCCAACCTGGGCGAAGCGCAAAGTGACGGCCGGGTGATTACGCCAATGCACCTGGACGCCGAGTGATGCGCGTACGCTGGCTGCTCAGCCTGGCACTGGCACTTGCGGCGGGCCAGGCATCAGCGGCCGATACCCTGCGCTGTGGCAGTCAATTGGTCAGTGTGGGGGACAGGTCCGGCGAGGTGCTGCAAAAGTGTGGTGAACCGGTCAGCCGCGATCTGC
This sequence comes from Pseudomonas sp. TH31, assembly GCF_016650815.1. Lineage (GTDB taxonomy): Bacteria > Pseudomonadota > Gammaproteobacteria > Pseudomonadales > Pseudomonadaceae > Aquipseudomonas. The sequence goes on along the minus strand of NZ_JAEKEZ010000028.1, from coordinate 123,997 downwards.
TGGGCTACAAAAAAGCGCCAACCGACGGGAAGAGTTTCAGGTCGAGGAATGGACCTACGGGCCGAATGGCGGGATGTACCAGTACTTGCGGTTTGAGGGTAATCGATTGAGAGCGATCAGCAGCAAGCGCGGTAACTGAAGAAACTGAAGATCAAAAGATCAAAAGATCAAAAGATCGCAGCCTTCGGCAGCTCCTACAGGGTGTACACATTCCTATGTGGGAGCTGCCGAAGGCTCGGGCCGCGTTCGGACGATCTTTTGCTTTTGCGGCACTCACAATAGAACAGGCCCCCGACACGAATGTTGGAGGCCTGTAATGGCCACATCCTTGTGGCCGTTCGCATGAACTCTCAAGAAGCGGCAGGCGTATTGCTCGGCCCGCCTGCCACACCTTCTCCCGGTCCAGGCGAGAAGTCTTGCCTTACTCGGCTTTCAGGCCGTCAGCGGAAACCGCTTTGACGCCTTTGATTTTCTTGGTGATGGCAACAGCCGTGGTCTTCTGCGCTTCGGTAACGGCTACAGTCGACGACAGCGATACAACACCTTTGTTGGTTTCTACTTTGATGTCAGTGCCTGGGATGCCTTTTTCGGTGACCAGGTCGCTTTTAACTTTGGTCGTGATCCACGTATCAGAAGTTGTTTCTTTAGCCTTGGTCATTTCACCGGCCGCCAGAGTCATCGGGGCTTGGGTGGTGGTGGTCTGTGCAAATGCAGCGTTGGCCATGGTCAGGGTCAGCGCGGTTGCAGTAGCGGCAGCGATAGCGAACTTCTTCATACGAGTAACTCCTGTTTTTCTAGAAAGTCTGCTGTATGTCTTCTCAGCAGGGTTACTGGGTATATTGCGAACGTTGTGCCAACTTCGAAAAACAAATTAAATGCTTATAAATCAATAAGTTATAAAATAAGCAAACTCCCGCAATCATGCAAAATGCATGAAGCGGAGATTCTGTACATGCAACTTGCCGGTTTTGTCGCAGGCCTAAAGCCATGAATTGTCGAGAGTTTCCCTTCTAACGCAATGACAGAGGCAACAGTTGAACCCGTTACCTCCTTTTTAAGTAGTCGCCTGGTCGGCAGACAAAAAAATACCCCGCTGTTAGAGGCGGGGTATTGATCCTGCTAACTGAACATCAAACGCCAGGGCAGCCAGCGGGCGACAAATCTTTCAAGGCAGTGGTCGCACAAGCCCACGTACCCGCTTGAACGCGAGTCAGCGTAATGACCTTGCCGGTTACCAGTGAAGGCGCATTAAGCAGCGTGCACGTGATGGTCCCGGCACCGGAGGCTGCAGTTCCCGTTACGCCCCATGTGCAGTTCTGGGTCGCAGCAGTCCCGCCAGGTGAAATGAGCGCCACTGTCGGGTCCGTCGTCCCGCCATTCATCAAGTCTTCGAAATTCACTTTGAGCGCCGAAGCTTCAGCGACCCCTGCGGTCACCTTGGCCCGGGCCTGGTATTTGCTATAAGCCGGCAACGCAAACGTCGCCAGAATCCCGATGATCGCCACCACGATCAACAGCTCGATCAGGGTAAAACCTTTTTGAGTGTTCATAGACAAGCTCCATGCATGAGTCGGAATCTCATGATCTGAATAAGCCCCAGCACGCTCCATGCCAACCTTGCCGGGCCCCGCCCACAGGGCACGACGTGACAACAACACCCTCTCCGTCCCCCGGCAACCGCACTATCTGACACTTTTTGTCACCTGAGCGCCGCTGGTTTCGCTGCATCCCTTGACTAGGCTATAAGTCATGAACTGTCTGCGTCCGGTATCCCCATGAACGACATCGCCCTTAGCGGCCTGGCCAAGCAATTGGTGCTGGCCGAACTGCTCACTGACAAAAGCGCGCAACAGGCGTATCAGCAAGCCCAACGCAATCGCATTTCCCTGGTCAGTTATCTGGTCCAGAACAAACTGGTGAGAAGCCGGCAAGTGGCGGAGATCGCCTCGGAACATTTCGGCATGGCCTTGCTGGACCTCAACTGCCTCGACAAGGAAACCCAGCCCAAAGGCCTGGTCAGTGAAAAACTGGTCCGCCAGCACCATGCCCTGCCCCTCTGGCGACGCGGCAATAAACTGTTCGTGGGGATTTCCGACCCCACCAATCACCAGGCGATCAACGACATCCAGTTCAGCACCGGGCTGAGCACCGAAGCGATTCTGGTCGAGGATGACAAGCTCAGCGACGCCATCGAGAAATTCTTCGACACCCACACCACCGGCCTGGAAGAGATGGCCGACGTTGACCTTGATGGTGTGGAGGTCGAATCGATCGACGACAGGCATCAGGACTCCATCGCCGGCCAGGATGCCGATGATGCGCCCGTGGTGCGCTTCGTCCACAAGATGCTGCTCGACGCGATCAAGAGCGGCTCTTCCGACTTGCACTTCGAACCCTACGAAAAAACCTACCGGGTGCGGATGCGCACCGATGGCATTCTGCGCGAAGTCGCCAAGCCACCGATTCAACTGGCCAGCCGTATCGCCGCTCGCCTTAAAGTCATGGCTAGCCTCGATATCTCCGAACGCCGGCGCCCGCAGGACGGACGGATCAAGATGCGCCTGTCCAAGAGCAAGTCGATCGACTTCCGGGTCAATACCCTGCCGACCCTGTGGGGCGAGAAAGTGGTGATCCGGATCCTCGACCCGTCCAGCGCCCAAATGGGCATCGACGCGCTCGGCTACGAACCTGACCAGAAAGCCCTGTTCATGGCCGCGCTCAAGCAACCCCAAGGGATGATCCTGGTCACCGGCCCCACCGGCTCGGGCAAAACCGTGTCGCTCTACACCGGGCTGAATATCCTCAACACCGTCGACATCAATATCTCCACCGCCGAAGACCCGGTGGAGATCAACATGGAAGGCATCAACCAGGTCAACGTCAATCCCAAGCAGGGACTGGATTTCGCCCAGGCGTTGCGCTCGTTCCTGCGGCAGGACCCGGACGTGATCATGGTCGGCGAGATTCGCGACCTGGAAACTGCAGAAATAGCGATCAAGGCGGCCCAGACCGGCCACCTGGTGCTGTCGACCCTGCACACCAACAGCGCCGCGGAAACCCTGACCCGCCTGCATAACATGGGCATTCCGGGTTTCAACATTGCGACCTCGGTCAGCCTGATCATCGCCCAGCGCCTGGCGCGCAAACTGTGCAGCCATTGCAAGACCCCCAGCGAAATCCCCCGGGAGACACTGCTCAAGGAAGGCTTCCCCGAGGAACGCATCGGCTCGTTCACGATCTATGAGCCGGTCGGTTGTGACCTCTGCAACAACGGCTACAAAGGCCGGATCGGGATTTATGAAGTGGTGAAAAACACACCAGAGCTGCAACGGCTGATCATGGCCGAAGGCAACTCCCTGGAAATCGAGATTCAGATGCGCAAGGACGGCTTCAATGACCTGCGTACTTCGGGCCTGATCAAGGCCATGCAAGGCATCACCAGCCTGGAAGAAATCAACCGGGTCACCAAGGACTGAACATGGCGGTCAAGGCAGCAAAAATCAGCGTGTACGCCTGGGAAGGCACGGACAAGAAAGGCACGAAAATGACCGGTGAACTGAGCGGTCAGAACCCGGCGCTGATCAAGGCGCAGTTGCGCAAGCAAGGCATCAACCCGGGCAAGGTACGTAAAAAATCCGCCTCGATTTTCAATTTCGGCAAACGCATCAAGGCCCAGGATATTTCACTGTTCACCCGACAGATGGCGACCATGATGAAGGCCGGCGTGCCGCTGCTGCAGTCCTTCGACATCATCGGCGAAGGCTTCGACAACCCGGCCATGCGCAAGCTGGTGGACGAGGTGAAACAGGAAGTCGCGGCCGGCAACAGCTTCGCGGCATCGCTACGCAAGAAGCCGCAATATTTCGATGAGTTGTACTGCAACCTGGTGGACGCCGGTGAACAGGCCGGCGCCCTGGATACATTGCTGGACCGGGTGGCCACCTATAAGGAAAAAAGCGAAAGCCTCAAGGCCAAGATCAAGAAAGCCATGACCTATCCACTGGCCGTGGTGTTCGTCGCGATCATCGTCACCGGCATTCTGCTGGTCAAAGTGGTGCCGCAATTCAAAACGGTGTTCGCCGGGTTTGGCGCCGAACTGCCGTCCTTCACCTTGATGGTGATCGGCCTGTCGGAGTTCATGCAGCAATGGTGGTGGCTGATCCTCGGCGCATTGATCGTCGCGATCTACGGCCTGCGTCGTGCTTTCAAAAAGTCTCAGGTTTTTCGCGACCGGATGGACACTTGGCTGTTGAAACTGCCATTGGTGGGCACGCTGATGTACAAGTCCGCCGTAGCCCGTTACGCTCGCACGCTGTCGACCACGTTCGCCGCCGGTGTGCCACTGGTAGATGCCCTGGAATCGGTGGCTGGCGCGACCGGCAATATCGTGTTCAAACGCGCGGTGTTGCGCATCAAGCAGGACGTGTCGACCGGCATGCAGCTGAATTTCGCCATGCGCACTTCCGGCGTTTTCCCGAACATGGCGATCCAGATGGCCGCCATTGGCGAAGAGTCCGGCGCCCTGGACGACATGCTCGACAAGGTCGCCAGCTTTTACGAGGACGAAGTGGACAACATGGTCGACAACCTCACCAGCCTGATGGAGCCGTTCATCATGGTGCTGCTGGGGGTTATCGTCGGCGGCCTGGTGATTGCCATGTACCTGCCCATCTTCCAACTCGGCTCAGCGGTCTGACATGCCTTTGAATGAATACCTGACTCTTTATCCGCCGGCCTTCGTGATCACCGCCCTGGTACTTGGCCTGGTGATCGGCAGCTTTCTCAACGTGGTGATCTGGCGCCTGCCGAAAATGCTTGAGCGGGAATGGCGAATGCAAGCCCACGATGTATTGGGCCTGCCCGGCGAAACGCCCCTGCCGACCTACAACCTGATGCTGCCCCACTCTCAGTGCCCGCACTGCGCCCACAGGATCCGTGCATGGGAAAACATCCCCGTGCTCAGTTATCTGTTGTTGCGCGGCCGTTGCTCGAACTGCGCCGCACCCATCAGCAAGCGCTACCCTCTGACCGAACTGGCCTGCGGTCTGCTCTCGGCGTTCATCGCCTGGCATTTCGGTTTCGGCTGGCCGGCGTGTCTGCTGCTGGTGTTGACGTGGGGCCTGCTGGCCATGAGCCTGATCGATGCCGAGCATCAACTGTTGCCCGATGTGTTGGTGCTGCCACTGTTGTGGCTGGGGCTGATCGTCAACAGCTTCGACCTGTTTGTGCCGCTGCACGATGCCTTGTGGGGCGCAGTGGCCGGCTACATGGCGCTGTGGTCGGTGTTCTGGCTGTTCAAGCTGATCACCGGCAAGGACGGCATCGGTCACGGGGACTTCAAGTTGCTGGCGATGCTGGGGGCCTGGGGCGGTTGGCAGATCCTGCCGCTGACGATCCTGTTGTCGTCCTTGGTGGGCGCCATTCTCGGGGTGATTTTGTTGCGCCTGCGGGACGCGAAAACCTCGACGCCGATCCCCTTTGGTCCCTATCTGGCAATTGCCGGCTGGATTGCCTTGCTCTGGGGTGGTCAAATAACCGACTTCTATTGGCAGTTTGTCGGTTTTAAATGAATACCCCCGTGGAAAAACCCTGGATTCTCGGCCTGACCGGCGGCATCGGCAGCGGTAAAAGCGCGGCCGCCCAGCACTTTATCGACCTGGGCGTGCACGTGATCGATGCCGATCACGCCGCGCGCTGGGTGGTGGAACCGGGTCGCCCGGCACTGGCGAAGATCGCCGAGCACTTCGGCCCCGGCGTGCTGCAAGCCGACGGGCAACTCGATCGCGGCGCCCTGCGCAAGCTGATCTTCGAAGTCCCGGAAGAACGCCGCTGGCTCGAAGCGCTGCTGCATCCGCTGATCGCCGAGGAAATCGCTAATCATCTGGCCAAGGCACAATCGCCTTACGCAATTCTGGTGTCGCCGCTGTTGATCGAATCCGGGCAGTACGCCATGACCCAACGGGTTCTGGTGATCGACGCCCCGGAACAACTGCAGATCGAACGCACGCTGCAGCGTGACCAGACCAGCGAGCAACAGGTTCAGGCGATCCTCAAGGCCCAGTCCAACAGGCAGGATCGCGTGAGCCATGCCGACGATGTGGTGGTCAATGACCGCGACCTCGCCTGGCTGCACAGCGAGGTCGAACGCCTGCATCACTTTTACCTAACTTTGCGTGGAGGCCAGTCATGAGCCAACCCCCTGTCGTCACTTGCCCAACCTGCGGCGCCCCTGTTGAATGGAGCGCCACCAGCACGTTCCGGCCTTTCTGTTCGGACCGCTGCAAACTGATTGACCTGGGTGCCTGGGCGTCGGAAGAACACAAGATCCCGGTCAGCCCGGATGCCGAGGACGACCTGTTCAGCGAAGACTTCGAGCCGCGTCACTGAACCGAGTCTTTATCCCCAAAAGTCAGGGCCGCATAAAGCCGTAATCCTGACCTTCATCGAGGTTCTCGGCGAGAAATTGCAACTCATCGGCCAGATCCTCGACACTGCGCACCGCTTTGCTCTGCTGCACCACCGCACTGAGCAAGGCGCGCAGGCTCAACCCCGGATCAAACCCCACTTCCTGCGCCACATCCAGACTGTGACGCAACTCCTGCCTTGCCCACTCGTAGACACTCATTTCGATGCTCCTGAAGGTTTCCCGAAGCATGGAAGTGTCAGTGTTCGAGGGATTTGATGTGGATCAAGACTTGGGGTCGTCGTCTTTCCATGGCGCCGAAAGGTAACGGGTACGGTTGAACGTCTCCAGCCATTCGGGGCAAAACACCACCAGCGCGCTAATCACCATGCCGTTGATGAATGCTTCCGGAAAAATGATCAACCACAGGTAACCGACAAAGTCCTCCAGCCAGTACGGCATGGCAAAAATTTCGTCGAACCACAGCAACCAAAGCCCCACCAACAGACAGAGCAACGCCGACAGCGCCGCCGCAAAGAAACCGGAAACGAAGATATACACAAAGGGATTACGCGGTTGCGCCCGCTCCACCAGGATCGCACAGCATTCGGTGACCAGAACCGGAAGCAGAATCAGCAGCGAGCCATTCACCCCGACAGCCACCAAATCCTGTCGCCCTAGCAGCACCAGCCCCAGTTGCGCGGCCAATCCACCGACAATCGCCAGCGGCCAATCCAGCAAGAGCGTCACCGCCGTCATGCCGATAAAATGATACGACACACCGGTATCAAAATCCCGTCGCACCAACCACAGCATGAACAACGCGAACACCGTGCCAAACAGCAAATGCTGCCGACGTCTGTCGGTAAACAACTCGACCCACGGTGCGCGGCAAATTGCCCAGATCACCACGGGCACGTAAATCAGCCAGCCGACTGTCAGGCTCTGCGGTGACAGCAGCTCGGCGCCGATCATGACCGAATCTTCTCCAGCGCCTGGGCCAGAAGAGGCAGAAGACTGAGCAGCAACACCGGCCAATATTTCACGTCATGTCCTTAGTTGAGGCGCGCACACGCAGCGACTGCCAGTCTACACCGGCCGCCTCGCATGCCCAGTCCGCTGGCCCAAAGCAAGCTACCGATTAAAGGGGCCGCAGAGCGAGTATCGTCGCGCGTGTTTCAAAAGGTCGCTACACATGACATTGCCTTGAATGGACCCCTTGGAGCCGATAGACAACAGGGTCAGATCTAGACCGGCTTCTTGCCCGGCTTGAATTAGCCGGTTTCCGGTGACGTCTATGACCTGGCTCTCACCGCGAAAGTGAGCCGTCATTTGCAGCCCCGATTCGACGCCTGTCCTGTTGCAGGAAACAAGCGGCACGCCATTTTCCATCGCTCGGACGCGCATGATATCGCCCGTCCAGGGACCACCGTAGTTGACCGGGCAACAAAGGAGTTTCGCTCCGTCCAGCGCGAGCAATCGAGCAGCTTCGGGAACCCAGAGATCAAAACAGATCAGGACGCCGAAGCGAATCTTGCCATCATCAAAACACTGCCAATCATCACCTTCCGCGAATAGTTTCTTCTCCAGATCGCTGAGATGGCATTTACGTTGTTTACCCAGCCACTTGCCTCGACTGACCACAATCGCGGTGTTGTAAAGATTGTCGCCATCACGTTCGACCATACCGGCAACCAAAGTCGCCTGTTTCTGCGCTGACAAATCTTGTAAAAACCGGGCAAAGACTCCCGTTTCGGCGTTCTCGGCAAAAGGGAGAAGTTCTTCTTCAGAGTCAAAAAGATAACCCGTCGTACACATCTCAGGCAGAACCAGCAGATCAAAAGAAGCCGCCCTTACGGCGTCGGCAATTGTCTGGCGATTAAGGTCGGGACTTTTGAATGCCACAGGAAACTGCAGGTAGCCCGCGATGATATCGGTAGTTTCTGTTGTTTTCATGAAGCCTCCAGGACCATTCACCTGGGAGAAGATACAGAAAAGGTCAAACGGATAGCGACCTGGAAACATCAGGCGACGAAGTCAAAAAAAGCTTCACGCGCCAGACACCAATGAAGGCTACTCGACCATTGCGACCCTTTGTCGATGCAAAGCTTTCTGCTTGTCGCATTTGAACGCTAAGCTTGGGCCTATGGATGACTCAGATTATTTACGCCTGCTGACCATCGCGGCCGAGCAAGCCAACGCGTTCCTGTCCAATGCCCGCAAATGGGAGCGTGAGCGTTGGGTCTGCCAACGCCTGCTGCAAGGCTTGAACATTCCCTATCGCGCCGACGAGTTCGCCCCGGCCGGTGAGCCGCCGGATGTGTTGTTTCGGGATGCCAGTTTCGAGGTGTTTTTCGTGCTCGACGAAGGCCGACGCCTCAACGACGAATGGCGCGACGAACTGCAACGTCGACGCAGCGCGTTTTCCCTGAGTTCGCTGGTGCGCCGCGAAGCCAAGCCACGGCGCATTCCGGCCAATGAGTTCTTGCTGAGACTGGCGCCGACCTTGCGCAAAAAGCTCACAACTACAAAGAGCGCGGCATGGACCTGGGGGAGCTGGACATCATCGCCTTCGCCAGCCTCAAGCGCGAAGTGCTGGACCTGAACAGCCACTTCCCCCGCCCACCGAATACCTGCGCCAGGGCTGGCGCTCGTTGTCGCTGGTCGGCCCGACGTTCGCCCGCGTGCTGTTCGCCCATCCGGATGCCCCGGATTTCCTGCGCAGCAACCTGGGACGCAGCATCGTCTTCGATGTCGGGATCAGCCTGTGAGCCCGCTGCAGGAATTGATTGCCGAAGTGCCGCAACAAGGTCGCGTTTGCTGGATCGGTGTGCGCCCGGAGCCTCACATGCCGATGATCGAACTGGATGCCGTGGAAGCGCGACTCGAGTCCGGCCTGACCGGTGATCGCGCCCGCCCCGGCGTACGCAATGCGCGGCAAGTGACACTGATTCAGTGGGAACATCTGGCCGTGATCAGTTCGCTGATGGGGCGCCCGGACGATAAACCGCTGCGACCTGATGAATTGCGGCGCAACCTCGCTATCAGCGGTATCAACCTGTTCAGCCTGAAGGGACGTCGCTTCAAAATCGGCCAGGCGATTTTCGAAACCACCGGCTGGTGCCAACCTTGCGTACGCCTGCAAAACAACCTCGGCCCCGGGACCTTCCAGGCCATTCGCGGCCATGGCGGAATCACTGCCCGGGTGATACAAAGTGGAATCATTCGACTGGCCGATACGGTGAGTGTCGAACCCATCCCGGACAGCGGCTATGCTCCGTTCAACGTTCGTTAAATCTGCCTGTAGCTTCTATTCATTCAGCAACGTCTACCCCTGACGAGGCCTTATATGACCAGCCGCCTGAACCCCGACGACCAGAAGCATGTCGAAGAGTACCTGCACTTGTCTCAGCACCAAGTCGAGCGCCGGCCATTTCGGCCGTGGATGCTCCTGGTGGTGGTGCTGGCAGTGACCATTGGTTTGGGCCTGTTGAGCCGACTGATCAGTTACCTGACGCTATGAGCCGCTTCGCGCTCGCTCGGGTGATTGCACCGATTTCTTTTAGCCTTGCGAGATATCCCCATGACTCATCGTATTGTCATCGTTGGCGGCGGCGCCGGCGGTCTGGAGTTGGCTACCCGTCTGGGTAAGACTCTGGGCAAGCGCGGCACGGCCAGTGTGATGCTGGTCGACGCGAACCTGACCCATATCTGGAAACCGCTGTTGCACGAAGTGGCGGCCGGGTCGCTGAACTCTTCCGAAGACGAACTCAACTATGTTGCCCAGGCCAAATGGAACCACTTTGAGTTCCAGCTGGGGCGCATGAGCGGGCTCGATCGCGCACAGAAAAAAATCCAGCTGGCCGCCACCTACGACGACGCCGGCGTGGAACTGGTACCGGCCCGTGAACTGGGTTACGACTCGCTGGTGATTGCCGTCGGCAGTACCACCAACGATTTCGGCACCCAGGGCGCGGCGCAACATTGTCTGTTCCTCGACACCCGCAAACAGGCCGAGCGCTTCCATCAGCAATTGCTCAACCACTACCTGCGCGCCCATGCCGGGCAAACGGATGTCGTGGAGCAAATCAGCGTGGCCATCGTCGGCGCCGGGGCCACTGGCGTCGAGCTGGCCGCAGAACTGCACAATGCCGCCCATGAATTGGCGGCCTACGGTCTGGACCGGATCAAACCGGAAAACATGCACATTACCCTGATTGAAGCCGGGCCCCGGGTACTGCCAGCCCTGCCGGAACGTATCGGCGGGCCTGTGCATAAAACCCTGGAGAAACTCGGGGTCAACGTCATGACCAATGCGGCGGTCAGTGAAGTCACCGCCGACAGCCTGATCACTGCAGATGGCAAAGTGATCAACGCCAGCCTGAAAGTCTGGGCTGCCGGGATTCGTGCACCGGGTTTCCTCAAGGACATCGATGGCCTGGAAACCAACCGCATCAATCAGCTGCAAGTGCTGGCGACCCTGCAAACCACCCGCGACGAGAACATCTTCGCCTTCGGAGACTGCGCCGCTTGCCCGCAACCGGGCACCGACCGCAACGTACCGCCACGGGCCCAGGCCGCGCATCAACAGGCGTCGTTGCTGGCCAAATCGCTGAAGCTGCGGATCGAAGGTAAAACATTGCCGGAGTACAAGTACACCGACTACGGCTCGCTGATCTCGCTGTCGCGTTTTTCGGCTGTGGGTAACTTGATGGGCAACCTCACCGGCAGCGTGATGCTGGAAGGCTGGCTGGCGCGGATGTTTTACGTGTCGTTGTACCGGATGCACCAGATGGCACTGTATGGCGCATTTCGTACGGCGATGTTGATGCTCGGTAGCAAGATTGGGCGCGGGACTGAGCCGCGATTGAAACTTCACTGATGCAGATCCACTGTAGGAGCGAGCCTGCTCGCGAAAGCGGTCTGACATTCAGCTCATTTATTGAATGTTAATCCCTCTTCGCGAGCAGGCTCGCTCCCACATTTTTTACTCATCAACCTGCAGATGGGTGTCTTACCGAATCTCGCCCCGCTTTAGATAAGCGGGGCTTTTTTCGTCTGGAGAATTACACCCGAAAGCGTTGCACCATGCCTTGCAGTGCATTGGCCAGTTTGGACAGTTCATGACTGGAGGCGCTGGTCTGATCGGCGCCAGCGGCAGAGCGCACCGACAGGTCACGGATATTCACCAGGTTACGATCGACTTCCCGCGCCACTTGCGCCTGTTCTTCGGCCGCGCTGGCAATCACCAGGTTTCGTTCGTGTATCTCGTGCACCGAGGTGGTGATGGTCTGCAAGGCCTCACCTGCACGCTCGGCCAGGACCAACGTGCTGGCGGCGCGAGAGGCGCTGGCTTGCATCGAGTCGAGCGCAAGACTCGACCCGCTGCGCATGCCCTGGACCATTTGCTCGATCTCCTGGGTCGATTGCTGCGTGCGATGCGCCAGTGCACGCACTTCATCAGCCACCACCGCAAAACCGCGGCCACTCTCCCCGCCCGTGCCGCTTCAATCGCAGCGTTGAGCGCCAACAGGTTTGTTTGCTCGGCGATGGCCCGAATCACGTCCAGCACTTTGCCGATGTCCTGGGACTGATTGGCCAGCGACTGCACCAATTCACCCGTGTGTTGTACATCGCTGGCGAGGGCGCTGATGGCGCTCGCGGTTTCGCTGACTCGTTCCTGGCCCAGATGCGCCGACTCGCTGGACTGGCGTGTGGCGTCGGACGTCGAGACCGCGTTGCGTGCAACTTCTTCCACGGCAGTGCTCATCTCGTTGACTGCGGTGGCAGCCTGCTCGATTTCATTGTTCTGCTGTTGCAGGCCCGGGTGCTGTCGAGGGTCACCGCGTTCAACTCATCGGCCGCCGTGGCCAGCTGGGTGGCCGAACCGCTGATGCCTTGCAGGGTTTCGCGCAGGTTCTGCTGCATGGCTGCCAGTGCCTTGAGCAAGCGGCTGACTTCATCATTGCCATGGGTCTGGATCGGATGGGTGAGATCGCCCCGGGCCACGTTTTGCGCAGCATTCAAGGCTTCATTCAGGGGACGCACGATGCTGCGAGTCAGCAACATCGCCAAACCGACGGTGGCCAGCGCCGCCAGGGCGATGAACAGGCTGACGATCGTCCGCGAGGTTTCGTAGTGCGCGGCAGAATTCCGGCTTTCGGCGGCGACTTGCTTGGTGAACAGATCTGCCAGGTCAGTGAGCTGTTTGCCGGAACCATCGACCACGGTCTTCATGTCCACCAGCAGCAGTTTAGTCAACTCATCCCGACGACCTTGCTCGGCCAGAGTGAACGACTGGGCGATGCCCGAGCGGTATGCGGCGAAGGTGCTTTTGAATTGGTCATACAACTGCTTGCCTTGAGCGGTGGTGACCAACGTGTCATAGGCGGCAATCTTGTCGCTCAGCTCCTTGTCCCGGTGTCCATCTGGCTGCGGTACTGCGCAATATTCTTCGGGTCCTGGTCCAGAGCCATGCGCAGGGAAATGGTGCGAATGCGCAGCATGATCTCGCGGATCTCATCGCCGCCACGGATGCTCGGCAGCCACTGGCTTTCCACCGCCACCTCGCTGTCACGAATGCTCGACATCTGCCCCAGTGCGAATACCCCAAGCAATGCCACCAGCACCGCAATCAAGGCAAAACCCAGCGCTGCACGAGGAGCAATATTCAGCTGACGAAGAAACATAACGAGCGCCTTTTCTTTTTATGGGCGGGAGGGAGGCGCTGTTTGCGCTCCGATGGCTCGTTATCGGCAAGTTGTACGATGACTTGAAGCCGATTCACTTTTCCGAGAACAAAAAAATCCCCGTATCTTTCGATACGAGGATTTTTAATATGGTCGGGGTAAGGGGATTCGAACTCCTGACATCCTGCTCCCAAAGCAGGCGCGCTACCGGACTGCGCTATACCCCGGTAAAAAAAGGCGACCTTTACAAGTCGCCTTCTTCGATCAGTGCTTTTGGCCTCTGATCTTAAGATCTGATTCCAGCGTTAACTGGTTTCAAAAATGGTGGGTCGTGTGGGATTCGAACCTACGACCAATTGGTTAAAAGCCAACTGCTCTACCAACTGAGCTAACGACCCAAAAATGGTCGGGGTAAGGGGATTCGAACTCCTGACATCCTGCTCCCAAAGCAGGCGCGCTACCGGACTGCGCTATACCCCGGTTTGAAATTGGCTCCGTGACCAGGACTCGAACCTGGGACCCAATGATTAACAGTCATTTGCTCTACCGACTGAGCTATCACGGAACTACATATTTCAATTTACAACGGTGAAGCTTGCTGCATCTCTTCGACCCGTTCGCATCGCTGCGTTCGTGTGTCTGAGGCGCGCTATTCTACAATCTTAAGCACCTCTGTCAACCCCCTAAATTGCATTCAAGTTAATGATTTGCAACTTATTTCAGATTTCTGCTTGGGGAGCAGAAACCCTTCCGGGTGACTTACTGCGGGGCGCACTTTACAAGCCTTTTCCTTAGAGTTCAACAGCCTGGAGAAAAAAAGGCCTCGCAATGCGAGGCCTTCTTTATTTCACTGGCATTACGGCTCAGGAAAAACGATTTCGTCGTTTTCTACACGACCGACAGCCGTCTCGCCCGGCAGGAAACGACCGGACAGAATCAACTGCGCCAACGGGTTCTCGATCCAGCGCTGGATCGCTCGTTTGAGCGGCCGTGCGCCATAGACCGGGTCGTAACCCACCGCGATCAACTTATCCATCGCCTCAGGACTGAGCTCCAGTTTCAGCTCACGCTCGGTCAGGCGACTGCGTAGGCGACCCAACTGGATCTCGGTAATGCCCGCAATCTGATCCCGCGCCAACGGCTCGAAGATCACCACTTCGTCGACCCGGTTAATGAACTCCGGCCGGAAGTGCGTGGAAATCGCATCCATTACTGCCGCGCGCTGGGCTTCACGATCACCGACCAGTTCCTGGATCTGTACCGAGCCCAGGTTGGAGGTCATGACGATCACGGTGTTTTTGAAATCCACCGTACGGCCATGGCTATCCGTCAGTCGGCCGTCTTCGAGCACTTGCAGCAAGATGTTGAAGACGTCCGGGTGGGCCTTCTCGACCTCGTCCAGGAGGATCACCGAGTAAGGCTTGCGACGCACCGCCTCGGTCAGGTAACCGCCCTCTTCATAACCTACGTAGCCTGGTGGCGCGCCAATCAGTCGAGCCACGGAATGTTTCTCCATGAACTCGGACATATCGATGCGAATCATCGCCTCCTCAGTATCAAAGAGGAATTCGGCCAGCGCCTTGCACAGCTCGGTTTTACCGACGCCGGTCGGGCCGAGGAACATGAATGAGCCGCTCGGGCGATTCGGGTCGGACAACCCGGCACGAGAACGCCGCACTGCGTTGGAGACCGCAATCACCGCTTCGTCCTGGCCGATCACACGTTGGTGCAACAGGCTTTCCATCTTCATCAGCTTGTCGCGCTCGCCTTCAAGCATTTTCGACACCGGGATGCCGGTCCACTTCGACACGACTTCGGCGATCTCTTCCTCAGTCACCTTGCTGCGCAGCAACTGGTTTTCGCTTTTGCCGTGCTGGTCGACCATTTGCAGGCTGCGCTCCAGGTCCGGGATAACCCCGTATTGCAGCTCGGCCATGCGGTTCAAGTCACCTTTGCGGCGGGCCGCTTCCAGTTCCTGACGGGACTGCTCGATTTTCTGCTGGATCTGCGCCGAACCCTGGACTTCGGCTTTTTCCGCGTTCCAGATTTCTTCGAGGTCCGAGTACTCACGTTCCAGCCGAGCGATTTCTTCCTGGAGTTTTTCCAGGCGTTTAATCGCCGCTTCGTCGCTTTCTTTCTTCAGCGCCTGGGATTCCACCTTCAACTGAATCAGACGACGCTCCAGACGGTCGAGCACTTCCGGCTTGGAGTCGATTTCCATGCGGATGCGACTGGCAGCCTCGTCGATCAGGTCGATCGCCTTGTCCGGCAACTGACGGTCAGTGATGTAGCGATGGCTGAGCTTGGCCGCCGCGATGATCGCACCGTCAGTGATCGCCACCTTATGGTGAACTTCGTAGCGCTCTTTCAAGCCCCGCAGAATCGCGATGGTGTCTTCTTCACTCGGCTCTTCCACCAATACTTTCTGGAAGCGTCGCTCGAGGGCCGCGTCCTTCTCTATATATTGGCGGTACTCGTTGAGCGTGGTAGCGCCGACGCAGTGCAACTCGCCACGAGCCAATGCCGGTTTGAGCATATTGCCGGCATCCATCGAGCCTTCGCCTTTACCGGCGCCGACCATGGTGTGCAGTTCGTCGATGAACAGAATGATCTGCCCTTCCTGCTTCGACAGCTCATTGAGCAGGGATTTGAGGCGTTCCTCGAACTCGCCGCGATATTTGGCGCCAGCAATCAGCGCGCCCATGTCCAGGGACAACAGCCGTTTGCCTTTCAGGCCATCTGGCACTTCGCCGTTGATGATCCGCTGGGCCAGGCCTTCGGCGATGGCGGTTTTACCCACGCCAGGCTCACCGATCAGCACCGGGTTGTTCTTGGTACGGCGCTGCAACACCTGAATGGTCCGGCGAATCTCGTCGTCACGGCCGATCACCGGATCGAGCTTGCCTTCTTCGGCGCGCTTGGTCAGGTCGACGGTGTACTTATCCAGCGCCTGACGCGACTCTTCGTGGTTGGCGTCGTTGACCGCTTCGCCGCCACGCAGGTTGTTGATCGCATTTTCCAGGGCTTTTTTGCTCACGCCTTGGCCGAGCAGCAGTTTGCCGAGTTTGCTGTTGTCGTCCATGGCGGCGAGCAACACCAGTTCGCTGGAGATGAACTGGTCACCCTTCTGCTGGGCCAGACGATCGGCCTGGTTGAGCAGGCGCGCCAAGTCCTGCGACATGTTCACGTCGCCGGTCGGGTTCTGGATTTTCGGTAGTTGATCGAGCTCTTTGGTCAGCTCTTTGCGCAGGCTGTTGACGTCAAAACCCACTTGCATCAACAGGGGTTTGATCGAACCACCCTGTTGTTCAAGCATGGCCTGCATCAAGTGCGCGGGCTCAATGCCCGGATGATCGAGGCCAACGGCCAGGGATTGGGCGTCGGATAGAGCTAACTGCAATTTGCTGGTTAAACGGTCTATACGCATGGGTCACCTTCCTTTTGAGCAGGCCGGACCTAAGAAACCATCCTGAATGAAGAAACCTGCCAGATGCTTCACTAGATGTGGTCGATTCTGGGAGTTTCAAGCGTCGTACAGTTGATGTAGATCAGCGAAGTCTAGCGTTCGAACCAGACAAGGGAGGCAAACCGACCGGTTTGTGGACTACGGCGGTAAGAAAAGAAGCGTGGATCGGTCACGGTGCAGAAACCGCCACCATAAACAGCAGTGACACCGCGAACAGCCAGCCGCAAGCGCGCCAGCTCGTAGATGTCGGCCATGAACTTGCCGGCATTCTGACTCGGGACGAAGGCTTTGGCGGCTCCAGGTAGCTGCTGGATGAAGACTTCCCGCACTTGCGGGCCGACTTCAAAAGCTTGCGGACCAATGGCCGGACCGAGCCAGACCAGCACCTCTTCCGGTGCCACGGCCAGACTGTCGAGGGTCGCTTCCAGCACACCGGCCGCCAGCCCGCGCCAGCCGGCATGGGCCGCCGCGACGCGAGTGCCGGCACGGTCGCAAAACAGTGCCGGCAGGCAATCCGCCGTCATCGCCGCGCAGGCAATCCCGGGCGTTGCCGTCCAACTGGCGTCGGCAGTGACTACCAGACTCGGATCAGCATGAGACACGGCAATGCCGTGAACCTGCTGCAGCCAGGCCGGTTGAATAGAGAAATGATCGGTGAGGCGACGGCGATTTTCGGCCACAGCCTCAGGGCTGTCGTCGACGTGATCGCCGAGGTTGAGGCTGTCGAACGGCGCCAGACTGACGCCGCCCGCACGGGTGGTCACACAGGCTTTCACCCCGGCAGGCGCAGGCCAGTCGGGAATCAGCCAGTCGCTCATCCGATGAACGCCTCACGGTCTTGCTTGAGCAGGGTCAGCAACCAGACGAAATCGTCCGGAAGTGGCGATTCCCAGCTCATGCGTATACCGGTCGTCGGATGATCCAGTTCCAGGAACCGCGCATGCAGTGCCTGGCGTGGAAACGCCTTCAACGATTCGACCATGGTCACACTGGCTGCCGGCGGGATGCGGAAGCGACCGCCGTAGGCAGGGTCTCCGACCAACGGGAAGTTGATGTGGGACATATGCACACGAATCTGGTGCGTACGACCGGTTTCCAGCTTCACCCGCACGTGAGTGTGGGAGCGGAAACGCTCGAGCACGCGGTAGTGGCTGACGGCTTGCTTGCCACCTTCCATTACCGCCATGCGCTGGCGCTGCTGGCCGTGACGACCGATCGGCGCGTTGATTTTGCCGCCGGCGGTCACCACGCCGATCACGATGCACTCGTAGATCCGGCTGACGCTGCGACTCTGCAACTGTGTTACCAGCTGCGTCTGCGCTTGAATGGTCTTGGCCACCACCATCAGACCGGTGGTGTCCTTGTCCAGGCGATGCACGATACCGGCGCGGGGCACATTGATAATGTCCGGCACGTGGTGCAGCAAGGCGTTGAGCAAGGTGCCGTCAGCGTGACCGGCAGCCGGATGCACCACCAGACCCGCAGGTTTGTTGATCACCAGGATGTCGTCATCTTCATAGACGATGTCCAGCTCAATGTCCTGAGCGATCCATTCGCCCTGAGCTTCCTGCTCGGCGGTTAGCTCAAGAATGGCGCCACCATGAACGATGTCTCGCGGGCGGATAACCGCCCCATCCACAGTCAGGCGGCCGTCTTTGATCCAGGCGGAAAGGCGCGAGCGCGAGTGCTCAGCGAATAATTGTGCGGCGACTTGATCGAGGCGTTGGCCGCCCAATTCGGACGGCACCTCTGCGCGAAGTTCAATTTTATCGGACATGCTCAGACTAGGCGTCGGCACAGCCTTTGGTTTCGGCTGCGCGCTTGTGGTTAAATACGGCGTCTTTTGCCCCGATGCTATTCAAAGGGGCGCTCATCATAACAGGACGGCCCCGCCCAAGACAGCGGCCGTCATAGGGACGCAAGCCGCCATGCAAGTGAAACACCTGCTGCTGATCGCCATCCTCGCATTGACCGCTGCTTGCTCATCGAAGGAAGTCGTAGACGAAAACCTTAGCGAAGTCGAGCTGTACCAGCAGGCTCAGAAAGATCTGGATAACAGTAGCTACACCAGTGCCACAGCCAAGCTGAAGGCCCTGGAGTCGCGTTATCCGTTCGGGCGCTACGCTGATCAGGCTCAACTCGAGCTCATCTACGCCAACTACAAGAACGCCGAACCTGAGGCTGCCAAGTCCGCCGCCGAGCGTTTTATTCGTTTGCACCCACAGCATCCGAACGTGGATTACGCGTATTACCTCAAGGGTCTGACCTCCTTCGACCAGGACGTCGGCCTGCTGGCGCGCTTCCTGCCGCTGGACATGACCAAGCGTGACCTGGGCGCTGCCCGCGACTCGTACAACGAGTTCGCCCAACTGACCAGCCGCTACCCGAACAGCCGCTACTCGCCGGATGCCAAGCAGCGCATGATTTATCTGCGCAACCTGCTGGCCTCCTACGAGATTCACGTTGCCGACTACTACCTGACTCGTCAGGCCTACGTCGCCGCCGCGAACCGTGGTCGTTATGTCGTGGAGAACTTCCAGGAAACCCCTTCGGTCGGTGATGGCCTGGCGGTGATGGTCGAGTCCTACCAGCGTCTGCACCTGGATGAACTGGCCAACACCAGCCTCGAAACCCTGAAGCTCAACTATCCGAACCACCCAAGCCTGGTGGACGGTCAGTTCAAGCCATCGGTAGCCGAAGCAGACAACCGTTCGTGGCTGAGCAAGGCGACCCTGGGCCTGATCGAATCCCGTCCGCCGCTGCCGCCGGGTGAAACCCGCGCCAACCAGGACGTGCAGAAGCAGTTCCAGGACGCGAAAGATTCGATTCCCAGCGAGCTCAAGCCTAAAGATGGCAACGGCGAAGTGATCCAGGAAGAACAACACGAAGCGCAAGGCAACAACAGCGACCGTTCGTGGTTCAGCTACATGACCTTCGGTGTGTTTGACTGACACCTGCGGTTACGCAAAAAGGGAGACTTTCGAGTCTCCCTTTTTATGGCCCTTTTTTGTGAAGCACTTATTACGCTGTGCGCCCGCCATGTCCTTGGCTAAACTGCCTGATCATCATTCATAAAGCAGCCCGCCATGCTTCGTTTACTGTTCTGGATCGCCCTGATTGCCGCTGCGGTATGGTTCTGGCGCAAGTTCAAAAGCCCGGCGCCTGCCGCCCGGCCCAATGCCGAACTGGAAGCTGCACCGATGGTTCGTTGCGCCCACTGCGGCGTGCACCTGCCACGCGACCGTGCGCTGAGTCTTCAACAACAGTGGTATTGCAGCCAGGCTCACCTTGAGCAAGGCCCAGGCTCCAGTGATCGCTGAGGCTTCCAGCCCCGGCAGCAAACAAGCCCAGCGATTGCTGCGCCTCTATCATCTCTACCGTTTAAGCATCGGCATCACCTTGGTGCTGTTGATCTCCAGCAACATGGACAACCAGTTGCTGGCACTCGCCAATAACGACCTGCTGCGCAGTGGCAGCTGGTTGTACCTGGTGCTGAATATTCTGCTGGTGGTGTTCCTGGAGAATACCCGACGCCCCGGGCAGCTGTTCAGCCTGGCCCTGGCCGATGTGTTGCTGCTGTGCGGCCTGTTCTACGCTGCCGGCGGTGCGGCCAGCGCCATTGGTAATTTGCTGATCGTGTCCGTGGCCATCGGCAACACCCTGTTGCGCGGGCGTATTGGCTTGCTGATCGCCGCCGTCGCGGCCATTGGCATTGTCGGTTTGAGCTTCCTGCTGAGTTTCAGCCGCCCCACCAGCCCCACCAGCCCCAGCGACTACCTGCAAGCCGGTACACTCGGCGCCCTGTGCTTTGCCGCGGCATTGCTGGTGCAAGGTTTGATCCGGCGCCTGGAGGTCAGCGAACACCTCGCCGAGCAGCGGGCCAGCGAAGTGGTCGGCCTCGAAGCCCTTAACGCGCTGATTCTGCAACGCATGCGCACCGGTATCCTGGTGCTCGATGACCAGCGGCGGGTGCAACTGGCCAATCACAGCGCCCTGTCCCAACTGGGCCAGGACTACCTCGACGGCGAGTTGATCGATGATTACTCACCGATCTTGGTCGAACGCCTGCAACTGTGGTTCAACAACCCGACCTTGCGCCCTCAGAGCCTGAAAATCGCCAGCTCCGGCCTCGAGTTGCAGCCAAGCTTCATTGCCCTGGAGCAAAGCCCGCATTATCAGACCCTGGTCTTTCTCGAAGACCTCGCCCAGATCTCCCAGCAGGCCCAGCAACTGAAACTCGCCGCCCTGGGTCGCCTGACCGCCGGTATCGCCCACGAGATCCGCAATCCACTGGGCGCTATCAGTCATGCCGCACAGTTGCTGCAGGAATCCGAGGAACTGAACGGCGCAGATCGACGTCTGACCCAGATTATTCAAGACCACTCCCAGCGAATGAATCGGGTTATCGAAAACGTCCTGCAACTGTCCCGCCGTCAGCAAACTACGCAGCAACGGCTCGATCTGAAGCCGTGGCTGGCACGGTTCGTCGCCGAAGCCCGCGAGACCGCGACCGAACGCCAGACCATTCACCTGCACATCGGCGCCGGCCACGTCACAACGCTGATGGACCCGAATCAACTGACACAGATTCTCGACAATTTGTTGCGCAATGCCTGGCGTCACAGCGCCCTGATTCATGAGCAGGCAGAGGTCCGGCTTGAATTGTTTGTCGACCCCGACAGCCAGCTGCCGGTGCTCGAGGTGCTGGACAATGGCCCCGGTGTGGCGCCGGACCAGCAGTTGCACTTGTTCGAACCCTTCTTCACCACCAGCAGCCAGGGTACTGGCCTGGGGCTTTATCTGTCCCGTGAGCTGTGCGAAAGCAACCAGGCCCGCCTAGACTTCAAACCACGCCAAGGCGGCGGCTGCTTTCGCATCACCTTTGCACACGGACGGAAACAAAGTTGAACATGAGCCCACGGCAAAAAGTCCTGATCGTCGACGACGAACCGGATATCCGCGAACTCCTGGAAATCACCCTGGGACGGATGAAACTCGACACTTTCAGTGCCCGCAACCTTGGCGAAGCCCAAGCCCTGCTGGCCCGAGAGTCATTCGACCTGTGCCTGACCGACATGCGCCTGCCGGACGGCACCGGCCTGGAGTTGGTGCAACACATCCAGCAACGCTACGCCCAAGTGCCGGTGGCGATGATCACCGCCTACGGCAGCCTGGAAACCGCCATCAACGCCCTCAAGGCTGGCGCCTTCGACTTCCTGACCAAACCGGTGGACCTGACCCGACTCCGGGAACTGGTCACCAGCGCCCTGCGCCTGCCCACACCCGGTGGCGCCAGTACCGCCATTGATCGCCGATTGCTCGGCGATTCGCTGCCCATGCGCAGCCTGCGTAAACAAATCGACAAACTGGCCCGCAGCCAGGCACCGGTGTACATCAGCGGTGAATCCGGCAGCGGCAAGGAACTGGTCGCTCGTCTGATTCACGAACAAGGCCCGCGCGCCAATCGTCCCTTCGTCCCGGTCAACTGCGGGGCGATACCGTCGGAATTGATGGAAAGCGAGTTTTTCGGCCATCGCAAAGGCAGTTTCAGCGGCGCCATCGAAGACAAGCCAGGACTGTTCCAGGCAGCTCATGGCGGCACTCTGTTCCTCGATGAAGTGGCTGATTTACCGTTGGCGATGCAGGTCAAGCTGCTGCGGGCGATTCAGGAGAAAGCCGTGCGCAGCGTCGGCGGCCAGCAGGAAACCGTGGTCGATGTGCGCATCCTTTGCGCCACCCATAAAGACCTCGACGCCGAAGTCAGTGCCGAACGTTTTCGTCAGGATTTGTACTATCGGCTCAACGTGATCGAGTTGCGGGTGCCGCCCCTGCGTGAACGCCGGGACGATATCGAGACACTCGCCAGCCATGTACTCAAGCGCCTGGCGGCCGGCACCGGCCAACCCGCGACAAAACTCCACCCGCTAGCCCTTGATGCGCTGAAAAGCTACCGCTTCCCGGGCAACGTGCGGGAACTGGAGAACATGCTCGAACGCGCCCACACCTTGTGCGAGAACAAGCAGATCGACGCCAGTGACTTGCGCCTGGCCGACGGTAACTGCACCGCCGAAGCCGGCGTGCCGGACCTGACCCGGATCGACAATCTGGAAGATTATCTGGAAAACGTCGAACGCAAACTCATCCTCCAGGCGCTGGAAGAAACCCGCTGGAACCGCACGGCGGCCGCGCAGCGGTTGAATCTGTCGTTTCGGTCGATGCGCTACAGGCTGAAGAAACTGGGGCTGGATTGATACCCTAAAAGATCGCAGCCTTCGGCAGCTCCTACGGGATGTGCGATCTTTCCTGTAGGAGCTGACGAAGGCTGCGATCTTTTGATCTTCGCCTTAGATCCGCCCAACTGGCGCATACGGCGCCGGATCAATGATCGGCGCCCTGCCCAACATCACATCCGCAAACAACTGACACGACGCCGGCGCCAGCACCAGCCCATTGCGATAATGCCCGCAATTAAGCCAGAGCCCGATAAACCCCGGCACCCGACCAATGTAGGGAATGCCTTCTGGCGAACCCGGCCGCAACCCGGCCCAGTGGCCCACCACCTCGGCATCCGCCAGCGCCGGAATCAACTCCACTGCCGAGGCTTTCAGGCTTTCCAGCGCCGATTCGGTCGGGGTCTTGTCGTATCCTTCGTGCTCCAGCGTACTGCCAACCAGGATATGCCCGTCGCGTCGCGGGATCGCATAACGCCCCTTGGCCAGCACCATGCTCGGCAGAAAGTCCGCCGCGCACTTGTAGAGAATCATCTGGCCTTTGACCGGCTCGACCGGGAGCTCCAGGCCGAGGCTTTTGAGCAAGTCGCCGCTCCAGGCACCGGCCGTCAGCACTACCTGATCGCCATAAATCGCACCCGTTGACGTCGTTACCCCGACCACCGCGCCGCCTTCACGGATAAATCCGCTGACTTCGCAGCGCTCATGGATTGTCACGTTCGGCAGTGCCAACAACGCCGCCTTCAGGGACTTCACCAGCCGTGGGTTGCGCACATTCGCCACATTGGCCATGTAGATCGCCCGGGAGAAACCACTACCCAAGACCGGCACAGCGTCATGAGCCGCCGAGATATCCACAGCCCGCAGCGGCCGATTTTCCCGTTTGGCCCAGGCCAGCGCCTCGGTTTCGTCGTCCAGGTCCAGCCAGTACAGCCCGGTGGTGTGCACTTCGGGGTCGACACCGGTAGCGGCAAAAAGCCTTTCACCCAGCTGTGGATAGAAATCCTGAGACCAGTGAGCCAATGCAGTAACCGCCGGGCTGTAGCGCCACGGATAGAGCGGCGAAACGATGCCCCCCCAGCCCAGGATGACTCCTGGCCGACGTTCGAGCGATCCAGCAGCACAACGCTCTGCACTTCGGACGCGAGATTGAACGCAGTCAGCAGTCCAATCACCCCGCCGCCGACAATCACCACTTGCTGTTGCCTGCTCATGTTCTGATCCAACCGTTCAATAGACAGAGGGCGCAAAAGGCACCCGAAAAGGAAACTCAGCGGCCCCAGCAATCCTTGGTGACCAGCCCGGCCGTGGCATTGACCATGCTTCTGACGCCGGTGCTGGTGATGGTGAAATCCCCGCATTTGTCAGTGGCCATGGCCGTACCGGCCTTGCGCACCGCCGTCACCAGAAAGGTCTGATCGGTGATGGTCGGCGTAATGGTGTAGTAGTCGTTGCCCGCGCTCAGGCCCGTGACGCCTGTGTAGACGCTACCTTTCGAATAGAACCGTTCAAGAATCTGCGCCTGATCGGAAAGCAATCCGACCGCGTCGGCGCGACGACCCTTTTTCACGTATTCGGTGAGGCTCGGATAGCCAATGGTGATGACGATACCGATGATCGCAATTACGATCATGATTTCGATCAGGGTAAAACCTCGGTTGGATCTGCGCATGGCCTCAACTCTCACTTACTGTATTTGTCGCCACATGATGCGACGGCTGCCGCCACCGCCGGATTTCTCCACCAGGGAGGTGATGCTACCGCTGGAGTCGTTCACGATCTTGCGGGATGCATTGTTGACGACGGCATTCAGCGTTGGAATACCACCGGTGAAAATCACCCCGCTGGAAATCGCATCGTTGCTGTCGACCACCCCGTCGCCATTGGTGTCGAGCACTGCGTAGTTGAGCATCTTACCGCTGAATGCATCCAGTTCGACCAGTTTGCCGGTGCCGAAACTGGCGCAAGGGTCGGTGGTGTCCACGCTGGCCGTGGTGAACACGATCCGACCGGCCACCAGACTGGCCTGATTGATCACCCGCTCACCGGTCAGCACGTTGTTGTAAACCAGCGGCAGGTACCAGCCCTGCTCCGCCGGATAAGTCGTTTCATTCTGAGTCGTGGTGATGAACTGTCCGCCGGTGCTGCTGGTGGTCACTCCGGTCACCGCCTGGGCCTGCAAACTCGACACGGTCAGTTGACCAGTGCCGCCATTGGCATCCCATACCGCGTAAAAACCCTGCAGATCCTTGCTGGTCTTGTCGGCGGTCTCGTTGAATTTACCGGTGCCGAAAAACACCTCCTTGCCACCCAGGGAGTTGTCCGCCAGCAACGGTTGCGCGGTGATCGGCTGAGTGCTGCCACCCGGAGTCGTGAACAGCGGCTTGCCGGAAAATGCCACGCCCCAGGTGTCGGTGGTGGCACCGCTCAGGTCGAACTTCCACATGCGCCCTTTCAAGTCGCCACCATAAGCGGCCTGGACCACGTTCTGCGAGTTGACCTTGAGCTTGACCGAAGACAAGCCATTAGTGGTTTCAGTACTGTCGATGACGATTTTCTTGATCAGCGAACCGTCACGAACATCCACCACATACAACGCCGCGACACCAGAATTGCTCCCATAACCATTGGAGATGAAGGCCGCCCAGCGCCCATCGGCCAAGCGTGCCACTTCGGGGCGGGCATAGGCATAACCCAGGTCATTGAACACGTTTGCCGTGTTCGCAGTGGTCGGCGCACTGATTTCCCACAATGCGTTGAATACGTTGCCCGCCGAGGCATCGAACAACTGCACGGCGTAGAACGCCTTGCCACCGGCCCCTACACCGCCAAGGGCCAGGGTTTTCCAGGCGCTGTTGAGTTGCATATCAAACACACCAACCTGGCCATCGACCAGAAATTTGTGGCTCACCCCGTTGATGTAGGCGGGATCGGCGATGTAGTGCAACGATGGCAGCACGCTCGAAGGCATATAGGCATAACGTCGGGCGCCGTTGGCGGCGTTGATGACGTTGAGGAAGCCGTCGTTGGCGTTGACCACCAGGCTGGCGCTCATATTCGCCGCTTTGGTCGCCAGATAGGCGGTGTAGGTGGAGTCACCCACCAGGTCCGAAGCGGTTTGATCGGTGGGTGAAGCCAGTGCCAGCGGCGAGTTGATGATGTCTCCCAGCAGTACGCTGCGTACTTTCAGCCCGGTTTTGTTGGTGCCCTTGCTCCATTCCACCAGATCATTGCCGACGATGCCGGTCGGCAGGCTCAGGCCGAGTGACGTTTGCTGGGCCGGGGAAAAGTTGCTGTAGGCCAGCGCAACCACAGCGTTGGTCAGGCTGTTCCAGGACTGGTAGATCGGGGCCGTGGCGCCGGGCACGATGACTGTGTCGGTGGTCCATAACACCGATGCGGTGTTCACCGAACCGCTGGACGTGAAGCCATAGGACTTGATCGTCCCGCGCCAGTCCTTGGGGTCGTAGGTGGTCTGGTAGTAACTCGAACCGCTGGCCAGCGTGCTGCTGCTGGTGACACCACTGCCGCCGGATCCAGCCTTGGAGGTGATGTTACTCAGGGCAGAAGACAACGCCGTGTTGAGACCGGCAGCATCGTTAGCCTGGTAATACAGGCCTTGGCCGTAAGCCGCTGCATCCGACAACATCTGGTTGGACGAGGTGAATCCGACGGTATAAGTGTTCATGTTCTGCTTTGGGAAATCCGCGGAATTCCAGGCCTTGCCCGCCAGATCCGTACCGGTCGAACGCATGTCGATGTCAAAGGCGAACTTGGCGATATCGTCCAGATACAGCGTGTCGCCCTCATTGTCGCCATTGAGGTTGTTGCCATCGTTGTTGATCCCGTCCCAGTTCGGCAAACGGCTGCCGCCCAGAGGGTCGTTGGTCGGGAAGGTGCGGTCGTAGGTCGGCAGGCCATCGGTGATCACCACGCCGTAATTCTTTTGGCAGCGGTACTGGATCGGGCTGGTGTAGGTTGTCGGCGTGGCGTTGTAGTACGGCGTCATGCCACGAAAGTAACGGGTGATTTCGTAGTAGGTTTCGGCCAATGGCGTGTTGGCGATGGCACTCAAGTTGTTGATGGCGGAGATCAGGTTGTTGTAATTGGTGTCAGCCTGAGACTGGGTGACGCTGCCCGTGACGACTGCCAGATCGCTGACGGAACGTGCGATGTAACCGCCATTGGCCGGGTTGCTGCTGGTCGGCGGATTGAAGGTCGCCAAGCCGATACGCAGGCTCCGGTTACTGGTCACCAATGCCGTGGACACGTTACGCGCGACGTTGACTCGATAGTCGTTGGGAATTGAACCGTTGGTGAAGTCATGGTTGCTGCCGTTCGCCAATCCCACCAGGTACGAGATGTAGTCATCGGTGTAACGGGTATTTTCATTGCCGACCGGGTCGGGAAGCTTGATGCATTGTGGAGTCAGGCTGTTGTTGTAGAAGGCGTAGGCATTGCCGGAACAACCGGACTGGGGAAGGCTGGAAAGAAAGATCGAATCACCGACGATATCGCTTCCGCTGAAACACAAACCCAGGAACAAATTACACTGCCTTGCCGGCGTTCGGCCCGTCACTGTCGGATCGAATCCCGCCGCATAGATGATGGTGTTCATGCTCCCCGAATCGTCGATGAGCAGCATGAGATTCGGTGGCACCGCCGCTGCACTCAACAGTGGTGAATCCGAGGGCGTGAAGGCATAGGCCGGCGCCGCCAGGTACAAGGCCAATAAGGCGCCGTAAACCACTTGCGCCCATCGTCGGCACCCGCCACCACGAGCATCATTACTTGGCATAGATGCTCTCCACCACACTGCGAATGTTGTTGCCCACGATGCCCACCGCCGTGACTCGATACAGCGTCACCGAGGGGTTGGTCAGAAGATTAACAGCGCCCGTCGTGGTACCGATGTTCTGCACCCCATAAAAACCGCCGCCGGCGGCGATCCAATTGACCCCCGACGTGGAGTTGAGCCCGGCACCGGTCACCGTTGAGGATTCAGCCGGCGGCGCGCATTGAGCCGTGGAGCCGCACACTGCCAGCGTATAGGTCGCCAGTTGCACCGCGCTTTCGCCGATGCGCAAGTTCATCTCGGCCAGTTGAAAGGATTGATTGCGCAGGGTCACGCTGCCGGCCATTTTTTCCTGGAGAGTTGCGTTCTGCATCGATGAAATGCCGATCAACGTCAGCAGCAACAGAAACACCAGGCTGATCAACAAGGCCATTCCCTGTTGGTCTTTTTGCATTTTTGTCAGGGTTCTCATCCGGCACTCACCTACTGCAGCCGGTTGCGCAAAGCGGCAACCACGTTGAAGGTTTGATTGCCCACGCGATTATTTGGATCGAACAGGGTCAGGGTCAGGCGAACACTGCGTATCAGCGCGGGGTTGGCCGGGTTGCTGCTGTAACTGGAGGCCCCCACGTCAGTGGTGCTGGTGGCGACACCGAACGACACGTTGAACGCTCTGACGTTGTTGACCAGCACCGCCTGGGTCGGTGTGCCGCTGCCGACACCCATCAACAGTTGGTTGTTGCTGAAGCTGTAAATCAGCCGGCGAATCGGGAAAGCCATTTGTCCGGAAGCCGGTGCCCGCACGCCTGTGTAGGCCAAGGCACTGTTTCGACAGTCGGAAACGACCGTCCAGGTCGGCGTCCCGCCGTTGCCACCCACATCTGCCGTGACCAGCGTGAGCTTGAGATTGGTGTTGTCCCAACTGATCGGCACTAACTGACTGGCATTGAAGTCACCTGCCGAGCTTGCGTCAGTCACGATCGTCAGGCAACCAAACATACCGACCCCGCGGATTTCCTGAATCATCTTGCTCAACACGAACCGCGCATCCTCCTGCATGCCGGCGGCGGTGTTCTGGCTGACGTAGGTGTTTTTGGCCGAGATGAAAACCTGCGCCACACCCAGCACCACGATCAGGCTCAATATCAGCGCAATCATCAATTCGATCAGGCCAAAGCCTCGGCTGTAATGTTTCATGGTGTCGGCGCCGGGTCGGTGGTTGCGCGACTGGTCAGGACGAAACTGCGGCGGGTGTTGGCGACATTAGCGGCTCGTGAGTCATCCCAGGTGATGGTGATGGTGTACACCCGCAGACTCAGCGTAACGCTGCCAGTGGCGCTCACACCGCCGAAGTTGACGATGTTGCTGGTGAAATCGTAGAGGTCCTGATCCCGGGTGACGCTCAGGTTGCCCGACGTCGGAGGCGTGACGGTGTAGTCGGCGCCGGAGTTGGCGCGGATGCGGTCCATCATGTCGTAGGCGATAAAACTCGCCTGGCTGGTCATTCGCGAGCTGTCGGTGTACTTGAGCGCGTTCAACTGAACCGCCGCCGCCCCCAACAACCCCACCGTCAGAATCAACAACGCGACCAGCACCTCGATCAGCGTCATGCCCTCCTGAGCGCCCTTTCTCCGTTCCCTCATCCGCAACTTCCACCCAGTAGAATCCGTCCGTTCAAGCACACATTCAGCGTCCTGCTCTGCGCCCCCAACACATAACTGATCACCACCGCCGTGGACGGTGCCGACAAACCGCCCAGATTGTTGAAATCGATGGTGGTCACTCCTGAGGTTAGCGTCAGAGTCGCACCGCTGCTCATCGCTGGAACAACCCGCAATACATTGGCCGGTGTGCCAGTACTGTCGTAGACCGTCAGTTCCCCGGTCCAGACACTGCCACCCGCCGTCGGGCGCAGCCGCGTGGTAATGCCCCGGTCGATGGCTTCCAGCCGGGCGTAATTGAGCCCTCGCTGCAAGTCGCCGATCTCGGTATCGGCCCGGGTGCCTTGTATCGAACGGGTAAACGCCGGCACGGCCATGGTGATCAGGATCAGAAAAACCGCGAGCGTGATCAACACCTCGATCAGCGTGAAACCTTTTGTACGGTGATCCATCGGTGCCCTCCGTTGCCGTCGGCTATACCTGCCCTTACACGCTAGAACATTCGACCGGCAGATGTACGGTTGTTTTGCCATTACTTGCGCAAGGGTTGCGCGAACGCAGCACTCCAGGGAGGGCAATACATGCATCAGCAAGGTTTCAGCCTGATCGAACTGCTTATGGGACTGGCAATTGCCGGGATTGTTCTGTTGCTGGTCAGCCCGGCATTTGCAGTGCTTACCGAATCGAATCATCGTGAGGAGGCAGCGCAGTCACTGATCAGTGGTATACGCAATGCCCGGACTGCGGCCCTCACGCACAACCAGAATGTGGTGATTCACGGTATCAACGGCGATTGGAGCCAGGGTTGGCGGATCATTCTGGACATCAGTGGCAAAGGTCCGGAGGACGGCAGCAATCCGCTGCTGGTCGAGCGTGCGAGTGACGCTCGGGTGCCGATTGTCGGCAATTTTCATGTTCGCAGATTTGTACGCTTCAGCCCGCTAGGCCAACCGTTGCTGCCTGGGCTGGCCTTTCAAGCAGGGACACTGCACCTATGCGCGACCCGCGAACCCATCAGTCACTTGCAAGTGGTGTTGGCCGCAACCGGCCGGGTACGCCTGGGCAGCGATAAGACTGAGCAGGCGTTATGTCCAGGAGGGAAAAGCCTTAAAGCAAAGAGCGCACGCGCAACTCTTTAGGCATGGAGAAGGTGATGTTCTCCTCGCGACCGGTCAGTTCGTCGGCTCCGGTAGCGCCCCAGGCCTGCAACTGCTGGATCACACCACGCACCAGCACTTCAGGTGCGGAGGCGCCAGCAGTGATACCGATGCGCTCGACGCCGTCGAACCAGCTCTTTTGCAGGTCTTCGGCACCGTCGATCAAGTAGGCCGGAGTGGCCATGCGTTCGGCCAGCTCACGCAGGCGATTGGAGTTGGAGCTGTTCGGGCTGCCGACTACCAATACAACGTCGCATTCGTCGGCCAGTTGCTTGACCGCATCCTGACGGTTTTGCGTGGCGTAGCAGATGTCGTCCTTACGCGGACCACCGATGGCCGGGAATCGTGCACGCAAGGCGTCAATCACACGACTGGTGTCATCCATGGACAGGGTGGTCTGGGTCACGAACGCCAGCTTCTCGGGGTTTTGCACTTGCAACGTGGCGACGTCTTTTTCGTCTTCGACCAGATAGATCGCACCCCCATTGCTGCCATCGTACTGGCCCATGGTGCCTTCGACTTCAGGGTGACCGGCGTGACCAATCAGGATGCATTCACGGCCGTCACGGCTATAGCGCGCGACTTCGATGTGCACTTTGGTCACCAGCGGGCAAGTGGCGTCGAACACCTTCAGGCCTCGGCCAGCAGCTTCGGTACGTACCGCCTGGGAAACGCCGTGGGCACTGAAGATCACGATGACGTCATCCGGCACCTGATCCAGTTCTTCGACGAAGATCGCCCCGCGGGAACGCAGGTCTTCGACGACGAATTTGTTGTGGACCACTTCGTGGCGCACATAGATCGGCGGCCCGAAGACTTCCAGGGCGCGGTTGACGATTTCGATCGCCCGGTCCACGCCGGCGCAGAAGCCACGGGGGTTGGCGAGTTTGATTTGCATGCTGTGCCTCGTGTCTTGCGCGCAAGAAATTAGATCATTACAACCCTGTAGGAGCGAAGCTTGCTCGCGAAAGCGGTGGGTCAGTCAACAATGATGTTGGATGTTATGACGCCATCGCGAGCAAGCTTTGCTTCTACATTGACCGTGTTGGGTCAGTTACAGCGATTTGACGTCGAAGATCTCGACTTCAAAGGTCAATGTCTTGCCGGCCAGCGGGTGGTTGAAGTCGATGGTCACTTGCTCGTCATCGAAGGTTTTCACCACACCGGGCAGCTCAGTATTGGCCGCATCGTTGAAGATCACCAGTAAACCCGGCGACAGCTCCATGTCCTTGAACTGCGAGCGCGGGATGATCTGTACGTTTTGCGGGTTAGGCTGGCCAAAGGCGTTTTCCGGCGCGATGGTCAGCGTCCGCTTGTCGCCAGCCTTGAAGCCGAACAGCGCCGCTTCGAAACCTGGCAGCAGGTTGCCATCGCCGACCTTGAAGGTCGCCGGGGCTTTGTCGAAGGTGCTGTCGACGGTATCGCCGTTCTCCAGGCGCAGTGCAAAGTGCAAGGTGACTTCCGTGTTCTGGCGGATGCGTTGCTCAGCCAATACCTGTTCAGTCATGAACGGTTTCTCCGGTCTTCTTACTTTTGAACATGTCCAGCGCAAGCATCACAGCACCGACGGAAATTGCACTGTCGGCAAAGTTGAACGCCGGGAAGTACCAGCGGTTCTGCCAATGCACCAGAATGAAGTCGATCACATGGCCCAGGGCAATGCGGTCATACAGGTTGCCCAACGCACCGCCCAGCACCAGTGCCAAGGCGACAGCCAGCCAGGTTTCGTTGCGGCCCAGGCGTTTCAGCCAGACCACCAGCACTGCACTGACCACCACGGCTATCAGCGCAAACAACCAGCGCTGCCAGCCGGAGCTGTCGGCCAGGAAGCTGAACGCCGCGCCGGTGTTGTAGGCCAGGGTCCAGCTGAACAAATCGGGGATCACCACGATTTGCTGGTACATCTCGAGCTTGCCTTCAAAGTAGAACTTGCTGGCCTGGTCAATGACCAGGACCAGCAGGCTCAACCAGAGCCAGCTCAGCCGTCCGAAACGGCCAGCCGCGTTAGGCATAATGACGAACCTCGCCCGCGCCGCTGATGTTGTCGACGCAACGACCGCAGATTTCCGGATGCTCCGGGTTCACGCCGACGTCTTCACGGCAGTGCCAGCAACGGGCGCACTTGGCGAAGGCCGACTTGACGATTTTCAGCTTCAGGCCGCTGACTTCGGTGACTACCGCGTCCTCTGGCGCCTGAACAAATGGCGCAACGCTGGCGGTCGAGGTGATCAGCACAAAGCGCAGTTCGTTACTCAGCTTGGCCAGGTCGGCGCTCAGCGCTTCTTCGGCGAACAGCGTCACTTCGGCTTGCAGGTTGCCACCGACAGCTTTCGCTGCACGCTGGATTTCCATTTCCTTGTTGACCGCGACCTTCACCGCCATGATCCGTTCCCAGTAGGCGCGGCCCAGTTCAACGTTGTCCGGCAACTCGGTCAGGCCTTCGTACCAGGTGTTGAGCATCACCGATTCGTTACGCTCGCCCGGCAGGTATTCCCACAGTTCGTCGGCGGTGAACGCCAGGATCGGCGCGATCCAGCGCACCAGCGCTTCGCTGATGTGGTACAGCGCGGTTTGCGCCGAACGGCGAGCCTTGCTATTGGCGCCAGTGGTGTACTGACGGTCCTTGATGATATCAAGGTAGAAACCACCCAACTCCTGCACGCAGAAGTTGTGGATCTTGGAGTAGACGTTCCAGAAGCGGTATTCACCGTAGTGCTCTTGCAACTCGCGCTGCAGCAGCAGGGTACGGTCCACGGCCCAACGGTCCAGCGCCAGCATTTCTTCGGCCGGCAGGATGTCGGTGGCCGGGTTGAAACCGGTCAGGTTCGAGAGCAGGAAGCGCGCGGTGTTACGGATACGCCGGTAGGCGTCCGCACTGCGTTGCAGGATCTGGTCGGAAACCGCCATTTCACCCGAGTAATCGGTAGAAGCGACCCACAGGCGCATGATGTCGGCGCCGAGGGTGTCGTTGACCTTTTGCGGCGCGATCACGTTGCCCAAGGACTTGGACATCTTGCGGCCCGACTCGTCCACGGTGAAACCGTGGGTCAGCAGCTCGCGGTACGGCGCGTGGTTGTCGATGGCGCAACCGGTCAGCAACGACGAGTGGAACCAGCCACGGTGTTGGTCGGAGCCTTCCAGATACAGATCGGCACGCGGGCCGGTCTCGTGGCCCATCGGGTGCGAACCGCGCAGGACGTGCCAGTGCGTGGTGCCCGAATCGAACCAGACGTCCAGGGTGTCACTGATCTTGTCGTACAGCGGCGCTTCGTCACCGAGCAGCTCGGCAGCGTCCATCTTGAACCAGGCTTCGATGCCTTCGACTTCGACGCGCTTGGCGACTTCTTCCATCAGCTCGGCGGTACGTGGGTGCAGCTCGCCGCTTTCCTTGTTCAGGAAGAACGGGATCGGCACACCCCAGTTGCGCTGACGGGAGATGCACCAGTCCGGGCGGTTGGCGATCATCGAGTGCAGGCGCGCCTGGCCCCAGGCCGGAACGAACTTGGTTTCTTCGATGGCTTTGATCGCCCGCTTGCGCAGGGTTTCGCCGGAAGTCGGCACTTTGTCCATGCCGATGAACCACTGCGCGGTGGCGCGGTAGATCAGCGGGGTCTTGTGACGCCAGCAGTGCATGTAGCTGTGTTCGATGATGCTGGTGTGCAGCAGCGCACCGACTTCGGTCAGCTTGTCGACGATGGCCGGGTTGGCTTTCCAGATGAACTGGCCGCCAAAGAACTCCAGCGACGTCGCGTACACGCCGTTGCTTTGTACCGGGTTGAGGATGTCGTCGTTGACCATGCCATACGCTTTGCAGGTCACGAAGTCGTCCACGCCGTAGGCCGGTGCGGAGTGAACCACGCCGGTGCCAGCGCCCAGCTCAACGTACTCGGCCAGGTAAACCGGCGACAAGCGATCGTAGAACGGGTGACGGAAATTGATCAGTTCCAGCTCTTTACCGGTGGTGGTCGCGATGACCGAACCTTCCAGGCTGTAACGGGCCAGGCACGACTCGACCAGCTCTTCAGCCAGTACCAGCAGTTTGTCGCCGACATCGACCAGGGCGTAGTTGAATTCCGGGTGAACGTTCAGCGCCTGGTTGGCCGGGATGGTCCACGGGGTGGTGGTCCAGATCACGATCGAAGCCGGCTTGGCCAGCGACGCCAGACCGAAAGCGGCAGCCAGTTTGGCTTCGTCGGCAATCGGGAAGGCGACGTCGATGGTCGAGGACTTTTGTTCTCGTACTCGACTTCCGCTTCAGCCAGGGCCGAACCGCAGTCAAAGCACCAGTTCACAGGCTTGAGGCCCTTGAAGACGAAACCGCCCTTGACGATTTCGGCGAGCGCGCGGATTTCACCGGCCTCGTTTTTGAAGTCCATGGTCTTGTACGGGTTGGCGAAATCGCCCAACACGCCCAGACGGATGAATTCGGACTTCTGGCCTTCGATCTGCTCGGTGGCGTAGGCACGGCACAGTTCGCGGGTTTTGTCCGCGCCCAGGTTCTTGCCGTGGGTCACTTCGACTTTGTGCTCGATCGGCAGGCCGTGGCAGTCCCAGCCCGGAACATAAGGCGCGTCGAAACCCGACAGGGTCTTCGAGCGGATGATCATGTCCTTGAGAATCTTGTTCAGCGCATGACCGATGTGAATCGTGCCGTTGGCGTACGGAGGACCGTCGTGAAGCACGAACTTCGGACGATCCTTGCCAATCTCGCGCAACTTACCGTACAGGCCAATGCTGTCCCAGCGCTGCAGAATCTGCGGTTCGCGCTGGGGCAGGCCGGCCTTCATTGGGAAGGCGGTGTCCGGAAGGTTTAGCGTGGCTTTATAGTCGGTCATTTAAGGCTCTTCATTAGCGATTGGCGCTAGGTGCGACAGGGCACGGGCGGCGGCGACATCCGCATTGATCGCCGTCTTAAGCGCCTCCAGAGAGGCGAAACGCTGCTCTTCACGCAGCTTGTGGTGGAAAACCACCGTCAAACGCCGGTCATACAGATCGCCGGCAAAATCTAAAAGATGCACTTCGAGGTGGGCTTTGCCATCACCTTGGACCGTTGGCCGCACGCCAATGTTGGCGACGCCTGGCCAGGTCTTGCCATCGATGTCGACGTTGACCAGGTAAACCCCGGTCAGCGGCACGCGACGGCGTTTGAGTTGTACATTGGCGGTCGGCGTACCCAGTTGGCGCGCCAGCTTCTGGCCATGCAGGACGCGCCCGGCAATCCGGAACGGACGACCGAGCAAGCGTTCGGCCAAAGCAAAATCGGCAGCGGCCAGTGCATTACGCACCTGGGTGCTGCTGACGCGAATACCGTCCATCTCGACGGTTTGCGCAGCCTCGACGGTAAACCCCTGCAGGACGCCGGCCTGTTGCAGGAAATCGAAATCCCCTACCCGACCACAGCCAAAACGGAAGTCGTCACCGACCTCCAGATGCTGCACCCC
The DNA here is from genome assembly GCF_016650815.1 of Pseudomonas sp. TH31. Classification (GTDB taxonomy): domain Bacteria; phylum Pseudomonadota; class Gammaproteobacteria; order Pseudomonadales; family Pseudomonadaceae; genus Aquipseudomonas. Next base: position 88,155 of record NZ_JAEKEZ010000028.1, on the reverse strand, counting down.
CAGGCCGTCCACCAGAATAGTATCGACGAATTCGCTGGCGCTGAGTTTGCTCAGGCGCTGGTTGAACGCCAGGCACAGGACCCGGTCGACCCCTTCGTCGGCCAACAGCTGCAGTTTGTCCCGCAACCGGGCCAGACGGGCCGGGGCCGTGTCGGGGGCGAAGAATTCCCGCGGCTGCGGCTCGAAAATCACCACGCAGCTGGGAACGTTCAACTCGAGCGCACGCTCACGCAGCCGGGCCAGGATAGCCTGGTGACCACGGTGAACACCGTCAAAGTTGCCAATAGTGGCGACACAGCCCCGATGCTGGGGGCGCAGATTGTGGAGGCCTCGAACCAGCTGCATAACGCGCTTCTTGCTCATAAAGTGGTCGATTATAACCACACCCGGCGGCCGACGACAGGCAACACCGTAACCCAAAGTGATCGAGCCGACAAAACTGCCGGCCCGCCCGTGTTTATCGAGGTAAAGACCTCAGCTCAACGCCTTGCGATTGAAGTCGCGCAAACGGAAGCCCATCAACAGCAGCATGCCAAAGTAGGACACCACGCCCGCCGCCACCAATGCGCCCAGACGCAGGAAACGCTCAAGCATATGCCCCTGGTCCCAGGCCGGCATGAAATGCATTCCGGCCAGCAATACCGCGGACATTACCAGCACGGCAATCACCAGCTTAAGGCCGAATTTCCCCCAGCCCGGTTGCGGTTGGTACATCTGCTGTTTACGCAGTTGATAGAACAACAAACTGGCGTTAATGCAGGCCCCCACACTGATTGCCAGTGCCAGGCCGGCGTGGGCCAATGGACCGATCAGCACCAGGTTGAACAACTGGGTAACAATGAGGGTGAAAATCGCAATTTTCACCGGTGTGCGGATGTTTTGTTGCGCATAAAAGCCCGGCGCCAGCACTTTGATCACGATAATCCCGAGCAAACCGACCGAATAAGCGACCAGCGCCCTCTGGGTCATCGAGGCGTCAAACGCGCTGAACTGGCCGTACTGGAACAACGAAACGGTCAACGGCTCCGCCAGGATCCCCAGTGCCAGGGAGCACGGCAACACCAGCACGAAACACAGGCGCAGGCCCCAATCGAGGATTCGCGAATACTCGTGGCGATCCTTGCTGGCGTAAGTCTTGGCCAAGGTCGGCAGTAAAATCGTGCCCAACGCCACGCCCAGCACGCCGGACGGTAACTCCATCAAGCGGTCGGCGTAATACATCCACGATACAGAGCCGGCGACCAGGAACGAGGCGAAGATGGTGTTGATGATCAGGGAAATCTGGCTGACCGAAACCCCAAGAATCGCCGGCAACATTTGCTTCATTACCCGCCAGACGCCCGTATCGCGCAGGTTCAGGCGCGGCAACACCAGCATCCCGATCTTTTTCAGGTGCGGCAGTTGATAGAGCAGTTGCGCCAGGCCACCGACCAGCACCGCCCAGCCCAGCGCCATGACCGGCGGATTGAAGTACGGCGTCAGGAAAACCGAAAAGATGATCATGCTGACGTTTAACAGCGTTGGCACAAACGCCGGCACCGAGAAACGGTTATAGGTATTGAGGATCGCCCCGGCCAGTGAAGACAGGGAGATCAACAAGATGTAGGGGAACGTCACCCGCAACAGACTGGACGTCAGTTCGAATTTTTCCGGTGTATCGGTGAAACCCGGTGCCGTGGCCCAGATCACCCAGGGTGCGGCGATCATGCCCAGCGCCGTCACCAGCGCCAGCACCAACGTCAGCAGGCCAGAGACGTAGGCAACAAAGGTTCGTGTCGCCTCCTCGCCTTTCTGGCTCTTGTATTCGGCAAGAATCGGCACGAATGCCTGGGAAAACGCCCCTTCGGCAAAGATCCGCCGCAACAGATTGGGCAATTTAAAGGCGATAAAGAAGGCGTCGGTCGCCATCCCCGCACCAAATGTACGTGCGATGAGCGTGTCACGAACGAACCCCAAAATGCGGGAAAGCATCGTGATAGAGCTGACGGCGGCTAACGATTTGAGCAGATTCATTGAAAGAGTTTGTGCCTGTCGATAAACAGCAGGCGAACAAAGCGCCTACTTATGCGATACTCCGCGCCGCAGCAGCACAGAGCCAAAGCTCGCGAGTTTACAGGTCAAGCGCCGGAAATAAATATCCCGCCTCTTTATACCTACCACTTAGCGGAACGTCTCAACCGCCCTTGACAAGACATCAACTCATCGGCATGATTCGCGGCCTATTTTGTTTGCTATTTCCTAAAAAGTCTTTCGAGGAGCTCGACGGTGGCCAACACACCTTCCGCCAAAAAACGTGCAAAACAGGCTGAGAAGCGTCGCAGCCACAACGCCAGCCTGCGTTCCATGGTTCGTACCTACATCAAGAATGTAGTTAAGGCCATCGACGCAAAAGACGCTGAAAAAGCTCAAGCTGCTTACGTTCTGGCCGTGCCAGTTATCGACCGTATGGCCGATAAAGGCATCATCCACAAGAACAAGGCTGCTCGTCATAAGAGCCGCCTGAACGGTCACGTCAAGGCTCTGAACCTTGCTGTTGCCGCATAAGCGATAAGCTTGTTAAAAAACCGACCCTAGGGTCGGTTTTTTATTGCCTGCGACTTGCCGAATCCAACACAAAAAAATGTGGGAGCGGGCTTGCTCGCGAAGGCGGCGCATCAATCGACATCTGTATTGACTGACACACGGCTTTCGCGAGCAAGCCCGCTCCCACATTCTGGATCGGCACTAACTTATTGAGCGTGAGCCCACGGCAAGATCGGGATCGCCGTCACCGCGTTCTGCGGACTGCCTTCGATCAAGCGATCGCTATAGACCAGGTACACCAGCGTATTGCGCTTCTTGTCGAGGAACCGCACTACCTGCATGGTCTTGAAGACCAGCGAAGTGCGCTCCTTGAACACCTCCTCGCCATCCTTCAGCTCGCCCTTGAAGTTGATCGGCCCAACCTGGCGGCAAGCCAAAGACGCTTCAGCGCGATCTTCAGCCAGACCCAAGCCACCCTTCACCCCGCCAGTTTTGGCACGCGACAGGTAGCAGGTCACACCATCGACCTTCGGATCGTCGAAAGCCTCAACCACGATGCGGTCATTCGGGCCGACAAATTTGAACACCGTCGACACTTGGCCAATTTCCTCGGCCGAGGCCAGCAGCGGCATTGCCAGCAGCAGCCCCAACAATCCTTTTGCCACGCGCATTCAGATATTCCTTCAGACCAGAATCAGGTTATCGCGGTGAACCAGCTCCGGCTCCGCCATATACCCCAATAAACCGACAATCGCCTCAGACGACTGACCGATGATTTTTTGTGCCTCAAGGGCGCTGTAGTTAGCGAGGCCGCGGGCGATTTCTCGACCGTCCGGCGCTACACACACCACCATTTCGCCACGACGGAAACTACCCTGAACCAGCTTGACACCCACCGGCAGCAAACTTTTATTGCCCTGTGACAGCGCCGTCACCGCCCCCGCATCCAACACGAGGGTACCGCGGGTTTGCAGATGCCCGGCCAGCCACTGCTTGCGCGCCGCCAACATACCGCGCTCAGGCGACAGCAAGGTGCCGATGCGCTCGCCAGCCTTGAGACGATCCAGCACGCGATCAATGCGTCCGCCGACGATGATGGTGTGGGCACCGGAACGTGCCGCCAGGCGCGCCGCACGCAACTTGGTCTGCATGCCGCCACGACCCAGCGCACCACCCGTACCGCCCGCCACCGCATCCAGCGCCGGATCATCAGCGCGCGCTTCATAAATCAGCTTGGCGTCAGGGTTGTTGCGCGGATCAGCGTCGAACATGCCGTCACGATCGGTCAGGATCACCAACAGGTCAGCCTCGACCAGGTTGGCCACCAGCGCCGCCAGCGTGTCGTTGTCGCCGAAACGAATTTCGTCAGTGACCACGGTGTCATTCTCGTTGATCACCGGAATGACCTTGAGCTCGACCAGCGCGCGCAAGGTACTGCGGGCATTCAGGTAGCGCTTGCGGTCGGACAGGTCGTCGTGCGTCAGGAGAATCTGCGCGGTATGCCGGCCATGCTCGCCGAAGCTCGACTCCCAGGCCTGCACCAACCCCATCTGACCGATGGCGGCAGCTGCCTGCAACTCGTGCATTGCACTGGGTCGCACGGTCCAGCCCAGACGGCTCATGCCAGCAGCCACTGCCCCGGAGGACACCAGCACCAGCTCGACGCCCGCCTCATGCAAGGCCACCATCTGCTCAACCCAGACACCCATTGCCGCGCGATCCAGGCCCTTGCCGTCCGCCGTCAGCAAAGCGCTGCCGATCTTCACGACCCAACGCTGCGCACCTGTCACCTTGCTCCGCATCATCTTCAACCTTAGTTTGAGGACAGCGCGACCCAGCGCTGCCCATAACGTTATTCGGTGACTACCGATTTCCAGATACTAAAACGCCGCTCCAGAGAGCGGCGTTTAAGTCTATCGCAACGAATCAGTCACGCACGTAAATGATTTCCGGACCGTCTTCGTCATCCACATCTTCTTCATCCCAATCATCGTCGCCGATGTCATGGACCGACTTCACGCCGCTACGGCGCAGGGCACGCTGGTCATCCAAGGCCTGCAACTGAGCACGGGCTTCGTCTTCGATGCGCTGATCGAGGTCGGCCAACTCTTCCTTGTAGGCCGGGTCGTTCGCCAGGCGATCAGCACGATCTTCCATGTAACGCATGATGTCGTGACACAGACGCTCGGTACCCAGCTTGGAGATGGCCGAGATCACGTAGACCGGACCAGTCCACTCCAGGCGATCAACGATCTCCTTGACGCGCTCATCGTGCTCTTCTTCAAGGATCTGGTCGCACTTGTTCAGCACCAACCAGCGATCACGCTCAGCCAGGGACGGGCTGAACTTGGTCAGCTCGCTGACGATGACTTCAGCAGCATCCGGCGCACTGGCGTCATCGAGCGGCGCCATGTCCACGAGGTGCAGCAGCAGACGGGTACGCGACAAGTGCTTGAGGAAGCGAATCCCCAGGCCCGCGCCGTCGGAAGCGCCTTCGATCAGCCCCGGGATGTCCGCGACCACGAAGCTTTTCCAACGATCGACGGAGACCACGCCCAGGTTCGGCACCAACGTGGTGAACGGGTAGTCAGCAACTTTCGGCTTGGCGGCCGAGACCGAACGGATAAAGGTACTTTTGCCAGCGTTCGGCAAGCCCAGCAGGCCAACGTCCGCCAACACTTTCATTTCCAGCTTGAGATCACGCGCCTCACCCGGCTTACCCGGAGTGGTCTGACGCGGAGCACGGTTGGTACTGGATTTGAAACGGGTGTTACCCAGACCGTGCCAGCCGCCATGAGCCACCAGCAGACGCTGGCCGGCCTTGGTCAGGTCACCAATGACTTCCTGAGTGGCGGAGTCGATAACGGTCGTGCCGACTGGAACGCGCAGTACCAGCTCTTCACCTTTTTTACCGGTGCAGTCAGTGCTGCCGCCGTTGGAACCGCGCTCGGCATCGAAGTGCCGGGTGTAGCGGTAGTCCACCAGGGTGTTGAGGTTTTCGTCGGCGATCATGTAGACCGAGCCGCCATCACCACCGTCACCGCCGTTCGGGCCACCGTTTTCAATGAATTTTTCGCGACGAAAGCTCATGCAACCGTTGCCGCCGTCGCCAGCCTTTACTCGAATAGATACTTCATCAACAAACTTCATAACAAAACGCCTCTCGTCATACGGACGAGCCTAAAAACACTAAGACATAAGACTCTTGCAAAAATGAGCGCAGCGACCTCAAGCAACTACCGCAAATCCAGCTGCTTTCGCCCATCACAAACAGCTTTGCAAGAGACTCACCCCACAAACGAAAAAGCCCCGTCGCGAGACAGGGCTTTTCCAGCATCTACGTAATTATGCCGCGACGACTGCAGTCTTCGGGACAATGCTCACGTAACGGCGATTGAAAGCGCCTTTTACTTCAAACTTGATCACGCCGTCGATTTTAGCGAACAGAGTGTGATCTTTACCCATGCCAACACCGTAACCGGCGTGGAATTGGGTGCCGCGCTGACGCACGATGATGTTGCCCGGAATGATAACCTGGCCGCCATACATCTTCACGCCAAGGCGTTTGGCTTCTGAGTCGCGACCGTTACGGGTACTACCACCAGCTTTTTTGTGTGCCATGAGTCAATTCTCCTAGTGAGGAATTAGGCTGAAATTAAGCCTGAATACCGGTGATTTTGATCTCGGTGTACCACTGGCGGTGGCCCATACGCTTCATGTGGTGCTTACGACGACGGAACTTGATGATGCGGATTTTATCGTGACGACCTTGGGAGATCACTTCAGCCACAACGGTAGCGCCAGGAACAACTGGAGCGCCGATGTTCACGTCATCGCCATTAGCGACCAACAGAACGCGATCAAAAGTAACGGATTCGCCGGTAGCGATTTCCAGTTTTTCGATCTTCAGGTATTCACCTGGGGCGACCTTGTATTGCTTGCCACCAGTAACAATTACTGCGTACGACATGGTATTTCTCCGATAATCCTGCTCACCCAGCTCTTTATAAGAAGAGGTATTGGCTGGCATGGCTGCATAGGGCTGGAAGGCCTGATTGCAATTGCGTAAGGCAGGTGCTGCCCAGGAAGTTCAGGGTGCGCGATTGTACGCAAGCTGCCGAAGTGTTGCAAGTGGCCGTCCATCGCGCCTTGACAGGTCCGGACGTGGGTCCTAGCATGCCGCGCAACCCTTCTGGAGCAACTGTCGCTGATGCAACCCCAAGCTTTCTACCGCGCGGTGGCGGACGATTTTAGCGCCGTCGACGGCATCATCAAGAAGCAGCTGACTTCCCGAGTGCCGCTGGTATCGAAAATCGGCGACTACATTACCTCGGCCGGCGGTAAGCGCCTGCGCCCTCTACTCGTATTGCTGTGTGGCAAGGCCCTGGGTCGCGAAGGTGACGACTTGCGCCTGCTGGCCGCCACTATCGAGTTCCTGCACACCGCCACCCTGCTGCATGACGACGTGGTCGACATGTCCGGCATGCGCCGTGGCCGCTCGACCGCCAACGCCATGTGGGGCAATGCCCCAAGCGTGCTGGTGGGCGACTTCCTGTATTCGCGCTCCTTCGAAATGATGGTCGAACTGGGCTCCATGCCGGTGATGAAGATCCTTTCGCAAGCCACGCGGATCATCGCCGAAGGCGAAGTGCTGCAACTGTCGAAGATCCGTGACGCCAGCACCACCGAAGAAACCTACATGGAAGTCATCCGCGGTAAAACCGCGATGCTCTTCGAAGCCTCGACCCACAGTGCTGCCGCCTTGTGCGAAGCCACGTCGGAACAGAGCGAAGCGCTGCGCACCTTCGGTGATCACCTGGGCGTCGCTTTCCAATTGGTCGACGACTTGCTGGATTACAAAGGTGATGCAGAAACCCTGGGCAAGAACGTCGGTGACGATCTGGCCGAAGGCAAGCCGACCCTGCCGCTGATCTACACCATGCGCGAGGGTACGCCCGAACAGGCCGCACTGGTGCGCCAGGCGATCCAGAAAGGTGGCATCGAAGACCTCGAAAGCATCCGCGAGGCTGTTGAAGCGTCCGGCTCGCTGGAGTACACCGCGCAACTGGCCCGTGATTACGTGGCCCGTGCAATCAAATGCCTCGACGCCCTGCCGGCCAGCGAGTATCGCGACGCACTGGTTGAATTAAGCGAGTTTGCAGTAGCCCGTACGCACTGATTGCAGCAACAGCAAGATCAAAAGATCGCAGCCTTCGGCAGCTCCTACATGGGAATGTGCACCCTGTAGGAGCTGCCGAAGGCTGCGATCTTTTGCTGTCTGCCCCTCGCACGATAAAACCCTATATAATGTGCGACTTTTAGCGATCCTCAAACCAAGGAGCCTTAGTGAGCACGTTGCCACCCTGCCCGAAATGCAATTCCGAATACACCTACGAAGACGGCGCACAGCTGATCTGCCCGGAGTGCGCCCACGAATGGTCCGCCAGCGGCGAAGCTGAAGTGGCGTCCGATGACACCGTGAAGAAGGACTCGGTGGGCAATGTCCTGCAGGACGGCGACACCATCACCGTGATCAAGGACCTCAAGGTCAAGGGCACCTCCCTGGTGGTCAAGGTCGGCACCAAGGTCAAGAACATTCGTCTGTGCGATGGTGATCACGACATCGACTGCAAGATCGACGGCATCGGCCCAATGAAGCTCAAATCCGAGTTCGTCAGAAAAGTCTGATTCTGTTGTCTTCCATCCCGCGCCCGGCGCGGGGTGGTGCTTCGCCCTCCCCCGCTTCGCCCACACCCCCGCAGTAGCCAAACGCCAGCCGTTTTGACCTTACGCAACCTTTACCCTTAAAAACCTGCAAACTGCCAATAGGTCCTTGCTATTTGATGAATAAGAATTATTCTCATTGAAACCAATCAACGGAGATGAGACCCATGACTTATTTGATCGATGCCTGGCTGGACCGCCCACACCCTTACCTCAGGATCCTGCATCGGGAAACCGGGGAAGTTTGTGCGGTACTTGAAGAGGAAGCCTTGAGCGAGCTGCAGGATCAGGGTGATCTGGACGTCAGCGGCTTGAGTTCCAGCGAGCCGGTCGTGCTCAAGGAACTGGTGCGTAATCTGTTTCTGTTCTGCTATGCCCGGGCGTTGCGCCCGACCAGTGAACTGCACCATAAGCTCGAAGTATGAGTAACGCTAAAAACCCTGTAGGAGCGAAGCTTGTTCGCGAACCAGGCAACTCGGTTCCAACTTGAAACCGAGTTGACGCCTTCGCGGGCAAGCCTCGCTCCTGCAGGATGACGTTGATCACGCGACCGCAGGATCACGGGATCACGGTCTTACAGAACGTCGAGCAGCTCGACGTCGAATACCAGTACGCTGTGCGGTGCAATGCTGCCAACGCCTTGAGCGCCGTAAGCCAGTTCGCTCGGCACGTACAGACGCCATTTGCTGCCGGCGTTCATCAGTTGCAGGGCTTCGCTCCAACCAGCGATCACGCCGCCAACCGGGAATTCTGCAGGCTCGCCGCGCTCGTAGGAGCTGTCGAACACAGTGCCGTCGATCAGGGTGCCATGGTAGTGAGTGCGCACTTGATCTTCACGGGTCGGCTTGGCGCCTTCACCTTGAGTCAGTACTTCGAATTGCAGGCCGGAAGCCAGGGTGGTGATGCCGTCACGCTTGGCGTTTTCAGCCAGGAATGCCAGGCCTTCGCCAGCAGCGGCTTCAGCTTTGGCAGCCGCTTCGGCTTGCATGATCTCGCGGATCACTTTGAAGCTGGCGGACATTTCTTCCTGACCCACACGGCTTGGCTTACCGGCGAACGCATCAGTCAGGCCAGCCAGGATCGAATCCAGGTTAACGCCCGGTGGCGGGTTGTCGCGCAGTTGGTCGCCCAACTGACGGCCGATACCGTAGCTGACGCGGGTTTCGTCGGTGGACAGATTTACTTCGGACATGACACTGCTCCGCTGTGCGGACAGCCCTGGAACTTGCCGTGCGTGCACAGCGCATCCCGGAGCGCCCGGAACCAAAAGGGCGAGCAGACTAGCACAGATGCCGTGGTATTGATGAGGGCGTCAGTGCTGCCATGTACTACGAAAGGCGATCGGCACCTTCAGGCTTTCCTGCGCACTGTCGCCGAGCCCGCACATTTCGTCGTGAACCGAAGTGTGCACAAGGTTGAACCGTACGGCGGGACAGGCGTGGAGCACTTCACGTGCATGCTCGACCGAACGCAGGTGAAACATCTGGCCGCGGGCATCACTCAACGGATACGCCGCGCCATGCATGCGCGCCTCCAGCAGGTAGATCCCGCCTTCCAGTGAGATCAGGTTCAGCTCATCGACCTTCCCGGCGATCGCGTAGGCATTTAATTCTTGCAAGTTCATGAGCGCACCTCAAACAGTGGCGGACCAAGATACTTACAGGGATAGGCTTCGGCGCATCAAAGTACAAGTCACGAGTTACACCGCTTGTCTGTTTCGCAAAACACCACGATGTGTAGGAGCAAAGCTTGCTCGCAATAGCGGACTTGACATCAGAGATACCGAGTCTCCCCAATCGCGGCAAGCCTTGCTCCTACAGGCCAGAGATCAGTGCTTGGTCAGCTTATCCAGATACCCCATCGCAAACGCCGACACCACGAAGGTCATGTGAATGATGACGTACCACTTCAGATGCTCGGGATCGACGTTCTTGGCGTCCATGAAAACCCGCAACAGGTGGATCGACGAAATCGCCACGATCGAGGCGGCCACTTTCATCTTCAGCGAAGACGAATCCATGGTGCCCAACCAGTTGAGTTTCTCTTTGCCCTCGTCAATGTCCAGTTCGGACACGAAGTTCTCATAGCCGGAGATCATCACCATCACCAGCAAGCCGCCCACCAGCGCCATGTCGATCAACGACAGCAGCACCAGGATCAAGTCCGATTCCGCCATCGAGAAGACGTTGGGGATGACATGGAAGACTTCCTGGAAAAACTTCAACGCCAGCGCCAACAAGCCCAGGGACAAACCGAAGTAGATCGGTGCCAGCAGCCAGCGGGAGGCGTACATTGCATTTTCGATAAAGCGTTCCATTGAATCTCACACAAGGGCTGGTAAATGGCGGCGAGTATAACAGCCGCCCGTTACACCCAGAAACCGCCCGAAAATCCGCAACCTGCGCATGTATGACGAAGTTTTTCTGCTAGTGTCCAAACCAATGACAGGTTAGCGACACCGGACAGGAAGACAGGAAATGGATGTGCGATTACCTTTAACGAGTGCCGTTTTTGGCGTGATGCTACTGCTCAACGGCTGTTCACCCGCCGATGAAAAAAAGACCGTCAGCCTCGAAGAAAGAACCGCGCAATTCGAGAAATCCCTGGATGCCATTGCGGATCAGAAGCTCAAGGACGCCGTCGCTGACCTCGGTGGCTCGCTGCTGTTGCTTGAACGCGCAGAACTGAAGCTCAAGACCAAACCGATAGAAACGGAATATGGCGAAGACGCCATGCGCCTGCTCAAACACTACCCAACCCCTCAGGCCCTGGTCGACACCTACCTCGATGGCCTGTTTGTTCTGCGTAAACCCTCAAGCTCCGATTACCTGACCGATCTGTCGCCGGTGTTCCCTTTCAGCTTCACCATGCCTGCACAGTTCCCTTTCCCCCACGGGCTGGAATGGCAGTCAGTAACCCTTAGCAACAAAAAAGTGATCTCTTTCCAGCCCGAATGGTCGGAAACCGATCCGGGCATTCAGCTCAGCCCCTCGAGTTCCAACGTCGATAATCCGGACGATCTGACGGTGACCTACCCGTTCATCGAAGGTCTGGAGGTCGACAACAAAAAACAACCGCAACCGTTGATGCTCAAAGGTAAAGCTGAAGTGATCGCCCCTCACCGGGTGTTCACGGTAGCGCTGACGAAAAAGGATGTGGGCAAGGCCCGCGTCGACGACAACATCAGCGTGACGTTGCTCAGCCTCGACAACAACGTGGCAGAGCTTGAACTGAGCAACACCGCGCCGCTGATACCGGAAGTCCGCGAAACCCCGCTCAACCCGTTGATCGTCCAGGCCAGGGATACGACCGGAGGCTTTCTGTCCCACTCGGGATCGATCAACGAAAGCGCCGCGCAAATCGCGTTCTACGAAAAGCAGTTAGGGGAGATGCAGGCGCAAACGGCCTGGAGCGACACGTTCGAAAAGCAGCTCAAGGATGAGCAGCAAGCCTTCGAACAACAAAACCATCATTACACCCGGGTTTACTTCAACGGTAGCGTCGACACGCTGGAAGTCAGCGTGCTCGACTTCTCGGCCGCCACGGTAACCCGCAGGGACCTGCAACTGCCTGTCCTCAGGTTTGACCCGAACACCACGGAGAAAGCCATCCAGCCACTGTCAGTGCCGGTGGTGGTGTATGACGATCAGGCGACGACCTGGCTCAAGGGCGCGACCTTGACCGAGGAACAATTGCAGAAGAACGTCAGCATCACTCAGTCGGTGGATGATTCAAGTGCTTCGCGTATTGAGTTCGAGCACATCCGTACCTTCAATGACGAACTGCTCGGTACTTCCTTCAGCCCAGCTGACAGCCCGGTCACGTTCTTTACGGCGGGCGATAACGGCAAGCGCGATGGACCGATCGAACTGCCGACAGAGGCTTATCAGGTTGACCCGTTGCGCGGCACGATCACCTACGATCTGAACCTGTTTCCGGAAACCCCGGCCTTCGCGGTGGGTTCCATGCCGCTGTTCCTGGCCACGGTCGAACAGAAAACCCTCGACGCGCACCAACTGCCCAAAGGCCTGGAGCTCAAAGGCAACGCGCTGGTAGTCGACCTGAAGGTTTTTCCCGCTCAGGACTGGCGCTTTTTCGCCAAGGACGACAGCGGTAACTATCTGAAGGAGATTCTTTCGGTCAGCCATGACGCGAGCACAGAAGGACCCGCGCTATTCGGCGTGCATTACTTCTATGGCCAGCCCACTCGGCTGGAGAGCTACCAGCGCACCAACCTCGCCACCGTGGAATATGGTTTCGAGGTCAAACTGGACAAGACCGAGACGCCCAACCCTGCCCAATAACCGCACTCAATGGTCGAAGCCTCCCAGACTGCGACAGCGGCCACCGTTGATTTCCCGCAGTTGGGCTTGCAGGTGCAGGCACCAGATTTGCGGGTCATCGGCCAGCTCGTAGCCATGTAGCGTCAGGCTTTCAACGATGGTGTCGAGGATGGATTCAGCCACAAACGGGCCATGGAACGGGCCTTGGGCCTTGATGGCTGACGGCTGTTCACCGGCCATTCCGGCGGCGAAGAGTAAGGTCCACATGCCCGTATCTCCCGCCAATGGGCGGATGGCGCACTCGATACGGGTCACAAGACCCAGGCATTGACGGGTGAGGCAGAGGTTGCGCGACATGGCGGCGACCCTCGGTAGATCCGGTATTCAGCCCTCATGGGAAAGCTGTTTCGATCCAGTGATTACTGTCCTTATCCTTGAGCTGAGAATAGAGGAAAAGTTCGCTGTGCAAGCAAAGCGAAACCAGAAGGCGCCGAATGGTCATTGTGTGAATATTGACGCCAGACTGATGGCGCTTTTTGGCAAATCACCAACCCACCGTAGGAGCAAGGCTTGCCCGCGAAGAACGATAACGCGGTCATTCAGGTAAACCGCATCGCGGCCTTCGCGGGCAAGCCTCGCTCCTACAGGGAACGATCCTGGCAAGTCAGGCCGGTTTGGTTTCGGCCAACGCCTCCAGCGCGATTTCCTTCTCGGCTTCCTTGAGGTCTTCCTCGCTGATCATTTCCGCGATCACTCGCAAGCGCTCCACCACCCGCGCGTTGACACTGCCTTCAGGGAACTGGCCATCGGCATCCGGCTCACCGGCCGGCTCGCCCACCAACAGGCTCAGCGCCTCGTCAGCCTGACGCACGGCGTAGACATGGAACTGCCCCGCCCGCACCGCCGACAGCACTTTCTCGTCGAGCATCAGCGTGGCCACGTTGGCTTGCGGAATGATCGCCCCTTGCTCGCCCGTCAGCCCGCGCGCTTCGCAGAGGCGGAAGAAGCCTTCGATCTTCTCGTTGACCCCGCCGACCGCCTGCACTTCACCAAACTGGTTGATCGAACCGGTGATGGCAAAGCACTGCTTGAGCGGGGTTTTCGACAAGGCCGAGATCAGCGTGCACGCCTCGCCCAGCGACGCACTGTCGCCATCAACATAGCCGTAGGACTGCTCCAGCGCGATGCTCGCGGAAATCGCCAGCGGGAATTCCTGGGCATAACGGCTGCCCAGATAACCGGTCAGAATCATCACACCCTTGGAGTGAATCGGCTGACCGAGATTGACCTCGCGCTCGATGTCGACAATGCCGCTGCCACCGGGGTACACCGTGGCAGAAATCCGTGCCGGCACACCGAATGCCGAGTCACCGACCTCCAGCACTGTCAGCCCGTTGCACTTGCCGACCGCCGCGCCAGTGGTATCGATCAGGATGATCCCCGCCAGCATGTCGTCGAGAATCCGCGCCGAAACACGCCCGGTGCGGGTGGCCTTGGCCTTGAGCGCACGTTCGATGTGACCGGCGTCGGTCATGTCGTCACCCGCCAGGTCGCGAATGAAGTCAGCCTCGCTGACCAGTTGGAACAGATCGCCAATACGCGCCGACAAACGCCCCTGGTGTTCCGCCAGGCGAGCGCTGTAGGTCGCCAGACGCGCCACCGCATCCGCGGTCAACGGCGCCATGCCTTCTTCCGAAGTACGGGTTTTCAGCAACTGGGCGAATTGCTCCAGGCTCTCGTCGACCATCGGGATGTCTTCGTCGAAGTCCACCAGGACGCGGAACATCTCCTGGAAGTCCGGATCAAGGTCCTGCAGCGTGTAGTAGAGCTGCCGGGCGCCGATGATGATGACTTTGACCTGCAACGGAATATGTTGCGGCGTCAGGGTCACGGTGGCCAGACGACCCAGCTCACCCAGCGGCGATTCCATTTTCAGCTTGCGCGATTGCAGGGCGCGCTTGAGCGCATCCCACACGAACGGCTCGCTGAGCATTTTTTCCGCTTCAAGAATCAAAAAGCCGCCATTGGCGCGATGCAAGGCACCCGGGCGCAGCTGGCGATAAGTTGTGTAGAGCGCGCCCTGATCGGTGCTGTACTCGATGCGGCCGAACAGGTTTTCGTAGGTCGGATGCGGCTCGAACACCACCGGTGCGCCGCCACTGGAGGAATGACCAACCACCAGGCTCGGGGCGTATTGCTCTTCCAGCAGTTTGCGGGCGACGGCATCAGTCTTGCTGTCGTCCACCAGTTGCTCGACCACGGTTTTCAGCAAGTAAACCTGCATGGCTTGCAGGTAGCCGCACACCGCGGCGTTCTCGGCGTATTTCTCCGACAACGGCGACAGCATTGGCTGCAACGCCAGGGTGATGGTTTCTTCGTTGAGCTGGCGCAGTTGATTGCTCGACTCGCGCTTCCATTGCGCCAGGCTGGCGAGCTCTTCGTTGAGGCGCTCTTCCAGCCACGAAATATCGACGTGGAAACGCTCGCGATCGACTTCCGGCAACTGGGCGAATTCGGCTTCATCCAGTGCCTTGCCTTCACTCATCGGGGTGAAGGCGATGTTGGTGCTGTCGCGGTAAAGCGCGACTTCTTTCTCCAGCGCCAGGCGCTCGATCACATCCAGGGCGCGGTCGTAGCGCTGGTTGAAGGCGCGGTCGATGGCGCTTTTCTTCTGCTGGTAGGACGGGTGTTCGAAGACCGCCGGGAAGGTCGCCAGCAGGTTGTCGATCAAGCCGTTGATATCACCGATGAAGGCACCGGCAGTGCCCGATGGCAACTCCAGGGCGCGGGGTTCGCGCGGTTCATCGAAATTATTGACGTAGACCCAGTCCGCCGGGGTCTGCAGGCGCTTGCCTTCGGCCTTCAGGTAACGTTTGACGAACGAGAACCGGCCAGTACCGGGCTCGCCCATGACAAATACGTTGTAACCGGGGCGTGGCATGGCCACACCGAACTGCAAGGCTTCGACCGCACGTTCCTGGCCGAGTACACCGCGGAAGGGCTCCAGATCATTGGTGGTAGAGAAGCTGAACTGTTCAGCGGAAAACGGACGAGTCAGCGCTTCGGGCGCTAGACGCAAGCTGGCAGCAACAGGATCAGGCATCGGGCTTCCTTACATCAGGCGGGGCAGATAGCGGCATTCTGGCGCTGCCATACCCGACTGGCAAGGCGCGCCTCAAGCCAAAGCATAGACAACTCGCCATCCCCAGGCGGGGCGGGCGCAAATCAATGATTGCGGGGAATGATTTGCAAAAAATCACGGAACCCCTGGATCGTGCCTAAACTCCAAACTGCGCGGCTGGAACTAAATAACCGGCCCACTGACGTCGAGGTGACGCCAGAACCCCTTGTCTATTGGTATGCACACAAAGAGAACTCAGCTATGAAACGGATTCTTCTCGGTACTCTCTTCACCGTCGTATCCCTCAACGCCATGGCTCAGGCGCCAGGCGGCCCGGATTGCGGTTGGGGCAACATGCTGTTCGAAGGGCAGCGTGGCACCCCGGCGCATTTCCTGGCATCCACCACCAACGGCACCTCCGGTAACGCGACGTTCGGTATGACGTCCGGCACCAACGGTTGCGCCACCAATGCGTCGCTGACCTATGGCGGCAAATCCTGGATTGCCATGAATGGCATGATGAACGAGCTGTCCGAAGACATGGCCAAAGGTCAGGGCGAAGCGCTGACCACTTACGCCGTGGTACTGGGCGTTGCGCCGCAAGACCGTGCGCACTTCGCCGCCGTGACTCACGAGCATTTCCAGCAAATCTTCAGCAAGGCTGACGTGACCGCTGACGACGTGCATACCAATACCCTGGCCGTTCTGAAGAACGATCCACGCCTGGCCAAGTACGCGACGCAAGCTTAAGCTCGACCCGGCCGCTCCTTTCGGGGAGCGGCTTTTGTTTTTTGGACCTGCCCCTCTTTGGGGAATGCCAACCGACTGTAGGAGCTGTCGAGTGCAACGAGGCTGCGATCTTTTGATCTTTCGCTTGAGACTCAAGTGAGCCGGGCAAGATCGCAGCCTCGTTGCACTCGACAGCTCCTACGGGTAGGTGGCACCCGCCTCTTTGGGTCTTTGTTTCTTTCGACTTAAGTTGCCCACTATGCTCAAACGCCTTGCCTGGCTGGCGCTCTGTGTCTGCGTCCCGCTGTCCGCCGCGCCACACATCGACAATCAACGTTTGCAGCAACTGGCCAACGACCCTTTCTGGATTTCCCTGGGCCACTACGAAACCGCCAAGCTCGGCGGCTGGCGCAGCTATGTCAGCGACAAGAAGTTCTTCCTCGCCCCCGACGGTAACGAACACCCGGACCGCGAACTGGCGGCGACGGTCCAGGCGCTGTACGCCCCGGCCACTGCCGGCGAAAAGCACGTCCAATGCGTCTACCCGGCCCGGACTCGCTGGTTGAAGGCACAGCTCAACCTGACCGACCTGCCGACGCTGGACTGCACTGAATTCAAGCAGTGGTTCAAGGACGTCGCTCCCCATAGCGCGGTGATGATTTTCCCGGCGGCGTACCTGAACAGTCCGTCCTCGATGTTTGGCCACACCTTGCTGCGCATCGACCAGGCTGACGTGCAAAGCGATCACACCGCCCTGCTCAGTTACGCAATCAACTTCGGCGCCTACATCGAAGGTTCGGACAACAGCATCCTGTATGCCTGGAAAGGGTTGATGGGGGCTATCCCGGTTTGTTTGCGCTGGTGCCTTATCAGGAGAAACTCTCGGAATATCGCAGCCTGGAGAACCGCGACCTGTGGGAATACCGACTGAACCTGACCCAGCAAGAAACCGAGCGCATGGTCGAGCACGTCTGGGAGCTGAAGCAGATCCAATTCGACTATTTCTTCTTCGACGAAAACTGCTCTTATCGCCTGCTGGAACTGCTGCAAGTGGCGCGACCAAGCTTGCGCTTGACCGAACAATTCCCGCTGACCGCAATCCCGACCGATACCGTCAAAGCGGTGAAAGAAGCCGGTCTGGTGGAGTCCATTCAATATCGTCCGTCACGCGAAAGAGAATTGCTGAGCCGCGCCGAGCCATTGAATCCTGAAGAACAGCAATGGGTGCTGAAAGTCAGCGCCGATCAGAAGCAATTGCAGGCACCTGCATTCAAGGCTCAACCGCGCGAACGCCAAGCGTTGATCATCGATGCGGCCTACCGCTTGGAACGCTACCGCGCCAACGGCCAGGAGCGTGACCCAGAACGCTCGCAGCGCAGCTTCGAACTGCTGCGGGCGATCAACCAGAACCCCGCGCCGGAGCTGGAAATCCCGCAACCTGGCCTGCCCGAGGACGGCCACGAATCCCGCACCTGGCAGGCAGGCCTCGGCACCCGGGCGACAAGGCGTTCGGCGAGTACGGTTTGCGCATGGCGTATCACGACCTCAACGACAACGCCGAGAGCTTCCCGCTGGGCGCACAAATTGAAATCCTGCAAATGAAACTGCGCCAGTACGAAGGCAATCACTGGCAATTGCAGCAACTGGATCTGGCGACTATTCGTTCGCTGACGCCGCGCAATGAGCTGTTGCAGCCGCTGTCGTGGCAGGTCACGGGCGGCCTGGAACGCGTGCCGGGCAAACATGACGATGAAACCCTGGTCAGCCACGTCAATGGCGGCGCCGGCGGCACCTGGCAGCTGGGTGAAGACGTGCTCGGTTTTGCGCTGGGCACCGTGCGCATCGAACACAACAACGACTTCGCCGGTTTTGTCGCGCCGGCGGCCGGCTTCAACAGCGGCGTGTTGTGGAAGAACCCGCTGGGCAACTTCAGCCTGGAAACCAAGGGTGATTTCTTCACCAACGGCGAAGTGCGCCGTAGCCTGAGTCTGAATCAGCAGTGGGCGTTGTCGCGCAACCTGGGCCTGCGGCTGAGTGCCCAGCGCGAATTCAGTCACATCGCCTCCCCGAGAACGAAGTGATGCTTGAGGTGAAGTGGTATCACTACTGACCCCCTTCCCCGTAGGAGCAAAGCTTGCTCGCGATGGCATCGACGCGGTCATTCAGATTGACCGAGGTGGTGCCATCGCGAGCAAGCTTTGCTCCTACGGGGGAATATCCAAAAATGGAGTTCAACCAACATGGCTGTTACCTGCAACTCCCTCGAAGACGTTCGCCAACATATTGATCGGCTGGATGGCCAGATCGTCACGCTACTGGCCGAGCGCGGCGCCTACGTGGCGCAAGCCGCTCGCTTCAAGAAAGACCGCGACGCGGTAAAAGCACCCGCCAGGGTCGAACAGGTCATCGCCAAGGTTCGGGCATTGGCCGCAGCCGCAGGCGCGAATCCCGAAGTCACCGAACAGGTTTACCGCGCCATGATCGCCGCGTTCATCGAACAGGAACTGTCGGAACATGCCCGCCTGGCGGCGACGCCAACAGATTAATCACAGCCCTTTCACAACCGTCTGACGAATCGGCTTCTAGACTTCTCGGCATAGGCCATCGAAAGGCCGGGAGTCTGAAATGTGGCGTTGCGTGGGTGTGCTGGGGTTGTTGCTGTTGTGCGCGGGTTGCCAGTCGACTCATGAAGATCTGATCGCCAAGGGTTACCCGCCGGCATTCGCCGATGGTTTCGATGACGGTTGCATCAGTGGCCGTCAGGCTGGCGGGGCGATGACCGGTGAATTCCGTAAAAACGTGCCGCGCTATCTCAAGGACAAGCAGTACGCCGACGGCTGGAGCGATGGCTTTCGCCAGTGCCAGGCGATGCTGGAAAACCAGGATCGCGAGGACTACCGCAGCCACTATTGGGATGAGCGCGAAAGAGCCTGGCAGCAGCAGAAAGATCAGGACGCCGCGCGAGCCTTTCGCTCGCAATAGGTCGTTGACAGACATTTGTCGAAACTAAAACCCTGCGAGCATGGCCCAAACCCTATAACGGGAGAAAACCATGAGTCGTGCCTTCGTCAATGAAGATAACACCGCCGCGCAAGCCGACCAGCCAGTGGAACGGCAGGTCAGCGCGCAGCCCAATTACGTCACCCCGGCAGGGCTGGCCCTGCTTCAGGCAAAGCTCGCCGAGGTGCAAAACCTGCTGGATGAACAGAGTGCGAAGGGCGAACTGGCCGATAAACAGCGCCAGGCCGACCTTGAGCGAGACTGGCGGTATTTCAACCAAAGACTGCAAAGTGCTCAGCTAGTCGTACCGGCCTCTTCAACCGACAAAGTGCAGATTGGCGCTTGGGTGACGTTTGCCGATGAACAGGGTAATGAGCAGCGTGTGCAATTGGTTGGCGAGGATCAGGCAGATGCCGGCAGCGGACTGATCAATTGGGGATCGCCATTGGGTCGGGCGTTGCTTGGGGCACAGGTCGGGGATGAAGTGCTGTGGAAGCGGCCGGCGGGGGATTTGTTGATTGAGGTTTTGGGCATAGATATTGAGTGATCTTGAGGACGCCTTCGCGAGCAAGCCCGCTCCCACATTAGATCTGTGGCGTTCACAAACCAATGTGGGAGCGGGCTTGCTCGCGAAGGCCGCACCTCGGTCTTACTGAAAAACCATAAAAAAACGGAGCCCCTGAAGGCTCCGTTTTCATGCAACCAACCCGATATCAGGCCAGTTTCTTGTGCCGTACACGGTGCGGCTGGGCAGCCGCTTCGCCGAGGCGCTTCTTACGATCAGCTTCGTACTCGGTGTAGTTACCTTCGAAGAAGATGGCTTGCGAGTCGTCTTCGTACGCCAGGATATGAGTCGCGACGCGGTCAAGGAACCACCGATCGTGAGAGATCACAATGGCGGCGCCCGGGAAGTCCAGCAGGGCTTCTTCCAGGGAACGCAGGGTTTCAACGTCGAGGTCGTTGGACGGTTCGTCGAGCAGCAGGACGTTGCCGCCCTCTTTCAGGGTCAGGGCCAGGTGCAAGCGACCGCGCTCACCACCGGACAGGTCCTTGACGAACTTCTGCTGATCGCCACCCTTGAAGTTGAAGCGACCGACGTAGGTCCGCGACGGGATCTCGTAGTTGCCGATGCGGATCTGATCCGAACCGTCGGAGATTTGCTGGAACACCGTCTTGCTGCCGTCCAGGTCTTCGCGGCTCTGATCGACGCAGGCCAGTTGCACGGTTTCACCGACTTCGATGGTGCCCGAGTCCGGTGTTTCCTTGCCCATCAGCATACGGAACAGGGTCGACTTACCGGCACCGTTACCGCCGATCACGCCAACGATGGCGCCTTTAGGCATGGAGAACGACAGGTTGTCGATCAACACGCGATCGCCGTAGCCCTTGCTGACGTTCTTGAACTCGATGACCTTGTCACCCAGGCGCGGACCGGCCGGGATGTAGATCTCGTTGGTTTCGCTGCGCTTCTGGAATTCCTGCGATTGCATTTCTTCAAAGCGTTGCAGACGAGCCTTGGATTTGGACTGACGGGCCTTGGCGCCTTGGCGCACCCACTCCAGTTCTTCCTTCATGGCTTTTTCGTGGGCCGACTGCTGCTTGGATTCGGCAGCCAGACGATTGGACTTGGCTTCAAGCCAACCCGAATAGTTGCCCTCGTACGGGATACCCGCGCCGCGGTCGAGTTCGAGAATCCAGCCAGCGACGTTGTCCAGGAAGTAACGGTCGTGCGTGATCGCTACCACAGTGCCCGGGAAGTCGTGCAGGAAGTGCTCCAGCCAGGCGACGGAGTCGGCATCCAGGTGGTTGGTTGGTTCGTCGAGCAGCAGCATGTCGGGGGCGGACAGCAGCAGGCGGCACAGGGCCACGCGACGCTTTTCACCACCGGAAAGGAATTCGACCTTGGCATCCCACGCCGGCAGACGCAGCGCATCGGCGGCGACTTCCAGTTGGCGATCCAGGTTGTGACCGTCGCTGGCTTGCAGGATGGCTTCGAGCTTGGCCTGTTCTGCCGCCAGTTTGTCGAAGTCGGCATCTTCTTCAGCGTAAGCCGCGTAGACCTCGTCCAGGCGCGCCTGAGCGTTCTTGATCACGCTGACCGCTTCCTCGACCACTTCACGCACGGTCTTGGTCGGATCCAGGATCGGTTCCTGCGGCAGGTAGCCGATGTTCAGGTCCGGCATCGGACGGGCTTCGCCGTCGAACTCGGTGTCAACGCCGGCCATGATTTTCAACAGCGTGGACTTACCCGAACCGTTGAGGCCGAGTACACCGATCTTGGCGCCGGGGAAGAACGACAGCGAAATGTTTTTCAGGATTTCCCGCTTCGGCGGAACAACTTTGCCCAGCCGATGCATGGTGAAGACGTATTGAGCCATGGAGAACCTTGGGTCAGTGACAGATGAATGATCAGAGCGCAGGCGATGCCCGGGCCAGGCTGTGCGCGTCGTTCGCCAGATGGGTATCGAGGCGTGCGCGCTGAAAAAGCCTGAGTCTAGGAGCTGGAACGCTCCCGCGTAACCGGCAAAGCTACCTGAATGATGAAAGGCAGTCCAGCCGCGAGGGGCTGGCACTTAGCCACAACACAAGGCATGCTAGCCGCCCTTCGGGCGTCCGGCTTATAGTGCATGTCGCGCCAGTCCAGCCAAACCGCAGGATTTCAGTTTGTCTAAAGTCACGCCGCCTCTTTCTACCCGTGCACCGGCTGCCGCGCTCGGCTCCCCCTGCGCGGAACCCTGAAGGGCGCGCTGGCGACACTTGTGCTGTTGCTGCTCGCGCTGCTGTTCTGGCAGTTGCTGGATCAACTTGCACAAACCCAGAAAAACCAGCGCCAGTACACCATCGACTACACCGCCGACCTCGCCTCCCAGGTCAGCCTGAACATGGCGCTGAACGCGCAGATCGCGCTCAATCTGCTACCGATCATCGAGCAACCGCAATCAGCCGACGAACAGCAGGCATTGCTACGCAAAGTGCAGCAATCGCTGCCCGACCTGCGCAGTCTGGCGCTACTGAGCCCGTCCGGCAAAATTCTCAGCGACAGCGCCACCGACAGCCAGGACGCCGATTACCTCAGCGACCTGGTACGCCGCAGCCGTGCGCAAGCCCACTATTTCAGCAACGCCGACGATGGCTCGGTGGTGCACTTGCTGCTGCATCAAGCCAGTGGTAGCAGTCGCGGTTATTGGGCCTTGCGCCTGACGCCGACGTTTTTCTCCTCCCTGACCAAACAGAGCGAAGCCGGCATCCGGCCGCTATGGCTGGTAGAGAACCGCATCAATCATCAAATCATCAGTCGTGACGAAGCCCTGCCCTCCGCCAAGCCGGGCGCGCTAAGCGACGATGACCTGGCCAACAGCGTGCTGACCGTGCCGTTGAGCAGCAGTGACTGGCAACTGCGCGGGTTGTTTGACCGCCAACAGGTGATCGAACAACTGTTGCCGGCGTTCATCGGCAAATGCCTGCTGGGCCTGGCCTTCTCGCTACTGCCGTTTATCGCGCTGTTGAGCATGCGTCGTCGTCAGCGTCAGCTGCATGAGGGCCGCCGACGCTATCAGGATATTTTCGACGGCACCGGCGTGGCGCTTTGCGTGCTCGACCTGTCCGGGCTGAAAAACTTTTTCGACAAGACCCAAATCAGCAGCAGCGAACAACTGAAGGCCTGGATCGACGTCCCGCAACAGCGCCAACAACTGCTGCAAGAGTTGCGCATCACCGAAGTCAACCAGGTTGCTCTGCAGCTGCTTAATGTCAATTCTTGCGAACAGGCCTGGAAACTGCTGATCGACGGTTATCCACTGGCCTGCACCGCTATCGGCAACCAAGTGATCGAGGCGGTACTCAACCAGCAGAAACAACTCGAACTGGAAATCAAACTCCAGGACACCAACGGTCGCGACCAGCATTTGTGGCTGGTGCTGCGCCTGCCGGAAGAGCAACACGACTACAAAGCAGTGATTCTGAGCATCAATGACATCACCAGTCGCAAGCTCGTCGAGCTGTCACTGCTGGAGCGTGAAGGCTTCTGGTCCGATGTCGTGCGCACCGTACCGGATCACCTGTACGTGCAGGATGTGATCAGCCAGCGGATGATCTTCAGCAATCACCACCTGGGTCAGACGCTGGGCTACAACCGGACCGAGCTGCACCAGATGGGTGAGTACTTCTGGGAAATCCTCCTGCACCCCGAAGATGCCGACTATTACCACCGCTCGCGCCAGACCCAGCGCCACGCCGGTTACTCGCAGTTGCTGCAATGCCAGCTGCGCTTCCGGCATCGCGACGGTAATTGGCGGCGTTTCGACATTCGCGAACAAGCGCTCGCCCGGGATAAAAATGATCAGGTCACGCGGATCATCGGCGTGGCCAAGGACATCACCGAGCAGATCGAGGCCAGCGAATCCTTGCGCGACAGCGAACAGCGCTACCGCATGCTCGCCGAAAGCATCAGCGACGTGATTTTCTCCACCGACAACAAGCTATCGCTCAATTACGTCAGCCCGTCGGTGCAAGCGGTGCTCGGCTATGACGTCGACTGGATTTTCCAGAACGGCTGGCAATCGACCATCGCCAACCCGCAACAACTGACCGGCATCTATAGCCTGATGGACCGGGTCAGCAAAGCCCTGGATAAACCTGATCAATTGACGTTGTTGCGCAGCCAGGTGAAGACCCAGTTGTTCCTGTTCGACTGCCTGCGGGCCGACGGGCGCAAGATCCCGATCGAGCTGCGACTGGTACTGGTCTGGGACGAACACGGCGCGTTCGAAGGCGTGCTCGGGGTCGGTCGCGACATCAGCCAGCAACGCCGCGCCGAGAAAGACCTGCGCATGGCTGCCACGGTATTCGAGCATTCGACCTCGGCGATCCTGATCACCGACCCGGCCGGCTACATCGTCCAGGCCAACGAAGCGTTCAGTCGCGTCAGCGGCTATGCGATGTCACAGGTTCTCGATCAGTTGCCGAATATGCTGACCGTCGACGAACAACAGGAAGCCCACCTGCGTTATGTGCTCAAGCAATTGCATCAGCACAGCACCTGGGAAGGCGAAGTCTGGCTCAAACGCCGCAATGGCGAACATTACCCGGCGTGGGTCGGCATTACGGCGGTGCTCGACGACGAAGGCGACCTGGCCAGCTACGTGTGCTTCTTCAGCGACATCAGCGAGCGCAAGGCCAGCGAACAGCGGATTCATCGCCTGGCCTATTACGACGCCCTGACCCACCTGCCCAACCGCACACTGTTCCAGGATCGCCTGCACACGGCCTTGCAATCGGCCGAGCGACAGAAGTCCTGGGTGGTGCTGATGTTCCTCGACCTCGACCGTTTCAAACCGATCAACGACTCCCTGGGCCACGCCGCCGGCGACCGCATGCTCAAGGAAATGGCCACGCGCCTGCTCGGTTGCGTCGACGATGACGACACCGTGGCGCGCATGGGCGGTGATGAATTCACCTTGCTGCTGCAACCGCGCATCAACCGTGAGGTGGCGCTGAACCGGGCCATTCACGTGGCCGAGCAGATCTTGGCCAGCCTGGTGAAACCGTTTGTGCTGGAAGGTCGCGAGTTCTTCGTCACCGCCAGTATCGGTATTGCCCTGAGCCCGCAGGACGGCAACGAGCTCAGTCAGTTGATGAAGAACGCCGACACCGCGATGTACCACGCCAAGGAGCGAGGCAAGAACAACTTCCAGTTCTATCAAGCGGACATGAACGCCAGCGCCCTGGAGCGCCTGGAGCTGGAAAGCGACTTGCGCCATGCCCTGGAACAGGACGAATTCGTGCTGTATTACCAGCCGCAGTTCAGCGGCGACGGCAAACGCCTGACCGGCGCCGAAGCCTTGCTGCGCTGGCGTCATCCGCGTCGCGGGCTGGTGCCGCCGGGGGATTTCATTCCGGTGCTCGAAGAGCTTGGCCTGGTGGTGGATGTCGGCGACTGGGTGATCAGCGAGGCCTGCCGCCAGCTCAAGACCTGGCATCAAGCCAAAGTGCGGGTGCCGAAGGTATCGGTGAACATCTCGGCCAGACAGTTCTCCGATGGCCAGCTCGGCACGCGGATCGCCAACATCCTCAAGGAAACCGGCCTGCCACCCGCGTGCCTGGAGCTGGAGCTGACCGAAAGTATCCTGATGCGCGAAGTCAGCGAAGCAATGCAGATTCTCGCCGGCTTGAAAAACCTTGGCTTGAGCATTGCGGTCGATGACTTCGGCACCGGCTATTCATCGCTCAACTACCTCAAGCAGTTCCCGATCGACGTGCTGAAAATCGACCGCACCTTCGTCGACGGCCTGCCGTCGGGTGAGCAGGATGCACAGATTGCCCGGGCGATCATCGCCATGGCCCACAGCCTGAACCTGGCAGTGATCGCCGAGGGCGTGGAAACTCATGAGCAACTCGACTTCCTGCGTGAGCATGGGTGTGATGAGGTTCAAGGGTATCTGTTCGGGCGGCCGATGCCGGCGAGCCGGTTTGAGGCGCAGTTCAGTAATGATGCGCTCTTCATGTTTGACTGACATTTCGAGGTGCGGCTGATGGCCTCATCGCGAGCAGGCTCGCTCCCACAGGGTTTTGGGGTGAACACCATGAATGTGAACACCAAAGATCCACTGTGGGAGCGAGCCTGCTCGCGATGAGGCCAGCACAATCACCGCTGATCCCGTCATGAACGCCACTTGTCTGCGACATGATGTCCTTTCATATGCCATCTAAAACCCATTGGGTTAGAATGCCCCCCTTTTCTGCCCCGATCCTTGAGGACCGCCATGTTCAGCCGTGATTTGACTATTGCCAAGTACGACGCCGATCTCTTTGCCGCCATGGAGCAAGAAGCTCAGCGCCAGGAAGAACATATTGAGCTGATCGCTTCGGAAAACTACACCAGCCCTGCGGTAATGGAAGCTCAAGGCTCGGTACTGACCAACAAGTACGCCGAAGGTTACCCGGGCAAGCGCTACTACGGTGGTTGCGAGTTCGTCGACGTGGTCGAGCAGCTTGCAATCGACCGCGCCAAAGAACTGTTCGGCGCCGATTACGCCAACGTTCAGCCGCACGCCGGCTCCCAAGCCAACAGCGCCGTTTACCTGGCCCTGCTGCAAGCAGGCGACACCATTCTGGGCATGAGCCTGGCCCACGGCGGTCACCTGACCCACGGTGCCAGCGTTTCCTCCTCCGGCAAGCTGTACAACGCCGTTCAGTACGGTATCGATGCCAATGGCCTGATCGACTACGACGAAGTCGAGCGCCTGGCCGTTGAGCACAAGCCAAAAATGATCGTGGCCGGTTTCTCTGCCTACTCGCAGATCCTCGACTTCCCACGCTTTCGCGAGATCGCTGACAAGGTCGGCGCCTATCTCTTTGTTGATATGGCTCACGTTGCGGGGCTGGTCGCCGCTGGCGTCTACCCGAACCCGGTTCCATTCGCTGACGTCGTGACCACCACCACGCACAAGACCCTGCGCGGTCCACGTGGCGGCCTGATCCTGGCTCGCGCCAACGCCGACATCGAGAAAAAGCTGAACTCCGCGGTATTCCCGGGCGCCCAGGGTGGCCCGCTGGAGCACGTGATCGCCGCTAAAGCGATCTGCTTCAAGGAAGCACTGCAGCCTGAGTTCAAGACTTACCAGCAACAAGTGGTGAAAAACGCCAAGGCCATGGCCGGCGTATTCATCGAGCGCGGTTTCGACGTGGTTTCCGGTGGTACTGAAAACCACTTGTTCCTGCTGTCGCTGATCAAGCAGGAAATCTCCGGTAAAGACGCCGATGCCGCTCTGGGCAAGGCTTTCATCACCGTGAACAAGAACTCCGTGCCAAACGATCCACGCTCCCCGTTCGTGACCTCCGGTCTGCGTTTCGGTACTCCGGCGGTGACCACTCGCGGCTTCAAGGAAGCAGAGTGCAAAGAGCTGGCCGGCTGGATCTGCGACATCCTGGCTGACCTGAACAATGAAGCGGTGATCGACGCCGTTCGTGAGAAGGTCAAGACCATCTGCAAGAAACTGCCGGTGTACGGCGCTTAATTGCACCGCTAAATCGCAGCAGTAAAAAACCGGTCAGTGATGGCCGGTTTTTTTTCGCCTGTTAGAAAGATCAAAAGATCGCAGCCTTCGGAAGCGCCCACAGGCGCGTAGGAGCTGCCGAAGGCTGCGATCTTTTGATTTTGATGTTCGATAGACCGATGAAGATCAAGATCAAGATCAAAAGATCGCAGCCTTCGGCAGCTCCTACAGGGACCGGCACCACCGGTCAGACCGGTCATGCCAATTTTTATATTTTCACTTGTCATCTGGAAAAAGCCGAGCGTAGACTGCGCCTGCACTGGACATACCGGTAAGACCACAATAATTAAGTCCTGAATCTGATGCGTGTAAGCGCACGGCAGCCAGGACACCGACCAGGATTCCTCCCATGCTCAGATGGTGCTCGCGTTCAATCTTCCTCCAAGTGGTTCTCGGACTGGTGCTCGGCATCATCTGTGGGCTGACCCTTCCCGAATACTCCGCACAGCTCAAACCACTGGGCGACGGCTTTATAAAACTGATCAAGATGCTCATTGGCCTGATCGTGTTCTGCGTGGTGGTCAGCGGCATCAGTGGCGCGGGTGATCTGAAGAAGGTCGGGCGCATTGGCCTCAAGTCGGTCATCTACTTTGAAGTGCTGACCACCATCGCCCTGTTGATTGGCCTGGTGTTCGCCTTCAGTACCGGCATCGGCAGTGGCGCGAACATTCATCTGGATCAACTGGCCAAAGCCGACATGGGCGATCTGGCCCAGCGTGGCCAGCAGATGCACACCACCACGCAGTTCCTGATGGACCTGATTCCGACCTCGGTGATCGGCGCGTTTGCCGACAACAATATCCTTCAGGTCCTACTGTTTTCGGTGCTGTTCGGCAGCGCGCTGAACCTCGTTGGCGAAGCGGCCTCGGGCATTTCCCGTCTGATTAACGAACTTAGCCACGTGATCTTCCGCATCATGGGCATGATCGTGCGCCTGGCACCGATTGGCGTGTTCGGCGCCATCGCCTTCACCACCAGCAAATATG
This sequence comes from Pseudomonas sp. TH31, assembly GCF_016650815.1. Taxonomy (GTDB): domain Bacteria; phylum Pseudomonadota; class Gammaproteobacteria; order Pseudomonadales; family Pseudomonadaceae; genus Aquipseudomonas. Next base: position 59,735 of record NZ_JAEKEZ010000028.1, on the reverse strand, counting down.
GCCTGGACTCGCTGCAACATTTGGGCAGTCTGGTCGGTTTGTTTTACCTGACGTGCGCCGCGTTCGTGTCGCTGATTCTCGGTCTGGTCATGCGCCTGTCCGGTCTGCGGATGTGGCCACTGCTCAAGTACCTGCGTGAAGAACTGTTGATCGTCATGGGGACCGCCTCGTCCGACGCCGTGCTGCCGCAGATCATGCGCAAGCTTGAGCACCTGGGCATCGGCAGCTCGACGGTCGGGCTGGTGATTCCAACCGGTTACTCCTTTAACCTCGACGGTTTCTCGATCTACCTGACCCTGGCCATCGTGTTCATTGCCAATGCCACCGGCACGCCGCTGGCCATGACCGACCTGCTGACGATTCTGCTGGTGTCGCTGATTACCTCCAAAGGTGCCCACGGCATCCCCGGCTCGGCGCTGGTGATTCTGGCGGCAACCTTGACCGCGATCCCGGCCATTCCAGTGGTCGGTCTGGTGCTGGTGCTGGCGGTGGACTGGTTCATGGGCATCGGCCGGGCGCTGACCAACCTGATCGGCAACTGCGTCGCCACCGTGGCCATCGCTCGCTGGGAAAAAGACATCGATATCCAACGAGCGAACAAAGTACTGTCCGGCCAGCAGGGTTACACCTTCCAGGCCAGAAAACCTGTGGCCCCAGCCCACCAACAGGACTTCTGACCAACAACACCTGCAGGCGCTGCCGAAGGCTCGGGCCGCGTTCGGACGATCCTTTGATCTTGCCTCTCGGCGCTCAACCCATAGTCATCAATACTCACGGAGCGAACAGTGATCACCACATCAACCGTCGTCACTTCAGTCGTAGCAAAACTCAGGGCCGCTCTGGCCCGAGGTCAATGGCGCTCCGGCGACATGTTGCCGGGCCAGCGCGAACTGGCCGAACAACTGGGCATCAGCCGTCCGAGCCTGCGCGAAGCAGTGATCGTGCTCGAAACCCTCGGGCTGGTGCGCTCCATGCCGGGCAAAGGCGTGGTGGTGCTGGAGGCCAATCTCAGCGACAGCCAAAGCCACGACAGCGCAGTGGCCGGCGCGAGCCTGGAGGACGTGCTGCAACTGCGCTACACCCTCGAGCCGTTCATCGTCGGGCTGGTGGCGCAATCGATCAGCAGCAAGGAAGTCGGGCAGCTGCGCCTGACCCTGATGGACATGCGCGAAGCCCTGGAGGCCAACGACAGTGAAGCCGGGGTCAGCGCCTACATCGCATTCCACGAAGAATTGTTCACCCTGACCTCGAACCCGATCTTCCAGAGTGTGGTGCAACAGACCAGCAACGCCCTCAAGCAAAGTGCCGAAGTGCTGCGCAACTCGCCGGAGCATTTGGCCGAACGGCTTGAGGAAAACGAAGCCGTGGTGCGGGCGATCCGCAGCAAGAACAGCGCCCAGGCCAGCGCCGAAATGCGCCGGCACATCCTTCGGGAAGGCCAGCGCATGGGTATCGAACTGAACATCCCGGACGACAACCTCGGCAGTTGAACCGCTTCGAACTGGAGACTGGCCATGAACAGCTTCGCCTCAGCGCAAACACTCAGCGCCCTGCCCTTTCCTCACCGGGTGGACGATCTCTATTCGCGGGTCTTCGACGCCATTCTCGAACAACGCATTAATGCGGCCAGTCGCTTTACCGAAGAAAGCCTGACGCAGATGTTCAGCGCCAGGCGCAGTGAGATTCGTGGCGTGCTGACGCGACTGTCCCATGAGCGGATCGTCGTCCTTCGGGCGAATCATCGGCCCCGGGTTGCCGCGCTCGACAGCGAACAAACCCGGCAGATGTTGCATGCACGGCGGTTGACCGAAATCACGCTGGTGCGCCTGGCCTGCCAGCAACCCCGTCCGCAAGACTTGGGACCTCTGCGGGCCTTGATCGATGGCGAACGCCAATGCACCGCGCGTGGTCCGGCCATTCGGTTATCGGGGGAGTTTCATTTGCAGTTGGCGCAGATGGCGGGGAATGCACCGCTGGCGCATTTTCTCGGCAGTCTGGTGCCGCTGACTTCGTTGGCGATTGCGCAGTTTGATCGGGGTTTGGAGGGTTATTGCGTTTGGCAGGTGCATCAGGGGATTTTGAATGCGCTAGAGCGCCGCGATGTCGTGACGGCCGAGACGTTGCTGAGCCGGCATCTGGATCATTTGGAAATGGAATTGCTGAACCGGGAGCCGACAATCAGCCAAAGTCGTGTCGCCGGTTAGATCGCCTTCGCGGGCAAGCCTCGCTCCTACAGGTATCTCATCGCCCCTGTAGGAGCGAGGCTTGCCCGCGAAGGCGTCATCACTGACGAACGAAAGGATTCATTCCGCTGCCACCCGCGCAAACCCCTCGCGAATCTTCTCTTCCGGTAAGTCATCGGCAATAAACACAATCACACTTTCCCGCACCTCGCCCTCGGCCCACTCCGTGTCCCAATCGAACCCGTACAACTTCAGCACGCCTTGAAATACCATGCGCCGTGGCTCGCCAACGATGCTCAATACACCCTTGTACCGCAGCAGTTGCTTGCCATGGTCTTCCAGCAGTTCATTCATGAACTCGCTGAGGTTGTCGATATCCAGCGGCTTGTCGGTGCGCAGCACCAGGCTGGAAATACGATCAATCGACGGGGCCTTGCTCACCGGCCGCAAGCTCACGCCGCCACCCAGGTCGGCGTTGAGGTTGAAACCGCGCACATCGAGCAATTCGGCCAGATCAATTTTGCCGTGCTCGACCACGCGGATTGGCGCGCGACGGTTGATGCGGGTCAGGCGCTCACTTAACGCGTTGAAAGTCGCCTCATCCACCAGATCCCGTTTGCTCACCAGCAAGCGATCGGCAAAACCGATCTGCGCCTGCGCGATGGTCTGGGTCAGGTGAGTGTCGGCGTGAGCGGCGTCCACCAGGGTAATGATGCCGTCGAGGAGGTAGCGCTCGCGCAGATCTTCATCGATGAAGAAGGTTTGCGCCACTGGCGCCGGATCGGCCAGGCCGGTGCATTCGATCACCAATCGGTCGAAGGTGATTTCGCCACTGTCCAGGCGTTCGAGTAACAGGTACAGGGCCTTGGTCAGGTCGGTGTGAATGGTGCAGCAGACGCAGCCGTTGGACAGCGTCATCACTTGCACCGGCTCATCGCCCAATAATTGGGTGTCGATACCGGCGTCGCTGAATTCGTTTTCGATCACGGCGATTTTCAGGCCGTGCTCGGCTTTGAGCAGGTGGCGCAACAGCGTGGTTTTACCAGCGCCGAGGAAGCCGCTGAGGATTGTTACCGGGATGGGAGAGGACAACTCGAACCTCCTGTTTCACAAAATTAGAAAGCAATACAAATCAAATGTGGGAGCGGGCTTGCTCGCGAAGGCGGTGTGTCAGTCAGCATAAATGTTGAATGACAGATTGCCTTCGCGAGCAAGCCCGCTCCCACAGGGGTTACGTCAACCCGGCTGTTGAATCAACAGCACTTCGGCCCACCCTTGCCGCCGTAACGCGCTTCCTGACGTTCCCGGAAGAACATCTCGTAGCTCATCACCGGCTTGTCCGGGTGTTTGGTTTGCATATGCTCGACGTAATTGTCGTAGTCGGGCATTCCGACCATCAGGCGCGCGGCCTGACCGAGGTATTTACCGAGGCGACTCAGGTCATTGAACATGTTGGCAATCCTCGATCACGCGTCTGGCACAGCCTGGAACGGCGATTCTTTATCCGTACGTTCCTTGCTGCCCCAGGCGGAAATCCCGACCTTGAGCGCATAGAACAGGATGCTGAACACCACGAACAGGAACAGCGCGGTCAGCGTTGCGTTGGTGTAGGCGTTCCAGATCACGTGCTGCATCTGGTTGATGTCCTTGGCCGGCGCGAGAATCTGACCGTTGGCCAGGGCATCGCTGTATTTCCTGGCCAGGGACAGGAAGCCGATCGCCGGGTTCGCATCGAACAACTTGATGAAGCCTGCGGTGGTGGTGCAAATCAGCAACCACGCGGCCGGCAACAAGGTCACCCAGATGTAGCGTTGGCGTTTCATTTTGATCAGCACGACGGTGGCGAGCATCAGCGCGATACCGGCAAGCATCTGGTTGGAGATACCGAACAACGGCCACAAGGTGTTGATGCCACCGAGCGGATCGATCACGCCTTGGTAGAGCAAGTAACCCCACATCGCCACACAACCGGCGGTGGCGATAAGGTTGGCAGTCCAGGATTCCGTGCGTTTGAGCGCCGGGACAAAGGAGCCGAGCAAGTCCTGGAGCATGAAGCGTCCGGCACGGGTGCCGGCATCGACCGCGGTGAGGATGAACAGCGCTTCAAACAGGATCGCGAAGTGGTACCAGAATGCCATGGTGTTTTCACCCGGCAGAATGTTGTGCAGGATCTGCGCAATACCGACCGCCAGTGTCGGCGCACCACCGGCACGAGCCAGTACGGTGGTTTCACCGATGTCCCTGGCCACCGCTTGCAGGGCTTCCGGGGTAATTGCAAAACCCCAACTGCTGACGGTTTGTGCCACTGTGCACCACATCACCACCGACGATGGCCGCCGGGCTGTTCATGGCGAAGTACACGCCTGGCTCGATCACCGACGCGGCAACCATGGCCATGATCGCCACGAAGGATTCCATCAGCATGCCGCCGTAACCGATGTAGCGGGCATGACCTTCACTGGCGAGCAACTTCGGCGTGGTGCCAGAAGCGATCAGCGCGTGGAAACCCGAAACCGCGCCACAAGCGATGGTGATGAACAGGAACGGGAACAGCCCGCCCTTCCACACCGGCCCGGTGCCGTCGATAAATTGGGTCAGCGCCGGCATTTTCAGGTCGGGCATGGTGATCAGGATGCCGATCGCCAAAGCGATGATGGTGCCGATCTTGAGAAACGTCGACAGGTAATCACGCGGTGCCAGGATCAGCCACACCGGCAGCACCGCCGCGACAAAACCATAACCGATCAGCATCCAGGTGATCTGGATCCCGGTGAAGCTGAAGACCTTGGCCCACACCGGATCGGCCGCAATCTGCCCGCCCAGCCAGATCGAGCCCAGCAGCAGAAGCACGCCGACGACGGAGATTTCACCAATGCGGCCCGGGCGGATGTAGCGCATGTACACGCCCATGAACATCGCGATCGGGATGGTCGCCATCACCGTGAAAATACCCCACGGGCTTTCGGCCAGGGCCTTGACCACGATCAGCGCCAGCACCGCGAGGATGATGATCATGATCAGGAAGCAGCCGAACAGCGCGATGGTGCCGGGGATGCGGCCCATTTCTTCCCGGACCATGTCGCCCAGGGAGCGACCGTTGCGGCGGGTGGACATGAACAGGACCATGAAGTCCTGAACCGCACCGGCCAGCACCACGCCGGCAATCAGCCACAGCGTGCCGGGCAGGTAACCCATCTGCGCTGCCAGGACCGGACCGACCAAAGGCCCGGCACCCGCGATGGCGGCAAAGTGGTGACCGAAAAGGATGTGTTTATTGGTCGGGACGTAGTCCAGGCCATCATTGTTGAGCACGGCGGGGGTGGCCCGGCGCGGGTCGAGTTGCATCACATTGTTGGCGATGAACAGGCTGTAGTAACGATAGGCAACCAGATAAATGGCCACGGCAGCGACCACAATCCATAAGGCGTTGATCGGCTCGCCTCGGCGCAATGCCACTACGCCAAGGGCGCACGCTCCTACGATGGCCAGCAGAAGCCAGGGTAAATGGCGTAGCAGGCTATTATTATTTTTCATTTTTATATTCCAGCCAGGGTGGACAAGAAAGACAGCCACCCCGAGTTTAGCTCTACTGACGGCAAAGACCATACCCCGACATTGGTCTAGAGCCATCACAGTGCTGGCAGCCTTTGGCAAGGCGGGTCTATAGTCAGCGAACCTTCACGAGGATTGCGCCATGAGCGACCAAGCCGCCGATCGCCGCCGTTTCAAACGTATCGCGTTCGATGCCCGAACCGTGCTCAGTCAGGGGGATTTCATCTGGCCGGTGAAGCTGATTGACCTGTCACTCAAAGGGCTGCTGGTCGAGAAGCCCGAGCCGTGGCGGGGCAATCGGGAGCATCACTTTTGCGTCGATATTCATCTGACTGAAGAAGTCGCTATCAAGATGGATGTGCTGCTGACCCACGATGACCGTGGCCAGCTCGGGTTCGTTTGCAAACACATCAGCCTGGAATCGATCGAGCGCCTGCGGCGATTGATCGAGTTCAACCTGGGTGATCCAGAGGAACTGGAACGCGAACTGGGTGCGCTGATCGAAATCTGATCAGCCCTGCGTAGGAGCTGCCGAAGGCTGCGATCTTTTGATTTTCAGCGATGCTAACGACGCTAAAGATCAAAAGATCAAAAGATCGCAGCCTTCGGCAGCTCCTACAGTACAGGGGTTGTGTTTGTTCAGTTGCAGCGTTCGGTTACTCGAACAGTGCGTCGAGCGCCTGTTCCAGTCGGGTCACGGCAATAATCTGCAACCCCGGTGGCGCTTCTTTCGGCGCGTTGCCCTTGGGCACGATGGCGCGCTTGAAGCCGTGCTTGGCGGCTTCTTTCAGGCGCTCCTGACCACTTGGCACCGGACGCACCTCACCCGACAAACCGACTTCACCAAACACCAGCAGATCATGGGGCAGCGGTTTGTTGCGCAGGCTCGACATCACCGCCGCCATCAGCGCCAGGTCAGAGGCGGTTTCCAGCACCTTGACCCCGCCGACCACGTTGAGGAACACATCCTGATCGTGGGTCGGAATACCGCCGTGACGGTGCAGCACCGCCAGCAACATGGCCAAGCGGTTTTGATCCAGCCCCAGTGTTACCCGGCGCGGGTTGGCCAGATGACTGTCATCGACCAGCGCCTGTACTTCAACCAGCATCGGCCGGGTGCCTTCCCACGTCGCCATGACCACACTGCCCGGGACTTCTTCCTGAGCCCGGGTGAGAAAAATCGCCGATGGATTGGAGACTTCTTTCAGGCCCTTGTCCGTCATGCCGAACACACCCAACTCGTTCACCGCGCCGAAACGGTTTTTCACCGCCCGCAGCAGACGCAACCGACCATCGGACTCGCCTTCGAAATACAGCACGGTATCGACCATGTGCTCCAAGACCCGCGGACCGGCCAATGCACCTTCCTTGGTCACGTGGCCCACCAGGAAAATCGCCGTGCCGCTTTGCTTGGCATAGCGCACCAGCAGCGCCGCACTTTCGCGAACCTGGGAAACGCCACCCGGCGCCGATTGCAGTTGCTCGGTGAAAATCGTCTGGATCGAGTCGATCACCATGACCTTGGGCTTTTCCTGCCGGGCCGTGGCGATGATGGTTTCAATGCAGGTTTCGGTCATCACCCGCAGCTTGTCCTGAGGCAGACCAAGGCGACGGGCACGCATGGCCACTTGCTGCTGGGATTCTTCACCGGTGACGTACAGCGCCGGCATGCTCTTGGCAAGGTTGCACAAGGTTTGCAACAGGATGGTCGACTTGCCGATGCCAGGATCACCGCCAATCAACACCACCGAGCCGTCCACCAGTCCGCCGCCCAGCACCCGATCGAGTTCGCTGGAGGCTGTAGAAAAACGCGGAATCTCTTCAACGCTGACTTCGGCCAGGGTGCGGATCTGCGCCTGCTGGCCGGTCCAACCGGTGCGACCGCTTGGCGCCGCAGCGCCGCCGCTCTCGACCATCGTTTCGGTCAGCGTGTTCCAGGCCCCGCACTCGCCGCACTGGCCGGCCCACTTGGGGAAGGTGGAGCCGCACTCGGTGCAGCCGTACATGCGCTTGGCCTTGGCCATCTGAACTCCCGGCAAAAACCGCGATGATAGCTCAGCTTGACCGGATCAGCGCTGCACCGGGTTGCGGATTTCACCGCTGGCCAGACGCGCGGCGCTGTTACCCAGTGAATCTTCGGCATTCACATCGGCGCCCTTGGCTTTGAGCGCATCCAGCAACTCGACCCGGTTAAACAACCCGGCGTACATAGCTGCGGTCTGGCCAGCGCCATTACGCTGATCAGGGCTGCAATTGGCCGCCAGCAGGGTTCGGGCGATCTGCACTTCGCCTTTGAAAATCGCGCCCATCAGTGCCGTGTTGCCACGTTGGTCCTGAGCGCAGGCATCGGCGCCAGCCGCCAGCAAGCGGTCCACTGCGCCGGTCTGGCCGTGATAGGCCGCCAGAATCAGCGCGGTGTAACCCTTGCTGTCGCGAGTATCGAGGGAGTAACCGGCCTCGATAAAGGTGTCGAGCATCGGCACATCGCCACGACGGGCAGCATCAAAGTAGTAATCCTGCAATTGGATTTTCAGTGCGGCAGGGTCTTTCGAGACCTCTGCCATCGGCCCGGCAAACACACTCAACGACAGTGCTGCCAGAAACAGGGAGAGATAAAAACGCATGGGAAGACTCCTTGGTCAGACGGGACCTCGAACGAGGCCCCGCTTTTCAAACAAACAGGATCAGTCAGCCAGTTTGGCCGCCAGTGCCTTGACCCGAGCCAGGTCGCCCTTGGCGACCTTGGTCACGCCAGTCCCGTATTCCGGGTCGGCCTTATAGAGGAAGGACAGCATGATGTGTTTGCTCTCGTCGTCAGTGCCGGCCAGCGAGCCGCCGAAGCTCTCGACCAGGTCCTGGCGTTCCTTCTGGCTGAACGAGCGATACAGATCGCCAGCCTGCTTGAAGTTCTGCTCATGCTGGATCTTCGCCTGCTGGGTGCTGCCCGACAGGGCCGACTGGCTGTAGCGGGCGGTTTGCGGCTCGTCACGAGGCAGCAATCGGCTTGGCTGATAGTTCACACCGGAGCTGCTGGCGCCGCCGTTCATGGCGCCATCCTGATTACCGTTGTTCACGGCAACCTTTGGCGCATTGATCGGCAGTTGGAGGGCATTGGGCCCAAGGCGATACATTTGAGTATCGGCATAGGAGAACACTCGACCCTGTAACAAACGATCTTCTGAGGGTTCGATACCGGGAACAAGATTGGCAGGCGCCATGGCAACTTGTTCGGTTTCCTGGAATACATTTGCCGGGTTACGGTTCAAGACCATTTGTCCAACTTTTCGCTCAGGAACACCGGGCCAGATCTTGGTTGCATCCAAGGGATCGAAATCAAACGTGTACAAATCCTCAGGACTTAAAACCTGAACGTACAAGTCCCACTTTGGGAAGTCGCCCTTATTGATATGAGTGACCAAGTCATTAGTCATGTGACTGTAATCTTGACCTTGAACTTTGGTAACAGCTCTCGGATCGAGATTGTTAATCCCCTGCAAACTTTTCCAGTGAAACTTGACGTAGTGCACTTCGCCTTTGGCATTCACCAACTTATAGGCGTGGACCCCATTACCGTCCATCTCCCGATAACTGGCGGGCGTTCCGGAATTGGAATACAGCTCGGTTAACGTGCGGGTCGCTTCCGGCACATGGGAGAAGAAGTCGAAACGACGGGAGTCGTCATCAAGGTTGGTCCGCGGGTCCGGCTTGAAGGCGTGGACCATGTCCGGGAACTTGATGGCGTCCCGGATGAAAAAGGTCGGGAAGTTGTTGCCCACCAGGTCCCAGTTACCCTCTGCGGTGTAGAACTTGGTGGCGAAACCGCGCGGGTCTCGCAAGGTTTCCGGGGAATGGTTGCCATGCACCACCGCCGAGAAACGCACAAACACGGGTGTGCTCTGGCCGCCAGCAAAGACGTTGGCCTTGGTCAGGTCGCTGAGGTCGTCCGTCACGGTGAAGGTGCCATGGGCACCGGTGCCACGGGCATGCACCACACGCTCGGGAATCCGTTCGCGGTCGAAACGCTGGAGTTTCTGTATCAGTTGCACGTCTTGCAGCAGCACGGGGCCTGTGGCGCCGGCGGTCTGCGAGTTTTGGTTGTCGCCTACGGCGGCGCCGTTATCGCGGGTCAGGGTCGCGGCACTCACCGAAAAGGACAGCAGGCTCGCGGTCAAGATGCCCAGGGCGCGGCGATGGGGAAAAACCCCGAGGCCAAGGGAAGTTGTCATAGGATTTTCCTCTGATTTTATAAAGCGCATCCAGGTGCGCTCAACAGAGGCTAGTGACCGACAGCCCAAAACCTAAATAGAAATGCCAAACCGGGACGATAGCAAAAAGGTGCTGGAAGGCCGGGGCCAGAGCGGGTAAACCGCGCGTGAATGATGGCCTTTTGTAAACTTTCTGCCCATCAGCAGGTCGATAGCAGGCAAGCGATGTAAGCAGTTGTGTCGAGCAGGATGCGTTTTGCTGATTTACACTGCGCTCACCAACCTCATCTGTAACAAGGAAATAACCTATGGGCGTGCTTAACGAGTTCAAGGCCTTCGCGGTCAAAGGCAATGTGGTCGACATGGCCGTCGGTATCATCATCGGCGCCTCCTTCGGCAAGATCGTCTCGTCGTTCGTCGGCGATGTGGTCATGCCGCCAATCGGCCTGCTGATCGGTGGGGTGGATTTCAGTGACCTGGCTATTACGCTCAAGGCCGCCAATGGCAACATCCCGGCGGTTGTGTTGGCGTACGGTAAATTCATCCAGAGCATGATTGACTTCGTGATCGTCGCGTTCGCGATCTTCATGGGCGTCAAAGCCATCAACCGTCTGAAGCGCGAAGAGGCCGTAGCACCAACCCTGCCACCGGTTCCGACCAAGGAAGAAGAGCTGCTGAGCGAGATCCGCGATCTGCTCAAGGCTCAGAACACTCGGCCTTGATGGCGGTATTGCCCTGAAAAGACCGCGCCTTCGGGGCCAATGCCGATCAGTTAAGCTAAACGCAATCTGTAGCAGCTGGCGAAGCCTGCGTTCGGCTGCGAAGCAGTCGTAAACCCTGAGCATGCGGTCTTTCTGGAGTACCGCGCAGCCTGATTTCACGACTGCTTCGCAGCCGAACGCAGGCTTCGCCAGCTGCTACAAAAGAGCGCATTTCGCCCAAGATCTTCTTGACTGATCGGCATTAGCCTTCGGGGCTCGTTTTTTTTACCAGTAGTTTTCAACCGCGACCTGCCCGGGTCGTCGGCTGAGGCTCAGATTCATATCGCGCTGTTTGAGCAATTTGCGGGTGTCATCAATCATCTGCGGATTGCCACAGATCATTACCCGCGAGTGCTCGGGCGTCAGCTCCAGCCCCGCCGCACGCTCCAGTTCACCATTTTCTATCAGGGTGGTGATCCGCCCATTCAGCACGCCCGCAGGCTGCTCGCGCGTGACCGTGGGGATAAAACGCAGTTTGTGGGCATGTTCGGCCAGGTAGTCACGCTGCCCCAGCCCTGCAATCAGATCCTGATAGGCCAGTTCACGACCTTCGCGCGCGCTGTAGACCAAAACAATTCGTTCGAATTTTTCCCACACCTCGAAATCCTGCAGGATCGACAGGAACGGTGCCACGCCTGTGCCTGTGGATAACAACCAGAGATCACGGCCATCGACGAAACGATCCAGGGTCAGATAGCCAGTGGCCTGCCGTTCGACCATCAACGTGTCACCCACTTCCAGGCGGCTCAGTTCGCTGGTGAATTCACCGCCCGGCACGACAATGGAAAAGAACTCAAGAAATTCGTCATGGGGCGAAGAGACCATGGAATAGGCGCGCCACACCGTGCTGCCATCGGGCTTGGTTACACCCAATCGAGCGAATTGCCCTGCGCGAAATCGAAAGCCCGCGTCTCGGGTTATGCGCAGGGTAAAGAGACTCGGGGTCAGGGGCTGGACGTCGAGCAATGTCTGATGCGTGAATTTTTCTGCGCTGGCGGTCATGGGGCACTCCATCAACAGGAGCGTCCAGTGTCCCGCAAAGCAAACGACTTAAACACCGGCAGTTTGTGCTGGCTTTAGCCAATGCCTCCTATTCTTATCCAGCTATCATTTACCGATAACACTAACCCGCCAGCATTTATAGCCAGAAGCCACTCCCCGATAACAGCCTATGTACGCTATAAAAACCTGGGCTTCGCGGTTTTTATCCGCCGCCACCGGCACGCACGGGCGACCCGGCCCCTGACGAATAAAGTACCAAAACCCGGTACAGCGCATTTATCCCGCCGAGAAGTCGAGGTCTTGAAGCGGACTGCCGATGGCAAGAGCGCTTACGAGATGTCCAGAACTCTCAACCTGAGCGAGCCCACAGGGTATGTCCATGTGCACGGCGCTATCGAGAAACCGGGGGCCGGAACCGCCTGAAACCGCCCGAGGCAAGAAAACCTGCGAGTAATCCAAACGAAAAAAACGTACCATTTGCGATCCTTCCCGAGTGTCGCCGTGTAAAACATCACGCCGCTGCCCACTCGACAGGCCCCGCCCGCTACAACGCCTCAGGGCCGCGGGACATCCGTCGATTATCCAGAGCCCCCTGCCCCATGCCCTTGCTCGAAACAGCCTTTGCCCAACTCGACCTGATCCGCCAGCCCGAACAGCAGGACGAACCGCTGCAAGCGTTTGATGCCGCCGACGAATACCTGCTCAATCATCTGGCCGGGCAGCAACCGACAGCGGACACTCGAGTGTTGGTGCTCAACGACAGTTTTGGCGCATTGGCGGCCAGCCTGTCGGGCAAGGTTCAGGTCACCAGCAGCGGCGACTCGTTCCTCGCATTTCAAGGGCTGGAAAAGAATCTGATCCGCAATGGCCACGCGTTCGACGCGGTGCCAAGCGTGCCGGCCAATGAGGCGTTGGTCGGGCCGTTTGACCGGGTGTTGATCCGGGTGCCGAAAACCCTCGCATTGCTGGAAGAGCAACTGATCCGCCTGCAAGGGCAACTGGCACCGGGTGCCCAGGTCATTGCCGCGGCGATGGTCAAACACCTGCCCCGCGCCGCCGGGGATTTGATGGAGCGTTACATTGGCCCGGTACACGCCTCGTTGGCAGTGAAGAAGGCCCGGCTGTTGATCGCCGCTCCTGAACCCAAAGCGCCGGCCATTTCCCCTACCCGTCGCGCTATCAGCTCGACGAGCCCGCGATTGAATTGCTCAACCACGCCAACGTGTTCTGTCGCGAAGGGTTGGATATCGGCACGCGAGCGTTTCTACCGCACCTGCCGAAGAACCTCGGCGCGGCGCGAGTGGCCGATCTCGGTTGCGGTAACGGCGTGCTGGCCATCGCCAGCGCCCTGCAAAACCCCGAAGCTCATTACACGCTGGTGGACGAGTCGTTCATGGCGGTGCAATCGGCCAGCGAAAACTGGCACGCGGCACTGGGTGAGCGCGCCGTGATTGTTCGGGCGGGCGATGGCCTGGCCGGGCAGGAAGCGCAGTCCCTGGACGTTGTGCTGTGCAATCCGCCGTTTCACCAGCAGCAAGTGGTCGGCGATTTTCTTGCCTGGCGGATGTTCCAGCAAGCCCGTGAGGCGCTGGTGGTCGGCGGCGCGTTGTACATCGTCGGCAATCGTCACCTGGGTTATCACAGCAAGCTCGCGCGCTTGTTCCGCGGCGTCGAGCAAGTGGCGGCCACACCGAAGTTCGTGATCCTCAAGGCCCGTAAATAACCGGGTAAAAAAACCCTCCCGCAGGAGGGTTATGAATCCGTGCCGCCAGGCAACGGGATGGGAATCCCGGGTGTTTCAATGAGTGGTCAAGCCTGCGGCATTCATGAACATGCGCATCAGGCTGGCTGCGATGAACAGCACCACGACGCTGCCGGTCCAGATCATTGCCAGCCATCCGAGCCGCTGCCACAGCGGCTTTTTTCGGCTTGTTCAATGTCGTGCAGGGAAGGTTTGGTGGACATGACTCAATCCTCTCTTGAAGTTGATGGCGCCGGTGAGGACGCCATCGCGAGCAAGCTTTGCTCCTACAGGGTAGGGCTAGTGGTAACCGTCTTCATGGGTGACCTTGCCACGGAACACGTAGTAGCTCCAGAAGGTGTAGCCCAGGATGAACGGGATGATGAACAGCGTCCCGACCAGCATGAAGCCCTGACTTTGCGGCGGTGCGGCGGCGTCCCAGATCGAGATCGACGGCGGTACGATGTTCGGCCACAGGCTGATGCCCAAGCCGCTGTAACCCAGGAAGATCAACACCAGGGTCAGCAGGAACGGCGTGTAGTGAGCATTGCGGGCCACCGCACGGATCAGACCGTACATGGTCACCAGCACCAGAATCGGCACCGGCAGGAACCAGAACAGGTTCGGTAGCGTAAACCAGCGCGCCGCGATCTCGGCATGGGCCAGCGGGGTCCAGATGCTGACAATACCGATCACCGCCAAGACTACGAACGCCAACGGCCGCGCCAGGTTGTGCATCTGCTCCTGCAACTTGCCTTCGGTCTTCATGATCAGCCAGGTGCAGCCGAGCAGTGCATAAGCCACCACCAGCGCCAGGCCGCAGAACAGGGTGAACGGCGTCAGCCAGTCCAGTGAACCACCGGCAAACTGGCGATTGACCACCGGGATGCCATCAATGAATGCCCCCAACGCCACGCCCTGGAAAAAGGTCGCCGTGATGGAGCCACCGATAAATGCCTTGTCCCAGAGGTGGCGCTTGTCGTCCTTGGCCTTGAAGCGGAACTCGAACGCCACACCGCGGAAGATCAGCCCGATCAGCATCAGGATCAACGGCAGGTACAACGCCGACAGCACCACCGAATAGGCCAGCGGGAAGGCGCCGAACAATGCCGCGCCGCCCAGTACCAGCCAGGTTTCGTTACCGTCCCAGACGGGCGCGACGGTGTTCATCATCACGTCACGGTCGGTCTTGCCCGGGATGAACGGAAAAAGAATCCCGATACCCAGGTCGAAACCGTCCATGACCACGTACATCATGATGCCGAAGATGATGATCACGGCCCAGATCAGCGGAAGATCGATACCCATGTTCAAATCTCCTTGGTCAGACTGGGGCTGTGATCGCTGTCAGCGTTGTCGTCGGCCGCAGACAGCGGACGGGACGGCGTGCGTTTCTGGCCAGGACCACCGTCGTTGGTTTCCTTGCCTTCGTCGATCTTCGGCCCTTTGCGCACCAGGCGCATCATGTAGCCGAGGCCGGCGCCGAACAGCGCGAAATACACCACAACGAACAGCACCAGGGTGATGCTCATCTGCACGAAGCTGTGATTGGAAGACGCATCGGCGGTGCGCATCAACCCGTAGACCACCCACGGCTGACGACCGATTTCAGTGGTGAACCAACCGGCGAGAATCGCGATCAGGCCGGACGGCCCCATCCACAACGCCAGGTAAAGGAACGGACGCGAGGTATACAGCTTGTCGCGCTTGCGCAGCCACAGACTCCACAAACCGGTGAAGATCATCAGGAAGCCCAGGCCGACCATGACCCGGAACGACCAGAAAACGATGGTCGAATTCGGCCGGTCTTCAGGCGGGAAGTCCTTGAGCGCCGGCACCTGTTTGTCCAGGGAGTGCGTCAGGATCAGGCTGCCCAGATACGGAATC
This sequence comes from Pseudomonas sp. TH31, assembly GCF_016650815.1. GTDB lineage: Bacteria > Pseudomonadota > Gammaproteobacteria > Pseudomonadales > Pseudomonadaceae > Aquipseudomonas. The sequence goes on along the minus strand of NZ_JAEKEZ010000028.1, from coordinate 44,404 downwards.
TCTACGGCAAACTTGGTCTTCTCGGCTTTCATGTCCGGCCAGCCGAACAGGATCAGCGGGGTCGGTTCATTACCGACGTTTTCCCAGTGACCTTCGATTGCCGCGATTTTCGCCGGCTGATGCTCAAGGGTATTGAGACCGTGGAAGTCGCCAATGACCGCCTGAATCGGCGCCACAATCAATGCCATCCACATGGCCATCGAGAGCATGGTGCGAATCGCCGGGTTGTCTTTGCCGCGCAGTAAGTGCCACGCCGCCGAAGAACCAACGAAGAATGCTGTCGCCACAAATGCCGCCGTGGCCATGTGCATCAGGCGGTACGGGAACGACGGGTTGAAGATCACCGCCAGCCAGTCCACCGGAATCACTCGACCGTCGATGATTTCAAAGCCTTGAGGCGTCTGCATCCAGCTGTTGGAAGCAAGAATCCAGAAGGTCGAGATCAGCGTGCCGACGGCGACCATGACGGTGGAGAAAAAGTGCAGGTTGCGCCCGACCTTGTTCCAGCCGAACAGCATGACGCCGAGGAAACCGGCTTCGAGGAAGAAGGCTGTCAGCACTTCATAGGTCAGCAATGGCCCGGTGACGGCGCCGGCGAAGTCCGAGAAGCGGCTCCAGTTGGTGCCGAACTGATAGGCCATGACCAGCCCGGAGACCACGCCCATGCCGAAGTTCACGGCAAAGATCTTCGACCAGAAGTGGTACAGATCCCGGTAGGTGTCGTTGTGGGTTTTCAGCCACAGTCCTTCGAGTACCGCCAGGTAACTCGCCAGGCCAATCGTGATGGCCGGGAACAGGATGTGGAACGAGATGGTGAACGCGAACTGCATCCGGGCGAGATCAAGTGCCTCCAAACCGAACATAAGTCTTCCTCTGTCAGGTAATACCGGCTGAAGGGCTTGTGACCCTGCACCCACTCTGCCCCCACGGATATGGAGTGTGGCGAATTCCAATTCGTTCTTTTTTTAAATCATCACAACGTAGGGAGTCTGGCCGTTTGGCCGCCGGATCAATTCCTTGGGGTATTGATCTGGATCAAGCAACGTTAAAAGAGTAGTCCCATTTTTGACGATGGACGGTGTGGTCTTTTGCCGCGTGACAGGTTGCCTCACGGCGGCCCTGAAGCGAGGGCCCGGCCCATGTAGCAGCTGGCGAAGCCTGCGTTCGGCTGCGAAGCAGTCGTTGGTCCAGCCACTTCAATCCAACTGACACACCTCATGGCCTGGTTTTCCGACTGCTTTGCAGCCGAACGCAGGCTTCGCCAGCGGCTACAAGGGATGTGGCACGCCTGCCTGCATTGATCGATGTCTAGCTATCTAAAATTTTTGTCAGCGCAACTTCTTGTTACAGCTTGGTGATAATCTCGAGCCTCCCCGCTCAAGACCTGCCTCCAGATGCCCAGCCAAGCCCCCTGCTGTTACGCCATCACCGTCCTTTCATTGCGTTCTGGCTGGCACGGGTATTTACCGCCAGCGGTTTTCAGATGCTGACGGTGGCGATCGGCTGGAATCTCTATCAATTGACCGGCAGCGTGCTGGACCTGGGCCTGGTGGGTTTGGTGGAATTCGCCCCGCGTGTGCTGTTCATGTTGCACACCGGGCACGTTGCGGATCGCTATGACCGGCGCAAGGTCGCGGCAATCTGCCAGTTCCTGCAAGCCTTGATCGCCCTGTCCCTGGCCATCGGCAGTGCCACTAACCACGTCACCCGGGAAATGATCTTTATCCTCGCGTTCCTGCTCGGTGCCGCCCGCTCCTTCGAAATGCCGACTACCCAGGCGCTGTTGCCGAGTATCGTGCCCAGCGCACTTTTCCCCGGGCTGTGGCCGCCGCACAATCGGCGCAACAATCGGCCACCATCGTCGCCCCCGCACTCGGCGGTTTGCTTTACGCCTTCGGCAGCGTCTGGGTCTATGGCCCAACGGTGGTTCTGTACCTCATCGCCTGTTCGCTGATGCTCAACCTGCCCGCCCGGCAGACGCCGCTGAACAAGGCCAAGGCGACTATGGATTCACTGCTGGCCGGCATCCGTTTCATCCGCAGTCGCCCGGACATCCTCGGGGCAATTTCCCTGGACCTGTTCGCCGTGCTGCTGGGTGGCGCGACGGCGCTGCTGCCGGTGTTTGCCAAGGACATTCTGCTGACCGGCCCCTGGGGGTTGGGCCTGTTGCGCTCAGCACCGGCGGTGGGCGCGCTGCTGATGTCGCTGTTCCTGGCGCGCTTTGCCGTGGAACGCAAGGTCGGACGCGTGATGTTCACCGCCGTGGGTATCTTCGGCGTCGCGACCATTGCCTTCGGCCTGTCGACCTCGTTCTGGTTTTCCCTGGCGGTGCTGGTGGTGCTGGGCGCGGCAGACATGATCAGCATGGTGATCCGTGCCTCTTTCGTGCAACTGGAAACCCCGGACGAAATGCGCGGCCGGGTCAGCGCGGTGAACGGACTGTTCATCGGCGCTTCGAACCAGTTGGGTGAATTCGAATCCGGCCTGACCGCCCACTGGTTCGGCACCGTACCGGCCGTGGTCATGGGCGGCATCGGCACGCTGGTGGTGACCGGGACCTGGATCAAACTGTTCCCGACCCTGGCCAACCGCGACCGGATGCACGTGGCGGCGGAAGAGGCGAAGGTCCAGGGCAGTTAAACCACCAACTCCCCCGCCACCGCCGCTCTCGTGGCTTTCCCGCAAAGCTGCTCCACCAGCGCCAGCGCGAAGGGCAACGCAGCCCCCGAGCCCTGGGCGGTGATGCAGTTGCCGTCCACCACCACGGGCTGATCGACGAAGGTGCAGCCCGACAGTTGATTGCTGACCGTGGGCAAACAGGTCATACGCCGCTGACGCAAAACACCAAAGGCTTGCAGCGCCAGCGCCGGCGCTTCTGCGATGCCGGCGAACAGGCGCCCGGCGGCAGCCTGATCCTTGATCAGTTGTTCCAGGGGTTGATGGGCCGCCAGATGTTGCGCGCCCACGGCACCGCCGGGCAGGGCGATCAGGTCGAACGGCTGGGCCAGCAAATCCACCAGCATCGCATCGGCGGTCACACGAGTGCCACGGGCACAGGTGAGCATGCGTCGGCCCTCGATGCTGGCCACCACCACTTCGACCTTGGCGCGGCGCAGCACATCGACCAGAGTCACGCATTGCAGGTCATCGATGCCCTCGGCGAGGGTAATCAGAGCTCTAAAGGTCATGGGCACGGTCCACAGGAGGGTCCTTAAAGCTTAGTCAGCTTTCAGGCCCCTTGTTCGCGCCCGGTCGTTACTTGATGTAAAGCGCTGTCGATAGCGTGTTGCCCGGCGCGTTGATCGATGTGTTGCTAAAGGTGAACGTCCCCTCCTGCTTGCCGCCCAGGTCATAGATGTACAACGTGCCGACAATCTTGGTCGCGGCACCGCTGCACTCGGTCAGGTTGCCATTACCGTAGGCGCAGACCTTGGCCTGCATCCCGTCCACGCTGAAACCATCGATCCCGGCATGGGGAACGCGTCCGTAACCCATCTCCAGCACATACACCTTGATGTTCGCCCCGCCGTGATCACACTTCGTCTGCTCTTGCCCGTCCGATATGTTTTCAATACCGCACGCCGCGGACTGGACCTTAAGTACCTGAACGCTGGTCAACGGCGGTGCCGACGCGGCCAAAACGGCGGGCGCACTGGCCAGTAACGCGAAAAACAGCCCCCACGACCGAACAATCTTGCGCTTGATGCAATCCATTACGACTCCCCCAAAACAGGCGCGCAGTATGGCTCACTTCGCTTAACGGCAAAACATCGCCGAGGATCGCAGCCATTACCCCACGCGGCTGGTATGATGCGCGGCTTTTTCCGACCCACAGAAAATTCCCGGGCGCCCTGGGCGACCTGTGCTTTGCTGTTGAGGTCGATACATTCACGGCGCATTGCGCGCCACGGGGAGCAGACATGCTGGAAAGGCTGTTTCAACTCAAGGCACACAACACCAACGTGCGCACCGAGATTCTTGCGGGCGTCACGACCTTCCTGGCCATGGCCTACATTCTGTTCGTCAACCCGAGCATCCTCGGCGAGACCGGCATGGACAAAGGCGCGGTGTTTGTCGCCACCTGCCTGGCTGCCGCCATCGGCTCGACGGTGATGGGCCTGATCGCCAACTACCCGATCGCACTCGCGCCGGGCATGGGCCTGAACGCGTTCTTCACTTATACCGTGGTCCTGCACATGGGCCATACCTGGCAAGTGGCGCTGGGGGCGGTGTTTATCTCGGCGGTGTTGTTCTTCCTGCTGTCGATCTTCCGCATCCGTGAATGGATCATCAACAGCATTCCGCTGCCCCTGCGGTCGGCGATTGCCGCCGGTATCGGTCTGTTCCTGGCACTGATCGCCCTGCACAACGCCGGCATCGTGGTCAGCAACCCGGCGACCATGGTCGGGCTAGGCGACTTGAAGCAACCGGCACCGATCCTCGCGACCCTGGGTTTTGCCTTGATCGTTGCCCTCGAAGCCCTGAAGGTTCGCGGCGCGGTACTGATCGGCATCCTGGTCGTGACCGTCGCCTCCATCGCGCTGGGCTTCACCCCGTTCGGCGGCGTGATGTCGATGCCACCGTCCCTGGCCCCGACGTTCCTGCAACTGGACATCAAGGGCGCACTGGACATCGGCCTGGTCAGCGTTATTTTTGCCTTCCTGTTCGTCGACCTGTTCGACAACTCCGGCACGCTGATCGGCGTTGCCAAACGCGCCGGCCTGATGGGCAAGGACGGTCACATGCCGAAAATGGGTCGCGCACTGATCGCTGACAGCACCGCGGCCATGGCCGGTTCGCTGCTGGGCACTTCGACCACCACCAGCTACATCGAATCCGCAGCCGGCGTCAGTGCCGGTGGCCGCACCGGCCTGACCGCCGTCGTGGTCGCGATTCTGTTCCTGCTGGCGCTGTTCTTCTCGCCATTGGCCGCCAGCGTCCCGCCGTTTGCCACCGCTCCGGCGCTGCTGTTCGTCGCCGTGCTGATGACATCCGGCCTGGCCGAAATAGACTGGGACGACATCACCGTCGCAGCGCCAGTGGTGGTTACCGCCCTGGCCATGCCGTTCACCTACTCCATCGCCAACGGCATCGCCTTCGGATTCATTTCCTGGACCGTGATCAAGTTGCTGTCGGGGCGCGCTCGTGAGCTGAACCCGGCACTGGTGATTCTGTCGATTCTGTTTGTGATCAAGTTGGGTTGGTTCAACGCATGACTTTTGACTCCCTGGCCTACGCCGCTCAGCTCGAAGAAAAGGTCACGCGCTTGCGTGACCTGCTGGCCCCGTTCGGCGCACCAGCACCTGCAGTATTCGACTCGCCACTGAAGAACTTCCGCCTGCGCGCGGAGTTTCGCCTGTGGCGCGAAGCCGGCGAGCGTCACTACGCGATGTTTTCCCAGGAAGACAAACGCACGCCGATCCTGATCGAAGAGTTCCCGATTGCCAGCCTGCGCATCAATCAGTTGATGCCGCAGCTCAAGGCAGCATGGCAAGCCAGTGCCGCCCTGAGCCACAAGCTGTTCCAGGTGGAGTTCCTGACCACCCTGGCCGGCGATGCGATGATCACGCTGTGCTATCACCGCCCGCTGGACGAGCACTGGCACACCGCCGCGTCGAAGCTGGCGGCGGACTTGAACGTCAGCATCATCGGTCGCTCCAAGGGCAAGCGCGAAGTCATCGGCCACGACTACGTGGTCGAGCAGATGGAAGTCGGCGGTCGCACCTTCAGTTACCGTCAGCCGGAAGGCGCGTTCACCCAGCCTAACGGTACCGTGAACCAGAAGATGCTCAACTGGGCCTACGACGCTCTCGGCGATCGCACTGACGATTTGCTGGAGTTGTATTGCGGTAACGGCAACTTCACCCTGCCGCTCGCCACTCGCGTGCGCAAAGTGCTGGCCACCGAGATCAGCAAAGCCTCAGTCAACGCTGCGTTGAGCAACCTCAGCGAAAACGCTGTGGATAACGTCACCCTGGTGCGCTTGTCCGCCGAAGAGCTGACCGAAGCCTTGAACGAAGTGCGGCCGTTCCGACGCCTGCACGGCATCGATCTCAAGAGCTACGAGTTCGGCAGCGTGTTTGTCGACCCGCCGCGCGCCGGCATGGACCCGGACACCTGCGAACTGACTAGACGCTTCGACAACATCCTCTACATCTCCTGCAACCCGGAAACCCTGGCGGCCAACATCGCCCAGTTGCACGACACACACCGCATTACCCAATGCGCGATGTTCGACCAGTTCCCGTGGACGCATCACATGGAATCCGGGGTGTTGTTGACCCGGCGTTGATAGCAGGTCCCCGATACAAACCAGCCGTCTTGATGACGGCTTTTTTGTGGGTGCTGCTTATTGGACAACGTCGACCTTGCGCGGGCGGCCACCCTTTTTGCCGTTGGCCCGTGCAGCTTCGGCCTTGGCGGCGCTGCTTTGGCGACCATTGCGCGAGGAAATGACCGAGGCCGCCATATTCATCAGGGGCTTGCTGGCTGAAATCATCCCGGCAATGGAGACGTGCAGGTCCTTCACCTCATGGCAGAGTGCAGTGCCAGAAAAACCGACCGCCAGACGGGCAAAATCCTCGGCCTCAAAACTATCGAGTTCAGGGAAGAGCTTCACAGGTAACAACACGCCAGTGCCATCCTCGAAGCTGACCGTCAGGCACGCATCCTGAAACGTCACCGCCGTCGCCTGCAAACCACTTTTGTGGCGAAGTTGCCCCCGTTCAACCGCCTCGTCCAGTACTGCTTCAGTCGCTGGCCGATCCACCTGCATTTTTGCCTTAATCGTTTTCATAATTCGATCTCCACGCCCTCCGGTGCCCCCATCAGGGCCAGCAGGGTCTTGTTCTTCTCGGGCTCGTAACACGCCGAGCCAATCATGTAGGTCGTGCTGGCGAGCCGTTTTATCACCACGACCTCGTTGCTCTCCCAATCCCACAACTGATTGTCGAGGCAGACGGTGTGCAACTTGTCCCACCAGATGCCGCGGGCCCGACGCAAATGAGCGGGCTGCCTAAGCGCATGACGCAATCCTTCCAGTACCGCCACCGGCGGGCGACGCGAATGCGGCACCACATCCCAAAGCTCGACAGCGTTGTGCCAAAAGCTGAATTTGAAGCGTGCACTCCAGGTGCCGGCATCCACATGCGCGTGCGGTGGGCAGTGCTCATCGCGCAACATCACGACCACGGACAACCCTTTGTAGCTGAATAATTTCATGATAACCCATCCGTTAGGTTAATGAGCCGCAAGACTCGACATTCCCTGTAAATCCGACAACTGGGGCTGACTCCCCGAGTCAATCACCTGAGATTGAGACTAGCTTTCGAGACAACCACCGCCCTGCCCGCTACGCCAGAAAATAGTAAGCAATCCTTTCGTGATAACGGTTGTATTAATGCGCTGGCATTTGATAAACACAGAGCCAGACTCTTCATTTGATCCCCGGCGTAATCAATCATGCAGCGGTCGTTCGCGCCCCTTCACCCTGCTCTATCCGCAGAGCCGGCATGTGCCATTGCGCCTGAGGGCTTTCATCGATTTTCTGGTTGAGCATTTGCCGCGTTAAAAGATCGCACCTGTAGGAGCTGCCGAAGGCTGCGAGCTTTTTCTTATGTCCGATCACCGCCCACAAAAGCCCGTCACACGACCTCTTAATTTGACCAAAGTAACCAACTAGTACAATTTAACACCACAGGCTGAAACTGACAGCCCATGCCAAAAACAATAAGTGGAGAGTCACCCATGCCCCCTATCGTTCTGGTGCTCAACGGCCCGAACCTGAACCTGCTTGGCACCCGTGAACCGGCGACCTACGGCCACGAAACCCTGGCCGACATTTCCGCGTTGTGCGGTCGTGCTGCCGAGGAGTTCGGCCTGGCGGTGGAGTTCCGCCAGACCAACCACGAAGGCGAATTGCTCGACTGGATTCACGCTGCCCGCGGCCGCTGCGCCGGGATTGTCATCAACCCGGCGGCATGGACGCACACCTCGGTGGCGATTCGCGACGCCTTGGTGGCCAGCGAACTGCCGGTGATCGAAGTTCACCTGTCCAACGTCCACGCCCGCGAACCGTTCCGTCACCACTCCTTTGTCTCGGCCATCGCCACGGCCGTTATGGCAGGTTTCGGCAGCCACGGTTATCGCCTGGCGCTGGAGCATTTCAGTCAGCGCTTGAAGGGATGCACGCCATGACACACAACACCGTGGTACTCGCCGGTCTGATCGGTGCTGGCATCCAGGCGTCTCGCACGCCGGCGTTGCACGAACATGAAGGCGATGCCCAAGGCCTGCGTTACCTCTATCGCTTGATCGACCTCGACCAACTGAAGCTTGATTTCAACGCCCTGCCCGACTTGCTGATGGCCGCCGAGCGCATGAATTTCACCGGGCTGAACATCACCTTCCCGTGCAAGCAGGCCATCATTGCGTTGCTCGACGAATTGTCTGTGGAAGCCCGATGCATTGGCGCGGTCAACACGGTGGTGCTCAAGGATGGAAAACGCATTGGCCACAACACCGATTGCCTGGGGTTTGCCGAAGGTTTTCGCCGGGGATTGAAGGACGTCGTTCGTGAACGTGTCGTCCAAATGGGCGCCGGTGGCGCGGGCGCGGCGGTGGCCCACGCGCTACTGAGCGAAGGCGTCCAGCAACTGAGCATTTTCGATGTCGATGACAGCCGGGCACAGGCGCTGGCGAACAACCTCAATCAGCATTTTGGTGCCCGGAGGGCGGTGGCCGGGCATGATCTGGCGAGCACCCTGGCCGTGGCCGATGGTCTGGTGAATACCACGCCCATGGGCATGAAAAAGCTGCCAGGCACGCCGGTGCCGGTGGCGCTGTTGAGAACTGAAATGTGGGTGGCGGAGATTGTTTACTTCCCGCTGGAAACCGAACTGCTGCGCAGCGCTCGCGCCCTGGGTTGCCGGACACTCGATGGTGGCAACATGGCAGTGTTTCAGGCAGTGAAGGCGTTTGAGTTGTTCAGTGGCGTGGTGCCGGATGCGCAGCGGATGTTGGCGCATTTTCAAAGCATGAATGGGTGAAGATCAAAAGATCGCAGCCTTCGGCAGCGCCTACACTACAGGGGCTGCGATCTTTTAAAAATGTTCAGGCCTGCAAATACCGCAACACCGACTCGCAAATCATCTCCCGATGACGCTGCTTGACGCCTTCATCCGGCAAGTCGACCTGGAAAATCTCACCAAAGGTATGGCGGTTAGACACGCGATAGAAGCAGAACGAACTGATCAACAAATGCACATCCAGCGGCTCAAGGCCGGCGCGGAACAGACCGTCTTCAGCGCCGCGACGCAGGATATCGCCCAGAGAATCAAGGATGGTGTTATTCATCGCCTTGATCGCATCGGAGCGCTTCACGTACTCGGCGTTGTGAATGTTTTCAATGCTGACGATCCGCACGAAATCGACGTTGCGATCATGGTGATCGAAGGTGAATTCCACCAGTCGGCGAATCGCCTCCATCGGCGCCAGTTCGGCCAGGTGCAGACGGTTTTCCGTGCTGCGGATATCCCCGTAAAGCTTTTCCAGTACCTCGATATAGAGCTGTTCCTTACTGCCGAAGTAGTAATAGATCATGCGTTTTGAGGTATGGATACGTTCGGCGATTGCATCGACGCGAGCGCCGGAAAGCCCTTGCTGGACGAACTCCACAATCGCTTCTTGAAGGATGTTTTCGCGGGTCTTTTCCGGGTTGTTCTTGCGACTCTTGCGAGGCTCGACAAGCGGTTCGTCGGTGGCAACGGGGAGTTCTGAAGTTATTGTCATTGCGGGCTCACGGCCATTACTGCACAAGCTGGCGATTATGGGCCGCGCCGCACAGTGAAGGAAGCCGCGCGGCGGCGGTTTAACGCTGTGTTTACGATTTTCCTACAACTTTGCCTGACGTACGGCACCACTTCGCGATTTTGCCATCGCGGCAAGGCGCACCGCGACGTTGGCCGCACCGTAACCGGCATAGACGTTCTTGCGTTGAATGATCTCGAAGAAGAACCGCCCTTCGAACGGCTCGGTGTACACATGGAACAACTCGCCACCCTGGGCATCACGGTCGTAAAGCACGTTGAAGTAGGCCAGTTCGCTGAGGAACTCATCATCAAAATCGAACCGCGCGGCCAGGTCATCATAGTAGTTGAGCGGGATGTCCAGTAACGGCACGCCCGCCTCTTTCGCACGGCTGACTTCGGCAAAGATGTCGTCACAATCGAAGGCGATGTGATGCACCCCGGAGCCGCGATAACTCGACAGCGCGTGTGAGATCGCGGTGTTGCGATTCTCGGAAATATTCAGCGGCAAGCGGATCGAACTGTCACGGCTACGCAGCGCCCGGCTCTTCACCAGACCGTACGGATCGGGCAGCACCACCTCGTCATCCGCCTCGAAATCCAGCAGGCTTTTATAGAACAGCACCCAACTGTCGAGGCTGTCAGCCGGCAGCGCCATGGCCATGTGGTCGATGCGCTTGAGGCCGCCGCTGGCCGTGGCCCTCGGTTGCAGATTGAAATCGGTGCCGTAGACATCGGCGTCCTGGTCCACCAGGTAAATCAGGCTGCCATCCGGTGCGCGCACCGCGGCCAGCTCAAGCTCGTTGGGACCGACCAGTCCACGATAAGGCTGGCCTTTATAGGCCACGGCGCGCGCCAAGGCACTATTGCTGTCCTTGACCCGCACGGCGGTGGCGCACAACGACGGGCCGTGGGCTTCGAAAAAGCTGTGGGCGAAGGAGTACGGTTCGGAGTTGAGGATCAGGTTGATATCGCCCTGGCGCAGCAGGCTGACGCTCTTGGAGCGATGTTGCCCGGCCTTGACGAAACCCAGCCGCTCCAGCCAGTGCGAGAGCTTGGCGCCGAGGCTTTCATCCACGGCGAACTCAAGAAACTCGATGCCGTTGTACTCGCTGGCCTTGGGGGTCTCGAACAGGATATCGACGTTGGCCACAGGCTTGGCTTCCTGGGCCAGGCGCTGGCGGGTTTTCTCTTCCAAGTACAGCAACGAGCGCAAACCGTCGGCGGCGTTGGCCCGTGGCGGCGCGGCGCGGAAGCCATCGTTGAAGATTTCCAACGACAGCGGCCCGGTGTAGCCACTCTTGATAATCGGCGCGAGGAAACCCGCCAGATCAAATTCGCCCTGGCCGGGGAAGCATCGAAAGTGCCGACTCCACTCCAACACGTCCATGGCCAGGATCGGCGCGTCGGCCATTTGCACGAAGAAAATCTTGTCGCCCGGAATCTCGGCGATGGCGCTCGGATCGCCCTTGAGCGAGAGCGTGTGAAAGCTGTCCAGTAACACACCGAGACTGGGGTGATCGGCCTGACGGACGATGTTCCAGACCTGTTGATAAATATTAACGTGACGGCCCCAGGCCAGGGCTTCGTAACCGATTCGCAAGCCACGGGCGCCGGCCCGCTCGGCCAGCAAACGCAAGTCATCCACCAGGATGTGTTCATCGCCGAGGGAGTCAGCCGAAGCATTGCTGCAGACCAGCACCAGATCGGTGCCCAGCTCCTGCATCAGGTCGAACTTGCGTTCCGCCCGTTCCAGATTGCGCGGCAGCCGATCTCGGCGGCAGCCTTCAAAATCCCGGAAGGGTTGAAACAGCGTGATGGCGATCCCGAGATCGGCGCACATCTGTTTAATTTCACGGGGACTGCCGTCGTAGTAGAGCAGGTCATTCTCGAAAATCTCCACCCCGTCAAACCCGGCGGCGGCGATGGCTTCAAGTTTTTCCGGCAGGGTACCGCTCAAGGAAACGGTGGCAATGGAACGCTGCATATGTCGACTCCCGGTGGGTGGAGATCATCTTGTTAGAGGCATTGCACGCGTTACTATCTGCCGGAGCTGCCGAGTGAAACGAGGCTGCGATCTTTTGATTTTGCCTTTCGAAAACAAGATCAAAAGATCGCAGCCTCGTTTCACGAGACAGCTCCTACAAGGGCCGCGTTTTTCGTGGGGTAAATTATTGGCTGCAAGAACCCGCACAGCAATTCAAAGTGTACTATCCGGTTAGTTTTATGGGCGATTATCGAACACAATGGCAATAGGCGAATTGACGATTTTTCGTCCACTGCCCAACATCGGCAGCACATTGAGACCGGTCATGAACCACCGGCTCGGTTACCAAAGACCTAGAACACCACATAAAAATAATCGGGTGGCCTACATGACTCCTTCTCAAAGCTCTCCCATGGAGCGTTCCTCCATGACTCCTGCCAGTAGCGGCATCGGCGACAAGATCCGCGGCGCCATGGCGGTCGGCAAAACCCGTTGGGGCATGCTGGCGCTAGTGTTTTTCGCCACCACCCTGAACTACATAGACCGTGCCGCCCTGGGCGTCATGCAGCCGATCCTGGCCAAGGAAATGAGCTGGACGGCGATGGACTACGCCAACATCAACTTCTGGTTTCAAGTCGGCTACGCCATCGGCTTTGTGCTGCAAGGCCGGTTGATCGATCGGGTCGGCGTTAAACGGGTGTTCTTCTGCGCGGTACTGCTCTGGAGCCTGGCCACCGGTGCCCATGGCCTGGCCACGTCGGCCGCAGGCTTTATGGTGTGCAGGTTTATTCTTGGTTTGACCGAGGCTGCGAACTACCCGGCATGTGTGAAAACCACCCGGTTGTGGTTCCCGGCGGGCGAGCGCGCCGTGGCCACCGGCATCTTCAACGCCGGGACCAACGTCGGTGCGATGTTCACCCCGATGCTGTTGCCGCTGATTCTTCACGCATGGGGCTGGCAGGCGGCGTTCCTGTGCATGTCGGCATTGGGCGGGATCTGGTTGGTGTTCTGGGGTTTGAAGTACTTCAATCCTGAAGATCACCCGAGCGTTAAACAGTCGGAACTGGACTACATCCAGAAGGAAGTCGAGCCGGAACAATCCCGCGTCCCGTTCTCGAAAATCCTGCGCATGCGTGGCACCTGGGCCTTCGCCCTCGCCTACTCGATGACCGCGCCGGTGTTCTGGTTTTACCTTTACTGGCTGCCTCCGTTCCTCAATCAGCAATACAACCTGGGCATCAACGTGACCCAGATGGGCATCCCGCTGATCATCATTTACCTGACGGCGGACTTCGGCAGCGTCGGCGGCGGGATTCTGTCCTCGTTCCTGATCGGCCGCGGAGTCAACCCGATCAAGGCGCGACTGATGTCCATGTTCCTGTTCGCCTGCTGCATCATCGGCGTGATCATGGCGGCGGGTTCCAGCAACTTGTGGGTCGCGGTGTTCGCCATCTCCCTGGCCATCGGTGCGCACCAGGCCTGGACCGCGAACATCTGGAGCCTGGTGATGGACTACACGCCTAAACACATGATGAGCACGGTGTTCGGCTTCGGCGGCATGTGCGCGGCCGTCGGCGGGATGTTCATGACGCAGTTGGTCGGGCACATCCTGACGGTGACCAACAACAACTACACCGTGCTGTTCACCATGATTCCGGCGATGTACTTCATCGCGCTGATCTGGATGTACTTCATGGCACCGCGCAAGATTCCTGCCGTCACCGAGTAAGAAAGTAATCACTGACCATGTGGGAGCGAGCCTGCTCGCGAAAGCGGATTGTCATTCAACATCGATGTTGATGGGTATATCGCCTTCGCGAGCAGGCTCGCTCCCACAGGTCTTTCACCGACGACTCTGCTGCCACGCCGCCGCCAGGCCGCTGCAACAAATAACGGCGATACCGACCACCGTGGTCAGGGTCGGCGTATGGGAAAACACCAGCCAGCCCAGCAGCCCGGCAAACACAATCTGACAATAACCAAACGGCGCCAGCAATGCCGGTGCGGCGTAACGGAACGCCTGGGTCAGGAACAAATGCGCGGTCATCCCGCAGCTCCCCAGCGCCAGCATCAACACCCCATGACCGAGGCTTGGCAACTGCCAGAAAAACGGCACCAGCGCACTCATCACCAGGGTGTTGCACAAGCCGGCGAAGAAGTTGCTGGTGGTCGGGCTGTCGATCTGGCTGAGCTTGCGGGTGAGCAACTGATAGAAGCAGAAAAACATCGCCGAGCAGAACGGCAGCAACACCGCCGGGGTGAACAGTTCTCCCCCGGGGTGGACGATGATCAGCACGCCGACAAAACCGCAAATCACCGCGATCCATTGGCCACGGGTAACGTGTTCCTTGAGCAGCGGCACCGACAGCGCGGTGACCAGTACCGGTGCAAGAAAGTTGACCGCCGTGGCTTCGGCCAAAGGGATGTACAACAAACCGGTGGTGAAAAACAGGCTGGTGCCCAGCAGGCACAACGCTCGGGCCAACTGCAGCAATGGCCGTTTGGTGCGTAGGACGCGCAACCCGGATTGCGGCAGAAAAATCCCCGCCATCAACAAGGTGTGGACCAGGTAACGGGCCCAGACCACCATGATGATCGGGTAGAACCCGGAGAGGTATTTCGACAACGCGTCATGGCTGGAAAACAGGAAGGTCGCGGCGACGATCAGTAAAATCCCCTTGAAGGGTTTGTTAACACCAGAGAGGGGGTGCTGATGGTCATGTGATTTCCTTTTTTAAAGTCAAAAGCACCGCAGGCAAGCCACGCGCCCCCCAAAGTCAGTAGCGAACCTGTGGGAACGTGGCTTGCCCGCGATAGGTGCGCAGCGCTGCTTACAGTCGCGCCAGCAACTCGCGGGTTTTACTCAACGCCATCTGCGCCCGCTGCAAACCGCTGACGCCTTGTTCCAGCAATTGCACGGTCGGGATTTCCAGGCTTAACGGTATATCGGCCGGCAAACACCGGAGCAAACCCGGCAAATCACAATCGCCATCCCCAGGGAATCGCCGCTCATTACGTGCCTGGCGCAGAATCTCCGTCATGTCCGCCGGCCTCGGCCCCGCGACATCACACAACTGCGCATACCGTAACCGCGACGGGGCGACCCTGGCCAGATCTTCCAGCCGCGAACCCGAACGGTCGAAATGGAAGGCGTCCACCAACACCCCGCCGTTTTCACGGCCGGCGCTTTCGACAATGCGTGCAGCCTGCTCAAGATTGCGTGCATCGGTCCAGGGCATGAACTCCAGATGCGGATGAAGCCCGTAACGCGCCGCCAGATCACACAGTCTGGCGAAATTTTCGGTGAGCCGCTGCTCGTCAGGATCGTTACCGGCCACCAGCAACTCGCTGGCACCCAACTCGGCGCCGACCGCCAGAATGTTCTCCAACTCGGCGACGACAGTCTCCGGCTTGAGCCGCAGGATTTCCACATCCAGGACACGAATGCCCGTGTCACGCAGACGGGCCAGAGTCCTACGTCGTAAATCGACATCGGCTACCAGCGCAAAGTGATGTTCCTCAGGTGTCGCCGGAACCAGCCGTAATCCGACATGACTGTAACCAACCCTGGCGGCGACATCGACCATGTCCGGCGGTGACAATTCCAACACTGTCAGGCTGGCCAGGGAGAAAATTCGCTCGTTCATGCTTATCCCTCGATCAATTCTGGTGCGCAGGCGCGACCGGTTTCGGCGGCTTCGCGGATGGCTTCAATCAACGCCAAGGTCCGGGCAGCATCGGCGACGCTCACCAGTGGCTCGACTTCCCGCCGCGCAACGCGTACGAAATGCTGCAACTGCAAACGCAAGGCATCATCGGCGTTGAAATTTTCCTGTACCGGCAGCAACGCTTGATGCCATCCCCCGTCAGCCCCGGCGTAATGCCAGCGCTTGAGCTGCGGAATACTCAAGGCACCGCCGGTGCCGGCCAGCAAATAACACGGCTGATCGACCTGGCGCGGATACACAGGGTTCTCCCCGGAACCCAGCTCCCAACTCCAGGGCGCCGCAACCGCATCCGAACCGGTCAAACTACCCAGTGCGCCGTTGGCGAATTGCAGCAATACCGCCGCGCAATCTTCATTGGCAAAACCGCGCACCACATTGCTGGTGATGGCCTGCACCTGCAGCACTTCGCCACACAGATGACGCAACAGGTCGAGGTCGTGAATCAGGTTAGTCAGCAACATCCCGGCACCCGCCTCTCGCCGCCAGGGAATCTCGAAATAGCCATCAGGTTTGCGCAGCTGCCAGAGCGCCGTGACCGTCGTCAGTCGCCCCAATGCGCCGCTTTGCAGCAACTCGTGAGCGCGGACGATCAGCGGATTGTGCCGGCGATGATGGCCGACAAGCACCGGCACGTCCGTCGCTGTCGACATTGCCACCAGCTCACGAACCTCACTCAAGTGCACACCCACCGGTTTTTCCAGCAGCACGGGCACACCAACAGCAAGGCAATCGAGCGCGGTGCCGACGTGGAGCGTGTTCGGGTTGGCGATGATCACGGCGTCTGGCTTCACGTGTTCCAGCATCTGACGATGATCGGCGAAATATCCCACGCCCCATTCCGCCGCCAGGCTCGCCGCTTGCGAACCTGGATCGGCCACGGCGCACAGGGTCGCCTCCGTCAGATCTTTCAAATGCTGGTAATGCTGCTGGCCCATGTTGCCGGCGCCGATCAGGGCGATGCGAAGGGGCGAAGTCATGGAGCGATCCTCTTGTGATTATTGTTGGAGGGTGAACTCGTACAATTTAGAATCTGGTTCCAGATTCTTACACTCGTGAACCGCAAAAGTGTGCGAACAGCGCACACCCTCTTTAATCAAACGAACAATTCAGAGGCCAGGCTCGCCACCGCCAACTCCTCGGTAAACATCAACAACACGGGCGCCAACTCGTGCAACCGTGCGCCGGGCATGCGTGCGCTCGGCCCGGCAATGCTGAGCACGCCAATCACCCGCCCATCGCCCGGATGACGGACCACCGCCGCAATCGCCGAGGTCCCCACCGCCGAACTCTCCTCCACCCAGGCATAGCCTTGCTCGCGCGCCAGCCGCAGACGCTCAAGCAATTCAATATTGGAGCACGGTGCGTTCGGCCCGAGATTTTCAGGCCGCTCTGCCCCTTGGCGCTCCACCAGCGATAAAGCCTCGGCATCACTCATGCAGGCCAGCCAGGCATGACCGGACGCGGTATAGAACAACGGCGCATCCCGGCCCATGTCCGGGTCGTAACGCAAACCGGTACGTGCGCCCTGGGACTTGGCGATCCAGATCTGGCGCTCACCTTCGATCACCCCGAGACGCACCAACTCACCGGTTTCCGGGCCAGGCGATCAAGCACCGGCTGCACGATATCTGCGCCACTGCTCGACAGATAACGAAACCCCATCGCCACCAGTTTGGTCGACAAGTGATAGCGCAAGGTCTCTTGATTCTGACGTACGTAACCCAATCGAATCAGCTCGGCGAGCAGACGATGGGTCGCGCTTTTCGGAATATCCAGTTGCTCTGCCAGCGTCTGCATCGGCAGGCCGCGTGGGTCGCTGGTGAGGCTTTCCAGCACGCTGAAAACACGTTCAATCTGACTGCCGGCCATGGGAGGTTCCTGAGAAAATTTTTGTCGATTCTAGAAGACAAGTCGCCGAATGCGAAATCTGGAACCCAATGTCCGATAACCGCCCGTTTTGTTAGCTGGAAGGTTGTAGAGAGGGACGGCGTCACTATATTTTTTGGAATCAAATTCTAAAAACACATGCACTGGAGCTTCAGACAATGCCTGCCGAATCTCATCATCTGCCAGACATCGATTGCGATGTCCTGATCGTCGGCTCCGGCGCCGCCGGGCTATCGGCTGCCGTCACCGCAGCGTGGCACGGCTTGAAGGTGATTGTCGTCGAGAAGGATTCGAGGTTCGGCGGCGCCACCGCGTGGTCCGGCGGCTGGGCCTGGGTGCCGTGCAATCCATTGGCCCGGCGCGCCGGCATCGTCGAAGACATCGAGCGACCACGCACCTACCTGAAACACGAACTGGGCGAGCATTACGCGCCAGCCATGATCGACGCGTTCCTTGAGGCCGGCCCTCGGATGGTCGAGTTCTTCGAACAACACACGACCCTGCAGTTTGCCGACGGTAACGCCATTGCCGACATTCATGGCGACACACCGGGGGCCGGCACCGGCGGACGCTCGGTGATTGCCGCGCCGTATGACGGACGAAAAGTCGGCAAGTTGCTTGGGCGTCTTCGTAAAACCATGCGGGAAACTTCGTTCATGGGCATGCCAATCATGGCGGGGGCAGACCTGTCGGCGTTCCTTAACTTGACCCGTTCGCTGCCGGCCGCCTGGCACGTGACGAAGCGCTTCACCCGACACCTGCTCGACCTCGCCGTTCATGGTCGGGCGATGCAACTGGTCAACGGAGTGGCCTTGGTGGCGCGGCTGGCAAAATCCGCCGAAGACCTCGGCGTGCTGTTATGGGAATCCGCGCCGGTGACGGAGTTGCTGCGCGAAAACGATCATGTGCGCGGTGCCATCGTCAGCACGGACAAAGGCTCGATCCGCATCCACTCCCGACATGCCGTGGTGCTCGCTGCCGGTGGTTTCGCCAATGACATCGAGCGACGCAAAGCCCTGTTTCCTCGCACACCCACCGGCCATGAGCACCTGGCGTTACCGCCTGTGGGCGTATCCGGCGATGGCTTGCGCCTGGGCGAAAGCGTTGGCGCGCGAGTCAACACCGACATCGCCTCGCCCGTGGCCTGGGCGCCGGTTTCGCAAGTGCCGCACCCGGACGGCAGCGTCGGTCACTTTCCGCACATCATCGAGCGCGGCAAGCCGGGGATCATCGGCGTACTAAGCAACGGCCGGCGCTTCGTCAATGAAGCCAACGGTTACTACGACTACGTGACGGCCATGGTCGACGCGGCCCCGGCGGGCGAAGAAGTGACCTCGTGGCTGATCTGCAGCCATGGATTTCAACGACGTTATGGCTTGGGTATCTCCCGGCCGTTTCCGGTGCCGCTGTCGTCCTTTATCCGTAGCGGCTATCTGAAAACCGGCAACACCATCGAGGCACTCGCCCAGGCCTGCGGCATCGACCCGAACGGTTTAAGCAGCACCGTGTCCGAATACAACCGGCACGCGCGCAACGGTGAAGATCCGTTGTTCGGGCGAGGTTCAACGCCCTACAACCGTAAACAGGGAGACGTCTCGCACCATCCCAACCCATGCGTCGCCCCGATCGAACAAGGGCCGTTTTACGCGGTGAAGGTCCAGCCCGGCTGCTTCGGCACGTTCGCCGGCCTGAAGGTCAACGAACACGCCCAGGTCCTCGATGATCGCGGCCACGCCATCGCCGGGCTGTACGCCGCCGGCGGCGACATGGCCAGCATCATGGGCGGGCACTACCCCGCCGGTGGCATCAATCTCGGCCCGGCGCTGACGTTCGGCTACATCGCCGCACGCCACATCGCCGGTATCACGGCTTATGAACAGGAGAACGACCATGCAACGCATCGTTAACGCACACGGTTTGAACATGCCCAAACTCGGGCTCGGCACCTGGCCGATGCTCGGCGAGGAATGCACCCGTGCCGTGGAGCAAGCCCTGGCGTTGGGTTATCGACACATCGACACGGCAGCGGCCTACAACAACGAAGATGCCGTCGGGCAAGCACTGGTGAACAGTCCTACGCCTCGTGAGCAGATTCACGTCACCACCAAGGTCTGGTGGGATCAGTTGCAACCAGATGCCATGCGTCATTCCATAGACCGTAGCCTCAAGGCGTTGCGCAGCGATTACGTCGACCTGTTCATGATCCATTGGCCGACCACCGATTGGGACCTGGTGCGTACGATTGAAACCCTGGTGTCGTTCAAGGAACAAGGCCTGGCGCGTAATATCGGCGTGGCGAATTTTCCGCTGCCGCTGCTGCGCACAGTCATCGAGGAACTGGGCGCACCGCTGTCAGCCATTCAGGTCGAGTACCACGTCCTGCTCGGACAAAACACCCTGCTGAACTACGCCCGTCAACACGACCTGGCGCTGACGGCCTACACGCCGCTGGCGCGTAATAAGGTTTCGGACATCCCGCAGATCCAGCAAATCGCCGCCAAGCACGGCGTATTGCCGACCCAAGTGGCGCTGAAGTGGTTGCTTGATCAGCCCTACGTCGCGGCGATCCCAAAGGCCAGCAGCAAGGCCAATCAACTGGCTAATCTGCAAGCCCTCGACGTCAAACTCGATGATGAAGACCGCACGTTGATTGCCGGTTTGTCCAAGCGCGAACGTCAGGTCAATCCGGACTTTGCGCCCGTGTGGGACGCGTTCGACCAGTAATCCCTCCACCCATCCGACAAATACCCGGCGGCTGACGGAATTCGCCGGGGTATTCACGCTCAATACAACGCTGCAGTTTTCCCCGTAACGTCGAATACGTCGCCGTAATGCTAGCGTACACGGCAAAAGATGGACGACCGGACTGGCGCCACGCCTACCCACCAGCAACACTCATCACCACGAACAACATGAGGATTCTCACATGCTATGGAAAAAGGCCGACGCAGCGACAACGTGGTCGATGCCCGTGGTGGTGATGTCGGCGGCGGTGGTGGTGGTGGCGGCGGGATGCGCTTTGGCGGCGGCAAGGGCTTGAGCCTGACGGCGATCCTGTTGATCGTCGGGATCGGCTGGATGACCGGCCAGGATCCGTTGCAGATCCTCGGACAACTGACCGGGCAAATGACCGAGCAATCGGCGCCGGCCACGACACAGACTCGCAAGGCGCCACCGGCCAATGACGAACAGGCCGAGTTCGTGCGCTCGATCCTCGGTGATACCGAGGACACCTGGGGCCAGATTTTCCAGCAGGCCGGCAAACAATATAAGAACCCGACCCTGGTTCTGTTCAGCAACCGCGTGAACTCAGCGTGCGGCCTGGCCACTTCGGCGACCGGCCCGTTCTACTGCCCGGCCGACCAGAAGGTTTATCTGGACATGGCGTTCTTCCAGGAAATGTCGCAACGCTTTTCCGCGGCGGGCGACTTCGCTCAGGCCTACGTGATCGCTCATGAAGTCGGACACCATGTTCAGACGTTGCTCGGCGTTTCCGCGAAAATTCAGGCTGCTCGCCAACAAGGTCGGCAGATGGAAGGCGACGGTGGTTTACTGGTGCGCCAGGAGCTTCAGGCCGATTGCCTGGCCGGGGTCTGGGCCAACAATGCTCAGAAACGTCTGAACTGGCTGGAACCCGGTGACATCGAGGAAGCCTTGAACGCCGCCAATGCCATTGGCGACGACCGCTTGCAGCAGCAAAGTCAGGGCCGCGTGGTCCCCGACTCGTTTACCCATGGCACGTCAGCGCAAAGGGTGCGCTGGTTCAAAACCGGTTTCGCCCAGGGCCAGGTTGGCCAGTGCGATACCTTTGCGGCGAAAAACCTGTAAATGCATAGATGGCTGCTGGTTCTGTTGATCGCCTGCGCAACTGCCCAGGCTGACGAGCACGGGGTCAAAGAGATCAGCCCCGGGCGCCTACTCTTGAAAGAAGGTGAGATGGCGGTGGGCCTCGGCCCGGCGCCGGCGAAAATCGAACGGGTGCTGATCATCATCCATGGTCGATTGCGCAACGCTGAAACCTACCGCCGCAGCGGCGAGAAAGCGGCTGAAGCCGCTGGGCAAAGCGCGACGACGCTGGTGATCGCCCCGCAGTTTCTCAATGAAACCGACATCGTTCGTCACCCGCTGCCGGACAGCGTATTGCGCTGGCATGGCAATGACTGGATGGCCGGAGGGTTATCCACAGGCCCGTTTCCGGTGAGTGCCTACGCGGCACTCGACCAAATCATCGAGCGGATCAGCGATCGCCGACAATTTCCGGACGTGAAGCAAATCGTCGTCGCCGGTCACTCCGGCGGCGGCCAGGTTGTTCAGCGTTATGCGCTGCTGGCGCACGATCAACCGGCGCTGACTGCCGCCGGCGTAAAGATTCGCTACGTGGTGGCCAACCCGTCGTCCTACGCCTACTTCAATGAGCAGCGACCGGTGGCGTTCATTCATGCACAGTGCCCCGGTTTCAATCGCTGGAAGTATGGTCTGACGGACATGCCGATCTATGCCGGTGGGCAAACGGCTTCGCAGATTGAAGGCAATTACATCAAGCGTGACGTGATTTATCTGCTCGGCCAGCAGGACACTGACCCGCAGCATCCGGCGCTCGACAAAGGCTGCGAAGCTGAGGCTCAAGGGGCTTATCGGCTGATTCGCGGACACAACTTTTTCGACTATTTGCTGCGGCGCAATCCACAAGGGGTGAATCAGCGCCTGGTCGAAGTGCCCGGGGTTGGGCATGACGGGGATGGGATGTTTACGTCGCCCGAGGGGCAGAAGGTGTTGTTTCAATAACAGCAAAAAGATCGCAGCCTTCGGCAGCTCCTACATTGGAATCGCGCCCCCTGTAGGAGCTGCCGAAGGCTGCGATCTTTTGATCTTAAAAATCAAACCAACAACATCTGCCGCAACGCCACACAATCAGCCGCATGCCAATCCGCCAACTCCGGCCACGGGTTTTCCGGCAAATTCACCAGCACCGTCCGCGTGCCCGCCGCTCGACCGCAATCCAGGTCGAAGCGGTAATCCCCGACCATCACCATCTCGCGCGCCGGCACCCTCCAGGCCTCGGCCAACTTCAGCAAACCACCGGGATGCGGTTTTGGCGGCGCTTCGTCACGGCCCAGCACGTCCTCGACCGCGAAGCAGTCGGCCAGGCCGATTGCTTCCAGTGTCACGTGAGCCAGTTCGCGAGCATTGCGCGTGAGGATGCCGAGGCGATACCCGCGCCCGGCCAGTTCACGCACCAATTCCACGGCACCCGGCGCCGGCTTGGAACCCAACGCCAAGTCCCGTTCATGCGCCAGCAACCATGCATGTTTGGCAGCGGCTTCTTCGGCAGGCAGTGCGCCGAGGTGGGTCAGGATGTCGTCTTCAGGCGGGATCGCCAGCGCCACGCGAATTGCCGCGAAGTCATGCACGGCCACCGTCAGGGTGCCGTCCATGTCGAACACCCAGTGCCGCACCTCGGCCAGGCTCATGCCCAATCCTTGCGATGGCGAATCAGACCTTCCTGAGTGACCGACGCCACCAGTTGCCCGGCGCGATTGAACACGCTGCCACGGGAGAACCCGCGGGAATTGCCGGCCCACGGGCTGTCCATGGCATAGAGCAACCAGTCATCGGCGCGCAAGTCCGAATGGAACCACAGTGCGTGGTCGAGGCTGGCGACCTGCATGTCTTTCTGCCAGACCGATTTGCCGTGGGGCAGCAGCGAGGTGGTCAGCAGCCCGAAGTCCGAGGCGTAGGCCAGCAGGTATTTGTGCAGCGCCGGCGAGTCGGCCAGGGCACCGTCAGCACGAAACCACACGTACTTGATCGGGTCAGCCGCTTGCGGGTTGTAGGGATCTTTCTCGGTCACCGGGCGGACTTCGATCGGTTTCGGGCACAGCAGTTTTTCGCGCATGTGCTCGGGGATCAAGTGCGCGCGCTGCTGGGTGAGTTCCAGCTCCGACGGCAGGTTTTCCGGGCCGACCACTTGTGGCATTTCAGTCTGATGCTGGAAGCCTTCTTCGTCGTACTGGAAGGAAGCACTGCAAGTGAAAATCGGATTGCCCTTCTGGATCGCCGTCACCCGACGAGTGCTGAAACTGCCGCCATCGCGAACCCGATCAACCTGATACACCACCGGTAACTTGGCATCACCCGGGCGCAGGAAATAACCGTGCATCGAGTGCACATGCCGCGTTTCTTCAACGGTCTGACTGGCCGCCGACAGGGACTGGCCGAGCACCTGGCCGCCGAACAACTGACGGAAACCCAAATCCTGGCTGCGACCACGGAACAGGTTTTCTTCAATCGGTTCCAGGGTCAGCAGGTCTACCAGATCTTCCAACACTTGGCTCATTCAGGCTCTCCTCACACAACGCAATGCCGCGCAGTCTTGGCTGCGGCGGTCGACTCAGTGAATGGCTCACGCCAATGGCGGCCATTGTAAACGTCCGTGCCTGCTTATCCATGCAAGGTTTGCAGCCATTGCTCACGGGTGATGCGGTACAACACATGGTGACGCAGCGGATGATCGACCGCGAGCCTCGGATGCTCAAAGTCATTGGCTGAATCATGGTGCATGCCGATGGCCTGCATGACTTTCTCCGACGGCAAATTGGTTTGCGTGGTGAAGGCCACGACGTCCTTCAGCGCCAACCGATCAAAGCCACAGCGCAGAGCGGTCCACGCGGCCTCACTGGCGTAACCCAGCCCCCAATGCTCGCGGGCCAGGCGCCAGCCGATCTCGATGGCCGGCACAAACGCTGCATCGAAGTTAACTTCCGCCAGCCCGGTAAACCCGATGAACTGGCCGGTATCCTTGCGCTCCAGCGCCCAGAGACCGAAACCGTGCTCGGCAAAATGCCCGCGAATCCGCCCGATCAGCGAAGCGCTTTCCAGTCGACTCAACGGCGCCGGAAAATAACGCATCACCTGTGGATCGGCACACATCGCCGCAAACTCCGGCAAATCCTCATCGCGCCATTGCCTCAGCAGCAGTCGTGCGCTTTCGAGTTCCAGTATCGGCTCCATCGTGCTCCTCCAATTCCATGCTCCGAGTCTACATCGCTGGTAGGATCCTTCACTGATTCCTACAGGCCTTCCCAGATAAATCCGACATGCCCCTGCCGTTGATCTACCACGAAGACTACAGTCCCGAGTTCCCGGCGGGCCATCGCTTCCCCATGGACAAGTTTCGCCTGCTGCGCGATCACCTGGTGGACAGCGGTCTGACCCGGGACGCCGACCTGCTGCGCCCGGAACTCTGCCCTGCCGAGATTATCGCCCTCGCTCATGACCCTGCGTATATCGAACGCTACATGAGCGGCGGGTTGTCCCGCGAAGACCAGCGGCGCCTCGGCCTGCCCTGGAACGAAGCCCTGGCCCGCAGGACGGTGCGGGCGGTCGGCGGTTCATTGCTGGCGGCCGAACAAGCACTGGAACATGGACTGGCCTGCCACCTGGCCGGCGGCACGCACCACGCCCACTACGACTACCCGGCCGGGTTCTGCCATTCTGCCGACTAAAAATGTAAATACCCAACCCAACTATTTGATTAAATTAAACAAACTCCAAGCCAATCCACAAAAAAGTTAATAACCTCTATGATTTAAACACCTTATTTACATACTGAACTCCTCTTGCAGGTCAGATGTGATGAGGTTCTAGGCTCTGTACAAAAAGTAATGTCGCAAACACCGCATGGCACAAGCCAGTGAGACCATCGCTGCATAACTTTTCGCGAGTTTGTCGAAGCGCGTAACGATGCGGCGGTTTTCCTTCAGCCACCCGAACATGCGCTCAATGATGTTGCGCTGCCGGTACTTGGGGCGATCAAACAGTCTTGGCGAGCCCGGCCTCGGCTTGGGCTTCATGCTGCGCAGCGGGATTATCGGCGGCATCCGGTAACGATCACAGTAGCGGCGCAGGGCTTCGGCGTCATAGCCCTTGTCGGCCAGCAACCAGCGGCAGCGATTGCGGGGACGACCGCACAGGCCTGGAATGTAAGCCTCATCCAGCAACGGTTGGGCATAAGCGATATCACTTGCTTGCCCGACTGATAATAGAAAGCGCAGCGGCACGCCATTGGCATCGCACAACATGTGAATCTTGGTCGTCAGGCCGCCCCGACTGCGCCCGAGTGCATGGTCTTGTGGTTCTTCAGGCCCCCTTTTTTCCCAGCGCCTGATGTGGCTCGGGTTGCACGAACGTCAGTAGACGTCAATCATCTAGGTTTCCAAATCGATCAAGCCTTGCTCGCTCAACCGGATGTGAAGTCGCTTGAGCATCTGCTCGAAAGCCCCGCGATTAGGCCAGTCGCGAAAGCGTTGATACACCGTTGACCACGGGCCGAAGCGCTCGGGCATGTCACGTCAGGGCGGCGCCTGAACAGAGCACCCACAGCACGCCGTTGAGCATCAGCCGATCATCTGCCCGTGGGCGTCCGTTTCGGCGGGCTTCACTGAAGATGTCTGCAACCAGATCCCAGGCTACGTCGGGAAGTTCGTACCGTTTGGCCATCGTGGGCTCCTGCCTTTGATGGACGCGGACTCTACTGATTCCTGACGTTTGTGGGAGTCAAATGAGTTTCGGCGGATTTCGTACAGAGCCTAGGGTGGGCGGTCTCAAGGACCAAGTGCAACAGTCAGTTGATGGTTTCGAGCTTGTTGCTCGCTAATAGCTGAAGGTAATCAACCAGTACTTCGACCGGAAATTTCCAGCTCCGCGTCTGGCGTGGTCGAGTGTTCAGCATGTCGGCAATTTCGTCCAGTCGCTCCTGGGTGACCAAGGAGAGATCCGTGCCTTTTGGCAAATACTGGCGCAGTAAGCCATTGGTGTTTTCATTGCTGCCGTGCTGGCGTGCTGCCATGGGCTGTGCGGATCTGCAAAGTAAATCTTCATGCCGGTGTGGGCCGTGATTTCGGCGTGACGGGCCATTTCACTGCCTTGGTCGTGTGTCATGGTTTTCAGCAATGATGGCACCATCCGCGACATTTCTCGGGTAATGGCTTGAGCGGCTGCATCGGCGGTCGGTGCGTCGAGTTTTGCCAGGATCACGAAACGGCTGGTGCGCTTAACCATCGTGGCGACAGCGGAGCGATTGTTGGCCCCGATGACCAGGTCGTTTTCCCAGTGGCCGGGGACAAGGCGGTCTGCGACTTCCGGTGGGCGCAAGTGAATGCTGAGCTCCGCAGGATAGCGCTCTCGACGTATGGCGCTCTGGGTCCGCGGGCGACGCTTGCCCTTGCCTTGGCGCAAGTAGCTGATGAGCTGGCGTTTCAGCTCCCCTCGCGGATAGGCATAAATTGCCAGGTAGAGGGTTTCGTGACTCACATGTCGCTCGGGGTGATCGGGCCAGATACAGCGTAGTCTGCTGGCGATTTGCTGGGGTGAGCAGCCAATGCGCAACATTTCTATGATCACTTGGAACAGCTCAGAGCTAGAGCACAAGCGAGACTGACGGCGCGGAGTGTGACGTAGCACTCGTGCCCTGCTTGCGGCGTGAGCTGAATCGTATCGCCCCAGTTGGCTGTGACGCCTGATCTCACGGCTAATGGTACTGGGATGACGCCTTAGCAAAACGGCGATAGCTCGCAGAGTGAGTTGTTGAAGCTGCATCACCATGATGGCGACGCGCTACTCAGTGCTGAGATGTGTGTACTTCGTTGGCATGGCGACACCTTACATCAGGTGTTGCACTTGGTCCTTGAGACAGCCGTTCCGACTTGATCTGACAGTAACCGGGTTTCCGGTAGTGACTGTCAGGTCAAATTCAATTAATCATTTTGGCCTGCCAGATTTTCTTTCCACCCTCAAATGTCTCAGCCGGTGTGCGGCCACAGCACATTTTTGCTTTTTGTGAGAGGTGTCTCCGCAAATCTGCGCACAGTCCTCTAAGTGGATAGACTGCGCACCATTGAGTCGCGATGCCGAATGCTAATGGATACCCGAGGGCGGGTTGCCGAACGCCAGTCCTGCATGTCGGCGTGTGTCAGTGACATTTGGCCTGTCTGGATGAGCGCTGCAAAGCGCCATTCGCAAAACGAGTCAGTTCGCCCTGTGGCGGCCATTGCCTGGCCGAGCACCTTTAGAAATTTCGCAGGCTCGGTTCCAACAAGAGACAGCAGGTGAGTATCATAGTGGTCAATCGGGCGCTCGGACAGACAATCGGCTTCCCATATTCTGACGCCGTGCCCCTTCTCCCGCAACGCTGCCCAATCAGCAGCCAGTCGCCTGCGATCTTCAATCGTCGATGGCGTTCGTCGCTCGAAGCGTGAGTGCAGGTGCTCGATGGAAACGACTGCTACCGGAGTGTCAACAAGTACTTCCGTTATCAACACCGGTGCATCTTGCAGCCACCAATGCATACGGCGACGCATCGCCTGCTCGATTGGATTCGAGCCAGCCCAGATAACGACCTCAGTCGCTTCTCGCCCTAGATTCGCCAGCACCTCGTTGACGTCGCGAAATTCGGTACGCATTTCCGACAGTATTTCCTCGTCCCAAGCGAAAAGCTCGGCCCAGAAAGCAATTCGTGCGTCAGGCGAAGACGAATCAACGTCAACCAGAGGACCAATCGCGTAATCGTCCCGGATCTCGAGCACACTTTCGCCTAATACCGTTCTTACCCGCTCAGCAGCGGTTCCGCCCTGGCAAAGGTGACGTATGGAGTTCATTCGATCGGTTCCTCCCGGAATCACTATTTGATTGCTACGATCATTGCTACATGAAGTTTGTTCATTAAACGAAGGTTTGACGGATGCCAATTACCCAAATGCGCAACTACGTCGGACACTCTGCAAAATGCATCCATTATCAGCTTCCATTTTTCAATGTCCGACTGTAACTGATTGTCTACGGACAAACGGGAATTCGTATGTTGATTGGATACGCTCGCGTCGTCGACGGACGACCAGCACCTCGATCTGGAAAACATTCTCGCCGAAGTCGGTGTCCAGATTCATTAGACCACTACACTTTACCATCAGGGGTCCTGCCTTTTATGGCGGCGACTTTACACGACCCGACATTTCAAGGGATTTCATACAGAACCTACCCTTCATATGGTTGTACATCTTGACCCTGCGATGGTTATGCGCATAACCGCCCATCGCTGAAACCGTCCCGCTTTGAATATGGTCCAGATAACGGAATATCTTGCGTGGCGAAATAAAGCCGATCTTGTAGTTCAACGCCGCCATTCGATCTTGCAGTTCGTAACCGGGATTGCGCCCATCCATTTGAAAGTGCAGGCCGTGCTGTTTGATCAGTCGAGCATTCCACAGGGTGCAAAAGCTCTTCAAGTGAACTTCCTTGAATGGCTTCGGCGTCTTTGCATTCAACCCCAAGGCCAACAGACTACGCCGGGTGTAGTGCTTGAAAAACCGTGATGTCAGGCGCCAGGCCGATCGGGCCATGCCTCGATTCAGCTGCTCCAGGCAGCCGACAGCCGCGACTTCTTGCGGGCTTATGCACTGGCTGAGCATCAGGCTGAACACTGCCGGGTCGTAAATGAACGTATCGGTGTGCAACAAAAACAGGTACTCGGTTTCAACCTGCTCCAGGGCCAGATCCAGAGCTTTTCCGTGAGCAACACTCCCCGCTTCAGGAGTGGTGCTTTTACGCTCGATCAGGTAGATCCAGTCCAGCGTGCGCAGGTATTCGCTGCTTGCATCGTTCGAATAGTTATCCACCACAAACACCGATATGCCAGCTTCCTGCACACTCTCGCGCAGCAGTTCCAGGCAGGTCCTGCAGCACCGCGCCGACGAGAAGCTGTTCATCGACTACGCTGGGCCGACGCTGACGGTGATCGACGCCGCCACGGGTGAGATCAGCCAGGTGCACATTTTTGTGGCGGCCTTCGGTGCCTCGAACTACACCTACGCGTGCGCCACGCCGGGCGAGACCCAAGTGGACTGGCTGACGGCGTTGAGCCAGGCTCTCTGTTACTTCGGTGGCGTCCCTGAAATGATTGTGCCGGATAACCCGCGCGCCTTGATTTCCCGGCCTGACCGCTATGAGCCGGGCCTGAATCGCGCAGCACTGGAATGCGCCCAGCACTACGGCACCATCATGCTCCCGGCGCGCCCGCGCAAGCCGCAGGACAAAGCCAAAGCGGAGGTGGCGGTGCAGGTGGTCGAGCGCTGGATCATGGCGCGGTTGCGGCATCAGCAGTTTTTCAGCCTGCATGCGCTTAATCAGGCCATCGCCGTCTTGCTGGAGGACTTGAACCGACGCCCGTTCAAAAAGCTCGATGGCTGCCGACGTGCTAGGTTTTTTTTGTTCTTTCCCGGTAATCCGTGAAGAACCTTTTTTATTGCCCAAGCCCCCCATATTGGAGCACCACGGGCTTCATTTATGGTAGTGCGCCAACCTGATGATAATCACCGCCCAGCGCCGTATACAGATCGACCGCGTTATTTCTGCGTAAAAGTGTATTTTGCAGCAAGCTAAGCTCCGCCTGCCGTCGGGCGCGCTGTGCGTCCAGCCAGGACTGGATATCACTGGCCCCCTGCTGCCAGCGCACCTGCGACAGGCGTTCCGCTTCACGCGACAGAACCAGACCCTTACGCAGGGATGTCGCCTGTTCGTTAAGCCGCTGACAGGCAGATAGCGCATCTTCCACCTGCTGCAGGGCCGTATACAGGGTTTTTCTGAAGCTGACGCTGGCAATATCCACTGCAACCTGCCCTTGTGCGTTGGTTAGGCGGGCGGTATTGAACTGCACAAACGGCAGTGTCAACGCTGCGGCCAGCGAGCCGACCGGATTGCTCAGATAATTAGTCAGTGTGGGGCTGGAGGTGCCGTAGTTTGCTGTCAGCGCTAACGACGGGTAAAAATTCAGCCGCGTGGCATCGGCGTTGGCAAGGCTGCTGCGCACCCTCAGCTCAGCCGCGCGCACGTCAGGACGCCGGGCAAGCAGGCTGGCTGGCAAACCGACATCCGGCACGGGCAGCGGCGTGTCGGGCAAATCTTGGAGCTCCGGAGGCGGTGTTTCCGGCATGTCCCCCATCAGCACGGCAAACGCTGTCCGGGCGGCATCACGCTGTTGCAGGTCCTGTGACAAGGCACTTTGCTGCCCCTCCAGCGCCTGTTGGGCAAATACCACGTCGCTCCAGGCGGATGCGCCAATCTGCCAGCGCACCTGTGCCAGTCGCAAGGTTTCCTGCGCCGTTTCCAGATCCAGCCTGGCATTGGCTACCGTGCGGTTCAGATAGCCCGATTGCCAGCGGGTCTCGGCCACAGCGGCGTTGAGCGTCAGACGGACTGTCTGCCAGTCAACTTCGCTGGCCTGCGCATCGTTTTGCGCCGCCTGCCGCGCTGCCTGCTGCGCGCCCCAGATATCGAGCGGATAGCTAAGTGACGCACCAACCCCTGCAGAACGACTGGTTGTCAGTGGGAAATCACCAACAGAAGCTAAAGGGCGTGAGACGCCGGCACTGGCGCCCAGCGAGACGCCAGGCCAGAGGGACAGATCCGTCAGCGACGCCTGAAGCCGGGACAACTTGAGTTGCAGCTCGCTCAACCTGAGGTCATTATTCTGCCGCCGTGCGATGGCCTGCGCCGTCTGCAATCCTGGGTCTCCTAGTGAGGACCAGAAATCCTCCGCCCTACTGGGGCTAGGCTCCGGCACGTTGGTGAGCCAGTGGGCGGGCATCACCGCAGGCGCAGGCGGTGAACCGCGTAATAGGCCGCATCCGCTCAATAGCATTAGCAGGGCACCCCCAAAAGCCGTCGGCAACCCGTTCTCTTGATCATTCGCGTGTCAGTGCCTCCGCGGGGTCAAGTCGGGCGGCCTGTCGCGCGGGAAGCCAGCCTGACAGCACCCCCACGACCACCGCACTGGCCACGGCCATCAATATCGCCTGCGGTGAAAACACCATCTGCCAGTGCGGGATGAACAAGGAAAGCAGCATCCCCAAACTCAGCGAGAGCAGTACCCCCACGACGGCACCTACCAGGCACAACAAGACCGCTTCGGTCAGGAATTGGCGCTGAATATCGCGCTGGCGGGCCCCCACCGCCATGCGGATCCCCGTTTCACGCGTCCGTTCAGTGACAGAGACCAGCATGATGTTCATTACCCCAATACCGCCAACCAGTAAGGAAATCAGCGCAACCAACGATAAAAACAGCGTCAAGGCCATGCTGGTTTTTTCAATGGTGTTAACAAAATCGGCGCTGTCCTGGATAAAAAAGTCCTGCCGTCCATGCCGACGCGTCAGTAATGACTGGAGGATCTTTTTCGCGGCAGGGGTCGAGACGTTGTCATCCAGCGAGACGGCAATGCTGTTGAACCAGTCCTGTCCCAGCAGGCGGCTGTTCGCGGTACTCCAGGGCATCCACAGGGTAAGGGTGTTGCCGCCATAGGCCGACAGACTGCGGGCAACACCGACGACTCTACACGGCAGGGGCCCCACCAGGATCACTTGCCCCAGCGGGTCGACCGTCGCAGGGAACAGCTTCTTACGCAGGTTTTCATCAATCACCACCACCGATGACTGCTGCTGAATATCCCGTGGCAACAGCCCGCGCCCCGCGTGCAGTGTCAGGGTGTTCACTTTCAGAAAACCGGCGCTGACGCCCTTGACAGTGGCATCGGTGTCCGCCCGTTGCCAGCGAATGCGCAGAGTACTGCTGACCGTGGGGGTGGCGGCGCTCACCCAGGGCTGTTCGGCCAACGCCTCTAGGTCTCGGACGCGTAGAGAGCGAACACCGGAGGCATTGTCATCGCCGAACCCTTTCCGGGATAGAGGGTGATCACGTTTCCCCCAGCGTTGACAGCGTATTGAGTACGTATTTTCTGGCCCCTTCCCCGGCGGCATTCAGTGACACCACCGAGATAATCCCGATAACGATACCCAACAGCGTCAGGCTGGATCGCAGGCGGTGGGCGCGCAGCGTGCCAAAGGCACTGTGCAGGACATCCGTTGCCCCGTCCCATCGCGCCCGCCATGACCGCCGGGCTGAAGGCGGTGTGTTGATGGCAAACGTCTCGGGTGGCACAAGGATGAGGTTGGCCTGCTCCCCGGGGGCCGGGTTGGGCTGGTCGGAGAGGATTTTGCCATCGGACAACTGAATGATACGTCGGGCATACTGGGCAATCTGGGGGTCATGCGTGATGATAATCACCGTGTGCCCCTGACGATGCAAGGCCTGCAGCAGGTGCATCACTTCACGCCCATGCTGACTGTCCAGCGCCCCGGTCGGTTCGTCCGCCAGGATAATTTCACCGCCATTCATCAGCGCCCGGGCAATGCTGACCCGCTGTTGCTGACCGCCAGACAGGCGGGTGACGTCACGCCGGGCAAAGTCAGCCAGCCCCAGACGGGCGAGTAATCGCAGCGCGTTATCCTCACGAAAAGCGCGGGTGTGCTGGGCATAGCGTGCAGGGATTTCCACGTTATCCAAAACTGACAATGACGGTATCAGGTGATAACGCTGAAAAATAAAACCAAAGCGTTCACGCCGTAATTGCGCCCGGGCATCGTTGTCCAGTTGTTGCACATCCTGCCCCTCCACCCGGTAGTGCCCGTGGGTTGGCGTATCCAGGCACCCGAGAATATTCATCAGGGTGGATTTCCCAGACCCAGAGGGCCCCATAATCGCCACCATTTCACCGGCGTCAATCGCCAGCGTGATGTTATCGAGTACCGTGACGGTTGCCTGGTCCACCTGAAAATGCCGACTGACACCGGACAGGGACAAGAGCGGAAAGCCGCCTGTCGCCGACGCAGGCACTGAGTTCATGGCGCCGCCTGCGCGGTATCTTCACTGGCCAGAACGACCGTGTCTCCCAGTTGCAGCCCCTCTTTGACTTCTACCAGTAGCGTGTTATCCAGCCCGGTCAGCACCGTGCGTGTGGTCGACTGCCCCTCGGGAGTCAACACCTGAACCTGATAACGGTGATCCGGCAGAGCCGTACCCAACGCGGTGACCGGAATGGCCAGAACATTTTCAGCCCGCTTCAGCACTACCGTGACCTGGGCGGTCATGTCCGGGCGCAGGGCCCCGTCCGTATTGGCGACGTTGAACAGAGCATTAAAGAACTGGGCATTGTTGATTTTTTCCGGTGCCGGCTCTAGGACGTTAAGCGTGCTGCAATGCGGCTGGCTGGCTATCCCCAGAGTGGTGAAGCACACCTGCATGCCAATGCGCAGCCGCGCAATATCCGCCTCCGGAATTTGTGCGCGTACCGTCATGGTGCTGAGGTCGGCAATTTGTAAAATTACCGGGACCTGATAAGAGGCCACCACGGTCTGCCCTTCCTGGGTAGTCACCGACACCACCGTGCCGCTGACCGGGGCTAGGATGCGCGTGTAGCCCAAATTGGTTTTGGCGGTATCGACACGAATTTTCTGTTGATGGATTTGCGCTTTCATCGAGGCCAGCTGTGCCAGCTGAACCTGCATCGCGACCTCAGCGGACTCCACATCCTGGCGGGCGGCGGCCTGTTGCGCAAACATCTCCCGCTGCCGCTGCAGGGCCAGACGAGACTGATTCACCTGCGCGTCATTGGCCATTTTTTGTGCCAGCAGGCTATTTAACGCCACCTGCGCATCCTGCAGCGCATTTACCGACAGTGCCGGGTCTATTTCGCCCAACAGCTGGCCTTTGTTAACAAAATCTCCGGGATGAACCAACAAGCTCTTTAACTGACCGGAAGCCTGTGAGCCGACGTCGACTTTGCGCACGGGCTGCAGGATACCGGAGGCCAACACGGTTTCTTCCAGCGTCTGACGGCTGACGGTGGCGGTCAGGGGCGAGGCATGGCAGCCCGTTCAGTGCGCATACGGGAGACCACTAGTACCGCCCCCACTAACACGAAAACTATGGCGTAACGCCAGAGACGTTGATGAAGCAAACTGCCTCGCGTCACACAAACCTCGCTCTCGAACCGGGGGGTTGATAGAAAAATCAGCGCAATGGCCAATGTACAATGACAATGACAATGACAATGACAATGACAATAGCAGCCTGGGGCCAGCAAGGGTATTGGTGCCAGGATGGTTTCGTGGGGGCACAGAAAGAGCCTTCACCCGTTGCCGGGGTCATCTAAACTCATTCAATCATAGTGATGCAGCAATAGGCCTTTGGGAGTCGAACAGAGAGCAAGCAGGAGCGCCAGGAATTATAAAAACAGTGCTTTTCGACTCCTAAAACACGGTTATCATGCCGTTATTGAGAAATTTTGATGCATCCTAAATATTTTCCGGGTTGGATATCCCCTCCGGCGGTCCTGTGGTCTATCGTGATACGAGAGGTTCGACGCCACGGCCGCATCGAGGTTGAGGACGCGCCTCGGCATCATCCATCCTGATGTGAGGTATAGTTATGATGACTCGAGTTGGTTTCGTTTGTACCCGGATTTCTTTGCGCGCCTTTGCGATATGCGCATTCCTCGTTGTTGCTCCCGCGCAGTATGCGGCCGCCAACGATCCCGGTGGGTGTTTGCTACCACCACTACTCCGCCAGTTGGCGGTGGCCGCGGTCTATGATTTCAGCACTACCGGGCTTTCGACAGCGCCGGTGTTGAATTTTTTGCAGCCTTTCTCCCGGGCTTAACCCTTACGCCGGCAATCCTGCTCGACTGTGGGATTGTTATTTAACGCGGAGGGACAACGCCAGCCCAGGGTGGGATACACGCTGTGCGGTGGGGTGGGGCCGCGTATTGACATCGCCCCCTTTTAATCAACTCATCCATCGCGTTATGTACTTCTCCATCCGCCGTTGCTGTTCCGGAGCGCTCAGTCGGCGGGCTTGTTCATAAAGCCGGTGAAGTTTTGCTGAAAAATTCGATAATGTACGTGGGGCGACAGTGACGTTACCCCGGTCGCGGTAGGGATGGCAGTTACCTGCCACCCCGCCCAGATCCGTACGTGCGGAATTACCGCATACGGCTCCTGCCTTGGGTACGTGACGCGAAACGATCCTCGGGATACGAATGTGCATTTCTGGAATTTTGGATACAGATGTTTGTGAGGTGTCCAAAACGCGACCATTGCGGTCAATTGCGCTGGCTGCGGCGCCTGAGGGCTTGGCGCCAGTACCGACATACTTGTTGGGTCAGTTTTCAATCAGCGCCAACAGCTGGGAATCACATAATGTGGCTAGCGTCTCAGTTAATGTGGTTTGAAAAGGGGCATTTATTGCGCGTGAACTCGCGCATCATTGTGCGTCGCTGTAGTTAGGTAATAGGCCAAACCTGCTTACTGCGCCCATAGAGCGCCATGTCCTCCCAGCTCTCAGCTTCGGCGATCGTTGCGCAGACCGCAATGCCAAGGATGTCCAGCAGTCGGTGCTCTACCTTACCAGCGCAGCGTGGACTTTCCATGCCCGAAAAATGCTCCAGCAGTTTCTCCGCACACATACCAGTCTCAAATTCACAAGAGACTCTTTGAACCACACGGAATTAGGTAGAGTCAACGAGGGGGGGGATTTCATGCGTATCCCCCTGGGGGGTCACCTCACTTTTGCTGCTGTTGCCTCAATTTCTACCAAGGCACCAGGCAGGGCAAGGCCAGCAATTTGGAGGACCGATCGTACTGGTTTATTAGGTTGCTCGTTGGTCGAGAAAAACTTGCTATAACCAGCCTGGAAACCGGTGAAATCCAAGCTGCCGCTTTTGCGAGGATCCCCTACCAAGAACACTTTTAGTTGAACAATGTCCCCCATTGCTAGGTCTTGCCTAGATAGAGCGGCTTCGATGCGACGAAGTACTGAGACTGTTTGAGTCTCAGTATCGCCGAACGCCTCTAATGAGTGTTTTGGGGCATCTTTATTACTCACCCCTGGCAACATACCGCTCAGATAAATAGTACTGGCATTCGGTGGTACAACCACTGCCTGCGAAACTGGAACATCAGAGTTAGGCACTTGAACACGCTTAATTTCTTGCTTGCTCGTGTGCAGCAAGCCTAATGCCCGCAGACTGTCCTTAGTAACTTCCATCCGTTTTGATAAAGCGGTAGGCAAAACAGGTGGCGTAGTATCTTGAGGGATATCGATATTCAACGCGAAACTATATATTTTTCCACTTTGTTCAACCCAGCCCACAAGCCAGCCGATACCAGGTTGATCTTTACTGGCCCACCCAGTCTTACCATAGAGCGCCCAATCATTACCTTCTTCTAGTTTAATGATTTCACGCACGTCAGCTTGTATGCTTGCAGGGTAGGGTAGCTGCCCTTGCGCCAAGTGCGCAAGAAATGCCGTTTGCTCAATAGCACTGATTTTCAGTGAGCCGTCAAGCCAAAATGTATCCACTGACTTACCAATATCACCGCCACCAAAATTTAGTATACTGATATTGTCTTGCATTGGCTTTAAGCCTATGCGACGTGCGAGTACTTGAAAAGCATTAACATTGGAAGTCTTCATCGCTTCCCGCAACCCCATGTCATGCTCCCAAGATTTCAACATTTTTGGGTTGCCGTCATGACGATAAAGCACTTCATCGACACTACTGACTGCCCCAGTATATAAACCGATGAGGCTATTGGGTATTTTGAAGGTCGATGCAGGAATAAAGCGCTCCTCTGCGCGCTTTTGATCATGGCCAATTAACTGCTGCTTACTGACATCGTAAAGAACGAACGTACCGCTTACTTTGGCTTTACTGAATACCTCATCGATAGCCGGACTGGAGCGAAAGTCGAGAGCCAAAGTTCGAGTGGAAACAAGTATGGTGAGTACTAAAATAATACGACATGACAACATGACTTCCTTTTGATTGGTAGACTACAACCAGTACTTTTATTATATTCAGACTATAAAGTCTGAAGCAGGAAACCGGTGAGCACCGATCTGTTGCAATACATTTCGCTGCGGGGCTGGGAGCACCTCTGGCGACAGAGCCGAGGGCTGGAAGATGGGACAGGCCACCACTACAGCAGGGCAGGGAAGCCCTTGTAGTACGTGTTTTCAAAATTCTGTTGGCTCCCGCTACCTACTAGGCTCTGTACGAAATCAGCCGAAACGTATTGGAGCCCTGCAAGCGTCGGGATTCAGTAGAGTCCGCGTCCATCAAAGGCAGGAGCCCACGATTGCTAAACGGTACGAACTCCCTGACGCAGCCTGGGATTTGGTTGCGGATATCTTCACTGAGCCTCGCCGTAGCGGGCGCCCACGAACAGATGATCGTCTGATGCTTAACGGCGTGCTCTGGGTGCTCTGCTCGGGCGCTGCGTGGCGCGACATGCCGGAGCGCTTCGGCCCGTGGTCAACGGTCTATCAACGCTTTCGTGACTGGCGCAATCGCGGGACGTTCAACCAGATGCTCAAGCGGCTTCACATCAGGTTGAACGAGCAAGGGTTAATCGATCTGGTGACCTGGATGATTGACTCCACAGCGGTACGCGCAACCCGAGCCTCTTCTGGTGCTGGGAAAAAAGGGGGCCTGAAGAACCGCAAGACCATGCGCTCGGACGTAGCCGGGGCGGCCTGACGACGAAAATTCACATGCTGTGCGATGCCAATGGCGTACCGCTGAACTTTCTACTGTCAGGTGGGCAAGCCAGCGACATCGCCTATGCGCAACCGCTGCTGGAAAAGGCTTACATCCCAAGTTTGCGCGGTCGCCCCCGCAAACGCTGTCGATGGTTGCTGGCCGACAAGGGCTATGACGCCGAAGCTTTGCGCCGCTACTGCGACCGCTATCGGATGCAGCCGGTAATGCCCGGCGCACGATGAAGCCCAAACCCAAGCCGGGCTTGCCTAGACTGTTTGATCGCCAAAAGTATCGGCAGCGCAACATCATCGAGCGCATGTTCGGCTGGCTGAAAGAGAACCGCCGCATCGTTACGCGCTTCGACAAGCTCGCGAAAAGTTATGCGGCGATGGTCTCACTGGCTTGTGCCATACGGTGTTTGCGACATTACTTTTCGTACAGAACCTAGCTGGCGATTACAAATTATTTTGAATGAGACTTCGATAATTTGATAAGCGAAGGTGTGAACGCAGAACTGCAGTTGAGCAAAGCAAATGTGTCTCACCAGTGGGAAGGTCCTCCTGGACGCCATGTATCCATGGGTGGACGTTCATATGTTCCAGTTCATGAGACTGCTCGGCGATGAAAAATCATACACACGCTGACCATAGACTTATGGAGCGCTTACAAAAAACCTACATATTTTTTAGTCAAAAATACTAATAATTCCCTGCGTAACCTTGGCGCTTATGTCTTCGGAGATAATGACGTCAGGAGGTCTGTTGCGAATTAACGATTCGAGACTCCAGTCACTCTCCCAACCAGGACAAAATCCGCTCTCATCGAGGTCAATGCACTGCTGATAGCTATCTAACTAAATTAGAAACAAACTCTTCAATCAGGGGCCACGAACGAAAAATATTATAATATCAATTAATACAACTCGGATTGAGTGATGAAAGGACCAAGGTCCTGATCAGCCCGGTAAATAAATATGGACTGCTACACTCCAAGGAAATGGACTATGCTGATAATCAGCCGTTTCACGAATGAACAACTACGCATTGATGAAAACATCACGATCACCGTGCTAAGCGTAGATAGGGCACAAGCGAGGCTTGGAATATGTGTGCCTACGGAGACTAGGGCACTTCGTGGCGAGCACTATGAACGAAACAAATCCCGTAACGGTGCCACACCCAAGATGTTTAGCCAGTCGTGATAATTGTCGCACCTCATCGCGTTATTTGCTGATCTCGCCTAGGAGGTAAAAGCATGTGTGCGTGTTGAATTCAAACGACGCGCGCGCAGACTTTGACTCAAGAGAGCGCCTCCTATTGTGAATATCGAAACTGCTATATGTCTGAGCGAGATCGGATCTGATCTCGCTCACTCAAAAGCTTCGTCACTCGAATCCGATGACTTTTGAGTTGGCGCGGCCTCACCAACATCACTCGTATTGCAATATTCTTAGCCTCTGGATTGTCCCAGCAAGCAAGCGAGGGCCTCGATTCAACGATTTTTTGAATGGGAGTGCGTCACAACCCATCTTCTATCGTTACTTTATATTTGATCGCAGTATCTGGAGCGGCCCCAAGCCTGGCCATATCTTTTAAGGCGATCTTTTTGCCATGTATCCCAACTTCATGATTCGGATTATTTTTTATCCATGCATGAAGGCTAATATCGGGTATTCCTAGTTTTTTTCATTTCTCATGAGCGGTGTTAATATGCGCTCCATATTGTTGGCGCTGATTCAAATCGGTAATTCCCCCTGAAATCAGTGCTCGTCAGAAGTAGAGTTTTCCTACTCTGCCGTTGGCACTCGGATCATGGTCGCCTTAAAGTCATGCGGTTAATTCTGACGAGCGTGCTGCCACGCGAGAACGAGACTTGTCTCAAACCCGGCCACAACTTGATCCGTGAGAAATAGGCAAAATGAAGAGAGTGGGTATAGGTAAAGCACCGGGGACAGGTGATTTCTTTGGGAGCCGAGTTGGGATAATGTGGCGCTGATTGCTTTCCGAACGATGTAAGATCTTTCCTATCCAATTGCAAACAGGAGCTCGACCATGAGATGGTCCGTGATATCACCGTTGCGAATTGTCCTACTGGATGATCACGCATTGATTCGTGACGCGTTGAAAATTCGCCTGTCGCTGGAAACAGACTTCAAAGTAACGGGTGTCTATACCACTAGCCGCGATCTGATCGAGGGATTACGCACCCATTCGACGGACTTGCTGATACTCGATTACCAATTGGCCGACGGTGAGATTGATGGCCTGCGCCTGATCCAGTCAATCCGTACCCAGCATCCAGATTTGCGCATTGTAATTTTCTCGTCGGCGGAAAGGCCCGCGACGGTCAATATGTGCATTCGAGCAGGTGCAAATGGTTTTGTGGGCAAATCACAGGAAACCGACGAACTTTTGAGGGCCGTTCGGATGGCGGCTCTAGACCGTATTTACTTGGCACCGGCCATGGTGGCGGAGTTGGAAAAGCTACCGGTACCACAATCGACAGAGAACAATGACATCTTTGATGCGGATCAGGCCCTGGTTGATAACCCTGAACTGTCGCCCAAGGAGCGAGAGGTATTGCGCTGTTGCCTGGAAGGCTTGTCTGTTTCCCAAGTAGCTATCAAGTTCTCTCGTAGCCGCAAAACAATCAGCGGGCAGAAACAAGCGGCTTTTAGAAAACTGGGGATTCGCACCGACACTGAACTCTTTAAATTGCAAGTTCACCTGAAGAATCTTTAATTCACCAGACGCTCAGGTCAAGCTAGACCATTACGTTTCGCCAATGTATACAATTCCACCAAGGAACTGACATTGAGCTTAAGCAAGAGGCGTCTTTTGTAGGTACTGATGGTCTTGCTGCTCAACAACATGCAGCCCGCAATTTCTTTATTGTTCATGCCTTGTACCAGTTGTTGCATGACCCTGAATTCACGGAGTGACAAACGCTCAAATAGCTCGTTCTCCTGAGTAGCGCCGTCTCGACGGCGCGGCAAACAGGATAGAGACGGAAAATATTCTTCGTTGGCCCGAACGGCCCTTACGGCACGCACCAATTCAGAGAGCTGCTCTTGTTTACTGACGAACCCGTGGGCACCTATCTGCCGGCAACGCTCAGCTAGATGGCTCGACGACAGCCCCGTCAATACAACGATTTTCACCGGCAGGTGTTGTACAACGACTTTACTGATAACCGTTAGCCCATCGACAGTGGGAATTCCGATATCCAGAATCATTGTCAAGGGACCCAGCATCTCAACCAGCTTGAGTGCATCCGCGCCATCGCCCGTTTCCGCAACGACGTCAAACCCTTCGCTCGCCAGCAGCAATTGGATGGCCATGCGAACAGCTGGGTGGTCGTCCACAATAACAATCCGATTGTTCATTGCCTGATTCCTGTTATTTAAACTGAATAGTTTCGCGCAGGCCGCTGCTCCCACTGAAAGGCGTTAGTCGGACAGTTCATCAGCGCGTAATAAGCTTCACGCAAGATCAATGGAGGTGGGATCTGTATTGTTACCACTGAAGCTTTTATCTATTAACCAGAGAAAATCCACCAGTGCTTCGTAGCTGATAGTGTCGATCCGTCGTACCTGATGCTGCGGCTGATCAGATAACGTTTTGGTGCCCCCTGACCGCGAACCATAGATAAGTACATGCCTCAAGCGTGGATTGTTCACACAAAAATCCACGACGTTGAGTCCGGCGGCCGAAATCAAGTCAGCGTTGACAATTAATAGATCGAAGCGATCATATAGATTGGGACTGTAATGGGTGAGCATCGTGAGCTCACGAAAAGACGCAACAGGACAAACCCTGAAGTACCTTAAGATACCCAACGATTTTTCAATAACAATGCGCTGCTCACACTGATGATCGGCGACTAATACTCTCATCGAACTGCCGGAAGAAGACAAATAATTCATTATTGCTGCTCATTAATTTATAGGACACCCAAAAAGCACCTTAATCCTACTGATAACTATGCAAGAACGGTCCCGTTTTTTTGGTTTCAGTAGAGAGTTCGTCATAGCATGGCCTGGCAGAGTGTCACAGCGTTTGGCGCGGAGGGGAAATGACCGTATTTCAGGTCAGTGTTAAATGTTAACGTCTCCGCTCTTTAACCTGTTCACCAACGGGTGCGAGAAGACTGATTACCCACAACTGCAGTATCTTATCGATTAACAGATCGACTGCCATGACCGGTATCTTCATGACAGGAGCGGCGTAGGGACTACGCCGCTCCTGTGGGTCGATATCAGTGATCAGCGACGCACGTCGATGCGTACCACCACACGCCGATCCTGGGCATAGCAGGCGATCTGCTCGGCACGCGAGCCGCTACAGCTCCCGCTCACCGGTTCACTGGAGCCGGCACTGCTAGCTTCGATAGTCGAAGCCTGCAAGCCACCGTCGATCAACAGACGGCGAACGGTCTGCGCACGCTTCAGGCCAAGGGCCTGGTTGCTGGACACCGAACCGAACGGGTCGGTGTGACCAATCACTTCAACGTGCTCCAGTGCGGTGTGTTCAGTTTTGAGCTGACTGACCAGATCGCGGATGGCTTTACGGCCTTGCACCGAGATGTCCGAGTAGCCCGACTTGCCAAATTTGAACAGCACATCACCGGACAGCGCATAGTCCTTGAACGGTGCGGCCGCTGGCGGCGCGGCCTGGTAATTACACGCCTGAACACCGGATGCCCGCGACAAGGCCTGAATCTGTTGACGACTGCCGACCATTTCACGCTCGGCGTCTTCACGCTTGATCGCCTGCGGTGCACTACTGACGCCTTCGCCGGCCTTCAGGAAATAGGTCTTGCCGCCTTCGAGGTTGGCTGAATACACGTCGGTGTTTTTGCCGTTGTAGTGCGGCGCATCGTTGAGGTAGGCCCCCAGGGTATGCATGCCGGGAGCCACGCAGAACGTCGTAAAGCCACCCGGCGTCAGCCCGGTGTGGAATTCGCGGTCGACATACACATGGGCGGCACCGTTCTGCGCGCCCATCGTCGCGGCACGGTAGTACACCACCTGCGCCTGCCCGGCAGACACCGGAGCGACGGGCGTGTATTGGTTGCCGAAGGCCTGAACAGCCAATGCCTTGGGGACGCTGCACAGGGCGAGGCCCAGCAGCGCAGCTTGAAACAAAGTCGTACGTTTGAACATGCTCATAACTCCACCGCGAGCACCAACAGGTGCCCGGGTTTTAGAAAGTAGATGAAGAGAAGTGGATAGCGGTCCCGGGTTACACCAGGTTGACGGTGACCCCCTGCTCAACCAGCAGCTCGGCACCCAGTGAAGAATGGCTGTATACCTCGTAAAACTTGCCCCCCACACTGATCTGGCCCTGAGCGCTCCAGCTACCCGGATCCTCGGCCCCCATCAAGCCTTGCAGGTCGACTACGTCGTCCCCATCGCCGTTGATCGTCATCTGGGTCTTGCCGCTGATGTGGAACAGATCGGCTTCACCATGGTTAAGCACATCTTCCAGGGACAACTTGAGGGTGTTGCTGCCGGAGCCGGTGAGGTCGATGACTTCGATGGA
This sequence comes from Pseudomonas sp. TH31, assembly GCF_016650815.1. Lineage (GTDB taxonomy): Bacteria > Pseudomonadota > Gammaproteobacteria > Pseudomonadales > Pseudomonadaceae > Aquipseudomonas. Next base: position 1,022 of record NZ_JAEKEZ010000028.1, on the reverse strand, counting down.
AGTGAGCTTGTCACCCAGCGCGGTCAGGTCCAGGACCTGATTCTCACCGTCGAGTTTCAGGGTGTCACGACCAGCGCCGGCATGAATACCAGACCCAGTACCGTCCAAGTGGTCAACGTTATCAACAGAGAAGATATTGTTTTCGTCGGTGCCCAAATACTGAATGGCATCTTCGATGGATTGGTTGGCCGGATGAGGAACAGTGATGTCTGGCACTTCGTACTGAAAATCGTCGATATCGACCCCCGCCCCATCCAATATTTCAAATATAACCTCTGAGATGTATACGCCGGAGGGAGGAGTGAAGGGTATTGTTTGCGCCCCTGTGCCCGCCGGGATCGGGACACGAGCAATTAAATTGTCACCGTCGTCCCTATACTCAACGAAACTATTTGCGCTATTAACACCGCTTACTGTAAATGAAACCTCGGATGCTGCTCTATCCAACTCAAAAGTTAAGAAAGAGGTGTCATTCGTGGTCGCCCCTACCCGAACCATGTCGCCGCCCGGAGTAGCGTATGTGCGATCTAAGGGGTTGTCGCTGAAAAGACGCATCGTGAAAAAGTCAAACTCAGAACTTTCACCTACATTTATCTCCCAAAGAGGATCTAAGTTAAAACTTTCCACGGCAGTGTGCGCGCCAAGCCGTATATCCGATGTATTTCCAGCGGCATCGACAATAAAACTCTCTACGCCCCCCGTCGAACCCTGGACATCGATCAGAAATGTTCCGCTTTCAATCTCACCCTGTGTAAGTTCACGGCTGAATTGCTGGTCACCCACAGTAACAAACAGCATGTCTCCGGCTTTCGCGTTGGTGTCGGTGAGATCGACAGTCACCTCATCGACACTGCGGCTCACTGATTGAGGAGCATCAGGCGCCACAGCATCCAGAGTAATGTCTTGCGAATGCTCCGTACTGTTGCCTGCTAAATCCACGACCCGGGTCTTAATCTCCCAGTCGCCGCTGTGGCTGGTTTGATCGACAAAACTCCAGGTGCCATCGCCATTGAGCACAGCAT
>NZ_JAEKEZ010000027.1 GCF_016650815.1 Pseudomonas sp. TH31 | reverse complement strand
ACGAGCGTTCGTCCAGATACCCCAACAGCAGGTCGGCGTCGGTAACCGTAGGCTCGCGACCACCGCGACCATAACAAGCCGGCCCTGGGGCGGCGCCGGCACTGCGAGGCCCGACCGCTAGCAGGCCAAGCGAGCTGCGACTGGCGATACTGCCGCCGCCGGCACCAATCTCGATCATGTGGATGGACTGGATTTTCAATGGGAAACCGCTGCCCTTGCGAAAGCGTTCGAACCGGGCAACTTCCAGTTCGTTGGCAATCAGCGGTTCACCGTTGGGCAGCAGGCACAGTTTGGCCGTGGTCCCGCCCATGTCGAACGACAGCACACTGCTTTCGCCCACCGCCCGCGCATAGTCGGCCGCCGCCACCGCGCCAGCCGCCGGGCCCGACTCGATCAGCCGTACCGGCACTTGCGCGGCGGTCACGCTGGGTACCACGCCGCCGCTGGACGTCATCCACATCAACTGCCCTTGCACGCCAAGCTTGGCCAACTCACGCTCCAGGTGCTCGACATGGCGTTGCATGAGCGGGCGGGTATAAGCGTTCGCCACAGTGGTCGAAGCTCGGTCGAACTCACGTACCTCCGGGCACACCGCACTGGACAGTGAAACCGACAGGCCGGGTGCGACGTCATTCAACAGCTCGCCGATACGGCGCTCATGTGCCGGGTATTTGTAGGCGTGCAGCAGACACACCGCCACGGATTGAATACCGGCTGCCTGAAGCTCGCCAGCCAGCTGCCGCACCTGGGCTTCGTCCAGCGAAAGAATCACGCTGCCGTCAGCGGCGATGCGCTCGCGCACGCCCTTGCAGTCCTGGCGCGGCACCAGTGGCTCAGGGTATTGGATGTTCAGATCGTAGAGGTCGTAGCGGCCTTCGGTTCGGATACGCAGCAGGTCCTGGAAGCCATCGGTGGCCAGCAGCGCCGTGTCCACACCTTTGCGTTCAAGCACGGCGTTGGTCACCACGGTCGTCGCCCCGAGAATCTGCAAACCCTCGTTTTCCGGACGCTGCACCCTGGCCAGTAGCTCATTGATGCCTTGCAGAACGGCACGAGCAGGATCGTCAGGGGTACTCAGGACTTTGTGCAGATGAATGCTGCCGTCTTCAGTAGTCATGGCGAAATCCGTGAAGGTTCCACCGGTGTCAAATGCCAACTTCATGCTGGGATTTCCTCGTGGTTCGCGCCTGGTTAGGCGTGTTCTTGAATTTGTCGGCTGCGCATCAAAGGGAGGCGACAGACAGATGGGGGAAGCTTGCCGATCAGGCAGGCCGGTCATGAAAAGTTCGCCCAGATGGGCATGGCTGAGCTCGGCGACCGGGCTGTCCCAGATCACCTTGCCCAGGCGAAGAACCACGGCACGCTCAGCGGATTCCATGGCCTTACGGGTGTTCTGTTCCACCAGCAGGATGGTCCGACCGCCAGCATGCAGACGTTTAAGCTCGTCAAAAACCAGCGTGATGGCTTGCGGCGAGAGGCCGACGGAGGGCTCGTCCACTAGGAGAATTTTCGGTCGACGCAACACCGCCATGGCCATTTCCAGCAATTGCTGCTCGCCACCAGACAGGTTGCCGGCGTTCTGGTGGCGACGCTGGTACAGCACCGGAAACAGATCGAATACGTACTGCCGGTCGGCCTTGCTGTCGGCGTCTTGAAACACGGCGCCGGCCAGGTCGAGGTTTTCATCCACCGTCATCAACGGAAAGTTGCAACGCCCCTGCGGCACATATGCGATGCCCTCCGCGAGGAAGCTCTTGGGCTTGCGTCCGCACATTTCATGGCCGCGCCAACGGATCGAACCGCCCCGATAGGTGGTCATGCCGAATAAGCTCTTGAGCAGGGTCGACTTGCCCGCGCCGTTGGGACCCAGCAAGGTGACGAACTCACCCTGGCGGACAGTCAGGTCGACGCCGTGAAGAATTTCCAGCAGCCCGTAACCGGCATGCAGGTCATTGATGTGCAGTACATCAGAGGACGATAAGGTCATCTGTCTTGCCTCCTGTAAAACCTGACATGGCGCTTCAACCGCCGAGATAGGCATCCACCACCGCAGGATTGCGAACGATGGCGGCCGGGGTGTCCTCGGCCAGTTTCGTACCTTGGTGCAGCACGATGACGCGATGGGAAAGATCCATCAGCACGTCGGTGTTGTGCTCGATCACCACAAAGGTCACACCCAGTCGCCGGTTGGCGTCGCGGATGCTTTCAATGACTCTTTCGATGAGGATCGGGTTAATTCCGGCCAACGGTTCATCGAGCAATATCAACTGAGGCTCGGGCATCAACATCGAAGCAAACTGCAGGAGCTTCTGTTGACCGCCCGAGAGGCTGCCGGCCGGTAAGTGGCGGACCCGGGTGAGGCCCGCCACCTCGATAAGCTCATTGGCCCGCTCACGCAGATGGCGCATACGCCGTGCCGCGCCCGGCCCGATGCCGAAGGTGCTGAGCAGGCTGGGGAAGCAGTTCATTTGTCCGGCCAGGATCAGGTTTTCTTCCGGCGTCTGCGTGGGCAGCACCACGGTTTTTTGAAAGCTGCGCACCAACTTGCCCTGCTGCACGATGCGGTGCATCGGCCAGCGGCTGATGTCGGTTCCATTGAGCAACACCTCACCGCTGTCGATCCGTTGCAGGCCGGTGCAGCAGTCGAAGAGGGTCGATTTTCCCGAGCCATTGGGGCCTATGAGGCCGACGACTTCGCCTGACTGCACATCGAAATCGACGCCACTGAGGGCCGACAGGTTGCCGTAGTTTTTGCGCACATCACGTACGCGCAGAATAGGGACGGTTTCAACGCTCATGGGTCAGGCTCTCCTTGGTTGCACCCTTGATGCCGGCGAGTTTCTCCATGCCTTGCTCCACCAGCCGGGCCAGTCCTTGCGGGAAGCAAAACACCAAGCCCAGGAGGATTGCGCCGTAAATGATCATCCGCAGTTCGGGGGTGATGCGTAGCGCTTCGGACAGCGCGACGAAGACGAAGCTGCCGAGGATCACCCCGGGCACTCGTCCGACACCGCCGCCCAGCACGATGATCAGGATGGTGTTGGAATAGTACATCTGGAACATCAACGGGCTGACCACTGTCATGTACTGTGCGTACAGACTGCCGCCCATGCCGGCGAATGCGGCGCTGAGCATGAACACGATCAATTTGTAGCGCCAGGTCGGTACGCCAAACGATTCGGCCAGCGTTTCGTTGTCGCGTATGGCAACCATGCAGCGACCGGCCGGCGATTTGATCAGCGCATAAAAGGCCAGCGTGGCGATAACGGCGACAGCCAGCACCAGGTAGTAATAGCCAGGGATACTCGTGATCCGGGTGGCCGCCTCGCCCCAGCCAAACGCTGGCCGAGGAATACCGGAAAGCCCCATGTCACCGTGGGTCACGCTGATCCAGTTCTTGGCCACCGTTTGCGCAATGACCACCAGACCCAACGTGCACATCACGAATGACACTGTGCGCAACCGCAGGGCCGGAATTCCCAATGGCAAGGCAATCAGCCCGGTCAGCGCGCCAGCAGCAATGATGTTGAACCAGAACGGCGTGCCGAAATGCACGGCCAGTAACCCCGCGACATAGGCCCCGATACCGAAGAACGCACCCTGGGCCAGCGACAGCATGCCGGTGTAGCCGAGGATCAGGTTCAGTCCATGGGACGGTAGCAGGAAAATCATCGCCACAATGAGGGCGTGCAGGTAGTAGTTCTGCAAATACAGGGGCGCCAGCAGCAGCGCCGCCAGTATCAGCACCACCCCACCCCGGCGCATGGCCGGCAGATGGCGGCCCTGGGGTTGCGGCGTATCGAGCGTAATAGCCATGCGTACTATCCCTTGATGATTGAAATCGAGCAGGCAGCGGCCTGCCGGCTGTTGAAGCAGCCAGTTCGTCAGGGCAGTGATTGCAAAGAAAAAGGGGTGCAACGGCTTTGTATTTATGCCGCAGTCACCGGTTGGGTCAGAAACGCGCCTGGGCGCTGAACAGCCCGGATGGGCGATACATCAGGATCAGGATCAGTGCGGCGAAGCCCACCGCATCGCGATACTGCAGGCCCCAGTACGCCGCCACGAAACTCTCGACGATGCCCAGCAACCAGCCTGCGAACAACGTCCCGCGCACGTTACCCATCCCTCCCATGACGATGACCGCGAAGGTCTTGAGTGTGATTGCCTCGCCCATGCCGCCATACAGGCTGACATTGATCGGACCGGTCAGCACACCCGACAGCGCAGCCAGCACCGTGCCCAGAATGAAGGTATTGCGAACGACCTTTTCGACGTCAATGCCGATCACCTGGCAGCACTCGATGTTCTGCGACACGGCACGCATCGACTTGCCCATGTGCGTACGGCGGACCATCCACTCGAGCAAACCGAACACCACCAGCGTCACGCCAATCAACACCACTCGTTGCTCCGCCAGGCTGATCCCGGAGAATTCCATCGGGTCGAGCCAGCCACCGGGGAACACCTTGTAGCCGCCACCGAAAGCGAAGATCACCGCATTCTGCAGAATCAGCGACAGGCCCAGCGTGGCCAGTACTCCGGATTGAAACGGCGCGCCGATCAGCCGTTGCATGATGAAACGCCCCAGCAACGCGGCGATGACTGCCGCTACCAGTACGCCGAGAATGATCGATGTGGCGTAGCCGGTACCCAGCTGACTGATGGCGTACCACGCGGAAAAGGTGCCGATCATGTAGTACTCGCCGTGGGCGAAATTGATCGCTCGCAGCACGCCGAAGATCATCGTCATGCCGGCGGCGATCAGGGCGTAGATGGAACCGGTGATGAGACCGTTGAGCACTTGTTCGATGAAATAATGCACCGCGTATTCTCCCTGGTGAACGGCTCAGTGCGCCGCGTAGTCGATCTTGGGTGCCATGGTTGCCTTGATGACCGGACGGTTCGCTTCGATCTCCACCAGGGCCATCGGCAAAACCGCCTGATGGTGATCGTCGAAAACCACCTCGCCCATGGCGCTGGCATAGTGAATAGTCGCCAGCGTGTCACGCACCGCAACCGGGTCGACAGTGCCAGCCTGACGAATCGCCTGAGCCAGCAAACGCAACGTTTCCCAATGGAAAAACGCGTGTACGTTTGGCAGTTCACCGCCATAGGCCTGCTGATAATCCTTGACGAATTGCAGGCTGCCAGCGCTCTGCCACTCCGGCAGCCAGGCGGTGACTTCCACTGAACCATTGAGCACCTTGGGCGCCGCCGCAATGGTGGTCGGGCTGGTGAATTCACCATTGCCAATCAGCGGTAGCTTGCCGCCCAACGCACTTTCATTCATCTGCCGGGCGATGATCGGCGTGGAGTCGGCCTGGCCATAAGTGATGATCGCCTGGGCGTCGGAATATTTGATCTTGGTCAACACCGGGCGAAAGTCCGTCTCGGTTTCCTTGTAGTAATCTTCGCTGGTCAGGGTGGCGCCGAACGATGCGAGGTACTTGCGAGTGAAGTCGATGGCGCCACGCCCGTAATCGCTGTCTACCGCCAGCACGGCGAAGCGGGTGAAACCACGCTTCTGCACGGCGTACTGAAGGGCGATCGCGGCGCGTGATTCATCGGTGGGGTAGTTGCGAAAGCTCCAGCGGTAGCCACCGACGCCTGCTTTATAAGTGATCTGCGGATTCGATGAAGCGGCGTTGAGCAGCAATACTCCGGCGTCCTCGACCACCGGCTGCATGGCCATGGTTACCGAGCTGCAGGCATCGCCGATGATCATTGAGATGTGCTCGAAGTTGATCATGCGCTGGGTTGCCGATACGCCTTCGGCGGGCACACATTGACTGTCGCCCAAGAGCAACTCGATGGGGCGACTGAGCACACCGCCCGCCTCGTTGATCTGCCGTGCGGCCAACTGCGCGCCCTTGGTAGCGAAGGCGCCGTAGCGGGAATTGACGCCGCTGAGCGGCGCGATGACACCGACCTTCACGGGAGCCTCGGCAGCGCTGAGTACGGCGCTCATGATCGTCAGACTCATGCCGATGATCAGGGGTAAACGGCTTCGTCGGTGAGCGGGCTGCCTTGCGGATTGCTGCGCCATAGTGCCTCCGGAACGGATGTTTTTGGGGTTGTTTTCGACCTTACGCCGAACGTTCCACGCCCACCAATAGGTTATGACGCTTGCGGTATAAAGAATCGTAATACGCCACAACCTGCGGCCCGCGGCGTTCTCAGGGCATAAGACAAATCATGGGGGGGCAGAAGCAGCCCGTCTTGGCCAGAGCGTGCGCAAGGTTCTAACGTCTCGTGCCTAAGGCCACCGCAACTTCCACCGCGGATACACAAAATCAACAGGCCCGATGCAATGAACAAGGACTGCCAAGCACACTTTCTGGCATGAGGGCATCGATGATGACATTCGAAAAAAGATGGGTGGGGATCATTGCCTGCGGCGTTGGCGGCCTGGTCAATCAGGGCGCACAGGCTGAGGGATTTATCGAAGACAGCAAAGCGAACCTGCTGTTGCGTAACTTCTACGTCAATGCCGACAACCGCAGTGGCACGGCAAAACCTTCCCGTCAGGAGGAATGGGGCCAAGGCTTCGTACTGGACTTTCGGTCGGGACTGACCCCTGGTCCGATCGGCTTTGGCGTAGACGCCCTTGGCATGCTCGGTGTACGTCTGGACTCCGGCAAAGGCAGGCATTACAACGCCAACAGCGACAACTTCAACGGAGTGATTTTTCCAACCGATCATGGCGGTCGCGCGGTGGACGATTTCAGCAGTCTGGGGCTTACGGCGAAAGCCGCGATCGCAAAATCGGAGTTGCGCTATGGCACCCTCGCTCCGCAGCTACCTATCTTGATTTCCAGTGACCGACTGGTCCTGCAGACATTCACCGGTGCGCAGGTCGAGTCTCGCGACATCGATCGTCTGACCCTGACTTTGGGCCAGCTTGAGCACGCCAAAGGCCGAGGCTCGAGCAACGAGCAGGGGCTGTCGATGTCCGGGGCCAACAACGCCCGCACTGGCGTCACCAGCAACAAGTTCTACTACGGCGGCGGCATTTACAAACCGCGCGCGGACTGGACACTGCAGTACTACTACGCGAACCTGCAAGACTTCTACCGTCAGCATTTTTTCGGTCTGAAACACAGCTTGCCGGTAGGCCCCGGCCAACTCACCGCAGACTTTCGTTACTTTCGCAGCCTGGACGACGGCAAGGATAAATACGATCCGGCCTACGACACCATCGGCTATTACGGTCCAGGCGTTAACAAGGGTAGCGTCGACAACAATCTCTACAGCGGGCAGTTCAACTATGCCGTGGGGCCGCATACCTTCGGCGCCGGTTACCAGCGCTCCACCGGCCAGAGCGATACGGTATGGGTCAACCAAGGCGATGGCTCCAGTACCTACTTCATGACCGAATCGCAGATTGCCAAGTTTCAGCACTCCGGTGAGCGGACCTATCAACTTCGCTACGCCTACGACTTCGCTGCGCAAAACCTTCCCGGGTTGACTTTTTCGGCGATGTACCAGAACGGCGACCACATTCGCTCGGACGACGGTGACAGGAAAGAGTGGGAGCGCGATCTCACGCTGAACTACGTGGTGCAATCAGGGACGCTGAAAGGTTTGAGTTTTTCCTATCGATTTGGCAGCTTGCGCTCCAGCTACACCGGTCAGCGCGACATGGACGAGAACCGCTTCATCGTGAACTACCTGTTGCCGGTTCTCTAATATCCAGAGTCCAACGCCCCTTTGAGGAGTAAGCCCCACATGGGGCCACGCACTGGGCCTAGTGTAATGGCAGCTTTGAAGTAGCTCCGAAATCTCCACTCATGCCATCGCCAAGCTGTCGACGGTGACCAAAATCGTCTACCTCATGAAAGATGACGGTCTTGTCGACACAGCGCCGAGCACCGAAGACGGTCGCGTGACCCAAGTCCGCATAACGGCGGCCGGCCGCGCGGCCATCGAACGTATTCAGGTTGGCACCGGGATCTTTTCAAACGAAGTTTCAACGGGCTGACCGATGCCCAGATCCAGCGCCTCAACCGTCTGCTGGAAACGGTGTTCAACAATCTCGAGGATAATTGAGAGTGCTGACAAATTTCATGGTTTGGAACTTAGTGGTCGGGGGGGATGGCCTGGAACTCTCAGCATGGCCCCGCTGTAAAAAACAGAACGGCCAACAAACGGGCGGGGGCTTACCATTCATAGCCTAAACATCGGGGATGCCCCATCGCAAAATCACCATAGGCGAGCATTGCGGTCTCCCAATTCACATCCAAATGGGACGCCATCACCTGAAGGTCACGCCAGTGCCGTTGCACCGGGCTCGCCTCAAAAATCACTGCTGTCCCCATTTGCTGCACCAAGTAGGCTCGATCCCGCTTGAGGGTCACCAACTCTTGCGCCGACAGCGACCGGCCTGCTACGCCGGCGCTATGCAGTAAAAAGGCAATCGCGTAGTAGAGGTGCCTGGCACAACTCAACTGCGCCGCGCTTTCCGCGAGTCGCTCCAGCTGCAATGGCCGGGTCTTTGCGACTGCGCCCTCCTCCGTGGCCAGGCGATTTCGCAGGGCTGCGACGCACTCATCACAGGCGCCCTCCGCACAGCCGAGCACCGGACCGATATGCAGGCTGCCCAGGTATGGAATGAACGCCACATCAGACAGATAGCCGTCCGGATTGTGTCTGGTTCCTGCCGGTGCGGGCCCGAAACACTCGGACTGCGAGACTACCCAAGTATCTGACACAAAGACATCATCAAGCCGAAGGTCTTTTGAGCCAGTGCCGTACATTACAGTGACATGCCAGGCATCCTCGATCCGAACCTCATCGATGCTGAGTGTGAACATCAGCACAGGGTTGAGCGATGCCTCCCGAGGGTCCTTGGCGGATACGATTACCCAGCCGGCATGATTGTCCCCGAACTGAAGCGCCAGGTGCCACTCACGCGAAAGCCACCGTCGACCTTGTGGATCGAGGCATCTTTGGACACGGACGCCGTCGCAATGATTTGCCCCGGCCGATCCGCAAAGACATGCTCCTGGCATATGTAAGGAAGCCTGCCGACAATCGCCGCACGGCTACCTACAAGACCGATCATCCAGCCTGTCGACGGGCAAACCCGTGAGGAAATTCTGGAAGTTTCGACCAACGTTGGCCAATCGCACTCCAACCCGCCATAACGCTCAGGCACGACCAACTGCATCAGCCCCTCGGCCAGCACAATTCGTCCATGGTCTGCTGCGAAATACAGCGTGCCAGTTCGGTTTCAGCGGCACGGCCCTGCCACTTATCCAGAAGCGTTCCCGCGCGAGTGCAGGCTTCATGATGTTCCAATGACAGATGCGCCATCCAGCCCATGAACTTCGTTACCTCAATAATGGGTGTTAGGCACGGGAAAGTTTTCTGACTACTGGAGACTCGAAGCAGAACGCTGCGGGGATAAAGGGTTCACCTAACAGTTCGATAAACCTGCTGATGCTTTTCTCGTCATTGGACGCCACAAACTCATAGAAATTGGTGCCATTCCAGATGATGTATATATGGCAAAAGTAGTGGGATGCCGCGTCGACGAAATCAGCAAAAAGGGTTTTACCGTTTTCCATCTACGACAGCATGGCGTCTTTTTTCCAGGCAATTTACGCCTCGGAAAAGTAATGGGACTTGTGCAGCTCGTCCTTGACCCGTTCCCGCCGCTCGTACTCTGCGAGATCAGGCTGATTGAGTTTTTCCAGAAAGAACGACTTGCACGTCCGGCGATAAAACTTTCTACTTTTCTTGTGGAAAGCATCCCTATTTATCTGGTTGTGTTTTGCCCCTGAGCAGGGTGCCTAACTTCATTCGATCTCGAGAAAGCTCTCCTCTGATTGTGCTGCCGCGCGAGTAAGCGCACCGGATCAGTAATCCACGGACCTATATACGATACGTTCATCTCTATCGGTGTCGGGTGGTGTCGTAAGCAACGTCTCACGATGACGACATCACCGCCTATGTACCCAAGCCAATGACCTCTGGAGCCAAAGCCGATGAACATTTCAACAACGACGCCTTCATTTATGACGCTGCAAAAAACGAGTATGTATGCCCGGCTGGAGAGGCGCTTATCTGGCGCTTTTCAAGCGTCGAGAAAGGTATGAAGCTTCATCGCTATTGGAGTTCAAGGTACCAGGACTGTACGTTGAAATCCCAATGCACACCGAGTAAACAGCGGCGTGTTCGGCGTTGGGGGCATGAAGCAATATTGGAAGAAATGCAGGTCCGGCTAAGCAACGCGCTGGACATGATGCGAATCCGCAAACGAACGGTCGAGCATCCCTTCGGGACGCTTAAACACTGGATGGGCGCGACGCATTTCCTGACGCGAAAGCTGGAGGGAGTAGGTGCGGAAATGAGCTTGAATGTCCTCGCCTATAACCTGAAACGGATCATGAAAACCCTCGACACCAACAGTTTAATGAAGGCGCTGTCGGCCTGAAGAGGTCTGTTTTTTTGCCGATCCTGCAAGCTAATGGCCGCGCTAATGGGCTCCAAAGCCGCAGTGATGACCCGCAGGCCTTGTTTCGACCAATTGCTCAGCTAACAAACGTCGTCGCTGCGCGCCGACGGTGCATCAGTGCGTTTTTACAAACTCTGGGCCGTTCGCTGCCGGTCATGGTTGCTAAGGGGGCGGGTCAAATCCTTTGCAAATGAGGGACAAGTCGATGCAACTACCCCCGTTTCAGCGGATCTTGAGAAGTGGCTCCAGCCGCGGTGAGTTCGGCTAATCTTCCTGTACCGGTTACTCAAGGACGATCCCTATGCCAGATAATTCTGAAGCCAACAATTCCATAGCAGACGTGCTCACACTACTCCTGCACAACCAGCACGCCCTAGCTGCGGCCATTGAAGAAACTACAATTTGGCTCTCAGCGAATGGAGTGGGAAGTGTCGCCGCTAACGCAATTGCGGCCTTGGAAACATTGGACACGAATGCTCAAGTCATCACAGACGCCATCATGCGACTACGGCAGTCACCGACATCATCGTTCGTCCCTCAGCCCCCTCTTTCATGAGCAATTCCCGATGTAATACAAGAAACATGGACTTCTTGGGAGTGGGGAATTGTCCAATTACTGGCGGTCACAAAGGGGTGATTGCGGCCCGCTGTGACAGTCCGAAATCGACCAGAATTGGTCGTTTAATCAAGCCGCCCCCCTTGTCTATATCGAATACCGTCGGCCAAGAAGCGACCTCCAAAGCTTCCCCCGCTATCAAAACAAAGTTCGGAGCTCGATCAGTCACTCTTGTGGCCCAGATATCTCGTGTTGTTGGGGTTCATCTGCGAGGACCGGTTGTTGGTCGTTGCTTTGTTCGCGGAGTTGTTGGGGTTCAGCGTATTACTCCGATCATCATTGTCCCGTGCTCGTTGGGGTAATGGTCCGAAGTCCCCAGGCCGACGACCACGCGCTTTTGCCAAGCAGGGTATTCGCGCGCAGGCTTGCTGGAATCGAATAAGTAACTCCACGAGTCCCAACGACTGATCAAAGAAATGTCCCAAAGGTTTTAGTCGCTATGAACAGTGAAGCAGGGGCACATCCCTCTACGTTTCAATCTGAGCGGCCAGCGCTGTCGCCCGATTCCGCAAAACACTATCCACCATCGAGTGTCGGCGGCCGGATTGGTCCCGAGCCCTCCCTCGACGATGACCTACCGAAAAGGTGATTTAATCAGGTTCGGTACGTATCCACCGCCGTGAGCGCACCACGACGTTCAATTTGCACACCCACCTCCAGCGCATCCTCAGACTCAACACCTTGAAATCACGTCAAGGTTGAAAGACTGCTCCTTAGGTGTTTTCCGTGGTCAGGCTCCTGGCATCACACGACTGCCGCCGATGGACACGCGGATCAATGCCCTGGCGACCAGCGCCCTGGCAACATCATGTAGAGCACGATCATCTCGCAAGCTAATTTCAGGAAAGGTCTCGAGAGAAATACGGGGTTGCTTATCCCCCCAGGAAAAGCGGAAGTACCACCACTTGGCGCCTTCCGTACTAACGAAAAGAGCAAGGCCGTCGGGTCGTTCGGCGCCTGCTTGCTGCGGTTGGTGCAACAAGCCCAAGGATTAACGCCGGGATTAAACAGCGTTAGCCAGTGATCATATGTGGTTTCGACCAGTTTGTTCCGCTAGTTTCATTTCGTTGCTGCAATCGCCGTCAGAAGCGCTGCCAATTAGCAAATGACTGGTCAACTCCATTTGGCAGACCATGCGCACCTGGGGAAAAATTCGGCGTCAGCCATGCTGATTATAGCCGAGAAGTAGCGCGCTCGGTTTTCCGGCGTATCGGGCATTCGCCAAGCGACACCATCGACACCCAGCAAACGCAGTCCTGCCCAAGTCGGATGAGGGGCCGCTTCATGCCAACTTTTCTGAGTCAGATGGAAGACCTGTCGTACTGCCTCGCAACCCTATCTCTGACGGGCTTGAACCACAGCGCTGGGCGCCACAAGGGGCATTGCCTCGGCGGCATGATGTTCATACCGCTGACCACATCTAGGCCGACATGCGCCGAAAGAACAGCATGGAGATAATGCACCAGAGCTTCATCTCCAGCGGCAAGTTCCGCTTGCGCGGGGTTTCTAAGCCTGCCTGTTCAAGTGCCTGCTTGACCAAAGAAGGATCGAGTACGAATCCAATCCTTCGATTGAGTTGGGGTAGAGGCGATGTTCTGGATCAGTTCCATTGCCCGAGCGAGACGCATAAAAAATCCGATGCCAGTATAGGCATCGGATTTTGATTTCTTGGGGACAAAGGTCAGGCCGGAGGGCTTAACTGTTTGGCATTACCCTCAAGGGGCCCTTTTAGTGCAGGTAAAACGGTTCAGTTGCCGATGACCTGGATGCTCACGCGACGGTTGGGTTGCAGGCAGCGGATCAACTCGGGCGTGGCATTGACGCCAGGGCAATCGACCCGCGGGTTGGCGCTGCCTTTGCCGAGGACGGTGATGTGGTCTCGGGCAATGCCTGAGCGCTGGAGTATCTCAGCCACTGATTGGGCGCGGGCCAGAGCCAGTACCTGATTGGCCTCGGGAGCACCGATGCGGTCGGTATAGCCGGTCAGTACCAAGTGCGGTTGCTGGCTGTATTCGTTGCGCAGCAGTTTGCCGAGTTGCTCCACGCTTTTCCGGCCCAGGGCTTTTATGTCTTGCACTCCAGATTTGTCGAAGTCGAACAGGGCATCGGAGGAAAGGTTCAGTTCTCGCGCCGGCGTAAGCTGCTTGATCTGCTGCAAGCTAGGTTGTGTGCAGTTCATATCCCATTTTTTTTGCTGGACTATTTTCTGATTCGCATCCAGCGTGACCGGAGCCTGACAGGTAACGTGCTGCCCGTTTTCGTCGAAACTGAAGGCATAAACGTTACCTTTAGGGATGGTCACCACCTTGGCCGGCTCCCCGGCCACAGGGGCCTTTTCGTCGACAACTACAGGTTGTTTGGTTGCGCCGGATAGGCCCTCGGTGTTGGAGCACGCCACCAGCGCCAATACAAGCAGAGTCAACAAGAAGATATTTTGGCCTTGCATCTTTGGAATACCATAACTTTTCATGAGGGCCCGATCTTAGGTGTGATCTGCCTAGTTGAGTAAAATGGTTAACAATTGCTCAGAATTCAAGTGGCAACAATAATGAGAAATCTGAACGGATTCTCGTTCTTTCAATGCCTCGCGGCCTTTTGTAGCAAGGTTTATCAAGTAAGGGAGTACTGTTTTCTGGCCGGTATGAATGTCCACAGTGGCAATCATCCCGGGGGCGTACGCCTCAACTGAATGCTAGGCGGTTAGCGATAACCGCGTAAAAATAGGATTGCTTTCCGCATCTTCTGACCTTTACCCGCCAACCTCAATGACCTCAAGCTGAGAGGCCAAGTCCTTAGCGTACGATTTTTTCTGTTTTCTCTATTCGTTCGTCGATAACACCGTGCGGGGTGATAAAACGGATGCGGCTGTGGCGATTCTCATGATTGTACCAACGGATAAAATCCCCACCAAATTTACGGATGGGTTGGATTTAAAAAATGGTTTTTGGTTACGCTGTTCTCCAGGCCTAAGATACTTCCGCCTATGAATTCAGAATTGTTTGATTTTTCCGCGATTGGCGACCCTATATGCTAAGAAAATCGAAAAGGCTTCTTTATTTTGCAATATCCACGAACGCCTGTCGCCGAGTTTTCCGATGAAGAAATTGACCTTCGCCGACGCCGAGTACGCAGGTAAACGCAAGGCGGTGTTCTTGATCGAGATGGATCAGGAGGTGCCCTGTAAAGGGCTGATCGCTCTGATCGAGCCTCATTACCCGACGGGTGAGTGTGGTCGCTCGGCTTGTTCGTTGATGGCGATGCAACGTGTAAACTGGTTCGGTTACAGCGATCCGGCGGTGAAGGACGCGTTTTACGAGACTTCCATCCTGCGCCAGTTTTCCGGGCTGAGTCTGGAGCGTATCCTTGACGAAACCACCATCCTCGACTTCCGTCGCCTGCTTGAGAAACATGAGTTAGCGGCAGGATTTCTGGGCGTGATCAATGACTACCTTGTGGCCGCGGCCTGTTATTGCGCCAAGGGACCATCATCTATGCCACGCTGGTCCATGTGCCCAGTTCGAATACAACTAAGAAAGGCAACCAGTATTACTTCGGGGCTAAAGTGTACATCGAGGCCAACGATTAGCCAGGCCTAGTGCGCTCCGTGGTGGTCACGTCAGGCCAATATCGCGGACGTCACCCAGATCGACAAACTGGCGCATGGCTCGGAGAACGTGATGTGCGCTGATACTGGCTATACCAGGGTCGAAGAAGGCGAAGAGCATGTAGGACGCCAAGTCATCTAGCAGATTGCGGCGCTGCGCAGCGCCCACAAGAAACACGGCAAACGCAGCGCGTTGTACAAGGCGATTCGTAAAATCGAGAAGGCCAAGGCCCGGGTGTGCGTCGAGATAGAGCATCTGTTTGGGCTGTTCAAGTATGGCTCGTCGACATTTGCTGGCGAATGAAAGAGAAGTACGTATGTAATGTGGGAAAAGGTGGCCACTACAGTCGAAAAGCATGAATTAGACGACGGAATTGATTGTATTACGACCTGCCGCCGTTTTTAAAACCGCTGATAGCGGGTGGCCGGAACATTTCCAGCTATTTCAGACCATCCCTGTAGCGCCAAAGGTGAAGATATCTTACTTGAAATCCAGTTCCCGATAGCAGCAATGGTTAAAGAGAGATTTTTCCGTGACAGGACATTAATTGACCAACCGTGCAAACACTACCTGAACGGAGTGTTGCTAGCCATCTAGGTATAGTTTACAGAGTTATACGGAAGTATGGCGTATGTGGCGCTGTTTTGGCGCCTGAAAAACATTATTTGCTCGCAGAAGGGTTGTTGTGTATTTTTTCCGAGTTTTATATTGTTTCTGAGCATATAACAGCTCGGGAAGAGCCCCCCTTAAATCGCTACCCGAGTTGCTGCGGGCTCAATATGTAGCGGGTTATGGAGAACAGTGACGCTCAGCACATAAGTAAGAACTGGAATAATAACTCTATCGTCGATATCTGAATTTCAGGAGGCGGAAAGCTATAACAAAGATCACAAGAGAGGGGCACGTATAATGAACAACCGGCTTGAGTTCTTAGGTCTGATTCATAGTGATATTGATGAGTTTTTTTTTCGGGCGAAATACGAACTTGAAAATAAGCTTAAAGATTTTGGCTTTTACAGCTATGCTTATATTGCAACTCTGAAAAATCGAAAAGTAACACCTGTGATAATTTCAAATTATCCGGCAAGCTGGTTAAGTGCGTACAAGGCTGCTAATTATCACCTGATCGATCCAGTGATCAACTATGGCCTGCTTAACTGTGCTCCGTTCTCATGGGGAAAGCTCCAAGGGTTAACCGAGGGTAAGGAGTTTTTTAAGCTTTCCGGGAGGCACCAAATTTCTTCTGGCACCACTTTCATTTTACATGACTCCGTCGGACTATTTGCCGCTCTGAGCGTGTGTAATATTAGCAACCAGGATGAATTTGAACAGCGCTTGGTTGATCATGCCGCAGAGATTCAGATGGCGCTAATCCACTTCCACGATTGCCTTCTGAGTACCCGAACCGTGGAGGAATTGTTTCCTGAGTCAAAGGATGATTTGCTCTCAGAAAAGGAAATGCTCGTACTCAAATGTGTTGTACGGGGTAAAGCCTATCGCGAAGTTGCAGCGATCTGCGCCATTTCCGAGCGCACGGTAAAGTTTCATATGTCCAACATATCCAGAAAATTACAGGTGTGTAATGCCAAGCAGGCGGTTTTCGAGGCTAAAAGACGAGGCATTATTTAATTTCAAGCCCGGTGGGGCAACAGATCCTGCGTTTGTCCACTTGGTACTGGTGGTGAGGCCACTGGATAATGTCAGAGTATGACAGAGAGTATTTCTGAGCGATAACTGCGAGTAGTTGTTTATGGTTTTGGGCTGTCACCGGCATCTCCAGCAGCAGCACCTTCTCGCCCGGCGAAGCCTCACCGGTATCTAGCACGTTGTAATGCCAGCCTCCTTTACGGACGATCCGTGCCATAGCATTACTTACCACGGTGATAATCGACCCCAGCCCAGTTGTGACAGCATAATTGTGCATAGTAAACAGCAGCATCTCAGACAGCGGCACGCTTGATAATCCCAGTAGGCGTGAACGGGTTTTGTCGACAAAAAAACGGCTGGCCTCAGCCGTCAAATGGTGCTTAGGAAGGTCGCAGCGAAAAAAATGGCGAAACGGCCCCTCGACCATGTAGGGGTGTACTGTATTAATTAGTCGCAGGCTCGCCAGAGGAACACCTTTCCACGTGCCGACTAGGTATGTGGTGTTTACACTATCGAACTCGTCGTGCTCGATACCATTTCTTATATTAATATTCCAGTTTAATCGGTCGGCGAAAACTTCTTTGCGCAACCGATATAATTCGTGCAGCCATGGTTGGGCGGCGCTTGCGTAGTTGATATAGTAGAACTCTATGTCTTTCATGACAACCCGCCCTCAAGTGGTATGTTGCGCAGGTGTCTCACACCCTGCGCATCTAATGATTACCTGCTGCTCAGCGAAAATCAACCAATTACAATTACACACAGAAAGAAAACCGGCTTTTTATGAATTGTACTTAGGTACATGCTAATTCGTTAAGATTTGCACTTACGTGCAGTTGTAGGGTTTAAAAAATTACGGCATGTTGTTGATAGATAGCTGGTCGCACCGCACACCTATGATTTACGAAGGCTGCTGGCGATTGTCTTAATAAGGTATGGACGCGCCAATTTTCCGCTGAAATATAATCGCTGCCTAATTTTTTAGCCCCTGTTGTCTTGAGTTTTTAAATATGGTTCTGCAACATTAAATCTGAATATCATCAGTAAAACTGGACAAGGAAATCATGAAAAATTCCGCTTTGTTAGAGCCTCGCCGTGTCGTTGTGACCGGGTATGGTGCTATATGTTCGCTCGGCCAAAACGTCGATGCTATTTGGGAGGGGATCATGAATTACCGGGTCGGATATCGAAAGTACAGACTCGATGACCCGACTATCCATGCAAGTTACTTTGGATTTATTGACGATTTCAGTGGCGATGCAATGCGCCCGTTCTCGAAGAAAATTTCCAAGATGTTACCACTGTTTGCCAAATACAGCCTGATTGCGACCCATGAGGCCATCCAGATGGCCTACGGTGAAGTGCCGCTAGACGAGTTTGTCTCGCCGTTTGATCGCGGGGTGATAGTGGGTACCGGCTGGGGTGGACTCGATACGGCCAACAGCAACAACAACGAATACCGAGAGAGTGGTATAGCCACCTCCTTCGCCACTGTCATGTCGATGTGCAATGCTGCAACCGCCGGCATTACCATGAACTGGAACATGCGTAGCATTCAGAACACCCCAGTCGCTGCTTGTGCCACCGGTACTATCGCCATCGGCGAGGCCTACGAGGCAATTCGAAGCGGTCGCGCCAAGGTGATGATCGCGGGTGGTAGCGAATCGCTCAAAGAGCAATTCAACGTCTGGTCGGTGGATGTCATCCAGGCGCTGACCAAGGAGCAAGAAAACCCGCGTCTGGCCTGCTGCCCGTTCAGCAAGGGACGCAGCGGTTTTGTACTCTCGGAAGGTGCCGCCGTACTGTGCCTGGAAGACTACGAACTGGCCAAGGCTCGGGGCGCGAAGATCCTCGGCGAGATTACCGGCTACGCCAACTATTCGGATGCTTATGACATGACGGCCCCGGCCGAGGACATGCAGGCCCGGATTCGGGTGATCCGAGACGTGTGCAAACAGGCGGGTGTGCAGGCGCAGCAGATCGACTACGTCAACCTGCACGGCACCTCAACGCCACTCAATGACGTCAATGAAACCAACTCAATCAAGATGGCCCTGGGAGATGCGGCGTATGGCATCCCTATGTCCAGCACCAAGTCCTACACCGGGCATCTGATCGGTGCCGCCGGCTCCATGGAAGCGGTTTTTTGCCTAAAGGCCATGGCCGAGGGAGTCGTCCCGGCGACGATCCACATGGACGAAGCCGATCCTGAATGCGACCTCAATTACGTTCCCAATAAGCACCTGCATGGGCAGACGTTGAATAACGTAATGAACCTGAGCTTCGGTTTCGGTGGCGCCAACGCCGGCATCATGCTGCGGAAGGTGAACTAATCATGCAGTTTCAATTCGGAGCACGGGATATCGAGGCGTGGGCCGGCCTGTCCGGTGATCGCAATCCGATCCACTTTAACCTCGAAGCTGCACGACGCATGGACGCGGCTGATGTGGTGGTTCATGGAATGCTGGCGCTGTTGCCGATCAAGCACCGTATGGGACGCGTCAATGGAGTGTTGCCTGACGACTGGGTGCAGTTTAAGGCGCTGCTAAAGGCCCCGGTGCTGCGTGACACTACTGTCGCGCTATCAACTACCCCGCGCACCGGCAGTACAGGCTTCAAGCTATTGTCGCAAGCGGGTACCAGTGAACATGTGATTGGTCATGTACGCACCGTGGAGGCCCCTGTCTGGATATCCAATGCTCTAGGCTTTGTGCTAGAGCGCGGGAAAGTGGCGATCTGGCTGCAACAGTTTCGCGACGGCCTGGGCCAGGGGGTCGATGACTGGGTCGCGCTCGATGCGCTGATCTTTTCCCACTTCATTGGCCACCACATCAGCGTGGTTTTCGACTGCCTGAGCGAGGATTTCCAAGCGAAGCTGCAGTCGAGCAAGCTCGAAGACCTGTCAGATCATCTGGTGGTGCAGACCAGCCATCAGATCACCTTCTGTACCTCGCAGCTCTCGCTGGGCGAGTTGCAAACTGATATCCGCTGCGAGATCGACAACATCAACCTGATCGAAAGCCCCGGCAAGACCGTCGGCACTCTCGATTTGGGCGTGCATGTAAGTGATCGCCACGTGATGACCATCACCCTCGGGTTGATGGTGAAAGAACTTTAACCCCATCAAGGAGCTGTGCAATGACAACTGTAGATAACGTATTTGGCGTAGTGCGCGATCTCATTCTTGAACTCAAGGATGTCGACGAAAGCGATTTGACCCTCGATACCAACATCGAGAGTCTTTCCTTAGACAGCTTGGATTTTATTGAAATGCAAGTCGTGGTCAAGAAAAAAATAGGCGTGGCACTGGACCCGGATTCGTTCGCCAGCCGCAATATTTCCAACCTGCGACAGCTGTGTGAGCTGATTGTCGAGCTCAAACAGTCGGGATCCGCTCTTGCCTGATCGGTATATCGGTACCGCTCACTCATTACTCTAGGAGCGATAAGGAAATGTCCATGCTGACCAATAGTGTGCTCACCATTTCAGAGTCAAAGAAGTCGAAGGTATGCAAGCTGAGCGAGGTCTCGCACCACAAAACAATGGACCATGCGACGGTGCTGCCCTGGGATCAGGACATTGATCTCGGCGTGTACCCCAAGAATCCCGAGCATTTGTGGATCAACGGTACCCGTTTTTGCGATGGCCTGAGCGAAGCGCAAAAACTGGAGCTTGCCTGGCTGGAAACTGCCCGTGACATCTCCATGTTCATCTGGTTGGAACAGACTATTCCGCCACTGTACATGGGATATGTCACCCAGTTTCACGACCGCATTTCTCAGGAACTGCAGGAATACCTGATGATCTTTTCGAAAGAGGAGATCATTCACACGCTCACCTTCAAGCGTTTCATGGGCAAGGCCAACCTGCAACTGTGGAAACCGCCGGTGGGGCTATACGAGCTGCTGACCCAGACGTTACCGAAAATGGAACCGGCAGTGGGCGTGCTGTTCACGTTACTGATCGAGTGGGTGGCAGAACTCGGTGCGATGCACACTTCACAGGGCAAGGATATCGAGCCAATGACGCGCACCATGTTCCGTGAGCACCACAGAGATGAAGCGAGGCACATTGCTTTCGGTCGCTGGATTAGCGAGTCGTTCTTCGAAACGACTAGCCCCGAGTCCATCGCCCAAGTACGGCAGATGAGCCAGCGGATCATCTCGGCGCTGATCGACATGTTTACCTACAACCCGGAAATCGCCCTTCATACCTCATTCGAGTTTCCGATTGCGGTCGATGACAAGGAGAGGATCGAGCAAGTGTGGCGTTCAGAGCACAACAAACGCCTTAACGACGAGCGTTTTGCTGAGTTATACGCTTGGGTCGACAAACTAGGACTGCGCCAATGAACCAACCGCCTTGGGACGCGATCTTCGTCGGTGCGGGAATTACCAGCCTGGCGTGTGCAGCCATGCTGGTCAAACGCCATCCAGGACTACGCCTTCTCGTCATCGACAAGCATATTGTCGTCGGCGGCTATGCCACGACCTTCAGTCGGCCGAGCCAGGGCGTCACCTTCGATTGCAGCCTACATAAACTCAGTGGAATGACAGAAGGTGGGAACCTGATTCGTATTCTTCGGGAGCTCGAACTGGATCGTGCCCTTGATCTGGTTTATCCCGACGATTATTTCTGCGCCTATCGCGCGGGTACAGTGCTGCCGTTGGCCAACAATGCCGAGCAAGCGGAGCAACAACTGGTTGCCCGTTTTGGGCATCAAGCCGAGGGGATTGCTACCTTCTTCGAGCACGTACGCACCTATGGCCGTAACGGTTATTACCAATTCCAGATGCTCAATGGCAGCTTCGAACCGGACATGACACAGCTGCGTTTCGCCCATCGGAATTTCAAGCACAAAACTGTGCGTGAGGTGCTACATGAGTTGTTTGACGATCCGTACCTGATCGAGATCCTCGCGGCGCCGGGCATCTATGTCGGTGGCTACTCCGAGGATCTAGGGTACCTGTACTTTCTACACGTTGTGTACGCCACGCTAAATCGTGGCAACGCTTACGTCGTGGGATCGTCGCAGCGGTTGTCTAACCTATTGGCGCAACGGGTGTTAGAGGCCGGAGGAAAGATCGCACTCAGCACTCACGTTGATGATGTGCTCACCGACGGCAATGGCAACGTCACTGGTGTACGCACCAGTCGCGGTTTTTTTAACTCGGCGCAGGTGTACATCAATACCTCGCCGCACTATGCACTGCAGTACCTGTTTTCGTCGGATATTGAACTGGCGGCGACCCGCGACAAACTTACGGCTCTGAAACCGGCACGATCGACCACTACTGTTTACCTGGTCATCGATCACGCTCCAGCCGAGTTGGGCTTGCATCACACCGAATCGATGTTATTCGCCGACGAAGCGACAGCCGTAGAGTTGCGCATGGCGGCGGAACGCTCTGGATACGACACCGAGCTCAGCGAACACGCCTTTTGGCAAATGTCGCCGATTGAAGTCACCAACTACCACGCGCTTGATGCCGCCGGGGGCAAGGTCGTGTGCCTGAATGTGCTCGATTCGATTGCCCATTGGCCTCGACGGCGTACCCCGGAATACCGCGCGAAGAAGCAACGTGCCAGTGAAGTGCTTGTCGAGCGCTTACTGATGCATGTGCCGGGCTTACGCGGACATGTGATGCATATCGAGGTGGCGACCCCGCACACCTACGTCCGCTTCACCAATAACACCGACGGTTCCGGTTACGGGGCGATGGTTGGCACCGACCTCAAGGGACATGTGTTTCATCACGGGTTCCCGGTGCAAGGCGTGCACTTCCTCAGTGCCTGGGTGGCCGGGCCCAGCTATGAAGCGGCATTCGGTTATGCAGAGATGAAAGCCAAACAATGGAAGCAAGCATGAGTAGGCGCGTGCAATCAACGGGCAGTTTCGGCATCACCCTCTCCAAGCTTTTCATCCGCGTCATGCTTCGACAGGTGCAAGGGTGGAAAATGGATGTTCCTCCCCGGGCAGCAGGCTTCGTTGAAGTTGGCCGCGACGGTAGTCATCTGGAGGGCGCCTCTCTGCGCACGACAGTTGTACGTCCACGTGGTGTGGTGCTTCTGTGTCATCCGTTCCTCAAATACGGTATGCACTACTTATTGAAGAACAAGTTCGATCACGAGTTTCTCGCCCAGGGCTACCACGTCATCGTGTTCAACTTTAAAGGATTTGGCCGCAGCACCTTCGGTGGCCATGCGTTTGCCGATGATGTGTTTGCGATTGCCCGGCGAGTCTCGCGGGACTTCCCTGGGTTGCCGATTCAATTGCTCGGCTGTTCATCTGGCGGCTACCACCTATCCCATGCCTTGGCGCGAGATTCCATGCCGTTCACCTCGGCGGTACTTGACAGTGTGCCGATCTCGGTTCGCAGCTATTTCACCCGTGGACCATTGCGCATAGCCATGCGCTGGATCAGCGGCAGCAATCTAGCGGTGCCTACGGGTACCTGTTCCATTGACTTGTCACTACGTGGCGTGCGGGACATGCCGATTACTTATCTCTACGGACGCAATGATTACTACATTCCAGAAGCAGGCGTTACCGAACTCGCCAAGAGCTGTCGCTCTCTGCAAGTGATCGGTTTCGACAGTTGTCGTCACCTGGAAACCCACAAGAAACACCGCGAGCGATACTTCGAGGAAGTCTTAGGTTTCTTTGCTCGAGCGGAAATCCAATCACGACCTGTGTCGGTGTAACCCGGCATCAGCGGTCAACACAAAAAGGATACTGGGAATGGATGTTCAGCGGGCTTCAGCGGGCAAATGGGTGCTGGTCACTGGCGGCAGTCGCGGTATCGGCCGATCACTGGTGTCGGCGTTGGCGAAGGAGGGCTACCACGTCGTCTTCACATATCAGTCGTCAGCCGACGCGGCAACCGAGCTGGAGCGGGAGGTCTCCGCAGCAGGCGGCGATGCGCACGGCTGCGCCTGCGATGGCCGCGATTATGACTCGGTAGAGCGTGTCTGTGCACAGTTGATTGCAGATCTGGGCGAGCCCTATGCGCTGATCAACAACATGGGGATCACCGGTGACCAGTTACTGTTCAACTTTGATGTAGGTCGTTATCGGGATGTGATGGCTACCAATCTCGATTCGGCGGTGTACTTCAGCAAATGCCTGGCGCCGGCGATGGCCTCAGAGCGCTGCGGCAAGATCCTCCATATGTCTTCGGTGAGCGGGCTCAAGGGCAATAAAGGCCAGTTGAGTTATTCGGCGAGCAAAGCGGCGATGATCGGCATCACCAAGACCATGGCACTGGAGTTGGCGCGCTTCAAGATCACCGTAAACGCGATTGCCCCGGGGTTCATCGCTACAGAAATGGTCGAGCAGATTGCCGATCCGATTCGCAAGTCCATCACCGACCACATCCCGCTAAAGCGCTTTGGCGAGGTCCACGAAGTCGCCGCCCTGGCTAGTTTCCTGCTTTCAGCGAATGCCGATTACATCACCGGTCAGACGTTTGTGATTGACGGTGGCCTGACAGTTTGACCATGAAGTCCAAGTCAGGCCTTAAATAGCCAGGAGAAGTTATGAGTGAACAATACGATACCATTTTTATAGGTGCAGGGCTGGGCGCGCTGGCGGCTGCTAGCTTATTAGCACAGCGTGGTCAGAAAGTTCTGGTCGTTGAAAAGCACAACATACCCGGAGGATACGCCAGCAATTTCCGCCGCAAGGACTTTAACTTTGATGTGTCGTTGCACTCATTCGATGGTGTGGTGCGTGGCGCCGAGTCGTTCAAGGTTATCGAAGCCTGTGGCGTAGCGGACAAAGTCGAGTTTCTCCATCATCCGACTTTGTATCGCTACCGCTCCCAAGACATTGACATTACGGTCGGGCATCGGGACCTAGAGGGCTACAAGCGTGAGCTATTCCGTTTCTTCCCTGACGAAGTTGGCAATATCAATCGCCTATTTGCCGAATCACAACGTAATTTCCGCGACTTGTGTGGATTTCTGTATTCGCGCAAGCCGTTTTGGATGCGATTCATTTCGACGCCGCTAGTCTACCCGCGCGTACTAAAATATGGCCACGAAACAGTCGACCATTTTTTCTCGCGCTTCACCAGCAATGATCGGCTCAAGGAAGTTCTGTCAGCGCAGTGGAGTTACTACGGCTTACCTGCCAAGGACCTCGCTTTCGGCTATTTTTCCTACCCGTTTATCGACTACTTACAGAACGGCGGCTACTCGATAAAAGGTGGCTCACAAGCCCTGTCCAATGCGTTGGTCGAGGTGATCGAAGAGTATGGCGGGCGGGTCGAGCTGGAGTCGGCAGTCAATCAGATTGTAGTAGAGCGTGGACGCATCAGCGGTGTGGTCACTCGTAAGTCGGGAAAGGTTAGCGCACGTAATGTGGTCGCAAACATCAGCCCTCAGGCGGTGGTAGCGATGGTGGGTGAACACCACTTTAAGGCACGTTACCTAGCGCGCATGCGCGAGCTCAAACTGTCAGTCTCCGGGTTTCAAGTCTACTTGGGGCTTAAGTGCTCGCTG
The DNA here is from genome assembly GCF_016650815.1 of Pseudomonas sp. TH31. Classification (GTDB taxonomy): domain Bacteria; phylum Pseudomonadota; class Gammaproteobacteria; order Pseudomonadales; family Pseudomonadaceae; genus Aquipseudomonas. The sequence continues at coordinate 45,797 of NZ_JAEKEZ010000027.1, read as the reverse complement.
AACGAACTGGGTGTCGGCTCGGAAGAGTACATTCATTTTTTTTCCCCAGAGAAAACCCAGCGGCAACAGTATGAGCATGTCCAGACCGGTGAGCTGCACGCCGACAAAACCAGTTGGTCAATAAACTACTTCTCCAACGTCGACCCTTCCATGGTGCCACCCGGAAAATCCAGCCTCGGTTTGTTCACGCTGACCGGCGCAAGTAGTTGGCATTCACTTGACAAGCTCGACTATAGACGCAAGAAGCTCGAACTTACTGAGCTACTAATCAGCAATGCCGAACGTGTCATCCCGGGGCTCCGCAACCACATCGAAGTCTGCGAAGCGGGCTCGCCGCGGACCATGACCAAATTCACCCATAACCCGGCTGGCGCGATTTATGGTTTCGAGCAGAGCACTCGGCAGTCCGGCTTATTCAATCGCTTCCCGCAGAAATACCCGATCAAAGGGCTGTACCAAGTCGGTGCCTGGACGTTCCCAGGCGCAGGCTTCATCGGCACGATGCTCTCGGCGCGTATGTTGGTCGACCGCTACTTCTGACCGGCGACTTTGCAGCCAACCAAACATTTCACGAGGCTCACCATGACCTATGTAGTGACTGATAACTGCATCCAATGTCGGCATACTAGCTGCGTCGATATCTGTCCCGTGGACGCCTTCCACCTGGGGCCGAACTTCATCGTAATCAACCCTGAAGAGTGCGTTGATTGCGGTCTGTGCCTGCCAGAGTGCCCGGAAGAAGCCATCCAGCCGGAGAACCAGCTGAACGACGTCAATCACCATTTCATTCAACTCAACGCCGAGTTGGCGAAGCGCTGGCCGGTGATTCTCCAACGGATTGAGCCATTGCCGGAGCATGAAAAGTGGAGCCGCCAACCGAACAAACTCGCGCTTTTGCAGCACGGTGTCGACCATGGCGCAGCACAACCAATCTTCCCTTCTTGATACCTGACTGGAAACGATGATGTATGCAAACTTTTGATCGTTTCAAAACGCTCAACCGAGACACATTTGACGTGATTGTGGTCGGTGCGGGTATCGGCGGCCTGACCGCCGCAGCGACGCTGGCCAATCGCGGCAAGCAGGTGCTGGTGCTGGTGCTTGATATGCACTACGAAATGGGCGGCTGTGCCACGGTGTTCCACCGCAAGGGCAAAGACTACGAATTCGATGTCGGCTTGCACTATATCGGCGATTGCGGAAAACAAGGCCTAATTCCGCGGATTTTGCGTGGAGCGGGCATCGACGATGGTGAAATAAGGTTCCTCGAGCAGGATCCCGAAGGATTCGACACCCTGCGCTTTCCCGACTTTCAGTTTGGGATTCCGCGTGGTTACGAGCGCTTTCGCGAAAAATTGCTGGAGGAGTTCCCACAGGAACAGGCAGGCATCAGCCGCTATTTCAAGATGCTGCAGCAAGTGTGGGACTTCATGGGTATCCACTCCCGGCCACTGACAGCATTGTGGGTGTTGCCGCGTTCGTTGATGTTGATGCGCCACGCCAAGTCGACCGTGAAACAGTTTCTCGATACCTGCACCCAGAATCAGCGTTTACGCGCGATTCTGACTAGACAGCTCGGCGTTTATCACCAACCTCCGAGCCGGGCGACCATGGTTGGCCATGCTGCCGTGGTCAATCACTTCCTGCAGGGTTCGCATTACCCCTCCGGAGGCGGCCAGATGTTCTCTGACAAACTCGGCGAAGTTGTGGAGCGCAAAGGGGGTAAAATTCTTTTACGCTCCAAGGTTGAGCGCATCCTCGTTGAGAATGGACGCGTCGTCGGTGTAGAGTTCAGTATCAAACACTTGGGTCAACGCGTGGTCAAGGCGGCGGCATTTATCTGCAACGCCGACATCAAGCACGCCTTGCTCGGCCTGATCGGCCCCGAACACCTCAAGCCGCAAACTATTCGTCGCGCGGAGCAGTTCGAAATGTCGCCGGCAATGGGCGTGCTTTATCTTGGCGTCGCCATGGACCTCAAGGCCATGGGGCTGAAGAACACCAACTACCGCGTCTACCCAGACTATGATTACGAAGAGGCGTGCCGCAATGTACTCGCGGGCAGCTTCCCAAACGATCCACACCTGTTCATCGGCAACGCCACCATGAAAGACCCGGCCATTGCCCCGCCCGGGATCTATAACCTGCAATTGATGTCCGTCGTGCCGACCACTGCCAATAGTTGGGGGGTTACCGACGCTGAACTCAAGGACGGCAGCTATCACAACAACTCGGCTTACCTGGAAAAGAAAGAATGGTACGCCCGGCAACTGATCGAGATGGCGGAGCGGGTGATTCCCGGTATATCCAAACACATCGTGTGCCAGGAAGTTTCGACGCCGTTCTCGGTGACCCGTTTCGTCGGTTCAGAGGGTGGCACCTCCTATGGTCTTGCGTTCACGCCGGAGTACTTCCTGCACAACCGTCCGGGGGCCAAGACCGAGATAAATAACCTCTATCTGTGCGGAGCTTCCACACGCACCGGTCATGGTATTTTCGGCGCAATGGTCGGCGGCGTGGAGGCCGCTGCAGCAGTTGCTTGACGTCGCGTGCGTTATGAAGTGATGTATATCGGTAAGCGGGCTGAAGCCGCACATACTTGAGAGGTGTACGGCTAGCTGACTGCCTGCACAACGGAACAACTGCATACCGCACGATATGTTCAACGTATGCGGGAGGTCGGCACCTATGATCCACTTCATTATTAAATCATCAAGCGCTCCTTAAAAAGGGCCCGAAGGTATTTTGTAGAGATTCACTTACATTAAGGCGCAGTGGGATGGGGAATGAATACAATTTGGCACTGATGATCGGCGCGGGACTTAGCGTGATAGCTGCATCGCTTCATATCGGTATCATCATAGCGGGTCCAGTATGGTATCGACTGTTTGGCGCTGGTGACCGTTTCGTATGCGCAGCCACCGCCGGGCGTTTTTTTCCGGCAGTGGCCACCGCAGTCATTTCGCTCATATTGTTCGCCTGGGCTGCCTACGCCTTGTCCGGCGCCGGCGTGATAGGTCGCTTGCCATTGTTGCGTCCGGCGTTAAGTGCCATCACGCTGGTATATCTGTTACGTGGCGTCCTTGGACCGTTTGTCTTGATGGGCACCGGGCGCAGCACCATGTTCATTGTAATCAGCTCAGTGATCTGTCTGGGTTATGGTCTAGTACATCTTCTGGGGTTGATTCAGAGTTGGGACGAATTGGCGTAACCGCTTGCTCTATAGGTCAGTTATTTAGAGGCGAATACTTACAGCAAGTTCAAGGTTGAAGAGCATTGCATCACTCATCTGGATCGCAAGACCGAGACGCTGTCGGATGATCATCTGACGGTTGCAGTGACCTAGCATGTGAAAGTGGGAACGGCGCAGTTTGTCGTGGCCGGTCAGGAGATTCACTATGCCGTTTGAGCGGCGCGATCTCGTTTGACAGTTGTTCGTTGACCGTTTCGAGGTGGTGGATCTTCTGGCCCACGGAGTCGACCTGGGACAGCAGCTGCATGGCCTGTTCAGCCAAGGCGCGCAGCTGTTTCGGTGTCATTTGGTCGAGGTTGGGCAACGAAGTCATGCCGCTGGTTGTGCCAGAGCAGGCAGTCAGCGGCAATAAACCGATGGGCTAATGGCAGGTGCTACAGCGCTGTGATAGAGTCGCCCGCGCCGACCCGTTGCCAAGGTAACCCTAGTACCAAGGCTTGAAGTTGCTCGCTATCGAGGGCGACTTCCGAGCCGTGCCGGATACCGGGCCAGTGAAACTTCCCTTGGTTTAATCGGCGCGCTGCGAGCCAGATGCCCACGCCGTCGCGCACCAGGACTTTCGTCCGGTTGGCGCGGCGATTGACGAAGAGGTAAGCGCAGCGCGGCTTCGCCGCACCGAATACAGCAATCACTCTGGCCAGCGCGGTTTCTGGCGCGCATGTCCATCGGTTTGGTGGCGAGCCAAATTGGCGTCGATGCGGATCACTGGGCAAGCTCACGGATAAAACGGGCACACCCAGCAGGATCTGAGGATGGCCACTTCACCGTAAGTGTTTGGTGGTCAAAAGGAACCTTGATGCTGACAGACACCTGCTGATCAGGCTGGACTTGGGACTCCAGCTTCATCGGAACGAAAGCGGGCAACGCCGGCGACTGTTGATCACGATAAGCAGGTATCTATTTACGAACGAGGTTGACGTTGATGCCGTGGCGCAAAGCTACGCTGGCCATCGACACGCACCGTTGCCTCCTTAAGCACTTCGCCGCAGGTCCACAAGCAGCGGCCGGGGCTACCGGAGCGCCTGAACGCGCGACTCCTAAGCAAAACCGTCAAGGGCAAGGTTTGTCAGATTCTGACGTCGATGACCGACCCACGGCGCTTCCCGTCCGACGAAATCGTCGACCTGTACCGCAAGCGATGGGGAGATCGAACTAGGCTTCGGGAAATGAAACAGACCCTGCTCAACAGCAACTATACATTGCTAACAAGACGCCCGAGATGATCGAGCAAGAGCTGCGGGGCGTTTTGCTGGGTTACAATCTGCTGCGCTACCAGTGGTGGGGATGAGTCGCCACTGTCCAGGTACTTACCCGTGCGCAATGAGCTTTAGCGCATGTACCTGGCCGAGCTGCATGCTTCATGCCCCGCACTATTTCCTGCCTCATTGGCAAGAGGAGCGTATTTATCCCCGAGCCATCAGGCTTGAATCCACGAAGTATCCGATCAGAAATAAAAATGCCGGTCAGCTTAACTGACTGGTATTAGCCCTTGAGGGCCCTTTTTTTAATGCTTGTCTCGTCCTGAATAGGGTTTACACCTTCTGACCTATCTTCAGGAGGACTCAATGGATTCGGGAAAAAGGCGCAGTCAGCGTGACTACACGCTGGCTTTTAAAATATCGGTCGTAGACCAAGTCGAAAAAGGCGAGTTGAGTTATAAAGAGGCTCAACGGCGCTACGGCATTCAGGGCCGGTCCACGGTACTGGTTTGGTTACGCAAACATGGTCGGCAGGACTGGAGTCAGGGCGCATCAATTCGAGTGCCGAGGAGCAGGTCCATGACCGAGCCAACCCTCCCGCTGACACCCGAGCAGCGGATCAAAGAGCTTGAAGAACAACTGGCGCTGAGCAATCAGAAGGCTCAGTTTTTTGAAGCTGTCGTGAACGTTTTGAAAAACGACTACGGTGTTTCTGTCATAAAAAAGCGACCCGGCAAGTCCTCTCGCAAAGGCAAATCCAAAGCCTGAGTATCACCAGGGCTTGCCTGTTCATGGGCATTTCGCGCCAAGCCTATTACAAACGCAACCGAGCTTTTGACGCCAAGACCTGCCAGGACCAGAAGATAGTGGACTTCGTTCTGGAAAAGCGGCGGCGCCAGCCAAGACTCGGTACGCGCAAGCTGCATTACTTGATGGGCTCCGAGGCCCCGGCATCGCTGTGCGTGGGCAGAGACCGCTTGTTCGCCGTCCTGAGAGAGGCGCGAGCGCTCGTTCCGCGCAAGCGGGCTTACCATAAGACGACTCATAGCCATCATCGTTTTCGCCGCCATCCCAACTTGCTCAAAGCGGGCCCGGAGCAAGTCGTCGCCAGTGGGCCTGAGCAGATCTGGGTTGCGGACATAACCTATCTGCCAACGCAGAAAAGTGTGGCCTACGTAAGCCTCATAACCGATGCCTACTCACGCAAGATCGTTGGCCATCATGTGCATGAGAGTCTGCATACAGAGTCAGTGATCAAGGCGTTGCACAAAGCTGTTGGTGAGCGTCAAACCACGCAAGCACTGATCCATCACTCAGATCGCGGAGCACAGGGCGGATTCAACCGGTCGTCGCAACACCTTTGATCGAGGTGTTTATGGGACGACCCGCAGGCTGGATGCAAAATTTGACCGGACGAGGAGCGATGCGCTCGCCAGGAGCGCCGTCACTTCGAAATGAAATCGAGCGGCTGTTTTGGGAGAAGATCGCAACCGGGATCACAAGCGAAAAGGCAGCGGAGGCCGTTGGCGTATCATCAGCGGTAGGCACACGCTGGTTTCGTCATCGGGGCGGGATGCCATTATTCATGTCGAACCACATATCAGGACGGTACTTGTCGTTCGCAGAGCGAGAAGAGATTGGGCTGCTTCGGGCGCAAAGTGTGGGCGTGCGAGAGATTGCCCGTCGCCTTGGACGAAGCTCATCGACAGTTTCACGGGAGCTTACACGTAATGCTGCAACTCGTTGCGGTCGGCTTGAGTATCGAGCTTCAGTCGCGCAATGGAAGGCAGAACTGGTGGCCAAGAGGCCGAAGCCAGCGAAACTGGTGACTAACCCACGACTGCGTCACTACGTGCAAGACCGTCTCGAGGGTAAGGTTCACGATGCTGATGGCCGTGAGATTGCTGGGCCTCAACAAGCTCCCTTTAAAGGCCGAAATAAACCACATCGCAGTGACCGTAAATGGGTCAATGGCTGGTAGCCCGAACAGATTACCAACCGGCTACAGATCGATTTTCCGGACGATGAATCCATGCGCATCTCTCACGAAGCCATATATCAGGCCCTTTATATTCAGGGGCGAGGTGCTCTCAAGCGCGAGCTAGTGAGCTAGTGAGCTGCCTGCGCACAGGGCGAGCATTGCGCGTGCCGAGAGCCAGGGCGCAGGCCAAAACGTGGGCACACGTCAGCAAGGATGTCATGATCTCCAGTCGCCCTGCTGAGGTGGAAGACCGGGCTGTACCTGGGCATTGGGAGGGCGACCTGATCATCGGTCTGAACCGATCCGCGATTGGAACGCTGGTCGAGTACTCAACTCGATTCACCATGCTCGTCCATCTGCCTCGCGAGGAAGGTTATGGGCTAACTCCTCGAACGAAGAACGGCCCGGCGCTGGCCGGCTACGGGGCTGTCACTATGGCCAACGCACTGAAGAAGACAGTGACTGACCTACCCATCGAATTGTGGCGATCTTTGACTTGGGATCTTGGAAAGGAACTATCGGATCACGCTCGATTTACCATCGAATCCGGAGTGAAGGTCTTCTTTGCTGACCCTCATAGTCCTTGGCAGCGCGGCACGAACGAGAATACGAACGGTCTTTTGCGGCAATATTTCCCGAAAGGCACCGACCTGTCTCGTTGGAGTGCCCAAGAGATCCAAGCTGTAGCTCATGCGCTGAACACAAGACCTCGAAAAACACTCGGCTGGAAAACACCTGCCGAAGCGCTGAACAAGTATCTAAAATCCATTCAACAATCCAGTGTTGCGACGACTGGTTGAATCCGCCCAGTACTGCTCCGATCTGTATCAACGACTGCATGCCAGGCATGGAATCAGGTGCTCAATGACCGATGGCTATGACTGCTATCAGAACGCGATGGCTGAGCGGGTAAATGGAATTTTGAAGACGGAGTTTCTGCTGCATCGTCCCAAGGATTTGGCCGAAGGTATGCGTCCGGCCAAGTCATCTACCCAGCCTCGCAAGGCCAAGACATGGTGTGCACTTAAAATTTAAGTGGGCACCAGTTCTAGCCTTTTAAGCGGGTATTTCATGCAGCCAACACGCCGTTCCTATTCAAAATCCTTCAAGGCCCAGGTCATTCAAGAGTGTGCCCAGCCCGGCGCTTCTATTGCCAGCATCGCACTCGGCCATAGCCTCAACGCAAACCTCGTCCACAAATGGATTCGGATGCACGCGCAGAAAAGCATGGCGCTGCAACCTGCATTTATTCCGTTACCCATGCAGTTTGGCGGAGCAAGTTCGCAAGCTACATCGTCGAATATCTGCGTCGAGATCCAGCACCCGTGCGGCACTGTCAAAGTGAACTGGCCAACCGAAAATGCTGCTGCCTGTGCGACCTTTCTTCGAGACCTGCTGCGATGATCCGCATCGACTTCATCTGGCTCGCTACCGAGCTGATGGACATGCGAGCGGGCACCGAAACCGCGCTGGCCAGGGTGATCGCGGTGTTCGGTGCGGCGAAGCCGCACTGTGCTTATCTATTTGCCAACCGCCGCGCTACTCGCATGAAAGTTCTGGTACATGACGGCTTCGGTATCTGGCTGGCTGCTCGTCGGTTGAACCAGGGCAAATTCCACTGACCAAGCATTCGTCATGGCGCTGAAATGCAGTTGGACACCGAGCAACTCCAAGCTCTGGTAGTGGGCCTGCCATGGCAACGTGCGGGTTGCGGCGGCGCGGTCACACTGCTTTAACGGCTGCCATTAGCCTATCGGTCTATCGCCGCGAACTGCCTGCTCTGGCAAAATCTGCAGCATGACTTCTTCGCCCAATCTCGACCAAATGTCCTCCGACCAACTGCGTGCCTTGGCAGCGCAGTTGCTGTCGCAAGTCGACACCATGGGCAAGAAGATCAACCGCGACCAAACGGTGATCGAGAAACTGACTCACGAGATCGCGCAGCTCAAGCGATTGAAGTTTGCCAAGCGCAGCGAGCAGATGAATCCCGAGCAGGCCAGCCTGCTCGATGACCTGATCGATACCGATATCGCGGCGATTGAAGCAGAGCTTCAGGCGTTGCAAACAGTGCCAGCGGCGACCGAGAAAAAGCAAAAGCCCAAGCGCACTGCATTGCCGGCAGAGTTTCCACGCACGTTGATCCATCACGAACCGGACAATACTCACTGCCAATGCGGCTGCGCACTCAAGCGCATCGGTGAAGATGTCAGCGAAAAGTTGGACTACACGCCCGGCGTATTTACCGTCGAACGCCATATCCGTGGCAAGTGGGTCTGTGATGACTGTGAAACACTGATCCAGGCGCCGGTTCCGGTGCAGGTCATTGATAAGGGCATCCCGACCGCTGGGCTGCTTGCTCACGTCATGATCGCCAAGTTTGCCGACCATCTTCCGCTTTACCGCCAGGAGTCGATTTTCGGACGAGCTGGCTTGGCCATTCCACGTTCAACCTTGGCCCAATGGGTTGGCATGACAGGCGTACAGTTGCAGCCTCTGGTCGATGCGTTGCGTGATGTGGTGCTCGGACAGCAGGTCATCCATGCCGATGAAACACCGGTGCAGATGCTCACGCCGGGCGCGAAGAAAACCCACCGTGCTTATGTTTGGGCCTACGCCACCAGCCAGTTCTCGGACTTGGCGGCGGTCGTTTACGACTTCAGCCTCAGCCGTGCCGGAGAGCATGCCCGCAACTTCCTGCAAGACTGGAAGGGCAAGCTGGTCTGTGATGATTTTGGCGGTTACAAGGCAAGTTTCGAACTTGGCGTTACCGAAATCGGCTGCATGGCCCATGCGCGGCGCAAGTTCTTCGAATTACATGCCACCAACAAGAGCCAGCTCGCCGAGCAGGCGCTGCGCTATATCCAACTGCTGTACGAAATCGAAAGTGAGATCCGCGACCTGGAGCCTGATTTACGACGCCGAATACAGCAGGAAAAAGCCGTGCCGGTGATGTCTGCGCTGCATGCCTGGATGATCGCCCAGCGTGACCTTGTGCCCGAAGGTTCGGCTATCAGCAGAGCGCTGGATTACAGCCTGAAACGCTGGGCAGCGCTGTCGCGCTACCTCGACGACGGAGCCGTACCCATTGACAACAATTGGGCCGAGAATCAAATCCGGCCATGGGCTCTTGGACGTAAGAACTGGCTCTTTGCAGGGTCGCTACGCAGCGGAAAACGGGCGGCGGCGATCATGAGTTTGATCCAATCTGCGCGGTTCAACGGGCATGATCCGTATGCTTATTTGAAGGACGTTCTTACACGCCTGCCGACGCAGCGGGCGAGCGAGATTGAGCAACTGCTGCCGCATCAGTGGGTGCCGGCAGAAACCACGTAAGCCCTGATGCTTTGGGACTTGCAAGGATGGCGCAATTAACGGAGTAGTCATAACGATGATTTTGGTTGTTGAAGGTATCAGCGCCAGCGGGAAAACGACTTGGTGCGCTAAGCATGGAGGGCAACATGTCATTCCTGAAAACGGCCGTTTTGAAAACGAGCCGGATCGGATAAAAGATCCAGTCGGAGCAGCAACTTTTTGGGCAGAGCGAAACGTGGATCGCTGGCAAAAAGCGTTGGCCATGGAAGACATTTCTTCGTGGGCTTTGTGTGACAGTGACCCTCTCAAGCTCCACTACATTTGGAGCCTTTGGCAGATCGGCGAGACGAGCGAACACGACTGGCGAATAGAGTTGGACGCCACAAGAGAAACAATCGCACAAGGACGTATTGGCTTTGCTGACTGTTACATTGTTGGCCGCATAGATCCTCAGCTCGCGCGAGAACGAGCCAAAGCAGACACCACCCGCCGACGGAGTGGATTCGAGCTACACGTGCGCCTCCAACAAGCTCTGCTGACCTGGTACTCAGCTATGGATGAAGTGCTTCCCGGCAGAGTGCGATTCGGGTTTCCTTCAGAAATGCCAACCTTGAAAAGCCTTGATGGAAGATATGCGGTGGTGGCCTTTGATCAAATGATCGCATCGCTCCCACGACCTACTCACACCTCTTAGCGAGACGGTGCCTTATATAGCAGTTGGAAGCGGATCGATGTGAGGGCGAAGTAAAGATGTGTTCGCCATCCGCTTACGGCCGAAGCGGTGAAAATGGTTGATGAGTCGGTGCTGATCTACAACGCGGAGCGGCCACATCTGGCATTGAAATACAAAACGCCCGATGCGGTGCATCGGGCGTTAGGGTGAGACAGGTGTAAACCTATTTCAGGACTAGACATGCCGATTGACTATTGCTCTGCAGCAGCCTTGGTATCCAGGGCCTCCAGACGATAACCGTAGCCATATAACGTGCTCAGGACCCAGCCGAATTCAGAGGTCAATTTGAGCTTGTTACGAATGCGGTAGATGTGGGTATCCAGCGTACGCGAGGATAGCACTTCATCCCGCGTCCACAAGTGCTCGTACAGGTAACTGCGCGACAACGGCCGGCTCTGGTTTTTAAATACCAGCAGGGCCAGGTTGAACTCACGCAACGTCAAGGAAACCGGGACCTCATTGACCGTCACCTGTCCTTCCTGGATGTCGAACCGAATGTTACCGAAGGTCAGCACCGCCTCTTCGCTGCTCTTGGCTGGCTTATGTTGCCGTAAAACGTTGTTTAAACGAGCGAACAACTCGGCCTGGCGAAATGGCTTGCTGATGTACTCGGCAGCGCCGGCATTGAGTCCCTTAACCACGTCATTCTCAGCCGTACGGGAGGTCAGCATGATGACTGGCGGTGCCGGTTCGAGGTGCCCCTTGATCCATAGCAACATTTGCAGGCCGCTGATTTCGGCAACCTGCCAGTCCAGGATAATCAGGTCGAAGGTTTCTCTTTTTAGCCTGCGCAACAGCTCGGGGCTGCTGGAAAAGGCTGTGCAAATCGGCAAGGTACCATCGGGCAAAGTGTATGAGCCGAGTGCGCGGGACAGCAATTCAAGCTCTGCTGGTTCATCATCAAGAATTGCAATGCGCATGGCGGGACCGCTCCTGTTCAACGCGTGACACTATCTGCTGACATAAGTGCCAATAAATACACTAACGAATTGTGAACTACTGTCACTCAAGCGGTAGGAGGTGATGCTTCTTCTTTAAGATACGTTATTCGGACCTGCGATTCCAAGAACTTCGCCACAGTCGGCCCTATAAATTTAGCTGAAGAATCGTGATATTAAAACACTGCAATTTATTCCGCCCTGCTCCCGGGAAAGGTCCTTCGCGCTCATGGCTAGTCGCTTAGTGTCACCTCAGAGGTGATGCCTTGGAGAAAAATACTATACGCGTGCTGATTGTAGACAGTTGGTCTTTTCAGTTGATGGAAACACTAATCTAATTGGGTGATGCCGGGGATTTCAATGCCTATCCAGCACTGAACTGCTTGGATGGGTTGATCGGCCTGCGCGACGCCAAAGAAGCCTTACGACGTCCTCTTCAGTAGCATAGCACTGGACTTCAAGGAGCTCAGCGCGTTGTTATTGGCCGCTTTTCGTAACCGCCTGGCCGGGTCTTATTCGCTAATCGGCGATGCTCGCACCCTAGACAGTCACATTGACTTTTTTCAGGATATCAACACCCGTGCGTTCCGCTTCCTCGGTGTATTCGACAAAAGCTTTCATCGTCAGATCTACGCCAATGCGTCGGCATCGCAATACCTCTCACTGATAACAACGGCTGTCTCCTTCCTACTGAAAAACAGCGGTGGACACCAACAGGAGGGGTAAATTAATTTACTTTTGCGGTTCATCTTCGACGGGTTCAGACCGCACGTGCAAGGATAGAGCAATGCGTAATACAGTGATTTTCAATTTGAGTCTTTGCTTGGGTCTGGCCAACATCCTGACACACGCACAAGCGCTAGCCGATCCGGCCGGACAAGTTCACGTGGTCAAAAAAGGTGAAACCTTGTGGGATATTGCAGGGCAATATCTACAAAACCCCACTGATTGGACACAAATTCAGAAACTCAACGCCCTTGGCACTCCACAAAGCCTGCAAGTAGGCACCGAACTGAACATTCCGCTGCTGGACAATGCCTTTCCGGTCAAGGTACTGCACCTGCAAGGCCAAGCCTGGCTCATCGTCAAGGGCCAGACAGAACGTCCTTTGGCACAAGGAATGAAGCTCGACGTAGGGCAAAGGGTGCGCACCGGCGAAGCATCCTTTGTAACTCTGGGCTTCGGCGATGGGACCAAAACCGTACTTCCGCCCTTGAGTCTTGTCACACTCAGCCTGGGCCAGCAATATGAGACGCCGCAAATCTTACTACATCAGGGCGAAGTCGAATCCTATGTGCCTAAACAAGCCACACCGGGCAATAGTTTTGAAGTCATCACCCCCCAAGGCGTACTCGGTGTTCGCGGCACACACTTTCGGGTGCGTATCGACACCCCGCACAAATCCCTGGTCGAGGTGCTGGGCGGTCGAGTCGTGGCCAGCTCAACCCAAACAACACACCGCCCTGAAACCTCGATCAGCCCCAATCAGGGTCTGGTGTTGTCCGACAAAGGCGCACTCCGGGTCAGCACGTTGCTGCCCGCCACTCAAAGTGCCGAACGAGCGCAGGCAAGCCCCGACAACCCTGATTGGCAAATCCGTGCTCACCCCATACTGGGAGCAACCAAATACCTTGCGCAGGTGTCGCACACCGCCGATTTCTTGAGCATCGAACAGGATCAACTCAGCGCGCGCCCCGAATTCAACTTCAAGGGGTTAAAGGACGCCTTCTATTACGTTAGTATCGTCGCTATCGACACTCAGGGGCTGCGGGGTGAACCTGCCCAATTTCTGTTGCTGTACCGCGCGGCCAATGGTGGTGTCGACGTGCAGCAAAATGATCAGGTTTATCTTTTCAACTGGGCTGCCGCCCCAAGCGTTCCATGCATGCGCTATCGCCTAAAAGTATCCAGCAATGTCGATTTTTCCTCGCCGCTCATCGATCAACGTGGTATTCAAAGCACTGCCGTTAATATCAAAGGGCTGCCGCCCGGCCTCCTGTACTGGCAGGTCAGCACGGATCAGGATCAGCAACCCTCGATCATCGGGTCGGGCACCTTGCGGTAACCGTCGCTCGCTATCCGCTCATTTTCAAGACTGTTTAATCTATTGTGCCTAGCGTCCAACAGCTGTTTCGGAAGATTTTCTGGGAGTGGATCATCATTGCGGTGATTCTTCTTCCCTGCGTTGGCCTTCTGGCGTCCCACCCCCAATGGCCTCTGGATCGGTTCATCTACGACAAACTGATGCCTCTGATCACACCGCCCATCGACTCACGCATCCTGCTGGTCGCCATAGACGATGCCAGCATCTCGGCCATCGGTCGGTGGCCTTGGCCTCGGGATGTGCACGCTCGACTGCTTGACAAACTCGCTCCATTCAAGCCAAAGGTTGTACTGTACGACATCATCTTCACCGAGCCCGATCCGGACCCGAAGGTCGATGAACGCCTGGGCAAGGCCATGGCGCGCATTGGTACCGTAGTGGTTCCGACTCTGCGCACTCCCAATCCACGGGCAGGCGAACCACCGCACTTCGCGCATCCCATCAACCCGGTGGCCGAAGGAGCCTGGGCTATCGGACACATTGATGTCGCGGCCGATATCGACGGCGTCATCCGTCGTGTGTACATCAAGGAGGGTAACTCTGCCGGGCACCTCACCCAGTTGGCTTGGCTGGCCTACTCCGCCACCTTCCCTGCTGATCGACAGCCGGTGATGCCGGACATCTGCTGCGTGAAAAACCTCGGAGGGCAATGGTTAGGCTGGAATGAGGAGTTCATTCCCTTCAGTAGTGTCTGGCCTAGGGTCAACAGTGTCTCGGTGATCGAGGTACTCAAAGGCAACGTGTCCGCTGATGTGCTGCGCGATAAAATAATCCTAGTGGGTGCCACTGCTTCAGGGACGGGAGATCGCTACCCGACCCCCGTGGCCTCGTCCGCAGGAGCCATGCCTGGGGTGGTTGTACATGCCCATTTGCTTAATGGCCGGCTCAACAACTATTCGATAAAATCGATGTCGACCTGGCTGAACGTGAGTGTTTCCGCGGTGACGGTATTAATCGTCCTAGGCCTGTTTTTGACATTCCGCCTGCGCCATACCTTTCTAATATCCCTAGGTGTTATCTTTGCCAGTTTGATCTTTAGCCTAGTCTTGCTGAGCATGGGTTGGTGGTCGGCGCCCGGGGCCCGCCTCATCGGGATCGCCCTAGCCTATCTGTTCTGGAGTTGGCGACGGTTGAATGCAGTCGTCACCTATTTCGGCCTGGAACTTGACCGCATGGCGCAGGAGCTAACGACCCAGCCAGCCCTACCCAAACCGACCTTCCACGGAGATGAACTGGTCCGTCGCGCTCTGGCACTTGAGGCCATGATTGCTCATGTTCATGGCTCTCGACGCTTTATTGCCCAGAGCCTGGACAGCCTGCCCTTGGCAGTATTTGTCACCGACCTCAAGGGGCAAGTATTACTTTCCAACCTGAGCGCCACCACCTTGTGGGCAAGTAACACCGATGACGCCCAAGAGCTGATTAACAAGGACATCTTCCAGATCCTGCGAGAGATCGAAGGCCCCTGGAACTCTGTGTCCTTCGCCAACGAGAAGACTTGGCGCAACAACGAACACAACTTACAACGACTGCCGGGGCAAGTCATTCTCACTCCTTCGGGCCGCAGTTTCAAAATTCAGCTGGCCCCCCTGGATACAGAAAAAAGCGAGCCCACCGGCTGGTTGGTTGGCCTACTGGAGTTCACCGTGGAGCGTCTTGCAGAGGAACAACGCGAAAGCATGCTGCGCTTTTTGTCCCACGACCTTCGTGCGCCGCAATCGGTGATCCTTGCGCTGCTGGCGATGCAAGAGACCTCCCCGGAGCCATTGCCCTACAATGAACTGCGTCGACATATAGAACAACAGGTCAAACGCACTCTGGGCCTGACGGACGGTTTCATGCTACTCGACGAAGCCAAATCCAAGCCACAAGTTTTCGAGGAAGTATTCCTAGGCGCGATTGTCATGGATGCGGTGGATCAGGCCTGGCCGCTGGCACAGCATAAAAGCATCCGTTTCGAACAAACGTTCGTCGACGATGAAGCCTGCCTCATCCACGGCTCGCGGGAGTTGCTGACCCGCGCCATTTTTAACCTACTGGAAAACGCTGTGAAATACAGTGAGCCTTCCACCACTGTTTACTTGCAATTGTTGCTACATGACGGTGAGGTATTTCTGACCCTTCGCGACGAAGGTCAAGGTATCAGCGAAGAGGATTTGCCACGGCTGTTCGATGCGTTTTGTCAGTTTGGCAAGGGTAATACCAAGGGCGAAGGGTATGGACTGGGTATGGCCTTTGTAAGCAGCGTGATGCAGCGCCATGGGGCACGTATCGAATGCATCAGTCAGATCAATGCGGGCACCACATTCAGACTCTATTTCCGGGCGGTTTAAAGCACCCTCTTCCGACTCTCCTGGTACCTGCTACATTTGTACCGACTGCCATCTGTGGAGTGTACCGTCAGCCAGGCGGATGCCAACTGAGCCATATCTGGAAGCCATTGTTACACATAGTGACTGCCGAGCTTTTGAACTCATCGAAGACGCTTATGTCGCCCAGGCGAAATGGAACTACTTCAAGTTTCAGCCAAGACACATGAGCAGGCTCAACAGTGAGCAAAAAAAAACCAGTTGCCCCCTCCCCGATGATCAAGAACAGAAACCAGTGCCTGTTCGCGAGCTGAGCTACGACAGCCTGATAATTACCGTGCGTATTGTCTTCCAATGACTGTTAACCCAAGACGCAGCCGGATATTCGAGATGCATTGTTTGGCCCTGCTGAATCGGCGGAGCGGTATGATGTGGAGGTAAAAAAGAACTAGCCGAAGCTGGATCATTTATTTTGAAGATTTCTTAGTTTTTTATCAACAATATTGAATAACCTATGGCACAGCATCCTTCAAAAGGATTCGCAACTTATTGATTATATATACAATCAATCATAATCTTTTTTACGCCCCACAAAGCCCAGCACGCCTTTGTCCAGACCGTAGTTCTGATGAATCAGCGCCGATATCAACGGGTATCCGCCGAACTCGGACCAAGCCAGCTCCTCGACCTTGGGATTGGCAAACAGGTAATCGAACTTGTCCTGCTCGCCACCGCCACGCCAGCCCCCATAGCAGAAGCCCATTTTGAACGCAGCACCGGTCTCGATCATAAAATCGCTGACGGCAATGTTATTGCGGCTCAACGCGTCGATCAGGTTAATTAAACCGCCCTCCCCGACACCAACGATGCCGATGTCCGGCGACTCAATCACGCGTATCTCAACTTTCTTTTCAAACAGCCGGCGCAAGGTCAATGCGGCAAACCAGCCCGCCGTACCACCGCCCACCACAACTAACCGGCGGATATTCCTCACATTCAACATACAACGCTCCTTACCTCTGCGTTTGAATCATAAAAAAGGGGGCAAACAATCGCCCCCACCTTTATTTCTCTTTCAGTTTTAGGTCAGTTTCAGCCTCAGACCACGACCAACTGGTGGTTAGCCAACATGGTCGCCAGATCGGTGTGAACGTTTTGCAGCGTTGTAATCGTGGTCGAGCTGTAGGCAGAGCCTGCGCCGTCACGGTCGATGGCAATCACCGTATTCGCACCGCTATGGGTCACTTGTAGGAAGTCACCAATGTTGCCCGCGCTGCTGTTGATAGTTGCTACGTTGTTGAGGTAGCTAGCGCTTCCGTCTCCGGTGTAGCCCACCAGCAACGCGTGCACATCCAGCCGTTGCGTGCCTACGGTACTCTCCCACGTGCCGACCTTGAAGCCATTTACAATGTCGCTGCCGTTACCACCGGTACCATCGGCGCTCGCCCCGGCCAGCACGCTATAAAGCAACGTAGCATGGCCACCCTGGGTCAGATTGAAAGTGTCGTTACCGCCACGACCTTCAAACTGAGTGTCTGCCAGACTGTCGGTGAACGTGTCGTCGCCCGAACCACCAGCTATGCCTTCAATGTTTGTAAAGGACGCGGTGTTGTAACCGGTGTTTTGCATACCGGTCTTGCTCAAGTCGATGGTCAGTGCCGTGCTGCCGGCCAGTTTGTAGTCAACGATGTCCATACCACCGTTATTGCTCCAAGCTTGTACCCCGGACACCATCGCAGTACCGCCACCACCGTTGTAGGCACTAATACCGGTCTGAGCGAAGAAGGTGTCGTTGTAGCCCGTGCCGATGATATTGCTGCCGCCACCCACACGCCCGCTGTAAGCTTCCACATCATTCGCACCGTCGCTACCGCTCGCGGTCAGCACATAACCGTGGTTGGCGGCGCCTGTGGTCATGCCGCTCCAGGTGCTGTTGACGCTTTCAACCAGATTGAGTGTACCGCCACCGTTGACCCCGGTGGTCGCCGCGTCCACCCCGCCGACATCGCTGGACACACCGTTGACGTTCCTCAACAGTACTACGCTGTAGGTCTGGTCCGTGCTCAAGCCGTAGAAGTCGACGATCCCAGTGCTGTCGTTGGTCTGGTTACCGGACTGTGGGTTAATCACTTGGCTGGCAACCACTTTGCCAGTGGAGTCCACCAACTGTACCGTGTTGCCGTAGTAGGCGTTGATACCATGAGCATCGACGATTCGTACATGCAGGCTGGTACCCGCCGCGACGGTGTTGGTGTTGTGCACATAGGTGGTCACACCGTTGGTGGTGAACACCAACAGATCCTTGGCACCGTCCCAATCCAGGTCGATTCCGATGACGCCGGTAACAGAACCACCGGTACCGTTACCGAAGGTCGCCCCGGTACCGCTACCGAAGGCACCGCTAGCCAACAATTGCGTGGTGGCGAACGATGGCGTCGAGGTGGTGCTGTTGTTGGTGTACAGGTTCACCGTACCGGTGGCGCCGTACTGCGGCAGCTCGATGATGTCCATCTTACCGTCACCGTTCCAATCCAGTGCCAGGGACGGCCCTCCCACCAGGGTGTCACCCATGGAGTAGGTGTTGGTCGCCGTTCCGATCCCCGTCGTCGTCGCGTTGGTAGCACTTAAGTGCCCCGCCCCGTCGTTGAAGAAGATTTTGCTGGTGGCCGTGGATGCGCTGTCGGTCACGCCCAGGAATAGGTCCATGAAACCATCGCCATTGTAATCCCCCCAAGTCATGGACGGTCCTTGAGAGATAGTACTTTCCTGGTTGTAGAACACATCGGTCACGATCTGCGTACTGTCGAGCAGGCCGTTGCCACTGTTGGTCACCACCACTAGACGGTTGGCGCTGCTATTTGTAGCCGTGCCGACTTTGTTGGAGTTAACACTGGCGTGATAGACGATATCTACGGTGCCGTCATTGTTGATGTCGATGCCGGAAATCTCCTTGTCTGGCGCCGAGTTATTGGTATTGGTCGCCACCGGCGTGACCGATGATGTGGCCGTGAACACGTAGTTCCTGTCCTTGACAAAACCATCGATGGTGCCGTCCTGGTTGACCAAAAATGCGGTGTTGTAACCGCCTTGCGACTGAGCGTCATCGGGCGTGTTATCGCCATAAACCACATCGACAAAACCATCGCCGTTTTTGTCATATGCCACCACGCCACCGTACCAGGCGTATGCATTGGCGCCAGGGTTGTTGGTGGTGCCATTGGCGGTGTTATTCGCTGCGCTGTCCACCAGACCGATCTGTATCGGCGTGTACGTCACACCGTTGAAGGTCCAGCCCTGCTGACCGTCGGCATACAGCGAATCCTCACCCAGCAAGTCCATATGGCCGTCGCGGTTATAGTCGACAAAGGTCACGTTCTGGGTTAGGTTCTTGCCGTACTGGGTGTTGCTAGACGTCAGGTTGGTCGACGAGTAATTGCCCAAGGTTGAGCTATTGCTACCGATGCCGTTGAAGATGATCTGATTGCTGAATATCGACCACTGGCCGCCCTCGCCCAGAGTCACGGCCGTGCCTTTGTTGTCGCCGGAACCGGCGCCGCCGAAGGTCACAACAGGTGCTGCCGTCACCGACAACTCGTTGTGGGAGGTGTCGTAAGATGCCACCGAACCGTCGCCATTGAGTACCACCGCCGAGACATCGTAAGTACCGATGGCCAAGCTGGACGGCACTTGTACATACCAAGTGTTGTTCAGTGGATCAACCACTACCGCACCATTGAGCGAGCTGTAGATCACCGCGCCAATGCTCACTTCCATGTGCGCGCCGTTGGTCAGTGCATACGGAATACTGCCGCTAACAATCGGCGTGGTATCGGTTGTGGTCTGGAAGGTTATACGCACAACCGCGCTGGGGTTGTTCGACGAGCCGAGCAACAACTGATTGTTGGCCAACAGGGTCGGTAGATCGGTCACCACATTGTTCAGCGTCACCAAGGTATGGCCAGCAGAGAAGTTACCGTCGCCAGTCAAATCTACGCTGACTGTGGTGTTGGTACCGTCGTTGGTAACTTGCAGATATTTGTCTAGTCCCTGGGAAGCGTAGTCGAGCACAAACTTGCCGCTGATGGCGTCCTTAAACACATAGGCAGTTCCTGTGTAGGACGACAACAGACTGGTCAGGTCCAGCACATCCGCCGCGCCACTGGTCACGACATTGCCCACGGTGAAACCGGAGACGGTGTCGCTGCCATTGCCGCCCGTGGCATCGCCGGGATCGAGCTGCGTGTACAGTAATGTGCTGTGACCGCCGCCGGTCACGGTGAAATTATCGTTACCGCCACGGCCCTGGAACACATTATTCACGCCTGCGTTGGTGTTGGCCGTGAACGTATCGTTCCCTGCCCCACCCAACACACCTTCGATGCCGATGAAGGTGGCGGTGTTGAAGCCGGTGTCCTGTGCGGTGGTGGTATTGAGGTTCACCGTAATACCGGTGGCACCCGCTAGTTTGAAGTCAACAACGTCTTCGCCCTCTGTGGCGCTCCAGACAGGAGTGCCGAAACGTGCATTACTCCAACCGCCGCTGCCGTTGTAGACATCGGTGCCTGCCGTGGCGAAGAAGGTGTCGTTGTAACCGGTGCCGACGAAGTTACCGTCAGCGGTGTTGATGTCAGACTCGGCCGACAACACATAACCATTGGTGGCCGCGCCTGCAACCAGATCGGTCCAGCTGGCATTGACGTTTTCGATGGTATTACCACCCAGACTCGCCAGGCCGCCGATGTCGGAAGAGACACCACTGACACTACGTACCAAAACGGCGGTGTAAATATCGGAAGCATTCAAGCCGTAGAAATTGACTAGGCCCGAACTGTCGTTCGTACCGATGCCCGACTGCGCGTTGAGGATCTGTGAAGCCACCAGCACACCTTTACTGTTGTATAGCTGTACGGTGTTGCCATAAAACACGTTGAGGCCGTTGGCGTCGACGATTCGCAAGTGCAGGCTGGTGCCGGCCGCCACGGTGTTGGTGTTCTGGATGAACACTGTGTTACCCGAGGAATTGTAAGCCAGCACGTCCACCGAGCCGTCCCAGTTGTAGTCGACCGCTGCCGCACCGTTGATGGTGTCGTAGGTGGTCGAACCTGTCACCGAAACACCACTGGCAAAGGTGCCGCCGCCCTGATTCTGATAGAGCAGTGGCGAAGCATTGACCCCGTAGGCCGGCAGCTCGATCACGTCCAACTTACCGTCGTGGTTCCAGTCCACCGCTACCGACGAACCACCATGGAGCGTATCGCTGAAGTAAGTTGCAGTACCGCCAGTGGTGCCGGCACTGGTGCCGAAACCGCCGCTGCCATTGTTCCAATAGATACGGCTGGAGAAGCTGTCGGTGGTGTTATCGGCACTGCGTCCGATATTCAGGTACAGGTCCATGTACCCGTCGCCATTGAAATCGGCTCAGGTCATGGACACCGGTACGTTGGAGTTACCAGAGGTGGGCGCGGCAAATACACCGGCAATGCTGGCCAGCGTGAAGCTGTTGGTGGTGGACTGATCGTTCTTGAACGTAGTCAGCGCGAACCGGCCGTTGACGTTGGTGTGCTCAACGATGTCCACGGTGCCATTGTTTTCAAGGTCAACACCCGAGACTTCGGCAAAACCGTTAAGTGTCGTGCCCGTCGGTCGCCCCATACCACTGGTAGCCGTACCGTTCATGAAGGTCAGCGTACCATTGGTGTTGGTGACAAATGTCAGTGAGTCACCGTAGTTATCCCCCAAGACGAAGTCCAAGTAACCATCACCGGTTTTGTCGTAGGCCGCCACACCACCATAGTACAGCGAGTTTCCGGTGAGCGAGCCACGGACATACGTAGTGCCATCACTGGTGGTCCAGTAGTCCTGAAAACCGGTGTGTGTGGTCACCGACATAACACCGGCATAGCCGGAACGGGTGAAGTCAGCGAAGGTTGCGCCCACCGGATGACGGCCCGCAGACGGGACCGGGGTCGAAGTGTAGGTCGACAGATCACTGCTGTTGAACACCGCTGCACCGGTACCACCGGACGTGCTCTGGAAAAACGACCACAGGCCGTTTCTGCCAAGAGACGCCGTTGCACCGCCCGTGTTGTTCTGAGCGTAGGTCCCGCCCCAACCAGCAGAGGCTGCAGTCGAATTGTCCGCACTGACCACATTGAAATTGGAGATTGCGCTCAGCCTGGTGCGGTTACCAGCCGCGTCAACCAGCATGAAACCCAGTTGGAAGGTGCCAGTGGCCAGGCCAGCGGCAGTGATTGACCAACTACCATCCGCTGCGGCCGTCGCGGCACCCAGCACGCTGTCGATGCCTTCGGAGTACACGCCATCGTTGTTGACGTCATTGATCAACACCACCGTCATCCCCGCCTCGGCCTTGCGGCTATTGGCACTGGTGAAGGTTAAGTCAGTCCGGGTGGTGATGCCGTCCCCCTGCACGCCGCTGTCGTAGGCACTGGTCAAGACCGGCGCCAACAGACTTTGGATCGGTGCTATCACGTCAACATTAACCAGTTGCGATGCGGTCGCAGCGGACACATTACCGTCGCTGTCCACAGCACGCACTTGATAAGTTGTCGCCGCCGTCCGTGGAACGTTATCGACATAACTCCAAGTGTGAGTCGCATTGTTGAATGTGACGTTATCCCACGTCACCCCATCATCGGCACTAATCTGCAGGAACTCACCCGTTGCAGCCAGGTTACCGGCATAAGTGCCCATTATCATCAGCGTGCTGTCACGAGTTGTGAAATCGCTATTTGAAGTGCTGTTGGTGGTGCTGCCGGTGCCATTAACCAGGCCGGCGTCGGTGTCAGTGGAAATAGCAGTCAACGCGATTGAGGTCACAGCTGGTGGCGTTGTATTGACATAAGGCACAGTCGTTGTTGGGCTATTGTTGCCCGCTGCATCACTCGCACTCGCTTCCACGTTGCCAGTGGGTTGATCCTCTGACGATTGCGAGGAGTAACTGCCATCGGCTGCCGCCACGACACTGCCCGAGGTGCCATCTGGGTAGGTCACCTTGACCGTGCTGTTGGGCTCGGCTTGCCCCGTGACGGTCAGGCTGCCATCCGGATTAACGTTGACATTGACCGTCGGCGCGCCTGGCGCCGTGGTGTCGAGGTACTCGACGCTGGTCGCCGGGCCGGTGTTGCCGGCAGGGTCGGTGGCGTTCGCAGAGATCTGGCCCGAAGGCTGATTCGGAGGCGTGGTCACGGTGTACGTGCCATCGGCTGCCGCCACGACACTGCCCGAGGTGCCATCTGGGTAGGTCACCTTGACCGTGCTGTTGGGCTCGGCTTGCCCCGTGACGGTCAGGCTGCCATCCGGATTAACGTTGACATTGACCGTCGGCGCGCCTGGCGCCGTGGTGTCTCGCGGTGAGGTCTCATGATGGCCACCGCCACCTGCTGCTGCACCGGCCAGTGCCACGCCCCCCAACACCCAGGCTAAGGTGGAGAGATCAAAGCTTTCATTGACCAGTAGCGGCTCAATTGAATCGATTGGAAAGTACTGCCCCATCACCTGACCACTTTCAGAAAACTCAGCCCACCACAGCTGCTTGTCATCTTCGATAACCAGATCGTTTTGCAATGGTCCTTGCGCGGGGAAAAAAGCATGAACCTTGACCACCGCGCCTGAATTCAGCGTCACGACGAGCATGTCGCCCAGGCGGGCGATGCTTTTTATATCCGAACGCTTGACAGCTAACTGGACAACTGACGGCGCTTGTAACGACAACTCATTAGCGTAAGCAGAAACCTCAATATGAGTCGACTTATTAACAACTGATAGCAGACTTTCCATAAATACAACCTCGGCACAATTGACAGAAAAACAAAAACCAAAACCGTCGCAAAAGTACCAACACCATCAACCCCGAAGTATTTTCCGTCACAATTGTTCACAAGAAAAAACGTCAATAAAAGCACACCAAAAATTATTAGAACTTACTTTTAGACAGAGGCAAATTCGCGCCCTACGCGCCCCCCTTACCAATCATGTAAAAATTCAGAATTCGTGCAAAGAACTTTAATAATTGCTTTTTCTGGCGCAAAAAACACCTCTAACTCCCGAGCTTCCCGATGTAGCAATGCATTGAGAAATGCATATTCCGTAACCGCGCCCACCTCTCCAGCCGCCCACTGCAGTAAAATATGAACAATTGACACCAAATTCTTATGACCGGCCATCGGAGTGTTAGGATGGCAACATGAATCACACTTTCAGTCGCTTGAAGCTATTCATGTGCACTTTGGTTGCGACACTGCCCTGATAAATTTACGTCCACACGCTGGTGAATTCACATGAGTAAAAGACTTCGAGACGCACCGTCCTGACAAACAACGACTTTAATGAATATGAACGAGCCTACCACTTAGGCTCAAGATCACCCAAACCATCCTGCTTTTATTGTTTTCTGGCCGTCCCTTCTCTATCGGCGGACCTCTTCGTACCCGAATTTTATTTATTAACCAGGAATTTTTAAATACATGTTCAGATCCAGCGGCTTGTTATTTGGCATGTTATTGCTTCCTCCCTTCATCTCTTTTGTCCAAGCGGGAGCGCTGGATCTACCATGGCTGTCCGAGGAGAGGACCACCATAACGCAAGGGCCACAACGGCTGGCAGGCAAGTTAGGGGTGGCATCCGGACCTGCCAATTTTCGTTCAAGTGCGCCGCTACGCGCAGGAGTTCTCGACCTGCGTGAAGCCGTGGCCATCGCAGTGAATCGTCACCCATCGATCACTTCTGCCGTCTCCGCGATTACCCAGCAAGAAGGTGTAGTGGATTACAGCATGGCTGGTTACTACCCGAAAATCACCGCAGGGGTGAACTCAGGAAAAGTTAATACCTATGGCAACAGTCAGGTAGCGACGGTGTCGGTGTCGCAGATGATTCATGACTTCGGCAAAGTTAGCGGGTCGGTCAGCCAAGCCGAGGGGCAGATGTTCAGGCAGCAGGCATTGCTGCTTAAGCAAATCGATTCTATCGCCCAGGAAACCGCACAGACAATGTTGGAGGTGCATCGCCAGCAAGCGCTGCTGAAGATCGCCAACGACCAGGTTAAGGCTATCCAGGACGTGCTGGAAATGGTCAAGTTGCGTGCCGACTCCGGGCTCACCTCACAATCGGACTTCATCCAAGCCACCACTAGGGTTCAGAGTGCCCAGGCCAACCAGCAACAAGCCTCCACCCTACTGGGCCAGTGGCGAGCGCGGCTGTCAACACTAGTGGGCAACCCCCTGCCCGCCTCAGTAGCGGATCTGCCTTCTGGCCTGGAGCAAGTGGCGCATTTGGACAGCCCTTTGGACTACGCCATGCTCCCGGACGTGCTGGCGGCCGAAGCAGACCGCAAGTCAGCCTATGGTCAACTGGAAAATGCCAAGGCTCAACGCTACCCGACCATTGCGATCGAGGC
Organism: Pseudomonas sp. TH31; assembly: GCF_016650815.1. Lineage (GTDB taxonomy): Bacteria > Pseudomonadota > Gammaproteobacteria > Pseudomonadales > Pseudomonadaceae > Aquipseudomonas. The sequence goes on along the minus strand of NZ_JAEKEZ010000027.1, from coordinate 20,553 downwards.
CTCGGCCAACGAGGCCATCAGCGGCACCAACCCGAGCAACGGCATTGACCGTGGCAGCTACAACACCGTGATGCTGACAGGCTCCATGTTGCTGTACCAGGGCGGTGCAGTTTCTGCGCAGATTCGTTCGGCCCTGGCTGGCATCGACCGGGCGGAATCGACTATCAACGAAGCGCGCCTGTCGGCCGAAGACTTGCTGCTGCGCTCGCGCGAGCAAGCCGTGGGGGCTCGCATGCGCCTAGGGATTCTCCGCCAGCGTATGGCCACCATGACTGAGACGCGAGAGCTCTACAAAGAGCAATACACCGTCGGCACTCGCTCGGTACTTGACCTGCTCAACGCCGAGCAAGAGGTCTATCAGGCCGCTGCCGACCAAGAGACCACCCGCCATGACTTCTGGGCGGGTCTGATCACGTTCATCGGTGCCTCCGGTCGCAGCCGCGACGCCTATGCTCTGAACAACACCTTTATTCAACACATCGAGATCCAACAATGACGGCTCAAGAGACCGGCAGTGCCGCACAGTATCAGCCGTGGCTGGAAGCAATGCTCAACATTGCCAAGCATTATCGGATGGGGGTTTCCGAGGAGACTGTGCGTGTGTCCCTGTCTTGGGGGCTTGGCAGCGATCCTGATGCGGTGCTGCATCGCATGGCCGCGCAAATGGGGCTGATGCTGCGCTTTGAACCATACTCCGATGCGGTCCTGGATCCTTGGCGTCTTCCCCTGGCAGTACAGCTGCAGGACGGACAGGTCGCGATCGTCGAGAAAGCCGACGGCCGGGGTAACCTGAGTATTCTCATGAGCGGCGAGCAGGGGCTGTACATCAGCCCAACCGTGGAGCACCTGCGCGCAAGAGCCGCCCGGGTCGCGGTCTTGCGTCCAGAAGCTTCGGTGCCCGATGCCCGGGTCGATGATTACATCAAGCCGTATCAGGCCAACTGGTTCTGGAACATCGCACTGCGGGACTGGAAGCGTTATGGTGACATAACGCTGGCGGCAATGGTGGCCAACATCCTGGCCCTGGCCGGAGTCATTTTTTCCATGCAGGTCTACGACCGGGTCGTTCCGGCGCAGTCGGAATCGACTCTATGGGTGCTGTTTCTCGGTGTAATGCTGGCGATCAGTTTCGAGTTCATGTTGCGCATGTCGCGCTCAAAAATCGCTGACCTGATCGGTAAACGCGCCGACCTGAAAATCACCGACCTAGTGTTCGGCCATGCGCTGCGACTGCGCAACGATGCCCGCTCAAAATCCACCGGCACCTTCATCTCGCAGATCCGCGAACTGGAGCAGGTGCGGGAGTTGATTACCTCGACCACCATCAGCGCGATTACCGACCTGCCCTTCGTGTTGCTGTTTCTGGTGATCCTTTACCTCACTGGCGGGCCGCTGGTGTACATCGCAATGGGTGCCCTGCCCTTGCTGATACTGCCAGGCTTCCTCGCACAAAAACCGTTGGCCAAGCTGTCCAACGAAGGCATGCGCGAGTCGGCGATTCGTAACGCGGTATTGGTCGAAGCGGTGCAAGGCATCGAAGACATCAAGCTGCTGCGCGCCGAGCCCCGCTTTCAGAACCAGTGGAACCAGTTGCACGCAGTGTCGGCGGATATTTCCATCAAACAACGCCATATCACCAATCTACTGATGACCTGGACCCAGGAACTGCAAGGCCTGGTCTACGCTGCTGTGTTGCTCGGCGGTTGCTACCTGGTGATGAGCGGCGACATGACTACCGGCGCTCTGGTGGGCTCCTCGATTCTGGCTTCGCGGATGATGGCGCCCTTGGCGCAGATCTCCAGCGTGTTCGCTCGCTGGCAGCAAGCCAAGGTCGCGCGTGTGGGCCTCGATGAGCTGATGAAACGTCCGGTCGATCAACCGGAACACTCCAAGTTGCTGCACCGTCCTTTGATCCACGGCCAGTTCACTCTGAACGATGTGCAGTACCAATACGGCGAAAAAAACAAGGCCCTGGCGTTAGATATCAAGACCCTGAAGATCCAACCTGGCGAGCGCATCGCGGTGCTGGGCCGCAACGGTGCGGGCAAGTCCACGTTCTTACAATTGCTGGCCGGCATGCATGTACCGCAGCGCGGTTCGGTCAAGCTCGACGGCCTGGAAATGCCGCTGATCGACCCTGCCGATGTACGCCGCGATGTGGGCTTGCTGACCCAGAACTCGCGACTGTTTTTTGGCTCGATCCGCGACAACCTGACCATGGGTCGCCCCATGGCTACCGACACCGAAATCCTCCAAGCCCTGACCTTGAGCGGCGCATTGGGGCTAGTTCAGTCCCAAGAAGGCGGCCTGGACTACGTGATCATGGAAGGCGGCATTGGCCTGTCCGGCGGACAGAAGCAAGCCCTGCTGCTGGCCCGCACCATCATTCGCGAACCCAACACGCTGCTCTTGGACGAGCCCACCGCCTCCCTGGATGAGGTGAGCGAAACGCAGATACTGGATCAACTGGCGCCATGGCTCGAAGGCCGCACCCTAGTGGTGGCGACTCACCGTTTGGCGGTGCTCAAGTGGGTTGAGCGGATTCTGGTGATTGATGGCGGACGGATTGTAATGGACGGCCCCAAAGAGCAGGTACTCGCACAGTTCGGCCACAAATAACCCGGTCCGAACTGCAGACACCTCCATTATTTTTACGAGCGAGCCAAACACCATGTCCAACTCCGTCATCATTCCGCCTCAACCCGCCGCGGCTAAAAAAGTAACGCCACGCCCCCTGACAAGCAGCAAGTCGATGGCTTTGGCCTGTCGGAAAATACCCTGCCGAACGCCTCGAAACTGGTCTGGTTGGTGACCATGCTGCTGCTCGCCTTCATTGCGTGGGCTTGGTATTTCAAGCTTGACGAAGTCTCCACCGGTACCGGCAAAGTAGTCGCCTCCTCCAAGGAGCAGGTGATCAAATCCCTCGAAGGCGGTGTACTCGCCAGTCTGCGGGTGCAGGAAGGCGACATCGTGGAGAAGGGCCAGGTTCTGGCACAACTGGATCGCACCCGGATTGAATCGGCCGTGGAAGAAAGCGCCTCCCGGGGTCGTGCGGCCCAGGCCACCTCGGCGCGCCTGATGGCGGAGGTCAACGGCACAGCGTTGCAGTTCCCCAAGGAAGTGCTAGATGAACCCAACCTGGTGCAAGCCGAAACGGCGCTGTACAGCTCCCGTCGCAAGAGCCTGGAAGAATCGCTCTCCGGCATGAACGAAGCCATGCGCCTGATCCGCAGCGAACTGCAAATGACCGAGCCGCTGGTCAAACGGGGGGCTGCAAGTGCCGTAGAAGTGCTGCGACTCAAGCGCCAGCTTAACGAACTGCAAAACAAATACAACGACACCCAGAGCCAGTATCTGGTAAAGGCTCGTGAGGAATTGGCCAAGGCCAACGCTGAAATCGAAGCCCAAGAATCAGTCACCCGAGGGCGCAATGATTCACTGACACGCCTGACCTTCACCTCCCCTGTTCGAGGGGTGATCAAGGACATCGAGATCAACACAGTCGGCGGTGTGATACCACCCAACGGCCAGTTGATGCGAATCGTACCGCTGGATGAACGATTGCAGGTGGAGGCGCGGATTTCGCCTCGGGATGTCGCCTACATCCATCCAGGACAAGACGCCACGGTGAAGATCTCCGCTTATGATTATTCGATCTACGGCGGCCTACTAGGGAAAGTAATACTTGTATCGCCCGACACTATCCAAGACGATGTGCATCGGGACGTTTATTACTACCGGATTTATATATTGACCGAGTCTGACTCGTTGCAGAATAAAAATACGGGGAAGCACCCATCGTGCCCGGCATGATTGCCACAGTGGATGTCCATACCGGTCAGAAAACGGTGCTTTCGTACTTGATTAAACCTTTCAACAAAGGCCGCGAAGCATTAAGAGAACGATAAAAATTTCAACTTTTCCATATTTAGCACCGAATAGATTCTGAGTAATTGCTAACTATTGAAACCACCTAAGATAGAAGTAATCATGATAAATGATGATATCCCCAAGATGCGAAAGCAAAATATATTTTTGTTGACCCTGACTGTCTTGGAGCTGGCGGCGTGCTCTAACACAAGCAGCCACCCCGCCACAGCAAAAACAATCATCGTCGACGAAAAAGCCCCAATGGCCGGCCCTCCCCAAGATTGTGACTACGGCCAAAGGCGACGCTTACACTCTCAGCTTTGACGAAAACGGCCAGCGAGTCATTTGCCTGGTTCCGCTCTTGCTGGATGCTAATAAGTAAATAACAGAGTAAAACAATGGAATATGAACTGTGTCAGCCCACCCCTAACAGCAGGTCAAGCAGCCCACAATCGGAACTGGACCCTCCCACCGACGCACTGTTCGACTTCGGTAAATCCGACATGCAAGACATGAAAGTTCAGAGCCGGCAAAGTGTGGAGCAATACGCACGACTACTCCACCGCGAGTACAGCGAGCAATCACAACTGGTGCTGACCGGTTACACCGACCGGACCGGACCGCCCGAGTCCAACCAGATACTGGCCATCGCCCGCGCCCAGTTAGTGCCTGAAATACTTCAGCGTTCAGGAATTGACCCAAACCGCATCACAACCCAAGGTAAAGGCAGTACCAATCCTCTAGGAAAACTCTGGAAAAGACTTCCAGATTTTGTGACGTACGCACCTCGCCCAAACTGAACGGTTGAACCCCGATGAAACAGATGCCCTTCGCCGATGCCGAGTATGCCGGCAAACGTAAGCAGAGCCGTCGCGAGCGGTTCCTGATCGTAAGGAACAGGTGGCGCCCTGGAAGGGCTTGGTTGCCTTGATCGAGCCGCATTATCCGAAGGGGGATGGCTGCTGGCTAGCATATCCATTGATGACGATGTTGCGGGTTCATTTGATGCAGAACTGGTTAGGTTACAGCGATCCGGCAATGGAAGAAGCGCCTTACGAAACGACGATCCTGCGCCAGTTTTCAGGGGTGCATTTGGATCGAATTTCTGACGAAACCACCATTCTCAACTTCCGGCATCTGTTGGAAAAACATGAGTTGGCGGGCGGGATTTTTCAGGTCATCAATGGCTATCTGGGTGATCGTGGTTTGATGCTGCGTCAAGGCACGGTGGTTGACGCAACGATCATTCATGCGCCGAGTTCGACCAAGAACAAGGACGGTAAATACGCCCCCTAAATGCATCAAACGAAGAAAGGAAACCAATATTATATTGGAATGAAAGCGCACATCGGCTTCGATGCCGAGGCGGGTTTGGTCCATAGCCAGGCGGGCCCGGCGGCGAATGTAGCGGAGGTGACTCAGGCCGATCAATTACTGCATGGCGAGAAAACTTACGACTGCGGCGATGCGGGTTACACCGGCGTGGACAAGCGCCATGACATCAGGGTCGCAAGATGATCTGGTCGATTGCCACCCGCCCAAGCAGCTATAAAAAGCCCGCGAAGAAAAGTTTGATCGGTCGCCTGCGACGCAAGATCGAATACGCGAAAGCACAGGTACGGGCCAAGGTTTGAGCATCCGTTTCGCGTGATCAGGCGCCAGTTCGGATATACAAAAAGTGCGCTTGCGTGGCTTGTCAAGAACACCGATCAGCAGACGACGTTGTTCGAATTGTCGAATCTGTGGATGGTACGACAACGGTTGATCGGTATGGGTATGGGCGAGGTGCGCTTGTAATGCGGACTAATCACCCTGAAACAGTAGGATTAGAGGAAAGAGTCATGAGTTAAAGACAAGAAAGGTCTGTTATTCGACTGACTCATGATTTTTTTACCTCAAGTAGCGAGGCCATGAAAAAACGGTGGGTGCTTCAGACCGTCCATAGGGCTTTGACAACGTCATGTTGGTCCTTGCGAGAGGTCAGCATGATCACCGGCGGCACGGGATTGAGGTATTCCTTGATCCACAGCGGCATTTGCAGACCGCTAATTCCGGCTACCTGCCAATCGAGAGTAATCAAGTCAAAGGTTTCTCTTTTGAAGCCACGCAACAACTCTGGACTGCTGGAAAATTCCATGCTGATGGGCGAATTTCTCCAGATAAAGTGTATGGGCTAAGTGTGCTGGACAACAGTTCGAGCTCTACAGGCCAGCCCTCAAGAATGGCATTATGTATAAGGAAACACTACTTATCAACACATTTTGCCAACCTCCGGCATGGCGCTAATAAACACACCAATGTATTGTGAACAACTGTCAATAAAGCGGTAATTCGTGGCGCTTTTTCTTTATAATCCTCACACAAAATAAGAATTCCAGTAGTTCTTTACAGTTGCATTTTACAAATTTGACGGACAACCACTTCCCTAGAACAAAACAATTCTGCTCCACCCTATCCTCAGAGAAAGGTTTTTCATCATCATGACTAGCCGCCTTGTTAGTGTACTTTTAAAGGTAATGGCTCTCGAGAAAAACAATATACATTTGTTGATTCATAGAAAACTAGTCATTCCAATTAATGGGCACACTAAGGTGTCCCTGGAAAATCTGGGGTGCCTGCGCATTATGGGGTGCCGCTTGTCGAACGATGATTTCGGCGGGGGCTTCTCCTCACTGCAGCACCTGTAGCTGGGGCAGCCCCTGGGCATGTCGGTGGTGATCGAGGGCATCGAAAACGCCGAGCAACACCAGGAACTGCAGGAACTGGGCTGCACCCAGGGTTAGGGTTACTGGCGTTCCCAGCCCATGAACGGCACCAATCTGCTGCGCTGGCTACACAACAACCAGCCGGTCTCCAGGAGCGCATATGATCAATAAAGCCTTGCGTATCATGATCGCCGACTCGCAGCATTTTCAGCGTTTGCACCTGGAGCGGGACTTTAACCGCGAGGGCTACTACTGCATCGCGCCGGTGTCGAGCCTGGAGGAGATGCTAACGTTGCTGGAGTACGGCGACACCGCCTTCGACCTGGTGCTGATCAATGCCAGCTTGACGCTCGACGTCCGTTTCAACTTGTTGGATTTTTGCCTGGACCATCCGCTGATTCGCCAAGCCTTCATCTACGACGTACCGGAGCACCGATTGGCGAGGCTTGGTGCCAAGGTCAAAGCCCGGATTGTCTTCAGTTCCATCCAGCGTTCCGATCAAGCAACTGATCCACAAAGTCGACCCGGCACGCAAACCGGTAAGTCATCTGTGTAGTTGTTTAACGAAACCGGATACAGGCGAGAATGCTCGCAGATAGAGCTGTTTGATCAGCACTGATTGATCAGGTAAGTCCCCAGAACGGGGGATCGGCCAAGCTAATGATGGACTCAGCCGTTTTATTCCACTTGAACGGCTTGGCCGAATGCTCATTGTGAGCCTCGATAAATTGGCGGATAGCTGCCTTCAGGTCGGCGCCACTACTAAAGGCGCCCCGGTACAGCGCTCGCCTTTCCAGTTGTGCAAACAGCCATCCACGACGTTCAACCAAGACGCACCGGTCAGTGCGAAGTGCAATTTGACACACGGATGCTTTTCCAGCCACTGCTTGATTGCAGCAGTTCTATGGGGCGAACTGTTTCTAGAATCACATGCAAGTATAGTCCTGTGACGTACTGCGTTCAATCTGTTGCAGAAAAGCCAGAAACTCCTCGGTTCGATTGCTCGTACACAATCTCAATCTTTAAATATTACCGATCATCAATTAATGGCAAATGCAAAATGCCCCCTCGGATTTATAGATCAGCGCATCCGCACTCTTACTCACCCTATTGCATGTTGTGTATTCCGTTCTTGAACTACAGTTCCCCGATCCATCATATTTTTTTCACGGAGTGGTCTTGCTAGAAAGTGGTGAATCGCTACCCCAGAACACCCGCATGCAGCACTCAAAAAAATGATTTACGACTATCAACAAATTGATAATTCATCGCACATATTATCGCCCGAGATAGAAGAAAGTGCCTGGGGGGGGGGGGATTTTTATTTCATAACCGCCTCCAAAAACAAGAACCTGGACAACCCCTCAAAGGAATATGCCCATTGCCAACTGGATTACAACCATGCCTATTGCTCCAGAGAAAATATGCCACTTACGTTTTATCGCCTGCCTACTGAACCTGATAATTATTTGCGCATATAAGTGAGCTGAAAAAACACACTGTTTTGGTAAACGCAGTAAGGATACACCCACATCAAATTTACCCCGAGTCAGGTGATACGCTCACCGAATCGCCCAGCCTCATAGTACCTGCCAACCAACTACCCCATACAAATCACACCCCTCCCCTAATCCCCCCTGGCACATTGAGCGGCTTTCACAACTCTTGATACGTTTTTTTGACGACCTGCGCGAATACAGAAAATTAACATTTAGACTATCTGCACTATCGCCCTTCAACATCAACACACATACAACTCTCGCCCACCGATTGCCCGCCAAGAGCCGCAGCGAAAAATTTCACTTATCTTACAAACCAATTAAATGCCAACAGCCACAATAAAAAAAACAGTCCACAATCAGACTTTTCATTGAATCGATGCTTCCTCAGAAAGACAATCAATCAAACGACATGTAGAAAGCTTATAGCTCTCGCCATACTCCCCCATCAATAGCAGCACTCTCATGACAGCCCCTATCAACAATATCAATACAAATGCATTCTACCCACGAAACAAGAGAACCTAAAATGAACAGCATTCATCTATCCGGCTTCAATTGTGGCAACGAAAAAACCGGTGACGCTAGTATTCGCTACTTGCATACATGGATTCAGAAGAATGGAGCCAGAAAAACTGTCGGGCCCGGGGGAAACCTTTAGAAACAAACGAAAACGTTATACTCTCAGTTGAAAGTGGGGCTTGGAGACTATTAATTGGTAGCCAAAAAGTCATCAGCATAATAGGACCGGGAGGGATTTTAATGCTCGACCACCAACCTGATAGCTATCGTGGCCCATCCAGCCAATACGAAGTCCTCTCTCACTCGATTTATTACGAACTCCCCATGAAGCGTGTTCATTTGGCCGCCGCCAATGTAGAGTTACTGAAAGGTATCTTTGAGTTTATGACCCGAAACACCAGTAACATCTCAAACAAATGGCTAAATCAATGTATTGGTGATAGCTATACGGAAGTTAAATCCGCGCTGGAGTGGATGAATGCACTACCAGATCTCATTCGCGCAAAATATACCGCCATTGCATTCATAACTGATACAACCGGCGTATCAAGATCACACGCTTTATCAATCATGAAATCTTTAAAGCAAGGTGGTTACATTGACATGGATAGTGGACATTTAATAAAAATAAAAAAAAACTCCCCGGCGGATATTAAATACCTTCATGAAAGTTCTGAAATAACCAGCGCTTTTTGATGCCTTATTTGTTTTAGGCCCAAAAAACGCTGACTTGCTCGTCAATTTGACTTTTCCTGTCCTTAATTCATCGTTTCCTCCCCTGAACAATGCACTCTCAAGGACCCGGCCCACATTACAGGGGCACTCTCCCGCTACCAGAAGCCGTTTTCGTATCATCCATAAGTTCGATAGAGCAAATAGCATCGTCTACTGAGCGATATTTTTCAGCAAGCCGCGAAAGCGCATTTTCGTATAAACAAACTGATACTGCCCCCCCGAAACGGATGCTCAACCTTCACCCGAGCTTGTGCTTTCGAATATTCGATCTTGCACCGCAGGCGCCAGCTCAAACTCTCTTTCGCGTGTTTTTATAGCTGCTCGACCGGGCGGCAATAGACCAGATAATCGTACGGTATTGAGGATTGTAGTTTTATCGTGGCTCAACCATCGTGTTCATGTCAGGCGGGTGTTTCACAATGACGGGAGTCTTTTCAAACCTTCCTTATCTGACTTGAGTGCCGCGTTGCGTTTTAGCTAATCGCGCAGAGCAATCTCTTACTCACCATCTCAACATTTTTAGACATGACAAAAAGCATTAGAAATCGCATCTAATACATTAAGCTCCAACGAAAAAACTGACACCGAAGCCAAACTTCCATACAATACAATTACTCCCGAACAGAGCCACCCGCGAGAACAAATTGACAAATAAGGTTGTCCAGTGATTGCTCATGCTGCCTATATCCGGCGCCAGGTAGACTTGCCCATATATTTCGACACTTTGAGATACCTTCAACCACTCGGCCATCGCTGATACTTTCGATAGCTCTTCGCTCGCGAATCTGCTTGATCGCTATTCGATCCTGATTTTCAGGCGTGAAACCGCCGCCAAGTTCAAGGGACTCCTTATAAGCATCCCAGTACCGCGATAGCAATTGGTAGCGACCAGCTGCGGTAGATTTGATACCAAGTTTTGGAAGTATTACTAGTATTCGCGGATGATCCACATAACTAGTAAACAACGCGCCCCCTACGATAACATCGTAACCATCATCCAGCGTAGTTTGTATACCATTATCCGTACCTTCCGACCATGCCAACATATCCAAAAATGCGAGTACATTACGCCCCCCCGCTTCACCCTCACTAATTTTAGCCATCTTTATTTAGCTCCTTGACTTGCAGCTCGATAAGTGTCTGCTGCGCTTTCGCCAACAAAAGTGCATCTTTAGTAATTTGCCGCACCTCCTGGATAATTGAATACATTTCCAAGCCGTTGTTAATCCGTGTAGCACCGGACTTCAGCAACATTGATTCAACAGCCCCCAATAACACCTCTCGATCTTTGGCCCTATCAAGTTCCGAATGCAATTCACCCAAGCATACCCCCTTTACCTCTTTCACCTTAGCTTGCATGGTAAATGCGACACTGCCTGCAATGATGGTAGACACCACTAGTGTATGCCCCAACACCCAGCGCCCTGTACTTTTATTTATTGTCATCACGCGACTCCACTTTTCCAATATTGAGCTTTTTATAAATATATGACTGCAAAAGCATCAAAGTAGCATCAGCTCCAAGCCAGCCACACAACCCAATGGCAACGCCAGAAATTTCTGGAGGTGCATATATTGATCGGCACCCTAGCAGTACTAAGTACCCCGCGAATGCTGCGCCGACACCTTGTAATATTGTTTCGCCGATGCGTATCCGCTGATTAGTACCTAACCGGCGCATCATATGTCCTAACACACCGCCGACTGCGGCAATAGCTACATATACCCACGACCTTAGCAACTCAGAAAACAAATCAACATCACTCATATTAACCTCCGTTAAAAAAGCCAGAACTGGACATTTATATATACTCGCAATTTTCCAGTCACCCAAGTATCCAACGCCGGCACACGATACCGCCACCTAAAAAACCAACCACTTATTACACCACTAATGACCAAGCTAGAATTTCTATTATTTAATAACCAAGCACCCGCGCGACAGGTACGAGTAGCAGAGCATTCCCGGTGACCAGTCTTGATCAACCAGGCGCCTTAAGACAACAAGAACTATTTAATCACCCAAACACTCCGCAAGGTAATACACCGTTTATAACGGTGTTCCGACCATTGATCACCTCGTGTATTAGTTCTCGCTTTCTCCGTGGTATTTTTTAGACATCGCTTTGCGCAGGCCCTCACAGCATCATCCGCACCGTGAATACGAGCAGCTTATCCACGCCGGTGTAACCCGCATCGCCGCAGTCGTAAGTTTTCTCGCCATGCAGTAATTGATCGGCCTGAGTCACCTCCGCTACATCCGCCGCCGGGCCCACCTGGCTATGGACCAAACCCGCCTCGGCATCGAAGCCGATGTGCGCTTTCATTCCAATATAATATTGGTTTCCTTTCTTCGTTTGATGCATTTAGGGGGCGTATTTACCGTCCTTGTTCTTGGTCGAACTCGGCGCATGAATGATCGTTGCGTCAACCACCGTGCCTTGACGCAGCATCAAACCACGATCACCCAGATAGCCATTGATGACCTGAAAAATCCCGCCCGCCAACTCATGTTTTTCCAACAGATGCCGGAAGTTGAGAATGGTGGTTTCGTCAGAAATTCGATCCAAATGCACCCCTGAAAACTGGCGCAGGATCGTCGTTTTGTAAGGCGCTTCTTCCATTGCCGGATCGCTGTAACCGAACCAGTTCTGCATCAAATGAACCCGCAACATCGTCATTAATGGATATGCTAGCCAGCAGCCATCTCCCTTCGGATAATGCCGCTCGATCAAGGCAACCAAGCCCTTCCAGGGCGCCACCTGTTCCTTACTATCAGGAAGCGCTCGCGGCGGCTCTGCTTACGTTTGCCGGCATACTCGGCATCTGTTTCATCGGGGTTCAACCGTTCAGTTTGGGCGAGGTACGTACTTCACCAAATCTGGAAGTCTTTTTCAGAGTTTCCTTAGTGCTCTACCGAACTCATATCCACTTAGACTCAAGTGATCTTTTCATTTCCATATTCGATGGCTGCGTTATCTGAGCGAATATTCGATAGAGTTCAACAGCCCCGGCAACGACGGCTATTTGTTGTTGAGTAGCACCCAACACGTCGAGTGCTACATACAGAAGCGCATCTCCCCGAGCCCGCTCAATGTTGATAGGAACTCCGTCGACTGTGATCGACAAATACTCACATAGTTGGTCATGCAGCACATAAGCTTGGCCAAGCTTGCCCCAAGGAGAAACGATACTCAGAGCAATTCGAGGGATAGTTCCACCATCAGTCAGAACTCCGCCCGGTACTGCGACCCACTGCCGCTCGCTGAGCATTAACCGAAAAGGTTGAATCACCCGCCAATGATCCCGACCGAGCAGCCTGCTGGCTTCGGCGTCATAACGTGTGTCCAGTGGAGCATCAAAATATGGATACTTGCGGCTCATAGTCGACTTGCTCCTGGCGCAATGAAATGCAAAAACTCGCTATTCATCTAGTACTTGAATCGCTCGATGGTCGTCTGGGTGCTCCTATATTTGGCTGCTACTTGCGCTAAATATACGACCTTTACCTGTTTGATAACATCATAGCCGTCATCATATCGATTCGGGTAATCGGCTCTGCTTTCAGACTCGTCAAGTATGTCAAGGAAGATTAAAGCATCGTTGCGACTTCATTACTGACAGCCAGTTCCTGTAAGGCGAATGTTAGACGTTAGGTCCTGCACGAAATCCGTTGAATGTCTGGATATGTAAAATCGCCTCCATCGCTTCGGGGCTTACTCCAGCAGCTCCTGGCAGGCTGGTTCTGCCCCAATTTGTACGCCTATACTATTTCAGGCCTCCTAACCAACCAAACGCTGACAGATTTTACACAGCAATGCAGACTTAAAAACGGTGGTGCGCCTTCACACCGCCCGGTCGATAGCCACCGTCATGACGGGCGGCATTCAGCTGTGGACATTCGACATACTCACGCCAGCAGACCAAACAACCCCATGGAGCGGTTAAAACCCCACGCCACATTGTGTTCTATCGTGTGGCAAACGACAACGTGATAGAGGTCGTCAGACTCCTTCATGACGCCTCTATCCGCTTCCTGTTCGTCAGGCCAGCATTCTGCCTCGGGCTTCCTTCAGATTCGCAGTCGCCTGCGACCCCCCTGCCTCTGGCTAACAATTCCCCTTGTTGAGTGTGTAGAGAACTTTCACCTCCACGTCGTCAGCATGGCCACCACGGCCATGCTGATTGCGCTTGCGCGCAACGCGCCATGCCCGGCGCACAAAGCAAACGCCCCGAACAAGTCGGGGCGTTTGTTTCAAACCAGCATCAGTGCATTTTCACACAGTCTTCTAAGGCGCCACTCTCATATTCGGGCAAAGCAGATCGGGTCACCACTTCTCCTTTTCAGGCTTCGTCCCGCCTTGCGCGAACCCTTTCGGACCAGAGGACGTTCAAATATCAACGCCCACTAGTGACAGAGTCCATCCGTCATTCGGGCTTCGGGACGTCGTCCGAGTACTTACGGGTGATTTGATCGGCTTGACTCATGATCGGTGAGGCTGTGTTGATAGTTGTGGACGGGTCGCTGGAGGTCGTGTCCTGTTGCTTGGCAGCCTGCCCCATGGTCTGAGTCAGTGCGTTGATAAAATTGAATATGACCTGAGTCTGAGGCGAGGTCTCGCGCACAATTTTTGGATCCTGTGGTCCTGGCGTGAACGGTTGTGATGGGTCGTGCGGTGGCACACAGATCGACTCGGCGGGCGTCTTCGGGATATAGCCAGCAATGCCCTCCCCTGCGGCTTTCCCCGTTTGAGAAGCGTTCTGGGCGGTATTGAAAATATTATGAAAAACCATGGTTACTGTCCTCAATGTTCATCAGTACTAACTACAGGTAGTGTGGTTGTTTTGTGTTGAGGTTGTCGTTCGCGGAGGCAATTGATTCCGACGCGAAGATGGTGTGCTCCACATTGAGGGCCGACACCGTCTCTGCGATCCCCTTCGGTCGATAGGACTTGCCGGATTGAACCAAATTGATTCTCTGGATATTACGAGCGATCAGGTTTACGGGCTTATCCGACGGATCAGTCGGATCCTGCGGGGGTGTCTCGCCTGCGTTCGCTGGCACTGGTTTGGCGTAATGCAGGGAGACATATCCCGCTAAACTGATGGGCAATTCGTAGATGTAATGCTTGACCTGACGCCGCTGCGTGGCAATCGTCTCCACGCGGCTTGCCCCCCCTATATCGCCCGAAACCGAGGAGCTCGCGGTCAACGATGTTGACAACGATCCGCCGACTGATCCGCTGATACCAAGCATCAACTGAGAGAAGAGCTCTCCGGTGCCGCTAGAGGAGCCGGTTCCTGTGACAGTCGTCGAGCCCGTCGTGGTTTGTGAGGCTAGATCCTGATCCTGAGTGCCGACGTTGTCTTTGTGATTATGCTCGATATGAGTATGCGCCGTGGTCTTCGCAAGGCTAAGTGCCAGACTCCTTTGCAGTTGCTCTTCCATCGTCGCACTGGCACGGCCTCCGAATGTGAGTTGGGCCGTTCCCCCCAGAGACCAGTTGATCGTGTTGGAGATGGAGAATTCGACCGAGTCCTGGAAGTGCCGAGTCTCTTGCGCTCGATTCAAATACGTACGATTGGACAACATATCCGCTGGAGGTTGGATAATGTCGGCGAGCTCCTCGATGAGAGGTGCTCCGATAGTCATGTAGCCTATCCAGCCGAGAGTCGCCGCTGTAGGGCCTGAATAGTTGCCGAAGGTCATCTCATTGATGGATATTCCATCGGGTGATTGGCCGTCGATTTTCAAGTTGTCGGCGTTTAATAAAGGCTGTAACGAGTCCCAGGTGATACCCAGTTCGACCAGATTCTGCTGGGTCAACAGGTGACGTTTCCCAGTGTCGAGGCCATAGGCTTGGGCGTTTGCGTGTACTGTACCTGCCATCTTTGATATCTCCTAAGTGGAATACCCCTCTCTGCAGGGGCTCATTGAAGAATATTTGTGTCTATTCCTCGAGATGGAGTATCTGCAACTTCCAATCTGCTTATCAATAAAGAGTCTGTTTTAGTACTTAATACTCTGCCTTGAAGCTAAACCTGTTATTTGAAGCGCAATACCGTGGTTTCGAGAGGTATCAAGAGCCAAGAACGAATAACTCCAAGCTACATTATTGGATTCTACCCATAGCCAATCGGAGGAACGATCATCAAGCCGGCGTTGGTAATTGCGCAAGATCAACGGGAAATGAGCCCCCCCCGAAAAAACGGATCTAGGCCCACTAGACATGGCTTCCGCTTGAGAGACTTTCATTGTTTCGTTCTCCACCACTTAGCATGGAACTTGGTGCTCGGATTCTGGACTTGCCCCTAAAAACCGGGCACCAACTCCCCGCTAAATTGATGTTGCTGCCAAGCGCCTGAATTCCCTAGGTGAACGATAGTTCAAGGCGCTATGCGGATGCTGTTCATTGTAATGCTCGAATGCAATGGCCAGGTTACGCAGTGTCGTTTCTCGATTCGGCTTGGGAATGTGCGCGACGTAGTCACACTTGATCGTCTTCACGAAGCTCTCGGCCATGCCGTTACTCTGTGGACTTCGAACCGAAGTGGTCACTGGTTGCAAGCCGATCTGTTGAGCAAAAAAGGCGTGTCTGTTCGGCGGTGTACGCCGAGCCGTCGTCGCTTAGCCATTGCACCGACGTGGTGGGCAGTTGATCACCAAAGCGCTTCTCCACGCTTCCAGCATCAAATCGCAAATATCATCGCCGCTGTACCCGGTCGAACTCGCGACCCTGCCGATGGCTTCGCGATCACAGTAGTCCAGGGCGAAGGTCACGCCCAGTTTGGCGCCGTCCTCGCAACGGAACTCAAAGCCGTCCGAGTACCAACGCGTATCGCTGGTTTGCACGGCAACACGGCCTTCGTGCCGACGCGGTACACCGGGCTGTTTGAGGCGGCGCTCCAGCAGCAAGTTGTGAACACGCATTACCCGGTATGATTGCGGGGAGCAACCGGGTTTCACGGGCGCGACGTAATACCCCCAGACACGACGGTAGCCATACCTGGGCAACTCAGTGATCTGGTGTTGGATATCGACCACTAACTCGACGTCATTCACAGGCTTGCTTCGCCGTGCCTTGGGCACTACCGATTGCTTGATTCGAACCGTTAATTGCGAGCGCGCCACACCGAGACATTCGCAGCCTAACCTCACTGGTCGCCCCCTGGGCAACAAGGTGAGTGCGCATCTATTTTCGCGACCGGTCGATCTCCACGGCCTCGTTGAGGACTTCCGCTTCCATAGTCTTCTTGCCCAGCATCCGTTGCAGTTCACGGATCTGCTTGAGCGCATCGCCGCCAGCAAAGAATCCAGCGACCAGGACAAATTTGATATCGCCAACATCACTGATTTTCTCGTGTACTTCCGCTCTCGATCTCGTCTGCGACCCATGCTCGTGGAGGTGAAGCCAGAAGAAAATTGGCTCGAGAACTGGCGGGAGTTATTACCAAAATGGAAGGCCGCGTGGCGGTATGCAATACAACGAGGGTGGGACTTTCACATCTATGACGAATCCCGCATCAGAGGCCAATCGTTGAAGAACATCCAGTATTTGGAACGCTTCAAAAATGCGGACTACGCGGATCAGGATTTGGACGCCGTCATACGTACAGTCACCTTCCGGACAGCGGCCGAGGACCGACGTACAACAGTGTCTTGCCTGATAACGTTTTCGGATGACAGAGAGCTTTTGCAATGGACGTAATATTAGCCAGGCTTCATTAGCCCAGCATATTTTCATTGCCCGCGATCGTAATGTAGTCCGTGTAGATTTGCGGCGCCCCGGAGAACGACGCCAGCTCACGCCATTCCGCGTACATGCGTTCGCTCTCCTGATGCTCGCGCACGAACGTCACCGCTCTTTCCGTTGACACGTCCAGCTCAGGATGGAAGGAGTTCAATGAGCCCAGGCTCTCGATTTCCAGCATGACCGCGTATTGGTCGAGGCGGCTACCGCCCTGCCCCTTGAGCATGTGAAACTTCCAGCCTGGGTAGTCTTCCACGCGGTGAATGTTACCGGTGATGAAATTCTCGAAGGTTTCCGGTGCGACGCCGGAGCGCAGGGCAAGATTGTGGATCCCCACCACGCGGGCTGCCGGTTTCTGGCCGGAAGTCGATTGGTAGTTGGACCCTTCCGGCAGAGAGCTATTGGTGTTCTCGGCCACCAGAGAGTAGTACGAGAAGATCGTCGGCAGTTCGGCGAAAGTCGAAAAGGTTCTCCACTCAGCTATCAGATCCCGTGCCTGCGGATGTTCCGTCCAGAAATCCTGGGCCCGTGCGGTCTGGTCGCCGTTGCGGTCAATGTACTCGGCGTACTGCTCTGCGCTGGGTGCTTCATGGAGTATCAGATACTGATCGACCCTTTCACCGCGTAGCCCCTTTAATAATGTCCATTGCCAGCCTGGATAAGCGGGGATCTTCACACCGCGTTCGCGCACAAAATTTTCGAAATCTTCAGCCGTAACGCCTTTTTTCAAATTAAGGCCGATGTAGTGCAGGCTGAAAACCGGATCGGATAATTGACTCATAAGGACTCCATTGATTAACAACGTCGGGGCAGAGTAAGTAGGTTTTTACCTTGAATCGGTGCCTCAGCGTGTAATGCGTCGGCCGCTGGAACAGACAAGCAGCATGATCACCACTCCCGTACTGAAGGCCACGGTCAGACTGGAATGGTGGGCAATAAATCCAATAAGCGCCGGGCCGCTCAACAAGCCCGTGTAGCCGATGAGGGTCACTGCCGAAAGCGCGTAGCTCGACGGGACATCCGGCTGGTTACCGGCAGCGGTGAACAAAATCGGTACGATATTAGACAGGCCAATGCCTGCCAGGATGAATCCAGCGAGAGCAACGCCAGGAAGGTCGACTGAGACGATAAGCAACAGCCCGACCGCAGCGCACGTGCTGCCCAGCATCAGCATGCGCTGGCGACCGACAGCGTTGACCAGGCGATCGCCATACAACCGGCCCAGCGCGACGGCGATGGAGTAAAGGGTGTAGCCAAAACCGGCATGGCTTTTTTCCATACCGCGCTCGGCGTGAAGGAACACGGCTGACCAGTCCAGCATCGCGCCCTCAATCAGAAAGATGAAAAAGCACAAGACCGCAATAAACAGAATCCCTGGATGCGAGAGCGCTTGAAACGTCCCTCCAGACTCGCCGGTTTCCTGCGGCCCCTTTGCCAGCAAATGACCGCCCGCCTGCATCACTACCAGTGCGATAAGCGCCACAATCAGTAAAGTCGCCGGAAGAGGCATCAGACCCGCCCACAGCAGCAGGCTGACGCCCCCTGCCCCGGCGACACTGCCGATGCTGTAAAAGCCGTGGAACCCGGACATTCTGGCCTGCCCGCTTTCGCGCTCAACAATCACCGCCTGGGCATTCATCGACACGTCCAACAGACCGTTTACCGCGCCAAACACAAGCAATGCACCGCCAATCTCCACGGGCGAGCTGGCGTACATCATGAATGGCAGGATTAAACAGAACACAACTGCGCAGACAAGGATCAACGTCCGACAGCCGAACTTGGCAATTGAGCGTCCGGTAAAGGGCATCACCAGCATGGAGCCTGCCGCAATACAGAACAGCAACAGGCCCAATGTGCCATCATCAATAGTTAGCCGGGATTTGACAAACGGAATCAGCGGCGCCCAGGACGCCATTCCCAGCCCGGCAGTAAAAAAGATGCTTCGTGTGGCATACTGCTGGCGAAGATTCGAACCGATCTTCGGGGGGGATACATTTATATTCACAGGAATATCACCTTTTTTGTCGTCAACAGCCCGTGCTGAATGCTTCGAAAAACGGTGGCCATCGAGTCTGGAGTGCCGCGCTGAGCACTGCGTTTATCACCGGGTAGGATGAGCCTCCCCGCCTCGGATCAGCTCAGGCTTTGCGCCACCGATAAATAATCGGTGTAGATCTGTGGCGAACCGGAAAACGACGCCAACTGCTTCCACTCTTCGTACATCTGTTTGGTATCCCGGTGTGCACGGGCAAATTTCGCCGCCTCATCGGTGGCGATATCGGGTTCCGGGTAAAACACATCGAGCGCCTTCAGGCTGGCTATCTCCATCAGCACCACGTACTGGTCCAGACGGTTACCACGCTCGCCTTTGAGCAAGCGGAATTTCCAGTGCGGGTAGTCGTGGATGCGGTGGTGGTTTTGCGCAATGAAGGTCTCGAAGGTGTGCGCATCGACATCGGGGCGCAGCGCCAGATTGTGGATGCCGATCACCCTTGCGACAGGCTCTTGACCCGCTCGCTCCTGATAACGAAGGCCATAGGGCACAGTGCTTTTGGTGTTTTCCGCGAGTAGCCGGTAGTCAGTGTAAAGGGTGGGCAGTTCGCTGAAGGTGCCATAACGCTTCCATTCACCGAGAATCTCCAACGCTTCGGGATGCTCGCGCCAGAACTGGCGGGCCAAGTCTGTTTTATTGCCGTCTGCCGCCACATAGCTGTCGCGCTGGGTAGCGCTGGCTATCTCAAACAGCATCAGGTATTGCCCTTCCCGTTCGCCGCGCAACCCCCGCAACAACGTCCAGGTCCAGCCTGGATAGCAGGGAATATGCGCGCCTTTCTGACGAACAAAGGTTTCAAACTGTTCTGGCCTCACACCGGTTTCAGTGTCGATAGCGATGTAGTACAGGCTGAAGACCGGCACCGATGAATTCTTTTGTTGTTCCATCTGATGCCCCCCTCAGGCTTGCGGCGTGACGAACTGGGTGTTGATGACGGCTTCGACCAGCGTCACACCGTTCGGCGTCAGGCTGACCAAGTCTCCATCGACGGTAACCAGCGCTTTTTCAACCAGCGTCTTGAGTGTGTGGCTGATAATCGGGTTGTCGTAAAAGCTTCTGCCTTCAAAACGCTGTTTGAATACGGTGTCATTCACCGGAACCAGCGTGGAAAGGGCCATTTTGAACGCGTTGACTTCGCGCTGGAGCGGCGATATGCCTCGGCTTCCTTCGATGGGCAGGCGGTCTTCATCAAGCGCTTGCTTGTATGCGTTGTAGTCAGTGATGTTGATGGCTTCGGCGCGGGTGCATTTGGAGCTGCCACCCAGGCCGATCGCAACTTCCGGGTACTGTTTCTCGAGATCGGTGATCAGCCCTTTCCATTTCTCCGACTCCAGATGGTTCTGGTGGAAGTACATAGTCGGGTGTTCGCGATAACCGGGTGATAGGTACTGCTCAATCAGCTCGCGCATCTGGTA
>NZ_JAEKEZ010000026.1 GCF_016650815.1 Pseudomonas sp. TH31 | reverse complement strand
CCCTCACCACTAATAACTTCGCCACCACCCAGGTGAAGTAGATAAGAAAACTCCCGGCGTCCCTGACCCCAGGGACGCCAGGCACGCCTAACCGGCTGATGAGGTACCACACAAGATGTTTAGTTTTATTGCCCGCCGACTGGGGTTGTTGATCCCCACGTTTTTCGGCATCACCCTGCTGACTTTCGCGTTGATTCGCATGATTCCGGGCGACCCCGTGGAAGTAATGATGGGCGAACGTCGGGTCGACCCCGAAATGCACGCCCAGGCAATGGAACGCCTAGGTCTGAACAAACCCCTGTATGCCCAGTACCTGGATTACATCGGCAAGTTAGCCCACGGCGACCTTGGCGAATCACTGCGCACACGCACCAGTGTCTGGACCGAGTTCAGCTCTCTATTCCCTGCGACCCTGGAACTGTCCATGGCCGCGCTGTTGTTCGCCGGCATCCTGGGCCTTCTGGCCGGGGTGATTGCGGCACTCAAGCGAGGATCCCTGTTCGACCATGGGGTGATGGGCATCTCCCTGGCGGGATATTCGATGCCGATTTTCTGGTGGGGCCTGATCCTGATCATGTTCTTCTCGGTGTCCCTCGGCTGGACGCCAGTGTCCGGGCGGATCGACCTGCTCTACGACATTGAGCCGCGCACCGGTTTCATGCTTATCGACACCTTGCTGGCCGATGACGTCGGTGCATTCTTCGATGCCCTGCATCACCTGATCCTGCCGGCCATCGTGCTCGGCACCATCCCGCTGGCCGTTATTGCGCGGATGACCCGTTCGTCGATGCTCGAAGTGCTGCGTGAGGATTACATCCGTACCGCTCGCGCCAAAGGCCTGTCGCCGGCTCGCGTGGTATTCGTCCACGGCCTGCGCAACGCGCTGATTCCAGTGCTGACCGTGGTCGGCCTGCAAGTCGGCACATTGCTGGCCGGTGCGGTCCTGACCGAAACCATCTTCTCCTGGCCCGGCATCGGCAAATGGCTGATCGAAGCCATTGGCGCACGGGACTATCCCGTGGTGCAAAACGGCATCCTGTTAATCGCCTGCCTGGTGATTCTGGTCAACTTCGTAGTGGACATCCTCTACGGCTTTGCCAACCCACGCATTCGTCACCAGCGCTGAGATCATCATGACCATGAGCACTCCAATTCCAGCGGTAGCAGTCGATCAAAGCCTGCTGTACCCGTCTCCGTACAAAGAATTCTGGCAAGCATTCTCCAAGAACAAAGGCGCCGTCGCCGGCCTGATGTTCATGCTGCTGGTCATTTTCTGCGCGATCTTCGCGCCGTGGGTTGCCCCGCACAACCCGAGCGAGCAATACCGTGACTTCCTGCTGACCCCGCCGTCCTGGCTCGAAGGCGGGCAAATCCAGTTCCTGCTCGGCACCGATGAACTGGGGCGCGACCTGCTGTCGCGGCTGATCAACGGTTCGCGCCTGTCCCTGCTGATCGGCTTGTCGTCGGTGGTGATGTCGCTGATCCCGGGGATCCTGCTGGGTCTGTTCGCCGGTTTCTTCCCGAAAATGCTCGGCCCGACCATCATGCGTCTAATGGACATCATGCTGGCCCTGCCGTCCCTGCTGCTGGCGGTGGCGATTGTCGCCATCCTCGGCCCTGGCCTGATCAACACCATTATTGCGATCGCCGTGGTTTCGTTGCCGTCCTATGTTCGTCTGACCCGCGCCGCGGTGATGGGTGAACTGAACCGGGACTACGTGACCGCCGCCCGCCTCGCTGGCGCCGGCCTGCCACGCCTGATGTTCGTCACCGTGCTGCCAAACTGCATGGCACCGCTGATCGTTCAGGCGACCTTGAGCTTCTCCTCGGCGATTCTCGATGCCGCGGCCCTGGGCTTCCTCGGTCTTGGCGTTCAACCGCCAACTCCCGAGTGGGGCACCATGCTGGCTTCGGCTCGCGACTACATCGAACGCGCCTGGTGGGTGGTAAGCCTGCCTGGTTTGACCATTTTGCTCAGCGTGCTGGCAATCAACTTGATGGGCGACGGCCTGCGCGATGCGCTGGACCCGAAACTCAAGAACGCCGCCTGAGGAGATTCAAATGTCACTGTTAGAAATCAAGAATCTCAACGTTCGTTTCGGCGACAAGAACGCCGTTCCGGTGGTCGACGGGCTCGACATTACCGTGGACAAAGGCGAAGTCCTGGCCATCGTTGGCGAATCGGGTTCCGGCAAGTCCGTGACCATGATGGCGCTGATGGGCCTGATCGAACATCCGGGGATCGTCACCGCCGACGCCCTGAATTTCGACGGCAAGGACATGCTCAAGCTCAGCAACCGTCAGCGTCGGCAGATCGTCGGCAAAGACCTGGCCATGGTCTTCCAGGACCCGATGACCGCGCTGAACCCGAGCTACACCGTCGGCTTCCAGATCGAAGAAGTGCTGCGCCTGCACCTGAAAATGTCCAGCAAGCAAGCGCGCAAGCGTGCCATCGAGCTACTGGAAAAAGTTGAAATCCCGGGCGCCGCCAGCCGTATGGAGGCCTACCCGCATCAACTGTCCGGCGGTATGAGCCAGCGTGTTGCAATCGCCATGGCGATTGCCGGCGAACCGAAACTGCTGATCGCCGACGAACCGACCACTGCCCTGGACGTGACCATTCAGGCCCAGATCATGGACCTGCTGTTGGCCTTGCAGAAAGAGCAGAACATGGGCCTGGTGCTGATCACTCACGACCTCGCGGTCGTGGCTGAAACCGCCCAGCGCGTGTGCGTGATGTACGCCGGCCAAGCGGTCGAAGTCGGTCAGGTGCCACAGTTGTTCGATATTCCGGCGCACCCGTACAGCGAAGCGCTGCTCAAGGCGATTCCGGAACACAGCCTCGGCGCCACGCGTCTGGCCACGCTGCCGGGTATCGTTCCCGGTCGTTACGACCGTCCGCAGGGTTGCCTGCTGTCGCCACGCTGCCCGTACGTACAGGATTCCTGCCGCGCCCAGCGTCCTGGCCTTGATCCGAAAAGCAACAGCCTCGCCCGCTGCTTCTACCCGCTGAATCAGGAGGTGGCGTAATGGCCGTCGTACTTACCGCCCGCGACCTGACCCGTCACTACGAAGTGTCCCGTGGCCTGTTCAAGGGCCATGCGCTGGTTCGCGCGCTTAACGGTGTGTCGTTCGAACTGGAAGCCGGCAAGACCCTCGCGGTTGTAGGCGAATCGGGTTGCGGCAAATCCACCCTGGCCCGCGCCCTGACGCTGATCGAAGAGCCCTCCTCCGGTTCCTTGAAAATCGCCGGGCAGGAAGTCACCGGCGCCAACAAGTCCCAGCGCAAGCAACTGCGCAAAGACGTGCAGATGGTGTTCCAGAGCCCGTACGCCTCGTTGAACCCAAGGCAGAAAGTCGGTGACCAGCTCGGCGAGCCACTGCTGATCAACACCAACCTGTCAGCCGCCGAACGTCGCGAGAAAGTCCAGGCGATGATGAAGCAGGTGGGCTTGCGTCCTGAGCACTACCAGCGTTATCCGCACATGTTCTCCGGCGGTCAACGCCAGCGGATCGCCCTGGCGCGCGCCATGATGCTGCAACCGAAAGTGCTGGTGGCGGACGAACCGACCTCCGCGCTGGACGTGTCGATCCAGGCGCAGGTGCTGAACCTGTTCATGGATTTGCAGCAAGAGTTCAACACCGCCTACGTGTTCATCTCGCACAACCTGGCGGTCGTCCAGCACGTGGCCGATGATGTGATGGTGATGTACCTCGGTCGCCCGGTGGAAATGGGCCCGAAGAACGACATCTACGAGCGTCCGCTGCACCCGTACACCCAGGCGTTGCTGTCGGCCACCCCAACCATTCACCCGGACCCGAACAAGCCGAAAATCAAGATTGTCGGCGAGTTGCCCAACCCGCTGAACCCGCCATCCGGCTGTGCTTTCCACAAGCGCTGCCCGTACGCCACCGAACGCTGCAGTACCGAAGAGCCGGCCCTGCGCCTGCTCGACAGTCGGCAAGTAGCCTGCCACTACGCCGAGCAGTTCCTCGACGGCGTGGCGTAAAAAAACGCGCCTCAATCACTGAGGCGCGCTTTTGAAGAGTTGACCAAACCCCTTTTCCTGGATTGCGCATCAGTCCGGTAGAAGGGGTTTTCTTTTGTCCGGGGTTTACGATTGGCTATCGCCTTCCTCGTCATCACTTGAATCAGGATCAGGCTCGTCAGTCGTGGAGTCGTCATCGCCTTTGCTGCCGCCCTGCCCTTCATCGCCGCCCTCGGAGTCCGACTTGGCGATCATCAGACCGCTGCTGTCATGCCCGGGAACACCATTAAATCCTTGGGGATGGCTTGGGCTGGCCGCCCACGCCGCTGACGTGCCGAGGGACAGCATCACCAAAACCTTAAGCAACAGCACAACGCGTTGAAAAATGCTCATAGCCGATTCCATCCTTTCTGAGATGCAGCATGGGTGCCTGCCGGCGCGTAACCCGGTTGCCGTGGCGCTGAATGAAATCTAGTTCCGATCGGCCGGGTTCTCCAGATAGGACGCTAACGAAGGGCGGGAATTGCCATGAATGGGCAGATTGGTTTGGAATAACGGTTATGCCGAAAAGATCAAAAGATCGCAGCCTTCGGCAGCGCCTACACGGGAATCGCAGGAGCTGCCAAAGGCTGCGATCTTTTGACTTTGTGGCAAAGGGGTTTAGCTGCAACGCGATTTGTAGCAGCTGGCGAAGCCTGCGTTCGGCTGCGCAGCAGTCGTAAAACCTGAACGCGAGGTCTTTTTGAAACAACGTGCTGCCTGATTTCACGACTGCTGCGCAGCCGAACGCAGGCTTCGCCAGCTGCTACACGAAGCGCGTTTCGCCTGAGATTTTCTTAACTGGCTGACGTTAGGGCTTGCCCCCTCACGCAGGGGTTTTTGTCTATTCCTGGAGATCGATGTTCTCTGGTGTGCGCTGCGCTAAGGTGACGCGCAGCTGTTCAGACAAAGGGCCCCACCGTGGATCTGTCGCAAACCCTGCTGCTATTCGAACAACGCCTCCTCTCCCAGACCACCCGGCGCGACGCGGAAGAAATCTCACGCCTGCTCGCCGACGACTTCATTGAGTTCGGAGCCAACGGCAGCATCTGGACCAAAGCCGAAGTGGTCGAGCAACTGCCTCTGCAACCCTTCGCCCAACGGACTATCAGCGAGTTCGCCGCCAAACAGCTTTCAGAAGACACAGCCCTGGTGACCTACCACTGTCACACCGTCGCCATCGGCCAGCGTTCCCCCGCCAACAGCTTGCGCAGTTCGATCTGGCGTCAGCAGGGCGAACACTGGCAGATGGTTTTTCACCAGGGAACATTTCTGCCCCAGCGGTGACAGCTAGACTGCTTTAGAGAGTAACCCCACTCTCTGAGATGGCCAAGCTGGTAAAAAACCGCAGCGTTTTCAACGGGCTTTGTCTGCGCCAAACGATCTACAGATGCTTTGCGTACACTGCATAGTCTTCACTCTCGCAGGCGTCAGGCCCGCCGATCAAAAAAATGCCCCATCAATTTCAGTAATGGCCGACGTCGATTTTTCCATGCAAAGCGCCATTCATCAGTTTGTTCTTTTAGATGCTCGCCTTTTTGCTGATGCAAAAGACTGTGTGCTTGAGGCAATCGGTACCAGGGCACCGAAGGGAATGCGTGGTGAACGATATGGAGGTTGAAGTTCAGGATGATGAAGCGAGACCAAAGCGGCAGGCTCCCGCAATCATGAGATACGGTGTCTTGCTCCCAGAACTGCAGTCGATCGGCATCTTTCGCTAAAAGCGGGGCTTCGGCATGATGAGGCAAGTTCAGTAACTCCACCATAAAGAAGAGAATCAGCCATACCGCAAGATAAAAACATGTGAGTTCTGCTAGACGGCCGAAAGCGAGAGCGATAGCCGCGACGATAATGTATCCCGCTATATAAATACGGGCGAAGCGGATCTCGTTCATTATCTTTGATGATCTGTCTCCTTGAGCGCGTGCGACAAACGGCGCGCGCCAATTGGCAAGGAAGTGATTTGCAGCAATCATCGGGATCCAGTGCTTCCACATAAACTCCAGCGTTCTTTCCTGCTTCCTTGTCATCACTGAAAATTTTTCAATCATGCTTTTATTTTCTGGATCATTGACCGGGTGAGCGGTCCACGTATGGTGAGCCATGTGATATCTACGTCTCACCAGAAAAGGAAGGGCAATTAGCCAGCCATTAAAATGTCCAATAAAATTATTAAGTTTTCTATTGCTTGAGGCAGAGCCGTGCAATGCCTCGTGCGAGATGAGATATATCTGTATTACGGCAAGCCCTGCAAGTACTAAAGCAAGGCCTTTAAGTGCTATTGATGAGCTGAGCCATAGGTTCCACGCAAACAGCAGAACAAGAAGATCCGCCCCCCACAACATCAGTGTCCATGGCCCCTTTGCCCCATCGGGAATCTGTTTTCGAACAGCACTCCATTGCTCTCTTGTCATTTTATAATCCCTCGGCAGTCATTCGAATGAAAATGGATTCGGCCAGGCCGACTAAATACTTCAGCACTAATTGGTACGAGCAATAAGAGATAGACTTTTAGTCAACTCGGAGTAGGCATGATCAAAGAAGGCTATTTCAGAATCGAAACCATGGCTTTGCGGAGATTGCAAAAAATTATGGCGTACAAGCATGACGCAATCGTATCGCGCACCGGCATGTACGTGCCAGGCTGGCAGATAGGATGTAATGACAAACCCCAAAGTGACCATCTGGCTGATTAATTCAACTTTATCGGAAAGAATATACGCAGCAATATAGGCAGACTCTGCCCAGAGCGCTATCAACGCCTTCAACTCAAGAAAGACTTCATATTCAGTTATTGCTGCCCCTGTATAGCCCGACAGTGTGAATGCGTTAGCCATTTCATCGCAGGAATATAAAAAAGAGGCGTGTTCTTCAGTGCCTGGCGGCCCAGTGAAACAAGCGCTCGGGTAGGCGCCAGGCACAGGCTGAAGCCCCAATGATTCGTATAAATGATCTTTTATGAAGGAGGGGTTTGATGCGGTGACGTAAGGCGGCGCTATGTGAGTAAACTCACCCGCTGCCGGCGGATGTATCGCCGTGAAATGGTACTCTCTGATACCGTCAACCATATTGGGTCCCCCATCATGTCCCACCAGCACACCTTTGCGAATCTGGTTCATGATGGCGTGGATGGAGTGACTTCTCGGAACATAGAACCCCAACTCCATGAACTCAGGGTCGTGGCCCTCCAGGCTTAGCTTTATCAAACTGGAAATAACTCCGGATCGGCGAGCGCCAGGATGAACAACGCCATAGCATGACTCCCAGGATTGGTTCCAAGTACGACGTGCAATGCACGAACAGCCAACAATTGAAGAGTCAATTTCCAGAACGAACCACTCTTGTAGCTCTGAAACAATCGCGTTGTAAATATAGGGTGGGCTCTGGCATGGATGGGTCGTCTGTCCGTACGACACTCTAAATAACGCCGCTAAATCTTCTGCATCTTCAACCTTCCCCGAGCGAAGCACGAAATCATCAGCTCTTCGCTGAATATCTACAGGCATAGGATTTTTTTCTAAATAACTGATTGTATTCATGACACACCAAACTCTTAAATAGATATTTCGAAAACGAACGGCCGACGTTTATCCATGTGATTTAAGTGCCACAGGCATGCGGCCAACACTTAAACCATGAAATGGCTCCGCTAATGCAGGAAGGGCGTAATAAATAAACTATATGAATCGAGGGAAGGAATAACTTTCGACCACGCAGGAATAGCGCCAGAGCGCTGCCCGCAGAGTTTTGAATGGAACTGTTTCAGGTATATCGGGACCATGCCATCCCGGTACGCCTCCCGTTCAAACCCGAGATTAAAACTCAGACTAATGGAAGGACTTAAAGTGATTATTTCGCAGATTGGGCTTGGATCATCCGTGATCTGGC
Source organism: Pseudomonas sp. TH31 (assembly GCF_016650815.1). Lineage (GTDB taxonomy): Bacteria > Pseudomonadota > Gammaproteobacteria > Pseudomonadales > Pseudomonadaceae > Aquipseudomonas. Next base: position 77,334 of record NZ_JAEKEZ010000026.1, on the reverse strand, counting down.
GCATCATATGGCTCCGGCTTTTGGCATAATTGGATCCTTCCAATTCGCTGCCGCCTGACTATAGATCTTAAATTCGACATGTCAAATAAATACATAAAGCTCGACGGATGAAAACATGATTGACACCTCTAGTTCAACAGCAACAATCGACGGCTTGGCGGGATAAGGAAGATTAAAGCCTGACCCGCCCTGCTGAGTGGTAATCAGGTGATCAAGTCGCGTTCACGCCATTTCTTTTCGCACACCGCCTAATCAAGGCCAACAAAAAACCCTGCAGCTTTCGCCACAGGGTTTTGGGTGCGCCTCACAACCGGTAGGCGCAAAGCTTGCTCGCGATGGCGATTTCGAAACGACCATCGCCGGCAAGTCGTGCGCCTACAAATTAATGATGCTCACGGGTTGCACGGAATTTCACGTCCGGCCAGCGCTCTTCCATCAGTGCCAGGTTCACTCGCGTCGGCGCCAGGTAGGTCAGGTGACCGCCGCCGTCGATGGCGAGGTTTTCCACCGCCTTGACCTGGAACTCTTCGAGCTTCTTCTTATCGCTGCAATCGATCCAGCGCGCAGAGTACACAGTGATCGGCTCGTAGGAGCACTCGACCTTGTATTCCTCTTTCAAACGGCTGGCGACCACATCGAACTGCAGCACACCGACGGCGCCGAGGATGATGTCGTTGCTGCGCGTCGGGAAGAACACTTGGGTGGCGCCTTCTTCGGCCAATTGCTGCAGGCCCTGGCGCAGTTGCTTGGATTTCAGCGGATCGCGCAGGCGTACGCGACGGAACAGTTCCGGGGCGAAGTGCGGGATGCCGGTGAAACCCAGGACTTCACCTTCGGTGAAGGTGTCGCCGATCTGGATGGTGCCGTGGTTGTGCAAACCGATGATGTCGCCGGCAAACGCTTCTTCCAGTTGCTCACGTTCGGAGGAGAAGAACGTCAGCGCATCGCCGATCCGCACGTCTTTGCCGGTGCGCACGTGGCGCATCTTCATGCCTTTTTCGTACTTGCCGGAGCAGATGCGCATGAAGGCAATACGGTCGCGGTGTTTCGGGTCCATGTTCGCCTGGATCTTGAACACGAAACCGGCGAATTTCTCTTCAACCGGTTCCACGGTGCGCTCGTTGGCCACACGGGCCAATGGCTTCGGCGCCCAGTTGACCACGGCGTCGAGCACGTGATCGACACCGAAGTTGCCCAGTGCAGTACCGAAGAACACCGGGGTCAGTTGGCCGTCGAGGAATTCCTGTTGATTGAATTCGTGGCAGGCGCCCTGTACCAGTTCCAGTTGATCGACGAAGCGATCGTATTCGTCACCGAGGTGCGCACGGGCTTCATCGGAGTCGAGCTTCTCGATGATTTTCACATCGGTGCGCTCGTGGCCGTGACCGGCGGTGTACACGATGATGTAGTCGTCGGCGAGGTGATAAACGCCCTTGAAGTCGCGGTAGCAACCGATCGGCCAGGTGATCGGCGCAGCCTTGATCTTCAGGACGGCTTCGATTTCGTCGAGCAGTTCGATCGGGTCACGGATGTCACGGTCGAGTTTGTTGATGAAGCTGACAATCGGCGTGTCCCGCAGACGGCAGACGTCCATCAGCGCGATGGTCCGTGGCTCTACACCCTTACCGCCGTCGAGAACCATCAATGCCGAGTCCACTGCCGTCAGGGTGCGGTAGGTATCTTCGGAGAAGTCTTCGTGGCCCGGGGTGTCGAGCAGGTTGATCATGTGATCGCGATACGGGAACTGCATGACCGACGTGGTAATCGAGATACCACGCTGCTTTTCCATTTCCATCCAGTCGGAGGTGGCATGGCGGTCGGATTTACGGGATTTCACCGTGCCCGCAATCGCAATCGCCTTGCCCATCAGCAAGAGCTTCTCGGTGATGGTGGTTTTACCGGCATCGGGGTGGGAAATAATAGCGAAAGTGCGGCGTTTCGCGACTTCGGCGGCCTGTTTGGTCATGGGAAATCGCCTGGCAGGTGATTCAAAAAAGGGCGGCGAGTATAGCTTAAAACGCGCCCCACGGACCACCGTCCGTAGCCTCCCCCAAACACCGCATCACCCCGTAGGAGCTGCCGAAGGCTGCGATCTTTTGATCTTGTTTTGTAAAAACCGTCGAAGATCAAGATCAAAAGATCGCAGCCTTCGGCAGCTCCTACGGTGGCTATTTGCTGTTAATTATGGAACCTTTTAAAAGGTGGAGGCGTCCACTCCCCTGTTACTGCACTCGTACCAGGGGCTGAAAAATCAGCAAGTTAGCCTGACGAGGCTGCGCTTATGGCTCGATTCATGTCCCTTTGCGGACATAGAACGCGCTGCTTTTCGCGAACGTTTTAGCCCGGCAGCCAGCAATGGCATGCCACAAAGGACTGCGTTCGCCGACTAAGAAAAAAGGAGTCCGCCTGTGGCTATTCGCTATGGCAAGGGGCTTATAGGAGGTGCGGTTGTCGTCGCACTCCTGGCCCTGCTGGTCCACTGGATTGGCATCAACACGATCGAACATTACCGCGACGATTTGTTGTTTTACCTGCAAGCTCACTTGATTCTCGTCCTTGTCTCCATGCTGGCCGCCCTCGTTGTGGGCATCCCCGCCGGTATCTTCCTCAGCCGCCCGACCATGGTTGGCCGCGCTGAACGCTTCATGCAGATCTTCAACATCGGCAACACCGTTCCGCCTCTCGCCGTACTGGCCATCGCCCTGGGGATTCTGGGCATCGGCAGCGGCCCCGCGATCTTCGCCCTGTTCCTCGCCTCGCTGTTGCCGATCGTGCGCAACACCTATGAAGGCCTGAAAAACGTCCAGGGTTCACTCAAGGAAGCGGCCGTCGGTATCGGCATGACCCCGACTCAAGTGCTGTGGCGGGTCGAACTGCCGAACGCCGTGCCGATCATCATCGGTGGCGTGCGCGTGGCCCTGGCGATCAACGTCGGGACCGCACCGCTGGCGTTCCTGATCGGCGCCAACAGCCTGGGCAGCCTGATTTTCCCTGGCATCGCCCTGAACAATCAGCCGCAACTGCTGCTCGGCGCCGCTTGCACCGCCCTGCTGGCCTTGCTGCTCGACGGTCTGGTGACACTCGCCAGCCGCCTCTGGCTCGAACGCGGCCTACGCCCGTCTTAAGCCTCGGCAAAGGAATATTTATGAAAAGACTGACCCTATTACTAGGCTGCGCCCTGCTGTTCGCAGGATTTGCCCAAGCCGCTGAAAAACCGGTGATCCGCATCGGCGCCCGGGTGTTCACCGAACAAACCCTGCTCGCGGAAATCACTTCCCAATACCTGCGCACCAAGGGTTACGACACTCAGGTGACCGGTGGCCTGGGCAGTAACCTGGCCCGCAGCGCTCACGAAAGTGGCCAATTGGACCTGATGTGGGAATACACCGGCGTGTCGCTGGTGGCTTACAACCACGTCACTGAAAAGCTCGACAGCGAACAGTCCTACGCCCGAGTGAAAGAACTCGACGCGAAAAAAGGCCTGGTCTGGCTCACGCCGTCGAAATTCAGCAACACCTACGCCCTGGCCCTGCCGGAAACCACCGCCAAGGCTTACCCGCAGATCAACACCATCAGCGAGCTGAATACGGTGTTGCAGGCTGAGCAGAAGGACAATCACCTGGTGGCGCTGGACACCGAGTTCGCCAACCGTTCCGACGGTCTGGACGGCATGGTCAAGCTCTACGGCATGAACCTGACCCGCAAAAACATTCGCCAAATGGACGCCGGGCTGGTCTACACCGCCCTGCGCAATAGTCAGGTGTTTGCCGGGCTGGTCTACACCACTGACGGTCGATTGAACGCTTTCAAACTGAAACTGCTCGAAGACGACAAGCACTACTTCCCGGACTACACCGCCGCGCCGGTGGTGCGTCAGGTTTACCTCGACGCGCATCCGAAACTGGCCGAAGAACTCAAGCCGCTGGCTGAACTGTTCGACGATGCGACCATGCGCCAGCTCAACGCGCGGGTCGATGTCGATCACGAAAGCCCTTCATCCGTTGCCGCAGATTTCCTGCGCCAGCATCCACTGAACTGAGGAGAAGACATGGAATTTCTAAACGCCTTTTCCCATCTCGACTGGCCGCTGGTGCTGCACCTGACCTTGCAGCACATCACCCTGGTCGGCATCGCCGTGACCTTGGCGATCCTCGTTGGCGTACCGCTGGGCGTCCTGATGACGCGCTTCCCGTCGCTGGCCGGCCCCCTGCAAGCCAGCGCCACGGTGCTGCTGACCGTGCCGTCGATTGCACTGTTCGGCCTGCTCCTGCCGTTCTACTCCAAATTCGGCCAGGGCCTGGGCCCGATGCCGGCAATCACCGCCGTGTTTCTCTACTCGCTGTTGCCGATCATGCGTAACACCTACCTGGCGCTGACCGGCGTCGAACCGGGCATTCGCGAAGCCGCCCGTGGCATCGGCATGACGTTCTACCAGCGCCTGCGCATGGTCGAACTGCCGATCGCGGTGCCGGTGATTCTGGCCGGTGTGCGCACCGCCGTGGTCATGAACATTGGTGTCATGACCATTGCCGCGACCATCGGCGCCGGTGGCCTCGGTGTACTTATTCTCGCTTCAATCAGCCGCAGCGACATGTCGATGCTGATCGTCGGCGCCGTGCTGGTCAGTCTCCTGGCCATCTTCGCCGACCTGCTTCTGCAATGGCTGCAACGCACGCTGACTCCAAAAGGACTGCTCAAATGATCGAACTTCAAAACCTCAGCAAGACCTTCCAAAGCAACGGCAAAGATGTGAAAGCCGTGGACTCGGTAAGCCTGACCGTCAATGAAGGCGAAATCTGTGTGTTCCTCGGGCCATCGGGCTGCGGCAAAAGCACCACGCTGAAAATGATCAACCGCCTGATCAAGCCGACTTCGGGCAAGATCCTGATCAACGGCGAAGACACCACCGACCTCGACGCAGTGACCCTGCGTCGCAACATCGGTTATGTGATCCAGCAGATCGGTCTGTTCCCGAACATGACCATCGAGGAAAACATCACCATCGTCCCGCGACTGCTGGGCTGGGACAAACAGAAATGCCACGACCGCGCCCGCGAGTTGATGAGCATGATCAAGCTCGAACCCAAGCAGTACCTGACTCGCTACCCGCGTGAACTGTCCGGTGGTCAGCAGCAGCGGATCGGCGTGATTCGTGCGCTGGCCGCGGATGCCCCGCTGTTGTTGATGGATGAGCCGTTCGGCGCGGTCGACCCGATCAACCGCGAGATGATCCAGAACGAGTTCTTCGAGATGCAACGTGCGCTGAACAAGACCGTGATCATGGTCAGCCACGACATCGACGAAGCCATCAAGCTCGGCGACAAGATTGCGATCTTCCGCGCCGGCAAGCTGTTGCAGATCGATCACCCGGACACGCTGCTGGCGCACCCGGCAGACGACTTTGTCAGCAACTTCGTCGGCCAGGACAGCACCCTCAAGCGCCTGTTGCTGGTGAAAGCCGAAGACGCGGCGGACAACGCGCCGTCGGTGAGCCCGGAAACCCCGGTGGCCGAGGCCCTGGAGTTGATGGACGAACTGGACCGTCGTTATGTCGTGGTGACGTGCTCCGACAACAAGGCGCTCGGTTATGTGCGACGTCGCGACTTGCACCGTCAGGCCGGTACGTGTGCGCAGTACCTGCGCGAGTTCAACGCCACCGCCGCGTTCGACGAGCATTTGCGCATCCTGCTGTCGCGCATGTACGAGTTCAACCGCTCGTGGCTGCCGGTGATGGATGCCGAGCGAGTGTTCCTGGGGGAAGTGACGCAGGAATCGATTGCCGAGTATTTGAGCTCCGGCAAGTCCCGTGGCGGCAAGACCAGCATTGTTTCGCCAGCCGAGACGGCTGTCGCCTGATCTGACGCCTTCGCGGGCAAGCCTCGCTCCTACAGGTGCAATCAAACCTGCAGGAGCGAGGCTTGCCCGCGAATGGGGCACCAAAATCCCGCCTGAACCACCTCAAATCTCCCTTCTACGGGAACATCACACTGTCATGCAGGTCGGTTACATCAGTAGCTGTCCGGGACCGCACGACGGAAGCGTGTAAAAACGCGACATTTTTTGTTGATCTCAAGCCCCTCACGCCCTAAAGTTCGCGCCGAACGTCCATGCTGGAAACGATCCATCCGGCTCAAGTACTGACGACGAGACAGCAAGGCCAAGGGAAGCAGCATTTCCCATGGCCTTTTTGCTTTCGGCGACATGCCTTGGGAAGTAGGCGAACCAAAGTGGGGATACGGAGGACGTTCATTTGCACCCATTTATTTACTCAGTTTGCCAGTAGGAGTCCCAAGCATGTCGATCAACGTCGAAGACTATTTCGCGCGTGAAACCTTCAACAAAATGAAGGCGTTTGCCGACAAACAAGAAACCCCGTTCGTGGTGATCGACACCGCGATGATCAGCCAGGCCTATGACGACCTGCGCGCCGGTTTCGAATTCGCCAAGGTCTACTACGCGGTCAAGGCCAACCCGGCCGTCGAAATCATCGACCTGCTCAAAGAGAAAGGCTCGAACTTCGACATCGCGTCGATCTACGAGCTCGACAAAGTGATGAACCAGGGCGTTGGCCCGGATCGCATCAGCTACGGCAACACCATCAAGAAATCCAAGGACATTCGCTACTTCTACGAGAAGGGCGTGCGTCTGTATGCCACCGACTCCGAAGCCGACCTGCGCAACATCGCCAAGGCGGCACCGGGTTCGAAAGTCTACGTGCGCATCCTCACCGAAGGCTCGACCACCGCCGACTGGCCTTTGTCGCGCAAATTCGGCTGCCAGACCGACATGGCCATGGACCTGCTGATCCTCGCCCGTGACCTGGGCCTGGTGCCTTACGGCATCTCGTTCCACGTCGGCTCGCAACAACGCGACATCAGCGTCTGGGACGCAGCGATCGCCAAGGTCAAAGTGATCTTCGAACGCCTGAAAGAAGAAGACGGCATTCACCTGAAGCTGATCAACATGGGCGGTGGCTTCCCGGCCAACTACATCACCCGCACCAACAGCCTGGAAACCTACGCTGAAGAAATCATCCGCTTCCTCAAGGAAGATTTCGGCGACGACCTGCCGGAAATCATCCTGGAACCGGGCCGTTCGTTGATCGCCAACGCCGGCATCCTGGTCAGCGAAGTCGTGTTGGTCGCGCGTAAATCCCGTACCGCGGTAGAGCGCTGGGTGTACACGGATGTGGGCAAGTTCTCCGGCCTGATCGAAACCATGGACGAAGCCATCAAGTTCCCGATCTGGACCGAGAAAAAAGGCGAGATGGAAGAAGTCGTCATCGCCGGCCCGACCTGCGACAGCGCCGACATCATGTACGAGAACTACAAGTACGGTTTGCCGCTGAACCTGGCCATTGGTGATCGTATGTACTGGTTGTCGACCGGTGCCTACACCACCAGCTACAGCGCCGTTGAATTCAATGGCTTCCCGCCGCTGAAATCGTTTTACGTGTAAGCGCAGTACGCAAAAACCAAAAAGCCCATGACGTGTCATGGGCTTTTTTGTGTCTGGCATTCCAAGCTGCAGGGACGATGTTATCGATCTTCTCTCACATGCCACAGACGAAGAATGTAGAGCGTGGAGCCTTGAATCTCATACCGCATTTCGTAATGGCCGACCAAAAGTCTGCGCACATCGCGCGGTTCAAACTCGTCGACCCTCTCTCCTATTCGCGGATTGCTGAGTAAAGCCGTGGGGGCTTGAGTGAGAGACTGCACAGTACGAGCGGCTGCAAGACGATTGGCAATGACCAGAAAATCGAAAAGCCGCGCGAGATCCGATAACGCCTTATTCGTCCACTTCAACTCCATCAATGCGGAACCGGTAACGGCGTATCGGTATTCAAACTTTCTGCCCAAGCTTGTACAGACTGATGATCGATCACCCGCCCAGCATCAACGTCAGCCATTGCTTCGCGCGTAAGTCGGCTTCGCTCCTCCTCCAGATCGACCCAGTCGGCAAGCGCCTGCTTCACGATCCAGCCCCGGGAACGCTCCATTCTGGCAGCCATCTGGTCGACTTTATCGGCAAGCTCCAAGGGTACATGGGCAGTGAGTACTTTGGTCGCAGCCATGATTTCGTCTCCAGGAAGCAGTTTGATAAGTTGTGATTAGTTTTCAATCATAGTGATTTAAAGCGACTCAACAACCCCAATTACATTCCGTTCATCGCTCAGTTGAATGCAGCGTCGATGATAAAGCGCCGCTAACTCGCGAATGCGTGGATGCTCTGCGCCCAGGAGGGTCTGACTCGCCACCCGCAAAAACTCAGATTCCCGCCGGCCAATGCCTTGCGCAACCAATCCAGCGCGTCGTCGATATGGCCCTGATCCGCCAGCACCGTGGCGTAACTGAACTGCCCACGAAAGTCCCCGCCGAGCGCCGAGCGTCGATACCAGTCGCGCGCAGCCTGCGGATCCGCCTGACAAACCCGTCCGTCTTCCAGATAACGCCCCAGCAGGTTCATCGATTTCGCATGGCCCAATTCGGCGGCGCGGCGATAAAGAATCAGCGCGAGCACCTGGTCTTCTGCCACGCCGCGCCCGGTGGCCAGCAGGTTGGCGTAGTTGTACATTGCCCAGTCCAGGCCGGCCTCGGCGGCGCCACGATAATATTTCGCGGCGAGCGTGGCGTCGGCGGTGCACCCCCAGCCATGTTCATGACAACGACCGAGCATGTTGCGCGCCATCAAATGTCCGCTCTGGGCGGCGATCCCGAACCAGCGCACTGCCAGTGGCTGATCCTGCTCGATGCCCTGCCCGTCCAGCAGAATCTGCCCCAGCAGCGCCTGAGCATCGAGCACGCCTTCGCGCGCCGCGAGCAGAATCGCCTGGGCCGCCCGCGCGGGGCTTTCCTCAAGCATGGCTTTGAGCCGGTCACCGTCGAGGACTTCCTCGCGACGCAGTTGATAACTCATACCTCGACCCAGCGGCGCAACAGGTTGTGATAAGTGCCGGTGAGGCGAATCAGCGAAGGATGGTCGGGCATGTCCTGGGTCAGTTGCTGGATTGCCCCGTCCATCTCGAACAGCAAGGCGCGCTGGCTGTCTTCGCGGACCAGGCTCTGTGTCCAGAAGAATGAGGCATAACGCGCCCCCCAGGTGACGGCGTTGACCTTGTGCAGGCTGCTGCCGGGGTACAGGACCATGTCACCGGCGGGCAACTTGACGCGTTGGGTGCCAAAGGTGTCCTGGATTTCCAGTTCACCGCCGTCGTAGTCGTCCGGTTCGCTGAAGAACAGCGTCGCCGACAGGTCGGTGCGCACGCGCTCGAGGCTGCCCTTGGGCTGACGCACGGCATTGTCGATGTGGAAGTCGAAACTGCCGCCCGCCGTGTAACAGTTCAGCAACGGCGGGAAGACCTTGCTCGGTAACGCCGCTGACATGAACTGTGGATTTTTCCACAACCGCTCAAGCATCGCCGCACCGATTTCCTTGGCCAGCGGATGACCTTCCGGCAATTGCAAGTTGTGCTTGGCCTTGGCCGACTGAAAGCCGGCGGTGATTTTTCCGTCGGCCCAATCCGCTTGCTCCAGGGCCTCGCGGATGCGCTGCACTTCTTCTTTCGCGAACACGCCGGGAATGTGCAGCAACATGGAGACGACACCTGAAAACAGAGGGGCGCCAATGGTATTGATTCTTATTGCCCGTGTAAAACCCCAGAGACGAACGAGACACCAAAAACCGTAAGGTCAAATTGTAAAGAATGTAAATTTGTCACGAATAATAATGTTTCGCAATTGATACAGATACCTGTTTACCTTATATTCCGCGGCCTCAAATCCTTGGGGAGGGGAATTCACATGTCACGCCAACCACTACAATCACCCGTCCGTTCACCGCGCTTGCTCGCCTCTGCCATTGGCATGGCAATTACCGCCGGCTCCGCTGGCCAGATGGTTTTCGCGGCCGAGAAGACGGACGAAAAAGCACCGGGCAATGCGATTTCCCTCGACGCCACCAGCGTTGTTGGCGACCAGGAAGACACCTCCTACAAAACCGATACCTCGGCCTCCAAGAAGTACACTGCGCCGCTTCGCGAAACGCCAAAAAGCGTCACTGTGATCCCGCAACAAGTGATCCGCGACACCGGCGCGACCAGTCTGGTCGACGCCTTGCGCACCACGCCGGGCATCACCTTCGGTGCCGGCGAAGGGGGCAACCCGGCCGGCGACCGTCCGATCATTCGCGGCTTCAACGCTGAAAGCGATGTGTTCATCGACGGCATGCGCGACCCCGCGTCCCAAAGCCGCGAGATCTTCGACGTTGAATCGGTCGAAATCAGCAAAGGCCCGGGCTCGGCCTTCACCGGCGCCGGCTCCACCGGTGGTAGCCTGAACCTGGTCAGCAAGACCGCCAAACTGGGCAACTTCTACGACGGCGGCTTCACCTGGGGCTCGGACCAGACCAAGCGCACCACCCTCGATCTGAACCAGCAGATCAACGACACCTCGGCCTTTCGCCTGAACCTGATGAAGCACGAAGCCAACGTCGCCGGCCGTGATGCCGTGGAGGTCAGCCGCTGGGGCGTGGCGCCGACCTTCTCCTTCGGCCTGGGCACCGACACCCGTGTGATCGTCGGTTACTACCACAACGAAAGTAACGATATCCCGGACTACGGCATCCCGTTGACCCTCAGCCCGAATCGCAGCAAGTACCAGGTCGACAAACCGGCCAACGTCAATCGCGACAACTTCTACGGCCTCACCGGTCGCGACTATCGCGAGACCAGCGACGACAGCGGCACCCTCAAGATCGAGCACGATCTGAATGATGGCCTGACCGTTTCCAACAGCTTCCGCATGTCCCGTTCGACCCTGGACTACATCGTCAGCAACCCTGACGACAGCAAGGGCAACGTAACCAACGGTAGTGTGTACCGTGGCGCGAAAAGCCGTAACTCGACGTCCAGCGGCTGGGTCAACCAGACCGACCTGAGCGCCAAGTTCAATACCGGCGCGATCGAACACAGCCTGGTCACCGGCCTGGAGTTCTCTTATCAGGACACCCACAACCGCCCGTACATCCTGACCTCGACCGCCAGCGGCACCACATGCAACCGCGCACTGTTCAACTCCGGCGCCTGCACCAACCTGTACAAGCCGACGCCTGGGGATAACTGGTCGGGCACTATCACCGACAGCAACGCCTTCACCGACACCGACACCAAAACGGCTGCCGCTTATGTGTTCGACACCCTGAAGTTCAACGAACAATGGTCCCTGAACCTGGGGCTGCGTTACGACAACTACCAGACCGAATCCAGCGGCTACGCCAATGCGGGCCGTACCACGCCAGCGGGCAGTTTCTCCCGGAGAACACCAGCGACCTGCTGAACTACCAGATCGGCGTGGTCTACAACCCGTTGCCTAACGGCAGCGTGTACGCGGCCTACTCCACCTCCAGCAACCCGGCCGGTGAAACCAGCGGTAACGGCAGCCTGGAACTGGCGGCGAACAACAGCGACCTGGAGCCGGAAAAGAACCGCAACTACGAAGTCGGCACCAAGTGGGACTTCTTCGGTGACGACCTGTCGCTGACCGCCGCACTGTTCCGCACCGAGAAAACCAACGCCCGTATCGACGATCCGGACGGCGCCACCACCCAAGTGCTGGACGGCGAGCAAACCGTCAACGGCCTGGAACTGACCTACACCGGCAAACTGACCCGTAACTGGAAAGTCTTCGGCGGCTACACCTACATGGAAAGCGAAGTGGTCAAGACCACCCTCGCGGCCGACAAAGGCAACCATATGCCAAGCACTCCACGGAACAACTTCACCCTGTGGTCGACTTACGACCTGATCCCGGAAAAGTTGACCGTTGGCGGCGGCGCGACCTTCGTCGACTCGCAGTTCGGCAACGTCGCCAACTCGGTGGAGATCCCGTCCTACTGGCGTTACGACGCAATGGCCAGCTACGCCCTGACCAAGAACGTCGACCTGCAACTCAACGTGCAGAACCTGACCGACAAGCGTTACTTCGACCAGGTATTCCAGACACATTACGCCCACGTGGCGGCGGGTCGTACCGCGCTGCTGAGCGCGAACTTCCACTTCTAACCCAATCACTGTAGGAGCTGCCGAAGGCTGCGATCTTTTGATGTTGATTTTGGCGGTACTGAAATCGCCAAAAGTCAAAAGATCGCAGGCTTCGCCAGCGCCTACGTTGCCATCGGGCTGAAGCCCCGTTCATCCAGGTGAACGGGGCTTTTGTGCGTAATAAAGAATGTTTCTCGACAACCCACGGCATAATGCGCGCCGTGATGATTATTTTCGAACGAACAAGGCGAGCGACGTGTTGAAGAAAACCCTGTTCCAGTTGCACTGGTTTTTTGGCATCAGCGCCGGGCTGATCCTGGCCTTGATGGGCATCACCGGGGCAACCGTGTCGTTTCAGGATGAAATCCTGCGGGCCTTGAATCCTTCTGTGCTGCAGGTCAAGAAGCAGGTTGCCGGCGTCCTGCCGCCCGTCGAACTGGTTGAACGGATCGAAGCCGCGTCCGGCAAGAAAGTCTCGATGCTCTGGGTCGAGACCGACAGCGGCAACGCCGCGCGGGTGATCTACACCCCGCCGCCGGGCGAGCGCCGCGGCGAGATGCGTTACTTCGACCCGTACACCGCCGAGTTCATGGGCGACGCCACCGGCCAGGACTTCTTCGCCCTGATGCTGCAATTGCACCGCTTCCTCGCGATGGGCGATACCGGGCGGCAGATCACTGGTGCGTGCACGTTGATCCTGGTGTTCTTCTGCCTCTCCGGCCTGTACCTGCGCTGGCCGCGCCAATGGAAAAACTGGCGTGCCTGGCTGACCCTGGACTGGAAGAAAAAGGGCCGCAGCTTCAACTGGGATTTGCACTCGGTAGCCGGGACCTGGTGCCTGATGTTTTACCTGTTGGCCGCGCTGACCGGGTTGTCCTGGTCTTACGAGTGGTACAACCAGGGCCTGACCAAACTGCTGTCGGATGCGCCGCAAAACGAACGGGTTCGCAACCGCGGGCCGGCACCGAGCGGTCCGGCGCCGACTGCCGATTACGCTGCGATGTGGAGCAGCATCTACAGCGCCGCCGGCCCACACCTGTGCGCCTACAACATCCGCATGCCGCCGGTGGCTGGCCAGCCGGCCACGGTGTTCTACCTGCTGAACACCTCGCCCCATGACCGCGCGCTGAACCAGATCACTCTTGATCCAGCGACCGGTATCGTCAAACGCCATGATCGCTACAGCGACAAGAGCCTCAAGGCGCAATTACTGACCAGCCTCTACGCGCTGCACACCGGCAGTTACTTCGGCATCATCGGGCGGATCATCCTGACGCTCAGCGCGCTGACCATGCCACTGTTTTTCGTCACGGGCTGGTTGCTGTACCTGGATCGTCGGCGCAAGAAACGCCAGATCAAGGACGCGCGTAAAGGCCTGGTGCAACCGGGCGGCGACGCACCCGCGTGGCTGATCGGCTTCGCCAGCCAGAGCGGCTTTGCCGAGCAACTGGCCTGGCAGACCGCCGGGCAATTGCAGGCCGCCGGGTTGCCGGTGAAGGTGCAGCCGCTGGCGAATGTCAGCGAACAGGATCTGTGTGATTCGAGCAATGCGCTGTTTGTGGTCAGCACCTTCGGCGACGGCGAAGCGCCGGACAGCGCCCGTGGTTTCGAACGCAAGGTGCTGGGCCGGGCGTTGAGCCTGGAGAGTTTGAACTACGCGGTGCTTGGTCTCGGTGATCGGCAATATCAACACTTCTGCGGCTTCGCCCGCCGCTTGCACGCCTGGCTCGGCGAACACGGCGGCAAGACGCTGTTTGCCCCGGTGGAAGTCGACAGCGGCGACCCCTACGCCTTGCGTCACTGGCAACAGCAACTTGGCCTGCTGACCGGACAGGCGCCGGTGGACACCTGGCAAGCGCCCAGCTACGACAACTGGACGCTGGCCCGTCGCGAACTGCTCAACCCGGACAGCTGCGGTTCGCCGGTGTACCTGGTGGGTCTTATTGCCCCAAGCACCAGCAGTTGGCTGGCCGGTGACCTGGTGGAAGTCATGCCGCGCAATTGCCCGTGGGCGATTGAGCATTTTCTCGATGGCTTGGGGATTGACGGTCGGGCCAGCGTTGAACTCGATGGTCTCTCGCAACCGCTGGATCAAGCCCTCGCCAGTCGACAACTGGCCGAAAACCGGGCGCATCTGGTGGGTCTGCACGCCCAGGCATTGGTGCAGGCGCTGGTGCCGTTGGCCATGCGTGAATACTCGATTGCCTCGATTGCCGCCGACGGCGTGCTGGAACTGATCGTGCGCCAGGAACAGCACCCCGACGGCAGCCTCGGCATCGGCTCCGGCTGGCTGACCGAACACGCGCCAGTGGGTGCCAGCATCAGTTTGCGGATACGGCGCAACAGCGGTTTCCACCTGCCGACCGAGCCGGTGCCGATGATCCTGCTGGGCAACGGCACGGGCCTGGCCGGGCTGCGCAGTTTGCTCAAGGCGCGGATTGCCGACGGACAGCAACGGCATTGGCTGTTGTTTGGCGAGCGAAATCGCCAGCACGACTTCCTGTGTCGCGATGAGCTGGAGGGCTGGTTGATTGAGGGTGATCTGGAGCGCCTGGACCTGGCGTTTTCCCGGGATCAGGCCGAGAAAATCTACGTCCAGGATCGCCTGCGCGAATCCGCCGCCGAGCTGAAAAAATGGCTGGCCGACGGCGCCGTGATCTACATCTGCGGCAGCTTGCAAGGCATGGCGTCGGGCGTGGATCACGCGCTCAACCAAGTGCTCGGCATCGAAGAGGTCGATCGCTTGATCGAACAAGGCCGCTACCGCCGCGACGTTTACTGACACAACACATCCCCTGTGGGAGCGGGCTTGCTCGCGAAAGCGATCTGACAGCCAACATCTTCATTGAATGTGAAGCCGTCATCGCGAGCAGGCTCGCTCCCACAATGGTTCGGCGTCAGGCATAAAACCTGTGCCCCCCACAATCCCTGTAGGAGCAAAGCTTGCTCGCGAAAGCGGTCTGACAGCCAACATCTCTGTTGAATGTTGAGCTGTCATCGCGAGCAAGCCCGCTCCCACAGTTGATCTACGCCATGCCTGACAGTCTCAAACCGGCGCCAGCTTCTGCTCAAACACACTCACCCCATCCAGATCCCGCAACACCACGCTCATCTCCCCGCTCTGCCCATCGATATTCACCTCGCCAAAAAACTGAAACCCGGCAAATGGCGAGGTGTTCTGTGCCGGTGGGGCTTTCTCGAAAACCACCTGCGGCCCAAAGGTTTTATCCAGCGGATTAGGCCCGAAGCTCCCGGCATTCAACGGTCCGGCGACAAACTCCCAAAACGGTTCGAAATCCTGAAACGCCGCGCGCTCCGGGTGATAGTGATGCGCCGCGCAGTAATGCACATCCGCGGTGAGGAACACGAAATTGCGCACTTGCTGGGACCGCAGAAATCCGAGCAACTCGGCGATTTCCAGCTCGCGGCCCTGAGCCGGTCCCGGGTCACCATTGGCCACCGCTTCCCAACGCGGCACACCCGGACTGACTTCTCCATCCGGCACACCGAGACCAATCGGCATATCGGCGGCAATGACTTTCCATTGTGCACTGGAGGCTTTCAACGAAGCCTTCAACCAGTCCAGTTGCTCGCGCCCCAGAAACGGTTTCTCCCCACCCAGGTTGTCGTCATTCGCCCCACGATAACTGCGCATGTCGAGCACGAACACATCAAGCATCGGCCCATAACCGAGCTTGCGATAAATCCGTCCGCCGTTGTCGGCGGCTTGCAAACGCATCGGCGCATATTCAAGCCAGGCTTGTCGCGCACGGCCGACCAGGCTGTGGATATCTTTGCTCTTGTAGCGTTCGTCCAACTGCTTGCCCGGCGACCAATTGTTCACCACTTCGTGGTCGTCCCACTGCCAGATCTGCGGCACCTCGGCGTTGAAGCGGCGGATGTTTTCGTCCATCAGGTTGTAGCGATAATTGCCGCGATATTCATCAAGGGTTTCGGCGACTTTGCTCTTGGCTTCGCTGGTGATGTTGCGCCACACCCGACCGCTCTCGGTGGTCAGTTGAGCGGGCACCGGGCCGTCAGCGTAGATGGTGTCGCCGCTGTGGATAAAGAAGTCCGGCAGGCGCAGGCGCATGGCTTCGTAGATACGTATGCCGCCGATGTCCGGGTTGATGCCGAAGCCCTGGCCGACGGTGTCACCGCTCCAGACAAAACGAATGTCCCGACGGGCCGCAGGCACGCTGCGCAAGTGGCCGAACCAGGGTTCACTGCTTGTGCCGTTCTGAGCGTCTTCGAAGTGCACACGGTAGAAAATCGCCTGATCGGCAGGCAGGCCGGTGAGTTCGACCCGGGCGGTGAAGTCCGTGCGCGAATCCGCCAAGGGCGAAACGAAACGACGCGGGTTGGTGAACAGGCTGCGGGTGTCCCATTCCACCACCATCCGCGCCGGACGATCGCTGCGGCTCCAGACCATCGCCCGGTCGCCCAGCAGGTCGCCGGACTGCACGCCGTCGGTGAGTTGCGGCCGATCCTGGACCGAGGCGATGACTGCCGGAGCCAGGCCGGGCAGCAACAGACCGGCGCCGACCGCTTGCATGACACGCCGGCGACCGAGGTTGAATTCGCTCATGGTGCTCTCCCTGTAAAAGGAGAACTTAAGCACGTCCGTGTGAAACGAGGATGACACAAAAAGATCGCAGCCTTCGGCAGCTCCTACACAGGCAGAATGCGAACACCCTGTAGGAGCTGCCGAAGGCTGCGATCGTTTGATCTATGCCTTGGCGGGTTCCAAAGCCAACTCCACCACTTCCGGCCGCTTGAGCAGTGCATACGCCACTGCCGTCAACAGACTCCCCGCCACAATCGCCAGCAAATACAGCAGCGCATGGTTGATCGCATTCGGGATCATCAGCACGAACAACCCACCGTGCGGCGCCATCAGTTTGCAGCCGAAATACATCGACAACGCACCGGTCAGCGCGCCACCGGCAATGCTCGCCGGAATCACCCGCAACGGGTCTTTGGCCGCGAACGGGATCGCGCCTTCGGAGATAAAGCACAGCCCCAACACCAACGCCGCTTTACCGGCCTCGCGCTCGGTCTGGGCGAACTTGCGTCGGGCAATAAACGTCGCGATGCCAAGACCAATCGGCGGCACCATGCCGGCGGCCATGGTGGCGGCCATCGGTGCATAACTCTGCGACGCCAACAGCCCGACCGAGAACGCATAAGCGGCCTTGTTGATCGGCCCGCCGAGGTCGACGCACATCATGCCGCCGAGCAACACACCGAGCAGAATCGCGTTGGTGGTGCCCATGCTGTCGAGAAAGTGCGTCAGCGCTTCGAGCATGCCCGCGACCGGTTTGCCGACCACGTAGATCATCACCAACCCGGTGAACAGACTCGCCAGCAACGGGATGATCAGGATCGGTTTCAGCGCTTCAAGGCTCTGCGGCAAACGCGCATAACGATTGATCGCCTGGGCCGCGTAACCGGCGATAAAACCGGCAAGGATCCCGCCGATAAAACCGGCGCCCAACGTACTCGCAAGCAAGCCGCCAATCATCCCCGGCGCCAGACCCGGACGGTCAGCGATGGAATAAGCGATGTACCCCGCCAGCAGCGGCACCATAAGCTTGAACGCGGTTTCGCCACCGATCTGCATCAGCGCGGCCGCCAGCGTGCCCGGTTCCTTGAACGCGGTGATGCCGAACACAAACGACAGCGCGATCATCAACCCGCCCGCCACCACCATTGGCAGCATGAACGACACGCCGGTCAGCAGGTGTTTGTAGACGCCGGTCTTCTCTTGCCTGGCCGGGGCTTTGGCGCCGGTGGCAGCGGTTTCCTGCGAGCCTTCAGCCAGTGCTTTGTTGAGCGTGGCTTCGGCTTGTTTCAACGCAATGCCAGTGCCACAACGATAAATCTTCTTGCCGGCGAAACGCTCCGTGGCGACTTCGATATCGCAGGCCAGCAGCACCACGTCAGCATCGGCAATCGCGGCGGCGCTCAGCGGATTGCGCGCGCCGACCGAGCCCTGGGTTTCCACTTGCAAGTCGTAGCCCAGGCGCTTGGCCGCCTGCTGCAAGGCTTCGGCGGCCATGAAGGTGTGGGCAACGCCGGTCGGGCACGCCGTGATCGCGACCAGACGCGGTGCGTTTTTGGCGGCCACGGCAGGTTCGGCGACGGCTTGGGCGGCAACGTAAATCTCGGCCTCTTGCGCGCCACGACGCAGCACGGCTTCAACGTCTTGCAGGGCCTGGGCCGGGGTGCTGCGGTATACGCGTTTGCCGACGAATCGGGTCATGTCCACAGGTGCGCTGGTCACCAGCAGCACCCACTCGGCGGACTCAAGGGTGGCCGCCGACAACTGGCGCTCCGGATGTGCCGCGTCGTTCACTTCGACGCAAGTGCTCCAGCCCTGACGCTGGGCGGCGGCGTCGAGCAGCCGCGCGCACAGCACACTGGTGACCATGCCGTTCGGGCAGGCCGTAACAATGGCTAACTTCATGACAACCCCTCTTATTGTTCTGTCAGGAGGCGCACGCGCACGCCCTGTTCGAGCTGCGCCAATTGCGCGGCATCACTGATGCCGAAACCGATCTGCGTGACGGCCATCGCGGCAATCGCCGTGGCGGTGCGCAGGGTCTGTTCAGGCGTGTCGGCGCTGAGCAAACCGTGAAGCATGCCGGCCAGCAACGAATCGCCGGCACCGACCGTGCTGGCCACACTGACCTTGGGCGGCGTGGCATGCATTGCCGCGCCGACACTGAACCAGTTCACCCCATCGGCGCCGTGGGAAATCACCACGTGCTCGATGCCTTGAGCGTGCAAGTGGCTCGCGGCTTCGGCTTGTGCCGAAACCGACACCACCTCACAACCGAGCGCATCGGCAAGCTCTTCGGTGTTGGGTTTGATCAGCCATGGACCTGCCGCCAGCCCTGCACGCAAGGCTTCGCCACTGGTGTCCAGCACCACCTTCAAACCGAGGTTTTTCAAGCGCGCGATCAACGCCTGCAACCATTGCGGGCTGACGCCTCGCGGCAGGCTGCCGGCGACGACAACGGCATCATGCCCCGGCGCGATCTGATCCAGTCGATCCAGCAGCGCCTGCTGCGCGGCGTCACTGACCTGCGGGCCGGGGCCGTTAATATCGGTGATGCGCCCGTCGCTTTCCGCCAGTTTGATATTGCTGCGGGTCTCCCCCGGCACACGAATGAACGCGTCGAGAAAACCGCGCCTGGCGAACAGGGTTTCAAATGCCTGAAGATTGTCTTCACCGAGAAACCCGCTGACCGTCAGTTGATGCCCGAGATCGGCCAGCACCTGGGCCACGTTCACGCCTTTGCCGGCGGCGTGGGTGTGCATCTCGTCGCTGCGGTTGACCTGACCGGACTCCAACCGTGGCAACTGGACGGTCAGGTCCAGCGCCGGGTTGAGGGTCAGGGTTAAAATCCTGGCCATTACAGGGCCTCCACTAATGCGCGCACTTCATTGGCGCTGCCCACGGCCAGGGCCTGTTGAGCAAGAATTTGAGACTGGGCCAGGCTGAGTTCGCGGATGCGTGCCTTGACCTCAGCGATGCTGCGCCCGGACACGCTGAGCTCGTCCACACCGAGGCCGACCAGCACCGGTACCGCCAGCGGATCGGCCGCCAGTTCGCCGCACACGCCGACCCATTTGCCATGGGCATGGGCCGCGCGCACGGTGATGTCGATCAGTTGCAGCACCGCCGGGTGCAAGCCGTCGGCCTGGGCCGACAAGGTCGGGTGACCCCGGTCGATGGCCAGCGTGTATTGGGTCAGGTCGTTGGTGCCGACGCTGAAGAAGTCGACTTCTTTAGCAAGAACCGGCGCCAGCAATGCCGCCGACGGCACTTCAATCATGATCCCCAGTTGCAGGTCTGCCACCGGGATTTCCAGGCGCAGGCGCTCGGTCATATCCCGGGCCTGACGCCACTCATCAACGCTGCCGACCATCGGGAACATGATCCGCAATGGACGGTTGTCCGCCGCACGCAGCAAGGCGCGCAATTGCGCTTCCATGATGTGCGGACGTTGCAGGGTCAGGCGAATACCGCGCACGCCAAGGAACGGGTTCTCTTCCTTGGCGATCGGCCAATACGGCAGTGGTTTGTCGCCGCCGACATCGAGGGTGCGAACCACCAACGGACGACCGGCGAGGCCATCGAGGACACGACGGTATTCGACTTCCTGGGTGGCTTCGTCCGGTGCCTGCGAATGGGCCATGAAAATCAGTTCGGTGCGCAGCAGGCCAATGCCTTCGGCGCCCTGCTCCACCGCACTGGTGACGCCAGCGCTTTCGCCGATGTTGGCGAACACTTCGACCGCGTGGCCGTCGGTGGTCAGCGCCGGTTGATGGCGTTGTTCGGCCGCCGCTTTTAATCGTTGCTCGCGGGTGTCGCGTTCTTCGGTGGCGCGCTGCAAGGTTGCGGCATCAGCGTCGACATGCAGGCGACCGCGTTGGCCATCAATCAGCAACGGCGTGCCCGGTGCCAGCAGCAACACGGCGGCACCGGCGCCGACCAGGGCCGGAATCCCCAAGGCCCGGGCGACGATGGCGCTATGGGCAGTGGCGCCGCCACGGGCGGTCAGAATACCGGCGACCCGTGCCGGATCGAGACGGGCGACGTCGGACGGGCCGACTTCGTCCATTACCAGAATGTACGGCTGCTCGGGCTCGCTCGGGGTTTCGATGCCACACAGTTGCGACAGCACCCGGCGACCGATGTCGCGCAAGTCAGCAGCGCGTTCGGCGAGCAAGGCGTCCTGCAGCGATTCCTGCTGTTTGGCGGCGGCTTCGATCACCGCCATCCACGCAGCTTCAGCGCTTTCGCCTTGCTTGAGACGGGTGTCGACTTCATCGGTCAATTCCGGGTCGTCGAGCATCTCCTGGTGGGTGATGAAAATCTCGCGAATGGCTTTGGATTTGCTGCGTTCGATCAAGCCTTCGATGTCGCGACGGACATCGGACAACGCTTGCTTGAGACGCTCGCGTTCGACCGCGGCGGACTCGCCGCGCAGCGGATAATCGATGGCTTGCAGCACTTGAATGTGCGCCGGGCCGATGGCGATGCCCGGCGCAGCGGCAATGGCCTGGATCAGGCTGCCTGACGTTGGCGCGAGCAACACTTCGGCGACATCGGCAAACACTTCGCGCTGCTGACTGACAGCTGGCAACGGCTCGACTTCTTCACCGAGGCCTTCTTCGATAGCTGCCAGCAACGCCGGCAAGGCATCGGCGGCGATGCTCGGCTCGGCGATAAATTCCAGCACCTGAGCGCGCCGGGCGCCAAGGCTGAGCAGCTTGCTCAAGCTCTTTACCGACACGGCGCTGTCCTGGCCATCGACGATGCGCACGCGAATCTCGCCTTCAAAACTTTTCGCCAGTTGCGCGAGGATCTTCGCCGGGCGCGCATGCAAACCGTGGGCGTTGGCCAGGGCAATGCGCGCGCTCGGCCAGTCGGCCGGCACCTCACCGCCCAGCACTTCGAGGACTTTACGGCTGCTGGTGGCGCGGCCCAATTCGTGACCGCGACCTTCAATCAGTAATGCACACAGGCGTTCGAGCAAGGCCTGATGCGCTTCGCCGAGGCTGGCCAGGCAGAACAGACCGCTCAACGGCTGACCGAGGTAACGCATCGGTTTGTCCGGCGTGACGAAGGCCAGCCCCGGACGTTTCACGGTTTGCTCGCTGTGCAGCCACCACAGGCCATCGCCCAGGGGCAGCGCTTCGACTTGTTGCAGCACGGCGGAGAAACCGTTGCTCACGCAATCGGCCTGGCGCAGCAAACGCGCACCGCGCCAGACCAGTTCTTCGAAGTCATCGGCGGACACACCGAGGCCGATCATCTGGGCGTCCAGCGCCAATTCTTGCGGCGCGCCTTGCAGCAGTTTCAGCAGCGCTTCGGCGGAACTGGCGCGACGCAGGGCCTGGCCCAGATCGGTTTCGCCGAGGGCGCGGGTCAGCAGTTGCAGCAGGCGCAGGTGCTCATCGGATTTGGCGGCGATGCCGATCGCCAGGTAGACAATGTGGCCATCGCCCCAGTCCACGCCTTCAGGAAACTGCATCAGCCGCACGCCAGTGGAAAACACCTGATCGCGGGTTTGCGGAGTACCGTGGGGGATGGCAATACCTTGGCCGAGAAAGGTCGAGCCCTGGGCTTCACGCGCCTGCAAACCGGAGAGATAACCCTCGGCGACCAGGCCATCGGCGACCAGATGCTGGGCCAGCAGGTGCAACGCGGCTGACTTATCCACAGCCGACTGGCCCATGGATATCTGCTCTATGGTGAGCTCGAGCATGCTTTCTCCTTTTTGGCGCCTGATGACGCCAGGTATTGTTTTGAATGATTCAGCTTAGGCTGTTAGTCATCACTTTTGGCGGTTTCGCGGCAGAACCGGCCAAAGGAGCCTATAACGTAGAAAATACGCTTGCTGAAACGTTTAATCTAGAATGTTTGGCACGTTACTCGATAATGGCTCATCCTTGAAGTCCAACTTGTCGGATGCGTTGCGACAATAGTCGTCTGCCTGAATCGGGTAGGATTGGCGAAAATGTCGGGGCAAGCTCGAAAAAACAAGGAAATCCCGAGTTGAAACTCAGTGATATCGCACAGTTGGCCGGTGTGTCCGTTACCACCGCCAGTTATGTCATTAATGGCAAGGCCGCACAGCAACGCATCAGCAGCGCTACCGTCGAGCGCGTGCGTGCCGTGGTCGAGCAACATGGCTTTACACCCAACCCTCAGGCCGCCGGGCTGCGCAGTCGGCATACCCGCACCTTGGGGTTCATCCTGCCGGACCTGGAAAACCCCAGTTACGCGCGGATCGCCAAGCTCCTGGAGCAAGGCGCCCGGGCGCGCGGCTATCAGTTGCTGATCGCCAGCTCCGATGATGCGCCGGACAGCGAACGGCAACTGCTGAAGCTGTTCCGGGCCCGGCGTTGCGACGCCTTGATCGTCGCCAGTTGCCTGCCGACCGATGATGACAGCTATCGCCAGTTGCAGGCCAAAGGCATTCCAATCATCGCCATCGACCGGGTCATGGAACCCGAGCATTTCTGCTCGGTGATCAGCGACGACCGCGAGGCCAGCCTGCAACTGACCCGCAGCCTGCTCGACCCATTGCCCAAGCAGATTGCGCTGATCGGCGCCCGTCCCGAGCTGAGCATCAGCCAGGAGCGGACGGCGGGCTTCAAAGAGGCGCTGGCCGGGTTCAAAGGCGAAATCCTGATTGAGCAGGGCGAGTCGTTCAGCCGAGAGTGCGGTAAGCAACTGATGGAAGAATTGCTCCAGCGCCTGGGGCATTTACCGGATGCGCTGTTGACCACGTCCTATGTGCTGCTTCAAGGCGTGTTCGACGCCTTGCACGACTTCCCGCTCAAAGCCCGACCGCTGCGTCTTGGCACGTTCGGCGACACGCAGTTGCTGGATTTCCTGCCGTTGCCGGTCAACGCCATGGCCCAGCAGCATCAATTGATCGCCGATAAAGCCCTGGAACTGGCCCTGGCCGCCATCGAACAGTCGGACTACCAACCCGGCGTGCTCGCCATTGCGCGGACATTCAAGCAGCGCATTCGCCAGGACTGAACCGTGGAGCTGATCGACAGCCACACTCATCTGGATTTTCCGGACTTCGACGCTGATCGCACGGCGTTGTTGGCCGCAAGCCGCGCCCTTGGGGTGCGGCGGATGGTGGTGCTGGGGGTTTATCAAGACAACTGGCCGCGCGTTTGGGCATTGGTGCAAAGCGATCCCGATCTGCACGCAGCGTTCGGGCTGCATCCGGTGTATCTGGACCAGCATCGCCCCGAAGACCTGAGCGCACTCGGCGACTGGCTGACCCGACTGGCCGGCCATCGGCAGGTGTGTGCAGTGGGTGAGATCGGCCTGGATTACTTCATCGAAACCCTCGATCGCGAGCGCCAGCAGGCGTTGTTCGATGCGCAACTGCAACTGGCGGTGGATTTCAATCTGCCGGCGCTGATCCATGTACGACGCAGTCATGCGGCGGTGATTGCCACGCTCAAACGGTTTCGCTTGAAACGCGCGGGGATCATCCACGCCTTCGCCGGCAGCAAGGAAGAGGCGCGGGAATACATCAAACTCGGATTCAAACTGGGCCTGGGTGGCGCCGCGACCTGGCCTCAGGCCTTGCGCATGCACCGGGTGCTGGCCGAGTTGCCACTGGATTCGGTGGTACTGGAAACCGACTCTCCAGACATGGCGCCCGTCATGTTCCCCGGCCAACGCAACAGCCCGGCGCACTTGCCGGCGATCTGCTCGGCACTCGCCGAAATCATGGCGATCAGTCCCGAACAATTGGCCACCGCCAGCACGGCCAATGCCTGCGAGCTGTTCAACTGGTAACTCGCTGATTCACACAACACCTGTGGGAGCGAGCCTGCTCGCGATGGCGATCGATCATTCAACCTCTCTGTTAAATGATATGCCCTTATCGCGAGCAGGCTCGCTCCCACATTGGGTTTGTGGTGTTGATTACACCCGGAACGCGCGGATCAACTGTTTCAACTCCACCACCTGCGTCGACAATGCGCGGCTGACATTTTCGGTCTGGTACGCGCCTTCGGCGGTCCGCTCGCCGGCACGGTTAATCTCGACGATGTTCTGGTCTATGTCGTGGGCCACGGCGGTTTGCTGCTCCACGGCGGCGGCAATCTGCTGGTTCTGGTCGACGATCATGCCCACGGCGCCGAGGATGTTTTCCAGGGCTTGCTGGACCTTTTCCGATTGCCCCACGGTGCCGTTAGCCATTTGATGGCTGACGCCCATGGCTTTCACCGCCGCGCCGACACCGCCGTGGAGCCTGGTGATCATTTGCTCGATTTCTTCGGTCGATTGCTGGGTGCGCTTGGCCAACGTGCGAACCTCATCCGCCACCACCGCAAAACCACGGCCCTGCTCCCCCGCCCGCGCCGCTTCGATGGCGGCGTTCAGCGCCAGCAGGTTGGTCTGCTCGGCAATGCTTTTGATCACGTCCAGCACCCGGCTGATGGACTGGCTGTCGCTGGCCAGTTGATTGATTACCAACATTGACTGATCGATCTCGCCGGCCAGTGCCGCAATGCTGCCCTGCTGGGACTCCACCAGAGCGCGGCCGTTGAGGGTCTCGTCATTGACGCTGTGGGCGCTGCTGACTGCCGCCGCCGCGCTGCGTGCCACCTCCAGGGAGGTGGCTGACATCTGGTTCATGGCGGTGGCGACCTGTTCGATTTGCGTCCGCTGCCCGGCCACGGCCTGATTGCTCTGGGCGCAAACGCTTTGCACTTGCCCGGCCTGGCGCTCGACTTCGTTGACGGTCTGGCCGACCCGCTCGATCAAGTCGTGGATTTTCTTCACCGTCCCGTTGAACACCTCGCCCAACTCGCCCAACTCATCGCGACTGTTGGCGCTGAACGTCACGGTCATGTCGCCGGCTGCGACTTTATCCATCACCGCGCCCAGGCGCTTGAGGGTGGTGCGGGTCGAGGCGTAGAAGCCGCCGTAGAGGTAAAAGATCAACACAAACACCACCGACAGCGCTACGGCCTGCAAGACCATGTGAGTGCGATTCTGCTCCAGCCGCTGCTGCAACTGGGTGCCGAGAAACTTCAGGGTGGCCTCATTGAGCTGGTACGTCTGGTCCATCAGGCCGGTGACCTGATCGTAAAACCCCTGCCACGGTGCATCGAGCGTGTCGGCCACAACCACCTGGGTTTCGAACAGCTCGCCGGCCTTTTTCAGGGAGGCCTTGCTGCTCTCGCCCTGAACGGCCAGGGTGTCGTGCGCCGCCTGGCTTGCACCCAACGCGTCGTGCAACTTCAACCCGTATTCGGCTTGAAGCTTTTCGATCTGCGCCAGCAACTCGTCGAAACGGGTGCTCGACGCCGAATTGAGAAAGCCCTGCCCCAGCGAAAATGAGCCCATGGCCCGGCCTTCACCCAGAATCTGGGTCACCGGCGGGGTGACGCTGGTAATGAGTTCACTGAGCTGGCGCATGTCGCTCTGGGTGTCACGACTCAAGCCGGCCTGGCTGGCGATGATCTGGCTGAAAACCTGCGCATTGCCGAGCAACTTGCCAATCAGCGCACTTTTACTTTGCAGGGAATTTTCCGCTTGCTGGGCCTTGAACGCGGCGATCATTTCATCGCGCTTGCCATCGACGACTTTGATCTGTTCCGGGTCAGTGGACATGGCCGCCAGACCCTGCAAGCGAGTCAGAATGCTTTGTTCCAGCGCCGTGATCTTCGACTCCACATCTCCGGCCTTGCCGGACTGGCCGAGGGTGACGTTGATCTGCACCAGGTTGTTCAAGGTTTCCAGATCCCGCCGAAGGGTCAGGCTGCTGCCCAGTAGGTCGAGGCTGTGCAATTCGACCTGGGTGCCCTGGAACTCGCGATAGGAATCGCGCACCAGATAGAAGTTGGTCAGCAGCATCGGCACCAGGAACAGCACGCTGATCAGGCTGAACTTCATGCCAAAGCTCAGGCGGTTCATCAGCGCGACAGCGGGATAGAGCAAGCTCTTCACTGTGAAGTCTCCCTTTTGATTTCTTATTTTTATTGGCAGGCGCGCAGCGACAGCAGATAGCCACTATGGGGCGCTGTCTCTGTATAGCTCAAATCGGCGGGAGGTTTTGTAACTTAAGGTTAACGAAAAAGATCGCAGCCTTCGGCAACTCCTACAGGAAAACGCTGATCCCATGTAGGAGCTGCCGAAGGCTGCGATCTTTTGATCTTCTTATGCCCAAATCAGGAAAGCACCGTCCACAACGCAAACCCGGCATACCAGAGCACCGCCGCCCGCAACAGCAGTTCCCAGATGCGATCCAGGCTGTTGATGCCATCGGGCCCGACCACCGGCTCCGGAATCTCACCGGCCACCAGCCCGACCTTTTCGATCAACTGGGCGGCGCTGATGTTCCAGTTCAACAGTTCGTGGAGCATCACCCGCCCGACCGCAACAAAGTTACCGACCAGGGCAAAACTGGCCGCCAGCAACCGCACCGGCACCCAATCGAAGGCATGCCGCAGTTGCGCCGCACGCTCGGCCAGCGCCGGGTTCTGGCTGTGCTCTTCGGCCAGCGCGAGCAAGCGATAGCTCAGCGCAGCGACCGGGCCCAGCAGGAAGTACCAGAAAATAACCGCGAAAAAGCTTTGGTAGGCCTCCCAAATCAGATGGGCCTGAACCCGCTCCAGCAGCTGCTCGCCATTGTCGGCGCAGATGTCCAGGTCACGCTTGGCCACGTGCGCAGCGGCTTGCAGGTCTTCACGGCGCCAGGCATCGCGAAACGGTCCGAGCCCCGCCAGCAGATCACCGCGCCCCAGGCTGTAAATCACCACCAACAGGTGCACCGGCAGCGCCAGCAAGCCATAGGCCAAAGGCTCCAGGACCAGCAACAACAAACCGAGCAGCGCCACCGGCAGCAACACCAACAGCACCAATATCAGCCAAGGACGGTCTTTCAGACGCGGGCTGGCCTCAAGCTTGTGCAGCTCGCGGACCCAACCACCATCACGCTGAACCCGATGACGCAGGGCCGAGAACTTCTCGATCCAGACCGCCAACAGCAACACCAGAAAACTCATTGTTGTTCCTCTTTTGCCAGAGCGGCGCGATAGCGTGTCCAGTCGAACGCCGGTCCCGGATCGGTTTTACGCCTGGGCGCGATGTCGCTATGCCCGCAAATGCGCTGCGCGGTAATGCCGGTGAACGTGTTTTGCAGCTGTCGGGTCAGTGTCGTCAATGCTTGATACTGCGCGTCGGTAAAGGGCAGATCATCCGTACCTTCGAGCTCGATGCCCACGGAAAAATCGTTACAGACTTCCCGCCCCTCAAAATTCGAGATGCCGGCATGCCAGGCACGCTCAAGACAGGAGACAAACTGAGTGACAGTGCCGTCACGCTCGATCAGAAAATGCGCAGACACCCGCAGGTCAGCAATCCCCTCAAAGTAGGGATGCTCCGTGACATCCAGACGATTCTGGAAAAATTCCTGCACCTTGCCGGTGGCGAACTGCGCCGGCGGCAGGCTGATGTTGTGGATCACCAACAGGGAAATTTCATCCGTGGGGCGCGCATTGAAGTTGGGCGAGGGGCATATGTTTACGCCCTGGCACCAACCGCTCGCGGGGTCCAACTGCATACAGGTTCCTTCAACGACGACCGTGTTGGCGCCCAGTATGCCGCGATAGACCCTCTGCGCGCGATCACTTGCCGTGATTGAGACGCCGCAAGTTGCCGATCACCGATTCCAGGGCCCGATCGAACAGCAATGTATCGTCCAGCGCACGCACCGCACCCCGGCGCAACTCCAGGGCCAGGCCGGTGCGACTGCGTTCCAGCACTTTCATCCCGGTGCGGTTGACGAAAATATACTTGCCGGTGGCTTCAATGATCGCTGCCAGCTTGCAACGCAGGGTATTTTCTTCGTCTTCCTGAAACTCGACCCAGCAGCCCAGGCGCAACTGATCGACCTGAAGCAGACCGACATCGTCGGCCGGCAAACGTACCGATGTCGTGTCTACCGGCCCCTCATCGGCAGTACGCAAGAAGATTTCCTCCAGCACTTCGACCATCACTGGCGCATCGCGGGGTGTTGTCTGTTCCGGTGCCCGGGGGGCTGGCCGCTCGAACAGTTGAACGTGCAAGACCTCCAGCTCACTGAAGAATTCACTGGTGGCAAACGGGTCGAATGCCGAGCTGCTCAGGCCGTCACGCAGGGATTTGAGCAGTCCCGGCACCAGCGATAGCAGGCGCAGGCTCGCGTCGGCTTCTTCGTGACGCTGCACGCTCCAGATCAATTGCGCCATGGTTTGCACATCGGCGTGCCATTCGGCGGACTGATCGCCGTGCTTGAGGCACGTCAGCAACAGCACCTTGCTCCAGGCATCCTGGACGAACACCACCACGCCTTGCGGGAGCAGCTTGCCCAACAAGGTCTCATTCAGCGCCTGTTCGACCCGCTGACGCGCCAATTCAGCCTTGGCCCGACCTTCTTCGGCGTCCCGGGTACGCTGTTCCAGCAGCTCGCTGCGACGGCGCTCATCGCTGGTAAACGCCAGAAAGTCCGCCAGCAACTCGGAGAAAATCGCCGGGTCGTCGACAAAGTCATTCAACAGCCGCTGCACCACTTGCTCGATGCGCAGGTACAACGAATCGCGCTCATGATCGTCGCACTGGCCCCAACCCATGGCCGCAGTGGCGATTTCGTTGAGCAGACGTCGCGCCGGGTGGCTGCTGCGGCTGAAAAAGCTCTTGTCGAGCACCGCGACCTTCAGCATCGGGATCTGCAAGCGCCCGATAAGCGCCTTGAGCGAATCCGGCAGGTTGCGGTCATCGAGAATGCATTCGAAGAGCATGGCGATCAGGTTGATCACGTCTTCGTCGGCCACCCCAACCACCCGCGACTTGCCGCTTTTTACGCTGACGCGGGTCAGCAGTTGTTCGAGTTGGTTGCGCAGGTCGAAGTCGTCCTGAGCCGCCAGGGCCGGCACGTATTGCTGCAAGTGCGACAGCAGGCGCAGCAAGTCGCGGGTGGAAATCGGCTGGGCCGGGGCGCTGAGCTCAAGCGTCGGCGCGACACTGCCACGCACGTGGAAAAGCAGTTCCTGCAAGGCGGCGAAGACTTCCTGCACGCTGTCATCAATCTGCGTATTGCCACATCGGACAACCGTCTCGGCGGGTTCGGCATGGGCACTGGCCGCCGCGCGGTCAGCCGCACGCCGCGCCGGCGCTGGCTTGAGCTCGGGTAACACGCCGGTGGCGATCAACAATTGGTTGGCTTCGGCATAGAGCTGATCGGCGCTGCTGAGCACATAGCGCTCGAACAGTTTGAGGATGATCAGCTTGACCTTGATCTCCACGCCCAGATTGCGCCCGGCCTGCAGAAAATACTCGCACAGCATCGCCGGGCCCATCGGGTTGTGCTGTTCGAGCAGCTCCTTGCCCAACAACACGCTGAGTCGGGTGGTCAATTGATCGAGGGCGAAACCCTCGCGGTTCAGTACTTTGCTGACCATCGCCTCCACCGCGACATTGCGTTCCAGATCATCATTGGGCAGCGATGCGTTGGCATCGAACGCCAATAACTGGGGCAAGGTTGACCGAGTGATGTCGTACTGAGTGAGGCTGACGAACGCCTCGAAAAATTGTTCGAGAAACCCGCGCTCAATGCTTTTGCGCTTGAGGCGCAAGTCGCGCATGGCTTCGAAAAAGAGGTTCTGCTCGACGTCGTTGCGGGCCCGGTCGGCCATTTCGAACAGCGTGTCGTCGGCGTTATCGAACAGCGCCTGCAAACCGTGCCTGAGCAACTGAGCAGCCTTGTCGCGAACCTGAAGCAGAATCACAGGCAGGCGGGCGAGCGGCGAGCGGGTCGCCTGATCGGTAGCCGCCTTGTGCAAAGGCACTACATTCCCGTCGTTGTGCATCCAAGCCTCCTGAAACGGTGATTCTTCGGTTCGGTAAGAAAGATCGACTGCGCCAACATCACCGCCGGCGCTCAGCGGGGAACACTGCCCTCACGCTGTCATTCAATAATCGGGGACCCAAAGAGACGTCAAAGCTATGACGTCAAATGCAAGGCGGATTATCGGCAAAACACGCCGCTTGTGCCAGCAGACTCTGCGCCTCACCTGGAAATAGACGTACAGGACAGACCCTTGCTTAGCGCCAAATGCTCGGACGAATCGACCAAATGCAGGTTTCAGAGCGATGTGAACACCGTGGACGCCTTGGGTTGGCTCGCACCATGGCCCTATAATCGAGCCACTTAGTTTGTGGAGCCCGTTATGCCGAATCTACGTCTCGCCGATTTGACCGCCGAAATCGAAGCCAACGTGCGCCGCGCGTTGCTCGAAGACATCGGCAGCGGCGACATCACCGCGCAATTGATTCCCGCCGAACGCCTGGCCAAAGCCACCATCATCACCCGCGACGCTGCCGTCATTGCCGGTACCGCGTGGGTCGACGCCGTTTTTCGGCAACTGGACCCACGGGTTGCGGTGCACTGGCAGGTGCGCGATGGCGAACGGGTGAAACCCAATCAGGCGCTGTTCCACCTCGAAGGCCCGGCGCGCTCGCTGCTGACGGGTGAACGCTGTGCGCTGAATTTCCTGCAACTGCTGTCTGGCGTGGCAACGCGCGCGCAGTTTCTGGCGGATTTCGTCGCCGAGACGCAGGTAAAACTGCTCGACACCCGCAAAACCCTGCCGGGGCTGCGTCTGGCGCAGAAGTACGCCGTGACTTGCGGCAGCTGCCACAACCATCGCATCGGCCTGTATGACGCCTTCCTGATCAAGGAAAACCATATCGCCGCCTGCGGCGGCATCCCTGAGGCCATTAAAGCCGCGCACAAGATTGCCCGGGCAAGCCGGTGGAAATCGAAGTGGAAAGCCTGGATGAGCTGAAGGAGGCCCTGGCGGCCGGTGCCGACATCATCATGCTCGACGAACTGAGCCTGGATGACATGCGCGAAGCCGTGCGCCTGAACGGCGGCAAGGCAAAACTGGAGGCCAGCGGCGGTATCAACGAAAGCACGTTGCTGCCGATTGCCGAAACCGGTGTTGATTACATTTCGATCGGGGCAATGACCAAGGATGTGAAGGCGGTTGACCTGTCGATGCGGCTCAGTCTCTGATTAAAATATGTCTGCCGTAGCACATGCCATGTGGGAGCGGACTTGCTCGCGAAAGCGGTGGGTCAGACGACAATAATGTCGACTGACACTCCCTCTTCGCGAGCAAGCCCGCTCCCACAGGTTTGTCGCCGTGTTTAGACCACCAGATTATTCATCTCGCAGTACTCTTCCCATTCGACGCCCAGGACTTCGGCCGCCTCCTTGTGCAGAACCAGGCGTGCTGCCTCGAACTCTTCAGGCGTCGAGGTGTACTTGAGCGTCAGCTCCCAGGGCTGCAAGCCTTGCGACTCCGCTTCATCCTCGAACGCCCACTGGATCTGGTCTTTCTGATCGTCGGCGGGCAGGTCCTTGATCTCTTCGGCTAGCTGGGGCGACTCCAGTACGTACTTCTTGAGCGCTTCTTCGTGTCTGGCTTCTTGGGTCAATTCTTTAACGGTCATGTCGTTCTCGCTGATCTGGGGAATGGAAGATGGATCTGGATCATCAAGGATCTCTCTGACGCAAAAAACCGCGTGAAGCCCGGTTTGTCTGGCCTTCAGAACCATTCGGGATCATCTGAAAACAGCTCGGTGGTGCTCATGCAAGCTCCGAATATAGGACCTTTAGCTGACGATTTATATGCATGTTTACATCAATTCTACAAAAAAACGGATGACGTCACCGACCACGCTTATTTTGTGAGGCCCACAGGAACGTGTTTCAAAAATCGAAGTCATAGCGATGTGCCATATAGGCACTTCACAAGGAACTCAGGTGATGCGCAATTTTCCAAAGTTTCCGTCTACCCTGTTTGCAACTGGCATGGCCGCCTTGCTGCTCGGCAATACGGCACTGGCCAGTACGGCCCAGGCTATCGAGCTTAGCTCAGACAATCCTTCCTACAACGACACACTGACCGCCACCCATAACTCATACGGCAAAACCGTACTGGTCAGAACCAACCTGGCGGTCGATGAAATCGAAAAATTGCAGGGCACCGTCAAGACCAGCACGGCTGAAATCAGCACCCTGAAGAACACCGTCAGCGAGCAAGCGCGCCTCATCGAAGAGCTCAGGCGCAACACCGGCACCAGCTCCGGCTCAAGTACCAATGAAATATCCAGCCTCAAGCGTACCGTCGAGGAACAGAACAAAGACCTGAAAGAGCTCGGTAAACAACTCGAGGACCTCAAGCGCAATAGCGGCTCGAGTTCCAGTTCCAGCTCAAGCGAGTTGTCCAGCCTGAAACGCACCGTCAGCGATCAGGACAACGATCTGAAAAAACTGGCCAGCCAGGTCGAAGACCTCAAGCGCAGTGCCGGATCGAGCTCAAGTTCAAGCTCCAGCGATCTGTCCAGTCTTAAGCGGGAAGTCAGTGATCAGGACAATCAACTCGACCAGCTCAAACGCACCGTCGAAGACCTGAGCCGAAAAGTGAAATAACAGCAGCAATGGTGCCCGAGACAGGAATCGAACCTGCGACCTTCGCGTTACGAGTGCGCTGCTCTACCGGCTGAGCTACACGGGCGGTGGGCTAAACCTAGCACCGGTATCGAGGTCCGGCAACTTGCCGGACCGCTCTTTTTCAGACTTAAAATCAAAAGATCGCAGCCTTCGGCAGCTCCTACATGGGGCCGGTGTAGGAGTTGCCGAAGGCTGCGATCTTTTGATTGTATGACACACAGCAAAACGCCCCGAACCAGTCGGGGCGTTTTGTTGTTCAGCGCTTAAGTGCGGGGGTGATTAAACGCCCGATGCCTTGGCTGCTGCTACGTCTTTGATGGACAGCTTGATACGGCCGCGGTTGTCCACGTCCAGTACCAGTACTTCCACTTCCTGGCCTTCTTTCAGGATGTCGGTCACTTTCTCTACGCGAGCATCGCTCAACATGGAGATGTGAACCAGACCGTCCTTGCCAGGCAGGATGTTGACGAATGCGCCGAAGTCGACGATGCGCTCAACCTTACCGACGTAGATCTTGCCGATTTCAGCTTCTGCGGTGATGCCCAGAACGCGCTGACGTGCAGCTTCAGCAGCTTCCTTGGTTTCGCCGAAGATCTTGATCGAGCCGTCGTCTTCGATGTCGATCGAAGCCTTGGTTTCTTCACAGATCGCACGAATGGTCGCGCCGCCTTTACCGATGACATCACGGATTTTGTCGGTGTCGATTTTCATCGCGATCATGGTCGGAGCATTTTCCGACAGCTCGGTACGGGACTGAGCAATGATCTGGTTCATCTGACCGAGGATGTTCAGGCGCGCTTCCAGGGCTTGGCCCAGAGCGATTTCCATGATTTCTTCGGTGATGCCTTTGATCTTGATGTCCATCTGCAGCGCGGTAACACCTTTGGCGGTACCGGCTACTTTGAAGTCCATGTCGCCGAGGTGGTCTTCGTCACCCAGGATGTCGGTCAGGATGGCGAACTTCTCGCCTTCTTTAACCAGACCCATGGCGATACCGGCAACCGGTGCCTTCATTGGAACGCCGGCATCCATCAGGGCCAGGGAAGCGCCGCAGACCGAAGCCATCGAGCTCGAACCGTTGGATTCGGTGATTTCCGACACCACACGAATGGTGTACGGGAACACGTCGGCGGCAGGCAGCATGGCTGCAATCGAACGACGGGCCAGACGGCCGTGACCGATTTCGCGACGACCAGCGCCACCCATGCGACCACACTCACCTACCGAGAACGGAGGGAAGTTGTAGTGCAGCATGAACGGGTCTTTTTTCTCGCCTTCCAGGGTGTCCAGCAGTTGTGCGTCACGGGCGGTGCCCAGTGTTGCAACAACCAGAGCCTGGGTTTCGCCACGGGTGAACAGAGCCGAACCGTGGGTCTTTGGCAGAACACCGACTTCGATGTTCAGAGGACGTACAGTCTTGGTGTCGCGACCGTCGATACGTGGCTTGCCGTTTACGATGTTTTCGCGAACGGTGCGGTATTCGATTTCGCCGAATGCTGCTTTGACTTCGCTGGAAGAAGGCTGGCCTTCTTCACCGGACAGCTTGGCAACAACCTGGTCTTTCAGCTCACCCAGGCGAGCGTAACGATCGGCCTTGATGGTGATGGTGTAAGCCTGGGAGATCGCGTCGCCGAACTCGGCACGGATAGCGCCCAGCAGAGCGGTTGCTTCTGGCTGTGGTGCCCAGGCCCAAGTTGGCTTGGCCGCTTCGGCAGCCAGTTCTTTAACGGCGTTGATCACAACCTGGAACTCGTCGTGAGCAAACAGTACCGCGCCCAGCATCTGGTCTTCGGTCAGCTCTTTGGCTTCCGATTCAACCATCAACACGGCTTCCGAAGTACCGGCAACGACCATGTCCAGGCTCGAAGCTTTCTGTTGTTCGTAAGTCGGGTTCAGCAGGTAGCCGGTGCTTTCGTGGAACGCAACGCGTGCACAGCCGATAGGGCCATCGAAAGGAATGCCGGAGATCGCCAGGGCAGCCGAGGTACCGATCATCGCAGCGATGTCCGGATCGGTCTTCTTGCTGGTGGAAACGACGGTGCAGACAACCTGCACTTCGTTCATGAAGCCTTCTGGGAACAGCGGACGGATCGGACGGTCGATCAGTCGGGAAGTCAGGGTTTCTTTCTCGGAAGGACGGCCTTCACGCTTGAAGAAACCGCCAGGGATCTTACCGGCAGCGTAAGTCTTTTCCTGGTAGTGAACGGACAGAGGGAAGAAGCCCTTGCCTGGATCGGCTTGCTTGGCACCAACGACGGTCACCAATACGCTGACGTCGTCGTCAACGGTGACCAATACTGCGCCGGAGGCCTGACGGGCGATACGGCCGGTCTCGAGGGTAACGGTCGACTGACCGAACTGGAATTTTTTGATTACCGGGTTCACGGTGTCCTACCTTCTTTGTGGCTCTTGGGGAACTTGTCTTCTTGCGAAATTCTTGGGCAATGTCGGGAGTCGGCCCAACGTCTGTCCAGGGTAAAACGTGTATCCAGATAAAACTTGAGGCTGGGAGCCTGCCATGCGCCAGCGGGAAACCCACTGACGTACGGCAGACAACCAACCTCTAGCGCAATCGCTTATTAGCGACGCAGACCCAGGCGACCGATCAGAGCCTGGTAACGGCCCAGATCCTTGCCTTTCAGGTAGTCCAGCAGCTTACGGCGCTGGTTTACCATGCGGATCAGACCACGACGGGAGTGGTGATCTTTACCGTTGGCCTTGAAGTGACCTTGCAGTTTGTTGATGTTGTGGGTCAGCAGTGCAACTTGCACTTCTGGCGAACCAGTGTCACCAACAGCTTGCTGGTAGTCAGCTACGATTTGAGCTTTTTCTTGAACGTCGAGAGCCATGAGGCAATCCTTTTATCAGGAAACTGTTTCAGAGAAACAGCTTCAACAGGCCAGGGACAAATCCCTGTATCTAAAAATGAGTAGTGACCGTGCCTGCTAACAGCCACCCTCGCCAGCCTGCTGTTACGCAGACCGGTTTCGGTCATTCCGACCGAATCAGTCGACGCGGCGCGATGCGCCCGTCTTCGCTCACTTCACCGATACCGATGAAGCGACCGTTGTGATCCTGTACCCGTACCATGCCGAACTTCGGTGCATCCGGGGCTCGTACCGGTTGGCCGTTAAGCCAGTAGAACGAGCTGTGCTCCGAGAACTGCAACAGCGGCCAATCCAGCAAGCCGCTGTCCGATGGCATCAGGAAGCGGTCGACCGCTTCGTTGCCGCCTTCGGCGTGTACGGCTTCCAACTCTTCAAGCGTGACCGTCTGCGCCAGCGTGAAAGGCCCGGCCTGGGTACGTCGCAATTGAGCAACGTAAGCGCCACAACCGAGTTGCTCACCGATATCCTCCACCAGGGTGCGGATATAGGTGCCTTTGCTGCAATCCACCGCAAGCCGCGCAGTATCACCCTCAAAGGCCAGCAATTCCAAGCGCGCAATAGTAACAGAACGCGGTTCGCGCTCCACTACTTCGCCTGCACGGGCCAGCTTGTACAGCGGCTGGCCATCACGCTTGAGCGCCGAGTACATCGGCGGTATCTGACTGATTTGCCCACGAAAACCGGGTAAAGCAGCCTCAACATCGGCGCGACCAACGGTCACCGGGCGCTCCAGTAGAACATCACCTTCGGCATCCGCCGTGGTGGTGGTCTTGCCCAGTTGCGCCAGGGTTTCATAAGCCTTGTCGGAATCGAGCAGGTATTGCGAGAACTTGGTGGCCTCACCGAAGCACAACGGCAGCACGCCGGTGGCCAGCGGATCAAGACTACCGGTGTGCCCGGCCTTCTCGGCGTTCAGCAACCAGCGAACCTTCTGCAACGCCGCGTTGGAGGTAAACCCCAGCGGTTTGTCGAGCAGGATGATGCCGCTGACGTTACGACGGATACGTTTGACCTGAGCCACCGATTACTCCTTGGCGTCTTCGGGTTCAGCCGCTACCGGGTGCTGGTTGTCTTCAGCCACCGCACGCTCGATCAGGGCCGACAGGTGCGCGCCACGCACGACGCTTTCGTCGTAGTGGAAGTGCAACTGCGGAACGCTGCGCAACTTCATTTCGCGAGCCAACTGCATACGCAGGAAGCCGGCGGCGGAGTTGAGCACCTTGATGCTTTGCGCGATGTCTTCGGCATTGTCCTGGCCCATCACGGTAATGAAGATCTTGGCGTGACCGACGTCACGGCTGACTTCAACAGCGGTAATGGTGACCAGGCCGACGCGCGGGTCTTTGACTTCACGACGGATCAGTTGTGCCAGCTCGCGCTGCATCTGATCGCCGATACGTTGGGTACGGCTGTATTCTTTTGCCATGTCTTGTTACCTGTTACTGCCTCACGGTGAAACCCGTGGGGTCTGAAAGCGGCAAACGCCCGGCCTGACAAAAGCCAGACCGGGCGTTGCGTTTAGAGTCCTGACGCCGTGCCGCGCATTTGCATGCGGCGGCTCGCCGTGGCCCTTGAAGTGCGCGAGTTAGAGGCTGCGAGCAACCTGAACCTTCTCGTAGACTTCGATCTTGTCGCCGGCCTTGACGTCGTTGTAGCTCTTGACGCCAATACCGCATTCCATGCCGGCACGTACTTCGGAAGCGTCATCCTTGAAGCGGCGCAGGGATTCCAGCTCGCCTTCGAAGATAACGATGTCTTCACGCAGTACACGGATTGGACGGTTACGGTGAACAACACCTTCGATAACCATGCAACCGGCGATCGCGCCAAACTTCGGCGAACGGAACACGTCACGCACTTCAGCGGTACCCAGGATGTTCTCGCGAACATCGCTGCCCAGCATACCGGTGAGGGCTTTCTTGACGTCTTCGATGATGTCGTAGATCACGTTGTAGTAACGCATATCCAGACCTTCCTGCTCGACAATCCTGCGAGCGCCAGCATCGGCACGCACGTTGAAGCCGAACAGTACAGCGTTGGAGGCCAGTGCCAGGTTAGCGTCGGACTCGGTGATACCACCAACGCCGCCGCCGACAACACGCACTTGCACTTCGTCGTTACCCAGGCCGTTCAAGGCACCGTTCAACGCTTCCAGCGAACCACGGACGTCGGATTTGAGGACGATGTTAAGCGTCTTCTTCTCTTCCTGACCCATGTTCTCGAAGATGTTTTCAAGCTTGCCAGCGTGAGCGCGGGCCAGTTTGACTTCGCGGAACTTGCCTTGACGGAACAGAGCCACTTCACGGGCTTTCTTCTCGTCCGACAGCACGCTCATCTCGTCGCCAGCGTCCGGGGTACCGTCCAGGCCGAGGATCTCGACAGGGATGGAAGGACCGGCTTCCTTGATTGGCTTGCCGTTCTCGTCGAGCATGGCACGTACACGGCCATAGTTCGAACCGACCAGCACCATGTCGCCTTGGCGCAGGGTACCGTCTTGAACCAGAACGGTAGCAACCGGGCCACGACCTTTGTCGAGACGCGATTCAACCACAACACCACGACCCGGGGCCGAAGGCGTTGCCTTGAGCTCCAGAACTTCGGCTTGCAGCAGAACAGCTTCGAGCAACTCGTCCACGCCAGTACCGACTTTCGCCGAAACCGATACGAACGGGGTGTCGCCGCCCCACTCTTCCGAGGTCACGCCGTGAACCGACAGTTCGCTACGGATGCGATCGAGATCGGCGCCCGGCTTGTCGATTTTGTTCACAGCCACGACCAGTGGAACACCGGCAGCCTTGGCGTGCTGGACCGCTTCAATGGTCTGCGGCATTACGCCGTCGTCCGCTGCAACGACCAGGATCACGATGTCGGTCGCCTTGGCACCACGAGCACGCATTGCGGTAAACGCGGCGTGACCCGGGTATCGAGGAAAGTGACCATGCCGCGATCAGTTTCAACGTGGTACGCACCGATGTGCTGGGTGATACCGCCGGCTTCGCCAGCAGCTACCTTGGCACGACGGATGTAGTCGAGCAGCGAGGTCTTACCGTGGTCGACGTGGCCCATTACGGTCACAACCGGAGCACGGGAGAACGTCTCACCTTCAAACTTCAGGGACTCGGCCAGGGAATCTTCCAGGGCGGTGTCGCTGACCAGGGTCACTTTGTGGCCCAGCTCTTCGGCAACCAGTTGAGCAGTTTCCTGATCGAGTACCTGATTGATCGTCGCCGGCGTACCCAGCTTGAACATGAACTTGATGATTTCAGCAGCCTTGACCGACATCTGCTGGGCGAGATCGCCAACAGTGATGGTCTCGCCGATCTTCACTTCGCGCACAACAGGGCCGGTTGGGCTCTGGAAACCGTGAGCGTTGCGTTTCTTCAGCTTGGCCTTGCCGCGACCACCACGACGGAAGCTGTCGCTTTCTTCGTCGGTAGTACGTGGCGCAACACGTGGAGCAGGCGCTTTCTCTTTAACCGAAGCACGATGCGGAGCGTTTTTGCGCTCGCCATCGCCACCACCGCTGCGACGATTATTATCGTCGGCACGTGGTTTGTCCGGACGACGCTGATCGTTTGGCTTGCGGTCGGCAGAAGGAGCCGGTGCAGCCGCCACGACCGGTGCGCTTTCGCGTACTGGCTCGGCAACCGCAGCAGGCGCTGCGACAGCATCGTTAGTCGCGTTTTGCGCACCAGCAGGCTGGCGACGCGCGTCTTCTTCGGCACGACGCTTGGTTTCTTCTTCAGCCTTCTGACGGGCAGCATTTTCTACTGCACGACGTTCTTCCAGTTCGCGTTTGCGCTCGGCTTCGATTTCTTCCGGGCTGCGCTGTACGAAAACTTTCTTTTTACGGACTTCAACGCTGATGCTTTTGCTGCCAGCAACACGCAGGGTGCTGGTGGTTTTACGCTGCAGCGTGATCTTGCGTGGTTCTTCCACTTTCGCCTTGTGGCTGCTTTTCAAGTGAGTCAGCAAAGATTGCTTCTCACTGTCAGTCACATGTTCTTCGGCGGCGGTGTGCGGCAGACCTGCCTCACGCATCTGCTGCAACAGGCGCTCTACCGGTGTTTTGACCTCATCGGCCAGTTGTTTCACCGTGACTTGCGTCATGCACTTCTCTCCTCAGGCCGCGCCTAATTACTCGAACCAGTGGGCTCGGGCGGCCATGATCAACTTGCCGGCACGATCATCGTCAATGCCGTCGATGTCGAGCAGGTCGTCAATAGACTGCTCGGCCAGGTCTTCGCGGGTAATTACGCCGCGCACCGCCAGTTCCATCGCCAAATCCTTGTCCATACCCTCAAGCGAGAGCAGGTCTTCGGCCGGATGGGCGTCTGCCAGCTTTTCCTCAGTAGCGATGGCTTTGGTCAACAAACGATCCTTGGCGCGAGCGCGAAGCTCGTTGACGGTTTCTTCGTCAAAGCCGTCGATGTTGAGCATTTCTTCCAACGGTACGTAGGCAATCTCTTCCAGGCTGGTGAAGCCTTCATCTACCAGCACTTGCGCCAGGTCTTCGTCGACTTCCAGCTCGTCGATGAAGTTGCGCAGGATGTCGCCGGTTTCTGCTTGCTGCTTAGCCTGGATGTCCGATTCGGTCATCACGTTCAGGGTCCAGCCAGTCAACTGGCTAGCCAGACGCACGTTCTGACCACCGCGACCGATGGCCTGAGCCAGATTGTCTGCGCCAACGGCGATGTCCATTGCATGGGCATCTTCGTCAACGATAATTGCCGCCACTTCAGCCGGCGACATTGCATTAATCACGAACTGCGCCGGGTTATCGTCCCACAGGACGATGTCCACACGCTCGCCGCCCAACTCGCCCGACACTGCCTGGACGCGCGAACCGCGCATACCGATGCAAGCGCCTTGCGGGTCAATGCGTTTGTCCTTGGAGCGGACCGCGATCTTGGCACGCGAACCCGGGTCACGGGACGCCGCCATTACTTCGATCAGGCCTTCAGCGATTTCCGGCACTTCGATGCGGAACAACTCGATCAGCATTTCCGGCGCGGTACGCGACAGGATCAGCTGCGGACCGCGGTTCTCGGTGCGGATTTCCTTGAGCAGCGCACGCAGGCGCACGCCAACCCGGAAGGTTTCGCGAGAAATGATGTCTTCACGAGCCAGCAACGCTTCAGCGTTGTTGCCCAGGTCAACGATCACGTTGTCGCGGGTCACTTTCTTCACGGTGCCGGAGATGATTTCACCCAGGCGCTCGCGGTAAGCATCAACAACTTGAGCGCGCTCGGCTTCGCGAACTTTCTGCACGATGACTTGCTTGGCAGTCTGTGCAGCGATACGGCCGAACTCGATGGATTCGATCTTTTCTTCGACTACATCACCAACCTGGGCACCCGGATGCGTTTCTGCAACCTTGCTCGGCCAGGTTTCAATGGCCGGATCGTCCAGGTTTGCTTCTTCGACGACCGTCCAGCGACGGAATGTCTCGTAAGCACCGGTGTGGCGATTGATTTCCACACGCAGATCGACTTCGTCCTCGAAACGTTTTTTGGTGGCAGTGGCCAGAGCCAGCTCCAGCGCTTCAAAAATTACGTTTGCCGGTACGCCCTTTTCATTGGATACCGACTCAACAACCAGCAGTACTTCTTTGCTCATCGTACGCCTCGCCTTTCGCAAGCCATTGGATCCGCGGGATCCGCGTCTCAGTCAAAACTGGGAATAATGTTGGCCTTGTCGACCATATCGATCGGCAACAGGAACTCATGGTCTTCTACCTGCACCACGACGTCCTGCTCTTCTACACCGCGCAGAAGGCCCTGAAAGTTGCGTCGGCCTTCGAAAGGCGAGCGCAGCTTGATCTTCACTTGTTCACCGGCAAATTTTGCAAACTGCTCAAGAGTGAACAGTGGGCGTTCCATGCCTGGCGAGGAAACTTCAAGGGTGTACTCAACGGCGATTGGATCTTCAACATCCAGGACACCGCTGATCTGACGGCTGACGATGGCACAGTCGTCCACCAACACACCGCCTTCTTTATCGATATAAACGCGCAACATTGAGTGGCGACCTTGAGCCGAAAACTCAATACCCCAGCATTCATAGCCTAGGGCCACGACCACCGGGGCCAGCAAGGCCTGCAACTCTTCTAGCTTGCTCGACACCTGAACCCCCTCGTGCATGTATGTGCATGCTATGCAAAATAAAAAAATGGGCGAAACGCCCATCCTTGAAACGCCGTCGAACAGCGGCGTTGAAAGTGTCCAGCTAACAAAAAGCCCCTTAAAAGGGGCTCCTTAAACTGGTTGCGGGGGCCGGATTTGAACCGACGACCTTCGGGTTATGAGCCCGACGAGCTACCAGACTGCTCCACCCCGCGACAAAGCTGGGGCGGAAGTATACGACCGATCCCTGACAGGGTCAATGTAACCTTCCACCTACAAGAAAGCCCGCAACAGCGGGCTCTCCTGATAATTGGTACCGAGAAGGGGACTCGAACCCCTACACCCTATGGGCACAACCACCTCAAGGTTGCGTGTCTACCAATTCCACCACCTCGGCAATACTACGTTTGAAACCCTTCTTACTTTTGCTCTTGAGCTGGAGGCACGTCAGTCGCTGGAGTAGCCGACTTTTGCTCTTGAAGCACCGGGACATCGTCAGAAGCCGGTTTTTGCTTTGGAACTTCCAACACTGCTGGATTTGGCAAACCTACTTGAGTCAGCTGGTGAGCTTTCTCTTTAGCAAAGTAACCTAACCCTAAGCTGGTTATGAAGAAACCTGCGGCAAGTATAGCAGTAAACTTACTAAGAAAGGTAGAGGAACCTTGGCTTCCGAACACAGTATTTGAAGCACCTGCCCCGAAAGACGCGCCAGCGTCCGCACCTTTACCCTGCTGCAGCAATACCAGGGCAACTACGCCCAATGCACCCAGCAGATGAAAAACGACTACGACTGTTTCCAGCATTTTTTCAGTTTCCCGCGGCGCGACAAATCGCACCGAACTCATCTGCATTCAGGGAAGCTCCACCAATGAGCCCCCCATCGATATCCGGCATGCCGAACAGTTCGACCGCATTGGCCGCCTTCACGCTGCCGCCGTATAGAAGCCGCACACCTTGCGCGACCTCAGAATTCTCTGCCGCCAACTGAGCGCGAATGGCTGCATGCACATCCTGCGCCTGTTGCGGCGAAGCAGTCAGCCCGGTGCCAATGGCCCAGACCGGCTCGTAAGCGATTACTGCCTTTGCAAAAACACCGACACCCAGCTCCTCGATGATGCTGCCCAGCTGATGCCCGACAACCTCAAGCGTTTTACCGGCTTCGCGCTGCTCAAGGGTTTCCCTATGCACAACACCGGAATCAAGCCACTTGCCTGTGCCGCTGCGAACTTGCGAATGAGTGTTTCATCATTCTCGCCGATGATCTGGCGACGTTCGGAGTGGCCCACGAGTACCAGTGAGCAACCCTCTTCAGCCAGCTGACTCGGTGCAACTTCACCCGTCAACGCACCTTGTTTGGATTCCACCGCAGCGTTCTGCGCGCCGACCTTGATCGACTTGCCCTCCAGACCATCAATCACTTGATTGATATGCAAGAAAGACGGGAATACCGCTACATCAACACCGCTCGGCAAGGCCAGGTTACCCAGGCCCTTGATCAGCTCAGCGACGCTGGCGCGGGTACCGTGCATCTTCCAGTTACCAGCTACCATAGGGCGACGCATGCTGTACCTCGTCGGTCAAAGTGGGCGCAGATGTTACCCAACACAATCATGGCTGGCAAGCCGAATTCAGGCAGAAACTTCAGTAACCAGTTTTGCCAGCTCTTCGGCATAACCACGAACCTGTGTTTCGTCCTCACCTTCGACCATGACCCGCACCAGCGGCTCCGTGCCGGACTTGCGCAACAGCACACGCCCACGACCCGCCATCGCTCGCGTGACGCGCTCGCTGGCCTCCATGACCGACGCATGCTCGAGGGGGCTCGCACCACCACCGAAACGGACATTGATCAGCACCTGCGGACACTTGCGCAGCGCCTGACGGGCCTGGGCCAGTCCTTCGCAGCGAGTCTTCAGCGCCATCAACACCTGCAACGCCGCGATGATCGCATCACCGGTGGTGGTGTGATTGAAGCAGACGATGTGCCCGGAGTTCTCGCCACCGACCAGCCAGTTGC
Organism: Pseudomonas sp. TH31; assembly: GCF_016650815.1. Lineage (GTDB taxonomy): Bacteria > Pseudomonadota > Gammaproteobacteria > Pseudomonadales > Pseudomonadaceae > Aquipseudomonas. The sequence continues at coordinate 33,205 of NZ_JAEKEZ010000026.1, read as the reverse complement.
GCTCCAGCAGGTCAGCGATCACATAACGGTCGCCGACATTGGCGCGCACAAATGGAATCGACAGATCTGCCAGGGCCAGTTCCAGGCCCAGGTTACTCATCAACGTACCGACCACGCCGCCCTGCAACTTGCCACGCTCATGCAAATCGCGAGCGATGATGAACAGCAGCTCATCACCATCGACGACAGTGCCAGTGTGATCGACCATCAGCACCCGATCGCCATCACCATCGAAGGCGATGCCCAGATCGGCATGTTCGGCCAATACGGCAGCTTGCAGCGGACCCATATGAGTCGAGCCGCAATTTTCGTTGATGTTCAGGCCGTTCGGCTGGGCGGATAACACAACAACATCGGCACCCAGCTCACGGAATACGCTAGGCGCGACTTTGTAAGTCGCACCATGGGCGCAGTCGATCACGATTTTCAGGCCCGCGAAGCTGGTGCCGGTGGGGACGCTACTCTTGCAGAATTCAATGTAACGGCCCGAGGCATCATTGATACGCGACACCCTGCCGATCTTGCTCGACTCAACCACGGTCATAGGGGTATCGAGCAACTCCTCGATCATCAACTCGACTTCATCCGGAAGCTTGGTGCCCTTCCCGGAGAAAAACTTGATGCCATTGTCATCGTGTGGATTGTGCGAAGCACTGATCACGATGCCGGCTTCGGCATGGAAAGTACGTGTCAGGTAGGCAATGGCCGGTGTCGGCATGGGCCCCAGGAGCATCACGTCGGCACCGGCCGAAGTCAGCCCGGCTTCAAGTGCCGATTCGAACATGTACCCGGAAATTCGAGTGTCCTTGCCTACCAGCACCTTGCAGGCACCCATCTTGCGGAATGCCATGCCGGCGGCCCAGCCGAGCTTGAGCATGAAGTCCGGAGTGATCGGATATTCGCCGACCCGACCACGAATGCCGTCGGTGCCAAAATATTTCTTAGTCATAAGTGCTCCATCATTCTTATTCGGCTGATTCTACTGCGGCGATCATCCGTACGAGATCGACTGTTTCGGCCACATCATGAACGCGCAATATGCGCGCGCCCTTGACCGAAGCCAGCGCTGCCAGCGCCAGACCGCCATACAGACGTTCGCCAACCGGACGATTCAAGGCCTGACCTATCATGCTCTTTCGCGAAACCCCTACCAACAGGGGCCGCCCCAAGGCATGCAAGGCTTCCATGTGTTTGAACAAGCTTAGGTTGTGCTGCAGGGTTTTCGCGAAACCGAAACCCGGATCAAGAATGATCCGTTCAGCCGCAATCCCCACTGACGCACACTGCGCCATGCGCTCGGCGAGAAACTCACCCACCTCTTTCGTCACATCGCGATACTGCGGATCGTCCTGCATGTCGCCCGGCTCGCCGAGCATATGCATCAGACACACCGGAAGACCAGTCGCCGCCGCAGCATCCAGGGCACCGTCACGTCGCAATGACCGCACATCATTGATCAACCCGGCGCCTAGTCGCGCAGTTTCGCGCATGACTGCCGGCGTGGAAGTATCAACCGAGATGATCACATCCAGCTCGCGATTGATGCGCTCGACAATCGGCGCAACGCGCTCAAGCTCTTCGAGCGGTGAAACCGCCCTGGCGCCAGGCCGGGTCGACTCACCGCCGACATCGATCAGCGTCGCACCAGCCGCTACCATCGCTTCGGCGTGGCGCAGCGCTGCATCGAGCTGGCTGTATCGGCCGCCATCAGAAAAGGAATCGGGAGTGACATTGAGAATGCCCATGACATGCGTATGGGCCAAATCAAGAACCCGGTTGCCGCAAGGCAACCGGGTCAGGGACTGAACAGAAGTCATTTCAAACCTTAAACGTCAGCAGCCGGACCGCCGATCGGTGTTTCCGGACGCGGATCCTGCGCCACCGGAGGTGTTCCGGAGGTACCGGCACCGCCACCCGACCAGTCACGCGGCTCACGAGGCGTACGACCGGCCATGATGTCGTCGATCTGATCGGCGTCGATCGTCTCGTACTTCATCAGGGCATCCGCCATGGCGTCGAGCTTGTCACGGTTATCCGTGAGGATCTGCTTGGCGGTGCCGTAGCACTGATCAATGATACTGCGTACTTCGGAGTCGATCAGCTTGGCCGTCTCACCGGAGAAGCTTGCACTCTGACCACCGCCGCCACGACCGAGGAACACTTCACCCTCTTCTTCAGCGTACATCAATGGACCGAGTTTTTCCGACAGGCCCCACTTGGTCACCATGTTCCGTGCAATCTGGCTTGCACGCATGATGTCGTTCGACGCACCGGTGGTAACGCCGTCAAAGCCCAGGGTCATCTCTTCAGCGATACGGCCGCCGTACAACGAGCAGATCTGACTGATCAGTGCTCGCTTGGACAGGCTGTAGCGATCTTCTTCCGGCAAGAACATGGTCACACCCAGCGCACGACCGCGCGGAATGATCGACACCTTGTAGACCGGGTCATGCTCAGGCACGACGCGACCAACGATAGCGTGGCCAGCCTCGTGGTAAGCAGTGTTCTGCTTCTCTTTCTCGGACATGACCATCGATTTGCGCTCGGCGCCCATCATGATCTTGTCTTTGGCCAGTTCGAACTCTTTCATCTCAACGATGCGCTTGCCGGTACGGGCAGCGAACAACGACGCTTCGTTTACCAGGTTGGCCAGGTCGGCACCGGAGAAACCAGGTGTACCACGAGCGATCACGGCCGGAGCGACATCCTCACCCATCGGCACTTTGCGCATGTGAACCTTGAGGATCTGCTCACGACCACGGATGTCCGGCAAGCCGACCACAACCTGACGGTCGAAACGACCCGGACGCAGCAACGCAGGGTCCAGAACGTCCGGACGGTTGGTTGCAGCAATCACGATGATGCCGTCATTCATTTCAAAGCCGTCCATCTCTACCAGCAACTGGTTGAGAGTCTGCTCGCGCTCATCGTGACCGCCACCCATGCCGGCGCCACGGTGGCGACCGACGGCGTCGATTTCATCGATGAAAATGATGCATGGCGCGTGCTTCTTGGCTTGTTCGAACATGTCACGCACACGGCTGGCACCAACACCGACGAACATTTCGACGAAATCGGAACCGGAGATCGTGAAGAACGGCACCTTGGCTTCACCGGCAATCGCCTTGGCGAGCAAGGTTTTACCGGTACCCGGAGGACCGACCATCAGCACGCCGCGAGGAATGCGACCACCCAGACGCTGGAACTTGCCCGGATCACGCAGGAACTCGACCAGCTCACCGACTTCTTCCTTGGCTTCGTCGCAACCGGCAACGTCACCCAAGGTGGTTTTCACCTGATCTTCGGAGAGCAGGCGCGCCTTGCTCTTGCCAAAGCTCATCGGTCCGCCCTTGCCACCAGCGCCGCCCTGCATCTGCCGCATGAAGAACATGAACACGGCGATGATCACCAGGATCGGGAAGCTGGCAACCAGGAGCTGGGTCCAGATGCTTTGCTGTTCCGGCTGCTTGCCTTCGACCACGACGTGGTTGTTCACCAGGTCGCCGATCAGGCCATTGTCCTGAATTGCCGGACGAATGGTCTTGAAGCTGTCCCCATCGTTGCGCTTGCCGGTAATCACATAGCCGTCCACGGCTACGCGCTCGACCTTGCCATCCTTGACCTGCTGGATGAAGTCGGAATAGTTGAGGGTCTGCGGCTCGTTAGGGCTGGAGAAGTTGTTCATCACCGTCACAAGGACAGCCGCGATGATCAACCACAGGATCAGATTCTTTGCCATATCGTTCAATTAACTACCCTCTGAAGCAAGCTCCGCTACTGGCGCGCGCTTCGCATGATATTCACCGGCCTAACTTACTACATTACCTACGGCTCTGGCAGGCGCCGTCTGTAACCCTTTGTGAAACACTTACTACACAATATTCGCTAATGCTCGCAGGGCGAAATGCGAAAAACCTATCGACCCGCTAAAAAACCTCGATTTACTCACTACGGCCGCGGTAGCCCCAAGCCAGCATGTATTGCTCGCGGGAACTGCCACGGGAAGAGTCCGGCTTGATCATCTGGACCTTGTCGAATTTCTGACGAGCGTCCTTCACGTAAGCATCAAACCCTTCGCCCTGAAACACCTTGATCACGAAATTACCACCCGGCTTGAGTATCCGAGCCGCCAGATCAAGCGCCAGCTCACATAGAAACATGGCTTTCGGCATGTCCACCTCAGGCGTACCACTCATATTGGGGGCCATATCGGAAATCACAAGGTCCACCTGCGAATTACCAACGGCTTCAAGGATCTGAGCGAGCACGTCGTCCCGGGTGAAGTCACCCTGGATGAAAGTCACGTCAGGAATGCTGTCCATTTCCAGGATGTCCGAGGCAATCAGACGTCCCTGACCACCGATCAGCCGACTAGTGACCTGCGACCAGCCGCCGGGCGCCGCTCCCAGGTCGACAACACTCATGCCTGGACGGATCAGTTTGTATTTCTCCTGGACCTCCAGAAGCTTGTAACTCGCACGCGAGCGGTAACCATCCTTCTGCGCCTGCTTCACATAGGGATCATTGACATGTCTTTGCAGCCACTTAAGGCTTGTCTTGGAACGGGCCACGGGCCACCTCTAAAATAAAACGGGTCGTGATTAACTGGGCGGTCCCGGACTCGCTCGGGTAAACTGGCCGCCGCTTTTTACAAGATCAGACGCAGGGGTCAGATTATGCCGCTCACTCAAGAGCAGAAGAAACAGTACAAATCCATTGGCCACCATCTGAAACCAGTTTTGACTGTGGCTGACAACGGTTTGACTGAAGGTGTGTTAGCCGAACTTGAACGCGCGCTGGCGGATCACGAGCTGATTAAAATCAAGCTCAACATCCTCGATCGCGAGTCACGCCTGGCGAACATTGCAGAACTGTGCAAGGTCGGCAAAGCAGACCTGGTTCAGGTCATCGGCAAGATGGCACTGATTTACCGCAAGAACTTCAGCGTCAACAAGCAGCTGTCGAACGTCCATCGCTTCAAGTGATGGCAAGGGTCAAGGGTGTGCTTCGCGCACCCTGCCACTCCATCCCGGTACCGGCTGCAACACCAGCACCAACCCGGAAAAACCCAGGACCAGATAGCTGAACTCTTCCCAGCGCACTGCACCCGGCCAATCGAAGCGCACGACGAAATACATCGCGCACGCATAGAGCGCCATCAGCAGCAGTTGTCCGCGAATATCCCGCCATAGACTGGCAAGGCCCTTGGCCTGAACCAGCACCAAAGCCTGAGAAATCACACACGCTGTGGCGAACCCCACCATCAGCGCATCAAGCATGTCTTCAATTTCATCGATCAGCAGCGGCGCCAGGCCAAATTTGCCCAACGCCGGCAGCAGACCGATATGCAACAGCCACAGGCCGCCAACCCACAACATCTGGGCCAATTGCCAAAGCATGGCGCCCGCACGCAGCGGGCGCCTTCTTTCAGATGTGGCGGACTTCGACAATCTCGTACTCGATAACGCCACCAGGCGTTTTGACCGCGACCACGTCACCTTCCTGCTTGGCGATCAAGGCGCGAGCCAGTGGCGAACCCACCGAAATCTTGCCCTGTTTGAAGTCAGCCTCGTCCTCACCCACGATGTGGTAAGTGACGGTTTCGTCAGTTTCGACGTTGGCGATTTCAACGGTGGTACCGAATATCACTTTGCCGGTGTGAGCAATGGTCGTGACATCAATGATCACCGCATTCTGCATACGGCCTTCGATGTCACGGATCCGCGCCTCGACCATACCCTGCTGCTCGCGAGCAGCGTGGTATTCGGCGTTTTCCTTCAGGTCACCCAACTCGCGGGCCGTACCGATGTCCTGGCTGAGCTTCGGACGGACGACCTTGGTCAGGTGAGCGTGTTCCTCTTCCAGGGCTTTGGCGCCCTGGACGGTCATTGGGTATTTGATCATGCCTTCAATCCTGCGTGTAGGTCCTGCAAGCGGCGCACAGTCTTCTCGGGACCGAACTTCAACGCTTCACAGATAGCTTCGCCAGCAGCAATGGTGGTGGTGCAGTAGATCTTGTGCTGCAAGGCATTACGACGAATGGAGTACGAATCAGCGATCGATTGACGACCTTCGGTGGTGTTGATGATCAGGGTGACTTCGTCATTCTTGATCATGTCGACCACGTGCGGACGACCTTCGGTCACCTTGTTCACTCGACGCACTTTCAGGCCTGCGGCCTCGATCACCTTGGCCGTGCCGGCAGTGGCAACCACTTCGAAGCCCAAGTTGATCAGATCACGGGCTACGCCCGCAACCAGTGGCTTGTCGTCGTCACGCACGCTGATGAACGCGGTACCGCCGGTCGGCAGCACTTCGCTGGCGCCCATCTGGGCCTTGGCGAACGCTTCGCCGAAGGTATCGCCCACACCCATCACTTCACCGGTGGACTTCATCTCCGGGCCCAGGATCGGGTCCACACCAGGGAATTTGGCGAATGGGAACACCGCCTCTTTCACGCTGTAGAAGTTCGGAATGATTTCTTTGGTGAAACCGATTTCCTTCAGGGTTTTACCCGCCATCACGCGAGCCGCGATCATGGCCAGGGAAACACCGATGCACTTGGACACGAACGGCACGGTACGGGAAGCGCGCGGGTTGACTTCGATGACGTAGATGTCTTCGCCTTGCAGCGCCAACTGAACGTTCATCAGGCCGACAACGCCCAGTTCCAGGGCCATTTTCTTGACCTGTTCGCGCATCTCGTCCTGGATGTGCCCAGGCAGGGAGTACGGCGGCAGGGAGCACGCGGAGTCACCGGAGTGAACACCAGCCTGCTCGATGTGCTGCATGATCGCACCGATCACCACGTCGGTGCCGTCGCAAACTGCATCCACGTCCATTTCGATGGCGCAGTTGAGGAAGTGGTCGAGCAGCACAGGGCTGTCGTTGGACACTTTCACGGCGTCACGCAGGTAGCGCTTGAGCTCTTCTTCTTCGTAGACGATTTCCATCGCACGACCGCCCAGTACGTAGGACGGACGAACCACCAGCGGGTAACCGATCTTGGCCGCGGCGCGAATCGCTTCGTCTTCGCTGCGCACGGTAGCGTTAGGCGGCTGACGCAGGTTCAGGCGCTCAACCATTTGCTGGAAGCGCTCACGGTCTTCGGCACGGTCGATAGCGTCCGGGCTGGTGCCGATGATCGGCACGCCGGCTTCTTCCAGGGCACGCGCCAGTTTCAGCGGGGTTTGGCCGCCGTACTGGACGATCACGCCTTTCGGCTTCTCGACGCGGACGATTTCCAGTACGTCTTCCAGGGTGACTGGCTCGAAGTACAGGCGATCGGAGGTGTCGTAGTCGGTGGATACGGTTTCCGGGTTGCAGTTGACCATGATGGTCTCGTAACCGTCGGCGCGCAGGGCCAGTGCCGCGTGTACGCAGCAGTAGTCGAACTCGATGCCCTGGCCGATACGGTTAGGACCGCCGCCCAGGATCATGATCTTGTCGCGGCCCGACGGTGCGGCTTCGCACTCTTCCTCGTAAGTCGAGTAGAGGTAAGCGGTGTCGGTGGCGAACTCGGCCGCGCAGGTGTCAACGCGCTTGTAGACCGGGAAGATTTCCAGCTTGTGGCGGTGGCGACGCAGGCTTTTCTCGGTCACGCCCAGCAGCTTGGCCAGACGCATGTCGGAGAAGCCTTTGCGCTTGAGGCGGAACATCATGTCCCGGTCGATGCTGGCCAGACCCAGGGTCTTGACCTTCTCTTCTTCCTTGATCAGATCTTCGATCTGGACCAGGAACCACGGGTCGATCATGTTCATGCCGAAGATGTCTTCGACCGACAGGCCGGCGCGGAAAGCGTCAGCCACGTACCAGATACGCTCGGCGCCCGGCACGGTCAGTTCGCGCTTGAGCACGCTCATGCTTTCCGGGTTGCTCAGGTCGAGCTTCTCGTCCAGGCCGCAAACGCCCACTTCCAGACCGCGAAGGGCTTTCTGCAGGGATTCCTGGAAGGTCCGGCCGATGGCCATGACTTCACCGACCGACTTCATTTGAGTGGTCAGGCGTGCGTCGGCTTTCGGGAATTTCTCGAAGGCGAAACGTGGCAGCTTGGTCACGACGTAGTCGATCGACGGCTCGAAGGACGCCGGGGTTTTACCGCCAGTGATGTCGTTCGACAGTTCGTCGAGGGTGTAACCGACCGCCAGTTTTGCCGCGACCTTGGCGATCGGGAAACCGGTGGCTTTCGACGCCAGGGCCGAGGAACGGGATACCCGCGGGTTCATCTCGATGACCACCATGCGGCCAGTGTCCGGGCAGATGCCGAACTGGACGTTGGAGCCGCCGGTTTCCACGCCGATCTCACGCAGTACCGCCAAAGAGGCGTTACGCATGATCTGGTATTCCTTGTCCGTCAGGGTCTGCGCTGGCGCAACAGTGATCGAGTCACCGGTGTGCACGCCCATCGGGTCAAAGTTTTCGATGGAGCAGACGATGATGCAGTTGTCCTTCTTATCGCGGACAACCTCCATCTCGTATTCTTTCCAGCCGATCAGGGATTCGTCGATCAGCAGCTCTTTGGTCGGCGACAGGTCCAGGCCACGGGCGCAGATTTCTTCGAACTCTTCGCGGTTATAAGCGATACCGCCACCGGTGCCGCCCATGGTGAAGGACGGACGGATGATGCACGGGAAGCCCAGCTTCTCGAGTACCGCGTTGGCCTCTTCCATGCTGTGGGCGATACCCGAACGCGGGCAGTCCAGGCCGATGGATTTCATCGCCTTGTCGAAGCGCGAACGGTCTTCAGCCTTGTCGATGGTGTCAGCGTTGGCGCCGATCATCTCTACGCCGAACTTCTCCAGAATGCCTTCGCGCTCCAGGTCCAGTGCGCAGTTCAAGGCAGTCTGGCCACCCATGGTCGGCAGCAGCGCGTCCGGACGCTCTTTCTCGATGATCCTGGCAACGGTCTGCCACTTGATCGGCTCGATGTACGTGGCGTCGGCCATGTCCGGGTCGGTCATGATGGTCGCCGGGTTGGAGTTCACCAGGATGACGCGGTAACCCTCCTCGCGCAGGGCTTTGCAGGCCTGGGCGCCGGAGTAGTCGAATTCACAGGCCTGGCCGATCACGATCGGGCCAGCGCCGAGAATCAGGATGCTTTTTATGTCTGTACGTTTTGGCATGGGTTTGTCACTCAAATCCGCAGGTCAGTCGGCAAGCCGTCTTGTTCAATCTGTGAAGCCTTGAGGGGGTCGCCAGTGCGGGACCACCCTCAAGCTTTGCTGCATCAGTGCCCGCGATCAGCGTCGCTTGGCCATTTCGTTGATGAAGCGATCAAACAGCGGCGCTACGTCGTTCGGGCCAGGGCTGGCTTCAGGGTGACCCTGGAAGCTGAAGGCGCTCTTGTCGGTACGCTCGATCCCTTGCAGGGTGCCGTCGAACAGCGATTTGTGGATCGCCCGGACGTTGGCTGGCAGGGTCGCTTCGTCTACCGCAAAACCGTGGTTCTGGCTGGTGATCATCACAACGCCGGTGTCCAGATCCTGGACCGGGTGGTTGGCACCGTGGTGGCCGTGCCCCATTTTCAGGGTCTTGGCGCCGGAGGCCAGGGCCAGCAGTTGGTGACCGAGGCAGATGCCGAACACCGGAATTTCGGTTTCGAGCACATCCTTGATCGCCTGGATCGCGTAGTCGCAAGGCTCGGGGTCACCCGGGCCATTGGACAGGAACACGCCGTCCGGCTTCATCGCCAGAACGTCTGCGGCAGGGGTCTGCGCCGGCACTACGGTCACGCGGCAACCGCGCTCGACCAACATGCGCAGGATGTTCAGCTTGACGCCGTAGTCGTAGGCCACCACGTGGTACGGCAGCTCGGAGGCGTCGATGGTCGCGTGGCTATCGGTTTTCAAGTCCCAGACAGTCGAGCGCCACTCGTACTTCTCTTTGGTGCTGACGACTTTTGCCAGGTCCATGCCTTTGAGGCCAGGGAAACCCTGGGCAGCGGCGATGGCGGCTGCTTCCGAGATGTTGTCGCCGGCCATGATGCAGCCGTTCTGCGCGCCTTTCTCACGCAGGATGCGTGTCAGGCGGCGGGTGTCGATACCCGCGATCGCCACAACGTTGTTGGCTTTCAGGTAGTCGGACAAGGACATCGTGTTACGCCAGTTGCTCGCAACCAGTGGCAGGTCACGGATAACCAGGCCAGCGGACCAGACGCGGTCGGACTCGGCATCTTCCGGCGTGGTGCCGGTGTTGCCGATGTGCGGGTAAGTCAGGGTAACGATCTGTTGGGCGTAGGAAGGATCGGTAAGGATTTCCTGATAGCCGGTCATGGCGGTGTTGAACACCACCTCACCAACGGTTTGACCGTCGGCTCCAATGGCTTCGCCGCGAAAAATGCTGCCATCAGCAAGGGCGAGTATGGCTGGCTTAGTCAAGAAGACCTCCCGTAAATAAAGCCTGAAAGGGCGATCGCAGGTTGTAAAAAAGCGGAGTGACGTATGGACACGTCACCCCGCTTCTTCACTGAATTATTCTGCGCGCTTTTAGTGGACACACTAAAGCTGTAGCTTACAGAAAAAGGCATTTTTGGTCTACCGCCAATGAGCCTTAAAGGCCGGGGAATGCGACAGGACGTCGCTTGGCGGTGTAAAACCGGGCTCAAAACGCTGTTTGAACCCGATTCCGGGGGCATCTTAACGCAGGTCGAGCACGTCTTGCATGTCGTAGAGGCCGGGCACTCGCCCATCCAGCCACAATGCAGCACGTACCGCACCCTTGGCGAAGGTCATGCGACTGGACGCCTTGTGCGTGATCTCAAGTCGCTCGCCCTCGCAGGCAAACAGCACCGTATGATCACCGACCACATCACCACCACGAACGGTGGCAAAACCGATGGTCTCGCGCTCGCGAGCACCGGTATGGCCTTCACGCCCATAGACTGCAACCTTCTGCAGATCACGATCCAGCGCACTGGCAATCACTTCACCCATGCGCAGCGCCGTACCTGAGGGTGCGTCGATCTTGTGCCGATGATGGGCCTCGATGATTTCAATATCCGCTTCATCGCCCAGCACACGAGCGGCCATGTCGAGCAGCTTCAGCGACAGGTTCACGCCGACACTGAAGTTAGCCGCGAACACGATCGGAATATCCTTGCCCGCCTCGGCCAGCAACTGCTTCTGCGCCGCATCCAGCCCGGTCGTACCGATGACCATGGCTTTGCCTGCCTTACGGCAGAACGCCAGGTTTTTCAGCATGACTTGCGGCAACGTGAAGTCGATCAACACATCGAACTCCTCAGCTACCGCCTCCACATGACCGGACAGCGGCACGCCGATCCGCCCGAGCGAGGCCAGCTCGCCAGCATCCACGCCAATCAGCGTGCTGCCAGGGCGCACGATGGCTGCCGTCAGGCCCGTCAGCGGCGCGCGTTGCTGCACCGCTTCGACCAGGATCTTGCCCATGCGCCCGGCAGCGCCCATCACAGCTATACGTCGCATGCCGACTCCTTACAAATCGCCGAAGAAGCGCTTCACGCCTTCGAACCAACCGGTGGTTTTTGGCGAATGGCTGTTGTCATCCGCCAGGGAGCTGCGGAACTCTTCCAGCAATTCGCGCTGACGACGACCCAGGTTGACCGGGGTTTCGACCGCCACACGACACATCAGGTCGCCAGCACCGCCGCCACGCACCGGCGCCACGCCTTTGCCGCGAACACGGAACTGCTTGCCGGTCTGAGTCCCTTCCGGGATTTTCAGTTTGACCCGACCATCAAGAGTCGGAATCTCCAGCTCGCCGCCCAATGCCGCATCGACAAAGCTGATCGGCACTTCGCAGAACAGGTGCTTGCCGTCGCGCTGGAAGATCGCGTGCTCGCGCACGTTGATCACCACGTACAGGTCGCCAGTCGGGCCGCCCTGGGCACCCGCCTCGCCTTCGCCGGACAGGCGAATGCGGTCACCGGTATCCACACCGGCCGGCACTTTGACGGAAAGGGTCTTGTACTCTTCGACACGACCTTCGCCGTGACAGGAGTCGCACGGATCGGAAATGATCTTGCCTTGGCCATGGCAGCGCGGGCAGGTCTGCTGCACCGAGAAAAAGCCTTGCTGCATGCGGACCTGACCGATCCCGCCACACGTCGGGCAAGTGATCGGCGCGGAGCCTTTCTTGGCACCGGAGCCGTCGCACGGCTTGCAGTTGACCAGTGTCGGAACACGGATATTCACGGTCGTGCCACGCACCGCTTCTTCCAGGTTCAGCTCCAGGGTGTAACGCAGGTCGCTGCCGCGCTGGGCGCCGCCACGGGAACCGCCGCGACCGCCACCGAAGAAGTCACTGAAGACATCGCCAAAGATATCGGAGAAGTTCTGACCGCCAAAACCGGCACCGCCGCCGCCCATGCTTGGGTCGACACCGGCATGACCGTATTGGTCGTATGCCGCGCGCTTGCTGGAATCGGACAGCACTTCGTAGGCCTCGTTGGCCTCCTTGAACATCTCTTCCGACGCTTTGTCATCGGGATTACGGTCCGGGTGATGCTTCATCGCCAGGCGACGGTAGGCCTTTTTCAGGTCTGCTTCGCTTGAGCCGCGCTCAACACCCAATACTTCGTAATAGTCACGCTTTGCCATAAGTCTTTGCACTCTTAAGGACGTTCGGCAAACCCCTCCTGAGCTTCGCCAAACTCGTTGAGCCCCAATACAGGCCCGGACCCAACTCACGTCAATTCAACGATCCTGGTCTTTGATTCAATGCGGTACTTGCGGCTCGAAAAGCAGGAGCATCTTCGGCCATACCACCAGCACGCGAACGCTGTCGCATGCTGTAAAAATTCGCTTACTCCAGACACGCCAACGCGGGAGCAAGCCCCCGCGCGGCGACATCCTACCAGTCACTGCCCAAAGGCAGTCAACTGGCCGACCAACAACTTACTTGTGGTCTTTGACTTCTTCGAACTCAGCATCGACAACGTCGTCAGCTTTTTCAGCTTTTTCGTCGTGCGGTGCAGCGCCTTCAGCTGGCTGAGCCTGCTCGGCGTACATTTTCTGAGCCACTGGCGCGGAGACTTTCGACAGCTCTTCAACCTTGGCGTCGATAGCAGCCTTGTCGTCGCCTTTGACGGCGGCTTCCAGGGCAACTACGGCCGCTTCGATTGCAGTCTTCTCTTCAGCGGTCACTTTGTCGCCAGCATCAGCGACCATTTTGCGCGTCGAGTGAACCAGTGCATCGCCCTGGTTACGGGCAGCGGCCAGCTCTTCGAACTTGCGATCTTCGTCGACGTTGGCTTCAGCATCGCGAATCATCTGCTGAATCTCTTCCTCGGACAGACCGGAGTTGGCCTTGATCACGATCGACTGAGTCTTGCCGGTCGCCTTGTCTTTGGCGCCTACGTGCAGGATGCCGTTGGCATCGATGTCGAAGGTCACTTCAATTTGTGGCACGCCACGTGGTGCTGGTGGAATCTCGGCCAGGTCGAACTTGCCCAGGGACTTGTTCTGAGCGGCTTGCTTACGCTCACCTTGCAGCACGTGAATGGTCACGGCGCCCTGGTTGTCGTCGGCAGTCGAGAACACTTGCGATTTCTTGGTAGGAATCGTGGTGTTTTTCTCGATCAGCGCAGTCATCACGCCACCCATGGTTTCGATACCCAGGGTCAGCGGGCTGACGTCCAGCAGCAGAACGTCTTTCACATCACCGGCCAATACCGCGCCCTGGATGGCAGCACCCATGGCAACCGCTTCGTCCGGGTTCACGTCTTTACGAGCTTCTTTACCGAAGAACTCGGTCACCAGCTTCTGAACCAGTGGCATACGGGTCTGACCGCCCACCAGGATCACGTCGTTGATCGCGCCAACGTCGATACCGGAGTCTTTCAGAGCGATGCGGCAAGGTTCGATGGTGCGTTGAACCAGGTCTTCCACCAGCGCTTCGAGCTTGGCGCGGGAGATTTTCACGTTCAAGTGCTTGGGACCGGTGGCATCTGCCGTGATGTACGGCAGGTTCACGTCGGTCGAATTGCTCGAAGACAGTTCGATCTTGGCTTTTTCAGCGGCTTCTTTCAGGCGCTGCATGGCCAGCGGGTCACCCTTGAGGTTCATGCCGCTTTCTTTCTTGAATTCGTCAACGAGGTAGTCGATCAGACGAATGTCAAAGTCTTCACCACCCAGGAACGTGTCGCCGTTAGTGGCCAATACTTCGAACTGGTGCTCGCCATCGACTTCGGCGATTTCGATCACGGAAACGTCGAAAGTACCGCCACCCAAGTCGTAAACGATCACGGTGTGATCGCCTTTCGCCTTGTCCATACCGTAAGCCAGAGCGGCTGCAGTTGGTTCGTTGATGATGCGCTTAACGTCCAGGCCCGCAATGCGGCCGGCGTCTTTGGTCGCCTGGCGCTGGCTGTCGTTGAAGTAGGCCGGAACGGTGATCACCGCTTCGGTCACTGGCTCGCCGAGGTAGTCTTCGGCGGTCTTCTTCATTTTCTTCAGAATTTCCGCCGAGATTTGCGGCGGCGACATTTTCTGGCCGTTTACTTCAACCCAGGCATCACCGTTGTCAGCCTTGGCGATTTTGTACGGGACCATCTTGATGTCTTTCTGTACGACTTCTTCGTCGAACTTGCGACCGATCAGACGCTTCACCGCGTACAGGGTGTTATGCGGATTGGTCACAGCCTGACGCTTGGCCGACTGGCCAACGAGGATCTCGCCATCGTTGGCATACGCAATGATCGACGGCGTGGTGCGCGCGCCTTCAGCGTTTTCGATAACTTTTGCCTTGCCATTTTCCATCACGGAGACGCAGGAGTTGGTAGTCCCCAGGTCGATACCGATAATTTTGCCCATGTTAACTCTCCCGAAACTTTGGATTTGGTTGCCGCAGCAGTGGTGGCTAACTGCGGTAGCACTTAAACGCTTGACTTCTAAATGGGGGCCTTGCGGCTAATTTCAAGCCTGCTCATCAATCGAAGGCGAAACCGGCGAAGGTGCCTTGCTGACCACAACCATGGCCGGGCGCAGCAAGCGACCGTGGAGCTGGTAACCCTTCTGGAACACCTTGAGCACGCTGTTGGGCTCTACATCGGCGCTTTCCTGCATGGCCATCGCCTGGTGATGAACGGCGTTGAACGGTTCGCCGTGCGGATCGATCGCTTCCAGCTGATAACGCTTCAGGGTGTCCTGGAACATTTTCAGGGTCAGCTCGATGCCTTCGCGCATTGGGCGGATGCTTTCGTCGTCCGGGTTGGACAACTCCAGGCCACGCTCCAGGCTGTCGATGATCGGCAGCAGGTCGCCAGCGAACTTTTCCAGCGCGAATTTGTGAGCCTTTTCGACATCCTGCTCGGCGCGACGGCGGACGTTCTGCAGATCAGCCGCTACACGCAAAGCCTGATCATGAGCACCAGCCAACTGCTCTTCGAGCACTTGTACACGAGCCGCCAGCTCATCACCCGCAACCTGGGCTGCCTGATCGGCGTCGAGATTTTGCGTATCCACTGTCTGTTCGTCAGCCATAGATTTTCTCCTTTCAATATCGTCCGCGAGCTCAACTCGCGCTTCTGCCCAGCTATATGGGGCCGCAAAATTCAGCTTCAAGGGGTGGGGGAGGATTAACCCTACAAAAAGAGCAGCATTGTCATTCCTCGATGCGCTAACGATTTCGTCGGATCAAGCAAATCGAGCTAAGAGAGGGCATTGTCAGCCACAAATAAAACACTGTATAAATAACCAGACCTAAAGCCTGGGAGCGGCCTTTATGCTGGTGCACCTGTCCGTACACAACTACGCCATCGTCGAACATCTCGATCTCGAACTTGATCGCGGGATGAGCGTGATCACAGGGGAAACCGGCGCCGGCAAATCGATCATGCTCGATGCCCTGGGCCTGACCCTGGGCGATCGCGCCGACAGCGGCGTGGTTCGCCCCGGCGCCGACAAGGCCGATATCCTCGCAACTTTCGACCTGATCGACATCCCCGAAGCCAGTGCCTGGCTTGCCGAGCGCGACCTGGAAAGCGACGGCCCGTGCATCCTGCGCCGGGTGATTACGGCTGAAGGTCGTTCACGCGGCTATATCAACGGCACGCCCTGCCCTCTCGGCGATCTCAAGGCCCTGGGCGAGTTGCTGATCGATATCCACAGCCAGCACGAACACCAATCCCTGCTCAAGACCGACACCCACCGCCGCTTGCTCGACGAATACGCCGGCGCCACCGACCTGGCTCGCCAGGTTCAGCTGGCCGCCCAGCGCTGGCGCCAGACCCGCCAGGAACTGGACCGCCTGTCCAACTCCGGCGACGAGCAGCGCGCCCGCCATCAATTGCTGAGCTATCAGCTCGAAGAGCTGGAAAACCTCGGCCTCGGCGAAAACGAGCTGGAGCAGCTTGAGCAGGAACACAAGAACCTGACCAATGCCGAAACCTTGCTGGGCATCTGCCGACAAGTAGTCGAGCAATGCAGCGAAAGTGATTCCGGCAATGTGCTGAACGCCCTGACCGCCAGCCTCAACCGCTTGTCGAGCGTGAACAACTCGATCGGCGCCCTGGGCGAAGCCAGCAGCCTGCTGACCAGCGCCCAGATCCAGGTAGAAGAAGCGGTCGGCGAACTCAACCGCTTCCTCGACAACTTCGACGCCGACCCGGCGCGCCTTCAGTACTTGGAAGAACGCCTCGATGCGATCTACACCCTGGCGCGCAAACACCGCATCCAGCCGACCGAAGTCGCCGAGATGCAGCAAAAGCTGCTGGATGAAATCGAAACCCTGAATGCCAACGACGAATCCATCGAACGCCTGAGCGATGAACTGGCGTCCTACGCCCGTCATTATCAAGAGAAGGCGCGCGACTTGAGCGACCTGCGCCACCAAGCCGCTGGCAACCTGGCCAGCGCCGTGGAGCAGGAAATCCAGCGCCTGGGCATGCCTGGCGGGCGCTTCACCATCGAGCTGCGCCCCAACAGCAGCAACGAATTGTTGCCCAACGGGCTCGAGCAGGTCGAGCTGCTGGTCAGTGCCAACCCGGGCAACCGATGAAAGCCCTGGCAAAAGTAGCCTCGGGCGGCGAGCTGTCACGGATCAGCCTGGCCATCCAGGTCATCACCGCACAGACCTCCCGGTTCCGACCCTGGTGTTCGACGAAGTGGACGTGGGCATCGGCGGCCCGACTGCCGAGATCGTCGGCCAGTTGCTACGCCGGCTCGGGGAGCGCGGGCAGGTGCTGACGGTCACGCACTTGCCGCAAGTGGCGGCGCAAGGTCACCAGCATCTATTCGTGCACAAGGTGCGCGGTGAGGATGCCACCCATACGGCGGTGTCCAAGCTGAGCAAGAACCATCGCGTCGAAGAAGTCGCACGCATGCTGGGGGGCATCGATCTCACGAAAGAATCCCTGGCTCACGCGAAAAAAATGGTCATCACTGCAAAGATTTAAGATCGGCAGAAAGCACGAAGGCGACCCTGGGGTCGCCTTCGCTCGTTTCGCGAACATCATGTTCGCGCGACATGCTTACTTTTTCTTGCGTACGTACAGCACGAGATTGTGATCCACCATCTCGAAACCATATTTATCGACGATCGCCTTCTGAAGACGCTCGATTTCTTCGTCGAAGAATTCGATCACTTCACTGGTTTCGACGTTGACCATATGGTCGTGATGCTTGCCGTCGTCCAGTTCGAAGACGGCATGACCGCCGTCGAAGTTGTGTCGCACCACAAGCCCAGCTGCCTCGAACTGAGTCAGTACACGGTAAACCGTGGCCAGACCGACGTCCTCACCAGCCTCCATCAGCGCCTTGTAAACATCCTCGGCGCTCATGTGGCGTTGCTCGGCAGAGTCGAGCATTTGCAGAATTTTGACCCGTGGCAGGGTCACTTTGAGGCCGGCTTTGCGTAGTTCGCTATTTTCAACCATGGTCAGCTTTCTCGCGATGCTGCTTCGCAGCTTCTCTTAATGCGGGTATGATCGGCGTTTACGTTGTCCCAGCCAAGATAGTGGAAGTCGCCCACCGATGCAAAACACCAAGCTCTTGCTAACCAGTTTCACCTTCGTGGGACTGCTCGCACTCGCCGGTTGTTCATTCCCGGGGTTTACAAAATCGACATCCAGCAGGGCAATGTCGTCACGCAGGACATGATAGACCAGTTACGCCCGGGAATGACCCGCCGGCAAGTACGGTTTATCATGGGTAACCCTCTGCTGACTGACACGTTCCATGCCGATCGCTGGGATTACCTGTATAGCCTGCAACCGGGTGGTGGTGATCGCCAACAGGAACGCATAAGCGTTGTCTTTAACCCTAATGACCAACTCGTCAGCCTGTCCGGCGATTTCATGCCTGGCGTGAGCCGCGACGAAGCCATTCTCGGCAAGGACACCGGCACTCCTGTGACCGCTCCTGCAGAAAACACCGAGAAGCCAAAACCGGAAAAACCGGTGAAACCAGGTTCGTTGCTGGACCAGATCCAGAAGGACGTCGACGGTGTACAAACCGTTCCAGTCCCGACGCCAACACCGCTGGAAACCACGCCGCAATAATTTGCGACGCAATAAAAAACCCGGCATGTCCGGGTTTTTTATTGCCTGGCATTTATTGAATCACTGGTTTCGCGCCTTCGCCTCGGCCGCCTTGGCGGCGCGCAAGCGGCGCACCTCTTTAGGGTCGGCGAGCAACGAACGGTAAATCTCGATGCGATCGCCTGCCTTAACCACACGAGTATCGGGATCAGCGATCACCTTGCCGAAGATCCCGACCGGACAATCGGCCAGATCCAGCTCAGGAAACTCGCCACCCACGCCAGATTCGAGCAGAGCAGCCCGAACCGTAGCGCCCGCGGGCACGGCCACCGTCAGCAACACCTGACGATCAACGGCGGCATACACCACCTCAACCTCGATCACCAACTCAACCATGGATCTGCTTGGCGCGCTGGCAAAACGCATCGACCAGCGTGTTCGCTGCCTGATTGAACAAAGGCCCCAGCGTTGCGCGCACGATTGGCCCGGCGTAGTCGAACGACAGGTCCAGGCTGATCTTGCAGGCCTTCTCACCCAGCGGCTTGAACACCCAGACACCATGCAACTGGTTGAACGGACCTTCCTCCAGATTCATCTCGATTGATTGCCCGGGCACCAGCGTATTGCGGGTCACGAAATGCTGACTCAGGCCGCCCTTGGCCACGCCGACACTGGCGCGCATGTGCTCAGGGGAGCTTTCCAGCACTTCGGCAGCCGAGCACCACGGCAGGAATTCCGGATAACGCGCCACGTCGTTAACCAGGTCATAAAGGGCTTGCGCCGGATACGGCAGCAGGGCCGAGCGTTGAATATGGGTCGTCATGTCAGCGTCACTTCCACAGCTGTGCGGCAAACACTACAAGAATGCCGATGGGCGCCACATAGCGCATCAAGAACAGGGACAGGGCAAATAGAACCGGGCGGCGAATCGACAACTCGTCGCGCACCGCTTCACGCCCCATGATCCAGCCTGCAAACACCACGAAACACAAACCGCCGAGAGGCAGCATGATCCGCGAGGTGAAGAAATCGATCACACCAAAGAAGTCCAGACCACCGACCGCCCCCCATTGGTAGAGATGGAACATCCCGCCTTCGCTCACGAAAAACTTGGCTTGCTTCCAGATATTGAAGGAAAACACCGTACCCAGACCGACGAACCAGCAGGTAAAGGCCAGCCAGAACGTCACCCAGGCGCGGCTGATTTTCGTGCGTTCAACCAGGTAAGCCACCATCGGTTCGAGCAATGAAATCGCCGAACTCCAGGCCGCAACCGCCACCAGTACGAAGAACACTACGCCCATCAACTGGCCGAACGCTACGTTACCGAAGGCAAAGGGCAGGCTGACGAACATCAGCCCAGGGCCTTCGCTCGGGTTCAGGCCGGCTGCGAACACAATCGGAAACAATGCCAGTCCGGCGACCAGCGAAACGAAGGTATCGAGCAGCGCCACGCCGACCACGGTGCCGGAAAGCGATGAGCCCTTCGGCATATAGGCGCCGTAGATCATGATCGAACCGACGCCCACGCTCAGAGAAAAGAAGGCGTGCCCCATGGCGGGCAGCAAGCCGTCGAGGACTTTTTCCGGGTGGAAGTCGAACATGAAATGCACGCCCTCCATGAAATGGCCGGTGGTCATGCTGTAACCCAGCAGCACCAGAATCATCACGAACAGCAGCGGCATCATGATGCGAAGGCTGCGTTCAAGCCCGGCGACCACGCCTTTGGCGATCACCACGGCGGACAGCAGCATAAACATCGTGTGCCAAAGTGTCAGGCGCCATGGATCAGCGATCACATTGCCGAAATAAGCACCGACCTGATCCGACGTTACCCCCTGGAAGTCACCACGGCCCATGTCGATGATGTAGTCCAGCGACCAGCCGCCGACCACACTATAGAAAGACAGGATCAGCAACGCCGTGATCATCCCGGCGAATGCGCCCCAGGACCACTTGCCCGAATGCCCCGCCTCTATCGCCAACACCTTCAAGGCGTTGGCCGGGCTTTGACGGGCGCGGCGGCCGATCAGGGTTTCAGCGAGCATGACCGGCACGCCGATCAGCGCGATGCAGACCAAAAACATGAGAACGAAGGCGCCGCCGCCATAGACGCCAACCATGTACGGGAATTTCCAGATGCTACCCAGCCCCACGGCCGAACCGGTCGCGGCGAGTATGAAGACCCAGCGGCTAGCCCAACTGCCGTGGACAGAAACCTTGTCTGTCGACATCGTTACCACGTCCAAGCGTTCAAAAAAGAGGCCGCATTGTCCGGGATTCAATCAACCTGCTCAAGCACGTAGCGATACCGTAGCCGACTCGCGTGCAACTCCCTATAATGCCGCCCCTATGGCTAAACAGAAGAAACACCCAACAGGGACCATCGCGCAGAATAAAAAGGCGCGACACGATTACTTCATCGAACACAAGTTCGAGGCTGGTCTGGTCCTGGCCGGCTGGGAAGTAAAAAGTCTGCGGGCAAGCAAGCTACAACTGGTTGACAGTTATGTACTGCTCAAGGATGGCGAAGCCTGGCTGCTCGGCAGCCACATCACGCC
Source organism: Pseudomonas sp. TH31 (assembly GCF_016650815.1). GTDB lineage: Bacteria > Pseudomonadota > Gammaproteobacteria > Pseudomonadales > Pseudomonadaceae > Aquipseudomonas. The sequence goes on along the minus strand of NZ_JAEKEZ010000026.1, from coordinate 12,190 downwards.
GCTGATGACCGCCAGCACCCACGTTATCGCTGATCCGACCCGCACCCGAAAATTGCTGCTCAACCGCCGCGAGCTGGAAAAGCTGGCCACGGCAGTGCAGCAAAAAGGCTACGCCTGCGTCTGCCTGTCCTGGTACTGGAGCAAGCACATGGTCAAGTGCGAGATCGCTCTGGGCAAGGGCAAGAAGGAATACGACAAGCGTGATACCGAACGCGAACGCGACGCCGGTCGCGAGTTGCAGCGTGCGGTGCGGAACAAGGGCAAGGAAGATTAATCTTTTGGTCTGAATTTTGTGGTGCTCGCGAAAAGATCGCAGCCTGCGGCAGCTCCTACGGATTTGTGTTCGCCTGATAAATCGGGTTGGAACGCGATCACTGTAGGAGCTGCCGCAGGCTGCGATCTTTTGCGTTTGAACGCGATCACATCCCCTTGCGCCTCTCCGCCCGAGCCATTCGCTGCACTTCCTGCACCTGCAAAATGTACGGAACAAGGGCAAGGAAGATTAATCTTTCGGTCTGAATTTTGTGGTGCTCGCGAAAAGATCGCAGCCTGCGGCAGCTCCTACGGATTTGTGTTCGCCTGATAAATCGGGTTGAAACGCGATCACTGTAGGAGCTGCCGCAGGCTGCGATCTTTTGCGTTTGAACGTGATCACATCCCCTTGCGCCTCTCCGCCCGAGCCATGCGCTGCACTTCCTGCACCTGCAAAATGTACGGAACAAGGGCAAGGAAGATTAATCTTTTGGTCTGAATTTTGTGGTGCTCGCGAAAAGATCGCAGCCTTCGGCAGCTCCTACGGATTTGTGTTCGCCTGATAAATCGGGTTGGAACGCGATCACTGTAGGAGCTGCCGCAGGCTGCGATCTTTTGCGTTTGAACGCGATCACGTCCCCTTGCGCCGCGCCGCCCGAGCCATGCACTGCACTTCCTCCAGCACTTCCTGCACCTGCAAAATGTACGGAACAAGGGCAAGGAAGATTAATCTTTTGGTCTGAATTTTGTGGTGCTCGCGAAAAGATCGCAGCCTTCGGCAGCTCCTACGGTTTTGTGTTCGCCTGATAAATCGGGCTGGAACGCGATCACTGTAGGAGCTGCCGCAGGCTGCGATCTTTTGCGTTTGAACGCGATCACGTCCCCTTGCGCCGCTCCGCCCGAGCCATTCGCTGCACTTCCTGCACCTGCACCTGCAAAATGTACGGAACAAGGGCAAGGAAGATTAATCTTTTGGTCTGAATTTTGTGGTGCTCGCGAAAAGATCGCAGCCTGCGGCAGCTCCTACGGATTGGTGTTCGCCTGATAAATCGGGTTGAAACGCGATCCCTGTAGGAGCTGCCGCAGGCTGCGATCTTTTGCGTTTGAACGTGATCATATCCCCTTGCGCCTCTCCGCCCGAGCCATTCGCTGCACTTCCTGACGCACTTCCTCCAACACTTCCTGCACATACAAAATATGCCGGCTGGAGACTTCCCGCGCCTGCTCTGCACGCCCCTCAAGAATCGCCAGGTACAGCTCCCGGTGCTGACTGATCAGCATGTCGCGCGTCTCGGTGCGTTGCTTGTACATGCCGCCAATGTTGGTCACCACGTTGAGCTTGAGCAAATCGAACAGCCCGCGAATGGTGTGCAGCAACACCGCGTTGTGACTGGCTTCGGCGATCGCCAGGTGGAACTTTGCATCCGCCGCGCCCTCCTGCTCCCGACTCACTTCATCGTGGCGCGTGTAGCAATCCTGTAATTCGTCGAATGCCGCGGTCAGCCGTTCGCGATCCACATCGGTGGCGCGCAATGCCGCGTAATAAGCACAGGACGCTTCAAGGGTATGGCGAAACTCCAGCAGATCGCGCTGCGCCTCAGGGTTGCTTTCCAGCAGATGCAGCAACGGATCGCTGAAGGTCGAGCCCAGGGAATCCACCACATAATTGCCGCCGCCCTGGCGACTGACCAGCAAGCCCTTGGCTGCCAGTTTCTGAATCGCTTCGCGCAACGAAGGGCGGGACACACCGAACTGCTCGGCCAACGCACGTTCCGCCGGCAAGCGCTCACCGGACTTCAGCGTGCCCTCGAGAATCATCCCCTCGAGCCGCTCGACAATATCGTCAGACAAACGGCGCTGACGAATTTGATCAAACCCCATAACTGATTTCTCCACGATCCCGGCAGCTCGCCGGGCTCTCTATTCTGGCCTATCGGCGCTGTCACGACACCTGCCAGACGACGCTTGAGCGAACAGATCAGATGCGTTCTGCCGCGCTTATTCGACAAAAGTTTCAGGGCGGCAAATTGACACACCCCCTACAAGGCTTTTACCCTAGCCAACAGCGATTGTAAATTGGTATTACCAATTAACCAAGAACGCTGACAGTGCCTGACCAACAACAATTAGGGGCCACCCCATATGCAAACCTGGCAACAGCTCTACAGCCCGCTCGGCAGTCTCGGCGTGTCCGCGCTCGCGGCCGTTATCCCCATCGTATTTTTCTTCCTGGCCCTGGCCGTGTTTCGCCTTAAAGGACACGTGGCCGGCAGCATCACCCTGGCCTTATCCATTGCCGTCGCGATCTTCGCCTTCCAGATGCCGGTCGATATGGCCTTCGCCGCTGCCGGGTATGGCTTTGCCTACGGCCTGTGGCCGATTGCCTGGATCATCGTCGCGGCAGTGTTCCTCTACAAACTGACGGTCAAGAGCGGCCAGTTCGAAGTCATCCGCAGCTCGGTGCTGTCGATCACCGACGACCAACGCCTGCAAGTGCTGCTGATCGGCTTCTGCTTCGGTGCGTTCCTGGAAGGTGCCGCCGGTTTCGGCGCGCCGGTTGCGATTACCGCCGCGCTGCTGGTAGGACTGGGCTTCAACCCGCTGTACGCCGCGGGCCTGTGCCTGATCGCCAACACCGCGCCAGTGGCATTCGGCGCCCTGGGGATTCCAATCATCGTCGCCGGGCAAGTGACCGGCATCGACTCGTTCAAGATCGGCGCCATGGCTGGCCGCCAACTGCCGCTGCTGTCACTGTTCGTGCCGTTCTGGCTGGTATTCATGATGGACGGCCTGCGCGGCGTCCGGGAAACCTGGCCGGCCGCGCTGGTAGCAGGCTTGAGCTTTGCCATCACCCAGTTCTTCACCTCGAACTTCATCGGCCCGGAACTGCCGGACATCACCTCGGCCCTGGTCAGCCTGGTTTCCCTGACCCTGTTCCTGAAAGTCTGGCAGCCAAAACGCGCCGCCGGCCAACACATCGCCGGCGCCGTCTCGGCTTCCGTGGTCACCGCCAGCGTCGGCGGTTTCGGCCAGAAGCGCACCACCGTGGCTTCGCCCTACAGCCTGCTGGAAATTTTCAAGGCCTGGTCGCCGTTCCTGATCCTCACCGTGCTGGTCACCATCTGGACCCTGAAACCGTTCAAGGCGATGTTTGCCGCGGGCGGCTCGATGTACAGCTGGGTCTTCAACTTCGCCATCCCGCACCTGGATCAATTGGTGATCAAGGTCGCGCCGATCGTGACCGCCCCGACCGCTATCCCGGCGGTGTTCAAACTTGATCCGGTTTCCGCCACCGGCACGGCGATTTTCTTCTCGGCACTGATCTCGATGCTGGTGCTGAAGATCAACTTTAAAATTGGTCTTACCACTTTAAAAGAAACCTTCTACGAACTGCGCTGGCCGATTCTGTCCATCGGCATGGTGCTGGCATTCGCCTTCGTCACCAACTACTCGGGCATGTCATCGACCATGGCCCTGGTGCTGGCGGCGACCGGCGCGGCGTTCCCGTTCTTCTCGCCATTCCTCGGCTGGCTGGGCGTGTTCCTGACCGGCTCCGATACCTCGTCCAACGCACTGTTCAGCTCCTTGCAAGCAACCACCGCACACCAGATCGGCGTCAGCGATGTGTTGCTGGTCGCGGCGAACACCAGCGGCGGCGTGACCGGCAAGATGATCTCGCCGCAATCGATCGCCGTGGCCTGCGCCGCGACCGGGCTGGTGGGCAAGGAATCGGACCTGTTCCGCTTCACCCTCAAGCACAGCCTGTTCTTTGCAACGATCGTCGGGCTGATCACCTACGTCCAGGCCTACTGGCTCACCGGCATGCTGGTGCACTAAGGACCACAGGCAGCGACCTAAGCAAATCCGAAAAAACCGACGCTGGATCACGATTCCGGCGTCAGCTATTCACCACCCGCTCTGTAAGGCTGCTGAAAGCTTCCGGCTCTATATTCAGCAGCCTCAACGGACGGATAACCGGCCGAGAGACACGCCTGATGAGCGAGCTTTTTTACAACGCCGTGCCGAACGCGACCCGCGTCGCCCCGCCACTGCCCACGCCTCGGCAATACCCCAGCGAGAAGCCTTCACGGGTGTACCTGTTCGGGACCTGCGTGGTGGACTTGTTCTACCCCGAAGCCGGGATGGACGCGATCCACCTGCTGGAACGCGAAGGCATTCGTGTCGAGTACCCGCAAGAGCAAAGCTGCTGCGGACAACCGGCCTACACCTCGGGTTACACCGAGCAGGCCCGGACCGTGGCGCGCTCGCAACTGGCGCTGTTTGCCGGGGATTATCCGGTGGTGGTGCCGTCGGGTTCTTGCGCGGGCATGTTGCGCGAACACTACGCCGACTTGTTCAAGGACGAGCCGGACACGTTGCAACAGGTCCAGGCCCTGGCGGCCCGGACCTACGAGTTGGCCGAGTTCCTGCTGTTTGTCTGCAAGGTGCAGTTCAAGGACAGCGGCGCACCGGTGAAAGTGGCGCTGCACACCTCGTGCTCGGCACGCCGGGAGATGAACACCCACCTGCACGGCCGTGAGTTGTTGGCGCAGCTGGGCAATGTGGAACGGGTCGATCACAGCCACGAAAGTGAATGCTGTGGCTTTGGCGGGACTTTCAGCGTCCGTATGCCAGACATTTGCGGCGCGATGGTGGCTGACAAGACCCGCTCGTTGAAGGAGTCCGGCGCGCACCAGGTACTGAGTGCCGATTGCGGCTGTTTGATGAACATCAACGGCTCGCTGGAGAAACAGCAGCAAGCGTTGCGCGGCCAACACCTGGCCAGCTTCCTTTGGCAGCGAACCGGAGGTGTTCAATGAACGCTTCGGTGATTATTCCCACGGTTACCGTGGAAGAAGACTTTCGGACCCGGGCTCACGAGGCGTTGGCTGACACACAACTGCGAAACAACTTTCGCAGTGCGATGGATTCACTGATGGCAAAACGGGCAGCGTCCTTCAGCGATGCCCATGAAAGAGAACATTTGCGAGCGCTGGGCAATGCGGTCCGCGCCCGTGCGTTATCCAAGCTGCCCGACCTGCTCGAGCAGCTTGAACAGAACCTGACCCGCAACGGTGTGACAGTGCACTGGGCGGAAACGGTGGACGAGGCCAATGGCATCGTCCTCTCGATCATCCGCGCTCACGAGGGGCGGCAAGTGATCAAGGGCAAATCGATGGTCAGCGAAGAAATGGAGATGAATCATTTCCTCGCTGAACAGGGCATTGAATGCCTGGAATCGGACATGGGCGAGTACATCGTCCAGCTCGACCACGAGAAGCCTTCACACATTATTATGCCGGCGATCCACAAGAATGCCGGTCAGGTCGCGTCCTTGTTCCACGACAAACTTGGCGTGGAATACACCAAGGACGTTGACCAACTCATTCAGATCGGTCGCAAGGTCTTGCGGCAGAAATTCTTCGAGGCGGACATAGGCGTTTCCGGCGTCAACTTCGCCGTGGCCGAAACCGGCACCCTGCTGCTGGTGGAAAACGAAGGCAACGGCCGCATGACCACCACAGTGCCGCCGGTGCACATTGCCGTGACCGGGATCGAAAAAGTCGTTGAAAACCTGCGGGACGTGGTACCGCTGCTGTCGCTGCTGACCCGTTCGGCCCTTGGCCAACCCATCACCACCTACGTCAACATGATCTCCGGCCCGCGCCAGGAACATGAGCTCGACGGCCCGCAGCAAGTGCACCTGGTATTGCTCGACAACGGTCGCAGCCAGGCCTTTGCCGACAGCGAATTGCGCCAGACCCTGAACTGCATCCGCTGCGGCGCCTGCATGAATCATTGCCCGGTCTACACCCGAATCGGCGGCCACGCCTATGGCGAGGTTTACCCTGGGCCTATCGGCAAAATCATCACCCCGCACCTGGTCGGCCTGGCGAAAGTCCCGGACCACCCAAGTGCGTCGTCGCTGTGCGGTGCCTGCGGTGAAGTCTGCCCGGTAAAAATCCCGATCCCCGCCCTGCTGCGGCGCCTGCGCGAAGAGAACGTCAAGGCCCCGGACAGCCCGCATCAGGTGATGCGCGGCCAGGGCAGCAAGTACTCGCGCAAGGAACGCTTTATCTGGAACGCCTGGGCCCGGCTCAACAGCTCGCCGACGCTGTATCGCCTGTTCGGCTTCTTTGCCACGCGCCTGCGCGCCCTCGCACCGCGTCATCTAGGTCCGTGGACGCAAAACCACAGCGCGCCAAAACCCGCTGCCCGCTCGCTGCATGACATGGCCCGCGAGCATCTGGCCAAACTGGGAGATCGTTGATGAGCGCCAAGCAAAACATCCTCGCCAAATTGCGGAACAGCCTGACCGGCACTACGCCGGTGCCTGACGAATTCGACGTCGAACTGGTGACTGCGCCCTACACCTACACGCCTGAACAACGGATCCCGCAACTGCGCAAACTGATGGAAGCGGTACACACCGAAATCCATCTGACTACGGGCGAAGATTGGCCCGAGCTATTGGCACAACTGCTGCAGGATCGTCAGTTGCCGAGCCTGCTGATCGCACCGACCACTCCTCACGGTCAACGGGTCACTCGGCACTGGTCGAACAATCCCGACCTGCCAACGCTCAAATCCTACGACCGCCCGGTAGAGGAATGGAAAGCCGAACTGTTTAACGACACCCCGGCCAGCCTCACGACCACCCTCGGCGCAATCGCCGCGACCGGTAGCCTGATTCTCTGGCCGACGCGGGAAGAACCGCGTTTGATGAGCCTGGTGCCGCCAGTGCATTTCGCCCTGCTCAAGGCCAGCGAAATCCGCGACAACTTCTATCAAGTGCAGCAGGAGTTCGAGTGGGCCCAAGGCATGCCGACCAACGCCTTGCTGGTGTCCGGCCCGTCGAAAACCGCCGACATCGAGCAAGTGCTAGCCTACGGCGCCCACGGTCCGAAAGACCTGGTGGTATTGATCCTGGAGGACCAATGACACTACCGACTGCTTTCCTGCGTGATGCGCAGCAACTGATCCCTCAAGACCGACGTTTCGACGACCCGCTGTCGACCTTGGCCTTCGGTACCGACGCCAGTTTCTACCGGTTGACGCCCAAACTGGTGATCCGCGTCGAGTCCGAAGACGAAGTGGTTGCCTTGCTGAAACTGGCGCAACGGGATCAGGTCCCGGTGACCTTTCGGGCGGCCGGCACCAGCCTGTCCGGGCAAGCTATCAGCGATTCCGTGCTGATCGTGCTGGGGGAGAACTGGAACGGTCGTGAGATTCGTGGCCAAGGCACGCAAATCCGCCTGCAACCCGGCGTAATCGGCGCGCAGGCTAACGCGTGGCTGGCGCCATTCGGACGCAAGATCGGTCCGGACCCGGCCTCGATCAATGCCTGCAAGATCGGCGGCATCGTCGCCAACAATGCCAGCGGCATGTGCTGCGGCACGGCGCAAAATACCTATCACACCCTGGCGGGCATTCGCCTGGTGCTGGCCGATGGCAGCCGTCTCGACACCGAAGATGCAGCCAGTGTGGCGGCGTTTCGTCAGAGCCACGGCGAACTGCTGGAGCGTCTGGCGACACTGGGCCGCGAGACCCGGGCCAATGCCGAACTGGCGGCAAAAATCCGCCACAAATACCGTCTGAAAAACACCACCGGCCTGTCGCTCAACGCCCTGGTGGATTTCGACGAGCCTGTGGATATCTTGAGCCACTTGCTGGTGGGCTCCGAAGGTACGCTCGGCTTCATCAGCGCGGTGACCTACGACACGGTCATCGACCACCCGAACAAGGCCTCGGCGCTGATCGTGTTCCCGGACGTGGAAACCTGCTGCAACGCCGTTACCGTACTGAAAAGCCAAGCGGTGTCCGCCGTGGAACTGCTGGACCGTCGCAGCCTGCGCTCGGTGCAGGACAAACCCGGCATGCCGGATTTCGTACAGCAGCTGTCGAACAATGCCTGCGCCCTGTTGATCGAATCCCGCGCCGCCTCGTCGACGTTACTGCGCGAACAACTGGCGCAAATCATGGCGTCCCTGACCGCGTTCCCGGTGGAGAAACAAGTCGACTTCACCGAAGACCCGGTGGAAAACGCCCGGCTCTGGGCGATCCGCAAAGACACCTTTCCCGCCGTCGGTGCGGTGCGCAAAACCGGCACCACGGTGATCATCGAAGACGTGACCTTCCCGGTGGAGCAACTGGCCATCGGCGTGAACCGCTTGATCGAGCTGTTCGACAAACATCACTACGACGAAGCGATCCTGTTCGGACACGCGCTGGAAGGCAATCTGCACTTTGTCTTCACCCAGGGCTTCAACAACCCGCAAGAAATCGCACGCTATCAGGCGTTCATGGACGACGTGGCGCAATTGGTCGCCGTGGAGTTCGGTGGCTCGCTGAAGGCTGAGCACGGCACAGGTCGCAACATGGCGCCCTTCGTTGAGCTGGAATGGGGCAGCGATGCCTACCAGTTGATGTGGCAGCTCAAACGCCTGCTCGACCCGAACGGCATTTTGAATCCGGACGTGGTGCTCAGCAACGACCCACAGATCCACCTCAAGCACCTGAAACCGTTGCCCGCCGCCGACGAGATTGTGGATAAGTGCATCGAGTGCGGCTTCTGCGAGCCGGTCTGCCCGTCGAAAGGCCTGACCCTGAGCCCGCGCCAGCGCATCGTGATCTGGCGCGATATTCAGGCGAAGCAACGCGCCGGCGTCGACACCACCGAACTCGAAGCCGCTTACGAATACCAGGGCATCGACACCTGCGCTGCCACGGGGCTGTGTGCACAACGTTGTCCTGTAGGCATCAACACCGGCGAGCTGGTGAAAAAGCTCCGCAGTCGTAAGGCGACACACACGAAAACCGCCAACTGGCTGGAAGGTAACTTCGCCACGGCGCTGCAAGGTGCGCGCTTCACCCTGCACGTGGCCAACGGTGCGCGCATGCTGCTGGGAGCACCACGCCTGGCGAAGCTGTCGGCAACGCTGACGCGGCTGTCCAAGGGCCAGGTCCCGCAATGGACCAACGCCATGCCCCAGCCGGAAAAAGCCATTCGCTTCAGCCCGAGCGTGTCGGACGAACGCCCCCGGGTGGTGTATCTCGCGGCATGTGTTTCGCGGGTCATGGGCCCGGCGGCGGGTGATAAAGAGCAAATGTCGCTGTACGACAAAACCCGTGGGCTGCTGGAAAAGGCCGGCTACCAGGTCGTGTTCCCGGACAACCAGGACCGCCTCTGCTGCGGCCAGCCCTTCGCGTCCAAAGGCTACGCCGAACAAGCCGAACACAAGCGCCAGGAATTGATTGGCGCGCTGCTGCACGCCAGCCGCGGCGGGCTCGATCCGATCTACTGCGACACCAGCCCCTGCACCTTGCGCCTGGTTCAGGACCTGGGCGATGTTCGACTCGACCTGTACGACCCGGTGCGTTTCATTCGTACGCACTTGATCGATCGACTGGATTTCACACCCCAGGAAGCGCCGATTGCGCTGCACGTCACCTGCAGTACGCAACACCTTGGCGAGAGCCAGGCATTGATTGATCTGGCGCGTCAATGCAGCAACAACGTGGTCATCCCTGAAGGCATCCATTGTTGTGGGTTTGCGGGGGACAAGGGGTTTACCACACCGGAACTGAACGCCCATTCACTGCGCACGCTCAAGGACGCGGTGCAACACTGCAGCGAGGGGATTTCCACCAGCCGCACCTGTGAGATCGGCCTGACGCAACACGGTGGCATTGACTACCACGGGCTGGTCTACCTGGTGGATCGGGTGACGCGGGCGCGGGCGAACTAAAGAAAAAATAGAACCCTGACGCGGCGCCGCAGTCCACTGATCAAGTCCCGCACATTCGGGACCGTCCCCACACTCGGCAGCCCGTCCTGATGGCCAGCGATGCCTGGACCCTCAGTTCAAGGAGATACACATGAAACGTTCTGTACTGTTAGGTCTGTTCGTTACTGCCTCGCTGATGGCATCCACCTCGTTTGCCGCCGAAGACCTCTGTGCGGTCAACTTGAAAACCATCGAAAATGCCAAAGCACAGATCTCTCCGGAGATGACTGACCAGGTCATGGACAGCGTCAAGCAAGCCAAGGCCGATCAGGCAAAAGGCACCAAGAAAGGCACTGATGATTGCATCGCCGAGACCACCCAGACGATCCAGGACCTCAAGAACGCGAACAAGGGCGGGAAGTAACCGGAGTACCGGCGAACTGAAGTTCAAATCCCCCGACTCGACCCAATACGCAGCAAACCAAAACCCGCCAGATGCGGGTTTTGTTGCATCCAGGGTTTGGTGCTGCCAACTGCCCGTGTCGCGGTGAAAAAAATCGACACCCTGCCAAATCCGCCGAAGAAGAGAAGCGTTCCCGAAAAAAGCTCACCAGCGGCAAGGGCCAATTGCCCAATACCAATCAGTCAAGAAAATCTCAGGTGACACACACCCCCTGTAGCAGCTGGCGAAGCCTGCGTTCGGCTGCGCAGCAGTCGTCAAATCAGCCCCCGGATCTTTCAGGCAAACCGCGTGTGCAGGATTTACGACTGCTTCGCAGCCGAACGCAGGCTTCGCCAGCTGCTACAGATCGCGTTTAGCTCAACTGATCGGCATTGAGGGCAATTGCCCCGCTTTTTAGTACCTTCGCTCCTATCAAACAGTTTTTTCATACCCTTTGTGAGAAAACCGAATTCCTGCGAAGCTTCGTAGTCTTTTAAGTAGGCCATTTCAATCGTGGCTTGTTTTTCGACCTCGGCCGAGCCGCCCGATCATACGGCAGCACCGAGACCATCAGCACAAGGAGATACCCATGAAACGCACCGCACTCGCTGGTCTGTTCATGTCTGCTGCAATGTTGGCCTCTCCCGTATTTGCTGCGGACAACAACCTGTGTACGAGCAAGCTGCAAGAGCTCGAAGCCAAAGTGAATACGCTGCCAGCGACCACGAACAACTTAAATGAGATCAAAAGACTGCTGGCCAGCGCCCAAGCGTCAGAAGCCGCCAAGGACTACAAAAAGTGCGCCACCGAGGCCAGCCAGGCATTGTCGATGGCAAACTGAGGAATGATCCCAGCCCAAAATCAATCGCGGCCAACCTTCCGGTTGGCCTTCTGAGGCGCATTGGCGTACACTGCACAGGCTTGTTGCTCACTTTGATACACAGGGCAACGGGCACGGGGCCGTTTAGGATTCGACGCCGGTCGCGAAACTTTAGGTGCATGCCGAGTTGGTAACAGAACTCGTAAATCCACTGTTGCAACTACTTATAGTTGCCAATGACGAAACCTACGGCCAGGAATTCTCTCTCGCTGCGTAAGCAGCTTTAGATCCTGAGCTTCTGGTACCTTCGGGTCCAGCAATCACCAGGGGATGTCTGTAAACCCAAAGTGATTGTCATATAGAACAGAATCGCCGTGCAGTACGTTGTGGACGAAGCGGCTAAAACTTACACAACTCGCCCAAAGCACCCTGCCCTTCGGGTCGCTGAGGGTTAACTTAATAGAAACGGCTACGCATGTAGTACCGACAGCGGAGTACTGGCGGACGGGGGTTCAAATCCCCCCGGCTCCACCAAACAAGCTATACAAATCAGGCACTTAGCGTTTATCGCAAGTGCCTTTTTTGTGCCTGAATGGGTGGTTTTGGCTCGGTTATGCCAGCTTAATGACAGCTTTGTAGCTACGGAGGAATGGACTCAATGTTCAATTTGTTGGTCAGAGCCGGCAGATGGAGTGACCGTAGAGACGAGGTCTCAATAGGTCGTATCTACATTACTGCCGAGCAAGAACCCGAATTCAAGTCGGCCGGGGCGCTCAATCTAGAGCGCCTGAAATCGCTCCCTGCGATTTTTGCCGAAGAAACAAATGGCAATGTAGTGGTCAACAAATCCCGGACACGACGTTAAGTTTTTCCTCGGCCAGAAATGACGGTACTCGTAAGGTGTATTGGCCGGACGGAGACGGTGGGCCGAGATGGCTTCGAGAACGA
>NZ_JAEKEZ010000025.1 GCF_016650815.1 Pseudomonas sp. TH31 | reverse complement strand
TTGCGCAATCCAACTGAGTTCCAGGCCCACCAACAAGCCTTCAAGGGCTTTGATTGCGGCACAGCAAATTTCGTTGCCACGCCCGATGGTAAAGGTCAAGCCGTGGCCTTGCAGGCCCAGGGTATCGGTCTCAAGGATGACGTAGGCCGCTGAATAGTCCGGGTCCGGGTTCATCGCATCGGAGCCATCAAGCGATTGCGAGGTGGGAAAACGAATGTCTTCAACCCTTACGGCGGTAATCGTGGTCATGGCTCATTTCTCTGTCAAAAGTAAAACCGCTCGTGGGTTTATTCGGCATCGACCGTACGCTGGCACTGCTCGCCAAGCCCACTGATGCCCAAGCGGATCTGTTGGCCCGCTCGCAGGTACACAGGCTCGGGCTTGATGCCAAGACCAACGCCGGGTGGCGTTCCGGTGGAAATCACATCGCCGGGTTGCAGGCTCATGAACTGGCTGAGGTAACTGATGATTTTGGGGATCTGGAAAATCATCGTGCGGGTGTTGCCGTTTTGATAGCGCTTGCCGTCCACTTCCAGCCATAGATCAAGCTGGTGCGGGTCAGCGATTTCGTCGGCAGTTACCAACCAAGGACCGAGCGGGCCGAAGGTGTCGCAGCCTTTGCCTTTATCCCAGGTGCCGCCGCGCTCCAACTGGTACTCGCGCTCTGACACGTCGTTGATGACGCAATAACCGGCGACATGCCCAAGGGCTTCACCCTCAGGGATGTAGCGGCCACCTTTGCCAATGACTACGCCAAGCTCGACTTCCCAGTCGGTTTTAGTCGAATGGCGGGGGATTTCGATGTTGTCATTTGGGCCGACAATTGCGCTGGTCCACTTGCTGAACACAACCGGTTCTGCGGGGATGGCAGCTCCGGTTTCAGCCGCGTGGTCGGCATAGTTGAGACCGATGCAAATGAATTTCCCGACCTGGCCCACACAGGCACCCAGCCGAGGCGAGCCTTTGACCAGCGGCAGGGATGAGGGATCGATATCTTGCAGGCGAGCAATGCTTTGCGGACTCAGGGTGTCACCTGCGATATCACCGACCAGTGCGGACAGATCACGTATTTCACCGTTGTTATCGAGCAGGGCAGGACGCTCCTGACCTTTTTCGCCATAGCGCAGCAATTTCATAGAGGTTCCTTGTGAGCAGCTTGATCAAGTAAGCGCAGCGGGGGAGGCGGGTTAGTTGCTCCAGCCACCATCAATGATTTGGGTGGTGCCGGTGGTGAAGCCGCTGGCGCTGGAGCCCAGGTACAGCGCCAGTTGGGCGATTTCCTGCGGAGTTCCGATGCGACCCAACGGTTGGCGGCTGACAAACGCGGCATACACTTCGTCTTCGCTACGGCCTTCGCGCTGAGCTTGTTCGCTAATGCGTTGGCGCAGGGATGGAGAGTCCACGGTGCCGGGGCAAATGGCGTTGCAGCGGATGTTCTGGTTGACGAAGTCGGCAGCCACCGACCGTGTCAGGCCGATCACCGCACCTTTGCTGGCGCAGTAGGCGAAGCGATTGGGAACGCCCTTAATGCTCGAGGCCACCGACGCCATATTGATGATCGAGCCACCACCGCTGGCCAACATGCCCGGCACAAAGGCGCGGATCATTCGGTACATCGCCGTGACGTTGAGGTCCAGAGCGAAGGCCCAGTCTTTTTCACTGCATTCGAGGATATTGCCGCTGTGGACTACACCTGCGCAGTTAAACAGTACGTCCAGTGGGCCGAGTTCTTTTGCCAGACGCTCGATAGCGGCTGCATCAGTGACATCCAGAAGGTGTTTGTGAGCGCCTTCAAGGCTGTCCAGGGCTCCAGCATTGATGTCGGCGGCGAAGACTTCGGCGCCAGCAGTGAGGTAAGCCTCGACGCTGGCCTTGCCAATCCCCTGGGCTGCCGCTGTGATAAGCACGCGTTTACCGGAAAGATCCATGGGTGCTCCGTGAAGGTATTCATTATTTTTATTTGGCCCAATGGTCAGGCCATTGCAGGCGTTGTTAATGGCTAAATTGAAGAAGGATCAAGGTAAGTTTTGCTATGATCGCTTAACGATACCCATCCAATGGTCAGGCCATTGGGCCTTTTGTAGCATGCACATTGACCATCAACAAGCGCACTTTTTCAAAAAACTGTTCGCCGGGCGCTGTGCACTCCAGAGCTGATTCAAAAATGCCATTTCAACTTATTGATAATCAAAGACTTTACAGGCAGATCGCAGACCAGCTGCGAGCGTTGATCGACAGTGGTGAGTTTCCACCTGGCAGTCGATTACCAGCGGAGCGTGAGCTGGCCAAGTTGTTGGGTGTGAGCCGTGCTTCGGTTCGAGAAGCGATGATTGCACTGGAAGTGATCGGTTTGGTGGATGTGCGCGTCGGCAATGGGGTGTTGGTATGTGTGCCTCCCGGCCAAGCGGTGTCCGATGAGCCGGTCATGCGCCAGGCGACTCGTAACCAATGGAAAGATCTGGACCCTGAGCTGGGCCTGGAAATCGACTTCAGTGCTGAAATCCCACCGTTTGCATTGCTTCAAGCGCGGCGCCTGATTGAGCCGGAAACTGCCGCGTTAGCTGCGGTCAATGCCAGCGACGAGGAGTTGGCCGGTATTCGTGAAGCGTTTGAACGCAACGTTCAGGATAATCGCGACGACTCGCATACCCACCCCGGCGACCGCTTGTTTCATATCCGTATTGCCCATGCATCGGACAACCCGGCCTATGCGCTGATCATTCAGCACTTGCTCGGCCATCGCTATGGCAGCATGTTTCAGCGTTTGCAAAGCCATTACACCTCGGGCGACATGCCTCATCGCTCTGAAGATGAACATCGACGTGTGCTGCTGGCGCTGGAGAGTCACGATCCAAAAGCTGCTCGCCAGGCCATGGCAGAACATTTGGATGAAGTGATTCGCATATTCAGCCGCAACGCTCAATAAACTGTCAGAACCCGAATCGAACCAAAAGATAGCTCATTGAAATACATTGCTTCTTTTGTGGAAGCCGAAACCCGTGGTTTGAGACCCGTGAGTCAGAAACCAGGTTAGAGTGTTCATCAATGTCTGTTCATAAGGGCCCTTCACTCGATTCGCGTAGTCGCGCCAAGCGGTTCCAGCGAACGAACCGGGCAAAAAAAACCGTATATCAATCGTTATGTGAAGAATGAATCGTCCGCTGTTTGTTTCTCTAGATGGGCCCAAGGGAACCGGCAAAACCACACTGTTGGAGGCCGTTACGAAAGTACTGAGGGCAGACAACAAAAAGGTGATCCGACTTTGCGAGAAAAAAAGCGATCCCTACAGGGGTGAAACAATGGCCCTCGTTAACAAGCTCGTCAGAAGTCCCACCCGGGATTTGGAGTTGGAGGTTTGTGAGCGCTTTGCTGATAGCCGTACCTGGATTTCCCAGCACGTGCTGGCTAAACAGCCACCAGGCAGCATCATCTTGATCGATCGCTGGTACCCATCTGATGCCGCGTTTCGCCGGATAGTCCCGTTTGCAGAGATTCTGCAGTTGAACATTGATCGAAACGTGCGAGTGCCAGACCTGCATGTCGGGGTTGTCACCGCACCTGATATTTCATGGGCGAGGGCAGCGGCACGACGGCGTGGGCTGAGCAGTACTGTGATCCACAAGCAGGAAGAACATGTCGCTTGTACCAAGGCGTTCGAGCGAGCGATTGCAGATCACGGCTGGGTTTTATGCCGTAATGAAGGAACGATCGAAGACGCAACGATGCAGGTGATTGCTGAGATCTATAGAGTCCTAGGCGAAGTTCGCTGCTCCGGCCTTGATGCGGTTGAGATAGCCGTAGATATAGATCGTTAGCAGGATCGAAGAAGTGATTTGTCGCCGCAGCGGTAGCCGGCTGACGCTTTGATCTGGGTGCCTGTCATCGAACTCTGAATCGAAGCTGCCCGGGGGTGGGTCTACATGATCAGACGGTCCGAGCGTCGATTACTGGAGATGTATGCCAAGAGGAAAGCGGACGATAGGGAAACGGACAGGACCTATGCGCAACTATAGAGTAATACATGATTTAACAAGTGGGCGATGTCATATGTTCATAAGTTACTCGGAGCCTTACCCTGCTGTAGGCAGAGATCAGTCCTGCGCCGGAAAGCCTCGTCAACCGCGACTTCTCGGCTGTTGCTCCGAATGAGAAATAGCTCACTGATATCACGGAGTTCCAGATCCCGACCGGCAAGGTGTACCTGTCCCCCAATGATCGACTGCTTCGATGGAAAGGTCATCAGTTGGTCGATCGGCACGCGCCCGGACGCCGGACTTGTGAACACGATGCTGGATGCCGCCGTCGAAACGGTGGCCCGCAACAGCAAACGGCCTGTCGTTCACTCCGATCGTGGCGCTCACTACCGCTGGCCCCGCTGGTTATCGCACATCGCTGATGCGAAGCTGATTCGTTCGATGTCGCGCAAGGGATGCTCGCTTGACAACGCGGCTTGTGAAGGCTTCTTCGGCCGGCTGAAAACGGAACTGTTCTATCCTCGCAACTGGCAGTCAACAAGCATCGAGCAGTTCATTCAGGCCCTGGATTCATACATCCGCTGGTACAACGAGAAACGAATCAAGATTTCCCTCGGCGCTCTCAGTCCCGTTGAATATCGTAAGAGCCTGGGCCTAGCGGCATAACCAGTCCAAGTTTTTTGCCGTCCCCCCAACAGCCCATACCTACTCCGCCACCATGATGAAGCGATACCCACGTTGCGCCACCTGTGGTATTCAGCAAAGCATTCAACAGTGACCAAGCCAACTCTTTGCCGTCAGTTTGTTGCCACGCGAAGCGCGGATCTCGACGTCCCGGAAACGGTTTTGTAAGGACATTAGCAAAATCTCCGTAGCAAACTTAATGTATATGCTTGTGTACAAGATAAGGCGTTCTGTGCCTATTCGCGTTGCTAGATCAAGGCCGCGCGGATAGAAATTCTCAACATTTTTTTCGGTACGGCTCCAACACTTCTCAGTCCGTGGGAACTCAGATCGCGGCTAGGAACCCACCGTCCACGTAAAGAACTTGGCCCGTGATGTAGCTGGCAGCTGAAGAGCTAAGAAAAAGCGCAGCACCGGCCAGGTCATTCAGATCGCCGAGTCTGCCGAGAGGCACTTTTTTGACCATTTCTTCTTTCCAGCCGGTGCCTTCGTAAAAAGGCCGGGTGAGATCAGTTTCAAAGTAACCAGGGCCAATCCCATTCACCCTTATGCCTAAAGGAGCCCATTCGGTAGCAAGCCCCATAGTCATTCCTACCAGGCCCGCTTTTGAAGATCCGTACGGCAAAGATCCTGGAACGCCTACAACACTCGTTAGCGAGCAAATGTTGATGATGGATCCTCCTTTGGCAGCCATGAGTTTCGCAGCGGCCTGTGCGCAAAAAAATGCCCCTTTAAGGTTCACATCAATAATCGCATCCCAAATTTCTTCGCTGACTTCAAGAGAGGGGGTAACGCGTTCTACTCCCGCGTTATTAATCAGCACGTCTAACTGCCCCACGACAGCTTCAATGTGAGTGAAGGCTACCTGTCGTGAGCGACTGTCGCCGACGTCGAGAGAAACGATTGAACATACTCCGCCCTCACCCTCTATTTTGGATTTGAGAGTCTCCAGTTTTTTTGTGTCGCGAGCAGCTGCAACTACATGCGCACCAGCTTCAGCAAATGCGATTGTCAGTGATCGACCGATGCCTTTTGACGCCCCAGTAATCAATACGGTCTTTCCGGAAACCGAAAATGAGATGGCCATGGTAGATTCCCCTTAGGGTCTGATGATGGTCTTAAGCTTCACGTTCGCCCCGCGATCTGACTCTTGATAGATCTCGAGGATTTGGTCGAGACTCACCGGGCCTGCTATCACTTGGTGCAGGGCTGGACTCAAGCGCTCGAGCAATTGGATAGCTTTACGCTGTTCATCCTGGAACACACTGCAACCCACCAGCTCTATTTCCCGCTCGACGATTTCGTTAGTGCTTAAAGGCATCTGACCAGAGGTCAGTCCAACTAATGCAATCCTTCCGCCTGAACCCACAGACTTTATGAGTTGTTCCATCACTCGGGCGTTACCGGTTGCTTCAATACAAAACAGCGGTTCCTTCCCGCCCATGGCGGCTCTAATAGCGTCACTGTCGCAGGCGACGGGAATCACTCCGCAAACATCTTCAAGCAAGCGTGCACGTGCCGCGTTGCGCTCGATCAGGTAGACCGGTCGCCTATCCAGTTCACGTAGTAAAATGGCCGCCAGACCACCTATGGGGCCGCCTCCTGCGATTAGCACAGGCGCGTCGGGCGAAGCGCTCAGCCTGGTCAATACACGCAGCGATACGCCTAATGGCTCGGAGAGCGCGGCAATTTCGTCGGTGACAGAATCAGGTACAGCCAGGAGGCGATGAATAGGTTGGAGACTTTGCTCGGCAAACCCGCCATCGCAAGCTTCTCCCACAAAACCCATTTTTCGGCAGAGATTTCCTGCGCCGGAGAAGCAGTAGTCACATGCACCGCAGTTGGCTCGTGAGTCGACCACCACGCGATCTCCAACTGAGAATCCGACAACACTCGGACCAATTTCGGTAATACGGGCGCAGAATTCATGACCAGGTGTAACCGGGATTTTTGATATCCATTGACCTGTTTTAAGGTTGTGAATGTCCGATCCGCAAACACCAGCAGCAAGCACTTTCAGGCGAACGTAACCATCAGGTACGTGGCCAGGTAGGGGGATATCTTCGAGCTTAATATCTCCCATTCCATAAAACCTAAGCGCCTTCATAGGTACCTCTCTGGTAGTTGGACGTTAAGTGTCAGCCTTCAGCACTTTTCTGGCTGACAGCATCGAATCGAAGGATCGCTGGCATCTGATCGAGAGATACCTTCAATTTCGTTGAAGGGCCCTGGTGACTTTATCGAATGGCCGCAAAAAGTCGGCAGAACCAGTCCGACCCAGCAACGGGCTCACTGCCGGCACTGATAGCAATGGCGAGTCCAAGAGCAGAGCTTTGAGGGGTATGACCACTCCCTCCGTCTGCGCGCAAATCTAGAACTAGAGTAGGGCAGCAGAAGAGCGCCAGCCGTAAGATCCGTTCCCAGTTCTCAGGCAGATACTCTTTAGCTTTCAACTCTGCGATTAGTGGTTTCCAATATTTATCGGTTTTACTTCGCAGAAACGCTTCCCGCAAAGGTGAGAGAGACCAGTCGAAGCCGACGAAAATCTTTCCGCTTTCAATGCGTGTAGTGACCCTGTATCGCTCCGAGACTCGGGACGGTTCGTACAGCCACAGAGGGTGAGCAAATATGTTGTGAAAGGTAGCCTTCACCTCTGCCAACAATGCAGGAATGTTTCGCCCTGCAAACGCAGGATCGAAGCTCACAAGGCGAGGTTCAGCGCCATTCGTTTCATACCAGATATTGGCATTGTGCGCATCGCCATGCGCGGTAAATACACCATGTTCAGCTAGCTTTGCCGGGGCTAGAACATCACCACTCTCAAGAAACAGCTCTTCAAGAGTACGCTCGTACTCAACGTTGTTGATCACCCATTTCAAATCCTTTAGTACTTCCCAAGGTGCTTCGGCACCAGGGAACGCAAAGATTTTTCCAACGTAGTTTCTTCCAACGCGTCCACCTAGCCCCGCAGGTACGCCATCGGTAACAAGACGATGGTGAAAGAGCTGATGCACAGGTTCCTTTATGACGTCTTCGACCGATCCTTGCTTCATCGTACGGAGCGCGACTTCGAGAGCCTCCTCATCGTACTCATCCTGCGCTTTTACCACTGCCGCCATGTTCTGCCAGTCGCTTGCTTCCTCAACAGCGCGGCAAGCATCAGCGAGGCGAAGGTCTTCACGGAGGGCATAAAAAAGAATCTGGCGACCTGGTTCACCACACGCGTACAGCGGTACGTCGACGCGATAGCCAGCCTCTCGAAGCAATTCTGCGTTGTAGTATTCTTCGATGGTTTTGTCTTCGCCTTCCTCATTATGATATTTGAAGAAAAAACGACGACCATCGTCCAATTCCGTCAAGCCATTCAGGGAGTTCAAGCTGTATTGATCTCGGTTGATTTCGAGATCTTTTGCACTAGCACCAATGACTTCGCTCACCAACTGGAGAAGCTTGGTGCGCGCGCCCTCCCAATCACCTTGTTTCGCCAGCGTCCGGGCTTGTGCAGCTAAGGGTTCCGACGTCTGATTCATATCGCTTTCCTTCAAGAAATTCTGATGATTACAACCGAGCTAGCCTGGCTACTTATGCGATGGCAGACCGGTCGCTTCGGTTATGAACCCTGCAGCACATTTGGCGGGCAGGAAGGCTTGCACTCAGTCAAAAGCTCTAAGGTCGTATTACCGCCCGTGCTGCTTTCTTCATCGGTTCGGGGGGAACACCTAAACAGGAGGAGGGCGCCTCCCCTCTGTCTGTCACTTACCGTTTTTTATGATTTCTTTGCGTAGTGGCGAGACTGCCAGTGCATGGGAGCTGAAGCCTTCGTAGACCGCGAATCCATGAGCTTGCTCAGCCAATTCGTCGTAGCCGGCGCGGGTTACATAGCCAACCGAGATCCGCTTCATGTAGTCAAATACGGACAGTGGACCAGCCGTCTTCGCAGCCCCGTTGGTTGGAAGTACAGCGTTAGGGCCGAGTACGAAGTTACCCAAAGTAACCGGGGTGTAGTTGCCGAGCAGAATTTCGCCGGCGTTACGGATCCGGTTCATGACTGCCAACGGTTCCTCGGACAAGATTTCCAAGTGTTCAGGTGCATATTCATTGACCCATTCGATAGCAGTCTCGAAGTCCTTGGTCAGAACGATCCCGCCATGCTCGCCACACAGAACCGTCTGTGAAAATTCAGCCCGTTTCGGATCAAGCTTCGCCCAGAGACCTGGCAGCGCTGCAATGACGCCTTCCGCTACTTCGCGGCTATTGGTAACCAAATATGCAGAAGAGTCCGGGCCGTGTTCTGATTCGATGATCAGATCCAGAGCGGCGAGCGAAGGGTTGACGGTGTCATCTGCCAAAACCACGCCTTCACTTGGGCCAGCGGGAGTACCTGGATCGATCAGATGTGACAGCTGACGTTTTGCGGTCACTACCCATGGGCTACCCGGGCCAACAATTTTGAGGCACTTCGGAACAGTTTGGGTGCCGTAAGCAACGGCGGCGACACCTTGAGCTCCTCCGCACTTATAAATTTCTTTGATACCTACAAGACGTGCAGCGACGAGCGTTGCATCATCAACCTTCCCGTCAGGGCCTGGCGGCGTGATTACTATCGGACGCGGCACTCCAGCGACAATCGCGGGAATGGCGGTCATCAGCAGAACGCTTGGGAAGGAGCCCTTTCCGCGCGGCACATAACAAGCAACGGAATCAATGGGTACGTGGCGGTCGCCCGCGAAAGCGCCAGGCCGCATCTCTTTGAGCCACATTTCTTCCGGTTTTTGCGCCTCATGAAAGACGCGGATGTTTTCAGCCGCATATTTAATGGACTCGATTACCTTGGGATCCATGCGAGCAAACGCTTCCTCGAACTCGTTTTCCTCGGCGCGGATCGACATCCGATCAGCGGTAACCCTGTCAAAGTCCTTTGCAAAGCGAATGAGCGCTTCGTCACCTTCGGTGCGTACGGCTTCAATAATTGGCTTTACCTTTTCTACGAAAAAAGAAAGATCAGCTTCAGTACGCCGGAACAATTCTTCAGGCAGAACATCAACGTTGGTCAGATCGTGAAAAGTTGGTTGTTTCATCACAAAGCTCCAATAGAGGCTTGGTTGTCGATAAAGACATTAATTAGGCGTGAGCAACAGAGTTTTGACGAATCAAGCCCAAAACATAGCGTTGAATATCCACAAACTCTGATAAGTCACACACTCCATCAATGCGTGGTCGACCAATTGGGACATTGATCGTGTCCTTGATACATCCGGTACCCATAACAACTATCCTGTCAGAAAGATATACCGCTTCCTCCACGTCATGGGTGACAAACATTACTGTAAGGCGGTGAGCCTCCCAAACTTTAGTTAGTAACTGTTGCATCTGACGGCGGGTTATGGCGTCCAGCGCCCCAAAAGGCTCATCCATGAGCAAGATTTTAGGCCGATACGAAAGAGCACGTGCAATTGCTACACGCTGCTTCATGCCGCCTGACAATTCATTCGGGTACGCATCAGCAAATGAAGTTAGGTTAACTAACTCCAGGTGTTCAAACGCGATTTCCTTGCATTCACGAGACTCTCGACCTGCGGCCTTAAGAGCGAACTCAACGTTTTCCAAAGCAGTGAGCCATGGAAGTAGTGTATATGCTTGAAAAACTACGCCTCGATCCATGCCGGCACCATTGATAGGTATACCGTCAACTAATACGCTTCCAGATTCGAAATCTTCCAAACCTGCAGCAATAGAAAGCATTGTACTTTTACCACAGCCAGAAGTACCTACAATGGAAACAAATTCGTTATCGGCCAAGGTAAGACTAATGCCATCAAGAACTTTTTTTTCTTGGTTGTTTGTTGTAAAGCTCTTATGCAGGCTCTGAATTGCTAACGTACTCATGACCGTCTCCGATTGTAACGGAACAATACTTTTTCGCCTGCTCGCATTGCTTGGTCTGTAATCAAACCAAGAATACCGAGAAACAGGATGTAGCCAATAATGGTGTCCGTTTGAAAATAGCGTTGCGACACAACGATTCGGTAACCTAGCCCTGAGGTTGACGCAACGAGCTCGGCGAGGACTAACCACGTCCAGGCCCAGCCCAGGCTTACTCGCAGAGCATCCCAGATTCCTGGCATCGCGCTAGGTAGAACAATTTTCCAAAGAATTTTCCTGTCACTCATTCCGAGTGTCCGGCCTAGTCCAATGAAATCGACAGGTACTCTTTTAACTGAGTCCATAACCATGAGTACCTGCTGGAAAAACGTTCCCAGCCAGATAATTAGAAACTTTTGAAAGTCGCCAGTTCCGCTCCATAGGATGGTCAATGGCACGAAAGCTACTACTGGCATGTATCGAATAAAGTCGACTAGGGGTTCCAGGGATGCTTTCCAGAACCCATAACTACCAGCTAGAACGCCAAATAGAATTGACATCAGAGATGATATTAGAAACGCAACGGTAATCCGATACAGACTAATTTTTAAATCGGCCCAGAGTGTTCCGTCTTGCGCAAGCTGAGCCAGCTTTGCCAAAACGCTTTGAGGAGTAGGCAAGAAAATAGGTGGTACAACGCCCAGAGCGCTGAATGCCCACCAGCAAACGCCGATGGCAATGAAGACAGAGGCTGCAATGAAGAGATACCCGCTTTTAGTCGGCTGGCGGCCTATCACAAATAGGCTGCCCCTCCTGCGACGCTTGGGTGGGGTGGTGTTGACCACTTCACCTTCCCCTCTTTTAGTTTCGACATGGCTCATATGTACCTCGCTCATCTAACATTCATTCCGACATAGCGCCACAGTTGCAAACGAATGCAGCCTGCGGCACGCGTCCAAACATGACAGTTAGCTGCCAATCACGGTTTTGATCTGGTTCATTATTTTACGAAGCGGGCATCGATGAGTGAATCAGCATCAACGGGCTTTTGAACGAGCCCTGCCTCAATCGCAGCCTTCAAAATCATCGGGAAAACGTTTTCTTTGAATGAGCCGTTTAGCTCATGAGTGTTCTGCTGCAGGTCGTAATATTCAACGCCGTCAAACGCAGTAGCAAGGTCTTCTGGATTAGCACCAACGGCCTTGGAAATTAGCTCACGGTCAGCTGCCGTATTGGCACGATAGTGAGCTACTGCATCTCCCCAACTATTAACAAGAGCCTGAATCTGCCCTGGTTTTTTCTTTATGACATCTTCGCGAACAACCAGTACGTCACTGACGATACCAGGCTGATCTTTACCGCTAAACAGCATGTTCAGCTTTGGATTTTGCTGCTTTGCAACGGTCAAATAGGGTTCGTAAGTCACTGCGACTGAAACTCGACCAGCAATAAGCGCGCTACCCGCACTGCTAGCAGGCATCGGAACCAGATTAATGTCACTCCACTGCATGCCGGCTTTAGCCAGCGCAGCGTGTAGCAAAATATCGCTAGTCGTGCCCTCTTCAAAGGCGACCTCTTTTCCCTTCAGGTCTTTGATGGACTTGACGTCTGGGCTCGCGATCACTGCATCTGCAGTCATGCTTTGATCAAGAAGCATCACGATTTTTACGGGCAGGCCCGCTGAAATCATTGCCATTGCAGTATGGGTGGCGATAGTCGCTACATCTAGCTGGCCGCTAGCGAGCCCGGCGTTGATGTCCTTATCTTCGTTGAAATTTATTAGCTCTACTTTTTCCAGGCCGCGTTTCGCAAAGAGACCGTGCGCAGCAGCTACGTGCATTTGCCCATACCCAAGCCATGGCTCAACTCCTACCTTGAGCGATCCAGCCTCTACCTTTGGATCAGCTGCCCAAGTCGCAACTGCTGCAGCCATGACGCAAGCGCCAACAAGGTACTTCACCCCATCTTTTAGCAACTGATTCATGTCGTCTCTCGCTTATGGTTGGAAAGCATTGATCTTTCGCATGTTCGCGCATCCCTTTAAACAATGTCGTGACTGCACAGTGACGCAATCCCTGTATGGCACGTATATACATGTAGGCACATAGCGTGCCCGTTTTGCAGGTTGCTAGTGGAAATTTTTACACCCCTTGCATCAAGGGCATTTCAGATCCTCCAGGCCGGATATGAAGGGCTGAACAAACGGTAACTTCGCTATAAACGTCTCAGAATAGGGCGATCTAGTGCGCATTGCCCTATTCGTGTGCGATATTCGGTAGCAAAGCTACTCGCACAATCAGTCTCTATAGACAGCAAGGTGGTGGCCTCAATAGAGGAGGCTTGGCATGCGCATCCGCCGGCTTATATATTGCTTATCATGTATATACATGTAAACACAGAAATAGACCGTTTAAAGTGAATCCAATGCCCCAGCCATGCTTCTGAAACCTGGCCGTCTGACCCTCGTCCAACTGCGTAAAATTTACACGGAACAACCTCAAATCGAGTTGGATGCTTCCTGTAATGCAGCCTATCGCTGGTCTCGAGCCTATGGAGCTGGGGCCGAAAGAGGGCAGGGCTTAGCGCTGATCAACGGTACTCAGGTATCTACTGCACTCGCATTACGGGGTCTATTTGCTACGGAAAAATTGTTTAGCGCGGCGGTTGTTGCGGGCAGCATGACGGTAGAGGCCCTAAAGGGCTCCTACGTGCCTTTTGATGCGCACATCCAAGAAGTGCTGGGGCAAATCGGCCAAGTAGCGGCAACTGGGCTGTATCGCTCCCGCTCGATGGTAGTGAGGTCCACAAATCTCATGAGACATGTACTCGAGTTCAAGATCCGTACTCGTTGCGTTGCCAGCCCCAAGTCATGGGCGCTTGCCTTGACCACATTCGCTTTGCTGCGGATATTTTCTTGCGTGAGGCGAATGCGGTATCGGACAACCCACTTGTTTTTGCCGCTGATGGCGACGTGCGTTCAGGCGGCAACTTCCATGCAGAACCAGTAGCGATGGCTGCCGATACTCTGGCCTTGGCTATTGCAGAGATAGGTGCGTTGTCTGAACGACATATGGCTCAACTTGTTGACCTGCGCTGTCTGGACTCCCAGCTTTCCTCGTCAAAGAAGGCGGTCTGAACTCAGGTTTTATGATCGCTCAAGTTACAACTGCAGCCCTTGCCTCGGAGAACAAAAGCCTGGCACATCCTGCTTCGGTAGACAGTCTGCCGACTTCGGCCAACCAGGAGGATCACGTCTCAATGGCGACCTTTGCGCTCGCTGATTGCAGGACATGACCGGAAACAGTTCCGCTGTTGTTGGTATTGAAGCTCTAGCTGCAGCACAAGGTATCGATTTCCATGCGCCGCTGAAAACGGCCAAAAAGCTTTCTGAGGTCATGGAGCTGATTCGAAGATTGTCTTCAGATCCATGCAATTGCCCGAAGCTGTACCGATCATGCAACTGATCCACAAAGTTTCCCCGCCTATACTCAACGACCCGGCACACAAAACGGTAAGTCACCTGTAATGGGCTGTGCCTAGTTATAGTGCATTTACGAAGTTGATCCGTTCGCCATATATCATAGGCGCGAACTATAGGGACACAAATAAACGTAAGTCCGCGTGTTATCAGGCATAGCGGCAACCCTTTACGTATGAGTTTTGTTTCGGATGAGTATTTCGCTGAGCATTGGTTGCACTAAAAAAGGACGATAGTGCCCACTTAAAGATAAGTGAACACTATCGCCCTCTGAGAGATTTCCCGCTACGTGTTGAACCCTTGCCGCCATCAACAACAAAATAACAGTTTCTGGCCAGCCTGGATAAGGTTCTGGTGCTGTTAGTTATTATCCTGGTAATAGCGCTGTTGCTGATGGCGGCGATGCTTTGGTGGTGGCGGGGCATAGTCATCGTCGGAACTGTATCTGGGAGCACCGAGCGCAGTGCCAGTCACATTGGCGGCCCCACCCAGCGCCGCCCCGGTGATATTGGCTACACCGTTGAGTACCGAGCCAACGATGCCATCAGCCTGAACGGATGATTGAAAAAAACCACCCATCAGGATGCCCACTATTAAGCTCGGTGCTTTCTTGACGATATACATACGCCACCTCTACCTGAGAATTGAATCGAGCTGTAATGGCCGAATCAGATTGGTCACGTATTTTTTGACAACAATTGATCGCCGTAAATTTTGAAAAGTATTACCAAAAATAACCGGGGTGGACAGTTCCGTTTTTTACGTTCTCGGATTAACGCTCGAGTTACTATAAGTGGCAGGACGATACCCAATCCAACTACCTACGACAGGTAATGCAGGCACGACGTCATTAAACTTTTTCGTTGCGTTTAATTGATCGAGATTCTCCCTGTTAGTTCAAAAGGTCGTCTCACCGTTAATGAATCAGGACTTAAGGTCAAAGGTGTCATGCACAGGCTCAATTCCCATATATGGCCGGGAGGCGGCGCTTGGCATTCTCGCGCTGACAGCCATTTTGATGGGCAGAAATGCTATTAGCCTGCGTCCTCTAGGCAGAGCCAGCGAGTATCTGCAGGTCAGCAGCATGACGTTCAGCTACCTGATACTGATGATCCCGGGATTAACGAAACCCTCTCGCGCCTGCCGGTGGGAAACCCTATCGGCCACGGTCCTGACTCACCCGAGGTCAAAGCTGCGCTGTTCGGCGCTCTGCTGGTCTTTCTGCTCAGTCTGTCCTACCAGTTGCTGCGTCGGCGCGCACGTCGTGCCCGGCTCCAGAGTAGTTATCCGACGCAAAGCTGAACCCCAGCTAGATCAAGACTTACAGGCCTCGTGTTGATTTACCGCACACCACAGCATCAGAAAGTACGGAAATATGAGTGCAATCTCTACCATCGAGCCGCTACAGATTGAAAGCTTTG
>NZ_JAEKEZ010000024.1 GCF_016650815.1 Pseudomonas sp. TH31 | reverse complement strand
GACCAACGCCGTGCTTGAACGCAAAGGTGTGGACACGGCGCTGCTGGCCACCGATGGCTTCCAGGACCTGCTGCGTATCCGAACCGAAGGCCGCTACGACCTCTACGATCTGAACATCCAATACCCTGAGCCACTGGTGCCGCGCCAGGACTGCAAGGGCGTGCGCGAGCGCATCGCCGCTGACGGCAGCGTGATTCTTTCGCTGGACGAAGCCCAGGTGCGGCAGCTGGCTGGCGAGCTTCAGGCAGCCGGTATTCAATCCGTGGCGGTGTGTCTGCTGCACGCCTACAAATACCCGGCACATGAGCGCCGTATCGGCGAGCTGTTGAATGACGTCGCACCCGGCCTGTCGGTTTCACTGTCCAGTGCGGTGTGCCCGGAGGTACGTGAGTTCGACCGAGCTTCGACCACTGTGGCGAACGCTTATACCCGCCCGCTCATGCAACGCCATGTCGAGCACCTGGAGCGTGAGTTGGCCAAGCTTGGCGTGCAAGGGCAGTTGATGTGGATGACGTCCAGCGGCGGCGTGGTACCCAGCGTGACCGCCGCGCAAGTGCCGGTACGGCTGATCGAGTCGGGCCCGGCGGCTGGCGCGGTGGCGGCGGCCGACTATGCGCGGGCGGTGGGCGAAAGCAGTGTGCTGTCGTTCGACATGGGCGGGACCACGGCCAAACTGTGCCTGCTGCCCAACGGTGAACCGCTGATTGCCAACGAACTGGAAGTTGCCCGGTTCGAACGCTTTCGCAAGGGCAGCGGTTTCCCATTGAAAATCCAGTCCATCCACATGATCGAGATTGGTGCCGGCGGCGGCAGTATCGCCAGTCGCAGCTCGCTTGGCCTGCTAGCGGTCGGGCCTCGCAGTGCCGGCGCCGCCCCAGGGCCGGCTTGTTATGGTCGCGGTGGTCGCGAGCCTACGGTTACCGACGCCGACCTGCTGTTGGGGTATCTGGACGAACGCTCGTTCCTGGGGGGGGATTTTGCCCTCGACCGCGAGGCGGCGCGGGTGGCCATGGCCGGCCTTGCCGAACGCCTGGGTATTACGCTGGAGCGCTGCGCCTGGGGTATTCACGACATGGTCAACGAGAGCATGAGCAAGGCGGCGGCGATGCAAGCCACCGACAGCGGCGTCGACCCGCGTTCGTTGCCATTGATTGCGTTCGGCGGTGCCGGTCCGGTCCATGCCTTCGGGGTGGCACGCAAGCTGGGCATCGGCAAGGTGATTTGCCCCATGGGCGCGGGTGTGACGTCAGCAGTCGGTCTGTTGGGCGCTCCGGTTGCCGCCGACCTCAGCGCGAGCATGCCGCTGGCCCTGGAGGCCTGGGATGTCGCCCTGGTCCGCGACCTGCTGGAAAGCCTTGCCGAACGCGGTCGCGAAGTGGTGCTCGCCAGCGGTGTCGGGCGTGAGGCGATTACCTACCGCTACACCGTCGATATGCGCCATGTAGGGCAGGGGCACGAGATTTCAGTCGCCCTTCCGGAGCTGGACCCGGCGAATGAGGCCTTCATCCCGCAGTTGCTGGAGCGTTTCTATGGTGCCTACAGCTTGCTGTACGGGCGTACGGTCAGCGGTTCGGCGGCAGAAATCATTACCTGGCGCATACGTGCCAGCGGCCCACGCAACGCGGTCAAGCTGGGCGGCATGCTCAACACCGATACACGGGCCGCACAGCCATTGAAGGGCCATCGGCCAGTGTATTTCCCTGAACTCGATGGCTACGTCGACGCCCCGGTGTATGACCACTACGCCCTGACGCCCGGCGAGCGCATCGAAGGGCCGGCCATTATCGAACAGCGTGAGTCGACCGTGGTGATGGGCCCCAACGCCAGCGCTGCACTCGACGCCCAATACAACTTGATCATGCTCTTAGCCTGAGGACCGCATTATGACCATCAAGCATCCCGATCTTGACGACCCCATCACTCTGCAGGTGATGTGGGACCGCCTGGTTTTTATTGCCGACCAGGCCGACAGCGCCTTGGGGCGCACCGCGTTCTCACCCATCGTGCGCGAAAACCACGACTATGTGACCGTGCTCATGGACGCCCAGGGCAAAGCGCTGGCGCAGTGCACCTGGTCGATACCGGTGTTCATCACCTCGCTGCCCATGGCGGTGCAACAGCATTTCTTGCCGGCGTTCCCGCCGCATACCCTGCAGCCGGGTGACGTCATCGCCACCAACGATCCGATGATCGGCACCGGTCACTTACCGGATCTGGTCATGGTCACGCCGGTATTCCGTAACGGCACCATCGTCGCCTATGCCGGCAGCATCGCGCATTTGCCGGACATCGGCGGGCGGCCGCAATCGCCTGACTCCACCGATATGTTCGAGGAAGGCATTCGCCTGCCGTTGCACAAGATGTTCAAGGCCGGCGTGCCTAACGAAGACGTGTTCGCCGTGCTCGAAGCCAGCGTCCGTCTGCCTCGTGAGGTGCGCGGCGATGTACAGAGCATGTATGCGGCCAACGAAGTGATGGCCCGTGAACTCAGCCGCTTCATGGACGAGTACGCGCTCGATGATCTGCAAGCATTGGGACACGCCATCCATAGCCGTTCCGAGGCCCACATGCGCCAGGCGATCGCGGCGTGGCCCAACGGCCGCTATAGCGCTGAACTGACGCTCGACGGCTTTGAAGCCCCTATCGAACTGAAGGTGGTCGTGGAGGTGGGCGATGACAGCATACACGTCGACTATACCGGTACCTCGGACCAGGTCGCCCGCGGCATCAACGTCATGGCCAACTATCGTATTGCGCACAGCATGTATGCACTCAAGTGCCTGCTCGATCCGGAAACGCCCAACAACGAAGGCTGCATGGCGCCTATCACTGATTCCGCGCCGTTGGGTAGCGTGCTCAACCCAAGGCCGTGCTCTGCCGGCAGCGCCCGCCATCTGATTGGTCATACGATACCGAGCCTGATCTTTAGAGCACTGCAAAACGTGGTGCCGCAGCGGACCATGGCCGACAGTGGCGGGGCGCCGATCTGGGGCATCAACTGCCAGGGCCAGCGTGCGGACGGCAGCGCCTACGGCAGCATCCAGAACTTTCACGGCGGGCAGGGCGGTCGAGCGAGTCTCGATGGTCTCGATACCCTGAGCTTTCCCTCCAACTGTAAAGTCACGCCGGTGGAGATGTACGAGATTGCCGTGCCGATTCTCACCGAGTGCAAACAGCTGATCGCCGACTCCGGCGGTGCCGGCAAATATCGCGGCGGCCTCGGCCAGCGCGGGGTTCTGCGCAACTTGTCGACGACACCGATGAACGTCTACTTGAGCACCGAGCGGGTAGAGCATCCCTGCTTCGGTGTGTTGGGTGGCGGTGCGGGCAGCGCCGGGCGGGTCACCGTCGATGGCAAAGCGGTATTTCCAAAGGGCAAGTTGGTGTTGTTACCCGGTCAGCGCTTGCTGGTGGAACTGCCGGGCGGCGGCGGCTGGGGGAATCCGATGGAGCGCTCTCGCGAGCTGATCGAGAGCGATCTGCGTGAGGGACTTATCAGCGCCACGGCGGCCCGCGAACTCTATGGATACGGCATCTGAAGCCAGGGAAACAGACATGACGAAGATTCTTGAAGGTCAGCTGGCACTGGTCACGGGTGGCGGCAGTGGCATCGGTCGCGCGACGGCTCAGGCGTTGGCGGCGGCAGGTGCACGCGTAGTGATCAGTGGACGGCGTCGGGCGCTGCTCGACGAGGTAGTTGCGCAGATCCATGCCCAGGGCGGTCAGGCCTGGGCGCAGGTGGTCGATCTGGAGGACCGCGAGTCGCTGCTGGCGATGGTGGGCAGGGTCGAGCAAACGCTGGGACGCATCGACATTCTCATCAACAATGCCGGGAGTACCAGCCAGGTTCGCAATATTCGCTGGATCGATCCGGTGGCGTGGGACAGCACCTTCGCGGTGAACCTGACGGCCGTGTATACGCTGGTGCAGGCCGTGCTGCCGGGCATGCTGGCGGCTGGCGGCGGCACCTTGATCACGGTTTCCTCACTGGCCGCGGTACGGCCCAACCTGCTTGGCGGCGCGCCTTATGGCGCAGCCAAGGCAGGCGTGCGCAACTTGATGGGTTACCTGCATGCGACGTTTCGCAATGACAATATCCGCGCCACCACCATCCTGCCCGGTGAGGTCAGCACACCGATCATGGACACTCGCGTGCGTCCCCCAGCAGCGAGGAGCGCGAGCGAATGGTGGCGGCCGAGGACGTCGCGCAAGCGATCTTGCTGTGCTGCAGCCTGCCGGCACGCACCACCGTCGAAGAGCTGATCATCAGCCCGACCTTGCAACGTGACCAGGGACCGGACATCGAAATCAGTCGTTGGCTGGGAGCACCGGCCGGGACGCCGGGTGCACCGCGCCAGGAGGGTCGCCAATGAGCAGTCTCAAGCAACGATTGGCCGAGGGCCGCAGCCTGTTGATGGTCAACCCCAATCACGTCAGCTCGACCCTGGCGGAGAAACTGACCGCCAGTGGTGCCGACGCGATCTTCATCGATTGTGAACACGGCGCGGCGGATTTCCAGCAGGTGCAGTTGATGGCCAAGGGCGCGCGACTGGGAGGCGGTTTCACCATTGTGCGACCACAGAATCAGGAACGCTCGGTGATTACCCGCTGCCTCAACTGCGGCGCCGATGGCGTCATGGTGCCGCTGGTGCACACGGCCGCCAAGGCGCGCGCGGTGGTAGAGACCGTGCGTTATGCTTGTCCGGACACCTTCGCCGACAAACTGGTGATCGTGATGATCGAGTCCTTGGAAGCGGTCGATAACCTGGATGAGATCCTTACCGTGGAAGGCATCGATGTGTTCTTTGTCGGACCTGGCGATCTGTCACAGTCCATGGGCTACTCGCCCGCAGTCGCTGCGGGGGACGCCGGGCCCAGCCAGTGCTGGATCTGGTGGATGCGACGCTGGCACGCATACGGGCTGCGGGTCGTCGGGCGGGCACCCTGGCGGTGCGCCAGGATGTCGAACATCTGGTCGGTGGCGGGGCGCAGTTGCTCTATTACCACGCCGATCCCTTCGTCGCCGAAGGGGTGAGCCTGATGCGCGAATTGTCCATGCCGCATTAGCAGCAGCCCTTCAGACCGGTACGCTGGCCTCGTCGATGGCAGAGCGCGCGAGCAATTGCGCGCACTGCCATTGTTCGTTGGCGTCGCGGCTGGCAGGCAGCGATGATTCGCTGAACTGCTGTGCAACCAGCTCGATCAGCAGGCGCTGCACCGCCAGCACCGGCTCGGTCACCGGCAGGTGGTCGGACACGCACATCGATAAGACTGCGCGAATGCCGGGTTTACCACCCGTTGCAGGCTCGGTTTTATGCCCCCGGCAAAATTCAGCGCGAGCGCTCGCGGCAGAATGGTCGTGCCAATCCCGGTGCTGATGGCTTCACGCATGGCGGTGACCGATTCAATTTCGGCCATGACCCGTGGCTGCAAGCCGGCCTCATGAAACGCCGTATCGATAAGCTTGCGCAGGTAATGTCGCGGGCTGGGTAACAACAGCTCACGGTCGGCCAACCCGGCCAGGGTGATGGTGTCGCCGATGGCCTGACCGCTGCTATTGGGTGCACTGATGAAAAACAGGTCTTCTATCAGCAGAGGTTTGAGCGTCACCCCTTTCATGGCGCCTTCACCATAAATGATCGCGAGGTCCAGGCGGCCACTTTTGACCAGGCTGCTGAAGGTCAGGCCGAAATTGTCGTTCAGATAAAGATTGATGCCCGGGTGCTGCTTGCGCAGGGCCAACAGCAGGGGTGGTCAGCAGCGACAGGCTGCTGTAAGTCGCAAGCCCCAGGGAAACATTCCCCGCCAGGCATTCCCCGGCACGGCGGACTTCGCGCTCGGTGACTTCCAATTGGTACAGCACGCGTTGCGCATGGTCATACAGGGCTTGCCCGGCGGTGGTCGGTGAGACCCCAAGATTGCTGCGTACGAGCAGGCGCAGGGAAAAATGAGCCTCCAGCTGGGCGATGTGCTGGCTGAGCGCCGGCTGCGCCAGGTGCAGCCGAGTGGCCGCACCAGACAGGCTTCTTGCCTCTACCGCAGCGACGAAACTCTTGAACACCCGGAAATTGATGGCCATGGCGAAACTCCAGGAGGATGGTGCAGGACAACCCCGGTCGAATGGGCTCTGGACATGTCGATCGCTCATGCAAGTGGCGCGCCAGTGAGTCTGGCTTTGCCATAAGACGTTGTTGCCCCCACAGATGAAAGCCGTCTTGGTGAGTTGGCAATGCGCTGCCTATGGTTGTAGCCACCAGCCACCTCGAGGAGTTTCCTATGCCGGCGTCACGTATCGCTGCACATATACAGCGCATCAAGACTTCACCCAACAGCGCGGCAGCAGAGTTGATAAGCGAGTTACGCGCCCAAGGTCGACCCATCATCAATCTGGTCGTTGGCGAGCCGGATTTTCCGACCCCGGCGCATGTCTGTCAGGCGGCGGTCGCGGCGATTGGCCGAGGCGAAACCCGTTACACGCAAACTGCCGGTACGCCAGCGTTGCGTCAGGCCATCGCCGCCAAGTTGAGCCGGGAAAACGGTTTGAACATTCCAGCGCAGCAGGTCGTCGTCACCTGTGGTGCCAAGCACGCGTTATTCAATGCACTGGCGGTGACGCTCGAACCCGGTGACGAAGTATTGATCCCCGCGCCGTATTGGGTGTCCTATCCCGACATGGTCCTGGCCTGTGAAGGTGAACCGGTCATTCTGCCCACTGATGAGTCCAGCGGCTTCAAGATCACCGCCCAGGCGCTGGAGGCGGCCATCACCCCACGCACGCGCTGGCTGATCCTCAACTCGCCGAGCAACCCTACCGGCGCGACGTATGACGCCCAAGCGTTGCAGGCAATTGCCGGTGTACTGGCGGACCATCCTCAGGTGATGGTGCTGACCGACGATATCTACGAGCACATCCGCTTCGACGGTTCCGACAACCCACACATTCTGGCGCTCGCACCGCAGTTGGCGGAGCGCGTGCTGGTGGTCAACGGCGTATCCAAGACCTATGCCATGACCGGTTGGCGAATAGGCTACGCCGCCGGGCCAAGGGATTTGATCGGTGCCATGGATATGTTGCAGTCACAATCGACCAGTGGTGTTTGCTCGATCAGCCAGGCCGCGGCCCTGGCAGCTCTTGAAGGTGACCAGAGCGAAGTACTGGAACATGCACGTATTTATGAGCAGCGCCGTGACGCGACACTGGCGCTGATCAATGCCATACCCGGCTTGCAGTGCCGGGCGCCGGGCGGGGCGTTCTATCTGTTCGTCAATTGCAGCGGCGCATTGGGGCGGGTAACGCCGCAAGGCAAGCGACTGCAGACCGATATCGACCTGACCCTGTATTTCCTGGAAACGGTTGGTGTGGCGCTCGCCGCTGGTACCGGCTTTGGTTGCTCGCCGTATTTCCGTATGACGACGGCCACCGACATGGAGACCCTGCGTGAAGGTTGCGGGAAAATCGCCGAGGCGTTGGCGCTGTTGCGCTGAGTCTGATGTCTTGACGTCACGGCGGATGAACGACTGTGCCAATTTATGGAGCGTACCCGTACCATGATGGCTTTCAGTCGCTGCCCCGTTGTGAGGTGATCCTTGAACCTGCGTCGTTTGAAATACTTCGTCAGCATTGTCGATGTCGGCAGCCTGACCCAGGCCGCTGACATCCTGCACATTGCGCAACCGGCGCTGAGTCAGCAACTGATTACGCTCGAAGCCGAGTTCCATCAGAAGTTGCTGATACGTACCCAGCGCGGCGTGATTCCGACGGAGGCAGGGTTGGCACTTTATCGGCATGCGCAAATCATTTTGCGGCAGGTCGAACAGGCTCGGCAGGATGTCGGCAATGTCAGCCAGGCGTTGTGTGGTCAGGTCAGTGTTGGGTTGGTGCCCGGTACGGCGGCGTCCGCTTTGGCGGTGCCGCTGCTCAAGGCGGTGCGCGAGCAACACAGTGGCATCTTGCTGTATCTGAATGAAAGCATGGGTGCCAATCTACACGCGCAAGTGCTCAGCGGGACCATCGATATGGCTGTGCTTTACGGCGCGAGCGCGGAGCAGGGCTTGACCGTGCAAGTGCTGATCCAGGAGCCGTTGTACCTGGTCGCACCGGCCAATCTGGACCTGGGAGGGCGGCGCTTGCCGTTGGAGGCTATGGCTAACCTGGACCTGATTCTGCCCCATCCTGACAACTATCTGCGCCAGCACATCGATGAGGTGTTACAGCAGCAGAGTATTCATATATTGCCGGTGGCGGCTATCGAGTCAGCGATCCCGTTGGCCGGTGCGATCGCCGCCGGTATTGGCGCCAGCATCCTGCCGGCGTCTGCGGCGCGGATCATCGCCTTGTCCAGTGGTGCACACCTTTATGCCCTGGATCACCCTGCCGCGCAGGTGCCCCTGGCCTTGTGCATATCCGCTTATCAGCCGTTGTCCGAACCTGCTGCCGCCGTGCGCGATATCCTGATGGGGTTGGCGGAGGACCTTTCCTGCTGAGGGCGAAGTACTCTGAAGCCAGTGGGTCCCCCTGCAAGATAAAAGCTTTGTGCCTGTGTTTGCACCGACGTGAATCATTGCGCTCTCAATTTGCGCACCTTTGGCGCAATATCCTTCCTGTGAATTTCTATCAAGTTGCCTGAGTTTCAGCTTTGTAAAGGCTAGCATGTTTCATGCCGTTGTATTTTTGTTCAAGTTGCTTGAATAAAATCTTGCTGATTCAAGTGGAGGCAACCCCGATGAAGCGTTACGCACTCAATGCACTGTCCCTGTCCCTGTCCCTGTCACGGGTCACGCTGTTCGCCGCCTCCCTGGCGCATGCGGACGACCTGTTGCAGCAGGTCAAGGAGAAGAAGGAAATTGTCGTCGCCACGCGAAGCGCATTTTGCTCCTTTCGAATCGATGGAGAACGGCAAAATCGTCGGTTACGGTGCCGACCTGATGCACTACGTGCTCGACACCGATCTGGCGGGCGTGGAGGTGCGTCAGCTGGACCTGCCTTTCCAGGGCATCTTGCCGGGGCTCGATACGCGCAAGTTCGATTTCGTAGTGACGTCGGTGACCGTGAACAAAGCGCGTTATGACCAGTTCGCCTTCATGGCCATCCCCTCTGCCAACAGTCCCACAGGCCTGGGAGCAGGTGAGGGCTGATGATTTACTGGAGGAGGATTGCCTAAGAGATCCTTACCTGGCCTTCGATTGAGACTTTGCGGGAAAAATCTTCTCATCTTTCCCGATCGAGAAATGGTGTGGCGAAACTGGATACCGTAGTCATTGGCAGGCAGCACTGGGTGAATTAGTAGCTTGGACTGCAACGCGCCTCATGCCTCCTAAGATCGTGGGCCATCGCTCAAGCAACCCTGAAGCCTGCTGTTGGCAGCAACACTCAGCGCTCTCATTGCACGGTAGGCAGTATTGCTGGATGCCTCATGGGTACGCGAGCAGTGCCATGATCCATTTTTGGTTTCGGATGACGAGACGCTTTCAATGCTGAGTCGTACAGCTAGCGCCTTGGTTACCCATCATGTCCTGGACTCGATTACTGTACCAACAGGAGTCATGCAGTTTTTGGATGCATGTGCCGATCATAGAGCTTTCGTTGGGCGCAAGAATCGAGACGGTACGGTCTATGGCAATGCTATGCCCCGGTTGATCGAGGCATTGCTGTTTATTATGGTTGAAAACGCTCCTGGGGCACATCGCTTTGCCAATGGCGATTGGGCTGAAATCAGAATTATTATGTCGCTCGTAAGCAAAGTGGTTTCTTCGGTCGGTTGGTCAGCCTACGTTATGGGGAAGTTCCTCATACTTTGCGAGCGGGCGGGAGATGCTAACCCTCTGGATGATTTCATTCGCCAAGTAAGCGCGGCACTCCAGAATCTTGATGCAGCTCATGGAAGTTGGGCAGGAACGATTCTGCCGGCTCGTATAGCCGCTGTGATCCAGCGGCTTGCTGATAAACATTATCCGCCAGGACCAGGCTGAAGGATTGCTCCG
The DNA here is from genome assembly GCF_016650815.1 of Pseudomonas sp. TH31. Classification (GTDB taxonomy): domain Bacteria; phylum Pseudomonadota; class Gammaproteobacteria; order Pseudomonadales; family Pseudomonadaceae; genus Aquipseudomonas. The sequence goes on along the minus strand of NZ_JAEKEZ010000024.1, from coordinate 31,047 downwards.
CATACTTGATACCTTGATTGATCTTGGTGATCGCCGAAGCGCGGCTTTGGAGCAGAGCGAAACGTTCCGAGAAGTGCAGGTCATGGACTGAAAGATCTGCAGGCCTGAATTGTAGGTGGTAAAAAACAGAGGGATCTTGGACGTTTGTAGTGGTCAACTAATCCCGGACACGACGTTAAGTTTTTCTTCGGCCTGAGCTGGCGCCAGCCCACCGTTGAATTGGTGAGGCCGAATCCAGTTGTACCGATGCATCAAAAAATGGCTGATGTCGCGCTGTGCTTCCTGCGCAGTTCTGTAGCCTAAGGTCGGTATCCATTCAGTTTTCAAACTCCGGAACACGCGCTCCATCGGTGCATTGACGCTCCTATGTCAACAAGATCGAGCTGAATCGGCTAAATCTGCCAGGATCAAAGGGTATAGCTCCCTGACGATATAGCGCTTTAAACAGCGCAGATTTTCTTTGGAAGACAAACCTTCGGCACTACGACGGGTGACATAGCTTTGGGTTTTGGGATCACCTCGCATGCGTACCATCGCAATGGTCCATAGGGCGTTGTTCGCAGACCGATTCCCACCTCGGTTTAAACGATGTCGCACCGTTTTACCCGAGGATGCCGGTAAAGGACTGATCCCACAGAGGGCGGCGAGAGCTGCTTCACTTTTTAAACGCTCGGGTTATCATCTTCTGTCGAAAGCAGCACGGCCGCCGTTTGAGGGCCGACGCCGAATTGTTCGCGTAAACGGCGAGCATGTTGGCGAGTCAGGTTTTCTAGAATGGCATCGAGTTTTTCAACTTCCTCTGCCACTGCCAGCCAGCGCTTGCCCAATAGGCACAGGGAGGTCGTTAAGATGTTCAGGAACTCAGTCGCGCCCCGTGAGCGAAGACGTGCACATCCCTTGGCGCAGTCGGCAGGTTTGGTTTTCCAGAGCCGTTCACGAATGTCTTGCGGTGCACTGACGAGCAAGGCTCTCAATTGATTGATCGCTTGGGTTTTCGCTCTGACTTCGCTGCGCCGAGCAACCGAAACCAGCCGCATCGCCTCGGCCACACCCGATTGGGTCTTGGCGATCGCCGTGGCGTTTCCCGAAAGAACGGATCGAGCCGCGCTCTCAGCGTCGGTGGGATCGGATTTCCCCTGAAGCCGGCGTTTGGAGCGATCAGGGCGGTTAACCTCCAGCACCTCGATGCCATGATCACGCAGGACACGGGCTAAACCCTCGCCATAGGTTCCGGTGCCTTCCACGCCGGCACGCTTCAACATACCGAAGGAGTGGGCCCAGGTAACGAGCTTGAGATATCCGCTGGTATCGGTTGTTACCGCCAAGCTGCCAAGCAGGTTTCCATTCGTGCTGATCAAGACCCCTACGTGGGTATCCAGATGTGTATCAACACCCAAGATGACTTCGTTTTCACCCATGGGACTGTTCATGACTAATGCCTCCGATGAGAACGCGTTACCAACCCCATACGCAGGACAGGACACTCAAGATGCAGTACAAGGCTCCTATCAGGTCACAGACGCTGGGCCCGGCAATGCCAGGGAACGTCAGCGTCCAATCGACAGGTCAACGCAAAGGCACTCTATTGGCCAATCCCAGCACGGGTCAGATTGGGCTGACGCTCTTGAGCATAGTGAACTGAGTGACCACGTCCTATATAGAGCGCTGTCGCGAACGTCTCGAACGCCTCATAGGTAGAAATGGGAAGGGCTTCAGAGGCAACGTCGACGAAAGCCAATGCTGGGGCTACGACTTGCGCCTCTATATGCCCAGGACTGCCCTTAGCCCAATTCGGCGACCAGTTCCGGCACGATGGTGAAAAGGTCGCCCACCAGACCGTAATCGGCGACGCCAAAGATCGGTGCTTCCGGGTCCTTGTTGATCGCGACGATCACTTTCGAGTCTTTCATGCCGGCCAGATGCTGGATCGCGCCGGAGATACCTACCGCGATATACAGCTGCGGCGCGACGATCTTGCCTGTCTGCCCGACCTGATAATCGTTCGGCACGAAGCCCGCATCGACTGCTGCGCGCGACGCGCCCATCGCCGCGTTCAGCTTGTCGGCCAGCGGTGCCAATACCTTTGTGTAGTTCTCGCCGCTACCAAGGCCCCGACCGCCCGACACAATGATGCTCGCGCTCGTCAGCTCAGGACGGTCCAGCTTCGTCACTTCACGGCTCACAAACTGCAACAGGCCGCTGTCGGCCGCTGCTTCGATCTTCTCCAGTGCTGCGTTGCCGCCTTCTGCCGCGACAGGGTCAAAACCGGTGGTACGCACCGTGATGACCTTGATCGGGTCAGCGGATTGCACCGTCTCGATCGCATTGCCGGCGTAGATCGGGCGCTCGAAGGTATCGGCACTCACCACCGCTGTGATGTCGCTCACCTGCGCGACGTCGAGTTTCGCAGCAATGCGCGGCGCGACATTCTTGCCCGCAGGCGTCGCCGGAGCCAGGATGTGCGTGTAGTTTTGCGCCGGGTCTTGCACAATCGTCAGCAGCGTCGCCTCGACATTTTCAGCGAGACCCGCTTCAAGCTGCGGCGCGTCAGCCAACAGCACCTTCGACACGCCCGCGATCTTCGCAGCCGCATCCGCCGCTCCCTGCGCGTTGTACCCGGCGACCAGTATGTGAATGTTGCTGCCAATCTTTTGGGCTGCAGCGATCGTATTCAGTGTCGCTGCCTTGAGTGAAGCGTTGTCGTGTTCCGCAATTACCAGAATCGTCATGTTCCCTACTCCTATCAGAGGGCCTTAGCGTCGGTTTTGAGCATTTCCACCAGTGTCTTCACGTCCGGCACCTTCACGCCTGCGCTTCGCTTGGCCGGCTCGGCCACCTTCAGCGTCTTCAGGCGCGGCGTGACGTCAACCCCGAGGTCTTCGGGCGTGATCGTCTCCAGCGGCTTCTTCTTCGCCTTCATGATGTTAGGCAGCGTCGCGTAACGCGGTTCGTTCAAGCGCAGATCGGTCGTGATGACAGCCGGCAGCGTCAGCGACAACGTTTCCGCGCCGCCGTCCACTTCACGAACAACCGTCGCCTTGCCGTCGGCGATCGTCACCTTCGAGGCAAAAGTCGCCTGCGGCAGGCCTGCCATTGCCGCGAGCATCTGGCCGGTCTGGTTCGAATCGTCGTCGATTGCCTGCTTGCCCAGAATGATCAATGAAGGCTGTTCCTTGTCGACCAACGCCTTAAGCAACTTGGCCACGGCCAGCGGCTGCAGTTCTTCGTTCGACTCGATCAGGATGGCACGGTCCGCGCCGATCGCGAGCGCCGTGCGCAGCGTGTCCTGCGCCTGTTTCACGCCGGCCGACACCACGATCACTTCGGTCGCGACCCCCGCCTCCTTCAGTCGCACGGCCTCTTCCACGGAGATTTCGTCGAACGGGTTCATCGACATTTTTGCGTTCGTAATATCGACGCCCGTGCCGTCCGACTTCACGCCGACCTTTACGTTTGCATCGACAACACGTTTCACTGGTACAAGAATTTTCACAACACTCTCCTGAACAATTGATCCTGGCTGATCGACAATGTCTGCATCGACCAGCCACTGCCGTAACGGCACCGGTTCGGTGCCGACGGTGTTACTGCCTGTCCAAAACCCGGATACCACTCGTGGCCACCGTCGCGCGGATGCGCATTGAACTCGGGTACGTCGCGGTCTACATGTTCGGGTAATTCGGCCCGCCACCGCCTTCCGGCGTGACCCGAATGTGTCAGAACTGGCTTTCTGAAAGGGCCAGCACGCCTTCCGAACCGTTCGCGCCCGTAATGGATACCTCCAGCGCCATCGCCTGCGGCAGCACGTACTCTGCGAAGAACTGCGCGGTCGCAATCTTCGCGCCGTAAAACGACGGATCTTCGGACAGCTTGCTTGAGGCCACCAGCATCGCGCGGGCCATCTGCCAGCCGCCCAGCACCACGCCGGCGAGTTTCAGATACAGCACGCTGCCCATGAACACAGCGCTCGGATCGTGCTTCGCGTTCGCCACGACGAACTCAACGGCCGCTTGCAGCGAACGTTGTCCCTGCGCCAGATGCGTGTGCATCAATGCGAACGTGGTGCCCTGCTGGGCACGTAGTGCCTCGAGCGTTTCGCCAATGTTCGACAACAGCGTCTTCGCCACGCCGCCCCCATCGCGCAGCGTCTTGCGACCAATGAGGTCGTTTGCCTGGATCGCTGTCGTGCCTTCGTAGATCGTCAGGATGCGCGCATCGCGGTAGTACTGCGCCGCGCCGGTTTCCTCGATGAAACCCATGCCGCCGTGTACCTGCACGCCGAGGCTGGTGACTTCGAGCGCGGACTCCGTGCTCCAGCCCTTGACGATCGGTACGAGGAATTCGTAGATCGCCTGATGTTCGACACGGGTCGCCGCATCCGGATGGTGCTGGGCGATGTCGCAATGGCCAGCGGCAACGTACCCCAGCGCACGCGAAGCCTCGGTCAGGCTGCGCATCGTGGCGAGCATGCGGCGCACGTCCGGGTGCTGGATGATCGCGACTGGCTGCTTCGCCGAGCCATCGACCGGACGGCACTGTACGCGATCCCTCGCGTAGTCGACTGCCTTCTGGTACGCGGCCTCGGAGACGCCCACGCCCTGCATGCCCACTGCGAAACGCGCCGCGTTCATCATGATGAACATGTATTCGAGGCCGTGATTTTCTTCACCGATCAAATAGCCGGTCGCGCCGCCATGGTCGCCGAACTGCAGCACTGCGGTCGGGCTCGCCTTGATGCCAAGCTTGTGTTCGATCGACACGCAATGGACGTCGTTGCGCTCACCGAGCGAGCCGTCTTCATTGACCAGGAACTTCGGCACGATGAACAGCGAGATGCCCTTCACACCTTCCGGTGCGTTCGGTGTGCGCGCCAGCACGAGATGGACGATGTTCTCTGCCATATCGTGGTCGCCCCACGTGATGAAGATCTTTGTGCCGCAGATCCGGTACGTGCCGTCGCTCTGTAGCTCGGCGCGCGTGCGGACCAGAGAGAGATCGGAGCCTGCCTGGGGCTCGGTGAGGTTCATCGTGCCAGTCCATTGGCCGGAAATCAGCCTCGGTACGTAGGCCTGTTTCTGGGCATCGCTGCCAGCCGTCAGCAACGCTTCGATTGCGCCGTCGGTCAGGAGCGGGCACAGCGCAAACGACATATTCGACGCATTGAGCATTTCGATGCACGGCGTACCGATCAGTTTCGGCAGCCCCTGGCCGTCGTACTCAAGCGGGTGCTGCACGCCTTGCCAGCCGCCCGACGAGAACTGGCGGAACGCATCGGCGAAGCCCGGCGTCGCGGTGACGACACCGTCCTTCCAGGTGCTCGGATTCCTGTCACCCTGAGCATTCAGCGGCGCCAGTACCTCGCCACACAGCTTCGCGGATTCCTCGATGACGGCCTTGGCGGTTTCCGCCGTCGCGTCCTCATAGCCGGGTAAAGCTGCTATCCGTTCCAGGCCCGCAAGCTCTGTCAGGGTAAACATGATGTCTTTCACAGGGGCGTTGTAACTCATTGCAGTACTCCAATTATCTGTCGTGACAAAAACAGCAACGCGTGGCTGCTAGTGGGCCGTGAACTTCGCCGACCGTTTCTCGATGAACGCGGTCGTGCCCTCGCGCTTGTCATTGGTCGATGCACATATGGCGAACAGACCGCTCTCCAGCGCAAGACCCTGGGCAAGGGTCATTTCAAGCCCATGGTTTACCGCTTCGAGCGTGAGCCGGGTGGCGATGGGGGCGTTTGCCGCGATCCGATAGAGAATGGCTTCCGCTCGGGCGATCAACTGGTCCGCGTCGACAATCTCGTTGACAAGGCCGATCCTGTACGCTTCGGCTGCATCAATCGTGTCGGCCGTCAGAATCAGTTGCAACGCGCGGCCCTTGCCGACGAGGCGAGGTAGACGCTGCGTGCCGCCAAAGCCGGGAATGACACCGAGCTTCACTTCAGGCTGACCGAATTTCGCATGTGCGGTCGCAAGACGCAGCGTGCAGGCCATCGCCAGCTCGCATCCCCCGCCCAGCGCAAAGCCGTTGACGGCGGCGATGACTGGTTTGCCGAGTTGTTCGACCAGATCGAACGTAAACTGGCCGCTGCTGCTGAACGCTTGTGCTTCTATTGCAGAGACCGACGCGATCTCTGTGATGTCGGCCCCGGCGACGAAGGCCTTGCCGCCTGCGCCGGTAACGATCACACCACGCACGGCGGCATCATCACGCGCGTCTTCCATCACCGAGCGCAATTCGTCAAGCATCGCGTGGCTCAACGCATTCAGCGCCTTCGGACGGTTGAGGGTGACGTAGGCGATCCCCGCCTTCTTTTCGTACAACAGATTTTTCAGTGTCGACATGATCACGATATCCGGTGGTGTGGCAGGAAAGGCCGAGGTCCCGCTTCAGTCTTTGGCCCGCAGTGCGAGTAGGCTGAGCAGCATTTCGTCGCGGCGCGCCGCCAGCTCGCCGGACGAGCGGTTACCCGCCTCTTCGCGCACGCCGGCAATCACTTTCTCGCGCAGCTCGGGCGTGATCGTGGGCGAGCCCAGCGCGCTCCACCATGCGGTCATCGGTCCGGTGAACTGATCGAAGAAATGCTCGATGCCGCCCTGCCCGCCACCAAGATGGAACAGCATGTTCGGGCCCATGATGGCCCAGCGCAGCCCCGGCCCCCAGCACACCGCGGTGTCGGCATCCGCGACATTGACGACGCCTTCCGACACGAGGTAAACCACCTCGCGCCACAACGCCGCCTGCAGGCGGTTGGCGACATGGCCCGGCACTTCCTTGTTCAGACGGATCGTGCGCTTGCCGAGGGCCGTGTAGAAGTTGGTGATACGTTCGATCGTCTGTTCCGAGGTCTTCGCCCCGCCAACGATCTCCACCAGCGGAATCAGGTGCGGCGGGTTGAATGGATGCCCGATCACGCAGCGTTCGGGATGGCGCTCGCAAGCCGACTGGATTTCGCTCATGGTGAGCCCGGACGAACTCGACGAGATCAGCGTATCGGGAGGCAACAGCGCGTCGAGTTGTTTGTAGAGCACCTTCTTGAAGTCGATGCGCTCAGGGCAGTTCTCCTGCACCATATCGACGCCGCTGACTGCGGCCGTCAGGTCGCTCGTGAAGGTGAGCCGTGAGCGTGATGCGCCCGCCGCGAGGCCGAGTGTTTCAAGTGCAGGCCACGCCTGATCAATGTAGGCGCGCAGCCGGTCTTCGGCATCGGGCGCGATGTCCGTTGCGATCACGTCGAGCCCCTTGGCGAGAAACAACGCGGCCCAGCTTGCGCCGATCACGCCGGTACCAACGATGGCGACTCGCTTGGCTTGCTTTGACATATTCACTTCTCCGGAAATAAGGGTACGCGGCTGAGCGGCTTAGCGCGTGCGGTGAGGTTGCATGTAGTCGTGCACGACTTCGCCGTCGCCGAGCGTCAGATCCGTGATTATGTGGATCGCCGACAGCACTTCGAGAACCGGCAGTTGCGACACTGGCGCGAGGCAATGTGGATGCAGTTCCAGCGACGCGGGGCCCGACCATGCGCCCTTCACGACAACGTCCGTCACCTTGTAGCGGACGAGTTCGCAGGTGCGCAGCGAGCCGTCGACGTGCGGCATCATCTTCAGCAGGTAGCCGGGGGCATCAAGCGAGCGGCGCACTTCCTCAAGATCCAGCGCGTTGTACTTGTAGGCCATCGTCCCCGTTGCAATGCGAACACCGCTGTAATCGAGCGTGCCGACGAGCGTGTCGCTGCGTACTTCGAGTTGCGGCTGCGCAAGTGTCTTTGGAAAGCCGAGCAACTCTCGACCCGCAACGATAGCCGGTAGGTTGTCCAAGTACATCGTGTGCGTATAGCTGCCTGCCTGGCCGTCGAGCGTGACGGGAATCACTTGGCCGGACTCCGTGTACGAACCGAGACCCGAGGAGTCCGGCATCTTGATGAACTCGTATTTGACGATCGGTTCCGCGACCTTTAGCGGCGCTGGCACGATGCGCTCGAGCGCGGCCGGATCGGTCCGGTAGGTGATGATGACAAACTCGCGATTCACGAAGCGGAAAGGCGGTTTTGGATAGGATGGCCGTGCGAGCGGCATTGCATAGCCCTGGTCCAGCAATTGTTGTTCGGTCATGGCATTCTCAAATTAGGGAGGTCGGTCCGTGGCGTTCAGGCCTCGTCGTCATGCTTCGAAACCACGCCATTGGAGAAGAGGCCGGTGATTTCGTCATGCCCGAAACCGAGTTCGCGCAGTACGTCATGGCTATGCTCGCCAAGGTGCGGTGCACGTCCCGGAGCCACCTTTGGCACCCCGGCGATCTGCACCGGACTGTTCACCGTGTGCGTCGCACTCTCGCTCGGCTCGGCGAGCGGCACGAAAATGTCGTTCTCGTACATTTGGCGATCGTTGACGATCTCGTCGGCGATCTGTACCACGCCGTAGATCACACGAGCATCGTCGAATGCCTTCTTCCAGTGCGCGAGCGGCTGTGTTGCAAACTGCGCGTCGAGGGTTTCGACTAGCACACCGCTGTTCGCGGCGCGGCCACGCTCGTCGGCAAAGCGCGGATCGTCGAGTAGCCCAGGCATCTGCATGGAGTGCACGAATCCCGGCCAGTCCTTGCTCTGCGGGAGCACTATCAGCAGCCAGCGGTCGTCCGCCGTTCGGTACGGGTTGATCAGTGCGTTGGGCGGCGCCTTGCGGTTGTGGTGGCCATAGAACTTCGCGCCATTGAGGCCGCCCTCAATCCAGGCGGCTGCGGCCCAGGCGCCTTCGGCGATCAGAGACGTGGTAACGTGGCTGCCCTTGCCGGTCTTCTCGCGCCGGTACAGTCCGGTCACAATCGCTGAATAAAGGGTGCTGGCAGTTGCATGGTCACCAATGCCGGGAATGGGGAGTGTCGGAGGGCTGCCCGCATCGCGGGTCACCTGCATGAGTCCGGTGCGAGCCCAGTAGGCGGTTATGTCGAAGCCCGGCTTGTCTGCTTCCGGCCCGTTCGCGCCGTAGCCTGTGATGTCCGCATAGATCAGCCGCGGGTTCAGAGGTGCCACTGCTTCGTAGGTAAGGCCTAGTCTTTCCCTTACCTTCGGCGGAAAGTTGATCACCACGACGTCGGCCCATTGCACCAATCGGGTCAGAACATCTTTCGCCTCAGGTGCCTTCAGGTCCAGCGCGATACTCCGTTTATTCCTGTTGGTTAGTTGCCATGTATAGTTGTGTTCGCTCACGGGGTTCGGCGGCAGCTTATAAAAGTTCCGGTACGGATCGCCAACGCCTGGCGGTTCGACCTTGATGACCGTGGCGCCGAAATCCGAAAGGATGGTCGTTGCTGCGGGACCCGCGATGTAGCTGGAAAAATCGACAACTCTGAGGTCGGAAAACACACTTTCTGGATTTTTCATAGGCACTCGATAGATCAACAGGAACTGAATGAGATCGATCAGGAAATGAGCGATCTAGTCGACACCTGTGTAAGGTATCCGTCGTATCTTCGTCCCGGAATCGTGAAAGCTCCGGATGAATCTGTGACTTTTCACAAGCCGTTGGGCGACGCGCGACAAACCCATGCCGCCGAGATGTCTACAACCAGTCAAACGAGAAGCTAGTGAACGCGATTAGTATTGGAATACCGGCCATCTCGCCGTTGATGCGCGAAAGGCTTGGGGAGATCGCGGAGGGTTCGCCGACGATGACCAGCGGGACGTACACGGCGTTGACCCGTATCGATGGCTACGAAGATCTGTCCCCGGCCGTCAAAAAAGACATCATGGATTCGATAGCATTGTCCGAGCGGTTGTGGTTCGACTTGTTAACAAGCGGGACTTCTCCGTCATCGGAAGATCTGCAAGTGTTCCAGGAATTCGGGCGTCGTCGAGTTCACCAGGGAATCGCGCTGCCGTCGCTGCTACGCGCCTTTCGCATCGGACTGCGTGAAATGTGGAGCGCGTGCGCGCAGATGGGCACGGAGAACGATAATCTACGCGACGAATTGCTGTTCGTTATCTCGCCTTACCTGATGGACTACTTCGACCAGCTGGCACAACTGATCTCTCAGGCTTATCTGGATGAACAGTACAGGCAGGAGCGCTGGCGCGAGTCGTTGCGGTACCAGCTGCACGAGATCATTTTCAACTATTCGGGGGATGACGAGGACTTTCGGGCAACGGCAAAGGCCCTCGGCCTTGACCCGATCGCGTCGCGCATCGCGGTCGCCGTGGAATTGGAGAAATTCGAGCGCAATTCGACGACCTCCGAGGGCCAGCTCGATCGCCTCGTACTGTCGGCAGCGAGGCATATGAGGATGCCACTCGACCATCTTGTCAGCGTGTGGCATCGCGACCGCCTGATCATCTGGGTGCCCTGCGAACACGGCGAGCCGATGCATTTGAGCGACACAAAGACTGCAGAAAACGTTACCGCGTTGGCGCAGTCGACAGCCGGTATCAAGGCTATCGGACTCGGTCTCGCCGGAACCGGTGCAAAGGGGTGGGCGGGCTCCGCCGAAGAAGCGATCCGGGCACTGGACTTCGGACGCAGCGACCATTCAGAGCAGCGGCCGGTACATCGATATTCGGACATCGTGATCGAAGAAAGCGTGCGAAGCACCGATGGTGGATCGCGTTATCTGCTCTCGCTTATGGACCACCTGTCGAACGAACCCGAAATTCTGCTGACGCTCGAAACGTATTTCGCACACAACCAACGACGCAAGGTAACCGCGGGCGCACTAGGTATACATCCGAACACACTCGACTACCGTTTGGAGCGAATCGAAAACTCGCTGAGCGCCGCACTCGACAACGTCGGCTGGATCGCGAAACTCAAGGTTGCGCTTACCCTGCATCAGCAGCGCAGGTAGGAAGCAAGGGGCTACATGCGAAGCACATGCTTCACCATCGTCGCCCGCAACTCAGCGCCTGACCACTTGCACACCCACTTCGACCTTGGCCTTGTCCAGCGGTTTACGGGCTCGGGCAACTGTTGGCCGGGCAGGCAGGATTTTTCGCATCAGGTTCAGGCGGTGAGCGGACCATAAGCCACGCGCTGAAGGCGATTCAAAGTATTGATGGGGAGGGGAGTTCCCAGAAAAATGTAGGTTTTTTCCCTCTTTGATCATTGCTTGGGTTTCAAGTCCCTGGAAGAAAGTATCGAGTATTTTGTCGCTAGATAAGCGAGCACCAACGAAGCAAGCCTACTGAAAATATATCCCTTTTCATTGACCGCCCCCTTCCAGGGCGCGCTTCTTGTGATGATGGCCTTGAGCCATTGTCTCGGCTCTATTATGCTTCCTCGCGTTTTCAGGGACAGCCACCGACAACCCGGTCTTCATTCGCAGACCCTGATGCGATGTTTACCGTTACTCCCCCTTTTGGACATCAAGGATCGACCATGCTCCGTTTGCTTTCTATCTCCCTGTTTGCCCTTGTTCTCACTGGCTGTGCTTCATCAGCCAAGATCGAGAATATGCAGGTCAATCCCGCGCAAGCACAAACCTATGACGTTGCGCTTCGCGACAACATGAAAGTCGATAGCGTTGGCGGCGGTAGCACGACCAACCCGTTGTGGACCTCGCAGATCGAAAGCGCGGACTTCCGTTCGGCGCTTGAGCAATCGTTGAGCAATGCTGGCCTGCTGGGTCAGAACAGCAACGCAAGCTACGCGCTGCGCGCCAATCTGGTGAGTCTCGACCAGCCGCTGTTTGGCCTGAACTTCACCGTCACTTCGATGGTTGAATACAGCCTGGTAGAGAATGCCACGGGCCGGGTGATCTGGACCGACAAGGTCAAGGCCCCCTTCACCGCTGGCGTCGGCGACTCCTTCTTCGGTGTGAAACGCCTACGACTGGCGAACGAAGGCTCGGCGCGGGAGAACATCAATGAACTGCTCAAGCGCTTGGCTGGGTTGAAGCTCGGCGCTGGTCAGGTGTCGCTGGCCCAGTAAGAAAGTGTTTGTCCCCGTTATTTTGGGGGCGAATCCCTATCTCTGCGCCATACATAGAAAAAGCCCCCGTAGCTGAAAAGTTACGGGGGCTTTTTCGTTTTTGGGTTTATGGCTTGGCGCTTTCGCTTGCGGGCGACGGCTGCGCATCCAAACGCCGGGCAATCACATCGAGCAAGTCGTAGCCATCGCGCAGAGGAATACAGCAGAGCTGCGCGAAGTCGCTGAGGATCACAGAGTCGGTGGTGATGTCGCCACGCATCGCGAGATTTTCCAGAGTCCGCGTAACGGCCCGGATTCGATAACCGGCCGTGTCGAGCAGTGCGTGCAAGGGTTGCGAGGTTTTGACGAATAAAGTGGGGAGGTCGTCGGCGTTGCTGGTTAAAGCCATGTAGTCATTCATGAGTAAAGCTCCACTGGACACGCCTTGCGTAATGTGAGCGCTTGGCAAATCCACGTGCCCGATGATCCTGGCCGCAAGTGCGATGGTTTCTACTTGATGAAGGAGGCTGGATGACGATCGCACTGCCCAGTATGATCAGGATGTTCAATGTGCAGGGGCTCCTATGCAGCGTGTCATGATTATTGGCCAACCGGGGTCAGGAAAAAGTACGCTGGCTCGGGAGATGGGCAAGCACACCGGTCTTCCGGTCATCCATATCGACACGATCCATTGGCAACCGGGGTGGGTCGAGCGAAACGCAGATGAGAAAACTCGCCTTTACCACGAGGTCGAGGCTCGCGATCAGTAGATTTTTGAAGGCGGTCATTCGGCCACCTGGGACAACCGTATTGCCAGAGACGATCTCTTAGTATGGATTGATCGGTCGTCGGTACTTCGGTTTTGGCGTGTGCTTCTTAGAACTTTGACCCAACGTGGTAGCCCTCGCCCCGACCTTCCAGAGGATTGCCCAGAGCAGCTAGGGAACCTTCTAGAGTTATTCAACTTCATGTGGACTACCCGTAAATCGGCGCGTGCCAAGCTGAAGCAGCTTGCGGCAACGGTGCCATCAACATGTCGCGTCGTCTGTCTGCGATCCAACCGCCAAACCAGGCAATTTCTGTCGAGTATTGGGGAAGTGCATTGTGTAAAGTCGTCGAGAAAAGTCCAGGTTCAGACAAAACCGCTGCGTGATTGAAGAGAGCTGAGCGCCAAAGTCACGTTGTATTACTCAAGCTGGCACCCACTGATGCGGCAGCAGTTGGTCGATCTCACTCGCTCGCTGCGTCGGCAGCCGCGTCAGCACATCTTTCAGATAGGCATATGGATCATGCCCATTCATGCGCGCCGACTGGATCGAACTCATGATTGCTGCTGCCCGTTTGCCGCTGCGTAACGAGCCAGCAAACAACCAGTTCGAGCGTCCAAGTGCCCACGGCCTTATCTGATTTTCGACCGCATTATTATCTATGGGCACAGCCCCGTCCTCGAGATGTCGAGTCAGTGCCGTCCAGCGTTTTAGGCTGTAATCCAGAGCTTTGGCGATAGCCGACCCTTCGGGCACAAGATCGCGCTGGGCTAACATCCAGGTATGCAGTGCGTCGATAAGGGGCGCCGCTTTTTCCTGGCGTATTCGCCAGCGATTTTCGTCGGTCATTTCCCGCGCTTGCCGTTCAATTTCGTACAACCCGCCAATTGAGTGCAGCGTCTGCTCAGCCAGTTGGCTTTTATTCGTCGCGTGCAAATCAAAAAACTTGCGGCGGACGTGGGCCAGGCAGCCGATTTCGGTGATGCCTTGCTGGAAGCTGGCTTTGTCGCCGGCAAAATCATCGCAAACCAGCTTGCCATTCCACTGGCCCAGAAAGTTGCGTGCATGTTCGCCCGCGCGGCTTGGGCTGAAGTCGTACACCACTGCCTTGAGTGCTGAAAAAGGCGTGGTGCAGTAGGCCCAGACATAAGCGCGATGGGTTTTCTTCTCACCCGGCGCGAGCATCTGTACCGGCGTTTCGTCAGCGTGCATCACACCTTGAGCAAGCACAGTTTCGCGCAGCGCATCGACCAAGGGCTGGAGCTGCACACCGGTTTGGCCGACCCATTGCGCCAGGGTCGAGCGGGCGATAGCCAGGCCGGCGCGGCCAAAGATTTTCTCTTGCCGATACAGCGGCAAATGGTCGGCGAACTTGGCTACCATCACGTGAGCCAGCAGCCCTGCGGTCGGGATGCCCTTGTCGATTACCTGGGACGGAACCGGAGCCTGAGTCAGCGTTTCACATTTGCGGCAGACCCATTTCCCGCGCACATGCTGCTCGACGGTGAACACGCCCGGGTGTAATCCAGCTTCTCGCTGACGTCTTCGCCGATGCGCTGGAGCTGGCAGTCGCAGGCGCACTGGGTGGTGTCAGGTTCGTGATAAATCACGGTACGCGGAAACTGCGCTGGCAAGGAAACACGCTTGGGCTGCTTGCGTGGTTCGGCCGGCGCAGCCGGCGGATTCAATGCCTTCAGCTCGGCTTCAATGGCCGCGATGTCGGTGTCGAGCAGGTCGTCGAGCAGGCTGCCTTGGGCAGGGCTCAGTTGCTCACTGCGCTTGGCAAACTTGTTACGTTTGAATCAGGCGATTTTGTGGGTGAGCTGCTCGATGATGGTTTGGTCGCGGTCGTTCTTCTTGCCCATCCGGTCGACCTGCTGCCCGAGAGAATCAACCTGGGACAGCAACTGCGCCGCGAGGGCGCGCAGTTGGTCAGGGGACATTTGGTCGAGATTGGGCGATGAAGTCATGCCGCGAATTTTGCCAGAGCAAGCCGTTTGCGGCGATAGACCAATGGGCTAATGGCGGGCGTTAACGCAGTGTGATTGCTCCGCCAGCCCCAACGCGTTGCCAAGGCAGACCGAGCACCAAGGCCTGAAGTTGCTCGGTATCCAGCTCCATCTCGCAGCCATTGCGAATACCGGGCCAGTGAAACTTGCCTTGGTTCAACCGGCGAGCAGCCAGCCAGACGCCAATCCCGTCATGCACCAGCACTTTCATACGAGTGGCGCGGCTGTTGGCGAACAGATAAGCACAGTGCGGCTTCGCCGCACCGAACACCGCAATCACCCTGGCCAGCGCCGTTTCAGTGCCGGCACGCATGTCCATGGGCTCGGTGGCGAGCCAGATGGCATCGATGCGAATCATTGAGTAAGTTCATGGACAAAGCGTGCGCAGCCTTCAGGATCGGACGTTGGCCATTTCACCGTGATCGATTGCTCGCTAAACGGCAACTCAATGGTCGCCAACGCTTCCACCTGCCGTTTAGGCGTAGCTTTCAACGGAACGAAAGCCGGCAACGCCGCTGGTAGCTGATCTCGATAAAGCGGTAGCCACTTGCGGATAACGTTGGCATTGATGCCGTGGCTGATGGCAACGCTGGATAAGGTAGCGCCCGGTTGCAGACATTCCTGAACAACCTGGGCTTTGAACGGTTTCGGGTAAGAGCTTCGTTGGCGCATGGAAATCCTGACGTTAAGGGCGATCGCGTCAGATCAAAATACGCGGACACCATCGCCCTTAACTCTGGAGTTCGGAAGGTGTGTTGGCTGGACGCTTACACTGCGGTGTGTAGTTTTTGGGTCTTGCCATGAACCTCACTGACGCCACGCTCGTGCTGCTGCTCGCGGCACGTATCCATGGGACCGCCGAAGCCCTTAGGGCCTCGGCGAAGAGCGTGGTCAAGAAGTTGCCACGCAGTAAACGCGATTTGATCTACAAGGTGATCGACAGTCGGAGTCCGCTCGAGTTGGTGGATTATCTGGCGCAAACCCTGGATACGTAACGGCCTGCTGTGGGTGTGTGCTCCTCTCTTGTTCATTGCGTGAGGGGCCCACGGCGTGATGCCTTCTGTTTTCTGGAGACAGAAAAAAGGGCTCAACTCTCGTGGGCCCTGTGAAGCGATTGCAGCGGTGAGGTAACGATTAAGCTCCATCGTTCATGCATAGCGAATCAACTAGGACAGCTTGCTTCAGTTGCTGCTCCAGGTTGAGCACATACTCCGAGGCGCTTCGGGCGTGACCACTGGCGCGAAAGATCGCGTGTTTGTCAGCCTTGAGCAGGCGGAGCGAGGAGTCGATGTAGCCTTCGTGCCGAAGCTCTTCCTGTATACCGGCGTAGACACATAGAAAAGCAGCACCCATTTCGGAGATTAACTCCTCAAAGGCATATCCTGGCGAGTCGAACGGACAGACTGACGTCCCCCCTCGCGCTGCAACCGAGTGTGATGCCCGGTCCAGTGCGTCAGCTCGTGCAGTGCGGTGGCGTAGTACCCGCCTTCATCGTGAAATGGTGCTTTTGTCGGCAGTTGGATGAGATCCCTGATCGGGTGGTAAAAGGCTTCGTCGTCAGGCCGATGAATCATGCGTGCACCTGAACTTAACAGCAGATTTTCCGCAACACTATTGGCCTGGAAGGGATCGCTTGGTTCCGTTTCGAGCAGGGTTTGATTGAACATCTCGAGCCCCTCCGGTTACTCGATGTGGAACAGAAAATACGTCCTGAGAATGCCGAAGTGAGCGACCTTGGGCTGACCGTTTTCATCGAGTAGGCTTCCCGCGAAACATCTCTACATTGCCTACCTGCTAGAAAATTGCCGGCAGTGGCTGTTTTATTCGGATTTTTTACTCGATGAGGTCATTCCATTTACCCAGCACTGAAGAAATTGCATTTGCTTTATTGATGGCTTCGTCCCAGGCAGATGGGCGGGATCTTATCTCAGGTTGGTTTATCGACAGACCGCGACAATGGATCCAATGTGAAGACCTTTATTTTCGTAATGCGTTCACGCCACCGTTGCAATTTAGCGGGTGTGGGATGGCAAGCTCTTATTTGGTTTGAGGTCGATAACGCATGGTGGCTATCTAGTTAGTAATGATTTGGGGGATTTTTCCCGCAGGTAGGCGAGGCACCGAACGAAAGAGGCAAGAGGCCTTGGTTATTTGGGGCATTCTAGGGGGGCGGTGCGCGATTGTAGGTAGCCGGACCTTCATTGGCCATCGTTTATCTGGTGTGCGGCTTTTTTGCATTTCTCATCTTGCGCGCGCTGGGTGAGTTGGTAATGCATCGGCCTACCAGCGGCAGCTTCGTGTCCTATTCAGCGGAGTTCATGGGTGAAAAGGCGTCCTACGTCGCAGGTTGGATGTACTTTCTGAATTGGGCCATGGCCGGGATTGTCGATATCACCGCAGTGGCGCTGTACATGCAATATGGGGACACTTTCGCTGCGGTGCCGCAATGGGTGTTAGCCCTGGTGGCGCTGGCCATCGTGACCGTGATAAACCTGATTGGCGTCAAGTTGTTCGGTGAAATAGAGTTTTGGTTTGCCTTGATCAAGGTTGCCGCTCTGGCGCTGTTCCTGGTGATCGGTTCGATCATACTCGGCGGCGGAAGCGCGGTGGCCGGTCATCCTACGGGTCTGCACCTGATCACTGATAATGGCGGCTTCTTTCCCCATGGGATGCCGGCGGCTCTCATTTTGGTTCAAGGGGGGCGTATGCCGGTATCGAATTGATCGGCGTTGCCGCGGGAGAATGTCAAGACACTAAAGCCGTACGGCCTAAAACCATTAACAGCGTTATCTTGCGGATTGCGATTTTCTATGTGGGCGCTGTGATTTTGCTGGTATGCCTGTTGCCCTGGACTGCCTATAAAGCAGGCGCAAGTCCGTTTGTTACCTTCTTTGCGGCCCTGGGTGTTCCGGGAGGGGCGGTGATGAACGCGGTCGTGTTGACCGCTTCCTGTCCAGCCTCAATTCGGGGTTGTTCTTGACCGGGTTCGTCCTGCGGGCTTTGGCAGTGGGTGGCTCGGCGCCAACCTTCATGTCGCGCATGAGTGCGCAATCGGTGCCTTACACGGGGATTCTGGTGACCGTTGCCATCTACGTGGTCGGGGTCGTAATGAATTATCTGGTGCCGTCGCAGGTGTTCGAAATTGTGCTTAATATCTCCTCGCAGGGGAGTCATTGTCGTCTGTCAGATGAAGTTACATCATGCCGTAGCGCGTGGGGAGGCACAGGCAGTGTCGTTTAAGATGCCAGGGGCTCCTGTAACTTCATGGCTGGCCTTACTGTTCCTTGTGGGGGGGATGGTCTTTGATTATCCAAACGGAACATTGACCATTGCTGCGATACCTGTTGTGGCTCTGTTATTGATTTGTGGCTGGTATCTGTTGCGTCGTCCCAAGGCTGTAATGATGACCCAGACGATGCCGTCGGCAACGCTGACTCAGAAATTCTTCGAGTAATCCGCAGCTTGTCTCTTCCGTTATAGGGACGGCATGATCTCAAGGTCATGCCGTCCTTTCTTTTTGCATTGCTATTTGGCAGTTCCGTACTGCTCGCTACCTCTTGGTGCATTCTAATGAGTATTAATAGTGCGTTGATGTAAATCGATATGTTTCTCTGGAGGCTTTGTATTACAAGAGCAATAGAAACAGTGAGTAGAAATTTCCCGCTTATAGTGCAGAAACCTCGTGAGGGTTGCCAATTGCACCTTTTTCACTCGCTCCAGAGTTGTGCAAGTTACAACTGGAAGAATCGTTTTAGCGATGGCAGTATTTTATGTCTCATAAATGAAATAAAATGTCGTATTTGTGTCATTATTTGAGCCTTTTTCGTTTTTTATCAGCAGTGACAATACTTGGGCACAGCCCTTGCAAAAGTACATTTAAACCATAATCGGTATGGTTTTCAGCGAAGCAAGATAATGGAGAGCGTTATAAATTGGGCGCCAGAAATAAACTAAAACGGCCAATTATCTGGCGTCGGGAGGCGTCAAGAGAATGCCAGGGTCATGAGGAATATATTTCCGCATGAAACAGGAGGTTGACGACGCACACTGAGGTGTTTAACAGAAACAGTACTCACTCAAACAACGTAAGGCCTCATCTATTTGAAATAGCGAAGTTATAAGAAAATGCCGTCTGTATCGCGGCAAGGAGTAGGGTATGTCCCGAGCTTTTTTTAACGAAATGTATGATGCGAGTGGTGGCTGCCGCCCACATTACCAGGAGTTCGCGCGTTGGTTGGCGGACACACCTCTGGAGTTACTGGATCAACGTCGTCGCGAAGCCGACCTGTTGTTCCACCGAGCCGGCATCACCTTCACCTTATACGGGGACGAGCAAGGCACCGAGCGGTTGATACCGTTCGACATCATTCCACGCAGCATCAAGGCCAGTGAGTGGCAAATGGTCGAGCGTGGCTGCATTCAACGAGTTCAGGCCTTGAACATGTTTCTGGCCGACATTTACCACGGCCAACGCATCCTCAAGGAAGGCATCATCCCGGCCGAACAGGTCCTGGCGAACGAGGGTTATCAGGTCGCCATGCAGGGCCTGAATCTGCACCGCGGCATCTATGCTCATATCGCCGGGGTCGATCTGGTCCGAGATGGCGATGGCAGCTACTACGTACTGGAAGACAATCTGCGTACCCCCAGCGGCGTCAGCTACATGCTCGAAGACCGCAAGATGATGATGCGGTTGTTCCCCGAACTCTTCGCCGCCCAGCGCGTGGCGCCCATTGATCATTACCCAAACCTGCTGCTGGATACCCTCAAGAGCTCCAGTCCTCTGGATAACCCCACAACCGTGGTGCTGACCCCAGGCCGTTTCAACAGCGCCTACTTCGAACATGCGTTCCTGGCCCGAGAGATGGGCGTGGAACTGGTGGAAGGCGCCGATCTGTTTGTACGCGATGATCATGTCTACATGCGCACCACTTCCGGCCCGAAACAGGTGGATGTCATTTATCGCCGTCTCGACGATGCCTTCCTCGATCCGCTGTCATTCAACCCTGACTCCATGCTCGGCGTGCCCGGCCTGATTGCCGCCTATCGTTCGGGCAATGTGGTGCTGGCAAACGCCGTCGGCACCGGCGTGGCTGACGACAAATCGATCTATCCCTACGTAGGGGACATGATCCGCTTCTACCTCGACGAGGAACCGATCCTCAAGAACGTACCGACCTGGCAATGTCGCAAACCGGAAGAGTTGTCCCATGTGCTGGCCAACTTGCCCGAGTTGGTGGTCAAGGAAACCCAAGGCTCCGGCGGCTACGGCATGCTGGTCGGACCGGCGGCCACGGCGGCGGAAATCGAGGACTTCCGCGCCCGACTCAAGGCTCGCCCTGAAGCCTATATCGCCCAACCAACGCTGTGCCTGTCGACATGCCCGACCTTTGTCGAAAACGGTATCGCCCCCGTCACATCGACCTGCGCCCGTTTGTATTGTCGGGCAGCGAAACCCGTCTGGTGCCTGGCGGCTTGACCCGCGTGGCATTGCGCGAAGGCTCGCTGGTGGTGAACTCGTCCCAGGGCGGCGGCACCAAAGACACTTGGGTAGTGGAGGACTAAGACATGCTTTCAACAACCGCTTCGGACCTCTACTGGATGTCCCGCTACCTGGAGCGCGCCGAAAACCTGGCGCGCATGCTCGAAGTCAGTTACTCGCTGTCGCTGATGCCCCAGGCCGGGCGCAGTGATGGACGTGCCGAGCTGGCGATGTCGTTGCTGGCCGCCGGCACGCTGGACGACTACAACGAACGCTACGGCGAACTCAACACCGAGCGCATGCTGCACTTTTTCGCGCTGGATGAAACCAACCCTGGCAGCATCTATTGCTGTTTGCAGGCGGCGCGGGCCAATGCGCACGTGGTGCGCGGCCGTATCACCGCCGACATGTGGGAGAACATCAACGCCACGTGGCTGGAGATGCGCAACATCGCCAGCAACGGTCTGGCGCGATATGGCATCAGCCATTTCTGCGAGTGGGTCAAGGAGCGCTCGCACCTGTTTCGCGGGGCGACCTCGGGCACCATCATGCGCAACGATGCCTACTGCTTCATACGCCTGGGGACCTTCCTCGAGCGCGCCGACAACACCCTGCGCTTGCTGGACGCGCGCTACGAAATGTTCGGTGAAGAGTCGGAGGAGGTCAGTGATAACTCAGCTCGCGGCTACTACCAGTGGAGCGCCTTGCTGCGGGCTTTGTCGTCCTTCGAAGCGTTCAACGAGATTTATCGCAATGCGCCGGGCGCCGAGCAGGTCTCCGAGATGCTGCTATTGCGCGGCGATGTGCCGCGCTCGCTGCACGCCTGTATCGAAGAGCTGGACCATATCCTCGCGAGCCTACCGGGCAGTAACGGGCGGGCGGCCCAGCGTCTGGCCGCCGAACTGAATGCACGGCTACGCTACACCGGTATCGACGAGATTCTCGGCTTGGGTCTGCACCTGTGGCTGGCTGATTTCATCTCCCAGGTTCGCCATCTTGGCCAGACCGTCCACGAATCCTATCTGGAGGTCGTATGAAACTGTCCATACGCCACGACACCACCTACAGCTATGCCGATGAAGTCTGCACCAGCATCCAGTTCCTGCGTCTGACGCCGCAGAACAGTGATCGCCAGCGCATCCTGGAATGGCACCTGGAATTGCCGCGCCTGGTCCGTAGCCAGTTCGATCCTTACGGCAACATCCTGCATGTATTGACGATGGACGAGCCTCACGGAGCTTTGGTGCTGACGGCTTATGGTCAGGTGGAAATCGATCCGGATCGTGAGCAGGAGCGCGACAGCCAATCGCCTTTGCCGTTTTTGCGCACCAGTCACCTGACCAAAGCGGACGCTGCCTTGAACGCCTTCGCCGTGCAGCGCTGCGGTATGCGGCGCGATCGGACGGCGCTGATCGACTTGATGAATGGCCTGGCCGACCACATGGTCTACAACCCGGGCGCGACCACCGTGGACACCACGGCAGCCGAGGCTTTTGCGGGAGGAACCGGGGTCTGTCAGGACCACACCCACGCCTTCCTGGCCTGCGCCCGCGGCCTGGGAATTCCTGCGCGTTACGTCTCCGGTTACCTGTGCACGGAAGATGTCAACCATTTGGCTAGTCATGCCTGGGCTGAAGCGTGGCTGGACGATGGCTGGTACAGCTTTGATGTCACCAACCGCCTGGCTCGGCCCGAACGTCATTTGAAGTTGGCTGTTGGCCTTGACTACCTCGACGCCTGCCCGGTACGCGGCATGCGTCGTGGGGGCGGGGCCGAGTCGATGTTGGCGCGGGTACAGGTGACGTCCATGTTTCAGGTTCAGCACCAGTAGCCCTAGTTCACAACTGCAACCGTTACCGGCCGTACCGTTATGAAACGGTACGGTCGTTCATCCCAAATTCACGAGTTAGCGCAAATGACTTATTGCGTCGCTATGCATCTGGCCGACGGGCTGGTGTTCATCTCCGATTCACGGACCAATGCCGGTATCGATCAGATTTCAACGTTCCGAAAGTTGTTCATTTTCAGCACGCCGGGCGAGCGGCTGATCGTGTTGCAAACCGCGGGCAACCTGGCGACCTCGCAATCGGTGGTCAACCTGCTCAAGCAGCGTTCCACGGGGCGGGGACCACACTTGTTGAATGTCCGGACACTCTATGACGCCACCGTGCTGGTGGCTGAAACCGTTCGCGAAGTTGTCGCCCGGGATCGAACCAAGTTGGCTGGCAAAACCGACTTGAGTTGCTCTTTTTTGGTTGGCGGGCAGATCGCGGACGGGCCGATGGATGTGTACAGCATCTACCCGCAAGGTAACTTCATTCAGGCGACAGAGGACACGCCTTTCCTGCAATTGGGTGAAAGCAAGTACGGCCGGCCGATACTCGATCGCAATCTGACGTATCGCACATCACTGGAAGAGGGGCTGCGCTGTGGGCTGATCTCGTTTGACTCGACCATGCGCAGCAACTTGTCGGTGGGCATGCCGCTGGATCTGTTGGTGTACAGGAAAGACAGTTTTACCTGTGCGAATAGTTATCGCATCACGGCCGACGATCCGTACTTCATGCGTATCCGCATGCAGTGGGCTGCTGGACTGCACGAAATGCTTGCCGCATTGCCTGAACCGCCTGACGCCTACATGACAGCAGCCACCCATGGAAACTAGCAGGTCACGCCAACGAGTACTGATGACCTAACCAGTACGAGCTCAATGGTAAAAACTCGAAATAAGGACTGCTCGAAATGGGGGAAAGCCGTGAACATCGCACTACTTGGATTCGGCACCGTGGGGTGTTCGACAGCCCCAAATTTCGTAGCTACAGTAAGAAATTGCGTTTGGTCGAAATCGATCTCGCCTGAAGAGGGGATTTGAGCCAACTGTCAACTTCTGGCGCGAAAGCGGCCTATTGCACGCCATCAAACGCAATCTTCATATTTCGGTCGAGCTATTTGATTTGGGCGGGAGAAGGGGGGCGGAGTGGTAGGGGCGGAAATGACCGAAAAGATGCGGAAACAATCCAAAAATGGCGCAACAGAATTTGCGTACCCCAGAAACGACAAAGCCCTGAAATAATCAGGGCTTTGTCGTTTAATGTGGCGGAGGCGATGGGGTTCGAACCCTTATCAAAGGTTTCCCCCTATATCTTCAGATTTCGACACTACGCTGATCGCTTTCCTGTCCACGCCAAGCTAACAAAATCAAGGCTTCCAGGTAAGTACCCCTTCCGAGCTCAAGTGTGCATCTGGCGGCATACTTGAGGTGCTATTAGAGAGCTAGCCCTTCTAAGAGAGGCAGATAAATCTCTCTGAAAACTCAGCCATCTCCGTCAGCGCCTGAGCCTGGTCAGGTGTTGGACTAGCCCTTGCAATATCGGGTATCAACGCCTTGGAAAATTGAAGTGGTTGCCGAGAGCCGAGCTCCCACGTTGCTATGCTTGTAGGCAATTGCAAAGTAGAGAAGCGACGTTTCGTGCTCAGGCCTATCTCTAGTCGTGATGGTAGGCATGGCTGAGCTATTCGACGATCTGAAACTGTGTTTTAACTACCATCACAGCGTCCTGACGCGCTCCCTTCGCCAGCCGGTAATGCTCGAGTTATTCTAGCGGTTAAATGCAGCACATCTCATCGACGCATTTATCAGACAGCTTCACAGATCCCCCCTTGACAAGGAGGGGGGCTCCATTTTTTTACGCTTGGGCGATCTCCACGGTCTTGCCTGCGCCAATCATCGATAGCTCGTCGCCCAGGTATCTTCGTCCAGATCGAGTGCCAGAGGAAGGTCATTAGCATGGGGGTGCAGTCAGAATTGCGTTGAGCGATGGCAGGGCGCGGAGCAAGAGGGGCTGTCTTGGGGCACCTGTACGGTCGAGGTTAACCCGGCGGTCTTTCACCGTTTAGTTGCGTTGAATATATATTTATTTTTGCCTGCGGATTCCACGCCATCCGGACAGCGCAGCGACGTAGGTTTGCATTGTTAGTCTGAAGTCCCCATCGCCGCCAATTTCGTCGAACGCCTGCGCATTGATTCACCCTTGAGTTCGATGCGGTAAACCGGTGTCGCCATGCAGGTTGCTGGCGCGAGTCATCCCACTGGTTACGCCTCTGTTCTACTTGTCCACAACCGGCGCAGCCTTCGGGGGCTGAGATTCGCCTCTTCACCGCGAGCGTTTGGTTCCCAAGTGGCAGTTGAATAATCACTGATGCTTCGGGCTGGCGCTTTGGTTCAATTTTCAAAGGTATGAAGGCAGGTCTCCTCAGTAACTCTCCCACGATAACAGCACGCAGGGTAGCATCGCATCAGATCCTGCATGCCCTAGAAGCAGCGACCGCCTCGGTTTGCCTCGTCGTAGACGGTTAATTCCCAAACAGGGAAATGACGTGCTACTGATTGCTGATTGGGCTGTTGAACTGATCAGAATAATTGCCTCCCATGAGCAAGGATGCCACTCGATCCGAACCTATTCCACTTCGGGAGTATGCAAGACGAGCAGCGCCGACGTGATCTCCGCCGTCCGCCGCGAGCGACTTGGCTCCGACATGTCGTATCAGGCGTCAGGAGGCGCGTCGTGCTGACCATTTCTTATGGAGAACATTGCGAGGATATCGTCGGGATCGAGTCGCGGTCGTCGTCTTCCCGACGATTTTTCAGAGGACGTGAAGCGTGCAGCGTTTGATTACTATGAACCGCGTACGGTGCATGAATGAGTTACGGCCCGCATGCTGTCATCGCCGCGCATCTGGGCAAGACGCAAATCAGTGCCGATTTCATTTCCCGTGCCAGCCGTTACAACTTGGATTTCACTCCGGTCGACGAATACAGCAATGGGCTGCATCTTTCTGCCTATGCCGGAGCCTGGCAGGGATTGGTGGAAGGGCTGTCGGGGCTTGATATCGGGTCGGGCCAACTGGCCTTCCGCCCGAGGTTGCCCGCGCACTGGGATGCCTACCATTTCACCCTGCAGTTCCGAGGCCGGCGACTGCGGGTTTCCGTACTCGGTGACGATGAGCTGGAGATCCGCCAGGGCGATCGGCAGTTGGCGACCGAGCGCCGACAGGATGGACAAATATGCCTCAGGGAAGTAGTCGAAGTGCTCATGCAGCGTTTTCAGAAGCTGTTTGATGATTGAAGGAAATGGCTTTTCATCAATCAGAGTGGCTAGATCGTTAAGCGATTTGAAACCCTTCGGCAGGCTGATGCCGACTTCCAGGAGCGCGGCATGGATCCGATTAGCGGTAGCTGTCCGATCTTTGATAAATGAATCGCGTACCGAGTTGAGCATGGCCAGCGCTTGCTGTGCTTCAGTTTTTGGAGCGACAAAGCGCATGGCTGAACGGGTGGCAGCCTCGCAAATGGCCTCGGCATCAGCGAAGTCATTTTTGTTGCTTTTCACATAAGGGCGCACGTGCTGGGGGGGCAATAAGTTTTGGCGTATGCCCGAAACTTTGAACCTCTCGCGCCATGAAGTGCGCACCGCCGCAGGCCTCCATCGCTATCGTGCAAGGCTCAAGGCTCGCCAAGTGTTTGCTAAGCGCTTCGCGGTTGAATTTCTTGTGATACAGCTCAAGACCCCGATCATCCTGTGCATGCAGATGAAAACAGTGTTTTCCGAGGTCAATGGCCGCGATAGCTACGTTGTTCATGGCAATGGTCTCCGATAGGTACCCTGTGAAAGCTTAGTGGGCGATCACAGGGTAGGCTGGGGGAAACCATTTCATTAGTGGATGTGTTAACCCATAGCGATTTGGTAGCGCCCGATCTGCAGGAGCTGCCGAAGGCTGCGATCTTTTGATATTGATGTTGTGTTTCTGGAGGTCCGCATGGCCGCTTACAACCTGCGACAGCTTCGCTATTTCGTCACCACCGCCGATTGCGGCAGCGTGGCGCAGGCTTCGCGCAAGCTCTATATCGCCCAGCCGTCGGTGTCGACGGCGATCAAGCACCTGGAAGAAAGCTTCGGCGTACAGCTGTTTATCCGGCATCACGCCCAGGGTGTTTCTCTGACACCGAGCGGGTCGCGGTTTTACCGCAAGGCGCTGGAGTTGCTGCGGGTCGCGCACGAGTTTGAGCAAAATGCGCTGGCGGACAACGACGTGGTGGCGGGGCAGATCGATATTGGCTGTTTCGAAACGGTGGCGCCGCTGTACCTGCCGCGCCTGATCGCCGGTTTCAAGGAGCGCTGGCCCGGCGTGCAAATCCGTATTCGCGACGGCGAGCAGCAGGAGTTGGTGCATGCACTGACCGCCGGCAGCATCGACATGGCGATGCTGTTTGAACACGATCTGGACAGCACGATCGAGACCGTTGCGCTGATGCCGGCGCAGCAGCCTTACGCGTTGCTGCCAGCCGATCACCGTTTTGCGCAACAGGCAAAAGTGTCGCTGGACGACCTGGTGCTGGAGCCGATGATTCTGCTCGACGTGGTGCCGAGTCGAACCTACTTCGTCAGTATCTTCGAAGAGCGCGGGCTGACGCCGCACATCGTGTTCAGCTCGCCTTCAATCGAGATGGTGCGCGGGATGGTCGGGCGAGGTTTCGGCTTTTCGATTCTGGTGACCAAGCCGTTTTCACCCTACACCTACGACGGCCAGAAAGTGGTATGCGTACCGCTGGTGCAAACCGTGACCGGCTCCGGATTATCGGCGGCATGGTTGAAAAGGTCGCCGCTGACCAAACCGGTGCAGTTGTTCGTGGATTATTGCCAGGAAGAACTGGCCCGACTCTAATACCTGAGCGTCGGGCCAATCCTCAGCCGCAGATCGATAGCAGCATCCGTTGCAGCATGGCGTCGCAGCGGTTCAGTTGCTCGACGCTGACAAACTCGTCCGGTTTGTGGCCTTGATCCATGCTGCCGGGACCGCAAACCACTGTTGCAATCCCGGCCGCATCAAACAGGCCACCCTCGGTGCCGAACGCCACTGTGCCGAACTCCCGAGAGCCCGAAAATGCTGCGATCAACTCAGCGGCTTCGCTGTGCGCATCGGTCGCCAAACCGGGGTACGCCGACAACTCGCTGAAGCGGATGTCACTCTGCTTACTCACGGCGCGCATGCGCGGCAAGACTTGCTGCTCGGCGTAGGCTTTCAGCTCCTGCGCGACATCGCTTGGGTCGTAGGCGGGCAGGGCGCGGATTTCAAAGTCGAAACGGCAATCGGCGGGAACGATGTTCAAGGCCTTGCCGCCGCCAATCACTCCGGTTTGCACGGTGCTGAACGGCGGATCGAAGCGCGCGTCGTGGCGCTCGGGGGCCTTGAGCCGTTGGCCGATACGCCCGAGCTCTCCGATCAGTTCGGCGGCGTATTCGATGGCATTAACCCCGAGCGGCGCATACGCCGAATGGCAGGCTTCACCGTGAATGTCGCAGCGCATCGCCAGTTTGCCTTTGTGGCCGAGCACTGGCTTGAGCTCGGTCGGCTCGCCGATGATGCAGAGCATCGGCTTGACCGGGCGCTGCTCCAGCACTTTGAGTAATGAGCGGACGCCGAGGCAGCCGACTTCTTCATCGTACGAAAGCGCGATGTGCACCGGCAGCCGCAGTGGGGCCTGCACCAACGATGGCACCAGGGCGAGTACGCAAGCGATGTAGCCTTTCATGTCCGCGGTGCCGCGACCGTACAGCTTGCCGTCGCGCTCGGTGAGTTCGAATGGCGCTACGGTCCACGGTTGGCCA
Source organism: Pseudomonas sp. TH31 (assembly GCF_016650815.1). GTDB lineage: Bacteria > Pseudomonadota > Gammaproteobacteria > Pseudomonadales > Pseudomonadaceae > Aquipseudomonas. Next base: position 3,225 of record NZ_JAEKEZ010000024.1, on the reverse strand, counting down.
TCGACGGGCACCACGTCGGTGTGCCCCGACAGCACGATACCCGGTCGATCCGCCGGGCCAATGGTCGCGAACAGATTGGCCTTGCTGCGTGGCTCGTTGTAGACCAGTTCACAGGGCACATCGAAGCTGGCGAGGTAGTCGCGGACAAACTCGATGAGGTGCAGGTTGGATTCGCGGCTGGTGGTGTCGAACCCCACCAGCGTTTTCAGCAAATCGCGACTGTGGCTCATCGGTCGTCTCCGGCGACGCCGTAACCAGGGGATTTGTCGGGGGCAAGGGCGCGGTCGATGTAGTCCTGAACCTGTGGGCGGTAGGCGTCCCACAAATGTTCCAGCTGGCCGATGGGGTCTTCATCGGCCCAATCGACTACGCAGGTTGATGATTGGCCAGGTCAGTTCGCCGACTACCACCAGCGCCGCCGAATGCACCGGCCCGGCTTCACCGCCCGCCACGATGGCGGCTTGCATTGCCGCCAGCAAGCGATCGGCCAGTTGACCTTCGCCCTGTTCGAATGCCCGGACCATCGCCTCGACCACTGAGCGATCCGCCAGCATGTTGCCGGCCGCGACGCATTGCTCGCCGCAGACTGCGTTGTGGTTGCCGAGGGTTTGCGAACCACTGAAGTGCGCGGTGCGGCCGCGGTGGTCAATGGCGGTGATCTGGCGATATTGGCTGTAGCCGTTGCGGGTCAGGACTTTGTCCAACGCCTCGGCAGGCGCGAGGCCTTGTTCAATCAGGGCGAGGGTTTCCGGGCCAAGTGACGGCAGGGTGATGTTTTGTGTGGAGACGGCGCCAACGCCGGGCAGCAGCCACGGGCAGCGGGCGCCGACGGCGATGCTGGAGGAACTGATGGCGATGCCGAGCTGACCGGTTTCGGGACAGCGGGCGGCGATGGAGAAGGTCATGGGTTTTGCTCCTTGTCTGGCCTTGGAGAAATGGGTGTTTGTGCGGACGCCTTCGCGAGCAAGCTTCGCTCCTACAGGAGATCGATGAGCGACGACTCCCCCTGTAGGAGCAAAGCTTGCTCGCGAAGGCCGTAACTCGGTCTACCTGCGTTACTCAGGAATCACCGCAATCACATCAATTTCCATTAGCCACTGTGGTTGCCCCAACGCCGACACCACCAACCCGGTCGAAATCGGAAACACCCCTTTCAACCACTTGCCCACCTCCTGATAAACGGGCTCGCGGTAACGCGGATCGATCAGGTAAGTGGTGGTTTTCACGATGTGGCTAAGGTCGCTGCCAGCCTCTTCCAGCAACTGTTTAACGTTGCGCATGGCTTGCTCGGTTTGCGCCCGCGGGTCACCGAGGCCGACCAGTTGGCCCTCGAAATCGGTCCCGACCTGGCCGCGAACATAAACGGTGTTACCCGCCCGCACGGCTTGGCACAGGTCATTGTCCAGGCTCTGGTTCGGGTAGGTTTCTTTGGTGTTGAACATGCGAATACGGGTATGGGTTGGCGTGGACATGTGCAGCTCCTTGACAGAATTCGACGTGGCGCGCTTAAGCGCTGACCGTGGTTTTATGGGCGAGCAGGGCGGCTTGGGCTTCGCGTTGCTCGGCATCGCGGTAGTCGAGGTACGAACGCTGGATGCCGATGTGATCAGCCACGTACTTGGCGTCGTGCCAAACCCCCAGATAAACGAAGAACCGCGCCGTGACTGCCACGGCAGGCCCAGGAAATACACGCCCGGCTCGCTCGACACGCCGCGCTGATGTTTTGGTTTGCCGTTGTCGTCGAAGGCATCGACCTTCAGCCAGCTGTAATCGGTGGCGAAACCGGTGGCCCAGATGATCGAGGTCACGCCGGCCAGGGTCAGGTCGAGTTCCAGAATCGGCTGGGTCACGCAGTCCGGATCCGGGAAGGTGATGCGGGCTTCAGGCTCTTGCGGCAGGTCCAGGCCATTGCGCTCGATGTAGGCGTCCGCCGCATTGAGCAGCGCCAGATAGTTCTCATCGCCGCGTGCCAGGTTGTCGGCCAGATTGGGTTGGAAAGTCGCCACGGCGCCATTGAACGATTGAGTCAGGCCGACCAGCGTCATGCCGCGATGGGCCAGGCCACGGAAGTCCACCGTGCGACCGCCGTGCGCACCGCTGACCGCGATGGTCACGTGTTCCCGGCCGGGTTTCATCGCCGCTTGATCCCACTCACCGAGCACGCCCAGCCACCAGCAGAAATCACGGTTGCGATAGGCGCGAGGAGGGCGGTCATGGGCCCCGACCGAGAGATAAACCTTTTGCCGGAACGCTGCAGTTCATCGGCAATCTGTACTCCCGACGACCCGGCGCCCACCACCAGCACCGCGCCTTCAGGCATCTGCTGCGGATTGCGGTACTCGGCGGAGTGGATCTGGGTGAATGGCGCGTCTTTCGGCGCAATCGGCGGGATCACCGGACGTTGGAACGGCCCGGTGGCAGCGACCACGCGGCTGGCTTCGATCACACCCTCGGAGGTTTCAATGGTGAAACCGGGCCGACCGATGTTGCGCTCGACCTTCAGCACGTCGACACCCGTTCGAATCGGCGCCTTGAACTTCCTGGCATAGGCTTCGAAATAGTCGGCCACCCGCTCTTTAGGGGCAAAGCCGTCGGGGCTGACGTCGTCGAATTCAAGGCCCGGAACCGATCGTGCCAGGCCGGACCATTGGCCACCAACGAATCCCAACGGCCGGTGCGCCAGCGCTCGGCAATGCGGTTGCGCTCGAGCACCAGGTGCGGCACACCGAGTTTGCTCAAGTGCTCACTCATGGCCACGCCAGCCTGACCGGCGCCGACAATCAAGGTGTCTGTTTTTATTGTTTCTGTGGTCATCTCTCTACCCTTCGAAGTGGGAGTCAGGTCGGTTATGGCCTGCCATCTCTTGGGCTCAAGACTAGGGATCACCTTGGTATCGGTAAAATATTATTAAGCTGGGAACTGAGCATAAATAACGGAGGCAGAGCGTACGGTTCAGGATTGAAAAGGTTTAAAGCGAGATAGTGAGCCATGAACAAACACGTACTCAGCGACACCTATCGCGCCTATATCGACGGCCTCAACCGACAGGACTGGCCAGCCCTGAGTCAACTCGTCGATGAAAACGTGCACTACAACGGCCTGCGCGTTGGGCTGTCCGGCTACCGGGCGATGCTGGAACGCGATTTTCGCTCGATCCCCGATCTGCGCTTTGTGATCGACCGTCTTATAACCGACCCGCCGCAAATGGCGGCCAGGCTGTGCTTC
>NZ_JAEKEZ010000023.1 GCF_016650815.1 Pseudomonas sp. TH31 | reverse complement strand
CAATGCGCGATCGCGACCTTGAGATCCGCATGACCAGTGCGTTCGATACGCAGGTCGCACTCAAGCATTTCCTTGGTGTGCTCGCCGATGTGCAGCTTGCCCAGGTCCTGGACGTTCGGCAGGCCTTCAAGGAACAGAATTCGCTTGATCAGCTTGTCGGCGTGCTTCATCTCGTCGATGGATTCTTTGTACTCATGCTTGCCGAGCTTGTTCAGACCCCAATCTTCGTACATGCGTGCATGCAAAAAGTATTGATTGATCGCGACCAGCTCATTGGCAAGGATCTTGTTGAGATGCTGGATGACTGTAATGTCGCCTTTCATAATGGGGTCCTGCCCTTTATTAACTGTCTATAAAGGCGGAGTTTGAGCCGCGTAATTAAGAGTGTCAAACCTAAGTTATTGAAACTTATATGAAAATTAATCGGAATAAGAATGTTTGTGTTCCGCGTCTAGTACCTAACCGGTTGATTTTCAGGCATAAAAAAACCGGACATCAGTCCGGTTCTTTGAAATACGGTAATTATGCGGCAGTAAATTCAACAGGAAATGGGATCGCGGCCTGGGCCGTTTGCAGCTGGGTCAGGGTTTCACGCACCACTTCCTTGGCGAGGCAGGCGCATTTACCGCATTGACTGGCTACGCCGGTGGCCTGACGGACTTCTTTATAGCTGCAGCAACCTTCATAGATTGCATCGCGGATTTGACCGTCGGTGACGCCAGTGCAGAGGCAGACATACATAAAGTGAGAACCGTCGCTGGTTGTGACTCAATTGCGATGGATCTTAATGTTAACGAGAATGATTGTCAAAGTGGTTTCTGAAAGCGTTGCATTATATGCGTGCGTGACTGACGAACGGTGTGCCGGCTGGGCAATCCGCCAGTAAGCGTGGCGAGGGCGAATCAACCCGCCAGTCAAAAACCGTTAAGGACAGCTCAAATACGCCGTGTATGATGTTCGGTCCTTGCGAAGCAGGTTCGTGTCACAGGGATGTCGCTTGAGGGTGGCAAGCTGACGCGGACCCAGTGCTTCACGTTATTTTGACCAGGAGATATCCAATGAGCGTACTCGTAGGCAAACAAGCCCCTGACTTCACCGTACCGGCCGTACTCGGCAATGGCGAAATCGTAGACAGCTTCACCCTGTCGTCGGCCATCAAAGGCAAATACGGCCTGGTGTTCTTCTACCCACTGGACTTCACCTTCGTTTGCCCATCCGAGCTGATCGCGCTGGACAACCGCATGGCTGACTTCGCAGAGCTCAACGTGGAAGTGGTCGCGGTGTCGATCGACTCGCACTTCACTCACAACGCATGGCGCAACACCCCGGTGAACAATGGCGGTATCGGCCAGGTTCGCTACACCATGGCTGCCGACATCAAGCAGGAAATCATGAAGGCCTACGACGTTCAGTCCGCTGACGGCGTGGCATTCCGTGGTGCGTTCCTGATCGACGACAAAGGCGTTGTCCGTTCGCAGATCATCAACGACCTGCCGCTGGGCCGTAACATCGAAGAGTTGATCCGTGTGGTCGAGGCTCTGCAATTCCACGAAGCGCACGGCGAAGTTTGCCCTGCCAACTGGAAAAAAGGCGACAAAGGCATGACCGCTTCCACCGAAGGTGTTGCGGCTTACCTGACCGAGCACGCTGCGGCGCTGTAAGCCCAGGCGTCAGGCATAAAAAAACCGGCCGCCAAGGCCGGTTTTTTTGTGGGCGGGATAAACCCCTTCGACCGTATCAGTCGTTGAAGTCTTCCCAGCCGCCCATTTGTTTCCAGCGATTGACGATGCCGCAGAACAGCTCGGCCGTCTTCTCGGTGTCGTAGCGAGCCGAGTGGGCCTCGCGACCGTCAAAGTCGATATCGGCAGCCTGACAGGCCTTGGCCAGTACAGTCTGGCCATACGCCAGGCCGGCGAGGGTTGCGGTGTCGAAGCTGGAGAATGGATGAAACGGGTTACGTTTCATGTCCAGGCGCGCGACAGCGGCGTTGAGGAAGCCCAGATCGAAGCTGCTGTTGTGCCCGACCAGAATCGCCCGTTTGCAAGCGTTGGCTTTCAGGGCCTTGCGGATGCCCCGGAAGATATCGGTCAGCGCGGTTTCTTCGCTCACCGCCATGCGCAGCGGGTGATCGAGCTTGATCCCGGTGAATTCCAGGGCGGCCGCTTCGATGTTCGCGCCTTCAAACGGCTCTACACGAAAGAAGTAGGTGTGATCGGGATACACAAAGCCCTTTTCGTCCATGGCGATGGTGGTCGCCGCGATTTCCAGCAGGGCATCGGTGGCCGAGTTGAAACCACCGGTTTCTACGTCGACGACAACCGGCAGGTAACCACGGAATCGGGCCGCCATTGGATGACGAGGACCGCCTCCGCCGCCTTGACCGTCCTGTTCGTCGTCGAAATGGTCTTCACTCACGCGTGTTCCTCCAGCAGGCGCCAGCGCAGTTTTTCACCGGCGCGCAGCGGGATTACGGTCAGCTCGCCAAATGGCAGGCTGGTTGGGGCGGTCCACTCATCGCGGACCAGGGTGATGCGATCTGTATTCACCGGCAGGCCATAGAACCGCGGGCCGTTGAGGCTGGCGAAGGCTTCGAGCTTGTCCAGCGCATTGCGCTGTTCGAAGGCTTCGGCATACATCTCGATTGCAGCATAAGCGGTGTAGCAACCGGCACAGCCGCAAGCGGCTTCTTTGGCATGCTGGGCATGTGGTGCCGAGTCGGTGCCGAGGAAGAACTTCTCGCTGCCGCTGGTAGCGGCGTCGAGCAGGGCTTCCTGGTGAGTGTTGCGCTTGAGAATCGGCAGGCAGTAGAAATGCGGCCGAATCCCGCCCACCAACATGTGGTTGCGGTTGTACAACAGGTGATGAGCGGTGATGGTCGCGCCAACGTTGGCCGAGGCTGCGTTGACGAACTGCACTGCGTCAGCGGTGGTGATGTGTTCGAACACCACTTTGAGCGTCGGGAAACGCTCGACCACACGACGCATGTGCTCATCGATAAAGATCTTTTCGCGATCGAACACGTCGACATCGCCACGGGTGACTTCACCGTGAATCAACAATGGCATCCCGACTTCGGCCATGGCCTCGATCGCCGGGAAAATCTTGTCGATGCTGGTGACACCAGAATCCGAGTTGGTGGTGGCGCCGGCCGGGTACAGCTTGGCGGCGTGAACGAAACCGCTGGCCTTGGCCTCACGAATTTCTTCGGGCTGGGTACGGTCGGTCAGGTAGAGCACCATCAGCGGTTCGAAACGACTGCCGGCCGGCCGTGCAGCGAGAATCCGCTGGCGATAGCTGTCGGCTTCAGCGGCGTTGCGCACCGGAGGTACCAGGTTGGGCATGATGATGGCGCGACCAAAGGTGCGCGCGACATCCGCAACGGTATTGGACAAAACAGCACCATCGCGAAGATGAATATGCCAGTCGTCAGGACGCAGCAGGGTCAGGCGGTCGGACATGAGGGGATTCCAGGCGGGTCAAACTGAGGGGAATGCTACCGGAAAAGACTCATGCAGGCACTCGCTATCAAGTTTTGCAGCAAGCTTCCGATATTCAATAGGTATGCCGTAAACGTATGTGTCGGTCTTTTTGTTGTAGAAGCCAGTGGAGCCTCCCGTGCGCCAGCGTTATTTAGCCTTGCTCAGTGTGTTTGCCAGCCTTCCCGCGATGGCGCTCACTTTCCAGACCCGTCTGGAGAACATTGAGTGGACGGTCGAAGGTGACAAGTTCGAATGCCGCCTGAGCCAGCCGATCACCGACTTCGGTTCCGGTGAGTTCGTGCGTCGTGCCGGCGAGCAGGCGGTCTTTCGTCTCAAAGCCTACAACTCGATGATTGGTGGCGGTTCCGCGACGTTGCTGGCGGCCGCCGCGCCGTGGCAACCGGGGCGTGGGGACATCAACCTGGGCTCGGTGAACATCGGCAGCGGCAACGTGCTGTTCAACAGTTCGCAGGTTCAGGCCGGGCGCCTGATCAGCGGTTTGATGGACGGTCGCAGCCCGGTCATTCGCCATTCCTCGGGTGATGGCCGAGTGTCTGAAGTGCGTCTGCTGCCGGTCAGGTTCAGCAAGGCCTTCAATGATTACCAGGGGTGTGTGGCCAAGCTGTTGCCGCAGAATTTCGAACAGGTGAAGCAGTCCGAAGTCGGTTTCCCCGGTGAAGGCGTCGATCTGGATCCCCAGGCCAAGGCCAAGTTGCAGGTCATGCTGGAATTCATGAAAGCCGACCCAACGGTTAATCACATCGAGCTTGACGGTCATTCCGACAACAGCGGTAATCGTCTGACCAACCGTGAGCTATCACGCCGCCGGGCACTGGCGGTGATGGACTTCTTCAAGGCCAATGGCATTCAGGAGTCGCAGATCACCCTGCGTTTCCACGGAGAGCGCTATCCTTTGGCGCCGAACACCAATGCGGCCAATCGGGCCAGGAATCGTCGGGTGGCCGTGCGCCTGGAGCGCGTTGCGCCCATCGAGAAACCGGCACCTGCGGCCACCGCTTCCGCAGGCGCTGCGGCAATCTCCTGAACCTGCTGTAATCGTCGCTCGCTCGACATAATCTGTCGCTTCGTCGTCATAAGCTGTCGCGCCACTGTAAATTATTCCGTATGAGCGGTAGACTTCTCGGCTTTCCGTAGAACCCCGTGGAGTGATGGCATGGCGGACGTAAACAAGGTCGTTCTGGCGTATTCCGGCGGCCTGGACACTTCGGTGATCCTCAAGTGGCTGCAGGATACTTATAACTGTGAAGTAGTGACCTTCACCGCTGACCTGGGTCAGGGCGAAGAGGTCGAACCGGCCCGCGCCAAGGCTCAGGCCATGGGCGTAAAAGAAATCTACATCGACGATCTGCGCGAAGAATTCGTGCGTGATTTTGTGTTCCCGATGTTCCGTGCCAACACCGTTTACGAGGGCGAGTACCTGCTGGGTACCTCCATCGCTCGTCCGTTGATCGCCAAACGCCTGATCGAAATCGCCAACGAAACCGGTGCAGATGCCATTTCCCATGGCGCGACCGGCAAGGGCAACGACCAGGTTCGTTTTGAACTCGGTGCCTACGCCCTCAAGCCAGGTGTGAAAGTGATCGCTCCTTGGCGCGAGTGGGACCTGCTCTCCCGTGAAAAGCTGATGGATTATGCTGAAAAGCACAACATCCCGATCGAGCGCCACGGCAAGAAAAAATCCCCGTACTCGATGGATGCCAACCTGCTGCACATCTCCTATGAAGGCGGCGTGCTGGAAGACACCTGGACCGAGCACGAAGAAGACATGTGGAAATGGACCGTCTCCCCGGAGAACGCTCCAGATAAAGCGCAGTACCTGGAACTGACCTACCGCAACGGCGACATCGTCGCACTGGACGGCGTCGAAATGACCCCGGCCACCGTGCTGGCGACCCTGAACCGTATCGGTGGCGAACACGGCATCGGCCGTCTGGACATCGTCGAAAACCGCTACGTGGGCATGAAGTCCCGTGGCTGCTACGAAACCCCGGGCGGTACCATCATGCTGCGCGCTCACCGGGCGATCGAATCGATCACCCTGGACCGCGAAGTGGCTCACCTCAAAGACGAGCTGATGCCTAAATACGCCAGTCTGATCTACACCGGTTACTGGTGGAGCCCTGAGCGTCTGATGCTGCAACAGATGATCGATGCATCCCAGGCCCACGTGAACGGCGTCGTGCGCCTGAAGCTGTACAAGGGCAACGTGATCGTCACTGGCCGCAATTCCGACGAATCCTTGTTCGACGCCAACATCGCGACCTTCGAAGAAGACGGCGGTGCCTACAATCAGGCCGACGCGGCGGGCTTCATCAAGCTCAACGCCTTGCGCATGCGAATTGCCGCCAACAAGGGTCGCAAGCTGTTCTGAGACCTGTGTAGCGGTTATTGAGGTTGTGGCCCTGTCGTCGACAGGGCCACGGCTCAAAAAAGGGTTGTTCTTCCAGCATTATCTTGTCAGCGCTTGTCTCGTTTCTATCCCGTCCCTTATCTTCCTGATCATTAAATCCAGAGTGCATTCTGCCGCTCTTCAAGTTTCATCCCGCGTTGTCACGTCCTGTGAATTCAAGTTGTAAACAATCTAAAAGACTTTCCCGGGGATTTTATTCTTGTGCCTTGAAAACTTGAGCGCACCTTCCTTTCGTCGTTTCTCTGTCTGACCAGGGAAGGGCTGTGAAACGGCTGTCGATGTTTCAGAAAATGCTGAGAATATAGCGAGAATTGTCATGGGGTTCGAAATTATTTTTTTGATTTGTTCATGTTTTTTCTCATGGGTGACATCTTTTTTCTTGTGGGCAAAGGTGGCTGAAGGTGGGTTGTCTGAGTGTTTGCTAATGCTTTTTTTGAAGTGTTACTTCTGGAGTTGTATAGGGTTACTGCAGTGTTCGTGGTTGTAGAGTATCGGTTCTTCTTGTGTCAAAAATTTTTATTGTCCCTGTTTTGTTTTAATGTTGGAAATATCACGTGGGTTTAAGCGCGGGGCATTGAGTACTGGGTGCTTGGTTAGTTGTGAGTCCGGGGTTTTCGCGAAGCGTTGGTTGTAACCGGATACAAAAAAAGGCGGCAGAAAGCTGTGCGCTCTTCAAGCTGGAGGTTTTAAAACGCCTTATGTCCACGGCTTTTTTGTAGGACTTATCCGTATTGCTTGTAGGGAATGTCTCTCTGTAGGGAAGCTCGGGAGAGGCGGCATCCCACGGGTGAAACGACTAGGATATTGTGCGGGCTCTGAAAATTCGAACAGCGAAAATTGGACTTGCCCATGAATAAAGTGCTGATCGTGGATGATCACCCCGTCATTCGTCTTGCGGTGCGTTTGCTATTGGAACGCCATGGCTACGAAGTCATCGCAGAAACAGACAATGGTGTGGATGCATTGCAACTTGCTCGCGAACTTATGCCGGACATTGTCATTCTGGATATTGGCATACCGAAACTGGATGGGCTGGAAGTCATCGCGCGTCTGACCTCCGTGACGTCGCCGTTGAAAGTATTGGTGCTGACTTCCCAGGCGCCGGGGCATTTTTCAATGCGCTGCATGCAATCGGGGGCTGCCGGTTATGTTTGCAAACAACAGGATCTCACTGAATTGCTCAGTGCTATCAAAGCTGTATTGTCGGGTTACAGCTACTTCCCTAATCAAGCCTTGCATACGGTTCGGTCCAGCCTGGGCAATGCCAGTGAGGCCGATATGGTGGATCGTTTGTCGGGGCGGGAAATGATGGTGTTGCAGCAACTGGCTCGGGGGAAAACAAACAAGGAGATCGCCGATGGAATGTTCCTCAGCAACAAAACGGTCAGTACTTACAAGACCCGGTTATTGCTAAAGCTCAATGCCCGTTCGCTGGTGGATCTGATCGAACTGGCCCAGCGCAATGGCCTGGTATGACGGTACATAGTAAAAAGCCTCCGTTTCGGGAGGCTTTCAGGTGTCATAGATCAAAATCGTAATCGGCCAATTGCTTTTGCAGTCGGCGCTCCTCCAGCAGATTGTCGATGGTGCGGCGCTTGCTCAGGTTGGTCTTCGCCACTTCAACCACCGGTTCAGCGTCATCGGCCTCAACGGGGGTGAAGTCGTCTTCTACGTCCAATTGCTCTTTGCCAGTGCTCATTTTGTTACTCCAGGCTAAGACTGCCTTTGGCGCTCCTTATATCGACATTCTCCCGGCGGGTAAAAAAGATTTTTTCAATCGATAAATCAATAAATCTAATAGCGCCTCAATCGTCCGAGGTCTTTTGCTTGTATTCGCACAAATCCTCGATCCGGCAGCTGCCGCAACGGGGCTTGCGGGCCAGGCAAACGTAGCGTCCATGGAGGATCAGCCAGTGGTGGGAATCGAGCAGAAATTCCTTGGGTACGAACTTCATCAGCTTCTTCTCCACCTCGACCACATTCTTGCCTGGCGCAATCCCGGTACGGTTGCTGACCCGGAAAATATGAGTGTCCACGGCCATGGTCAACTGACGAAATGCCGTGTTCAGCACCACGTTGGCAGTCTTGCGGCCAACGCCTGGCAACGCTTCCAGCTCCTCACGGGTTTGCGGGACTTCGCCGCCATGGCGCTCTACCAGCAAGCGGCACGTTTCAATCACGTTCTTGGCCTTGCTGTTGAACAGGCCTATGGTCTTGATGTATTGCGACAGCCCTTCGACCCCCAAGGCATGGATGGCTGCCGGGGTATTGGCCACTGGATACAGTTTTGCCGTGGCCTTGTTGACGCCGACATCGGTGGACTGCGCCGACAGAATCACCGCGATCAGCAGTTCGAACGCTGAGGAGTACGCCAGTTCGGTCTTCGGTTCCGGGTTGTCTTCGTGAAGCCTGCGGAAGATTTCATAACGTTTTGTGGCATTCATGGGTGATGCGTTTCCTCGAAAGCGGTCAATTTGAGGGCGTCGGACGATGCCAAGCCTGCTTTGCGGCGATCAATAACCCCAGCAGAATGAACCCGCCAGGGGCGAGGGTGGCCAGGCGCAAGCCTCCATCAGCGGTCAGAACCAGGCCGGGCCAGTCTGTTGCGCCGGCCAGCCAGGATAGATGAGCACCGAGGGTGCCGCTTGCGATGAACTCGCGCAACAGGCCCAGGCTCACCATCAAGGCACTGAACAGAGCGCACAGGTGCACACGATCACGCCACGGGTTCTGAAAGAAACCATTGTTTTCCAGTACCATGCATTGCAGCGCGATCAACCCGGCATATATCCCCAGATGCTGCTGCCATTGTAGCGACCAGGATTGTCCGGCGAGTTCAGCACAACTGGTCAGCGTCGCCGCGAGCAGGACGCCGGCGCCCAAGCGTGCCGACGGGACGAGTCGGGCGCGCAACGGCCCCATCCCCACGTCATAGGCAGCAATCACCACCACGAACGTCACGCACAGGCCTAAGGCGGACATCAAGGAACCGGTGGCACCGATCAGTGGCGCCAGCATCAGCGAGTTCTGCACCGATACCTTATTCATGGGCGTCGCCCCCCACCAATTGTTGCCGATGCTCATCAAAGTAGCGCAACGCATCATGGACCGTGTTGATCACCGCCCTTGAGGTCGTGGTCGCCCCGGCCATTTGATCGAATTGCCCCTGATCCTTTTTCAGCGCCCAGCCATTGTCGGCGGGGTCGGTGCGCGACTTGCCGGTAAAGATCTGCAGCCAGGCATTTGGCCAGTCGGCGAGTCGGCCGCCCAGGCCCGGTGTTTCGGCTTGCTTGAGGGTCTTGACCCCCAGTAGCTTGCCGTTGGCGTCGATGGCGATCAGCAACTCGATGGTGCTGGTGTACCCCGAAGTCTGGCTACGCAGCAACACGGCGCCGGGTTGGCCGGCGTGGGTCGCCAGGTAACCCCCAGCAGCGTGCTATTGGTCAACGGGACGTTTTCCAGGGCCAGTGGTTGGTCCAGCGGCTGATTGTCGTAGCTGCCCGGGGTAGCATGTCCAGCAGCGTGCGGCTGTCGATCAGGCGCTGTTCAGTGGCAATCCGCGCCGCACTGGTGTGCTGCACAAGATAAGTCGCCGCCATCCCCAGTCCGGCCAACAACACCAGCGTCACAATGCTGATCGCTCGGTTCATGATGCCGCTCGCTCTTGCCGGGCGGCGACAAATCGCTCCAGCGCCGGCACACAGAGGTTCATCAGCAGCACGGCAAATGCCACGCCGTCCGGGTAGCCGCCCCAGGTTCGGATCAAGTAGGTCAGCAGTCCCGCGCCCACGCCGAACAGCAGTCGGGCACCGGGGCTTTTGGCGCCTGACACCGGTTCCGTCACGATAAAGAATGCGCCCAGCATGCTCGCGCCGGTCAATAGATGAAACAGCGGCGAGCCATGGGAGTCGGAGCCCGAACCGTTCCAGCACAGCAGGCTGATAACGAACAGGCTGGCGAGCATGCCCACAGGCGCATGCCAACTGAACACTCGCCGTTGCAGCAGAAAGGCGCCGCCGGCCAGAAATGCCAGATTCACCCATTCCACGCCGTAGCCGCCGAAGTGACCGAATGCGGCGTTGCCGGCGAACAGCTCATCCATGGTCAGGCTTTTATTGATGCGCAAGCTGTCCAGCGCCGTGGCCTGGGCCCAGGCATCCGGCGTCTGGCTGAAGCTGAAACCGAAGGCCTGGGAAAGACCACCGAGCAGGTCCATGCCATGGGACGACGGCCAGTGCGTCATCGGTTGGGGAAAGGTCACCAGCACCAGCGCAAAACCGAGCATGGCCGGGTTGAATGGGTTCCTGCCGACGCCGCCATACAGGTGTTTACCGAACAGCAACGCGGCGGCGGCCGCACTGACGGTCAGCCACCACGGGCAATAAGGCGGCAAGGCCAGCGCCAGCAGCGTCGCCGTGACCAGGGCGCTGCCGTCGCTCAACGTTGGCGTGAGGGCGCGCTGGCGCAACTTCAGCACGCCAGCCTCTACTGCCAGCGCAGTCACCACCGTCAGAATCAGATTGATCAACACGCCCCAGCCGTACAGCCAAAACAACATCAGCAGCCCTGGCAGGGTGGCCAGCAGCACCAGCTTCATGGCCTGCTGAAGGCGTTCGTCCACCGATTCAAGGGGCGACATAAGCCTCCACCAGACGTTCGGCTTCCTGAAGTCGGGCACGAGCCTTGTCCATCTGCCCGGCGGGAGTGTCGGCGCGTCGTTCCAGTTTGCTGACGTCGGCACGGGCGTAGGCCAATTCGGTTTTCAGCTGTCGAAGCTGGCTGTCGATGGGGCGTTTTTCGACGCGCGTCAGGTCAGGCAAAGGTTGCTCACTTGTTGCTTCGGCCGTGTGCAGGTTGTGTTCGGCGTCCTTGAGGGCTTGCTCAAGTCGCTCGACTTGTTCAGCCGACGCATCGCTGGTTTGTGCTTTTTCAGTTCTGCGCGGCGCATGGCCAGCTGGATTTTTGCCCGTTTCAGCTCCGCGTCTTTCGCCGGCGCAACAGGTGCCGGGGCCACTGGCGCGGCGCTTTCCAGTTGCGTCAGAGCCTGTTCGGCGGCTTCGAATTGTTGTTGCAGGACGATCAGTTGCGACTGCTGCTCGAAGGTCGGCGGATGCCCGAAAGCCTTGAGCGATTTGTTCAACTGCGCCCGACTCATCGCCACGTCGATCCTGGCCTTTTTCAACGCCGCGTCAGCCGTCGCCGCGTTCTGCGCGCGAACTCGTTCAAGGGCCGACTGCACTGGATTGAGGGTCACTTCGCCGGGTTGCGTGGTGCGTTGGGCCCGGGCCTGACGCTCGGCGATTTTCTGTTGCTCTTCGCGTTGCAATCGGGCGTTGCGCTGTTCGAAGCGACGCCGCGCACGATTGCGCTTGGTGGCTCGAGCCTGTTGCTCTTCAAGACTGAACGCCAGGCCACCGACAATCGGCAGCACTGTGGCCAGCGGCAGTGGGCGCATTTCGATGCAGTCCACCGGGCACGGCGCCACGCACAGGTCACAACCGGTGCATTCATCGACGATGACGGTATGCATCAACTTCGCCGCGCCGACAATCGCATCCACCGGGCAGGCTTGTATGCACTTGGTGCAGCCGATGCATTCGGCCTCGCGGATGTAGGCAATCTGCGCCGGTGCCGAGCCGCGACTGATGTCCAGTTCCAACACCGGCACTTTCAGCAGTTCGGCCAGCGCGGCGATGGTTTCGCTGCCGCCCGGCGGGCACTTGTTGATCGACTCGCCGCTGGCAATGCCTTCGGCGTAGGGCTTGCATCCGGGATGGCCGCACTTGCCGCACTGGGTCTGGGGCAGGAGGGCGTCGATGCGTTGAATCAGACTCATGTTTTGATCAGTCCACTGAATCCGAGAAAGGCCACTGCGATCAGTCCGGCACCGATCAACTGGATCGGCAAGCCACGAAAGGGCAGGGGCACATCGTTATCACGTGTGCGCTGGCACAAGTCGCTGAACAGGCTCAGCACCAGCCAGAAACCCAGTCCGGCGCCGAGACTCAGGACGCTGGCGTGAAGCAATCCCTTGTCGTCTTGGGCGTTGAGCAAGGTCAGCCCGAGCACGCCAGCGTTGCCCAGCAGCAGGGGCCAGAGGCCATCGAACGTAAGCTTTGGGAATATTCTGGAGAGCAACTTCAGTAACGGCGCGATCAGCAAAACGCTCAGCGGCAGGAACACGAAAAGGCGCAGAGGCGTCAGTTGCAGCGGCACCAGCAGCCAATGGTAAGCCGAGTAACTCAATACGCCGACGATCAGCATCAGGCAGGTCGTCGAAATACCCAGCGCGTGGACCTTGTCGCGCTCGCCACTCAGCAGCGGATCGACGCCCAGCGACCAGTGCAACACGAGGTTGTTGATCAGGGCAGCGCTGATAAGCGTAAGGAGCAGTTCGGTCATGATCGTCCGTATTCACACGTTGTTGCAGGCTGCTGATTAACCGGGTAGGAGCTGCCGCAGGCTGCGATCTTTTGATCCTGCCTTTTCAAGATCAAAGGCAAGATCAAAAGATCGCAGCCTGCGGCAGCTCCTACAAATTGAGGCAAGACATGAGAGTAATTATGGGCCAGACATGAAAATCCCACAGTCATGCCAGGCACGACTGTGGGATCGGCTTGGCGCATGTAACCTTACTTGATGCGCTGACCCGGCTTGGCGCCGCTGTCCGGGCTCAACAGGTAGATTTCTTCACCGCCAGGGCCGGCTGCCATCACCATGCCTTCGGAGATCCCGAACTTCATTTTGCGCGGCTTGAGGTTGGCGATCATCATGGTCAGGCGACCTTCAAGCTTGGCTGGGTCCGGGTAAGCGCTCTTGATCCCGGAGAGTACGTTGCGTTGCTCATCACCGATGTCCAGGGTCAGGCGCAACAGTTTGTCGGCGCCTTCCACGGCTTCGGCCTTGAGGATCAGTGCAACGCGCAGGTCCACCGCGGCAAACGCATCGAACTCGATTTCCGGCGACAGAGGTTCCTTGACCAGTTCGCCGTTGCCGGCCGGTGCAGTTTCGCCGGTATCGGTTGCGCTGGCGGTCAGGTCTTCTTTCGAGGCGTCGGTCATGGCTTGCACTTTTACCGGGTCGATGCGAGTCATCAACGGTTTGAACTCGTTCAGCTGATGATTGCTGAGCAGGGTGGCGTGATCGTTCCAGGTCAACGGCGCGACGTTCAGGAACGCCTCGGCGTCGGCAGCCAGCAGTGGCAGCACCGGTTTGAGGAAGATCACCAGTTGGCGGAACAAGTTGATGCCCAGGGCGCAGATGGCCTGGACTTCGTCGTGCTTGCCTTCCTGTTTGTTCAGCGACCACGGCGCCTTGTCGGCGATCCAGGCGTTGGCGCGGTCGGCCAGGCCCATGATCTCGCGCATGGCGCGGGCGAAGTCACGGGCCTCGTAGGCGTCGGCGATGCTTGGCGCAGCAGCCAGGAACGCGTCGGTCAGTTCCGGCGCGGCGTTACCCGCCACCAGCACACCGGCGTTGCCTTTCTGGATGAACCCGGCGCAACGGCTGGCGATGTTGACGACTTTGCCCACCAGGTCGGAGTTGACCTTCTGCACGAAGTCTTCGAGGTTCAGGTCCAGGTCGTCGACGCCACGGCCCAGCTTGGCCGCGTAGTAGTAGCGCAGGTACTCCGGCGACAGATGGTCCAGGTAAGTCCTGGCCTTGACGAAGGTGCCGCGGGACTTGGACATTTTCTGCCCGTTGACGGTCAGGTAGCCGTGCACATTGATGCCGGTCGGCTTGCGGTAGCCGGCGCCTGCGAGCATGGCTGGCCAGAACAGTGCGTGGAAGTTGACGATGTCCTTGCCGATGAAGTGGTACAGCTCTGCGGTGGAATCCTTGGCCCAGAACGCATCGAAGTCCAGGTCCGGACGGCGGGCGCAAAGGTTCTTGAAGCTGGCCATGTAGCCGATTGGCGCGTCCAGCCAGACGTAGAAGTACTTGCCCGGCTCGCCGGGAATCTCGAAACCGAAGTACGGCGCGTCGCGGGAGATGTCCCACTGTTGCAGGCCGGCATCCAGCCATTCGGCGATCTTGTTCGCCACGGCGTCTTGCAGGGTGCCGCTGCGGGTCCAGGCCTGGAGCATTTCCTGGAAGTCCGGCAGTTTGAAGAAGAAGTGCTGGGAATCCTTGAGCACCGGGGTGGCGCCGGAGATCGCCGACTTCGGATCCTTCAGGTCGGTCGGTGCGTAGGTCGCACCGCATTTTTCGCAGTTGTCGCCGTACTGGTCTTCAGTGCCGCATTTCGGGCAGGTGCCCTTGATAAAGCGGTCGGCCAGGAACATTTTCTTTTCCGGGTCGAAATACTGAGTGATCGAGCGCTGGGCAATGTACCCGGCATCGCGCAGCTTCAGGTAGATCTGGCTCGACAGCTCACGGTTTTCTTCGGCGTGAGTGGAGTGGAAGTTGTCGAAGTCCACCAAGAACTCGGCAAAGTCGGCGCTGTGTTCAGCCTGGACATTGGCGATCAGTTGTTCCGGGGTGATGCCTTCCTTTTCCGCGCGCAGCATGATGGCGGAGCCGTGAGCGTCGTCGGCGCAGACATAAATGCATTGATTGCCGCGGTGCTTCTGGAAGCGCACCCACATGTCGGTCTGGATATATTCCAGCATGTGGCCAAGATGGATCGAACCATTGGCATAGGGCAGGGCGCTGGTGACGAGGATCTTGCGTGGCTCGGACATGGGGCTCGGCTACTTGATGAAACGGAGGTCGGCCACTATAAAGCGCTGGCGCATATTTTTCACCTTGTGAGGCTGTTTCCTCCGATGATTGAATGGGTGGTGCCGTTAAAAGATCGCAGCCTTCGGCAGCTCCTACGCGCCTGTGGGCGCTGCCGAAGGCTGCGATCTTTTCAGCACCCCGCCAAACGATCAGAACAGGTACGATACCCGCCTGATTTTCCAGTCTTGCTATCGGAGTTGCCCATGAGCGCCGTCAATCGCGCAGCGGTGGAAGCCGTCCTTCGCCAATACACCGACCCCTACCTGAACCAGGACCCGGTCAGCGCCGGGTGTGTGCGCAATATCGACATTCAGGGCGATCGCGTCAGCGTCCAGCTCGAACTCGGTTACGCCGCCGGTCTGTTCAAAAGTGGCTGGGCGCAATTGCTGCAAATGGCCATTGAAGGGCTGGACGGCGTGACGACCGCTCGCGTCGAGATCACCAGCGTGATCGCCGCGCACAAGGCCCAGGCACAGATCCCTGGCCTGGCCAGCGTCAAGAACGTGGTCGCCGTGGCGTCCGGCAAGGGTGGCGTGGGCAAGTCCACCACCGCCGCCAACCTGGCTTTGGCGCTGGCCCGTGAAGGCGCCAAAGTCGGGATTCTCGACGCCGACATCTACGGCCCGAGCCAGGGCATCATGTTCGGTATCCCCGAAGGCACCCGACCAAAGGTCAAGGACCAGAAGTGGTTCATTCCGATCGAGTCCCATGGCGTTGAAGTGATGTCCATGGCGTTCCTGACCGACGACAACACGCCGATGGTCTGGCGTGGTCCGATGGTTTCTGGCGCCTTGCTGCAACTGGTGACACAAACCGCGTGGGGCGATCTGGATTACCTGGTCATCGACATGCCGCCAGGCACCGGCGACATCCAACTGACCCTGGCGCAAAAAGTCCCGGTGGCCGGTGCTGTCATTGTCACTACGCCGCAGGACCTGGCGCTGCTGGACGCGCGCAAGGGCGTGGAAATGTTCCGCAAGGTCAACATTCCGGTGCTGGGCGTCGTGGAAAACATGGCCGTGCACATCTGCTCCAATTGCGGGCATGCCGAGCATCTGTTCGGTGAGGGCGGTGGTGTGAAACTGGCCACCCAGTACGGCGTCGAACTACTGGCCTCGTTGCCGCTGGCGATGGCCATCCGCGAACAGGCCGATGGCGGCAAGCCAACGGTGATCGCCGAGCCCGACAGTCCGATTGCGATGGTGTACCAGGAACTGGCCCGCCATGTCGGCGCGCGGATTGTGTTGCAGGAAGCGGCAACACCGGCGATGCCGACGATCACCATCAGCGACGATTGATCAGCGTCGTTTGTTAAAGATCGCAGCCTCGTTTCACTCGACAGCTCCTACAGGGGGTTCGTATTCCCTGTAGGAGCTGTCGAGTGAAACGAGGCTGCGATCTCTTGATCTTGCTTTAGATGCGCAACCCGCCATCCATTTCCAGAATCCGACCGGTGTAGTAGTCGTTCTCGAAAATGTACGCCGCCGAATGGGCGATCTCTTCCGGCTTGCCCATGCGCTTGAGCGGAATCCCGGCGGTCATTTTCTCCAGCGCCTCAGGCTTCATGCCCAGGGTCATCTCGGTTTCAATGAAGCCCGGCGCAATGCCCGCCACACGAATGCCGTAGCGCGCCAGTTCCTTGGCCCAGGTCACGGTGGCCGCGGCCACGCCAGCCTTGGCGGCGGAGTAGTTGGTCTGGCCCACGTTGCCGGCACGGGAAATCGACGAGATATTGATGATCGCGCCGCTGTTTTTCAGCTCGACCATTTTTGCCGCGACTTCACGAGTGCACAGGAACACGCCGGTCAGGTTGACGTCGATCACGGCCTGCCACTGGGCCAGGCTCATCCTGGTCATTTCGCCGTCCTTGACCTTGAGCAACAGGCCATCGCGCAAGATCCCTGCGTTGTTGATCAGGCCATGGATCGCGCCGAAATCTTCGGCCACCTGGGCGACCATGTGCGTCACTTGCTCTTCATTGGCGACGTTGCACAGATAGGCGCGAGCTTCGACGCCTTTGGCCTTGCAGGCTGCGACGCTGTCGTCGAGCTTTTCCTGGTTCAGATCGACCAGCGCCAGCTTCGCGCCCTTGCCGGCTAAATACTCGGCCATCGAACGGCCTAAACCCTGGCAACCGCCAGTGATAATGATTACTTTGTCAGTGAGTTGCATTCGCATGCCCCAAGAGCAGGTCAGAGAGTGGTTTCCTTCTAGAGGGCCTCTCGATCTGCACCTGATGTGGCCTGGTTGCACATGAGAACTGCCCCGATGGCGTCCTGGAACTTATCCCCAGGCACCTGTCCGTTTTTTCGACGGATTCTATATAAGGAGTCATAAATTGAGCGTTGAAGCGGCGAAGAATGCCCGAGAATTGCTTCTCAAGGAATACCGCGGAGTGCTTTCCACACACTCCAAGGCCATGCCCGGTTTTCCGTTTGGCTCGGTGGTCCCGTACTGCCTGGACGAGCAGGGCCGGCCGCTGATCCTGATCAGCCGCATCGCCCAGCACACCCACAACCTGCAAAAAGATCCGAAATGCTCACTCTTTGTCGGCGAGCGAGGGGCTGAAGATGCGCAAGCAGTTGGTCGCCTGACGTACCTCGCCGAAGCTGAAAAGCTTGAGGATGAAACTGCCATCGAAGCCGCAGCCGAGCGTTACTACCGCTATTTCCCGGAGTCGCAGAGTTACCACAAGGCCCACGATTTTGATTTCTGGGTGCTCAAGCCGGTCCGTCACCGCTACATCGGCGGTTTCGGCGCGATTCATTGGGTCGATCAATTGACCCTGGCCAACCCGTTCGCCGGCAAGGCCGAAGTGAGCATGGTCGAGCACATGAATGCCGACCACACCAAAGCTATCGCCCACTATGTCGAACTCGCCGGTTTGCCGACGACAGCCCCGGCGCAACTGGCTGGCATCGACACCGAAGGTATGCACTTGCGCATCGGTCAGGGGCTGTACTGGCTACCGTTTCAAGCGCCTTGTAATACGCCGACACAAGTGCGCGAAGCCTTGGTTTTCCTGGCTCACGCCGAGCATTGGCCAAAAAATGAAGTGGCCGACGCTTGAATTCACGAATCGGCGACGTCATCTAGGGAACACTGGCAAGGCATTCTTGCGTTGAGGAACCATTTGATGCGCCCTTTTTTATTGCTCTTTGTACTGTTTCCGGTGTTGGAGCTGTTCGTATTCGTCAAGGTCAGCGGGGCGATCGGGTTTTTCCCGGCCCTGCTGCTGATCATTCTCGGCTCGATGCTCGGCGTGTTCGTGCTGCGTATCGCCGGTCTGGCTACTGCACTGCGGGCTCGTGAAAGCCTGAACCGCGGCGAACTGCCGGCCCAGACCATGCTTGAAGGCTTGATGCTGGCCCTGGCTGGCGGCTTGTTGATCCTGCCGGGCTTCGTCACTGACGTGCTGGGCTTGATCATGTTGCTGCCGTTGTCTCGCCGTCTGGTGGCGAACAAGATGCGTCAGCGCGCCGAAGAACAGGCGATCCGTCAGCGTGCATTCGCCGACGACCTTCAACCACGGGGCGGTCCTGCTCCGCGTCAACCGCTGGGCCGCGAGCCCAACGTGATCGAAGGCGAGTTCGAACACCGCGATCCCAAGTAAAGCGTTTCAGCCACACGGCACCTTCGGGTGCCGTGTTCGTTTGCGGGCAACAACATGAAAAAATTTGCTGGCTCGCCCTTGTAATAAGCTTATGCGCCCTTATGTAACGGTCACCGCAAGGTTTCTGGCGATCAAGCCAGACAGACTTCCGCGGTTCGCTCGACGAACCGCACCCGGCACTGCCGGATTTGTTAAACCCGCCGGGAATACACCGGCCGATGAAAACCACAATTAGGAGAGATCGACAATGAAGCTTCGTCCTCTGCATGACCGCGTCGTCATCCGTCGCAGCGAAGAAGAAAAGAAAACCGCTGGCGGTATCGTCCTGCCAGGTTCGGCTGCTGAAAAAGCCAACAGCGGCGAGATCCTCGCTGTCGGTACCGGCCGCGTGCTGGAAAACGGTGAAGTGCGTGCACTGGCCGTAAAAGTGGGTGACAAGGTTGTGTTCGGCCCGTACTCCGGCAGCAACACGGTGAAAGTTGACGGTGAAGACCTGCTGGTAATGGCTGAGAACGAGATTCTCGCTGTTATCGAAGGCTGATTCCCCGCTCATTTTCCCGCTACTACAAAGTATTTAAGGAATATCGATCATGGCTGCTAAAGAAGTTAAATTCGGCGATTCCGCCCGCAAGAAAATGCTCGCCGGTGTAAACGTCCTGGCTGACGCAGTAAAAGCGACCCTGGGGCCTAAAGGCCGTAACGTGATCATCGAGAAGAGCTTCGGCGCTCCGACCATCACCAAGGACGGCGTTTCCGTAGCCAAAGAAATCGAACTGAAAGACCGTTTCGAAAACATGGGCGCGCAGCTGGTTAAAGACGTTGCTTCCCGTGCCAACGATGACGCAGGCGATGGCACCACCACCGCTACCGTTCTGGCTCAGTCGATCGTCAACGAAGGCTTGAAAGCCGTCGCTGCCGGCATGAACCCGATGGACCTGAAACGCGGCATCGACAAAGCGACCATCGCTATTGTCAAAGAGCTCAAAGCCCTGTCCAAGCCTTGTGCTGACACCAAGGCAATCGCTCAGGTCGGCACCATCTCGGCCAACTCCGACAACTCCATCGGCGACATAATTGCCGAAGCCATGGAAAAAGTCGGTAAAGAAGGCGTGATCACCGTTGAAGAAGGCTCGGGCCTGGAAAACGAACTGTCGGTTGTTGAAGGCATGCAGTTCGACCGTGGCTACCTGTCCCCGTACTTCGTCAACAAGCCAGAGACCATGACTGCCGAGCTCGACGGTCCGCTGATCCTGCTGGTCGACAAAAAGATCTCCAACATCCGCGAAATGTTGCCAGTACTGGAAGCCGTTGCCAAAGCCGGCCGTCCACTGCTGATCGTGGCCGAAGACGTTGAAGGCGAAGCCCTGGCGACTCTGGTTGTGAACAACATGCGTGGCATCGTTAAAGTTGCAGCCGTCAAGGCTCCAGGCTTCGGCGACCGTCGCAAGGCCATGCTGCAGGACATCGCTGTCCTGACTGGCGGTACCGTTATCTCCGAAGAGATCGGTCTGAGCCTGGAAAGCACTACCCTGGAACACCTGGGTAATGCCAAGCGAGTGATCCTGTCCAAAGAAAACACCACCGTGATCGACGGCGCCGGCGTTGAAGCTGATATCCAGGCTCGCGTTCTGCAAATCCGTCAGCAAGTGGCTGATACTTCTTCCGACTACGACCGTGAAAAACTGCAAGAGCGTCTGGCCAAGCTGTCCGGCGGCGTTGCAGTGATCAAGGTTGGCGCTGGTTCCGAAGTTGAAATGAAAGAGAAAAAAGCCCGCGTTGAAGACGCCCTGCACGCTACCCGTGCAGCCGTTGAAGAAGGCGTGGTACCTGGCGGCGGCGTGGCACTGGTTCGCGCTCTGCAGGCTATCTCCGAACTGAAAGGCGACAACGCCGATCAAGACGTGGGTATCCAGTTGCTGCGTCGCGCTGTTGAAGCGCCACTGCGTCAGATCGTTGCCAACTCCGGCGACGAGCCAAGCGTGGTAGTCGACAAGGTCAAGCAGGGTTCGGGTAACTACGGTTACAACGCTGCTACCGGCGAATACGGCGACATGATCGAAATGGGCATCCTTGACCCGGCTAAAGTGACTCGTTCGGCTCTTCAGGCAGCAGCTTCCATCGCCAGCCTGATGATCACCACCGAAGCCATGATCGCTGAGATCAAAGACGAAGGCTCGGCTGGCGGCGGTATGCCAGACATGGGCGGTATGGGTGGCATGGGCGGCATGATGTAAGCCAGCCTTACCCCTGTAAAAAACCCCGCCTGCGAAAGCAGGCGGGGTTTTTATTGCCCGGCATTTGCCCCGGTAGAAGCAAGGCTTACCCGCGATTCAGGCGCCGCGGTGGATCAGTGGCACCGCGTTATCGTTCATCGCGGGCAAGCCTTGCTCCTACAGGGTGGGCGCCTACCAATGTAGGAGCTGGCGAAGCCTGCGATCTTTTGATCTTCAGGCGCTGGCAGATTCTCACCCGTACAAAAAAAGCCTGCGAAAGCAGGCGGGGTTTTTTATTGCCCGGCATTTGCCCCAGTAGAAGCAAGGCTTACCCGCGATTCAGGCGCCGCGGTGGATCAGTTGCACCGCGTTATCGTTCATCGCGGGCAAGCCTTGCTCCTACAGGGTGGGCGTCTACCAATGTAGGAGCTGGCGAAGCCTGCGATCTTTTGATCTTCAGGCGCTGGCAGATTCTTACCCCGTACAATAAAAGCCTGCGAAAGCAGGCGGGGTTTTTTATTGCCCGGCATTTGCCCCAGTAGAAGCAAGGCTTACCCGCGATTCAGGCGCCGCGGTGGATCAGTGGCACCGCGTTATCGTTCATCGCGGGCAAGCCTTGCTCCTACAGGGTGGGCGTCTACCAATGTAGGAGCTGGCGAAGCCTGCGATCTTTTGATCTTAGGCGCTGGCAGGTTTTGCTTTGGTCGCCCGATCTATCTTGCCCGCCGGTCGATACAACACGTAGTAATACGACCCCAGGCAAATCAGCCAGCAGAACACCGCCGTCCACACGTTGTGGGAGAAGAAGTGCGCGCCCTGCATCATCCGGCCGATGGAAAACACCGTGCCGAGGGTAAAGGCGAAGACAAACGCCATGCGGGCCAGGCGCGGACGCCGGTCGCGCAACACGAAGAACAGTGCAAACAGCGTGAAACCGGTGGCCGCGTGACCGCCAGGCCAACAGCGGCCGGGTTTATCCGTGTGCGGGCGCGGGCTGAGCAGCTCGCTGTAGGTTTCGTGACCGCCGAACTGTTCGAGGCTCCAGGGGCATTGCACCGACGTCACCACTTTGACCGGTGTGACAAAGGAAGTGGCCAGCCCAAGAGACAACACCAGGCAGCCCAATTCCCGTTTGTACGGTTTGAGCCTTTCGGCAAAAAACGAGCAGATAAACACGATCACGGCAAACACCGAGAACGCGATGACCACGTCCTTGGCCTTGTTGTGCAGGATGTTTTCCAGGAAGTAACTGTGCCGGCCAATGAAGTCACCGGCCACCGGGTCATAAAAGAGGTTGGCCAGGTTCATGTCCAGCGATGTCAGCTCGAGTAGCACCAGAATGATGGCGGCAATGGCGGGAACCCCGAGGCACACCCAGAAGTTGAGTGGCCGGGAGACGGGGCGAGTAGCAGTTGATGACATGGTGGATCCTGAACATGAGAAAAAGCCCTGGGGCATCAGCCCGGGGCCATTCGATTAACGTTCGCTGACTTGGTGGTCGCCCTCCTTGGGCGCTTTCCAGCCAAGTAGCTGTTGCTTGAAGCCATAACTGGCGGTTTGGTAATAGGTGATGGCGCGAGTGATCAGTGGGTCGCTGGCTTGGGCTTTCGATTCGCGGCTCTCGGTCAGTGCGTCGTCGTGACGGCGCAGCCCTTGGCGCGGACTCAGGATCGCCAGATCCTTGCCGTCGAACAACCCCAGGTGCTGATAGTTACCGACCACTACCCGTGGTGGCAGCGGGTTGTCCTGCAACAGATTGCGGCCGAAGAACGTCGATTGGTAGTCCATGTTCAGCAAGCCCAGCAGGGTCGGCGCCAAATCGATCTGGCTGGCCAGCTGCGCGGTTTCGCGGGCGTCGATCAGCTTCGGTGCGTAGATGAACAACGGAATCTGATAGTTGCTGATCGGCAAGTCTTCCTTGCCGGCGCTGCCTGCGGTGTGGTCGGCAACGAACACGAAAATCGTATTGTCGAACCACGGCTTTTGGCGTGCCTGCTCAAGGAACTGGCCGATGGCGTAGTCGGTGTACTTCACCGCACCGTCGCGACCGTTGCCTGACTTGATGTCGATCCGGTCTTGCGGGTAGGTGTAAGGACGATGGTTGGAGGTCGTCATCAGTTGCAGCAAAAACGGTTGCTGCCTGGCGTAGTCGGCGTCGGCCAGTTTCAGGGTCTGGTTGTACAGGTCTTCGTCAGCCATGCCCCAGGCGTTCTTGAAGTGAATCTCTGATTCATCGACGCTGCTCTGATCGACAACTCGATAACCGTTGCCGCTGAAGAACGCATTCATATTGTCGAAGTAGCCGCGCCCGCCATAGACGAACACGCTGTCGTAACCCACTGCGTTGAGCTGTTGGCCAAGGCTGGCGAAACCGCTTTCACGGCCCACGCGTTTGACGATCGAGCGGCCCGGCGTCGGCGGGATGGCCAGGGTGATGGCTTCCAGGCCGCGGTCGGTGCGGGTGCCGGTGGCGTAGAAGTTGTTGAAATACAGGCTCTTTTTACGCAAGGCATCCAGGTTTGGCGTCAGGTTGCGCTCGTCGCCATTGCTGCCCATGTACTTGGCGCTGAAGCTTTCGATGGTCACCAGCACGATATTGGGCTTGCGCGGGGTGCCCGGGTTGTCGATGTTGCGGCGGATGTCTTGCGGGTCCTGGCCGACGAAGTGAGCGTTAGGCTCGCTCAGTTCAGCGCGAATCTGCTTGGCGACGACGTCGGGCGGCAGGCTTTTATAGAACTGTGGGTAATCCAGTTCGTTGTTCCGGAACGCGGCGAAGAACTGATACGGGCCATTGCTCGCCAGCTCGTTCTGATAGGCATTGCCGCCCTGGGCACGCGGAGCGTCCTGGCTGAGCAGTTGCATGCCCAGGCCTGCCACGATCAACAGGGCCAAGGCATTGAACAGGCGCCGGCGCAGCGGCGGCAGCGGCGCGTCCAGTGCGGCATTGAAGGCCTTACGCAACACGAAACTCAGGATCACGGCCAGCACGGCGAGCATGCTCAGCAGTGTGCCGATCGGGTACGACTCCAGCAGGTTGTTCAAGACTTCGTCGGAATACACCAGGTAGTCGACGGCGATGAAGTTGAAGCGCACACCAAACTCGTCCCAGAACAGCCATTCGGCGACGGAGGTGAACAGCATGGCGAACAGGCTGACAGTCAGCAGCCCTTGCAGAAACCAGCGATGGCCCCGGCGACGCCACAAGGCCGGCGGGCAGAGCAACAGATAGAGGCCCATCGGCAAGGCCGCATAAGCAATAAAGCCAAGGTCGTAAAGAAACCCGATGCCGAAAACCGACAGGAAACCACTACCGGACTCATCCAGGTGAGTCACCAGCAAAACCATGCGGGTTAAAAAGAAAATGACCAGCCAGGCGCCGGTGACGAGCAACAGAAAGCGCATTGGCGCTGTCTTGAAAAAATCCATTGTTTTATTCCTTTAATATCAGCCGCGGGAGTCTAACCGACGTACTGTATAGAGGGTGTGAACCGATAGTGAAAAACTTGTAAAGCCCGCCTGTCAGTTGAGCCAATCGATTCCTGCAATACCCGGCCCTAGCCCTGAGCCACTCCAGGCCTTAAGCTGCGCGGGCCATGACGGCTGTTACTGTGTACGGAGGAATGCCCCATGCGAATTCTATTGGTTGAAGACAACCGCGATATCCTGGCCAATCTGGCCGATTACCTGGGGCTCAAGGGCTACACCGTGGATTGCGCGCAGGACGGCTTGTCGGGGCTGCACCTGGCGGCCACCGAGCATTACGACTTGATCGTGCTCGACATCATGCTGCCCGGCATCGACGGCTATACCCTGTGCAAGCGCCTGCGTGAAGACGCCCGCCGCGACACGCCCGTGATCATGCTCACCGCCCGGGATCAACTGGATGACCGCCTGCAAGGCTTCAAGTCCGGCGCCGATGATTACCTGATCAAACCGTTCGCCTTGTCCGAACTGGCCGCGCGCATCGAAGCGGTCATGCGTCGTACCCAGGGCGGCGGTCGCCGTTCGTTGCAGGTCGGCGACCTGAGCTACGACCTCGATACGCTGGAAGTCACCCGCGAAGGCCGCCTGCTGAAGCTCAACCCGGTCGGCCTCAAATTGCTCGCGGTGCTGATGCAGAAAAGCCCTCACGTATTGCGTCGCGAAATCCTCGAAGAAGCCCTGTGGGGCGATGATTGCCCGGACAGCGACAGCCTGCGCAGCCATGTTCACCAACTGCGCCAAGTGATCGACAAGCCTTTTGCCAAGCCACTGCTGCAAACCGTGCACGGTGTGGGGTATCGCTTGGCCGAGGGCCGAGATGGAGTTTAAGCAGAGCCTCGCTCAGCGGATCATCATTGCCTTTGCGCTGATGAGCGCATTGGTCGCCGGGGCCTTCGCAATGGGCATCGTGGCGACCGTGCACCTGGTGGAAGAGAAGCTGATTTCGGCAGGGCTGGGTGGCGATTTGCAGCGCCTGTTGCTGATGGACAGTGTCTCGGACTGGAGCCACCGCCCGGAGCCTGACCAACTGTTCTATTTCAGCGGTGGCAAAGGCGACTTCGAGTTACCCAAGGATCTGCGCCACCTGGACTCCGGTTTTCACGAAGTCTTTCGCGAACACCTGTCGTATCACGCGATGGTCGAGATCGTCGACGGTCGCCGTTACGTGCTGCTGCAAGACCAGAGTGATTTCGAAGAGCGTGAGCGAGTGCTATTTGCCGTGGTGCTGGTGGGCTTCGTGCTGAGCCTGGCGCTGGCGGTATTTCTCGGCTGGATCCTGGCGCGCAAAGTCATGGCGCCTGTGGTGCGGCTGGCCCGTCAGGTTCGCCACCGCGATCAGTTGCTGGGTTTGGCGCCACCGCTGGCGCCGGACTACGCGGCCGATGAAGTGGGTGAGCTGGCGGTAGCCTTCGACGCCACGCTGGGTCGCCTGCGCCAGGCCTTGACCCGTGAGCGCTTGTTTACCAGTGACGTGAGTCATGAATTGCGCACCCCGCTGATGGTTCTGGCCAGTTCCTGTGAACTGCTGCTGGAGAACCCCGGCATCGACCAGCGCGGGCGCGCCCAGGTCGAGCGAATCGGCCGGGCCTGTGAGGAAATGCGCGAACTGGTGCAGACCTTTCTGATGCTCGCCCGCGCCCAGCGCGAAGACGCCAGCATGTCGCCCCAGCAGACGGTCAGCCAGGTCGCCGAAGGACTGCTGGGTCTTTGGCGCGAGCCGATCGAGTCCAAGGGACTGATACTGAGCTTCGAGCCGGGCAATCCGCCAGGCAACGGCTACAACGCAACGCTGCTGCATGCCGTGATGGGCAACCTGTTGCGCAATGCGCTGCACTACACCGAACACGGCTTCATTCGTCTAACCGTCACGGCCAGCGGGTTCAGGGTCGAGGACAGCGGCGTCGGGATTCCCGAAGAGAAGCGCGAGGCAATGTTCGAGCCCTTCGTGCGGGGCAGCGAGAAGCGTGGCGAAGGCCTGGGCCTGGGCCTTTCGCTGGTGCAGCGGATCTGTGAGAACCAGGGTTGGACCGTTAGCCTGACCACCATGGAGCCTAATGGTTGTCGCTTTGAGGTCGAGTTGAGTCAGCCCCGAGCGTAGCAGGCCCAAAAAGATCGCAGCCTTCGGCAGCTCCTACATTGGGACGGCGTACATATTGTAGGAGCTGCCGAAGGCTGCGATCTTTTCAGGGTGGCCCTCCGCCATCTTCTTTACCCTGTAAAACCCTGAAATACTTCATGCTTTTACACAATGAAAATTTCACAAAGTCATGACCTGAAGCCGACACGGCGCTACCTAAGGTGGTTGTCATCAGCAGCTCAGGAGATTTTGATAATGGCCGGCCCGACCAAACTGGATTTTTCCGAGAAGTACGACGATCAGCACGCGCAAAAATACTTGCGCAAGCATAAGGAAGGTCTCGGTCGCCGATTGTCCCACTGGCGTGACGAGCAACTGGCCCGCAAGGCGTTGGCGCTGGCCGGTGAGCCTGGGCTGGTTCTCGATTTACCCTCCGGTGCCGGGCGTTTCTGGCCGTTGCTGGCAGAAAAACACAACCGCGTGATTATCGGAGCCGACAACTCCGAATCAATGTTGAAAATTGCGACCCAGTCGCAACCAGCCGAAGTGGTAAAGCGGGTACAACCCTTGCACACTTCAGCCTTCGACATTGCTTTGCCTGATAACGCCGTGGACAGTATTTTTTGCATGCGTTTGCTCCATCACATCGGGGAAGCCGAACACCGACTGGCCATTTTGCGCGAGTTCCAGCGTGTCACCCGTGACAGCGTGATCATTTCGCTGTGGGTGGACGGCAACTTCAAGGCCTGGAAACGCAAGCGCGCCGAGAAAGCGCGCGGGCAGGAAGGTTACCAAAACCGGTTTGTGCTACCGGCTGCCACGGTAGAAAAGGAATTCGAACAAGCGGGGTTCCGCATTCAGGAACAACTGGATTTTTTACCGCTCTATGCCATGTGGCGGGTTTACGTATTACGCAAGAGGTAACAGGATGGCAGTGCAATGTGCAGCAGAAACGGAAGTCGCTCCCCAGGACCGCTTCGACTATTTCTGGAATCAGCGCGGTGAGTGGGTAGAAGAACCCAACGTCCGACGCGGTGGGGAAAGTGGCGTGCAGCGCGTCATGGGCAGCGGCGGACAACTGCTGTATGTAAAGCGTCAGACCGGGCATATCTATCGCAGTGGGTTGCACCCCTTCGGCCGGCCGACGGTGTTACGCGAGCGTGATGCGTTGATCGGTCTGACGTCGTTGGGCGTGCGGGTACCGGAAATGGTGTTCTGCGGCGCTCAGCGTGACCCGGTGCACAAATGGCGTGCCTTGCTGGTCACCAAGTCCTTGGACGGCTTCGAGGAAATCGAACACTGGTACGCCGGTGGCGGTCGCGAGCGGCATGGCGAGACGGTGCACGAGCGCGTCCTCAAGGAGCTGGCCGAGAACCTGGCCCGCATGCACAAAGGGCGCTGGCAGCACAGCTGCATCTACATCAAGCACGTATTTGTGCGGGTGACAGGCGAAGGTGAAGCGGCGACCGTTGAAGTGGCCTTGATCGATCTGGAGAAGTGCCGGCAGCGTTTGACCGCTCAGCGCGCCGCCGCCCATGACCTGAAGCAACTGCGTCGCCACTCGTCGTTCAGCGATACAGACTGGAAGAATCTGGTCTACTTTTACGAGAAGGCGTTTGGCAGCTCTATCAAAGGTTTATAGCGATGAAACTCGAAATTGCACGAGGTTTGTTCCTGGTAGGAGCCTTGGCAGTTGCTTCGTTGGCGGTGGCGGCCTGGGAGCAGCCACGCACACAAGTCCTCAGCGCAGCGAACGGTGACGCTCACTGCGCATTGCCACGGGTTGCGAAAGCCGCCGTGGCGTCCCAGCCTGACCATGATTTGCTGTTGTTCATGTTCGGGATGTCTCAGGGATTGAGGCCGCAGAGTTGAATACACTAAAGCCCAAATAAAAGGCTTCGCAAATGCGAGGCCTTTTTTGAGATCAAAAGATCGCAGCCTTCGGCAGCTCCTACAGGACCGGGTTCACACGTAACAACGGATAAAGCGATTTCCGTAGGAGCTGCCGAAGGCTGCGATCTTTTGACGGTTTACGTCATCAGGTGAAGGTGGTTATCCCAGAGCCCCGCCGGCAGTTCCAGCGGTTTTGCAACCAGATCGCTCTGGCGACAATCGTAGTACCGGCAACGGCCCTGACCCGACGTCACGACAAACCCGTCGGCCACTGCACCCACCCCGGCGCAATCCGGCAGTGGCGCGTCCAGGCGCACTTCGCCGCTGTCCAGGTCCCAGATAAAAAACCGGTTACCCGAGGGTGCCGTCAGCGCGACCAGGCGCAGTTCGCTGTGCACCGAGACGCTGGCGGTGTAGTGTCCCATGGCCTGCAACTGATGCTCCGGCACCGGGAACGCCACGAACGGCTGGCCCGGACGCTTGATCGCCAACAGCTCCGATGACTCGTGGGACGGCCCCATGAATTGCTGGCCGGCGACGATGGTGCCGTCGCTGGCAATCCCCAGGTGGCGCACGCTGTTCATCGGTTGGGCGAGGGTTTCCTTGCTCAACAACGTACCGTCGCGCTGCATCAGCACCAGGCTTGGTTCCATGGCGTTGAGGTTCATCTCGACCCGGCTTTCAGCCTCGGTGCGAATCCCGCCGTTGGCCACCACCAGGGTTTCGCCGTCGGGCATCCACGACACTTGATGCGGACCGACGCCGTGGGTGGAGATCTCGCCGCTGTGGATAAGTCGCTCACCTTCGAACTTATACACACCCAGCACACCGCGACCCGGATCGAGGGTGTCGTTTTCGGTGGCGTACAACCACTCGCCGTCCTTGTGAATCACCGCGTGCCCGTAGAAATGCCGGTTCGGCTGCGAGGTCACGGTTTGCAGCAGCGTGCCGTCGCGCAGGTCGACCAGGTAACTCTCGGTACCTGGACGACGGGCGACAAACAGCGCCACCAGCAGCGTCGGGTGATTGATGATGTCGTGGCAACGCTGGCCGACCTGAGTGGCGAACACCCGGGTGCCGTCCAGCCGATAGCCGACGGCGTAATGCTTGCCATCGGTATCGTCCCGCGCCGACAGCAGCAGCGGGCTCTTGTCCTTTTGCTTGAACAGCGTCCAGCCGCCCAGTGTCACTGCTCCCAGCAGCAAACTACCTAAAGTCAGAGCCTGACGTCGCAGCATGGCACTCGCCCTCATCAGTCACCGTCGTTGGCGTTGAAGCCCAGTTGAATGCCCAGCGCCTTGGCCAGTTCGCCTTCGTGCAGGCGATGGACGACGTTGAGGCTGTCGTAGAGATCGTTGAGTTGCTGGCGACCGGCATCGTCGCCGAGCATTTCGGTCAGCGAGCGCTGGTTGCTGGCGAACAGTTTGAGCGAGGCGGCGTAGGCGGCGTCGATCTTGTCGGCCAACGGTTTCTGCTCGCTCGGCAACAGGCCGCGCAGGCCTTTGTTATCGACCCCGACCCAGACGGTTCGCGCCGCAGCGAGGCTGGCTTCCAGCCCTTGCAACGACGACTGGCTACGCCAGGCATCAGCCTGGAATGGCTGCGGGATACCTTTGGTTTGGCGACCCATCGGCGTGCCGAGTTTTTTCTTCAGGGTGTCGAGTGCCGTGACCTGCACGCGCAGCAGATCGGCGATCGCTTCGTGGGAGTCGGCGTAGCGCTGATTCGGGAACTTGCTCATTTGCGCGAGCATGCCGTCGGTGGTGTTCCAGCGCGACAGGATCTCTTCGGCCAGTTGCTTCTGACGCTCGCCGATGGCGCTCAGCAGCGGGCAGTATTTGGCTTTCTGGGTGGCGTCGGCCATGTCGATTTTGCTGTCGAACAGGATGTATTCGTAAGCCGACAGTCCCTGAACCACCACGCTCGATTTGGCCAACGCAGCGGCATCGATCTGCGGCTGGGCGGTGACCAATTGCTCGACCTGACGACCGACCAGGTTTTTCTTGTCCGGCCAGAACTGCACTTGCCACGAACGGTTGCCCTCGGCCAGCGGCCCGATCAACAACGGTTGCAGCTCGGCCCAGGCTTTCTGCGCATGGAGGAAATCGGCACGGGCGGTGTCGAGGTTTTCCTTGCCTTCGCAGAACGCCAAGGCGCTGACGGCCAGTTGGCGGTCGGCTTCAACCCAGCGGCTGTAGGTCGGCAGGATCACTTGCTTGGCGATGGCCGCCGAGGTAACGGCTTGCGGGTCCTGCGGCGAGCAGGCGCCCAGGGCGAGCGCTGCAAGGCTGGTGAACAACAATTTGGGACGGAACATGTCGGGCTCCCGATTCTTTTATAAGGTGTTTAAAGAGAATTCAAAAACGCCAGCAACGCAGCGCGCTGCTCGGCATTGAAAGACAAAACCTGTTGCTGCGCGGCGCTCGCTTCGCCGCCATGCCAGAGCACGGCCTCGAGCAGGTTGCGGGCGCGGCCGTCGTGCAAAAACTGGGTGTGGCCACTGACCGCTTGCGTCAGGCCAATGCCCCACAACGGCGGGGTGCGCCAGTCGCGGCCACTGGCCTTGAATTCAGTGCGGTGGTCCGCCAGGCCGTCGCCCATGTCATGCAGCAGCAGGTCGCTGTAGGGACGAATCACTTGATTGGCCAGTTCAGGTTCTGCGGCATTGGCGGCAGTGGTGTATCTGGGCGTGTGACAGGACTGGCATCCGGCCTGGAAAAACAGATTCTTGCCGGCCAGTACTTGCGGCGAACTGACATCGCGGCGGGCCGGGACGGCGAGGTTTCGGCTGTAGAACAGCACCAGTCGCAGAATATTGTCGCTGACTTCCGGCTCGCCATCCGGGCCACCGCCGTTGGGTGCCTGCTTGCAGGCGGTTTGTGCGCCGGTGCAGTCATCGAACGGGCGCAGGCTGGTGGTCAGGCCCATATCACCCGAGAACGCGTGAACATTTTGCTGATTGAGGTTCGGTTGCCCGGCTTTCCAGCCAAATCGGCCGAGGACGGTTTTGTGTTGGGCGTCGTCCCACACCTGGTTCGGGCGGCCGGCGACGCCGTTGTTGTCTTTTGCCTGAGCCGTGGCATTGGCCAGAATGGCTTCTTCGGGAATCGCTTCGAGCAGGCCGAGGCCGATCATCGGTGGGGCGACACGTGCAGAGAATCGGGTGTCGGGGTGCATCGGGCCATAGCCCAGTTGCGTGATGTTCAGGCTCGGTTTGCGCAGCTCGATTTCAGTGCCGTCCTTGAAGTGCACGGATACGGGCGTGTAATCGACACGCACCTTGCCTTCCGGTGCGACGCCGGGCACTGACATGTCCTGGAGCTGGCCGCCGTAGACGGGCTCCGGGACCACGCCCAATTGCTCGATGACCTTGGCGTAGGCCGGTGCATCGGGAATCGACAGGCGCACCAGCATCGACACTGCATTCGGCGAATCAGGCGTCGGCGGATGGCCGCGACCGTCCTTGATGTGGCAGCCCTGACAGGCGTTGGTGTTGAACAACGGCCCGAGGCCGTCCCGGGCGGTGGTGGTCGACGGAGCGATCACCCAGGGGCTGCGGAAAAAACTGTTGCCGACGCTGAAATCCACGCGCCGTGACGGCGGCAGATTGGCGGAGGGCAGGGAAAATGAATTCTGATCGGTCTTGCGCACTGTTGCACTGCCTCCGGACCGGGCTTCACCGGGCTCGGCCTTGGTAAAACGCGGGGCGTCATCGCAGGCACTCAGGCCCAGGGCCATGAACAAGGTGCACCAGCGAAGAGACAACGACGGCATCAGACTTCCTGAAAGACGAGCAAAACGAGGGCGCAAAGTCTAACAGGGCGGGGGGGATTGAATAAGAGGAATTATCGTTTGGTTGATGTGGGGCAGGTTTTCACGCAAGAACGCAGTCACCTGCAGAAGCGAAGCTTGCTCGCGAAAGCGCTAGTCGTTTCAACACAAATGTCGCTGACCTTTCCCATGCCGGCCTATTCTCAATAAAGGGGGAGTGTGCTGACGGGAGATCAATCGTGAATGGTTTTCTGGTGATTTTCTTTACCCAACAGAATCGTCGTCATCACGGCAAGATGCTGGGCGAGTGGGTGGTCGATCTGGCCAAGGAGCTGGGGTTGCGCGGTGCGACGCTGACCACCGGCATCGAAGGCTTTGGGCATACCGGTCGGTTGCACTCCTCGCATCTGTTCGAATTGGCTGATCAGCCCATGGAAATTCGCCTGGCGATTACCGAGGAGGAGTCGGTTCGCCTGTTCCAGCGCCTGGAAGCTGAAGACATTTCCCTGTTCTACATAAAGGCGCCGATCGAGTTTGGCACAGTGGGCCAGAAAGCCAGTCAGCCCTGAAATGAAAAAGGCGACCCGAAGGTCGCCTCTTTAGTCACTCAGCCAGCGTTGATCAGAACTCGTGATCAGCATTGTCCGGGTTCAGGTCGCTGATGCCCAGTTTGCCTGCGGCTTGTTCGATCGAACCGGTCTGCTTGACCAGCGACGCTATGGCGTCACGCACGATCTGGTTGCCGGCGGTGTTGCCCGCAGCAATCAACTGGTCGTAGTGCTCACCCTTGTTGGCGTGATCGACCATGACCTGGATCTTGGCTTCGGTGGCAGCCAGGTCGGCTTTCAGTGCGTTGTCGGCAGCCGGGTCGGCCTTGGCCACCAGGGATGACAGGCTGGCGCCGGTCATTTTGGTGCCGTCGACACGTGTGTATTCGCCCAGGTACACGTTACGAATGCCTTTGGCATCGTAGAAGTGCGAGTTGTGGGTGTTGTCGCTGAAGCAATCCTGTTCGTCTTCCGGGGAGTTGGCTTCCAGGGAAACCTTCATGCGCTCACCCGCCAGTTCGCCCAGGGACAGGCTGCCCATGCCGAACAGCATTTTGCGCAGGCCGGTTTCGGCAGGCTCGGCTTCCAGGGTGGCGCGGTAGTTGTCGGCCACGTCGGGCTTCCAG
This sequence comes from Pseudomonas sp. TH31, assembly GCF_016650815.1. Lineage (GTDB taxonomy): Bacteria > Pseudomonadota > Gammaproteobacteria > Pseudomonadales > Pseudomonadaceae > Aquipseudomonas. The sequence continues at coordinate 228,970 of NZ_JAEKEZ010000023.1, read as the reverse complement.
TTACCGACCATTTCTTCCAGGTCGCTGACCAGCAGTTGGGTCACGGCTTTCAGGTAAGCGCGGCGACGATCGTTGTGACCGCCGGTTGCGCCGGCGCCTTCCAGGTAATCGGAAGCAGGACGGTTGCCCGCGCCAGGGCCGGTGCCGTTCAGGTCCTGGCCCCACAGCAGGAATTCGATGGCGTGGTAGCCGCTGGCAACGTTGGCTTCGGAACCGCCCAGCTCGTTCAGGCTGGCGAGTTTTTCCGGGGTGATGTCTTTGACGTCGACCTTGTCTTCGCCGACCTGAATTTCGGTGTTGGCGATGATGTTGGCGGTGGCGCCCGGGTTACCCAGTGCGTGTTCATAGGACTTGTCGACGTAGTCGATCAGGCCTTCGTCCAGTGGCCAGGAGTTCACCTGACCTTCCCAGTCGTCGATGATGGTGTTGCCGAAGCGGAACACTTCGCTCTGCAGGTAAGGCACGCGAGCGGCGATCCAGGCAGTTCGAGCAGCTTTCAGGGTGTCGGCGTTCGGTTTGGCGAGGAAAGCGTCAACGGCGGTCTGCAGGGTTTTCGCGGTAGATTCGGCATCGCTGTAAACAGCGAAAACCATGTCGGCATAATGCGCGACCACGGCTTTGGCGGCGGCTTCGTCGACTTTACCGGCAGCGGCTGGCGCAGCGGCGGCGCTGGCGGCCGGGGTCGGCGCTTGCGGCGCGACGGTCTTGTCTTTGCCTTCGCCGCAACCGGCGAGGGAAATAGCGATGGCCAACAGACTGGCGGTAGCCAGAGGCATACGAATCATGGCGAACATCCTGCTTCGATAGAGGGTGGAATGGCGCTGTGGGCGCGCAAAACTGCGACATAATGCAAATCTTTCGCATTATGTGTAAAGGGTTGCGCTTGGAAATATTTCTTATTCAGGGGGTTGTGGTGTTGTAGATCAAAAGATCGCAGCCTTCGGCAGCTCCTACGCAGCTCCGGTGGGAAACGCGGTCCGTGTAGGAGCTGCCGAAGGCTGCGATCTTTTGATTTTTACAAAATGGCCGCGTTACTGCGCTGGGCCTGTTTCAAGTAAGCGCTCAACTCCCTTGCCGGCAGCGGTTTGCTGTAGTGGTAACCCTGACCTTCGTGGCAGCCTTCGGAAATGATGTAGGCCTCTTGCTCGGCGGTTTCCACGCCTTCGGCGATCACCTGCATGCCCAGGCTCTTGCCCAGTTGGATGATCGCCCGAACGATGGTTGCATCGTCATCGTCATCAAGCAGGTCCTGGACGAAGCTCTTGTCGATCTTGATCTTGTCCAGGGGCAGGCTTTTCAGATAGCTCAGTGATGAATAGCCGGTGCCGAAGTCGTCGATGGCGATCAAGGCGCCGGAGCGACGCAGGCTCAGCAAATGCTGGGCGGCGGTGCTGATGTCTTCCATCAGGCCGGTTTCGGTGACTTCCAGTTCCAGGCTGCGTGGTGGCAGGCGGTACATCTGCAGCAGGTTATTGACCACCCGTGGCAACTCGGCGTGGTGCAGTTGCACGGTGGACAGGTTCACCGCCATGCGCAGGTCGACAAACCCCTGGTCGTGCCAGTCGCGTAATTGCTTGCAGGCCTGATCCAGCACCCATTCGCCGATGGCGATAATGGTGCCGTTCTGTTCGGCCAGCGGGATGAACAGGTCCGGCGGTACCAGCCCGTGCTCAGGGTGCTGCCAGCGTATCAACGCTTCGACGCCGACTACGCGGTGGTCGCGATAGCTGATCTGCGGCTGGTAGACGAGGTAGAACTGATCACGGGCGAGGGCGTCGCGCAGGTCTTTTTCCAGTTCGCGGCGGCGGCGCATTTCGCTGTCGACGCTGGCGATATAGAACTGATAGCGGTTGCGCGAGCGAGTCTTGGCCAGGGTCATGGTCTGCTCGGCTTTTTGCAGCAGCTTCTCGGTGCTGTCACCGTCCTCGGGGAACAGGGTGATGCCGATGGTGGCGCGCAGGCGGATTTCCTGATGATCGAGGGCAAACGCCGCTTCCAGATCATCGAGGATGCTTTGCGCCAGTTCGGCCGCTTCGTACGGTTGTTCGATGTCGGCCTGGACCAGCGCAAACTGGTCACCGCCCAGACGGGCTAGGGAGCCGAGGCGACCGCTGTGGGCGCGCAGGCGATCGGCCAGGGCCAGCAGCAGTTGGTCGCCGGTCTGGTAGCTGAATTGTTCGTTGATGCCTTTGAAGTCGTCCAGGCCTACCACCAGCACCGCAACCCGACGCTGCAATTTGCCGGCGTCCACGAGGATTTTGTCCAGTTGCTGCTGCAATTGCTGGCGGTTGGGCAGGCCGGTGAGGAAGTCGTACTGGGCCATGCGCAGCAGGCTGTTTTCCGCTTCGTGGCGCAGATGGGTGTTGCGTTCGATGGACTCGAGCAATTGGTTGGCGGTGTTGATCCAGATGCCCAGCTCGTTTTTCTCGTGACCCTTGAGCTGCGGGATCTTGTGCGCGCTGGGGCGGTCGGGGTTGATCTCGGTGAGGTGCTCGATGATTCGCGACAGCGGCTTGGTCAGCAGCCAGTGGTAAACCAGGTACAGCACCAGACCCATGGCGAGCGCGCGCAGTACCCCGGAAATGAAGATGATCACCGAGCTGACGATGAACCCCTGGCCGTAGGTGGCGGTGTCAAGGGTGATGCTCAGGTCGCCGTAATATTCGCTGTAGGGGCCACGACCCACCAGTTGGGTGGTGAAGGTGCGTTCCTGGCCGAGGATCAGGTCGGTCAGCCAGCGGCTGTTGGAATGCTGCAGTTCGCGGGATTTTTGCGCGAGCATGGCTTCGTTGGGATGGCCGATGGAGGCCTGGCGCACGGCGTCATCCTGGAACAGGCCTTCGATCACCTGCATGCCCATCTCCCGGTCCAGGCTGTAGACGGCCTGGGTCGATGGGTCGCGGAACATGTCGAGGATGCGCTGGGCGTCGCCGGCCACGGCCTGGCGTGTTTTATAGGCATCGAAAACAATCTGCGCGCAGCTCAAGACCACGCCGACGATCAATGCCGACAGGAGCACGACCCGGAGCAACTTCACCGACAAGCTGTTCTTGAGTTCCAGCTTCAAAGGGCTATTCCTTGTTCCGTGCGGGTAGCATCAAGTTGCCATGAGTATTGGCAATCCCGGGGTGGCAGTCAAAGGGACAATTCAGCTCAGGGGATTTTGCCTGTCGCTTGGCCACTATGTTGTTGTTTTGGGTAGTTGTCCTATTTGTACTGTGTCGGTAGTTTTGGCCTGCAACTTGAGGGGAATCGGGCGTATTTTTCCTTTGGGTTGATATTAGTCCGCTGTGGCTTGGGGCCAAGGGGCTCTTGGCTTGTTTCATCGTATGAAATTGCGATTGGGCTGGTGGGTTTCCTTGGCGGCCTTCGGGCCGACCAGGCTCTTGGTGATGGTGTACATATCCGTTTCTACGGTAACGGCGGCTTATGGTTTCGCTCTTACAGCGAGTCCCTTTTGGCAAACGCCGGAGTGCCGGCCCAGCCCAAAGGAACCAAAAGGTCTCGCCCCGGCGTCCGGCCCCTCGCCCAAGCGCGGCGTTCCTTAGTCTGGGGCATCGCCTCCGGCCGGCTTCGCTGCGACCTCCTCTTGACGCGTGCGGCTTCGTCGCACCTGCCCCCGGCTGTACGCCATTCCCCTGTAGGAGCTGCCGAAGGCTGCGATCTTTAGGGACCGCGCCAAAGAAAGATCAAAAGATCGCAGCCTTCGGCAGCTCCTACGCCGCCGTTTGATTGTTGATGGAAGTTTAAGAACTTTCCTACGAGGTTTTCAGGTTGCCCGTCGGACGTGGGGTCAATATCCTTTGGCTGTCGCTGCAAATTCAGCGACCGGGAGTGAGATACCCGGCTATTAGTATGCATCTAGCGCCAATACCACCATAATGGCGCCAGCTTATCTGCTGCCTGAATATGCGTTATGGCGGCTGTGTGCGGGCGGACTTCGGTCCGGCCGGGTGCCTATTACCGGTGATCTCACTCTGCACATAGCTGCCACCTTTTCGTCGCTTGAGATCCGGCGAGAGGCATGGCTCCCATTACTAATAGGAGTTTTCATGGATAAGTTAATCCCAGACCCACCCCTCAACACCACCAAACCCTATAACCCCAGCCACATGTTCATGATCACCCCGGACATGAACACCGAAACCCTCCTGGCCCACGCCTGTGAGTCATTAGCCTCGGCGAGTGTCCTGGCCAGTGATTTCGCCACCTACCTGACAGGCCCCCAGCGCAGCACGGCGCTGGCCATCGCGCAGATCGTCATGCTGGCGGAACTGGCCGTGAACCGGGCGTTGGATATCGTCGACCCGCAGGAATAGGCATTCAGTCTGTTCTACTGCGTCATCGTTCTTCGCGAGCAGGCTTGAAATACATTCCCTTGTGGGAGCGAGCCTGCTCGCGATGGCGACGGCACATTCAACATCTCTGCGACTGACAAGCCGCTATCGCGAGCAGGCGCGCTTCCACCGGTACAGCGGTGTCCTTACTCGCGAAGGTGGTCTGACAGACAATTCTTTTCCATCGCCCATAAAAAAACCCGACCTAAGCCGGGTTTTTTCTTGGGCATCGATCTTAAGCGGTGAAGGTTTTGCCTTCGAACTGCTCAGCCACGAATTTCCAGTTGACCAGGTTCCAGAACGCTTCGACATACTTCGGACGAACGTTGCGGTAGTCGATGTAGTAGGCGTGTTCCCAGACGTCGCAGGTCAGCAGCGGGGTGTCGCCGCTGGTCAGCGGGTTGCCGGCGCCGATGGTGCTGGCCAGGGCCAGGGAACCGTCAGCCTTTTTCACCAGCCAGCCCCAGCCGGAACCGAAGGTGCCGATGGAGGTTTTGCTGAATTCTTCTTTGAACTTGTCGAACGAACCGAAGGCTGCGTTGATGGCATCAGCCAGCGCGCCGGTAGGTTGACCGCCGGCGTTTGGCGCCAGGCAGTTCCAGTAGAAGGTGTGGTTCCAGACCTGAGCGGCGTTGTTGAAGATACCGCCCGAAGAAGATTTAACGATTTCTTCCAGGGTCTTGCCTTCGAACTCGGTGCCTGGCACCAGGTTGTTCAGGTTCACGACGTAGGTGTTGTGGTGCTTGTCGTGGTGGTATTCCAGAGTTTCCTTGGAAATGTGCGGCTGCAGGGCATCGTGTGCGTAAGGCAGCGGCGGCAATTCGAAAGCCATGATGATTCTCCTAATCAGGTCAGTTGCGGTGAGCGCAAGGCCGATCACGGGCGGCCAGACAAGCGCCGGGGAGTTTGTACTCTTTGCGGCGCATCGAACCGGATCATAGCACCGGGGGTGCGGCATAACCACGCAACAACTGTGTGGGATAGAGGTTCCAAAGCCTTTTGAAACATTCAGGCTGAAGTGATTAGTTGAATCGCGACGGTAAACATCATGACGGCCACCAACAGGTCGAGAATCCGCCAGGTGCCCGGCCGCGCCAACCACGGTGCCAACCATGCCGCGCCCAGCGCCAAGGTGAAAAACCACAGCAACGAGGCACTCGCCGCGCCGACGACGTAGGCGCCCGGCTCGGTCTGTTGGGCGCCGAGGGAGCCGATCAGCAACACGGTATCCAGATAAACATGCGGGTTGAGCAAGGTCACCGCCAACGCGCTGAGCATCACCGCCCGCAGCGAGCGCACGGTCTGGTTTTCGCCCTGTTGCAGGCTTTGTTTCGAACAGGCCCGGCGCAACGCCTGGCTGCCATACCAAATCAAAAATACCGCGCCGCCCCAACGGGCCACCGCCAGCAGTGTCGGGTTATGCGCCAGTACGGTTGCCAGGCCAAACACGCCAGCGGCCACCAACAGCGCATCGCAAACGACGCACAGAGCCGCTACCGGCAGGTGATGCTCGCGCCGAAGACTTTGAGCCAGCACAAACGCATTCTGGGTACCAATCGCCATGATCAGCCCCGCCGCGACCAACAGGCCGTTTACATAGCTTTGCCACATAACGTTCTACTCCGCGTTGGCTGCCAGATCCCGCAGCACCTGCATGGCACGATCGGCGTCAGCCTGGCCGACGAACAAATGGTCGTGGTAGTAGCCGGCAATTACGTTGCAGCTGATCCCGGCCTGGCCCAGCGCCGTGGCGAATGCGGCGGTCAGGCCGACGGCTTCCAGGGCCGAGTGCACATTCAAGGTGATCCACGCAGCGACGTAGTCGAAGCTCAAGCCGGCCTTTTCGGCGTGGGAGCGTTCCAGAATCACTGTCAGGCCTTCCTGCTCGCGAAAGCTGCCGACGATTTCCAGGCCTGCCGGCAGCGTGCCGTCGCGCAGGGTGCAAAACACGTAGTCGCCGCCGTTAAGTTGCGGGCTCATGCTGCGCAGCAGGGTTGCCAATGATGTTTCGCCAGCCATGTCGGTATTCCTTGTTCAAAAGTTCTTGCTGGCCATTCTCCGGCGCTACGCTGTATAAGAAAAACAAATAGTGCTGATCGCTCATTAGGAAAACTGATGTTCGACTATAAATTGCTTTCCGCCTTGGCCGCTGTGGTCGAGCAGGCCGGATTTGAACGGGCCGCGCAGGTGCTGGGTTTGTCGCAATCGGCGATCTCCCAGCGCATCAAGTTGCTGGAGGCGCGGGTCGGCCAACCGGTACTGGTACGGGTCACACCGCCAGCGCCCACCGAAATCGGTCGGCGCTTGCTCAACCATGTGCAGCAGGTGCGCTTGCTTGAGCGGGATTTGCAGACCCTGGTGCCGGCGCTGGACGAAGAAGGTTTGCCGGAACGCCTGCGCATTGCCCTCAATGCTGACAGCCTCGCCACCTGGTGGGCCGAAGCGGTGGGGGATTTTTGCGCCGAACAGCATTTGTTGCTGGACTTGGTAGTGGAAGACCAGACCGTAGGCCTCAAGCGTATGCGCGCCGGCGAAGTGGCGGCGTGTGTCTGTGCCAGCGAGCGCCCGGTGGCCGGGGCGCGGAGCGTGCTGTTGGGCGCCATGCGTTATCGGGCGTTGGCCAGCCCGGCGTTTGTGGCCCGGCATTTTCCCGACGGTGTGCGTGCCGAATTGTTGCCGCGCACGCCGGCGCTGGTGTTTGGCCCGGACGATTTCCTACAGCATCGTTACCTCGCGTCCCTGGGTGTGGACGGCGGTTTCGAGCACCATTTATGCCCATCGTCCGAAGGCTTTATCCGCCTCACGGAAGCCGGGCTCGGCTGGGGCCTGGTACCGGAATTACAGGTGTGCGAGCAACTGGAACGCGGTGTTTTGGTCGAGCTTTTGCCAGATATGCCGATTGATGTGCCGCTGTACTGGCATCATTGGCGCAATGGCGGTCAGTTGCTGGGTTTGCTCACTGACCAATTGGTACGTTCGTCGAAGCAATGGCTGGTGCCGTTGGACTGACGGGCAGCGTCAAGACTCACGCATTACGCAAAACGAAAGACATCGGAGCTCTACATGAAAATTCTGGTCACCGGCGCAAGCGGCTTCATTGGCGGACGCTTTGCGCGTTTCGCCCTGGAGCAGGGCCTGGACGTACGGGTCAACGGTCGCCGGGCCGAGGGCGTCGAGCACCTGGTGCGCCGTGGCGCCGAATTCATCCAGGGAGACTTGAGCGACCCGGAGCTGGTACGCGACCTGTGCTCGGACGTTGAAGCCGTGGTTCATTGCGCTGGCGCCGTCGGTTTGTGGGGCCGTTATCAGGACTTTCACCAGGGCAATGTCCAGGTCACTGAAAACGTGGTCGAGGCTTGCCTGAAGCAACGGGTCCGGCGGCTGGTGCATTTGTCGTCGCCGTCGATCTACTTCGATGGCCGCGATCATCTGGGCCTGACCGAAGAGCAGGTGCCTAAACGCTTCAAGCATCACTATGCCGCGACCAAGTTCCTCGCCGAGCAAAAGGTCTTCGGCGCCCAGGAGTTCGGTCTCGAAACCATCGCCCTGCGCCCGCGTTTCGTCACGGGGGCGGGTGACATGAGCATCTTCCCGCGCCTGTTGAAAATGCAGCGCAAGGGGCGTTTGGCAATTGTCGGCAACGGCTTGAACAAGGTCGATTTCACCAGCATGCAAAACCTCAATGAAGCGTTGCTCAGCAGTTTGCTGGCCAGTGGTTCAGCGTTGGGCAAGGCCTACAACATCAGCAACGGTACGCCGGTGCCGTTGTGGGATGTGGTGAATTACGTGATGCGAAAAATGGACGTCCCACAGGTGACTCGCTACCGCTCCTACGGCTTGGCCTACAGCGTAGCGGCGCTCAATGAGGGGGTGTGCAAGCTCTGGCCTGGGCGCCCCGAGCCGACGCTGTCGCGTCTGGGCATGCAGGTCATGAACAAAAATTTCACCTTGGACATCAGCCGCGCCCGGCATTATCTGGACTACGATCCGAAGGTCAGTCTCTGGGCGGCCCTCGATGAATTCTGCGGCTGGTGGAAGGCCCAGGATATTCGCTAAGGCGGGTAGTACCTGTCCCGATACTGAACCGAGTTCGGGGTTGAGGGTCAATCGCTGCGGCAGTGGGGGTTATACTTCGCCGCATCAAGCCATCACCGCGTTTCATAAAGGTTGACTCAATGTCCATGCGTAACGATGCCAACGATGACTTCGACGACGTACCAAGCCTGCGCGCCGACGTTCATGACCACGATGAATTCCCGACCATCCCGGTCGTTCGTGAACGCACTGCCGCGCCTGCACGCAGCGCTGCGGCGGTTAAAGTCAAAGGCCCAGGCACAGGCCCGTTGTGGGCATTGGTCGGCGCCTTGTTCTTTGCCTTCGCGGGCCTGGCCTGGTGGAGTTTTCAGCAGATTTCGCTGATGGAGCAGCAACTGGTGGCGACCCAGGAAAGTTTCGCGCGGATCAGTGAGGAAGCGGCGGGGCGCTTGCAGGACATTTCCGGCAAGGTCGTGGCCAGTCAGACCAACGTCAACAGCGACAGCGAAGCGCTGAAGCTGCAGATCAAACAGTTGGAAAGCAAACTCCAGGATCAGAGTCAGCAACAGCAAGGTGTGGTCGGTCAGACCAGCGAACTGGACAAGCGCCTGGCGCAGATGACTGCGCAAACCGCCGAGCAACAGGCGGCCAACACGCAGTTGCAGGCTCAGGTCAAAGCCTTGGGCGGTGAATTGGTCGCCCTGAAGAGCGCGCCTGCCGACACCAGCAAAGTCGACGCCGGGCTCAAAAGCCTTAACGCCGACATCGCTGCGCTGAAGAAACAGGGCAACCCGAGCACCGCGATCGATCGACTGGAACAGGAAATCGTCATCCTCAAAGCCCAGCAGGACAACCGCCCGGCCGCCCCACAAGGCGCGGCTAATACCGCCGAGTTCGACGCGTTCCGCGGCCAGACCACCCGCAACCTCAATACCCTTCAATCGCAGATCCAGAATCTGCAACAGCAGATCAACGCCCGGTAGCAGCTGGCGAAGCCTGCGTTCGGCGGCGAAGCCGTCGTAAATCCATACAACGTGGTGTGCATGACACACCGAGTTGTCTGATCTCACGACGGCTTCGCCGCCGAACGCAGGCTTCGCCAGCTGCTACACAGCGGTTGCTGAATATTCATACCTATCCCCAACCCGTCTACGCTCTTGAAACATCAATAAGAACGAGGGGTGCGTTATGGGGTTTGTGCACAAGTTGGCCTTGCTGGGCGGGGTGCTTTTGCTGAGCCTGGGCCAGGTTCAGGCGGCCACGGCGCCAAAGGATGACGGCCCGGCTGCCAGGGCTTTGCTCGAAAAAGCCTTGGCGTATTACCACGACAATGGCGACAAGGCCTTCGCTGCATTCAGCCGTCAGGGCGAGTTTGTCGACAAGGACCGTTACGTGTTCGTGGTCGACACCCATGGCGTAATGCTTGCCAGCGGTGGGCCGTCTTCGGCATTGATCGGCCGGGATGTGTCGCAGACGCTGCCACCGGATTTGCAGAAAGCCTTCAAAGACGCCTTGAACGTGCCGGAAGGCAACGGCATTCAACAGGCCGAATACCACTGGCAGAACTGGGCCGACGGCAAGGTCGAACGCAAGCACGTGTTCTATCAGCGCGTGGGTCAGCGGATCCTGGCGGTCGGCTACTACCTGCCACGGGCGTCGGCGCAACAAGCCCAGGCGTTGCTGGATAAAGCGGCGGCTGACCTGGTCAAGGACGAGAAGGGCACGCTGACGGCGATCAACTCGCTCAAGGGCGGGTACTTGCAGGACGATCTATATGTCTTCGTGGTTGACCTGAATAACCAGCGCTACGTGGCTCATGGCACTAATCTGCGGCTGATTAACACCGACTTCGGCAAGGTCAACGACCCGGAAGGCAAACCGGTGGGCGAGCCGATGCTGGCGATGATGGGCAAGCAGGATCAGGGCGAGTATGAGTATCGCTGGAAGAACCCGGTGACCGGCAAGGTCGAGGACAAGCATGCGTACCTGAAGAAGGTCGGGCATTTTCTGGTGGCTGTCGGGTATTACAGTCCTTGATGTTGTGAAGGGTTGAAGATCAAAAGATCGCAGCCTTCGGCAGCTCCTACAGGGTGTACGCATTCCCCTGTAGGAGCTGCCGAAGGCTGCGATCTTTTGCTTTTAACGGACCTTATCCTCGCGCCCACGCAATACGTTGTTCGGCATCGCAATCGCCGCCGCCAACCCCAGCAACGACACCGCCGCACTGACCATCAGCAAATGCCGGAACGTCAGCAGCAACTCCGCACGCAAGGCGTTCTGCGCATCCCCCGGCGCGGCGTTCAAGCCGTCGAGCAAAACATTCCCCGAACTGCCCTCGCCAATCGCCGAGCCGGCCAGGTGGGCGAAACTCGAATCCTGCAACAACGCCAGCAACAGCGCCGACATCAACGCCACACCGACCGCACCGCCCAACGAACGAAACAGGTTGGTGGTGCTGGTGGCCACGCCAATGTCCCGTTGCGCGACCGAATTCTGTGTGCCGACCAACGAGGTCGGGAATTGCATGCCGCTGGCAATCCCGCTGAACAACATGAACAGGCTGCTCATCAGCAAGTCTTGAGGCGCACTGAACGCCATGCCGAGAATCGAGATCGGCATCAGCAGCGCACCGCTCAGGATCATCGGCTTGTAGCGCCCGGTGACCGAGGTGCGGCGCCCGGCGAAATAGGCGCCAATCGGCAAGCCAATCGCCAATGGCAAAAGGTGCAGCGCAGCGCTGTCGGCCCCGGCGCCGGTGACACTCTGGAAGCGTAGCGGCATCAGCACGATCAAGGAAATGGCCTGGAAACTGGTGAAGAAAATCGTGCACCAGCAAAAGATCGCGTTGCGGTTGGCGAACAGATGCATCGGCAGCAACGGCTCCCGTGCGCGATGTTCATGCCAGACGAACAGCGCCAGCACCACCACCGCGCAACCCAGCAGGCCCAGCACTTCGGCGCTGCGCCACGAATGACCCTGGCCAACCTGGGTGATGCCGAGCAACAGCGCGGTCAAGCCGATAATCATCAGCAACGTGCCAAGGTAATCAATGATCGGCTTGCGCTGCGGCACTGGCAGCCCGACCAGCGTGCGATTGGCCACCAGCCACGCGCCGAGCCCGAGCGGCAGGTTGATCAGGAACACCCAGCGCCACGAGAGGTATTCGGTCATGTAACCGCCGAGTACCGGCCCGGCGACGCTGGCCACCGCGTACATGCTGCTGAAGTAACCCTGATAGCGACCGCGCTCCCGGGGCGGGACGATGTCGCCGATGATCGCCTGGCTGACCGAAATCATCCCGCCGGCGCCGATGCCCTGAAGGATTCGCGCCAGCACCAATTGCTCCATGCTTTGGGCCATGCCGCAAAAAAACGATGCAACGGTGAACAACCCCATCCCGAACAACATCAACTTGCGTCGACCATACAGATCGCCGAGCTTGCCGTAGATCGGCACCGCCACGGTCATCGCCACCATGTAACCGGCAATCACCCAGGCCAGCAGGCTGACATCCTTGAACTGCGCGGAAATGGCCGGCATCGACACGGCCACGATGGTCTGGTCCAGCGCGCCGAGGAAGATCGCCAGCATCAGGGCGATCAGCACACTGCGAATGGCCGGTTTGGGCGTTTCAGGCTGGTTCAGATTGGTCACGATAAAACCTGCGGGCAATAATTTTCCCGCAAGAGGCAAGGCGAGCGGGTCAGTGCTCGCCAGTGTAAGTCGGTAGCAGGCTATTCGATAGCCTCGTATGGAAGCCCGACGTAATTTTCTGCAATGGTTTTTCGCCCGGCTTCGGAGTTGACGAAGTAGTCCAGTTCCGAGGCGCTGATGCGCTGGCTGAACGCATCGTGCTCGTCGAAGCGGTGCAGCATCGAGGTCATCCACCAGGAGAATCGTTCGGCTTTCCAGACCCGGCGCAGGCAGATTTCGGAGTACTTCTCCAGCAAGTCCACGCGCCCCTCGCGGTAAACTTTCAGCAGGATATTGAACAACGTGCTGACGTCGCTGGCTGCCAGGTTCAAACCCTTGGCGCCGGTAGGCGGGACAATGTGTGCCGCGTCGCCGACCAGGAACATCCGCCCGTACTGCATCGGTTCCACCACAAAACTGCGCAGCGGCGCGATGCTCTTTTCGATGGATGGCCCGGTGACCAGTTTTTCCGCCAACGCCTGCGGCAGACGGGATTTGAGCTCATCCCAGAAGCGCTGATCAGACCAGTCCTCGACCTGCTCCTCGGCCGGCACCTGAAGGTAATAGCGGGTACGGGTCGCCGAACGCATGCTGCACAGGGCGAAGCCGCGTTCGTGGCGGGCGTAGACCAGCTCTTCGTGGACCGGCGGGGTGTCGGCCAGAATCCCCAGCCAGCCGAACGGGTAGACCCGCTCGAAGACCTTCAGGCTCTCGGCGGGAATCGATTGCCGGGCCACGCCATGGAAGCCATCGCACCCGGCGATGTAGTCGCAGTCGAGGCGATAGGTCTCACCGTCCTTTTCGAAGGTGACAAAGGTTTCCTCGGTTTTCATACCGTGGGGGACGACGTTGCTTGCCGAATAAATCGTCTGTGCCCCGGCGTCCCGACGAGCGGCCATCAGGTCGCGGGTGACTTCGGTCTGGCCGTAGATCATCACGGTTTTTCCGCCGGTCAGGGCGTGCAGGTCGATGTGCACCTGGCGGCCGTCGAGGGCCAGGTCAAAGCCGCCATGGACCAGCCCTTCGGCGTCCATGCGCTGACCGACACCGGCTTGGCGCAACAGCTCTACCATGCCTTGTTCAAGGACGCCGGCGCGGATTCGGCCGAGCACATAATCCGGCGTTTGACGTTCGAGAATCAGGGTGTCGATGCCGGCGTTGTGCAATAACTGTCCAAGCAATAAACCGGACGGACCGGCGCCGATGATGGCGATTTGGGTTTTTAGCGTTTTCATTGTTTTTATGACTCGCAAGCTTCACGCGACCACGGCCGGTGAATAATTTTTATGGATCGAGTACTTGCATTTTTCCCTTGCGAGTCGGTCAATTGAAGGTGAAAACTGAGCCGATACCTGTACATTCTGCCAATCGGTGCGATTATCGCCCCGTCTACTCCGAGGCCTGGATTGAAGTGATGAACAAGCCTGACCTGCCTTCGATTCCGGTGTTCAAGCTCTACGGTGAAAGCCTGGACTGGCCGACCCCCGACTTGCTGCACTGTGAAACCATTTCCAAACGCAGCCGCGAACATCAATGGGAAATCAAACCCCACCGCCACGCTGATTTGTGCCAGTTACTCTTCGTCTTCAAAGGTCAGGCAGAGCTTGAAATCGAAGGTAAACGCACTGATTTGACCGAGCCGGCAATGCTGATCCTGCCGCCGTTATCGGTGCACGGTTATCGTTTTTCCGAGGATGTCGAAGGCTTTGTCGTGACCCTGGCCGCGCCGTTGGTTGCCCATCTGCAGGTGCAACTGGGCAATTCGGTGAACGCCCTGGCGCAAGCCGAAAGTTACCCGGCGGGCAAGGACAGCGAGTACCTCAACAGTCTGTTTGCGGCGCTGCAAAGCGAGTACACCGGTCATCAACCAGCCCGGGAAATGCTCATGCATTCGCTGGTCAGCGTGATCATGGTCTGGGTCAGCCGCCAGGTGATCCAGCGCCGCAGCGCCAGTCAACGTCCGCAGCGTGCCGGGAATACCTCAACGGGTTTATTCAACTGGTGGAAGAGACCTATCGCCAACACGTCAAGGTCGAGGACCTGGCCCATCGGTTGGGGATTTCCGTGTCCCACCTCAACGGAACCTGCCGAGAGCTGGCGGGGCAACCGGCGCTGCAGATCATGCACGAGCGGCAGTTGCTGGAAGCGAAGCGCTTGCTGACTTACACCAGCATGACCATTTATGAAATGTCCGACGTGTTGGGGTTCTCCGATCCAACCAACTTCACGCGGCTGTTCCGGCGTCGGGTGGGGATCTCGCCCAAGGCCTTCCGCGACCGCTTGAAGGCCGATCAGGACAACGAGGCCTGACGCGTTTCGCTAGCGAAGGGCGTTGAGGGTCGCGTTGTGGGGAATGCAGCGCTCGAAGTTGCAGCTCGCGAATTCACGAGGCAGGTTACGCAACTGCTCGACCCGCCAGGCAGCCGTGCCATACAGCGCCAGCGTTGCCGCGCAGGTGATGAAAATGGCGAGGTATCTTCTTGTCTTGATGTTCATGGCGTTGGACCTCTGAACGAATACCCTTCGGTATTACCTTCAGCATAGGACAGCGCCGGTGAGTTGCCACTCACTTGACGATCGCATGTAACCCGTCATTCAGAACACTGATGTCCCTGTGTGGGAGTGAGCCTGCTCGCGATAGCGTCGGCACATCCGACATAGAGGTGACTGATCCTTGAAGATCAAGATCAAAAGATCGCAGCCTTCGGCAGCTCCTACATTGGATCGGCGGACACCCTGTGGGGGTGGGCCTGCTCGCGATAGCGTCGGTACATCCAACATAGAGGTGGCTGATCCTTGAAGATCAAGATCAAAAGATCGCAGCCTTCGGCAGCTCCTACATTGGATCGGCGGACATCCTGTGGGGGTGGGCCTGCTCGCGATAGCGTCGGTACATCCAACATAGAGGTGACTGATCCTTGAAGATCAAGATCAAAAGATCGCAGCCTTCGGCAGCTCCTACATTGGATCGGCGGACATCCTGTGGGGGTGGGCTTGCTCGCGAAAGCGTCGGCACATCCAACATAGAGGTGACTGATCCTTGAAGATCAAGATCAAAAGATCGCAGCCTTCGGCAGCTCCTACATTGGATCGGCGTACACCCTGTGGGGGTGGGCCTGCTCGCGATAGCGTCGGCACATCCAACATAGAGGTGACTGATCCTTGAAGATCAAGATCAAAAGATCGCAGCCTTCGGCAGCTCCTACATTGGATCGGCGTACACCCTGTGGGGTGGGCCTGCTCGCGATAGCGTCGGCACATCCAACATAGAGGTGGCTGATCCTTGAAGATCAAGATCAAAAGATCGCAGCCTTCGGCAGCTCCTACATTGGATCGGCGTACACCCTGTAGGAGCTGGCGAAGCCTGCGATCTTTTGATCTTAAAGCCCCACATCCCACGCCGGTTCTTCGGGGAATCTGAGCACCAGGAAGTCCAGCATGCTGCGCATCGTCGCCGGCATGTGCTTGCGTGAGGCGTAGACCGCGTACATGTTCATCTGCCGTGGCTCGGCGTCGGGCAGCAGGCGAATCAACTCGCCGCTGTGGATGTGCACGCCAGCCTGGTAGCTGGGCAGCATCGCCACGCCGGCACCGGCCATGGTCGCGCGCAACAGGGTGCTGGCCTCGTTGGCACTGATGTTGCCCTGCACCGGTACCGAGACCTGCTCGCCATCCTGTTCGAAATGCCAGAGGCTTTTGCCGAAGTAGGAGTGGGTCAGGCAGTTGTGCTGGCTCAAGTCCTCGACCCGTTGCGGCGACGGGTGTTCTTGCAAGTAGGCCGGGGAGGCGCAGATCACCGAGCGGCACACCGTCAGCCGGCGGGCGATCAGGTTCGGGTCCAGGTCGTTGCTGGTGCGGATCGCCAGGTCAATGCGCTCATCCACCAGGTTTACCGTGCGGTCGATCATCTGCATATCGATGCTTACGCCGGGGTAACGCTTGACGTAAGCGGCCATGGCATCCGCCAGTTGCGCCTGGCCGAACGAGGTACTGACGCTGATCCGCAGCAGGCCACGGGGCGCCTCGTCCGGTTCGCTGATGGCGGCTTGCATGTCGCTGGACAGTTCGAGCATCTGCCGGCAGCGCGGCAGGATTTCGCTGCCTGCGGCGGTCAGGCTCAGTTTGCGCGTGGTGCGGTGCATCAATCGGGCACCGACCCAATCCTCCAGTTCCGCCAAATAACGCGAAACCACCGGCCGTGACAGGTCCAGGTGATCGGCCGCCGCTGACTGGCTGCCGAGGTCCACCACCGAGACGAACACCCGCATTGCTTGTAGACGATCCATGATTTGCTCACTTTCAGAAACAAACTATGTTCAAGCATCGCATTTTTTGTACTGAGTCATGCAACTAAGCTCTGTCCCCGTAGGAGCTGTGTAGGAGCTGTCGAGTGAAACGAGGCTGCGATCTTTTGATCTTTCGCTTGAGACTCAAGTGAACTCGGAAAGATCGCAGCCTCGTTTCACTCGACAGCTCCTACACAGCTCCTACACAGTTCCTGCCGAACTCCTACACAGCCATCGGCCAACCCGGGCCATCGACAACGGAGCAACAGATGATCGGTTTCACTGCAATCAAGCGCATTCTTCTGGCAACCGCCACCCTCGGCTTCGCCGCCCACGCCGCAGCGGCATCGACCCTGACCCTGGACGTCTACAACCCGGGTGACAAGGCGATCTTCCCGGTGACATCGGTACTGGTCAGCGGCGAGAAAGACGCGATCCTGGTGGACGCGCAATTCGGCAAGTCCCAGGCCGAGCAAGTGGTGCAGAAGATCCGCGCCAGCGGCAAGCAACTGACCACCATCTACATCAGTCACGGTGACCCGGATTACTACTTCGGCCTCGATACCCTGACCGCCGCTTTCCCGAACGCCAAAGTGCTGGCCTCGCAGCCGACCGTGGATCACATCAAGAAAACCGTCGACGGCAAACTGGCCTTCTGGGGCCCGAAAATGGGCGCTGACGTACCGGCTAAAACCATCGTGCCGGGCGTGCTCAAGGGCGACAGCCTGATGCTCGAAGGGCAGAAATTGCAGGTAGTGGGTCTGGACGGCAAGCAGCCGGATCGCAGCTTCGTGTGGATTCCGTCAATCGAGGCTGTGGTCGGTGGCGTGGTCGTCGCTGAAAACATCCACGTGTGGATGGCCGACACCCAGACCGCGCAATCCCACGCTGATTGGTTGACGACGCTGCATTCGATCGAAACCTTGAAGCCGAAGACCATCGTGCCGGGTCACTATCTGGGCGAGAGCGCCCGTTCCCTGGCTGCCGTGCAATTCACCGCTGACTACATCAAGGCTTTCGACGAAGAAACCGCCAAGGCAAAAGACGCTGCTGAACTGATCGCAGCCATGAAGAAACGCTACCCGGCCCTGGGCGAAGAAAGCTCGCTGGAACTGAGCGCCAAAGTCGCCAAGGGTGAGATGAAGTGGTAACCCGCCGCTTCACTGAACGTACTTGACCCCTACACAGAGCAGTCGCGAGTCAGTTGATCGATTCGTGAGCAAGTTGATTGAACGGGATACACCCACCCAACTGGAGAACGTCATGAGCAAAATCGCAATCATCGGTGCCACCGGTCGTGCCGGTAGCCAACTGTTGGAAGAAGCCCTGCGTCGCGGTCACAACGTTACCGCCATCGCCCGCGATACCTCGAAGATCGGCCAGCGCGCCGGAGTCGTCAGCAAGAACGTCGACGCCCTGGATGCCCAGGCACTGCAAGCCGCCGTTGCCGGTCATGACGTGGTGATCAGCGCTGCGCACTTCTCGACGTTGCCTTCCAGTGCTGTGGTCGGGCCGGTGAAAAAGGCCGGGGTCAAACGTCTGTTGGTGGTGGGTGGTGCCGGTTCGTTGTTGCTGCCAAATGGCGGCCGTGTCATCGACAGCGAAGGCTTTCCGCTGGCTTACAAGGCGGAGGCCGGTGCCGGTGCCTTGTTCCTGGAAAACCTGCGTCAGGAGAAGGAACTGGACTGGACCTTCCTGTCGCCATCGGCGGAGTTTGTTGAAGGTGAACGCACCGGCAAGTTCCGGATCGGCAAGGATGATTTGCTGGTGAGCGCAGAAGGTCGGAGCTGGATTACCTTCGCTGATTACGCGATTGCGCTGATCGATGAAGTGGAAACGCCGAAGCATTCGCGTCAGCGATTTGCAGTCGGCTACTAAGCCAAAAACACAACCCCGTAGGAGCTGCCGAAGGCTCGGGCCGCGTTCGGCAGCTCCTACGGTGTATGGCGGTGTGTGTCGACTCAGCGCGCCTGAGCCTGCTCGACCAACCACCCCAACAATTCCTGCAACTTCGGCGAAGGTGTCGGCTTCTGCGGCAGCACCAGGTAATACGCCAACCCGGTTTTCACCTTCAATTCAAAGGGCATGACCAGCCGCCCGGCACTCAGGTCATCGCCAATCAACGACCAGTCGCCAATCGCCACCCCCGTTCCCTGGGACGCCATCGACATCGCCAGGTCCAGGGTTTCGAAGTGCTGGCCCTTGCTGACATTACTCAAGTGAATATCCGCCGTGGCCAACCAGGCTTTCCAGTCGCGCTCGTCGCGAGTCGGGTGCAGCAGCATGTGTTGTTCCAGATCCTGCGGCGAGTGCAACGGCACGGGCCCTTCGAGCAATGGCCGCGAGCAGACCGGGGTCAATTGCTCATCGAACAGCCGAAGGGACGCCAGTGAAGTGTCCGGCGGCGCGCCATACATCACCGCTGCATCAAACTGTTCACGATGAAAATCCACCCCGTGCCGCACTGTGGTGGTCAGCTCCACGGGCACATCCGGGCGTTCCTTTTGCCATTGCATCAGGCGCGGCAACAACCAGCGCATCACGCAGGTCGGGGCCTTGAGTTGCAGGGTTTCGCGCTTCGCTCCGATCTGCTCCACCGCCTCGCCGATCAGGCCGAAAATCTGCTGCACCCTCGGCAGCCATTCCCGTCCTTCGGCGGTCAGGTCCAGGCCTCGGGCCTGGCGGATGAACAACTCATAACCCAGATGATCTTCCAGTCCGGCGATCTGTCGGCTCACCGCGCCCTGGGTGATGTGCAACTGCTCGGCAGCCCGGTGAAGTTGCAGCACTGTGCCGTGATCAGAAAAGTGTGCAGGGCGGGTAGGGGAGGCAGTCGTTTCATGAGGACCCAAGGTATGACGTGAGGACATGGCTAGTATGACTTTTTATCCATTGTTGCGGCTACGTCTCGCCCGTTCCAATGAGGCCATCCCTGGGCTTGCCTACGCATCATAAACACTGCGCAGGCCCGGCGTCTCAAACGAACAAGAAGGGCAAAGACATGGCGACGTGCGGCGAAGTATTGGTCAAGTTACTCGAAGACTACGGGGTCGAGCAGGTGTTCGGCATTCCCGGGGTGCATACCGTTGAGCTGTATCGCGGGCTGGCCCGTTCGAGCATCAACCACGTCACTCCGCGTCACGAACAAGGTGCCGGCTTCATGGCCGACGGCTACGCCCGCACCAGCGGCAAACCGGGTGTCTGCTTCATCATCACAGGCCCTGGCATGACCAACATCACCACAGCGATGGGTCAGGCGTATGCGGATTCGATCCCGATGCTGGTGATCTCCAGCGTGCAGACCCGCAACCAGTTGGGTGGTGGTCGCGGCAAGCTTCATGAGCTGCCGAACCAGAGCGCCTTGGTCGGCGGCGTCGCGGCGTTCTCCCATACTTTGATGTCGGCGTCGGAATTGCCGGGGGTATTGGCCCGTGCGTTCGCGTTGTTCCAGGCCGGTCGTCCGCGCCCGGTGCACATCGAAATTCCGTTGGATGTGTTGGTAGAAGAAGCCGATGACTTGCTCAGCAGCGTACCGGTCAACATCGATCGCGCAGGTGCCTCGCCGACCGCCGTTTCGTGCATGACAGCGTTGCTGGCCGGCGCCAAACGCCCGTTGATCCTGGCCGGTGGCGGTGCCATCGAGGCCGCTGCCGAGTTGACCGAACTGGCTGAATTGCTCGACGCCCCCGTCGCGCTGACCATCAACGCCAAAGGCATGCTCGAATCCAACCATCCATTGTTGATCGGTTCGACCCAAAGCCTGGTCGCCACCCGCGCCCTGGTCGCGGAGGCTGACGTGGTGCTGGCCATCGGTACCGAACTCGCCGAAACCGATTACGACGTGACCTTCGCGGGCGGCTTCGAGATCCCCGGCAAACTGCTGCGCGTCGATATCGACCCGGACCAGACCGTGCGTAACTACCCGCCGCACGTCGCGCTGGTGTCCGACTCGCGCAACGCCGCGCAAGCCTTGCTGAGTGCGCTGTCGCACAAGTCGCTGGCCGAACGCCGTAACGATTGGGGCCAGGTGCGTGCCGCGCGTTTGCGTGAAGAACTGGCCGCGACTTGGGATGCGCCGACCCTGGCCCAGACCCGCTTCCTCGAAACCGTATTGCACGAACTGCCGGACGCTGTGTTTGTCGGCGATTCGACCCAGCCGGTGTACACCGGCAACCTGACCTTCAACCCGGAGCGTCCGCGCCGCTGGTTCAATTCGTCCACCGGTTACGGCACCCTGGGTTACGCCTTGCCGGCGGCAATCGGTGCCTGGCTCGGCGGCAGCGTTGAAAGCGGCGCCCGTCCGCCCGTGGTGTGCCTGATCGGCGACGGCGGCCTGCAGTTCACCCTGCCGGAACTGGCCAGCGCCGTTGAAGCGCGTACGCCGGTCATCGTCCTGCTGTGGAATAACCAGGGCTACGAAGAAATCAAAAAGTACATGCTCAACCGCGCCATCGAACCGGTGGGCGTGGACATCTACACCCCGGACTTTATCGGTGTGGCCAAGGCTTTGGGCTGCGCCGCCGAAGCAGTGAATGGTGTCGAGCAACTGCGCAGCGCACTGCGCGCTGCCGCCGACCGTCAGGGCCCGACCCTGATTGAAATCGATCAGACTCAGTGGATGAAGGCGGTGTCGAAATGAGTTTCCCAACCACTCTGGAGGGTTTGTACATCGATGGCCAATGGTCCGCCGGCCAGGAACATTTGCGGGTGATCAACCCGGCGACCGAAGCCCTGTTGACTACCGTTAATGGCGGCGATGCTCAAGCCGTTGACCAAGCCGTCAACGCCGCGACCAAAGCCTTCGGCGACTGGTCGAAAACCACCGGCACCGAGCGCGGTGCGATCCTGCGCAAAATCGCCGCTGGCGTGCAGGCCGGTCGCGAACAGTTGATGCATTTGCAGTCGAGCAACAACGGCAAACCGCTGTTCGAAGCGGCTATCGATGTCGATGACGTGATCGCTACGTTCGAGTACTACGCCGGCCTGGCCGAGGGCTTGGACGCCAAGCAGGACAGCGCCGTCGAGTTGCCAAGCGACGACTTCAGCGCACGCCTGCGCCGCGAACCATGCGGCGTCGTTGGCCTGATCGTGCCGTGGAATTTCCCGATGGTCACCACGGCCTGGAAACTCGCCCCGGCCCTGGCCGCCGGGTGCTGCGTGGTGCTCAAGCCGTCGGAAGTCACGCCGCTGCCGGAGCTGGAGCTGGCCGCGATCATCGCCGAGGCCGGCTTGCCCAAGGGCGTGTTCAACTTGGTCTGCGGCACTGGCCTGGCGGTCGGCGCGCCGCTGTCGGCTGACCCGCGCATCGCCAAGATTTCCTTCACCGGCAGCAACGCGGTCGGTGTTCAGGTCATGCAACGTGCCGCCGAAACCGTGAAGGGCGTGAGCCTGGAATTGGGCGGCAAGTCCTCACTGCTGGTGCTCAAGGACGCCGACATTGAACTGGCTGTGGAGCTGGCCTGTGGCGGTGGTTTCTTCAACGCCGGGCAAATGTGTTCGGCCACCAGCCGCGTGCTGGTCGCCGATGAGCTGGCGGACGAATTCCTGATCCGTTTGCAGGCCCGTGCCGAAGCGATTCGCGTGGCCGACCCGTTCGACCCGAATGTGGAGATGGGCGCACTGGTCAATCAGGCGCAATATCAGCGCGTGCTCGGCCACATTGATCGCGGCTTGAGTGCTGGCGCCAGGTTGATTTGCGGCGGCAATCGCCCGGCCGGCTTGCCTTGCGGCTATTTTTTGCAACCGACGATTTTCACCGAAGTGCCCCTCGACAGTGCGCTGTGGTGTGAAGAGATTTTTGGGCCGGTGATCTGCGTGCGCAGTTTCACCTGCGAAGCCGAGGCGATTGCCCTGGCCAACGACAGCCAGTTTGGCCTGGTGGCCAGCGTGGTCAGCCGTGACAACGCGGCCGCTGATCGGGTCGCCAACGCCTTGCAGGCGGGGCTTGTGTGGATCAATGCGCCGCAAGTGATCTTCCCGCAGACCGCCTGGGGCGGCTACAAACAGAGCAGCATCGGCCGCGAGTTGGGGCCGTGGGGTTTGCAGGCTTTCCAGGAAATAAAACACGTGATTCGGGCCGTCTGAACGCTCGAAAAAGGTGAGTGCATGCCTCCAAACGAGGCATGCGTCAGCGTCATGGCTTCGATGAGTTTTTATCGATAGTCAGGTGTTTTGCACGACCTCAGGATGAACTCGTCGGCTCAGCGCAAGTCCTTTGAAACCGGGGGCTTGAAGCAGATCTGAACGCGCGGATGCAACGGTTGCGACCAACCTCATATTAAAAAAAACAAAGGGAGTCCTTCATGGGCCAGCATGATCTGAACAGACGGCAATTCATCAAGACCGTGGGCGTAGCTTCGGTTGCAGCGGCGGCCATGAGCATGCCCTTCATCCGTGCCAACGCCAGCGATACCCGCTTCCAGGGCAAGACCCTGCGCCTGTTGACCTGGTCCGATGACACCGGCCTGGCGGCGCTGCGCAACATCGCGGCAACCTTCGAAGACAAGTACGGCTGCAAGGTCATTGCTGACCGCACCGGCAGTACCTCGGAAATGGTCGCCAAACTCAAGGCCGGCGGTGATCGTCCGCAGTACGACATCATCACCCTGGCGGGCGTTGGCGCCGAAGGTCTGGCCGCCGCCGGGCTGCTGGAAAAGCCCGACCTGAACCGCATCCCGAACCTGGTGGACGTGCCGGAGAAATACCGCACGGGTGCCAACGGTCACGGCATCGGTTACCTGCTGTGGTGCAACAGTCTGGTCTACAGCACCCGTACCCAGAAAGAAGCGCCGGACAGTTACGCCGCGCTGTGGGACGCAGACCTGGCCCCGAACATCTTCCTGCCGCCGCCGAACTGGACCGAGGCCATGGACCTGATCATCATCGCTGCCAAACTGGCCGGTGGTGACGAACACAACATCGAGCCGGGCTTCAAGAAACTCGCTGAGCTGAAGGATCGCGTGGTGACCCTGGGCGAGAACCCGAACCAGATTGCCGAGCTGTTCCGCACCGGCTCCCTGGACATGGGCGGCTTGTACGCCCCCGCGTTCTTCCCGAAACAGATCCGCGATCCGGCCTACGGTCTGAGTGCAACCTTTGGCATGAAGGAAGGTTTCTACACCGACCTGATGCAATCGGTGATGCCGAAGAATCGCCCCGGCGATACCGACATGGCCTACGCTTTTATCAACCACTCCCTGGACCCACTGGTGCAGGGCAAAATGGCTGAAGACATCTACAACGGCCCGGTCAACGCCAAGGCGATCATCTCCGCCGAAGCGCGCAAGAGCCCGTACATCCTCACGCCAGAGCAGATTGCCGACAAGGCGATCATGCACGACAACGCCTTCCTGGCCACCGTGCATGACCAATGGATTCGTCGCTACACGGAAATCTTTTCTTCCTGATCGTAGGAGCTGCCGAAGGCTGCGATCTTTTGATCCTGCTCTTCGGCGGCTCTGAAAAGATCAAAAGATCGCAGCCTTCGGCAGCTCCTACAGGACCGGGTGCGCGGATATTTCTGATCTTCCATTGACGAGACCTTTGCTATGGAACACCAACCTCTTACTCATCCGGTCGCCGCCGTGCCAGTGCGTTCGCGCCGCGGTGTGTCGCCCACCACCCGCGCCTGGTTTTTCCTGTCGCCGTCGATGCTGTTTCTCGGCGTATTGATTGCCGCGAGCCTGCTGGTGCTACGCATGAGCGTGGGCACCAAGGGCGCGGAATGGTCCGGGTTCAGCCTGGCCAGTTACGCCCAGTTGCTGGAACCCTATTACCTTAAATCCCTGATGCTGACCCTACGCCTGGCGTTGTTCAGCGCAGTGATCGCCGTGCTGCTGGCGATCCCGGTGGCTTACACCATGTCGCGCCTGACCTCGCCGTTTATTCGACGGATCTTCCTCGCCGCCGTACTGCTGCCATTGCTGGTCAACCTGCTGTTGCAAAGCTACGGCTGGCTGGTGATTCTCGGCCCGGCGGGCATGCTCAATCAGGCGCTGATGGGCCTGGGCCTGATCAAGCGACCGATCATGCTGCTCTACAACCAAAATGGCGTGTTGATGGGCCTGGTGCAAACTGCGTTTCCGCTGGCTGTGCTGCCGATTGCCAGCGCCATGCGCGGCGTCGCGCGGACCTACGAAGAAGCCGCCGCGACCCTGGGCGCCAGCCGCTTCCAGGTGTTCCGCCAGGTGGTGTTGCCGATGAGTTTTCCGGGGATCATCACTGGCGCGACACTGGTGTTCGCCTATAACGCCAGCAGCTTCGTGGTGCCTTTGCTGCTCGGTGGTCGCCGAGTGCCGATGCTGGCGGTGATGGTGCATGACCAGATCGCTCCGCTGATGAACTGGCCCGCCGCGTCCGCTGCCGGTGTGGTGTTGATCATTACTACCCTGGCGATCATGACGTTGTCTGAATACATCACTGGCCGTCGTCGGCGCATGCTGGAGGCTTCGCAATGAGCACGTTGACCAAGAAGCGTTATTCGCTGCTGCCCGGGGAAACCGGCAAGTTCGCGGGCGTGTTGTCCGGTTTTATCCTGTTGTTGGCGGTACTGCCGATCCTGACGATGATCGTCATGTCGTTCAGCGGCGCGTCGAACCTCGACTTCCCACCCAGCAGTTACAGCCTGCAATGGTATCGAGCGGCCTGGCACACCTTCGTTTCGCCGGACGCCAGCGATGTACTGAGCCTGGGCAAAGCCATGACCACCAGCTTGATGGTGGCGTGCCTGACCATGGTGTTCGCCACGATCATCGCCGTGCCGGCGGCCTACGCGCTGACCCGTTGCGAGTTCCGCGGTAAAGCCGTGGCGCTGCAATTGATGTCGCTGCCATTGGTGTTCCCGATGGTGGTGTTGGGCCTGGCATTGCTGTTGGTGTTCGACAGCCTGCCGTTCCAGATGACCACCTCGCGGCTGGTGATCGCCCACGTGATCCTGGCGTTGCCGTTCGTGGTGAAAAACTGCACGGCAGCGATGCTATCGATTGGCAGCGAAGTCGAAGAGGCCGCACAAATGCTCGGCGCGTCGCCGACCCGGGCGATTGTCGATGTGGTGGTGCCCTTGATGAAGTCGGGGATTCTGGCGGGGATGCTGCTGGCGTTCATCGTCTCGTTCAACGAATTCACCGTGACCTATTTCCTCTACACCATCGACGTCATGACCGTGCCGATCTGGATGTACAGCCGCACCGTGTCATCGCTCGACCCAACCGTTTTCTCGTTTGCCGTGCTGATCGTGCTGATCGACTTCGTCCTGATCTGGGCGTTGGAGAAGCTGGTGGGTGAAGGTGGCGTTTCGTTCTGATTCTTGAGGTGCAACATGACTGGTCTGATTCTGGAAAACGTCGAGAAACACTACGGCTCGGCCTGCGCGGTAAAGGATGTAAACCTGCATTTGCCTGAGGGCAAACTGGTGTGTTTCCTCGGTCCGTCGGGCTGCGGCAAAACCACGTTGCTGCGGATGATCGCCGGCCTCGAAACCCTGACGGGCGGCGAGATTCGCCTGGACGGTGAGGACATCGGCCACACCCCGGCGCACCTGCGCAACTTCGGCATGGTGTTCCAGTCGCTGGCGCTGTTTCCGCACATGACGGTGGGGGAGAACATCGCTTATCCGCTGAAACTGCGCGGCGTGAGCAAGGCCGATCAGCAGGCGCGGGTGGTGGAGTTACTGGAACTGATCCAACTGCAGGAAATGATTGATCGCCCGGTGGCGAAACTCTCCGGCGGTCAACGCCAGCGCGTGGCGATTGCCCGGGCGATTGCCGCGCGGCCGAAAATCCTGCTGCTGGATGAGCCGCTGTCGGCGCTGGATGCCAAGTTGCGTGAGTCGATGCAGGTGGAAATCCGTCAGTTGCAGCAACGGCTGAACATCACCACGATCATGGTGACGCACGATCAGCGTGAGGCAATGACCATGGCCGATATCGTCGTGGTGCTGGGTGAACATCGGGTGCAGCAAGTGGGCACGCCGATCGAGATCTATCGTCATCCGGCCAATGAGTTTGTCGCGGACTTTATCGGTTCGGGCAACATTTTCCCGGCCACCGCGTTGGGTAATGGCAAGGTTGGTTTGCCCGGTGGTGATGCGCTGCAAGTGCCGATCTGCAGCAGCATTGTGGTCGGGGAGAAGGTCAAGATGCTGATTCGCCCGGAAGACCTGCAACTGTCGCAGCCGCAGGCTACAGCGGGTAATCGCTTGCTGGGCAAGGTGACGTTTGTGCGCGACATCGGCGCGACGATTGAAACCACGGTGGAGTGTTCCGGAGTGTCGTTTACCGCGCTGAGCACGCCGTGTCAGGGGTTTGGGTTGAGTATCGGTAATCCGGTTTCAGTGACGTTGCCGGCTGAGGCTTGCCGGGTACTCAGCGCCTGAAAACACCACCGTGCCTGTAGGAGCAAGGCTTGCCCGCGATTGGCTTGATGCGGTGTGTCAGGCACACCGAGTCATCGTTCATCGCGGGCAAGCCTTGCTCCTACAGGTTGCGGTTGAGCTCGGTTATACCGTCAATCGCATCCGCGCCAAATCTCTAAGCGGCGGCGCCCCGAACAACCGGCTGTACTCGCGGCTAAACTGCGACGGGCTTTCATACCCCACCCGATACCCCGCCGCCGACGCTTCCAGCCCTTCGGCGAGCATCAAGCGCCGAGCTTCCTGCAATCGCAACTGCTTTTGATACTGCAACGGACTCATGGCCGTCATCGCCTTGAAACGGTGATGCAGCGTCGACACGCTCAGGTTCACTTCCTTCGCCAGATCATCAATGCGCAACGGTTGCTCATAGTGGCCGTTGAGCCATTTGATCGCCTGGCTGATGCGATGGCTCTGGCTATTGGCGATGGCGATTTCATACAGTCGATGGCCCTGCTGGCTGCGCAACAGGCGATACAGAATCTCCCGGCGAATCAGCGGCGCGAGCATGGCGATGTCTTTCGGCGTGTCGAGCAGACGGGTCAGGCGCAGCACGGCGTCGAGCATCGCCGCATCCAGCCGTTCGACGTACAGCCCGCGCCCGGTGGGTCGGGTGGGTACGCCCATGGGGCCGGCGTCGGCGATCAGCGCGGTGATTTCCGCCGGGTCGATGTCCAACCGCACAGCGAGGATCGGTTCTTCAGAGGTAACAGTCACCACGCGGCCGGTTACGGGCATCGAGACCGAGACCACCAGGTAATTGAGCGGGTCGTAATTGAAGACTTCATCGGCCAGCCGAACTTCCTTGCGCCCCTGGGCCATGATGCACAGTGCCGGTTGCGCCAGCACCGGGGCGAACTGATGGGTTTGACTGTGACGCGACATGAACAGCGAGCTGACGGCAGTGGCGTAATTGCCATCCTCCGACGTATTGCGGCGGATGATCGCGGCCAGTTCCTCGCGCTGCTTCTCCATGTCGGCGTCCAGCGGGGCTTGAAAGTGATCGAACGACGACATGCAGGGCCTCCTCGGTGAGGCGTTGTTGATGGGCAGAGCATAAGTTTGTGCAAGCCACAGTGGTAGACACATCCTGCCTGATGCTTGCCTGATTCTGCATTGGGTTGTTTCGCGGCATTGTTTTAGCAGTGTCGCGGCGCTGAAACTTGCTTGAAACCGTTGTGTCATCGGTGAGACATGTCTGGCCCGGCGTTTCAGGTCAATTCGCGGATCCTCGCAGGATTGTGCAACAAGCCGGCAGGAATCGACTAACGGCAATCACGCTGCGCCGCCTAACCTTGGATCCTGTTGCAGCCCGTCCCTGGCTGCTACACAACTCCCCGGGAGGGTTGAACATGTCTACGCAGATCCCCGTCAGTCATATGGCCTTCGTTCGTGCCCGCGCCGGGCGTTCGGTGGAACTCGGTATTCGCCTGAGCGCGTTGATCGAGCCATCGCGGGCGGCCAGCGGTTGCCTGAGCTTTGCCCTGCAACACTCGCAATGCGATCCGGACCTGTGGCTGGTGTCCGGTTTCTGGACCCATCAACAGGCCATGACCGCCTACTTCAGCACCCCGGCCATGGAGGTTTTCGCCGAGCTGGTACAAGACCTGGTGGTCAACAGCCTGGATTTCCATACCTTCAAGGATGTTTCGGCCGCCCAGGCGTTGGGTCAGTCCACGGCGCAGGTACACAAACTGGCCGGTTGAGGGTTTAATGGCTCCATTCTCAGTTAGCCAGGATCCGCAACATGGCACGTAAAGCCTTTGATCATTTCGAAGCTGTTTCCGCTGTAGTACCGGGCGAAGGTGGTTATCACGCCGCGATCGCCGTCAAAGCCATCGGTGGCACGGGGGCGCCACGCTTTCATAAAGTGCTTGAAGGGCAAATCTTCAAGACGGCCAACGAGGCCGATCTGGCCGCTGCCAAAGAGCTGACCCGCCTCAAAGACGTCACAGAAGACGCCGACCTGCTCTGGTAAGTTATTTTTTCGCCCTGGGCGATACATTTTGAACAATGCCTCAGGCCCCAGCTGAAAGTAATCCGCCGGCCCGCCGCCGCGCAGAATCGGTTCTGCCGCGGCGGTGTCGTACACCCCATCCTTCAACAGCCACTTGGCGATATGCACGGCGACCACTTCGCCGAGAATCAGCCAGCTTGGCACCATGTTCCCGTCCGCGCGCTGCAACTGAATGATCTGCGTGACCTTGCACTCGAAGGACACCGGGCTTTCGGCGACCCGTGGCACCTGAATGATTTTCGAGGCGGCTGGCGTAAGCCCGGCCAGTTCGAATTCATTGGTGTCGGGCGCGACCATGGCGCTGCTCTGGTTCATCCGCTCGGCCAGCGGCCGGGTTGCGAGGTTCCAGGCAAATTCGCCGGTCTGTTCGATGTTGTTCAGGCTGTCTTTGCGCCCGACGCTGGAAAAACCAATGATCGGCGGAATGTAGTTGAACGCGTTGAAGAAGCTGTAGGGCGCCAGGTTCAGGTGGCCGTTGGCATCTTGCGAAGAAATCCAGCCGATGGGGCGCGGGCCGACGATGGCGTTGAACGGGTCATGGGGCAGGCCGTGGCCGTTGGCGGGTTCGTAGTAGTGGATGTCGTCGGGCATGGAAGGGATTCCTGGGGCGGCGTTCGGGATGAACACCATAGTGCAAGTGCCAGCACTGTAGGAGCAAGGCTTGCCCGCGATGGCGGCGGCACATTCAGTCATGAGGTGACAGATCCACCGCCATCGCGGGCAAGCCTTGCTCCTACAAGGGCGATGTGGAAATTTTGCCTGGCCCAGAAATGACTAAGCCCGGCCGAAGCCGGGCTGTTCAATCTCCTCAATGTGTTAACCGATGGCACCCGTCGTACCGGTTTTATCAAAGCCATCAGCGGCGATGGCGCCAGCGGTGCCGGTGTGATCGAAACCATCCGAGGCAACAGCCGTCGAGTGGGTGTGTTCGACGGCAGCAGTGGCTCCAGAAATGAAGTCTGCTGTGCCGGTTTTGTCGGAACCATCCGCGGCGTAGGTGTTGGCCGCCAGTACGGTCAGGGCCAGGGCGAGGAACAGTTGGGTTTTCATGTCTGTGACTCCAGGTTCATTAAAGTTGATTTAAAACTGCAATTTAATACTAGAAAGTATCGATTAATTAGATATTAAAGCCGTCAGGCTTTCTCGCTTTCGGGGCTTACTTGGGCGCATTGCAATTAATCGATCAGGCAGGGTCAGGATGAGTTTCGGGCATTAACCGGTGATTAATCCGGGATGACAGTTTTTTCATGCAGATCTACCCGACCCTCAGGCCTTCGTCGCTTTGGGGCCTGCAACTGATATACGTGCGTCATGCGGGTATGGATGCGTCCGGCTGGAAAAGGTCGCGGGGATCAGTGATGTTGCCGGGTTATGCGTAAAACAATGGGCTTGCATGACGGATTTTTCATACAGCACCTACCTAATTTTCACCGCTTCGTCGTCAGTCTGCGTGTCGGCCATAACCCTGAGAAAACGGCCGTCATGACCATTGGAGTTCTACCCGTAATGAATAAGCTGCCTCAAATCACCCTGGCGTTCTGGGTGATGAAAATCTGCGCGACGACTCTGGGGGAAACTGCCGGTGACTTGCTGTCGATGACCCTCAACGTTGGCTACGCCATCAGTTCGCTGATTTTGATCAGTGTGTTCGTGCTGACCCTGGTCACGCAGTTGATGTCCAAAACCTACAAACCGGTGCTGTACTGGATCGTGATTCTGTCCACCAGCACGGCCGGCACGACGATGTCCGACTTCATGGATCGCACCCTCGGGTTGGGTTACGCCACCGGGTCGATGATCCTGATTGCGATTCTGGCGGGGATCTTCGCAGCCTGGCGCCTGAGCGGCGATTCGCTGAACGTCAGCAAGGTCCAGACCTTTCGTGGCGAGATGTTCTACTGGATGGCGATTCTGTTTTCCAACACCCTGGGCACTGCGCTCGGCGATTACCTGGCCGATGACTCGGGCCTGGGCTTTGCCGGCGGCGCACTGTTGATCGGCTCGACCATCGCGGTGGTGGTGTTGCTCAAGTACTTCACCAGGATTTCGTCAGTGCTGCTGTTCTGGGTGGCGTTCGTGCTGACTCGGCCGTTCGGCGCAACCCTGGGCGACTTCCTGACCAAACCCCATGAAAAGGGTGGCCTGGATTTCGGCACCATTGGCTCGTCGCTGGTGTTGGCGGGGGTTTTGGTGGTGATGATTGCGGGCGCGGCTTACGCGCAAAACAGGTTGGGCAAGCGAGCGGTTGCCGAGTTGACTTAAAACCGGGTCGTACCCTTCGCGGGCAAGCCTCGCTCCTACAGGCATGAGTCGTTCACAACATTTGTGAACGATGTAAAACCGTAGGAGCGGGGGCTTGCCCGCGAAGAGGCCATGACAGCCGCTACAAATGCAGCAGTCAGTCCGTCTCGATCCGCGAATGCTTGCGGGTGTCTTTCATGGTTATGTACACCAGCAACGACACCGCGATGCACGCTGTGACATACCAGTAGTAGCCGGTTTCCATGCCGATGCTCTTGAACCACAGCGCGATGTATTCGGCGGTGCCGCCAAAGATCGATACGGTCAGCGCGTACGGCAAGCCGACACCCAGTGCACGGATCTCGGTCGGGAACAGTTCGGCTTTGACGACTGCGTTGATCGAGGTGTAGCCGCTGACGATGATCAGCGCCGCCATGATCAGGAAGAACGCACCCCACCAGGACTGGATGGTGTGCAGGGTGGTCAGGATCGGTACGGTGAACAGCGTGCCGAGTACGCCGAAGGCAATCAGGATCGGCCGACGACCCACCTTGTCCGACAGCGCGCCGATCAGTGGTTGCAGGCACATGAACAGGAACAGCGTGGCTGCCGAGATGCTGGTGGAGTCGGTGATGCTCATGCCGACGGTGTTCACCAGGTATTTCTGCATGTAGGTGGTGTAGGTGTAGAACGCCAGGGTGCCGCCCATGGTCAGGCCGACCACGGTCATCAGTTCCTTGGGATGACGCATCAGCGTGCGCATGGCGCTTTCTTTCTGCTCTTTCTTGACCTTGTTGAACGACTCGGTCTCTTCCATGCCACGACGCAGGTAGAGCGCCACGACCGCGCACAGCGCGCCGATGGCGAACGGGATGCGCCAGCCCCAGGCGTACAGTTGTTCGGTGGTCAGCACCTGTTGCAGCACGATCAGCACGGCCAGGGCGATGAGCTGCCCGGAGATCAGCGTCACGTACTGGAAGCTGGAATAGAAGCCGCGACGTTCCTTGGTCGCCATCTCGCTGAGGTAGGTCGCCGAGGTGCCGTACTCGCCACCCACCGACAGGCCCTGCAGCAAACGAGCGAACACCAGCAGGATCGGTGCGCCGATGCCGATGGTTTCATAATTGGGGCTCAGGGCGATCAGCAGCGAGCCGAAGCACATCAGATACACCGAGGCCATCAACGCACGTTTACGACCGGCGCGGTCCGCATAGAGGCCCATCAACCAGCCGCCGATCGGGCGCATCAGGAAGCCTACGGCAAAGATCGCCGCTGTATTCATAAGCTGCGCAGTGGTGGAACCCGCCGGGAAGAAGGACTTGGCGAAGTACAGCGAGAACGCGGCGTAGACGTACCAGTCGTACCACTCGACCATGTTGCCGACCGAGCCGCTGAAGATCGATTTGATCCGGCTCGAAGTGGTTCTTTCTTTGGCCGGCGCGACGGCCGACCCGAGGGGCAGGGCGTTGGAGTTATCCATTGAAGGATCCTTCGTTTAATTGTTTTTGTGGAGCGCGTGTAAACGCAGCCTGCTGGGGCTATAGCAGGAGCTGTGCCAAGGAGATGAGGGCCGGTTTAGAGGGGGTGGCAGGATATGTTGAGCGGAAAACCGCTTATTGGTAGAGGGTTTTGAGCGGAAAACCGCCGAAAAAATCACAGCCTTCGGCGGCGCCCACAGGCGCGTAGGAGCTGCCGAAGGCTCGGGCCGCGTTCGGACGATCTTTTGATCTTGACGGTCATTCGCAGATAAACATCTCGCGGGTCAACCCATGCCGCTGCAGCTTTTCATTAAACGTGCGGCGCGGCAGTTGCAGCTCTTCAAGCACCGCTTTCACATCGCCCTTGTGCCGGGTCAACGCCGCGCGCAAGCATTGCGCTTCAAATGCTTCCTGCTGCGCCGCCAGCGACTGGCCAGGGTCGATGCCTACCGGTTCCGGCTCACCCAACCCCAACACCTGCCGCTCGGCCGCGTTCGCCAGTTCCCGCACATTGCCCGGCCAATCGTGGCTCAGCAGATGGCTCAATTGCGGACCGCTCAAGGGCGGGAAGGTCCGCCCCAGGCGTTCGGCGGCATTCCGGGCAAAGGTTTCGAACAACAACGGAATGTCTTCGCGGCGCTCGCGCAACGGCGGCAGGCGCAATTCGGCGACGTTCAAGCGGTAGGCCAGGTCCTCGCGAAAACGCCCGGCGCGGGCTTCGTCCAGCAGGTCGGGTTTGGTCGCGGCGATAATCCGCAAGTCCACACGAATGCTCTGGTTCGACCCCAGCCGCTCAAGCTTCTGCTCCTGCAACACCCGCAACAACTTGACCTGCTGAGCCAGCGGCATGCTTTCGATTTCATCGAGAAACAACGTGCCGCCGTCGGCGTATTCAAGCTTGCCGATGCGCTTGCCCGAGGCACCGGTGAAGGCGCCGCTCTCGTGACCGAACAGCTCGGCCTCGAACAATTGCTCTGGAATCGCCGCACAGTTCAGCGCCACGAACGGCTTGGCGGCGCGCGGGCCGAAGTCGTGCAGGCAGCGGGCGACCAACTCTTTGCCGCTGCCGGTTTCGCCCCGGATCAACACGTTGACCGGCAACGTCGCGAGGTCCAGCACCTGCCGACGCAAGGTCTGCAGGCCGCGGGAGACGCCGAGCAGCGTGGCGTCGAGTTTGGCCCGGTTGTCGGCTTGTACGTGCAAGGCACGGTTTTCCAGCACCAGCCGGCGCTTCTCCAGGGCCCGGCGCAGACTGCCAAGCAGGGTTTGCGGGCTGAAGGGTTTTTCCAGAAAGTCGTACGCGCCATCGCGCATCGCTTCGACCGCCATCGGCACATCGCCGTGGCCGGTCAACAAAATCACCGGCAAGTCGGCATCACGCCGCTGCACTTCGGCCAGCAGTTCCAGGCCGGTCATGCCGGGCATGCGCACGTCGCTGAGGATGACGCCGGGGAAGTGGGTCGGCAACTGTGCCAGGCATTCATCGGCACGGCTGAACAACTGCACCTCGAACCCCGACAGGCTCAGCCACTGTTCAACGGCGCTGCGGATGCTGCTTTCGTCGTCGACCACGATCACCGAATTCAGCATGAGAGGGGCACCTCCAGATCGATCGGCAAGGTCAGGGTAAACACCGCGCCATTGTCGTGGTTCCCGGCACTCAAGCGTCCACCCGATTCGTGGGCGATGGCGAACGACACCGCGAGCCCCAGGCCCAACCCGTCGCCCACCGGTTTGGTGGTGAAGAACGGGTCGAAGACGTTGACCAGGTGTTCCTCGGCAATGCCACCACCGTTATCGGCAACGGTCAGGCGCCACAACTGTTCATCGGCTTCGAGGCGGATTTCCAGGCGCTTGCACGGTTTGTCGTGCACGGCGTCGAGGGCATTGCGCAGCAGGTTGATCAGCACTTGTTCCAGGCGAATCGCATCGCCACGGACCCAGGCCGGGCGGGTCAGGTGCAACACGGTGCTGACGTTTTCTTCGCGCAGGCGCGCATCGAGCAACTGCAAGGATTGATCGACCACCGCCGCCAGGTCCAGCCGTTCGCGCAGGCCGCTGGGGCTTTTGCGGGCGAAGGTTTTCAGGTGGCCGGTCAACGCCGCCATGCGCGTCAGCATGTCGTCCACCGGTTTGAGCGCCTTGTAGGCGTCATCGACCCGGCCGTGATCCAGCAGCAGCCTCAGCGTAGCAAGCTGCATGCGTTGGGCGGTCAGCGGCTGGTTGATTTCATGGGCCAGCGCTGCCGACATCTGTCCGAGCGCCGCCAGTTTGGCCGATTGCACCAGACCGTCCTGGGCGGTGCGCAGGTCGCGGGTGCGTTCTTCCACCAGTTGTTCGAGTTCTTCACGGCTGCGCTGGCGCATTTTCGCCAGGCGCCAGCGCTGGTAGAGGAAAAGCAACAGAAACACCACCGCCAGCCATGACCCTGCGGCAGCGAGACCAGCATTGCGGCTGTCTTCGAAAGCGATTTGCGGGCGGCGCAACAGGTGCAACGTCCAGCCTTCGGCGGGCAGGGGCAGGGATTCCCACAGGTAATCCGCCGTGCCGTCGGGACCTTCGACTTGGGCCAGGTCGCTGTTGTCGTCGAAGCGTCGTTTCGATTGATAGACCAGCGGCGTCAGCGGTTGCTTGTCGTATTGGCGCGTGGTCTTGAGTTCGGCGTGATCGCTGTCGATCAGCGGTTTGAGCAGGCGATATCGCCAGCCCGGTTGGTTGGCAATGAAGATGATCCCGCGGGCATCGCTGACCAGCAGGGTGTCCGTGCCCTGGCGCCATTCGCGCTCAAGTTCGGGGAATTCGAGTTTCACCACCATCGCACCGAGGAACTCGCCGTTGTCGCGGGTTACCGCGCTGGACAGGAAGTAACCCGGAATGCCGCTGGTCACGCCCACGGCATAAAAGCGCCCGGTGCCCTGGGTGCGGGTCTGGCTGAAATAGGGGCGAAAACCATAGTTGTGGCCGACGTAACTGCTGGGCAAACGCCAGTTGCTGGCGGCTACGGCGAGGCCGGTGTGGTCGAGCAGTTCCAGTGTCGAGGATTGCGCGGCGCCGTTGATCTTTTCCAGTTTGCGGTTCAGCAGGTCCTGCTGCTCGGGGCTCACCGGGCCATCGAGAGCTGAACGCAGCTCCGGGTCCAGCGCCAACACGGCGGGCAGGGCGCGGTAGCGGTCGATCAAGGTGTGCAGGGAATTGGCGTACAGCGCCAGTTGCTGGTTGGCACGGGCGGCGTCCTCTTCCAGGGCCTGGCGTTCGGCGTGACGCATGGCCATGCCGGCCGTGAGGGCAGCACCGGCAATGATCAGCAGGGTATACAACGACAGACGCAAGGTACGGGAAGTCGGCAGCATGCTGGGGCGAACGGATGGCAGGAGGGGGTGGCACGATACCACGCAGATGCCTGGCTCTGCGCCCTGTCTATACCCTGCGGCCTCTTTGGCTGATTGTCATCTTCGCGAGGCTTTTTCATCAGGGTGTTTCGGCAATCGCAAAAAAAACGGCCGGGTCACCTTGGGAGACGACCCGGCCGTGTCTGGAGAGCGAAGCGCTTACTGCACTTCTACCGCCAGGCTTTCACTGATCTTTTTCTGCCAGATGGCAGGACCGGTGATGTGTACCGACTCACCCTTGCTGTCGACAGCAACGGTGACCGGCATGTCTTTTACGTCGAACTCGTAGATGGCTTCCATCCCCAGTTCGGCGAACGCCACGACGCGGGATTTCTTGATCGCTTGCGCCACCAGGTAAGCCGCGCCGCCGACTGCCATCAGGTAAACGGCTTTGTGGTCTTTGATCGCTTCGATGGCGGTAGGGCCGCGCTCGGATTTGCCGATCATGCCCAACAGGCCTGTTTGCTCGAGGATCTGACGGGTGAACTTGTCCATCCGCGTCGCCGTCGTCGGGCCAGCCGGGCCAACCACTTCTTCGCGCACCGGATCAACCGGGCCGACGTAGTAGATGAAGCGACCCTTGAGGTCCACCGGCAGGGTTTCACCCTTGTTCAGCATCTCGACCATGCGCTTGTGCGCGGCGTCGCGACCGGTGAGCATCTTGCCGTTGAGCAGGACGGTTTCGCCCGGCTTCCAGCTCTGCACGTCTTCCGGGGTCAGGGTGTCGAGGTTGACGCGACGAGCCGACGGGCCGGCTTCCCAGACGATTTCCGGGTAGGCGTCCAACGGTGGCGCTTCCAGCGAGGCCGGGCCGGAACCGT
The DNA here is from genome assembly GCF_016650815.1 of Pseudomonas sp. TH31. Lineage (GTDB taxonomy): Bacteria > Pseudomonadota > Gammaproteobacteria > Pseudomonadales > Pseudomonadaceae > Aquipseudomonas. The sequence continues at coordinate 192,265 of NZ_JAEKEZ010000023.1, read as the reverse complement.
CGAGCACGAAGTGCGCGTGACGGGTGGCGGCGCAGTTCGGGATCATGCACACCGGCAACGAAGCGGCGTGGGTCGGGTAATCCATGATCTTCACGTCGAGCACGGTGGTCAGGCCACCCAGGCCCTGGGCGCCGATGCCCAGTTGGTTGACCTTCTCGAACAGCTCCAGGCGCATCTCTTCGATACGGTTGGAGGGGCCGCGCCTTTTCAGCTCGTGGATGTCGATGGATTCCATCAACACTTGCTTGGCCATCACCGCCGCTTTCTCGGCGGTGCCGCCGATGCCGATGCCGAGCATGCCCGGAGGGCACCAGCCGGCGCCCATGGTTGGCACAGTCTTCAGCACCCAGTCGACGATCGAGTCGGACGGGTTGAGCATGGCCATCTTCGATTTGTTCTCGGAGCCGCCGCCCTTGGCCGCCACGTCCACTTCCACGGTGTTACCCGGAACGATGGAGTAGTGGATAACGGCCGGGGTGTTGTCCTTGGTGTTTTTACGAGCGCCCGCCGGGTCGGCGAGGATCGAGGCACGCAGGACGTTTTCCGGCAGGTTGTAAGCCTGGCGCACGCCTTGGTTGATCATGTCGTCCAGGCCCATGGTGGCGCCATCCCAACGCACGTCCATGCCCACACGGACAAACACGGTCACGATGCCGGTGTCCTGGCAGATCGGGCGGTGGCCGGTGGCGCACATGCGCGAGTTGATCAGGATTTGCGCCATCGAATCACGGGCTGCTGGCGATTCTTCGCGCAGGTAGGCTTCGTGCATCGCCTGAATGAAGTCAACGGGGTGGTAATAAGAAATGAACTGCAGGGCGTCGGCAACGCTCTGAATCAGGTCGTCTTGCTTGATCACGGTCATGAGTCGCGCTCCTCTAAAAGACGGGAACATTCAATAAGGTGCTTGCAGCTTGGGTGCATCGGTCGGTTGCAAGCATCTTTACAAGGCACGCCGGGGCTGCTGGCGCGACGCTAAAAAGGCGCGGCAGTATAACGCGCCTCGCTGGCGGGTACACGCGTCAGCAGTCAGTCGTTGGTCGCATACGCAGGTCGACGGCATGAACCTGATCCCTGTAGGAGCTTGGAGGAGCTGTGTAGGAGCTGTGTAGGAGCTGTGTAGGGGGGTAGGAGCTGTCGAGTGAAACGAGGCTGCGATCTTTTGATCTTTTGATCTTTTGATCTTTTGATCTTTCGCTTGAGCCTCAAGTGAACGTGGAAAGATCGCAGCCTCGTTTCACTCGACAGCTCCTACGAAGGGGAACAAAGGGGGATCGAGGTGAACAAAGGGGGATCGAGGGGAACAAAGGGGAATAGAGGTGAACAGGTGGGCGTCAGGCAGGGAAACAGGGGGGATTTCAGTCAGTGTTCTGACGCCAGCTTTTCGCCCCGAAAATAGAATGGTCATTTGCCGGTCACGCCACTAAAGTGGCCATCGGCCTGTAGAGTAGGACACTCTTTCAGCCACTTTTCCTTTGGTGAGTCAACGATTGACCCATAACGCCATCCAGCGCCTGTTGCTCAAACGTTTTGCCCTCGCGGCCGGCACCTATGCCCTGGCATTACTGCTGCTGTGGCTGGCGTTTTTCACCGGGCACTACGACGAACCACTGGCCGGCGTCGCCGTGGGCAGCGCGTTGGTGGTCATCAGTCAGGCGGCGCTGTTCGCGGTGTTCTACAGCGGTTGCAACCTGCGCTTTAGCGACCCGAGCCTGACCGAAGTCCAGGTATTGCTGGGCCTGGGCTGGCAAACCTGGTTGATCTCTCACCTGGACGGGGCCCGCGGCGCGTTTCTGGTGTTCTACATTCTGATTCTGCTGTTCGGCCTGTTCCACCTGTCGCGCCGTGCCTTTGTCAGGTGTGCGCTGCTGGTGTTTTTCAGTTTCAGCGCCATCACCTTGTGGGACGGCTATCACTTCCAGTTGCCCGACCCGGCCTTGGCGCTGTTGCAGGTGTGCGTGCTGTTTATCGTACTGGTGTGGCTGGTGCTTTACGCCCGTTACGTACAAGCCTCGCGCCAACTCATGCGCCAACGACGCTTTGCCTTGCAGGCGCACCAAGACACCTTGCGCGGGATGATGCGCCAGCTCGAAGACCTGGTAGCCACCGACGAACTCACCGGGCTGTTCAACCGCCGTCACTTCCTGCGCCTGGCCTCCCGCGAGCTCAATGCGATGGACGCCGGCGTGATCCACGGTCTGGCGCTGATCGACCTCGACCACTTCAAACGTATCAACGATGTGCACGGCCACGCCGCTGGCGATCAGGTGTTGCAAGCCTTCGCCGGGGTGGCCACGGCCTGCCTGCGTGACGGTGATGTGCTGGCCCGTTACGGCGGCGAAGAATTCGTGGTGTTGCTGCCCGATTGTGATGCCGAGCGCCTGACCTCCTGTTGCGAACGGCTTCGCATTGCCTTTACCGATGTCGAGTTGTTCGGCCTGAACGTGCGCAACCTCAGCTTGTCCGCCGGCATGACCCTGCTGGAACTCGGTGATGACCTCGACGACGCCCTGCAACGTGCAGATCAGGCGCTATATCGCGCCAAGCGCGATGGCCGAAATCGTTGCGCGGCGGCGTGGGAGAATGTCGATGCCTGAGTTACGGGTCGGCGAACGGCAGTGGTCGGTCGAGGCGGGCAGTAACCTGCTCGATGCCTTGAATCGCAACGGCGTGTCAGTGCCTTACAGCTGCCGCGCCGGCAGTTGTCATGCGTGCCTGGTGCAATGCGTGCAAGGGTTGCCCAGCGACAGCCGCCCGGATGCGTTGAGCGCCGAGCAACGTCAGCAAGGTTGGCGCCTGGCGTGTCAGTGTTCGGTGGTCGAGGACTTGCAGGTGCACGCCTTTGACCCGCAACAGGACGGTCGCCCGGCCGAAGTCGCCGCCGTCGATTGGCTAAGCGCCAACGTGTTGCGCTTGCGCGTTATCCCTATGCGTGCGCTGCGCTACAGTGCCGGCCAGCACTTGGTGTTGTGGGCCGGTCAGGTGGCGCGGCCGTATTCGTTGGCCAGCCTGCCGGAAGAAGACCGCTTCCTGGAGTTTCACCTCGATTGCCGCCAGCCCGGCGAATTCAGCGACGCCGCGCGCCGGTTGCAGATTGGCGACACGATCCGCCTTGGTGAACTGCGTGGCGGCGCCCTGCATTACGACCCGGACTGGCACACTCGACCGTTGTGGCTATTGGCGGCCGGCACGGGTCTGGGGCCGTTGTTCGGCGTGCTGCGAGAAGCGTTGCGTCAGGATCACCAGGGCGCCATCCGCGTTATTCACCTGGCCCATGATGTCAATGAGCATTACCTGACCAAACCCCTGCAAGCCATGGCCGTTGGCCGTGAAAACCTCACGGTCGAACTCTGGACCCCGGCCGAGTTGCCACAGGCGTTGGCGCAACTGCGGCTTGTTTCAAGGCAAACCCTGGCCTTACTCTGCGGTGCCCCCGACAGCGTCGACGCCTTTGCCCGGCGCCTGTACCTGGCGGGATTGCCGCGCAATCAACTGCTGGCTGATGTCTTCCTGCCCCGTGGTTGAGCGCTGATCGTTTAACGACGCGAGACTCGCCATGACCGATGCCATCCAACTTGAACGCGAGCGCGGTCTGCTGACTTTGCGCCTCAACCGCCCCGACAAGAAAAACGCCCTGACCCGCGCCATGTACAGCTGCTTGGCCGAAGCGCTGAAACAGGCCGACAGCGACCCCGAAATCAACGCCGTGCTGATCACCGGAAGCAGTGAATGCTTCACCGCTGGCAACGACATCGCCGATTTCATCCAGCAACCGCCGAGCAACCTCGACAGCCCGGTGTTTGATTTCATGCTCAATCTGCTCGAGTGCCGCAAACCGGTGATCGCTGCCGTGGCCGGTGCAGCGGTGGGCATCGGTACGACCCTGCTGTTGCATTGCGATCTGGTCTACATCAGTCGCGATGCACGATTGCGTATGCCGTTCGTCAATCTCGGGCTCTGCCCGGAATTCGCTTCCAGCCTGATCCTGCCGCGTTTGCTCGGGCACGCCAAGGCGGCGGAGTTGCTGTTGCTCGGCGAAGGTTTCAGCGGCGAACAAGCGGCGGCGTGGGGGATTGCCACCGAAGCGCTGGGCAATGGCGAAGCCGCGTTGGCGAAGGCGCGGGAGATGGCGTTGCGCTTTGAATCACTGCCAACCGAGGCGGTGTGCATCAGCAAGCAATTGATGAAAGCCCCGGATCGGGAGTTGATCCGCAAAGTGATCGAAGAGGAGGGGCTGTTGTTCACCCAGCGACTGCGTTCGCCGGAAGCGATGGCGGCGTTGTCGGGGTTTATCAATCGGCATTGAACCTTGGATATGCCGAAGGCTGCGATCTTTTGATCTTCAACGCAAAAGCCCCGCCATTCACATGGCGGGGCTTTTGTTTTTCAGCTGTCCGTCACTCAGACCATCGGATCGCCAACGTGCAGGATTTTCATCCCGTTGGTACCGCCGATGGTGTGGTAGCTGTCGCCCTTGGTCAGGATGACCCAGTCGCCTTTCGCCACGACGCCGAGCTTGAGCAACTCGTCGATCGCGGCCTGGCTGACTTGCTCAGGCGGCAGCGATGCCGGGTCGAACGGTACGGTGTAGACGCCACGGAACATGGCCGCGCGGGCCTGGGTTTCGCGGTGCGGGGAGAACGCGTAGATCGGCACCGAAGAGCGGATGCGCGACATGATCAACGGCGTGTAGCCACTTTCGGTCAGGGCGATGATCGCCTTCACGCCCGGGAAGTGGTTGGCGGTGTACATGGCGGCCAGGGCGATGCTCTGGTCGCAGCTTTCAAAGACCTTGCCGATGCGGTGGCTGGAGGTCTTGCTGGTCGGGTGCTTTTCAGCACCGACGCAGATGCGCGCCATTGCTTGCACGGCTTCCAGCGGGTACAGACCGGCAGCACTTTCGGCCGAGAGCATCACGGCGTCGGTGTAGTCGAGCACGGCGTTGGCCACGTCGGACACTTCGGCGCGAGTCGGCATCGGGTTCTGGATCATCGACTCCATCATCTGGGTCGCGACGATCACCGCCTTGTTGTGGCGGCGTGCGTGCAGAATGATTTTCTTCTGAATGCCCACCAGCTCGGCGTCGCCGATTTCCACGCCGAGGTCACCACGGGCAACCATCACCGCGTCGGAAGCTTTGATCAGCGCATCGAGGGTGTCGTCATCGGCCACGGCTTCGGCGCGTTCGATCTTCGCCACCAGCCAGGCAGTACCGCCGGCCTCGTCGCGCAGTTGACGGGCGTATTCCATGTCGGCGGCGTCACGCGGGAAGGACACGGCGAGGTAGTCGACTTCCATTTCAGCGGCGAGCTTGATGTCGGCCTTGTCTTTTTCAGTCAGGGCTGGAGCGGTCAGGCCACCGCCGCGACGGTTGATGCCTTTGTGGTCCGACAGCGGGCCGCCGATCAGCACGGTGCAATGCAGTTCGGTGGCGGTGGCGGTATCAACACGCATCACCACGCGGCCGTCGTCGAGCAGCAGCTCGTCGCCCACACCGCAGTCCTTGACCAGATCCGGGTAGTCGATGCCGACCACTTGCTGGTTGCCTTCGGTCAACGGATGGCTGGTGGAAAAGGTGAACAGATCACCGATCTTCAGCTCAATCTTTTTGTTGGCGAATTTGGCGATACGGATTTTCGGGCCTTGCAGGTCACCCAGCAGGGCGACGAAGCGGCCGTGCTTGGCAGCGAGGTCACGCACCAGCTTCGCGCGAGCCTTGTGCTCGTCGGGGGTGCCGTGGGAGAAGTTCAGGCGGGCGACGTCCAGGCCAGCCAGAATCAGCTGTTCGAGAACTTCCGGCGAGTTACTGGCCGGGCCAAGGGTAGCGACGATTTTGGTGCGACGGACGGACATGCATAGACTCCTGAGTTCAAGCGCTGAGTGAGGCTACTATGCTCTCTGGCTGTAGTCATTGTTCGAATGCACTACTTATTCGTTTTTATCTTGAAACGAATACTTTTGGTTACAGGCCGCCTGAAGATTTTGCGCAACGGGTCGATACAGAGCTCAAGACAGGAGAACCCCCATGCGATTCGTGCTCATTGCCGCCCTTGCCATCAGCGCCCTCAGCGTCACGGGCTGCACCCGTTGGTCGATGAACCATCATTTGAATAACGCCTACAGCGCCTATGACCGGGGCAATTGCGAGCAGGTGATGCTCGAGCTGTCCAAGGTTGACCGCGACAGCCGCGCCCGGCGCTACGTGCAGCCGGAAGTGTCGATGATGCGCGGCCAATGCCTGGAACGGCAAAAGCTGTTTATCGATGCCGCGCAAACCTACGAGTTCATCATTGCCTCGTACCCGCAAAGCGAATACGCCTACCGTGCCCGCGCGCGCCTGGAAACCCTGCAGTCGCTGGGTCATTACCCGACGCGCAGCGCGGCGGCGGTGCAGCCGACCGGCTTCTGATGATAGATCTCATACAACGGCTGGCCGACTGTATAGGGTGGGCTATAGTCGAATAACCGGATTAGAGCCTTGCCTCTAAACTGACGTAACACTTGCGACTGGCAGCGGTAGACGTGGCAGCGGTTTATGGATTGCCACACCGGAAGCAGGGAGAGCGGGCCTCTATTGCTTATATAAATGAAGCAAAGCGCCCGTTCCGAAGCATTGGTGCGGCCCTGCTTAAGGGCCTTGCGTAGCGAATTCAGCATGTTCACTGAGCGCCGTATCGAGCGGCATCAACTGCCGTATTTTCTGAAAGTGTTCAACAGCGTCACCGACAAACCCATCGGCTTTCTGGGCAATGTGTCTGAAGACGGGTTGATGCTCATCAGTCAGTTGCCGATGATGGTTGGCGCGGACTTCGACTTGCGTCTGAAAATCCCGGGCAGCGATGGCTGCCAGCAGGTTATCGACGTGCGCGCGTATTGCCTGTGGTGCCACGAAGACGCCACACCCCACCACTATGACACCGGGTTCCGCCTGCAACGGGCACCGCCGGAATATGGGCAGTTGGTGAATGCTTTGCGCCGGTATTTCAGCTTTCAGCCGTTGCCTGCTTCTGCCTGAGCAACCAAAAATCGCAGCCTGCGGCAGCTCCTACAGGATCAGTGTTTACCCACCATGTCCTGGTGACACGGTCCCCGTAGGAGCTGCCGCAGGCTGCGATCTTTTGATCTTGCTTTAAGGCGACAACGCGGCGGGAAAACTAATTGAGAACGCCGCCTAAAGCACGCCGGCTTTTTTCCAGCTCAAATAACGCGTCACCAATCCGGCTCCCAATTCGTGGGGCCGGGCTTCAAGCACCGGCACACCATGAGCACTCAGCCGCTCATGGAGCTCGGCCCGTGCATTCAAATAGTCGACCGTACCGCAATAGGCCAGTGCCTCGGGTAAGGTTTGCACCGGTGCCTGCCTCAGCTCATCGAGTACCTCTTCGCGCAAGCTGACCACCAGCACTCGGTGTTGGCGGCCCAGGCGCATGACGGCACTCAGCAGCTCCTCGTCGTCTTCATCGCGCAAGTTGGTGACGATGACCACCAGCGCGCGGCGCTTCTGACGAACGAGGAGTTGGCTGACGGCTGCCTGGTAGTCAGCGGGGCGTTGCGTGTTGTCGAGGTCGTAAACGGCGTTGAGCAGCACTTTGAGCTGGCCCGGACCTTTGACGGGTGCGAGGTAACGCGGTTGATCGCAGGCAAAGGTACTCAAGCCCACAGCATCGCCCTGGCGCAGTGCAACGTAGCTCAACAGCAGGCAGGCATTCAGCGCGTGGTCGAAGTGGCTGAGTTCGTCATCCTGACTGCGCATTCGTCGGCCGCAGTCGAGCATGAAAATAATCTGTTGGTCGCGCTCGTCCTGATACTCCCGGGCAATCGGCGTGCGTTGGCGGGCGGTGGCTTTCCAGTCGATCTGGCGCAAGCTGTCGCCTTCGCGGTATTCGCGCAACTGATGAAACTCCAGCCCCAATCCACGCCGCTGGAGCTGGCGCACGCCGAGCTGGCTGAGCCAGTTATCCACCGCCAGCAGTTGGCCGCCGTAGAGCCGGGCGAAATCCGGGTAGACACGGGTGGTGTCGGCCACGCTCAGCAGGCGTTTACCGGACCATAGTCCTAATGGGCTCGGCAGGTCGATTTCGCAGTGTTCGAAAGCGAAGTGTCCGCGCTTGAGAGGGCGCAGGCGATAGCGGATCAGGCTGCGCTGGCCGGGTTGCAGTTCGACTGCTTGCGGCAAGTGTTCGACGCTCAAACCGTCAGGGGCATGATCGTAGACCTGTACGTTCAGCGGTTGTGCAAAATCATGTTCAACCTCCAACTGCACATCGCCCCAACGACCGAGCGCCAGGCTGCCGGGCATCTGTCGTTTGAGGCGCGGCGAGGGCAGACGTTTGAGGCCAATGGCGTCGAGAACGCTCAAGGCCAGAAGCGCCAGCAACAGTGCCCAACTGATTGATGGCAGGTTTTTGGGTATGTCGATTTCGAGCGCCCGCAGCGCACCCAATACGATGCCCAGGCCTAGCAGCGCCGAGAGCCAGATCAGCAACAGACGCGAGGGTTTCATCGGGTGGCACCGCGTTGTGCATTCAAAAGATCGCAGCCTGCGGCAGCTCCTACACCGATCGAGTGCAGCCACAGCCCCCCTAGGAGCTGCCGAAGGCTGCGATCTTTTATCCAGGCGGTGCAGATTTTGATCAAGGTGTTCAAACCCTCGGCGCCGTGACTTGATCCAGCAACTGGCCGAGCACCTGATCAACGTCCAGCCCTTCAATGTCCAGCTCCGGAGCAATCCGCACCCGATGGCGCAACACCGCCAGGGCACAACCCTTGATGTCGTCCGGTATCACAAACTCGCCACCGCGCAACAATGCTCGTGCCCGGGCACAACGCACCAGGGCAATCGATGCCCGTGGGCCCGCGCCGAGAGTCAGGCCGGGCCAGGAGCGAGTGGCGCGGGCCACACGAATGGCGTAGTCGAGCACCTGTTCGTCAAGGGGCAAGTCGCTGGCAATGCGTTGCAGCGCCATCACGTCCTTGGCCTGCAACACCGTGCGCAAGGGCTGCACGTCGAGCATGTCGGCGCGGGTCGAGCGGCTGACCTGGCGGACCATGTCCAGCTCTTGCTCGGCGTCGGGGTAGTCCATGCGCACCTTGAGCATGAAACGATCCAGCTCGGCTTCCGGCAGTGGGTACGTGCCTTCCTGTTCAATCGGGTTTTGCGTGGCGAGCACCATGAACGGTTGCGCGATGGGCAGTGCCCGGCCTTCAAGCGTGACCTGGCGTTCCTGCATGGCTTCAAGCAGCGCCGCCTGGGTTTTGGCCGGGGCACGGTTGATCTCGTCGGCCAGCAGCAGGTTGGTAAACAACGGTCCCTTGCGCAGTTTGAACTGCTCGGTTTGCAGGTCGTACACCGCATGCCCGGTGACGTCGCTGGGCATCAGGTCCGGGGTGAACTGGATGCGCGCGAACTCGCCGCCGAAGCAGCGGGCGAGGGCACGGACCAGCAGGGTTTTACCCAGGCCGGGTACGCCTTCGAGCAACACATGGCCGCCGGCGATCAGTGCGCCAAGCACGTCATCGATCACGGCATCCTGGCCGATCACGGCTTTCTGCAATTCGTTGCGCACGGCCTGGGCCAATTGGCTGGCGCGCTGGCGCTGCTGGGCGGCGTGCTGTTGTGTGCCGGGCTCGATCTCACTCATAGGGCATTCCTCAAGGTTTGCAGGTGGGCGACCTGACGGCTGAACTCAGCGCTGGACAGCCGCTGTTTCGGGCGAGGGCTCAGGGCCTGGCTGATGGCGCGGGTGGGTTGCCGGGTCAGGCGCGCGAGCACCAGCCATTGTTCGGTAACCGCCAATTGTTCGAAACCGGGATGACGGCGTCGGGCGCGGCGCAAAATGTCTTGCTGCAAGGCTTGCAGCAGGTTGTTCTGCCCATTGCGACGCCACATGAAATCGGCGCTGGTGCGCAAGTGCTCCTGAAGTTGTCGGCGTGCCCTTGGTGCGGACTCAAGGATCGGACCCTGACGTACACCGACGTGCCAGCAACCGAGGATAATCAAGGCGGCGAGGGCGACCAGTGCCTGGGGGAAGTAGCGCAGCAGCAAGGTCAACAGCGAGTCGTGATCAGTGTTGTACAGCAACGTCACGCCGGTGTCGGCGCTCAGGTACCAGAGCAGCCAGGCATTGTCGTATTGGTCGATGGCCGGGTTTTTCCACAGGTCGGCATCGGTGACCACGGTGATCGAGCCGAGCCCGTGGTCCAGCTGCATCATGTGCGTGGCTTTGCCACTGTTGGCCCAGGCCTGGGCGATATTTTTCGGGTCTTCGAGGTGGAACTCGGTATCGAAGCTGACGTACGCCGGGGCGTCTTCGTCTTCCAGGTAGAGCTTGGTCAGTTCTGGATAAGGATCGTCGATGGGGTCGGGCGGCAGGTCCCTGAGGTCTTTGCTCAAGGTCTGGTGCAACTGCACCCGGTCGAGCAGCGGGTCTTTACTCTGGCCGGTCTTTTCATCCCACAAGGACTCGGCAACGAACAGCAGACGGCCGCCGGCCCGGGTCCAGTTCAACACCTGATCGATCTGGCGCGCGGTCATGGTCGAGCGATCCCCGAGCAGCAGCAGGCTGTGTTGGCGAGGGTCGATGCCGGGCAGTACGTCGAGGCTGTTGGCGTGAGTAACGGCGAGGCTCTGCTTGCGCAGGAACTGCTCCGCCGCCAGGTAGGGATTGGCCCGTGCTTCGGGGAGGCGCCGTGATCGACGACTTCCTGATAGGGTGTGGCCTTGAGGTACAAATAAAAGCACAACGCGCCAAGCAACACCGCGAACAGCGCGCCAAGCGCCTGCCATCCACGCCGGCTCAATGGGCGGCTCCCGGGTTGAACAGCGCGCGCCAGCCGTCACAGAGTTCCTGTTGCAATTGCGCCGGCGGCAAGCGGTGCCCGTAGGCCATGTTCTGCCAGTGTCGGGTCAGGGTTTGACTGAAGGCCAGCAGCGCCGGTTGTTGCAATTGCCCTACGCGCACCAGCACCTGGCCTTCGGTGTCGGCGTCTTTCAAGGGCAGGTTGAAGTCATGCAACAAGCGGCTGAGCAGGGCGCGATACAGCAGCCCGAGGGCCTCCCGAGGGTTGGTCTGCCAGAGGATTTCGGCACTCGCGGCAACGTCGGCCGGCAGGGTTTGGTGATAGACGTCCAGCCCGAATAACTGCTTGGGCACCGGGCGATCGAGCTTTCGACGAAGGGCCGGTCGACGGTTGACAAACGCCTGCAACCACTCGCGGTAACGCCAGATCAACAGCCCTGCGGCCGCAATCACCGCGCCCCACAACACCACTTCGATCAATGTGGCCAGTGCGCTGAAACGTTGATTGTCCAGCAGCCTGAGCAGCGTCTTCAGCCATTCGGGGGCGTTGCCATCGGACGGGGTTTTGGGGTGGGCTTGTCTTCGCCAAAACGATATCGGGTAACGGTTTCCTTGTTCTTGAACGGCGGCTGATCAAGGATCGCCTTGATGCTGTCCCGGGACGCCTGACTGGTCAGGGGCTGGTCCAGCAGGCGCGGCGAGTCCGGTGAAATGACCGGCTCGGCGGCCCAGACGGTTTGCGCCGTCGGTATGCATGCGATCACCGCCAGCAGCAGGACGACTGCCGCGCCGCTCAGGCGCTGACGCATCCGGCGGAACACCAGTTCGATATCCCAGGCCTCCAGCACCGTGCGCCGGTTCAAATAAAGGCTGAAGCCGCAGGCTACATAAACGGGTTCCCAGGCCACCAGCACCAGTGCGTAAAAGGCGTTGGTCAGGTGCTCCAGCCACAGCCAGTCGTGATTGACCGCGGCGATGAGGGTCTGCCAGTTCCAGTCCAGTTCAATCTGCTGGGGCAAGAGCAGGTAAAACAGCACCATCAAGCCGATCCACAAGGCGCTTTCCAGGTGCACGCCGATGATCGTCAGCCACTGCGCGGCACCGGCATTGCGTTGCAGCAGGACGTGCAAGCGCTGTTGTCGCGCCATGCCGCTCAGGCCTTCAAGTTGCACCACCGGCATCACGAAGCTGCGGTTCGGGCTCAGGCGCCGCCAGGTCAGGCTCGCCAGCAGTTGTGGCTTGAGCAGTTGCGGCCATTGGCGCAGGGCTTGTTTGAGCGTCGGGGTTTCACCGAACAGGGTTTTGGACAGGATGTACAACGGCAGTCGTTCGAACGCCGGTTTGAGCCACCAGAAAATAAACACGGCCAGCGACGGTGAATCCCATAACAGCAGGCTGAGCAGGGCGAACGTCGGCAAGGTCACGATGGCCCAACTGGTCATCAACAGGTGACGGTGCCGTTGACTCATCAGCACGCCCAGGTCCATGGCTTCCCAGGTGGTGCGCGGGCGAATCACCACGCTAGCGTCACTCAGGCGCATGGCGGGTCCGTCCGGCAAACAGCAGGTACACCGCCACCAAGCACCAGAGCGCAACGCCGACCAGGTATTTGGTCATCGGCGTGGGCGCGGTCATGGACGACCAGTAGGCTTCGATAAACGCGGCAATCAGCAGAAACAGCATGACCCCGCAAATCAGCAGTACGCTTTTACGCGCAGCCAAACGCAAGGATTCGGCCCGAGGCAGGCGCCCCGGTGCAATCAGCGCCCAGCCCAGTTGCAGGCCGGCAGCGCCGGACAGGGCGATGGCGCTCAACTCGAAGGCCCCGTGGCCAATCACGAATGACCAGAACGTTTGCCCGTAACCGATGTGGGTCAGGTGCCCGGCTACCGCACCGATCGTCAAGCCGTTGAAGAACAGGAAAAACGCGCTGCCCAGGCCAAACAGCAAACCACTGGCGAAGGTCTGAAAGGCGATGCCGATGTTGTGCATGATGTAGTAGCCGAACATCACCCAGTCTTCGCTGGCCGCCCGTTCGGCCGACCGACCGAGGTGCCCGGCAACGGGGTCATACATGCTTTGCATCTCGGTCACCTGCTCGGTCGGGATCAGGTTGTAGATCAGGTCCGGGAACAGGTACACCAGCCAGCCCATGCCGATCAGGCTGCCAAAAAACATCAGGCCGGCGGCCAATACAAAAGGCCACTGTTGGCGTACCAGTTGCGGGAAGCCGGCCAGGATGAACGCCAGCGCGTTGGCCCCCAGTCGGCTGCGATGCCGGTAAAACTGTTGATGGCCGCGCAGCACCTGGTGCTGTAACGAGTCCACCAGGAAACTGCTGTAGCCACGCTCGCGTGCCAGGGCCAGGTGTTGGCAGAGCCGACGATAGTCTTTCGGGAAACTGGCGATTCTTGAGGCTTCCTTGCCCCGTTCCAGCCGGTCAAGCATGAGGGCGAACTGCTCCCATTCGGCCTTGTGGCGACTTTCGAAAAGGCTTTGCTTCATGCGGGGCCCAACAAGCTGCGGGCGATGCCGTTGAGTTCAGCCACCGCCCGTGGCGCTGGAACCTGCAATGGCTGGGCGAGGATGGTTGCCAGTTCCTGGACCCGGGCATCGGAGAGCTCACCCTGGCGTTCGGCAAAACCGAGGATGGCGCGTTGCTCGGTCAGCGTCAGGGCAAACGCCGGGCGCCTGGGTTGGGCTTCAGGCAGTTCGGGGCGGGTGAGCGGTTTTTCGCTGTAGATCACCAGCGTGCCGGCGGCCAGGTCGCCGAGGCGCTTGAAGGTCGGGTGTTGCAGGCAACTGATGGCCCCCAGGAAATAGCCGAACGGCAACAGGTCGACAAAACGCAGCAGGTTGCGCAGCAACGAGGCCGACCAGCCGACGGGCGTGCCATCGTCCTGTACCACCCGCAACCCCATCCATTGCTTGCCGGGCGAGCGACCCTGATTGAGCACTTCGAACAGCACCATGTACCACCAACTGACCCCGAACAGCAGGATCGAGCCCAGCCCGGCACCGAGTTTGCCGAGAAACGCCAGGACGCTGAACAGCAAACCGAGCATCAACCCGCGCAGCCCGAGGTCGATGGAGAACGCCAGCGCACGGACCATCAGCCCGGCCGGGCGCAGTGGCAAGTCGATGCCTTCGGGCGTTTCGACTTGATACCGCGTATCCAGTGGCGGGGACAGCGTCGCTTTCCTTGGCAGTGCTGTGGTCTCGAGCATGGGCAACCTGAATGATGGGGCCGGGTCGGGATTCAATCTCTGTCCGATGCTAGCAGTCTCTCGGGGGCAAACGACATAACTATGTAGTGCACAGTGAGAAGCCGCAGGTAATTGAATGACAGATTGATTGGCCGCAGCGACTTGTCTGCGCCTAAACTTCGCCAGTCTTCAGTTCAGGAACAGCCCGTGACCTCCATCTTCTGGTACGACTATGAAACCACTGGCATCAACCCCCGCTGCGACCGCCCGCTGCAAGTGGCGGGGATTCGCACCGACTTCGAACTCAATGAAATAGACGAGCCGGTCAACCTTTACTGCCAGCCCAGCGACGACATCCTGCCGCATCCGGCAGCCTGCGCGATCACCGGTATCACGCCAAGCCTCCTGGCCGGGCAAGGGTTGAGCGAAGCCGACTTCATGACGCGGGTGCATGCCCAACTCGCGGCCCCCGGTACCTGTGGGGCGGGTTACAACACGTTGCGTTTCGACGACGAGATGACCCGCTACAGCCTGTATCGAAACTTTTTCGACCCGTATGCCCGTGAATGGCAGGGCGGCAACAGCCGCTGGGACCTGATCGATGTGGTGCGCGCGGCCTATGCCTTGCGTCCCGACGGCCTGTCATGGCCCGTGGACGACGAGGGGCGGGTGACGCTTAAACTGGATCGGCTGACGGTGGCCAATGGTATCGATCATGGCAATGCCCACGAGGCCTTGTCGGATGTGCGCGCCACCATTGCCCTGGCCCGACTGATTCGGGAAAAACAACCGAAGCTGTATGACTGGCTGTTCCAGTTGCGCAGTAAACAGAAGGTGATGGATCAGGTTCGGCTGCTGCAACCCATGGTGCACATTTGCGGACGTTTTTCGGCGGCTCGTCACTATGTCGGTGTAGTGCTGCCCCTGGCCTGGCACCCGCGCAACAAGAACGCGCTGATTGTCTGCGACTTGCACCTGGACCCTCAGGGCTTGCTTGACCTGGATGCCGAGACGCTGCGTCAGCGCCTGTATACCCGCCGCGATGATCTGGCTGACGGCGAGTTGCCGGTGCCGCTCAAACTCATTCATATCAACAAATGCCCGGTGGTGGCACCGCTGTCGGTACTTCGTCCTCAAGATCAGCAACGCCTGGGGCTGGATATGGCGCTATATCAGGAACGGGCGCTGCGGCTAAATGACGCACAGCAAGTTTGGCGAGATAAAGTCGCGGCGATTTATTCCAGCGACGATTTCTCGTCAAGCCAGGACCCGGAGCAACAGTTATACGATGGCTTTATCGGAGATCGGGATCGGCGTTTGTGTGAGCAAGTCAGAGCTGCTGACCCTGCACAATTAGCGCAACAACAATGGCCGTTCGATGATGAACGTTTACCTGAATTATTATTTCGATATCGCGCACGTAACTTTCCCGAGACATTGAGTTTCGAAGAGCAAGAACGCTGGCGAATATTCTGTCAGCAACGATTGTCCGCGCCTGAATGGGGAGCGCCAAATACCCTGGAATCATTTGCAGAGGCAGCCAGCCAATTGGCGATTAGTGCTACATCGATTCAGCAAGCGGTGCTCAATGAATGGCAGGATTATGTCCAGGCATTGCGCAGACGTTTGAGTCTTTGAGTTCGAACATGAAGGTTGCCTGAACCTCAGGCATAAAAAAACGCCAGCATCAGCTGGCGTTCTTTTGAGTCGCAAAATCAGTCTGCGACAGGTGTTGCGGCTTAGCCCAGCAGGGTAGCCCAGCCTTCAACCACGTCACCGCCCCACTTGGCTTTCCACTCTTTCAGAGTTTTGTGGTTGCCACCTTTGGTTTCGATGACTTCGCCGTTGTGCGGGTTTTTGTATTGTTTAACTTTGCGAGCACGCTTGGTGCCAGTAGCTTTTACTGCGCCGCCGCGTGGTGCTTTGGTTTTGGACTCTGGATCCAACAGCGCGATGATGTCACGCAGGGATTTGGAGTATTCACCCATCAGGGTGCGCAGTTTACCTTCGAATTCCAGCTCGGTTTGCAGTTTGTCGTCTTGGGACAGGTTCTTCAAACGGGCTTGCAGCTCTTTGATAGCTTCTTCGGTGGCGCGGTATTCGTTGATCAAGGACATGAGGACTACCTTATGTAGGACGCAGGATGGCAGGAGACAGTGCGGCAATAATAGTCAGGGTGTTTCACCAAGTAAACATTTAACCGAAGTTTTATTTAAATGAGTTGCGCTGATTAGGGCATAAATTCGACATGCAGTTAAATAGTGTGATGCCGTCAGCACACCTATTCACAATTGGGCGCTTGAACATGGCCTGCTACAGCACCATTGCGCTGGCGCGTGATGCGGCTGCCGCCTGTGCCGTTGGCCGATACGCAGGGCAAAGCGTTATCAATACTGCAGTTTTGCTGCGCAATCGCTAGAATGGCGGCCTTTGCGAAGTTCTGGAGTTTGACCCTCATGCGCACTTTTCGGCTGGTGATTGCTTGCCCGGACCGCGTCGGCATCGTTGCTAAAGTCAGTAACTTTCTGGCGTCACATAACGGCTGGATCACTGAAGCGAGCCATCACTCGGACAATCTCAGTGGCTGGTTCTTCATGCGTCACGAAATTCGTGCCGATTCGCTGCCTTTTGGTATTGAAGCTTTGCGCGCAGCGTTCGCGCCGATAGCCGAAGAGTTCTCCATGAACTGGCGTATTACCGACACTGAGCAGAAAAAGCGCGTGGTGTTGATGGCCAGTCGTGAATCTCATTGCCTGGCTGACTTGCTGCACCGCTGGCACAGTGATGAACTGGATTGCGAAATTTCCTGCGTGATCTCCAACCATGACGACTTGCGCAGCATGGTCGAGTGGCACGGCATTCCGTACTACCACGTACCGGTGAATCCGCAAGACAAAGAGCCGGCTTTCGCCGAGGTTTCGCGCCTGGTCAAACAGCACGATGCCGAAGTGGTCGTGCTTGCCCGTTATATGCAGATTCTGCCGCCAGCGTTGTGCCGCGAATATGCCCACAAAGTCATCAACATTCACCACAGCTTCCTGCCGTCGTTCGTCGGTGCCAAGCCGTATCACCAGGCTTCCCTGCGTGGCGTGAAGTTGATCGGCGCCACTTGCCACTATGTCACCGAAGAACTGGACGCCGGTCCGATCATCGAGCAGGACGTGGTGCGTGTCAGCCACAGTGACAGTATCGAAGATATGGTGCGCTTTGGCCGCGACGTCGAGAAGATGGTGCTGGCCCGTGGTCTGCGCTATCACCTGGAAGACCGGGTGCTGGTGCACGGCAATAAAACTGTCGTGTTCTGACACTGACAGTTGAAATCCGAAGGGCCTGGGCGTTCAATCGCTTCAGGCCCTTCGCTGTTTCTGCACTGAGGGCATGACCATGGCCGATCCACTGGATAAAGCCACTTCCAAGGCGCCTGCAACATTGGGCGAGGGTTGCTTGAGTCGTTATGACCCGGATGACATGAGCGCGGAGGATGGGACGGAGTTTCCCGGTGCCGCCGAGTTGTGGGAGCAGTTGAAACCAGCGCCCGAC
Source organism: Pseudomonas sp. TH31 (assembly GCF_016650815.1). Classification (GTDB taxonomy): domain Bacteria; phylum Pseudomonadota; class Gammaproteobacteria; order Pseudomonadales; family Pseudomonadaceae; genus Aquipseudomonas. Next base: position 174,723 of record NZ_JAEKEZ010000023.1, on the reverse strand, counting down.
AACGAAACCGGGGACGCCTGAAAAGATCGCAGCCTTCGGCAGCTCCTACAGTTGGAATGCGTGTCCCTGTAGGAGCTGCCGAAGGCTGCGATCTTTTGCTTTATGCCTGCTTGAACTTCATCAACTTCTTGAGCAGCGGGCGGCCCAGCATCATTAAAAACACCGGCCCACCGACGACTAGATAGAAGTAATACGTCACCGCCCGCCAGATCAGAATCGCCGCCGCCGCGGTCGATTTTCCCACCATGGGCGCCAGCAACGCCGCCGACGTCAACTCCGCCGCCCCGGCACCGCCCGGCAACAAGCTGAACTGCCCGGCACTCAGCGAGAGCATCTGGATCAGAAAGGTCCAGGCCCACTGCAAATCCGCCCCCAACCCGCGTAACGCCAGATACAGCACGCTATAACGCACGGCCCAATGCAGGCAGGTCAAGGCAAACACCTTGATCAGCGTCTGATAGGGCAATTTCAGCGTGTCAGTGAACGCCGCCAGAAAATGCAGGAGCTTTCGCGCCCAACGCAGGCGCGTGGTCGCTTTGACATTCAGGCGTGCCAGCAGCCGACCGCTCAGGCGAATCAGCAGGCGATGGTAGCGAGCCACCACCACGCAACTGACCAGACCGCCAAACATCGAGACGGCGCTGACCGTCAGCAGCCACTCCATGCGTTGGCTGAGGTGCTGGAACAGTGCATAAATCAGAATCCCGCTCAGGGCACAGAGAAAGAACAGCAAGTCGCTCAACTGGTCCATGGCGAACACGGCGCTGCCCCTGGCCGGGCGCACGCCATTGCGCGCCAGCAAGGCCATGATGGTCAGCGGTCCGCCACTGCCGCCGGGTGTGGCGCAGTAGGCGAACTCGGCGGCCATCACCACCCCGAGGCTTTTGATGCGGGTGACCTTGTCGCGCTGGTCGCCGAGCAACAGGCGCAAACGCATCGTGTTGACCACCCAGCAGAGCAGGATCATGGCGAACATGATCAGCAACTCGCTCAATGGAAAGTTCTGCAGTCGCGACCAGGTTTCATTACCGCCCAGCACCAGCGGGATCAGCACCGCCGCCAGCAAGGCGAGGAACAGCAGAATGCCGCGACTCATGCGGCGCGGCCGAGACGGTCATTTTGCAGTGTCAGCCAGTTGGCCTTGGTCATCGGCACACGGCCCTCGTCGAGCAAGCGTTTAAGGGTTTGCAGCCAGTAATTGCGCGAGAATTCATGGCGCATGTCCACCGGGTGCAAGCCCAGGCGAATCACCGGTGCTTGCTGCCAGCGTTGTTCACGTTGATCGCTGACGAGTTTCGACAGACCCCGGCGCCAGGCGCTTCGGGCACTCCACACCAGCCCTGGGGCATCGATCGCAGTGAAGTCTGGCAGACGATACAGATGTTGTGGGTCGCTGGTGTAACTCAATGGCAACTGACGCAAGGCCTGACGCGTACCTTCGCTCATCAGCCAGGCGGGTGCGACAAAACCCTGCAATGGCCAACGGTAACGATCAAATACTTCAATGCCGGCGCGCAGGCGGGCAAGGGCCGCTTTCCGGGACAGGCTGTAGAACTCGCCTTCGTGAGTGTAGATCCGCCGCATAAACCAGTCCCGTGGCGTCGTTGCCGGCGGGCTGTCATCGCAGTGAAAGTAGCCGTGCAGGGCCAATTCGTCACCCAGGGCGAGGCGGCTGCTCAGCAGTCGCCGAAACCCCGGATGGGCTTGGAGGGCATTGTGTTTGTGGAAGTCGGGCACTACCAGCCAGGTCATCGGCACGCCGCCCAAGGCATCGACGGCTTCGACGAAAGGCTGGTAATCGGCCCAGGTCTGCGGTGCCACGTCATGCAGCACCAATAGCAGGGCGGGCGCGCTCATGGATTCAAGCATTGACGCTCAGCGGCCATTGGCTGCCGAGCACCGCGTGATAGTGGCCCAACAGGCTGTTGACCACCGCGTCCCAGGCGTAGTGCCGTTCCACATGTTGCCGGGCCAACTGACCCAACGCGACGCTGCCCTGACTGAACAACTCGCGCACCGCGTTGGCCATGGCCTGGGGGTTGTTGGGCGCGCACAGCAGACCACATTGAACGGTGACAATTTCCTGAAAAGCCCCGGCCGCCACAGCGATGACCGGAATGCCGCTGGCCATGGCTTCGAGGATCACCAGGCCGAAGGTCTCCTGATCGCCGGCATGTAGCAACGCATCGGCACTGGCCATCAATCGCGCGACCTGCGCCGCCGGGCAGAACTCATCGACCACCGTGACGTTGTCCGGCACCTGGGCCGGCATCGATGAACCCACCAACAGCAAGTGATAGCGAGGCCCCAGGCGTTGCATGCAACCGAGCAACACCGGCAGGTTTTTCTCCTTGGAGCCACGGCCGGCGAAGATCAGCAGCCGGGTGTCTTCATCAACCCCCAGTTCGGCCCGCAGGTCCGGATCGCGGTGACTCGGGTTAAAGGTTTGCAGGTCAACACCCAGCGGTTGCACGAACACATTGCGCACCCCCAGACCGATCAGTTTGTCCGCCATGACCTGGCTCGGCGCCAACACGCGGTCGAAGTTGCCATAGAGCTTACGGACATAGGCTTCAACATTGGTGGTTACCCAATGGCCCATGCGATTGCTGACCAACAGTGGCAAGTCCGAATGATAAAAGCCGATCACCGGCACATCGAGTTGGCGCCGGGCATCCAGCGCCGCCCAGGCGGTGAGGTAAGGGTCGCCGACTTCGATCAGGTCGGGCTGCAAATCCTGCAAGACATTGCGCCACGGCGCGAGGCGAAGGGGGAAGCGATAACCCTTGCCGAAGGGCAGGGCGGGGGCGGGAACCTTGTACACACCGTCCTGCTCGCTCAGGTGTTTGCCCGGGATCAGCAAACTGTGACGAATACCCGGTTTTACACTCAGGCGACGGTGCTTGGCATCCAGATAAGTGCGCACGCCACCGCTGGCAGGGGCGTAGAACATGGTTATGTCAGCGATATGCACGGTGAACATCCCTCCGGTCGGTGGCACTCCTTTGGTTGACCTTTATGAAGGATAGATGTTCAGGTGCGGGTTGTGGGGCGGGCGGGGTGTCAGCGGGATTTTGTGGTGTTTGCCAGACCGCTATCGCGAGCAGGCTCGCTCCCACAATGGATTTCGGTCAGACACAAATGTATTCGCACCGACGATCTACTGTGGGAGCGAGCCTGCTCGCGAAGAGGCCCGCAAGAGCGGCTTAAATACGGAAACTGCCGACCAACTGCTTCAACCGCGCAGCCTGCTGCTCAAGGTCCGAGCACGCCCGTAACGTCGACTGCAGGTTCTCCACGCCTTCCTGGTTCAGCGTGTTGATCTCGGTAATGTCGACGTTGATCGACTCCACCACCGCCGTCTGTTCCTCGGTAGCGGTGGCCACCGACTGGTTCATCCCGTCGATCTCGCCGATACGCAAGGTCACGCTGTTCAAGCGTTCGCCGGCCAGGTTGGCGATTTCCACGCTGTCCTGGCTGTGGCGTTGGCTTTCGCTCATGGTGCTCACGGATTCACGGGCACCGACTTGCAACTCCTCGATCATGGTTTGCACCTGTTGCGCCGACTCCTGAGTGCGGTGCGCCAGGTTACGAACTTCGTCGGCCACTACCGCAAACCCGCGCCCGGCTTCACCGGCACGTGCCGCTTCAATGGCCGCGTTGAGGGCCAGCAGGTTGGTTTGCTGGGAGATGCTGGTGATCACTTCGAGAATCTGCCCGATGTTCACGGTTTTGCTGTTCAGCGACTCGATGTTGGTACTCGACGCGCTGAGCATGCTCGACAGCTGATTCATCGCCTTGATGCTGCGATCCACCACTTGCTGACCGTCTTCGGCCAGGCTGCGGGCGTCGCTGGCCTGATTCGATGCTTGTGCGGCGTTGCGAGCAATTTCCTGGGCAGCGGCGCCGAGCTGGTTGATCGCTGCGGCTACGCTGTTGGTGCGCGAGGCTTGCTGGTCGGAGTTGAACATCGACGAGTTCGAGGCAGCAACCACACGCAACGCCACTTCGTTGACCTGCCCGGTAGCCGAGGACACTTCGCGAATCGACGTATGAATCCGCTCCACGAAGCGGTTGAACGCGGTGCCGAGGAGGCCGAACTCGTCCTGGTTCTGGATAGTCAGGCGTTTGGTCAGGTCGCCTTCACCGTCGGCGATGTCTTCCATGGCGCGGGTCATGACGTGCAACGGCTGGATCAGGATGCGGATCAGCATGCCGAGCAGGGCGATGATAATCGCCACGGCAATGATGGTCGCGATGATTGCCGAGGTGCGGAACTCACTGAGCATGGCGAAAGCTTTGCCCTTGTCCACGGAGAGGCCGATGTACCAGTTGACCGAGGACAGCCCTTTGATTGGGGTAAACGCCACGATGCGGGTTTTGCCATCAACCTGGATTTCGCTCGCTTGATTGCCGATGACCGGCGTGTCCTGCGGGTAGACGTCCTTGAGGGTTTTCATCACCAGCGCTTTGTCCGGGTGAACCAGGATCTTGCCGTCGGCACTGACCAGGAAGGCATAACCCATGCCGTCGAAGTCCAGCGCGTTGAGGCTGTCGGCGATCACTTGCAGGCTCAAATCGCCGCCGACCACGCCGATATTCTGTCCATCCTTGAGCACGCTGTTAACAATGGATATCACCAATTGGCCGGACGCCAGATCGATGTACGGTTCAGTCAAGGCAGAACCGCTGCTGCTCTGGGCACTCTTGTACCAAGGGCGGGCACGCGGGTCATAGCCGTCGGGCATCTTGCTGTCCGGGCGGATGATAAAGGAGCCATCCTTGTTGCCCAGGTAGGCGCCCATGAACGTTGAAGTCACCGCCTTCTGCTCAAGCAGGTTAGAGACGTTGCCAGCCTCTGGGTTCAGCGCAACGGTTTGCGACAGGTTTTCAATCAGCAGGCTGCGACCGGCCAGCCAGGTTTGAATGTTTTTGGCAGTAACGCTGCCCATTTCTTGCAGATAGTTGTCCAGATCGCGGCGAATCGCATTGCGTTGCAAATAGTCGTTGTACAACGTGAACGAGGCAAAGGCAGCAATAACGATCAGGGCGGCGGCAAGCAGGATTTTATGGCTGAAGCGCAGATTTTTGTTCATGGCTTGGGGGGTCCGCTAAGGTCTAAATGTCCAGGGCGTGCTTTTATAAAGACGCGCCAAACGGGCAGTGGTGAAAGTAAGCTGATATTCCGTCTCTCCTTAGGGAATTACCGACGCTCTTTTCAGTCTGGTCTCTCGCCTCTTTTTATCGGCCGTGAAGGATCAAAGATTAACCATGGGTGACAAAATGCCTGACTCATCGCAACTCGTTATCGGCGCCAACCTCGCGGGGCAGCCGATCGCCCAGGCCATGCGCCTGGCGAACCGTCACGGTTTGGTCGCGGGCGCCACCGGCACCGGCAAAACCGTGACCCTGCAGCGCCTGGCCGAAGCGTTTAGCGATGCCGGAGTGGCGGTATTTGCCGCCGACATCAAAGGTGATCTGTGCGGTCTCGGTGCCGCCGGCAACCCGCAAGGCAAGGTTGCCGAGCGGATCGCCGGGATGCCGTGGCTCAATTACACGCCGCAGGCGTATCCGGTGACGTTGTGGGACATTCACGGTGAGACCGGTCATCCGTTGCGCACCACCCTGAGTGAAATGGGGCCGTTGCTGATCGGCGCCCTGCTGGAGCTGACCGACAGCCAACAGTCGGCGCTGTACGCCGCGTTCAAGGTCGCGGACCGCGAAGGCCTGTTGCTGCTGGACCTCAAGGATTTGAAAGCGCTGCTCAATCACCTGCGAGACAACCCGCAATTGCTGGGCGACGACGCGGCATTAATGACCACCGGTTCCAGTCAGGCCCTGTTGCGGCGGTTGGCGACCCTGGAACAACAGGGCGCCGAAGCGCTGTTCGGCGAACCGGCGCTGCAACTTGAAGACATTCTGCAACCGGCCGCCGATGGTCGCGGGCGTATTCACCTGCTCGATGCCAGCCGTCTGGTGCACGAAGCGCCGAAGGTCTACGCGACGTTCCTGCTGTGGTTATTGGCTGAACTGTTCGAGCAACTGCCGGAGCGCGGCGATGCGGACAAACCACTGCTGGCGTTGTTTTTCGACGAGGCGCACTTGTTGTTCGCCGGCACGCCCAAGGCGTTGCAGGATCGGCTGGAGCAAGTGGTGCGGCTGATTCGCTCCAAAGGCGTCGGCGTGTATTTCGTCACCCAGTCACCGGGGGACTTGCCGGACGACGTGCTGGCGCAGCTCGGCCTGCGTGTTCAACATGGCTTGCGGGCGTTTACCGCCAGGGAGCAGAAGTCATTGCGTGCTGTGGCTGAAGGCTTCCGGCCGAACCCGGCGTTTGATGCCTTGGCGGTATTGACCGAGCTGGGGATCGGCGAGGCGCTGGTCGGCACCTTGCAGGACAAGGGCACGCCGGAGATGGTCCAGCGAGTGCTGGTTGCACCGCCGCAATCGCGGATCGGGCCGTTGACCGAAACCGAACGCACGCTGCTGATCGCCGGGTCGCCGTTCAAGGGGCGCTACGACAAACCGATCGACCGTGAATCGGCGTATGAAGTGCTGATGGCACGCAAAAACCTGGCGCCGGAGGCCGAGGCGGTGCCCGGAAAGCCTGCGCCAGAAGAGCCGAGCTTCACCGACAAGGCCGGGGAATTTCTGGGGACGGCGGCAGGGCAGGCACTTAAATCGGCGATGCGACAGGCGGCAAATCAGTTGGGCCGACAGTTGGTTCGCGGGCTGATGGGGTCATTGCTCGGCGGCAGCAAACGCCGCTAAAAGCAAAAGATCGTCCGAACGCGGCCCGAACCTTCGGCAGCTCCTACAGAGAACGCATTCCCCTGTAGGAGCTGCCGGAGGCTGCGATCTTTTGATCTTGCTTTTAATCCTTGGGTCTGGCGTGTGCCGCCAGGCGCTCCAGCGCCGCCCGCAGGTTCGGATCGGTGATGCCATCGGCCGTCGCCTGAATCGTCGCGCCGGCATCAAGGGACAAACTGATGGTATGCCCCGCCGCGCCCTGCTGAACGGTCGGCGGCTGAACCTTGAACAGAATCCGGGTCAGGCTGGCAAACTCATCAAACAGCTGCAATTGCCGTTGCAGACGCTTTTGCTGATAACGCAGGCGCGTTGCCCAGTGACCGTCGGTGACGATCAGCAGCAAACTGCCTTCGCGCCACGACGCCACATGGCAGTGCTCGCGGGCGGCGGGCTGCAACTGGCTTTCCAGCAGACGTTGTAAATGACCCAGGCGTTGAGCGTGGCCGAAGATGGCCTTCAGCGGTTTGGCTTCGCGAAGCAGAACGGCGGGTGCTCTGGCCGTAAGAGGGCGAAATGCCATGATCAGACACCTGAAGTAACAGAGCGGCCATCTTAGCAGAAAGGCCTGCCCGCACCCCACCCATCGTCCTGGCGACGCTTTATCCATTAAATCAATGGTTAACTTCGTACTTGTCCGGGTTGAAACTGGCAGAAAAGGCCTTATTGTAAGTGAGCCCCGTCACAGCGCTGTGCCAGCATCGTGGAATAACGCCACTTTCCTCTCCATCGTTTCCGGGTAGAATGCTCGTTCGCATGCGGCCATGAGGGCTGCTCGGGCGACTCACGGGGCCGCCCTCCATCCCTTTAGTGTGGAAGATCCTGCCGATATGTTTGCGCCTTTGTTAAAGAAACTTTTTGGAAGCAAGAACGAGCGTGAAGTCAAACGCATGCTCAAGACGGTGCAATTCGTCAATGCCTTCGAAGAGCAAATGGTGGCCCTTTCGGACGATCAATTGCGTGCCAAGACCGACGAGTTCAAGGCCCGCATCGCCAAAGGGGAAACCCTCGACAAGCTGCTGCCAGAAGCCTTTGCGGTCGCCCGCGAAGCCGGCAAGCGCGTCATGGGTATGCGCCACTTCGATGTCCAGCTGATCGGCGGCATGACCTTGCATGAAGGCATGATCGCGGAAATGCGTACCGGTGAAGGCAAGACCCTGGTGGCAACACTGGGTGTTTACCTGAACGCGCTGTCCGGCAAGGGCGTGCACGTTGTGACGGTGAACGACTACCTGGCCCGTCGTGACGCCAACTGGATGCGTCCGCTCTACGAATTCCTTGGCATGACGGTCGGCGTGGTCACGCCGTTCCAGCCGCCGGAAGAGAAACGCCTGGCTTACGCCGCCGACATTACTTACGGCACCAACAACGAATTCGGTTTCGACTACCTGCGCGACAACATGGCGTTCAGCATGGAAGAAAAATTCCAGCGCGAACTCAATTTTGCCGTGATCGACGAAGTCGACTCCATCCTCATCGACGAAGCCCGTACTCCGCTGATCATTTCCGGTCAGGCCGAAGACAGCTCCAAAATGTATGTCGAGATCAATAAACTGATCCCGCAGCTGGAACTGCACGTCGAAGAAGTCGAAGGCGAAGTCACCAAGGCTGGCCACTACACCGTCGATGAGAAGACCCGTCAGGTCGAGCTCAACGAAGCCGGTCACCAATTCATCGAAGATATGCTGACCCGCGTTGGCCTGCTGGCTGAAGGCGAGAGCCTGTACTCGTCGCATAACCTGGGCCTGCTGACCCACGTTTATGCCGGTCTGCGTGCGCACAAGCTGTTCCATCGCAACATCGAATACATCGTGCAGGACGGTCAGGTCGTGCTGGTTGACGAACACACCGGTCGTACCATGCCGGGTCGTCGCTTGTCCGAAGGCCTGCACCAGGCGATTGAAGCCAAGGAAGAGCTGAACATTCAGGCCGAAAGCCAGACCCTGGCCTCGACCACGTTCCAGAACTACTTCCGTCTGTACAACAAGCTGTCCGGCATGACCGGTACAGCGGACACCGAAGCGTTCGAATTCCACCAGATCTACGGTCTGTCGGTGATGGTTATCCCGCCGAACAAGCCGCTGGCGCGTAAAGACTACAACGACCTGGTGTTCCTCACCGCGGACGAGAAGTACGCCGCCATCGTCGCCGACATCAAGGAATGCATGACCCAGGGCCGTCCGGTGCTGGTGGGTACTGCGACCATTGAAACGTCTGAGCACATGTCCAGCCTGCTCGTGAAAGAAGGTATCGAACACAAGGTTCTGAACGCCAAGTTCCACGAAAAGGAAGCCGAGATCATTGCCCAGGCCGGTCGTCCAGGCGCACTGACCATCGCCACCAACATGGCCGGTCGTGGTACCGACATCCTGTTGGGCGGTAACTGGGAAGTGGAAGTGGCTTCGCTGGAAGACCCGACCCCTGAGCAAATTGCCCAGATCAAGGCTGACTGGCAGAAACGTCACCAGCAAGTGCTGGAGTCCGGTGGCCTGCAGGTGATCGCGTCCGAACGTCACGAATCGCGCCGTATCGACAACCAGTTGCGTGGTCGTGCCGGTCGCCAGGGTGACGCCGGTTCGAGCCGCTTCTACCTGTCGCTGGAAGACAGCCTGATGCGCATCTTCGCCTCTGACCGGGTGAAGAACTTCATGAAAGCCCTGGGCATGCAGTCCGGTGAAGCGATCGAGCACCGCATGGTGACCAACGCCATCGAGAAGGCCCAGCGCAAGGTCGAAGGCCGTAACTTCGACATTCGCAAGCAACTGCTCGAGTTCGACGACGTCAACAACGAACAGCGTAAAGTGATCTATCACATGCGTAACACGTTGCTGGCCGCCGACAACATCGGTGAAACCATCGCCGACTTCCGTCAGGACGTACTCAACGCTACCGTCAGTGCGCACATTCCACCGCAATCGCTGCCAGAGCAGTGGGACGTGGCCGGTCTGGAAGCCACCTTGCAGAGCGACTTCGGCGTGGCACTGCCGATTCAGCAATGGCTCGACGAAGACGATCACCTGTACGAAGAAACCCTGCGCGAGAAGCTGATGCACGAGCTGATCGCGGCGTATAACGAGAAAGAAGACCAGGCGGGCGTCGAAGCGCTGCGCAGCTTCGAGAAGCAAATCGTGTTGCGCGTTCTGGACGATCTGTGGAAAGACCACCTGTCGACCATGGACCACTTGCGTCACGGCATCCACTTGCGTGGTTACGCTCAGAAGAACCCGAAGCAGGAATACAAGCGCGAGTCCTACACGCTGTTCTCCGATCTGCTGGATTCGATCAAGCGCGACTCGATCCGTGTGCTGTCGCACGTTCAGGTTCGCCGCGAAGATCCGGTCGAAGAAGAGCAGCGCCTGCGTCAGGAAGCCGAAGCACTGGCCGCGCGCATGCAGTTCCTGCATGACGAAGCGCCAGGTCTTGAGCAACCGGAACTGCTCGGTGAAGAGGTCGATGTAGCCTTGGCTGTCGCGCCGGTACGCAACGAACAGAAGCTGGGCCGTAACGAACTGTGCTACTGCGGTTCGGGCAAGAAATTCAAGCATTGCCACGGGCAGATCCAGTAAAACCCGTTTAGTACGCTGAAATACCCGCGCCGCGACCGGCATCAGCCGTCGCGGCGTTTTGCCATTTAAACCCACCGTTCTTCCTGATGACGGTGCTGACATCATTTTTAAAGGAGCGCATTCATGGCTGTTGGTCTTGGTCCTTTGCCAACGTTGCACCCGGTTGCCGGTTTTGAACTCGGTATCGCTTCGGCCGGCATCAAGCGCCCGGGGCGCAAGGATGTCGTGGTCATGCGCTGTGCTGAAGGTTCCACGGTCGCGGGCGTGTTCACCCTGAACGCGTTTTGCGCAGCTCCCGTGATCCTGGCCAAGCAGCGTGTGCAAGGCCCGGTGCGTTACCTGCTGACCAACACCGGCAATGCCAACGCCGGCACCGGCGAACCCGGCCTGGCGGCTGCCGAGCGCACCTGCGCCAAACTGGCTGAACTGACCGGCGTCGATGCAAGCCTGGTGCTGCCGTACTCCACCGGTGTGATCGGCGAGCCACTGCCGGTCGAGAAAATCGAAGGCGCGTTGCAAGCTGCCCTCGACGACCTGTCGGTGAATAACTGGGAAGCTGCCGCCACCGGCATCATGACCACCGACACCCTGCCCAAAGGTGCCAGCCGCCAGTTCCAGCATGACGGCGTGACCATCACCGTCACCGGCATCAGCAAAGGCGCGGGCATGATTCGTCCGAACATGGCGACCATGCTCGGTTACATCGCGACCGACGCCAAAGTCTCTCGCGAGGTGCTGCAAAACCTGCTGCTGGACGGCGCCAACAAGTCGTTCAACCGCATCACCATCGACGGCGACACCTCGACCAACGACTGCTGCATGCTGATCGCCACCGGTCAGGCCGCGTTGTCGGAAATTACCAGCGCCACCGGCGAACTGTTCGCCAAGCTCAAGCAAGCCGTGTTCGAAGTCTGCATGGATGTGGCCCAGGCCATCGTGCGTGACGGCGAAGGCGCCACCAAGTTCGTGACCGTTGAAGTCAACGGCGGCGGCAATCACCAGGAGTGCCTGGACGTCGGTTACACCGTGGCCCACTCGCCGCTGATCAAGACCGCGCTGTTTGCCTCCGACCCGAACTGGGGCCGCATCCTGGCCGCTGTCGGCCGTGCCGGCGTGCCGAACCTGGACGTGAGCAAGATCGACGTGTTCCTGGGGGATGTGTGCATCGCCAGCCATGGCGCTCGCGCATCGACCTACACCGAAGCCCAGGGCTCGGCGGTGATGCAGCAGGAAGAAATCACCATCCGTATCGAGTTGGGTCGCGGCGATTGCAGCGAAACCATCTGGACCACCGACCTGTCCCACGAATACGTGAAGATCAACGCGGAGTACCGTACGTAAGACCGAGTCGCCTCATTCGCGAGCAAGCCCGCTCCCACAGTTGATCTGTGGCGTTCACAAATCTCCTGTGGGAGCGGGCTTGCTCGCGAAGGCGGACCACCAGACGCTAGAGATTCTGGCTGCTACCTTCATCAAAAGGCGCCAAAACATGAGCCTGCACCTGATCATCGGCGACAAACTGCTTTCCTCCTGGTCCCTGCGCGGTGCACTGGCCCTCGATCTGGCCGGTGCTCCTTACACCGAAGAACTGATCAAACTCGGCCAGCCGGATACCCGTGAACGCCTGCTCAAGCATTCGCCGACCGGCAAAGTCCCGCTGCTGAAAACCGAACACGGCGTCATCGCCGATTCGCTGGCGATTGCCGAGTATCTGGCCGAGCAGTTTCCCGACGCCGGTCTCTGGCCCCAAGACACCGCCGCCCGCGCCCAGGCGCGTTCGGCTTGCGCGCAGATGCACAGCGGTTTCTTTGGTTTGCGCAGCAACATGTCGTTTGACCTGAGCCGCAATGAAGCGCTGGCCTCGACCCCGGCGGATGCTCAGGCAGACATCGAGCGGATGCTGGCGTTGTGGGCTGAATGCCGCGCGGTTGCCACCGAAACCGGTCCGTTCCTGTTCGGCGGTGCGACGCTGGCCGATGCATTCTTCGCACCGATTGCCGTGCGTCTGCGCACTTATCGGGTGAAGCTGCCCGCCGTGGATGAAGCCTACGTCGAAACGATTTACCAATGGCCAGCCTTCAAGGCTTGGCACAAGGACGCTCTGGAGGAGGTAACGCAGTGAAACGAGTACACGTCGCCGCCGCTGTTATCCGTGACAGCGCCGGCAAGATCCTCATCGCCCGCCGTGCCGATACCCAGCATCAGGGCGGTTTGTGGGAGTTTCCCGGTGGCAAGGTCGAGGCCGACGAGTCCGTCGAAACGGCCCTGGCCCGTGAGCTCCAGGAAGAGTTGGGGATTATCGTCGGTGCTGCGCGACCGCTGATCAAGGTTCAACACGATTACCCGGACAAGCAGGTGTTGCTGGATGTCTGGGAAGTCTCGGTGTTTACCGGCGAGCCTCACGGCGCCGAAGGCCAGCCGTTGGAGTGGGTTGCGCCCCGTGATCTGCTGAACTACGAGTTCCCGGCGGCCAACCAGCCGATCGTTGCGGCCGCGCGGCTGCCGGCGGAGTACCTGATTACCCCGGACGACCTCGAAACCCCGGCGCTGCTACGCGGTATCCAGAAAGCCATTGCCGGTGGCATCAAGTTGATTGTGTTGCGGGCGCCCAACGGCTACGACCCTAAATACCGCGATCTGGCAGTGGATGCGGCGGGGCTGTGTGCAGGCAAGGCGCAGTTGATGATCAAAGGGCCGTTCGAGTGGCTGGGAGACTTCCCGTCCGCCGGTTGGCACATCACCGCCGCACAGTTGCGTAAGTACGCGGCGGCCGGCCGGCCGCTGCCGGCGTCGCGCTGGTTGGCGGCGTCCTGCCATAACGCTGAAGAACTGGCATTGGCCGAGCAGATGGGCGTCGACTTTGTGACCTTGTCGCCGGTGCAGCCGACCCAGACGCACCCGGATGCTCAGCCGTTGGGCTGGGAACAGGCGAAAACCCTGATTGAAGGCTTCAGCAAACCGGTGTTCCTGTTGGGTGGTGTTGGCCCGACGGAGCGTCAGAAGGCCTGGGATGCGGGAGCGCAGGGTGTGGCGGGGATTCGGGCGTTTTGGCCGGAGGCTTGATTTTGCGGTGATGCGACCGGCGCTATCGCGGGCAAGCCTTGCTCCTACAGGTTCGATGTTGTTCGCGGATTTTGTGAACGAGACAAAACCGTAGGCGCAAGGCTTGCCCGCGATGGCGTCGTCAAAGGCGCCGACTAAACCTGAGGTTTGGCCGCCGGCTGCCACAATATCTCGGCAATCCCCTGGCGCTTGGCAATCAACCTTGCCGCCACGAACAGCAAATCCGACAATCGATTGATATACGCCAGGCCAACCCCGGCCAGCGGTTCCACGGCATTCAAATGCTGACAGCGCCGTTCCGCACTGCGAGCCAGGCTGCGGCAGACGTGGGCCTGGGCAATCAGCACCGAACCGCCCGGCAGAATGAAATTCTCCAGCGGACCCAACTCTTCATTCCAGACATCAATGGCCGCTTCCAGCCGCTCGATTTCCGCTGCGTTCAGTGCCTGATACACCGGCATCGCCAGTTCACCGCCAAGGTCGAACAGCCGATGCTGACAGGGCGCCAGCACCTCGATCACTTCGTTCAAACCCGGATACGTGACGCTTTCAGTGGCCAACCCGGCCAGCAACACGCCAACCTGACTGTTCAGCGTATCGACTTCGCCAATCGCTTCGATCCGCGGGTGATCCTTGGCCACGCGTCGGCCATCGCCCAGGCCGGTTTCGCCTTTGTCGCCGGTGCGGGTGTAAATCTTCGACAAGCGAAAGCCCATGGTTACCTCGGTAGCTGATTGAGTTCTTGAGAGACGAGCGGGGTGCCCGCCAACGGCAGGCGCAAGGTAAAGCAGGTGCCTTGGCCCAGGGTCGACTGCACTTCCATCTGACCCTTGTGGTTGTTGGTGATGATGAAATACGACACCGACAGCCCAAGGCCGGTGCCCTGGCCGATTTCCTTGGTGGTGAAGAACGGTTCGAAGGTGCGTTTGCGCACGTTCTCGCTCATGCCGACGCCGTTGTCCTCGACCTGGATTTCCGCCCAGGGCGGATTGAGCTTGGTGCGCAGGATTATCCGCCCCGGTTCGCGGTCGTCTTCGCGTTGATGAATGGCCTGGGCAGCGTTTTTCAGCAAGTTGAGCAGCACCTGTTCCAGTTCGTTGGCGGTGCCGGGCACCGGGCCCAGCGCCGGGTCGAACTGGCGAATGATCGCCTGGCCCTTGAAGTCGAAGCCGATGGCCAGGTCAAAGTCATTGCCGGCGATGTCCACCGCTTGATCGATCAATGCCGGCAGGTCGCACGGCGCCATTTGCCGGGTGCTGCGACGGCTGAAGCTGAGCATGTGCGTGACAATCTTTGCCGCCCGTGCGCCGGCCTGCTGGATGCCATCGAGCAACTGCGGCACTTCCCGGCCTTGCAGGTAGCGATTGACCACGTCCAGTTCGATCCCCAGTTGTTCGGCGGTTTCGAGGTTTTTCGGCAGTTCGGGAGACAGGCGTCGACGGATGTTCTGCACGTTGTGCAGGATCGCGCCCAGCGGGTTGTTGATTTCGTGGGCCATACCGGCCGCGAGGCCACCGACCGAGAGCATTTTTTCCGACTGCACCATCATTTCTTCCAGGGACAAACGCTGGGTGATGTCATCGATCCGGATCACCACGCCGCGCCCGGCACCCCCCATCAGCGGGTAGAAGGTCAGGGCGTAGTGCTTGGGTTCGTCGTCCTTGAACCAGGTCACCCGCTCGATCTTGGCCACGGTGTGCTGCTCGACGGTTTGCTTGAGTTGCGGCAGAAACGGCTTGAGCGGTTCGAACGCCAGGAAGATCGGCTGGTTCAGTGCTTCATCCAGGCGCGTGCCGGACAAGGCGCTGGCTTCCTGATTCCACTGGGTTACGTAGAGCTGCTCGTCGAGGGCGATCAACGCCGATGGCATGGAGTCGATGATGCTGTTGAGGTAGTTCTGGAAACCGGTGAGCTTCTTCTCTATCTTGCTCCGGACCTGGACTTCCAGTTCCAGCTTGCGGTTGGTATGGCGGGTTTCTTCCGCCAGGCCCTGGGCCTGATCGTAAGCGGCCTGGGAATCGTCCCGGGCGCGTTTGAGCTGCTGCTCCCGGGCTTCAATGCGCGAGAGCATGGTATTGAACGCCTCGGCGAGGCTGCCGATTTCATCGTGGTTGCCCCGGGAGGCGCGCAGGGCGTAGTTTTCTTCGCGGGTGACCTGCCGGGACAGCTCTTCGAGTTCATGAATCGGTCGGGTAATCAGGCGTTTGATCTGCCGGGCGATCACCAGCCACAGCAGCACGCTGAAGATCAGGATTCCCAGGCTCGCAGTCAGGGTCCCGGTGTAGAACGCCATCGGTAGTTCGCTGCTGGCCACCAGGAGCAGGTGGCCTGGATCGGTGCCGGGGCGGGGCAGGGTGATGATTTGATTGCTGCGAAACTCTGTGGCTTGCCAGGCTTCGATGTGCTTGTAGCGCTCGGGCAGCCTGAGCTTGTCGCCGTGCTGCAATTGCGCCAGGCGTTCGCCGTTGCCGTCATAGAGCGCCGCAGCACGCAACGGTGAATAGCTGTTGAGTTCGTTGAGCAGGCGATCGGCGCTTTGTGGCGACTTCAATGCCTCGGACACCAGGCTCGGGTTGGACACCAGTCGACCGATGGTCTGCAAGGCCTGGGGCGCCATGCTTTCCTGGGAAATGTAATACGCGGCGCTGATAAAGGTCAGGTTGGCGACCAGCAGGACGGTGATCAACAGCACCAGCAGGGCGGCCAGCAGTTTCTGGCCGACGGGAAGGTTTTCGAGGCGCTGGCGCAGTGGCATCAGGTTCATCGCTGCAAAGGAACAAGTGGCCAGCGTAGCCGCTGCTCAGTCGCTGGGCAATCCAAGGCTGTGCAGATGGGTGACCAACCTTGATTCAAGCTGATGGAGATGCGGCAGGTTCAGTTGGTGTCGGGCCGCGACTTTGCAGACATGACCCAATAGGTAGCTGATTTCGGTCCGGCGCTGATGGGCCACATCCTGATACATCGAGGAGTAATTGGCGGCGGTGGCCTGGATCACCCGCTCGACTTCCTGTTGCAGGTGTTCGGCGGCAGCCGGTTGGCCGCAACGCTCCAGCAAGTCGGTCAGCTCGGCGCAGAGGGTGGCGACTTCGCACTGGTGCTGCTGTAAACCGCCGTTGCGACAGTCGTGCAGCACGGTCAGTGGGTTGATCGCACAGTTGAGCGCAAGTTTTCGCCACAGGCGGGTCAGGATCTCGGTGCTCCACTCGTGGGGAATCCCGGCGGCGCTCAAATCATCCAGCCAGATCGGCGCAACCGGATGACCGGCGTCCCCCAGCCAGGTGTAACCATGACCGGCGAACACCACGCGCCAGTCGCCATCACGAAACGCACCTTCGGTGCTCGACGCGCTGATGCAGCGAGCCTGAGGCACGCGTGCGGCAACGGCATCCTGGCTGCCGAGGCCGTTCTGTAACAGAATCAGCTCGGCGCCAGGGGCCAGGCGCGGCGCCAGTCGGGCCACGGCTTTTTCGGCGTCGTAGGCTTTGCAGGCCACCAGCAGTCGACTGATCGGCTCATCGCCGT
The DNA here is from genome assembly GCF_016650815.1 of Pseudomonas sp. TH31. Lineage (GTDB taxonomy): Bacteria > Pseudomonadota > Gammaproteobacteria > Pseudomonadales > Pseudomonadaceae > Aquipseudomonas. The sequence goes on along the minus strand of NZ_JAEKEZ010000023.1, from coordinate 157,765 downwards.
CGGGCGTTTCGCCGGGTATGTCATAGGTTTTTGCTACACCGTGTTCCACCAGCGTCAGACCGCCGGCCGCTTGATAGGCCTGCAAGCGTTGCTCATCTCGCACGATCAGCCGGACTGCAACCCCGGCCCGTGCCAGGCGTGTGGCCCACAACGTGCCGAGGCTGCCGGCGCCCAGAATATGCCAGGTGGTGGACATCAGCTTTTTGCTCGGTTTGAGGCAGGCATGTGAGGCTCGCAGTATCGGTGGGGAAAGACCCGTTATAATGAGCCCGATTTTAACCGCAAGCCAAGCACGCTCCATCGCTATCGAGCGTGCCTTTTTATTGGAGAAACTACATGCCGTCGTTCGACGTGGTATCCGAACTGGACAAACACGAAGTCACCAACGCGGTCGAGAACGCCGTCAAGGAACTCGATCGTCGTTATGACCTGAAAGGCAAGGGCACCTTCGAGTTCAAGGAAAAGGACCTGGCTGTCAACCTGACCGCTGAAGCCGATTTCCAGCTCGAAGCGATGATCGAGATCCTCAAGCTGGCTCTGGTCAAGCGCAAAATCGATGTGCAGTGCCTTGAAGTCAAGGACGCCTACGCATCGGGCAAGCTGATGAAACAGGAAGCCGTTCTCAAGGAAGGCATCGACAAAGAGCTGGCGAAGAAAATCGTCGCTCACGTCAAGGACGCCAAGCTCAAGGTCCAGGCCGCCATTCAGGGCGAGCAGGTGCGTATCACCGGCAAGAAGCGTGACGATTTGCAGGAAGCCATCGCGGCCCTGCGCGCGAAGACGTTCGACATGCCGCTGCAGTTCAACAACTTCCGCGACTAAGCTCTCACCGCGGGAACCTGTGGGAGCGGGCTTGCTCGCGAAGGGGCCGTATCAGCCAACATCACTGTTGAATGACACACCGCGTTCGTCGGAACGCCGCCCGGAGCAAGCCCGCTCCCACCTTGATTGTGCTTAACCCGGCGGGCCTTTTCTGCCGCTTATTTTTCGCGTGCCGGATGGCCGGAAATCAGGAGAAAGTAGATGGACTTGAATACTGAAGTGGACAATCTGGTCAAGGCGTCTCAAGCCTGGATTCCGATGATCATGGAATACGGCAGCCGCGTGTTGCTGGCAGTGATTACCCTGGCCATCGGCTGGTGGTTGATCAATAAGGTCGCGCAAAAGCTCGGCGGGTTGCTCGCACTGCGTAACGCTGACCTGGCGTTGCAGGGCTTTATCAGCAGCCTGGCCAACATCATTCTCAAGGTGCTGCTGATTGTCAGCGTCGCCTCGATGATCGGAGTTGAAACCACTTCGTTCGTGGCAGCTATCGGTGCGGCCGGCCTGGCCATCGGTCTGGCTTTGCAGGGCAGCCTGGCGAACTTCGCTGGCGGGGTATTGATTCTGTTGTTCCGTCCATTCCGCATTGGTGACTGGATCGAGGCTCAAGGCACGGCAGGTACTGTCGACAGCATTCAGATCTTTCATACGATCCTGCGTACGGGCGACAACAAGACAGTCATCGTGCCTAACGGTGTACTGTCCAACGGCATTATCACCAATACCAACCGTCAGCCGACTCGTAAAGTCGTGTTCGATGTCGGCGTGGACTACGAAGCGGACCTGCAGAAAGCCCGTGAAGTGTTGCTGGAACTGGCTAAAGACGAGCGAATCATGACCGAGCCTGCACCGCAGGCTGTTATTTCGACCCTCGGCGACAGTTCGATTACTGTTTCGCTGCGTGTTTGGGTCAAGACCGCGGACTACTGGGATGTGATGTTCCTGTTCAACGAACAATCCCGCGATCGTTTGAAGACCGCCGGTATTAATATTCCATTACCACAGCGGGTTATTCGCGTGGTTCAGGAAGCATCGGTGAATTGAGGTTGAGTTCAATTAATGCCTGACTGACGAGTCAGGCGATATTGAGTAGCAAGCTAACCATTAAAGTGCTGTGCAACAGTTAAAAAAAAGGCCCATCCGAAGATGGGCCTTTTTTATGCTTACTAACTAACCAACTGCGATTACAAGATCGACAGTGGGTAGTCAACGATCAGGCGGAACTCGTTGATGTCGCCTTCTTTCTCGTCGGCGTTGGCACGGTGCCATGCTTGACGAATACGGAACGACAGGTCTTTAGCTGGGCCAGTCTGTACTACGTACTTGGCTTCCAGGTTGGTTTCGTGGTGTTTGCCATCTTCGCCGTACAGGCCAGCGTAAGCAGAACCTGCTGGAGTTTTGGTACCGTCGATGTCCCAACCTTTAACGTAACGGGTCATGAAGCTCAGACCAGGAACGCCGTACTCGGCCATTTTCAGGTCGTAACGGATTTGAGCCGATTTCTCGCCTGCGCCGTTAAAGTCGGAATACTGGATGGAGTTGGCGAGGAAAATCGAGTCGCCACCACGGTTGTTCGTACCTACACCGATATAGTCGAACGGCGTGTCACCGTTAACCTTCTGGAAAGCGACGGTCAGGGTGTGTGCTTTCAAGAACGAGTAAGCCGCGGCCAGGGAGAAGGCGGTGTTGCTGATTTCGCCTGCTTTTGCGCTACCGGTGTCGGTGGTGCGGTAGATGTTACCGTCCAGGTTAACCGACTGATCGCCACCCAGCGGGATGGTGTAGTTCATGTTGGCGTAGTACTGGTTCCAGATGTCTTCCAGTTTTGCGCCATACAACGATGCGGTCAGGTTGTCGGTGATGCCGTACTTGCCGCCGACGTAGTCGATGGAGCTGGCTTCTACACCGGCGTAGGTCGCATACAGGCCGCCGTCACGGGCGTTGCGGTCCTGGCTGGTGGACGAGGTGAAGTGGCCGCCTTCGAGGTCAAGGTCTTTGACTTCACTGCTTTGCAGTTGGAAACCGCTGGCAGTTTGAGGAAGGATACGGGAACCACCAACAGCGAACACTGGAGCAGTGCTTGGCTGCATGTCACCGATTTTCAGCTCGGTTTTGGAAATGCGGAATTTAACAGCAGCGCCGGCTTTGCCTTGGCTGTTGTTAACGTGGCCATCGGCGTCGCGGCTCATGTTGCCGGTGCCGCCAGTGCCGTCGCCACCGTCCAGTTTGATTGCCAGGTAACCGAACGCATCAATGCCGACGCCAACAGTCCCTTGGGTGTAGCCAGAGCTGAAGTTGCCCAAAATGCCCTGGGTCCAGTCTTTCTGGTCGTTCGCGCCGTTTTTGTTGTCACGGTTAAAGTAGTAGTTACGAACCAGCAGGTCTAACTTGCTGCCATCTACAAAACCTTTGGCTTCAGCCTGGTCACTTACGAAAGGTGCGGCCGTAGCCAATTGAGTACTGGCGGCTGCTGCAACTGCCAGTGCGATCATGCTCCACTTCATCACGCGCATCGTGATTTGCTCCTTTGGTTTTAGAAGAGTACTGCCGTCCCACCTGTTTTATTATCTGGGCGGCTCTTTCTTTTTGTGTCGGCGCAAACTTATATCACGCCGACAATGTTGGCGATACTTGCGTATCTAACCTTTCAGCTTCTTTACGACCCTGTCGCAAACGGCTCGGTAGATGTCGCAAATTCACTGCCCCGACGCAACCGGATTGACAACTTTAGCGTTGTTTTTCTGGGTTTGAGCATCGGTAAAAAGAGTCCCTGGTGAAACGTTTGAATCTCCATCGGGCAACCCTGCCACTGTTTTTATTTGCCTTAAGGTTCCCACTTCCAGCGGGGCGCTTATAGGCGATATGGGTGTGAATGCAACAAGCGTGCTCAAACCGGAAATCCGCAGCTGTTTTTTTCTGTGGGCCTGCTTGCTGCTGTAAAAACCTCATAAAATCGGGGGTTTCAAGTGCGTTTTGTTTGCACTTGACGCCATGGTTTGCATGGTGTTGCCACATCGCGCTCCTCGGGCGACCACAAAAAACGTTACCGGTTCACACCAAAAGTGAGTAATTGGCGCAACCCGACGCACTCAGCGTAGACGCGCTGTGCGGTTTTGGTGCAAAAAATTTTAATCGCTGTACCGAATTCACACAGTGCGCACGTTCAGGGCATGAAAACGTACGGATATCAGTGGGTCATTCCAGCGTTTTTTTTGTGGTTATCGGTTCTGTAATGGTGCGCTCCAGTAAAAAATGTCTCATGTCGGGGCGCTTGTCCCGCGTTGCTGAATAGGCCGCTCTGGCCATGAGTACGGTTCGTCGTGAAGCCCGGGGCATTCGCAGGTATGCTGCCGTCCTGTCGCTTGGCGCGCAGCCTCGGATGAGGGGCGCTAAGCTGAAAATGATGAAACCGGCGGGAGTGCGCACAGTGTTCGCTTTAGATCCACGACTTCAACAAGACACGTTACCGATCGGGGACTTCCCCCTCTGCCGGTTGCTCTTGTCCAACGATTCGAACTACCCCTGGTTCATCCTGGTGCCACGACGGGAGGATATCAGCGAGTTATTTCAGTTAGATGTCGCAGATCAACAGCAGTTGTGGCAGGAAACCACCGCCCTGGCGGAGATGCTCAAGGACTCGTTCGACGCCGACAAGCTGAACGTTGCCGCCCTGGGTAACGTTGTCAGTCAACTGCATATGCATGTGATTGTGCGCAAGCGTGAGGATGCCGCCTGGCCAGCCCCGGTCTGGGGCAAGCACCCGGCCAAGCCCTACAGTGACGAACAGGTCGCGGTGATTCGCGAACGGCTGCGCCTGGTCTTGACCGACAAATTCACGTTTCTGGAGGGCTGAGACATGGGCCTGGAAGAGCGCGTCAACGATCTGGAAAGCCAACTGGCGTTCCAGGACGACACCATTCAGTCATTGAACGATATCCTGGTCACGCAACAGCGAGTGGTCGAGCGCCTGCAACTGCAAATGGCTGCGCTGCTGAGGCGCCAGGAAGAAATGGTCGGCCAGTTCGAATCTTCCGAGGAAGAGGCGCCACCGCCGCACTACTGACTCAAAGGCATTGAGTCTCCGGCTAAAAGCCGACGCAATAAAAAACCGCGAACAGCCAGGCTGCTCGCGGTTTTTTTATCGCCTGGAATCAGCGACGGGGCAATGCGGCAATCACATCTTCGGCCTGCAGGCCTTTGTCGCGATTCATCACGGAGAACTCCACGCGCTGGCCTTCGACCAGGACGCGGTGACCTTCGCCACGAATGGCCCGGAAGTGCACGAAAATATCATCGCCGGAGTCGCGGGAAATAAAGCCGAAGCCTTTGGAGGTGTTGAACCACTTGACGGTGCCGGTATCGCGGTTGCTCATGTCATAGCTTGGCGAGGCGGCGGACGGTGACGATTTGTAGAAGCTGATGGCCAGGTGCAGGAGCACGGCGACCAGGGTAATGACCAGACTGAACAGCACCGCAGGTTGACCGGCGATAACCGGCATCGGTGCGATCAACGTCAGGGTTTGCAATACGACAGCCAGGACCAGCAGGGAGCTGACCAGGTTTTGCAGTTGATGACGAGGACCTTTGTTCCAGTAAGGAATAACCGGAGCGAGGGTCAGGTTGAGCAGGCCGAAAAAGGCCAGGTACAGCGCATCGGGTTGTTGCAGGTAAGGTACGGCTTCGGATCGCAGGCTAGGGATGAAGGACAGCAGCAAGGCCGCTGCGCCCATTAGCAGGTGGACGATTTTCAACATTTTGATTGACTCACGTTAAGACGGATCACAAGGAGGAGCTGATTGAGCGCGGTTCGCTTCAGAACAATAAGAGGCGGTGGACACGCACCCGGTACCAGCCTATGCGCGACACCCCGAAAAATAGGGACATGGCGACACACTGCCTATTTAACAGCAAAGGCTGCGGCTACTCAAATCAGGGAGTCCGGCGGTGCCCCCCCCATAGTCGATTTGTCGCAGGCCTGTCGGCCCTGCAAAGCAGCGGTGTGTCCATAGCCTTGCTACAGTGGTCCTGCACTTGTTGGATGAATTTCATCACCTTTAGGGGGTAAACATGGCAATTGATATCGGTATCAGCGAGGCGGATCGCAAGTCCATCGTCGACGGGCTGTCGCGCCTGCTGTCGGACACCTATGTGCTGTATTTGAAAACCCACAACTTCCACTGGAACGTCACAGGGCCCATGTTTCGGACCCTGCACTTGATGTTCGAAGAGCAATACACCGAACTGGCCCTGGCGGTCGATTCAATTGCCGAGCGAATCCGTGCGTTGGGTTTTCCCGCACCCGGTGCCTATTCGGTTTATGCGCGTCTGTCTTCCATCAAAGAAGAGGAGGGCGTGCCCACTGCCGAAAACATGATCAAGCAACTGGTCGACGGCCAGGAAGCGGTAACCCGCACCGCGCGGGGATCTTCCCGTTGCTGGACAAAGTCAGTGACGAGCCAACGGCGGACTTGCTGACCCAGCGTATGCAGGTCCATGAGAAAACCGCGTGGATGCTGCGCTCCTTGCTGGATCAGTAACAACGCCGGTGCGCGGATGGCGCCGGGGGAGGCGTTGTGCGCGCACCTTTTTTCGGTCGGTGCGTTTGAAACGGTTTTGCGGCCTGTCTGCGGCTGGAGCAGGTCTATCGGGATATCGTGAGTGAAATGGCCACGCTCAATGGCTGCTCGATCAGTGCCCCGTTGTCCCACGTGGACCGCGAGGTTCATCTGCGTCACGGCGAGTGAAGAATTTCACCGAGCTGGTACCTGTGGTCTGCGTTGTACACAGCCTGAAGTAGTGCGCGCCCCTTGCCTGGCTCACCTGTGTGGTGGCCAGAGTGGGCGGTGTGTCGGTCTGTGCAGTCTACGGCTGCACAGGCTGCATTTAATGGATATAATCCCGCTCTTTGCCGCAAAACCCTGCGTATGCGGTAGCAATCTGATCGCCGAGACAACCCCATGCCGATGTACGACTATCAATGTGCTTCCTGTGGTCATCAGTTGGAAGCCATTCAAAAGATCAGCGCAGCACCGCTGGTCGACTGCCCTGCGTGCCAGGCACCAGAGCTCAAGAAGATGCTGTCCATGCCGGGTTTCCGCCTCAGTGGCACCGGCTGGTACGAAACCGACTTCAAGACCGGTTCCAAGAAGAATCTGGCCGGCGGCGACAAAGCTGACTAAGGTCTGGAACCTGAGTTGAACGACACGAGTGAGCTCTTGCATCATCAGCACCTTTAATAGGGGCCGGATGTTCGCCAGGTCTCCAAACGAATTTCGATTACGAGAAGTGAAACCACTACCATGATGCGCAGCCATTATTGCGGCCAGCTGAACGAAGCCCTGGAAGGCCAGGAAATTACTCTTTGCGGTTGGGTACACCGTCGCCGTGACCACGGTGGGGTGATTTTCCTCGATATCCGTGATCGTGATGGTCTGGCCCAGGTGGTGTTCGATCCGGACCGCGCCGAAACCTTCGCCGCCGCCGACCGCGTGCGCAGCGAATATGTGGTCAAGGTCACCGGCAAGGTGCGCCTGCGTCCGGCCGGTGCCACCAACGCCAACATGGCGTCGGGCATGATCGAAGTGCTGGGCTACGAACTGGAAGTGTTGAACGAATCGGAAACCCCGCCGTTCCCGCTCAACGAGTTCTCCGACGTTGGCGAAGAAACCCGCCTGCGCTATCGCTTCCTCGACCTGCGTCGCCCGGAAATGCTTGAAAAGTTGCGTCTGCGTTCGCGCATGACCACCAGCATCCGTCGCTTCCTGGATGAAAACGGCTTCCTCGACGTAGAGACGCCGATCCTGACCCGTGCCACCCCGGAAGGCGCGCGCGACTACCTGGTGCCGAGCCGCACCCACGCCGGTTCGTTCTTCGCCTTGCCGCAATCGCCACAGTTGTTCAAGCAGCTGCTGATGGTCGCCGGCTTCGACCGCTACTACCAGATCGCCAAGTGCTTCCGTGACGAAGACCTGCGGGCTGACCGCCAGCCGGAATTCACCCAGATCGACATCGAGACCAGCTTCCTCGATGAAAAAGAGATCATGGGCATCACCGAGCAAATGATCCGCAACCTGTTCAAGGAAGTACTGGATCTGGAATTCGGCGACTTCCCGCACATGACCTTCGAAGAAGCCATGCGTCGTTACGGTTCCGACAAGCCGGACCTGCGTAACCCGCTGGAACTGGTGGACGTTGCCGACCAACTGAAAGAAGTCGACTTCAAGGTGTTCAGCGGCCCGGCCAACGACCCGAAATGCCGCATTGCCGCCTTGCGCGTTCCAGGCGGGGCGAGCATGCCGCGCAAGCAGATCGACGACTACACCAAGTTCGTCGGCATCTACGGTGCCAAGGGCCTGGCGTACATCAAGGTCAACGAGCGCGCCAAGGGTGTTGAAGGCCTGCAGTCGCCAATCGTCAAGAACATCCCTGAAGCCAACCTCAACGTGATCCTTGATCGTGTTGGCGCGGTCGATGGCGACATCGTGTTCTTCGGCGCCGACAAGTCGAAGATCGTTAGCGAAGCCCTGGGTGCACTGCGGATCAAGGTCGGCAACGATCTGGACCTGCTGACCTGCAAGTGGGCGCCGATGTGGGTCGTCGACTTCCCGATGTTCGAAGAAAACGACGACGGCAGCTTCAGTGCCTTGCACCATCCGTTCACCGCGCCGAAGTGCACTCCGGAAGAACTGGAAGCCAACCCGGCGACCGCTCTGTCCCGTGCCTACGACATGGTCCTGAACGGTACCGAGCTGGGTGGCGGTTCGATCCGTATCCACCGCAAGGAAATGCAGCAGACGGTGTTCCGTCTGTTGGGTATCGATGAAGCGGAACAGGAAGAGAAATTCGGCTTCCTGCTCGATGCCCTGAAATACGGCGCGCCGCCCCACGGTGGCCTGGCTTTCGGTCTGGACCGCCTGGTGATGCTGATGACCGGCGCCCAGTCGATCCGTGAAGTCATTGCCTTCCCGAAAACCCAGAGTGCTGCCGATGTAATGACTCAGGCTCCGGGTGTTGTAGATGCCAAGGCATTGCGCGAACTGCACATTCGTCTGCGCGAAACGCCAAAGGCTGAGTAAGGCTGACCCTGAAGGCGCATCCTTATGGGATGCGCCTTTTTTACAGGTCGAGATTTTTTTGTTGCTGGCGGCGCGAAGACGCGCGGCGGGCAATGTTCCAAAGAGAATTCGGAGCGAGATATGGCGGGTCATTCCAAGTGGGCGAACATCAAGCACCGCAAAGAACGTCAGGATGCCAAGAAGGGCAAGATTTTCACCAAGTGGATTCGTGAACTGACCGTTGCGGCCCGTCAGGGCGGCGGTGATCCAGGCTCGAACCCACGTCTGCGTCTGGCGCTGGATAAAGCCCTCGGCGCCAACATGAGTCGCGACATCATTGATCGTGCGGTCGCCCGCGGTACCGGTGCAGCCGACACCGATGACATGGTCGAACTCAGCTACGAAGGCTACGGCCCGGTGGCGTGGCGGTGATGGTCGAGTGCATGACCGACAACCGTAACCGCACGGCAGCCGCCGTTCGCCATGCCTTCAGCAAGTGTGGCGGCAACCTGGGGACTGACGGTTCGGTGGCCTATCTGTTCGAACGCAAGGGGCAGATTTCCTTCGCGCCGGGCGTCGATGAAGATGCACTGATGGAAGCGGCCATGGAAGCCGACGCCGATGACGTGGTCACCCACGACGATGGCTCGATCGACGTGTTCACCTCGTTTGCTGGCTTCTATTCTGTGCGTAACGCGCTGGAAGCGGCCGGTTTCAAAGGTGATGACGCGGAAATCGTCATGCTGCCAACCACCAGTGCCGAACTGGACCTGGAAGGCGCCGAGAAGGTCCTCAAGCTGATCGACATGCTCGAAGACCTGGACGACGTACAGAACGTCTACTCCAACGCCGACATTGCGGAGTCGGTTGCCGCGCAGCTCGGTTGATGCATTGATAAAGATCGCAGCCTTCACCCGCTCTACACTGTAGGAGCTGCCGAAGGCTGCGATCTTTTGATTTTAAAAGGCAAAAAATCGCAGCCTTCACCCGCTTTACACTGTAGGAGCTGCCGAAGGCTGCGATCTTTTGATTTTAAAAGGTAAAAGATCGCAGCCTACGGCAGCTCCTACACCGTTATCCTCAGCCAACCGCGATCTCTTTTTGCAGGCGTTATGACTTTAATCCTTGGTATCGACCCCGGTTCGCGCATCACCGGTTATGGCGTGGTACGCGATACCGGGCGTGGCTGCGTTTACGTGGCGTCGGGCTGCATTCGCACGGGCTCCGGCGAGTTGCACGAGCGCCTGCAAATCGTCTATCGCGGTGTGCGTGAAGTTATCCAGACCTACGGCCCGGTGACCATGGGCATTGAAAAGGTCTTTATGGCCCGCAACGCCGACTCAGCGCTGAAACTGGGCCAGGCCCGCGGTGCGGCCATCGTTGCCGGTGCCGAAGAGAGCCTGGAAATCGCTGAATACACCGCGACCCAGGTCAAGCAGGCCGTGACCGGTACCGGCGCGGCGAATAAAGAGCAGGTCCAGATGATGGTCATGCACATGCTCAAGTTGACCAGCAAGCCGCAAATCGACGCCTCGGATGCCCTGGCCATCGCGATTTGTCACGCACACACCCGATCCAGCCTGCTGCCGCATGGCCTGGGTACGGCACGCAGTCGTGGCGGGCGCCTGCGTCTCTGATAGCATCAGCAATCATTTTTTATGGAATGAGGTTTTTTGCGCCTGTGTTGTCGGCGTAAACCCTTGCTCTGTCAGTCGCTGGCCTCGGGCTGGCCAACGCTCAAGGATCTGAAACGTGATTGGACGCTTGCGCGGCACTCTGGCTGAGAAACAGCCGCCGCACCTGATTCTGGATGTAAATGGTCTGGGCTATGAGCTGGAAGTGCCCATGACCACGCTGTATCGCTTGCCGTCGGTCGGTGAACCGCTGACCTTGCACACCCATTTGGTCGTACGCGAGGACGCGCAGTTACTCTATGGCTTCTACGGCAAGCGTGAGCGAGACTTTTTTCGCGAGTTGATCCGTCTCAATGGTGTAGGGCCAAAACTGGCCCTGGCGTTGATGTCGAGCCTGGAAGTCGATGAACTGGTGCGTTGCGTGCAGTCCCAGGACACCTCGGCGCTGACCAAAGTGCCGGGCGTGGGCAAGAAGACCGCCGAACGTTTGCTGGTGGAACTCAAGGATCGCTTCAAGGCTTGGGAAACCGTACCGGCGATGTTCGCCCTGGTGCCAAACCAACCGGGTGGGCCGGATGCGCCGGCCCCGGTGGCCACCGCCGAAAATGACGCGGTCAGCGCGCTGATTTCCCTGGGCTACAAGCCGCAGGAAGCCAGCAAGGCGATTTCTGCGATCAAGGAGAAAGGTTTGAGCAGTGAAGACATGATTCGTCGTGCCCTGAAGGGAATGATTTAAGTGATTGAAGCTGATCGCCTGATCGCCGCCACACCTGGCCCTCGTGACCGCGAGGAAGTCCAGGATCGCGCGATTCGTCCCCTGAGCCTGGCCGAATACATTGGCCAGCCGACCGTTCGCGAGCAAATGGAGTTGTTCATCCAGGCCGCCCGTGGTCGCAACGAATCCCTGGATCACACGTTGATCTTCGGCCCGCCGGGCCTGGGCAAAACGACCCTGGCCAACATCATCGCCCAGGAAATGGGCGTGTCGATCAAAAGCACCTCGGGCCCGGTGCTTGAGCGCCCGGGTGACCTTGCCGCGCTGCTGACCAATCTTGAACCTCACGACGTGCTGTTCATCGATGAAATTCATCGGCTGTCGCCGATCGTCGAGGAAGTGCTGTACCCGGCGATGGAAGATTTCCAGCTCGACATCATGATCGGTGAAGGGCCGGCCGCGCGTTCGATCAAGCTTGATCTGCCGCCGTTCACCCTGGTCGGCGCAACTACCCGTGCCGGCATGCTGACCAACCCATTGCGTGACCGCTTCGGGATCGTTCAGCGTCTGGAGTTCTACAGCACCGCGGACCTGGCGACGATTGTCAGCCGTTCGGCGAACATCCTTGGCTTGCCACTGGACCCGGAGGGCGCCTTCGAAATCGCTCGCCGCGCCCGTGGTACCCCGCGAATCGCCAACCGTTTGCTGCGTCGGGTACGCGATTTCGCCGAAGTTCGGGCCAAGGGCCACATCACCAAGCCGATTGCCGACCTGGCACTGAACCTGCTGGATGTCGATGAACGTGGCTTCGATCACCAGGACCGGCGACTGCTGCTGACGATGATCGAGAAATTCGACGGTGGTCCGGTCGGGGTCGACAGCCTGGCGGCGGCCATCAGCGAAGAGCGCCACACCATTGAAGACGTGCTGGAGCCGTATCTGATCCAGCAGGGCTACATCATGCGTACACCCCGTGGGCGGGTAGTGACCCGGCACGCGTATCTGCATTTCGGTTTAAACATTCCGTCACGATTGGGCGAGATGCCCGTGGTAGATGAGTTTCTCGATGCAGTAGACGATTAATTAACGTTTGCGCGCTGATCGATTGAAGGTTTGTGTGGTCCTAGGAGCTCAGATGACGAATCTTTCACTCGAAAGGCCCGCAACAATGAAAAACAGTTGCCTCGCCGGATTGGCAACCTGAGGAGTAAGCACTAGAGTATGCGCGCGCAAAACGGGCTTGAGCCGTTCGCACATCGTTGTCGCGTTTATTACGAGGACACCGATGCGGGCGGCATCGTGTATTACGTTAATTACCTCAAGTTTATGGAACGGGCTCGAACCGAGCGGCTCCGGGATCTGGGCTTTGCCCAATCGGCGCTGGCAGGGGAGGACCTGTTGTTCGTCGTGCATTCCAGCGAAGCGCGTTACCACGCGCCGGCGCGACTGGACGACGAATTGCTGGTAAGCGCTGAAGTAATCGAATTGAACCGTGTCAGCCTGCGCTTTAAACAGCAGGTCAGGCGGGCTACGGATAATGTGCTGCTCTGCGAAGGGCAGTTTTTGGTGGCCTGTGTGCGCACTAACAGTTTGAAACCCCGGGCCATTCCCGAAGCTCTACGTGCGGCCTTTGCCGGCGAGAGCGGCGCGGGTACACACTCAAAGCAGGAGATAAAGCGTGGAAGCTAACGTCGTCGACCATTCCTCCATGTGGAGCCTGGTCAGCAATGCCAGCGTCGTGGTGCAGTTGGTAATGCTGATTCTGGTAGCCGCATCGGTGACCTCATGGATCATGATCTTTCAGCGCAGCAATCTGATACGCGCTGGTCGACGTGCCCTGGAGAGCTTTGAAGAGCGCTTCTGGTCGGGTATCGATTTGTCCAAGCTCTACCGTCAGGCCGGCAGCAACCCTGATCCGGATTCGGGCGTCGAGCAGATCTTCCGTGCCGGTTTCAAGGAATTCTCCCGTCTGCGCCAGCAGCCAGGTGTTGACCCGGAAGCGGTCATGGAAGGCGTGGCCCGTGCCATGCGCGTGGCCATTTCCCGCGAAGAAGAAAAGCTCGAGCAGAGCCTGCCGTTCCTTGCCACCGTCGGTTCGGTCAGCCCGTACATCGGTCTGTTCGGTACGGTCTGGGGCATCATGAACTCCTTCCGTGGCCTGGCAACTGCCCAGCAAGCGACCCTGGCCACCGTGGCCCCGGGTATCGCCGAAGCACTGGTGGCCACTGCCATCGGCCTGTTCGCAGCTATCCCGGCGGTAATTGCTTACAACCGTTTTGCTGCTCGCAGCGAAACCCTGCTGAGCCGCTACTACACCTTCGCCGATGAATTCCAGGCGATCCTGCACCGCAAAGTGCACACCAGCGAAGAATAAGCAGGTAATTTCCAATGGCTTTAATCGCTCGAGCTCGCAAAAAGCGCAAGCCGGTTGCCGAGATGAACGTAGTGCCTTACATCGACGTGATGCTGGTACTGCTGGTCATCTTCATGGTGACCGCGCCGATGCTCAATCAGGGCGTGAAAGTTGATCTGCCCAAGGTTTCCAGCGAAGCCTTGCCGCAGGACAACAACACCCAGGTCCTGACCATTTCGATCAAGGCTGACAAGACCTACTACTGGAACCTTGGCAGCGAAGTCGATACCGAAAAGCAGCAGGACAAGGCCATGACCTTGCCGCAAATGACCAGCGCCGTGAGCAAAATCATCAGCGCCGGCAACGGCAACGGCAAGCGCACCCAAGTCTTCATTCGTGGCGACAAGACCGTCGACTACGGTTCGGTCATGGGCGCCATGGGCGGGTTGCAGAAGGCCGGAGTCGGTAATGTTGGCTTGATTACCGAGGCGCCCTGATGCAGCAACAACGAGAGCCAACAGCCTCGGAAAGCTACTTCTGGCCTAGTGTCTGGGCGATTGGCTTGCACGTGCTGGTTTTCGGCATGCTGTTCGTCAGTTTCGCCATGACGCCTGAGTTGCCGCCGGCCAAGCCGATTGTCCAGGCGACCCTGTACCAGCTGAAATCGAAAAGTCGGGCGACCACCCAGACCAATCAGAAGATTGCGGGTGAAGCGCAGAAATCTGCTGCGCGTCAGACCGAAGTCGAACAGATGGAACAGAAGAAGGTCGAGCAGGAAGCGGTAAAGGCTGCGGAACAAAAGAAAGAAGAAGCGGCTCAAAAAGCCGAGGAAGCCAAGAAAGCCGACGAGTCGAAAAAGTCTGAGGAAGCGAAAAAGGCTGATGAAGCCAAAAAAGCCGACGAAGCGAAGAAGACCGCCGAAGCCAAGAAGGTCGAAGAGAAACAATTGGCTGATATAGCCAAGAAGAAATCTGAAGAAGAAGCCAAGAAGGCTGCTGAAGAAGAGGCCAAGAAAGCGGCCGCTGAAGAAGCGAAGAAAAAGATCGTCGAAGACGCGAAGAAGAAAGCCGCGGACGACGCCAAGAAGAAATCTGAAGCTGAAGAGGCGAAGAAGAAAGTCGCCGACGAAGCGAAGAAGAAAGCTGCTGCCGATGCTGCGAAGAAGAAATCGCAGGATGCAGCACGTAAATCTACCGAAGATAAAAAGGCCCAGGCCTTGGCGGATTTGCTTTCCGACACGCCGCAGCGTCAGCAGGCGTTGGCCGATGAGCAGGGTGACGAAGTCGCCGGCAGTTTCGATGATTTGATTCGTGCTCGTGCAGCGGAAGGCTGGGCTCGTCCACCTTCGGCACGCAAAGGCATGACGGTCGTGTTGCAAATCGGCATGTTGCCGGACGGTACGGTGACTTCGGTCAGCGTTTCCAAGTCCAGTGGCGATGGTCCGTACGACTCGTCGGCTGTGGCGGCGGTGAAGAATATTGGACGTTTGACAGAAATGCAGGGAATGAAGCCGAGCGATTTTGCTCCGTATCGTTCATTCAAGATGACATTCACACCTGAGGATCTAGCCTTGTGAGAAACCTTCTTCGAGGAATGCTTGTCGTTATCTGCTGCCTGGCAGGGATGGCGGTAGCAGACGAAAAAAACATTCTGGTTACCAGCGGCAGTGATCGGGCTACCCCGATTGCGGTAGTGCCGTTCGGCTTCCAGGGCGGCACTGTCCTGCCGGACGACATGGCTGAAATCATTGGTAATGACCTGCGCAACTCGGGCTATTACTCGCCGATTCCAAAGCAGCAGATGATCAGCCAGCCGAGCCAGGCCAGCGAAATCATTTTCCGTGACTGGAAGGCGATCAGCGCCCAGTACATCATGGTCGGCAGCATTGTTCCGGCGGGCGGTCGCCTGCAGGTTCAGTACGCATTGTTCAACGTCGCCACCGAGCAGCAAGTGCTGACCGGCAGCGTGTCGGGCAGCGTCGATCAACTGCGCGACATGGCGCACTACATCGCTGACCAGTCGTTCGAAAAACTCACCGGTATCAAAGGTGCGTTCTCGACACGCCTGCTGTACGTGACAGCCGAGCGTTTCTCCGAGAAGAACACGCGCTACACACTGCAACGTTCGGACTATGACGGTGCCCGCGCCGTGACCCTGCTGCAATCGCGCGAGCCAATCCTGTCGCCGCGTTTCGCACCGGATGGCAAGCGCATCGCTTATGTCTCGTTCGAGCAGAAGCGTCCGCGTATCTTCATGCAGAACATCGACACCGGTCGCCGTGAGCAGATCACCAACTTCGAAGGCCTCAATGGCGCGCCAGCCTGGTCACCAGATGGCAATCGCCTGGCATTCGTATTGTCGAAAGACGGTAACCCGGACATCTACGTGATGAACCTGGGTTCGCGTCAGATCTCGCGTGTAACCAACGGTCCCGGCATCAACACCGAACCGTTCTGGGGTAAGGATGGTTCGACCATCTACTTCACCTCCGACCGTGGCGGCAAGCCGCAAATCTACAAAACCAGCGTCGGTGGTGGCGGTGCGGAACGTGTGACCTTCATTGGTAACTACAACGCCAACCCCAAGCTTTCGGCTGATGAAAAGACCCTGGTGATGATTCACCGCCAGGATGGCTTCACTAATTTCAAGGTGGCGGCCCAGGATTTGCAGCGCGGAAGCGTAAAAATCCTCACTGATAGCACTCTGGACGAGTCGCCTACTGTTGCGCCCAACGGCACCATGGTAATCTACGCCACCCGCCAGCAGGGCCGGGGAGTCTTGATGCTCGTGTCCATTAATGGACGCGTAAGGCTCCCGCTTCCTACCGCACAAGGCGAAGTCAGAGAACCTTCCTGGTCCCCTTACCTGAACTGACGCGGCGCTACACGCTTTACTTAACACACTGGGGTTCATTAGGAGTTTCACGATGGAAATGCTGAAGTTTGGTAAATTTGCTGCGCTGGCTCTGGCCATGGCTGTAGCTGTAGGTTGCTCGTCCAAAGGCGGCGACAATGCCGGTGAAGGCGCTGTTGATCCAAACGCTGGTTACGGCGCTAACACTGGTGCAGTTGACGGCTCCCTGAGCGAAGAAGCTGCTCTGCGCGCAATCACCACTTTCTACTTCGAATACGATAGCTCGGACCTGAAGCCAGAAGCCATGCGCGCTCTGGATGTTCACGCTAAAGACCTGAAAGCAAACGGCGCTCGCGTTGTTCTGGAAGGCAACACCGACGAACGTGGTACTCGTGAGTACAACATGGCACTGGGCGAGCGTCGTGCGAAAGCCGTTCAGCGCTACCTGGTACTGCAAGGTGTTTCCCCAGCTCAGCTGGAACTGGTTTCCTACGGCGAAGAGCGTCCAGTTGCTACCGGCAACGACGAGCAGTCCTGGGCTCAAAACCGTCGCGTCGAACTGCGTAAGTAATTCGTCATGCGAACGTGCCGTCGTGCTGTAACTGTTTTGGCTCTCAGCCTCGCACCGCTTGCGGTGTGGGCTGCGGTTCCTGTGGTCGATGACAACTCCGGTTATAACAATAGCGGGAGCAGTTATCCGCCTGCGGGTTACGGTACGAACGGCGCCTATGCCGGGGGAGGGGTTTCGGCCCCTGTCTCGGCACAGGGCGAGCTGTTCAACCAACTGCAATCCATGCAGGAGCAGATCTCACGCCAACAGGGTGTGATCGAAGTTCTGCAAAATGATGTAGCGCGCATGAAACAAGAGAACCTGGAGCGATACCAGGACCTTGATCGGCGCATAGGAACCGGCGTTGCACCAGCCGCGACTCCTGATAATTCTTCCACCGGTGGCAATTTGAATGCCCCCGGTGCAGCAGCCGCTGCAGGCGCTGGTGCGGGAGCGGTCGCCGCTCAAGCCCCTGCCGCCAGCAGTGAACCGGGTGATCCGGCGAAGGAAAAGCTGTATTACGATGCAGCCTTCGACTTGATCAAGGCGAAGGATTTCGACAAGGCCAGCCAGGCTTTCGCCGCTTTCCTGCGCAAGTACCCGAACAGCCAGTATGCGGGCAATGCCCAATACTGGTTGGGCGAAGTCAATTTGGCCAAAGGCGATCTGCAAGGTGCAGGTCAGGCGTTTGCCAAGGTTTCGCAGCTGTACCCCAAGCACGCCAAAGTGCCTGATTCGCTGTACAAGCTCGCTGATGTAGAGCGCCGCCTGGGTCACACCGACAAGGTAAAAGGCATTCTGCAGCAGGTGGTGTCCCAATATCCGGGCACTTCCGCCGCTCAGCTGGCGCAACGCGATCTGCAACGCATGTAAGGCTCCAAGCTTGTAGGTATAGAGCACCGTTTTGAAGAAACCCGCGCCAGTCGCGGGTTTTTTCGTTAGAATTCACGCCCTTTTTCTGAAACACGCTTTTTGGGATTCGCGCATTGGCGGGGTTCCTTGAAGAGCCTGACGGAGGCGGACAGCCTGTTTAGCTGTTACGCCCGTGGCGACTATGCAAGACACATTGAGAATCACCGAAGTTTTTTACTCGTTGCAGGGTGAAACGCGGACTGCCGGGCTGCCCACTGTTTTTGTGCGCCTGACCGGTTGCCCATTGCGTTGCCAATACTGCGACAGTGCCTACGCGTTCACGGGTGGCACCATTCGCCCCCTCGACGATATCCTCGAGCAAGTGGCCGGTTTTCGTCCGCGTTATGTGTGCGTCACCGGTGGCGAACCGTTGGCGCAACCCAATGCCATCCCATTGCTCAAGCAGTTGTGCGACGCCGGTTACGAAGTGTCACTGGAAACCAGTGGTGCTCTCGACATCTCGGCAGTAGATTCCCGAGTCAGTCGCGTTGTCGACCTGAAAACACCGGGTTCGAAAGAAGTGCACCGCAACCGCTACGAGAACATCGAACTGCTGACGCCCAACGACCAGGTGAAGTTTGTCATCTGCTCGCGGGAAGACTACGACTGGGCCGTGTCCAAGCTGATCCAGTACGGTCTGGATCGACGAGCCGGCGAAGTCCTGTTCTCGCCAAGCCACCATGATCTTAATGCACGAGACCTGGCTGACTGGGTGGTGGCGGACAATCTGCCCGTGCGTCTGCAGTTGCAGCTGCATAAATATCTTTGGAATGACGAGCCGGGGCGCTGATATGACTGAACAACTGAACACTACCGAAAAACGTGCCGTGATCCTCCTGTCCGGCGGCCTGGACTCGGCGACGGTCGTGGCCATGGCCCGCGCTGAAGGCTACGCCTGTTACACCATGAGCTTCGACTACGGTCAGCGCTCCCATGCCGAGTTGCATGCTGCTGCACGCGTTGCCCGTGATTTGGGTGTGGTCGAACACAAGGTGGTGGGTATTAACCTCAATGGCATTGGTGGTTCTGCGCTCACCGACAGCAGCATCGATATCCCGGAAACCCTGGGTGAAGGTATCCCGGTGACGTACGTGCCGGCACGCAATACCGTGTTTCTGTCCCTTGCGTTGGGCTGGGCTGAAGTGCTCGGCGCCCGCGACATCTTTATCGGTGTAAACGCCGTGGACTACTCCGGCTACCCGGATTGCCGTCCCGAATTCATCGAGTCCTTCGAGCGCATGGCCAATCTGGCGACCAAGGCCGGTGTCGAAGGCAACGGTTTCCGTTTCCAGGCCCCGCTGCAAAACATGAGCAAGGCGCAGATCGTCCAGGCGGGCGTGAAGCTGGGCGTCGATTACGGGCTGACCGTTTCCTGCTACCAGGCCGACGATAAAGGCTACGCGTGCGGCAAATGCGACAGCTGCCGCCTGCGTGCAGAAGGCTTCGCCGCAGCCGGAATCAGTGATCCAACACCTTATTTCTGATTTATTTCACATTAGGTGTTGAATAGTCCTTAAAAATCAGTATTATACGCACCACCACGAAGCGGGTCGTTAGCTCAGTTGGTAGAGCAGTTGGCTTTTAACCAATTGGTCGTAGGTTCGAATCCCACACGACCCACCATTTTTATAGCAGTTTAGAAAATCCGGAAGGCCCACGAAAGTGAGGATTTCCGGGTTTTTTTTTGTCTTCGATTTGAGCTTGCTCAAGTTCGGGGTTGCACTGCCTGACGCAGGTCAGAATCATCTTTTGCATCACCGGGATATTCTGTAGCCTTGCCCAGCTTCAACGCTGTGCCTGATGAATACTCACTCTCCCGGCGGTGCCCTTAAGGGTCCGGAGCCGGGTGTATACTCGACTTTCGCGCGAAAGCGCCCGCAGGTCTTGCGATCATGACGCAAATTTCTGAACGCCTACTGGTTCAAGCTCACCTCGACGCCAAGCAGCCCAAGCCGCTGACGGTCGAGGAAGAGGCTTATTACCGCGCTGCCATTGCTGCCGAGCTCAAGGCTCAGGACGCGGTGCTGGTTGCCCACTTCTATTGCGATCCGGTGATTCAGGCCCTGGCCGAAGAAACCGGTGGCTGCGTTTCTGACTCCCTTGAAATGGCGCGCTTCGGCAATGCCCACCCGGCCAAGACTGTAGTGGTCGCCGGTGTGAAGTTCATGGGCGAAACCGCGAAGATCCTCAATCCCGAAAAACGTGTGCTGATGCCGACCCTGGACGCGACTTGTTCGCTGGACCTGGGTTGCCCGGTGGACGAGTTCTCGGCGTTCTGCGATCAGCACCCGGAACGTACGGTGGTGGTGTATGCCAACACCTCGGCGGCGGTCAAAGCCGGGCTGACTGGGTGGTGACTTCAAGCTGCGCGCTGGAGATTGTCGAAAGCCTGATGGATAACGGCGAGACCATCATCTGGGGCCCGGACAAGCACCTGGGTACGTACATCCAGCGCAAGACCGGCGCAGACATGCTGCTGTGGGACGGTGCCTGCATTGTTCACGAGGAGTTCAAATCCAAGCAGCTTGAGGACATGAAGGCGCTGTACCCGGACGCGGCCATTCTGGTGCATCCGGAGTCGCCGACCTCGGTGATCGAACTGGCGGATGCCGTCGGTTCCACCAGTCAGTTGATCGCAGCGGCGCAAAGCCTGCCGAACAAGACCTTCATCGTTGCCACCGACCGCGGCATCTTCTACAAAATGCAGCAGCTGTGCCCGGACAAGGTCTTCATCGAGGCTCCAACGGCCGGTAACGGCGCAGCGTGCCGCAGTTGCGCACACTGCCCGTGGATGGCGATGAACACCCTTGAGCGGACGCTGAAGAGCTTGAAGGAAGGGACGAACGAGATCTTTGTGGATCCGGCATTGATTCCGCAGGCGATCCGGCCGTTGAAGCGGATGCTGGACTTTACTCAGGCGGCGCGGATGAAGTTGGCGGGTAACGCTTAAAGAGCAAGATCAAACGATAAGATTAGAAGGCAAGATCAAAAGATCGCAGCCTTCGGCAGCTCCTACGCGCCTGTGGGCGCTGCCGAAGGCTGCGATCTTTTTTTGGGGCGCTACTTTTGTTTCTTTGGAATACGTACGAGCTGGGTATTGGAATACATGTCATGCCAGCTGCGTTTCTGTTTGTCGAACAGCGGCCAGATGAACCCCAGGCCCGCGCATAGCCAGGACGCAATCGACACCACAAACCGCAGCAACGCCTGCCACAGGCTGATGGACGAGCCGTCGGCGTTTTGCACGCGGATGCACCACACCTGCATGCCCAGGGTCTGGCCGGACCAGGTCCAGAATTTGGCGAAGAAACCGAATAGCACGAAAAACAGCACGGTCGACAGCAATGGATCGCCGTCCAGTGCGCCGGCTTCTGTCAGTGTGCGCATTTTGTCTTCGCCGATGATCGCCATCTGGATCATCTTGTAGAGGCCACTGGTGACGATCAGCAGGGCCGTGCACAACAGAAAGTCATAGAACATCGCTGCCAGGCGACGGCCCAAGGTAGCGGCGGGAAAGTCGCCCTGGGGGTTGAGCAGGTGTTTCGACATGGCAGCCTCTGGGCGAAAAAAGAAAGCCATTTTACGGATTTACGCGCACAAAAAAGCCCCTGATGTCAGCATCAGGGGCTTTTTCGTTACAGAAGGTTAGGCTTCTGCTTGTACTTCGTCAGCCTGCATGCCTTTCTGGCCTTGCACAGCAACGAAAGTCACTTTCTGGCCTTCTTTCAGGCTCTTGAAGCCGTTGCCCTGAATAGCGCGGAAATGCACGAACAGATCCGGACCGCTTTCTGGAGTGATAAAACCAAAACCTTTCTCGTCGTTAAACCACTTGACGGTACCGCTCTGACGTTGGGACATTTCTTATTTCCTTTGACGCAAAAATTAATGACAGCCTCCTTCTCATGAAAGAGTACTGGGGCTGGTTGCAGGAAAGTAAGAAGACGTCGAACGGGATGTAGCTAACTTGTAGGCTACTGCCCAGGTCACGATTCCAAGCGACCCATGCAAACACAGTGAACAAACTCTACGCCAACTAGCCGATAAAAAACAAGCCCCTGTCAGGGGGCCGGTTTTGCTGGGTTGGTGGCTATTAGTCAGTCCACTAGTGCGGGCTTATTCGATGAAGGTGTTCAATGGGTTTCGAACGTTATAAGCAAAGTTCATAATCGAACGACTGCACTGTTTTATGGCGGTTGCGTTACAGATTAGTGCACTGTTAACGCAGCCGCGTTACTTATAGAAACAGTCAATCAGCCACGATAGTAGCGTTGTGGAACAAATGGCATTTTGCTTACAAGCAAAGGCACCTTTTTCCCACGGACAATGGCCCATACCGGCGTATCGATCGCGATGTAAGCACTGTCGACGTAACCCATGGCCAGAGGACCACCCAGGGTCGGCCCGAAGCCACCGCTGCACACGCTGCCGATGATCTCGCCAGCTTCGTTGACGATTTCTGCGCCTTCGCGCACTGGCGTGCGTTCCTGCGGCAGCAGGCCAATACGCTTGTGGCTGACACCACCTTGTTGTTGGGCGAATACGGTTTCAGCGCCCGGAAGCCGCCGGCCCGCGTGCCATCGGCACGACGCGGCTTGGAGATGGCCCACAGCAGGCTTGCCTCGATCGGGGTGGTCTCGGTATTCATGTCGTGGCCGTAGAGGCACAGGCCGGCTTCCAGGCGCAGTGAGTCTCGAGCGCCGAGACCGATGGCCGCCACTTCGGGTTCGGCCAACAGCGCGCGTGCCAGGGCTTCGGCATTGGCGGCCGGTACGGAGATTTCGAAACCGTCTTCGCCGGTGTAGCCCGAACGGCTGACAAAGCAGTCCACGCCCAGCAGTTTCACCGGGCGAACTGCATGAAGGTCATCTTGGACACTTGCGGCGCCAGGCGTGCAAGCACCGTCACAGCTGCCGGGCCTTGCAGGGCCAGCAACGCGCGTTCTTCGAACAGTGGCTCGATGCTGCACTGGTCGCCGATGTGCTTGCGCAGGTGCGCCAGGTCCTGGTCCTTGCAGGCAGCGTTGACCACCAGGAACAGTTCGTCGTTACCGAGGTTGGCGACCATCAGGTCGTCGAGGATGCCGCCGGTCTCGTTGGTGAACATTGCGTAGCGCTGCATGCCCACCGGCAGGTCGATGATGTCCACTGGCACCAGGGTTTCCAGGGCCTTGGCGGCATTGGCGCCGGTCAGGCGGATCTGGCCCATGTGCGAGACATCGAACAGCCCGGCCTGATCACGGGTGTGCTGGTGTTCTTTCATTACGCCCAGCGGGTATTGCACCGGCATGTCGTAGCCGGCGAACGGCACCATGCGCGCGCCGAGTTCAATGTGCAGTGCATGCAGCGGGGTTTTCAGCAATTGTTCGGTGGACATATTCAGCTCCTGAAAAAGTGTGCAGATGCCAATGCGCGCGCATCAGCACTCGATAATGTTGACCGCCAAACCGCCACGGGCGGTTTCCTTGTATTTACTTTTCATGTCGGCGCCAGTCTGGCGCATGGTGCGGATGACCTTATCGAGGGAGACGAAGTGCTGACCGTCACCGCGCAGGGCGATGCGCACCGCATTGATGGCTTTCACCGAGCCCATGGCGTTGCGTTCGATGCACGGCACTTGCACCAGGCCGCCAATCGGGTCGCAGGTCAGGCCGAGGTTGTGTTCCATGCCGATTTCGGCGGCGTTTTCCACCTGCGAAACGCTGCCGCCAAGGACTTCGCACAACGCACCGGCCGCCATCGAACAGGCGACGCCGACTTCACCCTGACAACCGACTTCAGCGCCGGAGATCGAGGCGTTTTCCTTGTACAGAATGCCGATCGCGGCGGCGGTCAGCAGAAAGCGCACAACGCCGTCTTCATTGGCACCGGGGATGAAGCGCATGTAGTAATGCAACACCGCCGGGACGATCCCGGCCGCACCGTTAGTGGGCGCGGTGACCACGCGCCCGCCGTTGGCGTTTTCTTCGTTGACCGCCAAAGCGTAGAGGTTGACCCAGTCCAGCACGGACAGCGGATCGCGCAGCGCCGATTCCGGGTTCTTGCACAGTTGCCGATGCAGCGCCGCCGCTCGGCGTTTGACCTTCAAGCCGCCGGGCAGGATGCCTTCATTGCGGCAACCGGCGGCGACGCAGTCCTGCATCACCTGCCAGATGTGCAGCAGACCAGCACGGGTTTCCGCTTCCGGGCGCCAGGCACTTTCGTTGGTCAGCATCACCTGGCTGATCGACAAGCCGTAGGTGGCGCAATGAGCGAGCAGGTCCTTGGCACTTTTGAACGGGAAGGTCAGCGGCGTGGCATCCTCGACGATGCGATCGGCGCCGGCCGCGTCTTCATCGACGACGAAACCGCCACCGACGGAGTAGTACTCACGGCTGCGCACTTGTATGCCCGCCGCATCGAACGCGCGAAAGATCATGCCATTGGGGTGATAGGCCAACGGTTTGCGGATCATCGCCAGGTGTTCTTTTTCGTTGAACACAATGCTGTGCTCACCGAGCAGGTTCAGACGACCGTTGCTGCGAATCTCTTGCAGACGGGCGGCGACGGTTTCGGTGTTCACGGTGTCCGGGTGTTCACCTTCCAGGCCCAGCAACACAGCCTTGTCGCTGCCGTGGCCCTTGCCGGTGGCGCCGAGTGAGCCGTAGAGCTCGACTTTGACGCAGGTTGTTGCGGCCAGCAGCCCTTCACGGCGCAGACCTTCGGCGAAACGCGCAGCAGCACGCATCGGGCCGACGGTGTGGGAGCTCGAGGGGCCGATGCCAATCTTGAACAGGTCGAACACGCTTAACGACATGAGTGGTTCTCCGGTTTCTTGTTATAGGCGCAAATATCACGGGAGATACTCCCGTAGGAGCTGCCGAAGGCTGCGATCTTTTGATCTTGTTCATGATACGAAAGATCAAAAGATCGCAGCCTTCGGCAGCTCCTACAGGAGTTATGCAGTGTTGTTGAGGGGGCAGGCGAACCCGCCCCACATTTTTAAGCGTAGCTTTCGATCGACGGGCAGGCGCAAACCAGGTTGCGGTCGCCAAACACGTTGTCGACGCGACCGACCGGTGGCCAGTACTTGCCTTCGATCAAGGAGGCAACCGGGTACACCGCTTGCTCACGGCTATACGGATGCGTCCACTCACCAACGATTTCCGCGGCGGTATGCGGGGCGTTTTTCAGCGGGTTGTCGTCCTTGTCCAGCGTGCCGTTTTCCACTGCGCGGATTTCTTCGCGGATGCGGATCATGGCGTCGCAGAAGCGGTCCAGTTCTTCCCTGGATTCGCTTTCGGTCGGCTCGATCATCAGCGTGCCGGCGACCGGGAACGACATGGTCGGGGCATGGAAACCGAAGTCGATCAGGCGCTTGGCGACGTCATCGACACTGATGCCGCTGCTGTCTTTCAGTGGACGCAAATCGAGGATGCACTCGTGCGCGACCAGGCCGTTGCTGCCGGTGTAGAGCACCGGGTAGTGCTCTTCGAGGCGACGGGAGATGTAGTTGGCGTTGAGGATCGCCAGTTGCGAAGCGCGCTTCAAGCCGGCGCCGCCCATCATCCGGATGTACATCCAGGTGATCGGCAAAATGCTTGCGCTGCCGAACGGTGCGGCGCAGACCGCGCCTTCCTTGCGTTCCATCTGGGCATGGCCCGGCAGGAACGGGGTCAGGTGCGATTTCACCCCGATCGGGCCAACGCCCGGGCCGCCACCGCCGTGCGGGATGCAGAAGGTTTTGTGCAGGTTCAAGTGCGAGACGTCGCCGCCGAACTTGCCCGGTGCGCAGAGGCCGACCATCGCGTTCATGTTGGCGCCGTCGATGTACACCTGGCCGCCATGGTCATGAACAATGCCGCAGATTTCACGGATGCCTTCTTCGAACACGCCGTGGGTCGAGGGGTAGGTGATCATCAGCGCGGCGAGGTGTTCGCGGTGCTCGATGGCCTTGGCGCGCAGGTCTTCGATGTCGACGTTGCCACGGGCATCGCAGGCGGTCACCACCACGCGCATGCCGGCCATGTTGGCGGTGGCCGGGTTGGTGCCGTGGGCCGACGAGGGGATCAGGCAGATGTCGCGACGGTCTTCGCCACGGCTCTGGTGATAGGCGCGGATCGCCAGCAGGCCGGCGTATTCACCCTGGGAGCCGGCGTTCGGTTGCAGCGAGATCGCGTCGTAACCGGTGGCGGCGCAGAGCATCGCTTCCAGTTCATCGGTCAGTTGCTGGTAACCGGCGCTTTGCGCGGCCGGGGCGAACGGGTGCAGGGCACCGAATTCGGCCCAGGTCACCGGGATCATTTCGCTGGCGGCGTTGAGTTTCATGGTGCACGAGCCCAGCGGGATCATGGTGCGATCCAGCGCCAGGTCCTTGTCGGCGAGCTTGCGCAGGTAGCGCATCAGCTCGGTTTCCGAGTGGTAGCGGTTGAACACCGGGTGGCTGAGGATCGGTGATTGGCGCACCAGGGTGGCTGGCAGAGTGCTTTGAACGCTTGCCGCCAGCGCGGCGAAGTCCGGCAGCGCTTTGCCGTCAGCCAGCAGGGCCCAGAGGGTTTCCACATCAGCTTGCGAGGTGGTTTCATCGAGGGACAGGCCCAGACGTTCGGCATCGACCACGCGCAAGTTGATCTGCCGGGCGCGAGCCTTGTCGTGCAACGCGGCAGTTTGCGCGCCGGTCTTGATCGTCAGCGTGTCGAAGAAGTTTTCCTGCTCGACCGTCAGGCCGATTGCGCTCAAGCCTTTGGCCAGAATCGCCGTCAGGTGATGAATGCGGCTGGCAATCTGTGTCAGGCCTTTCGGACCGTGGTACACGGCGTACATGCTGGCGATGTTGGCCAACAGCACCTGCGCGGTGCAGATGTTGCTGGTGGCCTTCTCGCGGCGGATATGTTGCTCGCGGGTCTGCATCGCCAGGCGCAGGGCCGGCTTGCCGAAACGGTCCACCGAGACACCGACCAGACGGCCCGGCATGTCACGCTTGAACGCATCTTTCGTCGAGAAGTACGCCGCGTGCGGACCACCAAAACCCAGCGGCACGCCGAAACGTTGCGCGCTGCCGATGGCTACGTCGGCGCCGAATTCTCCCGGCGGGGTCAGCACGGTCAGGGCCAGCAGGTCGGCGGCGACCGCGACCAAGGCGTTGGCGGCATGGAAGCGTTCGGTCAGTTCGCGGTAATCGAAGACGTCACCGTTGCTGGCCGGGTATTGCAGCAGGGCGCCGAAGTACGGCGTCACGTCGGTCAGTTCAAGTTCGTCGCCGACCACCACGTCGATGCCCAACGGCTCGGCACGGGTGCGCAGCACGTCGAGGGTTTGCGGGTGGCAATGCACGGAAGCGAAGAACGCATGGCTGCCCTTGTTCTTGCTCAGGCGTTTGCAGAAGGTCATGGCTTCGGCGGCGGCGGTGGCTTCGTCGAGCAAGGACGCGTTGGCAATCGGCAGGCCGGTGAGGTCGCTGATCAGCGTCTGGAAGTTCAACAGCGCTTCGAGACGGCCCTGGGAAATCTCCGGCTGGTACGGCGTATAAGCCGTGTACCAGGCCGGGTTTTCCAGCAGGTTGCGCAGGATCGGCGACGGCGTGTGGGTGCCGTAGTAACCCTGGCCGATGTAGGTCTTGAACAGCTGGTTTTTGCTGGCGATGGACTTGATCAACGCCAGGGCATCGGCTTCGCTCAGGCCGTCTTCGAGGCCAAGCACGCTGGTGCCTTTGATGCTGTCCGGAATGACGCTGGCGCTCAGGGCTTCCAGGGAGTCAAAACCGAGGCTGTTGAGCATGGCTTGCTCGTCGCCAGCACGCGGGCCGATGTGGCGAGCGATGAATTCGTTGGCGGTCGTGAGGTTTACTTGAGTCATGTCGGCGCTCCTCAGGCTTCGGCGTTGGCTTTGATCAGACGGTCGTAAGCGTCTTGATCCAGCAATTGGGCAACAGCCGATGCGTCGGTTGGCTGGAAGCGGAAGAACCAGCCTTCGCCCAGCGGATCTTCGTTGACCAGCTCAGGGCTGCTGTCGAGTGCCGGGTTCACTTCCAGGACTTCACCGTCCAGTGGCATGTAGACGCCGCTGGCGGCTTTTACCGACTCCACGGTGGCGGCTTCAGCGCCTTTTTCGTAGGACTGCAGCTCAGGCAGTTGTACGAAAACCACATCGCCCAGGGCGTTCTGTGCGAAAGCGGTGATACCGACTGTGACGCTGCCGTCAGCTTCGGTGCGCAGCCATTCGTGATCTTCAGTAAAACGCAACTCGCTCATGGAAACTCCTAAGGGGGCCAGACTCGTCTGGTGGACGCGATTGAATGCTTGGGCAAAAGCCCTTCTTTATGAGCGGTTACTAAGCAAAATCGCGGCCAATGTTAATAAGTACTTATAAATCAGTATCTTGGGAGTTTTGTGCAGACGATCGAACTGAATGACTGTAGCGAAATCGCTACAGCACAAAGCAAAGAAAAAAGCCTAGCGGGATCAAAGCCTTGCACAGCGGCGATCAGAGAAGGGTGTATCGATATCGTTCCGCTGTAGCGCTTTCAGTACAGATGAAGGTCGCTTTTAAACAGGTTAAAAGCCCTTGAACTGGAATCCGACCGGTAGGAGCTGCCGAAGGCTGCGATCTTGTCCCAGACACCACAAGGTCAAAGTCAAAAGATCGCAGCCTTTGGCAGCTCCTACAGGGGTGAGCGTATGCATGTGGAGCGCAGCGATCTTGTTCCAGGCACCACAAGGTCGAAGTCAAATGATCGCAGCCTTTGGCAGCTCCTACAGGGGTGAGCGTATGCATGTGGAACGCTGCGATCTTGTTCCAGGCACCACAAGGTCGAAGTCAAATGATCGCAGCCTTTGGCAGCTCCTACAGGGGTGAGCGTATGCATGTGGAGCGCAGCGATCTTGTTCCAGGCACCACAAGGTCAAAGTCAAAAGATCGCAGCCTTTGACAGCTCCTACAGGGGTGAGCGTATGCATGTGGAACGCTGCGATCTTGTTCCAGGCACCACAAGGTCGAAGTCAAATGATCGCAGCCTTCGGCAGCTCCTACAGGGGTGAGCGTATGCATGTGGAACGCTGCGATCTTGTCCCAGACACCACAAGGTCAAAGTCAAAAGATCGCAGCCTTCGGCAGCTCCTACAGGGGTGAGCGTATGCATGTGGAACGCTGAGATCCTGTTCCAGGCACCACAAGGTCGAAGTCAAATGATCGCAGCCTTCGGCAGCTCCTACAGGGGTGAGCGTATGCATGTGGAACGCTGCGATCTTGTCCCAGACACCACAAGGTCAAAGTCAAAAGATCGCAGCCTTCGGCAGCTCCTACAGTTGAACGAGCAGGGCTTACGGTTTGTTTGGAATGCCGTACTTGCGCAACCGATGGGCAATCGCGGTGTGGGAGGTTTGTAGCCGATTCGCCAATTGCCGGGTCGAGGGATAGCTGACGTAGAGCTTTTCCAGCAGCGTCTTCTCGAACTCTTCCATCGCTTGCTCAAGGCTGTCGACGTCGCTGTCACTCTGACGGGCCACCGAGGTGCCGGCGATGTCGAGGTCGCCGATGTCCACCAGGCTGCTTTCGCAAATCGCGGCGGCGCGGAAGATCACGTTCTGCAATTGCCGCACGTTGCCCGGCCAGCGGTTGCCCAGCAGTGCCGGGTAGGTGCCCGGCGCGAGGCGACAGACCGGGCGCTGGATCTGCGCGCAGGCTTGCTGCATGAAGTAGCGGGCCAGCAGCAGAATGTCCTGGCCACGTTCACGCAGTGGCGGGACTTCGACGTTGAGCACGTTGAGGCGATAGAACAGGTCTTCGCGGAAGGTGCCTTCGCTGACCATTTTTTCCAGGTCACGGTGGGTGGCGCTGAGGATCCGCACGTTGACCTTGACCTCACGATCACCGCCCACGCGACGGAAGCTGCCATCGTTCAAGAAGCGCAGCAGTTTTGCCTGCAAGTACGGCGACATCTCGCCGATCTCATCGAGAAACACCGTGCCCTGGTTGGCCAGTTCCATCAGCCCCGGTTTGCCCCCGCGTTGCGCGCCGGTAAAGGCGCCGGGGGCGTAGCCGAACAGTTCGCTTTCGGCGAGGTTCTCCGGCAATGCCGCGCAGTTCAATGCCAGGAACGGCGCGCTGTGCCGCGCACTGATGGCGTGACAAGCCCGCGCCACGAGCTCTTTACCGGTGCCGGTTTCGCCCTGGATCAGCAATGGCGCGTCGAGGGTCGCGACCCGTTGTGCGCGGGCCTTGAGCGTGCGAATCGCCGGGGATTCGCCGAGCAATGCATCGAAACCTTCGGCGTGATCGTGGTGCAGCGCCGACAGACGCTCGCCGATGCGGCTCGGTTGATACAGCGTCAGCAGGGCGCCAGCGTCGGTGATCGGCGTGGCGTCCAGCAGCAGGGTCTGGCCGTTGAGGGTGATCTCGCGCAGTGGCAGGCGAAAGCCGTTTTCCAGCAAGGCATCGAGCAACGCCGGATCGGCGAACAGTTCGGTGATGCTTTCACCGGCGGGTTCGCGACCATACAGGGCAATCAGCGCCGGGTTGGCCAGCAACACGTTGCCGGCGCTGTCCAGGGCCAGCACCGGGTCGGTCATGGCCGCGAGCAACGCGTCGAGCTGCAAGTGCCGGCGCTGGCCGGGCAGGATGTCGACCACCGTCACCGCTTGCACGCCGTGCACGCTGAACAGCGCATCGCGCAGCTCTTCGAGGACTTCCGGACTCAGGGTCGGGGCGTCGATATAGACGTTGGGCGGAACCATTTCCACCGCATCCAGATTGAGATTGCGCCCACCGAGCAGGGCCAGGACTTCCTGGGTAATGCCGACGCGGTCGATGAAGCTGACGTGGATACGCATGGGGCGGTTTTTTGGTTCTGGAGTGCGGAGGGTGGCAAGTATGCCTTGGAGGAGGGCAGGAGGTGAAATCGGTAATCGGGGATTGCCTGAAAAGATCACAGCCTTCGGCAGCTCCTACAGGGGAACGCGCTCGGCGTAGGAGCTGCCGAAGGCTGCGATCTTTTGATCTTACAAGCGTTACTCCAGGTGTTCAGGTTTCACCGGGTCGCCGGATTTGACGTCAAGCTGCGCCCGTACGTCCTCGAACATCTCGTCGTAGGTCCTGTGCATCGACGCGATGTTGGCTTCTTTGGGGATGCCATGTTTATGTGCGATTTGCATGGCATGCCGGGCGAAGTCAAACGCCTGGTCCTTGGGCAGAAAGAACTCTTCTTTCAAGTCTTTGCCTTCGATGCTGCCATGCATCTTGAACAGCATGCCTTTGCCTTCCTTGGGATCCTGGGTGACTTCATAGTCGATGCACAGGTTGTAGCTGTAATCGTCCTTGTTCAGCGCGTGGCGCTCGATGTGCAAGTGACCGGGTTCGAACGTAGCCATAAACATCTCTCCTTCGAAGGCATTGGAGAACGGCAGACCCCGGGTCTGCCGCTGAGTTTCTTTTAGCGGTAAGTAATGCCAGGTGTCGCCGTGCTGATGCGGGTGCCGGCCTTGCCCTGGACGATTGCTTCGATGTCCGAGAGTGAACCGATGACCGCGACTTTGCCAGTGTGCCGGGCAAACTCGCAGGCCGCCTGGACCTTCGGCCCCATGGAACCGGCGGCGAAGCCGAGTTTTTCCAAGTCGTCCGGGTGGGCCTGGGCGATGGCTTTCTGGGTCGGTTTGCCGAAGTCGATGAATGCGGCGCTGACGTCGGTGGCGATCACCAGCAGATCACTTTCAAGCTGTTCGGCCAGCAGCGCCGAGCACAGGTCTTTGTCGATCACGGCTTCCACACCCTGGAGTTTTCCATCGGTGCCGTACAGGGTCGGGATACCGCCACCGCCGGCACAGATCACGATGCTGCCTTTGTCCAGCAGCCACTTGATCGGGCGGATTTCGAAGATGCGTTTCGGTCTTGGGCTGGCCACCACGCGGCGATATTTGTCGCCATCCGGGGCAATCGCCCAGCCTTTTTCGGCGGCGAGTTTTTCCGCTTCAGCCTTTGAGTACACCGGGCCGATGGGTTTGGTCGGATGTTGGAAGGCCGGGTCCTTGGCATCGACTTCGACCTGGGTCAGCAGGGTGGCGAACGGCACTTCGAAGTCCAGCAGGTTGCCCAGCTCCTGTTCGATGATGTAGCCGATCATGCCCTCGGTTTCGGCACCCAGTACGTCCAGCGGGTAAGGCGAAACCGAGGTGTACGCCGCGGCTTGCAGCGACAGCAGGCCGACCTGCGGGCCATTGCCGTGGGCAATGACCAGTTGGTTGCCGGGATAGATCCTGGCGATCTGTTCGGTGGCAACGCGGATGTTGGCGCGTTGATTGTCCGCGGTCATGGGTTCACCACGGCGGAGCAGGGCGTTACCGCCCAGAGCAACGACGATACGCATAATGCAGTCCTTTCAGAAAAGGGAACGGTAACGCGATGATCGTTCACACGGGGCCATGGGAGCGATCACCGTCCCCGTAGGAGCTGCCGAAGGCTGCGATCTTTTGATCTTGCTGTTGATCTTCAGTGGCACAGAAAAGATCAAGGTCAAAAGATCGCAGCCTTCGGCAGCTCCTACAGGGGCAGGTCGTGAACCTGGGTTCGGCTGTTAGATATCCGCCAACGCCGATACCAGGATCGCCTTGATGGTGTGCATGCGGTTTTCCGCTTGCTCAAAGGCGATGTTGGCGGGCGATTCGAAGACCTCTTCCGTTACTTCGACACCACCGGCCAGGTGCGGATAGCGCGCGGCGATATCCTTGCCGACCTTGGTTTCGCTGTTATGGAATGCCGGCAGGCAGTGCATGAATTTCACACGCGGGTTGCCCGAGGCTTTCATCATCTTCGCGTTGACCTGGTACGGCAGCAGTTGCTCGATGCGCTCGTCCCACGCTTCCACCGGCTCACCCATCGACACCCAGATGTCGGTGTGGATGAAGTCCACGCCCTTGACCGCTTCTTTCGGGTCTTCGGTGATGGTGATGCGGGCGCCGCTTTCTTCGGCGAATTCCTTGCACTGGGCAATGAAGTCAGCGTGTGGCCACAGGGCTTTGGGTGCCGCGATGCGCACGTCCATGCCCAGTTTGGCGCCGATCATCAGCAGCGAGTTGCCCATGTTGTAGCGCGCATCGCCGAGGTAGGCGTAGCTGATTTCATGCATCGGCTTGTCGCTGTGCTCACGCATGGTCAGCACGTCGGCGATCATTTGCGTCGGGTGGAATTCAGCGGTCAGGCCGTTGAACACCGGCACACCGGCGAACTTGGCCAGCTCTTCGACGATTTCCTGTTCAAAGCCACGGTACTCGATGGCGTCGAACATCCGGCCGAGGACGCGCGCGGTGTCTTTCATGCTTTCTTTGTGGCCGATCTGCGACGACACCGGGTCGATGTAGGTGACGTGGGCACCCTGGTCATGGGCCGCAACTTCGAAGGCGCAACGGGTGCGGGTCGAGGTTTTTTCGAAGATCAGCGCGATGTTCTTGCCTTGCAGGTGTGGACGCTCGGTGCCGGTGTACTTGGCGCGTTTGAGGTCCCGGGACAGGTCGATCAGGTAGTTGAGCTCGCGAGTGGTATGGTGCATCAAGCTCAGCAAGCTGCGGTTGCGCATGTTAAAAGCCATGATTTGGATCTCCTTTGGTTTCGGTTATCCCCCTGGCCGCGTGGGGTAAACGTCGGCCAGGGTGTGAAAGTTAATAGTCGATTGGGTCGCGAATGATCGGGCAGGTCATGCAGTGGCCGCCACCACGGCCGCGTCCGAGTTCGCCGGCACTGATGGTGATGACTTCCACGCCAGCCTTGCGCAGCAAGGTGTTGGTGTAAGTGTTGCGGTCGTAGCCGATCACCACGCCCGGTTCCAGGGCCACCACGTTGTTGCCGTCGTCCCATTGCTCGCGTTCGGCGGCGAAGCTGTTGCCGCCGGTTTCAACCACGCGCAGGGCCTTGAGGTTGAGTGCGGCCGCCACGGTGGCGAGGAAGTTGGTTTCTTCGCGGCGGATGTCGATGCCGCCCGGTTTGCTTTCGTCGGGGCGCAGGGTGAAGGCGACGATCTGGTTGACCACTTCCGGGAAAATGGTGACCAGGTCGCGGTCGCAGAAACTGAACACGGTGTCCAGGTGCATCGCGGCGCGGGATTTCGGCAGACCGGCGACGATTACTCGCTCCACGGCTTTGTGCTTGAACAGGTTCAGCGCCAGTTGGCCGATGGCCTGACGAGACGAGCGCTCGCCCATGCCGATCAACACCACACCGTTGCCGATCGGCATCACGTCGCCGCCTTCGAGAGTCGAGTTGCCGTGCTCCTGATCCGGGTCGCCGTACCAGACCTGGAAGTCGGCGTTGGTGAACTCGGGGTGGAATTTGTAGATGGCGCTGGCCAGCAGGGTTTCCTGGCGGCGCGCCGGCCAGTGCATCGGGTTCAGGGTCACGCCACCGTAGATCCAGCAGGTGGTGTCGCGGGTGAACTGGGTGTTGGGCAGCGGCGGCAGAATAAAGCTCGAGTGGCCGAGGAAGTCACGGAACATCTCGAGGGTCTTGCCGCCGAAACTGGTTGGCAGGTCATCGGCCGACACGCCGCCGATCAGGAACTCGGCGATCTTGCGCGGCTCCAGGCTGCGCAACCAGGAACTGGTTTCGTTGACCAGGCCCAGACCTACCGTGTTAGCGGTGATCTTGCGCTCAAGAATCCAGTCCAGGGCTTGCGGGATCGCGACGATGTCGGTCAGCAGGTTGTGCATTTCCAGCACGTCGACGTTGCGTTCGCGCATCTTGGTGACGAAATCGAAATGGTCACGCTTGGCTTGGGCGACCCACAGCACGTCATCGAACAGCAGTTCGTCGCAGTTGTTCGGGGTCAGCCGCTGGTGGGCCAGGCCTGGGGAGCAAACCATGACTTTGCGCAGTTTTCCGGCTTCGGAATGTACGCCGTACTTCACTTTTTCCGTGGTCATTACAGTGATCCTCCAGATGTAAACAATCAGCTATTACAGCGTCAGGAAACCCGCATACAGCCCGTAAGCAGCCACCAGGGCGCCGACGACTACGGCCGCGAAAATCAGCTTCTCGACATTAGTGAAAACCGGTTTGCCCACTTCCATCTTGGCCTTGGCGAACAGGATCGCGCCGGGGGCATAGAGCAGGGCGGAAAGCAGCAGGTATTTGATGCCGCCGGCATACAGCAGCCAGACCGCGTAGATCACGGCAATGGCGCCGACGATCAGGTCTTTCTTACGTTCGGCCAGGGCGTGTTCATAAGTCTCGCCGCGCACTGCCAGCAGTAGCGCATAAGCCGCCGACCACAGGTACGGCACCAGAATCATCGAGGTGGCGAGGTAGATCAGCGACAGGTAAGTGCTGGCCGAGAACAGGGTGATGATCAGGAATACCTGAACCATGGCGTTGGTCAGCCACAGAGCATTGGCCGGCACATGGTTGGCGTTTTCCTTGCGCAGGAACGCCGGCATGGTGTGGTCCTTGGCGGCGGCGAACATGATCTCCGCACACAACAGCACCCAGGACAGCAGGGCGCCAAGCAAGGAAATGATCAGGCCGATGCTGATCAGCACCGCGCCCCAGTGACCGACCACGTGTTCCAGTACGGCGGCCATCGACGGGTTCTGCAACTTGGCCAGTTCCGGTTGGGTCATGACCCCCAGGGACAACACGTTCACCAGCACCAGGAACAGCAGCACGGTGATGAAACCGATGACGGTGGCTTTACCAACGTCGCTGCGTTTTTCCGCCGGGCCGAGAAGATGCTCGCACCTTCGATGCCGATGAACACCCAGACGGTGACCAGCATCATGTTGCGCACCTGGTTCATTACGCTGCCCAGGCTGGTGTTTTTGGTGCCCCAGATGTCGGCGGTGAAGATGTCCAGTTTGAAGGCGAACACGGCGATCAACACAAACAGCAGCAGCGGCACGACCTTGGCGACGGTGGTCACCAGGTTGATGAACGCAGCTTCCTTGATCCCGCGTAAAACAAGGAAGTGAACGGCCCAGAGCAGCACCGAAGCGCCGATCACCGCCGCAGGAGTATTCCCCTCTCCAAATAGCGGGAAGAAGTACCCGAGGGTGCTGAACAGCAAGACGAAGTAGCCGACGTTGCCCAGCCAGGCACTGATCCAGTAACCCCACGCGGATGAGAAACCCATGTAGTCGCCGAAACCGGCCTTGGCGTAGGCGTAGACACCGCCGTCCAGGTCAGGCTTGCGGTTGGCCAGGGTTTGAAAGACGAACGCGAGGGTCAACATGCCGACCGCCGTAATTGCCCAGCCAATCAGCACCGCACCGACATCAGCACTGGCGGCCATGTTCTGCGGCAAAGAGAAGATCCCGCCACCAATCATTGAGCCAACTACCAATGCAACCAGCGCGCCGAGTTTCAGCTTTTCGGGTGATTCAGACATTGCATGACTCCAATGCAGGAGAAGAGAGACAACAGATTAAATCTGTTAACTGTTCAATCAGCTGACATAGATCAGTGCATGGGCACATTCCATTGTTAATGAAAGACTTATGAACTTTTCGCGGGCATAACTGTATTGCTGGGAAAGCCCGGTTCAGAGGCCTGCGTCAGTGCAGGCAGGAATAACGCGTATCGCGTCGAGTTTTTTAAGTTAGTTCGTTTTTGCGAATTCGCAACTTTTTGCTGTCTGTTTTCAGTACAGAATTTATTTATCAGGATTGACGTACATAACGGCTATACGCCGATGGCCATGGATTGATCGGCTATCAATAAAAGGTATTAATAGGTGTTAATTGTTGAACGTTATTACGCTTTACCTGTTTAGTTAAATTAATCCATTTGTTAGTGGGGTGCTGTCGCTATGAGGTTGCTGCTGGCGTATCGGCCGCCTTATGACTGGGGCGCAATGTTGGTTTTTGTCGGCGCGGGCGATTGCCGGGATGGAGACGGTGCTCGATGACGTGTATTCGCGCAGCATCGGCTTGGACGGTGTGCACGGCACGTTTTCGATCAAACCGGCGGGGGATGCTGCGCTTGAGCTGACCCTGGATTTTCCTGACGCGGCCGCCGTGCCCGAGATCGTGGCGCGGTTGCGGCGGATGTTTGATCTGGATGCTGATCTGCCCGCGACACATCGACAATTGGCGATTGACCCGTTGATGGCGCGGTTGATTGCCGAGCGTCCAGGATTGCGCGTGCCGGGTGCGTGGGATGGTCTGGAACTGGCGATTCGCGCGGTGTTGGGGCAGCAGATTACAGTGAGCGCGGCGATCAAACTGGCAGGCAAATTGATCTCGCAGTATGGCGAGCCGTTGGATTCGACGTTGCCGGGGCTGACCCGTGTGTTTCCTGATGCGGCGGTGTTGGCGGTCGCGGACCTGGCGACGTTGGGAATGCCAAAAAGCCGTGGGCGGACGTTGTCGGGTGTAGCCCAGGCGTTGCTCGATGATCCGTTGGTGTTTGAACCGGGTCGGGAGGGCGGTGTGGCGCGATTGTTGGCGTTGCACGGGATTGGCGATTGGACGGCGCAGTACATTGCCTTGCGGCAGTTGCGGGAGATGGATGCGTTTCCGAGCGGGGATGTGGGATTGATCAATGCGTTGGCGGCGCTTGAAGGCAGGCCGGTGATCGCGCGAGAGTTGCTGCAGCGGGCTGAGGCTTGGCGACCCTTTCGAGGTTATGCGGCGCAGGTGCTTTGGGCGTCACTGAGTCGAGCTGATTGAGCTGATCCAGGAGTTGTAGCAAATTGGCGGGCCTCATCGCGAGCAGGCTCGCTCCCACAGGGGTATGCATTCCAACTGTGGGAGCGAGCCTGCTCGCGAAAGCTATCTGACAGTCACCACCACTGAGCGCGATGGGAACCCAATTCAGACGCGGGAATGGCCCATTGCACAGGCGTCCCGCTGATCTTCAGCGGAACGTGCAACCGATGTGCCTGTCCCCAAGGCGTCTGCTCAACCAACAACCCTTGATCGTCCTGATCTTCGGCCCGCAAAGGCTCATCAGTCCCGGCGCCATTCTCGATCAACAACTTCGCCGTCCGCGCCAACGACAACCGCGCCGACCCACCACTCCCGCGACTCAACCGCTCAGCCAACAACTTGACCGCACTCGCCGCCATCAAATACCCGGTCGCGTGATCCAGCGCCTGCACTGGCAACGGTGTCGGTTTGTCCGCTTTCTTCCACTGCATGCCAGCCTCGGCGATCCCGCTGCTCATTTGCACCAGGCTGTCGAAGCCCCGACGGTTCTGCCACCGGCCGCTCCAGCCGTAGGCGTTGAGGCAGACATCAATCAAACCGGGGGCCAGTTGCTGGCGCTCAGCGGCGCCGTAACCCAAATGTTCCAGTGCATCGGCGCGGTAGCCGTGGAGCAAAATGTCCGCGTCCTTGAGCAGGCTTTCGAACACTGCGCGATCAGCCGTGTCATGCAAATCCAGCCGCGCACAGCGTTTACCGAGAGTGACTTCCGGCACGACACCAGGCTCATTCCAGGTCGGCGGGTCGATGCGCAATACGTCGGCGCCGAGGCCAGCGAGGAAGCGACTGGCGATGGGGCCGGCGAGCACGCGGGTCAGATCAAGCATTTTGATTCCGGCCAGTGGTCGCGCCACCGATCCTTGCCACATTTTGGCGTTCTGGCTGCTGTGGGCGGCGAATTGAATCAATGGCTCGGCGTTTACGGCGATCCCTTGAGGGTGGGCCTGCCATTGCGCCCAGGTGCGCATTTCAGCGGCGCAGCCACCGGCCTCGACCACGGCGTGTTCCAGATCGGTCTTGGCCCACTTCGCCACCAGACTCGCCATACCGGCGCGGTCGGTACAGGCACCGAGCACCTTTTCGGTGGCGGCGCGGTGATGCGGGGCGTTGGTGTGCAGGCGAATCCAGCCGTCCTCGGTCGCATAGTCACCGGCGACCGGGTCCCACAGCGGCGGGAGGCTCCAGCCCTCGGGGCGGAGCGAGGTGGCGAACCAGAACGAAGCGCGGCGGCGGTCGACTTCCAGGGAGGCAAGCGGCCGGTTTGCTGCTGCAGCAATTCGCTGACCGCCTGGCCGGCAGCGGCAATGCTGGCGCAGGCCAGGTCAGTGACGGCGAACGCCGAGGGCAGGGCGCCGCTCGACGTAAACGGGATCGGGGTATGAGGCAAGCCGAGTGCGGCTTGAATGGACGTGAGTAAATCAGTCATCGAAGGCCCTCCGGAACGAGGGTTCGATGATAGATCAATTTAGATGACGGGCCAGATGAAACCTGTGGGAGCAAGGCTTGCCCGCGATTGAGACGCCTCGGTGTGTCAGGCTGTCCGCGTTATCGTTCTTCGCGGGCAAGCCTTGCTCCTACAAAGGCAAGGGCTTACACCCGGAACTGATCCATCAGTTTCATCTGATGCGTGGCCAGCGCATTGAGCTGGCTGCTGATTTGCGCCGATTCAGTGGCTTGCCCGGTCAGGGTTTCGGTGACGGTGCGGATCGCCGAGACGTTGCGGTTGACCTCTTCGGCCACGGCGCTTTGCTGTTCGGCGGCGCTGGCGATTTGCAGGTTCATGTCGCTGATCACGGTCACCGCGTCACTGATCTTGCCCAGGGCCTGGACCGCTTGTTGGATTTGCCCGGCGTTGCTGTGGGCCTGGGTCTGGCTCGAGTGCATGGTCGCAACCACACCGCGGGTACCGGTTTGGATGCGTTCGATCACGATGCGAATTTCTTCCACTGAATCCTGGGTCCGTTTGGCCAGGTTGCGCACTTCATCGGCGACCACCGCAAAGCCACGACCGCTTTCGCCGGCACGGGCCGCTTCAATCGCCGCGTTGAGGGCCAGCAGGTTGGTTTGTTCGGCGATGCTGCGGATCACTTCCAGCACCGAGCCAATCTGCTCGCTGTTGACCGCCAGGGCTTCGACTTCGATCACGGCTTTGCTGACTTCGTCGGCCAGCAGATTAATATCTCGGGTGCTGCGCTCGATGATCTGCATGCCATCGCGGGCTGATTGGTCGGCACCTTTGGCCGCGTTAGCCGCGTTCGACGCACTGTTAGCGACGTCGTGGGCGGTGGCGCTCATTTCATTGGACGCGGTGGCAACCTGGTCGATTTCGCGAAACTGCACCTGCATGCCTTCACTGGTCTGGCGGGCGATTTCCGAAGACTGGTCGGCGGTGCCCCGAGCGTCGGTGATGCTTTGCTTGATCTGGGCGATGGTCGGTTGCAGCTTGTCGAGGAAGCGGTTGAACCAGCTCACCAGTTCGCCGAGTTCGTCTTTCTTGCTGTAGGGCAAACGTTGGGTCAGGTCGCCGTCGCCGCTGGCAATCGCCTTGAGCATTTGCGCCACGCTGTTGATCGGCCGGGTCACGCCCGAAGCCGTGAGCCAGATCAGCAGCAGACCGACCAGACCGGCCGCGACCGCCACCAATAACGCCTTGAGGGTGCCGGTTTGTTGCGCATCATCGAGCACCGCTTGCAGCTTCACCGAGTCGGCCAGCAGTACCTGTTTAGGAAGGTCGATTACCACGCCCCAGGCCTTGGAATCGGAGATCGGACTGACCGGGTACACCGCGCGGATCAAGTCTCCCTGTTCGAGAATCTTCGACGAGCCGTTGCCGAGCAGTTGCAGGATGTCTTTTCCGGCAGCGCCCAATGTGTCGCCAATGCTTTTACCCACCTTGCCAGCGTCGACGCTATAACCGCCAAGCACACCGCTGCCGGAGACGATCAGCATATGGCCGGCGCCGTTGAACAGGTCGCGTTGGGAATCCACGGCTGCCGCTTGCAACGCATCGAGGGCGATGTCGACGCCGACCACGCCAATGGCTTTGCCGTCCACCAGCAACGGCACGGAAATGGTGGTCATCAGCACTTCCTTGCCGCCCACGGTGTCGGAATACGGGTCGAGCAAGCAGGTGCGCTTGTTGTCGCGAGGGCAGGTGTACCAGCTGTTGTACGGCGTACCGCTGAGGCTGAGCGTGGTTTTGGTCATGTCGTCTTCGACCATGATCGTGTTGAGCCCGACCCCGCCCGCGCGGCTCCAGTAACTGGCGAAACGTCCCACCTCGTTGGACTGCCGGACAGCGTCATTGACGAATTCGCTGTCCTTGCCGTCCAGGCCGTTGGGCTCGAACGCCAGCCAGATCCCCAGCACTTTGCCGTTGCGCTCGAAAGCGGTTTTCAGGCTCTGGTTCAACTCCTCGCGCAGGGCTCCGGCGTCCAGCGAACGCTTGGCGGCCATGGTGCGCATGTCCTTGATCTGATCGGCGAGGGCCGTCACCACCAACAGGCTTTCACCGAAGGTCTTCTGCACCCGCACGGCTTGCTCGGCGGCTTTGGCCTGGAGCAGCTCCTGGACGCTGGCGGTGAGCATTTTGCTGCTGGAGGCGCTGACCAGGTCGTTGTTGCGGTGGGTCTGGTACATGTTCATGCCGACGATCAGGGCGACGACACCGAGCAGGCACAGACCGGACAACAGGACGATTTTCAGGCGGATGGACAGGGAGTCGAACATAGGGCGAACTCGCAAATGGATGAGGTGTTGGCCAGGAGACGGGAGTGCTCCCGCTCGCCAAGTCCATTCAGCGCCATTTAATCCACATCGGCATGGGCAGGGCTTGCATGAATGACAAACCGACGAGTGGTAGCAGGTGAACGTTTGCGCAGGGGAATGCCCTGAAAAGGGCTGGAATTCAGGAGATTTCCGGCATCGATTCCGGCCGCGACCAAATCCACAGATTGCCCAGGCTCATACCGGCAATCGCCAGGTAAATTGGCCAGCCATGATCGAGCATTATCAGCATCAAGCCGGCGCACAGCAGCATGCTGACGGTGGCGCTGACCTTGGCCCGGCGGGCGATGATTTTGCCGTTGCGCCAGTTGCATAGGATCGGCCCGAACAGCCGGTGATTTTCCAGCCAGGCACTCAGGCGCGGCGAACTTTTGGTAGCGGCCCAGGCGGCCAGCAGGATGAACTCGGTCGTCGGCAGGCCCGGCACGACAATCGCGATCAGGCCGATGCCCAGGCTGACGTAGGCCAGCAGGCCGAACAGGATGCGGGCGAGTTTGGAGGCGGCTGGAGGTTTGCGGGTCATGGTGGTAGGAGCTGCCGAAGGCTGCGATCTTTTTGGGGCATAGGAGTATCTGGATCAGAAGATCGCAGGCTTCGCCAGCTCCTACAGGGGGATTCCCCGAGAGGTGCAAGCGTACCTGCGAAGGTGCTGTTAAGCGAGTTCCGGGGTGTAGGCCTGTTCCAGCAACAGGGTGAAACGGTTGAATGCATCAACAGCTGCTTGCTCGATTTCAGCTTCTTCCTGAGCGCTGAATTCCAGCGAGTCGAGGGTGCTGACGAAACGCTTCCAGCCTTGCGCGCGACCACCGGCCGGTTCGCCGAGGTGGCGGGCGCCGAAGGTGTCGCTCAAGCCCAGGCCCACGGCACGCTTGATCAAAAACGCCGCGCCGAGCTTCGAGCCTTCGGAGACAAATAACCAGCCCAGGGCCGTGGCTTTGGTTGGATTCTTCACCGCGCCGGCCACCGCCGTCGGAACCTCGGCGTCGAGATCAGCCAGGTCAGCCCTGGCCGCTTCGGCCCGGCAGCGCGCCGGCAGGTCCGGGACGATGGCGGTCAGTTCGGCATCGTTGTACAGCGATACCAGTTCCGACTGGAACAAATACTGCGCAACCACGAAACGGGCAAAATTGGCCTGGGTTTCGAACGGCGCGTGGGCTTTGACCAAGGCATCGAGTTTGGTGTGTGGCTCGTTGGTTATCTGGTTCAAACGTTGCGAACGCAGAGCCTGGCGTTGAGCTGTGTCCTGGGTGGTCATGGGAAATCCTTGAGAAAAAGAGGCACTTGGTAACGAGACGTACAAGCAGGCGCCAGACAGTAAAAAAACCTCACTGCAACGCATTAACAAATGTGTCGCAGTGAGGTGCTCAGGGTCAGATGTTCCAGACCAGATTGATCGCGAAGTTGCGGCCCGGTTGGGTCAGGCGATCCAGGTTGGCTGGTTGCGTCACCGAAGCTTCGCCGACGCTGTCGTAGCCGCGCACGTCATCCCACTGCCAGTATTTCTTGTTGGTCAGGTTGTAGAGGCCGGTATTGACGGTTACATCGTCGGTGACCTTGTAGAACCCGGCCAGGTCGAGCACGCCGTAGCCCGGGGTCTTGAACTGGGTGCTGGTGCCGTCCGGGGTCTTGAAGCTGGTGCTGTCGACTCGGTCCTTGCGCTTGACCAGTGTCCAGCTCAACAGCGCGCCGTAGTTGTCCTGGTCGTAACCGAGGCCGAACACGCCGGTCAGCGGGTTGACGCTGTTCAGTGGCTGGCCGCTGTCATCGTTACGACCATACAGGTACGCCATCGAGCCTTGGGTGTAGAGGCCGGTCGGCGCGCCGAAGGTATCCAGGTTCAGGCGACCCTTGAGCTCCACGCCCTTGATGGTGGCGTGCTTGATGTTGTTGCTCTGGAACGTGGTCTCGGTGTAGCCGGGAGTGATGGCGTTCTCATCGATGAAGTCGCGGTATTTGTTGTAGAACACCGCCACATCGAAGGTACCCGACTCGAACTGGCCGCGCAGGCCGGTTTC
Organism: Pseudomonas sp. TH31; assembly: GCF_016650815.1. Lineage (GTDB taxonomy): Bacteria > Pseudomonadota > Gammaproteobacteria > Pseudomonadales > Pseudomonadaceae > Aquipseudomonas. Next base: position 114,417 of record NZ_JAEKEZ010000023.1, on the reverse strand, counting down.
GTAGCTTTTGCTCTTTTCCGGTTCCAGGTCGGGATTGGGCGCGACCTGATAACCACCGGCCAGGTTTTCAAAGCGACCGTACAACGCCTTGGCAGTCGGCGTGCGAAAGCCTTCGGCGTACTGGCCATACCAGGTGTAGTTGTCGTTGAAGCTGTAAGTGGTGCCGAACTTCGGCGACAGACGATGCCAGGTCTTGATGTCGTCGTTCACCACGCCGTTGCCGCTCTGGTCGGCGGTGGCCAGGAACTCGTCGGTGATGTGCGGCTTGAGCTGGGTGTAGTCGTAGCGGGCGCCGGGCAGGAAGGTCCAGTTACCCCAGCTGATCTGGTCCTGGGCAAACAGGCTGTAGCTGTTGATGGTCGGGTCCGGGAAGTCGCTCGCCGGCTTCAAGGTGTCGGCGGCGCTTGGGGCTCCGATCACCCGGCAGGCGCCGGCCACGGTCAGGCATGTGCCGCTGCCGGTCCGCAGGCCGGTAACTTTGTCCTGCTTGATGGTGGTGCCGTAAGTGACTGTGTGGTTGGTGTCGGCGATGGCGAAGGACTTGTCAGCCTGGGCATCGAACACCCACTGGCGATCCTTGTAGTGGGTATTGCGCTCGCGCAACACGGTGCGCGATGGCGCGTAGATTTCTTCGGTGGTCTGGTCGGTCTTGGCGATCTGGTAGTTCAGCGACCACTTGATGTTGTCGGCCAGCGCCGTGTCCAGAGCGAAGCTGTGTTCCAGGCCGAAGCGTTCGCGGGTCACGGTATCGTTACCCGTGCGGGATTTGTAGAAACCGAAACCGCGACCGGCGTTGAACGGGCCACCAACTGCGCTCAATTGATGGGTGTCGCGGTCGTCCTTGTAGTGTTCGTAAGTCAGGCCCAGGCGCGCGTCGTCGGCGTAGTTCCAGCCCAGTTTGGCCAGCACGTTGGTGGTGCGCACGTCCTCGGGGTTAGCCTCGGTGCGGCTCAGGCCGGTGCCGCCGGTTTCGCCGTAGGATTCGGTTTCATGGCCATTGCGTTGGCTCAAGTGCAGCAAACCGTCGAAGTCGCCAGTGCGACCCGCGACGGTGCCGGAAGTCAGCCAGCTGTCATCGGCCGAGCTGTAGCCAGTCTTCAGCCGCGCGCCGAGGTCTTTGCCAGGCTTGATGATGTCGTCCGGATCGAGGGTGTAGTAGCTGACGGCGCCGCCAATGGCATTGCTGCCGTAGAGCACCGAGGCCGGGCCACGGAGGATTTCGACGCGTTTGACGATTTCCGGGTCGACGTAGTTGCGGTTGGTCTGGGCGTACGGGCCGTTGAAGAAGCTGTCGGGCACTTGCACGCCGTCGACTTGAGTCAGCACGCGGTCGCCGTCGATGCCACGGATGTTGTAGCCGGTCAGCCCGGCGCGCTGGCCGGCGCCGCCCACCGAAACTCCCGGTTCGTAGCGCACCAGATCCTTGATGTTATTGACGTTGTTGCGGTCCAGCTCTTCGCGGGTCTGGACGCTGACAGTGGCTGGCACGCTGTCGATGCTTTGTTCCTGACGGGTGGCGCTGATGGTCACCTGTTGCAGGTTGAGCGCGCCGCTGCTGCTGCTGCGTTTTTCCAGCACGATGTTGTTGGTGCCCAGTTTGCGATAGCTCAGGTTGGTCCCCACCAACAGGCGATCCAGGGCTTTTTCCGGTGGCCAGGACCCGCGCACACCCGGCGAGGCGACGCCTTCAGCCAGTTCTGCCGGCAAACCGACCTGCCAGCCCGTCACGGCGGTGAAAGCATTGAGTGCCGAGACCAGCGACTGCTGGGCAATGGCGAACGAGTAATCGCCCAGGTTGCGGCTCGGCTGGTCGGCGGCAGTGGCTGCCATCAGCGGCGCGGCACCGGCCATCAGGATGGCGGCGGTCAGCAACGACAACACGCGGGACGGTGAAGAGGACTGGCGGGTATGGCGAGAGGACATCGATAGCGCTCCGTGTCGCACGAATCTTTATAGGTGCAGATTGGCATCGATAGATGCGAATCAATTGCATTGGCTATAACGAGACGAACGAGATCAGGCTATCGAGTAAAAATAATTCTCATTTAGTTCAAGATCACCAGCGCCGGGAATTCTTGCAACTTGGCCGAGGTGATGTGGGCGAGGGAGCGGACCACGTCCAGCGGCTGGTCGAGGCGGTAATTACCGGTGACGGCGACGTCGGCCAATTGCTCGTTGTTGTTGATGATCCAGCCCGGATAGTAGCGACGCAGCTCTGCCAGCACCTGGCTCAGCGGGCAGTTCTCGAACACCAGTCGGCCCTGGACCCAGGCCAGGTCGGTGGCGGCATCAAGCTTGGCCGGGCGGTCGAAACCGTTGGGGCCGATGCGGATACTTTCACCGGCCGACAGCCGCACCCGTGCATCGTCACCGGTGGCGCGCAAATCCACATCGCCGCGCTGCACCCGCACCTGGGCCACGCCGTCGAGGTAACGCACGGCAAACGCGGTGTCGCGCACGCTGGCCTTGACCGGCCCGGCGTCGATCTCCAGCGCTTGACCACGGTTGGACGGCACCTCGAAAAACGCCTCGCCCTGATACAAGCGGGCCACGCGCTGCTGATCGTTGATGGTGCTGGAAAACGCCGAGTTGGTATTGAGCAGGACTTTGGAGCCGTCCTCCAGTTGCAGGCGCTGGCGTTCACCGACCACGGTCAGGTGGTCGGCCTGCAAGCGCATCGGCAGATTGCTGAAGCTGAACAAACCGAGGATCAACACGGCGGCGCTGGCCAGCGGTTTCCAGTGCGGACGCAGGCGCGAGAGCACGGTGACTTTCGCCGGTGTGGCGGCCAGGTTTTGCGCGCATTGCGTGACCAACGGGCCGTCCCAGATCGCCTGGGCCTTGGCGAACGCCTCGGCATGCAATGGATCGGCCGCCAGCCATTCGTGGAACTGTCGGGTTTGTTCCTCGCTCGGACTGCCCTGCACGATCAGCCAGTCCAAAGCCTGGTCCATCGCGTTTGCGGTGTCCCGTGCCGGGTCAGGTGTTTGGGAGCGGTGGGTGTCCGTCACGGGGGTTCCTCGGCAGTGGCAGGGGAGCAGTTTCAAGTTTCAAGCTGCAAGCTGCAAGCTCAAGCGCGGTTCGGAGTTTGGCTTGCCGCTTGCGGCTTAAAGCTTGTGGCTGCTGTCGTGCCGTTGCGCGACGCCAATGCAGATCGCCATGATCAGCTTCAGCTCTTTTTGCACCGTGCTTAATGAAACGCCGAGTTGTTCGGCGATCTCCAGATAGCTGTGACCGTGCAAGCGACTGAGGATGAAGATTTGCTGCTGACGGTGGCTGAGTTCACTGAGGCTCACGTTCAAACGCTCCAGCAATTGTTCGGCATGGGCGGCGTCCTCGGCACTGCTGACCGGGGCGGCGATGCTTTCCACCACGTCCAGCGGGACGTCGTCGAGCAAGGTGCGCGATTGAATGCGCCGCGCACGCAAATGGTCCAGTGCCAGGTTGCGAGCGGTCTGGAATACGAAGGGTTCAAGGTGATCGATGGCCCGCTCACCGAGCGCCCGGTCACGCGCAGGTAGGTCTCCTGCAGCAGGTCTTCGGCGGTGCTGTGATTGTTGACCATCCGCTCCAGGGTGCGCAGCAGCGAAATCCGCTGAGCGATGAAGACCTGATTGAAGTGCGATTGACTCACGGGAGGACCTGATCCATTTCGAGCAAATGATAATGCTTATCATCCACCCGAATGGTTAAGTGCTGATTTGTGAAGCGGATTGGCGAAGGACTAGGCGCGGCCCAGCAGATAGGTCGCGTAATCCGGGATCCGGTGCTCATGCGCCTGATCCATCAGCGGACTGCTCAGCAGGTAGTCGGCGCTGCATTCATTGCACGCGACCGGGATGTTCCAGACCGCCGCGACCCGCAGCAACGCCTTGATGTCCGGGTCGTGGGGCTGCGGCTCGAACGGGTCCCAGAAGAACACCAGCATGTCGACCCGCTGCTCGGCAATGCGCGCGCCCAGTTGCTGATCGCCGCCCAATGGGCCGCTGATCATGCTTTCCACGGGCAGGTCGAGGCGTTGTTGCAATAACAACCCGGTGGTGCCGGTCGCGACCAGTTCATGTTGCGCCAGCTTGTCTTTCTGTCGCTCGGCCCAGTCCAGCAAAAACACTTTGCAGTGGTCATGGGCGACCAGGGCGATACGCTTGCGCGCCGCCAGGATCTTTTGCGTGAAGCTGATACCGATCATCGAATGCTGCTCTCGGTGGGCCTTGTCAATATCGCGTAGGAGCTGCCGAAGGCTGCGATCTTTTGATCTTGATCTTCTCGGGATCGCTGAAAATCAACGTCAAAAGATCGCAGCCTTCGGCAGCTCCTACAGGTTCGCGTCGACCGCTAATGAAGCGTCGCAGCCCATTTGATCGCCGCCCAATGGGCCGCTGATCATGCTTTCCACGGGCAGGTCGAGGCGTTGTTGCAATAACAACCCGGTGGTGCCGGTCGCGACCAGTTCATGTTGCGCCAGCTTGTCTTTCTGTCGCTCGGCCCAGTCCAGCAAAAACACTTTGCAGTGGTCATGGGCGACCAGGGCGATACGCTTGCGCGCCGCCAGGGTCTTTTGCGTGAAGCTGATACCGATCATCGAATGCTGCTCTCGGTGGGCCTTGCCAATATCGCGTAGGAGCTGCCGAAGGCTGCGATCTTTTGATCTTGATCTTCTCGGGATCGCTGAAAATCAACGTCAAAAGATCGCAGCCTTCGGCAGCTCCTACAGGTTCGTGTCAACCGGTAATGAAGCGTCGCAGCCCATTTGATCGCCGCCCAATGGGCCGCTGATCATGCTTTCCACGGGCAGGTCGAGGCGTTGTTGCAATAACAACCCGGTGGTGCCGGTCGCGACCAGTTCATGTTGCGCCAGCTTGTCTTTCTGTCGCTCGGCCCAGTCCAGCAAAAACACTTTGCAGTGGTCATGGGCGACCAGGGCGATACGCTTGCGCGCCGCCAGGGTCTTTTGCGTGAAGCTGATACCGATCATCGAATGCTGCTCTCGGTGGGCCTTGCCAATATCGCGTAGGAGCTGCCGAAGGCTGCGATCTTTTGATCTTGATCTTCTCGGGATCGCTGAAAATCAACGTCAAAAGATCGCAGCCTTCGGCAGCTCCTACAGGTTCGCGTCAACCGCTAATGAAGCGTCGCAGCCCATTTGATCGCCGCCCAATGGGCCGCTGATCATGCTTTCCACGGGCAGGTCGAGGCGTTGTTGCAATAACAACCCGGTGGTGCCGGTCGCGACCAGTTCATGTTGCGCCAGCTTGTCTTTCTGTCGCTCGGCCCAGTCCAGCAAAAACACTTTGCAGTGGTCATGGGCGACCAGGGCGATACGCTTGCGCGCCGCCAGGGTCTTTTGTGTGAAGCTGATACCGATCATCGAATGCTGCTCTCGGTGGGCCTTGCCAATATCGCGTAGGAGCTGCCGAAGGCTGCGATCTTTTGATCTTGATCTTCTCGGGATCGCTGAAAATCAACGTCAAAAGATCGCAGCCTTCGGCAGCTCCTACAGGTTCGCGTCAACCGCTAATGAAGCGTCGCAGCCCATTAGAGGTTCGCGTCGACCGGTAATGAAGCGTCGCGGCCCATTAGAGGTTCGCGTCAACCGGTAATGAAGCGTCGCAGCCCATTAGAGGTTCGCGTCAACCGGTAATGAAGCGTCGCGGCCCATTACAGGTCCGCATCAACCCGTCACGAGGCGGCGTGCCCCATCACGTTGCTTATTCCGCGTTGCACAGCGCCAGGCAGTTATCGAGCATGCGGTTGGAGAAGCCCCATTCGTTGTCGTACCAGGCCAGGACCTTGAGCAGCTTGCCGCTGGACTTGGTGTGGTTGGCGTCGAAGATCGACGACAGCGGGTTGTGGTTGAAGTCGCTGGAGACCAGCGGCAGGGTGTTGTAGCCGAGAATCTTCGAGTGCCGGGCCGCTTCTTTGAGCAGCGCGTTCACTTGCTCTGCGCTCGCCTCACGTTTTAGCTGCACGGTCAGGTCCACCAGCGAGACGTTGATCACCGGGACACGCACCGCCATGCCGGTCAGTTTGCCCGCCAGCTCCGGCAGCACCAGGCCGACCGCTTCAGCGGCGCCGGTCTTGCTCGGAATCATGTTCTGGGTGGCCGAACGGGCGCGGTACGGGTCGGTGTGGTAGACGTCGGTCAGGTTCTGGTCGTTGGTGTAGGCGTGGATCGTGGTCATCAGACCGCTTTCGATGCCCAGCTCGCGGTGCAGCACCTGGGCCACTGGGGCCAGGCAGTTGGTGGTGCACGAGGCGTTGGAAATAATCTGGTGGGACTGGCGCAGAATGTCGTGGTTAACACCATAAACCACGGTAGCGTCGGCGCCTTTGGCCGGGGCCGAGATAATCACTTTGCGTGCGCCGGCCGTAATATGCGCGGCGGCTTTGGCACGGTCGGTGAACAGACCGGTGCATTCGAAGACCACGTCGATCTTCTCGGCCGCCCATGGCAGTTCAGCCGGGTTGCGGATGGCGCTGACCGAAATGCGGTCGCCATTGACCGTCAGGCTTTCGTTATCGTGCTGGACATCAGCGTCGAAAGTGCCGTGAACGGTGTCGTACTTGAGCAGATGAGCGTTGATCGAGCTGTCGCCCAAGTCATTGATGGCGACAATCTGCAGATCCTGGCGATAACCTTGGGTATACAGTGCGCGCAGGACGTTACGGCCAATTCGGCCAAAACCATTGATTGCGATTCGAAGAGTCATTTAACAGCGCCGCCGTCGTTTTGTTGTTGGAATTACAAGATTATTCGCATAAAAATAGAAAACAAGCCTTTTTAATGGCAATATTTTGTTCAATCTACAACGAGTGACCTGAATCAACTGGTCCGATCGATCAAGAAAGCCGCCCGTCAGCCCATCGACAACGGCCCTTGATCAGCATAGACAATCAGGTCGCCACATCCGTTAGCCTGGAGTTCTACACATGCATCCCCGCGTCCTTGAGGTCACCGAACGGCTTATCGCCCGCAGCCGTGCAACTCGCGAGGCTTACCTTGCGCTCATTCGTGGCGCTGCCAGCGACGGTCCGATGCGCGGCAAGCTCCAATGCGCCAACTTCGCCCATGGCGTGGCCGGGTGCGGCACTGACGACAAGAACAGCCTGCGGATGATGAATTCCGCGAACATCGCAATTGTTTCGTCATATAACGACATGCTCTCGGCGCATCAGCCGTACGAAGTGTTTCCTGAACAAATCAAAAAAGCCCTGCGCGAAATCGGCTCGGTCGGCCAGTTCGCCGGCGGCACCCCGGCCATGTGCGATGGCGTGACCCAGGGCGAGCCCGGCATGGAACTGAGCCTGCCGAGCCGTGAAGTGATCGCCTTGTCCACCGCCGTGGCGCTGTCCCACAACATGTTCGACGGTGCGCTGATGCTCGGCATCTGCGACAAGATCGTGCCGGGCCTGATGATGGGCGCGCTGCGTTTCGGTCATCTGCCGACGATCTTCGTGCCGGGCGGGCCGATGGTCTCGGGCATTTCCAACAAGCAGAAAGCCGATGTGCGTCAGCGCTACGCCGAAGGCAAGGCCAGTCGCGAAGAACTGCTGGAATCGGAAATGAATTCCTACCACAGCCCTGGCACTTGCACCTTCTACGGCACCGCCAACACCAACCAGTTGCTGATGGAAGTCATGGGCCTGCACTTGCCGGGCGCCTCTTTCGTCAACCCGAACACCCCGTTGCGCGATGCCCTGACCCGTGAAGCGGCGCACCAAGTCACCCGACTGACCAAGCAGAACGGCGACTTCATGCCGATCGGCGAAATCGTCGACGAGCGCTCGCTGGTCAACTCCATCGTGGCATTGCACGCCACCGGCGGCTCGACCAACCACACCTTGCACATGCCGGCCATCGCCATGGCGGCGGGCATTCAACTGACCTGGCAGGACATGGCCGACCTCTCCGAGGTGGTGCCGACCCTGAGCCACGTCTACCCGAACGGCAAAGCTGACATCAACCACTTCCAGGCCGCGGGCGGCATGTCGTTCCTGATCCGCGAACTGCTGGAAGCCGGGCTGCTCCACGAAAACGTCAACACCGTGCTCGGCCATGGCCTGAGCCGCTACACCGTGGAACCGTTCCTCGAAAACGGCGAACTGGTCTGGCGCGAAGGCCCGATTGAAAGCCTCGACGAAACCATCCTGCGTCCGGTCGCCCGTGCGTTCTCGCCCGAGGGTGGCCTGCGGGTGATGGAAGGCAATCTCGGTCGCGGGGTGATGAAAGTTTCCGCTGTGGCCCTGGAAAACCAGGTCGTCGAAGCACCGGCCATGGTGTTCCAGGATCAACAGGATCTGGCCGATGCGTTCAAGGCCGGTTTGCTGGAGAAGGATTTCGTCGCGGTGATGCGCTTCCAGGGCCCGCGTTCCAACGGCATGCCGGAACTGCACAAGATGACGCCGTTCCTCGGTGTGCTGCAGGATCGCGGCTTCAAAGTCGCGTTGGTCACCGACGGACGCATGTCCGGCGCCTCGGGGAAAATCCCGGCGGCCATCCACGTCAGTCCCGAAGCATTTGTGGGCGGCGCTTTGGCGCGAGTGCAAGAGGGCGATATCATCCGCGTCGATGGCGTCAAAGGCACCCTGGAGCTTAAGGTGGACGCCGAAGAATTCGCAGCGCGCACCCCAGCCAAAGGCCTGTTGGGCAACAACATCGGCAGCGGGCGCGAACTGTTTGGTTTCATGCGCATGGCCTTCAGCTCCGCAGAGCAGGGCGCCAGCGCCTTTACTTCTGCCCTGGAGACGCTTAATTGAAACTGGCTTTGGTCGGTGACATCGGTGGGACCAACGCACGTTTCGCGTTGTGGAAAAACCAGCAACTGGAGTCGATCCAGGTGCTGGCGACGGCGGATCACACCAGCCCGGAGGAGGCCATTGGTGTCTACCTGAGCGGGTTGGGCCTGGCGCCTGGCGCGATCGGCTCGGTGTGCCTGTCGGTGGCAGGTCCCGTGAGCGGCGATGAATTCAGGTTCACCAACAATCACTGGCGCCTGAGCCGCAAGGCGTTCTGCCAGACCTTGCAGGTGGATCAACTGCTGCTGGTCAACGATTTCTCGGCCATGGCCCTGGGCATGACCCGTTTGCAGCCGGACGAGTTTCGGGTGGTCTGCGAAGGCACGCCGCAACCGTTGCGGCCAGCGGTAGTGATTGGCCCGGGCACAGGCCTGGGTGTCGGCACCTTGCTGGATTTGGGTGAGGGCCGGTTTGCCGCATTGCCGGGGGAGGGTGGTCATGTGGATTTGCCACTGAGCAGCCCGCGGGAAACCCAACTGTGGCAACACATCTTCAATGAAATTGGCCATGTCAGCGCTGAAACGGCATTGAGCGGCAGCGGCTTGCCGCGAGTCTATCGGGCGATCTGCGCGGTCGATGGCCATGAACCGCAGTTCCACACTCCCGAAGCCATTACGGCGGCAGGACTGGCCGGTGATCCGGTCGCGCTGGAAGTGCTGGAGCAGTTCTGCTGCTGGCTCGGTCGCGTGGCCGGTAACAATGTGCTGACGGTCGGTGGTCGTGGTGGTGTGTATATCGTCGGGGGTGTGATTCCGCGGTTTGCCGATTTCTTCCTTGAAAGCGGTTTCGCCCGGTGCTTCGCTGACAAGGGTTGCATGAGCGATTACTTCAAAGGCATTCCGGTGTGGCTGGTGACGGCGCCGTATTCCGGGCTGATGGGCGCGGGTGTGGCACTCGATCAGGCTTGAGACCGAGTTGCCTTCATCGCGGGCAAGCCGTGCTCCTACAGGATTAGCGCTGCTCACAAATGTGTGGCCAACCTATCTCTGTAGGAGCAAAGCTTGCTCGCGATAGCGTGCTCACAGACACCAACGATTTACGAACGATCAGGCATAATCCGCCCAATTCAAACAATAAGGATGCCGCCCCTGTGAGCTCAGTCAACAAGTCGATTTTGTTGGTCGATGACGATCAAGAGATACGCGAGTTGCTGGACACCTACCTGACCCGTGCAGGTTTTCAGGTGCGCACCACGCCGGATGGCGCAGGCTTTCGCCAGGCGATGAACGAGGCACCGAGTGATCTGGTGATCCTCGATGTGATGCTGCCGGACGAAGACGGCTTCAGCCTTTGCCGCTGGATTCGCCAGCACCCGCGTCAGGCGCAAGTGCCGATCATCATGCTCACCGCCAGCTCCGACGAGGCCGACCGGGTCATCGGCCTGGAACTGGGCGCAGACGACTACCTCGGCAAACCCTTCAGCCCTCGGGAATTGCAGGCGAGGATCAAGGCGTTGTTGCGCCGGGCGCAATTCGGTCAGGAACGTTCCGGCAGTGAAGTGCTGGCCTTCGATGACTGGCGCCTGGACATGGTCAGCCATCGGCTGTTCCACATCGACGGCGAAGAAGTGATTCTCTCCGGCGCCGATTTCGCGCTGCTGAAACTGTTTCTTGATCATCCCCAGGAAATCCTCGACCGCGACACCATCGGCAACGCCACCCGTGGCCGCGACTTGATGCCGCTGGACCGGATTGTCGACATGGCCGTCAGCCGTTTGCGCCAGCGCCTGCGCGATACCGAAAAACCCCCGCGGCTGATCCGTACCGTGCGTGGCAGTGGCTACCAATTGGCAGCCAACGTGGTTGCCAGCAATGGCCACTGAGTGGTTGCACCGGTTCGCGGCCAAAGTGCCGGTGCCGCGCTCACTGCTTGGGAGGATGTTGCTGCTGACCTTGTTGGTGGTGCTTTTCGCCCAGGCGCTGTCCAGCGTGATCTGGGTTTCGCAACTGCGCGCCACCCAGCTCGAAGGCCTGGTCACCAGCGCCCGTAGCCTGGCGCATTCGATGACCGCCAGCGTCAGTTATTTCCGCTCGTTGCCGGTAGCGTTTCGGCCGCTGGTACTCGATCAATTACGCAGCATGGGCGGCACCCGGTTCGTGGTGACACTCAACGACAAACCCTTGGGCATGGAAGTGCTGCCAATCACCCCGCGCAAAGAAGCGGTGCTCAAAGCGGTGGACGAGGTGCTGCGCGAGTCCCTGGGGCACGACACGGATATCTCGGTGACGTTTGTCAGCCCTGAAGACCTGCGGATCTTCAACAGCGGGCTGAAACTCGATGAATTGCCGCGCTCCTGGGCCCACTACGCGTTGACCCTGGAACCGGTGAACCCGCCGGTGCTGGTCACACAAATCCAGATGGCCCTGGGCGAGTGGCTGTACATCGCCTCGCTGCTGCCCGAGCCCTACACCAGTCTTGAAGAGCAGGCCTGCCGGCGCAACAGGTCTGGTTTATCGTGCTCACCAGCGGCTTTTTGCTGTTGTTCATCGGCCTGCTTGTGCACTGGCAGAGCCGTCCGCTCAAACGCCTGGCCCGGGCGGCGCGGGACATGTCCCTCGGTGCCGAAGTCGAGCCGGTGCCTGAAGGTGGCGGCAGCGAAGTGGTCGAGGTGGGTCGCGCCTTCAATGCGATGCGCGAGCGCATCAGCCGCTACCTGACCGAGCGCAGCCAGTTGTTCAGTGCGATTTCTCATGACCTGCGCACGCCGATCACCCGGTTGCGACTGCGGGTCGAATTGCTTGAAGACGAAACGCTGCAAGCCAAGTTCGGCCGTGATCTGGATGAGCTGGAGCTGTTGGTCAAAGGCGCATTGCAATGTGTGAAAGACACCGACATCCACGAAAATATCGAACCGGTGGACCTCAATCATGTGCTCGATTGTCTGGTCGAACCGTACCTGGCGCCTAACGGTAATGGCCGCGTGACCCAACAGGGCCGGGCGCTGGCGGCGTACCCCGGCAAACCGCTGGCGCTCAAGCGCTGCATCGGCAACCTGATCGACAACGCCTTGAAGTACGGACAGAACGCGCATCTGCACATCGATGACGACCAGAGTGCGTTCATCCTGCATGTGGACGATGAAGGGCCGGGGGTGCCGCAGCAGCGGATGGAGCAGGTGTTCGAGCCGCACTTCCGCCTGGCCGGGCAGCAGCAGGGGTATGGGTTGGGGCTAGGGATTGCACGCAATATTGCCCATAGCCATGGTGGCGAGGTCAGCCTGCAGAATCTGCGCGAAGGCGGATTGCGGGTGACGTTGCAGCTTCCTCGCTCAATTGATTGAAAAGATCAAAAGATCAAAAGATCGCAGCCTTCGGCAGCTCCTACGCGGGAATTATTTACACCCTGTAGGAGCTGCCGAAGGCTGCGATCTTTTGATCCGGTTTTTTACATTGTCACGACTCAGTGACAAAACCCGCCCCCTTCGTTACCTGCCCGGTGTCACCCGTTGTTTAGACTGCCCCCAGTCATAACAACAAAAAAGGTACCCCATGGACACCTTCCAACCCGCTTTCAGCAGTTGGCTGAACGCGCCTGCCCATCAGCAATGGCTCGCCGCCGAAGGCCTGAGCCTGCTGGCGTTCGCCAAGGCTTCGAAGCTCCCTGAAGGCTTCGGCAATCTCGACGAAAAGGGCCATCTCCCGGCCAACGCCCACGCCGAAACCATGAACACTGCGCGCATGACCCACAGCTTCGCCATGGCTCATATCCAGGGTCTGCCGGGGTTTGCCGAGCTGGTGGATCATGGCGTCCTGGCTCTCAGCGGTCCGCTGCGGGATGCCGAGCACGGCGGCTGGTTCGCCACTGCCCATCATCGTGACGACAACACCGGCAAAGCCGCCTACCTGCACGCCTTTGTCGCCCTGGCCGCGAGTTCCGCAGTGGTTGCCCGACGACCCGGCGCGCAAGCCTTGCTCGATGATGCAATCCAGGTCATCGACGCGCATTTCTGGAGCGAGGAAGAGGGCGCCATGCGCGAATCCTTCAATCGCGACTTCAGCTGCGAGGAAAGTTACCGCGGTGCCAACAGCAACATGCACGCCACCGAAGCCTTCCTGGCGTTGGCGGATGTCACCGAAGACAACCGCTGGCTGGTCCGCGCCCAGCGGATTGTCGAGCGAGTGATCCACGCTCACGCCGCCGCCAACGATTACTTGGTGGTCGAGCATTTCGATCGCGATTGGCAGCCGCTGCGCGAGTACAACCACGACAACCCGGCCGACGGTTTTCGCCCCTACGGCACCACGCCGGGCCACGGTTTCGAATGGGCGCGGCTGTTGCTGCACCTCGAAGCCGCGCGAGTGCAGGCCGGGATGCTCACGCCGGGTTGGCTGGCAACCGATGCGCAAAAACTCTTCGACCACAACTGCCGTCACGGCTGGGATGTCGACGGGCTGCCGGGGATTGTCTACACCCTCGACTGGGACAACCGCGCGGTGGTCCGCCACCGCTTGCACTGGACCCATTGCGAAGCCAGCGCCGCCGCCAGTGCCCTGCTTAAACGCACCGGCGACGAGCAATACGAAGCCTGGTATCGACTGTTCTGGGAATTCTGTGACAGTCATTTCATCGACCGTTGCGATGGCAGTTGGCACCATGAACTCGACCCACAAAACCGCCCAAGTGCCGATATCTGGGCCGGCAAACCGGATCTGTATCACGCCTGGCAAGCGCTGCTGATTCCGCGCCTGCCGCTGGCGCCGAGCATGGCCACGGCCTTGGGGCAGTTGTCCCGGAGCGCTCCTATGTAACCATGTGGTGACATTCAAGCGTCCCTTCGTTACCTGCGAGGGGATAACTCCTGTTTAAAATCCCATGCAGCGCAAGCACCAGACTTGCATGCATAACAACAAGAAAGGTAATTCTAGATGAATGCGATTTCTCGCCTCGCTACTGTCATTTCTCTTGCCTCATTGCTTCCTGTTTCTGCATTCCCCGTCAGTGCGCTTGCCGCCGATTCCAAAGGTTCGGTAGAAGTCGTTCACTGGTGGACCTCCGGTGGCGAAAAAGCCGCCGTTGATGTTCTCAAGGCCCAAGTCGAAAAAGATGGTTTCACCTGGAAGGACGGCGCAGTCGCCGGTGGTGGCGGTGCTACGGCCATGACCGTACTCAAAAGCCGCGCCGTTGCCGGTAACCCGCCGGGTGTAGCGCAGATCAAAGGTCCGGACATCCAGGAATGGGCGTCCACCGGTCTGCTCGACACCGACGTCTTGAAAGAAGTCGCCAAGTCAGAGAAGTGGGACAGCCTGCTCGACAAGAAAGTCTCTGATACCGTGAAGTACGAGGGTAACTACGTGGCCGTGCCGGTGAACATTCACCGCGTCAACTGGCTGTGGATCAACCCGGAAGTCTTCAAGAAAGCCGGCATCGAAAAAGCCCCGACCACCCTTCAGGAATTCTACGCAGCCGGCGACAAGCTCAAGGCCGCGGGCTTCATCGCGCTTGCCCACGGCGGCCAGCCTTGGCAGGACAGCACCGTGTTCGAAGCGGTGGTCCTTTCGGTGATGGGCGTCGACGGCTACAAGAAAGCCCTGGTGGATCTGGACAACGGCGCGCTGACCGGTCCTGAAATGGTCAAGTCGTTGACCGAGCTGAAGAAAGTCGCGACCTACATGGACGTCGACGGCAAAGGCCAGGACTGGAACCTGGAAGCGGCCAAAGTCATTAACGGCAAGGCCGGCATGCAGATCATGGGCGACTGGGCCAAGAGCGAGTGGACAGCGGCCAAGAAAGTCGCCGGCAAGGACTACGAGTGCGTAGCCTTCCGGGCACCGACAAGGCGTTCACCTACAACATCGATTCCCTGGCCGTGTTCAAGCAGAAAGACGCCGGCACTGCTGCCGGTCAGCAGGACATTGCCAAGGTCGTACTGGGTGAGAACTTCCAGAAAGTCTTCAGCATCAACAAGGGCTCGATCCCGGTTCGAATCGACATGCTGAACGACATGGCCAAGTACGGTTTCGACTCCTGCGCCCAGACCGCCGCCAAGGACTTCCTGGTGGATGCCAAGTCCGGCGGCCTGCAGCCGAGCATGGCGCACAACATGGCGACCACGCTGGCGGTACAGGGTGCGTTCTTTGATGTCGTGACCAACTTCATCAACGACCCGAAAGCCGATCCTGCCGATGCCGCCAAGAAACTCGGCGCAGCGGTCAAGTCTGCCAAGTAATGCTTGGCCCCTGTAGGAGCGAGCCTGCTCGCGATAGCTGAGTGTCAGACTCCAGGTGTATCAACTGATACACCGCCATCGCGAGCAGGCTCACTCCTACAAGGGAAGCATTTCCAAAGTAATTTTTCTCTCGTACTGGATTTCCCCATGAGTTCTGTTGCTGTGTTCAGCAAGGCCTCGCCGTTCGATGCATTGCAGCGCTGGCTCCCCAAACTGGTGTTGGCGCCCAGCATGTTCATCGTCCTGGTCGGCTTTTATGGCTATATCCTGTGGACGTTCGTCCTGTCTTTCACCAGTTCGACCTTTCTGCCGACTTACAAATGGGCCGGTCTGGCGCAATACCAACGGCTGTTCGAGAATGACCGTTGGTGGGTAGCGAGCAAGAACCTGGCGGTTTTCGGCGGCATGTTTATCGGCATCACCCTGGTGATCGGTGTGTTGCTGGCGGTGTTTCTCGATCAGCGCATTCGTCGCGAAGGTTTCATTCGCACCATTTACCTGTACCCGATGGCGCTCTCGATGATCGTCACCGGTACTGCCTGGAAGTGGCTGCTCAATCCGGGCATGGGCCTGGACAAATTGTTGCGTGACTGGGGCTGGGAAGGCTTTCGCCTGGACTGGCTGATCGATCCGGATCGCGTGGTGTATTGCCTGGTGATCGCGGCGGTATGGCAAGCCTCGGGCTTTATCATGGCGATGTTCCTCGCCGGCCTGCGTGGCGTTGATCAATCGATCATCCGTGCCGCTCAGATCGATGGCGCGAGCATGCCGCGCATTTACCTGAAAGTGGTGTTACCGAGCCTGCGCCCAGTGTTCTTCAGCGCGGTGATGATCCTGGCCCACATCGCGATCAAGAGTTTTGACCTGGTGGCGGCCATGACCGCCGGTGGTCCGGGGTATTCCTCCGACCTGCCTGCGATGTTCATGTATTCCTTCACCTTCAGTCGCGGCCAGATGGGCATGGGCTCGGCCAGTGCGATTCTGATGCTCGGTGCGATTCTCGCAATCATCGTGCCTTACCTGTACTCCGAGCTGAGGACCAAGCGTCATGACTAGTTTCGCTGCCAAATCTTCCATCAGCCTGAGTCGCATCGCGATCTACGCGGTGCTGATCCTTGCCGTATTCCTTTACCTGATACCGCTGGTGGTCATGCTGTTGACCAGTTTCAAGACGCCGGAAGACATCAACACCGGCAACCTGCTGAGCTGGCCGACCGTGGTCAGCGGCATTGGCTGGGTCAAGGCCTGGGCCACGGTCGACGGGTATTTCTGGAACTCGATCAAGATCACCGTCCCGGCGGTGCTGATCTCCACCGCCATCGGTGCACTGAACGGTTATGTGCTGTCGATGTGGCGCTTTCGTGGGTCGCAGTTGTTCTTCGGCCTGCTGCTGTTCGGGTGCTTCCTGCCGTTCCAGACCGTCCTGCTGCCGGCCTCGTTCACCCTCGGCAAAATGGGCCTGGCCAGCACCACCACCGGCCTGGTGTTCGTGCACGTGGTCTACGGCCTGGCGTTCACCACGCTGTTTTTCCGTAACTACTATGTCAGCGTTCCGGATGCGTTGGTAAAAGCGGCGCGGCTGGATGGCGCGGGTTTCTTCACCATCTTTCGCTTGATCATCCTGCCGATGTCCACCCCGATCATCATGGTCTGCCTGATCTGGCAGTTCACCCAGATCTGGAACGACTTCCTGTTCGGCGTGGTGTTCTCCAGCGGTGACTCTCAACCCATCACAGTGGCGCTGAATAACTTGGTCAACACCAGTACCGGTGCCAAGGAATACAACGTTGATATGGCGGCGGCGATGATCGCCGGGCTGCCGACCCTGCTGGTCTATGTGGTCGCAGGCAAGTATTTCGTGCGCGGGCTGACGGCCGGCGCAGTCAAGGGGTAATCATGGCTACGCTCGAACTTCGCAATGTAAACAAGACCTATGGCCCCGGCCTGCCGGACACCCTCAAGAACATCGAACTGTCGATCAAGGACGGTGAGTTCCTGATCCTGGTCGGACCTTCGGGTTGCGGCAAGTCGACCCTCATGAACTGCATCGCCGGCCTGGAAACCATCACCGGCGGCGCGATCATGATCGATGACCAGGACGTCAGCGGCATGAGCCCGAAAGACCGCGACATCGCCATGGTGTTCCAGTCCTACGCGCTGTACCCAACCATGAGCGTGCGCGAGAACATCGCCTTCGGCTTGAAGATTCGCAAAATGCCCGCCGCCGACATCGAAGCGGAAGTGGCGCGGGTGTCCAAGCTGCTGCAGATCGAACACTTGCTCAACCGCAAGCCCGGCCAACTCTCCGGCGGTCAGCAACAGCGCGTGGCGATGGGCCGTGCCCTGGCGCGGCGGCCGAAGATCTACCTGTTCGACGAACCGCTGTCCAACCTCGACGCCAAGCTGCGGGTCGAGATGCGCACCGAAATGAAACTGATGCACCAGCGCCTGAAAACCACCACGGTCTACGTGACCCACGACCAGATCGAAGCGATGACCCTGGGCGACAAGGTTGCGGTGATGAAGGACGGGATCATTCAGCAGTTCGGCACGCCGAAAGACATCTACAACAACCCGGCCAACCTGTTCGTGGCGAGCTTCATCGGCTCGCCGCCGATGAACTTCATCCCGCTGCGTTTGCAGCGCAAGGACGGTCGCCTGGTGGCGCTGCTCGACAGCGGCCAGGCCCGTTGCGAATTGCCGTTGGGCATGCAGGACGCCGGTCTGGAAGATCGCGAAGTGATCCTCGGCCTGCGTCCGGAGCAGATCGTGCTGGCCGGCGGCGAAGCCAATGGTTTGCCGACCATTCGCGCCGAAGTCCAGGTGACTGAGCCGACCGGTCCGGATACCCTGGTGTTCGTCAATCTCAATGAAACCAAGGTCTGCTGCCGCTTGGCGCCAGATGTTGCGCCGGGTGTGGGCGAGACGCTGACGTTGCAATTCGATCCGTCGAAAGTGCTGTTGTTCGATGCCAGGACCGGGGAGCGCCTGGGGGTTGCCGGCGTGCCGCAAGCCGAAGCCCACAGCGCCAACGTGGCTCAATTCAAAGGCCGCTGAAGATCAAAAATGTGGGAGCGGGCTTGCTCCGGGCGGCGTTCCGACGAAAGCGGTCTGACATTCACCTGTGATGTCGACTGATACACCGCCTTCGCGAGCAAGCCCGCTCCCACAGGGGGATTCGCGGCGGATGGGGACATCCGTCGCAATCAATGTAAACCGCGTTAGATAAAAACAGTTGATAACAATAAAGACGAGGATGTAGGGATGAAGAAGAAGAACAACGCTCAGCTTATCTGCCAGTTGTCTGCTGTTGCGGCGGCATTAACCCTGGCCGGTAGCGTTCACGCGGCTGACGCGTTCAGCGCCGATTCCAAGTGGATGACCGGTGACTGGGGTGGTGAGCGGACCAAGCTGCTTGAGCAAGGTGTCGACATCAAGGCTGACTACGTCGGTGAAGTCGGTGGCAACCTCCACGGCGGCTACAACGACGACAAGACCGCGCGTTACGCCGACCAGTTTGGCTTGGGTGTGGCGCTGGACCTGCAAAAACTGATGGGCTGGGACAACACCCAGGCCAAGATCGAGCTTACCAGCCGTAACGGTCAGAACATCTCCAATGACCGTGTCGGCGACCCGCGTGTCGGCACCTTGAGTTCGTCCCAGGAAGTCTACGGTCGTGGCCACATGGTCCGTCTGACCCAGTTGTGGGTTCAGCACCAGTTCCTCGACGGCAAACTGGACGTCAAGGCCGGTTATTTCGGCGAAGGCGAAGACTTCAACACCTTCCCTTGCGAGTTCCAGAACCTGGCGTTCTGCGGTTCCCAGGCGGGTAACTGGGCGACCGGCATCTGGTACAACTGGCCAGTCAGCCAGGCCGCGCTGCGTGTGAAGTACAACATCACGCCTGAGTTGTATGCGCAGATCGGTGCGTACAACCAGAACCCGTCGCAACTGGAGCACGGCAACGGCTTCAAACTCAGCGGCAGTGGTACCGCAGGCACCGTGTTGCCGGTCGAACTGGTCTGGTCGCCGAAGCTCAACGGCCTGCCGGGCGAATACCGTGTGGGTTACTACAAGAGCACGGCCAACGCCAATGACGTTCTTAAGGACAGCAACGGCAATGACGCAGCGACCACCGGTGACGCCTACCGCGTTCACGACAGCAAGCACGGTTACTGGGGCGTGATCCAACAGCAACTCACGACCCACAACGGCGACGCTTCGCGCGGTCTGAACGTTGCGGCCAACGCCACCTTCCACGACAAAGACACCAACGTCGTCGACAACTATCAGTCGCTGATGTTTGTCTACAAAGGTCCGTTCGATGCGCGTCCAAAAGATGACGTCGGGATCGGTTTCGCCCGTATCCATGTCAACGATGACGTGAAGAAAAACGCCGAGCTGGTCAACGCCGCCGATGGTGCGACCAATTACGACGATCCGCAGTTCACGCCGCTGCGTTCCACCGAGTACAACTACGAGATCAACTACGGCTTCCACGTTACCAACTGGTTGACGGTGCGTCCTAACCTGCAATACATCACTCACCCGGGCGGTGTTGATGAAGTCGACAACGCGCTGGTGGCCGGTCTGAAAATTCAGTCGGTGTTCTAACGCTGTTGCGATAAGCTCCTCTCTATGTGCGCATATTTGCGGATGGCCAAGGCTATCCGCTTTTTTTGCAATGTGCCAAAGAGTGATTGTGGTAAAGGCTGTTGTGGCGCCCTTGCCACGGTTAGTTAGCTGACACAAAAGTGTATGAGTACACCCATGATTTTCAGGACCGCGGCACATGCATGAGCATCCGCTACAACGCTTCTTCAAATCCTTGCGCGAACGTCCGGTGTTTGCGTGGGAGCGCTATCAGATGCGCGACGTGCTGGTGATCGATCATCCGCTGTGTCAGGCGGTATTCAGTCGCCAGGGCGCGCAGTTGTTGCACTTTCAGCCCAAGGGGCAGAAACCCTGGTTGTGGTGCGCAGCGAAGTGGCCGCAGGTGGGCGCCATTCGGGGCGGCGTGCCGGTGTGCTGGCCGTGGTTTGGCCGTCATCCAAGCGAAAACGCCTGGCCGTCCCATGGTTGGGCGCGGCTGATTGACTGGAAGTTGCTCGACAGCAGCCATGACGACGATGGTGTGCGCTTGCATTGGCAATTGCAGTTATGCGACTGGACGGTTGACCTGCATGCGCACCTGGGCGAACGCATGGATTTGCGCCTGAGCACCGAGCATCAAGACACCCTGCCGTGCCAACTGAGCCAGGCGTTGCATGCTTACTGGCGTATTGGTGATGTCGGCGAGGTAGCGCTGTCTGGGCTCGACGGGGCGCAAGGTTACGATCAGTTGAACCGCCAGATTTGTCATCAGGAAGGGGAGTTGCGGGTCGATGGCGGGTGCCAGCGAGTGTTCCAGCATGACGGCGAATTACAGCTCAAGGATCACGCCTGGCAGCGCGAATTGTGCATCGACACCGGTGACCACGCAGACACGGTGGTCTGGCATCCGGGGGCGCGGCCATTGCTGGGAGTGAGCTGGAACGAGGTGTTGGAATTTGTCTGTGTGGAAGCGGCGAGTGGCGGGACCGACAGCTTGAGCCTGGCGCCGGGGGAGAGGGCGCATTTGAGTTTGCAGGCGCGGGTTGGGGTGTAAGAAGATCAAAGATCGTCCGAACGCGGCCCGAGCCTTCGGCAGCTCCTACAATGGATCGGCGTACACCTGTAGGAGCTGCCGAAGGCTCGGGCCGCGTTCGGACGATCTTTACGCGAAGCGTCCTAATTAAACTCGTCACCCACCGGATACCGGCTCGCATTCAAGCTCTCTTTGATCTTGCGCAAATGCGGCTGGAAATCCACCCCGCGACGCAAGGTCATGCCGGTCGCCAATACGTCCAGCACGGTCAACTGAATGATCCGCGAGGTCATCGGCATATAGATGTCGGTGTCTTCCGGCAGCGGAATGTTCAGGCTCAGGGTACTGGCCTTGGCCAATGGCGAACCTTCAGCGGTCAAACCCAGCACCGAAGCGCCGTTCTCCCGGCAATGCGCGCCACTTCCACCAGTTCGCGGGTGCGGCCGGTGTAGGAAATGATCACGAACAACTCGCCGGTGTGCGCCACCGAGGCAATCATGCGCTGCATCAGCACGTCGGCGTGGGCGGTAACGGCCAGGTTGAAGCGGAAGAACTTGTGCTGCGCATCCAGCGCCACCGGGGCCGAGGCGCCGAGGCCGAAGAAGTGGATCTGCCGGGCCTGGATCAGCAGATCGACGGCGCGGCTGATCAGGTTCGGGTCCAGGGCCTGGCAAGCGCTGTCCAGCGAGGCGATGGCGCTGCCGAAAATCTTCTGGGTGTAGGCTTCAGGATTGTCATCGGCCTCGACCGCACGGCTGACATACGCCGCGCCACTGGCCAGGCTCTGGGCCAGTTGCAGTTTGAGTTCGGGATAGCCGCTGACACCGAACGAACGGCAGAAACGGTTGACCGTCGGCTCGCTGACCTTGGAGGCCTGGGCGAGGGCGGCGATGCTGAACCGGGTGGCCTGCTGTGGGTTGAGCAGGATCACTTCGGCGACTTTGCGTTCGGCCTTGTTCAGGTCTTCAAGGCGATTCTGGATTTGTTCCAGTAAATTTCGCACGCGGTCCATAGATGTTCCTTGAGTCAGTCACGCCAAAAAGCGTTCTGCTATGCAAAAAGGGCCTTTGATGTGGCCCGTAACGGTGGCCTATCCTACTGATGGCTCCGACCGACCACCACTCGGAATCTGTATTTTGCGAAAATGTTGTGGTTATTACTACATTTTCCCTTGAGTGATGCCTTGAAAAAAGGTATTTGTAGCTTAACTTGATAAAAGAACAAACATCATGCCTTCGATTACGGTTGAACCGTGCACCTTTGCCTTGTTCGGCGCCCTTGGCGATCTGGCCTTGCGCAAGCTGTTTCCTGCCCTTTATCAACTCGACGGCGCCGGCCTGTTGCACGAGGACTCGCGAATCATCGCGCTGGCCCGTGAACCCGGCAGCGAGCAGCAACACCTGGCGTTCATCGCCTCGGAGCTGCGCCGCTATGTCGACGCCAAAGAGCTGGACGAGGCCGTGCTCGAACGCTTCCTCGCCCGGTTGAGCTACCTGCACGTCGACTTCCTCAAGGCTGACGACTACGTCGCCCTGGCCGAGCAGGCCGGCACCACTCAGCGGGTCATTGCCTACTTCGCCACCCCGGCAGCGGTCTACGGCGCCATCTGCGACAACCTGTCGAAGGTCGGTCTGGCTGAAAACACCCGGGTCGTGCTGGAAAAACCCATCGGTTCGGACCTGGAATCCTCGCGCAAGGTCAACGACGCCGTGGCGCAGTACTTTCCCGAAAACCGCACCTACCGCATCGACCATTACCTGGGCAAAGAGACCGTCCAGAACCTGATCGCCCTGCGGTTTGCCAACAGCCTGTTCGAAACCCAGTGGAACCAGAATTACATCTCCCACGTGGAAATTACCGTGGCCGAGAAGGTCGGGATCGAAGGCCGCTGGGGTTACTTCGACAAGGCCGGCCAGCTGCGGGACATGATCCAGAATCACCTGCTGCAACTGCTCTGCCTGATCGCCATGGACCCGCCGGCCGACCTGTCCGCCGACAGCATCCGTGACGAGAAAGTCAAAGTGCTCAAGGCGCTGGCGCCGATCAGCCCGGAAGGCCTGACCACTCAGGTCGTACGCGGCCAGTACATCGCTGGCTACAGCGAAGGCAAACCTGTACCGGGTTACCTGGAAGAGCCGAACTCCAATACCCAGAGCGACACCGAAACCTTCGTCGCCCTGCGTGCCGACATCCGTAACTGGCGCTGGGCCGGCGTGCCGTTTTACTTGCGTACCGGCAAGCGCATGCCGCAGAAGTTGTCGCAGATCGTCATCCACTTCAAGGAGCCGTCGCACTACATCTTCGCTCCCGAGCAGCGCCTGCAAATCAGCAACAAACTGATTATCCGCCTGCAACCGGACGAAGGCATCTCCTTGCGCGTGATGACCAAAGAACAAGGCCTGGACAAGGGCATGCAGCTGCGCAGCGGTCCGTTGCAGCTGAATTTTTCCGACACTTATCGCAGCGCGCGGATTCCCGATGCCTACGAGCGGTTGTTGCTGGAAGTGATGCGCGGCAATCAGAACCTGTTTGTCCGTAAAGATGAAATCGAAGCCGCGTGGAAGTGGTGTGACCAGTTGATCGCCGGGTGGAAAAAATCCGGTGATGCGCCCAAGCCGTACGCGGCCGGGTCCTGGGGGCCGATGAGCTCCATTGCACTGATCACGCGGGATGGGAGGTCGTGGTATGGCGATATCTAATTTGAAACTGCCTCAGGGCGTCAGCGCCCATGAGTTCAAGAGCCCGGTGTTGTTGGCCGAGGGTCTCGCGCTGAGCGTGGCCAGGCAACTGAGTGAGGCGCTCGACGCTCGCGGCACCGCGACCCTGGTGGTTTCCGGTGGTCGCAGCCCGGTAGCGTTCTTCCAGCACCTGGCCAAGCAGACGCTGGACTGGTCCAAGGTTGTCGTGACCCTGGCCGACGAGCGCTGGGTACCCGTCGAGCACGCCGACAGCAATGCCGGTTTGCTCAAGCGGTACTTGTTGCAAGGCCCTGCGTCGAAGGCGAAGTTTCTGAGCCTCTACAGCGCCACGGCCAACCTTGAACAAGCCGCCGAGCAGGCCGACCGTTTGCTCGCCGAGCTACCGGCGATCGACGTACTGATCCTGGGCATGGGCGACGACGGTCACACCGCCTCGCTGTTCCCCAACAGCCCGAACCTGGCCGACGCCTTGAAAGTCGACGGCAGCCGTCGCTGCTGGCCGATGCTGGCGCCGACCGTGCCGCATCAGCGCCTGACCATGAGCCTGGCGCTACTGGCTTCGGCGAAGAACACCGTTCTATCGATTTCCGGTCAGTCCAAGCTGACCACCCTGAGTGCCGCATTGGCCGGTGACGATGTCGCCGCCATGCCGATTCGCGCGTTTCTGCAACCTACGTTAGAGATTTACTGGTGCCCATGAGCCAAGGATCAGCCGCTATGACAAACACATCCCCGACCGTTTCCATGGCGGACAAAGTTGCCCTGATCGACAGTCTCTGCGCCAAGGCGCGGATTTTGCCGGTGATCACCATCGCTCGCGAACAGGACATTCTGCCACTGGCCGACGCCCTGGCCGCCGGTGGCCTGACAGCCCTGGAAGTGACCCTGCGTTCGCAGTTCGGCCTCAAAGCCATCCAGGTCCTGCGCGAGCAGCGTCCGGAACTGGTGACCGGTGCCGGCACAGTGCTTGACCGCACCATGCTGGCCGCCGCCGAAAGGGCCGGTTCGCAGTTCATCGTGACCCCGGGCATCACCCGTGACTTGCTCGAAGCCAGTGTCGACAGCCCGATCCCGCTGTTACCCGGCATCAGCAACGCCTCCGGCATCATGGAAGGCTATGGCCTGGGCTATCGCCGCTTCAAGCTGTTCCCGGCGGAAGTCAGCGGTGGCGTCGCGGCCATCAAGGCGTTGGGCGGTCCGTTCGGCGAAGTCAAATTCTGCCCGACTGGCGGCGTGAGCCCGGCCAATATCAAGAGCTACATGGCGTTGAAAAACGTGATGTGCGTGGGTGGTAGCTGGATGCTTGATCCGGAGTGGATCAAGAACGGCGACTGGGCCCGCATTCAGGAATGCACCGCCGAGGCCTTGGCGCTGCTGGACTGATCGGCTTTACCTGACACTTCGTTGTGTGTTCTACGGCTTTAACGGTGCGCTTGGTCGGTGCACCGTTTTTTTGCCCAAAAAATGGCCCTGCAGGAGCGAGGCTTGCCCGCGAAAGGGCCATCACACATCAGCGCAGGTTGGTCAGTGCCTGGACAAGCAGGTCCATGTTCGCCGCAGTGGTGGTCAGCCCCGGTGTAATGCGGATACACGGCCCGCATGCCGCGCCGCTGCGGGTCACGGTGAACAGGTTGTAGTCGTTGAGCAACCGTTCCACCATCACGTTTTGATCGGTATGACGGGTAAAACGCATCGAGGTGATGCCGCAATACAGTCGAGGATCATCCGGGGTCATGACTTCAATCCCCGGCAGTTCGCGTACGGCGTTGACCCAGCGGTTACGCAGGTAGTTGAGCCGTGCACCCTTGGCGGCGGAACCGCCCATGGCCAGATGTTCTTCGAACACCAGCGGCAGGGTCATCAGCGCCGGGATGTTCGGCGTGCTGTAGGGGGTGCGGGCACGAATGTCGTTGACCGGGAAATGCATCTCGCCCATGTCCGGGTCGATATCGGCCAGGCGTTGGGGCGCGATGTAGATGAACCCGAGGGTCAGCGGCGCGCCGATCCATTTGTGCAGGTTGTAGCCGGCGAAGGCGATGCCCAGCGTTTCCAGATCGAAGTCGATCTGACCCAGGGCATGAGCGCCGTCGAGGATCACATCGATGCCGTGCTCCCTGGCGAGGGCGGCAATCGCCTGCACCGGCATCACCAGGCCGGTGCGGTGGGTGACATGGGTCAGGGCCATCAGTTTGAGTCGCGGATAACGCACGAAGGCTTCGCGGTAGGTGGCCAGCAAACTGTCGAATGTGGCGGGGTGCCGGTGGTCGATTTCGATCACTTCGACGCCGCGATGCCGGGCCAGCCAACGCATGGCGCCCTTGACCGTGTCGTACTCCAGGTCGCACAGCAGCACCTGATCGCCGGGTTGTAAACGGTTGTAGTTGCGGATCAGCGACTGCAGGCCATCCGAGGCGTTGCGGGTGAGAGCGACGGATTGGGCGCGCACGCCAATCATCTCGGCGAGCTGCGCCCGAATGTCCAGGCTCTCGCCCTGTTCGAAACGCTGGCGTACATGGACCGAGTTGCTGCGATTGATCAGCTCGATATTGCGCTGGTACTCCTCGACCACCGTGCGTGACATGCGCCCGAAGTAACCGTTCTCCAGGTTGATGGGGCCAGGTTCGACGGCGTAACGATCGGCAAAGGTTTGCCAGAAGGCTTCATCACGGGCACGGCGGGTATTCTCGGGCATGGGCTACTCAATCAATTCAGTGGCGGGGCGCTGGTCTGCCATGTTTGGCGCGCAGCGGTTCGAGCAGTTCCGACAAACCGTTGTGATCGATTTCCTGCATCAGCGCCAGCAAGCCGCCCAGTTCGCCATGGGGGAAACCTTCGCGAGCAAACCAGTTCAGGTACTGGCCGGGCAGGTCGGCGATGATGCGGCCCTTGTATTTGCCGAAGGGCATTTCGCGGGTAATCAGCAGTTCGAGCTTTTCAGGATTCATTACTCAGTCGTCTTGATTCAAACAGTCTGGAAAATACAGGCATTCTGCATGCAGGCCAATTGACAGATCATGCAAATAAAGCGGATACAGATTTCTGATTAAAGATTAAGTTTTTGAAAAATAACAAATAAATTATCAATTCAAAGCTGGCATGCGGGCTGCAACAGCTATTGCATCTTTCATCAACCCGCAAGGAATTGAAAAATGACCGACCTCAATAAAGAAGCGATCTCTGTACTCAACGACCTGATTGAAACCAGCAAAGACGGTCAGGAAGGGTTCAAGACTTGCGCCGAAGACATCAAGCACCCAGAACTCAAAACCCTGTTCGTCCAGCGTTCCGCCGATTGCGCGACTGCTGCTGCCGAACTTCAGAGCGCTGTGCGTTCCATGGGTGGCGATCCGGAAACCTCCACCAGCGTTAGCGGTGACTTGCATCGTCGCTGGGTCGATGTGAAAGCAATGTTCACCGGCAAGGGCGAAGAGGCTGTGCTCAATGAAGCAGAGCGCGGTGAAGACCATGCGCTGAAGGCCTACAAGGAAGCGCTGGAAAAAATCACCAAACATAACCTGGTGGGTATTCGTGACCTGGTTGAGCGTCAGTATCACGGAGTGCAACGCAACCACGACCAGGTGAAAGCCCTGCGCAACCAGGCTCGTGCTCGTTCTTAAGCGTTTGTAGTGGCTATAAAAACGCCAGCTAGTCTGGCGTTTTTTTAAGATCAAAAGATCGCAGCCTTCGGCAGCTCCTACGGGTGTACACAAGGCCCTGCAGGCGCTGCCGAAGGCTGCGATCTTTTAGCGGTTTACGAATCAGCCAATGCTGATCGCCGGCAAAACAGGCAAGTTCACTGTCTGCTGTTTACGCGGCGCCAGAATCTCGGCCTCGCCATCCACTACCAGCTCATCGCGCTGGTTGAACACGCGAGTGGCAATGCGCACCCGAAACTTGGGCAGCTTCTCGAGAATTTCCAGACGCACGGTCAGGGTGTCGCCGATTTTCACCGGTTTCTGAAAGGTCATCTGCTGACCGATATAAATAGTACCCGGCCCAGGCAACTCGCAGGCGACGGCAGCGCTGATCAGGGCGCCGCTGAACATGCCGTGGGCGATACGTTCCTTGAACATGGTGCCGGCGGCGAATTCGGCGTCCAGATGCACCGGGTTGTGATCGCCGGACATCGCGGCGAACAACTGAATGTCGCGCTCTTCGACGGTCTTGCTGTAGCTGGCGGTCTGGCCGACTTCAAGGGCTTCGTAAGGGGTGTTGGTAACCTGGGTCATCTGTCTCAATTCCTGTAACGAATTTAAAAATCCACAAAAAAGCTATTCGAAAAACTATTCGGTTCTGGCCGGACGGCGGTGGCTGAGCGCCTGGGCGATCCAGTTCAGTACGTCAGCGGTCACTTCATCGCGGTTGCTCTCGTTGAACAGCTCATGCCGTGCCTGCGGGTAAATATTCAATTGCAGGTTCTGGCTGCCGGCCGCGCGTAGCGCATGGGCCAGATCTTTCAGACGCTTGCCTTCGCTTACCGGATCACATTCGCCGCCCATTAGCAGCAAGGGCAGGCCCGGATCGACCTGGGCGAGATTGGACGCTTTGCTGATTTGCTGCAAGCCGCCGAGCAAATCGATCCACAGCTGATTGGTACAGCGAAAGCCGCAGAGCGGGTCGTTGGCGTATTTATCGACTTCGAGCGGGTCGCGGCTCAGCCAGTCGAATCGCGTGCGCGCCGGTTTGAATTTCTTGTTGAACGAGCCAAAGGACAGGAACTCGATCAGTGCGCTACGACCCTTGGGCCCCTGACGCAGCCGTTCAAGACGGGCAATCTGCCGCGCCGCGCGATAAAGCGCCACGGGCTGGAAATTCGAACCACTGAGAATTGCCCCGTGCAGGCTGGCGCTGTGATGCAGTAAATACGCCTGGGCGATGTAGCTGCCCATGCTGTGGCCGAGCAGCACAATCGGCACGCCGGGGTGCTGCTGGCCGATATGCTGGTTGAGGCTGGCCAGGTCGCCGACCACCTTGCACCAGCCATCGTCATCGGCGAAATGGCCCAGCGTCCCGTTTTCGGCAGTTTTGCCATGTCCACGCAGGTCCGGCGCGCAGACACCGTAACCCTGCTCGCAGAGTTTTTCGGCCAGACGCCCGTAGCGACCGCTGTGCTCGGCCATGCCATGGGCCAGCAGGATCACGGCTCTTAAAGGCGTGGCGGGCAACCATTGGTTGACGAAGAGGCGGCTGTGGTCAGACGCGGTCAGCCAGAAAGTGTCGTGGATCATGGCGATTCCTTTGCACGATGTGGTTGCATTGTATAGCGCATCCATCGCCTGCCGCCTGATCAGGCCACACCACGCCAGGAAGATTCACACGATCAATGACGCCGTTGGCCGTATTTGCCTGATTCGCCATAGCTGCTAGTGTCCGTGAAGCTCCGCTTTTCGTTTTTACTTTTTTAGAAGTGACAGAAAGTGGCCAAGGTGATTCAGGTAAAGAGGACAAGAACAATGCAACCTGATTTCTGGAATGACAAACGCCCGGCCGGCGTGCCCCTGGACATTGATCTTGGGGCTTACAAGTCGGTGATCGAGGTGTTCGAGCGTTCCTGCAAGAAGTTCGCGGATCGTCCGGCGTTCAGCAACATGGGCGTGACCCTGACCTACGCTGAACTCGAACGCCACAGTGCGGCCTTCGCCGGTTACCTGCAAGCCCACACCGACCTGGTGCCGGGGGATCGCATCGCGGTGCAGATGCCCAACGTCCTGCATTACCCGATTGCGGTGTTTGGCGCCCTGCGCGCCGGGCTGATCGTAGTCAACACCAACCCGTTGTACACCCCGCGGGAGATGCGTCATCAGTTCAAGGATTCCAGTGCCCGGGCGCTGGTCTACCTGAACATGTTCGGGGCCAAGGTCCAGGAAGTGCTGGCCGACACCGATATCCAGTATTTGATCGAAGCGAAGATGGGCGACCTGATGCCCACCGCCAAAGGCTGGCTGGTCAACACGATGGTGAGCAAGGTCAAGAAAATGGTCCCGGACTATTCCTTGCCCCAGGCCATTTCCTTCAAGAGTGCGCTGCGTCTGGGCCGCGGCCTGGGCATCAAGCCACTGAGCGTTGGCCTCGGCGACATCGCAGTGCTGCAATACACCGGCGGCACCACCGGCCTGGCCAAGGGCGCAATGCTCACTCACGGCAACCTGGTGGCGAACATGCAGCAGGCGCGGGCGTGCCTGGGGCAGTTCGGCGGCGACGGTCAGCCGCTGCTGCGCGAGGGGCAGGAGGTGATGATCGCGCCGCTGCCGCTGTACCACATCTATGCATTCACGGCGAACTGCATGTGCATGATGGTGACCGGCAACCACAACGTGCTGATCACCAATCCACGGGACATCAAAGGCTTTATCAAGGAACTGAAGAACTGGCGGTTCTCGGCGTTGCTGGGGCTCAACACGCTGTTCGTGGCGTTGATGGATCACCCGGACTTCAAGACCCTGGACTTTTCCAGCCTCAAGCTCACCAACTCCGGCGGCACGGCACTGGTCAAGGCCACCGCCGAGCGTTGGGAACAGCTCACCGGTTGCCGGATTACCGAAGGCTACGGCTTGACCGAAACCTCACCGGTGGCTTGCACCAACCCGTATGGCGATAAGTCGCGAATCGGCACGGTCGGCCTGCCGGTGCCGGGCACCACGCTCAAAATCATCAACGATGACGGCGTCGAACAGCCATTGGGCGAGCGGGGCGAGTTGTGCATCAAGGGCCCGCAGATCATGAAGGGCTACTGGCACCAACCCGAAGCCACCGCCGAAGTGCTGGATGCCGAGGGTTGGTTCAAGTCTGGCGACATCGCGGTGATCGACCCGGACGGTTTCGTGCGCATCGTTGATCGCAAGAAGGACATGATCATCGTCTCGGGTTTCAACGTGTACCCGAACGAAATCGAAGACGTGGTGATGGCTCACCCGAAAGTCGCCAACTGCGCAGTCATTGGCGTGCCGGACGAGCGTTCGGGGGAAGCGGTGAAGTTGTTTGTGGTGGCCCGTGAGTCGGGTGTCAGCCTTGAAGAGTTGAAGGCGTACTGCAAGGAAAACTTCACCGCCTACAAAGTGCCCAAGCACATTGTGTTGCGTGAGTCGTTACCGATGACGCCGGTGGGCAAGATCTTGCGACGGGAGTTACGCGATATCGCCTGATCGGTTGTAGACCGAGGCGTTGTCAAAAGATCGCAGCCTTCGGCAGCTCCTACATGGGATTGCATTCCTCTGTAGGAGCTGCCGAAGGCTGCGATCTTTTGCTTTTAAAACCCGTATTTATGGGGCTTTCAAGATAGTATAGAATCTTTACTCTAAAATGACTGCTTGCTGTTATTTAGTCATTAAAGTGACTGTAGAGGCTGTTTTTGGCTCTAGGCGGCCCTTGGCAAAGCTGCTACTCTCGGCGCGCTTTGTGACCTCTCGGCCGATGTAAAAGCCAGACTCACCAACATATTAAATAAAAAACACACACCAATAATAATCGCATCAAATGCGGTGATGAATTCGCGTTGCTGAGGAGTGGGCTTCCATGATCGAAGACTTTTGGAAGGATAAGTACCCTGCCGGGATTGCTGCCGACATCAATCCAGACGAGTATCCGAATATTCAGGCAGTGTTGAAGCAGTCCTGCCAACGTTTCGCCAACAAACCGGCATTCAGCAACCTGGGCAAGACAATCACCTACGGTGAACTGTACGAATTGTCCGGTGCCTTTGCCGCTTACCTGCAACAGCATACCGACTTGCAGCCCGGTGATCGAATCGCCGTGCAGTTGCCTAACGTGCTGCAGTACCCGGTCGCCGTCTTCGGTGCGATCCGCGCCGGGCTGATCGTGGTCAACACCAACCCGCTGTACACCGCGCGGGAGATGGAACACCAATTCAACGACTCCGGTGCCAAAGCCCTGGTCTGCCTGGCCAACATGGCGCATCTGGCCCAGACCGTGGTGCCGAAAACCGGCGTCAGGCACGTCATCGTCACCGAAGTCGCCGACCTGTTGCCGCCACTCAAGCGCCTGTTGATCAACAGCGTCATCAAATACGTGAAGAAGATGGTCCCGGCGTATCACTTGCCCAAGGCCGTCAAGTTCAACGACGTACTGAGCAAGGGCCACGGCCAGCCCGTGACTGAAGCCAACCCGGACAGCGGCGATGTCGCGGTGCTGCAATACACCGGCGGCACCACCGGCGTAGCGAAGGGCGCGATGCTGACCCACCGCAACCTGGTGGCGAACATGCTGCAGTGCAAGGCGCTGATGGGGTCCAACCTTAATGAAGGTTGCGAGATCCTGATCACGCCGCTGCCGCTGTACCACATCTATGCCTTCACCTTTCATTGCATGGCGATGATGCTGATTGGCAACCACAACATCCTGATCAGCAACCCGCGCGACCTGACGGCGATGGTCAAGGAACTGTCGAAGTGGAAGTTCAGCGGTTTCGTTGGCCTGAACACCTTGTTCGTGGCGCTGTGCAATAACGAAGCGTTCCGCAAGCTGGATTTCTCGGCGCTGAAAGTCACCCTGTCCGGCGGCATGGCCCTGCAACTGGCCGCGGCCGAGCGCTGGAAAGCGGTCACCGGTTGCGCCATCTGCGAAGGTTACGGCATGACCGAAACCAGCCCGGTGGCCACGGTCAACCCGATCCAGAACATTCAGGTCGGCACCATCGGTATTCCGGTGCCATCGACCCTGTGCAAAGTCATCGACGATGCCGGTGTTGAACAGCCGCTAGGCGAAATCGGCGAACTGTGTGTGAAAGGTCCGCAAGTCATGAAGGGCTACTGGCAGCGCCAGGAAGCCACCGATGAAATGCTCGACAGCGAAGGCTGGTTGAAGACCGGTGACATCGCGCTGATCCAGCCTGACGGCTACATGCGCATTGTCGATCGCAAGAAAGACATGATTCTGGTCTCCGGTTTCAACGTATACCCGAATGAACTGGAAGACGTGTTGGCGACCCTGCCGGGCGTGCTGCAATGCGCGGCCATCGGCATACCGGACGAGAAGTCGGGCGAGGCGATCAAGATCTTCATCGTCGCCAAACCGGGCGTGACCCTGACCAAGGAAACGGTGATGGCGCACATGCGCGCCAACGTCACCGGGTACAAGGTTCCGCGTTCCGTGGAGTTCCGCGATGCGCTGCCGACCACCAACGTCGGCAAGATCCTGCGCCGCGAGCTGCGCGACGAAGAGTTGAAGAAGCTGGGCCTGAAGAAGGCCTGAATGGCAACTTGCGTCGCCTGCCGATTCGGGGACGTTGGCTGATCATTGAACCGTCGAAAAATCCGCGGCCCGAAACGGCCTGCGGATTTTTTGCGTGCGATACCGCAATGGGCCGCACTCCCGCACGCATGCATCAGCCCATTGTGCGTTTTCTGAAAGTCCTTGGTATTGGACCGTGATTTGATTGCGGGCTCTTGGCCAATGCCATCTTTCATGGAGTGATGCTTATGCAGCGGATACACCCATACCTTTCGCCCGCCACGACCCGTAGCGCTTTGCCCCCGAGCTTGTCCGGAAGTCACCGGTCTGCCGGGAGCTCACGTGCTGTTGCCCAGGAGCTGGCGTGCGCCAGCAACAAAGACTTCCCCCTGCCAAGCGTGTCTTGGCAGTGACCGATGTGCCGAAAACAGTAAGGGGTTATCAAGGCGCGCTTCATTCATCAGAGCTAAGCGCTTATGCAGGCAGCGTGCGCATTGGCGATTGCTCCCGGTTCGAGGATCCTGTTCGGGTAGACAAGGCCCGTGACCCGCACTTTGCGTTGAGTTGTGCCCAGGTCAAGTGGCCCTATTCGGCGTTCTACGGCGTCACCATCAAAGACTGCCGTTTTACCGGGGCAAACCTCCAGAACCTGCGACTGAAGAATGTCGATTTTTCCGGTTCGGATTTCTCGGGCGCCAACTTGTCCCGGGCGAAACTCAAATGTGTCGACTTATCGCACTGCGATTTTAGTGGGGCCGACCTAACCGACCTTGACTGTGACCGGGTGAACTTCAGTGGCGCCAAGCTCAGTAACGCGCAGATATCCTTGAGTCAAAAGTGTATTGAGGGAAGTTTGCGAGCGCCCATCACCAGAAACCACGACCTTTGGAGTAATGGCTGCATTCCCGAGAAGGGCATCGGGAATTTATTGGCGTCTATCCACAGCATCGATGCCGCTTACCAGGAACAGAAAAACGCCTTGATGCGATCGGTGATCGAGCATCTGCACCGCGTGGATGACGTTGCGTTGCAGCGCCATCTGGCGCCGCTGGTGGAGGTGCTGTTCAAGAATCCTGGCTATGTCGAGGAGCCTGGTGTCGCCA
Organism: Pseudomonas sp. TH31; assembly: GCF_016650815.1. Classification (GTDB taxonomy): domain Bacteria; phylum Pseudomonadota; class Gammaproteobacteria; order Pseudomonadales; family Pseudomonadaceae; genus Aquipseudomonas. Next base: position 80,841 of record NZ_JAEKEZ010000023.1, on the reverse strand, counting down.
CTTTTACAACGCGATTGCTGGTGTTATGGCTGGAAAGAAAACAACTGGAGTCACGTCACCCTGATGAAGTCGATCCGGACCTGGTGTTGAACCTGGTCAACCGCCATCCATACAAGGCGGCCAAATGGGCGATTGCCTACGGGAAAACCCTCGCCCTACGTGAGGGAGGGCTTTGTCTGGCGCGCAAACGGCCAGTCTTCAGACCCCGGCGATTACAGGCGGAACGGCGCGAAATTGACGTTGGTGCCCGCCGGGCGCATGTCCTGCAGGTACGAGTCCTTGTCGGCGCTCAGTTCCAGGCTCAGGGCTGCTTTGCGCTTGCCTTCATTGCGCACCACCAGGCCTTCGAGCTTCTCACGCAGGAACACCGTCGGCACTTTCAGGTGCAGCAGTTCGTCGGTGTCCGGTGTGTGCAGCAGCAGGTGAACCCATTCGTACTGACCCACGGCCAGGCGCGCCACCGGGATGTCGAACCACCAGATGTTGCGATTGCGGTTCAATTCGGTGAAATAGCAGTTGTTGACGCCAAGCACTGCACCGCCGAGTTCCAGGTTTCTGCGGGCAATGGCCTGCTTTTTATCGAGTTTCATAACATTCCTACGGGATTGGATCTTCAGCGCCATGGCCTGAATACGTTGCGCATTCTCGGGGGTTGGACCGCAAACATAAAGCCCAACCTGCGCGCAGCGATGAAATGTCGGGTTAAAAATAAATGAAACTCCGTGCAAACGCCTCCGGTCAATCTTTGTGTAACGACTATGTCCCTTGAATTGTTCACAGGAGAAACACCATGAGCAGCACTGGCGATAAGGTTAAAGGCGTGACAAACGAAGCGGTCGGCAACGTCAAGCAGGGCGTCGGCAAGGCCACTGACAACACCAAACTGCAAGTTGAAGGCAAGGTGCAGGAGAAGAAAGGCGAGGCACAGCAAGCGGTCGGCAAAGCCAAGGACGCGATCAAGAAAGCGGTCGATAAATCCTGACGTGCCGCCCCTTCAAGGCACACTGAAACGGCCATCCGCGGATGGCCGTTTTTGCGTCAGCCGCCCCGGTTGAAACAACGAAATTGTTTCAGAGTCGCCAAGTAGGCTACTTTGATGTAGAAAACGGCCCCTGAGTCGCCCCGACTTCAACTTTCTTGCGGCGAAAGGAGACGCTAATGATTTTCCCGGACATGAAAGGTCTGCCCCTGCACCACGTGATGGTGCGTACGGTCAAAGAGTTCATCGACGATGAAATGTCGACCTACGCCTCGGCGCTGGCCTATCAAATGCTGTTCTCGTTGTTCCCCTTCATTCTGTTCCTGATCGCCCTGATCGGTTTCCTGCACCTGCCGGACTTCTTCTCCTGGCTGCGCCTGCAATCGGAACTGGTATTGCCACCCCAGGCCCTGGAACAAGTGAACCCGGTCATTGATCAACTCCAGCAATCGAAGGGTGGGTTGCTCTCGGTCGGTATCGTCATCGCCCTGTACACCGCCTCTGCCGGTGTACGGCTGATGATGAGCGCGATGAACGCCGCCTACGATGTGGTCGAGGGTCGTCCGCTCTGGAAGCGTTTCCCTCTGTCGATCTTCTACACCGTCGGCATCGCCGGCATGCTGCTGGCCGCTGCCGCATTGATGGTGCTTGGGCCGCAGGTGATGGGCTGGATCGCGTCGCAGGTCGGGCTGGAAGATTTCATCGTCACGGTCTGGACCATCGCGCGCTGGCCGGTCATCGTGATCCTGATGATGGTCGCGGTGGCATTGATCTATTACGTCATGCCTGACGTCAAACAAGAGTTTCGCTTCATCACCCCAGGCTCGGTGCTGGCCGTGGTGGTGTGGATTATCGCGTCGTTGGGTTTCGCGTTTTACGTCAAGACCTTCGCCAACTACAACGCCATGTATGGCAGTATCGGCGCGATCATCGTGCTGTTGCTGTACTTCTACATTTCCTCGGCGGTGCTGTTGCTCGGCGCGGAGATGAATGCGGTGATCGAGCATATGTCGACCGAAGGCAAGGACCCTGGCGAAAAGGTCCCTGGCGAGAACGACGAACCCAAACAACACGTTTCGGGACTGGGACGGGACCACTCGCTCAAACCGACCTCTGACGAAGCCTGAACATGATCCGTGAAATCCTGAAAATGGGCGATGAGCGCCTGCTGCGAATCGCTCCGCCAGTCCCTGCTGAAATGTTCGACAGCCCCGAGTTGTGGCAACTGATCGACGACATGTTCCAGACCATGGAAAGCGTGGGTGGCGTTGGCCTGGCCGCGCCGCAGATCGGCGTCGACCTGCAACTGGTGATCTTCGGTTTCGAGCACAGCGAACGCTATCCCGACGCCGAAGCCGTGCCGCAGACGATTCTGATCAACCCATTGATCACGCCGTTGAGTCCGACCCTGGAAGAGGGCTTCGAAGGTTGTCTGTCGGTGCCCGGCCTGCGCGGCGCGGTGGATCGTTACCAGCAGATTCGTTATGAGGGCGTTGACCCGAGGGGCCAGCCGATCCTGCGTATTGCCTCGGGGTTTCATGCGCGGGTGGTGCAACATGAGTGCGATCATTTGATCGGGCGGTTGTACCCGTCGCGGATCACCGATTTCACCCAGTTCGGGTTTACCGAAGTGATGTTCCCGGATCTCGACCCCAACGCCGACGATTAAACTGCCAAAAGATCGCAGCCTTCGGCAGCGCCTACAGAGTTTTGTGTACACCCGTAGGAGCTGCCGAAGGCTGCGATCTTTTGATCTTCGCTTTTATTTCCCAGGTTTAACGAACCGCAACGTCATCCGGTCCGACTCGCCAATCGCCAGATATTTAGCCTTGTCCTTCTCCCCCAACGTCAACGCCGGCGGCAAGGTCCAGACGCCTTCAGGGTAATCCTTGGTGTCCTTCGGGTTGGCATTGATCTCGCTCTTCTCCTCAAGCTTGAACCCGGCATCGGTTGCCAGTTTCACCACATACGCCGTGGTCAGGTATCCGCTGTGCTTGATGTCCTCCAGCGATGCCCCGTCCTTGGCCCGATGATCGACCACACCCAACACGCCGCCCGGCTTCAAGACCTTGAAGAACGACTCGAACATCAACGGCGCGGTGTCCGCCAGCACCCAGTTGTGTACGTTGCGAAAGGTCAGCACGGTATCGGCTGAACCGGGTTTGCCGAGCTCCGGCGCCTTGGGATCGAACTCGACCACGTGGGCCTTGGCATATTGAGCAGGGGCTGCGGCGAATTTCGCCTTGAGGGTTTCTTCACTCTTGCGCGCGGAGTCGCTGACCGTCGGCGCCTGCACGGCAGCGATGTAAGTGCCGTGATCCTTGAGCAGCGGCGCGAGCAGTTCACTGTACCAACCGCCGCCTGGAGTGATTTCGATAACCGTCTGGTTTGCTCGTAAACCGAAGAATTGCAGGCTCTGCTGCGGATGACGGTAGACGTCGCGAACCACGTTCTGCGGCGCTCGCCAGGTGCCTTTGAGCACCTCGGCGTATTGCGCGGCGGAGACGGGCTTAGTGTCGGCGGCCTGCGCCAGAACAGGGGCAAGCAGGGCGGTGAGGGTCAAGGCGAGTAGGGCAGGTTTCATGGAGCGTCCTGGGCAAAGTCGAAGTCGACCCCGAGGCTAGCACGCCGCCATCAGCGGTCGATCACACATTATCGATGGTCGACCTCACCAACGGTTCTAAGCCCATGGCGATCATCGGTTTGCTGCGCGCGTAACGGCTCAGGCGCTCGACCATGGCATAAGGCATTTGCGGGTCGAAGTGAAAACCACGGCGTTCGTAAAAACCGCGCAAATCCGGATGGCAGTACAACCAGACCGGGCTGTCGAGGTCTTTCACCGCGGCAGCGATCAGTGCTGCAGCGATACCTTGCTCGCGACACGCCGGATCGACAAACAACCCGGTCAACCAATACCCGCCCGCCACCGGCCGCAAGCACAGCGCGGCGACGATCTCCCCGCGCCGGGCCACCCAGAGTCGAGCATCGCGCACCGCTTTCATCGGCGATTGGTGGGCGCGGTAAAACTTGTTCATCAACGGCCATAACGGCTGGTCGAGCACGGTGTACTGGGTGTCTGGCATGGGCTTTGGCTGTCGGTTGGCTGAGCGGGCGATTATAAAAGAACGCGAGCGGCGCGATAGGTGTATACCTGACTTCACATCCCGTATGAGTGGAGTACGTATCATGGCCAAAGGCATGGATTCAAAGAAAGCTGCGAAGAAAAAACCGGCAAAAACCGCCGATGAAAAGCGCGCGGACAAGAAGGCCAAGAAAGTGGATGTGTTCGGGCACTGATCAGTCAGTCGCCTTATTCCCCGTAGGAGCTGCCGAAGGCTGCGATCTTTTGATCTTCGTTTTTTTATAGAAGCAAAATCAAAAGATCGCAGCCTTCGGCAGCTCCTACGGGGTAGCGTTGAAGTCGTCAAATAATCTGCAAGATTTCCCCACGCTATTGCACAGAGAGGGACACGTCCCGTTCTGAGCAAAGCCATGTCCCATTACTTCGACGCCGCCCATCGAGAAGAAATCGAAACCCTGCGCCAACGCCTGACCGCTCGCACCGAGTGGCCCACCTGGTTGTTGCTGATGGGTGTGTACGCGGCCTGGTTCAGCATTGTCCTGGCCAGTGACCGGCTGGGCCTTTGGTGGAGCACGCTGTTGCTGATTGTGCTGGTGGTGCTCTGGTTGTCGGTGCAGCACGAATTGCTCCACGGGCACCCCACCCGCAGGCTGGCCCTGAACAAACTCCTCGGTTACGCACCGTTTGCGGTGTGGTTTCCGTACACCCTCTATCGCGACAGCCATTTGCTGCATCACCACGACGAAGACCTGACCGTCCCTGGTCGCGACCCGGAAAGCCGTTACCTCACCGCTGCGCACTGGCAACGCAGCTGCGTGTTCAAACAGGCCCTGCACCGGCTGAACAAAACCGTGCTTGGGCGCGTCATGGTTGGCGCGCCCATGGCACTGCAGGCCCTGGCCCGCAAAGAACTGCGACGCCTGCGCGCGGGCGAGCGCCAGGCCTGGCGGATGTGGCTGACCCACAGCACGCTCACGGTGTTGATGCTGGCGTTCATCGCACACTTCAGCGTGCTGCCGGTGTGGCATTACCTGTTGCTGATCAGCGTGCCGGCGCTATCGATTGCGATGATTCGCTCCTACTATGAACACCGCCCGAACGCCCAACCCGAGCAACGTACCGTGCTCAATGAAGCGGCGTGGCCGTGGAGCTGGCTGTTCCTGAACAACAACCTGCACCTGGTGCATCACGACTTGCCGGGCCTGCCCTGGTATGACTTGCCCAAGGCTTACCGGACACGTCGCGAGCAATGGCTGGCGCGCAGTGGCGGATTTTTGGTGCAGGGGTATGGGCAGTTGTGGCGTCAACATGGCGTAAAGGCGATCGACAGCCCGCAGCATCCATTTCATTGAATGAAGGTAATTCCTTGTGGGAGCGAGCTTTGCTCGCTCCCACATTGGATGTTCGTTGTATGGGAGAATTCGATGACACAACACCTCGCCGAACTACTGATGTACGTCGCCCCCGAGCCAATCCGCCAGGCCAATGAAGTCTGGCTGACACGAATTATCGAGCGCCTGGGCGTGTCTCGCCAAACCGCCGTAGGGCTGTCACTGCCAGACCTCTGGCGCTCCCCGAACCTGCTGCTGACCCAAACCTGCGGCTATCCGCTGATGACCTTGTTACGCGGTCAGGTCCGGGTCGTTGGTCGGCCGCGTTACGAGCTCCCGGACAGCAATGCCGGCAATCATTGCAGCCTCTTGCTCTGCCGTGCCGACGATCCGCGCCGTAGCTTGCCGGCCTTTCACAACAGTCGCGGGGTGATCAACGACGAAGGCTCCAACAGCGGCATGAACCTGCTGCGCCATCGCCTGGCGCCGTTGCACCGCGACGGACAGTTCTTCGCCCGTGTCGGCATCAGCGGTGGCCACCGCGAAAGCCTGCGCTGGCTGCGTGAAGACCTGGCCGACCTGGCGGCCATCGACAGCGTGACCTTCGCCTACCTGGCGCGGCACGCCGAAGGGGAAGTGGCCGGTTTGCGCGTTATCGCTCGAAGTGCCTTCAGTCCGACCTTGCCTTACATCACCGCTGCCAGCGCCAGCGATGAGCGAATCGAGCAGCTTCGACAGGTGATGAATGAGACGTTGCGGGAGTTGCCGGACGTTGTCGAGATCCTGGGTTTGCGCGAGGTGTTACCCGCGACGCAAAGCGACTATCAGATCGTGCTCGATTACCAGCAAGAGGCCGAGGCGTTGGGGTATGGGCGGTTGCGTTAGGTACGATCAAGATCAGGATCAAAAGATCGCAGCCTTCGGCAGCTCCTACAGGGGGCATCAATCCCGCGTCGAATACCGATCCCCCGTAGGAGCTGCCGAAGGCTGCGATCTTTTGACCTTACCTTTTTAAATTCAATAATCGAATATAAAAATGCTTTTTAAGTCTTATTAAAGAATAAGGCTCTTGGCTAGAATCGCGCCACCGGATCACCGGACATTCAGCGACCCCTAACCCCAGGAGCCCCTATGTCCGGCGCCGACCTTTCCCATCGTCACCACGTGGGCGGATTGTTCCGCGCGCATTACGCCTGGCTGTGCGCACGGTTGCGCCGGCAGTTGGGCGCCAGCTCCAGCGTTGAAGACATCGCCGCCGAAACCTTCACCCAGCTACTGGAGTCCCCAGGGCTGACGCCGATCCGTGAACCCCGCGCGTTGCTGAGCACCATCGCCCGACGCCTGGTCTATCAGCTCTGGCGCCGCCGGGATCTGGAGCGCCAGCACCTCGATCAATGGTGGCCACTCGACCCGCATCAGGCGAGATCGCCCGAAGACCTGCTGCAACTGACCCAAGCCTTGCATGGCCTCGACCGCACGCTCGAACGCTTGCCGGGCAAGGTCCGGGCGACGTTCCTGTTATCGCGAATCGATGGCCTGACCTATCCGCAAATCGCCGCCGAACTGGGCATTTCCCAGCGTTCGGTCAGCGTCTACATGACCCGCTCCCAGGCTTTGTGCGTCCAGCACAGCGCCAATGAATCCTTAAATCGAACACCTTTGACCCAGAGGTCCGCATGAGATCGATCAAAACCCTGCTCGGCAGTTCGCTGCTGGCCCTGAGCCTCGTAGCTACCCAGGCTCCCGCCGCCGAAAAGATCACGCCGATCCACTTTGGCGACATTGCCTGGGAAAGCGGCAGTTTCATCACCGAAGTCCTGCGACTGATCGTCGAGAAAGGTTACGGCTACCCGACCGACACCTTGCCCGGCAGCACCGTCAGCCTCGAAGCGGCGCTGTCCAGGAACGATATCCAGGTGATCGGCGAAGAATGGGCCGGACGCAGTCCGGCGTGGGTCAAGGCCTCGGCTGAAGGCAAGGTGTTCGGCCTCGGCGATACCGTCAAAGGCGCCACCGAAGGCTGGTGGGTACCGGAATACGTGATCAAGGGTGACCCGGAACGCGGCATCAAGCCGTTGGCTCCGCAGCTGAAATCCGTTGCTGATCTGGCCCGCTACAAAGACGTGTTCCGCGACCCGGAAGACCCGAGCCGTGGCCGCTTCCTCAACAGCCCCACCGGTTGGACTTCGGAGATCGTCAACAGCCAGAAACTCAAGGCCTATGACCTGACCGCCGACTACGTCAACTTCCGCACCGGCTCCGGCGCGGCGCTGGATGCCGAGGTGGCGTCGTCGATCCGTCGTGGCAAACCGGTGCTGTTCTACTACTGGTCGCCGACACCGTTGTTGGGCCGTTTCAAACTGGTGAAACTCGAAGAGCCGCCGTTCGATGCCGAAGCCTGGAAGACCCTGGCCGATGCCAACAACCCGCATCCGAGGGGCACCCGTTCAATGCCGGCCAGCCTGGCGATTGGTGTGTCCGCGCCGTTCAAGACGCAGTACCCGGACCTGGTGGCGTTCTTTGAAAAGGTCGACTTGCCGATTGGCCTGCTGAACCAGACCCTGGCGCAGATGAGCGAAAAACGTTTGCAACCGCGTCAGGTGGCGCAAGCGTTTTTGCGCGATCAGCCGCAGGTGTGGAAGGCTTGGGTGCCGGGGAGGTGGCGACCAGGGTGAGTGGGAGTTTGTAGGTTTTTTCTGATGTTTTTGTGGTGCCTGATCGATAGCTTTCGCGAGCAAGCCCGCTCCCACATTGGATTTTTGGTGTTCACGAATTCTGTGTTCACTGGAGGTCTCCTGTGGGAGCGAGCCTGCTCGCGAATGATCTAAAGCCTTACGCCAATTCCGCCGCCAACGCCGCCTTCACGGTAGGCCGCAAATCTATCCTGGCCTGAAACCGCACCAACGCCGGCCACTGATCCAACTCGATGCCAGACACCGAGGCCCAGCGCAACACCGTAAACAGATACGCATCGGCCATGCTGAACCCACCCGCCATCAAATCCTGCCGCTCCAGCGTCTGACTCAACAGCCGCGCGTTCACCCTGGTGCGAGAAAACATCGGCGTGACCCTGGTGCCGGAAATGACACTGCCGGCCAACCGCCAGGGCCTGCGGGTGGTTCGGTTAGCCCCGCCGATCGATCGCGAGTTTTCCCTGGTGGTGGCGGCACGCAAGGCCCCGTCGGCCGCAGTACAAACATTGCTGGGCATGCTCGCCGATCAATGATCGGCAATGGAGGCTGAACCGATTTTGTGCTGAATACTGGCCGACTAATGGCATTGCATCCGGCATTTCACTGGCTATGCTCAGTCGTAACTAACTGTTTCAGTCACAGAAATGAATGGTTCGTGACTGGGAAAGTGTGCACCGGGACATAAGCGGCAGAGTGCGCGACCCAAGGCACCGACGCTGAACAACAAGGAGCCATCCGGTAAATGGAGTTACTTGGCAAAACGTTAGGGTTGGCCTTTCCGGGCTATCAAGAGAAGGATGCCTTGATAAGAGCGTCGCGGCAGGGACTCTCTGATTAAACATCATTTATCACCTGACAAATCCTTCCTGTGGAGGGAGGCGTGTGCCTGTTCCGTGGAACGTAGTGGTAGATCTTGAAAGACCAGGAACTTTCATCAATCAAAAAAACGCGCTTAAGGTGATAGAGCCATGTTCAACCTACATCACAAGGCTGACTTGCTGGAGATCGAACGCTTCAACTGTGCATTGACCGAGACCAACGCCAAGTTGGCGGCGGTCAGTCGCTCGATGGCGATGATCGAATTCAGCCCCGAAGGCATCGTGCTCGACGCCAACGAAAACTTTTGCGCGAGCATGGGTTACAGCGTCGAAGAAGTTCGCGGTAAACACCACCGCATCTTCTGTGAGGAAGCGTTCTATCGCAGCGAGGAATACGCCAAGTTATGGCGCGATCTGGCCCGCGGCGAGCCCGTCAGTGGCACCTTTGTGCGGTTGAACAAGGCGGGCAAAGAGATCTGGCTTGAAGCCAGTTACATGCCGGTGTTTGGGGCTGATCGCCAGGTCCGAAGCGTGGTTAAAGTCGCCGCGGACATCTCTGAACGAATCTATAAAGAGCATGAAAACGAAAGCATGCTCGCGGCCATCGGGCGCTCCATGGCCACGATCGAATTCACCCCCGACGGCCGGGTCATCACCGCCAACGAAAACTTCCTGAAAACCATGCATTACTCGCTCAACGAAGTCGTCGGCCAGCATCACAGCCTGTTCTGTCACCGTGCTGAAGCCGAGTCCGCGCAGTACAAAGCGTTCTGGGCGTCACTCAATCGTGGCGAATATCACTCGCATCGTTTTGAACGCAAAGACAAGTACGGTCATACGGTATTCCTGGAAGCGTCCTACAACCCGCTGTTCGATACCAAGGGCCGGTTGTACAAAGTGGTCAAGTTCGCCAGCGACATCACCCACCAAGTCACCACCTTGCAAACGGCCGCGGAATCGGCCCACAGCACCTCGGTACAAAACGACGCCTGTGCGCAGAAAGGTTCCCAGGTGGTTCAGCAAACGGTGCAGATCATTCAGGACATTTCCCGCGACCTCAACGAGGCGGCCTTGAGCATTGATGCGGTGAGCAAACAGTCCGACATCATCGGCACCATCGTCCAGACCATTCGCGGCATCGCCGACCAGACCAACCTGCTGGCACTCAACGCTGCCATCGAAGCGGCCCGGGCCGGGGAACATGGGCGCGGGTTTGCGGTGGTGGCCGATGAAGTCCGCAGCCTCGCGGCCCGGACCAGCCAGGCAACGCTGGAGATTGTCGAGGTGGTGCGCAAAAACCATGATTTGTCGCTGAGTGCGGTGTCGAGCATGCAATCGAGCTTGAGCCGAACCGGGCTAGGCGTGGAGCTGGCGAACGAGGCGGGGAGGTGATTCTGGAGATTCAAAAAGGGTCGCGGCATGTGGTGGATGCGATCAGTCAGTTCAACTCAACCCTGCAACTGAACTGATCGCATTCCCGTAGGAGCAAGGCTTGCCCGCGATAGCGCCCTTCAGAACGCCATCGCGGGCAAGCCTTGCTCCTACAAGTTCGGTCTCAGCTGTTACAGCGAAGCCAGAAACTTGTCTGTCACCTGAGTCGTGTCTTTCGCGGTGCTGCTGTTTTCTGTATCGGTCTGCGCCACTTTCATCTTGTCTTCGAGGCGCTGGGCGATTTCTTTGCCAACGGCCAGTTGTTGCGCCGGCGGCATGGCACTCAATTGGTCTTCGGTGATGCCCAGATCGCTCAGGATACTGTCGCGCATCCGCTGTTCCGGGGATTTGCTCATGTAGTCCTTGAAGTCGGTCATGGCTGTGCTGTCGGTGGACTGGGTGGTGGAGTCGTCCGGGACAGCGGTTTGCAAACCGACGCGGGTTTTGGCGAACGCTTCATCAACGTTGTCGCTGATGGTGCTCGCCGCGCTGACTTGCTGGGTCGCCGATGTCAGACCGGAGGCCTGGACGTTGGTGCTGTCCTGCTTGATCTGCGCGACGGTGTTCTGCGCGTTCTGGATCAAACCACTGTACAGCGCACTGGCGGCGGCCGTGGTCGGGTCCATGTCCGTGCGCTGGGTCGGTTGAATGATGGAAGCTTTCTGGGCGTTGACCAACATGATGGGTAAGCCTGTAGGTAATTGCTGTCGGGTGTGCCGGAGCAATTAACGTGCCGCGGCTGAAGCGCCCTGTTTTTGGGGCATTTGAGCGACGGCAGCGGTCAAACTTTGCCGCTGGGCGGCAACCGCGCAGGCGTCAGCGGTGAGCAATGTTCTCCAGTGCCAGGTTCCGTGTGCGTGGCCCGAAGTAACCGATGGTCATCATCACGATCAACATGCTGCTGACAATAAACGCCAGCACCCCCGGCGTGCCGAAGTGTTCGAGAAAGATCCCGATCAGCAAACTGCTGAACACCGTCGACAACCGACTGAACGAATAGCAGAAGCCCACGGCCCGGGCGCGGATGTTGGTGGGGAACAGTTCGCTTTGGTAGGCGTGATAGGCGAAGCTCAGCCAGGCGTTGCAGAAGGTGATCATCACCCCGCAGACGATCAGCCCGACAGCGCTGGTCTGCAGCGCGAACAGCGTGCCGAAGGTCATGGCGCCCAAGGCCGAACCGACGATCTGCCATTTGTTCTCGAAGCGGTTGGCGAACTTCACGAACAGCAGCGGTCCGAGCGGGTAGGCCAGGGTGATGATGAAGGCGTACATCAGGCTGTGGGTCACGCTCACGCCTTGGCCCGAAAGCAGCGCCGGCAACCAGTTGCCGAAACCGAAGAAGCCGATGGCCTGGAACACGTGGAAGACAATCAGCATTAACGCCCGACGACGATAGGGCGGTTGCCAGATATCGGCAAAACGCCCCGAACCCTGAACGTCGACCGCCGCCAGTTCCGGCGCGTCCAGCGGCTTGCCCTGATCCTTTACGCAGCGCGCCTCAATGACATCAAGGATCCGGCTGGCCTCGTCGAACCGGCCATGCTGGGCCAGCCAGCGTGGCGACTCCGGCAACCGTGAGCGCAGCCACCAGATGAACAGCGCAAACACCGCGCTGGCCAACACCACCCAGCGCCAGCCCGACACCCCGAACGGCGCCTGCGGCACCAGCCACCACGACATCAACGCCACCGCCGGCACCGAGAGAAATTGCACGAAAAAGGCAAAGGCAAACGCCGAACTGCGCATCCGCTTGGGCACCAGCTCCGACAGGTAGGCGTCGATGGTCACCAGCTCGATGCCCAGGCCAATCCCCACCAGAAAACGCATGCAGATAATGCCCGGCGCCGAACTCTGCACGCCCATGGCAACCGTCGCGACGGTGTACCAGATCAGCGCAAAGGTGAAGATGGCGCGGCGGCCGAAGCGGTCAGCCAAAGGGCTGAGCAGGCTGGCGCCAAGGAACAACCCCAGAAACGTCGCCGAGGCAAACGCGGCCTGATCGGAGAAACCGAACACGCCTTGGCTGCCCGTGGCGAAGATGCCGTCGCGAATCAGGCCGGGGCTGATGTAGGCCGTCTGGAACAGGTCATACAGCTCGAAAAAACCACCAATCGACAGCAACGCCACCAGCCTCCATATCGTGGAGACGGCGGGGAGGCGGTCGATGCGGGCGGAGATCTGTGCGGCGCGAACAGGGTCGATGCCGTCTGATTGAGCAGCGGCGGGGGAGTGAGCAGGCATGGGCTGATCCGATTCTTGTTGAAGGGGAAGCTTAGCCTGCTATCGGAAATGAAAGGTTGTGATTTTTTGCTGCGTTGTGACGAGTTACGCTGAGTTATTGCAAAAACGCCTCAGGTTTTAAGGGTTTATGGCGCGATCGGCAGATCAAACTCGCGAAACGCATCATCCACCGGCAAATAACCCAGAACCCGCGTGGTTTCGCTGAGATCGAGACGCTTGAAGCGGTTGTTGGAAATGCCATGGGCGATCAGGTGCTGCACGCCTTCGACTTCCACCGAGCGCTGCAGTAGCTGCACCGCGTCCCGAGGGCTGAGCCAGGCGCTCAAGTCTCGCGCGTTGGTCAGCTCATGACGATCCGGGAATTCGAAGGCGCCGATGCGAATGGCAATGGTCGAGAGCCCGCGCTTGGCTGCGTAGAACGCGCACAACGCTTCGCCATAACACTTGCTGACGCCGTATAGATTGGCCGGCATGACCTGCATGCCCGGAGTGATCTGCCGGTCCACCGGATAACCTTCGATGGTTTGCGCGCTGCTGGCGAATATCAGCCGCTTGCAACCGGCCGCCACCGCCGCTTCGAACAGGTAGGTGGTGGCCAGAATATTGTTCGGCAACAGCTCATCGAAGGTCGCGCTGGCGTGGGGGATGCCGGCCAGGTGGACGATGACGTCGATGCCTTCCAGCGCTTCTTCCATTGCCTTGGGATCGGCCATGTCCAGGCGCACAAAACGGTGGGGCGCCTCGACCGGGAAGTCGGGTTCGACGCGGTCCGTCAGCACAAAGGTGTAACGATCCTTCGAGGCGTCGAAAAAGGTTTTGCCTATTCTGCCGCAAGCGCCGGTCAGCAGTACGTTGAGTCCGTTCATGTGTCTCTCTTTTTCGGGAAGGGGTTGGGCGTTTGTCTTGCGCTATGGCAAGCCATTGCAGCCGTGCTTCATAAAGCCCGGACGCTGCGCCAATCGTTGGAAATACTCGTCGACAGCGGGAAAGTCGGGCCGCTCCATCGGTGTCATCAGCCATCGATTGACGGACAAACCGATCACGATGTCGGCCAGGGTGAACCGTGGCCCGGCGACGTAGGTTTTGGTAGCCGCGAGCTGCTGCTCAAGGATGCCCATCTTGTGATTCCATTCATTAACGCCAACGGCAATCTGGTGCGGATCCTGGAACTCGGGGTCTTTGCGCACCAGCGCGGTGAAGGCGTAGCTCCAGGACCGATTGAGCTCGGTGGCCTGCCAATCCATCCATTGTTCCACCCGAGCGCGGGCTGCCGGTTCTCCGGGCAGCAATTCGTGGTTGTGATGCTTGCCGGCCAGGTAACGGCAAATGGTGTTGGACTCCCACAACACCCCGGCCTCATCGATGATCACCGGCACTTGGGCGTTGGGGTTCAGACGGGTGAACTCGGGGCTGTGGGTCGAGGCAAAACCGCTGCCCCAATCCTCACGTTCGTAGGAAACGCCCAGCTCCTCACAAGTCCACAGGACTTTTCTGACGTTGATGGACGACGCTTTACCGAGAATCTTCAGTGCATGTTCCATGGAGCTACTCCTTTAGCGAATCGACGCCTCAGGAATCTAACAGCGTGTCCGCCAATGGGCGACTTTAAGTGTTAAGCAGGATCCGGCAGCGCCGAGGCCGGCAAACCAAACGTGCGATCGAACAACCAGTTGAACGCGAAGGTGTAGCACGGGATGAAGATGATCAGCGCCAGGTCGAGCAGAAACGCCTCGACCAGGCTGATGTTCATCCACCAGGCAATCAACGGGATGAGGAACACAATCAAGGTTAGTTGAAAACCCACGGCATGGGCGATGCGCCGTTTAACGGTGCGGGTGCGCGAAGGCTGGCGGCTTTCCCAGCGTTCGAACAGCGAGGTGTAGATGAAATTCCAGGTCACGGCGATGGTGGTGATGATCACCGCCAGCGGGCCGGTGCTGCCGGGCGAAGTGCCGGACAGCAACGCCAGGCCCAGGGCCGAGAAGGTCATGCCGATGACTTCATACAGTGACACGTAGACCAGTTTGCGTTTAACGCCTTGCATGGGTTTTTGCCTCTTTCTTGCGAACAGATGCCAGCAGCACTGGCGTAGGCGACAAAATATAGCTTCAATAGGTCTGATAGAAAAAGTCAGTAGCTTTCAGTTTTATTGATAGGACGTCGGATGAACTTCAACAGCGACAGCATCGAATTGTTTCTCGCGGTGATCGAGCGCGGCTCGTTTTCCGCAGCAGCCCGGGCGTTGGGCAAAGTGCCGTCGGCGGTGAGCATGGGCATCGGCAACCTCGAAGCCGAGCTCGGTTATCCACTGTTCGACCGTCGTCATCGCGAACCGGTGCCGACGGCCATGGCCAGTGCCCTGGTGCCGCATGCGCGGCTGATTTTCGATCAGCTCAAGCAGTTGCAGGTGCATGCGATCGAGTTGTCGCTGGGGCTGGAAAGCAAGTTATCGATTGGCGTGGTGGCGGACCTCGACAAGCGCGGTTTGATGGCGGCGATCAAGGTGATCGCCGAGCGTCATCCGCTGCTGGAAATCGAAGTGCTCAGCGCGCCGCAGGATGATGTGCTGGCGCTGCTCCATAGCGGTCGCGTCAGCGTCTGCCTGGCGTTCGCCGGGTTGAGCGTGAACGTACTGGAGCGTTTTCAGTTCGTCGGCACCGAACGGATGATCGCCACGCTGGCGGCGGATCATCCGTTGCATCAAGGGCAGGAGTTGTTCCTGGAGGATTTGGTGCATGTGCGGCAGATCATCGTCGCCAGCCGTGACTTGCCAATCAGCGAAACCCGGCCGCTGGTGGCTGAGTCTTACTGGCGTACCGACACATTGGCGGTGGCACTGGAAATGGTTGAGGCGGGATTGGGCTGGGGCAACTTTCCGTTGTCGGTGGTGCAGCCGCTACTGGACGCGGGAAGACTCAAGCGCTTGAGCTTTCGCAACATCGAGAACGGTTTGGTGCTGCCAGTGCACGCGGTGTGGCTCAAGAGCCAGCCGTTGCAGAAGGGCGCGTTGGCGTTTGTCGAGTTGATGGGGTGTTAAGCATGCGCCAATCCGACTGGCCCACGCCTGCGAATCACTGGCTTCGGCCTGTGACCCATGACTTTGCCGCGTTTCTGGAAGGTACGCAGCGCAACACGGCGCTGGGCATTGTGCAGATCATCCAGCAGGCGGAGCTGGTGCTGAATCGGGTGCTGGATAACCTCGATCCACAAGACTAAACGCTGAACCTGCGGGTCGGACACCCTCCCGTAGGAGCTGCCGAAGGCTGCGATCTTTTGATCTTGTTTTTAAAGATCAAGATCAAAAGATCGCAGCCTTCGGCAGCTCCTACAGGGGGCGATCCAGGTTTGAGAGCGTCGGGTGCTCTCGCGCACCAATCTTCTCTATCAACCCCAACGTCGACAACGAAACCCTGCTGGCCCACGCCTGCGAATCACTGGCTTCGGCCTGTGACCCATGACTTTGCCGCGTTTCTGGAAGGTACGCAGCGCAACACGGCGCTGGGCATTGCGCAGATCATCCAGCAGGCGGAGCTGGTGGTGAATCGGGTGCTGGATAACCTCGATCCACAAGACTAAACGCTGAACCTGCGGGTCGGACACCCTCCCGTAGGAGCTGCCGAAGGCTGCGATCTTTTGATCTTGTTTTTAAAGATCAAGATCAAAAGATCGCAGCCTTCGGCAGCTCCTACAGGGGGCGATCCAGGTTTGAGAGCGTCGGGTGCTCTCGCGCACCAATCTTCTCTATCAACCCCAACGTCGACAACGAAACCCTGCTGGCCCACGCCTGCGAATCACTGGCTTCGGCCTGTGACCCATGACTTTGCCGCGTTTCTGGAAGGTACGCAGCGCAACACGGCGCTGGGCATTGCGCAGATCATCCAGCAGGCGGAGCTGGTGCTGAATCGGGTGCTGGATAACCTCGATCCACAAGACTAAACGCTGAACCTGCGGGTCGGACACCCTCCCGTAGGAGCTGCCGAAGGCTGCGATCTTTTGATCTTGTTTTTAAAGATCAAGATCAAAAGATCGCAGCCTTCGGCAGCTCCTACAGGGGGCGATCCAGGTTTGAGAGCGTCGGGTGCTCTCGCGCACCAATCTTCTCTATCAACCCCAACGTCGACAACGAAACCCTGCTGGCCCACGCCTGCGAATCACTGGCTTCGGCCTGTGACCCATGACTTTGCCGCGTTTCTGGAAGGTACGCAGCGCAACACGGCGCTGGGCATTGCGCAGATCATCCAGCAGGCGGAACTGGTGGTGAATCGGGTGCTGGATAACCTCGATCCACAAGACTAAACGCTGAACCTGCGGGTCGGACACCCTCCCGTAGGAGCTGCCGAAGGCTGCGATCTTTTGATCTTGTTTTTAAAGATCAAGATCAAAAGATCGCAGCCTTCGGCAGCTCCTACAGGGGGCGATCCAGGTTTGAGAGCGTCGGGTGCTCTTGCGCACCAATCTTTTCTATCAACCCCAACGTCGACAACGAAACCCTGCTGGCCCACGCCTGCGAATCACTGGCTTCGGCCTGTGACCCATGACTTTGCCGCGTTTCTGGAAGGTACGCAGCGCAACACGGCACTGGGGATTGCGCAGATCATCCAGCAGGCAGAGCTGGCGGTGAATCGGGTGCTGGATAACCTCGATCCATAAGGTCGGGATCTGTAGCAGCTGTCGAGCCCCGCGAGGCAGCGTCCGGCGGCGAAGCCGTCGTGAAATCAGGCTATGCGGTGTGTCAGGTTGACCGCGTGCTTTGGGTTTACGACGGCTGCGCCGCCGGACGCTGCCTCGCGGGGCTCGACAGCTGCTACAAAGCACCCGTTGCGTTGGCCTGTCGCCACATCAGGTGCTCTCGCGCACCTTCAACTCAAACCCCATGTCCTGCACCGGTTTGGCCACGGCATTGCCGGCCATCAGCGTCAGCATCTGTTCCGCCGCGCGCCGGCCGATGGCTTCGCGCGGGGTGCTGATGCTGCTCAGGCGCGGCACCATGTGCGCCGAGGCCGGCAGGTCGTTGAAACCGAGGATCGCCACTTGCTCGGGGATCTTGATCCCGCAGCGCATGGCTTCGAGCAGTGCGCCCTGGGCCAGGTCGTCGTTGCCAAAGAAGATCGCATCGACATCGGGATGGCTGGCCAGCAGTTGCAGGAACAGCTCGCCGCCCAAACCGACGGAGGAGGCGCGCGGGGTCAGGACTTCCAGGTCCGGGTCGTATAAACCAGCCTTTTGCAGGGCTTTGCGAAAGCCTTCACCACGCAGCAAAGTGCGTTGGTCCAGTTGCGCGCCGATGTAGGCCAGGCGTTTTCGACCGCGGGACAGCAAATGCTCGGCTGCCGTTTCACCCGCGGCCAGTTGCGAGAAGCCGACGCAATTAAGACCCGCGCCGCTGTCCAGTTCCATCATGTACACGCAGGGAATATTGCTCGCCTCGATCATCCGTCGCGAGCTTTCGGTGCGGTCGAAACCGGTCAGCAGCAAGCCGCGTGGCTGATAGGCCATGTAGTTACGCAGCAGGTTTTCCTCTTCATCACGCGAGTAATGGAAGTTGCCGATCAGTACTTCAAAGCCTTTGGGCCGCAAAACCTGATGAATGGCTTCCAGCGTATCGATGAACAACAGGTTGGACAGCGACGGCACCAACACCACCACCGAATGGCTCTGGGCCGAGGCGAGGGCGCGGGCGGCGGGGTTGACCACGTAGTTCAGCTCAAGCGCCGCTTTCTGGACTTTCTCCACCAGTTCAGTGGCCACGGTGCTGACGCCGCGCAAGGCCCGGGAAGCGGTAATCGGACTGACGCCGGCCAGGCGCGCGACTTCATTGAGGGTAGGGCGGCCAGTGGTGCGTGTATTTTTATCGTTTTTAGGGGCGGTCATCGGGCGGCTTGCCAAACAAAATTCAAGGCACTAAGGTAGCGCTGTCCCGAAGCAGCTGCAAATGCGTAAGCGAGTTTTGCCTGAACCTCGCTTTTTGGCCTCGTGAGCGAACATGCTGCAACCCACAAAAATGACAAGAAGGCGTCGGCAACTTCTACTTTTGGTTTAGTGTCATAACTGGCAAAGGTAGCGCTGTCTGCTCGCTGAGGTGTTTCATGAATCATCCCATCACCGCCCTGGTCATCATGGGCGTTGCCGGTTGCGGCAAGACTTGCGTCAGCGAGGCCTTGTGCCAACTCAGCGGCGCGACTGCCATTGAAGGCGATACGTTCCACCCTGCCGCCAATATCGAAAAGATGAGCGCGGGTATTCCCCTGAATGACGAAGACCGTGCTGGCTGGCTCGACAGCCTGTGCGATGAACTGCGCCGCGTCGATGCCAAGGGCGAACGCCCGGTGCTGACCTGCTCGGCCCTCAAACACAGTTACCGCGAAGTATTGCGCAGTGCCTTGCCGGGCCTGGGCTTCGTGTTCCTTGAACTGACCCCTGAAGTCGCCGCCGAACGTGTGTCCCATCGACCGGGTCACTTCATGCCGTCGACCCTGATCGACAGCCAGTTCGCCACCCTTGAGTCGCCAGTCGGTGAGCCCTTGACCCTGGCCCTCGACGCCTCGAATCACAGCGTCGACCAATTGGCTCAACAAGCTCAAGCCTGGTGGCTCAAACACGGTTTGAAACTCGCCGGTTAAGTCTTGCTCCAAGAGATAGCGCTGTCCTGATGGCTTTTGAATAATTGCTTTCATAACAACAACAAACAGGAGACACCCCCCATGTTTGGCATGTCCCATGAAACCTTCCTACTGCTGGATGCAGTGGTCACCGTGATCGGGCTTATCTTCCTGATCACCAAATTCAAACTGCACCCGTTCATTGCCCTGATCATCGCCGCCGGCTTCCTCGGGCTGACCTCCGGCATGCCGGTGGGCACCATTCTCAAGGCGTTCCAGGACGGCTTCGGTGGGGTGCTCGGTTTTGTCGGGATCATCCTCGCGCTGGGCACCATGCTCGGCAAAATGATGGCCGAGTCGGGCGGGGCGGATCAGATTGCCCAAACGCTGATTCGCGCGTTCGGCAAAGAGCGCGTGCAGTGGGCCATGATGTTCGCGGCGTTCCTGGTGGGTATTCCGCTGTTCTTCGAAATCGGCTTCGTGCTCCTGATTCCATTGGTGTTCATCGTTGCCCGGCGTACCGGCGTGTCGATCATCAAGATCGGTATCCCGCTGCTGGCCGGTCTGTCGGCGGTGCACGGCCTGGTGCCTCCGCACCCCGGCCCGCTATTGGCCATCGGTGTGTTCGGTGCCGACATCGGTAAAACCATTCTGTACGGCCTGATCGTTGCGTTGCCGACGGCCATCATTGCCGGCCCGATCTACGGCACGTTCATCGCCAAGTACATTCCCGGTCATGCCAACCAGGAGCTGGTGGATCAACTGGCGCGTGAGCCACAAGCCGCCACGTTGCCGAGCTTCGCCATTACCCTGATCACCGTGCTGTTGCCGGTGTTCCTGATGCTGCTCAAGACGTTTGCCGACGTGGCGCTGCCGGACGGGCATTTCTTCCGCAACTGGATGGACCTGATCGGTCACCCGATTTCGGCACTGTTGCTGGCGTTGCTGCTATCGCTGTACACCTTCGGCCATCGTCAGGGCATCGGTTCCAAACAGATTCTCAAACTGCTGGATTCGAGCCTTGCGCCGACCGCCGCGATCATTCTGATCATTGGTGCCGGTGGTGGCTTCAAACAGATGCTGGTGACCAGCGGTGTGGGTGATGTGATCGGCCACATGGCGGTAAACGCGCAGATCTCGCCGATCCTGCTGGCCTGGCTGGTAGCGGCGGTGATTCGCGTAGCCACGGGTTCGGCAACGGTGGCGACCATTACTGGCGCGGGCATTGTGGTGCCGGTGGTGGGGATGATTCCGGGTGTGAACCTCGAGCTGCTGGTGCTGGCTACCGGCGCGGGTTCGCTGGTCCTGTCACACGTCAACGACGCGGGTTTCTGGCTGGTGAAGCAGTACTTCAACATGACCGTGGCGGAAACCTTCAAGACCTGGACGGCGATGGAAACCATCCTGTCTGTGGTCGCGCTTGGCTTCATTATGTTGTTGTCGCTGGTGGTCTGACCCGATCGGCGAACACAAAAAAACCGCAGCGATGCGGTTTTTTTGTGGGTGACTCGAAAACCCTGAAACTCCTGAAACTCCTAAAACTCCTGAAACTCCTAAAACTCCCTGTAGGAGCTGCCGAGTGAAACGAGGCTGCGATCTTTTGATCTTGATCCGAAAAAACAAGATCAAAAGATCGCAGCCTCGTTTCACTCGGCAGCTCCTACAATGGCGGTAGTTCGTAGTTCGTAGTTCGTAGTTCGTAGTTCGTAGTTCGCAGTCGGCAATCAGCAGTCAGCAGTCAGCAGTCAGCAATCAGCAATCAGCAATCAGCAGTCAGGTGAAATGCATCAGGCGCCGGTTTTGGTGACCAGCCCATCCGCCCGGAACATCCCGCGAATCCCGCGCACGGCCTGACGAATCCGGTCCTGGTTTTCGATCAGTGCGAAGCGCACATGATCATCCCCGTATTCCCCGAATCCTACGCCCGGCGAGACGCAGACCTTCGCCTCGGCGAGCATTTTCTTGGCGAACTCCAGCGAGCCCAAATGTGCGTAGGCCTCGGGAATCTTGGCCCAGACGTACATCGCCGCTTTCGGATTTTCAACCATCCAGCCCAGTTCATGCAGGCCTTTGACCAACACGTTGCGACGCTGGCGGTACTGCTCGGCGATGTCTTTGACGCACTGCTGATCGCCTTCGAGCGCGGCAATCGCTGCTACTTGAAGCGGAGTGAAGGTGCCGTAGTCGTGGTAGCTCTTGATCCGCGCCAGGGCGTTGACCAGTTCGGCGTTACCGACCATGAAACCAATCCGCCAGCCCGCCATGTTGTAGCTCTTGGACAGGGTGAAAAACTCCACCGCAATGTCCTTGGCGCCCGGCACTTGCATGATCGACGGGGCTTTCCAGCCGTCGTAGACGATGTCGGCGTAGGCCAGGTCGTGTACCACCAGAACGTCGTACTGTTTGGCGAGGGCGATCACGCGTTCGAAGAAGTCCAGCTCCACGCATTGAGCCGTGGGGTTCGAAGGGAAACCGAGAATCATCATCTTCGGTTTCGGGATCGAGCCGCGAATTGCGCTTTCCAGTTCGGCGAAGAAGTCCACGCCCGGGATCAACGGCACCGAACGCACCTGGGCGCCGGCAATCACCGCGCCGTAGATGTGAATCGGGTAGCTGGGGTTCGGCACCAGCACGGTGTCGCCCTGGTCGAGGGTGGCCAGCATCAAGTGCGCCAGGCCTTCCTTGGAGCCGATGGTGACAATGGCTTCGGTTTCCGGGTCGATGTCGACCTCGTAGCGATCCTTGTACCAATTGGAAATCGCCCGGCGCAGACGCGGAATGCCCTTGGACGTTGAATAACCATGGGTGTCTTCGCGCTGGGCGACGGTCACCAGTTTTTCGACGATGTGCGGCGGGGTCGGGCCATCTGGGTTGCCCATGCTGAAGTCGATGATGTCTTCGCCACGACGACGGGCGGCCATCTTCAGCTCGGCAGTGATGTTGAATACGTAAGGGGGAGTCGATCTATGCGCGCAAAGCGGCGCGGCGAACCAGGGTTGGCCATTGTTGCCTCGGATAACGTGAGCGCCCGGAACCGTCCGAGCGACGCTGGCCACTGCGGTGGCCTGTGGCGGAATGTAAGGGCTGTTGTGGCACACTGTCCAGCGACGATGTGAACAATTTTTTCGAAGGAAACGGGTTGATGGAATTTAGCAGTGGCTTCTTGCTGAGCCTTTCGTTGTGCCTGGATATCGGCGTGGCCAACATTGCAATGATCACTTTGGCGATGCAACGCGGCTATTTCCAAGGCTTTGCGCTGGGGCTGGGGAGCTGTGTCGGCGACCTGATCTACGCGGTGCTGGCACTGGCCGGAATGACCGTTTTGCTGCAATACGAAACCGTGCGCTGGGTGCTGTGGATCGGTGGTTCGGCGCTGCTGGTGTACTTCGCGGCGAAGATGATTTATTCGGCGATTCACCACGAAGCGGCGTTGGCCCAGACCGCCGAAGTCGGTCAGAACTCGCACCGCAAAGAATTTTTTCGTGGCATTTTCCTGGCGATGTCGTCGCCTAGCGCGATTCTCTGGTTCGCTGCAGTGGGCGGCACGCTGATCGCGCGTTCCGGCGGTGGTGGTGCACTCAGCTCGGCGTTGTTCCTCGGCGGGTTTCTCTGTGCCGGTCTGCTCTGGAGTGCCGGTTTGTGCTTCGCCGCCAGCCACGGTGGCAAGTTGCTAGGGGACAAGTTGTTGCGTTATTCCTACATGGCATCAGCGGCGATCTTCTGCTATTTCGCGGTGTACGTGATCCTATCGGGTTATAACGAGTTTATCGTCAAGGCTGCCGTCGAGCAGTTGCCGGGGCTCTGATTGGGCGAATCGGGTTTGGCTTCTATACTCCCAGCCGAACCCACTTTTTTGTATCAGGAGTCGAATCATGGATGAGCAAACACGCGTCAAACCGGCCGAGCCACGCTTCGAGAGCGGGCATTTTCTGCTCATTGCCGGGTTTGGCGGGCGATTTACCCAGGAAACCTCGAGAAAAATCCCCGAGCTCTGGGAGAAATTCATTCCCGAGATCGGCAAGATTCCTGGTCAAAAAGGCGAAGTGACCTACGGCATCTGCTGCAATCCCGACGGCAAGGGTGGGTTCGAATACATCGCCGGCGTCGAAATCAGCAAGCTCGACGACCTGCCCGAGAAGTACCGCTGGGTCGAGGTTCAGCCACAACATTACGCGGTGTTCGAACACCCGGGCGCACTGGATACCTTGGCGCAGACCTTTCAGTACATCTGGAAAACCTGGCTGCCGCAGTCTGGTCGTGCGGCGGCGGATGCCCCGGAGTTTGAACGCTACAGCGAGGACTTCAACCCGAAGCTCAATACCGGCGTGCTGGAAATCTGGCTGCCGCTCAAGCCCGAATGAATGCCGCGAGAGGCGGACCGTGCGTCCGCCTCCCGACTTGTCATTTGCCTTGCTTCATCCGTCGCGCCCGCAACAGGTCGACAGACAAGGTGATGAAGCCAAAGGTGCTGATACCCAACAGCATAAGAAGGCCGATCTGAACGCTGCTCATGGTGTGTTTCCCTATTGATGATCAGAGACAGGAAACACAAATAGTCCGAATCATTGAGCAATGACAGCGCCTATACGCAGGCTTTACGGCGCTTGCGGTGATCGATATGAACACCTTATTAATTTATGATCTCCCACCTTCCCATCGCTGAAACCGAGCTGCCATGAACACCGTCATCCGCCACGTCACGCCCGCTGATCTGGACCGCTGCTACGCCATCGAAACCGTGGCCTATGAAGGCGACGAAGCCGCCACCCGGGAAAAGATCGACACCCGTATCGCTACCTGGCCAGAAGGCTTCATCGTGGCGCAAGTGGACGGTGTGGTCGCCGGCTTCATCAATTCCGGAGCGGCATTTGAAGTGGAAATGTCGGACGAAGCCTTCAAGGAACTGATCGGCCACGACCCGGCCGGCCCGCATGTGGTGATCATGTCGGTGGTGGTGCACCCGGATTATCAGGGGCAGGGCCTGGCGAAACGCTTGATGAGCGAATTCATCGAGCGGATGCGCGCGATGGGCAAGGCCAGCATCCATTTGATGTGCAAGGAGCGGCACATTCCGTTGTATGCCGGGTTTGGGTTTGTCTACATCAAGCCGTCGGCGTCGGATCATGGCGGGATGGCGTGGCATGAGATGATGC
The DNA here is from genome assembly GCF_016650815.1 of Pseudomonas sp. TH31. Taxonomy (GTDB): domain Bacteria; phylum Pseudomonadota; class Gammaproteobacteria; order Pseudomonadales; family Pseudomonadaceae; genus Aquipseudomonas. The sequence goes on along the minus strand of NZ_JAEKEZ010000023.1, from coordinate 56,514 downwards.
TTGAGCTGTAACGGATAAAAATGAACAGTTGTGAAAGGTCTTTTAATGGCCTAAATTCAGACCATTGCTGTAATGGGTCATCCTGGCCAGATGGCTACAGAGGAATGAATGATGCGAGTAGAAACAATCAGTTTTGTTAAGAAAAACGCAGCTGCACTGGATCTTTCCGAGCCGATGCTCGTTACCCAGAATGGCATTCCCGCTTATGTGATCGAGTCGTACGAAGAGCGTAAACGGCGAGATGAGGCCATCGCGCTGATCAAGCTGCTTTCGTTCTCCTCTCGCGACAAGGAGCAGGGAAAGCTGATTTCTGGTGATACGTTGCTGGCCCGACTTGCTCAACGTCGTCAGTTGCTGCAAGACGACAACGATGCCTGAGGCTTTCAGAGTAGAGTTTGCGACCGCCGCGGAGCATGGGGTTATTTCACTGGAGCACTATCTGACGCAACAATCCGGCCACAAAAAAGCGGCACAGATGGTCGATCAACTAGTGATGCAGATCGTTACGGCTCTGAGCAGTCAGGCCCTTGTTTATGGTGTTTGCCAGGAAGCTGCGACCCTTGGGGTTACACATTTTCGTGAGTACTTGCCGATGGGCCAGCGGGTTTTGTATGAAGTGTTCCCGAGTGAAGGTCTTGTCGTGGTGGCTTTGGTTATCGGTCAGCGACAAAGTATCGAGAAGCAATTGCTCGACTACTGCTTGTTGCTCTGACAGTTCGCTACTTCTGCCAAGGGTTGCCTCAAGGCAACCCTTTTTGGTGAGTGCTCAATAAAGGCAACGCTTCTCCCTCAACGAAACAGAATCAAAAAACCAACCCCATCCGCCGCTCATAACCAATCCGGCCCTTGTACGCCTCGCCGCTGTCGACATAGCCATACTTGGCATACAGCGCGATAGCCGAGTCGTTATCGGCGTCGACCGACAATTCCAGCCCTTTGATTTCCGGGAATGCCTGGCGCGCGGCGGCGGGCAGGGCTTGCAGGCAGGCCTTGCCATACCCTTTGCCCTGGCAACGTTGATCCACTTGCAAGGCGTGCAACGTGGCGCTGTGTTCGTTGGCCCAGTCCGGCAAAACCGGGGGCGCTTGAGCAGCAGGAAGGCCACCGGAATCTCTTCGACCAGCAGCGCAAAACCTTTGACCCCAGGACCTGGCTTGGACAGCAAGGTGTGCAGCGCGCCGTGGATGTCGCCGCAGAATCTGATTTGTTCTTTGTGGACTTCGATGGCCTCGACCTGCTGGCGCTGGTGCGCGTTCAGGCTTTCGTAAGGCACGAGCTTGGCTGTCACTGGAGTGTCCTTTTTCCAACACAAATGAGTCTCGGATTCTAGCGAGTTTGCGTGCCTGGATTATTTTTATTTCGGTTGTCGATTTGCCTCTTCGTGGAGCGACTAAGGGTGTCTTCACAACAAAAACCACGGAGAACCACCATGAGTGCGCAAACACCCATTCATCACCTGATCGAAAACTACCGCCAGGCCGTCATCGCCAAGGACGTGGAAAAAGTCATGGCCCTGTATGCCGACGACATCGTGTCCTTCGACGCGGTCAAGGCCCTGCAATTCAAGGGCAAAGCGGCGTACCGCGCGCATTGGCAGGCCTGCATGGAAATGTGCCCTGGGCCGCACATCTTCGAATTCCACCAGATCGACATCGAGGCGTCGCAAGACATCGCCTTCGCCCATTGGCTGGCCCATTGCGGCGGCACCAATGACAAGGGCGAAACCCAGGCCTGCTGGATGCGCGTCACCGCGGGCTATCGGCAAACGGCGGGGCTTTGGCAGATAGTCCACGAACACTGGTCGGCGCCGTTCGACATGATGACCGGCACGACCCTGTTCGGGCTTGAGCCCTGATCGTCGGTTTTTTCGCCAAAGCATTAATCAGCAGCCATAGTTGATCAGCCGATCACGGAGAGCCCCATGAAATACCTATGCCTGGTTTACAGCAACGAACAGGCGTTGCACTCGCTGCCCGACAGTCCCGAGGATGCCGAGTGCAAGGCCTACGCCGAGTCGATCCAGGGCAGTGGCCGGATGGTCGCCGCCGAGGCGCTGGAGTCAGTGCAGACCGCCACCACGGTGCGGATGCGCAACGGAAAAATGTCGATCACCGACGGTCCGTTCGCCGAAACCAAGGAACAGTTGGCGGGCTTCTACCTGATCGATGCCAAAGACCTCAACGAAGCCATCCAGGTTGCCGGCAACATCCCGGCGGCCCGGGTCGGCTGCGTCGAGGTGCGTCCCGTTCGCCAGTTGAATCCCTGAACAATCAAAAATAAACAGGAGATCTGCATGAGCCCGCAACCGCTTGAAAAACAGCCTGCCCCATTCGAGTTGTCCATCAGCCGCCTGATCGACGCGCCACGCCAAAAAATCTTCCGCGCCTGGACCGAGCCGGCCTTGCTCGTCCAGTGGTGGGGGCCGCACGGCATGACCACGCCGGAGTGCGAAATGGACCTGTGGGTCGGCGGCCAGTTTCGCACCCTGATGCGCGCGCCCGACGGCAACGAGTACCCGACGATGGGCGTGTTCCTGGAGATCGTTGCGCCTGAGCGGCTGGTGTTCACCGATGCGTTTATCCCCGGCTGGATTCCGGCGGGCAAACCGTTCATGAGCGCCGAAGTGACCCTCGAAGACCAGGGCGGAAAAACCCTCTACACCGCCCGCGCCATGCACTGGAGTGAGGACGATCGCCAGGCTCATGAGGCCATGGGCTTCCACGACGGTTGGGGGCAGAGCCTCGAACGGTTGGTGACGCTGGTGACTGAAGGCATGCCAGACTGATGTCGGCCGAGGCGGTCAAGGTTCGAGTCGAGCAGGTCTATCGCGAAGACTCGCGGCGGATCCTTGCGACGCTGATCCGTTTGCTCGGCGATTTCGACCTCGCCGAAGAGGCCTTGCACGAGGCGTTCTTCGTCGCGGTCGAGCGCTGGCAGCGTGACGGAGTGCCGGACAATCCGCGCACTTGGTTGGTGTCCACCGGGCGCTTCAAAGCTATTGACGTGTTGCGTCGGCGCGCGCGTTTCAACGCATCGCGGCCGATGTTGATGGCTCAGTTGGCGGCGCTGGAGCAATCCGACTGGAGTGACGAAGACGTCGAAGACGATCGCCTGCGGCTGATCTTCACTTGCTGTCACCCGGCACTCGCGGCGGATGCGCAGGTGCCGCTGACCCTGCGCGAAGTCTGCGACCTGACCACGGAAGAAATCGCCCGGGCCTTCCTCTCGGCACCGGCGACCATTGCCCAGCGGATCGTGCGGGCCAAAGCGAAAATTCGTGACGCGAAAATCCCCTATCAAGTGCCTTCGCTGGCCGAGTTGCCCGAACGCCTCGACAGCGTATTACGGGTGATTTACCTGGTGTTCAATGAAGGCTACTCGGCGTCCATCGGTGCCGAACTGACCCGCGAAGACCTGACTCGCGAAGCGATTCGCCTCGGGCGCTTGTTGATGGAATTGTTGCCCGAGGGGGAGGTGATGGGGTTGCTGGCGCTGATGCTGTTGCATGAGTCGCGGCGCCCGGCCCGGACCTCGGACACTGGCGAGCTGATCCTGCTCGATGAGCAGGATCGTTCGCTGTGGGACGCAGCAATGATTGCCGAAGGTTGTGCACTGGTGGAGCGGGCGCTGACCCTGCGGCGCTTCGGACCGTATTGCCTGCAAGCGGCCATTGCGGCGGTGCATGCCGAAGCACCGACGGCGGGGGAGACGGATTGGCCGCAAATTGTTGGCTTGTACGATTTGTTACTACGGGCGGTGCCGTCACCGGTGATCGAATTGAACCGCGCCGTGGCGCTGGCCATGCGCGATGGGCCGTTGGCAGGGTTGACGGTGGTGGAAGGGATTCTGGGGCGCGGGGAATTGCTGGATTACCACTTGGCGCATTCGGCGCGGGCGCAGTTTTGTCGGCAATTGGGGCGGGTGGAAGAGGCACGGGGGGCGTATCAACGGGCGCTGGAGTTGACGCAGCAGGAGCCGGAGCAGCGGTTTATCGAGGGACGATTGCGAGCCTTGGGATGACCGGGTTCAGTGGCGCAGCGGCTGACGCCATCGCGGGCGAGCCTTGCTCCTACAGGATCAGGTCCAATCACAATAGTGCGATCGACTCTATACTGTAGGAGCAAGGCTTGCTCGCGATAAGGTCCGCAGGACCTTCAGCTTTTAATCAGGCCTGCTGCCGGGTAGCGGTCAACACAATCTCGCGAACACACACGTTCTGCGGCTGCTGATACGCATAAGCAATCGCCGAAGCCACATCCCCGGCACTCAACACCGTACCGCCCATGTCCTGTTTCCAGGCCTGGTAACCGGTCTTGATCGCCTCATCGGTGGTGTGGCTCAACAGCTCGGTTTCCACCGCGCCCGGTGCAATGGTGATCACCCGCACATTGTGCGGCGACAGCTCTTCACGCAGGTTTTCCGACAGGCCATGCACCGCGAATTTGGTGCCGACATAGGCCACGTGATTCGGGAACGTCTTGCGCCCGGCCACCGAGCTGATGTTGATGATCGTGCCGTGCTTGCGCTCGACCATCCCCGCGACCACCGCATGTACGCCGTTGAGCAAACCCTTCACATTGACGTCGAGCATCTGGTCCCACTGGGCCGGGTCCTGCTGGGTCATTTCACCCAGCAGCATCACCCCGGCGTTGTTGATCAAGGCATCCGCCGGACCGAATTGCGCTTCAGCCTCGGCGACCGCCGCGAGCAGCGCGGCGCGGTCGGTGATGTCGACGCGGCGGCTCAGGGTGTTCGGCAGTTCCAGCGCCTCCAGGCGTTCAACGCGGCGTGCCAGCAGCAGAAGTGGATGGCCGGCAGCGCTCAACAGCCTTGCAGCGGCTTCGCCAATGCCCGAACTGGCCCCGGTGATGATGATCAATGGCTTGCTCATGGCTAGACTCCTGAAATAAGAAAAACAAATATCTGAACGTGGGGCGCAGTATATTTACCGCCATTCAGGCTGAAAAATGCCTTATTCCTCTGTCTGCTATCGGAATTTCCTATGGATATCCGTCATCTCAAAGCTTTCCTCGCGGTGTTCGAGGAACGCAATATCACCGCCGCGGCCCAGCGGTTGTTCATCAGCCAGCCGACGTTGTCCGTGACCATCAAGCAACTCGAAGAAGAAATGGGTGCCGCGTTGTTTGTGCGTCAGCCTCGAGGTGTCGAGGTCAGTGACGAGGCGCGGGTGCTGTATCCGCAAGCGCGGCGGATGGTGGCCGAAGCCGAGGCCTTGAGCCGTTTGTTTCGGGGCCGGGAAAACCGTGCGCCGCTGACCCTGGGCATTGAAGGCGATATCGCAGATCGTCAGATCGAAGCCTTCGTGCGCATGGCTCATCAGGCGCTGCCCAACCTGCTGCTGACGCTGGAAGAAGGCTGCCACGGCGACGGTCGGTTGGCGGTGGAAGAGATGTGCTGCGAGGACGAACTGTTCCTGCCGTTATGGGAAGAGTCCTATGTGATGGCGTTGCCGGTCGGGCATCCGATGGCATCGGCGGAATCGGGGCAAGCCTGGGCGCCGATCGATGACTGGATCACCTGCCCGCAGCATCCGTCCCATCAGCGCTTGATGGCGTTGTACGGGCGTTCGCCGGAAGCGCTGGCGGGGCATGCCGGGTCATTGACACAGGCGCTGCACATGGTGGCCGCCGGGGTCGGCGTGGCGATGTTGCCGCAGTCGTTGGTCAGTGGGCACGCACGGGTCGTGACCCGCGCCCTGCACCTGCCGGCACCGACGCGTCGGGTCGGGTTGTGTTATGCGGCGCAGGCGCTGGAGTTGCCAGCGTTTCGCGGGTTGCATGAGTATTTTCAGGTGAATCGGCCGGTAGAGGTTGTGGCGGCATAACACAACCAAAATCAAAAGATCGCAGCCTTCGGCAGCTCCTACACGCAATCGCGTTTCAACTGTAGGAGCTACCGAAGGCTGCGATCTTTTGATTTCATTCCAACATCTTGCTCAATAGCCAACTCCCCGCCGGCCCCGGCGGATGCAGCCGCGACCACAGCGCATCGACATACACCGGTTTCGGCCAGCCCCGCACCTCCAGTTCCACCAGCGATCCCGCACCAAACCGCCCCACCAGCCAACGTGGTAGCGGTGCCCAGCCGAATCCGCCCTGAGCCATTTCCAGCAGCATCAAGTAACTCGGCGCCGACCAGACCCGGCCCTTGGCCCGGCTTTCATATGGGTTGACGATGGTCGCCAGACGCAACTCCCGGTGTTGTCGCAACACGTCTTGATCGATCCCGCCGAGTGTCGCCAACGGGTGCTTTTGAGCAACGAACAGCGCGATTTCCGTGCGTTCATCGACAGTCGAACTGACCAGGTCCGGCGGGTAACTGTCCTGCATTTCGGCAAAGGCGACTTGAGCCCGGCCCCGTTGCAGCAAGGCCACCAGGTCGTCGCATTCGGCGATCAGGCATTCAAGCTCGAGGTCCGGATAACGCTGTTCGAACGCACTCAGGGCCGCTTCGAAACGGTCGGACTGATAAGTGTCGGAAATCGCCACGGTCAGCTTCGCCTCGACCCCTTGGGATAATTGGCTGGCGGTCATTTCCAGGCGACTGGTGGCCGCCAGGATTTCCTCGGCCCGTTGCAACATCACGTGCCCGGCCGGGGTCAGGCTGGGCTTGCGGCTGCTGCGGTCGAACAGAACCAGGTTCAGGTCGATTTCCAGGCTCGCCACAGCGGCGCTGATGGTCGACTGACTGCGCCCGAGTTTGCGTGCCGCCGCGGAAAACGAGCCTTGGGTCGCGGCCTGGACAAATGCCAGCAATACTTCGTGGGAGGCCATGAACTATCGCCTTGGTCGATGGTTATTGGTTATGAAGTATCGGTTGGCTGACAGATCATGGCAACCACAGTCACTCAGGGAGTCTGGCCATGAACGCCAACAAATCCATTACTGAACGTATTTTCCAGGCCGTCGGTTTCGAAACGCTCGCCGTGATGATCTGCACCCCGCTGCTGGCCTGGGTCATGGACAAACCGATGGTGGAAATGGGCCTCGTCACCATGGCCATCGCCGCGCTTGCCTTGATCTGGAACGTGATCTTCAACGGCTTGTTCGACCGGTTGCTCAAGCGCCTTGATGTTGTGCGCAACGCCTGGGTCCGGGTGGTGCATGCGCTGTTGTTTGAAGGCGGCCTGATCGTGATGGGCGTGCCGCTGATTGCCTGGTGGCTCAGCGTCAGTCTGTGGCAGGCGTTCCTGCTGGACATCGGCGTGCTGCTGTTCTTCCTGCCGTACACCTACGTTTACCACTGGGGCTATGACGTGATTCGGGAGCGGATGGTTTTGCGCTCATCTTGCCAAGGATAAAAGCAAAGATCGCAGCCTTCGGCAGCTCCTACAGGATCGGGTTTACACGCGGTCAATGTAGGAGCTGCCGAAGGCTGCGATCTTTTGATCTTGATCTACCGCTGCTCACACAACTCACTCACAAACGCCAAAAACGCCCGTACCTTCGCCGCCGGCAAATGCCGCGACGGGTACAGCGCATACAACGGAAAGCGCTCATCCGGCCAATCCGGGAACAACTCCACCAACCGACCTTCGGCCAATGCCGGAGCAATCCCCAAATCCAGCACCTGGGCGATGGCCTGGCCGCTTTCGCAAATGCTGTGCAAGGTACCGACATCATTGACCAGCAACCGGCAGTGCGGCTGTACATGCAGCACCGCGCGCCCCGGACGATGAAACTCCCAGCCAAATGGCCGAGCGGTTTGCGGGTCACGGAATTGCACGCACACGTGTCGCTCGTCTTCCATGTCCAGCGGCGCCAACGGTCGGCCGTGACGCTTCAGATACGCCGGCGAAGCAAGCGTCAGGACTCGAACATCCAACAACTGACGCGCCACCAGCGACGAAGACTGCGGATGGCCGAAACGCACCGCCAGATCAAAGCCGTCCGCCACCATATCGCCCAGTTGATCGCGGGTTTGCAGTTCCAGGTACAGCTCGGGATAGCGCGCCATGAATTGGCCCAACTGCGGTCCTAGAATCAGCCGCGAAAAATACGGGTCCATGTTGACTCGCAGTCGCCCGCGCACCTGCGTGGCGCTGGTCGAGGCCGAGTTGGCCGCTTCTTCCAGGCTGGCCAGCAGCGGCGCGATTTCCCCATGGAAGCGCCGACCTTCATCGGTGAGGGTGACAGTGCGGGTGGTGCGATCAAACAGCCGGATACCCAGGCGTTTCTCCAATCGGGCGATGGCCCGGCTGACCCCGGAGGGCGTCAGCTCCAGCACTTCGGCGGCGCGGACGAAGCTGCCGCCATCGACCACAGCGCTGAACACACCCATGCCGTTGGCGAGACTGGCGTCAAAGCTCATTGGTGACTCCCGATCATTTGTTCAATGACATTCATGCTATCGGAGAATGTCTGCCTTGAGCTCGATAATCTGCCCAACGCGATAACCGTCGCCGTCTTGCAGGAGAACAGCTGATGTACGCAGTCATGGGCATTACCGGGAAAGTAGGCGGCGCGGTCGCCCGGACGTTGCTGGCCGCCGGGCACTCCGTGCGTGCAGTGGTGCGCAGTGCCGATAAAGGTGCAGTGTGGGCGCAGCAAGGGTGTGAATTGGCCGTGGCCGATGTCGATGACCGAGACGCCATGATCGAAGCGTTCGCCGGCGCAGAAGGGGTGTTCGTGATGATGCCGTCGAATTTCGACCCCTCGCCAGGCTTCCCGGAAACCCGGCAAGTGGTGGAAAACATTCGCTCGGCGCTGGACGTCGCACACCCCGGCAAAGTGGTGGGCCTGTCGACCATTGGCGCCCAGGCACGCCAGCCAAACCTGCTCAATCAATTGCGATTGCTGGAGCTGGCATTGGGTTCGCTGGCGCTGCCGGTGACCGTCCTGCGGCCCGCCTGGTTCCTCGAAAACGCCTTGTGGGATGTCGAGCACGCGGTCGGTTCTGGTGTCATTCCAAGCTTTCTGCAACCGCTGGATAAACCCGTGCCGATGATTGCCACCGCTGACGTCGGCCGAGTGGCGGCGCAACTGCTGCTGGAAACCTGGCCCGGTCAGCGCGTTGTCGAACTGGAAGGCCCGCGACGGATTTCACCGCTGCAACTGGGTGCTGGTTTCAGCGAACTGCTGGGCAAACCGGTGCGCATGCAAAGCGTGCCTCGGGAGACGTGGCAGGGACTGTTTGAACGTCAGGGGATGAACCATCCACTGCCGCGGATGCAGATGATCGATGGCTTCAACGAGGGCTGGATCGAGTTTGAAGGCGAACCGCGCAAGGGCCGGGTCGAGTTGTTGACGGTCTTGGGGCAACTGTTGTCGGGCCATTGATCGCGTTGAGCGGGCTGATGTCAGCCCGCTCATGCCATGGTCAACTGCGCCAGCCCGGCTTACTTGCAGCGCCATGTCGTGCCGCAGGGGCTTGAAGACCTGATGCAGCATCGGCTGGTGCATTACGTTGGGGGGCTGGGTTCGCGTTCGCAAGGGGTTCTGTACGAGGAAGAGGGCAGCTGCATCGCGTGCCGATGGCCGGCAGCATCACGGTGAACAACACCGATGGTTATGAGTCGGCGTGCCTGGGCGGCTTCGGTCTGATTCAAGCGCTGCTGATGGGCATGCAAGCGTATTTGCAGCGCGGAGAACGGGTGGCGGTCTTGCCGCACCTCAACGCGCCGTCGATGGAAGTCTCGCTGCTGTATGCACGGCAACGGCATTTGCCGCTGCGGGTACGGGCGTTCATGGATTGGTTGGCCCAGATCATCCAGACAGCCCAATGACCTGTAGGAGCGAGGCTTGCCCGCGATAGCGATCTCAAGAACGCCATCGCGGGCAAGCCTTGCTCCTACAAGTCCGGGGTGGGTCAGAACAATTTGGTGAACAACCAGTACAAGCTTCCCGACAACAGGATCGCCGCCGGCAAGGTCAGCACCCAGGCCATCAGCAGGTTGCGGATGGTCTTCATCTGCAAACCGCCGCCATTGGCGACCATGGTCCCGGCCACACCCGAGGACAACACGTGGGTGGTGGAGACCGGCAAGCCGAACATGTCAGCGGCGCCGATGGTCAGCATGGCCACGGTTTCGGCCGACGCGCCCTGGGCGTACGTCAGGTGGGTCTTGCCGATTTTTTCACCGACCGTCACCACGATGCGCTTCCAGCCGACCATGGTGCCCAGCCCCAGCGCGATGGCCACGGCGATCTTCACCCACAGCGGAATGAAGCGCGTGGCGTTGTCGATCTGTTGCTTGAACAGTTGCAGCTTGCCGGTGGTGTCAGCGTCGAAGTTACCGACCTTGTTCTTGTCCATCAGGCGAATGGTTTCGCTGGTCAGGTACATGTCGTTACGCACGTTGCCCATGGCCTCGGCCGGGACTTTCGACAGCGAGCCATAGCCTTTCACTTCGTTACCGATGTGGCCGGCCAGCGAGGCGAGGGCGGGCACCAGTTGCGGCGTGACGTCTTTGCTGCGCACGTAATCGGACAGCACCGCACGCGGGTCGGCGGGTGTCGGCAGCGGTGCGCTTTTGACCAGCGCTTGCTGGGTGACTTCGGCCACGGCGGCGAACTGCAACGCCTGATCGGCCGGCATGGTGCAGTTCAGCGCATACGCCATCGGCAGGGTGCCCACCAGAATCAACATGATCAGGCCCATGCCTTTCTGGCCGTCGTTGGAGCCGTGAGCGAAGGACACGCCGGTGCACGTCAGAATCAACAAACCTCGAATCCACCAAGGTGGCGGCGCATCACCTTGCGGTGCCTTGTACAGCGAACGATTCTTGACGAACGCCCGCAGGGCCAGCAGCAACAGCGCGGCAAAGCCGAAGCCTACCAATGGCGAAAGCAGCAGCGCATAACCGATCTTGGTGGCTTGCGCCCAATCCACACCGCTGGTGCCATCGCGGCCGTGCATCAAGGCATTGGCGACACCGACGCCGATGATCGAGCCGATCAGGGTGTGCGACGAGGAGGCCGGCAGGCCCAGCCACCAGGTGCCGAGGTTCCACAGGATCGCAGCGATCAACAGGGCGAAGATCATCGCAAACCCGGCGGAGGAACCGACTTGCAGAATCAGTTCCACCGGCAGCAACGCGATGATGCCGAATGCCACCGCGCCACTCGACAGCAAGACCCCGAGGAAATTGAAGAACCCGGACCAGGCCACCGCGAAGTTCGGCGGCATCGAGTTGGTGTAAATCACCGTGGCCACCGCGTTGGCGGTGTCGTGGAAGCCGTTGACGAATTCAAAACCGAGGGCGATCAGCAGCGCCACGCCCAGCAGCAGAAACGGTGTCCAGGTGGTCACCACCGTGCCGAGTTCGTGCATGTCGTGCATCAGGCTGTAGGCGGTGAACAACAACCCGCTGGCCAGCACTCCGAAGAAAATCACGAAGGTGAACAGGCCGGGTTTTTTATCGAAGTGCGGTCTGGCGCTGCGGGCGGGCGCCTGGCCAGCGGATAAGGAAGGAGTAGCCATCACGGACAATCCTGAGTGAGGAAGGAGTATTGCCTATGATCGTTTCAAAATATGACAGAGAGACTGCGGTGGGTCAGTGTTTGGGGGGTTTGGTTATCCGTTGATCCGCAAGATCAAAAGATCAAAAGATCGCAGCCTTCGGCAGCTCCTACGGGGGGAATGTGTACACCTGTAGGAGCTGCCGAAGGCTGCGATCTTTTGATCTTGCTTTAGACTTTAGTAATCCTGGCGCTTACGAAACGCCCAACGCCCGGCCAGTAGGGTGAAGGTCGCCACCAGCGCCACCAGAATCCAGAACCCTTCCGGGTCGCCCGAGAGTGGTATCCCGCCGACGTTCATGCCGAAAAAACCGGCAATGATGTTGATCGGCAACGCCAGCACCGTCACCACGGTCAGGGTGAACAACGTGCGGTTGCTCTGCTCGTTGAGGTTGGCCGCGATTTCTTCCTGCAACAGCTTGATCCGTTCACCGAGGGCCGTGAGGTCGTTGATGATCAGCGCAAACTCCTCGGTGGACTTGCGCAACTCCTTGACGTCTTCCTTCTGCAACCATTGCGGCGGACGGTTGAGCAGGCGCAATAACGACCCCGGCTCCAGCGCCAACAAGCGTTGCAGGCGCACCAGCACCCGGCGATTGGCGCCCAATTCGGCACGGTTGGTCGACAGCCGCGAAGACAGCAACTCATCTTCGATCTGATCGACACTCTGGCTGGTCTTGCGCACGATCTGCGTCAGCACCTCGCCCTGATCGCGCAGCAGGTGCACCAGCAACTCCAGCGGTGAGCGAAAACATTCACCGGCCTTCACCGAGGAGCGAAGCTTGTCCACCGAGTGCAGCGGTTGCAGCCGAGCGCTGATGATCAGCTTGCTGCGGGCGCAGACCCACAGCGTCGAGACATCCGAAGACACCATGCTGCTGAGGTTGAACACCACGTCGTTGACCACCGCCAGCAACGCCGAGTCGACATGCTCGATGCGGGTCGAGCGGGAGCCTTCGTGCAGCGCCTCGAAAAACTCCTCGGGTAATTCCAGATGGCTTTTCATCCAGCGCTCGCACGCGGCGTGGGCCAGGTTCAGGTGTAGCCAAAGGAATTCGTCGTTGCCTTCGGTGTGTTGCAGGCATCGCAGGGCTTCGGCCGAATCGATCTCCCGGCCGCGCTCACCGGGACGAAAACGGAAGCCGTAAAGCAGGCCGAACAAGTCAGTGTCGCGATGGCTTTGGTCGATGCTGTGGTTCATGAGGTCTCGCTGAGAAGAAGTGCCGGTCGCTAATGCCGCGTTATGGCTGCTATCGCCCGTAGCAGCTGTCGAGCACCGCGAGGCAGCGTCCGGCGGCGTAGCCGTCGTAAAATCAGGCGACTCGGTGTTTCAGGAACACCGCGTCCGATCGCGGCCCGCGCCTCGCGCTGCTCGACAGCGGCTACCGGGCATCATCGCAAGGTGTTTTGACGGTTTTGTGACGGTTACATGGCGGCGCAAACGTGTGCGTTACCGGTGGTCGGGAAGGATTCAAGAAGCGCTCTGGCACGCCGATGACGCAGGTGTCAGGTTGCGCGGCTTTGGCCACGAGCCGAGATTGCAGACAGGGAAGTTTGGACGTCTTTCACGCCCAATCAGGCGTGCTTCTTTCTTGTCATGAGTATCACTCGATGCTGAAAAAATCCCTGAGAGCCCAAATCCTCGCGTTGCTGAGTGGCAGCCTGTTGGCGATGTTGTTGATCGCCTTGGCCTGCTTTCACTTCCTGTCCAGTGGCGTCCAGCGTTACGCCAACCTGATCGACGGCCCGCTGCGCACGTCGCAATTGATCGATGAAGCCAACCTGCAATTCAAGGTGCAGGTTCAGGAGTGGAAAAACGTGCTGCTGCGCGGCAAGCAGCCGGCGGACCTGGACAAATACTGGAAGCAATTCGAAGACCGTCAGCGCGACGTGCAGGGCATTCTCGGCGAACTGGCCGGGCAGAAAGGCCTGGATGGCCAACTCAAGAGCAGCATCGAACGCCTGCGTGACGAACATCGCCAGTTGGGTAACGCTTACCAGAAAGGTCGTGATGCCTATGTTGCTGCCGGCGCCGATCCAACGGCAGGCGACAACGCGGTCAAGGGTATGGACCGTGCCACCAGCGATCAGATGAGCGAATTGGTTGGTGAACTGCGCAAGCACGGCACCGAGCAGTCGGCGTTGATCAGCGCCAGTGCCGATCGCACGGTGTTGCTGGGGATCATCGTGATGCTCGCGTCCGGGCTGCTGATCGGGCTCTTGAGCCTGTGGCTGATCAACCGCAACCTGGTTGACCCGATTCGCAAGCTGATCGACTACGTGGCGCAACTCAGCCAGGGTAAATTCGCCGAGCGCGTGGCCAGCAGCCGTGAAGACGAGTTGGGCAAACTGGCGATGGCGGCCAACACCTTGCGCGATTTCCTTGCCGAAACCTTCACCCGTTTGCAGCGCAGTGCGTCGGACCTGGACAGCGCCAGCGGCGAGCTGAACTCCATCGCCACGTTGATGGCCAACGGCACCAACGAGCAGTTCAACCGCACCGATCAGGTGGCCACGGCGATGAACGAAATGTCTGCCACCGCGCAGGAAGTCGCTCGTCACGCAGCGGACGCTGCACGTGCGGCCGATGATGCCGACCAGTCCGCCCAGCAGGGCGAAAAAGTCATGCAGGGCACCATTCAGACCATCACCCAAATGCGCGGCGAAATCGCCAACACCGCCACCGTGATCCGTCGTCTGGAAACCGACAGCGGGCGTATCGGCAAGGTGCTGGAAGTGATTCGCGGGATCGCCGAGCAGACCAATTTGCTGGCGCTGAACGCGGCGATCGAAGCGGCCCGCGCCGGTGAAGCCGGACGCGGTTTTGCAGTGGTGGCCGATGAAGTGCGCAGCCTGGCCCAGCGTACGGCGGCGTCGATCATCGAAATCAACCAGATCATCCAGACCGTGCAAACCGGTGCGGTGGACGCTGCCCAGGCGATTGAAAGCGGTCAGTCGCGCAGCGAAGAAAGTGTCGAGCAAGTGACCCAGGCCGGCGCCATGCTGGAGCGCATCACCCATGCCGTGGAAGCCATCCGCGACATGAACCGCCAGATCGCCACGGCGGCCGAAGAGCAGACGTCGGTGGCCGAAGACATCTCGCGCAACCTGACCGAGATCACCAGCATCGCCAGTACCAACCTGGACCACGTGCAGCGCACCGAAGCGGCGAGCCACAACCTGCACGGGTTGTCGGGGCAGTTGAATGAGGTGACGTCGCGCCTGAGCGCGTAACGGAAAAGGCTGTGTACCGGCTTGCTTACCGAGTCGGTACACAGTTGATCTCAAGTCCGGCTAAACGATGTCGATGATGGATTTAACCTGAACCCAAATAGGATAAGTCCCATGGTCAGCATCACCTCTGTTTCGATCAATCAGACCCTCTCGACGCCGACGAGCCAAACCTCGATCAACGGCAGCACTGGCGACACTACATCAGCAACGTCCACCACCTCCAGCAGCACGACTTCCAGCGATGGCCCCAAGGCTGCTGCTGGCGGAGCCGCGCCGGCTGGCGGCAGTAGCAGTTCGAGCAGCAGCACTGAATCCGATGCCGTGAAAGCGCTGCGCAAGCAGATCGCTGAACTGCAAAAGCAACTGCAGGAACAACAGCAGCAACTGCAAGCGGCTCAGGCCAGGCAGGAAAGCCCCGATGCCAAGGCCGCGGCTGTTGCCGCCGCGCAGTCGCAGCTCTCAGCCACCTCGGGCTCGTTGGAGACCGCCACCTCGGCGTTGGTGCAGGCGCTACAGGACGAAGGCAGCAGCACTTCCGGGTCGATGGTCAGTACTACGGCTTAATCCACTGTTGGCAGGCTGAAGGTAAACAACGTGCCGTTCTGCGTCGTGAACGGATTCCAGTGGCCCCTGGCGCACGCAGGCACAAAAAAACGCACGACCCGAAGATCGTGCGTTATTAAAAAACGTGTAGGCGCGAAGCTTGCTCGCGAAAGCGGTGTGTCTGTCACATCAATGTTGAATGTGCTGCCGTCTTCGCGAGCAAGCTTCGCTCCTGCAGGGACTGCGGTGATTATTTGTCCTGTTTGTTGCTCAGCACCTGGCCGGTCTTGGCGTCCAGGTCCACGTCCCACTCAACGCCTTTGGCGTCGCGGATTTCCACCTGATAGACGTAGGTGCCGGTGGCAGTCTGATCCAGTTCGGTGTCGGTGATGTTCGCCGCTGTAGTGCCTGGGTGCTGGGCGAGGGCGGCCTGGT
Source organism: Pseudomonas sp. TH31 (assembly GCF_016650815.1). Lineage (GTDB taxonomy): Bacteria > Pseudomonadota > Gammaproteobacteria > Pseudomonadales > Pseudomonadaceae > Aquipseudomonas. The sequence goes on along the minus strand of NZ_JAEKEZ010000023.1, from coordinate 40,822 downwards.
TGAGTTTTTCCAGGTCCATGATGGTGCCCGCTTTCAGCAGCCCCGGAATCAAGTCCGGGCGAACGTCAGCCTGGGCCAGGCCAGCAGTAACAGTCAGGGCCGCGGCGGCGAACAGGGCAGTCAGGGTTTTCATAAGCGTCTTTCCTTGGGTGAGCTGTTTAAGTGGGCTCAGATTAACCAGCGCAACTTAACTCACCCTTAATTCTTCGGCGGCGGTAAAGCATTCGCGAGCAAGCCCGCTCCCACACTGGATCGCAGTCGTTCACAGACTCCATGTATGCAGGCGATCCAATGTGGGAGCGGGCTTGCTCGCGAAGAGGTCGACGCGCTGTCGCCTCAGGTGCCGATCAGTAGCCGTTGTTCTGCAGCAATTGCGCGACGGAGCCAGCCGCCGGGCGTTTGTAGAACTTCAGCAGTTCGCTGGCGCGATTGGTGAAGATGCCATCGACGCCGGCATCCATCACCTTTTGGTAATCCACGGCATCGTCGACGGTGTAGACGTGCACCAGCATGCCCTGATCGTGGGTGTACTGGTTCATCCAGGGTTGCACCAGGTCCGAATAGCTCTGGTCGCCGCCCTTGGTCAGCGCCGCCGAAGGGCCGGTGCCGATCGCGCCCTGGGCCTTGGCGTACTCGATCCATTGCTGGAATTCGGCTTTGCTTTTCGGCTCTTGCCTGGCGTAGTAAGTGGCTTTGTCCTTGTCGCCGGATTGCGCGAAGGTCTCTTTGGATTTCGGCTCGATACTGCCTTCACCGACCCACAGCAACAGGACCTTCGGCACGTTGGGCATTTCTTTTGCAGCAGTTCGAGGCTGCTCTTTTCGAAGGTTTGCAGCACGACCTTGCCTTTGCCCTGGCCGACCGAGAGCTCGCTCTTCGCCAGTTTCGAGCCCGCCGGGCTCAGCCAGCCGCGATCCTGGAGTTTCTCCTTCAGGTCATGCTCGATACCGGGGAATTGCTTTGGCTCTTTGGTCTCGATGTACAGGCCGGGCTTGTGCAGCGGGTTGCCCTGGGCGATGTCGATGATTTCATCGAGGGTCAAAATCTTCAGGCCGACGTAGGCCGCACGCGCGCGATCAGGGTAGGCGGCGTTGAACCAGCTACCGGCGTCGAGGGTTTTCAGTTCGGCGAGGGTGAACTGGTTGGCCGGCGCATCCTTGCGCTCAGGGAATTTGCTGGCAACGTCGGTGGTGCGTTGCAGGTTGTTGTCGTGCAAGGCGAACAGCACGCCATCCTTGCTGCGTTGCAGGTCCATTTCCAGGTAGTCGGCGCCCAAATCGCGGGCCAGTTTGTAGGAGGCAGCGGTGGATTCCGGGGCATCGAAGGACGCGCCACGGTGGGCAATCACGGCCGGATGCGGGATGCCTAATGTGGTCGCCAGCGCGGTGGGGCTGGTCTGGCTGGCAGCCTGTGCCTGGCCGAGGCAGAGCAGCAGGCCCAGCGCCAAGGCGCTTTTGCTGAAGGTAACAGGCATGGTCGAGATCCTTTCGCAGAGGTTTTCAAAGACGTCCCTTTTAACAACTGAGCGCCGCAAGCGCTATCGCAAGACCGACATAAACTTGTTTAAAACAGTTTTTTCTGCGCTTTTGTGCGGTTCTTTGCAGTACTCTTGGCCGCGGCAGTTTCCCCGCCAGAGGGAAACCCGTTCGCCAGCCCTGCGTGTAAACCATCGATCACCGGTCCCTTAGCGACCTTTTGTGAGGTTTATCATGCGCATCACTTCCCAGCTCATCTGCCAGGCCGCTGACCAGCTCAAAGGCTTCGTTGGCCTCAATCGAAAAACCGGTCAGTACATCGTGCGTTTCAGTGAAGACTCCTTTGGCATGGACGTGGCGGACGACGGCATTATTCCCACCAGCGAGTTCGTCTGGGCGCCAGGCCCGGAGCAGGCCATGACCCTCAAACGTGAGTTGATTCAGTTATTGCTGGATCAGAATATTGATGACCGGATCAACATTACCGAACCGTTGCGGGTGTATATGAATCGGCGGGAAGTGCCGCAGATATCGGCGGTGCGGAGTTTGGTTCAGGGGTGATGTTTTTGTGGTGATCTTGCTGGCCTCTTCGCGAGCAAGCCCGCTCCCACACTGGATTTGCGGCGTTCACAAAATCCAATGTGGGAGCGGGCTTGCTCGCGAAGGCGTCCTTCAAAACGCTGCATCAATTAAAGTTTGAACTCATAAGCCCGCTCAACCCGGCACACCCGCGTATGACACGCCGCATACCACGTCGAGCGCCCACGCTCACGAATCGCACTGTGCTCGGGGTGATGCTTCCACGCCAAAATCGCCGACTCGCTGGTCCAGTACGACACGGTAATCCCCAACCCGTCCTCGCCCGGGCTGACTCCACACCGAGGAAGCCCGGTTGCTCGCGAGCCAGTTCGACCATGCGCTCGGCCGCCTCGGCGTAACCCAGGTCACCGTCGGTGCGCAGGGACGTAAAGATCACCGCGTAATAGTGCGGCGGCGGGGTGGCGGCGATCATGACTGTTGCCTCGCACAGGCCTCGATCAAGGCCCGAACCAGAGGCGGCAAAGTCCCCTTGAGGGCCGCACGTTCCGGCTGGAACAGGGTGGCGACGAAGAACGGATGACCTTTCAATTCCACCGCGCGCAAATCCCCTGTCGAATCGTGACCGACAGCCTTGAGTTGCTGCTTCAGTAGCGCCTGTTCGAATTGCGGATTCACACCATAGCGGCAGCGATAGCCTTCGTGAATTTCGGACTTTTCATACGCCCCGGCGATCAACGAGCCTTCCACCAGTTGAATGCTGTCGACCGCCTCCACCAGCGCGCACGTCAGCGGCGTGAGCAAGGCCCGCGCAGCCTCGGGGCGGTTTCTCCGTGCTCGGCATCGGCCCAGCCCAGTACATTGCGGGCATATTCCAGCACCGCGTGTTGAAAACCGCCGCAGGTCCCAAGGAACGGTCGCTGATGTTCGCGGGCAAACCGGATCGCCCGCAAGGCGCCGTCCCTATCGCGATAGGGGCTGGCGGGCACACACCAGAAACCGTCGAATGTTTCGAGCGCAGTATCGGCGTGGATGTGGTCAGTGGCGAGCCATTGCAATTGCACGTTCAGGCCTGAATGTTCGGCGGCCATGCCGAGGGCGACGGGGATGGCTTGATGGGCGGTGACTTGCGGGTCGTAGTCGCCGATCAGGGCGATGCGAATAGCGGTTGCAGGAGAAACAGCGTCCATTTGGTTTTCCTTTTAAACAGCGATCTTGAAAGTGACGACTAACCCTGTGACGAGGTTGTTCGTTTCTGGCACCCACTATAGATTGGCGTTCACGCACTCAATATTGGCGTTTACCCAATTGATCAATGCACTGTCGCACTATCGGCTCGATTACCCGGACCTGGCGTTGATCCTGGCCCTGGTCCGTGGCGGCTCTCTGGCCCGGGCTTCACAGCTGTTGAAAGTCGACGTCTCGACGGTATTCCGCGCTGTGCGCCGACTGGAAGCCGCACTCGGCCAGCAATTGTTCGAAAAAAGCCGCGCCGGCTACCTGCCGACAAGTTTGGCGCAGTCCCTGGCGGTGCAGGCTGAGCGCGCCGAACAGGCGCTGGACGCGGCACGCATCGGGGTCGAGCAGGGCGGTGAGGTCATCAGCGGCACCGTGCGCCTGACCTGCACCGATTCCGTCCTGCAGGGTTTGTTGCTGCCGGCGCTGGCGCAATTCATGCCGTCCTACCCGGCGTTGACCATCGAACTCAGCACCTCCAACGATTTCGCCAACCTCAGCCGCCGGGATGCCGACATCGCCCTGCGCCTGACCCGTACACCGCCGGAGCATTTGGTCGGGCGATGCCTGGCGCAGGTCTCGTATCGGGTCTGTGGCAGTGCGGCCTACCTGAAAACGGTTGATCCCACCGATCTGGCTTCGCTGACCTGGATCGCTCCGGACGACTTCCTGCCCGATCATCCGACCATTGCCTGGCGCCGACAGCAATTACCCGGCGTGGTGCCGGGTTATCGCTGCAACAGCATGCTGTCGGTGACGGAGTTGGTGCGGGCGGGGCTCGGCGTCGCGGCGTTGCCGGACTTTCTGATGGGTGACAGCTTGCAGCCATTGACCGAACCGTTGCTCGGTTGCGACACGGCGCTGTGGTTGCTGACCCGCCCGGACTGCCGCGCCTTGCGCTCGGTGGTGACGCTGTTCGACGAACTGGGGCGAGCGCTACGGCTACCTTGAATAAGCGTCAGGCTTTCGGCCCATCCTTGTGCACAAAATGCTGATGCATTTCCGAGGTCAGGTTTTCGATGCGCTCGGTCAGGCTCTTGGTCAACTCGGTGAGCCGGGTGTTCTGCTCCAGCAACTCCATCAATTGCGTCGTATTCTGTGCGGCCTGAGCCTGGCGCTCGCTGTTAGCAACCGCCAGGGCTTCGCGGTGTTGCGCGTCGGCCTCGGAGTTGACTTTATCACGCGCAGCCTGACGGGTCTGGGCCAGCAGAATCAGCGGCGCGGCATAGGCCGCCTGCAGGCTGAACGCCAGGTTGAGCAGGATGAAGGGGTAGACGTCGAAGTGAGTCACGCCCGCCAGGTTGACGCCGATCCAGATGGCCACGATCAGGGTTTGTGCCCCCAGGAACGTTGGCGTGCCGAAGAACCGCGCAAACGCCTCGGCGCGCAGGGCGAAGGTGTCATTGCCGAAGGTCGGGGCGAGGTGAGCGTGAGGGCGGTGGAAGCGCAGGTGATCGATCGGGGCAGCGGTGGGCTTGGTGTCGGACTTGGTTGAATTCATGATGCGCTCGGCAAGGATTCGGGACTTGGAGTCACTATAGCCCTGGGCAAGCGTTGACTGGCTGAATCAATGTTGAATGACAGTCCGTCTTCGCCAGCAGGCTCGCTCCCACAGTTGATCTGTGGACGACACAAATCCGCTGTAGGCGCAAAGCTTGCTCGCGAAGGCGGCGACAAGGTCTCTGACCAAGCAACGAAAAGCGGCCCCGTTTGTTGACATGTTGCACAAGTTTTCAGGCTGAGATGCGTGTTGTTGAGCCGCCGGTGGGAGGGGGCAAGGTGACACTGATCTTGTTGCGCCCGGTGTTTTTCGCGATGTAGAGGGCTTTGTCTGCGTCGTTGAGCCAGGCAATCGCGTCGGTGAACGCCGTTTGATAGGTGGCCAGGCCAATGCTCAACCGGATTCGCAGCTCGGGGACTTGCGGGTGGCGATAGTCATTGAGCAACTTGCGCAAGCGCTCCATGACTTCCCAGGCTTGGCGCAACGACATGTCTGGCAGGATCACGCAGAACTCATCGCCGCCATAACGTCCCGCCAGATCTCCTTCACGCAGGTTACGCCTGAGTTCAATGCTCAATTGACGCAGCACCGAATCACCGATGATGTGCCCGTAGGTGTCGTTGATCACCTTGAAGTGGTCGATGTCGATCAGGGCAATCACTGACGTCACCTGATTTTGCCGGCATTGCTGGAATGTGACGTGCAGCAGATCCTTCCAGGCGCCGTGATTGAGCAGGCCGGTCAAACTGTCAGTGCGGCTCAAGGCGCTCAAGGCGCGTTTGTGTTCGGCGAGTTTGAACGCCAATCGATAGAAAACCATCCCCACCGCCAAAGGGTAAAGGGTCAGCGACGGCAGGCAGGCCCAGACCTGGATCGGCGTGGTCGTCGAGGTGAAGGCTATGCCGAACAGTAGCCAGGCAATGATCACACCGCTCATTTGAGCCAGGGCGCCTTGCAGGAATAGCTTCGGACCACCGGCTGCGACGTTGTTCATGGTCATCATTGAAAGAATGGTGACGGTTGCGATCGGGTTGAACTGAACGCTGGCGGCCCAGAAACCGCCCCACAGCGAATCGCAGATGATGTTGCGACGCTCGGCTTGATAGGGGCGGAGCGAACGGGAGGCTATCTGGTAGGCGAGATGGGGCCAGACAAAACCGTTGAACAACATCAGGGCCCAGACCCAGCCCGGCATGTTCAATGGATACAGCGCGGCGGACACACAGATGCAGCCAATGCCCAGTCCGACAGTCCTGGGCATGTAGATGCGTCGGGCGAATGAAAGGCCTTTGCCGCGTTGCTTTTTCATAATTCCCTATACCAGTTTCATTCTGAAACACATTACGGTGTTTCATTCAGAGCTTCCGTTCATAGGCAAAGCAACAGACATTGTCATTTATTCCAACAGGAATAATCAGTGTCCCTGGAAGCCATTTAACGAGGGCGCAGGCGTGGCACAGACGTGATCTAGAGCTGATAGCAGGCCAGGAACATGTCCATGGCCGACTCGACCACTGTGGCTTGCACCTCGGGTGAAAGGCCCGTCTGGCCCATGGAAATCTGCGGCCAGAACGCAAAGGACTTGAGCAGCCCCTGGACCTGCTTGGCGGCAAATTCCGGGGCGACCGGCTTCACTCGGCCATCAGCCTGAGCGGCGCGAATCCACAGGGTCAGGCCTTCTTCGCGTTCACCCATGCGAGTGATCATGTTCTGGGCGCGCTCGGGGGAATGGATGGTGGCGGCAATCGCCACGCGTGCCAGGTCGAGAAAGTTGTTGTCGCCCATCATCTGCACTTTTGCCATCAGGATCTGACGAAGCTGATCGCGCAAAGGCCGTTCCGGGCGGTAGGGCGTTTCCTGTTCGGCCGTCACCCGTGCCCATAATTGATTGAGGATTTCGGCAAACAACTCTTCCTTGCTCGGGAAGTGGTTGTACACCGTGCGCTTCGACACGCCGGCGGTGGCGGCGATCTTGTCCATGCTGGTGATTTCAAAACCGTTGGCACGGAATTCAGTAATCGCCGCCTGGATGATGGCTTCGCGTTTTCGGTCGGTGAGACGCTGTGGAGCTGTCATAAATATGCTTCGGCAGGAAGAAGTGAGGGAATTACACTCGGCAGTTTACTTGTGATCGGCTTTCATGCAACCTAGAAACTACACTGTGCAGTGTAATGTTTTGTTAATCCTGCACGGTGAAAAATAGAATCTTCGGCTGATGCGTGCGTGCCTTGGCCATTTATCGTCCCAAAGCGCAAACCGTGAATTGCACGGTTTTCTGGAGTTCAGTCATGGCCACTTCAACGTCCTCTGTGGATAACGCCACCCAGCCTGAAGCGTCCCGTCACGCTCAAGGGCAATATCGAAACCATGCGCCGGTGCAACGCGAAGGCTTTCGCAAAACCTTGCGCATCATGTGGAACATGATCTTCCACAAACCGCGAAACACCCGCCCAAGTGCTGCCGTGCCCGTACAAGCACTGACCCGGGCCGCGTTGATCGCCGCACCCAATCACAGCGTCTACCGCCTCGGTCATTCCACCGTGCTGCTCAAATTGCGGGACAAATTCTGGATCACCGACCCGGTTTTCGCCGAGCGCGCCTCACCCGTGCAATGGGCCGGCCCCAAGCGTTTCCATCAGCCACCGATCAGCCTCGAAGAATTGCCGCCGATTGAAGCGGTGATCCTGTCCCACGATCACTACGACCACCTCGACTACCAGGCCGTGCTCAAACTGGCGGACAAGGCCAAGTACTTCCTGACCCCGCTGGGCGTCGGCGACACCCTGATCAAGTGGGGCATCGACGCGAGCAAAATCCGTCAACTGGACTGGTGGCAGGGCACTGAAGTCGACGGGATTCAATTCATCGCCACACCGTCGCAGCACTTTTCCGGTCGCGGCCTGTTCGATGGCAACAGCACGCTGTGGGCCTCGTGGGTGATGATCGATGGCAACACACGGGTCTTCTTCAGCGGCGACACCGGTTACTTCGACGGCTTCAAACGCATCGGTGAACAGTACGGCCCGTTTGACCTGACCCTGATGGAAACCGGCGCCTACAACGTTGAATGGCCGCACGTTCACATGCAGCCCGAACAAACCCTGCAAGCTCACATCGACCTCAAGGGGCGCTGGTTGCTGCCGATTCACAACGGGACCTTCGACCTGTCGATGCACGCCTGGTACGAACCTTTTGACCGGATTCTGGCATTGGCCTGGGAGCGGAATGTATCGATCAGTACGCCGCAGATGGGGGAGGCGTTCAACGTGATGTATCCGCAGCGTGGCAACCCTTGGTGGTTGGGGTTGGAAAACGTTGGGGATCAAGTGACGGTGCAAAATGCTTGATGGCCTGAGGCCGGGCCGCTTGCCATGAAAGCGGTCCTGGCTTCACCACTAAACTACCTGCTCTTGTCGTTTAGTCGGTTCAGGTATTCCGAGATCTTTGCGACGGTCAAATCGCGAAATTGTCCGCGGAGCATTTCACTCAGTTCCTCCTGAGACAGCCCGAGCTTGTGCGCCACCTCGTCCTGACTCAGATGCCCGGTTTCGAGAAGCATGCCTATCTTCATGACGTATTCAGCTTTGGCCCGCATCTCGGCAGTATCGGGACAATCGAGCGCGTCATAAACGCTGCTGTTTCTTCCAGTGATGTCGTTCATTTGCAGGCTCCTCACTCAACCATCGCATAATCCGCCCGCGCCACCGGATTCGGCGTCGACCCTTTCACATTCATCCCTCTGCCCGGCGCGAACCCGGGGAAGAACACCAACCCTTCCGATTCAAACCGATACGCCAACGCCAGCCGCGTGACATCCAGCACATCGTGTTCGGCCTCGAAACGCTCGATGGCCTCCACGCTAACCCCGGATTCGCGAGACAGCTCTTGCACGCTCCAACCCAGCATCGCTCGGGCCTGGGCGCTGTGGGCCGGGGTGAATTGGAAAAGGGCGATACGTTCCAGGGTGATTTTCATCGCAAGAGAGGCCATGGTGTTCTCCGGGCTCGAGAGTGCTGATTCAAAATGTACTGTGTTTTTGTACAGTTGTTTTGATCCCGGATCAAACGCATTTTTTGATTTGTGCTATTTCGCCGCCTCCATCCAGACAGACGGTGCCTGCCCCAGTACCCGACGAAACATCGTCGAGAACGCCGTGGGCCTGTCATAGCCGAAGTCCGCGCCAGGGCCAGTACCACGCAGGCTTGCTGCCGCCATTGGCTGAAACTCCAGCCGGTCTGTTGGCGGAACAATCGATTGAAGGTGCGCAGGCTGCACGTAATCGGCGCAAAGAAGTGAAGCGTGAGATTCGGGCACTGGAGCAGCAACTGAGCGGGGCAGAGTACTAATCCGCCAACCCCGGCGCTTCCCGAACAATAAAGTGATCCAGGTTCTCAATACTGGCACTGAACACCCCGAACGTCTGTTCGGGGTTTTTCTTGCTCGGCACCTGCTTCAACTCCGGCGTCACGCCATAGAAGAAACAAAACAACGCTTTCCCGCTCTCGATGGCGTGCTTGATCTCTTCCAGGAACGCCTTGCGCTTGCGGTAGTTGTCGATCAGCTTCTTGCTCAAGTAAACATTCACCGAGTAAGGCTTCTTCTTCGCCTCATCCGGTGCCTTGAACCAGACCTTCTGCTCGAAGTCGATGCGAAAGCTCTGGGTGTAATCCTTGATCTCCTTGATCTTGCCCCAGTAAATCAGCCCCTTGTTGTCCTGCAGGTACTCGATCTTCTTGAAGAACGACCCATAAGGCGCCGTGTGCTCGCCAATCTTCAGCGGCATGCGCTTGAGCAACTCCTTGTCTTCGAAGTTCGACACAAAACACTCCACCGGGTGGGCGAAGACACTGGTCTTGTCCGGCGCCGACTCGCGCCCCGGGTGCTCGGCATGACTGTCCGCCGAAGTGCTTTTCGGCGCATCCCGCAGCACATCCGCCGCTACCGCCGAGGTCGACGGCTTGCGCACATACTCACGCCGCGTCAGCAACAATTCCGACGGGAAATGCTCCTCGCGGCCGTCATCCGTTTGCGTACCGTCGACGCCCGTTACCTGCGCCTTGAGACTGACATAAGGACAATCGGCCACGTGCCGGGTGCCGGGCGTGTTCTTGAAGTGCGGGGTTCGAACGTAATTCACATTCCTGGCGTTGAACGTCGTCAACACATTCAACCCATCGAAGGCCAGACGACAGGCATCGTTGGGGCACTGGAAATGTTCCTTGGCCGAATCGAACGCCACCGTCTCATCGAAATTCAAATCCCGCACGTCATAGATCGACAGCTTGTCATCGAGGCTGAGGCAGTAGGCGAGGTCGAATTTCATGGTGGGCTCAGGTCCTTGCAGGCGCGAGCTTGCTCGCGATGGTGGCCAACGATAACGCATAAAACCTGACACCTCGTGGCGTTCTCAGGTTTTCGTCGCAACGCCGCCCGGAGCCGGCTCGCACCTGTACCCATCAGCGCAATCCAGTCCTGCCCACCGCTGCTCAACCCTGGCGGATATCCAGCAACCGGGGCTTGGCAATCGACAGGTAATCCTGGGTATCGAGCACCATTGATGCATCCAGCCGACCGGCGTTGAAGGCGATTTCGCCGTAGCCCGTGGTCAGGGACGGATCGACGATCAATTGAATCCGCTCATCGAAGGTAAACGGAGGGATGGCGCCGATACTGCAGCCGGTCAGTTGCATGGCCGTTTGCGCGTTTACCAGCTCGGCTTTTTTCCCTCCCAGGGCCGCTCCGACTTTCTTCATGTCGAGCCTCTGGTCCCCTGGCAGTATCACCAGGGCATAGGGTTCGGCCTGACCCTTTAGCGCGCAGAGCATGGCTTTTGCGCCTTGGCCGGGTTCGGTGCCACGGAGTTCGGCGACCCGCGCCGACTGGCCCTCGGCATCGTGCATCAACACCCGATAGGAGGCGGCGTTGGCATCGAGTAGCGTCACCAGGCGATCAAACATGGGCTGCATGGGCTTTCCTCAGGTTTTCAGTAACAGGTCGTAGGACAGTTTGCTGATCAGGATCACCAGCAATACCAGAAACAGCGCCCGGACAAAGGGCACGCCTTTACGCACCGCCAGCCAGGTGCCGGTCAGCGCGCCCAGGATGTTGAAGACCGCCATGGGGAGGGCGATCAGGTACAGCACGTTACCTGTCGGGATGAAGAATATAAGCGCTGCCACGTTGGTCGCGATGTTCACCAGCTTGGCCGACGCCGAGGCGTGCAGGAAGTCGAAGGCGAAGCAGCGGATAAACAGGAAGATCAGGAAGGTACCGGTGCCAGGGCCGAACAGCCCGTCGTAGAAACCGATGGCGCCGCCGATGACAACCGCCAGCCACTTCTGCCGGATACCGATGAAAGTGGGGGCGTGCAGGGCGCCGAAGTCCTTTTTGCAGAAGGTGTATATCGCCATCAGCACGATCAATACCAGCACCGCCGGGCGCATCACTGACTGGGGCACGAACGATACCGTGGCCGCGCCGAAGAAGGCCATGACAAAGGCGGCGCAGGCGGCTGGAATCACCAGGCCCCAGTCGATCACCACCTTGCGCACGAAGGACCGGGCCGCGAACGCGGTGCCGAATGCGGCCGCGACCTTGTTGGTCCCCAGCAGCGCCGCCGGCGGTGCGGCGGGCAGCACGTTGAACAATGCGGGTATCTGGATCAGGCCGCCGCCGCCCACCGCCGCATCGATCAGGCCGGCGGCGAAGGCGAACACACAAAGTAGGACAATATCGACCATTAATATCAGGCTCTGGCGATGAAGGGTTGTTGGGGGTTCAGCGCCAGCACGCGGGCCGGGTCATTGACCCCGAAAACCCGCAGCAGCCAGCGGTCGCGCCCGTCGTAGCGCGGGGTAAAACCTTCCCTGGCATGCAGGGTTTGCTGGTTCTTGAAGATCAGCATGTCCCCCGGTTGCAGCAGGACGGGGCGTACGACATCGGGGTGATTGGCGGCGGCTTCAAACAGCTGCAGGGCCAATTTCGCGATGGCGCAGGTGGCGGTGACACTGGCCTTGTTGTAACGGCAAAACAGCTCGCCGGTTGCGTTTTTGTACAGCAGGGGCACGTGTTCCAGCACATTGCCCGATTTGCCGAAGGACACCGGTCGGCGAATGGCGAACTGCGGTTGTGACAGGGCTGATTCAACCCAGTCGGGCAACATCGCCAGCACCTCGCCAATGGCCACGATGCGGGTCGGCACATCCAGCTCGCAGCGCAGGCCGGTCAGGCACAGGTACTCCGGACAGGCCGACAACGCTGAGACCGGTTCGCAGGTCAAGGGCAGGTGCGGGTTGTCGACGTGCATGCACAGGTCCATGCGCGATCCATAGGAGCTCTCTTCGGTTTCACGCTGGCGCTTGGGCGACACGTGGCGGAACACCGTGTCGTCGTTTTCACCCTCGTAGGCCACCGGATGGGTTTGCAGGGTCTGCAGCACCGCCAGGATCGCGCCGGCCACTACCGGCAGTTGCTCGATACCCGGCGCCATGTCGTAGGGGGTGGCGGGCAGGTGCGAGTCCAGGGGCAGCCCCCTGACGATCATTGCCGCCTCGGGGGCCTTGGGAAAGTTGCGCAAGCGCTCGATTTTTTCACCGCACAGGACGCTCTCAAGCAGCTGCCCCAAGGCCGGCATGTGACGGATACCCGAGAGGCTGTCGGTCACGCCCAGGGAGGTCAGGCCGGCGTGAAGCGCGTGCTGTTCTTCGAACGAAACATGAATCTGCGGTATCGCCTGTCGGGTTGAACTCGCTGGGTGACTGCCCTGCCAGTCACGAATCTGTTCACCCTCAGAGGTCGTTGATGTCCCGACTATTTTTTCCATCTTTGCCATGTCCATTTGCTCCTGTTTGCCTACATCCCTGTAAGTTGAGCGCGAAGGTTAACGGAAGGGCCTTTTTTGTGTTGCAATGCCACGTTGCGATAAATGCAATGAGGTGATCAATGGCTCTGGATCAGTTGTGGGCGCTTGAAGCCTTCGCGACCGTCGCGCGCAAGCGCAGCTTCGTCGCGGCGGCACGCACGCTGGGGCGCTCCCCCAGTGCGTTGACCCGTGCCGTTCAAGGCCTGGAGGAAAGTGCCGGGGTCAAGTTGTTTAATCGCTCCTCCAGCGCCGTAAGCTTGACCGAGGCGGGTGAACGCTTGCTGCCCCACGCCTGCAAAATGCTGGAATTGCAACGTGAGGCGGATGAAGACCTGGCCGGTCTCAGCGGCATGGCGAGCGGCTGGGTGCGTTTTTCCGCCCCCGAGTCCCTCGGCCACGGTGTTTTGCCGCAATTGATCGCGCAGTACGCCGAGGATTATCCGGACGTGAACGTCGACGTGATCTTCACCGATGAGACCCTCGACCCGGTCAAGAGCAAGCTGGACTTCTCGATTCGAGGCGCGTTTGCGCAATCCAGTGACCTGATCGGCTATCCACTCTGGAGTTACTCGCGTCATCTGTACGCCAGCCCCGGCTACCTGCAGCGGCGCGGGACGCCTGAGGCCATTGAAGCGCTGGAGGCCCACGCGCTGATCCTGCACACGGCGCCGCGCATCCTCAAGGAATGGAATTTCCGCAGTGAACAGCAGGCCATCAGCGTTCGGGTCCATCCACGGTTTCGTTTCAGCTCGGGCGTGGCGGTGTTCCAGGCCGCCCTGGCGGGTATCGGCATCGCCCGCCTGGCGGACTGGCTGGCGGAGCCCGAAGTGCAAGCGGGGCGCCTGCGCCGGGTCTGCCCCGAGTACCGGCTCACCTCCAGCAACGGTGACAGCCCGCAGATGCACGTGGTGTATCCGGCCGGGAACTTGCCGCTGCGGGTGAAGGCACTGCTGGAGGTGATTCGCGGGTTTGGTGACAGTCTTGAGTACAAGCATGGGCCTTAAACGTAAGGGGCCGGCCACGTCACCGTCAGAACTCCAGTATTAAGGACGATGGTGTCCGCGTATTGGGCGCACCCCTTACACTGAATACTCATGACCAACCACGTGTGAATCTACAAAATGCACTTGAAGCGATTTAGATGTTTTGGAACAGGCCCGAATAGCGGAAATGAAGCGTTGGTCATTTTTGAAGGGGCTTCCTCCGGACGGTCGATAGCTGAGCGTCAACGTTTTGCAGCCGCGCAGAAGGCCAAGGCTTGCGTGTTTATCAACATAATGGAGGATGGCGTCGGGCCGTGCGTTCTCGATTTTTATTATCCGCATGCCAGAAGTCCGCTCTGTCTGCACGCATCACTGGCGGCCGCGTATTACTTGCACACCCATAATGTCGCTGAATATTGCGGGTCGGTGCTGACATCCATGAATAAACAGTTATTGACCTTTACTCACTCAGGAAATGAGCTGCACATCAGCGTCGAACCTGATCAAGTGAACATGTCTGTACCCTCAATTTGCGTCATTGCAAAACTGCTCGGTTGTACTGAGTCGGCGATCAAGTCCCCCGCTGCAATAGCGTCAATTGGTAGTCCGAAGTTATTGGTTGAAATGGTCAGTCCAGAGGCGTTATACGCGTTGCGTCCGGCACTGAACGGGATTGTTGAATGGGGGCAGGCGGCAGCCGTGAGCGGCGTTTATGCCTACGCGCACCGCGAACTGAATAAGTACGAGGGACGAAATTTCAATCATCTGGATGAGAGCATGGAGGATGCTGCAACGGGGGTGGCGGCTGGCGCGCTCAGTTTATTTCTGGCAAGAAACATCATCTTGTCCCAAGGCGTCATGCTGGGCAATCGGTGTCAAATCAGCGCGTCTGATTGTGATGGATTGATCAGTGTTGGGGGCCTGGTTTTCGAAGCATGACAACAGCGTTCGCCTGCGTGGTAAACAAACGCCGGGCTGTATGGTCGGGGCGCGGCGGGTATTCCTGATGCTTACGTGGAGTGTCATCCTGCTCACCGTGCCGGATGATTTTCTCCGCTCAGAATGCGCTACTCAGCAGCGTCTCTTCTTTAACGCATTGCGATTGTCGTTTGCAGAGGAAACAATGCAACGGCCAATTCGGCAACGCGTCTCAAGGAGGATCCATCGCAATGAAGCACGGCTGGCTTTACTTCAACACCATATCCCTGGTGTCATCGGTTTTAACGATCACTGCTTACTTCGTGCCTGACGGTGCATCAGGCGTACTCGCATTACTTTCCCGTGATGTTCCGTTATGGGTGCTTTTCCTGGCGCTGGCGGCGGTCTCAATCATTTTGAGCCTGGTGTTCCGACTGAACAGGAAAGACGAAAAGTACCTGTACCAACAATTAGTTGCTGAAAATAAAATCTTGACTCTTGAGCGGGATCGGCAGACTGCAGATTGTCAAAATGCTCGGCATTTGCTCGTGAAATACCAAGGACAGGAGGATCTGGCGGGCCGTCTTGACGATTACAAAAGGCTCGAAAATGAGATTTTGAGTCACCTTAAAGGTGGATTGTCAAAAAGCGGCGAGCAGCTCGCTGAGTTGACCGGTCGTGATCTGAATGACGTCATGCTTGCTTTACATGTTTTGGGTGAGCGCGTAGTCGGGGTAGTAGGTTTTTATGAGCTCAGTAGACCATCCTGAATCGCCCGGGCCGGGCCCGGACCAGGGCAAAGTGGGCTGGGGTGAATTGCAAGGAGAGCGTAGATTCAGCAAAGGCTGGCTTTTCGGCTGATAGTGAACCAGCGCATTCAACTGTTTTGCGGAACCAATCTGACTTCAGCTCGGTGACCCAGCGCACGTGCGGCACTCGCCAACGTCGCGAGCGTCATTCCAGAGTCATTCTGATCCAGCGCGCGATCCACAGCGGTACGACTGGTTTACATTCGCTGAGCCAGCGTCTTTTTGCTGACTTTCTGAGATGCCATTGCTTGGGCAATTTGCCAAGCAATGACGCGCTTCAAGACAGCGGCGGAAACCTCTTCGAGCATCCCCTGTTCTGCGAGAAAATCGTCAAAGTTGGAGCCGACAGCAGTGGTCATGGTGATGGTCCCGGATTTGATTCACTCAGGAGGGTACCAAAAAAGGTACGGAGTGAAAGATGATCATATTGGGCAGTGCGCAGGTGATCACAGCAAAGAGTTTGGCAGCGGTGACGTTGAGACGCCATTTTTGACAGACGGTCAACTCGACACCTTGCTGATAAAAAGTATACGGCTTAGTCTAGCTTAGCTAATGCTATGGAGGTGCAATATGAATGAACTGGTGCAAGTAAACATGCACGAAGCAAAATCCCAACTCTCTCAACTTGCCGAACGTGCATGGCATGGCGACAAGGTTGTGATTGCCAAGGCTGGCAAGCCTTATCTGGATCTGCTGCCTCATGTCGATACACCTCGGGCGCGTAAGCCTGGGCGGTTGAAGGGGAAAATTCGGATGTCCGCAGATTTTGACAAGACCCCTGATGACATCATTGATGGATTTGAGGGCAACCTATGAGGCGCCTGTTGTTGGATACCCACGCGTTTCTTTGGTGGCTGTCCGATGATCCGGCGCTGGGCGCAGAAGCTCGGCAGATGATAGGGGAGCCGCGTAATCAGGTCTTGGTAAGCGCCGCTTCGATCTGGGAGATATCGATCAAACAGGCGAAAGGGATGCTGGAGGCTCCAGAGGATCTTGAGGCGCTGGTTGAAGACGAGGGTTTCACAAAACTGCCGATTTCACTGTTCCACGGACAGCAGGCGGGCAAGTTACCGGAAATCCATCGTGATCCCTTTGACCGAATGTTAATTGCCCAGGCCCAGGCGGAAGGGCTGGAGTTGGTCACCGCAGATGGAATTATTCCGAAGTACGGAGTGCGTGTGGTTCCGGCACGGTTGTAAGGCGCGCGGGACACTGATATTTCCAACCCGCCGCAGACACCCTGTGGGAGCGGGCCTACCCCTTGGCCGGGGCTTTATCTGTCTGTCTGCGGTCCTTGGAAGCTACCATTTTGTATTCGCCGGTGTCGGTCTCTTTCCCTGGGCGTACGATCCGAGGGGCATTGCGAAAGCGCTTATAAACGGAGGTTTTCTTGACCGTGGGGCGAACGGTTTCGATCGAAACTGCCTTTCCCGGGGCTGCCGACACGAAAGCACCCGGTTCCATCGCAAACCGCTCTGCCAACGCGTACGCCATCTTGTGACTGATGGGCCGATCCCCACTGAGCACCTTGGACACTGCCGTTTTATCACCAATTTCAGGCAGGTCCGAACCGGTGAGCCCGAGCGTCTCCATCAGATCCTTGATCAGCTGCACAGGAGTGCACGTCGCCTCAAAAGCGGCATTCGATTCGCGAAACTGGTCGGAGTCGCGCTGGTAGGCCAGAATTTCGTTTTCGAGCTCAACGAGGATTTTCTCCTCGACCTTGCTCAGTTCGCGCCCGTCGGAGAGCTCATCGAGCAGGTCGGTCGCACGCTCATAGTCAGCGGGGGTCTTGATGCCGTGCACAAATTCACCGCGCAGGCGCTCCAGCGTCGCGTGCAGCTCGCCAAGTGTTGCGATCACGGTTTGAAAGTCGTTCCGGGCGGCGCTCATCGTTTTACCCCTTTGTTTCTTGCATACCAGACGTTGGCAACGTCGTAATCGGCATGCGTGTAGATGTGTTTGACGTAGAACTTCTGCCGGGTGTAGTTGACTGCGCCTAGCACCCTGAGATTATTGCCGCCTACGTCGATCACGACCCAATTCATTGCGGCTCTGGGCTTGAACAAGTCGATACCGTGCGTACCGAAAAGCTTTTGCAGGTCCGCGAATTCTTTAGGGCGTGCCATTTTCAGGATGGATTTGAGCGCAGCCGATGAGGCAACTAAAATTCCCGAAAATCCCTGTGGGAGCAAGCCTGCTCGCGAATGCGTCACTGAATACACCATTCAAAAATCCGCTGCCTGAGATTCAAGCAGCGGATTTTCATACGGCAATGAACAATCAAAACCCTCGCAACACTCGTGACGCCTTACGCCACCAGGATCCTCGTTGATTGAATGGATCATCCGCCAACACGCAAGGCATGTCCCGCAACCGAATCCACGGTTCATCCTGCCAGTGCAACATGCAGAGCGACATCTCCGGCCAGTCCAGCACGCTCAACGTTGGCCGTTCAACTGACCGCGTTGGGCGCGCATCACGTAGCGCCGGAACCACCTGGTGAGTCAGCCATTCCCTCAGGAGGCGATACTCCGGGCAATAGTGATAAACCAGCAACGCATAGACGCCGGACTCGCTGATCATCAGTCGTTCTTTGGCAGTACCGTGAGCCTCGACGAGCATTATCTGCCGCTGATCTGCATCGAGTTTGCGTGACATGCGTTCGTCAAGATGTTTACCCATCAATCGCCCCAGGTCCTGAGCACAGAACCAAGCCTGGTTCTCCAACAGAAGGGCATGAAGACAGACGCTGTGACGAAGGAACAGGGTTGAAACGAGCGGTTCAGGCATGGCGAACCTCCTGAGACGGAAGCGCGCGATTGGAGAGACGGATAGGGCAAGTCACCTTCATCGTGAAGATCGGAATGTCAGACATTTCCTTTACCTCTGTGTGATGGCAGCTTTCTTAGGGCTGGGTGCCGGGAGTTAAGAAACCCCACACAGAGGGCCGGACATATTCCCCTTTCGGGTCTTGTATTAGCCCACTCCCGGCATAACAGAGATTTTTGATGCCCACGGGGAAACCGTAGGCACAAAAAAGCCGCTACTGTCGGGTGCGGTCAGTCCGCTGTGTGAGGTGTTTCTTAGGCACCAGATTCAGATCGTAGGGAACAGCAATCGCGTGGTCAAGGGGCGGTGTTTTTTGAGCTGGTACCAGTCAGGAAATTTTATGGTGACTCCCCCGTCTCAACTATGGTGAATTCTGGGGTTTAAGGAGGATAATGCTATCGCCTACGCGTGTTTTGAGGTCGCGCCAAGGGGTGGGTAGACCTGAATTTGGAATCACTGCTACCTTGGATCTGCTGAAAGCCAGGTCTTAAGCGTGTTGCAATCGCTGTTAACGGTGTGAATTAGACACCGCAGTTCCTCGGATTCTGGTGAAATACAATTTTCATTATTTTTATTTTTAAAAACTGTGTCAGTGATAGCGGTTAATATTGAGATGAGTGCGATGGAGACAATTTCAAAGGTTGTCAACAAAAAATGGCTTGCTGTAGATTTGTTCAGTGGTTCGGGAGCTGTAACTGCTGGATTGAAGCAAGAAGGCTTCGAGGTGGTGGCCGCCGTAGATAGCGATCTGATTGCTTGTAAAACCTACTCTCTCAATCATCCTGAAGTAAGGTTAGTATCGGAAGATATAAAAAAGGCCAATCCACTTGATATCTATGTCGCTTTAGATGGAAGGAAACTCGATCTGTTGGTAGTGTGCGCCCCCTGTCAGCCTTTTAGCAGCCAGAACAGAAAGAAAGCAGAAAGCGATCCTAGAATGGATTTGATTTTTGAGTGTGTAAAGTTTGCTCGCGTATTGAACCCTACCGTGATTTTTTTTGAAAATGTCCCGGGGATTGTTAATGCTGGATTGTTAGACTTGCTGTCGAAACGATTAAAGAGACTTGGGTATAAACTAAGTCTTCCGTTAAAAATAGATGCTGCAACTCTCGGGGTCCCTCAGCGGCGTGAGAGATGTATCTTGGTGGCTTCAAAATATAATGCGATTGTTAAATCTTTTGGAGTTGCACTTGCTACCACGAAACCTAAAACTGTTAGAGACGCGATTGGTTTTTTACCTTCTTTGCGGAGTGGGGAAGCTAGCCAGGACCCACTTCACAGGGCCAGAAAACATCATGCAATTACGTTAGAGCGATTGAAACATATTCCTAAGGACGGTGGCAGCAGAAGCGCCTTACCTGAATATCTTCAGTTAGCATGTCATAAAGGTAAGGATAACGACTTTCCAGATGTTTATGGCCGAATGGAATGGTCCGCGGTTGCTCCAACGTTAACGACCGGATGCACTGACTTAACACGGGGTAGATTTGCTCACCCCGAAGATGATAGAGCATTGAGCTTGCGAGAGGCCGCGTTACTCCAAACGTTCCCCAAAAACTACATTTTTTATGGGAACAGTGGGCAGGTTGCAAGACAAATCGGAAACGCGGTTCCAGTTGAAATGGCTCGTCGCATAGTGTCTCATCTTAAAGATCTTGCTGTTGCATCTGCTTTGGATGTGAGAATTTAAATAATCTGCCTCGCAAGGATGCTCTGATGGATGATCAAATTTTGAATAATCCCGAAGTACAGCGCGCACAAATGACTGTGCGGGCGAGAGCCGTTGATATGTTGGGGCGTCAGCAAATCGCGGGTGTCCCATCTGCCGTTCATGAGCTATTTAAAAATGCCTATGATGCTTTTGCGCAGCGAGTAGAAGTTGACGTATTACGTCAACAGAAGATATTTATGCTGCGTGATGACGGCATCGGAATGACCCATCATGACTTTATCAATCGATGGTTGACAGTAGGTACGGAGAGTAAATTAGGGACGAAAATTAGTACTGCTCCGTGGCTAGGTGATTATGGGAAAATAAAACGTCATGTGTTAGGTGAAAAGGGTATTGGGCGTTTAGCTATTGCTGTAATTGGCCCTGCTGTTTTAATCCTTACGCGAGCCTCTCGTGAAGACGGGTTGCATGATCTCGTAGTCGCACTAGTGCATTGGGGGCTTTTCGAGATTCCAGGTATTGGGCTTGATCAAGTAGTTGTTCCAATTAGAACATTTAAAGGTGATGATTTTCCGGGCAAAGCAGATATCGACGCGATGATTGCTGTTGTTTTATCTAGTTTAGACGGACTTGAGCCTAATCTTACCAGTGATAGTCGGCAGAAAATTGAGTCCGATCTTCAGATGATGAGCTTTGATCCGTCATCTGTATATAACGGTTTGAAATTTAGAGGGGTGTGTGATGATGTCGCTTCTCCTTTGTTCGAGGGAGGCAGGCACGGAACCCATTTTATTATTCGTCCTTATGACGAGATTTTAGAACTGGATCTGGAAGATGATGCTCAGTTAGGTGACGGGCGCACATCTAAATTGCAGACACTGCTCGTGGGATTTTCGAATACCATGTTCCCCGATATGGCGTCGACTCCAATTAGGGCATTCTTTCGTGATCATAAAGGTGAGGTTTTTACTGATCTTATTGATGATAAAGTATTTATCGGTCCCGAAGATTTTGAAGCTGCTGATCACCAGGTCGATGGGGAGTTTGATGAGTATGGTAAGTTTGTTGGGACAGTTAAAGTTTACGATCAGCCGAAAGCTTCTTATACGTTAAGCTATCCATTAAAATCTGCTATTCCATTACAGTGTGGTCCTTTCAAGATCAGATTTGGTTACTCTCAAGGTTACGCACATCAATCTCTTTTAGATTCAACGAGCCATGGGCTACTAAGCGCTAAGCTTGCTAAGCACGGTGGGTTGTATGTTTATAGGGATGGAATACGGGTCCTGCCATACGGGGATATTGAGCATGATTTTCTGCGCATTGAGCAGCGGAGGAATAAGGCCCACAAAGATTGGTTTTTCTCATTCAGGAGAATGTTTGGCGCGATAGTCTTGGATAATGTGGAAAATCAGGCGCTTCGTGAAAAGGCTGGTCGTGAAGGATTTCAAGAGAATGCTGCGTTTCGCCAGTTCCGAGGCGTTTTGGAGTTCTTCTTAATGTCCCTCGCAAAAGATTATTTTCGGAAGGATGCGCCTCTAGGCAACGAATTTAACCGATTGCGCGATGAAATGGAGAACCAAAATAAACTACTGAAAATTCGAGAAAAACGTGTTTCTGTAAGAAAAGAAAAATTACAGCACGCAATTAATCAGTTTTTTGTGAGAGTCGAAGAGGGAGACGTTGCAAAGGAGGCTGAAAAGTTCAGGGACGATTTGCTACAAAAATTTAACTTGGTTCAAGCAGTTGCAGACCCTGATGAAATGACAAGAGAGCTTCAAATTGTAGAGCGAGAGCTCAGGGTTGGTCTAGATGCGTTGCGAAAACTAAACAAAATATCACGGCCACGTGGAGTCGGACTCAATAAGGAAGGTGAGGCGGATTGGGCTCGATACAGAACTATTTGTGATGAAATAGAAAGCACCGTTTATTATCCGATTGAAGGTGTTTTACAGGAAAAATTAGCTGAAATACTTCATGAGCGTGGCGATGCAATTGATCGTCGGGGCATGTTAAGGGATGGATTGGCTTTTCGAAAAGGTGAAATGGAAAAGTTGGTGAAGGCGGAAAGGAGGTTGGCCCGCGATATAGTCGAACAGTCACAGCAAGATCTACGGTTCGGAATAGAAACAAGCTTTCAAAGATTTCGTAATACGGTAGAAGATGCGCTGTCGGATTTTGATAAAACAGATTTAAAAAGCTTTGATGATTCATCGCTAGTTACCTTTCAATCTATGCTCCAGCAAAAGTTAGAGGTTGCGGCAGTAAAAGAGCAGGATTTTTTATCTAATTTGAGGTCGCAACTGGAGTCGTTGAGCGAAGGTGTAAAAGATGGTCTCTTGCCAGATGATTTGAGTGCTGCTCTTGAAGGACAGAACTTAAGTCTCCGAGAAGACTTAAGTGACTCGATGTATTGGGCGCAGATAGGCATGGCGCTTGGTGTCGTGCAGCATGAGTTTGACGCAGTTGCTAAAACGGTCAAAAAAGGAATTAAAGATCTAAAGCCTTGGGCGGATAAAAATCCCGCTTTAAGCGGATTGTTCAAAGGATTACATTCAGGGTTTGCTCATCTTGAGGAATATTTGTCCCTGTTTTCACCTCTTGATCGACGTCTTTATAGAACAGCAATGGATCTTTCCGGCGGGGAAATATCAAACTATATAGAAAATGTTTTTGCTGATAGGTTTGAGCGCCACTCGATTATCTACTCTGCTACTTCGGATTTTTTATCTGGGGTGATCTCTGCATATCCGTCGACAATCTATCCGGTTCTTATCAATGTCATTGACAATGCTTGTCACTGGGTTTCGAAGGAGATCGGAGAGAAACGCTGGATAAAACTTGAAAGACATAAAAATGGTATTGTTATTCGAAACGGAGGCGTCGGTATAGATAGACGACATGCTGAGCAAATTTTTGAGTTCGGCTTCTCCGAGAAACATAACGGCCGCGGAATGGGTTTGGCAATTTCTCGAAAGGCGCTTCGACGCGACGAACTAGATTTGATTTTGACGAATCCTGGAAGGGAGAATAATCCAGCTTTTCTCCTTGCGATTAAATTTATAGAAGATGATGACGGACTTTTTGAACAAGGAGTGCTTGGTGATGAGTGATGTTCTAGTAGCGGGAGAAATGGTTTTATCTGTGTTTTCACTTAAGGATCATTATAAAGAGTCCGTTAAGAAATTTCTCAAGACTGTAGTCGTTGTCGACGATCGAGCATACAACAGTACTCCTATGATTGGGGCGGCTAGTATCGAAGCTCCTACTAATCCTTTCGATTTTTTTTCGGTAGATACACCCTCCGAACAAAATTTTGTCTCTGAAGACCCTCCGTCAGGGACCGAACCAATTGGAGAGGATGCCTCCGAAGTAGCTATAGCAGATAAGGATCATGAGCTTGATGGGCCTGGACTTGTAAGGTTGTTCGCGCATCATGGCATCATATGTTCCATCATTCAGCCTGAGTCGAGTATGGCTTTGGAGCCCCTTGTTGAAGAGATTAAGTCCATCGCTCAGGCGGCGGATGTGCTTGTGTTAGATTGGGAGCTTCGTCCAGGTGATCACACTGCTAGCTTAAGAGCAATTGAAGAAATTATAGCAGGCGATAAAATTAATGGAGGCAGGCTCCGATTCATTGTTGTTTACACTGCTTCGAATCAACGCATCGTTAAGTCTGAGATTAAACGTGTGTTTGGTGCTGATAAGGTTAAAACTGACGGCAAATTAATAAAAATTGACCACGCTTGTGTCGTTATTTTAAATAAACCTTCTGTCGCGAATGCTTACGGAGTTCCTCTTTCTGAACTTCCTGACAAAATATTTGATCTTCATTCTGAGCTTTCTGCCGGCGTGCTGCCTGCAGCTGCACTTTCAGCGATTGGTACTATACGTAATCATACGCATCAAATACTTGGGCAATTTAAAGAGCATTTAGATGCGGCTTTCATAACACATCGTGCTTTAATTCCTAACTCTGACGATGCTGAAGCTCATTTGATAGAGTTGGTTGCTGATAGTTTACACCACCTGATGCTTACAGAAGGCGTCAGAGCGCAGCTCTCGGATAAATTGTGTGTTGAGCGACTGCGTGAGCTTAAAAATGCAGATGTAACCGAGGAGGCAACTGCTGTGATTGAAGATTGCTTATCAAGTTTTAGGCTTGATAAATTGGCCGCGATATCTTCTGCATTAGCCATTTCGGATCATGAGAGACATCCTCAAAAGCGTATCATGGAACGATTTTATCCAAATAGTAGCGAAGCTGACGTAGCGCGTAAAGAGATGGCGTTTTTACATGATTTTACCAGAAATCATATGCTCAAGCTTTCAGCGAATCACCCCCCGCGGCTGACGCTGGGGACGGTAGTTGCGGTGAGTACTGGACAAAGTTATGAGTTTTATCTTTGTATCCAACCAAGATGCGACAGTATTCGATTCGACAACACTCGCACGTTCCCATTGATGAGATTGGCGTCTAACTCTGACTCCCCTAATATCCATTTGCAGTGGCACGGTTTGCAGCGTTCATTGTCTGTAAGTGAAAAGTTATACGATTTGCTTATGTTTGGGTTTGGTTCGGCTGGTGTTTCAAGTCAGGCAGTATTCGGTCAATTTGACGATACTTGTTTGAAGTGGTTTTTTCAGGATGGTCGTGGTGTAAAATTTTATTGGGTAGGTGATTTGAGGCGTGAAAAAGCTCAGCGACTCGTCAGTAAGATAGCCAGCCGTTTACATCTACCGGGCATAAATGATTATGAGCCAACTCGTGTTGATTAGTAATGCCTGAGGATTCTGCGGCGGTTTATAACGAAAAAGCCCTGAAGGCGTTCAGGGCTTTTTAAAAAAATCAATCAGGAAATTAGGCTTTGCGACGGCAAATTAATCCCAGCTCAACGCCCCACCAGTCTGATACTCAATAACCCGCGTCTCAAAGAAATTCTTCTCTTTCTTCAAGTCCATGATCTCGCTCATCCATGGGAACGGGTTAGTCGTCCCTGGATACTCTTCCTTCAACCCAATCTGCGACAGGCGACGGTTAGCGATGAACTTCAGGTAGTCCTCCATCATCGCCGCGTTCATGCCGAGTACGCCGCGAGGCATGGTGTCGCGGGCGTATTCGATTTCCAACTGAGTGCCCTGCAGAATCATCTGCGAAGCCTCTTCCTTCATTTCAGCGTCCCACAAGTGCGGGTTTTCGATTTTGATCTGGTTGATCACGTCGATGCCGAAGTTCAGGTGCATGGATTCGTCGCGCAGGATGTATTGGAACTGCTCGGCGACGCCGGTCATTTTGTTGCGCCGGCCCATGGAGAGGATCTGGGTGAAGCCGCAGTAGAAGAAGATGCCTTCCAGAACGCAGTAGTAGGCGATCAGGTTGCGCAGCAGCTCTTTGTCGGTTTCGACGGTGCCGGTTTCGAACTTCGGATCGGAGATCGAGCGGGTGTATTTGAGGCCCCAGGTGGCTTTTTTCGCGACCGACGGGATCTCGTGGTACATGTTGAAGATCTCGCCTTCATCCATGGCCAGCGATTCGATGCAGTACTGGTAGGCGTGGGTGTGGATCGCCTCTTCGAACGCCTGGCGCAGGATGTACTGGCGGCATTCCGGGTTGGTGATCAGGCGGTACACGGCCAGGACCAGGTTGTTGGCAACCAGGGAGTCGGCGGTGGAGAAGAAGCCGAGGTTGCGCATGACAATGCGGCGCTCGTCGTCGGTCAGGCCTTCCGGGTCTTTCCAGAGGGCGATGTCGGCGGTCATGTTGACTTCTTGCGGCATCCAGTGGTTTGCGCAACCGTCCAGGTACTTCTGCCAGGCCCAGTCGTACTTGAAGGGTACGAGTTGGTTGAGGTCGGCGCGGCAGTTGATCATGCGCTTTTCGTCAACGGCGACACGGGCGGAGGCGCCTTCGAGTTCAGCCAGGCCTTCGGCAACATCGAGGTTGTCCAGGGCAGCCTTGGCACGGGCGATCGCGGCGGAGTCGGCGGCGGTCACGGCACGCGCTTCCTGGGCGGCGACGCCACCGGCGGTGTCGAGGCGGTCCATGTTGGCTTCAGTCGCGTGGCCGGCGTTGGCGCCTTTACAGCCACTTCGCCCGTGTCTTCTTTGTCGAATTCGTCCCAGCTCAGCATGACGTGTCGTCTCCTGCGTGAGGGCCAGATTGCCCGTGTGATGATTTTTCACACGGTCGTACTGGCCGCGTTGGATCTAAAGGAATCGTTTTTTGCAGCAGCTATACGCAGGCATCAAACAGAATTTTGTACGGAGGATCCGAAGCAGCCGGGGTTCGCAGAAACGTGAACAGCTTCTGCTTGGGCTTCGGACTGACTGTTCATCCCCTGTAAGGGAATATTGCAGGCCCGTTTAAGCCCGCATTATAGGGAAAAAATTGCCTTCGTGGTGCGACCAAGTGGCACTGGGAACGGTCGGCGGGGGGCGTTTTGAGGTTGGAGCGAGGGTTTACAGGGCTTTGGCGGATGAAGTTTTTTTTTGCTTTTTTTTGGCTGGTTTTTGACGGTGGTGTCGGGGTGGGGGCGTCGTTGCGATCTATTGATGTACCGCAAGCCAGGCGCGGCGCGGCTTACAGGGCGATATAGAGGATTTTGTGGACGAGATTGTGTGCAGTTTTTGGCTAAAAATGGTCCTGTGCGTTTTTGTTCAAAAAGTAGCCAAAATCACTACATGTTGTGGTTTTGGTCGATTTTCAACCACTCCAGACACAACTAAGCCCGACTGAGGCCGGGCCCTGGTGTTGCGTTCAGCCATCAGCTGAAACGGGCAGCACCGACGTGATCTGCACCATCGGCAGCCAGCTTGGCGCTGCCGGTGTGATCGGCACCGTCAGAAGCCAGTTTGGCAGCGCCCGTGTGATCGGCACCATCGGCAGCAAAAGACGCCGAACCGGTGTGGTCGTAGCCATCGGAAGCGACAGCCGCATCGCTGGTAAAAGCAGCCGAGCCGGTGCGGTCGTAACCATCAGCGGCAAAAGCGCTGCCGGCCAGTACGGAGAGGGTCAGGGCGAGAATCAGTTTGGTTTTCATGGTCGTGGCTCCAGGTTCGTTGGCATGTGCCTTGGGTGTGGAATTTATCCTACGCCAACTTATTTGATTGAAAAGCGCAAATAATCGCACTAAATAATCTTATTTATCGATGTATTCGGTTCGGCGCTTCATCGGCCTTGAATCGCGGGCAAATGGGTCGAACCGTTAAGGGGAGTGCGGGGGGATCAGCCGTTGGAGCAGCCGTTACCCATAACGCTGTAACGCAGGATGTGGCGTTGGCCTTTAGAGTCGTCGTATTCCATTTTCATCGGAACAACTTCACACACGTTCGGCACTTCGCTCATGGACACGATGTTGGCGATGTCCAGGTGGGTGGAGTAAGTGTATTCCTCTACTACTGCGGGTTTTTGCTGTGCAACATCAGTCGGGGCCTCGTCTGCCATGGCGGTTGCGCACAGACTGCTGAGGGCCAGAACTAATAAAGCTTTCATTTCAAATTTACCTTTCTAAAGTCGAGAGGGGTCACGCAATCCTTTTGGGATTGCGTGTGGAACTTCAGTACCTGGTTTTTGATTAACTGCCTTCGTGGGGGCTGCAACTTGGTTAATCAGGTTTGCCTTGTTGGCGAGGCTGATTTTAGGCGTGGGGGTTACATTCATATAGCCATGGTTTTGATAAACACCTTTCGTGATTCCTGTAACAATCGGTCTTGAGATCAAAAGATCGCAGGCTTCGCCAGCTCCTACAGGGGCGCGGGGCCATGGAGTGCGGGGTTTCAGGCGGATGAAGGGGGTATTCACCGCATTTTGCAGGGGCTTGTTACTACCATCGTCGAATGGTTCTATAGGCCCGGCCCGGCTACAACAGAGCCATACAAAAACAACTATTCCACCGAGGTAAGAAAGATGAGTGCGGCTTCTCTGTATCCCGTTCGTCCCGAGGTAGCAGCCAATACGCTGACTGACGAGGCGACCTACAAAGCCCTGTACCAGCAGTCGGTCGTGAACCCGGACGGGTTTTGGCGCGAACAAGCCAAGCGCCTCGACTGGATCAAGCCTTTCACCACGGTGAAGCAGACTTCCTTCGACGATCACCATGTCGACATCAAATGGTTCGCCGACGGCACCCTGAACGTTTCCTACAACTGCCTCGACCGTCATCTGGCCGAGCGCGGCGATCAAATCGCGATTATCTGGGAAGGGGATGACCCTGCCGAGAGCCGCAACATCACCTACCGTGAGCTGCACGAAGAAGTCTGCAAGTTCGCCAACGCCCTGCGCGGCCAGGATGTGCACCGCGGCGACGTGGTGACTATCTATATGCCGATGATCCCCGAAGCCGTGGTCGCCATGCTGGCCTGTACCCGGATCGGCGCGATTCACTCGGTGGTATTCGGTGGTTTCTCGCCAGAAGCCCTGGCGGGGCGCATCATCGACTGCAAATCCAAAGTGGTGATCACCGCCGACGAAGGCATTCGTGCCGGCAAGAAGATCCCGCTCAAGTCCAACGTCGACGACGCGCTGACCAACCCGGAAACCAGCAGCATCCAGAAAGTCATCGTGTGCAAGCGCACCGGTGGCAACATCAAGTGGAACCAGCATCGCGACATCTGGTACGAAGATCTGATGAAAGTGGCGGGCACCGTGTGTGCGCCGAAAGAAATGGGCGCTGAAGAGGCGCTGTTCATTCTTTATACCTCGGGTTCGACCGGTAAGCCGAAGGGTGTGCAACACACCACCGCGGGCTATCTGTTGTACGCGGCGCTGACCCACGAGCGCGTGTTCGACTACCGTCCGGGCGAAGTCTACTGGTGCACCGCCGACGTCGGTTGGGTCACTGGCCACACTTATATTGTCTATGGCCCGCTGGCCAATGGCGCGACCACCCTGTTGTTCGAAGGCGTGCCGAACTACCCGGACATCACCCGGGTGGCGAAGATTGTCGACAAGCACAAGGTCAACATCCTCTACACCGCGCCAACCGCGATCCGCGCGATGATGGCGTCGGGCAAGGCGGCTGTTGAAGGCGCTGATGGCAGCAGCCTGCGTCTGTTGGGTTCGGTCGGTGAGCCGATCAACCCGGAGGCCTGGGATTGGTACTACAAGAATGTTGGCCAGTCCCGTTGCCCGATCGTCGATACCTGGTGGCAGACCGAGACCGGTGCCACGCTGATGAGCCCGCTGCCAGGGGCGCATGCGCTCAAGCCGGGTTCTGCGGCTCGACCATTCTTCGGCGTCGTGCCGGCGTTGGTGGATAACCTGGGCAACATCATCGAAGGCGTTGCCGAGGGCAACCTGGTGATTCTCGATTCGTGGCCAGGCCAGGCGCGCACGCTGTATGGCGACCATGACCGTTTCGTCGACACCTACTTCAAGACCTTCCGTGGCATGTACTTCACCGGTGACGGCGCACGTCGTGACGAAGACGGTTACTACTGGATCACCGGTCGTGTGGATGACGTGCTTAACGTCTCCGGTCACCGAATGGGGACGGCGGAGATCGAGAGCGCGATGGTGGCTCACCCGAAAGTCGCCGAAGCGGCGGTGGTCGGTGTGCCGCATGACATCAAGGGGCAGGGCATTTATGTCTACGTCACCCTGATCGGTGGCGAAGAGCCAAGCGAGCAATTGCGCCTGGAGCTGAAAAACTGGGTACGCAAGGAGATCGGCCCGATTGCTTCGCCGGATGTCATCCAGTGGGCACCGGGGCTGCCGAAAACTCGTTCGGGCAAGATCATGCGCCGGATCCTGCGCAAGATTGCGACCGCCGAATATGACGGGTTGGGGGATATCTCCACCCTGGCGGATCCGGGTGTGGTGCAGCATTTGATTGATACGCACAAGACCATGAACGTCGCGTAAACCGCGGTTCTTGTGTCAGCGAAGCCCTGCCAGGTGTTAAGTCTGGCGGGGTTTTTTATTGTTGAAGATCAAAGGATCGCAGCCTCGTTTCACTCGACAGCTCCTACAGAGGGGGGCGACCCGGCTCATTATTTGTAGGAGCTGCCGAAGGCTGCGATCTTTTGATGTTGATGTTCAACCAATAATTATCGGCATCACGTGTAGGTGATTTCCCACTGTTACCACGCCCCAAGAAAGTAACTGAATGTGTAACCGCCCGCGCCGATACGGGGCATTGGGAAACGCAAAGCCCCGTTTCAGGGCCTCTGAAGCCCCTCTGAAAAATAAGGCATCACGCTGCGCTTGCCGGATTAGAAGGGTTTGCGAATAATAGGCCCGCAATTTGCAGCATAGATCGGTTCACTGTCTTTTGCTCTTGCATGAAATTGCAAGGCTGTCAACATGCCCAGGCGGCATTCTCGGTGCATCTGTAATTTGTTGTCGCATTGAAGAAATATCGGCTTCCGGCCTGTCGTTAGAATGCCGATCACTCGCTCGTCGTTGCTCACGTTGAAAACAACGTGGGTTTTGTAGGACGCAGCACCGCATTCCGGTTTAACCCATTCGCATATTGGGCCTGTGCTCACTCTGCCGTTTTTGCCCTTTACCGATGGAGTCCCAAGATGAAGAAACTTGTGCTGCTTGGCGCCCTGGCACTGTCCGTGCTGTCCCTGCCGACCTTCGCCGATGAAAAACCTCTGAAAATCGGTATCGAAGCAGCTTACCCTCCGTTCGCCTCCAAGGCGCCGGACGGCAGCATTGTTGGTTTTGACTACGACATCGGCAACGCCTTGTGCGAGCAGATGCAGGTCAAGTGCGTCTGGGTCGAGCAAGAGTTCGACGGTCTGATCCCGGCACTTAAAGTGCGCAAGATCGACGCGATCCTGTCGTCCATGTCGATCACTGAAGACCGCAAGAAATCCGTGGACTTCACCAACAAGTACTACAACACCCCGGCTCGCCTGGTCATGAAGGCCGGCACTCAAGTCAGCGAAGGCTTGACTGAGCTCAAGGGCAAGAACATCGGTGTACAGCGTGGTTCGATCCACGAGCGTTTCGCCCGCGAAGTCCTGGCCCCGCTGGGTGCCGAGATCAAGCCTTACGGCTCGCAGAACGAAATCTACCTCGACGTAGCCGCTGGCCGCCTCGACGGCACCGTGGCCGACGCGACCCTGCTGGATGACGGCTTCCTGAAAACCGACGCCGGCAAAGGTTTCGCCTTCGTTGGCCCGGCCTTCACCGACGTCAAATACTTCGGCGACGGCGTAGGTATTGCAGTTCGCAAGGGTGACGCACTCAAAGACAAGATCAACGGTGCGATCGCTGCCATTCGCGAGAACGGCAAGTACAAGCAAATCCAGGACAAATACTTCGCCTTCGATATCTACGGCAAGTAACACGTCCAGGCGACAAGTCCGAAATGGCGCAAGCAACAGGATCCCTGAGGTTTGCGCCATTTTTTCATCCCAACTTTCGAGGACCTGAATCATGTTGAAAGGCTACGGGGCTGTCATCCTCGATGGCGCATGGCTGACGCTTCAGCTCGCCTTGTCGTCCATGGTCTTGGCCATTGTTCTGGGTCTGATCGGCGTTTCGCTGCGTCTGTCCCCGATTCGCTGGCTGGCCTGGCTGGGCGACCTGTATTCCACAGTGATCCGCGGGATTCCCGACCTGGTGCTGATCCTGCTGATTTTCTACGGTGGTCAGGACCTGCTTAACCGCGTCGCACCGATGCTCGGCTTTAACGACTACATCGACCTGAATCCGTTGGCTGCCGGTATCGGCACCCTGGGTTTCATCTTCGGTGCGTACCTGTCCGAAACCTTCCGTGGCGCCTTCATGGCGATCCCCAAAGGTCAGGCAGAAGCCGGCATGGCGTACGGCATGAGCAGTTTTCAGGTGTTCTTCCGGGTGTTGGTGCCGCAGATGATTCGTCTGGCGATTCCGGGTTTCACCAACAACTGGCTGGTATTGACCAAGGCGACCGCGCTGATTTCGGTGGTGGGCCTGCAAGACATGATGTTCAAGGCCAAGCAGGCGGCAGATGCCACCCGCGAGCCTTTCACCTTCTTCCTCGCGGTGGCGGCGATGTACCTGGTGATCACCAGTGTCTCGTTGCTGGCATTGCGTCACCTTGAGAAGCGCTACTCGGTAGGCGTAAGGGCGGCTGATCTATGATCTTCGACTACAACGTCATTTGGGAGGCCCTGCCGCTGTACTTCGGCGGCCTGGTGACCACCCTCAAGTTGCTCGCGCTGTCGCTGTTTTTCGGTCTGTTGGCGGCCTTGCCGCTGGGGCTGATGCGCGTCTCCAAGAACGCAGTCGTCAACATGAGCGCCTGGCTGTTCACCTACGTGATCCGCGGCACGCCGATGCTGGTGCAGCTGTTCCTGATCTACTACGGGCTGGCGCAATTCCAAGCGGTGCGTGAAAGCTTCATGTGGCCGTGGCTGTCCAGCGCAACGTTCTGTGCGTGCCTGGCTTTCGCGATCAACACCAGCGCCTACACCGCTGAAATCATCGCCGGCAGCCTGCGCGCTACGCCCAACGGTGAGATTGAAGCGGCCAAGGCCATGGGCATGTCGCGCTACAAAATGTACACGCGCATCCTGTTGCCGTCGGCCCTGCGGCGGGCGCTGCCGCAGTACAGCAACGAAGTGATCATGATGCTGCAGACCACCAGTCTGGCGTCCATCGTGACCCTGATCGACATTACCGGTGCCGCACGCACGGTCAACGCTCAGTACTACCTGCCGTTCGAGGCGTACATCACCGCCGGCGTGTTCTACCTGTGCCTGACCTTCATTCTGGTGAAGATCTTCAAACTGGCCGAGCGCCGCTGGCTGGGCTACATGGCCCCGCGGAAGCACTGATATGGAACGTATCGATCATTCATTGCCGTGGAGTCACCTGGGCAGCGAACGCCAGATTTCGGTGTTCCGTTTCGGTAGCGGCGAGCGCAAGGCTTACATTCAAGCCAGCCTGCACGCCGATGAACTGCCGGGGATGCGTACCGCCTGGGAGCTGAAAAAGCGCCTGACCGAACTCGAAGCCCAAGGCTTGCTGAACGGCGTCATCGAACTGGTGCCTGTGGCCAACCCACTGGGCCTTGGTCAATTGCTGCAAGGCAATCATCAGGGGCGTTTCGAGGCGGGCAGTGGCAAGAACTTCAACCGGGATTTCGTCGAGCTCAGCGCGCCAGTGGCCGCCGAACTGGAAGGGCGCCTGGGGGATGATCCGCACGCCAATATCCGCTTGATCCGCCAGGCCATGAGCGACGCCTTGGCAGCATTGCCGCCGGCGGCGAGTCAGTTGCAGGGCATGCAGCGCATTTTGCTCAGCCATGCCTGCACGGCTGACGTGGTGCTGGATTTGCATTGCGATGCCGAGGCGGCGCTGCACATGTACGCGTTGCCGCAACACTGGCCGCAATGGCGTTCGCTCGCCGCGCACTTGAATGTGAAAGTGGGCCTGCTGGCGGAAGACTCCGGCGGCAGCTCCTTCGACGAAGCCTGTTCGTTGCCGTGGCTGCGCCTGTCGCGCCACTTTCCGGATGCGCAGATTTCACTGGCGTGCCTGGCGACGACCATTGAATTGGGAGGGCAGGCCGATACCACTCGCGTTGATGCCATAGCGTATGCCGAAGGCATTCTGGCGTTCCTCGCCGAGCAAGGTTTGATCAGCGGCGAATGGCCGAAACCTGCCCGGGAAGCGTGCGAAGGCATGCCGTTCGAAGGCACTGAGTTGTTGTTCGCACCGCACCCCGGTGTGGTGAGTTTCCTGCGTAAACCCGGTGAATGGGTTGAAGCCGGCGATGAGATTTTCGAAGTGATCGATCCGTTGGCGGATCGGGTCAGCACGGTGTGTGCTGGTACGTCCGGGGTGCTGTTTGCCATTGAACGGCTGCGTTATGCCCAACCCGGTTTCTGGCTGGCCAAGGTGGCGGGGCGCGAAGCGCTGCGTCACGGGCGCTTGCTCAACGACTGACTGACTGTTTTTGTGAGAACCGACCGCATGTACAAACTTGAAGTCCAAGACCTGCATAAACGCTATGGCAGTCACGAAGTGCTCAAGGGCGTGTCCCTGAAAGCGGCGGCTGGCGATGTGATCAGCATCATCGGCTCCAGTGGCTCCGGCAAAAGTACTTTCCTGCGTTGCATCAACCTGCTTGAGCAGCCGCACGCAGGCAGGATTCTGCTCAATAACGAAGAGCTCAAACTGGTCGCCAACAAGGAAGGCGCGCTGAAGGCCGCCGACCCGAAACAGCTGCAACGCATGCGTTCACGTCTGTCGATGGTGTTCCAGCATTTCAATCTGTGGTCACACATGACCGCGATGGAAAACATCATGGAAGCGCCGATCCACGTGCTCGGCATGACCAAGGCTGAAGCCCGCGAAAAGGCTGAGCACTACCTGAACAAGGTGGGTGTGGCACATCGCAAGGACGCCTACCCGGGCCATATGTCTGGCGGCGAACAACAGCGTGTGGCGATTGCCCGTGCGCTGGCGATGGAACCTGAAGTGATGCTGTTTGACGAACCGACCTCGGCCCTCGACCCGGAGCTGGTGGGCGACGTGCTGAAAGTCATGCAGGCCCTGGCGCTGGAAGGCCGGACCATGGTGGTGGTGACGCACGAAATGGGCTTTGCCCGTGAAGTGTCGAATCAACTGGTGTTCCTGCACAAAGGTATCGTCGAAGAGAGCGGCAACCCGCGTGAGGTGCTGGTCAATCCACAGTCCGAGCGTTTGCAGCAATTCCTGTCAGGCAGCTTGAAATAATCAGGACTGCCGTTGTGCACAGGGATAGTGCATGCTTCGCAATTTAGAGGCTGGCCCCGATCCCCTGTGGGAGCTGGCTTGGTAGGAGCTGCCGAAGGCTGCGATCTTTTGGTCTTGATTTTTCAACTCAAAAGATCGCAGCCTCGTTTCACTCGACAGCTCCTACAAGGGGGGCCCAGCTCATTATTGGTAGGAGCTGCCGAAGGCTGCGATCTTTTGGTCTTGGTTTTTCAACTCAAAAGATCGCAGCCTCGTTTCACTCGACAGCTCCTACAAGGGGGGTGACCCAGCTCATTATTGGTAGGAGCTGCCGAAGGCTGCGATCTTTTGATCTTGATTTTTAAAATCAAAAGATCGCAGCCTCGTTTCACTCGACAGCTCCTACAAGGGGGTGACCCAGCTCATTATTGGTAGGAGCTGCCGAAGGCTGCGATCTTTTGGTCTTGATTTTTAAAATCAAAAGATCGCAGCCTCGTTTCACTCGACAGCTCCTACAAGGGGGGTGACCCAGCTCATTATTGGTAGGAGCTGCCGAAGGCTGCGATCTTTTGGTCTTGATTTTTAAAATCAAAAGATCGCAGCCTCGTTTCACTCGACAGCTCCTACAAGGGGGTGACCCAGCTCATTATTGGTAGGAGCTGCCGAAGGCTGCGATCTTTTGATCTTGATTTTTAAAATCAAAAGATCGCAGCCTCGTTTCACTCGACAGCTCCTACCAGGGGGGGTGACCCAGCTCCCACATTTGATCTTTGTTGGTGTTGAGATTTGCGTTCATTTACGGGCTAGCATTGGCCCATGCCATCATCACTGTTCTTCGTTTCGGATTGCCCGCCATGACTGCCCATCGAATTGGTTTCCTGATTTGGCCCAGCACTAAAGCTCTGACGCTTGCGCTGGCTGAGGAGGCCTTGCGTGTTGCTCAGCGTGTGCATCCGGACGTTGTCTACGAGCTGTCGTTTTTGCAGGCCGAACCGCCGACCGAAGGCGCCTGGCAATTGCCGGGTGAGCCCTGGGCCGGCAAGCTCGAAAATTTCCAGAAGTTGTTTTTGCTCGCCGACGAGCCGCCGACCGCACTCGCGCCGGCCCTCAGCAGTTCGCTCAAACAACTGGTGCGTGCCGGTTGTGTGATTGGCGGTTTGTCCGCCGGGGTTTATCCGTTGGCGCAGCTCGGTTTGCTCGACGGTTATCGCGCTGCCGTGCATTGGCGCTGGCAGGACGATTTCGCCGAACGCTTCCCGAAAGTCATCGCCACCAGTCATCTGTTCGACTGGGATCGCGATCGCCTTACCGCTTGCGGCGGCCTGTCGGTACTCGACTTGCTGCTGGCGGTGCTGGCCCGTGATCACGGTGCCGAACTGGCCGGTGCGGTCTCGGAAGAACTGGTGGTCGAGCGCATCCGTGAGGGTGGCGAACGCCAGCGCATTCCCCTGCAAAACCGTCTCGGCTCCAGCCATCCGAAGCTCACCCAGGCGGTGTTGCTGATGGAAGCCAACATCGAAGAACCCCTGACCACCGACGAAATCGCCCAGCATGTGTGCGTGTCGCGCCGGCAGCTGGAGCGGATCTTCAAGCAATACCTCAACCGCGTGCCGAGTCAGTACTACCTGGAACTGCGCCTGAACAAGGCCCGGCAGATGTTGATGCAAACCAGCAAGTCGATCATCCAGATCGGCCTGTCCTGTGGTTTCTCTTCGGGGCCGCACTTCTCCAGTGCCTATCGCAACTTCTTCGGCGCCACGCCGCGGGAAGATCGCAACCAGCGGCGCAGCAGCAGTCCGTTCGAATTGTCGTCGGCGCCTTCAGAGCGCGGCTAGCTCCAGCGCCCGTTGATCGGCCATTATCCCCTGTAGGAGCTGCCGCAGGCTGCGATCTTTTGATCTTGAAAAACCAGAATCAAAAGATCGCAGCCTGCGGCAGCTCCTACAGGGCATCGGTTTCCCGCGGTCCTGCCTATAAGCACGCTCGACAGTTTAAACTGCGCCTTTGCGACGGTATATGTCGCATTGCCGTAAACCCGGTTGAAACCGGGGTTTGCGCTATAAGAAGTTGTCGCTTGGCGGCAAGGCCGGGCTGAAAACTGTCCTTACAATCCCCTCATCGCTCGCCAGTTTCAGGCGAGTGTTCCTCTTCAGGAGACTCCGATGTCCGTTGAGCACGCTGCGGTACAACGCGCCGATTTCGACCAGGTAATGGTTCCCAACTACGCGCCTGCCGCTTTCATCCCTGTGCGTGGTGCCGGTTCCCGCGTTTGGGACCAGTCTGGCCGCGAGCTGATCGACTTCGCCGGCGGGATTGCCGTTAACGTCTTGGGCCATGCGCACCCGGCGCTGGTCAGTGCATTGACCGAACAGGCGAACAAACTGTGGCACGTGTCCAACGTGTTCACCAATGAGCCGGCCCTGCGCCTGGCCCATAAGCTGATCGACGCCACCTTTGCCGAGCGCGTGTTCTTCTGCAACTCGGGCGCCGAAGCCAACGAGGCCGCCTTCAAGCTGGCCCGTCGCGTCGCGTTCGATCGTTTCGGCAGCGAGAAGTACGAAATCATCGCCGCGCTGAACAGCTTCCACGGCCGCACCCTGTTCACCGTGAACGTGGGTGGCCAGTCGAAGTACTCCGACGGCTTCGGTCCTAAAATCACCGGCATCACCCACGTTCCTTACAACGATCTGGCCGCTTTGAAAGCCGCCGTTTCGGACAAGACTTGCGCCGTGGTGCTGGAACCGATCCAGGGCGAGGGCGGCGTACTGCCGGCCGAACTGGCTTACCTGCAAGGCGCCCGCGAATTGTGCACCGAGCACAACGCGCTGCTGGTGTTCGACGAAGTGCAAACCGGTATGGGGCGCAGCGGCAAGCTGTTCGCCTACCAGCATTACGGCGTGACCCCGGACATCCTGACCAGTGCCAAGAGCCTGGGCGGCGGTTTCCCGATCGCGGCAATGCTGACCACCGAAGCGTTGGCCAAGCACCTGGTTGTCGGCACTCACGGCACCACCTACGGCGGCAACCCGCTGGCGTGTGCGGTCGCAGAAGCGGTGATCGACGTGATCAACACCCCTGAAGTGCTGAGTGGCGTCAACGCCAAGCACGACAAGTTCAAGGCTCGCCTGGAGCAGATTGGCGAGAAATACGGCCTGTTCACCCAGGTCCGTGGTCTGGGCCTGTTGATCGGTTGTGTGTTGAGCGATGCCTGGAAAGGCAAGGCCAAGGACATTTTCAACGCTGCCGAGCGTGAAGGCCTGATGATCCTGCAAGCCGGCCCGGACGTGATTCGTTTCGCGCCAAGCCTGGTGGTGGAAGACGCGGATATTGACGCAGGGCTGGACCGTTTCGAGCGCGCTGCCGTAAAACTGACGCAAGCCTGATAGACCCTTCGACGCCTGATGATTCAAGCGTCGAACCCAATTTTTATGCCGGGCCGGATCAAATGTGGGAGCGGGCTTGCTCGCGAAAGCGGTAGGTCCGACAGCAACAATGTCGACTGATACACCGCTTTCGCGAGCAAGCCCGCTCCCACATTAGTCCGAGTGTTTGCAATGACTGCCCGGTTATTTTTCCTAAAAGAGTTTTTCGAGAAAGGAGTGACACCATGCTGGTGATGCGCCCCGCGCAAATGGCTGATCTGGGCGAGGTACAGCGTCTGGCTGCGGACAGCCCGATTGGTGTCACTTCCTTGCCGGATGACGTTGAACGCCTGAGCGACAAGATCGCGGCAAGCGAAGCCTCGTTTTCCGCTGAAGTCAGCTTCAACGGTGAAGAGAGCTATTTCTTTGTCCTGGAAGACACCGCTACCGGCAAGTTGGCCGGTTGCTCGGCGATCGTTGCGTCGGCCGGTTATTCCGAGCCGTTCTACAGCTTTCGCAATGAAACCTTCGTGCACGCTTCTCGCGAACTGAAGATTCATAACAAGATTCACGTGCTCTCCCAGTGCCACGACCTGACTGGCAACAGCTTGCTGACCAGCTTCTACGTGCAGCGAGAACTGGTGGGGTCGCCCTGGGCGGAACTCAATTCCCGTGGTCGTCTGTTGTTCGTGGCCAGCCACCTGGAACGCTTCGCCGATTCGGTCGTGACCGAGATCGTCGGTTACAGCGACGAGAATGGCGATTCGCCGTTCTGGGACGCCATCGGCCGTAACTTCTTCGACCTCAACTACGCCGCTGCCGAGCGTCTGTGCGGTCTGAAGAGCCGGACCTTCCTCGCCGAACTGATGCCGCACTACCCGATCTACGTGCCGCTGCTGCCGGACTCCGCTCAAGAAGCGATGGGCCAGGTGCACCCACGGGCGCAGATCACCTTCGACATACTGATGCGCGAAGGCTTCGAAACCGATCATTACATCGACATTTTCGACGGCGGCCCGACCCTGCACGCCCGCATCTCGGGGATCCGTTCGATCGCCCAGAGCCGCGTGGTCCCGGTGAAAATCGGTGAGCCGGTCAAAGGCGCCGGTCGTCAGTACCTGGTGGCCAACGCCCAGTTGCAGGATTACCGCGCCGTATTGCTCGAACTCGATTACGCGCCGGGCAAACCCGTGACCCTGGATCTTGAAGCAGCCGAAGCCCTGGGCGTCGGTGAAGGTGCCAGCGTGCGCCTGGTCGCGGTTTAACGCCGCTGCTTTGTCTATAAAGAATGCCTGGAAAGAATGCCTAGAAAGCTGAGAGTTTCGCGGGTGGCGCAAGCGGCCCGTTTGAGGAGATAGCATGATCGTTCGTCCCGTACGCAGCAGCGATTTACCCGCTCTGATCGACCTGGCCCGCAGCACCGGCACCGGCCTGACCACTTTGCCGGCCAACGAAGAACGTCTGGCCCATCGGGTTGGCTGGGCCGAGAAAACCTTCCGCGGCGAAGCCGGGCGGGGCGATGCGGACTACCTGTTCGTGCTCGAAGACGACAATGGCCGTGTGGTGGGCATTTCCGCCATCGCCGGTGCGGTCGGCATGCGTGAGCCCTGGTACAACTTCCGGGTCGGCCTGACCGTTAGCGCTTCGCAGGAACTGAATATCTATCGCGAAATTCCGACGCTGTTCCTGGCCAACGACCTGACCGGTAACTCCGAGTTGTGCTCGCTGTTCCTTCACGCCGATTACCGCAGTGGCCTCAATGGCCGCATGTTGGCCAAGGCACGGATGTTGTTCATTGCCGAATTCCCACAACTGTTCGGTAACAAGATCATTGCCGAAATGCGTGGTGTGTCCGATGAAGCCGGGCGTTCGCCGTTCTGGGAAAGCCTGGGCCGGCACTTCTTCAAGATGGAATTCAGCCAGGCGGATTACCTGACCGGTGTCGGCAACAAGGCGTTCATCGCCGAGCTGATGCCGAAGTTTCCGCTGTACACCTGCTTCCTGTCGCCAGACGCGCGCAACGTGATCGGCCAGGTTCACCCGGACACCGAGCCGGCCCTGGCCATGCTCAAGAGCGAAGGTTTCAGCTATCAGGGCTACGTCGACATCTTCGACGCCGGCCCGGCCGTGGAATGCGAAACCGGCAAGATCCGTGCAGTACGCGACAGCCAGGCGCTGGTGCTGGCCATCGGCACCCGGGTGACGACGCCACGCCATTTCTGATTCACAACCGCAAGCGCGAAGACTGCCGGATCACTGCCGCGCCAGCACGCTTCGCCGCCGGTACGTTGGTGGTCGATCCGCTAACCGCCAAACGTCTTCAACTCAACGCCGGCGATCAAGTGCGCGCCGTTCCGTTGTCCGCTGCCCGGGAGTCGAAATAATGAATTCGCTATACATCGCAGGTGAATGGCTGGCTGGCCAGGGTGAAGCTTTCCAATCGCTGAACCCGGTGACCCAACAAGTACTGTGGACTGGCGAAGGCGCCACCGCTGCTCAGGTTGAGTCGGCCGTGCAAGCCGCGCGTCAGGCGTTCCCGGGCTGGGCCCGTCGGACCCTGGACGAGCGCATCACGGTGCTGGAAGCCTTTGCAGGCGCACTGAAAAACCACGCTGACGAACTGGCTCGCTGCATCGGTGAAGAAACCGGCAAACCCTTATGGGAAGCGGCGACTGAAGTCACCAGCATGGTCAACAAGATTGCGATCTCGGTGCAGAGCTACCGTGAACGTACTGGCGAAAAGAGCGGCCCGTTGGGCGACGCCACTGCGGTATTGCGCCACAAGCCACACGGTGTCGTCGCGGTGTTCGGTCCTTACAATTTCCCGGGTCACTTGCCAAACGGCCACATCGTGCCGGCGCTGCTGGCCGGTAACAGTGTGCTGTTCAAGCCTAGCGAACTGACCCCGAAAGTTGCTGAATTGACGGTCAAGTGCTGGATCGAAGCGGGCCTGCCGGCGGGTGTGTTGAACCTGCTG
>NZ_JAEKEZ010000022.1 GCF_016650815.1 Pseudomonas sp. TH31 | reverse complement strand
CAGCCTCGACCTGCTGGATGACCCGCGCTCTGTTGCATGGGACCAGGCGGAAAACCGTCTGCATGCACAAAAAGCCCTGCTGGAGTTTCTGGTCGCACCGGCGTACCACCACGCATGAGTCAGCCACTACTGCTCAACCTGCGCAACCTTGCCTGCGGTTATCAGGACCAGCGGGTTGTACAGAACCTCAACCTGCACTTGAATGCCGGCGACATCGGCTGCCTGCTGGGCTCTTCGGGCTGCGGCAAGACCACTACCCTGCGGGCCATCGCTGGTTTTGAACCGGTGCACGAGGGTGAAATCCAGCTGGCTGGCGAGACCATCTCCAGCGCCGGTTTCACCCTCGCCCCGGAGAAGCGCCGGATCGGCATGGTCTTTCAGGATTACGCACTGTTTCCACATTTGAGCGTGGCCGATAATATTGCCTTCGGGATTCGCAAGCATCCGCAAAAGGATCGCGTCACTGAAGAGTTGCTGGAACTGGTCAACCTGAAGAATCTCGGCAAGCGCTTTCCCCACGAGTTGTCCGGTGGCCAGCAGCAACGCGTTGCCCTGGCCCGCGCCCTGGCGCCGGAACCACAACTGTTGCTGCTCGACGAACCGTTTTCCAACCTCGATGGCGAACTGCGGCGCAAGCTCAGCCATGAAGTACGCGACATTCTCAAGGCCCGTGGCACCAGTGCGATTCTAGTGACTCACGACCAGGAAGAAGCATTCGCCGTCAGCGATCATGTCGGGGTTTTCAAGGAAGGTCGCCTGGAGCAGTGGGACACGCCCTATAACCTGTATCACGAACCGCTGACGCCGTTTGTGGCCAGTTTTATTGGCCAGGGTTACTTCATTCGTGGCCAGCTGAGCAGCCCGGAGTCGGTGCAGACCGAGCTCGGTGAATTACGCGGCAATCGTGCCTACACCTGGCCGACTGGCGGCGCTGTGGATGTGTTGTTGCGTCCGGACGATATCGTTTATGCGCCGGACAGCACCTTGAAAGCACGCATTGTTGGCAAAACGTTCCTCGGTGCCTCGACCTTGTACCGCTTGCAGATGCCAACCGGCGCACAGCTGGAATCGATCTTCCCGAGCCATGCCGACCATGAAATAGGTGCGCAAGTGGGCATTCGCGTGGCGGCTGAGCATCTGGTGCTGTTCCAGGCATCCGGCAGCACGGCGGCGCAGATTCCGGCCGTCGAATCCGGTGTCCGCCGCTACAGCACCGCCTCCTGACACCTGAACTTGTAGGAGCAAGGCTTGCTCGCGATGAACGATAATGCGGTGTGACTGACACACCGCATTAGGCCAATCGCGGGCAAGCCTTGCTCCTACAAGATCAACCCAACATCAATGTTCCGCTTGCCACCAGCGTCGCATTCCCCCCAATCTTCACCCGATCCCCTTCCAGCCGACAAAACAACTCCCCGCCGCGTGCCGAGCACTGATACGCCGTCAGACTCGACTTGCCCAAGCGCTTCGACCAGTACGGAATCAAACTGCAATGGGTTGAACCGGTCACAGGGTCTTCATTGATGCCGATTGCCGGCGCGAAGTACCGGGACACGAAGTCATGCTTGCCTCCCCTGGCGGTGACGATTGCACCGGGCCATGGCAGTTTTGCCAGAGCCGTCATGTCTGGCTTGCAATCAAGTACGGCCTGCTCGGATTCCAGCACCACCAACAGCTCATTCGAACCCAGCACATCCACCGCCTCCACACCCAGCGCACGCTCGACGTCCAGGGTCACGCCAACTTCCGTCGGCACTCTCGCCGGGAAGTCCAACCACAACTGCTCGCCTTCGCGACTGACACTCAACGGGCCGGACTTGCAGATGAAGTCCAGGCGTTTGGCCGGTTCTTTATAGATATCAAACAGCACGAACGCACTGGCCAGGGTCGCATGCCCGCACAGCGGCACTTCGATGGCCGGGGTAAACCAGCGGATATGCCAGACCAGGCCTTCACGTACCACGAAGGCGGTTTCGGCGAGGTTGTGCTCGGCGGCGATTTTCTGCATCAGCTCATCGGCGAGCCAGGCATCGAGGCGATAGACCATCGCCGGGTTGCCACTGAACGGCCGATCACTGAACGCGTCGACCTGATGAAATTCAAGCTGCATAACTTACCTCCCAAGTCTGGCCACCGAGCATGAAGCCGGCGCTCAACAGGCGCCAGTGACAGACCAGGCAAATGTGCACCATACAGCGTCGACTCAAACCCGACCGATATCGGCGAACTTCGCCTGGGTGTGCTCGGCCAGGACCGCGGGCGCCAATTCGACTTCAAGACCACGTCGCCCGGCGCTGACAAAAATACTGGCAAAGGGTTGAGCCGAATTATCGATAAAGGTGCGCAGTCGCTTCTTCTGCCCCAGCGGACTGATGCCGCCCAACAGATAACCCGTCGCCCGTTGTGCCGCCGCCGGGTCGGCCATTTCGACTTTTTCACCCCGGCCGCGTGTGCCAGGTGCTTCAAATCCAGACTTCCGACGACCGGTACCACCGCCACCAGTAATTCGCCTTTTTCACTGGCCGCCAGCAAGGTCTTGAACACTTGGGCTGGATCCAAACCCAGCTTTTCCGCGGCTTCCAGGCCGTAGGACGCTGCCTTCGGATCATGTTCGTAACTGTGCACGCGATGTTCGGCACGAACTTTTTTCAACAAATCCAATGCGGGGGTCATGGCATCTCCGGGCTCGGCAACAGAAGAAAAATACTGCTCGGGATTCTAGATCATTGATCAACAGAAGGCTCTATTACGGCACTGTTTCCAAGGCTTGGAACCGCCCGTTTCCATTAGGTCGCAAGCCCTTCAATCAGTGATCCACACGATCATTGATCCGACGAATAACTTAAATATGACTGATGGTTCACTTTCGACCTTTGACAGCAGCGTTTCTTGTCTATATTTTTTCGAATGCGAATACGGCAGGAATGATCCCGACGTAGTACTCGGCAGTAAACCAAGATCAGGATGGGGATCCTGCCTCGGTGAAAATCGCGCTTTGACCAAGATGATAAAGCGCCAGACAACAACAAAAAAATGAGGTTTTCGATGACAACTGCTTTGAAACAACCGTCGCTCTCGAGCCAATGCATGGCCGAGTTCCTGGGTACTGCGCTATTGATCTTTTTTGGTACGGGTTGCGTTGCCGCGCTCAAGGTCGCGGGTGCCAGTTTTGGTCTATGGGAAATCAGCATCATTTGGGGCGTAGGCGTCAGCATGGCGATCTACCTGACCGCCGGGGTTTCCGGGGCTCACCTCAATCCTGCAGTCAGTATCGCCCTGAGCATTTTCGCTGACTTCGAAAAGCGCAAACTGCCCTTCTACATCCTGTCCCAAATCGCCGGTGCATTCTGCGGCGCGCTGTTGGTCTACACGCTCTACAGCAATCTATTCCTCGATTACGAA
Source organism: Pseudomonas sp. TH31 (assembly GCF_016650815.1). Lineage (GTDB taxonomy): Bacteria > Pseudomonadota > Gammaproteobacteria > Pseudomonadales > Pseudomonadaceae > Aquipseudomonas. The sequence continues at coordinate 309,005 of NZ_JAEKEZ010000022.1, read as the reverse complement.
CAAACTCACCACATGGTGCGTGGCACTCAAGCAAGCCTTGAGTTGGCGTCGGTGTTCTCCACTTTCCCGAACCCGGCCCTGTCCACTGCCCAGGCGTTCCTGGTTGAAATGATCATCACCGCCATCCTGATGGGCGTGATCATGTCCCTGACCGACGACAACAACGGCTTGCCAAAGGGTCCGCTGGCGCCGCTGCTGATCGGCCTGCTGATTGCGGTGATTGGTAGCTCGATGGGCCCGCTCACCGGTTTCGCGATGAACCCGGCACGTGATTTCGGTCCCAAGCTAATGACGTTCTTCGCAGGCTGGGGCGAAGTTTCCTTCACCGGCGCACGCGATATCCCGTACTTCCTGATTCCGATTTTTGCACCGATTGTCGGTGCCTGCCTCGGTGCGGCCGGCTATCGCGGGCTGATTGCCCGTCATCTGCCGGCTCCCGAACCTGCTACAAAGGACGCAACACCGGCCATTGACGGCAAACCAAGAACCTCTTGATACCGTTGGCGCGCGATCCTGCCCATTTGATCGTGCGCCTGACCTCACTCCCTTATTTCGTCCAAGGCAATCGACATGACCGACATTCAGAATAAGAACTACATCATTGCCCTCGATCAGGGTACGACCAGCTCCCGCGCGATCATTTTCGACCGCGACGCGAACGTGGTCTGCACCGCACAACGCGAATTCGCCCAGCATTACCCGCAAGCCGGTTGGGTCGAGCATGACCCGATGGAAATTTTCGCGACCCAAAGCGCCGTGATGGTCGAGGCCCTGGCTCAAGCCGGCCTGCATCATGACCAGGTGGCCGCCATCGGCATCACCAACCAGCGCGAAACCACCGTGGTCTGGGACAAGACCACCGGCCGCCCGATCTACAACGCGATCGTCTGGCAGTGCCGCCGCAGCACCGAGATCTGCCAACAGCTCAAACGCGATGGCCACGAGCAATACATCAGCGACACCACCGGCCTGGTCACCGACCCGTACTTCTCCGGCACCAAGCTGAAGTGGATCCTCGACAACGTCGAAGGCAGCCGTGAGCGTGCACGCAACGGCGAACTGCTGTTCGGCACCATCGACAGCTGGCTTATCTGGAAATTCACCGGCGGCAAAGTCCACGTCACCGACTACACCAACGCCTCTCGCACCATGCTCTTCAACATCCACACCCTGGAGTGGGACGCGAAGATGCTGGACGTGCTGGATATCCCGCGCGAAATGCTGCCGGAAGTGAAGTCGTCGTCCGAAATCTACGGCCACACCAAAAGCGGCATCGCCATCGGCGGTATCGCCGGCGACCAACAGGCGGCCCTGTTCGGCCAAATGTGCGTCGAGCCCGGCCAGGCAAAAAACACCTACGGCACCGGCTGCTTCCTGCTGATGAACACCGGCGACAAAGCCGTGAAGTCCAAGCACGGCATGCTGACCACCATCGCTTGCGGCCCTCGCGGCGAAGTGGCTTATGCCCTTGAAGGCGCGGTGTTCAACGGCGGTTCGACCGTTCAATGGCTGCGTGATGAACTGAAGATCATCAATGACGCCCACGACACCGAATACTTCGCCAACAAGGTCAAGGACAGCAACGGTGTGTATCTGGTGCCGGCCTTTACCGGTCTGGGCGCTCCGTACTGGGACCCGTATGCCCGTGGCGCGCTGTTCGGCCTGACTCGCGGCGTACGCGTGGATCACATCATTCGTGCAGCGCTCGAATCGATTGCCTTCCAGACCCGCGACGTGCTCGATGCCATGCAACAGGACTCCGGCGAACGCCTGAAAGCCCTGCGCGTGGATGGCGGTGCGGTGGCGAACAACTTCCTGATGCAGTTCCAGGCCGATATCCTCGGCACCCACGTTGAGCGCCCGCAAATGCGCGAAACCACCGCACTGGGCGCCGCTTACCTGGCCGGCCTGGCGTGTGGCTTCTGGGGCAGCCTGGACGAGCTGCGCGGCAAGGCAGTCATCGAACGCGAATTCGAACCGGCCCTGGAAGAAAGTGCGAAGGAAAAACTCTACGCCGGCTGGAAAAAGCCGTCAGCCGCACCCGCGACTGGGAACCTCATGAAGGCGCTGAATAAGCCAACGTAAGTACTCGTATCGGTATGTAACTGGTAGGGAGCAGATTCCTGCGGCATCATGGGCAAATTTTGCACGGCAGCCCAAAGGAAGCCCCATGAATCTGCCTCCCCGTCAGCAGCAAATCCTCGAACTGGTCCGCGAACGCGGCTATGTCAGCATCGAGGAAATGGCTACGCTGTTCGTCGTTACACCGCAAACCATTCGCCGCGATATCAATCAGCTCGCGGAAGCCAATTTGTTGCGTCGCTACCACGGCGGCGCAGCCTACGACTCCAGTGTCGAAAACACCGCCTACGCCATGCGTGCCGACCAGATGCGCGATGAAAAGCAGCGTATCGGCGAAGCCATTGCGGCCCAGATCCCCGATCACGCCTCGCTGTTCATCAATATCGGTACCACCACCGAATCGATTGCCCGGGCACTGCTCAACCACAATCACCTGAAAATCATCACCAACAACCTGCACGTCGCCTCAATGCTCAGTGCCAAGGACGATTTCGATGTCCTGCTGACCGGCGGTAATGTGCGGCGTGACGGCGGCGTGGTGGGTCAGGCGAGTGTCGATTTCATTAACCAGTTCAAGGTTGATTTCGCCCTCGTCGGCATCAGTGGTATCGACGAAGACGGCAGCCTGCTGGACTTCGATTACCAGGAAGTCCGGGTGTCCCAAGCGATCATCGCCAACGCCCGGAAAGTGATTCTGGCAGCGGACTCCAGCAAATTCGGGCGCAACGCCATGATTCGACTGGGTCCGATCAGCCTGATTGATTGCCTGGTCACCGATCAGCAGCCCGTGCCGGCGCTGGCGCAGCTGTTGAGTCAGCACAAGATTCGGCTCGAGGTCGTTTAAGGCTTTCAGCCTCTAAAGATCGCAGCCTTCGGCAGCTCCTACAGGTTCACTCAATCCTGTAGGAGCTGCCGAAGGCTGCGATCTTTTGCTTTTAATGTTCGTAAATTTTCCTTTAATGGCCCTTCGATCAGTATTTTCAATCGAAGTTGACTAGCTGTGAGCGGCTTTATGGGCTACCATTTTCGCAAATGAACATTAATGTTCGAATTCAAATATCGAAAATCATAAAAGCCCGAGGCCAGCCGATGCCCACTTCTACCTTGCCTACGCCCCCTCTCGCCGAGGTCTACGATATCGCCGTCATCGGTGGTGGGATCAATGGTGTGGGGATTGCAGCGGATGCCGCCGGTCGCGGTCTTTCGGTGTTCCTTTGTGAAAAGGACGATCTGGCCAGCCACACCTCGTCCGCCAGCAGCAAGCTGATCCACGGCGGCCTGCGCTACCTCGAACATTACGAATTCCGTCTGGTGCGCGAAGCGCTGGCCGAGCGCGAAGTGCTGTTGGCCAAGGCCCCGCATATCGTCAAGCAGATGCGCTTCGTGCTGCCACACCGCCCGCACCTGCGCCCGGCGTGGATGATCCGCGCCGGCCTGTTCCTTTATGATCACTTGGGCAAGCGGGAAAAACTGGAAGGCTCGAAAAGCCTGAAGTTCGGTCCGGACAGCCCGCTGAAAAGCGAAATCACCAAAGGCTTCGAATACTCCGATTGTTGGGTCGACGATGCCCGCCTGGTGGTCCTGAACGCCATGGCCGCTCGCGAGAAAGGCGCCCACGTTCACACCCAGACCCGTTGCGTCAGCGCCCGTCGCGCCAAGGGCCTGTGGCACCTGAACCTGGAACGTGCCGATGGCAGCCTGTTTTCGATCCGCGCCAAGGCGCTGGTGAACGCCGCCGGCCCGTGGGTCGCCAAGTTCATTCGTGACGACCTGAAGATGGATTCGCCGTACGGCATCCGCCTGATCCAGGGCAGCCACCTGATCGTGCCAAAACTGTACGAAGGCGAACACGCGCACATTCTGCAAAACGAAGATCAGCGCATCGTGTTCACCATTCCGTACCTGAACCACTTCACCCTGATCGGCACCACCGACCGCGAGTACACCGGCGACCCGGCTGCCGTGGCAATCACCGAAGGCGAAACCGATTATCTGCTCAAAGTGGTCAACGCCCACTTTAAAAAGCAACTCAGCCGCGACGACATCCAGCACAGCTATTCCGGCGTGCGTCCGCTGTGCAATGACGAATCCGACAATCCATCGGCCGTGACCCGCGACTACACCCTGGCATTGTCGGGCAGTGGCGAAGAAGCCCCGTTGCTGTCGGTGTTCGGCGGCAAGCTGACCACCTATCGCAAACTGGCCGAGTCGGCACTGGCCCAACTGGCGCCGTACTTCTCGCAGATCAAGCCAAGCTGGACCGCCACGGCCACCCTGCCTGGCGGCGAAGACATGACCACCCCGCAAGCCTTGAGCGCACGGATCCGCGACACGTTCGACTGGGTACCCACCGAAATCGCCCGCCGCTGGGCCACCAGCTACGGCAGCCGCACCTGGCGCATGCTCGAAGGCGTGCAGAGCCTCAGCGACCTGGGTGAACACATCGGCGGCGGTCTCTACACCCGCGAAGTCGATTACCTGTGCAGCGAAGAGTGGGCCACCACCGCTCACGACATTCTGTGGCGTCGAAGCAAGCTGGGGTTGTTCACCACTGTGGCAGAACAGAAGAAGCTGGCGGATTACCTGAGCAAGGTCGAGCAGAACCGCAGCAAGATCGAAGCGGCCTGATCGGGAAAACCGGTTAAACGCAAAGCCCCTGAATCTGACGATTCAGGGGCTTTTTGCGTTCTTCATACACCACCCCCTGTAGGAGCAAGGCTTGCCCGCGATGGCGGCGTATCAGTCGCAACAATTCATTCTGTGAGGACACCATCGCGGGCAAGCCTTGCTCCTACAGAGTTCGGCGTATTCGGTTTTCCGAACGCGACCTGTCAATCAATTCGGTTTACCGGATATTCAAGCGGTATTTTCAGCGCCATAAATATTTAATCCCTTTATAAATCAATATCTTGTTCCACATCACCTGGCCTGGCACGAGTCATGCTCTACACTCTGGGACGAATGTACTGCCGTGCCCAATCTTCAGGAGCATCCAGGCATTCGGTGCACAAAAGGGCCGACAAACTGGCCCCATAAAAAAAACAATGTCGAGGAAAATTTGATGCGCATCGTTCCCCATATCCTGGGCGCAGCCATTGCTGCCGCTCTGATTAGCACTCCAGTTTTCGCTGCCGAACTCACCGGCACACTGAAGAAGATCAAAGAGTCCGGCACCATCACCCTCGGGCATCGTGACGCTTCCATTCCGTTTTCCTACATCGCGGACGCTTCCGGCAAACCTGTCGGTTACTCCCACGATATCCAGCTGAAAATCGTCGAAGCCATCAAGAAAGACCTCGACCTGCCGGATCTCAAGGTCAAATACAACCTGATCACCTCGCAAACCCGTATTCCGCTGGTGCAAAACGGCACCGTGGACGTCGAGTGCGGCTCTACCACCAACAACGTCGAGCGTCAGCAGCAGGTTGACTTCTCCGTCGGCATCTTCGAAATCGGCACTCGTCTGCTGTCGAAGAAAGACTCCGTGTACAAGGACTTCGCCGACCTCAAGGGCAAGAACGTCGTGACCACCGCGGGCACCACGTCCGAGCGTATCCTCAAGTCGATGAACGCCGACAAGCAGATGGGCATGAACGTCATCTCCGCCAAAGACCACGGTGAGTCCTTCCAGATGCTGGAATCGGGGCGCGCTGTTGCCTTCATGATGGACGACGCCTTGCTGGCCGGTGAAGCCGCCAAGGCCAAGAAAGCCGATGATTGGGCCGTTACCGGTACGCCACAGTCCTACGAAATCTACGGCTGTATGGTCCGCAAGGGCGACGAACCGTTCAAGAAGGCTGTCGACGACGCGATCGTTGCCACCTACAAGTCGGGCGAGATCAACAAGATCTACGAAAAATGGTTCATGCAGCCAATCCCGCCTAAAGGCCTGAACCTGAACTTCCCGATGAGCGACGAGCTCAAGAAGCTGATCGCCAACCCGACCGACAAAGCGGCTGACGACAAGAAATCCTGATTTCTGACTAACCTTGTCTCCTGAGAGGGCGCCTGCCCTTTCAGGGGTTTGTCACTCCCTGCTGGCATTTTCTGGAAACACTCGAACCGGTGGTTGTCGAGCCGATCGTGTGTGCCTGACCGTGGCCTGTACGGTCAGTTCGTTAGCTCAAATTCGGTGCCGGAAGTTCATATCCAAGGCGCTGTGACGAGTCATAGCCCGCTATGGCGAGGAACAGCAACGCAGGAGATGGACTTCCGCGGGGCCAGAGTTGAGCTGACAGAACTGACCACACAGGCCACCCAGGTTGGGCGGGAACGGAGTTTCCCCAGGCGGGCACTTGTACATTGATCGATCCGGGGGGAGACCCTAATGAATTACAACTGGGACTGGGGCGTGTTCTTCAAGTCCACCGGCGTGGGCAGCGAGACCTATCTCGACTGGTACATCTCCGGTTTGGGCTGGACTATCGCCATCGCCGTCGTGGCCTGGATTGTTGCCCTGCTGCTGGGCTCGATCCTGGGTGTCATGCGCACCGTACCGAACCGCGTCGTATCGGGCATCGCGACCTGCTACGTCGAACTCTTTCGTAACGTGCCACTGCTGGTTCAGCTGTTCATCTGGTACTTCCTGGTGCCCGACCTGCTGCCGCAAAACCTGCAGGACTGGTACAAGCAAGACCTGAACCCGACCACCTCGGCCTACCTGAGCGTTGTCGTGTGCCTGGGTCTGTTCACCGCTGCTCGCGTTTGCGAACAAGTGCGCACCGGCATTCAGGCGTTGCCACGTGGCCAGGAATCCGCCGCGCGTGCCATGGGCTTCAAGCTGCCGCAGATCTATTGGAATGTGCTGTTGCCCCAGGCCTACCGCATCATCATTCCGCCGCTTACCTCGGAATTTCTGAACGTCTTCAAGAACTCGTCCGTGGCCTCGCTGATCGGCCTGATGGAACTGCTCGCCCAGACTAAACAGACCGCCGAGTTCTCCGCCAACCTGTTCGAAGCCTTCACCCTGGCCACGCTGATCTACTTCACCCTGAACATGAGCCTGATGCTGCTGATGCGCCTGGTCGAGAAGAAAGTCGCCGTACCCGGCCTGATCTCCGTAGGGGGTAAATGATGGATTTCGATTTCAGCGGCATTATTCCTTCCCTGCCCGGCCTGTGGAACGGCATGGTCATGACCCTGCAACTGATGGTGCTGGGCGTCGTCGGCGGGCTGATCCTCGGCACGATCCTGGCGCTGATGCGCCTGTCGTCGAGCAAACTGCTGTCGCGCGTTGCCGGCGCCTACGTGAACTACTTCCGTTCGATCCCGCTGCTGCTGGTCATCACCTGGTTCTACCTGGCTGTGCCGTTCGTGCTGCGCTGGATCACCGGCGAAGATACCCCGATCGGCGCGTTCGCCTCGTGCATCGTGGCGTTCATGATGTTCGAAGCGGCGTACTTCTGCGAAATCGTCCGCGCTGGCGTGCAGTCGATTCCCAAGGGCCAGATGGGCGCAGCCCAGGCGCTGGGCATGAGCTATGGGCAGATGATGCGGTTGATCATCCTGCCGCAAGCATTCCGCAAGATGACCCCGCTGTTGCTGCAACAAAGCATCATCCTGTTTCAGGACACCTCGCTGGTCTACACCGTCGGCCTAGTGGACTTCCTCAATGCCTCGCGCGCCAGTGGCGACATCATCGGCCGCTCCAATGAGTTCCTGATCTTCGCAGGTCTCGTGTACTTCACAATCAGCTTTGCCGCCTCGCTGCTGGTCAAGCGTCTGCAAAAAGGTTTGCCGTATGATCTCTATCAAGAACATCAACAAGTGGTATGGCGACTTCCAGGTACTGACTGATTGCAGCACCGAGGTCAAAAAAGGCGAAGTGATTGTGGTCTGTGGCCCGTCGGGCTCAGGCAAATCGACCCTGATCAAATGCGTCAACGCCCTCGAACCGTTCCAGAAAGGCGACGTGATCGTCGATGGCACGTCCATCGCCGACCCGAAGACCAACCTGCCGAAACTGCGGTCGCGGGTGGGCATGGTGTTCCAGCATTTCGAGCTGTTCCCGCACCTGACCATCACCGAAAACCTGACCATCGCGCAGATCAAGGTACTGGGCCGCAGCAAGGAAGAAGCCACCAGCAAAGGCCTGCAATTGCTGGAACGCGTCGGCTTGTCGGCCCACGCTCACAAGCACCCGGGGCAACTTTCCGGCGGCCAGCAACAGCGTGTGGCGATTGCCCGTGCGCTGGCCATGGACCCGATCGTCATGCTGTTCGACGAACCGACCTCGGCGCTCGACCCGGAAATGGTCAACGAAGTCCTCGACGTGATGGTGCAACTGGCCCAGGAAGGCATGACCATGATGTGTGTAACCCACGAAATGGGCTTCGCCCGTAAAGTGGCCGACCGGGTGATCTTCATGGACGCGGGCAAGATCATCGAAGACTGCCCGAAAGAGGAGTTCTTCGGCGACATCAGCGCCCGCTCCGAGCGTGCGCAGCACTTCCTCGAGAAGATTCTGCAGCACTAAAGCTACACGGCCGCCCCTGTAGGAGCTGCCGAAGGCTGCGATCTTTTGATCTTGATCTGCTGGGATTATCAAAGAATCAAGATCAAAAGATCGCAGCCTTCGGCAGCTCCTACAGGGGTTCCTCAGGGCTTGTAGTGGTTGACCCAAGGCATCTGTGATGAAATGCGACCCCACTCTCTATCGCGCAGCGCCGCCATCACTCGCCGTGAAACCCCGTCTGATTCGCCATCTGTTCCTGCCGCCGCTGGTCATCGCCCTGATGATCGGGTTGGGTTACATCGGCTTCTGGGTCAGTGAGCACTACGGGATTCGCAGCCTCAGCGAGAACGGCCAGCGTCAGCTGGAACTGCACGCCCGCGCCGTCGAGAGCGAGATCAGCAAGTACACCTACCTGCCCAGCCTGCTGGAACTTGAATCCAGTGTTTCAAAACTGCTCGACGACCCAACGCCGCAAACCCGGCAAACGGTCAACGATTACCTTGAAGGCCTGAACCGGCGCAGCCGCAGTCGGGCTATCTATGTGATGGACACCACCGGTCGCGTTTTGGCCACCAGCAACTGGCGCGATGTCGACAGTTACCTCGGCGAAGACCTGTCCTTCCGTGCCTATTTCCAGAATGCCATCCGAGGCCAGCCGGGGCGGTTCTATGGCATCGGCAGCACCAACGGCGAACCCGGTTATTACCTGGCCCATGGCCTGGAAGAACACGGCAAGATCATCGGTGTTGCGGTGGTCAAGGTGCGCCTCGAAGCCATGGAAGAACGCTGGCAACGCGCCCGCCTGGAAGCCTTCGTCAGCGACGAGAACGGCATCATCATTCTCTCCAGCGATCCGGCGCGGCGGCTCAAGTCAGTGGTGCCGCTGAGCGACGAGACCAAGGAAAAACTCGCCCGCAGCCTTCAGTACTACTGGTTCCCGCTGAACGAACTGCAACCCCTGGCCCGGAAACCCTGGCCGAAGGCGTGGAGAAACTGACCTTTCCCGCCAACAGCGAACTGCCATCCGACAAACAGGACATCACCTACCTGGCCCAGACCCGGCCCTTGAGCGACACCCCGTGGAATTTCACCCTGCTCACGCCGTTGGCAGATTTACGCCGAGAAGCAATCAATCAGGGGATTCTGGTGGCCGTGGCGTTTGCCTTGGTTGCGTTCCTCCTGATTGCCTGGAACGAACGGCGCAAAGTCATCGCCACCCGTCTCGCCGCCCGGAAGCGTTGCAGGAAGCCAACAATCAACTGGAGCGTCGGATTACCGAACGCACCACCGACCTGCGGGCCAGCAACGAACGGCTCAAGGCGCAGATCCGCGAACGCCGCCAGGCCGAAGAGACGTTGCGCCGGGCGCAGGATGAACTGGTCCAGGCCGGAAAACTGGCGGCCATCGGCCAAATGTCGACCAGCATCGCCCACGAATTGAACCAGCCGCTGGCCGCGCTGCGGACCTTGTCCGGCAACACCGTGCGCTTCCTGGAACGCGGTCAGCTGGACGTCGCCAGCACCAACTTGAACACCATCAACGAGCTGATCGACCGCATGGGCCGGATCACCGCCAGCCTGCGCTCCTTCGCCAAACGCGGCGATGACAAGGGCCAGGCCAGCTTTGGCAAAGCCGTCGACGCGGCGCTGCAACTGCTCGGCAGTCGGGTGGAAAGCGCTGATCTGCAACTTCATCGCGACTTCAAAGATGTGCAGGTGCAGATCGACCAGACGCGGCTGGAACAGATTCTGGTCAACCTGATCGGCAATGCCCTCGATGCCATGCAGGCCCAGCCACTGCCGAAACTGTGGCTGGAAGGCGAAGAGTTCGACGGCAAATATCGCCTGCGGGTGCGCGATAACGGCCACGGCATCGACGCCGAAGCGCGCAAGCATCTGTTCGAACCGTTCTTCACCACCAAACCCGGCGCACAGGGCCTGGGCCTCGGCCTGACCCTCTCCGCCAGCCTGGCCGCGGCCACCGGCGGCCACTTGGGTGTCGAGCACCCGGCCAGCGGTGGCACCACCTTCGTCCTCAGTTTACCGTTGGTAAGCCCCACTCCCGCCGAGCCAATATGAACAACGACCTTAGTGTGCTGATCGTCGAAGACGACCCCCATGTGCTGCTCGGTTGCCAACAGGCGCTGACCCTGGAAGACATTCCCTGCGTCGGCGTGGGCAGCGCCGAAGAAGCGTTGGAGCGGGTCGGCGAGAACTTTGCCGGCATCGTCATCAGCGACATCCGCCTGCCGGGCATCGATGGCCTGGAGTTATTGACCCGGCTCAAGGCCCGGGATCGCAGCCTGCCGGTGGTGCTGATTACCGGCCACGGCGACATCTCCATGGCCGTCGGCGCGATGCAGAAAGGCGCCTACGACTTCATGGAGAAACCGTTCTCCCCGGAACGCCTGGTGGACGTGGCCCGCCGCGCCCTGGAACAACGCAGCCTGGCCCGGAAGTTTCATCGCTGCGCCGGCAACTCGCCGAGCGTGATTCCCTCGAAGGCCGGATCATCGGCCGCTCGCCTGCGATGCAGAACCTGCGGGACTTGATCGCCAACGTCGCCGATACCTCGGCCAACGTGCTGATCGAAGGCGAGACCGGTACCGGCAAGGAACTGGTCGCCCGTTGCCTGCATGACTTCAGTCGTCGGCACACCAGGCAATTCGTCGCGCTGAACTGCGGTGGCCTGCCGGAGAACCTGTTCGAAAGCGAAATCTTCGGCCATGAAGCCAATGCCTTTACCGGCGCCGGCAAACGGCGGATCGGCAAGATCGAACACGCCGATGGCGGCACGCTGTTCCTCGACGAAGTGGAAAGCATGCCGTTGCCGTTGCAGATCAAACTGCTGCGGGTGTTGCAGGAACGCACCCTCGAACGCCTCGGTTCGAATCAGAGCGTGGCGGTGGATTGCCGGGTGATTGCGGCGACCAAGTCCGATCTGGATGAGTCGAGCAAGGCCGGCGAATTCCGCAGCGACCTGTATTACCGTCTCAACGTGGTGACCCTGGAACTGCCGCCGCTGCGCGAACGTCGTGAAGACATCCTGCAACTGTTCGAGCATTTCCTGCAGCAGTCGTCCCTGCGTTTTGACCGCGCAGTGCCGGAGCTGGATAACCAGACCCTGTCCAACCTGATGAGCCACGACTGGCCGGGCAACGTGCGCGAACTGCGCAACGTCGCCGAGCGGTTCGCCCTCGGCCTGCCGGCCTTCAAGAAGTCCGGTGCCAGTGGCAATAATCAGGGCCTGGCCTTCGCCGAAGCGGTGGAAGCTTTCGAGCGCAACTTGCTTAATGACGCCTTGCAACGCAGCGGCGGCAACCTGACCCAGGCCAGCCTGGAGCTGGGGATGGCCAAGACCACACTGTTCGATAAAGTCAAAAAGTATGGGTTGAGCCACTGATGGACCTGATTCTCAAAGCAGCCCTCGGCGCCGGGGTGGTGCTGATCCTCGCCGCACTGGCCAAGACCAAAAACTACTACATCGCAGGCTTGGTGCCGCTGTTTCCGACCTTTGCGTTGATTGCGCATTACATCGTTGGGAAGGGACGTTCGGTCGACGATTTGAAGACCACCATCGTGTTTGGCATGTGGTCGATCATTCCGTACTTCGTCTATTTGGCGACGTTGTACGTGATGGTAGACCGGATGCGGTTGGAGGCTTCATTGGCCGTCGCGGCGGTGGGCTGGTTGATCGCGGCAACCGTGCTCGTCAGCGTCTGGGTACGCGTCCACGCCTGACCAGTTGATCACCACAATCTAATGTGGGAGCGGGCTTGCTCGCGAAGGCGGTGGGTCAGTTGCCATCATTGTTGACTGAAACACCGCCTTCGCGAGCAAGCCCGCTCCCACATTGGGACTGCGGCGCTGATGACTGGCCCGCCCTTTGCATTTACCCCCAAAGCCCTCTCGGCCGGCCTTCATGTGTGATGAACCCGGTGTCTGGGAGCGTCCACCAAAGGGTGAATCCTGACCGTGACCTTCCTAGATCCCGACCTGACGCTGACCGTCATCCTGCTGGTGGCCTTTTCCATTGTGCTGGACGTCATCGGCCAGCTCTGCTTCAAGCTCGGCCTGGACCGTTTGCCGGAACTCGAAGGCGGTTTCCGGCTGAACGCGTTCTGGGGCCAGGTGTTCAACGCACCTCTGCTGTGGGCTGGAATCGGCGCTTATGCGCTGGAGTTTTTCGTCTGGCTGGAAGCCTTGTCCCGCGCGCCCCTGAGCCTGTTGTTCCCCGCCGGGGCGCTGGCCTATTGCGGCGTGGTGCTGGCGGGCAAAGTGGTGCTGGGTGAAACCGTCAGCCGCCGACGCTGGCTCGCGACCGTGGTGATTACGGTGGGCGTAATGCTCGCGTGTGCCGGCAATGCCTGACGCGCAATTGATCAGCAAAAGGAATAACGGGATGGATTGGCTGCACGGGCGACTGGGCACGGTGGTGCTTTGGGCGCTGCTGATTCTTCTGGAGAGTGCCGGGCAGATTGCAACCAAAGTCGGTGGCGATCAGTTGGGGCAGATGACCTTCAGCCTGCAATGGCTACAAGCCGTGATCGTCGACCCCGGCGTGCTGTTTGCGGTGGGCTGCGGCATCGGCGCGTTCTTTGTGTGGATGCTGATTTTGCGCCGCAGCAGTTTGTCCCTGGCGTTTCCGCTCAGTTCATTGGTGTTTGTCGGGGTGCTGTTGGGGTCGTGGCTGGGGCTGGGCGAGCAGATCAGCCTGCTGCATTGGGTGGGTGTGGCGGTGATTATTGGCGGGATTGCGTTGCTGGCCGAGGGTGAACAGACCTGACCTCAACACGTTGACTGCATCTGCCTGACACTCTGTAGGAGCTGCCGAAAGCTCCTACAGGGGTTAGCGGGGATACAAAAGCGTGGCGACCTCAAGGACGCCATCGCGGGCAAGCCTTGCTCCTACAGGTTTCAGCGGTGAGTTCGAAAGTCACTTGAACTTGTAAGCCACCGCCGCCTGCACTTCACCCTGATCGGGATTCCCTACCTGTTTGACGATGCTGCTGTCCGCCGCCGAGCCGGTCAGGTGAATCCAGCTGGCACTGGTCACCAGCGACCAATGCGGAGCCAGTGGAAACTCGAAGCTCTGGGTCAGCGCGACATTCTGCAAACCACCACTGGCGTTGTACCGGGCAATGCCCGAGTTCTGCGAGGCGTGGGCACCGACGCCGAAAAACGCCTGGTTCTGCTGGGCATCGGCAAAGTGAGCCGTCAGATTACTGCTGCCGATCACGCCGCCACCCAGTGGATAACCGATCTCGCCGCCCAAGCGCCCGACCACGCCGTCCGGGCCGCCGATAGCCTCGCCGACCGAGGCAAATACCCGCCAGAAATCAGCCGGCGCGTACTGCACAAAACCACCGACGACGCCCATGTCCGGCACATCGTGCAAGCCTTGCAAATCACCGTTGGCAGTGCGCCCCGGCAGGTAATTCAGAAAAGGCCCGGCGCTGAAGCCATTGGCCTTGAAGGCACTCCAGGTCAAACCGTCGTCAGTGCTGAGGCTGACATCGCCCCAGTCCAGATCGAGATACGGCACCGGCCGGGTTTCGTGACGGCTGCCGGTCGGATCGTGGGGCTGATAACTCAAGCCCAAACCCGCCTCTCCCGTGATGCCATCGGCCATGACATGGGCCGACAGGCACGTCAGCGCCGCGAATAAAACAACTGTAATCCTCACCATGAGGCACTTCCTTATTTGAACATGCGCGCATCAATCCTCGTTTTGCCCATCCTGCGCAAGCACTCATGTTGTTTGTAGCAAGCTACAAAAATTGTAGCTTGCCTGACACAACCCCGTACAAAAGCCCCGGTAATACCGGGCCGGACCGGGTTGGCACAATCCCTGCTCTACCCCTTGGCAAGCGCAAACAGCGCGCCCTGCTCAATAGGTAATGCAGATGAATGATTGGCATATCGTGTGTGATTTCGACGGGACCATCACCCGCACCGACGTGATCGACAGCATCCTCCAGCGTTTCGCCGACCCAAGCTGGGAAGCGATCGAAGATGAGTGGCTGCGAGGCGACATTGGTTCGCGTGAATGCCTCAGCCGCCAGCTCTCGCTGGTCAAGGCCACGCCGACCGAATTGCTCGCCTTTTTCGACACGATCGAAATCGACCCGGACTTCCCCGACTTCGTCGATCACGTAATCGGCCTCGGTGCCTCCCTTGAAGTGGTCAGCGACGGCATCGAACAAGGCATCGCGCGGATCCTCGCGCGCAACTACGTCACCCTGTTGCCGATCCTCGCCAACCGCTTGCGTCAACTCGATCACGAGAGCTGGCGCATCGACTTTCCGTACTCCAGCGACGCCTGCCGCGCCGCTTCCGGCAACTGCAAATGCAAGTCCACGCCCAAGACCAAACGGGTGTTGGTGATCGGCGACGGCCAGTCCGACATGTGCGTGGCCTCCAGCGCCGACTTCGTGTTCGCCAAGGATCGCCTGGCCGAGCACTGCGAGCGCAACGGCATTGCCTACGCCCGCTTCGACAGTTTCGCCGAGATTCCGGCCCTGTTGGCCCGACTGCCAGCCGGCCGCGCAGCCAACGCCACCGCTTTCGCCCTTGAAACCTCTTCTGACTACGCGTCAAACAATCAGGAACTCTTCAATCATGTCTGATATCCGAATTGCTACTCCCGAAGACCAGGTTCTTCTGGATAAAGAAGCCAAGTACTGCTCTTACGGCGACACCGTTCACTACATCGACCCGCCACGTATTTTCAGCCGTTGCGAAGGTTCCTACGTCTGGGACACCGAAGACCAGGCTTACCTCGACCTGCAAATGTGGTACTCGGCCGTTAACTTCGGTTACGCCAACCCGCGCCTGAACAACGCGCTGAAACAGCAGATCGATACCCTGCCGCAGATCGCCAGCCAATACCTGCACAAAGGCAAAATCGAACTGTCGGAAATGATCGCAGTCGATGCCAAGAACAAGTTCGGCCTCGACGGTCGCGTACACTTCAACGTCGGCGGTTCGCAGTCCATCGAGGACTCGCTGAAAGTGGTGCGCAACGCTTCCAACGGCAAGAGCCTGATGTTCGCCTTCGAAGGCGGCTACCACGGCCGCACCCTCGGCGCGTCGTCGATCACCTCCAGCTTCCGCTATCGTCGCCGCTACGGCCACTTCGGCGAGCGCGCCAACTTCATCCCGTTCCCGTACCACTTCCGCGGCCCGAAAGGCATGACCAAGGAAGAATACGGCAGCCAGTGCGTGCAGAATTTCGCTCGCCTGTTCGAGACCGAATACAACGGCGTCTGGGACCCGAAAACCAATCAGTGCGAATACGCAGCCTTCTACGTCGAGCCGATCCAGGGCACCGGCGGCTACGTCATCCCGCCGATGAACTTCTACAGCGAACTCAAGCACGTGCTGGATCAGCACGGCATCCTGATGGTCGTCGACGAAATCCAGATGGGCTTCTGGCGTACCGGCAAGCTGTGGTCGATCGAACACTTCGACGTCAAACCGGACGTGATCGTCTTCGGTAAAGCACTGACCAACGGCCTGAACCCGCTGGGCGGCATCTGGGCCAAAGAAGAACTGATCAACCCGAAAATCTTCCCGCCAGGTTCGACTCACTCCACCTTCGCGTCCAACCCGTTGGGTACAGCGGTAGGTCTGGAAATGTTCAAAATGACCAGCGAAGTCGATTACGGCGCAATGGTCATGGCCAAGGGCAAATACTTCCTTGAAGGCCTGAAAGACCTGCAAAAACGCTACCCGATCATCGGCGACGTCGATGGCCTGGGCCTGGCCCTGCGCTGCGAAATCTGTGGCCCGGATGGTTTCACACCGGACAAGGCCACCCTGGACTTCATGGTCGACGAAGGCATGAAGGGCGACATCGAAATCGACGGCAAACGCCTGGGCCTGATCCTCGACGTAGGCGGTTACTACAAGAACGTGATCACCCTGGCGCCGTCGCTGGAAATCAGCTACCCGGAAATCGACCTCGGTCTGGCCCTGCTCGACCGCCTGCTTTCCGGGCCATGAAGCGATGAGCGACTCTTTTCCAAGAGCAGACGAGATCGATCTAGGCGAGGGCAACGCCGGTTTCGTTCTCGGCACAGGGGAGGTCGCGGTGGTGTTGATCCACGGCCTCACCGGCACCCCGACGGAACTCCGTCGGGTGGCCATGGGCCTGGCGAAAGCCGGGCACACGGTCTACGTGCCGACCCTGGCCGGGCACTGCGGGGGCAACGCCGACCTGCAAGCCACTGGCTGGCGCGACTGGTACGAAAGCGTGCGCAACACCTTCGTCGGTGTACGGCGCAAGCACGAACGGGTATTCGTCGGTGGCTTGTCCATGGGCGCGGTCATGTCGATGTACCTGGCCGCCGAGCACCCCGGGCAAATCGAAGGGTTGATGCTGTATTCGACGACCCTGCGCTACGACGGCTGGAGCATCAACAAACTGGCGTTCCTCACCCCGTTGCTGATGAAAATCCCGTTCGGCGTGAACCTGTGCAGCTTCGAAGAAAAACCACCTTACGGCATCAAGAACGAACGCCTGCGGGCTATCGTCGAGCGCCAGATGAAAGAAGGCGAAAGCAGCCAGGCCGGTTTGCTGACGATGGAAGGCGTGACCGTTCGCGAACTGCACCGACTCAACGCCGTGGTGAAAAAACGCATGCCGTCGATCACCACACCGGCGTTGGTTGTGCACTCCATCGAAGACGACATCACCAGCCGCTGGAACGCCGATTACGTCGAACGCAAACTCGGCGGGCCGGTGGTCAAGGTCTTGCTGGACGACTGCTATCACATGATCACCGTCGACCTGCAATACCGCCGGGTGATTGAACTGAGCGTAGACTTCATCGATCAGCGCTTCATGCAACAACGCTCCGCCCCGCTCCCCCTGTGCGAAGAGTATCGTCAGTTAGCCTGACAGCCTGGCAAACCCGGTTGTAGACGGGTCGCCACTGGCGGGGCAATGTCGGCTACTGTATTGACCCAGGCATCACCCAATATCCTGTAGTGAACCTGTTTATCGATTCGAACTGAACCGACCCGCCATGGCTTTCGACAAGCGAAACCCGATGACCAAACGCCGACCTGCCAACGCCCGACCCTTCGCCCTCTCCGGCTGGAGCCTGCAACGCAAACTGGTCCTGGCCTTCTGGCTGGTCAGCGTGATCCCGACCATGATCGCCGCCGAACTGGCGGCCACCACCCTGTCGCAGATCTTCGACAGCAACGTGCGTATCTGGCTGCAGGAATCGACCAAGATCGTCGAGGACGAGATCAGCGAAATCCTGCGGGACAACGCCAGGGTGGCGCAGTTGTTTCTGCGCTACACCCGCCCGCAGATTGATAAGTTTGCGGGGCGCCACAACCGCATGACTACCGACATCGCTGACTCCATGGGCATCGACGCGGTCGCCCTGGTGCGCAGCAGCGACCATGCAGTAGTGTTCAGCACCGCCGCCGATGACATCATCCGGCAGATCAGCACCGCCCCCAAAGCCGTGTTGCAAACCTTGCAAATCGGCGGTGTCGCGACCGGCGCAGTGGTGTCGACCTTCGAGACCGAACAGAACGGCGTCGCTTACAAACTGGTGATTGCCACCTACCTCGACAACAGCTTCCTGACCAGTGTTTCCGATGTGCACTCGCTGGACTTGCGTTTGTACCTGGCCAGGGGCGATGGCTTTTCGGAGATTTTCTCCAGTCAGCGCTTCGAGGATCACCCGGCGGCCGTGCCGGAAAAATCGAACAGATTCTGCGCACCACCAAGCAGCCGACCGAGCAATTCACCAGCCGTTACAGCGGTATCTATCGGCCGATCCTCAACGAAAACGGCGATCTCCAGGGCGTAATTTTCAGCGGCCTGCTGCGCCACACCAGCCTGGTCGGGCTGGTCAATCAAAGCAATCTGTTCATCCTGATTTTCCTCCTCAGCTCAGCCGCCTCCCTGGGCGTTGGCTGGCTGGTGTCGCAACGCCTGACCCAACCGTTGCGCGGTTTGTCCAAAGGCGTGCAAGCGGTGATTGCCGGGGATTATCGCCAGCGCTTGTCAGTGACCGGTGGCGATGAACTGGCGGAGTTGAGCAGCACCTTCAACCACATGAGCGAACGCCTCGGCGAGTTGCAAAATCTCGAATCGCAATTGCGCCGCCGCGACCGCTTGCACGCACTGGGCGAAGTCGCCATGGGCCTGGCCCATGAAATCCGCAACCCGCTGGGCATCATCAAGACCGCCACCCAACTGCTGCACCGACGTGCCGATTTGCCCGAGACCGACAAGCGTCACCTGGAATACGTGGTCAGCGAAGTCAGCCGGATCAACGACTTGATCACCGATTTTCTCGATTTCGCCAAACCCAGCGCGCCGCTGCGTTCGACGCAACCCGCCCGGCCGTTGGTGGATGAACTGGTCGGCTTCTGCGCCCCGGAACTGGCCAGCCATCACATTGACGTGCACATCGACGACCAGGCCCCCGGCGCGACCCTTTACGCCGATGCGCGCCAGCTCAAGCAGGCCGGGCTGAACCTGATCGTCAACGCCATCGACGCCATGCCCGACGGCGGCCAACTGACCCTGGGCATCCGCCGTGATGCCACGCACACCATCCTCAGCGTGTCGGACACCGGCCAGGGCATAGAGCCAGACATGCTCGAACGAATTTTCACCCCGTTTGTCACGACCAAGGCCTCCGGCACCGGGCTGGGCCTGGCCAAGGTGTTTTCGATCATGGAAAACCATGATGGGCGCATCGAGTGCACCAGCGAAAAAGATGCCGGGGCGACCTTCAGCCTGTACATTCCGGCCAATGGTGAAGACTTCGACGAGGCAAGCGATGACACATAACGTACTGGTGGTCGACGACGAGCCCAAGCTCTGCGACCTGCTGGCATCGGCCCTGAGTCAGAACGAGATCACGGTCTTCACCGCCGGCAACGGCCTGCACGCGCTCAAAGTGCTGGAGGCCGAAGACATCGACCTGGTGATCAGCGACTGGCGCATGCCCGGCATGGACGGCCCGCAATTGCTGGCGGAAATCAAACACCGCTTTCCGCAGTTGCCGGTGATCGTCATGACCGCCTACAGCACGGTGAAAAACGCCGTGCAGTCGATGCGCAACGGCGCCTTCGACTACATCGCCAAGCCGTTCGACATCGATGAGCTGGACATCACTGTCAGCAAGGCCCTGCAATTTCGCGACATCCTCAAAGACAACCAGCGCATGCGCGCCGAACTCGACGAACACAAGCAGATCGACAGCCTGGTGGGCGACAGCCCGAGTTTTCGGCAAGTACTGCAAGCGATCGACTCGGTGCGCGAAAGCAACGCGACCATCCTGCTGACCGGCGAAAGCGGCACCGGCAAGGAAATGGTCGCCCGGGCGATCCACAAACACGGCAATCGCGCCGGCAAACCGTTTGTGGCCGTCAACTGCGCGGCAATCCCCGAAGGCTTGCTGGAAAGCGAAATGTTCGGCCATCGCAAAGGCGCGTTTACCGGTGCGGTAGCGGACCGGGTCGGGCGCTTCCAGCAGGCTGACAAGGGCACGCTGTTTCTCGATGAAATCGGCGAAATGCCCTTGGCGTTGCAGGCGAAAATTCTTCGTGCCCTGCAGGAACGGGTGATCGAGCCGGTGGGCGACCCACGTGAGCGCAAGGTCGATGTGCGAGTGATCGCGGCCACCAACAAGAACCTGCTGGACGCGGTGGCCAACAAGGAGTTTCGCGAAGACTTGTACTACCGCCTCAACGTGTTCCCGATTCCGCTGCCTGCCCTGCGTGAACGGGTCGAAGACATCGCCCCGCTGGCCCGGCATTTCGCCCATACCCTCGGAGGGGCGGCGGGTAAACGTTTTAGCGGGTTCAGCCCGGAGGCGTTGAATGCCATGGCCAATTATTCGTGGCCGGGGAATATTCGCGAACTGCAAAACTGCGTGGAGCGGGCGACCATCGTCGCAAGCGGGACGGTGATCGAAGACGATGACCTGCCGGCGTATCTGTTTGCCTCACGGCCGAGCGATGGCAGCGTGCCGCTGGTTGAAAACAACGGCGTGCCGACGGATCTGGAAGCGGCCCTGGCGGAAGTTGAAAAGACCTACATCCTGGCGGCCCTGCAACAGAGCAATGGCGTGCAGGCGGCGGCGGCGCAGTTGATCGGGATATCCGAGCGCAGCTTCTGGTATCGGCTGAAGAAATTGGGAATTCACGTGGACAAGATCGTCCGCTGATCACCGCCTCATACGACATCCTCTGCAGGAGCTGCACGGTGTCAGTTGTTGACGGTACCGCCCTTGGCCTCACTCATGATCTGCCGGATCGCCCCGACAAAGGTGTCCACCGGCTGCCCGCCACTGACCGCGTATTGCCCGTTGAACACCACCGTCGGCACCGAGCTGACGCCGCGCGCCAGCCACAACTGCTCTTGCTCTTTCACCTCTTTGGCGTATTCGTCCGACGCCAGAATCGCCTCGGCCCGCGCCTTGTCCAGCCCTGCGCTTTGAGCAACCTGCGCCAGTTGCCGAGGATCGGACGGGTTACCGCCATCAGTGAAATACGCCTTGAACAGCGCCTCTTTCAAATTGAACTGCAACCCTTCCAGCCCCGCCCAGTAGAGCAAGCGGTGAGCATCGAACGTGTTGTAGATGCGGCTGTTGCCGTCGGTGCGAAAGGCAAACCCGACTTCGGCGCCACGGGCGCGAATCATCTCGCGATTTTTCTGTGATTGTTCGGGGGTCGAGCCGTATTTCTCGGTGATGTGCTCGGTGATGTTCTGGCCGTCGGGGCCCATGTTCGGGTTCAACTCGAACGGCTGAAAACGGATCTCGGCCTGCACTTCGTCACCCAATTGGTCCAGCGCCCGGACCAGGCCGTACAGGCCGACGACGCACCAGGGACAGGACACGTCGCTGACGAAATCAATTTTCAGGGAGTTACTCATCGCACACCTCGCAGGCTTTATTCGCGCCGGAAAGTTTGAACGATACACCTGACAGGCCTGAGGTTGCAGTAGATCCCTGAAAGCCACCACTGCCCTCCCCCTGCAGGAGCGAAACTTGCTCGCGAAAGGGCCATCAACTCAACATTGATGTTGGCTGACATAGCGCTTTCGCGAGCAAGCTTCGCGCCTACAGGGGATTGGGGATTACAAAAGGTTCGGGGCCGCCACCGGCTCAATCTGCGCCCAGTGCGAGGTGTCTTCGCGGTGGGCCTGCAAGTACGGCAACACCGCCGCCAGCAAAGGCGCCTTGAACGCTTCCTGGAAGCGATGGGCCATGCCCGGGATCAGCTTCAACTGGCTGCCACGAATATGCGCCGCCAGGTGCACGCCATGCATCACCGGCAATAGCGGATCTGCCGTACCGTGCACCACCAGCGTCGGTACGCGCAATTGGTTGAGCAACGCCACCCGGCTCGGTTCGGCGAGGATCGCCATGATCTGACGCTTCACCCCTTCCGGGTTGAACGCCCGGTCATACGAGGCCGCCGCCTGTTGCAGCAGTACCTTGCGGTCATCACTCACCATTGGGCTGCTCAGGGCCGCGAGCAAATCGGCTTGTTGCTCCAGCGCCACTTCGCGATTCGGCGCGCCCCGGCGCGACAACAACTGCACCAGCGCGGCACTCGGCGCCGGCAAGCCTTCGGCCCCGGAACTGGTCATGATCAACGTCAAGCTCTCGACCCGCTGCGGCGCCATGGCTGCCAGATGCTGGGCGATCATTCCGCCCATGCTCGCACCCAATACGTGGAATTGTGTGATGTGCAACGCATCCATCAGGCCCAACGCGTCCTCGGACATGTCGCTCAACGTGTACGGCGCCGCCACCGGCAAGCCGAGTTTGTAGCGCAGCACTTCAAACGTCAGGTTGGCGTTGGCCGGCGCCTGGCGCCAGGTCGACAGCCCGACATCGCGGTTGTCGTAGCGAATCACTCGAAATCCCTGCTGACACAGCGCCACCACCACCTCGTCGGGCCAGTGAATCAACTGACCCCCGAGGCCCATCACCAGCAGCAGTGCCGGATCAGACGCACGGCCAATGCTCTGGTACGCCAGGCTCACCTGCGCCAGATCGACATGCTCGGTCGGAACGTTGACATCGCAACGCGAAGCCGCAAAGGACGGCAGGCTGAATAGCAGCGCGGCCAGAAGAAAAAATACACGCATGAAAAACACCGAAACGCAGAACCCCAGTAGAGCGCGAGTCTGATGAAGTTTGTTCAAGCGCGCTGCCACAGTTGCATGACAGTTTGATGAAGTTTGCCGAGCGGTCATTTTGGAGACCGCGTTATCGCTCAATCGCGAGCAGGCTCGCTCCCACAGGATTCTTGTCGATCACAAATGTTGTGTTCAACATCAATCCAATGTCGGAGCGAGCCTGCTCGCGAAGGCGTCCTTAAGCCAACTGACTACGCAGCTGCCGCGCCGCCGCTACCATATTCACCAACGCCGCCTCGGTCTCCGGCCAGCCCCGAGTCTTCAACCCGCAATCCGGATTCACCCACAACCGCTCTGCCGGAATCCGCTTCACGGCTTTGCTCAGCAACTTGACCATCTCGGCCGTGTCCGGCACCCGTGGTGAGTGGATGTCATACACACCCGGGCCAATGTCGTTCGGGTAGTCGAAGGCTTCGAAGGCCTCGAGCAATTCCATGTCCGAACGTGAGGTTTCGATGGTGATTACGTCGGCGTCCATCGCCGCGATGGACTCGATCACGTCGTTGAATTCGCTGTAGCACATGTGGGTATGAATCTGGGTTTCATCGCGCACACCGGAGGCGCTCAAGCGGAAGGCTTCCACCGCCCAGTCGAGGTAGGCCTGCCATTGCGCCCGGCGCAGTGGCAGGCCTTCGCGGAACGCGGCTTCGTCGATCTGGACGATTTTGATGCCCGCGTTTTCCAGATCGAGCACTTCGTCGCGCAGGGCCAGGGCCAGTTGTTGCGCCTGGATTTTGCGCGACACATCTTCCCTCGGGAACGACCACATCAGCATCGTCACGGGACCGGTGAGCATGCCTTTCATGACGTTGTCGGTCAGGCTTTGCGCGTAGCTGATCCAGTCGACGGTCATGGCGTTCGGGCGGCTCAGGTCGCCGTAGATGACGGCCGGTTTGACGCAGCGCGACCCGTAGCTCTGGACCCAGCCGAAGCGGGTGAACAGGTAACCGTCCAGTTGCTCGGCGAAGTACTCGACCATGTCGTTGCGCTCGGCTTCACCGTGCACCAGCACGTCCAGGCCCAGGCGTTCCTGGATTTGCACGGCGTGGCGGATTTCGCTGTGCATGGCGTCGGTGTAGTCGTTGGCCGAGAGCTTGCCTTGCTTGAAGGCCTGGCGGGCCAGACGAATCGAACCGGTCTGCGGGAACGAGCCGATGGTGGTGGTCGGGAACGCTGGCAGTTTCAGCCGAGCGCGCTGTTGTTCGATGCGCTTGGCGAACGGCGAATGGCGTTGGCTGTCTTTGGCGCTGATGGCATTGATCCGTGCCTGAACTTCAGCTTTGTGGATGCGTGGCGACTGGGCGCGACTGGCCTGGATCGCACGACTTTCGGCCAAAGCGTCTTGCACCCTGGGTGATTGCGGATCGTTGAGGGCATCACGCAGGACGGCGATTTCCCCACACTTCTGCACGGCAAAGGCCAGCCAGGATTTCAGTTCCGGGTCGAGTTTGTCTTCACGCTCCAGGTCCACCGGGCTGTGCAGCAACGAGCAGGAACTGCTGACCCACAGGTTGTCGCCAAAGCGCTCTTGCGCCGGTTGCAGTTGCGCCAACACTTGCTCCAGCTCGCAGCGCCAGACGTTGCGACCGTTGACCAGGCCCACCGACAAAATCTTGTAGGTCGGCAGACGATCCAGCACCTGGCCGAGTTGATCCGGCGCGCGCACCGCGTCGATGTGCAGACCTTGCACCGGCAGGCTGACGGCCAGGCCGAGGTTGTCTTCCAGACCACTGAAGTAGGTCGCCACGAGTTTTTTCAGCGGCGAGTATTGAAGGATGTGATAGGCGCGCTCGAAGGCACTTTTCCAGGCTTGCGGCAGGTCGAGGGTCAGGATCGGCTCGTCGATCTGCACCCATTCCACGCCTTGTTCGGCGAGGCGGCCGAGGATTTCGTTGTAGACCGGCAGCAGGCGTTCCAGCAGGTCGAGCTTGTCGAAGTCGTCGCCACCCCCTTGGATTTGCCCTTGCCCAGCCACAGGTAAGTCAAAGGGCCGACGATCACCGGTTTGACGTTATGACCGAGGGCCTTGGCTTCCTCGACTTCGTCGAACAGTTGGTTCCAGCTCAGCTTGAACGATTGGTCAGCGCTGAATTCCGGGACCAGATAGTGGTAGTTGGTGTCGAACCACTTGGTCAGTTCCTGGGCGTATGGCGCTTTGGAGTGGGCGCTGCCGCAACTGGCTGCGGTCGCGCCCCGGGCCATGGCGAACAGCGTGTCGAGGGTCGGCTGGCCGCCAGCATCCAGCGTGCTGTCGAAACGCTCGGGAACCACGCCGAAGGCCAGGGAATGGCTCAGCACCTGGTCGTACCAGGCGAAATCGCCCAC
Organism: Pseudomonas sp. TH31; assembly: GCF_016650815.1. GTDB lineage: Bacteria > Pseudomonadota > Gammaproteobacteria > Pseudomonadales > Pseudomonadaceae > Aquipseudomonas. Next base: position 283,951 of record NZ_JAEKEZ010000022.1, on the reverse strand, counting down.
CGGCAGCAGGTCGATGCCGGCGTCTTTCTGCAATTGCCAGTGGGTGGCGCGCAGTTGGCGGCCGACGCGGTTCAGCCCATCCTGATCGAGATCGCCCTTCCAGTAGGATTCGAGGGCTTTTTTCAGTTCGCGGTCAGCACCGATGCGCGGGAAACCAAGTGTGTGGGCCAGAGCCATGGTGAATTTCTTCCTATGAAAGAGGTTGTAAGACATGTCCCTATTGTCGACAGACAAGCCAACATGAGACAAACTCAACCTTTTCGTGTTCATCACAAGTTTTACTCATGGAGCCCCCGGTGCTTGAAATCCGTCACCTGAAGACCCTGCACGCCTTGCGCGAAGCCGATAGCCTGGTGGATGCGGCCGACCGCCTGCACCTGACCCAGTCGGCCCTGTCTCACCAGTTCAAGGAACTGGAAGAGCGCATGGGCATGCCGTTGTTCGTGCGCAAGACCAAACCGGTGCGTTTCACCAGCGCCGGTTTGCGCCTGCTGCAACTGGCCGACGCGACCCTGCCGCTGCTGCGTGGCGCCGAGCGCGACATCGCGCGGCTGGCCGGCGGCACCGCCGGGCGCCTGCACATGGCGATCGAGTGCCACAGTTGCTTCCAGTGGCTGATGCCGACCATCGACCAGTTCCGCGATGCCTGGCCGGAAGTCGAACTTGACCTGGCCTCGGGCTTCTCCTTCGCGCCGCTGCCGGCCCTGGCCCGTGGCGATCTGGATCTGGTGGTGACCTCCGACCCGCTGGAACTGGCCGGGATCACTTATGTGCCGTTGTTCACCTATGAAGCGATGCTCGCGGTGGCCAATCAGCACCGGTTGGCGAACAAGGCGTACATCGTCCCGGAAGACCTGCTCACCGAAACCTTGATCACTTACCCGGTGGAACGGGACCGGCTGGATATCTTCACCCGCTTCCTGGAGCCGGCCGACGTCGAACCGGCCCAGGTCCGCACCTCGGAATTGACGGTGATGATGATGCAACTGGTGGCCAGCGGTCGCGGCGTGTGCGGCGTGCCACATTGGGCGCTGCATGAATACAGCTCACGGGGTTATGTGAAGGCCAAGCGGCTGGGTGAGAAAGGGTTGTTTGCGACGCTGTACGCCGGTATTCGCGCGGACATGCTGGATGCGCCGTATATGCGCGATTTTTTGCTGACGGCAAAGGACACGTCGTTTTCGACGCTGGATGGTGTTAGCGCGGTTCGCTAACAGGACACATCCCCTGTAGGAGCAAGGCGTGCCCGCGATAAGGTTGATGCGGTCCTTCAGCCAGACCGCGTTATCGTTCATCGCGGGCAAGCCTAGCGCCTACAGGAGTTCGCGGTGGTTTTAGATCTCGCGCCACATATGGATCTTGTCGAAGTAGTCCTCGCCCACTCGTACCGCCAACGGTTCGAGGCCGTACTGGATGAAGCCGCAACGCTGGTAAAGGTTGAACGCGGCTTCATTGCCAGCGGTGACGGTCAACTGGATCAGCCTCAGGCCCGGATGGTTTTGCGCTTCAGCCAACGCCGCCTGTACCAGTTGAAAGCCGAGCCCCTGCTGGCGGACCGTGCCAGACACGTACATGCCAAACAACGTCGCCTTGTGCCGGGCCTTCTCCCGGGGTTCGAAGGCCAGGCCGACGATACCGGCCAACTGGCGATCCTCGAACGCGCCAAATACCGCGTCGAGTTTGCTGGTCAACCGCGATTCCCACCAGCTCAACGGCATCGTGGCGCGCTCGCGTACGCTGGAAGTGAACGCTTGCGGATGCAAGTCGTAGGCTTCGAGCATCAACGCCCGATAGTCCAGGGCATGGCTGGCATCCAGTCGTTCGATCCACATGGTCAAGCCGCCTTGCGTTGTTCAAGCATCAGCCGCACGGCCAGTGCCGCCAGCACAAACCCCATGAAATAACGCTGCACCGCCAGCCAGGTCGGGTTCTTGACGAACCACGAGGCGATACCGGCAGCGAACAATGCGATCAGCAGGTTCACGCCGAAACTCACACTGATCTGGGTCAGGCCCAGAATAATGCTTTGGGTAAACACCGAACCATGTTCCGGGCTGATGAACTGCGGAAACACCGACAGGTAAAACACCGCAATCTTCGGATTCAGGGCGCTGGTGAGAAAGCCCATGGCGATCAGTTTGCGCGACGAATCCGCCGGCAATTGCCGGGCCTCGAACGGCGAGCGAGCACCGGGTTTGACGGCCTGCCAGGCCAGCCACACCAGGTACAGGGCACCGGCCCATTTCAGCACTTCATAGGCCATTGGCACGGCCAGAAACACCGCGGTCAAACCGGCCGCGGCAGCGAACAAATGCACGAAGAACCCCGCCACCACGCCAAGCAACGAGGTAACGCCGGCCTTGCGCCCCTGGCAGATCGAACGGGAGATCAGGTAGATCATGTTCGGCCCCGGCGTCAGGACCATCAGCAATGCAGCGGCAGCGAAGATCAGCAAGTCTTGGAGCGGGATCATGGGGCAGTCCTTTGGTCCTGTTTTGATCAGGCGATCGTGGTCAACGAGGCTCGATAAAACGGCAGGATCACGTCCCGTGTCAATGGCGCCAGCGTAAGGTGGCCGTCGGTGGCCGGGTCGATCCAGCGCACCTCTTCGATCTCGGCCGCCGGCGAGACGTCTGAATCGATGTTTAGCAAGAACATCTCGGCCTGTACGACAAAACCCGGCTCGTTGGCGGCGGGTGCCGAAAACTGTCCCAGATAAGTGGCTTGCGCCGGGTCGACGACCAGGCCCAGTTCTTCTTCCAGCTCCCGGGCCAGGGCGTGGGCCGGTTGTTCATGGGCTTCGATCTTGCCGCCCGGCTGCATGAACGCCTCGGTGCCGCGTTTGCGCACGAGCAACGTGCGGCCATCGGGACCGATCAACAGGGCGGCGGCGATACGGATGATGCGGGGTGAGGCAGCGGCTGAAAGGGTCATGGATCGAGGTTGGCCTTGGTTAAAAGGCGCAAGAATAACCTGTAGGAGCAAGGCTTGCCCGCGATGGCGCCATTGAAATCGCCATCGCGGGCAAGCCTTGCTCCTACAGTTGTTCGACCATTGGAGGGAAGCGTTTACGAAGTCGCGCGTTCCAACAGCGCTTCGACTTCTTCCGGGATTTTCACGAAGATGCTGTACTTGGCGCCTTCCATGGTTTCGAAGGCGATCAATTTGTCCACCAGCGGTGCGTTCAGCACCTTGCCGGCATTGAGCAGCAACATGCCGTTGTCGGCGTTGAGGTTACGCGCCAGGATCATCCCCGCCGCCAGATCCCGCGTGGTCAGCACTTTGACCGAAGGGTCGGCCAACGTCACATCGCTCAGGTACGCGGCGCAGACCTGGATGAAATCCTCCACCAGTTCGGGATCGTAGAGACGCCCGGTATAGCTGCGGATATACACCAGCGCTTCGTCGCTGTTCATCTGCCGCTCCAGGATCAACCCGCGCTGCAGCTCGATGAAATCCACCGCCAGTTTCAATAACCGCGAACCGAACGGAATCGCCTCGCCCTTGAGCCTGTCAGGGAACCCGCTGCCGTCCCAGCGCTCCTGGTGGTGCAGAATCAGGCGGGCAGCATCCTTCATCGGGTCGAGGGTCATCAGCAACGACTCACTCTGCTTCGGGTACCCGCGATAACGGTCGCGGTCAATGTGATGGAGCATGTCCGACGGCGTGATCATCATGCTGTCGGTCCAGCTCAGCTTGCCGATGTTGTAGAGCGCGGCAGCCATGGTCAGGTCCCGGCTGGTGCCCTCGTCCAGGCCATGGAGTTTGCAGTACACCCGCACCAGCTCGATGATCTGGCGGTTGGTCTGCTTGGCCGGCGGCAGGCGCAAGTTGGCCAGCAGCGAGAACACCTCGGTGCCCGTGACATAGCTGCGTTTGAGCTCTTCATAGGCCAGGTCGAGCATGTCGGCGGTCTGTTGCAGTTCGCAGGTGCGGGCCGCGACGTGTTTTTCCAGGGTGACGTTGAGGGTTTTCAACTGGTCGTTCTGTTGCCGGGTCAGTTGCACCAGGCGCACACGTTCGCGCTCGGAATGCTGATGGTCCAGGGCCTGGCGCAGGGTCAGGAGCATTTCCTCGTCGCTCCAGGGTTTGCTGATGTAGCGGTGAATCTGCCCGTCGTTGATGGCCTTGATGATCGTCGGCAGGTCCGCGTAACCCGTGAGCAAGATACGCGTAGTCGTCGGGTAGAGCTGATGGATGTGGGCCAGCAAGGTGGCGCCATCCATGTTGGGCATGCGCGCGTCGGTCATCACCAGATCGATGCGGTGTTGCGCCATGATCTCCAGCGCCTGGGCACCGCTGGTGGCCAGCAGCACCTCGTAGGGTTGGCCGCGCAACAGCCGACGCAGGCTGTTGAGAATTGATTCTTCGTCGTCGACCAGTAACACCTTGGGTTTATCGGTCAAATTCGTGGGGAGTTGCTCTTCCATGGCGTCACCTCGAGTGAAACAGGGCCTTGCGTTGTGTCAGGCGGCGGCAAACATCCACTCTTGCCGGAGCCTGAGCTACAGGCTAGATGATTTTCAGACACTGTCGGCTATTGATTCATCCCATACACCCAAGCGAATTTCAGACAAAGGACTATGCTCAGCGAACTCGGATCCACAAATCTGTAACCGTTCGGCCAGGTGATCAGGGAAAGGATGCCCCTATGAACAGACCGTTTCGAACTGCTGTCGGCCCAGGCGTCTCCCTATGAGTACGCTACTTGCACGGGTCAACCGGCGAATTCTCATCGTTGACGATACCGCCACGATCCATAGGGATTTCGAAAAGATCCTCAGCCCTCAGTCAATCGAGGACGACGATCTGGACAGTACCGAAAGAGCGCTTTTCGGATCAACGGCGGCCATCACGTTGCAAAGCTTTGTGCTCGATTCGGCGTTTCAGGGCCTTGAAGCCCTGAACATGGTCGAAACCGCACTGGCCAACGATCTGCCCTACGCCATGGCATTCATCGACATGCGCATGCCACCGGGCTGGGACGGCCTGGAAACCATCGAACGGCTGTGGCAAGTCGACCCCAAGTTGCAAGTGGCGCTGTGCACGGCGTATTCCGACTATTCCTGGGAAGACATCGACGAACGCCTGGAACTGGGCGATCGCCTGCTGATCCTGAAAAAACCTTTCGATGCGATCGAAATCCGCCAGATGGCCAGTGCGCTCACGGCCAAATGGCAAATGACCGAAGACGCGGCGCTGAAAATGTCGCTGCTCGAACAAGCGGTTGAAGAGCGCACCCTGGAATTGTCCGACGCCAACATCATCGTGCAGAACAGTCCGACGATCCTGTATCGGCTGCGCGGCGAACCATCGTTTCCGTTGATGTACATCTCCCATAACATCACCAAGTACGGTCACATCGCGGCCAAACTGGTGGCGTCGGCCAATTGGTCCAAGGAGCTGATTCACCCCGACGACCTGCCGAAGGTCGACAGCGCCATGGCACGGGTGCTGGATCGCCATGCCGAGGGCGCCTCCATCGAATTTCGCATGCGCACCGGCGACGGTGCCTGGCGCTGGGTCGAAAACCGCTATATCCCGGTGCGCGACGCTGAAGGCCGGTTGCTGGAAGTCGAAGGCATCATCCTCGACATTACTGAACGCCGACTGGCCGAAGAAAAAATCGCCCTGCTGGCCCGCACCGACGGGCTGACCGGGCTGGCCAATCGCGCCACCCTGATCGAACGGCTGCACCAGGCCTTCGCGGCCGCCCGTCGGGGCGCGGCCGCCTTCGCGATTTTTTACCTGGACCTGGATCACTTCAAGCGCATCAACGACACCCTCGGCCACCCGGTGGGCGACTTGTTGCTGCAAGAGGTGGCCCGGCGGATCAAGGCCTGCGTACGCGAAAACGACGTGGTCGCCCGGCTCGGTGGTGACGAGTTCGCCATCCTGCAACTCGATGTCAGCGACCCGACCCAGTCTGCGGCGCTGGCGGTGAAGGTCCGCGATGCGCTGGTGCAGCCCTACTCCCTGGCCGGCAACGATGTCCGGGCCTCGGTCAGCATCGGCATCAGCAGTTGCACCGCGGAAATCCTCAGCGCCGACAGCCTGTTGACCCAGGCCGACATGGCGCTCTATCGCTCCAAGGAGCAGGGCCGCAACCAATATCACTTCCATTCCGAGGAGATCAATCAGGAAGTGGTCGAGCGCATGACCATCGCCAGCGAACTGAAAACCGCCATCGAACACGAAGAGCTCGAACTGCATTACTGGCCGGAAGTGGAGCTGAGCAGCGGCAAGATCCTCGGCATGGAAGCCCAGGTCACCTGGAACCATCCCACCCGCGGGATTCTCGAAGGCCCGGCGTTCCTGCCAGCCGCCGAAAAAACCGGGACCATCGTCGCTCTTGGCCACTGGGTGCTGGATCAAGCCTGCCGACAGATGCGCCAGTGGCGCGACGAAGACATGGCACCCCCGGTGATCGCGATCAAGCTGTCCCTGGCCCAGCTCAAGAGCGGGCCGGAACTGATCTATGACGTGCTGCGCACCACCGCGCGCTGGGAACTGTGCCCGTGGGACCTGCGCTTCGATGTCACCGAAGCGACCCTGGCCCAGACCAAGTGGACCCACAACGATGTGCTGCCACGGCTGCGGGAGCTGGGGGTGAAGATCGCCATCGACGACTTCGGCACCGAATATTCCTCGTTCGACTACCTCAAGACCTACCAGGTCAATCACCTGAAACTTGCCCAGGCGTTTATCGACACTGCCGCCCAGGACCCGGCCAGCGCGAACACCTTGCGAGCCATCATCAATTTTGCCCGCGAGGTGGGGATCGGCATCATCGCCGAGGGCGTCGAAACCCAGGAGCAACGCAGTTCGCTGATGGCCACCGGCTCACCGATGAACGCTCAGGGCTACTTCTTCAGCAAAGCGGTCAGCAGCCAACAGGCCGCCGAGCTGCTGAAGGCCGGCAGCATCGTGCCCTCGGGCAATGACAGCGGCCGCACCCTGGACGATCCCCGGCGCTCCACGGAGGAAAACGGATGAAGTCGCCTTTCGTTCGGACCAACCGGCGCATCCTGATCATCGACGACACGCCGTCGATTCATCATGACTTCCGCAAAATCCTCGACCCCGACGCCGAAGGGGAACAGGACCTGGCCGGTACTGAGGAAGCACTGTTCGGTATTCTGCCACCCGACCGGCTGACCTTTGAGCTCGATTCCGCTTACCAGGGCCAGGAAGCCCTGGAGCTGGTCAAGCGCGCCAGCGCCGAAGGACGCCCGTATGCCTTGGCGTTCACCGACATGCGCATGCCGCCGGGCTGGGACGGGCTGGAAACCATCGAGCAACTGTGGAAGGCCGACCCGCACCTGCAAATCGCCCTGTGCACCGCTTATTCGGACTACAGCTGGGAAGCCATGGCCGAGCGGCTCGAATTCGGCGACCAGTTGCTGGTGCTGAAAAAGCCTTTCGACAGCCTGGAAATCCGTCAGATGGCCAGCGCCCTGACCTGGAAATGGCAGATGGCCCAGGACGCCGCCAATAAAGTACTGAGCCTGGAGCAGACCATCGAAGCCCGGGTGCATGAGTTGCTCAAGGTCTCGCACTTGTTGCAGTACGACGTCCTCACCGAGTTGCCCAACAGCACCTTGCTCGGAGACCGTTTGAACCAGTCCCTGGCCTTGTCCCGGCGCCACGACAGACAACTGGCGGTGATGTTTCTCGGGCTCGACCGTTTCAAGCGCATCAACAACGCCCTGGGGCATCCGGCCGGTGACGAGATGCTCAAACGGGTCGGACAGAGCCTGGTGGCGAGCGTGCGCGAGTCAGACTCGGTGTTTCGCTATGGCTCCGATGAGTTCGTGGTGATCCTGGCGGACGTTCGCCATCCGCAGCAGACCAAGGGCATCGCCGAAAAACTCTTGAGTGCCATCCGTACTCCCCAGCATATCGCCGGCCACGACCTGAGCGTCACCGCCAGCCTGGGGATCAGCATTTACCCCGAGGATGGCCTGGACGCCATCGTGCTGATCAAGAAAGCCGAAACCGCGATGCGCAACGTCAAGGAAAACGGCCCGAACGATTTCAGCTTCTTTATCGACGAAATGAACCAGCGTGCCCGGGAACAGCAGAGCATTGAATCGGGCATTCGCCTGGCCCTGGAACGCAATGAGTTTGTGCTGCATTACCAACCAAAAATAGACCTGAGCAGCGGTCAGGTGGTCGGCGCCGAAGCGTTGATCCGCTGGAAAAACCCGGGCAAGGCTGGGTTTATCCTTCGGATTTCATCGCCGTGGCCGAAGACAGCGGCTTGATTGTGCCGTTGACCAAATGGGTGATGGCCCAGGCCTGTCGGCAGGCGTGTATCTGGCAGGCGGCCGGCCTGCCGAAAATCTGCATCTCGGTGAACGTGTCGGCCATCGACTTCCGGCAGCGCGATTTTGTCGATGTCATCGAACAGATATTGAAGCAGACCGGTATGGATCCTACGCGGCTGGAGCTGGAAATCACTGAAGGGGTGTTGATGCAGAACATCGACGCCACCGTGACCGCCCTGAACCGGATCAAGGCCTTGGGCGTGCGCTTGGCCATCGACGACTTCGGTACCGGTTATTCCAGCCTGAGCTACCTGCGGCGGTTTCCCATCGACGTGCTGAAAATCGACCAGTCGTTCATTCGCGGCTTGAGCCGCGACAGCAGTGATGCCGCCCTCGTCAACGCCATCATCAGCCTGGGCAAGAGCCTCAAACTGACGGTTATCGCTGAAGGCGTGGAGACCCTAGAACAATTGGATTTCCTCAAGGCTCACCACTGCGAGGAAGGCCAGGGTTATTACTTCAGCAAAGCCGTGGCACCGGATGCGTTTGCACATTACTTGATGTCAGTGAAACCACTTCCATCAGCCCAGACATAAGCGACGCGCCACGACACTCAGGCCAACCGCCAAGGAAATAACCAATGTCGCCCTACCGTGCCCACTTGCTTGCGGTTTTATTGCTGGCGATCTCTCTGACCGCCTCCGGCGCTGCGCTGGACGAACCGCTCAAACCGTTACCCGCCGCGCCACAGCAAAATCCGTTGCGGGTCGAACTCGGTCGGCAGTTGTTCAATGAGCAGCGCTTGTCGGTCAATGGCAGCCTGTCCTGCGCCGGTTGCCATCACCTGGAAACCGGCGGCGCCGACAACAAACCGTTTTCCATCGGCTTCAACGGCCAACCGGTCGCCATGAACACCCCCTCGGTGTTCAACGCCACCCTGAACTTCCGCCAGTTCTGGAATGGCCGGGCCGACACCCTGGAAACCCAGGTCCACGAAGTGGTGCAGAGCCCCAGCGAAATGGGCAGCAACTGGGAGCACGTGGTGCAGACGCTGGCCACCGACCCAACCTATAAAACCGCGTTCGCCAATGCCTACCCGGACGGCGTGACCATGGGTAATGTGCAAAACGCCCTGGCCAGCTACGAGCGCACGCTGCTCAGCGCCAACTCGCGCTTTGATCAATACCTGCAGGGCAACACCGACATTCTCACCCTCGACGAAAAGTACGGTTATCTGCGCTTCAAGGACTACGGCTGCATTTCCTGTCATCAAGGGGTGAATATCGGCGGTAACATGTTCCAGAAATTCGGGGTCATGGGCGATTACTTCCAGGCTCGGGGCAACCTCACCGAGTCCGACCTCGGACGCTACCTGGTGACCAAGGATGAAGAGGACCGCAACGTGTTCAAGGTCCCGAGCCTGCGTAACGTCGCCGTGACCGCACCGTACTTCCACGACGCCTCGGCGAAAACCCTCGAAGAGGCGGTGGATGTGATGTTCAAGTACCAGCTCGGCCGCGTGCCTTCGGCCGATGACAAGACACTGATCATCCTGTTCCTCAAAACCCTGACCGGTGAATGGGAGGGCAAGCCGCTATGAAAATGTCTCGACGTCGCAGCATGGCCTTGCTGAGTCTTGTGGCGCTGGCCCTGGCCTCGACCCTGTTGTTCCTGTATCTCAAATCCAGCTCCGACCAGAGCTCGACTTACGCCGATTCCGGGATTTGATCGGGCGGATGAAACAGCTCAACGCGCAATGGGAAACCGAGATTCTCAAGGCCCGGATCACCATTTATCACAACTACGATCCGCTGGTCACACCGCTGACCGAGATGACAGAACTGTGGGAGCGGTTCGACAGCATGGAGTCGGACCACGGGCGCAATGACGCGTCCGTGTGGAAAACCAGCCATGATGCCTACCTGGCCGCCATCCAGGAAAAGACCCGCCTGGTGGAACAGTTCAAATCCCACAACGCGGTGCTGCGTAACTCCCTGGCATTTTTGCCCACTGCCGAGGACGACATCCAGCAACCCCTGGCCGAACTGGTGGATGGCGACAAACTGCAACTGCAGAACATCGCCACCGACACCTATGACCTGCTGCTCAGCAGCCTGGAATTTGCCCAGGTCACCTCTGACGACCGGGCCGCCGACATTCTGGTGGGCCTGAATAAACTCGGGGTGAACAAATTGCGGCTGCCGGAGCCGTTCCACGAGCCGGTCGATATTTTGAGCAATCACGTCGCGCTGATCCTGCGTGAGCAACCGATCGTCAACCGCCTGCTGGAGAACATTGAAGCCGTCCCGGTGGCTGAGCGCCTGGACGACATCACCAACCTGTTGAACAAGGATCAGCAACAGGCCGACGCGGTCTATCAGCGCTATCACTTCTACATGCTGCTGTTCTCGACGTTGCTGGTGCTGGTGCTGGTGTACCTGGCCATTCGCTTGATGCGCAGCTTCACCGAGATCAATCGCGTCAACAAAGCCCTGCAAACCGCCAACGAAGACCTCGAGTTGCGCGTCGAAGAACGTACCCAGGAACTCAAGGATACCCAGAGCGAACTGCTCGACACCGCGCGCCAGGCTGGCATGGCCGAGATTGCCACCAACGTGCTGCACAACGTCGGAAACGTGCTCAACAGCGTGAACATTTCCGCCGACCTGGTCACCCGTAAACTGCGCAGCAGCAAGGCCCAGGGGCTGGGCAAGGCGATGCAATTGATCAACGAACACCCGGACGACCTGGGCAGTTTTCTGACCGAGGATGCCAAAGGGAAATTGCTCCCCGGCTACCTCAATCAACTGGTGGACGCCATTGCCCTGGAACAACAGGGCATGACCGACGAACTGGCGCAACTGACCAAAAGCGTGGACCACATCAAGGACATCGTCGCCACCCAGCAGTCCTACGCCGGCGCCAACAGCCTGATGGAGCCGCTGCACATCAGCGAACTGCTGGAGGACGCCCTGCGCATGAACTCCGGCGCCCTGACCCGGCACCATGTCACGGTGGTCAAGGAGTACAGCGAAGTGCCGCGGGTGATGGGCGACAAGCATCGGCTGCTGCTGATTCTGATCAACCTGATCAGCAACGCCAAATACGCGATGTCCGACCTCAGCAACCGCCCGCGCCAGATGACCCTGGGGGTGAAAATCGTCGACGACGCCACCCTGCAAGTCAGCGTCAAGGACGACGGCGAAGGGATCCCGGAGGAGAACATGACACGGATCTTCGCCCACGGTTTTACCACCCGCAAGGAAGGCCACGGCTTCGGCCTCCACAGCTGCGCCCTGGCCGCCATCGAGATGAACGGGCACTTGACCGCCCACAGCGACGGGCCGGGCAAAGGCGCACAGTTCACCTTGCAGATCCCCCTGAAAACCGTGGCAGGTGACGCATGAGCGAACTTTCGAATCGACGCATTTTGTTGATCGATGACACACCGTCCATCCACGTCGACTTTCGCAAGATCCTCTCCCCGAACCCGGTGCAACAGGTGGAACTGGATGAGATGGAGGCCGCACTGTTCGGTGCCGAAGCCAAGTCCGCCAGTGCATTGTTCGAACTGGACTCGGCGTTCGGTGGCCAGGAAGGCCTGGGCAAACTTAAATTCGCCCTGAAGGAAAACCGTCCCTACGCCATGGCCTTCGTCGACATGCGCATGCCCGACGGCTGGGACGGCGCACAAACCATCGAATACCTGTGGCAGGAAGACCCGCGCCTGCAAGTGGTGGTGTGTACCGCCTACTCTGATTATTCGTGGGATGAACTGCTGGACCGTTTGCATGCCCATGATCGGCTGCTGATTCTGAAAAAACCGTTCGACAATATTGAAGTCCAGCAGATGGCCAATACCCTGCTGACCAAATGGGACATGACCGAGCGGGCCAGCGTGCAGATGGACCATTTGGGGCAGATGGTCGAGCGCCGGACCCGGCAGTTCAAAGAAGCCAGCGTGGAACTGCAACGGGAAATCGACGAACGCAAACAGCTTGAATCGCAACTGGTGCAATCGGAAAAACTCGCCTCGCTGGGGCAACTGGCCGCCGGCGTCGCCCATGAGATCAACAACCCTATCGGTTTTATTTCTTCCAACCTCGGTTGTCTGGACGGCTACTTTAAACAGCTGCAAGAAATGCTCGATGCGTATCGAGGGGCCGAAACGTCGATTTCTTCACCCGAGGTGATTGAACGGCTTAACGTGTTGCGCGAACGCGTCGAGCTGGAGTTCCTGCGTGAGGACATTCCGCTGCTGATCAAAGAGTCCAAGGACGGCATCAGCCGGGTCGGGCAGATCGTCAAGGATCTGAAGGATTTCTCCGGGTGGATTCCAACCAGGAATGGCAGTGGGCCAATCTGCAACAGGGCATCGAATCGACCCTGAACATCGTCGCCAACGAACTCAAGTACAAGGCCGATGTGGTGAAGGAGTATCAGGTGCTGCCGGAGATCGAGTGCCTGCCGTCGCAAATCAATCAGGTGATCATGAACCTGATCGTCAACGCCTCTCAGGCAATCGGGCCGGAGCGCGGCACCATCACCCTGCGTACCGGGCTTGAGGGTGAAACCGTATGGATTGAAGTCGCCGATACCGGCTCCGGCATTGAGCCGCAGTGCTTGCAGAAGATATTCGACCCGTTTTTCACCACCAAACCGATTGGCCAGGGGACCGGCCTTGGGTTGTCACTGTCGTACGGGATAGTGAAAAAACATCACGGGGATATTTCGGTGCGCAGTGAAGTCGGGGCCGGCACAACCTTCAGGGTCGAGTTACCGGTGCACCAGACCAAAGCGGCTGCCTGATCACCGATCCCCGTAGGAGCTGCCGCAGGCTGCGATCTTTTGATCTTGATTTTAGGCGGTATTGAAATTGCTAAGGATCAAGATCAAAAGATCGCAGCCTGCGGCAGCTCCTACATGGGAATCCTCAAGCGTCCGGTCGTTTATTCGCCAGGCCGGGCCTCAGGTGGCTTCCTGGAAATCCATTTCCGGTGGCTGACGGCGGAACCCGCCGGTGAGTACCGCCAGGTACACCACGCCAATCGCCAGCCAGCTCAGGCCCAGGTAAATCGCCAGGTGATCGAGGCTGACCATCAGCCACAGGTCCGCGACCAGGCCAATGAACGGGAACACCAGGAACAGCACGAGTTCACGCAAGCCTTTCTTCTCGCCAGCGATCCAGTAATGAAAGATCACCGACAGGTTCACCAGGCTGAAGGCGAGGAACGCGCCGAAGTTGATGAACGAGGTCGAGGTGGTCACATCCAGTTTCAGCGCCAGCAAGGCCACCACCGCGCACAGCAGGATGCTGTTGACCGGCGTGCCGAACCTCTCATGCAAGGTGCCGAAGAACGACTTGGGCAACACACCGTCGCGGCCCATGGCGAACAGCAACCGCGAACCGCTGGCCTGGGCCGACAGACCCGACGCGAACTGGCCGACAATCAGGCCGATCAGGAAGATCGACACAAACAAGTCGCCACCGATGTTGCGGGCAATCTCATAGGCTGCCGAGTCGACGTTGTCGAACTGGAACGCCGGATGGGCGATCTGCACGAAGTACGACACACCGACAAATATCAAGCCGCCGATCAGGGTAATCAGCATGATCGCCCGAGGAATGGTGCGGCGCGGGTCGCGGGTTTCTTCGGTCAGGGTACTGACTGCGTCGAAGCCAAGGAAGGAGTAGCAGGCGATGGCCGCGCCGCTCATGATCAGCGGCATTTGCATGTCACCGTTGAAGAACGGTTTGACCGTCCACAGCGGCGTGCTCGCATCGCCGCCGATGTAATGGATACACAGCACGACGAAGGCGATCAGCACCAGCGCTTGCACCAGCATCAGCAAGGCGTTGATGCCGTTGGCCAGTTTCAGGCCGACAATGTTGATCGCGCTGGTGGTGCCGATAAACGCCAGCACCCAGATCCACTGCGGCACCGCCGGGAATGCGGAGTTGAGGTAAGCCGCGCCGATCAGCCAGATCGCCATCGGTAGGAACAGATAATCGAGCAATACCGCCCAACCGGCGATAAACCCGAGTTTCGGGCTGATGGCTTTGCGCACATAGCTATAGGCCGAACCGGCAACCGGGAACGCGGCGGCCATGCGGCCATAGCTCATGGCGGTGAAGAACATCGCCACCAGCGCCGCCAGGTAAGCGGCCGGAACCATGCCGGCAGTGGATTGAGCGAGGATACCAAAGGTGCCGAGCACAATGATCGGCGTCATGTAGGCGATGCCGAACAGCACCACCGAACCCAATGACAGGGTGCGTTGCAAACGAGCCATGAGCGACTACTCCGAATTTATTAGATTTATGGCAGAGCCGAGTTCGGCGCAAGTTACGGGTGTTGCTTTGTTGTTTTTCAGTGTTTGTCCGGTGAATCGTGGAGCGCCGAAAAGATCGCAGCCTTCGGCAGCGCCCAACGGGCGCGTAGGAGCTGCCGAAGGCTGCGATCTTTTGATCTTCAGCTGTTGGGAATCAACAACTCCCGCAACCCGCCAGCATGCTCAACAATCGCCCCCGGCAACTTCAGCCGCTGATCATCCAGGTACCGATAATCCTGTCGCGCCGCCGTCAACTGATTCAGGTCCAGCTCAACCACAAACTGCCCCTCCTCACGCCCGGCTTCGAACAACAGCGTGCCCAGCGGATCCACCAGCGCACTGCCGCCGGCAAACAACAACCCGCCATCGCCCGCTTCCACCCGGTTGACCATCAAGGCGAACGCCTGGTTTTCCTGGGCTCGGGCCATGATTGCGGTGCGGTGGGTCGGACCGTAAGGGTCCATGTTGCCGTTGGTCACTAGCAGCAGTTCAGCGCCCAGTTGCGCCAGGGCCGGGCGGTCTCGGGGAATTCGATGTCGTAGCAAATCAGCAGGCCAACCCGTACGCCGTTCCACAGACAGGTGGCGTAGCGATCACCAGCCTCATAGACGCCACGGTCCGACGCCCACAAATGCGTCTTGCGATAGCGCAGGGCAATACCTTCGGGGGTAATCAGCAGCGTGGTGTTGTAGAAACGACCGTTGTGGTTCTCGGCCATGCCGACGACCACCGCGACATGGCGTTCACGCGCCGCGTCAATCACCGCACTGACGGTCGGGCCATCCAGCGGTTCGGCGATCCGGGCCACGGACTCTTCCGAGGGGAAGCCCATCAAGTGGCCTTCGGGAAACATGATCAGTTGCGTGTCGCCAGCGCAGGCGGCAATCGCTGCCAGGGCGCGTTCGAGGTTGTAAGCCGTGTCGTTGTCACGGCCCGCCAATTGGGCGAGTTCGACCTTCATGGGTATTCCTTGTTCTAAGGCCGGGCAGGGAGAAAGATTGCCCGGTCGGTGTCTGTGCGCCAGTATGCGCAGCAAGCAACCGGCCAGGGAATTACGCGGCTGGGGTAACCCGATAGGGGTAGATACATGACACTCTCGCTGGATGACATCGCCTGGCACCGCTCGGTCGGGCAACTGATCGACGCCCTCGACAAGCCCAACTTCTGGACGCAGCTTGTGCGGTTACTCGACCAATACGTGACCTTCGACAGCTGGGTGGCGCTGCTTTTCAGCGCCGATCAGCACCCGTTGGTGTTCGCCGAATGCCCTGGCGAGGACGGCAGCCCCGATCAGTTGTTCCAGGACTACCTGCGCGGTTTGTACCTGCTCGACCCGTTCTACATCGCCTGTCGCGAGCAGTCGCGCACCGGGCTCTATCGCCTGTCGGAAGTGGCGCCCGAGCATTTCGAGCTGACCGAGTATTACCAGCGCTACTTTCGTCTGAATGTGGTGGCCGATGAAATCCAGTTCAATTGCCAGCTCGAAGGCGACCGCACGCTGTGCCTGTCCCTGGGCAGCAAACAGCGCTTCAATGGCCAGCAAATCGCTTTGTTGTCGCTGATCCAGCCATGGGTGCTGGGTTTGTTACGCCAGCGCCTGCCCTATGAAATCAACGAAGTCGTGGCCCTGGCGCCGGCCGCGCCGCAGGCCGACTGGCGCGTCCAGCTGGAAGCATCGGTGCAGCGACTCAAAGGCGCGCAGTTAACCGCCCGGGAACTGGATGTCGGGCGTTTGATGCTCAGTGGTTGCTCCAGTAAAGAAATCGCCCGTAAGCTGGAAATCTCTGTCGAAACCGTGAAAGTCCATAAGAAACACATGTACAGCAAGCTGGGGATCAAATCCCAGTCCGAGCTGTTTTCGATATTTCTCCAGGCACAAAATGCCTGATACGCCGCCGATCTGTAGGAGCAAAGCTTGCTCGCGAAGAGGCCATTACATTCAACATTGATGTTGGCTGACCCACCGCTTTCGCGAGCAAGCTTCGCTCCTACAGGGATAGCGGTTATTAAAAACACCGAGTCCGAACCCAAGGAAACCGTATGAGCCTGTCACTCCTGAGCCGCTACGCCTTCTTTGCCGCCTGCGTGATATTCACCCTCGCCAGCCTGCCCTTTCTGGAGCACGACTGGCTCTGGCCAATCACCGCTGTCACCGGCATCCTCAGCCTCGTGGGCCTCTTCGACCTGATGCAAAGCCCTCACGCCGTGCGTCGAAACTACCCGATCCTCGGCAACATTCGTTATCTGGTCGAGGGCATTCGCCCGGAAATCCGCCAGTACCTGCTCGAATCCGACAGCGACGCCCTGCCCTTCTCCCGGGCCCAGCGTTCGCTGGTCTACTCCCGGGCCAAGAACGAAAGCGCCGACAAACCGTTCGGCACGCTGATCGACGTCTATCAGTCAGGTTTCGAGTTCATCGGCCACTCGATGCGCCCGGCGCCATTGAGCGACCCGAACAGTTTCCGGGTCATGGTCGGCGGTCCGCAGTGCACCCAGCCGTACTCGGCGTCGGTGTTCAACATCTCGGCCATGAGCTTCGGCTCCCTCAGCGCCAACGCCATTCGCGCGTTGAACCAGGGCGCCAAGCTCGGCAACTTTGCCCACGACACCGGTGAAGGCAGCATCAGCGCCTATCACCGGGAAAACGGCGGTGACCTGACCTGGGAACTGGGCAGCGGCTATTTTGGCTGCCGCACTGCCGACGGCCGCTTTGACCCGGAACGCTTCGCCGCCCAGGCACAGACTCCGCAAGTGCGGATGATCGAAATCAAGATGAGCCAGGGCGCCAAACCCGGCCACGGCGGCATCTTGCCCAAGCACAAGGTCACCAGGGAAATCGCCGAAACCCGCGGCATCATGATGGGCGAAGATTGCATCTCGCCGTCGCGGCACAGTGCGTTTTCCACGCCGATCGAAATGATGCACTTCATCCAGCAGCTGCGTGAACTGTCCGGCGGCAAACCGGTGGGTTTCAAGTTCTGCCTCGGCCACCCCTGGGAGTTCATGGGCATCGCCAAGGCCATGCTGGAAACCGGCATCCTCCCGGACTTTATCGTCGTCGACGGCAAGGAAGGCGGCACCGGCGCGGCGCCCGTGGAATTCACCGACCACATCGGCGTGCCCATGCGTGAAGGCTTGCTGTTCGTGCATAACACCCTGGTCGGCCTGAACCTGCGGGACAAGATCAAACTCGGCGCCAGCGGCAAAATCGTCAGCGCTTTCGACATCGCCAGCGTCCTGGCCATCGGCGCCGACTGGGCCAACTCCGCCCGTGGCTTCATGTTCGCCATCGGCTGCATCCAGTCGCAAAGCTGCCACACCAACAAATGCCCGACCGGCGTCGCCACCCAGGACACCCTGCGACAACGCGCACTGGTGGTTCCGGACAAGGCTCAGCGGGTGTTCAATTTCCACCGCAATACGCTCAAGGCTCTGGCTGAAATGCTCGCTGCTGCCGGGCTGGAACAGCCTTCACAGTTGTCGGCCAAGCATTTGGTCCGGCGCATGTCGGCGACCGAGATCAAATTGTTCTCGCAGTTGCATGTGTTCTTGAAACCGGGGGAATTGCTCACCGGTGAGGTGACCGGCGAGTTTTACTCACGGATGTGGCAGATGGCGCGGGCGGACAGTTTTGAGCCCAGTGAAGTGGCTGCGGCTTAAGGAATGTTTGAGCGCCCGTCTCATGGGGAGGCGGGCGTACATCAAGGAAGTACACCCTGCTGAAAGTGATCGCCGAAGACTTCATCCAACCCGAACACATTAAAACCGTTCGACCGTGGTACGCCGAACTGCTCGAGAAAACCCGATTGGAGCCGGACTGCATTGCCTACGACTTGTTCGTCGATCAGAAAGCCCCCGGGCACTTCATATTTGTCGAACAATGGCCGGACCGGGCCGCGCTGGATGCCCATTGCCAATCCGAACATTTCCGGCGCCTGGTGCCACAGATCAACCAGTTTCAGGCCCGGAGTGCATCGTCTTGCTGATGGACGCGTTCTGACGGCTCCTCTCTTTCCAATCCGCCAACCGGACCACCGACGGCAAACACTTTCTGCAAGGAGTCGCAGCATGCCGTTACTGTCTTTCGATTCGCTGGCCCACCAACTGCCAACCCCCTGGAAATCATCGGTGGTCGGTCAGATTGGCTCCTCTCGTATCAAGGTTTTGCGCATGGACGAGCAGGCCTATGAGCAAGAGTCCCATGATTACAACGAAGGCTTGCTGGTCATTTCCGGATGCTTGCATCTGAACATCGCCGGGCAAACCGTGAAGGTTCAGAGCGGTGAAATGTACCTGGTGGAAGCCGGGGTCGCTCACTCGGTGCTGGCGGGGAGTCATGGGACGCTGATGATTATTGACGCGTAGAGAGCGTCACCAATGAAGCTCAGTGATCGGCGCGGGCTCTTTCATGACGATAAAACCGTAATCCCCGAGCAGATAAATACGGTAGTACTGGCTATCCACCAACGGCACAAACCCTTGATAGCCGACCCGCGTCGCGTTGCGCCGCTCCCGCTCGGCGACCACGTTGGTGATGCCGACCTTCGGCAGGTTTTCCGCGAGCATGTAGTAGTCGGTGTTGAGTAAATAACGCAACACCGGCATCTGTTTGAACGAGCCTGCGGCGCCCAACAACCAGTGATCGGAGTACGTCACTGACATATAAATACGTTTGGCATCGCGCAGTGCCGGGCGCGAAGCAATGTCGTAGCTCAGGGCATACAGCGCGCTGCTGGCGAAGGTCTTCTGCACCATCAGCACCCGCCCGTAGGCGAAGGACAACGAGAGCATGGCCAGCAGCGGAATCAATAGCAGCAACGGCAGTCGTTCATGCACGGCGGCCAGCGCCAGATGACTGAGGTAGAACAGCAGCAACATCAGCACGGCAAATCCCATCAAGGTTCGGGCGCCTTCATTGAAGTCGCGAAACAGAAGCGCGACGCCCGGCACCAGCAGCACGGTAGCGGGCACGATCAGCAGACACAGCACGCCGGTCATGGCGTTCCTCTGCCCCGTCTCCTGGCGCTCAAGCAGGCGTCGCCCCACCTGAACGCTGCCGGCAGCCGCGCACAGCAACAACCCGGCAAACACCCAGGCTAATCCACCGTGAAACAGCAGCATGACTTTTTCCAGCGCCCGGCCCGCGTTGGTTTCTGCTTGCAGCAGAGGGTCCGCTGCCCAGTTCAGCAACAGGGTGCGATCCGGACTCATGTAGGCATACGCGGTGGCGCCGTAGATCAACCACGCCAGCCCGGTTTGCGCCAGTTTCCAGCCGATCAGCGGGTACCACTCAGGCCAGGGGAGCCGTTCGTTCGCGCCCCGCAGCAACTCCAGACAACACAGCCCGAAAAACACATTGATACTGACCTGGTACAGCCCGATGGCCAGTGCAATCAGCAACGCGGGCACGACCCATTGCTGGACGCGGGAGCCGCTGCGAAAGGTGATCGCGAAGATCACCGCCACCAGGCTCAAGACCATGGCCGGCCCGTCATATTGATAGGACAGGTTTTGCAGGAAGAACGGGTTGTACCAGAGCGCAAGCACCACCAGACAGTGGGATAACCTCGGCTCGGCAACGTAGTGGAAGGTCAGGCGGGTCAATGCCCAGGCCATGGCCAACGAAGCCATCAATAATGGCAGCGGGAAAATGTCCGGCGCCGCGCCGCTGAAGGTCATCGCGTTGTAAAACAACTGCGTGAACAGACGGCCCTCCCCGGCCCAGCCCATGCCGGCGGCCAGAGAACGCCAGCTGTCATCAATGTAGGAATAATCGACGAGGATCAACGGCAGCACGTAGGCAAAGGTCGCGAACACAAAGAACAGCCAGACCCGACGGCCGCCGAGTTCTCTGTCGAACCATTCG
Source organism: Pseudomonas sp. TH31 (assembly GCF_016650815.1). Classification (GTDB taxonomy): domain Bacteria; phylum Pseudomonadota; class Gammaproteobacteria; order Pseudomonadales; family Pseudomonadaceae; genus Aquipseudomonas. The sequence continues at coordinate 263,482 of NZ_JAEKEZ010000022.1, read as the reverse complement.
CCCATCCTCATACCCATGCCCCTTGGGGTGCCTGCGTTCAAGCCATAAAAATTTGAACCGGCCCGGGAGCAAAAATCACTGACTTTTAGACAGACGGCGTGCCGGCCAAGCCCCGGAGACATCCCGTAATATCCCGACTTTGCAATTCGCCGCCAACCACGGCACCCTGCGCGCCGCCGAAGTGCGGCATGCACTTTTTGCGCAGCGAAGCACTCCTCTCTCAACACCCGTTCAAGAGCCCCAGTCATGACGTCTGAACGCGATCATCGAATCGACTTTTTTCGAGGCCTGGCCCTGATCTTCATTTTCTGGGATCACGTGCCGCATAACCCCCTCGGCCAGATTACCCCGCGTAACTTCGGCTTCAGCGACGCCGCAGAGATCTTCGTATTTCTTGCCGGTTACGCGGCGGTCCTGGCCTACGGCAAGATCCTTGCGCGCGATGGTTACCTGATCGCTTGCGTGAAGATCCTGCGCCGCGCCTGGGTGCTTTACGTGGTGCATATCTTCCTGCTGGCGATGCTGATGGGCATTGTGTTCTTCGCCAACAGCCATGTGGAAACCCGCGACCTGGTGGAAGAAATGGGCATGCACCACTTCATCACCAATCCTCAGCAGGCCTTGGTGGATGAGTTGCTGTTGCGCTTTAAACCGAACCTCATGGACCCGCTGCCGCTGTACATCGTGCTGCTGGCGGGTTTGCCGTTGGTGCTGCCCATGCTGCTGCGCAATGCCTGGGCGGTCGTGGCCGTGTCCTTGACGGTGTACCTGTTGGCACCATGGTTTGGCTGGAACCTGGCGGCCATCAAGGATGGCGTGTGGTACTTCAACCCCGTCGTCTGGCAACTGCTGTTTGTGCTGGGCGGCGCCACGGCGATTCACGGGCAGCGACCGCAATTGCCCGATACTCGCCCGCTGATGCGTCAACCGTTGTTTGTCAGTGCGGCGGTGTACGTGGTGTTGGCCGGGGTCATTACACTCTCGTGGCGCTGGCCCGAAATACACGATGCGGTGATGCCGGCCAGCCTGAGCAATCTGTTGTACCCGATCAGCAAGACCGACCTGTCACCCGTGCGGCTGGTGCATTTCCTGGCCCTGGCTTATGTCACCGCCAGGTTGCTGCCGGGTCGCGGCTGGACACAAAACTGGCTGGCCCGGCAAAGCTGCCGCATGGGCCGTTATTCACTGGAAGTCTTCTGCCTGGGGGTGCTGTTGGCGCCTTTGGCGGACATGGTCAATGCCATGACCGACGATGCGTTTGCCATGCAGATTTTCACGGCGCTGGTGGGAGCCGGGTTGATGGCGTTGTTGGGGGCCTGGCTGGATTTCAACAAGCGGTTGACCCGGCCGGCTTCGGCGGTGCCCGCTTAACGTCAAAAGATCGTCCGAAGGCTCGGGCCGCGTTCGGACGATCTTTTGATCTTGAAAATACAAAAGCCCCGATCATCAAGACCGGGGCTTTTGCGTTTCAGGCATTACACGCTCAGGAAGTCGAACGCACCGCGCCTTGCGTCACATTGGTCGGTTGCAGCTTGAACACGTAGAACAACACCGTCAGCAACACCAGGAACGCCGGGCCGACATACAGCGCCACGCGGGTGTCCGGGAAGTACGCCATCAGGCCGACCACCAGCACCAAAAATGCCAGTGCCAGGTAGGAGCTGACCGGGTACAGCCACATCTTGTACTTCAGGCCGGCACGTTCGCTGGCGCTCAGGCCTTTGCGGAACTTGAGCTGGGCCAGCAGGATCATCACCCAGGTCCAGATCGCGCCGAAGGTGGCAATCGCGGTGACCCAGACGAAGACTTTTTCCGGAACCATGTAGTTGAGCAGCACCCCCAGTAACAGCACGAAGATCGACAGCAGCAACGCGCGACGGGGCACGCCATTGCTCGAGGTCGTGGCGAAACCGGCCGGGGCCTGGCCGTTCTGCGCCAGGCTGTAAAGCATACGGCCGGTGCTGAAGATACCGCCGTTGCAGGACGACAGCGCCGCAGTGATCACCACGAAGTTGATGATGCCGGCGGCAGTCTTGATGCCCAGGCGCTCGAATGTCATCACGAACGGGCTGCCCTGGGTGCCGATTTCGTTCCACGGGTAGATCGACAGGATCACAAACAACGCGCCGACGTAGAACAACAGGATCCGCCAGAACACCGAGCCGATCGCGTTGGGAATGGTCTTCTGCGGGTTCTTCGCTTCACCGGCGGTCAGGCCGATCATTTCGACGCCCAGGTAAGCGAACATCACCATTTGCAGGGACATCAACACGCCTTGTACGCCGTTGGGCATAAAGCCGCCGTGGGCCCAGAGATTGGAAATCCCCAATGCCACGCCATCGTTGCCAAAGCCAAACGCAATCACGCCGACACCGCCGATGACCATCGCAATAATGGTGACGATCTTGATCAGGGCAAACCAGAATTCGAATTCACCGAAAGCTTTCACCGCGATCAGATTGATGGTGCCCATGCTGATCAGCGCCGACAGCGCCCAGATCCAGCGCGGCACCTCGGGGAACCAGACGCCCATGTACACCGCCACGGCGGTGATTTCCGCGACGCAAGTCACCAGCCACAGGAACCAGTAGTTCCAGCCTGTCAGAAAGCCTGCCAGTGGGCCGAGATAATCTTGAGCGTAACGGCTGAAGGAACCGGCAACCGGATTGTGCACGGCCATCTCGCCGAGGGCGCGCATGATCACCAGGATCGCCAGACCGCCAATGATGTAGGACAGCATGATGGCCGGGCCAGCCATTTCAATAGCCTTGGCCGAACCGAGAAACAAGCCGACGCCGATACAGGCACCGAGGGCCATCAAGCGAATATGCCGTTCGCCGAGTTCTCGTTTGAGCGGACCGCCCTGAGCGGTTTCGCCTTGGGGCAGGTGATTGCCAACTGGCATAGGGGTGCAACCTCGTCTTGTTATTGGATATGACCACCGAGTGTCGAAGCGTCGACCGATAAGCCGTTGCTTGCCTGAAACCGGGCCTGCCTCGTGGACAAACCAGTCTTGTAGGACAAAACCTGCAAGATCAGCGGGGCGTGCAGTATAAAAAGCTTATTGCAGGGGTTTTCACTTTATAAACCACAACATTCAGCGACAAATCCCGACAAAAGCGCGGTTTACGGAGGGGCATTACCTGGGGTTTGCTGGTTTACTCCACCGCTGAAACGGCGCCGAGTATTGCACAGCAATGGTGCATCGTCATACTCAGACCCAGGTCGAACTTACCTTTTGACAGCTCTGGCCCGGGCCTATCCAACCATGTAGCAGCTGGCGAAGCCTGCGTTCGGCGACGAAGTCGTCGTCAATCCATCCTCCTCGGTCTACCTGAAACACCGCGGTGGCTGATTTTACGACGACCTCGTCGCCGAACGCAGGCTTCGCCGGCGGCTACAAGGAATCGAGTTGGAGTCCGGGACAAAAATCTGCAACAACGGTGTTCACAATTTTTTCACCATCGCCAACCACCGTCTAAGCTTCAGACAAGTCCGATCAATCTGCTTGAATGGATCAGTCGACTATGGGCGCGTTATGGCAAACCGATTCGAGTAAAACTGAAGTTCCAACTGAACGTGTGGATGACGCGCCTCCACCTGAAAAACCCCGCCGTTCCAAGCATGGCTGGAAGGCCTTCTGGTTGCTGCTGCTGATTATCCTGATCGTGCTGGGCTTGGCTGCCGCCAAGGAAATGCGCACCTCGAAGTTTCAGGCCCGGGAAGTCAGCAAATTTGCCGCGTCCCTGAGTTACGAGCTGCAACCCGGCCCCAGCGACGCCATTCGCTACCCTGGCGCCGGCCCGTTCGATTTGCGGCTGGGCTACAGCTCAATGGGGGATTTTCTGCCGCGGCTGATCAAGCGCAACTACGTGATTGCCGCGCAAACCCGCTTTTCCCCAGCGCTGCTGAAGTACAGCGACCACGGCCTGTTCATACCTTATTCGGAGAAAATCCAGGCCGGGTTGTCGATCACCGATTGCCGCGCCGCTGCGCTGTACCAGTTCAACTACCCGCAACAGCTCTATTCCAGCTTCGAAGCGATCCCGCCGGTGGTGGTCAACAGTTTGCTGTTCATCGAAAACCGCTTCCTGCTCGACCCCCAGCAGCCTCTGGCCAACCCGGCGGTGGACTGGCCACGGTTTGGCATGGCCGCGTGGTCCCAAGTAGCCAAGCTGATACACATGCCGGGGCAGTCGGCGGGCGGCAGTACCCTGGCGACTCAGCTTGAGAAATACCGCCACTCACCCGACGGCTTGACCGTGTCGGGGGCGGAGAAGATCCGGCAGATGATTTCCGCCAGCGTGCGCGCCTATCAAACCGGTCCGCAAACGCTGGAGGTGCGGCAAAATGTGGTGCGCGACTACCTCAACAGCGTGCCGCTGTCGGCCGTCCCCGGCCACGGTGAAGTGCATGGCATGGCCGAGGGCTTGCGTGTCTGGTACGGCGCCGATTTCAGCAAGGCCAATGAAAGTCTGGCCAGCACCGCCACGGATCCAAAAACCATGGCGGCAAAAGGCCTGGCACTGCGTGAAATGCTCTCGCTCATGATCGCCCAGCGCCGCCCTTCCCATTACCTGACCAAGGGCCACGAAGAACTGGCCGACCTCACCGACAGCCATATTCGCTTGCTCGCCCAGAACAACGTCATCGATGCGCCGCTCGCCGCCGCCGCGCTGGCCAGCCAGGTGACCTACCGCGACTGGCAGACTCAACCGACCCTCCAGCCGATCGAAACCAACAAAGGCATCAGCGTGGCCCGCAGCCGACTGGCGTCGATGCTCAACCGTCCGTTGTATGACCTCGACCGTCTCGACCTTTCGGCCACCAGCACCTTGCAAAGCGACTTGCAGGCCCAGGCCACCGAATACCTCAAACATCTGGCCGACCCTGTCTTTGCCGGGCAGATAGGCCTGATCGGCGAACGACTGCTCACCCCCAGCAGCACCACCCAGGTGCGTTACAGCTTCACCCTGTTCGAACTGACCCCGGACGGTTCGCGTGTGCGGGTGCAAACCGACAGCACCGACCAACCCTTTGACATCAACGAAGGCAGCAAGCTGGAACTGGGCTCGACCGCCAAGATGCGCGTACTGACCACGTACTTGCAGATCATCTCCGAGCTGCACGATAAATACCTCGACAAGACCGTTGCCGAGCTGAAGAAAACCCCCGTCCCCGAGCAGGATCGCCTGAGTCGCTGGGCCGTCGATTACCTGATCCAGAACACCGACCGCAGCCTGCCGAAAATGCTCGGCGCAGCGCTTGACCGCAAGTACTCGGCCAGCCCCGGCGAAGCATTTTTCACCGGTGGCGGGCTGCACGTGTTCCACAACTTCCGTAATGAAGACAACGGCCGTATGCCGAGCCTGCGCGACGCCATACGTGAGTCGATCAACCTGCCGTTCATTCGTCTGATGCGCGACCTGGTGCGCTACAGCACCTATTCCGGCCCCAACAGCAGCGCCGAATTGCTCGGGGACGACAGGGACCCGCGCCGTCAGGAATACCTGGCCCAGTTCGCCGACCGCGAAGGCACCTCGTTCCTGCTGCGGTTCTGGAAGAAATACCAGAACAAAGGCACTGAAGCCCGGCTCGATACCTTCCTCGATGGCATGCACCCCACCGCCATGCGCCTGGCCGCCGTGCACCGTTACCTGCTGCCGCAAGCCAGTCAGGAAAGCTTCAACTTGTTTGTGCGCTCGCACCTCAAAGGCGTGAAGAGCACCGACAAGCTCAACGAAAAACTCACCGACGAACGCCTCGAACGTCTCTATCAAAATTACGGCCCTGGCGCCTACGACCTGCCCGACCAGGGCTTTATCGCCAAGGTTCACCCGCTGGACCTGTGGCTGATGGGCTACTTGCTGAACAACCCGGACGCCAAGTTCAGCCAGATCGTCAAAGCCAGTGAGTTCGAACGGCAAGAGGTGTACAGCTGGCTGTTCAAAAGCAAACACAAGAGCGCCCGGGACAGTCGCATCCGCACCATGCTGGAGATCGAGGCGTTCCTCGACATTCACCAGCGCTGGCAGAAAGTCGGCTACCCGTTCGACCACCTGGTGCCTTCACTGGCCACTGCGATCGGCAGTTCCGGCGACCGGCCAGCCGCGTTAGCCGAACTGATCGGCACCATTCTCAACGATGGCGTGCGGATGCCAACCCTGCGCATCGACAGCCTGCACTTTGCCGCCAACACACCGTATGAAACGCAACTGATCAACGACCCGAACGTCGGCAAACGAGTGATGCCTTCCGAAGTCGCCACGGCCATGCGCGAGGCCTTGTCCCAGGTGGTGGACGCCGGTACCGCCAAACGGGTGTCCGGCAGTTTCAAACTGCCGAACGGTACACCGCTGGCCATGGGCGGCAAGACCGGTACCGGGGATAACCGCATTGAAGCGATTGGTGCTGGCGGGAGAATTCTCAGCTCCAAATCGATCAACCGTACCGCGACTTTTGTGTTCTACATCGGCGAACATCACTTCGGCACCTTGACTGCGTTCGTGCCCGGGCGCTCGGCGGAAACCTTCAAGTTCACCTCGGCGCTGCCGGTGCAGGTACTCAAGGGCATGGCGCCGATACTCACGCCTTACCTGCAGCCGGGCAGCCTTACGCAATGCCAGCCGGTGGCGGTGTCCAAGCTTTGACTACGCGGGAGTCATGGCACACTTACAGGTAACAAAGACACCAACTCAACACAGTATTTACGCCCCCCCGATTCGGGCAAGGGGCGACGTCAGAAATCGTCGAGCTATTCGCGCTAGCCTTTATCAAAGCTATTGATCCTGTGACCGACCTCTATCAGCGCCGTCAGGTAATTGAAATACACAATCTGCCGTTCGATATCATCGGCACTGGCAATGACATCACCAGCGCCCGTCAGGACTGCGGCTGCCTCATCCATCACGACCAATTCCTCACGCGTCAATGCTAGAAACGCGAACTCGCACTCCAGATCCAGCCCTTGCGCAAAAAAAGCGGGGTAGTCGGCACTCAGACGAAGACCGAGAGCCAGAGCTCGCGGATAGCTGCCGATGGGGGGGCTTGCCCGGTCAATAATGCCTCCTGAGCCTGCTTCATCAGCATCATCTCGCTCTCGATTGACGTACACCCCGGCGCTCTTGCTTTTCTTGCGCCCAGCCCGCTATCGAGCACACAATCTGGCGGGTAGTCCAGGTCACTGGACAACTCGGCCACCGTCCGTAAGCGAAAGCCCGGCCCGTGCTCAGGAGGGACCTGCAGGATCTTGTCCTTGAGGTTTTCAACCTGTATCAATGAGATTTTATAAAGCGGTAAATTGGACGCATTCCAAGCTGCATATTGTGTTCCCGTGGAAACCGTACCGACGGTGCCTTGCAACGCCTCCTCGAATGCGTTGGCTGAGTGGTAAAGAAAAATGCCGATATTCGGATCGTAGAAGTAAAAAATCTTGTTCGTGAAAGCCTCAATGATGACACCAACCAACATCGAATGGCTTGGCGTATCCATCGTGAACAGGCTGGTTATATTCCGTTCAGTCACGTGACGCACGATGGTGTCGACATCACAAGGCGCTGCTTTGAACTCAGGCCTGAGGAAATCTGCCGCGTTCAACGTTCGCACCTGATCGATCGCCCGAATCATTTCGTTATGTGACTTATCGGTTTGTGCCGCAGAACCAAGTATATTCAAGAAGAATGTCGACACTCTCTTTTCTTTCAGTGCTACCGCCACAGCCAGTACCAGTGGATAACAACGCCCCTCGCTTGCCCGCGCCGCGCCGGCGGCGGTCAACCAGAAAGCCTGCGGCACAATGATCTGCCGGTAGCTACCTATTTTCAATACCCTCGAGTGTTTAACGGCCCCCGAAATAGCGGCATGAATGATGCGGTGCGTGCGAGTATTTTCAATGAAACCGCTTAAGGCTCCAAGTGAAGTAGCATCGATACTTTCGCTAAGTTTATTGTAACGTATAGTCAGTACTAACTCGGATTCGCTTTTGTCGACGCCGAGGACATCAATGCCCTGGTGATTCTTTTTAGCCAAATTAAAATCAGCCGCCGTTTTACCCGCCAGCATAATTTCTTTATGACTCTCGTAGCGCACCCGCTGCACATTAAGTTGAGCAAACTGATCATTATTCAGCAGCGACTTGTCGACACCAAGACTGTTGGGACGCAAATCTTTGGTTTGCTCGATAAAGTCAGTCAGTACCTGGGTAAATCGGGCCTTTAACGCACTGACTTGAGCAGTGCTCAAGGTCTCCCAATGAGTATTGACCAGAACGCCACGAGGATTGATCAGCGCCTGATCGAAATTATTCAATCTCAACGCCCGTTTCGGTGAATCATAAAGAATACCCGAAAAATTGACAGCTTCGTACTGGATACCCATATCGCGCAATACGTTAACGATAGCCTCCACGGTTGCGGGCTTATCCAGCAGGCGCAAGCCCTCCATAGCGGTCCGATCATCATGGATTATTATTGCTGCGAGAGACTGGCCCGGAACAGGTTGCAGCAGAACAATCACAGGTTCATCTTCAACACTATGAAACACTTCAGCATAACCCGTTTCCCGGCCACCATATAAACGGTTATACGCCACTTTATTATTGCTGGCTTTGCGTAGTCGCAGCGGCTGATCACCCTTTCGCATAGGTCTGAACTCTTTCACGACATAAAAGCCTCCAAAAGTATCTAGCTTATAGACCGTATAACCATCACCCACCTCGACAATATTTTCTGCGTGCGCGTAGTCTAGATTAGCCATGCAGCCCACCTCCAGCGATCTCACCTGACGGCGGGCCAGCGGCGCGCACAAACTCGTATCGATCGAATAGCTCATGCGCTCTTGAACACGCTGGCTCACCGTTTTTTTACGGGCCAGCGGGCGATATAACGCCCTGCTCTCCTCAATCACTTCCCTGGCCGTTAATAGACTATTGCGTAAAACGATTACATTATCAGTACCCACCGCAACACGCGTGGTCGCTCCCATCACGGCCAGCTCTGCCCGCGCCTGTACGGCCAATGCACTTTGGGAACTACTTGCCGTGGCGTAAAGTGCCGACAGCGCCGAATCGCCAGCAGCGTAACCCTGCCGAATATAACTTCTTATGTATTTACTGGCACGCATAATTCCATATAAAAACAACTCCGTCGGAATCGGTAAAACAATATCAATACCGATGTAGGCGGCATAAGCAAAGCCTTTCAGTCCCAGGCCGGTAAACTCTGGATTCGTCATCAGCGCCATCAGTATTTTCCGGGTGACGACTGGGACGGGGGTACCCGAGAGCAGCTGTAGCGATGCTGTTCTGAACATCGTCTGCAGCGCAATGCGGCTTAATTGGGTAATAGCGCCCATGGCTGGCAGGACCGAGAGAACGATCCCCGCCACATCCCACATGATGCGATTGCCATCGAGCCGATGCTCTGGATCTGTATAAGCGTCCCTGAGTTCACTATAAAGCGGCAGAAAACTTAGGGCAACGCCCCAGAAATCGTTATCCTTGTTGGCGACTTTAAGCACTCCGACCCACTGATTCAAATTCTCTTTCATGACCTCATCGGCAACACTCATCAATGGCAAACCCTGCCTGGGATGCAGGTGCTCCATCTGGTGTCGCTCCCACCACGTCCTGAATTTGCGCGGCGCTTTTAATAGGGGGAATCCACTATTGCCAATGAGCGCGTCTGTATCAATCCCCATGGGTCGCAGCACATCATCAATCAGTTTCCTGCCCTCCAGCTCCACTAGCGTGCCGAGATAGGGTATGGCAGGCAAGCTACGAATTTTCTTTAATACGGGACTGGCATCAACAGCGGCCGGATCAAAGTGCTTTACAGTCACTTTAAAGTCAATGCCTGCTATCGCCAATATTCCGCCATCTGCCTGTACAATAAAGCCTATGGTACCTGGAAACTCGGTGGGGGAATTAAGCATTCTTTCAAACTTCTTGTTCGTGCTCCTTGCCGCGCCGGTTTTTAGAAGTTTATCTACTTGCACACTCGCATTAAAATGAACGACCACATCAGCATAAACAATTTTTTCCGCCTGCATCTTGCTGACACTGTAATCCGTAAAACCTTCTTTGACCATCGCACTATACACCATCACCTTCGCATCGTACTCGATAAACTTCTCCCGGTACTTGGCGAATTGACGGTAATAATCAACCCATGTATCAGATTCACTACTTTTCTTGAAGGCCTCCAGCCCCTCGTAATCATCCGGCCTGGCTTCATACAGACGTTTGAAGTATTCGGTCGGTGCGGACGCCTCAGCAAAACTTACCGAGAGCCCTCTGCTCCACCTGCAGTATTCTTTCGACTCGGGATCATTAACGATCATAAAAAATGCCAGTGCGCCTGACTTGTTCAAATATGACTTTACTTCTTCAGAAACACTGCCACCCTCACCAATTTGATAAAAGGCGATAATTTTATTATCATCATCCAACTCGGACGACTCCACCGCAAACGTCTGCAGCACCAATTCAACCGCAATTTTTTTCGCCTCGAAGACCGCCCTGTGCCCAGAATATTTGTTGCACAACGGCCCATATTTTTTTAATTGCTTGCAAATCGCATAGCTCTCAACTTCTTCGATCAACATATTGGATAAATGCACTTTACGCATATCCAGAAGCTGAGCATTTACTTCCAGTTCCACTCTTTGCGATACCGACAGGCCCTGTTCACTTAACTGTGCATACCTTTCACTGCCTAGAATCTCTACCCTCAGCTTCAAGGCACTTTCAAATAATTCAGGCAGCGCGCCAAATGTTTTTAAATCCGCATAATCGTCTATCAATTTATAAAATTCACGTTGTTCGACAACTAAAGCAGTTCGCCACATTTTTTCGGTATTGGTCAGGTTCACTCCGTGCAAATAGTCATCGTCGTCGACAACGGATGGCTGCATCCAAGCCTGTCGTTGCTCAAAGTAAGTCTCATCGTCTAATTGTGGTATCGTAAAGGCTCGATTTAACTCTTTTAGTTGCTCACTCAGCGGGTTGTCTAGCCACGCCCCCCAATAGGCGTCCTGGCTGCCGCTGGCGAACAGCTCCTGCACCTCCCTGGCCTCTTCGGCCAGGGTTGCCATCCAGACGATGGCCTTACGATATTTTGAATTATTCCCCATACCCTCCTGTTTCAGATCATTTAGATTCGCCAGCATCAATGCCAACTGATTTCTTAATAATTGATGAAACTGCGTCAGATACAGGGTTTTCTTTTGCTCGATGCTTAGGCGCGTATCGCGGCTCAGTGTTATCGAGTTGCGCCATAACCTGTTGAACTTGCTGGCCACCAGGTCATCGTACTTTGAAAAATCAAGTACTCGCCGCGCCAACTGTACGGTGGGGTCCGAATGCGCAGTCGGAGAGTCGGTCTGCGCCCCCTGCCAAACGACGTTACGCTTCGAACGCGTTGAAGGTCCGGGCGCAGCGCCAGAATCGCTGCCAAAACGCCGATCCAGCGGCACAGCCGGCAAGGCCTCAACCAGCCTCCTGGCTGCTGCCACCACCTCATTGACATACGAGGTATAAATCGGCAAATCAAAATCCAGTTCGCGCTCTTCACTGGCCTCCATGGGCCTTTTACGGCTCCAGCCATACAGCAATACGCCACCCGCAACCATCGCGGTGATCCCCAACAGCAGAGGAGCTTTGTGGTCGTGCAAGCCACGGCCGCCTGCCGCGCGCGGGGCCGCACCCATCAGGCCTGTCTCGACTTCCGCCACTGGCCGCCCGGCATCGCCGACCTCGCGCAACTGCCACAGCGCATAGCCAATAGCCCCCAGCCCCACGGCCTCCAGACTGATGCCAGCGAGCAATGCCCCATGGCTGTCCAGACCGACAGACATGGGTTCGAATGCGCGACCCGCAGCGCCCGAAGTCGAGGCCGCCGCAGCACCCGGCAGGCCCATAGGTAACTTGCTCAAGGCCGCCACCAGGGCATCCGCCAGCCAGTGCTCCACCTGCCGGGACAACCGTTGGTGCAACGCCCTGGCGCTGCGGTAACGGCTGGCGCTGCCGGCCAGCGCGTTCAGCCACTGGCTGCCCCAGCCCAGCCAACTGTCGGCGCTGGACTGCACATTCACGCTGTGACGCGCCTCCATCAGCAACGGCAACAAGGGCAGCAGGTCGATCAGCGGTTCCAACTGCGGGTAGCATTTCACCACCTGATAGTCTTTGAGCTGGCGCGCCAATTGGCGCAGTCGGTCTTCGCTTTCCAGCGGATCATGACCCGCGCAGGCCTGGTACACCTGCCACACCAGCAGCGCATTCAAATACTGGCTATAGGCAATCCGCCGCCCGTTGACCTGGAATGCCTGCAGGCTGGCCTTTCCCGTGTGCGTGACCGTGTGCAGGCCGTCCACCAGGGTCTTGAACGCCTGGGCGGTGTACGGGTCGATCGTCCCATCGACTCGCGCCTGCTCCAGCGTCACCTGCAGTTGCTGCTGGATCGAGGCCGCCCTCAACTGGCGGAAGGTCTGCCCGCGCGGGTCGTTGGGCGCGAGCCAAGACTCCAGGTACTTGATGTACTGATCGCCAGCGTAGGTGCTGCGCAGATGATGCTGGACGCCCTGCTTGACGCCTGGGGTGCCCAGTGCCCGGAGCACGGCCGAATCGTCATGCTCAAACCGGGCATCGACGAGGAAATTGTTGCTGGCCGCGATCACGTTATCGCCGTGCTGGCGGTAGCCTTCCAGGACCCAGTCGGTCCAGCTCATGGTCTGGCCATTGAAGGTAATCAGGAGCGCATCGGCGTCGACCGTGGCATTGGCCGCCAGCCCGCCCTTACCCCGCAGGGCCTGGGTCAGCGCACGGGTTTCGTTGCGCTGGGTGAAGGCGCGCAGCGTGGGCAGGTACTCGTCGACGAAGGCCGCTGTTCGTTGCTCGGTGAGTGCGGCCGCGGCGGTCTGCGTGGCGATCTGCGGGTTCGCGTCCAGCCTTTGCAGTCGCGCCTGCTCGCTGTCGAGCCGCGCCCCGGCCCACCCCTGAACCTTGTCCTGCAGGCTGGCGCCGGTGTAGGTGTGGACCTGCAAGTGTTCAGGTGTCCACAGATCCGGTCGCTGCCCGAGTTTAGCCAAGGATCGCTGTAACGCGGCCCGCTGTGCGGGCAAAGCGGCCTCGAGGGCCAGCTTGGGCAGTTGCTTGGGCGTGGGTTTGGACGTGGGCTTGAGAAGGGCCATGACAGAGGCGGAGGTCGCAGGGCCTGGCGTTGCCGGTGGCCGGACCTCGGCGTACAGGGACTGGCGCAGGCGCTTGAGATCCAGGTGCTGGAACATTTCCTGCTGCGAACTGAACGCCTGCACCCGCCGCTCGGCCGGACGGTACAGCACCACGCCGTCCTCCTCGCCCTTGGCATTTTGCCGGACAAACACCTGCCATTGCGCCAGTGTCACCGAGACGGCATCCGCCCCTTCGCCGATGTTCAAGTGCAGGCTGCCGACGTCCACCTGCGGGTCGTCGTTGAGCGCCGCCGTCACCACGGCCAGCCCGCCCATATACGAGCCGCCAGGGCTCAAATCACCTTTGAGCTTGCTTTTCAGCACGGCCAGTTGCAGCTCGTTTTGATTGACCTCGGCCAGGGCTTGCTGCAGGGCGGGCCGTTGCGCCTCGAACTGCGTCAGCGAGTCATACTTCAGGTTAGCCAGGCGCTGGTAACACCCATCCAGGGTCTGCGTGGTCGTCAGCCACAGCGCCTGTTCGCCGGCACTTGCGTTGTGCAGCCAGTGCCCGGCCGGCAGGCTGCTCAATAGCTTGCGCAAGACCTCTTGCTGCAACCACTGATCCTGCTGTTGCGCACCGGAGGATGCCTGATCGAGCAAGGCGATGACGTCCTCGGCCAGGAGCACCTCAGCCGCTTGCGGGCCCGTCCTGGCCTGGGCCGGCAGGGCACGCCGATGACGTACTGGCGCGGGTTCTTCAAGGGCATCGAATTCGTCGAAGTCGGCGTCAGCCGTGGGCGTAGCAAGGTCCAGCAGCCGCGCCAGCGACTCGCCAAAATCCTGGTGCAGCAGGGCGCTGACACGGGCCAGTTGCGCATGGGCATCAGCCGCCAGCGCGGGGTCGGCGTGCATTGCCATGAGCGCCTCCCAGGTGGACATCAGCTCACCCTCGGACGTGAGGTGCCAATGGTTTTTCAGCTTATCCAGCAAGGCCTGCACATGGGGTGGACGCTGTGCGAATACCGGCTCGCTGGCGGGCTGGATCAGATCGGGATCGCCGGTCATGGACCGGTAGAGGGCGTTGGCTCCCGTCACCAGGGCGATGCTGGCGGCGCCAATGCCCAGGCCGGTCCCCAGTGTCGGCCAATGCTGGCCCGCTGCGGCAATGGGCGCGGTGGTCGGTTGGTACACCGCGCCGGGGGCCGGATAAAGCGGCGTCTCGACATCCTCCTCATGCACGGCAGGCTGGCTCTGTTGCCAGAGCCAACCGACGGCGCCGCCAATCGCTCTGGGCACTACCTGCAACAGCCCCCCGGTCGTGCCCCGGCGCTGGTGAGCGGCGATTCGCGGCGGCCTGTTTGCGGATTCCCGAGGTGCTGGTGTTGTCGTTGCACCCGTCCGCCACGGGGCTGCGCACCGGCATCGATTACCTGTACTTGCAGGGCCCTTACGGCCCGGAACTGCTGAAGCTCTCGGCCTACCAGCAGTTGATAAAAACCCCGGCGAGTACTACGACGATTTGCAGGCACGCGCCTTGCTAAGGGACAAGCAGGTGGTCGAAGCGATTCAGCGCGGCCAATCTGACACCAAGGCGACCACCGCGCCGATCGCTAATTTTACCCGGCACGTCGGCGACCAGTGGTTGCTGGACAGCATCGACAATATCCGCGAGGCCAGCACCAGCCGCCACGAGATGATAACCGAGCAAGTGGTCAAGGGCCTGCGGGCCGCGGCCGGTGTGACCTGCATGGCGGGCAGCCTGGGAATCGCGGCGGTCCCCTGCGGCGCGTTGACCTTGGGGTTGATCGGCCATGACGTTGGCAGTGCGCTGCACCACCTCGAACGAGGAAGGCCCGACGATGCCTTGCTGGACGTGGCATTCCTGGGGCTGGATGCGCTGGATGTGGGCGCGGGCCTGCGCGCGCTCAAGCTTGGCCCGTTGCTGCACTGGGCCGGCAAGTCGCGCTTCAGCCGTGCCACCGAGCTGAATGAAGCCGCGCAGGCCATGGTCCGGCAACGCGGCACAGCCTTTACCCCCTTGGCCAGCTCAACGACGCCCTGGCGCGCAGCGACTTGACCCCGTCGCAGCTGTCAGTGCTGCCACAGCGCCCGGGCAAGACCCCGGCCGGCACCTTCTATAGCCATGACGGCAATCACTATATCCAGGATAGCTACCAAGGCCAGGTCCGGCTGTTCGAGGTGTATTCGGACAACGGCTGGGCGACGGTGCGCGTACGCGATTCGCGACGGCCCGGTGACCAGGGTGCGCCGGTGCGCTACCACGACGGACACTGGCGGGCCGACGAAGGGGGCTTGCTGGGGGGCGGCAAGAAGCAAAGCAAGGTCAAGGTCAAGGTCAAGGTCACTGACACTGCGCCTGATGCGATCCCTCAATCACTGACCGATGCAACCTACGAAATGCCGGCCGAGTCCAGAAGTACCTTACTTACGTTGATGGGCGACAATCACGGCCTGCATGAAGACTATGGGACCGAGAGCGTGAAGGAGGAAGCCGTGCGCATGCAGTTCTTCAAACTTCGACGCCAGTTGCAAGAAGACGCCAAGGCGATAATGTCCAGTGAGCTTCCCCACGCCCGACGCTACCTGACATACCGCCGCAAACCAGTCCCGCCGACTTTCTGCAAAAACTATATGACCACGCCCCCGGTGCAGTAATTGGCGAATCGCATAGTTCGGTTGCCAGCAAGAAATTCATCATCGACAACATGCCCTGGCTTGCTCAACATCATGTGAAGACCCTATACATGGAGCATTTACTCAGCGATATGCATCAGGCAGATCTGGATAGTTTCTTCAAGAACGGCCGAATGAGCGATTCCTTGCGTGATTACTTGAAGAGGCAGGATAAGGGCCACGGGACCGATCCCGCTAGGATCTACACCTTTGAGGCGCTGGTGATCGAGGCGCAGAAAAACGACATTGAAGTGCGTGCCATCGATTGCGCCGCGAGCTATAGACTCGAAGGTTTTCCGGGCCAGGAACCCACAAGCCGCCAGCAAATGATGAATTACGTCGCTTCCCGAATTATTAAAAAACATCAGGCAGTCGCGGGCGAGCACAGGTGGATTGCGCTGGTGGGCAATAGTCACTCCAATACTTACCAAAACGTACCCGGCGTAGCCGAGTTGAACGGAAGCATTGGCGTGCGTGTGACAGACGTGCAGTTGGGTATGGAGAGGTCGCCAGCGTATGACACGGGTGTGCTCCTGAGTGTAGCCACAGGGGGCAGTAGCAAGGAGATTCTCCTCAAAGGCGACTATCTCGTGCAGTTGGCAACTCTTCCAGGCAATGCGTTGAAGCCGGCGCAATCGACCCTGTCTATCGAACAAAAACTTGCAAATCCCGGCCAATTCCTGATCGAGCAAGGGCAGGATGGAAAACAGGTGATCGTACATCGCTCCAGGGACCACCATATTTACCGCACGCCGATAATGCTCGATGCTCAAGGCAAGCGTTATGTGAGTCGTGCGACCTGGAGTTCGGTGGACGGTCAGCGTTACGACGATATGGACGCGTTGATCCAGGCGCTGAAGGAACTTAAATTGGTCCAAATACAATGACAGCCTATCTCTGAGCTACCCGCGCAGGCAATTACACCAGGAAAAAAGCCGCACCGTGATTGGATGCCCGGCATGCCTGGATAATCGCCCTGCGCCAATTGGATTGACTCTCCAAGGGCCCACGCGCGGCCCCAGGAACTCGCCAGGACCGCGCTTGAGCGGTTTTATTTTCCGCAAAGGGCCTTCGCAGATTTGCTAAAAAATGGTTTGCTCACGATTGGCTCCCTCCCGCCCAACCATCAGGGCGGCTGGCCTGCCTAGGCCATAAAATGCGCAAAGGACGACAAAGTATTGGTCGCGGCAGGAATCGCAATCAACTGCCCCCCGCACAGATCCGTGCATGCGCAATTACCGCATACAGCTCCTGCCTTGGGTTTTAACGCTGAAGCGGGTTATGGGATGAGGATGGATAGGTAGCTCGCGCGGGTAGGGAATGAACAACCGGATTTACTGGTGGCAGAGGTTTTACCGGTGGCGAGGGATTTATCCCCGTCAGGGCAGCCAAGCTACCCCAGCCGAGGAACGGCACACCGCAAATTTGAAGATAGCCAAAGATCCCCACCTTTAAAATGTGGGGTTCATGGAACGCTTACAAACCAGTTACTCGACGTTGGGTGGTTCAACGGTAAACAGTGACGAAGCGTTGAGATGAAACGGAGCTTCACCATACAAAAGTGTTGGCGCCGCCCAATGTTCTCCCACCTACCCCAGACACCCACAGGAACAAGCTCCACTTTATTGCCAAGAAAAAATTAACTCGCAACACGTGAGTGACTCTCAACGTGATTTCCACCGAGATATTGGTCTGATACGGCTTTAAAAAATAGCCAGGATCGAACTCAGACGCCACCTCGGGCCATCCGACTGAAATCGCCAAATTGTCGGATAAAAAACAAAAATGCCAGTCTGATTAACTGACTGGCATTAGCCTTCATGGGCCGTTACGTAATAGCCCACCCAAGAGCTTTTATGTTGCGAAACTTGCTGTTAGCGACGCCGATCCAACCACAACACAATCAACGCGCTCGCCACGAATCCGGCCAATACTCCACAGGCGTTGATCAAGACTTGTGGATAACCCAACGTGTCCACATTGATGAACGGATAGGGATACACCGCCAACGCATGTCCGCGAAACAGCACATACGCGAAGTAAATTATCGGGTAAATCACCCACAGGCCAATGTGCCGCAGGCGCAACGTGCCCTTGGGTACGCAGAACCACCAATAGGCCAGGTACAGCAGCGGCATCACGTCGTGCATCAGCTCGTCGGCCAGGAACTGCCAGCCTTCGGGGTGCCACAGATGTCGCAGCAACACGCTGTACGCCACCCCGACCACGACGATGCTTACCATCACCCCGCTGCTCACCCACGGTTGCAGGAACCAGCGTCGCGTGGCTGATTCCCGGGAGGTCAGTTCACAGGTCAGGACCGCGGCCACCAAGGTGTTGCTCAGCACGGTGAAATAACTGAAGAAACTCACCAGCCCGCCAATCAGGCTGGCCTCAAGGGTGAAGCGCGAATAGAGAATCAGGTACAGCTGAATGCTCAGCCCCGCCCAGCCGAGCACTGCTGCCACGGCGACGAAACGGCGCCTTGCCACGGCTTGGCGGAGCATGTTCAAACCGGTCGCTTGGTGCGCATCAACCTGATGTACAACTGCTCGACTTTCTCCCGCGCCCACGGAGTTTTACGCAGGAAGGTCAGGCTCGACTTGATGCTCGGATCGCTCTTGAAGCAGCGAATGTCGATACGCTCGGCCAGCCCCGACCATTCATAGTGCTCGACCAGGGCGTTGAGGATCTGTTCCAGGGTCACGCCGTGCAGCGGGTTGTTGTTCTGTTCGGTCATGCCGGGCCTTTGCGCGAAGAAAGAATAAAGAAGCCGCGCACCTTAGCCGAGGGCTTCGTCAGGCGGAAGCGCTCTAGTGTGCCGATCCATTAACTGTAGGCGAACGACAGCTTTTTGTCGGCGCTCGCGGCGCCGGGACAACGTGCCGCCCTTCGTAGGAGCAAAGCTTGCTCGCGAAGGCGGTCTCGAAAACGCCATCGTCGGCAAGCCGTGCTCCTACAGATCTTCACGACCTCAAGAGCGCAAACCGCCCTTCGTAGGAGCGAAGCTTGCAAGCTCGCTCCCACAGATGGTCTCTTTTTTGGCCTGTGGTGATTGGTCGCAGCATACTGTTACAAAATCCGAAAGGATCCATGTCAATAAAAGTACTTTCTCACTTTGTAACAGATCATTATCCTGCCGCCCTTAAGCTGAAACGCTTCACTGCCCGTTCCATCTCGTTGCGTTCAGTTCACCTCCCAGAAAAAGACCAAGAATTACTTCTCTATGCCTGACTTTCCAGCTTCGCGAGACAGCGCTGTCTCCACCCCGGCGGCTCACCGAAAAGCCCTGAACCTGATCGGTGGTCTCAGCGCCCTCGGCCTCGTCACCTGCGTTCACGCGGCCCCGGCCTTCGATAGCGACTCAAAGTGGATGCTCGGTGACTGGAACGGCACGCGCACCGAACTTTCGAAAAAAGGCTACGACTTCAACGTCGATTACACCGGCGAGATGGGCAGCAACCTGCATGGCGGCTATGACCACGACCGCACCGCTCGCTATAGCGACCAGTTCGGCCTCGGCACGCACCTGGACTTGCAGAAGATCCTTGGCTGGGATGCCGCCGAATTTCAGCTGACCATCACCGAGCGCAACGGCAACAACATCAGCAACGACCGAATCAACGACCCACGGGTTGGCGGTTTCACCTCGGCCCAGGAAGTCTGGGGCCGTGGCCAGACCTGGCGCCTGACGCAGATGTGGTATCAGCAGAAATTCTTCGACCAGAAGCTCGACATCAAGGTCGGCCGCTTTGGCGAAGGCGAAGACTTCAACAGCTTCCCTTGCGACTTCCAGAACCTGGCGTTCTGCGGTTCGCAGGTCGGCAACTGGGTCGGCGGCATCTGGTACAACTGGCCGGTCAGCCAGTGGGCAATTCGGGTCAAATATCACCTGACGCCGGAGCTCTACGCGCAAATCGGCGCCTATGAGCAGAACCCGTCGAACCTTGATCGCGGCAATGGCTTCAAGCTCAGCGGCAGCGGCACCCAGGGCGCAATCCTGCCGGTGGAACTGGTCTGGTCGCCGAAGCTAAATGGCCTGCCGGGCGAATACCGCGCCGGTTATTACTACAGCAACGCCAAGGCCACCGACGCCTACAAGGACAGCAATGGCCAACCCGCTGCCTTGAGTGGCGAAGCGTACCGCAGCGCGTCGAGCAAGCACGGCGTGTGGCTGGGTGTTCAGCAGCAGATCACCAGCCGCGCCAGCGACAACTCCCGTGGCTTGAGCGTGTTCGCCAACGGCACGATGCACGACAAGAAGACCAACGCCATCGACAACTATGTCCAGGCGGGCGTCGTCTACAAAGGCTTGTTCGACGCACGCACCAAGGACGACATCGGTTTCGCCCTGGCCCGGGTTCACGTCAACCCGGCCTATCGCAAGAACGCCGAGGCGACCAATCAGGCCCGCGCCGTCTACGACTACGACGATCCATCATTCCTGCCGCCACAAGACACCGAATACAGCGCCGAACTCTATTACGGCGTGCACGTCACGAACTGGCTGACCGTGCGCCCGAACCTGCAATACATCCGTCACCCCGGTGGCGTAGACAAGGTCGATGACGCATTGATCGGCGGGATCAAGATCACCTCATCGTTTTAAGACTCACGAAAAACCTGTGGGAGCGAGCCTGCTCACGATAGCGGTCTGTCAGTCGACAACAATGATGAATGTTAAGCCGCCATCGCGAGCAGGCTCGCTCCCACAAGGGATTGCATGAACTAAACAAGCTTCGACCAAGTTTTACTTTTGCAACTGAACCAATGCCCACGCCAGATCGTCATCTACAGTGAACTAGCGCGGGACTACTTAAACGTCACGGAGAACCACACTATGAGCACTGATGGTGCTTTGAGCCGAAGCCGTCTGCTACCGAGCCTGCTCGGTATCCTGCTTCTGCTAATGGGCCTGGCCATGCTGGCCGGGGGATCAAGCTGAGCATGCTCGGCGGCTCGCTGTATTACCTGCTGGCCGGTATCGGCTTCGCGCTGAGCGGCGTGCTGCTGATTGCCGCTCGCCGCGCTGCACTTGGCCTGTACGCACTGGTGCTGTTCGCCAGTACTGTTTGGGCGCTGTGGGAAGTCGGCCTCGACTGGTGGCAATTGGTGCCGCGTCTGTCGTTGTGGTTCGCCCTCGGTGTGGTCCTGCTGTTGCCGTGGTTCCGCCGGCCGTTGCTGCGCGACGGTGCTGCACCGCTGGGCACCGCTGCACTGAGCGTCGCCGTGATTCTGTCTGGCGCCACCGCCGTTGCCAGTCAATTCACGCACCCAGGTGAAGTCTTCGGCGAGTTGGGCCGCGACACCACGGACCTGACCAGCACCGCCCCGGCCATGCCCGATGGCGACTGGCAGGCCTATGGCCGTACCGAATTCGGTGACCGCTACTCGCCACTGAAGCAGATCACCCCGGCCAACGTCGGCAAGTTGCAGGAAGCCTGGCGTATCCGCACTGGCGACCTGCCGACCGCCGATGACCCGGTGGAACTGACCAACGAAAACACCCCGCTGAAGGTTAACGGCATGATCTATGCCTGCACCGCTCACAGCAAAGTGCTGGCGCTGGACCCGGATACCGGCAAGGAACTCTGGCGCTTCGACCCGCAGATCAAGAGCCCGGTGGGCTTCAAGGGCTTCGCCCACATGACCTGCCGTGGCGTCTCTTACTACGACGAGAACGACTACGCCAAGTCTGCCAATGCCTCGGCCGCCGTTGTCTCCGAAGCCGGTAAAGCCGTTGCCCAGGCCTGCCCGCGTCGCCTGTACCTGCCGACCGCCGATGCGCGCCTGATCGCAATCAACGCCGACACTGGCAAAGTCTGTGAAGGCTTCGGCAATAAAGGCACTGTTGACCTGACCCAGGGTATCGGTCCGTTCACGCCGGGTGGCTACTACGCCACCTCCCCGGCCGCGATTACCCGTGATCTGGTGATCATGGGTGGTCACGTCACCGACAACGAGTCGACCAACGAACCTTCCGGCGTGATCCGCGCGTTCGATGTGCATGACGGTCGCCTGGTCTGGAACTGGGACAGCGGCAATCCGGAAGCCACCGAGCCTTTGGCGCCGGGCAAAACCTACACCCGCAACTCGCCGAACATGTGGTCTCTGGCCAGCGTCGACGAAAAACTCGGCATGGTGTATCTGCCACTGGGCAACCAGATGCCTGACCAGTACGGCGGCGACCGTATGCCGGGCGCTGAAAAATTCAGCGCCGGCCTGGTTGCTCTGGACCTGGCCACCGGCAAGGTGCGCTGGAACTACCAGTTCACTCACCACGACCTGTGGGACATGGACGTCGGCAGCCAGCCGACCCTGCTTGATCTGAAAACTGCCGACGGCGTGAAGCCGGCGCTGATTGCCCCAACCAAACAGGGCAGCCTGTATGTGCTGGACCGTCGCGACGGCACGGCGATTGTACCGATTCGTGAGATTCCGGTGCCGCAAGGCGCGGTATCAGGCGACCACACCGCGCCGACCCAGGCGCGCTCGGACCTCAACCTGCTGGCCCCGGAACTGACCGAAAAAGCCATGTGGGGCGCCAGTCCCTTTGACCAGATGCTGTGCCGCATCCAGTTCAAGGAACTGCGTTACGAAGGCCAGTACACCCCGCCGTCGTTGCAGGGCAGCCTGATCTATCCGGGTAACGTGGGTGTGTTCAACTGGGGCAGCGTGTCGGTCGATCCGGTTCGCCAGTTGCTGTTCACCAGCCCGAACTACATGGCGTTCGTGTCGAAAATGATCCCCCGCGCCGAAGTGGCGGCTGACAGCAAGCGCGAAAGCGAAACCGCTGGCATCCAGCCCAATGCTGGCGCGCCGTACGCCGTGACCATGCACCCGTTCATGTCACCGTTCGGTGTACCGTGCCAGGCCCCGGCATGGGGCTATGTCACCGGTATCGACCTGACCACCAACAAAGTGGTGTGGAAACGCAAAAACGGCACCAGCCGCGACAGCTCGCCACTGCCTATCGGCCTGCCGATTGGTGTGCCGAGCATGGGCGGCTCGATGGTGACTGCCGGTGGTGTCGGCTTCCTCAGCGGCACGCTGGACCAGTACCTGCGTGCCTATGACGTCAACAGCGGCAAGGAACTGTGGAAGTCGCGCCTGCCGGCCGGCGGCCAGGCCACACCGATGACCTACACCGGCAAGGACGGCAAACAATACGTACTGCTCGTCGTTGGCGGCCACGGCTCGCTGGGCACCAAAATGGGCGACTATGTGATCGCCTACAAACTGCCGGAATAAGTTCCGGGCGGTTGAATGAAAGGCGACTCCCTCACAGGAGTCGCCTTTTTTGTGCCCACCGGATTTGAATGCCCCCTGTAGGAGCTGCCGAAGGCTGCGATCTTTTGATCTTTCGATCTTGAAAAATCAAAATCAAAATCAAAAGATCGCAGCCTTCGGCAGCTCCTACAGGGATTGCGTCCAGCCTTCGAAGATTCAACGCTGTCAAAAACCTGAACACACACCTTGAAATATCCATGCCCATTGAAACCACCCCCACCTGCCCCATCTAAGACCCATACCCCATTGCGCAGGTGCCCCATGAGCGACCAGCAAGAATTCCCGGAAGACCCGAGCGAGTACGCCGAAACAGACCCGATCGAACAGCATTCCACCGGCAAAGGCCTCGCCCTGCCTGGCCAGAACCTGCCGGACAAGGTTTACATCATCCCGATCCACAATCGCCCGTTCTTCCCGGCCCAGGTGCTGCCGGTCATCGTCAATGAAGAACCCTGGGCCGAAACCCTGGACCTGGTGAGCAAATCCGATCATCACTCCCTGGCCCTGTTCTTCATGGACACGCCCCAGGAAGATCCGCGCCATTTCGACACCAAGGCACTGCCGGAGTACGGCACCCTGGTCAAGGTGCACCACGCCAGTCGTGAAAACGGCAAGCTGCAATTCGTCGCCCAGGGCCTGACCCGGTACGGATCAAGACCTGGCTCAAACACCATCGCCCGCCGTATCTGGTGGAAGTCGAATACCCGCACCAGCCCACCGAGCCGACCGACGAGGTCAAGGCCTACGGCATGGCGCTGATCAACGCGATCAAGGAGTTGCTGCCGCTCAACCCGCTGTACAGCGAAGAACTGAAGAACTACCTCAACCGCTTCAGCCCCAACGATCCGTCGCCGCTGACCGACTTCGCCGCCGCCCTGACCTCGGCCACCGGTGGTGAGCTGCAAGAAGTGCTCGACTGCGTGCCAATGCTCAAGCGCATGGAAAAAGTCCTGCCGATGCTGCGCAAGGAGGTCGAAGTCGCGCGCCTGCAAAAAGAAATCTCCGCCGAAGTGAACCGCAAGATCGGCGAGCATCAGCGCGAGTTTTTCCTCAAGGAACAGCTCAAGGTCATCCAGCAAGAATTGGGGCTGACCAAGGATGACCGCAGCGCCGACATCGAACAGTTCGAGCAACGCCTGACGGGCAAAGTATTGCCACCCCAGGCGCAGAAACGCATTGAAGAGGAAATGAACAAGCTGTCGATCCTCGAGACCGGTTCGCCGGAGTACGCGGTCACCCGCAACTACCTCGATTGGGCAACCGCCGTGCCGTGGGGCGTGTATGGCGAGGACAAACTCGACCTCAAGCACGCGCGCAAAGTGCTGGACAAACACCATGCCGGCCTCGATGACATCAAGGACCGGATCCTCGAATTCCTCGCGGTCGGTGCCTATAAGGGCGAGATCAGCGGTTCCATCGTGTTGCTGGTCGGTCCGCCGGGCGTGGGCAAGACCAGCGTCGGCAAATCCATCGCTGAATCCCTGGGCCGGCCGTTCTATCGCTTCAGCCTCGGCGGCATGCGCGACGAGGCCGAGATCAAGGGCCATCGCCGCACCTACATCGGCGCGCAACCGGGCAAACTGGTGCAGGCGTTGAAAGACGTCGAAGTGATGAACCCGGTGATCATGCTCGACGAGATCGACAAGATGGGCCAGAGCTACCAGGGCGACCCGGCCTCGGCGCTGCTGGAAACCCTCGACCCGGAACAGAACGTCGAATTCCTCGACCATTACCTGGACCTGCGCCTGGACCTGTCGAAAGTGCTGTTCGTCTGCACCGCCAACACCCTGGACTCGATCCCCGGCCCGTTGCTCGACCGGATGGAAGTGATTCGCCTGTCGGGCTACATCACCGAAGAAAAAATCGCCATCGCCAAGCGTCACCTGTGGCCCAAGCAGTTGGAAAAGGCCGGCGTGGCCAAAGCCAGCCTGGCTATCAGCGACAGCGCCTTGAAAGCCTTGATCGACGGTTACGCCCGTGAAGCCGGTGTGCGTCAGTTGGAAAAACAACTGGGCAAACTGGTGCGCAAAGCCGTGGTCAAGCTGATCGACGAGCCGCAAGCGGTGATCAAGATCGGGCCGAAAGACCTGGAAGCTTCACTCGGCCATCCGGTGTTCCGCAACGAGCAAGTGCTGTCCGGTACCGGCGTCATCACCGGCCTGGCCTGGACCAGCATGGGCGGCGCGACCCTGCCGATAGAAGCCACGCGGATCCACACGCTCAACCGTGGCTTCAAACTCACCGGGCAACTGGGCGACGTGATGAAAGAGTCGGCGGAAATCGCCTACAGCTACGTCAGTTCCAACCTGAAGTCGTTTGGCGGTGATCCGAAGTTCTTCGACGAAGCCTTTGTCCACCTCCACGTACCGGAAGGCGCCACCCCGAAAGACGGCCCGAGCGCCGGCGTGACCATGGCCAGCGCCCTGCTCTCGCTCGCGCGCAACCAGGCGCCGAAAAAGGCATCGCCATGACCGGTGAACTGACGCTGACCGGGCATGTACTGCCGATTGGCGGGGTGCGCGAGAAAGTGATTGCGGCGCGGCGGCAGAAGATCTTCGAATTGATCTTGCCAGAGCCTAACCGTGGCAGCTTTGAGGAATTGCCGGAGTACCTGAAAGAAGGGATTACCGTGCATTTCGCCAAGCGCTTTGCGGATGTGGCGAAGATATTGTTCTGATAACCCTCTAGCGCCTGCGCCACCGCTTTCGCGAGCAAGCCCGCTCCCACAGGTTCATCACTCTCCCTGTGGGAGCGGGCTTGCTCGCGAAGGCGTCGGCACTCACAACATCAAACTCCCGCCCCGCCACTGCTCGACTGCCGCACGTTGTCCCATCTTCAGTTATGCTCGCCGCTCGTCATGAATGCCGGAGCCGCTGACCCTATGTCCCCCACCCGCC
Organism: Pseudomonas sp. TH31; assembly: GCF_016650815.1. Classification (GTDB taxonomy): domain Bacteria; phylum Pseudomonadota; class Gammaproteobacteria; order Pseudomonadales; family Pseudomonadaceae; genus Aquipseudomonas. The sequence continues at coordinate 237,437 of NZ_JAEKEZ010000022.1, read as the reverse complement.
TGTTTGTCCCCCTCGCCCTCTCCCTGCTGGCCGCTTGTGCCACGCAGCCGAAACAGAACGTGACCGTGGAAAAACAAAGCGAATGCCCGGCGAAACTGAACAACGGGCAAAACCTGATCCTGATCCTGCCGAGCAACCCGACCACGGGTTATCGCTGGTCCATTCAGGATTCCGCCGGTGGTGTATTGCGCGCCCTCAGCCCGGAGGTTTATAGCAACCCGCAAGATGCCGGGATTGTCGGCAGCGCCGGGATCTCGACCTGGCGCTTCCAGTCGTTCGCCGCCGGTACCGGTCGTTTGCGCCTGACCTACTCGCAACCGTGGGCGCCGGAAGTGCCGGCGGTGAAGACCTTCGACTGCGCGATTTCGGTTAACTGATCGTGGGCTGGCTGATTCTGGCGCTGATGGGCGCGGTGACCTTTCTCTACGGTCTGAGCGTGCATGCCGCGTTGCTTTGCCTGTTGGTCAAGCCATTGCCAGTGTTGGCCTTGCTCGGTTGGCTGCACGATGCACCGCCCACCGAGTATCGGCGCTGGATCAGCCTGGGTTTGATGTTCTCCCTGCTCGGTGACGTGTTGCTGGCGTGGCCGGGGGATTTGTTTGTGTTTGGCCTTGGGGCGTTTTTGATCGCGCATCTGGCGTACTTGAAAGCGTACTTGAGCGATTGCCGGCGGTTGGCGTTGTTGCCGTTGGTCCTGGCGCTGGTGGTTGGTGCAGTGCTGTTGGGAGTTCTGATTGCCCACGGACTGGGGCCGTTGCTGGTGCCGGTGATTGTTTACGGTTTGGCGATCAGCGCGATGCTTTGGCGGGCGCTGGCCAGGCTCGGCAGCGATGTGCCCCAGCGCTCGGCGTTGCTGGCGGCGGCGGGTGCCGTGGCGTTTGTGTTTTCCGACAGCGTGATTGGGATCAGCCGGTTTGTGCTGCCGTTCGAGGCGGCGCCTTATGTGATCATCCTGAGTTATTGGCTGGGGCAATGGGGGATCACCGCGTCGGCGTTCGGTCTGAAACCGCGTTTGGCCGTTTAAAAGATCGTCCGAAGGCTCGGGCCGCGTTCGGACGATCTTTTGATTTACGGTTTATCAGACAACCCGCGCATCCCCCGGTCAATTTGGCTAAAATGCCGGCCTTTCCACCTACGCCGCTGGAACCGCCGTGAGCAAAGAACCCGATCGCCTTTTCGCCCAGCCTTTGGCCCAGGTGCCTGACTTCGCCTTTAACGAGGACGTGGTACGGGTGTTCCCGGACATGATCAAGCGCTCGGTGCCGGGTTATCCGACCATCGTCGAAAACCTCGGCGTGCTCGCCGCGCAATTCGCCCAGCCCAACAGCGTGCTCTACGACCTCGGCTCATCCCTCGGCGCCGTGACCCAGGCCTTGCGCCGTCATGTGCGCACCGACGGTTGCCGGGTCATCGCTGTGGATAACTCGGCGGCAATGGTCGAGCGTTGCCGCGAATACCTCAACGCTCAGGACTCGATGTTCCAGGAGTTGTTGCCGGTGGAAGTGATCGAAGGCGACATCCTGGCCCTCGACTTCCAGCCCGCCTCGGTGGTGGCGCTGAACTTCACCCTGCAATTTATTGCCCCTGACCAGCGCACCGCGCTGCTCTCGCGCATTCGCCAAGCGTTGTTGCCGGGCGGCGCGCTGATTCTGTCGGAGAAGCTGCGCTTCAACGACCTGGAAGAACACGCGTTGCTCACCGACTTGCACGTCGCGTTCAAACGCGCCAACGGCTACAGCGAACTGGAAATTGCCCAGAAGCGCAGCGCCATTGAAAACGTCATGAAGCCCGACAGCCTCGAAGAACACCGCGAACGCCTGCTGGCCGCCGGGTTCTCGAAAGTCGTGCCGTGGTTCCAGTGTCTTAACTTTGCCTCGTTGATTGCCTTGCCATGATTGATCTGTCCCCCCTCGCCCGCCGTCTGGCTGGCACCCCGCTGGCCGACTGGGCCAACACCCTGCAGCGTCAACTCGACCAGAAAATGGAGAAGGGCCACGGCGATCTGGAGCGTTGGCAAAGTGCGCTGGACGCCTTGCCGAAGATCCAGCCGAGGGTCGTCGATTTGCTCAATGGCCTGACGCTGGACACCGATTGCGACGACGAAACCCGCGCGCAGATGCGCACCGCGCTGATGGGCTTGTCGCCGTGGCGCAAAGGGCCGTTCGATCTGTTCGGCGTGCATGTCGACACCGAATGGCGCTCGGACTGGAAGTGGTCGCGGGTCGCACCGCACCTGGACTTGAAAGGCAAACGCATCCTCGATGTCGGCTGCGGCAATGGCTACTACATGTGGCGCATGCTCGGCGCCGGTGCCGACAGCGTGATTGGCGTTGACCCGAACTGGCTGTTCTTCTGCCAGTTCCAGGCCGTGCAGCGTTACCTGTCCGAGCCGAATGCCTGGCACCTGCCGTTTCCTTTCGAAGACCTGCCGCCGAACATGGAAGGCTTCGACAGCGTATTTTCCATGGGCGTGTTCTACCACCGTCGCTCGCCGATCGAGCATTTGCTGGCGCTGAAGGATTGCCTGGTCAAGGGCGGCGAACTGGTGCTGGAGACGCTGGTGATCGAAGGTGATCAGCAACAAGTGCTGGTGCCGGAAGACCGTTATGCGCAGATGCGCAACGTGTGGTTCCTGCCGTCGGTGCCGGCGCTGGAGTTGTGGTTGCGGCGTGCCGGATTCAGCGATGTGCGGTGCGTGGATGTGAGCACGACCACCGTCGAAGAACAGCGCGGGACGGAGTGGATGAAGTATCAGTCGTTGAGTGACTTCCTCGATCCTGAAGATCACAGCAAGACCGTTGAAGGTTTGCCGGCGCCGATGCGTGCCGTGATTGTCGCCCGCAAGTAACACAAACCCTGCAGGAGCAAAGCTTGCTCGCGATAGCGGTCTGACATTCAACATCATTGTTGACTGAACAGCCGTCATCGCGAGCAAGCTTTGCTCCTACAGGGTTTTGCGTGTTCAGTCTGCGGGTTTGGCTCTTCGGGCCTTGAAGAACTCGCTGAGTGCCGCGCCGCATTCCTCGGCCAACACCCCGCCTTCGAACAACACCCGGTGATTCAAAAAGCCCTGGGTGAAGAACTGCCCCTGACTCTGCACAATCCCGGCCTTGGGCTCCAGCGCGCCGTACACCACCCGCGCAATCCGCGAATGCACAATCAGGCCCGCGCACATACTGCACGGCTCCAGGGTCACGTAGAGGGTGCTGCCGGGCAAACGATAGTTACTGGCGGCCAATGCCGCAGCGCGGATCGCGACCATCTCAGCGTGAGCGCTGGGGTCGTTACCGCTGATCGGGCAGTTGAAGCCGCGACCGATAATTTCCCCGTCCTGCACCAGCACCGCGCCCACCGGCACTTCGCCGAGGGCCGCGCCTTGGGCGGCGAGGGCCAGGGCTTCGCGCATGAAGTCACGGTCGCGACTGCGGTCGATGATTGCAGCGGGACGTATCTGGCGCATCACGCCACCTCGATGGCGGCCATCAGGCCGGTTTCCATGTGGTCGATCACATGGCAGTGGAACATCCAGACCCCGGGTTATCCGCCACCAGCGCCACTTGCGCGCGCTCGTTCTTGCCCAACAGGTACGTGTCGGTGAAATACGGGATGACCTTGTGCCGGTTCGAGGCAATCACCTTGAAGCTCATGCCGTGCAGGTGAATCGGGTGCTGATACTGAGTCATGTTCTTCAATTCGAAAATGTAGCTTTTACCCTTCTCGAGCTTGGCGATCGGACGGTCGGCGCAGGTCTTGTCGGTGATGTCCCAGGCCTTGCCGTTGATCTGCCACAGGCTTGGCGGCTTGCCGTTGTCGACGTTGACCGACACCGAACCCACCCATTCGAAATTGAAGTTGAGTTTCTCGGCATTGGCCAGGTCCGGCTCGGCCACCGGGTTGGCGGGCAGCGCGGGCGGCCACCGGGTCGGTGCGTCGGTGTTCGCCACCGAACGCAGCGTTCCCAGGCGCACCGGGCCGTTGCGCAAGGATAGCTCTTCACCGGCCGGCGGGGCCTTGATCGCCAGGCAGATGCGCATGCCGGGGCCGAGCCAGTATTCCTTGCCCAACGGGCGCGGCTCGATGGGGTTGCCGTCCAGCGCGTAGATCTGCGCTTCGACGCCAGGGATGTTGAGGCGATAGGTCAGGGTGTTGTCGAGGTTGAGCAAACGCACACGGGTGATTTGCCCGGCCGGCAACTCGATCACCGGCAGTGGCACGCCATTGATGGTCGATAGCCGTCCGGCAGTGCCACCTCGCGCCGCTTCACGCGCAACACTGAACGCGACGAACGCGCCCTCGTCATCGACGTGCCAGCTCTTGAGGCTCAGGGTTTTTTCATACTTGAAACCGGTGGGCTCTCGCTCTTCGATAATCAGCGGGCCGACCAGGCCACGACCGAGTTCTTCGCTGCTGTTCACGTGTGGGTGATACCAGTAGCTGCCGGCATCCGGCACGCGAAATTTGTAGTCGAAGTACTCGCCCGGCAACACCGGAAGCTGCGAGACGTAGGGCACGCCGTCCATTTCCAGCGGCAGGCGGATGCCGTGCCAGTGGATGGTGGTCGCCACCGGCAGGTGATTGATGAAGCGCACCCGCAGCCATTCGCCCTGACGCACCCGCAACTCGGTGCCCGGCGCTGATGGACCGAACGCCCAGGCTTCGGTCTTGTGCCCGGCCATCAGTTCGACGTCCAGTGGCGCGGCGATCAGCTCATAGTCGTGGCCTGCCTCGGCGTCGGCCATTTTCCCCAGCCAGTAACGCGACGCGCCACCGGCCCCCACGCCAACCACCACAAGACCGGCCAGACCACCGAGTATTTGTCGACGGGTAAAGGACATGAACTCAACTACCTCACGTATCAGCGACGGGCCTGGGGCCCGCAAAAGGCGAATACGATACACCTGCGGATGAGAAACAGTAAGGGTGGGGTGGCGGATGGCTGAAGTCTGCGCGGCCCGCTTGAAAAAGATCGTCCGAACGCGGCCCGAGCCTTCGGACGATCTTTTCGGGCCTGATTACGCCTCCAGGCCGGTAATCAGATGCACCACCCCGTTATCCAGCATCATTACGCCCGGCACACCGGCTATCTTCAAAGCCTGACGATTCACTTGCCCCACATCCCGCAACTCCACCCGCACTCGAGTCAGCGCCACCGGCTGCTGCGATTTAAGGTTATCCACACCCCCCAACGCCGCCACGATATCCGTGGCCAGCCCTGATACCGGTTGAACAACCTGCTTGGGCTCATCCACCACCAAATCCGGGGTCAAGGCTTTCCAGAACGCCCGCTGCATTTTCTCGAACATGCTCAGTTCTCCAGAACCAGTGAAGTATCGACCGTCGCCGCGTGATACAGGCGCAATGCCTCGCGCACCTGCTCGGCGCTTTCCAGGCCCAGCACTTGCTGGGCGATGGCTTCGCAATCTGCCAGATCGACTTCACGCACCGCCGCTTTCACCGCTGGAATCAGCGGCACGCTCACCGATAACTCATCCACTCCCAGCCCCAGCAACAACGGGGTCGCCAGGGTTTCCGAAGCCAGCGCACCACACACGCCGACCCATTTACCATGGGCATGCGCCGCTTTGACCGTACCGGCGATCAAGCGCAGTACCGACGGGTGAAAGCTGTCGGCCTGACTGGCCAGACGCGGGTGATCGCGGTCCATGGCCAAGGTGTACTGGGTCAGGTCGTTGGTGCCGATGGAGAAGAAATCCACCTCGGGTGCAAACAGATCCGCCATCAATGCTGCCGCGGGCACTTCGATCATGATCCCCAGTTTCGGCAGTTCCGTGACGCCCAACGCCAGCGCCTCTTCCTCCAGCATTTGCCGGGCCAGACGCAACTCCGAGAGCTGCGTGATCATCGGCAACATGATGTGCAAACGTGCCAGCCCGACGCTGCTGAGGATCGCCTTGAACTGGTCGCGCAACAGTTGCGGGCGCTCCAGGCACAAGCGAATCCCGCGCATGCCGAGGAATGGGTTGGCTTCGCTGTCCATCGGCACATAGGCCAGCGGTTTATCACCGCCGACGTCCAGGGTTCGCACCACCAGATTGCGCGTCGGCCCCAGACCACGGGCGATGGCGCTGTAGGTGGACGCTTGTTCGTCATGGCTCGGAGCGTGGTTGCGATCCAGATAAAGAAACTCCGAACGCAGCAACCCGACGCCCTCGCCGCCCAGGGTCATGGCCTGTTCGGTTTCAGCCAGCGAGGCAACGTTGGCCGTCACCTCGATGTGATGACCATCGCGGGTACACGCGGCGAGCGAGGCCTGCGCAAGTTCCTGTTGATGACGCTTGTGTTGTCGCTGACGATTGGCCTGAAGCTGTTCGATGGCCGCCAGATCCGGATCAAGGTGCAACTCACCCTTGTCGGCGTCGAGTAACACTTGCGTGCCATCGACCAGCCCCAGCACCTGAACCGGCAAGCCGCAGATCGCCGGCAGGCCAGCGGCCCGAGCGAGAATCGCGACGTGGCTGGTCGCGCCACCGCCGACCGTGGCGAACCCCAACACCTTGCGCGTATCGAGCCCGGCGGTCTGGGACGGGGTCAGTTGTTCGGCGATCAGGATTGCCCCGTCCGGCAATTCCATTGCGCGGTCCTGTACGCCAAGGATGCGCTTGAGCACCCGTTGGCCGACATCCGCCAGATCCGCCGCGCGTTCCGCCAGCAACGGGCTACCGAGACTTTTGAACTGAACCGCCGTCGCCTCGGTAGTCGCTCGCCAGGCAAACCCGGCACTTTTACCTTCGGTGATCAGCGACTGGGCCTGATCCAGCAGACCCGGATCTTCGAGCAGTTCCTGATGCGCCTTGAAGATGTCGACTTGAGCGTCGCTGGTGGCGTTGTCACGCAGTTGCTGCAAGTCCAGGACCGCCTCAGACAAAGCACGAGACAAGTGGTCACGTTCAGCCTGCGCGCCCTTGCCGAACTCGCTCACTTTCAGCGTCTGCTCGGCGATCTGCACCACCCGACCAAACGCCGAACCCGCCGAGGCACAAACCCCACGCAGCACCTTCAGCGTCGAGACCTCGACCGGTTCAACAGCCGCCACCGCCGCCACGGTTTCGCCACAGCCTGCGACCAGCAACTCGGCCAACGTATTGATCGCAGCCTCGGCGTCCGGCCCCGCCGCGCTGACTTGCACGATGTCACCGTGAGCCGTCTGTAATGCCATGATCGCCACCAGGGATTTGGCGTTGGCACTGTCCTGCTGCTTATGCAGATAGATGCTCGCCAAAAACCCTTTCGCCGCTTGGGCAAACACCGCCGCAGGACGTGCGTGCAAGCCGTTCGGGTTGGCCAGGGTCACTGGTTTCGAGAACCGGGCTTCGCCCTCCTCCGCCAACACTTCATCGGTCACTTGGGCGGCAGGGTTCAAACCCAGCAACGGTTGGCCGCTTTCCACCGCCCCCGTTTCGGGCACCAGCCAGGTGAACGGTTCACCGCTGACCACCAGCATCAGCGTCAACAGACTGCGCGCATTCAAAGCGATGTAATCGACATCAAATTCGATCAGTGCCTGCCCCGCTTCCACTCGCAGACCTTCCTCCACCAACCGGGTGAACCCCTTGCCCACGAGGTTCACCGTGTCGAGGCCGATGTGCATCAACACCTGCACGCCGTTGTCATCGGTGATGCTGACCGCATGACCACTGGCCTGCACATTACTGATCACCCCGGCCAGCGGCGCGCACAAGATTGACGAAGTCGGGTCGATGCATAAACCGTCACCGATCACGCGGCTGGAAAACACCGGATCGGGCACCTGGTCCAGCGGCATCAGCACGCCGGACAGCGGCGCGAGCAGTTGCAAATGTTGGGGTGTGGCCATGACGTCACCTGCTGTTTTGTTCTTTTAAAAGACGCTTGCGATACCTGGTAGGAGCTGCCGAAGGCTCGGGCCGCGTTCGGACGATCTTTTGATCTTGATTCTATGCGGCTTTAAAACGCCGAGGATCAAGATCAAAAGATCGTCCGAACGCGGCCCGAGCCTTCGGCAGCTCCTACCGGGGTTATGCGTTTATTTCCACCAGTACTCGACCTGCAATCCGACATTCGCACCATGCAGCGCCGTGCCGAAGGCGCCGGTGTCGGACAACGCCGAGCCCGCCGCCAGTTCATTGGCCGCCCGTTTGGCCGCCTCGTTCCAGCTTGCATAGGTGTAATACAGGCGCACCTCGGGGCGCGCCCAGAAATCCGGGCCCTTGGGCGACCAGGTCGGGGCGAAGGTGAACTTGCTCAGCTTGCGCGTCCCGCCCGGTGCTTCAACCTGATCGTGACCCAGTTCGGTTACCAGTTTGAACTGTTCTGTGATCGCATACGCCGGACGCACGCCGAGGGACATCCAGTTCTGATCGGCGCCGTCCGGGCGAATGTCTTTTTGATACACCGCCTCGATCTGCCCGCCAAAACGCGGCGTTACCTGCCAGTCGAAGAACTCCACCACGCGATAGCTTTTGTTGCTGTCATCAAGCTTCACGTTACCGGTATAGCCCAACCCGGTGCCGGGGCCTTCGCCGTACTGGAAGGCCAGCTTGTTCTTGCCACCGAGAAAGCCTTTCTGCACATGCTGGGTGGTGATCGCCCAGCCACGGTGCGCATCCTGGCTGTCGGGTTTGTCGATGTAGCTCAGGCCGAATTCCAGCTCGCCGCCGGGGTTAGTCTTGAACCCGGCGACGTTGAAGTCATGCCGGTTGATGTAGTTCTTCTGGTACAGGTTGTCCTTGCGCGAGAGGGCGTAGCTGTATTTCAGATCGCCGATCTGCACGTCCTCGATACCGCCGCCGGTGGCGCTCTGGTTCCAGTAGTAGAAGTCGGAAATATGGATGTCGTTCCGTTTGTAGTAACGCCGCCCGGCCCACAGCGAACCGCCATTGAGGCTTGGCAGGTTCGACCACTGCGCATACATCTGCGGCATGCGCACCGAGCCGTTGTCTCCGTTGAAGGTCAGGTCCTTGTCGTACTGGTTGTACAGCGACGCCATGCCGTCAACGCTCAACACCGAACCGTCGTCCAGGGTGAACAAGTCCTGGCGCAGTTCAAGTTCGGCGTACTGCTCGCATTCGTTGCCCAAGCGGTATTTCGACTGCGCCCCCGGCAATTGGAAACACTGTTGTTTACCGCTGTTGACCGAGGTTCCGACGCCACTACGCAAGTAACCGGCGAACTCCAGTGCCTGGGCCGACAGAGGCAAAGCCAGGCACACGCCCGCTGCTACAAGGCTGCGATTTATTGTTGTTTTCAAGAGCCACCCCATTATTTTTATTGTGTGCTGCAGCAAAAAACGGCGCGCAAAACTCCCCGCGCAGCGTTCTGCGTGTTGTTTAAAACTGGTGTTTTTTAGTCGTTAGTCAGGTGCAGGACGAATGACTCAAAGGGCCGCAGAAACACCTGCCGATTGCGCGGTGGACCGTCCGGGTAGTTGCTGATGACCAGCCGTTGCGACATCGCTTCGCTGATCACTTCATCCGGTAATTCAACTTCACAGGTTGTGCCGTAGAAGTTGTTCAACACCAGCAAACGCTCGCCCTGACCTTCACGCACATACGCCCAGATTTGCGAGTGTTCAGGCAGCAACTGCCGGTACACGCCGTCGGACATCAACGCTTGCGTGCGACGCAAAGCGATCAACTGGCGATAGTGATGCAGCACCGATTCCGGGTCGTCGAGTTGGCTGGCAACGTTGATCTGCGCGGCGTTGGCCGGCACGCCGATCCATGGCTCGGCGGCACTGAAACCGGCGTTCGGTCCGGCATTCCAGTGCATCGGCGTACGGCCGTTGTCCCGGGACTTCTGCATGATCGCGGCCATGTTGTCGGCATCGCTGACACCGGCCTCGCGCTTGAGGCGATGGATGTTCAGGGTCTCGACATCGCGGTATTGATCGATGTGATCGAAGCCCGGATTGGTCATGCCCAGTTCTTCGCCCTGGTACACAAACGGCGTGCCCTGAAGGAAGTGCAGCGCGGTGCCGAGCATCTTCGCCGACACCACCCGATGCTCGCCGTCATCACCAAAACGCGAGACCACCCGCGGCTGATCGTGGTTACACCAGAACAACGCGTTCCAACCGCCACCAGCCTGCATGCCGCTCTGCCAGTCGGAGAGGATGCGCTTGAGTTGGAGGAAGTCGAAGTCGGCGCGAATCCACTTTTGCAGGTTCGGGTAATCAACCTTCAAATGATGGAAATTGAAGGTCATCGACAGTTCTTTCGACTCTGGCCGCGAGTAGCGAATGCAGTGCTCGAGGCTGGTGGAAGACATCTCGCCGACGTTGATCAGGTCATGACCTTCAAACACTTCACGGTGCATCTGCTGCAAGTACTCGTGGACATTCGGGCCGTCGGTGTAGAAGCGCCGACCGTCACTGTTGTCCTCGGGGAAGTCCGTCGGTTTGGAGATCAGGTTGATCACGTCCAGGCGGAAACCACCGACGCCTTTGTCACGCCAGAACTGCATCATCTTGAAGACTTCGGCGCGGACCTTCGGGTTGTCCCAGTTCAAGTCAGCCTGGGTGTGGTCGAACAGGTGCAGGAAGTACTGGCCGGTCTGGGCTTCGTACTCCCAGGCCGAACCGCCGAACTTGGATTCCCAGTTGTTCGGCTGGTCGCGCCAGATATAGAAGTCGCGATACGGGTTGTCGAGGCTGCTGCGGGCCTGCTGGAACCAGGTGTGTTCGATCGAGGTGTGGTTGACCACGATGTCGAGCATCAACTTGATCCCGCGCTTGCCGGCCTCGGCGATCAGCAACTCGCAATCGGCCATGGTCCCGTAACTCGGGTCGATGGCGTAGTAATCGCTGATGTCGTAACCGTTGTCGCGCTGGGGCGAACGCAGGAACGGCGTGATCCACAGGCAATCGACACCCAGCCACTGCAGGTAGTCGAGCTTGGCCACGACGCCGAGCAAATCACCCGTGGGGTTGCCGGCGTGGCTGTGAAAACTCTTCGGGTAGATCTGGTAGATCACCGAACGTTGCCAGTCTTGCATGGCGGACTCCTTCATCAATTTTGTACAAATCCCGGTAGGAGCTGCCGAAGGCTGCGATCTTTGGCTTGAGACTCAAGTGAACCCAAGAGAAAAGATCGCAGCCTTCGGCAGCTCCTACGCGCGAATGCAATCTGTCAGGCAACCCGAAAACCGGGACGAACAATCTTCATGCTCAACCCACAGGTCAAAACAAACGGCACGACCATGGCGATGATCATCCCGATCACAAACATCGGAATGAACTGCGGAATGATCGAGATAAAACCGGGCAAGCCACCGACGCCAATCGCCGAGGCCTGGACCTTGTTCAGCGACAGGAAGATGCAGCCCAGTGCCGAGCCGATCAGGGCTGAATAAAACGGGAATTTGTAGCGCAGGTTGACCCCGAACATCGCCGGTTCAGTGATGCCGAAATATGCCGAAATCGCCGAGGTCGAGGCCATGCTTTTGTCCCGCACGTTGCGGGTCATGTAGAACACCGCCAGCGCCGCGCTGCCCTGGGCGAGGTTGGACATGACGATCATCGGCCAGATAAACGTGCCGCCCTGGGTCGAGATCAGCTGCAGGTCCACAGCGAGGAACATGTGGTGCATGCCGGTGATCACCAGCGGGGCATAGAGCAGGCCGAAAATCGCCCCACCGACCATTGGCGCCAGGTCAAACAAGGTGACCACGCCTTCGGTGATCAGAATCCCCAGATGCCGGGTCACCGGACCAATCACCGCCAGCGCCAGTACGCCGGTGACAACGATGGTGGTGATCGGCACCACCAGCAATTGCACGGCATTTGGCACCCGCGCCCGCAGCCATTTCTCGATGACGCTCATCACGTAGGCCGCCAGCAGGATCGGCAGGATCTGGCCCTGATAACCGACCTTCTCGATCTTGAACCAGCCAAAAATATCGAAGTACGGCAGGCTCTGGCCGTCGAGCCCGGCCACGGCCTTGCCGTAGTTCCAGGCATTGAGCAGGTCCGGGTGTACCAGCATCAGGCCGAGCACGATGCCGAGGATTTCGCTGCCGCCAAAACGCTTGGCCGCCGACCAGCCCACCAGCGCCGGCAGGAATACAAACGAGGTGTTGGCCATCAGGTTGATCAGGCTCCAGATGCCATCAAGGCCCGGATAGGCATCCAGCAGCGTCTTGCCCTCGATGAACATGCCCTTGGCGCCGATCAGGTTGTTGATGCCCATCAGCAGGCCGGCAATAATCAGCGCCGGCAAAATAGGCATGAACACGTCGGAGAACACCCGCACCAGCCGTTGCATGGCGTTGATCTTGTCGGCGCTCTTTTGTTTAACGTCGGCAATGGTCGAGGCAGCAAGACCGGTCTGTCGGCGCAGTTCGGCGTAGACCTTTTCCACTTCGCCGGGGCCGATGACCACCTGGAACAGGCCACCGGTGAAGAACGAGCCTTTGACCAGATCGATCTGGTTCAACGTGGCGCTGTTGACCAGGCTCGGGTCCTTGAGGGCCAGGCGCAGACGAGTGACGCAATGCGCGGCCTGCTCAAGATTGTCGCTGCCACCGAGGCTGTGCAGCAGCTCGCTGGCGATATTCGGATAGTCGTGGCTCATGCTTTTTCTTCCGTTGTAGTTTTTTGTTATTGGCAGCACGCCGAAACGAAAAGTACTCGTCTGTACGAGTTAAAGCAACAACTCGTACAGACGAGTTTGATTTTGTTTATCTCGAACCCGACCGGCGGTGATACTTCCTACCTTCGAAGTCAAAGAAACCCAATGCCGAATGGACAAACTCCTACCCTGCCCTTAAGGTTCCAAGCCTTGAGTACAGCGCGGCGTAGATCCATCCCATGAGTAAATACAACCAGATCTACACCGATCTGCTTGCCAGCATTACCACCGAACGTCTGGAACGCGGCGCCCGGTTGCCTTCCGAAACCGAACTGATGGACAGCTACCAGGCCAGTCGCGGCACCGTGCGTAAAGCCATCGAACAGTTACAGGAGCGCGGTTTCGCCCAGAAAGTCCACGGCAAAGGCACCTTTGTGCTGTCGACCAACCCGATCGAATTCCAGCTCGGCGGCATCGTCAGCTTTCAGGAGACTTATCCGCGGCTGGGCAACGACGTCAGCACCGAGGTGGTCGAGTTCGATCAGATTCCGCTGGAGGGCGCGCTGCTGGAACACATCAAGGCCGACGAAGGCAGCCTGATCACGCGGATCAAACGCGTACGGCGGATCGACGGCAAACGGGTGATCCTCGACATCAACCATTTTGTCAGCCATGTGATTCCCGGCCTGTCCCGGGACATCGCCGAGCAATCGATCTACGCCTTCATCGAACAGACCCTGCAACTGCAAATCGCCTACGCCCAGCGCACCATCGAAGCGGTGCCTCGGAGCAAGGACGATCAGTTGCATCTGGACCTCGACGGCCAGAGTCATGTGATCGTGGTGAGTAACCAGACGTTCCTGCAGGATGGCCGCCAGTTCGAGTACACCGAGTCGCGACATACGCTGGATAAGTTCTACTTTTCGGATGTGGCGCGGCGCTGAAACGCAAAAAGCCCCGTGAACTCGCGTTCACGGGGCCTTTCAGGTGTTACGGACGATCAGTTACAGCCGGGATCACTCCCACTCAATCGTCGCTGGCGGCTTGCTCGACACGTCGTAGGTGACGCGGGAGATGCCTTCGATTTCATTGATGATGCGGCCGCTGACGGTTTCCAGCAGTTCGTAAGGCAGGTGAGCCCAACGCGCGGTCATGAAGTCGATGGTTTCTACGGCACGCAGGGCCACGACCCAGGCGTAACGACGGCCATCGCCTACCACGCCAACCGATTTGACTGGCTGGAATACCACGAATGCCTGGCTGACCTTGTGGTACCAGTCGGCTTTACGCAGTTCTTCGATGAAGATGTGGTCGGCGCGACGCAGCAGGTCGGCGTATTCCTTCTTCACTTCACCAAGGATCCGCACGCCCAGGCCCGGGCCCGGGAACGGGTGACGGTAGACCATGTCGTACGGCAGGCCGAGTTCGAGGCCCAGACGACGGACTTCGTCCTTGAACAGCTCGCGCAGCGGCTCAATCAGCTTCAGGTTCATCTCTTCCGGCAGGCCACCCACGTTGTGGTGCGACTTGATCACGTGAGCCTTGCCGCTTTTGGCGCCAGCCGACTCGATCACGTCCGGGTAGATGGTGCCTTGGGCGAGGTACTTGATGTTGTCCAGTTTGTTGGACTGGGCATCGAAGACGTCGATGAAGGTACGGCCGATGATCTTGCGCTTCTTCTCTGGGTCGGACTCGCCGGCCAGGTTGTTCAGGAACTGATCTTCAGCGTTGGCGCGGATCACCTTGACGCCCATGTTCTCGGCGAACATGGCCATCACTTGCTCACCTTCGTGCAGACGCAGCAGGCCGTTGTCGACGAAGACGCAAGTCAGTTGCTCGCCGATGGCCTTGTGCAACAGCGCGGCAACGACCGAGGAGTCCACACCGCCGGACAAGCCGAGCAGTACGTTGTCGGTGCCGACCTGGGCGCGAATGTTGGCGATGGCGTCTTCGGCAATTTTCGAAGGCGTCCACAGGGCTTCGCAGCCACAGATGTCTAGGATAAAGCGCGAGAGGATGCGACCGCCCTGCTTGGTGTGGGTCACTTCCGGGTGGAACTGCACGCCGTAGTAGCCGCGAGCGTCGTCGAACATGCCGGCAATCGGGCAGCTCGGGGTGCTGGCCAGGATGTGGAATTCCTGAGGCATCCTGGTGACCTTGTCACCGTGGCTCATCCATACGTCGAGGCCGAACAGGCCGTCGGCGTCGATGTGGTCTTCAATGCCGTCGAGCAGACGGCTCTTGCCGACTACATCAACGCGGGCATACCCGAACTCACGCAGCTCGGAACCTTCGACCTTGCCACCCAGCTGTTCAGCCATGGTTTGCATGCCGTAGCAGATACCGAAGACCGGTACGCCCAGGTCCCAGACAGCTTGCGGTGCTCGCGGGCTGTCGGCAACGTGTACGGACTCGGGGCCGCCGGCGAGGATGATCCCCTTCGGTGCGAATTCGCGAATCGCTTCGTCGTCCATGTCGAACGGATGCAGTTCGCAGTACACGCCGATTTCACGCACGCGGCGGGCAATCAGCTGGGTGTACTGGGAACCGAAGTCGAGGATCAGGATGCGGTGGGCGTGAATGTCGAGGGCCATGGAGTCAGTCTCGTCTATGGAATTCAGAAACAACTCGGGGCTGAATCAAACAGCCCCGGTTACTTAGCTTTTTGCTGGAAGGCTCAACCTACGCGGTAGTTTGGCGCTTCTTTGGTGATCTGTACGTCGTGAACGTGGGACTCGGCCATGCCAGCGCCAGTGATCCGCACGAACTCAGGCTTGGTGCGCATTTCTTCGATGTCGGCACTGCCGGTGTAGCCCATCGAGGAGCGCAGGCCGCCCATCAGTTGATGGATGATGGCGCTCAGGGTGCCCTTGTACGGAACACGTCCTTCGATGCCTTCAGGTACAAGCTTCTCGGCGCCTGCCGAGGAATCCTGGAAGTATCGGTCGGAGGAACCTTGGGCCTGGGACATGGCGCCCAGCGAACCCATGCCGCGGTAAGCCTTGTACGAACGACCCTGGAACAGTTCGATCTCGCCCGGCGCTTCTTCAGTACCGGCGAACATCGAGCCCATCATTACGCAGGAAGCACCGGCTACGATGGCCTTGGACAGGTCACCGGAGAAACGGATGCCGCCGTCGGCGATCAACGGAACGCCAGTGCCTTCAAGGGCAGCGGCGACGTTGGCGATGGCACTGATTTGCGGGACGCCGACACCGGCAACGATGCGGGTGGTGCAGATCGAGCCAGGGCCGATACCGACCTTGACGGCATCGGCGCCCGCTTCGGCCAGGGCCTTGGCGGCAGCGCCGGTGGCGATGTTGCCGCCGATGACCTGCACTTCAGGGAAATTCTGTTTAACCCAGCGAACGCGGTCGATCACGCCTTTGGAGTGACCGTGTGCGGTGTCGACCACCACCACGTCAACGCCGGCAGCAACCAGTGCGGCAACGCGATCGCCGGTGTCTTTACCGGTGCCGACCGCAGCGCCGACGCGCAGACGACCTTGATCGTCCTTGCTGGCCAGCGGGTAAGCCTTGGCTTTTTCGATGTCGTTGACGGTCATCATGCCTTTGAGGGCAAACTTGTCGTCAACGATCAGGACGCGTTCAATGCGGTTTTTATGCAACAACTCGCGGACGTCGTTCTTGTCGGCGCCTTCCTTGACCGTGACCAGGCGCTCTTTAGGCGTCATCACTTCACGGACGGAGGCATCCAGGCGGTTCTCGAAACGCACGTCACGGGAAGTGACGATGCCGACCAGGTCGCCATCGTGCAGTACCGGAACGCCGGAGATGTTGTGCATGCGGGTCAGTTCGAACAGTTCACGAACCGTGGCGTCAGCCTCGATGGTGATCGGGTCCTTGACCACGCCGGCTTCGTAACGCTTGACCTTGCGCACTTCGGCAGCTTGCTGCTCGATGGTCATGTTCTTGTGGATAATGCCGATGCCACCTTCCTGAGCCATGGCAATTGCCAGACGGGCTTCAGTGACGGTGTCCATGGCGGCAGAAACCAGAGGAATATTCAGCTCGATGCCACGGGTTAGGCGGGTCTTGAGACTGACTTCGTTAGGAAGCACCTCGGAATAACCGGGCACTAGGAGAATGTCGTCGAATGTCAGAGCTTCTTGGCTGATACGCAGCATCGCGGGGGCTCCCGAGCGGGAAAATGGAAGCGCGCCATTATAGTCAGACACCCTCTCGGGTTCAATGTAAAACTCTGTCTATTATCGACCTTATAGATATACGGAACATATCGCCCCTGTAGGAGCTGCCGCAGGCTGCGATCTTTTGATCTTGCTTTTGAAGATAAAGGTCAAGAGATCGCAGCCTGCGGCAGCTCCTACAGGGTGGGGTGCAGTGATCAGAGTTCGACTTTTACCCAACTGACCGGTTGATCCAGCCAATCGGCGAATTCATCGATAAAGCTCTGCTTGAACCCGGCCTCGGCCCAGTTGTTGAAGATGAAACCCAGGTTTGAGAAACCGCATTCCTGCAAAAACAGAAACCCGTTGATGTCATCTTCATGCCCGCACTCGGGGCAGGTGAAGTTGTCGGTGCGCCCCGGCATCCACTCTTCCAGGCTATCGAACAGCGCTTCGCCGACTTCCTTGCGGCACTCGGCGCAGCCCGCCTCCTCCAGGAAACCCTTGGCCGGCGTGTAGATGCAGCGTTTGGTAATGATTTCCAGGCCATTGACCGGCTCGCCGAACGGCAGGGCCTCCGGGTGCAGCACCACGGCGCGCGCGCCGTCTGCCAGCGCGTAACCCATGCGATTGCCGGTGCGCCCGCAGGTGGTCAGTTCTTCCTTGATGATGTTCTTGCGCACCAGCCACCGAACGATTGCCCGGGCCTGGGGTTCGTGCACCGGCAAAGTGGAGATTTTCGGGACGATGATGCTTTGGGAATTCATGGTGCAAGCCTACTGCGTCAAATGGATGTTTCTGCGGCGTTCCAGTTGACGTCTTCGCGGGCAAGCCTTGCTCCTACAGGATTGTGTGATTTCGCGATTACCGCAAAACCTGTAGGAGCGAGGCTTGCCTGCGAAGGCGTCAGGACGGCCGGCAGCTTAATCCCTGACACACTGAGGTCAAGTACTCAAATACCGTCCGATCAAGGCAATACCACTGGCCAGCACCAACCAGGTCACCAGCCGTACAAAGGCCTCCGGGACAATCTCATGGTCAAGCGCCGACCGATCCACAACCCCAGCGCCATGGCCGGCAACAAGCACACGGCCAATACCAATAAGGGTAGCTCGGCATACACACCGGCGACGGCAAACAGGCTCAAACGCACCACGGTACTGCAACTGATCAGAGCACTCTGGGTCGCCCGGGCCGCGTCCTTGGGCAGACGACTGTTCAGATAGATCGCATATAAAAAACCGCCGCTGCCAAACAATGCCCCAAACATCCCGCCCACCGTGCCCATCGGCACTGCCCAACCGGCAGACAACTGCGTCGGACGGGTTTTGACCCACAAGCTGTAGACCGCATAAGCGCTGATAAACAGCCCCATCAACAACAGCAACAGATCGGATTTGAGGTTGAGCAGGAAAATCACCCCCAACGTACAGCCCACCGCCATGCACGGCAGCAGTCGCAGCAGCTCGGGTTTGTCCACATCCCGCCGTGAAGGCAGCCAATTGCCGAACGCCGCGACGAAATCCAGCAGCACCAGCAACGGCACGATTTTCGACAGTGGCATAAACAGGATCAGGATCGGCCCGGCCACCAGCGCGGTGCCAAACCCGGCAATGCCAAACACGATGTACGCCAGGACGATGCCCAGCCCGATCACCAGCCAATCGCTCGCGCCGAACGGCCATTGGCTCAACAACTCAAGCACATTCATTCCCAGTCTTTCCTTGAATACCTGTGATGACTTTAGCCAGCGCCAAGCGTTGCGACTAATATCTTCAAAGTCGCCCACCCATCTCGAAAAGGCATGCCTCGTGCTTTCAACCCGCCAATTGCGTTACTTCGTTGAAATCGCCGAGTGCGGCAGTTTCAGCGCTGCGGCCGAACGCCTGTTTATCGCGCAGTCCGCCCTGAGCCGGCAGATCAAGGACATGGAAACCCGCTTGCAAACACCGCTATTCGAACGTACCGCGCGCCAACCCCGACTGACCGCCGCCGGAGCAAGCTTTTTACCCGGGCCAGAAACCTGTTGCTTGAGCTGACCAGGGCCAGCGAGATGGCGACTCAGGTCGGCAACGGCCAACTCGGCACTTTGCGCCTGAGCCATTCCAGCACTGTGCCGATGAGCGGCCGCCTGTTACGGGGCATCAGCGCTTATCTGGATCAGCATGCCGGCGTGTCCATGGACATCGTCAAACTGTCCTCCGAAGCGCAGTTGGAAGCGTTGGCCGAAGGTCGTCTGGATGTCGGTCTGTTGCGCTTGCCGGTGCTGCGTCAGCGTGAAGGCGTGCAGATTGTTCCTTTATATAGCGAGCGTTTGCTGTTGGCGGTGCCACCGAATCATCGACTGGCTGTGGATAAGTCAGGGCAAGGCATCGATCTGGCGCAGTTGAAGGATGAAGCGTTTATCTCGATTCCTCACCCACAGCGTGGGGGCTTGAGCTACTTGTCTGCCGAGTTGTGCATGCGCCAGGGTTTCTTTCCCAAGGCCGCTCGGGTCGTGTCGCGCAAAACCACGCAACTGCAATTGATCCAGGCCGGGTTCGGCCTTGCCCTGCTGCCAGAGTCGATGCAGGACATCGCCCCGCCGGATATCCATTTCCTGCCATTGGCCGACCCGGATTGCTACAGCACCGTCGCCCTTGCCTGCCGGCAGAATCCCACAGTATTGGTCCAACAATTCACCCAACACATCACCGCCCCCTGTAGGAGCTGCCGCGGGCTCGGGCCGCGTTCGGACGATCTTTTGATTTTGATTTTGATTTTTAAGATCAAAAGATCGTCCGAACGCGGCCCGAGCCCGCGGCAGCTCCTACAGGGGGGTCGTGCATTGCGCAGGAGAATGCCTTTATCATGCGCCCCATGATTAAAGATCCCTTTGCAAGACTCGGCCTGGACCGTGAAGTCCTGACTGTCAGCCAGCTCAACGGCCGCGCGCGGGTGTTGCTTGAAGACGTGTTCAGCAATATCTGGGTCGAAGGCGAAATATCCAACCTCGCCCGCCCGGCGTCAGGCCATGTGTATTTCACCCTCAAGGACAGTGGCGCCCAGGTCCGTTGCGCGCTGTTTCGGCAAAATGCCGCACGGGTTCGTCAGGCGTTGAAGGATGGCCTGGCGGTCAAGGTCCGGGGCAAGGTCTCGCTGTTCGAGGGCCGTGGCGACTATCAACTGATCCTCGACACCGTGGAGCCGGCCGGTGACGGCGCCCTGCGCCTGGCCTTCGATGCGCTGAAAGAAAAACTCAGCGCCGAAGGCCTGTTCAGTGCCGAACGCAAAGTGCCGTTGCCGGCGCATCCGCAACGCATCGGCATCATCAGCTCGCCCACCGGCGCGGTGATTCGCGACATCATCAGCGTGTTCCGCCGCCGCGCGCCACAGATCCAACTGACGCTGATTCCGACCGCCGTGCAGGGCCGCGAAGCCACTGCGCAGATTGTCCGCGCCTTGAAACTGGCGGACGCCCGAGGCTTCGATGCATTGATCCTGGCCCGTGGCGGCGGTTCGCTGGAAGACCTCTGGTGCTTCAACGAAGAAGCCGTGGCCCGTGCCGTGGACGCCTGCGTAACGCCGATTGTCAGCGCCGTCGGCCATGAAACCGACGTCTCGATCAGTGACTTCGTCGCCGACGTTCGCGCCCCGACGCCTTCCGCCGCTGCCGAATTGCTGGCGCCGGATTCCAGCGATCTGGTGCGCCGGGTCGAGAGCCTGCACCGCCGATTGGTGATGCGGATACGCGACCGCTTGATGCGTGATCGCCTGCGCCTGGAAGGCATGTCCCGTCGCCTGCGTCATCCCGGCGAACGCCTACGCCAGCAAGCCCAGCGCCTGGACGACCTGGACATGCGCCTGCGCCGCGCGTTCGAACGTAGCCTCAATACCCGTCGCGAACGGCTGATTCGCCTGGAAACCCGCCTCGCCGGGCAACATCCGGGGCGGCAGTTGGCGATGCTGCGCCAGCGCCTCGACAGCCTCGCCGAACGTCTGCCCCGGGCCATCCGCGAAGGCCTCAAAGCCGTCGCCTGCAACTGCAAAGCCAGGTGCAGACGCTGCAAGTGGTCAGTCCGCTGGCGACCCTGGCCCGTGGCTACAGCATTTTGCTGGACGAGCGCGGCAACGCGATCCGCAGCGCCGGGCAGACCTACAACGGCCAGCGCCTGAAAGCCAAACTGGGCGACGGCGAGCTGCAAGTGCGCGTCGAAGACAATCACCTGACGCCTGTCACCCTTTCTTTACTGGATTGAACCATGCCACGTTTTTTAGCTCCGTTGCTCTTGTTGTGCCTGACCCTCAACGCCCACGCTGACAGTTACATCACCCGCCTGTTGAACAAACCGGTGCCGGGCGGCGTGGCTGTGGTAGACCTGGGCACCGCTGCCCAGGCGCCGAAAGCCACGTATCAAGGCAAACCGGTGCTGGTGGTCAAGGAACAGAGCAATTGGCTGGCCATCGTCGGTGTGCCGCTAACGGTCAAACCGGGGACCCAGCAAGTGAACAGCGGCGGCCGTAATCTGAGCTTCACGGTCGGCAACAAGAAATACCCGGAACAGCACATCACGCTGAAGAACACCCAGCAGGTCAATCCGAACCCGGCGAACCTGAAGCGTATCGAAGGCGAACTGGCCGAACAGATCCAGGCATATCGCAGCTTCAGCCCCGTCACCCCGAGCAACCTGCTGCTGGACAAACCGGTCAACGGCCCGCTGTCGAGCAAGTTTGGCGTGCGTCGGTTCTTTAATGGTGAAGAACGTAATCCCCATGCCGGGCTGGACTTTGCGGTGCCGGCGGGTACGCCGATCAAGACGCCGGCGGCGGGTAAGGTGATTTTGATCGGCAACTACTTCTTCAATGGCAACACGGTGTTTGTCGACCATGGCCAGGGCTTTATCAGCATGTTCTGCCACATGTCGAAAATTGATGTGAAGGTTGGCCAGCAACTGGCCCGTGGTGGCGTGGTAGGCAAGGTCGGTTCGACCGGGCGCGCGACCGGGCCGCATATGCACTGGAATGTCAGCCTGAATGATGCGCGGGTTGATCCGGCGATTTTTATCGGGGCGTTTCAGCCTTAAGCAAAATCAAAAGATCGCAGCCTTCGGCAGCTCCTACATCGACCGGGTACATCCGTGGAGTTGCTGCACACACACAATCTGTAGGAGCTGCCGCAGGCGGCGATCTTTTTCCGCATCGAGGTCCGAAATCCCACGCGCAGCCCGACGCTCCAGATAGCGTTTTATTTCGAGGCGCAATGGCTCACTGAAACCTAGCAAGCTTACCCCGCCACTTCAGCACCAACTTTCAATTGCGCAGCATTCCCACCCCACGCAAACATAAAAACAATCACGCCATATCACAGCAATAAAATCTCGCAAATCTCGCCTTTTCGGATATTCCTCTCAATTTTTTCCGACTGCTTGCCAACCTTAACCCCGGCGGTTAGGGTTGAAGACATGAAAACCTCTCACACCCTCATTCAGCTTCGCCAGCACCGCAGCCTGTGCCTCGTCAGTGCACGACTGCCGGGCTGAATTGCGGTGCCTCGCCTGACACGTATCCCCAAGAACTTTTGATCCACCGGCAGGCCGCCTTTTTTCGGCCCACACAATAAGGATTTCCCGATGAGCATGCTCAAAGACCCGTCTTCGAAATACCGCGCGTTCCCGACTATCGACATCCCGGACCGCACCTGGCCGTCGAAGACCATCACCGCCGCGCCGATCTGGTGCAGCTCGGACTTGCGTGACGGTAACCAGTCGCTGATCGAGCCGATGGACGCGGTCAAGAAGCTGCGTTTCTGGAAAACCCTGGTACAAGTGGGCGTGAAGGAAATCGAAGCGTCGTTCCCGGCGGCTTCGCAAACCGACTTCGACTTCGTGCGGACCCTGATCGAAGACGGCCACATCCCGGACGACACCACCATTCAGGTGCTGACCCAGGGCCGTGAAGACTTGATCGAACGCACTTTCGAATCCCTGCGTGGGGCGAAGAAAGCCATCGTTCACCTGTACAACGCGACTTCCCCTTCCTTCCGCCGCATTGTCTTCAACCAGGACAAGGACGGGATCAAGGCCATCGCCGTGAACGCTGCCAAGCTGTTCGTCAAATACGCCGCCCTGCAGCCGGACACCGAGTGGACCTTCGAATACTCGCCGGAAACCTTCAGCGCCACCGAACTCGAGTTCGCCAAAGAAGTCTGCGATGCGGTGATCGAAGTCTGGAACCCGACGCCTGAGCACAAGGTGATCCTCAACCTGCCGGCCACCGTCGAATGCGCGACCCCGAACATCTATGCCGACCAGATCGAATGGTTCGGCCGTCACATCAACCGTCGTGACAGCGTGATCATCAGCCTGCACACCCACAATGACCGTGGCACTGGCGTTGCCGCCACCGAGCTGGGCCTGATGGCTGGCGCCGACCGTGTCGAAGGCTGCCTGTTCGGCAACGGCGAGCGCACCGGTAACGTTGACCTGGTCACCGTCGCGTTGAACCTCTACACCCAGGGCATTCACCCTGAGCTGGACTTCTCCGACATCGACGGCGTGCGCAAAGTCGTCGAAGAGTGCAACCAGATCCAGGTTCACCCACGTCACCCGTACGTCGGCGACCTGGTGCATACCGCGTTCTCCGGCTCGCACCAGGATGCGATCCGCAAGGGCTTCGCCCAGCAGAAACCGGACACCCTGTGGGAAGTGCCGTACCTGCCGATCGACCCGGCCGACATCGGCCGCAGCTACGAGGCGGTGATTCGCGTCAACAGCCAGTCGGGCAAGGGCGGTATCGCCTACCTCCTGGAACAGGAATACGGCATCAGCTTGCCGCGTCGCATGCAGATCGAGTTCAGCCAGGTCGTGCAGCGTGAAACCGACCGCCTGGGTCTGGAGATGACCGCCCAGCAAATCCACGCACTGCTGCACAGCGAGTACTTGCAGGCCAACACGCCTTACGCGCTGGTCAGCCATCGCTTGCAGGAAGAGAACGGCAACAGCTCGGTCGAAGTGGAAGTCTCGGGCAAGGGCCAGGGCGAAACCAACCTGCACTGGCGCGGCAAGGGCAACGGCGCCCTGGAAGCACTGGTGGCCGGGTTGCCGATCCCGGTGGAAATCATGGACTACAACGAACATGCCATCGGCGCGGGCACCCATGCCAAGGCGGCGGCCTACATTGAACTGCGGGTTGACGGCCAGCGTGCGGTGCATGGCGTGGGTATCGATGAAAACATCACCACCGCCAGCTTCAAGGCCCTGTTCAGCGCGCTGAACCGCTCGCTGAGCCAGCCGCAAGCGAAAGAAGCGGCGTAAGCGTTCGCTGAAATGCAAAAGGCCCGGGGTGAAAACCTTGGGGCCTTTTTATTTGTGCCGTTTGAAGATCAAAAGATCGTAGCCTTCGGCAGCTCCTACAAGAGATCGCACTCCTGTAGGAGCCGCCGAAGGCTGCGATCTTTTCGGGTATCAGGTGAACTCGAAGGTATCGGCATCCAGATTCGCCGGAAACCGCGTGCGATAAGCCGCCAGTTCCGCCGCCTCCAGCACCACCTGAAACACGCCATCCGCGTCGCCTGCGCTGAGCAATGTCTCGCCCTGGAAATCCAGCACCTGACTGTCGCCGGTATACCCAAAGCCCTTGCCGTCAGTACCAATCCGGTTCACCGCCGCCACATAGCACAGGTTCTCGATCGCCCTCGCCGGCAGCAAACGGTTCCAGTGCTGACGCCGTGCACCTGGCCAATTGGCGGTGTACAGCAGCAAATCGGTGTCCTGGGCATCACGACTCCAGACCGGGAAGCGCAGGTCGTAGCAAATCAGCGGCCGAACACGCCAGCCCTTGAGTTCAAACTGCACCTGGCGCTCGCCGGGGGTGTAGTGGTTGTGCTCGCCAGCCATGCGGAACAGGTGACGCTTGTCGTAATGCAACACTTCGCCATCCGGCCGCGCCCAGAGCAGGCGATTGCGGTGGCTACCATCGGCCGCCTGAACAATCACGCTACCGGTAATCACAGCGTCCAGCTTCGCAGCCTGAACCTTCAGCCACTTAGTGGTTGGACCATTCTGCGCTTCGGCGAGGGTCTCGGACTGCATGGAGAACCCGGTGGTGAACATCTCCGGCAGGATGATCAGGTCCGCGCCGCGGGCCTGTTCCAGCAACTGCTCGAAATGCTCCAGGTTGGCCTGGCGGTCGTGCCAGGCCAGGGTGGTCTGGATCAACGCGACATTCAGGTTGGGCAGCACACTCAGATCACGCATAGCTTTTCCGCTGCTTCACGCAGGGTCTCCTCACGTTTGGCGAAGCACAGCCGCACCAGGCGCTGGCCGACCGGTGGGTTCTGGTAGAACACCGAAACCGGGATGCTCGCCACGCCGTGTTCGCGGGTCATCCACATGGCCATCTCGACGTCGTTAAGGTCCGGGCGAATCTGCGAATAATCGACCAACTGGAAATAGGTGCCGGTCACTCGAGTGAAGCTAAAGCGCGACGGCGCCAGCAGATCGCAGAACAGATCGCGCTTGGCCTGATAGAAGCCTGGCAGCTCCTCGACGTGTTCCGGATGCTCGGCCATGTAATCGGCCAACGCATATTGCAGCGGCGTCACGCCACAGAAGCTGACGTACTGGTGGACCTTGCGCAGCTCCGCCGTGAGGGCCGGAGGTGCGACGACGTAGCCGGTTTTCCAACCGGTGACGTGGTAAGTCTTGCCGAACGAACTGACGACGAAGGCACGTTTATACAGCTCTTCGTGGGCCAGAACACTGACGTGGGGCACGCCGTCGAACACCAGGTGTTCGTAGACCTCGTCACTGATCACATAAATGTCGCGGTCGCGGATCAAGGCGGCCAGTTGATCCAGCTCGGCACGGCTGATCAGCGCGCCACTGGGGTTGTGCGGGGTGTTGAGGATGATCATCCGCGTACGCGGGCTCAGGGCTTGCGCGAGCTTCTGGAAGTCGATGGAGAAGTCCTTCAGGCCCAACTGCACATGAACGCAACGGCCACCGGCCAGCTCTACCGCCGGCTCGTAGCTGTCGTAGGCCGGGTCGAACACAATCACTTCATCGCCGCTGTGGATAACCGCCTGAATCGCGCAGAAGATCGCCTGGGTCGCGCCGGGGGTGACGGTTACTTCATGGTCGGCATCAACATGGGCGCCGTAGCTGCGGGCGATCTTTGCCGCAATCTGCTGCCGCAACACCGGCAAGCCGGTCATCGGCGAATATTGGTTGTGGCCGCTGGCGATATGCCGCCCGACCGCATCGCGCAAGGCTTGAGGGCCGTCGAAATCGGGAAAACCCTGGGACAGGTTGATTGCCCCGGTTTGCGCCGCGAGTTGGGACATCTGAGTGAAGATAGTGATGCCGACATTCGGCAGCTTACTGGTGATCATCGGTGGTTCCCTGCTCTACACCCGGCTCTAACGGCGGCGCGGGAGAGCCCGAGGATAGCCCAAACGGCGTCCATAAAAAAGGGCGCTCTGGTGAGCACCCTTTTTATGATCGAACCCTGTAGGAGCTGCCGCAGGCTGCGATCTTTTCAGCGATCACACAGCCCAAGATCAAAAGATCGCAGGCTTCGCCAGCGCCTACAAAAGCCGATGAGCATTCCCACACATGAAGGCGGGAACGATCATCTCAATCAACGCTTGTCGCGGCGCTTCTTGTCGGCTTTCTTGTGGTGCGACATCATCCGACGCTTCTTGTTGACCTGACGGTCGGTGAGCGAATTCTTGTTGCCTTCGTACGGGTTCTCGCCGCCCTTGAACTCGATGCGGATCGGCGTACCAACCAGCTTCAAGACCCGACGGTAAGTGTTTTCCAGATACCGCACATAAGACTTCGGCACCTTCTCGATCTGGTTACCGTGAATCACGATAATCGGCGGGTTGGCACCACCCAAGTGGGCATAACGCAGCTTGATCCGGCGGTTGTTGACCATCGGTGGCGCGTGCTCACCGACCGCATCTTCCAGAATCGTGGTCAGGCGGTTGGTTGGCCAGCGGGTGACCGCGGACTTGAACGAGTTCTGAACCGAGGCGTAGAGGTTACCCACGCCAGTGCCGTGCAGCGCCGAGATGAAGTGGATATCGGCGAAGTCGACGAAGAACAGCCGACGTTGCAGCTCGACTTTCACGAAGTCGCGCTCGCCTGGGGTCATGCCGTCCCACTTGTTGATCGCGATCACCAGCGCACGACCGGCTTCAAGGGCGAAGCCCAGCAGGTTGAGGTCGTGGTCGACGACACCTTCACGGGCGTCCATCACGAAGATGACGACGTTGGCGTCTTTGATCGCTTGCAAGGTTTTGACCACGGAGAATTTTTCGACTTCTTCGTGGATCTTGCCGCGCTTGCGCACACCGGCGGTGTCGATCAGCGTGTACTTCTCGTCGTTACGCTCGAAAGGAATGTAGATACTGTCGCGAGTGGTGCCGGGCTCGTCATACACGATTACCCGGTCTTCACCGAGCATACGGTTGACCAGCGTCGACTTGCCGACGTTCGGACGGCCGATGATGGCGATCTTGATCCCGTCTTTTTCGCTTGGGCCAGGAATGCGCTTGGCTTCCTCGCCTTCGGCAACGATCTCTTCCTCGCCGTCTTCTGGCTCTTCTTCGTCTTTCGGGAAGGTGCTCAGGGCGATTTCGAGCATCTGGGTGATGCCACGACCGTGGGCACCGGCGATCGGAATCGCGTGGCCCATGCCCAACGGGGCAAACTCGGCGCGGGCCATTTCAGGGTCGATGTTGTCGACCTTGTTGGCAACCACGTAGGAACGCTTGTTACGTTTGCGCAAATGCTCGGCGATCATCTGGTCGGCGGCGGTGAAACCGGCCTTGGCATCTACCAGGAACAGAACGACATCGGCTTCTTCAATGGCCAGCAGCGACTGCTCGGCCATTTTTTCGTCCATACCGTGCTCGTCACCGGAGATACCGCCGGTGTCGACCAGAATGTAGGAACGCCCTTGCCACTTGGCCTCACCGTATTGGCGATCACGGGTCAGACCGGACAAGTCGCCGACGATGGCGTCACGAGTCCTGGTCAGGCGGTTGAACAAGGTGGACTTGCCGACGTTCGGTCGGCCCACCAGGGCGATTACGGGAACCATGCGGCTCTCCACTTCGTTATTTCAGAAAATACAAAAGCCGCTGCGAGGCAGCGGCTGGTGCTCGGGGCAGCGCTTGAAGGCGCCGCAAGCCTTGCAGAACAAGGCCGCTTGGGGGTTAAACCCCAAGCATAGTCAAATCTTTACTTAATGGTCAGGGCTTCCAGTTTGCCACTGTTGCCATATACATAAATCGTGTCACCCACCACCAGCGGACGGGCGCGCAGGCCGTCGCTGTCGATGCGTTCGCGGCCGACGAAGCGACCGTCCACCTGGCTCAGCAGGTGCAGGTAGCCTTCCATATCGCCGACTGCAACGTAGCTGGAGAACACTTCCGGAGCCGACAGCTGACGGCGAGCCAGCGAATCGTTGGTCCACAAGGCTGTGGTGGAACGCTCGTCAACGCCTTCGACGGTGCCCGAAGACAGGCTCACGTAGACGCTGCCAAAACCCTGGGCGACACCGGCATAGCTGGAAGCATCACGCTGCCAGAGCTGACGACCGCTTTCCAGGTCCAGTGCCGCAACGCGACCCTGGTAGCTGGCAACGTACAGTGTACCGCCGGACAGCAGCAAACCGCCGTCGATGTCGACCACGCGTTCCAGTTCCGAACGACCCTGTGGAATCGCAACCCGCTGTTCCCACACCGGCACGCCGTTGGTAATGTCGAGCGCGACCACTTTACCGGTCGACAGGCCCGCCACTGCAAGGCGGTTGGTGACGATAGGGGCACTGGTGCCGCGCAGGGTCAGGACCGCTGGCGTGCTGTCATACAACCAGCGCTGGGTACCGGTGGAAGCATCCAGGCCGATCAGACGATCGTCCTGAGTCTGAACCACTACAACGTCACCGTTGTTGGCCGGCGGTGCGAGTACTTCGCTGGAGACGCGAGCCTTCCATTTCTCTTCACCGTTGCTGGCGTCCAGGGCAACGATTTCGCCCTTGAGCGTACCGATCAGAACCAGACCGTAACCTACGCCAACGGCGCCGGAGACAGGCAGGTCGAGATCTTTCTTCCATTTGACGTCACCAGTGTTGCGATCCATCGCCACCACAACGCCTGTGACGTCGGCCGCATAAATGGTATCGCCATCGATCGCCGGCACCAGCATGTTGTAGGTTTCGCCCTGACCGTCACCGATCGAACGACTCCACTGCTTGTGCAGGACCACTTCTTCTTTGAAGTCGACCAGCTCGGCCGGCGGCAATTCTTTTTTGCTGTTGCTGCTGCAACCCGCGGCCAAAATGGCCAGGGCCAGCAATGCTGCATGTTTCCAACGGATCACGTCACGCATCCCCTTTGGCCAGGTCGTCCAGCTTGATTTGTAGGCCGCCGACTGCCGCTTCATCCGACAGTGCCGCCTTGGCTTTTTGATACGCCGTGTTCGCTTCGTCGGTACGACCCAACTGCACCAGCAGGTCGCCCTTGAGTTCTTCGCGAGTGGCCAGGAACGACTTGTCGGCATCGCCTTCAAGCAGTTTCAAGGCGTCTTCGACCTTGTTCTGCGCCGCCAGCACCTGCGCCAGACGCTGACGGGCGATTTCGCCCAGTGCCGGGTTCGCCGGTTTGTCGGTAATGGCTTTCAGCTCGCTGGCAGCATCGTCCAGCTTGCCGCTGTCGACCGCGACTTTCGCCACGAACAGGCTGCCGTATTGCGCATAAGCAGAACCGCCGAACTCGCTGTTGAGCTTGCCGGCCAGGTCCGCAACACGGGCTGCGTCAGGCTTGCCGTCAGGCGTCAGCGTGGTTTCCAGCAGTTGCTGATAGAGAATCGAGGCGCCTTGCGACTGATTGCTCTGATACTTGTGGAAGGCCTGCCAGCCGAACACGATGACCAGCGCCAACAGGCCGCCAGTGACCAGGGGCTTGCCGTTACGTGTCCACCAGTCCTTAAAATCCGCCAGTTGTTCGTCTTCGGTACTCGACACCCCAATACTCCTTAATCGCTAAATCGGCTGTTTGACAGCTTCAACCCTGCACGACGCAGGTGGCCAGGTGTGCAGCGAGCGCATCCCAGGCAATGCTTTGTTGTTCGCCCTGGCCACGCAGGGGTTTGAAACCTACCACTTGCTGGGCCATCTCGTCGTCACCGAGGATCAGCGCATACAGCGCACCGCTCTTGTCGGCTTTCTTGAACTGACTTTTGAAACTGCCAGCGCCGGCATTGACTTGCAGGCGCAGGTTGGGCAACTGGTCACGAACACGTTCACTCAAGGCCAGACCGGCCAGCTCGGCGGCTTCACCGAAGGCGCAGAGGTAGACGTCGACCTGACGGGAAATCTCTTGCGGAATCTGCTCCAGGGTTTCCAGCAACAGCACCAGGCGCTCGATGCCCATGGCAAACCCAACGCCGGTGGTCGGCTTGCCGCCCATCTGCTCGACCAGGCCGTCGTAACGACCACCGGCACACACTGTGCCCTGGGCGCCCAACTTGTCGGTGACCCATTCGAAAACGGTCTTGCTGTAGTAGTCCAGCCCGCGAACCAGCTTCGGGTTGATCACGTAAGGAATACCGGCAGCGTCGAGGCGAGCCTTGAGGCCCTCGAAGTGCACGCGCGATTCGTCGTCGAGGTAGTCGGCCATTTTCGGCGCATCGACCAATACCGCTTGAGTGTCGGCGTTCTTGGTATCAAGAACTCGCAGCGGGTTGGTTTTCAGACGACGCTGGCTGTCTTCGTCGAGCTTGTCCAGGTGAGCCGACAGGAACTCGACCAGGGCTTCGCGATAACGACCGCGAGACTCGGCGGTGCCCAGGCTGTTGAGCTCAAGCTTGACCGCATCACGGATACCCAGCTCGCCCCACAGGCGCCAGGTCAGCACGATCAGCTCGGCATCGATGTCCGGACCATCCAGGTTGAAGACTTCGCAACCGATCTGGTGAAACTGGCGATAACGACCTTTCTGTGGACGTTCGTGGCGGAACATCGGGCCGATGTACCAGAGTTTCTGCACCTGGCCACCGCCGGTAATACCGTGCTCGAGCACCGCACGTACGCAG
Organism: Pseudomonas sp. TH31; assembly: GCF_016650815.1. GTDB lineage: Bacteria > Pseudomonadota > Gammaproteobacteria > Pseudomonadales > Pseudomonadaceae > Aquipseudomonas. The sequence goes on along the minus strand of NZ_JAEKEZ010000022.1, from coordinate 206,640 downwards.
GCCGCCGTGCCTTCAGGGCGCAGGGTCAGGGAGTCGCCGTTGCGGTCGTCGAAGGTGTACATCTCTTTTTCAACGATGTCGGTCACTTCACCGATGGAGCGCTTGAACAGCTCGGTGAATTCGACGATCGGCATGCGGATCTGCTTGTAACCGTAGTTATCCAGCAGACGCGAGACGGTGCCCTCGAAATGACGCCACAGGGGCGTCTGCTCGGGCAGGATGTCGTTCATGCCACGAATGGCTTGCAGAGACTTGCTCACTATAAATCCTTAAATTCGTTCGATCAGCCGCGAGCGATTACTGCTGCGTCGGCTTCGACCTTTTCGGCCGCTTTCTGGCGGATCAAGCGTTCAAGCTCATCCACCAGATTATCATTCGTCAGTTTCTGCGCTGGCTTGCCGTCGATGTAAATCAGGTTTGGCGTGCCGCCAGTCAAGCCGATATGGGCTTCCTTGGCTTCGCCCGGCCCGTTGACCACGCAACCGATGACCGCGACATCCAGCGGCACCAGCAAATCTTCGAGGCGCCCTTCCAGCTCGTTCATGGTTTTGACCACATCGAAGTTCTGCCGCGAGCAGCTCGGGCAGGCGATGAAGTTGATACCACGGGAACGCAGGTGCAGGGATTTGAGAATGTCGTAGCCGACTTTCACTTCCTCGACCGGGTCAGCCGCCAACGAGATGCGAATAGTATCGCCAATCCCTTCGGCGAGCAGCATACCGAGGCCCACGGCGGATTTCACCGTGCCTGAACGCAAACCACCGGCTTCGGTGATGCCCAGGTGCAATGGCTGGACGATTTCCTTGGCCAGCAAGCGGTAGGCAGCGACGGCCATGAACACGTCGGACGCCTTCACGCTGACCTTGAAGTCCTTGAAATTCAGGCGTTCCAGGTGTTCGACGTGGCGCAGGGCCGACTCGACCAGCGCGGCCGGGGTCGGCTCGCCGTATTTCTTTTGCAGGTCTTTTTCCAGGGAACCGGCGTTCACGCCGATGCGGATCGGGATCCCACGGTCACGGGCCGCATCGACCACGGCACGCACGCGATCTTCACGACCGATGTTGCCCGGGTTGATGCGCAGGCAGTCAACGCCCAGTTCGGCCACGCGCAAAGCGATCTTGTAGTCGAAGTGAATGTCGGCAACCAACGGCACCTTGACCAGTTGCTTGATCTTGCCGAAAGCCTCGGCGGCGTCCATGTCCGGCACGGAAATGCGCACGATATCGACGCCAGCGGCTTCCAGGCGATTGATCTGGGCCACGGTGGCGGCCACGTCATTGGTGTCGCTGTTGGTCATGCTCTGCACAGCGATAGGCGCATCGCCGCCAACAGGCACGTTACCGACCCAGATCTTGCGGGATTCGCGACGTTTGATTGGAGATTCGCCGTGCATGACTTATTGACCCAACTTCAGGCGAGCAGTCTCGCCACTGGTGAACGGAGCGACATCAACCACCTGCCCGTTGTAGCTGACTTGCGCGCCACGGGCAAAGCCCAGACGCACGGCAAAGGGTGGCTTGCCGCTGACGGATACGTTTTCGCCTTTGCGCTTGAGACCGCTCAACAGCACTTTGCCGCTGCCGTCAGTCACTTGCGCCCAGCAATCAGCAGTGAATTGCAGTTGAACCTGGCCCTGGCCGGCCACCGGAGCGGCTGCGGCAGTCGCGGCGGGTGCAGCAACAACCGGAGCAGCCACCGTCGGCGCGGGAGCGACTGGAGTTGCAACGACAGGCGCCGCATTGTGAACCGGTGCCGCAGGCGTTACAGCCGGGACTACGGGGACTGGAGCAGGCGTGGTCGGTTCTGCTTCGGCCGGGGCTTGAGCCGAAGTCTCGGCTGGCGGCGAGGCAAGCGTGGTTGCACCTTCAGTCTGACCTAGCGCGACAGCCTGGTCTTCCGGCTCGTCCAGCGGATGGATCTGGGTGGTGCCGTCGGCGCCTTCGACTTCAACGTGTTCCGGGGTCAGGCTGGCCAGGTCCTTGGTGCGAAGCGAAGTTTGATCCTGCCACCAGACAAAACCACCGCCAATCACCGCGATCAGCAACAGCAGGCTGACAATTCGCAAAATGGTGTGGGAAACCCGAACCGGCTCTTCAATACGACCCAGGCTATGGACGTTACTGCCCTGGGAGTCGGTGCCGGTGGACTGGTCGAACTGCTGGACCAGTACGGTCTGGTCCATACCGAGCAATTTGGCGTAAGCGCGAATATAGCCGCGAGCAAAGGTATGCCCTGGCAGCTTGTCGAAAGCGCCGGATTCCAGATTACCCAGGGAACTGACGGTGAGGTTGAGCTTGAGAGCCACTTCGGCCAGCGACCAGCCATTGCTTTCGCGGGCCTGGCGCAAAGTCTCACCGGGATTAACGCGATTCGCTGCTACAACTTCGGGATGCGCCGCTTTCATCATTGCTCCGACAGGTATTGCTGATATTCCGGCGTACCGGGATAGAGTCGTTTTAATTGCAGGCCAAAACTGGCGGCCTTGTCGCGATCTTCAAACACTTTTGCCAGCCGAACGCCGAGCAATAGACTACGTGCATTTTGCTCGGTGAGCAGGCTAAAACGGTCGTAATAGTCACGTGCGGGCACATAATGCCTGTCTTCGTAAGACAACTCAGCCATTTCCAGCAATGCGCGTGGTTGTTGGCGGTTCAAACGCAGGGCTTTTTCCAGTTGCTGGCGGGCCAGATCACGCTGGCCAAGCTTGGAAGCGGTCATGCCCAAGCTCTCGAACACCCGCGAACGCTCAGGATACAGGGTATCGGCGGCGGCCTGCTCAAAGCGTTCGTACGCTTCCTTGTAGCGTTTTTCTTCGTACAGAAAACTGCCGTAGTTGTTCAGGATTCGAGCATCGCCGGGACGGGAAGACAGCGCCTTGCGAAAATGCTGGTCGGCCAGCTCCGGCTCCATCTCCGCCTGAAACACCAGACCCAGCGCCGCGTTGGCGTCAGGGTCCGAATCATCCAGATCCAGCGCCTTTTTCAACGGCACTTTTGCCCGCTCGGTCATCCCTTGCTGCAAGTACCCCAGCCCCAGCTGCACGTAGGCGGCACGCGCTTCGTCGCGGCCCTTGCTGGTCTTCATCGGGTTGAAATCACCCGACAGGACACAACCAGCACAGAGGCTGGCCAACAGCACAAGCAGCGCAAAGCGCAGGGACATAGAGATCCTCTCTTAATTATTGTTCGCGGCGTTCTGTGCCAAATCGTTCTCGGCGCTCAATTCACGCACCGCGATATAACGCTCGCTGCGACGGGTGCGATCCAGCACCTGCCCTACCAATTGGCCACACGCGGCATCGATGTCTTCACCACGCGTAGTACGCACGGTGACATTGAAGCCGGCATGGTGAAGCTGATCCTGGAAACGGCGAATGGCGTTGTTGCTTGGACGCTCATAGCCGGAATGCGGGAACGGGTTGAACGGAATCAGGTTGATCTTGCAGGGTACATTCTTGAGCAGTTCGATCATCTCGACGGCGTGCTCAACCTTGTCGTTGATGTCCTTGAGCATGGTGTACTCAATGGTCAACACACGTTTCTCGCCCAAGGTCGCCATGTAGCGCTGGCACGATTCGAGCAGCATCTTAAGCGGATATTTCTTGTTGATCGGCACCAATTGGTTACGCAATGCGTCATTGGGTGCGTGCAGCGACAACGCCAGGGACACGTCGATGTGCTTGGACAGCTCATCGATCATCGGCACCACGCCCGAAGTGGACAGGGTCACGCGGCGCTTGGAGATCCCGTAGCCCAGGTCATCCATCATCAGATGCATGGCAGCCACGACGTTGTCGAAGTTCAGCAGCGGCTCACCCATGCCCATCATCACCACGTTGGTGATGGCACGGTCGGCGGTCGCCGGGATGCTGCCGAACGATTTATTGGCAATCCACACCTGGCCGATCACTTCGGCCGCGGTGAGGTTGCTGTTGAAACCTTGCTTGCCGGTGGAGCAGAAACTGCAATCCAGGGCACAGCCTGCCTGGGACGAAACGCACAACGTGCCGCGTTTGCCCTGGGGAATGTAAACGGTCTCGACGCAGCTGCCGGACGCCACGCGCACCACCCACTTACGGGTGCCGTCGGTGGAAATGTCCTCGCTGACGACCTCAGGACCGCGAACTTCAGCAATGACCTTGAGCTTGTCACGCAAGGCTTTGCTGACGTTCGTCATGGCGTCGAAATCATCGACGCCAAGGTGGTGAATCCATTTCATTACCTGACCGGCACGGAAACGCTTCTCCCCGATTGAGTCGAAGAATTTTTCCATTTCCAGCTGAGTCAGACCCAGCAGGTTAGTTTTAACAGTCGATGTAGTCATGGATTCACCTTCACTCATAAGCCAATGCTTAGCGAGTGGTTACTTCAGTAGCTGCGAAGAAGTACGAGATTTCGCGAGCAGCAGCGGCTTCGGAGTCCGAACCGTGTACAGCGTTGGCGTCGATCGAATCAGCGAAGTCAGCGCGGATGGTGCCGGCAGCAGCTTCTTTAGGGTTGGTAGCGCCCATCAGCTCACGGTTCAGAGCGATAGCGTTTTCGCCTTCCAGAACCTGAACGACAACCGGACCGGAGATCATGAAAGCAACCAGGTCGCCGAAGAAACCACGAGCGCTGTGCTCAGCGTAGAAGCCTTCAGCTTCAGCTTTGGACAGTTGCTTCAGTTTCGAAGCTACAACGCGCAGGCCAGCTTTTTCGAAACGAGTGGTGATCTCGCCGATAACGTTTTTTGCAACAGCGTCAGGCTTGATGATGGAGAAAGTACGTTGAACAGCCATGGTGTAACTCCAGAAACGGTAATTTGTGAAAAATTAAACCCGCGAATTATACGCGGGTTCTTGGGTATTGCCTAACTGCGTGCGGGCAGCGACCTCTGCCCTTTGCAGGAGCTGCCGAAGGCTGCGATCCTTTGATCCTGGTCTTGGGCTTGAGATTCAAGTGGCACAGGGGAAAAGATCGCAGCCTCGCTTCGCTCGTCAGCTCCTACTCTGCTTCTTCGATCCAGGCGGCCTGAATGGCTTCAAGCACCTTCTCGCCACCGCGGGTCGGATCATCACTGAACTCCGGCAATGCCAGCACCCATTTGTGCAGATCGACGAAGTTCACGTAACGCGGGTCCGTATCCGGCTTGGATTCAGCCAGTTGGATCGCGATTTCCAGCACATCAACCCATTTCAGACTCATGTCACTTCCTTGAATCAGTGCGGCGCTTCAGCCGCATGGTTGAGCGAGTATTTCGGAATTTCAACGGTCAGGTCTTCAGTCCCGACAATCGCCTGACAGCCTAGACGAGATTGCGGTTCCAGACCCCAGGCCCGATCGAGAAAGTCTTCTTCCAGCTCATCGGCTTCTTCGAGCGAGCTGAAACCTTCACGAATGACGCAGTGACAGGTGGTGCAGGCGCAAACGCCACCACAGGCGCTTTCCATCTCGATGTGGTTGTCATGGGCCACTTCGAGAATGGACTTACCGGTTTCAGCCTCGACAACCATACCGTCCGGGCAATGCTCGGCGTGAGGCAGAAAAATGATCTGCGGCATCAGTTATTCCTCGATTTCATTCAGGTTGCGCCCCGCCAGAGCGGCTTTCACCGTCGAATCCAGGCGGCGGGCAGCAAAGGCATCGGTCACTTGCGACAGACGCTTGGTCTGCTGCTCGATGGCGAAACCATCGGTGCCTTTCATCAATTCGGTCAGTTCCTGCATCTGCAACTCGATGACCATGCGCTCTTCGGCGTCGAGCAGGCGTTCGCCGTCGACATCAATGGCGCCCTGCACCGCTTCGATCAGGCGCTGGGCATCGACTTGCTGCTCACGCAGTACACGGGCGACTTTGTCGTCGTTGGCGTACTCGAACGAATCCTTGAGCATTTTGGTGATTTCGCCGTCGGTCAGGCCGTAGGACGGCTTGACCTGAATGCTGGCTTCAACACCCGAACCCAGCTCGCGTGCCGCGACGCTGAGCAGACCGTCGGCATCGACCTGGAAGGTCACGCGAATCTTCGCCGCACCGGCCACCATTGCCGGAATGCCGCGCAATTCAAAGCGTGCCAGGGAGCGGCAGTCGCTGATCAGCTCGCGCTCACCCTGCAAGACGTGGATCGCCATGGCCGACTGGCCATCTTTATAAGTGGTGAAATCCTGGGCGCGGGCGACGGGGATGGTGGTGTTGCGCGGAATCACCTTCTCCATCAGGCCGCCCATGGTTTCCAGCCCCAGAGACAACGGAATCACGTCGAGCAGCAGCAGTTCGCCACCGTCACGCTTGTTGCCTGCCAAGGTATCGGCCTGGATCGCGGCACCGATGGCCACCACTTGATCCGGATCGATTTCGGTCAACGGCTGGCGACCAAAGGCTTCGGCAACAGCGTCGCGAACACGAGGCACGCGGGTCGAACCGCCGACCATGACCACGGCGTGCACTTCATCCAGCTCGATGCCGGAATCACGTACGGCGCGACGGCAAGCTTTCAGGCTGCGGGCAACCATCGGCTCGATCAGCGCATCGAAGGCTTCGCGAGTCAGTTGGGCTTTCCAGTCACCATAAGCAACTTCAACGGTCGCGACGGTGGTCAGCGCTTCTTTTGCTGCACACGCAGCTTGCAGCAGATGACGTTGTGCCCCCGGATCGAGGTCGGCGGACAAACCGGCGCTCTCGATGATCCAGCCAGCGATGGCGTGATCGAAGTCGTCGCCGCCCAGGGCGCTGTCGCCACCGGTAGCTAGCACTTCGAACACACCGCCGGTCAGGCGCAGAATCGAAATATCGAAGGTACCGCCGCCCAGGTCATAAATAGCGACCAGGCCTTCGGCGTGTTGATCCAGACCGTAAGCCACAGCGGCAGCGGTCGGCTCATTGAGCAGACGCAGCACGTTCAGACCGGCCAGTTTGGCCGCATCCTTGGTGGCTTGACGTTGAGCATCGTCGAAATAGGCCGGAACAGTGATCACCGCGCCTACCAACTCACCGCCCAACGTCGACTCGGCGCGCTGACGCAGCACCTTGAGGATTTCGGCGGAGACTTCGACCGGGCTTTTCGGGCCTTGCACAGTGTCGATGAACGGCATGTGCGACTCGCCACCGACAAAGCGGTACGGCAGTTGGTCGCCCAATTGCTTGACGTCGGACAGACCACGACCCATCAAGCGCTTGACCGACAGCACGGTGTTCAAGGGATCAGTAGCGGCGGACAGCTTGGCGGATTCGCCCACTTCCACGCTATCAGCGTGATAGCGCACGGCAGACGGCAGGATGACCTGCCCGTCGGCGTCGGCCAGAGGTTCGGAAAGACCACTGCGCAATGCAGCGACCAGCGAATTGGTAGTGCCCAAGTCGATCCCCACAGCCAGACGACGCTGGTGCGGTTGAGGACTTTGGCCGGGTTCGGCGATCTGCAGTAGGGCCATCGTAATCAGGACTTATCTGTATATCAGGCGTGCGACCGGAGCGGCACTGGGTTAATCGTCGAGGCGCTCTTCTAACTGGCGCACTTCGTAGGTGAGCTTGTCGAGAAACTGCATGCGCCGCATCAGGCGTTCGGCCTGTTCACGTTGCGCTGCGTCATCCCAACAGGCTGCGAAGCTTTCGTTCAGCTCATCCTGCGCGACCTTCAAGCGGCGCTTGAACACGGCAATGCCGGCCAGGTCGGCGCTGTCTTGCAGGTCTTCGAGTTCTTCGCGCCATTGCATCTGCTGCAGAAGAAACTCCGGATCATGCACCGTGACCTCCAGCGGCAACTCGCGACCACCCATGGCGAGCAAGTAACGCGCGCGTTTTGGGGGATTCTTGAGCGTCTGGTAGGCCTCGTTGAGGTTCGCGGATTGCTCGAGCGCCAACCGCTGCTCGCGCTCGGAAGCGTCGGCAAAGCGATCCGGATGAACACCGCGCGCCAACTCACGATAGCGCGTGGCCAACTGCTCGAGATCCAGACGGAAACTCGGCTGCAGTTCAAATAAAGCGAAATGACAAGGAATACCCACGCGCAGCCTCAGATGTTGAAGCTTTCGCCGCAGCCACATTCACCGCGTACGTTGGGATTGTTGAACTTGAAGCCTTCGTTCAACCCTTCCTTGACGAAATCGAGCTCGGTGCCGTCCAGGTACGCCAGGCTTTTCGGGTCGATAATCACTTTCTCGCCGTGACTTTCGAACACCTGATCCTCTGCAACCACCTCATCGACGAACTCCAGCACGTAGGCAAGGCCGGAACAGCCCGTGGTGCGAACACCCAGGCGAATCCCTTCACCTTTGCCGCGCCCGTTGAGGGAGCGTCGCACGTGTTGAGCAGCCGCTTCTGTCATGCTGATAGCCATCGGTGACTCCTTACTCGTCGCCAAATCTTGAAAGTCAGATCAAGCCTTTCTTCTGCTTGTAGTCGCGAACGGCCGCTTTGATAGCGTCTTCAGCGAGTACGGAGCAGTGGATTTTCACTGGCGGCAAGGCCAGTTCTTCGGCCAGCTGAGTGTTCTTGATGGTCTCTGCTTCATCCAGAGTCTTGCCTTTCATCCACTCGGTCGCCAGGGAGCTGGAGGCGATAGCCGAACCGCAACCGTAGGTCTTGAACTTGGCGTCTTCGATGATGCCTTGCTCGTTAACCTTGATTTGCAGACGCATCACGTCGCCGCACGCCGGGGCGCCGACCATGCCAGTGCCGACATCAGGGTCTTGCGCGTCCATCTTGCCGACGTTGCGCGGGTTCTCGTAGTGGTCGATGACCTTTTCGCTGTAAGCCATGATTCTTAATCCTCACTCATCAGAGAGTCGCTCTTGAGCCCTGAAACCTTAAGTTCACAGGGCCGGTTTGCGGCGACTTGAAATCAGTGTGCCGCCCACTCGATTTTCGAAATGTCGACACCGTCTTTGTACATGTCCCACAGCGGCGACAAAGTGCGCAGCTTGGTAACGGCCTCGCAGACTTTCTGCGCGGCATAGTCGATTTCTTCTTCGGTGGTGAAACGGCCGAAGGTGAAGCGAATCGAGCTGTGTGCCAGTTCGTCGTTGCGGCCCAGGGCGCGCAGTACGTACGAAGGCTCAAGGGAAGCCGAAGTGCAGGCCGAACCGGACGAAACCGCCAGATCCTTGAGGGCCATGATCAGCGACTCGCCTTCAACGTAGTTGAAGCTCAGGTTCAGGTTGTGCGGTACGCGGGCGGTCATGCTGCCGTTGATGTACAGCTCTTCCAGGTCTTCGACCTGTTTGAAGAAGCGGTCGCTCAAGGCTTTGATGCGCACGTTCTCGGCAGCCATGTCTTCCTTGGCTACGCGGAAGGCTTCACCCATGCCGACGATCTGGTGGGTCGCCAGGGTGCCGGAACGCATGCCACGCTCGTGACCGCCGCCGTGCATGGTCGCTTCGATGCGAACACGCGGCTTGCGGCTGACGTACAGCGCGCCGATGCCTTTAGGGCCGTAGGTTTTGTGGGCAGAGAACGACATCAGATCGACTTTCAGCTTCGACAGGTCGATCTCGACCTTGCCGGTGGACTGAGCCGCGTCAACGTGGAACAGAATGCCCTTGGAGCGGGTCAGTTCGCCGATGGCTTCGATGTCGTTGATGGTGCCGATTTCGTTGTTCACGTGCATGACCGAAACCAGGATGGTGTCGTCACGCAGTGCTGCTTCGATCATTGCCGGCGTTACCAGACCATCGGTCTGAGGCTCGAGGTAGGTCACTTCGAAGCCTTCACGCTCCAGTTGGCGCATGGTGTCGAGGACAGCCTTGTGCTCAATCTTGGTGGTGATCAGGTGTTTGCCCTTGGTCGCATAGAAATGCGCCGCACCCTTGATTGCCAGGTTGTCGGACTCGGTGGCGCCGGAGGTCCAGACGATTTCACGCGGGTCGGCGTTGACCAGGTCAGCGACCTGACGACGAGCGTTTTCGACGGACTCTTCAGCTTTCCAGCCGAACACGTGGGAACGGGACGCCGGGTTACCGAAGTTTCCGTCGACCAGCAGGCATTCACTCATCTTTTGCGCGACACGCGGATCAACCGGGGTGGTCGCAGAGTAATCAAGGTAAATCGGCAATTTCATGGACTATCTCCTAAATCAGGCTGGCTGGCGTGCCGCTAGCTCTTTGGCTGTCATTCGACGGCGGACGCTTCAATCTTGTCCAGGCGTGGCGCCTTGCCATTGCAACGGCGCTGATCCTGACGCTGGGCTACTTCTTGCACCTCACGGCGAGTCACAAGATCAGCCAAGCTGATACCACTCAAAAATTCGTGAATCTGCAGGCTCAGATCGCACCACAAGTGGTGGGTCAGACAGGTGTCGCCTTGATGGCAATCACCCTGGCCCTGGCATTTGGTTGCATCAACCGATTCGTTGACCGCATCGATCACCTGGGCGACCTGGATGCCCTGCATGTCGCGGGACAGTTGGTAGCCACCGCCCGGGCCACGAACGCTGGAGACCAGATTGCTACGACGCAATTTGGCAAAAAGCTGTTCGAGGTAGGACAGGGAGATGCCTTGGCGCTCGGAGATATCGGCCAGGGACACCGGCCCGTGCTGCGCATGCAACGCCAGGTCGAGCATGGCGGTTACGGCGTATCGGCCTTTTGTAGTCAGTCGCATGGACAATTACCACGGAGTTCAGAATGGGGCGAGTATGCAATTCCCGAGTATTTAAGTCAACTATAAGACCTAGTACTTTAGTCAGGTTTACCCGCAAAAGAGCGCGCGCATCATAGCAGGGTCTGCGGCCTAATGGCACACCGGTCAACGCCGTGCCATTGCCTGATTGCGACCTGTGACGATACTGCCGCTGATTGCAAACCCTGACACAACCTATTATGTAGGAGCTGCCGAAGGCTGCGATCTTTTGATTTTGCTTTTATAAAGCGCAGATCAAAAGATCGCAGCCTTCGGCAGCTCCTACAAAGGGCTTAGCCGGCTTTGGTTTCGTCCTTGCCTTTGACGCAGGCGAAGTCTTCTTCGCGCAATTCAGGCAAATCCTTGGCGCAGTAATTACTGCCCAGATCCTTCAAGGCGCCGCACATTCCCTCCAGACGACCATCGACCGCCTGCAGGTGATCCAGCAACTGACCAATGGCACGCGCCACCGGGTCCGGCATGTCTTCACCGACGCCATAGGCATCGAAGCCGATCTTCTCGGCCATGGCCTTGCGCTTGGCATCTTGCTCTTCATCGGACTTGACGATGATCCGCCCCGGAATCCCGACGACCGTCGCACCCGGCGGAACAGCCTTGGTCACCACCGCATTGGAACCGACCTTGGCCCCGGCGCCGACCGTAAACGGGCCCAGCACCTTGGCGCCCGCGCCGACGACGACACCGTCTTCGAGGGTCGGGTGGCGCTTGCCTTTGTTCCAGCTGGTGCCTCCGAGGGTCACCCCTTGATAAAGGGTGACGTCGTTGCCGATTTCGGCGGTTTCACCGATGACAATGCCCATGCCATGGTCAATAAAGAAGCGACGACCGACCTTGGCACCTGGATGAATCTCGATCCCGGTCAACCAGCGCCCGAAGTTCGAAACCACCCGCGCCAGCCACTTCCAGCCCATGCCCCACAGGGCCGACGACAGGCGATGAATCCAGATGGCATGCATGCCGGGGTAGCAAGTCAGGACTTCAAAAGCGTTACGCGCTGCCGGATCACGGTGGAAAACACTCTGGATATCTTCACGCAAACGCTCAAACATTTTTCAATCCTTCCGTTTAAGAAGCTCACCACGGGCCGCTTTCTGGGTTTCCGTGAGGATGCCACGCAATATATTCATTTCCGCCCGGCTGACCGAGCTTCGTCCGTACAACCGACGCAGGCGCGCCATCAAGTGCCGCGGTTTTTCCGGGTCGAGGAATTCGATGGCCACCAGGGTTTGTTCCAGGTGCTCATAGAATCGCTCCAGCTCATCCATGGTCGCCAGTTCACCACTCTTGGTGGACGCCACTTCATCCTTCTCGACCTTGCTCGGCTGACCTTGGGCCGCGAGCCAGGACATGCGCACTTCATAACTCAACACCTGCACCGCTGCCCCAAGGTTCAGCGAGCTGAACTCGGGGTCTGATGGGATATGCACGTGATAATGACATCGCTGCAGCTCTTCATTGGTCAGGCCGGAATCTTCACGACCAAAGACCAAGGCGATTTCTGCGCCCTGCCCGGCTTCCTCGACCACTTTCACACCGCATTCGCGGGGATCAAGCAGCGGCCAGGGAATGCGCCGGTCTCGGGCGCTGGTGCCGAGGACCAGATTGCAGCCGACCAAGGCATCTTCCAAGGTGGCGACGACTTGCGCGTTTTCAAGGATGTCACCGGCACCGGAGGCACGGGCATCGGCCTCGTGATGCGGGAATAACCGCGGCTCGACCAGCACCAGCCGCGACAGGCCCATGTTCTTCATGGCACGCGCAGCCCCGCCGATATTGCCGGGATGGCTGGTATTGACCAGGACGACACGAATGTTTTGCAGCACGGGAGGCGATCTCGAACACTAAATTGGGGAGCAGAATCTTACAGCTCAACCTACCGTTAAGCTATGAAAGCGAACACCGACCTTCACCTGTAGAAACTTTCTGATAGAATGCCCGGCTTTCTTTAACAACCTTAGGTGACACATCCATGCAGCCCATGCTGAATATCGCGCTGCGCGCCGCCCGCAGCGCCAGTGAATTGATCTTCCGCTCCATCGAGCGCCTGGATACCATCAAGGTCGACGAAAAAGACGCCAAGGATTACGTATCCGAGGTGGATCGCGCCGCCGAACAGAAAATCATCGACGCGCTGCGCAAGGCCTACCCTACCCACGGCATTCTCGGCGAAGAAACCGGCATGCACCCGGCAGCGGCGAAGGCGAAGAATACCTGTGGATCATCGATCCGCTGGACGGCACCACCAACTTCCTGCGCGGCATTCCACACTTCGCTGTCAGCATCGCCTGCAAATACCGCGGTCGCCTGGAACACGCTGTTGTTCTGGACCCGGTTCGCCAGGAAGAATTCACCGCCAGCCGTGGTCGCGGCGCTCAACTGAACGGTCGTCGCCTGCGCGTCAGCGGTCGCACCAGCCTGGACGGCGCCCTGCTGGGTACCGGCTTCCCGTTCCGTGACGACCAGATGGACAACCTCGACAACTACCTGGGCATGTTCCGCGCCCTGGTTGGCCAGACTGCCGGCATCCGCCGCGCCGGTTCGGCGAGCCTGGACCTGGCCTACGTGGCTGCCGGCCGTTTCGATGCGTTCTGGGAATCGGGCCTGTCCGAGTGGGACATGGCGGCAGGCGCCCTGCTGATCCAGGAAGCTGGCGGCCTGGTGAGCGACTTTACCGGCGGTCACGACTTCCTTGAGAAAGGCCACGTCGTTGCCGGCAACACCAAATGCTTCAAGGCAGTCCTGACGGCCATCCAGCCGCACCTGCCGGCTTCGCTGAAACGCTAAGCAAGCGCCACAAAAAAAGCACCCTTCGGGGTGCTTTTTTTATGCCTGCACTATTCAAAACCTGGCCCTGTAGGAGCTGCCGAAGGCTGCGATCTTTTGACTTTGATTTCTGATCTTTAAGATCAAAAGATCGCAGCCTTCGGCAGCTCCTACATGATGAGTGGCCTGTATCGCGCACCCTGAGTTTTCAGGGCACAAAAAAGCACCCTTTCAGGTGCTTCTTTTTGATTCTGGCAATCAGCTCATCACTGAGCCGGTTCGTTCTGCGACAAAACCAGCTTGCCTTCCTTATCGACCGGAATCTGATTACCCGGATCGCGATCCATCCGCACCTTGCCTTCCTTGCCGTCCAGCGAGTAACGGACGTCGTAGCCGACAACCTTGTCGCTGATGTCATTCACAGTGTTACACCGGGTCTGAGTCGTGGTGTAGGTATCACGGTTCTGCATGCCTTCCTGGACCTTGTTGCCGGCATAACCGCCGCCAACAGCGCCCGCAACGGTGGCAAGCTTCTTGCCATTACCGCCACCGACCATGTTGCCCAACAGGCCACCACCGACCGCACCGAGCACCGTACCCATGATCTGGTGCTGGTCCTTGACTGGCGCTTGCCGAGTTACTGCAACGTCCTTGCACACTTCACGTGGAGTCTTGATCTGTGTTTTTACCGGCTCAACGGCCAACACTTGCGCATACTCAGGGCCGCTTTTTACCAGGCTGTAGGTGGCAACAGCGCCCCCGGCAGTCACACCGACAGCACCCAGTACCGCACCAACCAGCAACGACTTGTTCACATGAACCTCCTGACCATCACATGCGGGTCAAAGCCCGCGCTTCTCCCAGCCTTGGAGCATAAAAAAAGGCGCGAGTTCAACTCGCGCCTTTTTTGGCTGACCGCTGGAAAAACGATGGCCGTTATGGACGGTCGTCGATTTCCTTCTCGGTAGCCGCAGGAGGAATCAGATCCTCGCTGTTCAGGTTCAGCCAGATCAGCACCACGTTCGCGATGTAGATCGACGAGTAGGTACCCGCCAGCACACCGATGAACAGGGCAATGGAGAAGCCGAACAGGTTGTCACCACCGAAGAACAACAGCGCCGAGATCGCCAGCAAGGTGGAGATCGACGTCGCCATGGTCCGCAGCAGGGTTTGCGTGGTCGAGATGTTGATGTTCTCGATCAGGCTGGCCTTGCGCAGTACACGAAAATTCTCACGAACCCGGTCGAATACCACGATCGTGTCGTTGAGCGAGTAACCAATGATCGCCAGCACCGCCGCCAACACCGTCAGGTCGAAGGTGATCTGGAAGAACGACAGGATCCCGATGGTCACGATCACGTCGTGGATCAAGGACACGATGGCGCCGACTGCGAACTTCCACTGAAAGCGGAAAGCCAGGTAGATCAGGATGCCGCCCAGCGCCATCAGCATGCCGAGGCCGCCCTGGTCGCGCAGCTCTTCACCGACCTGCGGGCCAACGAACTCGACGCGCTTGACCACCGCCGGGTTGTCGCCGCCGACCTTTTTCAAGGCATCGGCCACCTGGTGACCCAACTGCGGATCTTCACCCGGCATACGCACCAGCAGGTCAGTGGTCGCACCAAAGCTCTGAACGATGGCCTCGTGGTAACCCGACTCAGCGAGCTGAGTACGCACCTTGGCCACATCGGCCGGACGCTCGTAGGTCAGCTCGATGAGCGTACCGCCGGTGAAATCCAGCCCCCAGTTCATGCCCTTGTGCCAGCAACTGAACAGTGCCAGTGCGGTAAGGAACAATGTGACGCCGAACGCAACGTTGCGAACGCCCATGAAGTTGATTGTACGTAACATGGCAGCCCCTTAAATCCACAACTTCTTGAAGTCCCGACCGCCGAAGATCAGGTTGACCATCGCGCGGGTCACCATGATGGCCGTGAACATCGAGGTCAGAACCCCGAGGGACATGGTCACTGCGAAGCCTTTGACCGGGCCGGTGCCCATCGCAAAGAGAATCCCGCCGACCAACAGTGTTGTCAGGTTGGCGTCGAGAATCGCGGTGAATGCCCGGCCGAAGCCTTCGCTGATTGCCCGTTGCACCGTCATGCCTGCCGCGATCTCTTCACGAATCCGCGAGAAGATCAGTACGTTGGCGTCGACCGCCATACCCATGGTCAGCACGATACCGGCGATACCCGGCAGGGTCAGCGTTGCACCCAGCAGCGACATCAAGGCCAGCAGCAACACCATGTTCACGCCCAGCGCGACGGTGGCGATGATGCCGAAGAAACGGTAGATGGCGATGATGAACAGCGAGACGAACAGCATGCCCCACAGCGATGCATCGATACCCTTGGTGATGTTGTCGGCACCCAGGCTCGGGCCAATGGTGCGCTCTTCAGCGAAGTACATTGGTGCAGCCAGACCACCGGCACGCAGCAGCAGCGCCAGTTCGGAGGATTCACCCTGACCGTTCAGGCCGGTAATACGGAACTGAGCACCCAGCGGCGACTGGATGGTCGCCAGGCTGATGATCTTCTTCTCTTCCTTGAACGTTTGAACCGCGACGTCTTTCTCGACACCATCAACCAATTGCTTGGTGTAGGTGGTCACCGGACGTTGCTCGATGAAGATCACCGCCATGCTGCGACCGACGTTGCTGCGCGTCGCACGACTCATCAGCTCGCCACCATGACCATCCAGGCGGATGTTCACTTCTGGCGTGCCGTGCTCGCCGAAGCCAGCCTTGGCGTCAGTGACCTGGTCACCGGTGATGATCAGGCCGCGCTCGATCTGTGCCGGCGGACGCTTGCCTTCACGGAACTCGAAGGTTTCGGAAGTGGCTTTCGAAGCGCCAGGCTCTGCAGCCAGACGGAACTCGAGGTTGGCCGTCTTGCCGAGGATACGCTTGGCTTCTGCGGTGTCCTGCACGCCCGGCAGCTCAACCACGATGCGGTTGGCGCCCTGACGCTGGACGATCGGTTCGGCAACACCCAGCTCGTTGACGCGGTTACGTACCGTGGTCAAGTTCTGCTTGATGGAGTATTCACGGATTTCCGCCAGCTTGGCCGGGGTCATCGCCAGACGCAGTACCGGTTGGCCATTGAGGTCGGCCGGAACAATATCGAAATCGTTGAAGTTCTTGCGGACCAGCGCACGGGCCTGCTCGCGGGTTGCTTCATCAGTGAAGCCCAGCTGAATGGCGCCACCCAGTTGCGGCAGGCTGCGATAGCGCAGCTTCTCTTTACGCAGCAGGCTCTTGACGTCGCCTTCGTACACTTTCAAGCGGGCGTCGAGGGCTTTGTCCATGTCCACTTCCAGCAGGAAGTGCACACCACCGGACAAGTCCAGACCCAGCTTCATCGGGTGCGCGCCAAGGCTGCGCAGCCATTGCGGGGTGGTTTGTGCCAGGTTCAGTGCAACAACGTAGTCATCGCCCAACGCCTTGCGCACGACGTCTTTGGCCGGCAACTGGTCTTCAGCCTTGGTCAGACGGATCAGGCCGCCCTTGCCGTTCGCCGACAGCGTGGCTGCCTTGACGTTGATCCCGGACTCCTTGAGCGCAGTGCTCACACGGTCCAGATCAGCCTGATTGACCAACAGTGCAGTACTTGCACCGCTGACCTGAATCGCCGGGTCATCAGGGTAAAGATTGGGAGCGGAATAAATCAGACCGACCGCCAGCACCGCCAGGATCAGAATGTATTTCCACAGAGGGTATTTGTTCAGCATCACGCCGCCCGCTTATGACGCGGGGCGCCTTGCGCGCCCCGTCGATTGAGTAGAAGTTGGAACTTAGATCGCTTTGAGCGTGCCTTTTGGCAGCGTGGCGGCGATGGCGCCTTTCTGGAACTTCATTTCCACGGTGTCGGAAACTTCCAGAACCACGAAATCATCAGCCACTTTAGTGATCTTGCCGGCGATACCGCCGGTGGTCACAACTTCATCGCCTTTTTGCAGGCTACCCAGCAGGTTCTTCTGCTCTTTGGCGCGCTTGGCCTGTGGACGCCAGATCATCAGGTAGAAGATGACCAGGAAGCCGACCAGGAAAATCCACTCAAAGCCGCCGCCCATTGGGCCTGCAGCTGCGGGTGCAGCACCATCGGCCATGGCATTAGAGATAAAAAAGCTCATTTAGCACTCCAGTTGCAAATGTTGAATCTTGGGGTCAGAAAACTCAGTCCAAAGGCGGAACGGGAAGCCCGCGTTTGGCGTAGAAGGCATCGACAAAGGCGGCCAATGTACCCTGTTGAATAGCCTCGCGCAAACCAGCCATAAGCACCTGGTAATGGCGCAAATTGTGGATGGTATTCAACATGCTACCCAGCATTTCGCCGCACTTGTCCAGATGGTGCAGATAAGCACGGGAGAAGTTCTGGCAGGTGTAGCAATCACAGGTCGGATCCAGCGGCGTATCATCATGGCGATGGAACGCGTTACGGATCTTCAGCACGCCGGTATCAATGAACAGATGCCCATTGCGGGCATTACGGGTTGGCATCACGCAATCGAACATGTCCACGCCGCGGCGCACACCCTCAACCAGATCTTCCGGTTTGCCAACGCCCATAAGGTAACGAGGTTTGTCAGCCGGCATCAGGCCCGGCAGGTAATCCAGCACCTTGATCATTTCGTGCTTGGGCTCGCCCACCGACAGGCCGCCGATGGCCAAGCCATCGAAGCCGATCTTGTCGAGGCCTTCCAGGGAGCGCATGCGCAGGTCCTGGTGCATGCCGCCCTGAACGATACCGAACAGCGCCGCCGTGTTGTCGCCATGGGCGTTTTTCGAACGCTGGGCCCAGCGCAGCGAGAGTTCCATGGACACACGGGCGACGTCTTCGTCAGCCGGATACGGGGTGCATTCGTCGAAAATCATCACAATGTCGGAGCCCAGGTCACGCTGGACCTGCATCGACTCTTCCGGACCCATGAACACTTTGGCGCCATCGACCGGGGAGGCGAAGGTCACGCCCTCCTCCTTGATCTTGCGCATGGCGCCCAGGCTGAACACCTGGAAACCGCCGGAGTCGGTCAGAATCGGGCCTTTCCACTGCATGAAATCGTGCAGGTCGCCGTGCTTCTTGATCACTTCGGTGCCAGGACGCAGCCACAAATGGAAGGTGTTGCCCAGAATGATTTCCGCGCCCGTGGCGACGATATCCCGTGGCAGCATGCCCTTGACCGTACCGTACGTGCCCACCGGCATGAAGGCCGGGGTCTCGACGGTACCGCGCGGGAAGGTCAAACGACCGCGACGCGCCTTGCCGTCAGTGGCCAGCAGTTCAAACGACATACGACTCATACAGTTTCCTCAGGGCCCGATTCTTTAGGGGCAGTCGGCGCAGGATTACGGGTGATAAACATCGCATCACCGTAGCTGAAAAAGCGGTAACCATGCTCCACCGCTGCTTTATAAGCAGCCATGGCTTCGGGATAACCGGCGAACGCCGAAACCAGCATCAACAGCGTGGATTCAGGCAAATGGAAGTTGGTGACCAGGGCATCGACCACATGAAACGGCCGGCCCGGGTAGATAAAGATGTCGGTGTCGCCACTGAATGGCTTGAGCACGCCGTCGCGGGCGGCGCTTTCCAGGGAACGCACACTGGTGGTGCCCACCGCCACCACGCGCCCACCACGAGCGCGGCAAGCGGCGACCGCATCCACCACATCCTGGCCGACTTCCAGCCATTCGCTGTGCATGTGGTGGTCTTCGAGCTTCTCGACGCGCACCGGCTGGAACGTGCCCGCGCCGACGTGCAAGGTCACGAACGCGGTCTCGACGCCCTTGGCGGCAATCGCCTCCAGCAACGGCTGATCGAAATGCAACCCCGCCGTCGGCGCCGCCACTGCGCCCAGGCGCTCGGCGTACACAGTCTGATAGCGCTCGCGGTCCGAGCCTTCATCCGGGCGGTCTATATACGGCGGCAACGGCATGTGCCCGACGCGATCGAGCAGCGGCAACACCTCTTCGGTGAACCCCAGCTCGAACAACGTATCGTGCCGCGCGAGCATTTCGGCTTCGCCACCGCCATCGATCAGGATCTTCGAACCGGGCTTGGGCGACTTGCTGGAACGCACATGGGCCAGCACGCGATGACTGTCGAGCACCCGCTCCACCAGGATTTCCAGCTTGCCGCCGGAAGCCTTCTGGCCAAACAGTCGCGCCGGAATCACCCGGGTATTGTTGAACACCATCAAATCGCCCGGGCGCAAATGCTCGAGCAAATCAGTGAATTGACGGTGTGCCAGGGCGCCGCTGACCCCATCCAGGGTCAACAGGCGACTGCCGCGACGCTCGGCCAAAGGGTGGCGAGCGATCAGCGAATCAGGGAGTTCGAAAGTAAAGTCAGCAACGCGCATGATGGGGTTCGTCTAGCAGGGGCCGGAAGTCTAGCGGAAATAGTGAAAATAGACCATGAAACGTGATTGACCAACGGTAATCTCATCTCTATACTTCGCCGCCATTGAGCCCTGATGGCGGAATTGGTAGACGCGGCGGATTCAAAATCCGTTTTCGCAAGAAGTGGGAGTTCGAGTCTCCCTCGGGGCACCAAAATCAAGAAAGGCCTTGCTTTGCAAGGCCTTTTTTTCGCCTGCAGAAAAGCGACTGGCCCCCACCACCCCGTAGGAGCTGCCGAAGGCTGCGATCTTTTGATCTTGCCTTTAAGGCGCCACAACCCAACCCAGCCAACGAATCAAGGATTCACACAATGGAATTGCCACTGGAAACCGTTGCCCTGTTCGCCCTCAAGCTGGCTTATGAGCGAGAGGGGGAAAGCCCGATCCTGCGAGATGATCCGATCATGAGCGATTACGAGCGCGAGGTTTTTGGTTTACTGGTGCGCCAGGGGGATGTCGCGGCGATCCAACTGAAGGTTAACCAATGCCTGGCGTTAGCACTGGGTGCCTTGGGGGCGCGGATAAACCGTTGGGGCGTGAGCTGCAGAGGTTGTCGGTGGATTTTTATGGCGCGCAGACTCTGCCGCAACTGGAAGCGCCGCTTCTGATGCTGCAGAACTACCTGAAAGACATTTATTGAGCGCCAAAAAATCAAACGGAAACGGCAAACCTCAAGCGTGCCACAGCGTCGCTGTTTCACGCGCGGCAAGATCCGCCAGCGTTGTCGAAAACCTTAAGCTCGTGCAACGACACCTTCAATTTTTTGGTTTTGGTTGGCCTGCATCTCCTGATTTTTTTTAATTTCACCCTCCACTTCCTCGCTCAGCCTCGTGAGCTCCTTCGTCTTGGCCGTGCCCGGACATCCAATACTGGCGGTATTCAGCAAGTTGTTGATCTTAGCCTGCGCCTCAAGCAACTTGGCCTTCTTAGCATCAAACAGCTGATTAACGGCGCTTAGCGCATCCGGATCGGACCTCAGTATGATAAAAAGCGGGATATCCATATTCTTCGCTCCGCACAGTTTTCCCCTCAGGGTTTCTATAAGTTTCGTGTCTACTTTATACGGAGGAACTACGACGGGTGATCCAACGCATTTTAAACTCAGCACATTCATAACAACCCCAAACCGTTAAAGTAATCAGTGGACACCGTCAAGCCTGTACTCAGCGCCCCCATGACATCTGTTCTACTGCGCTTCCAGACGGCAATGGAGTATGACGGCCAGTTATTCTCGCCACGCAACTGAAAGCCGTAGTCTCAAGAGACTTTTACAACGCCCTATCCCACTCGTTAATCTACGATCATAGCGATGAAATAAAACCCCACCGCCATATTTCGCTCATGCCGAGCGCAAAGCAAACAGCTGCTGACTGGCGGGCCATGCCCGATATCAAGTCTGCTCATCGCATCGTGCGTGCTTACTCCCACGAGTTTGAGCTTTGAACATAAGCGTTCGGCAAACACGCCTTCTTGATCCCAACACTTATGTGCAAAGGAGACATCGCAGCGACTCAGCAGAAAGCTGATCAATGCCTGAGCATGGCGATAAATGCTATCGGCGACGTTGATACAGCCCTGGGCCAGGAACTTCACAGACGAGCAGCACACTTCAGCGCTACGCGGACGATGGAGCAATTTGATAGCTCGCTCAATGCACTCAAAGACTAATTGAAAGACATACAGATAAAAATCTGCACGCGAGCAAACCCGATACTGAAATCATTCAACAACACCCAACTGACTTTAAAAGGGGATGAACAACTATCAGAAACAGCTATCGAGCGCACTGTTGCGCAGATTAAGGTGCAGCTGAATTACATGTACAAGGATTGATTGAAACGGCTCATCAACTGAGCCTTAGCGCACTCATCAACAGGGAAATCTGGCCTTCCACTAGCCATTGAAAAATCCTCAACCAAAGCGCTAAAAACCTAGAAACTCTTTATTTTTTATTAATAATAGTCACCATTCTTAACGTCAAGTGCACGTTGATCCATTGCCCGATTATTATTTTCCATGCCTCGTTGCTGTTCACGCTGGGAGGGCCCTCGAGTTTGAGAAGCTTGATAGCCTTGCTTAGCTGTTATTTTTTTATCGATAGCCGTATTACATTTATCTATTTTCGCATTTAGATTACTCGCGTCGCTCAACATGCCTTTCAGCTGAGTCTCTTTCATCCTGGATGCTGCGCGATTCTCCTTAACAACAACGTCTTTTAATGTTGTTAGCTTCACCACTATTTTTTCTATATTTAATTGTGCTTTTTTTGCAGTCTTACTTGCATGACTCAGAGTATCCAAGGGGTTTATTATGGCATTGCAGACTTTGGCCAACCCCCCTGCCTCATTAGTTCTTTTTTAATTCTCCCTGTAGCTTACTGATAGCTGATTTCGTGACATGAGTATCCATGCCCACCTTACCCAGCCCAAAACACGCGGATATACTAAAGCCCATAAACCCTCCTGATTATTAACCTAGCATCATATCCTCGAAATAAAAAACCTCTGCCAAATTCCGCTCAACCCTGGTGTAAAATTGCGCAATTAATTTTTCAAATGCTATTTGTATTTTTAAATACGGATAGATATCGGAAAGTTCTTAAATGGCGGCAAGTACATCTTTACTGTTTCTGAGGCCGCTGGTTTCCAGTGAAAGAGCCTGAAACAGGATGTTTTCAAAGGTTGCAGGATAAGGGCCTGCACGATACCCTCCCACCGTCGCTGCCAATTCAGCAACCGGGCTTGGAAACCCGTTCAAATCTGGGAGCGCATCAGCGTTTTATTCATGATTACAGGTGATTTTTTACTCCTGCAATCCTGATCTATGGCGGCTGTGCGTGGGACGTCTTCGGACGTGCCGGTTTACTGGATTTTCGGTTTTCCAACCTTGGAGCGTCATCATGCGCAGCATAAATCCGTACAAATTCTGGCTTTCCCCTCTACGCAATTCCCAATCGCGTAACGCCTCATCGTTCGCTCTCTCCTACCGCCTCTCCATTACCGGAGATGCCCAATGACCGATCAACCGGAACTCAAAACCATCGGCCTGACGCCCGTACTCTATTGCTCAGACCGGCCCCTGTTCCATGTCACCCGTGACGTGCCGCTCGGTGATGCGTTGTCCATGGCTTCTGACTTTCTATTCCTGGCCAAGGCGCTCACCAAAGACGCTGCTTTCAACAGAGACACGGACACTCATGCCTGGGCTGCGCATTATTTGACGTCGATGAGTAAGGCGGTGGTGGATGATGCGGTGAAGGTGTTGATGCGGGGGCGGGCTTCTACTGTGCCGCCTAAGCGGGCGGCGGAGAAGGCTGAGGAGTAGCGGCTGGGGGATGGGTTTGCTTGCGATGGGGTTGTGTCAGTTAGGTTAGGTGTCGGCTGATATATCGCTTTCGCGAGCAAGCTTGCTCCTACAGGGGGTGGGGTTGTGTCAGTTGGTTTAGGTGTTGGCTGATCTGGCGCTTTCGCGAGCAAGCCCGCTCCCACATTTTGGATCCTGTTTAGCCAGTTGGAGCCCCGAGTTTTCGGGGCTTTTTCGTGTTCGGGTCAGAGGACGTGTTGAGAGATCAGTTTTGAGATTTCCACCATAGATGTCCTGCCGGTGAATTCGAATTTCACTTTGCCCAGTGACGAGAAGTAGATTTCCAGTTCCGAATCCAGATCGAACGTGCCGCAGGTTTCCACCGAGTACGCGACGATGTTTTTGTGCGGCAACGGGGTGAAGTCTTTTTGCTGCCGGTATAGCCGCCCAACAGGCCCCCAGGCTATTTGGTCGCAGACGCCATCAATACGCCGAAGCCAAAGAAGGTCATGCCGGACAGTTTTCCGGCAATCCTGGCGCCGCGCGCAGTGGAGAGCCAGCCACGCGCGCCATTGGCCATGAACGCATAACCGCTATGGACCAACACCACCAGCAGGCTGTAAGACGACACCAACAAAAGGAACTGGGCGTAATAGTTTCCGGTCGACCTGATGAACTGGGGAAACACCGCCAGAAAAAAGAAGCCGGCCTTTGGGTTCAGCAACTGGATCGACAAGGCTTCGACAAACCGGCGCCATGGACGGGAGGACGAGACCTTGAGTTCGGGGATAAAACGCTGGGTTCGCCACATCTTGATCCCCAGGTACATCAGGTACAGCGCGCCCGCAGACTTCAACATTGTGAACGCCGTCGCCGACGTAGCGAGGACCAGTCCCGCACCGCTGGCTGAAATCCCGGCAACGATAAACGCCCCCAGGGCGATACCACCAATGCCCGGCAACGAGCCCGCCCAGCCATGACGCAACGCGTTGGAAATCGTCAACACCACACCGGGACCCGGGCTTAATACGGTTAACGTGGCGAGTATCAAAAACAGTCCGTAACTGGCCATGCTTCACTCCTGATCCGCAATCCTCTGAACGGCTGCAGATTGGCGGGACGAAACAAGCCTGACAAACGCTTTAATTGCGCCTCATATGTGACTAAATTAGACACATGATCGCCAACCTTCCCCCACTCAATGCCGTTCGCGCCTTTGCCGCCGCCGCTCGCCACCAGAGCTTCAGCCGCGCAGCCGAAGAACTGCATGTCAGCCACAGCGCCGTCAGCCGCCACGTTAAATTGCTCGAAGAGCATTTGGGGGTGTTGTTGTTTGAACGCCGAACCCGGCAATCATCGCTGACGCCCGCCGGTCAGGCGTTCTACGAGCACGTCAGCCTGGCGCTGGCTCAGATCGCCAATGCGGCGGCAAGCCTGAAAAGTGGACGGAGGGTGCGCAAGGTGAAAATCAATGTGCGCCCCTCCTTCGCGGTGCGCTGGCTGATCCCACGATTGCCCGCGTTCATGGCGCTGCATCCCGATATTCAGCCTGAGGTCGTCACCAGCACCTTGCCCCCCGATCAAACCCGCGAACGCTTCGACGTGGTCATCCGGCGAGGTGAAGCCGATTGGGCGACCAACCTCCAGCCGCAGGTGCTTCTGGACGATGAGATCATTCTGGTGGCGGCCCCTTCGCTGATTCAGAACACCGCGTTCAATAGCCCGGGCGACCTTCTGAAGCATACGTTGTTGACCGGTCGCACTCGCCGTCGGGACTGGCAGGACTGGGCCAGGCACGCCGACATTGCCATACGACGCGATCAACCCGTGCTGAAGTTCGATCACCTGCACCTGGTGCTTCAAGCGGCCGTTGATGGGCTCGGCGTTGCGCTGTGCCCGACCTCTCTGCTGGGGAAGGACCTGGCCAGCGGGCGCCTGATCAGCCCTTTTCCCGAACTGCGGCTGCCATTGACCCGCTATTACTACGGCGTCTCACAGGATGCCGGGCGCGATGCGCAGGTCTTTATTGACTGGATGTTCTCCAGGATCCAACAGGATGTCGTGGATAACGACCCCGAATTGTCATTGCAGTAAACGGCTTATGAGTATGAACAAACACCCCGACATGAACCTCACCCGAACCCTGATCATCGGCAACTCTGGCTCAGGCAAAAGTTGGCTGGCCCAGCGACTGGCTGAACACAAGCGCCTGCGCTGGACAGATCTTGACCTGATTCACTGGGTTTCAGACGAACACAGCATCGCCCGCCCTCGTGCCGAAGCCTTGGGCATGGCGCGAGTGGCAGCCAGTGAAGCGGCTTGGGTGATTGAGGGCGTTTACGGCTGGATCGTCAGCGAACTCCTGCCTCAAGCGAGCGCGCTGATCTGGCTGAGCCTGGAAGACGACGATTGCGTGGCCCGGATTCATCAACGAGAGGCGCAACGTGATGCGAACGACGCGTTGCTGACAGCGTTACTGGAATGGGCCGGCAGCTATCGCAGTCGCGAAGGGTCCTGCGGATTTTCGGCCCATCGGCGTCTGTACGAAGGATTCGCCGGTTCGAAACTTCAACTGACGGGCCAGGGCGAAATCACTGCGTTCATGAGTGCCATGCAACAACCCGACTGACGCCAATCACCCAAGGACGCGTATGTTTGCACGAAGCAAGTTAGTTCCCGAACTGATGGTCACCGACCTCCATAGAAGCCTGCACTTCTGGACCTCGCTGATCGGTTTCAACATCGCCTACGAACGCCCCGAATCGAGCTTCGCCTACCTTGATCAAAGTGGTGTTCAACTGATGCTTGAGCAATACGACCCTGGCGAAGGCCAATGGCTGACCGGCCCGCTGGAAGCACCGCTGGGGCGCGGCATCAATTTTCAGATCAGCGTCGATTCAGTCGAACCTATTCTCCAGCGGCTGGCCGAAGCTCAATGGCCGTTGTTTCGGCCCTGTACTGATGCCTGGTATCGCGCGGACGCGGCAGAAGTCGGCCAGCGTGAATTTCTGGTTCAGGATCCGGACGGTTATCTGCTCCGGTTAGTGGAAAGTCTGGGGGAACGGCGATGCCAGTCCGTTAAAAAGATCTCAGGTGAAACACATTCGTTGTAGCCGCTGGCGTTACGGCTTATCTGACTTGTATCAGGGGGAACGGCCTTGTTTGAACACATAGATCTCCACTATTTACTCGCCACTTACGGTTATTGGGCAGTGTTCTTCGGCTGTTTGCTGGAGGGCGAAACCATCCTGATCCTGGGTGGCATGGCGGCTCATCAACACTTGCTGCACCTGTGGCCGGTGATTGGCTGGGCCAGCTTGGGCGGGATGCTTGGCGATCAGTTGCTGTTCTGGAGCGGACGTTACTTCGGTGGGCGACTGTTGCCGCGCCTGCATCGGCAACAAGCGTCGATTGATCGCGTGACCGGACTGATCGCCCGGTATCCGTCGATTTCAGTGTTTGCCGTGCGCTTTCTGTACGGCATGCGGCTGGTGGGGCCGATGGTCATCGGGGCCAGCGGCCTGTCGCCACTGCGGTTCACACTGCTGAATGCAGTGGGCGCGGTGGTCTGGGCCACGCTGTTCGCCAGCGCCGGATACTGGGCCGGCCAGGCGCTTGAAACGATGTTGGGCAACCTGAAACCGTATCGCTTGCCGATTGCGCTTGGGGTTGTGGTGTTGGCGGTGGTGGTTGCGCTGGTTCGGCATTGGCGCAAGAAGGTCAAAGCGCGTCGTGTTTCATGAGTCGATAACAAAATCATCCTCTGACACCACTCCTGTAGGAGCTGCCGAAGGCTGCGATCTTTTGATCTTGATTTGTTGCGAGTTTGAAATCGCTGAAGATCAAAAGATCGCAGCCTTCGGCAGCTCCTACGGTCTGGCAATCATCTCCACTTCCCGCTCATCAATCGTCAGTGATGTTGGCGGTGGTGGTTGCGCTGGTTCGGCATTGGCGCAAGAAGGTCAAAGCGCGTCGTATTTCATGAGTCGATAACAAAATCATCCTCTGACACCACTCCTGTAGGAGCTGCCGAAGGCTGCGATCTTTTGATCTTGATTTGTTGCGAGTTTGAAATCGCTGAAGATCAAAAGATCGCAGCCTTCGGCAGCTCCTACGGTCTGGCAATCATCTCCACTTCCCGATCATCAATCGTCAGTGGTGTTGGCGGTGGTGGTTGCGCTGGTTCGGCATTGGCGCAAGAAGGTCAAAGCGCGTCGTGTTTCATGAGTCGATAACAAAATCATCCTCTGACACCACTCCTGTAGGAGCTGCCGAAGGCTGCGATCTTTTGATCTTGATTTGTTGCGAGTTTGAAATCGCTGAAGATCAAAAGATCGCAGCCTTCGGCAGCTCCTACGGATAGGTGGCGGTCACTCAGGCTGCGTTTAGCGCCCGGCAATCCCTCTGGCAATCATCTCCACTTCCCGCTCATCAATCGTCAGTGATGTTGGCGGTGGTGGTTGCGCTGGTTCGGCATTGGCGCAAGAAGGTCAAAGAGCGTCGTGTTTCATGAGTCGATAACAAAATCATCCTCTGACACCACTCCTGTAGGAGCTGCCGAAGGCTGCGATCTTTTGATCTTGATTTGTTGCGAGTTTGAAATCGCTGAAGATCAAAAGATCGCAGCCTTCGGCAGCTCCTACGGTCTGGCAATCATCTCCACTTCCCGCTCATCAATCGTCAGTGATGTTGGCGGTGGTGGTTGCGCTGGTTCGGCATTGGCGCAAGAAGGTCAAAGCGCGTCGTATTTCATGAGTCGATAACAAAATCATCCTCTGACACCACTCCTGTAGGAGCTGCCGAAGGCTGCGATCTTTTGATCTTGATTTGTTGCGAGTTTGAAATCGCTGAAGATCAAAAGATCGCAGCCTTCGGCAGCTCCTACGGTCTGGCAATCATCTCCACTTCCCGATCATCAATCGTCAGTGATGTTGGCGGTGGTGATTGCGCTGGTTCGGCATTGGCGCAAGAAGGTCAAAGAGCGTCGTGCTGCAGTGAGTTGATAAAGATAATTTTCACACCGCTCCTGTAGGAGCTGCCGAAGGCTGCGATCTTTTGATCTTGATTTGTTGCGAGTTTGAAATCGCTGAAGATCAAAAGATCGCAGCCTTCGGCAGCTCCTACGGTCTGGCAATCATCTCCACTTCCCGATCATCAATCGTCAGTGATGTTGGCGGTGGTGGTTGCGCTGGTTCGGCATTGGCGCAAGAAGGTCAAAGCGCGTCGTATTTCATGAGTCGATAACAAAATCATCCTCTGACACCACTCCTGTAGGAGCTGCCGAAGGCTGCGATCTTTTGATCTTGATTTGTTGCGAGTTTGAAATCGCTGAAGATCAAAAGATCGCAGCCTTCGGCAGCTCCTACGGTCTGGCAATCATCTCCACTTCCCGCTCATCAATCGTCAGTGGTGTTGGCGGTGGTGGTTGCGCTGGTTCGGCATTGGCGCAAGAAGGTCAAAGCGCGTAGTGCTGAGTGAGTCGATAAAGATAATTTTCTACACCGTTCCTGTAGGAGCTGCCGAAGGCTGCGATCTTTTGATCTTGATTTGTTGCGAGTTTGAAATCGCTGAAGATCAAAAGATCGCAGCCTTCGGCAGCTCCTACAGGTGGGTGCGCCCATTCAGGCTGCGTTTAGCGCCCGGCAAACTCCTCTGACAATCATCTCCACTTCCCGCTCATCAATCGTCAGCGGCGGCAGCAGGCGAATGGTTTTGCCGCGGGTCACGTTGATCAGCAGGCCATGGTCCCGGGCCGCGATCAGGGTCAGGTCGCGGATCGGTTGGGCGAGTTCGATGCCGATCATCAAGCCTTGGCCACGGATCGCCAGGACGTTCGGCTCATCGGCCAGTTCGACGCGCAACCTGGCCAGTAGGCGTTCGCCTTGTAGCCGGGCGTTCGCTAGCAGGCCTTGTTCTTCAATGATCTCCAGCACGGTGCAACCGACCCGGCAGGCCAATGGATTACCGCCGAACGTGCTGCCATGGCTGCCGGGGGTGAATAGCTCCGCGGCTCGGCCCGGGCCAGGCAGGCGCCGATGGGTACACCGTTGCCCAGGCCTTTGGCCAAGGTCATGACATCCGGGACGATGCCTTCATGCTGGAACGCGAACCACTGGCCAGTGCGGCCGATGCCTGTCTGGATTTCGTCGAGCATCAGTAGCCATGAGCGCCGGTTGCACAGTTCGCGCACCGCCTTGAGGTAACCGGGCGGGGCCCGTTGCACACCGCTTTCGCCCTGGATCGGCTCCATCAGGATCGCCACGATTCTTGGGCCGTGGGCCTGCTGCACGGTGTCCAGGGCCTTGAGGTCACCGAACGGCACTTTGATGAAATCCCCCGGCAGCTCATTGAAACCCAGGCGTACCGCCGGGCCGTCGCTGGCGGACAAGGTACCGAGGGTCCGGCCGTGGAAGGCGTTCTCCATGACCACCACCAGCGGTTGCTCGATGCCTTTGTGCCAGCCGTAAAGCCGTGCGAGCTTCAACGCCGTCTCGTTGGCCTCGGCACCCGAGTTATTGAAAAACGCCCGCTCCATGCCCGAGAGCCGAGTCAGTTTTTCCGCCAGTCGCTGCTGCCAGTCGATGCTGTAGAGGTTCGAGGTGTGCAACAGCAACCCGGCCTGTTCGCTGATGGCCGAGACGATTTTAGGATGGGAGTGGCCGACGTTGGTCACCGCAACGCCCGCCACTGCATCCAGATACTCACGACCCGCCTGGTCCCACAGGCGCGTGCCCAGGCCTTTGATGAAACTCAGGGCCAGGGGTTGGTAGGTAGTCATCAGGCAGGCGGTGGTCATGACATCAAGCTCCATCAATGGTCGGTGTTTTTGCAGTATGGTTAGCCACCTGAGCTGGATAAATGCTGCAATACTTCAATCATTTAAAAGTCGAGCTTGATAATGGACCTGTTCCAGGCAATGACCGTTTACGTCCGCGTGGTGGAAACCGGCAGCATGACCGCCGCCGCGTTGCAGTGCGAAATGTCCACGACCATGGTTGGCAATCACCTGCGCGCCCTGGAGCAACGTCTCGGTGTACGTCTGCTCAATCGCACGACCCGGCGCCAGCGGTTGACGGAGTTTGGCAGCGCTTACTATCAGCGCTGCCTCGAAGTGCTGGGCCTGGTGGCCGACTCTGAACGGCTGGCGGAACAAACCCTCGACGAGCCGAGCGGTACGCTGCGCATCACCGCGCCGTTGACCTTTGGCACTGAGCGGCTCGCGCCAGCCCTCAGCGAATTCAGCTTGCGCTGCCCGCAAGTCAAGCTGGATGTGGTATTGACCAACGGACGCCCGGACCTGCTGGAAAACGGCTTCGACGCGGCCATTCGCCTGGGCGCTATCGAGCCGTCCAACATGATTGCCCGCCCCCTCATCGACTACACCCTGACGATGTGCGCCTCCAAGGAATACCTGACGCGCCGGGGTACACCGCAAAAACCCGAGGATCTGCAGCACCACGACTGCCTCGCCTTCGCCTATCCGGCCGGAGATGACTGGCACTCGGTGGAAAAACAGTGGCGACTGACCGGCCCCGAAGGCGAGGTCCTTGTGGCGGTCAGCGGCCCGATGCTGATCAATAGCTCGGCGGGCTTGCATCAAGCGGCGCGAACCGGCATGGGTATCGTGATGGTGCCCGACGCACTGGTGGAGCAAGACCTCAGGGATGGGAAACTGGTGGCCTTGATGCAGGACTACCAACTGCCGAGCCGGCCAATGCACCTGGTCTACACCCAGGATCGTTACCGGTTGCCGAAATTGCGCAGCTTCGTCGACTTCTCCATGCAGATGTGGGGCAAGCACTAGCCGCGCCGATGCGCCTTGGACTACTCTGCTCGACGGGCAAGTGGCATCGATATAAGGGCGGCAAGGAGAGCGGTGATGGGCGACGCATCGAATATCGAATCATTGAAGTTCAATCTGTCGGACTTCAACGAAGACATGCTGCACACCATTTTGGAACTGGTCAGCGATGGTATCTGGGACTGGAACGCCAACACCGGTTTCGTCTATCGCAACCCGGGCTGGTACGAGATGCTCGGCTACGCGCCGCACTCCCTCGATAACACCGTGCTGACCTGGGAAACCGTGATGCACCCCGACGACTATTCGCGGGTCATGGCCTTGTTCGACGACTACCTGAGTCAGCGTGCCCCCGGCTATCAGGCCGAGTATCGCTGCCGCATGCAGGATGGCTCTTTCATCTGGATCGAAGATCGCGGCTATATCCTTGCCCGCAATGCTGATGGCTCGGTGGCGCGAATGGTTGGGGCGCACCGCAGTATCGAAGACAAAAAACGCCTGCTTGAAGAACTGGAGCGGCGCAATCACTCCCTCGAAGCCCTCGTCGAAGAACGCACCCGGGAGCTGTCACGGGTCAATCAACAGCTGCAAATCCAACTTGAAGAAAACCGCAAACTGGCAGAAACCGATGCCCTGACCTCGGTCGCCAATCGCTATCGCCTGGAAAAAGCCCTGCCTCAGGAGTGCGACCGCGCCCAGCGCTTCCGCCAACCGCTGTCGCTGATCGCCATGGACATCGACGATTTCAAACCCATCAACGATCACTACGGCCACGCATTGGGCGATGCGGCGTTGGTGCAGGTGGTCGAGTGCCTGAAAGACTGCGTGCGCGACGGCGATATCCTGGCCCGCTGGGGTGGCGACGAGTTCATCATGCTCCTGCCCAATACGCCGCTGGCCGATGCCCGCGAGGTCGCTGAACAAATCCGTGGGGGCCTGACGCAACTGCTGCCGGTAGGGGATTTTCAGGTGACCATGAGTTTTGGCGTGGTCCAGCGCTTTGAAGAGGAACAACAGACCGGACTGCTGGCCAGGGCCGATCAGGCGCTGTATCGGTCGAAGGTGATGGGCAAGAACCTGATTTCGGGATGAGTACTGCCCTGCATATCGGCGATGTGAAGCCTTCGCAAATCGAATCTGTAAGGTTGTTTCTTGGACACAATGGCTGGGGGCATCGCACCGGTTCGGCTGAACATTTCGCGCAATTGATCGCCAACTCCCAACACGCGGCCGTTGCCATGAAGGGTTCGCATATCGTCGGATTTGCCCGAGGCATTAGTGATGGGCTGTCCAATGGTTATCTGTCGATGGTGGTGGTGTGCGGACAGCATCGATGTGAAGGTATCGGCCGCGCGCTGGTTGAACATGTCATGGGTGAAAACCGCGATATCACCTGGGTGCTGCGTGCAGGGCGGGAAGGCGCTTCGGCGTTTTTTTCCAGTCTGGGTTTTGAAACGTCGACCCTTGCCATGGAGCGACCACGTAGCCAGTAATCCCGTGTGCATTCACTAAAACAAGTCAACGCGAAGGAAAGCGAATGAAATCCCCTCCCCTGTATCGCCGGGCCACACCGGACGATCTTCTGGCCATTTGCGAACTGGGCCAGCAACTCAACAGCCTCCATCACCGTGAACGGCCGGACATCTACGCACCGGCCACGGAGGACTTCGCGCGGGACAGCGCCCACTGGCTGCCCTATCTCGACGCCGAACATCAGGTGACCTTTCTGGCCGAGCAGGCTGGCAAAGCAATTGGCTTCATTACCGTGCAAGTCACTTCGTTCAACAGTCCGCTGATCCAGCATCAACAGGTGGGCCGGGTGGGCTCGGTCTGTGTTGACGACAATGCTCGAGGTCAAGGCGTTGGGCGTGCGCTGATGGAGCGTGCCCAAGCCTGGGCCATCGAACAGGGCGCCTCGGATCTTCGGCTCACCGTTTGGGCATTCAACGCACCGGCACTTCGGCTGTATGAGGAGTTGGGCTATGAAATGCGCGCGTTTGAAATGGGCAAGCGCCTGGACGAGACACCCTGATGCACATTTACGATCCTGCCTTCACCAACACCGCTTTCTCCTGATACCGGTCCGGATACAGCTGCTTCAACTGCGCCACCTTCGGCATATCGTTGATCACGATATACGGATAGGTCGGGTGCTCGGTGAGGAAGTCCTGGTGATAGTCCTCGGCCGGGTAGAAGCCGTTGTAGGTTTCCAGTTTGGTGACGATGGGTTTGTTGAACGAATGCGCGGCGTCGAGTTGGGCGATATAGGCCTGGGCGACGCGTTGCTGCTCAGCGTTCTCCGGGAAAACTGCCGAGCGATACTGGGTGCCGCTGTCAGGGCCCTGACGGTTGAGCTCCGTC
Organism: Pseudomonas sp. TH31; assembly: GCF_016650815.1. Lineage (GTDB taxonomy): Bacteria > Pseudomonadota > Gammaproteobacteria > Pseudomonadales > Pseudomonadaceae > Aquipseudomonas. Next base: position 173,403 of record NZ_JAEKEZ010000022.1, on the reverse strand, counting down.
GGGTTATGGGCCACCGAGAAGTAGATTTGCAGCAAGGTGCCATAGCTGACCTGAGTAGGATCGAAGGTGACTTCAACCGATTCCGCATGACCGGTATCGCCATCGCTGACCCGCTCGTATTGGGCGGTGTTGGCCGCGCCGCCGGCATAACCGGAGACGGCTTTCTTCACGCCTTTGACATGCTGGAACACCCCTTGCACACCCCAGAAGCAACCACCTGCGAAGACTGCGGTTTCGCTGTGGGCCTGGGTGGTTTCGTCGAGGGCCGGCGGGGCAATGACCACGGCGTCTTCAGAGGCACCGAAAGAGAACGCCGAGCATTGGCCGATAACGCTGGCCGCAGCCAGGCCCAGCAAGGTACGGCGCCAGGTGAATAAGGTTTTCATGGGGCTGACTCCTTGGAAAATGAGATCGCTATCAACCAAACGTGAAGGCATACGCCGAGACGCCCGAGTCGAGAAACTCGATGCTGAAGGTGCGGTCCGTGACATCGCCGGACTGACGCACCAACTGGTACAAGCGTTGTTCGGTCACGCTGCCACTGCCATCGGGCGCCACGTCAGTACCGTGAGCCTCACCCAGGGCCTTGCCGTCGATCAGTACTTTGAAGCGCACAGGTTTGCCGTCTGCACCCGGCCCTAGCACCAGGTGCAAATCGCGAGCGTGAAAGCGGTAGACGATACGACTGGCCGGCGCGCTTGCAGTGGCTCGCTCCGACCCGACATTCCATTGGCCACCCAGGCTCCAGTTGTTGAGGGCCAGTTGGGCCGGCGGGTTGTACGTCGCCACCTTGTCCGCCGCGAGGCTCGCTTCAGGTACGAAATTTTCCGCCCGCTGATAGCCGATATAGGTTTCCGGGGACTTGACTTCGTTCATCTGCGGAGCGAGCTGAACACCCTCGGCACTGGCATTGATCAGGCCGTCCGCGACCTTCGTCGCCCCGGCTTCCTTGAGCAATTGCTGGATCACCCGCTCCGACTCGACGTACTCGCCTTCGCCAAAGTGGTGATAACGAATGCGACCCTGAGCGTCGGCAAAATAGTGCGCCGGCCAGTACTCGTTGTTGAACGCACGCCAGATCTTGAAATCGTTATCGATGGCCACCGGGTAGTTGATGCCCAGGTCCTTCATGGCTTGGGTGACGTTGCCGACATTGCGCTCAAAGGCAAACTCCGGCGCATGCACACCAATCACCACCAGCCCCTGATCGCGGTACTTCTCGGCCCAGGCCTTCACATACGGCAGGGTGCGCAGACAGTTGATGCAGGAGTAGGTCCAGAAATCCACCAGCACCACTTTGCCCTTCAACGCCTGGGCGGTCAGTGGTGGCGAGTTGAGCCATTGCACGGCACCGTCCAGCGCTGGAAGGTTGCCTTCGACAGGGAGTGTGCCGGGTGCTTTGTCAGCCACTTGCATGGCGCTACCCGAGGCCGAAGCCGGCTCGCTGTTACTCGGCGATTTGCCGGCCAGTCGCCCGACCAGGGCCTGTTCGATGCCGCCGGTAGACGCGGTCGAAAACCGCGCCAGAATCCCGGTATCCAGCCCCAGAGCGATGGCCGCCACGCCCGCCAACATCAGCGCACCGAGCCCACGTCGAACCCACTCGCCTGCGCCGATGGAACGCTTCATCGCCGTGAAAACCTTACCGCCCAACAGCAGCGCCACGGCCAGGGAGGTTGCCGCCCCGGCGGCGTACGCCAACAGCAGCAACGTGGTGCCGATACTGGCTCCTTGCAGCGCCGCACCGGTCAGCACCAGCCCCAGAATCGGCCCGGCGCACGGCGCCCAGAGCAGGCCCGTGGCGACACCGATCAGGAACGAAGCGCCGGGGCGTGGCCGGGCATCGGCGCCTGCCACTTCCGACAACCGACTGCCCGCCGCCACCAGTGGCCGGGTCAAGCGGTCGGCCAGTTGTGGCAACAACAGCGTCAGCCCGAACAGCGCAACGAACACCAGCGCGACCCAGCGCCCGTACTGATTGAGTTGCACCACCCATCCGCCGCCGACCGCCGCCAGCGAGGCGACGAGCGCAAAGGTCATGGCCATACCCGCCAGCAGCGGCAAGCCGCTTTTCATAAACGGCTGCCCGGTGCGCGCGAAGACGAAGGGCAATACCGGTAGAATGCACGGGCTGACAATCGTCAGCACACCACCGAGATAAGAGAGAATCAGAAGCCACATAGCGTCGACCTGCATCAAGTGAGAGAAAGGATTAACCGCGGATCAAGCCGTCTGTGGCTTGAAGGTCATCGCCAGGCCATTCATGCAGTAGCGTAGCCCCGTCGGTTTTGGCCCATCGTCGAAGACATGGCCCAGATGCCCGCCGCAACGCCGGCAGTGAACCTCTTCGCGCACCACGCCGAAGGAGCGGTCCTGACGCGTGGCCACCGCCTTGTCCAACGGCTTCCAGAAACTCGGCCAACCGGTGCGGCTGTCGAACTTGGTGTCGGATGAAAACAACGGCAGATCACACCCGGCGCAAGCGAATGTGCCAGCGCGGTGCTCGTCGTTCAACGCACTGGTATAGGCTCGTTCGGTGCCTTCTTCGCGCAGGATCTCGTACTGCTCGGCACTGAGGATGGCGTGCCATTCGCTGTCGGTGTGAGTGACCTCGAAAGCCTCAGCCGCGCTGGCATCACTGACCAGCGCTGTGCTCGCCGCAAATTTTGGCAATGCACCGATCACCAGGGCTGCCGCCCCCAGCCCACCGCTGGTTAAAAGAAATTGTCTGCGTGAAAACATGGCCGTCTCCAAAATTCCAGGTGCCTGTCATGGAACACAGCCTAGGCTTGGGTTGATCGCCAAATCCTCACGGGAAGTTAAACAATTCGTGATAACTCCCCCTGAGGAAAACCCGCACAATGTGCCCATTCGCGGCAAAGGATTGAGCTTCATGGAACAGACCAAACGCGTCCTGGTGGTCGAGGACGATTTGCACATCGCCGACCTGATCTGCCTGCATCTTCGTGATGAGCAGTTCGAGGTGGTGCATTGCGCCGACGGGGACGAAGGCATGCGCCTGTTGCAGCAAGGAAGCTGGGACGCGCTGATCCTCGACCTGATGCTGCCCGGCGTCGACGGCCTGGAGATCTGCCGCCGCGCCGGGCCATGGCTCGCTACACGCCGATCATCATCACCAGTGCGCGCTCCAGCGAACTGCACCGTATCCTCGGCCTGGAACTGGGCGCTGACGATTACCTGGCCAAACCGTTTTCCATGCTGGAGTTGGTGGCACGGGTCAAGGCCTTGTTGCGACGGGTCGACGCCATGGCCCGCAACCTGAAGATGGACGCCGGCAGCCTGATCGTCGATGGACTGTCCATCGACCCGATCACCCGCGAAGTGTCCCTCGACGGCCGGCGCCTGGACCTCACGCCACGGGAGTTCGACCTGCTGTATTTCTTCGCCCGCCAACCGGGCAAGGTGTTCTCACGCATGGACCTGCTCAACGCCGTGTGGGGCTACAGCCACGAAGGCTATGAGCACACGGTCAACACCCACATCAATCGTTTGCGGGCCAAGATCGAAACCGACCCGGCACAACCGGTGCGCATCCTCACGGTGTGGGGACGTGGTTATAAATTCGCGGCACCCGAGGACCCGTCATGAGATTGACCCTGACCCAGCGCTTGTCCCTGGTATTCGCCGTGTTGCTGCTGGTGTGCTGCGGCACCTCGGCATGGATGCAGGTGCGCTCCAACCAGATGCATGAGCTGGAAGTGGTGCAGGGGTTGTCCCGGGACCTGGCCCAGCACATCGCCCACGACACCGTGCTGATGGACAGCAAAGGCCTGATGCCCAATGCCGTGCGCGATCTGTTCAGCCAACTGATGCTGGTCAACCCGAGCGTCGAGGTTTACCTGCTGGACAGTCAGGGGCGGATTGTCGGCAGCGCCGCGCCTGAAGGACGAATACGCCGCGAGCAAGTCGATCTGTTGCCGATCCAGCATTTGCTCAAGGGCGATGCCCTGCCCATTCTCGGTGACGACCCGCGCAGCATCGATGGTCGCAAGGTCTTCAGCGCGGCACCGTTGCAGGTCGACGGTAAACCGGCGGGCTATCTGTATGTGGTATTGCTGGGTGAAGAACACGACCGCTTCGCCGAACGCGGTGCGACCAGTGCCGCGCTCAACACCGCCCTGCTGTCCATCGGATTGGTGGCGTTGTTGTGCCTGATTGCCGGCCTTACAGCCTTTGCCCTGATTACCCGACCCTTGCGGCGCCTGACCGAAACCGTCAGCCAGTTCGACATTGACGGCGTTCCCGTCACGCCCTCCGCGCCAGCACCGGTTGAAAAAGCTGCCAGCCACGATGAGATTGCCGTACTCGACGCCGCGTTCCGGCAGATGCAAACCCGCCTCAGCGAGCAATGGCGTTCGCTGACTCGCCAGGACCAGGAACGCCGCGAACTGGTGGCGAACATCTCCCACGACCTGCGCACACCGCTGGCCTCGCTGCACGGTTATCTGGAAACCCTGTCGCTCAAGGACGCCACGCTGTCGCCTGCCGACCGGCGCCGCTACCTGGGCATCGCCCTCGATCAAAGCCGCAAGGTCGGTGGCCTGGCGCAATCGCTGCTGGAACTGGTACGGCTGGAACACGGGTTTGTGCAACCGATACTGGAACGCTTCTCCATGACCGATCTGGTGCAGGACATCTTCCAGAAATTCGAACTCACCGCCGAAGCACGCCAGGTGGAGCTCAAGGCGACCTTCGCCCCCAACGTTTCAGCCGCTTGCGCCGACCTGGGGCTGATCGAACGGGTGCTGACCAACCTGTTCGACAATGCCCTGCGCCATACGCCACAAGGCGGTGAAATCGAACTCAGCTTGCGGCCGCAAGGCTCTTTCGTTGAGGTGACCATCAGCGATACCGGTCCCGGCATCGCCGCCGAACTGCGTGAAGGGCTGTTCCTGCGGCCCTTCAATATTGGCGGCGCACGGCGCGATGGTGGGTTGGGGCTGCGGATCGTGCATCGGATCCTGCAACTGCATGGTCGCGATATCCAGTTGATCGATGTGCCTGGGCGTGGCGCAACCTTTCGCTTCACGTTGCCCGTGGACGAACAAACAGCCGAACAAGGGGTGGTTCGCTCGATGAACCTGAATACTCCAGGGTAATCGTCGAACGCTACCGCTATGATCCCGGCACCTGTTTCGGCAAGGACGCTGCGCAATGCTGAACACCCTGCAAAATACCCCGTGGTGGGTTTATGGAGTCCTTCTGCTGCTGTGCTACTACGGTATCAAGGCCCTGTCCCCGACCCGGGAAAGCAAAACCTCATTGCTGGTCACGCCGCCGATTTTGTTGGTCTGGTCGCTGTATTCGCTGAACCTAACGCTCAATCCGTCGTTGTCGTTGAGCTGCTGGTTGATCGCCCTCTTGATCGGGAGCCTCGCTGCGCTGTTGATTTTTTCCCGCAAGGGCATCGAACTGGATGATTCGCAAACCGGGCTGATCCTGCCGGGCTCACTCAAGACACTGATGCTCTACCTGTTGTTTTTTGCCGTGAATTATTACTTCGGCTATCAGGCCGCCGTGCAGCCAGAACTGTCGGCAACACTGCAGATGGTGTTGCTCAAGGCGTGTGCGTCAGGTTTTGCCAGCGGGTTGTTCTGTGGGCGGACGATCAAGCTGTACCGGGTTTTCCAATCGCTGAAGCCAATGACAACCGCGTAGGAGCTGCCGAAGGCTGCGATCTTTTGATCTTCAGCACCTTCAGCACTTTCAGCACCGCCGAAGATCAAGATCAAAAGATCGCAGCCTTCGGCAGCTCCTACAGGGTGACCCGCGCACCCGGTATATTGCCCGCTCGCCTGTTGGGTCGTGACAACGTCGTCTCGGTCCAATAGATTAGGCGGCCTGAAAAGGCCTCGCGCTTTCTCGCCTCAACTCAAGTTAAAAGAAGTAGTGAAATTTCAATGTCCGATTCCAACACCGCTGAATCCGTAGTCACCTTGTCGTCCAAAGCGGAATACGAAAACTCCATCAATCTTTCACAGCACGTGCCCCAGGCCAAGACCATCAGCGAGATGGTGCTGGACGCTTTCCAGTCCACTCGTGAAAGCGACCAGATCCGCGAGCTGCGCACCGCGATTCGCCAGGCTCACGACAGCTTCGATGACGATAAAGCCTACGAACTGATGGGCGAGCTCAAGCAACTCAAGGATGCCGAGGCGTCCGACATTGCCGCCCTGGAAGACCTGAGCAGCAAGTTCCCGATCAGCCGCATTCTGTCCAGCTTCAAGAACGACCCGGCGTTCCAGGAAATCGTCTATGGCCTGGCACTGACGGTGCTGAACCAGACGCATCAAGCCATCAGCAACCCGAGCAGCGGCAAGAGCAAGACCGCTCGGGCCAAGAAAGAAGTCGAAGTGTTCACCATCAGCAAGGATGGCGTGAACGTCACCCTGCCGCTGCGCACCCCGCGCTCGCGCCTGAACGTTGACCGTGAGGCCCTGGAATTCCTCGGTTTCAACTTTGTCGGCGAAGGTGAGGAAGCGGAGCTGGAAAGCGAAACCTTCCTGGACAATGCCGGGACCGAACAAGCGGTGAACCGCAAAAACATCATCACCGCGTTGCAGCAGCAAACCGCGTTTGATGGTTACAGCATCGCCGCGCAGTAATACGATTCAGCATTACTGCAAAAACCAAAAGCCCCGTCCTGAAACTCAGTGCGGGGCTTTTGGTTGCCTGGAACCTCACGTTGCAGGGCGCAACGCAGCGATCATGTCCAGCTGAACTGCCGCGTTGTTCGGCAGTTGATACACCCCAATCGTCGTACGTGTATGTTTGCCGGCATCACCCAGCACATGGCTGAACACATCCGACGCACCATTGGCCACTTCACTCAGATCAACAAAGTCTGCCGTGGACTTTACATAGACCGTGACGCGCAGCAGCGACTTGATTTTGTCCAGCGAGCCGATGGCATCGACAATCAACGCCAAACCGCGCATCGCACAAATGCTGGCGGCGGTTTGAGCATCGGCCAGGGTCAGCTCAAGACCGACTCTGCCGGGGTACTGAACCTTGCCATGCACACGCGGCACCAGAGCGCTGAGATACAGTTCATGGTCATGCCGAACCAGCGGCGCGTAATGCCAGTCGGCGGAGCTCTCACCGTAAATGTCGTAACCGAGCTCCGATGCCAGGGCGATGTAGCGCTCATCGCACGTCATGTGTTCAGTCATGCCCCTCACCTAATCTCTTTATCAATCCATCAACAACCCCTACCTTCAAAAGATTAGACCAAGGCCACTCATCTCCACACGTTTGAATGAAAAAGCCCCAGTTAACCGGTAATGCCGGTCAGTTAAGCTAAACGCGATCTGTAGCAGCTGGCGAAGCCTGCGTTCGGCTGCGCAGCAGTCGTAAATCCTGCACACGCGGTTTGCCTGAAAGAACCGGGGGCTGATCTTACGACTGCTGCGCAGCCGAACGCAGGCTTCGCCAGCTGCTACAACGAGCGTGTGTCACCTTGGGATATTCTTAACTGATCGGCATTACCGGTTAACCGGGGATTTTTAGTCGGTTATTTCATCTACAACGCCGATGGGTGCAGGGCCGCAATCACATCCACTTCGATGGGGGCGTTTTTTGGCAGTTGATAAACACCGACGGTCGTTCGGGTATGTTTACCGGCATCGCCCAGCACATGGGTGAAGACATCCGACGCGCCGTTCGCCACTTCACTGAGGTCAACGAAATCAAAGGTCGATTTCACAAAGACCGTTACGCGAAGCAATGACTTGATGCTATCCAGCGAACCGACGGCCCCCATGATCAGGCCCAGTGCACGGATTGCACTGATGCTGGCGGCCGCTTGCGCATCCGCCAGGTTGAGTTCCAGCCCCACTCGGCCGGGGTACTGAATTTTGCCGTTCATGCGTGGCACCAGACCACTGACATACAGTTCATCGTCATTGCGGATCAACGGGGCGTAATGGCCACCGACCGCATTCTCGTCGTAGATATCGAAACCGAGCTCCTTGGCCAGTTCGATGAAGCGTTCGTCACGGGTGGTTGGCTTGATCATCTGTTGAACCTTCTTAATCAATCATGCAAAAAGCGCAATTGATGGTAGGCACGGACGCTTGTCTTGATCAGAGCAAGTTCGTATAGAATCCAGCGAACTTTACTGCCAGGGAGACCAGTAAAATGCAGGCTCAACGCGCGGTGATCGCCGCCATCGAGTTTCAGCCGGGCGTGCCGCTGGTGCAGCAGATCGTCGATCAATTATCAGTCGCCATCAGTCAGGGCGGCCTGCCCCACGGCACCAAGCTGCCGCCGATTCGCGAGCTCTCCGAGTTGCTAAACGTGGGCAAGTCGACAGTCGTCGATGCCCTCGACCGCTTACGTGCCAAGGGTTTGGTGGTTTCCCGCCAGGGTTCGGGGCATTACGTGCACCGCTCCAACACCACGATTGCGACGGCCCCGGGCCGGACCTGCAACCCCAAGACACCCTCAGCGTGATCCGCCGCGCCGTGCTGCTGGACAACGGCGCCCTGCGCCCCGGCTGCGGATTCTTGCCGCCCTCCTGGCTGCCCGCCGAAGAATTGCTCAAAGCCGTGCGCGGCACCCTGCGCACCACGGCTCTGCGCATGGGCGAATACGGCGTCACCGGCGGTTATCTGCCGCTACGTCAGGCCTTGCGGGTCAAACTGTCGACCTTTGGCATCGATGTGCCGGTAGAACAGATCATCACCACCGCCAACACCATGCAGGCCATCGACCTGCTGATGCGCCTGCTGATCAAATCCGGCGACACGGTGCTGCTCGACGACCCCTGTTACTTCAACCTGCACACCAACCTCGCGCTGCACGGCGCCAGGGTCATCACCATCGCCCGGGATTGCGACGGCATGGACCTGGAGGCATTCGAACAATTGCTGATCACCCACAAACCCGTGCTCTACTTGACCAACAGCACGCTGCATAACCCGACCGGACACTCGTTCTCCCCGGCGCAGGTGTATCGGTTGCTGGAGTTGAGCCACCGCCATGGCTTGCACATTGTCGAAGACGATTTGTATGGCGACCTGCAACAACGTCGCACCCCGCGGCTGGCGGCGAGCGGGTTGGACAATGTGAGTTACGTGTCCGGGTTCTCCAAGACCCTGACGGCCAACAGCCGGGTCAGCTACGCGGTGCTGTCACCACAACTGGCCGCGCGGTTGATCACCCTGAAAATGGCCTGCGGCGGCGTGACTTCGGAATTCGCCGAGCAGATCACCTGCACGATGCTCAGCAATGGCAGCTATGCCAAGCATGCGCGGCGCACGGTGGATCGGCTGTATGAGTCGAGCAGTCGGGTAGCGCGTTGGTTGGTTGAGGCAGGTTGTTCCGTATCATCTCTGCCCGGTGAAGGCCTATTTATCTGGACGCGTTTACCGCAAGGGCTGCATGCCGAAACGTTGGCTCGCAAAGGCTTGGAAAGCGACCTGGTCCTCGCACCCGGCACCTTGCTCAGCAAAACGCCCGATGCCAGCCAGTTCCTGCGATTCAACGTCGCACACAGCGATCATCCGCAGGTTCGTGAGCGGTTCTTTCGGTTGCTTGATCGCTAAGGCTTCTAGACACACCGCATCGCGGCCTACGCGAGCCTGCTCGCGAAAGCGGCAATTCGGTCCACCAAAAGAACCCCAATAAAAAGCCCCGCCGTTCTCTCGAAGGGCGAGGCTTTTCGTACAGCGGCTAAACCTTAAGGCGCATAAGTCAGCAACAGCTCACTCGGCACTTTAAAGTCCAGCGACATCATCACGCTCAGCGCGGTAATGGTGAAGATCGAGAACACGAACAGCTTGCGTGCCCAGACCGTGTCATCCACTGCCTTGTAGCCGGTCCAGGCCATGTACAACCAGTACATGCCCATGGCCGCGGCGACGGCGAGGTAGCTCATGCCGGCGTAGCCGCTGAAGGTCAGCATCAAGGTCGCGACCAGGAATGCCAGGATGTAGAGCAGGATGTGCTTCTTGGCGACCTGGATCCCGCGCTTCACTGGCAACACCGGAATCGATGCGGCCAGGTAATCGTTGAAGCGGAAGATCGCGATGGCGTAGGAATGCGGCATCTGCCACAGGCTGAACATCACCAGCAGGGTCAGCGCGGCCATGTCGAAGCTGTTGGTCACGGCGACGTAACCGATCACCGGCGGCATGGCGCCCGACAGACTGCCCACCAGCGTGCCGTGAACCGACTTGCGCTTGAGGTACAGGCTGTAGAAGCCGACGTAGATGACAAAACCGATCACGGCGAACAGCGCAGCCAACGGGTTGGCCACCTTGTACAACAGTGCAACGCCGGCAATGCCCAGGACGGTCGCGTAGATCAGGGCCAGTTTCAGGGAAATCAAGCCCTGGACCAGCACCCGGTTCTTGGTGCGTTCCATCTTCAGGTCGATGTCGCGGTCGATGCAGTTGTTGAACACGCATCCGGAGGCCACCACCAGGGACGTGCCGATCATGGCGGCCAGGAAAATGGCCAGATCGACATGCCCTTTCGAGGCCAGGAAAAACCCGCCTGCCACAGAAAGCACGTTACCGAAAATGATCCCCGGTTTGGTGATTTGGATAAAGTGCTTAAAGGACATCCGGACTTTCCTCAGTGCGCCATCATGACGGTGTGGATGCTGAACATGATCCACAGCGACAAGCCAACCAGCAGGACGATCACCATCGCAGCGAAGACAAACGCAATCACGTTGTTACGCTGGGCGGCAGAACGGTCCAGGTGGAGGAAGTACACCAGGTGAACGAGCACCTGGATCACTGCGAAGGCCAGTACGATCCACAACGTCCAGACTTTCGGCAGCGATGGGTACATCACCAGGCCGAACGGAATGATCGTCAGGATCACCGACAGGATGAAGCCAATGGCGTAGGACTTTACGCTGCCGTGGCTATCGTCGTGGCTGCCATGGCCATGATTTGAGTGAGCTGCGTTAGCCATTACAGGGTCCCCATCAGGTAAACAACGGTGAATACGCAGATCCACACCACGTCCAGGAAGTGCCAGAACAGGCTCAGGCAGCTCAGGCGGGTCTTGTTGGTCGACGTCAGGCCATGTTTGTTGACCTGATACATCATGATCGCCATCCAGATCAGACCGCTGGTCACGTGCAGACCGTGGGTGCCGACCAGGGTGAAGAACCCGGACAGGAAGCCGCTGCGGCTAGGGCCGAAGCCTTCGGAGATCAGCTTGTGGAACTCGTTGATCTCCATGCCGATGAAGCCCAGGCCGAACAGGAAGGTGATGGCCAGCCAGCCCAACACGGCCTTCTTGTTGCCCTTGAACAACGCCAGCATGGCGAAGCCGTAGGTGATCGAGCTGAGCAACAGGCAGGCGGTTTCGCCCAGCACGTATGGCAGCTCGAAGATGTCGTGGCCCGACGGGCCACCCGCTACGTTGTTAACCAGTACCGCGTACACCGCGAAGATCGACGCAAACAAAATGCAGTCGGTCATCAGGTAGAGCCAGAAACCGAATACGGTCATCTCGCCCGAGTCGTGGTGATGGTCATCGTGCCCATGTTCATCGACATGGGTGTGTCCAGCATTGGTCACTAAGTTCGACATGGTTTAAGCCTGTTCCAACGAGGTTTCAACACGGGTGGCGCCAGCTGGGACTTTCCCGGCCGCTACCAGACGCTTGTGCTGCTCGGCTTCGATGCGCTCGATCACGTCGACCGGCACCATATAGCCCTGGTCATCACGGGCAGCATGGATAACGAAGTAGATCACGGTACCGGCGAGGCCGAAGATGGCCATCCACCAGATGTGCCAGATCATCGCGAAACCGAACACGGTCAACAGAGCACCCATGACCAGGCCGGTCGCGGTGTTGTTTGGCATGTGGATCGGCTCGTACTTGACCGGAGTCTGGTACGCAGTACCGTTTTCCTTGGCCTCGGTGAACGGGTCGATGCCTGGGGCTTTCGGCAGTACGGCGAAGTTGTAGAACGGCGGTGGCGACGAGGTCGACCATTCCAGCGTGTGGGCATTCCACGGGTCGCCGTGTTCGCACATGTTCTCTGGCTTCTTGCGGTCACGCACACTGACGTACAGCTGGATCAACTGGCAGGCAATGCCGACAGCGATCATGACTGCGCCGAACAATGCAACGTGCAGGTAAGGCACCCACTCAGGGTTGGTGGTGGCGTTCAGACGACGGGTCATGCCCATGAAGCCCAGTGCATAGAGCGGCATGAACGCGACGAAGAAGCCCGAGATCCAGAACCAGAACGCTGCCTTGCCCCAACCTTCGTGCAGCTTGAAGCCAAACGCTTTAGGGAAGAAGAAGGCGAAACCGGCGATGTAGCCGAACACCGCGCCACCGATGATCACGTTGTGGAAGTGAGCGATCACGAACAGGCTGTTGTGCAGGACGAAGTCAGCACCCGGGATGGCCAGCAGTACGCCGGTCATGCCGCCGATGGCGAAGGTCACCATGAAGCCCAGGGTCCAGAGAACCTGGCTGGTGAACTGCAGACGACCGCGGTAAATGGTAAACAGCCAGTTGAATAGCTTCACCCCCGTCGGAATCGAGATCAGCATCGTCGCCAGACCGAAGAAGGCGTTGACGCTGGCACCCGAACCCATGGTGAAGAAGTGGTGCAGCCAAACCATGAAGCCCAGGATCGAGATCGCGCCAGACGCATAGATCATCGAGTGGTGGCCGAACAGACGCTTGCCGGAGAAGGTCGAGATGACTTCGGAGAAGACCCCGAACGCCGGCAGAATCAGGATGTAAACCTCGGGGTGACCCCAGGCCCAGAACATGTTCACGTACATCATTGGATTGCCACCAAGTTCATTGGTGAAAATGTGGAAATCCATGTAACGGTCGAGGGTCAGCAGTGCCAGGGTAGCGGTCAGGATCGGGAACGAAGCCACGATCAGGACGTTAGCCCAGGTGCAGGTCCAGGTGAAGATAGGCATGTCCATCATCTTCATGCCTGGGGTACGCATTTTCAGCACGGTGGCCAGGAAGTTGACCCCCGTCAGTGTCGTACCTAGCCCGGACAGTTGTAATGCCCAGATGTAGTAGTCCACACCCACGCCCGGGCTGTAGCCCAGTTCCGACAGCGGTGGATACGCAACCCAACCGGTACGGGCGAATTCGCCGACACCCAGGGACACGTTCACCAGTACTACGCCGGAGACCAGCAGCCAGAAGCTCAGGGAGTTCAGGAACGGGTAGGCAACGTCACGCGCGCCGATCTGCAGCGGCACTGCAAGGTTCATCAGGCCGGTGAAGAATGGCATCGCCATGAAGATGATCATGATCACACCGTGAGCGGTGAAGATCTGGTCATAGTGTTCAGGTGGCAGGTAGCCAGGCGAACCCTCGGTGGCCATGGCCAACTGGGTACGCATCATGATGGCGTCGGCGAAGCCGCGCAGCAGCATGACCATGGCCACGATGATGTACATCACGCCGATTTTCTTGTGGTCGACCGACGTCAGCCACTCGGTCCACAGGTAAGTCCACTTCTTGAAGTAGGTGATTGCAGCAAATACCGCCAGACCACCGAGCGCGATCATGGCGATGGTAATCATCACAATCGGCTCGTGGAACGGGATCGCTTCCCAACTTAATTTACCAAACATCGTTTACTCCTCTGCCCCGGCAGCTGAATGCGAACTCATGTCCATCCCTTCCATGGTGGCCATTTCGTGCTCTTTACCTTCGTGTTGCATTGGCTTGCCCGGTTTCATGCCTTCGTACTTGTCGAGGATGATCTGGAACAGGTTTGGCGTGAACGAGGCGTAGAGCTCGACTGGGTTGTTCTGGCTTGGTTTGGAAAGGGCTTCGTATTCAGCTTTTTCCAGCTGTTTAGGTGCCTTCTTGACATCACTGACCCAGGCATCGAAATCCGCCTGGGAAGTGGCGATAGCTTTGAACTTCATGCCGGTGAAACCCGCGCCGCTGTAGTTGGCGGAGATACCGTCGAATTCAGCGTTCTGGTTGGCAATCAGGTGCAGCTTGGTCTGCATGCCCGCCATCGCGTAGATCTGGCCGCCCAGGCCCGGGATGAAGAACGAGTTCATCACGGTGTCGGAGGTCACTTTGAAATTGATCGGCGTATTAGCCGGGAACACCAGTTTGTTAACGGTGGCGATGCCTTGTTCCGGGTAGATGAACAGCCACTTCCAGTCCATGGCGACCACTTCAACGGTGATCGGCTTGACGTCGGAATCCAGCGGACGATACGGGTCCAGTGCGTGGGTCGACTTGTAGGTCACGTAACCCAGGGCAATGATGATCAGGACCGGAACAGCCCACACCGCGATTTCGATCTTGGTGGAGTGCGACCATTTAGGCGCGTACACGGCGTCCTGGTTGGAAGCGCGGTATTTCCAGGCGAACAGGAACGTCATGACGATGACCGGCACAACGACCAACAGCATCAGCAGCGTTGCGGTGATGATCAGGTTTCGCTCATCCAGGCCCACCTGGCCCTTGGGGTCGAGCAAGGTCATGTTGCAGCCTGACAGCAACAATGTGCCGATCAGCGGCAATAAGCCTAGTAGTCTGGGGTACCTGTTTTTACTCATCTCACGACCTCTAAAGCAGCTTGCGCAATGCAGTTGGGTTTTGATCGCCAACACTTCACCCTGCCAAGGGTTGGCATTTTCTTTGATTGAATAAGGGCTGCCCGTCGCGCGTCAGACGCTGTTCGACAAAACCTGGGCTAGCGGTGAGTTCTTATTCGAATTCGTGGTCAAAGGCCTTGTTACAGACCAATTCCATTTGGTGCGGATAGTCGGAAAGGCACCAACACCAGGAGGTCGCATGAAGCCGTCAGGCTTCTCGACACCCTATTGTGCTCAGTCGAGAGCAGTGCCGGGAATTCAGTGCGGGCGATTGTAGATACGTCGCGCTGTATAAACCATGTCTCATCTCGAAATAATTTTTATCCGTTCCAGCAACAATCATTAACGGATTTTGCAAAAGCTCGGCATGGTATCGAAATTAATTCTCAACAAAAACACCATATTTTGTGGGGCTACCACCCACAGTTCAGACAGCCTTCATGGCGCTTTGCCTTCCTTCGACCCGGCTAACCCCCCGATTTGGCAGGGTTCTGGCGCTTCACCGGACCCTGTTAAAACTGCCTGTTCAAGCACTATGGGGCTTGAATGAGCGGAGGCTCCGAACGGGCCATTTCATTGCTTAGCTATGCACCATTTCCGCATTTTGAAATGCCTTGCGACACTCAAGCTGTGACAACATGTCGCACATGTCGCGCCCCCTTCGCTGCCGCACATCACAATCTGTTTACCTGAGCTCTGAAATGCAAAACGCCCCGGCCCTCTTCACGAAGACTGGGGCGTTTTTTGTTAACGCGACGGGTTAGCGCAGCGCCTTGCGGTTACGCGAGACCAGCAACGGCACCAGCACCACCACCAGCACAAACGACACCAGCGCCCACTGCGCCAGCGACAGGCCCAGGATCGGCGGGTACGGCGTTTCACAGAAGCCGTCGACCTGGAAGCCCAGCGGGAAGATCTTCGCCAGCGGCAAGCCGTCGACAATCGGTTGCAGCACATCGATGCCACAGCTGACCGCCGGATAGAACTGCGTATAGACATGATGCCCCGCCGCCGCAACGCCGCCGAGCGCGGCGATCACCACCAGCACCTCGAACACCGTGAGGCTACGACGAGTGCGCATGGCGGCGCCAACAAAAGCGAAAATCGCGATCAGCAACAACGCATAGCGCTGCAGGATGCACAGTGGGCACGGCGCCTCTTCCAGAACCACCTGCATGTACAGCGCGCCGCCGATCAAGGCCAGGCAGATGATGCCCAGCAACACCAGATAACGCCGCTCACGGCCCAACCGCATCGTTTCGTCACTCATCGCGTTTCCCTTCTAAATATCGATTGCCGCAAGTTTACACGCAGACCGTGACTGTTGAGAGCCAGGTGCACGTCGGTAGATGTCGGGGAATAGACGATAGGCCGGTTAAGCAGGGATTAACTTTTGAACAACAAGATCAAAAGATCGCAGCCTTCGGCAGCTCCTACGCGCCTGTGGGCGCCGCCGCAGGCTGCGATCTTTGCGGGTTCACCCCATTACATCGACTTACTCCAAAGCCGAAGCCGGCCCAAAGAACTCATAACGGCTTTGCTTCTCCGGCACACCCAACGCTTTCAAATGACGCTTGATCGCCGCCATAAAGCCTTTCGGCCCCAGGAAGTAAGCATCCAGATCCCGCTGCTGCGGCAACCACGCGCCCAACTGTTCCTGACTCAACAAGCCAACCTGGTCCGCCGCCGGGCTCACGCCGTCATCTTCGGCGTAGCAATAGAAGCGCTTGAGTTGCGGATGACGCGCAGCCAAACCATCGATCCAGTCCCTGAACGCATGCACGCTGCCGTTACGCGCGCAGTGAATAAAGTGCACCGGCCGTTCGGTCGCCAGCGCCGCTTCGAGCATGGCCAACGTTGGAGTGATGCCGACGCCGCCACTGATCAGCACCAGCGGTTTGTCGCTGGCGGTCAGGGTGAACTCGCCGGATGGCGGGAACAGCTGGATGCTCGCGCCCACATGCAGTTGATCATGCAAGTGGTTGGAGGCACGGCCACCGGTTTCGCGTTTGACGCTGATGCGGTACTGGCCGTTGTCCGACAGCGACGACAGCGAGTAATTACGACGAATCTCTTCGCCATCGAGGATCAGCTTCATGCCGATGTACTGACCAGGCTCGGCGGCGAGGATCGGGGCTTTGTCGGCGGGCTCGAAGTAGAACGAGATGATTTCCGCGCTCTCCTCGACCTTGGCCGCGACGATGAACTCCCGCGCCCCGCGCCAGCCGCCCGGAGCCTGTTCTTTCTGGTCGTAGATGCTGGTTTCAGCACCGATCAGAATGTCGGCCAATTGATTGTAAGCCGCGCCCCACGCTGCGATGACTTGCGGGGTGGCAATCTCTTCGCCCAACACTTCGGCAATCGCACGCAGCAGGCAAGTCCCGACAATCGGGTAATGTTCCGGAAGAATTTGCAGGGCCACGTGTTTATTGATGATCTTCGCCACCAAGTCGCCCAACTGGTCGAGCTGATCGATGTGCCGCGCGTACATCAACACGCCGTTGGCCAACGCACGAGGCTGGTCACCGCTGGCCTGGTGGGCCTGGTTGAACAGTGGGCGCACTTGCGGGTATTCGCAGAGCATCATGCGGTAGAAGTGAGTGATCAGCGCTTCGCCACCGCTTTCCAGCAGCGGTACGGTGGATTTGACGATGGCACGGTCTTGAACGCTAAGCATATGGGCGACTCCTGAGCTTTATGTGAATACCCTTTACTTATCAGTTTCCATGCCAAGACTTAAAACCTTACAAATCAATAACTTGAATTCATAGTAGTCATATCGACACAGGGTGCCTTATAGTCATGTCGACTACATGGAGTCACTATGACTGCAAAATCCCTGCTCACTGCCCTGCTCCCGCTGGTCTGCGACCTGTCCCGCGAATTGCCCGAAGGCGAGCGCTATCGGCGCCTGCTCGAAGCCATGCGCGCCCTGCTGCCCTGCGATGCCGCCGCCCTGTTACGCCTCGACGGCGAATGGTTGGTGCCGCTGGCCGTGGACGGCTTGAGCACTGACACCTTGGGCCGGCGCTTCAAAGTCAGCGAGCACCCGCGTTTCGAGGCGCTGCTCAGCAACCCCGGGCCGACCCGCTTCGCCGCCGACAGCGACCTGCCCGACCCTTATGACGGCTTGGTCGACGGCCTCGACGAACATCTGGAAGTCCACGATTGCATGGGCTGCCCGCTGTTTATCGATGAGCGCCCGTGGGGCCTGTTGACCCTCGATGCGCTGGACCCGGAGCGCTTCGAACCGATCGAACTGGACGCCCTGCAAGCCTTCGCCAGCCTCGCCGCCGCGACCGTCAACGCCGCCGAGCGCATCGAACGGCTGGCCACTCGCGCCGAAGACGAACACCAGCGCGCCGAGGTCTACCGCCAGGCCAGCGGCCAGCAGAACCGCGAGATGATCGGCCAGAGCAAGGCTCACAAACGCCTGGTGGAAGAAATCAACCTGGTGGGCGGCAGCGACCTGACCGTGCTGATTACCGGAGAAACCGGGGTCGGCAAAGAGCTGGTGGCCCAGGCGATTCACGCCGCTTCGCCGCGCGCCGACAAACCGATCATCAGCCTCAACTGCGCCGCACTGCCGGACACCTTGGTCGAGAGCGAGCTGTTCGGTCACGTGCGCGGCGCGTTCACCGGGGCGATGAACGACCGGCGTGGCAAGTTCGAACTGGCCAATGGCGGCACGTTGTTCCTCGACGAAGTGGGTGAACTGTCCCTGACCGTGCAGGCCAAGCTGCTACGGGTGCTGCAAAGTGGTCAGCTGCAACGGTTGGGCTCGGACAAAGAGCATCAGGTCGATGTGCGGCTGATCGCAGCGACCAATCGCGACCTCGCCGAAGAAGTACGCAGTGGCCGCTACCGTGCCGACTTCTATCATCGCCTGAGCGTTTACCCGTTGCTGGTGCCGGCACTGCGGGATCGCGGGCGGGACGTGTTGCTGCTCAGCGGCTTCTTCCTCGAACAGAACCGCTCGCGCATGGGCCTCAACAGCCTGCGCCTGACCAGCGATGCCCAAGCGGCGCTGCTCGCGTATCAATGGCCGGGGAACGTGCGGGAACTGGAGCACTTGATTGGCCGCAGTGCCTTGAAGGCGCTGGGCAACTGCAAGGAACGGCCGAAGATTCTCAGTTTGAGCGCGGCGGACCTGGACTTGCCTCATGGCAGCGTTGAGGTGCCAGCCGAGCAACCGACCGCCAGCCCTGTGTCTTTGGTCTCGGGTGACTTGCGGGCCGCGACCGAGGCGTATCAGCGTCAACTGATCAACGCCTGTCTGGAACGCCACCATAACAATTGGGCGAGTGCGGCGCGTGAGCTAGGCTTGGATCGGGCGAACCTTGGGCGGATGGCCAAAAGATTGGGTATGAAGTAAGCAAGATCGCAGCCTTCGGCAGCTCCTACGCCGATCGAGTTTCCCTGTAGGAGCTGCCGAAGGCTGCGATCTTTTGATCTACCCAACATTTATTGGCGCTAAAGCCTGCCCCCATCAAGTCGATAACCCGGCATCAATAGCTTTTGGCGACGCTTCATTCGCCCATCACCTTTCTCCAAAGAAGGTTTTTATGTCCTCCACCAAAGCCCGCGCAGATTCGCTTTCGCTTCTTCTGTTTACCTTGCGCAGCGGCAAGCTGATGGCGATCAACCTGCTGAAAGTCAGTGAAATCATCCCCTGCCCGCCGCTGACCAAGCTGCCGGAGTCGCACCCTCACGTCAAAGGCATCGCCACCCTGCGCGGCGCATCGTTGTCGGTGATCGACCTGAGCCGCGCCATTGGCGAACGGCCGCTGGAAGACCCGAACGGCGGCTGCCTGATCGTCACCGACGTCAGCCGCTCCAAGCAGGGCCTGCACGTTCAAGCGGTGAGCAAGATCGTTCATTGCCTGACCACCGACATCCGTCCGCCGCCCTTCGGCTCTGGCGGCGTGCGTTCGTACATCACCGGGGTGACCTCGGTCGACGGCGTGCTGGTGCAAGTACTGGACATCGAAAAAGTCATCCACGGCATCGCCCCGGCGCAGATTGAAACAGCCCCGACCGAACTGAGCATGGAAGACGCCGAAGTCCTCGGTAACGCGCGAATTCTGGTGGTCGATGACAGCCAGGTCGCGCTGCAACAATCGGTGCACACCCTGCGCAACCTCGGCCTGCAATGCCACACCGCCCGCAGCGCCAAGGAAGCCATCGATTGCCTGCTGGACCTGCAAGGCACTGCCCAACAGATCAACCTGATCGTCTCGGACATCGAAATGTCAGAGATGGACGGCTACGCCTTCACCCGCACGCTGCGCGAAACCCCGGACTTCTCGCACCTCTACGTGCTGCTGCACACTTCGCTGGACAGCGCGATGAACAGCGAAAAAGCGCGTTTGGCCGGCGCCAACGCGGTACTGACCAAGTTCTCTTCGCCAGAACTGACCAAGTGCCTGATCGAAGCCGCCAAGGCGGTCGCCGAGCAAGGTCATTGAGTGTGGCCCAGGACTTTTGCTTCTTGATGCGGCGCAACCTTGCAGAGGCGGTGCCCGCCATCGCCTGGCCAACCGGCATTGAACTGTGCCAATACCGCCCCGAACTCGCAGAAGCCGTGCATCAACTGATGGAACTCGGCTATCGCGAAGGTGGCGGTCGGGTGCCAGCGCTTGATGTCTGGCAACAGCGTTTTGAAACCGATCCGGAATACGACCCAAGCCTGTGCTTCATCGCCCTGGATGCGAATGGCATCGTCGGCGTTTGCCAGTGCTGGACCAGTGCCTACATCAAGAACCTGGTGGTGCACCCACGGGCTCAGGGCCTCGGACTGGGTCGCGCCTTGCTGCTCAATGCTTTCAACGTGTTTCAGCAGCGCCGTGAAGGGTTTATCGATTTGAAAGTGCTGGAAGACAACCTCCGGGCACAGCGGCTCTATGAAAGTGCCGGGATGCGGGTGGTTCGCCGGGAATTAGTACCAGCGTAATACCGTTAAAAGATCGCAGCCTTCGGCAGCTCCTACAACTGATCACATTCCAACTGTAGGAGCTGCCGAAGGCTGCGATCCTGGCGGTGTCGGCCATTCAAAAGTCTTGAGGCATACTCCAACCTTGGCCAACACGCACAAGGATGCCCTCCATGAAACTCATTACCCTGCTGCTCCTCAGCCTCACCGCCCTCGCCACCCAAGCCCAAGCCTCCAGCCCCGACGCCTGGGCCGCTTTCGACAAAGCCGTACTCGCCAGTTGCACCAAGGCCAGCAGCCTGAAAGCCCCCAAACCCGCGGCACCGCCGCGCAATTCGATGACCGGGTCGGCTACACCGCGCTCCTGCTGCAAGGCCAATACCCGCAGAAACACATGAAGGGCCAACAAGGCACCGAGTTGTGCCTCTACAACAAGGCAACCAAAACCGCCTACGTCACCGAATGGGACTCCATCCGACCGACTGCCAGGAAGCCGTGAGTGGCGCATAACTTGCTTCGAGACACGCCTTGGCGATGGCTTTCTGTCGCCATTTGATGACCTTACCGGCGACCGATCGAACCATGAACACGACGTTTTCCTGCGTAGGTTGCGGCAAGTGCTGCAACGACCACCATGTCCCCCTGACCCTGACCGAAGCCCGTATGTGGGCCGACGATGGCGGCCAGGTGATCGTGTTGGTGGAAGGCTTTCTGGGCAATGGCCTGGGCCTGCCTCTGTTGCAGCGAGAACACGCCGAACGTCGTTCGGTGAAGGTTCGCAGCGGCGCCAGCGATGCACATGTGGCCATCACCTTCGCGGCTTACAACGTCGGTCCCTGCCGGAATCTTGACGAAGACAACCGCTGCCGCATCTATGAGCGCCGGCCGCTGGTGTGTCGCATCTATCCAATGGAAATCAATCCGCACATCCCGCTGAACCCGGCAGTGAAGGAGTGCCCGCCCGAGTCGTGGGAACAAGGCCCTGACCTGATTGTGGGGGGTGAGTTGGTGGATCAGGAATTGAAGACGCTGGTCCAACGCTCGCGCCAGGCGGATCGCGATGACGTTCAGGCCAAGGATGCTATTTGCGGGTTGTTGGGGATTCGTACAACGGCGCTCAAGGGCGACGGGTTTACTGCTTACCTGCCGGAGATGGGGGCATTTGCTTCGGTCATCGATCAGGTCGTGGCACAGCCCTTGGCCGCGCCGGGCAGTGAATGGTTGTTTCATGTTTCGGGCGAGGACATTGCCGGGCAAGTGTTGGCGGCTGGGGGTGAAGTGGCAACTGAAGCGCCGCTTGACTATGCGTTTATCTCGTTGCGGGCGGCTTGATCGTAGATAGGTGGCGGCTGTAATGGCGCCATCGCGAGCAAGCTCGCTCCCACAGGGGATTTTTGAACGACACGAATCCAATGTCGTTTTATTGGGAAGAGTCGGCAGGGCTGCTGACTCTAAGCGCGCTGAAACCACAAACACTGATCTGGCCCAGCATCTGGGCACTTAGCCATCATTGCGATTGAAAACCGCAACCGATGGCCTATGGCAGGGGTGAAACCTTAGCGTTTACCCATCGTACGACGAGTACCCGGTGGCGCTGCGCCTGGGGTTTTGGTGTGGCCGTTCTTGGCGCCGTTCTTGTACCACGGCTGGTTGGCGTTCTTGGCCGCAGCCAGTTCGCCCGGTTTGAACGGAAACTTGAACGTCGGGATCGCGGCTTTGGTTTCGCTGTCTGCGCTGGAGTCGACGCTGTCTGGCAGGTCTGCCGGGGCGTCGCTCAAAGCGTCGGCGACCGGCGGTTGTGTCGGGGAAGTCATGAAAGCTCCGGGTGGTGCACAAAGAGTCGCGCCCGGTGGGTGGGCCGCGAAAGGCGGCAGTATACCTGTGTCGGGGGCGGCAAGCTGCAAGCGGCGAGTTTGAAGCGACAAGTAGTCGGTCAGTCCGGTCTTGTATTAGCTGGGCTGCCGCCATCGCGAGCAGGCTCGCTCCCACAAGGGAACACATTTCAATGTGGGAGCGAGCCCGCTCGCGATGAACGATAACGCGGTCCATGAATGCCCACACTGGACTCTCCGCCGCCCAAACTGACAGCGCCGTCAGTTAGCAGTCACTTTGCTGACCGGGTAACAGGGCTATAAGGAGAGGTATAAAATCTGACGATATTCCCGTCCCTCTAGCCCGGCGCCCCACAAGCATGCGAATTCAGAAAAAAACCGCCTTGATCGCAACCCTGCTGATTGCAATCGCAGCACTGGGCTTGTGGTACGCCACCAAACCGGCCACCGCCAAACTCGCCGTTTCCACCGCCGTGCCGGTGCGGGTGGTCGCGGTTGCCGCGAAGGACGTGCCGCGTTACGTCAGCGGCATCGGCTCGGTGTTGTCCTTGCACAGCGTTGTGGTGCGTGTGCAAATCGACGGCATCCTCACCAAGCTGCTGGTCAAGGAAGGTCAACTGGTCAAGGCCGGCGATTTGCTCGCGACCATCGACGACCGCTCGATCCGCGCCAGCCTCGATCAGGCCCGCGCCCAACTGGGCGAAAGCCAGGCACAGTTGCAAGTGGCGCTGGTCAACCTCAAGCGCTACAAACTGCTAAGCGTCGATGATGGCGTGTCCAAGCAGACCTACGACCAGCAACAAGCCCTGGTCAATCAGCTCAAAGCCACCGCCCAGGGCAATCAAGCGTCCATCGACGCGGCTCAGGTGCAGCTTTCCTACACGCAGATTCGCTCCCCGGTCACCGGTCGCGTCGGTATTCGTACGGTGGACGAAGGCAACTTCCTGCGCATGGCCGACGCCCAAGGGTTGTTCACGGTGACCCAGATCGACCCGATCGCCGTGGAGTTTTCCCTGCCGCAACAAATGCTGCCGACCCTGCAAGGCCTGATCAGCAACCCGCAACGCGCTCAGGTGAAGGCCTACATCGGCGCCGACACCGATGGCGAAACCGGCAACCTGTTGGGTGAAGGCCACCTGACGCTGATCGACAACCAGATCAGCGCCAACACCGGGACCATCCGCGCCAAGGCTGAATTCGACAACGCCAGCCAAAAGCTCTGGCCCGGCCTGCTGGTGACGGTAAAAATCCAGACTGCTCTGGATAAAGATGCGCTGGTCGTGCCGCCGACCGTCGTACAGCGCGGCCTCGATCAACATTTCGTTTACCGGGTCAATGGCGACAAGGTCGAGATCGTCCAGGTGCAGATGGTGTATCAGGGCAGCGGCCAGGACATCATTACCGGCGTCAAATCGGGCGATGTGCTGGTCAGTGACGGCCAGTCCCGGCTCAAGCCCGGCTCGACCGTGCAGGTGCTGACGGAGCCGCCGCAAGTGGTGCAAGCGGAGCCTAAACAATGAAGGGCCCCTCCGCGTGGTGCATCGATCACCCGGTCGCCACCATCCTGTTGACCTTTGCCCTGGTGTTGCTCGGCGTCATTGCCTTCCCGCGCCTGCCAATCGCGCCGTTGCCGGAAGCGGAATTCCCGACCATTCAGGTGTCCGCGCAACTGCCCGGCGCCAGTCCCGACACCATGGCGTCGTCGGTGGCCACGCCGCTGGAGGTGCAATTCAGCGCCATCCCCGGCATGACCCAGATGACGTCGAGCAGTGCCTTGGGTTCTAGCCTGCTGACCCTGCAATTCACCCTCGACAAGAGCATCGACACCGCCGCCCAGGAAGTTCAGGCCGCGATCAACACCGCCGCCGGCAAGCTGCCCAAGGACATGCCGACCCTGCCGACCTGGAAGAAGGTCAACCCGGCCGACAGCCCGGTGTTGATCCTCAGCGTCAGCTCGACGCAGATGCCCGGCACCGAACTCAGCGACCTGGTGGAAACCCTGCTGTCGCGTCAGATCAGTCAGATCGACGGCGTAGGCCAAATCAACATCACCGGTCAGCAACGTCCGGCGATCCGCGTCCAGGTCTCGGCAGACAAACTCGCCGCCATCGGCCTGACCCTGGCGGACATTCGTCTGGCGATCCAGCAGACCAGCCTCAACCTGGCCAAGGGTGCGTTGTACGGCGAGTCGAGCATTTCGACCCTGTCCACCAACGACCAGTTATTCCACCCCGATGAATACAACCAGCTCATCGTTTCCTACAAGGACGGTGCACCGGTTCACCTCAGGGATGTCGCCAAAGTCGTCAACGGTTCGGAAGATGCCTACGTCCAGGCGTGGGCTGGCGATCAACCCGGTGTGAACCTGGTGATCTCCCGGCAACCGGGGGCGAACATCGTCGAGACCGTGGATCGTATTCAAGCCGCATTGCCGGGCCTGGAGGCGATGCTGCCGGCTTCGGTGCAGGTCAAGGTGCTGATCGACCGGACCCAGACCATTCGCGCGTCCTTGCATGAAGTGGAAATCACCCTGCTGATCGCGATCATGCTGGTGGTCGCGGTGATGGCGCTGTTCCTGCGCCAATGGTCGGCGACCATGATTGTGTCAGCCGTACTGGGTGTGTCGCTGACCGCCAGTTTCGCCCTGATGTACATCATGGGCTTCAGCCTGAATAACCTGACCCTGGTGGCCATCGTGGTGGCCGTGGGGTTTGTGGTGGACGATGCGATTGTGGTGGTGGAAAACATTCACCGTCACCTGGAGGCCGGCGACGGCATGCGCGAGGCGGCGATCAAAGGCGCCGGCGAGATTGGCTTCACCGTGGTCTCGATCAGTTTCTCGCTGGTGGCGGCGTTTATTCCGCTGCTGTTCATGGGCGGCGTGGTCGGGCGGTTGTTTAAAGAGTTTGCCCTGACCGCTACCTCGACCATCATGATTTCGGTGGTGGTGTCGCTGACCTTGGCGCCGACCCTGGCCGCGCTATTCATGCGCGCGCCGGTGCATCACGCCCACAGCAAACCGACCTTCGGCGAACGCTTGCTGGCCGGCTATGAAAAACTGCTGCGTCGCGCCCTCGCCCACCAGAAGCTGATGATCGGAGTGTTCTGCCTGTCGCTGGGCCTGGCGATTGCCGGCTACATCTTTATCCCCAAAGGTTTCTTCCCGATTCAGGACACCGGCTTCGTCCTCGGCACCACCGAAGCGGCTGCTGATATTTCCTACGGCGACATGGTAAAAAAACACTTGGCGATGGCGAAAATCGTCGCGGCTGACCCGGCCGTGCAGGCGTTTTCCCACTCGGTCGGGGTGTCGGGCAGCAACCAGACCATCGCCAACGGCCGGTTCTGGATTGCGCTGAAACCACGCGGTGACCGCGATGTGAGTGCCAGCCAGTTCATCGACCGGATTCGCCCGCAATTGATGAAAGTCCCCGGCATCGTGCTCTATCTGCGCGCCGGCCAGGACATCAACCTCAGCTCCGGCCCGAGTCGCGCCCAGTACCAATACGTGCTCAAGAGCAACGACGGTGGCGTCCTGAGTACCTGGACCCAGCGCCTGACCGAAAAACTGCGCACCAACCCGGCGTTCCGCGACATTTCCAACGACCTGCAACTGGGCGGCAGCATCACCCACATCAGTATCGACCGCAGCGCCGCCGCGCGTTTCGGCCTGACCGCCAGCGATGTCGACGAAGCGCTGTACGACGCTTTTGGTCAGCGGCAGATCAACGAGTTCCAGACCCAGATCAACCAGTACAACGTGATCCTGGAACTCGACGCCAAGCAGCGCGGCAAGGCCGAAAGCCTGAACTACTTCTACCTGCGCTCGCCGTTGAGCGGGGAAATGGTG
The DNA here is from genome assembly GCF_016650815.1 of Pseudomonas sp. TH31. Taxonomy (GTDB): domain Bacteria; phylum Pseudomonadota; class Gammaproteobacteria; order Pseudomonadales; family Pseudomonadaceae; genus Aquipseudomonas. Next base: position 147,192 of record NZ_JAEKEZ010000022.1, on the reverse strand, counting down.
CCGTTGTCGGCGCTGGCGAAATTCGATGCGCCGACCATCGGCCCGTTGTCCATCGCCCACGACGGGATGTTCCCGGCCGCCAACCTCTCGTTCAACCTGGCGCCCGGCGTCGCGTTGGGTGATGCGGTGATCATGCTCAACCAGGCCAAAACCGATATCGGCATGCCAACGGCGATCAGCGGCAACTTCCAGGGCGCGGCCCAGGCGTTCCAGAGTTCGCTGGCCAGCCAGCCGTGGCTGATTCTGGCGGCGCTGGTGGCGGTGTACATCATTCTGGGCGTGCTCTATGAGAGCTTCGTCCATCCGCTGACCATCATCTCGACCCTGCCGTCGGCGGGGCTTGGGGCGGTGATCATGTTGTGGATCTGGGGCCAGGACTTTTCGATCATGGCGCTGATCGGGCTGGTGCTGCTGATCGGCATCGTCAAGAAAAACGGCATCCTGATGATCGACTTCGCCCTCGAAGCGCAGCGCAAGGGTGGCTTGCCGCCAGAGGAAGCGATTTTCAAGGCCTGTATCACGCGGTTCCGGCCAATCATCATGACCACCCTCGCCGCCCTGCTCGGCGCGTTGCCGCTGATGCTCGGCTACGGCACCGGCGCCGAACTGCGCCAGCCATTGGGGATCGCCGTCGTTGGCGGGCTGCTGGTGAGTCAGGCGCTGACGCTGTTTACCACTCCGGTCATATACTTGTGGCTTGAGCGGCTTTTCCATCGGCCCAAACCACTGCCGCTTCCGGCACTGGCGACCACAGACTGAGGCGGGGTCATGCGCGTTCTGATTATCGAAGATGAGGAAAAAACCGCGGATTACCTGCACCGCGGCCTGACGGAACAGGGTTACACCGTGGACCTGGCGCGCGATGGCGTCGAAGGCCTGCACCTGGCGCTGGAAAGCGACTATGCGGTGATCATCCTCGACGTGATGCTGCCGGGACTCGACGGCTTTGGCGTGTTGCGTGCCTTGCGCGCCCGCAAGCAAACCCCGGTGATCATGCTCACTGCCCGCGAGCGGGTCGAAGACCGGATCAGAGGCCTGCGCGATGGTGCCGACGATTATCTCGGCAAACCGTTTTCCTTCCTTGAACTGGTGGCGCGCCTGCAAGCGCTGACCCGGCGCAGTGGCGGCCATGAACCGGTGCAAGTGAGCATCGCCGACCTGTGGATCGATTTGATCAGCCGTAAAGCCACCCGCGCCGGTGCTCGCCTGGACCTGACCGCCAAGGAGTTTTCACTGCTCAGCGTGCTGGCCCGCCGCCAAGGTGAAATCCTCTCGAAAACCGCCATCGCCGAGATGGTCTGGGATATCAATTTCGACAGCGACGCGAACGTCGTCGAAGTCGCGATCAAACGCTTGCGGGCCAAGCTCGACGGGCCGTTCGACGAGAAGTTGCTGCACACCATTCGTGGCATGGGTTATGTGCTGGAGAGTCGCGGTGTTTAGGGTAGGTCATCATTCATTTCCTGTGCCGCGTTGCTCGGAGCTTATTTGGAACAACCAAACCGCGCTCCTCGCGCCTTGCCCTGCGCAACAGCAGACTCGGCGCGGCACAGGAAATGAATGATGACCTACCCTCGTAACTCCATCGCACTGCGCCTCAGTGGCATGTTTACGCTGGTGGCATTGCTGGTGTTTCTGTTGATCGGCTGGGCGTTGTACCAGCAGGTCGACAAAGGTCTTGGCTTGTTGCCCGAAGCCGAGCTGGATGCGCGCTACAGCGTGCTCGAGTCCACGGTCGGACGTTTCGGCACGCCCGAGCATTGGGTGAAGATCTACAACAAGCTCAAGTTGCTGGGCGAAGAAGACAAGCGCATCAGTTTCTGGATTATCAGCGGTGATTCGCAGTATGAGTACGGCAACATCACCCCGCAGATTCGCGCCTTCGCCGAAGGGCCGCTGGGCCGGCGCGACCTTCAATTGCCGGACCATGCCTACCCGCTGAAAGTGCTGGTCAGTCAGTTCCCGGCCAAGGACCAGCGACCGCCGCTGCGTTTCATAATCGGCATCGACACCGAGACGTTTTTGCAGACTCAGCATCATCTCCTGCTCGCCTTGATCAGCCTGGCGATTGTCGGCGTGTTGCTGGCCTCGGCGCTTGGTTATTGGGTGGCACGGATCGGTCTCAAGCCGTTGATCAAGTTGTCGCAGGAGGCCCAGCGCCTGGCGCCGCCGTTGCGCTCGGGGCGTTTGCGCCTTTCGCCGTTGCCGCCGGAGCTGGATCAGTTTGTCAGCTCGTTCAACTCCACATTGGAGAGAGTCGAACAGGCTTACTCGCGTCTGGAGTCGTTCAACGCCGACGTCGCCCATGAACTGCGTTCGCCGCTGACCAACCTGATTGGCCAGACCCAGGTGGCGCTGACTCGCGGACGCTCGGCCGAACACTATTTCGAGGTGCTGCAATCGAACCTCGAAGAGCTGGAGCGGCTGCGTTCGATCATCAATGACATGCTGTTCCTGGCCAGTGCCGATCAAGGAAGCAAGGCGACCAAACTGACTTCCACCTCACTGGCCGATGAAGTGGCCACGACCCTGGAGTATCTGGATTTCATTCTGGAAGATGCGCAGGTTCAGGTGCGAGTCAGCGGTGATGCGCAGGTCAGCATTGAGATCGCGCATTTGCGCCGGGCATTGATCAACCTGCTGAGCAACGCAGTGCAGCACACCGAGCCTGGACAGGTGATTGAGGTGCGGATCGAGGTTGCGGAGCATCAGGTGAGTATTGCTGTGGCCAATCCGGGCTTACCGATTGCCAGTGAGCATTTGTCGCGATTGTTCGAGCGGTTTTATCGGGTGGATGCGTCGCGCAGCAACAGCGGGAATAACCATGGGCTGGGGTTGGCGATCGTCAAGGCGATTGCGTTGATGCATGGCGGCGATGTGTTTGTGCATAGTGATCATGGGATGAACACGTTCGGCATTCATCTGCCTGTCTGACGGGCCCGATCCCGTGTAGCCGCTGGCGAAGCCTGCGTTCGGCTGCGCAGCAGTCGTGAAATCAGGCACCCGGTTCTTTCAGGTAAACGGTGTGTGCAGGGTTTGCGACTGCTTTGCAGCCGAACGCAGGCTTCGCCAGCTGCTACAGGTGCCTCGCGCTGGCGACTGTTGCTCGGCGCGCAACAGTCCTTTCTGAAATCCGCTCTGTTTCCCATCGTGCTTGAACCCTAACCTTGGCGCACCAAACAGCACTTGCCAAGCAAGAAGGTTTTAAAGATGTCCAACACTATGGGTATTGCCAGCGCTTTCGCTTTGTCCGCTTTGTTCCTGTCCCCGCTCGCCATGGCTGAAGAATCGCCGGCCTTCGTCGCCCAAAACGCGGCCCGGGCAAAAGCGTTCGAACAGTCTCAGGCCGAGATGACTGCCAAAGCCCAAGACGCTGCGCAAACCCCTCAAGCGTCAACTTCTGCAGCCAAGCCACCGGTTGAGAAAGACAGCTGATCCACCGTATCGCTCTGTTTCCCTCGACACTCTTCATCGGCTCTTCCCTTTGAAAAGTTGTCTTCAAAGCCGCTGCTATCAGCGGCTTTTTTTATTGTGCAGAAAACACGTTACTCTTCGTCTCCCTAAACAAGAAATAAAAAACGTCGATCCATGAACTGACGTTAATGACCCAAAAGGAGCTGCACCACACGTGTCTTTTTCTCTGAAACTCAGCCCGTTGTTCATTGCAATCGCCGCAACGATGGCCGCCAACGCACAGGCCGCCGACGACACCAGCCGCGAAGGTTTTGTCGAAGGGTCGAGCCTCAACCTCAACGCCCGCAACTACTACATGAACCGCAACCGGCACCAGCACACCGACGACAACATCGAATGGGGCCAGGGGTTTCTCGGCAAGTTTGAATCCGGTTTCACCCAGGGCACCGTCGGTTTCGGTCTTGATGCCCATGCCATGCTCGGGCTGAAACTCGACGGTGGTGGGGGCACTGACAGTTCGAGCATCCTGCCGGTGAGCGATGGCAACGGCAAAGCGCCAGGCTCGTTTTCCACGGCCGGCGGTACGTTGAAAATGCGCGCCTTTGATACCGAACTGAAGGCTGGTGACCTGTTTCTCACCAACCCGGTGATTGCCGGTGGTGAAAGCCGCATGCTGCCGCAGACCTTTCGCGGGGTCAGCCTGACCAATCACAGCTTCGACGGCTGGTTGATTGAAGGTGGCCAGGCCAGTTTCACCAAGCCTTACAACCAGAGCGGCCACAAACGCATCGGCACGTCCTACGGCACCCTCGCAGACGGTGACGAGAGCCAGCACCTGAACTGGGCCGGCGTGGCCTGGAGCGGCTTGCCAGGTTTGACCAGCAGCCTGTATGCCTCTGAGCTCAAGGACATCTGGAACCAGTACTACTACGACCTGGATTACACCTACGCGCTGAACGACCTGGTCAGCCTCAACCCGGGCCTGCACTTCTATCACACGCAAGACACTGGCGATGCGCTGCTGGGCAACATCGACAACAACACCTACAGCCTGCATTTCACCGTCGGCGTGGGCAATCACAGCGTCACCGCCGCGTATCAGCAGGTCAACGGCAACACGCCGTTCGACTACATCAGCCAGGGCGACAGCGTCTACCTGGACAACTCCCAGCAGTACTCGGACTTCAACGGCCCGAACGAGCGCTCGTGGAAACTCAAGTACGCCTACGATTTCGTCGGTCTCGGCTTGCCGGGCCTGACCTCGGCGGTTTCCTACTCCGGGGTGAAACGGACTTGACCAAGGTCGATCCGGACAGCAAAGGCTACGCTTCGTGGTACAGCGCCGACGGCAAACACGCCAAGCACTGGGAACGCGACGTCGATCTGAAATACGTGGTCCAGGGCGGCAAGGCCAAGGACCTGGCGCTGCGCCTGCAATGGGCGACCAACCGTGGTGGCAATGGCTACGGCGCGCTGGATCAGGACACCGATGAATACCGCGTGATCGTTGATTACCCGATCAACGTCTTCTAACACCCTCCGAAAAACTAAAAGGCCAACCTGTTTGGCCTAATGGTGCAGAACCTGTGGGAGCGAGCTTGCTCGCGATAGCGCACTGGCAGGCAACACAATCTGCTGAATGTTCAGCCGCAATCGCGAGCAAGCTCGCTCCCACAGGGATTGTGGTGTTCATGCCTTAACTGACTGGCATTCGCCTATTTGCTGGCCTTTTTTCGGCCTGTCATTTATACCTTTGCCCAGTAACATCCAAATATCCATGACTGATTGCTGCGATGAGCGCGCGTCCTTCGGGAAACGACGTTTATGGAACTACGCTTATAAAGTCCCTTCAGCAGACATCAGAACCATGACAGCAAGCCGAACCCCGTACACTCCAGGCAGGACCGGACGCCCTGAGCTCCTGCTGATTCTCGGCAGCTGCCTGACGGTCATCGCGATCCTGAGCATCGTGACCTTCCTGCTGATCCGCGAACACGCCAATGCCCAGCAGGACGCGACCCGCAGCGCGACCACCATTGCCCAGTTGATCGACGCCGACGTGTTGCGCACGGTCGAACTCTACGACCTGACGCTGCAAGGGCTGATTGCCGCTTCGCAACGCGATGACCTGAAACAGATGCCACCGCAGGTCCGGCAACTGGTGCTGTTCGATCGATCCACCGCGGCACGCTTCAAGGGCGACATCCTGTTGCTGGACAAGCACGGCGAGGTGCTGGCCGACTCATCGCTGATCGAGCCAAAACCGGATAACTACGCCGACCGCGACTACTTCGAAGCTCATGTCTTCGACCGCGATACCGGAATGTTCATCAGCCGCCCGTTCAAGCCCCGCTGCGACTGCGCAGACAGTGACCAATGGCGGATCAGTTTCAGTCGGCGCATTTCCTCACCCACCGGAGAGTTCATGGGCGTGGCGGTAGCGTCGATGCGCCTGGCTTACTTCGACGAGTTGTTCAACAGCCTGAACATCGGTAACGACAGCACGCTGAACATCATCAACAACGACGGCATCCTGCTGGCGCAAAAGCCTTACCTGCAAAGCGACTCGATCGGCAAAAGCTTCGCCAGCCGTCCCAACGTCGTGCGCATCCTGCGAGAGGGCAGCGGCAGCTTCAACAGCGTGTCGAGCATCGATCACCGAAAGCGCCTCTACACCTTTTCCCGAGTCGGCAATCTGCCTTTGACAGTGATTGTCGCCCTCTCCAGCACTGAAGTGTTCGGCACCTGGGAACGCACAGCGATGGTCATCAGCGGCGCCACCAGCGTGCTGTGTATCGGCCTGCTGTGGCTGACCTGGTTGCTCTGCCGCGAATTGCGCTTGCGTCACAACGCCGAGCGAGAGCTGGCGCAACTGGCAGCCACCGATGCCTTGACCGGCGTGGCCAACCGCCGAACCCTGGATCAGGCCTTGCGCCATGAATGGTTTCGCGCCCAACGCTCCGGTAAACCGCTGTCGGTGCTGATGATCGATGCCGACCACTTCAAGGCCTTCAATGACCGGCATGGCCATCCGGGCGGTGACGATGCGCTGCGCTCGCTGGCCAAGGTCATCAGCAGCAATGTGCGGCGGCCAGGCGATATGGTCGCCCGTTACGGCGGTGAGGAGTTTTCGGTGATCCTGCCGGAAACCGACAGCGCGGGCGCGCAGCAGATTGCCGAACACATCCGTGAGGCTGTGGAGCAACTGCCGTTGGTGGCGGATGCCAAGACGCCGATGACTGTCAGTATTGGGATTAGTACCTGGACCAGTGCGAGTGAGATCAGCCTGGAGCAATTGTTGTTTGCGGCGGACAAGGCGTTGTATCAGGCCAAGGAAGGGGGGCGGAATCGGGTGGTTAGCGCAGGTTAAAAGCGAAGATCAAAAGATCGCAGCCTTCGCCAGCTCCTACATTTGAAATACGTTCTCCTGTAGGAGCTGCCGAAGGCTGCGATCTTTGATTCTGATCTTGATTCATCGGGCATAAAAAAGGCCACCCGAAGGCAGCCTTTAAAAACTAGAGAGGTTTTTGCTTACACGGCCGCAACAGGACGCATGTAAGAGATCGGTGCAGTGCTGGCGTCTTCGAAAGTCACGACTTCCCAAGCATCTGTCTGCTCAATCAACTTGCGCAGCAGCTGGTTGTTCAATGCATGTCCGGACTTGAAGCCCTTGAACTCACCAATCAGGCTATTGCCCAGCAGGTAGAGGTCACCAATTGCATCGAGGATCTTGTGCTTCACGAATTCGTCTTCATAGCGAAGGCCGTCTTCGTTCAGTACACCATCCGCGTCGACCACAATAGCGTTTTCAACGCTGCCGCCGAGTGCGAGGTTGTGCTTGCGCAGGTACTCGATATCACTCATGAAACCAAAGGTACGGGCACGGCTGACTTCTTTTACGAACGAAGTGCTGGAAAAATCCACGCTTGCACTTTGTGTGCGGTCACGGAAAACCGGGTGATCGAAATCGATCTCGAAGCTCACTTTGAAACCTTCGAAAGGGACGAAAGTGGCGCGCTTGTCGCCGTCTTCCACTGTCACTTCCCGCAGGATCCGGATGAACTTCTTGGCAGCGTCCTGTTCTTCCAGGCCGGCCGATTGAATCAGGAATACGAAAGGTCCAGCGCTACCATCCATGATTGGGACTTCGGACGCGGAGAGCTCGACGTAGGCGTTATCGATGCCCAGGCCAGCCATGGCCGAGAGCAAATGCTCCACCGTGTCCACCTTGACGTCACCGTTAACCAGTGTGGTCGACATAGTGGTTTCGCCAACGTTTTCCGCGCGAGCAGGAATCTGCACCATAGGGTCCAGATCGGCACGAACAAACACGATGCCGGTGTCGATAGGTGCAGGCTTGAGGGTCAGGTATACCTTCTCCCCGGAGTGCAGGCCTACACCTGTGGCACGGATAATATTTTTCAGTGTGCGTTGTTTAATCATGGCTTGGGCCGCTTCAGCGCAAATTGCGAACTGGTATCAACAAAGGCTGGCGATGATAGCAGACCAGACCTTTGCTGAACACCAATCACCTTCATCGCCCTGATACATTCCATCAATCAGCCTGACGACGCAGGAAAGCCGGGATGTCCAGGTAATCCAGATCGTCTTGCGGATTCATCTTCGCGGCAGTCGCAGCACCGGCCTGAGCCTGGTTGCGCATGACGGTCGGACGGTCCAGGTCACGGTAGTTCACAGCAGGCGCTTCCTGACGAGAAGGCGCTTGTTGCTGCGGCTGCGATGCCACGGACGTATGCATGGTGTTGTCGATGACCTTCACAGGCTTCTCGATTTTCGCGCCCAGACCAGTGGCAACCACAGTCACGTGCAGCTCGTCGCGCATGTCCGGATCGATAACCGTACCGACCTTGACCATCGCGTGCTCGGAAGCGAAGGCTTCGATGATGCTACCCACGTCGGAGTACTCACCCAGGGACAGGTCAGGACCGGCGGTGATGTTCACCAGGATGCCGCGTGCACCTTGCAGGTTCACGTCTTCGAGCAACGGGTTGCGAATGGCCGCTTCGGTGGCCTCGCGTGCACGGTTCGGACCGCTGGCGCAGCCAGTGCCCATCATCGCCATGCCCATTTCACTCATTACGGTACGTACGTCAGCAAAGTCGACGTTGATCATGCCCGGACGCTTGATGATGTCGGAGATACCGCGAACGGCACCGGCCAGTACATCGTCAGCCTTGGCGAAAGCCGACAGCAGGCTGGCGTCTTTACCGAGGATGGTCAGCAGCTTCTCGTTGGGAATGGTGATCAACGAGTCGACGCTTTCAGACAGCAGACGGATACCTTCGTCGGCGATCTGCATACGCTTGCGGCCTTCGAACGGGAAAGGACGAGTCACCACCGCAACGGTGAGGATCCCCATTTCCTTGGCCACTTCGGCAATGATTGGCGCAGCACCGGTACCGGTACCGCCGCCCATGCCAGTGGTGATGAACACCATGTTGGTGCCCTGCAGGACTTCGGCAATGCGCTCACGATCTTCGAGAGCGGCCTGACGACCTACTTCAGGGTTGGCGCCGGCGCCCAGACCTTTGGTCACACCGGTACCCAATTGCAGGATGGTCCGCGCGCCGATGGATTTCAGCGCCTGGGCATCAGTGTTGGCGCAGATGAATTCAACGCCTTCAATGTTGCTCTTGACCATGTGGTTGACAGCGTTGCCGCCGCCTCCGCCAACACCGATAACTTTAATAACCGGGCTTGCGGGGATGTTGTCTACGAGTTCGAACATGTTCCCTCTCCTTACATTCTCTAGTTTTTTCGCCTACTGCTTTTTGCTGCGGTCTTGCGGTGTCGCGGTAAATCTTTAGAAGTTGCCTTGTACCCAGCTCTTGATGCGATCGAGCAAGGCGGCTTTCGGTTCTTCATTGCTGTAGCTGTCGCGGCTGCTGATGCCCGAGAACGAAATCCCGTCGGACTGCTTTTGCAGGCCGTACATCAACAGGCCAACGCCAGTGGAATAAATCGGGTTGCGAACCACGTCATCCAGACCCTTGACGCCGTGCGGCACGCCCAGGCGGACCGGCATGTGGAAGATTTCCTCGGCCAGTTCGACCGCGCCTTCCATCTTTGACGTACCACCGGTCAGCACAATGCCGGCCGGGATCAGGTCTTCGTAGCCGCTGCGGCGCAGTTCGGCCTGGATCAGCGTGAACAACTCGTCGTAACGCGGCTCGACCACTTCGGCCAGGGCCTGGCGGGACAGCTCGCGCGGTGGACGATCGCCAACGCTTGGGACCTTGATGGTTTCACCGGCACCGGCCAGTTTGGCCAGGGCGCAGGCGTAACGGATCTTGATTTCCTCGGCGTACTGGGTCGGAGTGCGCAACGCCATGGCGATGTCGTTGGTCACCTGGTCGCCCGCAATCGGGATCACCGCGGTGTGACGGATCGCGCCTTCGGTGAAGATCGCGATGTCGGTGGTGCCGCCGCCGATGTCCACCAGGCACACGCCCAGTTCTTTCTCGTCGTCGGTCAGGACCGAATACGCGGAAGCAAGCTGCTCAAGAATGATGTCGTCGATTTCCAGACCGCAGCGACGCACGCATTTTTCAATGTTCTGTGCGGCGTTGACAGCGCAGGTCACTACGTGAACCTTGGCTTCCAGACGTACGCCCGACATGCCCAGCGGCTCACGGACGCCTTCCTGGTTATCGATCACGTAATCCTGCGGCAGGGTGTGCAGCACGCGCTGGTCAGCCGGGATCGCCACGGCCTGGGCAGCATCGAGTACACGCTCAAGGTCAGCAGCGCTGACTTCGCGATCACGAATCGCCACGATGCCGTGGGAGTTCAGGCTGCGGATGTGATTGCCGGCGACGCCGACAAACGCCGAGTGGATCCGGCAACCGGCCATCAACTGCGCTTCTTCGATGGCGCGCTGGATCGATTGCACGGTGGACTCGATGTTCACCACCACGCCTTTCTTCAGGCCACGGGACGGATGAGTGCCGATCCCGACGATTTCCAGCGTGCCGTCGTCCGAGACCTCGCCGACCAGCGCCACCACTTTGGAGGTGCCGATATCGAGACCGACGATCATTTTGCCGCTTTGCACGTTTGCCATGGGTCCTGCCTCTTCTTAATTCTTCGCGACAGCGGGTTTGGCTGTCGTCGGCGCTACAGGTTCCCGCCAGCCAACAGCGAGGCCGTTGGCGTAGCGCAGATCGATGCGCGCAATGTTCGTAATCTGTTCTTTAAGCGTCTTGTCGTAGATGGCAATGAAGCGGCGCATCTTTTCTACCAAAGCGCCGCGTCCCAGCAGCAGTTCGATCCCCGGGCCAGCGCTACCGGCCCCCGTAGTCAGGAACCAGCTGCCTCGGTCACGCAACTCCAGGCGTGCAATCGAGAAGCCCAATGGCCTGAGCATCTGGCTCAGCACCTGGTATTGCTGCATCACTTGCTGCTGGGCCCGTTGTGGGCCGAACAGCTGTGGCAGGTGTTCGTAGTTCGCCAGTTCCTTGGGCGTAAACGCCTGGCCCTGGTTGTTCAGCAACGCCTCGTCGCCCCAACGGGCCACCGGCAATTGTTCTTCGAGGCGGATGACCACCTGATCCGGCCACACCCGACGCACTTCGGCGTGGGCAATCCATGGCATCTGTTCCAGCTCGGTACGCATGCTCGCCAGGTCGATGGTGAAGAAGCTCGACGCCACGTACGGGGCGATCCGCTGCTGCACGGCTTGCTGGCTGATGTAACTCAAATCGCCCTGCACGTTGATCTTGGTGATCGGCCGGTCGGCGTAGGGCAGCAAACGCTGCGCGCCTTCGTAAGTGCCGAACCCCAGTGCAACCAGCAACACGGGCCAGAACAACGCTTTGAGAAAACCAAAATTGGCTTTCGGCAGACGCACAGACATCGGCTCTTTGGCCACCATTCGGCTGGCACCCCGCGGCACCGGCTTGCGGCCGGGGGTGCGGGGGGCTGATGTCTCAGCTGTGCGCCTTGCATGGTCTTAACCTCGCGGCTCGTGGTTGCCGGCAACGCTGGCGGCCAGAATCGCCAGAACCAGTTGCTGGAAATCCAGACCGGCAGCACGGGCCGCCATCGGCACCAGACTGTGATCGGTCATGCCCGGTGCGGTGTTGACTTCCAGGAACCAGAACTGCCCGTCGGCGTCCTGCATCACGTCTGCCCTGCCCCAACCGGCGATACCCAGCGCCTCGCAGGCTTTCGCCGTGAGGTCCATGAGTTCCTTTTCCTTATTGCTGTCCAGGCCACACGGAATCCGGTACTGGGTATCGCAAGCCACGTATTTGGCGTCGTAGTCGTAGAAGCTGTGCGTGGTGCCCAAGGCGATGACTGGCAACACCTGGTCACGCAGGGTGGCGATGGTGAACTCCGGACCTTGAATCCATTGCTCGACCAACACTTGCGAATCGTAGGTACTGGCCGCTTTCCATGCGTCGATCAACTCCGACGCGGAACTCACTTTGGCCATCCCGATACTTGAACCTTCATGGGCCGGTTTGACGATCAAAGGGAAGCCCAGTTCCGTGGCCGCCGAAATACAATCGGCCTCGGAGCCAAGAACGGCGTGGCGTGGCGTCGGAATCCCGAGGCTGTGCCAGACCTGCTTGGTGCGCAGTTTGTCCATCGCCAATGCCGACGCCAGGATGCCGCTGCCGGTGTAGGGAATGCCCAGGCATTCGAGCAGGCCTTGCATGCTGCCGTCTTCACCGCCACGACCGTGGAGGATGATGAAGGCGCGATCGATTTTTTCGTTCAGCAGACGCTGCAGCAGGTCATCGCCGACGTCGAGGCCGAACGCGTCCACACCAGCACTTTGCAGCGCTTCGAGAACCGCGTTACCCGACTTCAGGGAAACCTCACGCTCGGCACTCTTGCCGCCGAAGAGCACGGCGACGCGGCCGAAGTCTTTCGGCGCGATCGTGGAGACGAGGTTGGCGTAGGCAGCAGTCATTTCAATTTCCCCACAGCCGGGGCCGCAACGGCACCGGCGAACAACGGACTGTTCAACAGTTTTGGTGCGAGACCGCCGATATCACCGGCGCCCTGGCACAGCAGGATGTCGCCGGCACGCAGCAGCGGCTTGACGATCGGTGCCAGGTCGACACCGCGCTCGATGTAGATCGGGTCCAACTGGCCGCGCTGGCGGATGCTGTTGCACAGCTTGCGGCTGTCGGCGCCCGGAATCGGTTCTTCACCGGCCGGATAGACTTCCATCAGCAGCAGGACGTTGGCGTCGGCCAGTACATTGACGAAATCGTCGTACAGGTCCCGCGTGCGGCTGTAGCGGTGCGGCTGGTAAACCATCACCAGACGCCGCTCCGGCCAGCCACCGCGTACGGCTTTGATCACCGCGGCAACTTCGGTCGGGTGGTGACCGTAGTCGTCGACCAGCATCACGTGGCCGCCCTCGACCGGCAGTTCGCCGTAGACCTGGAAGCGTCGGCCGACCCCCTGGAACCCGGACAGGCCCTGGACGATGGCTTCATCGCTGACGCCCTCATCGGTGGCGATGCAGATGGTCGCCAAGGCGTTCAATACGTTGTGGTTGCCCGGCATGTTCACCGAGACATCCAGCGGCTCGCGCTCAGGGCGCAGCACGGTGAAGAAGGTCTGCATGCCTTGCTGGCGGACATTGATTGCGCGCACGTCGCAGTCGTCGCCGAAGCCGTAGGTGACCGTCGGGCGTTTGATCAGCGGCAGGATTTCACGCACCACCGGATCGTCCAGGCACACCACCGCCAAACCGTAGAACGGCAGGTTGTGGAGGAACTCGACGAAGGTTTTCTTCAGTTTGTTGAAGTCACCGTCGTAGGTCGCCATGTGGTCGGCGTCGATGTTGGTGACCACAGCCACCAGCGGCTGCAAGTGCAGGAAACTCGCATCGCTTTCATCGGCTTCAGCGATCAGGTAACGGCTGGTGCCGAGCTGGGCATTGGTACCCGCGGCATTCAGGCGGCCACCGATGACGAACGTCGGGTCCAGGCCACCGGCCGCGAACACCGAAGCGATCAGGCTGGTGGTGGTGGTTTTGCCGTGGGTACCGGCGACGGCGATGCCGTGGCGATAACGCATCAGCTCGGCGAGCATTTCGGCACGCGGCACCACCGGAATCCGACGTTCCAGGGCAGTGGCAACTTCCGGGTTGGAGGTGTTCACGGCACTGGAGGTCACCAGCACATCGGCGCTCGCGGCGTTCTCGGCACGGTGGCCGATGTAGATGTGAGCACCGAAAGATTCCAGGCGTTCGGTCACCGGCGACGCTTTGAGGTCGGAGCCTGAGACTTCATAGCCCAGGTTCAACAACACTTCAGCGATGCCGCACATGCCCACGCCGCCGATACCGACGAAGTGGATTTTACGGATCCGGCGCATTTCCGGTTGTGGCATGGCTTTCTGGTGCTCAACCATGGGCCACCTCCAGGCAGCTGTCGACGACGTTACGGGTTGCATCGGGTTTCGCCAGTCGGCGGGCCGCGTTGGCCATGTCATTAAGTCGTTGCGGTTGCATCAGGACCTCTGTCAGGCGTGCGGCAAGATCTGCGGCGCCAGTCGTTCTTTGCGGCATCAGGAAGGCAGCACCTTCACGAGCCAAATATTCGGCGTTGCGGGTCTGGTGATCGTCGATCGCGTGGGGCAAAGGCACCAGCATCGAGGGCAGACCGGCGGCGGCCAGTTCACTGATGGTCAATGCGCCTGCACGGCACACCACCAGGTCGGCCCAGCCATAGGCGTGGGCCATGTCTTTGATGAAAGGCTGCACTTGCGCCTCGACGCCAGCCTCGCGATAGCGCTGCGCAGTCACTTCATCGTGGTTTTTGCCGGCCTGATGAAACACTTCCGGACGCAGGTCGGCGGCGACTTGCGACAGGGCTTCAGGCAGCAACTTGTTCAACGGCTCTGCGCCCAGGCTTCCGCCCAGGATCAGCAAACGCGCCTTGCGACCGGCCAGGGCTGGTCGCGGTGTGTCGAGGAACAGCTCGGTGCGCACCGGGTTACCGGTGGTCCGTCGGCTGTCCGACAGGGTAAAGGTGTCGGGGAACGCTTCACAGACTCGGGCGGCCAACGGCATGAGCAACCGATTGGCGGTACCGGCCACGGCGTTCTGCTCGTGAACGATGATCGGCACGCCGGACAATTTGGCGGCAACACCGCCAGGACCGGTCACATAACCACCAAAACCGACCACGCACACCGGCCGCAGCCGACGAATGATCGCCCGCGCCTGCCAGATTGATTTGAGCAACATGAACGGGGCCTTGAGCAGCGACAGCTTGCCCTTGCCCCGCAGACCGCTGGCATTGATGCGATGCAGTTCCAGACCGGCCGCCGGGACCAGGTCGTTTTCGATGCCGCGCGGGGTGCCCAGCCAATGCACGGTGTAGCCGCGGGCCTGGAACTCGCGAGCGCAGGCCAACGCCGGGAACACATGCCCGCCGGTGCCGCCCGCCATGATCAATACGTTAGCGCCCATGGGGTGGCTCCTCGGCGAAGTCACTCTCCTGGAACTCCATCTCTTCACTGCCCAGGTGGGTTCGACTCTCCCACTCGATGCGCAGCAACAACCCGAGACAGGCACAGCAGATCACCAACGAACTACCGCCATAACTGAGGAACGGCAGGGTCAGGCCCTTGGTCGGCAGCAGGCCGACGTTTACCCCGATGTTGATCAGGAACTGACCAATCCACAGGAACGACAGCCCGTAAGCCACGTACGCCGCGAAGAACTGCTTGGCCTTCTCTGCCCACAAACCGATGTACATGCCACGAATACAGACAAAGACGAACAGCGCGACGGTGCACAAGGAACCCACGGCACCCAGTTCTTCGGCCAGAACCGAGAATACGAAGTCAGTGTGGGCTTCCGGCAGGTAGAACTGTTTCTGCACACTGTTGCCCAGGCCTACACCCAGCCATTCACCGCGACCGAAAGCGATCAAGGCTTGAGACAACTGATAGCCGGCACCGAACTGGTCGGCCCACGGATCCGCGAAGTTGGTCAGACGCGCCATGCGATACGGCTGCACTTGAATCAGCAGCACCACGGCCGCGAAAGCGAGGACCACCATCAAGGAAAACCGAAACAGCCCGACCCCGCCGAGGAACAGCATTGCCGCCGCCGCCCCCATCATGACGACGGTGGCACCGAAGTCCGGCTCCATCAGCAACAAGCCCGCCATCGGCAGCAGCACAATGAATGGCTTGAAGAAGCCCATCCAGCTTTCGCGCACTTCCTTCTGACGACGTACCAGGTAACCGGCGAGGTAGATCACCACGAACACCTTGGCGATCTCGGACGGCTGGACGTTGAAGAAGCTAAAACCGATCCAGCGCATCGAACCGTTCACTTCACGGCCGATCCCGGGGACGATCACCATGATCAGCAAACCGAAGGCACCCAGCAGCATCAGCCAGCCCAGGCGTTGCCAGGTGGCAATCGGGATCATCATGGTGATGACGCAGGCACCCAGGCCCAGCACGATGTAGATAAGGTGGCGAATCATGTAGTACAGCGCGCTGCCCGACTGCGCCGCGGCCACTTCGGTGGAGGCCGAGGCAATCATGATCAGGCCCAGGCCCAGCAACGCCAGGCAACCCGCGAGCATCGGGAAATCAAGGTCGATACCGCGCCCGGTGATAATCGGCGACGGGTACGGCTTGATGATATTTCGCAGGCTCATGCCAGATCCTCCACAGCGCGGACGAACTGGTGACCACGGTCTTCGTAATTTTTGAACATGTCGAAACTGGCGCAGGCCGGCGACAACAGCACCGCATCGCCCGGTTCAGCGAGGGCGCGGCATTGCTCCACGGCTTCAAGCAGCGAGTTGACGCGAATCAGCGACACGCCATCGCCGATGGCCTGGCCGATCAGGTCGGCGTCGCGGCCCATCAGCACCACGGCGCGGCAGTTGGCCGCCACCGGATCACGCAAATCCTTGAACTCGGCACCCTTGCCATCGCCACCGGCGATCAGCACGAGTTTGCCTTCGATGTCCGCGCCCAGGCCTTCGATGGCGGCCAGTGCGGCGCCAACGTTGGTGGCTTTGGAGTCGTTGTAATAGCTCACGCCATTGAGGTCGCGGACCCACTGGCAACGATGCTCAAGCCCGGCGAAGGTGCGCAGGCTCGACAGCATCGCGTCGAATGGCAGGCCGACGGCGTGACCCAGTGCCAGCGCCGCAAGGGCGTTGGACTGGTTGTGAGCACCGCGAACTTTCAATTCGCGCACCGGCATCAGGTTCTGGAATTCGAAGGCCAGGTATTTCTCGCCGTCCTCTTCGCGGATACCAAACGCCTTGAAATCAGGTTTGCTCAAACCGAAGGTCCAGCAAGGCTGGCCTTCGCCGATCAACGGACGGCTCAGGGCGTCCTGACGGTTGACCACAAACTGCTTGGCCCCGCGGAAGATCCGGTGCTTGGCCAGGTGATAGGCCGGCAGGCCGCTGTAACGGTCCATGTGGTCTTCGCTGACGTTGAGCACGGTCGCCACTTCGGCGTTAAGTTGAGCGGTGGTTTCGAGCTGGAAGCTCGACAGCTCCATCACGTACAACTCGACGTCGTCGCTGAGCAGGTCCAGCGCCGGTGTACCGAGATTACCGCCGACAGCGACTCGCTTGCCCGCCGCAACGGCCATCTCGCCAACCAGGGTGGTGACGGTGCTTTTCGCGTTGGAGCCGCTGATGGCGACAATCGGCGCCTTCGCGTTACGCGCGAACAGCTCGATGTCACCGGACAACGCCACGCCACGGGCCGCAGCGGCTTGCAGGGCCGGGGTCGCCAGCGCCAGGCCGGGGCTCACGTAGAGCTCGTCGGCACGGCACAGGAACTCGACGTCCAGCTCGCCACAACGCACTTCCACGTGCGGATAGTCACGACGCAGCGTGTCTAGCTCCGGTGGATTTTCCCGCGTATCGGCCACAGCAAACGACACGCCCCGGTTCGCCAGGAAGCGAACCAGGGACATGCCGCTCTTGCCGAGGCCGACAACGATGCGGAAGTGGTCAGAAGCGATCAGAGACACTCGTTCTACCTCAGCTTCAGGGTGGCAAGGCCAACCAGTACGAGAATCACGGTGATGATCCAGAAACGGACGATCACGCGCGGCTCGGGCCAGCCCTTGAGTTCAAAGTGGTGGTGTATGGGTGCCATTCGGAACACACGGCGACCGGTCATTTTGAAGGAGGCCACCTGGATGACCACCGACAGGGTTTCCATCACGAACACGCCGCCCATGATGAACAGGACGATTTCCTGACGGACGATCACCGCAATGGTGCCCAGGGCTGCGCCCAGTGCCAGCGCGCCGACGTCGCCCATGAAGACTTGGGCCGGATAGGTGTTGAACCAGAGGAACCCCAGGCCAGCACCGATCAACGCGCCACAGAACACGATCAGTTCACCGGCGCCCGGTACATAGGGGATCAGCAGGTATTCAGCGAATTTCACGTTACCGGACAGGTAGCAGAAGATCCCCAACCCGCCACCGACCATCACCGTCGGCATGATCGCCAGACCGTCGAGGCCGTCAGTCAGGTTGACCGCGTTGCTCGAACCGACAATCACGAAGTAGGTCAGGACGACGAAGCCTGCGCCCATCGGAATGCTGTAGTCCTTGAGCATCGGCAGGATCAGCGTGGTTTCTACCGGCGTGGTCGCGGTCATATAAAGGAAGAGCGCCGCGCCCAGGCCAAACACCGACTGCCAGAGATACTTCCAGCGGCTCGGCAAGCCACGGGAGTTCTTCTCGATGACTTTGCGGTAATCGTCGACCCAGCCAATGGCGCCGAACAACAGGGTCACCAGCAACACGGTCCAGACATAGCGGTTGCTCAGGTCAGCCCAGAGCAACGTGCTGACGCCGATCGACGACAGAATCAGTGCACCGCCCATGGTCGGGGTGCCCGATTTGGACAGGTGCGATTGCGGACCATCGTTGCGAACGGATTGACCGATCTGACGGTTCTGCAAGGTGCGGATCATCCACGGGCCGTAGCACAGCGACAACACCAGCGCGGTGAGCACGCCGAGAATCCCGCGCAGGGTCAGGTACTGAAAGACCGCGAAGCCTTTGTAGAACTGTTGCAGATACTCCGCTAGCAGCAGCAGCATTAATGTTTCTCCAGACTGGACCCGCACAAAGCGGCGACGATGTTTTCCATCGCAGCGCTGCGCGAACCCTTGATCAAAATAGTGGTGTTTGTATCTTGCTCGGCGCCCAGGGCTTCGATCAGTTCAGCCTGGGTGCTGAAGTGAAAGGCTTGCGGACCGAACGCGTTCACAGCGTGAGCCATCATTGGTCCAACCGCGTAAAGCGCAGAAACCTTGCCACGGGCGTACTCGCCCACGTCGCGGTGCCCCTGCTCTGCCCAGTCGCCCAACTCGCCGATATCTCCGAGCACCAGAACGGTGCGGCCGGAAAAGCCGGCGAGTATATCAACGGCGGCGCACATGGAGGTGGGGTTCGCGTTGTAAGTGTCATCAATAACGCGCATGCCGTTGGTGGCCAGTTGCGCGACGGTGCGGCCCTTGACCGGTTGAACCGCGCCGAGGCCCGTGGCGATGCCGAACAGCGACACGCCCAAGGCATGTGCGGCAGCCGCAGCGGCCATGGCGTTGGCAACGTTATGGGTGCCAAGCAGGTTCAACTGAACCCGTTCCACACCTTCAGGGCTGTGCAGATTGAACGCCGGGCAACCGCGGGCATCGCGATCCAGCTCGCTGGCATGGAAGTCGGCGCTTGGGTTGTTCAGCGCAAAGGTCAGCACTTTTCGAGCGCCAGCGCGGGTTTTCCAGATGCCGAAGGCCTTGTCGTCGAGGTTGAGAACGGCGACGCCATCGGCATCCAGCCCTTCGATAATCTCGCCTTTGGCTTCAACGATTTTTTCCGGCCCGCCGAATTCGCCAACGTGAGCAGTCCCGGCGTTATTGAGGATGGCTACGTGTGGCTTGGTCATGCCCACGGTGTAGGCAATTTCGCCAAGGCGCGACGCACCGAGTTCGATAACGGCAGCGGTGTGTTCCGGCGCCAGCTCGAGCAGAGTCAGCGGTACGCCGAGGTCGTTGTTCAGGTTGCCACGGGTCGCCAGCACCGGGCCGCGGGTGCGCAGAATGCTCGCGAGCATTTCCTTGACCGTGGTCTTGCCGCTGGAACCGGTGACGGCCGCAACCGGGTTGCTATAAGCCGCACGGTTCAGCGCGCCCAATTGGCCTAGGGCCTGACGGGTGTCTTTGACCAGCAGTTGCGGCAACGTGCTGTCGGCGACTTCGCGCTCGACCAATGCAGCCACGGCGCCTTTACCTGCCACGTCATTCAGATAGTCATGACCATCGAAGCGCGGGCCGGTCAGGGCAATAAACAACTGGCCTGGCTTGATCGCGCGGCTGTCGATGCTGACACCATCGAAACTGGCATCGCCGGACACCAGGCGGGCATTCAACACGCGGGTCAGTTCGCTGAGTTTCAAGGCTTTAAGCATGAGCCACCTCCCACGCGGTCAGGGCGTGATCGGCCTCGACCAGATCGGAGAAGGCATGGCGTTCGCCGTTGATTTCCTGATAGTCCTCGTGACCTTTACCGGCCAGGACAATCACGTCATCAGCAGTTGCACTGGCGATCAACTGGGCAATCGCCTGGCCACGACCCGCCACGAACGTCACGTTATCCACAGCGGTGAAACCGGCGCGGATGTCGTCGAAAATCACCGCAGGGTCTTCGGTGCGCGGGTTGTCGTCGGTGACCAGCACGCCATCGGCCAGACGCTCGACCACTTCAGCCATCAGCGCACGCTTGCCGCGATCGCGGTCACCGCCGCAACCGAACAGGCACAGCAACCGGCCTCTGGCATGTGGACGCAGGGCCAGCAAGACTTTTTCCAGCGCATCCGGGGTGTGGGCGTAATCGACCACCACCAGCGGCTGAGTCCCGCCGCCCAGGCGCTGCATGCGACCGGCAGGCCCTTCGAGTTTTGGAAGGACCTTGAGGATTTCGTCCAGCGCGTAGTCCAGACCGAGCAAGGCACCGACTGCGGCCAGGACGTTGCTCAGGTTGAAACGACCGAGCAAGGTGCTGCGCAAATGGTGCTCGCCTTGCGGCGTGACCAACGTGGCGCGCACGCCTTCGTCGTCAAACTGCGCTTCGCGGCAATAAAGGTAGGCGCTGGCGTCTTCCAGGCTATAGGTGATCAAACGCGATTCGCGCTTGTCAGCGGCCAGTTGCCGGCCGAATTCGTCGTCGAGGTTGATCACCCGGCACTTCAAATCGTTCCAGGCAAACAGCTTGGCCTTGGCTTCGCCGTAGGCCTGCATGGTGCCGTGGTAATCCAGGTGATCGCGGGACAGGTTGGTCATCACTGCCACATCGAACGCCAATGCGCTCACGCGGCCCTGATCCAGACCGTGGGAAGAGACTTCCATCGCCACCGCTTTGGCCCCGGCCTTTTTCAGGTCGGCGAGGGTCGCTTGCACTGCAATCGGGTTCGGCGTGGTGTGCAGGCCGCTTTCAAGCGCGCCATAAAAACCGGTGCCCAGGGTGCCGACGATGCCGCAGTGTTGACCGAGCAGGTCCAAGGCTTGCGCGACCAATTGCGTCACGCTGGTTTTGCCGTTGGTGCCGGTGACTCCGACCAGATTCAGGTGGCGGCTCGGGTCGCCATAAAAGCGCCCGGCAATGTCCGACAACTGCGCCGCCAGGCCTTTGACCGGAATCAGCGGCGCATCGGTGATCGGCAGCACGGTGGCGCCTTCGACTTCATAGGCCACCGCCGCAGCACCGCGTTGCAAAGCATCGGCAATGTGCGCGCGACCGTCGAGTTTGCCGCCGGGCACAGCGAGGAACAAATCGCCTGCCCGTACATTACGGCTGTCCAGGGTCAGTTCGCGGATCAACAGATCACGACCGGCATGGGCGAAAATCTTGTTCAGACTCAGAGACATCAGCCGCGCCCTCCATTGGCTTTCAGCGGAACGAGCGGTGCAGCGTTGACTTGTTGGGTCGGTGGCAGGTTATCCGGGGTGACGTTCATCAGGCGCAGCGTCCCGGACATCACTCGGCTGAACACGGGCGCCGATACCAGACCACCGAAGTAACCGGCCTTGGACGGCTCATCAATTACCACTACGATGGCGTAACGCGGATCGCTCATCGGGCCGAAGCCGGCGAACAGCGAGCGGTAGGAATTCTCGGCGTAGCCTTTGGTGCCCACGGACGTCTTACGCGCGGTACCCGACTTGCCAGCCACGTGGTAAGCCGGCACCTGCGCACGGAATACACCGCGCGGGGCCTCGATCACTTGGGTCAGCATGCCTTGCATGGTTTTGGCGACGTTTTCCGGGATCACCTGGGTGGTCTGCGGTGGCTTGTCGGTCTTGATCAGGGTCAGCGGCGCGATCCGACCGTTGTTGGCCAGCGCCGAGAACGCGTGAACCAACTGGATCGCCGTCACCGAAATGCCGTAGCCGTAGGACAGCGTGGCGGTTTCAGCCTTGCGCCATTCGCGGTAGTTCGGCAGGTTACCGACGCGCTCGCCCGGGAAACCCAGGCCGGTGTCCTGGCCGAGGCCGACTTTCTGCGCCAGACGGAAAATGGTTTCGCCGCCGATGTCGAAGGCGACCTTACTCATGCCGACGTTACTGGAGTTGATCAAAATGCCGGTCAGGTCGAGCACCGGGCCTTCGGTCTTCGATACGTCCTTGATGGTGTATTTACCGATCTGCAAGCTGCCCGGGTACACCTCGACGGTGTCGCTCGGCTTCCAGCGCCCGGTTTCCAGGGCGGCACTCATGGAGATCGCTTTCATGGTCGAGCCGGGCTCGAACACGTCGATCATTGCGCGGTTACGCATCATCGCCGGTTGCAGGTTGCGACGGTTGTTCGGGTTGTAGGTCGGCTGGTTGACCATGGCGAGGATCTCGCCGGTCTTCACATCCATGATCACCAGGCTGCCGGCCTTCGCGCCGTTCTCGATGATTGCGTTACGCAACTCGCGGTTGGCCAGGTATTGCAGGCGCAGATCAATGGACAACGCCAAGGGCTTGCCGGCCTTGGCGTTTTTGGTGACCTGGACATCTTTGATCAGTCTGCCGCGCCGGTCCTTGATGACCTGTCGCTTGCCGGCGACCCCGGCCAGCCATTCGTCGTAGGCCAGCTCGACGCCTTCGCGCCCGTGGTCGTCGATGTCGGTAAAGCCGACCATGTGTGCGGTGACTTCACCGGCCGGGTAGAAACGGCGGAACTCTTCAATGCCGTAGACGCCAGGCACTTTCAGGTCGAGCACCGACTGGCCTTGCTCAGGCGTCAACCCGCGCACCAGATAGATGAATTCCTTATTGGCCTGGGCTTCGAGGCGTTCGGTCAGGGCTTTCGGATCCTGGCCCAGCGCTGCTGCCAGTGCCGGCCACTTCTCTTTGGCCAGCTGCATTTCCTTGGCGTTGGCCCACAGGGTGGTAACCGGGGTACTCACGGCCAAAGGCTCGCCGTTACGGTCGGTGATCAGACCACGGTGAGCCGGAATAGGAATGTGACGGACGCTACGCGCGTCGCCCTGCCCCTTGAGGAAGTCACGGTCGACCACTTGCAGGTCGATGATGCGCCAGCAGATTGCAGCCACCATGACGCCGAGCAACCCCATGACCACGCGGAACCGCCAAGGGAAAAGTGCACCCTCAAGTTTCATCATGGCGCCACCATCCGTACTTCAGCAGCGCCGGGAATGCGCATCTTCAGTTGTTCGGTGGCCAGGACTTCGATGCGGCTGTGGGCGGTCCAGGTGCTCTGCTCGAGAATCAACCGGCCCCACTCGGCCTGTGCCTTGTCGCGCACGCTCAACTCGTTGTACAGCGAGTTCAACAACTGACGGTTCCAGTGGGCGCTGTAAGACACGCCGATGGCTGACACGATCACGCCAATAAACAACAGCAGCATGAAAAAGCTTCCGCCGGGAAGTGGCTTGGCGAAAAGCTTGCTCACCGCAGCTTCTCCGCGACGCGCATGATGGCGCTACGAGAACGTGGGTTGGCTTTGAGTTCGGCCTCGGAGGCGGACTGCGCTTTGCCATGGACTTTGATTTTCGGTTCGAAGGCGACGTGACGGACCGGCAGGTTGCGCGGCAGGTTGTCGGTCTCGCCTTTCACCAGTTTGCGCATGAACAGTTTGACGATGCGGTCTTCCAGCGAATGGAAGCTGATGACCACCAGGCGACCACCGACTTCCAGGCATTCCAGTGCGGCTTCGAGGCCGGCTTCCAGATCGCCCAGTTCGTTGTTGACGTGAATACGCAGGCCCTGGAACGCACGGGTGGCCGGGTTCTTGCCTTTTTCCCATGCCGGGTTGGCGACTTTCAGGACTTCGGCCAGGTCAGCAGTGCGCTCGAACGGCTTGATGTCGCGACGCTCGGCCACGGCACGGGCCATGCGACCGGAGAAGCGTTCTTCGCCATATTCCTTGAACACCCGGGCGATTTCTTCCACCGGCGCGGTGTTGACGAATTCGGCAGCGCTGATCCCGCGGGACGGATCCATGCGCATGTCCAGCGGGCCATCATTGAGGAAGCTGAAGCCGCGCTCGGGGTCGTCGAGCTGTGGCGACGAGACGCCCAGGTCGAGCAAAATGCCGCTGACCTTGCCGGCCAGACCGCGTTCGGCAACTTCCGAACCGAGCTCGGCAAAGCTGCGCTGCACAACGACAAAGCGGCCGTCTTCGGCCGCTAGCGTTTGCCCGGTGGCAATCGCTTGAGGATCTTTATCGAATCCGAGCAACCGACCATCGGGACCGAGCTGGCTGAGGATCAACCGACTGTGTCCGCCGCGTCCGAACGTACCGTCCAGATAGCAGCCATCAGGACGTACGGCGAGAGCCTCCACGGCTTCGTCAAGCAGTACGGTGATGTGGTTAAAGCCGCTATCAATAGTCACAGGATCAAATCACGCAGTTCATCAGGCATGGCGCCCGGTTGTTGAATAGCAGCCAGGTCAGCGGCAGAAACCGCATCCCAGGCATCCTCGTCCCATAATTGGAACTTGTTCAGTTGGCCCACCAGCATTGCGCGTTTATCCAACTTGGCATATTCGCGCAGACGCGGCGGAACCAGAAAACGACCACTGCCATCGAGCTCGAGGTCGACGGCATTACCAATCAGCAAACGTTGCAGGCGGCGGTTCTCTTCGCGAAGCGAAGGCAGTGCGCGCAGTTTGGTTTCAATAATTTCCCACTCATCGAGGGGGTAAACGCACAAACATGGATCAACGGCATCGATGGTGACGATTAATTGACCGGAACTTCTCGAAACCAGCTCGTCACGGTACCGGCTCGGCATAGCGAGACGGCCCTTTGCATCGAGACTGATAGCGTTAGCTCCGCGAAACACGTCAGCGTTTCTCCAATTTTTAGCGTTTTGAGCTCAAAAAACCCACTTCATGCCACTTTCCGCCACTTGTGCACACTATAGGAATGCGCCCACCACACCGTCAAGGCGCGGATTAAAGGAAAACCCTTACAGAACGGAGATTTAGGAGGGTAAAAGGAGGGGTAACGAGAATCTGGCGTATGTTTTCGCTCAATAACTTGAATCAGCACGGATAGCTGCATTCGAAAGTTAAAGTAATTTGTTAAGAGTAAGATTTTTTCGGTATTACGAGAGGGGGTCTGCTGGTGTTTATGTAAGGAGGGAAATTGCCACTACCAGCACCCTGCTCAATGATTCAAGCAGGGGAGAGAAAAAGGTGGAGAGTCGATCTGTAAGCCGGGTTCTGTCTTGAACAGTCATTCGTCTACGATGGCCATCACTGGACATCTTTAGCAACCTACCCGGTCCCAGCGCGGGCCACGCCTTGGGACCCTATTTGGTCTTGCTCCAAGTGGGGTTTACCTAGCCACGAACTGTTGCCAGACGTGCGGTGCGCTCTTACCGCACCTTTTCACCCTTACCGGCGCCGAAGCGCTTAGGCGGTTATTTTCTGTGGCACTTTCCGTAGGCTCACGCCTCCCAGGCATTACCTGGCACTTCGCCCTATGGAGCCCGGACTTTCCTCCCCTAATTTTCATAGAGGGCAGCGACTGTCCAATCGACTCTCCGCCGCAAAGGTTAACGGCAGAGCGGCCGAAGAACAAGCGCTAAAAGCCTTTGGCCACTCCTGCGCGTCGGGTTTTTACTCGCCCTTCTGTTTATCCAGCGCGACTTGATAGAGCACATTCTTGCGCTCGCCGGTAATTTGCGCGGCCAAGGCTGCGGCGCGCTTGAGCGGCATTTCTTCGAGCAACAGATTGAGGATGCGCATGGCTTCGCTGCTGACCGCGTCTTGCGTCTCCGGCGCCGACCAGCCAGCCACCAGCACCACGCACTCCCCGCGCTGCTGATTGCTGTCGGACTCGACAAACTCACGCAACTCGGCGAGCGGCAACCCCTTGAGCGTCTCGAACGTTTTAGTGATCTCCCGCGCCAGCAACGCCGGACGCTCCCCGCCGAATACCAGCTCCATGTCTTGCAGGCACTCAAGGATGCGGTGCGGGGCCTCATAGAAAATCAGCGTACGCGGTTCTTCCTTGACCAATTCCAGGCGCGCCCTGCGCCCCACCGCCTTGGCCGGCAGGAAGCCTTCGAAAATGAAGCGATCCGACGGCAGCCCCGCCGCCGAAAGTGCCGCGATCAACGCGCAAGCACCGGGCACTGGCACCACATTGATCCCTGCGGCACGAGCCTGACGCACCAGGTGATAACCCGGATCGGAAATCAGCGGCGTGCCGGCGTCAGAGATCAATGCCACATCGTCGCCGGCCAGCAGGCGCGTGATAAAGCGACTACCTTCATCACGTTCGTTGTGTTCATGGCAGGCGGCCAACGGCGTAGGAATGCCGAAATGCTGCATCAAACGCTGGGAGTGACGCGTGTCTTCAGCGGCAATCAACGCCACCTCGCGCAGGATTTTCAGCGCACGGGCACTGATGTCGTCCAGGTTGCCGATGGGCGTCGCCACCACATAAAGCGAGCCAGCAGCGGAATTCAAAGCACCTGGAGCAGTCAAAGCGCACACCTCATGATCGGTAAAAGTCGCCATTGTAGCGCGTAGCGGCTTTCGCGATACGCCCCACCCGCCCTTGGTTTTTCGGCCTTTTGTGCAGTACTGCAACATTTACACGAGCTAAATTGACGGTTTCACGCCAGTAACATCGCGCCCCGGCCAGCGCTTGGGTACAATTCCACGCTAATTTGATCGAGTATCAGGAACACTTACATGATCGCTTGCCTGCGGCTGTTCTCTGCCCTCTGCCTCGCTGCCTTGCTGGTGGCTTGCGCCAGCTCGCCCTCCTCCAGCCTTGGCGAACTTCCACGCACCCCGGATGCCAGTATTGAGCAATTGCTCGAAAAGGCTGCCCAAAGCAAAACGCCGGAACAAGCTGCACTGTTTCGCCTGAGCGCGGCAGACCTGGCTTACCGTCAGGGCAATGCCGGCCAGTCCGCGCAAATCCTGCAACAAGTGCCGATGGAACAACTCAAGCCTGGCCAACAGGTCTTCGCCAGCACACTGGCGGCTGAACTGGCCATGGTGCGCAATCAGCCCAAGGCGGCGCTGACGGCCTTGAGCCATCCGAGCCTGCAACGGCTGGGTGAATTGCCGGTCGAGCAACAAGTGCGCACCGGTACCGTTCACGCCCGCGCCCTTGAAGCCGATGGCCAGACCCTGGCCGCCGCCCGGGAGCGCATCTTCATTGCGCCAATGCTCGAAGGTGAAGCTGCCAGCAAAAACCACGAAGCGATCTGGACCCTGATCGCCTCGCTGCCCACCGATCAATTGCAGCCGACCACCTCCGATGACCTCGGCGGCTGGATGGGCCTGGCCCTGGCGGTAAAAACTGCCGGCACGCTGGAGCAACAACAGGCGGCGATCGACAGCTGGCGCGCACAGAATCCCAAGCACCCGGCTGCGCTTCAATTGCCGCTGCCGCTGACCAAACTCAAGGAGCTGGCGAGCCAGCCCCTGAGCAAAATCGCGCTGCTGCTGCCACAAGACGGCCAGTTGGCGTCGGTTGGCAAGGCCCTGCGTGACGGCTTTATGGCCGCTCACTACCAGGCACAACAAGCCGGGCAGAAGCCACCCGCCGTCGTGTTCTATGACAGCTCGAAGCTGACCTCGATGGACGAGTTCTATCGCAAGGCCCAGGCCGAAGGCGTGCAACTGGTCGTTGGTCCTCTGGAGAAGCCGCTGGTCAAACAGCTCAGCACCCGCCCGCAACTGCCGATCACCACCCTGGCGCTGAACTACAGCGAAGGCCAGCAAGGTCCGGCGCAGCTGTTCCAGTTTGGCCTTGCGGCTGAAGACGAAGCTCGCGAAGTGTCCCGCCGCGCTCGTGCCGATGGCCTGCATCGGGCTGCCGTCATGGTGCCAAAAGGCGAATGGGGCGACCGCGTAATGAAAGCGTTCAGCCAGGACTGGCAAGCCAACGGTGGCAGCATTGTTGCCGTCGAACGCGTTGATCAGCCGGTACAACTGGCGCAGCAGATTGCTGACATGTTCCAGTTGCGTCAGAGCGAAGGCCGCGCCAAGAGCCTGCAGAGCACCGTTGGCTCGCAAGTCGCCGCCCAGCCTTCCCGCCGTCAGGACATCGAGTTCATCTTCCTGGCGGCCACCCCACAACAGGCACAACAGATCAAACCGACCCTGAACTTCCAGTACGCCGGTGACGTCCCGGTTTACGCGACGTCCCACGTGTTCAGCGCCAGCGGTGATGTGAACCAGTACAACGACATGAACGGCGTGCGCTTCTGCGAAACCCCATGGTTGCTGGATGCCAACGACCCACTGCGTAAACAAGTCACTGCCCAATGGCCGCAGGCCGGTGGCAGCCTCGGTCGCCTTTACGCAATGGGTGTTGATGCCTATCGCCTGGCACCGCGCCTGGGACAACTCAAGGCCCTGCCGGACAGCCGTATCGAAGGCCAATCGGGCAGCCTCGGCATGACTCAGAACCAACGCGTGGTTCGCCAGTTGCCGTGGGCACAGTTCGTCAATGGTCAGATTCAACGCCTGCCGGACACCCCGCGCTAATGCCTGACAGGTCACGCCAGCAAAGCGGCAAAGATGCCGAGCGCCATGCGCTCGAGCATCTTCAACAACAGGGTCTGCGCCTGCTGGCGCAGAACTGGTTGTGTAAACGCGGCGAGCTTGATCTGGTCATGCTTGATGGCGATACAGTAGTATTCGTTGAAGTTCGCTACAGAAAAAACACTCAATGGGGTGGCGCACTCGATAGCATCGATGGGCGTAAACGGCAGAAACTGATTTTCGCCGCGCAGTATTTTCTTCAGCGCGAGTCGCGTTGGGCCAATTCCCCTTGCCGTTTCGACGTGGTTGCCATCGACAGCAACCTTGATCAGTTGAACTGGTTGCAGAATGCCTTTGACAGCTGATCGCTTGCACCCCGAACCGGACACTTTCACCCAACACTTTTGCTCTTTGCTTTGCGGGCTGCACATTCATGTGCCAAGTAGCCGCGCCAATTAAGGTCACACAGATGGACATGCAATCCCGAATTCGCCAGCTTTTTCAGGCCAGTATCGACACCAAGCAACAGGCGATGGACGTACTTGCACCGCACATCGAGCAAGCCAGCCAGGTGATGGTCAACGCCCTGCTCAACGAGGGCAAAATGCTTTCCTGCGGCAACGGCGGATCCGCCGGTGACGCCCAACACTTCTCCTCGGAACTGCTCAACCGCTTCGAGCGCGAGCGCCCGAGCCTGCCAGCCATCGCGCTGACCACCGACAGCTCGACGATCACCTCGATCGCCAACGACTACAGCTACAACGAAATCTTTTCCAAACAGATCCGCGCCCTCGGCCAGCCGGGTGACGTATTGCTGGCGATTTCCACCAGCGGCAACTCGGCGAACATTATTCAAGCGATCCAGGCCGCACATGATCGCGAAATGATTGTCGTAGCATTGACCGGTCGTGATGGCGGCGGCATGGCGTCGCTGCTATTGCCCGAAGACGTCGAGATTCGCGTACCGGCCAATGTCACCGCACGTATTCAGGAAGTCCACCTGCTGGCGATCCACTGCCTTTGCGACTTGATCGACAGCCAACTGTTCGGGAGTGAAGAATGACCCCTAATCGCCTAGGCCTTCTGGCCTTGACCCTGTGCCTCATCGGCATCAGCGGCTGCACCTCGGTGGTTAACGCCAGCCGTGAAGCACCGATTGAAGATGACCGCGGCACGCGCACCTTCGGCAGCAAAATCGACGATTCCCTGATTGATACCAAGGTTGGCGTTAACGTCGCCAAGGCCGATCCGGCGCTGGATAACGACTCGCACATCGTCGTCACCAGCTTCAACGGCGTCGTATTGCTGGCAGGGCAAACGCCTCGCGCAGACTTGAAGGCCAAGGCCGAACAGGCTGCCGCCGCCGTCCAGCGTGTGAAGACAGTCCATAACGAGCTGCAGATCCTGCCGCCGTCCGGATTCATCGCCCGCCAGAACGACACCTGGCTGACCACCAAGATCAAGACCCAGATGCTGGCCGATGCAAGCATCCCAGGTTCGCGCATCAAGGTCGTCACCGAGAACGGCATCGTTTATCTGCTGGGCCTGCTGACCAAGCAGGAAGCCGCACAGGCCACCAATCTGGTTCAGAGCGTTGCCGGCGTGCAGAAGATTGTGAAGCTGTTCGAATACATCGACTGAGACCTCTCTCCTGTAGGAGCCAGGCTTGCCGGCGAAGGCGCTCTTGAGATCGCCTTCGCCCTGTAGGAGCTGCCGAAGGCTGCGATCTTTTGATCTTAAAAAGCCAAAATCAAAAGATCGCAGCCTTCGGCAGCTCCTACGTTTGAAAGTGGTGAAGTAATAAAAAAGGCGATCCTTTCGGATCGCCTTTTTTATTACTTCACCACTTTCAAACTGGGTCGACCGCTGGGGCGCGGCGGTTCGTTGTCGGGTGGCGGAACATCATCATCCGGCTCGATCTCTTCGTCGTCTTCCATCGGCGACTCCAGATCAAACACCATGCCCTGGCCGTTCTCCCGGGCGTAAATGCCCAGGATCGCAGCGATAGGCACGAACAGGGTGTGCGGCACGCCACCGAAGCGCCCTTCGAAGCTGACCGCTTCGTTGTCCATGTGCAAATGACGCACGGCTGCCGGCGAAACGTTCAGGACAATCTGTCCATCACTGGCGAAACCTTGAGGTACCTGCACCGACGGATACTCGGAATTGACCAGCATGTGCGGGGTGCAATCGTTATCAACAATCCACTCGTAGAGCGCGCGGACCAGATAAGGTCGACTGGAGTTCATAGCGGCTCCTTAAGCCTTAGCGCATATCGCGTTCGACACCAGACAGACTCGCCTGGAAAGCCTCACGCGCGAAAGAGCGCTCCATGTAATCAAGCAGCGGCTTGGCAGGCCGCGGCAGTTCAATACCCAGAATCGGCAATCGCCAGAGTATTGGCAATAGGCAGCAATCCACCAGACTTTGTTCCTCGCTGAGGAAAAACGGCTTGTCGGCGAACAACGGCGACACGCCGGTCAGGCTTTCGCGCAGCTCTTTACGAGCCACGACACGGGCTGCTTCCTTGGACCGGGAATCCAGAATCAGATCCACCAGGCCACACCAGTCACGCTGAATACGATGAATCAGCAGACGGCTGTTGGCACGCGCCACAGGATAAACCGGCAGTAAAGGCGGGTGCGGGTAACGCTCATCCAGATATTCCATCACCACGGTCGACTCCCACAACGCCAGGTCACGATCGACCAGGGTGGGCAAGCTACCGTAAGGGTTCACTTCGATCAGTTTAGGCGGGTGACGACCAGCTTCCACGTAAATGATCTCGGCGCTGACACCCTTCTCTGCAAGTACGATGCGTACTCGGTGGGAATAGTGGTCGGCGGGGTCGGAGTAACAGGCCAACCGATTGGTCACGCCCATGGCGGTCCTCCTCGCTTGTAGAAATTATCGGAAGCGGAAAAACGCGCGCGCCCAGAGGACGCCTCCCGTAACGCCTGGCTCACCAGACTCGTTACACCTTCAGAGACGCCCCTGGGCGCGCGCGATTAACAGCAATTGCTTACAGCTTTATCAATGTACGTCTTTCCAGTATTCACGCTTGAGCAAGTATGCGAATACGAAGAAGAACGCCAGGTACAGCAATACATAGGTACCGATGCGCTGATGTTGCAGCTTAACCGGGTTAGCCGAGTAAGCGAGGAAGGTTACCAGATTCTTGACCTTCTCATTGAACTGCTCTTCGTTCAGAGCACCGGTCTTCGGCACGATGGTCAACTGATCGCACGCTTCATGAGTCAGCGGCGTACCGGTCAGCGGATCATACTGCTTCTTGCCGTCCTCGACGATTTGAACCTGTTTGCAACCGACCACCTGACGACCTTGCAGGCCGACCAGCACGTTAGGCATGCCGACATTCGGGAACACCTTGTTGTTCACACCCCAAGGACGCGCCGGGTCTTCATAGAACGAACGCAGGTAACCGTAGAGCCAGTCAGTGCCACGAACGCGCGCCACGAGGGTCAGGTCCGGCGGTGCCGCACCGAACCAGGCCTTGGCGTCTGCAGACTGCATGCCGATGCTCATGTGGTCGCCGATCTTGGCCCCCGTGAACACCAGGTTTTTCAGCATCAGATCGTGAGGAATGCCCAGATCGTCGGCAACGCGCTCATAGCGCTGGAACTTGGCGCTGTGGCAGCCCATGCAATAGTTGGCGAACGTACGCGCGCCGTCCTGCATGGCCGCCTTATCGGAAACGTCGATGTCGACTTTTTCCAGCTCGGGACCACCGTGTTCGGCGGCAAAGGACAACATCGGCAGGGCAGCAAGAATCAATACAGCAAATAGCTTTTTCATCAGCCAGTCACCCTTTCCGGAACCGGTTTGGTCTTCTCGAGCCTGGTGTAGAACGGCATCAGAATGAAGTAAGCGAAGTACAGGAAGGTGCAAATCTGCGACACCAGCGTACGCTCAGGGGTTGGGGCCAATACGCCCAGCACACCGAGGATCACGAAACAGATGCAGAACACCCAAAGCCAGATCTTGCTCAGCCAGCCCTTGTAGCGCATGGACTTGACCGGACTCCGATCGAGCCACGGCAAGACAAACAGCATGGCAATTGAAGCACCCATGGCGATAACGCCCATCAGCTTGTCCGGAATCGCCCGCAAGATTGCGTAGAACGGTGTGAAGTACCAGACCGGAGCGATGTGCTCTGGGGTCTTGAAGGCGTTGGCCACTTCAAAGTTCGGCTTCTCGAGGAAGTAACCGCCCATTTCCGGGAAAAAGAACACAATCGAGCAGAAGATGAACAGGAACACCACCACGCCGACGATATCTTTCACGGTGTAGTACGGGTGGAAGGCAATGCCGTCCAGAGGTACGCCGTTTTCGTCCTTGTGTTTCTTGATGTCCACGCCGTCCGGGTTGTTCGAGCCGACTTCGTGCAGCGCCAGAACGTGCAATACCACCAGACCGAGGATCACGATCGGCAGGGCTACAACGTGCAAGGCGAAGAAGCGGTTCAGGGTAATACCGGAAATCAGGTAGTCACCACGGATCCACTGGGTCAGGTCGTTACCAATAACCGGGATCGCACCGAACAGCGAGATGATCACCTGGGCACCCCAGTAGGACATCTGGCCCCACGGCAGCAGGTAACCCATGAAGGCTTCAGCCATCAGCGCCAGGTAGATCAGCATGCCAAAGACCCACACCAGCTCACGCGGCTTCTGGTACGAACCGTAGAGCAAGCCACGGAACATGTGCAGATAGACCACGATGAAGAACGCCGAAGCGCCGGTGGAGTGCAGCAGACGCAGGATCGAGCCGTACTCGACGTCGCGCATGATGTATTCGACGGAGGCAAATGCTTCCTCGGCCGACGGGGTGTAGCTCATGGTCAGCCAGACACCGGTAACGATCTGGTTGACCAGAACGAGCAGTGCAAGGGAACCAAAGAAATAGAAGAAGTTGAAGTTCTTCGGGGCGTAGTACTTGCTGAGATGGTCTTCCCACATTTTGGTCGCGGGAAAGCGCGCATCAACCCAATCCATGAACTTGCTCATCACGCTTTCTCCGTATCGACGCCAATGACAATAAGCTCATCGGTCTCATAGGAATGCGGGGGAACTGGCAGGTTCAGAGGCGCAGGTTGCGACTTGTAGACGCGACCAGCCAGATCGTAATGGGAACCGTGGCAAGGGCAGAAATAACCACCTACCCAGTCTTTGCCCAGATCAGCGGGTGCCACTTCAGGGCGGAAGGTCGGCGAGCAACCCAGGTGTGTGCAGATACCGATCAGCAGCAGAACCTCTGGCTTGATCGAACGCGTTTCTGGATCAACGTAGGTCGGTTGTGTCGAGTTCTTGGAGGTTGGGTCAGACAACTGGCCCTCGATCTTCTTCAGATTCCCCAGGATTTCCGCGGTTCGGCGGACAATGAATACTGGCTGACCGCGCCACTCAGCAATCATCTGCTGGCCTGGCTCGATTTTGCTGACATTCACTTTCACCGGTGCACCTGCGGCTTTCGCCTTGGCACTGGGAAACCATGACCCCACGAACGGGACCGCAGCCCCCACCGCTCCTGCAGCACCCACCACGGATGTGGCTGCTACCAAGAAGCGACGCCGGCCTGCATTCACGCCGTCATTGCTCATTCAGTCCTCTCCCATCAGCTTTGTGGCCTGTTAAATCAGGCATCTACTAAGTTAAAACTATGTACTTATAAAAATTTTGCCGAATGGTAATGAAAAGCCCCAATTCTGACAAGGTAATTACCCAAGGGCTCCACTGCCGAGCCTTGCAGTATAGGGGCTCTACGGATGTGGCAAGTTGTCACAGCGCAATTCTTTGAGAAATCGCACGCATAAAAAAACGCCCAGCTCCGCGAGGAGATGGGCGTTCTTTTTGAACGTGGAAGCGAATTAACGCTTCGAGTACTGCGGACGCTTACGCGCTTTACGCAGACCAACTTTCTTACGTTCAACTTCGCGAGCATCGCGAGTAACGAAGCCAGCTTTGCGCAGAGCGCCACGCAGGGTTTCGTCGTACTGCATCAGTGCGCGAGTGATACCGTGGCGGATTGCGCCAGCTTGACCACTTACACCACCACCGATCACGGTGACGTAGATGTCGAATTTCTCGACAGTCTCAGTCAGTTCCAGCGGCTGACGAACTACCATGCGGGCAGTTTCGCGGCCGAAGAAATTTTCCAGGGTGCGGTTGTTGATGGAGATGTTACCAGTACCCGGACGCAGGAAAACGCGTGCGGTTGCGGTCTTGCGACGGCCAGTGCCGTAATTTTGAGTCGCCGACATAATGAACTATTCCGTTAAAACTTCAGTTCTTGGGGCTGCTGAGCAGTATGAGGGTGTACAGCGCCCGCATAGACTTTCAGCTTACGATACATGTCGCGACCCAGCGGGTTCTTAGGCAGCATGCCTTTGACCGCGGTCTCGATCACGCGCTCAGGGGCTTTAGCGATCAGCTTTTCGAAGTTGATCGACTTGATGCCGCCCGGGAAACCGGAGTGGGAGTAGTAGATCTTGTCGGTGGTTTTAGCACCAGTTACACGAATCTGCTCGGCATTGATAACGACGATGTAATCGCCGGTGTCAACGTGAGGAGTGTACTCAGCTTTATGCTTGCCACGCAGACGGCTCGCGATTTCGGTGGCCAGACGACCCAGGGTCTGACCTGCAGCGTCGACGACAAACCAGTCGCGCTGTACTGTTTCCGGTTTAGCAGTAAAAGTTTTCATTCTTTATAGCCTCAGGGGCCGCCCTGTAAATTAGACGGCGGATCTTACTGAATAGTGCGTACTTTGACAAGTCAAAGGCAGCCGGATACAGACGCTTTCGGGGGCTCGGGTCGGCGCGTCCGTTCAACGGCAAGATTCTTCGGCGGCGGCGCATCACTTCCACTGCAGAAAGAGGTGCGCAATTATGCAGATTGCGAAAAATATTTCAACCTGCTTTTATGATTGTTTTGCCCAAGGAGCATCCGATGGACTATCGCCAGCTAGGCCGAACCAATCTGAACGTGAGTGCAATCTGCCTCGGCACCATGACTTGGGGCGAGCAAAACAGCGAGGCTGAAGCCTTCGCCCAGATTGATCGGGCCAAAAGCGCCGGGATCAATTTCATCGACACTGCCGAAATGTACCCGGTGCCGCCCAAGGCCGAAACCTACGCCACCACCGAGCGCTACATCGGCAATTACTTCAAAAGCCGTGGTGATCGTGCCGACTGGATCCTGGCGAGCAAGATCGCCGGCCCCGGCAACACCATCGATTACATCCGCGACAAAAACCTGCGGCACAACCGTCAGCACATCACCGAAGCCGTGGATGCCAGCCTCAAGCGCTTGCAGACCGACTACATCGACCTCTATCAATTGCACTGGCCGGAACGCAGCACCAACTTCTTCGGCCAACTGGGCTACAAGCACAAGATCGAAGCCAACCTGACCCCGCTCGAAGACACCCTCGAAGCGCTGGACGAGCAGGTCAAGGCCGGCAAGATCCGCCACATCGGCCTGTCCAACGAAACCCCTTGGGGCACCATGCGCTTCCTCGCCCTGGCCGAAGCCCGTGGCTGGCCGCGCGCCGTATCGATCCAGAACCCGTACAACCTGCTCAACCGCAGCTTCGAAGTCGGCCTGGCGGAAATCGCCATTCGCGAACAGTGCGGCCTGCTGGCCTATTCGCCGCTGGCGTTCGGCTTCCTGTCGGGCAAGTACGAAGGGGGCGCTCGTCCAGCAAAGGGGCGCCTGAGCCTCTACAGCCGCTTCAGCCGCTATTTCAACGCGCAGTCGGAAGCAGCCTGCAGCCGTTATGTGGCACTGGCCCGTGAGCACGGCCTGGACCCGGCGCAGATGGCGCTGGCATTCGTGACTGCGCAACCGTTCGTGACCAGCAACATCATTGGTGCGACGACGCTGGAGCAGCTTGAAAGCAATTTAGCGAGTTTCGATCTGAAACTTTCCGATGAAGTGCTGGCAGGGATCGAGGCGATTCACAAGGATCACCCGAATCCGGCGCCTTAGTTTGTAGCGCCCGAGAAAGATCGCAGCCTTCGGCAGCTCCTACAGGGTATACGCCATTCCCCTGTAGGAGCTGCCGCAGGCTGCGATCTTTTCAGCACTCACTGAGAATCAAAGCGACCGCGCAATAATCTCCTTCATGATTTCGTTGGTCCCCGCATAGATCCGCTGCACCCGCGCATCCGCCCACGCCCGAGCTATCGGGTATTCCCACATAAACCCGTAACCGCCATGCAACTGCACGCACTCGTCGAGCACCCTGCATTGCAGGTCCGTACCCCAGTACTTGGCCATCGCGGCGGTTGGCACGTCGAGCTTGCCTTGCAGGTGCAGTTCCAGGCACTTATCGACGAAGACCCGGCCAATCTGGATCTCGGTGGCCATTTCCGCCAACTTGAAACGGGTGTTCTGGAAGTCCGCAATCGCCTTGCCGAATGCCTTGCGCTCGCGGGTGTAATCCAGCGTCCACTGCAAGGCCGCTTCGGCCGAAGCCAGCCCGCCGATGGCGACGGTAAGGCGCTCCTGTGGCAGTTCCTGCATCAGGTAAGCGAAGCCCGCCCCGGCCTGACCCAGCAGATTCTCCCTGGGCACCCGCACATCCTGGAAGAACAGCTCCGAGGTGTCCTGGGCCTTCATCCCAACTTTTTCCAGACGCTTGCCCTTGGCAAAACCCGGCGTATTGGCTTCCACCAGAAACAGGCTGGTGCCCTTGGCCCCGGCCTTTGGATCGGTCTTGGCGACGACAATCACCAGATCCGCCAGAAAGCCATTGGTGATAAACGTTTTCGAGCCGTTGATCACGTACTCATCACCGTCCAGCACAGCAGTGGTCTTCACCCCTTGCAGGTCAGAACCCGCGCCAGGCTCGGTCATGGCAATCGCCGTTACCATTTCGCCAGACACCAGTTTCGGCAGGTACTTGTGCTTCAAGGCTTCACTACCGTAATGCAGGATGTACGGCGCCACGATGTCCGAATGCAGCGAGAAGCCGATCCCGGTCAGGCCTAGACGACCGACTTCTTCGATCACCACCGTGCTGTAGAGAAAGTCCGCCCCCAGCCCGCCGTACTCCTCCGGCAAATGCGAGCAGAGCATCCCCGCCTCCCCCGCCTTGTTCCAAAGCTTGCGGTCGATGTAGCCCTGCTTTTCCCATTGCCCATGGAACGGCACCGCCTCTTTTTCGAGGAACGTTCGCACGCTGTTGCGAAAAAGTTCGTGCTCGGAACTGAACAAGGTTCTGGGGATCATGCGGCACCTGTCGTTATTGTTGGGAGGAGTTGACCTCAGAGACTAAGCCGCGCTTGCGATACAGGACACTGGACACATCAGACAAAAAATAAGACGATCCAGCCGTCTGGTGACCACTTTCCCCTATAAGAATAAAGTTGAATTATGTCTAACCAAGTCTCTACGCCTTTACGGCGCGTCAGCATCCTGGCTATCGACCGGGTTTTCGCTTCCACCCTCATGCAAGCCAAGGATTTCTTCCATCTGGCCAGCCTGCGCTACGGCAAACAACTGGGCCTGGGCCTGACACCGGCATTCGAAACCCGGCTGGTCAGCCCTGATGGCAAATCAGTGAACAGCTTCAGCGATGTGATCATGCCGGTGGACGGCGGGCTGGAAAACGCTGACATCATCATCATCCCGGCTTTCTGGGATGATTTCGACACGCTCTGTAAACGTTATCCACAGGTGCTGCCGTGGCTGCGCGAACAACACGCCCGGGGCGCGGTGCTGTGCGGCGAAGCGACCGGGGTGTTCTGGCTGGCGGAAGCCGGGTTGCTCGATGGCAAGGAAGCGACCACGTACTGGCGCTTCTTCAATGCCTTTGCCGAGCGTTTCCCACAGGTTCAACTCAATCAGGACAAACACCTGACCGATGCTGACAACCTGTATTGCGCCGGCGGCACTACCTCGGCGTGCGACCTCTACATCTACCTGATCGAGCGTTTCTGCGGTGCCAACGTGGCCCAGGCCGTGGCCCGGGACATCCTGTATGAAGTGCAGCGTAACTATGCGCCGGGGCGGATCGGTTTCGGCGGACAGAAGCTGCACCAGGACGTGATCATCCTGCAGATCCAGCACTGGCTCGAAGAACACTTTGCCGACAAGTTCCGCTTCGAAGATGTCGCGCGGGAACACGGCATGAGCATCCGCAACTTCATGCGCCGCTTCCAGACCGCCACTGGCGACAAGCCGTTGCATTACCTGCAACGCCTGCGCATCGAAACCGCCAAGGGTTTGTTGTCCGCCAGCCGCAAGAGCATCAAGACCATCAGTTATGAGGTCGGTTATGACGATGCGAGCTTCTTTGCGCGGCTGTTCCGCCAGCACACCGAGCTGTCGCCGAACCAGTATCGGCAACAGTTTCAGCAGGCGGCGTAGATAAGTGGCGTAGGTGTCGGCGCACCACCACGCTTCTTCGACTTAGGGGAGATCGATAAAGATCGCAGCCTTCGGCAGCTCCTACGCGGCGTACGACTTGCCTCGGTAGGAGCTGCCGAAGGCTGCGATCCGTTGATCTTCGTCCACAAAAAAGGCCTGCAATGCAGGCCTTTTTTTATTTCCGAAACGTTCTACGGCTTGTGCGCCCGGGACAGGAATTCGTGGGACTGCATTTCCAGCAGACGGCTGAGGGTGCGCTGGAATTCGAAATTCAAACGACCGCCGGTGTAGAGGTCTTTGAGCTCGACTTCGGCAGAAATGATCAGCTTCACGTTACGGTCGTAGAACTCGTCGACCATGTTGATAAAGCGTCGGGCGATGTCGTCGGTGGTGACGTTCATCTGTTCGACACCGCTGAGCAACACGGCGTGGAAGATTTTGCCCAGTTCGATGTAGTCGTTCTGGCTGCGCGGGCCGTCGCACAGTTCGCGGAAGTCGAACCAGGCCACGTCATCACAGGTGCGCAAGGCACGGATTTCGCGGTTCTCGATCATCAACACGTCGTTTTCGGTAGCGGCCGTGCATTCCGGCGTCAGGGCCCGGAAGCTCTTGCGCAGGCTTTCGTGGGATGCGTCGTCGAGCGGGAAGTGGAACAGTTCGGCCTGCTCAAGGTGACGCAGACGATAATCGACGCCACTGTCGACGTTGACAATGTCGGTGTTCTGCTTGATCAGCGCAATGGCCGGCAGGAAGCGCGCACGCTGCAGGCCGTCCTTGTACAAACCGTCCGGCACGATGTTCGAGGTCGCGACCAGGGTCACGCCGTTCTTGAACAGTTCTTCCATCAACGTGCCGAGGATCATGGCGTCGGTGATGTCAGAGACGAAGAATTCATCGAAACAGATCACCCGCGACTCGTCGGAGAAGCGCTTGGCGATGATGGTCAGCGGGTTTCTCTCGCCGCCAAGGGTCTTCATTTCTTCGTGCACGCGCTTCATGAAGCGGTGGAAGTGCGTCCGAGTCTTTTCCTTGAACGGCAGGGCTTCGAAGAACGTGTCGACCAGGTAGGTCTTGCCACGGCCAACGCCGCCCCAGAAGTACAGGCCCTTGACCGGCGCCTGGTCTTTCTTGCCAAACAGTTTGCCGAACAGGCCCGGCTTGACGTGCGAGGCCGCGACCAGATCGTCGTACAGGCGCTGCAAATGACGCACCGCAGTTTCCTGCGCGGCGTCATGGAAGAAGTCCGGGCGTTTCAGATCAGCTTGATATCGTTCTAGGGGCGTCATAATTCGTTAGCAAGGCAACAAAAACGGGCCGCCACTGTAGCGACGGCCCGTGAGAATGGCAATCAGCCCTTGGTCGGGCCGAGCCGCAGATTTATTCCTGAACTGGCGTCAGTGCAATGCGCAGGGCGTCGATGGCGACGTCGCGGGCGGCGCTGTCAGCGAAGGTCGCGCTGTCGGCAACGCTCTCGCCTTCCAGCCAGACGCTGAAGCTCATCTTTTCGCTGCGCACGTCCAGAGGCTGACCCGCTTGCAGCTGCTTCGTCACCTGACCGGCGGTTTTACCGTCAGCGAAGTTGCGCGACAGCAGCAGTTGCTCGCCATCAGCGGCCAGCAGACGGAAGCGGAAGCTGCCGTCGTCTTCGCGGAAGCTGACGAAACGCGCGGCTTTCGCGGCTTTCTTCTTGGTGGTCGCCGCGACTTGGGTCTGGGCAACGAAAGAACGCAGGCCGACCGCTTCGCGCAGCTCATGGAGGAACGGCGTCGCCACCGAGCGGGCCTTTTTGGCGCCGATCTGCAGGACGTCTTCCAGGTCCGCCGGGCGTTCAATCAGCTTGTAATAGCGATCACGGGGCTCGCCCAGTTCGCGGTCGAGCAACTGGAACAGACGATTCTTCGCCTCGCCCCAACCCAGGCCCTGCAACAGTTCACTGCGAAATTCGTCGGACTGCGCCGGGGTGGCGAAAGCCTGGAACAAGGTGAACAGATGCGAGTTATCCGGATCTTTGGCTTCGCCCGGCGCGCGGGAGTCGGTGACGATCCGCGAAATCGCGTCTTTCATTTCCTTGGCGCTGCTAAACAACGGAATGGTGTTGTCGTAGCTCTTCGACATCTTGCGACCGTCGAGGCCTGGCAGTGTGGCGACGCTTTCTTCAATCAGCGCTTCGGGCATGGTGAAGAATTCTTTGCCCTGACCGAACAGATGGTTGAAACGCTGGCCGATGTCGCGGGCCATTTCCACGTGCTGGATCTGGTCACGACCGACCGGCACTTTGTGGGCGTTGAACATCAGAATGTCCGCAGCCATCAGCACCGGGTAGCTGTACAAGCCCATGGTAATGCCAGCATCCGGGTCTTCGCCGGTTTCGACGTTCTTGTCCACCGAGGCCTTGTAGGCGTGGGCGCGGTTGAGCAGGCCCTTGGCGGCAACGCAGGTCAGCAGCCAGGTCAGCTCGGGGATTTCCGGGATGTCGGACTGGCGATAGAACGTCACGCGGTCGACATCCAGGCCACCGGCCAGCCAGGTCGCGGCGATTTCCAGGCGCGAACGCTGAATGCGCAGCGGGTCATCGCATTTGATCAGGGCGTGGTAGTCAGCCAGGAAGTAGAACGAATCGGCATTGCTGTCACGGCTGGCGATGATCGCCGGGCGGATGGCGCCGGCGTAGTTGCCCAGGTGCGGCGTGCCGGTGGTGGTGATGCCGGTGAGGATACGGGTACGAGTCGTCATGGGTAATCGCTTGTCAGACTGCAATCAATTCGAAAGACGCGGCAGGATCAGATCCTTGAGATCGGTCAGCTTGCCATGAAAAAAGTGTCCGCATTCTGCCACTTTCAGCAGCTCATGGGGGCGATCGAGTTTGTCAGACCAGTCGTAGACGAGTTGAGGATCGATCACTTCGTCGGTTTCCGGCTGGATCAGGGTCAACTCGCCAAGTTGGGGTAGTTGATCCTGATCGCCGAGGCGCATGACCGCCGGCGCGACCATGAACAAATGCTTGAGCTGCTCGCCTTTGGCTTCCAGGCGGCCGCCGAGACTTGCGGCAACAAAACCGCCGAAGGAGAAACCGAACAGGGTCAGTGGCAACTCGGGGTGTTTGGCCCGCAGCCATTCGGCCGCGGCCTGGGCATCGTCGACTTCACCAGTGCCCATATCGTGGCTGCCTTCACTGGCGCCGACGCCGCGATAGTTGAAGCGCAAGGTAATCAAACCGGCATCCCGGGCAGTGCGTTGCAAGGTCGAGACGACTTTATTGAGCATCGTGCCGCCCTGCACCGGGTTCGGATGGCAGATCAGCGCTACGCCGCGGGGCTGGTCGCTATCCAGGTACAAAGCTTCCAGCTGACCGACAGGGCCATCAATCACTACAGGGGTTTCGCGCATAAGCAAGGAAGGAACTCCGTGACCTCGAATCGGGTCGACTCGTCTAGCAAATTGTCTGTGCCAATCTATTGCGAGTGAATCGCGGTATACAGCGCAGGTTCGAGCCGTTAACGTAAAGCAAAGCCGTTTATAGAGGAAGGACTCGTGGAACACTCGCTCTTAGTTTGGTTGTTGCCGACTCTTGCCCTGGTTGTGGGTGTCGCCCTTGGATTCCTGGTCGCTCGTCTGGTGCCGAATGCCGCGCCTAACCGCACGCAACGTCAGCTGGATGATATTCAGGAACGTTTCGACAGTTATCAGAACGAAGTGGTTACCCACTTCAACAGCACTGCAACACTGGTCAAGAAACTGACTGCGAGCTACCAGGACGTGCAGGACCATCTCGCCGAGGGTGCCAACCGCCTGGCCCTGGACGAGCAGACTCGCCAACGCCTGCTGGCTGCCTTGCACGCCGATGCCGCCGTGGCACCACGGGAGCGCCTGACGCCGCCGCGCAATCAGGAGCCGCCTCGCGACTACGCCCCCAAAGCTCCTAACGCGCCGGGCATGCTCGATGAGCATTACGGCCTGAAGAAGTAATCAGGTTTCGCGCTACACAAAAAGCCCTCGGATGAGAGATCGTCCGGGGGCTTTTTTGTGGCTGAGTGTTTGGTTATTTGTGCCGGCCTCTTCGCGAGCAAGCCCGCTCCCACAGGGGAATGCATTCCAAATGTGGGAGCGGGCTTGCTCGCGAAGGGGCCGGAACTGTCGACACAAAAAAGCCCGCCCGATCTGCTGAGAATCGGGCGGGCTTTTAGACCTGGGGTTCAGTCAGGCTGTTACGGGTATTGCTGAACAGGTTGACCCTGCTGCTGGTACTGCTGAACAGGCTGACCCTGTTGCTGATACTGCTGACCCGGAATCGCCTTCAGATTGACTTCAACCCGACGGTTCTGGGCCCGGCCATTGACATCGCCGTTGCTGGCAATCGGGTTATCCGGCCCGGCACCGCGTGCCGACAGATTGGCGCCACTCACGCCTTGGGACGTCAGGTAAGTCGCCACGCTCTGGGCCCGACGCTGGGACAGGTCCATGTTGTGCTGACGGCTGCCGGTGCTGTCGGTGAAGCCGACAATCTCGATCTGGTTCTGATTGAACTCCTTGAGCGAGCCCGCCAGGTTGTTCAGCGGCTGATAAAAGCTCGGAGCGATGTTCGCCGAATCGGTAGCGAACGTGATGTTGCCCGGCATGATCAACTTGATCTGATCGCCCTGGCGCTGCACTTCAACCCCGGTATTGGCCATGCTGGCCCGCAGCTTGGCTTCCTGCTTGTCGGCGTAGTAACCGTAACCGGCAGCGGAGGCACCTACCACAGCAGCGCCAATCAGCGCGCCCTTGCCACGGTTGTTGTGATCGATCGCAGCACCGGCCAATGCACCGGCCAGGGCGCCGAGCCCACCGTACTTGGCGGTTTTGCTCACGCCAGACGATCCGTCGGCCTGGCCCTGATTGTCATAAGGATTGGGTGAAGCGCAACCGGCCAACAAGGCCACGGCGGTAGCAACAATAATCAAGCGAGGCGTGGTGAACATGAAGAGCTCCTACTTTGCATTCTGTGGTGCAACGGACGTTGGCAAAAGACCATCGCGGGCGTTGGATCATCGCAGACGAAAAAAATTCAATCGCTGACCGTCATGCCCGAACAAAGGGGTTACCGCGCATTTCATCGCCCAGACACGTGTCCGGACCATGCCCGGTCACCACGGTGGCTTCCTCGTCGAGGGTATACAGCCGCTGCTTGATCGAGCGCACAATCGTCGCCTGATCACCGCCCCACAAATCAGTACGCCCTACCCCACGCCGAAACAACGTGTCACCGGCAATCAGCAGCTTAGCCTCTGAAAACCAAAAACTCATGGAACCTGGCGTATGCCCCGGCGTGTGAATCGCCACACCGCAACCACAGGCCAGTTCTTCGTCATCCGCCAACCAGCGATCCGGCGGCGGCACCGGTGTGTAAGGCACGCCGAACATCTGGCATTGCATCTCCAGGTTGTCCCAGAGGAATTGATCTTCTTTATGCAAGTGCAAGGTCGCGCCGGTTTTCTCCTTCAACTGGCCGGAAGCCAGGAAGTGATCGAGGTGCGCGTGGGTGTGGATGATGCTGACCACCTTCAAACCTAGAGCGTCGAGGCGGGCCAGGATCAGTTCGTGATTGCCGCCCGGGTCAACGACGATGGCTTTTTTGGTGACGGGGTCGCCGATGATGGTGCAGTTGCACTGCAAAGGGCCGACGGGGAAGGTTTCGCGGATGAGGGTGGGTTGCTGGGACATCTGGGCATGCTCGGGAACCGGGAGATGGCCAATTTTGGCACAAAATGTCGCCAGCCATTTGTGCCCCTGCGCCTCATGAAAAACCTCACCCCAACACGCCGAGCTCCTTCGCCCGAGCCACCGCTTGTGTCCTGCGCTCAACCCCAAGCTTGCTGTTGATATGACTGGCGTGGGTTTTCACTGTATGCAGGGAGATAAACAACTGGTCGCTGATTTCCTGGTTCGAACAACCTTGGGCGATCAGTCGTAAAACGGCCA
Organism: Pseudomonas sp. TH31; assembly: GCF_016650815.1. Classification (GTDB taxonomy): domain Bacteria; phylum Pseudomonadota; class Gammaproteobacteria; order Pseudomonadales; family Pseudomonadaceae; genus Aquipseudomonas. The sequence continues at coordinate 102,403 of NZ_JAEKEZ010000022.1, read as the reverse complement.
GTTCGCGAGTACTGAGGTGTTCTGTACCTGGGGATAACTCCAAGGCCGGACGTGACGCCACGGCGGGAAGTTGTTCCATGAGGTTTTGCGAAACAGCCGTCTGTGCATAAAGCTGAAGTTGCCCACGCAACCAGTCCGGATGTTCGGCCAGTAACCCGTAAAAGGGTTGCAGCACGCCACCGGCCGCTGCTTCCAAGGCCTGAGCTAACGCCTTGCGCGCTTCGGGCTCTCGCCCGCCTGCCAGTAACAGTGCGACCTTTTGCGTCAGCGCCATCACGCTGAGCATCTGCCGGCCCGTTTGCTGCCCATGCTCCAGCAGCGCATTCAATCGCCCTTCCGCCAGCATCGGTTGCCCTTGAATCACTTCCAGCAAGGCTTGCTGCAATTCGATATGCAATGGCAATTGTGGATGAAATTCCGGCGGGGCGGCGGCGCCTTCACCGTTGTAGGTCTGGCCCAGTCGCGTGAGCCAGGCTTCGGCCAGGTCGGTACGGCCCTGGGCCAGCCAGAGTTCGCATTTGACCAGGGTAATCATCGCCAGATAGTAAATCGGCGGTACGTCCCAGATGTGCATCAAGCGTTCGGCTTCGGCCAGTTCGGCAAAGGCTTTGGCGAACTCGCCGCCGCTGCCCTCGAGCCGGGCGATCACACAGTGGCCGATCAATACGCTGATGTCGCGACAGGCTCGCGCTTCGCTCAATCCGGCCTGCAAACGTAACCGTGCGGCGTCTGGTTGCAAACGCAGGGCCAGCAGGAAGCCTTCATACAAGACCAGACGGGCCCGTACCGCATAAAGTCGTTGCGGCGATAACCCGTGCAGGCGTTGCAACCCCTGACGGACCTCATCCAGTGAACGCAGGATTTCCCCGGGCCTGCAACACTCGAGCGCGATCGTAATGCGCGAGGGCTTCGAATAGTGGATTGCCCACGCGCTGCGCCAGTTCCAGGGATTCACGGTTCAACCCCCGGGCATGCCACAAGTCGCCGTCGGCAATGGCCAGGTTGGACAAGGTTGAAAGACACATCAACCGTTGGCCGTAACGCTTGGCAGGCAGGCTCTCCAACGCTTCGCTGCAATAAAGCAGCGTCAGTTCACGATTGCCGCGCCCCCGGGCGATGATGCCGCTCAGGGCCAGCCATTGCGCCAGCATGGACTTCTGCGCCGTAGCCGACGGCGCTGGCAGGAAGCGACTCAAGTGATTGGCCAGTTCCTCGGCAGCGTCCAGCTGACAGGCCAGCCCCAGCGCCCAGCTGTACAGCACAATCAGCCGTGGTGTGCTGATCAGCAGGCTGTCGGGCAAGTCCATTTTCCAGCGCAGCAGCATGCCAACGTTTTGCTCCGCCAGCAGCTGTTCTTCCGACAGGTTTTGCACCAGGTTCGCCGCGACATCCAGGTGCCCGGCGCGCAAGGCCTGCTCCACCGCTTCATCGAGTAGCCCTTGGGCGTTGAACCAGCGACAGGCGCGCAAATGCAGGCTCGCGGCCGGCACCAGGGCCTGGGTTGTGGGCCGGGTACGCAGCAAGTCGGAAAACAAATGGTGATAACGGTACCAATGACCGTGTTCGTCCAGCGGCACCAGGAAAATCTGATGGGCCAGCAGGAAACGCAGGATCTCGGCGCTGTCATGGGCCTCGCGCACGGCGTCACACAACTCGCTGCAGAATCGCTCCTGAGGCGCCGTGTCATAGAGGAATGCCTGCACTTCGGCGGGTAAACAATCGATGACTTCTTCCAGCAAGTAATCGCGGATCAGCCCTTCCCCGCCGTGCAGCGACTGCGGCAACGCACCCTCATTGCCGACTTCGGACGCCGCCAGCAGCCAGAAGCGCAGGCCGGCCACCCAGCCTTCACTGCGCAGGATCAGGTTTTCCAGCGCCTCGCCGCGCAATGAACTGCAGTGGCGATTCAGCAGGGTCAGGGCTTCGTCACGGGTCAGGCGCAGGTCTTGCTCATGCAGTTCGAGCAGTTGCCGCGACAGCCGCAGTCGCGCCAGGTGCCAGTCAGGACGTTGCCGACTGGTGACCATGACCAGCAGGCCATCGGGCAGGTGATTGAGAAAAAATTGCAGACAACGATCGAGCACCGGTCCCTGGGCCAAATGGTAGTCATCCAGCACCAGCAGCAAGGGCGTACTCGGCGACAGGTGCACGGCCAGCTCATCCAGCAAACCGTCCAGCCATTCTTCGAAAGCGAACGGTTGATGGCGCTGACGCATTTTCAGCAGCCCGAGCGCCTTGCTGCCCAGTTGCGCAAAATAGTCCTGAAGGCCTTCGAGCAGTCGCTCGAGGAAACGCCCCGGATCGTTGTCCCGCGGGCTCAAACCCAGCCAAAGACTTTGCCAATGGGCCGGCAGGCTCTGACAGAACTCCACTGCCAACGAACTCTTGCCGAAACCCGCCGGGGCGCTGACCAGCAACAGCCGGCCACCCAGCCCCGCTCTCAGGCGTTCGCACAGGCGAGGTCGCAACACATGGCCGTCGGGCAACGGGGGCTGGAAGAAACGCCCATCCAGTGCCGCGACGGCAACGTTTGCAGGACCCGGAAGTGGGGACAGATCAGTCATGGCCGGCTCTTGTTTGAATTGCTGTTGGCGGCGTTGCAGATGTCCGCAGACTAGCGGTAAACGGAGCGCTATTGAAGGTTGTTGCTACAAATGGCTACAAAAAGAATACAACCAAAGGTGTCAGGCTTTTGATACATCCGTATCAGTGAAAAAATCGCAGCCTTCGGCAGCTCCTACATGGGATCGGCGTATACCCGCAAGAGCTGCCGAAGGCTCGGGCCGCGTTCGGACGATCTTTTGATGTTTTTCCCCAAAAAAAAGCCCCGAACCAGTCGGGGCGTTTTTCGAGGATGCGGCCTCTGATTACCGCTTAGCGAATACCATCCTGGCCCAGGTTGCCCGGCTGGAATTCACTTTTGCTGGCAGAAAAGCCGAAGTCATACGCCTGCTTCTCTTCGTTCTTCATGCCCAGTGCCAGGTAGCGGCCCGATTGCAGGTCGTACAGGACTTCCAGTGCATACCACGGCACTTGCTTGTCGTAGTAATCCTCGGCATGGGCTTCGGCCACGCGCCACAGTTGACCGCGACCGTCGTAATGGTCGATGACGGCTGCCTGCCAGGTATCTTCGTCGATGAAGAAGTCACGCTTGGCGTAGATATGACGCTGACCCGGCTTCAAGGTTGCCACCACATGCCAGACCCGGCGCAGCTCGTAACGCGTCAGGTCCTGGTTGATATGGCCGGCCTTGATGATGTCGGTGTACTTGAGAGTCGGCGAATCGATCTTGTAGCTGTCGGAGGCAATGTACATTTCCTTCTTGCCTTCGAGCGCCCAGTCATAACGATCCGGTGCCCCGTTGTACATGTCCAGGTTGTCGGATGTGCGCAGGCCATCCGCGGCTGTGCCCGGGCCGTCGTAGGACACTTGCGGTGCCTGACGCACACGGCGCTGGCCAGTGGCGTAGACCCAGGCCTTGCGAGGCTCCTTCACCTGGTCAAGGGTCTCGTGCACCAACAGTACGGTACCTGCCAGACGGGCCGGCGCGGTCACTTTCTGCTTGAAGTAGAACAGGACGTTGCCCGGATTTTTCGGGTCGTAGTCCCTCATCTTGTCGCGAAACACGAACTGATCCTGGAAATACACCAGGCTGAACGAGCCATTGGTCTGTGGCGTCGCCTGGGTCACGAGGCGGGTCACGCTGCCACCGCGGTAGCGGGTGATGTGGTTCCAGATGACTTCCAGACCGGTTTTCGGGATCGGGAACGGTACCGCAGTTTCGAAGTTTTCCAGACCGTTGCCGCCGGCGACCAGGTTGGTGGTCGTGGCATTCTTTTTGATGGCGGCAAACACGTCATCCGGCACTGTGGCGCCGCGATGAGACGGGTAGACCGGCATTTTAAACGTGTCCGGGTAGCGCTTGAACATCGCGTACTGGCCCGGCGCAAGCTTGTCCTTATATTGGTCAACGTTTTGTGCAGTGATGGTGAACAGCGGTTTTTCGCTGGCGTAAGGGTCGGACAGGAAGCCTTTGCTGTCGACCGTACCGGCATTTTTCGGCAGCGGTTTCCAGGCCGGGATCGAACCGTCGGCGTTACCCGCCATCTCGGCCCCCATCGGCGTCAGGCTTTTGCCCAGCTTGTCGGCTTCGGCAGCAGGGACCGCCGCCATGACCGCGCTGGCCAACAGCGAAAGCCCCAGAACACCGGCATGGAACAGACTCATTGTTATTTTCATATGTGTGTTCGTCCTGAAAAAACTGTGCTTAGAAGTTCACGCCGACGCTGAGGGCAACGAAGTCGCGATCATCCACCGTGCTGTAGTCGCCACCAAAGAAGTTGGTGTAGTTCAGACTCGCTGTGTAGGTGTTCTGGTATTCGGCATCAACCCCAAGGCTGATTGCCTTGCGACCTTCTTCGAAGTTGCCGCCCGGGCCTGGTGAGTAACCCTTGACGTCATGGGACCAGGCCACGTTCGGCTTCAGGTTCACGCCGGCAAACACGTCGCTGTAATCCCAGATGGCACGACCGCGATAACCCCACGAAGTGGCCGTGGTGAAACCGTCGTTGTTGCAATTGCTGGCAACGTTACTGGTCGAGGCTCCCGGTCCGGCACCGTTGATGGTGGAGGTGTTGAGGATTTGCGAGCAGGTATTGAGGCCGCCGGTAGAAGGCAGCTCACCCGGACCGAAGACCGGATCGCGGCCATAACGGGCGTCGGACTTGCTTTCCAGACCGCCGACGTGGGTCACACCGACTTCACCGACCAGGGTCAGGCGGTTGGCGCCCATGACCTGATCGAAGAAATGCGTGAACGTCGTCTGGAACTGGGTGATTTCCTTGCGGTTATAGCCGTGCAGGTCCTGCCCCGGGACGCCGCTGAGAAGCGACGCATTGGTCAGCGCACCGCCCAATGGACGCACACCGGCGAACAGAATGTCGGTGGAGTTCAACTGCACCGGCGCATTCGGCCGGTAGCTGATCTCACCGCTCCACGCCGTACCGGTAGGCAGGGTGGTGGAGAAGCTCAGGCCATACAGGCGAATGTCTTCAGGGTACTCGATGAAATACTCCGAGTTACCCGCCACCACCAAAGGCCCCAGCGCCTGGAACGGGCCTGGCAGCGCCTTGACGCCGTTATAGACCGACTGTGGCGCCCCCGTGGCGCTGAAGATCGGCGCACGGCTGTGGTAGTTCATGAAGTAGGCACCGAATTCGGTGGCCAGCGGATCGAACATGTACTTGGCGGCAACACCAAACTGCCCACTGTCCCGTGCGTTGCGGTTCGGCGCGCGACGCACCAGAACGCCTTCGTCGTTGACGTCGACATTGGCAGCGGCCAATGGACCCAGCGCCACGCCTGGAATCGTTGAACGCTTGTTCAGTACCCGCAGGTTGTCATCGCAACCGGTGGTCACGATGTCGGGCTGGGAGAAAAACGTGCCGCAGTTATCGGTGACGGTCTTTTGCCAGTCAAGCTGATAGAAGCCCTCGGCCGACAGGTTTTCGGTAAGGCTCTGGGACACGTAGAACATGTTGACCGGGATCAGGCCTTCCTTGATCTCCGCCCCCGGACGACGGAACGCAGACACGTCGATCGGGTTGATCGAGTTGATGCCGCCGCCGATGAAGGTACTTTCACCCCAGTTCACAACCTGCTTGCCCAGACGCACCGAACCCGGTTCATCGGCAATGGAGTAGTTGTGGTAAACGAAGGCGTCGAGGATCTGGCCGCCCGATGACTTGGCCGCTTCATCCCGGCGATCGTTGCTGACGTTCTTGAATTCCAGGTCCTGGTTTTGCAGCGCGAAGTCGTACCAGTACTTGCCCCGTACGAAGATACCGGTGTCACCGTATTTCAATTCAAGGTCATGGATGCCCTTGAAGATCTTCGAGAAGGCCTCGCCGCTCTTGAAGTTCGCGTGGCCGTCATCAGAGGTCTGGGACAAGCCCTTGCCACCGTTGTTGACACCAATAAGGTTCTTGTTCGGCTGCTGGGTCGAAACACTCATGCCCAGGGAGAGCGACGAGTCGAACTGACCTTCGATTTCACCAACATTGAAACTGACGCCGAATGCGGGCCCGGCGAGCGTAGAGGCAAGACTGACCGCCAACGGCAATTTCGCCCGGCGCCAGAACTGGTTTACTGATGTCATCGACGCTACTCCATGTGCATTATTGTTATGGCAGTGAGTACTTTTAAAAACGTTGTGGGTGACCGGGAGCCAAGAGATCCCGACATCAATCCAAATGTGCATCGCCCCGTTTGTGCGTTTGCTCCGTTCTTAAAAATCCTTGAGCGGACTATAGCCAGCAGGTAGTACTGCTTGATCCCTCTAAAGTGTGATTTGCAGCTGCCGGCCACTCTGGAACAGTCCTTTCGCCAGTCCGACACGTGTCGGCACGGCAAGGATGGCTGAAAATTCGGATTTAACAAGCCAAGCGCTTGCTTGGTGGGGCTGACGTGCCTTTTCGGGCACGCCAGTGGACGTCAGATAACGCTTAAAGCGTCGAGAGGAAGGTGCTGTTGTTGGCCTGCCATTCAGTGATGTCGAGGCGGATGCGCTTCTTGTCGAGCTTGCCGACACTGGTCTTGGGAATTTCAGTAACAAGGGCAATCTGGCTCGGGATCGCCCACTTGCTCAGGTGTCCCAGCTCAACGAATGGCTTGAGGTGCTCCTTGAGTTCTTTGGCCCCGATCACATGGCCCTCGCGGATCACCAGCAAGGCAAACGGACGCTCGCCCCACTGTGGATCGGCAATGCCCACCACTGCTACTTCACGTACCGCTACGTGACGGCTGATCAGATCTTCAAGGTCCAGGGAAGAGATCCACTCGCCGCCGGTCTTGATCACGTCCTTGATCCGGTCGCGAATGTCGATCACGCCCATGCTGTCCAGCGTCGCCACGTCGCCGGTGTGCAGCCAGCCGCCGGCCCAGAGCTCGGCGCCCTTCTGTGGCTCGTTGAAATAACCCTCGGTGAGCCACGGCGCACGCAGCACCAGTTCACCCTGGGTCTCACCATCGGCGGGCAGGAAGTTGCCGTCACTGTCGATGATCGCCGCGTCCACCAGGGGCCCGGGCACGCCGGCCTTGATTCGATAGGTGGTGCGCTCGTCTTCGGTGCCGGCCATCAACTCGTCATTGAGGTGAGCGCACGAGACCAACGGCCCGGTTTCCGACATGCCGTACGCGGCGGTCAATTGAATGCCCTTGGTCTTGGCGGCTTCGTACAACGTGCGGTTCAACGCGCTGCCGCCGATGACGATTTTCCAGCCACCGAAATCGACGTTCTGCGCCGCCTTGGCGTTGAGGACCATTTGCAAAATGGTCGGCACGCAGTGGGAAAAACTGACCTTCTCCTTGCGCCACAGCTCCACCAGGTACTCCGGGTCGTAACGCCCTGGGTAAACCTGCTTGAGCCCGAGCATCGTCGCCACATACGGCAAGCCCCAGGCGTGCACATGGAACATCGGCGTAATTGGCATATAGACATCGTTGGTGCCCAACAGCCGCACGCTGTCGATGGACCCCATGATGGTCGACACGCCCATGGTGTGCAGCACCAGTTGCCGGTGAGTGAAGTACACGCCTTTCGGATTGCCGGTGGTGCCGGTGGTGTAGAAGGTGGTCGCGACGGAATTTTCGTCGAAATCCTGGAACTCGTACTGCGGACTCGCGGCAGCCAGCAGTTGCTCGTACTCGCCGACAAGGTTCGGCAAATCGGCGGTTTTCTCTGGCAGGTCGGTCAGCAGCAGGGTTTTCTCAACCGTGGTCAGGTGCCCGGCGATGGCCTGGTACAGCCCCACAAACTCGCTGTTGACCAGCACAAAGCGGTCCTCGGCGTGGTTCATGGTGTAGAGGATCTGTTCCGGTGACAGGCGCACGTTGATGGTGTGGATCACCGCGCCGATCATCGGGATGGCGAACATGCATTCCAGGTAGCGATGGCTGTCCCAGTCCATCACCGCGACGGTATCCCCGGCCTTGACCCCGGCCGCCGTCAGCACGTTGGCCAGCCGTGCGACCCGCTCGATCAGCGTCGGATAGCTGTAGCGCAACTGGTCGCGGTACACGATCTCGCGGGTTTTCTCGTAACGAGCGCCGGACATCAGCAGTCGTTTGATCAGCAACGGATACTGGTAAGCGCCTTCGGCGGGCGGGATAACGCGAGTCTGCAACATAAGAATCCCTTTTCTGACTGCACGGTGTTGGCTACTAAAGAAGTGTCCTGTCTCACCAATACGTTCTTCTTTTGACGAGTGGCTGTTGCCGTCTGGCAAGGCGCCGCGACGAGTCATAGGCCGCTATGGCGAGGAGCGGCAACGCAGCATGACGGCAACAGACGCCGTCAAAAAGGAACAGTCTTGGTGAGACAGGACACTTAGTACTCTAGAGCCGTTATACCGCAGCCAAATCAGTCAAAGGAATGATTTGCACAGCCGTACAAATGCTAGCTTTGCGCCAGCATTTTCAGGATTTCGTCATCGGTTACGCCATTTGTCCTACAGCAGCCTCAGACGGCGTCCGTGGGAAAACCAATGCAGCGACGAAGGTCAACGCCGCAAAACCCGCCAATATCAGATAAATCCCTACAAATCCCTGGCGTGGTTCGACGAACGAAATCAGCGGTATCGCAGTAGCACTGGCACCGAACGATAAACAGTAACGCAGCGCAAAAAACCGGGATTGCCATTGCGGCGCAACGAAGTTGGCGACCATCGCGTCATTCACCGTGACCTGGCCAAACACCGCGCCCAGTACAATCACGGCCCAACCATCCACGTAGGCCAATCCGAACAGCCTGGCACTGCTGCGCGCACCGGATCATCCCAACACGCTGGAAGACTGGGCACAGCAGGTCGGCGCCAGTTCACGAACCCTGGCGCGGCTGTTCCAGCAACAACTGAAGATGAATTTCAATGCCTGGCGCCAGCAACTGCGCCTGATGGAAGCCCTGCCCCGCCTGCTCGCCGGAGAAAGCGTGCAGAGCGTCGCGCAGGATCTGGGTTACGGCAACGCTCGGGCGTTCAGCGCGATGTTCCGTCGATTGCTCGGGGAGAATCCCCGGGAATACCTGAGTGCACTGAACAAACTGAGCGAACTCAATCCCGTGTAGGAGCTGCCGAAGGCTGCAATCTTTTGATCTTCAGCGGTATCAAAATCGCCCAAGATCAAAAGATCGCAGCCTTCGGCAGCTCCTACAGGGATCCGTGTTTTTCGCTCTTTTTACGGTCTATCAATGCATCTCGGTGAACGCGAGCTTCACACCGATGGCGATCAGTACCGCGCCCATGGTCCGGTCGAACCAGTGGCCCATGCGGGCAAAACCTGCACGCACACGCTGTTGGCTGAACAGCATCGCCATCAGGCAGAACCAGAAAGCTGTCGCCACCGCGAGGTAAACCCCGTAACCGGCCTGCACCGCCAGCGGCGTGTGCGGGTTGATCACCACGGTGAACAACGACAGGAAGAACAGCGTGGCTTTCGGGTTCAAACCATTGGTCACGAAGCCCGAAGTGAACGCGCCACGCGCGGTGCGTTCGCCGACTTCCTTGTGTAAATCGTCCGCCACCGGTTTGGCCGGCTGTGCCCTCAGGGCCTTGAAGCCGATGTACAACAGGTACGCGGCGGCGGCCCATTTCAAGGCGTTGAACAGCACGATCGACTGGGACACGATCAGGCCGATGCCGAGCAGCGAATAACCGACGTGCAGGAAAATCGCCGTACCCACACCCAGCGCGGTCCAGGTCCCGGCGCGACGACCGTGGGTCACGCTCTCACGCACCACCACGGCAAAGTCCGGGCCGGGACTGGCGACGGCCAGCAGGTGAATCAGGGCAACGGTCAAAAACTCTGTCCAGTACATGGGGGCTCCTCTGGGGCAGATCAATAAAATAACCGGGGCAAACCACACCCTTGTAGCAGCTGGCGAAGCCTGCGTTCGGACGCAGCAGTCGTGAATTCAGGCGATGCGGTGTTACAGAGAAACGCGGGCTCAGGATTTACGACTGCTTCGTCCGAACGCGGCCCGAGCCGAACGCAGGCTTCGCCAGCTGCTACACATGCAGCGCTTGCATCTGCATTAGCCGAACGACTCTGGCGTAGTGCGTAACCATTTGTTTCATCTGGTAGGCTCGGCAGATTACGCCTTCAGTTCATTGCACAAAAGGTACAGTTGATGACGAACTCTCACCGCGCCGTTTTCCTCGACCACCCGTCCCTGGATCTCGGTGACCTCGACCTGAGTCCTTTGCGCGAGTGTTTCAGCAACTTGCAGTTGTTCGCCCAGACCACGCCGGATCAGGTGATCGAGCACCTCAAGGGCGCCAACGTCGCCATCAGCAACAAGATCCTGATCGATGCCGCCGCCATGTCCGCCAGCCCTGAATTGAAGCTGATCCTGATCACCGCCACCGGTACCAACAACGTCGATCTGGCCGCCGCCCGCGCCCACGGGATTACCGTGTGCAACTGCCAGGGTTACGGCACGCCGTCGGTGGCCCAGCACACGATCATGCTGTTGCTCAATCTGGCGACACGCCTGGCGGACTACCAAAAAGCCGTCGGCGAAGGGCGCTGGCAGCAGGCCAAACAGTTCTGCCTGCTGGATTACCCGATCGTCGAACTGGAAGGCAAAACCCTCGGCCTGCTCGGTCATGGTGAATTGGGTGGCGCGGTCGCACGACTGGCCGAAGCCTTTGGCATGCGCGTAGTGCTCGGGCAGATTCCCGGTCGCCCTGCCCGCCCGGATCGCTTGCCGCTGAATGAACTGCTGCCACAAATCGACGCCCTGACCCTGCACTGCCCGCTCAACGAACACACCCGACACTTCATCGGCGCCCGTGAGCTGGCCTCGATGAAACCCGGGCCTTCGTGGTCAACACCGCGCGCGGTGGCTTGATCGACGAACAGGCGCTGGCTGCCGCCTTGCGCAATGGTCATTTAGGCGGCGCGGCCACCGATGTGCTGAGCGTCGAGCCACCGACCGCCGGCAATCCACTGCTGGCCCATGACATTCCTCGACTGATTGTCACCCCGCACAACGCCTGGGGCAGTCGCGAAGCGCGGCAGCGGATCGTTGGCCAGTTGACCGAAAACGCGCAGGCATTCTTCAGCGGTACAGCGCTGCGGGTCGTCAGTTGATAAACTGCCGCACTTTTTTCAAGGAGCAGAGTATGGATCCGCGCAGTGAAGTACTGCTTCGTCAGGCCGAATTGTTCCAGGGTTCGGTGTTGCTGGCCGGTTTGCCGGCCGACGACTTGCTGGGCCGCCTGCCCGACGCCCACGGCTGGTGCTGGCATGCCGGCGATCAAGCAGCGCTGGACGCACGCTTCGCCGAGCGCAGCCAGTTTGGCGTGAACGCGCCCGAGCGCGAATTCGAAACCGCCGTGGTGTTTCTGCCCAAGTCCAAGGATTTGACCGACTACATCCTTAACGCCCTCGCCTCGCGTCTGGCCGGGCGCGAGTTATACCTGGTCGGTGAAAAACGCAGCGGTATCGAAGGCGCGGCCAAACAACTGAACCCGTTCGGCAAACCGCGCAAGCTCGACAGCGCCCGGCATTGCCAACTGTGGCAGGTCACCGTGGCCAATGCGCCAGAAGCCAGGTCGCTGGAGAGCCTGGCCCAGGAATACGAACTGCCATTGGCCGAAGGGCCGCTGAAAGTCATCAGCCTGCCGGGCGTCTTCAGCCACGGTCGCCTGGATCGCGGCAGCGCGCTGTTGCTGGAGCATCTGGACAAATTGCCGAGCGGCCACTTGCTGGACTTCGGTTGCGGTGCCGGCGTGTTGGGTGCGGCGGTCAAGCGTCGTTATCCACACAATCAGGTCACGCTGCTCGACGTGGATGCGTTTGCCGCCGCCAGCAGTCGTCTGACATTGGCCGCCAACGGTCTGGAAGCCGAGGTGATTACCGGTGATGGTATCGACGCGGCACCGATGGGTTTGAGTGCGATTTTGAGCAACCCACCGTTCCACGTCGGGGTGCACACCGATTATTTCGCGACCGAGAACTTGCTGCGAAAAGCAGCCAAACATCTGAAAAACGGTGGAGAATTGCGCTTGGTGGCGAACAGCTTCCTGAAGTATCAACCGCTGATCGAAGAGCACCTTGGCGTGTGTGCGATCAAGGCCGAAGGACAGGGTTTCCGGATCTACCGGGCCAAACGCGGCTGAAACTTCTTTTAAAAAAGAGGCTTGCCCAATCGGATTTGCCTAGGCAGAATCCGCTCCGTCCTAGGGGAGTAGTCTCCCACGAGCGCCATGCTCGTCCGGCATACGTCAACATACTTGGTCAACAGACCATGGCGTATGCGACCCAAGCGTCCGCACAGACGGATCGCCAGGGTTTGACAAGACCTATGACACGAACACCTTACCCGGGGCGGGAAGGCTGTACGTGTCATAGCCGTGTCGACCCGCCCCTTAGGAAAACCCTGATGCTGGATTCTCTTCTCGTTCCCACCGCAATCGTTGCCTTGGCCGAAATCGGCGACAAGACGCAACTGCTCGCGCTCATTCTCGCCGCTCGCTTTCGCAAACCCTGGCCGATCATCGCCGGCATCGTCGCCGCGACTCTGGCCAACCACGCGGCAGCCGGTGCGGTAGGTGCCTGGTTTGGTAGCTTCTTCACCAATGCAACGCTGCACTGGATCCTCGCCGCGAGCTTTACCGCGACCGCGTTGTGGACCCTGGTACCGGACAAGATGGACGACGACGAAGCCAGTACAGCCCGCAAGTTCGGGCCGTTCCTGACCACGCTGATCGCGTTCTTCCTCGCCGAAATGGGCGACAAGACCCAGGTCGCCACCGTGATGCTCGCCGCGCAATACCCGGACCTATGGCTGGTGATCATCGGCACCACCGCCGGTATGTTGATCGCTAACGTACCCGTGGTATTGGCCGGTAACTTTGCGGCGGACAAACTGCCATTGACCTTGATTCGTCGCCTGGCGGCGGCGGCGTTCTTTGTGCTGGCGATTGTCGCCGTTTACAAGGCGATGCAGAGCAGTGGGTGGGTTTGACGGCGTAGGTCGGTAGACCGCGTTATCGTTCTTCGCGAGCAAGCCCGCTCCCACAGGGGAATCTCGGTGGCCACAATATTTGTGAGCACTGGTGATCCAATGTGGGAGCGGGCTTGCTCGCGAAGGCGTCAGCAGCCTCGCCCCATGAATATCAGGACTTCGCAGCTTTCTCGTACAACGGCATCACCTTCGGAATCGCTGCCTGCAGCGAAGCAATCCGACTGGTCGACGCCGGGTGAGTGCTCATGAATTCCGGCGACGAACCTTCGGAAGCCTTGCTCATCTTGTTCCACAAGGTGATCGCGGCATTCGGGTTGTAGCCAGCGCGAGCCGCCAGTTCCAGGCCGATCAGGTCGGCTTCGTTTTCGTTGGCGCGGCTGTTGGGCAACGTCATACCGTAATTGGCCACGGTGTCGGTCAGGGCCAGGCTGTCCTGCCCCAGACCGAACAAGGCGCCAGCACCCTGCTTGGCCATTTCGATGCCATAGGCCTTGGACATTGCTTCACGACCATGCTCACGCAGGGCGTGGGCGATTTCATGCCCCATGACTGCGGCGATTTCATCGTCGGTGAGTTTCAGGCTGTCGATCAGCCCGGTGTAGAAAATGATCTTGCCGCCAGGACCGCAGTTGGCGTTGAGTTCATCGCTCTTGATCAGGTTGACTTCCCACTTCCACTGGGCCGAATCCGGACGGAAGTTCGGCGCCTGGGCAATCAGCCGATCGGCAATGGCCTGGATGCGCCTGGCATCGGTACTGGTTTTGTCCAGCTCGCCTTTGCTCGTCGCCTCCCCGACTGTCTTCTGATAGGACTGGGCATACATCTGGTTGACCTCATCCGAGGACAGCATGCTGAACATGTACTGCTTGCGCTCAACGCCGACGGCTCCGCCGCTGGTGGTGTTGACCGACTGACAACCGGCGAGCAGCAATGCCACGCTCATTGCACTTACAACCAATGTCTTGTTCATCCAAAAGCTCCCTGAAAACATGCCGCGTATCCTAGGGCGTGAATTGTATCGGCGCCAGATACAACAGACGTGTAGCACGCTACTTTTCAGAGAAGACCTTGATCGCGGCAGGAAAAAATTCACACATCACCGCACACCCCGCCCGCACGGCCTCATTTGCGACATCCAGCGCTCCAAAACAGTCATTTCGCCATTACCCGCTCATGGTCCCCGAATCCCCTGCCGATACAGCAGCGCAGACGTCCTCTTGCGTGCGGAGCACCCATGAAATTCAAGTCGATCCAGTTTTCCGTGGCGGCCCTGGCCGGCGCTATCGTTCTCAGTGTGGTGGCAGCCCTGGTGCTGTACGCGCTGTTTTCCAGCGCCCGGACGCAAGACATGGTCCAGGAACGGACCCAGGCGCAGTTCGAACAAGTCATCGAGCAACGCTTGACGTCCCTGGCGCAAACCCAGGTCAGTCAGATCCAGCGTGAACTCGAAGCGCCGCTGCTGATTGCCGGCGGCCTGGTGCGGGTCAACGAACTGATCGGCACGCCGCAGGCCGATGGCCAACCACAACTGAACATCAGCCGTGAGCAGTTGATCAGCCTGATCAAGGAAAACGTCACCAAGAACCCGAAAATCCTCGGCACCTACATCGGCTAGGGAAAAAACGCACTGGACCATAATGACGCGGCCAAGGCCGCCGAGGCGCTGGAGACGATTACTCAGGCGGTGTCGGTGATCAACGACATGAACACGCAGATTGCCAGCGCGGCCGAGGAACAGAGTGCGGTGGCGGATGACATCAACCGGAACGTGATCAACATTGGGCAAGTGGCCAATGAAGTGGCGGGCGGGGCGAATGAATCGAGCGCGGCGAGTGCGGACCTGACCAAATTGGCGGAACAGCAGCGGCGGTTGATCAATCAGTTCAAGGTTTAAAAGCAAGATCAAAAAATCGCAGCCTTCGGCAACTCCTACACGGTGTACGCCGCCCTATGTAGGAGCTGCCGAAGGCTGCGATCTTTTCGATAACGCTATTTAACCCAGGGTCAAACACTCCGGCCCATTGAGCTTCGGATCATTCACCAGATTCGCCAGCACCCGCTCGCGCAACGCCGCGGGCTCACTGGCCAGCAACCCTTGCAACACATGCAATGGCGTCTCGGGATTCAGCCAGGCTGCCTGCCCCGCCTCATCGAGAATCAACGGCCGACGCTGACTCGCCGCCGGTTGAGTAATCACCGCCGTGCTCAGCCACACCTGTTCCTGTACCGGATACGCTTCCCAGATCGCCGCGAAAAACAGCGCCGAACCCTCCCCCGGCGTCAGCCAATACGGACGCTTGCGCGTCATGCCGCGCCATTCGTAGAAGCCATTGGCCGGCAACAGGCAACGGCGCTCGCGCAAGGCCTGGCGAAACATCGGCTGTTCGGCGACGGTTTCGGCGCGGGCATGGGCCGGGGTACGCGACAGATCGGTCAGCCACGGCGGCGTCAGGCCCCAGCGGGCGCGGGCCAGTTCGCGCTGCCCCTCAGGGCCGGCACGCAGCATCAACACCGAATCGTTGGGGGAAATATTCCACTGGGCCTGCTGATCGGCAGGAAAGCCAGGCAGGGCCGCGAAGGCGGGGTTCCAGCGAAACAGGGCATAACGTCCACACATGGGGCAACACGACTCTTGATAAAACGAACGCCAGCCTAACAGACCAGCGTGCCGGGGAAACTTTCCGGTTCATCACCGGGCATCGGCAGCGCGGCATTGTAGGCGGTGATCAGCTCCCTGGCGTACTCAGCCTGGTCGTTATCCACCGATAGGCCCAGCAGGCCGAAGATCGGCAACTCGCCGGTGCCGCCGAGCAAATCGCGCCCCACCAGATGGGCTTCGATGCCCTCGCTGGCGAGCATGCTTTGCAGCAATTCGCCTTCCATCAGGTTTTCCGGTTCGTAGATTCGCTGCATGGAGCGCCCCTTTCATTCGTTCTCGCTATGAACTTCGAGCAACCATTCCTGACCGTCGGTCTGCAGGACAAACGTGATCGGACGACAACACACCGGACAGTCTTCGATATAGGTCTGATCACCGCCGGACAAGTCCAGCACGGCCTCGGCCTCTTCACCACAATACGGACATTCGTAGCGCTCGGTTTCCAGCATCGCGGTCTCCCAGGTGACTTGTGCGTATAATCGCCGGTCTATTTGCAGGGCTATTTTTGTCTGGCTAACTTTTCAGACCGTGCCCCGTTGGTTTTCGATCAAAACCTTTACTTACCCTAGCCGTTTCTAACAAGAGAGCATGATGGGCGAATTCGATGCCATCCGACCTTACGACGACAGCGAAGTCCCAGCGGTGCTGGCACGGCTGCTCGGCGACAAGGCGCTTCTAGATATCCTCATCCACTTCCGCTTCCCGCGTTACGCCGGTGCTTTCGGCTGGATGCTCAAACCTCTTATAGCTCATCGGCTGCGCCGTGAGTTCGCCGGCGTCAACTCGGTGGCCACCTTGCAAGACAAAGTCGAGGTGTACGTCGACCACACCATCGAGCGCGCCACTGACGGCGTGACCTACACCGGCGTCGAGCAGTTCAAGTCTGGCAGCGCTTACCTGTTCATCGCCAACCACCGCGACATCGTGATGGACCCGGCCTTCGTCAACTATGCCGTGTACCACGCCGGCCTGCCGACCCCGCGTATTGCCATTGGCGACAACCTGCTGCAAAAGCCCTTTGTCAGCGATTTGATGCGCCTGAACAAGAGCTTCATCGTGCACCGTTCGATCACCGGTCGCCGCGAGAAGATGGCTGCTTATCAGCTGCTGTCGGCCTACATCAACCACTCGATCCGCAACGACTGCGCCTCGATCTGGATCGCCCAGGCCGAAGGCCGGGCCAAGGACGGCGACGACCGTACCGAGTCGGCGATCCTCAAGATGTTCCACATGAGCCGCAAGGACGAGCCGTTCGGCGAGGTCATTCAGTCGCTGAACCTCACCCCGGTGTCGATCAGCTACGAATACGACCCGTGCGACCAGGCCAAGGCCCGCGAACTGTTTATCCGCGCCACCACCGGCAGCTACACCAAGGTGCCGGGCGAGGATGACGTGAGCATTGCCAAGGGCATCACTGGCTACAAGGGACGCGTCCACGTGAACTTTGCCACGCCAATCACCGAGTTGTTCGATGACACCAAGCAATTAGCGATCGAAATGGACCGGCAAATCCTCGGCGGCTACCGGTTGTTCCCGGTGCACTACCTGGCGTACGCCATGTGGAAGGGCGCGGATCCGCACCTGCAGGTGCCGAAAGCGACCGAGGTGTTTGCCGCCGATGAATTGGCCAAGGCTCAGGAAGAATGGCAGCGACGCCTGGACGCTTGCCCTGAGGCGCATCGGCCGTTCATGGTGCTGCAATATGCGACGCCGGTGAGGAATCAGTATCGAGTGAAGGCGGGGTTGGCGCTTTAAGCGGTTTGACCAGATACGACAACGGCGCCTGCGGGCGCCGTTTTTGTTGGTGTTTCAGATCAAAAGATCGCAGCCTTCGGCAGCTCCTACGGGGGCCGTGGCGTATCCGGCGCACGCGGTAACTGTAGGAGCTGCCGCAGGCTGCGATCTTTTTCTCAAAACCGTGTGCTGACCCACGACACCACCAGCGCCACGCCCAGGCAAGCGAAGCCGAATCGATAGAAAAACCGATTCATCCGCATCGTCGCGCTGTCGAGCATCAACATCGGATCATCGACGCGGCGGTTCTGGGTGGCCGCCTCAAGAACGGCCAGCGCGCGCTGTTCGCGGCGACGAGTGGCGTGCAGCAACCAACTGCCCGGGAAGGCCAACAGCAAGGCCAGCAAGTTGATCAATTTGGCGGGATGGTTGGTAAACAGCGAAATCAAATGCAACGACATCACGGGCCTCGGGCAGAACCAGGGTGGCAGACGCCGGACCGACGACTGCGGCGCGAATTCTACCGAAAGCCTGCCCGCCTGCCCTCCCCTTTGCGACAAATAACGCACCACTAGGCCGATTCCTGACCGGCGTCACGGCATCGTCATCTGAATGCGCCAGTCTGGCGCCCCTCGAAACCGACTCAGAGTTCAACATGCTGCACGCCGAAAACCAGGACCGCCTCTACCTCATCGCCCAAAGCGACGAACAACAGAATCTCGTTGGCAGCCTTGCCTTCAACGTCCAGGACCGCCACTGGCTGGTGTATTGCGCGCTGGGCGGGCATCAACATGCGGACCTGCCGGAAACGGATTTGCTGACCGGCGTGAGTGTGCTGGAGTTTTACTCCGAAGCAGCGTGACGCTTTAGATCCCTGTAGGAGCGAGGCTTGCCCGCGATGACGGCTTAACATCCAATATGGATGTCGGCTGGCACGCCTTGTAGGAGCTGCCGAAGGCTGCGATCTTTTGATCTTCAGCGGTCTTGAACAAGATCAAAAGATCGCAGCCTTCGGCAGCTCCTACGGGGCTCGCGTTATTCGCCGAGAATCTGACCCACGGTCGGGTCCTTGAACAGGCGCGTCAGCGCGTCGCTCAATACATCGCTGACCAGCTTGGTGTTGGTTTCCTGGTTCGGTGCCATACCGAAACGCTGATCCAGGGAAGCACCGTAACGGCCGCTGTAGCGACGGTTGGCATTCTGCACATCGGAGCGGAAGGTCGCGCCGATGGTCGCTTCAGTCACGTACATGCCTTCTTTAGGCGACTGATACTTCAGCTCCGCCAGGGTCACGGTCAACTGCGGCGCGTTCATGCCGTTGGACACCGGGGTGAAGCCCAGCAAACGCACGGCCGCTTCGGCCTGGGCTTGCAGCTTCGGCAGAATCTGCGCGCCCTGTACGGTGATTGCGCTGGTCTCAGGGTATAGACCGCCACGGGTCCCCAGGGTTGGCGACGGACGGCCGTCCACCACACGCACCACAACCTGCTGGCCATGGCCAACCGGCGCCAGCTGAGTGGTCAGCTTCGGTTCCGGGCTCAGTTGTTGCGGGCTGTGGGCGCAGCCAACCAGGGTCAAACTGGTCACAGTGATCAAACCGAACAACAGGCGTTGCAACATGCTCTTCTCTCCAGAATCAGGCACAAACAGGCCCGCAGTATAGCGGTGGGCGACTGCGACGAACTAGGGGACTACAGACATTACTGAAATTTCTGGCACACCTTTAAGACCGCGGCTCCTGTCACAGATATGTCATCGTCCTTACACTTCCATGTCACGGCTCACGGGCATTCTTCACAGCAGCCCCCACAAGGTACTTCGCCATGCGTTATCTGATCTCGCTGTTCGCGCCACGCCCATTGCACCGCAGCTTTGCCCTGCTCGACCGCAACGGCCACTGCCAGGCTTTCAAGCAGTGCAGCCTCCAGCCCATGGGCGATGGCTGGGTCGAAATTGAAGAAATCCGCCTCAACTGGCTGCACCATCCCCTGCCCGCCAGCGCCCGCATCAGCCAGCGCCAGCCACGCGCACGCGCTCAACAGCTGTTGACCACCTGACCAGGCGCCTAATAAAAGTCATTAAACACGTCCATTTCCCTGCGTTTCTTAGATACAATCTCACCCCGATTATAAGGACGTCTCCTGATCGGGCCTCGCAGCATCGTTAATACCTCGGTATTGACACCCCCGCACCGCCCACAGAGAGCCGCCCACACAGATCGAGTGAAGCTGGCGCGCTTGCTGTTCCCTGAGCAAAAACCCCACTTTTCGCGAATCTGCAGAGCTGTCATTACGCTCGGTTACTGAGCTGTTTGCCCGTTTTGCCTGTCATGTATCCCATGGCGGCAATCCATCCGGGCACGGTGCCAGGCTGGGACAGCCCTTTTTTGAGGTTCACGTCTTCAAAAGAGCGTGAAAAAAACGGGTTTTCACAACTTCACAAGAGTGTGGCGAGCAAATGAATAGTTTTGCGTCTGAACATGCACCATTAGCGTCTGAAACAGCCCAACGACACAGGACCGAGTACTCCTCGAACACCGGAGCCTGAAGCCTGTCCGCTACGGATTTGGTTGCACAAACGGATGTCTCGACCATAAGTCGAATTGCCAGTCGCGCGATGAAATGAGTTCATGTGATTCATAAGCCCGGCCGGTAGCGTCCGTCGAAGTTGCGAAAAATTGCGAAGATTCGGACATGGCGATCCTGGCCATGAGTACCTGGGGCATCACTGACACGCCCCGGAACGCCTGGCAGCTATGCCGACAATTTGGTGCTGCAGATTTTGGAGACGCGTTAAATGGCGCATAACGAAGCAGTCGACGTAGTACTCGTAGGGGCCGGCATCATGAGTGCCACCCTCGCTGTACTGCTCAAAGAGCTCGACCCCGCGATCAAGCTGGAAGTCGTCGAGCTGATGGATTCCGGTGCTGCGGAGAGTTCCAACCCGTGGAACAACGCCGGTACCGGTCACGCCGGGCTGTGTGAGCTCAACTACACGCCTCAGGCCGCCGACGGCACCGTCGACATCAAGAAAGCCGTGCACATCAACACCCAGTTTGAGGTGTCGAAGCAGTTCTGGTCTTACCTGACCAAAAAAGGCACCTTCGGCTCGTGCAAATCCTTCATCAGCCCGGTGCCGCACCTGAGCTTCGTGCAAGGCGACAACGGCGTGTCCTTCCTCAAGGATCGCTTTAACGTGCTGAGCAAGCACCACGCCTTCGCCGACATGGAATACACCGAAGACAAGGCCAAGATGGCCGAGTGGATGCCACTGATGATGCCGGGCCGTCCGGCCGACGAAGTCCTCGCGGCCACCCGCGTGATGAACGGCACCGACGTCAACTTTGGCGCACTGACCAATCAACTGCTCAAGCACCTGACCAGCGCACCCGATGCACAGGTCAAGTACTGCAAGCGCGTCACTGGCCTGAAGCGTAATGGCAGCGACTGGACCGTCAGCATCAAGGACGTGAACAGCGGCAACACCCGCGAAGTCGACGCCAAGTTTGTCTTCCTCGGCGCTGGCGGCGCGGCATTGCCGTTGTTGCAGGCCTCGGGCATTGAAGAAAGCAAAGGCTTCGGCGGCTTCCCGATCAGTGGCCAATGGCTGCGTTGCGACAACCCTGAAGTGGTCAAGCACCACCAGGCCAAGGTCTACAGTCAGGCCGCGGTTGGCTCGCCACCGATGTCCGTGCCGCACCTGGACACCCGCGTAGTCGATGGCAAGAAGTCGCTGCTGTTCGGGCCATACGCCGGTTTCACCACCAAGTTTCTCAAGCACGGTTCTTTCATGGACCTGCCGATGTCGGTACGCGCCGGCAACATCGGCCCGATGCTGGCCGTGGCGAAAAACAACATGGACCTGACCAAGTACCTGGTCAGCGAAGTGATGCAATCGATGGAACAACGCCTGGAATCCCTGCGCCGCTTCTACCCCGAAGCGAAAGCCGAGGACTGGCGCCTGGAAGTGGCCGGCCAACGGGTGCAGATCATCAAGAAGGACCCGAAAAAGGGCGGCGTCTTGCAGTTCGGTACCGAACTGGTCGCGGCCAAGGACGGCTCTCTTGCTGCATTGCTCGGCGCATCGCCGGGCGCTTCGGTAACCGTTTCGATCATGCTTGAGCTGATCGAGAAGTGCTTCCCGAACAAGGCGTCCAGCGAATGGGCTGCCAAGCTCGCGGAAATCTTCCCGGCCCGGGAAAAGGTTCTGGAAACCGACGCTGCGCTGTATCGCAAGATCAACGCGCACAACAACGTCGCGCTGGAACTGGTTGAAGCCAGCAACGAGACCGAAAGCTACGCTTGATTCGGCGCCATAAAAAACGCCCCGTTCTCAGTGAGAGCGGGGCGTTTTTTTGTCTTCGTTTGCCTACGAAAAAGATCGCAGCCTTCGGCAGCTCCTACAGGGACCACGTCATACCGAACATTGTCGGGTGGCCACAATCCCTGTAGGAGCTGGTAGGAGCTGTCGAGTGAAACGAGGCTGCGATCTTTTGATCCTGGCTTTTGATCTTAGCCACGAGCCTTGGCGATCAATTCGACGTAGTCAGCCGCATTACGCTGATCCTTGATCACCGCGACGAAATCATTGCCGTGCTCATCCTTGCCATCCAGATCAAACCCGGCCTCGACGAAAAACGTCAGGAATCGCTCGAAATCATCGATGCGCAGGCCGCGATAAGCCTTGATCAGTTTATGCAGGGACGGGGAAGTGGCGTCGACCGGTTCAAAATCGAGGAACAGTTTGATCTGCTTATCGCCGATCTCGTCACCAATCACTTGCTTCTTATCTTTACGCATTGCCGACTCCAGCTCGCAGACATTTCACGGGGCGGGCAGTTTACCCCTCGATTGACGCCGGGCTCAACGCGAACGAACGCTGCCGGTGTGCAGATCGGCCCAGACATGGCCGTTGGCGTAGCTGAGGAACTGGCAATACACCGTGTCGTTGCGCAGCAGATCGATCACCACCCGGTATTGAGCCAGCGGGTAGTAGAGCGTCAGGGTTTTGCTTTTTTCGTCATAGATCGGCTTTTTCAGACTTTTGCTTTCACCATCGAAGTTGACCAGCACTTGATTGATGCTCGCCCCCTTGTTCAAGGATTTGCCCTTGAGGCGGATCAGCAGTGGCGACGTGACCGGGATCGGCTGTTGGGTGGACTGGCGCTGGCTACCCACCACCACCGAATACTCGGTGACCTGCAACAGTTGTTGTTGCTCCGGCTCAGCGTCACGCAGGGTCAGGTCATCCGGCGGCAGAAACTGCGCGTGCAGCGGCGCCGGAGCAGCGGCCAGAGGCAGGCTGAAGGTCAGCAACAGGGTGGCGCAGCTACGGATCAAAAGACTCATGACGGGCTCCGGAGGGCGGGGCCGAGCACTTTATCACGGCATTAAAAGCAAAAGATCGCAGCCTTCGGCAGCTCCTACGGGATGTACATCAATCCCCTGTAGGAGCTGCCGAAGGCTGCGATCTTTTGAGGTACGGCGGGGCTTACATGCCTTTAACAGCAAAAATCCCGTTGGCGTTACGCCAGTAGCCTTTGTAGTCCATGCCGTAACCGAAGATGTATCGGTCGATGCACGGCAGGCCGACGAAATCGGCTTTGAGGTCCGGGCGAGCCTTGCGGTCGTGGTCCTTGTCGATCAGCACGGCAGTGTGCACTTTGCGCGCACCAGCGTGATTACAGTAGTCGATGATCGCGCCCAGGGTGTGCCCTTCATCGAGGATGTCGTCGATGATCAGCACGTCGCGATCGAGGAACGAAACTTCCGGCTTGGCCTTCCAGAACAGGTCGCCGCCGCTGGTTTCGTTGCGATATCGGGTGGCGTGCAGATAGGAAGCTTCCAGCGGGAAGTGCAAATGGGTCAGCAGCTTGCCGGCGAAAATCAGGCCGCCGTTCATGACACAGAACACCACCGGGTTGGTGTCAGCCAGCTGTTCGTTGATGTGTGCACCGACACGGGCGATGGCCGCCTCGACTTCAGCTTCGGTGTACAGGCAGTCAGCCTCTCGCATGATTTGACGGATATGCTCGAGATCAGCAGGCATGGCGCTCTCCAGGGAGGGACGGATTCAGGAAAAGCGGGCAAAGGTACGCATCAAGCGAGGCCAGATCAAGCGTTTGTGGACTAACGTACTGTATGTCTATAGGACAACACCCTCGGATAGATTAATCTAGGCCGGTTTTTTTGCCCGCCGCCGGAGCCTTTCCCCATGCCCATCCAAGAGATCCGCCATCCGCTGATCCGTCATAAACTTGGCCTTATGCGCCGCGCAGACATTAGCACGAAGAATTTCCGTGAGCTCGCTCAGGAAGTCGGTGCCCTGCTGACCTATGAAGCCACCAAAGACCTGCCGCTGGAAACCTACGATATCGAAGGTTGGTGCGGCACCGTGTCGGTGGAGAAAATCGCCGGCAAGAAAATTACCGTGGTGCCAATCCTGCGCGCCGGTATCGGCATGCTCGAAGGCGTGCTGAGCCTGATCCCGGGAGCCAAAGTCAGCGCTGTAGGCGTGGCCCGCAACGAACAAACCCTGCAGGCTCACACCTACCTGGAAAAACTCGTTCCGGAAATCAACGAACGCCTGGCGATGATCATCGACCCGATGCTCGCCACCGGCAGTTCCATGGTCGCAACCATCGATCTGCTGAAAAAGGCCGGTTGCCGGGACATTCGCGCCATGGTCCTGGTGGCAGCTCCCGAAGGCATCGCTGCCGTTGGCAAAGCTCACCCGGACGTGATGATCTACACCGCCTCCATCGACGAAAAACTCAATGAGCACGGTTACATCATCCCGGGCCTGGGCGATGCCGGTGACAAGATCTTCGGCACCAAGCAGAAGGACGCTTGAGCATGCCGCAAGAGTTCAACGATCCGCTCTGGCGCACGGTGCTGTCGGGTGCACAGATGCTGTTCGTGGCGTTCGGCGCCCTGGTGTTGATGCCGCTGATTACCGGCCTCGACCCGAATGTGGCGCTGTTCACCGCAGGTCTGGGGACCATTTTGTTCCAGATCGTCACCGGGCGTCAGGTGCCGGTGTTCCTGGCGTCGAGTTTTGCCTTCATCACCCCGATCATCCTCGCCAAGGGCCAGTTCGGCCTCGCAGCGACCATGGGCGGCGTGATGGCGGCAGGTTTCGTCTACACCTTCCTCGGCCTGGCCGTGAAGATCAAAGGCACCGGTTTCATTGACCGGTTGCTGCCACCCGTGGTGATTGGTCCGGTGATCATTTCCATCGGCCTGGCCATGGCGCCGATTGCCGCCAACATGGCGATGGGCAAGGCTGGTGACGGTTCCGAGCTGATTCATTACCAGACCGCGATGCTGATCTCGATGCCGGCGCTGCTGACCACCGTGATCGTCGCAGTGTTCGGTAAAGGCATTTTCCGCCTGGTGCCGATTATCTCCGGTGTGCTGGTCGGTTTTGCCATGGCGTTCTATTTTGGCGTGGTCGACACTGCGAAGATTGCCGCCGCGCCATGGTTTGCGATTCCGCACTTCACCGCACCAGAATTCAACTGGCAGGCCATTCTGTTCATCGTCCCGGTAGCGCTGGCTCCGGCCATCGAACATATCGGCGGCGTGATCGCAGTCGGTAGCGTGACCGGTCGCGATTACCTGAAAAAACCTGGCCTGCACCGCACCCTGCTCGGCGATGGCATTGCCACCACCGCAGCCGGCCTGTTTGGCGGCCCACCCAACACCACTTACGCCGAAGTCACCGGCGCGGTGATGCTGACCAAAAACTACAACCCGAAAATCATGACCTGGGCGGCGATCTTTGCCATCAGCCTGGCGTTCGTCGGCAAATTCGGTGCGCTGCTGCAAAGCATCCCGGTGCCGGTGATGGGCGGGATCCTGTGCCTGTTGTTCGGCTCGATTGCCGCAGTGGGCATGAACACGCTGATTCGCCACAAGATTGATCTGAGCGAGGCGCGCAATCTGGTGATTGTCTCGGTGACCCTGGTGTTCGGGATTGGCGGCGTGCTGGTCGGTACCGGCACGGGGCCAGACGACTTCGGCCTCAAGGGCATCGCGCTGTGCGCGGTGGTGGCGATTGCGCTGAACCTGTTGCTGCCGGGCAATGACAGCTGGAAGCACAAGAAGGCGGATGATCCGTTGTTGTAAGCAGGCCTCAAGATCGCTATCGCGGGCAAGCCTTGCTCCTGCAGGATTGGGTCGAACACACCATTGTGGATCGACACAAATCCTGTAGGAGCAAGGCTTGCTCCGGGCGGCGTTCCGACGAAGCTTTTAAAGGGCCAACGGCGCTCGCTCGCACAACGTTTTCAACGCCTTCGCCCACTGCGGATCATCGTTAAGACACGGCACCAGCACCAACTCCTCCCCTCCCGCTTTGCGGAACTGTTCCAACCCGCGATCCCCGATTTCCTCAAGCGTCTCGATGCAATCGGCAACAAACGCCGGGCACATCACCAGAATCTTCTTCACGCCGCTTTTGGCCAGCTCATCGAGGCGTGCTTCGGTGTAGGGTTCGATCCACTTCGCCCGGCCCAGGCGCGACTGGAATGACACTGACCATTTGCCGTGCGCCAAGCCCATGCGCTTGGCAAATTCGGACGCGGTGCGCAGGCACTGGGCGCGGTAGCACGTCGCCAATACGGCCGGCGAAGCGTTCTTGCAGCAGTCTTCGTTTTTGAAACAATGCTGGCCGCTCGGATCAAGCTTGGTCAGGTGCCGTTCCGGCAAACCATGAAAGCTGAGCAGCAGGTGATCGTGATCCTGCTCCAGATAGGGCTTGGCACTGGCCACCAGCGCATCGAGGTATTCCGGCTGGTCGTAGAACGGCTGGAGAATCGAGAACTGCACATCGAGTTTTTTCTCGCGCACGACACGTTTGGCTTCCTCGATCACCGTGGTCACGGTGCTGTCGGCGAACTGTGGATAAAGCGGCGCAAGGGTAATTCGTTTATGGCCCTGGGCGGCCAGGCGCACCAGGGTCGACTCAATCGACGGCTCGCCGTAACGCATCGCCAGCTCCACCGGGCCGTGAGTCCACTGGGCGGTCATGGCCTGTTGCAGGCGACGGCTGAGCACCACCAGCGGTGAGCCCTCCTCCCACCAGATCGAGGCGTAGGCGTGGGCCGACTGTTCCGGGCGCTTGAACAGGATCAGCGACACCAGCAAGCGTCGTACCGGCCACGGCAGGTCGATCACATATGGGTCCATCAGAAATTGATTGAGGTAACTGCGCACATCCGCCACCGAGGTGGAGGCCGGTGAGCCCAGGTTGACCAGAAGCAACGCGTGATCGGTCATGCAACGTCCTATTTCAAAGGCGGCTGGAGAGATCGTCCAAAGCCGCGCGTAAATCAGTGAACTGGAAAGTGAAACCCGCTTCCAGCAAGCGCGCCGGCATGGCTTTCTGGCCACCCAGCAACAGCAATGACAACTCGCCCAGGCCCACCCTCAACGCCAGGGCCGGCATGGGCATGAACGCCGGGCGGTGCAACACGGCGCCCAGCGTCTTGGCAAATTCGCGATTGCGCACCGGTTTTGGCGCACAGGCATTATAGGGACCGCTGGCGTCGTTGCGATGCAGTAGAAAATCAATCAGGGCGATTTGATCCTTGATATGAACCCACGGCATCCACTGCCGACCACTGCCGATCGGCCCGCCCAGCCCCAGTTTGAACGGCAGCAACAACCGTGACAAAAAACCGCCCTCGGCGGATAGCACCAGCCCGGTGCGAAGCAAAATTACCCGAATGCCCAAAGCCTCGGCACGCAGGGCCGTTTCCTCCCAGGCGATGCTCAATTGGCTGGCGAAATCATCGATCACCGGCGGCGAGTTCTCAGTCAACTCGCGCTCACCACCATCGCCATACCAGCCAACCGCGGAGCCGGAAATCAGCACCTGTGGTTTTTGCTCACGACTTTCGAACCAGGCCAGCAACGTTTCGGTCAGGGTAATCCGACTACTCCAGAGCAGCGCTTTGCGCCGGCCAGTCCACAAGCGATCGGCAATTGGCGCACCCGCCAAGTTGATAACGGCATCCACCGATTGCTCGCCAAGGTCTTCGAGACGGGCAATGCCTCGCACCTGAGTACCACATATTTTCGCCACTTTTTCAGGCGTGCGACTCCAGACCGTGAGGCGATGCCCCTGGCTCGACCAGTGTTGGCAGAGCTGACGTCCTATCAAACCAGTACCGCCGGTCAGCAATATGTGCATGACTTCTTCCTCGCGTGGCGTTTTACCTTGATCACTAGTCTATTTTTATATGCAGGGATCTTTGGTATCGGGCAGTGTCTGTGTTTAACAATAGGCGAAGCTGTCAGAACGAGAATGCTAAAAGTTATACCAAAAAACAATATTGTACAGGTTTAAACCGCAGCGTAGTCTGTACAGAAAGGTAAACGAGGCCCCTATGACTGTACCTATCGCAATCATCGGCACCGGCATCGCCGGACTTTCAGCCGCCCAGGCCCTCACGGAGGCCGGGCATGTCGTTCAACTCTTCGATAAAAGCCGTGGCAGCGGCGGACGCATGTCGAGCAAGCGCAGTGACGCCGGAGCTCTGGACATGGGTGCGCAGTATTTCACGGCTCGCGACCGCCGCTTCGTCAACGAGGTCCAGCGCTGGCAAGCCAATGGCTGGGTTGCTGAATGGACACCGCAGCTCTATACGTTTCAGGGCGGCCAGCTCAACCTGTCGCCGGACGAACAGACGCGCTGGGTCGGCACGCCGCGCATGAGCGCGATCACCCGCGCGCTGCTCGGGGACCTGGAAGTGCATTTCGCCTGCCGGATCACTGAAGTCTATCGCGGTGAAGAACACTGGCATCTACAGGACGCCGAAGGCTTCACCCATGGGCCGTTCAGTCACGTGGTGATTGCAACGCCGGCGCCTCAGGCGACCGCACTGCTGGCCGCTGCGCCGAAACTCGCAGGTGCCGCTGCCGGGGTAAAAATGGACCCGACCTGGGCCATCGCCCTGGCCTTCGACAAACCGCTGGATACGCCCATGGAAGGCTGTTTCGTGCAAGACAGCCCCCTCGACTGGCTGGCACGAAACCGCAGTAAACCCGGGCGCGACAACACAATGGACACGTGGGTATTGCACGCCACCAGCGCCTGGAGCCGGCAACATATCGACCTGCCAAAGGAAGCGGTGATCGAGCAATTGCATGGTGCTTTCGCCGAACTGCTGCACAGCGCAATGCCCGCACCGACCTTCAGTCTTGCCCACCGCTGGCTCTACGCCCGTCCCGCCAACAGTCATGAATGGGGGTGTTGGCGGACGCCGATCTGGGCCTGTACGTGTGTGGCGACTGGTGCTTGTCCGGACGCGTCGAAGGCGCCTGGCTCAGCGGCCAGGAAGCCGCCCGCCGCTTGCATGAGCACTTGCAGTGAAGCGCATTAATCCGAGTAAGTTGCTGCTGTCGAAATGGACAGCAGCCCAGCCGGAAAACCGCGAAAAACATTTTCTGGTGACCGAGTTGTTCCGTGATGAGGAAGGCACGGTGCTGGCGGTTGAATTGCAGGCGGTGTTGACTCGGCGTAGTGAGCGCTTTGATTGGCAGGTCCTGAAAAACGAATCCCTCTGGCGAATGGGCTGGGTGTAGGAGCTGCCGAGGGCTCGGGCCGCGTTCGAACGATCTTTTGATCTTGCTCTTCAGCCACTCCCAAAAACCAGGATCAAAAGATTGCAGCCTTCGGCAGCTCCTACAAAGGGTTCCTCGCAATCCTGCAAAAAACCTATACAAATAATTTGACTTGTACACCTCTGAATCTATGATGAAGACCATGTTGTACAGAGCAAATATTCTGTACAGGTTTAGATTCGAGGTGCTTCGATGTCCATTGCCACCGCCAAACTGAAAATCGCCATCAGCGCCTGCCTGATGGGTGCCGAGGTGCGCTTCAACGGCGGGCACAAGGAGTCGCGGCTGTGCAGTCGGACCCTCACTGATTACTTCGATTTTGTCCCGGTGTGCCCCGAAGTCGCGATCGGCCTCGGCATCCCCCGCGAGCCCATTCGCCTGATCGGCGATCCCGACCATCCCGAAGCCGTCGGCACGGTCAACCCGCAGATTAACGTCACTCAGCCGCTCGCCGAGTACGGTCGGCAGATGGCTATTGAACTGGGCGATATCTGCGGCTACATCTTCATGCAGAAATCACCGTCCTGCGGACTGTTGCGGGTCAAGGTCCATCACACCAACGGGGCCCCGGTGGAGGGCAGTGGTCGCGGTATCTACGCCCAGGCGTTCTGCGAACTACACCCGGACCTGCCGGTGGAAGAAGACGGCCGGCTCAACGACCCGGTGCTGCGGGAGAACTTCCTGACCCGCGTGTTCGCCTACAGTGCCTGGCAACAACTGCTGGAAGAAGGCCTGACTCGTCGCGGCCTCATCGAATTCCACTCGCGCTACAAATACCTGCTGATGGCGCACAACCCGGTGCAATACAAAACCCTGGGCAACTTGCTGGGCAACATGGGCCAGACCGCCCCCGAGGACCTTGGCCCGCGCTATTTCAGCGAGCTGATGGAGGCGCTGAAAAAATGCGCCACCCGACGCACCCACACCAATGTCCTGCAACACATCAGTGGTTATCTCAAACAGGCCATCAGCGCTGAAGACAAACGGGAAATGCAGCATGTCATCGGCCAATACCGCCAAGGCATCGTGCCCTTGGTGGTACCGCTGACGCTGCTCAAGCATCACTTGCGGCAACACCCCGATCCGTACATTGCGCAACAGGTTTACCTGCAACCGCACCCGGAAAACCTCAGCCTGCGAAATGCGATCTAAATGAACGACACTCCCGACACCAGCGCCAGCGAAGACCTCGGCGCCGACTTCAAGAAAGCCCTGGACGAAGGCTGGTTGCCGATTCGTGAAGTCGCGCGCCAGACCGGAGTCAACGCCATTACCCTGCGCGCCTGGGAGCGGCGCTACGGCTTGATCGTGCCGCAACGCACACCCAAGGGGCATCGGTTGTTCTCGGCCGAGCACGTCCAACGAATCCTGACAATTCTTACCTGGCTCAATCGCGGCGTCGCCGTCAGCCAGGTCAAGCAATTGCTCGACACCCCACAGGCTTTCACCGAGGCCATCGAAAACGACTGGCAATTGCTGCGTCACACGCTGCTGCAATCGGTCACTCAACTGAACGAACGTACCCTTGATGACAGCGTTAACCAAGCCATGGCGTTGTACCCGCCACGGACCTTGTGCCAACAGTTGCTGATGCCTTTGTTGACCGAACTGGAACAACGCTGGCAAGGCCAGTTCGGTGCGCAGATGGAGCGGGTGTTCTTTCATTCCTGGTTACGCAGCAAATTCGGCGCACGCATCTACCATAACAACCGTCAGTTGCGCACCGCGCCGTTGCTGTTGATCAATCAGTCGGATTTGCCCCTGGAACCTCACCTGTGGCTCACCGCATGGCTGATCAGCAGTGCCGATTGCCCGGTGGAAGTCTTCGACTGGCCATTGCCGGCCGGCGAACTCGCCCTGGCGGTCGATCACCTGCAAGCCCGTGGCGTACTGCTGTATTCCAGCAGAGCCATGAACCTTGCGCAGCTGCCAAAACTTTTGAATGGTGTCAGCTGCCCAAAAATGATTGTCGGACCAACGGTGTGCATCCACCACGCCGAGTTGTCCGTAAGAACTACCGAAATCGCTGATTTATTCCTGGCCGAAGATCCCTTGTCGGCCCATCAGGAACTGGTTCAGCGCGGGCTTATTTAATGAATCGTACGGACACCACCATGCAACTGATCTGGCTGCGCAGCGACTTGCGCCTACACGACAACACCGCCCTTTCGGCCGCCGCAGCCCGCGGCCCTTGTGTGGCGGTGTATCTGTTGAGCCCGGAGCAATGGCTGGAGCATGACGACGCCCCCTGCAAAGTGGATTTCTGGCTGCGCAACCTGGGCCAGTTGAGCCTGGAACTGGTCAAGTTCAACATTCCCCTGCTGGTCCGTCAGGCGTCACGCTGGGACGCCGCGCCGAAGGTTCTGCTCGACCTGTGTCGGCAATTGGAGATCGGCGCGGTGCACGTCAACGAGGAATACGGCATTCATGAAACCCGCCGCGATAATGCAGTGGCCCAGGCACTGAAAGCAGCCGGCATCGACTTCCACAGCTACCTCGATCAACTGCTGTTATCGCCGGGCACTGTGCTGACCAAAACCGGGACGTACTTCCAAGTGTTCAGTCAGTTCCGCAAAGTCTGCTACGACCGACTGCGCCACTCATTGCCAGGCCTGGTGGTCGCTCCCGGAGTTCAAGCGCCCCAGGCCATCGCCAGTGATGAAATCCCGGTCAGTGTCGAAGGCTTCGATACACCAAAAGAAAGCCTGCGCGCCCTGTGGCCCGCCAGTGAAGCGCAAGCCAAGCGCCGGCTCGATACATTCGCCGACGCGCAAATCGATGACTACCAGAGCCAGCGCGACTTCCCGGCCAAGCCCGGCACCAGCCAGCTGTCGGCTTATCTCGCGGCCGGGGTGATTTCCCCGCGCCAGTGTTTGCACGCCGCGCTGCAAAGTAATCAGGGCGAATTCGAAAGCGGCAAGGTCGGCGCAGTCACCTGGATCAACGAGCTGCTGTGGCGCGAGTTCTACAAACACATTCTGGTGGGTTACCCACGGGTCTCGCGCCATCGCGCCTTCCGCCCGGAAACCGAAGCCCTGGCCTGGCGCGATGCGCCAAATGAACTCGCGGCTTGGAAAGAAGCCCGCACCGGCCTGCCGATCATCGACGCGGCCATGCGCCAATTGCTCGAAACCGGCTGGATGCACAACCGCCTGCGCATGGTGGTAGCAATGTTCCTGACCAAGAACCTGCTGATCGACTGGCGCGAAGGCGAGCGCTTCTTTATGCGTCACCTGATCGACGGCGACCTCGCGGCGAATAACGGCGGCTGGCAATGGAGCTCGTCCACCGGCACCGATTCGGCGCCCTACTTCCGGATTTTCAACCCGCTGAGCCAGTCTGAAAAGTTCGACGCCGAAGGTGTGTTCATCAAGCACTGGTTGCCGGAACTGGCCGGGCTGAACAAAAGAAGTGCACAACCCGGCGAATGCCGGCGGTTTGTTCGGCGTTACAGATTATCCATCGCCCATCGTCAATCTCGGCAAGTCTCGCGAGCGAGCCCTGGCCGCATTCAAGAACCTGCCATCGCGACAGGACGCCGGAGGTGGTCATGAGTGAATTCCTGCGGCGCTTTGCCCAGCAGTTTTCGGACCTGAACAAAGACAATCTGCAACGGCTCAATCAGCTCTACACCCACGACGTGCAGTTCACTGATCCGCTGCACGAAGTTCAGGGCCTGGTGCAGTTGCGTAGCTACTTTGAAGAGCTCTATGCCAACGTCAGTGAACTGCGTTTCGACTTTCACGGCTTCGACCAGATTGGCGAAGGCGAAGGTTATTTGCGTTGGGTCATGAGCTACCGCCACCCGCGCCTGGCCGGCGGCCAGTTGATTCGGGTCGACGGCTGCTCGCACCTGCTCTGGCACGACAAGGTTTATCGCCACCGGGATTACTTCGATGCCGGCGCACTCCTCTATGAACACCTCCCCATATTGGGCCGGGCCATTGCCTGGCTGAAAAGGAGAATGGGATGAGTCTTACACCTCCACGGCGATACTGGTTAACGGGTGCGAGCAGCGGCATTGGCGCCGCGCTCGCCGAAGAAATATTGAAAACCGGCGCTCATCTGGCCGTCAGTTCACGCTCGGCAGTACCACTGAAAGTCCTGTCCCAGCGCTATCCCGGGCAAGTGATGGTGGTGGCAGGGGACCTGACCAATAGCCAGACCGTGCGTGAGATCGGTGAGCGGATTGCCGCAGACTGGGGCTCCCTGGACACAGTGATCCTCAACGCCGGCACCTGCGAATACATCGACGCCAGGCAGTTCGATGCATCGATCGTCGAGCATGTGGTGCGCACCAACCTGCTTGCCAGCAGCTATTGCATCGAAGCAGCCCTGCCGTTGCTTCGCGCCGGCATTGCAGCGCATCTGGTCGGCGTCGCCAGTTCGGTGACCTATCTGCCGCTGCCTCGGGCCGAAGCCTACGGCGCGTCGAAGGCCGGGCTGCGTTACCTGTTCGAATCCCTGCGCATCGACCTGGCGTGCGAAGGTATTGAAGTCACCGTGGTCAGCCCAGGGTTTGTCGACACGCCGCTGACGGAGAAAAACGACTTCCCGATGCCGCTCAGTTGGCCTGTGGATAAAGCCGCGCGGCACATCTTTTCCAGACTGAAGAACCGTCCACTGGAAATCGCTTTCCCGGCACTCTTCATGGCCGCCCTCTGGCCACTGTCGAAAATGCCCAACCGGGTGAAACTGGCGATCGGCAAACGCATGGTGCGCAGCAATCCGCCGATCAAGGATCAGTCGTGAACATCGCCATCATCGGCAGCGGTATCTCGGGGCTGACTTGCGCCTACCTGCTCAATCGCAGCCACGCGATCACCCTGTTCGAAGCCGGCGCCTGGGTCGGCGGGCACACCCACACCGTGGAGGTGACCGTCGATGGCCAGCGCTATGCCGTGGACACCGGTTTCATTGTGTTCAACAACTGGACTTACCCGAATTTCATTCGCTTGCTGGGCCAACTCGGCGTGGGCTTCAAACCCACCGAGATGAGCTTCTCTGTCACCGACCCGGACTCAGGTCTCGAATACAACGGCAACAACCTCAACAGCCTGTTCGCCCAGCGGCGCAACCTGCTGTCGCCAGGGTTCTGGGGCATGTTGTGCGACATCCTGCGCTTCAATAAAGAAGCTCCGCGCGACCTCGAAGAACAACGAATCGCCGCCGACACCACCCTCGGTCAATACCTGAACGCCGGCGGCTACGGCGAGCGCTTTATCCTGCATTACATCGTGCCGATGGGCGCGGCAATCTGGTCGATGTCCATGGCCGACATGCTCGGTTTCCCGTTGCAGTTCTTCATCCGTTTTTTCAAGAATCACGGGTTGCTGTCCATCAGCAATCGTCCGCAATGGTGCGTGATCGAAGGTGGCTCCAGCGCTTATGTCGCGCCGCTGACCGCATCGTTCAAAGACAAGATCCGGCTCAACTGCCCGGTGACCCGCGTCGAACGCGATGAAGAGGGCGTCGTTATCCACAGCACCGTCGGCAGCGAGCGCTTCGATAAAGTGGTGTTCGCCTGCCACAGCGATCAAGCGCTGGCGCTGCTGGCCAGACCAAGCAGCACCGAACAGTCGATCCTCGGCGCCCTGCCCTACGCCGACAACGAAGTGGTACTGCACACCGACACTCGTCTGCTGCCCAAACGCAAACTCGCCTGGGCCAGCTGGAATTATCGACTCGGTGGCGCCGGACATGCATTGGCCGCCGTGACCTACGACATGAATATCCTGCAAGGCATCCAGAGCGACACCACGTTCTGCGTCAGCCTCAATCAGGGCGCCGGCATCAGCCCGTTCAAGGTGCTCGCCAAATACACTTACGCCCATCCGCAATACAGCCTCAAAGCCGTGGCGGCGCAGCAGCGCTGGGAAGAATTGGACGGCGTGCAGCACACCCATTATTGCGGCGCCTATTGGGCCAACGGCTTTCACGAAGACGGGGTGGTCAGTGCTCTGCGCGTTGCCCGCTCGTTGGGTGAAACGCTGTGAACAGCGCCCTCTACAGCGGCTGGATCGCCCATCGGCGGTTTGCCCCCAGACGCCACGAATTCCGCTACCGGATCGGCCTGCTGTACCTGGACCTCGATGAGCAGGACGCCGTGCTCGGGTTGTCGCCGTTGTCGGGCAGCAGCCGTTTTGCACCCTTCTCGTTTCGCGAGAACGACTATTTGAAAGGCTTTACCGGCACCGGGATGCGCCTGATCGATGCGGTGCGCCAGCAGGTTGGCCAAACCATCGGCCATGAGCCGCAAGGCTCGATCTGCCTGCTGACCCAGGCCCGCAGCTGGGGTCTGTCGTTCAATCCGGTGAGTTTTTTCTATTGCCACGAAGCCGACGGCCAACTGGCGGCAATTCTCTGCGAAGTCACCAACACCCCGTGGCGCGAGCGTTATCACTACGTGTTGCCGGCCAAGGCCCCCGTGGACTTGCAGGATTTCCACCAACATTTCGCCGTGGCCAAGGCGTTTCATGTTTCGCCGTTTTTGCCGCGCGACCTCGAATACCGCATGAGTTTCAGCCCCGCCGCGCAAAAGCTCGGAGTGCACATGGCCGACTGGCAGGGCGAACTGAAACTGTTCGACGCCACGCTCAACCTGCAACGCGAGGCGCTGGATCGCGACAGCCTGCACCGTTACTTGCGGCGCTTCCCCTGGATGACCGCGAAAACCTGCCTGGCGATCTATTGGCAGGCCATTCGCCTGTTGCTCAAGCGCGCACCGATTTTTGCTCATCAGGCTGCCGATGGCAGCTTTCAAACCGCCATCGTCCCCCCCAAAGGATCGCCGCCATGAAATCCTCTAGCATTTCGGCCAAAGCCAACCTGCTCAGCACCAACGGCCTGTCCGGCTCGCTGCTGCGCCGGGGCGTGCTGCGCCAACTGGCGCACCTCGAACATGGGCAACTGGTCGTGGTCGAAGACGGCGAACGCCATGTATTCGGCACGGCTGGCAATCATCTGCTGGGGGAAATCCATATTCTCGACGCTTCGGTCTGGGGGTTGGTGGCGAGCAACGGCTCGATCGGGGCCGGTGAAGCGTTCATCCTCGGTTACTGGAGCTCGCCCGATCTGACGGCGGTGGTCCGGGTGTTCGTCAGCAACCTTGAAGTGCTGGATGCGCTGGAAGGCGGGTTGGCCAGACTCAGCCGGCCGTTCGTGCAAGGACTGCACTGGCTTAACCGCAATACGCGCAAGGGCTCGCAGAAAAACATCGCGGCTCATTACGACTTGGGCAACGACCTGTTTGAGCAGTTTCTCGACCCGACGATGATGTATTCGGCGGCGCAGTTCCTCACGCCCGAAGACAGCCTGGAACAGGCGCAACTGAACAAGCTGGCGCGGATCTGCCAGAAACTCGCCCTGCAACCCAGTGACCACTTGCTGGAAATCGGTACCGGCTGGGGCAGCATGGCGCTTTACGCGGCGCAAAATTACGGCTGTAAAGTCACCACCACGACACTCTCCAAAGAGCAGTACGCTTTCACCGCCCAGCGGATCGAAGCACTTGGCCTGCAAGAGCAGGTGACGTTACTGCTCTCGGATTACCGCGACCTCACCGGGCAATACGACAAACTGGTGTCGATCGAGATGATTGAAGCCGTTGGCCATCGCTTCCTGCCGACCTACTTCAAGCAATGCGCCCATCTGCTCAAGAGCAACGGCTTGATGCTGTTGCAGGCAATCACCATCCGCGAGCAACGTTACGAACAAGCCAAGACCCATGTCGATTTCATCCAGCGCTACATTTTCCCCGGTGGTGCGCTGCCCTGCGTGCAGAAGATGCTGGAGATCGTCAGCCGCGATACCGACATGAACCTGCTGCACATGGAGGATTTCGGCCTGCACTACGCCCGAACCCTGCGCCTGTGGCATGAGAACTTTCGTCGCGCCCACGGTCGGCTGAGCGAATTGGGCTACGACGATTATTTCCTGCGGCTGTGGGAGTTTTACCTGTGCTACTGCGAAGGCGGCTTCCTGGAGCGCACCATCGGCACTGCCCAATTGCTGCTGGCCAAACCGGCGGCAATGCCGGCGCCACTGCTCGGCCGTTTCGATGCTTGAACGCCTGGCCAACGCCGCGCTGTTTCAGGTCGGCTGGTTTGCCTGCGTGGTGGGCGGCAACAGTCTGTGGCTGTTGGTGGCACTGGCGGCGCTGGTGATTCATCTGCTGTGGATAAGTCGTTGGGTCGACGAAGGTCGCCTCATCCTCAGCGTGGTGCTGCTCGGCACCACCGTCGACAGTTCATTACGCGGGTTGGGAGTATTCGATTTTACCGACGTCGCGCCGTTGATTCCGCTGTGGCTGATGCTGCTGTGGGCGCTGCTGGCGACCACTTTGCGCCACTGCCTGATGTGGAGCGCCAGCCCTTGGTGGCTGGCCAGTCTGCTCGGCGCCATCGGTGGACCGCTGTCGTACTACGCCGGCAGCCAACTGGCGGGCGTGCAGTTTCCCTACGGCCAGATTCCGACGCTGATTGGCATCGGTCTGCTCTGGGCGATGCTGTTTCCGACGCTGCACTTCATGGCCCGGCGGCTGGCGGCGGATCACCCCGACTGAGCGTCCGTCAGGCCTTTCACACAGCATCGATCCACTGCCTTACACTGCGCCCCATGAAAACCATCCCCCTCACGCAAATCGCCGAGCCGGCGGTCACGTGCTCGACCTGCTCAGCCTGCTGCTGCCAGCTCGAAGTCATGCTGATCACCGAAACCGGCGTGCCCGAACGTTTTATCGATACCGATGACTGGGGCGGGGAAGTGATGTTGCGCCTGGATGACGGCTGGTGCGCGGCGCTGGATCGCAACACGATGATGTGCACCATCTACGAAAAACGCCCGCTGATCTGCCGGGAATTCGAGACGGGGTCGCCGGAGTGTATGGAAGAGCGTCAGGGGATTGTGTCGGTTTATCGCTGAAAGCGAAATCACCGACGATCTAATGTGGGAGCGGGCTTGCTCGCGAAAGCGGACCGACAGTCAACGTAAATGTTGAATGTTAAATCGCTTTCGCGAGCAAGCCCGCTCCCACATTGACCGCGCTTACAACGGCATCGTGTAGTGCAACGCGTAGCTTTCTACTCCACCGTTACTGCTGTTGATCCCGGCATTGGAATAGTGCGTCGCACGAATCCCGATCTCATGCCCACCGGCAAAGCGCAGTCCAAAACCCAAGCGGTCTTCGAACTGAAAGGACTCGCCAATGTTGTTGTCTTCAATTTGGGTACGGGAAAACAACGCCACGCCAATCCCCGCTTCGACATACGGTTTGACGTTTTGCCCGGCAAACTCGTAAACAAATACCGGCGAGAACGACAGGCTACTGGCGGCGGGCGTCCTGTCGCCATCCCAATAGGTGTAGGCGCCGCTCCAGTAACCGGTCACACGACCGACGTCACTTTGCAGCCAGGTCTTGTCCCAATCGAATTGCAGGCCCAAGCGGTAGGTCATGGTCGAATCGCTGGTCTGGCCGATCCCGAACTCCACGCCAGCCGCCTGAGCGGTAATACTTTGCCCCATCAATGCGGTCGCAATCGCGGCCAAACAGAATAGTCGCTTCATTAGAAACATCCTTTTCCGAACGATTTCGTGTGGTTTTTTTTGTAGCTCACAGACACAGCTATAGAAGTCGACGCTTAATTGGAAGTTCACCCCAATTACTCGTTTGCCCCAGCATTTTCTCTAACCGTCGAAGCTTCGCACAACGCCGGACGAATGCCACAGTACCGGCAGGATATTTCTGAAATGTTCCGGCTCGGCACTGGTCCAGAACTGCGCGGCACGAGCAGGTCCCTCGGCGAGCAATTGCCCCTCGGCCAACAGACGTTGCAGTTGCCGCGCAACAGCGGCACCGGTATCGATCAGGCTGATAGGCTCCGGAATCATCTGCTTAAGCAATGGCTTTAGAAAGGGGTAATGCGTACAGCCGAGAATTATTGTGTCGGCGCCGGCGGCCAACAGCGGCTCGACATAGCCTTGAAGCAACTGACGCAGGGTCGCACTGTGCAAGTCGCCGCTTTCAATCAGCTCTACCAGGCCTGGGCATGGCTGGGTGATGACGCGCACATCGGCGGCAAAACGGTCGAGCAACGCAGCGAACCTGGCGCTTTGCAAGGTGCCGGTTGTAGCCAATACACCGACCACGCCACTGCGGGTGGCCGCCGCGGCCGGTTTGACCGCGGGCTCCATGCCGACGATGGGCCATTCGGGATAATCACGACGCAAATTGGCGACGCCGGCCACGGTAGCCGTGTTGCAGGCCAACACCAGTGCCTTGGCACCCTGTTGCCGCAAGAAATCGGCGATCACGCTGCAGCGCTGCTGGATGAATTCGGGGGTTTTCTCGCCGTAGGGAATATTCCCGCAGTCGGCGACATACAACAGCGACTCGTCAGGCAGCAAACGCTGGATCTCGGCCAGCACCGAAAGCCCACCGACGCCGGAGTCGAACACGCCAATCGGCGCTTCACGCATGGGCCGGCCCACAAACGCTGCAACCCGGATCACGCTTGACCCGCAACTCACGAAA
The DNA here is from genome assembly GCF_016650815.1 of Pseudomonas sp. TH31. GTDB lineage: Bacteria > Pseudomonadota > Gammaproteobacteria > Pseudomonadales > Pseudomonadaceae > Aquipseudomonas. The sequence goes on along the minus strand of NZ_JAEKEZ010000022.1, from coordinate 62,822 downwards.
ACGCGTGCCCAAGGCATCGATCAACAACAAGCGGCCGACCAGCGGCTCGCCAAAACCGGCCAGCAACTTGAGTGCTTCAAGCGCTTGCAGGCTGCCGACCAGCCCCACCAGCGGGCCGATGACCCCGGCTTCGCTGCAGGTCAGTTCGGCTTCGCTGCCGTGACCATACAAGCAGTGGTAGCAGGGACTCTCCGGACGGCGCGGGTCAAACACCGACAACTGCCCTTCCAGACGAATCGCCGCGCCGCTGACCAGCGGTTTGCCAGCCGCCACACACGCGGCGTTGACCGCCTCGCGGGTGGAGAAATTGTCGGAGCAGTCGAGTACCAGATCCACCGTTGCAACCGCAGCGGCCAGGGAATCTTCGTCCAGCGCCGCACGATGGGCGATCAGTTGAATCTGGGGATTGATCGCGCTCAAACGGCGGATCGCCGAATCGACCTTGCTCATGCCAACGCTGTTGGTGTCGTGAATGATCTGGCGTTGCAGGTTGGTCAGGTCGACCGTATCGAAGTCCGCCAGATGCAGCTCACCGACACCGGCCGCCGCCAGGTACAGCGCGACGGGAGAACCCAGGCCACCAAGGCCGACGATCAGCACACGGCTTTGTTTGAGCCGCAACTGACCGTCGATGTCGACGTGTTGCAACAGAATCTGCCGGCTGTAGCGCAACAATTCCTGATCATTCAGCACGGCAGGCGCCCCAGGCTGATCCGTTCGTGACCGCCCAGATCGGTGCGGCTGTGGACTTCTTCAAAACCACGGGTCAGCAGCAAATCACGCACCGCGCCGGCTTGGTCATAGCCGTGTTCCAGCATCAACCACCCACCGGCTTCGAGGTAGTCCGGTGCCTGGGCGACGATCAAACGCAGGTCGTCGAGCCCGTCGACACCGGCGACCAAGGCACTGGCCGGCTCAAAACGCACGTCACCTTCCACCAGATGCGGATCGGCGGACGCGATGTACGGCGGGTTGCTGATGATCAGCTCAAAGCGTTGACCTTCCAGGGCGCTGAACCAATGACTGCTCAGCACCGTGGCGTTGTTGAGGTGCAGACGCTGGCGATTGCGCTCGGCCAATGCCACGGCTTCGAGTACACGGTCGACAGCAGTCACCTTCCAGGCCGGACGCTCGCTGGCCAGGGCCAATGCAATCGCGCCGCTGCCGGTGCCCAGGTCAAGGACCAAGGCCGGTGTAGCGGGCAACAGTTCCAGCGCAGCTTCCACCAGCAACTCGGTGTCCGGGCGCGGGATCAGCGTGTGCGGCGCGACTTCCAGATCAAGCTTCCAGAAACCTTGCAGACCCAGAATGTAAGCCACCGGCTCACCGCCGCGACGACGCTGTAAATAGCTGGCAAAGGTCAGCGCCGCTTCGCTCGGCACAATGCGCTCGGGCCAGGTATGCAGGAAGCTGCGGGACTTGCCCAAGGCAGCCGCCAGCAACAATTCGGCATCCAGGCGCGCCGTCGGAGAGTCGGGGAGTTCGGCAGCACGCAACAAACTGGCAATGATCGTCATTTACTCACCTATCGCCGCCAATTGGTCGGCCTGGTACTCGGCCAACAACGGCTCGATCACTGCATCGACACCACCGGCGAGGATTTCGTCGAGGGAATACAGCGTCAGGTTGACCCGGTGGTCGGTGACACGGCCCTGGGCAAAGTTGTAGGTGCGGATCCGCTCGGAGCGATCACCTGACCCCACCAGCAGCTTACGCTCGCTGGCGATGGCATTCGCAGCGGCGCTGGTCTGCTGGTCGTTAAGCTTGGCCGACAGCCAGGACATCGCCCGGGCGCGGTTCTTGTGCTGGGAACGTTCTTCCTGGCATTCGACGACAATACCGGACGGCAAGTGCGTGATGCGGATTGCCGAGTCGGTTTTGTTAACGTGCTGACCGCCGGCGCCGGAAGATTTATAGGTATCGATCCGCAAGTCCGACGGATTGATCTCGATCGCTTCCTGCTCGTCCGGCTCGGGCAACACCGCCACGGTGCAGGCCGAGGTGTGGATGCGACCCTGCGATTCAGTCGCCGGCACCCGTTGCACACGGTGCGCACCGGATTCGAATTTCAGCTTGCCGTAGACATTCTCGCCTTCGACCCGGCAATGACTTCTTTGAAGCCGCCGTGCTCGCCGATGTTCTCCGAGAGAATCTCCACCCGCCAGCCACGCCGCTCGGCGTAACGCGAATACATGCGGAACAGGTCGCCGGAGAAAATCGCCGCTTCGTCACCGCCGGTGCCGGCACGAATTTCGAGGAATACGTTGCGCCCGTCGTTCGGGTCCCTGGGCAGCAGCATGCGTTGCAGCCGGGATTCGATTTCGATCAGTTGCTCCTTGGCTTCGCGGACTTCTTCCACGGCCATTTCGCGCATGTCCGGGTCGCTGTCCTTGAGCAGTGCCTGGGCGCCTTCGAGGTCGCCTTGCACTTTAAGCAGCTGTTTATAGGTTTGGACAATCGGCTCGACTTCCGCGTATTCCTTGGAATAGGCGCGGAATTTGTTCTGATCGGAAATGACTTCGCCATCGCCAAGCAGAGCGGTCAATTCCTCGAAACGGTCCTGGAGGATGTCCAGCTTATTGAGCAGTGACGCTTTCATTGCGGTTTTTTATCCGAGCTATCCGACGAGCCCTCACCGAGGGCAAAGAGTTCCTGGGCCATGGCCAGCGCATCGAGGCGGCCTTCGGCAGTCAACTTTTTCAACTGCACACTAGGCGCGTGCAACAGTTTGTTGGTCAGCCCGCGGGCCAGTTGCACCAGCACGTCTTCGGCGCTGCTGCCGTTGGCCAGCATGCGCTGGGCCTTTTGCAATTCTTCATCACGCATGCGCTCGCTTTGCTGACGATAAGCCTTGAGCACATCCACCGCCGCCAGTTCGCGCAGGCGCACCATAAAGTCATCGGCGCCGATCGACACCATCTCTTCCGCCGCTTGGGCAGCGCCTTGTCGGCTCTTGAGATTTTCGGCGACCACTTCGTGGAGATCGTCGACGCTGTACAGATAAACGTCGTCGAGTTCGCCGACTTCAGGCTCGATATCCCGAGGGACGGCGATATCCACCATGAAGATCGGTTTGTGCTTGCGCAGTTTCAGGGCACTTTCCACCGCGCCTTTGCCCAGGATCGGCAACTGGCTGGCGGTGGAGCTGATGACGATGTCGCTGCGCACCAGTTCAGCCGGGATGTCCGAGAGCAGCACGGCGTGGGCGCCGAACTGTTCGGCGAGAATGCTCGCGCGTTCCAGCGTCCGGTTGGCGACGACGATGCGCTTCACGCCCAACTCGTGCAGATGACGGGCGACCAGGGTGATGGTCTCGCCTGCGCCGATCAGCAGGGCCTGGCTGCGTTGCAAGTCGCTGAAAATCTGTTTCGCCAGGCTGACTGCGGCAAACGCCACGGACACCGGGTTTTCGCCGATGGCCGTATCGGTACGCACTTGTTTGGCCGCGTTGAACGTGGCCTGGAACAACCGCCCCAGCAACGGGCCGATAGTGCCGGCTTCGCGGGCCACGGCGTAGGCCGATTTCATCTGGCCGAGAATCTGCGGCTCGCCCAACACCAGTGAATCGAGCCCGGAGGCGACCCGCATCATGTGACGAACTGCCGCATCATCTTCGTGCACATAAGCGCACGCACGCAGCTCTTCGAGGCTTAGATGATGATAATCAGCCAGCCAGCGCAAGATGACGTCCGCCGAAAGGTGATCCTGTTCTATATAAAGCTCACTGCGATTGCAGGTGGAGAGGATCGCAGCTTCGCGGCTGTCAGTGAGTCGGCAGAGCTGTTGCAAGGCCTCCACCAGTTGCTCAGGGGTAAAGGCCACGCGCTCGCGGACGTCTACTGAAGCAGTCTTGTGGTTAATACCGAGTGCAAGAAAGGCCATTCAAGGTCGCTGATGGTGACGTGAAGCCGGCAATTGTCCTACTTCGTCAGATTGAGAACAACCACTCGATATCTATCGCTGCGGTAGGAAGCGCCAGAGTCTGCGAGCGGTTCTCGTTTACACAGGTCCCGGGCTTTTGTAGGAGCTGCCGAAGGCTGCGATCTTTGGCTGCGTCGAAGATGGCCAAGAGCAAGATCAAAAGATCGCAGGCTTCGCCAGCTCCTACAGAAGCTGCGATCTTTTGCCTTTAAGGAGCAAGATCAAAAGATCGCAGGCTTCGCCAGCTCCTACGGGGGAACGCGCGCGGGTAAATTGGCCGGGCGGTTATGTTTGGCCGAAGGCTTGTGTCATGATGATCCGACCGCAGGTTAGTCGTCCTTCTCCTATATGAATAGATCTTCCGCGTTGCTCCTCGCTTTTGTCTTCCTCAGCGGCTGCCAGGCCATGGCACCCGTGTCGTCGGACGGTACGCCGCCGACTGAAGACAGCACTCCAGCCCCTGAAAAGCCCAAGGTCTACAGCTCATTCAGTGAAGAAACCGTCTTCAGTCTGTTGAGCGCCGAACTGGCTGGCCAACGTAATCGTTTCGACATTGCGCTGGACAACTACGTGACCCAGGCCATCAATACTCAGGATCCGGGCATCTCCGAGCGGGCATTCCGCATCGCCGAGTACCTGGGCGCCGATCAGGCTGCCCTGGATACCGCGCTGATCTGGGCGAAAAACGCCCCGGACGACCTCGAGGCGCAACGGGCGGCAGCCGTGCAACTGGCGCGTGCCGGGCGTTATGACGACTCCATGGTCTACATGGAGAAAGTCCTGCAGGGCAAAGGCGACACGCATTTCGATTTTCTGGCCTTGTCGGCGGCTGACACCGACCAGGGCACCCGCAACGGCCTGATGAAAAGTTTCGACCGTTTGCTGCAACGCCATCCAAAGAACAGCCAGTTGATTTTCGGCAAGGCCTTGCTGATGCAGCAGGACGGCGACGCCAAAGGCGCGCTGACCTTGCTCGAAGACAATCCGCCGGACGACGGCGAAATCGCCCCGATCCTGTTGCGTGCGCGCTTGCTGCAAACACTCGACCGTGGCGGTGAAGCCTTGCCGCTGCTGCAAAAAAGCATCAGGAAATACCCGGACGACAAACGCCTGCGCCTGACCTACGCCCGCATGCTGGTCGAACAGGACCGCATGAACGACGCCAAAGTCGAATTCTCCAGCCTCGTTCAGCAATATCCGGAAGACGACGAACTTCGTTATTCCCTGGCGCTGGTATGCCTGGAAGCCAAGGCCTGGGACGAGGCCAAGGGTTACCTGGAAGACCTGATCGCCCGGGAAAGCCATGTGGACTCGGCGCACCTGAACCTCGGCCGTATCGCTGAAGAGCGCAACGACCCGCAAGGCGCCCTGATCGAGTACGCCCAGGTCGGCCCCGGTAACGATTACCTGCCAGCGCAATTGCGTCAGGCCGATATCCTGATGAACAACGGCAAGAGTGCCGAAGCACAAAGCAAACTGGCGGCCGAGCGCGATACTCAACCCGATTACGCGATCCAGTTGTACCTGATCGAGGCCGAGACCCTGTCCGCCAACAATCAGGGCGACAAGGCCTGGAAAGTTCTGCAACAAGCGCTGCTGCAATACCCGGACGATCTGAATCTGCTGTACACCCGGCCATGCTCGCGGAAAAGCGCAATGACCTGGCGCAGATGGAAAAAGACCTGCGCCTGATCATCAAGCGCGACCCGGACAATGCGATGGCGTTGAATGCCCTCGGCTACACCTTGTCCGACCGCACGACCCGTTATGAAGAAGCCAAGGCCCTGATCGAACACGCTCATCAGCTCAATCCGGAAGACCCGGCGGTACTCGACAGCCTCGGCTGGGTGAATTTCCGCCTGGGCAATCTGGATGAGGCCGAACGCTTGCTGCGTCAGGCTTTGGAACGCTTCCCCGACCAAGAAGTCGCCGCGCACCTGGGCGAAGTCCTGTGGACCAACGGCAAGCAACGGGAAGCCAAGCAAATCTGGGGCAAGTTCCTTAAGGACCAGCCCGACAGCCCTACCCTGCGCGGCACCATCAAGCGCCTGACCGGATCAGAGACTCTTTAAGATTATGTTTTTGCGCCACGTTATTGTTTTCAGCTTTATCGCCCTGCTCGCCGGTTGCGCGGGCTTCGGTGCCCGTGAATCGGTCCAGGGTCAAGGCAACCCGGCCCAATGGAACGTGTACAAACAGCAGATGACCAGCCTCGACGGCTGGCAGATCAACGGCAAGATCGGCATTCGCGCCCCCAAGGATTCGGGCAGCGGCACGTTGTTCTGGCTGCAGCGACAGGATTACTACGACATCCGTCTTTCCGGCCCGCTGGGTCGCGGCGCTGCTCGCCTGACCGGTCGCCCGGGCAAAGTGTCGCTGGAAGTCGCCAACCAGGGCCGCTATGACGCGACCTCTCCTGAAGCCTTGCTCGAAGAGCAAATGGGCTGGAAATTGCCGGTGTCCAATTTGGCCTGGTGGGTTCGCGGGCTCCCGGCCCCGGACAGCAAAAGTCGCCTGACCCTGGACACCGACAGCCGCCTGGCCAGCCTCGAACAGGATGGCTGGCAGGTCGAGTACCTCAGTTACGCCGAACAAAACGGCTATTGGTTGCCCGAGCGAATCAAACTGCACGGCACCGACCTTGATATCACGCTGGTGATCAAGGAATGGCAACCACGCAAACTGGGGCAGTGAACATGACCGCTGCGCGCTTGACGCTACCGTCGCCGGCCAAACTCAACTTGATGCTGCACATTCTTGGGCGCCGTGAAGACGGTTATCACGAGTTGCAGACGATTTTTCAGTTTCTCGATTACGCTGATGAAATCACCTTCGCCGTGCGCGATGACGGTGTGATTCATTTGCACACCGAGTTCGAGGGTGTTGCTCACGACAGTAACCTGATTGTTCGAGCGGCGAAAAAACTTCAGGAACAATCCGGTTGTTCGCTCGGCATCGACATCTGGATTGAAAAAATTCTGCCCATGGGCGGTGGAATCGGTGGCGGCAGTTCAAATGCCGCGACGACGTTGCTCGGCCTCAATCACCTCTGGCAACTGGGTTGGGATGAGGATCGACTGGCCGCGCTGGGCCTGACACTGGGCGCTGACGTCCCGGTTTTCGTGCGCGGGCATGCCGCTTTCGCCGAGGGTGTCGGTGAGAAACTCACCCCTGTAGACCCCGAAGAACCGTGGTATCTGGTGCTGGTGCCGCAAGTATCTGTAAGTACAGCAGAAATTTTTTCAGATCCGTTGTTGACACGTAACTCTTCTGCCATTAAAGTGCGCCCCGTTCCCAAGGGAAACAGTCGTAATGACTGCTTACCGGTAGTAGCAAGACGTTACCCAGCTGTACGTAACGCTTTGAATTTGTTAGGTAAATTTACCGAAGCAAAACTCACCGGCACTGGAAGTTGTGTGTTTGGGGGCTTCCCAAGCAAAGCTGAAGCTGATAAAGTCTCGGCCCTTCTTACAGAGACCCTTACAGGGTTTGTAGCAAAGGGAAGCAACGTTTCGATGTTGCATCGCAAGCTGCAAAGTCTGCTCTAAAAGAACCGATTACTGGGTAATCGTTGCAACAGATACAGGGGCGTCGCCAAGCGGTAAGGCAGCAGGTTTTGATCCTGCCATGCGTTGGTTCGAATCCAGCCGCCCCTGCCATTTTCCTATACTCATCCAGGTTACCCTCAGCCTTCAGGTACTGCGCGTGTCCAAGATGATGGTCTTTACGGGGAACGCTAACCCCGATCTGGCTCGGCGTGTTGTACGTCAGCTGCATATCCCTCTCGGTGACATCTCTGTCGGTAAGTTTTCCGACGGCGAAATTACTGCCGAGATCAATGAAAACGTCCGCGGTAAAGATGTTTTCATTATTCAGCCGACTTGCGCTCCGACTAACGATAACCTGATGGAACTGGTAGTGATGGCTGATGCCTTCCGCCGCTCCTCGGCTACTCGTATCACTGCTGTTATTCCTTACTTTGGTTATGCCCGTCAGGATCGCCGTCCGCGTTCCGCACGTGTGGCTATCAGCGCGAAAGTCGTCGCTGACATGCTTACCGTAGTCGGCATCGATCGTGTTCTCACGGTTGACTTGCATGCTGACCAAATCCAGGGTTTCTTCGATATTCCGGTAGATAACATCTACGGCTCCCCAGTTTTGGTGGATGACATTGAAGATCAGCGCTTCGAAAACCTGATGATTGTGTCCCCGGACATTGGCGGCGTCGTGCGTGCACGTGCTGTTGCCAAATCCCTGGGCGTGGATCTCGGGATCATCGACAAACGCCGTGAGAAAGCCAATCACTCTGAAGTGATGCATATCATCGGTGATGTCGAAGGGCGTACCTGTATTCTGGTCGATGACATGGTCGATACCGCCGGCACTCTGTGCCACGCGGCCAAGGCCTTGAAAGAGCATGGCGCTGCCAAGGTTTTCGCCTACTGCACACACCCTGTGCTGTCCGGTCGGGCGATCGAAAACATCGAAAATTCCATGCTGGACGAACTGGTGGTGACTAACACCATCCCGTTGTCAGCAGCTGCTCAAGCCTGCTCGCGTATCCGTCAACTGGATATCGCGCCGGTAGTTGCCGAGGCGGTTCGCCGCATCAGCAATGAAGAATCGATCAGCGCGATGTTCCGCTAAGGGCCCAGCCCTTCTCGAATGTCTCGTTGACGAAAAGCGCCCCGCCCCGGCATTCCTGTCGGGGCGGGGCTTTTTTGCCCATATCGCCTTTAGCGCTGGTCGCAACCGCTGGGGCGAATGTGGTTATTTTGGAGATACAACATGAACGATTTTACCCTGAATGCTGAAGTGCGTTCCGACCTGGGGAAAGGTGCGAGCCGCCGCCTGCGTCGTCTCGCAAGCCTGGTTCCAGCTGTAGTTTACGGTGGCGAAAAAGCCCCTGAATCGATCAGCATGCTGGCTAAAGAAGTTGCCAAACTGCTCGAAAACGAAGCGGCTTACAGCCACATCATCGAGCTGAACGTTGGCGGCACCAAGCAAAACGTAATCATCAAAGCCCTGCAGCGTCACCCGGCTAAAGGCCACGTGCTGCACGCTGACTTCGTACGCGTTGTAGCTGGCCAGAAACTGACCGCTACCGTGCCTGTACACTTCGTTGGCGAAGCTGCTCCGATCAAGAAAGGCGGCGAAATTTCGCACGTTATCGCTGAAGTCGAAGTATCTTGCCTGCCGAAAGATCTGCCTGAATTCATCGAAGTTGACCTGGCTAACGCCGAAGTCGGCTCGATCGTTCACCTGTCCGACCTCAAAGCCCCTAAAGGCGTTGAGTTTGTTGCTCTGGCTCACGGTAACGACCTGGCTGTTGCCAACGTCCACGCTCCACGTGTTGCTCCAGAAGCTACTGAAGAAGGCGCAGCAGAGTAATTTCACTCTGTTCGCCGGAGTGACCGGAAACATCGCGGACTAGAACGTAGCGAGAAAGCGGGCGAGAACGCGGAGTTTACATAATGGTAAATGAGCACTTGTCGTCCACTTTCGCCGCACTCACTGATTGCGGCGATGTTATCCACCACTCCAAGGAAGGGCCCCTATCGTGACCGCCATCAAACTGATCGTTGGCCTGGGAAATCCAGGCGCTGAATACGAACAGACCCGGCATAACGCAGGGGCCCTTTTTGTTGAGCGCATCGCAAACGCACAAGGCGTAAACCTTGTGGCGGATCGCAAATATTTCGGCCTGACCGGGCGCTATTCGCACCAGGGTCAGGATGTTCGTCTGCTGATTCCCACCACGTACATGAACCGCAGCGGCCAAGCCGTGGCGGCACTCGCTGGTTTCTTCCGCATCACGCCTGAAGAAATCCTGGTGGCGCATGACGAACTCGACCTGCCTCCGGGCGTTGCCAAACTCAAACAGGGCGGCGGCCATGGCGGTCACAACGGGTTGCGCGACATCATCGCGCAACTGGGCAATCAGAATACCTTTCATCGCTTGCGGCTTGGCATTGGCCACCCGGGCGTTGCCAGTATGGTTTCAAACTTCGTCCTGGGTCGTGCGCCACGCGCCGAACAGGAAAAACTCGATGCCAGCATCGACTTTGCCCTCGGCGTGTTGCCGGATATCCTCGCCGGGGAATGGAACCGCGCGATGAAAAACCTGCACAGCCAGAAGGCCTGACTCACTCCTCGGGGAAAACACCATGGGATTCAATTGCGGCATCGTCGGCCTGCCTAACGTCGGCAAGTCCACCCTATTCAACGCCCTGACCAAATCCGGTATCGCGGCCGAGAACTTCCCCTTCTGCACCATCGAGCCGAACACCGGTATCGTGCCGATGCCGGATCCGCGCCTGGAAGCCCTGGCGGCCATCGTCAATCCAAAGCGCATCCTGCCGACCACCATGGAGTTCGTCGACATCGCAGGCCTGGTTGCCGGCGCGTCGAAAGGCGAAGGCCTGGGCAACAAGTTCCTCGCCAACATCCGTGAAACCGATGCCATCGCCCACGTGGTCCGCTGCTTCGAAGACGAGAACGTGATCCACGTCTCCAACAGCGTCGACCCGAAACGCGACATCGAGATCATCGACCTCGAGCTGATCTTCGCCGACCTCGACAGCTGCGAGAAGCAACTGCAGAAAGTTGCCCGCAACGCCAAGGGTGGTGACAAGGACGCAGTGGTCCAAAAAGGCCTGCTGGAGCAACTGATCGCGCACTTCACCCTCGGCAAGCCTGCGCGCACGCTGATGAAGACCATGCATGCCGACGACAAAGCGGTGATTCGTGGCTTCCACCTGCTGACCACCAAGCCGGTCATGTACATCGCCAACGTCGCTGAAGACGGTTTCGAGAACAACCCGCTGCTGGACATCGTCAAGGCCATCGCCGAAGAAGAAGGCGCCATGGTGGTTCCGGTCTGCAACAAGATCGAAGCCGAAATCGCCGAGCTTGAAGACGGCGAAGAAAAAGACATGTTCCTCGAAGCCCTGGGGCTGGAAGAGCCTGGCCTGAACCGTGTGATCCGCGCAGGCTACGAGATGCTGCACTTGCAGACCTACTTCACCGCCGGTGTCGAAGAAGTCCGCGCCTGGACCGTCCGCGTCGGTGCCACCGCACCACAAGCCGCTGGCGTGATCCACACCGACTTCGAAAAAGGCTTCATCCGCGCCGAAGTCATCGCCTACGACGACTTCATCCAGTACAAGGGCGAAGCCGGCACCAAAGAAGCCGGTAAATGGCGTCTGGAAGGCAAGGATTACATCGTGAAAGACGGCGACGTGATGCACTTCCGTTTCAACGTCTAAGTTTTTTCAAGACGAAGCACCCGCCCAAGAAAAAGCCGCGTTTGATACGCGGCTTTTTTGTGCCTGAAATCCGGGCAACACCAATCCTGTAGGAGCTGTTCAAGCCTTTTTGGTTCTCGGCAGGAAGATCGCCAACACCCCGAACAGCGGCAGGAACGAACACAGGAAGTACACGTATTCGATCCCGCGAACATCCGCCAGGTGCCCCAGCAACGCCGCGCCAATCCCGCCAAAACCGAACATCAAGCCGAAGAACACCCCGGCAATCATACCGACGTTACCCGGCACCAACTCTTGCGCATAGACCACGATGGCGGAAAATGCCGAGGCCAGGATGAAACCGATGACCACACTGAGGATGCTGGTCCAGAACAGGTCGACATGGGGCAGGATCAAGGTGAACGGCGCTACGCCGAGGATCGAGAACCAGATCACCGCCTTACGCCCGATCTTGTCGCCGATCGGCCCACCGAAGAAGGTCCCCGCCGCCACCGCCCCCAGGAACAGGAACAAATGCAGCTGTGAACTGGCCACCGACAGGTCGAATTTCTCGATCAGGTAGAAGGTAAAGTAACTGGTGAAACTCGCCATGTAGAAATACTTGGAGAACACCAGCAAGCCGAGCACCACCAGTGCGCTGATCACCCGACGTTTCGACAAGCCATGGGTCGCTGCCTGACCTTGTTTGAGCTTGAACAGGTTCAGGTGGTGGGCGTACCAGCGGCTGATCCGGTACAGCACAAACAGCGCGAATACCGCGAACAACCCGAACCACGCAACGTGGCCCTGACCGTAGGGAATGATGATCGCCGCGGCCAGCAATGGACCGAAGGCCGAGCCGGCGTTACCACCGACCTGGAAGGTCGATTGCGCCAGGCCGAAACGCCCGCCCGACGCCAGTCGTGCCACGCGAGAAGCTTCCGGGTGAAAGGTCGAGGAACCGATGCCGATCAACCCGGCCGCCAACAGGATCAGCGGGAAACTGCCGACCTGGGACATCATCAAAATACCTATCAACGTGCACACCGTGCCCGCCGGCAACAGCCATGGTTTGGGATGTCGATCGGTGTAGTAACCGACCCACGGCTGTAGCAGCGAGGCCGTCAGTTGAAAGGTCAGTGTGATCAAGCCGACCTGGGTAAAGGTCAGGCCATAGTTGGCCTTGAGCATCGGGTAAATCGACGGCAGCACTGATTGAATCAAGTCGTTGATCAAGTGCGCCAGCGCCACCGCGCCGATGATGCGCATGACCAAAGGACTGCTTTGCGAAGGCGCGGGTGCCGGCGTCGAGCCGGTCTGGGCATTGCTGATAGCCATGAGAATTTCCGTACAGCAGATGGGTGCACACGGGCAGGTGCGCCAATGTGCCATTTTTCAGTGCAGCAGGCCATCCCCTTAGCCTGCTAACGACTTCGACGTTCATCGCCGAACAAGTGATAGCGCAACGCCATGGTCTGAATCTTGCCTTGCTAAACCCCTTCAACGCGGGCGCCTTACAAAGGCGACCGAGAATGGGAAGTTTCGCTACAGAGTCGGCCTACAGAGCTGGCGAGGGTGAACTTTCGAGGCCTTTTAGAGGGCACAAGTCGCGGTCGCAACGACCACGACGCACGCCAATGGTGCGTGGTGTCCAGAGGAGTCATGGGGCATGCAGGCTTTTTTATCACCGGGGATCGGGCTGCTGGGGCGTTTCGGCTTCGCACGTAAATTTCAGCTGCTGTTTCTGCTGTTTATCCTGCCACTGGCCGGCAGCCTGTGGATGATCGGCCAGGACTATCGCGACAAACTCCAACTGATTTCCGGCGAACGTGCCGGGGCTCGCCAACTGCTGGCCCTGGATGCGCTCGACAACCTGCTCGCCGCCCAACGTGACCGCGCCGCCCGCTGGCGCGCCACCGAAACCAATCGTCAGCCGACACCCGCCACAATCGCCGCCATGGGCGCGTTCGACGCAGTGCAGCCTGCCGTCGCCCAAGCCACCTCGGACCTGGGCAATGCCCTGAAAACCGAAGGCGCCGAAGGTGAAACCCTGACCCGTTACCAAGCCCTGCAAACCGCCCTCAATGGCCTCGACTCGAAAAGCCTGAGCGGAGTCGGTTGGTGGCCGGACGGTTACGATCGTTTCACCAACGCCTTGAGCGCCCTGCAAGCCCTGCGTGAACAGATCACCATGGACAACCGCCTGACCCTGGCGCCGTGGCTGGAAACCTATTTGCTGACCCAGATCTCCACCCAGCACGCCCCGGACCTGATCGAACGGGTCGGACGCCTCGCGGCGGTTGGCCAGGCGTCTGTGGTATCCGGCCAGTTCACCCTGCAAAGCCGTCTGCAACTGCGGGATTTGCGCGGTCGCATCGGTGACGCCCGCGAGCAGCTTGTTAAAACTGCCAGCCTGCTCGAAGCACGACTGCCCAGCGCCCTGCAAACCTGGGCCGGGCAGTACCATGACAGCCTCAAGCATCTGGATGCGAGCCTGAAAGTCCTCGACGACGGCGTGTTCGGCGGGAGCATCAACCTCAAGCCGGATGACTTCGAACGCAACCTCGACTCGCTGCTCACCGACCTCGCCTCGCTGCGCCAGCAATCGCTGGTGTCGCTGGATCAACGCCTGGATTACTACCACACCTCAGCCATCCGCCAATTCACCTTGGTGGCGACGATCCTGGGTTGCCTGTTGTTGGCCGCGCTGTACCTGTTCGTGTGCTTGCAGGCCTCGATCCGGCGCAGCGCCAGCGGCATCACCGTGCTGGCCGAAGCCTTGCGCGACGGCAACCTGAGCCTGCAAGTGCCGGTACAAGGTCGCGACGAATTGGCGGCAATCAGTACCGCGCTCAATGTCGCCGTGGTGCAACTGCGTAACAGTTTGCTGGGGGTCGATCACGAGACCTTGCAGTTGAGCAATGCCGTGCGCACCCTCAACGATCACTCCCGCGGTGCGCTGGGGGAAGTCGAGGCCCAGCAAATTCAGATCAGCCAGATCGCCGCTGCCGCCACGCAACTGGCTGCCACCTCTCAAGGGGTCGCCCAGAGTTGTGAACAAGCGTCCGGCAGCGCTCAGCACACCCGGCGCATCGCCGCCGACAGCAACCGCGACAGCCAACGCACGACAGCAAGCATTCAGCAGCTCAATCAGCGACTCAATGACACAGCAGCGGCATTGGGCCGGGTCAGCGAGCAGGGGCAACAGATTCAATTGGTGGTCGACACCATTCGGGGCGTCGCCGAGCAGACCAACCTGTTGGCGCTCAACGCCGCCATCGAAGCCGCTCGCGCGGGTGAGCAAGGCCGCGGCTTTGCCGTGGTGGCCGATGAAGTGCGCAGTCTTTCCAAGCGCACTCAATCGTCCACTGCGCAGATTGCCGACACCGTCGACAGCCTGCGCAACACCGTGAATGAAGCGGTAAGCCTGATGGAAGCCGCCTGCGGGCAGGCTCAATCCGATGCCGAAGCGGTTACGGGCTTGGGCGAACGCCTGGGAGAAATCGCCAGCGCCGTGCAGAGCGTCACCGACACCCTGGCGCAAATCGCCACCGCCGTCGAAGAACAAGCGAGCACGGCTGATGAGGTTAGCGGCAACATCCAGCAGGTCGATCAGGCCGCTGTCAGATTGCTCGAAGGCGCGCGGGCCGTGAACCTCGCGGCAGATACCTTGAGCCAGGGCAGCAAGGCCTTGAGCGCCAATACCGGTAGATTTCAGCTGCGTTGAGACCCCGCCCTGCCCCGATTTTTCGGGCTGGGGCGATAAGCAGTTGAAAGCGTAGAGAAATATTTTAGATTTACGCTTGACACATCGTTGTTACGAGCCAATAATGCGCGCCACTTGGCTACATAGCTCAGTTGGTTAGAGCATAGCATTCATAATGCTGGGGTCCGGGGTTCAAGTCCCTGTGTAGCCACCAAGTACCGATTTACAGATGTCTCAGGATGTCTATAAATCAAAACAAGAAGCCCGCCTAGTGCGGGCTTTCTTGTTTCTGGCTGTTCCTCATTGTATCCCCCTATACCTTCCCTCCATGTATCCCACTGTGTATCCTCGGCAAATAATTGAACCGAAGGGATACAGGTCAGATGAAGCGTTCAGAGATCAAGCGCCGCCCCCTCTCCGACACCGCGTTGGCCGGGCTAGAGCCTGACACCAAGGAGTATCGCGAGCTCGATGGGAGCAGCCTTTATTTCCGCGTGAAAACTGACGGTCAAAAGTCCTGGCAGCTTCGATACAAAAAGCCCGATGGGAAATGGTCATGGCTTGGGCTGGGCGGTTACCCAGAGGTGAGCGGATCGGTAGCCAGGCAGAAAGCCGCCGAGCTACGCGCCGACGCCGCTGATGGCAAGAACCCGATCGTCACAAAGCAGGCTCGCAAAAAAGCAGAAAGGGACACTGCCGGCGAGACTTTCGAGCCGCTAGCAAGGGAGTGGTATGCCTCACGGCTCACCAACTGGGACGCAGGAACATCGAAGCGAATCATGGGCGCCTTCGAGCGCCATGTTTTCCCCGTGTTCGGTAAGCGCCCATATGCAGAGATCACCCCGCTCGAATGGATGGAGTTTCTTCGCGGCATGGAGCAGCAGGGAATCCTCGAGCAGATGAGCCGGGTTCGCTCGTACTGCCGAGATGTCTACGACCTGGCCAGGGTAACCGGCCGGGCAACTCATAACCCGCTTGAAGGTCTGCAAAAATATCTCAAGTCCGGCAAGGCCGAGAACTACGCCCACGTGTCGCCGGATGAACTGCCCGGCCTGATACGCGCCATCGCAGCGTACCCCCATGCCCACGACGTGCGCCTAGGTCTGCGGCTGCTGAGCCTCTTCGCCGTGCGCCCCAGTGAGTTACGCGAGGCCCGGTGGTCTGAGTTCGACTTCACCAAGAAAATTTGGACGATTCCCGTCGAGCGTAAAGGCCGCAAGAAAGGCCTTGAGCACTTGGTGCCACTTTCCTCCCAAGCGATCGACGCGCTGGAGGAACTACGTCATTACACCGGCAGCTATCCCCTTCTCTTCCCAGGTCGCAGCGATCACACCAAACCGCGGAGCGACACGGTGTTCCTCATGGCACTGCGCAGAATGGGATACGAGGGGCGGCAGACTGGCCACGGCTTCAGGCATATCGCTTCAACAGTGCTCAACGAAAACGGATTCGACGAGAATCATGTCGAGGCCCAGCTTTCGCACAAGAAACCTGGCGTTGCTGGCGTTTACAACAAAGCCCAGTATCTGGCCCAGCGCACGGCGATGATGCAATGGTATGCGAACTACCTCGACGGACTGGCTGGTGGCGTGGTTGTTCAGGGTGACTTTGGAAAAAGGGCCTGAGGCGGGCCTTCCATTGTTCGCGTAGACGCATATAGACTCAAAGCCACTGTTTGCATATACAGCATCATCGATACTTGCGAGGCTCGCCGTGGAAAAGTTGTTAATGCTCAAAGAGTGGCTGACTCTTGATGAAGCCGCGACTCGGTTTTCCACTACCGCTAAAGAGTCGGTCACCCAGGCAGACATACTTCGACTAGCTCTGGACAACCATCTTCAATTATCCGTGTTTATTGACGACACACTCATTGCGAGGGAAATGGAGTTCGAGACAGAAATCGTAGATGGTGAAAAAAATCTGATGCTGGGTGATGGCTCTAGTGAAGCAGTGCGGATAAATGGAGTATGGGATCTCGCAGCCTACGGGGTTGGCGCGAGTGAGCTCGAGAGGCTTTATCGAGAGTCAAAAGGCCTAAAGCCCAGAAACGGCCTTTTTTCATCCGCTGGCTTGTATCTGCATGACGAAGACAAAACTTCCGTAATGGAGGTTCTGAGTATCAGCCTCAAATTCAAGTTTGTGGACAAAGCTCGTCACGCGGCCAAGGATACTACTGGAGTAGTAAGCAGCGATTCAGTTGTTGGAAGTCCGTCTTTGACGGTCAAGGCCGATCCATCAATGTTGGTGGACATCAGCAAGATGCTGAAGAACGGGCTGGCCGACTATGAGCCGGTTATTGATGAGAGCATCTATGCCTACTACCGGGAAACCAGCTTTCCCGATGCCTGCTTAATCGTAATTCGAAAAGACGAATTGATCGCCTTCGAGCGTAAGCATCTCGGAGGCTCGATCAAGGCTGAACTCACGCCCACCGAAAGGGAAAGCTCACATCAGATCATCGCGTCGCTTTCTGCGATGGCTGGCATTGACCTCAGCGCCCCCTATAAAGCTGTAGAGATATTGAGACAGGCCGCGGCGACCCATGGCTTGGAACTACCGGCGAGCGCCGAGACGATCGTCAAGTTTCTTGCAGGGCCAAATCGCAAGAAGCGGTAAACCCCAATGGGGTTTTGCTCAATCCCAATAGGGCCGGCAAGGCTTAAAATTTAGCATTGTGTCTCCCATCATCTCCAGCTATTACGGGAAGCGCACAATGCAAGCCATACACGCACAGCACCTACCATCTGCAGCAGCTCACAACTTCGATCCAGCGATAACTCTGATCCGCATGCCAGATCTGGAAGCCATCACTGGGCTCGCACGTCCTACCGTGTACAAACGGCTCAAAGACGACCCCACCTTTCCCCGCCCGGTCCCCCTAAGCAACAGCAAGTCGCGGGGTTCGCCGGTAGGTTTCGTGCTGGCCGAGGTCCAGGCCTGGGTGCGCCAACGCATCGCTCTGCGTGGGGAGGCTGCATAAATGACAGACAAAAAAATGGCCGACCAACAGGCCAGCCACGAAAATACTCACGTAGAGAATACCAGCGGAACCGCACAACGTGCTCGCCTTTTGGAGCGCCTGAAAGCCGGTCCGATTGACACCTTCACCGCCGTTCGCGAGTTGAACATTGTTCGCCCTGGTGCTCGCATCAACGAGCTGCGCGCCCTGGGACACAAGATCCTCACCCACCGCCTGACCTTGACTGACGATCAAGGTCGGAGTCACGGCCGCATGGCGCTGTACTACCTCAGCACCAACCCGCCCGCCGGGGTATCCGTATGACGACTATGCTCATGCCCTGCGATGAATGGTCTATAACTTCTCTTGCCAGCAATCACGCCCGCCGGTATGGTTTCCTTTGTCACATTGCTGACAACGACCTTGGCGGGTCGAATAGTAAACGGCGCAACAGCGCCCCCATTACGATTGCAGGCGCTTTTTTTGTGCTCGCATTCTCGTGTTATGGCGGGTTGCGCAGGAGCACCTTCGGGTGCGCCGGGCTCCGTTTACCCCGGTCCGCCAATCCTGTGCAACTCGCCACCCTTCTCTGCTTGGCGGCAGATTGGAGTGGCTCCAATGAAGTAAACGGAGCTACACCCATGAAACAAGCCCTCATTCCATCAAAAATTCGCGCCTTTGCTCACCGCCGCATGGCCCTGAGCGCTCTCCGCGCAAACTCGTCCCTTTCCACTCGCCTCGCCCGCTACAACGCCAACATGGTCATCGCCCGCGCTCTTGAAGCTGATGGGGGTGCCGTATGAACACCCCTATCCTCATGCCCGCCAATTCCCAAGCCGATGACCTAAGCGACGTGCAAGACATCCTCGTTCTACTGAGCCTCGCGCTTGCCCTCATCGCCTCGCCCACCACACCCATTATCGTCGCCCGCGTTACTGCCGTCATGGCGCAGCACACCGCAATGGCCTGGGCGGAGCTTCTCGACGACCTGATTGCCTCGCAAGGGGGTGCCCAATGAGCCGCCTGCTTTCGACGTCAATCAGCGCCGAACGAGAACACGCCTCTCTGTGGTGGGGCGTCCTCAATCAGTTGCGAATCACCAACGAGTTGCCGGAGTGGGTTCGCGCCCAAGACATTGGTAGCGATGCCGACTATCAGGAGTCGTTGCTCGAGAGAATCATCGTCAATCAGGCCCTGTTTGGCGTCGACGAGATTCAACAGGGAGACGACCTCGATCCATGCGCCTATGCGTGTCAGAGCCTCATTGATCTGATGGAGTTGGAGCGCACCCGTTATCTGACATGGTGGACCATGCTCAACGAAATGCGGGCGCGTAGACAGCTACCGGAATGGGTTGTGACTAACCGCATAGGTCACGGCCCGGATCATGAACGGTGGTCTGACAAAGCGGCACAGGTCAACCAGATGCTGTTTGGACAATCACGCGTTCGCCACTTAGCGACGCAGCTTCGGTTGCCTGAGGGGCCACGCCCCGATTCTCGCCAGCGCACAGCGTCGGCGACTCCCGTGAATTGCTGATTCGATAAAGGTTTAAGCACATGAAAATTCAAAATGGCGAGCCGGCGCCAACGGGATCGGCTTGCCCGAAAAAAGCCACAGAGCTGTTCTATGTGACCCATCCGAAAGCGCTGAAGGCGTTGCTTGGCCCGTTCCTGACGGAGTCTGACGCCGAGTGCGGGCGCGTAGTTATGCGTAGCGTCGACGCTCAGGTGACAGCCTGTCTCGTTGAATCCATCGACGACATCACGCACTGGCACGCCGTAAACAATGGCCGGGTTTGCCGAGTCTTCGCTGGGAGCGCTAGTCATGGATGACGCAGCGATCCTGTTTCGTGATGCGCTCCAGGCTGTTTATGGCTCGCTCGACTGGCTGCCTGTTCCCGATAGCGCCATTCACAGATTCCGCGTTCCGGACGACAAGGCCGTACGTCCTGTACCTGGACAGGATCGCCTCTGGTGCGTTTGGCAGTTGGAAGTCCGGAACCGCCAGCACCTGGTGTAGCCGCGAACCGGTGGACGCTCGCGAGGCGGCGCAGATCCGCGAGCGAATTGATCAAGCACGGCGGCAGCGCGAAGCCGAGCAACTCCGGCGCCAGCAGCAGGCCGCCGAGAGGGCTAATCATTGGTGGCGCAACGCTCGGCGCGCTTCGCCAGATCACCCATACCTCACCGCCAAAGGAGTTCGCTCCCACGGTCTGCGCCAGCGCGGCGCTGATCTACTCGTACCGCTGTACCTCGATGGCCGTCTGGTCAATTTGCAGAGAATCGCCCCCGACGGCGCCAAGCGCTTCTTGCCTGGTGGCCGCGTGAAGGGCACGTACTCGCCTCTAGGCATCATCGAGCCCGGTTCCGTGCTCTGCATCTGCGAAGGATGGGCGACGGGGGCCAGCCTCCACCAGCACGGCGGCTACGTCGTTGCGGCAGCCATGAACGCGGGCAACCTGATCCAGGCGGCGATAGGCCTTCGCGCTCGCTACCCGGACCAGCCAATCGTCATAGCCGGCGACGACGACCGGCTCACCGACGGCAACCCGGGACGCACAGCAGCGAACGCAGCCGCGGCAGCGGTGGGTGCCGAGGTGGCCTTCCCCGAATGGCCAGAAGGTTCGCCCGATGACCTTACCGATTTCAACGACCTCGCAAACTGGAAGCTCGCCAATGGCCAAGCCTGATACCAACGTGATCAACCTTCGGCCAGAAGCCGCAACCATCGCGCCTGCTCGTCCTTGCTGGGCGGTGTACGAGCACTGGGTGACCAACGAGAACGGCCGCAAGTTGCGCCCGGGCGTTTACTGGCACAGCTTCAAGCGCACCGCTGCGGATCAGGACGACGCCGAGAACGACGCCGCCGACAGGCCGATCAGCGATGAGTGGATCTCAAGCCCAGTCACGGTCGTGGCCCGGACCACCAACAGTGACGACGGCAGCGAGGGCCGGCTCCTGCGTCTGGTTACAGAGGGCGGGATCAAGGAATGGATCATTGCCATGGAAGTATTCGGCGGCAGCGGCGAGGACGCCCGGCGCGCCTTGTTCGGCATGGGCGTCATCATCGCTTTGAAGAAGCGCGGCACGTTCATGGAGTACCTGCTCGACCAGCACCCCGCCGAAGTGTTCGCCACTACCTGCCGGCCCGGCTGGCATGAGTCAGGTGCGTTCGTACTGCCCGGGCGAACGATCGGCAGTGCCAATGTTCGGTACCAGGCCAGCAACAAAGCTCAGGTGCTGTTCAGTCGGCGCGGCGAGCTGGCGCTGTGGCAGTCGGAGGTGGCGGCCAAGTGCTCGGGCAATCCGGTACTGACACTGGCGATCGGTTGTTCGCTGGCCGGCCCGCTGCTGAGTTTGATCGGCGTGCTGGGTGGCGGTGTTCACCTGGTAGGCGACAGCTCGAGCGGCAAATCGCTGGCGCAACTGATCGGTTCGTCGGTGTGGGGCGACCCGGCGTGTTCGCCGCCAGTTGGGACATGACCAAGGGCGGGCTTGAGATCGAAGCGTCGAGCCGTAACGACACGATCCTGCCGCTGGACGAGATCAAGCGCGCCGACCCTAAGCGGGTACAGGAAATGGCCTACTCCCTCGCCAATGGCCAGGGCAAAGGGACCATGACCCGAGAGCGTGAAGGCCGCGCCAAACTGAGCTGGCGGTTGCTGACGCTTTCCAGTGGCGAGCGCTCGCTCTCTGAGCACGCCGCCATTTCCGGGAATGCTGCCCACGCTGGCGCTGAACTGCGCATGGTCGACGTGAACGCCGGCACCCGCACGCATCGAGCCTTTGATGAGTTGCACGGGCTTGAGGGAGCAGACTTTCACCGGCAACTCACCGTGGCGGTAGGCGCCCACCATGGCCACCTTGGGCCAGCGTTTGTTGAGCGCCTGGTCGCCGCCGACGATAAGCCCGGCCTGCTTAGCGATTTTGACGGTATTCGTGCCCAGTTCGTTGAGGACAACGCCCAGGCGGGACGCGTGGCTGACCGGTTCGCTGTGATCGCGCTGGCCGGCGAGATGGCTATCGCTTACGGCTTGCTGCCTTGGGAACAAGGGACCGCCCTCGCCGACTGCCGCCTGCTTTATGGGGAATGGCTCTCACGTGTAGGTGGCGGTAACGCAGAGGATCGCCAGATCCTGGCCGGCATCCTCGACTTCATCGACAAACACGGCAGCAGCCGGTTTTCCGATGTCGACGCCACGGAGGTGGATGCCAAGGTCTTCAACCGCGCCGGCTACTGGGAGCTGGTTGCGGGAAAGCGGCTCTACCTGTTCAACAAGTCCGCACTCTCCGAGGCCGCTCACGGGTTCGGCCTAACTCGCGTGGTCAAGGCGCTGGAAGTTGGCGGAGCCCTGGCCAAGCGCGACACCGATCGCGATAGCCGCAAAACCAAAAAGTACCGCATCCCAGTCGGCGGGTCGGCGCGCCTGTACGTCATCGATCCCGAAGCAATGGACAGCGAAGGGGGCGGCGCATGACCACCATATCCCCTAAGTACGAATGCCCGAGTTCACAGGAACCTATAAATGTGGGGAACAGGGGGAACGGGGGAACAGCCAGTAAAACCGTGGCTTGTAGCCGTTCCCCTTATTGAATGTATGGGGAACAGGGGGGAACACAAACATGTTTTTGAATATAAGCGTGCTCCCATCCCCTGACGTTCAGTTATCACTGTTCCCCACAAAAAACGTGGGGTACGGAATCCCCATCTGAAAGCCCCGGAAACATTGGCTGTTCCCACTGTTCCCCCGTTCCCCCGTTTTTTTCTACAGACACATTTGGGCAATGGCGCAATCAGGGTGAGGTGGCGACTTGAGCCTCCTTTCTGGCCTGCTCGATCACATGCCGCCAGTCGTCATCGGTACCGAATCGCCAAAAGTGGATAGTCAGTCTCGTCCGCGCTTTGTGCTGGCCACTCGGGTCGAGCGCCCTGCTCAGTTCATCACCGCCCCACACGCAAACGCTGCCACTGCCACACCCGAGTGGCGACAGGCCCGCGACCAATACCTGAGCCACATCATGGTTTGCAGCTCCTGCTACGCACCCACCGGTCGCCATTGCACTGCTGGCGCTCACCTGCGCGCCAGCTACGACAACACACCTTTGGAGGCTCGCTCATGAGCACCAGTCTCGTTACCACCCTCGCGGACATCGCTAAAAAACCCAATGCCAGCATGAGTACCAGTCTGATCGTTGCCCGCCGTATCTGTCGCGAGTTTAGTAAGAGGCTCGAATCCATTCACAACGAACATCGGGCAATGGAGCGTAAAGCGAACCTCCTTCGCCAGAACCTGCCATTTACTTCTGGTGCAATCGCAGAGATCGAGCAGCAACTCGCCGAACACCGCTGCGATGAGCGAGATGAGCTACGCAACGTGCTCGCCTGTTTCGGGCGCTCGCTAGTGGTGGATACAGAAGGTCTGGCACTAGGGCTTGGGTTCGACCGACTGTGCGATCTGCTGGCGATCAACACAGTGGAGCGTGAGACGGCGCGCAGTGCTGGCTATACCACTATCGCCGAACTGGTGTACGCCTGCTCTCTTGAAGACAGCGCCGCTTGCCGCGGCCAAGAACCTAGCACCGCACCTCTGTTCAACGCCTGTCAGCTCGCGATTTCCACGTTCATCAGAGAATGTCCTGAGCACCTTTTCCCCGGTCCGTTCTCACCTGGCTCCCCCCTCTGTCCCGAAGCCTCACCAACCCTAGGCACCATTAAGAAATAACTATTTCGAGATGCGAGACGTTTTCGTTTTTCGCAAATGTGTCGCGACATTGAGCAACACGACAGGCCATTGGCCCAACAAACGAGAGGTGAACACATTGGATAAAAGGCATCTTCAAAATGCGAATAGCCACGAGCTATTTCGCCCTGGCTGTTCGAGGTCTCGAAATAACCTCGCACCCGTCCTTACAAAGGTAACTAGACATGGCATTTGAAGCATACGCAGTCGCCGTAAAATTATCGCTGATCAACCACGTCAGCGCTGGCATGGCGCTGATCAGCAAAAGCATGGCCACGACCGGTCAGGATGTCGACAAACTCAACGCAAAACTGTCATCGATCGGCAAACAAGCGGCCATTGGGGGCGCAATGTTTGCCGGCGGCATGGGCATTGCTACGTTGTTCAAAGCCCCGCTTGCAGAGGCCAAAAAGTACCAGACGGAAATGGCCAAATTCTCGCTATATGGCATGTCTGATGCGGTCAATGCGGAGTCTGAGCGGTTCGTCAAAGGGATGAACTCCATCGGCACCAGCATCACCACCAACATGAAGCTATTCACCGAGGCGCAGGGCGTCTTCCGGGAAAGTGGATTGCCTGGCATGGAGGCGCTGGACGGCGCCAAGCTCGCAGCGCCGACGCTCTCCAAAATTGCTTTTGCCACCTCTGGCCTGAGCGAAGAAACACAGGCCGTCATGAAAACCAGCAGCATGGCGATGATGCGTTACATCGAAGACTCGGGCGGTCTGAAATCGGCCAAGCGTTTCAATGAGCTTGCGGATGCTGGCTGGAAGATGACCCAGACCTCCGGTGGCTCGGTGAACTGGGAGCAACTGCGCCAGTTCAAGGCCCGCGGCGGTATTGCGGCCATGAACATGAGTGATGACGCAGTTGCCATGATGGAACCCATCATCACCATGCTCAAAGGCCAGACGGCCGGCTTCTCGATCAGGACCGCCTACAACAGGCTGAACGGCATCGTCAAAATTCCTAACCAGGTCGCTCACGAGCTTGTAGCCAACAAGATTTGGGATGAGAACAAGGTTATTTGGAACAAGCAGGGCGGCATCAAGGCGTTCAAAGGTAACCCGCTGATCGGTGCCGAGATGTTCAGCCAGAACCCAACGGAGTTCTACGAAAAAATCATCATGCCGATGCACAAGCGCATGGGGATCACCTCTGACTCTGCAATTGGGCAGTCAAACGCCATGCTGTTCGGCTCTACCGGCGGCGCGATGTTCACCCTCATCGACAAGAACATTGAGAAGCTTCACCACTCGCTCGAAGCGCAGCATAAAGCCCTAGGCATTGATGCTTCGGTGGAGAAAACCCGTAAAACCCTTTCAGGCAAAGAGGTTGAACTGGCAGCAAAATGGAAGGACTTAATGCTGCTGCTGGGCGATCAAGTCCTGCCAATGGCTATTGCGGGAATAACGAAGCTTAACAATGGCCTTGTTTCGCTCACCAAATGGATGGGCGTAAATCCACAATATGTCACCGCTTTCACCTATGCGCTTATTGGTCTATCAAGCTTCCTGATCGCGGGCGGCCTGCTGAACATGATCATCGCCGCAGGGCGCGGCTTCTGGCTGCTCGGTCAAGCCATGATGTTCGTCACCAGCACAGCGCTGGCACCCCTGATTCCAGCTATTGCTCGGTTCGGCACCACTCTACTGGTCTTCGGTCTGGATTTTGCCAAGGCTATGGCCGGGTTCATCATGTCGTCTGGCTTCGTCCGCGGCTTCCTGATGGCCTTCCTGTCGCCAATCAAGCTGATTGGTCAGGCTCTGTACTTCATGATCTCGCCACTGACCTTGCTACTTACCCCAGTAGGTCTGGTTGTGGTTGGTCTGGCAGCAGCGGCGCTACTGGTATGGAACAACTGGAAGGAGATCAGCGGCGCCTTGAAGCTTATGTGGGGCGACATCAAGACCGGCGTCACCAAGCTGTTCCACGGCGATATCGGCGGGGCTTTCAAGTCGTTCGCTCTGGTTTTTCTGACTGGCTGGCAGACGATCTTCAATACGCTGATCGCGGGAGCAAACATGATCCTGCCAACTTCGATGCAGATATCAAAGACGACGTTCGCCGATGAATACCGTGGCACGTCATCTCAGTTGGCGGCAGGCAAATCGGCTCCTTCTTGGGCGCTACTGCCAAGCCTCACCAATAAGTCAGATCAGTCTCTGGTGGTCCCTATACCGCCCAAGCAATCACTAACGGTGCAATTGACTCAGCCAATCCATTTGGACGGCAAGAAGATTGCAGAAGTTGTGACGGAGCACCAAGCCAAGGCATTGAGTCGCCCGCGAACCAGCACTAATGGCTTCGACCCATCTCGCAGCATGCTGATGCCAGGAACCCCTAGCACAGCCCTCCCAAGGGGATAACCGATGAGCTTCACTACCTTCCTGGACAACTTCGCCCCAGGCGGAGACCCATTTGCCACTCGTGTAATTTTGGGAGATTTCGAGTTCACCGGACTTGAGGTTCCTGAGTCGGCTACCCCGGGCGCCGGCAAGCAGCAACTCGTCATGCACAAGCTGGTCGGCGGCAAGCGCATTTTTGATGTAATGGGCGTCGACTACGACAACATTTCGTGGTCAGGCTGGATCATTGGGGCTACGGCGCAGGAGCGTGTCACGCAGTTGGAGACCATGCGAGACGAGGGCCTGCCGCTCTCCCTCAACATTGGCTCGTACTACTTCAGCGTGCTCCTATCGAACTTCGTGCCGGTGTTTGAGTTCGAGTATCGCAGGCGCTACACCCTGGAATTGACCGTGGTTTCGCGCCTCGATGCGCCGCTTACGGAAAACGCGCTGACCGGCACGCTCGACAAACTGATCAATAGCGACATTGGTGAATCATTGGGATTGGCCAGCATCATCAATTCTGATGCCGTCACCTCGTCGATCAATACCGTCAAGGATGCCGTCTCTCAGGTGCAGGGCTTTGCCAATGCCACCATCGACACGGTGCAAACGGTGATTCGCCCGCTGGTGGCCGCCCAAGCGGTTGTGCAGTCGGTTATTGCGCAAGTGGGCGCGTCAGTGAACGACATTACAACCCTTGGTGGGCTGGTGCCAGGCAACCCTGTATCGATCGCCGCCAACAACGTCATGCGCCAGAGTGCTGCGCTGACCCAGCTTGTCCCGCTCTATCAGATGCAGAGCGTGCTGGAGCGGATGCATAAGAGCGTCCTGTCCGGACCGCTGGCGAATGGCGTATCGAGTGTTATCACCAGCAACTCCAGCCTTCAGAAGGTTTCCGCAGACGCGTACGGGGATCAGTCGCGCTGGACCGAGATCGCCGCGGCCAACAGCATCATCGACCCTCAACTCGACGGCATTCAGACGATAAAAATCCCAGTAGGTGAATAGATGGACCTGAATACGAAGCTTAGTGACACCAAGAACCCTGCTGGCGGAGCGGTGTTTTTGAATATAGAGAAGGCTAAAGTCGCCTGTAAGTACCAAGGCCGGTTCGAACGGCAAACCTTCCCCTTACCAAGGGGCTAATAAGAAGAAAGCCCGACTGCCGAAGCGCAATGCCTCGGCAGTCGGTATCCCTGCCGGCGGCCTTTGTTGATCACGGAAACTCCGGCCCATGGCATTTGCCCTTCAAAAGCCATAGTGCCGTTCTTGTTGTCGGCGTGTATTTGCCATTCCTGTACGAAAACCCGGCAGAACCGAGCACTGTGCATTCTTTTGAGTCGGTTTCAAAGCTGTAATCAATGTCCCCATCCTTGGTGTCCGGATCTCCTTCAGTATCGGCTTTAGAAAATTTCATCACAGCTACAGAATTTATCTTGATTCCATTGAGTCTTGCCCGGTCGGTAAGACTTCCGACAATTGTCGGGATTTCATTTGTGATTTTTTCGATATCTTTTTGGCTTTCGTAATACTCGCTTTCAAGAGCCTGTGAGAAGCTGGAGTACGCAACCAGCAACGCAATAAAAATCAGCTTTTTACTCATATCACTCGCCAAAGATCACAGAGAAAATAACGTATAAAACGGCGATCAGCGCGGGCACTGCAAACACCATGATTACGCTACAAAAAGTGAAAAGTAGTAATCCATTTTGAAAGCCTAGCCTTGCGGACTTAGGGGGCGCAGCGGTTCGCTTGGGACGTGAAGTGCCAGTGCGAGCAGACGTTACCTCTTCGATCTTTTCGTCTCGCCACTGATAAGTCCGGCCGCGTCTTGCCATATGAGCCACCTCGAAGCATGGGTCGTTCTATACGCCACTTAGCGTAGTCGTCACAGGGAGTCGCCGCTGCTCTTCCCCCCAATGGCTCCCTGGCCGGCATCACTCATGGATGATGACCTACATGATCGGGTAGCCGCCAGATACCTTGATATTGCTCATTCGCCTCTGAGGAGGACCTGTCAAATTGATACAGCATGCTAAAGTCCATCCGAGTATCAAACTTTAGGAGGGAACCTTATGCAATGCCCTGTGTGTAACCATGAAGCTCCACAGTTCGATTTCGGCGATCCGTTGAAATGCCCAGAGTGTGGCGTGGATTACAACAAGGCACTGTCACAAACAGCGGAACGAAAGTGCTGCTGAGCTGCTCTCAGTCCCCGATAAACGCGCCTCAATAAGACAAAGAAAGCCGTTGCTGATTATGGTTGGTATAGCAGCTATAGCGCTGGCGGGGGTTGTCTCGGCACCATACGTAGCGGTCTATCAAATTCGACAGGCTGCTCAAGCTCAGGACACTGAAGCCCTGGAGGAACACATTGATTTCCCTCGCGTAAGAGAAGACCTTAAAGAGCAGGTCAACGCCTCCATCATGGCAAAAGCCAAAACAGAGCTTAAGGATAATCCGTTCGCAGCCCTAGCAACGGCATTTGCAAGTGGCATAGCAGAGAAAATGATTTCTACTCTCGTCACGCCATCTGGACTAGTTGAACTCATGAAAGGCGAGAAACCGGGCAAGCTGATATCGGGTGGTGGTGGATCAGATAAAAATATTACGACTAGAGATAATAAGCCATTCGAGAACGCCCATATGCGTTACGAAGGTTTCAGCAAGTTCGTGATTGAGGTCCCCGATAAAAATGGGGGAGCCCCATCACAGTTTATCCTTCGGCGAGATTTAATTGCATGGCGCCTAACGGGGATCAGACTTCCGTTATAGGTTGAGCCTGTCAACCTACCGCCAGGCCGAGGCACCTCAAGCAGCTACTCCCATGGTGCTTTACAAAGTTAGGTTTTGTTAGGTTCTGGTGCGCGTTCAATGACAGGTTTTGACAAGCTCTCGCGCCGACAGAGTGTTAAGTTTTACTAAGTCGCTGGCGCTGGCTAAGTCGCCCGGCATCCACGGCTTGGGGCATTCTGGGGCGGATACCCGTGATGGTTGCCAAGAGCGGTTGCCCTCATTGGTTGCCATTTTTCGCTGGTCACAAAACCACTTAGACCGAATTTTTGGGGACAGGTGTTTTCACCAGACGCTTACCTGTAATCGGCCCTATATTCGTGCATAACCTAAGTGGGTCAGAAGCCTTTACAGATGCTTACCGATCACCGGCAGTGCTCATCGCCGAGCAGGGGGAGTTGAAGGGTCTAGAATCTCAGGAGGCCCGTCCCCCAGAGTCGCAATGTCGCATCCCTACGAGGTGCAAAATGAGATCAATCATTTCTGCCTTACTTGTCATTTTTCTTTGGAGCGGCGCAGCGGCAGGAGGAGACTTCAAGCGTCCTGAGCCCAACCTAATCAACCCAGAAAAAACACTGGCTCAGGGTGGCTGCCCAGTGCGAGCAGACCCTATGTCTTATGATGGGAGTTACAAAGATTCTTGCAGTAGCTGTCAGAATCTCCGCGACACACCCACTTGCAGTACCGCTGGATGCGAAGCCTTATATTGCGTCTGCAATAAGGTTCATGGTGACCCAAAGGGTAATGGAACAACCATCTTGCTTCGTGATTGCCCTACCTGTAATTTCGGAAACGATGATGGGCATTTGTTCTGTGGGCACGATTGATTCAAGCATTCTTGGCGCGGCAGTTTTAGCGTTCGGATAGGTGACTGTGCTGGACGCTTACTCTGAGACAGAATTGTCTGGCATTGGTACGCAGACTGGTACGCACCATCGGTACGCGCCCGCCGACGCGTACCAGCACCAAGTTCACACTTCTGGTTCGCACCCTCTTACGCGAAGCTGGTGCGAACCCGGCCAGTGGTTACCACGCTAGTTACCATGGAAAGTTACCAATGCAAGCGGTTGCCGGTCGCTGGTTTCCACTGTGGTTTCCACGGTATTGCTTTGTTTTTCACTGGCCAAACGTAGGTTTGCGAAAAAACCCCATGGATGAGGTGCAATGCACGCGAAAGCGACGCTGAATGAGCGTTGCGAAACAAACCCCATGAATGGAGCTGATCTAGGTCGAATGCCCCCTTTGCGGAAACACCCCATGAATGACCCGCGCCAGCCGCTCCAATGTCAGGTTTTATCAGGTTGCTGCGTGTTGAAAACAACACACTGTGTTGGAGTCAACACGGTGTCGAGTGCCCGCTACTTTGACCACGCTTTGACGGAATGTGAGACAGGCATGAGACGATACCGGCGCTGGATGTGCGTCTGAAGCTGATTCCATGCGGGAGCCGTCAAACAAGCCGTCCTGGCCGTCTCATACCTTTGACAGACCCCAGACAAATTCTGGACCGACACTGGACAGATTGTGACCCTGCCGAACAGTCAAACCGCCCGGACAGCAGCGCGCCACCTGATGCGCGGAGGAGCACGCCGCATCCGAGCGCCGCACCCCGTCCAAAATGGCTAAAACCTTGACCAGCCTTGACGAAATTTTTGACAGGGTTGGACGGACTTCTCCAGCGCCACCACCGGCTGGCGCGCTGAAAGCCACGCAGTACAATGCTTTGCGAGCATTCGCACAGCTTGTCCAGCACCAGCCCCGTCTAAAATTCTGGAGGTGGCGGTCAAGGAAGCTGCTCTAACGATTGCCAGGCCCTCGCTGGCGAGTTAGACAGGTGAATACCGGAGCAGGTAAACCCTTAACGCACCAAGCAATACTAGACAGGCCCTAGACGGATTCCCGCCGACGAGTCTCGTTCGAATTGCTTGCAGCCCAAGCAGTACGCCGCCGCCAAGGTGAAAGGTGGTGTGCTGGTGCTTGATACTCGTCAAGTATTTACCGGTGCTTCCAGCGAGCTGACAGCAGCACGAAACGACTAGGCTGAGTCGAGAGCGCAATCCCGACGCCTGCAACGATAATGGTGGGGTGAAATGAACGCAGAAGACCCGCGAATTTCAGCACTCAGAGAAAAGTTTTCTCATTTTCGAGAAGAGTGTATTTGGCTCACTAACTGCTACAACCTTTACAAAGCTTTGTATGAGGGCGGCCCTGAAACGGACGCCTTGCTACATCGTGTAGCGCCGGCGCTTTTTATTGACCTGAATCGGATTGTGATCGATCACATACTCCTTCAAATCTGCAAAATCACAGATCCGGCAAAATCACGGGGTCAGCAGAATCTGACCTTGGCCAGTCTGAACGAAGATCTGCAGACCGTTAACCTATATTCACCCGAGATAGAGTTGGTGTCGGCAGATCTGAATGCCTATCGCGAAGTGATAAAGCCAGCAAGGGACAAGCTGATCTCGCACCTGGACTGGAAAACCGTGCGTGATGGCCAGTCTCTAGCAGCGCACGCGGCAGATGAAGTAAATCACTTCTTCGCCGGCCTCTTCCTGTACACAGATCTTGTGGGAGAGGCTTGCGGGATAGGTCCTTTGGACTATCGAGTCTCCGCCTGTACGGGCGACGCAATCGACTTGCTTCGCTTCCTGCACCAAGCCGCGCCGGCGCCATCATCAACCGCGCACCGAGGATAGAGCCGTGTCCGTTATTGACTGTGATTATCTACCGGCCGACAAAGTGGTGTTTCCGCCGGAGCTGGCGCTGCTGATCATCAGGAAGGCCAGCGCCATGGCAGCGGCGTTTGAGGAGCAGGCGCTCGACCAGCTCACAAGAGATGCGAGGCGCGCGCTATCCCTCGGCACCGAGCCGCGGCGAATCATCAGGGAAATGCGTCTGTAGCAGCATCGAACGACGTTGAATGAATCGTTCTGCAATAACACCCCATGAATGACCTCGAGCGAGCCCCAAACGAACGCTGCAAACTTAACCCCATGAACGACTTTGATTGAGCAACGCTGCTACGCTTTCATTTTCTCGAATGGAGGCTGCCCCTCCCTTTGCGGCTTGGAGCGGACAAATGAGCACTGAATTAAACGAACAAGGAATCGAATTTATCAGGCTACCGAAGGTTATGGAGTTGGTAGGCCTGAGCCAGACCACGATTTACGACATGGCCAACGCCGGCCGCTTCCCGAAACAGGTGAAGCTGGGTGGCCGGGCCGTAGCCTGGGTCAAGTCAGAGGTGCTCGCCTGGAGCAAGCAGAAAGTCGATGATTCGCGCGCTTTGACATCCCTCGTAGGTTCCTCGAAAACAACGATGGGCAATGACACTCAATGAAATGAACAGGGCTGTCCACCCGCATCATGGCGCTCGCAACGGCGCCTCGTCACTCGCCAAACTTCGTAGGTCACCAAGACGTGGCATGCGAGTCTACCCTGCCAAAATGGTAAATCTGGGCCAATGCCGCGAGTTTCTTTCACCGGCTATACACAACCCCCTGGGCATCGCTTAAACAATGGCTATACACAACCCCCAGGCATCGCGCATTTCACCGGTTGAAAATAGCCGTCGGGAAGTGAGCAGTGAGCAGTTTGCTCATACCCCGATTGAACCAGCACTGCTAGGCTTTCATTTTCTCGAATTGAGTCGAAGCGATGCCTTCCCCCGAATACTCTCTCCCTGATGTACTGGAACGGATGTATCAAAACCAGCTCGCTTTGGAGGCTGCTTTAATGGAGCTGACCCTGTTAGTCGAAAGCCATGGGCATGATGAAGCCGGCGACAATATTCGGACTGCGCTGAACGCGATCGGTGAAAACGCCGGACATATCAATCAGGGGTTGGCCAGACTGAAAGCGCAGGGCCCGACGTAAGCCAGCACCCAATTCAAGGGGCGATGATGGACGATGACTGCGAAGTAGTATTTGTTGCCGGCTTGGGAAAGATGCTTGGACGCACCGAGGCGGCGATCAGACAGGGGATGACTCGGGGCGTCGACTGGTTACCAAAGAGTTTCAGAATGGGCACCAGACACTGCTGGCTGAAGGCGGATGTTCGGGAGTTCCTGCGCGCCTGCCGGGACGGCGAGAACAAAGCGCCGAAGGTCGGTAGACCGCGGCAGACACCACCAACGCTGAGGGATATCAGGAGATGACAGAAAGCATTGACCGTTTTCTGCGACTCGACGAGGTACTTCACATAACCGGCCTGGGCCGGAACACGGTTTATCACCGAATCAGGGAGGGCACCTTTCCAAAACAGGTCAGGACAGGCCCCAACTCTGTCGCCTGGCGTCAGTCAGCAATCACTAAATGGATGTGCGACCTATCCCCAATCGATTGAGGGCGTTAAGACGCGAATTAGTCACCAAGGACACACACAGCGCTGCGTTCGCTTGGCGATGTTGAGATGGGGGTCAACGTTGCCTGAACAGCCACTTCCCATCAGGCTGTCGCATGGGATTGTGCGAGCTGTAGTCCACCAGCGCGATATGAGAGCTAGAGAACCTTTGGAAGTGAACCACGAAATCAGAAGTGTTGTAGCTGGCGAGTGGATTCCTGCATGGATTCCATCGCGGATGACCGATATGGACGTGCCAAAGTTTGTTGATCTGAGCGAAGCGTATTTTCCTGCCCCGGTCTGGGTCACTTTGCGGAACCGCATCAGTTGGACCTACCTTGCCTCTGAACTTCAATAGTCCGTGAATCTTAAAATGGTCAACGAAGTCGTCAATCAGATCCTGTTCGTCTTCTGAAAGGGCCGCGTAAAGCTGAGTAAAGTGCTCACTGACGTCTACTTGGCCCGGCATTTTTCAGCGTTCTCGCGCATCCATACACGGAATTCTTCGCGTGATAAGTTCTCGGGCATGGTGAATCGTTCACCCCCGATAGCTTTTTGCATCCGCACCAGATCGAAATTGATCTCTTCTGCAGAATGGTCGTGGCGCGGCAGATGATCTTCTCGCTTCATGGTCTTTGGCCTGGTCACTTCATGTACTGGGAAATCATAATTAACGATTCCTAAAAACCACTGTATAGCCTCTGATCGTCTGTGCACGAAATGGTGGGGTTATTTCCTTGATGGCATAACAGTTTCAGATAAGTGGTGATACCCGCAAAAAACGAGCCAGCTTTTGTACGAAATGGCTGATATTTCGCAACTAGTTTGCGAACCTGTATGCAGACTGGAGAGTGCATAAGAATGCGCTATGTGACCGTCAAAAAGTTTTCCAGCGAGTCGGGATACACTGAAGCCGCGATTCGATCAAAGATCGCTGACGGCACCTGGGAAAAAGATTACGTTTGGCGAAAGGCGCCTGACGGGCGAGTGCTGATCGACGTCGATGGCTACGAAGCTTGGGTAGAGATGGGCGCACCATCCCAGGCTGATCGCGCGAACAGGTACCGGCCGGCAACTAGCCCCGCGACGCTGTTGAGCAAAGCCTCAAAACGCGGAAGCCCAAAGCCGTTAATGTGATACCGTTCGTCGGAGCAGACGCGCGTGTCACACGGTGACTTTCGAGCACCTTCTGGCGAAAAGAAAAAGGCCAAAAACCATCTAGCAGCGAGCGCCATGTATCCCCACATGTATCCCTTGCGCAAGCTGAAAGACAAATTCCCAATGATTACAGATGGTTAAGAACCCGGTTCAAATGTCTGTGTACCACCAAGTACTAAAAACGGCTTACCGAAAGGTAGGTCGTTTTTTTATGTCTCGAGAAAAGTGCCATACCGCATAGCGGCAGACACTGGGGGACTGCGGTTCTCTCCAAAGGGAATTCCAGAGAACCGGATCAGGATCAAAGCGTCGCCAACGCGGACAGCCCTCGCTCCCAAATCTGCCAGGTGCGCAGCCAGACCATGGACTGCCAGTCACTGTCGGCCGGATAGAACTGCTCCAGCAGATTGAGTTTGATCCCGCGCCCAACCGCATCACTCGGATTGCCATACAGATGCAGCCAATGATCATCGCGCAAATGACGATGAACGTCGGCCCCCGGATACGTCCCGCACTCGATCACAAACGGCATCAGCCTTACCTGCGGCAAAGCATTGAGCAACGCCTGCGAGGTATAACCCGTTGCGGTCGCCGCCACGCCGGTTTCGCTGGTGGTGTTGGCGCCGGTGTGCAAAGTGTAGAGCCATGGGCCATAAATGGCCTGGGCATCTGCCAGCGCCGGGTAGGCCGCCTCGGTAATGGTCAGCAGCATCGGATGACCGTACTCACCCGCCCCGGTGTGCAAGTCAAAGCACATCGCGACGTCAGCATGGGCGACATGTTTCTGAATGATCCGATGCAGCGTGCGGTTCGACCAGCTCGGCGCCAGACCACCATAGAACAAGCCATCAGGATGACTGTGCTGTCCACCTTCGACAATTGACATCACCGCCGGCCAGCCATGTTCATTGATCTGCGCCTCGAGCACAGCATCGGCGCGCTCACGCTCGGGGCCGTGCAGTTCGGTGCTGGCATAAATCTCATGCAACGCGGCGTAGGCCTGGTTGTCCGGCAATGGGCGCTCGAAGTTCAGGTGATTGCGGTTGAGGTCGATGTTGTCTTCATTGACCCGACGCAGCCATGCGGTGCCCCACGGATTGATCAGATGGATCATCACCACCGCCACATCGGCCGGCAGCGAACGCTTGCCCAAGTCCTGCAACCATTTGATCTGGCATCCGGAGCCGTAGAAGCCTTCGACTCCATGGGTGCCGCTGAGCGCAATCAGCAGACGCTTGGCGCCGGGATCGCCGAGCACCGCCACATCAGTGCTCAACGATTCACCGAACGGCCCTTTGAGTGGATGCAGATACTCGGTCAACGTCGCGCCGGCAGCGGTGGCCGCGGCCAGAAATTGTTCACGTTGCCCACGGTAACTTGGCTGGGTAGGAAACTCGGTCTGCATGTCTGCCTCTTGTTGGTTTTGTGGCCGCACTGTTGACCTCGACCCTACAGAAAACTCACCCATTGATGAAGGGCAAAAGTGCCTTGGTTACAGGACGAGGTTTGCGTCGCACCCCGTCGGCCGATAAAGTCCTCCCATCTTTTATCCCACGGACGGAGTGCCCCGCGTGTTCTCAGCCTTCCACTTGAGTCGCTATCGCCTGTCAGCCCTGTCGCTGATCGCCACCGCATTAACCCTCACCGCCTGCAACGCGCCACCCTCCTCGCCTTCGGTCTCGACATTGCCGGTCGCCCCGGAAGCGGCCTCCGGTTTCCGTACCGACCTGCAAACCCGCTACGCCTCGAAACACATGGCGGCCGCGGCCAATCCGCTGGCGGCCGCTGCCGGACGGGAGATGCTGCGTCAAGGCGGTTCGGCGATTGATGCCGCTATCGCGATGCAAGCAGTGCTGACGCTGGTGGAGCCGCAATCGTCCGGCATCGGTGGCGGCGCGTTGATTGTGTTGTGGGACGGCAAGAACGTGCGCACCTACGATGGCCGTGAAACCGCACCGGCCGGTGCCACCGAGAAACTTTTCCTGCAGGCCGACGGGCAGCCGATGCCGTTCACTCAGGCGCAGATTGGTGGTCGTTCGGTCGGCACGCCGGGTGTGTTGCGGGCACTGGAACTGGCCCATCAAAAACACGGTCGCCTGCCATGGGCGACGCTGTTCGAGCCGGCGATCAAACTCGCCGAACAAGGCTTTGCGATCTCACCGCGCCTGCATCAACTGATCGCTTCGGACTCGTCGATGCAGCGTTCGCCGGACATGATGGCGTATTTCATGAATGCCGATGGCAGCCCGAAAGCCGTCGGCACGCTGCTGAAAAACCCGGCACTGGCGGCCGTACTTGAACGCATCGCCAACGAAGGTCCTGATGCGTTGTACAAAGGGCCGATTGCCGAAGAAATCGTCGCCAAGGTCCAGGGCCATAAAAACCCCGGCAGCTTGTCACTGAATGATCTTCAAGGCTACAAGGCCAAGGAACGCGCGCCGCTGTGCACCGACTACAAACGCTGGCAGGTCTGCGGCATGCCGCCACCGTCATCGGGCGGAATCGCCGTGGCGCAGATCCTCGGCACCTTGCAAGCCCTGGAAACCCGCGACCCGCGCTTTGCCCTGGCGCCACTCAAACCGCTCAAGAGCACAAAACCGGCGGGCATCGAACCCGCCCCTGAAGCCGTGCACCTGATCTCCGAAGCCGAGCGCCTGGCCTACGCCGACCGCGCGCAATACGTGGCCGACACCGACTTCGTGCCAGTGCCGGTCAAAGGCCTGGTCGACCCGGCTTATATCGCCAGCCGCGCCGCCCTGATCGGCGACCGCAGCATGGGCACGGCCAAACCCGGCACGCCGCCGGGCATTCAAGTTGCCTACGCACCGGACCGTTCGCCACTGCGCATCTCCACCTCGCAAGTGGTAGCCGTCGATGACGAGGGTGGCGCGGTGTCCATGACCACCACCGTCGAAGCCGCATTCGGCTCGCACCTGATGGTCCAGGGCTTCATGCTCAACAACCAGATGACCGACTTCTCGTTTATCCCCGAAGAGAACGGCCAGAAAGTCGCCAACCGCGTCGAACCGGGTAAACGCCCACGCTCGTCCATGGCGCCGACCCTGATCTTCGACCGCCAGAACGGCGAATTCCTCGCCACCGTCGGCTCTCCTGGCGGTTCGCAAATCATCGAATACGTCGCCAAATCCACCATCGGCCTGCTCGACTGGAACCTCGACCCGCAAGCCGCCATCAGCCTGCCCAACTTCGGCAGCCGCAACGGCCCGACCGAACTGGAACAAGGGCAGTTCAGCGCGGCGCTGATTCAGGCGCTGAAGGACAAAGGGCATGCGGTGAACGAAATCGACATGACCAGCGGGACCCAGGCGATTGTTCGGGTGAAGGATGCGCAAGGGAAGGCGTCGTTGGCGGGCGGGGCAGATCCGCGGCGTGAGGGGGAAGCGCTGGGGGATTGATTCGTACGCTGGAATGAGAAAGGGCTTACCGGGAGGTAGGCCCTTTTGGGTTCGGCAATCCACTCAAAGCGGAATCCGGACGGCTCTCAAACTTACCTTCGGGTCCGAGTTTCATTCGGAGCAAGGGGCTACGACGCAACTACACGCTCACATACACCCACGCTTCAATCCCGGACTCCAGCACCACACTAACGCGCTGGTAGTCCGACACTTCATAGCTGTCGGCGGCGGCCAGTTCTTCGGGGGTGATCTGGAACACCATCCCGGGAATCGGCGCACTGCTGTCGCTACCGGGGCGCAGAATCGGGTGGTGGGTCTTGCCACTGGTGGCCAATACTTCAGGGTCGGTAATTTCCACCCAGGATTGCTCATACCCCAGCATCGCATCGGCGCTGCCGGTCAGTTCGCGGCCGAAGTTGGCCAGTTGTACGGCTTTGTCCTGCAAGGTGCCATAGGAAAACAGGTAGACAGTTGAAGCCATCATCGATACATCCTTGATTGAATATTTACACACGGCCTAGCGACTGATTTTCAACGCCTGCCGCGCCTGATGTTTCTCCAGCGCCAGGTCGATCAAGCGGCTGACCAATTCGCTGTAGCTCATGCCGGTGGCCTGCCACAGTTTGGGATACATGCTGATGCGGGTGAAGCCTGGCAGCGAGTTGATCTCGTTGATCAATACTTCGCCGCTGTCGGTCAGGAACACATCGACCCGCGCCAATCCGGAACAGCCAAGCACCTGAAACGCCTCGATGGCCAGGGTGCGAATACGCTCGCTCGCTTCAACACTGGCCCCCCGAAAATAATCCCTACCCGCAGCTTGCTCATGACCTGGTCTCATTATGAACGTGCTGTTTCATACCATGGCAAAGCCGATGAATTAAAGATTCAGTCGGCATCGACAATAGCGCTACAGGGCCTCTCAGCGAGAGGCCACCAAATGCGCACCAAACAGCAAGTAGCAACTGCCTGCAAAGCGGTCCAGCCATTTGCGTGAACGCTCATAAGCGCCCGCGACCCGACGGCTGGCAAACAGCAGCGCGACGCTGCAATACCAACTGAACGACAGGCTCGCCATGGTCAGCACCGCCAGCGCCAGCAACATCGGTGGCGGTGAGGCCGGCATGGCGGTGGCGAAAATCGTTGCGACGAACAGTGCCGCTTTCGGATTGGTCATGTTGCCGACAAAGCCGCGACCATAAGCCGACAGCAACGTGCGCCCCGCCCCGCTCAGCGGGTCGTTAGCGCCCGGCACGGTCGCCGGTTTGCGTTTGAACTGCTTCAAGCCCAGATAGATCAGGTAACAGCCACCGGCAATCTTGAACGTCAGATAAAGCGTCGGTGCCGCGCTGAACAGCGACTTGATCCCCAGGCCACCGGCCAATCCCCACAACACCGTGCCCGTGGCGACGCCCAGCGCAGCCACTACGCCATGCTTGCGAGAGCAACTGGCCGCCAGTTGTGCGGTGTTGAAGAAGTTGGGCCCGGGGTCACCACTGCGACGGTCCACAACAGCGCCAACGACAACAAGGGTGCGGCGTAACTCAGGTGAGTGATGTCCATGAGGAGGGTCGCCTGCCTGGCTTCAGAGAATGTTCAGTACCTTGCAACATTTGCTGACTGTTTTCCACTTGTCCCGACGACTCTACGCACGAGCAGACAGGCGGGTTGGCACTGGGTTAACGTGCTCTGCATCGAGCTCAAGACAACAGCATCATGGTCAAGCACCCGTCACCCAGCGACTGGTTCCATCGCGCCCCCAACGTTGGCGGGCTGGAGCGTATCGAGGCATTTTTTGCCGGCCACGGCTACGAACTCCACCGCCACGACACCTATGCCATCGGCCGCACCCTGGCCGGGGTGCAGAGTTTTCAATATCGCGGCAGTCGGCGTCACAGTCTGCCGGACGGCACCCTGGTGCTGCATCCGGACGAAGCCCACGATGGCGAGGCCGGTACCGATATCGGCTTCCAATACCGAATGATGTACATCGAACCGGCGCTGATCCAACAGATCCTTGGCGGCCAACCGCTGCCGTTTATCAAGACCGGTCTGTCCACCGATCCTCGCCTGTTCGCGGCCACCGATGTGCTGATGCGCAGCCTGGATGATCCGCTTGATCCACTGGAAGAACAGGACGCGTTGTTCGATCTGGCGCACGCTTTGAACGGTGTGTCCGGTGTGAACGGCCAACGCCAGCACTTCGACTATGTGGCAGCGGAGCGCGCCCGGGAGTTCATGCACAGTGCACTTGATCACACCGTGACCCTGGACGAACTGGCGCAACACAGTGGCCGGGATCGCTGGAGTCTGTCGCGGGATTTCCGCCTGCTGTTCGGCACCAGCCCTTACCGCTACCTGACCATGCGTCGCCTGGACCTGGTCCGTTCGCTGCTGATGCAGGGCCAGTCACTGGTCAGCGCGGCCCTGATCGCCGGATTCACCGACCAGAGCCACATGACCCGGCAGTTCAGCAAAACCTACGGAATGTCACCGGCCCGCTGGATGAAAATGCACCGGCGCTGAGTCACGCACAATCGTTCAAGAATCACACCGCTACGCGGGTTATCGTGGCCCCGAGATCAACCCGGAGCGCCACCAGATGAGCACTTACAAAAGCCTGAACTTCGTACAGAAAATCGACTTGATCGACCAGCACTGGTCGCCCAGGGTCATCGCTGAAATGAACGACTACCAGTTCAAAGTGGTGAAACTGCTGGGGGATTTCATTTGGCATGACCACTTGGACACAGACGAAACTTTCATCGTCCTTGAAGGGCAACTGCGCATCGACTTTCGCGACGGCCACGTTCTGGTGTCGGCCGGTGAAATGTACGTCGTGCCCAAGGGCATTGAACACAAACCGGCGGCAGAACAAGAAGTGAAACTGCTGCTGATCGAACCCAAAGGCGTGCTGAACACCGGGAGTCAGGGAGGCGAACGTACCGCGGAAAATGATCTGTGGATTTGAAAAACACCGAAAATGCGCAGACTGTGGCCGCAGCGATCAATTGACCGACTTCCCGGCCGACGAATAAGGACACTCCATGAGCGGCTTCCCGTCCCTCGAAACACCGCGCCTGCGACTGCGCGAAATAGTATGCGCCGACGCCCCGACTCTGCTGGCGATTCACGGTGATCAGCAAGCCATGCGCTGGTTTGGCATGGACCCGATCACCGAAATCGCCCAGGCCCAGGCATTGGTCGACACCTTCGCCGCATCGCGCACGCTACCAAATCCCGGTATTCGCTGGGGCATCCAGTACAAAGCAGACGAAGAGTTACTGGGCAATTGCGGCCTGTTCAAATGGAACCGGCAGTGGAAAAGCGGTTCACTGGGTTTCGCGCTCGGGCAATCGTCCTTCGGCAAAGGCATCATGTCCGAAGCGCTGCAAGCGGTGCTGGCCTGGGGGTTTGAGCAGATGCAGCTCAATCGGATCGAGGCCACCGTCCACCCGGAGAACCCGGCGTGCTTGAAGTTGCTTGAACGCTTGGGTTTCGTCCAGGAAGGACGGCTTCGTCAGGCCGGTTTCTGGCTGGGTGAACATCACGACTTGCTGCAACTTTCGTTGTTGCGCGCAGAGTTTGAACCGTCCCCAATCTGCGCTCTTTAGTCAGACTCGCCCAGCGTCTTGCCGTCCACCGGGTCGCCAATTTTCAGGAAGTGTCCACCGGCGACATGGTGCAGCGTGCGCAATCCGTCTTGCCCTTCGAAGTGCCAGCGGCCGTCGCTGAACACGCGCTCATCGGCTTGAGCGGCAATCACCTCAGCCAGAAACAGATCGTACTGCTGGTGATTGTGCGGCTCCGGCAGCAGCCGGCATTCCAGCCATGCGACGCAACCTTCAAGCATCGGCGCCTCGATCAACTCGCCACTAAAGGTCTGCAAGCCATACGCCTGGAACTTGTCCTGGCCCTGCCCTTGCGTTAATTCCAGGCCCGACGTCGAGCCAACGGTCTGGACGATATCGGCCTGCGCAGCGCAGGGCACGTTCACCACGAACGTACCCGAGGCTTCCAGCAATTGCCGGGTCCAGGTGGACTTGTCCAGCACCACGGCGATTTTCGGCGGTTCAAAATCCAGCGGCATCGCCCAGGCAGCAGCCATGATATTGCGCTGGCCGTCGTGGGCCGCGCTGACCAGCACGGTCGGCCCGTGATTGAGCAGACGATAAGCCTTGGACAACGGCACCGGACGGCGATGGGAAACGGTCATGGAAGTCTGCTCCGGGGGAAAGCACCGATTGTAGCGGGAACCGTGATGCAGGCCATTGCGAGATACGGTGGTGTCGTTATGAAAAGATCGCAGCCTTCGGCAGCTCCTACATGAATTGATATTCCCCTGTAGGAGCTGCCGCAGGCTGCGATCTTTTCGCGTTTACTTCTATTTAAGCCTGCGAATCAAGTCGCCAGTTGATTGGCAAACTGCCCGACCGCATTCACCACTTTCTGCGCACCGTCCTGGATTTCGACAATCACCGTACCCGCCTCTGCCGCCAACGCCAGGCCCTGTTCGGCCTGGAGTTTGCCGTCGGTCATCAGGCTCACGGCATTGCGCGCCATGTCCTGGTTCTGCCGCACGACGCCGACGATTTCGTCAGTGGCCTGGCTGGTGCGCGACGCCAATTGCCGGACTTCGTCCGCCACCACGGCAAACCCCCGGCCCTGTTCACCGGCACGCGCCGCTTCGATGGCCGCGTTGAGCGCCAACAGGTTGGTCTGCTCGGCAATACCGCTGATGGTCTTGACGATGGTGCCGATCACCAGCGACTGCTCGTTCAAGGCTTCGATGCCTTCACCGGCGGTTTGCATATGCCTGGCCAGGTCGCGCATCACGCTCACCGCTTGAGTGACCACGGCCGTGCCGCGCTGGGCGCTGTTGTCGGTTTGCAGCGACGTGCTGTAGGCGATGTTGGCCGCCTCGGCAACCGCTTGCTCCTGATTGACCTGATCGGTAATCACCGTGGCGAACTTCACCACTTTGTAGAGTTTGTTATTGGCATCGACCACCGGGTTGTAGGACGCCTCCAGCCAGACCGTTCGACCATGGCTGTCGACACGCTTGAAACGCTCGGCCACAAACTCGCCGCTGTTCAGACGACGCCAGAAGTTCTGATACTCGGCGCTGTTGTACTCCTCGGGAAAGCAGAAGGTGCGGTGATGTTTGCCCTGGATCTGCGCCAGGCTGTAACCCATGCCACTGAGGAACCGATCATTGGCGGTCAGCACATTGCCGTTGAGGTCGAACTCGATCACCGCCGTCGAACGCACCAGCGCGCCGATCAGGTTCTCGTGCTCGCGGGAGGCTTCGATGGTGCGGGTCAGGTCGCTGGAGTAAATCGAGAAATGCTTGATGCGACCGTCTGCCGAACGCACCGGTTGCATGATCGAACGCAACCAGGCCTCGGCACCATTGCCGCGCAGCAGACGCACGGTGCCGGCAAAATGCTCGCCACGGGTCAGCGCCGTCTTGAAGCGGTTGTGGAATTCGTCGGATTTCACATGAACCGGCACGATGTCTTCGATCTGCCGTCCGATCAGGTCGTTGCTCCTGTAGAGCATCTCGCCGAGGAAATTCTGGTTGATCGATTGAATACGCCCGTCCGGTTCAAGGGTCAGGACCAGCATCTCGCTTTCCAGACTTTCCTTCACTTGCAGGAGACTGGAGAGTTCTTCGCGAAGAGCCGACAGCTCCTGCTTCAAGCGTTTATTGAACATGGGAAAGCACCGAGGGCTGGGTAGAAAGCGGTATGCAGCCTAACCATCGGCCTTCGGGATATTTTCTGAAGAGTGTTTTTGGCTTGTCCTACAAAAATAATGGCGGTGTGCCATTTAGCTTGCCGAATTCCCCTGCGAGACGGTTACAAAACCCAGCGCTCTGTCCTGGCCATATCAGGTATTCTCCGAACAAATTGCAACAATATGTTGCAACGGTATCTGCCCGATAAGGAGTCCCGTTTTGGATTTATCGACCGCTGCCTGGATGGTTCACGACACCCGCTTGATCCTTTGCTGCCTGCTGGCGATTGCCACGATTATCGTGTTGATCAGCGCCACCAAACTCCCGCCCTTTCTTTCGATTTTGATCGGTACCTTCATTGCCGGGGTCGGCGCCGGTTTGCCACCAGAAGATGTAGCCAAAGCGTTCAGCAAAGGCGCGGGGGCGATTCTTGGTGAAGCGGGGATCATCATTGCCCTGGGGTCGATGCTCGGTGCGTTGATGGCCGAATCCGGGGCGGCCGACCGCATTGCCTCGACCTTGCTCGGGTTGGGTAAAGGCAAGTCCTTGCCGTGGGTCATGGCGCTGGTGGCGATGGTGATCGGCCTGCCGCTGTTTTTCGAAGTCGGGCTGGTGATGATGGTGCCAATCATCTTTGTGATGGCGCGCCGTTCGGGTCAGCCATTACTGAAGATCGCCATTCCGGCGCTGGCCGGGATGACCACGTTGCACGCCTTGATGCCACCGCATCCGGGCCACTGATTGCGGTTAGCGCGTTGCATGCCGACCTGGGCCTGACCATGTTGCTGGGTTTCAGCATCGCGATTCCGGCGGTGATTCTGGCGGGCCCGATCTACGGCAACTGGCTGTCGAAACGCATGCACGTCGATGAGCCGGCAGAGCTCGGCGCCCTGTTCAGCGCCCCGCCCAAGGCCCCCCGCCAGCCAAGTTTCGGGATGTCGTTGCTGATCATCCTGTTGCCGGTGCTGCTGATGCTCGGCAGCACGTTGGCGAAAGTTGCGATGAGCCCCGAAAGCTCCGTCGCCCTGACCCTGAGATTCCTCGGCGAGCCACTGGTGGCGCTGGGTATTGCAGTGATGGCGGCGGTGATCTGCCTCGGCTGGGCCAACGGCATGCCCCGCGAACAAGTCGGTGGCACCCTGCGCAAAAGCCTGGCGCCGATTGCCGTGTTGCTGCTGACCATCGGTGCCGGTGGTGGCCTGAAGCAAACGCTGCTCGATGCCGGCGTCAGCCAGACCATCAGCAAAGTCGCTGAAGGTGCGCACATGCCGTACTTGCTGCTGGCCTGGTTGATTGCCGTGGCGTTGCGTCAAGCCACCGGTTCGGCGACGGTAGCGACCACCACCACGGCGGGCATTCTGGCGCCGATGATGGCGGGGCTGGCGGCGACGCAAAGCTCTTT
Organism: Pseudomonas sp. TH31; assembly: GCF_016650815.1. Taxonomy (GTDB): domain Bacteria; phylum Pseudomonadota; class Gammaproteobacteria; order Pseudomonadales; family Pseudomonadaceae; genus Aquipseudomonas. The sequence goes on along the minus strand of NZ_JAEKEZ010000022.1, from coordinate 18,041 downwards.
GGTGGCGTTGGCGATTGGCGCCGGTTCAGTGTTTTTCTGCCACGTGAACGACGCCGGATTCTGGATGGTGCGCGAGTACTTTGGCTTGCAGCTCAAACAGACGATCTGGGTCTGGTCGATTCTGCAAACCATCGTGTCGGTAGTGGGGTTGGTGGGGACGTTGTTGTGGTGGCATTGGTTGACGTGATGGCCGCTCCGTCCCCGGGATAGTTACAGGCAGGGCGCCACGCGACGGCTCCCGACGTTGGGCATGCGCGCGCCGAAATACGCCGCGCTACCCACGCCCACCGCTCCCATCACTGCGCAGAAAATCACGCAGACCCACGGACTCCAAGGCATCAGGCCGATCAACAGCAGCGGAGTGATACTCGCCCAGGCGGCGTAGGCAATGTTGTACGTAAAGGAAATCCCCGAGACGCGAATACTCGCTGGGAACAGGCTGACCATCACCGACGGCACCGCGCCGACCACCCCACAACTGAGGCCGGCAATCGCGTAGGCCAGACCGATCCAGTCACCACCAATGATCAGGCAGGTGTAGAGCACGCCGATGCCCAGCGGTAGCAGCAGGCTGTAAAGCATGACCGTGCGCCAGGCACCGATACGGTCAACCAGCAAGCCCGCAAGCACGCAACCGATGTTCAGGAACACGATGCCCAAGGCGCTCAGGGCGAAGGTGTGGCTGGCGGTCATGCCGAAGGTTTTCTGCATCATGGTCGGGGTGATGACCACAAACACCACCACAGCGGAGGTCAGCACGCAGGTGAGGATCATCGCCGGCCACATGGCCAGGCGATGCTCGCGCAGGACCGTGCGCAGCGGCAGTTCGACCGTCGCGTCACGCTGGGCCTGCATGGCCATGAACACCGGGGTTTCACTGAGCCAACGGCGCAGCCAGACACCGATCACCCCAAACACGCCACCCAGCAGGAACGGGTAGCGCCAGGCGTAATCAAGGATTTCTGCCGGAGTGAATGCCTGGGCCAGAAAGGTCGCGGTCAACGCGCCGATCAGGTAGCCAAACGTCAAGCCGGCCTGCAGGAAACCCAGCGCATACCCACGATGGCCGGCCGGTGCATGCTCGGCGACAAACACCCAGGCGCTCGGCACTTCACCGCCCACCGCCGCGCCCTGGAGAATGCGCAATGCCAACAGCAGCAGCGGCGCAAAATACCCGATCTGCGCGTAGGTCGGCATGATGCCGATCAGCAGGCACGGCAGCGCCATCATCAGGATGCTCAGGCTGAAGACTTTCTTGCGCCCCAGCCTGTCGGCGAAGTGCGCCATCAGAATCCCGCCCAGCGGCCGCGCCAGGTAACCGGTGACAAAAATCCCGAAACTTTGCAGCAAGCGCAACCACTCGGGCATTTCCGGTGGAAAGAACAACTGGCTGAGGGTCAGGGCGAAAAACACGAAAATGATGAAATCGTAGATTTCCAGCGCCCCGCCGAGCGCCGCAAGGCCCAGGGTCTTGTAGTCCGAACGGGTGAACGGCGCCGGGCGCGTTTGGGTATTGGCAGTCATGAAAAGAACTCTGGCACAGGCAAAAACCAAGGCGCCCATGGTCTACGCAAATGCGTCGGCGGACAACCCGTTAGACCATAGTCCCAATCTCGTAAAACAACGTCACAAAAACAGGTCGATTGATTTACTGTTGGCACCTGACCAGACGGGCCTTTGCGGCCCGGAACACCACAATAATCATAAAAATCCGAGGTACACCCGTGGCCGCTGAAATCGACGATAGCCGCTATGCCCGTTTTGCCCTGCGCTGCTCAAGTTTTGCCGAGCGCTGGTTCCCCGATTCCTGGGTATTCGCAGCCCTTGCAGTGATCATCGTCGCCGTGGCGACTATGGCCATGGGCGCCAAACCCACCGACGCCGCCATGGCGTTCGGTGACGGGTTCTGGAGTCTGATCCCATTCACCATGCAGATGGCTTTCGTGGTGATCGGCGGTTATGTGGTGGCCAGTTCACCGCCGGCCGTGAAGCTGATTGATCGCCTGGCGCGGATTCCGAAAAACGGCCGCTCCGCCGTGGCCTGGGTCGCGTTGATTTCGATGGTCGCCTCGTTGCTTAACTGGGGACTGTCGCTGGTGTTCGGCGGTTTGCTGGTGCGCGCCCTCGCCCGCCGCACCGATCTGAAAATGGATTACCGCGCCGCTGGCGCCGCAGCTTATCTGGGCCTTGGCGCCGTTTGGGCGCTCGGGCTGTCATCGTCCGCCGCGCAATTGCAGGCCAACCCGGCCAGCCTGCCACCGTCGATTCTGTCGATCACCGGCGTCATTCCGTTTACCCAAACGATTTTTCTCTGGCAGTCCGGCGTGCTGTTGCTCGCATTGATCGTGGTCTCGCTGATCATTGCCTACGCCACCGCGCCCGGTCCGAATACCGCGCGTGACGCCAAGGCGTGCGGCATCGACCCGAGTTTCAACCTGCCGCCGCTGCAACCGCGTACTCGTCCAGGGAATGGCTGGAACACAGCCCATTGCTGACGATTGTGCTGGTGTTGTTGGCCGGCGGTTGGCTGTTTCATGAGTTCTCGACCAAACCGGCGATCAGCGCGATCTCCGGGTTGAACACTTACAACTTCCTGTTCCTGATGCTCGGCGCCCTGCTGCACTGGCGTCCACGCAGCTTCCTCGATGCCGTGGCCCGCGCGGTGCCGACCACCACTGGTGTGCTGATCCAGTTCCCGCTGTATGGCTCGATTGCCGCGCTGATGACCACCGTCAAAGGCACTGACGCCCAGACCCTGGCCCATCACATCTCGACCTTTTTCGTACAGATCGCCTCCCACGACACCTACGCGTTGTTGATGGGTGTGTACTCGGCGATTCTGGGGTTCTTCATCCCGTCGGGCGGCGGCAAGTGGATCATCGAAGCCCCCTACGTCATGCAAGTGGCCACCGACCTCAACTACCACCTGGGCTGGGCCGTGCAGATCTACAACGCCGCCGAAGCCCTGCCGAACCTGATTAACCCGTTCTACATGCTGCCGCTTCTGGGCGTGCTGGGGTTAAAGGCGCGGGACTTGATCGGGTTTTCGTTCGTGCAGTTGCTGGTGCACACGCCGCTGGTGTTGTTTCTGCTGTGGGCATTGGGGACGACGCTGGTTTATACAGCGCCGGTGATGCCTTAATCCCAATCGTCAAAACGTTACATATCAACTGTGGGAGCGGGCTTGCTCGCGAAGACGGTATGTCAGTCGACATCAGAGTCAGCTGACACTCCGTCTTCGCGAGTAAGCCCGCTCCACATTAGCCCGAGGCACTTTCCAACAAAGTGCCGCGTCTCGATCCTCGTTGTCCTCATCGTGTAACCTCCCCGTCACATCTCGCTGCTAGCGTCCCGCCGAAATACATTGCAACAATTTCGCGAAAAAGGAATTGGAATGAACGATGACAAAGACGGAAACGACCTCCCCTCCCCCGAAGCCGATCAACCCACCGATACCAGTCGCCGCCGCTTCCTTGGCGGTGTTGCCGTACTGGGTGTCGGTGCCACGCTGAGTGCTTGCGGCAACCAAGGGGACGAGGCCAGCAAACCGGTTGAACGCCCGCTGACGCCTGTCGAGCTGGATAAAGCCCTGCAAGAAAACGTCAAAACCGTTGTGGTGATCTACGGCGAAAACCGCAGCTTCAACAACTTGTTTGCCGACTTCCCGGGTGTCGAAAAACCGCTGTCGGCGCTCAAGCCGCAAGACGGCGCGCAACAGGATCGCGACGGCAGCGTGCTGTCGACCCTGCCGCCGGTGTGGGGAGGCCTGAATCAGGTCGGCCCGCAAACCCTCGATGGCGTGATTTACCCCGCCGGTACGCAATTTCAGGAACACCTGCCGAACGCGCCGTACGCCCTCAAAGGCCCGCAAGGTGAAGACTTGCCGCTGAGCCTGGTGACCCGCGACCTGTGGCACGTGTTCTATCAGAACCAGATGCAAATCAACGGCGGCAAGAATGACCGCTTTGTCGCGTGGGCCGACTCCGGTGGCCTGACGATGGGCCATTACGCCCAGACTCGTTATTCATTGCGTTTGTGGGATGTGGCCAGGGAGTTCGTGCTCTGCGACAACTTCTTCCAGGGGGCTTTCGGTGGCTCGTACCTGAACCATCAATACCTGATCAGCGCCCAGGTGCCGTTCTACCCGGATGCGGCCAATTCGATCGCCAAGCCGCAGATCGCCACCCTGCAAAGCGATGACCCGACCGACAACCGCCTCAAGCCGCTGGACGCCTCGCCCGCCAGCGCCATGACCGGCCCGCCGCAGTTCGGTCCGAGCCTGTTGACGCCTGATGGCTACGCGGTCAACACCATGGCGCCGCCCTATTGGCCGACCTGGATCCGCGACCCCGAGCGTCCGGACTACGCCAAGCCGTTGCCCAGCGTGCTGGTGCCACAAACCCACGACCACATCGGCGACAAGCTCTCGAAAAAGAACGTCGACTGGGCCTGGTACGGCGGCGCATGGCAAGCCACGATTGATGAGTACAAGGATTCGGGGGCCATTCCGAAAATCCCGAATTTCCAGTACCACCATCAGCCGTTCAACTACTTCAAGCGCCAAGGTCCGGAAAACCCGGCCGAGCGCGCCAAGCGTCTGCGCGATGGAGGGCTGGGCGATGAGTCGAGCACCAACAAGTTCCTGGCGGACGCCGAAGCCGGCAAGCTGCCAGCGGTGACGTTCTACAAGCCCCAGGGCAACCTGAACATGCACGCCGGTTACGCCGACATCGCGTCGGGCGACCGGCATATCGTCCGCGCACTGAAAGTGCTGCAACAAAGTCCGCAGTGGAAAAACATGGTGGTGGTGATCACCGTCGACGAGAACGGCGGCTGGTGGGACCACGTTGCCCCGCCAAAAGGCGATCGCTGGGGCCCGGGAACGCGGATTCCGGCACTGGTGATTTCACCGTTTTCGCGCAAGGGCACGGTGGATCACACGGCCTATGACACCGCTTCGATCCTGCGGCTGATCACGCGTACCTTTGGACTGGAAACCCTCGACGGGATCAAAATGCGTGATGACGCAATGATTGCTCGGGGCCAGAAGCCAATGGGCGATTTGACCAACGCGCTGCACTTTCCGGTGTGATTGTTGGATAGATCGAAAGATCGCAGCCTTCGGCAACTCCTACGGGGTGTACACCCGACAATGTAGGAGCTGCCGCAGGCTGCGATCTTTTTTTGGCGGGACACTGGACGGTCCGTCACATCTGGTTTCAGTATGTAGCCGCCCCGCCTACAGGGGCCCACGCTGAAAAGGATCTGAGCATGTTCAAACTCGCAGGACTTACCCTCGCCGCCCTCACCCTGAGTGCCGCCGCCCACGCCGATGTCGATCTCAAGCTGGGCAGCACCGAGCGCGTCACCCGACTCTTCGCCTACCCCAACAACTGCAACGTGATCTGCTTTCGCAACTGGACGCTGGAGCAGACCGTCGAGCATTACCTGACCCAAAGTGTGCAGCGCGATGGTTACACCGCTGCCAAAGTCCAGGTGAAAACCGATAACCATCAGCTCTACGCCGAAATCAGCGGCGTACCCAAGGGCTATGAAAAACCCTTGGCAGCGCTGCTCGATGCCGGGGACCTGGCCTACAACGGCGCCAGCAAACTCAACGCCGATGGCAAATGGGCTTACAGCTGGTATCTGTTCCTGCCATTGGGCATGGCGCTGGAAAACCGCAAAAGTGTCGAGCTGCTGCACTTCCCGCCGGATTACTCGTTGACCCAGGCCCAGGATTACCTGGAATCGGCCACGACCGATCGCTGGGCCACACTGCTGGTCGACAACGGTATTCCAGCCGCCCAGACACCGGCCTATCAGACCATCATCGATATCGCGCCAATTGCCGCGCCGTCCAACGCAGGCAAGGATCTGGAAGGCGTTTACGACTACTTCAAGGACTACCAGACCACCATGGTCAAGGAAGTCAGCCAGAACGCCAAAGGCGCAACATTGCCAATGGTCGCCTTCGGTGCGCCGGTGCGTAACTGGATCAAACAGCAATACGGGGTGACCGTAAATGTATTGGGCCTGGCAACCATCAGCCCTAGCGATGGCGTAAAAGTGCCGGTCCTGGGTTCCAACCATCCAAGTTACATCTGGTACGCCGCCGACCCGGCCAGCTACACCGGTGCCGATGCCCAGGCCAAGGCGGATGCCGCGGGCCTGACAGTCATGGGCCAGGATTTGAGCGCTGCCTGCTGGCAGGCCGGGATGGGCAGCAAACCAGGCAGCGATCCGAGTGCCCTGCTCACAAGCTGCACCCAGACCTGGCAAGTCACCCAGAAAGAAAAAACCTGCGAGCTGTTCTACACCTCGATCCGCAACCTGACGCCGGCAGACGCGGCGGCCAAATGCGCCACGCCACCGGTCAAGTCCCAGCTCCAACAGCTGCAAGCCCCGGCACCCGCAGCGGCAGTCCCCGCACCGCACCTTTGAAACGATAAAAGCCTTTTGCGCGTGAGCCATGGCTGACGCGCAAAAGCGCACTAATCGCCTGTCAGTTCTGACTGTAGCGGCTACGATGAGCCACCCAACGCCGACGGCCAGTTGTTCTTACTGCACTGGCAATCGGCGAAGTCTGTGCCCAAAGGTGTTACAGCGCCCCGACCGGACGCAAGCGATACTGTGGCGGCAGTTGTTCGAAGCCACTGATCGTGGCGTTCAGGCTTTTCCAGCGACCATCCTTGATGCCGTAGATGCAACCGTGGATCGACAGACTCTGCCCGCGATGCCAGGCGTTTTGCACAATGCTGGTATGACCGACGTTGGCCACTTGCTGGACCACGTTGAGCTCGCAGAGGCGGTCGACCCGCTCTTCTTCGGTCGGCAACCTGGCCAGTTCTTCGCGTTTTTCATAATAAAGATCGCGAATCGAGCGCAACCAGCCATCGATCAGGCCCAATTGACGATCCTGCATGGACGCACGCACGCCGCCGCAGCCATAGTGACCGGTGACCAGAATGTGTTTGACCTTAAGCACGTCCACCGCGTACTGGATCACCGACAGGCAATTGAGGTCGGTGTGCAGCACCACATTGGCGACGTTACGGTGTACGAACAGGTCGCCGGGCAGCATGCCAACGATCTCGTTCGCCGGAACCCGGGCGTCGGAGCAACCGATCCACAGGTATTCCGGGGTTTGTTGGCGCGCCAGCTTGGCGAAGAAATCAGGATCTTCTTTGGTGATCGCGTCAGCCCAGCGCTCGTTGTTATCAATCAGATCTTGTAATTCGTTCATGCAATGAAGCCTCAAGAATGATGCGCAGCTTTGACAGACGACCGCCCATCGGGGTCACGCGCGCGATGCAGATACCCCTGATGTCCTGATGTTTATAACCGCTAGCCCCGCGTTCCATGCCGGGGGAATTCTCGGCAGCCCAGTGGGTCCACCTTAGTAAGGCCCACAGTATGAGGAATTGCCATGACTGAATCACGACGTCCGTACGATGCGGTGCAACCCGAGCCCATCGACGACAACGAAGACCGCATGGGCTCGATGCATGAGCTGGATTTCGACGAGGAAGAACCCAGCGCAAAAATCGGTGACGAGCTGCCGGAAAACGAACGCGAACGGCTGATGCCGCGCGAACGTGTCCGTGAAGCCGGCATGACCGGCGCCTCGACCGATGACCATGAGTCTACCGACGATGACATGAGCCCGGAAACCCTGATCCTTGAAGATGGCGCACGGGATGCCCACGAGGCAGGCGAAGGCAATCAGGCCGATTGGGATTTGAGCATTGTCGATGAAGACGACATTGGCGGCGGCAATGGGCTGGATGAGGCGGAGTTGGCGCAGCGCGATCCGGTTGACGGGAATCGTTGATCGACCTGACTGACCGAAGTCCCCTGTAGTAGCTGCCGAAGGCTGCGATCTTTTGATCTTGATCTTTAAAATCAAAAAACAAGATCAAAAGATCGCAGCCTTCGGCAGCGCCTACAGAGGATTGGTGTTCAGTCGACCAAAGTGCAGGCCATGACGACGGCATCTTCACGCCCGCCCACCGCAGGGTAGTAATCCCGCCGCCGGCCAATCTCGTTAAACCCATACCGCTCATACAACCGAAACGCCCCACGGTTGCTGTCGCGCACTTCCAGGAAACACTCGCGTGCCTTGGCGCCATAGGCCCGGGACATCAAATGCTCGAGCAACGTCAAACCCAGGCCACGGCCCTGATTCTCCGGTTTGACGGTAATGTTCAGCAGGTGCGCCTCATCAAGAATGATCTGCACCACGCCATGCCCGACCTGCTGCGAACCTTCGAACATCAGCCAGATCTGGTACTTGCCCAGGCCATCGAGAAAAATCCCGCGGGTCCACGGGTGGCTATAGGCCGCGTATTCGATTTTCAGTACAGCGTCCATGTCCGCCTCGGTCATCGGGCGGAACGATACAGCGTCACTCATTTGATTCTTTCCAGCGCGCCATCAGCCGACGCATGGCTTGCCAGACATCAGCCTTACGCTGTGGCTCTTCCATTAATAATTCCAGACCCGGCAGGGCCCAGACCGAGCCCAGGCCTTCGACCTGGAGTTCACGGTTGAAGGATTCGGCGTTCGCCTCGCCGGCAAACCGCACCGCCGGCAGGCCAATCAGCCACAGGCAGACGCACGGGGCATCTTCGAGCCGGGCCGAGAGGAAACCTTGCACGAAATCGCGAGCGGCTTCCGGGCCTTGATCCATCGTGCCGCGAGACAACAACGGCCAGCGCACCGGCTCGCCGACAATCTGCGGGCTGTCCGGCAGACCGGCGGCACGCAGCATGTCCTTGAGCAACATGTAGGCAGGATCTCGGGTCTGGAAGGTTTCGCCTGTGGGTAACTCCACCAGCAGCAGGCAGCGCCCGGCCCGCAACAATTGCAGGGCGAAACGCGGCGGCGGCACGACCGGCGCCTTGACCGCGACCGGCGCCGCCTCTTCTTCGACCTTGGCGTTGGTGCGCGTGCTGGCCAGCGATGGCCGCGGCACCTCGATTTTCACTCGTTCGGCCGGTTTGACCAGCGCTTCCACGGGCGCCTCAGCCACTGGAGCCGGCGCTACCGGGGCGATGACCAACGGTTCATGCACCTCCAGCAGTTCGGGACGCGAGGGCGCAGCAAAGGGCAATTCGGTGCGCGGCAGCCAGTTGACCACCTGCATGGCGGTCAAATAAGCGCGGCGGCGAGACTCGATAAGCAAAGGTCGGCCACTTGTGGATAACTGATAGTGCGCTGATTCTACCGCCCTTCGCCGAAGATCGCCCGCGCTTGATCGATACTCTTACCCATAGAAACAGCGACTGCCCGTCCCGAGAGTGAATCGCAATCGGCGCGATGCAGTACAATCGCCGCTTTTAATCGTCAACCAGCCGGCCATCCCGATGATCGAACCCAAGCGCGTCTTGCGCGCCCTCGCTGAACACTGGGCACTTCTGGAGCCACTGTGCGAGCACTTCGACCAAGGCACTTTGAGCCTCAACGAACTGCGTTCACAGTTGGCCGCCCAGCAACTGGACAGTACACCGCAGGACATCACCAGCCTGCTGGACGTGTGGATCCGCCTCGACATTCTGGTGCCCGTGGCAAAAAGCCCGAACCGTTTCGAGCTCAATGCGCAGATCCATGACTTCCTCGCTTACCTGCGCCGTGAGCACCGTTTGGGCTTGTGCCTGGAAATCGAAGCCTATCTGCGCCATCTCGAGCGCCTGGCCGGTTACATCCAGGACGCGTTCGACATCCGCGACGGCCACGATCTGGCGCGCCAGTTGCGCCTGCTCGACATGCGCGTACGGGACGTACTGAAAAAACTCGCCAACGACGAACAGGCCCTGGTGGCCGTCGCCGAGCGGGCCAAGACCAGCGACCGGCAGATCCCGCTGCGTCAGCGCTACGCCGAAGTCCTGGCGACCTGGGACGAGTACGTCGAACCGATGATCCAGTTGGTGAACGCCGACGGCGCCTTCGAACAAGGCGTGCGCAAAGTCGAAAACGTCCTGTTGCGCATGCTCACCGAACAGCAGCGCCTCGGCCATCTGGTCGATGACGACATGCTGCTGCGCACCCACGCGCGCATCCTCGAAATGCAGACCAGCGCCCAACTGACCTTGCGTCATGCCCGCGAACTGCTGTTGCCGCTGCGTGAAGAAGCCCGCCGCCACAACGCCGTAACCCGTGGCGCAGCGCTGGCCTTGTCGGCCATCCGTCGCAAAGGCATTGATGCGGTGCCGCAAGCCGCGATGCCAATGTTCACACGTGCGCAAAGCACCTTTCTCGGCAGCGCCAGTCAGGTCGAAGCCTACGTCTACGCCCTGGCCCGTTTCGAGCCGAAACCGGCGCGTTTTCCCAAGGCCCACAAAACCCGGAAAGGCGAAGCTCCGCGCGCTCCACGCACGGTTCGGGAAATGCTCGAGCGCTGCGAAGACGCCCTGCCAATGCCGGACCTGATGACCTGGCTGCTGGAACAGGAACCGGACGGCGCCACCGACGAATTGCTTTATTGGTTCTCGCGCCTGTCACGGGAAAAACGCTTCAAACGCGAGCGTCTGGAACGCCGCGATTACCACACTCACGAGCATCAGGTCAGCCTGCGCTCCTTCGCCCTGCTCTCGGCCGGCGACACCGCCGCCGAGGATTCTGCGAGCACTCCCTATGCAACTTGATCTATCCGAACTGTCCCAGCTGGCGCCAATCTTTCGCGAGCTGTTCAAGGGCTACCACGTCAGCCGCCGCGACCCGGAGCTGTACGCGCAACTGTCGAACTTCCAGGACCAGTACCGCACGCTGTTCCGGGCGTTGGGTTTTGAGTTGGTCTGCGACACCCGTGGCTTCTACTACTTCGTGCCGGACCTTGCTGCTGCGGCGGTGAACAAGACCGCGCAACGCCTGGCGCTGTTCACCTTCATCCTCGTCGAGCACCTGGCCGATCAAGGCCGCGATCCGGTCGCCGTGCTCGACGGTGGCAGCCTCGGCCGCGATGAATTGCCATCGCTGCTGGAGAAGTACCGCGACCTGTTTATCCAGGCCGAAGTGCAGACCGTCGAAGAACTCGAAGAAAAAATCATGCGCCGCATGACCCAACTCGGTTTCGCCGGCGAAGAAAACGGTATCTACCGTTTCCTGCCGCCGATGCACCGTTTCCTCGACGTTTGCTTGTCAGTCCAGCAGGACCGCGATCTGGCGGCCAGCCTGCACAGCGTGCTGCCACTGCCAGCGCCGGTGTTGATCGATGACGACAGCGACGAAAAGCTGCTGGAAACCGATGACCCGCTGGACCTCAGCGACTTCGCTGAAGAAAGCGAAGAAGACGCCATGGCCCGCGCCATTGCCGAAGAACAGGAGACCGACGCATGAGTAAGGAACGCTACGGCATTCGCCGCTTCGCCCTTTTGAACACCGCCGGCTACAGCCTCGGGCTGTTTCCGCTGGAAGAGCCGCTGTCGGTCTACGGCGCGAACAACCTCGGTAAATCCGCGTCGATCAACGCCTTGCAGTTCCCGATCCTGGCGCGCATGTCGGACATGAGTTTCGGCAAGTACAGCCTGGAACAATCCCGGCGTTTCTACTTCGCCTCTGACACCAGCTACATCCTGGTCGAAGTCTCGCTGCCTCACGGTCCGCATGTGATCGGCGTGGTCGGTCGCGGCCCGGGAGGCGGGTTCGGTCACCAGTTCTTTGCCTACGCCGGCAAACTGGATCTGGCTCACTATCAGAAAAACGACACCTGCCTGCGCCAAAAGGAACTGTTCACCAACCTTGAGCGCGAAGGCCTGAAGGCCTACGAACTCAAGCCGGATGAACTGCGGCGCTTGCTGGTTGGCGGTCACACCTCGATTCCGCTGGACCTGACGCTGATTCCGCTGCGTTCCACCAGTGAGCAGAGCCTGAAGACCTTCCGCGCGTTGTTCATCAACTTGCTGCACATGCGCGAAATCACCGCGGCCAAGCTCAAGCAGCTGTTCCTCGATGCCTTCGAACACAGCCTGCGTTCCGGCAGTGTCGATTACATCGCCGCGTGCGAAGAAGCCTTCCGTGATGTCCGTCGCATGGAGCAGGACTACAACTCGCTGGTCACCGCCGGCCCGCTGGTTGAAGCGTTGGCCTCAGGCGTTGCCCAGCGCAACATCCTGCGCGGCAAGTTGCATCGCATCTCTCCGCTGCTCGATTCGTTGCTCGGCACCTGGTCGGACTACGCCGGTGCGCGCAAGGAAGAGCTGACCATTCAGGCCGAGCACTACCGCAGTGAGCAAGATGCCCTGCAAAACGATCAGCGCGGCGGCACTCAGGAGCTGATGCGTCTGGAACGGGAAATCACCGGCATCCAGCGCTGGCTCGGCGAGTTGTCGGTGCTCAAGCATCGCTTCGCGTTGGTGACTGACGTCAAAGTCCTGGAGCAGCAACTGCTGGCGGCCAAGGATGCACACGACGAATTGGCCGGTGCGCTGGCCCAGTCCCGGCAGTTCAGCGCCGAAGACCTGGAAGAGCGTCTGCGGGATCTGGAAAAACGCCTGAAGTCGGTGAAGCAGCAACTCGATCACGCCGACAACAATAGCTACGCCCGCCTGCGGGAAGAGTTCTCGCAGCAGGACGTCGAGCGCCTGATGCGCCTGTTCAACAGCGCACTGTTCAGCCTGCCGCTGGGTGAACACGGGATTACGCTGGACCAGGACGGTCAGTGGGTCAAATCCCTGGAGCTGATCCTCGACGGCTTCAAAGGCGAGCGTTTCGACGTGCCGGGGCTATCCATCGACATCTCGCATATCGAGCCGCCGGCCCTGCAAGCCCTGGCCGACCGCGCAGCCTTGCGCGATCAGAAAGAGCGCCTGGAGAAAGAGCTCAAGCAACTGAAAACCCAGGCCGCCGTGGTCGCTGACCGTGCGGCGAGCAAGACCCAGACCGAAGCGCTGTACCAGCAAGTGCTGGACGCACAGAAAGCCCTGGAAGATTTCCGTCGCGCGCAAACCCTGGGCGCCGAGGAAGACGACAAGCTTGAGCAATTGGCGCAGATGGAAGCCGCGCAGGAAGAGTTGAAGCGTTCCAGCGACGCCTTCACCGAACGCGTCCAGCAATTGTCGGCCAAGCTGCAACTGGTCGGCCGGCAGATCGGCGACATGGAAGCCAAGCAACGCACCCTCGACGATGCCTTGCGCCGTCGTCAGCTGTTGCCGGCAGACCTGCCGTTTGGCACGCCGTTTATGGACCCTATCGACGACTCCATGGACAACTTGCTGCCGTTGCTCAACGACTATCAGGACAGTTGGCAAGGTTTGCAGCGTAGCGATGGTCAGATCGAAGCGCTGTATGCGCAGGTCCGCCTCAAGGGCGTGGCCAAGTTCGACAGTGAAGACGATATGGAGCGCCGCCTGCAATTGCTGATCAACGCGTATGCGCACCGCACCGACGAGGCGCTGACCCTCGGCAAGGCACGTCGTGCGGCGGTCACCGACATCGCCCGGACCCTGCGCAACATTCGCAGCGACTATGACAGCCTCGAACATCAACTGGCGCTGTTCAACCGCGAGATCAACAAACGCCAGGTCTCCAACCTGCAGAGCTTCCGCATCGTGCTCGCGCCGAACAAGGAAGCGCTCAAGCACATCGACCAGATCATCCACAGCGCCGGTCAGTACGAAGAAGGCGAAACCCTTTCCGTGTTCGACCTGAGCCAAAGTGCCGATCAGGACAACAAGAACGAAGAAGCCAAGGAGTACCTGGCGCGGCTGGTGGCGGCAAACCACAACCAGCTCGGCCTCAAGGACTTGTTCGAGCTGGCGTTCGAGATCACCAAGGTCAACGGATCGCCTGTGATCCACACCGACATCGACGGCGCGGCATCCAACGGCACCACAATGACCATCAAGGCGCTGACCAACATGTATTTGTTGCTGCACTTGATGGACCGCGACCAGGCCGGTCGCGTGCGCCTGCCGTACTACCTCGACGAGGCGGCGGACATCGACGAGAAAAACCAGGCAGCGCTGCTGGAAACCAGCCTGCAACTGGGCTTCGTGCCGATCCTGGCGAGTGTGAAGCCGCAGGTTTGCGCCAGTGTGGCGATTGACCTGGAAGGCGGTAGCGGGCCGAACGGGATCTACATTGATGAGGCGGACTGGAAGTACATTCGTCGTCATGATGAAGTGAAGGCGAAGGTTAATGTTGAAGCGGATGAGCCGGAGCTGGATGCGGTCTGATTTAAACCGCTAGATACGAAAAAGGCCGCGTTCCAATGGATCGCGGCCTTTTTATTGGGTGTTACTTTTTGAGTTTTACAGTGATTTTGAGGGCCTCTTCGCGAGCAAGCCCGCTCCCACTTTGGTTCTGTGTCGTACACAAAATATGTGAACGACACAGAACCAAAGTGGGAGCGGGCTTGCTCGCGAAGGCGTCATTACAGACGCCCAATCAATTGCAGACTACTTGCCGAGGGAGATCTTCGGTGCCCAGGTCAGCCATTCATCTTCAAACTTGTCGAACAGCGGGAACGTCTGCTCTGGCCGGGCCGGATTGCCCATGCGCTCACCGTCCGGCGTGGCAAAAGCGATACCGCCCTGAATCAGCGTCTCCAGTGACTCGGTCCGCACCGTCGCGCCTTTGAATAAACCGAAGTCCAGGCCAAAACCGCTGGTGTTCCAGAAGCGTGTTCCGCTGCGCACCAATGGCGCGTACTTCGGCTCGATCAGGATGTGCACCAACACACGATCCGCGGTCTCGCCCAATTCATAACCGGTCACCTTGCCGACGGTGATTTCACGGTACGTCACCGGTACGCCGGTTTTCAGCGAACCACGTCGCGCCGCGCTCAACACCAGACTCAACCCGGCTTCCACCTTGGCCGACTCCGGCGGGTTGGCCAGCGCCACGAAGTTTTTCTGTGGGCCGAGGTTTTTCGCAGCCGGCTGCACTTCAATGTACTGACCCGTGACCAGGGTTTCGAGGTTCGACGTCTTGATCAACCCCAGCTCAGGCTTGACCACCCAGAACTGACTGCCCACCCGCGCGATGCGTTCCGGCACGTCGGTAATCCGCGCGGTCAGCATCACCGACTGCAAGTCATCAGAGAGATCAACGTCTTCAATCTTGCCGACATCCAGCCCTTTGAATCGAATCGGCGTGCCGCTGCGCAAGCCATCGGCGCGATCGACCTTGATGGTGACCACGGCGCCTTTCTGGTTTGCTTCGTCATGGCTGGCAAACAAACGGAAACGCGGGATTTTCTTTTGCAGCGGCGCCTTGGCTTCAGGGGTTTCGAAAGCGATACCGCCGGCCATCAGGCTTTGCAGCGACTCACTCTTGACCTGGATTCCGCCGGTCAAACCGCCGCTGAGCGTAATGCCGCTGGCATTCCAGAACCGCGTCGAGGCGTTGACCAGACCCTCGTATTCCTTCTCGATGTGAACGCCGATGATCAATTGTTTTTGGTCTTGGAAAACTGATAGCTCTGGACCGAACCGACCTTGACCTGCTTGTAGAGAATCGGGCTACCGACCTCCAGGGAGCCGAGATTATCGGTGAACAGCACCATGTGCAGGCCCGGTGAGCGCAGGTCCAGTGGCGGAGCCTTGGCCCGGGCCACGAACTCGCGCTGCGGCGCACTGCCCTTGTCGCCCGGGCGCACGGCGATGTAGTTGCCTTTGACCAGGGCTTCAAGACCGGTGATACCCGCCAGCGAGATCGACGGCTTGACCACCCAGAACTGAGTCCCGGTGACGAGGTAATCTTCAGCCAGCGGGTCGAGGGTCAATTCAGCGGTGGCACCCGACAAGTCCGGATCGATCTTCAGAGCTTTCAGATTGCCGACCTGGATGCCTTTGTACATCACGGGCGTACGGCCAGCCTGCAAGCCTTCAAAGTCACTGAGTTTGACCTTGACCCGAATACCGGCAGCCGCCGCATCGAAGTCTTCATACAGACGGAACGGCAGGCTTGGATCGGTGGGCGGGCTATCCTTGCGGTTTTCCGGAGTGGCAAACGCGATGCCGCCGGCGACGATGCTGGCCAGGGACTCGCTGCGAATTTTCACACCCGACAGATTGGCGTCGATGCTGATGCCGCTGGAGTTCCAGAAACGCGTGTGTTTGCGCACCAGGCTGGCGTAGGTAGGCTCGATGAAGACTTTGAGCTCGACCGTGCTCTGGTCTT
This sequence comes from Pseudomonas sp. TH31, assembly GCF_016650815.1. Lineage (GTDB taxonomy): Bacteria > Pseudomonadota > Gammaproteobacteria > Pseudomonadales > Pseudomonadaceae > Aquipseudomonas. The sequence goes on along the minus strand of NZ_JAEKEZ010000022.1, from coordinate 1,919 downwards.
CGGACAGCAGATAGCTTTTGACCTGGCCAACCTTGATCTGCTTGTAGAACACCGGGCTGCCGCGATTCAGTGAGCCCAGACGATCAGCCTTGATGGTCAGGTGCAAACCGGGTTTGGAGTCCGACAGCGGCGGCTCTTCAGCCAGGGCTTTGAACTTGCGAGCCGGCTCGCCTTCACCAGGGCTGATGGCTACGTAGTTGCCCGACACCAGGGTTTCGAGACCGGTGATACCAGCCAGGCTCACGCTCGGTTTAACCAGCCAGAAGCGCGTACTGGTCTTGAGGTATTGCTCCACGTCCTTGTTCATCTCGATCGTGGCGATCACTCCTTTGGAGCTGCCCTCGTCATCGAGCTTGAGGGTCTTTACCTTACCGACCGACATGCCTTTGTAGACCACTTCGGTTTTATTGGCCTGTATCCCTTCGCCACTGTCGAAACGTACCTGAACCTCGATACCGGTTTCGTTGTAGGCACGCCAGCCGAGCCAGCCGCCAATGATCAGGGCGATCAGTGGCAGCACCCATATAGCTGACCAGTTCGAGGCCGGTCGGGTTTTCGCTGTAGGCAAATCAGTCATGGTCGTCGTCCGACTCCGTGTTATCCCAAATCAGTCGGGGATCGAAAGTAACTGCGGCAAGCATCGTCAGAATCACCACACTGGCGAAGGCGATGGCGCCAAGATTGGCTTCGACGCTGGCAAGCCGTCCGAAATTCACGACCGCCACCAGGATGGCGATCACAAAGATATCCAGCATTGACCAACGGCCAATGAACTCAATAAAGCGGTACATCACAATCCGCTGGCGTGCCGACAGTGGCTGGCGACGCTGCACCGAAAACAGCAGCAATGCGATACCGACAAGTTTGAACGTCGGTACCACAATACTGGCGATAAAAACCACGGCCGCGATTGGAATCATGCCGTGCTGAACCAACTGGATCACGCCAGACATGATGGTGCTGGGATCGCCCTTGCCCAGTGAGCTGACGGTCATGATCGGCAGCACGTTGGCCGGGATGTAGAGAATCGCGGCGGTGATCAGCAATGCCCAGGTACGCATCAAGCTGTTCGGACGACGGGCGTGAACCAAAGCGCCGCAACGGGTGCAGACCTGCTCGTCGGTGTCGGCTTCCTGCTTGTTCAACTCATGGCATTCGGTACAAATCAGAATGCCTGCATCAATCGCCCGCATGGGCATCTTCTCCTGACAAAGCCTGCCAGACCTGGTGAGGCGACATCACAACCTCCAGCCAGACCTGGACCAACAACAAACTGATAAAGCACGCCAGGCCAAGACCTACGGTGATGGCTGCCATATCTGCCAGCTTGACGATCGCGACCAGCACGCCCATGAGGTAAACCTCGAGCATCCCCCAATCCCGAAGGTGGTGGTAAATGCGGTAGAGCAGCAAACCGTAGCTGCGCCCGATGTCAAAGCGGATGCTCAGGAGCACCGCCAACTGACAGAGCAACTTGAGCAGCGGGATCCCCATGCTGCACAGAAACACAACCACCGCGACGCCTTGCATGCCGGTATCGAACAGGCCGACAACGCCGCTCCAGACGGTGTCTTGCGACGATTGCCCGAGTAGATTGAGCTGCATGATGGGTAAAAAGTTCGCTGGTATATATAACAACAGTGCAGCGATGACCAAGGCGAGACTGCGCTGAACGACATTGTGCCGATGGGCGTAGAGTTCATAACCGCAGCGCGGGCAGAGGGCTTTCTCGCCATGGGCGAGTTCGGGCTTGCGCATCAGCAGGTCGCACTCGTGACACGCCACCAAGTCGTCCAGCGGTAAATCTGACAGCCCTGGGGCGTCAACCGGCTCTGGCATAAAAGGCTCTGGCTCCGAAAAAAGTGGGCCTATTCTAGTGTTCTGAATCGAAAATAACTGTGCAAATTTGTGCCGCTATC
>NZ_JAEKEZ010000021.1 GCF_016650815.1 Pseudomonas sp. TH31 | reverse complement strand
GGGTACCTGAGTCTAACAAGGTGGATGGTTGGTACTGCAGCCATCCACCTCATGCTGTTTGAGCGATGGTTGCCAGATTCAATGAGCTTGACATCGAGATCATATATCCGCAGTCCGGAGCTCCGGAAATGAAAGGGACGACTGAAGGTTTTTTCGACACGCTGGAGCACCGGATTGATCTATCCACTTCCAGGACGACCGTTTCCAGTGCCCAACAATGGTGCCATTACCCTTCAGACGTGCCCCCTTATCGGATCTTGAGTAGATTTTGATCGAATGAATGATTGTGGATTACTCCATCAACGCCTCTATTGCGGCCTTGGAGATACTACTCCGGCTCAAGTTTGATCAACACAAGTGCATTGCCAGATCAGGGGCCGCCAAAAGCCGATGCTGCGTTCGGTTCTTACGAACCGCGTCAAGGCAGACCGATCAGGCGTTCGTAACAGTGGTCGATGCTGTCAGTTGCGCCTTCGCCTCATGTCCGTATCGAGTTGTCATCCCAGGGCTTGCGCGGGGTATTCAGCGGCGACATGCTGCACTCGCCTTTTGGGAATGGAGCAGCAAGATGTGTGAGGATCGCGTGCTAGCAGCCAAGAGTCGGTTCGAGCTACTCAGGTTCTGCGTCGACAACGGCGCGCTACTGCTACCGGGGCATTTCGAGGCACCACACGCAGGTCACATCGTCGACAACGCCGGAACATTCGGGGCCGAATTTCTCACCTGAAAAATGAAAAGAGATGTCCCCCATCACTAACCTGCCACCTCCCGACCATATACGGGAATTGAGCCTGTGTATGACACCTTCGGTCTTAAGTCCTGACTCATGAACGGTGAGACGACCTTTTGAACTAACAGGGAGAGTCTTGGTCAATTAAACGCAACGTAAGAGTTTAATGACGCCGTGCCTGCATTACCTGTCGTAGGTATTTGGATTGGGTATCGTCCTGCCACTTATAGTAACTCGAGCGTTAACCCGAGAACGTAAGAAACGGAACTGTCCACCCCGGTTACTCTTGGTAATACTTTCTAAGATTGACGGCGATCAATTGTTGTCAAAAAATACTTGGCCGATCTGATTCGGTCATTACAGTTCGATTCAATTCTCAGGTAGAGGTGGCGTATGTATATCGTCAAGAAAGCACCGAGCTTGGCAATGGTGGGCATCCTGATGGGTGGTTTTTTTCAATCATCCGTTCAGGCTGAAGGCATCGTTGGCTCGGCACTCAACGGTGCAGCCAATATCACCGGGGCGGCGCTGGGTGGGGCCGCCAATATCACCGGCGCTGCGCTTGGAGGCGCGGCGAATGTCACTGGAACAGCACTCGGCGGCGCAGCAAACGTTACAGGGGCAGCGCTGGGTGGGGCCGCCAATGTGACTGGCACTGCGCTCGGTGCTCCCAGATACAGTTCCGATGACGACTATGACCCGCCACCACCAAAGCATCGCCGTCATCAGCAACAGCGCTATTACCAGGATAATAACTAACAGCACCAATGTCTTATCCAGGCCGACCAGAAACTAATGTTTTGTTGTTGATGGCGGAGGGTTCAACAGGTAGCGGGAAATATCTCAGAGGGCGATTGTGTTCACTTATCTTTAGGTGGGCACTATCGCCCTTTTTCAGAACGACCAATACCCGGCGAAACACCTATCCGAAACCCTTCAAAGCCCATACGTAAATGGTTGCCGCCCATACCTGATGACACCGTCGCGGACTTACCTTTACATATGCGCCTATAGTTCACGCCCATGGAACATCGCGAGCTGATTAACTTTTCAAATGAACTGTAACCGGCAACTGCCCCATCACAGGTGACTTACCGTTTTGTGTGCTGGGTCGTTGGGTGGCGGGTCGACTTTGTGGATCAGTTGCTTGATCGGAACGCCTTCAGGCAATTGGATGGAACTGAAGACAATCCGGGCTTTGACCTGGGCACCAAGCCTCGCCAATCGGTGCTCCGGTACGTCGTAGATGAAGGCTTGGCGAATCAGCGGATGGTCCAGGCAAAAAGCCAACAAGTTGAAACGGACGTCGAGCGTCAAGCTGGCATTGATCAGCACCAGGTCGAAGGCAGTGTCGCCGTACTCCAGCAACGTTAGCATCTCCTCCAGGCTCGACACCGGCGCGATGCAGTAGTAGCCCTCGCGGTTAAAGTCCCGCTCCAGACGCAAACGCTGAAAGTGCTGTGGGTCAGCAATCATAATACGCAATGCTTTATTGGTCATAGGCTGCTCCTAGCGACCGACCGGTTGTTGACGGGGTTCAGCTATGCGCTGCAGGCAGCGCAACAGATCGGCACCGTTCATGGCTCGGGAATGCCAGTGGCCCTGGCCCTGGGCACAGCCCAGCTCCAGTAGTTCCTGGTGCTGCTCGGCGGTCTCGATACCCTCGATCACTACAGACATGCCCAAGGTCTGTCCCAGCGCCAGGGTACTGGCGACTACAGCCCGACAACGGGGCTCGTGCTTGAGACCGCGGACGAACTCCGCGTCAAGTTTGATTTCGTTGAAGGGCAGTTGGCACAGGCGCTGCAAAGAGGAGAAGCCCGCGCCAAAATCATCGATCGACAAGCGACAGCCCATGATGCGCAGACGCACCAGGTTTTCCAGGGACACCGCTGGAGCTTCCAGCAAACCACTCTCAGTCAACTCAAAGGTCAAACTGCAACCGGGTGCCTGGAACATGGCGAGGATCCGTTTGATCTGCGACGTCAATTCCACATTGGCCAACTGCGCCGCTTGCAGATTGAACGCCAAGTTCAGCTCCCCTCCCCGACTCCTGACCTGCCGCTGCAAGCTCAACGCCTGGAGCATCAAGCTGAACAGCAATTCATCCATCAACCCACAGTGCTCCACCGTCGGCAGAAACGCCGCGGGCGAAAGCAGGCCCTTGAACGGATGGTTCCAGCGCGCAAGGACCTCTACACCCAACACCTCGCCGGTTTGCAAATCGAACTTGGGTTGGTAATAGGGCTCTAATTGTTCGTCGAGAAAGGCCCGCCGCACCTGCTCCTCGTTGGCCAACTCCATATCCGTCAGTGTCGACAACGTGGCCGGCTGTCGGCTCAAATAATCTTCAAGCAGTTGCCGCAGAGATTCAGCCTGCAAGGGTTTACCGATATCACCGAGCATGTGCAGCCCCAGCAATGCGCCCATCTGCCGAACCGTACGGCGCACATCGAAAGGCAGGTAACTGCTGATAATGATGGCCCCCAACTGTCCGGTTGCCCCAGCTCGTTGAATGAACTCCAGACCATCCATGCCTTCCATTTGCAAGTCGCAGAGGACCACATCCACAGGGCCGGCCTCTTGCAGGATGGCAAGGGCCTCGCCACCACAGCTGGCCTCCAGCACTTCGCGACACCCCAGCTGCATCAATAGACTGACGGCTACGGAACGTTGAAATAGGTGCTCTTCTAGCACCAGGACACGGAGCGGCAGACTAGGCATTGGGGGGCACTCGGCTGTAAAGGGAATGCGCCAATTTTCCGGGAGTCGACTGAACGAAGACAGTAGAAACAGTCCACACTCTTATAGGAAATTTCTCAAAAACCAAAAGAAAATGCCTTTGATCTTAATTGCGGCAATTGCCCTGTAGAAGCGGAATATCTACTGTGAGTGATCCTTCTGGAGCATCGTAGAAGGATCGTGGCCAGTCGCCTGATAATGAAGTGAGCTCTTTCAGATGATGATCAAGAGCGAACCAACCCGGAACGTCTGCAACTCGCGTCGAGTGATATCGGTTTGACCTATGGCGCCAACAAATTCTCCGTATCTGGCAGAAAGGCAACATCAACCGGATAAGCTTCACCAATCAGCAACCCCTTGCCGTAGAAAATAACGCCTCGCTGTCGTAGAACCAAGCCATCCCGGCTAAAGTCGAACACCCCTCCTGTCGAGGCCGAGAAGGTAAAGTGTTGATCATTCATCTTGACCAGTTCGAACTTAGTGCTGGCTGCCGGCCGATATTGTTCAAGACGGATCAAATAGGTTTTGGACAATTTTACAAAGAGATCCTTTGAAATATCGCGGTACTGGCGCAGTGAAAGCCCAGGTCGGCGTTGCAATTCGGTTGCAATCAGTGCAAACACTTCAGCATTCACGCCAGCCACTGCAAATTTTGCGGGCAGGATCTGCGCGAGTTTATCGCTGTTTATTTGAAGGGACTGGTTCTTCAATGTGCTCGAATGCTCCGTTCCCACTCCGCTGACGACCGTCGTAAACTCGGTGACATCGATAGGCACCAGAACCGAGGTCGCTAGAAACGCAGCGCATGCTGAAGACTGCACATGTACGTCTGCGCCTAACAGCACTGCGAGTTGATCATCCGTCATGGATTTTTTTCCAGCCTCCTCCTTCGCCAATATCTCCTTTAGCTTATCGGTATTGATTTCCCCTCTGGCCAGAGCACAGGCCTGGCTCGCAAATATATTATTGCGTTGTCCATTGAAACTCGGGGCAAGTTCCAATACCGCATTTTGAATAATGGCCAGCGCGGGGATCTTTATCGATCCTCGCGGCATGTTTGAAACTTTAGCTGGTTCATTTTTTTCGGAACCACAACCTGAAACAAGCACAGAACAACAGACTAGAAAGCTAATAGCGATCTTGGATTTCATAACTCACCTTGATAATTTATAGATACAACCGATCTCTGCCTTGCGCAGGACATCTTTATTTCATGTTTTTCTGATTAGCTGCTCGATAGCGCACTGAACCAAGCTGAGATGCCAAACTAGCATCTCAGCCCAGAGATCAAATCACCATTGATAACCTACACCGAGTGCCAATCCCACCTGGCCCTGTGTATCGCTGCTGCCCTGCAGCTTGCTCACCCAACGACCGTTGTCGGATATATGAGACACGCCAAATGCCACCGCAGACTGGCCTCTGTAGTTACCGACACCCGCAGTCGTCATGCTGGCGCCAGGAGCATAAGGCTGGGGCAGACTGGCCATAGCCATAGCCCCGGCAATACCTGCGCTTAGAGTGTCATCTTGTTTTTTCAGGTCGTGCCGAAGTTCGGAGTAACGCTGGTCAGTGTAAGCATTTGCATTGTTGGTGATGTTGGCAACGCTCTTTGACAGCTGGTCAACATTGACCGCATCCGTCCCCTTGGTACCCGCAGCCACATTGGTAATCTGACGTTCATTACCTGAGCTACCCACCGACACGCTGTTCTCCCTGTCTGCGATCGAATTGCTACCGATGGCTGCTGAGTTCTTCGCCGTAGCTTGCGAACCGCTGCCTACGGCTACAGTATTTTGCGCAATGGACTGAGCGTTGTTACCAATTGCCGTGCTGTTTGATCCAGAAGCCTTGGCCCCCGCCCCGCCCGCCGTGGAACCTGTACCTGAAGCTATGGGTTTGATGGCTGTACTGCCGTTATTCACCTGAAACATGCCATCGGCGCCATTCTTGATGTTGGCGACATCTCCCGCCACCTCGGTGACTCGGCCATCCATATTGGCTACTGAAGTGTTCACATTTCTGATTGAGTCATCTGTATATTTTTTAGTCACCGCGACTGCACCATCCAATTGCCTCAAGTTGACGGCATCGGTAGCTTCTTTTCCGTCGGCTACATTAGTGAGTGTTCTCGTTTGTCCAGTGGCGGCATTGCCGATCGAAACAGTACCGCTGGAAGAGTTCACAACCCCTGAATATGCACCGGTGTAGGTAAGGGCACCTCTTCCGTCATCACTGGCTCCTTGACCTAACGCGATGCTACCGCTTGCCGTCGAATTCGCCCCCTGTCCGATGGCAATCGAGTTAGCCGCCGATGTGCTGCTGTCCGCGCCTATGGCAATTGCTCCAGCACCGGACGACTTGGCATTTCCCCCAATCGCAATCGAGTCGTTACCACCTGCAATGGAATCGACCTTTACAGAGTTGGTATGGAAATACTTGACCCCGCCTCCGTTGTTTATGTTGTTGACCGTGCTTTCCACCGTGGTAACGCGCCCATCAAGCGCCGTAATGTCGGTTGTATTCTGGTCTACCTGATTACCCAGTGCAGTCAACTGAGCCACGTTCACGGCATCTGTCGCCTCAGAACCCGCCGCCACTCCGGTTATTTTCCGTTGTCCCAGGGCAATGCCGACACCAACCTCCCCAACTGAAGACTGAGGAGCCGCGAGCCGATAGGCGGTATAAGAGCTTTCAGCTCCCACAGCAGTAACCGAATTGGAGCCCAGAGCAACGGAGTTGGCGAAGCTGGCGACCGCACCATTACCGA
>NZ_JAEKEZ010000020.1 GCF_016650815.1 Pseudomonas sp. TH31 | reverse complement strand
CGAGTTGGCGTGGAAGTATTTGATGCCAGCGCCGTTGTTGACGATGTCACCAATGGTCTGGTTGGTCGCATACAACTGCGCACCGTTGACCGCATCAGTTGATGCCGCACTTAAGGTGCCAGCAGTCAGGTTGGTGATTTTCACACCGCCTGCCGGAGCCCCCGCACCGCCCGTAGCCCCCAGGGTAATGGTGTTGCCACCCAGGGCATCGTATTTCACTGCAATATTGGCCGTGTTGACCACATCACTATTCAACGCGGTCAGCGCCCCCGCTACGCTGGTTTGTGCCGTGGTGGAACCTACCGCACCGGTGGTGCTGACAGTGTTGATCGGCTGGCTGAAACCAGTAAGACCAGTAGTAGGCGAATAGGTCGCGCCACCGCCCAGGGTACTGGCCGAGCTGTTGCCCAGGATCGTGGTTTGAGTGCCGAGAGTACTCATCGACGTGTTGGTGGCGAATAGCTGACTGCCGTTGACCGCATCGGTGCTGCTCGCACTGAC
>NZ_JAEKEZ010000019.1 GCF_016650815.1 Pseudomonas sp. TH31 | reverse complement strand
CGGCCACATTGCTGATCTGACGCTCTTTACCCAGAGCACCAACACTCATCACACCCACCGGTGCAGATCCCGCATAGGTATAGGTGGTGCCGTTGACCACGCCGTTCGGGGTCGCTGTAGCGGTTGCCGTTGTAGCGCCATTACCCAGAGCAACCGAGTTGGCCACTGTAGATGCTGCACCATTACCCACGGCAATCGCAGTTGGTTGCCGTCGCAGCTGGCAGCCGGGCCGACCGCGACACTATCGGTACCCGTGGCAGCGCTATCAGCCAGGGTCGAGTTGGCGTGGAAGTACTTGATGCCAGCGCCGTTGTTGACGATGTCACCAATGGTCTGGTTGGTCGCATACAACTGCGCACCGTTGACCGCATCAGTTGATGCCGCACTCAAGGTGCCAGCCGTCAGGTTGGTGATTTTCACACCACCGGCCGGAGCCCCCGTGCCACCGGTGGCCCCCAGGGTAATGGTGTTGCCGCCCAGGGCATCGTATTTCACCGCAATATTGGCCGTGTTGACCACATCACTATTCAACGCGGTCAGCGCCCCCGCTACGCTGGTTTGTGCCGTGGTGGAACCTACCGCGCCGGTGGTGCTGACAGTGTTGATCGGCTGGCTGAAACCAGTAAGACCAGTAGTAGGCGAATAGGTCGCGCCGCCGCCCAGGGTACTGGCCGAGCTGTTGCCCAGGGTCGTGGTTTGAGTGCCGAGAGTACTCATCGACGTGTTGGTGGCAAACAGCTGGCTACCGTTGACCGCATCAGTGCTGCTCGCACTGACTTGGCCGGCGGCGACATTGCTGATCTGACGCTCTTTACCCAGAGCACCAACGCTCATCACACCCACCGGTGCAGATCCCGCATAGGTATAGGTGGTGCCGTTGACCACGCCATTCGGGGTCGCCGTAGCGGTTGCCGTTGTAGCGCCATTACCCAGAGCAACCGAGTTGGCCACTGTAGATGCTGCACCATTACCAATAGCCACCGCATTGGCAGCCGTCGAGCTGGCAGCCGGGCCGACCGCGACACTATCGGTGCCCGTGGCAGTGCTATCAGCCAGGGTCGAGTTGGCGTGGAAGTACTTGATGCCTGCACCGTTGTTGACGATGT
>NZ_JAEKEZ010000018.1 GCF_016650815.1 Pseudomonas sp. TH31 | reverse complement strand
GATTGGTCGCATACAACTGTGCGCCGTTGACTGCATCGGTCGATGCCGCACTCAAGGTGCCAGCCGTCAGGTTGGTGATTTTCACACCGCCAGCCGGAGTCCCCGTGCCACCGATGGCCCCCAGGGTAATGGTGTTGCCGCCCAGGGCATCGTATTTCACCGCGATATTGGCCGTGTTGACCACATCGCTGTTCAGCGCGGTTAGGGCCCCCGCTACGCTGGTTTGGGCCGTGGTGGAACCTACTGCACCAGTGCTGCTGACAGTGTTGATCGACTGGCTGAAACCAGTAAGACCAGTAGCAGGCGAATAGGTCGCGCCGCCGCCCAGGGTACTGGCCGAGGTGTTGCCCAGGGTCGTGGTTTGAGTGCCGAGAGTACTCATCGACGTGTTGGTGGCGAACAGCTGGCTGCCGTTGACCGCATCAGTGCTGGTCGCACTGACTCGTCCCGCCGCCACGTTGCTGACCTGGCGCTCCGAACCCACGGCGCCCGCACTCAGGACACCCACCGGCGCACCACCGGCGTAAGTGTAAGTGGTGCCGTTAATCAAACCACTGGTGTTAGCCACGGCTGCAGCAGTGGTTGCGCCACTGCCCAGGGCTACCGAGTTGGCCACGCTGGCGATGGCACCATTACCCACGGCAATCGAGTTGGTTGCCGAAGCACTGGCAGTCGGGCCGACCGCCACACTATCGGTCCCCGTGGCGGTACTGTCCGCCAGGGTCGAGTTGGCGTGGAAGTACTTGGTGCTAGTGCCATTGTTGATGATGTTGTTGACGGCCTGGTTGGTGGCATACAACTGCGAGCCGTTGACCGCATCGGTCGATGCCGCACTCAAGGTGCCAGCCGTCAGGTTGGTGATTTTCACACCGCCGGCCGGAGCTCCTGCGCCACCGGTGGCCCCCAGGGTAATGGAATTGCCGCCCAGAGCATCGTATTTCACCGCGATATTGGCCGTGTTGACCACATCGCTGTTCAGCGCGGTCAGCGCCCCCGCCACACTGGTTTGGGCAGTGGTTGCGCCAACCACTCCGGTGGCGCTGACACTGTTGATCGGTCGGCTGAAACCACTAATCTGCCCCGTAGTGGCCGAATAGGTGGCCCCCCCCAGAGTGCTGGCGGTGCTGACGCCGAGTTTATTGACACCAGTCACCACCGAATTCAGTTGAGAACCATTCACCGCATCAGTGCTGGTAGCGGACAGCACCCCGGCGGCGACATTCTGGATCTGCCGCTCCGTGCCTGCGGCCCCCACCGACACGACACCGTTGGCCGCGCTGGCAACGCCTTGGGCGGCAGCGCCATAAAAGGCGGAGGTACCGGCATGGGGTGCGGCGGTCACACTGCCCGCCCCCAACGCCACATCATTGGCATTACTGGCGGTCGAGCCCGCCCCCAGAGCCATGGCAGAGGCACTTTGCGCTGTTGCCGACTTACCAAAAGCGAGTGCATTGACAGCCAGAGCACTGGAAGCAGTACCAATGGCTACCGCATCGGAAACGGAGGATGCCCCTACCCCAAAGGCTATGGCATTGACCCCGTTGGCCACAGTAGACGCATCACCAAAGGCAAACTTATTTGCGTAAATGGTGGTTGTAGAAGCGGTTGCTCCAGAGTCACCCAACCAGATGTTGGACGTATTGGTAGTGTCCGCATTACCTACAAAATAATTTCTAACTTGATAGTCCTCAACGCTCACACCCGATAAGACCATATTCTCGCCATAGGAACTACCGTCAGGGTTAGCGAGAAACTCAAGTCCTCGAACGTCAGTCGGCGAGCATCGGTATACATAAGTGAGTTCGGTGCAATTAAAGTCAGGAGCTGCACCCATTGCACCTATAGGGGCAAGTAAAACACCACCACCTAACAGACTGATTGCTATTAGTCCTTTTTTAGCGCTCCTACCTACAGAGTTAGCAGAAGAACTGGTGGTTGATTTCTGTTTACTCCTCGACGCAAACTCCGAGGCCACCACCCAGCACCCCAGTGAAAAACTCCAGACCACAGAAAAAAATTTATTCATTTTCAATTTGGCGCAAACCAATCTCCAAAACTTAGACGCAGGGTGCCGTCCGCATAAGTCTTGACCCATGCGGTCAGGTAGTTATATTCAGTATCTCAAGACAAACGTTGCCAGTACTCCAGCCCCCCAGCACGATCCAACTGCACCAATGAACTGAAAATAACAGAACGTTGAACTAAAGGATCTTCAAGCCCCGGAACACGGAGCAGCATGCTGGACATTAGAGGGCACCCGGTTGCGAGGGGAATCCGCCAATTTTCCGGGAGTACCCTTGGGGCCAACAGTAGAAACAGCTCTATCCCTACAGGAAATTTCTCGGAGACAGAGAGAAAATGCCATAGACCTTAAAAGACCAACGCCAGTTATCCCGCAAAGAGCGGTATGTCTACCCTAAGTAAGCCAACCAGCAAGCAGCGTTTCCAGAACGACGTGATCGAAGCTCTTTTAATCCCCCAGCGGCGTATTTTTTTCGACGATGGCAATGCCTATATTAAATGTAGTGTTAACTAGGCCACCTATGGCAGATAACTACACAGTGCGGTGACCGTGGTTTATACAACACTCGTAGCTACCAGCGGACCGGCTGTGTAAATGAACCCCAGCAGAGCTGCACTCGTTTATTTGAAACTCAGCGTAAAGAAGGCGAACATCCATGCGCTCCCCACCGGACTTGAGCGAGAAAATTACTTGGCATGTCCCGGTCGATTTTAGTAGTTTTTCGATACGCAACAATTGCTCTGTGATGCACATCGGCGAGGAGGACGCGCAGAGCCTTGCTGGTCATGCGCGCGGGCTACTTTGTTGGGCCCGCCCGAGCCATTGGAGCAGGTCCGCGCCACTCATGGGCCTGACATACCAATCCCCCTGCCCTTGCGTACAGCCCATGTTTAGTAGGTGTCGCCGTTGCTCGCCGGTCTCGATGCCCTCCGCTACAACCGCCACCCCCAGGGCTTCACCCAGCGCCAAGGTGCTGCCGACCACCGCCTGGCAACGTAGCTCATGGGGCAGTGTTTGGACGAACCCAGCACCCAGCTTGATTTCGTTGAACGGCAACCGGAACAAGCGCTGCAGCGAAGAATAGTCGGTGCCGAAATTCTTGATCGACAACCGGCAATCCATCATCTGCAAGCTAAACAGGCACTCCAGGCTGGTTTCCGGCGCTTGCAGCAGGTCACTCTCAGTCAACTCGAAGGTCAGGCTCGAACCGCGCGCGCCGTACTCGCTGAGCAAGGTTCGGATCTGTGAAGCGAGCATAACGTTGGACCATTGCACTGCGTGCAGATTGAAGACGAAATTGAGCTCATGCCCCTGCGCCCTCAATTGCTGTTGCAGGGCCAGCCCCTGATACAGTTGCTGGCGCAGCAGTTCATCGAGCAAGTCGCAGCGTTCCAGCATGGTCACGAAACAAGCAGGTATCAGAGTTTTGCCGGACGCATGTCGCCAGCGGGCCAGCACTTCAACACCAATGACTGCATCTGTTTTCAGATTGAATTTTGGCTGGAAGAGCCATTGGACCCAATCCACGAGAATCGCTGTGTCTGGCAATACCTTTTTTCCTGACCTGACCCTGAACTCGGTGCGCCGAGGGGGCATGGAAGCCACCGAACTGGACTTGTTCAAGAGCCTCTCCTCCAAGGAACTGTTGATCCTGCAGCAGCTTGCCAAAGGCTTGAGCAACAAGCAGATCGGCGAAGACATGCTGCTCAGCAATAAGATCAAACGCATGTATAAAGCCCGACTGTTCGAGAAGCTCAATGTGAACTCCCTGGTGTATCTGTCAGACGTGGCCAAACGCAACAATCTGATCTGATGAAGTACTCACTGCGCATGTGCTTGGTCCAGCTCCTTGCTCTGGCGCCACAGGGTTCAGGTTGCTAGGTGGCTTGAATCGGTTGTTTTCAAATCGCAACGTTAATCGGTAACGGAAAAATCGTGTCTTTCGGTGTGCTGCACCAACGCCTTGTTCTGGTGGTCGTTGATGTTTGATAGCTCCGCAACGGCATGCGACATAAGTACAGGTAGGGAAATCAGTTATACGTCATGGTAAAAGTTGCTGTTCCGTTGGCCAAGCCGGCCTTGACATTGGGGCTGGTCTGATAATACTGCGCAACAAACGGAATGTTGTACGTGCCACTATTAGCCATTACTCCTACCGGGACTGTTTCACCAAAGGTCACTGGTGCACCATCGCGTGTGATTTTTATCCCCACTCCACTGGCGGCATTGCCCGTGGCGGATGAATTAATTGCCATCACCCCCGGCACACCAGAACTATCAGTGGTCGCGTCTAGTCTTAAATTAACCCGAGTACCAGCGTCGCAGTTAAGCGGGATAAGGAACTGAACCGGACTCGCTATGTACCCTACGCCTGTAAATGTGCTGCGCTGTACATTCCCCATCGGTACATTGATGGCGGTATTAGTGACTGAGCAAGCGACAGGAACAATATTGTTGATTCCTGTCAAATTTAGATCAAAAAGCCTAAGGGTGTCGGCGTTATCAAATGCCAATGTGCCAGGGGTCAAGGTGCCGCTACCAGTAGAGCCAACTGATGTCTTGATTAAAGAGGCATTAACGACGCCGTAATGATACCAATTGCCTTGGCCATATTGAAACGTAAATGGATATGGATAGGTAGTCTCATGAAAAATGTATTCTAACAATAGCCCCACGCCGGCGATGTTAGTGCTATAAACGTTTTTCCCATAAGAGCTGAAGGTTTTGAATTTACCTATATTTCCGGTAATATTATAAGTCGATGAGCAGATGTAGCTCCCACTTTGAAAACTTACTGATTTGGTTGACAGGACCGCTCCAAGGGGAGTATCTCGCTGAACCGTCACAGTTCCGAAGTTAATAGTTTTTGTGTCCTTACTCTCGCCAGATTCGTAAGCGCATGCAGCCCAAGCTGCCCCGGGAAGAATTATCAGCATACCAAGTAGCGAGGCAATAACTGCTTCGATGTTTCTCATTTACTTACTCTCTAAGTGTCCGATTATCGACAAATAAAATCGGATGTCGCCACTGATGATGGGGGATTTACTTTTGGCAAGGCGAAGTCAACCTGACACTGCTGGCTCGCCGTATTGCCCCACTTAACCAGCAACTGACCTTTTTCCGGAACGCCACTCAGGTACACCTGGCCATCCGTACCGACAATGCCGCTGTTGTCCATGGCACCGCCCTCTTGCAGCAGGGAGGCGGTGGCGCCAAACGGTACGGGTTTGCCCCGGTAGTTCAGTGTCATCAGCACGCGGCTGCCCACGCGAGTTTTAAAGTTGGCCAGTACCACCGCACCATTGGTTGGAATAACCGTCTGGGTGTTGGTGTCGATGTCCACATCTTCCGCCAGCGTCTCGCTATCCAGCGCGACACGATTCTTGCGATAGGTGCTGACGTACGGCACCACTGCGTAACCCCGCCAGTCCGTGCGCACCCCGGTATTATTTTGCACCTTCGTATCCGCCGCGCCCGGCGCGCGGACCAAGGCGATCGTCTCGCCTTGTTCCTGGGAGAAGGTCACGCCGTAAGGGTGGGCCACGACTCCGCCCTGGAACCCGTAGTTCACCTGTTGCGAGTTCTTGTCATAGTTGTAGCCCGCCCGGCTTCGCCATAGGAGCCCTTGTAGTTGGCGCTGGCACTGCCACTCGAGCCGATGCCCTGGTTGGCATAGCCCTGCTGTACGTTGTAGTTCAGGTTGTTGTCCGCCAGGGCGGTGCCGCTCAGGCTCACATCCTGGGTGGTATTGCCCTTCTTGCTAGTGTTGAAGTTGTAGCGAGCCCAGCTGTTAGGCAGCACTTTCTCCAAGGGAACCTGCACGCTAAAGGACAGTTGTTGATCTTTGCTGTTGCGACCTTCATAGATCGGCGCCTGGGTATAGGTGTAGTCCACACCGTAGCTGATGCCGTTGTAGCTCAGGTTGTAACCGGTGCTCAGGCTGCGTTCGTAGCCCTTTTGCCGCCAGAAGTCCTGCTGATAACCGTTGACATAGAAGTTGCCGTACTCGCCCAGCGACTGACTGATGTTGATCTGCGCCTTGCTGCGCTTGTTATAGATCCGGCGCAAATCATTGAAGTTGCCAGGATCGATTTCATTGGCTTCCTGGAAGTCGTAGTAACCGCTAGTGGAGTAACGGTAACCGGCCAAGGTAAAGGTGGTACCCGTGGCTGCGATGTCCTTGGCGTATTGAATGCGATACGACTGGCCATTATGACGGGAGCCATCGTGCAATTCGGTCTTGGCCTGTGCCACATCGGTGGACAGCGAACCCCAGTCACCAAACCCATGGCCGACCCCCAGGCTGGTCGCGGAATATTTTCCAGACGCCAGCAAGCCACCGTACAGCGTGGAGTCATAAGGCATACCGTAGATCATCGTGCCCTGGGCGAAGGCCGGCTTGCTACTCTCGCTGGCCGTCGAACGGTATTCACCCGCGGTCACCGAGTACTTCAGGCGCCCTTCACGCAACATGACGGGCACGGCAGAAAACGGCTGGAGGGAGCGTCGTTCGGTACCGTCGGCCTCGGTAATGGTGACTTCCATATCACCGCTGGACGATGTGGGATAGAGGTCGGTAATGGTGAAAGCACCGGCCGGCACATAGGTCTGATAGATGATGTATCCGTTTTGCCGCACGGTTACCTGGGCATTACTCTGCGCGATGCCACGCACCACGGGGGCAAAACCTTTCAGGCTGTCGGGAAACATGTTGTCTTCTGATGCCAACTGCGCCCCTCGGTACTGGACACTGGTGAACACATCGCCGGGCGTCGAGCTGTCGCCCAGGGTCAGTTGACCCTTTAACGAGTGAATATCCCGCCGGGCATAGCTGTTGACGTTGTCCCAGCCGCTTTTGCCGCTGCTCTGGTTGTAGGTGGAATAGTTGCGCAGCCGCCACGCACCCAAGTTCAACCCGCTGCGCAGGTTCAGGTAATAACTGTCGTCGGTCCCCGAACGGTTGTCGCGCGAAGTATTCGCGCCACTGAAGTTGTAGTTCAGCAAGCCAGCCGTCAGCCCTTGGTCCCAGGTGCTGGGGTCCACATAACCACGGGCTTCCTTGCTCAGCGCCGCTTGCGGAATACTGATATCCAGGCGTTGCTCGCCGAAGTTGAACCGACTGCTGGCGTCCGGAATATAGTCCCGAAGTTTGGTGATCGTTTGCGCTTCCGGTAATTGGTGTAGCGTTGGGAAGGCTTCGAGTTTGACGCCCAAGTCTTTTAATTGCTGAGTCGTCAACTCGGGCTGCAACTTGCCTTCGACATCGACAAAGTTGACGTCACGATTGCTAATGCGAGTATCGTTCAGAAAAATATCAACCCGGTAGGTACCGGGAAGCTGCCCGCCCTGGCTGGAAAAACGCTCAAGGTCGATGGACTGCTGGCTGAGAGTATCTATTTCCAATGCCTGAGGGTTGAAATAGTCCTGCGCCAATACCGAGGCGGGTTGTAAACTAATCCCCAGAACGAATTGGGTTGCTACTAATGTCGTCAGACGCGTGGGAGTGAACGCATATGAGCGACCACCTGCTTTTAGCTGTGGCACAGGACTTTGATAATTTTTTTCATGTCAATAAACTCCACTCAACTGTATGGCATGCAAGCCGCTCCCACTGGCTGCGGACAATTGATCCAGCGGATTGATATTTAATTCAGCGAGGGGGATTCAGGCCTCTGAACTTAATCAGAGTGGCGCACTAACATCCGGAGAGATACCGCCGAAATCATTGATCGACTGCCAACTTGCAACACCAGTCGCACCGGCCGGAATTGTCCATGTCAGTGAACTTTGTGGCGCCACCATGCCGGCATTTTCAATCTCGGCTTTACCCACGCTCACGCGATAAAAAGAAACGTGGTAAGGCGTTGGATTGTTGACCTGCAATTGGTTTCCAGAGCGGCTGAACTTCAGGGATTTATAGGCATCACTGGCGGAGCCGGACAAACCGAGCGGACGGTAGAACAATTTGATTCGGGTTTTTACCGAAATCTGTAATTGATTGGTGTCAGATTTTTCCGTGGCAGGAATCGACTTGATATTGACCCAGAACACTGACTCCTTGTTTTCTGGAAAGGTGCCACCGGAACGGATAATTCGCAGCACGTTTTCTTGCCCTGCATCGAGGCGAAACAGTGGCGGTGTGATGATGAAAGGGGCCTTCTGAGTGGCGGCATCCGACGTACTCTCGACCCAGGACTGGATCAGATAGGGTGTGGTTTTTTCCGGGTTCATGACCGAGATGGAGGCTTCTTTTTCGAGCCGTCATACACCACACGAGTTCCGCCCACCACCACGCCGGCCCAGGAAGTATGGGCAATACCCAAGAGACAGCCGGTGATACAAACGGACTTGAGCCAACGCATTGATAAATGCTCCTTGAATTGTCCTCATTCCCTGCTCTTTTCCAGGGAAGTTGGTACGAATTTTTCACTCAGTCGTGCCGGGCATTAAGTAGCTAATGCCCGAGCTTTACGACTTAGTTGTAAGTGACGGTGAAGTTGCTGACAGCATTCGCGGAACCTGCTGCGACAGTAGCGCTAGTCGCAACATACTTGGCAATGAAGTTGTACGTAGTATCAGCAGTGATCGAAAGTGGCTTACTTGCCGACGCACTACCTACCGGGATCTGAGTAACGGCGTCCTGCTCATACAAGCCGATACCGACACCGGTTGCCGCGCCATTGGTGTTGGTCAGAGCCAGCAGGCTGCTGTTCGCAGGGTTGGCCGGGCCGTCGAACTTGATGGTGGCGCTGGTGACGCTTGCCGGGCAAGAGGTCAGCACAATGTTGAAGCGCGTTGGAGCAGCGGTAGCGCCTACACTAGGCAGGGCCGAGGTTTTGACAGTACCCAATGTGACGGTCTGGTTGGCGGTGTTTGCAGTAACGGTGCACGCTGCATCATTAATACTGCCGATGAAGTTGATGGTGCCATCATAGGCGTTGGCCATGCCTGCAAATGCGCAACCAGTCAGCAGTGCTACAGCGATCAAACTTTTCTTCATAGCGGTATTTCCTTCAGGTTAAGTAGATTTTTGAAAACATTTAACTGCTTCGCTTAACGGCACAAGCACCGTGCTATTGCTTTTTGAGACAACAGCCTTACATGCAAGCTGATTAACTATGTGTCGATATACATGTGCGCATGGGATCTGAACTCTTCTGGTTCTGCAGAAGAACTGAGATAATATTTACAGCCCCACCTCATTACACAGAAGTAAATTCAGCAGAGTGAATCATGGTGGTAGACAAAAACGCCTGTATGAGTTTTTGTAAAGCCGTGCGGGCGTGAATAACACCTACGCAATTGTGTGGGTAGTGGGCGTCAGATGCGCTAGGAAAAGACTACCGCGCAGCGGGAAAATTCTCGCGATAGCTCAGAATTATCTTGCCTAGGATTTAGCAGTCCGCGACTCAAGCATAATCACGCCCATCGTTGAGGCGATATTTAGTCCTGAGGTAGAAAGACAACCGCTCCATGCACTGATAGAGACTGTTGATCGATTCTGTGAGAGCCGCACGCTCCTCTTCGCGACAAGCGGCCTCGACCTCTTCGCAGCACTGAGTCAAGGCTGAATATCTGATGATTCTGGCCCCACCTTTGATTCGATGGGCGAGATTGGAGAGTCCTTGCACATCATGTTGGGCGAACAACTTCTGTAGGCATGTCATGTCCTCTTCATTGTTGGTGTCCAACTCCTGCAGAATCTTTCTTATAGCGTCTTTGTTACCACGGGTCAGTTGCTCAAGATTGGTGAGGTCAATCTCCTCGATGCCATCATCCCGAGCCTCAAGCTCGGCCCTCGCAGGATTCATCACTTCGGGCGCGGCACTAAGCCAGGCCTCCAGCGCCTTCAGGCCGATCGGCTTGAACAGGCACTCATCCATGCCTGCCTCCAGACAACGCAGCTTTTCTTCAGGTTGCGCATTGGCGGTGAGCCCCAGGATCAAGCAGGGCTCCAGCCCACGGACAGACTCCTCTTCCCGGATTGCCTGTGCCAGGTTATAGCCATTCATGATCGGCATATGGCAGTCGGTGATGACCACATCGAAGTGACGATTGCGCCATGCCCGAAGGCCGTGGGCGCCGTCCACGGCATCTTCGACCTGATACCCCAGATAGCTCATCTGCTGGCACAGCAGAAGACGATTCGCGGGATAGTCATCCACCACCAGGACACGCAGGCTCCGCTCCCTGGTATCCACTGGCAACTCCTCGACTATTGGCCGTTCAACCAGTGGCTGGAGAACAGGCAGGCGCAGAACGACCACAACTTGCGTGCCTTCGCCAAAGGAACTGGAAAGGGTCAGGGTTCCCCCATCATTTCGCACAGCGAGCGGCTGATCATCAGGCCCAACCCCGACCCACTGTAAGAGGACTGCGGATTGTTGCTGGCTTGGGCAAAAGGGTTGAACAGGATTTGCTGGTCCTGCCGGGAGATGCCGATTCCGCTGTCCTCGACCCTGAGGGTTATCTGGATAGACTTGCCATCCGAAGCTGCCTCGGCACGCATCTTCACCCAGACACTCCCCTCTTCAGTGAACTTGATCGCGTTGCTCAACAGATTGGAAAGGATCTGCTTGAACCGCAAAGGGTCTATCCATACGTCGCGATCCGAGTAAGCGTCCAGCTCCACGACCAAGTACAAATGTTTCTGCTTGGCGACGCCCTCAAATACCCGGGTCACCGACTCCACGATATTCAGCAGATTGGCGCGTTCCGGCGCCAGCGAAAGCTTTCCAGACTCGATGCGGGAGATATCAAGGATATCTCCTATCAGGCCGAGTAGGTCCTTTGCGGTACCAGACGCCACCTCGATAGCGAAGCGGTCGGTTACACCCTGTTCGGCTTTCTTCAAGGCCAGTTCGAGCATGCCGATAACGGCATTCAGCGGCGTGCGAATCTCATGACTCATGGTAGCCAGAAAGGTAGTTTTTGCCCGGTTGGCCGCATCGGCGGCATTCTTGGCTTCGCTCAACTCATGCAGCAGTTGCTGGCGTCCGCTGACATCAATCCAACCGGCGACCATCCCGGCAACCTCACCGTCGGACCCTCGATACGGTAATGCCCAATGGTAGATTTTCAAGGCTCGCCCATCTGTCATGGTCAGGTCTCGATCATGTAGATGGGGTTCTCCTTTGCACATCAGCTCCAGGCAATAGTTGTGGTAGTTTTCCGCCTCGGCCCTATCGGCAAGCGGTGCATCAAGTGCTGAGGTACCAATGAGGTCCCTTTCGCTAAGACCGATCATGTTCTGGTAACTGCTATTGCAGACGAGCATTCGCCCCATTCGATCACGGATGTAGAGCGGGTGGGGTGTTCCATCCAATATCTTGCGAGTCAGTTCGTAACGCCTTTCGAGCAAACGGTACTCACTTGCAAATGCATTCTGTGCGTGAAGCGAAAGACGATACTGAACAACATTCAGAATTACCGAAAGCAAGATAAAAACAATAAACAAGCACATGAGGGAGCTCATCGAACGAAACCGGAAAGCTTACTAACTTCAGCCGACTATCGTGACTCAGCCAACCAGATGCAGCAGGTGGCAGAAAGAAACAACACTAGAGTTTTGCTGGCGCACCTTTGGTGCAGAGTAAGTTTGAACCAACAAACAGCAGATATATACCGTTAAGAATCTGTCTATATCAGGTTATTGCGCTTGGCAAAGTCAGCCAGATAAATAACTGATTTGACCTGGAGCTTTTCTATAAGCTTGACCTTGTAGGCGCTGACGGTCTTATTACTGATCAGCAGGGCTGCTCCTATTTCCTTATTTCCGAGGCCACTCGCAAGCATCTGTATTATGCTCAGCTCGCGATCCGACAGACTTTTGATCAGATCCGCATCCGACACATGAATATCACTACTCCGCACTGAACTAGCCGACAGGTTGGGGAAAAAACTATAACCGCCCATAACTGCTCTAACGGCTCTGACCAATTCATCCAGATGGCTGGTTTTTGATACGAAACCAGCCGCTCCAGCCTTCAAGCAGCGCAAGGAATAAATCTCTGCGGCCTGCGAGGTAAAGACCAGGATCTTGATAGGAAGGTCCATCATCCCAATGCGCGTGATGACTTCAAGCCCATCCAACTTGGGCATGGAAATATCGAGCACCATGATGCTCGGCACATGCAAGCGGGCCAGTTGCAAGGCTTCGGCACCGTTCTCCGCTTCCGCTACTATGTCGAATCCCCGTTCGCATAAGATGTTTCTGAGTGTCAGTCTGATCAGCGGGTGATCGTCCGCTATAATTGCCTTATACATAAAATGTCCAATGGATTGCGTGATGTTGAAGAAGTAGAAGTTAACTATTTTTTTTCAGGTGGCTTTCAATGCCTTCCTGACTCATCCAATTCTGAAAATCATGCCCGCTCATGGGGCGGGCTAAATAGTAGCCTTGCCCGAGAGTGCACCCCATATTGATCAAGCGTTCCAACATATTCCGATTGCTGATGCCCTCAATCACAAGACCTTTACCCAAGGCATGGGCAAGCGCCTGGGCACTGGAAATCAGCGCGTGATCATGGGCGCCCTTTATTCCCTCGATAACACTTGCGTCGAGCTTTATCTGGCTGAGCGGCAGTTGGCTTAACAAGGAAAGAGAAAAAAAACCGCTACCGAAATTGTCGAGCGACAGATTGCAGCCCATATTGTGCAACTCAAAAATATGCTTTCTTGTTGTTGGACACAGGTCAGAAAGACCATTTTCCGCCAACTCGAATGTTAAGATGCTTCCAGCGAATCTATGGCGTTTGAGAGAAGTTTTTATATGTTCTACAAGTTCACGCTTGATCAGTTGAGAAATATGCAGATTAAAGGCCAACCCCAGGTGCGCATGTTGGTAGAGCGTCTGTAGCAACATCAGCCCCTGGTCCAGTAACTGCTTGAACATCTCATCGATAAGGTCATAGGCAACCATGGCTGCCAGAAAATCTTTGGGCAGCAGCACACCTTTACTCGGATGCTCCCAGCGCGCCAGCACTTCGACACCAGCCAGGCTTGCGTCGGCCAGCTCGAATTTAGGTTGATACCAGCCACGAAAATGCCCCAAGGCCAGGCTGCGGCGTATTTCCACTTCATTGGGCAGCATTGAAAGTACAGTTTGAGGCGCAGCACAGGGCTGACCGATCGCCCCTCGTAGCCCATAGCGCAGCAACAGTTCATAGAGCGATCGGAGCTTAAAAGGCGCAGACAAAACTCCGAGTATCGGTAGTCCCGAAAGACTTCCCAAGCTCTCCAACGCCCTGTGCAAGTCCGCACTGCATTCTCCGCATAACACCACCGCCTGCACCCGCTGCTTTTCTCGAGTTCGGCCAAGAAAGTCCAGTCCCTCGAGCCCTTTGTGATCCAGGCTGCAAATAATGATGTCGACATCACCTGCCCGGCTTATCTGGTCCATTGCCTGCTCAGGTTCGCTGGCTTGCAGGACATCACATACGCCCAGTCGATATAGCATCCGTACCAATACAGTGCGTTGGGACAGGTAGCTCTCCAGGACGAGAACACGAGGGCAAATCATTATGACTACTCGATAAAGTTTTGATGGTGGATTGTTCAGAGCTCTACCGCCTTCTTCAAGACGACCTTTCTCGGGCACTCAAAGAAATTTCTCGTGTGACAAGCAAAAGGAGGAGCCCGCTCATTGAGCAGTCGATGTTTCCAGCCAGAGTCAAATACTAGAAAACTGCGTACATCCCCCGCTGGGCTGGTGATGAGTATGAGGGGGGCGGGACGGCATGGTAATCACTGCAACGGGTTACTCTGCGAGGGTTAGTCATTGGAGTGAGGTGAGTTACAGGAGGAAGTAAAAAACATGGAATCAGGCGTTAGCCAACACCTGATGAGGGAGAGGCTTTTTTCGCTGGGTATGGCACCAGCATCCGAATGGGCAAAAAAATAGCTGCCGCCTCTGCACCACACAAGTGGATTGAGCGCTGCCATCGTTACCACTGAGTCTAGAGGTGATTGTTGCCCTGCTCGCGCCAATCCAGTACCTGCAGGACTCCAACTGTGATCAAGTTGGGCAGAGCATCGCCATGCTGTTATCGACTGGTGCAACACGTAGCGAAGGCCAACCTCGCGAATCCATTCCAGCCCCGTCGCGTCTCCGTTGCCGTTGCCGTTGCCGTTGCCGTTGAGTACATGCAAGCCCGCGAAACAAGGATCGAGCCGCGCCTCGCTGGCACGCAACTGCACCACAGTCACGCCCGTACGGACCTACTTACCATCGATGGCGGAGATAGGGGTGCTGTGGCCGACGCGAACACCAGGGACGTCGGTAATGGTATTGAATTCGCCGGTGGTACCAGAACCTACTGTGATACCAAGTTGACGAGCACGCATGGGAACTCCTTTGAGAATGAGGCTGCAAGAAAGAACGACAGCGCATCCTTCATGAGGGGCGCTGCCCGGACGCAATCTAGCTGGGCAACAGCGCACAACCAATCATCGTAAAGAGTTACGCCTCTTGACGCGGATATGTGAAGTAGAGGAAAACCGACTGTACTTTTGAGGGGCACAGGGACGCATCAGATGTTTCGCGAAATCAGCATGCACTCCAACCTAGGCCGAGTGATCGAGCATATTGGGAAGCCCCGTTTTTGGACGCAGCTGACATTGTTGTTGCAGCAGTGGGTACCGTTCGACAATGCGTTGGCAATCTTTTATCCAAACAGTGGCGCGCCAATAGTACTGGAGCTATACGATGCCGTACCACATGATGGTTTGGGCTTGCCTGCCTATCTCAATGGGCTATACCAGCTCGACCCTTTCTACCAAGCCTGTCGCGACGGAATTTCCAGCGGACTGCATCGCCTGGAGGAAGTAGCTCCTGACCAGTTTCGCCAATCCGAGTACTTCCTCAGTTACTTCCACGCCAATGTGTTGGAAGACGAGGAACAGTTCATTTTGCAGGTACCTGGCCAGGGAACGTTGTCGCTGTCATTGGGCACAAGTCGGCCTTTTCTGATCGAACAGCACGGAATACTGACCACGATCTGCCCATGGGTCCTAGCGTTTATGAAGCATCATTGGCAGGAATACAGCCAGAATTTACAACTGACCAGCAGTGCGTCAACGTCTCAGATGAGGGACGTTCTCGGTCAATTCGGATCGTCCGTACTCTCTGAACGAGAGATGGAAATCGCCTTGCTCATCCTTCGCGGCCATTCCACAAAAGCCGTTGCAAGGCTTCTGATGATCTCTCCGGAAACCGTCAAGGTACATCGGCGACATCTCTATAGAAAGCTTGGCATTTCGTCGCAACCCGAATTATTCGCATTGTATTTGCAATCGCTGGGACATGACGTGGAGAACCACCGTTAGCGAACCACCCATATCCGGTTTGTAGTGGGCAGTCGATGCCGAGGGGTAAGGTATGAATAGCGCTAATTGAGCGCTTGTTTTGATTTGAGCCTTTTTTATGGACTTTAAGGAAAAAGACTAATTCATTACATGTAGTGTAATGCCTCCCCGATGCAATTGTTCGTAGCTTGGTGGTTCTGAGCCAGCCCCGCACCTGGTCGAATAGTGCCGCTTGGCGCGCCCCCCCCTGAAATAAACAGAACGTCCTC
This sequence comes from Pseudomonas sp. TH31, assembly GCF_016650815.1. Taxonomy (GTDB): domain Bacteria; phylum Pseudomonadota; class Gammaproteobacteria; order Pseudomonadales; family Pseudomonadaceae; genus Aquipseudomonas. The sequence goes on along the minus strand of NZ_JAEKEZ010000018.1, from coordinate 3,480 downwards.
TCATGAATTGGAGGCGCTCATCTGCGCGGATTTCGTGCTTCAACTGCCCCTCAGTCGCGAATGCATGGAAACATGGAGCAGAGTGTTGACGGCAGCTCTCCATAGATCGACGTCAGCCCCCCGAATTGGACGCCGCAATCACGGACAAAAAGCAGCTGTTCAACTGGCGGGTAAGTCGCTTGAAATCGTCAGTAATCAATACGTTTTGCTTAGAGCGATTATTAGCTCTGTGCGTCTCATCGACCAAATTTTCGATTTCCAATATCGAAATTTAATTAAAGGAAAGCCCCCATGAAAGCTCCAGTAGCAATGCTCGCACTTTTTGGCTTTAGCACTATGGTGATGGCGTAGGAAGGCGCTGATCCAGTTCAAGTTCAACAAGTGCCTGTTGAGCAGTACAACTATTCCACGCATCTTGAGCGTTGCCAAGGTGATTTCTCAAACTGAAGTAGCCGATGTGTGCGGTGTTGTACCGATGCGCATGACCTATGAAGACTCCCAAGGCAAGCGGCATATCTTGGCATACGAAGTGATGGGCAACGGATTGCTGCCCTATATGCCATCGAAAGCGAGATCCGAGGACAACCGCCGGATCGTAGAAAAACGGTTCGGCAAAGTCGGGCGAGTCCACTGCTGGAGCTCCTGCACGCGTGGCTTAACCAGACGCTGGCTCAACTGTCGAAAAAATCGACATTGGGCGGTGCAATCCTCTATGCCCTCAACCGGTGGCAGGCTTTAACGCGCTACTGCGATGACGGCCGAATCGAAATCGACAACAACGCCGCCGAACGGGCGCTGCGCACCGTCGCGCTGGGCCGCAAAAACTACCTGTTTGCCGGTCCCGATGCCGGCGGAGAACGAGCGGCTGCGATTTACAGCCTGGTGGGTTCGGCCAAGCTCAACGACCTGAACCCGCAGCCTATTCGACACAAGTGCTGGAGCGCATCGCCGACTACCCGATCAATCTGGTCGACGAACTGCTGCCCTGGAACGTTTCTCTCACACTTACTGAATTCTGCGAGGCTGCCTGATCCATGGCCAAAAATGTTCGCTTGCTAAAACCCGAGCCTGATTTGTTGCTACTGCACATTGAATTGAAATGGATCGAACCTGCCATCTGGCGCCGCGTGGCGGTGCCCGAGAACATTACTTTGAGCAAATTGCACACAGTGATCCAGTTCGCGATGGGCTGGGAAGGTGGGCATCTGCATGAATTTGAAATTGCCGGAGAGAATTACGGAACTCCCGACCCCGATGGATGGGGTCCACCCGTGAACTCCGATGCCCGCAAAACCCTGATCAAAGCGCTGAACGGGAAAAAGACGTTTCGCTACCTCTATGACTTCGGCAGTGGGCCAGGTTATGCCGACTTCCTTGAAGTGATGGCTGACCCCAACCACCCAGAGCATGAAGACATGATGGATTTGTAGTTGATATTTGAAAACACAAGAGGTCCGAATGGCTAGTACAACACTTGGCGGGAAATTGGATTTCCTAACACGTAATCGTCTAAAAAAAATGCAGCGAATCACTTGGGCCGTGCGCCCCATTGGTTTATGGAAGTTGCGATTATGGATTTTATTGAAAAAGTCGAGTCCGACGTGAAAATCGAAAGCATTATTGATGAAGCACGACTACCCAGTGACGAATTGAAGCATAGCGTCGCGATTCGTAATCGCCAGTAAATCACCAATATGAGAGCTGTAGAAGCTTGTTAATAACATCGGATATAAAATATATAATTTTCACCGATTACTGGCCGCGCCGCCGATGAATTAAAAGGCGCTAAAGACCACTTCAGGTCACCTATTACAGAGTGAGTCCAGATCAAAGCACCTCGTTTTAATTCCGAACGTGAGTCATTCTTCAGCGGCATAGGTGTCGTTGACGCTCATTGAGAAAGCAACTGCCGAAAGGTTTGGGTGAGCCACCAGATCTGCCATTCTGTTGATGCAATAAACCGCGGTGCAACTCTGCGGGTGTTTTACCTACGACAGATCAAAGAGACATCGACGCCGCCGGGGTACTACAGGATCTCGCGGGGTGAGAGGCCATTGGCCCGCAGCGAGTCCCTGTCCTGCGAGGGATCGTTGGCCAATGAGATGAAGTCCTAGGAAGTCGCCGTACTACGATCAGAACTTGACCGACTCCTTGATCACGTCAAGAGAGATGGGTGAAGTTCGGGTGGCCCGCCCATCGTGTAGCGATGCGATATGGGATGCGAACCATCTATGTCGCTGACACCAAGAAAGGCGCCAATTTCCGCACCAATCAGGGCACGTCCCGAAAGTCGCATCCTCTGATCGGATTCGTACAGGGCAGCAATGATGTTTCCCGTGAACAGAGGTGACTCCCTCTTAGCTGTCGGACGTGACTCAGGAGGAAGTGTCATTAGATATGCACGAGCCCGTTCCGTATCCAAACCGCCCATCCAGATCGACACCGCTGCGACGTTGTACGGGCGCAGCTCTTTGGCCATGTCGGCGGCCATCTTGTCTGCTCCGGCCTTTTGCGCACCATACACGGGTCCATGGTAATAGGACACGGCCCCATAGTGGCCGGTGTTCACGATCAGGCCTTGGCCGTTGGCGATGAGCAGAGGCGCTGCGTGATAACTCGCAACGAAGTGCGAGCGAAGACCTACCGTAATCAGTTCTACAGCGGCGAGGGGCTTCTCCCAAAAGCCACCCGCCATCGTCGTGAAAACCAGATTTGCGGCATTATTGACTAGAATATCGAGCTTCCCGTGTTCTTTGCGCACTCGCTCGAAGAACGAAGCAACGGCTGCGTCATCGGCATGATCGACCGCGACTGCGATGCCTTTGCCACCTGCCTTGTCGATCAAGTCTGCGGTTTCGCTGATCGTGCCACCATACGGAGTATCATCGTCAGCGAGGCTGCGACCTGTGACATAGACCGTCATCCCGGCGTGGCCGAGCGCCAGTGCAATGCCTTTTCCTGCGCCTCGACTAGCACCGGTTACGACAGCAATCCTTTCCATTTCCTTATTCATCTTCTTCCTTATTTGTCTTCCACACTAATTAATTGGCATCCGGATTCGTTATATCGATCTATATCCCATCAGTCCGATACGGGCCCAAGCAACTGACCAGCATCTGCGATGAACTCAGAGCCGGTGGAGAAACTGCTCTGGTCGGATGCGATAAAGAGCACAAGGCGGGAGTTCTCATCCGTCTTTGTACATCTCAGTAGCACCCGGGGCAACCATAGGCGTGTGAACGCTGAGGATGAATAGAATTCCCCCCGGATGTTGCCACGCACAAAATCCAGTGCCGCCATTTTGGTCAGGCCGCGACCAACCCACTAGCTGGCTGAATATGCGCCGAGTCGGTACAGACCGTTCATCACACCTGTCGAGGAAAAATGCACAATCGCACCGCCTCCCGCCTTATTGGTCCGCCAGCCCCCGTCTTTCTTGCTCCAGTACATACGCAATCATTACATCCAAGTCTTCCGCAT
>NZ_JAEKEZ010000017.1 GCF_016650815.1 Pseudomonas sp. TH31 | reverse complement strand
ATCTGATTCGGGATTTGTGGTGTTTGCGGTCGTCATCGCGAGCAGGCTCGCTCCCACATTTGATCTGCGGCGTTCACAAATCCCCTGTGTGCGAGCCTGCTCGCGATGAGGCCCTCAGTCACACCAAAAAAAACCACTATCCATCACCGCCCATCCGCCCACCCCGGCTGGCGCTCAAACCCGTCGAACAATTCAAAAATGGTGGCCTTGACCTTCTGCACCGCATTGCTCTGCACCGCCGTGTCATGCCAGCACAACGACAGCTCCCGGGTGAACAGTCGATGATCGATCCTCGCCAGCTTCAGCTTGTGCTGTTCCAGCTCAGCATGCGCCGCCGCCCACGGCAAGATCGTCACGCCAAGCCGGGCCTTGACCGCCGAGAACAGCAGGTCCGTGGAGTTGGCCTCGAACTCCACCTCACACTGCAGGCCGGCTTCCTGGAAAGCCGATTCGACCCGACTGCGAATCGTATTCGGCGCACAAGGCAGCACAAGCGGCATCTTCGCCAGGACCTGAATCGACACCGAGCCATCCGGTAAAGCAAATTCCGGCCATGCCACCAGGTACAACGTCTCGGTGAGCAGCCGTTGCGAGACCACGCCTCGGGTTTCGACCACATCGACGTTTACCGCCAGCGCCACCCGCCCGACAGTGATCAGGCCGCCGAGCTCGGCGCTCGGGGCGTCGATCAGCTCCAGTTTTATCCCCGGATAACGGCGGCGGATGGTCCGCGCCAGCGGGATCGCCAACATCCGCGCCGTACTCGACGGCATCCCGACCGAAACCTTGCCTTGCGGAAACTCGGCGTCCTGGCGCAGCAGTTCCCGGTGCCGTCGGCCTGGCGCAGCAGCTCGACGGCATGCCGGTACAACGTCCGCCCCGCCGCCGTCGGCACCACCCCGTGGACGCTGCGTTCGAGCAGTTGCATGTCCATGTCCTGCTCCAGATTGCGCATCTGCTGGCTGATCGCAGGCTGGGCGATGTGCAGGGCTTCACTGGCGCGAGTGATGTTGCCGCACTCGATGACCTTGATGAAATAACGCAATTGGCGCAGGTCCATGGGCACCTCCTAAGCCATCGTATTTTCCGTTGGGAGCAGAGGAATATCATATTTGAAGCTTATGAGATACCGCGCCTAGACTCGCCTCACAACAAACGAAGCGCTACCGGCCGCAACCGCCGGGCCGCGCTTCCATAGGCCTGAAAAAGGCCACTGGGAGATCGCCATGTCTAGAGCAATGACTGCATCTGCAACACGCGAGAAACCGATCAAAACGCCCCTGACCCGCGAGCAGATTCGCGGCTTCTGGACGGTCTACCTGGGATGGGTCCTCGATGGCGTGGACTCGGTCATCTTCGCCCTGGTGCTGATCCCGGCCATGACCGAGTTGCTGCCCAACTCCGGCATCACAGCCACCCCCGCCAACATCGCCATGTACGGTTCCTTGCTGTTCGGTTTGTTCCTGATCGGCTGGGGCTTGTCGTTTATCTGGGGGCCGCTGGCCGACCGCTTTGGCCGGGTGAAAATGCTGGCGGCGAGCATCCTGGTGTACTCACTGTTTACCGGCGCGGCAGCGTTCTCCGAGAACATCTGGCAACTGGCGGCGTTTCGGCTGATCGCCGGGATCGGCGTCGGCGGCGAGTGGGCACTGGCCGGGACCTACGTGGCCGAGTGCTGGCCGGAAGACCGCCGCAAAATGGGTGCCGGTTACCTGCAAACCGGCTACTACCTGGGATTCTTTATCGCCGCGTTGCTCAACTACACCGTCGGCGCCACGTATGGCTGGCGCGTGATGTTTCTGTGCGGCCTGTTCCCGGCGTTCGTGGCGATCTATACCGCGCTGAAAGTCAAAGAACCGCACAAGCCTGTCATCCACATCAAAGGCGCTAAAGCACATACCTCGTGGCTGGAAATCTTCGCCCCGGCGTTTCGTCGCCGCACGCTCACCAGCTCGGCCTTGGTCGGGGTCGCAATTGTCGGTTTGTGGGCCGGTTCGGTGTACGAAGCCACCGCGGTGGTGACCCTGGCGACCCGCGCCGGCATCGACCATGTCGGCGCGGTGCACCTGGCCTCGATTGGCGCAGCGATCCTGTCGCTAAGCACCATCCTCGGCTGCCTGGTCGCGCCGTGGCTGGCCGAACGCGTCGGGCGGCGCAAGGCGCTGGGCCTCTACTTCACCGGCATGGCGGCTTCAATCGTGGTCGCATTTGGCTGGGTGTTTTACATGGACGACGGCCTGCACCTGTTCATGGTGTCGCTGGTGTTCCTCGGCTTCTTCGGCGGCAACTTCGCGATCTTCTCGCTCTGGTTGCCCGAGCAGTACCCAACCCGCATCCGCGCCACGGCGTTCGCCTTCAACGCCTCGGTCGGGCGCTTCATCGGCGCCGGGGTCAACTTCCTGCTGGCGGCGGCCATTCACTGGCACGGCTCGCTCGGCGCGCCCATCGCCTGGACCGCCGCCGCGTTCGTGGCCGGGATTCTGATTCTGCCGTTTGCCGTCGAAACCCGTGATCAAACCCTGCCGCAATAGCGCTCTGATCATTGAACTGGAGAACCCTATGCAAGCGTTAAAAGGCGTGAAGATTGTCGACTTGAGCCGCGCACTGTCGGGGCCGTTCTGCACCATGGTGCTGGCCGACCTCGGCGCCGACGTGATCAAGATCGAGCCCGGCCCGAGCGGCGACATGAGCCGCACCTGGGGTCCGTTCGACCGTGGCGTCAGCACCTATTACCTGTCGTGCAACCGCAACAAACGCGGGATGTGCATCGACTTTCGCCACCCCGAAGGACTGGACACTATCCAGCAACTGATCGACGACGCCGACGTGGTGATCGAGAACTTCAAGCCCGGCACCCTGGAAAGCATGGGGCTCGGCTTTGAGGTGCTGAGTGCGCGCAATCCACGGCTGATCCTTGGCAGCATCAATGCGTTCGGTGCCGACGGGCCGATGAGCAGTTGGCCGGGCTTCGACCAGATCGCCCAGGGTTACTCGGGGCTGATGAGCCTGACCGGTTTCGTCGACGGCGACCCGACTCGAACCGGTACGGCTATCGGCGACTTGACCTCGGGGATGTGGCTGGTGACGGCAGTGATGGCCGCCCTGCTGGAACGCTCGACGACCGGACGCGGCCAGCATGTCAGTACGTCGTTGCTCGCCAGTCTGGTGGGGTTGTTGAGCGTGCATGGCCAACGTTATCTCAGCCTCGGCGATGTGCCCCGCCGTACCGGCAATGCGCATTCGGTCATTGCGCCTTATGGCGTGTTCCAGACCCTGGACGGCCCGCTCAACCTGGCGCCGATCACCTCGGCCATGTGGGGACGCTTGTGCATGTTGCTGGACTTGCCCGAATTGCCGGACGACCCGCGCTTCGCCAGCAACGAGGCCCGGGTCGAGCGCCGTGAAGAGTTGAAGGCGATCCTCGAAAGCCGCCTGAAAACCCGCAGCAAACGCGCCTGGACCGAATTGTTCATCGAGGCCGGCCTGCCCGCCGGCCCGATCAACACCCTCGACGAGGTCTTCGATGATCCGCAAGTGCTGCACAGCCAACTGACTGAAACCCTCACCCACCTCGACCCTCGGCGCACTTCGCCAAGTCGTGACGCCGGTGTTCAGCGCTACCGACAGCGCCGCCAGCCGCCCACCGCCGCTGTTGGGTGAACACACTATAGAGGTGCTGCGCGAGGCGGGTTTTGATGCCGCTTCGATCAACGCCCTGCTCGCCGCCAACGTCGTGTTCCAGGACACCGACGTTTCATCCGCACACGCCACAGGAACCGCCCAATGAACTCGACCGTCACCGTCCACCAGATCGATGAGCGTATCGCCCGACTGGTCTTCAGCAATCCCAGCCACCGCAACGCCCTCAGCGCCCAACTGCTGAGCGCCCTCGACGAGGGCCTCGGCGCCCTCGCCGCCCAACGCGTGCCCGTGGTGATACTTGGCAGCGAAGTGGGCCAACCGGTGTGGAGCGCCGGGCACGATATTCGCGAGCTGCAACATGATCGCGACCCGATCGCCTACGGCAAGCCCCTCGAACAAGTGCTGCGGCGCATCCGTGCGTATCCCGGCGTGGTCATTGCGTTGATCTCAGGTTCCGTGTGGGGCGGCGCGGTGGACCTGGCGATGAGCTGCGACCTGGTGGTGGCCGACCACAGCGCCAGTTTTGCGATGACCCCGGTGAACATTGGCCTGCCCTACACCACCAGCGGTTTGCTGCGTTTCTTCAACAACTTGCCGATTCATGTGCTCAAGGAAATGTTCTTCACCGCGCAGAAACTCGACGCGCAACGGGCGGAACGGTTTGGCGTGATCAATCGCCTGGTCGACAGCAGCGCACTGGAAGCGACCGCGCTGGAAATGGCCCAGGGTATCGCTGCAAAAGCACCGCTGGCGGTGGCGGCGGTCAAGGAACAGCTGCGGATTCTCGAAGATTTGCAACCGATGCCGGTGCAGGCGATGGAGCAGATTGCCGAGTTGCGGCGACAGGCCTGTGAGAGCAGCGACTTTGGTGAAGGGTTGGCGGCGTTTGCGCAGCGTCGGGTGGCGGTGTTTAGCGGTAGTTGATGAGGATCTGAGAGCTGCTGTGTTTGTGCCGCCGTCATCGCGAGCAGGCTCGCTCCCACAGGGGATCTGTGTTGGAACTCATTCACGTGAACGACACAAATCAACTGTGGGAGCGAGCCCGCTCGCGATGAGGCCCGGTCAGCCACCGCCAATTCCAAGGATGACCCCAGCGTTCTGGCCCACGCTGCCTATACTCTCGCCAATAGGTTCATCATCGACGATCGCGGATGACTGAATCGCTGGCCAGCCTGAACAATGCAACCATTCGGGCTGCCCTGACGCCGTGAGAATGGATCAAGGACGAGTCAATGGACCTTTCAGCCTATGCGGCCCCGGCCCATACCCGCCAAAGCTCGGTGACCCGGCGCCTGGCGCTGGCCATGGGCATCGTGTTTATCGCCGGGGTCGGTATCGCGGTCGGCACGTTGTTCAGCATCGCCGCCGGCCTCGACGCCGAAGACCTCAGCGATACCCGGTTCTACACCGAACGCGCGCTGGAAAACCGCGTCAGCGCATCAAAAAACTACATCACCAGCTATGCCTACTGGACGTCCGCCTATGAGCACTTGAATGGCCAGGTGGACACCGACTGGGCGTTCACCCAGCAAAACATCGGAAAAACGCTGTTCACCAACGATGGCTACGAGGGCGTATTCGTACTCGATCGGGAGCACACCAAGTACGCGGTGATTCGGGGGCTGTTGGTCCAGGGCGAGTTTTCCAGTTACCTGAGCGCGTCTGCCGCGACGCTGATCGATCAGGTTCAGGGCCAGGCCGACCTGACCAAACCGATGAGCCTGTACACGATGTTCGAAGGTCGACCGGCGCTGCTGACCGCTTCGGCGATCATGCCCAATGACGACCGCCCGATAACGGACCCCAAAAGCACCTCGCTGCTGGTGTTCGTCGATCAACTGGCCACGACCAAACTGCATACCCTGGGCGTCAGTTATGGCCTGGAGGAGTTGAGCCTCGTCGCCGATGCCAGCATCGCCAAAAACCTGCCACAGGTCGCCCTGGATAGCACCGGTTATAGCCTGATCGCCAAACTCGAAAAGCCCGGGCAGCATTTGTTGTGGTCATTACTGCCGCCGCTGATGGGCACGTTGGTGGTGCTGATGTTGCTGACCGCCTATTTCTTTCGCTATGCGTTGCGCTCCTCACGGTATGTCGACACCAGTTATGCGGAGCTGCAAGCCGCCAATCAGGCGCTGGAAGCCAGCGAAGAACGCTTTCGGGCGGTTGCGGAAGCGGCGTCGGACTGGATCTGGGAAATTGATCAACGCCAGTCCATCACCTACCTGTCCGGGCGCTTCAGCGAAGTGACCGGGTTCACCGATCAGCAATGGCTGGGCGAAAACATCGAGCAACTGCTGTATTGCGACACCACGCCCCTGGCCCTCTGGTTGAACAAACTGACCGAGCAAGCCGATGTCAGCGACCTGCGTTGTACCTACCGCGATCACACCGGACAGCAACGCTACTGCCGCGTATCTGCCCGGCCGATTTTCGACCACCACACCGTCATTGGCTATCGGGGTACCGCCAGCGACATCACCGATGAAGTCGCCGCCCATGCGCAAATCCAGCATCTGTCGATGCACGATGCGCTGACCGGCTTGCCCAACCGCAACAAGCTTTCGCGCTACCTTGACGAGGCGTTGCTGCTCAAGGAGTACTCGGCGCCGCTGACGTTATTGATGCTGGACCTGGACAACTTCAAGCCCATCAATGACTCCCTCGGCCACCCCGCCGGCGATGCGGTGTTGCAGGAGGTCGGTGCCCGTTTGCGTGACTGCACCCGCGACCATGACATCGTCGCCAGGTTGGGCGGTGATGAATTTGTCGTGGTGCTGCACGGCATGGACAGCCACAGCGAAATCGACAAATTCTGCACCCGACTGATCGCCAGCCTGCACCGGCCCATCCCTTATGAAAACCATGCGCTGCATATCGGCGCCAGCATCGGCGTAGCCCTGAGCCGCCGCCAGGGTTACCTGGCAGGCGAATTGATCCGCTGCGCCGACATCGCGCTGTACAAGGCCAAGTCCGACGGCAAAAACACCTGGTGCTATTTCGAAGCGCACATGAACGACCAGATTCAACAGCGTCGCCAACTGGAGGACGATCTGCGCCTGGCGGTGCAGAACCAGCAGTTTGTGCTGCATTACCAGCCGCGCTACAAAGTCGACGGCAAGGAAATTGTCTCGGTTGAAGCGCTGGTTCGCTGGCAGCACCCGACCCAGGGCCTGCTCGGGCCGGACGTGTTCATTCCCCTGGCCGAGCAAACCGACCTGATCGTGCCGCTGGGCCGCTGGGTGTTGCGCGAAGCCTGCGAAACCGCCCTGACCTGGCCGGCCCACTTGCTGCTGTCGGTGAATCTGTCTCCGGCACAATTTGCCCGCAGTGACGTGGTCGAGGATGTCCGCGAGGTGCTGGTCGAAACGCACTTCCCGGCCAGTCGCCTGGAACTGGAGATCACCGAAAACGTGATGCTCAACGACATCGACGGCGCCCTCACCACCATGAATGCGCTCAAGGAGCTGGGCGTGCGCCTGAACATGGACGACTTCGGGACCGGCTATTCCTCACTTGGCTACCTGCGTGCCTATCCGTTCGACGGGATCAAGATCGACAAACGCTTCATCGCCTCGATGAGCAGCGGCGGCAACGACCGCGCAGTGGTGCAGGCGATCATCGGCCTGGGCAAGGCCATGGGCCTGACCGTGACCGCCGAAGGGGTCGAAACCGAAGAGCAACTGGACATCCTGGGCGCAGACCAATGTCACGAGGTGCAGGGCTTCTTCATGAGCCGCCCGATCGACAAACAGGCATTCAGCAAACTCCTGAGCGAATCGCGCCCGCCATTCCCTGAACGCCCCCTCCCCCTGTAGGAGCAAGGCTTGCTCGCGAAGAGGCCCGCCCCCACAGCCTCAACTGGTACGCCACCGCCAGTCACTTTTCGAGGGTGTTAATACGCAAACATGACAGGTAATTTATGTTTTTGTAACATTTGGAAACGTATAATCCGCGCCAGCGTAGCCGGGCATCGACCCTAGCGTCGATAAACCCTGCAATTGCTGGCCCGATGGCCTCAATCAGCCCCCCAATACCCAACCTGCCAAAGGAGCATCCGGCCATGGACCCTGCCCATACTCGGTGGGTCATGCAGACAGAAGCTAAGCTCACGAAAGCCCCTCGCCCTGTTGCCTGATGAGTTCAACGTGGCGTTTGTGCCGGTGCCTTCAGCGTCCGCTTGCGTGACCTCACTCTGCTCTTTGCCAACCCTCAAGGGTGTGCCGTGCCGTGGTTCAGACGCGCGCACTCAAGAAAGTCCTGACTTGTGGTCCTGCCCTTCCACTCAGATCGCTGTTGGAATCACTGAATATGAACAAGGTATTGCGCCACTACCTCCCGGCCACGACGCTGCGACTACTGCCCAACCGCTGGGACCTGGTCGCCCTGCCGCTGGTGATTGGCTTCTTGCTGTTTTTCTCGATAGCCGCGCGGGAAACCTGGGCGCCGATGTCCACCTTGCAAGGTGAAGTCATCTCGCTCGACCCCTCCAGCCTGCCCGAATATGCCATGCGCACCACCCTGCGCATGCTCGCCGCGATGGCAGCCTCGCTGGTCTTTACCCTGCTGTACGGAACCCTGGCGGCCAAAAGCCGGCGCGCCGAGAAACTGCTGGTGCCGGTGCTGGACATCCTGCAATCGGTACCGGTGCTGGGCTACATCTCGTTCACGGTGACGTTTTTCCTGCTGTTGTTTCCAGGGCGAGTGCTCGGCGCCGAGTTCGCCGCTATTTTTGCCATCTTCACCAGTCAGGCCTGGAACATGACGTTCAGCTTCTACCAGTCACTGCGCATGCTGCCCCGTGACCTGGAAGAAGTCTCCAGCAACCTCCAGCTGTCCGGCTGGCAAAGGTTCTGGAAGCTCGACGTGCCGTTCGCCATCCCGGGACTGGTCTGGAACATGATGATGAGCATGTCCGGCGGCTGGTTCTTCGTGGTGGCTTCCGAAGCCATCACCGTGGGTGACAAGACCGTCATGCTGCCGGGCGTGGGTTCGTACCTGGCCGTCGCCATCCAGCAGCAAGACCTGCATGCCGTGGGCTACGTCATCCTGGCGATGATCGCGGTGATCCTGATTTACGACCAGTTCCTGTTCCGCCCTCTGGTGGCCTGGGCCGACAAGTTCCGCATGGAAAACACCGCCTCCCAGGCCGGCGCGCCGGAGTCCTGGGTGTTGAAACTGATCCAGCGCACCCGCATGGTCCAGCGCATCCTGCGCCCGATCACCCGCACCATCGGCCGAATCGGCAACCGCCGCTTCAGTCTGCCGCGCTCAAACCGTCCCGCCACGCCAGTGAACCCGGCCACTTCACGGCTGATCGATTGGGTGTGGGGCACGCTGATTGCCGTGTTGACCCTTTATACGCTGTACCACATCGGCCTCTATATGAGCAGCGAAGTGACACTCGGCGAGGTCGGGCACGTGCTCGTCATGGGGCTGATCACTCTGCTGCGAGTGGTGCTGTTGATCGCCGTGGCCTCGCTGATCTGGGTGCCGCTGGGGGTGATGATCGGTTTGCGCCCGCACCTGGCCGAGAAAATCCAGCCGCTGGCGCAGTTCCTCGCGGCCTTCCCGGCCAACCTGCTGTTCCCGGTGTTTGTCATCGTGATTCTGCGTTACCAGTTGAACCCGGACATCTGGCTAAGCCCGCTGATCGTGCTGGGGACGCAGTGGTACATCTTGTTCAACGTGATCGCCGGCGCCAGCGCCTTCCCGAACGACTTCCGCGAGGCGGCGGCGAACTTCCGCATTCGCGGCTGGCTGTGGTGGCGCAAAATCATGTTGCCGGGCATCTTCCCGTATTACGTGACCGGGGCGATCACCGCGTCTGGCGGCGCGTGGAACGCCAGCATCGTTTCCGAATTCGTTTCATGGGGACAGGACAAGGTGGTTGCCCACGGTTTGGGCGCCTACATCGCCGAAAACACGGCCGCCGGCGACTTCCCGAAAATCACCCTGGGCGTGGTGGTGATGTCGCTCTTTGTAGTGGCCTTCAATCGCGCGGTATGGCGACCGATGTACGCCATTGCTGAAAACAAACTCCGTCTCAATTAACGGGATTCGATGTCATGAACACCTACACCGAACACACACAGGCATCCCCCGAAATCTACTCTTTGAACAACGTGAGCCGGGCGTTTGGCAAAGGCAAGGACGAGTTGCAAGTACTCAGCAACGTTGACCTGACCCTGCGCGAAGGCGAAATCGTCGGCATGCTGGGCCGCTCCGGCTCGGGCAAGTCGACGTTGCTGCGCATCATTGCCGGCCTGATCCCGCCAACGTCGGGCGAAGTCCGCTACAACGGCCACTTGCTCAACGGGCCGGCGGAAGGCGTGGCCATGGTCTTCCAGACCTTTGCGCTGTTCCCTTGGCTGACGGTGCTCGAGAACGTCGAGGCCGGGTTGCAGGCGCTACAGGTCGAACGCAAGGAAGCGCGCAAACGCGCACTCGCGGCCATCGACTTGATCGGCCTCGACGGTTTCGAAAACGCCTATCCGCGGGAATTGTCCGGCGGCATGCGCCAGCGGGTTGGCTTCGCCCGCGGCCTGGTGGTCAACCCGACACTGCTGTTGATGGACGAGCCCTTCTCCGCCCTCGACGTCCTGACCGCCGAAACCCTGCGTACCGACCTGCTGGACTTGTGGAGCGGTAAACAACTGCCGATCAAATCCATTCTGATCGTGACCCATAACATCGAAGAAGCGGTGTTGATGTGCGACCGCATCCTGGTGCTGTCCTCTAACCCCGGGCGCGTGGTTGCCGAGATCAAAGTGCCGTTCGAACATCCACGCAACCGACTGGACCCCACCTTTCGGCAAATGGTCGACGACATCTATGCCCTGATGACCGACCGCCGCAGCGCAGACGCCACCAGCACCGGCAAATCCGAACTGAAAATGGGCAGCCCGCTGCCGGAAGTCTCCACCAACCTGATCGCCGGCCTGATCGAAACCCTGGCAGCCGAGCCCTATAACGGCGAAGCCGGCCTGCCCGACGTCGCCGAACGGCGCTTGCTGGAAGTGGACGACCTGTTCCCGGTCGCGGAAATGCTCGAACACCTGGGCTTCGCCGAACTCAAGGGCGCCGACATCACCCTGACCGAGGCCGGCAAACTCTTCGCCGACTACGGCACCCAAGAGCGCAAAACCCTGTTCGCCGAACACCTGGTCAAACACGTGCCACTGGCCGCGCGCATCCGCCAGGTCCTGCAGGAGCGCAACGGCCACCGCGCCCCCGAGTGCGTTTTGAACAGGAACTGGAAGATTCGCTGACCGATGCGTTCGTCGAAAAAACCCTGGAAAGCGTGATTACCTGGGGCCGCTACGCGGAGATCTTCTCCTACGACGACCACACCGAGACATTCAGTCTCGAAGACGTGGAAGGCAGCGTTTAACGCCCACTAACAAAAGCCCCGATCCCTGGCAGGAGCGAGGCTTGCCCGCGAAAGCGGTGGGTCAGTCAATCTTGATGTTGAAGGTGCCGGCCCCTTCGCGAGCGAGCCCGCTCCCACAGGGGGATCTGCTGTGAATCCACTATCGGTGAACGCCAGAGATCAACTGTGGGAGCGAGCCTGCTCGCGAATGCGGTGGGTCAGCCAACGTTGATGTTGAATGTGCCGGCCCCTTCGCGAGCAAGCCCGCTCCCACAGGGGGATCTGCTGTGAATCCACTATCGGTGAACGCCAGAGATCAACTGCGGGAGCGAGCCTGCTCGCGAATGCGGTGGGTCAGCCAACGTTGATGTTGAATGTAACGGCCCCTTCGCGAGCAGGCTCGCTCCCACATTGGGATCTGTTGTGAACTCACTATTTGTGATCGGCCGAGATAACTGTAGGAGCGAGGCTTGCCCGCGAAGAGGCCCTAAAGCCCAGCACACATTCAAGCCCTGAAAACATTCATCCCCAAACCTTCCTCAAATGGATCAGCGCCATACGACGCCCGTCCGGAGCCGCCCGCTCTTCAATATCAAACGGCACAAACCCAAGCCTGGGATACAAAATCAGCCCCGCCGTATTCTCGTTAAAACACGACAATTGCACTTCCTTCGCCCCATGACGTTCAAGCGCCAGCTGCTCCATCGTTTTCAGCAAAAACGTCGCCACACCCTGCCCCCGCGCCTCGGGCGACACGATCAAATTGCCAATCGCACAGATCCCGTCACGCTCGAACTTGTAGAAGTTGGCAAACCCGACAATGGCGCCGTCCTGCTCGATCACCGTAGAGTCCGAGCGCTTGGCAATCGATGCGCTCAGTTGCGCCTCCGTCAGCGGGTACTGGCCGGCCGGGAACATAAAGAACAGTTCCTGGGGATCTTGAGGAAATTCGCAAATCGTCAGGACATCTTCAGCACTGACTGGGCGATAGGTGAGCGGCATGGTCGGGTTCCCTCCAAATGTCGAGGGGACAGATTACGTTGAGGCCGCGCGGTGTAGAAGAGCACCGGTACTTGACCCGTGCATCGTTAGATGGGAAAACGTGCATGGCCTGAACGGACGACACATTCAGTAACACTAGAATCAAGGAAGACTCATGAAGACCTTACTGTGTTTGCTGATCGCCACCGGCGTCGGCACCGCACTGCAGTATGTCGGCGTACCTCATGGCCTGTTACTCGGTTCGATTCTCGCCACCTCGCTGATCGCCAGCAACCTGCGCTTCGCCCCCACCCTGCCCTTGGGCCTGGGCTTCGTACAAATCGTGCTGGGGGTCGCCACCGGCCTGATGTTCAAGGCCTGGGACAGCCACACTGCCGCCGCCATGTTACCCAGCCTCGGCATCCTGTTCCTGTGCCTGACCGCCCAGATTGCGATGGCCAGTTTCTGGCTGTTCAAGGTCTCGGGCTGGAACCTCAAGGACTCGCTGCTGGCCGTCTACCCCGGCGCCCTCGCTGCGGTGTTCGATTTGCTGGAGTCCGAACGGGCCTCGGGCAAAGTCATCGTCGTGCACCTGGTGCGACTGCTGTCGATCACCGTGCTGGTCAGTTTTCTGATTCCCGCGCAAACCGGCGTGGCACTTGCCCAAGGCAGCCCGCTGGTCTTCAGCACCCTGCTCACGGTGCTGTCGTTGATCGCCCTGAGCATCGGCATCGGCCGCCTACTGTTGCGCATCGGCGTCCCGGCACCGTTCATGCTCACCGCCATCGTCGCCACCGCCGTCTCTATCAAGATGGGCTATCTCCACGATTTCCAGATGCCGCAATGGAGCGTCGATGCCGCAACGGTGATCATTGGCGTGCTGATCGGCTCGAAATTCAAAGACATCTCCTTCGCCGAACTGATCCGCCATGGCCGGGCCGGGGCGATGGCCGTCGCCCTGATGCTGCTGATCGCCGCCGCGTTTGCCGGCGTGGCCGGACGGGTCCTGGGCAGCGATCCATTGTCCTTGTGGCTGGCCTACATGCCCGGCGCCATCGAAACCATCGCCATCGTCGCGTTCGGTGGCGGGCTGAATGTGGTGTTTATCCTGACGCATCATCTGGTGCGGATGGTGGTGCTGCACTTTGCACCGGCGGTGCTTGTTCAGGCGCGGCGCTGGCGCGAGAGTGAATCGTAGGCCCATGCCGAGCGCATCATTTGCCATCCGCGTTTTATTCGCCTGCTGCCTTCTGGTCGCCACGGCCAATCATTTGCGGGCGGACTTTGAACATGGAATTTTCTGGGACTACGGCTACGGCAATGGCGCCTATCGGGCCAGCCGGGTGTTCTGGGGGCGCTTACGATGCTTGATCCTTTGGCGGCACTGCTGCTTTTCATCAAACCCTAGGCAGGCATCGCACTCACGGCGGCGATCATCATCGCAGACGTCGTTCACAACACGTTCTACGTTGCCTTGAATCGGCAGTGGCTTGAGCCGTTCTATCTGTCGCAGGTAGCGTTCCTGCTGACGGTTGTGCTGCTTTCGCCTGTCGCTTGGTTCGGGGCGAAACGCTTTCATGATTAACCCCCGTACATCTTCGGTCCGGAAACCTGCAGGAGCACGGCTTGTCGGTGAAGGCGTTCGTGAGGCCGCCTTCGCGAGCAAGCTTTGCTCCTACAAAAAACAGATCAGCGCTGTCGGTGCAGGGGCACGGCTTGCCGGTGAAGGCGTTTGTGAGGCCGCCTTCGCGAGCAAGCTTTGCTCCTACAAAAAATTAATCAGCGCTGTCGGTGCAGGGGCACGGCTTGCCGATGAAGGCGTTTGTGAGGCCGCCTTCGCGAGCAAGCTTTGCTCCTACAAAAAATTAATCAGCGCTGTCGGTGCAGGGGCACGGCTTGCCGGTGAAGGCGTTCGTGAGGCCGCTTTCGCGAGCAAGCTTTGCTCCTACAAAAAACAGATCAGCGCTGTCGGTGCAGGGGCACGGCTTGCCGGAGATGGCGTCCGGGAGGCCGCCTTCGCGAGCAAGCTTTGCGCCTACAGTCGGCGCGAAAGATTTCGCCTATCACGCTCTAACACTGCGCCTATTAGCGGTCCGCCCCAGAGGGTCTAGTCTTACCCATGCGCCGGCGTACGCTGGCCGTTCAATACCTGATGAAGAGACAAGAAAGAGTCACAGGCTTGCCGTGGGCCCGCGTGCTGGCGAATCGATCGCCAATCTCCAGACTTCCCGTGTGGCCACAATGAGCAGTTGATCGAACTGCCTGGCCCAGCAGCCTATGTCATTGATTTCGCTCATTGCTATTGCGGGCCCAGGCCGGGCCGGATGGCTGGATGAACACGACCGAAGGTAGCTCTTACATGGCAAACGAATCGAAATGCCCGTTCAATCACGCCGCTGGCGGTGGCACGACGAACCGCGACTGGTGGCCGAACCAACTGAACCTGAAGATCCTGCACCAGCACTCTTCCCTCTCCGACCCGTTGGACAAGGGCTTCAACTACGCCGAAGCGTTCAAAAAGCTCGATTTTGCGGCGGTCAAAGCCGACCTGAATGCGCTAATGACCGATTCCCAGGACTGGTGGCCGGCGGACTTCGGTCACTACGGGCCGTTTTTTATCCGCATGGCCTGGCACGCCGCCGGCACCTATCGCACCGGTGATGGCCGCGGCGGCGCCGGTTCCGGCCAGCAACGCTTTGCACCGCTCAACAGTTGGCCGGACAACGTCAGCCTGGACAAGGCACGCCGACTGCTCTGGCCGATCAAGCAAAAGTATGGCCAGAACATTTCCTGGGCCGACCTGATCGTCCTCACCGGCAACGTCGCGCTGGAGTCCATGGGCTTCAAGACCTTCGGCTATTCCGGCGGTCGCCCTGATGTCTGGGAACCGGACGAAGACGTGTACTGGGGCTCTGAAAACAAATGGCTGGGCGGCGACACCCGCTACGGCAAAGACAACACCCCCGTGGAAGCACCCGGCGAAGGTCCACTCGTCGCCGAGCCAGGCAAAAATGAGGAGAGCCGTACCGACCACGGCCGCAACCTGGAAAACCCGCTCGCCGCCGTGCAAATGGGCCTGATCTACGTCAACCCCGAAGGCCCGGAAGGCGAGCCCGACCCAGTCGCCTCTGCCATCGACATCCGCGAGACCTTCGGCCGCATGGCCATGAATGACGAAGAAACCGTGGCGCTGATCGCCGGCGGCCACGCCTTCGGCAAAACCCACGGCGCCGGCCCTGCCGATAACGTCGGGCCAGAACCCGAAGCCGCCGGTCTTGAAGAACAAGGCTTGGGCTGGAAGAGCACATTCGGCACCGGCAAGGGCGGCGACGCCATCACCAGCGGCCTGGAAGTGACCTGGACCACCACGCCGACGCGGTGGAGCAACAACTTCATGGAAAACCTGTTCGGCTTCGACTGGGAACTGACCAAAAGCCCGGCCGGCGCACACCAGTGGACCCCCAAAAATGGCGGCGGCGCCGGCACCATCCCGGATGCCCACGACCCGTCCAAACGCCGCAACCCGACCATGCTGACCTCCGACCTGGCGCTGCGCTTCGACCCGATCTACGAGCCCATCGCGCGGCGCTTCCTGGCCAATCCCGAGCAACTCGCCGACGCCTTCGCCCGCGCCTGGTTCAAACTCATCCACCGAGACATGGGCCCACTCTCACGCTATCTCGGCCCGGAACTGCCCGGCGAAGAACTGCTGTGGCAAGACCCGATCCCGGCGCTCGACCATGCCGTGGTCAACGACAGCGACATCGCCGCACTCAAGGGCAAACTCCTCGCCTCGGGCCTGAGCGTTTCACAACTGGTGTCCACCGCCTGGGCAGCCGCTTCGACCTTCCGTGGCTCCGACAAACGCGGCGGCGCCAACGGTGGACGCCTGCGCCTGGCGCCACAAAAATCCTGGCCAGCCAACCAGCCCGAACAACTGGCGAAGGTGCTGGCGAAACTCGAAAGCATCCAGAGCGAGTTCAACAGCGGCGGCAAGAAAATCTCCCTGGCCGACCTGATCGTGCTGGCGGGTAACACCGGCGTCGAACAAGCGGCAAAAAATGCCGGCCACAGCGTCACGGTGCCCTTCACCCCAGGCCGGATGGACGCCAGCCAGGAGCAGACCGACGTGGAATCCTTCGGCTTCCTGGAACCGATCGCCGACGGCTTCCGCAACTACCTGAAAACCCGCTACCGCGTACCAGCCGAGCAACTGTTGATCGACAAGGCGCAACTGCTGACCCTCACCGCGCCAGAAATGACCGTGCTGATCGGCGGCCTGCGCGTGCTCGACACCAACGTCGGCCACACCAGGCACGGCGTGTTCACCCAGCGGCCAGAAGCGTTGACCAACGACTTCTTCACCCACCTGCTGGACATGGGCGTCGAGTGGAAACCAACGTCGGAGACCAAGGAGGAATTCGAGGGCCGCGACCGCAAAACCGGCGCAGTGAAATGGACGGCAACCCGGGTCGATCTGGTGTTTGGTTCGAATGCGCAGTTGCGGGCATTGGCGGAAGTCTATGCCAGCAGCGACGCGAAGGAGCGGTTCGTCAAAGACTTCGTGGCCGCGTGGACCAAAGTGATGAACCTGGACCGCTTTGAAGTGAAGTAACACAAACCCTAACGCTGAAAACTGCAACGCCTCCCAATGTGGAGGCGTTGTACTGTTTGCGGATCAGGAAAGACTAAACGGGAGAAATCGTGGCAAGGGCCCCCAGCAATATGGTCAGGACCAGAAATCCACCCAGGAAAATCGCCATCTTACCCATCGGGCCTCCTACATCATGAATGTGCGGTGCAAACCGGCCGCGACCGCGAACCGTGCCGGCATTGTGAGCCGCCGACCCGGTACATTACAGATGCAGGTGACACCAAAAAAACCATACCAGATCCCCCTCCCCCCCGTAGGAGCTGCCGAAGGCTGCGATCTTTTGCCCCTAAACCCAATCAAGCAACCTTCACTTCCTTCTTCAAACTGTCCATATCAATCACAAACCGATACTTCACATCCCCCTTGATCATCCGCTCATAAGCCGCATTGATGTTCTGGATATCAATCATCTCGATATCCGACACAATCCCGTGCCGGGCACAGAAATCCAGCATCTCCTGGGTTTCCTGAATCCCGCCAATCAACGACCCCGCCAGACTGCGGCGCTTGAAAATCAGGTTAAACACCGAAGGCGACGGATGCGGACTGTCCGGCGCGCCGACCAGCGTCATCGTGCCATCGCGCTTGAGCAGATTGAGAAAGGCATCCAGATCATGCGGCGCGGCCACGGTGTTGAGAATGAAATCCAGAGTGTTGGCAAACTTCGTCATCTCCTCCGGGTTCTTCGACACCACCACCTCATCCGCGCCCAGACGCAACCCGTCCTCACGCTTGTTCGGCGACGTGGTGAACAACACCACATGCGCGCCCATGGCATGGGCAATCTTCACCGCCATATGCCCCAGGCCACCGAGGCCAACCACCCCGACCTTCTTGCCAGGCCCGACCTTCCAGTGGTGCAACGGCGAATAGGTGGTAATGCCCGCACACAACAGCGGCGCGACGGCGGCCAGGTTGGCGTTGTCGTGGGAAATGCGCAGAGCGAACTTCTCCTTCACCACGATATTGTCCGAGTAACCACCAAAGGTGTTCTCGCCACCAAACACCGGACCGTTGTAAGTCCCGGTGAAACCATTCTCGCAATACTGCTCTTCGCCTTCCGCGCACGACGCACAGTGCTGGCAACTGTCGACCATGCAACCAACGCCCGCCAGATCCCCCACTTTGAACTTGCTGACATTCGCGCCGACGGCCGTCACCCGACCGACAATTTCATGCCCCGGCACCGAGGGGTACAGCGTGTTGTGCCACTCATTGCGCACGGTGTGCAGGTCGGAATGGCACACGCCGCAATAGAGGATGTCGATCTGTACATCATCAGCGCCCAGGGCGCGACGTTCGAAGGTGAAGGGCTTGAGCAAGTCCTTGGAACCCTGCGCGGCGTAGCTGTAAGTCTTGGCCATTGCGATCACCTTTTTCGTCAGAGGTTGAATATAAGAGGAGTAGCGTAGGTGCTGAATCGTTCAAGTGGATGACGGTGGCGGTCAATTTGATGGCCGACCGTCAAGAAGCCTTGGCGGCTGCGTTGAGCCGCGTGGCGGACAGGATAAGACCTGGGCGGGTGTGACCGATGGCTGCATTCTGCTGATTTATTGCCTAATCCCGTTAGATTGGGTTGGCGTGGGGTGAATCCGGCGGCATTGGTGATTGGTGAGTACTGGTTGGCCGCCTCTTGAATGCAAAAAACCCGCTGACCCTACAGGGGACAGCGGGCTTTTTATTACACCGCGGGAAAGGTGATGCCTCACCTACACCTGCGGATCAACTTCATCCAGCACCCGATTCACCGACAACTCAGCCAACGTAATCATCTGCTGAATCGCCAAGGCCAAATTGCGTTTTGGCCCGGAAAGTAGAAATGCGAGCTCGCTGGCCATCACACTGGCCGAGGCAAGGGTTTCGCAGGCATGAACCAGCAGCGTTTCGTTGTCTACGTCGGGAACGATATTGAAAATGGGATTGGGACGTCGCTCGGACATCGCCGGTTTGCTGGATGTGAAGGTGGTATCGGCTTCAATTTCGCCGTCGATATCCGGAGGATCGGGGGTTTCTTTTATCATTGTGAAGTTCCTATGGAGTGAACCTCTCCCTATTGCTACCACGCAAACGGGGAGACGGCTGTACACAGGGTGGTAGACCGGTCATAGGAACCCGGCAGGCCGAAGCCTCCCATGCACAGCCGCCACAAAGCAGCCAGCACAAAAAAACGCCCTAAAGCGTTCTGGGTCTATGAAGTATCCGGGCTACCACACCCGTTCGCTGAATTGGCAGCGACGGGAGGAAGGTTAGCTAGGTAGGTTGGGAAGTGCAAGCTCGTACGAGCGTAGGAAAGATCTGAGATTTTCTGAGGCGTGTGGAGCTTTAATCTTGGGGCGGCTATCGGCTGTGGATTCAATCGGTCACTCGCAGACCCTTTGGGGTAATGTGTCCAATCGAACCATTGAAGCTTCACCCCTTTCACTTGAGGATCTCTAATGACAAACCAATCAGCTATTGTCGAGGTGGTTCAAGAAACCGATTATATATTGCTCAGATCTTTGAATGACCTTCTCCCACAACTTTCCAAAAACGCTCAAGCGATGACAATGGAAGATTTGAAGCAAATCGTGGACTCAGAGTGCTCCCATTTATTAGTCGTGAGAGCAGCAAGTGGAGGAAGGATTTTGGGGGTGCTAACCCTAATTCATTTTCGTATTCCGACAGGCGTTCGTGCTTGGATCGAAGACGTCGTAGTAGATGCCAGTGCTCGAGGTCAAGGGGTCGGTAAAGCACTCATAGAAGCAGCAATAGAAAAAAGCCATGAGCTCGGCGCAAAAACACTGGATTTAACATCCAATCCAGATCGTGAATCTGCCCATCGTTTATACGAGGCGGCAGGATTCTCGGTGCGCACAACAAAGGTCTACCGACATATCAAATGACTAATGGATAGTCCTTCAACGCATGGCGATCATGTGTGCAGGAGCATCCTGAATGGCCGCTATGGGTCCTGGGTGTGTAAAAACGTCAAATTGGATTTTCTACATCGACGCCAGGAGCACGTCCTCACGTTTTCGCAATCCTCGGCGTTTTCACACAGCCTGAACCCGAAACCGACGACCAGATGCGCCTATAAAGCTGCGAGCGATTCAGTTTTTTTCTTCTGGGCAACCACTTTCACGGTGGCATTTTTTTTATCAGGACCTACAGGTCGCTCTAAGTAATACTTGATAATGAACTGCTTTTCTAAAAGCTTTTTAACTTCTCCGAAAAGACTCAGCTCTCGCCAGTTTTCGCCATTGCCAGCAATGCTTTCATAAATAAAAAAACCGTCCGGCCGGATTACATCAATCAAGTTTACAATTAAATCCTCATGATATAAATGCACGACTATGACTGCTGAGAATGTATCATTTAAAAACGGGAGAAATTGCCCACAATCAAGGATCACCGGGTGTATATTTTTACAATCTAAATACCATAAATTGCTGAAACTTTTACAAGAAACATCAGCGGCTATTACATTCGCGAAATACCTTGACAATAGTGAGGAGTTACGACCATAGCCGCACCCCAAATCAAGGGCAAGAGCCCCTTCAGGTAAATTCAGCCCTGATATCTCTCTCGCCAAAAAACTTGACGGATCATTGGATACCGGCTTTTTATGTCGACTGTATTTTTCTATAATTTAAATTTACTCCGCTACGCAACAATTCACAGAATAATCTTGATGCTGACCTTTAATGTAGATCAACAAAAAGGTATTAGGCTCTTACTGTAGCCGTGCTTGATCCCTGACGAAAAAAATCCTCCGCAGTCCGACTTGCGAGTGCATACCTCGCACTCGATGGCGTATTCATTCTTCCAGTCACTGATTGACTTGCGGTAGTAGGGATAAATATCTGAGCTCACTAGGCAGAGTTGATGGTTGTAGACCGAGATATTCATTCCGTATTTGGCGAGGATACCAACGGATTTGCTGAGTGTGTCTTTGTATTCGATTGGGTCGATCCACAGCTCATCAAGATTGGCCCTAGTAAAGCCCATCATCTCAAGACCCATCAGCGCCACATGGTCAACAAACAGCAGGTTGCGTGCAATGAACTCACACAGCTCTGGCAGGCGCTGCACCGACAGCTTGTGAATGACCACTCGGATCTCAACCTTCTGCCCCAAGCGCTTCAGGTTGAGAATGCCCTGAATGGTTTCATCGAATGCGCCTCGGGCCTGGACGATGTAGTCATGCAGTGTCGGATCTTCTGAATAGACAGGAATTCCGATCATCGCGTCAGACAATTCAATCTGCGCATACTGTTCAGCGAACGCTGGGTCTTTGAAACTGCGCCCATTCGAGAGAATGTGGATTGCGGTTCTTGGTAGATAACTTTTTGTGAGGCTGATGATTTTAAGGAAGCGCTGCCGATTGGTCGTCGGCTCGCCCCCAGTAAACACCAGCTCGCGGGTATCTTTTGGAATCAGCGGAATCAGGCTCTCGATTTCGTCGAGTATCCATGAATCATCAGCGGCTTTCGGGGGTTGGGAACACATGAGGCAGTAATGATTACACTGCTCTGTGACCAGGATACTGTTGTGCGGCGACGATGCACGAAACAACACTCGGATGCTCTGACGATCCGCTGAAAGCCGGATAACGTCGCCATCACCGATATAGCTATAGTCCTCCGGTAGAATTGAGAAGTCGGAACCGGAAGGGAGCGCATCAACCAGATGCCGGTGCTTATCAACCAGCAGATAGTGCGCAAATCCGTTAGGTATCTGGTTATCGCAAACCAGATAGGCCATTTCTCGTCGCAAAACTTCAGGCAGATTTCGACTGGTTGATACTTTGGCCAAGGTGATAGCCTTATCAACATCAACCGCATGTATTCGGATAATCTTTCCGCCGAGCTTCAGCATCGGTTGGCCCACCCCATAAAAATCCGTTTCGTTTGCTCATCGCTTCCCATCAGTTCTATGAGGTGCTTGAAGATCGACATATTCCGCTTGCAGAAAGCCGACTCTGGCTTTCTTGCCACCACATCCTTGTGTATTGCGTGGTGGTAGACAGGTTCAGCACCACAGTAGGGTTCGAATGCGCAGTCAGAACACATGGGGGCACTTAAAGTGAAGGAATTTTCCAGTGCATCCAGAAGCTGGTCAGAGAGGATGATCTCCTCATATGAATGCTCAAGAATGCTCCCCAACCGGAACGTATGATCCCCCATTTCGGCAAGCATACGGCTTTCATCTGAGGCGTAGACCGATCCATCATAGTTGAACACGATGGCTGCAATACCAGCACCGGCAGGATTCATTAAATCAACAAACCCTGGGTCCCCTGATGTCAGCATTTTTGTCAGCACGATAGCGGAATACTGCTCTACAAATCGTATGCCCGACTTGTTTAGCTCAATGATGTACTCAAGACCTTCCTTGTAAAATTCCAGCCAGCGCTCCGTGTCATACGACATGAATTTCTTGGTCTTGATAGCAAAGCCGTAAGGGGAAAGCGTGCGCAGGAAGATGCCATCAAAGCCCAAGCGCAAGTATTCATCAATGATGTCACGTGCTCGTGGCAGGCTCTTATCTGTGGTGGTCATCAAGGCTGACACCTGGTCATAGCCGAGGGCCGCACGGGCTTGCTTCAAGCCTTCCTCGAAACGCTGGTGACTATCTCGGCCTGGCCGTGGGCGATTTGCATTATGCAAATCCATTGGCCCATCGAGAGAAGATGAAAGCACAATGCTGTGCTGCTTACAGAAATCGAGCATGTCATTAGTCAGTAGCGATAGCGTGGTCGCAATGACGAACCGCAGATCACGCCCTTCCTTGAGGTTACGTTTTTTTGCTTCAAGAACGACGTGCTTCACCATCTCGAAGTTCAGCAGCGGCTCGCCACCCTGAAACTCAATTTTGATGGCTGGATTCGGAGACCTGAAAACGAAATCCAACGACCTGTCTGCCATTTCCGTGGTCATGTCGAATTCGCCTTTGCTCTCCGACTGCCTCGACACCTGACAATATGGGCAGCTATGGTCGCAGCGAAGGGTCACCACAAAGATATGCAGATTGGTGAACTGGGCCAGCCTGGACAGCCGCGTGCGAATCTTGAGTGCCAGGAGCTGGAGTGGCGCCTGCTCGTTGGTGAAGCGAATGAACTGTTTCGACCGCAGCGTAGCGATCAACTCTGATGAGAGCGCAAGCGTCTTGTTTATGATCGGCTCTAGCATCGGCGCAGGTATGACGTGAAACTCGCCGGCCATGTTGGTGATGACGTACTCGTCGTCATTCAGGCGATCAAACTTAAAGGGCAGCAACTCGTACGTATGTTGCTGCGTGTAGAACTCCAGCTTCTGGAATTTACTCACTAATAAGCCCGGTTTTTGAAAAAGCCAGTCCAAGGATCAGGTTCTTGATCGACTGCGTCTCTGCGTTCAGCCGGTGGCGTAGCTGGTAGTCAAGTACGTCCTTCTTGAACTCTTGGACAGCAAACAGAAAGGAAGGCTCGTCAACACCAATATTCGAGGATAAGGCGCAGATAAATTGCCCCCCTGTTGATGTGATATCAACCGTCACTGAATTGATTGAGCGATAAGCAGCTTTTTGCAGAACCTGCACGTCATAAAGCCGCTCGTCAAAGGCGAGCGTATCTGAGAGCGCCATTAGGAGCCCGAGGTATGGGAGGCATGAGAAACGTGAGAGGCATGAGAACTGTGAGAACTGTGGTAAGCCATCATCTGACCTTGGTCCCCACGTTTGAGAACAAAGGCGAATTGATTATTGCCACTGCGTACCAAAAGGTTTTCGCCTTGGGCATCGGCCTGGAGCGTGTTCGTGGCGTCGGTACCGGGCTCGACAACCTCATGGGTAGCTATCGCTGAAGCTTGTTCTGTGGCTATTGCTGCGGCCAGGGTAGCCAGAGGAACCAGAAAAGAACGCTTTTTCATTACGAGATATCCTTATCATTCAGGTGGTTATTTTTTGAGTTTCGGCGCGCCCTCCCGTGATGTCAATGTGCGATCATTCATTGCGGCCCTTTTCCGATATCCGACATCCCCCTTATCCTCTTCTGAACGTCAGCTACGGTCGATTGCGGCCACTCGCGACAGGCCGAAATCGGCCAAAAGCGGTCGCTAATTGCTTTTCAGCGAGCCGGGCTGATTTCTGCACCTCTGCTAGTCCCTGGATAGACCTCGCTCATATTTTCCTGAAGCCTCCATGCTTGTCGCGCCAAATTTTTCAAGATAATGTTACGATATAACATTATTAGGCTGTGTATGAAATCCGAAATCCACCCTGACTATCGTCTCGTTCTCTTCCACGACACTTCGGCAAACGTGTTTTTCCTAATTGGCTCTACCGCTGAGACCACCAGAACCCACGTTCATGAAGACGCCAACACCTACCCCTACATAGCTCTAGACGTTTCCAGCGCCTCCCATCCGGTCTACACCGGCCAACAGCGGCAAACCAAAACTGAAGGTCGAATCGCCGGCTTTCAGAAGCGCTTTGCTGGTGTTGCGACGCCAAGCTCGAAACGTTGATTCGCTGCGTCATGCCTATCGCCGGCACACGTCCGTCTTCAGACGTATCGGCATAGGCAACTCTGCCCCGAGGAACAGTCGCTGCGCTCAATGAGCACCAGCGATTCATAGGCATTTTTCAGATGCGCAGAAGCAAATCTGCGTACCTGCCTCCCGGTGCGAAAGGTATCCACACACCCGTTTTTTTTGATTCACCTACCTACTAAAACCAGTCCGCACGAGGTCAACATGAGCCGCCGTCACCCACTTGCCTGGGCAATCTCACTTGCCCTGGCGCCCAACTCATCGTCATTCGCAGCCGAAAGAGAAGAGCCCATCGAGCTACGCTCTTCGGTCGTCAGCGCTAGCGCGCTCAACAGCAAGGTCAATGAGATGGCCAGCCCTGCTGAAGTCCTGCAAGGGGAAGAGCTGGTCATGCGTCGTGAGTCGACTCTGGGCGAAACGCTTAACGGTTTGCCGGGCGTCCACTCCAGCAGCTTTGGTGCCGGCGCTAGTCGTCCGGTAATTCGCGGATTGGATGGCGCCAGAGTGAAAATACTCAGCGACGGTGTCGACGTGCTCGATGCATCGACAATCAGTCCCGACCATGCGGTGACCAGTGAGCCGCTGCTAGCCGAACGAATCGAAGTGCTCAAGGGCCCGGCGACCCTACTGTATGGCGGTGGCGCCATCGGTGGTGTGGTCAACGTCATCGACAAGAAAGTCCCGACTTATGTGCCGGAAAAGGGCTATGAGGGCGAGCTCGAACTGCGTGCCAACAGCGTTGCCAATCAGGGAGCTGGCGTTTTCGGCATTACCGCCGGCAGCGGTAATTTTGCAATCCGCGCAGAGGGCACCAAGCGCCAGGATGATGAATATGAAATCTCTGGCTCGCCGGGCAAGCAGGCAGGCTCTTTCAATGACACTGACAGCTACACCCTAGGTGCAAGCTTCATTGGGGAGCGCGGTTTCCTGGGGGCGGCCTATGGCGAGCAGAATCTGAGTTACGGACTGCTCGCACATGAGCACGCCGACTGCCATACCCATGGCGTGCGAGATTGGCATTGCAGCGGTCATGAAGAGGAACATGACGAGGATCATGACCACGCCCACGCCCATGAGGCTGTGCCGTACATCAAGATGAAGCAGAAACGCTGGGACCTGCGCGGTGAGCTGAAAGACCCGCTTCCCGGCTTCGAACTGGCGAAACTGCGCGTGGGCCACAGTGATTACACCCACGACGAAATCGAAGGAGGTGAAGCTGCTACCACCTTCAACAACGAAGCGACCGATGCGCGCCTCGAACTGACCCATGAACCAGTTTTTGGCTGGCGCGGTGTCGTGGGAGCGCAAACCCTACGGCGTGATTTCGAGGCACTGGGGGAAGAGGCTTATGTACCTCCAACGCTGACACGCAACCATGCTTTGTTCCTGCTTGAGGAATACAACGTCGGTGATTGGCGTTACGAACTCGGACTGCGCCATGAGTGGCAGGATATCGATGCCGAAGGTGCAAAGAACACGAGCCATAGCGGCACATCGGTATCCGCCGGCGCTGTATGGACGTTCGCACCGGAATACTCCCTAGGCTTCTCGCTCTCTCGCTCGCAACGGCTGCCAGCCGCCGAAGAACTGTATGCCAATGGCCCGCACGCAGCTACGCGCACGGTCGAGCTGGGTGATGTCGATCTTGACGAGGAAACCTCACACAACGCCGAGTTGACCCTGCGCAAGTTCGCAGGCCGCACGACATTTACCTTCGGTCTTTTCCGCAATCAGGTAAGCGACTTCATCTACGCGGCGGATACCGGACACGATGTCGGTGGTGGCTATCGTGAAATCGAGTACCGCCAGCAGGACGCCGTTCTGACGGGTGCCGAGGGATCCGTAACTTACGCGCTTTCCGACACGACGGACGTCACGCTGTTTGGTGATCACGTGAGAGGAAAGCTGAAAGGTGGCGGAGATTTGCCGCGTATTCCGGCTGATCGTCTGGGGGTGCGGTTGAATCAGGCGTTCACTCAAGCCGTAAGTGGCGAGTTGGAGTTCTATCGCCTGCAGCGCCAGGAGAAGATCGCCTCCTATGAAACCGAGACTGCTGGCTACAACATGCTTGGGGCTGGGTTGACCTATCGTGGTTCCATAACGGCGACGGATTACCAGCTTTTCATCAAGGGCAACAACCTGCTTGATGAGCGTGGCCGCAATCACAGCTCATTCATCAAAGATGATGTACTACTTCCTGGGCGCAATCTGACAGTAGGGCTTCGGTTGGCTTTCTAGCGTCCGCGCCTGAGTCCCGATGCGGGACTCAGGCCTTCCCGAGAGGCTTGCGGACGTGATGTACGAGCCCGCCTTTGGCCTACAACGGACCGCCTCCAAGGGCAGCTAATGGCCCAGGCTGTGTAAAAACGCAAACACCGTTTTGAAGTGTGCGTCGCTACGTGAAATCTGCCAAAGCTCGTTTAGTCAGCAGATCTGAATTTTGCGTAGGAGCGCGATTTTTCAGCTGTTCTCGTCCGGAGCTAGTGCTTGAAAACGTTTTTACACAGCCTCGGCCGATTGCGGTCTCTCATGGAGGGCAGAATTCGCCCCAAATCAGCCCGTGGGATCATCTACGAAATTAGAATCGACTCGCCAAGCGCCACGTACTTACAATTACCCGATCTGCACACCAAACCGGGACCACCCCACCTCGGGACCAGAGACGGGACAGATTTATTTTTACAGTCATAAGCCCTCATCCTCAGCGAAATAGCGCTCCCCATGCACAACCGCTATTACCACGAAATTTGGCTCTCCCCTGACGAAGACGGCCACCTGCTTCCGTCCTGTATTTCCGTGGGCCCAACTGGCGATGCCGCCAGAAACTTGAACGAGCCTGGTAGTGAATGCGTATGGGTTTTCTGGGCTACGTCCCATGTTGAAGCGATGCGGATTTACTACGGCCTTCTTGATTTCGGAACGTATCGATCCGAGTGTCCAGAGGACTCAGAGCCCTACCCCGTTGCGTGGATTGCAGAGCAGAAGGCCTATCTGTCAGCGCTCGGAAACGGGAAAACTTGATTGGCAATCTCAAGGATCGAGGAGAGTGAATGAGCATTTCAATCGCATCAAAACCTTCGTAAGTCGTAGCCCTGAGAATCAAGTCGTCGGTTACGCCCAGCCAGAATTGAAGTCGGTTAGTTCGGGGGCGGCGTTCCGATACCAACGGACGTGGCGGACGCACTGATAACACACCGGGAAACCACATCGATCTTCACCGGGACGAATAGGCCAAACATGACGGACACCCTACTGAAAAACAGCTTATCCGAGTACACCGAAGCCGAGTTTATCAAGCGGCTGGAAGAACTCGCCAAGGAAGACAAAGAAGCCGAAAACGATGCCCGTGCTGATGTGCTCTTGTTGCACTTCGAGAAGGTAAGCGAACACCCGGCAGGGTCAGACTTGATCTACTACCCAGAGCCGGGAGCAGATAACTCCCCTGAGGGCGTGACGCAGATTGTGAAAGAATGGCGTGCGCCCCAAGGCTTGCCGGGAGTCAAGGAGGATTGATTTCCAGCGCTTGGGAGAAGGTGTGACGATGGGGGCGATTTTCCAGAAACTGTCCGCGCGCGGCGAAAAGTCGAGCACTGCTGATACAGGCAGTTTCTCGGCAACGGGACGTCACCTGCGGCGTGCTCAATCTGCCATTAGCCAGTCGATTGCCACACTTGAGTCAGTTCAAGGTGTGAGGCTGTTTGATCGTAGCTGCTCCAGCGACGTGACCGAGAAGCGAATAGTGATGTGACCAGAAACGAGTCAATTGAGGAAGCGTCCTGCAACGGGACTGCCAGGCAGCAAGTGACTTTATTCGTCTGCAAATATCTGCATTTGGGTTTTGATTCGCCGTAAAACTTCATCCGCTGCAATCGACAATGGACGCCCTTGTTTTACCAAGAGCCGGGCGTTGACGTTCTGGCACAGTGGGTGATCAATCTCCAATGCCACCAACTCACCGGATTCGACTTCGTTAAGCGCCGAAAAGATAGCGGTCAAGGTGGCCCCCTTTCCGCGAAGGACAAACCGTCGAAGTGCGGCCAATGAGTTCGTTACCAAGGTGGGTTTTACTTCAATATTCTCAGAATGCACCAACTGCTCGAAAATATGACCCAATCCAAATTCGGGTGGCATTACAGCCAGTGGATGGCTAAGCATGTCCCTGACACTGACCGGATGTTTGAATTGCGCCAGAGGATGCTGGGCGCTGACCAGCAGCTTTACGGGTTGGTGTGAAGAGGCTCTATACTCAATGTCAGCGTGTGCCGAGGGGTTATAAGCGAGCCCGATATGAGCCCTGCTTTCGGCAACCTCTGTCAGCACATCGTTATTGGGTAAAACGTCCATGATCACGTTCAGTCCGGGGTAATCGCCACAAAAATCGGCCAGGACATCGTCCATCACACGGTCGATGAACCCCTCGCTGCAGACGATTCTCACCTCCCCTCTTTGCAGCCCCTGCAGCGCTCGCAGCCGGTCCTCCAGTTGTTCTTGCTGGGATTGGCAACCTCTCCAAAACTCCAGCAAGTATTTCGCCGACTCAGTGGGCTCTACGCCACGGGATTGTCGATTGAACAACTGCACTCCGACCTCGTCTTCGAGCAGCTTAATTTGTCGCGTGATAACAGACGGCGCGGTGTTAAGACTTTCTGCTGCACCTCTGATTGAGCCGTGTGACAACACCGCAAAAAAATAACGCAATCTGCGCTGATTGATCTCCCTCATGGTCGAGTGTCCTCCGTAGTGATTCTGTTGCTCAAAAAGCAACACTATTGATTAAAAGTTGCTATTGCAACAAATGCTTTTGTTATCCACGATGAAGCGGCCATCCTAATCCAGGCAGCCAATACGTTCTCGGAGGTCGGAATTAATCCGATTGAATATGAATAAAAATAAGATCGAGTTAAAAGCGGCGCTCTATAAAAAAATAAGCTGGCGCATCCTGCCCTTTCTATTGATCTGCTATATCTTTGCCTACCTTGATCGCATCAACATCGGCTTCGCCAAATTGCAGATGCAAAGTGATTTAGGCTTCTCAGACGCAGTCTATGGATTGGGCGCAGGTATCTTTTTCATCGGTTATGCGTTGTTTGAAATACCCAGCAACTTACTGCTCCCTAAAATCGGGGCCAGGAAGACGTTTAGCCGCATTCTGATTCTTTGGGGTTTAACCTCCGCTTGCATGTTTCTCGTCAAAAGTGAAACGTCGTTTTATATCTTGCGCTTCTTGCTGGGCGTGTTTGAGGCCGGCTTTGCGCCGGGCATGATCTTTTATCTCACGTATTGGTACGGACAGGATCGCATGGCGCGTGTCATGGCTACTGTCATGCTCGCAGCACCCCTTGCCGGCATTTTCGGCGGACCTCTTTCCGCCTGGGTCATGAGCTCATTTCACACCACAGCGTCCATGGCCGGTTGGCAATGGATGTTCCTGATCGAAGGCGTGCCTTGCGTGCTGCTGGGGATCATGGCGCTGTGGTTCCTTCCTGATCGTCCGTCAGATGCAAAATGGCTGACGCTCGAAGAAAAACAGCTGGTCACTGAAAATCTTGCCCGTGCGGGTGCTCAACACCATTCGTTCAGGCAAGTCGCGAAAGACCCACGGGTTTACCTAATGGCGGCGGCTTATTTCTGTCTTATTTGCGGCATCTACACCCTGGGGTTCTGGCTCCCCACGATCATTCGCGAAGCCGGCGTCACCGACATACTGCAGATAGGCCTTTATTCAGCCATACCCTACATTCTCGCCGCCATCGCCATGCAGGTCTTCAGTCGTCGGTCTGACCGACTCAATGAACGTCGCTGGCATACCGCTGTTCCCGCATTGCTCGCCGCGCTGTTTTTGGCCGCATCTACGATCTTCAGCGGACATCTGGTCATTTCCATGATTTGCCTGACTATCGCAACGGCAACGGTCTGGGTTGCCTACACGATCTTCTGGACCCTCCCATCCCAGCACCTCAAGGGCGACTCGGCAGCAGGTGGCATTGCACTGATCAACACCATTGGATTGACGGGTGGCTTCTTCAGCCCAACGATCATGGGATATGCCAAAACCCTGACCGGCAGCACACAAGCAGGACTACTCGTCATGGCTGCGCTGCTGTTGCTTGGCTCGATATTACTGGCCGCCAACCGCCTGCCTTTCCGCCAGCCAAACCCCATCCCGGCGCACTGAATTAAAACGACAAGAAAGGAGCAGGTCTTATGAAAGTTCGAGTCTTGATCGCTGGTTTCCAGCACGAAACCAACACGTTCGCTCCCTCCAAAGCTCACTACAGTAACTTCGAGCGCGGTGAAGGGTTCCCACAAATGGCACGAGGGGTGGATGTTCTTGCTATGCGGGACATTAACCTGCCCATTGGCGGTTTTATCCTCGCAGCAGAAAAACTCGCTTACGAACTCGTACCAATTATTTGGGCAGGCGCAAGTCCGTCAGCCCATGTCACCGAGGATGCATTCGAGCGCATCAGTGAAGAAATCCTGATAGCGGCACGTCGCGAGCAGGTCGATGCGGTCTATCTGGATCTGCACGGTGCCATGGTTGCAGAACATGTCGACGACGGTGAGGGCACGCTCTTGAAACGGCTGAGAGACATAGTCGGCCACGACGTCCCAATCGTCGCTTCCCTTGACCTGCATGCGAACGTTACTGAGCTCATGTTTGCCAACAGCAATGCATTGGTCGCCTTCCGAACCTACCCCCATGTCGATATGGCTGCCACCGGTGCCAAAGCGGCCGCTCTCCTCTCCTGGCTGCTCGAAAACAGGTGTGAATTGAAGCGCGTTTCGAAACGGCTACCCTTCCTGATTCCGATCAATTCGATGTGCACCCTGCTTGAACCTGCCATTGGTGTGTATGAGCAGCTGGAATCGCTGGAAAGTAGTGAGGTCCTCTCCTTATCGTTTGCGCCAGGTTTTCCTGCAGCTGACTTCCCGGAGTGTGGTCCCGTGGTGTGGGGATATGGGACTGACGAGAAAGCGGTTGAGGACGCAGTTCAGCAGCTATATCAAAAAATGGTCGATGAAGAGACGCATTGGAAAGTTCAGTTTCTTTCGCCTGATGATGCGGTGATCGAAGCGATGCGTTTATCGGCGTCTGCCGATTGCCCCGTGGTGATTGCCGACACCCAGGACAATCCTGGCGCAGGGGGAGACTCCAACACCATGGGCATGCTACGGGCGCTGTTGAAGCATGGTGCGACGCAAGCAGCGATAGGGTTGATATTTGATCCGGCGGCTGTGGCCAAGGCCCATCGTGCAGGTGTAGGCGCTTGCGTAGAGATGGCGCTGGGAGGGCAATCGATGACTCCAGGCGACGCACCATTGGCCGGCCGCTTCGAGGTCGTATCCCTATCCGACGGGTGTTGCCAGCTCGACGGCCCGATGATGAACGGCATGCGGGTGGATGTAGGGCCTGCGGCGTGCCTGAAAATTGAGGGCGTCCTGGTAGGTGTGAGCTCCGGAAAAACCCAGATGCTTGATAGAAATCTGTACCGGATGGTGGGCATTGAACCGGAAAAAATGAAAATCCTGGTCAACAAAAGTTCTGTCCATTTCCGCGCCGACTTTCAAGCGATGGCGCACGCCGTGCTCGTCGCGAAAGCACCTGGACCGATGATTGCCGACCCTGCGGATTTACCCTGGAAAAACCTTGCCATAGGCCTTCGTACCAGCCCCATGGGCAAACCGTTCGATAAGCAAGCCTGACCGCTTACCCAATCGCCGCTTTTTCCAAGAGCAATAACATAGGCATTGATGGCTTCCGAACGGCGGCTTACGCATCAAAATACCTGACTGAAAGTTTCAGTATCGCGACGAAAATCTCATAAGTACCGCGGCATAACCTGTCCAGGCCGGGACGAGTACAACTGAATGTGGACAACCCGGCTTGAGTTATTCAGCCAGCCCCATACACCGCTGAGCGCACTTCAATGTACTCAATGTACGATGGCTGAAACACCGCCCCTGACAACGTAACCTTACATGCCTGGCAAAAGCGATTCCACCCACTATTGAAAGGTGGAATCGCTTCTGGATAGTTTTGATCTACGTCGCATCCACCCTTCTCGCGCACTAAGTCCATGCTCGATAGCGACTTATGACCCGCTGCCCTGTCTTTCCCCGTCGTGCCGTGGGCGTGTCTAAAAGGTCGTGAAGCAGGCTCTGACAGAACGGATGCCGGTGGCCGGTTACACACTGATATGAGCCATGTAAAAAACAGGGCGATTGCACGGATTTTTTTATTTTATGATCAATCCTACTCAGTAGCGGCTCTGTTGCTTAAAAAGCAACACCGCGAGCTAAAATATGCTCTTGCAATAAGTCTTTTTGTTACCCACCATGAAGCGCTATTCCTAATCCAGACAGCCAATAATATCTTTGAGATCGGTATCAGGAACGGCCTAAACCTTAATAAAAAATCCAACACCAGACCAACTACCACTAGATCAATCCTAATAGAGATATCATTTCAAAATATTACAAAGCAAAATAGCACTAAGTCCGTTAGGCTTATATGCCGACGCACGTACAGGGTCAAAAAAGCTGTATGAGTCTCTTAACACGAAACCCAAGATTTATGATAGTGCTAGCCATTTTTTGTTCCCTCGTCATGGTGCTTGTAGCGAGAATTACTTATCTTACGATTTTTTCTCATGAGTTCTTGAATAACGAAGGGCGTAAACGTTCAACGCGGCTGATTGAAACAGTTCCCGTCCGCGGCACTATATTTGACCGATTCAATGAGCCCTTGGCGGTATCCACACCCGTGAGCACCTTGTGGGTGAACCCTAAACAGTTCGTCCCAACTCAACAGCAGGTAGTCATACTGAGCGAGCATCTTGATATTGATGCTTCATTGATTAGCCATTTGGCATTGAACGCCCAAGGCAAATCGTTCGCTTATTTAGCCAGAAGGGTTGATCCAGCGGTCGCAAACGAAGTCATAAAATTATCTATTCCCGGTGTGTATGAACGCCAGGAGTACAAGCGATTCTATCCGCAATCTTCGATGTTGGCTCAGACATTAGGCTTCACCAACATTGACCAGACAGGCATTGAAGGCATCGAGTTAATGTATGATCATCAACTTTCCGGAACGCCTGGGCTTGAAGAACTTACCTTGAATTTGCGCAAGCGTGTCACCAGCGAAATACTGGTACGTAAACCTATCACCCCAGGAGAAGATCTATATTTAACAATTGACTCAACCCTTCAGTACTACGTCGAAAAAGCACTATGGAAAGCACTTAAAGACAATGCAGCCCAATCGGCAAGTGCCATTCTTATAGAAGCCAAAACAGGGGAGATACTAGCCTTATCAACGGTACCTTCATTCAACCCCAACGCACGTAAAAGCTTCAGCGCGAGCGTCATTCGAAATCGTGTATTTACCGATGTGTATGAGCCTGGCTCAGTCATTAAACCCTTCAGCATGGCCGCCGTTTTAACGGCAGGCATCGTTGACAAAAACGCCATTATTCAGATAGCGCCAGGTTTCGTTAAGATTAATGGTTATACCATTCGTGATGTGGGAAGGGATAACCAATTAGATCTAGCAGGAATCATTCGTCGCTCTTCAAATGTTGGCATGAGCAAGGTCGCAATACCGACAGGTGGCGCAGTCATTTCGCGATTGCTCCTGGAGCTTGGATTCGGAAATAACACCTCGATCTACTTTCCTGGCGAAAGTGTCGGGTCTGTTCCAACCAGGAGAGTATGGCCAGATATCGCCACCGCGAGCCTTTCATACGGGTACAGTTTATCTGTCAATCTGGCTCAATTGGTTCAGGCCTATACCGTGTTTGCAAATGATGGAAACCTGATTCCATTATCGATAATTAAAGGCAAGACTCATCCGTCGCGCAAAGTCATGAGCTCGGACGTTGCCAACAGTATTCTGGACATGCTGGTGCACGCAGTAGATGGACCTGGAGCAGGCGGAAAGCGCGCAGCCATTAAAGGTTATGCAATAGCGGGCAAAAGCGGGACCTCACGCAAGGCCTCCGGTGGTGGATATCACAGCAATACATACAGGGCCATGTTCGTGGGCATCGCCCCCGCCAATGCCCCTGAGTTCATCATGGCCGTTCTAGTGGATGAGCCCACCGCCAAAGGTTACTTCGGGGGAGCGATTGCAGCACCGATTTTCAAGGAAGTACTCGAAGACGTCCTTCGTATCAGAAATGTACCGAGTGATCAAAGTCAAATTCTGCCAGCCATACAGGGCTGAGCCGGCATTCTAGGCAAGCAACGGGTCAAGGAAGGTGGTCGGTTGAGATGTAATCTTCAAGATTGAACGAGTACAACAGTTTCTCTCTTCTCCACTCAATAATTGCAGGCGTCAGTCGAATGTGGCTGGCACTCGTTTTTTACCGGCGCTGAATAGCATCCCCGAGGTATTGTCATAAAGGTCTGAGACCCTGGGAACGACACACTTCAATCTGCCTGACCCTGCGCACGTAGTACACAATCGGCCGAGCATTCAGTGTTGCGTCCCCCTCCTCGATAAATGCTTTCAAAAGGATAGATAACATGAGAAAAACCATTTTTGGAGTCGTTGTAGCGACTTCATTTGGCATCGGTACGGCATTTGCTCAAATACCCGCGAAACCTGATGTGAATCCAATCACAAATGGTGCGGTCAATATGGCAGCTACGCCGACTACCACCGCAGCAAAAATTGCAGTGACCAGCGATGCTCATGCTGGAGCATTGAACGACTGCTACAACACCATTGGCGATCAGCCCCGGACTGCGTTGCAGCCTTGCCTTGAGAATAAGACTCGCGAAGTCACGTCACAAATGAATATCGCCTACAAAAAACTGGAAGCCCAGACAAAGGAAATCGATTCGAGTGCGACGGCCAAAGCCCTTGCCTCGCTGCTCGCCTCTCAGAAGGTTTTTGAGAAGTTCAAGGATGCGCAGTGTCAGTGGGAAGCTGACTCCGCGATGGGAGGCTCGGGCGCTGGAGATATATTAAGTTCCTGCAAAGTCGATTTAATGCGATGGAGAACGGAACAACTTTCCGACTGAAGTTATCGACATAGGCTACTGGTTATCTAACCGAGGAGAACCAGTTCGCTTTAAAGTCTGCGTTGCTACGTAAAATCTGCCGGTCCTTCGTTACTCAGTAGACCTGAAATGTGCGTAGAGACGCGGCTTTCGCTCCTATTCGAACCTTCAAATCGGGCCAAAAAAATTATTACACCACCTTGGCCAAAAACGGACGTGACTAGCTGCCTCTGCCGTCAATTGAAGGCGGTTTATTTGCCTTAGATAAGTATTGAGTCACCGAGTTGCAGATGGATTGAGTTCAGCCTTGGTCTCACAAAATAATTTTTCGACGGTCTTGGGCCCGATGCCATCGGAGGTGAACATGCATTGCCGAAAATCAGACACCGATCAAAACCGCAAACGCAGTTTATGAATTAAGGGTTATTGTGAAGTCGATACTTACGCTTTTCTGTTACATTACTTTCGTTGCATCTCCCTGGGCTTCCGCCGCCCTCCGCGCACCTCCTCCCCCCTCTATCGAAGCAAGAAGTTATATTCTGGTAGACGTCGACTCCGGACAAATTCTCGCCGCCCGCGATCCGAATGTCCGCGTCGAACCCGCCTCAACCACAAAGTTGATGACCGCCTATCTGGTGTTCCAGGCTCTCAAAGAGAACAGGATTGCCCTGGACCAGCGGATAGCAGTTAGCGATACGGTTTGGAGGAAGCCAGGCTCGAGTATGTACATCGACACCCGAATGCAGGTGCCGGTGGACGACCTCATCAAGGGCATGCTTGTGCAGTCCGGCAACGACGCTACCAATCTTCTAGCAGAAACGTTAGGTGGCACTACAGATGGATTTGTATCCACGATGAACGCCCAGGCGCGCTTACTGGGGATGAGCAGCACGACGTTCAAAAATCCAGAAGGGTTGCCGACGCCTGGACACCTGACCACGGCACACGACCTGGCCATAATGGGCGTCAGAGTCCTTCAGGATTTTCCTGAGTATTCTCACTACTTCTCTATCAAGCATTATTACTACCCCGGCACTCCATCTTCCAACGGCACCAATCGGAACCGGCTGCTGTTCCGTGATTCCTCCGTAGAGGGCTTGAAGACCGGCCACACGGACGCCGCTGGATATTGCCTCGTGGCATCGGCCACCAAGAGCTTTGGTCATTATGGCAAGCGGCGAATCGTTGCCGTGGTACTTGGCGCAGCGAGTGACAGGAAGAGAGCTGATGAGACCCAGAAACTATTGAACTGGGGCTTCCGCGCCTACAGTGCCGTCAGGCTCGATATCGAGGGCAGCACATATGAAACCATGAAAATATGGAAGGGTGAAAAGGGCTTCATCAAACTTGGCATTGCTCCGTCTGCTGTTGCAGTACCTGCAGGATCAGAAGCAAATATCGAAACGCAGTTTGATATCCCTCAACCACTATCCGCCCCAATCGCCATGGGTCAACAAGTGGGACTCATGAAGGTGAGCCTGGATGGTCAACTATTGCGAGAGATCCCGGTTACAGCGCTCGAGGAAATTAAAGAAGCGAATTTCTTAGTGCGGTTTTGGGACAGCCTGGTTCTTCTTTTCAAAAGTCTGTTTTGAATAACCTGATGTAGCCAAACTACTAGTCACCCCGCTCACACCATGGATGACATGGTTTCATTCATGGTGTGCGGAACCAATGCCGCCGCCGGGGTGGGGCCTTAGAATCATGCAACTGAGTAGCAGTGCTCGCGGTAGGCGGTGCCGAAGCGATTGCAGCGTACTGCTGACTTAAAAGCGCGCCGCCCTCTTCATTAACACCCTCCTGCGCAGGCAAATCCATAACTACGCGTCCAACATCATCGATTACCTCAATAAATGCTTCGCAGCGGCATCCGCCAACTGGCGAGCGGCCTCCTCGCGAGACTCCTGCTCCGCGCGTTGAGCAACCCGCTCCCCCTTCAACACCGGCAACTCCACCCTCACCTCCAATCCTCCAAGCTTGCGACTGCTCAAGGTCAACGCCCCCCTTGCTCCAACACGATCGCTCTTGCCGCCGACAACCCCAACCCCACACCACCGGTGCTTTTATTGCGCGACTGTTCCAGTCGGAAGAACGGTGCAAACACCTGCTCATGGCTTTCGACGGGGATCCCCGGCCCGCGGTCAAGTACGAGAACGGTCACCAGTTCATCGTCCCCGCGTAGTTCAACGGCCGGGTCGCAGGCGTATTTTATGGCGTTGTCCAGCAGGTTGCTGATGACGCGCTTGAGGCCGAGCGGGCGACCAAAGTAGACCAGGTGGGGGGACCGCTGAAGGTGATGTTGATGGACTGGTCGCGGTAGTCGTCGATGATGGTCTGCAGTAGTTCTGCCAGGTCGAACTGCGTGGCCTGTTCCAGTCGGGCATCGTCGCGAAAGAATTCCAGGCTGGCGTTAATCATGGCCTGCATCTCGTCGACGTCGCGAAACAGCCGTTGCTGTTGCTCGGGGTCTTCGATGAATTCGCCGCGCAGGCGCATGCGGGTCAGGGGCGTGCGTAGGTCGTGGGAGATGGCGGCGAGCATCTGGGTGCGGTCTTTGATGAAGTGTTGCAATTGGGCCTGCATGGCGTTGAACGCGAGGATCGCCTGACGGATTTCCTGGGGGCCGACCGGGTCGATGGGCGGGGCGCGGAAGTCGACACCAAAACGTCGGGCGCCTTGGGCGAATTGTTGCAGGGGCTTGGCCAAGCGGCGGGTGGCAATCAGTGCGACGAGGCCGGTGGACAGCAGCACCAGCACGATCAAAATCAGGTTGCGCTGCCACTGCCCCAGTCCCCAACTGCGCGAGGAGATGCTGAACATCAGCCAGGAATCATCGATCAGTTGCACCAGCAAGGCGTAGTGGCCGTTTTGCTGTGGCCAGTCGCTGGGTTGATAGGCTTCGAGCCGGCGCCTAGGGGTTTTGAACAGACGCTGCACTT
Organism: Pseudomonas sp. TH31; assembly: GCF_016650815.1. Taxonomy (GTDB): domain Bacteria; phylum Pseudomonadota; class Gammaproteobacteria; order Pseudomonadales; family Pseudomonadaceae; genus Aquipseudomonas. Next base: position 9,341 of record NZ_JAEKEZ010000017.1, on the reverse strand, counting down.
GAGGTATGGCCGTGCGACGAGCCGCGTCGGGGACCGTCGGCAAATTCAGCTCTTCACGGCTGGCGTGCCAGCTAATGTTCAAGGTGCTGTCACTGACTGCGGCGGACAGGCGTTCGCGCTGTGCGACTTGTGACGCCTCAATCAGCTTGCTCAGCAAGGCAACCTTCTCCAGCAACCCGGTCTCGGTCAGCGGCGGATACGCCCAGACGCCGGCCAACTGGGTGAACAGTGCGTTGAAGCCCAGCGAAGTAAGCATGGCGACAATGGTGGTCAGAGCGATCCAGCGGGCTATTGTATCGCGCGAGCGCAGACGCCAGCCCGCCTTGCCCCCCTTCACTGACGAGTCACACTGGAGGTGAACAGGTAACCGACGTTGCGCACAGTGCGAATCATCTCCACACGCTTGCTGTCGAACTCCAACTTGCGCCGCAAGCGGCTGACCTGAACGTCAATGCTGCGATCGAATGCTTCATGGTTACGACCTCGCGCCAGGTCCAGCAACAGTTCCCGGGTAAGAATGCGCTGCGGGTGCTCGACAAATACCAACAGCAAGTCAAACTCCCCGGCCGACAACGGAATCATCACCTGATCCGGCGAGCGTAGCTCTCGTCGGGTAAGGTCCAACTGCCAGTCAGCGAACTTGATCAGCGGGCGCAGCACCTGCCCGGTCAATGATCGGCTCTCCCCGGCCCGGCGCAAGACTGCGCGCACCCGAGCCAACAGCTCGCGGGCGTCGAAGGGTTTGCCGAGGTAATCGTCGGCCCCCATCTCCAGCCCCACCACCCGATCACTCAGCTCACTCATGGCGGTCAGCATGATCACAGGCGTGGGGTATTGCTGACGCAGGCGCTGGCACAGCGTCAGCCCGTTCTCCCCCGGCAGCATCAGGTCGAGAATGATCAGATCAGGTGCCTGACGCTCCATGGCCGACCACAGTGAGGCACCATCGGTGGCCACCTCCACCGAATAGCCGTGCTGCACAAAAACTTCTTCAGCAGAGCAAGGACCTCAAGGTCGTCGTCTACGATCAAAATACTGCTCACCGGCGCGCATCACTTAAGTTCTGTAAGAACTCACATCTAAAACTATTCGATGCGATCCGTCATATATTTCAACTCGGTAACAAAGTGTCGGCACGGTAAAAAAGCAGACATCTTCAAGCAAGGCCCGAATGCCAGCATTAGATTCCTTTTCCGTCAAGACTGTTTGCCATGCCTTCGCCCAAGCGAGTCCCCGCTCTCGTCCGTCAAGCGACCCTTCTATTGACCCTGAGCGTATCCGGTTGCTCCAGCCGCTCGCCACGCTACTGCCGCTCACCGACGTCCTCAAACCATTGCCGGATTACTACAGCACCCTGCGCTACCTCACCGTCAGAAAGCGCGCCGACTTTGTGCTGGAAGGCAGGAAAGGTGACGCCAAACCACAACAGCATCACTGTGAAGAGGCCACAACCCATGCCGTCTAACAATCAGTCACTGATACTGGAGCAACGGGTAGCGAAACACGCCAACGCCGTCCTGCACTTTCGCGAAACCAGCCTGCAGCTGTCGAACGACCAGCGTGAAGTGATCCTCAGCCGCTATATCGAGCATTACAGCCACGACGGCGTGCAATGGGTGGAACGCAGCCACCGGGTGTCGGTGACCGACATGCTGAACTGGCTGATCGCCCATGGCGAGCCGCAAACCCAGGTACAGAGTAACGATACATCGTGCACCGATTGATGGGGCGGACAGCAGCACAGCAGCGGCACACCATGGCTATTCGCCCATCCGGATGCTGCATGAGTACAACTTGAAAGGCTTCCCTATCGCCCCCTGAGGAAACCTCGAACAGGTCAGCCAAGAATGCCCAGTAACAACTAAACCAAACTCAAAAGTGAGTAACACATGAACATGGTCCATAAACTCTTATTAACTGCCACAGTCTATAAACTCTTATTAGCTGTCGCACTGGGTAGCTTGCTGCTAGGTGGTTGCACCTCGAAAATCACCAAGGAAGAACAGTACTCCGACTTCTTGCCCGACAACCACAACCTGCAAGAAGTCACCACCACCAGCGGCCAGAAAGCGATGCGTTGGGTCGCCCCTTCGTGGAACTCGAACGCCTACGACACGGTCGCTTTCAAGCAATTGGAACTCTACCCGGCACCTCGGCCTGACGATAGGGTCAACCTCAAGACCCTCGAAGAGCTGCAGGCGCACATGACCAGTAGCACTAAAAACGTCCTCGGCCAGAAATACTCGATCGTATCGAACGCCCAATCTGCGCCTGCCGGTTCGCGCACGCTGATCATGCGCGCCGCCATCACAGGCGTTACGGCGTCGAACGAAGGCATGCACTGGTATGAAATCGTCCCAGTCGCTGCCCTCGTCGGCAGCGTGACTGCTGCCACCGGCCACCGCGACCAAAACACCGAGCTTTATATCGAAGCCGAACTGATCGATGCGAGCAACGGCCAAACGGTGGCCAAAGTGGTGCGCAAAGTCTTCGGTGAAACCCTAAAAAATGCCAGCCAACCAGTTACCACCAATGACTTCAAAGTGGCAATTAAAACAGTAAGCAGCGATTTACAAGCGTTTATCCGCTAACTCCAAACACCCCGCCCGGCCTTGGCTGCCGGGCGGAGTCCCAAGACCCTCCTCTCTTTCGCCTTGGTCGCTATTTACGACTTTTGGCTATTGCTGCTTATTCACAACAATTCACCGGTACTAGGTAACACAGTGCTGTAAGCATCACATCCCTGAGCGTGAAGCCTTGCTGTATTGGTTCAACCTCTACTGCAACCGAATGCCCGGCATCGACTAGCGTAGTCCTTGGTAGCTGCCTTGCAGAGGTAGCTAAATCCATCTCCGCTGGATCTTCCTGAGAGAGGTGGACTGTGGTGTAGGGATATGCACCAAGCCATCGGCATCCTCGAAAGGAATCCTCCGCGCACTGGCCCATGCAACCTGAATACGGCTGTATGGATTTTCGCGCTCTGATTGAAAGCGCCCCACGAAGTGGTGTGCATCCCGATTTAGCAACAAGACAAAATGGTAGTGCGACCGACCATACTGACCGACCTCCCTGACCCGACACCATCGCCCCCTTGTCTGATGTGCAGAGCTATTCAAGCGCCCGGAATGCTCTCGTGCGGATTGAATTCTGAAGGTCAACGAATCAACAAACCCGGGAATGACAGCGTTGCCTGATTCGATGAAGTAGTCGTCATCCGCAAAGCGTAGATCGAAGCGTACCGTGAACACCCGAGGTGTGATCGCTCAGCGCCGACTGAGTGGTTTCATAACGTCGTTCGAGGGGTTCAAAAATGAAGGGCGCGCAGAGCGCCATCACGGGTAATCCCTGGAAGGTATCCTCGTACGTAGTACAGGTGGATATTGCTGCTGCCAGAGTGACGCGTGGACTGGTGTGCCATGGGATGATCCGCTGAGTGAGTTCATATCCACTTCGTCCAGCAGAACGTTCGCCAATATCGGCGACAGCGGGCCGCCTTGCGGCGCCCCGCAGCGTCTTTTCTCGACCACGCCATTGATCAGCGTTCCCGCATTCAGATAAGCGCGAATCAGTCGGATATCACCCTGTTTTAGGTCCTGCCATGACCAGCTTGCCAGCGCAATTGGCCCATTAGTCTGTCGCCGCCCAATGCCCCCTCTGACAAAATCGGCGGCATGACTTCGTCCCCCAATCTAGACCTCCTGAACCCTGAACAACTTCGCACTCTGGCCGAGCCAGGACTGGGCTTACTGGTGCAGTATGAAAGTCGCCAGGGTTTGCAGATCCTCCGGGCTTAACTGCGCGTAAGGCGGCATAAGGGTTTCCCCCATTTTCCGGCACCGCCGCGCTGAATGCTGGACGCTATCTTGGCCAGTGCCTGCGGATCACTCCCATACTTGGTAGCGACATCGTGATAAGCCGGGCCTACAACCTTGTGATCAATCGCGTGGCAGGACAGACAGGCGTGGTTCTGGAGCAAAGCCATGGCGTCGACTTTTGCTACAGGCGCCGCCGAGAGCTGGCCCGGTGACGGACTCGAGGCAGCCAGCACCTCGGCATCGCTTGCCTGGGCACTGCCGTAGGTCACCGCCAGATAGGCACCGATAATGCTCACATCCTGATCGCTGATCGGAGCGCCATACACGTGTTGCATCTTGCTCGCCTCTGCAGTCCACTGCGCGAGGGTCATGCCAGGAGGCTGGAAGTTGATGTAATCGGCAGAATGACAGGTGGAACATTTCTGCTGGGCCAATGGGTAGCCGGGTAGCCCACTGGGCTTGAACACGGCCGTTTCAGGCGGCAACGTAATCAACAGTGGCGCTGCGCCAGCCATGGTCGCCAAACAAACTTGAGCCGCGCACAGCAAGGTGGTCAAACGTTTCATGCGAGCCCCCTCAGGCGACAGTCACGTGGCTGGTTTCTACGACGTGGCGGCGGTAGCCTCCGGGGTTCCAGTCGGCTCGTAGCGGTTGCGTCTCGCCTGCACTGTTACTGGCTCGCACCATCAACTGGGTAGCGCCCTTGCTGGTGAAGGTGATCGCCAGTGTCCACTCACGGAAAGAGAAGTGGCCCAGATCCTGCCCAAGCCGGGCTTCGCGCCAGCTCGTGCCGCCGTCGATCGAAATTTCCACCTTGTTGATCCCAGCGCCACCGTCGAACGCTATGCCCTTGAGCACCACGTTTTTTTTCAGCGGCAAGACATCACCGTGCTTGATGCTGGTGATGAAGCTGCGTACCGGCAACTTGGAAATCGGCTGAGTTTTCGCCGCCGTGGTGCCGGGGGCGATGCAAAAACAATCGTTATCCGGAACACGGTAGCCTTTAGCCATAAAAAAGCCGTCATAGGTGTGGTCAACGACTTCGATCTCACTCAGGTGCTTGACCCAGTACGTGCCGAAATAGCCAGGCACCACCAGACGTATCGGGTAACCGTTGAGGAATGGCAGGTCGGTACCGTTCATGGACCAGGCAATCATGGGCTCGCCGTCCATGGCATGGCTGATATCCAGGGCCTTGATAAACTCCGGCGTGCTCGGCAGCACTGGCTTATCGAGCCCTCGGAATGTCACTTGCCTGGCGTCGGCTTTCACCCCGCCTTTTCCAATACCGCCTTGAGCGGTACCCCCACCCAGCGGGCATTACCCATTGAACCATTACCCAACTGAGCGCCGAACACCCGCGGCATCGAGAAGCCACGGCTGTTACCCGAACACTGATTGACGGCCACCACTTCCAGCGGTTCGGTCAGAGCCTTGAGTTCTGCAAGGGTAAGTGACAGCGGCGTGTTGACCGAGCCCTTGATCGTCAGACGGTAACTGTCCGGATCGATGCTGGTAGGGATATTGGCCAGATGGTAACGCACGAAAAAGGCGTCATTCGGCGTGATGGGCCCTTCGTTGAAGATGGGGAATGGCGTCTCAAGGTGCGGCGGGCGAGTGCTCACCAGGGTCAACAGTCGTTTTTGCGGGTATTGCACCAGCGGCCGCGGGCCAGCAGCAAAGGTGACCTCTTCGGGTGTTTCGTCGGCTGCATTGGCGAGGTTTACCAGTGGAGAGGCCGCGAAAGCCAAGACAAAGGAATCGCGTAGAACACGCCGGCGGCTCGGCTTGCAGTTATCTATAAAACTAAATTTCATTCTGCGATCTCTATCTGATTGTTTTACTGAGATGCATCTGTCGCCCCTAAAACACCCCGTTAGGGCGCAGAGGTATCCGGTTTAATGTAGTGGGTTTTCGCTTGATTGTTCGACCTTGACGAGCCGTCAGTATTGTCAAGCGCAAGGCAGCTGCTTTTCATTGAACGTCAGTGAGTTGTCATTTGATGACTGAACGAAAATCGCGTTCCCAGCCTCTCCAGGGGCGCAGTTGTACCGCCCTGTGCTTAGCGAATGCCGGCACCTGCCATGGACTCCGGCGACCACTGCGCCGTTGATAGCGGTGCGATGTACTTGATACCGCCGTGAGGACCGACCACCCCATTGATGTTGTAAGAGCCGCGCGCCAGATCGTAAGTCATGAACGGGGTGGCATCCGGGACTTGCTGGTCATAGCTCTGGCTGAGGAAAGCGAAGGAGCCACGGTAAAGCTGACCGCTCGCGTCGTACTGGTCGGAGGCCAGAGCGGCCCAGCTGTCTTCATCCAGATAGAAGCGGCGCCTCTGGTAGATGTGCTTTGCGCCGGCCTTGAGGTTGCCCTCCACGACCCAGACGCGGTGTTTTTCCCAGCGCACGAAGTCGGGTGCGAGGTGGTTGGGGGTGGTCAGCGAGTTGGGATCCCGGACGTAGGTCAGCTTGTAGGTGTTGTAGGGCACGATCATTTCTTGCTTGCCCACCAGCGTCCAGTCGTAAAGTTCCAGTGCATGGGCGGTACCGGGGTTAGGCGTGTCGTAGGCCAGGATCGATATCTGTTTGACGCGGCGCTGGCCCGGCAGGTACTGCCAGGCGCGGCCTGGCTGCTGCACCGGGTTGGCGGCGTCTTTAAGCATGATCGACTCGCCGGCCCGGCGCGCAGGGCCGGTGTAGGACAGCTTCATCTGATAGTAGATGTCGGAGTTGTTGATGGGCTTCGACAGGTTTTCGTAAATCGGGAAGGAGATGAACGCCTCGCCGGTGACAGCCAGACTCGGCACACCTGCCGAGTCGACGCTCCAGGAGTCGTACTTGGAATTGATGTTGACGCCCTGATAGCGCAGCAGGAAGTTCCACATCGCCTCGGCGCCCGATTGCGGGATCGGGAACGGCACCCCGGGCAGTGCATTGTCGATGGCCAACCCGCCCTTGAGGGATTTGGCGGCGGTGGCATTCTTGCGGCTGTTGTTCAGCACCGCCTGCGGCAGTGCTGCCGTGCGGTGGGTCGGATACACGTCGATGCGGTAGCTGGGAAAACGCTTGGCCAACTCCGTCGTGGTGGCAGTGAGCATGCCCTTGTACTGGTCGACGTTCTTGCCATTGATCACCAGCAGCGGTTTTTCGTCGGCATAGGGATCCGGGCGCATGCTATCGCCCATCTTGAAGCTGGCCGGGGCGGTGGTCAGACCACCGTTATAAACCGGAATGGAACCATCGGCATTACCGGCCTTTTCAGCCCCCACCAGGGTCAGGCTGGTGCCCAGCTTGGCGGCTTCCTGGCTCGACACGGACGCCTGGGCATCAATGGCCAGGGCCATGATGAGCGAAGCAGCCAGCAGACTTTTCACGAATTTCATTTTGTTATTCTCCTGCTTAGTGAACTAAGCAACTCGTGAATCAGGCGGAGCAGTCGGGCGTGCCGGTTTCAAGCCGCAGCTCGATGACTCGACTGGCTCATTCGCCAGAAGTCTTTACAGGGCTGACATTAAAGAGCCCCCACCGGGTGCGCTTTTCATTTGACGACAGCCACTTTGCTATTGATGACAATCCTGAATCCATCCGAGTCGGCATAGCCCTCCCCCGACCATGCCGCCTTGCCCTAGGCCTGCTTCGCTTCGCGGGTTCCGGAGGCGAGCGCAATCATCAGGACGACGTCACCATTCGTCTGATCGATCCCACTACCACCCGCAACAAACGAAAAAGGCCCCGCTCGGACAGCGGGGCCTTTTGACTGGAACAAACACTCGATTCGGAACGCTTACCGGGACAGTTCGTTTTCCCGGATCAGCTTCTTGTTGATCTTGCCGACACTGGTTTTGGGGATCTCGGCGACGAATTTGAACTGTTTGGGGATCGCCCATTTGTTAATACGGCCAAGCTCCACAAACTGTTGCAGGTGGGCTTCCAGCATCTGTTTATCGACGCTCTTTCCAGGCTCGCAAACCACCAGCGCCATGGGCCGCTCCCCCCACTGCGGATCAGGAATGCCCACGACTGCAACGGAACTGACCGCCGGGTGCTCGCTGATCAGGCTTTCCAGTTCCAGCGAGCTGATCCACTCCCCTCCCGTCTTGATGACGTCCTTGATCCGATCCTTGATCTCCACCACACCCCGGGCGTCGATAGAAGCAATGTCACCGGTATGCATCCAACCGTGTTCCCATAGTTGCGCCCCCTGCTCCGGCTCTTTCAGGTAACCCTGGGTAAGCCAGGGCGCACGGACCACGACCTCACCCACCGCCTCACCATCGTGAGGCGCGTCGTTGCCGTTGGCATCAATGATTTTCAGATCCACCATCGGCACCGCGATCCCGGTCTTGATCCGCGCGGCCACCTGCTCCTGCGCCGGCAGTTCAAGCTCGGCCTCACTCAGGTACGTCGCACAAAGCAACGGACAGGTTTCGGACATCCCATACCCGCTATGGACGCGGATACCCCGTGCCGTCGCCTGGGCAGCAATACCCTGCGTCAATGAACTGCCACCCAAGAGCATCTTCCAGCCGTTGAAGTCAGTCCGGGCCGCTTCGTCGCACCCCAGGATCATCTGCAGAATCGTGGGCACGCAATGGGAAAAGCTGACCTTCTCTTCACGGTACAACCTGACCAGGCTATTGGGTTCATACCGCCCCGGGTAGACCTGCTTGATGCCCATCAATGTCGCGACATAAGGCACGCCCCAGGCATGCACATGAAACATCGGCGTGATGGGCATATACACATCGTCCGAGCGTAACAACGGCATGCCCTGGTACACGCCCAGGGTGCCCACGGCATTCAACGTATGCAGCACCAACTGACGGTGCGTGAAGTAAACGCCCTTGGGATTCCCGGTGGTGCCAGTGGTGTAGAAAATGGTCGCCACCGAGTTCTCATTGAAGTCCGGGAAGTCGAAGTGACAGTCAGCTTGCGCCAACAGGCTTTCATATTCACCCACCACAGGCAACCGGCTCGGTACCGCGTCGACATCACTGAGTTGGATGTAGCCTTTGACGGTCGTCAGCTGATCATGAATCGGCTCGATCAAGGGCAGGAAATCATCGTGTACCAACACCAGGTCATCCTCGGCGTGGTTCATGGTGTAGAGAACCTGCTCCCGGGAGAGACGGATATTGACCGTGTGCAGCACCGCGCCAATCATCGGCACGGCAAAGAAGCACTCCAGATAGCGATGGCTGTCCCAATCCAGCAGCGCCACCGTATCCCCGGCTTTGACGCCTGCGCGGGTCAGCGCATTGGCCAATTGCTTGATGCGCTCGTTCAGCGTTCGGTAGCTGTAGCGCAGCTTGTCGGCATAGACGATTTCCTGCTCGGGTGCGTAGCGCGCGCCCGAAAGCAGCAGGTTTTTGATCAACAGCGGGTAGGTGTACGCGCCCTCTGCGGGCGGGATAATTTTTGTTGTCACCACGGGGTTTCCTGAATCTGTTGTTTGGAGATCATCTCCGGTTCGCCGGGTCAAAACTGCGCCGCATCGAGCAGGTAAAGCGATTCGGCCGGCCGT
>NZ_JAEKEZ010000016.1 GCF_016650815.1 Pseudomonas sp. TH31 | reverse complement strand
ACCGTACGCCGGGTCGCCCCCGACGCCGACCCAGCCACCCTCGGCAAAGGCACGGTAGGCCGCCGGGAAGCCGGCTGGCGTGTGCACAACACCGTCACTCCACGAACAGCCCTGCTCGTCTCCACTGCGATTGAGCGGTGCGATGAGGTCCGCAGTGATCTTGCCAGCCTCCTCGAGGACGGCATTGGCGGTGTCTTCATCCACCGCTTCGGCCAGGGCCGGCATTGTGGCCCACAACCGGGATACTTCGAAGACTTCGTTGAGTACGAAACGAATGTCACGCAAGGGCGCTTTGTAATCAGACATGATTGAAATACTCAGGCAATGTCAGGGCATTGAACATGCCCTGGTCAGTGGGCGTTTCACCCTCACGGGTGTACGAAAAAAAATCGAACAGGGCTATCAACGGAGTTTGATCGAGGGGGTGCCGGGGCTTCGCAGCAGGAACCAGGACAGCGCCGGAATCAGGATCAGAGCACCGAGCATGTTCCAGATGAACATGAAGGTCAGCAGAATGCCCATGTCGGCCTGGAACTTGATCGGCGACCAGACCCAGCACACCACTCCGGCCGCCAGGGTAATGCCGACCAGGCCGACCACCCGCCCGGTGAAGGCCACCGCATTGCGATAGGCCTCCGACAACGACAGGCCTTGGCGCTGGTACTGCAACTGCACACTGAGCAGGTACAGCGCGTAGTCCACACCAATCCCCACGCCTAGAGCGATCACCGGCAGGGTCGCCACCTTCACGCCGATGCCCAGAACCACCATCAACGCCTCGCAGAGGATCGAGGTGAGCACCAGCGGCAGCAGCGCCACCAGCGTCGCGCGCCAGCTGCGGAACGTGATCAGGCAGAACAGGGTCACCGCCGCATAGACGTAGAGCAGCATGGTGTGGTTCGCCTCGCGCACCACGATGTTGGTCGCGGCCTCGATGCCGGCAGTGCCGGCGGCCAGCAGGAACTGACGATCCTCGGTGCTGTTTTCCTTGGCGAACTTGTCGGCAATGGCGACCACTGCGTCCAGCGTCTCGGCCTTGTGGTCTTTGAGGTACGCGATCACCGGCATCACGGAGCAGTCGGTATTGAACAACTCCGGCGCATTGACCGAGGCCTGCTGCGCAGCGTAGTTCAGCACGTTTTGGTTGCGCTGGATGCTGTTGAGCTTGGGGTTGCCCTCGTAGGAGCCGGCGGTGATCTGCCGTACCGCGTTGACCAGCGATGACGTCGCTTGCACGCCCGGGTATTGCTGCAGCTCCCAGGCCAGTCGGTCGGCCAGGATCAGTGTCTTGTAGTTCAGGCAGCCTTCGGCCGGGGTCTTGATCATCACCGCGAACAAGTCGCTGGACAGCGCATAGTGGCTGGTGATGTAGGCATTGTCGCGGTTGTAGCGCGAGTCCGCGCGCAGCTCCGGGGCGCCGCTGTCGAGGTCGCCGATCTTCAGCTGCTGGCTGACCATGAAGCCACCGATACCCAACAGCACCGCGACCAATAAGGTGCCGGTGGCCCACCTGGGCGTCGTAAAGCGGTCGAGCATGTCCCATAGTTTGCCGAAGCCGCGATGCTTGGCAGCCCGGTGTCGATCTTCAGTGCACGCTCGGCGGCCTTGGCGCCAACACCGATATAGGACAGCGCCACCGGCATCAGCAACAGCGAAGTGAAGATCAGCACCGCCACACCGATACTGGCGGTGATGGCCAGGTCCTGGATCACCGGAATGTCGATCAGCATCAGCACCGCGAAACCGACCGCATCGGCCAGCAGCGCGGTGACGCCGGCGATGAACAGGCGGCGGAAGGTGTAGCGCGCCGCTACCAGTTTGTCTGTGCCACGGGCGATGTCCTGCATGATGCCGTTCATCTTTTGCGCCGCATGTGACACGCCGATGGCGAAGATCAGGAAAGGCACCAGCACCGAGTAAGGGTCGATGGCGTAACCCAGCCAGGCGACGATGCCCAGTTGCCAGACCACCGCCGTCAGCGAACAGAAGATCACCAGCAGGGTGCTGCGGATGCAACGGGTGTAGAGGTAAATGATGACAAATGAGGTGATCACGGCCAGACCGAAGAACATCATCACCAGGATCAGGCCGTCGATCAGGTCGCCGATCAACTTGGCGAAACCGATCACGTGGACCTTGTACTTGCCGTGGCCTTCTTTCCCGGCCTTGCGCGCGGAGCTGTCACCGGCAAATTCGATCTTGTCACGCAACTGCTCTTCGAGCATCTGGGCGAACTGATAGTAATTGATGCCGTGACCGGTGGCCGAAGTCTTGTCCAGCAGCGGCACGATCAACATGGTCGACTTGAAGTCGCTGGCCACCAGGCTACCGAGGATGCCGGCGCGGTTGATGTTCTCGCGCAGATGCTCAATGTCGTCGGGCGAGCCCTGGTAGGTATCGGGCATCACCGGACCGCCCTGAAAGCCCTCTTCGGTGACTTCGGTCCAGCGCACCGCCGGACTCCACAACGACTTCATCCAGGCGCGGTCGACGCCCTCGGTGAGGAACAAACTGTCATTGACCTGCTTGAGTACACTCAGATATTCGGGGTCGAAAATGTCGCCCTGAGTGTTCTCCACCACCACCCGCACCGAGCTGCCCAGACCGCGTAAAGACTTGCGGTTCTCCAGGTAGTTCTGGATATACGGCTGGCTCTGCGGAATCATTTTCTCGAAGCTGGGACGCAGTTCCAGACGGGTCGCCGCCATATAACCCAGTACCAGTGTGACCAGCGCCATGACCAGTATGAACAGCGGACGGTAGTTGAATACCCACCGTTCCAGGCGGTTGCCGGAGCGTCGATCGAAGTCACGCAAGTGGCGGATCACCGGCATGGTGTCTTGCTTGAGGTTGCCCATGTCAGGGTACTCGCTCTAATTGATCCAGTTCTTATTCGACGCGAAGCGCGCGCACACCACGACTGCCCACCAACACCAGCGAACCATCGGCGGCCAGCGCGGCGCCTGCCACGGGTGACTGGCCTTGCTGCGGCACCAGGTGCAACTGCGCACTGCCTGCCGGCTCAACCAACATGTGCCCGGCCTGAGTGAACAGTCGGTAGTCGCCTTTCGAGTCGAGGATGGCAGCGGTGAGACTGACCGGCAGCCCGGTATTCAACCCGCTCCAACTGTTGCCGCCATCGACGCTGCGCAACACATGCCCGCGCAGACCGTAAGCCAGCACTTCGCCAGGCTTGCCGATGACACCGAAAAAGCTGCCCTGATAGGGCGTCTGCAAGGCTGTAAAACGCTGGCGGGACTCATCCCACTTGAGCAGCAGGCCTTGTTCACCGGCGATGTACAGCGCGTCGCCCGTCGAGGCGATGGCATTGAGGTGCAAACTCTGCGGATTGTCTGTCCGGTCCTGAAAGGGCATCCAATGCTTGCCGCCGTCCTCGGTACGCAGGATCAGGTTGAACACGCCGACCACATACCCCAGTTGGTCGTTGGCGAACCAGACACCGAGCAGCGGCTTGTCGGCGCCCTCCTCCACCAGACGCTGGCCGTCGCTGACGAGCTGCGCCCACTGTTCGTTAGCCGGATCGGCACTGGCCAACTCACCGTAGTGCTGGACCAGCAAGGCACCGATTTGACGGCCATCGAGCTGCTTGCTCCAGGTCGCGCCGGCATCGCTACTGTGCAGTACCACACCGTCATTGCCGACCGCCCAGCCCTGCATTACCGAAGGAAAATTCACCGCAGTCAGATCGGAGCTGACGGGTACGGCCGCCTGCTGCCAGTGCTTGCCGCAATCATCGGAATAGAGAATGTGGCCGCGCTGTCCGACAGCAACCAGTCGCTCACCCGCACGGGCCGTATCCAGCAAGGGACTGTGCATCGCCAAGGCACTGGCACTGGCCGGTAGATCCAGCACGTCGACGTAGCTGTCTGCCTGAGCGACACCCCGCAACAGTGCCAGCGTGACGCCCAGCGCCAGCAACACGTACTTCTTGTACGAACACATACTGCGTCCTCTTGAGGGAACTTTACCGGGGGGCACGCTGCGTGCACCCCGGCGTTGAAGTCAGACGCCCAGGCCCCTCGGCATCACGCCAAGAGTCGTCCGGTCACGGTCGGGGAGCCAGTGGACCGAACGGGCGCTGTGTCACCCTGTGCTTAGCGAATACCGGCACCCGCCAGGGACTCCGGCGACCACTGCACCTTCGAGAGGGGTTCGATGTACTTGATGCCACCGTATGGGCCTACCACCCCATTGATGTTGTAGGAGCCACCGACCAGGTCGTAGATCATGAAAGGCGTGGCGTCCGGAACCTGCTTGTCATAGCTCTGGCTGAGGAAAGCGAAAGAGCCACGGTAGAGCTGACCACGCGCGTCGTACTCGTCGGAGGCCAGAGCGGTCCAGCTGTCTTCATCCAGGTAGATGCGACGCTTCTGGTAGACGTGCCGTGCACCCGCCTTGAGTTCGCCCTCCACAACCCAGACGCGGTGTTTTTCCCAGCGCACGAAGTCGGGTGCGAGGTGGTTGGGGGTGGTTAGCGACTTGGGATCCTGGGCATAGGTCAGCTTGTAGGTGTTGTAGGGCACGATCATTTCCTGCTTGCCCACCAGCTTCCAGTCGTAGCGATCCAGCGCACCGTTGAACACGAAGACATCGTCGTAGGTGCCTGCGCCGGCAGTGCCCGGGTTAGGCGTGTCGTAGGCCAGGTTCGGTGCCAGTTTTACCCGACGCTGGCCAGGCAGGTACTGCCAGGCGCGGCGCGGCTGCTGCAGTGGGTTGGCGGCGTCCTTGAGCATGATCGACTCGCCGGCCCGGCGCGCAGGGCCGGTGTAATACAGCTTCATCTGATAGTAGATGTCGGCGCTGCTGATGGGCTTCGACAGGTTTTCGTAAATCGGGTAGGCGATAAACGCTTCGCCGGTGATCGCCAGGCTCGGCACGCCCGCCGAGTCTACGTTCCAGGAGTCGTACTTGGAGTTGATGCTGACCCCCTGGTAGCGCAGCAGGAAGTTCCACATGGCCTCGGCCCCCGTTTGCGGGATCGGGAACGGCACGCCGGGCAGTACGTTGTCGATGGCCAGCCCGCCTTCGAGGGACTTGGCACCGCTGGCATTTTTCACACCGTTGTCCAGCACCGCCTGCGGCAGTGCTGCCGTGCGATGGGTCGGATACACGTCGATGCGGTAGCTGGGGAAACGCTTGGCCAACTCTGCCGTGGTGGCAGTGAGCATGCCCTTGTACTGATCAACGTTCTTGCCACTGATCACCTGCACCGGCTTTTCACTGGCAAAGGGGTCCGGACGCATGCTGTCGCCGGACTTGAAACTGGCCGGAGCAGTGGTCAGACCGCCGTGATAGGCCGGAATGGAACCATCGGCATTACCGGCCTTTTCGGCCCCCACCAGGGTCAGGCTGCTGCCGAGTTTGGCCGCCTCTTGAGCCGATACAGCGGCCTGAGCATCAATGGCCAGGACCATGGTCAGCGAAGCGGCCAAAAGCGAGTGCACGAATTTCATATTGTTATTCTCCTGCCTACTTGAGTAAGCCATTCGTGAATCAGAAGGTGGTTTTCATCGTCAGGTAAACGGCGCCACGGTCTTGAGTGGTCGCGCCAGCGCCGGAGAAGGCCGAGTAGCCACCGCCATAACACGCATAGTTCTGGTTACCGCTGAAGGCGTTCGGCGTTGAACCGTTGCCACCGGTTGCGCCGGTACTCGAGCCACTGACATCACACTTGTCGGTCTTGCCGAAGGAATCCACGTACTTCAGGTCGACAAAGTATTTGTTGTAAACAACAGCACCGACGCCGACCGCATAGTTACCGGTGTCTTTCGCCCCGCCGCCATTTACCGGTGACACGCCGGCAAGCCCCATGTTGATGGACAGCGGCATGTTGAAGTCGACACCAGGAAGCACCTGGTACCAGGTCGGCGTGAAGTTGGCGGCGATACCCCAGTTGTCCCGAGTCGGAGCATCGACGCCGTGGTAGCTGCTGTTGCCCTTGTAGAGCGCCTCGTTCTTGCTATCGAGCTTGAGCAGATTGCTGTAATACAGCTCGGTGAGCAGGGTTGCCGAATCGAACACCGACGTCTTGGGCAGGGTCATCAGACCGTTGAGCGTCCAGTGCAGCGTGTCACCGGTGGCACTCATGCTGTCGCCGTTGCCCGGGACGTCGTAGACGATGCCGGTCTGCGCCGTACGAGCAGGCAACAGACCCAGACCGGCGCCCAGCCCCAGTGGCCCGGTGGAGCTGAGAATGGCCGGGATGCTGGCAAGGGGCATGTTGTGACGGATGTTCAGGTCGGAGCCGACACTGACGCCGCCAATATCTTTCGACAGGCTCAGACCGAAGATGTGGATATTGTCGGCATAGGCCAACTGGTAGGTGCTGGTACTCAACGAGTTCAGCGTATTGACGACCGCCGGCACCATGCCTGCTGGCCGAGTCCCGTTGGGGTTGGCCGAACTGATCCCTGTGGCGTTCAACCACGCCTGCGGCAAAATATCCGAGGTATTGCGGTAGTAGATGCCGAGGGTACCGTCCAGCCAGGTTGGCGACCACTTGGCCATCACGCCCCAGTCTCCGCTATTACTCGGCGTCAGATCGTGACCACGACGCACGTTGGTCAGCCCGTTGCAAGGCGCCAGACCACAGCCCAGCGGGCTTGCGGGGACGATGGCATTGGTATTGCCCAGCAGGAAAGACTGCGCGCCGAACCCCACCAGATCGGAACCGCCATAGTAGGTACCGGCCTCCGGCAGGCGGGCAGCATCCCAATCAAGGAAGTACTGGGCGCCCAGGGTCAGCTCGGGATTGACGGTGAAGGTCATCGAGAGCTGCTTACGTGGAACGAACAGCTCCTTGGCTTCGGTACCCGGGGACGCCGCCAGCTTGGCCAGGTCGAGGCCAGACTGGCCGTAACTGACCGAGTGCACCGGGTTCAGAATGGTCTCGCCCCAGAACACATTGTGCTGACCGGCCTTCACGCTGAGCAGGGACTCATCGCCCACTTCAGTGTTGTAGAACACAAAGGCATCAAGAATTTCGCCGGACGGACCACTGTAGTAGCGCTGGGCGTAGTTGCTCAGGTGGGAACTGCCATTGCCGACGTTGTCCTTGGTAACCGCGGCCAGACGTGGGTCATTGGCGACCAGCCCTGACGTTCCGCCATTGCCGTTGACGAAGGGATTGGAGCTGGAACCGACATTGTCATAGGCCTTGTCGTACCAGCTCGTGGCACTGATACGAAAACCCTTGTTGCCCTGGTTGACGACATCCAGTTCGGTCAGCAGGTCAACGCGATCGGTAATATTGGTGCCGGCTTTTCGGAAGTTGTAGTCGCCGTCGTTGTTGTTCGGCGTCCCCAGCATGCGCTTGTCAGCATTTTCGGTGCGCAATCCGTAGTTGTACTTGACGGTGTTGTCGAAGCGCACTGACCAATCGGGATTACCGGTATCCAGTTCGAAGGCGTGGGCCGTCGGCAGGGAAGCGGCCAGAATGGTCGAGGCCAGAAGGCTTCGACGCAAAGGGCTGTGATTCTTATTGTTATGCATTAGGTTGTCTCCGCCTTTTTTGTATTTTTTTTAAAGCGTAGTGACCCTCGCACTGGCTTCTGCTGAAGGAGCCTGTGCTTTCAGGAATGAGGGCAATTGCCGCAGGCTTGTGGCCAGGCCGGCTCCTGACTAACGATCCAGTTCCAGAATGAGCGCTTCGGCCTCGGACCATTGGCCATAACCCGAAGCCGGATTGAGGTGGCCGACTTCACCCAGATTGAGCAGTTCGCTCCCCCAGCCCCGAACCAGGCGAGCGACAGCGTCCAGGCTGGCGAGGTGATCGTTGGTACTGCCGGCGACGATGCTGCGAAATGGCAGCGCACCTTTGGGTAGAGGATCCCAACCATTGGCACGGAGGGATTCAGGGGTTGGATAGCCTTGCGGCCAGCTGGCGTCGAGATCCGGCGGCGCGGCCAACAGAGCGCCCTTGATTGGATGACCGTGGCTCGCGGCCCAATGCGCCACCATCAGCACGCCGGCACTATGGGCTACCAGAATCACTGGACCTTCGATCTGTTCCAGCTCGTGCTGGATGGCCCGGACCCGAGCGGCGCAGTCGAGCTTGTCGGTTTCAAGCGGTGGCACGCTACGCACTTTGCTCAATCTGGCCTCAAGCAGCGTTTGCCAATGCTCGGCAACATGCTCTCGCAGGCCTGGCACGATCAGAACGGTTGCGGCAGTTTGCAGTTTGTCCACTTGAACACCTTCGCCTTCTCGATGACTCGACTGGCTCAATCGCCAGAAGCTTTTATAGCGCTGACATTAAAGAGCCCCCACCGTGTGTGCTTTTCATTTGACGTCAGCGTCTTTTCTTTTGATGACAGCCTGAGATTTCCCCTGTCTCCCTCTTGCGTCGAAACGTTCACCCCGCAAATGCAGCGAATGAACCGTGTCTCCAGATCGCCAGCCTGCGCAGCCTCGCGGATCAGCCTTGGCCAAGGCGCTTGAAAGTACTGGAGAGCGGAGTTCGTGAACCAAACCGTTCACGTCTAAAACTTTTCATTTCATGACTGGCTGGATATAGTCGGTCGCGCTCATTTCCATCGGAATCACTCCAGGAAAGACCTCTGCATGACAAAGCTCGTTCGCGCCGCCGTCTTGACCAACTACCTGGAGGTGAGCCAGTACCTCGGGTTCAACCCGCACGACGTGTTGGCCCGCGTCGGCCTGAGCAAGGCTGTGCTGCAAACCCCCGAGCACCGAATTCCGATCGATTCGGCAGTCCGTCTGCTGGAGGAGTCGGCCATCGCCAGCGGTTGCCAGAGCTTCGGCCTGAGCATGGCCGAGTCACGCCAGCTCTCGGACTTCGGTGTGGTCAGCCTGCTGCTCACCCACCAACGTACGTTGCGTGATGCGTTGCAGGTGCTGGTGCATTACCGCCATCTGATGAACGATTCGCTGGCAATCTTCATTGAAGAAGCGGGCAAGATGGTGATCATTCGCGAGGAGGTGGTCACCGACTCGCCGATGCACGGCCGACAGGCCAACGAACTGGCCATCGGTGTGATGTTCCGTTTGTGCGCGGCCCTGCTCGGGGCGAGCTGGCACCCCTACAGCGTCAACTTCACCCACCAGCCCCCGACAACCTGCAACTGCATCGCCGCCTGTTCGGGTGCAAGCTGGAGTTCGGCAGCGAATTCAATGGCATTGTCTGTCCCGATGCCAATCTGGACATGACCAATCCACATGCTGACCCGGCCATGGCGCGCTATGCCCAGAGCTACCTCGACTCGCTGCAGAACAAGGAAGGGCCGTCGATCCTGTTCGAGGTACGCAAGGCCATCTACCTGCTACTGCCCATGGGACGCGCCACCATCGAGCAGATTGCCCAGACCCAGGGCATGAACGTGCGAACCCTGCAGCGTCGCTTGAAAGAGGAAGGCTGCGCCTTCAACGACCTGATAAACGACGTCCGCCGCGATCTGGTGCTGCGCTATATGGATAACCCGAATTACTCGCTGGGACGTATCGCCGACATGCTTGGCTACTCCATGGCGAGTTCCTTTACACGCTGGTTCATCACCCAGTTTGGAATGCCACCTGCCGCCTGGCGCAGCGCACACAAGCAGACCACCTCAAAAGCCCTGGCTGACACCACGGCCCTCCCGGCCCAAAGAATCCTGAGCCAACCGAACCGCCGACACGACACATAAGACGCGCGGTTGGACATTGGCAAAAAAAACGGCGACTGCTGGTACAGTCGCCGCGAAATAGCCGGTGCTTGTGACACCGACCGAGAGCCTCATTGCGCCGAGGAGCTAACGCAATGCTGCACTGCCATCAAGAGAGTTGCAGTCAGGCTTACAGCCCCCAGTGCAGCAACAGCAGCACCAGGATGGCGAGAAACACCGTCTCCCCCACCATCAGCAAAATGGGCTTGATACCGACCGCGGCCAGCTCCTTGAGCTGAGTCTTCATGCCCAAGGCACTGATGGAAACCACCAGGCTCCAGCGCGACAGTTCGTTGACCGAGCCCTGCACCGCCGGGGCAACCCACCCGGTACTGTTGATGCAGGCAAGAATCAGGAAACCAACGGCGAACCAGGGCAGCAGCGGCGGCCGCTTACCCACCGTGTCGGCGCCCTGCATACGGGTGATCATGGTGGCGCAGAGGATCACCGGTAGCAGCATCGCGACCCGCATCAGCTTGACCACGGTGGCTATGTCGCCGGTCTCGGTCGACATGCTGTAACCGGCACCGACGACCTGAGCGACATCGTGGATGGTGCCGCCAAGGAACACCCCGGCCACTTGTGGCGACAACGCCAGCCAGTTGGCAATCATCGGGTAAAGGATCATCGCCGTGGTGGACAGCGCCGACACCCCGATGACGGTGAACAGCGTGGCACGCTCTTTCTGCGGATGATTGGGCAACGCCGCCGCCAGCGCCATCGCCGCCGAAGCGCCACAGATCGCAGTAGCCCCACCGGTGAGCATACCGAACAAGCGCTGAAAGCCCAGCGCCTTGGCCGCCACCACCGAGACACTGATCGTCACCACCACCAGGATCACCACCAGCGCAAAAGGCTTCCAGCCCAGCGCGGCGATCTGTTCGAGGGTGATGCGCATGCCCAACAGGGCCACGCCGATGCGCAACACGGTGCGTGCGGTGAATTCGATGCCGGCCTTGCACGGGCCGTCACCTGCCAGGAAGTTCAGCCCCATACCGAGCAGCAAGGCGAACAACATGACCGGCGCACCATAGTGTTCTGAAAGGAAGGACGCCGCAGCAGCGACGATCAGGCTGACGATAAAACCTGGCGCTAATTCACGCACTCGGCTGTGGATGCTACTGATAGCGATGGCACTCATGGCGCAGACTCCTCGGAAACGATAACGATGAATGCGTGGCCATCGACTACTTCGACTGGGTAGTTGGCGACTTTGAGTGCGGTTGAGTTGAGTAAGTAGCCGCTGCTCAGGTCGAAGCGCAGGCCATGGGCGCAGCATTGAATCACCCGCCCATCGAGGCGCCCGCCACACAGCGAGGCGCCCTGGTGCGGGCAGCTGTCGTCGATGGCATAGAGCTGCCCTTCTACGTTGAACAACGCCAGGCTTCTGCCATCGAATTCGAACAGCGCGCGGCCACCGGCCTGCGGGTGTTTGCCGGCAGGCACAGGAATACGCAGACTCATGATGGCTGGCGCTCGGAATCGCTCTGCTGCAGCGCTTCACACATGGCGCCGAACAGCACTTCGGCTGGCTGTGCCCCTGCCATCGCCAGACGACGGTTGAACTGGAAATAGGGCACGCTGCTGGCGGCCTTTACGCAACCGACATAGGGACTGGCGTTGCCCTGTAGACAATCAGCCACGTCAGCGCGGTCGAAGCCGCACGACTCGGCGATGGTGATCAAGGTGTCACGGCAACCCAGGTCCTCGCCGTTATGGAAGTAAGCCGCAAACAGGCGATCGAGCAGGAGGTCGCACTGCACCGCACCACCAAGCTTGGCGGCACGTTCCAGCAGACGATGGGCGTCGGCAGTGTTGGGCATCCTGTCGATGCGAGTCAGGTCGATGTTCAGGCCGGCTATGGCTGCGGCCTGCCGTACTTGAACCTGACGCATGCGCACCGTCTCGACACTGCCCAGGCGATTCAGATAAAACTCGGCGAACGGCTCCCCCTGTGCGGGCAGGTGAGGCAGCAACTGCACGCCATGCCAGAACACCTCTACCCCGACATCCGGCTGATCCGCGTGCAACCGGGTCAACGCGTGCTCCATCTGGCGCTTGCCGATCAGGCACCAGGGGCAGATAAAATCAAAGTACACATCGATACGTAAACTACGACTCACGACTTCACCTCAAACACTACGTTTTTGCTGACGCTGTCATCGACGTGCTCGCCCTTAAGCCGAGCAATGTCGTTGTGGTAATGACACTTGGCATAAAAGAACACGGCCGCTGCGGCAATGCTGACCAGCGGAACAAACTGGAAAGCGGCATGCAGGCCGATCAGATCGGACACCTTGCCGGTGATGAATGGCCCCGGGGCCAGACCCAGCATGTTGTTGGCCAGGGTCAGCGTGGCGAAGGCCGTGCCGTGGACCGAATAGTGGGTCAGGTTGGCAACCATCGCCCCGGCAGGCCCCGTGGTGCCGGCAGCGATCAGCATGCCCAGGCAGATCAGCGCCAGTTGGCCAGGCCCGGCCGGCATGGCGAACGCCAGCGACAACAGCAAGCAGCTGCCCAGGCAATAAGCGATGGCCAGGGCGATCTTGCGTTCCGGCGATTGGTGGCACAGGCGATCGCTCAGCATGCCGCACAGAATCATTCCTGCACCGCTGCACAGCACAATGATCGCCGCGACACCACCCGCCTTGTCCGCCCCCATGTCGTAGTAACGATTGAGATAGCTCGGCATCCACACGATCACGGTGCCGCCAACGAACAGCTGCAAGCCGCTGCCGACATAGGCACCGATCACCGAACGACTGGAAAACAACGTGCGCAACGGACGCTTGACCGCCGTAGCGGCTTTGTTCGCGGCCATGGCGGCGCGATATGGAGCGATGCGCGCTTCCTTGACGATGATCGGGTAAAGCACCGCCAGCAACAGGCCGAACAGCGCCATGCCGGCGAAGGACCAACGCCAGCCCAACCGGGTGGCAATCACGCCGCCAAAGGCCATGCCCAATACCGAGCCGAACATGCCGCCGGCCATAAAGGCACTGGAAAGCGTGGCACGCAGGTGCTTGGGGAATACGGAAATCACCACTGCGATACCGACGCTGCCATAGGCGGCCTCGCCGACGCCCACCATGAAGCGGGCAATGAACATTTGCTGGTAGTCCTGCGCAATCGCGCAGCCCAGCGTGGCCAGACTCCACATCAGCGCCATCAGCGCCAGGCTTCTGACCCGACCGAAGCGGTCAGCCAGCAGTGACAGGGGAAACGTCAAGAGGCCCACCATCAAGGCGACGATGCCACTGAGCAGGCCAAGCTGGCTGTCACTCAGCGCCCACTCACTCTTGAGCATCGGGAACACGGCGTTAAGCACTTGTCGCGACATGTAGTCAGAAATCAACAGGCCGAACGTCAGCGCGAAGACGATCCAGGCGTATTTGCGCGCAACACCGACAGAGCCAGGCTCGTCATCGTCTGCTGCGCAGGTGTGAAAGGCCATACTGCCTCCTTGGAACTCTGCTTTTATTTATTATTGTTGTCGTGCATCTGAATCTTGTTCCAATGCAGCGGGGCGAGAAGCTATCGGCCACCCGCCCCGCTACCGGTCAGCCGCGTTGTGGAACGCCTTTCTGACCAGGCTTGCGGTTTGGCGACATGCCATTGGCCAACAGGGTTTCCTCAATGCTTTGATACTGCGCACCGATGCGATAGATCGCGCGCGCTTCCTTGCCCGAAGCAATTTCACGACCCAACTCATGCGCAATACGTACGGTCTGCTCGATCTGCTGCACGGAGCTGAAGCGGTTGCCTTTCTGATCGATGATCGTGTCTTCGATGCCGACGCGTGGGTGCATGCCCATGGCCAGTGCCATGGTGTTGAACGGCAGCACGTTCTTGAGCAACGACTCGGCGGTCACGGTACTGCCATCCGGCGCACGGTGGATGAAATTGAAAAAGTTGAACGGATTAGGGCCGTCGAAGCCGCCGCCGATGCCGATCCAGGTCAGGTTCAGCGGGCCCATGTAGATGCCCTTGCGCACCAGGCGCTCGAGGGTTTCCAGGGCATGCATACCGGTCAGCTGGAAGTGTGGCTGGACGCCATTGGCCATCAAGCGCTTGAGGTGCTCCGCGACCCAGGCCGGGCCGGCCGGTACAGTCATCTCGCTGTAGGCAGCCTGATAGGCCGGGTTTGCCAGGGACGTGCCTTCCAGATACTCCGGATACAGCAGCTCCATGATATTCATCTGGACGGTGTTGATGGCCACCGTGACCTGATCCGGCTTCGGCGTCAGCTCAGCCAGCATGTGGCGAGTATCGTCAGACAGCCACTTGGCGGCTTCGCCATCGCTTTCGGGGGCGAAGGAAATCGAGCCGCCGACCTGGATGATCATATCCGGCACGGCTTCACGCACACCGGCGATCAGCTCGTTGAACTTGGACAGGCGCTTGGAGCCTTTACCATCCAGTTCGCGCACGTGCAGGTGCAATACAGTCGCACCGGCTTCGTAGCAGTCGACAGCCTTTTGTACCTGTTCGTCCATGGTCAGCGGAATGTCTTCGGGGAAGTCTTCCGGCATCCATTCAGGGCCGTACGGGGCGACGGTGATCACCACCTTTTCCATGTTTTCCGGGTGCAGGGAATCGTCGAAGAATTGCATGAGTGGCTCCTGTTATTTTTGTTACCCACGCGGCGGGCTATGCCGGGCGGACACATGTGAGAGTTCACAAGCAGTGGATCAGTAAGTCTTGTCGCCCATGATGCCGGCGCGTTCCATCTTGCGATGGCAGGGCGGGTAATCCATGACGGCGTAGTGCTGGGTACTGCGATTGTCCCAAATGGCGATGCTGTTGGGCTTCCAACGCCAGCGCACTTGATACTCGGGGATGTACGCCTGGCTGATCAGGTAGCGCAGCAGCTCCGATGCACCAGGGTTCGCGTCCTGGCCGAAGCGCACCCGTTCGGGGGTATGGAAATTACTGAAGTGCGTGGTGAAGGCATTGACGAACAGCACCTTTTCAGCGGTTTCCGGATGAGTGCGCACCACCGGATGCTCGGCATCCGGAAACTGCGCCTTGAGCGCCAGGCGTTTTTCGATCGGCATGGCCGCGCCGAAGCTCGCTTCGATGCTGTGACGGGCGCGCAGGTCGGCGATCTTCACCTTCACGTCATCAGGCAGCTGCGCGTAGGCCTGCACCATGTTCGCCCACATGGTATCGCCGCCCACCGACGGGCACTCCACGCAGCGCAGTACACAACCCATCGGCGGAGCTTCGCGCCAAGTGGCGTCGGTGTGCCAGGCGTTCTCGTAGCGGTCCGCCGGCTGGTCCGGACGTTTGTAGATACGCACCAACCCCGGATGATCCGGGTCGCTGCCGGCCACCGGATGCCCCTCCAGCTCGCCGAATCGTCGGGCGAAGGCCACGTGCTCGGCACGGCTGATGTCCTGGTCGCGCAGGAACACCACGCGGTGCTTGAGCAGCTGGACACGAATCTCGGCAAACAGACCATCGTCATGGATGGCGTCGGCGAGATTGACGCCGATCAGTTCCGCGCCGATGTTGCAGGTCAGTTGTTCGACTCTCACGGCAAGCGGCTCCCTTAAATGATGAAAATCGACGAGCCGGTGGTCTTGCGTGACTCCAGGTCACGATGGGCCTGCACGGCATCCTGCAACGCATAGTGCTGATTGATCTCGATCTTGATTCGACCGCTACCGACGTGATCGAACAACTCGCCGGCCAGGGCCGCTTTCTCCACAGGGTCGGCGATGTAGTCGGCCAGGGCAGGACGGGTCAGGAACAGCGAGCCTTTCATCGCCAGCAGTACCGGGTCGAACGCCGGGATCGGGCCGGATGCGGTCCCCACGCACACCATCAGGCCGCGGCGCTTGAGCGAATCCAGGGAGCCCATGAAAGTATTCTTCCCGACACTGTCGAACACCACATTGACACCGACTCCGTCCGTCAGCTCGCGAACGCGCTTGGCGACGTCTTCGTGGCTGTAGTTGATGACGTGGTCGCAGCCATGAGCCCGGGCGATCTCGCCTTTAGCCTCGGTGGACACAGTGCCGATGACCGTCAGGCCCAGCAGCTTGGCCCACTGCGAGACGATCAGGCCGACGCCACCGGCAGCGGCATGCAGCAGAATGCTGTCGCCCGCCTTGAAATTGTAGATGCGACGCATCAGGTACGAAGACGTCAGGCCGCGCATGGTCATGGCCGCGGCGGTCTCGAAACTGATGGTTTCCGGCAGCTTGATCAGTGGCTCGGCCGAGATCAGTCGCTCGGTGCTGTAGGCACCCAGGGTGTTGAGAAAGCCGGTGTAGGTGACGCGATCACCCACCACAACGTTAGTCACGCCCTCGCCGACCGCCTGCACCATACCGGAGGCTTCGACCCCCATGCCGTTAGCCAGCGGGATCGGATAAGTACCATTGCGAAAGTAGGTGTCAGCATAATTCAGGCCGACCGCCACATGACGAAGGCGAACCTGACCCAGGCCAGGTTCACCTACCTCGACGTCTTCATAGCGAAGGACTTCGGGACCACCGGTTTCGTAGAAGCGTACGGCTTTGGCCATGCGTATATTTCTCCAATCTATAAATTTGGCGTGCTGCGTCGAATTGCGCTGATTGGACTGTAGGTCGCAGGTCGATGAGACGCTTCTCATCAGACGACAATGGCTTTTCATTTCGTGACAGGCATACACCTGCGTGCGGTGTAGCGTTCAGCCAGGAGGTGACTCGGGACAGTGCAGACCGGCAGCAGTTTGAGTCGATGGCGAAAGCTGCCAAAGATGAGTTACAGCAGCCACAACTCAACGTGACTAACGATGCCGGTTACTCGAATGGCGAACAGCTTCAGGCCTGCCGGTATCACGCCATTGCCTTTGCTGACCACACGTGGTCACGACCGATGCAAATGGCAGGTCATCTGGCATGCAATTTCCCACTCACTGAATCGACCTGGGTTTGTAGACACATCTGAAGGGCCCCTTTTGGCCGATTCTGTTGAAAACAGTCGGCTGCGGTTTCCACGGCAAATAAGTACGCGTCTGAGATTGAAATCCGTGCTTTGCGCAGAAGACTCAGGACTCAGATTTTGCGTAGCAGCGTGAAAAAAGGCCTTTTCACCGGTCGATGGGTAGACAGGCCTGAGCGACTTTTTCAACAGAATCGGCCGTTTTCTGCCTGTCGTGACCGGTTGAATCCACAGCCGATTCCGGCCTCTCATGGAGGGCAGAATTCGTCCCAAATCAGCCCGTTGGGTCATCTACGAAATTAGAATCGACTCGCCAAGTACCACATACTTACAATTACCCGATCTGCAAACCAAACCGGGCCCACTCCACCTTGGGACCGAGACGGGACAGACTTATTTTTACAGTCACAAACCCTCATCCTCACCGAAATAGCGCTCCCCATGCACAACCGCTACTGCCACGAAATCTGGTTTTCCCCTGACGAAAATGGCCAGCAAAACCCCTCCTGTATCTCCTTCGGCCCGACCGGCGATGCTGCCAGAGGCTTGAACGAGCCTGGCAGTGAATGCGTATGGGTTTTCTAGACGATTTTACAAAACCCTGCACACTGCCCGACGGGACGATCAGCTACGCCAGTCCCGGCGGAGCCATTCCCACCGATGCGATTAGCCAGTATGGCGAGTTTGCGGTGCTGGGTGGCCGCGAAACGGATGCACAAGGTGGCACCCTACCCGCCTCACTGGGAACACTTCTGTCAGGCGGGGCTGCCTGCTGGCGGCGCGTCCTGTGGTGGTCTTTGCACGGCTGGCGCTGTGGAATCGTATGGGCCAGGAGAAGTGCCGTCTAAACCAGCGACTTTTGAATTTGATGATCAAATGTATCCAGAAAATCGTGCATGCCGATTTCTCCGAGATCTACAGCTTTAGCGCCGCCGGCCGCAATAAAGGTGACATCAGTGATACCCAGGACGTTGAGGATCAGTTTCAAATAGTGGGTCGCTATGTCACGGTCTCTAATCGGCGAGTCGTTGGTGTATACACCTCCCGAGGCGAGCAGCACCGTTGCCTTTTTACCGGTCACCAGCCCTTTACCATCAAAGCCCAGGGTCAGGCCTTTACGAACCACGTGATCCACCCACGCCTTGAGCGCCGCAGGGACGTTATAGTTGTAGACCGGCGTTGAAATAACCACGTGATCGGTTTCCAGCAACTCGGCCGCAAGCTCATCGGATAGCTGCAACACGGCTTTCATTTCAGGCGAATGTTGGGTTTGCGGGGTGAAGTAAGCCTGTAACCAGGGGGCCGTCACGAACGTAAGCGGAGTGTCCGTTAGATCCCGTATTTTGACGGCGCCCCTGGGGTGTGCAGCTTCCCACGCGGCGACAAATCGGCGAGTGAGCTGCCGGGAGATCGAAGCATCCCCACGTGAGCTGGTTTCAATGCTGAGAAGCCTGGACATGGATGTAACTCCTGCGCGGTGACGCGGCGGTAGGTTTTGCGTTGTCGCTTTAGGCGATGTGCGACACACTCTACCCAATGCGATCTCTAAGCAGGAGTGATGTAAATATGATTAAGTCCATCTGTTTAAGTGATGGGTCATGATCGGAAATCTCAGCTTGGATCAGTTGCGGATCCTTGTAACCATTGCTGATACAGGCAGTTTCTCGGCAACCGGACGTCACCTGCGGCGTGCTCAATCTGCCATTAGCCAGTCGATTGCCACACTTGAGTCAGTTCAAGGTGTGAAGCTGTTTGATCGGAGCGGCCATCGTCCAACGCTCACTGAGGTTGGTAGAGTGCTCGTGGTTCAAGCGCGCGCAGTGCTGGCAAGCGCTGCCCAGTTTGAAGCAATGGCCGCCAGTACGGCAGCAGGGGTTGAGCCGGAGTTGGCGCTCGCCATAGACCCTTTAGTCCCTAGCGCACCGCTCATCGAAAGCCTGCGCGCTCTGCGCGAGGCGTTTCCGCATCTGGCAGTGAGTTTTTCTACAGAAGGCCTGGGCGGCGCAGAGCGCCGATTGCGCAACGGCGATGCGGCACTGGCGCTGTGCACATTGATTCCGACAGTGCCCGACGATATCACCGCACTGCCGCTGCTCAGCGTCGACTTGCGGCCAGTAGTCGCCAGCGGGCATCCCCTGGCGATGTTAGGCCGTCGGGCAACAAGTGCAGACCTCAAGCCTTATGTGCAACTGCTACTTTCCGATCCGGTTTCTCCCGACGGCCCTAGCTATGGGGTGACGGGCAGTCACCAGTGGCGGTTTGTAGATTTGGCACGGCGGCTGGATTTTTGCTCGCCGGGTTCGGTTGGTGCCGAATGCCAGAGCATCTGATTGCGGATCACTTGGCTTCAGGACGCCTCCTGCCGCTTGAGTTAACCGCCGAACTTCAGCGCACTCCCGACACACTTACGATCTACGCAGCGCACATGCAAAATCGCTCTCTAGGGAAAGCAGGCCGATGGCTTCTGAATGATCTGACCCGTCGTCTGTGCCTGTGATGATACGAAGACGACTAACGTCAGCGGTTTGGTTTTCCCGTTGGCCAAAGGGCTGATGCGGTTAATCGAAGCGGTTGTGCAGGGACTGCCCGGGCCGTGATCGTCTGTGCGTATTTCGCAGGCCAGGGTCTGATGCCTGCCCGCTTACTGTTGAAGCGATGCAGATCTACTACGATTTCCTGGATTTCGGAACGTATCGATCCGAGTTCCCGGAGGACTCGCAGCCCTACCCCGATGCGTGCATTGCAGAGCATCAGGTTTTCCTGTCGACGCTTAAAATGGGGGAAACTGATTGGACATCTCAAGGATGAAGGACAGGAAATGAGCATTTTCAGTCGACTCAAAAGCCTCATTAGACGCAGCCCTCAAGAGCAAGTCGTCGGTTACTCCCTTCCAGATTTGAAGTCGGTTTTTACTCCGCCGTTATCAGGCCCCGCTCGTCCCTTCGCCGACTATCCGCCAGTGGTGCCGTTGGAGGATGTCGGTGTTCGCGCCTATTACGCTACTTTTCTGATCACACCGGAAGACGCTGATCAATTCGCGGCACTGGTCGAATCGAATTTCAGTTTCGCCGATGAAAAACCATTCAATAACCATCCCGTAAAGCGCTATTCAAACGTCCGTAAAAGCGAGCACTTGATCTACTTCAACTCCGGTTCCGAGTTCAACGCCACGACAATTCGGATGGTGACAAATAGCGTCGATTTTCTGGGTACCGTTCAGGATTCGGGATGGGCTGTTCCGGCGCCGTGGATTGCGTTTGAGGGTTACAAGGCTTCTTGGTGGGGAGGCAACATGCAGGGGGCTCAGGGGTATTACAACGATCACTACTTCCTTCCGTTCTTTACTCGGTTGAGCGGGTTGGAGAAGCAGGCGTATTACGCGCGGTTCGACGCTAGCGATGAATGGATTGAGAGTTTGGAGTTGATGTATAGCGACGAGTGAGATTGCTATGGGGCTGCTTCGCAGCCCAGCGGGAGCTAGCTCCCTAGCCACAAAGACAGGTCCATTAGCGCGTCGTGGAAACCCTCTGAATTTCAATCACAAAAAAGCCCACTGACCGTCGCCGGTTCAGTGGGCTTTTTCAAATAAGGCTTCTAGTTACAGAGCCATATCACTTGCAGCATTAGGCTTAACAGCCTTCGCAGCGTCAGCCGGAGCTGGAGCAGCAACCGGAGCCCCGACTTGCGGGATCACCGGCGGTGGAGTCAGCTGCAATACCTTGGCGGTATAAGCCCACTCTTCAGCCACTTTGGCAGGGTTGCCGTTCAACTGTGTGCCATAGCTCGGCACGATCTGGTGCAGCTTTTCCTGCCAGGCCGGGGTTGCAACCTGATCCTTGAAGACCTTTTGCAGCACGGTCAGCATGATCGGTGCAGCGGTCGATGCGCCTGGGGAGGCGCCCAGCAGACCGGCGATGGTGCCGTCGGCGGAAGTAACAATTTCAGTACCCAGCTTCAGCACGCCACCGGCCGCTTCATCACGTTTGATGATTTGCACGCGTTGGCCGGCTTGCCACAGGCGCCAGTCTTCGGCTTTGGCGTTCGGGAAGTATTCTTTCAGGGCGTTCATGCGGTCTTCGTCGGACAGCATGAGTTGGCCGGCAAGGTACTCAACCAGTGGGTATTCCTTGATGCCGACTTTGGTCATCGGCCAGATGTTGTGGGTGGTGGTGCTGGTCAGCAGGTCCAGGTACGAGCCTTCTTTGAGGAACTTGGTGCTGAAGGTCGCGAATGGGCCAAACAGGATGACGCGCTTGCCGTCCAGGACACGGGTGTCCAGGTGCGGAACCGACATTGGCGGTGCGCCAACGGAGGCTTTGCCGTAGGCCTTGGCCAGGTGTTGCTCGGCGATGGTCGGGTTGTCGGTCACCAGGAACGAGCCGCCAACCGGGAAGCCTGCGTATTCCTTGGCTTCAGGAATGCCTGACTTCTGCAGCAGGTGCAGGGCACCGCCGCCCGCGCCGATGAACAGGAACTTGGCGTCGGTTTCGGTGGTGGTGCCGTCTTTCAGGTTCTTGTAGCTGACGCGCCAGGTGCCGTCGGCGTTCTTGGTGATGTCCTGTACTTCGCTGGACAGTTTCAAGTCGAACTTGGGCGTGGTTTGCAGGTGCGCAACGAACTGGCGGGTGATTTCGCCAAAGTTGACGTCGGTGCCGATCGGGGTCCAGGTGGCCGCGATTTTCTGGTTCGGGTCACGCCCTTCCATCATCAGCGGAACCCACTTCTTGATCACCGCCGGGTCTTCGGAGTACTGCATGCCGGCGAACAGCGGGCTCGCTTGCAGGGCTTCGTAGCGTTTTTTCAGGAACTTGATGTTGTCATCGCCCCACACGAAGCTCATGTGCGGAGTGGAGTTGATGAACGAATGCGGGTTCTTCAGAACGCCTTGCTGAACCTGCCACGACCAGAACTGACGGGAGATCTGGAAGGCTTCGTTGATTTCAACGGCTTTCGGGATCTGGACTTTACCGTTCTCGTCTTCCGGGGTGTAGTTCAGCTCTGCCAGGGCGGAGTGACCGGTACCGGCGTTGTTCCAGCCGTTGGAGCTTTCCAGGGCGACGCCGTCGAGGCGCTCGACCATTTCCATCGACCAGTCCGGTTGCAACTCATTGAGCCACACGCCCAGGGTTGCGCTCATGATGCCGCCGCCAATAAGCAGCACATCGACTTTCTTTGCCTCTTCCGCGTGAACGGACGTGATCCCCATCGACAAAGCCAGCCCCAATAGGGCCGTGTTCAGTTTTTTAAGCATGTGTTGCACCTATGATAAAACGCCATCCGCCCTTCCATCCCAACGCAAAAGGCCCCTGGTTCACGGCACACAGGCAGCATGTCGCGGGTTCCCGCACATCAGGATTGGAGGGTGGGCACACAAGGCCGACGGTTCCATCGACCTCAGTTTATATGTCCCTACTGAACTGACTTTTTATCATTATTGGCTTCAGCTACTTGAGCGACATTGATCCTGTTGGCACGCCGCAAGGGCGCACTAACTGAATAGGTCAAAGCAAGTTGGCACGCAGAATATCACGACACGGCAAACCCGCGCGTCTGTTCCGGACTGGGTGGTCTGTATCGGATCTGGGGTTTATCGGCGTTTTTTTGCAAAACGTGACAGGAAAATCGTGCCGGACAAGTGATACACCCGAATCACGGTTGCACACGGTCGACGTAGGAGCTGCCGAAGGTTTGGGCCGCATTCGGACGATCTTTTGATCTTTGGCCCTTTCAGAAGCCGCCGAAGATCAAGGTCAAAAGATCGCAGCCTGCGCTGCCGACATAAACCGCTCGGGACACGGTCTAGCTCCCACCTCCCAGGCCCGCTATCGAATTGGCAAAGACGGCGCCCGCCTCGCGCAGCAGCACTCGCCACTCCGAGCCGGAGATGAGCCCCTTGCGCTCCAGTTCATCGGCAGCCTTCAGCAGTTCGTCGTAGTGCTCTTCGCTGTCCATGCGGATCTCGGGCTGTCTCAGCAATTGGTACCAGGCAGCCAGGGCTTGCTGCTTTGCTTGATCATTCATGGTCGAGTTCCCGCGGGTCGTTTTCCCTTGGAAGTGCCTAATTGAAGGGCCGTTCCTCGCGCCCGACCAATGGCGATGAACGCCAGAATCGCTTGCTGACTTCTCCCTGAATTACCTGCTAAGTTGTACGACGACTGACAAATTAGTCAGTCGAGACCACCCACAACAAGGAAACACCCATGACAAAAACCAAGGTACTGATCGGTTTTCTCTGCCTCTTCAGCGGCTACGTCGCCGCCGCCCCGGCTGCCGCGGACAAGGACGTGGCGCAAGCGGTGGACCATTTGACCCAAGCCATGCTGCACAAGGACATTCCCGGCCTGGAAGCGCTGACGGCGGCCAACCTGAGCTACGGCCATTCCAGCGGTAAAATCCAGGACAAGAAAGCCTTTATTGCCGATATCGAAACCGGCAAAAGCGCGTTCAAGACGTTAGAGATGCAGAACCAGACCATTACCCTGTCGGGTGATACAGCGCTGGTGCGCAACCACTTCTCGGCCCAGGCGCTCAACGGCACTGAAGTGGTGCCGACCGAGATCGAGAACCTGCAGATCTGGCAGAAACAGCATGGGAAATGGTTGTTGGTGGGGCGCCAGGCTTTCCGTATCTGACTGACGTAATGGGTGTCTGGACTTAAGTCATCGCGAGCAGGCTCGCTCCCACTGGGGATTTGTGAACACCACAGATTCACGGTGTGCGAGCTTGCTCGCGATAAGGCCCGCACAGGCAACCCCGTTCAGGGCTTGGTATGCGCCACATCCAGCTGACTGAACGTCACCTTGGTCCCTTCATTTTGTAGCTGGCGCTGTCCAGCGTTCACTGCCCGGTTTCAGCCGATAGTTGGCAATCACATTGCCCTGCCTGCTGGCAGCGTCGTACTGGTATTCGACATTCAGCAGCGGGCCTTTGCGTTGATAGCGATGGATTTGCCCCATCACGATCCGGCCCGTTGAAGGCACTTGATTAACCTTCAACGCCGCCTTCAACCGGTGATCGGCTGCACTTATGACTGATTCCCTTCTACAAGGTTTGTGCGCATCAATTGAACTCCTGAGCCCCGCCGCACCTCCTAAGTAATGTGTTACTTCCTTTTCGCTTTACGCTGTTGGAGGACGACGCCATGCGCCGCATGCTACTCATTACTTCTCTGATATTGTGCCTGCCCATCGGGTCAGCCCTGGCCGTAAGCGGCAAGGATGTTGCGACCTCGGCAGGGGTTTCCGCTTCGCTGTATTCGACCTTCAAGGATCACAAAATGGTGATTCCGGCCCGGGATGACGTCTCTGCGTTTGTTGCCAGTGACGGCGCTATTCGTGGGGTCTACATGGAAGCGGTGTTGCATCAGATCCGCCAGGACAACCCTGGCCTCAACGCCACCGACGAAGACCTGGCCAATGCGATCCTCGTTCAATACGAAGGGCCAGCGCCTCACTAAACACCGGTGTTCACTCGCGTGAGTATCAGGGGCAGGCTGGTATAAATGCCTGCCCTTGGTCCGCGCTCGCACGCTATGGGCAAAACCGATCACGGGCCACTATGATTGAGCCCATGACGACCTCGACCCCGATCCGTTCACCCTGCCCACCCGGTGCCTGCATTTGCGGGCGTGACCCGTTACTGGAAACTCCCGGTGCGGACGTGCGCATCCTGTTTCTGACCCGTCAGGATGAGAAACGCCTGCTTGAGCGCCTGGAAAACCTGCAAAGCCTGACCGACCTTGAACACGTGCAGCAGCTGATGTACGAGCGCTTGGGCATTCGCGTGGAACTGCTGCCGAGCTTCAACGAAGTGCGAACCATGCGCGGCATCGGCATTCAGATCGAGGAACTGCCGGGTCTGTGCCGCAAGACCCGCGCGGCGATTCCAGCCGCCATTCGTCGCAGCCTGGAAAAGCGCCCGCAGATCGCCTACGAGCTGCTCAACGCCAACGACTTGCTGCGCGATGCCTGAGTAGTTTCAGCCGCGCATCACATGAGCATGCAAGTCCACGCAGCGCTGACCGATGAGCAAATGGCCCCGCTGTTGGCGGCGACGGGCAAGCACTAAGCGCCATTGAAGGTGCACAAAACCTGTGGGAGCGAGCCTGCTCGCGATGAGGCCGTCATTGTCACCATTGATGTTGCCTGACACACCGCCATCGCGAGCAGGCTCGCTCCCACGAGGATGTCGACTCAGGTTTTAAAGGTACCAGCGGTATTCGCGGGCACTGATTTCTTGCAGGAACGCCAGGTGATCCTGGCGTTTGTTCTCGCAGAAAACATCGACAAACTCGGCTCCCAAGCCTTCGCGCAGCTGCGGCTGATGCTGCATGGCGCGCACGGCGTCGAGCATTTCCAGCGGAAAGTCGATGCCGCTGTTGCGCTCGTCATTCAGCGACGGGATCGGCTCCAGCCCCGCATCCAGCCCGCGCTCCAACCCCACCAGAATTGCCGCCAGCACCAGGTACGGATTCGCATCGGCGCCGGCCAGACGGTGTTCGATCCTCAGGTTTTTCGAATCGGACTCGGGAATGCGCAGGCACGCATCGCGGTTCTCGTAACCCCAGCTCGCTTTCGTCGCGACGTTCACCGTGCCGCCCAGACGCCGCAGAGCGTTCTGGTTCGGCGCGAAAATCGGCATGCAGTGAGGCAGCAACTCCAGGCAACCGGCCACGGCATGACGCAATGATTGTTGGCGGTTGGCGGCCAACACGTTGTTACCGGCCGCGTCGTAGAGACTCACATGCACATGCATGCCGCTGCCCGGATGCTGCAGGTAAGGCTTGGCCATGAAACTGGCACGGTAACCGTGCTTGAGGGCAACGCCTCGGGTGCTGCGGCAAAACAGCGCCGCCCAGTCAGCGGCACGCAGCCCGTCAGCAAGGTGACCGAAATTGATCTCAAACTGACCAGGCCCCAGTTCAGCGGTGATGACCGTGGTATCGATGCCCTGAATCCGTGCGGCTTCGACCATTTCATCGAGTACGGGGGCAAAGCGCGACAGTCTTTCAATGTGCATGTTTGGCTGGTCATCGGCATCTTCCGTCAACCCATCCCGAGGAAATTGCGGCAAGCCGTCGCGCAGTTGTTTGTCGAACAGGTAGAACTCCAGCTCGAACGCCACCACCGGATGAATGCCTTTACCCGCCAGCCGATCAAGGACTTGCGCGAGCACTTCGCGTGGCTCGAAAACAATCGGCTTCTCGGTGCCATCCGAGGTGATCAGCATCTGGCCCAGTGGCTGCGCTTCCCAGGTCACCGGTTTGAGTGTGCCAGGTACCAGCCGACGCAATGCGTCTGGGTCGCCGTCGTTGAAGCAGTAGTCGCCGATCTTGAACAAGCCACCCTGCGCGCCCAGCAGCACGCAGTTTTGCGGCAGCTTGAGCGCGCTGCCGGCGGCGACCTTTTCCAGCATTTCCACGGGGTAGCGCTTGCCATAAAAATGCCCTGGAATGTCCAGGGAAATGAGGTCGACGTAACGCACCTCGGGGAAGCGTTGGCGAAAGGCACGCACTTCGGCCAGCAGATCAGAGCAGGCAGCATCCATCGTTGTTGTTCCTTTTATTGTTATCAGGTGTAGACCCAAAGCACTCGCGTGAGATGCTCGGTGAGATTGCCGTAGCGGCAACGGGTGTGACTATCGAATTGAAAACTGTCCCCGGCCTGCAAAGTGGCTGGCTCGTCATCATCGCCAAGCCACAGCGTCAGTTCGCCTTCGAGCACGTAACCGCCCTGTTCCGAGCTGTCACTCAAGTGCCGCTCACCACTGCTGGCACCCGCTTCGAGATGACTTTCAAGCATGGAAAACGAGGCTCTCATCTTCGGTGAAACCAGAATGTCGGTAATGCCGTTGGCGTAGTACAGCGTGCGGCGTTCGTCTGGCCGGGTGACCCATGGCAATTCCTTGGGTTTTGGCAAGCTGTAGAAGTAGGTCGTTGGCACGCCCAGGGTTTCGCTGATCGCCGTCAAGTCGGCGACCGTGGGCCGTGACAAGCCACGCTCGACCTGCGACACAAAACCCACCGAACGACCCATTTTGTCAGCCAGGTCCTTCAAGGTGTATTTCTTGTGTTTGCGCAGGTCGTGAATAAGGATCGCGAGTGCGGCAATTTCTTCTTGCTTGTTCATGCCAGGGATTCCCGAAAATGGTCCATCAGATGCTGTCGCGCAGCCGGTACCAGGCCTTGCCGATGGCTTCCAGCGGTGCTGCCAGGTATTTACCGCCGGGAAAACTGCGATTGCTCAGCCCTTGATACAACGCCAATTCATCCGGCCGGCCGAGAATGGCATCGGCCACGGCGCGGGCAGCGGCCAGTGTCGGCAGCACGCCATGCCCGGAATAACCCTGCAGCCAGTAGCGGTCGCCCTGCCGGCCAATGTCAGGGGTGCGGTTGAGGGTCAGGTCGATATGCCCGCCCCAGGCAAACTCCAGCTCGACACCTTTGAGCTGCGGGAAGACCCGTTCCAGAAAAGGTCGCGTCGCCCCGGCAATGTCCCTGGGCATGCCGCCCAGATAGGTGCAGCCACCACCGAACAGCAGTCGGTTATCTGGCGTGCGCCGGAAATAGTCGAGGACGAACTGGTTGTCGGTGACGCAGACATTGCTCGGCAGTAGCGCGCTCGCTTGTTCCGGCGCCAGGGGCGCAGTGGCCACCTGGTAGGTACCGACTGGCAGAACACAACTGGCGAGTTGGGGGTCGAGTCGATCCAGATACGCATTACAGGCCAGCACCAGCACATCCGCCCGGATTGACCCACGCTCGGTGTTCA
This sequence comes from Pseudomonas sp. TH31, assembly GCF_016650815.1. Taxonomy (GTDB): domain Bacteria; phylum Pseudomonadota; class Gammaproteobacteria; order Pseudomonadales; family Pseudomonadaceae; genus Aquipseudomonas. The sequence continues at coordinate 66,392 of NZ_JAEKEZ010000016.1, read as the reverse complement.
GCAGAAATCGCCCGCCCTCCTCTCGGTAGCTCAACGCTTTGCTTTGTTCATGAATACGGCCGCCCGCTCGCTCGACAGCGGACGCCAGGCCAAGTGCGAGTTTCAGCGGATTGAGGTGCGCACCCTCAGGGTCGTAAAGGCCGGCCTGATAACGCTCGCTGGCCACCCATTCAGGCAACTGCTCACGACTGATGAACTGCAAACCATCGTGGCCCCATTTGTGAGAGGCCTCGTGTTGCCATTCGGTCAACAGGCTGACCCGACGGGGCATGACCGAGGTCCAGAGATGCCCGGCGCGATAATCGCAGTCGAAACCATGGCGCCCGGGCAATTCGCGCAACTCCTGCGCGGCCCAGCGCATACCGTCCCACAGTCGCCTTGCGCGTTCATACCCTAGCGCAGCTTCCAGTGGCGGCATGTCACACGACCAGCCAAGAATGGCCTGTCCGCCGTTACGTCCGGAGGCCGCCCACGCCACGCGGCTGGCGTCCAACAGCGTTACGCGCTTGCCGGCCAAAGCCAGACGCAATGCGGTGTGCAGGCCACTGAAACCCGCGCCAACGATCACAACGTCAGTGTCTTGATCCCCCACCAGCGCGGGCCGCGCGTTCAGCAGATTGGCGCAACTGTGGGCGTAATAGCTGGCGACATGTCGCTTGGATTGCTGAAACACAGGAAGTTCCATGAAATTATGTTTTTATAATTTCATGAAAAACTACAGCAATAATTTCACGCAGGCAACGCCGATTCATCCTTCATACAAGTCGACGCCGGGCATTCGAACGTCCGGTCAGTTCGACAATGCCTGGATTCAAGTTGTGACCGGGAACATGACCTGGCGTTTTTGAACTACCGTTATCGAAAAATAACGACATCACCCCACGGAGCACACAGCACTATGAACTTGTCCCGAAAAATATTCATCGGCGCCGCACTGGCCAGCCTGTTGCTGGGCGGTTGCACCTCGAAAGTCACCGAGCGGGAGCAGTATTCGGGCTTCCTGCCCAACTACAACAACCTACAGGAAGTGACCACCACCAGCGGCGAGAAGGCCATGCGCTGGGTCAGCCCGTCGTGGAACCCCAACGCCTACGACACCGTGGCATTCATGAAGCTGGAACTGTATCCGACGCCAAAACCCAACGATCGGGTCGACCTTCGGACGCTGCAAGAATTGCAGAACTACATGACCAGCAACGCCAGGGGCGTACTCGGCCAGAAATACCGCATTGTGAGCAGTGCCAAGGCAGCACCGCCAGGCTCCAAAACGCTTGTCCTGCGGGCGGCGATCACCGGTGTAACCGCGTCTAACGAAGGTATGCAATGGTATGAAGTAGTGCCGGTTGCCGCGGTGGTTGGCGGGGTGAGTGCGGCCTCGGGCCATCGTACTCAGGACACCACGCTGTTTCTTGAAGCCGAGTTGGTGGACGCGAGCAACAACCAGGTCGTGGTCAAAGTGGTGCGCAAGGTGTTTGGCGAGCAGTTGAGCAATACCAGCCAGAAAATCACCGTCAATGACTTCAAAGCGGCGATCAACAAGCTGACGGCCGATTTGCAGGCGTTTATCCGGTAAAACACGCCCACCGTAGGAGCTGCCGAAGGCGGCGATCTTTTGATCTTGCTCTTTTCGATGTGGAAGCCACCGAACAGCAAGATCAAAGATCGCGCCTGCGGCAGCTCCTACAGGGATTGGGTGCGTCCGTTGAATCAATCGGTGCACAAGTGAGGATTCTTGTTAAGCCGCGCCACCCTTGGCCTGCTGTTCCAGATGCACCTGCAACTGCGGATCAATCTTCAGCGCCGCCGCCAGTTCATCCAGATAATTGCGCTCGGCGTCTTGCTGATCGTCCACCACCATCACGCTGGCCAGGTACATTTCCGCAGCGATGGCCGGATCGGTGGCCGATTGCGCCACATCGGCGGCGTCCAGCGGACGGGCGACTTCGGCGTCGAGCCATTGCTGCAGTTGCGGGTCATCGGTGTGGCGGCCGATTTCGGCGCTGATCATCTGTTTCTCCTTGTCGTCGATCCGGCCATCAGCCTTCGCGGCAGCGATCAACGCGCGCAGCACCGCGTGGCTGTGCTCCTCGACTTCCGGGCCGGACAACAGGTCGACCGTGCGCGGCGCCTGTTGCGGTGCTGAGGCCTGGCTGCGCTGCCAGGTTTGATAGGCCTGGAACGCCATCATCCCGAGGGACGCCAGCGCCGCGTAGTTGGTGCCGCCCGAAGAGCGGCTCTGGGTCGAGCCACCCAACGCTGAGCCACCGCCCAGCAAACCGCCGAGCAAGCCACCCAACCCGCCACCGCCAGCACTGGAACCGGCGCCACCGCCCAGCAGGCCGCCGAGCAATCCACCGAGACCATCCAGGCCTCCCTGGGACGACGAAGCGCCGCCCTGTTGCGCCGTCGAGCCTTGGCCGGCCCGCAGCAGTTGTTCGAGCAAATCGCTGGTGTTCATGACGAAGCCCTCATTGATAGGCAGAACGCGGTCAGGCAACGATAGCCCCGCCCGACAATTGTGCCAGCACCGTTTGGCCGACGTGCCCCTCCCTCAAACCGCAAACGCTCACGCTACTGACAGAAACTGACAGTGCTCCCTTCTATGCTTGAGCGACCTACAACGGAGCCGTCCCATGATCACGCCTCGCTATCTGTTGCTGTTCGTCGAAAATCCCGCCGTCAGTGCACGGTTTTACGAGTTTCTGCTGGACCTCAAACCCGTGGAAGAATCCCCGACCTTCGCGTTGTTTGTGCTTGATGGCGGCTACAAGCTGGGGCTCTGGTCGCGGCACACCGCTGAGCCGGCGGTGGGGATGACCGGCGGCGGCATCGAGTTAGCATTTGCGGTGGCGTCTGCAGAAGAGGTCGACGGGATTTTCGCCAAATGGTCCAGCCTCGGTCTGAGCATCCTGCAACCGCCCACCGAACTCGATTTCGGCCGCACCTTCGTCGCGCTTGACCCCGATGACCATCGGCTGCGAGTGTTCTACCCTCGCTAACCCGCCGCCCAGAGGATCACCCCAGCCATGGATCAGCATCAGATCGTCGTCAGCGACGTGATCGAACCTGAAGTCGCCGACGTACTCAGCGCCGGGCTCAGTGCCTTCAATGATCAGGCCACGGGGATCAACGACCGGCAGGCGCTGGCGGTAACGATCCGCGATCCTGAGACTCATCAGGTGCTGGGCGGGATGACCGGCCGTACATCGCTGGGCCTGCTGTTTCTCGACTTGTTCTACTTACCCGAGTCGCTGCGCGGCTCCGGGCTGGGCTCACGACTGCTCCAGGCCTGTGAAGACGAAGGCCGTCGGCGCGGCTGTCGTTCGGCGGTGCTCTACACCTTGAGTTTTCAGGCCCTGGGTTTTACGAGAAGCACGGCTGGCAGCGCTTTGGCGAGCTCCCGTGCCTGCCGGAGGGCACCAGCCGGGTGTTTATGAGCAAGGTGTTGTAAACCCACCGCCGACCCAATGTGGGAGCGGGCTTGCTCGCGAAAGCGGTGTATCAGCCACCCTCAATATCGACTGGCAGACCGCTTTCGCGAGCAAGCCCGCGCCCACAGGGGTTGTGGTGTCTGGAGAACCACATCCGGGCAAACAGCCCGGCAGATTTATCCGAAGTATTTTTCTACAGCGCGCTAAGATTTAAAGGTGGTGAACCTTATCCCCGGATTCCCGGTCGATACCTGCAACCCGACCCGGTTTGCCGACGCCCCCATATAGAAGGGTGCTGACTGGCTTGCTTCACTTTCTGGAGAACGCCCCCGTGATATCAACCTTACACATCGCCAGACTCAAAGCATGGAGCGCCCATGGTTTTACCGCGACCGGCGTGGTCACGGCCTTCCTGGCCACCCTCGCGCTGCTGGAAAACCAGCCGATCCATTGCCTGCTGTGGCTGGGCGTGGCGCTGATCGTCGACGGCCTCGACGGGGCGCTGGCACGCAAGGTCAATGTGCAATCGGTGCTGCCGAGTTTCGACGGTTCGATCCTCGACCTGGTCATCGACTACCTGACCTACGTGTTCATCCCGGCGCTGTTCATCTACCGCTACATCCCGTTGCCGGACTACACGCTGCTGCTGACCGTGTCGCTGATCCTGGTCTCGTCGCTGTTCTGCTTCTGCAACGTCAACATGAAAAGCAAAGACAACTACTTCCAGGGCTTCCCCGCGGCCTGGAACGTCGTCGCGCTGTGCCTGTACATCATCGCCCCGTCGCCATGGGTGACGCTGCTCACCGTCATCGGCCTGGCGCTGCTGACCGTGACCCGAATGAAATTCCTGCACCCGTTTCGCGTACGCAAGTTCATGCCGATCAACATCGCCGTGACCGCCATCTGGCTGTTGTGCAGCTTGTCGCTGGTGGTCAACCACCCGGTGATCAACCCACTGGTGATGGGCCTTTGGCTGCTGATGTCGGCGTACTTCCTGGGGATCTGCATCTGGCGCACGGCCATGGAGTGGTTCGACGGCTCGCGGCACAAGTAACCGGGCGCCGAAGCCACCTGATCGCCCGAACAACACAAATCCCCTGTGGGAGCGAGCTTGCTCGCGAAAGCGGTGTGTTAGTCACCATCAATATCGACTGACACATCGCCTTCGCGAGCAAGCCCGCTCCCACATTGGGTTCAGCGCTACCTTCTGGATCATGTGGGGTTCAAGCGGTGATAGCGACTTTCATCACGCCATCGCGCTGATGTGCAAACAGTTCATACGCCGCTTCGATGTCTTCCAGCACGATCCGGTTCTTTTCAACGAATATCGCCGCTTTCATCCTCGCAACGATCATCGCCTCCGGTGGTCGCGCCTGCGCTTGAATTCAGCGCGAAGCCCAGACTGCGCCGCATGGACGGATGAAAGATTGATCATGATCAATGAATAAATTGGCCAGCCACTGCACACAATCTTGTGTAGGAGCTGCCGAAGGCTGCGATCTTTTGACGTTGATCTTTTTCGGCGCTGCTGAGCGCAGCCTTCGGCAGCTCCTACGGTGAAGTCTTGATGAACGGGCGGCTCAATACGAACGCTGTTTTATTCCCCAGCGCCCTTCGTCCCAAGTCACCACCCACAGGTTTTCATGAAACGTGATGACGGCCCCATCCGCTCGATTGCGCGAATACCGAACATACAAATGGACCTTTCGAGGGCTCACCAGGACCACACGCTTATCCTGGTAAACCGTATGGTCCCAGCCCGTCTGACGCGTCAACTCAACAAAAAAATCATCCGGCAGCTGCCCGGCCCGGTCCCAGATCACCAGGTTTTCCCCGGAAAGGATGACGTGAGGAAAGTGAAGAAAGCAATCCATACCCGCCAGGTCCCGAGCGTTGAAGGCGTCGGTGAAGGCTTCGATACAAGCGATGGCTGCACACGCCATCGCCGCCTCATCGAAAGCATCGCTGCGATCAGGCAGAAAAAGTGCATTGGTATTTTTCATGCTGCGAACGAGCTCCTGCCTGTGTCGAAAAATCGCTATCCGTAGAGTGGCGATGTTCAGTCTGCCGATCAAACTGCCGGTTGGCCAACGCAGAAAAGCGCCACGGGCTGACGGGTTTCATCCAGTTCAAAAGTACGTTTCATTGCGCCATCGTCAAAACCCATTACCACCACAGCCCCCAACCCTTGTGCCGTCACCGCCAGGTACATGTTTTGCGCGACCGCTCCCGCTTCAAAATCGACATAACGCGCGCCACGCAAGCCATCCGCTTGCTGTTCGGCAAAGTGCTGGATGGCCAGGTCTCGGTTTGCGATGATCACCACCACAACGGCAGCGTCCTCCAGCCAGGTTTCATCACCCAGCGCGGCGCCATTCAGAACCCCGGCCGCAAGGCTGGGACCGGACACTGTGAGCTGCGCCGAATCGGGCTCGAAGGCGTAGAAACCTGGTGACAAGCCCTCGACCCGACGAACGATGACGCCCAGGGTCAGCGGATACAACGCATGGGCCGAGGGCGCTGTACGCTTGCCCTCTGAGGATGTCCGGCCCTGCCCGGCAGACAGGATGTTGAGCACGGCGCTCAGCGGGATGGGGTCGCCGGTGTAACGTCTGACGCTGCGCCGGCGGGCGAGCAGGTTCTGCAGGGCTGTTGCGTTCGAAGCATCCATTGCACGTGGGTCCCGATTTTGCGGAACCTCGATTAAAGCAGTTCCCATGATGTGGTGGTTGTCGGAGCAGATTTATTTTGCGCGACCGAAATGCGATCCCCTGTAGGAGCTACCGAAGGCTCGGGCCGCGTTCGGACGATCTTTTGACGTGGCTGGCTCTATTCGGTTGCAGTGCATCCGGCACAGCGCCGACAAGGGTTGGGCGCCAGGCTGGTACGCCATGCCGAGCAAGCTTTGACGGCGCGCGGATGCATGAAGATCAATCTGCAGATTGTCAGCACCAATGAAAGCGTGAAGGGTTTTTATGAATCCCTGGGCTATGCCGTGGAGCCGCGCCTCAGCATGGGGAAGAAGGTTGAGGTGAACATTGCGCAGATCTGACGTTCCGTAATCGCGAGCAGGCTCGCTCCCACTTGACCGAGTCAGCCGCAGATTTTGTGCAAGACACCGATCAAGTGTGGGAGCGGGCTTGAACGCGAAGAGGCCGTAACATTCAACATCACCGGTGACTGACACACCGCCTTCGCGAGCAAGCCCGCTCCCACATTTGATCTGCATTGCCAATCATCAACACCGTGTGATCACCACTTCCAGATACTCACTCGGCACCACCAGCGAAGCCTCCCCCGCTCGGTTCATCCGGTTCAGCAACTCGCCAAGGTCCCTTTCCAGCCCTGTGGCCCCGTCAACCGGCAACACCGCAAACGCCTTGTGCACCGGCCCGTACCAGTTACGGAAGGTGTCGATGAAGTGCGCCGCCGAGCGGTAGCGGAAGTTGAAGGTTCGACGCGTCACCTGGGTCAGGAAGTCCTGGTCATTGAAGTGCGTGTGCAACCAGGCTTCGTTGCCCCAGTTCGACGGTGGTAATGCTACGGGCGGCGGCGGAACATGACGGGCAAGCACCTTGAACATCTGGCCGACAAAGCCCTCCGGCGTCCAGTTGGCCAGGCCGATGCGCCCACCGGGGCGGCAGACCCGCGCCAGCTCCGTGGCGGCCTTGGGCTGGTCCGGCGCGAACATCACGCCGAAGGTCGACAGCACGGCGTCGAAACTGCCATCGTCGAAGGGCAGTGCTTCGGCGTCGGCGACTTGAAAAATCACCTCCAGCCGTTCGGCCCTGGCGCGGTCTTCACCGCGTTCCAGCAGCGCTGCCACATAATCGGTGGAGGTGACGTCGCAGCCTCGGCGGGCGGCGGCGAGCGTGGCATTGCCGTTACCGGCGGCGACGTCCAGTACCCGCTCGTCGCAGCGCAAGTCGCAGGCTTCGGCCAGTTGCTCGCCGACGATCTGCAACGTGGTGCCGATCACGGTGTAGTCGCCGCTGGCCCAGGCGACCATCTGACGGTTTTTCAGGGCAGCAAGATCAATAGGTGTACTCATGAAGCGTGGCTCCCTCGCGGGTTGGAACACGGATCAGGCTTTGACGGACGACTACTCCGCCGTGGTGGGATCGATGATGTTCATGACCTGCGACACGCTGTTGGCCGGAAAACCGCCTTGCCTGGCATGTTCCCGGATGAGTTCTGCGTTCGGCGCGATGTATACGCAGTAGACCTTGTCGCCGGTGACGTAGCTCTGCAGCCATTGCACCTCGGGGCCTAACTCGCGCAGTACGTTGCAGGACGTTTGCGAGATCCCTTTCAGTTCCTGTTCTGACAGTGATCCCGCGCCTGGAATCTCGCGTTCAATAATGAACTTGGGCATGGCAACCTCTCTTTCTTGTTATCGGTGACAGCTTCTTATGGGTGACCGCCTGGGGCAGTTACCCTGCTCGCCAACTATCGCCCTGGGGCATCGCCGCGTTGTAGCCGGTCGTCCGGTGACGGGCCTGAATCCGCTGTTCGCCGATAAACGGCGGTCGATCTGTTAGAGCGGTGTAACACTGCGCCTTGGGATTGCCGACCGCTCAATCATCAGCGCTTATACGTCACCGACTTTGAAAGGATTCAACCCATGCAACCGCGTCTGGACTGGCTCGCCCATCACCCGCAATACAGCGATACGTTCGCCGGGTGGATTCATCGGCAATTCCATTACGAATACGCCGAACAACCCCTGCCCGACTGGCAGCGCGAGTTCGCCGCCGGCCAAACCAATGGCGACTGGAAATGCCTGATTGCGCTGGACGGCGATCAACTGCTGGGCGGTGCGGCACTGGCCAAGGCCGACCTGGCTCATCGACCCGATCTCGGTCCGTGGCTGGCCTGTGTATTCGTCAGCCCCGAGGCGCGCGGCCAAGGTCTGGCGGAGCGCTTGATCGAAGGGATTTGCGAACAAGCCAAAACCACGGGGGTGTCTCGGATGTATCTGCACACACAGGACAGGAGCGACTACTACGCCAAGCGTGGCTGGACGGTGCTCGAGGGTTTCCAGGCCTGGGAAAAGGACCAGTGGCTCATGACTCGATACCTGTGAGCCATTGATCTGATAGAAGAAACACCGCATCCCCCTGTGGGAGCGGGCTTGCTCGCGAAGGCGGCGTCACATTCAACACATTGGTTGACTGACAGTCTGCTTTCGCGAGCAAGCCCGCTCCCACAAGGGGACTTCGTCGCCTCCCACAGCGGCGCACGAGCGGCGAACTAAACTTGATAATTACCCCCGCAGGGGTTCATTCCCACGACCACCGCCCAGAGGCGCAAGCCTCGACAACACTGCCTCTGGACCGTGATCCTTTATAGGAGCACACGTGATGGACGAGGCCAGACTTAACGATTTCATGGGCAAACTGGTCAACGACATGGGCGGCGCGGCGATGCTGGCCAATGTCATTCTCGGCGAAGAACTCGGCCTCTATCGGGCCATGGCCGACAGCCAGCTGATCAGCCCCGAAACCCTCGCCGACAAGACCGGTTGCCATCCGCGCCTGTTGCGCGAATGGCTGAGCGCCCATGCCGCTTCCGGCTATATGGAACACCGTGACGGCCAGTTCCGCCTGCCCGAGGAGCAAGCCCTGGCGCTGGCGATCGAAGATTCCCCGGTGTACATCGCCGGTGGTATCGGGGTGGTCGCGTCGTTTTTCCATGACAAGGACAAACTGGTCAAAGCCATGCGCGGCAATGGCGCCCTGTCGTGGGGCGAACACCATCCGTGCATGTTCAGCGGCACCGAGCGGTTCTTCCGCCCCGGCTACAAGGCGCACCTGGTGGCCGAGTGGCTGCCGGCGCTGGAAGGCGTGGTCGCCAAACTAGAGGATGGCGCCAAAGTCGCGGACATCGGCTGCGGCCATGGCGCGTCCACTGTGATCATGGCCCAGGCGTTCCCCCACTCACGGTTCGTCGGGTTTGATTACCACGCGCCCTCCGTCACCGTGGCCATCCAGCGCGCCGAAGAAGGTGGGGTGGCCGGGCGCGCGCGGTTCTTCCAGGGCACTGCCAAAAGTTACCCTGGCACCGACTATGACCTGGTCTGCTACTTCGATTGCCTGCATGACATGGGCGACCCGGTGGGCGCGGCGCGGCACGCCTTTGACTCGCTGAAACCGGACGGCACGGTACTGCTGGTCGAGCCCTACGCCAACGATGCTCTCGACGACAACGTCAACCCGGTCGGGCGGTTGTTCTATGCGGCCTCGACGTTCATTTGCACCCCGAACTCGCTGTCCCAGGAAGTCGGCCTCGGGCTCGGCGCCCAGGCAGGCGAAGCGCGGTTGCGCAAGGTGTTCACCGAGGCCGGGTTCAAGCATTTCCGGCGGGCCACGGAAACACCGTTCAACCTGATTTTGGAGGCGCGTAAATAAGAAAACCACAGCCCTTGTAGCAGCTGGCGAAGCCTGCGTTCGGCTGCGCAGCAGTCGTGAATCCAAGTTGCGCGGTGTATCAGAAGGATCGCGAACTCCGGTTTCACGACTGCTTCGCAGCCGAACGCAGCCTTCGGCAGCTGCTACAGGTCGCGATACGGCGTGACGGCAAATGCTATCTTGCAAACACTCAAGGCCTCTGCGGAGTGTTGAACATGCTCGATAGCCCCATCCGCGAACAACTCGACCGTCTTCAGCAGTTAATGGCCGACCAGCCGTTCGCTGTCCTGACCGGTGCCGGCATCAGCACCCCGTCGGGCATTCCGGACTACCGCGACAACCAGGGCGTGCGCCGCGGCCGGCAACCGATGATGTATCAGGAGTTCCTCGCCGCCCCCGAGTCCCGGCGCCGCTATTGGGCACGGGCGATGCTCGGTTGGCCGCGGGTGCGTCTGGCCAACCCGAACGCGGCCCACGAGGCGCTGGCCAGTTTGCAGAGTTCGCGGCAGATCGGCGGGCTGATCACCCAGAACGTCGACACCTTGCACGACCAGGCCGGCAGCCATGACGTCATCGAACTGCATGGCAGCCTGCACCGGGTGCTGTGCCTGGACTGCGGCCAGCGCAGCGAGCGGGATGCGATTCAACAGCTGATGGAAGCGCAAAACCCCTACCTGGCCGGGGTCGATGCGGTACAGGCGCCGGATGGCGACACCCTGCTCGACCCGGCGTTTGAAGCGCGGTTTCAGGTACCGCACTGTCCGCATTGCGGCGAGGCGCGGATGAAGCCGGACGTGGTGTTTTTTGGCGAGAACGTTGCGCAAGTCACGGCGGCCAAGGCCATGGCGGCGGTGGAACGAGCGGCGGGTTTGCTGGTGGTGGGGTCGTCGTTGATGGCGTATTCGGCATTCAGGTTGTGCCGGGCGGTGGTGGATCAGGGTAAGCCGTTGATTGCGATCAATCTGGGCAAGACCCGGGCGGATGACATTTTGGAGATGAAAATTGAGGGTTCTTGCGAACAACTGCTTCCCCTACTGACACACCGCCTGCCCCTGTAGGAGCTGCCGAAGGCTGTGTACATCCGTCAGTTCCCGGTTTCAGGGCCTGAGCCGTTGGCCAAGGTTCGCCTCCTTGAGCACATCAAACAACGCCTGCGCCGCCGCCGACAGTTCATGCCCCGGCTTGGTCAGCACGCCAATCGCCCGCTCCACCACCGGGTCGCGCAAGGTGATGCAGTGCGCGCCCAACTCCTGCATCTGCCGCACGCACAACGCCGGCACCGCGCTCACGCCCAGGCCGCTGGCGACCATCCGTCCCACCGTCGCCAGCTGATGACTTTCAAACTCCACCGGCAGCTTCATAGCGCGAGCCTGCAAGTGCTCTTCGAGCATCACCCGCACCGTGGACGGTCGTTGCAAGGTGATGAACGGCTCCTTCAATAAAGTCTGCCAGTCGATCTCATCGAGTTTCGCCAGCGCCGAATCATGGGGCACCACCGCCACAAACCGGTCGAGGTACAACGGCGTGAACTCCAGCGACGAGCTGTGCGCCGGCTCAAACGACACGCCTAGCTCCACTTGCCGGTCGCGGACCATTTCCAGCACCTGCTCGTTGATCACGTCGTTCACCGTGACGTTGACTTTCGGGTAACGCGCGCGGAAGGTCTTGAGGATCGGCGGCAGCAGGTTGCCGGCAAACGATGGCATCGCAGCCAGGGTCACGCGCCCGCGCTGCAGGGTGAAGCGTTGACGCAGTTCATCTTCGGCATTGTCCCAATCGGCGATCAGCCGACGGGCCAGCGGCACCAGGGACTCGCCCTCGGGCGTCAGCGCCACGTTGCGCGTATTGCGGCTGAACAGGCGCCCGCCCAAGCCTTCTTCAAGGGCCTTGATGGTCAGGCTCAACGCCGATTGCGACAGGTGCAGGCGCTCGCAGGCCACGGCAAAACTCAGGCTCTGGGCCACGGCCAGGAAGGCGCGGATCTGCTTGACGGTCATCGTCGCTTTGCTCCAGTTGCGTAGGAGCTGCCGCAGGCTGCGATCTTTTGATCTTGATTTTCGGCGGCTTGAAGATCACAAAAGATCAACGTCAAAAGATCGCAGCCTTCGGCAGCTCCTACAGGGGTATTAGTGAGTTTTATCTATCAATCAACCTTAAAAATCAACTTAACAAATGAATACTCTGGCGAGACACTCATTCCCACTACGGCTAGCCAGCCGCCCATAAAGAATAAAAGAGGTGCATATGGCAGGTTTCGACAAGCGCGTGAGCTCCTACGAGGAAGCCCTTGCAGGTCTTGAAGACGGCATGACCGTGATCTCCGGCGGCTTCGGCCTGTGCGGCATCCCGGAAAACCTCATCGCCGAGATCAAGCGCAAAGGCACCCGCGACCTCACGGTGGTTTCCAACAACTGCGGCGTCGACGGTTTCGGCCTCGGCGTGCTGCTGGTAGACCGGCAGATTCGCAAGGTCGTTGCCTCCTACGTCGGCGAGAACAAGCTGTTCGAAGAGCAACTGCTCAGCGGCGAAATCGAAGTCGACCTGACCCCCAAGGCACTCTCGCCGAAAAAATGCGCGCGGGCGGCGCCGGCATCCCGGCCTTCTTTACCGCCACTGGCGTCGGCACCCCGGTCGCCGAAGGCAAGGAAGTGCGCGAATTCCAAGGTCGCCAGTACCTGATGGAAGAATCCATCACCGGTGATTTCGCCATCGTCAAAGGCTGGAAAGCCGACCACTTCGGTAACGTGATCTATCGCCACACCGCCCAGAACTTCAACCCGCTGGCCGCCACCGCCGGCAAGATCACCGTGGTCGAAGTCGAAGAAATCGTCGAACCCGGCGAGCTGGAACCGTCGCAGATCCACACCCCTGGCATCTACGTCGACCGGATCATTTGCGGCACGTTCGAGAAGCGCATCGAACAGCGCACCGTGCGTAAGTGATCCCCTGCCCCCGGCCCGAATGAAGGAATAACAACAATGGCACTTTCCCGCGAACAAATGGCTCAACGCGTCGCCCGCGAAATGCAGGACGGCTTTTACGTGAACCTGGGCATCGGTATCCCGACCCTGGTCGCCAACTACATCCCTGAAGGCATGGAAGTCATGCTGCAGTCGGAAAACGGCTTGCTCGGCATGGGGCCTTTTCCTACTGAAGAAACCATCGATGCCGACATGATCAACGCCGGCAAACAAACCGTGACCGCCCGTATCGGCGCTTCGATTTTTCCTCGGCCGAGTCCTTCGCGATGATCCGCGGTGGCCATGTCGACCTGACCGTGCTGGGCGCCTTTGAAGTAGACGTGCAAGGCAACATCGCCTCGTGGATGATCCCCGGCAAAATGGTCAAGGGCATGGGCGGCGCGATGGACCTGGTCGCTGGCGCAGACAACATCATCGTCATCATGACCCATGCGTCCAAGGATGGAGAGTCCAAGCTGTTGTCCAAATGCAGCCTGCCGCTGACCGGCGCCGGATGCATCAAGCGCGTATTGACCGACCTCGCCTTCCTGGAAATCAAGGACGGCGCGTTCATTCTCAAAGAACGTGCACCTGGTGTCAGCGTCGAAGAGATTGTCGCCAAGACCGCCGGCAAACTGATCGTGCCGGATCATGTTCCTGAAATGCAATTCGCTGCCCAGTGAGGAATTTTTCCATGCAAGACGTCGTTATTGTTGCCGCCACCCGTACCGCCATCGGCAGTTTCCAGGGTGCCCTGGCGGGTGTGTCCGCCGTTGATCTGGGTGCGGCGGTGATCCGTCAGTTGCTGGCGCAAACCGGGCTGGACCCGGCGCAAGTCGATGAAGTGATCATGGGCCAGGTGCTCACCGCCGGTGCCGGGCAAAACCCTGCACGCCAGTCGGCGATCAAGGCCGGCCTGCCGTTTACCGTGCCAGCCATGACCCTGAACAAAGTCTGCGGTTCGGGCCTCAAAGCCCTGCACCTGGCGACCCAGGCGATTCGCTGCGGCGATGCCGACGTGATCATTGCCGGCGGCCAGGAAAACATGAGCCTGTCCAACTACGTCATGCCCGGCGCCCGCACCGGTCTGCGCATGGGTCACGCGCAAATCGTCGACACCATGATCAGCGACGGTCTGTGGGATGCGTTCAACGATTACCACATGGGTATCACTGCCGAGAACCTGGCGGACAAGTACAGCCTGACCCGTGAGCAACAGGATGCTTTCGCCGCGGCCTCCCAGCAAAAAGCCACGGCAGCCATCGAAGCCGGGCGTTTTGTCGATGAGATCACGCCGATCCTGATCCCGCAGCGCAAGGGCGATCCGCTGTCCTTCGCCACCGACGAACAGCCACGGGCCGGCACCACTGCCGAGTCCCTGGGCAAATTGAAACCGGCCTTCAAGAAGGACGGTTCGGTGACCGCCGGTAACGCCTCGTCGCTGAACGACGGCGCCGCTGCGGTGATCCTGATGAGCGCCGAAAAAGCCAAGGCCCTCGGCCTGCCGGTACTGGCGAAAATCGCCGCGTACGCCAACGCCGGTGTCGACCCGGCGATCATGGGCATCGGCCCGGTTTCGGCGACTCGTCGCTGCCTGAGCAAGGCCGGCTGGTCCATCGACCAACTGGACCTGATCGAAGCCAACGAAGCCTTCGCCGCGCAATCTTTGGCAGTGGCCAAGGACCTGGAGTGGGACTTGAACAAGGTCAACGTCAACGGCGGCGCCATTGCGCTGGGCCACCCTATCGGCGCGTCGGGTTGCCGAGTGCTGGTGACGTTGCTGCATGAAATGATCAAGCGTGACGCCAAAAAAGGCCTCGCCACCCTGTGCATCGGTGGTGGTCAAGGCGTAGCGTTGGCGATCGAACGGGCTTAAAGCGTTCAACAGACAGTGCGGGGACCCACGAATATCCGCTCGCTGTCTGGCGACACCCCCGGTGCGACTCCCGTCGCACCGGGTCATACACCTGACTGAAACGGTGAACCCGCTCCCCTGTAGGAGCTGCCGAAGGCTGCGATCTTTTGATCTTGATCTTGATCTTGATCTTGATCTTGATCTTGATCATCTGTGATCGGGAAACCGTCGAAAATCAAAGTCAAAAGATCGCAGCCTTCGGCAGCTCCTACAGGAGAACGCATTCCCATGTAGGAGCTGCCGAAGGCTGCGATCTTTTGATTTTTGATCGTCAAACCACCCACTGCAAAATCAACCACGCATTCGCCGCACTGATCACCCCGAATAACCCCCACGCCAACACCCGTGTCGGCAGCCGATTCACAAATGGCCCCATCAACTTGTGGTCGTTGGTCATGCTGATCAACGGGTACAACGCAAACGGCAATTGCAGGCTCAGCACCACCTGACTCAGCACCAACAGCTTGCCAATCGCGTTGTCGCCCATCAGCCACACGCCGATAAACGCCGGGATCAGCGCCAGCCCACGGGTGATCAGACGCCGCTGCCAGCAAGGAATCCGCAGGTTCAGGTAACCCTCCATGATCACCTGCCCGGCGATGGTCCCGGTGAAGGTCGAACTCTGCCCCGAGGCCAGCAGCGCGACGCCGAACAGCACGCTGGCCAAGGCCCCGCCCACCAGCGGATCGAGCAAGTGATAGGCGTCCTGGATGTCCACCACATCGCCATGCCCGGTGGCGTGAAACGCGGCCGCCGCCAGAATCAGGATCGCCGCGTTGACCAGCAAGGCCAGGGCCAGGGAGCCGATGGTGTCGATGCGCGCCAGTTTGACCGCGTCCTGCTTGCTGGCCAGGTCCTGGCCGATCATCCGGGTTTGGACGATCGAGGTGTGCAAGTACAAGTTATGCGGCATCACCGTGGCCCCGAGAATGCCGATGGCGATGTACAGCGGCGCCGCATCGCCGATGGCCGCCAGTGACGGCGTGAAGCCGCGGGCGACGTCCGGCCAGTAGGGTTTGATCAGCATGAGCTCGACGAAGAAACACACGCCGATGGTGGCGACCAGCACCAGCATGATCGCTTCGAGCCGGCGGAAGCCACGGTTCTGCAAGGCCAGCACCAGCAGCGTGTCGAAGGCGGTCAGCGCGATGCCGAAGGTCAGCGAGCAGCCGAGCAACAAATGGAACGCCAGGGCGCAACCGAGCACTTCGGCCAGATCCGTGGCGATGATCGAGATTTCCGCCAGCAACCATTGCGTGCGGGCGGTACGGGTGCTGTAGCGCTCCGGGACAATTGCGCCAAGTCACGTCCGGTGGCGATGCCCAGTCGCGAACACAAACACTGCACGACCATCCCCGCCAGGCTCGCCAGCAACACCACGAACAACAAGCTGTAGCCAAACCGCGAACCGGCCTCGATGGCCGTCGCCCAGTTGCCCGGGTCCATGTAGCCGATCGACACCAGCAAGCCCGGGCCGGCAAAGCGCAGCAGGCGCTTGAAGAACGTAGCGCCGGGGTCAACGGCAACACTGCCAGCCACTTCCGGCGGGCAAAACGGCGCGGTGGCGATTTTGGGCAAAAAACTGAAGTTCACGCAAACATCCGTCGGCAGGTGCAAAGGCGCAGCTTAGACGTTTCGACCACGTCCAGGCTATACACCAACTGGCGTAGGAGCTGCCGAAGGCTCGGGCCGCGTTCGGACGATCTTTTGATCTTGATCTTTGCCGACATTGAAATAGTTGAAGATCAAAAGATCGTCCGAACGCGGCCCGAGCCTTCGGCAGCTCCTACGAGGATCGAATGTCCTCAAGGTTTGGCGGTGCCCAGCAATTGCTGGCGCAACTCGGGATTACGGGTGCGCGGGTCGAGCCAGATATCGAAGAAGGCTCGGGCGAATTGCGGGTCATTCACTTCGTGCTGCAGTTGCTGGCCGACAAAAAACCGTGCGCCCTGCCCCGGCAAATATACCCCGGTGATCCGGGTGCCGGCCTGGACATCGACGAACGACTGTTGCATCTGGATCTGCCAGCCGGCCAGTTGCTCGGCGCTGACCGAGGAGCCGGACAACCGTTTGATTTCATCGACGCTGGCCTTTACCAGGTCGTCCCGGGAAATGTTGCGCTGGTAGATCAGTTCCAGGGCAAATGGCTGGTCCGTCGCCAGCGGGCCGCGCCGCACTCCAGAGCCGGGCGTTGTAGACGTCAAAACCGAACACCCGACACTCGCCGGCACCCACGATCTGCGCACCGGGCAGTGCGTCTTGCCAACTGGCCAGCGCGTGCGTGCCGAGCAACACGAGCAGCCAGAGACTGTGACGAAGGCGTGATCGTGATCTGTTCATGGCGGCTCGACGTACGCTGGAGATCTCTTTAAAAGCTATACGCAAAAAGCGGCTCCGTACAATTTTCGAGGGTAAGGTTTTGTATACAAAACCCAGCCACCTCTAGCGCAATCCATCGCACACAATGCTAACGTGGCCGCCTCACACAGGTCGGAGGTGCGTGCGTGCTGATGCTCAAACTGCTGGTGATCCCCGGGTTTCTGCTGCTGATTTCCCTGGCGGGCAAACGTTGGGGGCCGAGCGTGGCCGGTTGGCTGTCGGGATTGCCGGTGGTGGTCGGGCCGATTCTGTTTTTCCTCGCCATTGAGCAAGGTCAAGTGTTTGCCGCCCAGGCTTCGACCGCCGCGCTCTCGGCGATGTTCGCGATGATTGCCTTCTGCGTGACGTACGCCCAAGTCGCCCAACGAGCCGGTTGGCCGTGGGCGCTGGCGATGTCCATGCTGGTGTGGGCCACGGCGGCCATCGTACTGTCGCTGATCCCGCCGTCCCTGACATTCTCGGTCATCGCCGCCGCCACTGCCCTGCTGGCGGCGCCGTACCTGTTTCCGGCGGTACAGCCGATTGTTTCAGGGACAAAGCCCAAGTCCGACAAGCTGCTGCTGCGCATGGTCGCCGGGGCCTTGCTGACGTTGGCCGTCACGTTACTGGCCAGTACCGTGGGCGAACACTGGAGCGGTTTGCTTGCGGTGTTCCCGGTACTGGGCAGTGTGATGGCGGTGTTCTCCCAGCAAACCCGTGGCCCCGCCTTCACTGCTGCGTTGTTGCGCGCCACCGCCACCGGCATGTACTCGTTCGCGGCGTTCTGTCTGGTGCTGGCGCTGACCTTGCCCAGCCTCGGTTTAAGCGCGTTTGCACTGGGCGTGGCGGTGTCTGTGGGCATGCTTGGGGTGACCCGCCGCTTGCTGGCAAAACCGGCGCCGGACCGGCGGAATAGCGCGCTCAAGGGCTGAAGGAACAACGCGTGCTCAAAGTTGAGTTCGATGAAGGAACCCACTGCAATCTGTTTCCCGTAGCAGCTGCCGAGCCCCGGCGAGGCTGCGTTCGGCGGCGAAGCCGTCGCGAAATCAAACGATGCGGTGTGTCAGGTTGACCGTGTGCATAGGGTTTGCGACGGCTTCGCCGCCGAACGCAGCCTCGCAGGGGCTCGGCAGCTGCTACGGGGATGCATTCCGTGGGATGATTGCGCCAAAGCGCGACCATCCCTGGAGAGTTCCGATGTCATTGTTCAGTAAAAAAGCCGTTGTCCTGTTGCTGACGGCGGTTGCCAGCCTGGGGGCCGTGACTGCTTATGCCGCCAAAGCCACCAACGACGCAGCGCCCGCCAAGGTATCGATGCTCGGCGGCAAGTTCACCTTCACCCTGCCCAAGGGCTTCGTTGCCAACCCGCTGCCCTCCGGTGCGACCGGCGCAACGGGCACCATGTACGCCAACGAGGCCACCAAAACCGTGGTGATCGCGGCTGAAAACAACCTGCCACCTGGCGTCACCGTCAAGGACAACGACGGCGAGTTCCTCGACAACACCGCGTCCGAATTCGATGCCGCACAACGCAAGGCGCTGCCGGACTTCAACAAGTTGAGCGAAAAAAGCCTGACCCAGAAAAGCACGGGCCTGGGTTTACGCCAGGTTGACAGTACCTCCACCCAGGGCGGAGGCAAGACCCTTACCTCCACACTGATGGCCGGCTCCGGCAACAGAATGGCGGTGATTCAGATCATCTCTCGCCCGAACGACAAGGCTGGCCACGATACGCTGGTCAACCAGATCACCGGTAAGTAAACCCGCTCGAATCAGGGGTTGAGCCGCAGCAACCAGGCGTTCAAGTCCTGTATTTCGACAGCGCTGATGTTGTGGCCCAAGCCTTCGTAGCCATGGAACTCCGGCTTGAGTGACAGGTGCTGCAACAGGCTGTCGGCGTCAGTGCCGTCGACGTAGGGCAAGCGTTTGTCCACGGTGCCGTGACCGATGAAAATCGCCAGTTTCTGGCGTTTTTCATCCGGCTTCAGCTCTGTTTTGAGCACCGGCAGAATCCGCCCGCTCAACGCGGCAATCCCGCCCACGGCTTCGGGATGACGCAAACCCACCTCGTAAGACATGATCGCGCCCTGGCTGAACCCCACCAGAAACACCTTGTTGGCCTCGGTGTGATATTTCGTCGCCGCCTGGGCGATGAAATCGAGCAATACCTGGCCGCTGGTCTTCAGATCATCGGTCTCACCGTTGTAGGCGCCTTCGCCCTTTTTGCGAAACCACTGATAACTGTCCTCATCCAACGCCACCGGTGCCTGCACCGACAGGTAGTTGTACTGCGCCGGCAGGTCATCCTTGATCCCGAACAGGTCCCGCTCGTTACTGCCATAACCGTGGAGGAAAATCACCAGCGGCTGGTTGTGCGAATCAGGGTTGGCCTGTTCCAGGTACTTGAGCGGCAGATCAGTGTGCAGCGGGGTTTGAGCGTTGACCGTGGCGGACGCCAGGAGCATGAACAGAGCGAGAAACTTCAGCATAAATCTTCCTTCACAGGGCGCAGGATTCGGGGGATACCCTAACATCGCGAGCTTCTTTGGTGTGGCTGAAGCAGCCATCGCGAGCAAGCTTTGCTCCTACAAGTTGTCCGCCCGTAGGAGCAAAGCCTGCTCGCGATGAGGCCCTGACAGGCAGTGATGATGCTGGATCAGTCGTTGGTCAACTTCCCAACCCGAAACGGCTCACGCCCGGCAACCTTTGCCTGCCACGTCCCCGGCTCGGTGTAGCGCCCACGATCGATCGCGAACAACACGCCACTGGTCCCGGCCTTCACGGTCGTGACCCGATCGTTCAACGGATCGACCACTTCAAACAACGCATCGCCCCGCTCCACCCATTCACCGGCCTCGCGCAGGAAGCTGACCACGCCATGGTGCGGGGCGAACAGGTACTCGGTGCCGGCGAACGGCATGCCTTCGCAGCACTCGCTCGGCGCTGCGGGCCAGGTGCCTTTGATGAAGCCTTGCTCGGCGAGGAACCCCAGAATCGCCTCGCCATTGGCCTGGGCCTGATCGACCCGGGTGTCGCCCATGCTGCCCAGCTCCAGCGTTGTCGCCAGGTTCGCCGGTGGAATCGCCGCCTCAGGGAACGCCCGCGCCAAACGCAACCACGGTGTTGAACAGGACTCATCGAACGAGCTGCCGCCCGAGTCTTCGCACAGCAACGCCACGCCCGCCTTCAAGCGCGCCGCCAGGGATTGCCACTGCGGCCAGTGTTGCGGCAAGGCGTAGAGGTGAATCGCCGCGTCGAAGTCGCAATGCAAATCCAGGGTGATGTCGGCATCACAGGCATGGCGCAGCAGCAAGCGGTGCATGGCTTCCAGTTGCGACGCCGGTGCCGGCAGGTCGTCGAGCACCTGGCCCATGGTCTGGCGAATCAGCGCGATGTTGGCTTCGGCATCCTCACCCAACTGAGCACCGATCAACGCGGCCACCGGTGCGCTCAATTCGACGAACGCGCGGTTGAAGTTCTTGCCGCTGCCCAGCTCGAAACGGCCCATGTGGGCGCCTTGCAAATGCTGATCGAGGCCAATCGGGTTGGCCACCGGCACCAATTCGATAACGCCCTGCAACCGGCCCTGGGTTTCAAGTTCGGCCAGACGCTTCTTCAGTTCCCAGGCCGTGCGCATGCCCGGCAGTTCGTCGGCGTGCAGGCTGGCCTGGATGTAAACCTTGCGGGTGCCCGAGCCATAACGAAACACGCTGAGGCTGCGCTCGGTGCCCAGATGACTCCACGGCAGTGGATGGTCGATGCGTTGCATGGGAACTCCTGAAGGCAGGGATCGCGAAATCCCCGTAGGAGCTGCCGAAGGCTGCGATCTTTTGATCTTGATCTTAAAAGATCGCAGCCTTCGGCAGCTCCTACATGTGATGTTTTGTGTTGGGCAGGATAGATCATGAGCCCATAAAAAAAGTGGCCACCGCGTCAACGGTGGCCACTTTTTGATACGGCTGGATTACTCGCCGCCGTACACATCAAAGTTGAAGTACTTGTCCTGCACTTGCTTGTACTTGCCATTGGCGCGGATTGCGGTGATGGCGCTGCTGAATTTGTCTGCCAGCTCCTTGTCACCCTTGCGCACGGCGATACCGGCACCGCCACCGAAGTACTTGGCGTCTTCATAGGTCGGGCCGACGAACGCGAAACCTTTACCGGCGTCGGTTTTCAGGAAACCGTCGTCCAGGTTGACCGAGTCAGCCAGCATCGCGTCGAGGCGGCCGGAGACCATGTCCAGGTTGGCTTCCTGCTGGGAGCCGTAACGCACCAGGACAATCCCGGCCGGTTGCAGCACTTCAGTGGCGAAGCGGTCGTGGGTACTGGCGCGCAGCACACCGACTTTCTTGCCCTTGAGTTCAGTCAGCGGGTCTTTCACGTCGGTGCCGGCCTTCATCACGAAGCGCGCCGGGGTGTGGTAGTACTTGATGGTGAAGTCGACGTTTTTCTTGCGGTCGTCAGTGATGGTCATGGACGACAGGATCGCGTCGACTTTCTTCACTTTCAGGGCCGGGATCAGGCCGGCGAACTCTTGCTCGACCCACACGCACTTCACTTTCATCTGCTCGCACAGCGCGTCGCCGATGTCCACGTCGAAACCGGTGAGTTTGCCGTCAGGGGTTTTCATCGAGAATGGCGGGTAACCGGCTTCGATACCGATGCGGATCGGCTTGGCGTCTTCGGCCACGGCGGTCAGGGACAACATCGACAGTGCCAAGGCACCGAACATCACTAGCTTCTTCATTTATAACTCCTGTGTGCGGAGGCTTTTATTGGCAGCTTTCGATTGGCAATTTCGGTGTGTGAAAACCGAAGTGGCCGGCAGTTTATTGCGGCTTTGTGCGGGCAAATTGTCTATAAGCGACAAATACTTATAGAAAAATGGTCAGTGGATTGCGTTATTGAAAAGCGTGCGCCACGGCGGTGCAAAGACTGTAGGACAAGTCCCGATTTCAGATAAAACCTACAAGATTTGGGTACTGATCCGACTGAATAGTCGCAAAGAAAACCGCCGCCGAGTGTCACTGGCGATGATGGATGTTTTACGGCACATTGAACGTCACCTGCCCCCACCCAAGAGAACTGTGATGCCCGAGTTGAACCTGATCCAGCACCACCCTGCCGAAGGTCCCGGTGCGATTGCCGAGTGGGCGGCGCTGCGCGGGATCACGCTGAACATCTTGCGCGCCGACCTCGGGCAGTTGCCGCCCGTGAGTGCCGGGCCGGTGGTGCTGTTGGGCGGACCCTACGAATCCAATTCCGGGCCTGAGTGGCTGGAGAACGAACGGCAATGGCTGGCGGCAACTCTGGATCAAGGCGCGGCGGTGTTTGCGATTTGCCTCGGGGCGCAGTTGTTGGCCTTGAGCCTGGGCGGGAAGGTGCGGCGCATGGCCGACATGGAAACAGGCTGGACGAACGTGACCTTCGCCAATGGTGAAACGTTGAAGGTGCTGGAATGGCACGAAGACGCAATCGATTTGCCCCCCGGCGCGCAGTTACTGGCCAGCAGTGAGGCGTGTGCGCAGCAGATGTATCGGGTCGGGTCGACCCGGTGGGCTTGCAGTTTCACCCGGAGTGGGATGCCGAGTCGGTGGTCTTGCTCAATGCGCACTTTGGCGATGAGTCGCCGTTGTCACGGGGCCAGGACGACAGTGCGGCGCATGCGGCGGTGTTTGAGTGGTTGCGGGGGGCGCTGGATCAGTGGTGGGCTGGAGTTTGAAGAAGCAAGATCAAAAGATTGCAGGCTACGCCAGCTCCTACAGGTTCGGCGTTCGCCGCAATGTGGCGGATGAACACGATCCCCTGTAGGAGCTGTCGAGTGAAACGAGGCTGCGATCTTTCCAGCTACCTCAACATTCGCAACCGACCACCGCGCTGGCCGGCCGCGCCACCTCAACACTCAACTCAAACCCCTCATCCAGCCACCCCGTCACCCCGCCGATCATCTCTTTGACCGGGTAACCCAGCGCCGCCAGTTTCACCGCGGCCTTGTTGGCGCCGTTGCAGTGGGGCCCGGCGCAATACACCACAAACAGCGTGTTTTTCGGATAAACCGCCAAACCATCAGCCTTCATCAAGCGCCCCGGAATATTGATCGCCCCCGGCACATGCCCGCGTTCAAAGGCTAACGGGCGCGAGTGTCCACCAGCACAAAATCCACCTCGCAGGCCTGTTGGCTGCCATAGACGTCGGAACAGTCGGTTTCAAAGGTCAGGCGATTGCTGAAATGCATCAGGGCAATGGCAGACGGGGCTGCAGGAATCTCGCGAACAAGGCTGGTCATGGCTGTACTCCAAAGTCTGTGTGGGTGCAGGCCGACTTTATCTGCCGGCCACTTGCCGCTAAAGTGGCGCACAAGACACTCACCGGGAACTTTCCGCCAAATGCAGCCCAACCCTGGATTAGTCGCGATTCTGGCCTACGACGGCCTCTGTACCTTCGAGTTCGGCATTGCCGTGGAGATCTTCGGCCTGGCCCGGCCGGAGTTCGACTTCCCTTGGTATGAGCATCAGATCGTCGCCGTGGATGAAGGCCCGATGCGTGCCATGGGTGGCATTCAGGTGCTGGCGGACGGTGGCATGCAACTGCTGGAACGCGCCCGGACCATCATCGTGCCCGGTTGGCGCGATCGTCAGGCGCCGGTGCCCGAAGCACTGCTCGGCGCGCTCCGCCAGGCCCATGCCCGAGGCGCGCGATTGTTGTCAATCTGCTCCGGGGTGTTCGTGCTGGCGGCCACTGGCCTGCTGGACGGTCACCGCGCCACCACCCATTGGCGCTACACCACGGAACTGGCCGAGCGCTTCCCGAACATTCAAGTCGACCCGGACGTGCTGTATGTCGATTCGGGCCAGTTGATCACCTCGGCCGGCAGCGCGGCCGGTATCGACGCCTGCCTGCACCTGGTGGCCCGGGACTTTGGCACTCAGGTGGCCAACTCGGTGGCACGGCGACTGGTGATGTCGCCACAGCGCACCGGCGGTCAGGCGCAGTTTATTCCTGCACCGGTCAGCCCGACGCCGCGCAGCGATTTGTCACGTGTCATGCAGTGGGCACGGGAACGGTTGCACGAACCGCTGGAAGTGCGCGACCTCGCCAGTGAGGCGGCGATGAGTGAACGCACCTTCCTGCGCCGGTTCACCGAAGCCAGCGGCCAGTCGCCGAAGACCTGGTTGCAGCATCAACGCCTGGCCCGGGCCCGGGAGCTGCTGGAGAGCACCCGCCAGAACACCGAGCAGATTGCCGAGCAGTGCGGGTATCGTTCGGTGGAGAGTTTCCGGGTGGCGTTTCGCAGCGTGGTCGGGGTGCCACCGTCGGTGTATCGGGAGCGGTTTGGGCGAGGCGAACACGCTATTTTTTGAGGTGTTCTCCCAGGCCCCTTCGCGGGCAAGCCTCGCGCCTACAGATTAGCGGTGATCCCGTCGGAGCGAGGCTTGCCCGCGAAGGCGTCAGCCCAGACACCGCCAATTTCAAGGCTTGCGCAACAAATAGGTATCCATAATCCACCCATTCGCCAACCGCGCCGCCTTGCGCACCCGCTCAATCTCCTGCGCCACATCCTTGAGCTTGCCGCTGATAAGAATTTCATCCGGCGTGCCCAAGTAGGCCCCCCAGTAAATCTCCGTCTCCTGATCCGCCACCTGATGGTAGGAATCTTCGGCATCAAGCATCACTACCAGGCTATCCGCATCACTCACCTGCCCTGCCGCCAGCCGCCGGCCGGTGGTGATTTCAATCGAGCGGCCGATGCGATTCAACGGCACCTTATGCTGCGCCGCCAACGCCTGGACGCTGGTGATGCCGGGAATCACCTCGAACTCGAATTCGCAGGTCCCCGAGGCCAGAATCGCCTGCAAGATGCGCACGGTGCTGTCGTACAACGCCGGGTCGCCCCACACCAGGAAACCGGCGCACTGGCCGTCAGTCATTTCCTCGTTGATCAGCCGTAGGAAGGTGTTCTGCTTGGCCAGGTTCAGATCCTCGACACTGGCCTTGTAGTCCACGTCGCCACGCTCGCGTTCCGGGCTGTGGGCTTCGACGAAGCGGTAGTCGCGATCGGTGATGTAGCGTTCGCAGATGTCACGCCGCAGGTCGATCAGTTTGTCTTTGCTCTGGCCCTTGTCCATGAGGAAAAACACGTCCGCCCGGTTCAGCGCCTTCACCGCCTGCATCGTGATGTAGTCCGGGTTGCCGGCGCCAATGCCGATCACCAGCAAAGTTTTCATCAAAACGCTCCTTCAGCCTCAGTGCTCATCAAGCGTAGCCGCCAGCGTCCGGTAAACCGCAACTCGATGGCCGACAACGGCTCAACGTCGATCAGGTTAAACGCGTCGCTCTGCAGCACATGCGTCAGCGCAGCGCGAACCACATATGGGTGGGTGATCGCGACGATGTGGCCCGGTGTCGCCTCCAACGTTGCCAGCCACGCCGCCACTCGCTCACCGAGTTGCACCACCGATTCGCCGCCGTGGGGCGCGGAATGCGGGTCTTCCAGCCATGCCACGAGCGCATCGGGTTCGGTTTTTTGCAGATCCGTGATTCGCAAACCTTGCCAGCGGCCGAAATCGCAGTCCCTCAAGGCCTCGACCACTTGCGCATCACTGCCAAACAGTTCGGCGGTCTGGCGGGTCCGGGCTTCGGGACCACACAGCAGGCGCGGCGCGACCTTGGAAGATCCACGACGGGAACACTTCGCCGATTGCCAAACCATTTCCACGGGCTCATCCGTAGGAAAACGCGCCAGTTTCTGTGCGACAGTTCGCGCGTGGCAAATCAAGGTCAAACGGGTCACCTGCACGGAAAATCACCCTGTTGTTGAAAATGTGAAGCGTCAAAGCGCCGCAAACAATCGGCCAATTGTGCCGTAAGACGGGCCGTTGAGGGCGTTTCATTTGGCTCAATGGCATCGGGCAGGCACGCTATTTCAATCATGAAAAACGGTAATATCCGACACCACAATGGGCAATATCCTACAAGCCCTGGCGACATCCACGTAGGCCCCATGGCACGGGGGTTTCGTCCCGTTTTGAGGCCTGGCACCGGTGTGTAAAAATTCACTAGACATGTAGTATGAGTTACATAAATACTGTTTTAGCGAATTGTGAAATGAAACCGACACACCCATCCAGCAGGAGCCCGGATGCCCCCTCTTAGAGACCTGATCACCGATCCCGGCCTGGACCTCACGCCGTCGGAACGCAAAGTCATCCGCGCCTTGCTGGACCAGTACCCGCGTAACGGACTGGGCCCGATGTCGCGTTTGGCCGAGCATGCCGGTGTCAGCGATCCGACCATTGTGCGACTGGTCAAAAAACTTGGCTTTAGCGGTTACGCCGAGTTCCAGGAGGCGTTGCTCAGCGACATGGACCACCGCTTGCGCTCCCCAAGTACCCTGTTGCAACCCCGCGCCCACCTGCAAAAAGACGATCCGTGGAGCCATTATCTGGCGGAAAGTCATCGTTCCCTGGTGGAAACCCAGGACCTGACGCAACCCGAAGACGTGCGAATCCTGGTGGAATGGCTACTCGACGCTCGCCATCAGGTGCATTGCTTCGGCGGGCGTTTCAGCAGTTTCCTTGCCCACTATCTGCTCAATCATTTGCGCCTGCTGCGCCCCGGCTGCTTTGCCCTGGAAGACAACGCCCAGTTGCCCGACCGACTGTTCGACGTGCAGCGCCAGGACGTGGTGCTGGTGTTCGACTATCGCCGCTACCAGTCCCAGGCCCTGCGGGTGGCCAGTGCGGCGAAAAATCGCCATGCACGGGTGGTGCTGTTCACCGACATCTACACCTCGCCGCTGCGGGAAATGGCCGATTTGATCATCAGCTCGCCGGTGGAGTCGGTCTCGGCGTTTGACAGCCTGGTCCCGGCGCTGGCGCAGGTTGAAGCACTGATTGCTTGCCTGACCTTGCGCAGCCCCGATCTGGCCGATCGCCTGGAAGGCATCGATGCCCTGCGTTCTGACTTCGACACCCATCTACTGGAGGAAAAATAAGGATGTTTACGCTCCCCCACCGCTCGCCGCGCGACCTGCCTTTTGTCACCGACCACACCGCGCTGTTGCTGGTCGACATGCAACGGGCCTGGCTCGAACCGCAGTTCGACCCGCACCTCAACGACCCCGACGCCGAATATTTCCTGACCCGCACCCACATGCAGGTAGTGCCCAATCAACGGCGCTTGCTCAGTGCTTTTCGCAGCGCCCGGCAGAACGTCCTGCACACCCTGATCGAAAGCCTCACCGCCGATGGCCGCGACCGTTCCCTGGACCACAAACTCTCGGACATGCACCTGCCCAAAGGATGCCCGCAGGCGCGCATCATCGACGACCTGACCCCGGTAGAAAACGAAGTCGTGCTGCCGAAGACCTCCTCGGGGGTCTTCAATTCCACCAACATCGACTACGTGCTGCGCAACCTCGAGACGCGGCATCTGGTGATCGCCGGCATCGTCACCGACCAGTGCGTCGACATGGCGGTGCGGGACGCCGCCGACCGTGGCTACCTGGTGACGCTGGTGGAAGATGCCTGCGCCACCTACACCCCGGACCGGCATCAGGCCTGCATCAATGCAATCAAGGGTTATTGCTGGATCACCGACACGCAAACCGTGCTCGGCCGCCTGCAGGAGATGCAGCCATGAACGCGCGCCTGCTGCCCGTCCCGATGACCACGATTGTCACCACCGACCTGATCGGCGTCACCCGCGGTCGCTCCTTTCCCACCGATGAGCTGGACCACTACAAAGCCGCCGGTATCGGTTGGGTACCCGCCAACAGCGCGCTGACCCCGCAAGACGTCATCGCCTCGAGCAGTCCGTGGGGGCTTACGGTGACTTGCGGTTGATTCCGGACATGAGCAGCCGGGTGACGGTCAACAATGGCCCGGACGCTAATGCCCCGGCCCTGGACTTCATCCACGGCGACCTCTGCGAAACCGATGGCCGGCCTTGGGCCACGTGCCCGCGCACCCTGCTGCGCAACGAGGTGGAACGTTATCGGGCCGAGTTGGGTGTGCAGGTCAACGCCGCGTTCGAACACGAGTTCAACCTGGGCAGCGGCGATGCCGATTGTCGGGCGTTCTCCCTTGAAGCCCAGCGCCAGGGCGCCGAATTCGGCGGCTGGTTGCTCAGCGCTTTGCGCGCGGGTGGCGTCGAGCCGGAGATGTTCCTGCCGGAGTACGGCAAGCATCAATACGAAATTACCTGCCGCCCGGCACTCGGTGTCGCCGCAGCCGACCGTGCGGTGAACGTGCGCGAAATCACCCGGAAATCGCCCGGCAAATGGGCATGGACCTGAGCTTCGCGCCCAAGACCACCGAACAGGCGATGTGCAACGGCGTGCATTTGCACATCAGCCTGCAAGACTTGGCCGGGCAACCGCTGCTGTACGACGCCGGCACCAGCAACGGCCTGTCGACCCTCGGCCAGCACTGGGCCGCCGGGATCCTGCATTACTTGCCGGCACTCTGCGCCATCACCGCGCCGACGCCCGTGTCCTACAAGCGCTTGCTGCCCCATCACTGGAGCGCTTCCTATGCCTGCCTCGGCCAGCGCAATCGCGAAGCGGCGCTGCGGATCTGCCCGACGGTGAGCCTGGGCAGCAAATCCGTGGCGGCGCAGTACAACCTCGAATTTCGTGCCATGGACGCCACCGCATCGCCGCACCTGGCCATGGCCACACTGCTGATCGCCGGACGCCTGGGCATCGAACAACGCCTGGCGCTGAACGCAATCACCGATGAAATCCCCGATGCCCTGAATGAAGAACAACGCCAGGCCCGGGGCATTGTTGCCCTACCCGCTTCACTGCCCCAGGCCCTGGACTGCCTGCGCAACAGCGAGGCGCTGACCGAAGCGTTGCCCAAGGCACTGCTCGACTCTTATTTCGCCCTGAAAACCGAGGAACTGACGCTGACGGAACAGCTCTCGCCCGCCGACCTTTGTGAGCACTATGCCCGTCTGTACTGACTCCGCTGAACCCGGGCTCTACACCGAGCCCCCGTACACCCTGATCCGGGAAGCCTCCGAGCACCCGCTGATTCTGGTGTGCGAACACGCCAGCCGTTTTATCCCGCCGGCGTTGAATGACCTGGGGTTGAGCTTTGAAGCCGCCCGTGAGCACATCGCCTGGGACATCGGCGCTCTGGCGCTTGCCACGCACTTGTCCGAAACCCTCGGCGTGACGCTGCTGGCCGCCAACTACTCACGGCTGTTGATTGACCTGAATCGACCACGCCATGCCCCGGACAGCATTCCGGCTCAGAGCGAGATTTATCCGGTGCCGGGCAACCAGCAACTGAGTGAAGCCACCCGGGAATACCGCCGGGAAACGTTGTTCAAGCCGTTTCACACGCGTTTGCAAAGCCTGATCGACGAGCGCGTGGCACAGGGACGCACGGTGCGTGTGGTGGGGATTCACAGTTTCACCCCGATTTATTACGGTCAGCCCCGGTTGCTGGAAGCCGGCGTGTTGTTTGGCGAGGCCCGGGATTACGCCCAACGGGTGATCGACGGGTTGAGCCGGCATTCGAAGAAAGTGGCCGGCAATCAGCCGTACAAGATTGACCCGCAGGGGGACATGACCGTGCCGGTGCACGGTGATGCCCGTGGGCTGGAATCGGTATTGATCGAGGTGCGCAACGATCTGCTGCGCACGCCCGAGGCCATTGAACGCTGGAGCGGATACCTCGCCCCCTTGCTGTAGGAAAAAAGTAAACGTTGTGCGCTGTAGCGCAATAAAAACTAAAAGCTGCCCAATGGAATGACCAGGAGAGACGCTTCATGGAAATAGAAGAATTCGGCTACAAGCAGGAGTTGAAACGTAGCCTGACGCTGACGGATCTGGTGGTGTACGGGATGATCTTCATGATCCCCATCGCCCCGTTCGGTGTGTATGGCTACGTCAATGCCGAGGCGCCGGGGATGGTACCGTTGGCCTACATTATCGGCATGGTGGCGATGCTGTTCACCGCCCTGAGCTACGGCAGCATGGCCCGGGCTTTTCCGATTGCCGGCTCGGTGTATTCCTACGCACAACGGGGCTTGAATCAACATGTCGGCTTTATTGCCGGCTGGTTGATGCTGCTTGATTACCTGCTGATCCCGCCACTGCTGTACGTCTACGCGGCGATGGCGCTGAATCACTTGTACCCGGACATTCCGAAAGTCGGTTTCATCCTGGCGTTCCTGGTCAGCGCGACGTTTGTGAACCTGCGGGGCATCACCTTCACCGCACGGATGAACATCGTCTTTCTGCTCGCGCAACTGGTGGTGCTGGGGATCTTCCTGTTCTACGCCTGGAATGCCCTGCACAACGGCGGCGGTCACGGTGAGCTGACGCTGGCGCCGCTGTACAACCCCGAAACATTCAACTTCGCCCTGCTGATGCAAGCGGTGTCGATTGCAGTGCTGTCGTTCCTTGGCTTCGATGCGATTTCCACCCTCGCCGAAGAGATCAAAGAGGACCCGGGCCGCAGTGTTGGCAAGGCTGCACTGATTACCCTGGTGGTGATGGGCGTGATCTTCGTGGTGCAGACCTGGATCGCCACCGACCTGGCTGCCGGCATGGGCTTCAAGTCCGCCGACACCGCGTTTTATGAAATCGCTGAAATTGCCGCGGGCAGCTGGCTGGCGACCCTCACCGGCGTGGCCACGGCATTGGCCTGGGGCGTGGCGGTGGCCATTACCTCGCAAGCAGCGGTGTCGCGGCTGCTATTTGGCATGGCGCGGGACGGCAAACTGCCGAAAGTGCTGGCCAAGGTCCATCCAAAATACAACACGCCCTACATCAGCATTTACCTGGTGGCCGTGTTGTCGCTGGTGATCTGCTACCTGTTCATCAACGCGGTGGACACCCTCACCTCCCTGGTGAACTTCGGTGCGTTGAGCGGCTTCATGCTGCTGCACCTGACCGTGATCAATTACTACTGGCGCCGGCAGAAGTCCGGCCAGGTGATCCGTCACCTGCTCTGCCCGGTGGTCGGCTTCATCATCGTCGCAGCCATCATGTACAACATGGGCGTCGATGCACAAAAACTCGGTTTGATCTGGATCGCCCTGGGTGTGGTCTATTTGTTCTTCCTGAACAAGCTGGGGACCAGCACGTCGCTGCCGGACCCGAGCAACGTCTGACAATAAAAAGGGCGGCGTCTGACAACAAATCAGGCGACCGCTGCTTTAACGCGTGGACACCGACAGTGATAGTCAGGTTCGACGGCAAACCGCCGAACCCTTTGATACAGGAGTACATCCATGCTGGTCTTACGCCCGGTCGAGTTAACCGACCTGCCCCAGTTGCAACAACTGGCCCGCGACAGCCTGGTGGGCGTCACGTCCCTGCCGGACGACAGCGAACGCCTGCGCGAGAAAATTCTCGACTCCTGCGCCTCGTTCGACAAAGACGTGCAAGGCAACGGCCCGGAGAACTACTTTTTCGTCCTCGAAGACCTGGCCAGCCAGCGTCTGACCGGCTGCTCGGAAATCCTCGCCACCGCCGGTTTCAGCGAGCCGTTCTACAGCCTGCGCAACCGCCACTTCACCAGCACCTCCGGGAGCTGAACATCGAGCACGGCGTGCCGGCGCTGTCGTTGTGCCACGACCTCAGCGGCCACACCTTGCTGCGCGGCTTTCACATTGACGCCGCACTGGTGCGCACGCCCTTTTCCGAGCTGCTGTCACGGGCCCGGCTGCAGTTTATCGCGGCTCACCCAGCGCGTTTTTCCGAAGCGGTGATCACCGAAATCGTCGGGTACAGCGACGATCAGGGCCAGTCGCCGTTCTGGGATGCCCTGGGCAAACACTTTTTTGACCTGCCTTACGTCGAGGCCGAGCGGCTCTGTGGCCTGGAGAGCCGGACCTTCCTCGCCGAACTGATGCCGCAATACCCGATCTACGTGCCGATGCTGCCTGAAGCAGCGCAAGCGTGCATTGGCCGGATTCACCCCGACGGCCAGGAAGCGTTCGACATCCTGGAGCGCGAAGGCTTTGAAACCAACAGCTACATCGACCTGTTCGACGGTGGCCCGACGCTTTATGCGCGTACCGCGAACATTCGCTCTATTGCCCACAGCCACACCGGCACCGCGCAGCCCGTCGAGACCATCGACGCCCGGGGCAGTTACCTGGTGAGCAACGAGTCGCTCAAGGATTACCGGGCCCTCATCACCGAACTGGACTACACCGCCGGACAGCCGGTGGGCTTGAGCGCCGACCTGTGCGCCGCCCTGAACGTCACCGACGGCAGCCCGATCCGGCTGATCGCCCTGTGAGGATCACCTGGCCCCGTGCCCAACGACAGCGCCCGAGCACGCGCGCCAAAGGAGCTGCATCATGATTGTCCGTCCGGTTCACATCACCGACCTGCCCGCCTTGCTGACGCTGGTGCAACAGGCCGGCCCGGGTTCACCACCCTGCCGGCGAACGAAGATCGCCTGGCCCACCGTGTGCGCTGGTCCCAACGGACCTTCGCCGAACAGGTCGAACGTGCCGACGCCGATTACCTGTTTGTGCTGGAGGACGACGATCAGCGCGTGGTCGGGGTCAGTGCCGTGACGGGGGCTGTCGGCATGCGCGAGCCCTGGTACAACTACCGGGTCGGGCTGACAGTCAGTTCGGCGCCGGACCTGGGCATCCAGCGACAGATTCCGACCTTGTTCCTGAACAACGAAATGACCGGCCAATCGCAACTCTGCTCGCTGTTCCTGCGCCCCGATCAGCGCTACGGCAACAACGGGCGGTTGCTGTCGCTGGGACGGCTGCTGTTCGTCGCCGAGTTCCCGCAACTGTTTGGCGACAAGCTCATCGCCGAACTGCGCGGCAGTGCCGATGAACAGGGCTGTTCACCGTTCTGGGACAGTCTGGGCCGGCACTTTTTCAAGATGGATTTCAGCCACGCCGATCATCTGTCGGGGCTGGGCAACAAGTCGTTCATCGCCGAACTGATGCCACGCCAACCGCTGTACACCTGCCTGCTCACCGAACAGGCTCAGGCAGTCATCGGCAAGGCGCACCCGAACACGCAAACGGCGCTGAAGATCCTCAATGCCGAGGGTTTTGCCCACAAGGACTACATCGACATCTTTGACGGCGGGCCGGTGATTGAAGCCCAAGTGTCGAAAATCCGCACCGTGCGCGACAGCCAGCCGCTGGTGCTGGGCATTGGCACCCCGGACGAACAGGCCCCGGCGTGGCTGATCCACAACCAACGCATGGAAAACTGCCGCATCACCACCGCCAAGGCGCGGCTGGTGGGCAACAGCCTGATCGTCGACCGCCTGACCGCCAAGCGTTTGCAGTTGCAACCGGGGAATTCGGTGCGGGCGGTGCCGTTGTTGAATCAGGCGCAGCAGGCGGTGGCCGCTTGAGGGTTGAAACCGACCTCCTCTGTAGCAGTTGGCGAAGCCTGCGTTCGGACGAAGTAGCTGCCAAAACCGCCATCCAAGACTTCATGACAACCCTACATCGTGTTTTCCCGATCATTGGTGCACACCGGATTGCGAGCGCTGCACACTCGAACGCAGCCTTCGGCAGCTGCTACAAGGTGAACGGCGTCCGAATAGCGAAGACTGCAATCTTTTGACCCGGCGTCCTTCCCCGACAAATTCGTCATCCTCCTGACCCCGCCCGCGTGATAGCCTTTTGTTCCTTCGGCGTTGACACTTTTGCTCAAGCCCTTCCATTCCAATGCAGTGGTGGAACTTATATGTCCAGGCTTTCTCATCAAGATTTGCGCCGTAACTTTCGCCAATTGCTGGCCTCTGACACCTGTTACCACACCGCCTCGGTGTTCGACCCGATGTCGGCGCGTATCGCCGCAGACCTGGGTTTTGAAGTCGGGATTCTCGGTGGTTCGGTCGCCTCGTTGCAGGTACTGGGCGCCCCGGATTTCGCCCTGATCACCCTCAGCGAATTCGCTGAACAGGCCACCCGCATTGGCCGCGTGGCCCAACTGCCGGTCATCGCCGACGCCGACCACGGCTACGGCAACGCCCTGAACGTGATGCGCACCATCGTCGAACTCGAACGCGCCGGCATCGCCGCCTTGACCATCGAAGACACCCTGTTGCCGGCCCAATTCGGCCGCAAATCCACCGATTTGATCGGCGTTGCTGAAGGTGTCGGCAAGATTCGCGCAGCGCTGGAAGCCCGGGTCGACAAGGAAATGGCGATCATCGCCCGCACCAATGCGGGGATCCTGCCGATCCAGGAAATCATTAGCCGCACCCGGCAATACCAGAACGCCGGGGCCGACGGGATTTGCATGGTCGGCGTCCAGGACTTCGACCAACTGGAAAAAATCGCCGAGCACCTGAGCGTGCCGCTGATGCTGGTCACCTACGGTAACCCGGCGCTGCGCGACGACAAACGCCTGGCGGAACTGGGCGTGCGGGTCACCATCGACGGCCATGGCGCGTACTTTGCGGCGATCAAGGCAACATACGACAGCTTGCGTGAACAGCGGCAGATCTTTACCCAGGCCTCGGATTTGAGCGCGACCGAGCTGACGCATACCTATACGCAGCCTGAGGATTACATCCGCTGGGCGGAAGAGTTTATGCGCGTCAAGGAGTGATGGTTCCGCGGGTATGACGTTGTGAGCTGACAGGACACCTTCGCGAGCAGGCTCGCTCCCACAGTGGATCGTTGTTGAACACACATCTCGTGATCAACACAGGACAAATGTGGGAGCGAGCCTGCTCGCAGATACCGGCCGAAACACCGCTAAACCACAGCTGTAAACCTCTGTGACGAGGGGCTGCCCCTCGCCACAGGGACCTGCGTCCACTTGGGGAATGCAGTGGCTTACTGCTTGGCCAACTCCATAATCATCCGCGACAACAGATAAATCCGCGGCGTTACGCTCTCGACCTCTGCGTATTCCTCTGGTGTATGAATACCGCCGCCGACAATCCCGAACCCATCCAGCGTCGGCGTCCCGACACCGGCCGAGAGGCTGGCATCCGCCGCCCCGCCACTGCCTTCTTCGGTCAACTTGCGGCCAATCTCCCCGTAAATCCCCTGGGCCATGGCCATCAGGCGATCCGACTCTTTCGTCTGCGGCATCGGCGGCAAGCCGCGCTGCAGTGTGGTGGTAACTTCGGTATCCGCGATCAATTTGTTCTGGGAGACCCGTGCCAGGTCCTTCTCGATCCGGTCAAATTCCTCCGGTACCGCCGCGCGCACGTCGGCCTTGGCGGTGGCTTGGTCCGGGATCACGTTGGTGCGGTCGCCGGCCTTGATCACGGTGAAGTTGATGGTGGTTTTTTATCTTCGTCACCCAGTTTGCCCAGTTGCAAAATCTGGTGCGCCGCTTCCATCGCGGCATTACGGCCCTGCTCCGGCGCGACGCCGGCATGGGCGGCCTTGCCCTTCACTTCGACCACCGCCGTGGCGCTGCCTTTGCGCCACACCACCAGGCCATCGGCCGCGCGACCCGGTTCGAGGTTGAGGGTCACGTCGTGGGCCCTGGCGGTTTTCTTGATCAGGTCGGTGGCGACCTCAGAGCCGGTTTCTTCGCTGGCATCGAGCAAAAAGGTGATCTGGGCGTAGTCCTTGAAATCGAGGTTTTTCAGGACTTTGAGCGCATAGATTCCGGCAACGATGCCGCCCTTGTCATCCATCACGCCCGGCCCGTAGGCGCGACCGTCCTTGATGTGGAACGGACGTTCGGCGGCCGAGCCTTCCTTGAACACAGTGTCCATGTGCGCCATCAACAGGATTTTTGCCTTGCCGGTGCCTTTGAGCGTGGCGATCACATGGCTGCTTTTATCCGGGGTGTTCGGCACCAGTTCGATGCTGAAGCCGAGTTTTTTCAGCTCCTCGACCGCAATCTCGCGGACCTGGGTCAAGCCAGGTTCATAGCCGGAGCCTGAGTCGATGTTGACCAGTTTCTCCAGCAGCTTCAGGGCATCAGCCTTGTATTGCTCGGAGTCGGCAAGGACTTGCTTGTGGGGTTCGGCGAAGGCTGCGGGGGCGAAAGCACCCAGAGCGAGGGTCAGGGCGAGGCTGGTGGCCAGTGGGGAGCGAGAGCGTTTGAACGTCATGAATCAATCCTTGTTTCGTGTCGGGGGTGAAAAACACCCTACCTGACTGCAGCGCAAGGCTCTATACCGGATGCGACACTGAGCGTTCGGCTTTGGACCGAGGTTCGGCTATCGCGAGCAGGCTCGCTCCCACAAGGAACTGAGTGCTACACAGATTTTGTGTTCAGCCCCGGTCAAATGTGGGAGCGGGCTTGCTCGCGAAGGGGCCCTGATATCCAGCATTGATGTCGACTGACACACCGCTTTCGCGAGCAAGCCCGCTCCCACAGGGATTTGCTGTGAATCAGTCAAACCGAATCCAGCATCTCACGACGGGGCTTGCCGTCACTGCAGCAGATAACGCGGTTGCGCCCGGTGGTCTTGGCTTCATAAAGCGCCTCGTCGGCGTCGTTGAGCCACAGTGTCGCGTCGGTGTGCGTCGGGTTGAAGGCGGCCAGGCCAATGCTCAGGCTGACGGTCAGCGCCGGGTTTTGCTCATAGCCCAACGTCGCAAAGCGATCGCGCAACGCATCCATCGCGGCGGCGGCGCTGTTGAGCGGCAAGTCCGGGAGGATCACGCAGAATTCATCGCCACCGTAACGCCCGGCAACATCCGCTGCCCGCAGGTTTTGCTTGAGCATTTTGCTCAACTGCCGCAGGACAATGTCCCCGGCGACGTGGCCGTAGGTGTCGTTGATGGTTTTGAAGTGGTCGATGTCGATCAGCGCAATCGCCCCGCCCTGGTTCTGTCGCTGACAACGCCGGAGTTCGACTTCCAGTTGATCCTTCCAGGCGCCGTGGTTCAACAAACCGGTGAGGCTGTCAGTGCGGCTCAGGGCCAGCAGTTCACGTTTTTGCAGGCCCAGGACATGGGCCTGGCGAAAGCAGATCCAGCCGAGAGCCAGAGGGTACAGGCACATCAATGGCAAGCAGGCATACAGCTGCAATGGACTGGTTTGCGGGATGAACGCGGGGGTGAAAATCAAAAATCCGGCGCCGATCCCGAGGATTTGCGCCACGCTGCCGGCCAACAGAAAACGCAAGCCGCCGATGGCCACGTTGTTCATCGCCATCATGGAAATGGTGGTCGCGCTGGGCAATGGATTGAACTGCATGGCCGCGACCCAGAAGCCGCCGAGAAAGGCGTCCACCAGCAGATTACGGTGTTCGGCGTGGTAAGGAGTGGTGGCGCGGCGGGCCCATTGGTAAGCCAGATGCGGCCAGAGGATGGCATTGAGCAGCATCATCCCCCAAACCCAGGGCGCCGGGTCGAGCGGGTACATCGCCGCACTGACGCACAACAACCCGAGGGCCAAACCCAGGGTTCGCGATGTATAGAGCCTCCTGGCCAGTGAAAGTCCCTTTCCTCCCGTTTTTGCCATAGAGGCCTCTGCCACCTGACGAAATCTGATTACACCGGGGGTTGCGGGTGTGAAAGGAGTCTATCAGGGCAACCTCAAATAGCCATCACCGACTGGCGGTGAATAGCCTGCTATCTGTGTAGGAGCAAAGCTTGCTCGCGAAGAACGATAACTCGGTCTATCAAGGTATACCGCGTCATCGTTCTTCGCGGGCAAGCCTTGCTCCTGCAACAGCGAAAGATTGGCTATACATGATGGGAGGATTTGATAAACAACGGCAAAGAGGAGGCCCATGCAGACCTTTGAAGTGTTGATCATCGGCAGCGGTTTTGGCGGCCAATGCGCGGCGATCAATTTGCTCAAGGCCGGGATCAGCGATTTTCGCCTGCTGGAACGGCGAGACTTTTTCGGCGGCACCTGGTGCCAGAACACCTACCCCGGTGCGGCCGTCGACGTGCCCTCGCCGCTGTATTCGCTGTCCTTTGCGCCGTACCAGTGGACGCAGATGTTTGCCGAACAGGCCGAACTGCAGCGCTATACCCAGTACGTGGTGGAGCACTTCGGCTTGCGCGACAAAGTGGAGCTGGAAGCCAATGTCGAGGGCATCGAATGGGACGAAGCTGGCAAACGCTGGGCGGTGCACACCGCCAGCAAAGGCACGTTCTACGCGCAGTTCCTGATCAATGCCACCGGTCCGCTGAGCCAGCCGGTAGTCCCACGCGTCGAAGGCCGAGAACGCTTTGAGGGCAAAACCTTTCACACCAACAACTGGGATCATTCCTACGACTACAGCGGTAAACGGGTCGCCATCGTCGGCAGCGGCGCCAGTGCGGCCCAGGTGATCCCGGCGATTGCCAAGGACGTCGGACACCTGCACGTGTTCCAGCGCTCGGCCCATTGGGTGCTGCCCCGCGCCGACCGAACGTTCGGCACATTTCAGCGTTGGTTGCTGGGGCTGAAACCGGCCTACAAGCTGCTGCGCTGGATGATCTACTGGCAATTCGAAACCCGGGTGATCGCCTTCAAATATTCCAACCCGGCGATTCGTCTGGTTCAACAACATGCCCTGCGCTTCCTTGAACGCCAGGTGCCTGACCCCGAATTACGCCGCAAGTTGACCCCGGATTTCACCATCGGCTGCAAGCGGGTGGTGGTTTCCAGCACCCTGTACCCGGCGCTGGGTCGGCCGAACGTGACGCTGCACAGCCGCGAACAAGGCATCGCGTCCCTCGACGAAACCGGCATCAACACGTTGGACGGCCAGCACATCGACGTCGATCTCATCGTCTGGTCCACCGGCTACGACGCCACCGACGGGGTCATTTCCTACCCGGTCACCGGCAGGAACGGCAGGCAACTGAAGGACGTTTGGGCCCAGTACCCACGGGCCTATCTGGGCACCAGCCTGCCGGACTTTCCCAACCTGTTTATCGTCATCGGCCCCAACACCGGCATTGGCCACACTTCGGCGCTGTTCATCATCGAATCCCAGATGAATTACATCCTCGGTTGCATCCAAACACTAAAAGAACGGGGTCTGCGCAGCATTGAAGTGCGCCCCGAAGCAGAACGTACCTACACTGAAATGATCCACCGGGAAATGGAACGCACGGTGTGGAAGTCCGGGGGCTGCCACAGTTGGTATCAAAGCAGGAGCGGTCATGTGATCGCCATGTTTCCGGGGTTCAGTTTCAGCTATCACCGCTTGACCCGGGCGTTGAAACCCGCCGACCACATACTGTCCTGATCACGTAGAAGGAAATGCCTGATGCTTGTGCTGGTTGTCGCAATCGCGGTTTTCGTGGCCTGGAGCTGGTTGAGCTACCCGGCCATCGGCCACTGGCTGTATGACTTGAGCATGGCGCTGGAGGCCAAGCTGTATCGGCTGCACAAAATCGTCGTGCCGATCAGCGAGATGACCGTCTCGACCTGGCAAGGCGGGCCGTATGAAGCCACCAGCGGGATACTGATGCTGCACGGCTACAGCGCCGACAAAAACCTCTGGCTGCGCTTTGCCCGGCATTTTGTCGGTGACTACCGGGTGATCATCCCCGACCTCGCCGGCCATGGTGAAACCGGCTTCAAGGCCGGTGGCGGCTACGACATCGCCCTGCAGGCCAAGCGGATGATCCAGTTGCTGGACGTGTGCGGCGTCGAGAAGGTGCACGTGATCGGCAACTCGATGGGCGGCTACATCGCGGCATGGCTGGCCGCCACCTACCCCGAACGGATTATCTCGGTGGCGCTGATCGACCCCGCGGGCGTCAGCGCCCCGGAAGTCAGCGACCTGGAGCGTCAACTGTCCAAGGGCCACAACCCGTTTCTGATTCACACCAAGGAAGAATTCCAGCAGTTCTACGCCATGACCATGGCCAACCCGCCCTGGGTGCCCGGCGTGGTGCTGGACGCCGTCGCCCAGCGCTATGAACAACGTCGCGACGAGTTGGCCGAAATCTTCCAGGACTTTCGCGCCAGCCCGCCGATGGAGCCGAAACTCGCCGACATCAAATGCCCGGCACTGCTGCTGTGGGGGCGCAAGGATCGGTTGATCGATGTCAGCAGCGTGGCGGTGTGGAGCAAGGGCATTGCCAATTTGCGGGTGGACATCTGGGAAGGGATTGGCCATATGCCGATGGTCGAGCAACCGACCAGGGCAGCGCGGTTGTATCGGGATTTTCTGGGACCGCGACAGTGAACATCCTGTACGACGAGCGCATCGACGGCGTTCTGCCAAACGTGGACAAGGCCGCCCTGCTCAACCGGCTGCACCAGCAAGTCCCCGACCTCGACCTGCTCTGGCGCGAAGAAGAACTCAAGCCCTACGAATGCGACGGCCTCTCGGCCTACCGCACCATGCCAATGCTGGTGGCCCTGCCCCGGCGCCTGGAACAAGTGCAAAAGCTGCTCGAAATCTGTCACGCCGAGCAAGTGCCGGTAGTAGCCAGAGGCGCCGGCACCGGGCTGTCCGGCGGTGCCTTGCCGCTGGAAAAAGGCGTGTTGCTGGTGATGGCGCGCTTCAACAACATCCTGCACATCGACCCCGCCGCCCGCACCGCAAGGGTCCAGCCCGGTGTGCGGAACCTCGCGATCTCCCAGGCTGCCGCGCCGTTCGGTTTGTATTACGCGCCCGACCCGTCCTCACAAATCGCCTGTTCCATCGGTGGCAACGTCGCGGAAAACGCTGGCGGCGTGCATTGCCTCAAGTACGGCCTGACCGTGCACAACTTGCTGAAACTGGAAGTGCTCACCGTCGAAGGCGAACGCCTGACATTGGGCTCTGAAGCCCTCGATTCACCGGGTTTCGACCTGCTGGCGCTGTTCACCGGTTCTGAAGGTTTACTGGGGATTGTCACCGAAGTCACGGTCAAACTGCTGCCCAAAGCCCAGGTCGCCAAGGTTTTGCTGGCCAGTTTCGATTCAGTGGAAAAGGCCGGCCGCGCCGTGGCCGAGATCATCGCCGCCGGGATCATCCCCGCAGGCCTGGAGATGATGGACAACCTGGCGATTCGCGCTGCCGAGGATTTCATCCACGCCGGCTACCCGGTGGACGCCGAGGCGATTTTGCTGTGCGAACTGGACGGCGTCGAAGCCGACGTCCACGACGACTGCCGGCGGGTGCGCGACGTCATGCAACAGGCCGGCGCCAGCGAAGTGCGCCAGGCCCGGACGAAGCCGAACGCGTGCGCTTCTGGGCCGGACGCAAAAATGCCTTCCCGGCCATCGGTCGCCTGTCGCCGGATTACTACTGCATGGACGGCACCATCCCCCGCCGCGAACTGCCCGGCGTACTGGAAGGCATCGCGCGCCTCGCCGCCGAATACGGCTTGCGGGTCGCCAACGTATTCCACGCCGGCGACGGCAACATGCATCCGCTGATCCTGTTCGACGCCAACCAGCCCGGCGAACTGGCCCGGGCTGAAGCATTGGGCGGGCAGATCCTCGAGTTGTGCGTGAAGGTCGGCGGCAGCATCACCGGCGAACACGGCGTCGGCCGGGAGAAAATCAATCAAATGTGCGCGCAGTTCAACAGCGACGAACTGACCCTGTTTCACGCGGTGAAAGCCGCGTTCGACCCGCAAGGCCTGCTCAACCCCGGCAAGAACATCCCGACCCTGCACCGCTGTGCCGAATTCGGCGCGATGCACATTCACGCCGGGCAACTGCCGTTCCCCGAACTGGAGCGCTTTTGATGCTCGAATTCGATGCCAGCGAGGCGTTGCTGGCGCAGGTCAATCAGGCCCGGAGAACGCCACGCCGCTGCGGATCCAGGGCAGCAACAGCAAGGCATTTCTCGGCCGCGAGGTGGCCGGGGAAGTGCTCGACACCCGCGCCCATCGCGGCATTGTCAGCTACGACCCGACGGAACTGGTGGTCAGTGTTCGCGCCGGCACGCCGCTGAGTGAACTGTTGGCTGCGCTCGACGCCGCCGGGCAAATGTTGCCCTGCGAGCCGCCGTCATTCGGCGAAGGCGCGACGGTTGGCGGGATGATCGCGGCGGGATTGTCCGGGCCACGGCGACCGTGGTCGGGTTCGGTGCGCGATTTTGTCCTCGGCACGCGAGTGATCACCAGCCTCGGTAAACACCTGCGCTTCGGCGGTGAAGTAATGAAAAACGTCGCCGGGTATGACGTGTCGCGCTTGCTGGTGGGCAGTTACGGCTGCCTTGGCGTGCTGACGGAAATCTCGCTCAAAGTGCTGCCAAAGCCCCGGCAATGCTTGAGCATCAGCCTGGAAATCGACAGCGCCCGCGCCCTGGTCAAACTCGCCGAATGGGGCCAGCAACCGTTGCCGATCAGCGCCGCGAGTCACGACGGTCAGCGTTTGTATCTGCGGCTTGAGGGGGCGAAGGTTCGGTGACGGCGGCCCATCAACGACTCGGCGGCGAGCCGCTGGACGCTTGTTATTGGGCTGAATTGAACGAGCAACGGTTAGCCTTTTTTGATGAAGGCCTGCCGCTGTGGCGACTGTCCCTGCCCAACAACCTTGGGCCTTTGTCGCTGCCCGGCGAGCAACTGATCGACTGGGCCGGCGCACAACGCTGGTTGAAATCCGAGGCCCGCGACATCCAGTCGCTGGCCCAGGAACTGAGCGGCCATGCCACCTGTTTCAGTCACGGCGCCAGTGAAACGCCGTTCCAGCCGCTGGCCCCGGCGCTGCTGCGCTACCACCGGCAACTCAAGGCGCAACTGGACCCGCAAGGGTTGTTCAACCGGGCCGGATGTACGCGGAGCTCTAGCATGCAAACCACCCTGAGCGAACAGTCCCGGAAATTACCGCGAGCCGCCGAAGCAGAAAAGATCCTGCGCACCTGCGTACATTGCGGCTTCTGCAACGCCACCTGCCCGACCTATCAACTGCTGGGCGATGAACTCGACGGCCCGCGCGGGCGGATTTACCTGATCAAACAAGTGCTCGAAGGCGCCCCCGCCACCGCCCGGACCCAATTGCACCTGG
The DNA here is from genome assembly GCF_016650815.1 of Pseudomonas sp. TH31. Lineage (GTDB taxonomy): Bacteria > Pseudomonadota > Gammaproteobacteria > Pseudomonadales > Pseudomonadaceae > Aquipseudomonas. The sequence goes on along the minus strand of NZ_JAEKEZ010000016.1, from coordinate 23,484 downwards.
ACCGTTGCCTGTCATGCCGCAACTGCGAAACCACCTGCCCGTCCGGGGTCGATTATCACAACCTGCTGGACATCGGTCGGGCCGTGGTCGACCAGGCGGTGCCGCGTCCGACCGGTCAACGGTTGTTGCGCGAGGGGTTGCGGGCATTGGCGCCGAACCCGAACCTGTTCAAATCGTTGCTGCAGATCGGCGCGACATTCCGAGCGGTGTTGTCACGGGATGTTGAAGCGAAGCTGCCCCACGACCTGCCCGCCACCGGCGTGCGCCCTGCCCCCGGCATGCGCGGCGCGTGTTGATGCTCGAAGGCTGCGTGCAACCCGGCCTGTCACCCAACACCAATGCCGCGGCGGCGCGAGTGCTGGATCGCCTTGGGATCAGCGTCATTCCGGCGCCTGAGGCCGGCTGCTGCGGTGCGCTGGATTATCACCTCGGCGGTCAAGCCAAAGGGCTGGAGCGCGCACGGCACAACATCGACGCGTGGTGGCCGCATCTGGAAAATGGCGCCGAAGCCATCGTGCAAACCGCCAGCGGTTGCGGCGCGTTCATCAAGGACTACGGGCATTTGCTGGAGGGCGATCCGGTTTACGCAGCCAAGGCCCTGCGGGTCAGTGAACTGGCGCTGGATCTGGTGCAAGTGCTGGCCAATGAACCACTGGAACGGGTGTGCGCCGCGACGGATAGGCGCATAGCCTTTCATTGCCCGTGCACCTTGCAGCACGCACAGAAACTCGGCGGCGCGGTAGAAGCGGTGCTGTCCCGGCTGGGCTTCAACCTCACCGCCGTGCCGGACAGTCATTTATGTTGTGGTTCTGCCGGCACCTATTCCCTGACCCAGCCGGAACTGGCCCGGCAACTGCGCGATAACAGGCTCACCGCCCTGGAAAGCGGCCGCCCCGACCTGATCGTCACTTCCAACATCGGCTGCCAAAGCCACCTCGCCAGCGCCGGGCGAACACCGGTCAGGCACTGGATCGAACTGGTGGACCAGTCGCTGGGAGAATGAAGTCCGTAGGAATCTTCGTTTGTCGGCGCCGCAGAAGGCTGCGATCTTTTCCCCCATCCTCTCTGTCACCGCGCCAGGAATTTTTTCATGAGCCACCCGAGCTTCGTCAGCCCCGACCTGATCCGCCAACGCTTCTCCAAAGCGATGTCCGACATGTACCGCGAAGAAGTGCCGCTGTACGGGGCGCTGATGGAACTGGTGGAGCAGACCAACCGCCACGTGCTGGACAGCGACCCGCAGATCGCCCGGCAATTGGAAAGCACCGGTGAAATCCGGCGTCTGGACCTCGAACGCCACGGCGCGATTCGCGTCGGCAGCGCCGCTGAACTGGCGACCCTCGCCCGACTGTTCGCGGTGATGGGCATGCAACCGGTGGGTTACTACGACCTGACCCCGGCAGGTGTGCCGGTGCATTCCACAGCGTTTCGCGCGGTGCATGAAGCGGCGTTGCAGGTCAGCCCGTTTCGGGTGTTTACCTCGCTGCTGCGCCTGGAGCTGATTGAAGACCTGGAGTTGCGCGCCTTCGCCCAGTCGGTGCTGGATAAACGCAAGATCTTCACTGCAGCCGCGCTGGCGTTGATCGAACAGGCCGAAGCCCAGGGCGGGCTTGAAGAACAACAAGCCTGGGAGTTTGTCGAACAGGCGCTGGAAACCTTCCGCTGGCACCACAGCGCCACCGTCACCGCCGCGCAATACCGGCAACTCAGCGCCCAGCATCGACTGATCGCGGACGTGGTGGCGTTCAAAGGCCCGCACATCAATCACCTGACGCCGCGCACCCTGGACATCGACATCGTCCAGGCGCAAATGCCGGCCCATGGCATCACCCCCAAAGCAGTGATCGAAGGCCCACCGCGCCGACAGTGCCCGATCCTGCTGCGCCAGACCAGTTTCAAGGCGCTGGATGAGCCGATTGCCTTTACCGATCAAGACGAGACACGCGGCAGCCACAGCGCTCGCTTCGGTGAAATCGAGCAACGGGGCGCGGCGCTCACACCTAAAGGTCGGGCGCTTTATGATCGTTTGCTCAACGCTGCCCGGGATGAATTGAAGGACTTCCCGAACGAGGCCAATGCCGCACGCTACAACGCGTTGATGGCGCAGCATTTTGGCGAATTCCCTGACACGATCGAAGGCATGCGCCAACAGGAACTGGCGTACTTTCGCTACTTCGTGACGGAAAAAGGCCTGGCGGCAGATGGACTTGGCGGGAGATCGCTGGACGACTTGCTCAGCGACGGATATGTAAGGGTTGAGCCGCTGGTGTACGAGGACTTTTTGCCGGTGAGTGCGGCGGGGATTTTCCAGTCGAACCTGGGGGATGCGGCGCAAACCCACTATGGCGTGCATTCGAATCAACAGGCGTTCGAGCAAGCGCTAGGGCGCTCGACCATTGATGAGTTGGGGTTGTATGCCGAGACGCAGCAGCGCTCGATTGATGGGTGTTATTGCGCGCTGGGTATTGCTGCCTGAAAGTCACTTGTAGCAGCTGGCGCAGCCTGCGTTCGGCTGCGCAGCAGTCGTAAAGTCAGACGGTGCGGTTTGTCAGGTTAACCGCGTTTGCTGGTTTTACGGCTGCTGCGCAGCCGAACGCAGGCTGCGCCAGCTGCTACAAGGGTTGTGTTCGGGCCGGGGGTTGGTGTTTACGCCAACTTCGCCAACAGCGCCTTAGCCGTCGCCTCGGAAGACGCCGGATTCTGCCCGCTCAGCAACAACCCATCGGTGGTCACATAGCTGGCCCAATCTTCGGCTTTGGTATAAATCCCACCGTTGGCCTTCAACATATCCTCGACCAGAAACGGCACCACATCGGTCAACTGCACCGCTTCTTCTTCACTGTTGCTGAACCCGGTCACACGCTTGCCTTTGACCAACGGCTGACCTTGCGCGTCCTTGACCTGACGCAACACACCCGGCGCGTGGCAGACCGTAGCAACCGGCTTGCCGGCCTGGTAAAACGCCTCGATCAGCGCGATAGAGTGTTTGTCTTGCGCCAGATCCCACAGCGGGCCATGGCCACCCGGATAGAACACAGCATCGAAATCTTCAGCCTTGACGCTGCTCAGCAGCACGGTAGACGCCAGTGCGGATTGCGCCGCCGAGTCCTTGCGAAAGCGTTCGGTGGCAGCAGTTTGCGCGTCTGGCTCGTCGCTTTTCGGGTCCAGCGGTGGCTGGCCACCCTTGGGCGAGGCCAGGGTCAACTGGGCACCGGCGTCCTTGAACGTGTAATACGGCGCGGCGAATTCTTCCAGCCAGAAGCCGGTTTTCTTACCGGTGTCTCCCAATTGATCGTGGGACGTTAGAACCATCAGGACTTTCATGTCGTTCTCACTTGATTTCAGGAATAGTCGGACGCTCATCGGCGCGTGGGTACTGAGTCATTGACCACCCGGTTGCGTGGTTCGTTTCACTGAGTGACCGGATCATACGGGACCGTTTTGAACTCGCATATTGATATATCGCAATATCGTGATATTTATATATAGGTGTTCACAGCGCAGCCTGCTCAGCCACGGCTGACGGCGCACGAACGCACTCATTCCGCTTTACAGGACTTACCGATGACCGGTTCCCCCCTCTTCACGCCCATCCACCTCGGCCCGTTCACCCTGCAAAACCGTCTGGTACTGCCGCCGCTGACCCGCTCGCGCAGCACTCAGCCCGGCAACATTCCCAACGCCCTGATGGCGGAGTACTACCGTCAGCGCAGCAGCGCCGGCTTGCTCATCACCGAAGGCATTCAGATCGAACCGCGCGGCCAGGGTTACGCCTGGACGCCGGGCATTCACAGCCAGGAACAGATCGACGGCTGGAAACAGGTGACCGACGCGGTGCACCTTGAAGATAAGCCGATTTTTGCCCAGTTGTGGCATGTCGGGCGGGTCTCTCACACCTCGCTGCAACCAGGTGGCGCGGCGCCGGTCGCGCCCTCGGCCCTGCCGGCGACGGCGGTCAGCGTGTTTATCGAAACCGGCCCGGCACTGGCGCGCTGGCCGAACCGTCCATGCCGCAGGCCTTGAGCACTGAACAGGTCAAAGAGCTCGTTCAGCTTTACGCCCAAGCGGCGCGCAATGCCGTGGAAGCCGGTTTCGACGGCGTCGAGTTGCACTGCGCCAATGGTTATCTGGTCAATCAGTTCATCTCCGCCCACAGCAACCAGCGCACCGACGAATACGGCGGCTCGCTGAGCAATCGCCTGCGTTTTCTGCGGGAAATCACCGAAGCCGTGGCAGAGGTGGTTGGCAAGGATCGGGTCGGCGTACGGTTTGCGCCGCTGTTTGCCAGCACCGATGAAGCGCGGGTCTACCTCGGACTGGTAGAAGAGAACCCGCACGAAACTTACCTGGAAGCCGTCAGACTGATGGAACAGATCGGTATTGCCTACGTGTCCCTGGCCGAAGCCGACTGGGACAACGCTCCGGAACTGCCAATCACCTTTCGCCAAGCCGTGCGTGAAGCGTTCAGCGGGTTGTTGATGTATGCCGGCAAGTACTCGAGCGAGCGCGCAAACAAGGTGCTGAACGCCAATTGGGGCGACCTGATCGGTTTCGGTCGCTGGTTTATCGCCAACCCGGACCTGCCGGCGCGCCTGTTGAATCAATGGCCACTCAATGAACTGGATGCCTCCAGCCTCTACGGTGGAACCGCCGCCGGTTACAGCGATTACCCGCGCTACCGGCCGAGCCTGTAAACTGCGCGGCAGATCGGGCCTTTGACTCAAGGCGCCGATCTGCCGGCCTCAGGGTTTCGGCTTATTTCGACGCAGTAAACAGGCTCCCAGGCTCGACCATGACCCTTGATCTGAACGACATCATCAAAGCCCTTTCCAACCCCACACGCCTGCAAATCATGCTGTGGCTGAAGGACCCGCGCGTGCACTTTCCGACCCAGGAGCGCGACCCGGAAGAGATCGGCGTGTGTGTCAGCATCATTCAGGAAAAGGTCGGCCTGTCGCAGTCCACGGTGTCGCTGTACCTCACCGCGCTGCAACGAGCCAACCTGGTGACCTCGCAACGGATCGGGCCGTGGACCTATTACCGGCGCAACCAAACCACCATCGCGCAATTCGTCGAGCAGCTCGGCGCCAGCCTCTGAATGATGGCGCATGGCCTTGATGCGCAAGAAGTTGCGCACTTATTTTTCAAAACCCCTCCAATATCGCTAAGCGTCAAGCCCGCCGTGGCCTGTAGCCGAGTGCGCAAGAAGTTGCGCAGTACTGCGCAACTTCTTGCGCACTTTATGCGGTGATTTCCCTTGAAACTCACCCAAGCGATTGAAAAACCTCGGCCATCCCCCCGGTTTACCTGGCCCTCAACTTTTCTGGCACGGACCTTGATAAGTGTTAGGCACCCACCGGGCGATTTCGCCTCCGGGCACCCTAACTTTTAGCAAGGAGCACATTCATGGCTACACCAGCGTACATGTCCGTCACTGGCGAAAAACAAGGTCTGATCACTGCCGGCGCCTTCACCGCCGACTCGGTTGGCAACACCTACCAGGAAGGTCACGAAGACCAGGTCATGGTTCAGGCTTTCAACCACGACGTCATCATCCCGCGTGACCCGCAGTCCGGCCAACCGACCGGTCAGCGCGTACACAAACCAGTGGTGATCACCAAGGTCTACGACAAGTCTTCGCCATTGCTGCAAGCGGCCCTGACTTCCGGCGAGCGCATGAGCGAAATCGTTATCCAGTGGTTCCGTACTTCTGCTCAGGGTACCCAAGAGCACTACTACACCACCAAACTGGAAGACGCGATCATCGTCGCCATCAACAACAAAATGCACAACTGCCAGGACCCGTCGAACTCGCACTTCACGCACCTGGAAGAAGTGCAGTTCACCTACCGCAAAATCACCTGGACCCACGAAGTATCCGGTACTTCGGGTTCCGATGACTGGCGTCAGCCAGTCGCTTAATTGCGGCTGACCGCTTCACGCATCGGCCAGCTCTGCTGGTCGATGTTGTTTACGCCCTTTCAGAATTTTGCGTCTGCTGATTCCTGATTCAGGTCTTGGCGAACGCCGCTGCACTGCACGAGGAACAAGGGATGTTCGCGCCGGCCAATCAGACTCACTTTGCCCTGACTATCGAAGGTCTGGATAACGATTTCCAGGTGCTTGCCCTGCAAGGTCGGGAAGCCATCAGCCAGCCTTTTGTGTTTGAGGTGGAGCTGGTCAGTGAGCAGCCGTCCCTGGACCTCGAAACGCTGCTGCACAAACCGGCCTTCTTGCAGCTCTCGCCTGACGGCAGCGGCATTCATGGACAGATCTATCGCGCCGCCCAGGGTGATTCCGGCAAACGCCTGACCCGCTACGCGGTGACCCTGCGCCCGCAACTGTCCTACCTGGCGCACCGCATCAACCAACGCATCTTCCAGAACCTCAGCGTGCCGAAAATCGTCGGTATGGTCCTCGAAGAGCACGGCATCCAAAGCAACGCCTACGCATTCAACGTCGGGGCGATTTATCCCGAGCGCATCTACTGCGTTCAATACGATGAATCGGACCTGCAGTTCATCCAGCGCCTGTGCGAGGAAGAAGGTATCCACTACCACTTCCAGCACAGCGCCACGGCCCACAAACTGGTGTTCGGCGATGACCAGACGGTGTTCCCGAAACTCGCGCCAGTGGCCTACCAGCAAGACTCCGGCATGGTCGCCACCAACCCGGTGATCAAGCGCTTCGACCTGCGCCTGGAAACCCGCACCAGCCGCACCACCCGCCGCGACTACGACTTCGAAAAACCGCGCCTGACCCTCGAAGCGGAAAACCGTGGCGACGCCCTGCCCGACCTCGAAGACTACGACTACCCCGGTCGCTTCATCGACCGCGAGCGCGGCAAGCACCTGACCAAACGCGCCCTCGAACGTCACCGCAGCGACTTCCAGCTCGCCGAAGGCCGAAGCGATCAGCCGATCCTCGTCAGCGGCCACTTCCTGGCCCTGACCGAGCACCCGAAAGCCAAATGGAACGACCTGTGGCTGCTGACCGAAATCCTCCATGAAGGCAAACAGCCGCAAGTGCTGGAAGAGTCGGTCACCAGCAGTACCACCAACCTCAAAGACGATTTCCATCAGGGCTATCGCAACCGTTTCCAGGCCACCCCGTGGGACGTGCCCAATCGCCCCGCGCTGACGCAAAAGAAACCACGGATCCTCGGCAGCCAGAGCGCCGTGGTCACCGGGCCCAAAGGCGAAGAGATCCACTGCGACCAATACGGCCGCGTCAAAGTGCAGTTCCACTGGGACCGCGAAGGCCAGGCCGACGACAAGACCAGCTGCTGGCTACGCGTCTCCTCCGCCTGGGCCGGCGCCCACTACGGCGGCATCGCCATCCCGCGGATCGGCATGGAAGTGCTGGTGACCTTCCTTGAAGGCGACCCGGATCAACCCCTGATCAGCGGCTGCCTGTACCACAAGGAAAACGCCGTCCCGTACGAACTGCCGGCGAACAAAACCCGCAGCACCTTCAAGACCCTGAGCTCCCCCGGTGGTGGCGGCTACAACGAACTGCGCATCGAGGATAAAAAGGGTCAGGAACAGATCTTCCTGCATGCCCAGCGGGACTGGGATGAGAACGTCGAGCACGACCAGAAAATCCGCGTCGGCAACGAGCGCCACGACACCGTCGAGCAAAACAGCTACAGCGAATTCAAGGCTGAAGAACACCACACCGTCTACGCCGACCGCAAAGTCGAAACCCGCGCCAACGACCACCTCACCGTCGGTGTGAACCAGCACATCAAGGTGGGTACCGGGCAGTTCATTGAAGCGGGCCAGGAAATTCACCTGAGCAGTGGCCTTAAAGTGGTGCTGGAAGCCGGCAGTGAATTGACCCTGATTGGTGGCGGTAGCTTTATCAAGATCGACGGCGGCGGTGTGACCTTGAGCGGGCCGCTGATCAACATGAACTCCGGAGGGAGCCCGGGGAATGGGACGGAGGCTGCGCCGTTGATGCCGGGGGTTTTGAAACAGGCGGATGCGGACAAGGCTGGGCAGGTCGTTGCACCTTCACTCGCATCATACAAAGCGCAAGCAAAAACAGGGGTGTTACTGCCAACACCTTCGTGCCACCTCGACGCCTCCGGCCATTGCCCCATTCACCAGCCGGGTAAAACAGCATGATCGACTCCATTCTCTCGCCGTTCGAGCAACCTGCGGCAGCGGGCACAATGTGTCTGATTCTGGATAGCAGTTTTGATTCGGACTTGCTGACGCATCTTTTTCAAGGTGACGAACTGTCCCGTCCTCAGTGCATCCCACTGTTTCTCAGTACCCCGTATGCAGAACTCCAACCTACAGGACCTTATGTAGTTGTGGTCCCTAAGAAAGGCGATTCGACGGAATACGCGAGTACCTTGCTTGAACAGTCCGACGCTGGGTGTGTGGCCTGGCTGAACAACGAGCAAGCCTTGGATATCGGCATTGATAACTGGCGTAGTCTGCTAACTGTGCGCACCGATGATGCGCCGCAACAGATGATGCGGTTTTTCGATCCGCGCTGGCTGGAGCCTCTGCTACGTAGCCTGAATGAGACTGAACGTGGGCAGTTTATCGGACCATTCACCGGCATGGCCTGGCGTAACGAAATGGGCTGGCGGTATTACGCCAAGTCCCCCAAAAGTGCCCCGTCCGAACTGCAACCGCCTGCTTGGTTGTACCTCAGCCCAGAGCGCCAAGCGTTGATTGAGCAAGGTCGATTGAAGGTTATCGCAGCACGTTTTGCCGAGGACTATCGCGAAGTGTTGCCTGCCGAGGACACCGTTGAGTTTGTGTACCGTCAGTTACTGGCTGGACAAGAGGCGGGTTACCAACAGATGGCAGATCAGGAGCGCTGGCTGCGCCTCGCCGTAAGCCGTGGGGACTCCTTCTGGGCAAACGCCCGGGATGCAGAACTCCTGGCTCGTAACGACGTGGCCCAAGGTGAAAAATTGACTCAGCTGGAAAGCCTCTGAATCACAAGGACGATGAGCAATGAGCAATACCTATACCGTCAAAAGCGGCGACACCCTCGGCAATATTGCCAGCGCCAACAAATGCTCCGTGGCGGATCTGCGCGCACTTAACCCTAGTATCACTGACCCCAACCACATCAAAGCCGGTTGGGTGCTGCAGTTGCCAGACGCTAAAGTGTTGCCGCCGCCCAAGCACGCGGACAACCAAAGCACGACTAGCGTCAAAGGCGAAGTCCAATGCAAGGACGAATTGGTGGACGTGGTGCATATCACCGGCGAAGACACCTTTTATGTCCTCACGGAAAAAGAGTCCAAAGCACTCAAAACACAGACTGACCTCGTCAAGAAACTCATGGACGAACTGCACCAGAACCTGGCCAAAGCCACCGAAGCCAGCAAGTGCACCAAAGCGACAAATCCTCAGGCCAACTGCTTGTGCTCGCGTTGTGTCAAAGACGCCTGGAACGCCAAAGCCGAAGGTGCAGGACTGTTGCAACGATCAGAGCCACCGCCGGAAAAAGCGGCTACCACGCTCACTCGCAAAGAGGATTTCCAGGGACAGTTGGCAACGGTGCAAGAAGCTCGTGACTGGTACCAACGCTATACTCCGCCATTTTCTCTTGGGGGCAACTATCTGGAGAGCAACTGGAAGCAACTGCAAACCAAAAAGCTAATAGAACTGAATGCCCAGATCGAATCACTGCGGACTAAGATCGCAGCGCAAGGAAAGGCCGAGGCCGGCGACAGTTCCACCAGCGCGAATAGCGCTGCGCCAGACATCAAGCATGGCAAAGGAAAAACCACCGAAAGCCAGAAAGGTCGCCAAATAAAAACGGGAATTACCGTGATCGAGGTCATTTCGTTCAGTGACCCAAGCCGTCGTCACTACATTCCAATGGCCTACCGCGAACAGCTCGACTGGAAGGTCAAAGTCAGCACGAAGGTAATGCAAGGCAAACCACTCGACAAAAACCTGGCAAAAGAGCTGTTCAAGGACATTAAGTCCGCCGTCAACGAAAGCCGTAAAACCAGCCCTCTGGGCGCTCTGGAAGCCAAATTCACAAGCTGGACGAGCAAGGACGACAACCTGCTCAATGCGCTGCATAAAGAATGTTCCTGGACGTCGAACCAGGCAGACTCCGCTAAATACGCTGTCTCCGCCGAAGCCCACGCCTTCCGTTTCGCCGCCACCGCCAGCGCCGGCATCAACAGCTGGGAGCCCGGCAAGGGCAACATCGAGGTGGGGGTCAAGGGCAGCGCTGCGATTTCGTTGGCAGAAGGCTCCGCCGCACTCAAGAGTTTCTTTCCGGACCAGGGTGGATATGTAGTTCGGATGCCCTACCGCAACGCCGAAGGCAAGGAAGTGGTAAGCGACATCGGCATCTTCCGTCTTGACGGCAAGGTGGAACTCTCGTGTTTCGTCGGTGCGACGGCACAGGGCCAGGCAGGCGTAAAAGCACAATACAAACCCAAGGAAGTGGAAGCCTCAGGCGCGACGGCGCTGCTCAGCCCACCAAGTATGGCCGTGGACAAAAAACGTGGAGGAAGCGTTGGTTTGAAGGGCAACGCTTTTGCCGGCGTGCAAGGTGGCGGTACTGTGACCGGGACACTCAAGTGGCTTGATCCGACGAAACAAGGCGTCGGCAAGATTGTGGCGGGTCAAGCAAATGACAGTGGCAGTACAGACTGGGCGAGCTTGATTGAGATCAAGACTGAAGGAAATGTGGCGCTTGGCATTGGCGCAGGTTTTGATTTCAGTATTGTTATTCGAAGTGATCGCCTGGAAATTAACTGCAAAGCCAGCTTGGTATTTGGTCCAGGCGCTGGTGGCGGTTTTGGTACGGCGGTGGATTTGGAGAAGATTGGGGATCTGGCGTATGTGTTTTGCAATGCGTTGTCGAAAGCAGATTTTCACTACCAGCTTGCAGTGACTCAGGATGCCTTTAAGTATATGGCACAAGGTCTATTTAAAATTGCGACTCATCCTGGAGAAGCGGCGGGCAAAGCATTTGAAGATGGATTTCGTAGCATGGGACTTTGGTGGAAACAACGTGAGGCTACGAAACAGGAGGCGCAAAATCTGGCGAAATATTTGCTGAGCAACCAAGCTATTAATGTCAATGACAAAAAAATCCCACTCAATATGCTGCCGCCAGAAACCATTGGGCCGATGGTATACCTACTCACTGAGAGCTTTGTTGAAACCTGGGCTGAAGATCAGCAAAAAGCAGTAGTCCTATTGCTTTCTCACTTACACAGTTGGCGGCACTTCTTCGAGGTATTAGAACACTGCTCGAAGGGCGGCGAAAAAGTTTTAGCAATGGACAGCCTGAATCGCATCAATGCCTTACTAGATGGGAAAGAACAACGAGAATTCAATAAGTTTATCGAAAGCTTAGCCGTCAACAACAGTGCCTCGTTACGTTCAAGTGGCATGCTGGCATGGACGCCTGGGCCATCATGGCGCAAAGAAGATGTATTAGTTGCTGCACGACGCAGCAATTTATTTGACGGACTGGCTTGAGTTAAAAATGGAAATAAGGGCGCCAGCAGCGCCCTTATTTTCTAATTTAGACTACAGCGGTTTATCTGACTGAATAGCACAACGAAAACCGGTACCTGGATAATAAGCTTTTTGGATAGGTTTATCTGGCCAGCGCCGTACAATGGGAGCAGCAAATAAAGGAGCTTCGGGATAGTTAGAGCCACGCTTTACTTTCTCTGTCCCCGTTGCCGGACCTTGCGGATTCTCTATGGGAGAGTTGCGATAATAATCTTTATCGTACCAATCATTAACCCAGTCGGTAGCATTACCTGACAAGTTGTAAATACCTAATGGGTTAGGGGTAAAACGGTCTACTGCAAATGTCTTCCCTTCTCCCTCTACAGGAAAGTTTTTTCCGTAATTTAGACTGCCGGTATCGGTAGGGAATAATACATGCTCGCCTCGATTCCGGGCGGCATACTCCCATTGAGCTTCAGTGGGCAAATCAACGGGAAGCCCACTTAACTGCCCCACCCATTGGCAGTAATCTTTGGCCTCCTGCCAGCTTTTTGTGGGAGCGGGTAAATTTGAAGCATACATGCTTTTTAGATCACTTCTATCTCGAAATTTAATATCAAACACCGGCTTGTCCTGCGCGATGAAAAACAAATCAAAGTCACCCAACCTAGTTTGAAACTTAGATAGATAGTAGTTACTCAATTTAACCGGATGTACGAAATCATCATTACCGTCCGGACTTATGTTACACAGTTGATCAGGATCTTGCCCACAAGGCCAAGTACACACATCCTTTTCGTCGTACTCGCAAATCCAGCCGAAGTCGCCCATGTCAAACTGGCCACCCTCGACAAACACCATATTGTCGATGGACTGCACAACAGTGTTGAGCACCTTGACACGCAGTTCGCTGGAAAGATCAGGGTATTTCTTCGCAATGGTGGCTGCGATGGCGACAACTTTCTCTGGCGCAAGGCTCTTGCTGCTTGGCAAAGGACCGGATTCCGCCTCGCAACCGACCAAAAACATCATAGCTGGCAGGGCAAGTAAGAGCTGACGTAGCACTGGCAATATCCTTATAAAATGCGACAAGGGCAGAACATTACCACCCTACGCATGCACAACAAAGCTCAACACTATGCCTTCGGAAAAGACTACGACTACCCCGGTTGCTTCATCGACCGCGAACGCGGCAAACACTTGGCCAAACGCGCCCTCGAACGTCATCGCAGCGACTTCCAGCTCGTTGAAGGTAGAAGCGATCAGCCGATATTGGTCAACGGCCATTTCCTGGCTTCGACCGAGCACCCTAAGCCTAAGTAGAACGACCTGTGGCTGCTCACCGAAATCCTCCACGAAGGCAAACAGCCGCAAGTGCTGGAAGAGTCGGTGACCAGCAGCACCACCAACCTGAAAGACGTTTTCCATCAGGGTTATCGCAATCGTCTCCAGGCTACGCCACCCACCAGTACAGCGCCGGTCGCGAACAGCCGCGCCAACAAGGTCTGTTGCTCAGCCAATACCAATACGACGAACAAGGCCGCCTGCAAGCTCACAGCGTTAGCCAGCAGGATCGCAACCTCTTCCAGCATCGCTACGCTTAGATGCCAGCGGTAACCTCGCCGGCATCACTGACAGCCGCAAAGGCAATCGTAGCTATCACTACGACCCACTCGACCGACTGATCAACGTCCGCGGCAGCACCCCGGAAAGCTTCGCTCACGACCCCGCAGGCAACTTACTGGGCCAAGGCGATCAACCAAGTGCAAACCTGGCCAACGTCAAAGGCAACCGGCTGCTAATGCAGGGTGACCGCCACTACGACTACGACGCCTATGGCAATTTGAGCCGTGAGCGCCGCGGCACCGGGCAAAAGCTCGTCACCGAATACCGCTACGACTGCCAACACCGCCTCATCGGTGTCAGCCTCCCCAGCGGCAGTGTTGCAAACTACAAGTACGACGCCTTCGGCCGCCGTATCGCTAAAACCGTCGACGGCCAAACCACAGAGTTCCTGTGGCAAGGCGAACGCCTCATCGCCGAAAGCGCCAACAACCGCTATCGCAGCTACATCTACGAGCCGGGCTCCTTCCGGCCCTTGGCGATGCTCGATGGCGAAGGCCCGCTCAAAGCTGAGCCGTTCTACTACCAACTTGACCACCTTGGCACCCCTCAGGAACTCACCGACTACAGCGGCGAGATCATGTGGTCGGCGAAATACCGCGCCTATGGCAACCTCGCCACGCTGGACGTTGCGGAAATTGATAACCCGCTGCGCTTCCAGGGCCAGTACTTCGATGCGGAAACGGGCTTACATTACAACCGGCATCGCTACTACAATCCGGGCACTGGACGGTTTTTGACACCGGATCCGATCAAGCTGGCTGGGGGTTGAACAACTATCAATACGTGCCTAACCCTACGGGGTGGGTGGATCCGTTGGGGTTGGACAATTGCCCTGGAGGACCTAACTGCACGCCATCGAATGTGGTGGAAGATCCGGCCGCCAAAGCCAGTGTGGACGAAGGTCAAAAGGTTCCCGAGGTTGCGCAAGCCAAGCCAGATTTTTATGTCGGCCCTTCTGGCCCCGATTCGACAATGCCGTCTACAGGGTATAGATACATGCGATATCAACATGATGACGGCACTGTCGATACCAGAGCACTCGGTACGTTGAAAACGAAATCTGCACCAGTGACTTACGCTGGCTTTGAGAAGTTTGATACTGGCTCGGAAGCGAGGAAAGCATTCCAGGTTAAAGGGCCTGAGGTAGGGCCTGACAGTAACGGTAAAGGTTCCTGGAGCGACGCACGCCTAAGAGGAGAGTTTGACACATTGCAACTCTACGTCGACGGGAAGCCTGACGCTCGAACGCCATTCTGGAAAGGTGACGAAGATAAAACCAAGCTGGAACCATTTGCTGACGCATATCCAGAATATGGCGATGGTGGTGCACAACAGATTCACACAAACAGCAGAGTTATTCACTTTGACAAAGTAGAGGTCCTACCGGAAAAGTAATGAAAGACTATTTTATTTTAGCAAAGAAAGACATTCCGTCAGACAGCCCTCACGATTCGGACTGGCCGAAATTTATCGCGTACTCCTACGAGCATAAATGCTTGTTGTTTTCAGCAGGGAAAGGCCATGGGCTATCGGGATTCGAGTTACCAGAGGCTGAAGCGTCCGACCCCGACTGGACACCTTTATTTATCGAACTAAACGCACTCTGGATACTCGACTTTCTAAAGCTGTCAAAAAACCCCACACTAAATGACTTCATCCAATCGCTCAACAAACTTAATATACCGATAATTAAATTTCGAGCATGAAAATAACAAATCATTGAAGCAGGTTTATCTTTATCCACTCTTGAAATAACCTGCCCCCTTCCTGGCCCCTCTACGCAGAAAGGAACCCCCATTACGAAGCACCACAAGCTCAACGCAGAGCTGGCGGAGGGAGTTATAAAGCCGAACGCAGAATTGCTTTCAGAAAGAAACAAAGGGGACAGATTTATTTTCCACGCAATCACGAAAATAAATCTATCCCCTTTTGGTTAGATTAACCACTTCCGCTACAACACCAAAGGCGCGACGCTGATTGCCATCAGTGACGATTACGGCAATCGTCTGCACATTACCCGTGACATCCACGGGCGAATCAAACGTGTCGATAACGGTGTCGGGCGGGCCCTCCTCGTACGTTACGACCGCAAGCACATCGTCGCCATCGACTACCAGCAGTTCATCCCCGCGGACAATCTGGAAGACGCCTGGAGCACCATCCAGACTCTGGTCACCTACAGTTACGACGCCCAGCACCGCCTGATCGAAGCCAAAAACGCCGCCGGCGAAACCGAGCGTTATGCCTACAACGACCAGAACGTCATTCTTGAGCGGCAACTCGCCGGCGGCGCCAGTTTCTATTGGGAATGGGAAAAAGAAGGTAAATCGGCGCGATGCATCCATCACTGGGCTAGCTTCTCGCAGATGGACGCGCATTACGCCTGGGATGACAAAGGCAGCGTCACGGTTACCAATGCTGACGGCAGCGAAGAGGTCTACACCCACGACGATAAGGCTCGACTGGTCGCCAAGGTTGATCCGGACGGTGCGGAGCACCTCAAGGCCTACGACGACAAAGGCCGCCTGATCGCCGAGAAAGATCCACTCGGCGCCGTCACCGAATACCAATACAACGAAGCAGGCCGACTGATCGCGGTCATCCCACCCGAAGACACCCCGACCTCTTACGAGTATTACCACGGCTACGTCCGTGTAGTGAATCGTGGCCCGGCGAAGTGGATATATTGGCGCAATGACCAAGGCGATATCACTGAACAAATCGACCCTGATGGTAATTCGACCCACTACAACTATGACCGCCAGGGCCGTCTTCTAGAAATCCGTCATCCGGATGGCAGCCGTCATCAACTGGGATGGAACAATCTCGGGCAACTGCTCGAAGAGCAACTGCCGGACGGTGGTCAGCGCAAGTACCGCTACGACGCGTTGGGTCGGCAGATCACCCGTCAGGACGAAAGCGGCGCAATCACCCAATACCAATGGGATGCGGCTAACCGGCTCGCGCAAATCACCCTGCCCGGTGGGGCTACGCGCGCGTTCAGTTACAACCCATACGGCCGCGTCACCGCCGAGCGCGATGAGCTGGGCCGAGTCACCCGCTACGAATATGCCGATAACCTGCACCTGATCAGCCGCCGCATCAACCCGGATGGCAGCCAACTGCGCTATCGCTACGACAACGCACGTCTGCTGCTCAGCGAGATCGAAAACGAACGTGGCGAGCACTACCACCTCGATTACTACCCGAACGGCCTTATCCAGCAGGAAACCGGCTTCGATGGTCGTCGTACCGCGTATGAATACGACCTTAATGGTCAGTTGTTGAAGAAAACCGAGTTCGGCGACGACGGTAGCGAACTGATTACCGAATACCAGCGCGATGCCGCTGGCCGCTTGCTGGTGAAAACCCTGGCTGATGGCGAGGAAATTCACTACAGCTACGACGCCCTTGGCCGCCTTGTAAACGTCGACGACGGCCACTGGCCACTCGCTTACGAATACGACCTGCAAGACCGCCTGATCACCGAGCACCAAGGTTGGGGAACCCTGCGTTACGAGTACGACACCGTAGGCCAACTGAAACACTGCCGCCTCCCAGACGGCAGCAAGCTTGATTATCGCCACCAACAAGGCGGTCAACTGAGCAGCATCGACCTCAACGGTTCGCGCCTGACCACTCACCAGTTCAGCGCAGGTCGCGAACAGCAGCGTCAACAGGGTCTGTTGCTCAGCCAATACCAATACGACGAACAAGGTCGCCTCCAAGCCCACAGTGTTAGCCAGCAGGATCGCAACCTGTTCCAGCGTCGCTACGCTTACGATGCAAACGGCAACCTCGCCGGCATCAATGACAGCCGGAAAGGCAATCGTAGTTATCACTACGACCCGCTCGACCGTTTGATCAACGTTCGAGGCGCCACTCCGGAAAGCTTCGCCCACGATCCGGCAGGCAACCTCTTGGGCCAAGGCGACCAACCAACCGCCAATCTGGCCAACGTCAAAGGCAACCGCCTGCTGATGCAGGGCGATCGACACTACGATTACGATGCCTACGGCAACCTCGCGAGCGAACGTCGCGGCACCGGGCAAAAGCTCGTCACCGAATACCGTTACGACTGCCAACACCGCCTCATCGGCGTCAGCCTCCCCGGCGGCAGCATCGCAAGCTACAAGTACGACGCCTTCGGCCGCCGTATCGCCAAAACTGTCGATGGCCACACCACGGAATTCCTCTGGCAAGACGAACGCCTGATCGCCGAAAGTGCCGACAACCGTTATCGCAGCTACATCTACGAGCCGGGCTCCTTCCGTCCCTTGGCGATGCTCGACGGCGAAGGCCCACTCAAAGCTGAGCCGTTCTACTACCAACTCGATCACCTCGGCACCCCGCAGGAGCTCACTGACTACAGCGGCGAGATCATGTGGTCGGCGAAATATCGCGCCTACGGCAACCTCGCCGTCCTGGACGTTGCCGAAATCGACAACCCGCTGCGCTTCCAGGCTCAGTACTTCGATGCGGAAACGGGCTTACATTACAACCGGCATCGCTACTACAATCCGGGCACTGGACGGTATCTGACGCCGGATCCGATCAAGCTTGCAGGCGGGTTGAACAACTACCAGTACGTGCCTAACCCTACGGGGTGGGTGGATCCATTGGGGTTGGATAACTGTCCGGGAGCGGATGGGTGTAAGCCTCCATCAAGACTTGAGTCTCCTGAAACTGACGCTAAGGTTAATGAAGGTGCACCGGATGCCCCGGGGCCTGAAAGCGGTAAGAATCCAAAGTTCTTTAAAAAAGAGACAACATGGAAAGCCCGAGGCAAAGGAACTGGTAATGAATATAAGGTCTTCCAGCAAGACATTGACTGGGACATGGAAGTAGGAGGAAAGTCAAATTATCAACGAGCTAAGGAAGGCGGGTCTCCGTTTGTGATGAAAGACGGTGTGCCGGAGCAATTGCAACTTCACCACTCTAGACAAAATGGTAAAGGCCCCCTCTTCGAACTGAGCCGAAAGACTCACCTTCAGACGAAGAAAGACAAGGGAGGCAAAGCAATTCACCCTTATGGAAGAAATAAAAACCCTGACGCACCTGTAGACAGAGAGCTATTTGACAAAGAGGTTCCTCAATATTGGAGGGATCGTGCAACCGAGGTAAAAAAATGATACCCCAAGACTTAGTTAGCCTGATAGAAAAGCAGCCAGACAGCATACATAGAACCGACAAGGACTTGGCTATAAGCGCCCTTGAAAAACTAGGAGTCTCTCCAGACAGCGAGTTCGGTAGTATTTATATAAATTACCTACCTGCTAATTTTAATAGCTCTGTATCTGATGAGTACATTTGTGACGTATCCGAGCCTACAGAGCAGATCTTGATGGGTACCGAGTTCATTCACGACATGTGGGAGCTACCAGAAAATTACATAGGCTTCACATCCTTGCAAGGTGAGGGAGGTTACTTGCTGGACAAAAATAGTGGTGGCGTTTGGGACTTCGACTTAGCTCAGCAAGAAGACTTCGTATCTGGCCTGATTCCTCCAAAATGGAGTGGATTTTTTGAGTTTATCAGGTGGTACCTTTCGCCAGCAGAATAAAGAAAATAGGACAGGTGTATTTTATATACACTCACGAAAATAACCCCGTTCTCTTTTTGCTTGCTGAATGGGAATGCATCTAGACAAGGTTCGGAAATTGCCCCGCCGAAACGATAGGCTCCCATAAACTTGCACGCTCCCACCGTCTCCAAGAAAATGGGGAGCAGATTTATTAACTGAGCGGGAGCCGTATATGAAATTCGACTGAAATTCGTTCGAGATTGATCCAGCATCCTCAGTTGATTGCCATACGATTTCCCAAGTACAAAAACTACTTGGAGTAGCTTTCCCAAATTCATTTTTGGATCTAGTCAAATACTCTGATGAAGCCATACCGGAAATATCTTCATTTTCATATGGCGACAAAGGGACTTGTATAAGCGAATTCTTTTCGTTCTCGCCTGATGTGACTCCGTATACCATCTCATGGTACTTAGGGGCAGGAAAACCTCCTGGGCGTCCTCAAGAAATGGTCCCTGTAGCAAGAGAGGCAGGTGGCTACTTGGTTTGCCTGAATTTCAAAACGTCCTCCATTGCGGTTGAGATTTTTGATCCGAGTTCAGGTGAAGCCTTCTTTGTTGCCTCAAACGTTGATGAGTTTGTATGTTCATGGAGTGATTAGAGAGCGGCGTTTAGGGATGGTCTGAAGTAGTCATGTGTTCTGGCTGACTTCGACCACTGCCGATTTTGAAAGTGGCGAGTCGATCCAAAACGCTGAGATCACTCATTCTTTTGATGCCGATCAAAAGCTGATCCCCGGTGGGTCAGTTTTCAATCAGACTGCCAACACCGCCTCATCGGTGTCAGCCTCCCCAGCGGCAGTGTTGCAAGCTACAAGTACGACGCCTTCGGCCGCCGTATCGCCAAAACCGTCGACGGCCACACCACAGAGTTCCTGTGGCAAGGCGAACGCCTTATCGCCGAAAGCGCCAATAACCGCTATCGCAGCTACATCTACGAGCCGGGCTCCTTCCGGCCCTTGGCGATGCTCGAGGGCGAAGGCCCGCTCAAAGCCGAGCCGTTCTACTACCAACTCGACCACCTCGGCACCCCACAAGAACTCAACGACTACAGCGGCGAGATCATGTGGTCGGCGAAATACCGCGCCTACGGCAACCTCGCCGCACTCGACGTTGCTGAAATCGACAACCCGTTGCGTTTCCAGGGTCAATACTTCGATGCTGAGACGGGCTTACATTACAACCGGCATCGCTACTACAATCCGGGCACTGGGCGGTATCTGACGCCAGATCCGATAAAGCTTGCAGGCGGGTTGAACAACTACCAGTACGTGCCTAACCCTACGGGGTGGGTGGATCCGTTGGGGCTGAGCTGCGAACCTTGCGACGGTCCTGACGAGAAACAATCAAACCAGTCTCGGGAAACAACATACGAGAATCTTCCTCGCCTCCCAAGCACTCCAGAGGAAGGATATCTGTACCGCGGCGTTCATAAGGGGCATCCTGCGGAAACTGACGCATTTTCCGGAAAAGTAACTCCCGGAAAGATTGATGGCGTAGTAAACCCTGATGATCACAATTATGGAGGACACTCAGGAGACAGCCCCTATACTTCATGGACAAGATCACCTGATATCGCTAGGCAGTTTGCGAAAGAGGACGGCCTTATTCTGAGAGTCAAAATCGGTGCCCCAAAGGAAGGGGATAAGTGGTCATGGCAGTATTCCGAAGACCGTTGGGGAGAGCAAGAAGTCCTCATGAAAGGTCCTCGCAATGGAGATATCGAGGTATTTAAACCATGAATATATTAGATTTTTTACAGCAGAATTTTCATCTCACAGATAACGGGATGAAATCTGCCCAACTGATTGAAAAATTAGCTGAAGAAAATTTCACTTACAAAAACGATTACATTATAAAAAAATCTAGCAATGCGTACAAAGAAGAACTCACCATTCAAAAAAAAATTGCAAATAGTACTTCATCAGCAATGCCTGGACTTGAAGAGCTGATAAGCGCACTTTCATGCATGGCACCTGACGCAATCATATCTATGCGCTTCATTGACGCCCCCAACTGGGACGGTCGTATTTTTTATGACGAAAAAAACACACTTACTGGCGTAATAATTGGAAAAAAGAAAAACAGGGATTGGAAAACACCTCCAAACTGGGACGGCTCAGAAGAAATGTTAAAAACATACAACACCAAATGAGTACACGGGGTAATGAGTCTGGGTGTCGATACCGCGTCTGTGATGCGACCGTGATTTTCTTTCTTCTGGGATGCGTAAAGCCAGAACGCTCCTGGTGAACGCTGACTACCGTGGGATTGAGTACCTGTTGTCAGCTTATGGCGGAATGGGTTCGTTGAATGATCTCGTTCTGGGCCAAGAGTCGGTCGATGGCGTATTTGCCTGGAAGCCGGGGTATGTTGAGTTGAATGAGGCATTCGATTTGCTAAGAGGCCAAGCCGCCACGCTCGCCAATGCGATCAGGCGTACTCAGGATTAAGGCACCGTCGAAACGCTCGCTGGGCTGTACCTGCCCTTCCCTTTTTTATTTGAGTAACCGATGAACATGGATGAATTTCATCAAGGAAGTTGCCTCTGCGGCGCCGTAACGTATGAGGTGTCGGCGCAACTGAAAGCCGTGTCGCACTGCCACTGCGTCAAATGCCGAAAGGCCCATGGCGCGGCGTTCGCGACATATGCCAGCGCGCCCCGCTCAGCCGTTTCCGTCGCGAGCCGCGTAGATGCGCTGAGGCGCTATCAATCGACGGCCGGCGTCACCCGGCAGTTCTGCTCGAATTGCGGCACGTCGCTGTTCTGGTCTGACGCCAATGGCGCGTTCGCGGATTGGATTTCGGTCGCCATCGGTACGCTCGATACCCCGTTTCACGCAGTAAAGCAGCGGCATACGTGCGTATCGTCGAAAGCGTCGTGGTTTGAAATAGAAGATCAATGGCCTCAAGAGGGTTGAGGGCTGCACGGCAGAGGTTAGTTGTTCGACTTGAACAAAAAACGGCCGCCGTTAAGTGGTGAGTTACACCTGAATATCGGGGGTTGAGTCCTGCACGATATCGCCGCGGCTGAAGGCCTGGATCTTGTCGACGATTTGCCTTGATGCCTGACTAATCGCCGCACGGGTGTTGCCGGCGATATGCGGCGTCAGTATCGCGTTGGCAATACCCGCCAAGGGCGAGTTGAACTGATCTTTTTCCCGGGCGAACGTATCGATGGCAACGGCTTTGAGGTGTCCCGGAAACCGGGTCATGAAACTCGCCAGTTGATCCTCGTCGATGATGCCGCCGCGGGCGGTGTTGATCAGGATCGAGCCGGGCCGCATTCGCGCAAAAGCGGCGCTGCCGAACAAGCCCTGGGTCTGTGGCGTTAACGGGGTGTGAATGGACACCACGTCAGCCTCGTCCAATAGTTGCTCCAGGGTTGCCCGCCGTTCCAGGCCAAGGTCGCGAGCACGTTGCTCGGTGAAACGCTCGGAGCCGGTGGCCATCACGTTCATGCCCAGTGCCTGGGCCTTGCGCGCCACGGTTTGGGCAATACAACCGGTGCCCACCAAGCCCAGGGTCAGCTCGGCGATTTGCGCAGTGGGCGCCAGGCTGCCTTTTGACCAATGGCCTTTGTGGGTTTCGGTGTTGTATTGATTGAGGTCTCGGGACAAATACAGTGTTTGGGCCAGGACATATTCGGCGACAGCCACAGCGTTGGAACCGGGGGTATTGAGCACGGCGACGCCCGATCGCCTGGCCGCTTGCAGATCTATGTGGTTGACCCCTACCCCCGCCTGCGCGATTGCGCGTAAAGGATTGGCCAGGGACGCGGCGGCCTGTATCAGCTCGCCATCGAGTGGAATGTTCAAGCGGGTCTTCAATACGCTGTAGCCGCCGTTCTGCTGGATGGCGGCAATCAATGCCGGTTTATCGTGGCAGTTGATGTGGGCATAGCGCAGACGATCACCGTAGTGGCCAATGATGCTGTCCGGGTCGGCGAAGTAGTGAAGGTTCAGGGTAATTGCCAGGTCGTACTCAAGGAATCGGTCGATTTCCTCAAAGAGTAACGGTGGGCCGGGCGCATCCAGTATCAAGGTGCAAAACGTCATCAATGCTGTCCTCTGCTTGAAATGCCTGCACAGCCGAGCGGTATCACAGGTAGTGACCTCCTGGGAGGAACAACTCCTGCAAGTGACTTCGCGTTCAGGCGCTGCCGATTACACCTTGCTTTGTTTGCCTTTGGCCGACGCTACACCTTGGATAAAAATTGCCGGGTGATCGTTGCCACGGCCTCCGCTGGCGATGTAACGGCGGTGTCTATCTCAAACGGAGGCTCATCCCACGCTTCATAATCATGATCCAATACCGACTGCCAAGTGGGCGGAGTCAGCCCTGCAATATCGATCTTTCTGGTCTCTACCCGTCGTCGATGTTCATGCTGATCAGAGCAAACCACTTGGATATTCACCAATGGAACACCCGCACGCGTGGCTATTTCACTCCACGCCTTTCGGCTTTCGTCTACCGGGTTGACACCGTCAACAACGACCGCGTTACCCAAGCGAAGATTGCTCAGCGCAAGCTCGTTAGCGACCCTGTAACCGCTGCGCCCCACGTCTCCTGCCAGAACTCCGGCCTCTCGGATCGCCTGTTCAATCGTATCGATCCGCAGATACAGGGCGCCGACCCTGGTCACAAGATCTCTCGCAATCGTCGTCTTTCCGGTACCCGGAAGGCCACTGAAGACAATAAGCATTGCATATCCTTTGGCTGGCAAGTTGAGCAAGCTTAGGCGGTTGGTGCGCTTTGCGCAGCCATCGCCAACGTTGATAGTCACCATCACGTCAATGAAGTTCTCATAAAA
>NZ_JAEKEZ010000015.1 GCF_016650815.1 Pseudomonas sp. TH31 | reverse complement strand
GAGCATGGGCAAGGACAGCGGTAATGACAATGGGGACTTCCTCACCAATGACGGCAGTGCCGGGCGTTTGATTCAAGGTTCGCTGACAGCGGCTCTGGCGGCGGACGAAAAAGTGCAGGTCTCCGTGGATGGCGGCGCGACCTGGCTGGATGCTGTACTCAATGGCGATAGCAGTTGGAGTTTTGTCGATCAAACCAGCCACGGCGGCGACTGGGAGATCCAGACGCGTGTCGTGGATTTAGCGGGCAACAGTACGGAGCATTCGCAAGACATTTCATTGGATGTTGTGGCGCCTGATGCTCCTAAATCAGTTAGCCGCAGTGGCGATGTGGTTACTGTCGAAGTCACCGACACTAATGCCAAAGTCGGCGATATCCTGTTTGTTCGTGTGGGTGACGAGCAGGTCGGCCATCCGCTCGAGCAGGAAGATATTGATGCCGGTACAGTGTCGGTCGATGTCCCGAGCGGTTCGACAGGCACACTTGGGAGCTTTATTGTCGATTCCGCTGGAAATACATCAGATATTCGGCTTGGTGCAAGTACCGGCCAAGAAGACTTTTTAAGCTTACCTTCTCCTGGCAACTGGTTTTTGTATAATGGACAAAGCCAAACATTCGACGACCTCACAATAACTTACAATGGTCGGAATAATCGAGTGACAACTGCCCCCTACTCTGAGGGGTTATGGATGCCGGCGACTGTCGGTCCGAACAATCCAGCAGGCTCATTAACTGTTGAATTACATAGCGCCTCAACTGAATTTTCATTTGGTTTGGGAAAAGGTAATGGTGGATCTGTTAAAGTTTTATTTAAAGATACCAATGGCGATGTAATTGGATCTCTGGATCATGTCCCAAGCGCAGGCTATGACTATAAGAGTTTCACCGCACCTCAAGGAAAGCTAATTGCGTCGATAGAGTTTACAGGTCACGACCCTGGTGGTTACTCATTGGGCCACTTCAAGTTTGAAGCCTCAGGCACTATTTTTTATCCCGATAACCAATCCATCGAAGATGCCAGTCAGTACTTTGGCACCGACGAAAATAATATCTTCTCTGTTGATGACGTTAACCACTTGTCAGATGCTGAGTCTGGTGTTCATGGCGCCGCCGGTCTTGATACCCTGAAGCTTACCGGCCAGGACCAGATCCTGGACCTGACCGCTATCGGTGACAAGCTCAGCTCGATCGAAGTCATCGACCTCACCGGCTCAGGTAGCAACACCCTCAAGTTGTCCCTAGAAGACGTGCTTAACAATGGCGAAACCGATCTGTTCCACAGCAGCGGCAAGACCCAGATGACGATCAAAGGCGATGGGGACGACGTAGTCGACCTGCAAGGCTTGATGGGGGCCGAGGATCCGGGAAGCTGGGCCGAGCAGGGCCAGGTCAAGGTGGCGGGCGTAACCTACAACGTATACAGCCACTCTTCACTGGGTGCCGAGCTGCTGGTTCAGGAGGGGGTCACCACCAACCTCCTGGTGTAACCCGGGACCGCTATCCACTTCTCTTCATCTACTTTCTAAAACCCGGGCACCTGATGGTGCTCGCGGTGGAGTTATGAGCATGTTCAAACGTACGACTTTGTTTCAAGCTGCGCTGCTTGGCGTCGCCCTGTGCAGCGTCCCCAAGGCATTGGCTGTTCCGGCCTTCGGCAACCAATACACTCCCGTAGCCCCGGTGTCCGCCGGGCAAGCCCAGGTGGTGTATTACCGTGCCGCGACGATGGGCGCGCAGAACGGTGCGGCCCATGTGTATGTCGACCGCGAATTCCACACCGGGCTGTTGCCGGGTGGCTTTACGGCGTTCTGCGTGGCGCCGGGAGGGCACACCCTGGGGGCGTACCTCAACGATGCGCCGCAGTACACAGGCAAAAACACTGACGTCTATACAGCCCTCCTCGAAGGTGGCAAGACCTATTTCCTGAAGGCCAGCGAAGGCGTCAGTAGTGCACCGCAGGCGATCAAACGTGAAGACGCAGAGCGTGAAATGGCCGGCAGTCGGCAACAGATCCAGGCCATGTCACGGGCATCCGGTGTTCAGGCGTGTAATTACCAGGCCGCGCCGCCAGCGGCCGCACCGTTCAAGGACTATGCGCTGTCCGGTGATGTGCTTTTCAAATTTGGCAAGTCGGGCTACTCGGACATCTCGGTGCAGGGCCGCCAGGCGATCCGCGATCTGATCAGTCAGCTCAAAACTGAACACACCGCACTTGAGCACGTTGAAGTGATTGGTCACACCGATCCGTTCGGTTCGGTGTCCAGCAACCAGGCGCTTGGCCTGAAGCGTGCGCAGACCGTTCGCCGTCTGTTGATCGACGGTGGCTTGCAGGCTTCGACTATCGAAGCCAGCAGTGTCGGCTCCAGTGAACCGGTGAGCGGGAGCTGTAGCGGCTCGCGTGCCGAGCAGATCGCCTGCTATGCCCAGGATCGGCGTGTGGTGGTACGCATCGACGTGCGTCGCTGATCACTGATATCGACCCACAGGAGCGGCGTAGTCCCTGCGCCGCTCCTGTCATGAAGAGACCGGTCATGGCAGTCGATCTGTTAATCGACAAGATACTGCGGTTGTTGGCAATCAATCTCCTCGCACCCGTTGGTGAACGGGTTAAAGAGCGGGGACGTTAACATTTAACACTGACCTGAAATACGGTCATTTCCCCTCCGCGCCAAACGTTGTGACACTCTGCCAGGCCATGCTATGACGAACTCTCTACTGAAAAACCAAAAAAACGGGACCGTTCTTGCATAGTTACCAGTAGGATCAAGGTGCTTTTTGGGTGTCCTATAAATTAATGAGCACCAATAATGAATTATATGTCTTCTTCCGGCACTTCGATGAGAGTATTAGTCGCCGATCATCAGTGTGAGCAGCGTATTGTTATTGAAAAATCGCTAGGTATCTTAAGGTACTTCAGGGTTTGTCCTGTTGCGTCTTTTCGTGAGCTCACGATGCTCACCCACTACAGTCCAAATTTATATGATCGCTTCGATCTGTTAATTGTCAACGCTGACTTGATTTCAGCCGCCGGACTCAACGTCGTGGATTTTTGTGTCAACAATCCACGCTTGAGGCATGTACTTATCTATGGTTCGCCGCCAGGGGGCGCCAAAACGTTATCTGATCAGCCGCATCATCAGGTACGACGGATCGACACTATCAGCTACGAAGCACTGGTGGATTTTCTCTGGTTAATAGATAAAAACGTCATTGATAACACTATAGGCCCCTCCTCCATTGGTCTCGCGTGAAGGTTATTACGCGCTGATGAACTGTCCGACTAACGCTTTTCAGTGGGAGCCGCGGCCTGCGCGAAACTATTCAGTTTAAATAAAAGGAATCAGGCAATGAACAATCGGATTGTTATTGTGGACGACCACCCAGCTGTTCGCATGGCCATCCAATTGCTGCTGGCGAGTGAAGGGTTTGACGTCATTGCGGAAACGGGCGATGGAGCGGATGCACTCAAGCTGGTTGAGACGCTGGGTCCCTTGACAATGATTCTGGATATCGGAATTCCCACTGTCGATGGGCTAACGGTTATCAGTCATGTCGTCGCACAACACCTGCCGGTGAAAATCATTGTATTGACGGGGTTGCCGTCGAGCCATCTCGCTGAGCGTTGCAGGCAGATAGGTGCCCACGGTTTCGTCAGTAAAAAGAGGAACTCTCTGAGTTGGTGCGTGCCGTAAGGGTCGTTCGGGCTAACGAAAAATATTTTCCGTATCTATCCTATTTGCCGCTCCGTCGAGACGGCGCTGCTCAGGAGAACGAGCTATTTGAGCGTTTGTCAATTCGTGAATTCAGGGTCATGCAACAACTGGTACAAGGCATGAGCAATAAAGAAATCGCTGACTGCATGCTGTTGAGCAGCAAGACCATCAGTACCTACAAAAAACGCCTCTTGCTTAAGCTCAATGTCAGTTCCTTGGTGGAATTGTATGCATTGGCGAAACGTAATGGTCTAGCTTGACCTGAGCGTCTCGTGAATTAAAGATTCTTTAGATGAACTTGCAATTTAAAGAGTTCGGTGTCGGTGCGAATCCCCAGTTTTCTAAAAGCCGCTTGTTTCTGCCCGCTGATTGTTTTGCGGCTACGAGAGAACTTGATAGCTACTTGGGAAACAGACAAGCCTTCCAGGCAACAGCGCAATACCTCTCGCTCCTTGGGCGACAGTTCAGGGTTATCAACCAGGGCCTGATCCGCATCAAAGATGTGATTTTTCTCTGTCGATTGCGGTACAGGTAACTTTTCCAACTCCGCCACCATTGCCGGTGCCAAGTAAATACGGTCCAGGGCCGCCATCCGAACGGCCCTCAAAAGTTCGTCGGTTTCCTGTGATTTACCCACAAAGCCATTGGCACCTGCTCGAATGCACATATTGACCGTCGCGGGCCTTTCCGCTGACGAGAAAATTACAATGCGCAAGTCTGGATGCTGGGTACGGATCGACTGTATCAGGCGAAGGCCATCAAGCTCACCGTCGGCCAATTGGTAATCGAGTATCAGCAAGTCCGTCGAATGGGTGCGTAATCCCTCGATCAGATCGCGGCTAGTGGTATAGACACCCGTTACTTTGAAGTCCGTTTCCAGCGACAGGCGAATTTTCAACGCGTCACGAATCAATGCGTGATCATCCAGTAGGACAATTCGCAACGGTGATATCACGGACCATCTCATCGTCGAGCTCCTGTTTGCAATTGGTTAGGAAATATCTTACATCGTTCAGAAAGCGATCAGCGCCACATTATCCCAACTCGGCTCCCAAAGAAATCACCGGCCCCCGGTGCTTTACCTATACCAACTCTCTTCATTTTGCCTATTCCTCACTGATCAAGTAGTGACCGAGTTTGAGACAAGTCTCGTTCTCCGGTGGCGGCACGCTCGTCAGAATTAACCGAATGACTTTAAGACGACCATGATCCTAATGCCAACGCCAGAGTAGGAAAAATTCCATTTTGAGAATCACCCATGATCCTCGCCAACAGCAAACCCAAAGCTCAGGACTTCGTTGATGGTTACCGATAATACATCTGTGAACTCAGCGGCAGCCCCTCAGCCGATGCCCTCTGCGCAAACCCATACCCACGACACGCTGCTGCAAAGCGTTGCCTGGCTATGCGATCACTACGGAGTAGGGCGCTCGCCCCAGGCACTGACCGCCGGCCTGCCCAAGGTTGGGTTACTGTCGCCTTCGCTCGCGCTGGCGAGCTTGTCCAATGCCGGCTTGTCGGCGGGGCTGGTGGAGCGTCGGGTCCAGGCATTGCCAACGCAATTGGTACCGATGATTCTGTTACGCAAGGATCAAGGCGGTTGCATCCTTCTGGGGCGCCGACTTGACCCGCAGGTGAAGGATAAACGTGTTTTTCTCTATCAGGTGATCTTGCCCGAGATTGGCAATGAGCCGGTTGAATTGCCCCAGAGCGATGTCGACAACCTGTACGCCGGGTTTGCCATTCTCGCCAAGCTCACGGCCAAGGTCGACACGCGCGCAGGTGAGGAGACGGCACGGCCGGCCGGTCACTGGCTGTTGAGTACCTTGTGGCGCTATCGCCGTTATTACCGCAGCGCCGCCATTGGCGCCGTTTTGATCAACGTCCTGGCCTTGGCCAGTATCTTTTTCACGATGAACGTGTACGACCGCGTCGTGCCCAATCAGGCATTCATTACGCTCTGGTCGCTGGCCATTGGTGTGGTCGTGGCGATGGTGTTCGAGGCCATCGCCCGCTATGTCCGGGCACATTTGCTGGATATGGCGGGGAAAAAGCCGATCTGGTGTTAGGGACCATGTTGTTCCGTCAGGCGCTGTCGATTCAGATGGAACACAAGCCGGCGTCCTCGGGTTCGTTTGCCAACCAACTGCGTGAATTTGAGTCGGTGCGCGATTTTGCGACTTCGGCAACATTGGCGGCGATTTCGGATCTGCCCTTTGTCTTGATGTTTGTCGCGGTAATCTTCGTGATCGGCGGCCCTTTGGGCTGGATTCCTTTGCTGCTGATTCCGCTGATTCTGGTCATCAGCATTGCTATCCAATGGCCGCTGGCCCGCACGATGAAAGAAAACCTGCGCGAGTCTTCGCTCAAGCAAGGGGTGCTGATTGAGTCGATTGAAGGCCTTGAGACACTCAAGGCCGTGGGCGGTGAAGCCTACATGCAGCGTCGCTGGGAAACCTTCAGTGCACTGGCCGCTGAGACGTCCCTGAAGTCTCGGGAGTTGTCGAGTGCGGCAACAGGTACGGTCACCTTCTTTCAACAAGTCCAGACCGTCGCCTTGATTGTGGTTGGCGTTTACCTGATCGATGCCGGTGATCTGACCATGGGCGCGCTCATCGCCACTGTGATGCTGGCGGGTCGTGTCACGGCGCCGCTAGGGCAGGTGGTGGGGCTGGCGGTGCGCTTTCAGCAAGCCAAGGCAGCCATGCAATCGCTCAATGGTCTGATGGCGTTGCCGGTAGACCGTGATACGAGTCGCGAGTATCTGGCCAAACCGACGATCGAAGGCCAGTTGACGCTGAAAAATATCGGGTTTGCTTACCCCGCGCCGCCCATGCAGCCTAATCCACCGGTGCTGCAAGGGATCAACCTGACGTTCACGGCGGGGGAGCGGGTGGCCATTCTTGGGCGTATCGGCAGCGGAAAGTCGACGTTGTTGCGTGTCATGGCGCGTCTTTATTTGCCCGTCGATGGGCAAATGTTCAGCGCGGGGCTGGATGTCAATCAAATCGACCCGGCCGACTGGCGTAAGGCGGTTGGTTACGTTGGCCAGGATGCTCGTCTGTTTTACGGGTCGCTGCGCGAGAACGTCATGATCGGTCGCCCTGAAGCCAGCGCTGATGAGTTCTTGCGGGTGTTGCGCTTGAGCGGTCTTGACCAGGTAGCTGCGCGCCATCCGCAAGGGATCAACCTGCCTATCGGGGAAATGGGTGAAGGTTTGTCGGGGGGCAGCGTCAATTGGTTTCCCTGGCACGCACGCTCTTGGCCCGTCCGAACCTGTTGCTGCTGGATGAGCCCACCAGTGCCATGGACACCCAGACCGAAGCGGTGTTTTTGCAGCATCTGCAACGTGCGACCGAGGGGCAAACGCTAGTGGTGGTGACACATCGCCCGTCGCTGTTGGCATTGGTCCAGCGGATTGTCGTCGTGGAAGACGGCAAAGTTGTCGCGGATGGCCCCAAGGAGACCATCCTCGCTGCCATGAATTCGAATAGCCGTAAGCCTGTGCCTCAGAACGCCCCGAAGGGCGACTCGGATAACCCTGTATCTGTCGGCGCGATGTCCTTGAGCACCCGAAAGACAAGACCGGTGGCCGCTGTACCAGCTACCGATACCGCCCCAGTTCCAGTTAAGTCGGAGATTGCTCCATGATCAAAAAGCTGTTTGGTCGAGGCGATGCTGCGGCGCTGCAACCCGGCGATGCTGCCTATATGAACGACATTCAGGAGTCACTGCTGAATCAGACCACCCCCGGCTCCAGGCTGGTGCTCAATCTGATTGCGGTCGTGCTGATTGGCGGCCTGGTTTGGGCGTATTTCGCTCGGGTCGAAGAGATCACCCTGGGGGAAGCCAAGATTATTTCGAAGAGTCGCGAGCAGGTCATTCAGAGCCTGGAAGGCGGGATCCTTGCGGAGATGAATGTGCGCGAAGGTGATGTGGTGGAGAAGGACCAGGTGCTCCTCAAAATTGATCCGACGCGGGCCCAGGCCAGTTATCGCGAAACGTTGTCCAAGGTCATCGGCCTCAAAGCCAGCATCACGCGTCTGCGCGCCGAGGCTTACCAACAGCCTCTGGAGTTCGATGACATGGTGAAAACCGATATGGCCGTGGTTCAACAGGAAATCCAGGCCTACAACGCCCGCAAGAGCGCCTTGAACGAGAGTGTCGGCGGCCTGGAGCGCAGTTACGTGCTCTCTATGCGGGAGATCCAGCTGGCTGAGCCGCTCGCGGCCAAGGGCTTGATGTCTGAAGTGGAAATTTTGCGTATGCGCCGTCAGGCCAACGAAATCAAATCGCAGATGGTCGAGCGTATCAACCGTTATCAGGCGGAAGCCAACTCGGAGCTGGCGAAGTTCGAGCTGGAGCTGTCGCAAACCAGCGAAAACCTGGTGGGCAGGGCTGACGTGGTGGAGCGCACCACCGTGACCGCACCGGTGCGTGGCACGGTCAAGAATGTGCGCGTGAACACCCGCGGTGGAGTGATTCAGCCCGGCGAGCACATTCTTGAAATCGTCCCACTGGAAGACCAGTTGTTAGTGGAGGGGAAAATCCGTCCGGCCGATGTTGCCTTTCTCCGGCCTGGGTTGCCGGCCACGGTCAAGATCACGGCCTATGACTACGCCATCTATGGCGGTCTTAAAGGTCAGGTCGAGCACATCAGCCCCGACACCTTGAAGGATGATCAAAAAGCCGCTGCCGGCCGACCCGACGATACCTACTATCGGGTCCTGGTACTGACCGAAAGAAGTTCACTCGAAGCGGGTGATAAA
Source organism: Pseudomonas sp. TH31 (assembly GCF_016650815.1). GTDB lineage: Bacteria > Pseudomonadota > Gammaproteobacteria > Pseudomonadales > Pseudomonadaceae > Aquipseudomonas. Next base: position 286,772 of record NZ_JAEKEZ010000015.1, on the reverse strand, counting down.
TCGTTGCCGATCATTCCGGGAATGGTGGCCTCGGTGGAGATCCGTACGGGTGAGAAAACCATTCTCGACTATCTGCTCAAACCTGTGCTCAAAGCACGGGAAGCGTTCAGGGAGCGATAGGCATGCGGTTTGATTTTTTCGGTGCCTCACTGACTTCGGCGACTCGATGGGTGGCGGCGTTCGTGTTGAGCGGATTGCACACCACTACCTCCCAGGCCGACGACGAATTGTTGAGCTTTAGTCGTGCCCCGGCGACAGAGGAACGCCAGCCTGCCAACACCAGAGTTTCACAGGAGCGTGCCAATAACGGGCGTCTTTCATTCCAACCGGAGGCTTCAGCCGGCACTGCGCGGCCCTTGGCCGGGAGAACACCCTCCGAGAGCAAAGCCACAGCACCTCGTACCTCGATCAAGCCTGATGCTGCCCGAGATTCAGGTCTAAAATTCGAGCAACAGGTCGGCAGTGTCTCGGCCCTCGCTTACGCCGGATTGCCCGCGCGTCTGGCTGAGCGTGCGCAGAAAGGCAATCCGATCATCGGACCTTCGGAGCACGAACTGCGGAAAATTTTCCTGCGTGCGGTGGAAGCGGCGGTGACTCGCAGCCCGAAGATCCTTCGTACGAAAGGTGAGCAACAGGCGGCACTCTCCGACATCGATGAAGCCAAGGGGCAACGGTGGCCGCAGGTTGATGTGGGCACCCAGACGCAAGCCGTACAGTTCGGCAAAGGTTCTGACCGTGAACAGGGGACGGGCGGGATCAATGTAGCGGTGTCCACCATGCTGTACGACTGGGGGCGTGTCGACCACACGATCGAAAGTCGTGAGCGGCTGGCAGTTGCCTCCGATGAAAATCTCGCGGCCGAGATGGAGAACCTTGGGTTCGAAGTGGTCACGACGCTGGTCGAGTTAGGCAAACAGCGGATTATTGGTGATCTCAGCCAGGACTTCGCCAACCGTATGAAAGAACTGGTCGAGATGCTTGCCGGTATTGTTGCTGTGGACGCAGGCCGCACCAGCGAGCTGACTCAAGCCAAAGCGCGTTTGCTGCAAGCGCAAGCCTTGCGTGATGCTGCTGGGGCAAAGGCCCGGGATGCCGAAATCACCCTGCATAAGCTGGTGGGCGAGCGTCCGGTGCCCATCCCTCATAGCACGGAATGGAACATCGGGCTGACCAATCTTGAGCAGTTGCTGGACGTCGTAAAAAACCACCCGACGATCCTCCAGGCCGCCGCACAAGCTGAATCCGCCGAGTTGCAAGCTCAAGCGGTGCGGGCCTCTGGTTTGCCGCAATTGAATTGGGTGGTCAGTAAAAATACGGCCGAAGATTCCCTGGGACAAGAGCAGGCGTGGCAGACCAATCTCAGTATGACCTGGGGCGCGTTCCGGGGCGGATCTACTCGAGCGGCAGAGCGTGCGGCACTTCAGCGTGCGGACGCCAGTCGTCATGAAACTGCACAGCAACGTCGGGACCTGGAGTTCCGGATTCGCACAGCAGACAATGATGCCCGCACCCAACTGGAGCGAGCTGAGCTATACCGTAACCTCAGTGTAGAGTCGAATCGTATTCGCGAAGCGTTCTACTTGCAGTGGCACCACTTGGGTAAACGTACCTTGCTGGATGTTCTCACGGCAGAAAACGACCACTATGGTAACCAGGTCAGTGAAATCACCAATCGCTTTGATGGTTACCAGTCCATCCTGCGCCAATACGCCAGCGCTGGCATTCTTGCACAATGGTTGCGAGGCAAGCGCTGATCACGATCCGGCAACGGATCGATTTCATATGGCCAAAGTTTTAGCTACACACCACTGTGTACAGCGCGTATGCATTGTGTTCCTTCCGCGTTTTGGATGTAGAGCCATTTAAAAAAAGGCCTGTTATCCGCTGGTGTTTTTCAGTCTGCATGCTGTGGTTTTTGATAATGGGTATCGGCCTTCGCTGTGAGTGAGGCGCGGCTTATTATCCGTACTCCCAAACTGGCACAGCCAGCACCAGCGACTCACGCATGCGATGCAGTACTGAGAGCGTTTGCTGGGCCTCGGTTTTAGGCGAGACAAATCGCATCGAAGGGCGTGAGGCGGCTTCACAGATCGCCTCGGCGTCAACGAAATCATTTTTGTTACTTTTAACGAAAGGCCGAACAAACTGCGGGGATATCAGTTTGGCTACATGTCCCATGGTCGCCAGTTCGCGGGCAACGAAATGAGAACCAGCGCAGGCTTCCATCACGACAGTACAAGTGGGGCAGTTGCCGAAAAAACGCATCATCTGCACGCGCAAGAGCTTCTTGCGAAACATCTCTCGACCCGATACGTCCTGGCCGTGCAAGTGGAAAGTGGAAAGTGGAAAGTGTGTTTGCCGAGATCGATACCGACCAGTGCCAATTCGCTCATGATGATGGCCTCCAAAATAAAACACCCTGCGAAAGCGTAGCCCTCGTAGGGTGTGGGGGTGACCATGTCATTACCGGACACCCATTTAGGCGAGAATGCTCGCCAGATCGAGGTGTCAGATGACCAAACAACGCCGTACCTTTTCTACTGAATTCAAACGCGAGGTCGCCCCAGACAGGATAGTGCCTAAAGCATGTAATCCAGCCGTCTGTTCGGCAGGTCGTCTTTGAAGCGGTCGGGTTATCTTGTCGGGAAATTCGGGTCTGATTCAGACCATCTAAAAGTTTCTAATCCTCATACCTTGAGGGAAGATTTTGCGATAGCACAACTGGGTGTTGGCGCTCAGATGTATGCCCGGCTCAAGCTGAAAAACCACCGTCAATGGTCAAACTTGCTCCGGTAATGTACCCAGCTTCCGGCCCTGCAAGGTAAGCCACAAAGGCCGCGACTTCATCAGCTTTACCGTATCGATCAAGCGCCATCAGTGCTTTCAACTGATCGGCAAATTCGCCCTCAGCTGGGTTCATTTCGGTGTCGATAGGACCTGGTTGAACATTGTTGACCGTAATACAGCGTGGGCCGAGATCGCGGGCCATGCCTTTGACTAATCCAACCAACGCCGATTTGCTCATGGCGTACACCGCTCCGCCGGCAACAGGAACACGCTCTGCGTTGGTGCTGCCAATGTTGATGATGCGACCTCCATCATTCATATGGCGCGCTGCTTCCTGGGCAGCGACAAAGACGCCGCGAATATTGATTGCAAAGGTTCGCTCCAACTCATCCAGAGGAAATTCCTCGGTGGGTGCCCAGCTCAGCACGCCAGCATTGTTTACCAGGATATCTAGCGTGCCGAAATGCTCTGCTGCTTGGCGGACCGCCTGCTGCAGCGCAGCGACATCGGCGCTATCAGCGCAAATGGCAAGGGACTTACCACCGATTGCCGTAACTTCCGCAACCAGTGCATCAGCTCGAGCTGCAGATGAAGCGTATGTAAAGGCTACCGCTGCACCTTCATGGGCCAAGCGCCTGACAATGGCTGCGCCGATGCCACGGGAGCCGCCTTGTACAATTGCAACTTTTCCTTCAAGGCTCTTTACGAACGACATAGAGTTATCCTTACTTTTCATTATGGGATCGCCGCAGCGAAGAAGAATGTTTACTGACAAACCAAACTACATGGCCAGAAGTCTTATAGGCGCAGCGCGCCTGAGTATCAATGTGCAGATTGTCAATTTATCGGATAAATTTTTGAGCTAATCGGCTCGAAATCGACTGTCTGGTGTCTGCGCCAAAAGGAGTAACGCTTCAATGATCACGCGCATCTTCGGCTGAATGTAGGGGGTCTTGATCCAAATGGCGTGAATCGGCATATCGCCTCCTGCTTGATCGTCGAGCACAGAAACGAGCGTACCTGATCGCAGGTGTTCCTCCACCAGCCATGTAGGTACCTGGGCCAAACCGCAACCCGCCAGAGTTGCAGCCAGAATGGCTTCGCAATCCCCTATCTCATGGCGTACGGGGATGTCATACGCTTCAGTCATTCCCGCCTCGTTTTTGAGTAGCCAGGTGGGCCGTTGGCCTAAAGGCCATCCTAGGACACAGTCGTGTTGTGAGAGGTCCTTGGCTACCTGTGGCGTACCACGGCGCGCGAGATAAGATGGGGAGCCGCAGATAACTCGGCGCTGCTCGCCCAGTCGACGAGCGACTAAATCCACATTGTTATCCAGCGGCCCCACACGCACCGCCAAGTCAATCCCATCACCCATTAAATCAACGGGCCGATCATTGAAGGTTACCGACAGCTCCAGCTGTTCGTACCGCGTCGACAGTTCTATCAGGGTGGGTAAGATGTACCTGCGCCCAAATGCTGTGGGCAAGTCAATGCGTACCCGACCGGCAGGTAACTGCTGCTCACTGCCTAAGCGGTTTTCGGCTTCGTCTAGGATGGCCATGGCGTTCTGGCAATCGGTGAGGTAGGAATCACCATCATTGGTCAAGCTCACTCGCCTGGTGGTCCTGTTCAACAGTTTGGTTCCCAAGCGTGTCTCCAGTCGCATAATGCTTTTGCTCAACGCCGAACCGGTCATTCCCAAGGCCTGGGCAGCCGAGGTGAAGCTGCCTGCCTGGGCAACGGTGACGAAATTCCGAATCTCAACAAATTGGTTCTTAACCATGCCAATTGATTCCGCGCAGGACCTAGAGAAATGAATTTTAGGGACTTAATCGTATCCTGTGAATAGCATAGACTCATTCAACTGTATGGAGATGTGCTTTAAACATCGTTGAGTTGCGCTGAGCTTTTGCATTCTGAATTATTAAAAGCTGCTATGCGTAAGTTTATCTTGTAAACTTTACTGAGAATAAGCATAAATGAATAACGCGAAAAATTTCCAAGGAAAAGTTGCATTTGTACAAGGTGGTTCCCGAGGAATTGGGGCTGCGATTGTTAAACGTCTGGCTCGCGAAGGAGCAGCTGTTGCATTCACTTATCGTTCCTCGCCAGACGAAGCTAAAACACTAGTAAACGAGATCACCATCGCCGGAGGCAATGTTGTTGCCATCCGTGCTGACAGTGCTGATTCTGAAGCATTACAGAAAGCTGTACGCCAAGCAGTAGAGCATTTTGGCAGCCTGGATATCCTGATAAACAATGCAGGTGTACTTCCATGGGGTGCACTGGAAGACCTGACTTTGGCGGAAATTGACCTTGCATTGGCTGTCAACGTAAGAGGTGTGATTCTTGCCAGTCAAGAAGCTGTGCGTCACATGAGTATGGGTGGCCGGATTATTAATATTGGCAGTATCAATGCCGACCGAATTCCAATTGCCGGCGGTGCCGTGTATGCAATGACTAAAGCGTCGCTCGTTGGTTTTACCAAAGGTCTGGCGCGAGACTTGGGGCCACGTTCCATTACGGTCAACAACGTTCAGCCAGGACCGGTCGATACCGATATGAATCCAGCTGACGGTGAGGTCGCCAGCCAACTGAAACAGTTAATGGCGCTCGGCCGATACGGAAAAGATGAAGAAATTGCCAGCTTCGTTGCATACCTTGCTGGGCCGGAAGCCGGATTTATTACTGGCGCTAGCCTGAGCATTGATGGTGGGTTTGCCGCTTGACCGTCGAAAAGACTAAAGCCGCTAGACATTTATAAGTAGAGACGTGGAGAGCAAATCGTCCGTCTCTTTTGTATTTCGTAAAGGTGGGACTTATGAATAAATTTATAAAGAGTATTGTGATTGCAGCCTGTGGTGTGATGTGTTCTTTCACCGTGCTGGCGACTGAGGAGTTTCCTGTTCCTGCAGGATTCGAAAGAGGCTTTGAAGAAGTCAATGGCCTGAAAATGCACTATGTTGCGGGTGGGAACGGGCCTTTAATGCTGATGGTGCACGGCTTCGGTCAGTCATGGTATGAGTGGCATCAGCTCATGCCTGAATTGGCGAAAAAATACAGAGTCATCGCTGTGGATCTTCCTGGCCTGGGGTTGTCCGAGCCACTCAAGACCTCGTATTCCGGGCAAGAAGTGTCTCCTTATATATACGCTTTTGCCAAACGCTTTAGTCCTGATGCGCCGTTTAATTTAGTGGCGCACGATATTGGTGGTTGGGCAACGTATCCGATGCTGGTACAGCATCAAAAAGATATTGCCAAGGTCGCCTATCTTGAGACGGTCATTCCGGACGAACTGATATACACCTTTCCAGCGTTTACCCCGCAAGGTGAGTCAACCGCTTGGCACTTTAGCTTCTTTTCAGCAGATGGAGCATTACCCGAAACGTTAATTGCGGGAAAAGAAAAGGTCTTTTTCTCTCATTTCATCAAAAAACATGCTGAGAAGCAGGAGGTGTTTACTGAAGAATTGCTTGGACTTTACGCTAAATCGTATTCGAAGCCTCACACCCTGCATGCTGCATTCGAATACTATCGTGCGCTTCCGCAATCTGTGCTGCAGAACCAAGCACTGTTGGTTCAAAGCAAACTGACTATGCCGCTACTGGCGGTGGCGGGCGACGGGCGACGGGCGAGGCAGTCTTGGTCAGACTCAAATTGATCAGATGAATAAGTACGCGACGAACGTACAAGGTCATGTACTGCCTGGCTGTGGTCATTGGTTGATGGAGGAGTGCCCTACATTGGTCAAGCCACTACTCGTTGATTTCTTCGACGGTAAATGATCAGGGAGTTGTTTTACTGCACGCCGAATAAAGTTATTGACTTTTCTGGGTGTTTCAAGCTAAAGACTGTGCGTTAAAATTCCTAGTTATTAATCACGCTTGGTGGATTGGCCCCTATTAGAGCGGACGCCTATACTCCGTTAAATTGATGCCGCCGCCAAGCGCCTAAACTTCCGTGCTGATCGGTATTTCAGCGCGCTGTGCAGATGCTCCTTGTTATAATGCCGGCTTAGCTTTCGTTGCGGAACCATCAAAGCCTTCTATGCTGCAGCTTAACTTGGGGCCAGCGAGTCCAAAAATAAATGTGCGTAGACACGTAGACGACACCCCCGGACCTTTTTTCACGGCTAACAGGCGTAGAGGGGGGCGGTATCGTTGACGGGAAAGCCTGGAGAGGCGTCTGTACGGTTTTCGATCAATCACTGGAAAGCTTGCTTGAAACCAAATGTCGAGGGTTACTGTCAGTACCGAAGCAAAACTGACCCAGTGGGGATGCGGACAAAAACTTGGACTGGTTATGCCGCGAAGCCCAGGCTTTCACGATACTCAATGGGACTGAGCGCGCCGAGGGAAATCTTGATTCGTTTTTCGTTGTACCAGCGAATGTATGAATCCAAGGCCTGAATGAACTGCTCGATGCTCGTTGACTGCCAGTTGCGAGGATAGAACAGCTCCGTTTTCAGTCGGCCGAAGAAACCTTCACAAGCCGCGTTGTCAGGTGAGCAGCCTTTGCGCGACATCGAACGAATCAGCTTCGCATCAGCGATGCGCGATAGCCAGCCGGGCCAGCGGTAGTGAGCGCCACGATCGGAGTGAACAACAGGCCGTTTATCGTTGCTGGCCACCGTTTCGACAGCGGCATCCAGCATCGTGTTCACAAGCTCGGCGTCGGGACGCGTGCCGATCGACCAACTGATTACCTTCCCATCGAAGCAGTCGATCATGGGGGACAGGTACACCTTGCCGGCCGGGATCTGGAACTCCGAGATGTCGGTCAGCCATTTCTCATTCGGAGCTAGGGCCGTGAAGTCGCGGTTGAGGAGGTTTTCCGGCGCCGGACTGATCTCCCCGAGGTAGGAACCGTATCGACGCCGTTTCGGCTTGGCGACGACTAGGCACTCCTGCTTCATCAAGCGCTGCACCACCTTCTCTGAAAGGCGCACACGCTGCCTGCTCAACGAAGCTCGCATCCGACGGTAGCCATAGCAACGATGATTGCGCTCGAATATGTCCGCCATGGCACGACGCGCTTCGGTGTACTTTTCCGCGACCTGCATTCGGGCTCGATGATAGAAATAGGAGCTTCGGGCCAAGCCCAACGCGTCAAGCAGCTCTAGCAAGGAGTACCTCTGCCTTAGGGCATCAGCCAGCAATGTCTTCTCCCGATTGGTCAGGACTTGCCGGTTGATGCCCGTCTCTTTTTTTATGAGTTCATTCGCCCTCATCAACAGGTCATGTTCAAGCTGCAAACGGCGAACATCGAGCTGGAGAGATTCGAGTTGCCGCTGCAACTCCTCTCGTTCCGGTGACGATGAGGGTTCAAGCCGACACTTCATGGATGGGGATACCTCTGGGCCGAGTAGCTGGTTTTTCCAGTTGTACAAGGTCGGCCTGCACACGCCCAGTTTTTGAGCCAGGGCTTTCGCACTTTCTTTTCGCGTGCACAGCGCGATGACCGCTGCCTGCTTCACCGCTGGCGGCCGGGCTAACCCGTCTGATCGACCGACAATACGCGTATGCAACTCGGGGTGCATTTCGTAAATCCAGGCACGCAACGAATCCCGCGCGGGGTAGCCCAACGCCTTGATGGTAGCGGCGATGTTGCGACCGTATTCGAGATAGTGCCCGACAGCCTTTTCCCTTTGGGCCAGTGAGTACTTCGACTTCGAGTTCTCGTAGCCACGCGGCAGGTCGAGGCATCGCTCATACTCTGCGTGCCAGCTCTTCAAAGAGTTCTTCGTCGGGTAGCCCAACTGACGAATAGTTGCCCCGGTTCGCTTGCCCAGTTTGATGTAGAGCTTGACCGCTCGGATACGGTCTTCGTATGAGTACATGAACTACCTCCAGGTAGTCCAAGATTTCCGCCGCATCCCCAGTGGGGGGCGGACGGTGGGTCAGTTTTCAACCGGTGTTGACAGGTTACTCCATCGTTAGCCCCTCCAGTTAATTCGTCCGTCCTTTATTGGCTAGTGTCCTGAGCGGTTAATTCAATAACTTATTTTTTATCGCCCCCCCAGCTTTGCTTTATTTACAGAGCTGATAATTGATTCTGTAGTGGTCTAATGAAACCGGACACCCATTTAGGCGAGAATACTCGCCAGATCGAGGTGTCAGATGACCAAACAACGCCGCTCCTTTACTGCTGAATTCAAACGCGAGGCTGCTGACCTCGTGCTCAAGCAAAACTACAGCTACATCGAAGCCAGCCGCTCACTCGGCATTGGTGAGTCAGCGCTGCGCCGCTGGGTTGACCAGGTTCAGAAAGAGCACCAAGGCGTCACTCCGCAGAGCAAGGCGCTGACCCCAGAGCAGCAGAAAATTCAGGAACTGGAAGCCCGGATCGCTCGGCTTGAGCGAGAAAAATCCATACTAAAAAAGGCTACCGCGCTCTTGATGTCGGAAGATCACGAGCGTTTGCGCTGATTGATCAGTTGAGTGCCCATGAGCCGGTTGATTGGCTGTGTAAGGTGTTTGAAGTCACCCGCTCGTGCTACTACGCCCAGCGCCTGCGGCGCCGCACTCCCGATGTTGAACGGCTTCGGTTGCGTAGCCGGGTCAGTGAGCTGTTCTCGCAAAGTCGCAGCGCTGCGGGCAGTCGCAGCATCCTGTCACTGATGCGTGAAGATGGTGAGCAACTCGGTCGATTCAAAGTGCGCAGTTTGATGCGTGAGCTTGATTTAGTCAGTAAACAACCCGGCTCACATGCCTATAAACGAGCGACAGTAGAAAGACTTGATATCCCGAATACCTTGAACCGTGAGTTTGATGTGCCAGCCCCCAATCAGGTCTGGTGCGGTGACATCACCTATATTTGGGCACAAGGAAAGTGGCATTACTTGGCTGTCGTTCTGGATCTCTGCACGCGCCGGATAGTGGGCTGGGCACTGTCGGAAAACCCGGACGCCGAACTCGTGATCCGAGCCCTGGATATGGCCTACGAGCAGCGTGGCAGGCCTTCGGATCTGCTGTTCCACTCGGATCAAGGGTCCCAATATGCAAGCCGGTTGTTTCGCCAGCGGTTGTGGCGATACCGCATACGCCAGAGCATGAGTCGCCGGGGAAATTGCTGGGACAATGCACCGATGGAGCGAGTGTTCCGGAGTTTGAAAACTGAATGGATACCGACCTTAGGCTACAGAACTGCGCAGGAAGCACAGCGCGACATCAGCCATTTTTTGATGCATCGGTACAACCGGATTCGGCCTCACCAATTCAACGGTGGGCTGGCGCCAGCTCGGGCCGAGGAAAAACTTAACGTCGTGTCCGGGATTAGTTGACCACTACATTCAGCCGTCTTGTTCCACCGGAAGGGCTTCACCGAAGGTCATTGTGGGTCTCAATAAATTGACGAATAGCCGCTTTCAGTTCGGCCACGCTGGTGAAGACTCCACGATACAGCGCCCGCCTTTCCAACTGCGCGAACCAACCTTCCACAGAATTCAGCCACGAAGCACTGGTCTGCTTGAAGTGCAGCTTGAAACGCGGTTGTTTCTACAGCCATTGCTTGATGGTCGGGGTTTTGTGAGTCGAGCTGTTGTCCAGGATGACATGCAGGTCAAGCTCTGTGGGCGTAGCGCGGTCGATTTGTTGCAGAAAGAAGAAGCTTTTTAGTCTGGTGCGCTGGATTATCCGCCCGATGACCTTTCCCGTCAGAATGTCAAAAGCAGCATACAAACTGGCGATGCCATGGCGTTTGTAATCATGCGTACATCGCTCAATCTGACCGGAGCGTAGCGGCAATATCGGTTGTGTGCGATCCAAGGCCTGGATCTAGGTTTTCTTATCCACCGACAGAACGATGGCATTATCCGGCGGATTCAGATAAAGCCCGACGACATCGACGACCTTGTCGGCAAACTACGGATCATTACTGATCTTGAAGGTCTTCAAACGATGGAATTTAAGGTCGGAAGCCGGTACATGCTGAGACTTAATAGTTTCGGTGCCTTGCTAACTATTACTAATAATATTTAAAAGCAAATTCAGTCACTTAGTGTAAGTAACTATTGCATGCATCCGGGTATCCCGTCTTGCGCAACTAAGTCGGTTGCCACCTTTGCGGCAGCAGCTCCGCGATATCACTCGCCCGTTGCGTCGGCAGACGCGTGAGCACGTCCTTCAAATAAGCATACGGATCATGCCCGTTGAGGCTCATGCCGCTGTCCGTTTGCCGCTGCGTAGCGATCCAGCAAGTCGAGTCAGGCGAAGGGAATTTCACCCCTCAACTGCTTACAGAACTGTACGTGACAGTCTTGACCTGGCGCCGGTTGATTTGCGCCTGTTCAAGATCCTGAGCGACGCCCCAGGAGGGTACTTTCACGGGGTACAAACCGTACTTCGATCTCCCGATTGTCACCGGCCGCATCGTGGACAGCCACATCCGCAACCTGCGACGTAAACTGGACGATGCCAGCCCCAGTGATGATCCGATTCGCTCGATCTACGGCGTGGGCTACAAGCTGGAGCTGTGATGCGGATCATGTCTGGCGGTTATGAAAAAGGGCCCTTCTATCCAAGCAAGAACCCTTTTTGGGGCGTTTCTTTGTGGTGCGTCAAACGAGCGTAGCCAAGCGACGTTTACGCCAGTGCTACGGAAGCGGTCTCCAGCTCGCTGGCATCAGGCAGATCACCGGCGATGGACTCGAGAATGTCGGTCACGGTCAATAGCCCGACAAGCCCGTCACGCTCATTGACCACGAACGCAATGTGCGTGGACTCCCTGCGCATCTGCTCAAGTGCATTGAGGATCGTCAGGCTGCCAGCCAACCGGACTGCAGGGCGGATAAACTCTTCGAACTGCGGGGTCTGTCCGGCAAGCAGCGCTTTGAGCACATCCTTTTTATGAACGAAACCATCAGCCTCGCTCAGCCGGCCATTGCGGATCACAGGAAGCCGGGAATGAGGAGAGTTCATCAGGGCACTCTCCAGTTCCGCCTGAGACTGGCGCAAGTCGAAGCGATCAATTTCATCGCTTGGCGTCATGATGGTGCGAATAGTACGTTCTGCCAGCCTCAGCACTCCGCTGATCATGACGCGCTCGCGCCGGTCAAAAACAGGCGCCTGGCCATCGCTCCCGACCAGGTCAACGATTTCTTCACCCACTTCGTCCTGTTCCAGTTGCTTGCCGCCCAGCAAACGCAAAACGGCATGCGCTGTTCTGACTCGCATCGAGCGCTGGCCCTGCAAGGACTTCTTGCGCCGTGCGCGGGCAATCTGGTTGAACAGCTCGATGAGGATTGAGAAGCCAATGGCTGCGTAGAGGTAGCCCTTGGGAATGTGGAAGCCAAGCCCTTCAGCCGTAAGGCTGAACCCAATCATCATCAAAAACCCCAGACACAGCATGATGACAGTAGGGTGTGAATTGACGAAGTGGGTCAACGGTTTGCTGGCGACAATCATGATACCGATGGAGAAGATAACGGCGATCATCATGATCGAGAGCTCATCAACCATCCCCACCGCCGTGATCACGGCATCCAGCGAGAAGACGGCGTCCAGCACCACAATCTGCAGGACAATCGGCCAGAAAAGCGCGTAGCTGACGTTGCCCGAGCGTTGCGCCACATGCCCTTCGAGACGTTCATGCAGTTCCATCGTCGCTTTGAACAGCAGGAACACACCACCAAACAGCAGGATCAGGTCCCGGCCGGAGAATGCATGCTCAAAAACTGTGACCAGCGGTTTGGTCAGCGTCACCATCCACGAAATGCCCGCGAGCAAGCCCAGTCGCATGATGAGCGCAAGCGAGAGCCCGATGACGCGTGCCCGGTCCCGTTGCTCAGGTGGCAATTTGTCGGCAAGAATTGCGATAAAAACGAGATTGTCTATTCCGAGGACCAGTTCCAACACGATCAGTGTCAGCAATCCAAGCCACGCGGTGGGGTCCGCAATCCATTCCATAAGTAGTCACTTAACCTCAAGGTTGTTCAGATTTTTTTGTGAGTTATTAACGAGGCAATACAGAGAGGAAGTTTGCTCCGGGTGAGCAAATTCAGCGCCCTTCGAATTGTTCAAGCGCTCGAGCCAGACTAGCATCTGATAGCTCACCTAGATGACTACTGATTAATCTGCCGTCCGCGCTGTAGAAAAGGGTCGTTGGCAGCGCCATCGAACCCACGACCTGGCCAAGTCGCCCGCCGCCATCATACAAAATATTGTTCAGGCTGAGGTTTTGGCTGGAGAGGAACGTGTTGACGATGTCCGAGCCTTCGCCCTGGTTCACGAAAAGAAAGTTTACGTCCGGGTGCGCGGCCTGAGCTTTCTGGAGCACGGGCATTTCACGCCGGCAGGGTGGGCACCAGGTGGCCCACAGGTTGATCACCAATGGGCGCCCTTGATAGTGCGTGAGTTGCACGGTCTCTCCAGTGCTCGTGCGCACAGGAATATCCGGCAGACGCGTCCCCTGCTCGTAAACGCTTAACGACAATGTCCCAAGGCCCCACAGGAGCAAGCCGCTGACCACTGAGGCCGCCAGTGGTCGACGCAGTGTAGCGATTTTCCAACCCAGGATCAGCGCCCCGAACACCCCCGCGATGATTCCCGGCAACACGAGAAAGCCGCCATCACGCACATCGATCATGCGCCACAGGTCAGTTCCGTAGTGTTCCCTGTAGACCAGAACGAAGCCTGCTCTCGCCACCAGAAGCCCCAAAATCAACAGCCAGAACAGCACTGAGTCCAGGCGCCCCTTGCCCTCTTTGGCCACACGACGTCCGATCAGGGTAGCGACCAGTAATGCGCCGATCAGCAACAGATGGCTCAGCGAAATGACAAAGCTGCCAATATTGAAAGTAAGCATCAACGACCTTCCTTGGTTATGTTCCAGCGTTGAAGAAACGCCTCGGCATTAACTTGCCCGGTAATACGCTGACTACGACGCTCCTCGGCGTCCGGCCCGATCCATAAAAAGCTCGGAGGCCCCGGGACCTTGTAGCGGCTCAACAACTCACGGCTATCAGCGTTGTCCGTTGTGACGTCCAGGCGCAGCAGGCGCACCTCTTTCAAAGCGTCCATGACGTGAGACTTGCCGAACACTTCCTTTTCCATCACTCGACAGGACACGCACCAATCGGCGTAATAATCCAACAGCACCCATTGACCACTTTCCTTCGCCGAATCCAGTGCGTTTTGCAGTTCAGTCGGCGTCTTGATGGTAGAGAACGCATCATGCCCCGACGGCTGCGATGCCGCATTGGTGGCGGGGGCGCTATAGACTTTCAAAGGTCGCCACAGATCATCCGAGCCCCCAGCGGCGCCGACCACAAGCAAGCTCCCCCAGACACCGAACACGACAGTAGCAATGCCGAACACATGAGTCGTGCGTCCCGCTGGTTGGCGTTGATGCCACACGGCATAAGCCAGGATCAGCGACAACGTTCCCCACAGGCCGATCCAAAAGGCCTCATCCAGTACTGGTCTGAGCATGTAGATCGCAGTGCCCAGAAACAGGAAACCAAAGGCGCCTTTGAGCAAGTTCATCCAGGCCCCGGGTTTGGGCAGGAAGCGATTGCCGACAGTGACGAGCAACAACAAGGGCAGACCAATGCCCAGGCCCATGGCAAACAGAACAAGACCGCCGTGCACTCCGTTACCGCTTTGTGCGATGTACAGCAGCGCGCCAGCGAGGGGAGCAGTCATGCAGGGGCCTACCAAAAGTCCCGACAATGCACCCATGACGCCGGCCCCTACCAGGCTGCCACCGTTGCGTTGACGACTGGCATTCTCCAGGCGATCGCGCAGGAAGGGGGGCAACTGAAACTCGAAAAAGCCAAACATCGGCAATGACAACAAGATAAAGACCGCGGCGAAACTACCCAGCACCCACGGCTGCTGCAGCAAGGCCTGCAAATTGGCACCCAGCATGGCAGCGAGCACACCCATGGCGGCGTAGACCAACGCCATGCAAAACACATAGCTGCCCGCCAGGGCAAAACCACGCCGCGAGCTTGCGCCGCTGCCGACGACCAGCCCTGCAAGAATCGGCAACATGGGAAGCGAGCAAGGGGCAAACGCCAGCAACAAGCCCAGGCCGAAGAAGATCAGCAGGCTCCAGCCGAGTGATCGTTGCTGAAGGCCGCTGGCAAGTGCCTGATCAGGTGCTTCACCAGGATTGACTACCGACGGGCTCCCGCCCAGATCAACGGCCAATGACTGCGGTGGATAGCACAAACCCGCATCGGCGCAGCCCTGCCAACCTACTTTGATTTTGCCGGTAGCCTCTGCTGGAAGCTTCAGTTCCAGCCCCTGCCGGTAGACTTGCTGGGTACCGAAAAACTCATCGCTGTGAACTTCACCGTCAGGAAAGGGCGGAAGATGTTCTTGGGCTAAACCGTCGAATGTTAGACGTTGCTGATACAGGTAATACCCTTCGGCGACTTGCCAATAGAGCTGAGTTTCACCCGAAGGAAGTCGCTGAGAACTGAACGTAAATGCTTTTTCTGCCGGAAGAAACTCTGGCTTAACATCAAATAGGCTGCCTCCCGCATGGATAAACCCTGAGAATAACATCAATAGCAAAGTGAAAAAACGGTGCATAAGAGAAGACTCTAATTATTGTAAATGCAAAAAGATAGTACAAGTTGATTAAAATAGCATTAACAAAGAAACTTTATCAATCTGTACTTCCGTACTGTGACATCACTCTAAAAATTTTATTAGTGCACAGCAGTGAAATCCATGCCTGGACGAGCCCCTTGAAAGACAGGACACCGTTTCCTCCTTAACATAAGGGGTAAGCAACGACGTACCGCAACCATTCCAATCGATCGTCATGTCAAAATACGCGGCAAGGCGAATCCGTTTGATCCTGCGTGGATGTCTTGCTTCGCTCGCCGTCGTACCGCGACCGTTTCGGATTGATGCCCTGTGTCAAAACATGGTGCTGGCAAGTGGCTTGAGCCGGATGAGGGGTGACTCTCACGTCCGGCTCCTAGGGGCAGCCCTTTCAAGGTCTTCGTTTAAAATCCCCCAAAACTCCAGTCAGGGTGATGAAAGCGATGTGGGCAGAAGTTTTAGCGCGGTTTGAAAAAAGGCACCGCCAGTGTCATGGTCAAGTTGGCACTGGAGCACGCCATTCCTGCAGAGTGGGTTGATCAGGTGTTCGAAGAGCATCGTCAACGCCAGTACCCGCGTGAACTTTTGTTTTCGACCATTGTTGAGCTGATGTCCCTTGTTTCATTGGGTTTACGGCCTTCCTTACATGCCGCTGCACGCCAGATGGATGATCTATCGGTTACCTTGGCGGCGCTCTATGACAAGGTCAGCCGCACAGAGCCCGCGTTGCTGCGGGCCTTGGTCACCGGTAGCGCAGAACGCTTGGCTCCGACGATAGAAAAGTTGGGCTGTTCAACCATTTTGCCCGGCTGGCAACTGCGTATCGTTGACGGCAACCACTTGCCTTCTTCCGAAAAACGTTTGGGGGCTTTGCGGCGTGAACGAGGCGCGGCTCGGCCGGGGTTTTCAGTCGTGGTTTACGATCCTGACCTGGACCAGATCGTTGACTTGCAGTCTTGCGAGGATGCCTACGCGAGTGGGCGCGTCGGCGTGCTGCCGTTGTTGGCTCGTGCCAATGAGGGGCAGCTGTGGATGGCCGATCGGCTTTATTGCACGTTGCCCGTCATGCAGGCCTGCGAGGAAGCGAGCGCTTCGTTCATTATCCGCCAGCCAAGCAAACATCCAAGGCTGATTCAGGAAAGCGACTGGCAAGAACCCGTGCCTGTCGAAGCCGGAACAGTGCGCGAACAAAGCATCGAGCTCAAAGGTGGCTACCGCTGGCGCCGAATTGAACTGAACCTGCAAAAACCTACCGAATCAGGCGACTCAGTGATGTGGTTCTGGAGCAACTTGCCCGACACCATCAGTGCCGAGCAGATCGCCGATTTATACCGTCGCCGCTGGAGTATCGAAGGGATGTTCCAGCGTCTCGAATCGGTGCTGGACAGTGAAATCGAAAGCCTCGGTTCTCCGCGGGCGGCCTTGCTGGGCTTTGCCTCGGCGGTGTTGGCCTACAACGTTTTGGCTGTTCTCAAACGTAGTGTGGAGCAGGCCCATCGCGAGACGCAGCCTGAAGGCTGGGAAGCTTCGACCTTCCATCTGGCCGTGCAAGTGCGGAGCGGTTATGAGGGCATGCAGATCGCGTTGCCCTCGGATTATCCATCACTTCAAACGACCTCAGAAACTCTGGCAGAGCGCCTGTTGGCGCTGGCCAGGAACATCAAACCCAAGCAGGTCGCAAAAAGCATACGCGGTCCAAAAATCGCCAAGCCCAAGGAATGGCTGGAGGGAAAGGCTGCGAATGCGCATGTATCGACCGATCGGGTGCTTAAGGCTCATAAAGGGAAAACACCTTGAAAGGGCTGGCTCTTAGGGGGCGGCGCAGCAATGCGCTGCTGCTGCCCGAGATCGGCGCCAATGTGGAGTCAGGGCTGGTTCACCACGTCCACGGGACAGCCGCGAATGTGGCCGATATCACCCAGGCTGCTGAACTGTTGCATGGCGAAGAAAACGCGGTCTATGCAGATGCTGGTCACACCGGTGTTGAGAAGCGTGATGAACACGGAAATCGTGAAGTGATTTGGCAGATCGCGGCGCGACGTAGCACTTATTCACGACTGAATAAACGCAGCCGGCTCTATAAGGCCAAGCACAAAATCGAGTACTGCAAAGCCCAGACGAGGTGAGGAGGAGTCCATCCCATTGTTTCGGGTGATCAAGCGCCAGTTCGGTTATGTGAAGACGCGCTTCCGTGGCTTGGCCAAGAACACGGCACAGCTGGTGACGCTGTTTGCGCTGTCGAATCTGTGGATGGCCCGCGGACATTTACTGAGCAATGCAGGAGAGGTGCGCCTGTAATGTGGGGAATAGCCGCCGCGAGGTGCTCGCAGCGGCTAAAAAGATAGGAATGAGTGAGTGATCTGAGCGTTTTGGATCGATTCGCCACTGTCAAAATCGGCGGAGGCCGAAGTCAGCCAGAAACGCATGGCTACTTCAGACCATCCTTAGAGGTTTTAACTCGGTCCGTGGCGAATCGATATAAGCTACCGAATCCTCCTGTGCCGCACGCTCCAGGGGCGAACTCCATCGTTCTCAACGGATAAAGAACACCTTGAAGATACTACCTGTTAGCCGTTGTATTATTTCCATTTGCCTACTGTGGCTGTCAGCTGTTTCCCAGCTAGCTCTTGGCGAAAGTGAAGTAAAACTCCAAGTGCACACCCCGTTAACTGCTCCTCATGTGACGTTCGACGCCAAGACTCAGTCTTGGCTCGATCGCTGGCCATCTGTCCGTGTTGCTTTTTGGGGGGGGGCGCGCCCTCCATTGCATATTGGTTTCGAGCCGAACAGTTTTGAAGGGGTTACCGCGGACTTGCTGGGGCTGTTGCAGGATACCTTGGGGGTGCCTGTGCAAATGCTGCGTTTTGAAGACCGGACCCAAGCACTGCAAGCTATGGCAAGAGGCGAGATCGATATGCTGGCCCTGAACGATGTCACGGACGCTGACAACCCTGTCTTTAAGGCCAGCAAGCCCTATCTGCTGAATCATAAGGTGATCATTCGCCGCATCAACGACAACTTCAAACCTGATATGGGTGTTGAACGTCTGGCGTATATCGGCACGACCGATTCACACATCAAGCGCATACAAGATCAGTATCCGAAAAGCACACTGATCCCTTATGTCAATCATCTGAATGCCCTCGCGGCTTTGGCTTATGACCAGGTTGATGCCTTTCGCACCAATGCGGTAACGGCGGAATTCCTTCTTTCGAGCTTCTATCGCAATGATCTGTATATCACCGCCGATACCGGGGCTAGCGGCGTGGCTGACATCAACTTCGCTGTCAGTACGCGGCTTCCATTGTTGCTGGAGGCCGTCAATCAGTCACTGGCGGCGATTCCGGTGGCCGATATGCTGCGGATCACTTCAAATTGGGCGCTCAGCAACAACTTCGTGATTGCCCGCAAGTCGTTGGACCTGACTCCTGAGCAAATGGCTTGGATCGCCGAGCACCCAAAACTTAAAGTAGTAGTGGCTGATGCCTATGCACCGTTGACTTTCTTCGATGATAAGAATCGGCTAAACGGGCTCAGTGCCGACATGCTGAAATTGATCGAGCGATTGACGGGACTAGAGTTCGAAGTTGTTCGTAGCGACAGCGTCAGCGATATGGTCAAGAAGCTGCAAGACCGCAAAGTGGATTTGATCGCAGCTTTGAGCGTTGGCGACTTTCGCCTGGAGCCCAATCAATACACGCGCCCTTACATGATCAGCCCATTTGTAGTGGTGACCCGGCGTAACGAAGCTGGTATTCGAAGTCTGGATGAGCTGAACGGCTTGCGCCTAGCCTTGCCCTGGGGGAGTCCGCTGTCTTTCACGATCCAGAAGCAGTTCCCTAATATCATTCAAGTTACGGCGCAGAATGCTACCCAAGGCCTTGAAATGCTGGCTGCCGGAGAGGTGGATGGCACGGTACACACTCAGTTCGGTGCCGACTATTTCATCAATCACCATTTCCAGGCTGATTTACATATTGCCTCGGTTATAGGACCCCGTCCGGCAAGAGTCGCCATGGCAGTGGGGCCCAATCACCAGATACTCAAAGACATTGTCAACGCCGCACTCCTCGAAATCAGGCCGGATGAGTTCAAGGCGATGACCGACCGGTGGCGGGTTCACGAGCCTCCTGCAGTGGCCAGCTCCTGGAGTACCTATAAAGACGTGGTTTATACCGTAATTGTGGCGGCGATCCTGTTCGTTCTGGTATTTGTGCTCTGGAATTACTATTTGCGAATCCAGGTCCAGAAACGTCAAAAAGCTGAGCAGGCCCTTGAAGACCAACTGCAATTCACCCGAACGCTGATCGATGGCGCGCCTCTGGCACTTTATGTGCGGGACAGTGAAGGCCGATTGGCGGACTGCAATCGCGCCTATCTGGACTTTTTCAACATCTCCCGAGAGGCGGTAATCGGTAGAACTCTGTTGGAGAGCGACGTTGCCGGCGTTGAAGTGAGCGCTCGTTACCATCAGACCTATCTGGATGCACTAGAGCATGGTCAAGCGACATTTGCCGACATGGATGTTGAGCTTCAGGGACAGCATTATCGGGTTTACCACTGGATACTGCCGTTCCTGAACAGCGCTGGCCAATACATTGGTGTGATTGGTGGCTGGCTCGACATTACCGAGCGCTCGCAACTGATAGAACAGTTACGCCTGGCCAAGGAAGCGGCCACTGACGCCAATCGCTCCAAGTCGGTATTCCTGGCCAGTATGAGTCATGAGATTCGTACTCCCATCAGTGCTTTGATCGGCCTGATCGAACTGCTGCGCATGCGAGGTGGTACTGCTGCCGAGGTCGAGGAAAGCCTTGAGGTGGCCCATCAGTCGGCACAGTCATTGCTGTCGTTGATCGGGGATATTCTGGACCTGTCCAAAATCGAGGCTGGCGCGATGACGCCCTTGCCGCGACCGACTCATCTAACTGAAATGACTCAGTCTATTTACCGATTGTTCGAGACCAATGCGCGTAAAAAATCTGGATTTCCGTCTGGTCACCGAGGTTCAACACAATGGCGTCATGATCGATGCGTTGATGCTCAACCAGGTGGTATCGAACCTTATAAGCAATGCCATCAAGTTCACCGAGCAGGGCAGCGTTCAGTTGCTCTTGCGTGAACTCCCAGGGGCGCCGGTCGAAGGGCGAGCACGTTTCGCAATCCAGGTCAGTGATACAGGCAAAGGCCTTAGCGAAACACAGCGCCAGGAAATATTCGAACCCTTCGTTCAGGCAGATCCGCAAGCCCATCGTGCTGTTGGTACGGGCCTGGGATTAAGTATTTGCGCCTGTCTGGCCAACCTTTTGGGGGCGCAACTCAGCGTCGATAGCCAACTTGGTCTTGGCTCACGTTTCACACTGGTGCTCGACGCTCAGTTAGTCGACATCGATCATTCTAACGAAACGCGTGATGTAGCACCGCAGTCGGGGCATAAACTCAGGATTCTGGTGGTTGAGGATCATGCGCCAAACCGCCTGTTGCTGTGTCGGCAACTGGAGTATCTGGGGCACGAGGCCGTGCCCTGTGATGATGGTGAAGCTGCTTTGGCTCAGTGGATGCGGGCGGAGCCTGCGTTTGACCTGACTATCACGGACTGCAGCATGCCTCATATGGATGGCTATGAGCTGACTCGTCATATGCGAGAGACCGAGCAGCAAAAGGCCGTGCGTATGCATCCAATTTTTGGCCTGACGGCCAATGCGCAATCAGAAATCGCCGAGCGATGCCTGGACGCAGGTATGACTCGCTGTCTGTTCAAGCCCGTTGGTATCGATATGCTTGCTGCGCTGGTCGATGAGGTGGCTCAGACCGTCGAACGGCGCGTACTAGCGGCCATGACCACAAGAGGAGGCGACCTTGAACGAATCAGGCTGCTGAGCCCGGAGTCCTATGCGCCCTTGGTCGACGAGATTGTACGAACCCATCGTGAGGACGCTGTCAACCTTAATCGACTGAGTCAGGAGAACGATTGGGAAGGGCTAGTCAAGATCGCTCATAAAATCCGTGGCGGTGCGCAAATGACTGGAAACCAAGAATTGATTGATGCGTGTGTCGAACTTGAACGTATTGCGGTTGGTGGAGTTGAAGTGCCCTGTCGAAATCAAGTCGAGCAGGTTCTTGGCTATCTACATGCGCTGGAGCTTCGCTTGGTGCAAGGCACGGTGTAGCTTGTAGTGGTCAACTAATCCCGAGCTGGCGCCAGTCTACCGTTGAATTGATGGGGTCGAATCCAGTTGTATCGATGCATCAAGAAATGGCTGATATCGCGCCGGGCTCTTGGGTCGGTATCCCTTCAGTTTTCAAGCTGCGGAACACGCGCTCCATCGGCGCGTTGTCCCATAAGCACCTCGATCAAAGGTGTTGCGACGACCGGTTGAACCCGCCCTGCGACCCTTGATCCGAGTGAAACAGCAGGCCCTTAGGCCTTCCACGTTGTTCGTAGGCCATATCCAGCGCCTTGATAACCAGCTCGGCGTCCGGCTTTTCCGACAACGCCCAGCCCACCATCCGACGCGCGCAAAGTCCCAGCACGACCGCCAGATAGTGCCATTTCCCCTGGGCCCAAATGTAGGTGATATCGCCGCACCACACCTGATTGGGTGCTGGGACATCGAACTCCCGATTCAAGACGTTCGGGATATCCGGCCGTTCAATCGTGGCTCGTTTATAGGCATGAGAACCTGGTTGTTTGCTCACGAGGTCAAGCTCACGCATCAAGCTGCGCACTTTGAACTGACCGAGTTGCTCACCATCGTCACGCATCAACGAGGGAATGCTACGACTGCCGGCAACACTGCGACTTTGTGAAAACAACTCGCTCACCCAACTGCGCAACCGAAGCCGTTCAACATCAGGAGTCCGACGTCTGAGGCGGTGGGCGTAGTAACTTGAGCGGTTGATTTCAAACACGTTGCACAGCCAATCAATCGGCTCATGGGCGCTTAGCTGATTGATCTGCGCGTACGCTCATGATCTTCCGATATCAAGAGCGCGGTAGCCTAATGAGATGGTCACCCCCTTTTCAGGATCGTCAGGCGCGACTCTCATCATGGCGCGGGTGACTCACCCAATAGACGCCGGATAGATTTAAGCAAGCCAAGCACTTCGCCCACTAATCAGCATTGCAAAAACGGGGGTGACCATAGAAAAAACGGGGGCGACCATAGATTTTTTAATATCGATTTTTCCCGCTCAATGCGGGCGATCCGGGCTTCCAGTTCCTGGATTTTCTGCTGCTCCGGGGTCAGCGCCTTGCTCTGCGGAGTGATGCCTTGGTGCTCTTTCTGAACCTGGTCAACCCAGCGGTGCAGCGCTGACTCACCAATGCCGAGTGAACGGCTGGCTTCGATGTAGCTGTAGTTTTGCTTGAGCACGAGGTCGGCAGCCTCGCGTTTGAATTCAGCAGTAAAGGAGCGGCATTGTTTGGTCATCTGACACCTCGATCTGGCGAGCATTCTCGCCTAAATGGGTGTCCGGTAATGAGATGGTCACCCCCACACCCTACGAGGGCTACGCTTTCGCAGGGTGTTTTATTTTGGAGGCCATCATCATGAGCGAATTGGCACTGGTCGGTATCGATCTCGGCAAACACACTTTCCACTTTCCACTTTCCACTTTCCACTTGCACGGCCAGGACGTATCGGGTCGAGAGATGTTTCGCAAGAAGCTCTCGGGCGTGCAGATGATGCGTTTTTTCGGCAACTGCCCCACTTGTACTGTCGTGATGGAAGCCTGCGCTGGTTCTCATTTCGTTGCCCGCGAACTGGCGACCATGGGACATGTAACCAAACTGATATCCCCGCAGTTTGTTCGGCCTTTCGTTAAAAGTAACAAAAATGATTTCGTTGACGCCGAGGCGATCTGTGAAGCCGCCTCACGCCCTTCGATGCGATTTGTCTCGCCTAAAACTGAGGCCCAGCAAACGCTCTCAGTACTGCATCGCATGCGTGAGTCGCTGGTGCGTGACCGCACCAAAACAATCAATCAACTCCATGGCTTCCTGCTGGAGTTCGGCATCAGCCTGCCTCTTGGGCGGACGGTCATAAAACGTCTGCCTAGCGTTCTGGCCGAGCATGAGTTACCGATACGGCTCCGCACATTGTTGCAGCGGTTGCACGCACACTTCGGCTACCTGGATGAGCAAATCACGCAGATTGATATTCAGATGGCTGGCCAACTGGCTGACGATGATCTGGGCAGTCGTTTGCTGAGTATGCCCGTCGGCCCGATCACCGCCAGCCTGCTGGCTGTCGAAATGGGAGACGGCAAGCAATTCGGATGCAGTCGTGACTTCGCCGCGTCCATAGGGTTGGTTCCCAGACAGTACAGCACGGGAGGCAGGTCTAACTTGAAGGGGATCAGCACGCGAGGAGACAAGAGCCTCAGATGTCTGTTGGTACAGTGCGCCAGGGTTTATATGCAAAGGCTCGATAGTCAAAAAGGGGCACTGGCTGATTGGGTGCGCTCATGGCTTCAGCGACGACACTCCAATGTCGTGGCGTGCGCTCTGGCCAATAAACTGGCGCGAATTGCCTGGGCACTATCTGCTCACCACACAGTGTTTGAAGCAGGGTCAGACGCCATGGCGGCCTGACCCTACTGTTGTTGCAGTACCACGAGGCACCTTCAGGTTTGCGATAGCTGAAAAATGGATGACGTGAACGGCACACCGGCCTGGCGAAGAACCTGACTTATGAAACGGCTTTAGAAGCCGTTCCGGTTTTCAGGATTGCCAGGCGCGACTCTCATCATGGCGCGGGGCATGCCTCATACAGACGCCGGATAGATATAAGCAAGCCAACCACTTCACCTGTTAATCAGCATTGTAAAAATGGGGGTGACTATAGATTCATTAGACCACTACATAGGTGTGATTATGCGGGCGAACTCGCCGCCTAATTTTCCTTCACGCTGCCTAATACATCCTGAGCTCAACAACCTGACAATGCCGTTATCACAATGGATGCGCTGACCGACGCCATTCAGAGATCAGCCAAAAAAGGAAAACGATTCAGTTTCCATAAGATCCATGGGCTTTTCATGCATCAACGCCTGGCAGCGGCGTAAATTCCCAAGGGAAAGGGCCATTGCGCGTCAGTATTCTCGCATGCAGCAACGCCCCTCTTCGGCCTACGGGTCATTGACACGGAATTTAATCATGCTCCCACCGCAGCTCAGATCAGGCGTTTCCCTCCCGTTATCGGCCAGTGCTCAGGCCGCACCTGTAGAGGCGCCGCGCGTGGGGCCCTCCAGTGCGCTGGCCCGTACTTTTGCCGCGTGCCAGGAGCTGCATAAGTGCACCGAGGGGATGGTCAGGGAGGCTTACGCGCTTATCCAGGCTAGCGCCACGGCCGTCGTGGAACATGGCGCCGAACCCACCGAGCTTTGTCTGCAGGCTGTCGCCCTCGGCGCGCCCATCGCCACGGCTTTGGCCGTGCAGCAGGATAGCGATGCCCTGCTGCATCAGGTTGAAGGTCTGTTGAGACGTGCGGAGCAGGGCGGGCCAAACCTGTCACGCTACGAAAAGAAACTGTTCGGTGATCGGTTGGAGGAGTACGAACAAAACGCCAGGCCGGTGTCTGAGGCGCTTGAACAGCACATCGAGTCGTTGCGGCAGACGCTGAAGCATTTGGCGCCCGAGGTACTCAATGGTCACCAGGAGGAACAGGAAGGGGTCGACTGGGGCACGGGCAGCCGTGCCGAAGCAGCAGCCTGGCGATCGACAGCACTGGGCCCGGATCTGCGTCCGGGCCCAGCAGAAACCCCTGGCGGAGCGCTTTTTGCGCCGTTGCGGCATAACACCCTGGCCCAGCGGCTGGCAGTGGCGTTATACACGATGTCGGCGTTTCCCTTTCCTGCGGAAGTCGAAAAACCGCCGAAGCTTCCCGCGCAGCCGCCCGTTCAGGCCGGGCGCGGCACTGGCGGAGCAGAGCCCCCGTTGCGTCTGATAGGGGCCTACCGTCGGGGTCCAATCCCCCCAGGCCGCCAGCGAGGGCCTGCCTGATACGGTCCGGCAAGCCTTGAATGTCCTCCAGGTGCGCGCCGGTGGCCTGACAGACGATGCTCCCGGAATCCCAACGCAGCACCTCACCGCCGGCTTCAGGCTGCCAGGGGTGGCGGCTGATGATGCGGAATCTCCTTACGACCCGAATCTCAGTATGGAGCTGGAAAGCACACCATTTATTGCGCAGGTCCGGGCCGCTGGGGCGGCGGTTATAGACGCGGCAGTGGGCGCGGCAGTAGTCGAAGGGCGCATACGACCTATCCCGCCCCTGTTAGTGGCGGGGGCAGTTGCGGGCGGCGTTGCCTATGCCGGCTACCAAGGCGCGCAAGCGCTTTATCAGCACTTATTCCCCGCCGAGCCCCTTGCGGCGCAGCCGCTCACTGGCCGCGAGCAGGCCATCCTCAGCACTCTGGCCCAGACGGTCCACGCGCAGGTCGACGGGTCCTGGGGCTCCACCCTGGACGCCCTCACCGCCGTGGTCGCTAAGGGCGGCGAGGCCATGATGGAGGAAGCTCAAGCCCTGTTACAGCAGGACCTGGGGAGCACAGGGGTGAAAGAGGGCGCTGTGGCCGGGGCGCGCGCCAAACGCAGCGCGACGCCTGGCAGCGACACCATTATCCCCGACCTGGGGCCGGTGTCGGTCCGGGAGGTGGTCGCCGCCGTGGAGCACGTCCAGCAGCGGGCGCAGCCCTCCAAGGAGGAGCTGTTGTTTGATGCCCTCCAACCACTCTGGAGCGCCGACCCCACTATGACGTGGGTCGAGAGACTACCGCAAAGCGAACAGAAACTATGGGCGACTTATGTCTACGACTCGCGCGCCGCCGACCAAGCGTTTAGCAAGGCCCTGACCAGCCCCCAGAGGCTGTGGCTTGACCGTGCGCAGTCCTACTGGGCTGAACAGCAGCTGCCTGGTCATCCTTATCAATATGACGTGAGCCTCAACAGCAGCGTGTCACTGGGGTCGCTGCGGGTGCCCATCACGACGAATTTTCCCCTGCCGCAGGCCAGCATGGTCGCGGCCGTGCCGGGGCTTGATCTCAACACGGCCACGGTCAGTCTGAATGACCCGATTACCCAACAGCAGAGCCTGACGGGGGCGCAGCAACAGTCCGTGCTGAGCTTCCTGCATGGCTCGGGTGCTTGGCCGCAGCTTGACGAGGTGGTGACGGACCGGACCACGCAACACGAGCCGCTCAAGACACTCTACGCTCAGAGTCTGAATTTGGAGTTGCACAAAGACCTTCTGGAGGCTAAGGCCAAGGGCTATCTGTCGGGTCAGGGCGCTCCTCTCAACGGCGCGAGTATTGTGCTGGACGCCCTGCGTAACGATCCCTCCGTACAGTCGGGGGTGCTCCGCCTGTCCACGGGTTCCCGCCCCCAGGATGTCACGGTGGATCTAACAAACTGGTGGGTGTTCGAGCGTAACGAGACTCAGGGGGCGAACAATGGCGTGGTGCTGTACTTGCCCGAAACTCAAAGCATGGGCTGGTTCAATACCCGGCAAGAACTTTTTCAGCATCTGGATCAAACTCGCCTACGCCAGAATCTGAAGGCCTCCGAAACGGGCTCCTTGTTTCAGGAGCAAGCCCTGATGCTGGCGCCCCCAATGAGCGTCCCGCCTTGGTCAGGTATTTTCAAGCGATTAAAGACAAGCCTGGACTTTTTACCGCTGCCAATCTGGTATTCAAGCCCCACGCCAGCAGCAACTTTCATGAGCATCTCGAACAATGGGCCAGTGACCGACTGACGGTCAGCGCTCGGCAACTGCGCGAGCAAAGCCCGGGTTCGACCCAACTGTTGCAAGCTCAAACAAGCGCCATCGCGTCGCAGCTGGAAGCCTTTACGGATAAACACCTGCCCCCTTTGCGCGAGTTCACGCGGCGCCAGGAGAGCGACAAGCTCACGCGCTTCGCGCTTTCCCAGTCAGGTGGCATCTCCCAGGGCAAAGGGTGGACGCCGATAGTGTGTTTATCGACTTCAATGGCCGCAACCTGACCTGGACCGACTGGGTACTCGAAGGCTATCGCCGCCATGGCGACAAGCCCTTTGAATTCGACCGCACCAGAAACAGCTCCACCACCAATAATTTCCAACGAGATGCCCGGCTGACCGCCTCTAACCCTGCGCTGCAGCGTCAGCTCAACACCCCCGAGTTCAAGCAAGAGGTAGAAGGCAACCTACGGGGTACTTACACAGGCGATGCGTACATCGCGCATGTAAAAACACTGTTGGATCCGAAAAACGAGCAGCATGCCGCGTTCCAGAAGCTTCGCGTGGCCACACAGATCATGGGCTTGCGCGTAGCGGTGCAAACCGCAGTTGACAATAGAGACGTGAGATTCGATGAGGGGCTGTGGCTGAACCGTTTGGTCAGCAACCTACCCGGTTCCACGAGACACATGAATACAGAGCTCAGCGAACTTGCAATTGGCGGGAGGCGGATCCCAGGTGTGTGGGTACTCTCACAACGCTATGCGCAGACGCCGGACAGGACGGCTTCGGTTCAGAGACAGAGCTTCGTCTACATGCCCGGGGCCCCAGAGGGTAAATCACTCTATCGTCTCGATGAAAAATTCAAGGCCTTGCTGGGTACTGAGTCGTTTCGCACCGACGTGGAGCACCGTGTGCGGGCCGCCGACCGCACGATCGTGGGTAACGCGCTCAATGGCCTGAGTGCCAGCGGTTTTCGCGCTTCGCTCATCCCGGTTAGTAATTTTACCGCGGCCTGCGATCAGCAGCTTCGGGACATCATTGATAACACCGCGGAGGAGACCACCAGCAAAGCCGAGGTCATCGAGGGTGAGATCATCAAGAGCGCGAGGTACCTTGTTGCTGTGGCGTGCACCGTCGCCACCAGCGGGGTAGGGGTCGCACCGTGTGCAGTGGGCACAGGCGCGTTGATGCTGAACGATGCGGCCAACGTAAAACAGCTCTTGGAGCGTGGAAAGAGCACCGAGGCGCTGATGGAGACCGCGTTCCTGGCGCTTGACGAGCTCGATGTGCTTGATCTAACGAAAGCGGTGTCGCGGGGGGTGAAGACGTTGGCTAAGGCCGACCTGCCCGCCGGCCAGTTCGGCAAGGCGGCCAGCCCGCCTGCCGTCGCGGACGCTTTGGAACGCTTACGCAGCCACACTAAGGGCCTGACGCCGGACGGGCGGCTCAACGAACTGTTTTCGCGCCACGACGTGTCTCCCGCAGACCTGACAAAGGCCAGCCCTCCCCGCACGGGGCTCGCCGGCCAGTTTTATACGAGGGCGAACGACGAGGGTTTGTACATTATTGAGCGCGCGCGGGTGTATGAGGTGTATACCGATGGTGGCTGGGGCTCGGTACGCGTCCGTGATCCGGAGCTTCCAGCCACTCAGGGCATGGACGTCGTCTGGCGCGATGGGTACTGGCAGGCCAAGATGAATTCGGGCGACATCTTAGCGGGTGGCGCCCCTCTCTCAAATCCACCCAAAAAATTAGATTCTGAGGAATGGGCTGCCATACCGGACAAGCAAGGAAAGTTCGGCAAGGACGGGGAGAACTTATATGAGGATTTTGATGGTGAAATATACGTGCATACAGATGCAGGCGGAGAAAAAACCTATCTATTCAAGGAAGATAGGCTCTTTTACGGCCTTGCAACCAATGATCCCTGGCAGCCGAGAATGTATAATGTTGACGAGATAAAAACATGGCGCACGGGTTTGCCAGATCAAACATATGCGAAGCTCGAACGTTTTCAAGCGGGTCGCACTGACCTGAAGGAGGATCGTCTTCAGAGTATTAGAGAAGCATTTAAAGGTGGATATGAGTTGCCTCCTATCAAAGTTAGAATAAACAGAGATAATACTTTGAGTGTTCAAGATGGGAATCATCGATTGGCGGTTGCCAGGGAGATGATGCTGGCCGAAGCACCCTATGTAGTGGTCAACTAATTCCGGACACCTCAATAGGTGGTTTCGACGCCATTGTCCGTTCGTAAACGGTCGGTGGCAGATATCCCAGTTTTGAGTGCAGCCGCTCGTTGTTGTAAAACCCAACGATGTATTCATTGATGTCACGTATCGCTTCGGCGTGGTTGGCGTAATCGCGCCGCCATACCCGCTCCATTTTCAAGCTCAGGAAGAAGCGCTCCATCACTGAGTTGTCCCAACAGTTACCTTTACGGCTCATACTTTGCTGCATGTTATTTCTTGTCAGCAGCGCCCTGTAGCTCGCGCTAGCGTACTGGCTACCGCGATCCGAGTGAGCGATCAGACCAGGTGGCGGTTGACGCTGAGCAACTGCCAGTTGCATTGCACTGCACACCAGCTCGGCAGGCATGTTCGGAGCCATGGACCAACCCACGATCTTGCGTGAGAACAAGTCCAGTACCACGGCCAGGTACAGCTAGCCGCTACGGGTCCGGATATAGGTAATGTCCGCCACCCAGGCCTTGTTCACCGCCTCGGGTTCGAATTGGCGATTCAACACATTTTCAGCAATCGGCAGGTCGTGGTTGCTATCGGTCGTGTGCACAAACTTGCGCTTCCAGGCCGAACGCAGACCGTTGGCGCGCATCAAGCGACGAATTTTATAAACGCCTATTTCCATGCCCTTGGCGCGCAACGCTTTACGCAACGGGCGACTGCCATAGCAGCCGCCACTCGCAACAAACGACGCCTTGAGTTGCACCGTAACGGGACAAATCGATGCTGGCGCTTCAGCACGCTTGTTGGCCTCGTAGAAACCGGATCGGCTGATACCCAGCAGCCGACAGGCATACGCCACCGAATAAGCCTTCTGTTGCAGCTGCCGAACCAAGCGATACGTTACTTCAGCTCGCGGGCAAAGAAGGCGGTTCTTTGAGTGAGCATGCTGAACTCCGTATCCAGGATGATCGGTAGAGATCATCAGTCACGTCAGGGTGTTTCAGGCTCATAATCCAATTTCATCGCGATCCGCAAAATGTGCGCCACCGGCTCAAATAATTCGGCGGGGATGTACTGTCCCACGTCGCACTGGGCGGCTAGGGCGCGGGCGGTGGGGATGCTCTCAACCACCGGGATGCCCGCCTTCTCGGCGAGGGCGACGATGTTCAGGGCGACGTGGTCGTGACCGATTTCGATCACTTTGGGCAAGGGGGTCTCACCGGGCTTGAAATACAGGCACACCGCAATATGGGTCGGGTTGCGCACCACGGCTGTGGATTTCGCGACGTTCGTCGCCAAGCTGCCGCTTTGTACCTCGCGGTGGATTTCCTTACGCTTATGTTTCATTTGTGGATCGCCTTCGGCGTTCTTGTATTCCTGCTTGATATCCTCAAGCGACATCATCAATTGTTTGTTGGTGTTGTACTGCTGGAAGGCTGCATCGGCGATGCCCACGATCACATAAAACCCGATCAGCACGGCCCACATCCAGTACAGCAGGAGCGTGCTGACCTCCAGGCCACAAGATACGCTGCTGAGGGGCAGGAACTGAATGGACGGCGCGTATTGTCGGATCAGGTAGAAAAATATCAGCGATAACACCCCCACTTTGGCCAGCGACTTTCCAAATTCGAATAGGCTGTGAAGGGAAAACATCTGCTTGGCGTTGGTCAGTGGGCTGAGCCTTTCGAGGGACGGCTTGATCGCCTCGGGGGCCAGCAAGGGCCCGATCTGAACCACGACAGCCGCAAGGGTCATCACGATAATGATGACGGCGATGCTGCCCATTATTCGCACGAAGATGCCGACAAACAGTTCGCTCAGTTGCTTGGTCGCCGACGCCAGGTCTTGGTTGATGGTGTTGAGTGTGGTGTCGATCAAGAGGGTGAAACTGTCGAAAAGAAAGTCGCCTTCAAAGATGAAGTAGCCGAGCATCACGGCCAGTTGCATGCCGCTGGTGACCTCCATGCTTTTGGCGACTTGCCCTTTGGCGCGTGCATCGCGAATTTTTTTTGGCGTGGGTTGCTCGGTTTTTTCGCTCATCGCAAGTGGTCCATTAAGGTGAGCACGTGTTGCACCCAGTGCTGGCTCTGTTCAAGAGGCGCGTTAAACGCGAACTCCAGGCTCATGGCCAGCATCAGCAGGGCGAAGGCGCTTTTGATCGGCATTGACAAAAAGAACACATTCAGTTGTTGGGCCGAACGGTTGACCAGTCCCAGGGCCATATCGACCAGAAGAATGGCGACAATCGCCGGCATCGCGAAGCGCAAGCATAATTCATAGGTCAGTTGCCACTGCCGGGACAGGAACTCGAGAAAACCGGGACCGAAATGAAAGACTTCCCCGGGAGGCAGGACGGTGTAGGAGTGATAGATACCTGCGATCAGTTGGTTGAACCCTCCGGAAACCAGAAACAACACGCCGAATATTTGGGTAAATAGAATGCCAAATAGCGACGACTCTTGGCCCAGCAGGGGGTTGATAATGCTGGCGATTGACGCGCCACGCAGGGTGTCGATCAGAAAGCCGGCCATGTCCATGGCCCAGAACGGAATGGCCGCACAAAAGCCCATCAGCAGGCCGATGCTCAGCTCGCCAGCGATCAGGACTAGGTAGTGCCCGGCCGTGGCGTTATGACGGGCGGCTTCCAGGCTCGGCCAAGTGTCATGCAGCGGGATCAATGGCAGGGCAATCATCAACACTAGGCTATTGCGCACCAAGGTACCGCCCAGGGCGGCCTGACTGAACAACGGCACCATCAGCATCACCCCCAGGGGGCGCAGCATGTAGAGGCCAATCACGGGCAGCCATTCGGTCAGGGCTTCCACGTTCAGGCCCTCATTTGGTTGATCAGGTCGAACGAGCGGTTGGTGTAGCTGAGCAGGACGTCACCCATCCAATTGAACGTGATCGCCAGGGTAATGGCGACTGCCACCAGCTTGATCAGGAACTGGATGGTTTGGTCCTGCACCTGAGTGAGGGCCTGCACCAGGCTGACCAGCACCCCGACCACGGAGGCCACCACGACGACGGGTAACGAGAGCAATAGGACCAGCCACATCATCTGCATGGCTAGTGAGGTGATCAGGGCTTCACTCATGCTATTTTCCCTCAGTTAAACGACAGCATGAGTTGGCCCAGTAGCTTTTCCCAGCCATTCATCAACACGAACACCAGCAGTTTCAGGGGCATCGAGATGGTCATGGGGGAGACCATCATCATGCCCATCGCGAGCAGGATGTTGGAGACGATCAGGTCAATGGCGATAAACGGCAGATACAACAGCAGGCCGATCTTGAACGCTTCGATCAATTGGCTGACGGTGAACGCAGGCATCAGCACTAGCAAGGATGTCTCGGGGACGCGATCGTGGTACTTCTCCGGCCAGATGTCGCGTCCGATACTCGAGAAAAACAGCTTCTGATCCGGCGCCGTATTGCGTTCGAGAAAGACCCGGTAGGGGGCCAGCATACCGTTGTCGATTTGGTTGATGAAATCATCGGATTCGATTTGAATGGGGTTGATGGCCAGGTTGTCCTGAATCTCAAAGCCGATGGGGGCCATGATGAACAGGGTCAGGATTAGCGCTAGACCGTACATCGCGATATTGGGCGGGATTTGTTGGATACCCAGGGCATTGCGCAGGAGCGAGAAGACCACCACCAGTTTGAGGAAGGATGTCCCCAGCACCAGCAGCAACGGCAATATTGAAACGGCGGACAGCATCAGGATCAGATGCAGGGGCTGGTCCAGCAAGTTCATCGATGTGCTCCAGTGGCTGGCCTTCCATTGTCGGATAGGCCAGGTCTAGTGCACATCGGGCGCACACCTGAGTTTTGCTTCGGCGTCAGAAAAGACGATCAATGCGTACGGCGAGCCGTCCATCGATCTCCAGTAACAGGCCTTGAGCAATAGATTTACCCGCCACCGTCAGCGTCACGACATGATCGATATGGGTTGGCCCTTCCAGTACATCGCCGACTTGCAGATGCGCCAGTTGATGCAGGGGGGCTTCGAACGAGGCCACTTGAGCGACGACAGTCAGCAGCAGATGGCGTCCTTGCAGCGTGTCAGGTTCGCCAGGGGGAGGGGAGGTGTCCAGCCAGTCGTTGAGCTCGTCCATAACAGCCTCCAGGGTAAGGGTCGTAGTACCGTGAGTCGAAAGCGTGGCCAGTGGTCGGGTCAGGAACAATCCCAATTGGCCATCGGTGATTCGGTAGGCGTGCTGTAACAGCAAGCCGTCACCTGGCTGCAGGTGTTCCAGGGTGTCTTGATCGAGCTGGCTCCAGCCGGCGATCAGGGCAACCGGGAGCTTGGGATTGCCAGTGTGGTGATTGATCTCGACCGGTGGGAGCAGTTCACTGAGGCTATTGATCCAGTGCACGGGCGCTTCCAGTACCCAGGCTTCCAACCTCCGATCTTCGTGTTCGAAGCACAGGCACCAGTAGGGAGCGGTCTTGACCGTTGCAGCTTCCAGCGCTGTGGCCGTGGGCCAGGCAATCGTACTGTCTGCCAGTGCGTTACCTGCCGCGGCGAGGGTCCAACTCGCTAAAACCTCATGCAGTTGAGGTGGGACGGCCAACCAATTGGGCGCTTCGAGCATGGGGCTGATCCAGCGGCACCAGGCATCCGGCGCGAACCAGAAGCGAACCGGTTGATCCAGTACCTGAGCATGCACGATGAGCCCATCGCCTGCGCCGATACCATAGGTGAGGGTCATGGCCCCGTCGTAGTGTTCCAGCCGTCGTCCTGGACCGATATGGCGCAGCAGTTCGCCTTCCTCTTGACTCAGTTTTGGCAATTTCACCAAGAGGCTCCGTTTGGCTGCTTTAGCTCCAGTGTCACCGGGCGATTGAATAGGGTGACCAGTTCGCTTTCGAGTGCCGCGCGAGTACCGATAATACGTTCAAACGTGCCGAGGTCGCCGACCGTGATGCTCAGGTACAGCAGGCTGGCCTGGGCACTGGCACGGATCTCCAGCCCCGTCAGGGGGCCGTTGGTCAGGCGCAGGTCGAGGGTGCTGGGACATGTCCGGCCAAGGGTACGCAGGCGTTTAAGGTCGGAGGTGAAGGCTTGCGCCAGGATTGTTCGTACATGCTGCTGCCTTGCGTCATCGAGGGGGGCAGCGACATGGGTTGGGGGAGTCGATTCAATAAAGCCTCGAAGTCGTGTTGATGTTCAGGGTGAGAGTCGTCGGCATTGGAGGGCGTATAACGTCTCAAGAGAGGGGTGAGGGGTTTCAAGCCAGGCATAGTCACTCCAGTAGCCAATTCAATTTTTCTTGAGCTACCAGCAGTTGGCGCAACTGTCGCTGGCCTTCTGATTGTTCACGATGCACGCGGTGCTGTTCGGTGTGCAGGGTTTCGAGCTGGTCGGCGATGAGATGGGTTTGGTGGTGGTACTGGGCAAGCTCGATCTTCAGTTCCTGCAATGCGAGGTGGTCGAGGACTTGTGAGGTGGCACTGCATTCACGCCATTGGTTCCAGAGTTGGTAGCGTTGCTCCGTCAATTGGGTAATGCGATCTTGCAGTTCGATCTCCTGCTGCGCCAGAACGCTCAGAGCGGTGCGCTGGCGTTGTTCGCGCTGCTGCTTGAGTGACCGCAGGCGGCTGAGGGTCAGGCGGTCAGTGTTTGGCATAGGTGCTGGACCGTTTCCTGGAAGGTGTTCTTTTGCGTGGTGGATTGGCACAGCAATCCTTGGATCGCTGCACGGCGGGCCAGTGCTTCATCGGCTTCGCTGTCTTGGCCGGCCTGGTATTCACCCACCCTGACCAGCAACTCGATGTCGTTGTAGGCCGCCATCAGGCGCCGTACTTTTCCGGCCATTTGCCGGTGTTCGGCATCGACGATCTGGCTCATCACGCGGCTGATGCTCGCGCCGACGTCAATGGCGGGGTAGTGATTGGCTTCGGCAAGTTTGCGCGACAGCACTATATGGCCGTCGAGAATCGAGCGCACTTCGTCAGCCACCGGTTCGTTCATGTTGTCGCCTTCGACCAGAACGGTGTAGATCCCCGTGATGCTACCGACGGCGGCCGGTCCTGCGCGTTCTAGCAGGCCGGGCAGGCGGGCGAAAAAGCTGGGTGGATAACCGCTTGTGCCGCATGGCTCCCCGGCGGCCAAGCCAATCTCCCGGCGGCGCGGGCAAATCGGGTTAATGAGTCCATCATCAGCAGCACGCTCTTGCCTTGATCGCGAAAGTGCTCGGCGATGGTCGTCGCTGTGTAGGCGGCTTTCAATCGTTCAAGGGCCGGACGGTCAGAGGTTGATACCACCACAATAGTGCGCTCGCGGGCGGCTGGGGAGAGCGAATGCTCAAGAAATTCACGCACCTCGCGGCCCCGCTCTCCGATGAGGGCAAGCACGATCACGTCGGCCAGGTTGCCATCACAGACCATCGACAGGAGCGTGCTTTTGCCGCCTCCGGCGGCGGCGAAAATGCCGACTCTTTGGCCGACGCCGCACGTCAGCAGGGCGTCGATGGCGCGGACCCCCAATGGCAGGGGAGTGTCGATCAGTGGGCGGGTGAGGGCATTGGGGGCATTCCGTTCGACACCGCGCCATAGGCAATCGAAGGGGACGTGACGGCCGTCCAGCGGCCGGCCCAGTCCATCGACGACGCTGCCAAACAGAAAGTCCCCTAACGCGATTTCATGAGGCTTCCCCAGTGCGTGTACATTACTGCCTGCGGTCACGCCAAGAGGGGTGCTGAAGGGCGATAACAGGGCATACTCGCCGTCGATGGCCACGACTTCGGCTTCGATATTCGATGGCTCCAGGCGGCACCGTTCACCGAGCCCGACACCCGGCAGGGACGCCCGCAAAAGGGTGGGGCCGACTTCAGTGATTCGACCGTTGAAGCGTTCACCGACTTCGGTCGTTGTGGCCTGGGCCAGTACCAAGGACGGTTGTTGATCGAGCAAGGCTTGCAGGGTCGAGCATTCAGGTAGGCGCATATCAGGTCTGCCCGATGAGGTCGATATTTCCAATGACACGCAATTCGACTTCATCGCCCAGCTCCTGAAACGACAGGACGTGCAAGCCCGCGTATTCACGCTCAACAATCTTGCGCACAAACCGTCGTACATCAATGGCGGTGATCAGCACGGCGCGCCGTGGGTCGCCGTCGCCGACGTGCTGGCGGATGCCTTGGATGATGGCCTGATTCTGCGTAGCCTCCAGTGTCGAGTAAGACCCTGCGGCTGTCTGGCGGATCGATTCGCGGATCATTTCCTCGATACGGTCACCGATCATCCAGCCACTGATCCACTGCTCATTGCCGCGGTAGCGTGTGGTGATGTGGCGACGCAAGGCTACCCGTGCGTATTCAGTGAGCATGATGGGATCTTTTTCCCGTGGCGACCATTCCGTCAGGGCTTCAAGAATGCTGCGCAGATCGCGGATAGAAATACCTTCGCCGACCAAGCGCTGTAGCACATCGGCAATGCGCCCGACGGGCATTTGTCGTTGAACTTCCTTGACCAGTTCGGCATGGCTGCTTTCCATGGAGTCCATGAGGAAGCGCGTTTCTTGCACGCCGATAAATTCGGCCGCGTATCGGTCCACGACCAGCGACAGACAATGGGTGATACGGGCCTGATCTCGATGTAACACGACGCCCAGGGCGGTCAGGGTTTCATGGTGTTCGGGGTCGAGCCATTGCAGGGTGTGGCCGCCAAAGGGCAATCTGTCGTTGTGTAGTGTTTGGGCTAGGGGCATGGTGTGCGCATCGGCCAGCAACAAGCCATCTGGTACGGTCAGGGTCAGCACCGGCTCCTGGTACAGCAGGACACGCAGGGTGCTAGGCTCGAGCGAGGCATCGAGTTGCAGGTGGATAGTGGGCAGGGGGATGCCTAGGTATTCGAATTTTTGTTGGCGCAGTTGGCGGAAAGCGTCGTCGAGTGCTTTTGAGCGCCCGATGTCGCTGGCCATGCGCACCATCAGCGGAATCGCTCCGGGTGTCATCGTTGCTTGCGCCTCTTCGCCGCTCAAGCCCGGCGATCCGTCGGGCAACGTGCCGTTGGCATGGGGTTGACGCCTTTTGATCCACCAGGCGCCGCCGTAGACCGCTGCGGCCAGGCCGACAAAATAGATGGCCGGGAAGCCGGGGATCAGGGCGAACACCAACAGCACCCCAGCGGCGAGGCTCAAGGCCTGGGGTTGCCGGCTGATTTGTTCGCTCAGGTCATTGGCCAGGTTTTGACGCAGTTCCCCCGGAACGCGGGTAACGATAATACCTGCGGCGATGGAAATCAGCAGGGCTGGAATCTGGCTGATCAGGCCATCGCCGATTGACAGAATGGAGTAGGTAGACATGGCGGTGCTCGCGCTCATGTCATGCATGAACACGCCTACGGCGGTGCCCCCAAAATGTTGACCAGAATAATGATGATGCCGGCAATGGCATCGCCCTTGACGAATTTCATCGCCCCATCCATCGCGCCGTACAATTGGCTTTCCTTTTGTACCAGGTTGCGCTGGCGGCGGGCTTCATTGGCGTCGATGATCCCGGCGCGCATATCGCCATCGATACTCATCTGCTTGCCCGGCATGGCATCCAGAGAAAAGCGCGCGCCGACTTCGGCGACACGTTCGGAACCTTTGGTGATCACGATGAACTGCACAATGGTGATGATGATGAACACGATCAGGCCGACACCCAGGTTGCCCCCGACGGCGAAGTTACCGAAGGTGTAGATGATTTCCCCGGCGTCTGCTTGCAGTAGGATCAGTCGGGTGGTGCTGATGGTCAGTGCCAGGCGAAACAGGGTGGTGATCAGCAAGACCGCTGGAAAGGTCGAGAACTCCAGCGGCTCGCGGATGTACAGGGCCATCATCAGCAAGACAATGGAGATGGTCAGGTTGATAGTGATCAGCATGTCCACAAGCCCGGTGGGCAGGGGGACAATCATCATGAACACGGCCAGCAGCAGGAGTACGGCGAGCACAATGTCCTGACGACCGGCCGCCATCGCGAGCCAGCGGTTGATGCGTTTCATTGACTGTCCCTGGGATGACGCTCAAGTCGCTGGCGTAGGGCGCGCAAGCAGGCGAGCCATTGATTGACATCACTGCCCGGTGCCAGGGTGGCACTGAGCATTTGCTGCTCACCCACGAGGTATGCGCGCAACACCATACCTTGGGTCGACGCGGGGTGACAGCGTCCCAGGAGGGTCCGAAGGGTGCTGATGCGTCGGCAGGCTTCGACCGGGCGTGCCAACGACAGCAGCATGCGTCCCTGCGCGTATTCGATGTATAACCGAAAGGGGGGCAGGATAAATTCCATTCGACGCTCAATACGGCAAGGGCCAAGATCAGACAGACGCAGAAACCCTTCAAGACAACGTTGCGTTTGTAGGTCCATCCGCATCCTTATTTCTTTCACAAGGGATTACTGATTATTCATTGTCATGATCCAGAGTGGGCGGGTGTTTGAGCTATACGGTCTTTACCTGAGTTATTAGCTGCGTTGCGTGTTGTATCGTTTGTACACGTTGGCTGGCGCTGTCTGTTGAGACCTTTATCCGTATGTTGCACAAATTTTGGCAAGCCTCACTGACTCGTCGTATTGGTGTCACCCTGACCAGTGTCATGGTCGTCTTCTGGTTACTGTCCGAGATCATCAATTTTTATTACCGCTACAGCAAAGCCGAGATGGAGGTCAGGGAAGACTTGGCTCAGGCATTGGATGAGGTGGCGGAAGAACGAAGTCGCCATCATGAGTTGGCTCAGGTCAGGGTCAACAGTCTGCTGCGCCTGTGGCGTGAGTTGCACACCAGTGAGCGTTTGCTGGGGGCTCAGGGGGCGGAACTGAAACACACTGTTTTTGTTCCCTTCGAAAGGGGCCGCGTGGACTCGGGGCGCATTGCCGTGGCGGGGCGGGTGATCGAAATTTTCGGTAACTTTGACCCGGATCATCGGGCCGAAACCTTTCTGTTGGTGCCAGGCCTAGGGGTGTTTTTTTATCGCCCCGCCGGTCGCTCAGTCGTTGAGATGAGCCTCAGGATGCAGGGGCTACAGTCACGCCAATACAACTCGCTCACCAGTGACAATCGCTGGGGAGCTACGTTCGATGATGGGAATGGTCACCTGCGCAGCGCCGTGACGGCGGTCGACCTGCGCTCGGGGATTACGGTGGGGCAATTGCTGCCGATTGATGAGTTTCGTGTGCGCAAAGATGCATACTCATACATTTTGCGAGATATCAGTGGTAAGCATTTGTGGAGTGACATCGAAGCGAGTGGCATGTCCAAGGAGGTGGTAAACGACCTGCCAGAGTGTGATCGCGGTACGATGCGCGTCGTGGACTCGATTGTGGAGTGTACGCTGCTCAAGGGGCCGCCTTGGCAGTTGCTCGCGATTGTGTGCAGTGATGTCGTGATGAGTCGGGTGTTGTCGCAGTTGGGGGCGACAGCGCCCTGGACATTGCTGGCCCTGTTGCTACTGTTGGTGGTGTTTACCCTAGTCCTGCAGCGTCAGTTGGGGCGACCGCTGCAACGCATCGTTGAGTTTATTCAGTCCCCAAGACAACTCACCGACGTGAACGCGTTGCTGCCAGAGGGGCGCACGGATGAGTTGGGGTGCATCGCCGTTGGCTACAACACGCTGCTCAAAACCCTTAACGCCCAGCACCACGTGGTGGCAGACACTGTCAGGCGTCGGACCCGCGAACTGGAAATGGCCAAGTGCATCGCCGTACGGGCGAGCCATCGAAAGAGCGAGCACCTGACGAGTATCAGTCATGAGATACGCACGCCGCTCAACGGTATTGTTGGCGCCCTCCGCCTGTTGGAGTGCGGCACGTTGTCCGAACAGCAGCGGGACTTGATTGGCACTGCGCGTCAATCTTCCGATCTTCTGTTGAGTATTATCAGCGAAGTGCTGGATTTCTCCCGGATCGAAGCCGGGCGGCTGGAGTTGTCCGCTGAGCGCGCGGCCATCTTACCGATGTTGGATCAGGCACTGCTGACGATCCATTTACTGGCACAGGAAAAGCGCTTGGCGTTGCGTACGTTGGTGGCGGCCAATGTGCCGCAGTCGATGGTATTCGATAGGGTGCGGGTACAACAGATTCTGATCAACCTCTTGGCCAATGCGGTGAAGTTCACTGCGCAGGGGGAGGTGTGCGTGGGTGTGGAACGGCGGGCAGACATGCTGGCCATCTCAGTACGGGACACGGGTAAAGGCATACCGGAAAACAAACGAAGGGCAATATTTACGCCGTTTATTCAGGTGTGGGCCCATGACAATGGCAGTGGGTTGGGGTTAGCGATTGCGTCGCGGCTCGCTCACCTGATGGGTGGAGAGATCCTGCTCTCCAGCGAGGTCGGGGTAGGATCGACCTTTACCCTGTTGCTACCGATACGCGAGCCTGATGGGCTGCCCTTGGTCTTTTCGGCCAAGTTGCCTGTGCCCCTGTTCTTGCAGCAGCAGCTGTCCATTTGGGGGGTCGAGGTTCAGTTAGGTGATTCGCCGTTGCTCGAGATGCCAGAGTTGGTCTATTTGCCTGGCAGGTTATCGCAGAAGGTTCGTGCCATTTTATTCGAGGAAAAGTTGACGGGCGCAGGGAGGGTCCCGCTTGCCCCTTGCCCTTGGGCGCTTAAGGTCTTGGTTGTCGATGATATGCAAATTAATCGCGAGATTATCTGCAAGATGCTCCAGGCGCTTGGGCATGAGGCATTTTCAGTTTCCTCAGGGGAAGAGGCTTTGTACTGTGGGCGAGCGCGGGTGTTCGACTGGGTGCTGATGGATATCCGTATGCCGGACATGGGCGGCATGCAAGTTGCCCGACTCTGGCGCGATAGGACCAGCGGGATCCTTGACCCGGAGACACCTATCATGGCGCTCACGGCGAATGCATTCCCTATCAATGGGGGCAGCGCCCGCTCAGGCATGAACGGACATCTGGCCAAGCCCTTGAGTCTGGAGCAATTGGCGGACGCGGGCGCGCAGGTTGTTTCGCTGCAACTGGCACGCGGAATCGACTTGTCGCCGAATTTTCAGTTGCAGCAGCCGCTCTTGGACTTGGCTGATGTCGTCTTGTGTACTCGGCTTTACGAGACGCTTGAGCAGCTTTATCGGGAGATTGAAGTCGTGTGGCGCACTCAGGAAAGTGCGTGCCTGTTGAGGTTGCTGCACACCCTTAAGGGGTGCGCGGGGCAGAGTGGCTTGAGCCCGTTGCACGAGTGGGTGCAGGATCAGGAGGTGCTGATCAGTCAGGGAGGGTGGCCGGGCGAAGAAGAGATTAGTCACTTGGGGGGGATGATTCGACGGCATGCCTAAGGCCCATCACCTGCTTTCAGTGGATGCCCAGGCGACAAGCCCAGTTGACCAGTTCCGCAATGTTATGGGCATTGAGTTTGCGCATGAGGTTCAGGCGATGTGTTTCGACGGTCTTGATGGTAATCGACAGCTTTTCGGAGATATCGCGGTTACGGTTACCTTCGGCAATCAGTTTGAGTATTTGTCGTTCGCGGGTAGTCAGAGCGCTCAAACCATCGACATTCGGGGTGTTGATCACGTGGCTTCGATTGAGCGCAGGGTCGAGGAAAATTTTACCGGCGATGGCGGTTTGCAGGCCGGCCAATAATACCTGTCGGGAACTCTTTTTTAATACATAGCCGAGCGCGCCTGCGGCCAGTGCATCTCGGGCACGGTGTTCGGATGCGTCTGCAGTGATCACCACGATGATCAATTTTGGCGTGCGTCGTTTCAGTTGGCGGATGATATCGATACCGTCCATGCCGGGCAGGCCCAAGTCTAACAGCACAACGTCAGGGTTGAGTTTCTGGCAGGCCGCATAGACATTCAACCCGTCAACAACCTCTCCGATGACCTCATAGTTGGGCACCGTCAACATCAGGCTTTTGAGACCGTAGCGGAGCAAGTAGTGATCTTCGACGATCAATATTCGTTGTGAGCGGGGTAGGAGTTTTAAATGCGGTAGCATGATCAAAAGCCTGAATGTGTATTTTAGGGATAGAGGAAGGTTATAGGGTTCAGGTTATTACCGGATTCAGACTTGGCTCAAAGCTGACAAAATTGCGAGAATCCTTCCTTTGATAACGCTATGAAACTTTCCTCTTCTCTGGCAGGCCTTGAAACGATCCGTATCCTTGAACGGGCAGGGCAACGTTGGCATATGACCCTGTCCGGCGTCCCTGGCTGGTACTGGGAGTATCCGTTGGGGCTGTGTATTGCCTTGGCGATTGAGCGTGCGTCCATTGATGATGAATGGCTGGTGAGCGCCAGTTTGTGGCTGGCATCAATACCGGAGAGTCTGGACGACAGTCTGTTACTGGAGGGAGAACGGATTTTTCTGGTGCGCCGCTATGAATGCCAGTGTTCGCCCAAGGAGCTGGAGGCGCGCGTTCAACAACAAGTGGCTATTGCGTGTTGGTTCGCGACCCAAGGCGACTCGCACGACGTGTCCACCGAGACGAGTACCCTGGGGCGATTAGTATGAGCTGGTTGAGGAGCGGCCTGATGGGGCTTGCCGTGTTAGGTATTGCCCTGACTGCACAGGGCGCGATTGCGCCAAAGGGGGCGGCAGCCTTCTTTTTGAACACCCGTGGCGCCAAGTTGGCCGACGTTTTACGGGACCTGGGGGCCAATTATGGGGTTCCCGTGATTGTCAGCCCTCAGATAGGCGAGTCTTTTATTGGGAGGTTGGATGGTCAAACACCCGAGCAAGTGCTTGAGCACCT
Source organism: Pseudomonas sp. TH31 (assembly GCF_016650815.1). Taxonomy (GTDB): domain Bacteria; phylum Pseudomonadota; class Gammaproteobacteria; order Pseudomonadales; family Pseudomonadaceae; genus Aquipseudomonas. The sequence goes on along the minus strand of NZ_JAEKEZ010000015.1, from coordinate 243,817 downwards.
GGCGCAGCTCTATCAGCTTGCCTGGTATTACGACGGACAAACGATTCATGTCTACAAAGCACAGGAGGTGGGCAGCCAATTGCTGACACCTGCATACCTGACGGTGCCGATCCTGATTACCCAGCTACAGTCCACCGGCGTGCTGGATGTGCGGTACTGCCGTGTCCGCAGTGTGCCGAGCTCCAATGCGTTGGAAGTGCAGGGGGTTCCCGCATGCATGGAGCGGGTATCACGCCTAGCAGAGGGGCTTGACCAACAGAAATTCAACCGCGAGCGCAACCAGGAAGCCATTGAGCTGTTTACGTTGAAGTATGCTGCTGCTGACGATATCCAATACACCTATCGTAACCAGCAAGTGGTGGTGCCAGGGGTGGTATCGGTGCTCCGGGACATGGCGCAGGGCCGTACCTTGCCGCTTAATGAGAATCAGGGCGAACCCTTATCGGATGACCGAAGCTTGCCCATGTTCTCTGCCGATCCGCGACAGAATGCGGTACTGGTACGCGATCGCAAGCTCAACCTGCCGCTGTATGCTGACCTCATCTTGCGCCTGGATCACAAGCCATCGCTGGTTGAGATCTCGGTGGCGATCATCGATGTCAATTCCCAGGACCTGGGGGCTTTGGGGATCGACTGGTCGGGGTCTGCGAGTATCGGTGGGGTGGAGGTCGGCTTCAATAGTTCTGGCGGCGAGGAATCCGATAGTTTATCTACGGTGATCTCCAACACCGGAAACTTTATGCTCCGTGTCAACGCCCTTGAGCAAAAAGCCAAGGCGCGCGTCTTGTCGCGTCCCTCGGTGCTCACGCTGAGCAACATGCAAGCCGTGCTTGATCGAAATACCACTTTCTACACCAAGCTGGTGTCGGAAAACGTCGCCAAGCTTGAGTCTATTTCGGCCGGCTCACTGATGCGGGTGACGCCACGCGTGATCGGCGAAGGGGGCAAGCAGGAGGTCATGTTGACGTTGATTGTCCAGGATGGCCGGCAAATCGGACCGATCAGCGAGAGTGAGCCTTTGCCCCAGACGCTGAATTCGGAAATTTCTACCCATGCGTTGCTTAAGGCCGGGCAAGCCCTATTACTGGGCGGATTTGTCCAGGATGAGGAAAGTGAAGGGGTGCGCAAGATTCCACTGCTAGGGGATATTCCCTACATCGGCAGGTTGTTTAGATCGACTCAGAAGGTGAGCCGCCAAACCGTTCGTTTGTTTCTGATCAAAGCCGATCCTTGGCATCAACTGTGATGGACTGGACTTATAAACTCAAGTGGCTGAACGGACCGTTATCCGGTCGCGAATTGGCATTGCCGGTGGGTGAACTGGAGATAGGGGGCAGCGATTCGGACATTGCTCTGTGCCTTGAGTTGGAGGCGCAAGCGACGTTGTCGATGACAGAGGAGGTCATTCGGCTGGTGTCCGTGACGCCTGTCTGGGTTGACGGTCAGCCTTGGGATCTGGAGCAGGCTCTGCCTTTGGGGCGTGTGATCGACCTTGCCGGGCAAGCCTTTGTGCTGGGGCTGTCTGCTGATGAGCTGTCGATGCGGGCGGTGCCGACACGCGAGAAAGCGGGTATCACGACAGCGCGGTCGAGGTGGCCATGGTGGGCAGGTTCGTTGGGCGGCGCAATGGTCGTGTTAGTCGTGGGGCTGATGGTCTGGCTACCGGTCGCGATGCTGCCGACCCTTGACCTGGATGACTGGCTGGCGACGCAATTGCAAGACCCTCAGCTCTCTGGTTTGAGCGCCCAACGCGATAGGCACGGCACCTTGGTTCTCAAGGGCGTGTGTCACTCTTCACTCAGTGTCGAAGGGTTGCGCTTGAAACTGCGTGAAATGGGCGTGTTGTTACACGACGAAAGCGTCTGTGCCGATACCTTGCTGGAGAGTGTTCGATCGGTCCTGAGCTTGAGCGGCTATCAGAATGTCGAGGTCAAGAACGAGGTGCCGCTAAATCGGGTGGTGATTTTCGGCAATATCGTTGCCGATGCGACCTGGCAGCGCGCCAGTGCTCAACTGCGAACGATTCAGGCATTGGAGAGCTGGAGGGTCGTCAACGATCAGGCGCTTCTATTCGATGACTTGCTCAATCGTCTTGAATCCCGCCAGGCGCTGGAGGGGCTGAGTATCAGGGTTTCCGACAGTACCTTTTGGGTCAGTGGTCAAGTGGGTCATGAAGGCTTGGTCGCCGTGACCGAAGTGCTCGATGCCTTTAATCTCCAAGGCCCGCCGCGTTTACCGGCGGTCTTTCAAAGCATACCGGGCATGGCCTCGGCCGATCGGTATTTACCCTCACCCATCGTCGGTATTGCTGGCAATGTGGATTCACCGTATGTCGAGTTGGCGAATGGTATGCGCTTGCAGCCGGGCAGCGTCTTGCCGAGTGGCTATCGGGTGTACGAGCTTAATCGTTGGTCGATGGCCTTGCTCAAGGGCCAGGACCTCATCTCGTTGCCATTGGATCATCAGTAGGGGAAGTTGAATGGCCCGTCTCACTTACTTGGAAGACTCCTTATACGCTGACTCAACAGGTGTATTGCGTCAGCACTTGCTGGACGCGCTTCGACAGGCTGAACACGGCGCGCGTGGACAGTTGCGTCAGCCACAACCTGCGGCGAGGTTTCAGGCCCTGGAGCAATCCGTCAACGCCTGCTCCAGTGCGGCGCAGGTGATCGAGATACTGTGGGCGCGGTATCACGCCGATACTGCACCCCGTTAAACCCTGTTGCGGGGGATAAGGTTTTCGCGCAATCTCCATTTATTGTATGTAGTTGAAAGGCTGCGCCAATATCTCGCACCTCAAAATTCTCAAGAAGTTTCTGGTAGCTCGGGTCGCGCGCCATGAGTGCTAACTTAAAATCAGCGTGCATAGTGGACTGAGCGGTTAATTCATTGTAAGCGCCTCATAAAACCCACATACCAAACGATGGGCTTATTGGTTGCCGTGGCATCTCTGGCGAGCAGTTCCACGGCAGCAAGGCTTCGAAGTCTTCTACCGAGCTGGCCTGCGGTAGCCGCTCAAGTACGTGGCGCAGCCACGTATAGGGCTCTTGGCCGTTGGCTTTGGCAGTTTCGACCAGGCTATAGATCTGCGCACTGGCAGTGGCGCCCTTGGACGTGTCGCTGAACATCCAATTTTTACGACCGATAACAAAGGGTTTTACTGCTCGCTCTGCCCTGTTGTTATCGATGGGCAGGAAGCCGGCCTCGGTGTAACGCTCAAGCTTGCTCCAGTTGCTGGCCAGATAACCGACCGCCTTGCCCAAGGCACTTTCCGTCGTCACCTGGGGGTGGGTTTTCTCCAGCCAGCTTTTCAGTTTTGCGAGTACCGGCAGGCCTTTTTCCTGTCGAGCACTAAAGCGCTGGTCATCGCTGGCCTCTTTGAACTCGCGCTCGATGCCGTACAGCTTGTTGGTCAGGTTCAACGCGATATCGGCACGGCCCGTCTTGCCTTTTGGCTGCACTTTTTGCGCATCGACGAACTTGCGTCGAGCATGTGCCCAGCAACCCAAACGCTCGACACCCGGCTGCGCGCCCAAGGCGTTATAGCTGGCGTAATTATTAGTCATCAGGTAGCCGCGATAATCGGCGAGCAGGCGCAGCGCCACCTCCTGCGCTCGGCTGGTAGTGTCGTCAAAAAGGACAACTGGGCGCTCAGGCGGGCCGCTGGCTTGGACCCACATCCAGGACTGGCTGCTCGGATCTCGATCCGGTTCTTTCAGCACTTGTACCCGCGTTTCATCACAGTGGATAACCGGGCTTTCCAGCAACCGGTCGCGCATCAAATTCAGCAGCGATTGCAGGTGTTCGCCGCACTGAATCACCCAGCGCGCCAAGGTTTGGTGGAGGATATCGACGCCGTGTCGGCCAAGTACTTTTTCGAACCGATACAGTGGCAAACCGTCGACGTATTTGGTGGTCAGCAGCATCGCGAGGACACTGGGACTGGCCATGCTCTTTTCGATCAGTTGTGCAGGTTTGTCAGCAGTGACCGGCGCCGCTTCACAGCCATGACAGGTGTAAACCTTGCGGATGTGTTTGATCACGCGGATTTGCATCGGCACGATTTCCAGCTGTTTGCTGGTTTCTTCGCCGATGACGTGTTTACGACAGCCGCACGCGTAGCTCAGTTCGTGTTCGGGCAGTTCGTGGACGACTTCCATACGTGGTAGATCGGCTGACAGCGGCTTGCGTTTGCCCCAGCGTTGGGTCGGGCCAACGACTTCTTCGTCAGACTCATCGGTGACCGGAACTGCGAGGCTTTCGGGCTCATTAAAGAGTGCGAGCTACGGCGCCTGCGGATCGACTGTTTGTAGATTTGCACCCGAACAAACGTTGACGCAATAGCTTGATCTGTTCTTTCAGGTCAACAATCTGGCCCTTGTCCACCTGACGCTCACTGAGCATCTGCACAAGCATTTTCTTGAACAGAACCAGATCATCAGGGACTTGTCGGGCTTGGAAATCATGGCCCGGATTATATCCGATCAGGCGACAAATCTTGGTGTTAAAACTTGATGCGGACGGTTCCGCCATAGGTCAAAACCATCCAGCAGCCAATTCAATTCTTGAACCGTCAGCACAATGGCTTCGTCGGTGACATCAGGCGATGTTTTGAAGCGATCGGACTCCAGGCGCTTGAGCCAAAGGCAAAAGCCGTTGCGCTCCCAATACAAGATCTTCACTCGGTTGCGGGGCTTGTTGAGAAAAACGAAAAGCACAGGGTCGAACACCGCCCCTTTGATATCCAGTTCGACGAGGGCCGACAGGCCGTCGATAGATTTTCGAAAGTCCACGGGCTTGGGGTAGAGGTACACTTTTTCAACTTTGGCTTCGGGACGCATCATGGCTGCTGGCTCCTGAAAGAGATCGGGAGCACAGCATCAAGCTTCTGTGGGCAGCTTTGAATGTGTAGGCGATGGATCGCTTACAAAGGAACGGCGTTGTTTGGTCATTTGACACCTCGATTTGGCGAGCATTCTCGCCTAAATGGGTGTCCGGTAATGAGATGGTCACCCCCACACCCTACGAGGGCTACGCTTTCGCAGGGTGTTTTATTTTGGAGGCCATCATCATGAGCGAATTGGCACTGGTCGGTATCGATCTCGGCAAACACACTTTCCACTTTCCACTTTCCACTTTCCACTTTCCACTTTCCACTTTCCACTTGCACGGCCAGGACGTATCGGGTCGAGAGATGTTTCGCAAGAAGCTCTCGGGCGTGCAGATGATGCGTTTTTTCGGCAACTGCCCCACTTGTACTGTCGTGATGGAAGCCTGCGCTGGTTCTCATTTCGTTGCCCGCGAACTGGCGACCATGGGACATGTAACCAAACTGATATCCCCGCAGTTTGTTCGGCCTTTCGTTAAAAGTAACAAAAATGATTTCGTTGACGCCGAGGCGATCTGTGAAGCCGCCTCACGCCCTTCGATGCGATTTGTCTCGCCTAAAACTGAGGCCCAGCAAACGCTCTCAGTACTGCATCGCATGCGTGAGTCGCTGGTGCGTGACCGCACCAAAACAATCAATCAACTCCATGGCTTCCTGCTGGAGTTCGGCATCAGCCTGCCTCTTGGGCGGACGGTCATAAAACGTCTGCCTAGCGTTCTGGCCGAGCATGAGTTACCGATACGGCTCCGCACATTGTTGCAGCGGTTGCACGCACACTTCGGCTACCTGGATGAGCAAATCACGCAGATTGATATTCAGATGGCTGGCCAACTGGCTGACGATGATCTGGGCAGTCGTTTGCTGAGTATGCCCGTCGGCCCGATCACCGCCAGCCTGCTGGCTGTCGAAATGGGAGACGGCAAGCAATTCGGATGCAGTCGTGACTTCGCCGCGTCCATAGGGTTGGTTCCCAGACAGTACAGCACGGGAGGCAGGTCTAACTTGAAGGGGATCAGCACGCGAGGAGACAAGAGCCTCAGATGTCTGTTGGTACAGTGCGCCAGGGTTTATATGCAAAGGCTCGATAGTCAAAAAGGGGCATGCCTCATACAGACGCCGGATAGATTTAAGCAAGCCAACCACTTTACCTGTTAATCAGCATTGTAAAAATGGGGGTGACCATAGATTTCATTAGACCACTACATACTTCCTGTAAGACCGGGCGCCCCCCAGCGAATGGAATAGAGGCGTCTGGGGAGTCACAGGCGAAGAAGACCGTAGAATTGAAGCGCCGTGGGCTTCTGGGCGCCCCGGCAGTGGGAGTCAGTCACTAAGTGGTTGATAATAATCGCGTCCGCCACCACCGGGGCATGTAATCGATTGAACACCGTTGCACCGACCCTGTGAGTTTTCCTGGGCGTCTGGGACCATGATCACTGCTCTGCTTCCGACAACTGCTCCCGGTACTCGGCAAACGCGTCGCTGATCATCTTGCGCTGATCGTCATCTTCGAAGCAGTCATCGGTCATTAACTTCACCAACTCGCCCATCTGCTGCACATAGGCGTACTGCAAACGCGTGTCGGGTACCCTGCGTGACGTCTGTTGTGCCAGCCAGTCCGCTTGCATCCAGGATTGCTGAACAATCTCCAGTAGCGCAGTGAGGACCCCGTCACCGTCCAGGTCGTCGATTCCCAGTGTGCGTGCGGCGCGGTGGCAGTGATCCTCCATGCCCATGAACATCATGATGCGTTTGAGGTCGGTAATTACCGCGCCCAACTGGATGTCGGTGGCGGCTCCCTCCACCGACAGTTCAAAAGCCAAGGTGCGGATCAGTGTTTTCAACTTTCGTTTGCGGTCGTGCAGTTGGCGGAATTCTTCGAACCATTGCACTAGGCGAGTGTGGCGTGAGGTAGCGCGTTGGTAGAGGTGTTTGAGGGCGAGGAAATCGTTTTTGCCGACAGCGCCGAACTCCAGGCGGTTGAAAAGTTTCAGCGCCCATTCATCATCGTCCATCACCGCGCAAAGGGCGGCCTCCAGGCGTTTTCGGTGCGCGTAGGTGAGGTGCTTGCGTGCCAGCGCAGCGCTGAGAAGCAACGCTATCTCACCGGCATCGAGTCCTTTTTCGGCCATGCTGCCGAGTACATTAGATGCTTCATCAAGGGTTGAGGTGTGTTGATGCAGGTCGTCCAGATGCGCCGCGGCCGTCTCGGTGAGTTGCTTGATCAGTTGCTGGAGCATGGCGCGTGCCCGTGGTCGTTCAGGCTTGCCGTCGTTTGTCCCGCGGCCAGCGGCGTGTCTTTGCGAGCTTAGGGTGAACCCCATATTTTCCAGGGTTTCGGAAACGGCACTCGCTGACCCGTCGATGGAGGGGAAGTCAAGGCCCGTGGCTTGCCTCTGGAGTTCGGCACGCGCCAGCTCAAGAGCCGATTGCGCCGGAAAGACTTGGGTGGCGCCGGGCAGGGGGTGAGGGGGGTGTTTTGAATCGCGGAGGTGGGAAGGGGGCTGGCTGAATCGATCTTGGTAATCATCGGTGAGGGCCTCGTGCGGGAGCTGTCTCAGGCGCGACAGAAGTGATTCGAGGTGGGCGTCCAGGTCAATGTGCAAGGTGAACAGGTGGGTTTCCAGAAGGGCTTGGGCGCTCGTCAGGGAAGGGGTACTGATCACCTGCACATGGGGAAAGTCAGCGAAGGCGAGTTGGGCTTGATGCTCGCAGGTGGGGGATACGCGGACGGTAAGTGCCCCTGTGGACAGAAAGGTCAACAGTCGCTGCTGTACTCGCCGAACGATCAGCTCGGCCCCATCCTGTTCACCGATGTACTCTTCCAGCACCTGGGCGATCAGTGTGCGTAGCCGCGTGTCGAGGTGCTGGGCGAGGGTGACTTCCAGCGCCGTCTCGGCCACATGCCAGTCCAGGGTTTCCTCAATGAGGGTTTGGCGTAAGGCGGTTTGTTCGTCTGCTGCCTCGGCAAGGCCTTGATCCCGGGCTTGAAGGCGGATCTCCTGTGCTTCCTGCTCGGCCTGGGCCAAGTGTTCACGGGCTTGTTGTTGTATCACTTGCGCTTCTGCGTGCGCGTGGGCAAGCACCGAAGATGCGTTGAAATACTCCGCCAGTTCCGTGGCGGGAATGAGCAGCGCGTGGAATGTGCTGCCGGGTAAGGATATACAGGGGACGAGGGGGGCGTTCATAAAAAGCGTCCGATTTTGGTTAACCATTGATGGGCGTTTTCCTCAACGTGCAGAGGCGTGTCGATAACCGGTGGCAAGCGCAGGGTGAGCAGATCGCGCAGCGGGGTCTGTTCGATGTCGCGCAACCACCAGCGGGTGCCGGTGTGCAGGGCAGTGAGGCGCAAGGTTTCAGAGGGCAGAGCTTGCGCGGTCAGGCTCCAGCCGCGGTGCAGCGCCAGCAATTTATCGCAACACAGGTCATCCAGGTGTGGCCTTAGTGCAAGACGCCGGTCTTTTAACAGCAGGTGGTCGGGGCAGTTCAAGGCAACGATCCCCAGGGCCATGATGAGTTGCGGCAAGCGTGGTTCCAGTGCAAACAAGGCCTGCTGTTGGGGGCCGAGGCTGCCGGGCAGTGATGTCCAGGTGATACCATGGCGTTGCAGGATCAAGTGGTCGATACGCGAGCGGCAGGCCGGGAATTGCCAGTAGGCGTCTTGCCAGGCTCTGAGCCCGAGGTGTGACCACCAGTCTTCATTCATCCAGGTTCCTGGCTGCCATCCCCACTGATGCAAGTGTTGGATGGTTTGATCGAGGGTGGGCAGGTTCATCACTTTTTAGACCTGCGCCAATGGATGATAAAGGTGGCGATGCTCAACACTGAGATCGCCATCAGGAAGAGCATGATGGGGAGACGATAGTGATCGAGCCAGGGGCGCTTTACGTCGGTTGAGGTGGGCGGCGAGGACGCGGCTTGATAGCGGTAGTCGGCGGCCTGCAGGACGATGCTGGTGTTCTCGGCCAATAAATTGGGCACGCTGTTGATTATCAGGCTTTTAATCGCGGGTTCGCGGTTGAGCATGTTGCGTTCGGGGCTGTATTTGATGAACACAGAGGCCGAAGGCGTTGGGGTATCGCGGGCACTTTGCCTTAGGACCTCGCCAATAGACACTTGAGCGATGATCACACCGTCCATGGCCTGCAACATTTTCCCCAGTTGCTGCTCCTTCAAGTAGAGGATTTTTGCATGCTCCTGAACGGGTGAGGTCACCAGCTGGCCGGAGGGAAATAGGTCTTCCAGGGTGGTGACTTTTGGGCGTGGAAGACCTTCTTGGCGTAACAGTTCGACCGCATTGATGAACTGCTCCTTATCGACCTTGATCGTCACCAGACCGTCTTTGACGATTTCCTTGCTGGCGTCGATATTGCGCAGCAATAACAAGGCCAGCATCTGGTTGGCTTCGGCTTCGGACAGCGCACTGTACAGCTCGACTTTACACCCGCTGAGTGTCAGTACCAGCACGCCGATACAGCCCAGGCGTAACCAGCTGCTGGTCATTGCATGCTCACCAGTTTGTTCACGCCTTGGGAAATACCCCCGGCGGTTTTGGCGATTAGGTCCACTTCAACCATTGCGTGTAACATTTTTGACTGCGCAGCCATCATTTGCAGCGGGCTATCAAGCACATTGTCACGGGCTTCATCAAAGGTGCTGTTCACCTCGCGGGATTTGCTCTGCAATTGAGTAATGGCCGACATCTCGGGTGGAGGGCTGGCATGGCCGAACAACGCCTGGTTGAACGCGGCGATCTCGCTAGGTGCAACGACGGGGAGGATGGGGTCGGTCGGCGCGGTGTGGGTGGGCATACGAACGGCTTCGATTTCCATAAGGGCTCTCAGGCTAGTTGAGGATGGGTGACGGACGGTTGTTGCGCAACTGTCCGGGGAGTATGGGTGCTGCTTTCGATTAGGCATCTGAGGGTGTTGGCTTCGTCCGAAGCGTCGGCGACCAACAGTTTCATGGCCTGGTGTGTTTGGCCCAGGCCGATCAGCAACGTGGCTTCCAGAATCCGACGATCAGTCAGTGCTTCGACCAGGTGGGGCAGGGCGTTGCGAATCGTCTCGGCCTGCGCGAAAAAACCGTGATTGGCCGCGGCCAGGCCAACCTCGCAGACGATGCGGCAAATATCACGCTCAAGGACGTTCATATCTTTTGAATGATCCCCGCCAGCATGTCCTTGACCGCCTTCATCACCGCACTGTGATACGAGACGAAGGTTGAGTATTTCTGAATGGCAAACTGTGCCTGGAGCATGCGGGTCGGGTCGTTCATATCGCCTGAGTTCATCGTTGACTCGACGTCATTGCCGGCTTTTTCGATCATCTGTGAGAGCTGGTTATTGACGCTTTCGATGTCCATGACGTGTTATCCCGTGCAGCCGATGGCAGGAGTGGTGTGCGTGCGCAGGCGGTACTGACTGGGGGAGCAGTGGTAGCGCTTGCGGAAACTTTCGGTGAAATGCCCGTGGTTGGAAAAACCGCATTCAAAGGCGATGTCCAGCACCCGCATGGTGGACGAGAGCAACAGTTCCCGGGCGTGTGTCAGGCGACGTTCCAACAGCCAGCGTTTTGCGGAGAGGCCGTACTTTTCCTGAAACAACAGGTTGAATTTGCGCAGTGGCATGTCGAGTTCCAGTGCATAGCGGGTCACTGTCCATTGATTGAGCGCACGGGCCTCAATAAACTCAAAGAACGGCTCATCGCCCGTCATGATGTGTTGTAACAGCGCGGAGAAGTAGTGTCGGTCTACCCCCAGACAATAAATATAGGCAAAACGCAAGAGCGTTGCGGACGGCCCCTTGGCCAGCAGCTGCAGTACGATTATCACGTCGTCATGGGCTTTCACCCGCCTGACGGGGTCACGCCAGAACAGGCTGCCGTGAGTGGTGCCCAACAAGTCCACGACATCCGCGTACAGATGCTGGAAATCCGCAGGGTAGAAGTCGAAATGCTGAAGGTCATTGTTCCCGCCGCAAGGTGCCGCATTGCAGGTGGCCATAACGACAGAGTTTGGCGGGATCAGTTGTGTCTCGCCGTTGACTTGTACCTTGCCGCCGTACTTTCCGAATAGAAGCCGCATTGCCTGCATCGGTCCTCCTAGCTTGGATCACTGGCTGCGAGAGGGGCATGGTTACGCGAGTGCCGGGTATTTAGCATCGGGTGATCACCTGAAAGACAGGGGGCGATCCATTCCGCCTCATCGGGATCATCAACAGTGGACACGTTTCGGGTCGTTCACGCGGCCCTTGAGTCAGTACGCGCTGGAGTGGTGGGGGCTAATGTTCATTGCGAGGTTGCGAATACATAGGCCGATGATTCGCTAAAAAGAATATTTGAGGGATTTTCAGAGGAGTGGGCAGTACGCCAGCAGGACGAGAAAAAACTTAACGTCGTGTCCGGGATTAGTTGACCACTACATCAGTGCGTGGGTGACCTTCAATGGACGATGGGGTTAGGGGGCTTGTGTAAAAGATAGTGGACGGTTTGCAAGGTCAAACACGCAAGAGATTGGCACGGCAATAGAAAGGAAACGTTAAGGCGAGTTCGGAAGTGCGAGTTTCAGTGCCCTGTCTGTTTGGAGGTAGTGCGACAGTAGTCAGGGAATTCTGGCGCTCTAGCATCAGGCTGGTCAGTAAAGCGAAAAAAGTAAAGTGGCATCGACTTTTGTAAGTCTCAGCATGGGGCCCGAGGTAGTCTGGTGGCGTTGTCATGGGGGTATGCAATGGATGATTTAGAAAAGCTAAAAGCCATGCTGGTTGAGTTGGGTAAGAGTCAAGCGCTATGGGCTCGTAAAATTCAGGAGTTTGAAACGCTGCAGTCGCAGATTTCCAAGCTTCAACGCAGTGCGGGCTCTGACCCTGTCGCCAGGCGGAAATTAAGTAAGCTCAATGATTATATGAACCGTGAAGGTAATGACGTGCAACGTCAAGTTGTCGAGAGAATGACGACAGCGGACAAGAATTTGAAAAAAGTAGCAGAGCAACTGCGAGAGCTGGCAATAGCTCAAGCAGGAGGGGGGGGCGAAGTGTCTGTCCCCCTGAACAAGGCAGTAAAAAACAACAGTCGCAACTTTGCTTGAGCATTTTGGAGAGAAGGTCATGAGCTATAACGTAGATAATGTTCGTTCGGGTAATACTGTCGCCCCCTGGGCCCCCCCTTCAGCGTCGTCTTGGGAAGGTGAGTCGGTGTTTAGTCCAATCATGGCGGCCTCGATGGTTAGCATGCTGTTTCATGCTCAGACGAGCCAAGGCTTGGTTAATAAAATGCAAGAACGGATGAAAGTTGCCCGTGAGTCCACTGAAATGGCCCATCTAGTGGATGCAGCGATAGCCAAGATGGATGATCCTAAGGCAGGGGGGACTCTGCCGGAGAGCGTCATCAGCTATATGAAAGAAAACAACATTCGGGTGGGTGGCAAGACCATTGATGAGTTTATAGCGTCCGCTGAGGGAGGGGTTCTCGATGCGGGGGACATGAAGGCGATCCACGGTTCGCTGGATACAACCTCGAGAGCGGCCTCCGACTCCAACCAACTAGATCAGTTGAGGCTTCAAGATTTATTGACGAAGTTCAACAGCGATACCCAAAGGATATCATCCACGATAAGCATGCAAGGAAAGCTAAACTCGGAACTGGCCCAGAATATCCGTTGATCGGGTAGCGGGATGTTCGCTCGCTTGGTTTTGGCCATAGATAGGCGGTGTGCCTTGCGTCCATCTATGGCCGAAAGCCGGGCAGGAGTGGCTGCGGTAGATTAACCAACGGTTATTGCAAGGAGTCATTATGACGCAACCTCTTTTTGGCGCGGGTCAGGACGACCACGAAGTGCTTCAGTATTTCTTCGCGCGGGGTGGTTCGATTCGTATGTTGGCGGATATCCAGCAAGCTGATATCGACAGGTTATATGCCTATGCGACGCAGCTATTCAGTTCTGACGACATTCCAGCGGCCCGCAATATTTACATCGTGCTGGTGCGCATCGACCACTGGAATTTTGATTGCTGGTTGGCGTTGGGGCTGTGTAATCAGCGGTTAGGGTTGCACGCCGAGGCCATCAGCAGTTTTGGTCGTGCGGGCATGATTACGGTGGGCGATCCCCGCTCGGCCTATTTGGCTGGCATCAGCCATAGCCTGCTGGGGCAGGTCGTGTGTGCCCGGAAGGCCTTTAATGCCGCTATCAAATGGTGTAACCAACAACCCGAACACGAGGCTATTCAACACAGTGCGGCGCTGATGCTGGCACGTTGTGCAGTGGTGCCATCAACATGAATATCACCTTAAACCTGCGCCCGCCGGAGTTGACGCCAACCGAGCCGCTGCTCGTGCCCGACCCTGTGGACGGGCAGGGCAAGGTACGCTTGGGGGCTAATGACACCGGCAGTGCGCCAAGCCCCTTCAGCGATATCCGCCAGCAGCATTTACCCGTTATTACCCCCCCAGCAGCCAAGTTCCAGGTGACTCAAGCTGAGGCCATGAAAGCCGCGGAGCGGATCTTTGCGCATGTCCCCGTCAAAGGCGAGCGCGCTAAGCCAATGACCTTGCAGGGGCTCGAAAGTATCCCGATGGGATCGATCATGTTGTTCGCGACCATGCTGTGCAGTGAGATGCTGGGCAATATTGTGCAGGCTAAGTCAAAATCCTTGACGATCATGTCGCAAGCGCAAGAACGAGTACGCCAGCAAGAAATGGACAGAGCCGTTGAACAACTGGATAAGGTCCAGAAGTCAGGGGCCTTTAGCGTGGTCTTCGACTGGATTATCGCCGCAGTTGAAATTGTCACAGGGGCGGCAAAAATCGTCGGTGGGGTGGTGACGGGTAATCCCATGATGATTGCCGGCGGAGCGATGGACTTCGCGGCGGGGATCTCCGGTGTGGTCAAGGCCGCAGCCAACACCATGGCCCTGATCGATCCGGGTAACGCTAAAACGTACAAAGCGATTGCCGATGTGGCCGGTCACGTCCAACTGGCTTTTGAAATAGCCGGGGCCGCGGTCGATATCACCAGCGCAGTGCGCAATATGTTGGTGACCAAGGTGATTCCTAAAGTAGCCGGTGCGGTGCTCAAGGAGGGGGCCGATCTGGCCCTGCTGGAAGGAATCAAGACCGGGAGCAAAACCGCAGTTAACAACGCGGCGGATGAGGTGGGCAAGAAAGTAGCGTCGCAGGTGGCCACTCAAATTATGCAGGGCCTGGGCAAGGGTGCGATGGAGGTGTCCACGCGTGCCGCTCAGGGGCTGGTCGAGAAGTTCGTGCAGAAAATCGGTGTGCAGCGGATGCTGGAGAAATTTTCTCAGGAGGGCATTGAGCAGCTGGTCAGCAAGGCGGTGAAGAAAGTCGGGCACGGCGCGATCGACAATGGTGTGGAAATGACGGTCAAGGAAGTCACCAAGGCGGTCACTAAAGAGATCAGCCGTGACGTTATGAAAGCAACGTTCAAGGCGTCAATGTATCCGGCCATTCATGCCACTCGGGAAGTTGTCGCCGGTGCGGGTCGCTTCTACTCCGGTGCTGTAGCCCATGACCGCGCCAGTGTGCAAAAAGAGATCAACCAGTTGATCCTTGATCGGCAGTGGCTGCAGTCAATTTTCGATTTTTACAAAGAAGAAAAAGAGACGGTTGTGAAACACATTAGTGAATTGTTCGACGGGCAGTCCCAAGTCCTTCAGGACGGCAGCCACTCAATCGCACAGACCGGTGCGGTACAGGTTCAAATTGCCTCGGCAATGGTTTGATATCAGGAGCATAAAATGACTACTACGATCACTACTCAACAGCCTGTTGTTACTTCGCTCGTGCAAGGTGACGCTCCCGACACCGGGGGTTCCACCCTGGGGAGGGCGCGAGCATAAGCATCAGCCAGATCACGATGCTAATGAGAAAGATGAACACCGACATGCGCGATACCCAGCGCGAATTCCACGATAGCATGCAAAAAACGGTGTTTGACAAACTCGTCACGGCGTTCGATACAAAGCAAAGCGCCATTGAATCCACCTACAAGTCTGCGATGGCTGGCGCAATCAGTCAGATGGTCTCTGGCGTTGTGAGCGTGGGGGGCGCCGCGATGGGGGGCAGGCGACGATGCTGGCCACCGGGGGGCGGGAAAAATCACGGACTCGATTGGTGGTGCTGTGGCCGCGAGTGGTAATCGTGAGGCACAACAAGCTCAATTATTGGGAGAGTTCCAGACCGGTGTCGCGGAAAAGCTTGCGAAAACGGTGGCTACGGCCTCTGAGCTTGCCGCCGAAGCCTCTCGACAATTACGCGATACAATCCGTGAATTGAACTCCCAATATGAACGCATGATGAATTCCGTGCAGATTGGAGGGCGGTGAGATGCCGGCGCTCCCGTCAATTGACCCCGTCACACGTTTTTTCAAATCTCAAGGGCTGCAGCCTGAGGTTGCCTATTTTGGAAAAAGTGATTTTGTTGTTGGATGGCGAGTGCGGTTGAGCAGCTTCGAAGTGGTGTATCGGTGTGAGAACACGATGTTGACGGTATGCAGTTTTATCGCCAACCAAGGAGATAACGGAGCGGGTGGAGCGGTTTCCCAGTTCATTGTTCTGGTTCATCAAATAGAGTGCAACATCAAGCAGCTCAATTCAGTACGTGGGTGTTTTGTCGAAAGTTTTGCCGACCCGGAAATTAGCCGGGACCGCAGGCGACTGGCGAGCATACTGCTGGCGAAAGGGGCGGCCTGGCAAAAGATCGATGGTGAGTCTTGGTTGGTTTATCCTCTCGGTTCAAAGGGTGCGCGGTCGTAATGGCATTAGATTCTGTACGAAATCCCTTGAAATGCTTGGATGTGTAAAATCGCCGCCATCAACGGCAGGAGCCCCTGATGGCAAAGCGATATGAACTCAGCGACTCATTTTGGGAAATGATCAAGGACCTTAGGCTCTGTACGAAAAGTATTGTCGCAAACACCCCATGGCACAGGCCAATGAGACCATTGCCGCAAATCCTTTTGCGAGCTTGTCGAAGCGGGCCACGATGTGGCGGTTCTCCTTCAGCCATCCGAACATCCGCTCGATGATGTTGAGCTGTCGGTATTTGGGGTGATCAAAGAGCCTAGGCAAACCCGGTCGAGGCTTGCGCTTCATGCTTCGCAACGGGATCACTGGCTGCATCCGATAACGGTCGCAGTAACGGCGCAAGGCTTCAGCGTCATAGCCCTTGTCGGCCAGCAGCCATCGACAGCGTTTGCGGGGACGGCCGCGCGGGCTTGGGATGTAAGCCTCGTCCTCGGGCAAGTTGTAATTCCGAAAGCCCTCTCTTTAAATTGCCTACGTAAATGCTCTGATGCTCCCACCGAGTATGGTCTGCCCATCGGGCGTAATCATCCAGAAGGACTTACAGAAAATCAGTGGAGAGAGTCAGCCAAACTACTTTCCGCAGACAAGTTATTTCAAGGAATGCGCCCATACAGGTGAAAATGAACTCAGCATCATTTTCATTGCCTCTGTCGCTACCACCGGCCGTAGCTGCCTAACGGTTTATCCGAGCAGGCATCCATTTATAAAGTGTCGAAGACCGTTCAGACCACCGGAGCCCCCGCTCAAAGCGAGATGACTTTAGTATGAAACCTATCGCCCCGCGCCCACTGCCCCCAGCAGTTCTTCAGCCCCAACCTGCGCCGCCTTCAGCCGCTGCGCAATCCAGGCCTGCGTCCCCTGAGGCTCCCACCTTATGGTCCGTTCTGCCTGGCAGCCGCAAACAGGTTTCGTGGGACGTCCCTCGGGGACATTCCCAACTGTCGCCGGCGTTGAAAGTTTGTCAGGAGTTGATGCAGCGCACGGCACATATGGCCAGATTAGGCCGCGGTTTACTGAGCGTAACCGCCTTTTTGACTCCCCCTTCAGGGTGGTCCAAAGAGGCAAAAAATGCAGAAGAGGAAGAAAAGAAAGATCTCATCGTCCTCCATTACCGCCTCGCGACCCTTGAGGCAGACAACTCAGACTTTAAAACGCTGATCAGGCAGGTAGCTCAGGACTTGAAGTGTGTCAGTGGAAGTGGCCAGCAGCCCACGCCCCGTGAAAGCCAAATTCTGATGGCGGAAATGGATAAGCACTACACGGAGGCCGGCAAACGTTACCTGGAGCTTCATGAGCTGACCTGGACCGTTCGTGAGCAACAGCAAACTAACCAGGTCTGGCTCTCCCTGGGGGAGTTTGTGGATGTATTTAATGCGCCTGAGCAATGGGCCAATTTGAAAGAACTTTACCACGAAGTAAAATCCGCCCTGACTCACCTGTCCCAGGAGCTGGACCAATCCGTTCATGATCGCAAGGCACCGTGGGAGGTGGATGAACGGAATCTGCCGGTAGTACCTGCACTCTATCGCACTGAAACGGTGATGCAGAAGCTGGTCTTGGCCTTGTATGCCCAGGGCAGCTTGGGGGTGACCTGCAATAACGGCGTCTATGCCAGCAGTTCATCCTTCGTGGACACTCGAGGCGCCCTGGCGCGCTATGAGCAAGCGGATAAGGCCCAGGATCAACACCAAGAGAGTGAATGGTCCGATCGGATGGAGAGGGCACGTAGGTTCCATAAAGCGCCCGAATCGGGCGCACAGGCATTGACCGGCGCTGTTGATGCTCACGCAACATGGACGGAGCAGGTACTGGCCCTTGCTTCACTGCCATTTGGGCTTACTACAACCACCCCGGCGGGTGTTGACGTCAAGCTTCCTGAAACTCAGCTAGAAATTATCGCTGAAGATGGCACTGTCTTTGCCGACACCGCATCAGTTGAAACGGTGAGAGAATACCCTGGTAAGGTGATGATGCCCCCCACGGACGTATCATCCTTCCCGCTCCCTGAGCCTGGGAACTCCGGAGCGCTGACCGATAAGGGCACCAGCAGCGTCTCTGGTATGAGTAGCGTGGAGTCGGCGGATGGGTTGATGGCGCGGATGGATGCCATTGTCAACAAACTAGTGACGCCTTGGGGCTCTGTCGGCGCGGATGATGTTGTTCCGCCCTTTCGGCAAAATATAACGATGGCGCCATCAATAAGTATAGATGATCAGCGGTCGGTAATTAGGGAAGTTGTTAAGCTGGCAAATAAATTAAAGAACATGTATCAGCCGATAATGGATCCTGCTGACTTTATTAAGAAATTTATTGATGTGGGCATAAAAAAATTCGAAGGCAGTACAAAAACATCAACCAATTTAAATTCGGAAAGCAAAATAAAAGTCACATTTGGTCATAACTCAAGACTATTGATGGCTGTCCCTGAGAACAGAGACAAGGTACTGGAATATTCGCTGATCGAAATTGTTTCTGGCGTATATTTGCACGAAGCCCGCAGAGTACTAGGTCCGGGCTATACTGATTACTTTCTGGAGCACTCCAAACTAATAAATGAACTAAAAAAAACCGACTTGCAAAAGCTGATGCAAGATACCCTGACAGAATACAAAAAAAGCCACGAAACTGGTAGCCAGCTAAAGCAGTATTATGCTGACATTATTAATTTGCGCTGCTTGGAGTATTTAAATCGCCCTCATGCGAAGCCTGAGCATATACAAGCAGTGGAGAAGTTTCAAAGTGGAGAATTACAGGCGCAAGAGGTTGAATTCCACGGCGCTAAACTTAATGGTGTATTTTTTATACCCTCAGGTGGCTCGTCCGGATTATTGTTCAGCGTGGATGATCCCAAACACTTCCACATAGGTAGTCATAGTCACACCTTCCGTGAAATGGGGAAGTCAAAAGCCGAGGTGGTGCCAATTTTTCCGGAATCCACTGAATTTAAAAACTGGGTGCTCGCAAAAATACCATACGTTTATAACTTAAAGCACGCCAATGAAACAGATGCATTTGAATATAAGTTAACGCCGCCAGGTGCGGGCATTGGATTTGGATGGCTCAATCAAGATAAGATAATCACGAGGCCCTTTTCTTTTAAGTCTATTGGTAGTCAAGGTGATCTACCCGATAAACTATTTGATGGTTTTATGGGTAGACTGGAGTCGGATATAGACACGCTGGTGTTTTCGCACGCCGAGAAAATAACAGAGCAAATGTTGAACGCGGTTAAAGGCGTATTGAATCTTCTCGTCAGCGGCTCCGCCATTGCTATCCCCGGGACAGGTACGATACTGGGTAGACTTTCCGTCGTTGGAACTTCGCTGCTCGCGGGTGGAGGTTCTGCTGGTGTAAGTGGACTACAGGCACATTTGTCCCAGCGGCTTGAGCGCACCGAATATCTCATGAATGAGGCGATTGTCGGGGGGCTTCTGACCGGACTGTTTGGTTTTCCTATTGGAACTGCGACAGGAAAGGCCGTATTGAAAGAAGTGTATTCATTAAAGAACATCAGGCAGGTGCTTGACCTCTATCGACATGTTAAAAATACTGTATTCCATCTACGGCCTAGGTTGGCCGGGATAATAGCCAGCGGAGGGGCGAAAGTACTACCCAATCCAACGATAGCGAAGGTCGTCGATCAGCCGGTCCCCAGCTTGATGGGTTCGCAAAATGCCCAATCAGGTGCTCCCAAGCCTATACAAGGCGCGACGAGGAAGGATGTTGTTGCGCACAAAATACGGCATCAGTCAAATTTGTGGCATCAGAAAAAAGTAAGGACCGATGGAAATGTTGGGCGGGGTAGTGGTAGTGGATTAATCCGGATGAATGCTGATAGCCGTCCGCCGGAGCAAGTTGAAAAAAGTTGGACGCTGATTGCTGGCGGAACAGCCGGTGAGGTTTATAATATGCACGATGGTAACGTCATGAAGGTTTATAAGGGGCTAATTACTCCTGATAAAAGCGGGGTAAAAGTGTATGCTTTAAACCAGGTAGACGGAATGAAGCGACTGTATGGTGATGAGGCTGCATCTTTAATAACTTATCCTGCTCTTGATAATCCGAGCAACTCATATGTATCCGTGAAGATGACGCTACTGCCAGGCCGAACGCTGGGTAGCATAAAAAAAGACAAGGATTTTCCGCTAGTAGAACATATTATGAACAAGTTGAGGCAATCCAATAATAATCCTGTCGATGAACTGACAGAAATGCTGGCTAAAAATGGAATAGTTCACGATGATATTAATATGGAAAATATTCTATATGACAATGGTAAGGATAAGTTTTTTGTGATTGATTTTGATAGGGCCAGACTTAAGGATAAAGGAGTAAGGGTGAATCTAGGGCAAGAAAATGACATGAGGAAGAAGTTTGCTCAGCAATTTTCGGCTCTGGGGAGAAGTTAGCGAACAGCGCGTAGTCACTGTAAAGATCAGGTGTTCACGTGGTTTTCGCCAGTTTCCAAGCCCGCCTCAGTGGTGTACCGCAGTACCAAGTCGGGACACCGCCACGTGTATGGGAGCAATAAGTTCTATTCCTGAAGGTCGGCAAAGGCGCCGCAGCGATCTACGGGCAATTCGTCCGGCAAGGCCGACGTCACGTGTACGTTGGTTGCGCTGCGACACTTTATCAGACAAACTCACTCCCCGGCATTCCTGCTAGTCTAATCTTGAATGTCTTCAAACGATGGGGTTTGGGGTTTGGGGAGCACCGGAACAGAAAGTGCACTTAAGCTCAGTCGTTGCTCAGCAAACTCCACGTTGCCGTCGTTACTGGCGTAGATTCGGCGGTTGTGCGGTGAGGGATCAAACACCGCACATCGAAAAAATAGGCATCCGAACAAGGCCTAATATTCGCAATTCGCCTCTGGAACTATTTTTCGGGCAACCAGCGCTGACTTAACGGCGTATCATCGCGCGCTCCAGAATTCAATGCTTGCAAGCGCGCCTCATAAGCAGTCCTGACCGACTCCGGGACACCTAGCACCGGGGGCTGCAATGAGACCAATGGTTGGACTCCTTTGTCCATCATTTCGCCTGCTACTTTGTCAATAAATCGCTGACGATCAAGGTGACGCAAACCAACTACTTCATCGATAAACCCACTGGCTTCAGCGTTACCTATATTCGGGTATCTATCTGCAATGCCGGCGCGGAGCATGGTGCGATTGTCGGTGGTAAAGTTATTTTCTCCATTGGCCACATAAGCTGGCATCAGTCCCGACAATGCTGCAGCCGAGGCCTTGATCGTGCCTAACTGTGGCGACACGATGACAGATGCCACCTCGGTCAAGGTTTGATTTTCCACCTCTGCTGCGACCCCGCGCAGGTTGCCCTTTTTTTCGTTAGTTTGTTGCTGAAAGTAGTCTCGGGCCGCCAAATAATCCTCTACTTGATTTTGCAATACCTGCTTATCGGGCGATTGAACGTTATCCAATCGCCAAGTTTGCATATGTGCCTGGATCTGTTTTGATGTCGCCCCCTCTAACAACATTTGCGACAACTCTTCTGCCTGTTTTCCGGGGTACTTGGTCATTTCCTCAAATATGCGGTCTACAGCGTGATCCTTATAGCTATGCTGAACATTGGTAGCCAGCTGAGCAACTGCCGCCCCGACAATAATCAAACCGTTATCACTATTGGAACCGCGACTTTGCAAACCTATTACTGTCTTGAAAGGTTGGTCGCTATAGACTTGATCGTAGTCATATACAGGCTCCAGGTGATCAAGAAGACTGCCTAGCATGGCTCCAGCACTACCCGGCTTATGAATATCCTGACCCAAGGCATAAACGTAGTAATCCGCCTCCAAGGAAGTGCGCGCGTCTTTGATGTCTTGTTCTGGCGAAGTGTAGTCCAGTCGTAATGCCGAACCGTACTCTTGTTTCGTTGGATAGATATCAAGTGAATCCACTTTGCGCAAAGCACTTTTAGCCAACGCAGGTGCAAACTTCAGATGGTTGCCATCCAATAACAGCGGATTGGTACTGCGGGTAAACCAAACCACATTTGCCCCAAGCTCCCCGGCGCGTTCAACTGCATCAATGCCTGCGTTTGGTCCATGTACCACCACTGTTTTCCCCGCGAACTGCTGGGGAGCAGCGTCAGTGACGCGCATAAACTCATCCAGGTCCAACACCTTGCCGCGCAAAGCCTCCTGCTCATGCAGCTTGATGTTGTCCAGTCGTTTTTCTGCTTGAGTGTGTGGCGTAGAGCTGTTCCAGATACTGGTATGAGGTCCGGCACCAGCCCCCAATACAACCTGCCGACTGTCCAGAGCCTGACCATTGTGCAAGCGGATTCGGAAGCAACCGTCATCCAGCCGCTTAATACTCGTTGCCAGCGCCTCCAGATGCTCTGCGCCCAACCCCACTGCTTGTGTCAACTGTTGTTGGTTACCCGCAGAAAATTCGCCACGATCAGCATAATCGGGGTCATATACTGGCACCTGCTGCCCCCATTGACTGACGAGTTCGGCTGGCTGATTGAGATAGCCTTGGCCGCGAACATTCGCCGACCAAGAGTCCTCCTTACCGACAATACTGACCTTTCCTGAAAATGGTGACGTTACTCCGTCTTCGGCAAAGCGACCATTAAGTTCATTAAGCAGATAGGCCACACTACTGCCTACTCCAATAAACGTCAGTTCGCGTACTCGATGCGGATCCAGCGGCGTATTGGTGTTGCTGATAGTCTGGCTGGTTGCGGCCTGGGTCTGTTCTGTAGTGCCAGAACCCGTCACAGTGGGTTGCATATGATGCAAGTTGTGCCCAATAAGCATTGTGGTGACCCTCTCTGAAAAATATCCCGGAAGCTCCCGGAGTCCAACATACGTTTGCGATACCTGCTCTTGTTTACGCTACTATAGAATTTCCCGGGTCAAATTTTCCTGTGCATTGGCCGCGACTCGTGGCGAGATGTATGAACACGCCATGCTTATTGTTTGCTGCATGAAAACATTGTGCAGCGTGGCAGGGTGATCCGGTGTCTGCACGTCCGCCTTGAAGTGAGGTACTGGTTCGCTGCATATTTGCAACCTCAAACTATTAGGATGTTTGATGTGCGTGACTCAGCTCCCTGGAAAGCACCGCTGGTGAGGCTGCTTCAGCCTAAACAACCCCCAATGGCCATGTCTTTCAAGAAACGCGCAAATATTGTCAAAACGGAAAACCTGGATTAGGCGCGCTGAAGGGAGGGAGTATAAGTGTGCATAGTTATATGTCCCGCTGACTAAAGCGCCGATAGGGTGTCGGAGCGGATCAGGTCAAGCCCTGAAGGATGCGACCTTTTTGCCGGAGGGGTCACTGATCGTCCTCTGGATTGCGCAGTGGCCGCAGCTCACCTCGGGGACCTCTTCCGGTACTGCGAAGGTGTACCGTCCTAACATATTGATGTGCTCGCAGATCAGCGGCGACAGCCGAGCCAGATCCTCGTCCAGCACTGGATAGCCGTGCTGCCTTAGCCGTTCTACGGCGACCGTCATGTAGAGGGTGTTCCAGCTGAATCGCGGCGAAGGCCGGTACCGCCTCGTCCGTGCCGTGTTCCATGGCAAACGCGGCGAGCTTCGCCAGCGCTACCGCGAAGGTCAGGAGGATCAACTCGGGGCTTTGGGCCTAGTGGTGAACATCTTTGTGCGCTGGGTCAGGGTGGCGCGGCGCTTGGACTCATCATCGATGTAGGTCAGCGTTTGCAGGGTTTTCTCGATCTGTCCGAACTCAGCCGAGGCTACCGCCATGGCGGCCGAGACCCTATAGCTGGCGCAGGAAGCGCACAGCATGTGAATCTTGGTCGTCAGGCTACCCCGGTTGCGTCCGAGCGAGTGGTCTTGCGGTTCTTCAGGCCCCCTTTTTTTCCGGCGCCTGACGAGGTTCGGGTTGCGCGCACAGCAGTGGAATCGATCATCCAGGTTTCCAGATCAATCAAGCCTTGCTCGTTCAATCGGATACGAAGTCGTTTGAGCATCTGCTCGAAAATTCCGCGATTGCGCTAGTCACGAAACCGTTGATCAAGGGCCGAAGCGCTCTGGCATGTCTCTCCAGGCCGCGCCTGAGCAGAGCAGCCAGAGCACGCCGTTGAGCATCAGGCGATCATCGGCACGCGGGCGTCCGCTGCGTCGGGTTTCAGTGAAGATATCTGCAATCAAATCCCAGGCTGCGTCGGGGAGTTCATACCGCTTTGCCATCGTGGCCTCCTGGCTTTAATGGCAGCGGATTCTACAGAAATAGATATTTCAAGGGATTCCGTACAAAGCCTAGCTAGCACCTCTCCGCCTTGATGCTGGCAGATTGGGTCTTGCCTCGCGGTTCGACCTACCGTGAATATCGGAGGCTACATTGTCCCCAGCGCTTCAGACCCAGCTGTTACGGGCTGGGTATTCGACTAAGGTTTTCCGACCTGTCGTAGCGGCCTGAACTTCCCGTCTTCCAGCTTGCGGCTCTGCCGCCAGACGTAATCGCCGGTCAGGTTTATGTGCTCTCTCAGCCCAACGGCGACAGGTATTGATACAGATCAGTATTTACCGGCTTCCCCTGCGCCACCTGATCCCCCTTGTAGGACATGGCGGTTACGAAAATTGGGGATTTCTGACGAAATTAGATCTGCCGGAGTGGCCAAAGTGCACCAGTAAGCCAGTACGGTCAGGAACCTTTCCACGCCGCCGCCCACCAATAATCAACCTTTTTTACCATTTCTGTTATTGACAAGGAATTTAACCATGATACCGCCACAGCTGAGAATCCAGTTGTACCGATGACTGATGTCGCGCTGGGCCTCTTGGGTCGTTCGGTAGCCCGTGGTCGGTATCCATTCGGTTTTCAAATTCCGGAATACACGTTCCATCGGCGCATTGACGCCCCTATGTCAACAAGATCGAGCCAAGTCGGCTAGATCCGCGAGGATCAAAGGGTATAGCTCCCTGACGATATAGCGCTTTAAACAGCGCTGAATTTCTTTGGAAGACAAACCTTGCGCACCACGCCGGGCGACATAGCTTTGGGTTTTGGGATCACTGCGCATGCGTACCATCGCAATGGTCCATAGGGCGTTGTTCGCAGGCCGATTCCCACCTCGGTTTAAACGATGTCGCACCGTTTTACCCGAGGATGCGGGTCAAGGACTGACCCCACAGAGGGCGGCGAGAGCTGTTTCACTTTTTAAGCGCTCCGGGTTGTCGCCTGCTATCGAAAGCAGCACGGCCGCCGTTTGAGGGCCAACGCCGAATTGTTCGCGTAAACGGCGAGCATGTTGGCGAGTCAGGTTGTCCAGAATTGCGTCAAGCTTATCAAATTCATCGGCGCGCTCAACCGGTCGGCGCAACAAGACGTTGCAACGTAAGCCTCCAACCCAGCCACCTTTACTCGGCGACCGTTGCTCTCAACGGCAGTAACTCATCCAGCCGGCTATTGGGCCGGGTTGGCAGCTTTTCCAGCGTATCTTTCAGCCATGCACTCGGCTCGATACCGTTCAACTTGGCCGTCGCCAGCAAACTCTGAATCGCCGCCGCTCGGCGTCCGGCGCGCTCTGAGCCGGTAAACAACCAGTTTTTGCGTTTATGCCAAGCTTGGCATAAAAGTAATTATCCGCAGTCGGAAATTATGTCGGGTATGCGGCGGCGGTGGCAGTACGCCTGGCTGCACACCGCTGCCGACGTTGCATAATTTCAGAGACTTTCCAGAAACTTCAGCAGGGCGTCAGTCGGACGATAACGCGTGCGCTTGATTTCGGGTGGGCCGATGGTGGCAAGCGCATGTTCCTTCATGGCCAGATCGGCTTCGACATAACCGTGAGTGGTGACCGGGCTTTCGTGGCCCAACCATAGAGTGATGACGGTGATATCCACCCCGGCCTGCAAAAGGTGCATGGCTGTCGAATGACGCAACGTGTGTGGTGATACCTTGCGTTGCTGCAACTGGGGGCACGTCTTTATCGCCGCAGTGACAGCCAAGGAAATCCGCTCAGTCAAACTCGAGAGCGTCATCGGCAGTCCGCGTCGGCTGGGTACGAGGGGCTGCTCCGCCCGTAAACCAACGTACTGCATCCAGTGGCGAATCTCGACGGCCGTTTCCTTCCACAGCGGCACGGTTCGCTGCTTACACCCTTTGCCGTGCAGGCACACCGAGGGCGTGGCTTCCAGCGTCACATCAGCCACGCGGATGCCGATCAACTCGGAGACTCGGGCCCGCGTGTTGTAAAGTAGCGCGATCAGGATATGATCGCGCCGGCCACACCATGTATTGGCATCGGGCGCAGCGAGTAGTGCCTGAACCTCGTCGTGGGAGAGGAACCCGAGCAGTGGTTTGTCGAAGCGCATCATCGGGATGGCCAAGATTTTCTGGGCCAGCTGCAGAGCTGGCGGCCATTGCAAGGCCACGTAATCTTCGTCTTGGACTGCTGCGACCGCGAAGCCATCGGCTGGGTGGCCAGCCCTACAGGTTATAGCGGTGACGATATCCGCGACCTGATGCTGGAGGCGGTTGAAAAGCGCTTCGGTGAGCAACTCCCCGCCACACCGGTGCAATGGCTCAGCGATAATGGCTCGGCCTACATCGCTGAGCAGACGCGACTGTTTGCCCGACAGATCGGCTTGCAGCCAGTGACCACACCTGTGCGCAGCCCGCAGAGTAATGGTATGGCTGAAAGCTTCGCTAATACGATCAAACGCGACTACGTCGCGCACATGCCTAAACCTGACCGGGAAACGGCACTACGTAACCTGGCGATTGCCTTCGAGTACTACAACGAGGAGCATCCGCACAGCGCGCTGAAATACCTCTCCCCATGGAAGTTTAGGCGCTTGGCAGCGGCATCAATTTAACGGGGTATAGGTGTCCGGTTTAAAAGGGGCCAATCCACACTGGTTGAAAATCTATGGTCACCCCATTTTTTGCAATACTGATTAACGGATGAAGTGGTTGGCTTGCTTAAATCTATCCGGCGTCCAATTGGGGCTTGCCCCGCGCCACGATGAGAGTCGCGCCTGGCGATCCATAAAACTGACGCGGCTTCAAAAGCCGATTCTCGTGTCAGGATCTTCGTCAGACCGGTTGGCCGTTCACGTCATCTGTTGTTCAGCTATCGCAAGTGGGTCAGTTTTCGGTCAGCGCCAACACGACTGTGTCCATGCAGGGGAATGAGGCACTGTATTTTTCACAACATGAGAGACACGAAAAATCATCGCCGCCCTGACCAACATAGCAACATGACCACTGCTCCACATACCACTAGCGTCTCGCCCAGGTTCTGGCTTGAGGCTGCCAACATCAGGCCAGTGCCGATCATCAGGTAGTAGAACAATCCAAACAACGCGCCAGCCGTACCTAAGCAATCGCCATAGTTCGTCAGCGCTGCGCCCAGGATGTTCGGGATGGCCATACCAAACGCCAGCACCACCAGCAGCATCGGCAGGACGAACCAGCCGCGGCCTTGTAACAGCCACACACTGACGCCACCGACCAACATCACTACTGCCGCCAGGGCCACCAACTCTTTGCCACCAAGACCTCGCTTCAGCAGCCCCTTGTTCAACCAAGCGCCGAGGCCGGAGCCCAGCGCTAGAATTACACCGCTGTAACCGAACAGTTCCGCGCCTAGACCTAATCGCTGAAAGAGGAATGGCCCAAGGCTGTAGTAGCTGAACAGTGCCACATTGAACATCGCCACCAACAAAGCTGCGCGCCAGATCGAAACATCCTGCAGCATTCGCCGCAATGTATCGAACAGCGGTGGTACCGTGATGTTCTGAGGTCGGGTTTCCGGCAAAATCAATGCGCTCCAGAGCAGTAACGTCAGCGACAGGATCAGCAAGCCGGCCAACACACCCCGATAACCAAAGCCCTGGACTAGGCTGCCTCCGAAGAACAACCCGATGGCCGGGCTGGCCGCGAGGGCGATACCTACGACCGAAAACACCTGTGCTAACTCCAGCCCTTGGTAGCGATCACGCAGAAGGGTCTGGGTCACCACCGACCCGACCGCCGCCCCAAACGCTGCCAGTGCCTGGGTCATTAACAGACCGCGCATGCTGCTGACGCTCAACGCAAAACCCGATGCCAGAACATAGAGTGTCAGTCCGGCCAGTATCGATGGACGTCGGCCAATGCGATCACAGACCCTCCCCCACACCACGACACCACAGGCGAACGCTAAAAAATATACCGACATTGTTTGTGCGGCCATTTGCGGGCTGACGGCAAACACGTGACCGATATCGGATAGCGCCGGGCTATAAAGGGTTTGGGCCATCTGTGGAAACATCAGCAAGGCGACTGCCAGCATCAACAGTTTGTTTGAATTCATCACGGCGTTACTCAATGGGCGAGAACTCCGGGAGCTTAAAGAACATTATCTGGCGTATTATCCAAGCCACGCCAATAAACATCTGAAATGGGACAACCTATGGCATGGCTTGATGCCCACGTTCAGTTTGACCCGGATAGTTACGCGGCACAGGTGATCGGCATCGCCGCCACCCTGGGTGACCACGACTCCGGGCAACACCAGCATGAACGCGGCCAGCTGTTGTACACGCGGCAAGGGTGCACACGTATCACCCTGGCCAACCAGTTATGCCTGTTGCCTCCGTCTCGCGCGGCTTGGATTCCACCCAACGTCATGCATCGTGCAGTGATGCGCCACAACGTGGATTACCGCTCAATCTACCTGTCGCCGCACCTGTCCAGCGAATTGCCAAAACAAGTCAGAGTGATAGTAGTCAGCCCGCTGTTACGAGCGATACTGGAACCCATGGCTCTGGCCGAATTCGACGCTGACTGGAGCCAGGGCAAATACACTCATCTTTTAGGGCTGTGCCTGATTGAAGTGTGTGAAGCGGCGCAACAACCCATGTTGCTGCCATTGCCTCACGACAAGCGCTTGGCTGCATTGAGCTCCCTGCCCGAACAATTGCCACCAGAGTTACAGGTGCTGGTGACCCAAGTCGCCGCCAGCAGCAAAACTATAGGGAGGATTTTCCGGCGTGAAACCGGCATGAGTTATCAACAATGGCGTCAGCAGTGGCGCTTGATGCGGGCCATTGAGCTACTCGCCACTGGCCGTAGCATCGCCTATAGCGCATTCGAATTGGGTTTTTCAAGCGACAGCGTATTCATTGCATTCTTCAAAAACATGACCGGTACGACGCCTGGGGCCTACTTCAATTGAATGCGGCTGACCGATGACAGAAGCGACTATTCGCGGGGAGGAGTGGTCGTAAAGGACTACCGGCGTGCATCGCAACTGCGCAAATGGGGCTGGGAGAAGATCATGAGCGGCCGATGTGAAGCATTTCCACCGACCGAAGTCCTCCTGCAAGCTTGTCACTCGGGCAATGTGGGCGACTTCCTTCTACTGTCCGATGTTCTTCCGCTCAGGCTTCTGAAAGGGATACAGGTGCTGGCGCAGAATGCCGCCAGGCAATCGTTTGCCAGACTTAATGTATAGTCAGCCCGGTTCGAAAAACCCTGTAAGTCTAGGCTCAACGAGTTTCTCGAACCAGGCTGACCATCTCATTCCAGATAGACTCGTGGTTCATTTGAGCATCCATTCTCGCCCTGAACTCCGGGCACACTGTCGGTGATGTCTCCTCACCATACTTGGTTGGGTACCGGGACAGAGTACTCCCGATTCAATGTGTTCGGGATATCCAACCGTTCAACCGTCGCTCGTTTATAGGCATGAGAACCTGATTGTTTGCTGATGAGGTCAAGCTCACGCATCAAGCTGCGCACTTTGAACCGACCGAGTTGCTCACCATCGTCACGCATCAACGATAGAACGCTACGGCTGCAGGCAGAACTGCGGCTTTGCGAAAACAATTCACTCACCCGGCTGCGCAACCGAAGCCGTTCAAAATCAGGAGTCTGGCGCCTGAGACGGTGGACGTAGTAACTTGAACGGTTGATTTCAAACACCTTGCATAATCAATCAACCGGCTCATGGACGTTACAGCTATGCTCCCTGTTCAGCCTCTGTTTGCCGAAAACTCCGACCTACGCAGGATGCCAGACAGCCCTTGACTGATGATTGCGTATTTCGCTCATCGTGACTGGTTGTCACGATATACCGAAGCGGGGGGCATGAAGCTTTCTTGAAATCACTGCATACCGTATAAATACCTCAAGACGCAGTTTTCTATTTCATACTGCGCAATAGCAAGCAGCCATGCCAACATGGGCCCCATCATTAAAGGGGGCCTCGGCACATGATCAGGCACGTCCCCACACTCTCCCTGCTCGCGCTCGTCGCCAGTTGCACAACCCAAACGGCGCCGGCGCCTAAGCCTGTATCCGACAGCAGCCGTAACCCGGACATGCTTGCGCCGGATCTATACCCAGGCGGCGCCGTTGCG
The DNA here is from genome assembly GCF_016650815.1 of Pseudomonas sp. TH31. Taxonomy (GTDB): domain Bacteria; phylum Pseudomonadota; class Gammaproteobacteria; order Pseudomonadales; family Pseudomonadaceae; genus Aquipseudomonas. The sequence continues at coordinate 213,763 of NZ_JAEKEZ010000015.1, read as the reverse complement.
GAGAAAGAACCGGTCGTTCGCTATGGGCGTACACCCTTGGTCAGCACCTTGCCTGACTCCGGCCAGAGCCGCCTAGGGCTGCTGTCCATAGTGCTTCTTGGTCACCTTGTGCTGCGCAGCGACCTGCGCAAAGACAACATGGAGGAAATCGGCGCCCGTACCGACATGCTCTCGTTGGACGACATTATTGGAGCGCAGCGTGAGTACATCGAATGGCTGCTACGTACCTGCACTGGAAATGAAGATGCCTGCGCGTCGATCCTGACGGACGACGCCATGGACCTGCTCGCGAGCAAGCTGCGGACGCCGCTGCAAGTACAGCTGCACCTAACGTTGGCTTAGAACCGGTGAGCGCCCCGTCTCAGTCTATGTCGTCGAGTCGGCACTATCACGTCACATCGACGACCTGGAACCTACGTTGACGCGCAATGGCTATCGCATGAAAGACCTCGTGGAACAGTTCAACGCCAAAGCACACGAATTCAAGGTGTTGTTCAACAACACGCTGGACCCCGAGCGGGCGAGCGAGTTACGCGACAAGATGCTCGCGGCCGGCATTCCTCTGTGATCCTCAACCGCCCTCGATCATTTGCAGATAGCGTGAGCCCGTCGCAATGAAATGCGAGCCCGCGCCGTCGAATGCAAGCTCATTTGCAATTAATGTGAGCCAGAAATACGGTGTAATTCTGTTCCAGTGTCACAGGGGCTGATTCCATAAGAGTTTCAGAGGGGTACTGTTTCAGTCTGTACCAATTTTGTACCAATCCAGCTGTTTTCGAGCTTCCGAGTTCACCCCAGTCGGTGCTGGCGTTTATCCATCGGGCGTAGGTCGATAGCAGCCTCTGAACGCTATGATCGAGCTGAGTGGCAATAAATGCAGGGTTCATACCCGCCATGAGGCACATGGTAGCGTATGTGTGTCGGCAGTTGTATTGCCGACGGGCGCGAAGCTTCAAATGGGTGAAGGAGAAACAGCCTTTCGATGCCAAGCGCTGTTTCGCCTGACGGGCGAGTTAAGGTGATGACCGCCCAGCCAAAAGGGGGCTGGTGTGAGGGCCGGCTGTCACCGCCTGAGTGTCAAGGTTTCTCTGGGGCAGTTGACTGCCAGGGCGGTACAGGTTTTCTCACTACCGCTTGATCCACATGGATGTCAGGCACGATTCGGTCGTAGCCAATGAAGAGGAAACGGGTTCTACAGGTTCAACCGATCAGGTTGAGTTAAAGGGCAACCCCTGCAGTTGAACACTGCTGGCGCGGTGGCTTTTAACCTTGACTTAAGACCGGCGAATGGGCTTCAAACCTTTTCGGTCCGTCCAGCACGTCGATTTGGCAAAACATCGCAGCGGCGGGGACGACCGCGGGGACCGGAACTCTGGGCCCCGCGGTGGCAGATCAGCTAGCCAACACTGATAATCGGCCCGTCAGTTGCATCCGTAGTTGAGGTAGATTTGAAGGTGAGCAAGACATCGCTCACGGTAAAGGTTTCATTGTTGCGCCCGTTGTTCGCCATGGTGGCCCACCGGATTCGAGAGTATCCAGAAGTGGCGGCGGTACCTGTGCCCTCGCTCTGGTTAAGAATCTGTCCACAAGTGAATACCATGGACTCTTTCCCATCTGCCAGATTGTCGTTCCACCACCGCACATTCGCGATCGTGTTGCGGTCCTTTACGTCATTGAGTTGGATAGTGAACGTCGCCGATTTGAGGTCAAGGCCCGATTTGTTGTGCAAAACTGGAGCGAGTTTTGGGGATAGGTCCGTGAGGAGGGGGTAAAATTCCTGCTGGTTCAGGCTGAGCGTCACTGGGCTGGGCAGATCCAAGGTGATCCGGATACCACTCTGGTTGAAGAGGAGGTAGGTTTGAACTTGCCCTAGGTTGGCGTTCGAGACTTTTTCCTTGAGTGCTTCAGACATTTTAATTTCCTTTTTTTATATGCGCTGAAATTCTAGAAAAGAATTTCTCCCTGTTGCGCGATCCCAACCTTGGAAACGCGCTTGGCAATTCTTGATGGGCGGATTCACTCTGTCAATGTTTGAAGGCCTAATTCGTCAATTTTTTATTTATTACTAAAAGGAGGATGATTTGAATGGCGCTTTCTTGGATTCTAAGTTTCTGAACTGAAAGCTAAAAATGAAGAAGTTCTGGTCTTCGCCAATGGTGATAGTTACCTATAAATACAAAAAACGAGGATATGGCTTCGCATGAAGATTAGAAGTAAAACTCTATGGCATCAACGGTAGCGTATTTACCTTCACATTGGAGCCACGGGCAGAAAACGAAGGCCTCAGGCCTGTCCGCTGCCGGCCAAGCCAGGCCGGTCAGCAAGGGTAGATTTCAGAAGCTATAGGTATCCGAAATATATTAAATAAGTGTTATTTATTTCTATCGGCTATAAGCGGCTTGATTCTAAAGTGTGCGGTAGATTTGGATGCTGAGAGCTGGGTGCGAGCAGGAATGCATAAGCAATCAATGGTTTGACTTCAGCAGAGGGCGCGTCAAGAAGCACAATTAAAGCCATGGGTGATTTTTGATTTGGCAGTGAGTTGGGCGTTAAGAGGTTCTGAAGAAAGCGTGGGAAAATCGCTCGGTAGTAGTGTGACTGCTTCGGCCGATTTAATTTGCGCGAGGTGGGGGGCGACTGCTAAATAAAACTTCAGTGGAGTGTTGCTCATCTGGAGGAGTTGTTTCTTTCCAGGTTGTTCCGGTATCGTCACGCTTGTCGAGAGTCTGGCCACCTTTATGTCTAGATCGAAGCTCCCTGCTCTAAGTATATAGCCTCCAGCTTACTGCCCCGGGACACTTAGAAAACCGCTCTTATAACGTAGCGGTGTGGTTCCAGTGTCACAGAGGCTGATTCCATAAGGGTTTCAGAGGGGTACTGTTTCAGGCTGTACCAATTTTTTACCAATCCAGCTGTTTTCGAGCTTCCCGAGCTCACCCCATTCGGTGCTGGAGTTGATCCATCGGGCGTAGGTCGATAGCAACATCTGAACGCTATGACCGAGTTGAGTGGCAATAAACGCAGGGTTCATACCCGCCATGAGGCACATGGTTGCGTAAGTGTGTCAGCAGTTGTATTGCCGGCAAGCGCGAATCTCCAATTCGGTCAGCGCAGCTTGGAAATGTTTGTCGGTCACACTCGACTGCTGGATGAACTCGAAGTTCTTGGTCGGCGGGAACACAAACGGCGGCTCCGATGCGTGCGTTGCTTGGCCATGAGCTCGGCTTGTTCTATAGCGTGCAAAGCGCGACTGTTGAGCATGACCTGTCGGATATTGCGGGTTTTGGTGCGTTCCTCAATCTTGTAGTCTGCGACGATCCGACACACGTTGACTAGGCGCTTCTCCTTGTCGACCTCCCCCAGCACAGCGCCGCCATTTCACTCGGGCGCATGCCGGTATAGAAGGCGAACTCGAAGTACGCCGCGTAGATCCGCATCGAGTGGGTCAGGGTCTCGTACAGGTGATCGATGATCTTATTGGCCTCATCCACCGTGAAGGGGTCAATCGGCTTCTTGGCTTTCGCCGGCAGTTCGATGGACTCGACTGGGTTGCGGTTGATCAACCCGTCTTTCACCGCGGTGCCGAACACTGTGGTCAGGCGCTGGATCGCTGAGCGCTTCACGTCCGGCGATGGCCATTCGGTGTTCGCTACCACCTTGCGTAGCATCACTGACGTGATGCCGTCGATGGGCAGCATCGCCAGATAGGGCATCCAGTACAAATTGAGGTAGCCGAGGCAGTTCTTGCGCGTCCCCGCCACTATCTCTCGGCTGTTGAGCCACTCCTGGGCGTACTCTCCGAAACGGGGAGTCGCCGAGTAGTTGGCGTAAGTGGAGTTGGGGAACAGTTCGGCATAGCGCTGATCATCCAGCACGCCATGCTTGATCAGGCTGGTTAAGTGAGCGTGTAGGTCGGCGGTAGCCTTAATCCCCTTCGGCGTTTGGGGATAGGGGAGGGTCTCGCAACGGCGTTGCCCGTTCCAGGTGAAGCGAATGCGGACGGACTGTCCAGCAAATTCAACTCCGGTGGGCAATCCCATTGGCTTTCGAGCTATGCCTCGTATCTCTTGATGCTGTAATAAATGCGGTTATCGATGGTGTTCCAGACGCCTTTGGGAATGACTCCCCTGGCGCGCTTGCCTTGCAATGCTCGGCGGGTCGTGCCGACCAGTTCGGCCATCTTGTCTTCTGGAACCTTGTCGACTTGGTAGGTCGGGGGCAGTGGTTCCGCTGCGGGGTCGAAGTACGCATATCCCATGAGAGGCTGCACGAGCGGGCGAATCTGACAAGCATAAGCAGAAAGGTCGCGCGAATTACCCTGGGAGATCTGCCCGTTTGCCACTGTGCTACCGAGCGTCGTGAGGCGCCGGGATGAACGATCAGAAGTCAGCCGAGGCCGTAGTAAGTGGCAAGCGACCAGGCCACCAAGGGCCGAACAGGTTATGCCGCCAGTAGGCGTCAGCGTCTCGTCGAATGTCGAAAAGCAGAAATTTCTCCGAGGGGGAACCGTGCCCCCTAGTTCCGGACAGAATCCGCGGGCGACGGCTGGAGGTGCGCAGGCATCGGCGGCGTCTGTGGCGTGGACGAACGCGGAGCCGGACACGCTGATGGCGCGGGTGCTTGCACCGGCCAATCTCAAGCGTGCGTATCACCGCGTGGTCAGCAACAAGGGCGCGCCGGGTGCCGATGGCATGACGGTCGACGAATTGGCGGGCCACATGAAACAGTATTGGCCAATCCTCAAGGCCAGGCTGCTGGCCGGCGAGTATCACCCGCAAGGTGTACGCGCCGTCGATATCCCCAAGCCCAAAGGCGGCACCCGGCAGTTGGGTATCCCCAGCGTCGTGGATCGCCTGATCCAACAGGCTCTGCTGCAACAGCTCACACCGATCTTCGATCCCCTGTTCTCGGACAACAGCTACGGCTTCCGTCCAAACAGAAGCGCCCACCAAGCCATCGAAACAGCCCGTGCCCATGTGGCGGCGGGTCATCGCTGGTGTGTGGAACTCGCTCTTGAGAAGTTCTTTGATCGGGTCAACCACGATGTATTGATGGCCCATGTGCAGCGTCAAGTCGAAGACAAGCGGGTGCTCAGGTTAATCCGTCGCTATCTCGAGGCCGGAGTGATGTCGGCGGGATCGCCAGCCGACGGCAGGAAGGGACGCCGCAAGGCGGTCCGCTCTGGCCGTTGCTGTCGAATAACCGCTACACACTTGCAGGATCGAGCGATGCTCGCACATTGCGGATCGCGAGTCTGCGGGCAAGGTCGATTGACCTGTTGCCCGCACACTCGCTCCTACAAATCGCCGATCACTTGGTGGCGGCGCCGTCCGGAACGAACACGTAGCCCACGCCCCAGACCGTCTGGATGTAGCGTGGCTTGGATGAATCGGGTTCGATCATCCGGCGCAGACGGGAGATCTGCACGTCGATGGAACGCTCAAGGGCATCCCACTCGCGGCCACGGGCCAGGTTCATCAGTTTGTCGCGAGTCAGTGGCTGACGGGCGTTCATGACCAGGGCCTTGAGTACTGCGAACTCACCGGTAGTGAGCATGTGCACTTCATCACCGCGCTTGAGTTCGCGGGTGGCCAGGGACAACTCGTAGTCACCGAAGGTCACGCTTTCGTCTTCGCTGCCCGGTGCGCCAGGTACAGGCGCAGCCTGACGACGCAGGACCGCTTTGACCCGGGCCATCAGCTCGTCCGGGTTGAACGGCTTGGCCAGGTAATCGTCGGCGCCCAGTTCCAGGCCCTTGATGCGGCTCAGCTCATCGCCCTTGGCGGTCAGCATGATGATCGGGATCTGATTGTTCGCGCCGCGCAGACGGCGGCAGGCGGAAAGACCGTCTTCGCCGGGCAGCATCAGGTCGAGTACGACCAGATTGAACGCTTCACGGGCCAGCAAGCGGTCCATCTGTTCGGTGTTCGGTACAGCACGGGCACGGTAGCCCTTACTGACGAAAAAGCGTTCCAGCAGGCTGCTCAGCCCTGGATCGTCGTCAACAATAAGAATTTTTTCGCCTTCAGCATTGTTTGCAGTGCTGCTCATTAGATGCTCCTTTTAGCTCGGCGAGCATTATGGCGTAGCTGCCTTCTGGGCCCTAGGGAAACTTATATGGACGCCTCCCCCGACAGCGGGCCGGCCGAAGCACCTCTACATCGACAGAGAATCCTCGCTGCCCCGGCATCAAGGTGCCAAATTGGAGAGTGGATAACAAACACCACTTGAACAGGAGGATCCACCATGAAACATAGCGTAATTGGCATGGACATCGCCAAGAAGGTTTTCCAGTTGCATACCGTGATCAGTGCACTGGGAGGATCGAGCGTATATAAGCTGCGCCGTGATGAAGTGCTGGTGTTCTTTGCAAATTATCCGACCAGACTGGTGGCAATCGAGGCCTGTGGCAGTGCCCACTGGTGGGCACGTCAGCTTCAACAGCAGGTGCATGAGGTATGACTACTCGCCCCTCGTTCGGTACGCCCCTTTGTGCTGCGAAACAAAACCGATGCGGCTGACGCTCAAGCCATCTGGACAGCGGTGCAGCAGCCCGGCGCTTGCCTAGTGGCAATCAGCAGCCGATCCTCTCTCTACACCGTATCCGCTCCCAGTTGCTGAAGTTTCGCATCATGCTGAGTACAGGCTTACGTGGGCTGCTTTACGAATTCGGAGTCGTGCTGCCAGAAGGGTTATACCCAGCTGAGTAAGGCCGTTTCGGAGGCCTTCGCTGATGCTGAGATCGTGTCCCAGGAGGCGGTGTAACGAAACCAGCCGAAGGCGCCTTGCGGCGAAAGAGGTGGGTCACCATGGTTCTTGGCTAAGGTTGAGTTTGCAAAGACCTAACCGGAACCGGGAGAGCCACGATGACCGAACCTACTATCGCACTGAGCGAGCTACTTGAGAAAGGTGCTGACGTCGATTTACTCAGGCAAATGATTCAGTTTGTCGCTCAGCGCATCATGGAACTCGATGTCGAAGGCATGGGCATGACCGGGATTTCCAAAAGCCAGGTTTCTCGACTCGCGAGCGAAATCGATGAGTGTGTTCATGCCTTCTTGGATCGCCCCATCGAAGGGGATTGGCCCTATCTCTGGATCGATGCGACGTACGGGAGGCCGGACGGATCGTCTCGGTCGCCGTCATAATCGCCGTAGCCGTCAACACTGACGGGGGTCGTGAAGTGCTGGGCATGCGCGTGGGGCCATCGGAGGCCGAACCGTTCTGGACGGATTTTTTGCGTAGCCTGATGCGGCGCGGGCTGCGGGGCATAAAACTGGTGATTTCCGATGCTCATGAAGGTCTGAAGGCAGCGATCTTCAAGGTGCTCAACGCAACCTGGCAACGTTGCCGGGTTCACTTCATGCGCAATGCCATGGCCCATGTGGGCAAAGACCAGCGCACCATGGGCACTGCTGCGCACGGTATTTGCCCAGGACAACGAGGCGCAGTCACGCCGGCAATGGCGTGTGGTCGCGGATCAACTGCGTGAGCGTTATCCGAAGATCAGCCAGCTGACGGACGGCTGCGAGGACGAGGTCCTGGCGCACATGACGTTTCCCAAGGCGCACCGCCAACAGATCCACAGCACCAATCCATTGGAACGCTTGAACGCCGAGGTCAAGCGTCGAACCGACGTGGTGGGCATCTTCCCGAACGACGCCGCCATCGTACGTCTGGTCGGTGCCATGCTGCTGGAGCAGAACGACGATTGGAGCCTGCAAAAGCGCTATATGCAACTTGAGGGGTTCCAGGCAGTGAGTGACAATCCCAAGGTCAAGTTGTCAGCCATTATTGATTAGGAGTCAGACTCAACAGCTAAGAGCACGGGAGTTACGCCACCTCCTGGGACACGATCGCATCCAAGGTCGCCAGTCCGGCCCCTTTTACTTTGCCTTGCTTAAGCAACGACAGGTTCTGCTCTGTGATCCCGATGGCATTGGCCAAGTCTTTGGACTTGACTTTGCGTAGAGCGAGCATCACATCGAGTCTGATTTCAATTGTCATTATCTGGCCTCAGATAAATTGCTGATTTTCACGGGCCAAAGCGCTTGCTTTTTGATGGATACGGGCAATGACCATGACCGATGCAGCAAGAAAGAGACTAACCAAATGCGATGAATCAAAGGCGATCGTCAGCAGTCCCTCGCCCGGAGGTTGTCGCATAGTGACCCAGACGCTGATCGCTGGCGTCAGCACGAAACTCAAAAGCACCCACATGATCACGCCGAAACCTACCTTGCCAAGCAACGCTGACGATCCCTCTGAGAAATGGTGCCCTTCGCTGTAAAGCTGGAACAAACGCCGTAAGGCATTCAGCCCACGCGCCAACATCAATAAGGGGATACTGGACAGGATTACTCCGCCTGCGACTTGCCACCAAGGCATACTGCTGATGTCGACATTAAGATCCCCCGTCACGCCTATGGCCGTCAGGTTGAAGCCCAGACCGTACTTTATGGCAATGGACGGAAAAAACCAGCAGGCGGCATTCAACACAAGCATGCCCACTATCAGCGCCTGAGTCAGTGTTGCCATCAAGCGACTGTGGTGAGCCAAACGATCAGTTGTCATCGGAAACGTCCTTTTCGATTCAGATTTAGACCTTCTCCACCTTCCAGGTTGGATGCTCGGCCGATGGCTGAGATAAAGATGATTGGAAGGCAATAAAATGGCTGCATTGCAGCTATTTATTATTGTAATTCGATAATAATAAAAGTCAAATCTTTCACGCATCGCTTCTTTGAGACCGGTATCAGGGGCGCGGCACGAAGCGTTCTTCGGCCTGCGCCGCAAGATCGAATACACTAGGGACGCTCTGGAAAAAGTACTTTCGAAGCTGCTTTCGCGGGCCAAGGGGGCAGATCGAGAGGATGACATCAAGCTGCTGATCTATCACGCCTCCAAAGGGTTACAGGTCTTAAGAACCACGGTGACCCACCTCTTTCGTCGCAAGGCGCCTTCGGCTGGTTTCAGTTACACCACTTCCTGGGACACGATCCTGCTCAATGGTTGTAGCCTGCCAGTCCCGAGGGTAGAACAATTCCGTTTTCAGCCGTCCGAAGAAGCCTTCACAGGCCGCATTATCTGGCGAGCACCCTTTGCGCGACATCGAGCGAATCCGAGTGAGCCACCCAGGCCAGCGATAGTGAGCACCGCGATCAGAGTGGACGGTGGGCCGGTCATTGCTGTTAGCCACCGTCTCGATGGCAACATTCAACATGGTGTTCACAAAATCGGCGTCTGGACGCGTACCGATTGTCCAACTGATGACCGGCCCATCGAAGCGGTCGATCATGGGCGATAGATACACCTTGCCAGCCGGGATCTGGAACTCTGTGATGTCGGTGAGTCACTTCTCATTCGGGGTTGCGGTCTGGAAATCGCGGTTGATGAGATTCTCTGGCGCAGGGCTGATTTCTCCCTGGTAGGAGCCGTACCGACGCCGCTTCGGAGCGGAAACGACCAGGCATTCTTGCCTCATCAAACGCTGCACGACTTTCTCCGAGATGAAGACGTGCTGCCTGCCCAGTGCCGCCCGTATCCGACGATATCCGTAGCAACGGTGATTGAGCTCGTCTGAATACTTCGGCCTCGAACGCACATAACACATTGGCAAATCATGACCTTGTTCGTATTTCTGATGCCAGCTCTTGAGGGCTTTCTTTATCGAGTAACCCAACTGCCGAATGGTCGCGGCAGTGCGCTTCCCGAGTCTGATGTAGAGCCGAACTGCTCGAATGCGGTCTTCGTACGAGTACATGAACTACTTCCAAGTAGTCCAGGATTCCGTCCGCCCCCCTCTGGTGCTGGAGTACCTGCTTCGGCTTGCTTGAGGATGGCGATGATTTGGCTGTCTGAAAAACACGTTGTCTTCACGCAAGATTTCCTTGATCCGGTTAGGAGAAAACTCTACTTTTGACGAGCACTTATTTCAGGGGGGGATTACCGATCAGCCCGGGCCTGTTATCTAGTGCGATTGAGCAACCTCTGAAAGTTTGTGAAGTCTGAGCGTCTGACGCTGGTCACTTCTGGCTCCCATAACGGGTTTAACGGTATGTAGTATCCGCTGTTTTTCGCTTGCTGGATCAGTTCGGTCATTTGCTGACGGTTCTCGATCACACAGATTTCATCAAATTCCCCCAGCCTGGCCGGCAAGAAGAACGTGGCCGGATAGTTGGCAGCGGCTTCGCTGGCCGGGCTACCCGAGTCCGCGCTGTGGTGAACCACCCGTTCCCCCCCGCCGACCAAGGCCGCATTGATCACAGGAATCATCGCGGCGATACGGCTCGTGGCATTGCCAATATCAGGGTCTTCCTTGCGGTAAAAGCTGCCGGCGCTTGCATAGTCTTGGCGCAGTTCCGGCGCCAGGTTCCTGGGGCGCGAGTCCGTTGCCCGGTCGCTGTATCCGTTGATGCGAGCTTTGAACACATCGTGCGCGACATCCGGGACCAGCAGATTGTCTTGCGGTCCCAGGTCGCTGATATGAGGTCCGATTAGATGCAAGTCATAGTCGGCCGTCAGCGCCTTGCCCTCCGGCGTTTTCGCCAGGACTTCCAGCGGCTGTCCCTGCTGGCTGATTCGGTACAGGCCTTCGACCACACCGGGTGTGGGGGTGGCTTCGAACTTGTAGAATCCTCCGCCGGGCGCTTTCGCGCTGAACCTAATGCCCCCTCGGCGTCCGCAAGATGCATGTCCGTGATGAGATCACCGGCCAGCAGCGTGCGCATGCGTTCTCTGGAAATTACCAGTGGAACGGCAACGGCATGACCGTCTTCGATGCATTGCCGAGTCTGCCCGTTGAATTTCTCGATACGCGCCGGGTCCGACGCCAGGCAGCCCTCCAGCTTGCTGAAAGCCTGATCGACACAGATCATCCCTGCCTGGGGCCCCCAGTTGGCGCTCTTGCCTTTGATATGGAAGTCTTTGGTGGGGTGGCCCTCTTCAATCAGCCCGGTCGCCACGGTTTCAACCGGGCGGATACCAATAATGCAGTTGTGCTCTTTCGCTACGTTCTGAAAGGACACAATGTGACTGGCCACAATGCCTGTCCGATGCTGAACCTTTTCCATGACCTGCAACCGCTCTGGTACGGTGCTTTTAGCGGCGCCTGGAGCCATTTGGCCCTCTATTGCCTTGTTCTGCGATTCAAGGCTGGCGCCATTGGGTTGAATATGACAGAGCGAAAAACTGTTCATTCCTATGCTCCTAAAATTGAAAAAACACCAACGTAAGTGTTCTTCAGGGCTCTTTGTTCACGACAGAAAAAAGTGCCCGTCGGCCCGATTCAAACAACCGCAAATCCCCCGCCGAGTGAACTGACACCATCTTTTCGATTTTTTGAGCCTCAAGTTTGAGGTCACTGATTGTCCTCAGGGTTACGCAGTGGCCGCAGTTCTCCTCGGGCGACCTCTTCCGGTATTGCGAAGGAGTACCGCCCTAGCATATTGATGTGTTCGTAGATCAGTGGCGACAGCCGAGCCAGGTCCTCGTCCAGCACCGGGTAGCCGTGCTGCTTTAACAGCTCCACGGCGGCCGTTATGTAGAGGGTGTTCCACAGCACGATGATGTTAACCACCAAGTCCAAGGCACCTAGGGTCTGCTCCAGTTTCACGCTAACTATTTGATATTTAAGATAAAACTAGTATCGTTGTACGATGCCGGCAGGTCAGGATGGCAGCGTCTCTTGCTCCGTAGGGTGATATACCAGCAGATCACCTGGCCGGCAGTTCAAGTATTGGCATATTGCATCCAGTGTGGCCAGGCGTATGCCTTTAACCTTGCCCTGCTTCAGCAACGATAAGTTTTGTTCGGTGATGCCAATCGCCGCAGCAAGGTCTTTGGATTTGACCTTTCTGCGGGCGAGCATCACGTCCAACTCAATAATGATTGACATAGTGCCCTCACACAAAAGTACTGTTTTTAGAATCGATTACACTTACCAGCAGTAAAACGCGTGCAATCACCGAGATACAGGCGGCAAGAAAGAGGGCTACGAAGTCGGCTGTTGTGAAGCTGATCGTTAAAAAACGCTCGCCAGGCGGAGCAAACATTGTGACCCACGCGCTGAGCCGCGGCGTACATACAAAGCTGGCGCCTACCCATAGCACGACATCACGTCCGACCTTGCCCAGGTGCATAGCGGCCGTGCTGGAAAAATACTCACCACGAGCGTAGCCCTGAAACAGACGTCGAAGGTGGTTCAGGCCGCTCGCCAAGGCGAGCAGCGGTATACATGATAAAAGAATTGCGCCTAGCGTCTGCCACCAGGGAAACATTTCGATTGTTATGGTGTATAGGGAAATCATCACCTCGCTCAGGGCGAATGCGATACCCAGGCCATCGTCGGCGCCCAACCCAGGATAAAACCAGAGTATTGCATTGAGCAAAAGCATGCCGACGATAAGCAGCAGCGTGAAAACGGTCATGTGTTGGCTGAGAGTAGCTAGGCGAGATGAAGTCATTCGGAGCTTCGTTTTTTAGTACGCTGAGTATCTTTTTTATAAATTATCGTAATTCAATACTAAATGCTGTTTTTTTACTGATTTTTTAGGGATTGAGCTTATCTTGCAGCCGGAAATCCGATACTACCCTGCGTCTCAAGCGCGTGAGCTTTGAAGGCGTTACCGCAAAAAGATCCCTATGCCCTAGCGACGCTCAGCATGGCGAGTGTCAGGTTCTGGCCGAGCTGAAATATAGGGTTCGTTGCTCGGTTGCGAATAACGAGAGGGGGATTGCGGAAAAAAGAATATTTGAGTGGATTTCAGAAGCGTGTCCGGCAGTGGGGTGTACCCTGTTAGGGAAATTTTGAAAAAGTCTTCTAGTGTCAGGTCTCGCAAAAAATATCAGTCTTTGTGATACGGGACACTAGTACGGCGAAACAATTGCTTCACCTAAGCTGAACGGCTGATAGCTCTGAAACACAGTGGTTAGAGAGTCGAGCAATGAGTTAGTAACGGGAAGCGTTATTTCTCTATTGACTTGTAGTTTTGAACTTCAAACCACGAGATATTAATAGTCTGTGCTGTTTTAGCGCTGGTTTTGGGCTTAAGTGGGTGGTGGTGTGGTTGCTCGTAAAGTAAGGCAGTATCAATTATTGAATGATTATCTCAATTGTGCGTTTTGGAGAAGTATATGCGGATATCAGGTGGATCTGGCTTAGCGGATTTTGGGTATGCAACAAATAATGAAAGTGTAGCAAAAAAAGCCGCAGCCGCCTCCGGAGGGGATATGGATGTCGGGCCGTCGATTATGCGGATGGAAGGGGTCGCTCAAACGTCCGAAAGTGCGTCTGAAGAAAGTGGTGAGAAAGGAGGTCTTGACTTTTTCAAAACTGCGTTTAATGCGTTGAGTGGTGGGGTGCGTGCGGTAGGCGATTTTTTTAAGGGGCTCTTCGCACCTAATTCGGGCGGCTCTGATCAAACAGCTGCAGGTGCGGCAGGAGAAAATATCGGGAAAGGTATTGTTGATTTTTTAAAAACTGCTGTTAGTGCATTGGGGACTGGGCTGGGGATGGCGGTTGATCTTTTAAAGAAAGTGATATAGCGGTAAACATCCCGCCAGTGGGATTAACCAAGGATGAGTGTCTGTGAGGTGATAGCAATCGGTCGCGCTCACAGACGAGTCTATCCGCACCATCTCTGGTCTAGTCATGGCTCTCGTCAAATAAGTTTTTGGCGAGTTCAATTACTTAGTGATGATGTTTTCCGATAATGCTGATGCTCCTGTTTACGCAGGCCTTGAACAGCACATCGTTGTGCATCCTGTGTAGCGTTACAGCCGGCACCGAACCGGGCATGGCCAGTTGTACTACGAGTAGCACGGAGTAAAAGGGGGGGCACACCCGTTCTCATATAGGGAGTGAAGCTCAAACTTCAGGTTTTAGTTAGAGATTGGGCGCCTGTCCTCAGAAAATAACCTCACTCGAAACCTTGTCCTTCATTGTTCTATTTACCTCGATGAGTTTCCCTCCTGTGTAAAAGAGGGAATGCCCGCTGCGGGCTCACATGTGTGTTTTTTTGCGGGTGCTGAGCATCCGAAGAATATTCGGCATTGGGGGGGCTGTTGTGGAGACGCTGAAAAAGATTTTTCGATGTGTCGAGAGAATCGCCTCATACAAACCGAGCACTTGATGACGCGGAGTTTTAAATCAGAAGATAAAGCCATGAGACAATAGCGCGAGGACCAGCTTTTCGACCGGCTATGTTTTTTGAGTTTCATGCTGGATATAAAAGTCATGGTGTTTCAGGCTGCGACGAAACAAAATTTTATAGTGGTGGGGGCTAACTAAGGCGGCACTAATTAATAAATACTTATCTAAATGTTGCGTTCTGGGGGATGTATGCGGATATCAGGCGGGCCTTGTTCAATTGATTTTGGGTGCACGACAAATAATGAAATAGCTGAAAACAACCCCGCGGCAGCGTTTGGGAAAAGTATGCAGGCAGGACCTTCAATTATGCACTTTGGTACGGATTTTAATGCCTCCGAAAGTACGGCTTCAGAAAATGGAGGGGAAGGCATTTTTGAATTTTTTAGAACTGCTTTTAATTCGCTGAGTAGTATATTTGGCGAGGTCGTTGAGTTTTTTAAGAGGTTATTCTCGCCTAATTCAAGTGACAACTCTCCCATTAAACCAGCGCCGTTTACCCCTTCACCAGTCTATCCTGCTCCTGCCGATGTGCTCCCATACTCTCCAAGTACTACCTCGGGGAAGAGGCCAGACGATATATGGGGAGGGTTTCGGCAAGGCCCCGACGGTAACTGTGTCACAGTTGCCTCGATCAAGGCGGCCATGATGAAATTTGGCCAGAAACCTACCGATGTATTCACCGAGGTGAAGAAAGTATCTAATGGTTATGAAGTGGTGATGAGGGACGGGTTTAAGCTTCAACTAAGAGACTCAGAGCTGCAGCAGGCATCCCGTGGAGCGCAGTTTCAAGGGCATAATCAAGAAATGATAAGCGATGCCAACTTTCTGTTTGCCGTGAGTGCCAAACGAGCACAAATGGAAAATAATGATGGCATTGCGGGGCGAAGCTTTAGTCATGCGATAAAGTCTCTCAATGATGGTGAGCACTCTCGCGAAGGCTTGTTGCGGCTTGGCTTGAAAGACCATATCAGGCCAGTTTCATTGGATGCACTGAAAAATGGCATGATCGGTACCGTAGAGCGACGCGGTCATTCCGTGGCAGTAATAGGTGGCATCGAAGAAAATTATGGTCAGCGTGGACGCACGCCCCAGTACGGGATTGCTACGGGTTTGGTTTAAACTGAGTGAGTCGGGCGAAATCCCTTTGTATGCCCGGCACGGGGATGTGTTCGGCGAAGGTAAACGGGTTCGGGAGACCGACTCAAAAGCCCAAGGCAATACTGGGCCTTAGGCTCTGTACGAAATCCCTTGAAATGCTTGGATGTGTAAAATCGCTGCCATCAACGGCAGGAGCCCCTGATGGCAAAGCGATACGAACTCAGCGATTCATCCTGGGAATTGATCGGTGATCTAATCACCCAGGATCAGAAACGAAACGACGAACGACTGATGCTCAACGGCATCTTATGGGTGTTGTATTCAGGCACCGCAAGGCGCGATATGCCTGAACGATTCGACCCCTGGTCGACCGTAATCTTGCATCCCTCAGTTTCCCTTGAGCGATGATTAAAACTCAACGGGTCGAAGGGTATTGTTATATGGGTTAGGAGTTTCATATTTTCGGGACGAATTCTAAATGCAAAATAATTTTTTTGAGAGCCGGGGCTTATGGTTGTAACTTTTCTATTGGTCGCTTTTATGCTCGCCTATTGACATAGGCTCTGCATAAACTAAAGTTATAAGCTGTTTTTACATGGTGACTTGGCTATTGATTGAGTATGATGGGCGCAGGGCGGTTTTACTGATGCCTTAGTGGTGTTGGAAGAAGAGTTGTAGTAAATTATTCAGCCAGGCTGCTGGCATATTAATGTCTGCTTGCAGTGTGCGATCATTAGGCGCGTTTTTTTAGTGGGGAGTTTCACCACTTAAGCTGGTTTTTATCGCTTGAAACTATGTTTATGAACTTTTCCGCGTTAAATGATGGGCTAGTTATGGACGGTTCTTACTCTCCGGTTCTTCATCGCCAAGAAGAGCCAATTGACCACGCTCCAGTTTAAGGAGGAGGACCTGTGTAGTAGTCAACTAGGCTCTGTACGAAAAGTACTGTCGCAAACACCACATGGCACAAGACAGTGAGACCATCACCGCATAACTTTTCGCGAGCTTGTCGAAGCGCGTAACGATGCTACGGTTCTCCTTCAGCCAGCCGAACATACGTTCGATGATGTTGCGCAGACGGTACTTGGGGCGATCAAACAGTCTCGGCAAACCCGGCTTGGGCTTTCGCTTCATGCTGCGCAACCGAATTACCGGCTGCATCCGATAACGGTCGCAGTAGCGACGCAACGCCTCGGCGTCATAGCCCTTGTCAGCCAGCACCCATCGGCAGCGTTTGCGCGTAGGCGATGTCGCTGGCTTGCCCGCCTGACAGTAGAAAGTTCAGCGGTACGCCATTGGCATCACACAGCATGTGGATCTTCGTCGTCAGGCCGCTCTGGCTACGTCCGAGTGCATGGTCTTGCGGTTCTTCAGGCCACCTTTTTTCCCTGCACCAGGAGAAGCTCGGGTGGCGCGTACCGCTGTGGAGTCAATCATCCAGGTATCCAGATCGATTAACCCTTGCTCGTTCATCCTGATGTGAAGCCGCTTAAGCATCTGATCGAATGTCCCGCGATTGCGCCAGTCACGAAAGCGCTGATACACCGTTGACCATGGGCCGAAGCTCTCCGGCATGTCGCGCCAGGCGGCCCCAGAGCAAAGGTATCCGTTCCATGAACTACACCTACCACCAGACTACCGCCTCGTTTACCGTGGAATCTCTGGCGAGCAGTTCCATGGCAACAGCGCTTCGTAGTCGGCCACCGACTGCGCATACGGCAATCGTTCCAGTACGTGGCGCAGCCACGTATAGGGCTCCTGGCCGTTGACCTTGGCGGTCTCGACCAAGCTGTAGATCTGCGCACTGGCGGTAGCGCCATTGGGCGTGTCGCTGAACAGCCAAGCCTTTCGACCAATTACAAACGGTTTTATTGCACGCTCTGCCGGGTTGTTGTCGATGGGTAAAAACCCAGCCTCCACATAGCGCTCCAGCCGGCTCCAGTTGCTGGCCAGATAATTAACGGCCTTACCCAAAACACTTTGCGGTGTCACCTGCGACTGCGTTTTATCCAGCCAGCTTTTCAACTGCGCCAGGATCGGCAGGCTCTTTTCCTGACGATTCATAAAGCGCTGTTCATCGCTGACGTCTTTGAGTTCACGCTCGATGCCATACAGCTTGTTGATCATCGTCAGCGCGATATCGGCACGTCCCGTCTTGCCCTTGGGCTGCACTTTTTGCGCGTCCACGAACTTGCGTCGCGCATGGGCCATGCACGCCAGACGCTCGACACCTGGCTGCAACGCCAATGCGTTGTAACCCGCGTAGTCGTCGGTCATCACGTAGCCGTGATAACTTTCCAGCAGACGCAGCGGTACTTCCTGCGCACGGCTGGAGGTGTAGTCGAACAGCACGACTTTTCGATCCGGTGGCCCACTGGCCTGTACCCACATCTAGGATTGGCTGGTCGGGTCGCGATCCGGCTCTTTAAGCACCTGCACGCGGGTTTCATCGCAGTGGATGACCGGGCTTTCCAGCAACCGGTCGCGCATCAAATTCAGCAACGGTTGCAAGTGCTCGCCGCACTGGATAATCCAGCGTGCCAAGGTCTGACGCGGGATATCGATACCGTGTCGACTCAACACCGTCTCGAAACGATGCAGCGGCAAGCCATCAACATATTTGGTGGTCAATAGCATCGCCAACACGCTCGGACTGGCCATGCTTTTTTCAATCAACTGAGCTGGTTTGTCAGCGGTGACCGGAGCCGCTTCACAATCGCGATAGCCGTAGACTTTGCGGATGTGTTTGATCACCCGAATTTGCATCGGCACGATGTCCAACTGCTCGCTGGTTTCTTCACTGATCACATGCTTGCGGCAACCGCAGGCACAGGTTAGTTCGTGTTCGGGCAGTTCGTGGATGACTTCAATGCGGGGCAGATCGGCAGACAGTGGTTTGCGCTTGCCACGGCGTAGGGTCGGTGCAACGACTTCTTCCTCGGCGTTATCGACGAGAGGCATCGGTTCGCTTTCGGGCTCGTTGAACAGCGCCAATTGCGGTGTGTTGGGCTCGACCGTTTGTTCGGACTTACGGCCAAATATACGGTTACGCAGCAACTTGATCTGCTCTTTCAGATCAACGATATGGGTCTGGTAAGCTTCTTTGACTTCCTGATCACGTGCACGCGCTTCGTACGTCTCAAGCAGCATCTGCTTGAGAAACACTGGGTCATCAGGAAGGTTGTCAGGCATGGAAATCATGCCGCGGATTATAACCTTTAGGCGACAAATCTTGGAGTCAAAACCTGATGGGGACGGTTACGCCACAGATCAAAACCGTCGAGTAACCAGTTCAATTCCTGGACGCTTAACACGATGGCCTCGTCGGTGGCTCGGGCGATGTTTTGAAACGTACCGACTCCAGGCGCTTGAGCCAAAGGCAAAAGCCGTTGCGCTCCCAATAAAGTATTTTCACTCGGTTACGGTGGCGATTCAGAAAGACAAAAAGCACGGGGTCGAACACGGCGACTTTAATATCAAGTTCGACCAAGGCGGCCCGGCCATCAATGGATTTTCGGAAGTCCACAGGCTTGGGGTAGAGGTAGACTTTTTCGACTTTGGCGTCGGGTCGCATCATGACGTGCTGGCTCCTGAGAGAGTTCGGGAGCACAGCATCGGAGATCAGATGACGGCTCTGATTGTGGGGTTCATGGATCCCTTACGAGCAAAGCACCCAGAGCACGTCGTTAAGCATCAAACGATCATCTGCCCGTGGGCGTCCGTTACGGCGGGGTTCACATGAAGATGTCTGCAACCAAATCCCAGGCTGCATCGGGGAGTTCGCACCGTTTGGCCATCGTGGGCTCCTGCCTTTGATGGACGCTGACTTTACTGAGTCCCGACGTTTGCTGGGTTCAAATAAGTTTCAGCTGATTTCGTACAGAGCCTAGCAACCTGTGACTCCTCCTGCTCTATCCCATGCAGTTGAGTCTTTGATGGCGAACACTTCTCCCGCCAATGGGTGATCTGCTGGTCGTAGATCAGCATCGATTCCTTGGTTCCCGATTCCCCCGCAATACATGATTGATTGTCCCTGCATTCATTGAGACTGGATGTTCTCTGACCTCCAAGAGTGCTTTGTGCTGATCTGTGAGTTTAGTCAACTGTCCGCCGATCACGTCTGCAAAGACCGTGATCATGGTAAGTGGCTGAAAATTCGGTCGACGTTGAGTATTCACGGTAACTCCCCTCTACTGTCGGTTTTCCGAAAAGTCACGAAACCGCAACAATCTGGATGAGCTGGTGACTGTCAAGGCAGACGCAACATCACTTGGTAGACCTGATTGCAACGATCGCCGCTGAAAAGAATTCGCGGTACATGATGATGCACATCGAGCCGCTGAGAATATTCCAGTTAGTGGCCCTATGCCCAATCGCACTTGATTCATCAGTCATGTGATGCAGGGAAGGGGCCATTCATGAACGATTTTTTCGTTATAGAGCGTTCACTCAAATGAATGGGGCGGGCCACTTAACCACTAGTCAAGTCGAATGCAATTGGGTGGTCAGTGCGAATGTAAATAACTGGTCAGTGGCAGTGCAACTCGGTGGTCAGTGCCGATGCAATTGACTGGTCAAGTCCATGCAATTACGCACCGATGAAACAAATGACTTTCGCCGATGCCGAGTACGCCGGTAAACGCAAGCAAACCCGTAAAGAGTTGTTCCTGATCGAGATGGATAGGGGGGCGTGGAAGGGTTTGATTGCTCTGATCGAGCGGCACTACCCGAAGGGTGATGGTGGTCGTCCGGCCTATCCGTTGATGGCGATGCTACGTGTCCTTCTGATGCAAAACTGGTTCGACTGCAGCGATCCAACGATGGAAGAGACACTGTACGAGACTACTATTCTGCGCCAGTTTGCTGGGCTGAGCCTGGAGCACATTCCCGACGAAACCACCATCCTCAACTTCCGTCGCCTGCTGGAAAAGCACGAGCTGGCGGCAGGGATTCAGGGCGTGATCAATGGCTACTTGGGTGATCGTGGCCTGTCGCTGCGCCAGGGCACCATCGTCAATGCCACGCTGATTCATGCGCCGAGTTCGACCAAGAACCAAGACGGCAAGCGCGACCCGGAAATGCACCAGGCCAAGAAAGGCAATTAATGGTACTTCGGTATGAAGGCCCATATCGGTATGGATGACGAGTCGGGCCTGGTGCATAGCGTGGTGGGCGCGGGGACCAATGTGGCGGATGTCACGCAGGTCGATAAGCTGCTGCACGGTGACGAAAACGTGGTCTGTGCCGATGCCGGTGATACCGGCGTGGAGAAACACCCCGAGCATGAAGGTCGCCAGGTCATCTGGCAGATTGCCGCCCGGCGTAGCACCTACCAGAAACTGGGCAAGCGCAGCGTCCTGTACAAAGCCAAGCGTAAGATCGAAAAAGCCAAGGCGCAGGTAAGGGTGAACGTCGAGCACCCGTTCCGGGTGATCAAGCGCCAGTTCGGTTATGTGAAGACGCGCTTCCGTGGCTTGGCCAAGAACACGGCACAGCTGGTGACGCTGTTTGCGCTGTCGAATCTGTGGATGGCCCGCGGACATTTACTGAGCAATGCAGGAGAGGTGCGCCTGTAATGTGGGGAATAGCCGCCGCGAGGTGCTCGCAGCGGCTAAAAAGATAGGAATGAGTGAGTGATCTGAGCGTTTTGGATCGATTCGCCACTGTCAAAATCGGCGGAGGCCGAAGTCAGCCAGAAACGCATGGCTACTTCAGACCATCCCTAGGTCGGGATCCCAAGTGATCAACTCACCACAACGTTGCCACGTTGTTTCAAGGAGCGCCGTACGATAATGGCAACAATCAACACCAACACTGTGGTCACAGCGAAGAATATTGTGTTGAACCACGGGAACGGTTGTTCACGGCTGGTTGTTGCTTCTATGTGCGTAATGTTGGGGAACACCGACAGAATCTGAATGCGCCAGCCGTAATAGCGGATGAGCGCCAGTTGTTGAGCATCACGTGAGTAACCTTGGGCCTTCGCCTGCTCATCGGCCGAGTCAAACTTCAAGTACCAAGGGAAGCTCCAGCCGGTATCTTCGTTGCGATAGACAACAACCTTTTTGGTGTCTGGATCTTCGGTATTAATAAAGTAGACATCCCGTGTCGGGCCGTCCGCGGGGTTTTCGGCATTGATGACTCCGTCGTCGTCGATACGTTTAACTTCAACGCCAGTAATCAGCACCACCTCATGTTGCGGTAGCACGTAGTAAAGCCCTAGCACGGTAGCACCAACCACTAGGAAGAGAGCACCCAGTACCAAGCTCTTTAGATACTTCATGTTCACACTCCGTTTTTGAATTAACGGAAGTCTGCCCTAATTTTGACGATCAAGTGCAAGTGTTTGGTTCTTAACTGGCTAAATATCAGGCCATGGAAACCTGTTGAAATGTTTCTCTCACTGGCAGGGGCGGGAGCACTCGGATATCGACCTTGCGCCACTACAGGAATGATGTTCATGGGGCGTGAAGCAGCTACAACGATGCTTGGCGCGTAACTGATTCACCTGCCCGTCGAACCGGATGTTCGGCAAATGATGTTAAATGCCGGTCCGCTGGTGCTGGTCGAAGACGAAGCCTCCACCGGCAAGGCTGCGTGATCAACTCCCAAACGTTGCAAAAACGGTAGTTGCACAGTGCCTTTCAGAGCAGTTGCCCATCGTCGCAGCACGGATTGTCCAAGAGTCATGACCTGCTTGCGAGCAACTCAGCACGCATAAACTGGCGGTGCTTAAACTCATTGTACGAGGTTGTTCAAATCAGGAAATCAGTTTTCGGAGTCTGCTCGATACCGCAGCCAAGCCACATCCGCGAACCTTCCACCGTCAGTCGTTTGTAATGCAACTGCGCAATCATCGCTTATTGAAGCGCAGATCGGATTTGTACATCAAACTCAATTCCTGATTCGGCTGTTTTGAGACAGGTCTTGTGTCTTAGTCCTCCAGGTTCAATGTAAGATTTTTAATGTCATCGATGGGCTGCTTTCGTTGTAATGCAGCTCTCGATTTAAATAGAATCAAGGCATGCATTTAGTTGCGTTCAGTGGGTAAATAAAAATTGAAGGACTCTGCGAATTGATACATACCATAATCGCAGTGCAGGCGGGCGAAGAATATTTTCCATTTCTATCTGCTGGGTATCGCTGACGCACTACTTTGGCACTTCGGATGGTGACTGTGTGCATCAGCGGCTATTGCCGATCAGTTAAGAAAATTGTAGGGGCAAGCTCGCTCCGACAGGGGCTGAACTGACAGAAATTAGCATCCGCGGCAGCTTTTGTTTTAGCAAAACCTATTTGAGCGGCCCCTAGGTCTGGATCTTTTGACCCCGACCCAAGTGATCAACTCACTACAACGTTGCCACGTTGTTTCAAGGAAAGCCGTACGATAATGGCAACAATCAACACCAACACTGTCGTCACAGTGAAGAATATTGTGTTGAACCACGGGAACGGCTGTTCACGGCTGGTTGTTGCTTCTATGTGCGTAATGTTGGGGAATACCGATAGAATCTGAATGCGCCAGCCGTAATAGCGGATGAGCGCCAGTTGTTGAGCATCACGTGAGTAGCCTTGGGCCTTAGCCTGCTCATCGGCCGAGTCAAACTTCAAATACCAAGGGAGCTCCAGCCGGTATCTTCGTTGCGATAGACAACAACCTTCTTCGTGTCTGGGGCCTTCGGTATTAATAAAGTAGACATCCCGTGTCGGGCCGTCCACGGGATTCTCGGCATTGATGACTCCGTCGTCGATGCGTTTAACTTCGACGCCAATAATCAGTACTACCTCATGTTGCGGTAGCGCGTAGTAAAGCCCTAACGCGGCAGCACCGACCACCAGGAAGAGAGCACCCAGTACCAAGCTCTTTAGATACTTCATGTACACACTACGTTTTTAATTGACGGAAGTCTGCCCCGATCCTGTCGATCAAGTGCAAGTGTTCGGTTCTGACGGGCTAGATATCAGGGATGGAAACCTGTTGGAACGTTTCTCTCTCCGGCAGGGGCCGGAGCACTTGGATATCGACATTGCGCCACTACAGGAATGATGTATATGGAACGTGAAGCAGGTACAAAAACGTTTGGCGCGCAACTGATGCGAGGGCGACTCGACGTGCACGTCGATGATTGTGTAATCGCCCCTCATACCCTGTTCGGATTTGCCGAGCGCTGTAACCCGAAGCGGGCGTTCCTGTTCGTGTCCAAAGTGTTGGGACGTCACATCCCGGTGCGACCGTCGGTAATGGACGCAAGCTTTGAAAGCCTGGCGGCGGAAATTCCCGTTGATTTGCCAGGCCCTGTGCTCATGATTGGCATGGCTGAAACTGCAGTCGGCCTCGGCGCCGGTGTTCATCGCGCGTTCAGCGCCACCCGCGCTGATGCGGTGTACATGGTCAGCACGCGTCACCCGATGGGTACCGAACTGTTCGCTCGATTTGAAGAAGAGCACAGTCACGCCAGTGCGCACCTGATTCACCTGCCCGTCGACCCGGATGTTCGGCAAATGATGTTGAACGCCCGTTCGCTGGTACTGGTCGACGACGAAGCATCCACCGGTGAGACTTTTATCAATCTGCACCATGCTCTCGTCGATGCCGGCCTGACCAAGGTCGAGCGTGTGGTGACGTGCGTTCTAACGGATTGGTCTTGCTGTGCAGTTCGCAACGCCATCGGCGAATCGGTACATCAGGTTTCGCTGTTGCAGGGCTCGTACCGCTTCATCGAAGACGCCGACGCGCCCTTACCGCACATGCCGTATGTAGGCACGATTGCCGCAGGCGAATGGCCGCTGTCCGTGCGCAACGATTGGGGCCGTCTAGGCGTCCGTCACGTCGAAGACACGCTGGCGCCCGAGCTGCATGTCAACGCTGGCGAGCGAATTCTGGTGGTTGGCACGTGTGAGTTCGTCTGGCGTCCATTTCTGCTCGCCGAGCGGCTGGAACGTGCCGGCGCCGATGTGCGTTTCAGCTCCACCAGCCGCTCGCCCATCGCGCTTGGTCATGCCATCGAACACGCGCTGTCGTTTTCGGACAACTATGGTCTGGGCATCCCCAACTTTCTCTACAACGTTAGGCCCGGTCAATTTGACCGCGTACTGGTCTGCTCGGAAACCCCGGCCCAGGCCGTCCCCGCCGAACTAATTGTAGCGCTGAACGCGGAGGTAATCGTCGATGAGCAGTAATCACCCTCTGGTGTTGCTTGATCTGGATGACACGCTGTTTCAAACCGCTCGCAAAATGCCCGAAGGTGCGCTGCGCCACCCTGCCACCCTCGGTGTGGATGGGCAACCCAACGGTTACATGAGTAGCGTTCAGAAGTCGTTTGCCGAATGGTTGTTGGCGAGCGCCGACGTGGTGCCGGTCACTGCTCGCAGTGTCGAAGCCTACAGCCGCGTGCAGCTGCCCTTTAGCCATGGGGCCATATGTTCACACGGGGGTGATTTGTGGCCCGGATGGCAAGCTCGACCAGTACTGGCAAACGCACATGCGAAAAATGCTCGACGGCTTCCAGAATCGCCTGCCGGCCCTCAGCCAAGCCACACTGGCAATCGGCAAGGAACTTGGCATTTCTCTGCGCGGGTGGGTTGTCGCAGAGCAAGGTTTGCGCAACTACGTGGTGACCAAACACAACGAAGCCAATGACGATGTGCTGAGCACCGTACTGGCTGAAGTCCAGGCGCGGGGGCTGTTGGATGGAATGCATATTCACCGCAACAGCAACAATCTGGCGTTCCTGCCGGCAGGTTTGTCGAAGCGCCTGGCTGTACAGGAATGGCTGCGCCGTGATCGCGAGGTCAATGGCGAACGTCCGGTGCTGGGCTTTGGCGACAGCATTACCGACCTGGGTTTCATGGATAAGTGCCACCTTTGGGCAACCCCGGCGCGTAGCCAGCTGGCGAGGCTAGTGGGGAGCGTAATCAATGATTAATTCTGTTGGCGAGATGAAAACCGTGGGCAGTGGTAGCTATGCACCTGACGACGTTCACTTCCTGCTCCAGCCAGTGCAGATGCAAGTCACGGATGTCGAAGTGAAAGAGCGTCTGATTCAAACGCAGCAGAAGCACTACTCTGAGATGATCAGCCTGGAGAGCGTTCCGACTGACATCCACAAGGCGCTGTACCAGCAGGCACTTACGCAAAATGGCACTCGGATGGCCACCGACGTTCAGGCGTTGGCTCTGGCGTTGAATGAAGCCTGCACCGGCGCTTGCATTGTGCTGGCATCCTTCGTTCGTGCCGGTCTGCCGCTGGGTGTACTGCTGCGCCGCGCGCTCATCGACATGGGCCGAAATGTCTACCACTATGGCATCAGCATCGTCCGCGACCGCGGGATCGACACGCTTGCGCTGGAGGCGATCATCCAGGCGCATGGTGCCGAGAACATCGTGTTTGTGGACGGTTGGACCGGCAAAGGTACGATCTCTGGTGAGATCAAACGCAGTCTGAACGGCGATTCGCGCTTCCCGACAGAGACACGATTAGTGGTGCTGGCCGACCCTTGCGGCCGAGCCTGGCTATCCGCTTCGGCGCAGGACTGGGTCATTCCATCCGGAGTGTTGGGTGCCACAGTTTCCGGCCTCGTCTCGCGCTCGATCTGGCCAGCCGACGGCGGGTTGCATGGCTGCGTGGTTTACGGTCACTTGCGCGAACACGATGTGAGCGGTGATTTCATCGAGCAGATTGAGGCAAAGCGCCAGAGCCTGGGGCCGGTAACCAAGGCATCGCCGTGGACAGACAGTCAACGACTGGCTCTTCAGGCCGCCGCCTCAGAGATGGTCGCCTCGTTGGCCACACGTTTTGCCATCACGAATTTGAACCGGGTGAAACCGGGGATCGCCGAGGCTACCCGCGCCGTGCTGCGCCGCGTACCTGATCAGGTTCTGGTACGCGACCGCAGCGACAGTGACGTTCAGTTGCTGCTGTACCTCACTGAGAGGGCGGGCGTTGCGGTGGAGGTGGTCGGTTCCGATCTGGGGCCTTACAGGGCAGTGACTGTTGTTCGGAGCTTGAGCTGATGAATAGACTTTCTCCATACGCCCTTGGGGCCACGCTCTACATGCCGGCCACTCGGGCGGATTTGCTTGACGTGGTTTTTCGTACAAAGCTGCCGGAGTTGCGTTCGTTGGTGGTTTGCCTGGAAGACGCGGTGGCGGACATTGACGTCGACACTGCGCTGCGCAATCTGCATCTCATGCTGACGGTGATAGCCCAACGTGGGCGCGCGGCCCAGGGGCCACTGCTGTTCGTCCGCCCGCGGGATTCACAAATGGCGGCCGTGCTGAATGAATGGCCGCTGATGCGGCATGTTGACGGATTCGTCGTCCCAAAGCTGACGCTTCGTAACCTGTGCGCGTGGGAGCAGGCGGTCACCAACCCTGACCTGTACCTGATGCCGACGCTGGAAACTCATGACGTATTCAATCCGGGTGCGATGGTTGAATTGGGCCAGGCGCTCAAGGCAAACCTGGACCAGAGAGTCATTGCCTTGCGCATTGGCGGCAATGATTTGATGGGGTGCCTGGGTCTGCGGCGCAATCCGGCCACAACGCTGTACCAGACGCCGATGAGCTTCGTCATTCCGATGCTGGCCGGAATCATGGGCTCGCAAGGCTTTGCCCTGACCGCCCCGGCGTTTGAGCAGCTCGCTACACCGAGCTTGCTGAAAGAAGAGTTGGCGCTGGATATTGCGCATGGCTTGGTAGGCAAGACAGCGATTCATCCAAGCCAGATCGGCATCATCCAGGACACGCTGCGCGTTAGCCTCGAAGACCTGAACAGCGCGAAGTTGATCATCAGTGACGTTGCCCCGGCGGTGTTCAAACACAATGATGTGATGTGTGAGCCTGCGACGCATTACAAGTGGGCGGTCAGGATTCTTGAACGTGCGCAGTGGCACGGCGTGAAGCAAGCGGAGGAGGGCTGTGCGGCGTTTACTTCGACGGTGTAGAAACCCGCTCAGCGAGATCAATAACCGCTTTGATGGTTATCAACCATACTGCGCCAACACTCCAGTGCCGGCGTTCTTGCGCAGTTACGCGTACGCAGTGTTCCCTTCGCGCTCTGGATTTAAACACCTTGAAAAAATTCCGGTTATCCGTTGGTTCTATTCTGTCTGCCTGCTGTGTGTTTTGGCACTGGGTCAATCGACCTTCGCCGCGAGCTAAGCACAGCTTGTTGTTCGTACTCCCGAATTGGCGCCGACTGTCACATTCGACGCTAGGACGCAGGCGTGGCTCAGTGATACAGCCTCGATCAGGGTTGCGTTCTGGGAGCAAGTAATTCCTCCCTTGTACATGGGGTTCGAACCTAATGCATTTGAAGGGGTGACAGCCGACGTGCTGGGTTTGTTACAGGCATCCCAACGGTCTCTGATCGGGTAGCCCAAGGCGCAGTGAAAAGATATGTGGAGGCTGTGATCGATCCGATTTTCCATCCTGACTCGTATGGGTACAGACCCGGAAGATCGGCCCACGATGCTTTGCGTCAATGTCCATTCGGTGCTGTCGTAAGAACTGAGTACTGGAAGTGGACATCAGCGCGTTCTTCGACCACTTTGGGCACGACCTGATCATCAAGGCTCTGGAACACACCAGATGCCGAACTGGGTGATCTTATACTGCCGACGCTGGCTGTGAGACGGGGTTGCTTCAGGAGCGGGGACGAGGGACACCTCAAGGGGGTGTGATATCGCCATTGCTGGCGAATATCTATCTTCACTACGTGTTGGATCTGTGGGCAAAGCAATGGCACTAGCGGCATGCCCGTGGCGATGTAATTATCGTGTGTTACGCGGACGACAGCGAGGTGGGTTTCAGGACGAAAGTGCAGGCTCAGCAGTTTCTGGTGCAGTTGCGAACGGTTGGCCAAGTTCGGTTTATCCCTCAATGCCTCGAAAATACGACTGATTGAGTTCGGTCGTTTTGCTGCGAGAAATCGTAGGAAGCGAGGTTTAGGTAAACCGCAGGCCTTCGACTTCCTGGGCTTCACACACTGTTGTAGTACCAACAGAAACGGTGGCTTTCAAATACTGCGACTGACGGTCAAGAAGCGAATGCGTGCGACGCTGCTGGCCATTCGGGATGAACTGAAACGTCGACGTTATGAACCCATCCGGGTTCAAGGGCAATGGCTCACTCTGGTGGTGAGTGGTTACTTCAATTACCACGCAGTGCCGGGAAACCTGATATGTCTGGGTGGTTTTCGTTCGGCGGTCTGCCGTCTATGACGGCAAGCCCTCAAACGTCGTAGCCAGCGTAATCGGCTTCAATGGTCACACTATGGACGCCTTGCTGACCTCTACATACCTAGACCCAGAAACGCAAATCCTTACCCTGAGGATCGCTTCGCGTCACATACCCGAGGCAGGAGCCGTATGCGGTAGTTTCGCACGTACGGATCTGTGCGGGGGGCGGCAGGTAACTGCCGTCCCTGCCGCGACCGATGTTTGTTCAAACCTGTCGGCATAGAAACCCTAGCGTTGGTCATTGCTGAAGTTGGATAAGCCAGCAAACGGCGGGCGCTGGCAGCGGCTGACACAGGAAGTGAACTCGATAAAATCAGACTTTTGAGCCCTCAGTCTTATGCACCTCTGGTGAAGGAGGTTGTATTTACCCATCGCGAAGACGCGCGCGAACTTGAGCGTTTGGTGAGTGAATACAACAGAGACGTTTTGGTCGGAGTCGCCCACAAAATTCGAGGCGGAGCACAGTTGGCCGGCGATAGTGCATTGGCCGACGCATGTCGTATGCTGGAACAGCTGGTTGATGAAGAGGATGGATCACTTGTATATCGTCCTCAGGTCGAGCTTGTCCTGGCTTGTCTTCAGGCTCTTGAAGTGCGGTTGCTACAGGAATTACCTTCGTAAATTCGCCGCAGGAATGGCCGTTACCTGAATCGCTCGTGGCAGTCTGCTAAAAAACACCCTGCGAAAGCGTAATCCTCGCAGGGTGTCGGCCGCTAACCTTGGTTTAGCCGATGCTCACACCGTAGGATTCAGCCAGCGGCTTCAGGCCACCGGCGAAACCTTGGCCGATCGCCTTGAATTTGAACTCTTCACCACTGCGATACAGCTCGCCAAAGACCATGGCAGTCTCTGTCGAGGAGTCCTCACTCAGGTCATAGCGAGCCAGCTCTTTGCCGTCAGTCTTGTTCACAACACGGATGTAGGCGTTGGAAACCTGACCGAAGCTCTGCTTACGTTCTACCGAGTCGTGGATAGACACCAAGAAGACAAGTTTTTTCACAGCAGCAGCCAGGCAATTCAGCTTGATGGTGGCTTGTTCATCGTCGCCTTCGCCTTCGCCCGACTGGTTGTCGCCCATATGTTCAACTGAACCGTCGGAGGACTTTTTATTGTTGTAGAAGATAAAGCCTTTTTCATCGAGAACTTTGCCGTCCTCGCCAACGATGAAAATCGAAGCGTCGAGGTCGAACTTGTCCCCATCGGTAACCCGAGGGTCCCAACCCAGCCCTACGATGACCTCGGTCAGGCCCGGGGCCTCCTTCGACAGCGAGACGTTGCCGCCTTTAGATAGACTTAGAGCCATTTTCAGATTCCTTGTTCGGTGGGTTCGATCAAGCTTTCATGCCGGTAATTCGCCAGCGACTTTTGGTCACCAGCGAAGTCTTGTCCATCGGCAAAGATTTAGAAACTCATGCCATACGAGTTCGCAAGCGCCTTGAAGCCGCCAGCGAAGCCTTGACCAACGGCGCGGAATTTCCACTCACCGTTGTTGCGGTAAAGTTCTGCAAAGATCATCGCTGTTTCGGTAGAAGCATCTTCGGCCAGGTCGTAGCGAACGACTTCCGCACCGGTCACTTGGTTGGCGATGCGAATGAACGAGCCACTCACTTGGCCGAAGTTCTGCTTGCGACTTTCTGCATTGTGGATTGTGACGACGAATGCGATCTTGTCGACGTCCAGAGGGACTTGGCTCAAGTCGACCTTCACCACTTCGTCGTCACCATCGCCAGCGCCAGTACGGTTATCGCCGGCATGCTCAACCGAGCCGTCCTGGCTTTTCAACTGGTTGTAGAAAACGAAGTCAGCTTCGCTGCGTACCTGCCCGTTTGCACTCAGCAGGAAAGCGCTGGCATCTAGGTCAAACTCGGCGCCATCAGTGGCGCGCGGATCCCAACCCAGACCGATCAGCAGCTTGGACAAGCTCGCGTCGGTTTTCGTGAGAGACAGGTTACCGCCTTTTTGAAGTGTCAGTGCCATGGGTAGAATTCCTTATGGTAAATGCAATTAGTCATTTGCTTTCGGATTGTGTTTCTGCGTTTCCAGGGAAGATCACGCTCGCGACGATGCCGATTACCAGAACCACCATTACGATCAATAAGCTGGTGTTCGCATCGATGTTGTAGCCGTGGTCAAACATGTGGTTGGTCGCATTCAAGCCGAGCTTGACCGCGATGAAGAACAGCAGTGCGATGACCGCTTTTTCTAGGTGCACCAGGTAGCGTTTTGACGCTTCGAGAACGAAGTACAACGTACGCAAGCCCAGAATGGCGAACAGCATGGCCGAGTAGACAATCAGGGGTTCACGGCTGACCGCGATAACCGCCGGAACAGAGTCGAATGCGAAGAGCACGTCAGTGACTTCAACAACCACCAGGCAAAGGAATAGCGGGGTAGCGAAGACCGTGCCTTTTGCCGCCAGTGTCATGCCTTTGTTTTCTGGCTTCTCCAGCTCTCCTTGCAGGACCTTGCGGGTCACGAAAAAGTTATTACCGTGAAGTTTTGGCCATACCGGGAACAACTTCTGTGCGAAGCGATACGCCATGTGCTTGGAGTAGTCTTCCTCCTTCTCATCATCACCGCCGGCGCGCAACATCATGATGGCAGTCCACGCAACGATCAGCGCAAATGCGATCTCGACCCAGGGACCGAATGCCAGGAGCCCTGTACCGATCGCAACGAAAATGCCGCGGAACACGATCGCGCCGATGATGCCCCAGTACAGAACACGATGGCGCAGGGCATCCGGTACTTTGAACCAAGTGAAGATCGCCATGAATACGAACAGATTGTCCACGCTCAGGACTTTTTCCAGGGCGTAGCCGGTGACGAAAAGACTGGCGACTTCTTCACCATGCTGGACGTACAGGAAACCTGCAAACGCCATTGAGATG
Source organism: Pseudomonas sp. TH31 (assembly GCF_016650815.1). GTDB lineage: Bacteria > Pseudomonadota > Gammaproteobacteria > Pseudomonadales > Pseudomonadaceae > Aquipseudomonas. Next base: position 182,381 of record NZ_JAEKEZ010000015.1, on the reverse strand, counting down.
GCGATCCAGAACACCGACCATATTGAAGCATTGACCAGTGTTATTGGCTTGTCGCCACGGTGCGTGACCATATCGAGCAGAAGCGCGCCAAGCGCGATCCCGATGAACACGGCCATAGTCAACGGAGGGAATCCGATTTGAGTTGCTTCCACGGTTCGGTTCCTTAGAGTTCGAAATCAGCCGGGTTGAGACCCAGCTCAAGACAGATCTGGCGGCAGGCCGCTTTTTCGTTGTCGTCGAAGTTGCCATCGGATGCGCCGACGGAACATACGACCCGGACCAGCAGGCGAGCAGCGCCATCGTTGCCTTTGAGCTTGCCGACCACCTTCAACGCTTCAGCCCGACCGATCTGCAGGTCGAACTCGAGTTTTGTGCAGTGGTCGTTGAATGAGTTGATCACCTCCTTGATGTCGAACACTTTCAGTTCAGGTGAGTTGGTGATAAACCCGACCATCTTCGATTTCTCAGCCGCAGAGATGTCGTCATCAGCCGCAGCCACCATTGCGCAACCCGCGGTGGTGGCATCCATGAACTTCTGGTTCTTGAGTTTCGCCACCTCGGTGGTTAACGCGGCACGGGCTTTCGTAGCGTTCGTTTTAAGCCATGCAAGCATTGGAATTCTCCTAAAAGGACAGGGTCGGAGGACCCCGCCAGGATTGTTATTTCGAACCAACGGACCAGCGCATGCCCCAACCATATGCTTGGTCCATGGCACCTTGCCCTCGGTGGAAGTCCACCCGTCGAGAGACCTTGACGGCGCCGTTGACGTTTTCGAGCAAAGCGATAGCGCACGTACCTTCACGTCCACCCTCTTCATTGAGCCGGATTTCGATACCGGATTGGCCGGGGATGTAGAGGGTTACGAGTCCATCAGTGTCTTTCCAGTCGGGTGCGCCTTCGTAAATGAAGGCGTAAATCAAGATGCGACGGACCTCACTCCACTGCGTTCCGTTAATGTGGAGCCATTCCCCGCCAGCAATAGAGCCGGTGCGGTCATCGTCCATCAGCTGGATGTAGGGTTCGCTATTCAAACTACCGAACGCTCTGCCCAAAGCTTGCACCACACCCTTGCGGCCGTCCTGAAGTTCATAGAGACAGCCGAGGTCGAGGTCGATGGATGTGCTCCGGTTCAAGAAACCGCCACCGCTGCCTTTGTTCCAGTCCAGGTTCACTTTGATTTCGCCGAAACCAGCAGCGGTTTTCTCGAGGCTGATCGAGGAGCGAGTCTTGTCCAGGGTAATCTTGTTCAGGCTGATCGAAGACATCGACGCGGCCTGCGGAGTTGGAGCAGCCTGGAGACTGGTTTGAGCGGGCGCAGGCGTCGGAGTCGAGGCAGCATCTGCTACACCAAAATGTTTGGACAAGGGTTCCAGCCCCCGGCAAAGCCTTGGGCCACGCAGCGGAACTTCCACTCGCCCTGGCGGCGATAGAACTCGCCGAGGATGAGTGCAGTTTCTTTCATGCCAGCGGTTGGAAGCTGAGCTTCAATCCCGCCCGAGACCGTTACCGAGAGTCGAGAGACTTGTTCGAAGCTGGCCTTGTTGTCGTGGATCGTAGCCGCCAAAGCCACTTTTTCGACAGCAAGTCCCAGACGGCTCGGATCAAGGGTAAACACTGTGCGGCCGGCAGACGAATCAGTCATTTGCAATACGCCGCCCAGCACACTGGGTTGGCCGTAGAAACACATGTCGTCGTCATCGCGGACCTTGCCGGCAGCGTCCAGCACGAAGGCTGAGACATCAATTTCAGCTCCGGGAACTGGCGAGTAATTGACATCGACGCGAATCTGGCCGGGAGCAACCGGCGCGTTGCCGCCCGGTTTGAGAGTCGTCATTAACGCACCGCCTGAACAGCAAGGCTCACCAGATCTTCAGCCGTGCGGCCGTTGGTAATCTTGCCGATTGCCTTGAACTCCCAATCACCGCTGTCGCGTGCCAGGCTCGCCATGACAATGCCGGTATGACCGCCACGCTCAGATAGATTGAAACGCGCCAGCTCCGAATTGTTGCCAGCGTTGACGATGCGACAGTAGGCATTTTCTACTTTCTCGAATGTCTGCCCGGTGAAGCTGTTGACGGTGAACACCAGATATTTAACCGATGCAGGCAGTCGTTGCAGGTCAACATGAATGGTTTCGTCGTCACCATTACCGTCCCCCGTGCGGTTATCACCCGAGTGTTTGATCGAACCGTCCCGGGACTCAAGTTGACGGAACCAGACCAAGTCAACAGGTTTCAGTTCGCTGTCCAGGAGGATGCAAGAAGCGTCAAGATCGATTTCGCCACCGTTGCCCATCAGCTTGCCAAGGAAACCGGCTTTCACCGGATCCCAGCCGAGGCCGAGACTGATACTTGTCAGTCCGCCACCGGCCGTTTTTTCCAGGGAGATGGATTGGTTTTTGCTCAGGGAAAGTGCCATCTTTACGCTCCATGTTGATCTGCAGTAGTTACGAGCTGATCAAGCCTGTACTCGTGATGAAGCTAATTGTGACAAGCGAGTCAAGCCGCGAGAACAAGACTTGTCTCAAACTTCGTCGGACTTTCAACCCTCAGCAAGTAGGCGTAATAAGGGGCTTGCTCAAGAAAAAAGCATGAGCTTCAGTGACTTCTTTAGGGCCAAAACTAAGATAATGTGGATCGGATTATTTTTGGAATGACGTAAGGTCTTTCCTACCCCCAGCCTGAATAGGAACGTGGCGATGAGATGGTCCGTAATTTCACCGCTGCGAATTGCCCTGCTCGATGATCACGCATTGATTCGTGAGGCATTAAAAATTCGGCTTTCTCTGGAGACCGACTTCAAAGTAACAGGGGTGTACACAACTAGCCGTAGCCTGATAGAGGGATTGCGCACCCACGAAACGGACTTGCTGATACTCGACTATCAATTGGCCGATGGCGAACTTGATGGCATCCGGTTGATACACTCAGTCCGCAGAAGTCATCCAAATTTGCGGATTGTAATTTTCTCGTCGTCGGAAAGGGCCGCAACGATCAACATTTGTATTCGAGCGGGCGTGAATGGGTTTGTGGGTAAATCACAGGAAACCGACGAACTCTTGAGGGCCGTTCGGATGGCCACCCTTGACCGAATTTACCTGGCGCCGGCGATTGCAGCGGAATTGGAAAAGCTGCCCGTGCCGCAATTGACAGAGAATGATCATACTTTTGATGGTGATCGAGCCCTCGTTGAATACCCCGAGCTTTCTCCCAAAGAGCGTGAAGTGTTGCGCTGTTGCCTGGAAGGGTTGTCGGTGTCCTAAGTTACGATCAAGTTCTCCCGTAGCCGTAAAGCAATCAGTGGGCAAAAACAAGCGGCTTTCAGAAAGCTGGGAATTCGCACCGACACAGAGCTATTTAAACTGCAAGCTCATTTCAAAAGTATTTAAATAATAAAGGCGTTGGATCAATTCGAACCGTTGCACTAAGCCAGTGCATATAAGTCCACCAAAGTTTCCACGTTAAGCTTGGGCAGTGACGGTTTTGCTGCTTAACTTCATGTGGTCAGCGATTGCTTTATTGCTCATGCCATGCAGAAGTTGTTGCATGACCCTGAGCTCACAAGTTGTTAAACGCTGCAAAAGTTCGCTCTCCTGGCCAAGATTTTCTCTGTGGCGTGGAAAAGAGGGCAGATTAGGAAAATAGTCTTCATTGGTTCGAACGGCCCTTACAGCAAGCACCAACTCGTAAAGCTCATTTTGTTTACTGACGAATCCATGAGCACCTAACTTCCTGTAGTGCTCGGCTAAAGGGCTCGACGGCAACCCTGTCAGCACAGCTATTTTATCCAATTTGTATTTGGTGGTGATTTTACTGATGACCGTTAACCATCGATGGCGGGGATTCCAATGTCCAGAATTAATATCGATGGGCAAAGCCCATTTTACCAACTCGATTGCATCTGCGCCATTGTTCGTTTCCGCTACAACATTAAACCCTTCGCTCGCCAGCAGAAATTGGATGGTCATTCGAATAGCAGGATGATCGTCTGCAACAAGGATTCGATTGTTCATTTATAGTTGTTATTCCAATTCGAACCGTTTCGAAGAGTTTAGTCTCTATTAAAAATATTGGTTCCCTTCAGGAATCTTTGACGCGCTTTCATTTCTGCTTGGCTTTTTTTGCTAAAACTTGAACGAATTATAAATCGAAATAAAATGTCAACCTTTAGAAGATGCCGATGGCTATTGCGCTTGTAGTTGTTTTTGAGGGATCAAGGAGATGAAATCCACGAGCGCTTCGTAGCTGAACGTATTGACCAGCCGTACCTGCTGATATGGCTGATCAGATAAAATCTTGGTGCCTCCCCTTGCTCACGATTCGTGTCATAGATTAATACGTGCTTGAAACGGGGGTTGTTCACAAAAAAAGCCAGAACGTTGAGCCCTTCGGTTGACACCAATTTGGCGTTGACAATCAATAGATCAAAACGGTCGTAGATACTCGGGCTGTAATGAGAAAGCGCTATGAGATCGTAGAAAGACGCCACAGGGCAAATTCTGAAGTACCCTAATAGACCGAGGGACCTTTCTATCACAATGCGTTGCTCAAACTGATGCTCGGCAATTAATACCCTCATGAAATTACTGGTACGAGATAAACAACTCATTATTGACACTCACTCATTTGTATATTTTTTGCAGCGTAGCCTCGCGTGACTGACGATAATGTAAGACATGTCTCATTTTTTATTAGGTGGGATTAATAATCCACTGGCAAAAAAGCTGACGAAACGGATGCCGTCAGCCATTTGTCGAGCACGTGCAATTTGTCCGTCAGAGATCACAAAAGGCCAGAGAGCTTGAGCTTCAACCTGCAGCGCCGAGGAACGGCAGCGCTAGGAACAACTTGATCACAATCACATTAATGATGTCGATGAAGAACGCCCCCACCATTGGCACTACTAGAAATGCTATCTTCGAAGGCCCGTAGCGCTGTGTCACAGCTTGCATGTTGGCGATGGCAGTGGGTGTGGCGCCCAGTCCAAAACCACAGTGCCCTGCTGCCAGTACTGCCGCATCGTAGTTGCTGCCCATGACCCTGAACGTCACGAATATGGCAAACAGCGCCATGACCAACGTTTGCGCCGCCAGGATGATGAAGAATGGCAACGCCAGCGCCGCCAGATCCCACAGCTTGAGCGACATCAGAGCAATCGCCAGAAACAGCGACAAACTGACGTTCCCCAGCACGGAGACTTCACGCTCAAATACCTGATACAGGCCAAGTGCTGACAGACCATTGCGTAGAACTACACCCACGAACAAGACACATACGAACGTTGGCAGTTCAAATGCGGTTCCGTGGAGCAGGCCGTTCAGGAGTGAGCCTGCCAGTAAGCTGACGGCGATCAGAGCGAGCGTTTCGATAAACGAAAATGGCGTGATCGAGCGTTCCTTGTTCGGCTGCTCAAAGCCCTTTGGAAAGTGCGGTTCTTCTTGTGTGAGACCGGGTGTCTTTACACGTTTAATGAGCAGGCGTGCAACCGGACCGCCAATCAAGCCGCCCAGCACTAGGCCAAATGTCGCAGATGCCATCGCAAGTTCAGATGCGGAAGCGAGACCAAACTGCTCACTGAACGTCGATCCCCAGGCAGCGCCGGTGCCATGGCCGCCCGACAACGTAATTGAACCTGTCAGCAAGCCCATCAAAGGATCAAGCCTCAACACTTTTGCGAGGGTGATGCCCATTGCATTTTGGACCACTAGGAATCCCGTGACTGCGAGTAGGAATATCCCCACCACGCGTCCGCCTTTCTTAAGGCTGGCGAAGTCTGCACTTAAGCCAATGGTGGCAAAGAAGGCCAACATTAAGGGGTTTTGAAGTGAAGTATCAAACCGGACTTCAATATCAAAAAACCGCAAAGACAATAGAAGCAGGGCGACCAGCAAACCACCTGCAACTGGCTCCGGGATGTTGTAGGCACGTAAAAACCCGACACGTGCGACAAGTCCGCGACCTAGTAGAAGTACTAAAGAGGCGGCCACAAGTGTTCCGTAAAAATCTAGCTGAACCATTGGGTATTCCTGAGTATTCATTCAGAGGCGAGTGTGTTTCGCCAGCCGAATACAATTAAATAATGAGCGGTGGAGGCGCTGGAGTGGATGTGCGAGATTATTTCAATAAACGGGTTGTTTATGCACAGACTGAAGTGCCTCAAGATCCATAAGCTTGCAATGAATTTCAAGTTTTGGTGTGGCGGATGTCCTACTCAGTGCTAGTATGAGTTTTATGGCTGAAGCGATATCGAGGATCTGTATTTCTTCTTCATTATTTATCCGTCATCATTGGTCATGTCTGTGTTTGCACTGCCTGGGCACAGGCAGGTAGCATTAACACCGTATGGCAGAAGTTTGCTGTAGAGCGCTTGGTTATAACTGATCAAACCGGCCTTCGATGAAGCGTGCGCGGCCGACGCGCTCTTATTTTCCAATCCTGCGATTGAGGAGGGGGTGAATATATGGCCAGCTCTGCGCAATTTAATTTTCGCGGCCAATTTGTTTGAAATGACGAGTGTGGATATCAAGTTTATCGTTAGCAGCTCAAGTAGTTGCGCTACCGGCATTTCTGATGCGCCGAATCTCAGAATTCCTTCGGAGTTTATAAATATTGAAATGGGTGGATAATGCTCAATGATCGCGTCTAGCTGATTTTCGATTTTTCTTACGCTGTTCATGTCGATGAGGGCAGTGCTCACTTCACATTTTGGATGTGCTGCGATAATTGACTGCTTAGCCTGGCGAAGCCTTTCTGGATCCTGTGGCAGCAATATCAGGTCGATCTCTTGCGAGGCTAAATATTCAGTGATTGCGTAGCCAATGCCACGACTCACGCCGGTTACCAAGGCTGATGTTCTCATGTTGCTCACCATAATTTTTAGTATGCCGCACGGTTCTGTCGGAAACACGTGCCGGTGATTTATGTCAGTGATTTTCTTCCGGGATTGATGAGCAGCGCTATGAGATATGTCTGAAATTCAGTGAATTTTTGCGCGTGGGGCTGGGCCAGGAAGGTGCGGGATAAACGTTTTTCAAGACAAGTCTCATAACTACCTGTTTTATTCTGATTTATATTATTCCTCTCTACAGAACCTTTCACCAAGACCCCGTTTTGCTGGGTGTATTTATGCGTTGAATGGAAATTGGGACTCGGCACGTAGTCATTTTAGTCTGTTGAAGTGATTGCCGCTGGTTTCTGGTGAACTCTAACTTTAAGCGTTGATGGTCTTTCTCTTCTATTATCTGGTATTTGACTATGAAAAGAATAATGCTCGGAAGCACTCTGAGTCTCGCCTTTACCTGCGTCTCGACCCAAGCCCTCGCAGCGGGGTTTGCCCTCAACGAACAAAGCATAAGTGGAATGGGGGTCGGTTTTGCTGGACGCTCATCGGCTGCCGACGATGCCAGTACCGTGTTCGGTAACCCTGCCGGCATGTCGCGCCTCAAGCGTGAGCAAGTTACCGGCGGTGTCACCTTCCTCAACGCATACTCTGATATCAGCCATGTCAGTTCCAGCCCGAACGGGGGGACCAGCCAAGGTGATATGGTTCCCTTCGTTACCGTTCCGATGGGTTTCTACGTCAAACCTATCAATGAACAATGGGCTATCGGTGTTGGCGTTTACGCGCCGTTTGGCTTGGTTGCCGATTACGAAAACGGTTTTGCCGGTAAATATTTCGGCAGCAAGAGCGAAGTTCAAGTTATCTCGCTGCAGCCTACTGTCAGCTACTCCTTCAACGATTATATTTCCATCGGTTTTGGCCCGACTTTTAACCATATCGAAGGAACCCTCGAGTCAGATTTGTCGCTCACTCAAGCAGCGCCTGATGGAGAGGTGCATATCAAAGGCACCGACACGGCATTGGGCTACAACATCGGGATACTCGCTCAGTTGACCAACAGCACGCGTGCTGGCCTGACCTATCACTCGAAAGTGGATTACACACTGGAGGGCGACACCCACGTCAACTACGGCCTGCTGTCGGCGGCAGGTCTGAGCCCGAATCAGAAGTACGATGCTTCATTGGATGTCACCACGCCTGAGTCGGTGGACTTCTCGGTGACTCACGAACTGAATGATCAGTGGACGTTGTACGCAGGCAGTACCTGGACTCGTTGGAGCCGTCTGAAAGAAATCAGCGTGCAGAACGACGGCGTGCCTGGCGCGCTGGTCACGCAGTTTGGCGAAATTACTGAAGATCAGAACTGGCACGACACCTGGGCTCACGCCATCGGTGTGTCGTACCAGTTGAACAAGCAATGGGTACTGCGTACTGGTCTTTCAATTGACCAATCGCCGACCAACAATGTCGATCGATCCCCGCGTATCCCTACTGGTGATCGCCAGATTTTTAGTCTGGGTGCTGGCTGGAGCCCAACCGACGATCTGACGATCGACCTCGCTTATTCCTACCTCAAGGAAGAAGCGGTCACGGTTAACAACCGCAACGAACTTGGCCAAACCTATAATGCCGAGTATGAAAACTGGGCGAACGGTTTTGGTATTGGCGCCACTTACCGCTTCTGATTCATCGCACGGACTATCAAGAGGCTCACAGGTTATCAAGGCCCTAGGCCTGATAGGTGATCCAGCACCGGGCGTCAGCTCGTGCGAGGCCGTGGCCGAGGTGAAAGCGCTCATCAAGCAATTGCCCGAAGGCATCGGTCACGAGTGGAGCGGGCAGTCCTTTCAGGAGCGCCAGTCGGGTTCCCAGGCACCGCTGCTTTATGCAGTGTCCATCATATTTGTATTCTTGAGCCTCGCGGCGCTGTATGAAAGTTGGTCAGTACCGTTCTTTGTGATGTTGGTGGTGCCAGTGGGGGGGATCGGTACGGTGCTGGCGTTCATGTTCGGCGTGCTGCCGTTGGCCTTGAGCAGTGGTGCCGGTTCGGCGGGGCGGCAGGCCATCGGTATGGGCGTGCTGGCGGAATGTTCAGTGCGACGCTACTGGGGTGTTTTTTGTACCGCTGTTTTTTGTACTGATTCGTGGGCGGTTTACCAGGAAGAAATATTAGCGAAAATTGCCAGGCCACAGATACCGTTCCGTAATTCACGAGGTGAAAAATATTTAGTGAGGTGTCTGCGTAGATATAAAATATGCGGTCTCCTTTCCGCTAGCCTATTAAGCAGGTAGATATTTATTTATTGCTCGATGAGTATGAAGGGATTTTTTTAAAGTGAGAGTGGGTAATTTTATTTTTGGATGAAAAAATATTGATGAGTAAGGTCTATTGCAGTCAAGCTCTGAAAATGACAAAAAGTGAGCTAAAAAAGCGAAATGCAAGACAGCGTGCTTATGAACGCATGTCAATATCTCAGCAAACACACGAAGATCGTTGCTGGGAGCAGTCGACAAGAACTCCGAAGTCATTCGGAAACAGTTAAATGTCTAACGGCATAAGACGAGCCTGCCGTCCTGCTCTGTAGTTCCGTGCAGTGTAAAGATCATGCTCTTGATCATGGGCCTACATGCGGGATGAATACCCCCAGTTGTGCCCTCTTTTGGCGTATCCGCTCCATGAACCCCACATTCCAAGCGGATAGCTGACGGCTGATGCTGTGCTCCCGATTTCCATCAGGAGCCCATCACGCATGATGCGTCCCAATGCCAGCGTTGAAAAAGTGTACCTCTACCCGAAGCCTGTAGATTTTCGAAAGTCCATCGACGGCCTGGGTGCATTGCTCTTCTAGACCGCTGGATACTCACATTTATCGCCTTCGCAATAAGCTCGGGCTGACGGCTGACGGCTGACGGCTGACGGCTGATTGGGGTTGGCAGTTATTGACGATTTATGGGTATGGGTATCGGTTGGAGAGTGTTGTGTTCGTCACCGAGTAAAGATCTTTTGATTTTCTAAAAGCGATAAAAAAAGGCCAACGCATGTGCGTTGGCCTTTTTGTTTGGCGCTGCCGCTGGTGTAGGGTCTCAAAATAGATGATTCATACCCACCCGGAAACACAGGAAAAAATTCATTTTTTCTGCGACTCCCGAAAAAAGAAATCACAAAAAAGATGATAAAAACCTATCGAGTTCACACAATAAATGCCCTTCAGTAAAAGCCTTCGAACGCCATCCTACTGTTCGAGGACGCCAGTCTCGCCGAAAAGCTTCTGGGTAGAAGGACAGAGTTCATGGGCTCTGTCACCCCGAGCCACTTCCGGCACGACCTCCGCTCCGACAGCGGGCGCGTCACGCCAAAGCACGATTTCAGGTGATTCAGGTAAATCGAAATCACACTGCTGTATTAGATCAACCAACTTGTATCGCTTGTGACCAACCGAAGAACTAGCGGAGGTTACCTGCTCTGAGTGCTGATCGTGATTTTGATGGTGCCGAGCCATTCGCTACCCCCATTGCTGAGTGGGGAGCGTATCACCTGTTCAGGTAGCTTCCTGCTCCACTCATCCAATGCAGGGTATGCGATCCATAAACCCCACATTTTAAAGGTGGGGCGTATAGCTATCTTGGTATTTGCGGCGTGCAGTTCCACGGCAGCAAGGCTTCGAAGTCTTCTACTGCGGCGGCTTGCGGCAACCGTTCAAGTGCATGGCGCAGCCACGCATAGGGCTCTTGGTCGTTGGCTTTAGCCGTCTCGACCAAACTGTAAAGTTGAGCGCTGGCCCTCGCGCCTTTGGGCGTGTCGCTGAACAGCCAGTTCTTGCGCCCGATCACAAAGGGCCTGATCGTACGCTCTGCCGCGTTGTTGTCGATCGGCAAAAAACCGGCTTCGGTGTAGCGCACTAACTTGTCCCAGTTGTTGGCCAGATAACTGATGGCTTTGCCCAGCGCGTTTTGCGCCGTCACCTGAGACTGCGTTTTCTCCAGCCAGGCACGTAACTGCGCCAGGACAGGCAGGCTGTTTTGCTGTCGACCTTCATGGCGATGTTCATCGCCGACTTCTTTTAAATCTCGCTCGATACCGTACAGCTTGTTGATCAGATTCAGGGCTATATCGGCACGCCCGGTTTTGCCCTTGGGTTGCACTTTTTGCGCCTCGACTGTTGGCGCTGATTGAAAACTGACCCACCGGGGATGCGGCGGAAATCTTGGACTACCTGGAGGTAGTTCATGTACTCATACGAAGACCGTATCCGAGCGGTCAAGCTCTACATCAAACTGGGCAAGCGAACCGGGGCAACTATTCGTCAGTTGGGCTACCCGACGAAGAACTCTTTGAAGAGCTGGCACGCAGAGTATGAGCGATGCCTCGACCTGCCGCGTGGCTACGAGAACTCGAAGTCGAAGTACTCACTGGCCCAAAGGGAAAAGGCTGTCGGGCACTATCTCGAATACGGTCGCAACATCGCCGCTACCATCAAGGCGTTGGGCTACCCCGCGCGGGATTCGTTGCGTGCCTGGATTTACGAAATGCACCCCGAGTTGCATACGCGTATTGTCGGTCGATCAGACGGGTTAGCCCGGCCGCCAGCGGTGAAGCAGGCAGCGGTCATCGCGCTGTGCACGCGAAAAGAAAGTGCGAAAGCCCTGGCTCAAAAACTGGGCGTGTGCAGGCCGACCTTGTACAACTGGAAAAACCAGCTACTCGGCCCAGAGGTATCCCCATCCATGAAGTGTCGGCTTGAACCCTCATCGTCACCGGAACGAGAGGAGTTGCAGCGGCAACTCGAATCTCTCCAGCTCGATGTTCGCCGTTTGCAGCTTGAACATGACCTGTTGATGAGGGCGAATGAACTCATAAAAAAGAGACGGGCATCAACCGGCAAGTCCTGACCAATCGGGAGAAGACATTGCTGGCTGATGCCCTAAGGCAGAGGTACTCCTTGCTAGAGCTGCTTGACGCGTTGGGCTTGGCCCGAAGCTCCTATTTCTATCATCGAGCCCGAATGCAGGTCGCGGAAAAGTACACCGAAGCGCGTCGTGCCATGGCGGACATATTCGAGCGCAATCATCGTTGCTATGGCTACCGTCGGATGCGAGCTTCGTTGAGCAGGCAGCGTGTGCGCCTTTCAGAGAAGGTGGTGCAGCGCTTGATGAAGCAGGAGTGCCTAGTCGTCGCCAAGCCGAAACGGCGTCGATACGGTTCCTACCTCGGGGAGATCAGTCCGGCGCCGGAAAACCTCCTCAACCGCGACTTCACGGCCCTAGCTCCGAATGAGAAATGGCTGACCGACATCTCGGAGTTCCAGATCCCGGCCGGCAAGGTGTACCTGTCCCCCATGATCGACTGCTTCGATGGGAAGGTAATCAGTTGGTCGATCGGCACGCGTCCCGACGCCGAGCTTGTGAACACGATGCTGGATGCCGCTGTCGAAACGGTGGCCAGCAACGATAAACGGCCTGTTGTTCACTCCGATCGTGGCGCTCACTACCGCTGGCCCGGCTGGCTATCGCGCATCGCTGATGCGAAGCTGATTCGTTCGATGTCGCGCAAAGGCTGCTCACCTGACAACGCGGCTTGTGAAGGTTTCTTCGGCCGACTGAAAACGGAGCTGTTCTATCCTCGCAACTGGCAGTCAACGAGCATCGAGCAGTTCATTCAGGCCTTGGATTCATACATTCGCTGGTACAACGAAAAACGAATCAAGATTTCCCTCGGCGCGCTCAGTCCCATTGAGTATCGTGAAAGCCTGGGCTTCGCGGCATAACCAGTCCAAGTTTTTGTCCGCATCCCCACTGGGTCAGTTTTCGGTCAGCGGCAACACCTCGACAAACTTGCGTCGCGCATGTGCCCAGCAGCCTAAACGTTCGACTCCAGCCTGCGCGCCCAAGGCGTTATAAGCGGCGTAATCGTCGGTCATCAGATAGCCGCGATAACCTTCGAGCAGGCGCGACGGCACCTCTTGCGCTCGGCTGGTCGAGTAATCAAAAAGGATCACTGGCTGATTCGGCGGTCCGCCGGTTTGTACCCACATCCAGGATTGGCTAGTCGGCTCTCGATCAGGCTCTTTCATCACCTGGACACGCGTTTCGTCGCAGTGGATTACGCGACTTTCCAGCAGCCGGTCACGCATCAAGTTGAGCAGCGGTTGCAGGTGTTCGCCGCACTGGATGACCCAGCGTGCCAAGGTTCGTCGTGGAATATCGACGCCGTGGCGACCGAGTACTTTTTCGAAGCGATGCAGCGGCAGACCGTCGACGTATTTGGTGGTCAGCAACATCGCCAACACGCTGGGACTGGCCATGCTCTTTTCAATCAATTGCGCTGACTTGTCAGCGGTGACCGGCGCGGTTTCACAGCCACGGCAAGCGTAGACCTTGCGGATGTGTTTGATCACGCGGATCTGCATCGGCACGATTTCCAGCTGCTCGCTGGTTTCTTCGCCGATGGCGTGCTTGCGGCAGCCGCAAGCACAAGTCAGCTCGTGCTCGGGCAGTTCGTGGATGACTTCGATACGGGGCGAGTCGGCGGGCAGAGGTTTGCGTTTGCCACGGCGTTTGGTCGGAGCGACGACTTCTTCCTCCCCTCTTCGGCGGCAGGTTCAGCGACACTTTCGGCTTCATTAAAAAGAGCCAATTGCGGGGTCGCTGGATCGACTGTTTGTTCGGATTTACGCCCGAAGAGACGCTGACGGAGCAGCGCATTTTCTTCTTCGAGATGAACAACCTTGGACTGCATCTGAGCAAGTAATTGCTTGAGCGCAGTCAGGTCATCGGGAAGGTCGTCGGGCATGGAAATCATGCCGTGGATTATACCGAATCAGGCGACAAATCGAGGTGTCAAAACCTGATGTGGACGGTTGCGCCACAGATCAAAACCATCGAGCAGCCAGTTCAGCTCCTGGACCGTCAGCACGATGGCTTCGTCGGTGTGATCGGGCGATGTTTTGAAGCGTTCGGATTCAAGGCGTTTGAGCCAAAGGCAAAAGCCGTTGCGTTCCCAATACAAAATCTTCACCCGATTGCGGGGTTTGTTGAGAAAGACGAAAAGCACCGGATCGAACACCGCCACTTTGATATCCAACTCCACCAGTGCGGCTAGGCCGTCGATGGATTTTCGAAAGTCTACGGGTTTAGGGTAGAGGTACACTTTTTCAACTTTGGCATCGGGACGCATCATGGCCGCTGGCTTCTGAAAGAGATCGGGAGCACAGCATCAGGCATCAAATCGCGGCTTTGAATGTGGGGTTCGTGGAGCGGTTACCTTTAAAATGTGGGGTTTATGGATCGCATACGTTGCAACAGCGTCACAAAGCGGATTCAATCGGCCGTCGCAACACCTTTGATCGAGGTGTTTATGGGGCAACGCGCCGATGGAGCGTGTGTTCCGGAGTTTGAAAACTGAATGGATACCGACCGTGGGCTACATGACGGTCCAAGAAGCCCATCAGGACATCAGTCACTATCTGATGCATCGGTACAACTGGATTCGGCCGCACCAATTTAACGGTGGACTGCCATCAGCTCAGGCTGAGAAAAACTTAACGTCGTGTCCGGGATTAGTTGATTACTACATTTGTGCTTATTTATCTGTCCAGATAATGAAGATTTTTTACATAAGGAATTGTCATAAATGGGTGATACTCCTATCTAATGTCAGTAAGCCCTTGCCCATCACGCCCGCCTGATTAAACGGGTGCCCACCTATGCGGCAACAGCTCTGTAATCTCAACCAGTTTTCCGCTTGGTACCTTGTAGATTACAGCAGCGTCTGATTTTATCGAATCCACAGTTGAGCAGGAGTACATAAAATTCTTGAGTAGGGTTTATCTGCTTCTGAGGTCAATATTAAACTTCGGGCATTTGAGGCTAATGCTATATTCCTACAGTTCAACTAGTGGCACTCATCGCATTCGTAAAGGTCTTCCATTTTCGAAAGGTCATCTGAAACCCTATTGCTGGTTGTTTTAAACTGAGCATTCTAGTCGGGGGTATATCGTGTAGTGAGGCATTACGCTGCCAAGAGGTCACGATCCATAGCAGCTGTCAGGGCCTCTTCGCGTTCAATGTATTGCTCCTTGCTGATCTTTCCATTTTTTAAGTCTTGAAGCAGGCGCTTTCTCCGTCGCTCGTATCGTTCATAACAATTGGCGACTTCGACATTATGGATGACCTGTTCAAATTTGGATTTTATTCGGAAAGCGGCGTCTACGTAATCGAGTAGGCTTTCCAGAGTTGCGTGTCCGCTCCTGGACATAGCATGCTCGGCCAACATTTTGTTGGTCATCAGCGTTTGTCTGAAAGAGTCGGGGCTGAGAGCTTTTGTCTCAGCAATGAGGTCGGCGACGATATTGGTGCAATACGCATGCCTGAATAGATGTGCGCAGGCTTGTTCTTCGATGCCTGCCGCATTTCGGATCAATGAAAATTCGGTTGTGAAGGTGTCTGCCTTGAGCGCGCGTCCGCCCCGCTCGGTGACAAAGAGAAAACCATGGTCAGGAACGCCCTTGAATCTCCTCATGATGTCACGTCTATCAACCCGGATGTAAGTTAAAAGATCATCAACCAATGGGGGGCTGAGCCTCAGCTCGCGCGTCAGACCTGTTCCCCCTCGCTTTAGGGTAGTGACCAAAATTGTTGGTTTTTTCATTGTACTGGCAGCCAACACTTGGGCAACCTTTATAGACTGAATCTCTCCTCGTCGGGCGCCCAGCTCCTCAAACAAGGAAATCATTAATTGTCGGCGATTGCACAAAAATTCTGATGTCGAAATCTCATTAACCCCTTCGCGCAACTTCGCGATAGTCGCTTCCGCAATAGGCCTGCGAGTTTTTTTGGCACTGGCCGTTCTGAACGACCTGTGGTGAATGCTGGAACGCGTGAATGCTTTTCCATTTCGGTAGCCAATCGAACTGACCATTTCAATTGAGATGGTTCCGCAAATGCCCACAAAATTTTTGATCTGATTCATTTCGCCAATATATGTCAGAAAATTCAAGCACCGTCTTCCTATGCTGGTGAGTGTCCGCTCATTTCTTTTAAGTTGCTGGGGGTTGTTTGGCTTGGATTCGGCGCGTAAACCATCCATGAACTCACAGAAGTCATCGTCTGACAGGGATATGAAGTTAAGTTTATTGTAATAACAGAATCTGATCAGATGACTGATCTTGCCGGCATAATCTCCAAATGTGCCGCCTTTACTGCCAAATCTCGATGGGCCATTCCCGCCACGACCGGGCTGCATGCGCACTTTGATAATGTAGGCGTTTGCCTGCAGGCAAGGAGAGCCATCAGGCCAAGTCATAAACGGAAGGTTGCTTCCATCAAGCGTCTTGAGGTTATCCTGAGTTAAATAATCATATAGCTTTAGGCTCGGAATAGGCGTAAAAAGTTGGGATGATTCAGGATAGTTAACGATTCGCTTTTTCATGGGGTACCAATTTTAAATGGTTGTTCATGGACAAAATGGCGACGTCATCAAATGGGGCGGGATTCAATCCTAATATTTTAATAATTCGTTTTATTGCATCATTGATTCTTTTTTGCCGCAGTCCTGTGTTTGGGGTATCGCCGATCGTTATCAGATCTCTCCGATTAACCTCCAAGGCCTGTACAAGAACCATGTTTACAGCATGAAGTGTGGTAATAGTGGTCGTGAGCTCTTCGATTTTGTCCGTCAGGTCAGATTTTGTTCTTTTTTTAGGGGCGCTGAGTTCTTCACTAAAGCTTTTTATTGCCTTCTGTGCGTACGCCCGAAGCTTGTCTAGGTGCTGGAAGTCTCTATCTAGTCCACTCTCGGCTAACCTTTTTTGAGGGTATTGAGACTCATCGGACGGATGGTGAGCTGCTCATCGCTTATTGCGAACTCTATATCCAAAGAACAAAGGCTGCTCTGGCTCTTCAACGCTGTCACAATATGCTCAGCATCGACATAACTATCTGGAGAGCTCGCTGCGTCAATAAGTAATCTAAAAATATTATTAATAGATTGATCAATTATCTCGCGCTTGGACGTTGTGTTCATTTTTTTCTCAACTGATAATGAACAGAATTTTCATGGTGTTGCCATCCTCACCCTTGAAAAAATGCGGCTCAATCCGTGCTTTGCCTTCTTCCAGCATTCCCGCAAGAAAGCTCTCAATGCGGTTTTCATCGACTAGGGAAAACCTGTAAGTGCCGAACTCCGCAAATAGCAACTCCTGCAGGTTTTGGTAGTTTTCAAGACGCTCGCTTTTCGCAAGATCGGTAAAATAGCGACTGCTCGCCATACGGATGTCTTTTGGTTCTAGGCATTCTGAAAGGTACCGCCACACGTGCTCCACGTCACGTTGGCCGAGCATCCAGCGTAAAGTGTCCAGTTCGCCGAAGTTATTCGTATAGAAAAACATGATGGCAAAGAAACGCCGCAGTTGGTGCTGACGGACGTAGTAACGCTCTCCTGCTGCAGTGATATCACTCTCGAAGTAGTCGCAGGCAAAGTCCAAGTTGCGGTTGTAGAGATAGAGCGAGCAGTCGAGCAGCCCATTGTGGCCGAGGGATGATGGAGTCGAGAACAAATCAGTCAGCTTGTCGATAACACCCAGACGCTTGAGCAGCTTCTGAAAACGAAGCAGTTCCTCGATCATTTCCACGGCAATTGCATCGATTGGCCGTGATTCGCGCTGCCTTAATCCCAGAGCTCTGCGAGTGGATTTAGCTAGGCTGAAAACAAGCCATGATTTGGTTTTGTCCAGGCACTTTTCGGATTTCAAAGTGAGAAGTTCATCCTGGCGGCGCGCCATAATCACTCCAACGACTAGCTGAACACAACCCTGGTAAACGTATACAAGTTCAAGCAGCCCATGGTTGGCTCGCAAGTGTCGGAAGTACACTTCTCGGGTGCCTTTTCGAGGCGTTCTGGTTTTGGTTCTTCGATGGCTCGAAAGACCTAATTTCTTGACGCCGAGGCTTGTAAGCTCTGGACCGATAATTCTCAAAAACTCCGAATCGGAAAGCTGGGACATCCGAAGATTTTGCGCGTGGCAGTAAGCTGCCACCCTGACGAAGCCGTTCAGAATCTTCCTGCCTTGCTCGACATGAAAATCCAGGCTGCTTTTGAATAGCTTTAGAAGGTTACCCGAAGGTACGCTCCTGAATCTGGAGGATTCAGTGACTTTCGGAACGTAATCCGCGATGGTGTCAGTATCTGCGGGTGCGGGAAGCCCTAACGTCGCAAGTGCGGCGCTGGCAACGAGCACGTAGCGATAACTGAAGTAAAACGTATCTTGGAGAGTTTCCGACTCTCCAGTGGTAATCTTGACTCGTGGTAATTCACGCGTGTAGTACCCCTCAGTAGGGTAAAAACTCAGCACTTCCAGAGCCGATTTCGGGGTCTGCCACCCGCGTAATGCATCTGTATAAATACGTTCCGACATTTTTTTGGTGCTGATTCTATACCCACGATTGGCGTACCCGTAATACATGCCTGCCTTCATTAGCGCAGCACGAGCTCTTGGAATGTCGGCAATCGTAATCTGTAGTTTGAGGTCCTCAAATTGATCGTCGCTGACGACTTCCATGGACGGATGCTTGGCAAAAATCTCTTGGACCTCGCTATCGCTAAGACTGTTTAGCAGGTTATTGCAGTAAGCCGATGCGCGCTCATGCCATGCATAAATGGAGTCTTGAGCCGAAGGAGAAGAGGCAAGTTGGTTGAGCATGCCTTTGAGGTCATCCGCATCCATGGCCGCGAGACCGAACTCTACGAGATTGAGCTTGGAAGCATTGATCAGCAGGTAGTCGATCACCCGCAGAGTACCTGTCAGACGCATATTCTGAGAAACAGGAGCAAGGGTGACGAATTCTTCGTTAACCCCATTAGTGCCAATGATGAGTAGATGCTTCAATGACCTGAGCAGTGTCTCATTTACACTGTCGGTCAATATACTTCCGTTCCAAAGATGTACACCCCAATTGAGTTCGTTTGATTTTTTTTGGTGGGTCTGAGTTTTCCACCGGTTTTGATTGAAATCGCTGTGCAGCCAAGATGCTGAAGTGAATGCGGACTTGTCTGATAGCCCGAAGGTGTCAAGAAATTCATACCCAGTGAGCAGGGACATAGATCAAGTCCTCCATCTTTGTTGCGTCCACCAACTTCATTGCTGCATCCAAATGTTTTTTTAGTATCCGGTTATAGCCATTGTTGATTTCTGATTTTATTTTGTCTGCAAATGTCGACCAGTACTCGGCTTTTCCGCAAACGCGGTCTCGATCAGATGAAGCCTTTACCGCGGCTTCAAGTGAGAGCAGGGAGGCAAGGAAGGGAACGCCGATAGACAATACGGCTTCACTGCCAGCTACGGTTTTGCGCTCATCGGAGCGCTCAGGGTCCGCCGCCTCGGCGGGGATTTCCTTGATGCGGTGGTTCTCCAAGAACATATTCAATTCTTCCATGTCGTTGAATCGGGTCACTCTCAGAAGATACGGGCTGTCCTTCATGACTTCACAGACCATTGCCTTTTGGAAGATGCGAATCCAGCGCGCTTTGATGAAGGCCATGATCGAGTCTGGGAGGTAGTGACTCAGTAAATCAGGGTAGTAATGCTCATGACCTAGGGCCTTGGACATAGCCTCTGAGCTTTTGCTCTGGATGAATATCTCTACGGCCCTTGATGCGCGAATTCTGGTCAGGCGGATGCGTTTAATGAACTCAACCAGTTCTCCTTCCGCCAGATCGCTATGGGAGGAGAACTGAGTGATCAGTTCGCCACGCAGACCTGAATTATTTTTGAACAAACCTTCATTCCAGACGGTTACTCTTGCTTGCAGGAAAGGAGCGATTCCTCTGCCCGATGTCAAGAAGAGGTAGCGGTAACTGTCACTGCCTTGGGTGCGTAGTTTGTTTCTACCGAAACGAGTGATTTCGATGATGTCCTGGACGATGTTGAACGAGGTATCGTTCAGCTCAATGATCTGCTGCCTGACGTCGGATTGTTTCCGGTCTTTGAAACCAATAAGTAGCCGCTTATCTTCATCGAATCCTGACATCTGTCCGTTTATGTCGTAAAGCTCAAATCCCTTCAGAAATTCAGTGGTGATTTCAGGATGCTCTACTACAAGCGCGCACTGGTGCGGAAACAGGCTACCGGTAACGGGGTAGCCATACACGTTCGCTAACTTGGGGGATTTGCAAGGTTCCCCAGTGACGTGCCTGTAGATCTTGCATAGAAAACTGACAGGTACTTTAGAATCAACGGACTCCAATGTTGCGCAGACGTCGGCTAAGCTGTATCGCTTAGCAACGTTATACCCTTGATATTCAATGATCGGAGTGCCTAGAGCGGCCAGCGCCATACGATGATCGTGACGTTTTTTCAGATCTGCTGTTTGATGTGTCGACCATTTCCGAACAGTGGAAAGGTCATTCTTGATGTGAAAAAAGTAGATCAATTGCCTCCGAGTCGGTGACATGCAAAGGAATGGATGTCAGCAGTTTTTCCTGAACAAGAATGCCATCCTCGCGCTTATGGACCTTGGTTTCCGACCCGTGTTTGGTAGAGGGAAGCGGTCTTCTGATCGAGGAACCTAATTTTGCCCAGATTTCCCCTATGCACAGGCAGCCCTCAACTGCATTCAAGAATTTGTTCCAGTTCTTGATTTGAGATTTAGCGTCTTTCTCCATCTCTTTCGAACGGGTGAAATAAGAAAGGGTGAATGCGTGCATGAAATGTTTTACACCGGCTTCTGTGGAGAATGTGCTCTTTGGCCAAGCAGTGTCGTTTGCACTCAGGTAGTCGAACATATAGTTCCATTCAGCGCGAAAAGCCCTGGCTCTGTTGCGATAATGCATCTCTAAGGCACGATAGATTTTTTCAACAAAATCTTGCCCGTAAGGCTTGACGAGTTGTGCCAGTCGAAGGTGAATGCCGGGATGCCTCTGCCACTGAATCGTCCACCCCTTCCAATACCATCGGTGAAAGTCGCTAGCTGCCGCCATCCTGGTGCATTCGGTCGCACTTGGAGCGAACATTAAGGATTCCCACGCAACGGAGTGGGCGCCGGGCAGGTGGGTCTGAGCCATAGTAAGTGCCTGGAAAAGGTGTCTGCAGTACACCTTAGAAAGGTCGCCTTTCAGCTCCACAAATTCCTTCCCAGCCATCGCAGCTGTAAAGCCGCGGAGGATTTTCTCGATGGCAGGACTCTTGAGCGTGGCCATGCTGATCCTCTGGCCGGTGATATCGCAATAGGCTTCAAGTATCTGCAGTGGGGGGCGGATGGCATAGTTCGCCACGCCGCTGGCGAGCTGATGTTCCGCGGCGCCTTTAATGACCAGATCCGCCACGTTTTCGTCGATCGCAGTGAGCGGATGGTGACGTATAGAGTAAGTGTTTTTGATAATTGTCATTTCTTATTATTCTTGCCATTGGATTTAGATGGCTGAAATAGAGCTATGCAAGCGATAGTGACAGCTATCGCTAAATAGTCAAACGAAGGAGCTGGGTTTCGAGCTGAACCTGGATTTCAAAGAAGATTTGGCTGATGAAGCCATTGATGCTTTCCTCGATGCGTTCCTGAAAGAAGCCATGGAAGCCAACGGTCTGGGTTATGTTGGCGGCGACGACTTCGGTCTGGTTTGCCTGATCAAGCGTGGCTCGGTGTCCGAAGAGCAGCGCGCCGCTGTTGAAGCCTGGCTTAAAGGCCGTAGCGAACTGACTGAAGCAACCGTCAGCCCGCTGCTGGACGTCTGGTACCCGGAAAAGCCGATCAATCCGGTAGCTTGATGTCATAGAAAACGGCGACCTTTGGGTCGCCGTTTTTTTTTAAGATCAAAAGATCGCAGCCTCGTTGCACTCGACAGCTCCTACACAGCTCCTACAGGGCAACGTATTCCAATGTAGGAGCTGTGTAGGAGCTGTCGAGTGCAACGAGGCTGCGATCTTTTGCTTTTTAGGCTTTACGCCAATTCAAAATCAGCAACGTCAGAACCCCCGCCACAATCCCCCAGAACGCCGACCCGATGGAAAACAGCGTCAGCCCCGATGCCGTGACCATAAAGGTCACCAGCGCCGCTTCGCGTTCCTTCACTTCGCTCATGGCAATGCTCAAGCCATTGATGATCGAGCCAAACAGCGCCAGCGCGGCAATCGACAGCACCAACTCTTTCGGCAGCGCGGCAAACAACGCCGCCAGCGTTGCGCCGAACACTCCGGCAATCCCGTAGAAAATCCCGCACCAGACTGCGGCGGTGTAACGCTTGTTGCGATCTTCATGGGCGTGCGGCCCGGTGCAAATCGCCGCGCTGATCGCCGCCAGGTTGATGCCGTGGGAACCGAACGGTGCCAACAGCAACGAGGCGATGCCGGTGGTGGTGATCAACGGCGAGGCCGGCACGTTGTAACCGTCGGCGCGCAACACGGCGATGCCTGGCATGTTCTGCGAGGTCATCGCCACCACGAACAGCGGGATGCCGATGCTGATGGTCGCCGCCAGAGAGAAGTGTGGTGTGGTCCAGACCGGTGTCGCCAATTCCAGGTGGAAACCGCTGAAATCCAGCAGCCCCATGAACCCCGACAGCGCCGTGCCGATCAGCAGCGCGGCGAGCACCGCGTAACGCGGCGACAGGCGCTTGACCACCAGGTAGGTGAAAAACATCCCCAGCACCAGCGCGGTGCGATGTTGGGCAGCGACGAAAATCTCGCTGCCGATCTTGAACAGAATCCCCGCCAGCAGCGCCGCGGCCAGCGAGGCCGGGATCTTCTTCATCAGCCGTTCGAAGCTGCCGGTCAAGCCGCAAATCGTCACCAGCACCGCGCAGGTGACGTAGGCGCCAATGGCTTCACCGTAAGTCACACCGCCGAGGCTGGTGATCAGCAACGCCGCGCCCGGGGTCGACCAGGCGATGGTGATGGGCGTGCGATAACGCAGGGACAGGCCAATCGAACACACCGCCATGCCAATCGAGATCGCCCAGATCCACGAGGAAATCTGCCCACTGCTCAGGCCTGCCGCTTGCCCGGCCTGGAACATCAGGACCAGGGAACTGGTGTAGCCGGTCATCATCGCGATGAACCCGGCGACGATGGCCGAGGGTGACGTGTCGGCCCAGGGGCGCAACTGAGTGTGCGTGGCGTCGTTCATGACAGCGGTGTTCCTTATACGTATGAAGATGTCCGCAGCGCTGCCGCCCAATGTAGGAGCTGCCGAAGGCTGCGATCTTTGATCCTGATTTTTTAAGATCAAAAGATCGCAGCCTTCGGCAGCTCCTACACAAACAAGGGATCGCATGCGAGCGGCGGATTCCGCGTTCAAGCCTAAACTCAAATGTAACGCACCGTTGCAATACAGCCGAGGCCACAAACAGCCATACAGTCGTGTTGCCACCATCCATTGTGTACAATCGCGGTGTTTTTTACGCGATACTTGCCAGCGACCTACTGTGCCGTATTACAGTCACGGTCTATTCGCCGCAGTTCTCCCGACTCGAGTGCCCATGAACGAACAGTTGCAGCCCCTCAAGAAACAACCGCGAGCAGGCAAAGCCGGCCGCAGCGGTACCCAGGACGATATTGTCTACGCGCATATCTTCGAGGCCATCCTCGAACAGCGCCTGGCGCCCGGCACCAAGTTGAGCGAAGAAGCGCTGGGGAAATTTTCGGGGTCAGCCGCACCATCATTCGCCGCGCGCTCTCGCGCCTGGCCCATGAAGGCGTGGTCTTGCTGCGACCAAACCGTGGCGCGGTCGTTGCCAGCCCAAGCGTCGAAGAGGCCCGTCAGGTGTTCCTCGCACGCCGCCTGGTGGAACGGGCGATCACTGAACTGGCGGTGCAGCACGCGACCGTCGAGCAGATTGCCGAGTTGCGGCAGATGGTCAACGACGAGCGCGACAGCTTCTCCCGTGGCGATCGCGGTGCCGGTATCCGTCTGTCGGGCGAATTCCACCTGAAACTGGCCGAAGCAGCGAAGAATGCACCGCTGATCAGCTTCCAGCGCAGCCTGGTGTCCCAGACCTCGTTGATCATTGCCCAGTACGAAAGCGGCAACCGCTCGCACTGTTCTTATGATGAACACACCCAACTGATCGATGCGATTGAAGCGCGCAACGGTGAGCTGGCGGTGGACCTGATGATGCACCATATGGACCACATCGACAGCAAACTCAACCTCGACGAAGAAAGCGCGTCGGATGATTTGCATGCAGTGTTCTCGCATTTGTTGCAGACCAAGAAGCCGGGTCGTTCTAGCGCAAAACTCTGATTGTCGAGTGCAGCTGAAAAGATCGCAGCCTCGTTTCACTCGACAGCTCCTACATTGGAATGCGTAATCCTGTAGGAGCTGGTAGGAGCTGGTAGGAGCTGTCGAGTGAAACGAGGCTGCGATCTTTTGATCTTACCGACAGACAAAAAATCCCCAGGGGCTGTAAAGCTACGGGGGATTTTTTATGCCCGGAAAACCTTAGCGCTGATGCACCAGATTCCCTGCCGCATAAGTCTGCTGAACAGTCCGGTCATCCCCCAGCGTCATCAACACAAACAATGTCTCGGCAATGTTATTGGCCTGCTTCAAGCGATAGCCCAGCAGCGGCGTGGCGTTGTAATCCAGCACCAGGAAGTCCGCGTCAGTGCCCGGGTGCAACGTACCGATCTTGTCCTCCAGGCGCAGCGCCCGCGCGCCGCCGAGGGTCGCCAGGTACAGCGATTTGAAAGGGCTCAGCCGCGCACCTTGCAACTGCATGACCTTGTACGCTTCGTTCAACGTTTGCAGCAGCGAGAAACTGGTGCCGCCGCCGACGTCAGTGCCGAGGCCGACGTTCAGTTTGTGCTTCTCGGCCATCGGCAGGTTGAACAGGCCGCTGCCGAGGAAGAAGTTCGAAGTCGGGCAGAAGGCGATGGCCGAGCCGGTTTGCGCCAGTCGCGCGCACTCGTCGTCACACAGGTGCACGCCGTGGGCGAATACCGAGCGTTCGCCCAGCAGTTGGTAGTGATCGTAGACGTCCAGGTAGCCCTTGCGCTCGGGGAACAGTTCCTTGACCCACTCGACTTCCTTCAGGTTTTCGCTGATGTGAGTCTGCATGTACAAATCAGGGTATTCACCGAGCAACTGGCCGGCGAGGGTCAGTTGTTCCGGGGTGCTGGTCGGGGCGAAGCGCGGGGTGACGGCGTAGTGCAAGCGACCCTTGCCGTGCCAGCGCTCGATCAACGCCTTGCTTTCGACGTAACTGGATTCTGCGGTGTCGGTCAGGTAGTCCGGCGCGTTGCGGTCCATCATCACCTTGCCGGCGATCATCCGCAGGTCCAGTTGCTGCGCCGCTTCGAAGAACGAGTTCACTGATTGCGGGTGCACGCTGCCAAATACCAGCGCGGTGGTGGTGCCGTTGCGCAGCAGTTCCTTGATGAAAATGTCCGCCACTTCATCGGCGTGGGCCTTGTCGGCGAACTGGCTTTCGCACGGGAAGGTGTAGGTGTTGAGCCAGTCCAGCAGTTGCTCGCCGTAAGCGCCGACCATGCCGGTTTGCGGCAAGTGGATGTGGGTGTCGATCAGGCCTGGGGTGATCAGCGCATCCTGGTAATGGATGATCTCGATGTCGGCCGGCAGGGTTGCCAGCAATTCAGTGGCGTGACCGACGGCGCTGATCTTGCCGTTTTCGACCACCAGCAGGCCGTCTTCGAAATACGCGTACGAGGCTTCGATCCCTACTTCGGCGGGGTCGGCGATGCTGTGCAGGATGGCGGCGCGGTAGGCTTTGCGAGTCAAAGGCATGGTGGCTCTCAGTTTATGGCTTGGCTGCGGCGTGAAGCAGGCAGCAGTTTGGCAATCGATGATCCGGCGCTGGCAGTCTGCTGGCCGAAATTCGCGTTATAGGTGGCGATGATTTCGCCGGCGATGGAGATGGCGATTTCCACAGGCAACTTGCCTTTGACTTCGCCGATGCCCATCGGGCAGCGCATGCGTTGCAGCACCGCGCTGTCGAAACCGCGGTCACGCAAGCGGTGTTCGAACTTCACCCGTTTGGTTTTCGAACCGATCAGGCCGAAGTAGGCGAAGTCGTTGCGCTTGAGGATCGCGGCAGTGAGTTCGAGGTCGAGCTGGTGATTATGGGTCATGACGATGCAGTAGCTGCCGGCGGGCAGGTCGTCGATTTCATCCACAGGCTCTTCGGCGACGATTTTGCGCACGCCGTGGGGGATCTGCTCCGGGAATTCCGCGTCCCGCGAGTCGATCCAGCGCACCCGGCAGGGCAGGCTGGCGAGCAGCGGCACCAGCGCCCGGCCGACATGGCCAGCGCCGAACACGGCGATTTGTGCCTGGACCTGGCCCATCGGTTCGAACAGTAATACGGTCACACCGCCGCAGCACTGGCCGAGGCTGGCGCCAAGGCTGAAACGCTCCAGATGCGTGTCTTGCTTACCGCTGGCGAGCATCTCGCGACCGATCTGCATGGCCTTGTATTCCAGATGCCCGCCACCGATGGTGTCGAAGGTCTGGGTGGCGCTGATGACCATCTTCGAGCCGGCGTTACGCGGCGTCGAGCCGAGCTCTTCGATGATGGTCACCAGCACGCAGGGTTCGGCCTGGGATTGCAGGTCGGCGAGGGCATCGATCCAGTTGTACATGTTTCACCTCGACATCTGTGTTGTCTTTCAGTCCGCCATCGCGAGCAGGATCGCTCCCACATTGGATCGCATTCCCCTGTGGGAGCGAGCCTGCTCGCGATTGGCCGCGCCTCGGTCTTAGAGCGAAGCCAACTCCGCCGGCTCAGCCTCGACCGCCTTCGCCACCTTCAACTTGCGCATCTGCTCACAGCCCCACAACACCCGCTCCGGGGTCGCCGGTGCGTCGATGTTCGGTTGATGTTTGTAGTCACCCAGGCTGGCCACGGCGTCCTTGATCGCACACCACGAGGCGATGCCGAGCATGAACGGCGGCTCGCCGACAGCCTTGGAGTGAAACACCGTGTCTTCCGGGTTCTTGCGGTTTTCCACCAGCTTCACCCGCAGGTCCAGCGGCATGTCCGCCACGGCCGGGATTTTGTAGCTCGCCGGGCCGTTGGTCATCAGCTTGCCCTTGTTGTTCCACACCAGTTCTTCCATGGTCAGCCAACCCATGCCCTGGATGAAACCGCCCTCGACCTGACCGATGTCGATCGCCGGGTTCAGCGAGGCGCCGACGTCATGAAGAATATCGGTGCGCAGCATTTTGTATTCGCCGGTCAGGGTGTCGACGATCACCTCGCAGCACGCCGCACCGAAGGCAAAGTAGTAGAACGGGCGACCACGGGCCTGACTGCGGTCGTAGAAGATTTTCGGGGTCTTGTAGAACCCGGTGCTCGACAACGAGACCTGAGCGAAATACGCCTGCTGGATCAGCGTTTCGAAGGTCAGGATGTGATCGCGAACCCGCACATGACCGTTGTGGAATTCCACGTCTTCTTCGCTGACCTTGTAGTGCCGCGAGGCAAATTCCACCAAGCGTTTCTTGATAATTTCCGCTGCGTTCTGCGCGGCTTTACCGTTCAGGTCCGCGCCGCTGGAAGCGGCGGTCGGCGAGGTGTTTGGCACCTTGTCGGTGTTGGTCGCAGTGATCTGCACGCGGTCCATTTCCACCTGGAATACCTCGGCCACGACCTGCGCGACTTTGGTGTTCAGGCCCTGGCCCATTTCGGTGCCGCCGTGGTTCAGGTGAATGCTGCCGTCAGTGTAGATGTGGATCAGCGCACCGGCCTGGTTGAGGAAGCTGGCGGTGAACGAGATGCCGAATTTCACCGGGGTCAGCGCCAGGCCTTTTTTCAGGATCGGGCTGTTCGCGTTGTAGCGACGGATCGCTTCACGGCGCTCGGCGTACTGGCTGCTTTCTTCCAGTTCGGCGGTCATCTCCTCGAGCATGTTGTGCTCGACGGTCTGGTAGTAATGGGTGACGTTGCGTTCGGTCTTGCCGTAGTAGTTGGCCTTGCGCACGGCCAGCGGATCGAGGGCCAGATGCCTGGCGATGGCGTCCATCACTTCTTCGATGGCGACCATGCCTTGCGGCCCGCCGAAGCCACGGTAAGCGGTGTTCGACGCGGTGTTGGTCTTGCAGCGGTGACCGTTGATGGTCGCGTCGCCCAGGTAATACGAGTTGTCGGCGTGGAACATCGCACGGTCGACAATCGATGCCGACAGGTCCGGCGAGCAGCCGCAGTTACCGGCCAGTTCCAGAGCGATGCCGTGCAGGCGACCGGTGCTGTCGAAACCCACGTCGTACTCGACGTAGAACGGGTGACGCTTGCCGGTCATCAGCATGTCTTCGACCCGCGGCAGGCGCATCTTGGTCGGCTGGCCGGTGAGGTGCGCGATGACGGCGCAGAGGCATGCCGGGCTCGCGGCCTGGGTTTCCTTGCCGCCGAAACCTCCGCCCATACGGCGCATGTCGACGACGATCTTGTTCATCGACACGTCGAGAACTTCGGCCACCAGCTTCTGTACTTCGGTCGGGTTTTGCGTGGAGCAGTAGACGATCATCCCGCCGTCTTCGGTCGGCATCACCGAAGAGATCTGGGTTTCGAGGTAGAAGTGCTCCTGGCCGCCAATGTGCAGCGTGCCCTGGATGCGGTGCTCTGCGGTAGAGAGTGCAGTTGCCGAATCGCCACGCTGATGTGTATGGCTGTCGAGCACGAAGTGGCGCTTGCGCAACGCTTCAACCACGTCCAGCACCGGTTCCAGGTCTTCGTATTCGATGATTGCGGCCATCGCGGCTTTGCGTGCGGTTTCCAGATCCTTCGCGGCAACGGCAAGCACCGGCTGACCGACAAATTGCACATCATCAATCGCCAGCAGCGGATCGCCCGGCAGCAACGGGCCGATGTCTTTCAGGCCCGGCACGTCTTCGTGGGTGATGGCGATGCGCACGCCTTCGAAGGCGTAGCAGGGCTTGGTATCGATGCTGATGATTTTCGCGTGGGCGCGGTCCGACAGGCGTGCATACACGTGCAACTGGTTCGGGAATTCCAAGCGGTCGTCGATGTACTGCGCTTCACCGGACACGTGCTTGGCGGCGCTGTCGTGCTTGACGCTGCGGCCGACACCGGTGGTCAAGTCCTTGGCGAACAGTTCAGCCAGTTCGGCTTGGGTCTTCTCTACAGCGTGATGATTAGACATAAGCGGTCACCCGAGTCTCGATGTGCGGTGTTTGCAGTTCGATGAAATATTTGCGCAGCAGGTTTTGCGCGCTGAGCAGGCGGTATTCCTTGCTGGCGCGGAAGTCCGAGAGCGGTGTGAAATCTTCGGCCAGGGCTGCGCAGGCACGTTCGACGGTGGCGTTGTTCCATGGCGCGCCGAGCAATATGGCTTCGCAGCTTTTCGCGCGTTTTGGCGTGGCGGCCATGCCACCGAAGGCGACGCGGGCGTCGGCAATCACGCCGTTTTCGATGCGCAGGTTGAACGCGGCGCAGACGGCGGAAATGTCATCGTCCAGACGCTTGGAAACTTTGTAGGCACGGAACAGTTGTTCAGCACTGGCGCGGGGCACGATGATCTTTTCGATGAACTCGCTTTCCTGGCGCGCGGTGACCCGGTAGTCGATGAAGTAATCTTCGATGGCCAGGGTGCGGCGGGTTTCGCCCTTGCACAGGACGATCTGCGCGCCCAGGGCAATCAGCAGCGGCGGCGAGTCACCAATCGGTGAGGCGTTGCCGATGTTGCCGCCCAGGGTGCCCTGGTTACGAATCTGCAGCGACGCGAAGCGTTGCAGCAATTCGCCGAAGTCCGGGTATTCGGTTTTCAGCGCGTCGTAGCAATCGGAGAGGGCGGTTGCGGCGCCGATTTCCAGCCGATCGTCGAAGCGTTCGATGCGCTTCATTTCTGCGACGTTGCCGACGTAGATCATCACCGGCAAGGTGCGGTGGAACTGCGTGACTTCCAGCGCCAGATCCGTACCGCCGGCCAGCAGCCGGGCCTGTGGATAAGCGTCGTAGAGGTCGGCCAGATCAGCAACGGTCAGCGGCACCAGGCAGCGCTTGTCACCACTGTTGAGTTCACCGATGTCGGTGGGGGCGATGGACTTGAGGCGAGCGATGGTCTCGGCTTCACGGGCGTCGAACTGATCGGGCTGCTTGGCGCAGCAGGACTGCTCGGCGGCCTGGAGGATCGGTCGATAACCGGTGCAGCGGCAAAGATTGCCGGCCAGCGCTTCGTGAGCTTTATGAGCGTCGGCCTCGTCGCTGTTTTTTGCAGCGCGAACAGCGACATCACGAAGCCGGGGGTACAGAAGCCGCATTGCGAACCGTGGCACTCGACCATGGCTTTTTGCACGCTGTGCAGTTCGCCCTTGTGCTTGAGGTCTTCGACGCTGATCAATTGTTTGCCGTGCAGCGACGAAACGAACGTCAGGCACGAGTTGAGGCTGCGATAGCGAATGTGTTCGCGGCCGTCGTCATCCGTTTGCAACTCGCCGACCACCACGGTGCAGGCGCCGCAGTCACCGCTGGCGCAGCCTTCTTTGGTGCCGGGTTTGCCCACATGGTCGCGCAAGTAATTGAGCACGGTCAGGTTCGGGTCCAGGACGTGCTCGCTACGGAGTTCCTGGTTTAGTAAAAACTGGATCACGGAAGGCCTCGCAGACTCATTATTATTTGTGTAATCGACGTAGGATGAATCTATCAGATCTGATTGCACGGTCAATAATTTTCTGACTTTAGGGTCAGGAAATTTCACGTTTTGTTGATCAACGGCTTGTTTGGCCGTTATCGCATTCAGGGGTTGGTGTACTACAAGCGTGATTCATGCCAAAAACTGCTGAGTGGGCACTCCGCCATGTGCCCTCATCTGCGCTACACTGCGCCGCCTGTGCAGATCGAAGAGTTTGAAGGACAACCATGACGTTCAAGGCGCCGGATAGCCTCGCCGAGCAAATTGCTCACCACCTCGCCGAACGTATCATTCGCGGCGAAATGAAGCCGGGAGAGCGCATTCAGGAACAGAAGGTCACGCTGGCCCTCAATGTCAGCCGCGGTTCGGTCCGTGAGGCCTTGCTGATTCTTGAGCGCCGCCACCTGATCGCAATCCTGCCGCGACGTGGCGCCCATGTTACTGAACTCACCGCGCACAAGGTCCAAAGCCTGTGCACGCTGATGAGCGAGCTCTATATCTTGCTCGGTAACGCCGTGGCCACCGGCTGGCAAGTCCAGGCCGACCTGGCGCCGTTCGTGCAGATCCAGCAGCGCCTGGTTTCCAGCTACGAGCGTCAGGACATCCGCACGTTCGTCGACGACAGCTTCAGTGTGATGCGCGCCGCGTATCCGTTCGCCGACAATCCGTACCTGCAGGAAACCGTCGAGAATCTGCAGCCAGCCATGAGCCGCGCGTATTTCCTCGCCCTGGAACAACGTAAAGCCGAGATGAGCGAGTTTCTGGAGTTGTTCGAACGCTTGCTCGCCGCGGTGATCGCCCGTGACTTTCCGCAGATTCGCGAAGTGCTGACGGCGTATGCCCAGCGCAGTAGCGATCTGGTGGTTTCTGCCCTGACGGACGCTTAAGCGTGCGGCTCAAGTGCATCAAGCTGGCGGGGTTCAAATCCTTCGTCGACCCGACCACGGTGAACTTCCCCAGTAACATGGCGGCGGTGGTCGGGCCCAATGGTTGCGGCAAGTCGAACATCATCGACGCCGTGCGTTGGGTGATGGGCGAGAGCTCGGCCAAGAACCTGCGCGGCGAGTCGATGACTGACGTCATCTTCAACGGCTCCACCAGCCGTAAACCGGTGAGCCAGGCGAGCATCGAACTGGTCTTCGACAACTCTGACGGCACCCTGCTCGGCGAATACGCCGCCTATGCGGAAATTTCCATTCGCCGCAAAGTGACCCGCGACAGCCAGACCACTTACTACCTCAACGGTACCAAATGCCGTCGGCGCGATATCACCGACATCTTTCTTGGGACCGGCCTGGGCCCGCGCAGCTACTCGATCATCGAGCAGGGGATGATCTCCAAGCTGATCGAGTCCAAGCCCGAAGACCTGCGCAACTTTATTGAAGAAGCGGCGGGGATCTCCAAGTACAAGGAGCGCCGGCGCGAGACTGAAAACCGTATTCGCCGCACCCATGAAAACCTCGCCCGCCTGTCTGACTTGCGTGAGGAGCTTGAGCGTCAGCTCGAACGCTTGCACCGCCAGGCCGAGTCCGCCAGGAAGTATCAGGAATACAAGGGCGAAGAGCGTCAGCTCAAGGCCCAGCTGTCGGCCCTGCGCTGGCAGGCGTTGAACGAGCAGGTCGGTGAGCGCGAAGCGATTATCGGCACTCAGGAAATCACTTTCGAAGCCCTGGTCGCCGAGCAGCGCAACGCCGATGCGGCGATTGAACGCCTGCGTGACGGTCACCACGACCTCTCAGAGCGCTTCAATCTGGTGCAAGGGCGCTTCTATTCGGTCGGCGGCGACATCGCCCGGGTCGAGCAAAGCATCCAGCACGGTCAGCAGCGTTTGCGCCAGTTACAGGATGATCTGAAAGAGGCCGAACGCGCGCGACTGGAAACCGAATCGCACTTGGGTCACGACCGCACCTTGCTGCTGACCCTCGGCGAAGAGCTGGACCTGCTCACGCCGGAGCAGGAAATCACCAGCGCCGCCGCCGAAGAAGCCGCCGCTGCGCTGGAAGAATCCGAAACCACCATGCACGGCTGGCAGGAGCAGTGGGACACGTTCAACCTCACGGCCGCCGAGCCGCGTCGTCAGTCTGAAGTGCAGCAATCGCGAATCCAGCAGCTGGAAACCAGCATGGAACGTTTGGCTGATCGTCAGAAGCGTCTTGGCGAGGAGCGCACGTTGCTCTCGGCGGACCCGGAAGATGCGGCGATCATGGAACTCAGTGAACAACTTGCAGCGTCTGAGGCAACCCTCGAAGACTTGCAGGCCAGCGAAGAAGCCCAGGTCGAACGCCTTGAGCAACTGCGTCAGGAATTACAGCACGCATTGACCGCGCAGCAACAGGCCCAAGGCGATTTGCAGCGCCTCAACGGTCGTCTCGCGTCCCTTGAAGCCTTGCAGCAAGCCGCGCTCGATCCAGGCACCGGCACGGCTGAATGGTTGCGTGAACAGCATCTGGCAGACCGTCCGCGCCTGGCTGAAGGCTTGAAGGTTGAAGCCGGCTGGGAAATGGCGGTGGAAACCGTGCTCGGCGCCGACCTGCAAGCGGTGCTGGTGGATGACTTCGGCGATTTCGATCTGGCCGGGTTTGCCCAAGGTGATTTGCGTTTGCTCAGCCCTGCCAGCGATGGCGTGCGCGTGGCCGGCAGTTTGCTCGACAAGGTCGAAGCGCCAATCGATCTATCGCCGTGGCTGGGGCAGGTCAAACCGGTGGATAGCCTTGAACAGGCCTTGGCGTTACGCGCTCGATTGGCGCCCGGCGAAAGCTTGATCAGTCGTGACGGTTACTGGGTCGGCCGGCACTTTTTACGCGTGCGCCGGGCCAGCGAAGCCGAAAGCGGCGTGCTCGCCCGTGGCCAGGAAATCCAGCGCCTGGGCCTTGAACGCGAAGAGCGCGAAGCCTCGGTCGAAACCCTGGAAACCCAACTTCAAACTCTCAGGGCGCAACAGCGTCAGCAGGAAAACGGTCGCGAACATTTGCGCCGTTTGCTGCAAGACGAAGCCCGTCAACAAGGTGAATTGAAAGCCCAGTTGTCCGCCGGTAAAGCCAAGGCTGAACAACTGACCCTGCGCCGTACTCGTCTCGACGAAGAGCTCACCGAACTGAGCGAGCAGCGGGCGCTGGAACACGAAAACATCGGCGAAGCGCGCCTGCAATTGCAGGACGCCCTCGACAGCATGGCGCTGGACACCGAGCAGCGCGAGTTGCTGCTGGCCCAGCGCGACAGCTTGCGCGAGCGCCTCGACCGGGCGCGTCAGGAAGCCCGGCAGCATAAGGATCACGCGCATCAACTGGCGGTGCGTCTGGGCTCGCTCAAGGCGCAACACGACTCGACGCGTCAGGCACTGGAGCGGCTGGAGATGCAGTCCGAGCGCCTGACCGAGAAGCGCGAGCAACTGAGTCTGAATCTGGAGGAGGGCGAGGCGCCGCTGGAAGAGTTGCGCCTGAAGCTCGAAGAGTTGCTCGACAAGCGCATGACTGTCGACGAAGAACTCAAGACCGCGCAAATGGCCATGGAAGACGCCGACCGCGAGCTACGTGATGCCGAGAAGCGCCGCAATCAGGCCGAGCAGCAATCGCAGTTGATCCGCGGTCAACTTGAACACCAGCGTATGGAATGGCAAGCCCTGACCGTGCGCCGCAAGACCCTCGAGGATCAGTTGCTGGAAGACGGCTACGACCTCCACGGCGTGATCGCGACCCTGGTGGCCGAAGCCAACGAAAAAGAGGCTGAGGAAGAGTTGGAGCGCATCGCCGCACGCATTGCGCGTCTGGGTGCGATCAACTTGGCGGCCATTGACGAATACACGCAACAGTCCGAACGTAAACGTTATCTGGATGCCCAGAACGACGATCTGGTGGAAGCGCTGGATACGCTGGAAAACGTCATTCGCAAGATCGACAAGGAAACCCGCAACCGCTTCAAAGATACCTTTGATCAGATCAATGCCGGTATTCAGGCACTTTTCCCAAAAGTTTTCGGTGGAGGCCGCGCGTATTTGGAACTGACGGGCGAAGATCTACTCGATACAGGGGTAACGATCATGGCGCAGCCGCCAGGGAAGAAGAACAGCACCATCCATTTGCTCTCCGGTGGCGAAAAAGCCCTGACGGCTCTGGCTCTGGTTTTTGCGATCTTCAAGTTGAACCCGGCGCCGTTCTGCATGCTCGATGAAGTTGATGCGCCATTGGATGACGCTAACGTTGGACGCTATGCAAGACTGGTCAAAGAGATGTCGCAGACGGTGCAGTTCATCTATATCACCCACAACAAGATCGCCATGGAAATGGCCGATCAACTGATGGGGGTGACAATGCACGAGCCGGGTTGCTCACGCTTGGTAGCAGTGGATGTCGAGGAGGCGATGGCGATGGTGGATGCCTGAGTCGCTGGCGGTAGGGCAAGTATTCAAGCGTTGCAGGCTTATTTACTTTCTCTTTACTTGCTGGCCAATCGACATATTCGCTGAAGCCATGGTGACAGACGGTGTAAAGTTGCCTTTGGTCGTGCTAGTTTAATGTCAATTTTTCGTATACGTGGGCAAAACGCCTGTCAGAACATAGAGTTGGCGCCACGTTTTAAAGCGGTTTGCACGTTGTAAGCCCCTTATTTTTCAGCATTTTTTATAGAGGCACGGGATTACATGGAAATCGGTCTGCGCGAGTGGCTGATCGTCATCGGCATTATTGTCATTGCCGGTATTCTTTTCGATGGCTGGCGTCGCATGCGCGGCGGCAAGGGAAAACTTAAATTCCGTCTTGATCGAAGTCTGTCCAACCTGCCGGACGAGGACACCAGCGCCGAGCTGTTGGGCCCGCCACGGGTGCTGGATACCCATAAAGAGCCGCAACTGGATGAGCATGACCTGCCGTCCGTGAGCATGCCGGCCGGGAGCCCCGCGAGTCGGGTTCCAAGCGCGGCAAGCGTGGCCATGGCGAGCCTTCCCAGGGCGACATGAACCTCAGCCTCGATCTGGACGGCGGCCCGAGCTTCAGCAGTCGTGACGACGATTTCCCGGATGACGCCAAGTCTGCACCTGCGGTCAGCGAAAAAGAGCAGCCACAAGCCGAAGAAGTGCTGGTGATCAGCGTGATCTGCCGCGACGCTGCCGGCTTCAAAGGCCCGGCGCTGTTGCAGAATATTCTGGAAAGCGGCCTGCGTTTCGGCGAGATGGATATTTTCCATCGCCACGAAAGCATGGCGGGTAACGGCGAAGTGCTGTTCTCCATGGCCAATGCGGTCAAGCCGGGCATCTTTGATCTGGACGACATCGATCACTTCAGCACGCCGGCGGTGAGCTTCTTCCTCGGCCTGCCAGGCCCGCGTCATCCGAAGCAAGCCTTCGATGTGATGGTGGCTGCAGCACGCAAGCTGTCCCAGGAGCTGAACGGCGAATTGAAAGACGATCAGCGCAGCGTGCTGACCGCCCAGACGATCGAACACTACCGTCAGCGCATCGTTGAATTCGAACGTCGTGCATTGACCCAGAAACGCTAAAGTCAAAAGATCGCAGCCTCGTTTCACTCGACAGCTCCTACAGGTATCTCGAAATTACTGTAGGAGCTGTCGAGTGAAACGAGGCTGCGATCTCTTGATCTTGATGAGATTGAGCAGCCTCGGCTGCTCTTTTGCTTTATGAGAGAACACCCATGACCGCCGCCAAAAACCGCATTCTAGAGCTGCGCGCTGAGCTGGATCAGCACAACTATCGCTATCACGTGATGGACGAGCCGAGCATTCCGGACGCCGAGTACGACCGGTTGTTCCATGAGCTCAAAGCCCTCGAAGCGGCCAACCCTGAACTGATCACCAGCGACTCGCCGACTCAGCGCGTCGGCAGCGCGGCGCTGTCGGCGTTCACCCAGGTGCGCCACGAAGTGCCGATGCTCAGCCTCGGCAACGCCTTCGAAGAAACCGACATGCGCGAATTTGATCGTCGGGTGACCGAAGGCCTCGACCTGCCGGCCGGCGACCTGTTCGGTGGCGGCGCGGCGGTGGAATACAGCTGTGAACCGAAACTCGATGGCCTGGCGGTCAGCCTGTTGTATCAGGACGGCGTGCTGGTACGCGGCGCCACGCGCGGCGACGGCACCACCGGCGAAGACATCAGCGTCAACGTGCGCACCGTGCGCAACATTCCGCTCAAGCTGCACGGCACTGGCTGGCCGGCGACGCTTGAAGTGCGCGGCGAAGTGTTCATGTCCAAGGCCGGTTTCGAACGGCTCAACGCCACGCAACTGGAAGTCGGCGGCAAGACCTTCGCCAATCCGCGTAATGCGGCGGCCGGCAGCTTGCGGCAGCTGGATTCGAAGATCACCGCCAACCGGCCACTGGAATTCTGCTGCTACGGCATCGGCCAGATGTCGGCCGACATTGCCGACACGCACATCGGCAATCTCAAGCAGTTGCAGGTCTGGGGCATGCCGATCAGCCATGAGCTGAAACTGGCCCATGGCATCGATGAATGCCTGGATTATTACCGTGACATTGGCGAGCGCCGCAACGGTCTGGCCTACGAAATCGATGGCGTGGTGTTCAAGGTCAACAGCATTGCCTCGCAGCGTGAGCTGGGTTTTCGCGCGCGCGAACCGCGTTGGGCGATTGCGCACAAATTCCCGGCGATGGAAGAACTCACCGAGTTGCTCGACGTGGAATTCCAGGTCGGTCGCACTGGCGCGGTGACGCCGGTCGCTCGCTTGAAACCGGTCAAGGTCGCTGGCGTGACCGTGGCCAACGCGACGCTGCACAACATGGACGAAGTGGCGCGCCTGGGGTTGATGATCGGCGACACGGTGATCATCCGCCGCGCTGGCGATGTGATCCCGCAAGTGGTGCAAGTTGTCCTTGAGCGTCGTCCAGAAGACGCGCGGCCGGTGCAGATTCCCGAGCGATGCCCGGTGTGCGGGTCCCATGTCGAGCGCACGCAACTGGTCAAACGCAGCAAAGGTCGCGAGACCGTCAGCGAAGGCGCGGTGTATCGCTGCGTCGGTCGTCTGGCCTGTGGCGCGCAGTTGAAGCAGGCGATCATCCACTTCGTCTCCCGTCGCGCCATGGACATCGAAGGCCTGGGCGACAAGAGCGTCGAGCAACTGGTGGATGAAGGCCTGGTGAGTTCGCCGGCCGATCTGTATGCGCTGAAGTTCGAAGACATTGTCGACCTGGAAGGCTTTGCCGAGCTGTCGAGCAAGAAGCTGCTCGGCGCCATCGAGGACAGCAAAAAGCCGAGCCTGGCACGCTTCATCTACGCCCTCGGTATTCCCGATGTCGGCGAAGAGACGGCCAAGGTGCTGGCACGCTCTCTGGGTTCGCTGGAGCGGGTTCAGCAGGCGTTGCCGCAAGTGTTGACGTACTTGCCGGATGTTGGCCTGGAAGTGGCTTATGAGATTCACCGTTTCTTTGAAGATGCACATAACCAGCAAGTGATTGCCGAGTTGCTCAAGCACGGTTTGCAGATTCAGGATCAAGGCGAATTGGGCGCGGAGTTTTCCGCCAGCACCACCCTTGGTGGTTTCCTCGACAAGTTGCACATCCCCTCGGTGGGGCCGGGCGGGGCGCAGAAACTGGCGGACAAGTTCGGCTCGCTGGAGGGCGTGTTCGGCGCTGACTGGCTGGACATGCGTCAGGCATTGCCGGAGAAGCAGGCGAATTCGGTTCGCGAATTTTTCGCTGTCGAAGAAAATCGCCAGATCGCTGAGGCGGCCGAGAAGCAATTGCGTGATTTCGGCATGCACTGGCAGAGCGAGAAGAAAGTCGTCGAAGGCTTGCCACTGGCCGGGCAGACCTGGGTATTGACCGGTTCGCTCGAATTGATGAGCCGTGATGTGGCCAAAGAGAAGCTTGAGGGGCTTGGCGCCAAAGTGGCGGGTTCGGTGTCGGCCAAGACTCATTGTGTGGTGGCCGGGCCGGGGGCAGGCTCCAAATTGGCCAAGGCCAATGAGCTGGGGCTGAAGGTGCTGGATGAAGAGGCGTTTGTGGTGTTCTTGAAGGAGCACGGCATTTCGGTCTGACGGCGGCGGATTCAAAACTGGCAAGATCGCAGCCTTCGGCAGCTCCTACGTTGACGGCGGGTATCGACATTTTCGGGTGAACCTCCGATTCTGCGGATGGACGTCAATCCCGTAGGAGCTGCCGAAGGCTGCGATCTTTTGATTTTCCCCCTCATAAAATGCGGGAACGATCTCTGCGCCAGAATGATCTAGTCTTGGCACCCCTCAGGGAGAGTTCGCCATGTACCGTTTCTTCGAACAGCTCAGTTCCCGTATCGCCGCGCCTTTCATCGGCGAGAGTTCGCGCAACAGCAGGGTCTGGCATTGCCGCTGCGGGCAGTCGCTGTTCTTTCGCAACAGCCAGTGCCTGGCCTGTTCGGCGGCGCTGGGCTATCAGCCGGA
Source organism: Pseudomonas sp. TH31 (assembly GCF_016650815.1). Classification (GTDB taxonomy): domain Bacteria; phylum Pseudomonadota; class Gammaproteobacteria; order Pseudomonadales; family Pseudomonadaceae; genus Aquipseudomonas. The sequence goes on along the minus strand of NZ_JAEKEZ010000015.1, from coordinate 143,566 downwards.
GCAGAGTCGCTTGTCGTCGCTGCAACCCGGCCCGCAAACGGACACCTGGCTGCTCGACGCCGATCCCGAGGCCGGCGTATTCCGCCGCTGCGCCAATCTCGATTCCCCGGCCGCGTGTAACTGGCTGCTCCCCGCCAACGACCACGATGCGCTGTGCATCGCCTGTAGCCTGAATCACACCATCCCTGATCTATCGATTGCCGAAAACCCTGAGCGCTGGTGCAAGGTCGAAACGGCCAAGCGCCGACTGATCGCGCAACTGTTCAGCTTGGGCTTGCAGGTCATCCCGAAAACCGTGAATGAAGAAACGGGCCTGGCCTTCGACTTCATCGGCATCGACCTTGAAGGCAAGTTGCCGACCACGGGGCACGCCAATGGCCTGATCACCCTTGATGTCAAAGAAGCCGATGATGCCCACCGCGAACAGGTGCGGGTACAGATGCACGAACCGTATCGCACGTTGCTCGGGCACTTTCGTCATGAGGTCGGTCATTACTACTGGGATCGACTGATCGCCAACAGTCAGTGGCTGGAGCCGTTTCGTGGTCTATTCGGCGACGAGCGCGCCAGTTACGCGCAATCCCTTGAGCGGCACTATCAGCAAGGCGCGCCACCGGACTGGCAACAACATTACGTCAGCGCCTATGCGACGATGCACCCGTGGGAAGACTGGGCCGAAACCTGGGCGCACTACCTGCACATGATGGACGCCGTGGACACCGCCCTGGGCTTTGGCATGAGTGCCCGGAAATGGACTTCGATTACCAGCCATTTCCATCCAGCACGCTCTACGACCCGCAGCATCCTGGCGGCACGGCGTTCCTGTCGTTCGTCAATGCGTGGATCGAGTTGGCCGGCATGCTCAACGAGTTGTCTCGGAGCATGGGGCAGCCGGATTTCTATCCATTCGTGCTGCCATCATCGGTGATCGCCAAGCTGCACTTCATCCACCTGGTGATCCAGCAGGAGGGTGGCAGGGCAGATGAGGCGTTGGCGCAATAGGATCAAAAGATTGCAGCCTTTGGCAGCTCCTGCATGGATCGGCGTACACCCGTAGGAGTTGCCGAAGGCTGCGATCTTTTTGGGTCGCTGCATGTCCTTGACGCCACTCATATTTTTTAATCCGCCCGAACGGTTGTAACTTCGTATCAGATAGGTACAATGGCGCCGTTCGCCGTGAGGTGAGCGTCGTTATGGTGACCCCATCGGTCCCCCCGCAACGATTACCCGTGAACCTGGTCAGATCCGGAAGGAAGCAGCCACAGCGGGAACATTGTGTGCCGGGGTGTGGCTGATGGGGTTGCCTCCATAACGCCAAGTCTTCTGAATCGAGGCTTGAGCGCGCAACACCTTCCGATACAGCTCGTTCTAAAAACCTGATTTGTTGTTTGTCTGCTGCGCTGTCATGTAGCGGATTTTTCGTGCCTGGCGTTTGCTTCTCCTGCGCTGCCCGCGTCACCCGGCAGCGCAGAAGGCCCATCGTCTTAAGAAGACTTGCGGCTGAACAGCTTGCGCACAAAGCCTGCAATCACGACCAGTCCCACGACCAGGAACTTCTTCGCTGCCAGCAGGAAGATGCCGATCTTGGCAAACAGTCCGGCCTTCGCTGCCAGGCCGCCGCCCACCAGTGCCGCCAGGCCATAAGACGCCAGTTTATCGGTGCCAGGGCTGTAGTCGGTGTAGAGGTTGCCGTCGGTGAAGTTAGTGAAGGCGATGACTTTAGGCAGTTCTTGCTTGATGGTCGGCAAGTCCGCCATGGCGGCGACGGCATTCAATTCCAGGACACCTTTGCGGCCCAGTACGCGAATACTGTAGTTCAGGGTGCTGCCCTCGGCGTCATCGGATTTCAGTTCCCGGGCCCAGTACATTTTGTGGCTGGTTTCGTCGTAGTGCGGTTGCTCGGCCCAGCCCAGCAGGTGCAGGCCGGCATAGCCTTCCTTCTGGCGCGCCTTGTTGTCTTCTTCGTCCTCTTCCTGCATTTGCTTGAGCAGGTCGGCGTAGTCGATTTTTGCCGCATCTTCATCGGAAATATGCCCGTCGTCCTTGTAGCTGACGATCACACCCCAGCCGCTGGCGGTCAGTGGGTTCACGGCTTTTGGAATGATCATGCCCAGGGTCTTGTTGCCGGGCGGATTGCCCCAGCCCTCGGTCAGCAGGCGTTCGGTGTCTTGCGGGTCCAGGTAGTAAAACTCATCGTTGAGTTTCAGCGTTGCGATGCCGGAGGGCAGGGTGATGGTGCCGTGCTGTTGCTTCAGGGTGGCGAGAAACTGTTCCGGCGTTTGCTGCACCTCGGCCGCTTCGGTGGGGGCTGGCGGGGTGTTGCTGGCCGCTTGCGCGGGGTTGTGCAGTGCGCACAACAGCGCTGCCATGAGGATTGGGCGGAGGTATCTCATCGTATTCCCTTACATTTTGAATTAATTTCGCGCGCAGAATATCGGATGGCCACTATCGATGCACGTTCTTCAAAGCTCAAGGCCGGCGGTTTTTCAGGCGCCAGGAAGCGCAAAAGGCAGATTTATCGATATCCGATAAATCTGCCTTTTTCATTACTGGCACTAAGGCTTGGACAAGGCCTGGTCAACCGCAGCGATCAGCTTTCCCAGTTCCTTTGAGGTGGCTTTGTGTATGACGCTGAACAGGTACGCCCGCTGTTCGTCTTCATCGCCCAAATCTGCGAAAAACGCTTTCAGCTTCACGCCCAGCACATCGGCAAGCAGAAACAATGCTTCCACGCTGGGGGTATAGGTGCCGGTTTCGAAGCGGCTGATGGTTTTGGGGTCAAAACCGGTTTTTTCGCCGAGTTCAGCCTGAGTAAGCCCCGCGACCTTGCGATAGCGTCGGATGGCCGGACCCAAACTTGAAATTTGCATCGCTCAATTCCCATTTAGAATCAAGAACTTAACGATAGATTTTTGCATTAGACAACTGCATGATCCATCACCTTGCTTTGCAAAATGTGATGTATTTCGTAGAATCTCCGCTCAAAGGGGGCATTTGGTGACCTGCTTTCAGAAGTTGAGGCGATATGAAACAGCCAGCATTGCGTTCCATTGCCGGGTGTGCGGAGCGCGCCATGAGCGGCTCATTGCTTTGCAACATGTGAGCTGGGTCTCTGATTCCACTTTCGCCGAGGCCTTTGAGCCTAGTTGATCTTCGGCTGTCCCGGGGCCATCAAAGCTGTTCATGGAGTGATCTCGTGTCTCTGCGCAGTCCGTTTCAAAACATCTCTTCCGGGCATTGTGTGCTGGTCGAGCGGTACCACCGCTAGCGACAGTGAGCCTGACTCATGGAAGAGAATTACCGCAGGGCCGTGGATGCCGCCGCCATATTTTCCGAGACTGACCTGAGCGGCCGGATCACTTACGTCAATGAGCAGTTCTGCGCCATCTCCGGCTATAGCCGCGAGGAACTGATTGGGCAGAACCATCGCCTGCTCAATTCCGGCCTGCACCCTGCCGAATTCTTCGCCACCCTGTGGCGCACCATCGCCCTGGGCAATGTCTGGAAGGGCGAGATCTGTAATCGCGCCAAGGATGGCAGCCTGTACTGGGTCGACAGCACCATGGTGCCGGTGCTCGATGACGCCACCGGGCGGGTTCATCGTTATTTGTCGATTCGTTTCGATATCAGCGAAAAACGCCAACTGTTGCATTCACTGCAATGGCGGGTCGGGCATGACGTGCTGACGGGCTTGCCCAATCGCGCGTTTCTTTCGGACCTGCTGGATCAGGCGCTGGAGTTCTCCCGCAAGGAAAACATCCCGCTGGCGGTGTGCATGCTCGACCTCGATGGCTTCAAAGCCGTCAACGATGGCTACGGTCATGCCAGTGGCGATTTGTTGCTGGTGGAAGTGGCCAAGCGTTTGCGGGCAATCGTGCGGGGCGAAGATGTGGTGGCACGCCTGGCCGGCGATGAGTTCGTGCTGGTGCTGCGTTACGTGCGTGATCTACCGGAACTGCGCGCGGCGCTGAATCGGGTGCTGGGAACGATTTCGGCACCCTATTCGCTGCACGCCAAGGACATCAATGTGTTCGCCAGCATTGGCGTGACCCTGTTCCCCGACGACAACGAAGACGCCGAAACCCTGTTGCGCCACGCCGATCAGGCCATGTACGTGGCCAAGCAGCGCGGGCGCAATCGCTTTCACTTGTTCGATGTCTCCCGGGACCAGGAAGTCAAAGCCACCCATCAGACGGTCGAGCGGGTGCGCCAGGCCCTGGCCGCTGGCGAGTTGCGCCTGCATTTTCAGCCTAAGGTGAACATGCGCCGTGGCGAGGTCGTTGGTTTCGAGGCTTTGCTGCGCTGGGAGCATCCGCAAAACGGCCTGGTGCTGCCGCGAGAATTCTTGCCCCTGGTGGAGGAGACCGACCTGATCATCGACATTGGTGAGTGGGTGATGGATCAGGTCCTGGTGCAATTGCACCGCTGGCAGCAGGCGGGGCAGGGCTGGCCGGTCAGCATTAATATTGCGGCGCGACATTTTCAGCGGGCGGATTTCGTCGAACGCCTCAGGCTGGTGCTGGCACGGCATGCCCAGGTCTCACCGCAACTGCTGGACCTGGAAATCGTCGAGTCGGTAGCGGTCGAGAACATCCAGCATGTCAGCGCTTGCTTGCAGGCCTGTCAGGCGCTCGGGGTGCAGTTTTCATTGGGGGATTTCGGCACCGGTTACTCGTCCCTGAGCTACCTCAAGCGCCTGCACACGCAAACCATCAAGATAGATAAATCCTTTGTGCGCGACATTCTTCACGATCATGACGACCTGGCGCTGACCACCGCGGTGATCGGCCTTGCCCGGGCGTTTGGCCGGCAGGTGATCGCCGAGGGACTGGAAAGTATCGAGCACGGTCAATTGTTGCTGCGGCTGGGCTGCGAGGTGGCGCAAGGCTATTTCATCGCCCGGCCGATGCCGCCCGCCGAAGTGCCAGGCTGGGTTGCCGGGTTTGTTGCGCCGGCGCAGTGGCAGGTGCTGGATCAGGTTGGCTGAAGTCTTGTATTCACCACTAATCCCCTGTGGGAGCGGGCTTGCTCGCGAAAGCGTCAGTACATTCAACATGAGTGTGACTGACAAACCGCTTTCGCGAGCAAGCCCGCTCCACATTGATCCGGTGTTGATCAGAGAGATTGCTTAGGGTGTCGTCGGCTCCGCCCCAATATAAAGCCCGATTATGTCGTCAATCTCCCCCGACATTTTCATCCGCAGCAACGTACGCAAAATGCGCTGTACCGGCACGTTCGGGTCATTGCGCACATAGCAGCCGACCTTCTGCTCCTGCAGCACCGCCACGGCTTGCAACTGCTGGTCGGGCAGCAGGCGCTGGTTGAACCAGTCCAGGGTCCATTGATTGCTGACGGCGTAGCGATAGCGTCCGGACAGGAGTTTATCCAGCACTTGTTCCTGATTGCGCGCGTCTTCGCGTTGCAACTGGCCTGCATCGAACAGCGGTTGCAGTGTCGGATAGATGTAGCCAAGCACGGTGCCGATGGCCTCGTGCTGCAAGTCTGCGGGAAGCACTGACGAGGGTGGGCCTTTTCGGCTGACCAGCAGGTCGCGCTGCAGAAACAGCGGGATGCTCCAGATGTAATCCCCGGACTGATTCGGCAGCCACGATTGTGCGGCATAGCAGCGCACATCGACTTCGCCGTGTTCCATGGCGTTTTGCACCCGCGCCCGAGGCAACACATGAAACTCGGCCGGCACGCCGACCTGGGTCGCGAGGCTGAGCAGGATGTCGTAAAGGATGCCCTGGGTCGGCCGACCCTGCTCCAGTTGCACCATCGGCATGGCCCAACTGTCGGCCATGACGAAGCGCACCGGCGTGTCGGCGGCTGCGACGTTCAGGCAAAAGAACAACAAAGCCCCCAAGGCCAACCGCATAAACGCTCCGGTACTGATGAACCTTGAGCCGATAAATAGCCCCCTAAAATGCAGCTTAGCCAGATTAGACGAGCACACCGGATGCAATTTCAGGCCTGCTCCGCTAGCATTAGCCGCTTCTGTTCCTTCGTTGCGACGGTTTTCGATGAGTTATCAGGTTCTTGCACGTAAATGGCGTCCGCGCTCGTTCCGCGAAATGGTCGGCCAGACCCATGTGCTCAAGGCTCTGATCAATGCCTTGGACAGCCAGCGGCTGCACCACGCCTACCTGTTTACCGGGACGCGTGGTGTCGGCAAGACCACCATTGCACGAATCATTGCCAAATGCCTGAACTGTGAAACAGGCATCACTTCGACGCCGTGCGGCGAGTGCTCGGTGTGCCGCGAGATCGATGAAGGTCGCTTCGTCGACCTGATCGAAATCGACGCCGCGAGCCGGACCAAGGTCGAGGACACCCGCGAACTGCTCGACAACGTGCAATACGCCCCGAGCCGTGGGCGCTTCAAGGTCTACCTGATCGACGAAGTGCACATGCTCTCCAGCCATTCCTTCAATGCGCTGTTGAAAACCCTCGAAGAGCCGCCGCCCTACGTCAAGTTCATCCTGGCGACCACCGATCCGCAGAAACTTCCGGCAACGATTCTTTCGCGTTGCTTGCAGTTTTCCCTGAAGAACATGACGCCTGAGCGGGTGGTCGAGCATTTGACCCACGTACTGGGCGTCGAGCAGGTGCCGTTCGAAGACGATGCGCTGTGGTTGCTGGGTCGTGCCGCTGACGGTTCGATGCGTGACGCCATGAGCCTGACCGACCAGGCCATCGCCTTCGGTGAAGGCAAGGTCATGGCCGCCGACGTACGGGCGATGCTCGGTACGCTCGATCATGGTCAGGTGTTTGATGTCCTGCATTCGCTGATCGAAGGCGACGCCAAGGCATTGCTCGAAGCCGTTCGTCATCTGGCCGAGCAAGGCCCGGACTGGAACGGCGTGCTCTCGGAAATTCTTAACGTGCTGCACCGGGTTGCCATCGCCCAGGCCTTGCCTGAAGGGGTCGACAACGGCCACGGCGACCGTGACCGGGTGCTCGCACTGGCTCAGGCGTTGCCGGCCGAAGACGTACAGTTTTATTACCAGATGGGCTTGATCGGGCGCCGCGATTTGCCGCTGGCACCGGACCCGCGTGGCGGCTTTGAAATGGTCCTGCTGCGCATGCTGGCGTTCAGGCCGGCGGATACGGCGGACGCCCCCAGGCTTGCGCTAAAGCCAGTGGGGATCAGCCAGGCCACAGTTGATTCCGCAAACTCCGTGGCTGCCGTGCCTGTCATTGCGCCGGTAGTCGCTGCGGCAGTTACACCGGTTGTGGCGGCGCCAGTGGCGGCCGTTGTCGAGCCTGCTCCTGTGCCAGCGCCGGAACCCGAACCTGTTACGCCAGTGATCGTGGCCGAGCCTGTCGTTGAAGCGGTGGTGGTCAAGGAGGTCGTCGACCTGCCGTGGAATGACCCGGTAGAACCCGAAGTCATCCAGCAGCCGGCCGTCGAGCCCATGCTGGAAACCGCCAGCGAACAACCCGATTTGCCGCCGATGCCAATGCCTACGCCTGACAGCGTGGTGCCGGATGCGCCGGAATGGGCCGCCGCGCCCATCCCGGAACCGTCGGTGGCCGACGTCGATGCCGCCACGCCGGGCATCGACCTGGATGACGAGCCGCCGCTGGACGAGGACTACATCGAGCCGGACATCGACTCGGCCTACAGCTATCTCGACGAACTGGCCAGCGAACACACCGCCGAGCCGACGCCGGAACCCGAGCCAGAACCGGCGGCGATGCCGGCCACTGGTTTGGCGCTGCAATGGCTGGAGCTGTTCCCGAAACTGCCGATCTCCGGCATGACCGGCAGCATTGCCGCCAACTGCACGCTGATCGCCGTCGATGGCGACAACTGGCTGTTGCACCTGGACCCGGCCCACAGCGCCTTGTTCAACGCGACTCAACAGCGCCGCTTGAACGATGCCTTGAACCAGTTTCACGGCCGCACGCTGACCCTGACCATGGAGCTGATCAAGCCCGAGCAGGAAACCCCGGCCCAGGCCGCGTCCCGGCGCCGTGTGAACCGTCAGCGCGAGGCTGAGGAGTCGATTCACGGTGACCCGTTCATCCAGCAAATGATGCAGCAGTTCGGTGCGGTGGTCCGTAACGATACTATTGAGCCTGTCGACGCCCTGGTCAGTCAGGGCTAATAACTGAAGGTGTTCGGCTATATTTACCGGGCGCCGTTTTTATCCAAGTACTTTGAGGTGATTACCATGATGAAAGGTGGCATGGCCGGCCTGATGAAGCAGGCGCAGCAGATGCAGGAAAAAATGGCCAAGATGCAGGAAGAACTGGCCAACGCCGAAGTCACCGGTAAGGCCGGTGGCGATATGGTCACCGTGGTGATGACCGGTCGTCACGACGTCAAGCGCGTGACCATCGACCCGAGCCTGGTAGAAGGCCTGAGCGAAGACGACAAAGAGATGCTGGAGGCCGTGTTTGCCGCCGCTGTCAACGATGCCGTGCGCAAGATCGAAGCCAACAGCCAGGACAAAATGGGCAGCGTGACCGCTGGCATGCAACTGCCGCCGGGTATGAAACTGCCATTCTGATTCGCCAAGGTGCGTTGGATGGGCTACAAAAAAATGCCAGGCAGCGCGCCTGGCATTTTTGTTTCTGGCGGGTGGTTTGTGTTGTCTGTCGGATCGCTATCGCGGGCAAGCCTTGCTCCTACAGGTCACGCGGTGCTCTTGTAGGAGCAAGGCTTGCCCGCGATGAATCCACCTCGGTCTCACTGAATAAACATCGAACGCCCCTGCGCCACAACGGTCTGCACCCTATACCGCAAAATTCATCGATCAAGGAGACGCTCACATGCCACAAGCATTGACCCTCAACCAACGTATCGTCCTGGTGTCCCGCCCGGTGGGCGCGCCGACCCCGGAGAATTTTCGTCTGGAGCGTGTCGCGCTGCCGGGCCTGGCGGACGGCCAGGTGTTGCTCAAGACCCTCTATCTGTCCCTCGACCCCTACATGCGTGGTCGCATGAGTGACGCGCCGTCCTACGCCGCGCCGGTGGAAATCGGCGAAGTCATGACCGGTGGTGCCGTCAGCCGCGTCGAGCGCTCGCTGAATCCGAAGTTCCAGGAAGGTGATCTGGTGGTTGGCTCCACGGGCTGGCAGAGCCACGGCATCAGCGATGGTCGCAACATCATTGCGATTCCGTCCGGGCTGCAGAGCCCGTCGATGGCGTTGGGTGTACTGGGCATGCCAGGCATGACGGCGTACATGGGCCTGATGGACATCGGTCAGCCCAAGGCCGGCGAAACCCTGGTGGTGGCTGCGGCTTCCGGTGCGGTGGGCTCGGTGGTCGGCCAAGTGGCGAAGCTCAAAGGCCTGCGGGTGGTGGGTGTGGCCGGTGGTGCCGACAAGTGCCGCTACGTGGTCGAGGAACTGGGCTTCGACGCCTGCATCGACCACAAGAGCCCGGATTTTGCCAATGACCTGGCGCTGGCGTGCCCCAAGGGCATCGACATCTATTACGAGAACGTCGGCGGCAAGGTCTTCGACGCGATCATGCCGTTGCTCAATACCAAGGCGCGGATTCCGCTTTGTGGCCTGATTGCCGGTTACAACGCCCATGAAGCCCCGAGCGGGCCGGATCGTCTGCCGCAATTTCAGCGAACCCTGCTGACCAAGCGTGTACGCATGCAGGGCTTTATCGTGTTCGATGACTACGCTGATCGACAGCAGGAATTCGTCAGTGCCATGGTGCCGTGGGTGCGTGAGGGCAAGGTGAAGTTCCGCGAGGACATCGTCGAGGGCCTGGAGCAGGCGCCCGAGGCGTTCATTGGCCTGCTGGAAGGGCGCAACTTCGGCAAACTGGTGGTGCGGGTCGCCCGGGACTGAGTATTTGACGCTGGCCAGAGGCGCGGGTATAAACCGCGTCTCGTTGTTTTGTCGGACTTTTCCCCATGAGCTTCAGCCCTCTGATTCGCCAACTGATCGATGCCCTGCGAACGTTGCCGGGCGTGGGTCAGAAAACCGCCCAACGCATGGCGTTGCAACTGCTTGAGCGCGATCGCAGTGGTGGCTCGCGCCTGGCGCTGGCCCTGAGCCAAGCCATGGAAGGGGTCGGTCACTGCCGCTTGTGCCGCACGCTGACCGAAGACGACCTGTGCCCGCAGTGCGCCGATAACCGACGTGACGACACCTTGCTGTGCGTGGTGGAAGGGCCGATGGACGTTTACGCGGTGGAGCAGACCGGGTTCCGTGGTCGCTACTTCGTGCTCAAGGGCCATCTGTCGCCGCTCGACGGGCTCGGGCCAGAGGCCATCGGCATTCCGCAGTTGCTGGCGCGGATTGAAGAGGCGGGCACCTTTGCCGAAGTTATCCTGGCCACCAACCCGACGGTGGAAGGTGAAGCTACGGCGCATTACATCGCCCAGTTGCTCAGCAACAAAGGCCTGATCGCCTCGCGTATCGCCCATGGCGTGCCGTTGGGCGGCGAGCTGGAATTGGTGGATGGCGGGACGTTGGCGCATTCGTTTGCGGGGCGTAAGCCGATAGTCTTGTAACCGCTAAAAGCAAAGATCGCAGCCTTCGGCAGCTCCTACATTTGGATGGCGTACACCCTGTAGGAGCTGCCGAAGGCTGCGATCTTTTGATTTGCTGTTGAAAACCAAGCAAGCGCTCGGTTAACGTCGCTGGACCCTTCAGTGGAGTTCGCCGATGCCTGCCTTTCAGGAATACTTCGATCCCAGCCACCAATTGGTCCGCGACAGCGTCAGGCGTTTCGTCGAGCGCGAGATCCTGCCGGACATCGATCAGTGGGAAGAAGCCGAAAGCTTTCCCCGTGAACTCTACCTCAAGGCCGGTGCCGCCGGCATTCTCGGCATCGGTTATCCCGAAGCCCTCGGCGGCAGCCATGAAGGTGATCTGTTCGCCAAGGTTGCGGCCAGCGAAGAGCTGATGCGTTGCGGCTCTGGCGGGTTGGTGGCAGGCCTCGGTTCGCTGGACATCGGCCTGCCGCCGATCCTCAAGTGGGCGCGACCCGAGGTCCGCGATCGGGTGGTGCCGCAAGTGCTGTCCGGCGAAAAAATCAGCGCCCTGGCCATCACCGAACCCAGCGGCGGCTCCGATGTCGCCAACCTGCAAACCCGCGCCGTGCGTGACGGCGACGTCTATCGGGTCAGCGGCAGTAAAACCTTTATCACCAGCGGCATTCGTGCGGACTTCTACACCGTCGCGGTGCGCACCGGCGAGCCGGGTTTCGGTGGCATCAGCCTGTTGTTGATCGAGAAGGGCACGCCCGGTTTCACCGTCGGCCGGCAGTTGAAGAAAATGGGTTGGTGGGCGTCGGACACCGCCGAGTTGTTCTTCGACGATTGCCGGGTGCCTGTCGGTAATCTGATCGGCGCCGAAAACAGGGGCTTTGCCTGCATCATGGGTAACTTCCAGAGCGAACGTCTGGCCCTGGCGCTGATGGCCAATATGACCGCGCAGCTTGCGCTGGAGGAAAGCCTGAAATGGGCGCGTCAGCGTGAGGCCTTTGGCAAACCGATCGGCAAGTTTCAGGTGCTCAAGCATCGCCTCGCGCAAATGGCCACGGCGCTGGAAGTGTCACGGGAGTTCACCTACCGCCAGGCGGCGAAAATGGCGGCGGGGCGGAGCGTGATCAAGGAGATTTCCATGGCCAAGAATTTCGCGACCGACACGGCGGATCGCATCACCACCGATGCGGTGCAGATTCTGGGTGGTATGGGTTATATGCGCGAGAGTCTGGTGGAGCGGTTGTATCGGGATAACCGGATACTGTCGATTGGCGGCGGGACGCGGGAAGTGATGAACGAGATCATCAGCAAGCAGATGGGGCTGTAAATGCAAAAGATCGTCCGAACGCGGCCCGAGCCTTCGGCAGCTCCTACATTGGAATGCGTACACCTGTAGGAGCTGCCGAAGGCTGCGATCTTTTGATCGTTACTTATCGCTCAACGCAAACTGCGTCAGGCAAAACGTCGGAATGCCCATATCTTCCAAGCGCTGAGACCCTCCCAGCTCCGGCAAATCAATAATCGCCGCCGCTTCATGCACCCGGGCGCCCATGCGTCGAATCAGGTTCGCCGCCGCAATCAAGGTACCGCCGGTCGCAATCAAATCATCGAACATCACCACCGAATCACCCTCGCACAGGCTGTCGGCGTGTACTTCCAGGAACGCTTCGCCGTACTCGGTCGCGTAACCCTCGGCCAGCACCTGCGCCGGCAGTTTGCCTTGCTTGCGAAACAGCACCAGCGGCTTGTTCAACTGGTAGGCCAGCACCGAGCCGATCAGGAAGCCACGGGCATCCATCGCGCCGATATGGGTGAAGTCGGCCTCGACGTAACGATGCGCGAAGCTGTCCATCACTAGGCGCAGGGCCGTGGGCGATTGAAACAACGGGGTGATGTCGCGAAAGATCACGCCTGGCTTGGGGAAGTCGATCACGGGGCGGATCAGGGATTTGATGTCGAAGGAGTCGAAGACCATCGTCGAAATGTCCTGGCAGGCTGCAAACGACGCAGTATAACGGCGGCTGAACCGTTTCGCTCAGCCGCAATCACGTCAATCAGTCCAGAGAGCCGCCGGCCAGGGCGCACAGCTGGATCGGGTCGAGAATATGGATTTCCTTACCCTCGGCGGCGATCAGTTCGTTTTGCTGGAAGCGGGTGAACACCCGGGACACGGTTTCCACCGCCAGGCCCAGGTAGTTGCCGATTTCGTTGCGCGACATGCTCAGGCGGAACTGGTTGGCCGAAAAGCCGCGTGCGCGAAAGCGGGCGGACAGGTTGACCAGGAACGTGGCAATGCGCTCGTCGGCGGTTTTCTTCGACAGCAGCAACATCATTTGCTGATCGTCGCGAATTTCGCGGCTCATCACTCGCATCAACTGGCGACGCAGTTGCGGCAGTTGCAGGGCCAGTTCGTCGAGACGCTCGAACGGGATTTCGCAGACCGAAGTCGTCTCCAGCGCTTGGGCCGACACCGGGTGCTTTTCAGTGTCCATGCCCGACAGACCGACCAGTTCGCTCGGCAGATGGAAGCCGGTGAGCTGTTCTTCACCGCCATCGCTGAGGCTGAAGGTCTTCAGGGCGCCGGAGCGAACTGCATAAACGGAATCGAACGTGTCGCCCTGGCGGAATAGAAACTCGCCTTTTTTCAGAGGGCGACCACGTTTAACGATCTCGTCCAGCGCATCCATGTCTTCCAGATTCAGAGAAAGTGGCAAGCAGAGGGGGCCAGGCTGCAATCCTTGCAATGGGCCTGGCTGTGAGCGCGCAGTTTAACTGGCTCGGACATTTCTTTAATCCTTGTGGGAAAACACACATAAGCCGTAAGGGTAACTCACGGGAGGACATTCAGGCCAGCATACGGCGATTTTGCCGCAGGCGCGTAAAGCCAGCGGCCGGACGGCCGATAACCTGTCTACTGGTCGCTTGCAAGGAGCTGCATTCATGTCCGCCATTGGCACGTTGAATCCCGGTAATAGCGGTTTATCGTCGTTGATCGATATCTCGAAAACACCGACGGTCGATGACTCGGGCATCACCTTGCCAGGCGCCGTTACCCCGGACATGGTCCAGGGCATCAACGTGTCGCTGTCCGGTGCCGGCATCGAGAAAGCCGCCGCGGCCAGGGGTGAAAACAGCGACATCGAAGAAAGCGGTTTGCCGGAAAACATTCAGCAAGTCCTGAAAATGATTCGCAAGTTGCGGCAGCAGATCGCCGAAAAAATGGCCGAAATGCAGGCGGTGATGAGAGATAAACGTCTCAGTCCGGAAGAAATAAAGGCCAAACTCGGCGCCTTGCAAGCGTTTATCAACAACCTCAACGGTGGCCTGATCACCGCCAATACCGCGCTCAGTAAAGCCATGAAGCAGGCGGGCCTGACGCCGGAGCAAATCCTCAAGGCGGCGTCGCTGCTCATGAAGTCCTAAATCACCCGGGAAAACCGCTGGCGATTTTGCTGTTCCAAATAGGCATCGAACACCATGCACACCGAGCGCACCAACAGGCGTCCGGCGGGGAGTACGGTGATCCGGTCGCTGTCCAGTTCGATCAAGCCGTCATTGGCCATCGCCTCCAGCTGCGGCCAGAGTTCGCTGAAGTAGCCTCGGAAATCAATGTTGAATGCCTGCTCGATTCCGGCGAAATCCAAGGTGAAACTGCAGATCAGTTGCTGAATCACCGCCCGTCGCAAGCGGTCGTCGGCGTTGCACAGCAGGCCACGGTTGGTGGCCAGTTGCGCCGAGGCCAGGGTGTTTTGATACAGGCTCAGGTCGCTGGTGTTCTGGCAGTACAGGTCGCCGATCTGGCTGATGGCCGAGACCCCGAGGCCGATCAAGTCGCAGTGACCGTGGGTGGTGTAGCCCTGGAAGTTGCGTTGCAGGGTCGATTCTTCCTGGGCGATGGCCAATTCATCATCCGGCAGGGCGAAGTGGTCCATTCCGATGTAGCGATAGCCGGCCTTGGTCAATTGTTCGATGGTGCCCTGGAGCATTTCCAGTTTCTGCGCCGGCGTCGGCAGTTCATTGCTGTTGATCCGCCGTTGCGGCAAGAAGCGTTCCGGCAGGTGCGCGTAGTTGAACACCGAGAGCCGGTCCGGTTGCAGGGCGATGACCTCGTCAACGGTGCGGGCGAAGTTTTCCGGCGTCTGGCGCGGCAAACCGTAGATCAGATCGATGTTGATCGAGCGAAACTGCAAGGTTCGCGCGGCGTCGATCACGGCGCGGGTTTCTTCCAGGCTTTGCAGGCGATTGACCGCGCGTTGCACCGCCGGGTCCAGGTCCTGGAGGCCGATGCTGACCCGATTGAAGCCCAGCTCACGCAGCAGGCCCATGGTCGACCAGTCAGCTTCGCGGGGATCGATTTCAATGCCGTAGTCACCGGAGTCGTCATCCAGCAAGTTGAAGTGCTTGCGTAACTGCGCCATCAACTGGCGCAGTTCGTCGTGGCTGAGAAAGGTCGGGGTGCCGCCGCCGAAATGCAATTGCTCGACTTTCTGTGCCGGGTCCAGGTGACAGGCGATCAATTGGATCTCCTGCTCCAGGCGCTGCAAGTAGGGGAGTGCGCGGCCGCGATCCTTGGTGATGACTTTGTTGCAGGCGCAGTAGTAGCAGATGTTCGCGCAGAACGGCACGTGCACATATAACGAGAGTGGGCGCAGCGCTTTACGGCTGTCGCGCAGGGCATGAAACAGGTCGAACGTGCCGACCTGGCTGTTGAATTGAACGGCGGTCGGGTACGAGGTGTAGCGCGGCCCCGACAGGTCGTAACGGCGAATCAGATCGGTGTCCCAACGAATGGCGTCGAGCATGCGGGCATTCCCCCGGATAGGCTTGCAGTGTGAGCGAGTCTATGGGGTGCGGCGTTGGGGCATCTTGATTTGCATCAACAGGGATTCGATGGGCACCGCCGACCTGTAGCAGCTGCCGAAGGCTGCGTTCGAGGACTTCGTCCTCGAACGCAGCCTTCGGCAGCTGCTACAAGGCTGCGTTCGGCGGCGAAGCCGTCGTAAACCATTCCCCTCGGTATTACAGGTAGATCGGGGGCGCTGGATTTGCGAGGACTTCGTCCTCGAACGCAGCCTTCGGCAGCTGCTACAAGGCTGCGTTCGGCGGCGAAGCCGTCGTAAACCATCCCCCTCGGTATTACAGGTAGATCGGGGGCGCTGGATTTGCGAGGACTTCGTCCTCGAACGCAGCCTTCGGCAGCTGCTACAAGGCTGCGTTCGGCGGCGAAGCCGTCGTAAACCATCCTCCTCGGTATTACAGGTAGATCGGGGGCGCTGGATTTGCGAGGACTTCGTCCTCGAACGCAGCCTTCGGCAGCTGCTACAAGGCTGCGTTCGGCGGCGAAGCCGTCGTAAACCATCCCCCTCGGTATTACAGGTAGATCGGGGGCGCTGGATTTGCGAGGACTTCGTCCTCGAACGCAGCCTTCGGCAGCTGCTACAAGGCTGCGTCGTTGATCTAATGCCCCATCAACCAATGCTGATGCGGCCCCGGCAACGTCCAGATCCCGAACAGGATCACCAGCACCCCGCCGCTCATCCGCACACTGCGCTTGCGCAACAACGCGGTGACCCGTTCGGCCGCCAGTCCTGTGGCCAATAAAACCGGCCATGTCCCCAGCCCGAACGCCAGCATCAACAACGCACTGTCCAGCGCATTACCCTGGCTCGCCGCCCACAGCAACGTACTGTAAACCAGCCCGCACGGCAGCCAGCCCCAGAGCGCGCCCAGCAGTAACGCGCGCGGCAGGCTCGACACCGGCAGCAGTTTGTTGGCAACCGGCTGGATATGCCGCCACAGGCCGCGACCGAGGCTTTCGATGCGGGTCAGGCCGCTCCACCAGCCGGCCAGGTACAGGCCCATGCTGATCAACAGCAACCCGGCAATGATCCGCATGAACATTGCCGCCGGGCTGTTGGCCACCGCCCAGCCAGCCAGACCGATCAGCAGGCCGGCCGTGGCGTAGCTGAGAATTCGCCCAAGGTTGTAAGCCAGCAGCAAGCGCAAGCGACGGCTGCGTTGCTCCCTGGGAATCGCCAGCGTCAGCGCGCCCATCAAACCGCCGCACATCCCCAGGCAATGGCCGCCGCCCAGCAGGCCGAGGATCAGCGCAGACACCAGCAATGGCGCCAGCTCAAGCATGGGGTGGCGCCTTGTCATCCGGTTTGATCGAATGACCGGCAGCCTCCTCGACCGCCGCTTTGTGAGCCGGGTCCTGGTCGTCGAACAGAATGCTGTGGGCCGGGCCGTCGAGGTCGTCGTACTGCCCGCTGTCGACCGCCCAGAAGAAGATGTAGACGGCGATGGCCACGATCAGCAGCGCGGCCGGGATCATCACGTAAAGAGCTGGCATTGGAAGGCTCCATGCCCGCGCGGCTCAGGCCGGCAGCGGACGGGTTTCTGGCATGGTGCGGGCCTTTGGCGTGCTCGGCATGCGAGTCAGGCGCAGGGCATTGAGTACCACGGTCAACGAACTGATCGACATGCCAATCGCGGCCCACACCGGAGTGATCCAGCCGAGGGCGGCGAACGGCAACATGAGGCCATTGTACAGCCCGGCCCACAGCAGGTTCTCGATGATTACCCGGCGGGTGCGCCGCGCGAGGCTGAAGGCTTGCACCAAGGCGTCGAGGCGATTGGACAGCAACACCGCGTCGGCGCTGGTTTTCGCCAGGTCGGTGGCCGAGCCCATGGCCACGCTGATGTCGGCGGCGGCCAGCACCGGCACGTCGTTGACCCCGTCGCCGAGCATCAACACCTTGCGACCTTCCCTGTGCAGTTGTTGCAGCACTTGTAACTTGTCGTCGGGCCGCAAGCCGCCACGGGCTTCGTCGATGCCCAGTTCAGCGGCGACGCTGGCGACCATTGGCGAGCTGTCGCCCGACAACAACAGCGTGCGCCAGCCGCGAGCCTTGCACGCGGCGAGCAGCGCCGGGGCATCGGCGCGTAATCGGTCGTCGAGGACAAACCACGCCAGCGGCCCGAAGCTGTCACCGAGTAGCAGCCATTGGCCGGCTTCATCCGGCATCAGCGGCACGGTGGTGCCACTGAGTTCACAGACAAAACCGGGTTGGCCGATGCGCAAGCGTTGATCACCGACCAAGCCTTCAAGGCCCAGCCCCGGCGTGCTGAGGACTTCTTCAGCGGCCAGTGGCGCACGACCAAAAGCGCGGGCGATCGGGTGTTCGGAGCGGTTTTCCAGGGCCGCCGCGAGGCTCAGGCATTGATCACTGTTGAGCGAACCGAGCGGGCGAATCGAGCGCAGCGCCAGCCGGCCTTCCGTCAGCGTGCCGGTCTTGTCGAAAATCACCGTGTCGATCTGGTTCAGGCCCTCCAGGACATGGCCGCGTGTCAGCAACAGGCCAAGTTTGTGCAGCGTGCCGGTGGCGGCGGTCAGGGCGGTCGGCGTGGCCAGGGACAAGGCGCACGGGCAGGTCGCGACGAGCATCGCCAGTACGATCCAGAACGCTCGCGACGAATCCAGCTCCCACCACAACAGGCCGATGGCGGCGGCGGCAATCAATGACAGCAGCAGGAACCATTGGGCGGCGCGGTCGGCAATTTCCGCCAGGCGCGGTTTTTCCGCCTGGGCGCGTTCGAGCAGGCGGACGATGGCGGACAGTCGTGTGTCGTGACCCAGCGCCAGCACCTCCACGGTCAACGCGCCTTCGACGTTCAAGGTGCCGGCCGTGACCGCATCGCCAAGCGTGCGCGGTTGAGGCAGGTATTCACCGGTGAGCAGGGATTCGTCGATGCTCGACTGGCCATCGAGAACCTTGCCGTCGGCCGGGAGTATGGCGCCGGGATGCACCAGCACCTGATCGCCGACGCGCAATTCACTGAGCAGGATTCGCTCGCTCTGGCCGTCGGCGCTCAAGCGCAGGCACGATGCGGGCAATAAATTCACCAGCTGGGCAGTGGCGGCGGCGGTGCGCTCCCGGGCGCGCCGCTCCAGGTAACGCCCGGCCAGCAGGAACAGCGCGAACATCCCGACCGCATCGAAATACAGTTCGCCGACGCCAGTGATCGAGGTCCAGATCCCGGCGAGGTAAGCACTGCCAATCGCCAGCGAGACCGAAACATCCATGGTCAGGTGCCGAGTGCGCAGGTCGCGCATGGCGCCCTTGAAGAAGGGCGCGCAGCTGTAAAACACAATCGGCGTGGTCAGGAACAGCGCGACCCAGCGCAGGATGGTGTGCAATTCGGGGCTGAGGTCGATGTTGAATTCGGGCCAGGTGGCCATGGTCGCCATCATCGCCTGGAACCACAGCAATCCGGCCACGCCGAGTTGGCGCAGGGCCAGGCGGTTTTCGCTGGCCAGTTGTTCGCTGGCGCGGTCGGCTTGATAAGGGTGCGCGGCGTAACCGATGTGGCGCAATTCGCTGAGCAGTTGGCTGAGCGGCAGTTGGGCGTCGGCCCAGCGCACGAATAGGCGGTGGTTGGACAGGTTCAGTCGCGCTTCGGCCACGGCCGGCAAGCCACGCAGGTGTTTCTCGATCAGCCAGCCGCAAGCGGCGCAACTGATGCCTTCCATCAGCAGTGTGGTTTCGGCGAGTTCGCCTTCGTGACGGACGAAGGGTTGCTGGACGTCGGCGCGGTCGTACAGCGCCAGTTCGTCAACCAATTGCACCGGCAGGTTTTGCGGGTTGGCCGAGGCTTCGCTGCGGTGCTGGTAATAGCTTTCCAGGCCACCGGCCACAATGGCTTCAGCCACGGCCTGGCAACCCGGGCAGCAGAGCTCGCGGGTTTCACCGAGGACGACGGCGGTGAAGCGGCCGCCGGCCGGGACGGGCAGGGCGCAGTGGTAGCAAGGGGTTGGGGTGGTCATGGGGTTTTCGCTAATGCCGCTGAATCAAGGCCGGACCTCATCACTGTAGGAGCTGTCGAGTGAAACGAGGCTGCGATCTTTTGATCTTGCTCTTCAAAAACAACATCAAAAGATCGCAGCCTCGTTTCACTCGACAGCTCCTACAGGCTCCAGAGGCCCTCAGGTTTTACTTGTCTTCAGCACCTTGCAGCGGTTCATCGCCCAGCAGCAGGTTCTTGTCGGGGCTGATCTGTTCTTCCTCGAACATGCGCCAGGTCTTGTCGTCCTGCACGCCCAACAGTTCAACGAACCGGCGGCCGTCGACCTTGTCGCTCATCTGGCCGATGTAGCGACCCTGTTCGGTTTCGCTGCGGGTCAGGGTGATCTTGCGATCCTTCTCCGGCTGGGTCGGCGAGATCAGGTTCAGTTCAAGGGTCTTGGGCTGGCTGTTGCCGGTCAGGCGCAGGTCGACTTCACCGGTCACCTCATCCAGGTGGACGTTGGCGTGCATTTTCAGGGTCTGCGCCAGCAACTCACGGTCCAGGGAACGGTTGATGCCTTTGCCGGCCTCGTAGTAGTTGTCGTTGACCAGGTTGTCCGGGTTTTTGACCGCAATGGTCACCATGGACAGGGTCAGGGTCACCGAACAGGTCAGAATCGCGATGATGATCCACGGCCAAAGATGCTTGTACCAAGGGCTTGCGGCATTTGCTGCGGGCATGTTCAGTTCTCTCAACGAATTTGTGGGCCGATGAATCGGCTCTTGGCTTCAACGTGGACGCTGTCGTCATCGGCATCCTTGAGGGTGAATTTCACCTCATTGGTGCTCGATGGCAATTGCTCCGGTGCGCTGGACAGCTCCACCGGCTGGCTGAATATTTCCCCGGCGGCGACTTTGATCTCACGTTTGCCTTGCAGCTTGAGGTCCGGCAGGCCGCTGGCTTCGAGCAGGTAGGTGTGGTCGCGCTGGTCTTTGTTCATGATCTTCAGGCTGTAGACGTTTTCGATCCGGCCTTCGGCGTTCTCGCGGTACAGCACACGGTCCTTGCTGACGTCGAAACCGACCAGCGAACGCATGAAGAACGCGGTGACCAGCAAGCCGATCATGGTCAGCAGCACCACGGCATAGCCAATCAGCCGTGGGCGCAGTTTATGGGTGACCTGTCCGGACAGGTTGTGCTCGGTGGTGTAGCTGATCAGGCCGCGCGGGTAGTCCATCTTGTCCATGATGCTGTCGCAGGCATCGATGCAGGCGGCGCAGCCGATGCACTCGATTTGCAGGCCATCGCGGATGTCGATGCCGGTCGGGCAGACCTGCACGCACATGGTGCAGTCGATGCAGTCGCCCAGGCCTTGGGCCTTGTAGTCCACGCCTTTCTTGCGCGGGCCGCGGGACTCACCACGACGCGGGTCGTAGGAAACGATCAGGGTGTCCTTGTCGAACATCACGCTCTGGAAGCGCGCATACGGGCACATGTAGATGCACACCTGCTCGCGCAACCAGCCGGCATTGCCGTAAGTGGCGAGGGTGAAGAAACCGACCCAGAAGTACGACCAGCCATCGGCCTCGCCGGTGAAGAAGTCGATGGTCAGCTCGCGAATGGGCGAAAAGTAACCGACGAAGGTCATGCCGGTGACGAGGCCGATCAACAGCCACAGGCTGTGCTTGCTGAGTTTGCGCAGGAATTTGTTGCCACTCATCGGCGCTTTGTCGAGCTTGATGCGCTGGTTGCGGTCGCCTTCGGTGACCTTCTCGCACCACATGAAAATCCAGGTCCAGACGCTTTGCGGGCAGGTATAGCCGCACCAGACGCGCCCGGCGTACACGGTAATGAAGAACAGGCCGAAGGCGCTGATGATCAGCAGGCCCGAGAGCAGGATGAAATCCTGGGGCCAGAAGGTCGCGCCAAAAATGAAGAATTTACGTTCCGGCAGGTTCCACCAGACGGCTTGATGACCCCCAGTTCAACCACACCGTACCGAAATACAGCAGGAACAAACCGGCCCCGCCCATCATTCGCAGGTTGCGGAACAGGCCTGTGAAGGCGCGGGTGTAGATCTTTTCTCGAGAGGCGTAGAGGTCGACGCTGTTGTTCGCGTTCTTGGCAGGCGGGGTAACGTCGTGTACCGGAATCTGATTGCTCATCATTGCATCCCACGGCAGTGGAAAAATGCCTCGGTCAGTACATGCCGACCGCGGTCAAAAAGAGGTATTGCAGTGGCGCAATGATACGCCTGTCGCTCTAGCTCAAGGGTGCGACCTTTGGTCACGTTTGCGGAATTCATTTGACGGTGTAATGACTTGAATCAATTGACTTGTGAATTATGGATGAGATTTCAGGCTGGGACGGGTGATCCTGTTTCCTTCCGTTTCCTCGATGTACCGAATGATCCCGATTTACCACGTAGGAGCTGCCGAAGGCTGCGATCTTTTGATCTTGCCGTTTAAGGGCGAAGATCAAAAGATCGCAGCCTTCGGCAGCTCCTACGGATCGAATGTAGGTCGAGCATAGGCCATAAACAAAACGGCCCCGCCAATTCACATGGGCGGGGCCGTTTTTTGTTGCGTCAAGCGTTTGCCTTACTGGGCGTCCGCTGCCTTCTCACCGTGAGACAGGCTGTAGACGTAAGCGGCCAGCAGGTGAACCTTGTCGTTGCCTTGCAGCTGTTCCTGCGCAGGCATCTGGCCCTGACGGCCGTAACGGATGGTCTGCTGCAGTTGAGCAAAGCTCGAACCGTAGATGAATGCCGCCGGGTGGGTCAGGTTAGGTGCGCCCATTGCTGGCGTACCTTTGCCTTCCGGACCGTGGCAAACCACGCAGTTGGCCGCGAATAGTTTCTGGCCGGCAACCGGATCAGCCTTGGTGCCTTCCGGCATCTTGCGGCCGTCGAGGTTGGTCAGCACAAACGAGGCAACATCTGCAACGCCTTGCTCGCCGATCACTTCAGCCCAGGCTGGCATCACCGCATGACGGCCGCCCATGATGGTGGTCTTGATGGTTTCCGGTTCGCCGCCCCAGCGCCAGTCGGCGTCGGTCAGGTTAGGGAAGCCATAAGCACCCTTGGCGTCGGAACCGTGGCAGACCGAGCAGTTGGAGGCGAACAAACGGCCACCCATCTTCAGGGCTTGCGGGTCCTTGGCCACTTCTTCGATGGGCATGGAGGCGAACTTGGCGAAGATCGGGCCGAACTTGGCGTCCGACTTGGCCATTTCCTTTTCCCACTCGTGAACGCCGGTCCAGCCGGTCTGGCCGTTGGCGAACGCGGTCTGCTTGTCGTTATCGAGGTAGTTGTAACCCGGCAGCAGGCCTTTCCAGTTACCCAGGCCCGGGTACAGAACCAGGTAGCCCAAGGCGAAAATGATAGTGCCCACGAACAGCATGAACCACCATTTCGGCAGTGGGTTGTCGTACTCCTCGATCCCGTCGAAGGAGTGCCCCACCGTTTCTTCCGTCTGCTCGCTGCGCTGGCCCTTGCGGGTCGACAGCAGCAGCCAGGTCAGGGCGAAAATGGTGCCCAGACTGAGGACCGTGACGTACAGACTCCAGAATGTAGTCATTCTTTGTTACTCCTAGAAGCTTGCTCGACGTGCTTGATGGCTTCGGGATCATCCGCGAAAGGCAGCAAGGTCGCGTCTTCAAACTCCGACTTGCGCTTGGGGCTGAACACCCACAACGCCAGACCGATAAAGGCCACCATCACGACAACGGTGCCCAGGCCACGAATCATCCCGATATCCATCTAAATCACCGTTTGCTTTTGATGATGGTGCCCAGGCCTTGCAGATAGGCCACCAGCGCGTCCATTTCGGTTTTGCCCTTCACAGCATCCTTGGCGCCGGCGATGTCTTCGTCGGTGTAAGGGACGCCGAGCGTGCGCAAGACTTCCATTTTCTTGGCGGTGTCTTTGCCGTCGAGCTTGTTTTCCACGAGGAACGGGTAGGCCGGCATTTTCGACTCAGGCACGACGTTGCGCGGGTTGTACAAGTGCGCACGCTGCCAGTCATCGGAGTAACGACCGCCGACGCGGGCCAGGTCCGGACCGGTACGCTTGGAACCCCACAGGAACGGGTGGTCCCAGACGCTTTCACCGGCTACCGAATAGTGGCCGTAACGTTCGGTTTCAGCGCGGAACGGGCGGATCATCTGCGAGTGGCAGCCGACACAACCGTTGGCGATGAAGATGTCACGCCCTTCAAGTTCCAGCGCCGGGCGAGGCTTCATGCCTTCAACCGGCTTGTTGGTGACGTCCTGGAAAAACAGCGGAACGATCTGGGTCAGGCCGCCGATGCTGACGGCGATAACCATGAAGAAGGCCAGCAGGCCAATGTTCTTCTCGACTGCTTCATGCTTCATCAGTGAGCTCCAACTACAGCAATCTGAGCGGCGGCTTCGGCTTCAGCCGGGTTCGAGGCACGTACGGTACGGAATACGTTGTAGGCCATGAACAGCATGCCGCTGGCAAAGAACGCACCGCCCAAGGCGCGAACGATGTAACCAGGGTGGCTGGCTTGCAGCGCTTCAACGAACGAGTAGGTGAGGGTGCCGTCGTCGTTGATTGCACGCCACATCAGACCCTGGGTGATGCCGTTGACCCACATCGAGGCGATGTACAGAACGGTACCGATGGTCGCGAGCCAGAAGTGCGTATTGATCAGGCCGATGCTGTGCATCTGCGTGCGACCGAACAGTTTCGGGATCATGTGGTAGATCGCGCCGATCGAGATCATCGCTACCCAGCCAAGCGCGCCGGCGTGTACGTGGCCGATGGTCCAGTCGGTGTAGTGCGACAGCGAGTTGACGGTCTTGATGGCCATCATCGGGCCTTCGAAGGTCGACATGCCGTAGAACGCGAGGGACACGACCAAAAAGCGCAGGATCGGGTCGGTGCGCAGCTTATGCCAGGCGCCCGACAGGGTCATCATGCCGTTGATCATGCCGCCCCAGCTGGGTGCCAGCAGGATGATCGACATTGCCATGCCCAGGGACTGCGCCCAGTCCGGCAGAGCGGTGTAGTGCAAGTGGTGCGGACCGGCCCAGATGTACAGGGTGATCAGCGCCCAGAAGTGCACGATGGACAGGCGATAGGAGTAGATCGGACGCTCGGCCTGCTTCGGAACGAAGTAGTACATCATCCCCAGGAAGCCGGTGGTCAGGAAGA
Organism: Pseudomonas sp. TH31; assembly: GCF_016650815.1. Classification (GTDB taxonomy): domain Bacteria; phylum Pseudomonadota; class Gammaproteobacteria; order Pseudomonadales; family Pseudomonadaceae; genus Aquipseudomonas. The sequence goes on along the minus strand of NZ_JAEKEZ010000015.1, from coordinate 119,140 downwards.
AACCTACTGCGTTGTGGCCATACCACCATTGGATCATGGCGTCAGTCGCACCGGCGTAGGCCGAGTAGGACTTGAAGAAACTGACCGGCAGGGAGGCGTGGTTGACGATGTGCAGCATCGCGGTCACGACGATGAAGGCACCGTAGAACCAGTTGCCGACATAGATGTGCTTGGTCTTGCGCTTGACGATGGTGCCGAAAAACACCAGTGCGTAGACGATCCAGACAATGGCCAGCAGGATAGCCAGGGGCCATTCCAGTTCGGCGTATTCCTTGGTGGTGGTGTAACCCAGCGGCAAGGTCACGATCGCGCCGATGATCACCGCTTGCCATCCCCAGAAGTGGAAGGCCGCGAGGCTATCGGAAATCAGTCGCGTTTGGCAGGTTCGCTGCACGACGTAATAAGAAGTGGCAAACAGTGCACATCCACCGAAGGCGAAAATCACCAGGTTGGTGTGCAGCGGGCGTAAGCGTCCAAAAGTCGTCCACGGCAGACCGAAGTTCAATTCCGGCCATACAAGCTGTGAGGCGATGAAGACACCAAGCCCCATGCCAAGGATCCCCCAGACCACCGTCATGATGGCGAACTGGCGGACTACCTTATAGTTATAAGCAGTCGGACTGATTGCTGTGCTCATTCTAAGGTTCCACGGTTTGGGTGTTTTATTAGGAGTAAAAATCGGCCGCAAGTATGTAGAAAGCAGGGGGTCATTGCAACGCGCCATGACCTGGGTCAATGCTTTCAGACGCTGATTCTGCGGCCTTTCCATGCGCTGCGTAAGGACAAAATTGGCCCCGGACAAAATGTCGCAGCGGATGAAAAAGGCAAGGGGGTCAGGTCAGTTGTAACGGGGTGTGTTGAAACGCAACGATAAGGTGACCGATGGCAATTGGCACGACAGCCGGTATCTACCAGCCTTTGCGGCCTGTCATCGAGCAGATTCGTCGAACACATCGGCTAGGGTCGACCTGGAACCGGTACTTTGCCAGTCCGCATCGAGCAAGCGTAGACCCGATTCCGGGGAACCGAAAGGGAGACTGATTGAGGGTGCGACAATGGGTCGCAAAGAAGCAGGGAACTGCCGCATCCGAGAGAATGCGGCAGCAGAGCGGTCAGGAATTATTCGTTTTTGCCTTCAGCCTGCAAGCGCTCGGTACTGGCACCTTGCGATAAGCTGTAAACGTAAGCGGCCAGCAGTTGCACCTTATCGTTGCCGAGCAGTTCGCTCTGCGCCGGCATATGGCCCTGGCGGCCATGACGTACGGTTTGTTGCAGTTGCACCAGGCTTGAACCGTAGATAAAGCCGGCCGGGTGCGTCAGATTTGGCGCGCCCATGGCTTCAGTGCCCTGGCCGTTTGCCCCGTGACAGGCTACGCAAGTGGTGCTGAAGACTTGCTGTCCGGCGTTGATGTCGGCGCTGTTGTCAGCCGGCAATGGCAGGCCGGCCAGTTCGTGACGCACATACGCGGCGACGTTTTTTACGCCAGCCTCACCGAGGATTTCACCCCAGGCCGGCATCGCCGCCATGCGACCGCCCATGATCGTGGTCTTGATGGTGTCGGCAGCGCCGCCCCAGCGCCAATCGCTGTCGGCCAGGTTCGGGAAGCCGAAGGCACCCTTGGCGTCCGAGCCGTGGCACACCGAGCAATTGGAGGCAAACAGGCGACCGCCCATTTTCAGCGCTTGCGGGTCTTTGGCGACTTCTTCCACTGGCATCGCTGCGAACTTGGCGAAGATCGGCCCGAACCTGGCGTCGGCCTTGTCCATTTCCTTTTCCCATTCGTGAACGCCGGTCCAGCCGTCCTCGTAGCCGGGCAGGATGCCTTTCCAGTTGCCCAGGCCCGGATACAGAATCAAGTAACCCACGGCAAACACCAGCGTGCCGGCGAACAGCATGAACCACCACTGCGGCAGCGGGTTGTCATACTCCTCGATGCCGTCGAAGCTGTGGCCCATGGTCTGGTCGACACTGCCCTTGGTTTCGCCCTTGCGGGTGCCGATCAGCAGCCAGGTCAGGCCGATCAGGCTGCCGATGGTCAGTACGCAGATCCACGTACTCCAGAAGGTGGTCATGGCCGGGTACTCCTTGTTTCAGGTTCTTGGGTGTTGGCGTCGTCGGGTAACGGCTCATCGGCGAACGGCAGCAAACGCGCCTCGGCGAATTCCGGGCTGCGCTTGCCGTTGAACACCCACAACGCCAGGCCGACGAAGGCCACAAACACCACGACCGTGCCCAGGCCGCGGATCATTCCACTGCTCATCTCAAAGACCATGACTCACCTCTTGCTCTTGATGGCAGTGCCGAGCACTTGCAGGTAGGCGACGAGCGCGTCCATTTCGGTCTTGCCCTTGAGCGAAGCGACAGCGCCGGTAATGTCGTCATCGGTGTACGGCACGCCGAGGGTGCGCATGGCGCGGATCTTGGTTTCGGTGTGGCTGCTGTCGAGCTGGTTGGACACCAGCCACGGGTAGCCAGGCATTTTCGATTCCGGCACGACGTTGCGCGGGTTGTACAAGTGCGCGCGATGCCAGTCTTCGGAGTAGCGACCACCGACCCGCGCCAGGTCCGGCCCGGTGCGCTTGGAGCCCCACAGGAACGGGTGATCCCAGACGCTTTCACCGGCCACCGAGTAGTGCCCGTAGCGTTCGGTCTCGGCGCGAAACGGCCGGATCATCTGCGAGTGGCAACCGACGCAGCCTTCGCGGATGTAGATGTCGCGACCTTCCAGTTGCAGCGCGGTGTAGGGCTTCATGCCTTCCACCGGTTTATTGGTTACGTCCTGGAAGAACAGCGGGACGATCTGGGTCAGACCGCCGATGCTCACGGCCAGGACCATCAGCAACAGCAACAGGCCGACGTTTTTCTCGATTGTTTCGTGTTTCATGGCGGACTCCTCAGGCCATCTGCGCGGCAGCGGCGGCTTCGGCAGGCTGCGAGGCCCGCACGGTGCGCCAGGTGTTGTAGGCCATCAGCAACATGCCACTGAAGAAGATCGCACCGCCCACCAACCGCACGACGAAACCTGGGTGGCTGGCCACCAGGGTTTCGACGAAGGAGTAGGTCAGCGTGCCGTCTTCGTTGACAGCGCGCCACATGAGGCCCTGGGCGATGCCGTTGACCCACATCGAAGCGATGTAGAGCACGGTGCCGATGGTCGCGAGCCAGAAGTGCGCGTTGATCAGGCCGAGGCTGTGCATCTGTGGGCGGCCGAAGATTTTCGGGATCATGTGGTACAGCGCGCCGATGGAAATCATCGCCACCCAACCGAGTGCCCCGGCGTGTACGTGGCCGATGGTCCAGTCGGTGTAGTGGGAGAGGGCGTTGACCGTCTTGATCGCCATCATCGGCCCTTCGAAGGTCGACATGCCGTAGAACGCCAGCGAGACCACCAGGAAGCGCAGGATCGGGTCGCTGCGCAACTTATGCCAGGCGCCCGAGAGCGTCATCATCCCGTTGATCATCCCGCCCCAGCTTGGCGCCAGCAGGATCAGCGACATCACCATGCCCAGCGACTGTGCCCAGTCCGGCAGCGCGGTGTAGTGCAAGTGGTGCGGACCGGCCCAGATGTACAGGGTGATCAGGGCCCAGAAATGCACGATCGACAAACGATAGGAGTACACCGGGCGCTCGGCCTGTTTCGGCACGAAGTAATACATCATCCCCAGGAAGCCGGCGGTCAGGAAGAACCCCACCGCGTTGTGGCCGTACCACCACTGAACCATGGCATCCGTCGCCCCGCCGTACACCGAGTAGGACTTGTTCCAGCTGACCGGGATTTCCAGGTTGTTGACGATGTGCAGAATCGCCACGGTGATGATAAACGCACCGAAGAACCAGTTACCGACGTAGATGTGCTTGGTCGTACGCTTGGCCAGGGTCCCGAAGAACACGATGGCGTAGGCGACCCAGACGATGGTGATCAGGATGTCGATCGGCCATTCCAGCTCGGCGTATTCCTTGGAACTGGTGTAACCCAGTGGCAGGCTGATGGCCGCCAGCACGATCACCAGTTGCCAGCCCCAGAAGCAGAACTGAGCGATTTTTGGCGCAAACAGTCGGGTCTGGCAGGTGCGTTGCACCGAATAGAACGAACTGGCGAACAGGGCGCAACCGCCGAAGGCGAAGATCACCGCGTTGGTGTGCAACGGGCGCAGGCGGCCGAAGCTGGTCCACGGCAAATTGAAGTTGAGTTCGGGCCAGACCAATTGAGCCGCGAGAAAAACCCCGAGCCCCATGCCGACGATGCCCCACACCACCGTCATAATGGCGAATTGGCGGACCACCTTGTAGTTGTAGGCGGTACTGATAGAAGTGTTCATGGTTCCCCATCCACGGTTCAGCCGAAGTGAAGGCCCGTCTTTGCGAGTAAGCCGCGCAAGGCAGACGCTTCCTTCGCCTGGAGTTATAGGCAGACTAAAAGCGAGGCAAGCATGAACAAAGAGCACAAGGCCAGTATTGACGGGGATCAATGGGGGCGGTGCGTGGCTGAACATGGCTGGCTATGGGACGCGGCATCGACGCCGTCATCGACCACCCTGATCCTGGCTCACGGCGCCGGCGCGCCGATGGACAGCGCCTGGATGAGCGACATGGCTGCGCGCCTTGCTGAACTTGGGGTCAACGTGCTGCGCTTCGAGTTTGCGTACATGGCCCAGCGGCGCCTCGACGGCGGTAAACGCCCACCGAACCCAGCGCCGAAACTGCTGGAATGCTGGCGTGAGGTCTATGCCGTGGTGCGACGCCATGTCACTGGGCGCCTGGCCATTGGCGGCAAGTCCATGGGCGGGCGGATGGCCAGTTTGCTGGCGGATGAATTGGGCGCGGATGCGCTGGTGTGTCTGGGGTATCCGTTCTATGCCGTGGGCAAGCCGCACAAGCCTCGGGTCGAGCACCTGGCCGGGTTAAAAACGCGGACGCTGATTGTCCAGGGTGAGCGGGATGCGCTGGGCAATCGCGAAGCGGTCGAGGGGTATGTGCTATCGCCGGGCATCGAGGTGATGTGGCTGGCGGCGGGGGACCATGATTTGAAGCCGTTGAAGGTTTCCGGGTTTACCCATGGGCAGCATTTGGCGGCTGCGGCGAGCAAGGTGGCGCTCTTTCTCCGGTAGGTTTCACGACGGCGCTCTGGGCGTCTTCGCGAGCAGGCTCGCTTGCACATCTGGAACGCACTCCCCTGCGGGAGATTCTTCTATGGGGCGATGGCTATCCGATAAAGGTATGGATGTTCCGCGACCGGTCGCGCCCTGTTCCGAAACATGAAGGCTTCCCTCCTGGGCATTGATCCAGATTTCAGCGCAATCGATGATGCCGGCGTCCTTGCAGGCCTTTGTCAAATGCCCTGCCAGCGCGAGGTAATCTTTACCCTGGAGATCTTTGAAGGTGCTTAATTCATTAGCGAGCGCCTCAAATACCTGAGGTGCCGGATACCCTGCACTCGCCCATTGGCGGATATCGGTGCGCAGGTTTTTAATGGCCTTTGGCGTTGGCTGGAACGGCCACTCCTGGCGTGCGCTCTGTATATGAATGTTCTTGCTCTCCACCAAGGTTGAAGGATCCCACCCTAAACCCTCGCGGATCATTGGATACAGCGTTGCCTTGACCTCGGATGGCGAACTTTGCGCCGCGAAATCCAGCGATTTAACCGTGCCCCAAGCATCAAGCAGGCGCACTTTTTGGGCGTGTTTGGTGAGGTAGTAGACAAAAGTATCGAGATCCATGCCGGGTTGGCTGATCGTCAAGGGTGCTTTGCGACGGGGTTCAACGAATGGCTTCAACAATTCAGGTGCATCGACGGCGGGGACATCGGCATAGATGACCAGTACATGAGTGCGGCCCGGTTTGCTTTTATCCTGAATTCTCAACAACAACGCTTGCTCGCCAAGCCCGTGTCGCGACAATCCATCGAGGACCAGTTCAGCATGTTCGTGGCAGAACGCTTCCTGTCCTGGATGCCTGGCATAGTAATGCGCGGTGAAACGGGCGGCGTGACGTTGATAATGGCCCACCGAAGAGAGTGTCGGCAGGGGTGGATCAAGCAGTACTCGGGTGAGGATATTTAAATGATCGCGGACCGCATGGATACTTCCATCAGATACGGCAGACCAGTCGGAGCGGTTGCCGGGACACAGCTTTAATGCACTGATTGAGTTGAATAGTTCATGCATCACGTGTTGGCAGGGATCGAGCAGTGCAGGCGAGGATATCGCATGGGCATCGTTGGCTGGGTTGGCGCTACGTGCAGCGTCCGTTTTCATATCGGTAACGAGTCCAGTTCCTGGCCGAGCGTGTGATGCAGTGGAGGAGGGCGTGGGGGTAATTGGCACGACTGACACCCTGAGGGAAAAAGGCTCAAGGCCGTAATATCGGTACTGATATCAAATAATGCTGTCATAAAACGCCTGGAACGGACTATTGCTGAGCGCCATAAAGCGGTTTTTCGGGAAACGCCAGCTTCCAGTCAGTCAATCGCGGCGGCTCTACTGACGTTTGCCGGCATACTCGGCTCGGATACGGCCCGCAGCCTGGCGGAGTCAGACGCAGGCTTCGCAGCGCCCCCAAGGGTGGCATTACCCTTGGTCTTGGGGGATCAGAGCGGCCATCGTGGGTCAAGCAGGAACCCCAGCTGCCTGTCGTTCAGGAGCTGCGTGACAACCGGCAGCGCCTCCATGACCGTTCTACCGATCTCGGCCCGGGCATCAAGCTCATCGTCGAGTCCCTGGGCTATTGCCTGGGCCTCGACCCGTACCCCGAAAGTCCCTTCGATCGCTTCATGCCGTGCCCGGGTGGCGCGACCATAAGCTTCAGGTTCGAGACGTTGCAGCACGCTGTGGCAGGGTGCCCACTGTGCCAACCAGTCGATGAATTGATGGTTTTCTGCCGTCTTGACCTTCATCTCGGCGACGTCCAACTCATGCTGCGTGACAGGGGAGACCTCGAGGTCAGGCAGGTGCATGGTGCCCGATCTTAATTCCAGCGCGTCGTGCAGCAGGCTCTGGAGCGCCAGGTAAACCTCAAATTCATCGCCAAGGTGCAAAGTGTCTGCTTTATCTTGGGCAACCTGTTCAAGCAGTTCCCTGCGAAACATTTCGCGCCCCGCGTAGACCAGCTCCGGCAGTGCGTTGTCATATTTTGCGCTTTTGACATCATGGGTCAACGCGGCGTTTTGCATGGCGTTGTAAGTGTGCGCGAGGCTGTTCTCGCCGCTTGTCCTGGCGCGCTGGGCGACGGCAAATGACGATTGTCGCAGTGACGGTGAAACAGATAGGACGGTGAGCCTTTGAGCAACCTCTTGCTGAAACGCCCGATTGTTTTTGCCGCTGGCGGTGTCTGCCAGCTCACTGACAAAAACGCTGAACGCCTCGGCATTGTCCTCGGTCGATATCACGAACCAGCGATCTGCCTGTAACTCATGGTGCTCAGGCGAATACCACCCGGCAACCGCTTCATGCAGAGGAAGCTTGGGGGCGTTTGCGGGGGACCATCGCGGCATCGAGAAGTGAATTCGCGGGCCATGGTACCGGGGGGCGTTATTGAGATTCTGCAGTGACTGTAAGGTCCGATCTGAAAGCGGATTATCGCTCACATCGATCAACGCATGGTCAGGCAGATGTGTGATGGACTCTGGCAAGTGGGTCAGTTGATTATTGTTGACTTTTAAGTTCGTCAACGCTGTGGGTAATATGCCTGGGAGTCGCCGTAGTGCATTGTCATAGGCCATCAGGTGCTTAAGTTGTTGCGGCAGTCGTGGCAATTGCTGCAGGCGGTTGTTCCACACCTCGAGACAGTTCAAGGTGTCGGGTAATTCAGGTAGTACTCTTATATGGTTGTCGTGAGCATCCAGCGTTTCAAGAGATGGCGGTAAATCAGGCAAGGCGGAAAGCCGATTGTTCGACATCTTAAGTGTTAGCAAGGGTTCGGGTAGCGCAGGAAGTTCGCGCAGTTGATTATCTTCAATAAACAGATGCTTGATGCACAAGGGTAACTCAGGAAGGGTACTTAAATTCAGGCTGCTCAATTGAAGATCAACCGCTTGCCGCTCCAGGCAATACTTCAATTGCGCCACGGCGACATCTCTGAGTTCGCCGATACCCTCGGTCGTGTTGTTTTGCCATTCGGCCCAGCGCTTATGGAAGTAGTCGGTGCCCTTGAGGGTATCCGGGGCGCAGTGATGACTCGATTGGGCAGCATCGATACCTTCGACTGCCAGCGTGTCGGGCCTTGAAGTAAAACCCGGATGAGGGCGGCTGTTAATCGGCAACATCATTATCTGGTCCGTGGTTGAGTTGTTGGTCAGAAGATTTTATTAAATCATCGGGCTGGCAAAAAACGAACTATTTATCGACTGGTTCAGGTTGGCTGTCAGTTCATCTAGCCCGTGCGCCGGGTTGTGCAGTGTTATCCGATTAATGCACATAATGGCAGAAAATACGCATGCCTATGTGATGGTTGGATGGCGTGTAGGTGTATTTTGTAAGAATTGTGAGTGGTTGTTGTAGGGCTATTCTTGTTGTTCTCTCCGGGCATTTTTTTCAGGGTGCCGGACGGTAATGTAAATGCTATTTTTTCTCCCCTGTTTTTAAAGGGTGCAGCTATTAACGCGCTGTTTTTGATGTGGATGAATTCAATGGCGAATACTCAATCAGAAAAACGCCTTAGTTAGTTTCGGGATCGTCCTGAATCTATTGCTCCAGCAACATTCAATACTGGCGGCCATCCTTGCAGCCTAACCGAACACTGGCACTGGATCGCCAGCCTCAGGCGCGCGATGTCTTTTTCCGAACAGCCCGTACCGGTTTTATTATCACCATCCCGATGGATCGAACATGCCTTTCTCGTTCAAATGGCCGCGTATGTGTTTGTGCCTTTCGCTGTTGGGCCTCAGTGTTCAAATCAGTGTGTGGGCCGCACCCTCCCGGGTGAAACCGACCTGATCCGCGAGCGCCAGAATCGTCTGCTGCAAGAGCAGCGTCGGCGCCTTGATGAACTCAAGGAGTTGCCGGGCAAGCCCGTCGAGCCTGCGCTGCCGACGGCGCCCACCGATACGCGCTGCTTCCCCGTCAAGGGCATCGACATCAAAGGTGCCGAGCATTTGCCCACGAGCGAGCGTGAGTCTTTGCTCAAGCCGTATGTGGGCCAGTGCGTGGGCATCACCCAGCTTGATGAACTGCTCAACGTCATTACCCACCGTTATATCGACAAAGGCCTGGTCACCAGCCGTGCCTACTTGCCGCAGCAGGACCTGTCCGGCGGGCAGTTGTCGGTGCTGGTGGTGGAGGGGCGCCTGGAACAGCTTCAAGTCGTACCCGACAGCGGGCTGTCGGCGCGGGAGGTGGCCATGAGTTTCCCGGGGCGTGAAGGGCAGTTGCTGAACCTGCGCGAGGTCGAACAGATGGTCGATCAACTCAATCGCCTGCCGTCCAACCAGGCGCAGATGGAACTGACACCCGGGCAAACATTGGGTGGCAGTGACGTGGTGGTAAAAAATACCCTGAACAAACCCTGGCGTGCTTCGTTGAGCCGCAGCAATGACGGCCAGAAAAGCACCGGCGAGCAACAGTGGGGCGCGTCACTGGACTGGGACAGCCCCTTGGGCCTGGCCGATCAGTTGCTGCTGCGCGGCGGTCTCGATGCCGTCAGCGATCACCATCGCAGCGCCAACAATGTGTTTGCCAACTACAACCTGCCGTGGGGCTGGTGGAATTTCACCTACAGCTACAGCCAGAGCGAATACCGTTCACAGGCTCAGGGCAACGGTTTTGATTTCAAGCAGACCGGCGATAGCCAGAACCATCAACTGCGCGCCGAGCGAGTGATTCATCGCGATGCGCTGAGCAAGACCTCGCTCAATGCCGGCCTGTCGCACCTGCGCACCAACAACTTCATTAACGACAGCAAGCTGCAGCAGAGCAGCAACCGGATCAGCGAAGCGCAGTTGGGTTTCAACCACGGCCGACGTATCGGTAACGTCTTCGTCAACCTTGATCTTGGTGTGCAAAACGGCATCGGCGCGTTCGATGCCCAGGGCGAGCATGGGCCCGGCCCTGGCCAACCCACGGCCCGATATCGCAAGTACACCGCGACACTGAGCTATCTGCAGCCGTTCAGCCTGTGGGGCGAGTCCTTGAGCTTGAGCAGCCTGGCCACCGGTCAGCGCAGCGAAGACGTGCTGTTCAGTTCGCAGCGCATGAGCCTGGGTGGTCTGGGGTCGGTGCGCGGTTTCAAGGACCAGTCGCTGTCCGGTGACAGCGGCGCTTACTGGCGCAATGACCTGCGCTGGAGCCGCCCGGTGATTTGGCCCTGGTTGCGCCCGGCGTTGGCCGAGTACGGCGCCAGCCTGGGTTACGACCTTGGGGTCATCCGTAGCGATCGCTACAACGGCGATCAGCATGGGCGTGTCTCCAGCAGCGCCGTCGAACTCTTCGCCAGAGGTACCTGCCTGGCCACCAGCGTGACCTTCGCCCACTCGCTCGAGCGCCCGGATGCGCTGGCTGAGCGCGAAGCCCCGATCTATTTCAGCCTGAGTTTCTTCCTGTAGCCATCGACGGCTACCGGCCGCATTTTAGAGAGTTTTGACATGGACGCCCGTCAGTTTGCCTTCCCGGTTCGCCAACCTTCTGCCGCACTGTTGAACCGTCAGCCGTTTTGCGGTGTGCCCAGGCGCGCAATCGCGTTCCTGCTGGCCAACGTCATGAAGCCCAGGAAGACCACGTCAGCCAGGTCGGCACCAGCCTCAACGCCGGCGGCAACGTCAGCCTCGGCGCCGGCCAGGACCTGACACTGATCGCCAGCACCGTCACCGCCGGCCAGGAAGCCTACCTGGTCGCCGGCGGCAACCTGCAACTGCTCGCCGCCCAAGACAGCGACTACTCGCTGTACGACAAGGAGAAAAAGGGCGGTTGGGGCAGCAAGGAAACCCGGCGTGACGAAGTCACCGACATCAAGAATATCGGCAGCCAAATCAACACCGGTGGCGACCTGACGCTGGTCAGCGGTGGAGACCAACTGTACCAGGGCGCCAAGCTCGACGGCGGCAACGACCTGACCCTGCAAAGTGGCGGCAGCATCACCTTCGAAGCCGTCAAGGACCTGCACCAGGAGAGCCACGAAAAGAGCAAGGGCGACCTGGCCTGGAACTCCGCCTCGGGTAAAGGCAACACCGATGAAACGCTGCGCCAGAGCCAGTTGGTGGCCCAGGGGCAGATGGCGATCAATGCCGCGAACGGGTTGAACATCGACCTCAAGGCCATCGACCAGAAATCGGTGGGCGAGACCATTGAGGCGATGGTGCAGGCTGATCCGAACCTGGCTTGGCTCAAAGATGCCGATCAGCGTGGGGATGTGGATTGGCACAAGGTCCAGGAAGCCCACGACAGCTTCAAGTACAGCCACTCGGGCCTCGGCCAGGGGGCGATGCTGGCGATCATCATCATTGTGACCGCGTTAACTGCCGGCGCCGCAAGTGCCGCAGTGGGCACTGCTGCCGGCGCAACCGCCGGTTCCGGAACCGCCATGGCGGCCTCGGCAACAATCGCGGGAACCACCACGGCGGCTGGCTGGGGCAACGTCATGGCGACCGCGATGTTGACCTCGGCTGCCAGCGGCGCGGCAGTGAGTACGATCAACAATAAGGGCAATCTTGGCGCCGTCATAAAAGATGTCACCTCCAGCAATGCACTGAAAGGCTACGTCGTCTCCGGCGCCACCGCGGGCCTGACCGCTGGCTACTTCGATGACTGGACCAGCACCGCTACTGACCCCTTCACCGGCAAGGTCACCACCAGCCTGAATACGTGGAAGGGTATCGGTCAATTCGCCGCCAATCAGGGCCTGCAAAACGGTACCTCGGTGGCGCTGAACAAGATCATGGGGCAGGGCGGTGATCTGGGCAGCGCTTTGCAGAGCACGTTGTTTAACACCTTGGCGGCGGCCAGCTTTCATGCGGTGGGTGATTACACCCCGTGGGCCGATGGCAGTCTGCAAAAGGTCATGGTTCACGCCATGGTGGGTGGTCTGCTGGCCCAGGTCAGCGGCGGTGACTTCAAGACTGGCGCGCTGGCAGCCGGGGCTAATGAGGCTGTGGTAACAGAACTCAATAAACTGGTGCAAGGCAATCCGAATCTACTGAGCATGAGCTCGCAGCTGGTCGGATTGCTTGCCGCGTCCACACAAAATAATGCGGACGGTGACAGCCTGAAAACCGGGGCCTGGGTGGCGCAGAACGGTACCCAGTATAATTTCGGCGATCACCTGCCTCCGGGTTTAACCGAATATGGGCAAGCGGCCACGACCCTTGTGGAGTACATGCAAAACCAAGGGGCTTCAGCTGAAGAGGTTGATCAGGTCGCACGGGCACTCGCGCAAGGTCAAGGGTTTGAGGGCGTCCAGCCAGCGAACGAGTTCGTCAAGGCGTGGGGCGAATTCATGGCCGGAGAACTCTCAGGCTTAGGGTTGGCATCTGCACTGGGAAAGGCCGGTTCTTGGTTTTCCAAAGGATCTGAAGGTGCAAAAGGCATTCAGAAGGTTCTAGGATTTGGAGAGGTAAATGACTTCTTTGCATCACAATCGACTAACCTCAATAAAAAGCTGGGAGCAAAAATTGGTGAGGGTCGCTTACCCTATGAAGCAAGCAGGACTGGTGTAGAGCAGGCTAAGGTAACGGTTAAAGAAACTTTAGAGAACGCTACATCTGTGAGCCCAGTAATCCCGAGCTCAACAGTTCGAGGTAATTACGATCTCATTCACGTGTACAGCTCCAAGACTAATAGTACCGTGAGCTTAAGAGTATTGCCTGATGGGAAGTATGAGTTTGATACATTGATTCCACAGAAGTCATCGAAGTTTTAATGTGGAGGATGAGAGTCCATGCTGAGTAATGATTTTTTACGTGATATCAGATTTCGTTCGTTTTTTATGAATGGAGATTTGGTTTGTGAATTTTTGGTGTTGTTTTTTAGAATGTCTATCGCCGGATGGGTATCGCTAACGGTTAGCGATGGCGCATCAAGATTTACAGTGCTAGATTCAGAGCCGGGCTTGCTGAAGTTGTCTGAGATAAGTGATGATTTTGCGTACCCGATTAAGTCGCTAAATGGTCTAGATGGTTTTTTAGGATTAGAGATTTTGGCTGTGTATGAGTACAGAGTTAAGAGTGTCGACGATGGCTGTGTTGGAGTGTATTTGGATTTTGGTGGTAGGGGTCTTAGTGTTATTGAGTCTGATGAGTGTCTGTCGGTTGTAGAGGGGATGATGGAATATTTGGATGGCGAGATTTCTCTGTATAAAATAGAAGTTTAGTTAGTGCAAAAGGCATTCTTGCACCTAAAAACGTTCCAGAGATGGCTGGCAAAATCAGTCAAAAACTGCTTCGGCATATCACGGGAAGGCATGAGTTAGGGCTGCTGGCGCGAAAATGATCAGTGATGTTGGTACTGTGATGGGCGGTGGTTCGGTATTTGCTGTAGGTGGGAAGTTGGTATATTGTCTAATGGCTCAGAACTTGCGTCCGTTTTATCGGGTTGTTTAAAGGCTGGCACGCCTAAAATATTGGTGAGTTGTGCATTGAGGGTTGTGTCTCTAGTTAATTATTTGTTGCGCTTCTTTGGCGATTAGAAACCATTTGTCAGTGTGCTAATGATTCAGCTTTGGTTTGGACAGTCCGTTTTTGCATACTGTGAGAGGAGGGTGGGTATCTATAGGTCAGGAGGATTTGGTAAAGACGCAAGCCCGGTTGGGCGCGCATGCTTGGCTGCCGTATCGTTGTTCGTATACAGCTTGGGCTTTATGTTGGATTTTTGACATCGCGCAGTTGCTCCTGTGCTTCAATTTGTTATGTGCATCCTGCGATGTGAAGAGCACTCCAGAATGCATTGGCAAGCTCCCAATATTCCAACGGTCACCGAAGTTAGAGGGGGTGCGCACGAAGATAGGTAACACTCCGTGCCTGCAATTATAGTTGTGATTTCGCGTAGTTTGAGTATTCGCGGTATCCCGGTACATGGGCGCGCATATTCCGTTGGCCGAAATTGAGTTATTTGTAACCGGTACCTGAATTGCTCAGATGAGCCTTTCAATTTAATGTTTAACTAAAAAGGACGATTCACATGATCAAATTACTCTCAAAGACTACAGCTGTTGTCTCGATTGCACTGCTCTACGGCTGTGCCTCTGTCCCATCAATGGAGGCCATGCAAGCGGAGGTAGCACAGTACTCTTTACCCAAAGCACCTGTTGCGGACAAGGGCTTGGTCTATGTAGTCCGGCCAAGCAATGCCGGGATGATGGTCCGCTTCAATGTCTTCCTTGATGACCAAGAGGCAGATTCGGAAATGGGTTACAACCGAGGTAACCAGTACATTTACTTTTATGTAACGCCAGGGCCACACGTGATCAGCTCCAAAGCTGAAAACTGGGCGAAAGTTACGGTAACTGCCAAAGCTGGTGAAGTCATTTATCTGAAGCAGGAAGTGGAGGTGGGTGTGGTGATGGCACGAAACAGCCTGAAAGTATTGAACGATGTTGAAGGTCGTTATCTGGTGAAGGATGCTGCGCTCGGCACTCTAGCTAAAGAGAGTAAATAACCGTTTGAGATTGGTGAAAAAGGTGCAGCCATTCCCCTGAAGTGATGAACTTTAATCCAAGTGTCAAAAAACACCTGAGTGGTTTGAGGGGTTAACCCCACCAGTAGATATATCTCACCAATTTCACAATTACTTACGCCAATGAAGGACACAGCCTCGCAAATACGCTAAGCCGTTCGTGTCGCTACTGAAGGTTTGGTGGGGCGCGAGCAGTTGGCTGAGCTGATAGTGCTGGCTGCCGTTGCCCAGGAGCACGTCCTGGTGATCGGTCCGCCGGGCACTGCCAAAAGCGCAGTGGTGCGTCGGGTTGCGCAAGCCATGTCCGAGTACCTGCTGGGCCGGAGCGAGCGTCCTCGCGATGGACTTAAGAGCGGCGCGTTTAGCAAGTAACCACGCGTTATCGTTAACGACCATCGCGAGCGAGCTCGCTCCTACAAGTGTCGGCTTTCGCCTAATTGATCGGCATTAAGGCTTGCCCGCGAAGGCGCCAGTCGAGACGCCTCAACTACCCGGGTTAATCACGCCACCAAAACACCTTCAGGCCGCGGTCGCAATCGACGCTCAACTACCTCCAGCACATCACAGCCATCGCGCAACGAAATGGCGCAGAGCAGGGCGAAGTCACTGAGGATGAACGACTCGCACTCGATCGTGCCGCGCATGGCCAGGTTTTCGAACACCTGGGTGAGGGCCTCGATTCGGTACTTGGCAGCGCCGATCAATGCATCGAGTGGGGCTTGGGTGTCGACGAACAATGTAGGCATGTCGTCGCAGTTGCTGGTGAGCGGCTTGAAGCGGTTTTCGGGGTAGGGGGTTGGTTTTTTGTAGGGTGGATCCGGAGTCAGTATTTTCATTTGTTCAATCTCATGAGCATGAATATGAACTGCCAACAGCCTTCCTACGGGCTAGGGTGGCAGCCGTGCGCAGGATGTAGGAAACCGAGTGCTCATGAAACCTCGGTCACGCCGAAGCGTTTCCCACGCACAGCCGCCGCGAACGATCTTACGGACACTGTTTAAGTGCCGCAATCAAACGACAGCGCTAATGCGTCATGAGCATGTAAGGGTTCCTACGCCCTGCCACTGCATCTACAGTGGCCGCGAAAGAATATTCCAGTAGCCCACTTCGCACCAGTTCATGAACGCCGACACGACTCGAAGGACTCTCCGAAGACCTTGTACGAATATTCCAGATCAACGCCCAGCAGCGCGGGCGACTGTGAGAGAGACGGGTCAGGAAAGACATCAGAAAAGGACGAGTTACCGATTGGAGGGGTCGCTGACCAGCGACGGTGTAGCGATGAGCGAGCAATGACTCACGATAATTCCATGCACGCAGAACCAAAGTGGGAGCGAGCCTGCTCGCGAAGGCGGTCTACCCTGCAGCGTCACTTTCCGGTCGGCCACAAAATACCCGGAAGTTTTCACTGTCCGGGTTTTGTCATTCCAGTGCCTGTCAGCGGTTGAAGCGCTCCACCAGCGAATACTGGGTATTGGCCGTCTTGGTCAGTTCTTCACTCAGCAACGCCGAGTGTTGTGCCTGGTCCGAGGTCTGGTCCGCCAGTTGCGAGATGTTGCTGATGTTGCGGCTGATTTCTTCGGCCACCGAGCTTTGCTCTTCGGTTGCCGCCGCAATCTGCGTGGTCATATCGGTGATGTGAGCCACCGCTTCGCTGATGCCGATCAGTGCCTTGTCCGCTTCCAGTACCCGCGCCACACCTTCTTCAGCCTGGCGATGGCCGGCGTCCATGGTCTGCACGGCCGTGTTGGCGGTCTGTTGCAGCTTGGCGATCAGTGCATGGATCTGCCCGGTGGACTCGCTGGTGCGTTGCGCCAGTTGTCGCACTTCGTCCGCCACAACCGCAAAACCACGGCCCATTTCACCGGCGCGAGCCGCTTCGATGGCAGCGTTCAGCGCCAGCAGGTTGGTCTGGTCGGCGATGCCTTTGATCACATCAACCACGCCACCGATTTCGTCGCTGTCCTTGGCCAGTTGAGTGACGGTCAGGCCGGTTTCACCGACCACCACCGACAGCCGCTGGATGGCTTCGCGGGTTTCCCCGGCGATATCACGACCACGACCGGTCAGGCGATTGGCTTCCTGGGTCGCGTCAGCCGTGCGTTGCACGTGGCTGGCGACTTCCTGGGTGGTGGCGGCCATCTGATTGACGGCGGTGGCCACTTGCTCGGTTTCGACGCGCTGGCGTTCCAGGCCGCTGGAGCTCTTGTGGGCCAGGGTGTCGGATTGCTTCGCTTGCTCGGTCAGGTGCTCGGCGGTGTCCTGCAGACGGGTCAGGCAGGTTTTCAGGCGAGCTTCCTGGCTGAGGATCGACATCTCCAGTCGCGCCTGGGCGCCACGGCTGTCGGTGTACATCTGCGCGATCAGCGGGTCGGAGGTGGTTTGCCCGGCCAGGACCAGCAGGCGCTTGAGGCCCCGCTGTTGCCAGCTCAAGCCCATCAGGCCCAGGGGTACCGACAGGCCGGCGGCCAGGGCAAACCCCCAGTGGGAGTTCAGCGACGCGCCGATCATGAAGCTCAGTTGGCTGACCAGAATAAACGGCACCCAGTCCTGAAGGACCGGCAGCCACTTGTCAGTCGAAGGGATCGCCGACTTGCCCTGGTTGATGCGTTGGTAAAGCGCTTCGGCACGGCGGATCTGTTCGGCGGTGGGTTTGATCCGCACCGACTCGTAGCCGATCACCTGATTGCCTTCGAAAACCGGCGTGACATAGGCGTTAACCCAATAGTGGTCACCGGTCTTGCAACGATTCTTGACAATGCCCATCCATGGCAAGCCTTGTTTCAAAGTACCCCACATGTGCGCGAATACCGCTGCCGGGACGTCAGGGTGACGGACCAGGTTGTGCGGCGCACGGATCAACTCTTCACGAGAAAACCCGCTGATTTCGACGAAAGCGTCGTTGCAGTAGGTGATCACGCCTTTGGCGTCGGTTGTGGAAATCAACCGTTGCTGAGCCGGGAAGGTCCGTTCGCGTTGTGTAGTGGGTTGGTTATTACGCATGGCTTTTTTCAATCCGTGAGGCTTTGACAGGGTGTCGGCAAGGTCGGGAATTTATTGAAGGTATTTTTCAATAATCAGTGGTTCGTCGCAAAACGACCGTTGCGTCACCCTGCGAGCATCGGATAGGTGAACAAGCCGAAATGCAGCAGGTTCAGGCCGAAATGGGTAGCGATGGCCGCACCCAACCCGCCAAATCGGTAGGCCAGACCATAGCCGACACCCGCCAGGCTCGCCAGCAGCACCCATTGCCAGCCTGCGCCCAGATGCGCCAGGCCGAACACCAGCGAGGCGAGCAGCAGTGCAAGGTTTTCGCCGTAGGGCAGGTGTTTGAAGTGCCGGCTCAGGCCGCCCTGGATGTAGCCGCGAAACAGCGCTTCCTCAACCAGCGTCACCAGCAGCAGGTTGTTCGCCACCCACAGCCAGGCCTGGTCCGGCCATTTCGGCGCCCAGCTGATCATGCCCAGCAACACGGCACCGCCGAGGGCGAGCACGACACTCAGGATCAGGGCGAGGGCGGTGGCGTAAATCGACAGGCGCAGAGAACGCCGGCCGGCAATCCACGGGCAGACCAGCAACAGCCAGAAGCCGATCAGCGGCTTGTCCTGGTTCAGGTACATGGAAAACGGCACGGCGTCGTCGCTGAAACGCTGCGGGTTGATGCCGCGACCGTTGTAAAAGCCCGGCAGCCAATGCATGGCCAGCGCCAACGCCAGGAAGATGAACAAGCCGTGACCGAGGTAGCGGCCGACAGGCACCGCTCGCTGGTACACGGCGAAACCGGCGATCAGCAACAGTGCGACGGAAATCGCTGCCAGCCAGTTGAGGTGGCCGAAGACCAGGGCCAGTGCATAGCCAAGGGAGAGGAGTGCCAGGTGCAGCCATGGCAGAGCGAGCATGTGAAATCCTTGTGTCCGAAATTTTGTGAGACGCCATGGCCCCATGTGGGAGCGAGCCTGCTCGCGAATGCGGTGCATCAGTCGATGATGATTTTGAATGTTATGGCCCCTTCGCGAGCAGGCTCGCTCCTACAAGTGCTTTGTGCAGGGCCTATAAATGCGAGGCGATTATAGAGACGTCAGTGACACAAACAAAAACACCGCCCGAAGGCGGCGTTTCTGTCAGCAGCAGGTTTATGACGCAATCAACTGCCGCAACACATAATGCAAAATCCCCCCTGCCTTGAAGTACTCCACTTCGTTCAACGTGTCGATCCGGCACAACACCTCGATCTTCTCGCTGCTGCCGTCTTCACGGGTGATCAGCAGCGTCAGGTTCATGCGCGGCGTCACTTCAGCCCCGGTCAGCCCGAGAATGTCCACGGTTTCCTTACCCGTCAGGTTCAGTCTCTTGCGGTTCTGGTCCAGCTTGAACTGCAACGGCAATACGCCCATGCCGACCAGGTTGGAGCGGTGAATCCGCTCGAAGCTTTCAGCGATGACCGCTTTTACCCCCAGCAGATTGGTGCCCTTGGCCGCCCAGTCACGGCTCGACCCGGTGCCGTATTCTTGCCCGGCGATCACCACCAGCGGCGTGCCCGAGGCTTGATAGCGCATGGCCGCGTCGTAGATCGGCAGTTTCTCGCCGGTCGGAATGTAGATCGTGTTGCCACCTTCTTCACCTGCGAGCATTTCGTTGCGGATGCGGATGTTGGCGAAGGTGCCGCGCATCATCACTTCATGATTGCCGCGACGGGAGCCATAGGAGTTGAAGTCCCGTGGCTCCACGCCTTTCTCGCGCAGGTAATGGCCGGCCGGGCTGTCGGCCTTGATGTTGCCGGCGGGGGAGATGTGGTCGGTGGTCACCGAATCGCCGAGTAGTGCCAGTACATTGGCTTTCTTCACATCCTGGATCACCGGCAGCGGCCCGCCGATGTCATCGAAGAACGGCGGATGCTGGATGTACGTCGAATCCTCCTGCCAGACATAGGTCGCGGCTTGCGGCACTTCGATCGCCTGCCACTGCTCGTCGCCGGCAAACACTTCGGCGTATTCCTTGTGGAACATCGCGGTGTTGACCTGACTCACCGCGTCGGCGATTTCCTTGGTGCTCGGCCAGATGTCTCGCAGATAAACCGGGTTGCCGTTCTTGTCATCGCCAAGGGATTCGCTGCTGATATCGATCCGCACCGTGCCGGCTAACGCATAAGCGACGACCAGCGGCGGGGAGGCCAGCCAGTTGGTTTTCACCAGCGGATGCACCCGGCCTTCGAAGTTGCGGTTACCGGACAGCACCGAAGCCACGGCCAGATCGGCTTTCTGGATGGCCTTCTCGATGGGCTCCGGCAACGGCCCGGAGTTGCCGATGCAGGTGGTGCAGCCGTAGCCGACCAGGGCAAAGCCCAGTTCATCGAGGTATTGGGTCAGGCCGGCCGCCTTGTAGTAGTCGGTGACCACTTTCGAGCCGGGCGCCAGGGAGCTCTTGACCCACGGTTTGCGTTTCAGGCCTTTCTCCACGGCTTTTTTCGCCACCAGCCCGGCCGCCATCATCACGCTCGGGTTGGAGGTGTTGGTGCAGGAGGTGATTGCAGCGATCACCACTGCGCCGTTTTTCAGTCGATAGGTATGGCCTTCAGACTCGTAGTCGGCTTCGCCGATCAGGTCGGCATTGCCCACTGCGACACCGCCGCCGCCCTCACTTTCCAGGCGGCCTTCTTCTTTGCTGGTCGGTTTGAGTTGCAGGCCGAGGAAGTCGCTGAAGGCTTGGGCGACATTCGGCAGTGAAACGCGGTCCTGCGGGCGTTTCGGCCCGGCAAGGCTGGCTTCGACGCTGCCCATGTCCAACTCCAGGCTGTCGGTAAAGATCGGCTCCTTGCCTGGCAGGCGCCACAGGCCCTGGGCCTTGGTGTAGGCCTCGACCAGTTTGACCACTTCGGGCGGGCGGCCGGACAGGCGCAGGTATTCCAGCGTCACGTCATCCACCGGGAAGAAACCGCAGGTGGCGCCGTATTCCGGGGCCATGTTGGCGATGGTCGCGCGGTCGGCCAGCGGCAGGTCAGCCAAGCCGTCGCCGTAGAACTCGACAAATTTCCCGACCACGCCTTTTTTGCGCAGCATCTGGGTGACCGTCAGCACCAGGTCGGTGGCGGTGATGCCTTCCTTGAGCTTGCCGCTGAGTTTGAAGCCGATCACTTCCGGAATCAGCATCGACACCGGTTGGCCGAGCATCGCCGCTTCCGCTTCGATCCCGCCGACGCCCCAGCCGAGAACGCCGAGGCCGTTGATCATGGTGGTGTGGGAGTCGGTGCCGACCAACGTGTCGGGGAAGGCGTACGTGCGGCCGTCCTCGTCCTTGGTCCAGACCGTGCGGCCGAGGTATTCCAGGTTCACCTGGTGGCAGATCCCGGTGCCCGGCGGCACCACGCTGAAGTTGTCGAAGGCACTCTGGCCCCAGCGCAGGAACGCGTACCGCTCACCGTTGCGCTGCATCTCGATGTCGACGTTCTGTTCGAAGGCGCTGGAACTGGCGAATTTGTCGACCATCACCGAGTGGTCGATCACCAAATCCACCGGCGACAGCGGGTTGATGCGTTGCGGGTCGCCGCCGGCCTTGGCCATGGCGGCGCGCATGGCGGCCAGGTCGACCACGGCGGGCACACCGGTGAAGTCTTGCATCAAGACGCGGGCAGGGCGGTACTGGATTTCGCGATCGGAACGGCGCTCCTTGAGCCACGCGGCAATTGCCTTGAGGTCGGCGCCAGTGACGGTTTTTTCGTCTTCCCAGCGCAGCAGGTTTTCCAGCAGGACTTTCAACGACATCGGCAACTTGTCGAGATCACCGAGGCTCCTGGCAGCGTCGGGCAGACTGAAATAGTGGTAAGTCTTGTCGTCGATTTGTAAGGTCTTAAGGGTTTTCAGGCTATCGAGGGACGGCATTTGAAATGACTCCTTAGGGTCCGCACGGCTACGGACTGAGGGAACGAACTGAGGTTTAAACCTAGTCCTCTTTGATGCTTAAGGCTAATTACTGGACTCTATGGACAAGTCCAGGGTCTGTTGATGCTTGCTGGCGAACCGCGTTGCGATGCTAACGTGTGCGAGGCAAGGCGCGGGATGCCGCCAATGGTTGTTCCCTTGGCAAATCCCGCAACGCAGCCTCGCACACGTTAGCGCGCAACCCGAAGGGACGCGACCCATTTGGCGCTGGGCTGCGTTGCTCGGAACTTATTTGGAACAACCAAACTGCGTTCCTCGCGCCTTGCCCAGCGCCAAATGGGTCTGCGTCGCGGTCGTCAGCAAGCATCAACAGACCCTGGGTTCCGAACTCGGCTATCATGCGGCGTTTTTCGTGACAGGCTTTGCTTCAACGCAAGCCTGGGCATCGTGCAGTGGTTGAATTTCTCGCCATCTGCCCAGGAGTAAGAATGAACACCCTCTTTATGCATTGCCGGCCGGGCTTCGAAGGCGAAGTCTGTTCCGAGATTTCCGAACACGCCGCACGGTTGAACGTGGCCGGTTATGCCAAGGCCAAGACCGCCAGCGCCTGCGCCGAATTTATTTGCACCGAGGAAGACGGCGCCGAGCGCCTGATGCGGGGCCAGCGTTTTGCCGAATTGATCTTCCCGCGCCAATGGGCTCGCGGGATCTTCATCGATCTGCCGGAAACCGACCGCATCAGCGTGATCCTGGCGCACATTGTCGACTTCCCGGTTTGCGGCAGCCTATGGCTGGAAATGGTCGACACCAACGATGGCAAGGAACTGTCGAACTTCTGCAAGAAGTTCGAAGGTCACCTGCGCAAAGCGCTGATGGCAGCCGGCAAACTGGTGGAAGACGCCAGCAAGCCGCGTCTGTTGCTGACCTTCAAAAGCGGCCGTGAAGTATTCGTCGGTCTGGCCGAGTCGAACAACTCGGCGATGTGGCCGATGGGCATTCCACGGCTGAAGTTCCCGCGTGACGCGCCAAGTCGTTCGACCCTGAAGCTGGAGGAGGCCTGGCACCATTTCATCCCGCGCGACCAGTGGGACGAGCGTTTGCACAGCGACATGACCGGCGTTGACCTGGGCGCTGCGCCCGGCGGCTGGACCTGGCAACTGGTCAACCGTGGCATGCTGGTGACCGCCATCGACAACGGCCCGATGGCCGAAAGCCTGATGGACACCGGCCTGGTGCAGCACTTGATGGCCGACGGTTTTACCTTCAAGCCTCGGCAGCCAGTGGACTGGATGGTGTGCGACATCGTCGAGAAACCGGCGCGTAACGCTGCGATGCTGGAAGAGTGGATTGGCGAAGGGCATTGCCGCGAAGCGGTGGTCAACCTCAAGCTGCCGATGAAACAGCGTTACGCGGAAGTGAAGCGCTTGCTCGAACGCATCGCCGATGGCTTCAAGGAGCGCGGCATCAAGGTCGAGATCGGTTGCAAGCAGCTGTACCACGACCGCGAAGAAGTGACCTGCCATTTGCGCCGGATTGATGTGAAGAAACCCAAGTCCCGTTGATCATCGCTTACAACGGCGGGCCAGGATGTACGCCATCCCTGTAGGAGCTGCCGAAGGCTCGGGCCGTGTTATGACACAGATGACCGAACACCCGGCAATGCGCGACAATGCCGGCCAGTTTCAGGAGTGAATCATGAGTGAAATGCTTGATACGCCGGTAGACGGCACCCTCGACGCCACCGGCCTCAACTGTCCGGAGCCGGTGATGATGTTGCACCAGCACATTCGTGACCTGGCGCCCGGCGGCTTGCTCAAGGTGATCGCCACCGACCCGTCGACCCGTCGCGATATCCCCAAGTTTTGCGTGTTCCTCGACCACGAACTGGTTGCGCAGCATGAAGAGGCCGGTACCTACCTCTACTGGATCCGCAAGAAACTCGCTTAACCCGCCGACTGGCTGAGGCGGATCCGCTTGCGTGCACTGCGCGTCAGGCGGATCGACAGCATCAGCGCCGCGCAACTCAAGCCCACGATCAAACCCTGCCACAGCCCGCTCGGGCCACTCGGCGCGCCGAACCAATCGGTCAGGCCCAGGGCATAACCCACCGGCAAGCCAATCCCCCAATACGCGAACAGTGTCAGGATCATCGTCACCCGCGTGTCCTGATAGCCGCGCAGTGCGCCGGCTGCCGTGACCTGGAGCGCATCGGAAAACTGAAACAGCGCCGAGTACACGATCAGCATCGCCGCCACATGGATCACCGTCGGGTCGGCGGTGTAGATCGTTGCGATGTGTTCGCGCAGCAACAACATCATGCTTGCGGAGAGACAGGCATAAGCCAGCGCGCTGCCCATGCCGACGCCCGCGGCGAAGCGGGCTTCACGCGGTTCATTGCGGCCCAATGCCTGGCCGACGCGCACGGTGACGGCCATCCCCAGCGAGTAAGGGATCATGAAGACCAGCGAGCTGACGTTCAGCGCGATCTGGTGGCCGGCCACGACGGTTGCGCCGAGGCTGCCGATCAGCAGGGCAATCACGGCGAAGATGCTCGATTCGGCGAATACCGCAATGCCGATCGGCAGGCCGATGCCCAGCAGGCGTTTGATCACTGACCATTGTGGCCAGTCGAAGCGGCTGAACAGCTCGCTTTTCCGGTAGGCGGGCGCCCAGCGTGTATAGGCTGCCATGCCGAGGGCCATGAACCACATCACAATCCCCGTCGCCCAGCCACAGCCGGCGCCGCCCATGGCGGGTACGCCCAAGTGGCCATAAATGAAGATGTAGTTCAGCGGGATGTTCAGCGCCAGGGCGCACAAGCCGAGGTTCATCGCCGGACGAGTGCGGCCCATGCCGTCACTGAAGCAGCGCAGCACATGATAGAACGCGACCGCTGGTAAACCGCTGGCAATGCCATGCAGGTATTGCATGCACGGGCCGATCAGCTCGGGGTCGACCTTCATGATGTGCAGGATCGGTTCGGCAGCGATGAGCATGGCGGTCGCCATCAAACCCACCACCAGCGCCAGCCATAGCGCCTGACGCACGATCGGGCCGATCTCGCTGTGAGTGCCGGCGCCGAAGTGCTGGGCGACTTTCGGCGTGGTCGCCAGCAACGTACCGGTCATCAGCAGGAACACCGGCACCCAGATTGAGTTGCCCAGCGCCACGGCGGCGAGATCTCGTGGCCCGACCCGGCCGGCCATCACCGCATCGACGAAGCCCATGGCGGTGGTCGCCAGTTGCGCGATCATGATCGGCAGCGCCAGGGCGAACAGGTTTTTCAGCTCCAGGCGAACCCGGGCCGGGCGGGTGAGGGTGGTTGCAGCGGGGCGGTCAGTTACGGAATTCAAGGGCGAAGCGTCCAGGGAGATTTGATGCGTAAGGCGACGCATTCTACCCGTTGACGCAGTGGTCAGGAAAAGAGCTGTGTTAGGGATTTGTAATCTTCTTTTGCGCGCACAGACACCCGCGTAGGAGCTGCCGAGTGAAACGAGGCTGCGATCTTTTGATCTTGTTTCAAAGGTCAAGGTCAAAAGATCGCAGCCTCGTTTCACTCGGCAGCTCCTACGCGGGATGTGTGCTAGGCGGGACACGGCATCTACGCCTAAACTGCCGATCCGCCAAAGGAGCTTCGCCATGCTGATTGTTGCCGATGAAAATATCCCGCTACTTGATGCATTCTTCGAAGGTTTCGGCGAAATCCGCCGGGTGCCGGGGCGTTCCATCGATCGTGCCACCGTCGAACAGGCCGATGTGTTGCTGGTACGCTCGGTAACCAACGTCAACCGCGCATTGCTCGAAGGCAGCAACGTGAAGTTTGTCGGCACCTGCACCATCGGTACCGATCACTTGGATCTGGATTACTTTCAGCAGGCCGGCATTACCTGGTCCAGCGCGCCCGGCTGCAATGCCCGGGGCGTGGTCGACTATGTGCTTGGCAGTCTGCTGACCCTGGCCGAAATCGAAGGCGCCGACCTGACGCAGCGCACCTATGGTGTGGTCGGTGCGGGGGAGGTAGGGGGGCGGCTGGTCAACGTGCTGAAAGGTCTGGGCTGGAACGTGCTGGTTTGCGATCCACCACGGCAAGCGGTTGAGGGCGGCGATTACGTCAGCCTTGAACAGATCATCGAGCAGTGCGACGTCATCAGCCTGCACACCCCTTTAAAGAAGCATGGCGCTCAAACGACCTGGCATCTGTTCGACAAACCCCGTTTGAATCGACTCAAGCCCGGCACCTGGTTGATCAATGCCAGTCGTGGTCCGGTAGTGGACAACGCCGCCTTGCGTCAGGTGTTGCTGCAGCGTGAAGACCTGCAAGCGGTGCTGGACGTCTGGGAGGGCGAACCTGAGGTCGATGTGGCACTGGCCGAACTCTGCGTGCTGGCGACCCCGCATATCGCCGGTTACAGCCTCGACGGCAAACAACGCGGCACGGCGCAGATCTATCAGGCGTATTGCGACTTTCTCGGTCAGCCGGCCCAGGTCAGCCTGAGCGATTTGCTGCCGGCGCCCTGGTTATCACACGTGACCTTGAACGCTGACAGCGACCCGGCCTGGGCGCTGGCGATGGTGTGCCGCGGCGTGTACGACCCGCGTCGCGACGATGCAGATTTTCGCCGCAGCCTTGTCGGTCATGTCAGCGAGCAGCGTGCGGCGTTCGATGCGCTGCGCAAGCATTATCCGTTGCGGCGCGAGATTGACGGGTTGCAGGTGCGCATTGAGGGGAATTCGCCGGTATTGCGCCAGATCATCGCGGCACTGGGCGCAACATCAATCTAAAGGATCCTGATCGGGTCTCTGTAGGAGCTGCCGCAGGCTGCGATCTTTTGATCTTGTTTTTAGAGATCAAAGTCAAAAGATCGTCCGAACGCGGCCCGAGCCTTCGGCAGCGCCTACAAAAGCCAGACAAAACAAACACCCATAAAAAACCCGGCCAAGCAGGGCCGGGTCAAGAAGACGGTGGCTATATCACTTTTGTTCGGCAGGCTTGACCAATCGCTTCTCCAGTTCGCGGCAAGCGTCCTGGATCATGTCTTCGGTGATCGGTACTTCGCGCCCATTCTCATCAATAATCGAGCAACCCAGAGACTGGTGCGGCTGCGTGCGAATCACTTCAATTTTGTCATCGCTGCTGTTTTGCAAGGACATGGCCTGTCTCCTCATCAGGTTGTGTGCCTACTCTAAAACCGCCAGGTGACCGGGCTGTGACAACTCCCTGCGATCTTCCAGGTCGGCAATACCAGTCCACCAGAAATACTTCGGCGTTGCCACCCGGACTTTAGACCAATAGCGTCTAGGCGCTAGTCTTGGCGGTCATAATTAACCTGACTCATTGTGATTTACAGCGTTCCACCCCATTGAGTGTGTAGGCTGGTCCCATCAACGCTTGTGTTGCGAACCTGGATGATCCCGATGCTCTCTTCCCGTCACCGTCGTGCCATTCGCCTGGCCAGTGGTTTTATTGCGCCTTATCGCTGGCACGCCTTAGGTGCCTTGCTGGCGCTGATTGTCACTGCGGGCATCACCTTGTCCATGGGGCAGGGGATTCGCCTGTTGGTGGATCAAGGTTTCATGACCCAGTCACCGCATTTGCTCAATCAGTCCATCGGTTTGTTCATGGTGTTGGTGGTTGGACTGGCCGTCGGTACCTTTGCACGCTTCTATCTGGTGTCGTGGATCGGCGAGCGCGTTGTCGCGGACATCCGTCGTCAGGTGTTCAATCATCTGGTTTACCTGCATCCGGGTTTCTATGAAGACAACCGCAGTTCCGAGATCCAGTCGCGGTTGACCGCTGACACCACCCTGCTGCAATCGGTGATCGGCTCGTCGCTATCGCTGTTCCTGCGTAACTTGCTGATGGTGATCGGCGGGATCGTGTTGCTGTTTATCACCAACCCCAAACTCACCAGCATCGTGGTGATCGCTTTGCCATTGGTGGTCGCGCCGATCCTGATCTTCGGCCGTCGGGTGCGCAGCCTGTCGCGCGAGAGCCAGGACCGGATTGCCGATGTCGGCAGCTACGTCTCCGAAACCCTCGGCCAGATCAAAACCGTGCAGGCCTACAACCACCAGGTCCAGGACGAGCAACGCTTTGCCGTTACCGTGGAAGAGGCGTTCGAAACGGCGCGCAAACGCATCGTCCAGCGTTCGTGGTTGATCACGCTGGTGATCGTGCTGGTGCTGGGGGCGGTTGGCGTCATGCTCTGGGTCGGCGGCATGGATGTGATCGCCGGGCGGATTTCCGGGGGTGAACTGGCGGCGTTTGTTTTCTACAGCCTGATCGTCGGCAGCGCCTTCGGCACGTTGAGCGAAGTGATTGGCGAATTGCAACGGGCGGCCGGTGCCGCTGAACGGATTGCCGAATTGCTGCGTTCGGAAAATATCATCCAGCCACCGAGTACTGGCCTGGTGACCTTGCCGGAACGGGTCAAGGGCAATCTGGAGCTTCAGGATGTGCGCTTTTCCTACCCGTCGCGTCCTGAAAGCTTCGCTGTCGACGGCTTGAACCTGACGATCAACGCGGGCGAAACCCTGGCGCTGGTTGGGCCGTCCGGTGCGGGCAAGTCCACGGTGTACGACTTGCTGCTGCGTTTTTACGATCCCGCCGAAGGACGCATCCTGCTGGAAGGCGTGCCGCTGACTCAGCTTGATCCACTGGACCTGCGCCGCTGCTTCGCGCTGGTCTCGCAAAACCCGGCACTGTTCTTCGGCAGCATCGAAGAGAACATCCGCTACGGCAATCCGGGTGCGACCCTGGCCCAGGTCCAGGAAGCGGCAAAAATCGCCTACGCCCACGACTTCATCGAGCAAATGCCCAACGGCTACCAGACCCACCTCGGCGACGGCGGCCTCGGCTTGTCCGGCGGCCAGCGCCAACGCCTGGCCATCGCCCGGGCGCTGCTGGTGGACGCACCGATCCTGCTGCTGGACGAAGCCACCAGTGCCCTCGACGCTCAAAGCGAACACCTGGTCCAGCAAGCCCTGCCCAGCCTGATGAAAAACCGCACCACCCTGGTCATTGCCCATCGCTTGGCCACGGTGAAAAACGCTGACCGGATTGCGGTGATGGATCAAGGGAAACTGGTCGCCGTGGGCACGCATCAGGAACTGGTGGCGAGCAATGCGTTGTATGCGCGGCTAGCGGCGCTGCAGTTCAACGACGGCAAGGCCGAGCTCGATCTGCACCTGTAGGCGCTGTTTAGGACCTTTGTGCGGGCTGTGTAGGAGCTGTCGAGTGAAACGAGGCTGCGATCTTCTGATCTTGAATGAAGGCTGCCGCCCCTCGCTTGTTCGGGCATCATGTTGCCTTGATCGAGATGCTTGGATGAGGATATGAGTCGCTACCAACCACCGTTGACCTTGACCACAAGAATACTGGCGTTCATCGCTGAGATCAGTGAGCAGATTGGTCAGCTTACGGCTGTCGGCGATAGTCGGCAGACGCCTCAACTGCGCCGTGGCAATCGTATTCGTACCATTCAGGCTTCGTTGGCGATCGAGAACAACACACTCAGCATTGAGCAGGTGACGGCGGTTCTGGCTGGCCAGCGAGTGCTGGGCTTGCCGCGGGAAATACAGGAAGTACGCAACGCCTTCGCCGCGTATGAAACCTTGCCGGACTGGCAGCCGCGCAGCCGAGCCGATTTACTCCGAGCTCACGAATTGCTGATGCATGGGTTGATTGACGATTGCGGCCGGTTTCGTCAGTCAGGTGTCGGCATCTACCGTGGTGAAAAACTGGTCCACATGGCTCCGCCACCGAGTCGAGTCGCGCACTTGATGGATGACTTGCTGGCATGGCTGGCAGCTTCTGACTGGCATCCGCTGATTATCAGTTGTGTTTTCCACTACGAATTTGAGTTCATTCACCCCTTCGCCG
Organism: Pseudomonas sp. TH31; assembly: GCF_016650815.1. Classification (GTDB taxonomy): domain Bacteria; phylum Pseudomonadota; class Gammaproteobacteria; order Pseudomonadales; family Pseudomonadaceae; genus Aquipseudomonas. The sequence continues at coordinate 89,788 of NZ_JAEKEZ010000015.1, read as the reverse complement.
ACGGAAATGGACGGATGGGGCGTCTATGGCAGACCTTGATACTCAGTCAGTGGCGTCCGGTGTTGGCCTATTTGCCGGTCGAAGCGGTGATTCGCGAGCAGCAGGATGAATATTACGCGGCGTTGTCGGCTGCCGATCAGTTGGCCGAGTCGACCCCTTTTGTTGAGTTTATGCTCCAGGCATTGAGTGTCGCGCTGGCGGAGGCGGTTCGGAGTGAACCCATGACCGACCAAGTAACCGACCAAGTAACCGACCATGTAGCGAAGCTGCTCCGCATGCTTCCGGACGACACTTCGCTCAAGGTCAATGAATTGATGGCAAAGGTCGGCTTGGCTCATAAGGCGACCTTCCGGGCGAATTATCTCAAGCCAGCATTGGCGGCCGGTCTGATCGAGATGACTGACCCTGACTCGCCTAAAAGCCCAGTTCAACGATATCGATTGACCAAAATCGGCAAGGCGTCGAGACCGGTGTAGGAGCTGCCGAAGGCTCGGGCCGCGTTCGGACGATCTTTTGATCTTCGCTTCTAATGCACCATAAAAAATGCCCGCATCAATCGATGCGGGCATTTTTGTTTGTGGTTCAAGGCAGGATCAAAAGATCGCAGCCTCGTTTCACTCGACAGCTCCTACGCAGCTCCTACGTAACCGGTATTACCGGTCATTGATCATCAAAATATCGCTCATGCCAATCCACCAGCGGCTGCGGCGAGTTGAGCTTCTGGCCGTAGATCACCGAGTACGACAGCACGTTCTGCACGTACTGGCGGGTTTCGTCGAACGGGATGCTTTCCACCCACACGTCGAAGCTCAGGTGATCAGCGCCGCGCAGCCATTGGCGAACGCGGCCGGGACCGGCGTTGTAGGCGGCGGAGGCGAGGACGCGGTTGCCGTTGAACTGGCTGTGGACCTGGCTCAGGTAAGCGGCGCCGAGCTGGATGTTCTTGTCCGGGTCGAGCACTTGCTGTGGCGAGGCGAGGGGAATGCTGAACTTGCGCGCGGTTTCCTTGGCGGTGCCGGGCATCAGTTGCATCAGGCCGCTGGCGCCGACGCCGGAGCGGGCGTCGTCCATAAAGGCGCTTTCCTGGCGGGTGATGGCGAACACCCAGCTCGAATGCAAGCCACGCACCTTGGCTTCGCGCACCAGGGTGTCGCGATGGGCCATCGGGAAGCGGATGTCCAGGTCGTCCCAGTACTGCGCCTGACTGATGGTGCGGATCGCCGGGAAATACCACTTCAGGTCGTAGGCCAGTTTCGCCTGGGCGACCATCTCGTCACGGTTGAAGTGGCGGCTGACGTAGTACCACTCGCGGCGCCCATCGACGACTTGTCCACGGGCGTGGAACTCCAGGGCGCGACGTATACCCGGCGTGTTGCGCACCTTGTTGATGGTGGCCTGGCTGAGTACCAACGGTTTGTTGACCAGCGAGTAGGGCAACTGCGAACGGTCGGCCGCAAGGAAGCCATAGAAATCACGTTCGCGGGCGAGGCTCTTGTACAGCGTCTGCGCTTGCGGGTTCTGCGGCTGTGCCAGTTCGAGGCTGCGGGCCTGCCAGTAGCGCCAGCGGTTGGTGGTGGCCAGGTCTTGCGGCAAGCGGCGGGTCAACTGATAGGCATCGTCCCAGCGAGCAAGGCGAAGCAGCAGGCGCAGACGCCATTCGGACACGGTGTTGTCCCGCAGATCCGGGTCGTACTTGGTCATGACATCAAGTGCGCGAGGGTCATAACGTCGTGCCAGGGTCAGGCCGATTTCCCGGGCGATCGCCACTTTTTCATCGCGGGAGAAATGCATGCTGCTGGCATAACCGTCGAGCAGGTCCATGGCCTTGTCCGGGTCCTGCTTGGCGAGGCGGCGCAGGCCGAGGCTGACGATGTCGGACATCGGTTCATCGGCCGGGATAAACCGCGACGGCTGATTGAGCAGCTCGGGTTTCTGCGCCACATCCACCAACAAGCGACCGCGAGGGGCGAGGGTGGTCAGACCGTTCACCAGGCTGTTGGCCAGTGGATAATTGCGCGCCTGGGCCGCGAGTTTGGTGCGTTCCCAGCGTTTCTGTTCGGTCAGTTGACCTTCGGCGGCCCAGACCCCGAACAAGCCATCGCAGGCCGCCGGTTGGGACTTGCCGGTCAGCCAGAGTTTTTCGGCGTTGGCGTAGCCTGCGGCTTTCTGGTTGCTCCCGATTTGATACTGCGCGTTCAGGCAGTCCAGTTCGGTGAAATTGAGCTTGGGATCGTAGTACTTGACGAAGGTCGCCCAGTCACCGCGATCGGCCAGCCAGCGCAACCAGCGCAGTTTCATCCAGTTGGCCTGGGGCAGGTCGCCGTGTTCGGCAAGGAATTTCTCGATTTCGGGGTTGCCCGCGGTTTTCAGGCGCGCGGTCAGCTCGTCATAGGCGAGGTACGGTTCCAGCGGATAATCACTGAGGGCCTGGCTGTAGCGAAAATAGGGGCCGGAGTCGCCGTTGGCCAAGGCTCGCTTGGCTTCATCGTAATACTGGCGTTGGGTGGACAGGTCCACCGCCTGGACTGATTGAGCGGCAGTGGCAGAGAGAAGCAAACACGATAAAAGACTGAAAAGGCGACTGCGCATGAGACATCCGGGCAGAAAAATCATGACAAGTGCTGACACCATCAGCACTGATTGCTTGTAGCTTAGCCTTTTGCCAGCAACGGGCGAAAGCTTTGCCGGCCTGTCGGTGCAAGATCGCAACATTTGTCATGCAGAGTGCTACACAGGTGAAATTGCCGGCCTTCTGAAGCCTCAAGTCAGGTAGAATACGCGCCCGGTTTTTGGAGAAGCTCATGACCCTGCTCAAATTCAGCGATGTGTCCCTTGCCTTCGGCTCTACGCCGTTGTTGGACAAGGTGTCCTGGCAGATCGCCCGTGGTGAGCGGGTGTGCATCATCGGCCGCAATGGCACTGGTAAGTCCAGCATGATGAAGCTCGTCAAGGGCGACCAGAAGCCCGACGACGGCTCCGTTTGGCGCGCACCCGGCCTCAAGATTGGCGAATTGCCGCAAGAACTGCCAGTAGCCGACGGGCGGACCGTGTTCGACGTAGTGGCTGAAGGCCTGGACGGTGTGGGCGAGTTGCTTGCGCAGTATCACCACCTGAGCCAGAACATCGTCACCGACGCCGACCTGGACAAGCTGATGCACGTCCAGCACGACCTCGAAGCTCGCGATGGCTGGCGTTTGCAGCAACTGGTAGACAGCACCTTGAGCCGTCTGCAGTTGCCGGCCGACAAGACCCTCGCCGAATTGTCCGGCGGCTGGCGTCGCCGCGTCCTGCTGGCCCAGGCCCTGGTTTCCGAGCCTGACCTGCTGCTGCTCGACGAACCGACCAACCACCTGGACATCGGTGCCATCGCCTGGCTCGAAGAAGCGCTGAAGGATTTTCAGGGCGCCGTGCTGTTCATCACGCACGACCGTTCCTTCCTGCAGAACCTCGCCACTCGCATCCTCGAACTGGATCGCGGCGGTCTGATCGACTGGAACGGCGACTACGCCAGTTTCCTGGTGCACAAAGAAGCGTCGCTGGCGGCTGAAGATACCGCCAACGCGCTGTTCGACAAAAAGCTGGCGCAGGAAGAAGTCTGGATCCGCCAGGGCATCAAGGCTCGCCGCACCCGTAACGAAGGCCGCGTCCGCGCCCTCAAAGCCCTGCGCAACGAGCGTAGCGAGCGTCGTGAGCGCACCGGCAAGGCCAACATTCAGCTGGATACCGCTGACAAGTCCGGCAAGCAGGTGATGGTCCTCGAGAACGTGAGCTTTGCTCATCCGGGCGGCCCGTTCCTGATCAAGGACTTCTCGATGGTCCTGCAGCGCGGCGACCGTATCGGTCTGCTGGGCGCCAACGGTACCGGCAAGACCACCTTGCTGAAACTGATGCTCAACGGTTTGCAGCCAACCAGCGGCACAGTGGAAGAGGGGACGCGCATCGACGTGGCTTACTTCGACCAGTTGCGCCATCAACTGGACCTGGAAAAGACCGTGATCGACAACGTGGCCGAAGGTCGCGACTTCATCGATATCGATGGTCAGAGCCGTCACGTGCTGAGCTACCTCGGCGACTTCCTGTTCAGCCCGCAGCGTGCCCGCACGCCGGTCAAGGCGCTGTCCGGTGGTGAGCGTGCCCGCCTGTTGCTGGCCAAGTTGTTCAGCAAGCCGGCGAACCTGCTGGTACTCGATGAGCCGACTAACGACCTCGACGTCGAAACCCTCGAGTTGCTGGAAGAGGTCTTGCTGACCTTCAACGGCACCGTGCTGATGGTCAGTCACGACCGGGCATTCCTCGACAACGTTGTGACCAGCACCCTGGTCTTCGAAGGTGAAGGCAAGGTTCGCGAATACGTCGGTGGTTATCAGGACTGGCTGCGTCAGGGCGGCTCGCCGCGCCTGCTGGGCGTGACCGAGAGCAAGTCCGGCAAAGCCGACTTGACCTCCGCTGTGGTAACGGCCGAAGCGGCGCCAGTGGCTGCGGTAGAAGCGCCAGCGGCGAAGAAAAAGCTCAGCTACAAGTTGCAGCGCGAGCTGGAAATGTTGCCGGCTCAGATCGAGGCCATGGAAACGCAGATCGCTGCGGTTGAAGCGCAGATGGCGGATTCCGCTTTCTACCAGCGCCCGGCTGCCGAGACTGCTGCCGTGATTGCTCAGCTTGAGCAGTTGCAGGCTGAACTCGAGGTCATGGTCGAGCGTTGGGCCGAGCTGGATGCCTGATTGATTCAGTTGCAATAAAAAAGCCCGACCTCGGTTACTCGAGTGTCGGGCTTTTCGTAGGAGCTGCCGAAGGCTCGGGCCGCGTTCGGCAGCTCCTACGGGGGCAATGTGTTTCAGCTTTTGATCAGACGCACCGCAAGCACATCGCAGGGCGCACCGTGCAGCACGTCGTTGGCGGTGGAGCCCAGCAACAGCGCCAGGCCATGTCGGCCATGGCTGCCGACCACGATCAGGTCGCAGGTCTGTTCCTTGGCCAGGTGGTGAATCTCCTGGCGCGGCTGGCCGTAAGTCAGGTGGCTGTACTCCTTGGAGAGTTCCGGATACTTCAGGATCAGCCGGTCAAGGCGCTCCTTGGCTTGATCGAACTGTTGCTGCTGCAACTGGGACAGGTCCATCGGCACGTCGCCGCCAAAGGCCATGGCCATCGGCTCGACAATATGCACCAGGGACAGCTTCGCGCCGTTGCTCACCGACAGTTCGCGAGCGCGGTGGATAACAGGGTCGCACTCTTCGGTTAGATCTACAGCGACCAGAATGTGGTGGTAGGGCATGAAGTGCTCCTCCTGAGGATTGCAATATTGGTAAGTATGGCTGGTTTCAAGCGCATTGGTTCCAAAGTGACTCAATGGGCTCATCAAGAATCGGGAGTACAGATATGACGGTCTGGATAGTGGTGTCAATCCTGCTGGTGGTACTGAGTCCGCTGGCATGGTTGCGACCGTCCCGCCACCAGAACGGCCGCATGGCCTTGCGCATGGAGGCGCGGCGCATCGGGTTGGCCATGCAACTGGCGCCTCAGGAGTGGCCGCACTGGTTGAGCCACGAGCCGCCGAGCCCGTGCGCGCAGTACCACCGGCCGCGTCGGGGCAATCACCCCAAGTGCTGGAGTTATTGGCAGAAGTCGCCGGGTGTATGGGTCAATCAGTGGCAGGAGGTCTGCGAGGATCCGGCGTTGCTGATTCATTTCGAAAAGTTGCCGGATAACGTTTACAAAATCGAAGCGGACAAGCAGATGATCACGTTGTACTGGGGCGAGAAGGGCGAGGCCGAGGTTTTGCAGCGCATCGACGCCACCCTAAAAGCACTCGCCTGAAACGCAATCCTCCTCGTAGGAGCTGCCGCAGGCTGCGATCTTTTGCCTTTCATAACGGCAAGATCAAAAGATCGCAGCCTGCGGCAGCTCCTACAAAAGCCAGCGGCAGCGTCTGACAGACAGGCAATAAAAAGCCCGACATCATCATCGGGCTGGAGTTGGCCAGGCAGGCCGGAAATTCTTTGTGGCGCTGATCTTACGCTGGGCATTCGCCAAAAGCGTTCAAATTTTTTCCTCAATGCCCCGCTAGCGTAGCTGCTTAAACGCAGGTTGCCGGGAATTAGGGCGACTTTTCTAACTATTGATTCTATGAATGGCCTCACATGCATCCGCGTGTTGCAGGTCTTCGTGGTACGGAAGTGACCGGAAAGTCGCGTTTAAACCCGCATTTTGGGCGATTGACAATTGTCGGAAATTCCGTGAAGGTGACGTACCCAAATCAAACGGGCGTATGAATTGAGCGTTTGCATTGCAGGCAGCTCCTACAGAATCCCGACTATCGCGTTGGCGGGTGTGCCGGGTGGATTGGCGTTAGCATCGACGAACAGCGTCCTGCCGAGCCATTCGCCTGCGTCCGACGTGTACTGTTCAGCTTCCATATCGTGGAGATCAGTTGATGATTTACGAAGGTAAAGCCATCACGGTTAAGGCTCTTGAAAGTGGCATCGTCGAACTGAAGTTCGATCTCAAGGGTGAGTCCGTCAACAAGTTCAACCGTCTAACCCTGAACGAATTGCGTCAGGCTGTAGACACCATTAAGGCAGATGCTTCGATCAAGGGTGTGATCGTCAGCAGTGGCAAGGACGTGTTCATCGTCGGCGCCGACATCACCGAATTTGTCGAGAACTTCAAGCTGCCTGATGCAGAGCTTGTCGCTGGCAACCTCGAAGCCAACAAGATTTTCAGCGATTTCGAAGACCTCAACGTCCCGACTGTCGCCGCGATCAACGGTATCGCCCTGGGTGGCGGCCTGGAGATGTGCCTGGCGGCGGACTACCGCGTCATGTCCACCAAGGCCAAGATCGGCCTGCCAGAAGTCAAGCTGGGCATCTACCCAGGCTTCGGCGGCACCGTGCGCCTGCCGCGCATCATCGGTGCCGACAACGCCATCGAATGGATTGCCTCTGGCAAGGAAAACCGTCCTGAAGACGCACTGAAAGTCAGCGCCGTCGATGCGGTGGTTGCCCCTGAGAAACTGCAGGAAGCTGCCCTGGAGCTGATCAAGCGCGCCATCAGCGGCGAGTTCGACTTCAAGGCCAAGCGTCAGCCCAAGCTTGAGAAACTCAAGCTGAACGCCATTGAACAAATGATGGCTTTCGAAACCGCCAAAGGTTTTGTTGCCGGTCAGGCTGGCCCGAACTACCCGGCGCCGGTCGAAGCGATCAAGACCATCCAGAAAGCCGCGAACTTCGGTCGCGACAAGGCACTGGAAATCGAAGCCACCGGTTTCGTCAAGCTGGCCAAGACCTCTGCCGCGCAGAGCTTGATCGGTCTGTTCCTGAACGATCAGGAACTGAAGAAAAAGGCCAAGGCCTACGACGAAATCGCCAAAGACGTGAAGCAGGCTGCCGTATTGGGCGCCGGCATCATGGGGGGCGGGATCGCTTATCAGTCGGCCTCCAAAGGTACGCCGATCCTGATGAAGGACATCAACGAGCACGGTATCGAGCAAGGTCTGGCTGAAGCCGCCAAGCTGCTGGTCGGTCGCGTTGAGAAAGGTCGCATGACGCCAGCGAAAATGGCTGAAGTGCTCAATGCCATTCGTCCAACCCTGTCCTACGGTGATTTCGGTCACGTTGACCTGGTTGTCGAAGCAGTCGTCGAGAACCCCAAGGTCAAGCAAGCGGTACTGGCCGAAGTCGAAGACAACGTCAAAGAGGACACCATCCTCGCGTCCAACACCTCGACCATTTCCATCACCTTGCTGGCCAAAGCCCTCAAGCGTCCGGAAAACTTCGTCGGCATGCACTTCTTCAACCCGGTGCACATGATGCCGCTGGTTGAAGTGATCCGTGGCGAGAAGTCCAGCGAGCTGGCCGTTGCCACCACCGTTGCCTACGCCAAGAAAATGGGCAAGAACCCGATCGTCGTGAACGACTGCCCGGGTTTCCTGGTCAACCGCGTCCTGTTCCCGTACTTCGGCGGTTTCGCCAAACTGGTCAGCGCGGGTGTGGACTTCGTCCGTATCGACAAGATCATGGAAAAATTCGGCTGGCCAATGGGCCCGGCATACCTGATGGACGTGGTCGGTATCGACACCGGTCACCACGGTCGTGACGTGATGGCTGAAGGGTTCCCGGACCGTATGAAAGACGACCGTCGTTCGGCCATCGATGTGCTCTACGAAGCCAAACGCCTGGGCCAGAAGAATGGCAAGGGTTTCTACGCTTATGAGACCGACAAGCGCGGCAAGCAGAAGAAAGTCGCCGACCCGTCGGTGCTGGAAGTGCTCAAGCCGATCGTATACGAGCAGCGCGAAGTCACTGACGAAGACATCATCAACTGGATGATGATCCCGCTGTGCCTGGAAACCGTGCGTTGCCTGGAAGACGGCATCGTCGAAACCGCCGCCGAAGCCGACATGGGTCTGGTCTACGGTATTGGTTTCCCTCCATTCCGTGGCGGCGCGCTGCGCTACATCGATTCGATCGGTGTTGCAGAGTTCGTTGCCCTGGCTGACCAGTACGCTGATTTGGGCGCGCTGTACCACCCGACCGCAAAACTGCGTGAAATGGCCAAAACCGGCCAACGGTTCTTCGGTTAAGCGTCCAAACACTTGAGCGAGAGTGAAATTTTATGAGCTTGAATCCAAGAGACGTCGTGATTGTCGACTTCGGTCGTACTCCGATGGGCCGCTCCAAGGGCGGCATGCACCGCAACACCCGCGCCGAAGACATGTCGGCGCACCTGATCAGCAAGCTGCTGGAACGCAACGTCAAGGTTGACCCGAACGAAGTCGAAGACGTGATCTGGGGCTGCGTAAACCAGACCCTGGAGCAGGGCTGGAACATCGCGCGCATGGCCTCCCTGATGACTCAGATCCCCCACACTGCTGCCGGCCAGACCGTCAGCCGCCTGTGTGGTTCGTCGATGAGCGCGCTGCACACCGCTGCGCAAGCGATCATGACCGGCAACGGTGACGTGTTCGTGGTTGGCGGCGTCGAGCATATGGGTCACGTGAGCATGATGCACGGTGTCGATCCGAACCCGCACATGTCCCTGTACGCGGCGAAAGCCTCGGGCATGATGGGCCTGACCGCTGAAATGCTGGGCAAAATGCACGGCATCACTCGTGAACAACAGGACGCTTTCGGCGTGCGCTCCCACCAGTTGGCCTACAAGGCGACCCTGGAAGGCAAGTTCAAAGACGAAATCATCCCGATGCAGGGCTACGACGAGAACGGTTTCCTGAAACTGTTCGACTACGACGAAACCATTCGTCCGGAGACTACCCTGGAAAGCCTGGCGGCTCTGAAGCCTGCTTTCAATCCAAAGGGCGGCACCGTGACAGCCGGTACGTCGTCGCAAATCACTGATGGTGCTTCGTGCATGATCGTGATGTCGGCGCAGCGTGCACAGGACCTGGGTATCCAGCCTATGGCGGTGATTCGTTCGATGGCTGTGGCAGGTGTGGACCCGGCGATCATGGGCTATGGTCCAGTACCAGCCACCCAGAAAGCACTGAAGCGTGCGGGCCTGGGGATCAACGATATCGACTTCTTTGAGCTCAACGAAGCTTTCGCCGCACAGGCCCTGCCAGTGCTGAAAGATTTGAAAGTACTCGACAAGATGAACGAGAAGGTTAACCTGCACGGCGGCGCGATCGCCTTGGGTCACCCGTTCGGTTGTTCCGGTGCACGTATCTCCGGCACTTTGCTGAACGTGATGAAGCAAAATGGCGGCACCTTCGGGGTAGCCACCATGTGCATTGGTCTCGGCCAAGGCATCTCCACCGTCTTCGAACGCGTTTAAGCGTCTCGTTGATGGAAGCCGGGGCCCAGTGCCCCGGTTTTTGTTTTTCTGAATTTATTTTTATTTTTATTTTGAAAAGATTTGAGTGAGGGCCAAAGCATGCCGATACAACCTGGGCTCTACCAACATTACAAAGGTCCGCAGTACCGCGTATTCAGCATTGCGCGGCATTCCGAGACCGAAGAGGAAGTGGTCTTCTACCAAGCCCTGTATGGCGATTACGGCTTTTGGGTACGTCCCTTGAGCATGTTCCTGGAGTCGGTCGAGGTTGACGGCGAACAGGTCCCGCGCTTTGCTTTGGTGCAAGCCGAACCGAGCCTTTTTTCCAAGCCATAAGCTGAGTGCGCGCAAAACCCTGCGCTTGACCTCACCTTGTAGCCACTATATATAGCGGTGCCGCGTCAGGCGCCAACCGCCTTTCACTTCTAGAATTCAGGAATTTTCTGATCCATGGGCAAATCGCTGGTCATTGTGGAATCCCCGGCTAAGGCCAAGACCATCAACAAGTATCTGGGTAACCAATACGTGGTGAAGTCGAGTATCGGCCATATCCGAGACCTGCCCACCAGCGGTTCGGCTAGCGCCAGCAAAGAGCCAGCCGCCAAGCGCGGCAAGGCCGCCGCGGGTGAAGGTCCGGTGCTCACGCCGAAAGAGAAGGCGCGCAAGCAGCTCGTCTCGCGCATGGGTGTCGATCCCGATCATGGCTGGAAAGCCAAGTACGAGATCCTCCCGGGCAAAGAGAAGGTCATCGAAGAGCTGCGCCGGCTCGCCAAGGATGCTGACACCATCTATCTCGCAACCGACTTGGATCGCGAGGGGGAAGCCATTGCCTGGCACCTGCGCGAAGCCATCGGTGGTGACGACAGCCGCTACAAGCGCGTGGTGTTCAACGAAATCACCAAGAAGGCGATTCAGGAAGCCTTCTCCAAGCCAGGCGAGCTGGACATCGACCGTGTAAACGCCCAACAGGCGCGCCGGTTCCTTGATCGCGTGGTCGGGTACATGGTTTCGCCGCTGCTGTGGGCCAAGGTCGCTCGCGGCCTGTCCGCCGGTCGCGTGCAGTCGGTTGCGGTAAAACTGGTCGTTGAGCGTGAGCGAGAAATCCGCGCGTTCAACCCGGAAGAGTACTGGGAAGTTCACGCTGACCTCGGCACCGCCAAGGGCGCCACCGTGCGCTTTGACGTGGCTCGCGAGAAAGGCGAAGCCTTCAAGCCGCTCAACGAAACCCAGGCCATGGCCGCGCTGGAGAAGCTCAAGTCTTCCAGCTACAGCATCGTCAAGCGTGAAGACAAACCGACCAGCAGCAAGCCGTCGGCACCGTTCATCACCTCCACCCTGCAGCAGGCTGCGAGTAACCGCCTGGGCTTCGGTGTGAAGAAAACCATGATGATGGCCCAGCGTTTGTACGAAGCGGGCTACATCACGTATATGCGTACCGACTCCACCAACCTCTCGGTTGATGCGGTGGCGATGGCGCGTACTTATATTGAGGGCGAGTTCGGTAAGAAGTACCTGCCGGAAAACCCGAACGTCTACAGCAGCAAGGAAGGCGCACAAGAGGCTCACGAAGCGATTCGTCCCTCCGACGCCAATACCGAGCCAAGCAAACTGTCGGGCATGGAGCGTGACGCTGAGCGGCTCTACGAGCTGATCTGGCGCCAGTTCCTCGCTTGCCAGATGCTGCCGGCACAATACCTGTCGACCACCGTGACCGTCGGTGCCGGTGATTTCGAGTTGCGTGCCAAGGGTCGCATCCTGAAGTTCGACGGCTACACCCGCGTCATGCCGCAAATCGCCAAGCCAGGCGATGACGACGTGCTGCCGGACATGGCCCAGGGCGACGCGATGAAGCTGATCAAGCTTGATCCTACCCAGCACTTCACCAAGCCGCCGGCCCGTTACTCGGAGGCGAGCCTGGTAAAAGAAATGGAAAAACGCGGCATTGGTCGTCCTTCGACCTACGCAGCGATCATTTCGACCATCCAGGATCGCGGCTACGTCGCGCTGCACAACCGTCGTTTCTACTCGGAAAAGATGGGCGACATCGTCACCGAGCGTCTGGCCGAGAGCTTCTCCAATCTCATGGACTACGGCTTCACCGCCGGCATGGAAGAGAACCTCGATGACGTGGCCCAGGGCGAACGCGACTGGAAAAACGTGCTGGACGAGTTCTACGGCGACTTCAAGAAAAAACTCGAAGTAGCCGAAAGCGCTGAAGGCGGCATGCGTGCCAACCAGCCAGTGATGACTGACATTCCGTGCGTGGTGTGCGGTCGTCCGATGCAGATTCGTACGGCCTCGACCGGCGTGTTCCTTGGTTGTTCGGGCTACAGCCTGCCGCCGAAAGAACGCTGCAAGGCCACCGTCAACCTGGTGCCGGGCGACGAAATCGCCGCGGACGACGAAGGTGAGTCGGAATCCCTGGTCCTGCGTGGCAAGCACCGCTGCCCGATCTGCAGCACAGCGATGGACGCTTACCTGCTGGATGAGAAGCGCAAGCTGCACATCTGTGGTAACAACCCCGATTGCGATGGCTACGAAATCGAAGAAGGCAGCTACCGCATCAAGGGCTACGAAGGTCCGAGCCTGGAATGCGACAAGTGCGGCAGCGAGATGCAGCTCAAGACCGGCCGTTTCGGCAAGTTCTTCGGGTGCACCAACGCAACGTGCAAGAACACCCGCAAACTGCTGAAAAGCGGTGATGCGGCACCGCCGAAGATGGACCCGGTGAAGATGCCTGAGCTGAAATGCGAAAAGGTCAACGACACCTACATCCTGCGCGACGGTGCCTCCGGCCTGTTCCTGGCGGCGAGCCAGTTCCCGAAAAACCGCGAGACTCGTGCTCCGCTGGTGATCGAGATCGTACCGCACAAGGATGAGATCGATCCGAAGTACCACTTCCTCTGTGAAGCGCCGAAGAAAGATCCGGATGGCCTGCCTTCCGTGATCCGTTACAGCCGCAAGACCAAAGAGCAGTACGTGCAGACAGAAGTCGACGGTAAGCCGACTGGCTGGAAAGCGTACTACGATGGCGGCAAGTGGACGGTTGAAGACAAGCGTCCGGCGGCTAAAGCTTAAAAGACGCTGTACACAAAAGGCCGCATGAGCATCCTCGGATGTTCATGCGGCCTTTTGTTTTGGACTTGCGGTCAGCTTGGGTGATCCACGACACTGTCGGGTCTGTGTGAAGTAACTATTTCGCTGTGGAGGCTGCCGTCATGGCCCACGAACTCTATACCCGTACCAACCAGAAAATTTATTTCGCCGGCCTGTCGCTCGAAGCACTCGCCAGAGCTGAAGAGGGGCGGGCAATGAATTCCCTGGCGCTGATTCAGGCCGGGCGCGAATCGGCGCTGTTCCATCTTTATGGTGCGTTGCTGGGGCTGTGCCATGAAATCGCCGGTTTCTATCGCTTGCCTCAGGCGAATGCGCCACGCGCGGAAATGTTGCTGACACGTGAAGTGCTGGAAGCCATCGCCATTCCGGAAATGGCTGAGCTGGTCGAGCTGGCCAATAATTCGGAAACCTGGCTGGCCAAGTTGTTGGCAGCCCACGCTGCACTGTTTCAGCCGCCACGGGTGCCGCACAAGCCGAAGGGTGACGTGACACAGCCATTGATCATGGCGGTTAACCTGGATGAGGAGGAGGCGCCTCAGGAGCTGAGTCGGGAGGAATTGGAGAGCTGGCGTCAGAACCTGAAAGGGTTGGCGATTCGCTTTCGTGAGGGGTTGAACGAGTGCTGACGGATTGATCGATGTCACGGATGGCCGGTTGGGGGTGTCCGTTCAGGGATGAGTGTTAACGGATATCCTTCGCAATGACTTCTGGTCAAGATCTCGAGCGAAGCCTGGCCGATGCCTATATAATCCCCGCCTTTCGTGGAGAACAGACCTTTATGCCAACGTCCTTTCTAGAAATTGTCGAGTTACCAGACGGCCGAATCGAGCTGCGCAGGGCTGAGGACGAGGGTTCTCTGGTTACTTTGGATTTCTCCGAGGATGCCAAAGCGTTCCTTCAAGGCAATCACGTGGAAGTCGCCAAGGCGATGCTAAGCGTTGGTGTGCAGATGGCGGGGCGCCTGGTTGAAGGCGAATTCAATAAAGATGAAGAGCCGCGGATCCTGCATTGATCCCGTCCGTCGGTTTCTACTGATACCGCTACAGATCGGCTTCTCTATCCCTGGAGAAGCCTGGCGCTGTTCAAGGCGCACATTGTTTGTCCGTTAACCCAGTCGAATATTCAGGCTTTGAGCGTCCCCGGTGCGAGCGGCGCTGATCAGCTGTTGCCGTGCACTGGCGTTCAGTGGGTTGAGCCAGCTAACGACCGTGTGGCTACGTCCCAATCGCAAGGCTTCGCAAGTCAGCTGTTGAGCGCTCTGGGCGCCGCGCGGTTGCAGCAGCAGGATGCGTTCGCGGTTCAGGCCTGCGTCCCGCAGCCAGGCCTGGGTCAGGCTGGCAGGCGGGGCGATCAGCGTCAGCCAGCGTGCGTCCTGGTCCTGACTCAGTTCCCGGAGAATGGGGGCCAGAAGGTTCAGGCAGTTTCCTGCTGCCCCACGCAGTGACAGCTCGCTGAAGACTTCGGGTTCCGCGCTCCAGGGCGACTCGACCACGTTCTTCAGGATCGGCGCGAGCGGTTGCGCCATGAATGCCTCGAACAACGGCAGTTGGGCTTGCTGTGGTGTGTGGGGGAACTGCATAAAGCCTCCTTTAGCGGCGAATGACGCCGACACTCAAGCCTTCGATCACCAGTTCCTGATCTTTCAGGTTGACTTCGATGGGGGCGAACTCAGGGTTTTCGGCAATCAGCCAGACCTTGCTGCCATCGCGCTTGAAACGCTTGACGGTCACTTCATCGCCGATCCGCGCCACCACGATCTGGCCATTGCGGGCTTCACGGGTGGTGTGAACGGCCAGCAGGTCGCCGTCGAAGATGCCCACATCCTTCATGCTCATGCCATGCACCCGCAGCAGATAGTCGGCACGCGGATGGAAGAAGGTCGGGTTGATGTTGCAGGACTCTTCGATGTGTTGCTGAGCCAGAATGGGCGCACCGGCAGCCACACGACCGATGATTGGCAGTGTGGATTCGTCGGCCTTGGCTTCGAAACCGGGGATGCGGATGCCGCGAGAAGCGCCTGGGGTCATCTCGATCGCGCCCTTGCGGGCCAGCGCCTTGAGGTGTTCTTCAGCGGCGTTCGGCGACTTGAACCCCAGTTCCTGAGCGATTTCCGCACGGGTCGGCGGGTAACCGTTGTCGTCGAGGCAGCGTTTGATGAAGGCCAGAATCTCTGCTTGGCGTGGCGTCAGTTTTATCATAGTGATCGCTCTGTCTTTTTATACAGTGACTGGGATTATATACAGTGAACTGCGCTTGGCAATGCCCCTTTTTTTGCCTGCCGCTGGACGGTCTGTCCCTCGGCTGGTTAACGCGTTGCTGTTGTATGGTTAAATAGATGACTGACCATTCCCAAAACGAACCGCCAGGCTTGACAACGCCTGGTCTGAAACGTATGTTTCAAACAAGTGTTTGTCAGGCGGAGTAGCCATGGCCCAGTCGGAAACCGTTGAACGCATTCTCGATGCTGCCGAGCAGTTGTTCGCGGAAAAAGGTTTCGCCGAAACCTCATTGCGTCTGATCACCAGCAAGGCGGGTGTGAATCTGGCGGCGGTGAACTATCATTTCGGCTCGAAAAAGGCGCTGATTCAGGCCGTCTTCTCGCGTTTTCTCGGGCCGTTCTGCCTCAGCCTCGATAAAGAGCTGGAGCGACGTCAAGCCAAGCCGGAAAACAAGCCGACGCTTGAAGAGCTGCTGGAAATCCTCGTCGAGCAAGCCCTGGTGGTGCAGCCACGCAGCGGCAATGACCTTTCCATTTTTATGCGGTTGCTGGGCCTGGCCTTCAGTCAGAGCCAGGGACACCTGCGTCGTTATCTCGAAGACATGTACGGCAAGGTTTTCCGTCGCTACATGATGCTGGTCAACGAAGCCGCGCCGCGTATCCCGCCGATCGAACTGTTCTGGCGCGTGCACTTCATGCTCGGCGCTGCGGCGTTCAGCATGTCGGGGATCAAGGCCTTGCGCGCAATCGCCGAAACCGATTTCGGCGTCAACACCTCCATTGAGCAAGTGATGCGCCTGATGGTGCCGTTCCTGGCCGCCGGCATGCGTGCCGAAACTGGCGTCACCGATACGACCATGGCCACCGCGCAGTTGCGTCCGCGCAGTAAGTCGGCCCCGGCTGCCGCCAAGGTTTAACCGCACACGGGTGGGCGCGGCAGCTGACATCCGCTAAGCTAGCCGCCCATGCCGACTCTCGTTTTGAACCCGCTTCCCATTGATATCGCCGACCTGCCGGGCACAGCCCTCGGCGGCGAATCCGTGCGAGGCGGGTTTATCGTTTTCAAGGAATCTCTATGACTGCTGGCCTGCAAGGCTCGTTGATGGTGGACGTCGCCGGTACCTGGCTGACGGCCGAAGATCGCCAATTGTTGCGCCAGCCCGAGGTGGGCGGCCTGATCATTTTCGCCCGCAACATCGAGCACCCGCGTCAGGTGCGCGAGCTGAGCGCCGCGATCCGCGCCATTCGTCCTGATCTGCTGCTGGCGGTGGACCAGGAGGGCGGGCGGGTTCAGCGTCTTCGCCAAGGCTTCGTGCGACTGCCGGCCATGCGCGCCATCGCCGACAACCCGAATGCCGAATACCTGGCCGAGCAGTGCGGTTGGATCATGGCGACAGAAGTCCTTGCCGTCGGCCTCGATCTGAGCTTCGCCCCGGTGCTGGACCTGGATTACCAGCGCAGCGCTGTAGTCGGCACCCGCTCGTTCGAAGGCGATCCCGAGCGCGCAGCACTGCTCGCCGGCGCCTTCATCCGCGGTATGAACAGTGCCGGTATGGCGGCCACTGGCAAGCATTTTCCGGGTCACGGTTGGGCTGAGGCGGATTCGCACGTCGCCATTCCCAAAGACGAGCGCAGCCTCGACGAGATCCGCGCCAAAGACCTGGTGCCGTTCGCTCGCCTGAGCAAGCAACTGGCCGCCGTCATGCCGGCCCACGTCATTTATCCACAGGTTGACTCCCAACCGGCCGGTTTCTCTCGGCGCTGGTTGCAGGAGATCCTGCGCGGCGAGTTGCAGTTTGATGGCGTGATCTTCAGTGATGACCTGTCCATGGCCGGTGCCCATGTAGTCGGTGATGCCGCCAGCCGTATCGAAGCCGCACTGACCGCCGGCTGCGACATGGGTCTGGTATGCAACGACCGTGCGGCCGCTGAACTGGCCCTGAGCGCCGCCCAGCGGATGAAGGTTAAGCCGTCGCCGCGTATCGCGCGGATGCGCGGGCAGTCCTTCGCCGGCACTGAATACCGCCAAGACCCGCGCTGGCTGACTGCTGTCGGCGCGCTCAAAGAAGCTCAACTGATTGATTAAGGACGTTTCGTTATGACGATTTACGCGATTATCGGCGGTACCGGCCTGACTCAACTCGAAGGCCTGAGCATTCGTCAGTCACTGGCAGTAGATACGCCCTACGGCCCACCTTCGGCCGAAGTGCACATTGGTGAGTACGCCGGCAAGGAAGTGCTGTTCCTGGCCCGCCACGGTCACCCGCATCGTTTTCCGCCGCATCAGGTGAACTACCGCGCCAACCTCTGGGCGCTGAAACAGGCCGGCGCCGAAGCGATTCTCGCGGTCAACGCCGTGGGTGGGATTCATGCCGCGATGGGCACCGGACATTTTTGCGTGCCCCATCAACTGATCGATTACACCAGCGGTCGCGAACACACCTATTTCGCCGATGACCTTGAACACGTCACGCACATCGATTTCAGCTACCCCTACAGCGAGCCACTGCGTCAGCAGTTGATTGCCGCGTTGGCGGCTGAAGGCGTTGGCTACAGCAGTCATGGTGTGTACGCCTGCACCCAGGGGCCACGTCTGGAAACTGTCGCTGAAATCGCAAGACTGGAGCGTGACGGCTGCGACATCGTCGGCATGACCGGCATGCCGGAAGCCGCGCTGGCCCGTGAGCTGGAACTGGATTACGCCTGCCTGGCGCTGGTGGTGAACCCGGCGGCGGGCAAGTCCACGGCGGTGATCACCATGGCCGAAATCGAGCAGGCGTTGCATGACGGGATGGGCAAGGTGAAGTCGACGCTGGCGCGGGTGCTCAAGGGCTAAACAAGTCTCTATGTCGAGTTGACCCTTCGCGGGCAACCCTTGCGCCTACAGGTTTTGAGTTGATCACTAATACGCGAACGACTCAAACCCTGTAGGAGCAAGGCTTGCCCGCGATGGCGATCTATCAGGCACCCCCAATCTCAACGTTTCTCGAGCTTGTCCGGCAACGGCGCAAACAACGCCTCGATATCATCGCTCTGCAACTTCCAGTCCCCGGTCGAGCGTCCATCCAGTACGCCCGCCGCCAGGTCGGACTTTTCCTTCTGTAGATGCTGAATTTTCTCTTCGACGGTGCCCCGGGCAATCAACTTATAGACGAACACCGGTTTCTCCTGGCCGATGCGATAAGCCCGGTCGGTCGCCTGGTTTTCCGTCGCCGGGTTCCACCACGGGTCATAGTGAATCACCGTATCGGCTTCGGTCAGGTTCAAGCCCACACCGCCAGCCTTCAGGCTGATCAGGAAAATCTGACGTTTGCCACTCTGGAAGTCCTTGACCGGCGCGCGGCGGTCACGGGTTTGCCCGGTCAATATGACGTATTCAACGCCGCGCTTCTTCAGTTCCTCCTCGATCAGCGCCAGCATCGATGTGAACTGCGAGAACAGCAAAATCCGCCGACCTTCCTCGAACAGCTCTTCGAGCATTTCCATCAAGCTGTCGAGCTTGCCGGACGTACTGCCGCGAGTGGGCAGGACGGCATCGTTGACCAGGCGAAGATCGCAACACACCTGTCGCAACTTCAGCAGCGCCTCAAGAATGATGATCTGACTGCGGGCCACGCCTTTGCGGGTGATCTCGTCGCGGACTTTCTTGTCCATGGCCAGGCGCATGGTCTCGTACACGTCGCGCTGCGCTTCGTTGAGCTCGACCCAATGGATAATCTCGGTTTTCGGCGGCAGTTCTGTCGCGACCTGTTCTTTGGTCCTGCGCAGAAGAAACGGTTTGATCCGACCGTTGAGGTGCTGAAGTCGTACTTCGCTGCCGCGCTTTTCAATCGGCACGCGGTAGTCGCGGTTGAAGCTTTTTACATCGCCAAGCCAACCGGGCAGCAGGAAGTGAAACAGCGACCACAGCTCGCCCAAGTGGTTTTCCAGTGGTGTGCCGCTCAGGCACAGGCGCTGGCGAGCATTCAGTTCACGAGCTGCCTGGGCGGCCTTGCTGTTGGGGTTCTTGATGTACTGCGCTTCATCCAGGACCAGCACGTGTAATGGCACCGCCTCGAGGATTTCAACGTCCTTGGGCAGCAGCGCGTAGGTGGTCAGGATCAGGTCGTAATCGGCCAGGCTTTCGAAGTGCTTTTTGCGACTGGCGCCGTACAGCGCCAGCACTTTGAGCTGAGGCGTGAAGTGCGCCGCTTCGTCGAGCCAGTTGGGGATCAGGCTGGTGGGCATCACCACCATGCATGGCCGATCCAGGCGCCCGGCGATTTTCTCGCTGAGAATGTGCGCCAGGGTTTGCAGGGTTTTACCCAAACCCATGTCATCCGCGAGAATCCCGCCGACTTCCAGTTGCCGCAACGACTGCATCCAGCTCAGGCCTTCGAGCTGATACGGCCGCAACGTGGCGTTCAAACCTTCCGGTGCGGTCGAGGTGAAGTCCTTGATGTCTCGCAGGCGCTGGGCAAATGTACGAATTTGCTCGCCGCCTTCCCACAGCAGCGGCATGTCTTCCAGGGGGTTCAGCCGGATGGCGTCGGCCTTGCTCAGGCGCAGCGTGGTTTCGCCGGGCCCTTGCAGGTAGAACTCGCCAAGGGTGGCCAGCACCGGTTTCAAGCGGCCGAAGGGCAGGGCGACTTGCAGTGGGCCGTACTCGGAGTTCGGGCGATTCGGGATGTTCACCAGGATCAATTCGTCGTCGCGACGTCGGGCCAGGCGTTCCGGGTTGAGGATTTCGGTGTGCGAGCGCATCAGGTTCAACAGGATCGGCAGCAGGCTCAGTCGCTCGCCGTTGACGATGATCCCCAGCTCCAGATCAAACCAGTCACGTTCCGGCACTTGTTCGACGGTGGCGTACCAGTCGTCGACGGCGGTCAGGTCGAAGCCGAAATCCTCATCGATCTGCAATTCCCAGCCTTGGGTGCGCAGCTTCGGGAGTTCGTTGAGGGTGAGGGTCAGCCAGGCGCTGTCGTTGACCATCTCGAACAATTCGCCGGCACTTTCCGGCAAGGCCTTGCTTTGTCGGGTGGCGATCTTGAAACCGAGGATTCGTAGCTGTTCCCTGTAGGCCTGTTCGACTTCCGGGTGACGTTTTATCTGTAAAGTCTGTGTCTCCTGGCGAATCAGGATGTCGGCATTTTTTTGCCCGCAAACGTATTCATCCAGATAGCTGAAGGACAGCGCCGCACGATGCTGGATGTAGCGCTGCATCTTGCCGTTGCGCGGCTCAAAGGCGCTGAACTCGATGCTCGCCAGCCACAGGCGCGGCACTGGCTGCACGTTATCCACCAGCACTTGCGGCAACGCCTTCGGTCTGCGGTTTTCCAATACGGCCTGGAGTTTTTCCAGCAGTTCGGCGTCTTGCGCGGCGGCGGGGTAGGCCAGGGTTTCCTGGACTTTGAGCAGTACCGCTGCGCAATGTTTGCAGTTGCTGTGGACCGGGCAGGTGCACGTGGCGTCGATCATCAGCAACGTGCCTTTGGCCGACTCGCGCAGGCGAATGGTCTGACGGTAAACGTTGCCGCCAGAGCCTTCGCACGCGGCGATGATCGTTGCGTCGCCGGCCTCGACGATCCTGACACGATTCTCTATTGCGTAGCGACGGCCACGCTCCAGGCTCTGTTCCTTGAATCGGCTGACCCAGGAAGGTGCGAGGGGTTTGCTCAGGGTCGGAGGCATAAGGACGTCGATCAGTCCGGAATTTCTTCAGGGGCTGGCCGAGGCGCAGGGGCGGTCAACGAAGTGATCTTGATCAACAGGCCCAAGTGGCCGTTATCGAGAAAATTCAGCTGGCCGTTTTTGGTGTGGCTTTCCTGCTTCAGCCGTTCGCTGGCGGTGACCATGCCGTTGGCGTCGATCTGGTTGACCCAGAAGTCGGCGTCGACGTCGGTGAAACGCCCCAGTTTCAGGTTCAACGTGCCCTCGATAGGGAATTGGCCGTACTGTTCCTTGCCATCGCTGATCGCGATTTTGCTGGCTTCTTCCCCAGGTTCTGCTGCCAGGCCTTGTGCAGCAGCACCGTGTAGTCGGCGCTGGCGGTGAGTTTTTCCACTTCGCCATTAAGGCTCGGCGTGCGCAGGCTGTCCGGGGTGATGCGTTGTGCACCGGCTGCCCAATCTTCCGGCGCGGCACGACTGACGATTGCCGGCACGGCATTTTGCCGGACCAGGATCATTTCAACCTGATACTTATCATCGGCAAACGCCGTTGAGGCGAACGACGTCATCAACAACGTTATCAACAAGGTCGGTGAGCGAAACAGGCGCATGCGGCGTCCTTCAAGCAGTTTTCGGGAGGAGGCGTTCAAACAGTGCCTCTACAGTATTAAAGCGTTCTTCCGCACGCTCCATCGGTACCATGAACTTGAACATCGTGGCGCCTTCGAATTTGTAGCGTTTGGGTTGGCTCTGGATCAGTTTGATCAGCGTCAACGGGTCGACCGGAGTCTGCGCCGCGAACTCGATTCGGCCGCCTTGCGGGCCGCCGTCGACTTTCTTGATGCCCAGTTGTTCGGCCTGCAACTTCAGGAGGGTGATCCGTACCAGGTTCTTGGTCGGCTCCGGCAACAGGCCAAAACGGTCGATCATTTCCACTTGCAGGTCCTTGAGACCTTCCTCGTCCGTGGCCGAGGCGATGCGTTTGTAGAGAATCAATCGCGCATGAACGTCCGGCAAGTAGTCCTCGGGAATCAACGCCGGTACCCGCAAATTGACTTCCGGACCACCGCCCAGTGGCTGGTCGAGGTTCGGTTGTTCGCCCTTGCGGATCGACTTCACCGCGCGCTCAAGCATTTCCATGTACAGCGTAAAGCCGACGGCCTGGATCTGCCCGCTCTGGCCGTCACCGAGCAGTTCGCCGGCGCCACGGATTTCCAGGTCGTTGGTCGCGAGCACGAAGCCTGCGCCGAGGTCCTGGGTGTTGGCGATCGCTTCCAGGCGCTTTTCCGCATCCGGGGTGATTTGCTGGCGCGGCGGCGTCAGCAGGTACGCGTAAGCCTGGTGGTGGCTACGACCGACCCGGCCGCGCAACTGGTGCAACTGGGCCAGGCCGAACTTGTCGGCACGCTCGATGATGATGGTGTTGGCGCTCGGCACGTCGATGCCGGTCTCGATGATGGTCGAGGCGATCAGCACGTTGAAGCGCTTGTGGTAGAAGTCGCTCATCACCTGTTCAAGATCGCGTTCGCGCATCTGCCCGTGGCCGATGCCGATCCGTGCTTCCGGCACCAGTTCGGCGAGGTCGGCGGCGCATTTCTCGATGGTCTTCACGTCGTTGTGCAGGTAGTAGACCTGGCCGCCACGCAGCAACTCGCGCAGCAGGGCTTCCTTTACCGTGCTTTTGTTCTGCTCCATGACGAAGGTCCGTACCGACAGGCGGCGGGCCGGCGGCGTGGCGATGATCGACAGGTCGCGCATGCCCGACACGGCCATGTTCAGCGTGCGCGGAATCGGCGTGGCGGTCAGCGTGAGGATGTCGACTTCACTGCGTAGGGCCTTGAGCTGTTCTTTCTGACGGACACCGAAGCGGTGCTCTTCGTCGATGATCACCAGCCCGAGGTTTTTGATCTTCACATCGTCGGACAGCAGTTTGTGGGTGCCGATGACGATGTCGATCTTGCCTTCGGCCAGGTCAGCGATGGCGGCATTCACTTCCTTGGTCGACTTGAAGCGGCTCATCACTTCCACGCTCACAGGCCAATCGGCGAAGCGGTCGCGGAAGCTGTTGTAGTGTTGCTGGGCGAGCAGGGTGGTCGGTACCAGAATCGCCACCTGGCGCCCGCCGTGCACGGCGATGAACGCGGCGCGCATCGCCACTTCGGTCTTGCCGAAACCGACGTCGCCGCAGACCAGTCGATCCATCGGTTTCGGTGCGAGCATGTCGGCACGTACCGCGTCGATGGTGGTCTGCTGGTCCGGGGTTTCTTCGAACGGGAAGCCGGCGCTGAACGTCGCGTAATCGGCTTTCGGGTCGGCGAAGGCATGACCTTCGCGGGCGGCGCGGCGCGCATAGATATCGAGCAGTTCGGCGGCCACGTCGCGTACTTGTTCGGCGGCTTTACGCTTGGCTTTCTGCCAGGTCTCGGAGCCGAGGCGGTGCAGCGGGGCCAGCGCATCGTCGCTGCCGGTGTAACGGGCGATCAAGTGCAGGTTGGCAACCGGCACGTACAACTTGGCGCCTTCGGCGTATTGCAGGGTCAGAAACTCGGCAGCCTGGTCATCGATCTCCAGAGTCGCCAGACCCAGATAACGGCCGACACCGTGGTCGATGTGCACCACCGGCGCGCCTTCGCGCAGCTCGGTGAGGTTCTTGATCACTGCATCGTTGTTGCCGTCGGCGCGTTTCTCGCGACGCCGACGCTGCATCACCCGTTGACCGAACAACGGGCTTTCGGCGATCAACGCCAGAGCCGGGTCGTCCAGCAGCAAGCCTTCGTCCAGCGGCGCAATGGTGATCGCCAGGCGATCCTTGCTCGCGACAAAGTCCGGCCAGCTGTCGACGGTTTTCGGTCGCAGCTTCAGGCGTTCGAGCAATTCCAGCAGCACTTCACGACGGCCCGCGGACTCGGCGGTAAACAGCACGCGACCGGGGAACTCGTCGAGGAAACCCGCCAACGCCGCCAATGGCTGGGTGGCCTTGGCTTCGATGGCCAGGTTCGGCAACACCTGCGCCGGGAAGCGTTCGCGGCCGACGCCGGTTTCCACATCCTGTTGACTGGCCACCACGCGCGGCCAGTTTTTCAGGCGGGCGAAGCAGTCTTCCACCGGCAGGAACAGCTCGGCCGGTGGCAATAAAGGACGGGAAGGATCGACGCGGCGCTCTTCATAGCGATTGCGCACGTCGTTCCAGAAGTTCTCCGCCGCCTGTTCGATGCCCGGCAGGGAAAACACCTGGGTGTCTTGCGGCAGGTAATCGAACAGCGTCGAAGTTTCATCGAAGAACAGCGGCAGGTAGTACTCGATACCGGCCGGGGTAATCCCGCTGCTCAAATCCTGGAAGATCGGGCAGCGACGGAAGTCGACGTCGAACCGCTCGCGGAACCGCGCCTTGAAGCGGGTAACCGCGTCCTTTTGCAGCGGGAACTCACGTGCCGGCAGCAGGCGTACGGTGTCGACCTTGTCGATGGAACGCTGGTTGTCCGGATCGAAGGTGCGCAGGGTCTCGATTTCGTCGTCGAACAGATCGATCCGGAACGGCAGCTTGCTGCCCATCGGGAACAGGTCGATCAGCGAGCCGCGGACAGTGAATTCGCCGTGTTCGTACACCGTGTCGACGTAGCGATAGCCGCTGGCCTCAAGCCGGGTGCGCATTTGCTCGACGTCAAGCTTCTGGCCGACGTCCAGCACCAGGCTGCTGCCGAGCAGGAACTTGGTCGGCGCCAGGCGATGCAGGGCCGTGGTGATCGGCACGACCAGCACGCCATGGG
Organism: Pseudomonas sp. TH31; assembly: GCF_016650815.1. GTDB lineage: Bacteria > Pseudomonadota > Gammaproteobacteria > Pseudomonadales > Pseudomonadaceae > Aquipseudomonas. The sequence continues at coordinate 65,255 of NZ_JAEKEZ010000015.1, read as the reverse complement.
TCAGCTCCGGCAACCTGTATAAGGCTGCGATGCGCTGGGAGATGATGTCCTGGTGCGGCGAAAACAGGTCGTAGGGCAGCGTTTCCCAGTCGGGGAAATGCAGCACCGGCAAATCCGGGGCGAAGAAACTCAGCTCCTGTTCCAGCCGTTCGGCACTCTGGCTGTCGGCGGTCAGTAGCAGGGTAAAGCGCTTGGCAGCGCTGGCGGCCTCGGCAATGGCCAGGCTCAGGGCGGCACCGGGCAGATTGCCCCAGTGCTGTTTACCTGCCGCGGCAGGGAGAAGCGGTAGACGCAGAACGGGCACGGAAGGTTGAGCTCCAAGCGTTGCGACAAAGTCGGTAATTGTAGCGGCCTCTGGTGCCGGCTGTCAGTTGCAGATGTGTCTATTACACGGCTTGGGCGAAATGTAGTGGTAAAGACAAAATCGAGCGGTTTTTTAGTGAATTTTGCCGATTATGTAGTGGCAAAACGAGCTGCTGTTTCGGATGGTTACGGACAAGGCAGCGCTGTCCCCAAAAAATTGACGATGCTGGAGGCCCCGGTTTTATTGGGCTTCAGCGCGACGTATTTTTTTGAACGGGATTTTGTTACGGCTCGCACGACAGGCGCGCATTGCTACGGGAGGCACTCGGCGGCATAATGTAGCCCCTTTTTTCTGCCCCTACATATGTGGAAGGTTCCCGTGACTCAGAAGCCCGACCAGTGTCTTGGTGAATGGATCGACCGTGAAGCACTCGCAGAAGCGATGATTCCGCTTATCGGTCAGCTCTACCGCAATAACAACGTGGTGAGCTCGATCTATGGCCGCAGCCTGATCAATCGTTCAGTCATCGCGATTCTCAAAGCGCACCGCTTTGCTCGCCATCGCCAGTCCGACGACAGCGAACTGTCCGTCCACGAAACATTCCCGCTGCTCAAAGCCATGAGCGAGCTCAAACTCGGCGCCGCTTCGGTCGACCTGGGCAAGCTGGCTGTCAAATTCAAGGCTGAAGGCAACGGCCGTACTGCCGAGCAGTTCGTCCGTGAAGAACTGGCTGACGTGGTTGGCCAGCAGAACGTTGCCGCGCGCAAAGGCACCGACGTTGTCCTCTACGGCTTCGGTCGTATCGGCCGTCTGCTGGCGCGCATCCTGATCGAGAAAACCGGTGGTGGCGACGGCCTGCGTCTGCGCGCCATCGTCGTGCGCAAGGGCGCCGAGAACGACTTGGTCAAACGTGCCAGCCTGCTGCGTCGCGACTCGGTTCATGGTCCGTTCGATGGCACCATCACCATTGATGAAGCCAACAACACCATCACCGCCAACGGCAACCTGATCCAGGTTATCTACGCGAAAAACCCGACTGAGGTGGATTACACCCAGTACGGCATCAAAGACGCGCTGCTGGTGGACAACACCGGTGTATGGCGTGATGCCGAGGGCCTGGGCCAGCACCTGGCTTGCCCGGGTATCGACCGCGTTGTGCTGACCGCGCCTGGCAAAGGCAAGCTGAAGAACATCGTTCACGGCATCAACCACGGCGAAATCACCGCTGATGACAAGATCATTTCCGCGGCGTCCTGCACCACCAACGCCATCGTGCCGGTGCTGAAGGCTGTCAACGACAAGTTCGGCATCATCAACGGTCACGTTGAAACGGTTCACTCGTACACCAACGACCAGAACCTGATCGACAACTTCCACAAGGGCGATCGCCGTGGCCGTAGCGCCGCGCTGAACATGGTGATCACCGAGACCGGTGCTGCCACCGCTGCTGCCAAGGCCCTGCCTGAGCTGGCCGGCAAGCTGACCGGTAACGCGATCCGCGTTCCGACGCCTAACGTGTCGATGGCCATTCTCAACCTGAACCTTGAGAAAGCCGCGACCCGCGAAGAGATGAACGAGTACCTGCGCTACATGGCGCTGCACTCCGATCTGCATAAGCAAATCGACTACGTCAATTCGCAGGAAGTGGTTTCCACCGACTTCGTTGGCTCGCGCCACGCAGGCGTTGTGGACGCTGAAGCAACCATCACCCAAGACAACCGCGTTGTTCTGTACGTTTGGTACGACAACGAATTCGGTTACAGCTGCCAGGTGGTTCGCGTGATGGAAGACATGGCCGGGGTTAACCCGCCTGCGTTCCCGCGTTAAGCATTAGCTGCACATAAAGAGCCCCGACTTTGGTCGGGGCTTTTTTGTGGGTGGGATTTGTCTGTTGCGGGTAGGTTGGCTTGGCTGGCCTCATCGTCGGATCGCCGCCCGGAGCAGGCTCGCTCCCACATTGGATGTGCAGAGTGATCACAAGGGTGTGATCGCTGCAAATCCTGTGGGAGCGAGCCTGCTCGCGAAGACGATTTACCGGGTGCCGCCGACTACAGCAGCCTGCGCAGTGCGCAGTTCATGCCGGTTGCCACGGAACAGCACCAGCGTCGCGATCAACCCCATCACTGCTGCACCGCTGAGCCAGATACCCGGCGCAGCCTTGTTGTCCAGTATGTGGATCAGGTAGGTGCATGCCGCCGGCGTAAAGCCGCCGAAGGTTGCGGTCGCCAGGCTGTAGGCCAGGGAGAAACCGGTGGTACGAACTTCTACCGGCATGATCTCGGTCAGGGCCACCACCATGGCGCCGTTGTACGAGCCATACAGGAACGACAGCCACAACTCGACGATCAGCAGATGGCTGAAGCTCGGGTTGGCCACCAGCCACGACAGGGCAGGGTAGGCCGTGAGGATCGCCAGAATGGTCGCGGCCAACAGCAGGGGTTTACGTCCGATCTTGTCGGAAAGCGCACCCATCACTGGCAGCCAGAAGAAGTTCGACAGGCCGATGCACACGGTGACCAGCAGCGCATCGAAATCCGACAGGTGCAGTTCGGCTTTACCGAAGGTCGGGGTGTAGGCGGTGATCAGGTAGAACGACACGGTGGTCATGACCACCAGCGCCATGCCGGCGAAGACGATGCCGAAGTTCTGACCGATCGAACGGACGATTTCCTGCAGGGTAGGGCGGTGTTTGCGCGCCTGGAATTCCGGGGTTTCTTCCAGTGAGCGACGGATCACGAAGATCACCGGCACGATCATGCAGCCGATCAGGAACGGCACGCGCCAGCCCCAGTCACCCATTTGTTCCGGGCTGAGCCAGTGGTTCAGGCCCACACCCAGCAAACCGGCGAAAACCACCGCGGCTTGTTGGCTGGCGGACTGCCAGCTGACGAAGAAGCCCTTGCGGCCCGGGGTGGCAATCTCGGCCAGGTAGACCGACACACCACCCAGTTCCACGCCCGCCGAGAAGCCTTGCAACAGGCGGCCGAACAGCACGATCAGCGGTGCGGCCACGCCCAATGTGGCGTAACCCGGTACGCAGGCAATCAGTACCGTACCGGCAGCCATCAAGGCGAGGGTGATGATCAGCCCTTTGCGACGGCCATGACGGTCGATGTAGGCGCCGAGAAAAATCGCACCCAGTGGACGCATCAGGAAGCCTGCGCCGAATGTTGCCAGCGACAGCATCAGGGACGCGAAGGCGCTGTCGGCCGGGAAGAAGGTCTTGGCAATGGCCGTGGCGTAAAAGCCATAAACCATAAAGTCGAACATCTCGAGAAAGTTACCGCTGACAACACGAAAGATCGCCTTGCCTTTGCCCGTATTCGAGGACATTTGTACGCACTCACTTTGGCTGTCTTATTGGAAATCCCTGGTCTTGACGCTTCCTCGCTGTCGGCCTCAAGCACGCAGGCACGCACCGAACAGTTTTGTAACGATATGTGTATGAGTTGGCGTAGGCAACAATTAGTTAGCCTGCTGCTTAAACGTTATAGCCATTAGCCAGACTGAATAGCAGACTTGAGCGAATTAACAGCCAGGTGCAACGCAGATCAAATGTGGGAGCGGGCTTGCTCGCGAAGAGGGAGTGTCAGTCGCTATCGATGTGACTGACACACCGCTTTCGCGAGCAAGCCCGCTCCCACTGTTGTGTCGCATAATGGCCAGCATTGACGTTGTGTCAGGGATTTCTCTTGAGGGGCAGGATTTGTCGAGTTGGCGGTTAGGCAGTTTCGTTGTGTTAATCAGCGCCTTATCCGGCTGCGGCAACGGCGATTCCATGGAAAGCTTCGGCGGCCCGACCATGGGCAGCACCTATTCGATCAAGTACGTACGAACCAAGGGATTGCCCGACCCGAAAGAGGTGCAGGTCGAAGTCGAGAACATCCTCGCCGACGTCGACCGGCAAATGTCGACCTACCGCAGCGACTCGGAGATCGAGCGTTTCAACGATCTGCCTGCTAATCGCTGTCAGACAATGCCCGCGCCGATCCTCGAATTGGTCCGCGTTGGCGAACAGCTGTCGCTACAAAGCGAAGGCTCCTACGACTTGACCGTTGAACCGCTGATGAACCTCTGGGGTTTCGGTCCGCAGGGCCGAGAAGAAAAAGTCCCGAGCGCCGAAGCGTTGGCCGGGGTAATGACGCGCGTGGGGCAAACGCACCTGCGCATCGACGGCGATCAACTCTGCAAGGACGCCGCCGTCGAGGTTGACTTCAACAGCATCGCTGCCGGCTACACGGTGGACACCATTGCCGCCAGACTCGAAGCGCTGGGCATCCACAACTACCTCGCCGAAGCCACTGGCGAACTCAAGGCTGCCGGTAAAAAGCTCGACGGCTCTGCGTGGAAGATTGCCCTGGAAGAACCCTGGAGGATCAGCAAGTGGCTCAGCGCATCATCAATGTCGACGGCTATGGCGTGTCCACTTCAGGCGACTACCGTAATTATTTCGAGCAGGGCGGCCAGCGCTACTCCCACACCTTCGATGCCCGGACCGGTGCGCCGATTACCCACAACCTTGCCTCAGTCACGGTGATTGATCCTTCAACCCTGATGGCCGATGGCTTATCGACGCTGTTGCTGATTCTCGGCCCCGAACGGGGCTGGGACTACGCGCAAAAACACGACATTGGTGCATTCTTTGTGATTCGTGCCGATACAGGTTTCGTCACACGGACCAATCAGGCTTTTGAACGCCTCAGTGGCGGCAAAACCGAATGATTACGGCGATTCGAGCATTGAAGGCTGGCGTTGTAGCGCAGGCAAAAGTAGCCTACGACGCGACCAAGGGTTAATGTGCGCGGCGTTGACGCTTCTATAGACTGTGTCCGGGTTCTGAATTGACCCAAAATTGTTCCTTCACGCCGCAGATCGGCGTGATTTAGCCGCCGGTGCCGAGGGCGCCGCGGCCTGTTCTGAGGAGTATGCATGGCTGTCTACAACTACGACGTGGTGGTATTGGGTTCCGGCCCGGCGGGAGAAGGGGCGGCAATGAACGCCGCCAAGGCAGGGCGCAAAGTGGCAATGGTCGACAGCCGTCGCCAGGTCGGCGGCAACTGCACCCACCTGGGTACCATCCCGTCCAAGGCACTGCGTCACTCGGTCCGGCAGATCATGCAGTTCAACACCAACCCGATGTTCCGGGCCATTGGTGAGCCGCGTTGGTTCTCGTTCCCGGACGTACTGAAAAGCGCCGAAAAAGTCATCTCCAAGCAAGTCGCTTCGCGCACCGGCTACTACGCCCGTAACCGCGTCGACGTGTTCTTCGGCACCGGCAGCTTCGCCGACGAGCAAACCATCGAAGTGGTTTGCGCCAACGGTGTGGTCGAGAAGCTGGTCGCCAAGCACATCATCATCGCCACCGGTTCGCGTCCTTATCGCCCGGCGGACATCGATTTCCATCACCCGCGTATCTACGATAGCGACACTATCCTCAGCCTCGGCCACACCCCGCGCAAACTCATCGTTTACGGCGCTGGCGTGATCGGTTGCGAATACGCGTCGATCTTCAGTGGCCTGGGGGTACTGGTTGAGCTGGTGGACAACCGCGGTCAGTTGCTGAGCTTCCTGGACTCGGAAATTTCCCAGGCCCTGAGCTATCACTTCAGCAACAACAACATCACGGTTCGCCACAACGAAGACTACGACCGCGTCGAAGGCGTGGACAACGGTGTGATCCTGCACCTCAAGTCCGGCAAGAAGATCAAGGCCGACGCCTTGCTCTGGTGCAACGGCCGTACCGGCAACACCGACGCACTGGGTCTGGAAAACATCGGCGTGAAGGTCAACAGCCGTGGCCAGATCGAAGTCGACGAAGCCTACCGCACCTGCGTGCCGAACATTTACGGTGCCGGTGACGTGATCGGCTGGCCAAGCCTGGCCAGTGCCGCGCACGATCAGGGCCGTTCGGCAGCTGGCAGCATTGTTGATAACAACAGCTGGCGCTTCGTGAATGACGTGCCGACCGGCATCTACACCATTCCGGAGATCAGCTCGATCGGCAAGAACGAGCAAGAGCTGACTCAGGCCAAGGTGCCGTACGAAGTGGGCAAGGCGTTCTTCAAGAGCATGGCGCGTGCACAGATCGCCGGCGAGCCTCAGGGCATGCTGAAGATCCTGTTCCACCGCGAAACCCTGGAAGTGCTGGGCGTTCACTGCTTCGGCTATCAGGCGTCGGAGATTGTTCACATCGGCCAGGCGATCATGAGCCAGCCGGGCGAACTGAACACCCTTAAGTACTTCGTCAACACGACGTTCAACTACCCGACCATGGCCGAAGCCTATCGGGTAGCGGCGTACGATGGTCTCAACCGGCTTTTTGAGCGGCTCCGGCCGGTGGCCTGAGCCGGCCGGGGAGACCGATTTCAGCAATTCTCGAGCGTGGCAGTGGCCAAACCGGGAAAGTCTGTAATCAGGCTGTCAACGCCGAAGTCGGCGAGTCTGCGCATCAGCGCGGGCTCGTTGACTGTCCATACCGATACATGCAACCCCTGACGCTGCGCCTTCTGCAGGCGTTCCGGCGTACACAGGGTCCAGTTCAGCGCCAGAATCTCACAGCCATAGCTTTGCGCGACCTTCAACGGGTCGAGCCAGGCATACTCGGCCACCAATCCGCGGGACACGTCCGGCACCAGGTCCAGCGCGGCTTTGAGCACTTCGCGCGAACTTGAGGTGATCGTGACCTTGTCGAGCAGGCCGAAACGTTGAGCCATTTCACGAATCGCCAGCACAGTGGTCGCGGCGCGAGTGCGTGAAGCGCTTTTGACTTCCAGTTGCCAGTGCTCGAAATCACACTTCTCGAACAGTTCTTCCAGCGTTGGAATCGGGCACGCCTTGATCCAGCCGGGCCGCCCTTGCGGGCGTCGTAGGTCACCAGATCTTTTGCCGAATGCTCGACCACTTTGCCGCGACGGTCGGTGGTGCGCTTGAGCGTCGGGTCGTGGATGACCATCAACTCGCCGTCCATGGACAGGTGCAGATCCAGTTCGCAACGGCGAACGCCGTGCTTGAGGCATTCCTGGAAACTGGTGAGGGTGTTTTCCGGTGCTTCGCCCTTGGCGCCGCGATGGCCGTAGATGAGGGTCACGGTTCTTCCTTAATTAAATGCCTGATTCGTTTTGTTCGCGGGCCAGGCGTCGCTCCTGGGCCTGCTTCTGCAAGATATAGCGGGCGAGCAGCTGGCGTTGGGCATCGGTCGGGTACTCGAACTCGGTGCCGACGTCGTAGCCGTCGCCCTTGCGGTCGCAGTGGGTGACCTTGGCCCGCAGCAGCAGCCCCAGCGCTTGCGGCATCAGCACCATTTTGACTGACAGGTGCGCGCCGACGGCAATCGGCGTCGGGTGCTGAAAGTCGATGCCGCCTTCAGAGATGATCACCGATTGCGGTTCACCGATTTGCCCGAGCACGGTCAGGGCAATCACCTGGCTGAGCAGGTCGATGCGTTTGTTCTGGGATTTCAGGAAGGCGGCGATGCTGCGGTCGCGCTCACTGATCTGGCGCAACAGGTGCTGCGACTCGAATTCGCTCAGGTGCAGTTCGCTGAGCAGGTTGAACAGTGGGGAAGCATCCTGCAACACTTCCTGGCCTGCGGCTTCGGGAGCGGACAGGGGCCGAATTTCCAGTGCGATCGCGTCCTCGATACGGTAGTATTCGCGGCGATCTTCTTCATCTAATGTCGACATGGCGAACCCATGGTAGCGGCGGTGGTCTGAGTGTAAAGCTGGTTATCGACCCCCGCCACAAGGACGTTCCTTTTCCCTCCGAACAAGCCCCGACATGTTCAGACCTCTCTTCGTATTTATTGGCACGCGTTATACCCGTGCAAAGCGTCGCAATCATTTTGTGTCGTTCATTTCCCTGACTTCGATGATCGGGCTCGCCCTTGGCGTGGTCGTGATGATCGTCGTGCTTTCGGTGATGAACGGCTTCGATCATGAGATGCGCACCCGCGTGCTGGGCATGGTGCCCCACGCGACCATCGAGTCTGGTGAGCCGATCAGCGACTGGCAAAGCCTGGCCGCCAAGGTCAGGCAGAACCCGCAGGTGACGGCCGTTGCGCCGTTCACCCAGATGCAGGGCCTGCTGACCAACAACGGCAAGGTGTCCAAGGTGCTGCTCAATGCCGTCGACCCTGCGCTGGAACGGCAGGTCTCGATCATTGATAACTTCATGCAGCAGGGCAAGCTCGACGACCTGACCCCCGGCAGCTTCGGCATCGTCATTGGCGACAAGGCCGCGGCCAAGCTCGGTGCGTCCATCGGCGACAAGCTGACGTTCGTGGCGCCGGAAGTCACCGTGACCCCGGCCGGGATGTTCCCGCGCATGAAACGCTTTACCGTGGTCGGCATCTTCCATGTCGGCGCCGGTGAGCTGGATGGCTACCTGGGCGTGACCAACCTGCAGGATCTGGCCAGGTTGCACCGCTGGAAACCGGATCAGGTCCAGGGCCTGCGCCTGAAGTTCGACGACCTGTTCCAGGCGCCGCGCACGGCATGGAACATCGCCCAGCAACTCGGCGAAGACCATTACTACGCCCGCGACTGGACCCGTACCCACGGCAACCTGTATCAGGCGATCCGCATGGAAAAAGCCATGATCGGCCTGCTGTTGCTGCTGATCGTTGCCGTCGCGGCCTTCAACATCATCTCCACGCTGGTGATGGTGGTGAACGACAAGAAGGGCGACATCGCGATCCTGCGTACCCTCGGTTCCACGCCGGGGCAGATCATGGCGATCTTCATGGTCCAGGGCACGGTCATTGGTGTGATCGGTACGCTGATCGGCGCTGTGGTCGGGATCTTCGCCGCGCTGAACGTCAGCGCCGCGATCTCGGCCCTCGAAGGTCTGATCGGGCATAAATTCCTGAACGCCGACGTGTATTTCATTGATTACCTGCCGTCGCAAGTGCAGAGCCAGGACGTGTTGATGGTCTGCGCCGCCGCGTTGGTTCTGAGTTTCCTCGCCACCCTGTATCCAGCCTGGCGTGCCGCGCGCACCCAGCCTGCGGAGGCGCTACGTTATGAGTGAGTCAGGCATGAGTGATAAAGCAATCTTGAGCTGCCGCAACCTGGGCAAATCCTATGAGGAAGGCCCGGAATCTGTAGAAGTTTTGGCCGGTCTGCAACTGGAGCTGCATCCGGGTGAGCGCGTGGCGATTGTCGGCACTTCGGGTTCGGGCAAAAGTACCTTGCTCAACCTGTTGGGCGGCCTCGACACGCCGACCAAGGGCAGCGTCTGGCTCGACGGCGAAGAGCTGTCGGCACTGAGCGAGAAGAAGCGTGGCCTGCTGCGTAACCGTTCCCTGGGGTTCGTGTACCAGTTCCACCACTTGCTGCCGGAATTCACCGCGCTGGAAAACGTCTGCATGCCGTTGCTGATCGGCAAGACTGCGATCCCGGAGGCGCGTCAGCGTGCCACCGCGTTGCTGGAGCGGGTTGGGTTGGGCCATCGTCTGGAACACAAGCCGTCCGAGCTCTCCGGTGGCGAACGCCAGCGTGTGGCCATCGCCCGCGCCCTGGTGAATAACCCTGGCCTGGTGATGCTCGACGAGCCGACCGGCAATCTCGACTCCCACACTGCCCAGGGCATTCAGGATTTGATGCTGGAACTCAGCACCTCGATGCGCACGGCGTTCCTGGTGGTGACTCACGACATGAACCTGGCCCGCCAGATGGACCGTGTCCTGCATTTGCAGGAAGGTCGCCTGACAGCCATCTGATCGGCCCAAACCCGAGGTTTGAAAAGGCGTCGGGTCTTTTATTTTCATACGGTGCCCCAGCGAATGTTCAGACCGTTATCGATCTTTATCGGCGCGCGCTATACCCGCGCCAAGCGCCGCAATCGCTTTGTATCCTTTATCTCGATGACCTCGATGATCGGCCTCGCCTTGGGCGTATTGGCAATGATCGTGGTGTTGTCGGTGATGAACGGCTTCCAGCGCGAAATGAGCTCGCGCATCCTCGGCATGGTGCCCCACGCGACCATCGTCGGCGTGAGCCCGATCGACGATTGGCAGCCAGTGGCCGCCGCTGCGATGAAAAATCCGGAAGTGACCGCCGCCGTGCCGTTCACCGAGATGGAAGGCATGCTGTCCTACAAAGGCTCGATGCAGCCGATCCAGGTCAGCGGCATCGATCCGGCGCAGGAAGGCAAGGTCTCGATCGTCGCCCAGCACATCGTGCAAGGTCGCCTCGATGACCTGAAACCCGGCGAGTTCGGCGTGGTGGTCGGTGAAATCACCGCGCGGCGCTTTCGCTTGAACGTCGGCGACAAGATCACCCTGATCGTGCCCGAAGTCAGCACCGCACCGGGCGGTATCACCCCGCGCATGCAGCGGCTGAACGTGGTCGGCGTGTTCAAGGTCGGCGCCGAGCTGGACGGCTCGATGGCGCTGATCCACATGGCCGATGCCGCGCAAATGCAGCACTGGCAACCGAATCAGGTGCAGAGCGTGCGCCTGGCGGTGAAGGACTTGTACGCGGCGCCTAAAGTGTCGAACGACATCGCCACTGCCCTCGGCGCGGGTTACAAGGCTGACGACTGGACCCACACCCAGGGCAGCCTGTTCAGCGCGATGAAAATGGAAAAAACCATGATCGGCCTGCTGTTGCTGATGATCGTCGCGGTGGCGGCGTTCAACATCATCGCCACCTTGATCATGGTGGTGAACGACAAGGGCGCGGACATCGCGATCCTGCGGACCATCGGCGCGACGCCACGTCAGATCATGGCGATCTTCATGGTGCAGGGCACGGTGATCGGGGTTGTCGGCACGTTGATCGGCGGCATTCTGGGGGTGATTGCGGCGTTGAACGTCAGTGAGCTGGTGGGTTGGCTGGAACGCGTCAGCGGGCAGCATATCTTCAGTTCGGACGTGTATTTCGTCAGCAACTTGCCGTCCGAGTTGCAGGGCGGGGATGTGTTACTGATCTGTTCTGCCGGGTTTATCTTGAGCTTTTTGGCGACGGTTTACCCGGCGTGGCGTGCAGCGAAGATCGAGCCGGCTCACGCGTTGCGGTATTCGTAACTCCTGATACTGCCTTCGCGAGCAAGCCCGCTCCCACATTTGACCGAGTTGACTCAGATCTAATGTGGGGGCGGGCTTGCTCGCGAAGAGGCCGGCGTTGCCGCCCTCAATCTCCTTTTGGCAACTCAATCACAAACCGCGTCCACCCACTCTCCGATTCGCAACGAATCTGCCCGCCATGGGCGCGGATGATTGACTGGGTGATCGCCAATCCCAACCCCGCATGTTCACTGCTGCCTTCCTGGCGCGCCGGGTCGGCCCGGTAGAAACGGTCGAACAGGCGCGGCAGCAAATCTTCCGAAATCCCGTCTCCACTGTTCTCGACCGTCAGGCTCAAGCCTTTGGGCTGCTCGACAATCCGCAGCCGAACTTCGCCGTTGTCCGGCGTAAACCGCAATGCGTTATCCAGCAGATTGGAAAGCGCCCGGCGCAACATGCTGCGGTCGCCTTCGATGTGCCCGCTGCCATCGCGGGTCAGCGTCACTTGCGCGTCCTCGGCCAGCGGCGCGAAGAACTCCAGCACCAGATCTGCTTCCTCCGCCAACGCCAGCGGTTCACGCTTGGGCATCAGCAAACCGTGGTCTGCCTTGGCCAGGTACAACATGTCGTTGACCAGTTGCGCCATCCATTGCAGTTCTTCGAGGTTGCTGTGCAGCGCTTCGCGGTAGTCCTCGAGCGTGCGGGGGCGGGTGAGGGTGACCTGGGTGTGGGTCAGCAGGTTCGACAGTGGCGTGCGCAGTTCATGGGCGATGTCGGCGGAGAAGGCCGAGAGCCGTTGGAAAGAGTCGTCGAGACGTCCGAGCATGGCGTTGAAGTTGTGGGCCATTTCCGCGAGTTCCGGTGGCATGTTCTCTTCCGGCAACCGCGCATTGAGCGATTGCGCAGAAACGCCACTGGCCACCGCACTCATGCGCCGCAACGGGCGTAGACCGCTACGTGCCGCCCAGGCTCCAAGCAACGCGGTGGCCAGGGCCGAGAGGCCAACGGTCAGCCAGATCAGGTGCTGCATGCGTTGCAGAAAGTGTTGGTGATGAGTGATGTCCAGCAGCAGGGTCAGTTGCGGTGAGTCGGGTTTGTCGAGGTACAGCGGCGCATTCAGGACGCGATAGTCAGTGCCGTCGTCGTTCAGGGTTGATAAGCCCGGTTTTTGCGGGAGTTCCTTGGGCAAGTTCGCGGCGCTGTCGTACCAGCGCCGGCCATCGCTACCGGTGATTCGTAGCGACAGATCGGCCTGTCGGCTCAGTTCATCCGCAAGCTTCGCCTGGCTTTCACTGGACTGAATATCGTGCAGTGCCCGACGTAAACCGATCAACTTGCCGTCCAGCAACTGCTGATCGAGTTCGATGAAGTGGGCTTCGCTGGCGCGGCTGAACAACACCCCGGCGAATAACGAAACCACCGCCGTGCAGGCCGCAAACAGCAGCGCGAGGCGATTACTCAAGGACAGTCGGCGCATCAGGCGTCGCGCTCTTCAAGCACATAACCCATGCCGCGCACGGTGTGGATCAGCTTGTTGGGGAATTCGTCGTCGATCTTCAGGCGCAGCCGTCGGATCGCCACTTCGATGACATTGGTGTCACTGTCGAAATTCATGTCCCACACCTGGGAGGCGATCAACGATTTGGGCAGCACTTCACCCTGCCGGCGCAGGAGCATTTCCAGCAGGGCGAATTCCTTGGCGGTCAGGTCGATGCGCTGGCCGCTACGTTCGACCCGGCGGCGGATCAGGTCCAGGCGCAGGTCGGCCAGTTGCAGGCAGGTTTCCTGAGGCGTGGCGTTGCCACGGCGCAACAGGCTGCGGACTCGGGCCAGCAGTTCGGAGAAGGCGAAAGGTTTGACCAGGTAGTCGTCGGCGCCAAGTTCCAGGCCGTGAACCCTGTCCTCCACCGCGTCTCGCGCTGTCAGAAACAGTACCGGCGTGTCGAGACCCGCACCGCGCACAGCTTGCAGGATTTGCCAGCCGTCACGGCCGGGCAGCATCACATCGAGGATCAGCAAGGCGTAATCGCCGGTCAGCGCCAGTTGCTGGCCGGTGCTGCCATCGGCCACCAGTTCGGTATTGAAACCGGCCTCGGTCAGGCCCTGGCGCAAGTAATGGCCGGTTTTGGCCTGGTCTTCGACGATCAGCAGTTTCATGGGTAACTCTGGGCAAATGGAACGAACGCTTTATACCGTGGGCGGCTGCAATGCAGGCCAACCTGACAAAGTTGTAATCTGGCTGTCAGGTTGCGGGCAGGCGTGTCAGTTTAGAGTTTTGCACAGGCTGAACCTTATCTTGTTGGAGTACGACTATGTTTTTGCGCAATCGTCTGGTGCTGGCCGCGTGTTTGCTGGCGCTGGGTTCTCCAGTATGGGCCTCGCCCGCGCAGACCTACGACTTCGGTCAACCGGCCGCGGCGGCCAAAGCCAGCCGCAGCGTGGAAGTGGTGATGGGCGATATGTCGTTCGATCCGAAAACCATCGAGGTCAAGGCCGGTGAGACTGTTCGTTTTGTGCTGGTGAATAAAGGCCAGTTGCTGCACGAGTTCAACCTCGGTGATGCGGCTATGCATGCCGCGCACCAGCAGGAAATGTTGAAGATGCAGCAGAACGGAATGCTGACACCTACAGCGATGAAGGACATGGACCACGGTTCGATGGCCGGAATGGATCACGGCATGAAGCACGACGACCCCAACAGTGTTTTGGTGCCGCCGGGCAAAACCGCCGAGCTGACCTGGACCTTCACCAGGGCGACCAGCCTGGAATTCGCCTGCAATATCCCGGGCCACTATCAGGCTGGCATGGTCGGCAAACTGACTGTCAGTCAGTAAGCATTCAAAGACGGGCGCAAAGGCTGATAGAATCCGCTGATTCTTCAGTCAGGTTTCCGCCATGCATCCCGCAGCCGAACATTCGCCGCTGGGCAAGTCCAGCGAATACATCGCCACCTACACGCCGTCCTTGTTGTTCCCGATCCCGCGCACCGCGAAATGGGCCGAGTTGGGGCTGACAGCGGACACCCTGCCGTATAAAGGCGTGGACTTCTGGAACTGCTTCGAACTGTCGTGGCTGTTGCCGTCGGGCAAGCCCGTGGTGGCGATCGGTGAATTCATTATCCCGGCGGATTCGCCGAACATCATCGAATCCAAGTCGTTCAAGTTGTACCTCAATTCCCTGAACCAGACGCCGTTTGCCGACACAGCGAGCCTTGAATCCACGCTGGTGAAAGACCTGTCGGTGGCAGCCGGTAAACCGGTCGGCGTGCGGATTCGCAGCCTCAAGGACGTTGAGGCGGAAGGCGTCGTGGCGTTGCCGGGCGTTTGCATTGATGACCTGGACATCAGCGTCAGCACCTACGAGCACCCGCGTCCGGAACTGCTGCGTTGCGATGATTCGCGCATCGTCGAAGAGAGCGTGCACAGCCATTTGCTCAAGTCCAACTGCCCGGTCACCAGCCAGCCGGACTGGGGCAGTGTGGCGGTCGAGTACCGTGGCGCTGCGCTGGATCACGCGAGTTTGCTGGAATACCTAGTGAGCTTCCGTCAACACTCGGACTTCCATGAGCAGTGCGTGGAGCGGATCTTCCTCGACCTGCAGCGGTTGTTGAAGCCAGAGAAACTGACCGTGTATGCGCGCTATGTGCGGCGTGGCGGGTTGGATATCAACCCGTATCGCAGTACTGAAACGGTCCAACTGCCGAACCACCGTCTGGTCCGCCAGTAAGATCAAGATCAAAAGATCGTCCGAACGCGTCCCGAGCCTTCGGACGATCTTTTGATTTCAGACCCTGTAAACGAAAAAGCCCCGCTATCACTGGCGGGGCTTTTTTGCACCTGAGGGGTTCAGATCCCGATGTTGCCCAGGGTCTGCACAATGTTGCGCAAGGTGCCGGCAATGGCCGGGTGTTCCAGTTCGAAGCGTTCTATGGCCAGGTTCACGCCATCGGCGAGATTGGAGTCTTTGGTTTTGGTTTCCAGTTCAAGCTCAAGTTCGATCTGTTGCATCAGCGCGTGCAGGTCTTCGCGCTCGGCTTCGGACAGCGGCGGATTCTGTTCCAATTGCTCGCGCAGGGTATTGAGCTGTTCTTGCAGTTCGCGGGCAGGCATGGCGTTCTTCCTTTTATCGATAGGCACTGGCATAGACCGCAGCAGCACGCCAAAGGTCTATGGCTGACCTCTAGATTAATCCACTCCCGGGCAACCTGCATGATCTCGATCAGGGCTTTTCGCCCTTGAGCCGGCGCAGGCTGATGTCGGCCAGGCAGGTATCGAGTTCACCGAGGTGATCAATCACCGAGTGCACCCCCAGACCAAACAACTGCACCGTCGCCTTGCCCCGCAGGTGTTCGCGGTCCTTTTGGCTCAAGGCTTGCCATTCATTCGGCGCCAGCCCGCACAGCGAACCGCAGGACGCCAGGCCAATGGTCCACAACCCGGCATTGAGCCCGGCCTGCAGCAATCGTGGTTCGCCGCTGACCAGCACACAGCCGTCCAGCCGCTCGACATTCAACGCCATCAACGCTTGCCAGCAGGCGTTTGGCGCCGGCCATGGATTGATTGTTGCTGGATGTTGCGAAGGTTTGATCCACGCGGGCAGGGCGCCAGCAAGGGCTTGGCTGCGGGTAGGGGAGAGTTCATCCAGCCAGGCGCAGGGGATTTTCTGCCGCTGCAAGCTGTGCAGGCTATCCAGGGCGCCGGGGGTGACCTCGGCGTGTTCGGCGCAGGGAGCGCCGGGCTGGTGCGTACGGGCACCGAAATCCACCAGGCAACCACTGAGTCCGAACAGTACGGCAGTCAGGCTGGGTGCGGCGACAGGCAAGGCTTCGGCATGCGACATATCAACGTCCCTGAAATAGCGACAAGGCTATGGGATGACAGTGACAGTTGAGTGACATTGATGTGAATTGCGCGCAGTCATTTCGCAACATCCGCAGGCCGGCTCATACGACGCTGCCTAAACCCGCTTTTCCGTCTTATACTAGCCGTCTTAACGCTTGGGCCGCGCGCCCGCGCCAGTACAATCCAAGGAGTTTTTCTATGCGCTGGAGCAATCGACTCGCTCAGCTTTGTGTGTGTGCCAGCGTGTTGCTGGTTCCGTTTGCCGCTCAGGCAGCTTCGGAAGACGATCCTTGGGAAAGTGTCAACCGCCCGATTTACCAGTTCAACGACTTTGTCGATACCTACGCACTGAAGCCGATTGCTCAGGGTTATGACTACGTGACGCCGCAGTTTCTGGAAGACGGCATTCACAACATGTTCCGCAACGTCGGTGACGTGACCAATCTGTTCAACAACGTGTTGCAAGCCAAGCCACACGCCGCTGGCGTCGATACCGCACGTATCCTGCTCAATACCACCTTCGGTCTGGCCGGCTTCTTCGACGTGGGCACCAAAATGGGCCTGAACCGCAGCGACGAAGACTTCGGTCAGACCCTCGGTCACTGGGGCGTTGGCAGTGGTCCGTACGTGATGCTGCCATTGCTCGGCCCAAGCACCCTGCGTGACGCACCGTCCAAGATTGTCGATGGCTACACCGGCCCGTACCCGTACATCAACGATATTCCGGTGCGTAACTCGGTATTCGGCCTGAACATCGTCGACACCCGTGCCAGCCTGCTGTCAGCCGAGAAGCTGATCAATGGCGACAAGTACATCTTCATCCGCAACGCCTACCTGCAGAACCGCGAATTTAAAGTCAAGGACGGCCACGTCGTAGACGATTTTTGATTTGAAGCGGTAAAACGAAGAAGGCGGCCATTGGGCCGCCTTCTTTCGTTATGGGTTCCTGGTCATTTCATCTTCAAGATTGTAAGCCCGAGTTTCTGACTTTCGCCGTCCTGTTCCTTCACCCACACCACTTCGGTGTCGGCCTCAAGGCCTTTGAGGGCGGTGTGATCGGAATCGATTCGCACGCTCAGCCGGTCTCCGACCTTGAACAAGCGTGGTGCCTCAACCTGCATCCCACTGCTGGAAAGGTCGATGCAGACGGCTGGCACCTCATCGCCTTCGTGAATCAGCGACACATCGGCATCGACCCGCATACGGATGAAATCACGCTTTTCGCTGTAGTCCCGATCGGTTTGACTCATGGGCTTCATCCTTCCATTGGGTTACGGTTTTGCCTGTTCTTATAACTCCCGGTGATTTGACAAGTAAAGACGTCAAGCGACCATCGGCGTGAGCTTGAAACGCCCCGCGGATGGGAGTACCGTCTGCGCCTTAGAAGGGCACCTTTGGTGGACCTGTGTGTAGGGCAGACGCTCGAAAACAGTGCAACAGAGAGGCTAGAAAGCGAATCCAGTAGTACGAGCCGGGATAAAACCCTTGCCTGCTACGCCAACCTAATTCTGGCGCCGTTTGCCCACATGCCAAAAACCAGTGCCACGCTGCTGATAATCGATGATGACGAAGTAGTGCGCGCGAGCCTCGCCGCCTATTTGGAAGACAGTGGTTTCAGTGTCCTGCAGGCCAGCAATGGCCAGCAGGGTCTTCAGGTATTCGAGCAAGACAAGCCCGACTTGGTCATCTGCGATCTGCGCATGCCGCAGATGGGCGGACTCGAACTCATTCGCCAGGTGACCGAGCTGTCGCCTCAAACCCCGGTTATCGTGGTCTCGGGTGCCGGCGTGATGAACGACGCGGTCGAGGCCCTGCGCCTGGGCGCGGCGGACTACCTGATCAAGCCTCTCGAAGATCTGGCTGTGCTCGAGCACTCTGTGCGCCGGGCCCTGGATCGTGCGCGCCTGTTGCTGGAAAATCAGCGCTACCGCGACAAGCTTGAAAAGGCCAACCGCGAGCTCGAAGCCAGCCTGAACCTGCTCCAGGAAGACCAGAATGCCGGTCGCCAGGTGCAGATGAACATGCTGCCGGTCAGTCCCTGGACCATCGATGAGTTCCAGTTTGCTCACCAGATCATCCCGTCGCTGTACCTGTCGGGTGATTTCGTCGACTACTTTCGGGTCGACGAGCGTCGGGTAGCCTTCTACCTGGCGGACGTTTCCGGTCATGGCGCCTCTTCAGCCTTCGTCACTGTGCTGCTGAAGTTCATGACCACGCGCTTGCTGTTCGAATCCAAGCGCAACGGCACATTGCCGGAATTCCAACCCTCAGAGGTCCTTGGTCATATCAACCGAGGCCTGATCAGTTGTAAGCTGGGTAAACACGTCACAATGGTCGGTGGTGTCATCGACGAGGAGACAGGTTTGTTGACCTATAGCATCGGCGGTCATTTGCCGTTGCCTGTGTTGTACACGCCAGACAGTGTTCGTTATCTGGAAGGGCGTGGTCTGCCGGTGGGCCTCTTCAACGAAGCCACCTACGAAGATCACGTGATGGAATTGCCACCGACGTTCAGCTTGACGCTGATGTCTGATGGCATTCTGGACCTTTTGCCAGAACCGACACTCAAAGAGAAAGAAGCGGCGTTGCCCCAACGGGTCAAGGCTGCGGGCGGCACCCTGGATGGGCTGCGGCAGGTTTTTGGATTGGCCACGCTAGGGGAGATGCCGGATGATATCGCCCTGTTGGTGTTGAGCAGGAATCTTTAATGAGTACCGGTAGAATCCAGTTCGCCGAGCAGGATGGCACCTTCGTCCTTAAGTTCGTCGGTGAAGTTCGCCTGACCCTGTGTTCGGCGTTGGATGCGACTATTGAGCGGATCTTCACGGCGTTGAACTTCAACGCGATCGTGATCGACCTGACCGAAACCCGCAGCATCGACAGCACCACGTTGGGCCTGCTGGCCAAACTGTCGATCCTGTCGCGGCAGAAGGTCGGCCTGCTGCCGACCGTCGTCACCACCCACGAAGACATCACTCGTCTGCTGCAGTCCATGGGCTTCGAGCAAGTGTTCAACATTGTTGACCGCCCGATCCCGTGTCCTGAATGCCTGACCGACCTGCCAGACCAGGATCAGTCCGAGGAAATCGTGCGGATCAAAGTGCTTGAAGCGCACAGGATCCTCATGGGCCTCAACGATTCCAATCGTGAAGCGTTCCATGATCTGGTGAATGCGCTGGAGCGGCATTGACCCCAAACGCAATGTAGTCCGGGCTGGCCCTTTCGCGGGCAAGCCTCGCTCCTACAGTTTCGCGTCGTTTAAATTATCGCGACCCGCCACAATTACCCTGGAGGAGCGAGGCTTGCCCGCGAAGGCGTCCTTAAACCGCCACGCAGCCTTGTGCGAAGCCAACTCTGTTCCTGAGCGCATAAAAAAGGGCGAACCCATCAGGGTTCGCCCTTTTTGCATGGCCTCGAACTAGATCAAAGCTTGGCTTGCAGCAGCGCCTCAAGCTTCTCTTGATCCCGAGCAAACTGACGAATCCCCTCGGCCAATTTCTCGGTCGCCATCGCGTCCTCGTTGGACAACCAGCGGAACTGCGCTTCATTCAAGTTCAAACGCGCTTCCCCGGCATGCCCAGGCGCCAATTTGCGCTCCAGCTTGCCGTTATCCGCTGCCAGTTTCTCCAGCAGGTCCGGGCTGATGGTCAGGCGATCGCAACCGGCCAACTGCTCGATCTGATTCAGATTACGGAAGCTTGCGCCCATCACTACGGTTTTGTAGTCATTGGACTTGTAGTAGTTATAGATGCGCGTCACCGACTGCACGCCCGGATCGTCCGCGCCGGTGTAGTCGTTGCCGTTGGCCTTCTTGTACCAGTCGTAGATGCGGCCCACGAATGGCGAAATCAGGAACACACCCGCATCAGCGCACGCAGCCGCCTGGGCGAAGGAGAACAGCAGGGTCAGGTTGGTCTGAATGCCTTCCTTTTCCAGGATCTCGGCGGCACGGATGCCTTCCCAGGTGGAAGCGATCTTGATCAGTACGCGGTCACGGCCGATGCCGGCCTTGTCGTACAGCTCGATCAGACGGTGCGCGCGCTTCAATACGGCGTCAGTGTCGAACGAAAGACGCGCATCCACTTCAGTGGAAATGCGGCCAGGGACCACTTTCAGAATTTCTTGCCCTACCGCAACGCCAAAACGGTCGCTGGCCAGACCCACATCGCCCTTGCAGTCGTGAACGCAGGCGTTCAACAACTCGGCATAAGCGGGAATGGCCGCTGCTTTGAGCAGCAGGGACGGGTTGGTGGTAGCGTCCACGGGTTTAACGCGAGCGATTGCTTCGAAGTCGCCGGTGTCGGCAACGACGGTAGTGATTTGTTTGAGTTGTTCCAGCTTGGAAGTCATGGGCGTGCTCTGTCCTATGGGTCTGATGACATTACCCGAGCGCTGACAGCCACTCAAGGGCGGGTGTGCGTATCAATGGCCCCAGCGGCAACATCCGCGAAACGGGTGTTTGAATGGCGGGGCGCGGTATCGGTAAATACGATGCCAAATCAGACCACAGGTTCAACCCGAGCGATCGTTAACGCCCCTCAAGCAACTCCGCGGCCTGATCCAGCAACGCCAAAGGCTCTTTAGCCTTGTGAATATCCACCGACAACAACTGCCGAAACTTGCGCGCCCCCGGAAATCCGGTGCCCAGCCCCAGCACATGCCGAGTGATATGGTGCATCGAACCGCCTGCATCGATGTGCGCTGCAATATAAGGTCGCAACTGCGCCAGCGCCTCGGCCCTGGTGATTACCGGTGCCGTGCTGCCGAACAACTGCTGATCCACCTCAGCCATCACGTAAGGGTTGTGATACGCCTCACGGCCCAGCATCACACCGTCAAATGTCTGCAAATGTTCGTGACAGGCCTCCAGCGTCTTGATCCCGCCGTTGAGAATAATCTCCAACTCCGGGAAATCCTTCTTCAACTGCGCCGCCACGTCATAGCGCAGCGGCGGAATGTCCCGATTCTCCTTCGGCGACAACCCCTCCAGAATCGCAATCCGCGCATGCACCGTAAAACTCGTGCACCCGGCATCCCGAACCGTGCCGACAAAATCACACAACTGTTCGTAACTGTCCCGCCCATTAATCCCGATCCGATGCTTCACCGTCACCGGAATCGACACCGCATCGCGCATCGCCTTCACACAATCGGCCACCAACTGCGGATGCCCCATCAACACCGCGCCAATCATATTGTTCTGCACCCGATCACTCGGGCACCCGACATTCAGGTTCACCTCGTCATAACCGTGCTCCTGGGCCATGCGGGCGCAGGCAGCCAGGTCGAGGGGGACGCTACCGCCGAGTTGCAGGGCCAGCGGGTGTTCGGCTTCGTTGTGGCGCAGGAAACGCTCGTGATCGCCGTTGAGCAGCGCGCCAGTGGTGACCATTTCGGTGTAGAGGAGGGCGTGTTTGGAGAGTAGGCGTAGAAAGAAGCGGCAATGCCTATCTGTCCAATCCATCATGGGCGCAACGGAGAACCGCCGAGACAGCGCAGGGCTTGAGTTTACTGGGCTGGAGTGGGTATTTGGTACCATTTGGCTCAACGTATTTATAGCGTGTTTTTAGGCGTTTTCAGGCGTTTTTTCGATGTCGCTGGTACAATGTACCAATCACTTTCGGAATTGTACCAGTCGACTATGGCAACGATCAGAGCACGAAAACGCACCGATGGCTCAGTCAGTTACACGGCACAGATACGCCTGTTTCGCGATGGAGCGCAAGTCTACCAAGAGAGCCAGACCTTCGCCCGGAAACAGGCGGCACAAGCGTGGGTGCGGCGACGTGAGGCAGAGCTAGATCAGCCTGGTGCGATCGAGAGGGCGAACCGCAAGGGCGTCACCGTACAGGACATGATCAAGCAGTATCTGGATGAAATGGAGAAAGTCCGGCCGTTGGGTAAAACCAAAGAAGCCACTCTAAATGCTATCGCGGCGACGGAGTTTGGCCAGACCGTTGATTCGGCTATCAACAGTCAGCGCTTGGTGGATTTTGCACTCTGGCGAATGAGTAAAGAGGGCGGCGGCGTCCAGCCGCAAACGGCTGGTAACGATCTGGCGCACCTTGGGGCTGTCCTTTCGATTGCGCGTCCCGCTTGGGGGTATGAGGTAGACCCTCACGCGATGCCGGACGCTCGGAAGGTGTTAAGGAAGCTCGGCTACAACATGAAGAGCCGGGAGCGCGATCGCCGTCCAGCCAAAGACGAGCTAGATAAACTTTTGGAGCACTTCGTCAGTATGCAGCAGCGTCGACCGAGTTCGATCAACATGCTGAAGGTGATTGGCTTCGCGATTTTTTCCACCCGTCGGCAGGATGAGATAAGCCGAATTGTGTGGGACGATGTCGATGAGTCGAATCAGCGGGTGCTGGTGAGAGATATGAAAAACCCTGGGCAGAAAATTGGCAATGATGTTTGGTGCCACCTACCCGACGAAGCTTGGAGAATTCTGCAAAGCATGCCAAAAGAGCGTGCGGAAATTTTCCCCTACAACTCTTCGTCGATCTCTACGGCCTGGGCGAAGGCGTGCAAGTTTCTGGAGATTGAAGATCTTCACTTCCACGATCTGAGACACGACGGAGTTAGTCGGTTGTTTGAGATGGATTGGGATATCCCGCGGGTGGCCAGCGTGTCCGGGCACCGTGACTGGAACTCGTTGCGTAGGTATACCCATCTTCGCGGGAAGGGTGACCACTATGCCGAATGGCCATGGTTAGAGAGGATCATTCAAGCGCCCGTGAAGCTGGGCGCTTGGGGTAAGCAGTGAATTAGCTGGCTCGGCGAATTCCGTTGAGCTGGTTACATTCCTTTACCGCAGCCTCCCGCTGCAAGTCTAAATAAGCTGCTAAATCTGTTATGTGAATTCCTTTAGCGCTTTTTTGGCTGGATTCGAGCCTCGTGATGGGTATTCGAATTTGACCAGCCATTACTTTGCGCTGAAACATATCGGTAGTTAGATGTGTGAAATAGTCTTTACACACTTGATTAAGTGAAATAATTGTTTGCCCATTGTATTGAGCCATAAGCAGAAATAAGGTTTTCATGCGGCCTCACACATTTTCAAGTCCTGACAAGTGTTCGAATGCTGTTGCTGCCACGACTGGAACTTGTCCGTTGCCAATGGCTTTAAGCCGGTCCACCCGATGGGCCATCCCATCAGCCACTCGGCCCATTCCGGGTTCAGATGACCACCATCCAATGCCATCACGGCGTGATCCAGGCGATCGTTCGAGCGGTCGGCCCCGGATCGGCGAGTCAGTGCGGCAGGGGAGGATCCTTTTGCCATGCTGGCCACTGGTGTTGGCCAGCGTCTGGCGTGTGTCTTCTGCGATGAGCCAGATCCGGTCTCGCTGATGAGGAGCGCCGAGGTCAGCCGCTCCGATAACACCCCATCGCGCGTCATACCCCATTTCGGCAAGGTCACCGAGCACCACGGCAAGTCCTCTTCCCACAAGCAATGGTGAGTTCTCCAGTTCGACGTAGCGCGGTCGTACCTCATCGGTAATTCGTGCCATCTGCCGCCAAAGTCCGGAACGGGCACCGGCGATACCCAGGCCGTTTCCTGCGACCGAAATGTCCTGGCAAGGAAATCCTCCCGAAACCACGTCAACAAGACCGCGCCATGGTCGTCCGTCAAAGCTGCACACGTCAGACCAAATCGGGAAAGGCGGGAGCAATCCATCGGTTTGTCGTTGCGCCAGAATCTGTGCGGCGTAGGCATCACGCTCAACGGCGCAGACGGTGCGCCAGCCGAGGAGGTGGCCGCCGAGTATTCCGCCACCAGCGCCTGCGAAAAGAGCCAGCTCATTCACGCAATCTCCTTGATAGACGGAAAGCTTGTAAATGGGCATGCTCGGCTCCTTTTTCTGGGTAGGAGCCATGATGGATGATGAATTGTAAAATTCCGGAGAGGATGGTCACTCAAACGCTTTGGGCAGTGTGGGCTTTGCTCTTTGGGGGGGCCGCTCTTTGGCTTTTGGTTGGGTCGGTTGCTTACTGGGTAAAGCATGGGTGGCTTCCGCCCGATACATCTGGGTGGGTGCAAGGTTTGGGGTCTATTTTGGCTATCGCAATTGCTATCTCTGTTCCTTGGTATCAAAAGCGTCATGATCTGACTCTTAAGGAGCAAGACAAGAGACTTTTCGAAATAGCCAGATCTGAACAATTGGTTTGCTTGTGTCAAGAGTTTCACACATTTGTAGATAATCAGCCTTATGACGATGCGCACGCTGATTACAAACCCTCTAACGAAATACGCCGTACTATTCTCACTGATCAATTGGCCCGTTTGACCGAAACCCAGAAAGGCGAATTGAATGCGGAGAGGATGCGGATCGGCCTTAAATTGAGGTTTGAAATTCACGATTGGCTCAAATATTTCGCGGATGATGCGCCTCCAGCACTTGGTGATTTTTTTGAACGAACGCAGAAGCGACTGCCTCGCCTCGAAAGAATCAGAGATGAAGCTGAAAACGAAGTACGTAAGCTTGAAGGCAAGCCGCTGATAGAACCTCCCGAACCAGTGGTTAAGGAAGTGGAAGACGTTCCCTGGTAGTGAGGGAATATTGCTCATCTTTTCAAAGAGCAGAGCGGGCGGCTTCGGATAAAACCTCGTCATGCTGTTTCCTCCAGCTCTTTTGGCTCCAAAAGAGCTGCCATTGCTAGCGCTTGGGCTCGGAGGATGAGGGATTCACGTTCCAGGTTCTTGCCGGTGCGGAAAGCAGCGAATGTCTCGGCGGCAATCCTGAGTTTTTCAACAATGGCCAGCAAAGTTTGGCGTTCTGGCTCTCCGAGTTTCGAAGCGGCCAGTGCGCGCTCATAGTGGGAGTACAGTTGTTTATGCTCATCATGTGCTTGGACAAGCGAAAGCTTTAGGTTTTGGATCGCCTCCGAATTGTCGGATTTTTGAATGGCTTTCCCTTCCTCGATGCCTCTTATGAGCCCGCTGCGATAGCCCGCCCAGTAAAGCAAGGCGGACGCAATAATGATGCTGATAAGCGCGTATATCTGAATTGTTGTCATGTGCTATGTGCCTTAGCGAAACCCTCCGCCGGGATGCTTGGTGAGAGGCCGGCGAAAGGTGATTGCAGTGTTGGGTTAGCCCAAGTTGAAATTGCCGATAGTTAGCTGCGCGCCGCCCCCGACTTCGTGTTGCACGACTTCCTTGAATTCTTGTGCCAAGTCTTCGCGAAGCTGTTCTTCTCCAATCCAGCGCAGGCGCAGCAGGGGTTTGTCCCCGCCGGTGAGAACGGCTACACGCAGGCGGATGATCTGGACTTTCAGCCCTTCATATGGCTCGACGGTGAACAGGAATTCAGCAGGCAACCCTTCTGAGGACTTGGCCTCAATCTGGTCCATCGCTGAACGAGAGGCGCTTAGGTCGCCGACAATGTGTTCGCTCTTGCGTGCTTGCTCGATGCTGATGGAGCGGATGGCACTCGCGGCCTTACGCAAATCGATGGGACTGTCATCGGCCGCGAGGGCTTGGAGATTCGATGCCCAATCCTCAATCCAGTCGCTGAGTTCTTTCTGCGTGAACTGAATAGAGGCTGCACGCTCCAGCGCCCGGAACGCAGCAGTTTTTCTCAAGTTCAGGGTGGCGGTGAAGTCGCCGTGCCCTGGTGACTTGGTGTCGCCCAGGTTGAAAATGACTGTGCACGACATTGCTTCGGCGTCCACAAAACCAGACGCTACAACCTCGGCACTTTGCGTCATTACGTAATTGCCGAAGTCCAGCAGCGAGTGAGTAGTGAGCGCGCCGCGGAATCGGCTACGAGCGGCTTGAAATTTCTCGATGCTGTGGATCTTCTGGTCAGACGGCAATACCAGCGCTGGGGTGAAAGTATCCAGCGGCTTGGCATAGGCCAGAACGGCGGTGTCCTGAATCAACTGAATTGCTTTGGCTTCCATTGAATCGACTTCCTTTGGTGAGAGGTTTGGAATCGAACGGTTTAGGACTTAGCGTGAATCGGTGCGTCGTCGCGGTTGAATAGCTGACCGGCGCGTGGGGCTTCGGCGAACAAAGTCAGGCGACCGCCATCATTGACGTGCATCGGGGTATCGAGGGTGGTGTCCTCGGTACGGCTGCCGCGTTTGGTAGGCACCTTGTAGGCGAGCTTGTGATTGACGGTGACTTGATGGCTGTTGGCGATCTGCTTCAAGGTGAAGGTCAGCGTGACCGAGCCGACCTTGCCGTTATCAACAACTCCCGATGCCACTTCAGAAAGGGCGTGACCGATCTGATTGGCGAAGACGCCTGCGTTGAGTTCGCCGATGAATTCGGCCGTATCCGTAGGTTTCATGTGCTGTGCCTATTGATGTGCGATTTGTGTGTCTCTGGACGGCAGAGGCGACCGTTGAAATCAAGCCGCTTGCTTTGCCGCTTGGGCGTCGAGGAACTCGGCTAGGTCGTGCAGGTACACCACTCGTTGTGCGCGAGCCGACCCGTGCAAACGCTTCACGACCAGCGCGATACGGCCTGCCTTGATCTCGGCCAGTAGGTAGCGGTCGGTGCGAATGTGTGCGAAGTACTGTTCCCGAACAGCGGCCAGGGTCGGGCATGGAGTAGCGAACTGACGTCGCAACTGCTCTAGTGTGTTGCTCACGCTGCGTTCTCCCCGTACCCCTCCGATGGGGGCAGCAACTTGAGGCGAATCAGCTCGGCGAGGCCTTCTTTACTTTTGCCCATGGCAGCCGCGCAGATGTTGCCCTTGGCGTCAGCCACCACGGCGCCGAATGGGAACTCAGGCGAGTTGGTCGGCGTAACGTAGGCGACTTGCCCGTCAAGGAGCACGTTGTTGACACAGCGAAATACCTCGGCCAGCTCGGTGCTTAGTACGGGCATGCTTTCCAGTAGTTGGATGGCTTCCGTCGAGGCGCCAACGAGCGTTGCGCGGCTGACTACCCCCGGGCAGTTCAAGTAGATCGGGATCAGCTTCAGGGCGCCGAGGGCTTGCGTGTAGGCATTGAGGTTGTTGGTTTTCATGCAGCGGCGTCCTTTTTGTTAATGATGATTCCTAGCTTCTTGGCCAGCCATTCGATCCCTTCTTCCTTCACCATCACCACGGAGTAATGACGGCACTTGTTGAGGGACGGAATCACGGTGCTGCGCGGATCCGAATACAGATAGCCGCGATCACGGTGCTGGCTGGCTAGATCGCCACTGCTGTTGAGAATGCTCAGCTCGCGCAACCTGGTGCGGAAGGCGCGGGGCTTAAGTCCGAGCAATGCGGCTGTTTCGTCCAGGGTGCGATTCATGGCGCAGTCCTCAGGCAGCGATCAGTTTGCGAACGCGGGCAAGCAATGCTTCCGAGTCCGCAAGTGCTCGATCAATTTGCGCCAGTCGGCCGGACTGCTCGGGTGGCGCGGGTTGAGCTGATTCAATTCGGCCGTTCGCAATGTCCTGGATGAAATCCCGCAGGTGCAGGTGATTGGCTCGGTCCGACCGCTTGAGGGTCAGTTCGCCGGTGTGACCTCCCAATTCAACGCTGACGACTGCGCTGTTTTGAGTGAGCTCCACATCAAAGCTTGCATAGATGGTTTGCTCTGGTCGTTGAAGAGGGCACACGGCACCTCCACCAACCTGGAGCATGTGATGCAACAGGTCTTGTTTAGTGAGGGGGATGAGGTAGTTATTCATACCGCATCATCTCCAAGCGGCCCGGCAGTGGCTTCGGATGCGTTAGTGATAATGACTGGCCTGATAGCGGCGGTACGGCCCTTGGGGTTGCTGACGACGAGAAGTCCCGTGCGAAGCTGTATGTCTTCGACTGCGTCGCGACTGCTGCATGCGGAGGGGTGCAGGTAAACAGGGCAGCGGGTGTCGCTTTGCTGTGTGATTTGCATGGGTTGATCTCTTTGGTGAGAGGTAGATTCCGATGCAAAATTAGTGTTACTGATTTAATATGTCAACAGTATCACTTATAAAACTTGATAAATAAAATTAGTAGACGAAAAAAGACCCTTACGGGCCTTTGGGCAGAGGTCTTTTAAAGCATTACCGAGTACCAGAAAACCTTCCCGATGATACGAATGTGCTGTTGGACGTAGTCGCCATCGTAGCGTTCGTCCGGGTGTTCCTCAGTGTTGTAGCTCCGTAGGCGCAAACCTGAGCCTGGCAATCGATAGAGAAGCTTCACACGCAACTGTCCGTCATGATCAATGGCGTACATCTTGCCGTCCTGAACGACTGTGTTCGCGGTGTCTACACCCACGGTACTGCCATCCGGAAGGACTGGCTCCATGCTGTTCCCAGTTACTGGAGCGCAACCTGCAGAAGCAGGATCGATGCTTTTTCTTTTGAGAGTGCGTTTCCCGAAGCGAAGCTTGCGTCCATTTGTTTCAAGCCTAACCTGAGATCCATTACCCGCAGACAATTCCACTTCCTTAAAGAATGGCAGCTCTACCTCATCAGGCCCGAGCGGGGTCTCGTCATCCCACACTTCAATCTGATGCATTTCCCAGTCGGGGGTTCTCGAGCTTTCATTGCCGCCCTGCGAATGCCGCAGGCGAGGCATTTCGGCGAGAGCAGCGAGACGTGGACTTACCTCTTCAAGCGAAAAGCCCAAGACATTCGAAAATTTGATCAGCGCTCCGATGTTGAGAGGGATTCGGCCATTTAAGTATTGGCTGACAACGCTTTGCCCAGCCCATTCGCACAGATCGGCGATTTTGTCCTGGGTAAGGGAGGGATCATGCCGTTTGCGGTCCTGATAAATAGCCTTCAAGCGCATGGCTTCGGCTTTTCGGGTCTCGTCGTCGGCAGAGAAGGATATCGAGGTAATCATGCATCCCAATTTATAAGGAAGACTTATTTTATCAAAACAGTTGTACGTCTTTTTTCTTGCTGTTTAAAAGAAGTAACACTAATATCCGTGCCGCAACGCCCATTCGAGGAAACGTGGATGGCAAACGAAATAGGAATTCCCTTGGGAGATTTCGCCGAGGGTAAGACTCAACCAGAGCTCGCTTTACTGATTGGGGTATCGCAAAGCGCTGTCTCTCAAATGCTCAACTCGGCTCGAGATATTCGAGTTCGGGTTGATGAGAAGGGGGCCTGTACAGCGGTAGAGATTCGTCCAATCGGATCGCGCCGCAAGGTCGGGGCCGCTTAAAAGGTGTCGAGCTGGGGCCTCTCACCAAAGAATCCCCCAGCCCGACTACGACGATACACAGCACATGCACATCGGTCGTGGTCGTAGGATAGGGTTTACCCTGAACTATGGCTACACCGTAAATAGGGGATTTACGGTTATGAGTCGCACAGATCTTTTGCCGGACGCTGGTCCGGTCCTGCCTCTACGCCAAGCGATCTATCGCGCTGGTCGTGACTACAAGGGCGGAATTACCGCCCTTGCCTTTGAAATGGTGTTGGACAACGACACCCTCCAGAAGAAACTCAAGCTCGATGAAGAACGCCGCTGGCTGAATCCAGATGAGCTTGAGGAAGTGATCAGGCTGACCGCTGATCCACGCTTGCTGGATGCATTGATGCGTCCAGCAGGTGCGGTTTGGTACCGGCCCGTGCCAGTACCGGCAACCCGTGATGCCTTGAAAGCGGTTGGTAAGCTACTCGGGGAAACCGGTGAATTCGTGGCCAAGATGCACGACGGCGCGGCGGACAACGTCTGGGAGCTTCATGAAGTCGTGGATCTCGAAAAGCACGGAATGGATGTGATACGCGAAGTCCTTGGAATCATGGCGGGCGCTCGCCAGGCGATGGAGGATCGCATCAATGGCTGATGATATCGACCGCGCAAACGAGCAGGCGCAATACCTGCTTGATGTTGCTATTCATCGCAGTCGCCGCGTGCCATCAAGCCGCGTTAGCGCGCAGTTCTGTGACGACTGCGACGAACCAATCCCGTTGCTTCGACAGCAGAAGGTTGAAGGTTGCGAGACCTGCGTCTCTTGTCAGGAGTTGCGGGAGGCCCGGCGATGAGTGAATCGGGCAAAGGAACAGCCATCGCTACATGGGCAAAGCGCTACATCAGTACTTTTGACTTGGCACTCGTATCGATTGATCCAGGTGAAAAGGCTCCGAAAGGCCTAGGGTGGAATAAGCCCGGAGGCTATATCACCGACGCCGACACGGCCGAGGCGTTCTGGCAACGAAACCCAAATCACAACCTTGGCGTCGTGCTGGGGCCGAGCCGCGTTTGTTCATTGGATGTTGATGACGTTCAATGGACGCGTCATGTTCTGTATGAACTGTTGGGCCTTGACCTTGATGCGATGGCAGTGGTGTTCCCGACTATCGTCGGAAATCCGCTGCGATTCCGGGTGGTATTCAAAGTGCCGGAAGGCATCGAACTCACGCGTCATTCACTTTCATGGCCAAATGAAAAAGACCCGGACGGTTCGATTTTCAAAGGGTTGATGGACAAGGCCAAGTCTGCGAAAGAGCAGGGTGATCTTGCCGCAGAAGCTGCTGCACGAACCGAAGCCGAGCCGTTCAAACGCTTCACGGTCTTTGAACTACGTGCGGGATTGGTGCAAGACGTATTTCCACCTTCAATTCATCCCGGTACCGGCAAACCTTACATCTGGAAAACCGCTCCAAGTGCTACTGACGGGCTGCCGACGCTGACCAACGAGCTGCTTACCATTTGGCAGAATTGGGAGTTCTTTAAGCGGGATGCTGAAGCTGCGTGTCCATGGGCGGTTGCGCTACCAAAGCCACCAGTCAAAGCAGTTAAGCGTGCTGTACTCGGTGGCGGCAAACGGCCCTCGGTGATTGATGAATTCAACCGTTGTCACGATGTTGCAGAGCTTCTGCGCACTCATGGGTACATTCAGCGCGGCAACAAGTGGCTGTATCCTCAAAGCAGTACCGGTCTGCCAGGGGTGACGATCAGCGAGGGCAAGGTTTACTCGCACCACGGTGCTGATCCTCTCGCGAACGGACATCAGAACGACGCCTTTGAAGTGTTCTGCTTACTCGAGCACTGCGGCGACCAGTCGAAGGCTGTGAAGGATGCTGCACGGATGTTGGGCATGCAACACGCTGTCCGTCCAGATGCGAATGATCTTCCCCCGACCCCATCCGGTGAATTGAACGGGCCGATCTCCGACGACACATGCTCGTCCAGCGAGGCCGCTCCTGCTCCTGATGGGGGGCGGGGAGGCCATAACGCTGGATCACATACTTCGTCGTTTTGCGCTGGTTGAGGGCACCACTCATGTGTGGGATTGCGACCAATCGAAGGTAATGAAGAAGTCCGCCTTCGAAGCTCGTGTGGGCAAGCCACTGGCCAAAGCCTGGTTGGACGACACCGGAAAGAGGCTGATTTCTGACGATCATGTTCGCGAGATCGAGCAGGCGCGCCGCATGGCTGGGAAGAAAGGCGGTGCATTCGGGATGTCTCCAACCGATCGCTACGTTTACATCGATGGCACCAAAGACGTTTGGGATCGCGAAAAGAAGCGGCGCATAGCCGAGGGCGCGGTGAAGATGGCGCTGGGTGACACTTACCCGCTGTGGCTGAACAGCAGCGAGCGCCGCACCGTCGATGTTGAACACATCGTGTTTGATCCGACCATGACGAAGGATCCTGCGGTGTACATCAATACCTTTGACGGGTTGCCGCTTGAGCCAGTCAGAGATGATGCAGCGTGTGCCAACCTGCGTTGGTTGATCTCATTTCTTTGTAACCATGATGAAGCTGCAACCGATTGGCTAACTCGCTGGCTGGCGTATCCGCTGCAGCACTTGGGCGCCAAGATGGACACCGCTGTGTTGATGCATTCGATAATGGAAGGTTCGGGCAAGAGCCTGTTGTTCGCTGACGCGCTCGGCATGCTTTATGGCCAATACGCGGCGACTGTTGGTCAGACGCAGTTGGAAAGCAGTTTCAACGCGTGGCAAAGCCGCAAATTGTGGTCGGTCTTTGAAGAGGTCGTCAGTCGCGATCAACGTTACAACCAGGTGGGCAAGATCAAGCACTTGATCACTGGTAAAACGGTGCGGATGGAGTCGAAATTCATTAATGGCTGGGAAGAAGCCAACCATATGAATGCGGTGTTTCTCAGCAACGAGATTCTTCCCTGGCCAATCAGCGACAGTGATCGTCGAATGCTAGTCATGTGGCCTATGGAGACTCTGCCAGTCGCACGGCAAAAGGCGATTGGTCGTGAACTGGAGCAGGGTGGGGTGGCGGCGCTCTACGGTTGGTTACTGTCGGTCGATCTAGGGGACTTCAACCAGCGCACGCGGCCGCCATCGACAGAGGCGCGTGAGCGTTTGGTCGCCTTGAGTCGGGCCGGCTGGCAAACATTCTTGCACCTGTGGAAGTACAGCGAACTGGGGCATGGGCTTTGGGGACCGTGTCTATCGACCGACCTCTATTCGTTGTTTCTCGAATGGTGCCAGCGCAACAAAGAGCACGTGATGAGTCAGACCAAGTTCTCTCTATTTATCAGTTCCGAGGTGGATAAAACGCGGGCGATACCCTGGACTGACGGCAATAACCGACGCTTCGGCGCGTTTTTCTTTCCTGTGGATCTGGATGCTTCCCCGCCCCCATCACTCAAGGCGGCAGAGCTGGGCAAGCAGGTAGAGAACTGGCGGGCGAAGGCCAAGCTGGCGGGCTGGCACGTGGACAGCTGGGATCACATCAAGGCGCTTGCAGCATGACTATTTTCAAAAGTGTGTTGGGTGTGTTGAGTGTGTGTCGGGTTGATTTTGAATACCCCACACAATTTGAGTGCCCGAATTACATGCCTTCGCGGGTGTTGTGTGGGGTGTGTTGGGTTTTGTGTCGCGCACGCGCATGCACGACGTTCTTTGCAACGAATTCAACGGAACGAATTTTTTCTTATGCGAAGACTGATAAACCCAACAAACCCAACACACTCAACTCAAGTTTGATTGAAGCATTGAATTTAAAGGGATTTATCTGTGTTGGGTTTGTGTCGGGTTGCGGTTTTTCTGTGTTGGGTTGGGTTTTACGGGGGCAGGGCAATGATTGAGGCGATGGAGTTGTTGCTGAAACATTGGGGCGAGCAATGCCTACACGCCGGTGAAGCCGGAGGCATGGGTAGCCCGATGGCGACGATCATGGAGTGGGGCGGTTGTGCGCCGCGGGGCACACCCGGTTCTCGGATCCTTCTCGGCGGTAGTGCGGGTCCAGATGCAATTGCGCAGGAAATTGGTGCCGCCCTTTCCGAGATTGCCCGGCAAGATGGTCGGGGTGAAAGGCTGCAACAGTTGGCAGTTATGCGTTACGGCTTTGACCCTGCACCGACATGGGCAGCGCAGATGCACGAACTGGGCTACGTCTCAAAGGCGAAGCAAACCTACTACGATCTTGTGCATCGTCTTCATGTCCGACTGTTTGAGGTGCTGGCCGAGCGCAAGGACGCACGTAAATGGCTTACCGTTGGTCGGGGCGCTTTACCTCAAAGTCTCCTCAAAATTGCGTCAAAGTTGCGTCAAGTTGGATAACCGAAAATGCCCCCTTTTCGGTTCCGTACTCAGGGGGTAAAAAGTCCCCACGATATGGATTCTGCGCCTTGGCGCTTCCCCGAGCACGTGCTGTGCACTTCGTCCTGGCGTATGCCGCGACATTGAAAACCCTGCCCTCCGGCGGGGTTTTCTTTTTTGTGTTCGGCATGCTCCTTCACTTGAGGCACAACATGACAAATGAGCAGCAAGCGCTGGCAGAAATGCCGATCTGGTTGGTGATCGTCCTGGCTCTGGTCGGCGGCGTATCCGGTGAGATGTGGCGAGCAGACAAGGATGGTGCCCGTGGCTGGGCGCTGATGCGTCGGCTTGCGCTTCGATCCGGTGCCTGCATTGTCTGCGGAGTCTCGGCAATGATGCTGATGATCGCGGCGGGCATGTCGCTCTGGACGGCGGGCGCCTTGGGTTGTCTCACGGCAATGGCCGGTGCAGATGTTGCCATCGGCTTGTACGAACGCTGGGCTGCCAAGCGGCTTGGCGTGTGCGATGTCCCGCCGAATGGTGGCGGGCCAGCCTGAAACTGCCGGGGACCCTAGGGTTATTCGTAGGGTACGGGGTCGGAAACCCGCGGGAAAGTGTTAGCGGCAGGGTTGCCAGCTTACTGAAATTCAATCCATTGAAATCGAAAGGTTCCATTGAAAAGCCGTTGAAAAGGAGGGCTTATGACAGAACCAATGTACCTGTCAAAGAGCGCCTTCGCGGCTCGGATCGGCAGGGCACCCAGCTACATCACCTGGTTGAAAAACAACAACCGCCTGGTTCTGACCGCCGACGGTAAACAGGTCGATGTCACGGCCAGTGAAGCGTTGATTCGCGACACCGCTGACCCCAGCAAGACCGCCGTCGCCGACCGCCACCACCAGGACCGGCTTCAGCGTGACGTTTACAGCCAGCTATCCAGCCAGGCCGAGCCGACTTCAACGGCTGCGCCGCCGCTCACGATCACCCCTGCGGGGCAGCTTCCCGACTTCCAGAAGGCCCGCGCACTGCGCGAGCACAACCTGGCGCAGCTCGCCGAGATCGAATTGCACAAGGCCAAGGGCTCGCTGGTGGCCCTGTTGGCGGTGCAGACCGGCGCTTACAACGCTGGTCGCATGCTGCGCGATCAACTGCTGGGGATGCCTCCGCAACTGGCGCCGGAACTGGCATCGATGACCGACCCTTGGGAAATCGAAAAGCACCTCACGGCGGCGATCCGCCGCTCGCTGGAAGACGCCGAGCGCATGTCTTCAGCGGACCTTGAACACGCACTGACCACGAGTTAAGCCTATGCCCACGGAAATTCCTGACGGTGCAGAGGTGTACCGCGAGGCGTATTTCCGTGGGCTACGGCCCGACCCGGACGTCTGGATCGATCAGTGGGCCGATGAGTACATGCGGATCCCGCGTGACACCGGCGCCGCTGAGCCGGGCCAGTACCGCACCTCGCGTACACCGTATGCCCGCGAGCCCATGCGTTGTTTGTCGCCGGCTCACCCCTGCAAGCGCGTGATCACCATGGTTGCGTCGCAGTTGATGAAAACCCAGATCGGTCTGAACTGGATCGGCGGTCTGATGCACATGGCGCCGTCGAATATCCTGGCACTGCTGCCAAGCCTCGGCCTGGCCAAGCGGGTGTCCTCGCGGATCGGTAAGACGATCAAAGCGACCCCGGTACTGCGCGAACGTGTGGCGGCCAACCGCTCGCGGGATTCGCGCAACACCATGGACACCAAGGAGTTCGAGGGTGGCACGTTGTACGTCACCACCGCCGGTTCGGCCGCCAACTTATCGGAGCTGTCGGCGCGCTACGTTTACGGCGATGAGATCGACCGCTGGGAAGTCGACATCGGCGAGGAGGGCGATCCCATCGAGTTGGCGGAAACCCGGGGCAGCACCTTTGGCCGCAACGCGAAGTTCTACTTCTCCAGCTCGCCGACGATCAAGGGCGCCTCGCGGATCTCCGACCTGTTCGATGGCAGTGACCAGCGTCACTACTATGTGCCATGCCCGACTTGCCGGCATATGCAGATCCTTGAATGGGAACGGCTGCACTACTCGAAGGACTTCAGCGTGGTGCACTACCAGTGCGCCGGACCTGAATGTGACGTGCTGATCGAGGAGTACCACAAGGGCGAAATGCTCGCCAACGGCGAATGGCGCGCTCACGCCGAAGGCGACGGCGAGACCGTTGGCTTCCACCTCAACGCGCTGTATTCGCCGTTGGGTTGGATGGACTGGAAGTCGCTGGCCAAGCAATTTGAGAAGGCCAAAAAGGCCCAGGCCAAAGGCGATCTTGAGCCCATGCAGGTGTTCTACAACACCCGTCTAGCGAAGGTTTGGGACGCGGCTCAGGAGCAGACCAAAGCAGACGTCCTGAGGCAGCGGGCGCGGTTGGAAGGCTACACCCTTGGCTCGATGCCGGCGGCGGTGATGATGATCACCGGGGCCGTCGACGTTCAGGCCAACCGGCTGGAATTCATGGCCATGGGCTGGGGTGCCGGCATGGAGCGCTGGATCGTTGACTTCCAGATAGTTTCGGGCGATCCCGCAGACGACCGCACTTGGGCAGCGTTGGACGAACTCCTGAAAGCGAAATATCGCCATCCGTGCGGTGTTGGCTTGGGCATTCTGGCCACCGCTGTCGACTCCGGCGGTCACCACACCGATGAGGTTTACCAGTTCTGCCGTGTTCGTCGCTGGCGCAATGTGTTCGCGATCAAGGGCGCGAGCAAACCTGGCAAGCCGGTCATTGCTCAACGCCCGTCCATGGTCGACGTGACCTGGAAAGGCCAGACCGAACGCAACGGTGCGGAACTTTGGTTCGTGGGTACCGACACGGCGAAGGACTGGATCTATAACCGCTACCCGTTCGAGTCCGGGCCGGGGGCGTTGCACTTCGCCAATGACCTGCCGGACGACTTCTTTGACCAGTGCGTGGCAGAGCGCAAGGTCGCCCGCTACGTGCGCGGTCACAAGCGGATCGAGTGGATAAAGGGTAAGGCCGAGCGCAACGAAGCGCTCGACCTGATGGTGTATTGCCTGGCCATGGCGCATTACCTGGGCCTGAATCGCTACAAGGAACACGACTGGGAGCGCGTGCGTCAGTCCCTGGCACAGTCCGGATTGTTTGACGAAGCCCTGCGCATCAAGCCTGTTCAAGGCGAACGGGTTAGCAGTGCCGATCAGGCAGCACCCGTTGTCGCGCAACCGGCTCCGTCATTCGCTGCTCCGGTCGTGCAATCGAGACCCGCAGCAATACCACCTCAACGCCGCAGTTCCAGCAGTGGCTAAGGGGCCTAGTCGATGATTCCTCAAACTTTGTTTAACACCAACCTGTTTGTTGACGGGATGAGCTTTGCCGGCGAAGTGCCAAGCATGACGTTGCCCAAGCTGACCACCAAGACCGACGAGTACCGAGCTGGCGGCATGGCCGGTGCCATCGAGATGGACCAGGGCCTGGAAAAAATGGAAGCGTCCTTTGTCACCAAGGGCGTGCGCCGTGAGTCGCTGAAGTACTTCGGCCTGGCCGATGGCACGGCCTTCAACTCGTCTTTCCGTGGCGCCTTCAAGGGGCAAAAGGGGGCGATTACTGCCGTTGTCGCCACCCTGCGCGGCCGGCTCAAAGAGGTCGATCTGGGCGACTGGAAAGCCGGTGACCCGGCCGAGATCAAACACGCGATTGCGGTCACTTACTACAAGCTCGAAATCGACGGCCGTCTGATGTACGAAATCGACATGGTCGCCGGCATCCAGGTGATCGACGGCAAAGACCAACTCGCCGAAGTGCGCACCGCGCTCGGCCTCTAAGGGAATAGATCCAGATGATGAATCAAGCTGAAAAAGCGTTGCCGTCCTGGTTGTTGGTCACCGCTGAAAACGCCGTCGTGACCCTTTCGTGTCCCAGCGAAACCAACGGGGTGAAGGTCGACAAAGTAACCCTGCGCTCGCCGACGTTGCGCGATGAGCGGGCGGCCGACCGGGCGTCCCAAGGTGATGCCGAACAACGCGAGCTGATGTTGTTTGCCGGTTTGGCGGAGGTGGGACTAAAGGATCTTGAGAGCCTGAAACTGTTGGATTACCACCGGTTGCAGGAAGGCTATTCGCGGCTAGTGCCGCAGTTCACCGATCCGACGTTGCTGCCGGCTTGGTTGTCGGTCACGGCGGACAACGTGCTGGTGACGCTCTCGTGCCCGACGGAGGTCAAGTCGGTGCAGGTTGATACGTTGAGCCTGCGCTCGCCGACCGTGCGCGAGGTCCGGGCGGCGGATCGTGCGGCCAACGGCAACGCCGAACAGCGCGAGCTGACCTTGTTCGCTGAATTGACCGGCGCCGACCTTGCAGATCTGGAGGGCCTGAAACTGGTGGACTACTACCGCTTGCAGGCCGGCTATTTTCGCCTGGTGCACGACGACGGGATTTGATCCCTGCGTCATGAAAGTGGCGGCAAAACGTTTGGCGGCGGAGACCGGATTTTCCGCCGCCGAGATTCAGACGATGCCATTTGCCGAGATGGTGTGGTGGCTCACGGATTGAGCCGCTACCGGTAATGCTGTGCAACTGGGAGCCATGATATGGCGAACAAAATCGCCCTCGGGCTGGTGATCGGCGGCGCCGTCAGTTCGACGGTCGGCGCGGCCTTCAAAGATGTGACGAAACGCATCAAGAGCCTTGAAGCGGAAGGTAACAAGGCGCGGGTACTGCAGCGCACGATTGGCGACACCATTCGCCTGCGCGATGAATGGAAAAAGGCTCACGACAGCGGCGCCGCTGGAGCGTCCAAATTGCTCAGCCGGTTGAACTCCAACCTCGACAGCTTGAAAAAGCAGGGCGTCGAGGTCGGCAGGCTGGGCAAGGCGTATCAGGCCATGGGCCAGGCCGCGAAAAAGGCCGAGTTTAAGGCCAAGGGTTACCAGCAGCTCGACGCCGGCAAGTCCGGCATGAAAAGCGCGGTCGGTGCGGCGGTGGTCGGTGTCGGAGCCATGGCCGTGCCGACGAAGGTCAGTGCCGATTTTGGGGCCATTGTTCGTGACATCGCGATCAAGGCCGGCATTGCCAACAAGCCGCAAGAACAGGAGATGTCGCGCAAGATCATCGACACTTCGCGCGATACCGGTATGGCGCGCAATGATGTGGCCGATGTGATCAACCAGTTGGTCGGCGCCGGTATGGACTTGAGCAAGGCCCTGGAGTACGCACCGGTCGCGGCCAAGTTTGTCGTAGGGCAGGGCTCGAGCGGTGTCGATACGGCGAAGATGATCAACGCCTTGGGACAAAACGCCAAGATCACCGACGCCAAGGACATGCAAAAGGCGCTGGAGGCGATCGCCTTTCAAGGGCAGGCAGGTAGCTTTGAAGCGTCCGACATGGCGCGCTGGTTTCCTGAGCTGCTGGCGAACATGGGTAAGCTGGGTATCACCGGCATGGATGCCGTCACTCAGTTGGGCGCCATGCTGCAAGTGCAGATGAAGACAGCCGGCGGCGCTGACGAAGCGGCGAACAACCTGAAAAACTGGATGGGCAAGATCGGCTCGACTGATACGGTCCAGGCCTATAAAAAGGCCGGCATCGACTACAAGGGCTCGATGCAGACCGGTTTGCAAAACGGCATGTCCACGCTGGAAACCAGCATGGCGTTGGCTCAGAAATACATTCAGGCCACCGATCCGAAGCGAGCAGCGGCCATGGCCGAGGCGACGGCCAAGATCAGCAAGGAGGCAGATCCGGAGAAAGCCAAGGCCATGATGGCCTCGCTGGAGGAGTCGTTGCGCACTGGCGACCTGTTCGCGGACATGCAGGTCAAGGCCGCGCTGTCGGCGTTCATGCAGAACAAGGCGCTGTACAGCCAGCTTAAAAACGATTCGCGCGAAGCAACGGGCATCCTCGACAAAAACCTCAGCGAACGGCGCGAGTCGTCGTCGCAGAAATGGGCCGAAATGGCGCAGTCGATGGATGACGCCATGCGTAGCGTGGGCGACGCCCTGCGTCCGGTCACGGACACCGTGGCCGAGGCGCTGACCAAGGTAACCAAGAGCATTACCTCGATGTCGGATAGCGCGCCGGGGGTGGTGACGGGGATCGCATTGGTCGGTGGTGGGTTGGTC
The DNA here is from genome assembly GCF_016650815.1 of Pseudomonas sp. TH31. Lineage (GTDB taxonomy): Bacteria > Pseudomonadota > Gammaproteobacteria > Pseudomonadales > Pseudomonadaceae > Aquipseudomonas. Next base: position 25,561 of record NZ_JAEKEZ010000015.1, on the reverse strand, counting down.
ACGCTGACGGGCCTGTTCAGTTCCTTCAAGATGGGTAGAGGGTTGTTCAACCTGGCGCGTGGATCGTTGGCCGGTGGTAAGGCCGGCGCCGTGCAAAAGGTCTTTGTCACCAACTCCGAGGACGGCGACGGTGGCGGCGGTAAAAATGCTGAGCCCAAGGGCAAGGCCGGCAAAGCACTGTCGCTGGTGGAAACCGGGCTCAAGGCGGTGGCGGCTTTCAAGGGGAACTCGGCAGACGGCGACGGCGATAAAGCGGGCGGCAAAGACGACAAGAAAGCCGGTAAATTCGACCTGGTCGCGACCGGCCTCAAGGTGGTTTCGCTGGCACAGGACGCGACCGGCGGCGGTGATGAAGCAGGTTCGGATGGCGACGGCGTCAAGAAGGTTTTCGTCGTCAATGCGGGGGACTTGAGGGGCACCGCTGGCGGCCCTGGTGAAACACGCCGACGGGGTCGCGGTGCAAGGCGCGGCGCTTCGCGTCGTCGACCGGGGTTGCCTCGGGCGGGTGGTTCTTCGCGCTCGCCTATTCCGGGACCACGGCCACCGGTTCCGCGTCCGCCGGTTCCCCTGCCGCGCCCGCCGATTCCTTCGTTACCGGTTCCCAGCGGGGCGATGGCCAAGCTGGGCGGGGTTGTACAAGCGGTCGGTAAGGTCGGAAAAGCCGCCAAGATGATCCCCGGTGGCTCGCTGATGGAAGCCGGTGCCATGGCGTTCGAGACCTACGAAACTGCCAAGACCAAGAACGAAAAGGCCGAGGGTTATGGCGCGGCCGCCGGCAATCTGGCTGGCACCATGGCCGGCGCTGCAGCAGGTGCGGCCATTGGTTCGGTGGTGCCGATCATTGGCACCGCCATCGGTGGCTTGATTGGCGCCTACCTCGGCAGTCAGGGCGGCGCAGCGTTGGGCGGCTCCCTGGGTAAGTCACTGTTTGGTGGCGAAGAGGAAAAATCGGCCCCGCCAGCAACACCGTTGCTGATGGCGCCACGCCCTGGTCCGGCTATTCCCAGCTTGGCGACCATGGGCCAGTCCTTCAATGGTGCGAATGGTTCAGGTGCGTTGCTGATGGCGTCGGCAACGCCGCCGCCAGGCCCTGCTCTGGGTGATGTCGCAAGGTCGTTGGCGGTTCAGGCTGCGGCCAAGCCAGCGGCCGTGGCGATCCAACCCAAGGAACCGGAGAAACCGGTGCCGGCCAAAGTGGATCAGCAATTTCAGTACTCGCTGAACATGCCGGTCACGGTGCAAGGGGATGTCAAAGACCCGCAACGCTTGGCCCAGGAAATGATGCCGCACATGCAGCGGATGATGGCGGATGCCGCGAAACAGAACGCTGCCAAGCTGTACGACGAACCTCACGTGTAAGGGGGCCTTATGGCTTATATGGAACAGTTGCAATCAGGCCTCAAGTACCTGGTCGAGGCGGGGGAGGCCGGTCGGCGCAGTGCGGACGGCATGCTGGGACCGGTTAACGGCGCGATCAGTGAGTTAACCGGCGCCGCGTCCGAGCTGGAAAACATCCCGTTCGTGGGGCCGGCCATTGGTGCCAAGCTGCAGCGGGTAATGCGCGGCGTGGACGCGGCCCAGGCCAAGGTCGGCCAGGTAGTGGCGGTGTACGGTCGTGCGACGCGTGCCGCCAGCGAAGTACAGGAACGGTTGGGCACGCTGAAGGAGCAGGCGGGCAAGGCGGCGACGGCGATCAATAACATCGCCGGCAAGGTCAGCCCGTCGTTGGCCAACATCGTGCCCACCAGCGCCTTTGCCGTGGATGCCACGCCGGCACCGGAAGCGGTGAAGCCGTTCCCGCACTTGCTAATCATCCAGCCCCGCGACCCCAAGGTTCAGCCTTACTACTTCAACCTGGACACGGCGGCCTTCGACGAGCTGAGCCGCTCGACCGAATTCCGCTGGGCCTCCCAGGAGCGACTGACGCGCCGCCCGGCGCAGCAAGCCGTGGGGATGGGAGAGGAAAAGCTCACCCTCAAAGGGACGATTTACCCGGGCTTCAAGGGGGGCCTCAAGCAGCTCGACACATTGCGCACCATCGGGGCCAGGCTTCAGCCGTTGACCCTGACCACGGGCTATGGCGATGTGATGGGGACCTGGTGCTTGAAGAACATCAACGAGGAACAGGGCGCGCTGTTGCACGGCGGGATTCCCCGTAAACAAGGGTTCACTCTGGAGTTTGCGCGCTATGGCGACGACATGCAGAACGTCTGACGGGGACATGCTCGATGTCATTTGCCATAACGTTTATAGCCATCTGAACGGCAGCACCGAGGCGGTGCTTGATGCCAATCAGGGGCTGGCGGATGAACCCCAGCCCTACCGCGCGGGCGTGGTGATCGTGCTGCCAGATCTGCCCACTCCAACCGAGGAGGGGATCAGCTTGTGGGATTGACCTCGGCCGGTGCCGGCACCCCGTTTCGTTACGCGTAACGACACTGTTTTTTGACCCGCCCTGTGCGGGTTTCTTTTTGGACAAAATCCATGACCCCGACTTTTCGAATCGTTGCCGATGGCGCCGATATCACGGCGCTGATCAATGATCGGTTGTTGCTGCTGCGAACCTCTGACAAACCGGGCATGGAGTCCGACGAATTTGAGTTGCGCATTGATGACCGTGACGGCCAGGTGCAGTTGCCTCGGCGCGGCAGTTCTATCGAGATTTACCTCGGCTATGCCGAAACGTCCCTGGCGCGCCTGGGGCGTTACGCGGTGGACACGGTCGAGGTGTCGGGTCCGCCTGACACGATTGTGATCAAGGGCAAGGCCAGCGACATGCGCGGCAGCGGCAAGACCATCCGTAGCGGAAGCTGGGAGGACGTGCCGCTGTCGAAGATCGTGGCCGACGTCGCCGCGCGTAATGGCTGGCAGCCGGTGTGTCCGGTGACGACGAAAGTCGCCCGGGTGGACCAGCTCAATGAGTCCGATTTTAATTTCATCACACGCCTGGCCAAGCAGTACGACTGCACCGCCAAGGTCGCTGACGGCAAGCTGTTGGTGATGCCGCGTCAAGGTGGCCAGACCGCCAGCGGCAAGATGTTCGGCGCGATCACCCTGACCCGTAGCGACCTCAGTCGCTGGCAGTTCAGCTTGGGCGACCGCAACTCACACAAGGCCGTGGCGACCAAACATCAGAACAAAAAGGACGGCAAGCTGGCGGTGGTCACCATCAACAACGATGACGCTCCGGATGGTCTGCCGGCCGTGCATACCGACCGGCACATCTATCCGAACAAGTCCGCCGCCGAGGCGGCCGCCAAAGCCCGCTTGACGGCGTTCAATCGCTCGACCGCTGACGTGCGTCTTGAGATGCCCGGCCGGACAGACATCTTCGCGGAGCGACCGATCAACGCTCAGGGCTTCAAGGTCGGCCTCGATGGCGAGTACCTGGCGGATTCGGTCGAGCAGGTGTTCACCCAGTCCGGCTGGTCGACCACGGTCGAGTGCAATGCTGGCAAGCAAGGCAAATCGAAAGGTAAGAAAAAGAAAGAAACCAAGCCGCTCAAGGTCGTGAGCGTCGAGAAGCTGTAGCGCATCCCATTGCCGCCTGAGTGCGGCTTTTTTATGTCTGGAGTTTTTTATGCCCATCACGGAACAACAGCTGCAACGCATCATGCCGAACGCCCGCCGCCAAGCGGGCGTTTTTGTATCTGCCCTGAACGCGGCGATGGCCCATCGGCAGATCAACACACCGAAACGCCAGGCCGCGTTCCTGGCGCAGCTCGGCCACGAGTCGGGTCAGCTGCAGTACGTACGGGAGTTGGGCGGCGATCAGTACTTGAGCAAGTACGACACCGGCAACCTGGCCCAGAAACTGGGCAACACCCCGGAACCTGACGGGGATGGCCAACGCTATCGCGGTCGCGGCCTGATCCAGGTGACCGGCCGCAACAACTACCTGCGCTGCAGCCTGGCCTTGTTCGGCGACGAGCGATTGCTGCGCACCCCAGAGCTGTTGGAGCTGCCGCAATGGGCCGCCGAGTCGGCCGCGTGGTTCTGGTGGGTGCGCGAGCTCAATGCCCTGGCGGATCGGGATGAGTTCGACGCGATCACCCGCAAGATCAACGGCGGTCTCAATGGGTCGGCGGATCGGCTGGAATTGTGGGGCCGGGCGAGGGCAGTGTTATGCATCTCGCCGACCTGACCCCGGCACCGTATCGGCTGCTGGCCATCGGCGGGCTGCTGGCTACGTTGGCCGGCGGATCGGCCGCGCTGGCGTGGCTGGTTCAGGACTGGCGTTACGGTCAGCAACTGGAGCAACAAGCCCGCCTGCAGGCGGAAGCCCTCAACCAACAGACGCTGGCGGCGGCGACCCAGCAACAAGCCGAGCAGGACAAACGCCTGGCGCTGGAGCAACGGCTTTCTGCCAGTGAACAAATCCATTACCGAGTCTTCAGCGATGCCCAACGTGATCAAAGTCGCCTGCGCGACCGTCTTGCCACTGCTGATCTGCGCCTGTCAGTCCTACTCGACGCCACCGCTGTCGCCGGCAACGACTCAATGCCAGCCACCACCGCCACCAGCGGCTTGGTTCATGGCGCCACAAGAGCCCAACTTGACCCAGCGCATGCTCAACGAATTATCGGCATCACCGATGCCGGCGACCAAGGACTGATCGCGCTGGCGGCCTGTCAGGCGTACGCCAAAGAAGTCTCAACACCGAAGTGAAAAAGAGCGGTCGGACTGGATGCGTCAACATCCAACCCGACCGCCGTCCCTGCAGATTGGCCCTGCAAGTCCAGCCAAGGCTCTTACTCCGTGCACGAAGCGCGGCGAGCCTAGCACCTGTCTATCCATACAGTAAAGGTCTTGCTCTCTATGTCTACACCCATCATCCCTTGGATGGGCGGCAAACGCCGCCTGGCCGACCGCCTCATTCCGCTTTTTCCGCCTCACGAATGCTACGTCGAAGTCTTTGCCGGCGGTGCTGCGCTGTACTTCATGCGTCCCCAGGCCGCGCCGGTTGAAGTCCTCAACGACATCAACGGCGACCTGGTCACGCTGTACCGCGTCGTGCAGAACCACCTGGAAGAATTCGTGCGCCAGTTCAAATGGGCGCTGAGTTCGCGCCAGGTGTTCGAGTGGCAGAAGATGACCCGCCCCGAAACCCTCACCGACATTCAGCGCGCCGCCCGATTTTTCTACCTGCAGCACCATGCCTTCGCCGGCAAGGTTACCGGGCAGACGTTCGGCACCGCGACCACCGGCCCGGCCATCAACCTGTTGCGGATCGAGGAAAATCTCTCGGCCGCTTGGCAGCGCCTGTCCGGCACCTACGTTGAACACCTGCCCTGGCTCGAATGCGCTGAACGCTACGACCGAGCTCATACCTTCCATTACATGGACCCACCTTACTGGCAGACCGCCGGTTATGGCGTGGACTTTCCGTTCGAGAATTATGAGCGGATGGCCGAGTTCATGCGCCGCTGCAAGGGCAAGGTGATGGTCAGCATCAACGATCACCCGGACATCCGGCGGGTGTTTGACGGCTTTCACTTTGAGACCTTGGACATCCGCTATACCACCACCAACCAGCGGCAAGGGAAGGCAGAGGTGAGCGGGGAACTTGTGATCATGAACTGGGAGCCGGCCGCGCTAGGGGGCTGTTCTGATGCTGACTCTCGATGATCTGATCTGCTTACTATACGGTTATGCCAGGCATTCATCCCCGCGTTCAGCGCTTCCAAGCGTAACGCTTTCTCTAGGTCGCTCATTGCCACCGCCATCCGCTCAAATCAGCCGGCCGAGCTAAGCTCAAGTCATGCGCCTCGACGGTGAACTCCAGCCAACCGCCGCCGGTACCATTAAGGCCGTCCTCGATGCGCCCTTGCAGCGTCAGTCCGTCCGGTAACTGTACCCGTAAGATATTCGCACCCTCGGGGCCTTTCAGGTACACCGGGAACTGGATGCGCGCCCTATTAACCCCCGCGTTCTGCAACACGATATGCAGCTCTTCGGTAGTGACCTCGACTGGATCGTTCCCCAAGTGCAGTGCCGAGATAGTGACGGTGGCAGATCCTTCATAGGCATTGGGCATGGGGCGTTTCCTTTTTTGGGAAGTGGCGGATACGGCGTCAAACCAGTGATCGGGGGACTGGTCATTCAGTGTAGGAGGAGGTGGATTTCGCGCCCACAAAAAAGGCCCCCACGCTTATGGAAAGTGTGGGGGCCTCTTACGTAAGCCGCGTTGTTCGAAGTCAGGCGCCTACCTTGGTTGATTCGCCTGGGCGAGCGCGGCTGCACTGATTTTCATCGGCGGCTTTTCTGGCTTTTCGTCCTTGGCCGGACGGCCCAAAATGAAATAAGTGTAGTCATTTTTATCCGCAGGGCTGGCTCGTGTGGTGATCGCTAGCAGCTTCCAACCTTCGGTTAGTTTTATATTCGCATCGCGAATGCCTTCGACTTCAGTAATAACGGCGGCGTCCGATAGCTGCATAGCGGTCTTCCTTATTGAGTGCGCCGGAGTGGCCGAGTCAGCCTAGTCTATTGGCCAGCGGTGGTGAGGGATCCCTTTCGACAATTTGTTACGGGTACCGGCGCCGATCCGGCTTATCGACAGAGCGCGGCGCCAGCCAAGGCCTCAGCCCTTATGCGAACCCTCCAGCGGAGCTGGCTTCGACAAGCGCTTGTAAGTGATTGTGCCTACAGAGCAAGTCGCTGGATTATTCCTGCTCCTGCGGTAAGAGCTGAACTCGAAACTTTCCGGTCTCCAGTGCATTCCCAACATTCTGTACAGCTTTTTTATGAGCTTCTGCCGCATCCTCGTCGAAAGGAAAACCGATAACATCCATTTTTAAGGCGTGTTTACCTGTGATCAACGATAGCGTTGCGCGCCTCAGCTCAGCCTGTTCAGCCTCAAAGTCAACATGGGCTATAGGGGAGTACGAGCCCCGCTTCAATTGAACCCTGTCAAACTTGAACCCAATGTCTTCAGCCATTGCATATAGGAGGTTGGTGAATAATTCGTCTCCAGTAGTCATCCAGAGCTGAGCCTGATCTTCCCCCAGTTTGTTGTTGAGATGGTCGAGATACTCTTTCCAGGCGTTCAGAACGCTCTGCTCTGTTTTACTTCTTCGTTGTATCCCAACAGTCTTTTCGCCGTAGAAGACCAGATCGATCATGTTCAGAGCCCGAACATGATCAGGCGAAACTCGAGCGGAGCGAGTTGCCATTAACTGTTCAAATACCTTGTTTTTCCTGTTGCGATGCTCTCTAAACCGCTCCACAAGCTTTTGTGCTTGTACCGCTAAGATAGGACCCATTAGCGCTGCGACGATGGTGGCCCAATCCTTCAACTCCAGGTTCAATATTTGCGCCATTTCTAAGACTCTGTGAGCAAGCGGTGAGAGTGGTTTTGTCTTGATTTCACATGGAGGTTTGAGTCCAAGCCATATTCGATAAATCGTATCCGTCGTTCGGCTATGGTGCCTACTGATTCTAGATCAGTAATTCTATTAAGCCTTTTCCCTGATTCCTCACGTTACCCACGGCGCCATTGACCTTGAACCACTCGAATTTGGTTGTGGGCTCGCCCTGATGTAGCACCATCTGCTCGGCTCTCTCCTTGGGAGTGACCAGGTCCAGCCACTCCCGCGCTAATTCCGGTGCAAGCACTACCGGCCGCCGGTCGTGAATATCCACCATGCCGCCGGCGCTGTCGGCAGTGATGATCACAAAGCCGTCGTGCTCGCCGGGTTCATGCTCGGCATTCGGGTACTGACCAATTGCAGCGCACAGGACCGGCGCCTGGTCCTTCCGGCGAATCCGATAGGGCTGTTTCTTCGGACCGCCTTCATCTACCCATTCGAACCAGTTGTCGATGGCGATGATTGACCGGTGCGGCCAGATCGCACGGAAGAACGGACCGTGAGCCACTTTCTCAACCCGGGCGTTGATTGGCGCGGCTCGGTCTTTGGCCAGCACCTTCTTCCTGGTGGAAGAGAGCGAGCTGAGTTGAAGGCGCGGCGTTGTAGCGCTCAAACGGCTGGTCGCCAGCGTTATTGATTAGTGCGCCGGGCATGCTCAATGCTGCCACGAAGTCGTGAATGCCTCGATACTGAGAAAGTCGTCCGCACATTGTCTCGTCCTCACGTGGTGCTTTCAGCGTAGACCAGGGACTGTCTGCTTCGTTACAAACCCCTTGCCGCCGCAAGTCGGGCAATCGTCGCGTTGGCCGAAGCAATCAAGACAGGTCGGGCATGTATGAAACCTGGCCAGGTCGAGAAGAGGGCGTGCTTTTTCGAACGTGCGTAAATTGTGGCTCTCCCGGGCGACTTGGGCGGTGTCGACCAGGGCACGGTACAGGTCGGGATCCTCGATCGGCTCGTAAGTGACGCCATCGACAACTCGCTGAGTCTCGACGAGGTCGCACACCGTTCCGTCAGGCATGGTCAATGTGAGGCCGGTAATTCTGGCAATTGCTTTGGAGGCCTTGAACACAAGGTTTGCCCCGTCGCCATCTGGATAAATTTTGCCGTCGTAGGTAGTCCGGCCAGGGGCTGCGAGTGAGCTCGCGAAGTGGAAAATTGAACGACCAATACGTCCAAATAGTTCGGGTTTCCCGTGCGCCACAACGTCATAGGAAGAGGCGCCACAGTAGCGTGGCGGCGAATCATGCAGTTCCTCGACGACGTGCCAATAGGCGGCGTTCGCCAGTTCATCCAAGTCGAATTGCTCAAGCTTGTCGATCAAGCCTTCGGTGGCTAGGACCTTGCTCATGGAGTGAAGGGTCTGGCGATACGCCTCCGGGTTTTGAATTCGGAAAGAGGGGTTGTCGAGGGTCGAGCGCCACTGCTGAAGTCTCAGCGCTTTTGCCTGGTCGAAATTCATGGGCCTGATTCGCTGTACAAATACTGGTTTTATGTACAGTAATTCAGGCGCGCGATTGTGGCGAGATTTTGGCGACGAACAGCATCATTTAGGCGTCCTGAATACACTCATCGCGCCAGGTGCAGTCAAATGTTCCCTCGGTCACATGTTGCGAATCTCTTCATTCGCATCAAGCACGAACTCAAACCCGATACCCACTTCCTTTAGTGTCTGTGCAACGCGGTCTAAGAAGAACTCGCCTTGCTCTGGCAGCTCATACAAGCCGTTGATGCGAATGATGGGGTGCTTCCCAAGTGCATTAGGGATCTTGGTGTAGATCTCGCCGCTCTCGATGAATGCAACGTAGGTATTGAGCTTGTCTTGAAGCAGTTGCAGGTGTTCGCCTTGCTCAGTTTCCCCGCCCCATTCGAGGTGGTCAGAGATATACAACACCACGTTGTCAGGTTCCCAAACCGGGATCGCCCAGATATCAATCACCTGTGGATTTGTAATGGACATGTCTGCTCCCTCAGGGTTCTGGTCGAACAATTTCGACTTTAGTTGGTGGAATTACGGTGCCCCCGGGAAAGCCGGGTTTCCCTTTGCCTACAACGATTGCACCGCTTTCTTCGATCTCTGGATACGCAAGTTTTTGGTTGCGAGTCAGTGGTGCTGTATCCGACGATTTGCATTCGACGCAGGAAATCTTGCCGTCTGCATCCCGCCCTAGAAAATCAAACCTCGTGCGTACTCCGCTTTTGGTCTCGGCCGTCACTTCTTTGCCCACTTCGGGTGTTGATTCACGTAGCTCGCGTTCCTTGTAGTCCTCAAAGGCCTTGCCCTTCGCCTTGTTCTTCTCAAACTGCGTACTGAGCACAATGTAGATTGGCTCAATGCCCGAGTCAGGGAACCAGATAATTGCATCTTGGAACTCAGGGGGATGCGCAGGGTTCGCCAACACCGTGTCAGATTGTGCAGTCGGCGGATACACCCACACCGGTGGTAACGGTGGGGCGCCTTCCAGTGCGGGAATACCCAGCACACCGTCAGGGCTTGCCGCTGGCGTCCAAGTGAGCCCAATCCCGTTGCCGATGTCAGCAACGAATTTATCGCCATCTTTCTTGCCCTCGATGACGGGGACATTTTCCCATTCCGCTTTACCGCCCGTGTAGAAGCCGTATGCGTTGACGGAGCCGTCCGGCAAAGTCTTTACGTTGACGCGTACACGTGTGCGGCCAGCTTCAAGCGTTGCGTATTGATCGTTGGTGTAGAAGGCGCTGTCGGGCGAAATGCTGGTGTTCGGTATCAGCATTCCGATAGTGCCCATTACGAAGCCAGCACCAACAACGCCTGATCCTTCCAGCAGCCTCAGTGATAGCTTTCCGCCAAGACGTTGAGCAATTGCACTGCCAGTAGCAGACCCGCCTACCAGTTGTAGTGGGGTGCCTTGGGTGGTAATAGCGGCGCCGGTGCCAAGCACGGCCCACAGTCCGTAGTCGGCCAATTTCTCAACGGGCACAAACCCGGCTGGGTTGTTGTGATTGATTACACCGTCAGGAAGGTTGCAGCTCTTGGCAAACACACAGCCCATGGTGTCGGGCTTGTCTTCTGGTTCCGGTGCCAGGTCTTTGTATTCCGCCCAACGCTGGGCGTGGGTATCGACAGGCTCGCCGCCGCTATAGCTATAGCCTTTCGGCGGGTTGGGTACATAACCGCTCATGCAGCGTCCTTGTTCGTCCTTGGAGGTTCCCGGCCTGAGGCGGGGGCAGAATGACGTTAACGGGAAGCACAAGCGCTGGCTGTAGGACAATTTCTGTTAGCAGCGCTGATTTCCCTGTTCCATGTCATTGCAGAGAGCGGATGGTAACCGCACTAGCATGAGGGTTTGAATGGTGGCCTTTTGCGCACTAGCGGCCATCGTTACGAAAGTTGGCTTCTGGCTGATTGCAATCGTCATCGCGGGCCGGGCAAAGGGAGAGTGGCGGAGTGGTGATCATGACTTGGGAACCCTCAACGCTGCGAAGGCTGTTCTGATGTGGCTGGTCGATGTTCAGGTTTGTTGCGGAGAGGGGTGAGGCTCGTCGAAGCGCTGGTGTCTGTTTCTATTCGTTCGGAGTCTTGGAGAAACAGACACCTGAACAGACACCAAGTTGAAGCGGGTAAGGCTGGAGGCCTTGAAAACAGTGGAGCGGGTGAAGGGAATCGAACCCTCGTTATCAGCTTGGGAAGCCGATTACGATCTGTGTTTCAGTTCCAGTGTAGGAAGGGCTGGTTCGTTCTGATCTGCTACCTCATTCGAATTAACGTCTGCACTGCAAATGACAGACTATGTATAAATGCTCACGCCCAGGTTTGAAAATTTGTCTGCGAGACTAACAGCTTTGATTTGCGATTTGGCGTTGTTAACGAGTAGCCATTCAAATGAAATATTGTCCACTGTTGCGGAGTTCAGTTAGCCTCATTTCTACTCGTTTTCGAGTGTTTTCAAAGCGCTTTGAGTTTTCTGGTATCTGTTCTGTCATGAAATAGATGTCAAAGTACTTGTTGGGTAGAACTTTTCTGTTGTGTTTGCGGAGCTGTCTAAGTATGGCTCCGATACTAAGATGGTTACCATTTTTCTTTAGTGTTCGAAACATTTCTTTCGCGCGCTTTTGCGAAGCCTCCTTATTACAATGCTCTTTGACATACCCCGTTATCATATTTTCGAACCATAGCTCCGCTGGTTCCGAAAGCCATCTCCCATGACTCAAACGACATTGTGATATCGCTCGAACGGCAGATCCCATGTCGTTATCGTTGAAAAGTGCAGAATAGAAAGCCCGGAAACCGCCCATTACCTCTGCCACGTCAACACGCTCGGTAGGGGCAACTAGGCACCAACAGGGGGATGGTTGTATTGCTTCCATTTGCCCAAGAAAATGAGCACCAAAACAAGCTGAAAAGACCGCCAATAAATTGAATTTACTGGCTATATTTAATGGGCGAAGCGCTTCGGATACACTCTCCCAACTGAGAGTGCTGCTATTCTCAAACTCCAAACCATCAAGTGGGTCCCCATGGCATTCTACATGAAGGAGGGGAATGGTGCCGGCAGTTGCATCTTGAGTTAGCTGGTGCAATATTTCTAAAAATTGACCCGCGTGCCCGCAGCTTATTATCTCAATCGGTACATCATAGGATTCATTATCAGTGCCAAGCGAAGCTAAAAATTCGAATAGTATTTTTCCTGTTTCGACTTCCTCACGCTCTAAGGATTGAATTATTACGATTTTGGTGTAAGTGAAACCGACTAACGGTGTCATATAAAATAGTACCAATACTATAGGTTGGAGGCGTATCAATCTGTTAGTTAATTTCCAGTCTCTTCAATCGCGCGAGGCCTTGTTTTATGTGGCCTTCGTTTTCACTGGTCGTGCACAGAGCTCCGCGAATGTTGTCCCCTACCTCGGCCAATCCCTTTTTCTCGACTTGCAGCGTGAGCTCCATCATCGCAGCCTCCAGCACAAGCTGGTTTTGATACATTCTTTCCAACAAATCTGATAAAGAATATTCACTTGGCATTTGCTTCGACTCCGTTCTGATCAGTCCCAGCATAGCAGTGAGGAGCGAAGCTATCGCGTGCTTAAAATTTTCTTGGAACTTCGCACGGTATTCGATCTTCGATGTTTGTGAGCCAAGAGGCCGGGCTGGTGAAAAAAATTTGGGAAGTGCTGTCTACACTGGGATGTTTGGCCCCATCAAAGTCTGATGGCCGCGTACCGCGTTCGCCGGCGAAATCTGCTTAGGGCTTTGTTTCGCGAGGCGAGCAGTGTGCCCACCCGGGGCCTGCTTAGAATAAAGGCTTAGGGCAGAATTAGGGCAGATTCAGGGCCGCCATAGACCGTATGAGGCCCATTGAAAAATGACAAAAGTATCGTAATCGCTGGGCAGAAGCGGTCCACAGATCTACTGGAAGGGGTTCGAATCCCTATCCATACCTTCGTCTATCACCGGAAATACCGAGCGACCGCATTCGACCCAGGCTGTGTGAAAATGCATGCACCGTTTCAACGTCTGTATTGCTCCGTAAAGTTTTCTAGCATTTGGTTAATCAGCAGACCCGAAACTTAGGTAGGAACGCGATTTTCGTTTCGGATCTGACTGTCGAACTTGTTGTTAAACGTTACACAGCCTGGGCCTAAGCGACCGTTCAACCCAGGAGTTAGCTTCGGCCAGAAGCCGCCAGTGAGAGCGGTAGCAATCGTATCATCATGCCTATTAAAGCGGGGTTGCTCATAGGGCTGGTAGTTTGTCTCTGATTGTCTTAGTGAGGTTTTCATTAATAGAGACCTCGAATGGGAATGTATTTCGTTGAAATAAAGGTGAGTTTATAGAAACACGAATCCTCAGCTCGTCCAAACTTGAACAATTATCCAGGTTAAAGATGCTAGCATCTGGCTGGAAGCTTCTAGCCCGAGAGTTCAATTCTGATGAAGGTGTAGCAGTCTCCATGAATTGAAAGATCGCCCCTAGCATTCCACCCAGTCGCTCCCGTAAAAACAGGTTTTCATCAACTGGTTGGATTGGCGCTGCGGCCTCTATCGCTCTTATGATATCGGAATAATTTGTTTGAAACTTGCCGAATGGAGCGTCCTCGAATGATTCGGCCTCCAAAGCTGCTGCATCAATTTTTGATATATTATTATTAGTACTCCTGTAATAATCTTCTACTGTGCCTTTTTGCAAAATGAAGCATCCAGCGGCTTCCAGAGTTTCAAATAGTACCGCAAAGCGTTTTTTTATAGCAACAAAGTCAGACGAGCCTGTGAGAGCGTCTAGGTCTTCACCTCCATTGCTCATTAAAAATGCCAATGTTGCTCGCCGGCGAACCTGGTCAGTGTGTTCACCCTCCCTACACTGCTCCCAATAAGGATGTGTGCTCACTCGTGATTGTATAGCGCTCCAGTGACTTTGTACGATGCCGGAAAACTTCGAGCGAATTGCGTAATCAAGCTCAATGAGGGTGTTATGACCCACGGCTAGTGCCGCGTCTTTGGCCTCAGGCCTAGTACTAAACTTGTTTACTAAAACGTTTGAATCCGTTAGTGCGTCCAAATCTGCTAAAACAAAGACTCGTTTTCCCATCATTTCGAACAGTTTTATTGCATCGACAAATTCAGACTTCCCGATAACGGGCACTATCTGAGTATTTGCCGCTAATAGAGGGTGCTGTAACGCTCTAGCTAATTGGCTGGTAATTATTTCATCACTAGGACCTTCGACTAACAGAACATTTCTTGCAAAAAAGGCTAGGCGATGAGTTGCGGTCAGCCGGGCAATTAGTGCTTTTAGCTTCACATTATTTAGCTCGCCGGAGCCAATCGCGATCTGGATTGGAGGCGTATTTTGGTCGTTAAAGAACACCATGCTTGGAAGATCAGAGGCAGAACGGAGTGCCAATATATTAGGTGAGTGCGTGGCAATTATAACGAGTTTTTTACCTGGCTCAGTTAACGGGTTACCTGCAACAGCTTGTAGTTCCTGCATAATAAAGGCTTGGTACTGTGGATGTAATGAAATTTCTGGCTCATCGATTAATAGTGCGCCAACTTCTTCGTTATAGATAGCTGCCAAAAGGGGGCAAGCTGAAGAACACCGCTCGCTTCATTATTTGCCAGGTATGTGGCTCCGCCATTATTTGGCACAATACGAATTTCTAATCCGCTTTGCCCCCAAGTTAGTTGAATTGACCTTGACAGGAATGCTTGTAGGCGAGCTTGAACTTTAAGGCGGAGGTCGGCCCTTTGCTCGAGTACTAAATAGTCGCCTGTAAGGCTTTCGTAGTTGTACCAATGTGATGAGTAAGATGCATTCCCAACATAGGTTGGATTGTCATCAGAATTATGGGGGTTATCAGATCTAGCTCTGAATCGCTCTAGCGGGCTAGCCCGCCCAGCTGATAGATAACGGACCTTCGATGCGGTACAGTTAGAAAGATGGTTTGGAAGCGCAGATTTTAGCCCGCGAAGCACTTGGGTTTTACCAGCGCCGTTCGGTCCAACCAAGACCGTTAGACCGGAAGCAATAGTAATCGAAGGCTTATGGCCGTTAAAAAGATAGCTTTCTGTCTGAACTTCGATATTTATAGCGAGAGGAACTACTATATCATTCACGAGTACGCATCCGTTAATGTGGAAAATTAGTTAATTTCACGACTTTAACCGAACTTCTCCAAGAGAGATTTTCTTCAGGTCTCCGCGCTGCCATTCGACCGTCCTGCTCATACCAATCAAACTCTTTCTGGATCTTGCTATGGCTAGCTGAGTAGTTCTATTTATTAACCTAACAATAATCAATTTAACAGCTTGATTTTCTAGCATCCCATGCGAGCGCCATGATGGCGCTAATAGTAGCGCCTCGTCGGTATATACAATAATGCAATTAGAATCGCCCCTTTATCATATACGCATCCCCAATGACCGATTTTGGCCGATAGCAGTCAATACGGTGTCATCAGTACCGCGATCGTCATCTTGATGAATTCTTCGTTGCTGTCGATAGCCGCCAGGGCGCCGCGAACGTTGTCGGCAACCTCGGCTGAACCACGCTGCTCAACCCAATTTGAGAGTTCCAAAATTCCGGCTTCCAAGGCGAGCTGATTTTCATTGATTTTATACAGCAGGGAAGGGAGCAGGTCTGTATTTGGCATCGCGATTCCTCCGTGAAAAGGAAAGCGTAGCAGCTTGAAAAACTTCATGGATCGGGCGGATTCATGGAGGTTGGGCGCCAATGCACCAAGGTATTTGACAGTAGCGACAGTGCTCGGGATTGGAGCCGAAAACGGTTGCTTAAAATTTGCTACAGGAGGTAAGAGAGGAGGCAGAATTTAATGAAGGGAGAATATTGCTGGTACGAAATTGGTACGGAGGTTTTTTGGCCATCATCTGGGCCTTTATTTTCTGACGTGTGGTGAGAAGTCAGTCCAATCCATCATCGGGGCGACGGAGAAGCGGCAGGAGAGCGGGGCGGGGGCGACGGTGACTGGGGGCATTAGAGGGGGCTGGAGTGGGTAGGGCTGAAAGGCGGGGGTTATCAGGATTGGGGTTGTGGGGCTCAAGTGAGTCTTGGCTGCTGAAGCACATGGGGTAAATAAATCTGTCCCGGTTTTTTGTCCGGTTTTTGGATCGTTGAGATCCTGAAGAAATCCGGATCGAAATTGAACGCCTGGTACCCGGTCAGTTGCCTGGCGTTCATTGCGTCGTAATCACATGGCTGCGTGGAAAATCTCTTCGATCTGCGCCTGTTCTGCGGGTCGAGGGTTAGTGAAACCGCAGGCGTCTTTCATGGCATTGGCCGCCAGTACTGGAATGTCATCTGCCTTGACTCCCAATTCAGCCAAGCCACTCGGAATGCCGATATCCGAAGACAATTTACGGATGGCGGCAATGGCTGCCGCAGCGCCTTGTTCGTGGTCAAGGTGTTGGGTATCAAGCCCCATCGCCTTTGCTACGTCATTGAGGAGAACCGGGCAAACGCTGGCGTTGAAGCTCTCGACGTGAGGCAGCAGGATCGCGTTGCAGACACCGTGCGGCAGGTCATAGAACCCACCCAGTTGGTGTGCCATGGCGTGCACGTAGCCAAGGGAGGCATTGTTGAACGCCATCCCGGCCAAAAACTGTGCATAGGCCATGTTTTCCCGCGCCTGCATGTTGCCGCCGTCGGTAACCGCGTCGCGCAGATTGGCAGAGATCAATTCCACGGCCTTGAGCGCGCAGGCATCGGTAATTGGCGTGGCTGCGGTTGAAACGTAGGCTTCGATGGCATGGGTCAAGGCATCCATGCCGGTGGCGGCGGTCAGGCCTTTAGGCATACCGGCCATCAATGAGGGGTCGTTAACCGACAGCAGGGGTGTCACGTTACGGTCGACGATGGCCATTTTCACGTGGCGGGTTTCGTCGGTGATGATACAAAAGCGGGTCATCTCACTGGCTGTGCCCGCCGTGGTATTGATGGCAATCAGTGGCATTTGTGGCTTGGCAGATTGATCGACACCTTCATAGTCACTGATATGTCCGCCATTGGTGGCACACAAGGCGATGCCCTTGGCACAGTCATGGGGAGAGCCCCCACCCAGGGAGATGATGAAGTCGGCGCGGCTGAGCTTGAGTTGCTCCAGACCTTTTTCGACGTTGCCAACAGTCGGATTTGGCTTGGCACCATCGAATATGGTCGCGTTGATGTCCTGAGCTGAAAGCAGTTTGGCGACGTTGTCCGCGACCCCGGCTTTTGCCAGCCCGGCGTCGGTTACGATAAGTGCATGACGAAAGCCATATTTGCGAATAGCGTCCATGGCTTCATCAAGACTGCCTATGCCCATCATGTTTACGGATGGGATGAAGAACGTGCTGCTCATGATTAGCCCTCACTTTAGTGGTTGCTGGCCTGGGCGGCCGGCGGTGCACTGATCAATAGGGATTCATCCTAGGAGTGAGGGAGTGAGGGTTAAATAGTCCTTTAGGTCGGGCAGAGGGGGTCATTGGTTGTAATGGCTCGATACAGACGCAGGGAAGAGCACTTGACGGGGAAGGCTAGCGAGCGCTGCCTTTGAGCAGGCTGAGGCGGGGATTACGGTTTTGTCGGTTTGCCGGGTTCAGGCATGGAGGGGGCGAGCCAATGCGCTCGCCCATTTCCAGGCACGGTTACGGCTTTGAGACATCCGCCACCGTCGCACCACCGCAATTCACAATTGCTGATTTCGTCAGCCAGCGTTGATCCGGGTAATAAGAAAACAACAACTGCCCATCTTTCATCGAGTCGATCAGCCGATGCGCAATCGCCGGCCGTACTGCCGGGCATCCCAGGCTGCGACCGATCCGGCCATTGATACGCGCCAGTTTAGGGCTGACATACGGCGCGCCATGAATCACGATGGCCCGGTCAAACGCATTATCGTTAAACCCAGGCTCCAATCCTTCCATCCGCAACGAATAACCGTTGTGCCCCAGATAACTCGATTGGGTCCGGTACAAGCCAAGGCTGGAGGCGTTGCTTTCATTTTGATTGGAGAACTCGCTGGCCATGTTTTCGCCGCTGTTGCGACCGTGTGCCACCAGTTCATGAAACAGCAACTTGCGCTTCTTTAAATCGAACACCCAGAGGCGTTGTTCGGTCGAAGGCAATGAGTAATCGATAACGGCGAGTCGTTGCGCCGGGGCTGCACCTCTGGCGATGCGGCATTGCGTGGCACGTACGGCCAGGTTTATGACGTTGGCGTTAGCGCCAGGAGCCGCTTTGGCGAGGGCGGCGGCAAGAGAATCGGCGTACGCTGCTGGTATTGACGTTGCCGCCAACAGCAGGGCCGAGCATAGAAAGCCAAAGCGGGTTAGCGCCATAGAGATGTCTCATCAAGTTATTTCGAGTTTAGCAGCGCTTTCGCCAAGTGTTGAACGCAGGAGATTAAGGATTATCCATGGGGCAACTTTCAAGGTTATTCGTCATAAGCCACGTCTTTATTATGGTCTTTCTGATCAGCGGCGATGTGCTCGCTGAAACTTCGCCAATTGCGCCGCAAACTGCGCCGATCAGCATGATCGAGGCCATACCCGACGACAACGTCGCCCAAGAGATTCACGCGGTGCTGGAACCGTTGATCACGGCGTTCCCGCCGCTGATGACTCGCCCGCGGCATCAACGGATAGACGTTAACCGTGTGGTCCTGGATTTCTACACCCATCGCCAGTTTCGGGCGGCCTGGACCCACCCGGATGACGTTGCCCAATTGTTGAAAAGCCTCAAGGACACGCAGATCGATGGGCTGGAGCCTGCGGATTTCCGTATCGATGATCTGGCCATGGCCCAGGCGTCGATGCAGAACACGGCGCCAACGCCTGCACAGCAAGCTGCCTTCGACCTCGCGGCAACCCGCACTTACATCACCGCACTGCTGCAATTGCGCCGGGGCAAAGTGGATCCTTCGCGGTTGGACATGCATTGGAACTTTGACCTTGCCGGCGTCGACCCCCGAGCCGATGTGAATACCTTCTTCATCGCACTGGACACCCATGATGTCGCCCGCGCCTTCGCGCAGGCACCGCCGCAAGAAGCGGTGTATGGCGGCTTGCGTGAGGCGTTGGCGCAGTTGCGCAAAGTCCGTGACAGAGGCGGCTGGCCGAAGGTTGCCGCCGGGCAGAAGCTTACGCCGGGGATGGACGACCCTGCCGTCGGGCAGCTGCGCGCCCGCCTGGTGGCGGGGGGGTATCTGGAACCGCAAAAAGGCAAGCGCACCGATTACGATGGCGCGGTGATCGCGGCGGTGAAGAAGTATCAAACCGAGCAATACCTGGGGGCGGACGGCGTGGCCGGGGTGACGACCCTCGCTGCGTTGAACGTGCCGGTACAGGCGCGTATCGATCAGGTGCGGGTCAACATGGAGCGGGCGCGCTGGCTGCTTTACAAGCTGCAAGGTACGTTCGTTATTGTCGATATCGCCGGTTATAAGGTGGCGCTGTACCGCGACGGCCAGCCCATCTGGCGTTCCCGGGTGCAGGTTGGTAAACCGTTTCGCAGCACGCCGATCTTTCAGGCCGAGATTACCTACGTCACGTTCAACCCCACCTGGACGGTGCCGCCGACGATTCTGAAAGAAGACGTCTTGCCGAAGATTTTGAGTAACCCCAACTACCTCAGCGCCAACCGTATTCGTCCGTATGATCGGGAAGGGAAGATGCTCGATCCGTCGACCGTCGACTGGAGCAACCCACGCGGCATCACCTTGCGCCAGGATGCAGGGCCGGAAAACTCATTGGGCCAGGTGGTCATCCGCTTCCCCAATGACTATGCGATTTACCTGCACGACACGCCGCACCGCGATCTGTTTGCCAAGAATGTCCGCGCCACCAGTTCGGGCTGTATTCGAGTGGAGAATCCGTTGCAACTGGTGGAGTTGCTGTTCAACGATCCAGTGCGCTGGAACAGCGCCGGGATTCAAAAGCAACTGGCCAACGGGAAAACCGAGAACATCCGGCTGCCGGTGAAAGTGCCGGTGTTGTTGGCGTACTGGACGGTAGACATGGGCAGTAGCGGGCGGGTGGCGTTCAAGCCGGACGTGTATGGCTACGATGATCCGGTGCTCAAGGCGCTGAATTTGCCTGCGAAGTTGCCTGCGCTGGATTTGCAGGCCGCGAACGGGCAAGCCAAACCATAAAACCCTGTAGGAGCTGCCGAAGGCTGCGATCTTTTGATTTTTGTTTTTAAGATCAAGATCAAAAGATTGCAGCCTTCGGCAGCTCCTACGTGGGCAGCGTTAACAGTTCATTCAGACGCCTTTCCTGAGCAACTGGCTGAACGCCTCCAGTTCACTCTTTTCCACATCCGACACCATCACAAACCGCATGTGGTTCGCCTGCCAGGACACAACATTGAAGCCGCGAATCGATTGGCTTATCGGCGGTTTATCGCTCTCGGTCGTCGGCAAGATGAAGACATTGATGATGTGCTTCGCTCGGCCATAACTCAGCGCCGCCGTGGCCTGGTGTTGCAGATAATCCAGCCGCCCGCCCAGTAGCGGAAACCCCTGCGCCGAGTAGTCGAACACCGGTGGCGAGAAGTCGAGTTTGCCGGTGAACCAGGGCTTTACGGTATGGCGGTCGGACGACACCACATCGTTTAGATGTTCACCCATCAATGACCGCACATGGCTGGAGACGGCTTCGTCCATCAACGGTTGTTGGCTGCCAGGCGTCGCCACATAAAGCACCAGCGCCAAGGCCAGCGCCGCCGTTGAAAAGGCTGGTGCGAACCAATTTCGCCAGCGTCCGACGGTGCTGGTCCTTGGCGCTACGGGGGCAAACACGCTGGCGGTCAATGACGCCGGTGCCGAGTAATACGGTGCGTGCCGTTTGACGCTGGCCACCAACAACCTCACCTGATCATGCAACTGCCTGCACTCGGCACACTCGGCCAAATGCCCGGCTACTTTCGCAGTCGTTGTCGGATCCAGTTCCTTGTCCAGGTAGCCATGAATCAGCACCTGGCAAGCCGTGCAGTTGAGGTCAGTCATGGCTATGCAACTTCAATAGTTCGAGCTTGAGCATGGCGCGGGCGCGGGCCAGTCTCGACATGACAGTGCCGATGGGGATGTCGACCACCAGGGCGATGTCCTTGTAGGGCATGTCTTCGAGTTCCTTCAGAACAATGACCTCGCGAAAAATCGGCGGCAGGGCACACAGGGCTTGCTGGACCAGTGCCGCGTTTTCCGTGTGGATAGCCAGCAACTCCGGGCTTTGACTATGGCCCAACGCCGCGTCGTCTTCAGGCAGTTCATCGCCGATGGCGACCCAGCGGTGGCCGGCCGAGGCCTTGAGCCAGGTGTAGCTTTCGTTACGCACGATGGTCAGGAACCAGGCCTTGGCGTTGCCGTCGGCGAAACGATGCAAGAACCTGAAAGCGCGCAGGGCGCTTTCCTGCACGACATCGCGCGCGGCGCTGTCGTTGCCGGTGAGCCAGCGCGCGAGGTTGTAGGCGGCGTCCATGTGGGGCGCAAACAGCTCCTCAAATCGCTTCATAGTGGTTTCCGCACCGTCCCACCCCCTTAACTGTATTGCGTTGCGATTTATTCCCGGAAAAAAACTTATTTTCCGACACGGAATAAAGACTCGCCTTGCTCGGTTGTATCTCCTGTCAGCTACATCACTGTAGTCCGCCAGCGAGGGCATACCGATGGACATTCACTCAAAATACGAACGGCGCACCGACGGTCCGCTCAACCCCGACCGCAGGACGCTGCTCAAGTGCTCCGCGTGGGCCGGGGCCGGCGTGATCTGGGCCTTGAGCGGCGGCATTCCGCGGGCCTTTGCGCTGGACGAGGCCGGCAACGCCTCCGACCCCAAGGCGCTGGCCGCGAGCACGTTCCACTTTGTGCAGATCAGCGACTCGCACATCGGCTTCAACAAAGAGGCCAACCCGGAACCGCTGAAAACCCTGCAGGTGGCGATCGACAAGGTCATCGCGCTGCCGAAACGCCTGTCGCTGATCCTGCACACCGGCGACATCACCCACCTGTCGAAGCCGGAAGAATTCGACACCGCCGCGCAGCTGCTCAAGGGCCTGCCGTCCACGATTCACTACGTGCCGGGCGAGCACGATACCCTCGACGAGGGCGGCGGCAAGCTCTACCTCGAGCGCTACGGCAAAGGCACCAAGGGCAATGGCTGGTACAGCTTCGATGACCACGGCGTGCATTTCATCGCGCTGGTGAATGTCTTCAACTTCCAGGCCGGCCATGAAGCGACCCTCGGCGCCGATCAACTGGCGTGGTTGGCCGACGACTTGCGCGCCGTGACCACCAGTACGCCCGTTGTGGTGTTTACCCATATTCCGTTGTGGACGATTTATCAGCCGTGGGGCTGGGGTACCGAGGACGGCGATCAGGCGATTGCGATGTTGCGCAAGTACGGTTCGGTGACGGTATTGAACGGGCACATTCATCAGGTCATCCAGAAGGTCGAGGGCAACATCACCTTCCACACCGCCCGCGGCACGGCTTATCCGCAGCCCGCACCGGGCGCGGCGCCGGCACCGGGGCCGATGACGGTGGCGGCTGATCAATTGCGCAACTATCTGGGGATCACCGATGTACGAGCGACACAGGGCGAGCATCCGCTGGCGCTGATCGATTCGACACTGGTTTAGGGGAGGGTTATGAGATGAAAACGCGACTGTTGGCCGTGGTTTGCCTGATGCTGTCGATGCCGGTGTGGGCGGCGGAAGTGAAGGTCGATATCAAGGAGTTCATGTTCGGCCCCAAGGACTTGACCGTGGCGGTGGGCACCAAAGTGACGTGGGTGAATGACGACCAGATCCCCCACACTGTGGCGGAAACTCACAAGGTGTTCCGCTCGGGAGCGCTGGACACCAATGACAGCTTTTCCTACGTGTTCAACACGCCGGGGGAGTTTGAATATTTCTGTGTGCTGCACCCGCAGATGATCGGCAAGATTGTGGTCAGCCAATAAACAGGCGGCCCAGGCTTTGTGATCACTGCTGAACCCCTGTGGGAGCGAGCAAGCTCGCTCCCACAGGGAGTGTGCAGGGGATCAGAGATCCAGCCCTTCCTGTATCACCGACAGCAGGTTCACTTCCGTCAGTGCCACTGCATCCGGTTGTTGCCCTGATTGCTCGATCGACTGCAACCACCATTGCGTTTCGCCGTGTTCGTTTACGGTTCGCAGCAGGGGGATTTCTTTGCCTTTGAAGTGAATCTCGACACGCCCCGCGCCGTCAGCGGTGAAGCGCACGATTGGGATCAAGGTGATGTGGCGGTGATTGCCTTCGATCACCAGTTGGTCGATGGCGTAGGCGTAAGTCGCGCCGTCGGGGTGACGCTCGAACACATGGGTGGGGTTTCGGCGGATGCTCAGGCCGGCCTCCAGCAGCGGCTTCAACCAGGCTTCGATCTGGTGATACATTGCGTAAACCTGGCTGGGCCAACTGTCGATCGCCTGATCGGTGCTGGTGCTCGCATCCGCGCTGGTTAGTCGGTGTTCTCTCAGTTTTGCGGCGAGCTCGTCTGCCTTACTCATTTCGGTTCCCTGTCGTGATGTAAGTGTGATCGTAGCCCTTTCAAGGTAATGCACGTTTTGCCCTGCGTCATGCGCTTGCAACACAAGCGTGACAAAACCTTCCGTTGGCCGTGCTTCGGCCAGGCATCAAATCCGTCACTGTCCCCATGGAGTGGGTATATGAAGAAGCTTTACGCCGCCATCGCAATCCTTGCGATTACCTTCGGCAACATCGGCCTGAGCTCGGCTCGGCAATCACACCAAGGCAAAGCCCCGACCGAGTCGGTGGCGGGGGTGTTCGATTACTACCTGCTGACGCTGTCCTGGTCTCCGACGTTCTGCCTGACTCACAAAGACGACACGCAATGCTCCGGCAAAGGCTACGGCTTTGTGCTTCACGGCCTCTGGCCGCAATACGCCAAGGGTGGCTGGCCGGAGTCGTGCCCGCCGATGGTGGCGTTGTCGCCGGCCGAGCAGAAGCAAGGGCTGACGCTGTTCCCGACGCCCAAGCTGCTGGACCATGAATGGTCCAGGCACGGCACCTGCAGTGGTCTCGGCGCCTCGGGTTATCTGGACCTGGCGGACAAGGCCGTCGGTGTGGTGAAAATCCCCGAGCAGTTGCAACCCTTCAGCACCAGCACCCATTACTTCCAGGCCCAGGAAATCGTCGACCTGTTCCGTCAGAGCAATCCGGGATTGCCGCGGACGGCATCGCGGTGATCTGCAATGGCCCGCAGTTGTCGGAAGTGCGGGTGTGCCTGGGCAAGGACCTGGGGTTTGGCGCGTGCGGGAAAGGTGTGAAGACTCAGTGCCGTGACGGCGATATTCGGGTACCACCGTCGCGCTGAAATCGGTCAGTTAAAACGCAGTACCTGTGGGAGCGAGCCTGCTCGCGATAGCGGACGACCAGGCACACACGTGTTGAATGTAAAACCGTCATCGCGAGCAGGCTCACTCCCACAGTTGATCTTCAGTGGACACGGATTTTATGTACGGCACCGATCCATTGTGGGAGCGAGCCTGCTCGCGAATGGGGTATCCCCGATTTCAGCCTGCGTTGACCGGCAACCCCAGCGCCACCAAATCCTTGCGCAACTGCGCCGCGTCGAAGAACTGGACGGCGTGAAACCCCTCGCGCCTGGCCCCTTCAATGTTCGGCCGGTGATCATCAATGAACACCGCCCGAGTGCTATCCACGTCGTAGCGTGACGCCAGCAACTGGAAGATCTCCGGTGAAGGCTTGATCACACCCTCGACGCCCGACACCAGAATCCCCTCGAATCGCTGCAAAAACTCGAAACGCTCCAGGGCAATCGGGAAGGTTTCGGCGGACCAGTTGGTCAGCGCCAGCAGCCGGATGCCGTTGGCGTGCAGTTCATCGAGGAGCGCCACGGTGTCCTCGATGGCGCCGCCGAGCATTTCTTCCCAGCGTTCGCGGTAGGCGCGGATCAGCGCTTCCTGATTCGGATGCCGGGCGATGGCTTCCTCGATCGCTTCCTGCCAGGTCCGGCCCTGGTCTTGTTGTTCGTTCCAGGCGGTGTGGCAAACCTCTGCCAGGAAGGTTTCCATGGCCTTTACGTCGTCACCGAACAACTTTTTGTAAAGGTTTCTGGGGTTCCAGCGGATAAGTACATTACCGAGATCGAAAACGGCAGTATTGATGGCGGTTGGGTGCGGGTGGGCAGTCATGTTTTTTCCTCCTTGGGCACACTTGTCGGGACAGGGCTTGAGGCCTGTGATCCTAGCAGAGACGGTTTTACCATTGGCCCCTGACGCCCCCGTAGACTAAGCTCACAAAAAATAAGGGCTTTTGGCCTTTCGCCCGCGCCGTGCCCTCCAGGAAGCACTTTTGCCGATCCCCATTCATGACTTGCACCACGCTCCCGGTGCCCTGAAACGCCTGCCTCTGCTCAAGGCTGCAGTGCTGTTTATCGCAGCGGTGTGCCTATGTCTGTGCGGCTTGCTGTACCTGCAACTGGAGCAGTCACGCCGCCATGACCTGGCCCTGGCGCAAGTCGCATCATCTAACCTCACCCGGGCGATGGCTCAGCAGGCTGAAGACACGTTTACCCAGGCCGATCTGGTGCTGACCAGTCTTGTGGACTGGATTCAGGCCGATGGTTTCGACGGTGAACAGACGCCGCGCCTGCAGAAAACCTTCGCCCGACGGGTGCAGGCGCTGCACCAGTTGCACGGGATTTTTCTGTTCGACAAAC
>NZ_JAEKEZ010000014.1 GCF_016650815.1 Pseudomonas sp. TH31 | reverse complement strand
TAGAAGTCACCATTTTTTGCTGGCACGTTACTGCGGTAACGGGCTGGTCACAGAATTTCTTGACGACCATAGAGCATTGGAACCACCTGATCCCATCCCGAACTCAGCAGTGAAACGATGCATCGCCGATGGTAGTGTGGGGTTTCCCCATGTGAGAGTAGGTCATCGTCAAGATTGAATTCCGAAACCCCTGTCTCGCTAACGCAGACAGGGGTTTTGTCGTTTTGGAGCAGGAAAACTTCAAGTAACAAACTGCCAGGCAGTAATGGAAATAAGGTTAACCCGAATGCTCTAGCACGCCGTTCGGCGGGAATCCGGCCTGAATTCCAGCCATTTCATACAAACCCCTAAGATTTCTCCTTCTCGTGCCGAAAGACTGGTGAGACATGCGTGCACCAAAGTAGAGCGGCCTCAGAAAGCCGTCTGCGCTGTTACATGGAATGTTGCAATCCGGAACGCATCCCCACTTTTTGCATAAGAAGTCCCATGAAATGAATCTTAAGTTCAGCCATAAAATCCTGCTGGCCGCTTCTGGCGTCGTAGTGCTGGCTTTCGCGTTGTTCACTTTGTACAACGACTATTTACAGCGAAATACGATCCGGGAAAGTCTCGAGTCCTCCGTCCAGCAAGCTGGCGACTTGACCGCCAGCAGCGTGCAGAACTGGATGAGCGGCCGTGTACTGGTGTTGGAAAACCTGGCACAGAACGTCGCCCACCAAGGTGCGAGTGCCGATCTGCCTGGGTTGGTGGATCAACCTGCCCTCACCTCGAACTTCCAGTTCACCTACGTCGGCCAGGCGAATGGCGTATTCACCCAACGCCCTGACGCGAAGATGCCGGATGGCTACGATCCGCGTCAGCGTCCCTGGTACAAACAAGCTGTCGCTGCCGACAAGACCATGCTGACCCCGCCTTACATGGCAGCGGTGGGCGGGCTGGTAGTGACCATCGCCCTGCCGGTGAAAAAGAACGGCGAGTTGCTCGGCGTTGTTGGTGGCGACCTGAGCCTCGAAACCCTGGTGAAGATCATCAACTCGGTGGACTTTGGCGGTATCGGGCACGCGTTCCTGGTCAGCGCCGACGGTCAAGTCATCGTCAGCCCGGACAAAGATCAGGTGATGAAGAACCTGAAAGACATTTATCCGGGTTCCAGTGTGCGCATCGAGAAGGGCAACCAGGAAGTCACCCTGAACAAGCAAGATCGTATCCTCTCGTTCACCCCGGTGACCGGTTTGCCGAATGCCGAGTGGTACATCGGTCTGTCGATCGACAAGGACAAGGCCTACGCGCCTTTGAGCCAATTCCGCACCTCGGCACTGATTGCGATGTTTATCGCCGTGAGCGCCATTGCAGTGCTGCTGAGCTTGCTGATCAACGTGCTGATGCGCCCGTTGACTACCATGGGCCGCGCGATGAAAGACATCGCCCAGGGCGAAGGTGATCTGACCCGTCGTCTGGCCGTGGAAAGCAAAGACGAGTTTGGTGAGCTGGGCGGTGCGTTCAACCAGTTCGTAGAGCGGATTCATGCGTCAATTTCCGAAGTGTCTTCAGCGACCCGTCAGGTCCATGACCTGTCGCAACGCGTGATGGCGTCGTCCAACGCCTCGATCATCGGTTCCGACGAACAAAGCGCTCGCACCAACAGTGTGGCCGCCGCGATCAACGAACTCGGTGCCGCCACCCAGGAAATCGCCCGCAACGCGGCAGATGCTTCACAGCACGCCAGCGGCGCGAGCGAGCAGGCCGATGACGGTCGTCAGGTGGTGGAAAAAACCATTCTGGCCATGACCGAGCTGTCGCAGAAAATCAGCCTGTCCTGCACTCAGATCGAAACCCTGAATGCCAGCACGGACAACATCGGGCACATTCTGGATGTGATCAAAGGCATCTCCCAGCAAACCAACCTGCTGGCATTGAACGCAGCGATCGAAGCGGCCCGGGCCGGTGAAGCCGGTCGTGGTTTTGCGGTAGTGGCGGACGAAGTGCGTAACCTGGCACACCGTACCCAGGAATCGGCCGAGGAGATCCATAAGATGATCACCTCGCTGCAGATCGGTTCTCGCGAAGCGGTGACCACCATGAACGCCAGCCAGGTTTCCAGTGAAGAGAGCGTCGAAGTGGCGAACCAGGCTGGTCTGCGGCTGGTCAGCGTGACTCAGCGCATTGGCGAAATCGACGGCATGAACCAGTCGGTAGCCGCGGCCACCGAAGAGCAGACGGCGGTGGTGGAAACCCTGAACGTCGACGTCAACCAGATCAACCTGCTGAACCAGCAAAGCGTGGCCAACCTCAATGAAACGTTGAAGGATTGCGATGCCTTGTCGTTGCAGGCCAACCGGTTGAAGCAATTGGTGGACAGTTTCAAAATCTGATCCATCGATGTAAAGAAGCCCGCTGTGGAGTTATCCACAGCGGGCTTTTTCATACCTTACGCAAACAACTTCTGCACATTGTTCATCGCATCATCGGCAAATCCCTGGACGAAATCCTTGAACCCCGGCAACGCCTCGGCGCCTCCTTGTGCGGGTTCAGCGACGATGGTCCAGGTCGCCCGGGACTTACCTGCCCCCAACGATTCGACGTTCATCGCCGCCCACAAATTGGCCACGCCCAAGGTGTTGTAGATGGTCGTCCAGGTCATGCTCAGTGCCTGGTCGTCTCGGGAGTTGAGTTGCTCGACCACCAGGTTGCCGTCCTTGAAGAATTTCTTGCGCAAGGACGATACGCCCTCACCGGTCATTTCGATGTGCGACAGCGATGGGATGAAGGCATCGAAGCCGGCAAAGTTACCGACCACCTCCCAGACCTTCATAGCGTCCGCCGGCACATCCACCGAAGACACAACGTGGCAGCCGTGAGGGTTTTTAATCAGGGTATCGGGTTGCAGAGTTGTCATGGTCTTGCTCCAGTTGGGTGGGTCAGATGAAATTGATTTCTTTGAGGTAGTCGCAACCACGTCGCAGCAGCGCCGGGGATTTTTCCGGGTAGTGCGCGCCCATTTGCCGGACACCGGCCTGGGCGTTGTCGTGGCCGATCATCGAGATGTCGCCGATGTCTTCCTCAAAGCCGTTGAGGTAGAAACCCAGCACGCCGAACAGCGCGTTGTCGCTGTCGACCCGGCCCAGTTGCTGTTGCCAGTCGGCGACGCTGACCATCGAGAACTCCCGGCCTGCTTCGAGAAACGAATCCACGTAGGCGTCCCAGCTCAGTGGTTCAGGGTTGTGCAGGTTGAACACCGCGTGTTCCGGCTGATAACGGCTGGCATGGAAGGCAATGAAACGGGCGAGGAAGTCCACCGGCATCAGGTCGAAATTGAGCGTGAACTCCGGCACCTGGCCGAGCTGGATCGAGCCCTTGAGCATCAGCATCAAACGATTCTTGTGCGGCTGGCAGACGCCGGTGAGGCTGTTGAAACTGATGTTGCCGGGGCGATACAGATTGACCCGCACGCCGTGCTCCCGCGCCCGCTCCAGGATCCGCTCGCCCACCCACTTGGACAGGTTGTAGCCGTTCTTGATGTAGATCGGAGGCGTCTGCGCGGCCGGTAATTCGAGCACCCGCCCATCGGCGGAAATCGTGCTGGACGCCGAGAGCGTCGAGACGAAGTTGAAGATCTTCTTGCTGCGTCCCTCACACAAACGCAGGCACTCGAAAATCGGCTCGACGTTGTCCCGCGCCAGTGACTCGTAATCGAGTACGTGATTGACGTTGGCCGCGTTGTGCACCAGCGCGCCGAACTCCCGGTCCAGTCGCTCGTAGACATCCACTGCAAGCCCCAGGGACGGACGCGTAATGTCCGCCGCGTAAACCCGCACCCGGCTCAAGTCCAGATGCTCCAGACGGTTCTCGCGTAACGCGAGGGCAAAGCGCTCCGCCGCCGATTGCCCGCCACCGTCGCGCACCAGGCAGGCGACGTCAGTGGCCCCCCATGCGAGCAACGCCTCGACGATGTGCACGCCGACAAAGCTGTTGGCGCCGGTGACGATTACCTTGTGCACATCGCCCATTCGGCTGACCGGTAATGGCTGCACGTCCAGCTCGCGGAAGGCATCGGCCATGGCCTGCTCACTCAATACTTCTTCGGTGCCCGAACCGCGCACCAGCGTCGCCAGTTTCGCAATGGTCGGCAATTCGATGAAGCGATTGATCGAGATGCTCCGGCCGAACTCCTCGCGCAAACGCAGCAACATGCGCGACAGCAGGATCGAGTGACCGCCGAGGTTGAAGAAGCTTTCGTCGGTGGAAATATCGCTCGCCGGCAGCTCCAGCAACTCGGTCCAGATCTCCAGCAACAGCGCTTCATCGGCACTGGTGGGTAACCGGCGGGCGCTGTTTTCCAGCACGCTCACAGGCAGCGCCAGCAACGCCTTTCGATCAACCTTGCCGTTACTCGCGAACGGCATGCTCGCCAGCTCAGTCCAGGCGCCGGGTTGCATGTAGTCCGGCAGAAATTGCACCGCGTGGGCCTTCAGCGCTTCGCGAGCGGCGCCGGGTTGGTCTTCCTGAGGCTGGGCAAGGAAGGCCAGAATCCGTCGATGGCTGTCGATGACCACGACCACCTGGCGGTACAACTGGCTGTCCCGCAGGCAGCGTTCGATCTCTTCCGGCTCGACCCGGAAGCCGCGGATCTTCACCTGATTGTCCCGCCGCCCGCAGAGCTCGATGCCGTCGCGGGTCCACTTCGCCATGTCGCCGGTGCGGTAGGCGCGCAGGCTTTCACCGTTCGGCAAACTCAGGTTCAGATAGCGCTCGGCGGTCTGCTGCGGGTTGTTCAGGTAACCCAGGCACACCCCGGGCCGACGATGTACAACTCACCGACGCTCTGCTCGGCCACCGGTTGAAAGTCCTCATCGAGAATCAGCACCTGACTGTTGGCGATCGGGCCGCCGAGGGTGCGGTTGTTGTCGCCGGGCCGCAGCTGCCGCGCGGTGATCAGCACCGTGGCTTCGGTCGGGCCGTAGAGGTTGTAGAGGTTGCCCTGTCGCGTGAGTTGCTCGATGACGTAGGGTTCGCAGACGTCGCCGCCGGTCATGACGTGATCCAGTACCTGCAACTGCTCCAGGGGCAGAATGCTCAGCAACGCCGGGGGCAAGAAGGCGTGGCTCAGTTGCTGATGACGGATCAGCGACACCAGTTGCAGCGGGTCACGGCGTTGATCGTCATTGGGTACGATTAGCTCGGCGCCCTGCAGCAGGGTCGGGAAGATATCGATCAGTGACGAGTCAAAACTCAACGATGAAAACTGCAACACCCGACTCTGCTCGGTCAGTTGCACATAGTCGGCGTACCACGCAGTAAAGTGCGCGAGGTTGGCCTGGCTGAGCAGCACGCCTTTCGGGTGCCCGGTGGTGCCCGAGGTGTAGAGCGCCATGCACGGCGCGTCGAGAGCCGGTCGCTGACGCATCAATGGTTGATCAAGATTGACGTCATCGAGGTCGATGCAGCTGATGTCCAGCCCCGGCATCTCGGCGGCGAGCGGATGCTCACCATCGTGGAGCAACAACACCGCCCCGGCGTTCTGCAGAATATACTGCTGACGTTGCAGCGGATGGCTCGGCTCCAGCGGCAAGTACACCGCCCCGCTGCCGAGAATCGCCAGAATCCCTGCATACAGCGCGCTGCATTTCGGCAGGCAGATGCCCACCACCAACGAACCCTGGTGCTGCTCGAGCAGCGGCTGTAAACGCTGCTGGATAGCGCGGCTGTGGTCATGCAATTGGCGGTAATTGAGCGACATGCCGGCGATGTTCAGCGCAGGTCGTTCGGCGCATTCGATAAAGCGCTGTTCAAGCCGCTCGATCATCGGGATCCGGCCCAGTCGCAGCAGCTCGGGCTGAGCGGTGAGGTTGAGTTGATGGACGAAG
The DNA here is from genome assembly GCF_016650815.1 of Pseudomonas sp. TH31. GTDB lineage: Bacteria > Pseudomonadota > Gammaproteobacteria > Pseudomonadales > Pseudomonadaceae > Aquipseudomonas. The sequence goes on along the minus strand of NZ_JAEKEZ010000014.1, from coordinate 446,423 downwards.
GCCAGGCGCTCCAGATACAGCAGGTTTTCGGCCTGCTCGAAGTGGGCGGGCGTTGTCGGCTCGGTGAGCCGGAAATACTCGGCATCCTGGGAGAAACGACTGATCAGCAGTGCCACGTGGTCCACCAGTTCTGCCACCGCGCGCAGGCGCAACGCCTGGCCATTGCCGCCAGGTTCGTCGGCAATCGGAACACGAGTGAACAGCGTCGAACCGTACGTGCACAGCAGGTCCAGGGTTGGCAGGCCAAAAGCCCTTGGGTCCCCGACACCCAACTGCAGCGTCAGTCGCGGCACGTCGCCGAAGTCGGGAAAGGCCAGGCTGGCATCGTCGATCAACAAGTCGACGTTGCCCAACGTTCGCTCACCAATAACGGCCTGCCGCACCAGTGAATGTCCATGTTGTTCGAGCTCCAGCGCCAGGTCGGTCAAGGCCTGGCTTTGTCCAATGAGCACAATGTCGAGACGTCTCATGATGTTCTCCTCGTTAAACCAGGTAGTCGCTCAGGGCTGCTTGAACGCACGGCGAATCGAGCAGCGAACTGCTGCGGAAAAACCGCACGATGTTGGCGACCAGCGGGTGATGGCGATTGATCGGGAAGGCCAACCCCGACACTTCGCTCTTGAGTGCCCGGCGCGCGGTGTCGCTGATTTGCAAAGACTCGATCAACCGGAAGTCGAAGGACTTCTGGATGTCGTTGGTCAGGTAGTGGCCGATGAACACCGGCAGGATCTGCGCGATGCACTGACGGTCGGCTTCGCTCGCGGTGTGCCAGTAGATGCGTACCAGCCGTGCCCAGAAACTCGAGTGACGACCCTCGTCCAGCAAGTGGTCGGCCATCAGCCCCTTGATCGACTGCTTGACCGTGTCGTCCTTGGCGAACGCCGCCACATCGCCGGTCACGGTGTTTTCGGCGATGGCCACACAGATCAGTTCCACGGCGCTGCGCAGGTGTTCCGGTGCCAGCGCAACGGCGGCTGGAATCGCCCGGCTCAACTCGATTTCATCCGGCAGTTCGATCGGCGTGATGCCGCTCATGGCAACGGTCTGCTGCATGAAATCCATCGCCACCAAGGCGTGGTAATCCTCATCCACCACCACGGTCATGGCGTCGTAGCGGCAAGCGAACGGGAAAGCCACGGCGAAGCGATTCTTGGCGATGCTGCGAGCGGTCTTGTCGACGATCTCGGTTTCGAAAATCACCACGTCGTTGATGAACTTGTAGAGCGTCTGCACCAGGGCGAAGTCCCGTTGTTCCGGGCACTCGCGCAGGAAGGTTTCGCTCAGCACCAATGGCTGGCGGCTCAACGGGTAGATCAGCTTTTCGTCGTTCTCCAGCACGCGTCGGGGGCGGGTGCGGATGGTCGCGCGGTTCTCCCAGGCGTCGGCGAAGGATTGGTAGTCAGCAGCGTTCATGCGCTCACCTCGCCGACGGTTTCGCTCATGCTGACGCGCAAGCCATCCCACAGGGCGATGCGGCTTTCCACGGCGGCGATGGCGCTGGCGTAGACGTCTTCCTGGCGTTGAGGGTCGCCATCGATCAAGCGGGCGAGGAGTTTTTCAGCGGCCGGGCCGTGGTCTTCGGAGTCGACTTCGATGTGGCGTTCCAGGTAGTAACGGAAGGTCGGGGCCTGGTCGAGGCCAATGCCCCAGTCGTCGAGAATCCGCTGGAACATCTGCGGGATCACGCTTTCCCGGCCATGCAGGAACACCGCTGCCACGCTATGACCCGACGCATGCAGCGCGGTGTGCAAGGTGTTGCGCACGAACTGAGCGGCAGCGGGGTCGACGTTCACGCTTTGCAGCGCCACGTCATAACTCACGCCTTCTTTTTGCAACGCCACGAAGCGCTCCACCGCTGCGGTATTTGCACCGACTTCGCGCATCGCATCCAGGTACAACTCGAAATGGCTGTAGTGACCATTGGCGGGACGATCATCGGACTCTTCACCCAGCACAATCTCGTTAATCAGCCGCGCCGCTTGCGGGTCTCGCGGTGGCAGCCAGGGCAGTTGCACGCAGGTCAGTTCCTGCTGCAGGCGCTTGGTCAGCGACATGAAGTCCCAAACGGCAAAGACATGGGTTTCCATGAAGCGCTGCAAGATTGACAACGAATGTATTTCGCCAAAGATCGGGTGAGCGCTAAGTTCGGCTTTCTTTTGATTGAGACGGTCTTTAGTCGGTTTCATGGGCGAGCCTATAAGTTGTTGGAATACCGTGGGTTGTGACAAATCAATAAGCGATGGTGAATTGATGTTTTATAGGGGCGAGCGCAGGCCTCAATCGAATTGATGTGTGTGAAGGGTGGATCAGTTCCAGGTAGAGCCCCCGCGGGTACCGTATCTGGGCATTGCTTGCCCGGATCCAGTAGCGGCGGAGAAAAACTAATACATCAGTAAAGTTCCCGGCAAGTTATTTTTATATTATTTGATAGTTCAACTTTTTCGGGCGCGACAAGTTCCAATAAAACTTTTAGTTTGAGTTTTATATAGATGAAGTTGCTCCTTCCGGCTTATATAAGTCAGAATCGAATAAGAGAGTGAATACCTCACTCAAAGCAACTTTATAACTGCGTTCGTTGGTTTGATCTGAGGGGGTGGAAGTTGGCCGGGAATACACCATTTACTTCCTTTCCCGTGGCAAGACTCCTTCCGTAGGTTCTTGGTGCGGCGACTGCCCCGCAGGTGCGGTGCGCCGTCCGTCATTATTGGGTTGGCAGACCCAAGAGTGAGCGTAAACGACGGCCGCCGCTATCGTTGGTGCGTCATTCTTGGGGTGCAATTATCGGGCTCGGGAGGGCGTTACAAGGCAGGGCCAGGAGCAGGCAGGAGCGGCATTGCACTACCGGCCCGGGGAAGAGCAAAAGGGGATTTGTAAGAAAATTGTTCGCCGAGTAGCCCAGGACGGGAGTCAGTCAAATATTGCAGCCGCGAGGCGAACACATTCAGTGTGCTCGCTCACGTGGGTGATTGCGGATTACTTCGAGGTTTTCCTGCTCTGGGCGGCAGTGCTATTGAGGTAGCGCGTGATGACCTCGACGCCTCGGTTGAGGTGATGTTCGAGCAGTTTGACCGAGCGTTCGATGTCCCGCTCTTCGGCGGCTCGCAGCAGCTCCCGGTGATCTTCCTGGGACAACTTGCCCAGGCCCATCGCCTCGAGGTTGAAGCGCAGGAAGCGTTCTTCTTCGTTCAACCCGTCTTCGACCAGTCGTAACAGCCGACGATTGGGTGCCTTGCCGTACAGCGCCATGTGGAACAGGCGATTGAGCCGGCCAATTTCGGTGTAGTTGTGTTCGGTTTCCAATTCGTCGATGTAGCGGCCAGCCAGTTCGAAATCCGCGGCTTCGAGCAAAGGGATTGAACGACGCAGTGCTTCGGCTTCCAGCAGGATCCGCAACTCATAGGTTTCTGTGGCATCGCCCTGAACCAGCGCTGCGACCACGGCGCCTTTATGAGCGACCACATTGAGCAACGCTTGCGCTTCGAGTTGGCGCAAGGCTTCGCGCACCGGCATGCGGCTGACGCCGAACAGGTCGGCCAAATCTTGCTGACGCAGGGCCGTGCCGCAGGGAATGCGGCCGTCGAGGATGGCTGAGCGCAGGGTTTCTTCGATCACCGAGCGTGCCAGGTGAGCGGGAATCGGCCCGTTGACCTTGATGCTGTTCAGAGGATTGGGCTTCTGTGTCACGACAACGCACCCTGATTGACTGAAGTTTGTTTTGGATCCAAATGGACACTAGTGACTGCTGTACAGGTTGTCAAACCACGTAAAGGATTGTCTCAAGGCTCGGTCTCGTGCGGACGAATTTTTTCATGACGCCCGCCATACAAAGTTTAGCGTGTCGCGAGTGATTGCACCGTGCCATTGTCTTTTATCGGGCTAACCTTCACCATCAACCGATTCCCACCTGCCTACCCTGGATGCCTCGCATTGGCGGTACGTTTCGCAATCCCCCGGATGTTGCGCTGGTTGTGCTGCGCGCTGCTGCTGGCCGGCGTCATGCTGGGCGGGTTGCATGCCGATTGGGATTTTTCCCTGATCAGCCGTCGTGCCCAGGCCCTATACGGACCATTGGGCGAGGGGCAGCAGCGCATCGATGCCTGGCAGCATTTATTGGCGACCCAGAAACAGGTCGGCGAGCTGGAACAGCTCAAAGTGGTCAACTTGTTCTTCAACAAGCAAATGCGCTACGAGGAAGACATCGACCTGTGGCATCAGGAAGATTACTGGGCAACCCCCATCGAAGCCTTGTGGAAGGGCGCCGGCGACTGCGAAGACTACGCCATCGCCAAGTACTTCAGCCTGCGCCATCTCGGGGTTTCCAGTGACAAGCTGCGCATCACCTACGTCAAGGCGTTGCGCCTGAACCGGGCGCACATGGTGCTGACCTACTATTCGACGCCCGAGGCCATGCCGCTGGTGCTCGACAGCCTGATCAACGAGATCAAGCCGGCCAGCCAGCGAACCGATTTGCTGCCGGTCTACTCTTTCAATGCCGAAGGCTTGTACCTGCCTGGCGCCAAGGGCAACAAGAAAGTCGGTGACACCAAGCGCCTGTCCCGTTGGCAGGATGTGTTGAAAAAAATGCAGGCCGAAGGATTTCCGGTCGAGACGACTAACTAGGAGCACGCGCTTAGATGTCTTTGTTCAAACAGCTGTTGATCGCTATCTGTCTGTTCCTTGTGGTCGCCTTCACCGGCAGCTTCATGGTCAGCCTGGAGAGCTCGCGCACTCAGTACGTCAACCAGTTGCGTTCCCACGCCCAGGACGCAGCCACGGCGCTGGCGCTGTCCCTGACACCGAACATCGACGACCCGGCGATGGTCGAGTTGCTGGTCAGTTCGATTTTCGACAGCGGTTATTACGCGAGCATCCGCGTGGTCGACCTCAAGACCGATCAAACCATCGTCGAGCGCAGCGGCATTCCGGCGGTGAACAACGTGCCGGACTGGTTCGTCAAACTGATCGGTCTCGAAGCCGCTGGTGGTGATGCGCTGGTCAGCCGTGGCTGGGAGCAGGCGGCGCGAGTCGAGGTGGTCAGCCATCCGATGTTTGCCCTGGCCAAGCTTTGGCAGAGCGCATTGGGCAGTCTCGGCTGGTTGCTGATCTGCGGCGCGGTGAGTGCGGTGTTGGGCGCGCTATTGTTGCGCCGGCAATTGAAACCGCTGGACTACATGGTCAAGCAATCCCACGCCATCGCCCGCCGCGAATTCCTCAGCCTGCCGGAACTGCCGCGCACACCGGAACTGCGCCGGGTGGTGCAAGCGATGAACCAGATGGTCGAGAAGCTCAAGGCGCTGTTCCAGGAACAGGCCGAGCGCAGTGAAAAGCTGCGGGTCGAGTCCTATCAGGACAACCTCACGGGCCTGGCCAACCGACGCTATTTCGACATGCAATTGAACACTAGGGTGAGCAACCCGGAGCAGGCCAGTTCCGGTTATCTGCTGCTGTTGCGGGTCAAGGATCTGGCCGGTTTGAACCAGCGTCTGGGTGGTCAGCGCACCGATGATTTGTTGAAAGCAGTGGGCGAGCAGTTGTCCCGCGAATGCGCCAAGTACCCGGAAACCCAGAACCTCGTCACGCGGATTCGCGGTGGTGAATTCGCCGTGCTGGCGCCGGGGCTGGTGCGTGAAGAAGCGCTGCAACTGGCGCAAAACCTCGACAGCGCATTGGCCAGTTTGCATGCGACCGGCGCGACCGACGTGGCGTGCGTGGCATCTATCGGGTTGGCGCCGTTTGTTCATGGCGACTCGCCGCAAGCGGTGCTCGGGCTGGCGGACCAGGCGTTGGCGCAGGCCGAAGGTCAGGGCGAACAGAGCTGGGCGTGTCTGGATCACAGTGATTCGGCCAGTGTTGGCGATGACCATCATGCGTGGCACAAACTGCTTGATGGGGCGTTGAATCAGCAGCGGTTTGAGTTGTACTTCCAGCCGGTCGTCGCAAGTCAGGACACCGCGCTGGTGCTGCATTACAAAGTGCTGTCGCGATTGATCGATGATCAGGGCCAGACCATTCCCGCCGGGCGTTTCCTGCCGTGGCTGGAGCGTTTTGGCTGGACGGCGCGGTTGGATCGGTTGATGTTGGAACTGGTGCTTGGGCAAATGGCCGGGCATGAAGAGTCGCTGGCGCTGAACCTGTCTTCGGCGACGCTGGCGGACCCGAAGGCGCTGAATAAAATTTTTGAAATCCTGCGCCAGCATTCAAACCTGGGCGAGCGGCTGACCCTGGAGATTGGTGAGGAGCAATTGCCCGAGCAAGCGGTGCTGGAGCAGTTGACCCGGCGCTTGCGCGAGCTTGGGTTCTCCCTGAGCCTGCAGCGCTTTGGCGGACGGTTCAGCATGATCGGTAACCTGGCGCGGCTGGGCTTGGCGTATTTGAAGATTGATGGCAGCTACATTCGGGCGATCGATCAGGAAAGTGACAAGCGTTTGTTCATCGAGGCGATTCAGCGGGCGGCGCACAGCATTGACCTGCCGTTGATTGCCGAGCGGGTCGAGACCGAAGGTGAGTTGTCGGTGATTCGCGAGATGGGGTTGTATGGGGTTCAGGGGCAGTTGTTTGGTGAGCCTAAGCCCTGGAAGTAAGGCTTTATAGTTGAGTCGTCAATGAGGCCGTCTTCGCGAGCAAGCCCGCTCCCACATTAGAGCTCAGTCGTTCACACATTATGTGTTCACTGAAGATCAACTGTGGGAGCGGGCTTGCTCGCGAAGGCGTCAGCACAGGCGCCGGAGTATTCGGCTGACGCCACAAGGTCCTAGGAGATTTCCTTCAAGTTGTAGCGGTGTTGGTGAACTTGTTTCGTCCAAAAGCCAAGGCTAGTCTGGCTTTTTCACTGAAAAATCGGTGACACGGACGTGCAAGTCCGGGTAAAAGACGACGCGCAACGCCATGGTTACTTGGCGAGCAAACTGATGCTCGTAGTTTCTGTTATGGCGGCTGTGCGTGGGAGATCTTTCTTTCGGGAACTATCTGCCGGGGTCCGTCTGCCCGGTCTTGCACACTCGCGCACAGCTGCCACCCTATTCGCGTGCAAGCGAACGGTAGTAGCTCCCAATACACAGATGGAGATACAACATGTTCAAGGTAACGCCGAATCCCCCGGAGCCCCGCAAAGGCAAGCTCTTCACCGTCTCCCCCGACGTCGACATTGAAGCCCTGTTGGCCAACGCCTCCGAAGACTCTTTATCCATCAGCGCCATCGCCGCCGACCTCGCAGACGATGTCGATGGCTCACGCCGTTGCGTCGCGTTGGCGCTTAGCCGAATGGCCGATGGGGTTCATTTGTTGGTAGAGCGGGCGCTGGATCACCTTGAATCGCCGCCGATTCAGACTCAGCCCCAGGCTTAGCGCTCACTTAGCATTGTTGGGCGGCGAAAAAGATCGCAGCCTTCGGCAGCTCCTACAGGTACACATTCCCCTGTAGGAGCTGCCGAAGGCTGCGATCTTTTGCTTTTACTGGAGGTTTAGATCAACCCCGTCTCATCATCATCGATCAAATGGCTCAACCCGCCCAGCGCTTCCCGGGCCTGGGTCCGGTCCATCAGTTTGGCTTGTGCGGCGGCCGGCAGGTCGGTGACGCGGATCACGCCTTTGCTGGTCAGCACCTGGATCAAGTCGTCGAGTACCCGGATCATTTCCAGGTCGCTCTGCTTGAGCTGTTTGAGGCTGGTTTCCATCACTTCGTTGGCGTACCAGGCCTGAATCTCGTGATGATCAGCCGGCAGTGTTTCCGTGGCCTCGGCGTAGGCCGCGGCTTCCACGCGCACCAATTGACCTTGCGCATCGCGTTGCACGTAAAACATTGAGCATCCCTCAAAAATGGACCGGCGTCATGCTGTCAGCAGCATAGCCAACGGCATGCGAGTATGCGGTGCGGCGACGCAATCGTCACCGGTGAGATGGACGCAAACGTGACGGCCGCCCCGGAAGGGCGGCCGTTTTACGTTGGATCAGGTGTTGTTGTGGTCGACTTTGATGGTTGGGTCACTGCCGGCAATCAACGAGTGGATGTTGGCGGTGGACCAGTTGTTGCCTTCCAGTTTGATCGTCACGTCCGGTGCCGCCGCCACAGTGTCTGTGGAGTTGAGCTTGCCCGCCGAGCTGACTTGCAGCGACGACACACCATCGACGGTGGTGATCTTCAGGAAGTTGTCGATGGTGCTACCGGTCTCGCCCTGCAGTAAATCACGCAGGTCGATGCGGTCGCCTTCGCTCGCATTGAAGTCCTTGATCACGTCGTTGCCGGTATCGCCGGCCTTCCAGACGAAGGTGTCGGCACCCGCGCCGCCAATCAGGATGTCGTTGCCCGAACCGCCGATCAGCGTGTCATTACCGGTGCCGCCGAGCAGGATGTCATTGCCCTTGCCGCCATCGAGGACGTCGTTGCCGCCCTGGCCGAAGAGAATGTCATTACCTGCGCCGCCGAGCAGCGTGTCGTTGCCGTCATGGGCGCCGGACACGTCGAACGCGGTGTAGTGCTCGGTGATGAACTGGTGCACGTTGCTGGTGGTGACTTTGCTGACGTCCACGCCGGTTTGCTGGGCGACGAACGCCTGCATGGCCTGGTAGCCCTCGCCGGCGATGCCGGTGAAGCTCACCAGGTCGCCGAACAGGATGTCGTTGCCGTCGCCGCCATTGACGGTGTCGGAACCTGGCAGCGTCGCTTCGGTGTGACCGATGATCGAGTTGGCCAGGTCTTTCGGATCGATGTTGGTTTGCGGCGTTTTATCCGTGTCATACGGCTTCAGGTCGCTGAGGCTGACACCGCTGTTGAGGCCGATGGCTTCGACGCTCGACAGATTGCCCAGCAATGCAAAGCTGCTACCCGCGTTGCTGGTGGTGGAGGAGTCGGTGCTGTTACCGCTGCCCGCCAGGCTCGACAACTCGTAGGTGCCGTCGCCCTGAGCGTGAACGGTGCCCAGGTTGCTGGAGCTCGAGCCACCCCACCAGTTGGTGGTTTGCAGTGTCGCGACGCCCGCACTGTTGATGTTCAGAATGTGCGTGCTGTCGATGGTCGTGGAGAACGTATCGCCCGGCTTGTAGTTGCTGGTTTTCACCACGTCATCGAGCTTCACGTTGCCGTACAGCGTCGGGTTGGTCTGCTCGCCGCTCTGGTAGTAGGTCGGCTGGCCGTCAGTGATGAAGTACGTGAGGTTCTTCGCCCCGGTGTTAGCCACCGCATCCGCGCTCTGGAACCAGTTGGCTGTGGTTTTGAACACATCCTCGTAGTTGGTGCCGCCGCCGGACGACATCGAGTCCAGGACTGTCTTGAGGGTCGCCAGCGCATTTGGATCGTTCAGGTTGACCGACACCGACTTGTTGACCTGGGTATCGAAGTCCACCAGGAAGATGTTCACGGTGCCCGAGTTGCCGCCCATGCTCAGCTTCAGGGTGTTGAACACCGAGGTCAGCGAGTCCTTGGCCGAACTGATCGACGACGCGCTCATGCTGCCTGAACTGTCGACCATGAAGGCGATGTTGTAGTTAGTACCCGGCACCACGGTCAGGCCGCCGATGTCGGCGATCATGATGTCGTTGCCGTCGGTGCCGGTGATGGTGTCACTGGCTGCCGTGGCGGTAATCGCGTTGTACGTCGCCGGGTAAACGGTGACCGGGATCTGCGCCGTGGTGATGGCAGAACTACCCAGTGCCTCGGTGGAGGTCGAGGTCACGGTCAGGTTGAACTGGCCGTTGAAGTAGGTTGGCGGGGTGACGGTCAGCGTGCCGAGGTTCCAGCCAGTGACGTTGGCTTCGCCGGCGGTGGCGGTGGCGGTGAAGGTGTGACCGGCGCCATCGGTGAGGACCGAGCCTGCCGGGATACCGCTGATTTTCACGCTCAGGCTTTCGGAACCGTCGGTGTCGGTCAGTGCAGTATTGATCGCGCTCAGGTGAACATTGGTGCCTTCGAAACCGGTGTTGAGTTTGTAGCCGTCGTAATAGCCTTCGCCATTGGTGCCGTGCAGGTCGGAAACCGTCACGCCAGCCGCCGCCAGATCCGCCACGCCGGTGTACAGCGGCACGCCGGCACTGCTCAGGTCGATGGCGGTGGCGCCATTGACCGACAGATTGACGTCATAGCTGCCGGGCCGCTCTGGTTGTGATGGTAGATGTCCAGGGTGTAGTAGCCGCTGGTGGTCGGGGTGAACGAACCGTTCAACTGACCGCCCGCGCCCCACGTGGTGGCCGCGACGGTTTTGCCGCCGATAGTTACCAACAGGCTGTCATCGCCGGTACCGGTGAAGGTGTAGGTTTTGCCGGCTTCGAGGTAGATCAGGCCGAAGGTTTTCGACGCCGTACCAGCGGCCACGCTGCCATCGGACTGCACGTTAGTGACGTTGCCGATGGTATTCGGCGTACCGGCAGCGTCGATCACCGATTTGAGCGTGGCGGTTGGCGCCCCGCTGCCATCGGTACCGAGGCCCGACAGACCGGTCCAGACGTCCTTGACCAGCCCGGTGGATTTGACGCTGTTGTCTGCAATGCTCAACGACGGCGCATCGGCCACAGGCGTGATGTCAATTGTCACCGTACCGGTATTACCCAGGGCCTGGCCGTCGGTCGGCTGGAACTTGATCTGCGCGTAGTCCGCCTGATTGTTGCCCAGGCCGGTGCCGCCGTAGCCGTTGGTGCCGGATTCGTTGGCATCCGGGGTGAAGCGCAGCTTGCCAGCGTCGATGTCGGCCTTGGTGACGGTCTGGTTGGTCGTGACGTCGGTCCAGGTCGAGCCGTTCAAGTACTGCAATTTGCCGTCGCCCGGCAGGCCGGTGATTTTCACACCCAGGCTCGCGGCGGGACTGTCGACATCGCTGACGCCGAAGGTCGACCAGCCGAGGATCAGCGGGGTGTCTTCGGTGCCGGTGACGTTAACCGGTGCAGCCGTTGGCGCGTCGTTCACGGCCACCACGTTGACGGTGGTGGTCGCGACATTCGAGTAATTGCCGCCATCGGTCACGGTCACGGTGATAATCCGTGGCACGGTGCTTGGGTCGTGGCTGCTGTTGGTGAAGCTGATGTTCTTGATCTGCTGCATGTAGTCAGCGAGCGTCGCATTGCCCGACAGGGTCAGCGTGACAGTGCCATTGGTGCTGTTGGCATTGATGGTGATGCCATTGACGCTGTTGCCCAGGTTCAGCGCATCGCCGTCCTGACGGTTGGTCAGCACAATAGTGGCGCTGGTCAGCATGGTGCTGTCCGGGTCAGTGATTTTCAGGTCGGTGTCGGCAATCGACACACCCTGGCCAGTGGTGCCTTCGGTGAACGTCACCTTGTAATCGGCACCGGTGGCGCCGCTGGAGTTGTTGGCATCGAGGTCGATGACCGGCGGCGCATCGTTGTCGATAATCGTCGTGCTGATGCTGCCGTTGGTGGCGCTGACTGCCAGGCTCTCGAAGTTGCCGCCCGTAGCCGAGTCAATCTTGACCACGAAGTTTTCAGTATTTTCGGTGATCTTGTCGTCAATGGTCGCGACGTTGAAAGTGGCCGTGCTGGCACCGGCCGGGATCTTCACGGTGTATACGCCGGTGAAGTCCGAACCGTCGGTGGCAGTGCCGCTGTAGACGATTTTCAGCGTCACGTCGGTTTGCGCCGGGTGCGTCAGGCTGACCGTGTAGCTGGCGGTCTGACCTTCAGTCACCGAGGTGCTGCCGGTGATGCTGACTTCGGTTTTATCGATGGTATCGGTGACGTTGGTCACGGCAGGCGTGTTGCTGGTGGCCAGGTTCTCGAAGTTACCACCGGTGGCATTGGTGATCGTGGTGCTGACCTTGCCGGCGTCGATGTAAACGTCATCGGCCGGTGCCGCGATGGTCACGGTGCCCGTGGTTTTGCCGGCGTCGATGGTGATCACCGAGCCGTTGCTCAGAGTCACGGTGACCGGGGTGCCAGCGGCGTTGGTCAGGGTGGCGGTGTAGGTGATCTGGCCACCTTCAGCGACGGTGTTGGTTGCGGTCAACGACAGGTTGGTGGTGTCGATGGTGTCGGTCACGGTGGTGCTGACCGGGGTTTTGTCGGCGACCAGGTTTTCGTAGTTGCCACCGCTCACACCAGTGATCGAGTTGGTCAATGGAGCGTGACCGTTGAGCGCGTCGTTCGGTGCAATCGAGGTGACGGTGCCAGTGGTTTTACCGATGTCGATCGTGATGTTCTGACCATTGGCCAGCGCCACGGTGACCGCGGAGCCAGTCACTGGCTGGCCGACGGTTGCGGTGTAGGTGACGGTGCCACCTTCAGCCGCCGATGGATCAGCCTTCAAGGTAACGGTCGAGGTGTCGATGGTGTCGGTGACGTTGGTCACGGCCGCAGCCGGATTGGTCACCAGGTTCTCGAAGTTACCGCCAGTGGCACCTTTGATGGTGGCCTGGACGGTGCCGGCGTCTTTGTACACGTCATCGGCTGGCGCCGGGACGGTGACGGTGCCCGTGGTTTTGCCGGCGTCGATGGTGATCACCGAGCCGTTGCTCAGCGTGACGGTCACGGGTGTGCCAGCCGCGTTGGTCAGAGTGGCGGTGTAAACGATCTGGCCACCTTCGGCCACCGAGTTGGTTGCGGTCAACGACAGGTTGGTGGTGTCGATGGTGTCAGTGACGTTAGTCGAAACCGGGGTTTTGTCGGCGACCAGGTTTTCGTAATTGCCGCCGCTCACACCAGTGATCGAGTTGGTCAGTGGCGCATGACCATTAAGAGCGTCGTTCGGTGCAACGGCAGTGACGGTGCCGCTGGTTTTGCCGATGTCGATCGTAATGGTCTGGCTGTTGGCCAAGGTCACGATGACCGCGCTGCCAGTCACTGGTTGGCCGACTGTGGCGGTGTAAGTGACGGTGCCACCTTCAACTGCCGATGGATCAGCCTTCAGGGTGACGGTCGAGGTGTCGATGGTGTCGGTGACGTTGGTCACGGCCGCAGCCGTGCTCGGTACGAGGCTTTCGAAATTGCCGCCGGTCGCGGTGGTAATTGTGGCGCTGACCTTGCCGGCGTCGAGGTAGACGTCGTCTTTTGGTGCATCGACCGTCACGGTTCCCGTGGTTTTGCCAGCGTCAATGGTGATAACAGAGCCGTTGCTCAGCGTGACGGTCACGGGTGTGCCGGCCGCGTTGGTCAGTGTCGCGGTGTAAACGATCTGACCACCTTCGGCCACCGAGTTGGTTGCGGTCAACGACAGGTTGGTGGTGTCGATGGTGTCAGTGACGTTAGTCGAAACCGGGGTTTTGTCGGCGACCAGGTTTTCGTAATTGCCGCCGCTCACACCAGTGATCGAGTTGGTCAGTGGCGCATGACCATTAAGAGCGTCGTTCGGTGCAACGGCAGTGACGGTGCCGCTGGTTTTGCCGATGTCGATCGTAATGGTCTGGCTGTTGGCCAAGGTCACGATGACCGCGCTGCCAGTCACTGGTTGGCCGACTGTGGCGGTGTAAGTGACGGTGCCACCTTCAACTGCCGATGGATCAGCCTTCAGGGTGACGGTCGAGGTGTCGATGGTGTCGGTGACGTTGGTCACGGCCGCAGCCGTGCTCGGTACGAGGCTTTCGAAATTGCCGCCGGTCGCGGTGGTAATTGTGGCGCTGACCTTGCCGGCGTCGAGGTAGACGTCGTCTTTTGGTGCATCGACCGTCACGGTTCCCGTGGTTTTGCCAGCGTCAATGGTGATCACCGAGCCATTGCTCAAGGTGACAGTCACTGGCGTGCCGGCCGCGTTAGTCAGGGTCGCGGTGTAAACGATCTGGCCACCTTCGGCCACCGAGTTGGTTGCGGTCAACGACAGGTTGGTCGTGTCGATGGTGTCAGTGACGTTAGTCGAAACCGGGGTTTTGTCGGCGACCAGGTTTTCGTAATTGCCGCCGCTCACACCAGTGATCGAGTTGGTCAGTGGTGCATGACCATTGAGAGCGTCGTTCGGTGCAACAGCGTTAACGGTGCCGCTGGTTTTACCGATGTCGATGGTGATTGTCTGGCCGTTGGCCAAAGTCACGGTGACCGGGCTGCCAGTCACTGGCTGGCCGACTGTCGCGGTGTAGGTGACAGTGCCACCTTCAGCCGCGGACGGATCAGCCTTCAGAGTAACGGTCGAGGTGTCGATGGTATCGGTGACGTTGGTCACGGCCGCAGCCGGATTGGTCACCAGGTTCTCAAAGTTGCCGCCAGCGGCATCTTTGACAGTGACTTCAACTTTGCCGGCGTCTTTATAGACGTCATCGGCTGGAGCGGCGACGGTCACGGAACCGGTAGTTTTGCCGGCGTCGATAGTGATCACCGAGCCATTGCTCAGTGTGACGGTCACTGGTGTGCCAGCCGCGTTGGTCAGCGTCGCGGTGTAAACAATCGAACCGCCTTCAGCCACGGTATCCGTCGCGCTCAGGCTGAGGGTTGTAGTGTCTACGGTGTCAGTGACGTTAGTCGAAACCGGGGTTTTGTCAGCGACCAGGTTTTCGTAGTTGCCGCCGCTGACACCAGTAATCGAGTTGGTCAGTGGCGCATGCCCGTTCAACGCGTCGTTCGGTGCAACAGCGTTAACGGTGCCGCTGGTTTTACCGATGTCGATGGTGATGGTCTGGCCGTTGGCCAAGGTCACGGTCACTGGCGAACCTGTCACAGGCTGCCCAACCGTCGCGGTGTAAGTGACGGTGCCACCTTCAGCCGCGGATGGATCAGCCTTCAGGGTGACGGTCGAGGTATCGATGGTATCGGTAACGTTGGTCACGGCCGCAGCCGTGCTCGGTACGAGGCTTTCGAAATTGCCGCCGGTCGCGGTGGTAATTGTGGCGCTGACCTTGCCGGCGTCGAGGTAGACGTCGTCTTTTGGTGCATCGACCGTCACGGTGCCCGTGGTTTTGCCGGCATCAATGGTGATCACCGAGCCATTGCTCAAGGTGACAGTCACTGGCGTGCCGGCCGCGTTAGTCAGGGTCGCGGTGTAAACGATCTGGCCACCTTCGGCCACCGAGTTGGTTGCGGTCAGCGACAGGTTGGTCGTGTCGATGGTGTCAGTGACGTTAGTCGAAACCGGGGTTTTATCGGCGACCAGATTTTCGTAGTTGCCGCCGCTCACACCAGTGATCGAGTTGGTCAGTGGCGCATGACCATTAAGAGCGTCGTTCGGTGCAACGGCAGTGACGGTGCCGCTGGTTTTGCCGATGTCGATCGTAATGGTCTGGCCGTTGGCCAACGATACGGTGACTGGCGAGCCCGTTACTGGCTGGCCAACCGTCGCGGTGTAAGTGACGGTGCCACCTTCAGCCGCGGATGGATCAGCCTTCAAGGTGACGGTCGAGGTATCGATGGTATCGGTAACGTTGGTCACGGCCGCAGCCGTGCTCGGTACGAGGCTTTCGAAATTGCCGCCGGTCGCGGTGGTAATTGTGGCGCTGACCTTGCCGGCGTCGAGGTAGACGTCGTCTTTTGGTGCATCGACCGTCACTGTGCCCGTGGTTTTGCCGGCATCAATGGTGATCACCGAGCCATTGCTCAAGGTGACAGTCACTGGCGTGCCGGCCGCGTTGGTCAGAGTGGCGGTGTAAACGATCTGGCCACCTTCGGCGACCGAGTCAGTCGCGCCAAGGCTCAGCGTGGTGGTATCAACCGTGTCGGTCACAATGGTGCTGACTGGAGTTTTGTCGGCGACCAGGTTTTCGTAGTTGCCGCCGCTCACACCGGTGATCGAGTTGGTCAGTGGTGCATGACCATTGAGAGCGTCGTTCGGTGCAACGGCAGTGACGGTGCCGCTGGTTTTGCCGATGTCGATCGTAATGGTCTGGCCGTTGGCCAAAGTCACGGTGACCGGGCTGCCAGTCACTGGCTGGCCGACTGTCGCGGTGTAGGTGACAGTGCCACCTTCAGCCGCGGACGGATCAGCCTTCAGGGTGACGGTCGAGGTGTCGATGGTATCGGTGACGTTGGTCACGGCCGCAGCCGTGCTCGGTACGAGGCTTTCGAAATTGCCGCCGGTCGCGGTGGTAATTGTGGCGCTGACCTTGCCGGCGTCGAGGTAGACGTCGTCTTTTGGTGCATCGACCGTCACTGTGCCCGTGGTTTTGCCGGCATCAATGGTGATCACCGAGCCATTGCTCAAGGTGACAGTCACTGGCGTGCCGGCCGCGTTGGTCAGAGTGGCGGTGTAAACGATCTGGCCACCTTCGGCCACCGAGTTGGTTGCGGTCAACGACAGGTTGGTGGTGTCGATGGTGTCAGTGACGTTAGTCGAAACCGGGGTTTTATCGGCGACCAGATTTTCGTAGTTGCCGCCGCTCACACCAGTGATCGAGTTGGTCAGTGGTGCATGACCATTCAACGCGTCGTTCGGTGCAATTGCGGTGACGGTGCCAGTGGTTTTGCCGATGTCGATGGTGATTGTCTGGCCGTTGGCCAAAGTCACGGTGACCGGGCTGCCAGTCACTGGCTGGCCGACTGTCGCGGTGTAGGTGACAGTGCCACCTTCAGCCGCGGACGGATCAGCCTTCAGGGTGACGGTCGAGGTGTCGATGGTATCGGTGACGTTGGTCACGGCCGCAGCCGGACTGGTCACCAGGTTCTCAAAGTTGCCGCCAGCGGCATCTTTGACAGTGACTTCAACTTTGCCGGCGTCTTTATAGACGTCATCAGCTGGCGCTGGGACGGTGACGGTGCCCGTGGTTTTGCCCGCATCGATGGTGATCACCGAGCCGTTCGACAAGGTCACGGTTACCGGGGTGCCAGCCGCGTTGGTCAGGGTGGCGGTGTAAATGATCGAACCGCCCTCAGCCACGGTATCAGTCGCGCTCAGGCTGAGGGTCGTGGTGTCTACGGTGTCAGTGACGTTAGTCGAAACCGGGGTTTTATCGGCGACCAGATTTTCGTAGTTGCCGCCGCTCACACCAGTGATCGAGTTGGTCAGTGGTGCATGACCATTCAACGCGTCGTTCGGTGCAATTGCGGTGACGGTGCCAGTGGTTTTGCCGATGTCGATGGTGATGTTTTGGCCATTGGCCAAAGTCACGGTCACTGGCGAACCTGTCACAGGCTGCCCAACCGTCGCGGTATAGGTGACAGTGCCACCTTCAGCGGCGGATGGATCAGCCTTCAGGGTGACGGTCGAGGTGTCGATGGTATCGGTGACGTTGGTCACGGCCGCAGCCGGATTGGTCACCAGATTCTCAAAGTTACCGCCCGTGGCATCTTTAACGGTGACTTCAACTTTGCCGGCATCTTTGTAAACGTCATCGGCCGGAGCGGCGACGGTGACGGTGCCCGTGGTTTTGCCGGCATCAATGGTGATCACCGAGCCGTTACTCAAGGTGACAGTCACTGGTGTGCCGGCCGCGTTGGTCAGCGTCGCGGTGTAAACGATCTGGCCACCTTCAGCGACCGAGTCAGTCGCGCCAAGGCTCAGCGTGGTGGTATCAACCGTGTCGGTCACAATGGTGCTGACTGGAGTTTTGTCGGCGACCAGGTTTTCGTAGTTGCCGCCGCTCACACCGGTGATCGAGTTGGTCAACGGCGTATGACCATTAAGAGCGTCGTTCGGTGCAACAGCGTTAACGGTGCCGCTGGTTTTACCGATGTCGATGGTGATGGTCTGGCCGTTGGCCAAAGTCACGGTCACTGGCGAACCTGTCACTGGCTGCCCGACGGTCGCGGTGTAGGTGACGGTGCCACCTTCCGCCGCGGATGGATCAGCCTTCAGGGTGACGGTCGAGGTGTCGATGGTATCGGTGACGTTGGTCACGGCCGCAGCCGGATTGGTCACCAGGTTCTCAAAGTTGCCGCCAGCGGCATCTTTGACAGTGACTTCAACTTTGCCGGCGTCTTTATAGACGTCATCGGCTGGAGCGGCGACGGTCACGGAACCGGTAGTTTTGCCGGCGTCGATAGTGATCACCGAGCCATTGCTCAAGGTGACAGTCACTGGCGTGCCAGCCGCATTGGTCAGCGTCGCGGTGTAAACGATCTGGCCACCTTCGGCGACCGAGTCAGTCGCGCCAAGGTTTAGCGTGGTGGTATCAACCGTGTCGGTCACAGTGGTGCTGACTGGGGTTTTGTCAGCGACCAGATTTTCGTAGTTACCGCCGCTTACACCAGTAATCGAGTTGGTCAGTGGCGCATGACCATTCAACGCGTCGTTTGGCGCGAGGGTGGTCACGGTACCGGTGGTTTTACCAATATCGATGGTGATGTTTTGGCCGTTGGCCAAAGTCACGGTGACCGGGCTGCCTGTCACAGGCTGGCCAACCGACGCGGTGTAGGTGACGGTGCCGCCTTCAGCCGCGGATGGATCAGCCTTCAGGGTGACGGTCGAGGTGTCGATGGTATCGGTGACGTTGGTCACGGCCGCAGCCGGATTGGTCACCAGGTTCTCAAAATTGCCGCCAGCGGCATCTTTGACGGTGACTTCAACTTTGCCGGCATCTTTGTACACGTCATCGGCCGGGGCCGCGACGGTCACGGAACCGGTAGTTTTGCCAGCGTCGATGGTGATCACCGAGCCGTTGCTCAGCGTGACGGTCACTGGTGTGCCAGCCGCGTTGGTCAGAGTGGCGGTGTAAACGATCTGGCCACCTTCGGCGACCGAGTCAGTCGCGCCAAGGCTCAGCGTGGTGGTATCAACCGTGTCGGTCACAGTGGTGCTGACTGGGGTTTTGTCAGCAACCAGGTTTTCGTAGTTACCGCCGCTCACACCAGTGATCGAGTTGGTCAGTGGTGCATGACCATTGAGAGCGTCGTTCGGTGCAACAGCGTTAACGGTGCCGCTGGTTTTACCGATGTCGATGGTGATTGTCTGGCCGTTGGCCAAAGTCACGGTGACCGGGCTGCCAGTCACTGGCTGGCCGACTGTCGCGGTGTAAGTGACGGTGCCGCCTTCAGCCGCCGATGGATCAGCCTTCAGAGTAACGGTCGAGGTGTCGATGGTATCGGTGACGTTGGTCACGGCCGCAGCCGGATTGGTCACCAGATTCTCAAAGTTACCGCCCGTGGCATCTTTAACGGTGACTTCAACTTTGCCGGCATCTTTATAGACGTCATCAGCTGGCGCTGGGACGGTGACGGTGCCCGTGGTTTTGCCCGCATCGATGGTGATCACCGATCCGTTCGACAAGGTCACGGTTACCGGGGTGCCAGCCGCGTTGGTCAGCGTCGCGGTGTAAACAATCGAACCGCCTTCAGCCACGGTATCCGTCGCGCTCAGGCTCAGGCCTGTGGTGTCTTTCGAGTCGGTGATGGTCGTCAGCGCCGGCTCAGTGCTCGGGGTCAGTTGCTCGAAATTACCGCCGGTAGTACCGGTGATCGTGGTGCTGACGGTGCTGCCATTGTTGTAGACGTCGTTCGGCGGGGTATCGACGGTGACGCTGCCGGTAGTTTTGCCCGCTTCGATGGTAATGACCGAGCCATTGCTCAAGGTCACGGTCATCGGCGTGCCGGCCGGGTTGGTCAGGGTTGCGGTGTAAATAATCTGGCCGCCTTCAACGACAGTGCCGGTCGCGGTGAGGCTCAGGCCAGTGTTGTCGAACGAGTCGGTGATGGTCGTCACGGCCGGAGCCGGGTTCGGGGTCAACTGTTCGAAGTTGCCGCCAGTAGCGCCGGTAATCGTGGTGCTGACGGTACTGCCGTTCTGATAGACGTCATTGGCCGGGGTATCGACGTGCACCGAGCCGGTGGTTTTACCGGCTTCAATAGTGATGGTCGAACCGTTGGATAGCGTCACGGTCACTGGCGTTTGCGCCGCGTTGGTCAAGGTGGCGGTATAAGTGATCTGGCCGCCTTCGGTGACCGTCGAGCCTGCTGTCAGCGTAACGGTAGTGGTGTCCACCGAATCAGTGATGGTCGTTACGGCCGGAGCCGGGCTCGGGGTCAGCTGTTCGAAGTTGCCGCCCGTTGCGCCAGTGATCGTGGTGCTGACAGTGCTGCCATTCTGATAGACGTCATTGGCCGGGGTATCGACGTGCACCGAGCCGGTGGTTTTACCGGCTTCAATAGTGATGGTCGAACCGTTGGACAGCGTCACGGTCACTGGCGTCTGGGCCGGATTGGTCAGGGTGGCGGTGTAGGTGATCTGGCCGCCTTCGGTAACGCTACCCGTCGCTGTCAGGGTGAGCCCGGTGTTGTCGACAGAGTCGGTAATGGTCGTGACCGCCGGGGCCGGGTTCGGCGCCAGGTTCTCGAAATTGCCGCCCGTAGTGCCGGTGATCGTGGTGCTGACGGTGCTGCCATTGTTATAGACGTCATTGGCTGGCGTCGGAACGTTCACGGTGCCAGTGGTTTTACCGGCGTCGATGGTGATGGTCGAACCGTTGGACAGCGTCACGGTAACCGGGGTCTGAGCCGGACTGGTCAGTGTTGCGGTGTAGGTGATTTGCCCGCCTTCAGTGACGCTGCCACCCGCCGTCAAGGTGACGGTCGTGGTGTCGATAGTGTCGGTGACCTGCGTCACGGCCGGCACAGTCGGCGGGATGACGAGGATGCCGGCACCACCGGTGGTGCCAGTGACGGTAACGTTGATCTGAGTCGCGTCGTTATAGACGGTGTCGTGCGGTGCCAGTGTCACGTTGACGGTGCCGGTGGTCTGGCCGGCCTGAATCACGATCACCGAGCCGTTGGACAGGGAGATGGTCAGGTCGCTGGTCGGTGCCTGGGTCAGGGTTGCGGTGTAAACCAGTACGCCACCGGCTTCGGTGATGGTCGGCGTGGCGCTCAGGCTCAGGGTCGAGGCGTTAACGACGGTGGCGTTGTTGGTGGTCTGGGCACCGACGGTGTTTTGTGTGGCCAGCGCGGCAGAGCCGATGCCCGCGGTCGGGAAACCAATGGTCGGGTCTACCCGGCCAGCGGTTGCATCCAATACCACGAAACTGTGACCGCCACCGGCTGCTCCGCCCGTACCTGCTGCTGCCGGGCCGGCTGCAGTGGCTTCAAGATCGGTGGTCGGGTCGGCGCCGGCAACGATGGCTTGTTGCAGTTCTTCAACCGATGGCGCGGCTTGTGCAGTGGCCTGTGCGAGGTCGGTGGTGGAATCCGGTGCGCTGCCACTCCACTGAGTGTCGCGGCCCAGGTCCAGGGTCCGGCCATCGGCCAATTCGAGCGTGACGGCACCAGCGGCACCGGTGTCTAACTGATCGCCGACAAACAGACGGTCGCCTTCAACGAGCACGCGGCGGACGCCCTCTGGGGACACCGCGAAAACCTGACCAACAATGCTTTTGACGATGGCAACAACACTGCTCATTGAAGACTCTCCGGGTGTCACGTTCAGTTGACTTCCATGGACCTGATGGCGAACTCGCCAAAGCAGTCTGGACGTACTTTTTAAAAATTAACGCACAAGCTTGACGCTACGATTCGTCAATAATTTGGCTATGTTCTTTAGCTATTAAGTTTATGCCAAACTATTGACCTTATGGGTGCCATCCTAAACAATCGCCCCAGTAATGTCACATTGATATTTAAGCGGCGACCTGTCCTACAGCGTGTGATCCAGTTCCTGTTTTGAACTTTCCGACATACGGTCATTCCGGTTGCCATCATCCGACGCAGCACCTTTATTTGCTGTGATTCAAGACAAGAAGTCCTGGGATATTTCCAACATGCGTTCGTACCTATTCAAGGCTTTACCTTTCGCCCTCGCCGCCAGTTTTGCCCAAGCCCAATCCTTGCCGGAAGCCATGCAACAGGCACTGGATGTCCATCCGGAAATCCAGGCAGGTGTTAACAGTCGATTGGCCGCGGATTATCAATTAAAGGCAGCCAAAGGTGGATACCTGCCACGGGTCGATCTGCTCGGCGGTTATGGTCGCGAAGGCTCTGACAACGCCACGACCCGGGCCGACACCGGCACCAATCACTGGGACACTTTGAACCGCGGCGAGTCGAGCTTGCGTCTTTCGCAAATGGTTTTTGACGGTTTTGCGACGTCCAGCGAAGTAGGGCGTCAACAAGCCACCGTTAATTCCCGTGCTTATGCGTTGCTCGGTACCTCGGAGCGCACTGGGCTCACCGTCGCCCAGGTCTATCTGGATGTGCTGACCCGCCGCGAATTTGTGCGTCTTGCTGAAGAAAACCTGAAGAGCCACGAGCGGATTTTCGACCAGATCAAATTGCGCACCTCCCGCGGTGTAGGCAGCGGCGCTGACCTCGATCAGGCCGAAGCGCGTATGGCTCAGGCCCGCAACAACCTGATCACCGAACAGACCAATCTGGCCGACGCCGAGACCAACTTCCTCGCTGCCGTGGGCCAGATGCCCGATCAACTGGAGCGTCCGGCGCCGTTCATGGCATTGCTGCCAGCCAATCTGAATGAAGCCCGCCAGCAGATGCTGGAAAACAGCCCGATCCTGCGTTCCGCCGAATCCGATATCTCCGCCGCCGAAAAGCAGTACGAAGCCGCCAAGTCGACTTTCTACCCGCGTTTTGACGCCGAGCTGGGCCGCACCGCCGACAATAACCTCGACGGTCAGGTGGGCCACAACAACGAATGGCAAGCTATGCTGCGCATGCGCTTCAACCTGTTCGCCGGTGGCAGCAACAAGGCTGATCTGGAATCCAAGTCCTACCTGTCTACCCAGGCGCTGGATATCCGCAACAACGCCCTGCGCGAGTTGAACCAGGAGTTGGGCCTGGCCTGGAACGCCCAGAACAACGCCAACGCCCAAGTGCCGATTGCCCAGCAATATGTGGACCGCAGCACCGCCGTGCGCACCGCTTACCAGAAGCAATTCAGCCTCGGTCAGCGCACCTTGCTCGACTTGCTCGACAGTGAAAACGAACTGTTCACGGCTTCCCGTCGTTTGGAGGAAATCAAAAACATTCAGTTATTTACTCAGTACCGAATCAAGGCGACCATGGGCGAGTTGCTCAAGAGCCAGGGAGTGGTCGCACCGTTGGCATCCGTCGTGCAGAACGACGTGAAGCCAAAGGTCCAACTGCCCGGTATGAATTGAGCAGAACCTTCATTGTTCAATTGTTAGCCAAGAGTGCCGAGCGTGGAATCAGAAGTCAGTCGAGTTCAACTCATTCATGATCCACGCGCGCTACATGACGATCCGTTACTGGATGGCCTGCTAGCTCTGTGCACGCTGCATCAAAAACCAGCCAGCGCCGCGATGCTGACCACCGGCCTGCCGTTGCCCAAACAGCGCCTGAGCGTCGAGTTGCTGCCCCGTGCAGCCGCTCGCGCCGGCCTGCAAGGCCGAGTGCTGCAACGCAAGCTGGAAGACATTCCGGCAATTGCCATGCCTGCGTTGTTGCTGCTCAAGGACGGTCGCAGTGCGGTGCTGCTCGGCTGGCTCGGTGAAGATCAGGCTCGCGTGCTGCTCAGCGAAACCGATGGCGGCGAAAGCGTCGTCAGCCGTGAACTGCTGGCCGACGACTACATCGGCAAAGTCTTCTTTGCTCAACCCCAACACAAATTCGACGTCAATCACGGCACGCTGATCCCCCGTGCGCGTTCGTGGTTTCGCGACACCCTCAAGCGTTCGCGCTGGCTTTACGCCGACGCCATCGCCGCCAGTTTCCTGATCAACATCATCGCCATGGCCGCGCCGCTGTTTGTGATGAATGTCTACGACCGCGTCGTGCCGAACCAGGCCGAATCGACCCTGTGGGTATTGGCGATCGGCATCACCGGCGCTTACCTGTTCGACCTGATCCTCAAGAGCCTGCGCAGCCTCTGTCTGGACCTGGCCGGCAAGAAAACCGACCTGATTATCTCGGCCACATTGTTCGAGCGTATCGTCGGCATGGCCATGAAGTGCCGCCCGGCCCGGGTCGGCAGCTTTGCCCAGAACATCCACGAGTTTCAGAGCCTGCGGGACTTCCTCGCGTCGCTGACGCTGACCAGCTTGATCGACCTGCCGTTTACGCTGTTGATCTTCATGGTCATCGCGATCCTCGGCGGACACCTGGTGTGGATCCCGGTCCTGGCGTTCCCGATTGCCCTGCTGATCGGTTATGCGCTGCAGAAGCCATTGGTGGCGACCATGGAACGGACCATGGCCCTCGCCGCCGAGCGTCAGTCGAGCCTGATCGAAACCCTCGCCGGCCTCGATGCTGTGAAGGTCAACAACGCCGAAAGCGAACGTCAGTACCAGTGGGAACAGACCATCGGCACCCTCAGCCGCCTCGAACTGCGGGTGAAAATGCTTTCCGGCCTGGCGATGAACATCACCTTGCTGATCCAGCAACTGGCCGGGGTGATCATGATCGTCTTCGGCGTGTACCAGATCATCGACGGCCACCTGAGCATGGGCGGTCTGATTGCCTGCTATATGCTCAGCGGCCGTGCGCTGAGCCCGCTGGCCTCGTTGTCCGGTCTGTTGACCCGCTACCAGCAAGCGCGGGTGACCATGACTTCGGTCGACCAGATGATGGAACTGCCGCAAGAGCGCAATTTCGAAGAGCGCCCACTGAGCCGCAAAGTGCTGCAAGGCGCCATCGAGTGCCGTCAGTTGAACTTCACTTACCCGAATCAGCAAAACGCCGCGCTGAAGAATATCAACCTGATCATCAAGCCCGGCGAAAAAATCGGCATCATCGGTCGCAGCGGCTCGGGCAAAAGCTCCCTGGCCAAACTGTTGGTAGGCCTCTATCAGCCGAATGACGGTGCGTTGCTGGTGGATGGCGTCGACATCCGTCAGATTGACGTCAGCGAGCTGCGCCACAACATCGGCTACGTGCCTCAGGACATTCAATTGCTCTCCGGCACCCTGCGCGACAACCTGGTATCCGGTGCGCGCTATGTAGAAGACGAACTGGTGCTGCAAGCCGCCGAACTGGCCGGTGTCCACGAATTCGCCCGTCTGCACCCGCAAGGTTACGAGCTGCA
This sequence comes from Pseudomonas sp. TH31, assembly GCF_016650815.1. GTDB lineage: Bacteria > Pseudomonadota > Gammaproteobacteria > Pseudomonadales > Pseudomonadaceae > Aquipseudomonas. The sequence continues at coordinate 421,651 of NZ_JAEKEZ010000014.1, read as the reverse complement.
AGTCGGCGAGCGTGGGCAGAACCTGTCCGGCGGCCAGCGCCAGAACGTGGCCCTGGCTCGTGCGCTGTTGCTCAACCCGCCGATCCTGCTGCTCGACGAACCGACCAGTGCCATGGATAACACGGGCGAAGAACGTCTCAAACAACGCCTGGCTGCGGTGATTGAAAACAAAACCGTGGTGCTGGTGACGCACCGTGCGTCGCTGCTGTCGCTGGTGGATCGCCTGTTGGTGATCGACCGTGGGCAGATTCTCGCCGATGGCCCGAAAGCCGTAGTGATGGAAGCGTTGAAAAAGGGGCAGATCAGTGTCGCATAAGCCGGGTTTCAAAGACTCTATCCGCCGTTACTTCAAAGGTTCCGCCTCGCTGCAAGGCCAACCGCTGCCGGAAGTGAACAAAGCGCTGATCGAAGATGCGCCGCGCGTGGTGCGGCTGACCATTTGGGCGATCATCGGCTTCTTCGTGTTCCTGATGCTCTGGGCCAACTTCGCGGTCATCGACGAAGTGACCAAGGGCGACGGCAAGGCGATTCCATCGTCCAAGATCCAGAAAATCCAGAACCTTGAGGGCGGTATCGTCTCCGAGCTCTATGTCAAGGAAGGGCAGATCGTCGAGGCCGGCGCGCCGCTGATTCGGCTGGACGACACGCGGTTCGCTTCCAACGTCGGTGAAACCGAGGCTGATCGCCTGTCGATGCTGCTGCGCGTCGAGCGCTTGAGCGCCGAGGTCGATAACCGCCCGCTGAACTTCCCGGCCGATGTCCTCAAGGCTGTGCCGAACCAGGCTGCCAGCGAAGAGTCGCTGTACACCAGCCGTCGTCAGCAATTGCACGACGAAATCGGGGGGTTGCAGGAGCAGTTGATCCAGCGTCAGCAAGAGCTGCGTGAGTTCACCTCCAAGCAGGCGCAGTACCGCAGTGGCCTGGCGTTGCAACGCCAGGAAATCAACATGTCCGAGCCGTTGGTGGCTCAGGGCGCGGTGTCGCCGGTGGAAGTACTGCGACTCAAGCGTGCCGAGGTGGAAACCCGTGGGCAACTGGACGCGACCACCCTGGCCATTCCACGCGCCGAATCGGCGATCAAGGAAGTGCAGCGCAAGATTGACGAGACCCGCGGCAAATTCCGCAGCGAAGCGCTGACTCAGCTCAACGAAGCCCGCACCGACCTGAACAAGGCCCAGGCCACCGGCAAGGCACTGGAAGACCGGGTCAGCCGCACGCTGGTGACCTCGCCGGTGCGCGGCATCGTCAACAAACTGCTGGTGAACACCATTGGCGGCGTGATCCAGCCGGGCGTCGACCTGGTGGAAATCGTGCCGCTGGACGACACCTTGCTGGTGGAAGCAAAAGTGCGCCCGCAAGACATCGCCTTCCTGCACCCAGGGCAAGAGGCGACGGTGAAATTCACCGCGTACGACTACACCATTTATGGTGGGCTCAAAGCCAAGCTTGAGCAGATCGGTGCCGACACCATCACCGATGAAGACAAGAAAACTACGTACTACATCATCAAGCTGCGTACTGATCGCAGTCATCTCGGCACGGATGAAAAGCCGCTGCTGATTATTCCGGGGATGGTGGCGTCGGTGGACATCATTACCGGCAAGAAGACCATTCTCAGCTACCTGCTCAAGCCGATTATCCGGGCGCGGGCCGAGGCGCTGCACGAGCGGTAAACTGAAAAGATCGCAGCCTTCGGCAGCGCCTACATGGGTATGGCGTACACCTGCAGGCGCTGCCGAAGGCTGCGATCTTTTGATTTTCTGCCATATCGTTATTCACTAACGGTATTTAAATTTCAATTCTTATATCTATAAAGTCACTCTCCTGCGTACCTGTCGACCAATCGGCGCGCCGCACGACACGAACCAACACGGGACCTCCGTGAGTTTCTGATCGACGCGCGCGCCCTTGAGCGTGCCGTGCGTGGGAGTGATTTAAATGTCAGCTGTTTCTGCATCTCAAAGTGTCGCGCCGCAAACCTTCGACATCCGCCCGTTCAGCGGCGCCGTCGGTGCCGAAATCATCGGCCTGGACCTGTCCCGCCCGATCAATGACCAGGACTTCGCCCGCATCCACCGCGCGCACCTGGATCATCACGTGGTGGTGTTCCGCGACCAGCGCATTACCCCCGAGCAGCAAATCGACTTCAGCCGACGTTTCGGTGTGTTGCAGATCCATGTGCTCAAGCAGTTCCTGCTGGCTGGCCACCCGGAAATCCTCATTGTTTCCAACATCATCGAAAACGGCGTGTCCGTCGGTCTCGGTGACGCCGGCAAGTTCTGGCACTCTGACCTTTCCTATAAAGAACTGCCTAGCCTGGGCTCGATGCTGCACGCCCAGGAGCTTCCGTCGGAGGGCGGCGACACCCTGTTCGCCGACCTGCATAAAGCCTGGGATGGCTTGCCCGGCGCGCTGCGTAAAGCTGTCGAAGGTCGTTCGGCCGCGCACTCCTACACGGCGCGCTACAGCGAAACCAAATTTGAAGGCAACTGGCGCCCGACCCTGACCCCGGAGCAACTCGCCCAAGTGGCCGAAGTGGTTCATCCGATCGTCCGCACTCACCCGGAAAACGGCCGCAAGGCATTGTTCGTCAGCGAAGGCTTTACCACTCGCATCGTCGGTCTGCCGGAAGACGAGAGCAAACAACTGCTCGACGAGCTCTACGCCCATAGCGTGCTGCCGCAGAACATCTACCGCCATCAGTGGCAGCCCCACGACCTGGTGTTCTGGGATAACCGTTCGCTGATTCACCTTGCCGCCGGCTGCCCAAGCTACCTGCGCCGCAAGCTGTTTCGCACCACCATCCAGGGCGACGCGCCTTTCTGATTTGTCGGAGATTCATCATGTCCAAACGTCTTCCATTTGCGCCGTTGGCGGCTGCCATCGGCCTCGGTTTCAGCCTGGTCGCCGGTAGCCTGGTGGCGCCGGCCGTGGCCCACGCCGAAGGTGAAATTCGCATCGCCGAGCAGTTCGGCATCGTTTACCTGTTGCTCAACGTGGTCCGCGATCAAAACCTGATCGAAAAGTACGGCAAGCAGGAAGGCGTCGACATCAAGGTCGACTGGACCCAGCTCTCGGGCGGCGCGGCGGTCAACGATGCGTTGCTCTCCGGTTCCATCGACATTGCCGGTGCCGGCGTCGGGCCGTTGCTGACCATTTGGGACCGCACCCACGGCAAGCAAAACGTCAAAGCCGTGGCCTCGCTGGGCAACTTCCCTTACTACCTGCTGAGCAACAATCCGAATGTTAAAACCATCGCCGACTTCACCGAGAAGGACCGCATTGCGGTGCCAGCAGTCGGGGTCTCGGTACAGTCGCGCTTCCTGCAATACGCGGCGGCCAAGCAGTGGGGCGACAAGGAGTTCAATCGTCTTGACAAGTACACTGTCGCGGTTCCGCACCCTGACGCGACCGCAGCCTTGATCGCCGGTGGTACCGAGTTGTCCGGGCATTTCTCCAATCCGCCGTTCCAGGATCAGGCGCTGGAAAATCCGAACGTCCACGTGGTGCTCAACTCCTACGACGTGCTCGGTCCAAACTCGCCGACGGTGCTGTTCGCCACCGAGAAATTTCGCGACGAGAACCCGAAAACCTACAAAGCCTTCGTTGAGGCCCTGACCGAAGCGGCCGAGTTTGCGCAGAACGACAAAGGCGCAGCTGCCGACACCTATATCCGCGTCACCAAGGCGAAAATCGACCGTGCCACGCTGCTGAAAATCATTGATAACCCGCAGTTCGAATTCAGTGTCACGCCGAAAAACACCTACCCGCTGGCTGAATTCCTCTACCGCGTCGGCGCGATCAAAAACAAACCGGAGTCGTGGAAGGATTACTTCTTCCAGGACGCCAAACCGCTGCAAGGGAGCTGATCAAGATGAACGCCCCCTTGCAAGGCCACACGGCCAGCAGCCCGACCGCAACAGCCCAAGCGCTGTTGTCGGTCGACCAAGTCAGCCTGGAATACCGCACGCCGCAGCGGGTGGTTCGGGCCACCCATCAGGTCAGTTTCGAAATCGATCCGGCGGACCGCTTTGTGCTGCTCGGCCCATCCGGCTGCGGCAAATCAACGTTACTCAAAGCGGTCGCCGGGTTCATCCAGCCGTGTGAGGGCGAGATTCGTCTTCAGGGGCAGACCGTCCACGCACCGGGCCCGGACCGGATCGTGGTGTTCCAGGAATTCGATCAACTGCCGCCGTGGAAAACCGTCAAACAGAACGTGATGTTTCCATTGCTGGCGTCGAAAACCCTCAAGCGAAAAGAGGCCGAAGAGCGGGCGCTGCACTATCTGGACAAGGTCGGGCTGGCGGCGTTTGCCGATGCCTACCCGCACACCTTGTCCGGCGGCATGAAGGCGCGGGTGGCGATTGCTCGGGCGTTAGCCATGCAGCCGAAAATACTGCTGATGGACGAACCCTTCGCCGCGCTCGATGCACTCACCCGGCGCAAGATGCAGGAAGAATTGCTGCTGCTCTGGGAAGAGGTGCGGTTCACCCTGTTGTTCGTCACGCACTCCATCGAAGAAGCGCTGGTGGTGGGCAATCGGATCCTGCTGTTGTCGCCGCACCCGGGTCGGGTACGGGCGCAAGTCCATAGTCATCAATACGACTTGCACAGCCTCGGTGGCGTGGCGTTCCAGGAATCGGCGCGGCGGATTCATCGGTTGTTGTTCGATGAAGGCCAGTCGCCGGAAACCGAGCGTGAGCTGGATTTTTCCGACATTCGCATCGCTTATTGAGCCATTGAGAGGATTGCCCGATGAGCCATCTATCGTCCCCGCGTGAAGAATTCGAAACCGTCTTGCAGCCGCTGACCAGCGTACCGCTGGAGCGTGAACTGCCGCTTGGGCAACGCCTTTGGCAGCAAGGCTGGTTGCGCAAAAGCCTGATCCTGATATTGCTGGCCGTGCTGTGGGAAGTTGTCGCGTGTATTCAGAACAACGACCTGCTGCTGCCGAGCTTTCTGCAAACCGGCAGTGCCCTGTATGACGGCCTGCTCAGCGGTGAGTTGCTGAACAAAGTCTGGATTTCGCTGATCGTATTGTTGAAGGGTTACCTGATCGGCATCGTGCTGGCGTTTGCCCTGACCACCCTGGCGGTCTCGACGCAGTTCGGTCGCGACCTGCTGAGCACGCTGACCTCGATGTTCAATCCGTTGCCGGCCATTGCGCTGTTGCCACTGGCGTTGCTGTGGTTCGGCCTGGGACAGAACAGCCTGATTTTCGTGCTGGTGCATTCGGTGCTGTGGGCCTTGGCGTTGAACACCTACGCCGGGTTTCTCGGCGTCTCGGAAACCCTGCGCATGGCTGGACGTAATTACGGCCTCAAGGGCATGCGTTTTTGTGCTGTTTATCCTGATTCCGGCAGCGCTGCCATCGATTCTTGCCGGGCTGAAAATCGGCTGGGCGTTTGCCTGGCGTACGTTGATCGCGGCAGAGTTGGTGTTTGGGGCTACCAGTGGCAAGGGTGGTCTGGGTTGGTACATTTTTCAGAATCGTAATGAGCTGTACACCGATAAGGTGTTTGCCGGGCTGGCGGTGGTGATACTGATTGGGTTGCTGGTGGAGAACCTGGTGTTCGACACGCTGGAGCGGGTGACGGTGAAGCGCTGGGGGATGCAGCGGTAGGAGCAAAGCTTGCTCGCGATGAACGATTACGCGGTAAATCTGACCCACCGCGGCGCTTCAATCGCGAGCAAGCTTTGCTCCTAAGGGGGATTCACTGCTAGCATTGCGCCTGAGTCAATCCTGATCAGCCATGAGTGCTCAGCATGCAACTCCCGGACATGAACCTGTTGGTCGCCCTCGATGCCTTGCTCGACGAAGGCAGTGTGGTCGGTGCCGCGCGGCGGATGAACCTCAGCCCGGCGGCCATGAGCCGAACCCTGACCCGAATCCGCGAGGCCATTGGCGACCCGATCCTGGTGCGCGCCGGGCGTGGACTGGTGCCGACCCCCAAGGCACTGGCATTGCGCGAGCAGGTGCGGGACGTGGTGGAGCAGGCGGCGCTGTTGTTCCGTTCGGCGGACGCAGTGGAACTGGGCACGTTGCGCCGTCGCTTCAGCATTCGCGCCAATGACTTTTTCGTTGGCGTTTACGGCGGAAAATTGTTCGACACGATGGAGCGTCAAGCCCCGCACTGTGAACTACGTTTCGTTCCGGAAGGCGATGGTGACGATGAGGCGCTGCGCGAAGGGCGGATCGACCTGAGCATCAGTAACAATCGCCCGTCGATGCCGGAAGTTAAGGTCCAAAACCTGTTTTCCACTCAGTTCGTTGGCTTGGCCCGGGAGATCACCCGTTGTTTGCCGAAGAGGTCACGGCCGAGCGCTACGCCGGGTTTTCCCATATCAGCGTGTCCCGTCGCGGCATCGCCCGCGGGCCGATTGATACGGCGCTTGAGGCGTTGGGGCTGGAACGGCGGGTGGCGGTGATTGCACCGAGTTTCCATGCGGCGATGTTTGCACTGCCTGATTCCGATCTGTTACTGCCGGTGCCCAAGGAAGCACTGCTGAGCGTGCGGCGTTTGGGCCTGAGGCTGCGCTCATTCACTCTGCCGATTCCGTTGCCGACGTTGATGCTTACCCAGGCATGGCATCCGCGCTTCGACAAAGACCCGGCCCACCGCTGGATGCGCGAAACCCTCAAGGCTTGTTGCGACGAGACCTGGCTGGCCGCGCAACCGGTTTGAAGATCAAAAGATCGCAGCCTTCGGCAGTTCCTACGCGCCTGTGGGCGCCGCCGAAGGCTGCGATCTTTTGATGTTGGCTTTTGTATTGCTGCGTCTGACGCACTTATAACCTTCCAACAAGTCAATTTTCGTAACGCCTTACACTTCCTAAAATGCTTCGGTATTTCCTTTCCGGAGCAGCAGTAAATGACTTCCCTCACGGCCCCTCTCGCCGCCGCGAGCCCCACCGCCGTTACGCCACCGGTCTTCGGTCCGCGGATCATCATCGGTCTGGTGGGCGTGTTGCTGGCGGTACTGGTGTCGGGCCTGAACGAGATGGTGACCAAAGTCGCCCTGGCCGACATTCGCGGTGCGCTGGCCATCGGTTACGACGAAGGCACCTGGCTGGTCGCCAGTTACACCGCGACCTCGGTGGCGGCGATGGCGTTTGCGCCGTGGTGTTCGGTGACGTTCTCGTTGCGGCGTTTCACCCTCTACGCCATCGGCGTCTTCACCTTGCTCGGCGTGCTCTGCCCGTTCGCGCCGAATTACGAAAGTCTGTTGCTCATGCGCATCTTGCAAGGCCTGGCCGGCGGGGCGTTGCCGCCGATGCTGATGACCGTTGCGCTGCGTTTCCTGCCGACCAACGTCAAGCTATACGGCCTGGCCGGTTATGCCCTGACTGCGACGTTCGGTCCCGGCCTCGGCACACCATTGGCCGGGTTATGGACCGAGTACGTCGGCTGGCAATGGGCCTTTTGGCAAATCATCGTGCCGTGCCTGATCGCCATGGCGGCGGTGGCCTACGGTTTGCCCCAGGACCCCTTGCGCCTGGAGCGCTTAAAGCAGTTCAACTGGCGTGGCTTGCTGCTGGGCTTTCCGGCGATCTGCATGCTGGTGATCGGCATCCTGCAGGGCAATCGGCTGGACTGGTTCGAATCGAGCCTCATCTGCTTTTTGCTCGGCGGCGGGTTGCTGTTGCTGGTGCTGTTCCTGATCAACGAATGGTCACAGCCGATTCCGTTTTTCAAGCTGCAGATGCTCGGCATTCGTAATCTGTCGTTTGCTTTGATGACCCTCGCCGGAGTCTTGGTGGTGCTGTTGGCGGTGGTGATCATTCCGTCCAGCTACCTGGCGCAGGTCCAGGGTTATCGGCCGATTCAGACCGCGCCGATCATGCTGCTGGCGGCGCTGCCGCAATTGATCGCGCTGCCGTTGGTGGCGGCGCTGTGCAACCTGCGCCGGGTCGATTGCCGTTGGGTGCTGGGGGTTGGTCTGAGCATGCTGGCGTTGTCCTGCATTGGTGGTTCGCAACTGACGTCGGCGTGGATTCGCGACGACTTCTATGGGCTGCAGCTGCTGCAAATCTTCGGTCAGCCCATGGCGGTGTTGCCGCTGTTGATGCTCTCCACCGGCAGCATCACGCCGATGGAAGGGCCGTTCGCCTCGGCCTGGTTCAACACCGTCAAAGGCCTGGCCGCAGTGATCGCCACCGGCGTACTCGATGCGTTGACCACCTCACGGCTGCATTTTCACTCGACCATGTTGGTCGACAGTCTCGGCAACTCGCCCTTGGCCGACAGCGACAGCGCCGGCCTTGCTCATCGGCTGCATGAGCAGGCCGTGGTGCTGACGTCTTCCGATCTCTATCTGTGCATGGCCGGCGTCGCGGTGGTGCTGATCCTGCTTATTTTCTGGCTGCCGACGCGGATCTATCCGCCGCGCGCGGCGAATTGAATGCTTCATTGAAACAGAAGGTTTTTATGACGACTTATCCAAAGCAAAGAGTGGCTGTCGGCGTTACCGCAGCCATCGCGGTTGGCGTGCTGATGTATCTGGTCGCGCCGGGGCTGTTCGGCAAGCGCACGCAACAGAGTACCAACGACGCCTTTGTCTCGGCGGATATCACCCTGGTGGTGCCACGGGTCGCAGGGTTTATCAAGGAGGTGTTGGTCGAGGACAACCAGCAGGTCAAGGCCGGGCAGTTACTGGCGTTGATCGATGACCGGGACCTGCGCGCCGCCGCCCAGGCCGCCGATGCTGAAACCCTGGTGGCCAGGGCGCAACTGCAAAACGCTCGGGCGACTCTTGAGCGCCAGGCATCGGTGATCGCTCAGGCTCAGGCCACGGTGGTTTCGGCCAAGGCCGAAATGGCCTTCGCCGAGCATGAACTGAACCGCTATAACCACCTCGCGGGCGTGGGCGCCGGTACGGTGCAGAACGCGCAACAGGCGCGGACGCGCATCGACCAGGCCACCGCGCGGATGGCCAACGCCACGGCGGTGCTGGCGGCGGAACGCAAGCAGGTGGAGATCCTTACCGCCCAGCGTGATGCCGCCGAAGGTGGGTTGAAGCGCTCGCAAGCGGCGTTGGAAATGGCCAGCTACGAGCTGTCTTACACCCGCATCGTTGCGCCGCAGGACGGCATGGTCGGTGAGCGTGCGGTGCGGGTCGGCGCTTATGTGACGCCGGGCAGCAAGATTCTGGCGGTGGTGCCGCTGGCTCAGGCTTATGTGGTCGCCAACTTCCAGGAGACTCAACTGACGGATGTGCAGCAGGGGCAGGACGTGCGGATTCGTGTCGACAGCCTCGGTGGCGAGGCGTTGAGCGGTCGGGTCGAAAGCATTGCTCCGGCCACCGGAGTGACGTTTGCTTCGGTCAAACCGGACAACGCCACTGGGAACTTCACCAAAGTGGTGCAGCGCATTCCGGTGAAAATCGTGCTTGAGCCGGGCCAGCCGCTGGCTGGGCGATTGCGGGTGGGGATGTCGGTTGAGGCGAGGATTGATACGGCCAGCGTTGATAAGAGCGAGGTCGTTCAACGATGAAAATCTTTGTTGGCCCGTCTGGCGCCTTCGCGAGCAAGCCCGCTCCCACATTAAAATGCATTCCCCTGTGGGAGCGGGCTTGCTCGCGAAGAGGCCGGCAGTTTCAACTTACCTTTTGCGCCTTGTTAGTCATGAGCCTTACTGCTTGCACAGTCGGCCCTGACTTCGAAAAACCGGAGCCACAGCAAATTCGCGAATGGTCAAAACCGTCCAAAACTGCCGATAGCCAAACCACCACCCACCCCATGGACGAACGCTGGTGGGAGATTTTCCACGACCCGAAACTCTCGATCCTGACCCAACGTGCCCTGACCGATAACCTCGACCTGAAACTCGCCAGCAGCCGCTTGCAGCAAAGCCGCGCCGCTCGCCAGGTGATCACCGCCGACCGTTATCCTCACACCGCCGCGACCGGCAGTTACGGGCGCGAGCGCAATAGCTCGGTGGGCCTGAGCGATCCGTCGGGCAAAAGCGGTGACTCGGGGTTCAACCTCTGGGACGCCGGTTTCTCCGCGTCCTGGGAACTGGACTTCTGGGGCCGCGTGCGCCGTGAAACCGAAGCTGCCGACGCGACCCTCGAAGTCGCGGAAAACGATCGGCGCGGCGTGCTGCTCTCGGTGTTGGCCGAAACCGCTCAGGACTACATCCAGCTGCGCGGTGTGCAGAACACCCGGGCCGTCACCGAACAGAACCTCGACGTCGCCCGGCACAGTCTGAAGCTCTCGCAACTGCGCCTGGCCGACGGCGTGGCCACGGACCTGGACGTCGCCGAAGCGGCCGCTCAAGTGGCGGCCATCGAGTCTCGCCTGCCGGCACTGGAGCAGCGTCAGTCACAACTGATCAACGCCCTGAGCCTGTTGATGGGCGAGCCGCCGCAAGCGCTGCAAGCCGAGTTATCCACAGACGCCCCGGTGCCACAGACTCCGGGTCAGGTTGCCATCGGCCTGCCGTCGCAACTGGCCGAGCGTCGCCCGGACATCCGTCAGGCCGAAGCCCGGCTGCATGCCGCGACTGCAAGCATCGGCGTGGCCAAGGGCGATTTCTATCCGCGGATTACGCTGTCGGGCAACGTCGGCTCGCAGTCCATGCAACTGAGCGATTTCGGTTCCTGGAGCTCGCGTTCGTTTGGCATCGGCCCGCAATTGCGCCTGCCACTGTTCGACGGCGGTCGCCTGCGCGGCATGCTTGACCTGCGCGAAGCCCAGCAACAGGAAGCAGCGCTGGCCTACCAGCAAACCGTGCTGCGCGCCTGGCATGAAATCGACGATCAACTGACCGCCTACAACGCCAGCCAACTGCGCCGCGACAGCCTCGCCGAAGCCGTACGCCAAAACCAGATCGCCCTGAGCACCGCGCAACAGCAATACGTGGAAGGCGCGGTGGACTTCGTCAACGTGCTGACGGTGCAGGGCGAATTGTTGGCGACGCAACAGCAATGGGTCGAGAGTTCTACCGGGGTGTCGCTGGCGATGGTGGGGTTATACAAGGCGTTGGGGGGAGGGTGGGAGTCGGTTTATCCGGTGGCTGAGACGGTGCAGCGCTAATCGGTCGCAAAAATTGAAAGACCGGCCGAAGCCCAATGCCGATCAGTTAAGCTAAACACGATCTGTAGCAGCTGGCGAAGCCTGCGTTCGGCTGCGCAGCAGTCGTAAATCCTGCACACGCGGTTTGCCTGAAAGAACTGAGGGACTGATCTGACGACTGCTGCGTTCGGACGCGGCCCGAACCGAACGCAGGCTTCGCCAGCTGCTACAAAGAGCGTGTGTCACCTGAGATCTTCTTAACTGATCGGCATTAGGCCGAAGCCGGTTTTTACGCCCCTAACGGCCAGATGAACTAAATCGCTGCGTACAAGGGGTTGTACGGCGAGATTACGCTGGCCGCTCATGCCCGCAATGGACGACTGCCCGAGGAAGGCGCAGGACGCGTCTTGGCAGTTTGTAAGGAAATGAACACAGGTCGCTTGGCGCGCTCTTTCAGCAATGATGGCTATTCGCTTGACGCAACCCCCCGCTGTCGTAGACTCCGACCATCCGTAAGGGAGTCACGGTTATGCGACGTTTTGGAAGTTGGGTTCTAGGATTGACCTTTGTAACGTGCGCAGTACAGGCGCAAACGCCTGCGCCAGATGATCCGCTGTTGGATAACAGTGCGGTCGGTGGCAGTGTGCAGGCCAGCAGCGAAGCCCGTGGCGTGCTTCGGGCTCGGGATCAAGCTGTGCTCGCCAGTGAGTTGCCGGGGCGGATTGTCGAGTTGCCGTTCAGCGAGGGCGAGTCGTTCAAGAGGGGCGACACCCTGGCGCGTTTCGATTGCTCGGGTTTTCAGGCCCAGCTCAATGCGGCGCAGGCTGCCACCCGTGGGGCCAGTGAAGAGCTGGCGCACAACCGGCAATTGGCAGCGTTGAATTCGGTCGGGCGTTTTGAAGTGGCGCGGGCCGAGGCCAAGGTCAGCGAAACCCAGGCGCAGTCCCAGGTTTATCAGGTGCAGGTCAAACGCTGCAGCGTGCTGGCGCCGTTCGACGGTCAAGTCGTCGAGCGCAAGGTCCAGCGTTATGAAAGCGTGGCTGCCGGCGCGCCGTTGCTGGATGTGGTCGATAACCGGACCCTGGAAATTCATTTGCTGATTCCATCGCGCTGGATGGGCAAGCTCAAGCCCGGCCAGACCTTCAGTTTTGTGCCCGATGAAACCGGTCAGCCGCTGGATGCCACGGTCAAGCGCCTGGGCGCGCGGATTGATGAAGGCAGCCAGACTTTGCTGCTGGTGGCGACGCTGCCCAACGCCACAGGCTTGTTGGCTGGCATGAGCGGAACGGCGCGTTTCGCGGAGCTCAAGTGAACGCCCCGGTGACGGGCGGCGCCGAACAGGTGTTCGCCCGGTTTCTCGACCTCGAACGCCTGACCCGCGCGGCTCGCACCCCGGCGCAACTGGCCTACAACCTGGTCAACGACGGTCAGGCACTCTTCGGTTTCCGCCATGCGGCGTTGTTGATTGCTGGCAAGGTGCAGGCGGTGACCGGCGTCAGCACGGTGGACCCGAACGCGCCGTTTGTGGCGTTTGTCGAACAGGCGGTAGCGCAGTTGTTCAAGCTCGACCTGTTGAAGCAGGCGCGAGTGATTGCCCCCACGCTGCTGAGCGAACCGATTCAGGCCGACTGGCAAAGCCTTTCCAGCGCCCAGGTTTTCTGGCTGCCGCTGGTGGATCATCAGGGCGAGGTGTTTGGCGGTTTGTGGCTGGCCCGAGACGTTGCGTGGAACCCGCCCGAACAGATCCTGCTGTCGCAACTGGGCGACACCTACAGTCATGCCTGGCTGGCGCTGCAACCGCGCAAACCCTGGCGGCTGCGCTGGACGCGTAAACGTCAGGTGGCGTTGGTGGCGGTGTTGCTGCTGGGGTTGTTGATTCCGGTGCGCCAATCGGTACTGGCGCCTGCCGAAGTCGTGCCGTTGGGAGGGCGCGTGGTGGCGGCGCCGCTGGATGGGGTGATCGCCGAGTTCCTGGTCAAACCCAACCAGACGGTAAAAACCGGCGACTTGCTGCTGCGTTTTGAAAGCACGACCCTCAAGGCCCAGGCCGATGTGGCAGAGCGTGCGCTGGGTGTGGCCGAAGCCGAGCTTAAGGCTAACTCTCAGCGTTCGTTCGCCGATGCTGAATCCAGTTCGAAGATAGATTTACTGGCGGCACGAGTCGAGCAGAAACGCGCTGAGCGCGATTACGCCCGGGAGTTGCTCAAACGCAGCGAAGTCCGTGCCGAACGCGATGGCATCGCGGTGTTTGCCGACGCCGATCGCTGGACCGGCAAACCGGTGCAGACCGGCGAGCGGCTGATGGAAATCGCTGACCCCAACCAGGCTGAACTGCGTATCGAGCTGGCCGTGGGCGACGCGATTGCCCTGGAGCCGGGGGCGCAGGTCGCGCTGTTCCTCGACAGCGATCCCTTGCAGCGCCATTTGGCCAAGCTGGAACGTTCAGCCTACGAGGCACAGCCCACGGCGGGCGGACAACTGGCCTATCGGCTGGATGCCAATTTCGAAAATACCCCGCCGCGTATCGGTTTGCGTGGCACTGCGAAAATTTTCGGCGACCGGGCGCCGCTGGCGTTGTACCTGTTACGCCGGCCATTGGCCGGGTTGCGGCAAAGCGTGGGCCTCTAGATGGCTTTGCCGAGCTTGCGGGCCGACCTGCAATTGTCGGCCGCCGCCCCAGCCCTCGATGGCTCGCCGCGCTGGACCCTGGCCGACCCGGTGCGCGGGCGCTATTTCAAACTCGGCGCGACGGCGATGCGCTTGCTGCGACATTGGTCCCTCGGCGATCCCGAGCAGGTGTTGCGCGCCGCCAACCGTGAGCCAGGTTTGCCGCTGGACGGCGCCGAGCTTGAGCAATTGCTGGGTTTTTGCGCAGTCACGACTTGATCACCGCACTCGATCCGCAACAACGCGCCAGCTACAGCCTGAAGGCCGCCGCTCAGCGTCGCAGCCTGTGGCAAATCCTGCTGCATCAATACCTGTTTTTCCGTATTCCACTGTGGCGCCCCGACGCGTTTCTCAATCGAGCGTGGCCTTGGCTGGAGCGTTTTGGGCCGCGGGCGTTGCGCTATGGATTACCGGCCACCCTGGGGCTGGGGGTGTTTCTGGTGTCAAGGGACTGGCAACGCTTCGTCGCGACGTTCCCGCATTTGTTCAGCCTCGGTGGTGCACTGTCGTTCGGCATGGCGCTGTTTTTCGCCAAGCTTTGTCATGAGTTCGGCCACGCGTTCATGGCCAAACGCGCCGGTTGCCGGGTGCAGAGCATGGGCGTAGCGTTCATGGTGATGCTGCCGATGTTCTATACCGATGTCAGCGACGCCTGGCGGGTCAACGATCGGCGTGCCCGGCTGCTGATCGGTGCTGGCGGCGTAATGGCGGAACTGCTGCTGGCCTGCATCGCGTTGCTGGCCTGGTCGCTGCTGCCGGACGGCCCCGCACGTACGGCGGCGTTCATGCTGGCCAGTGCCACGTGGATCACCACGCTGGTGATCAACCTCAACCCGTTCATGCGTTTCGATGGGTACTTTTTACTCAGCGATTTTCTTGAAGTGGACAACCTTCAAGGCCGGGCCTTTGCCCTGTGCCGCTGGCGTCTGCGCGAGTTTCTGTTTGGCTACGGCGAATCGGCGCCGGAGCCGTGGTCGCCGAAGATGCAGCGGCGTTTGTTGATGTGGGGGTATGGCTCATGGTTGTGGCGTGCGGTGTTGTTTTTCGGGATCGCGCTGGCGGTCTACCACCTGTTCTTCAAGGTATTGGGGATTTTCCTGATGCTGGTGGAATTGGTGTGGTTCATTTTCCTGCCGATCATGAGTGAGTGGCGCCAGTGGTGGACCCGGCGGGAACAGGCCCACGGGCCGCGGGTGTTGCTCAGCGGCCTGGCGTTGCTCGGCGTCCTGCTGGTGCTGGTGTTGCCATGGCGCAGTGCGGTTGAGTTGCCGACGATGCTGGAGGCCGGACGCGCCAGTGCCTTGCATGCGCCAGTGGCGTCGCGGGTCAAGAGCGTGAATGTGCATGATGGTCAGGTGGTTGCCGAGGGTGATGTGCTGGTCGAGCTGGAATCGCCGGATCTGGACTCGCGCCAGGCTATCGTCCGCCAGGAAATCCAGATCCAGCAGTTGCAGATGCGCCGTCAGGCCGGTCGCAGCGAAACGGCAGCGGACGCCAATATTGTCGAACAGCGCCTGGCCGAAGCGGTGGCCGAATACCGCGGGCTGGCCGCTCAGCGCGAGCGCCTGTTGCTGCGCGCGCCCCACGCCGGCACGGTGCGCGATTTACTGCCGCAACTGGTGCCCGGTCGTTGGCTGGCCACCAAAGAGCCGTTGGCGCGGGTGGTCGAAGACGGGGCGCGGTTGCGCGGTTATCTGGCCGAGGCGGACCTCTGGCGTGTGACGCCGGGCGCGCACGGGCGCTTTATCGCCGACGACCCGATGCACCCGGCGGTCGCCGTGCAACTGACGGACATCGACGCCAATGGCATCTCTTATGTTGATCAGGAAGCGCTGACGTCTGACCATCACGGGCCGATTGCCATACGCCGTGATCAGTTGCAACGGGCCGAGCCGGTGCAAGCGCAATACGGAGCACGGCTTAGCCTGCTCGACAACGCGCCGACGCCGATACAACCCCTGCGCGGCATCGTGGTGTTGCAGGGCAGCGGTGAATCGTTGCTGGGAACGGCCTGGCGGCGCCTGGCGGCACTGGGTGTGAGGGAAAGCGGTTTCTAAGGGAGAGCAGCATGGCGAACAACGGTGCAGTGGCGGCGGACGGTTTGGTGGTGCGGCCTTCGCGGGCCAGTGATGGGCCTTTTCTGCAACGCCTGTATCAGGCGGCCCGGCCCGATCTGCAATGGATCGACGGCGAGCCCGAACGGGTGGACGCGTTGGTGACGCAGCAGTTTCGGGTGCAGGAGCAAGGGATCGAGGATGAATATCCCAACGCGATGCATTACGTGGTGGAAAAACTCGACACACCCATCGGCGCACTGACCACGGATTTCGGCCCCAATGAAATTCGCGTGTTGTACCTGGCGTTTATTCCTCAGGCTCGCGGCCAGGGGTATGGCCGCACGGTGCTGCAAGGGGTGCAAAAAGCCGCACAGCAAATCCGCTGCCCGGTGGCAACGGTGGTCTGGGCCAGCAATCCCCATGCGCGTCGCCATTATCTGGCGCTGGGGTTTGAGGTCGAGGAGCGCAATCCGGCGGCGGAGCGGTTGGTCTGGTATCCCGCATAGATCAAAAGATCGCAGCCTTCGGCAGCTCCCACAGGTGATTGTATTTCTCCTGTAGGAGCTGCCGAAGGTTGCGATCTTTTGCGTTCATTCAGTTGAATGCAATATGGAAATACGCCACCGCCGGATCCCGTCCCATTGCCGGTACGCGGGACACAAAAATATTCTGCACCGCACCCAGTCCCGGCAGTTCCAGTGCACATAACCCGTCCACAAACTCCGTAGGTTCGAGGCTGTTGAACCCGACACCAAACGGCACGCGTTTGCTGTTGGGCAACTGTGAGCGAGGTTTTTGCTCAAGGCTGTCGATATGGATCGGCAGTTCACTGCCATCGGGCAAGCGCAAAGTGGTGGTCTGGCCCAGCAGCAGTTGGAAGTGTTGGTCTTGAACCTGTTCCAGCATGGTGTCACTCCAGCAAGGTGAGTGGCCGGGGGAGATGAGTCCCCCGGCGGCGTTTCAGTTGCGCGAAGGGAACATGCCTTGCAGCGCGATGCTGAAGTTCAGCACCAGGAACGGGTTCATGCTGGCCATCGGCAGGCCGGTGCCGGTGGGCGAAACGGAGCCGGACACCGTGGTGGCCGCGCCTTTGAGCGCAACGGGCGAGGCACCCTGGGCATCGGAGTAGATGGTCGCCAGGCCTGGCCCGCCACCCGAGGCGCCGAGGTAGGCATTGGTCGTGGTAGGCACGCTGGCCGGGTTGCTCGCCGGGTTGGCCAGTTGCACAGTGGTGGTCGCCGTGATCCCGGTCAGGGTGTGGGTGTGGTTGGGCAGGTTGCCGAGGGTGGCGGTGATGTTCTCGGTCCCGGAGTTTTCACCCATGACGCGTGTGGTCAGGCCCGGGCCGGTGCCCTGGCAGATCGGCAGGCGACTTTGCAGGTTGGGCAGCCCGAACGTCTGGCTGCCGTTACCGCCATAGACGGTCCCCAGTAGCGCAAACAAGGCTTGATACTGCTGGATGTTCATGATCTGACCGTTACACAAGGCCCAACCGTTGGGCGCATAGTTAAAGCCAAACGTCATGACGGTACCCATAAATACGTCCATATATCCTCATCCTTCAGGTAAGTGGTCTGGCGGGCCCCGCGTCTATGCGTGGCCAAGTCACGCCAAGCCAGAGCGTAGCCCCGGATCGGCTGCGCTGCCGGGTGTCGTAATGAACAAAGCCAGCATCGACGGCTACCCTGTGGCTGGCCTAAAGTGACGGCATGTTTCAGGGGCCACACCGTCGTGGTTTTTCCGGCACCGCAAGAGGAAGCAATGGAGGCGCGTAGAGAAACGCCGGTTGGCGACACGCAAGATCCCCACGCAGCGCCAGGCGCCTGGATGGGCGCGCAACGATGGGTTCGTTGGGCCAGAGAACATTGGTTGCTGCCGATCATGGTATTGGCGGCACTGGTGCGTTTCTACGACCTGACGGCCGCCGCGATCTGGGGAGACGAAGGCTCCAGCCTGTTACTGAGCCAGCATTCGTTGAGCGAAATCTGGGCGCATGCCGCCCACGATGTACACCCACCGCTGTACTTCATGCTGTTGCATGGCTGGATCGTCTGGTTCGGCGACGGCATTTTTTCAATCCGCGCCCTGAGTGCATTGCCGGGGATCATCACGGTCGGGCTGGGCGTGTGGCTGGTGGATCTGCTCGCCACCCGGCGCGCCGCGTTGCTGGCCGGGATCCTGCTGGCGCTGTTGCCCACCGCGGTGCGTTACAGCCAGGAAGTGCGCATGTACTCCTGGCTCGGCCTTTTACTGATTGGCGCCACGATTGCGCTGGTGTACTGGGTCCGGCAACCCCGGCGTAACGGCTATCTGGTGGTGTATTCGCTGCTGATGGCAGCGGCGTTCTATACCCACTATTTCACTGCGCTGTGCGTGATCAGTCACTGGCTGTGGCTGGCTGTGGTGCGTGTGCAGCCGGGTTATCGCCTGCGGCATATCCAGCGTCCAGCCTGGTGGTTGGCGAACTTGGCGATTGTGCTGTTGTACCTGCCTTGGGTGCCCAACCTGACTGATCTGGTGCAGCACATGGATGCGCTCAAGGCCAACGGCGATGTCGGCTGGGAAGACCCGGTCACGTTGAGTTCGTTGCCGTCGATGATCTGGTCGCTGCTGACCCAGGACGACGGCGCAACGTTGCCGCGCTGGCTATTCATCACTTTGCCGGTGGCGTTGCTGGCGGTGATTGGCGTGGCGCTGGCGCGCGATCGCAGCGTATTTCGCGGCAGTATCCTGCTGGCGCTTTTCGGCGTGCTGCCGATCCTGCTGGTATTCGCGGTGTCGTTCATCTCGCCGGTGTTCATTGAACGTTATTTGACCGCCTATGCGCTGGGCTTGCCGATGCTGGTAGCGCTGGCGGTTGATCGGCTGTACAGCGGTTTTCGGGTGCTGGCCCTGGCCATTCTGGTGCTGTTCATCGGAGTCGAACTGGTGGGGGTGAACAACAACGCCACGGTCGATCCCAAGGATCAGGTCAGTGTGGTGGTCGACTACGTCAATCAGCATTTCGTCCCCGGCGACCAGATTGTGACGGGGGATATGCTCTGGTACCTCGTTTACGTCTATTACAACCGCACCGGGGTCAAGCCGCTGTTGTACACACCGCCCCTGGCCAACGGCGCGTCGAGCCGCCCGAATGCCTATGGTTTTGGTACGTTGGTGACCAGCGATGCCTATGTGGACAGCCTTGGCGATCTGCTCAACAGCGGCACACGCGTCTGGCTGATTGGCTTGGCGGACATGCCCGACGAGTTTGCGACATCATTGCCGGCAGACTGGCACAGCGTCAGCGAGAAGAAGGCGGGCGGGGTCAGGGCGAGGTTGTTTGTGCGGCAGTGAGGGCATAGCCAAGGCGCCCATTGGCGGCCTCGGCCTGTCGGTCTATGTCCAACGCAACTCTCGGAATTTGCCTGTAAGTTTGGGGGGACGCCATCTGATATTCCGGTCTTGGTGGCTCGACGGCTCTAACGCCCGGACCGCTGGTCGGCCCCCACTACGCCGCTTATACGCTTCACCTGAAATACGGTGACGTTCAGCGCGTTTTTGTATCGACCAAGCTCCAATTTGATATCAAAAGCCCATTAGTGGAAACCCCATCCATAGACTACGCTTTGTCCTACAAATGGACTTACGACTACGGTGAAGGGATTGCAACAGTTCCACTTTATCTCCGGCTTGCCACGTTCAGGCTCGACCCTGCTTTCTGCCATTCTTTTGCAGAATCCGCGTTTTCACGCTGGCATGACCAGCCCGGTCGGCTCTCTCTTCAGCAGCGTCCTTGATCAATGCAGCGCCGGCAGCGAGTTTGGTGCGGTGATCGATACTGGCCTGCGCCGCCGCCTGCTTCACGGGTTGTTCGACTCTTTTTACGCCGACAAGGCCGACAAACCGGTGGTGTTCGACACCAACCGGCTGTGGAGCTCGCGTCTGCCGGCCATCAACGACTTGTTCCCCAAAGCCAGGGTGATTGCCTGTGTGCGCAACGTCGCCTGGGTGATGGACAGCCTTGAACGCCTGTACCGCGCCAATCCTTATGAAAACACCAAGTTGTTTGTCGACGGGGCTGAGCGCAATACCGTTTACAGCCGTTGCGAAACCCTGGCCCAGCGCAATCGCCTGGTGGGTTTTGCCTGGGCGGCGCTCAAGGAAGCGTATTACGGCGAACAGGCCGAGTCGTTGCTGATCGTCGATTACGACCTGCTGACCCAGGCCCCGGAGCGGGTGCTGCGGCTGGTTTACGACTTCATCGAAGAGCCGTGGTTCGAGCACGATTTCAACAACCTGGCGTATGACGCGCCGGCATTCGATCAAGGCCTCGGGATCGCGGGCCTGCACAAGGTCAAACCCAAGGTTGAACTGCAAACCAGGCGCACCATCCTGCCGCCGGATTTGTTCAAGCAATACGCAGAGTTGTCCTTTTGGCTCGATGGCTCAGCCAGCGCCGCCAATGTCATTCGTATGAAAGCCGACGCCGCGATCAGTTGATCGCGGCGTTTTCATTGATGCCTCAAGAAAGTTCGAGTTCGGGTGAGCAGCATGTGGTTGAGCAAAGGCAAGTCGCGGATTACCGAAGGCGCAAGGGCACTGGCCGCGCCCATGATCATGTCCCTGGAGCCGCGCATGCTGTTCGACGGCGCGGTGGCGGCCACGGTAGCCGATGCCGCCCAGCCTGAAAGCCATCCGACTGCCGATGCCGCCAAGGTACCGAACGCCGATCACCCGGTGGCCAGCAAGGACACTCACGGTCAGGCCGATGCCACGCCAGCCGCCGCGACACCGGTCGCGGTACCTGGGCAGAGCGTGGTGTTCGTCGACTCGCGGGTCAAAGACGCAGACAGCCTGCTCAAAGGCGTCGCGCCCGGCACCCAGGTGGTGCAACTCGATGGCAGCAAGGACGGCTTGCAGCAAATCGCTGACTACCTCGGTAGCCACCAGGGTGTCAGCACGGTGGAAATCATTGGCCACGGCAACGCCGGGGATCTGTGGTTGGGCAGCACCTACCTGTCAGCCGATAACGTCGGCGCGCGCAGCGCGGTGCTGGCGCAAATCGGCAAGGACATGAACGTCGGCGGCGACATCCTGATCTACGCCTGCTACACCGCCGAGGGTGATCGGGGCTTGAGTTTTGTCGACTCGATAGCCAACCTGACCGGCCGCGATGTTGCCGCCTCCAGCAACCGCACCGGCGTGGGCGGCGACTGGAACCTGGAAATCGCCACCGGCACCATCGACAGCGTCAACGTACTCTCGACCCAGTCCATGAGTGCGTACCAATGGGGCCTGGCCACCTGGACCGCGACCAACAACCTCGACAGCGGCACCAACTCCCTGCGGGCCGAACTGGCGCTGGCGCAGAACGGCGACATTGTTACCTTCAGCGCCAGCATGACCGTTAACCTGAACACCGAATTGCTGGTCAACAAGAACATCACCATTGATGGTGATTTGAACAATGACGGCGTGGCGGACGTGACCCTTAGCGGCCAATACAAAACCCGTGTCATTGAAGTCGCCTCCGGCAGCACGGTGCTGCTGGATGGCCTGACCATCACCAAAGGCCTGGCCGCCGGCAATGGCGCTAATAGTGGTTTCACCGCCAGTGATGCCTTGGGCGGCGGGATTTTGAATGCCGGTAACCTGACCCTGAAAAACGTCACAGTGACCGCCAACGCGGCGTCCGGTGGTGGCGGCGGCGGTGGCGTGACGCCGATTTATGGCGGCGGTAGCGGTGGCGGCGGCGGCGGGGTTGGCGGCTCGGGCGGCGGCAGCGGCGGCAACACGACGGCACAGGGCCGGCCAACGTATTTCGGGACCGCAGGCGGTTCCGGCGTGGGCGGCATCGGCGGCAGTTATGACTCGGTCCATCTCGGTGGCCGTGGCGGCGCCCTCAACGGCACCGGTGGTGCCGGCGGCACTTCCGGCACCTCGGGCTACAGCGTCGGTGGTCATGGCGGTTCGGCCACCAATGGCACCATCACCGTCGGTGGCGGCGGTGGCGGCTCCGGTTGGGACAAGGTCGGCGGCATCGGCGGCTCGGCAGCGGGCGGCGTCTACAACGCCGGCACCTTGACCGTGATCGGTACCTCACACATCACCGGCAACATTGCGGCCGGTGGCGGCGGTGGTGGCGGCGGCGGGCTGGCGGGTGACGGCGGCAGTGCTGATCCTGGCGGTACCGCAGGCCAGGGCATCGGCGGGATCTGGAACAAAGGCACGCTGATCATGACCGCAGCGAACTTCGCGGCCCTGAGCGGCAACGTCGGTGGCAGTGGCACCGGCGGCGGTGCGTCGGGGGCGGCGCCAGCGGCAGCAGCCCGACAGCGGCGACCAACCTGCGCAACGACGGCACTCTCGTCAACAATTACATCGAGCCGCCCACCGCGACCATCGTGGTGGCCGCCCCGACGTTAAGCATCGGCGCAACCTCGCTGGTGACCATCACCTTCAGCACTGCCGTGACTGGTTTCACCAACGCCGACCTGACGATTCCAAACGGCACCCTGAGCGCGGTAAGCAGCGGCGATGGCGGAGTGACCTGGACCGCGACCTTCACGCCGAACGCGTCGATCACCGACACTACCAACGTCATCACCCTGGACAACACCGGGGTGCAAAGCGTCACCGGCAGTGTCGTGGGCGTCGGCACCAGCGATTCCAACAATTACATTGTCGACACCGTGCGGCCCACCGCGACCATCGTGGTCGCGGACAATTCGCTGATCGTTGGCGAAACCTCGTTGGTGACCATCACCTTCAGCGAAGCGGTCACCGGGTTCACCAATGCCGACCTGACCATCGCCAACGGCACGTTGGGCGCGGTGAGCAGCGGTGACGGCGGCATCACCTGGACGGCCACCTTCACGCCAACCGCCAGCATCACCGACACCACTAACGTCATCACCCTGGACAACACCGGGGTCAACGACACGGCAGGCAACGCCGGTGCTGGCACCACCACCTCGAACAACTACGCCATCGACACCGTCCGGCCGAGCGCGACTATCGTGGTCGCCGACACGGCACTGGCCATCGGTGAAACCTCGCTGGTGACCATCACCTTCAACGAAGCAGTGACCGGTTTTACCACCGCCGACCTGACCGTGGCCAACGGCAGCATCAGCGGACTGAGCACCAGCGACGGCGGCATCACCTGGACCGGCACGCTGACGCCGACCAACTCGATTACCGACACCACCAACGTCGTGACGCTGGATAACACCGGGGTCAGCGATCTGTCGGGCAACGCCGGCACGGGTACCACCAACTCCAACAACTACGGGGTCGATACCGCTCGGCCAACGGCAAGCATCGTGGTCGCCAACACCAGCCTGGCCATCGGCCAGACATCGCTGGTGACCATCACCTTCAGTGAGGCGGTCAGCGGTTTCACCAATGCCGACCTGACCATTGCCAACGGCACGTTGGGCGCGGTGAGCAGCGGCGACGGCGGCATCACCTGGACGGCCACTTTCACGCCAACCGCCAGCATCACCGACGCGACCAACCTGATCACCCTGGACAATACCGGTGTCGCCGATCTGTCGGGCAACGCCGGTTCGGGTTCCACCAACTCCAACAATTACGCGATCGATACCGTTCGGCCAACGGCGACCGTCGTGGTCGCGAATACGGCCCTGGCCATCGGCCAGACGTCGCTGGTGACCATCACTTTCAGTGAGGCGGTCAGCGGTTTCACTAATGCCGACCTGACCATTGCCAACGGCTCGTTGAGTGCCGTCAGCAGCAGCGACGGTGGCATCACCTGGACCGCCACGCTTACGCCGAGCGCCAGCATCAACGACACCACCAACATCATCACCCTGGACAACACCGGGGTCACCGACACGGCGGGCAACGCCGGCACAGGCGCCACCAATTCAAACAACTACGTGATCGACACCCAGCGCCCGACCGCGACCATTGTGCTCGCCGACAGCAACCTGAGTGCCGGTGAAACCTCGTTGGTGACGATTACCTTCAGCGAGGCGGTGACCGGTTTCACCAACGCCGACCTGGCCATTGCCAATGGTACGCTCACGGCCGTGAGCAGCAGCGATGGCGGGATTACCTGGACCGCGACGTTCACGCCGACAGCGAGCGTCAACGATGCGACCAACGTCATCACACTGGCCAACGCCGGCGTGGCTGACCTGGCGGGCAATGCCGGCAGCGGCACCACCAACTCTGGCAACTACATCGTCGACACCGTCCGTCCGAGCGCGACCATCGTTGTGGCCGACAACGCCCTGAATATCGGTGAAACGTCGCTGGTGACCATCACCTTCGGCCAGGCCGTGACCGGTTTCAGCAACGCTGACCTGACCATCGCCAACGGTACGCTCACGGCGGTGAGCAGCAGCGACGGCGGCATTACCTGGACGGCGACATTCACACCGACCGCCAGCATTACCGACGCGACCAACCTGATCACCCTGGACAATACCGGCGTACAGGCCGCCGCCTCCGGCAACGTCGGCGTCGGCACCAGCAATTCGAACAACTACGCCATCGACACCGTGCGGCCGACGGCCAGCATCGTGGTGGCGGAGAATGCACTGAAAATCGGCGACACCTCCCTGGTCACGATCACCTTCAGTGAAGCAGTCACCGGTTTCACCAACGCCGACCTGACCATCGCCAACGGCACGTTGACGGCGGTGAGCAGTAGCGACGGGGGCGTCACCTGGACGGCGACCTTCACGCCGAGCAGCAGTACCAATGACGCGACCAACCTGATCACCCTCGACAACACCGGGGTCAGCGACCTGGCGGGCAACAGCGGTAGCGGCAGCACCGATTCCAACAACTTCGTCATCGACACGGTTCGACCTACCGCGACCATCGTCCTGGCAGACCCGACCCTGAGCGCTGGCGAAACCTCGCTGGTGACGATTACCTTCAGCGAGGCGGTGACCGGTTTCACCAACGCCGACCTGACCGTCGCCAACGGCACGTTGAGTGCGGTGAGCAGCAGCGACGGCGGTATCACCTGGACCGGGACGTTCACCCCAACCGTTGGCGTGCATGACGTGACCAACGTCATCACCTTGGCCAACGCTGGCGTGGCCGACCTTGCCGGCAATGCCGGCAGCGGCACCACCAACTCGGCCAATTACACGATCGACACGGTGATTCCGACAGCCACCATCGTGGTTGCCGATAACGCGCTGAACATCGGTGAAACGTCGCTGGTGACCATTACGTTCTCCGAGGCCGTGACCGGTTTCAGCAACGCCGACCTGACGATTGCCAACGGTACGCTGACGGCGGTCACCAGCAGCGACGGCGGCATTACCTGGACGGCGACATTCACCCCGACCAACTCCATTACCGACGCGACCAACCTGATCACCCTGGACAACAGCGGCGTGCAAAACGCCTCGGGCAACGTCGGTGCCGGCACCACCGATTCGAACAACTACGCCATCGACACCCAGCGTCCTACCGCATCCATCGTGGTCGCCAATGCGGCACTGGGCCTGGGTCAGACCAGCCTGGTAACCATCACCTTCAGCGAAGCGGTCAGCGGTTTCACCAATGCCGACCTGCTGATCGATAACGCGACCCTGAGTAACGTCAGCAGCAGCGACGGCGGCATTACCTGGACCGCGACATTGACGCCATTGGCCGGCATTACCGACACCAGCAACATCGTTCGGCTGGACAACACCGGCGTACAGGACCTGGCCGGCAACGCTGGCGCGGGCACCACTGATTCCAACAACTACGTGATCGACAGCCAGCGTCCGACTGCCACCATCGTGGTCGCCGACAACACGCTCAGCGCGGGTGAAACGTCGCTGGTGACCATCACCTTCAGCGAGGCGGTCAGCGGTTTCGACAACAGCGACCTGAGTGTCCCCAACGGTACGTTGAGTGCGGTCAGCAGCAGCGACGGTGGCATTACCTGGACCGCAACCTTCACACCGACGGTCGGCGTCAAGGACACCAGCAACCTGATCAGCCTGAACAACAGCGGGGTCGCCGACCTCGCCGGCAACGCGGGCACCGGCATCACCAACTCGGCCAACTTCACCATCGATACCGTGCTGCCGACGGCCACGATTGTGGTGGCTGACACCGCACTGAACATCGGCGAAACGTCCCTGGTAACCGTTACCTTCTCTGAAGCGGTGACCGGTTTCACTAACGCCGACCTGACCATCGCCAACGGCACATTGAGCGCCGTGAGCAGCAGCGACGGCGGCATCACCTGGACGGCGACGTTCACCCCGAACAACGCCATCACCGACACCAGCAACCTGATCACCCTGGACAACAGCGGCGTACAAAACGCTTCGGGCAACGCCGGTGCCGGCACCACCGATTCGAACAACTACGCCATCGATACCCAGCGTCCCACCGCATCCATCGTGGTCGCCAATGCGGCACTGGGCCTGGGTCAGACCAGCCTGGTGACCATCACCTTCAGCGAAGCGGTCAGCGGTTTCACCAACGCCGACCTGTTGATCGATAACGCGACCCTGAGCAACGTCAGCAGCAGCGACGGCGGGATTACCTGGACCGCGACATTGACGCCATTGGCCGGCATTACCGACACCAGCAACATCGTTCGGCTGGACAACACCGGCGTACAGGATCTGGCCGGCAACACGGGCGCGGGCACCACCGATTCCAATAACTATGTGATCGACAGCCAGCGTCCGACCGCGACCATCGTGTTGAGCGATACCACCCTGAAACCGGGCGAAACCTCGTTGGTGACCATCACCTTCAGTGAGGCGGTCAGCGGTTTCGACAACAGCGACTTGAGCGTTCCTAACGGCACGTTGAGTGCGGTCAGCAGCAGCGACGGTGGCATCACCTGGACCGCAACCTTCACCCCGACCGTGGGCGTGACCGATGCGACTAACCTCATCACGCTGAACAACACGGGTGTCACCGACCTGGCCGGCAATGCCGGTGCGGGCAACACCGACTCCGCCAACTATGTGGTCGAGACCCAAATCCCGACCGCCACCATCGTGGTCGCCGACAATGCCCTCAAGGCCGGCGAAACGTCAGGGGTGACCATCACCTTCAGCGAAGCGGTGAGCGGCTTCACCAACGCTGACCTGACTGTGGCCAACGGCACCTTGAGCAATGTGTCGTCGAGTGACGGCGGCATTACCTGGACCGCGACCTTCACGCCAACCGTCAACGTGACGGACACCACCAACCTGATCAGCCTCGACAACACTGGCGTGACCAACGCCTCGGGCAACAGCGGCGTGGGCGTGACCGACTCCAACAACTACGCCATCGACACCGCACGGCCGACCTCGACCATTGTCGTGGCGGATTCTCGCCTGGGTATCGGTGCAACCACCACGGTCACCATCACCTTCACTGAAGCGGTTTCGGGCTTCGACCTGTCGGACCTCAGCGTCGCCAACGGCAACCTGTCCAACCTGCTCAGCAGTGACGGCGGCAAA
This sequence comes from Pseudomonas sp. TH31, assembly GCF_016650815.1. Classification (GTDB taxonomy): domain Bacteria; phylum Pseudomonadota; class Gammaproteobacteria; order Pseudomonadales; family Pseudomonadaceae; genus Aquipseudomonas. The sequence goes on along the minus strand of NZ_JAEKEZ010000014.1, from coordinate 394,479 downwards.
ACCTGGACTGCCACGCTGACCCCGACGACAAACATCAACGACACCACTAACCTGATCCTGCTCGACAACAGCAACGTGACGGACGCCGCAGGCAATGCCGGCGCCGGGATCGCGATCTCCAACAACTACGCGCTCGATGCCACCCGGCCGACGGCGACGATTGTGGTCGCCAACCCGAACCTGGGCATCGGCCAGTCCACGCTGGTGACGTTCACCTTCAGCGAGGCGGTGAACAATTTCGACCTGTCGGACCTCAGTGTGACCAACGGCGAACTGACCAACCTGGCCAGTGGCGACGGTGGCAAAACCTGGACCGCCACCTTCACGCCGACGGCAAACATCACTGACCCGAGCAATTTCATTGCGCTGGACACCAGCAACGTCAGCGACCTGTCCGGCAACACCGGTAATGGTGTGGCGGTTTCCAACAACTACGTGATCGACGGTGAGCGGCCGACCGCGACGGTGGTGGTGGCCAACCCGACCCTGGGCGTGGGCCAGACCTCGCTGGTGACGTTTGCCTTCAATGAAGCGGTGAAGGGTTTCGACTTATCCGACATCAACGTAGCCAACGGCACCTTGTCCAACCTGGCGAGCAACGACGGCGGCAAAACCTGGACCGCGACGCTGACGCCGACCAGCAACCTCAGCAACGGCAACAACGCGATCAGCTTGAACATGGCGGGTATCAGTGACGGTTCGGGCAACGCCGGCAGCGGTATCAGCCAGTCGAACAACTTTGCGATCAATACCGTAGCGATCATTGTTCCGCCGACATCCATCGTTGTCGACGTACCGGCCGATCCGCAGTTCCGTATCACTGAACCGGTCACAGTGTCTGATCAACCAAACCTGCCGCTGCAGCCGATCATCTTCGCCGCACCTACAGGTGACCTTGGCTCGCCACTGACCTTTGCCCCGTTGTTCGAAAACCGGGTGATCGGCAACGGCATCCGGCCACTGGGGGATATTTTCATGAGTCGCGGGGCGCTGGCGCCAAGCTACATCGCGCAAGTATTCAGCAGCAGCGACAGTGGTGGCGATGGTTCGGGGCACGGCTTCCTTGGTTTTGGCGGTGGCGATGGCGGGGTGTTCGGCACCAGTACGTTGTCGAGTCTGTTCAATCAGGGCACCAGCACCGAGCGCGATTCGCTCAATAGCTTCGGCAATCATTCGATCCGCGGCGGGGATGTTTCCCAAGGGCTGCGCGGCGTGTTTGGCGCGCCGAGCCTAGCCCAGCAACTGCAACAGCTCAAAGACACTGAACAACGTCAGGTCGACAGCCTGGCGGCGGCATTCAAACAGGTCGGCATCAGGGAAATGCAGGCCTGAAAAACTTAATTCTGTGTGGCACCCAGGGGCAATCCAAGGATGAAAAGAAGTCATAAGTTATTCGGCGCCAGCTTGCTGGCGCTGGCGATCAGCGGATGTGCAGTCACCAGTGAACCGATTGAACGTAGCGTCAGTGAGCAGCGCGCCAAAAGCGATTTGCAGAGCATGTACTCAGGTCAGGAACCCCTCAGTGGTCCGCTGACCTTGCACCAGGCCATGGCCCGTGCGGTGAAATACAACCTCGAAGGTCGACTCAAGATCATGGAAGAGGCCCTGGCCAAGCGCCAACTCGACCTCGCCAGTTTCGACATGCTGCCGCGCATGGCACTGGACGCCGGTTACGCCGGGCGTAACAACGTCAGTGCCTCCAGCAGCCAGAGCGTGCGCACCGGCACCCAATCCCTGGAACCGTCGACCTCCCAGGACCGCGACCGTAAAGTCGCCGACCTGACCATGGTCTGGAACGTTCTCGACTTCGGCGTCAGTTACATCAGCGCCAAGCAGCAGGGCGACCAGCGCCTGATCGTTCAGGAACGCCGGCGCAAGGTGATCAATACCATCGTCCAGGACGTGCGCTCGGCCTATTGGCGAGCGGTGGCCGCTGAACGTCTGCTCACGCAGATCGACAGCCTGATGGCACGGGTCGACACGGCGCGCACCAACAGCCAGAGCATGAGCGAGCAACGCATCGGCGATCCGGTGCAAGCGTTGAGTTATCAGCGCTCGCTGATCGAGGCGACCCGTCAGTTGCAAGAGCAGCGCCGGGCCCTGTCCCTGGCCAAAACCGAACTGGCGACCCTGATCAACCTGCCGATGGGCACCGATCTGACATTGGCGACCCCGGATGATTACTCGATTCCGCAATTGAAGGTCGGCATGGCCAGCCTCGAACATGAAGCCCTGGCCAGCCGTCCGGAACTGCGCGAGCAGGATTACCAGACGCGCATCAGCACCGCAGAAACCCGTAAAGCCATGCTGCGGCTGTTGCCGGGGCTGGAGTTTTCGGCAGGCGGGCATTACGACAGCAACTCGTTTTTGGTCAACGACAAATGGGCAGACTACGGGGTGAAGCTGACCTGGAACCTGTTCAACGTGATCTCCGCACCGGCGGCGATCGACGTGGCCAAGGCTGGCGAAGAAGTCGCCAAGGCCCGTCGTCAGGCGATGTCGATTGCCGTGCTGGCCCAGCTCTACGTGGCCAACGCCAACTATCAGGAAGCGATGCATCAGTTCCAGACCAACCAGGAACTGTCGAGCATCGACGGGCAGATTCTGCAGCAGTTGCGTAACCGTCATCAGGCCGCCGGCATCGGTGAGCTGGACCTGATCCAGGGTGAGCTGAACACCTTGCAGGCGGATCTGCGTCGGGATCTGTCGTACGCCGATCTGCGTAACGCTTACGGGCAAATCTTCGCCAGTGCCGGCCTCGACCCGATGCCGGATGAAGTGCAATCCACCCAGGTCCAGTCCATCGCCTCCGCGTTGGCCAATCGCGAAGCCGCGTGGGCGTCGGGCGACATTGCGGTGCCAGTGCCACCTCGTGCTCCGGCTCAGTAAGTTGCTGCCAAAGCGATGAGCCGAACGGCGTTCTCTCGCCTGCCAGTGACGGTGGATTTACCGTTGCTGCTGCAGGCATTGGCGGCAATTGGCGAAAACGAGTGGCACGGTCATTTCAATAGCGCCTACTACACCGGCGACTGGAGCGGCGTGGCGCTGATTTCGGCGGCGGATGCGTTGACCGAACTGGCGCCGGGGCGCGGTGAACCGTTGCTGCGCGGACCCTGGCGGCGGGATGCCAGGTGGCACCAGGGATTGCGGGATCTGCCACTGGAGATTGTTTCTGCGCGCCTGTTGCGGCTCGGTCCGGGGGGGCAGATTCATGAGCATCGTGACTATGACCTGGGCGAGCCGGACGCCGATCTGCGGTTGCACATTCCACTGCTCAGCCCACCTCATGTGGATTTTTTGCTCGACGGTCAGCGCATGCCGATGTCGGCGGGAGAATGCTGGTTTCTTGATTTGTCGCGGCCCCATCGCGTGGACAATCGTGATCGTTGTGCGCGGATTCATCTGGTGCTCGATTGCCGCCCCGGGTGTGGCTGGAGCAAGCGATTGTCGACGGTGTTTCGACCACGCCGCTGCCTGGCGTGGGTGATCAGTCGCTGGTGCAGTTTCAGCGTTTAGTGGCCAGCGATTCGCAGCTCGCGAAAACGTTGCAGGGCATGTCGGACACTGAAGCTTTTATCGTCCGAACCTTGGAATTGGCAGCCGAGCGAGGCTTGGTGTTCTCGTGCGAAGAACTGCGTGCGGCGATGCGCAATGGTCGTCGCCAATGGAATGAACAATGGAACGCCTGAACCTGGACGGCTGGTTGCCGATTCGGGTCTGGCAACAGGCCGGCGAGTGGCAGGTCGATTGGTGCTGGTTTGGCGACTCGCCGCTGCATCAGCCGTTTTTTCGCGATGCCGTGGACGATGCGCTGCGGTTGCCGTTCAACCAGGCGTTTCGCCGACAGACGCCGTTGGCTGCACTCGGCGACTGGCAGGTGAGCAGTCCCGGTTTGGCGCCAAGTGCGTTTATCTTTCACGCTTCGCGCTGCGGCTCGACCCTGATCAGCCAGATGCTCGCCCGACTCGATAATCACATCGTCATCAGCGAACCGCCATCGCTGGACGCGTTGCTGCGTAGCGGTTTGCCGGTAGCCGAGCGGCGTGCCGGCATCGAAGGGTTGTTATCCGCTTATGGCCAGCGTCGGCGCGATGTGGAGCAACGAATGGTGATCAAGCTCGATGCCTGGAACATCGCTGAATTACCGCTGTTGCGCGAGTCCTTTCCCGACACGCCTTGGTTGTTTGTGTACCGCGATCCGCTGGAAATTGCCGTTTCACATCTGCGGCGCGCGGGCATGCACATGGTGCCGGGGATGATTGGCGCGAGTGGGTTGGACGATGAACAGCCATTTGATAGTCGCGAGGATTACATTGCGCGGCGGTTGGGGCGGTTGCTGGATTCGGGGTTGGCCCATTGCCGGGAGTTTGGCGGGTTGGCGGTGAACTACAGCGAATTGCCGGGGGCACTGGCCGGGCGGTTGGCTGAGTTTTTCGGGTTGGATGAAGTGCAGCGTGAGCAGGTGTTTGAGGCGGTCGGGCAGCATGCCAAGCAACCGTCGCAAGTGTTTGTCGGGGACAGTGATAGCAAGCGACTTGAAGCTTCGGCACTGTTGCGCGAGCGGATTGAGCGTTGGGCCCGATTGCCGTATCAAGCGCTAGAAAATAATCGGCTGGTCTGACGCCATCGCGAGCAGGCTCACTCCCACAGGAGATCTTCAGTGAATACAGATTCTGCGTACGGCTGAGATCCCCATGTGGGAGCGGGCTTGCTCGCGAAAGCGGTATGTCAGTCACATTGATGTTGAAGCTGATGGCCCCTTCGCGAGCAAGCCCGCTCCCACAGTTGATCTTCAGTGAACACAAATTCTGTGAGCGACTGAGATCCCCTGTGGGAGCGAGCCTGCTCGCGATGGCGGTGGTCAATTCAGCACAAATCTACCTGGGCTAAACCTTGGCCTGAGCCCGCATCAGCTTCAACGCCTCCCAATCATCCAGTGCTCGCTCGACCAGCAATTGCACGCCGTCGGCCATGCGGCTGAGTGCCAGGGCTACTGAGCGGCGCGTTCCGTCTACATCGTCGGCCAGGTCGGCGGCGATGGCGCTGATGGACAGCAGGTCTTCGGAGGCGTTGGCGAGCACGGCTTCGGTGTCGATGTCGGCGGACACGTTGAAGAGTTTGCCTTTGCGGGATTTGGCGGGTTTTTCGTGGGGCGGGGGAAGTAGTGGGCGAAGGCGCGGTCGGCGGCTTCTTTCATTTTTTTGCGTCGAGCGCTTCGGGGGAGTCGGTTCCAGAGTTATCTGGAGGATTGGGCGTAATTTTGTGCATATAAAAAATCCTAAACAGTAAGTGGGAGCCGTCACCGTTCGCTTGCACGCGAATGGGGTGGCGGCCGAGCGCAGGTGTGCAAGACCGGGACTGTTTAGGACACCCAGCAGATCCGAGGATCTCCTGCGCGCAGCCGCCATAAAGCAGTGAGCTGTAAATGCTCATTGATAGATAAGGCAATTGCGACCTAAACAGTTTCGTCGGACTTGCACGTCCGTGTCACCGATTATTCAGTGACAAACCCAGACTAGACCTGGGCTTGGGCCGGAACAAGTTCACCAAAGCCGCTACAACTTGAAGGAAATCTCCGGCGGGGCTGCCGGACGTTGGCGTCTGCGGGGAAGATCAAAAGATCGCAGCCTTCGGCAGCTCCTACGGGGCGTGGGTTGCCGCCGTTTCCGGTTGAAACACCGTCTGTAGGAGCTGCCGAAGGCTGCGATCTTTTAAGATTTCGAAGACAAATCCGCCATCCCCTTAAGCAACTCAATCGGCAACGGAAAGACAATCGTCGAACTCTTGTCCCCGGCAATCGAACTCAACGTCTGCATGTACCGCAACTGCATGGCCCTGGGCTGCCGTCCAAGCATTTCCGCGGCTTGCATGAGTTTTTCCGAGGCCTGCAATTCGCCTTCGGCGTGAATCACCTTGGCCCGTCGTTCCCGTTCGGCCTCGGCCTGTTTGGCGATGGCGCGCACCATCGACTCGTTCAGGTCCACGTGCTTGATTTCGACGTTGGCAACCTTGATGCCCCAGTTGTCGGTCTGGGCATCGAGTACTTGCTGGATATCAACGTTCAGTCGCTCCCGTTCGGCCAGCAGCTCATCGAGTTCATGTTTACCCAGCACCGCCCGCAATGTGGTTTGAGCCAATTGGCTGGTGGCCATGAGGAAGTCTTCGACCTGAATGATCGCTTTTTGCGGGTCGAGCACGCGGAAGTACAGCACGGCGTTAACCTTCACCGAGACGTTATCGCGGGTGATCACGTCTTGTGGCGGCACATCGAGGACGATGGTCCGCAGGTCGACGCGGACCATTTGCTGGACCACCGGAATCAGCAGGATCAGGCCTGGGCCCTTGACCTGCCAGAAGCGTCCGAGCTGGAACACCACCCCGCGCTCGTATTCGCGCAGGATGCGGAAGGTCGACCCCGCCAGTGCAATCACCAACAGCAGCAGCGCGGCAAAACCGACTTGCAGGCCCATGACTATTCTCCAACCGGCGCCGCGTCAGCCGCGGCCACTTGTAGCAGTAATCCTTTGCGCGCCACGACGCGGACATGCTGGCCCGGTTGCAGCGGTGTGGCGCTGAGTACTTGCCAGCGTTCCCCTTGCAACTGCACCCAGCCGCTGTAGGCGTTTGTCCCTTGCAAACCGGTGACCGGCGTCACGCTGCCCAATAAACCGGCATCGCCACTGACGAGGCGGCGCGGGCGGGTTTTCAGGGCGCGGATCAGCAGGGCGACTAACAGTAAGGCACTGACCAGACCGAGGCCGATCATCAACGGTACCGGAACGCTGGCGTTGGTCAGAATCACCGCGCCGATCACGAACATCACCAGACCGCCAAGACCGATCACGCCGTAATTGGGCAAGGTCGCCTCGGCCACCAGAAACGCAATGCCGAACACGATCAGCCACAGGCCAAGCGGGTCGGGAATGAACAGGACAACGCCGTCCGCCGCAAACGTCGATCCGCTCAAGGCCAACAGCAACGCAATGGCACAACAACGAGTGTTCACTTGACCCTCCGGGAGAGTCATGGGGTTCCTTGTATACAGTCTAGTTGAGCCTGGGCTCGTCTGAATTTTGATCAGCGGTGCGTGGTTTCCAGTGGGCAGATTTCCCGCCGGTTTGCGCCAGCCGACCTAGACTTCCAATGGAAGAAAACGGGTTTAACCATCGTCCGTTTGTCGTTGCAGCGGACACCGAGGTGCATCATGCGTATGGCAAGAACGGTGCAGGACAGCCTCAATAAGGCTCAATGCGAATTCGACATCGTTACCCACCCGCACTCGGCCAGCAGCCTTGAAACGGCGCGGGTCTCGGGCATTCCTGCCGAACGGGTGGCCAAATCGGTGATCCTCGATGACCATCACGGTCATTACCTGATGGCGGTACTGCCCGCCAGTCGCCACCTCGACCTGAGTAAGGTGCGCGGCAGCGGCGAATGGCAGATCACGAGGGAAAGCACCCTGGCGCACCTGTTCAACGACTGTGAACGTGGCGCTGTGCCGGCGTTGGGTGAGTCCTATGGGCTGGACATGGTCATCGACCCGTTGCTGACCCGGCAGAAAGACATCTACCTGGAGGCCGGCAACCACCACAACCTGGTGCACATGAGCATGCCGGAGTTTTTGAAAATGGTGCCGCATGCGGAGGTTTGCGAGTTGAGTCATTAGGTTTACGGTGTCAGTGACGCCGCCTTCGCGGGCAAGCCTTGCTCCTACAATGGACCGCAGATCCCTGTATGAGCGAGGCTTGCCCGCGAACAATTTTCAGCCACCCAGGAGCCCAACATGGAATCCCCAACCCACAGCCTGCCGTCCCTGTTCAAACAACTCGGCCTGGACAACGACCCGGTCAGCATCGACCAATTCATTGCCACTCACTCCCCGCTCAAGCCGGAATTGCATTTGGCGGACGCGTTTTTCTGGAGCGAGAGCCAAGCGGCGTTTTTGCGCGATGAGATTCTGGATGACGCGGATTGGGCGGAGGTGGTGGATCAGTTGGATGTGTTGTTGAGGAAGGGGCGGGGGGTGTAAAAATCTTTGTAAAACGACGGTAATGTGCAAAAAACTTACAAAGTGATGAAGAAATCTGATTAGAAAACCACTCACGTGCTGTTTTCAGAGCTTTATACGCGCTGTTCCTCGCCGCTGCCCTCCTTTGTTTGAAGGAGGGTGATCCGGCCAATTTCAAACCACCTCGGCAAACAGGCACTCATAAGGAATGCGCAATCCATCGTGTAGGCGCTTGATCATTTTCAGGCTCAACGGACGCTTGCCATTCAGTACTTCTGACACGCGACCGCTGGGGCCGATGAAGGCTTCAAGGTCCCGGGCAGTCAGACCTTGCTGGTCCATGCGAAATTTGATCGCCTCGATAGGGTCGGAAGCCGGAATCGCAAAATGCTCGTCTTCATATTTTTCTACCAGCAAGGCCAGTATTTCGAGTTCGTCACCCTCAGGCGAGTCCAAAGCCGCTCCCCACAGCTGCTCAATACGCAAAAGCGCATTGGTGAGGTCCTCGTCTGTTCGGATAGGTTTGATGTCCATTACACAGTCTCCGCATTGATCTGATCGTATTGAGCATGCGTGCCGACGAAGCGCACAAATCCCAATTGCCGTTCGTAGTCAATTGCCAGGATCACTCGATACTTGTTGCCGGCAATATTGAATACCACACGCCCACCTTTTAAAACGCTGGCAGTCCTTAGCTCGGCTTTTACTTCCTGGGGAGTGCGATATGACGACTTCTCCATGTGTCGATACCACTCTGAGAGAGGCGTTACGGCGTCGGTGTATGCCGGGCTACTTTCCCAGAAAATCCTCAAAGTCCCTTTGGCAATTATTCGCACGAATCGAAATTCTCCCGTTTTGGGAGATTCTAGGTGTGAGACTCATGATGCGCAACCAATCCGTTGTGCCAAACCGGTATGAAGACATTTCTGAATGTGGCCCATCGGAAGGTAGCTACTCTGTCGTTGATCCAATTTGTTTCAAAACTTGACCAGCTTTCCCCTCGAATGCGATATTGATAGTTAGCAAACTAACAGTGTGTCATTCCCCCGTGCCAAAAAACCTCGACGCTCTCCAGATGAACATCAGCAGTGCCATGGTGGTGGCCGCCAGGCATTGGCGGAAGATCTGCCAGACCACGCTGGTCAATTATGGAATCTCCGAAGCCTGCGCCGTCCCATTGTTGATGATCGGGCGTTTGGGGGAGGGTGTGCGGCAGGTGACGGTGGCGCAGGCGGCGGGGATGGAGAGCCCGTCCCTGGTGCGTTTGCTCGATCAGTTGTGCAACTCTGGCTACGTGTGCCGCACCGAAGACGCCCATGACCGCCGCGCCAAATGCCTGAGCCTGACCGACACTGGTCGCGAGCTGGTGCAAGCGGTTGAAGTCGAACTCGTACGTTTGCGCCATGAAGTGCTCGAAGGCATCGACCAGAGCGATCTTGAGGCGGCGCTGCGTGTACTAAGAGCGTTTGAAGCCGCCAATCATCTGTCGGTGATCCAGCCTTGAGCGGTTTTTGGACAGGCGTTCCCCCCGCGCGGGATTGGTTCTACGGCGTGCGTACGTTCGCCGCGTCAATGACCGCGCTGTACATCGCCATGCTCATGCAGATGCCGCGTCCGTATTGGGCGATGGCGACGGTTTACATCGTTTCCAGCCCGTTTGTCGGCCCGACCAGCTCCAAGGCGCTCTACCGCGCCGTTGGCACTTTTATGGGCGCAGCGGCGGCGGTGTTTTTCGTCCCGATGTTTGTCCAGAGTCCGTATGTGCTGGTGGTGATTATCGCGCTGTGGACCGGGACGTTGTTGTTCCTGTCCTTGCACCTGCGCACCGCCAACAGCTACGCCTTGATGCTCGCCGGTTACACGTTGCCGCTGATCGCCCTGCCGGTGTTGGATAACCCGCTGGCGGTGTGGGACATCGCCGAGGCGCGGACCGAAGAAATCTTCCTCGGCATCGCCGTGGCGGCGGTGGTTGGCGCCATGTTCTGGCCTCGGCGGTTGGCGCCGGTATTCAACGACGCGGTGAACAAATGGTTCACCGACGCCTCGACTTACAGCCTGCGCTTTCTTACCCGCAACGTGCAGCCTGAAGAAGTCAGCACCCTGCGTTCAGCCATGGTGGCGACCTTCAACAGCCTGGAATTGATGATCGGCCAATTGCCCCACGAGGGCTCGCGGCCGCAAACGGTGCGCAACACCAAGGAACTGCGCGGGCGGATGATCCACTTGCTGCCGGTGATCGATGCCCTCGATGACGCGCTCTATGCGCTTGAGCGCCGCACTCCCGAGCTTGTGGATAAGTTCGCGCCGCTGTTGGCCGCAACCACCGAATGGCTCGGGCACAAAGACGCCGACCTCGAACGCTGGCAATCGCTGAAAGATCAGCTCCAAGCCCTGCAACCAGGCGCTGAAGCGCTGGATGAGCGCAAACAACTGCTGTTCTCCAACGCTTTGTACCGCCTCGGCGAGTGGATCGATTTGTGGCAAGACTGCCGCAGCCTGCAATACGCCATTCAGTGCGAAAGCCAGGACAGTTGGCGCGCGGTGTATCGGCATTGGCGCCTCGGTCGCCTGACACCGTTTCTCGACCGCGGGCTGATGCTCTATTCGGCGATGTCCACGGTCAGCGCGATCATTGTTGCCTCGGTGCTGTGGATTCTGCTCGGCTGGACCGACGGCGGTAGCGCGGTGATTCTCGCGGCGGTGGCGTGCAGCTTTTTCGCCTCGATGGACGACCCGGCGCCGCAGATCTACCGGTTCTTTTTCTGGACAGCGATGTCGGTGTTGTTCGCCAGCCTGTATCTGTTCCTGGTGCTGCCCAACCTGCATGACTTCCCGATGCTGGTGCTGGCGTTTGCCGTACCGTTTATTTGCATCGGCACCCTGACGGTCAAGCCGCAGTTTTACCTGGGCATGCTGCTGACGCTGGTTAACACCTCGTCCTTCATCAGCATCCAGGGCGCCTACGACGCGGATTTCCTCAGTTTCGCCAACTCCAACCTGGCGGGGCCGATCGGGCTGTTGTTTGCCTTCGTCTGGACCCTGATTGCCCGGCCGTTCGGCGCGGAACTGGCGGCCAAACGCCTGACTCGATTCAGCTGGCGCGACATCGTCAGCCTGACCGAGCCGGCCACACTGTCCGAACACCGCAAGCTGGGTGTGCAGATGCTCGACCGGTTGATGCAGCACCTGCCGCGCCTGGGTTTGACCGGCCAGGACACCGGCGTCGCCCTGCGGGAGCTGCGTGTCGCCCTGAACCTGCTTGACCTGCTCGCCTATACACCGCGAGTGCTCGGTGTCCCGCAAGTGCTGCTGCAACAAGTGGTGGCCGAAGTCGGCGAGTACTTCAAGGCCTGCCTCAAGGCAGGCGAGCGTTTGCCGGCGCCGAGCCCCTTGTTGATGACCCTGGACCGTACCCGCCGTGCCTTGAACACCGAGTGCGATGACGAGGCCCGTCTACATTTGCTGCACGCCTTGAGCGGTCTGCGTCTAGCGTTGTTGCCCGGCGTTGAATTCGTCGGCACCGGCGAACTCGAAGAACCGCTTCCCCATGGCATCGATGGAGCGCCTTTATGATCGGTGATCTGGATATCAGCGGGGTGTTCCTGCCCACGCTGCTGGTGCTGATGGGCATTACGTATGTGTTGTACCTGTTGGTGCACGGGGTGCTCACGCGCCTGCACTTTTACCGTCTGGTCTGGCACCGGGCATTGTTCAACGTGGCTCTCTACGCTTTGCTCCTCGGCGCCGTGGACTCACTCAGTCGATACCTGATGACATGAAAAAACCTTTTTTGACCATTGGTCGCGTGCTGCTGACCTTGCTGATCGTGACCTTCGCTGTCGTCGTGGTCTGGCGCATGGTGATGTATTACATGTATGCGCCCTGGACCCGGGACGGGCACATCCGTGCCGACATCGTGCAGATCGCCCCGGACGTGTCCGGGCTGATCCAGCAAGTGGAGGTGCGCGACAACCAGTTGGTGCAACGTGGCCAAGTGCTGTTCAGCATCGACCAGGACCGTTTCAAGCTGGCCCTGCGCCAAGCGAAAGCAGCCGTGGCTGACCGCGAAGAAACCCTGGCCCAGGCTCAGCGCGAGGCCAAGCGTAACCGTGGCCTCGGTAATTTGGTGCCCGGCGAACAGCTTGAAGAAAGCCTGTCGAAAGTCGCCCGTGCGCAATCGGCCTTGTCCGAAGCGTTGGTGACAGTGGACAGCGCCCAACTCAACCTCGATCGCTCGGTGATCCGCAGCCCGGTGGACGGCTACATCAACGACCGTGCGCCGCGTGCCCAGGAATTCGTGACGGCCGGGCGGCCGGTATTGTCGGTGGTGGACAGCAATTCGTTCCACATCGACGGTTATTTCGAAGAAACCAAACTGGACGGCATTCACATCGGCCAAGGCGTTGATATCCGAGTGATCGGCGACCGCGCTCGCCTGCGCGGGCATGTGGAAAGCATTGTCGCCGGCATCGAGGACCGCGACCGCAGCAGCGGCAGCAACCTGCTGCCGAACGTCAACCCGGCATTCAGTTGGGTGCGGCTGGCCCAGCGGATTCCGGTGCGAATCGCTTTTGACGACGTACCGGCGGACTTCCGCATGATTGCCGGGCGCACCGCGACGGTGTCGATCATTGACGACAAAACCGAGGAGCCCGCGAAATGAGCAAAGCCTCGGCTTTGGCGGTGGCCGGGTTAGGCCTGTTGCTGTCGGCGTGTCAGGTGGTCGGGCCGGATTATCACTTGCCGGGCGAAGCGGCCGTTCACCGTGACGACTTTCAGGGCAATTTGGCGGCGAGCGACAAAGATGTCGTCTCGGCGCCGGTGCCCGGCGATTGGTGGCGCCTGTATCAGGACCCGCGTCTCGACCAATTGGTGCAGCAGGCCATGGCCTCCAACACTGATTTGCGCGTGGCGGCAGCGAACCTCTCCAAGGCGCGAGCTCAGGTCGACGAAGCCCAGGCGGCGGGAGGCTGGAGCGGTGGCGTGAAGATGGGGGCCCAGCGTTTGCAGGAGTCCGGTGAAGCGTTCTTGCTGACGGAAAAAGTGCCCGTGGCCAACGTCGGTGATATCGGCATTACCACCTCTTATCAATTCGACCTGTTTGGCACGTTGCAGCGCGGCATCGAAGCGGCCAAGGCCAATGCTGATGCCACTCAAGCGGCAGGCGACACGGCGCGCATCACCCTGGTGGCCGACGTGGTCAGGGCGTACACCCAAGTCTGCGCGGCCAACGAAGAGCGGGAAATTGCCCAGCATTCCCTCGACCTGCAAGCCCAGAGCACCACCCTGACCCAGCGCCTGCGCGATGCCGGGCGCGGCGATGAAACCCAGGTCACCCGCTCACAAACCCAATTCAAATCCTTGCGCGCCGAAATGCCTCGCTATGAAGCGGCGCGTCAGGCCGGGTTGTTCCGTTTGTCGATGCTGCTGGCCAAACCGGTGGATCAACTGCCGGCCGGCACCGACAGCTGCGCCGAGTTGCCGAAGATTGCGCAATTGCTACCGGTGGGTGACGGCGCAACGCTGCTCAAGCGCCGTCCGGACGTCCGTCAGGCCGAACGCCGATTGGCTGCAGCGACGGCCGGCATCGGCATCGCCACGGGTGAGTTGTACCCGGACATCAGCATCGGCGCGACGGTTGGCACGGTCGGTCTGTTGGAACATCTCGGCCAACCGGCGACCAATCGCTGGGGCTTTGGTCCGTTGCTGAGCTGGACCGTACCGTCCAACGGCTCCCGGGCACGCATCCGCGAAGCCGAAGCGTCGACCCAAGGCGCGCTGGCGCACTTCGACGGCGTGGTGCTCAACGCGATCCGCGAGACTCAAACCGGCCTGGCCCAGTACTCCGCGCTGCTGCAACGCCGGGATGCACTGGCCGACGCCGAGCAATCGGCAAAACTGGCGGCTGACCAGACCCACCGCTTCTTCACGGCCGGCCGCGCGTCTTTCCTGGCGGACCTGCAAGCCACTCGCACTTACACCGATGTCACGGCGCAACTGGCGTCGGCCAACACCCAGGTCGCGATGAGCCAGATCGATTTGTTCCTCGCATTGGGCGGTGGTTGGGAAAGCGGACGAACGCAAGCGTCACAGCCCGGCAAACCCTGAGGCCGTTGCTATGCTTTGACTTGATGAGATCGCGCGGCGATCTCATCAATCAAGGCTCGCGTTGGTCATGGGGACTCTAATAATGAAAAACCCTTATGCTCCCGGCTTCTGGTGCGCTATTGCAGCATTGGTCTTGCTGTCGGCCACCTATTTCTACGGCATCATGCTCGCCCACCAGATCGACAAGGCACTGGTGTTCCTCGACAGCGCGTCAGCACTGATTGCCGTGATGTCCATCGTGGTGGTGGCCTGGGCGTCGATCCAGGGCACGCGCATCAAAAAAAGACACCTCGAACAAGGCAAGACCCTGGTACTGATCTGGGACACCAAAGTCGCGCTGCGCCGGGTCGAAACGGTGTTTGACCGGTATTTCTGGGGCAGCTACTGGCAACCGGGGCGCACGTTCCAGGAAGTCATGGGCGAACTCACCGGCACGCCGCTGGAAAAAAGCCTCGAAGCCTTGAAAACCCAATGCCTGGCCCTCGACAAGCAAGTCAGCGAAGAAGGCTGGCACTGGCTCAACAACGCCCGCGAACTCTCCGACGTCGCCAACGCCATGGCCCGCGAACGCTATCAACTGGACTTCTGCGACCCGCGCGCGGAAGTGACAGGCGGGGCGGTGATCAATCGGGATTTTGAGGTGCTGGTCTATACGTGGACAGCGCAGCTCAAGAGCTTTGATCATCAGTTGGATGAGATTGAGGTTCAGTATTCCTGATTTGTTGCTGTATGGGCTGACGCCATCGCGGGCAAGCCTTGCTCCTACAGGAGAACGTTACCCTCTGTAGGCGCGAGGCTTGCCCGCGATGGCGATTGCATGACCGCCGAAACTCTCGCCCTCTGCAAGGTGTCCATAGACACTCTTTCACCTTTAATCATTAAGCCCTCCCGCCCGGCAAATGCTAATCTCCTTCGGACTTTTAGCGCAGTCGTGACCGCAACCCGTCATGGGTTCAGGGAAGACGACCACACTTTCAACAACGGACATTGATCGGGTCATTCATGAATAAATCAGCAGGCGTGCTTCTTGGAATTGTTGTTGCCATCGGTGCAATCAGCGCCGGCGGTGCCTGGTACACCGGCACTAAACTGGAAGGCGTGCTGAACGCCTCCGTCGTTGACGCCAACAAAGAACTGCAAACTGCGCTGGTGGGTTCCAATGGCACGGCATCCCTGGAACTGGTGTCCGTGGATCGTGGTGTTTTCAGCAGCACGGCTCATTACCGCCTCAAGGGTGAAGGCGATATGTTCGGTGGAGCACCGGTCGAATTGCTCTTCGTCGATCACGTAGAGCACGGCCCACTGCCGTTCTCGCGCCTGGTGTCGTTGAAATGGTTGCCGGTCATGGCCACCAATTACTTCGAACTGGAAAAAACTCCGCTCACGGAAAAATGGTTCGCTGCCGCCAATGGCCTGTCGCCGGTCAAAGGCGTGGTCAACATTGGTTATGACAACTCTACCAACGGTACTTTCGAACTGCTGCCGCTGGAAACGGCCCTGGATGACAAGTCCAGCCTGAAGTTTTCCGGGCTGAACATGGACATCGCCGCCAGCGCCCAGGCGCAGAAAGTCAAAGCCAGCGGTTACATGGACAGCCTGAAACTGACCACCGTGTCTGAAGAGCAGGCGCCGGTATCGGTCGAGTTGAACGGCCTGACCCTGGCCAGCAACCTGGTCAAAAGTACCTACGGCTACTACACCGGCGAAAACACCATTGAGCTGACCAGTAGCAAGACCACCTTCGGCGCCAAGCAGTCGATCGTCGGCGTCAACAAATTCGAGATGAAGAACCAGACTGAAGAATCGGGCACCAACGCTTCCGGGCGTGCCGATTACAAAGTTGGCGAGCTGACATTTAACGGCAAAACCGTCGGCTCGGCACAAATGGCCATGAGCCTGAAGAACCTCGACATCCCGTCGACCCTGTCGCTGATGCAGATTTACCAGACCAAGCTGCAACCGTACGAGCAGGCTGCGGCCGCCGCCTCTGCCGCCGGTGAACCCGCGCCAGAGCTGAACCTGACCCCGGCCGAAGAGGCGCAGGTCAAGTCCGGCCTGGAAAAACTGCTGGCCGCCGGCCCGCAATTCGCGCTGGAGAACCTGTCATTCAACACCGCCAACGGTGAAAGCCGTGCCAACCTGGTGGTCGACCTGACCAAACCGGCTTCCATGGACCTGCCGCCGGATCAATTGGTCCGTCAGTTGATTGCCCTGTTGGACATCAACCTGAAAGTGTCCAAGCCAATGCTCGTTGACCTGCTCAGCCTGCAAGCACAAGCGGATGGCCAGACTGACGCCAAGGTCATCGTCGACCAGGCAACGGCGACCAGCGACATGTTCGCCAGCATGGCCATCGGCACCCAGTTGGCCAAACTGGACGGCACCAATGTCGTCAGCAAACTGCATTACGCCAACAATCAAGTTGAATTCAACGGCCAGAAAATGACCGTCGAAGAATTTGTCGGCTTCGTGATGGGCAAACTCGGGGGTGCAGGCGTCGTTCAGTAACCTTCGCGCTACACACTGACGCCCGGCCTCTGCGCAAACAGACGCCGGGCGTTTTGCTGTCTGGCGTTTGAGTATTTCCGGGACGTGAAGCCGGGAATGTAACGAATCTGAATAAATATTGTGTTCTGAATAATGGTCTACGCTTGCGTGCAAGACTGCCTTGATAAAGTTTGGCCGGGTTCTCATTCCGGCTCTCCGTTACGAATGGGCAAGGAGGGCATTGCGACCCGGCTGGCCATGTAAGGATGCTGACGAATGCCGCGTTTTTCTCGTCCCGATGTTCCTCGTAGGTTTAGCCCGTTGCTGCGCATCGCGCTCTGCAGCCAGCTGCTTTGGCCCATGCTGGCGTTTGCCGATACGCCCTACGACCAGATGGTCCGTGATGCTCGTGCGGGCAACTACACGCCTGCGCTGACCGTACTGCGTCAGGTACCGGTGAGCCAGGCCACCAACGGCCAGGTCAGCGACCATTTGCAGATCGCCGGCTGGGCTGGGCTCGACGCCGAAGTGGTGCAGGTCTATGAGACCCAGGGGCGCAATCGGGCACTGCCGGTTCAGGCGTTGACCGCCACCGCCCGCGCCTATCGCAACCTCAAGCGCTGGGACTCGGCGACCGAGGTCTACAACAAGGCCCTGGCGCTGGAACCGCAGAACCCGGACTTGCAACTCGGTCTGGCCATGACCCAGGCGGACGCCGGCAAACCCGACGAAGCTGTGACCCGCACCAAAGCGCTGGTGGCTGCCAAACCGGACGACCCTTCCCGTCGTCTGGCGCTGGCCTATGCCTTGACCCGCGCCGGTGCCACCTACGACGCCCTGTTTGAATACGACCAAGCCTTCATCCGAGCCGGGAGCAAGCCTGATGTGGCCCGGGAATACGTCTTTGCCCTGCAACGTGCGCGCCTGCCGGAACCGGCCCTGCGCCTGGCCCGCCAACGGCCGGGGCTGATTGATCCGGTGCAACTGCGGATCATCGAAGGTGATTTGGCCGCCGAACAGGTACGCATGGCCGAGTTCGCCACCCGCAGCGAGAAAGAACGCTACGTCATTGCCGACCGTGCGCTGAGCGGTTACGACCAGTTGTTGACCACCTGGACCCAGGATCCGAAGGCTCACGATGACGTGACTCGCTGGCGCATTGATCGCATGGGCGCACTAAAGGCTCGTGCGCGCACCGCTGAAGTCATCAGCGAATATCAGAAGCTGCTCGGCGAAGGCGTGAAGATTCCTACCTACGCCATGCGTTGGGTGGCGGGTGCTTATCTGGATCAACGCGAGCCCGAGATCGCTACCGACCTGTATCGCCAAGTGCTGGCGGCGCCAGATACCGACCCTGCCGATCGTGTCGAAGACACCACGGCGCTGTATTACGCATTGCTTGAAAGCGACCACCCGCAAGAAGCGCGCACCGTGGCGGAGAATCTGGCCAAGACTCAGAACCCGCGGGTCGAACTCAAGGGGCTGCCCTTCGGTAACCCGAATGATTCATGGATGGACGCCCAGCAACTCGCTGCACAGGCCGGCACCTATGGTTCCGACTTGCCGTCGGGCGAGCAGCGCTTACAGACTTTGGTGGATCAGGCGCCGGGCAACGTTGGCTTGCGCCTGGCCCAGGCTAACTTGTACCTCGCTCGAGCCTGGCCGCGCCGCGCGGAAAGCCAGCTCAAGGAAACCGAGAGCATGGTCCCGCGGGACATCGGGCTGGAAGTTGCTCAGGCCCACACCGCCATGGACTTGCAGGAATGGCGGCAGATGGAGGCGCTGACCGACGATGTGGTCGCGCGTTTCCCCAACAACCGCCAGGTGCAGCGTCTGGATCGTCAGCGCGACGTGCACGACATGGCCGAGCTGCGGGTGCAAACCTACGGCGGCAAGAGTTACGGCGGTGGCAGCAGCGGGGCCGGTGCGGTGGCCGGCAGCAAGGATTTCGGCATCGAAACCGTGCTCTACAGCCCGCCCATCGATGAAGACTGGCGCGTATTCGCCGGTGTCGGCTACGCCACGGGAGATTTCCAGGAAGGCACCGGTCGTGATCGCACGCAACGGCTCGGTGTCGAGCGCCGCACCCGCGACATGACCCTGGAGGCGGAGGTTTCCAATCACAACTTCGGTTATGGCGACAAGCAAGGCGCGCGCCTGTCGATTGCCCGCGACATTAACGATCACTGGCAATACGGCGGCAGCCTCGCCTACCTCTCGGCCGATACCCCGCTGCGAGCGTTGAACAGCGATGTGACGTCCAATGGCGGCAGCGGTTTCATCCGCTGGCGCGCCAATGAAAGCCGCGAATGGAAACTGGCGGTCAGCCCTCGCATTTCAGCGACGGCAACAACCGCGTCGAAGCCTTGCTGACCGGGCGCGAGGGCGTCTATACCGCGCCGAAGGTGCAAGTCGATCTCGGCCTGGAAGTCGGCACCAGCCACAACTCCATGTCCGAGGACGTACCGTACTTCAACCCCAAATCCGACTTCAGCGTGCTGCCGACGGTGAACGTCAATCACGTTCTGTATCACCGCTACGAAACCTCCTGGAGCCAACAGTTCCAGGCCGGTGCGGGCACCTACAGCCAGCGTGATTACGGCACCGGGGGGGTCGGCCTGCTGGGCTACGGCCAGCGCTACAGCTGGAACGATGTATTCGAGGTGGGCGGCTTGTTGACGGTGATCAACCGGCCTTATGACGGCGATCGCGAAACCGATCTGCGTCTGCTCGTCGACCTCACTTACCGCTTCTAGAAGAGTTTGAAGATGCCTTTTATCTCGCGTTTCATCCTTCTGCTGGGAGTGCTGCTGGTCAGCGCCTGTGCCCAGCAAGCCCCGGCGTTCGCGCCGCCGTCCGAGCGTCCTGTTGCAGCCAACGAAACACCGTGGCCGAAAAACCACGTGCTGGGGATTGCCTACCACGACGTTGAAGACCGCGACCCCGATCAAGCGGTGGTGGCCGTGCGTACCGAACGCATGATCGAGCAACTGGCGTGGCTGCGGGAGAACGACTACAAACCGGTCACCATCGATCAGATCCTGGCGGCCCACAGCGGCGGTCCGCAGTTGCCGCCCAAGGCGATTCTGCTGAGCTTCGACGACGGCTATGCGAGCTTCTACACCCGCGTGCTGCCGGTGCTGCGCGCCTATAACTGGCATGCGTTGCTGGCCCCGGTCGGCGTATGGATCGATACCCCGGCGAACCAGCAGGTGGATTTCGCCGGGCAAATGCGTCCGCGTTCGGACTTCCTGACCTGGGAGCAGGTGCGGGAAATCTCCAAGTCCGGGCTGGTGGAAATCGCCGCCCATACCGACGCCAGCCACAAGGGCATCCTCGCCAACCCTCAGGGCAACCTGCAACCCGCGGCAGCGACTCGGCGTTATGATGCCAGCACCGGCCGCTACGAGACGGAAGAAGCTTTCCAGGCGCGCATGCGCACCGATGTCGTGACCATCTCGGAGAAAATCCGCAAGGTCGTCGGTTACAAGCCGCGCGTCTGGGTCTGGCCTTACGGCACGGCGGACGGCAGCACGTTGCAAATTATCAATGACCAGGGCTATCAAATGGCCCTGACCCTGGACGACGGCCTCGATGCCCTCGACAACCTGATGAGCAGCCCGCGCTTTCTGGTGGCTTCCGATCCGGACGGCGAGCACTTCGCCAACAGCATCGTCGCGGTGCAGTCCGATGCACCGATGCGCGTGGTGCATGTGGACCTGGATAACGTCTACGATCCGGACCCGGCCCAGCAGGAAATCAACCTCGGCAAACTGATCCAGCGCATGGCCGACATGGGCGCCAACACGGTGTTCCTGCAAGCTTTCGCCGATCCGCAAGGCGATGGCCTGGTGCACTCGCTGTACTTCCCTAACCGCCATCTGCCGGTGCGCGCCGATATTTTCGACCGAGTGGCCTGGCAGTTACGCACCCGGCCCACGTCAAAGTCTTCGCCTGGATGCCGGTGCTGAGTTTTGCCCTGGATTCGAAACTGCCGCGTGTGACACGCTGGGACCCGAAAACCGGCACTACGTCGCTCGACCCGGACCAGTACAAACGCCTGTCGCCCTTTGACCCGGACGTGCGGCGCCTGATTGGTGAAATCTACGAAGACGTCGCCCGCCTGACCTCGGTCGACGGCATCCTCTACCACGACGATGCGGTGCTCTCGGACTTCGAAGACGCCGGCCCCGAAGCGCTCAAGGTGTATGCCGCCAACGGCCTGCCGGGCTCGATTGCCGCGTTGCGGGACGATCCGGCGGCGCTGCAACGCTGGACGCGGTTCAAGAGCCGCTACCTGATCGACTTCACCAAAGAACTCACCGCCAAGGTTCGCGCCATTCGCGGCCCGCAGGTGCTGACCGCGCGTAATATCTTTGCCGAACCGATGCTCAATCCCCAGAGCGAAGCCTGGTTCGCGCAGAACCTCGACGACTTCCTCGGCACCTACGACTGGACGGCGCCGATGGCGATGCCACTCATGGAAAAACAAAGCCAGGCGCAATCCGGGCCATGGCTCGAAGCGTTGGTGGCTACGGTCAAGTCTCGCCCCGGCGCGCTGCAGCGCACGGTGTTCGAATTGCAGGCCAGGGACTGGACGAAAAAACCGATTCCGACATCGATGGCGCGCAGCTGAGCGACTGGATGGGCCGCCTCAAGCGGCAGGGCGCCACCAGCTTCGGCTACTACCCGGATAACTTCCTCGAGAACCAGCCGGACGTGAAAACCGTGCGGCCTGCTCTCTCCGACAAGTGGAATCCATAACATGCTGGATAGACTGCTGGCCATGCTGGTTCTGGCGATCGTCCTCGGGATACCCCTTGGGCTGATCTTCCTGCTCACCGGGCAATTCCTGATGGACTTCGTGTTTTTCTATCCACTGTTCATGTCCGGCTTGTGGATAGCCGGCGGCCTTTATTTCTGGCTGCACTGGGAGCGGCACTGGCCTTGGAAGGATGACACCTTGCCGCCACCGCTGGCCGGCGAACCGATGATTTCGATCCTGATCCCTTGCTACAACGAAGGCGAGAACGCCGCCGACACCATCCACGCGGCGCTGGCCCAGCATTATCCGAATATCGAAGTGATCGCGATCAACGACGGCTCCAAGGACAACACCGCCGCCGTACTCGATGCACTGGCCGCACAAGACCCTCGGTTGCGGGTACTGCACCTGGCGGAAAACCAGGGCAAAGCCGTGGCCCTGCGCATGGGGGCCATCGCCGCACGCAGCGAGTATCTGGTGTGTATCGACGGTGACGCGCTGCTGGCGCCGAATACCGCAGCCTACCTGGTGGCACCGATGCTCGATAACGCGCGCCTCGGCGCGGTGACCGGCAACCCGCGAATCCGCACTCGTTCGACGCTGGTGGGTCGGGTTCAGGTCGGTGAGTTCTCGTCGATCATTGGCTTGATCAAGCGCACACAGCGGGTCTTTGGGCGGATCTTTACTGTCTCCGGGGTGATCGTCGCCTTCCGGCGCACGGCCCTGAACCGGGTCGGCTACTGGAGCCCGGACATGATCACTGAAGACATCGACATCAGCTGGAAACTGCAACTGGACCACTGGAGCATCTTCTACGAGCCCCGCGCCCTGTGCTGGATCCTCATGCCGGAAACTCTAGGCGGCCTGTGGAAGCAGCGTTTGCGCTGGGCCCAGGGCGGCGCCGAAGTGCTGTTCAAAAACATTCGCGGCATCTGGCAGTACCGCCATCGTTACCTGTGGCCGCTGCTGTTCGAATATTGCCTGTCCACCGGTTGGGCGTTCACCTTCCTGCTGTCAGTGATCTTCTGGGCGACGGGCAAGTTTGTTGATATGCCGGATGCCATCGCCGTGCATCACTTAATGCCACCGGCCTTTACCGGGCTGCTGTTGGCGCTGGTCTGCCTGTTGCAGTTCGCAATCAGCATTCTGATTGACCGGCGTTACGAGAAGGGTCTGTGGAAAACCATGTTCTGGGTCGTCTGGTACCCGTTGGTGTTCTGGTTCATCAGTTTGCTCACCACCCTGGTCAGCTTTCCAAAAGTGCTGTTTGGCCAACATCAGAAACGTGCGCGTTGGGTCAGCCCGGACCGGGGCATAAAACCGCTGAATGACGATGAGGAAGAGGTCATCAAATGAAAATCATCAGAACCCGGCAGCGTCCATTTCTGATCGTGATCGATGCCTTTTTCACGGTACTGGCCTGGATCGGCCTGCTGTATTTGCTGGTGCGCGGTCTCCTGCCTCTGATCGACACGCATGACGGCCCGCGTATCGATGCGTCATTTTTCGACGCCCTAGGTACGCTGCAAATCTACCTGTGGGTGGCGTTGTTCAACGCGGTGATCCTGATTTCCTGGGCGCGTTATCAGCACCGCAAAAGCAAAAGCTTCGCCCAGCGTCGGCTGCCGGCACCGGTTGTGGACGATCACGGGTTGAGCAAAAGCTTCAAGTTGACCGGCGATCGTCTGGAAAAACTGCGCACCCCGGGCTCGATGACCATTCACAACAATCAGGATGGCGACGTCAGCCATGTGATCAGCCACTACGTTCCGGTTAATCCGGCGCTGCAACCGCCGCCGCTGGCGCCGTTGGAACATCCGTTGGTGATCCGTTTGCCGTCTGAAGATGACGAAAACAGGGAGCCGGTCACCCGCCTCTAAGACTGGAAAATCTCCCTGTAGGAGCTGCCGAAGGCTGCGATCTTTTGATCTTGAAGGTCAAAAGATCGCAGCCTTCGGCAGCTCCTACAAGGGGCGGGCGATGGTGTCCTTGAGATCGCCATTGCTCCTACGGGTTTCATTTCAGACATCCCGGACCAATCGCCACGCCTCATCCACCGCCAGCGGCTGCTTCATCCGCTCGGCCAGCATCGCCATCGCCCGTTCTTCATCGCAGGCCACCGCCGCCACCAAAACACCGTGCTTGGCGAATAGACCGATAAAGGGCGGATGGTACGGATCGCCCTTGAACTCGACTTCATCCCAACTATCAGCATGCCCAAGGTAGTCGTAGTTTTTGCCGAAGTGCCAGGTCCAGAAAAACGGCACATCGAGATAATGCTCATCGCCGCCCAACATGTTTGCAGCAGCGATCCGCGCCTGTTGCTGCGCCAGGCGCCAATGCTCGATTCGCTGGGGCTGGCCGTTGAGCGCAAAGGTCGCGATATCGCCGACAGCCCAGAGCCCATCGGTCACGCGCATCCCGCCGTCAACTTTCAGCGATTGGTCTTTTTCCTTCGTCAGCTCGGCAAACACCGCAGTGGCCGGGGTGACGCCAATCCCGACCAACACCAGATCCGCCGGTAAACGTTGGCCATTGTCCAACAGCACCGCTTCTACCCGGTCGGTGCCTTCGATGGACGCGACTTCACCGTCGGTGTGAAAGACCACGCCGTGGGCGACGTGCCGCGCGCGAATCGCCTTGCCTACGGTTTCGCCGAACTGGGCGGCGAAGGGCACGGCGTGGCGGGCGAGCACCGTGACGTCCAGCCCGTATTGGCGTAGAGACGAAGCCGATTCCAATGCAATAAAACTGTCCCCGATGATCACCGCCCGCTGACCGGGTTTAACCGCATCGAGAATCTGCCGCGCCTGGTCTTTCGAGCGCAGCACAAAGACTTGCGGCAGATCTGCGCCGGGCAGCTCCAAAGGCTTGGGTATACCGCCGGTAGCGAGTAAGGCGGCGTCATAGCTCAGGGATTGGCCATCGGCCAGGTGCAGGGTTTTGTTCGGTGCATCCAGACTCGCCACTTCGCCCCGGATTCGTTCGATGCGTTGCTCGCGATAAAAGCCCTCGTCGCGCAGGGGCGGGACTTCTTCCGGCGGCATCTCCCCGGCGATCACGAATTTGCTCAACACGGTGCGGTCGTAGCCGGCATCGGCTTCCCGATCAATCAGCAGCACCCGCCCACCGAAGCCTTTTTCGCGCAATGCCGCAGCTGCCGTAGTACCTGCGGCCCCGGCACCGACGATCACAAAGGTTCGCTCATCATCCGCCGGCGGGGTGTGTGCGTCTGCGAATGGCTGATCATCGACCCAGACTTCATCTGCACGCACTTCAAGTGGGTAGCGCTTGAGACTGTCCAGGGCCGGCGGTTCACACAGCGCACCATCCTCGATCCGAAAGGCTGCCTTGTGCCAGGGGCAGATCAGCCGACCGTGGCACAGCGCGCCGTCGGCCAGCGGCGCCCCGGCGTGGGGGCATTCGCCCTGGAAGGCGCGCAATTGATCACCGACTCGCAGCAGAAGAATTTTGGTGTTCTCGATCCGGACTTCAAACCCCGGTTTTCCGGCACATCGGCGAAACGGGCAACGCGGTGCAGTGCCATGAGCGCTCTCCAGGCAGGTGTTTCTCTATTGAGTTTCGCCCTTATCCCGAGGTTCCGCCCAATTGCCACTGCCAACGGGCGAACGGTACGGCTATAGTCTGCCAGCCGACGACGGCCTAACCCGCACAAGGTGCTCTGGTAATGACCCGATTGACCTCTCTGAACCCTTGGCTGGCGGCCGTTGCAGTCGCCCTTTGCGTGCAATTGCCCGTGCAGGCCCAGGAGCGTTTCACCCTCAACATCCCTGGCGTCACCGACGATCGACTGTTCACCTCGGCCGCTGCCAGCGACGCGCCTGGTTGTGGCGGTCACAACCAGTCTCCGGCCCTGAACTGGAACGCTGGCCCGGCAGGCACCCTCAGCTACGCCATCGTCATGCATGACCCGGATGGCCAGAAAGGTCAGGGCGTCGATCACTGGGTGCATTACGGCATCAAGCCGACCACCCACCAAATCCCGGCCGGTGCCGGCACCAAGTCCACTTTCGAGGGCGTCGGCGGCACCAACGTCAAAGGCACCACGACCTATGTCGGCCCTTGCCCGCCGACTGGCGATAGCGCGCACCATTACGTCATCCAGATCTACGCACTGGACCTGGCGCCGGACGCCTTGCCCGCCGGCCTGACCCGCGCGCAATTGCTGGAAAAGATCAAAGATCACGTGCTGAAAAACAGCAGCGTGGTGCGGCGTTATCACCGCTGATGGTTTAACCGGCGAATTGGCATCGGCCCTTGAATGAGCGCACTATCGAGCCATAGTCGATGCGTTGGAGGAAGCCGTGGCGAAAAAATCGACCGCATCGCCCAAATGCTCAACTGCCCGGTCAAGGGCGAAGCGCTGAGGCGGGGAATTACTGAGAGTCGCAAGGAGTTTCTGCTGAACAAGCAGGAAGAAGCCGTCCCTGAGGAAGACATCGCTGATGACGAGGTGTTTGAGGTGGGGGACGACGAGGACGACGAGGACGATGAATACGACGAGTTCGATTGGACAACTGAATAAAAAACCGCTTCGGCGGTTTTTTTGTGAGCCACGTACACGTCCAACTCAAACGGTTATAAATTGATGTCTTTGTGCCTAGGGACTCGACATGGAACGTAAGCCGTTAATCAAGCAGCTCTCGGATCGACTGGAGGCCGGGGAGCTATCTGATGCGATCTTGGCTAGCCGAAATGACCAGCGTCCTGCAATGGCTGCAGATCTTGTGTTTGCTGAACTCTATGCGCTCATCGACGACATTGAAGCTGAACAAATCGGTAAGTAGGTAGCGGTACTCTTTAAAATTGCAGTTCCTGACATTATCAGGACCTGCAATTTGCATTGTGAGTTGCCGCTATTCTGTGGTTTTTCTTTCCGCGACGCGGGTCCTCGCGTCAGCACTTTCACCACATCATCAACCAATGCCTTACTCAGTGCTGTCAAATAATGCGCAGCCCAGGCGTGACGATCGTTTTCTCTGTCGTAGGCAGCATCTTTGGACAGTGCTTTGGCAAGGAACAGAAAGTCGGAAGCCATGGCTAACGCATCGCCAAGAGGCACGCCGCGAGTGACGTGGAACACCGCTTGATTCGAGCAGTAGATGGCAGGCGTCAAACCGATGGTTTTGAGCTCTGATGGATCGGTCATTTGCCACCTCCATTGATGGAGGTGCGATGGGATTGCGATTCAAAATCGCGTTGAGGGGTAAAACGAATTTTGTACGGATTTCTATTGCGCATGGTCTAGCTCCTTGACGTGGAACTGCCACTTTTCCGTTACCAAGCGAATGGGTGGCAGCTGTGCGCAGGTTGGTAAACCGGGAGTCAAGGAATCCGGCACGTCCGAAGACGTCCCACGCACAGCCGCCATAACTCAAAATTGCAGAAATCAAAAAACGCCTGCAATTTGATGGGGGCGCTGTTGCGCTTAACTCTCGGGTTACCAAGCCCGGTCGCTGAATTGGCAGCGACGGCGGAAGGGTATCGCGCAGGCAGATCTCCTGCAACCTTGGATATTGAGTGAATGGCAACGGCGATTGTCAGGGCACCGGTAGCCGCTGATTACCCAAGAAACTACCCAAGACACTACCCAAGAATCGCCCAAGAGCTACCCAAGAAATATAAGAAAGCCAGCGGGTGCCTGAGTCTGACGTGTAGTGGTCAACTAATCCCGGACACGACGTTAAGTTTTTCTTCGGCCCGAGCTGGCGCCAGCCCACCGTTGAATTGGTGAGGCCGAATCCGGTTGTACCGATGCATCAAAAAATGGCTGATGTCGCGCTGTGCTTCCTGCGCAGTTCTGTAGCCTAAGGTCGGTATCCATTCAGTTTTCAAACTCCGGAACACTCGCTCCATCGGTGCATTGTCCCAGCAATTTCCCCGGCGACTCATGCTCTGGCGTATGCGGTATCGCCACAACCGCTGGCGAAACAACCGGCTTGCATATTGGGACCCTTGATCCGAGTGGAACAGCAGATCCGAAGGCCTGCCACGCTGCTCGTAGGCCATATCCAGGGCTCGGATCACGAGTTCGGCGTCCGGGTTTTCCGACAGTGCCCAGCCCACTATCCGGCGCGTGCAGAGATCCAGAACGACAGCCAAGTAATGCCACTTTCCTTGTGCCCAAATATAGGTGATGTCACCGCACCAGACCTGATTGGGGGCTGGCACATCAAACTCACGGTTCAAGGTATTCGGGATATCAAGTCTTTCTACTGTCGCTCGTTTATAGGCATGTGAGCCGGGTTGTTTACTGACTAAATCAAGCTCACGCATCAAACTGCGCACTTTGAATCGACCGAGTTGCTCACCATCTTCACGCATCAGTGACAGGATGCTGCGACTGCCCGCAGCGCTGCGACTTTGCGAGAACAGCTCACTGACCCGGCTACGCAACCGAAGCCGTTCAACATCGGGAGTGCGGCGCCGCAGGCGCTGGGCGTAGTAGCACGAGCGGGTGACTTCAAACACCTTACACAGCCAATCAACCGGCTCATGGGCACTCAACTGATCAATCAGCGCAAACGCTCGTGATCTTCCGACATCAAGAGCGCGGTAGCCTTTTTTAGTATGGATTTTTCTCGCTCAAGCCGAGCGATCCGGGCTTCCAGTTCCTGAATTTTCTGCTGCTCTGGGGTCAGCGCCTTGCTCTGCGGAGTGACGCCTTGGTGCTCTTTCTGAACCTGGTCAACCCAGCGGCGCAGCGCTGACTCACCAATGCCGAGTGAGCGGCTGGCTTCGATGTAGCTGTAGTTTTGCTTGAGCACGAGGTCAGCAGCCTCGCGTTTGAATTCAGCAGTAAAGGAGCGGCGTTGTTTGGTCATCTGACACCTCGATCTGGCGAGTATTCTCGCCTAAATGGGTGTCCGGTTTCATTAGACCACTACAGACGCGAGCACTCAATCGAACCGTCAAGTTTTCCTTGTCGGTTGCGTCGGATTAGCCAGCAGTTGCCGAGAAGTTCTCATTCCTATGATCATCAACAACTCTGCCCCTGTCGGTTGATGTGCTTAAGCGTTGATACTGCTCAGGGGTTTTTCGTTGCCCTGCTCCATGTACCGAGCAGTCATTTTTCTAAAGGCATCGATCGATCCGAGTCCCTTTAAGCTAAATCCAAGGACAGAACCGCGTGATGTTGCAAGCGAGCGGCACCCTTCGCGTCGACCACAGTCGTCAACTTTTAGTTTACAACTGCCTCTTTAACCCGCTAGCCATCGACTTATGCCGCCTATAAATGCGAGTCGAGGTTGTGCTTCGTGGTGTGATGCAGCTCGCCAAAATCAAGCTGATTCACCTTGATCTCCTAAACAACACCCACAAAAAAGCCCCAGTCCCTAACGGCCTGAGGCTTTCTCGTTTCTACTATATGGTGCACCAGGCGGGATTCGAACCCACGACCACTGCCTTCGGAGGGCAGTACTCTATCCAGCTGAGCTACTGGTGCAAGCGGGCGCCATGATACTCATATGCGTTGCGGGCGTCCATGCTGCTGAATCGTCTGTGTTTTTTAACCTGTAACAGCCGTTTGCTACGTTGATCAGAAAAAATAGGCAAATGCGGCGTTTTCGTTCTTTTTTTCGAACAGCCTATTGTCCTTTACCCCCTTTGATCCTAGGATTCGTTTGAGATTTCAAACGCTCTTGTCTGGGTGCTGAACCGCACGAGTTTCAATCAGTGCGCTATTTATGTGCTTCAGCCCGGTGAATGATTTCCCTGACGGCAGCCTATAGGGCGCCTTTCTACAATCATAATTCGCTCCGCGCTGGCCGCGGTGCTGTTAAGGAAAGCCGACATGCAGCTTAAAGACACCCAGTTGTTCCGCCAGCAAGCCTTTATCGATGGCGCTTGGGTCGATGCGGACAATGGTCAGACGATCAAGGTCAACAACCCGGCAACGGGCGAAATTCTGGGTACTGTGCCGAAAATGGGCGCGGCCGAAACCCGCCGTGCAATCGAAGCCGCTGACAAAGCGCTGCCGGCCTGGCGTGCCCTGACCGCCAAGGACCGTGCGAACAAGCTGCGTCGCTGGTTCGAACTGATCATCGAAAACCAGGACGACCTGGCTCGCCTGATGACCCTCGAACAAGGCAAGCCATTGGCCGAAGCCAAGGGCGAAATCGTTTACGCCGCTTCCTTTATCGAGTGGTTCGCCGAAGAAGCCAAGCGCATCTACGGTGACGTGATTCCGGGCCACCAGCCAGACAAGCGCCTGATCGTGATCAAGCAGCCAATCGGCGTGACCGCTGCAATCACCCCGTGGAACTTCCCGGCCGCGATGATCACCCGTAAAGCCGGTCCGGCCCTGGCCGCCGGTTGCACGATGGTGCTCAAGCCTGCTTCGCAAACTCCGTTTTCCGCATTCGCCCTGGCTGAACTGGCCCAGCGTGCCGGCATCCCTGCCGGTGTGTTCAGTGTTGTTTCCGGCAGCGCCGGCGACATCGGCAGCGAGCTGACCAGCAACCCGATCGTGCGTAAGTTGTCCTTCACTGGCTCGACTGAAATCGGTCGTCAGTTGATGGCGGAATGCGCCAAGGACATCAAGAAAGTGTCCCTGGAATTGGGTGGCAACGCGCCGTTCATCGTGTTCGACGACGCGGACCTGGATAAGGCCGTCGAAGGCGCGATCATTTCCAAGTACCGCAACAACGGCCAGACCTGTGTCTGCGCCAACCGTCTGTACATTCAGGATTCGGTCTACGACGCGTTCGCCGAGAAGCTGAAAGTGGCCGTGGCCAAGCTCAAGATCGGTAACGGTCTGGAAGAAGGCACTACCACGGGCCCGCTGATCGACGAAAAAGCCGTGGCCAAGGTTCAAGAGCACATTGCTGACGCGATCAGCAAAGGCGCAACCGTTCTGGCCGGTGGCAAGGTGATGGAAGGCAACTTCTTCGAACCGACCATTCTGGTCAACGTGCCGAAGAACGCTGCCGTGGCCAAGGAAGAAACCTTCGGCCCACTCGCGCCGCTGTTCCGCTTCAAAGATGAAGCCGAAGTGATCGCGATGTCCAACGACACCGAGTTCGGTCTGGCTTCGTACTTCTATGCCCGTGACCTGGGCCGTGTGTTCCGTGTGGCTGAAGCCCTGGAATACGGCATGGTCGGCGTCAACACCGGGTTGATCTCCAACGAAGTCGCGCCGTTCGGCGGCATCAAGGCGTCGGGCCTGGGCCGCGAAGGCTCCAAGTACGGCATCGAAGATTACCTGGAAATCAAATACCTCTGCCTGGGCATCTAAGCTCGGCCAGGCATTGCTTCAAACGCAAAGGGCACGAGAGCGCTGTCCCTTTGCGTGCTTCAAACGGAATTTTCTCTGTGGCCGGGAAAGCTGTGGCAGTCGATCATCGCATGCTGCCGTAGTTGCCTCCCCGCCGCATTTTCCTTGAACCACGCCGCCCGATGAGCGGTGAATGAGGACTTTATGAGCAAGACTAACGCATCCCTGATGAAACGCCGTGAAGCCGCTGTACCACGCGGTGTTGGCCAGATTCACCCGATTTTCGCCGAGTCGGCGAAGAACGCCACCGTGACCGACGTTGAAGGTCGCGAGTTCATCGACTTCGCCGGCGGTATCGCCGTGCTGAACACCGGTCACCTGCACCCGAAAATCATCGCCGCCGTGACCGCGCAGTTGAACAAGCTGACTCACACCTGCTTCCAGGTGCTGGCTTACGAACCGTACGTAGAACTGTGCGAAAAAATCAACGCCAAGGTGCCTGGTGATTTCGCCAAGAAAACCCTGCTGGTGACCACCGGTTCCGAAGCGGTAGAGAACGCTGTGAAAATCGCCCGTGCCGCCACTGGCCGTGCCGGCGTGATTGCGTTCACCGGCGCTTACCACGGTCGCACCATGATGACCCTGGGCCTGACCGGTAAAGTCGTGCCTTACTCGGCCGGCATGGGCCTGATGCCAGGCGGCATCTTCCGCGCGCTGTACCCGAATGAACTGCACGGTGTGAGCGTCGATGATTCGATCGCCAGCATCGAACGCATCTTCAAGAACGACGCCGAGCCGCGTGACATCGCTGCCATCATCATCGAGCCGGTTCAGGGCGAAGGCGGTTTCTACGTCGCGCCTAAAGCGTTCATGAAGCGTCTGCGTGAATTGTGCGACCAGCACGGCATTCTGTTGATCGCTGACGAAGTGCAGACTGGCGCCGGCCGTACCGGCACGTTCTTCGCCATGGAACAGATGGGCGTTGCTGCCGATCTGACCACCTTCGCCAAATCCATCGCTGGCGGCTTCCCGTTGGCCGGTGTGTGCGGCAAGGCCGAATACATGGACGCGATTGCTCCAGGCGGCCTGGGCGGCACTTATGCGGGTAGCCCGATCGCCTGCGCCGCGGCCCTGGCCGTGATGGAAGTGTTCGAAGAAGAACACCTGCTGGATCGCTGCAAGGCTGTCGGCGAGCGTCTGGTGACTGGCCTCAAGGCCATCCAGGCCAAGTACCCGGTGATCGGCGAAGTCCGTGCCCTGGGCGCAATGATCGCGGT
Source organism: Pseudomonas sp. TH31 (assembly GCF_016650815.1). Taxonomy (GTDB): domain Bacteria; phylum Pseudomonadota; class Gammaproteobacteria; order Pseudomonadales; family Pseudomonadaceae; genus Aquipseudomonas. The sequence goes on along the minus strand of NZ_JAEKEZ010000014.1, from coordinate 362,599 downwards.
CGAACTGTTCGTCGACGGCGATAGCCACAAGCCGAACGCACCTGCAGTGGCAGCGGTTGTGGCCAAGGCGCGTGACAAGGGTCTGATCCTGCTGTCCTGTGGCACCTACGGTAACGTTCTGCGCGTCCTGGTACCGCTGACTTCGCCGGACGAGCAACTGGACAAAGGTCTGGCGATCATCGAAGAGTGTTTCTCCGAACTCTAAGTGTGACCCGATCGACAAAAAACCCGCTTCGGCGGGTTTTTTGATGGTCTTGAAACACATCAGGGATAAATGCGTTGTATCGAATGGCCAGCATTGACTAAGGTTCATGCATTGCCGTTGGAGTGTGCGAATGACCGCTGTGGTTTTACCCGCTGTACCGCGTGTGCTGATTGCCGAGGCCGACCCCTGGTCCCGCGACCTGCTCAAGCAGGTGTTGTTGAATGTGCGCTGCGACGCACGGCTGGATCTGTGTGCCGACGGCCAGCAGGCGATGGAGCTGCTGGCGACCGTGCCTTACGATCTGGTGATCGTCGACTGGGAATTGCCCGGTGTCGATGGCTTGAACGTCTTGCGTAGCGTGCGTCAGCGCAAACGCAATCCGCCGTTGCCGTTCATTCTGATGAGCAGCCGCAACGACAGTGCCAGTGTGCGTGAAGCCTTGCCTCTGGCACCCACCGCGTATCTGACCAAACCCCTGGACATGGAAAACCTGACTCACCGACTGCAGGAACTGCTGCTGAACGCCGGGGAAGAAGTGTCCTGCGAGGCACCGACGCTGGCGCCGGGCATGACCTTGTCGGTGTACCTGGAACGTCGACGTGAGCAGACGGACGGCGCGCCGTTGATGACCGATGTGCAACTGGCGGTCAAACGCAGCCTTAACCCCAATGGCCTCGATCTGACGCTGCTGGAAGCTGAGGTGCGCAATGATCCGCAAATCACTGCGGTGCTGATCGCCGCCGCCAACAGTGCGGCCCAGCATCATGGCGCGGCGGTGCAAACCCTGTCCCAGGCGCTGCATCGGTTGGGCACCGCACAAAGCATGAACCTGATTCTGGGCCTGGCCCTCAAGCGCTGCGCGCGGCTCAGTGATCCGCTGCTGGCGGACTATGCCGAGCGTTATTGGGGTTTGTCGCTACGCACGGCCGAATATGGCCGGACCCTCGCGCGTTTGCTGGACCTGGACCAGGAGCGTTGTTATTGCGCGGGGATGTTGCATCGCCTCGGCGATCTGGCGTTGCTGCGCTGTTTGCAGGAATGGAAGCAGGCCGGCGGCGAGCTGGATGAATGGGAAGAGGTCGGCGACGCATTGGCCGAATTCGGCGCGGGCTACGGTTCGGCGCTGCGCACGCGCTGGCGTCTGCCGCTGGAGCTGCGAGAGCTGATTGCAGCGGTCTACCATCTCGGTGGCGGGGTTTATTCGCGTGAAGCGCTGGTGATGAACATGGCCGCGCAACTGGCGCGCCTGACCGAGCACGAGGGCATTGAGGAACTGTCGAAGAGCCGGACGGCGCGGCTGCTTAAGATCGGATTGCCGGAATTGATGCGTTTGCGCAAAAAGTAAGGTCACCGCAAAACCTGTGGGAGCGGGCTTGCTCGCGAAGGCGTCGTATCAGGCAATATTGAAGTCTACTGACACGATCCCTTCGCGAGCCAGCCCGCTCCCACATGGGGTTTTGTGTCGGGCCTGTCAGGCGCAGATAATCCGGTTCTTGCCCTGGCGCTTGGCTTCATACATCGCCGCATCGGCGCGGGCGAACAGGCTGTCGAGGCTTTGGTCGTCGCAGGTAAGGCGGGTCAGGCCCTGGCTGACGGTGATGCCGAAGGTCTGCTCATCATGGCTGAAACTCAACCGCTGGATCTCCCGTTGCAGGCGCTCGGCCACTTGCATGGCCATGTCCGGCGCGCAACCTGGGAATAGCGCCGCGAACTCTTCCCCGCCGATTCGCCCGAACAGATCACCCCGGCGCAATGTCGCGCGACCGCTCTCGGCGATACGTTGCAGCACAGTGTCGCCTGCCGGGTGGCCGTAGGTGTCGTTGACCTTCTTGAAGTCATCAATGTCCAGCAGCAGGAATGCCAGCGGCGCGCCTTGCAGCCGTGCCTGTTCGAACTCGCGATGGGCACATTCGAAGAAGTGTCGGCGGTTGCTGCTTTGGGTGAGTACATCGGTGGTCGCCAAGCGTTGCAGCTCGGCTTCCATTTGCTTCTTTTCGGTGATGTCCTCGGCAATGCCGACGATGATCACCGGCTGCCCTGGCTCTGCCTGACGGTTGATGAAGCACTTGTCGCTGAGCCAGCGCACCTGGCCATCGGCCGCGATGATGCGGTACTCGCGGTCTTCGACGGCACCTTTGACCAGCACTTCGGCCAGGCTGCGCTCGGCGTAGTCCAGGTCGTCGGGGTAAATGCTGTCGCGCCACTGGTTGTAGTCGGCCAGTAACAAGCCGGCGGAACGTCCGAAAATCCGTTCATAGGCAGGGCTGACGTAGATCACCTGACGGGTTTCCCAGTTGAATGCCCAAAGCACCGCGTTGACGCTGACCAGCAGGGAACTGAACAATTGTTCGCGTTCGCTCAAGCGTGCGACTTCACCTTGGGCATGCATCAGCGCCATCAGCGTTTGCGCGGCTTCGGGCCACTGCGGGTGGGATGAGTCTTGTAGGTTTTTAGTGACCATCGGCACAAATCTCAAAGGGCGTGCGCCGCTCGGAGGTTCGAAAGCGGCCACAACGTGAGCCTTTTATCGATTATTTCTTGTGCCACAGCAGGCGCATCACGCTTGGTGTGGGAAAGAATTGATAACAGGTCCCGGCCCGCCTGGATGGCGAAGTGTCTTTGAGATAGGGGATTTGGAGCTTAGTTCCGACGGGTGCGCCCGCGAACGGGGCGCACCGATCAACGGCGTCAGACAGCAGCAGGGCGCAGGGAGTAGGTTTTCAGCTGGTCGGCGAAGTCGCGCAGGGATTGAATCCCGCTGGCTTCGGCTTCGTGTACCCAATCCTTGATAGCGGCAAGCATATCGTGACCATTTGAGCTGGTCTTGACCCAGATCTGCTGCAAGGCCAGGCGTTTCTCGTAAATTACCTTCAGCGCCTGGCTGTGCTCGAGCATGTTCTGGATGCGGATATGGTGCTTGTCATCCAGCAGGCTGGTTTCGCGCGAGAGCAAACGCTTGGCCCGGTGGAACTGGTGCCGGACCGAGTGATCGACCTTTTCCAACTCCTGCTTGACCAGCGGCGCGATCACCAGCTTGCGGTACTGCGCCATGATCTGGAAGCGGTTGTTGAGGATGGCCATGGCGGTGTCCATGTCCAGATTGCCCTTGCCTTCGACCCGGTGGGCGATCGGCGCAACGCGCTGAACCTTGGCCAGACGGAAGAAACTGAAGACCTGGATCCAGGCCCAACCGAGGTCGAACTCCCACTTTTTCACCGACAATTTTGCCGAGTTAGGGTAGGTGTGATGGTTGTTATGCAGTTCTTCGCCGCCGATCAGGATGCCCCAAGGTACCAGATTGGTTGCCGCGTCACGGCATTCGAAGTTGCGGTAGCCGATGGCATGGCCCAGGCCATTGACCACGCCGGCGGCCCAGACCGGGATCCACATCATCTGGATGGCCCAGATGGTGATGCCGATGGTGCCGAACAGCAGCAGGTCGATGACGCCCATGATCGCCACGCCCAACAACGGGAAACGGCTGTAGAGGTTACGTTCGATCCAGTCTTCGGGACAGTTCTTGCCGTAGATACGCAGGGTCTCCGGGTTTTGCGCTTCGGCGCGGTACAACTCGGCGCCCTTGCGCAAAACAGTAGAAAGGCCCTTGATGACCGGGCTGTGCGGGTCATCGACAGTTTCGCATTTGGCGTGATGCTTGCGGTGGATGGCGGTCCACTCACGGGTGTTCTGCGCCGTGGTCAGCCACAGCCAGAAACGGAAGAAATGTTTCAGGCCGGCATTGAGCTCCAGGGAGCGATGGGCTGAATAGCGATGCAGATAGACCGTGACACCAACAATGGTCACATGGGTCATCAGCAGGGTGACTGCCACCAGTGACCAGGGCGACAAGCCGAGAAAACCTTCGTACCACATAGGCTATAGGGCCCTCGATAAATAAAAAAACAGCCGTTGCATTATCACTAAGCCCACAGATAAAACCAGTCGCCCTTTCAGATAAGAGTGGCCGGATGTTTCTTTCACCTATAATTCCAACCCTTTTGTAGGGACATGGATGGCCGAATGACTGCAACATATCGCGATGCCTTGCGTGCAGCGCTGCTCTACCTGGTGCTTTCAGTCGTCTGGCTCCAGTTCAGTGGTTATTTATTGAACAGTTTCTTCGATAGCTCCACCGAATTGTTGCGATGGCAACTGATCAACGGTTACGCCTGGGTGCTGCTCAGCGCCGGATTAATCTTCCTCGCCCGGGCCAAATTGTTCCGCTGCCTGGGGATCGGTGCCAAATTGCGTGAGCGCAATGAAGACCGGGAACGTCTGCGCCAGGCCGCCGCCGTGTTCGATTGCACCCGCGAAGGGGTGCTGGTGACCGACAGCAACGGCCTGATCGTGCATGTGAATCGCGCATTCATGCAGATCACCGGTTATCGGCGTGAGGAAGTCATGGGCCAACGGCCGAGTCTGTTCAAGTCCGGTCACCACCCGCCGGCCTTCTATCAGGCGATGTTCGCCATGCTCGGTAGCGGCGGCGAGTGGAGCGGGGAGATCTGGAACCGGCGCAAGAGTGGCGAAATCTACCCGCAATGGCAGACCATCCGTATCATTCATGACGATCTGGGCCGGCTCAGTCATTACGTGGCGGTATTTTCCGACATCAGCGCGATCAAGAACTCAGAGCACGAACTGACCCACCTGGCCCACCACGACCCGTTGACCGACTTGCCCAACCGTTTGCTGTTCACCGATCGCGTCGAACAGGCGCTGACCTCGGCGCAACTGCACAAGCGTGGTTGCGCGTTGCTGATGATCGACCTGGATCATTTCAAGATGATCAACGACAGCCTCGGGCACAACATCGGCGACCAACTGCTCAAGGCCGTGGCCGTGCGTTTCAAAGGCCTGTTCGTACCGGGCATCACTCTGGCGCGGCTGGGCGGTGACGAGTTCGCGGTACTCGCCGAAAACTGTCCGCAACTGGTACAAGCGGCGGCGCTGGCGCAACGGATCATCGATGGCATCAAGCAGCCGTTCGAGATCGATGGGCATCAGTTGTTCATCAACACCAGCATCGGCATCAGCCTGTTCCCCGGCGATGCCTTGAGTGCCGAGCAACTGCTGCGCAATGCCGACTCGGCGCTGTTCAAGGCCAAGAGCGCCGGCCGTGATGGTTACGCGCTCTACACCGAAGAGTTGACCGCCCATGCCCAGCAGCGGGTCGAGATCGCCTTCGAACTGCGCCGCGCGCTGGAACTGAAGGAGCTGCGGGTTTACTACCAGCCGGTCCATGACCTCAAAACCAGTCACCTGATCGGCGTCGAGGCACTGGTGCGCTGGGAGCATCCGCAGCGTGGGTTGATATCGCCGGCCGAGTTCATCCCGGTCGCCGAACGTACCGGGCTGATTTCCGAGATTGATGCCTGGGTCATGCGCCAAGCCTGTCAGCAGATGTGCCAATGGCAGCAGGCAGGTGTGGTGCTGTCGTTTGTCGCGGTGAATGTGTCTTCACGGTTGTTTGCCCGCCGCGAGTTGTATCAACAGGTGGCGCAGGTGCTGCACGAAACCGGGCTGGATCCGGCGTATCTGGAACTGGAAGTCACCGAAAGTGCGGTGATGGACGATCCGGAAGTGGCGCTGGAGCAAATGCACCGCTTGCGTGAGCTGGGTGTTCGGCTGGCCATCGACGATTTTGGCACCGGGTATTCGTCGCTGCTGCGGCTCAAGCGTTTGCCGGTGCAGAAGCTCAAGATCGATCAGGGTTTTGTCGCCGGGTTGCCGTGGGACGAGGATGACGGTGCGATTGTGCGGGTGATCATCGCGCTGGCCAACAGCATGGGGATGCAGGTGCATGCCGAAGGGATCGAGCAAGTGGAGCAAGCGGCATTCCTGCTCGAACACGCTTGTGATCTGGGGCAGGGTTACTGGTTTGGCAGGCCGGTGCCGGCTGAGCAACTGGATTGGGCTCGGCTCCGGTGATTGGTTGAATGCTGAAAAGATCGCAGCCTTCGGCAGCTCCTACAGGGGCGGTGAATATCCGGTTGTACATCAACCCCTGTAGGAGCTGCCGAAGGCTCGGGCCGCGTTCGGACGATCTTTTGATCTTGAGACGGCCAACCGCGCCGCAAGCCCTTGTCCCAGCAAATAATACCTTCTGGTTATATAAACATTCTTAAATAGTCTTTTTAAGAATATCCGCGCCTATCTACTATTGCCCTCACGCCGCAAGCAGTGCCGACACTGCCAGGCAACCTCTCAGACTAAGGAGCAGCACCATGAGCGCATCCCTACGTAGCGTTGACGGCCAGGACGAAGCAACCATTTTGCGCGAGATCCAGAGCGCCCTGCGCGATCTGCGTTTCGGCGCAGTGGAAATCACCGTGCACAACGCCCAGGTGGTCCAGATCGAACGCAAAGAGAAATTCCGCTTGCAGAACCCGGTTAGCAAACCGAGCTGAAGCGAAAATCAAAAGAAAGTTCAAAAGATCGCAGCCTTCGGCGGCGCCCACAGGCGCGTAGGAGCTGCCGAAGGCTGCGATCTTTTCCAACCGGCAACCGCGATTCCAGAAATCATAAGAAAAGCCAACACAACCAGAACTCCAGGAGCTTTCACCATGTCGTCGATTCGTCATTTCGCTTTGGCCGCGCTGGCCAGCGCCCTTTTTGCGGGCTCCGCGGTTGCCAAGGATTACGAGCTGCTCAACGTGTCGTACGACCCGACCCGTGAGCTGTATCAGGACTACAACGCCGAATTCATCAACTTCTGGAAGAAAGACCACGCTGGCGACAACGTGAAGATCCAGCAATCCCACGGTGGTTCGGGCAAACAAGGCCGGGCGGTGATCGACGGTCTGCGGGCCGACGTGGTGACCCTGGCCCTGGCCGGTGACATCGACGAAATCGCCAAACTCGGCAAGACCCTGCCGGCCGACTGGCAGAAGCGTCTACCGGATGCGAGCACGCCTTACACGTCGACCATCGTGTTCCTGGTGCGCAAGGGCAACCCTAAAGGCATCAAGGACTGGGGTGATCTGGTCAAGAACGACGTGTCGGTCATCACTCCGAACCCGAAAACCTCTGGCGGTGCACGCTGGAACTTCCTCGCGGCCTGGGCCTATGGCCTGAAAGCCAACGGCGGTGACGAAGCCAAGGCCAAAGATTACATTCAAACCCTGTTCAAGCACGTGCCTGTGCTGGACACCGGCGCTCGCGGTTCGACCATTACCTTCGTCAACAACGGTCAGGGCGACGTGTTGCTGGCCTGGGAAAACGAAGCGTTCCTGGCGCTGAAAGAAGACGGCGGCGCCGACAAGTTCGAGATCGTCGTGCCTTCGCTGTCGATCCTCGCCGAGCCACCGGTGGCCCTGGTCGACAAGAACGCCGAGAAAAAGGGCAATACCGAGATCGCTGAAGCCTACCTCAAACACCTGTACAGCCCGGCCGGCCAGGAAATCGCGGCGAAAAACTTCTACCGCCCACGTGACAAGGACGTAGCGGCCAAGTACGCCAGGCAGTTCCCGAAACTGGACCTGGTGACCATCGACAAAGACTTCGGCGGCTGGAAAACTGCCCAACCGAAATTCTTCAATGACGGTGGCGTGTTCGACCAGATTTACCAGGCGCAGTAACTTGATTCGAGCTACACAACGAGCCTCAAGCTCAGGCGCATAACATGTGGGAGCGGGCTTGCTCGCGAAGAAGGAGTGTCAGTCGACAGAAATGCTGACTGACACACCGCTTTCGCGAGCAAGCCCGCTCCCACATGAAGGCGTTTAGCGGATCGAAATTTTCAACCAGGGACTTTTATGTCGCGTCGTATCTCCCCCGTCATACCCGGCTTCGGGCTGACGCTGGGCTACACCTTGGTGTACCTCAGCCTGATTGTGCTTATTCCACTGGCGGCGATGTTCGTGCACGCCGCCCAACTCACCTGGGATCAGTTCTACGCCATCGTCACCGCGCCTCGCGTGCTGGCGGCGTTGAAGCTGAGCTTCGGCACGGCGCTGTACGCCGCGATCATCAACGGCATCATCGGCACGTTGCTCGCCTGGGTGCTGGTGCGCTACACCTTCCCGGGCCGCAAGATCATCGACGCGATGATCGACCTGCCGTTCGCCTTGCCCACTGCCGTCGCCGGTATCGCGCTGACTGCGCTGTACACGCCGACCGGTCTGGTCGGGCAGTTCGCGGCGGACATGGGCTTCAAGATCGCCTACACCCCACTCGGCATCACCCTGGCGCTGACCTTCGTCACGTTGCCGTTCGTGGTGCGCACGGTGCAGCCGGTATTGGCCGACATCCCGCGTGAAATCGAAGAAGCTGCCGCGTGCCTCGGCGCCAAGCCGTTGCAGGTGTTCCGCTATATCCTCGTGCCGGCGCTGCTACCCGCCTGGCTGACCGGTTTCGCCCTGGCGTTTGCCCGTGGCGTCGGGGAGTACGGTTCGGTGATTTTCATCGCTGGCAACATGCCGATGAAAACCGAAATCCTGCCGCTGCTGATCATGGTCAAGCTCGACCAATACGATTACACCGGTGCTACCTCCATTGGCGTGTTGATGCTGGTGGTTTCCTTCGTCCTGTTGCTGCTGATCAACTTGCTGCAGCGGCGCATCGAAACCCCATAAGGAGGCGCGAACCATGTCCCAATCGTCTATTGCGGCCGCCTCTTCGGCCAACGCCGCCCGCCGTGGCAGTGCGACGTCGCGGCTCGTCCTGATCGGCCTCGGCTGGTTGATCTTTGCGCTGTTTCTGCTGTTGCCGCTGTTTATCGTTGTGTCCCAGGGCTTGAAGCTTGGCCTCGGCGCGTTCTTCACCGCGATCTTTGAACCGGACGCCTTGTCGGCGTTGAAACTCACGGTGATCGCCGTGCTGATTTCGGTGCCGCTGAACGTGGTGTTTGGCGTCAGCGCCGCGTGGTGCGTGAGTAAATATTCGTTCCGTGGAAAAAGTATGTTGGTCACGTTGATCGACTTGCCGTTCTCGGTCTCTCCAGTGATCGCCGGTTTGGTCTACGTACTGATGTTCGGTGCTCAGGGCCTGTTCGGCCCGTGGTTGCAGGATCACGACATCCAGATCGTCTTCGCCTTGCCGGGCATCGTACTGGCGACAATTTTTGTCACCGTGCCGTTTGTAGCGCGTGAACTGATTCCGCTGATGCAGGAACAAGGCACCCAGGAGGAAGAAGCCGCGCGCCTGCTCGGCGCCAATGGCTGGCAGATGTTCTGGCACGTCACCGTTCCCAACATCAAATGGGGCCTGATCTACGGCGTGGTGCTGTGTACGGCGCGGGCGATGGGTGAGTTTGGTGCGGTGTCGGTGGTTTCCGGGCACATTCGCGGGGTGACCAACACCCTGCCGCTGCACGTCGAGATCCTCTACAACGAATACAACCACGTGGCCGCGTTCGCTGTAGCGAGCCTGTTGCTGATCATGGCGCTCTTCATCCTGCTGCTGAAGCAGTGGAGCGAAAACCGTATTAACCGCCTGCGCGCCAGCGCCGCGGAGGAATAAGTCATGTCGATCGAAGTGCGTAACGTCAGCAAGAATTTCAACGCGTTCAAGGCGCTGGACAACATCAGCCTGGACATCCAGAGCGGCGAACTCGTGGCGCTGCTCGGTCCGTCCGGCTGCGGCAAGACTACGCTGCTGCGGATCATCGCCGGCCTGGAAACCCCGGATCAGGGCAACATCGTGTTCCACGGTGAAGACGTCTCCGGCCACGACGTGCGTGATCGCAACGTCGGGTTCGTGTTCCAGCACTACGCCTTGTTTCGCCACATGACGGTGTTCGACAACGTCGCGTTCGGCCTGCGCATGAAACCGAAAAACCAGCGCCCGAGCGAAAGCCAGATCGCGGTCAAAGTTCACGAACTGCTGAACATGGTGCAACTGGACTGGTTGTCGGATCGCTACCCGGAGCAACTGTCCGGCGGTCAGCGCCAGCGTATTGCCCTGGCCCGCGCATTGGCGGTGGAGCCGAAAGTTCTGTTGCTCGACGAACCCTTCGGCGCCCTGGATGCCAAGGTTCGTAAAGAACTGCGTCGCTGGCTGGCGCGGCTGCATGAAGACATCAACCTGACCTCCGTGTTCGTGACCCACGACCAGGAAGAAGCGATGGAAGTCGCGGATCGCATCGTGGTGATGAACAAGGGGGTGATCGAGCAGATCGGTTCACCGGGCGACGTCTACGAAAACCCGGCCAGCGATTTCGTTTATCACTTCCTCGGTGATTCGAACCGTCTGCACTTGGGTGACGACAATCACGTGTTGTTCCGCCCGCACGAAGTATCGCTGTCGCGGCACGAGCTGGAGGATCACCACGCGGCGCAAGTGCGCGATATCCGGCCATTGGGCGCCACCACACGGGTGACGTTGAAGGTCGAAGGGCAGAGCGAGTTGATCGAGGCAGAAGTGGTGAAGGATCACGACAGTCTGGTCGGATTGGCCAAGGGTGAGACGTTGTTCTTCAAGCCCAAGGTCTGGCAGAAAGCCTAACCTCCAAGATCAAAAGATCGCAGGCTTCGCCAGCTCCTACAGGGATTTCGGTTGAGCACGAATTTGTGGCCGACATACATCCCCGTAGGAGCTGCCGAAGGCTGCGATCTTTAAAGCGGCCTAAGCCGCCGCGTTTTTCGGATTGACCCGAACACCACCCACCCGCGCCTCGATCTGCTCCTTGAGGTCATGCCGCATCCCCAGCAAAAACGCCAACTCCGCTACCACAAACAACGGCCCGACAATCAACCCCGTCACATCATCGACAAACGCCGGTTTGCGCCCTTCATAGTGATGGCCGACAAACTGAATCGCCCAGCCAATCACGAACATCGCCACGCCGCTGCTCAACCAGAGCATCGTGCCTTGCTGCGCCAACACATGCCCCAGCCAAACCGACAAGCCCAGCAACACCGTCATCAGCCCCCCAAGACGCAGTTCCAGGCGCAGGTAAAACCACGCCGAGAACAACGCCAGTAGCACCGCCGGTGAAACCCAGCCGTCGACCCATTGCGGCCGCGACAGCAAAACCGCCACAGCCACCACGATCAGTGGAATGCCGATAAAGTGGCTGGCGATATTGCGCGGGTCACGGTGGTAGGCGGCGTATTGACTGAGATGGTCAACGAGGCTTTTCATTGTTATTCCTCCTGTAGGGTGACTGATCATGCCCCGGGTTCGGCGCTCGCTCTGTCAGCCAGGCGACAATCTCTAGGAGTCTTCATGGATATGCAGGTCTGGCGTCCACGCCTGATGAGTGGGCAGTGGTTCAGTCATCTACCCGTTTCCTTTCAGGATAGTCTGCTGGCGGCTGCCCGGGTGCGGCGGTTGACGGCGGGGCAGCGGCTGTTCAAGCGTGGCGATCCGCCGTGCGGTCTGTACGCAGTACTCGAAGGCTCGATCCGCATCGGGGCGGTGAGCGAGCAGGGCAAAGAAGCGCTGCTGAGTCTGGTCGAGCCGCCGCACTGGTTCGGCGAAATCTGTCTGTTCGATGGCCAGCCCCGGACCCACGATGCCTATGGCGTGGGCCAATGCAGCCTGTTGCATATCCCGCAAACGGCATTGCTGAAATTGCTCGACGAACACCCGCTGTACTGGCGGCAATTGGCGTTGCTGATGAGCCACAAACTACGCCTGACCTTCATCAACCTCGAACAGTTGAGCCTGCTGCCGGCCCCGGCCCGCCTGGCCCACCGCTTGCTGATGATCGCCGAGGGCTATGGCGAAATCGACCCGCCGCGACGGGTGCTGCAACTGCCCCAGGAGCAATTGGCGTCGATGCTCTCGTTGTCGCGCCAGACCACCAACCAACTGCTCAAGGAATTACAGGGCCAGGGATTATCGGCCTGGGCTATGGCGAGATCGAGATTCTGGACGCCGAGCGGTTGCGGGCATTGGCGGTGGTTTAAAGCAAAAGATCGTCCGAACGCGGCCCGAGCCTTCGGACGATCTTTTAAAATCTGGCGGTAATTGATGGGCTTTGCGCCCGAACGCGCCTAGCCTGTACTCCTGAATAATCGAGGTGTGCCATGCGTGTCCTGTTAGTGGAAGACGAACCTGAAACCGCCAAACTCCTGGCCAACGGCCTGAATGAGGCGAGCTATTCAGTCGATGTGGCACTCAACGGCATGGACGGCCGGCGCTTTATCGAGTCTGGCGAATACGAGCTGATCATTCTCGACGTCATGCTGCCGGGCCTCAACGGCTGGCAGTTGCTGCAACAGATCCGCAAGCTCGGCGAAACCCCGGTGCTGTTCCTCACCACCAGGGACGGCATCGAGGATCGGCTGCGCGGTTTGGAGCTGCATGAAGATGACTACCTGCTCAAGCCGTTTGCCGTGAGCGAACTGGTGGCGCGGGTGCGCAAGTTGTTGCGGCGTGATCGGGGGCGTTGATGACTGGAAGTCAGGCCAGAATTGGCCAACTCTTCGTTTCGAAATGCACTAAATACAATGCATTTCCATGATTTGGATAAATTTGCATCGTATGCGATGCAAATCGGCCAAGTGGAAACTGTGGTGAACTGAGGATCGCCTTCGCGAGCAAGCCCGCTCCCACAGTGGTTTTGTGTTGTTGGTGGATTTTGTGTTCACTGAAGATCAAATGTGGGAGCGGGCTTGCTCGCGAAGAGGCCCGTCCATTTAACACACCTTCTGGATCCGTCACCGCAACCCATCCCGAAACTGCCCCCGGGTCATCCCCGTCCAACGCTTGAACGCTCGGCTAAAACTGCTCGTATCGGCAAACCCCAGCAAATAGCTGACCTCACTCAATGAACACTGCGGATCGCGCAGGTGCAGCAGCGCCAAATTCTCGCGGCTTTCGTTGAGCAGCGTGTCGAAGCGGCAACCTTCATCCGCCAGGTGCCGTTGCAGGCTGCGCAAGCTCAGGTGCAGGGCCTGGGCGATGCGTTCGGCGCTGGGTTCGCCTTCGGGCAGTTGTTCTTCAATGGCGTCGCGCACCTTGCGCTCCCAGGTCAGCGGTTTGAGCTGGGCCAGGGTGCGTTTGAGCACGGTTTCATTGTGTTCGGCCAGTTCCGGGTTGGCGTCGTCCAGATGGCTGTCGAAATCCACCAGCGAGAATTCCAGTCGATCTTCGTCGGCGCCGAAGTGCACTGGCGAACGGAACACCTTGTGCCATTGGTGTGGGTCCGCCGGTTCGGGGCGGCGCAGGTACACCGCCAGCGGGGCGTACTCGCGGCCCAGGCGATTGCGGCAGGTGCGCACGTAAATCGCCGCGAAGGCATCGATGGCTTCGAAGGCCGGGGCCGGGCTGCCGGGCGGGACTTTCAGGCGGAAACGGTAGCGGTCGTCTGCGCGGGTCAATTCCAGTTCCAAGGCATCGCTGACCACCTGGTGATAACGCACGATGCGCTCAAAGACTTCCCGCAGACTGCCGCTGGCTACCAGCGCATAACCGAGCGCGTGGAACGTGGTCGGGCTGACGAAGCGCGACACCCGCAAGCCAATCGCCGGGTCGCCGCTGACCTGCACGGCGATTTCCCACAGGCGCGTGGTGCTGGACAACGGGTAACGGGCGTTCGGGTCGTCCATCAACTGCGGGTCAAGCCCCGCCTGTTGGCACAGGGCGGTGCTGTCGAGGCCCAACGCATCGAGTTGCTTGCGCAGGGCGCGGGTCCAGCTGGCGAGGGAGGTCGGTTCACTCATGGTGATTGGCGCTTCCGGTCAACAGGTTGGCGTTCACGGCTACCATCTTGTGAGGCATCACAAGGCAGGATGTGAACATCAATAACCAGAGGATGGAAGCATGGACGGTACTTCTGCAAGTCCCCAGCGACTGAATGCAGCCCAGCGATCAGCACATATTCGCGAAGTGGTGCTGGCTAAAGGCGTTGAGCTTCGAAAACGCTACCCGATTCTCAACCATCAGGACGCCTTGGGCGCGGGCATTCTGGCCTTTGCGCTGGCCGGAATGATCGGTTCGGCAGCGCTCTACATCACGGGCCACATGGCCTGGTGGGCGTGCCTGTTGCTCAACGCCTTTTTTGCCTCGTTGACCCACGAACTGGAGCACGACCTGATCCACAGCCTGTACTTTCGCAAGCAACGCCTGCCGCACAACCTGATGATGGGCCTGGTCTGGCTGGCGCGGCCGAGCACGATCAACCCGTGGATTCGCCGCCATCTGCACCTCAACCACCACAAGGTCTCCGGCACGGAAACCGACATGGAAGAACGAGCGATCACCAACGGCGAGCCTTGGGGCATTGCCCGGTTGTTGATGGTTGGCGACAACGTGATGTCGGCGTTTATCCGCCTGTTGCGGGCCAAGACCTGGGCGCACAAATTCAGCATCATCAAGCGCACCTTGAAGGTCTACGCGCCGCTGGCGCTGGTGCATTGGGGCGCGTGGTATGTGTTTCTCGGCTTTCATGCGGCCAATGGCATCGCGCATTTGCTCGGTGCACCGATTGCATGGTCGGCGACCACGTTGTCGGTGATGCAGGTGATCGACATCGCGGCGGTGGTGATCATCGGACCGAACGTGTTGCGCACCTTCTGCCTGCACTTTGTCAGTTCGAACATGCATTACTACGGTGATGTGGAACTGGGGAATGTGATTCAACAGACCCAGGTGCTGAACCCTTGGTGGATGTGGCCTTTGCAAGCGTTCTGCTTCAACTTCGGCAGCAGTCACGGGATTCACCATTTTGTGGTGAAGGAACCGTTTTACATCCGCCAGATGACCGTGCCGGTGGCGCATAAGGTGATGCACGAGATGGGGGTTCGGTTTAATGATTTCGGGACGTTTGGCCGGGCGAACCGGTTTGTGCGCAAGGACGAGGTGGTGGGGGATGAGGTGCGCACAGCCAGGGCTTGATTGGGTGTGGTTGAGGGCCTCTTCGCGAGCAAGCCCGCTCCCACAGGGGATCTCGGTTGTTCACAGATTTTGTGGTCGCCGAAGATCAAATGTGGGAGCGGGCTTGCTCGCGAAAGCAGTCGCTCAGGCAACATCAATCCGACTGAAACGGCGACTCACTCAAAATCACCCCGGTCTCATCCACATAAGTCTGCCAATGTTCGATCAACGTGCTGAGCTTCTCTGGCTGACTAACCGCCAAATCATGAATCTCCCCCGGATCACTCCCCAAGTCATACAGCTGCCAGGTCGCCGGCCCCACCGGTCCAGGAATGTAAACCGCCTTCCACTGCCCCTGCCGAATCGCCCGCCGGCCAAACAACTCCCACCCGGTCACCGTGTGCTCGTCATGCACCTGAGCCGTTTCACCCGACAGAAACCCCAGCCACGACTTCCCGCGCAACTGCGCCACCGGCTTGCCGCGCCACTGCTTGCCCGGATGCCGCACGCCGGCCAGATCGAGAATCGTCGGCGTGACGTCCATCACCGTGCCAAACCCGTGGCTGATTTGCCCCTTGAGCGACAATTGCGGGTAATGCACCAGCGCCGGCACCCGAATCCCGCCTTCAGTGGTGAACGCCTTGAACAGCCGTGACGGCGCAGTCGCCACCTGCGCCCAGCTCGGCCCGTACCAGACGTAGGAGTTGGCGCGGCCGATGTTGTCCAGGCTGTTGTCGTAATGCTGGTTCAGATACGTCAGCAGCTCCGGGCCGAATTTCGGGAAGGCTTCCAGCAGCGCGCCTTCGGCACCGTTGTCCGACATGAACAGGATGAAGGTGTTGTCCAGTTGTCCCTGATTGCGCAGGTAGTCGACGACACGACCGATGTTCCAGTCCATGCGCTCGACCATCGCTGCGTAAACCTCCATGGCCCGCGCGGAAACCTGCCGTTGTTCGTCGCTCAAGGCGTCCCATTGTGCGTTGAGCTGGATCAGCGGATGCGGTTCGACATCGGCATCGATCAACCCCAGGGATTTGAGTTTTTCCAGACGCTCAAGTCGCAGCACTTCGGGGCCGGCGTCGTAGCGACCACGGTATTTTTCGACCACGTCGGCCGGTGCCTGCAACGGCCAGTGCGGTGCAGAAAACGGCAGATAGGCGAAGAACGGTCGGGTTTGATCGCGTTCCTTCAGATACTGCAAAAGCTTGTCGCCGAAGGCGTCGGAGGAATAGAAATCCTTCGCTAACTCATCGATGAATTGGTCGTCCTCGATGTACAGCGCCGGGGTCGATTTGAGCAGGCCCGGCGTCTGCTCATCGTAAGTCGGTTCAAAACCGTAATGGTTGGCGGCGCCCGGCAGCAGCGAGAACGAACGCTCGAAACCCCGGGCGTGGGGGGCCAGTTCGGCGGTCAGGCCCAGGTGCCACTTGCCACTCATCAGCGTCTGGTAACCGGCCTCGCGCAGCAGCTCCGGCAACGCCACCACGCGGTCGTTGAGGTGACCCTCGTAACCCGGTTTTCCGATCAGTTCCGGGGTCAGCGCTTCGGCCATGGTGCCGATGCCGGCAATGTGATGGTCGGTGCCGGTGAGCAGCATCGACCGGGTCGGCGAGCAGGTCGGTGCGCTGTGGAAATCGGTCAGGCGCAGGCCGTTGCTGGCCAACGCATCGAGGTTCGGCGTGGCGATTTCGCCGCCGAACGCGCCGATATCGGAAAAGCCCAGGTCATCGGCCAGGATCACCAGAAAGTTGGGACGTTGCGGCATCAAAAGTCTCCTGTTCAGCAGGCAATGAAGGACAGTGGCAGATCGCGGATTTGTACCGGCACGAGCGGTTGGTAGTGGTCGTTTCTGGTGAGTTCGTGCAGCAGCTCTTCACGCAACTGGTGGAAGTCGAAACTGCTGCGTTGGCGCGGATGGGGCAGGGCGATGTCGACCACTTGCTTGATCCGTCCGGGGCGCGGTTCCATCACCACCACGCGGTCGGCGAGGAAGATCGCTTCTTCCACATCGTGGGTCACCAGAATGGTGGTGATTTTGGCCTGGGCGCGGATCGCCAGCAGCTCGTCCTGCATCTGCTGCCGGGTCAGCGCATCGAGGGCGCCAAAAGGTTCGTCCAGCAGCAGAATCCGCGGGCTGGCGACCAGGCCGCGGGCGATTGCGACCCGTTGCGCCATGCCGCCGGAGAGTTGGTGTGGATAGGCGCGAGTGAAGTCGCTGAGGCCGACCAACTCGATGAAGTCGTCCACGCGCTTTTGCTTTTGCACAGCGCTCAGCGGTTCGTTGACCAGGCCCAGGCCGATGTTGTCGGCCACGCTCAGCCACGGAAACAAGCGGTGTTCCTGAAAGACAATTCCGCGTTCGCTGCCGATGCCGGTCACCGCTTTACCGTCCACGGTGATCTGCCCGCGAAACTGCGTATCGAGCCCCACCAGCAGTCGCAACAAAGTCGATTTGCCACAGCCGCTGGAGCCGACGATGGCGACAAACTCACCCTCGGCAATCTCCAGGTTGAATTCGCGAATCGCTTCCAGCTCGAAGCCGTCGACGTCGAAGGATTTGCCGACATGGTTGAAGCTGACAATCGGTGCGTTCATGCGTGTCTCCAGCGGGTAGCGCGGATTTCCAGGCGTTGGCCAATGAGGTTGAGCAGGGCGCCGGTCAGGCCCACCAGCAACATGCCGGCCATGATCAGGTCCATGCGCAGCAGTTGCTGGGCACCGATCATCTGGCTGCCGATGCCGCCATTGGACGGCATGAAATATTCGGCGCCGATGGTGCCAAGCCAGGCGTAGATCAAGCTAAGGCGCAGGCCGGCGAAGATCCCCGGCGCCGCGCCCGGCAAGACCAGGCGACGCAGGCGTTGGCCGAGATTCAGACGCAGCACCTGAGCGGCTTCATTGAGTTGCGGCGAGAGGTTGGCGACGCTGCGCTGGGTGGCGATGAACAGCGGAAAAAACGCGGCGAGGGCGACGAACACCCACTTGGCCAACTCCCCAAACCGAACCATGCGGTGAGCAGCGGTACCCAGGCGAAAATCGCAATCTGGCGAATGGCGGCGAGGGTCGGGCCGAGGAGGCGTTCGCTGGTGTGCGAAAGCCCCAGTAGCAAGCCCAGCAAAAATCCGAGGCCACCGCCGAGCAGCAAACCGCCGAGGGTGCGGCCCAGGCTCAGGGCCATGCCGCTGATCAACGTGCCGTCGAGCAGGCCATGCCAGGTGGTTTCCAGTACCGCCAAAGGGCTGACAAGGATGTTTGCGTCGATCCACTGCTGATCCGTGGTCAGTTGCCACAACGCCAGCAGCGCCAAGGGCAGCAGCCACGGTTGCAGGCGTTGCCAGCCTTGATACTTCGGCCCACGGCGGATTTCGGCAGTGGCCGGGTGCGGCCAGTGCACCAGTTTTTTATCCAGCAAGCCGATGCTGCGATCCATCGCCACGCCGATCAAACCGATGACCACGATCACCACGAAGACGATATCGAGCATGAACAACTGCCGGGCCCAGACCATCAGGTAACCGATGCCCTCGCTGGATGCCAGCAGCTCGACGGCCAGCAATGAGGTCCAGCCGGCGGCCAGCGCCAGGCGTACACCGGCCATGAAGGCCGGGAGGGCGGCGGGCAATATGAGGCGACGGATCAACAATCGGGTGGGCAGGCGCAGGACGGCGGCGGCTTCGCGCAGTTTGGGTTGCGCATCGCGCACGCCGACCAGTGTGTGCAGGGTCACCGGCACCACTATGGCTTTGACCAGCACCACCAGTTTCAGCACTTCGCCGATGCCGAAAAACACCATGAACAACGGAATCCACGCGAGCGTCGGGACCTGCGCCAAACCCGCGAAGGTCGGGAACACCAGCCGCTCCAGACGCCGACTGAAGCCAAGTGCCGCGCCGAGGAGGGCACCGGCGCTGATCCCCGCCAGCAATCCCCAGAACAGGCGTTGCAGGCTGATCCACAGATGGCTCCACAACTCGCCTTGGGACAGTTCGACGGCGCTGTTCCAGACCAGGGAGGGCGCCGGCAGGATCTGCTCGCTCATCCAGTGATTACGGCTGGCCAGCCACCACAAGGCGAACAGGCTGATCGGCAACAACCAGGGCAGCAGTCGCTGGCTCAGGCGTGGCCACAGGCGCCGGCCGTTGAGCGGCGGGGCGGCCAGCGGCAGGCTGAGAAGGGAAATACGGGCCATGGGTGACCTCCGTTGTCGGGTTTTTCATGGGTCAAAATCAAAAGATCGTCCGAACGCAGCCTTCGGACGATCTTGGCGATCTAAAATTCACTAAAAATGGTTATATAAAAATAAATATCAATTCTATTGAGAGATAAGCGAGACCATTTAAGGCCTCCAGCCCACACGCATCCAATGCATTCGAAGAATATTTTTAATGCTGTTTATGCATACCCGCCGCAGAGCCCCGCTTTAGCTGGCATAGATCAAAAAGCTATAAAAATGTGAATTTATAGTATTTAAGCGTCGAACCCGATTCAGCCTACGTTCTGCTCTTCAACGCCGTCGCCACCAGGAGCCGCACCCATGAATCGTCCTTTCAAACGTGTCATCAGTCTGTTTGCCATACCGGCCCTGGCGGGGTTGCTGGCGTTCACCGCCCATGCCGATGAACTCAAGGAAATTCGCATCGCTGTGCCCGACCTGAGTGCCGGCACCCAACACAGTGGCGGCGGCATAACGGACGTGTTGCGTGACCAGCAAATCTTTGAGAAAGCCTTCGCCGAGCAGGGCATCAAGATTCAATGGAGTTTCTTCAAGGGCGCCGGTCCCGTGATCAATGAAGCGTTCGCCAACGGCCAGGTGGACCTGGCGTACCTCGGTGACTTGGCGGCGATCATTGGCAAGTCCAATGGGCTGGATACACGGCTGCTCAGCGCCTCCGCACGGGGCGTGAAACAGTACCTGGGCGTGGTGCCCGGTTCGGGGATCAAAACCCTGCAAGACCTCAAAGGCAAACGCGTGGCGATCTTCCGTGGCACTGCCACGCAGTTGTCCTTCGATGCGGCACTGGCCAGCCAGGGTTTGAGCGAGAAGGACCTGAAAGTCATCAACCTGGACTTCAACGGCGCCGTTGCGGCGCTGGCGGCCAAGCAGATTGATGCGTCGTGGGGCAGTTCTGGATTGACGGCGTTGCAAGCCAAGGGGTTGGCCGAGTTGCCGTTGAACACTAAGGATCTGGGTGGGGCGGGCAGTGTTCAGGCCGTGCTGGTGGGTACCGGCAAGTTTGTCGACGAACATCCCGAGGCAGTGGCGAAACTGCTGAAGGCGCAGCAGCAAGCGGTTGAGTGGCTGACCCAGGACAGCAACAAGGATGCTTACATTCAGTTGGTGTCGGGGCTGGCGAGTTATCCGCCGGTGATTCTTCAGCAGGACTTGAGGGATCAGAAGTTGAGCGAAGTGTTCCCCTCGACGCTGGATCCGGCGTTCCTCGGGAAATTGCAGGATTCGGTGGATTTGGCTTCGCAGCAGAAGCTGATTCGCAAGCCGTTCAAGGTGACGGATTGGGTGGCGCCGGAGTTGGCTGCGGCCAAACTCTAAAATCAAAAGATCGCAGCCTGCGGCAGCTCCTACACCGACCGTGTAGGAGCTGCCGCAGGCTGCGATCTTTTGATCTTCTAAACAGCGACAGATATCTCCTGTTTATCCACCGCCACCAACGTCTCGATCATCGCCCTGGCCGCCGGCGACAAGCGAAACCCCGTACGACTCACAATCCCGCACCGCGCATTCATGCTTTCAATGTTCTGCGGCAGATTGCGCCAGTGCAGCAACACCAGCGAGCCCTCGGCAATGTCTTCGATAAACGCCTCTTGCGTACCAATGCCAATCGCATTCGATTGCAGCACGATCTTTACCAGCGCCGGAAAGTGCTCGGTCTCGATGGTCGGCGAGAAATCCATCCGGCCACTGAGATTCGCCAGCAGTTTGCGAATACCCGGCGGGATCAACGTGGTCGCCAGCGGGTAGTCGAACATGTCGTTGGTCGACAGGCTGTCCTTGACCAGCAGCGGATGCCCCGGCCGGCAGAAGAACACTCCGCGCCTGGGCGTCAGGGCCTGGGTCTGGAAGTTCGGGTCGGCTTCGAAATGGCGGATGTCGGCGATGAAGAACTCGATCTCTTCACGGCTCAGGGCGCGGCTGAGTTTTTCCCAGTTATCCACCTGAAAACAGGTGCGTACTTTCGGGTGCGCGTTGATGAATTGCGCCACCGCATCGGGCACCAGTTTCACCGCTGGCGCCGGGCCGCAACCGAAGCGCAGTTCACCGGCGTCGAGCTTGGTCATCTGCGTGACCTCGGCATTGAGCAGCGCCGCGCCCTGGACCAGGGTCAAGGCGTGTTGCAGCACCACCTGACCTTCGGGTGTCGGACGCAAATCCTTGTTGCCACGGTCCACCAACACACAGCCGAACTCTTGTTCAAGCCCCTGAATACTGCGGCTGAACGCCGGTTGAGTGATGCCCATGGCGTCGGCCGCGCGGACAAAACTGCGGTGTTCGTTGAGGGCGATGAAGTAGCGCAACTGGCGAAGATCCATATGCTTTTCCGGCATCCTAAAAATAGCTCGAAGGCATTTGCGACGAGGGTTGCTAGAGGTTTTAAATGCAAGCTCTTATTCCGTCAACGAAGCATGTGAATATCTATTAGACCTAAATTGAATATAGATAGAGCATTGTTTCGCTGCCGTCCAACCGTCAGCAGTCCGATCGAGGGTCTACCCATGAGCAATGCCGCTTTAGCTGTAAAACCCGCTGTTCACGCGCTTGAAGTCCATCCGGTGGCCGGCCGGATCGGCGCCGAGATCCGTGGCGTGCAACTTTCCGGTGAGCTGGACGCCAGCACCGTTGAAGCGATCCAGCAGGCGCTGGTGCAATACAAAGTCGTGTTCTTCCGCGAGCAGACCCAGCTCGACGATCAAAGCCAGGAAGCCTTCGCTCACCTGCTCGGCGAGCCCGTGGCGCACCCGACCGTACCGGTACGCGATGGCACCCGTTACCTGCTGGAGCTGGACGGTGCTGAAGGTCAGCGCGCCAACTCCTGGCACACCGACGTGACTTTCGTCGACGCGTACCCGAAAGCTTCGATCCTGCGCTCGGTGGTGGCCCCGGCCTTCGGTGGCGACACCTTCTGGGCCAACACCGCCACGGCCTACAACGAACTGGCACCGGAGCTGCGTGAGCTGGCGGACAAACTGGTCGCCGTGCACAGCAACGAATACGACTACGCCGGGGCCAAGCCAGACGTCTCGGCGGAAAAGCTGGAGCGCTACCGCAAGATCTTCACCTCCACCGTTTACGAGACCGAGCACCCGGTGGTCCGTGTGCACCCGATCAGCGGCGAGAAGAGCTTGCTGCTGGGGCATTTCGTCAAGCGCATCAAGGGCTATTCCCAAGCCGACTCGGCACACTTGTTCGGATTGCTGCAAAGCCATGTCACCCGTTTGGAAAACACCGTGCGCTGGCGCTGGAAGGCTGGCGACGTGGCGATCTGGGACAACCGCTCTACTCAGCATTACGCGGTGGATGATTATGGGACTCAGGATCGGATCGTTCGCCGGGTGACGTTGAAGGGCGAGGTGCCGGTGGGTGTGGCGGGGCAGCGGAGCCAGACCATCAAAGGCGCGTAAAACACGGTCCCCTGTGGGAGCGGGCTTGCGCGCGAAAGCGGTGTATCAGTCAACATTTTTATCGACTGACACTCCGTCTTCGCGAGCAAGCCCGCTCCCACATTTGATTGGGTTACCACACGCCGATCTGGACTAACTTCTCGGTCTCCGGCTCACCATAACGAAACCGCTGCCCGCGCAAATCGATCTCCTGATGACTGATGGTCGTGCGCCGCTTCAACCCCCGCACCCACTCAAACAAATACCCTGCGTGCTCTTCACGTACCGCCGCATAAGCCGGATCCGCCCCTAGATCCCGTAATTCCTGCGGATCATTCAACAGATCAAACAACTGCGGCCGAAACCCGTCGTACGCCAAATATTTCCAGCGCTCGCTGCGTACCATGGTCATGCGGCAACGGTCGATTGGCTGCTCCAAACGCTCCCGCGCCGGGGCCTGGAATGCGTAGTCGTACTCGCTGATCGCATAACGACGCCAATCGGTTTTCACGCCGTGCAGCAGGGGAATCAGCGAGCGTCCTTCAAGACGATGGTCGGCGCTCGGCAATCCTAGTGCTTCAAGAAAGGTCGGCAGCGCATCAATGGTTTCCACCAGCCGATCATCCACCGATCCCCGAGTGACATCCGCCGCCACACGCGGGTCGCGCACGATCAACGGAATTCCCACCGCCGGTTCCAGCAAAAACTCTTTCTCCCCCAAGTAATGGTCGCCCAGGAAGTCACCGTGATCGCTGGTGAACACAATCAACGTGTCGTCCCAGCGACCATTGCTCTGAAGAAAATCAAACAAGCGCCCGAGCTGATCATCGACCTGTTTGATCAGCCCCATGTAGGTCGGCACCACGTTCAAGCGCACCTCATCACGGGAAAAATTCAGGCTCTCTTCATGCTGTCGGAACGCCCCGTACACCGGGTGATCGCTTTCCTCGCCAACGGCTGCACGCACCGGATCAATCACTTGATCGGCGCCATACAGCGCGTGATACGGCGCCGGGGCGATATAGGGCCAGTGCGGTTTGATGTACGACAGGTGCAGGCACCACGGTTGTTCACCTTGCTCGGCGATGAAGTCGATGGCGCGGTCGGTGGTGTAGACGGTTTCCGAATGCTGCTCGGGCACGCGCGCGGGCAAACGGGCGTTGCGCATTTTCCAGCCGCTGAGGATTTCCCCCTGCGCGCTTTCGGCAGCGTTGGCCCAGTCGTGCCACGGGTTTCGGCCTTCGAAACCATGGGCACGCAGGTAATGGGTGTAGGGCGCGGATTCGCGTTTGTCGTCGAACAACGGGTCGTCGGGGAAGATGCCGTCGTGCCGGAAAAAAGCTTCGAAACCGACTTCGTTGAGCCCTGAGGCCTGATCGCTGGAAGGGTCGATGGCCAGCCGCAGCAAGGCATCCAGATTGGGTGTGGCGTGGGTCTTGCCCACCAGCGCAGTGCGAATGCCGTACGGGCGCAGGTAGTCGCCGATGGTCAATTCTTCCAGGGGTAACGGCACCGCGTTCCACGTCACTTGATGGCTGCTGACATAGCGTCCGGTATAGGCCGACATCCGCGACGGCCCGCAGATCGTGCCTTGGGTGTAAGCGCGGCTGAAACGTACGCCGGCAGCGGCCAGGCGATCGATGTTTGGCGTGTGCAAATGCGGATGGCCGTAGCACGACAGGTAATCGCGGCGCAGCTGATCGCACATGATGTACAGCACATTGCGCACGGGGTTTTGGGGGTTGGGCATGGGGTTCACCGATCAGAAGACAGGCGAGGGTTTTCGCTGCTGGGGCGGGGTTGAGGCAAGTGCATTTGGGGAATGGGGTTTATGCAGTGGGTGCATCGGTGTCGGGGATGACGCTATCGCGAGCAGGCTCACTCCCACAAGGTCTTGCGCATTCCCTGTGGGAGCGAGCCTGCTCGCGAAAGCGGTGGTTCAAACGGCAAGATTCTCCAGCGAACACACTTCCTCATCCTGCACATCAATCTCTTTGATCTGCGCAATCATCGCCTCGGCCAACGGCGACAACCGATACCCCGCCCGGCTGACAATCCCGTACCGCGTATACAGCTCCTCCAGATCATCCGCCACCCCGTCGATCTTCAAACACACCAGTTCACCCTTGGCCAGGTGCAGCGCATCTGAATACGCGCCGACAATCCCGATGGCATCCGAACGCATCACCACACTCAGCAAACTGTAGCTGTTCTCACATTCCACATTCGGCGTGAAATCCGGGCGGCCACTCAAGTCGACAATGACTTTACGCAGGTTCGGCGGGCGGATGCTCACCGCCATCGGATAGCTCATCAACTCGGCAGCGCTGACGCTTTCACGTCCCGCCAATGGATGCCCGGCGCGGCAGCAAAAATGCCATTTGCGCGGGCGCAGGCGTTGGGTCAGGTAGTCCGGGTCTGCCTCGAAATAGCGGGTGTCGGCGACGAAGAACTCGAACTCCTCACCCAGCAGTCGCTTGCTCAGGCTCTGCCAATCGTCGACCTGAAACTGCACCCGCGCTTTTGGATAACGCCCGATGAAGGCGCCAATCGCCCGCGGGATCAATCCTGCCGCCGGTGCCGGGCCGCAACCGAAGCGTAATTCGCCGGCCTCCAGGCCATTGAACTGGCTGATCTCGTTGGCCATCTGCTGCGCGCCGCTGACCAGCCGCCGCGCATGTTCGAGTAACACCTGGCCTTGTTTGGTCGGCGCCAGGTCCTTGCGTGCGCGATCCACCAACTGACAACCGACGCTGTGTTCCAGCGCCTGAATGCTGCGGCTGAACGCCGATTGCGAGAGGTTCACCGTCAGCGCACCCGCGACGAAGCTGCGCTGGTCGGCGAGGGCGATGAAGTGGCGGAGTTGGCGCAAATCGATATGCATTTTTCACATAAAAATATCGGGCGAATGCATTGGATATGCATCAGGTGGACTCCTTATAAAGGCAATCTCTTATGCAGTAAATCTTTGTAAAAACATAAATAAATAACTTAAAAGAATATGCACTGCTAAATGTCACTGCGTGTTTTTTGACCAGGAGCCGCCCTATGAGTCCGTTGAACCTTGCTTCACCCCTTTCGCCCCGACGGCTCAAACGCCTGCCCCTGGCCCTGTTGCTGGCGGGGAGCGCCCAGGCTTATGCGGCCGACACCACGCCCCCGGAAGCAGCGCCCACCGGCAAAACGTCGGCCGACAGTTCGCAGTTGGAAACCGTGACCGTCACCACCCGCCGCCGGGAAGAAAGTTCCCAGGACGTGCCAACGCCGATGAGCGTGATCAGCGGCCAGGCCCTGGAAACCCAGCGGGTTTATCGCATCCAGGATTTGCAGCAACTGGTGCCCAGCGTCAACGTCGCCTACATGCATGCGCGCCAGTCCAGCGTGTCGATCCGTGGCCTCGGTAACAACCCGGCCAGCGACGGTCTGGAAGGCAGCGTCGGGCTCTACATCGACAACGTCTACCTCGGGCGCCCGGGCATGGCGGTGTTCGACCTGATGGACATCGAGCAGCTCGAAGTTTTGCGCGGTCCGCAAGGCACGTTGTTCGGCAAAAACACCACGGCCGGGGTGATCAACATCAGCACTCGGGCGCCGTCGTTTACCCCCGAGCGCAGCATCGAAACCTCGGTGGGCGAGGACGGCTACTTCCAGACCAAGGGTACGATCTCCGGTCCATTGAACGATGAACTGGCGGGGCGTTTTTCGGCCTATCGCTCCAGCAGTGACGGCGACATCAAGAACGAATACAACGGCCATGAACTGAACGGCGGCTCGCGCGATGGCTTGCGCGGCCAGTTGCTGTTCAAGCCCAACGAATCGTTCAACATGCGCTGGATCGGCGACTACAACGAAGAAGACTCCAGCGCCGGCACCCGTGTCTTGTACAACACCGGGCCGACCATCAATGGCCTCAACCTCTACTCGCAGCGGGCCGCTACCGCTGGCGCGACGCTGGTCAACGGCTCTCATCGCGAGGTCAATCTCGACAACGATCAACACGTCACGGTGCATCAGGGCGGCACCTCGGTGGAAGCCAACTGGACCTTGCCGAGTGACTTCACCCTGACCTCAATCAGCGCCTATCGCTTTTGGAATTTCACCCCGCGCAACGACGATGGCCTTAACGTGCCGGCGAGCTACAACGCCGGGGTCTCGGTGGAGGATAAGCAGTACTCCCAGGAATTCCGCCTGGCGTCACCCAAAGGCGAGTTCTTCGACTACGTGCTCGGCGCCTATTACTTCGGCTCGAACCTGGACAACAAATCCTTCTCCTATTACGGCCCGCAAGCCGACATCTGGAACGGCACGCCACGCGGTGCACTGGCCAACGTCGACAGCGTCGGCAACGGCCATATCGAAACCAACAGCTTTGCGCTGTTCGCCCAGGGTACTTGGCACCTCACCCCGCGTCTGGATTTCACCGCCGGGCTGCGTGGTACCTACGAAGAGAAAAACGCCTGGGTGACGCGCGATGCGCCGGTCGGTGGTGCGGCAGTGACGGGCGCGGCGGCCACGGCACGACGCGGTCGTGCTGGCGCCTACGATTCCGGCGATTTGAATCAGTACAGCTCCAGCCCTTCAGGCTTGCTGAACCTGAGCTACCGCTTCACCGATGACCTGCTCGGCTACGCGACCCTGTCCCACGGTGAAAAATCCGGCGGCGTGAACCTTGCGGTCGGCTCGGCACCGACGGCCGGCGCGGACTCATTGCTGATCGGCACCGAGCGCGCCAACAACGCCGAACTCGGTTTCAAAAGCACCCTGTGGGACAAGCGCCTGCAACTCAACGCCAACGTCTTCTGGACCCAGGTCAACGCCTACCAGACCAACGCCTATGACGACGTCAACCGCGTGCAATACCTGACCAACGCCGGCTCCGTGCGCTCCCGTGGCGTGGAAGTCGAAAGCACGATCATCCCGTTGCGCGGCCTGACCCTGAACCTCAACGGCTCCTTCAACGACGTCAGCTACCTCTCCTACAAAGATGCGCCGTGCCCGCCGGAAGTCAGCCTGCGCCCAGGCGCACCGGCCTCTTGCGACCTCAGCGGCCACCAAGTGGTCGGCGCTTCGAAATGGATCGGCAACGCCAACGGCGAATACAAATGGAACCTGAGCAACGGCTTGGAAGAGTACGTCACTGGCAGCTACGCCTTCCGCTCCAAAGCGGTCGGCACGGTGGAGGATTCGGACTTCGGGCAGATCCCGAGCTATGCCGTAGTCAACTTATCCACAGGCCTGCGCGGCGACTTCCACCAGGGCCAGTGGGACGTCTCGCTGTGGCTGAAAAACGCCTTCGACAAAACCTACTACACAACCCTCTGGACCGGCGCCAACGGCGGTTATGAAGGCTTGCTCGGCACGCCGCGCACCCTCGGCCTGACCGGTCGCTACGACTTCTGATGGGTAACTCCGGGAGCTTCATCATAGTGAGCATCAAAACGGCGTTACCTGTTACGCCACGGCCAAGGCCTTCAACCAGTACGTGATTTTCAGCGGCGCCGACCAGCAGACGCACCTGATCGACATGAACGGCAATGCGGAGAAAACCTGGTCCCAGGCCGGTTTCCCTTCGGCAATCATCGACCTGAAACTGGTCGGCGGCGAACGTGGCCATATGTTGCTGCAACTGAGCGAAAAAGACCCCGGCAAACTCGGCTCGGCCGGTAATGGCCTGGACAACCAGAGTGTCGGCGAACTGGACTGGAACGCTAAAGTGGTCTGGCAGTGGGGTGACAAGGCGCCGGGCAGCGAGGCCGTCAGCAACTGGGTCTATCGTGTGTTGCCTGTGAGTTATGACGGGGTGCCAAAGGGGACGCCACGGTCGGAAACGGCGGTGATTGCACCTGCGGCGGGCGTGCAGCAGACGAGTGCCAGTCGTTGAATTTTTCGGCTTATCGCCAGCAGAAGTAATAGTGGTTCTATCTGGAATAACTTATGAAGACTTTGCATAGTTAATATCGCTTTTTCGTTGATTAATAACTGCGTTTCGGCGTGGACAATAAGCGAATGTGGAACCATGCTTTGTTTCGTGAGTTTCCAGGAGGAAACTTGCTCTCATCGGAAGACACTTAATTTAAACGATAAAGGAAGTCGAACCATGTCGAGCATTAATGGTACTTACGTTAATTCAAACTCTGGCGCCAAACTGGTTATTACCGATGGTAATGATTCGAATGGCACCTTCAGCGGCAAGCTGAGCCAGGGCGGTGTGAACTACGATGTCAGCTACGGGCACTACCACTTCCAAAACAGCACCGGGCAACCGACCATCATCACCCTCACCGGGTTGAATGATGGTACGGGTTATCAAGCCTGGACGCTGTTCTCGCCGGACCACAATTATTCCCGACTACGGGCCGCGGGTTCGCGTAATAACTTTGATGGTGATGTCGTGACATTGGGTGGCGAGTTCGTCAAGCAATAAACATCGCTGTAATAACTAACAGGCTGATGCGCTGAATGTGCATCAGCCTGTTTTTTTGTGTGGGCTATCACTTTGTTGTTAGTTGTTTTTGGCTGTTCTACGTCGCACTTCTATCCTGAATCGATGCCTTCGGCGAATACTTTCAATGCTTGAAAAGCATCGTTTTTCGCGCGCATCGCTCCAGCCCTTGCAGGACGGGGCTTTGGCGAAATTGACTACTTTTTATATTCGATTAAGATCTATACATGACTTCAAATATTACTTTAAGAGATAAGCGTCTGGCCCAATGATTGGCCCGTCGATACGCCTCGCGGGGGATTCAAGTGCGGGTGTATCGCGTTTTTTGTAAAGAGATCGCAAAAGACCGCAGGGAGTTAATCAATGGGCAATGTCCAGACCGCCGCTGGCGCACATGAGGTGCTCTGGCGCCAGGCGCCGAGTGGCGACTTGGTCGACCTCGGCCGGGTGCACCGCGTGCCGTTGGGTCAGTTGCGTTTGCAGCGTGCGCCCAAGGGCATTCTGAGCCGGCGCGAAGCGATCCTGCTTGGTGTGCTGGCGTTGCTGGTGCATGGCGCCGTGATCTATTGGGTCAATCAGCAACCGACCACCGTGCTGCCGATCGTGCCACCGGAAATTCCGCCGATGACCATCGAGTTTTCGCGCCCGGCACCGCCGGTGGTCGAGCCGCCACCGCCACAACCTGCTCAGCCCGTGGACGAGCCACCGCCGCCCGTCGAAGACGAGCTGGCCGTGAAACCGCCGCCACCAAAACCGATTCCGAAACCCGTGCCCAAACCGGTCGCTAAACCCGTACCGAAACCGGCACCCAAAGCCGTCGAACAACCGCCAGCGCCGCCACAATCGACGGCACCTGTCGCGGCCCCGGCGCCACCTGCACCACCGGCGCCCGCGCCAGTGACCCCGGCCTCGGCCAACGCCGCGTACCTGAAAAACCCGGCGCCGGAATACCCGTCGCTGGCTCAGCGTCGCGGTTGGGAAGGCACGGTGTTGTTGCGGGTGCATGTGCTGGCCAACGGCAAGCCCGGCGAGATCCAGATTCAGAAAAGCAGTGGTCGCGACCAGCTCGACGACGCGGCGCTAACCGCCGTGAAGCGTTGGAGTTTCGTGCCGGCCAAGCAAGGTGATGTGGCCCAGGATGGCTGGGTCAGCGTGCCCATCGATTTCAAGATTCATTAATTGGTAATCAGCCGGCGCTAATCTCGCGGTGTGTCTGGAACCGCCATCGCGAGCAAGCTCGGCTCCCACACACGAGGGAATACATCATGACGTTACTAGCCTCTCCACTTGAATCCATCGAAGGCGCGGTAATCTGGCTGCTGGTGATTTTTTCTGTTGCCACTTGGGGCCTGGCATTGCTCAAGGGCGTGCAGTTTGCTCGCCTGAAAGCCCAGGATAAAAAATTTCATAAGCAGTTCTGGGCCGCGTCGAGTCTCGACTCAGCGGCCGAGCTGAGCGAAACCCAACCGGGTGCTGCGGCGCGTGTGGCCCAGGCCGGATATGCGGCGATTCAGGTCGGTGAAGCGCCGCAAGCGAATGACTTGAGCCAGGCGATCAATCATCAGGATCGTCTGGAGCGGGCCTTGCGTCAGCAGATTGTGCGCGAGCGTCGTTCACTGGAAACCGGGCTGGCGGTGGTCGCGAGCATCGGCAGCACCTCGCCGTTCATTGGCTTGTTCGGCACGGTGTGGGGAATCATGGAAGCGTTGAAAGGCATCAGCGCGGCAGGTTCGGCGAGCTTGGAAACGGTGGCCGGGCCGATTGGTGCAGCACTGGTCGCCACCGGTGTGGGGATCGCGGTCGCGGTGCCGGCGGTGCTGGTTTACAACTACTTTTTGCGACGCCTGAAGCTGACGGCGGCGGACCTGGATGACTTCGCCCATGACTTCTACAGCCTGGCGCAGAAGAGTTCGTTCCGCCTGTTGATACACCCGACCTCGCACAAAGTCGTGGCCCAGGGCGGCGCACAGAAAGTGAAGGAGGCGTCCTGATATGGCCTTCTCCACGCAAGACAGCGATGAGGTGCTGAGCGAGATCAACGTGACACCGCTGGTGGACGTGATGCTGGTGCTGCTGGTGGTGTTTATCGTCACTGCACCACTGCTGACCAACGCGATTCCGATCAACCTGCCCAAGACCGAGGCCGTGGCCCCGGTGGAGCAGAAAGACCCGCTGGTGGTGAGCATCGATGGCGCCGGCAAGTTGTTCATCAACAAGGACCAGATTGAGCCGGGTTTACTGGAGTTCAAGCTGCAAGCGGCGAAAGCCAAGGACCCCGAAGTGCGTGTGCAGTTGCAGGCGGATGACGGGGTGAATTACGGCGAAGTGGCGCGAGCCATGGCCTCGATTGAGCGCGCGGGGATTACCAAGTTGTCGGTGATTACCGCGCGTTAACCCCTTTCAAGTTTTCCGGGGCCGTCTCCTTGGCAGGGTGCGGCCCTTTTTTATGCCTGAAACACCAACCCCTGTAGGAGCTGCCGAAGGCTGCGATCTTTTGATTTTGATTTTTAAAAGCAAGATCAAAAGATCGCAGCCTTCGGCAGCTCCTACGGGGAGTGATGTTTAATATTCGATATAGGTCTTAATAAATAGCTTCTTATTCCTTAACGAATATAACTCTCGTCCCTATACTCGATCAGGAACAGACACGCAGCAGGAGAGCTCCCCATGCGCAACGAATCAATTCGCTACCTGATTGTGCCGGGCTGGCAAGGATCGCCAGAAGATCATTGGCAAAGCCATTGGCAGAACAGTCTGCCGAACAGTGCACGGGTGGAGCAGGCCGATTGGCTGACGCCGCGCCGTGAAGACTGGGTCGCAGCGCTGGCCGAGGCGATTGCCGCCGACAGCACGCCGGTGATCCTGATCGCCCACAGCCTGGGTTGCATCACCGTTGCCCATTGGGCGGCCACTGCGCCGTTGCAGTTTTTGCGTCAGGTGCGTGGTGCCTTGCTGGTTGCGCCGGCAGACGTCGAACGCCCGGCCTGCTCGCCGGCCCTGCGCAACTTTGCACCGATTCCGGCCACCCTGCTGCCGTTCCCGAGCCAGGTCGTCAGTTCCGACAACGACAGCGCCGTCAGCGCGTCCCGCGCCATGGAGCTGGCCCGCAATTGGGGCGCCGAGGCGGGGATTCTGGCGGGTGCCGGGCACATCAACGTCAAGTCCGGCCACCAGCGCTGGGAGCAGGGTTTTGCCTATCTCTATCGCCTGCAAAACCGCATGGAACATCACGCCCTGCGCCGCGCTTGAATTTTTTCTTTTTTAAACGCCCCCGTCTCCCGGCGGTTTTGGGCGGGAGTCTGCCATGAGTTTTGAAGCCTTCGGTCAGCCATTGCTGACCTTCCCCGACGCAGAAAAAGTCCCCTGAGCATCCGCGCCAAAGCGCTGGTGTTTGTTGATCCGCGTTCGCGGCAGTTGCGCCAGGAATTGGAGCAACTGGCACCGCGGGCCATTTCCGTATTGATTCGCGGTGAAACCGGCAGCGGTAAAGAATTGCTCGCCCGCCACATCCACCGCGCCAGTGATCGCGGCGGGTTATTCGTATCGGTCAATTGCGGCGCGATCAGCCCGACGTACGCTGATGCTGAGTTGTTCGGCTATGCCGCCGGCAGCTACACCGGCTCGGCCAGCAGCCGTGCCGGGTGGTTCGGTTCGGCCAATGGCGGGACGCTGTATCTGGATGAAATCGGCGACTTGCCGCTGCCGATCCAGATCAAACTGCTCTCAGCGCTGGAAAACCACGAAGTCACCCGCGTTGGCGCTCATCAGCCGAGCCCGGTCGACGTGCGCCTGGTCGCTGCGACCAGCATCGACCTGGGCCAAGCGGTGGCGGCCGGGAAGTTCCACGAACGGCTTTATCACTACCTCAGCGAGGGGCAGCTCGAACTGCCTGCGTTGCGCGAGCGGGTGGGCGACATTTTGTCCCTGGCTGAATATTTCCTCGGCATCTACAGCCAGCGTCTGGATTTGCCGGTGCCGTTGATCAGCGAAGCGGCGCAGCAGGTGCTGGAGGCGCATAGCTGGCCCGGTAATACCCGGGAACTGGAGAACGTCATTCACTTTGCGCTGCTGGTGAGTACCGGGGACGAGATCTTGCCGGAGCATCTGAATCTGCCCGAGGTACCTGCTTCATTGGTGCAGATCGAGCGGCAACTCAAACAGATCCTCGCCAGTGGTTCGGCCGCCGATCAAGCGGCCCTGAAACAACTGCTCAAAAACACCGCGCTTTTGTAGGAGCTGGCGCAGCCTGCGATCTTTTGATCTTGGCAATCCAGAGCATTGCCAAATCAAAAGATCGCAGGCTGCGCCAGCTCCTACGCTGTATGAACAAAATGGAATATCAAAGTGAATAAAAGATATTGTTCGGGAATAAAAAATCCCGGTATTGTCCGCTTCACGCCAGCGATAGCACTTCACTGGCACTCGTACTAATAGCCGTCGTCATAAACGACCGTGATTTTCCATAAGGACACTGCATGAAAAAGGTTCTGTTGTTCACCGCATTGGCGGCTGCCCTGACTGCGGGCCTGGCCCAGGCTAACGAGAAACTGGTGGTTGCGGCGACCCCGGTCCCCCACGCCGAGATTCTTGAACTGATCAAGCCAACCCTCGCCAAAGAAGGCGTGGATCTGGAAATCAAAGTCTTCACCGACTACGTTCAGCCGAACGTGCAGGTCGACCAGAAGCGTCTGGACGCCAACTACTTCCAGACCCTGCCGTACCTGAAAAGCTTCAACGAAGGCAAAGGCACTCACCTGGTCACCGTGATCGGCGTGCACGTCGAACCGTTCGGCGGCTACTCGAAGAAAGTCAAAACCCTGGCTGAGCTCAAGGACGGCGCAACCATCGCGATCCCTAACGAAGGCAGCAACAGCGGCCGTGCCCTGATCCTGCTGCAGAAGGCTGGCCTGATCGAGTTGAAAGACCCGAAAAACGCCCTGGCTACCCCAAAAGACATCGCCAAGAACCCGCACAACTTCAAGTTCAAGGAGCTTGAGTCCGCGATGTTGCCGCGTGTCCTGGACCAGGTCGACCTGGACATGATCAACACCAACTATGCACTGGAAGCGGGCCTGAACCCGGCTAAAGATGCGCTGGTGATCGAAGGTGCAGATTCGCCTTACGTGAACTTCCTGGTCGCTCGTCCGGACAACAAGGACAGCGATGCCATCCAGAAACTGGCCAAAGCCTTGACCAGCCCGCAAGTGAAAGCGTTCATCGAGCAGAAATACAAAGGCGCGGTACTGCCGGCGTTCTGATTCGACGCAAGATCAAACCCCTTCAAGGTTTCAACGCCGACGGCTGGTCATAGCGTCGGCGTTTTTTATTACGCCAGAAGGTCAAAAGATCGCAGCCGTCGGCAGCGCCCACAGGCGCGTAGGAGCTGCCGAAGGCTGCGATCTTTTGATTTTGATTTGGACCTAAGCCACCCTGGCCTTCAACGCCCTGTGCAACGCCACCAGCAATTTCAAGATGTCTTGTGGGTCCAGCCGCTGCGGCACTTTTACGTCAGCCATTTTTCTCTTCCTTGTGATGGTTTGGCCGGGGAGTCTGGCCAAAAGCTGTCCGTCCTTGGAGGGGTTTTTTGAAAAAAAGATCCTTCCTACAGCGCAAAGGAAAATAGTCGTCTTCCTAGGTCACCGCAAATCCGCGAGATAGTTTTTTGCGTGATATCAATATGCTTTAACGGTATTTAAATTCTTATTTTTATACCTTTAAAGTCAGTGCCTGCCGGGTGGTTATCCACCGCCCATGGACTGCACCACCGCCGCTTACCGAGCGGCGTCCAGGATGTTCAATGACCTTCGATTACGCTTTTATCCTCAGCACCCTGCCGGCGTTTCTCAAAGCCGTGGGCGTGACGCTGCAGGTCGGCTTCATTGCCATCGGCACCTCGCTGCTGGTGGCGCTGATCAACGCGACGATTCTGGTGTTACGCACGCCTTACTTGCAGCGCCTGGTCGGACTGTACGTGGAGCTGGCGCGCAACACGCCGCTGTTGATCCAACTGTTCTTCGTCTACTTCGCCTTGCCGGCGCTGGGTATCAGCGTTTCCGGGTTTGCGGCGGCGATCATCACCATGACCTTTCTCGGCGGTGCTTACCTCACCGAAGTGCTGCGCGCCGGAGTCGATGCCGTACCGCAAGCACAACTCGAATCCGGTCGCTCCATCGGCCTGTCCCACGGGCAATTGCTGCGCTACGTGATCTTGCCTCAGGCCGGCATCCTCAGCCTGCCGTCGCTGTTCGCCAATTTCATTTTCCTGCTCAAGGAAACCACCGTGGTTTCGGCGGTGGCGGTGCCGGAGATTCTCTACACCACCAAAAGCTACATCGCGCTCTACTACAAAACCTACGAAATGCTCGCCGTGCTGACGCTGATTTGCGTGCTGCTGTTCTTGCCGCTGTCGCTGTTGCTCAGCCGTCTGGAAAGGAGGCTCCAGCATGGCCAGTTCGGGTCTTGAGTTGCTCTGGGTGTCGTTGCCGCAACTGGGCAAGGGCGCTGTGCAAACGTTATCGATTTCCTTCCTGAGCATCGCCATCAGCACCGTCGGCGGCGTGCTCTATGGCGTGTTGCGCACGCTGAATTCGAAATGGCTGAACGCGATCCTGCGGGTCTACCTCGAACTGTTCCGGGCGATCCCGGTGTTGGTCTGGCTGTACCTGCTGTTTTTCGGCCTGCCGATTTTCTTCGGCCTGAGCATTCCAAGCTTCTGGTGCGCGGTGCTGGTGCTGTCGTTGTGGGGCGCCAGCGAGGTTGGCGAAGTGGTGCGCGGCGCATTGCTTTCGTTGCCGCGCGGGCAACGTGAGGCGGGGTTGTCGATCGGTCTGAACGGCCCGCAACTGTTTGGCTACGTACTGTTGCCCCAGGCGCTGAAACGCATGACGCCACCGACCATCAACGTCTACACGCGAATCATCAAGACCAGTTCCCTGGCGGTGCTGATCGGTGTGGTGGATGTGATCAAGGTCGGCCAGCAGATCATTGAGCGCACCTACGAATCGGTGCTGATCTACGGCGCACTGTTCCTGTTTTTCTTTTTCATCTGCTACCCGCTGTCGGCCGCCTCGCGTGTGCTGGAGCGGCGCTGGACGCAAGTATGAGCGCATTGATCGAGTTCAAGGGTTTCAACAAGTTTTTCGGCGAGCAGCAGGTGCTCAAAGAGATCGACCTGCAAGTAACGTCAGGCGAAGTCATCGTGATCCTCGGCCCCAGCGGCTGCGGTAAAAGCACCTTGCTGCGCTGCCTCAATGGCCTGGAAGTCGCCCACAGCGGCGGCTTGAAATTCAACGGCCGCGAGCTGCTGGACAAGGGCACCGACTGGCGCGACGTGCGGCAGCAGATCGGCATGGTGTTCCAGAGTTATCACCTGTTCCCGCACATGAACGTGCTCGATAACCTGCTGCTCGGTCCGCTCAAAGTGCAGAAACGTGATCGCCGCGACGCCCGCACCCAGGCCGAGGCTTTGCTCGAACGCGTCGGCCTGCTGGACAAGCGCGATGCCTATCCGCGCCAGCTCTCCGGCGGCCAGCAGCAACGCATCGCCATCGTCCGCTCGCTGTGCATGAACCCTAAAGTGATGCTGTTCGATGAAGTCACCGCCGCCCTCGATCCGGAAATGGTCAAGGAAGTGCTGGAGGTGATTCAGGGCTTGGCCCGCGAAGGCATGACCCTGTTGATCGTCACCCACGAAATGGCCTTCGCCCGCGCGGTGGCCGATCGCATCGTGTTCATGGACGCCGGGC
Source organism: Pseudomonas sp. TH31 (assembly GCF_016650815.1). Taxonomy (GTDB): domain Bacteria; phylum Pseudomonadota; class Gammaproteobacteria; order Pseudomonadales; family Pseudomonadaceae; genus Aquipseudomonas. Next base: position 325,827 of record NZ_JAEKEZ010000014.1, on the reverse strand, counting down.
GCATCCTTGAGCAAAACCCTCCCGAGCTTTTCTTTACGAACCCGCAAACCGCACGAGCGCAGCAGTTCCTGGAGAAGTTCTCCTACGTCGAAGCCCTGCCCAGAAAGACTCAAACAAAGGAACTGGAACTGCTATGAAAACTGCCAAGTCTTCACTCTTGCTACTGCCGCTGTTCGGCCTCGCGCTGCTGGCCGGCTGCAACAAATCCGAAGCCCCCGCCAAGCCTGCGGCCACCAGCGCCAGTGCGGCCCCGGCGGCCAGCTACCTGGAAAAAATCAAGGCCCGGGACAAGTTGATCGTCGGCGTGTTTACCGACAAACCGCCGTTCGGTTTCGTCGATGAGGCGGGGCGCTATGTCGGTTTCGATACCGACATCGGCCGTCAATTCGCCAAGGATCTGCTCGGCGATGAAAACAAGGTCGAGTTCGTCGCGGTGGAGCCCGCCAGCCGGATTCCATTCCTGCAAAGCGACAAGGTCGACCTGATCCTGGCCAACATGACCGTCACCCCGGAGCGCAAGGAAGCGGTGGAATTCACCAACCCGAACCTCAAGGTTGCGGTGCAGGCGCTTGTCCCGCAGGGCAGCTCGGTGAAAAACCTCGATGACCTGGCGAGCCGCACCACCATCGTCACCACGGGCACCACCGCCGATATCTGGCTGACCAAAAACCACCCGGACTGGAAGCTGCTGAAGTTCGAGAAAAACTCCGAATCCCTGCAAGCCCTGGCCAATGGTCGTGGCGATGCGTATGCGCAGGACAATCTGGTGCTGTTCAGCTGGGCCAAGCAAAATCCAGGCTACCGCGTGCTGGAACAGACCCTGGGCGCAGAAGCACCGATTGCGCCGGCGGTGAAGAAGGGCAACATCGAACTGCGTGACTGGGTGAACACCGAGTTGGCGAAGTTGGGTGAAGAGAAATATCTGCTCAAGCTGTACGACCAATATGTGCGTAAAGAACTGAGCGATGACACCAAGCCTGAGAGTGTGATTGTTGAGGGTGGGAAGTGGCAGGGGTGATTGGCCCAAGCGGTAAGTGATCGTTGAAAAGATCGCAGCCTTCGGCAGCTCCTACAGAGGAACGCGTATACCTGTAGGCGCTGGTGAAGGCTGCGATCTTTTGCGTTTTTCAATCAATCCGGCCAATACCACGCCGGCTCATCCAGCATCCGCTGCCCGACAATCCCGGTCTGGCCCAACGTCTTCTCCAGCACAATGCAATTGCACTCCAGGTCCTCCTGCAACGCCGAAATCAACCGCCGGGCGTGGGACACCACCCACACCTGACACTGCTCGGACGCACGGATGATCAACCGCGCCAACGCTGGCAACAGGTCAGGATGCAGGCTGGTTTCCGGCTCGTTCAGCACCATCAGCGTCGGTGGTCGAGGCGTCAGCAGTGCCGCGACCAGCAGCAAATAACGCAACGTCCCGTCCGACAACTCCGCCGCCGACAACGGTCGCAGCAACCCTTCCTGATAAAACTCAATCGCAAACCGTCCTCCCTGCAACGGTGCGATGTTCAACCGCGCACCGGGAAATGCGTCGCTGATGGCCGTCTGCAAAGCGTCCGGGTCACCGATTTCGCGGATGGTCTGCAACGCTGCCGCCAGATCGCGACCGTCGTGATGCAGCACCGGCGTGCGCGTCCCCAGCTGTGGTTGACGCACCGGAGCATCGGCGTCGCTGCGAAAGTGATCGTAGAAGCGCCAGCGGCGGATGAACTCACGCAACTGCATCACTTCTGGCGAGGTGCGAAAACTGCCGACCTGATCGAACAGGCTGTCGAAATTCGGCGTGTGCTGGGCCAGCACTTCCCAATTGCGACCCTCGCGGGCACGAATCATCGGGCCGTCGCGATCCACCAGCAAACTGGCCGGGCGGTAGAACGGCCCGGACCAGATGCATTCCTTTTTGATTTCCGGGTCGAGGGCAAAGCAGGACTCTGTCGGCGCTGGCAAACCCAGGGCTATCGAATAGCTGAAGTCTTCCCCGGCAAAGCCCAGACGCAAGCGTTTGACGCCGTGGCGCACGGTGGCCTCGATCGGCACTTCACCGTTGCGCATGCGCCGGGTGATGGTTTCCGGGCCGGCCCAGAACGTCGAATCGAGCCCGCCCTCACGGGCCAGCGCATTGACCACGCCGCCCTGGGCGGTTTCCGCCAGTAGACGCAACGCGCGATAAAGGTTGGACTTGCCGCTGCCGTTGGGGCCGGTGATCAGGTTCAACCGACCCAGCGGGATCACCAGTTTATTGATCGAGCGGTAATTGGCCACCGCGAGGGTTTTGAGCATGGAGGACGTTCTCTGTGGTCCGAATCCATATCAGGATAACCGCGTTGGCGAATTTACATTGTAGGAGCTGCCGAAGGCTGCGATCTTTTGATTTTAATGATGGCGAGCTCGCCAGAAGATCAAAAGATCGCAGCCTACGGCAGCTCCTACAGGGGCAAATGCCCATTCACGCAAGCGAAGGTGGAACCCTGTTCTAAGCTCACAGTCGTATCGTCACTTGCACGTTCGTACAACGAAAAGGAGTCTGCATGGCGGGTACCGGGTTGAAAATAATAGTGGGCCTGGGCGTCTTCGCCCTGCTATCCGCCTGCGGCGATAAAAAACCAGTCGAGAAAGACCTGCCGCGTGTCTTCGTGCAAACCGTCAAGCCCGCGGATTACGCCGCTTCGGTGACACTCACCGGCGACGTCCAGGCCCGGGTTCAGACCGAGTTATCGTTCCGCGTGGGCGGCAAGATCATCCAGCGCATGGTTGACGTGGGTGACCGGGTTTCGGCCAAACAGGTACTCGCCAAACTCGACCCGAAAGACCTGCAGACCAACGTCGCTTCGGCCCAGGCCCAGGTCGTCGCCGAACAGGCTCGCGTCAAACAGACCGCCGCCGCGTTCGTCCGCCAGCAAAAACTCCTGCCCAAGGGCTATACCAGTCAAAGCGAATATGACGCCGCCCAAGCGGCGTTGCGCAGCAGCCAAAGCGCCCTGACCGCCGCCCAGGCGCAACTGGCCAACGCCCGCGAACAACTGAGCTACACCGCGCTGATTTCCGAAGCGCCGGGCGTGATTACCGCGCGCCAGGCCGAAGTCGGCCAGGTGGTGCAAGCCACGGTGCCGATCTACAGCCTGGCCGGGACGGTGAGCGCGACGCGGTGTTCAACGTCTACGAATCGCTGCTGGCCGAGCCGCCCTCGGACAAATCGGTGGTGGTCAGCCTGCTCGACAACCCCGCGATCAAAACCTCCGGCACCGTTCGGGAAATCACCCCGGCCGTGTCCGCGCAGACCGGCACCGTGCAGGTCAAAGTCACCCTCAACGGCCTGCCCGAAGGCATGCAACTCGGTTCGGTGGTCAGCGCCACCGCCAAGGCACCGGGCAAATCCGCCGTGGAACTGCCGTGGTCAGCCCTGACCAAAAACCTCAGCGACCCGGCCGTGTGGTTGGTGGACGCAGACGGCAAGGCGCAATTACACACCGTCACCGTCGGCCGCTACCTGACCGGCAAAGTGATCATCAGCGCCGGTCTGGAGGGCGGCGAAAAAGTCATCATCGCCGGCGGCCAGTTGCTGCACCGGGAATGAAAGTCGAGATCGCCGAAAACACCTATAAGGATCTGGCACCGGGAGCCCAGCCATGAAGCGCCTGATGCTGTTGTCCGCCGGCCTGCTGCTGGTCGCCTGCTCGAAAAAGAACCGCCGCCCGAACCGGTGCGCCCGGTGCTCTCCATCGAAGTCAAAGCGTTGAATCAGGAAGAACTCGGCCGCTTCGCCGGCAGCATCCAGGCCCGTTACGAAAGCAATGTCGGCTTTCGCGTGCCGGGTCGCATCGCCAGTCGTAATGTCGATGTCGGCGCCGAAGTGGAGAGGGGCGCGTTGCTCGCCACCCTTGACCCTACCGATCAGCAGAACCAATTGCGCTCGGCCGAGGGCGATCTGGCGCGCATCCGGGCGCAATTCATCAATGCCCAGGCCAGCGCCCGCCGCCAGCAGGAACTGTTCAATCGCGGAGTCGGAGCCCAGGCGCAACTGGACATTGCCCAGACTGACCTGAAAACCACCCAGGCGTCCCTCGATCAGGCCAAGGCCTCGGTCAGCCAGGCCAGGGACCAGCTCAACTACGTTGAACTGCGCACCGATCACAAAGCCATCGTCACCGCGTGGAATGCCGAAGCCGGGCAAGTGGTCACCGCCGGGCAGCAAGTGGTCACGCTGGCGCAACCGGACATCAAGGAAGCGGTGATCGACCTGCCCGACACCTTGGTCGATCGGTTGCCTGCGGACGTAGTGTTCCAGGTCACCGCGCAACTGGACCCGAGCATCACCAGCACCGCGACCCTGCGCGAAATCGAACCCCAGGCCCAAAGTGCCACCCGTACCCGACGCGCCCGGCTGACCCTGGCGGATACGCCGCCGGGCTTTCGCCTCGGCACGGCAATCAGCGTGACCCTCAGCTCGGCGATCAAGCCGCGCATCGAATTGCCGGCCAGCGCCCTGCAAGAGGTCGATGGCAAAACCCGTATCTGGGTCATCGACCCGCAGAACCAGACCGTTTCCCCACGGGACGTCAGCCTGATCAGCCGCACCGACTCAACGGTGGTGCTGGTCGATGGCGTGAAGTCCGGTGAGCGAGTAGTCAGCGCCGGTGTGAACAGCCTGAAACCCGGGCAAAAAGTCAAAGTCGACGAGGGCAGCCCGCGATGAAAGGGAGTTTCAACTTATCCGAATGGGCCCTCAAACATCAGTCGTTTGTCTGGTATTTGATGTTCGTCGCGCTGCTGATGGGCGTGTTCTCGTACATGAACCTCGGTCGCGAGGAAGACCCCTCGTTCACCATCAAAACCATGGTGATCCAGACCCGCTGGCCGGGTGCGACCCAAGAGGAAACCCTCAAGCAGGTCACTGACCGCATCGAGAAAAAACTCGAAGAGCTCGACTCCCTCGACTACGTGAAAAGCTACACCCGACCCGGCGAATCGACCGTGTTCGTGTACCTGCGCGACACCACCAGCGCCAAGGACATCCCGGAAATCTGGTACCAGGTGCGCAAGAAGATCAACGACATTCGCGGCGATTTCCCCAAAGGCCTGCAAGGGCCGGGGTTCAACGACGAATTCGGCGATGTGTTCGGTTCGATCTACGCCTTTACCGCCGACGGCTTGTCGATGCGTCAGTTGCGCGATTACGTGGAACAGGTGCGCGCCGCAATTCGCGACGTGCCAGGACTGGGCAAGGTCGAGATGGTCGGCGAGCAGGACGAAGTCCTCTATCTGAATTTCTCCACGCGCAAACTTGCAGCCTTGGGCATCGATCAGCGCCAGGTTGTGCAGAGCCTGCAATCGCAGAACGCCGTAACGCCGGCCGGGGTGATCGAGGCCGGGCCGGAACGGATTTCCGTGCGCACCTCCGGGCAGTTTGCGTCCGAGAAAGACCTGGCCAACGTCAACCTGCGGCTCAACGACCGCTTCTATCGCCTGGCCGATATCGCTGACATCAGCCGTGGCTACGTCGACCCTGCCACCCCGGAGTTCCGCTTCAACGGTCACCCAGCCATCGGCCTGGCGATTGCCATGAAGAAGGGTGGCAACATCCAGGAATTCGGCAAGGCCCTGCACCAGCGCATGACCGACCTGACCGCCGACCTGCCGGTGGGCGTGGGTGTGCACAACGTGTCCGACCAGGCCGATGTGGTGGAAAAAGCCGTCGGCGGCTTCACCAGCGCGCTGTTTGAAGCCGTGGTGATCGTACTGATCGTCAGCTTCATCAGCCTCGGGGTGCGCGCCGGTCTGGTGGTGGCGTGCTCGATCCCGCTGGTGCTGGCGATGGTCTTCGTCTTCATGGAATACAGCGGCATCACCATGCAGCGGATTTCCCTCGGTGCGCTGATCATCGCCCTCGGCCTGTTGGTGGACGACGCGATGATCACCGTGGAGATGATGGTCACGCGCCTGGAAATGGGCGAGACCAAGGAGCAGGCGGCGACGTTCGCCTACACCTCCACGGCATTCCCGATGCTCACCGGTACGTTGGTGACGGTGGCCGGTTTTGTGCCGATTGGCTTGAACGCCAGTTCGGCCGGTGAATACACCTTCACGCTGTTCGCGGTGATTGCCGTGGCGATGCTGGTGTCGTGGATTGTCGCGGTGCTGTTCGCCCCGGTGATCGGCGTGCACATCCTCAGCACCAACGTTAAACCGCACAGCGCCGAGCCTGGCCGCATCGGCCGTGCCTTCAATTACGGCATGCTCTGGGCCATGCGCAATCGCTGGTGGGCGATTGGCATCACCGTCGCGCTGTTCGTGGCGTCGGTGTTCTCGATGCAGTTTGTGCAGAACCAGTTCTTCCCGTCCTCGGACCGCCCGGAAATCCTCGTCGACCTCAACCTGCCGCAAAACGCCTCGATCGACGAGACGCGCAAGGCGGTGGACAAGCTCGAAGCGACGCTCAAGGATGACCCGGACATCGTGCGCTGGAGCACCTACATCGGCGAGGGCGCGATCCGTTTCTACCTGCCCCTCGACCAGCAATTGCAGAACCCGTACTACGCGCAACTGGTGATCGTCAGCAAAGGCCTGGAGTCGCGCACCGCGCTCAGCCAGCGCTTGCGTGAGCGGCTGCGCAAAGACTTTGTCGGCATTGGCAGCTACGTCCAGGCCCTGGAAATGGGGCCGCCAGTGGGGCGGCCGATTCAGTACCGGGTCAGCGGCAAGGACATCGATCAGGTGCGCAAACACGCGATCGAACTGGCCACCGAGCTGGATAAAAACTCGCACATCGGCGAGATCATTTACGACTGGAACGAACCGGGCAAAGTCTTGCGCATCGACATCGCCCAGGACAAGGCGCGGCAATTGGGGCTGTCGTCGGAAGACGTGGCCAACCTGATGAACAGCATCGTCGTCGGCTCGCCGATCACTCAGGTTGACGACGATATCTACCTGATCAACGTCGTCGGTCGCGCCGAAGACGCCGAGCGTGGTACGCCGGAAACCCTGCAAAACCTGCAAATCGTCACGCCGGGCGGCACCTCTATTCCACTGCTGGCCTTCGCCACGGTTCGTTATGAACTGGAGCAACCGCTGGTGTGGCGTCGCGACCGCAAACCGACCATCACCATCAAGGCGGCGGTGCGCGACGAAATCCAGCCGACTGACCTGGTGAAACAACTGCAACCGACCATCGATAAATTCTCTGCCGGTCTGCCGGTGGGCTACAAGGTCGCCACCGGCGGCACCGTTGAAGAAAGCGGCAAGGCCCAAGGGCCGATAGCCAAGGTTGTGCCGCTGATGCTGTTCTTGATGGCGACGTTCCTGATGATCCAGCTGCACAGCGTGCAGAAGCTGTTCCTGGTGGCCAGCGTCGCGCCGCTCGGCCTCATTGGCGTGGTGCTGGCGCTGATTCCGACCGGTACGCCGATGGGCTTTGTAGCGATCCTCGGGATCCTGGCGCTGATCGGTATCATCATCCGCAACTCGGTGATTCTGGTGACCCAGATCGATGAGTTCGAGAAGAGCGGTGCTTCACCATGGGACGCCGTGGTGCAGGCGACGGAACATCGTCGCCGGCCGATTCTGTTGACGGCGGCGGCGGCGAGCCTGGGGATGATCCCGATTGCGCGGGAAGTGTTCTGGGGGCCGATGGCCTACGCGATGATTGGCGGGATTATCATCGCGACGTTGCTGACACTGCTGTTTTTGCCGGCGCTTTACGTGGCCTGGTACAAAATCCGCGAGCCGAAGGAGGGCGCTGCGTAATCAAAAGCAAAGATCGCAGCCTGCGGCAGCTCCTACATTGGGATGACGTACACCCTGTAGGAGCTGCCGCAGGCTGCGATCTGTTGATCTTCGCCCTAGTCAGCGCGGCGCCAAACACTCGCCAACCAAGGCTGCTGCTCGCGCGGCAACCCCGCTGGCCGATAGTAATGCTCCAGCTCGACAAACCCGGCCTCGGTCAGCAACGCCTGCCACGCCTGCAAGTCGTGATAAGCCCCATACCGCGGCCCATTCCAGCCTTCCTGGTTCTCCCCACGCGGGTTGGAACTGAACAACACCCCAGCGGGCTTCAACGTCCCGTGCATCTGCTTCAACACCCGAGGCAACTCCTGACGCGGAATGTGGAACAGCACCGCATTGGCAAAAATCCCGTCAAAGCGCTCCGCCGGCAAATCCAGCTTCAGAAAATCCTGCTGCCAGACCTCGCATCCGCTGTCCTCCGGGCCATCTGCGCAAATTTTTCCGACCCGTCGAGGCCGACGGCGGTGTGGCCCATGCGCGTAAACGTCTGCAAATCCCGCCCCGGCCCGCAGCCGAAGTCGAGAATGCTGAACGGCGCTTCACCCTGGATGTGCCGCAACAGCGCATCGATGTTCTGGCTGACATCGTGATCGCGCGTCCCCTCGCGAAAACCTTCGGCCACCGAGTTGTAATGGCCCAGGGTGGTGGCGGTGATTTTCTGGAGGTCGTCGGGGGTTTGTTTCATGGTCGGCTGCGCAGGCAATTGGAGATGCGCAAACTATAAGCGCTTTCGCGCTTTAAAAGATCGCAGCCTGCGGCAGCTCCTACATGGATCATGCCCGACACCCTGTAGGAGCTGCCGAAGGCTGCGATCTTTTAATCTTGCCTCAGGCCTGTTTCATCCCCAGGCAATCAATCGAGCGATCAACCATCGCTTTGGCAATCTCCAGCAAATGCCAAACCGAAAACACCAAGGCTCGATCGGCCCCCTTGAGGTGATCACCACATTGATACGCCGTGACCGACGCACAGCGCAGCAGATCGGCGACATAGAGCTGGATGTCTTCGAAGCTCACGTCGTCGCTGATGTTGTAGAACCGTAGCTCATCCGGTGCTGAGGGTTGTTCGCCGGTCAGGTAGAAATCGATTGCACGATAGAGCGCGGAGCGGTCTCTGGGTCGTTCATCGTTTTTGGTTGAATTGGAGGGTGGATCAGGGACAGGTTTTTTCATCTGTGTTGCTCCTATTGCTGCGTGGGAGCCGACACTTTTCGCCTACTAAAACGATGGGTGGCAGCTGTGCGCAGGTTAGTAGACCGGTCAATAGGAAACCCGGTGCACCCGAAGATGCCCCACGCACAGCCGCCATATTCAGTACCCGACAGAGTGCCGGGCATGAGCATGAGACGCTATGCACCTATTGAGGCGGGCTACTAAACCCGATCACTGATGAGCAGTGACGGACGGAGATTAGGCACGGAAATCTGTCGGCGCAAGCGAGCGGAATGATCTAGGAAATGTCCTGCAAAAGAAAGGGAACGGGCCTGCTGGCACTCTGATTTTCTTGTAGGAAAAATTCCCGATCCGGTGGGGAATTCAGTGCCGCCAGGATCGCAGCCTTCGGCAGCTCCTACAGAAGCCGTGCCCGCCGAAAATTCCGGGTAGAGGCGACCATGTTCCGTGGCACCACGAATCCCCGTAGGAGCTGCCGCAGGCTGCGATCTCTTGATCTTCGCTCAACGCTTGTTCAGCCCCCGAGCCAACCGATCCCCACCCAATTGAATAATCGCCACCAACACCACCAGCAGCACGATCACCGTCAACATGATCTGGCTGTCAAAGCGCTGATACCCATACCGATACGCAATGTCCCCCAACCCGCCCGCACCAATCGCCCCGGCCATGGCCGACGAATTGATCATCGTCACCAAGGTAATGGTGAAGCCCCCGACAATCCCCGGTAGCGCTTCCGGCAACAACACATGCCAGACGATATGCCAGCGCCGGCACCCCATCGCTTGCGCCGCTTCGATCAAGCCGTGATCGACCTCGCGCAAACTGACTTCGGCGATGCGCGCAAAAACGGTGTCGCGGCAATCGTCAGCGGAACGACGGCCGCCCAAACACCGTAAGTGGTGCCGACGATCAACCGCGTGAACGGAATCAACGCCACCATCAAGATCAAAAAGGGAATCGAGCGAAACAGGTTCACGAACACGCCCAATGCGCGGTTCAGCGCCGGAGCTTGGTAGATGCCGCCCTTGGCGCTGGTCACCAGAATCACCGCCAGCGGAATGCCCGCCAGCAGCGCGATCAGCGACGAAACACCGACCATCAGGAAGGTGTCGATAAAACCCTGCAGCAAGCGATCAAACCACATAACCCAGCACCTCCACCTGTTGCGCCCAGTGGCCGGCACGCTGACGCAATTGCTCGACGCCCAGGGACGAGCCTGCGACCGCGAGCAGCAATTGCCCCAGTGCATGGCCCTGAATCCTCTCGACGCCGCCCTGAAGCAGGCGCACACGACCGTTGAGCGCGGCAAACAGCGCCGCCAAATCCGGTTCATCCGTCGCGCTGCCCGTGAATTGCAAGCGCAGCACCACCGAGGCCTCCGAAGACTGTGGCTGTGGGCGCAAACGGCTTTGCAATTCCTCCGGCAAGGCGTGTTGCAGCGGCGCGAGCAAGGTCTTGCTGACCTCATGCTGCGGGTTGCCGAAGACTTCCCACACCGGCCCTTGCTCGACGACACGTCCGTGCTCAAGCACCACGACGCGGTCGCAGATATCGCGGATAACCGCCATCTCGTGGGTGATCAGCACGATGGTCAAACCGAGGCGCTGATTGATCTCGCGCAGCAGGCCGAGGATCGATTGCGTGGTTTCCGGATCAAGCGCCGAAGTCGCCTCGTCACACAGCAAAATCTCCGGGTCGTGCACCAATGCCCGGGCAATCCCGACGCGCTGTTTCTGCCCGCCGGAAAGCTGCGCCGGGTAGGCCTTGTGCTTCTCTTGCAGGCCCACCAATTCCAGCAGTTCACGGACTTTGCGATCACGCTGATCCCTGGGCACGCCCGCCACTTTCAATGGCAACTCAACGTTCTGCCAAACCGTCTTGGCCGACATCAAATTGAAGTGCTGGAAGATCATCCCGATCCGCCGCCGCAGCGCCACCAAGCGGTCTTCATCGAACTCGCCGATGTCCACTTGATCGATCAGCACCCGCCCGGTGCTCGGCTGTTCGAGGCGATTGATGGTGCGAATCAGCGACGACTTGCCGGCGCCGCTGCGGCCGATGATGCCGAACACTTCGCCACGCTGGATCGCCAAATCAATGCCATGCAATGCCGCTACCGGGCCTTGCTGACCCTTGTAGGTTTTACCCAGGCCGATGAAGCGCACATGGGCGCGGTTCAGGTCCGGGTGCAGTTCCGTCTGTTCGGCGTTCTGAGGCTCTGGAATATCCAGTCGCCGTTGGCTGGCGGCCGTCATGTTCAGCTTTCCCAGCCGGCTTGATACAGCTTGCCGTGAGCCTTATCCAGCGCGGCTCGAACGGCTGGCGAGTGCTGGTAAATGTCGACGAATTTGATCAGGCGCGGGTCGGTTTTGCTTTTCGGCTGGATCACGAACTGAATCACGTATTCCTTGTGATCGAGCCCGTCAAACAGCAGCGCCGAGCCGGCATCGAACGTCTTCGACAGGCGGATATAGGCCGGGTAGCCCTGGACCAGATCGGCGTCGTCGTAGGCGCGGACCAGTTGCACGGCTTCAACCTGGAGGATTTTGATGTGCTTCGGGTTGGCGATGATGTCTTCTTCGGTGGCTTTGTAGCCCACCCCCGGTTTGAGGCTGATCAGGCCGGCCTTGGCCAACAGTTGCAGGCCACGACCGCTGTTGATCGGGTCGTTGGCGATGGCCACGGTGGCGCCTTGCGGGAGCTCGTCGAAGCTTTTGTATTTCTTCGAGTAGAGGCCGACGTTATTGATGATCCCCGGCGCGAACGGCACCAGGTCAAACCCGGCGGCAGCCTTGGCGTTTTCCAGGAACGGGATGTGCTGGAAGTAATTCACGTCGATGTCGCCGGCGGCGAGGCTGACGTTCGGGGCGATCCAGTCGCTGAACTCCACCAGTTCGACCTTCAGGCCTTGTTTGGAGGCTTCTTCGACGGCGGCTTCCAGCGGGATGGCGAAGGCGGCGGTGGTGCCGACTTTGAGCGGCGCTTCGGCGGCGAAGGTGACGGAGCTAAACAGGCCGAGGGCCAGGGCCAGTGCTTTGACTGGGTGGGAGAGGTATGGCTTGGTCATGATGGGTTTTCCAGTCAGTGCATGAGATATGTGGTGTATGTGCGGGCCTCATCGCGGGCAAGCCTTGCTCCTACAGGGGGCGTGCCGAACGACCAATACCTGTAGGAGCAAAGCCTGCTCGCGATGCTTTTAGCGGCGGAACGCTGCGCCGGTATGTTGTTCAGGCAAATGCGCCTCACCGTGAAACAGCTTCTCGCGCAGGCTGCCCGTGTCGTAAGCGGTCTTGTACGACCCACGACGCTGCAACTGCGGAATCACCAAATCGATGAAATCCGCATAGCTTTCCGGCGTGACAATCCGCGTCAGGTTGAAACCATCCAGCCCGGTTTCAGCGATCCACGATTCCAGCTCATCCGCCACTTGCTCAGGCGAGCCGACCACGGTGATGTAGCGCCCGCCAAGGGCATGTTGTTCAAGCAATTTGCGCCGGGTCCAGTCGTTGCTTTGCAGGTTCTTGGTCGCCGACTGAATCGCGTTGCTCTTCACGTACTGGATCGGTTCGTCGATCTCGTATTGGGAAAAGTCGATCGCGGTCGATGCCGAGAAATGCGCCACGCCAGCCTCGGCACTGGCGTAGCTCAGGTACTCGGCGTGCTTCTTCCAGGCAAGCTCCTCGGTGGCGCCGACGATCACGTTCAGCCCCATGAACACCTTGATGTCCTCAGGATTACGCCCGGCCTCGACGGCACTGGCGCGGACCTTGTCCACTTGCACCTTGGTCGACGGTTTGTTCTGGCCGCTGATAAACACGCACTCGGCGTGGCGTCCGGCGAACAGCAAACCGCGATCCGAACTGCCGGCCTGGAACAGCACCGGCGTACGCTGCGGCGACGGTTCGCAGAGGTGATAACCCTCGACCTGATAGAACTCGCCCTTGTGTTCGACCTTGTGCACTTTTTCCGGTTGGGCGTAGATCCGTTGCTGGGGATCGTTGAGCACCGCGCCGTTTTCCCAGCTGCCTTCCCAGAGTTTGTAGAGCACTTGCAGGTACTCGTCGGCCTGGTCGTAGCGGCGGTCATGTTCGACCTGTTCGCTCAGGCCCATGGCCTTGGCGGCGCTGTCGAGGTAACCGGTGACGATGTTCCAGCCGACCCGGCCGCGACTCAAATGGTCAAGCGTCGACATGCGCCGGGCGAACAGATACGGCGGCTCATAAGTCAGGTTGGCGGTCAGGCCGAAGCCGAGGTTTCTGGTCACGGCAGCCATGGCCGAGACCAGCAGCAGCGGGTCGTTGACCGGCAACTGGATCGACTCTTTGAGCGGTACGTCCACCGAGTTCTGGTAGACGTCGTATACCCCGACGATGTCGGCGATAAACAAGCCGTCGAACAGCCCGCGCTCCAGCAATTGAGCCAGTTCGGTCCAGTATTCGATGGTTTTGTATTCGGTCGAGTTGTCCCGGGGATGCGTCCAGAGACCATGGTTGATGTGCCCGATGCAGTTCATGTTGAACGCGTTGAGCAGGATCTTTTTCTTGGCCTCGCTCATCAGATGGTCCCCCGCAGTGGCGGGTTTTCATCGTTGAGGTAGTAATTGCCCACGGCGTGATACTTCCAGCGCACCGGGTCGTGCAGCGTATGCACCCGGGCGTTACGCCAGTGGCGATCCAGACCGTGTTCGATCAGGGTGGCCTGGCTGCCGGCCAGTTCGAACAGCGTGCTGCCGGCGGCGAGGGAGATTTCGGTGCTGATGGCCCGCGCTTCAGCGACGGCAATCGACGCCGCTGCCACGGTCTCGGCGTTCATCTGGGCCTGAGCCTGGTCGAGGAATTCGCCGGAGCGTTCCAGCAGGGCTTCGGTGGCGTGCAAGCGAATGGCCAGGTGGCCGAAGCTCTTGATGGTCAGCGGGTCTTCGATGGCTTTTTCATGGGTGGCGTCAATCCACGGCCGGGTTTTGGTGCGCACGAAATGCAGGGCGTCTTCGTAGGCTGCGCGGGCAATGCCGGTGTCGATGGCGGCGTGAAGGATCTGCGCCAGCGGGCCGACGGTGGTCGGACGTTCGAAAGCGCTTTGGAATGGAATCACGTCTTCGGCGCCGACGTAGACGTCTTCGAACACCACCGAACCGCTGCCGGTGGTGCGCTGGCCGAAACCACTCCAGTCGTCGATGACGGTCAATCCTTTGCTGTTATGCGGCACGAATGCCAGTTGCTGCACGCCGTGTTCATCCACCACCGAGGTCGGAATGCGCTGGGCGTAAATCGCCCCGGTGGCGTAGAACTTGCGGCCGTTGATGCGATAGCCGTCACCGTCGCGCTTGAGGCTGGTGACCCGGTCGTGGGCAGTTTTGGTACCGAGCTCGGCAAGGGCGTTACCGAAGCGCTGGCCGGCCAATACTTCGGCGTACAGGCGTTCTTTCTGCGTTTCGCTGCCGTTCACGCGCAGCACTTCGAGGGCATAGAAATGGTTCTGCGGGATTTGGCCAAGGGAGCCGTCGGCCTGGGCGATCAAGGCGATCACTTTGGCCAGGGTGACGTTGGAAACCCCGGCGCCGCCGTACTCCTTGGGCACGCTGATGCCCCAAAGGCCCGAACGGGAAAACACTTCCAGCTCCGGGTGCGGTAAACGACGTTCGCGGTCGCGCAGGGCGCTGTCGCGTTTGAAATCTTCGGCCAGGTCACTGGCGACGATCAGGGCTTGCTCATCGCTGGTTATGACCGCGACGTGGTGAGAAAGAGTCATGTGTTTCTCCAGAGATCTGGTCAAAAGTGTTCTGGTCGTTAGATCCAGGAGTGCCGTGCGGGCAAAGTACCGTTCAGGTGATAAGTCCCGACTGCGTAGTATTTCCAGCGCACCGGATCGTGCAGCGTGTGCACGCGGGCGTTGCGCCAGTGACGGTCGAGGTTGAATTCGGCGAGGGTGGCGCGACTGCCGGCCAGTTCGAACAGCTTTTCGCTGGCCAGCAGCGAGATCTCGGTGGTCAGCACTTTGGCTTCGGCCACGGCAATCGACGCGCGGGCAGCAGACTCGGCGGTGAGCGGCGCGGCGTTGACCTGATCGAGCACCTGCCCGGCCTTGCGCAGCAGCGCTTCGGCGGCGTGCAATTCGATTTTCAGTTTGCCGATGTCGGCAATCACGTACAGGTCATCGCTGGCCCGTTCGACGTTGGCGTCGATCCAAGGCCGGGCGCGGGTTTTGACGAATTCGATGGCGTCGTCGATGGCGCCGCGGGCAATCCCGGCGTCGATGGCCGCTTGAATCAGTTGTGACACGGCGCCCTGGATATTCGGGCTGTCGTTGATCTTCCAGTTATCCACCACCAGCTCGGCATCGACCCGCACGTTGTTGAGCAAAATGGTGCCGCTGGCGGTGGTGCGCTGGCCGAAGCCCGACCAGTCATCGACGATGCGCAGGCCCGGTGTGCCACGGCGGACGAAGGCCAGCACTTGCTTGCCGTCATCGTTCAACGCCTTGACCGCGACCCAGTGGGCGAACAGCGCACCGGTGGAGTAGAACTTCTGGCCGCTGATGACGAAGCCGTCACCGTCAGCGGTGATCCGCGCCTTGAGTTCGAGGGTGTTCCTGGTCCCGCGTTCTGGCCCGGCATTGCCGATGCGCCAGCCTTCGAGGACACTTTTGAACAGCTGTTTTTTCTGCGATTCCGTCGCGCTGCCGAGCACCAGGTTCAGGATGCCGAACTGGTTCTGCGGGATCTGCCCGAGTGCCGGGTCGGCCGCGGAAATGATCGCGAACACCTCGGCAATGGTGACGAACGAAACCTGCGGGCCACCGTACTCGCGCGGGATGGCAATGCTGCCCAGGCCGCTGCGGGTGAATTGTTCGATTTCCGCCCACGGCAGCTTGCGCTGCTGGTCACGTTTGGCGGCTTGCAGACGGGCGACTTGCGCCAGCTCGTGGGCCGCCTTGATGGCGTGTGCGTCGTTGCGCAAAACCTGCGCGGGCAACAACAGGGGGGCGATATCCAGATCACTCTGGATCGTGGCTTCTGCCAGACTGGACATCAGCGCCACTCCTTGGCTGCACGCAATGCCCTGGCGTTCTGCACTGGGGTGATTGTGTTCCGGACCATACCTACCTCACATCTCATGGAAACGCCGCGATCAATGCGGCGAACGAATAACAAGAATGTCCGGTGGTCCGGTGCATATACCCTAAACGCGTATAAATAATTAATAAACTAACTTTTAGGAATATGCATAGAAGGGTGTCTGTCTGCAGAGCAACACTTGTTGATGGAGCAACAGTGGCGCCTGAGTTCGCCTGTAGCAGCTGTCGAGCAGCGCGAGGCAGCGTTCGGTGTGGGCCGCGATCGGACGAAGCCGTCGTGAAACCTGAGTGCGCGGTCTTTCTGAGATACCGGGTTGTCTGATTTCACGACGGCTTCGCCGTCGAACGCTGCCTCGCGCTGCTCGACAGCTGCTACAGGCGGACGTCGCAGTTGCTGCAGCGACCTCAGCGTTTGCGGGGTTCACGGGCGTGAGTCGACGACGCCTGGAGCCTTGTCAGCGATGGTTTTTATGAAGGTCAGACGAAATGAGTCTGTTGCAGGACATAAATAGGTAACGCACACAGGGGCGAGGGTCGATCTATTATTGGTGGGATTTGAATAAGCAAAAACGAGGGATTTAATAAAACGAGATAAATGCCACTTCCGTCCCTGGAAGTTAACAAGCAGTGAAATGATGTTTCAGTTGTGCGTGTTATTCAGGAACTTGCTGAGGAACTGCTTCGTCCGCTCTTCTTTCGGATTGGCAAACAACGCCCTGGCTTCGCCTTGCTCAACAATCACGCCCTTGTCGAAAAACACCACGCGGTTCGCCACGTCACGGGCAAAGCCCATTTCGTGGGTGACGATGACCATGGTGCGCTTCTCCTCGGCGAGGCTGCGGATGGTTGCCAGCACTTCGCCGACCAGTTCCGGGTCGAGCGCTGAGGTGGGTTCATCGAACAGAATGACTTCCGGCTCCATCGCCAGCGCGCGGGCAATCGCCACACGCTGTTGCTGACCACCGGACAGGCGTCGCGGGTAAGCGTCTTCCTTGCCTGCCAGACCGACCCTGGCCAAAAGCTTTTTGCCCAGGGCAACGGCTTCGGCATGGGGCATTTTCTTCACCACGATCGGGCCTTCGATCACGTTCTCAAGGGCCGTGCGGTGAGGGAACAGGTTGAAGTTCTGGAACACGAAACCGACGTGCTGGCGCAAACGACGCACCAGACCTTGCTGCTGGTTCAGCGGGCGGCTGCCATCGATCTCGATGTCACCGACCTTGATCCGGCCGCTGGTGGGTTCTTCAAGGAAGTTCAGGCAACGCAGGAACGTGGTTTTACCCGAACCGCTTGGTCCGATAATCGCGACGACCTCGCCTTCCTTCACTTCCAGATCGATGCCGTTGAGCACCACTTGACCCTTGAACTGCTTTGTCAGTTTTTCCACGACAATCATTGGGTCAGGACTCCTGGTCGTGCCGATTGACCCGCTCTTCCAACTTGTTCTGCAGGTGCGACAGCACCGTGGCCAGAACCCAGTAGATCAGCGCGGCGGCGAGATACATGGTGAAGACTTCGAAAGTCCGGGCGGTGATCAATTGCGCCTGGCGGAACAGTTCCGGCACCTGGATGGTGGCGGCCAGCGCGGTGTCCTTGACCAGCGAAATAAAACTGTTGCCCAGCGGCGGCAGGGCCGTGCGCATCGCTTGCGGCAGAATGGCCCGGCGCAGGGTCTGCGCGCGGGTCATGCCGATACTGGCGGCAGCTTCCCACTGGCCACGCTCGATGGAGCTGATCGCGGCACGGAGGATTTCGCAGGCGTAGGCGGCCATGTTCAGCGAGAAGCCGATCAGGGCTGCCGGCAACGGATCAAGTTCGATACCCAATTGCGGCAAGCCGTAATAGATCACGAACAGCTGCACCAGCAACGGCGTGCCGCGAAAGAACGACACATAGATGCGGGCCAGCCAGCTTACCGATTTGAAACGCGACAGGCGCATCAACGCCAGGCCGAAGCCCATCACCAGGCCGAAGAACATCCCGCCCAGGCTCAAGATGACCGTGTAGTACGCGCCCTTGAGCAGAAAGGGCGCGGAGTCCAGTGCGAGTTGGAAAGCTTCTTCCATTATTGGGTGACGTCAGCTTGGAAGTATTTTGCCGAGATCTTGGCCAGGGTGCCGTCGGCACGCAGCTCGTCGAGGGCCTTGTTCACTGCAGCCAACAGTTCTGGCTCGCCTTTACGCAGGGCAATGCCGGACTCCTGACGGGAAAATGCCTGGCCGGCAGCAACGGTTTTCGGTGCTTTCTTGGCGTATTCAAGTGCAGCCAGGCGGTCGATCAGGATGGCGTCGGTACGGCCATTGTTCAGGTCTGCGAACTTGGTCGGATCATCGTCGTAGGTGCGCACGTCAGCACCCGGCACATTGGCTCTGACCCACTGTTCGTAGTTGGTGCCAAGGCCTACACCGACTTTCTTGCCGGACAGGTCAGCGGCTGTCTTGATGTTCAGCGCGGCTTCCTTGCTCTTCAGAACCAGCGCCTGGATCCCGGAGATGGTGTACGGCTCGGAGAAGTCATACTTCTTCTTGCGCTCGTCGGAGATGGTCACCTGGTTGACCACTACGTCCAGGCGCTTGGATTCCAGAGCGGCGAGGATGCCGTCCCACTTGGTTGGCTGAATCTTGGCCTTGACGCCCAACTTTTGGGCCAGGGCTTCGGAGAGCTCGACTTCGAAGCCGGCCAGTTTGCCGTTGGCGTCGACGAAACTGAACGGTGGGTACGTGCCTTCCAGGCCGACGTTGATCACGCCTGCGTCCTTGATTTTTTGCAGCTGCTCACCGGCAACCGCTTGCCCCAACAGGCCAGCGCTCAATGCCAGGCCCAGCGAACCGACCAGCAGGTTGCGACGTAGTGCGGAAAAATTCATGACAAGCCCCTGTGTTTTCTTATGAAGACGCTTTTAGGAAAGTTGGCAAAATCGGGATTTGGACGACTGCGATATCCTGCCCTAAAGCAGCTTATGCGTCTCGCGCCAAATTCGCCTGCGGCGCGACTATATGATGATGTCGTTAGATAGGAAAATACTAAATATCGATTTTATTATTCTTTTTTGAGATAAGCGGTGTCTGTTGAAAAGATCGCAGCCTTCGGCAGCTCCTACGGTGTACGCCGATGCCCTGCAGGAGCTGCCGAAGGCTCGGGCCGCGTGCGGACGATCTTTTGATCTTATCCAGGCATTACAGAAAGTCCTTGTAGGCAAACAACGCCGGCGCCCCACCGGTGTGCAGGAAGATAATCGGGCCTTCATCAAAACGCCCGCGCCCAATACCATCCAGCAAACCGGCCATGGCCTTGCCGGTGTACACCGGATCGAGCAGCAACCCTTCCTGCCCCGCCACCAGCTTCACTGCCGACAATGTCCCGGCATTCGGCTCGCCATAGCGCGGGCCGAAGTATTCATCCCACAGCTCGACTTTGAAACTCGCCGGCAGGCTTACACCCAGCAGCTCTGCAGTGCGTTCGGCCAGGCCCTGAACTTTCGGCCGCTGATCTTCTTCACTGCGTGAGACCGTTACGCCAATCACTGGCAGATCCGGCAGTACTTCGCTCAAGGCCAGCGCCAGACCGCTGTGAGTACCGGCACTGCCCGAGGCCAGGACCACCGCGGCGAATTGCAGGCCGGTGTCCTTGATCTGTTCGGCCAGTTCCAGCCCGGCGCGTACGTAACCCAAAGCGCCCAGGGCATTGGAGCCGCCAATCGGCACCAGGTACGGCTTCTTGCCATTGTTGCGCAGACGATCGGCCAAGGCTTGCAGTTGGTCGTCGGCGTTATCGAGGTTTTCCACCAACTCGACTTTGGCGTCGAACAGGTCCAGCAACAGCCGATTGCCGTTGCCAACATAGTTGGCGTCGTCGGTGCCCAGCGGATTCTCCAGCAGCGCAACACAGCCCAAGCCAAGTTTGGCGGCGATGGCGGCAGTCTGGCGCACATGGTTGGATTGCAGCGCACCTGCGGTGATCAAGGTATCGGCGCCCTGTGCCTGCGCATCGGCGGCCAGGTATTCGAGTTTGCGCAGCTTGTTGCCGCCCATGGCCAATGGCGTCAGGTCATCGCGTTTGACATAGACATCGCGGCCGAGCCAGGTCGACAGGCGTTCGAGCTTTTCCAGCGCCGTAGGGTGGCCAAGCAGGTCGAGGCGGTTAAAGCGGGCAAGCTGTTGTTTGATCATGGGTCCGTACTGGCGGGGGAGGATGTCAGGACTATAAGCACGGCTATTTGTACCGGCAACCGCCAATCGCTTATATCCGAATATGCTGAGCACAGCACTATTGGTTCTTAATTCCGCTTCCGGACCATGCCGTAGAGTAATCGCCGTCAACGCGGCCAGACAGTCCGGCCGCCCGTGAGGAGTTTTTACCGTGAGTGAGCGTTCCAGCCATTGGCAATTGCAGACCATCGTCAGCCAGCTGCGCACGGCGCGTGATCAATGGCGTGCACAAAACGGCCGCGCCAGCGGCGAGCAGGGTGGTCGCGAGTTACCGTCCCGGCGGCCATGGCGGACATTCTCGAAGCCTTGTGCGGTGCGTTGTTCCCGATGCGGTTGGGGCCGGTGGATTTGCGCGAAGAGAGTGAAGACTTCTACGTCGGGCACACCCTCGACGTTGCGCTGAACGCGTTGTTGGCCCAGGCGCGGCTCGAACTGCGTTATGCCGCTCGCCACAGCGCCCAGGCCGACACTGAAGTCGAGGCCAAAACCATCCAGATCATCCAGGAATTTGCCCTCGCCTTGCCGGGGCTGCGCAGTCTGTTGGACACCGACGTGCTGGCGGCCTATCACGGCGACCCGGCGGCCCGCAGCGTCGATGAAGTGTTGCTCTGCTATCCGGGGATTCTGGCGGTGATTCACCATCGCCTCGGCCATCACTTGTACCGCGCCGGGTTGCCATTACTGGCGCGGATCAGCGCCGAAATCGCTCACTCGGCGACCGGCATCGATATTCACCCTGGAGCGCAAATCGGCCGCAGCTTCTTTATCGATCACGGGACGGGTGTGGTGATTGGCGAGACGGCGATCATCGGTGAGCGGGTGCGGATTTATCAGGCGGTGACGCTGGGCGCCAAGCGGTTCCCGGCGGACGAGGACGGCCAGTTGCAGAAGGGGCACCCGCGGCATCCGATTGTTGAGGATGATGTGGTGATCTATGCCGGGGCGACGATTCTGGGGCGGATCACCATCGGCAAGGGGTCGACCATTGGTGGCAACGTGTGGCTGACCCGCAGTGTGCCGGCGGGGTGCAACCTGACGCAGGCGAATTTGCAGCATGATGATGGGACGCAGAAGTAAGAATTGCCTTCGCTGTCTGTAGGAGCTGTCGAGTGAAACGAGGCTGCGATCTTTTGACTTTGATTTTAAAAACAAGATCAAAAGATCGCAGCCTCGTTTCACTCGACAGCTCCTACATCATCCCCCAAACCCCACGTCATACGCTTCCTTGAGCTAGCGTACGAAAGGTACCGCCGAGCCTTGCGATTAGTCCTCAGAGCCCATCCATGTTTAACTTGAACACTCATTCAAGTTAAACCGCCGGTTTGCTGCCCGCTCACAACAGGAGGCTTGCCCTTGCCGAGTCCGTTATTGATTGCCTTGTTTCACCCCCTTGAGGTGCGCCTTTCATGAGTGCGCCGTCCACCCCTCCCAGCGGCCAGGTCCGCATGAATCCGCCGGTGTTTTATTTCTCGGCCGGGTTCATTCTGTTGTTCGGCATTGTCGTCATCGCCATGCCCAAACAGGCCGGTGCCTGGTTACTGGAAGCGCAAAACTGGGCGGCCAATACGGTCGGCTGGTACTACATGCTCGCAATGACCCTGTATCTGGTCTTCGTGGTGGTCACCGCCTTGTCTGGCTACGGCAAGATCAAGCTCGGTGCCGACCACGACGAACCCGAATTCAGTTACCTGTCCTGGGCCGGCATGCTGTTCGCCGCCGGGATCAGCATCACGCTGTTTTTCTTCTGCGTATCCGAACCGTTGACGCACTTGTCGCAACCCCCCCAAGGCACGGCCGGTACGCCGGAAGCGGCGCGGCAGGCGATGCAGATTCTGTTTCTGCACTGGGGCTTGCATGGCTGGGGCGTGTTCGCCTTCGTCGGCATGGCGCTGGCGTATTTTGCGTATCGACATAACCTGCCGCTGGCCTTGCGTTCAGCGCTGTACCCGCTGATCGGCAAGCGCATCAACGGCCCCATCGGTTACGCGGTGGACGGCTTTGGCATCATCGCCACGGTGTTTGGCCTCGGCGCCGACATGGGCTTTGGGGTATTGCACCTCAATTCGGGCCTGGACTACCTGTTCGGTATCGCCCATACGCAGTGGATTCAGGTCGGCCTGATCACGCTGATGATGGGCGCGGCAATCATTGTTGCGGTGTCCGGCGTCGATAAAGGCGTGCGGGTCATGTCCGATATCAACATGCTGCTGGCCTGTGCGCTGCTGCTGTTCGTGTTGTTCGCCGGCCCGACGCAGCACCTGCTCAACACCTTGATCCAGAACATCGGCGACTACCTCGGCGCGTTGCCGATGAAGAGTTTCGACCTCTACGCCTACGACAAACCCAGCGACTGGCTGGGCGGCTGGACGGTGTTCTATTGGGCCTGGTGGATTGCATGGTCGCCGTTCGTGGGCCTGTTCATCGCACGTATTTCCCGTGGCCGGACCATCCGCGAATTCGTCTTCGGCGTGCTGCTGATTCCGCTCGGTTTTACCCTGGCGTGGATGTCGATCTTTGGCAACAGTGCCATCGACCAAGTGCTCAATCACGGCATGAGCGCGCTCGGTATGTCGGCCATCGATAACCCGTCGATGACCCTGTACCTGCTGCTGGAAACCTACCCGTGGAGCAAAACCGTGATTGCGGTCACGGTGTTTATCAGCTTCGTGTTCTTCGTGACGTCCGCCGACTCGGGCACTGTGGTGCTGTCGACGCTGTCCGCCAAGGGCGGCAATCCGGATGAAGACGGGCCGAAATGGCTGCGGGTGTTCTGGGGCGCGATGACCGCGCTGGTGACCAGTGCGCTGTTGTTCTCCGGCAGCATCGATGCGCTGAAATCAGCGGTGGTGCTGACGTCGTTGCCGTTCTCGATGATCCTGCTGCTGATGATGTGGGGGCTGCACAAAGCGTTTTATCTGGAATCGCAGAAGCAGATCGCGCAGATGCATTCCCTGGCACCGGTCTCCGGTTCAAAGCGTGGCGGCTGGCGTCAGCGTTTGGGTCAGGCGGTGCACTTCCCGTCGCGGGATGAGGTTTACCGCTTCCTCGAAACGACGGTGCGTCCGGCGATTGAAGAAGTAACGGCAGTGTTTGTCGAGAAGGGCTTGAGTGTGGTCACTCAGCCGGATCCGGCGAATGACAGTGTCAGCCTGGAAATCGGTCATGGCGAGCAGCATCCGTTCATCTACCAGGTGCAGATGCGCGGTTACTTCACGCCGTCCTTTGCCCGTGGCGGTATGGGGTCCAAGCAACTCAACAACCGTCGTTATTACCGCGCCGAAGTGCATCTGGCCGAAGGCAGTCAGGACTACGATCTGGTGGGGTACACCAAGGACCAGATCATCAACGACATCCTCGACCAGTACGAACGGCACATGCAGTTCCTGCACCTGGTTCGTTGATCGATAACCGGTGGCGCCTAGGCATTGTTCAACACCATGAACAGAACCAGCGCCGCCACCGGCACGCCAAACACCACCGTGCCGACCACCAGTTCCGAGCTGACGGGCTGGCCGGCCGTGACCACGCCGATTGCGCCGTTGATCACCGTCAATGCCAGCCACAAGGCGACGAAGCTGTAGGTCAATGTTTGGCGGCTGAAGCCGATTCGTTCGCCGATGTAGAGCATCATTGCCAGCAGGACCAGGCCGAAGAAAATGATGATGGTGGTGTGCATGGTGTGTTCCGTCCTTTAGCGATGTGTTGCCTTATAGGCCGCCTTCGCGAGCAAGCCCGCTCCCACATGAGGTCTGTGTGTCCAACCGTGTTGTGTTCGACGCAGATCCAGTGTGGGAGCGGGCTTGCTCGCGAAGGGGTCACTGAGGTGTCAGCTCGAGCAAATCATCAATACCAATCCGCTCGGCAAACTCGATCCGAACCCGCTCCGACACTTCCAGTACTTGCGCTGCGCCATCCCCGACAAAATCGATCACCGACCGCGCCGGCCGCGAGCCCTGCGGCAGTCCGACGATCCTCGCGATGTCATCTGCCACCGCTTGCGGGTCAGCATCGTCCGGGGTCAACGCACTCAGGCGTTCGCCGACTTTATCCATCACCCCGTCATATCGAGCATAGGCGTTGCTGCGCGCCACATCGGCCGGTTTGCCGGCACTCGGAAAATGATCGGTGCCGCGGGTGAAGGCGCCGGGCACCACGATGGAGGTTTCGATGCCGAAGCGGGTCAGTTCGTAGGACATGCTCACCGCCAGGGAATCCATCGCCGCTTTCGCGGCAGCATACAGGCCCATGAACGGCGGGAAACCGCCCTTGGTCGTGGTGCTGCTGATCCACAACACCAACCCCGAGGCCTGAGCGCGCATCTGCGGCAACACCGCACGGCTGACCCGCTGGGCGCCGTAGAAATTGGTGTCGAAGACTTTCATGATTTCTTCGGCGGTGAAGGCTTCGGTCGGGCCGATCACTAGATGCCCGGCGTTCTGCATGACCACGTCGAGACGACCTTGTTCTTTGACGATGGTCGCCACCGCAGCGTCGGCCGAATCCTGTGACAACACGTCCAGCTCAAGCGGATGCAACTCGACGTTTTGTTCTTTGGCCCAGAGGCGAAAGGCCTCGGCCCGTGTGGCGTTGCGCCCGTTCACGTCGCGCATGCTGGCGTAAACGATGTGCCCGGCCCGGGCGAGGGATTCGGCGGCGAGTTTGCCGATGCCGGTGCCGGCGCCCGTGATCAGAATGACGTTTTTCATGGGATTATCCTCAGACCAGACCGCCGTTAACCCGCAGGATTTGCCCGTTGACCCAAGCCGAGTCCGGGCCAACCAGGAAGCTCACGACGCGGGCAATGTCTTCCGGCTGAGCCAGGCGCTCCAGCGGTGCCATCTTGGCGAACGTCTGGATTTGCTCTTCACTCTTGCCGTGCAGGAACAGGTCGGTGGCCACCGGGCCAGGTGCGACGGCGTTGACGGTGATGTTGCGACCGCGCATTTCCTTGGCGAACACCTGGGTCAGGGATTCCACCGCCGCTTTGCTGGCGATGTACACCGCGTATCCCGGCAGGTTCATGCCGACGGTGCTGCTGGAGAAGTTGATAATCCGCCCGCCGCTGTTCAGGCGCGTGGCGGCTTCACGCAGGGCGTTGAACGTACCGCGGGTGTGGATGTTGAAGTTCTGGTCGAACAACTCGTCGGTGTGTTGCGCCAGCGGCATGACCTTGAGGATGCCGGCGTTGTTGACCAGCACGTCGACCTTGCCCAACTGGGCTTCGGTCTCGTCGAACAACCGGCGTACGTCGTCGGCACTCGCCACGTCAGCCTTGATCGCTATGGCCCGGTGACCGGCCTGACGTAATTCGACCACCCGTTTCGAGGCCTCGGTGGCGCTGTTGGCGTAGTTGATGGCGACGGCGAAACCTTCGCTGGCCAGTTGTTTGGCGATCACCGCGCCGATGCCGCGGGAGGCGCCGGTCACGATGGCAACTTTTGAAGTCTGAGTAGTCATGGCGGTGGTTCCTTTGAAGGTGTTTGCTTGGGGTGAAGCCAGATTCACATGTTTACTCAGGGCGATAAATGCACCAGAGTTGCCTTGACTGTTCAATAATCACCAACAATCGAAAGTCAGGGGCCGACCGTGGACCAAGTCAAAGCAATGAAGGTGTTCGTGCGGATTTACGAGCGCAGCAGCTTCACGTTGGCGGCCGATGACCTGAACCTGCCGCGGGCCACGCTGACCCATACGCTGAACCAGTTCGAAGCCTGGCTCGGCACGCGTTTACTGGAGCGCAGCACGCGCAAGGTCCGTCCGACACTGGACGGCGAGGCGTATTACCAGCGTTGCGTGCAGTTGCTGGCGGAGCTGGAAGAGGCCGAACTGGCGTTTCGTGGCGTGGCGCCGAAAGGGCGGTTGCGGGTGGATTTGCACGGCACCTTGGCCAAGCACTTTGTGATCCCGGCATTGCCGCAGTTCATGGCCCGTTATCCGGACATCGAGTTGTCCTTCAGCGAGGCCGACCGCTTTGTCGACCTGATCGCCGAAGGCGTCGATTGCGTGTTGCGTGCCGGCACCTTGGGCGACTCGGCATTGATCGGCAAACGCGTCGCCAGCCTGCGCCAGATCACCTGCGCCAGCCCGGCGTATTTGCGCAAATACGGCGAACCGAAAAGCCTTGCCGACCTGAGCCAGCACCGCGCGGTGAACTACGTTTCACGTACCACCGCCAAACAGTTTCCGTTTGAATTCATGGTCGATGGCGAACTGAAAGAAGTGGCCATCGATGGTGCGCTGTCGGTGTTCGGCGCTGAGATTTATGCGGCGTCGGCGATTGCCGGGCTCGGCATCATCCAGTGCCCGCATTACCGCATGGAAACGCAGATAGCCCAGGGGCTGGTGCAGGAAATCCTCACCGACACACCACCGCCGCCGATGCCGGTTTCGGTGCTGTACCCGCACAATCGACACATGTCGCCACGGGTTCGGGTGTTTGTGGATTGGTTGGGGGAGGTATTTTCGGGGGCCGTTTGAGCGAGGATCAAGATCAAAAGATCGTCCGAACGCGGCCCGAGCCTCCGATCTTTTCAGGATGCCTACAGGGTGTCAGGCGCTCTCGCGCTCAATCACCTGACACTCCAGCAAATTCAATCGCTGCACTTCATCTTCCACTGGCAACAGCCCCAAACTCTCCAACACCCGCGTCGCCGCCAGCACGCCAATCTCCAGCGCTGGCGGTTTGATGGTGCTCAAGCTTGGCAGCAGCATTTCGGCGAACGGGTAATCGCCAAACCCGAGTACGGCGCAGTCTGCGGGGATTTTCAGTCCGGCGCGTTGCCCGGCCAATAAACCACCCGCCGCCAGGTTGTCGTTGGCGAAGATGATCGCGTCAGGGCGCGGTGAGGTGTTCATCAGCGCTTCCGTCGCCTGTTTACCCGCCTCAAACGGCGCACGATCCGCCTCTGGCGCAAACACCCACGGTTCCAGCCCCAACTCGCACATCGTCGCCGCATAGCCGTCACGCCATTCCAGCGCGTTTGAATCCCCGGTGCGCTGTTCTGCACAAACGCGATCCGCCGATAGCCCTTGCCGTGCAGATACTGCGCGGCTGTCACGTCGACCTCAACATGCGGAAAACCAATCTGCAGTGGCTCGTGCTCGGGTTGGTAATCCCGGGTTTCGATCACAGGGATATCGGCGATCATCTTTTCGATGCCGGCGCCGTGGAAGTGGCGGGTCAGCACCAACGCTGCCGGCGACCAGCCGAGAAATTGCGCAAGGACTTCTGACCATGGCTCGACAGCTCAAGCTCGGCGCGTTCCTGATGGCTACCGGGCACCACGTTGCCGCCTGGCGGCATCCCGACGTGCCGGCCGATGCGGGACTAGACTTCGGCCATTACAAGCGACTGGCACAGATCGCCGAAGCGGCGAAGTTTGACGCGTTGTTCATCGCTGACAGCGTGGCGGCGCCAACTGGACCGATTGCCAGCCGCATGGCGCGCTCAGACCACTTTGAGCCCCTGACTTTGCTGTCTGCATTAAGCGCCGTGACAGAGTGCATCGGGCTGATCGCCACGGCCACAACCAGCTATAACGAACCGTACCATGTAGCACGAAAATTCGCCTCTCTGGACCATCTTTCAGGGGGCGCTCGGGGTGGAATCTGGTGACTTCCGACCCTGCTGCTGAGGCGCAGAATTTTGGCCGCGACGAGCATATCGGCCATTCAGACCGCTACAGCCGGGCTCGGGAGCTCTATCAGGTGGTCACGGGCTCTGGGACAGTTGGCAGGACGACGCCTTTGTACGGGACAAGGCCGGCGGTACGTACTACCACCCGGAAAAAGTACACATCCTTGATCATGTCGGCGAACACTTCCGGGTCAAAGGCCCGCTGAATGTGGCGCGCTCGCCCCAGGGCCAACCGGTGATTGTGCAGGCCGGTTCATCCGAGCTCGGTCGTGACCTGGCGGCACAAACTGCCGAGGTGGTGTTCACCGCGCAGACCTCATTGGCCAGCGCCCAGGCGTTTTATGCCGGCCTCAAGGGCCGCTTGGCTCGGTACGGTCGCAGCGCCGATTCGCTGAAAATCATGCCCGGTGTTTTTGTGGTCGTCGGGCGTACCGAAAGCGAAGCCCGGAAAAATATGAAACGTTTCAGCCATTAGTCGAACCCGGGGTTGGCGTCGCATTACTTGGGCGTATGCTGGGCAACTTCGACTTGTCGAAGTACCCGCTGGACGGACCGCTGCCGGCGTTGTCACTGACAGAAAGCGGTCAGCAAAGTCGTCAGAAACTGCTGACCGAACTGGCCGGCCAGGAAAACCTCAGCCTCGCCGAGTTGGGCCGCAAGATTGCCGGCGGCCGGGGGCATTACAGTTTGGTGGGAACGCCGGCGCAGATTGCCGACCACTTGCAGGATTGGTTCGAACAGGGCGCGGCAGATGGCTTCAATGTGCTGGTGCCGCACCTGCCGGGCGGCCTGGAAGACTTCGCCAATGGCGTGGTTCCGGAACTGCAGCGACGCGGGTTGTTCAGAACAGAGTACGAAGGCCGGACCTTGCGCCAGAACCTTGGGCTCGTCAGGCCAGACAATAGATTTGCGTAACACCCCCTTGTAGGAGCGAGCGGGCGGCGTTCCGACTTGCCCGCGAAGGCGATCTTGAAGACGCCTTCGCCAGCAAGCTTGGCTCCTACAAAAAGATCAGGTCGGCACGACCGAAAAGATTTCAGACAAAACAGACAAGAGAGGATTCGATGCCTTACACCGCTGCCGAAAACCGCTATGACTCCATCCCATACCGCCGCGTAGGCCGCAGCGGGCTGGTTTTGCCGGCCCTCTCCCTGGGGCTGTGGCACAACTTCGGCGACAGCACGCCGATCGACACCCAGCGCTCGTTGCTGCGCACCGCATTCGACCTGGGCATCAACCACTTCGACCTGGCCAATAACTATGGCCCGCCGTACGGCAGCGCCGAAATCAACTTCGGCCGTTTGCTGCGCGAAGACTTCAAGCAGTACCGCGACGAGCTGATCATCTCCAGCAAGGCTGGTTGGGACATGTGGCCAGGCCCTTACGGCCAGGGCGGCGGCTCGCGCAAATACGTGCTGGCCAGTCTCGACCAGAGCCTGCAACGCCTGGGCCTCGATTACGTGGACATCTTCTATTCCCACCGCTTCGACCCGGACACCCCGCTGGAAGAAACCGCCAGCGCCCTGGCCACCGCTGTGCAGCAGGGCAAAGCGCTATACATCGGTATCTCGTCTTACTCCGGCGTAAAAACCCGTGAAATCGCCGCGCTGTTGCAAGAGTGGAAAGTACCGCTGTTGATTCACCAACCGGCCTACAACCTGCTCAATCGCTGGGTGGAAAAAGACCTGCTGGACGTCACCGACGAACTCGGTGCCGGCGTGATTGCGTTCACTCCGTTGGCCCAGGGTCTGTTGACCGACAAATACCTCAACGGCATTCCGAAGGATGCGCGGGTTAATCGTCCGGGTGGTGGTTCGTTGCAGGAATCGCACCTGTCCGAAGCCAACATCGCCCACGTACGCGGGCTCAACGAGATCGCCAAGCGTCGCGGCCAGAGCCTGGCGCAACTGGCGTTGGCCTGGACCCTGCGCGACTCGCGCGTGACCTCGGCCCTGATCGGCGCGAGCCGGCCGGAGCAGATCATCGAAAACGTCGGGGCGTTGAAGAACTTGAGCTTTAGCGCGCAAGAGTTGGCGGAGATCGATCGGTTTGCCCAGGAAGGCGGGATCAATCTGTGGGAGAAGCCTTCGACGGCTGAGTAAGCGCTCGGCGCCGGATTATCTGGCGCCTGTCATATCGCCTTCGCGAGCAAGCCCGCTCCCACAGTTGGAACGCATTCCAACTGTGGGAGCGGGCTTGCTCGCGAAGGGGCCATATCAGTCAATCAGGGAATCAGGGTTTACTTAAAAAACGGCACATCCCCCAACACCGTAGCCCGCTGCATCACCCGCCGCGCCGGCCGGTAATCGTCCACCGCGTAATGCTGCGTCACGCGGTTATCCCAGAACGCCACGTCATCCGTCTGCCAACGCCAGCGAATGGTAAATTCCGGCCGCGTCGCATGAGCAAACAGCAGCTTCAAAATCGCCTCACTCTCCGTCTCCGACAGCTCATTAATCTTCGACGTGAACCCTTCATTGACGAACAACGAACGGCGCCCGCTCACCGGATGTGTGCGAATCACCGGGTGTGACAGCGGCGGGTTCTTGCGCCGAGCTTCTTCCCACTGAGCCAACGCTTCGGGCGTGTTGCCATAGCGTTCCAGCGGAAACGAACGGGTGAAATCGTGAGTAGCAGTCAGCCCTTCGAGCAAGGTTTTCATCGGTGCCGACAAGGCTTCATGCGCCGCAATCCCGCTGGCCCACAACGTGTCGCCACCAAACTCCGGCAGCAACTTGGCGCTGAGCACTGCGCCCATGGCCGGGGTGGGCAGGAAGGTCACGTCGGTGTGCCAGATCGCGTTGTCGCGCACGTCGGTGACGGCGGTGTCGAGGATCAGCACCTGCGGTTGTTCCGGGACGTTGGGGTAGATCGGGTGAATGTGCAGGTCGCCGAAATTGGCGGCGAAACGCGCCTGTTGCTGCGGCGTGATCGGCTGGTCGCGGAAGAACAAAACCTGGTGCTTGAGCAGCGCCTGTTCGATGGCGTCGCGCTGTTCCAGGTTCAGCGGCTGGCTGACGTCGATGCCGCTGATCTGCGCGCCGAGGGCCGAGCTTAAAGGGACGATGGTCAGAATGCTCATGGAGGTTCTCTTCAATTCTGGGTGTCGTATATGAATTTTGTGAACGACACCGCACCTGTAGGAGCTGCCGAGTGAAACGAGGCTGCGATCTTTTGATGTTGTTTTTAGAGAGCAAGATCAAAAGATCGCAGCCTCGTTTCACTCGACAGCTCCTACAGGGCTGATCCAATTCAGAAGCTTCAGTGTGCCTGGCCGTGCCATGGCACCAGTTTGCGTTGCAGGGCACGCAGGCCCATTTCCATGGCGAAGGCGATCAGCGCGATCACCAGAATCCCCAGCACCACCACATCGGTGACCAGGAATTGCGCGGCCGATTGCACCATGAACCCCAAGCCGCTGGTGGCGGCAATCAATTCGGCGGCAACCAGCGTCGACCAGCCCACGCCCAGGCCAATCCGCACGCCGGTCAAAATATCCGGCAAGGCACTCGGCAGAATCACATGCCGAATCAACTGCGCTCGCGTCGCGCCCAGGGACTGCGCGGCGCGCAACTTGGCCGGGTCAACCGTGCGCACGCCCGTCGCGGTGGCGATGGCAATCGGGGCGAAAATCGCCAGGTAGATCAGCAAGACTTTCGACAGCTCACCAATGCCGCACCAGATCACGATCAGCGGCAGATAAGCCAGCGGTGGAATAGGGCGGTAGAACTCGATCAGCGGATCGAGAATCCCGCGAGCGATGCGGTTGTGGCCAATGGCGATGCCGACCGGCACGGCGGTCAGCACCGCGAAGCCCAGGCCCAGGCCGATGCGGCTCAGGCTCGCGCCCAAGTGCTGCCACAACGTTGAATCCATGTAGCCGGTGGTCGCCAGCAGCCAGCCTTTTTGCAGCACGGCGGACGGTGGGGGCAGGAACAGCGGTTCGATCATTCCTGTGGCAGTCACCGCCCACCAAATGAACACGAGAGCGACCAGCGTCAGCACGCTGATCCAGCGAGTACTGAAGCTGCGACGGACCGGGATCACCGTCGACCCCGGTTTAACCGTCACGGCCGGAATTTCATAGCTGCTCATGCGCGCTCCTGCCGCTGGGCGGCACTGCGTTGGGAGAACACCTTGGCGAGCACGTGTTCGCGGGTTTCGATAAAGCGCGGGTCGGATTTGATCGCTCGTGCCGACTCGCCAGCGGCGTAACGCTGGCCGAAGTCCAGGCTCAAGCGCTCGACGATTTGCCCAGGGTTTGGAGCCAGCAGAATCAAATCAGTGGCGAGGAATACCGCTTCTTCGATGTCGTGGGTGATCAGGAATACCGGTTTGGCGGTGCGCCGCCAGACTTGCAACAGCAGCTCTTGCATCTGTTCGCGGGTGAAAGCATCGAGGGCGCCGAAGGGTTCGTCCATCAACAACACGCGCGGGTCGGCGGCGAGGGCTCGGGCCAAACCGACACGTTGCTTCTGGCCGCCCGAGAGCTGCCAGATGCGGCGGTTTTCAAATCCGGAAAGGTCGACCAACGCGAGCATTTCCCGAGCGCGGATTTCCCGTTTATCGCGGGAAACGCCAGCCAGTTCCAAGCCGAATCCGACGTTAGCCAGAACGTCTTGCCAAGGCAGCAACGCGTCGTCCTGAAACACCACGCCGCGTTCGGCACTCGGGCCTTTGACCGGCACACCGTCAAGGGTGATACGCCCGGCGCTGGGCTCGACGAAACCGGCAATCAGGTTCAACAGCGAAGTCTTGCCACTGCCGGACGGGCCGAGGGCCACCAGCAATTGCTGGGGCCCAAGGCTCAAGGAAATATCCGTCAGTACCGGTTCCGGACTGCCGGGGTACTGTGCGCTGATGCGCTCCAGCTGTAGCAAAGCCATCGCGGTTAACTCCGATCAGTTGGTGATGTATTTGGCGCTGACGTACGGGGCGTAGTCCGGCAGTACGGCTTCGACCTTGCCTTGTTCTTTCAGGAACGCGGCGGTGTCGGTGATGGCCTTGGTGGTCGGCGCGCCGAGGGTGATCACTTGGTCAGCCGCGAGCGGGTAGACGTTGCCTTGCAGCAGCAATGGAATGTCTGTGGCCTTGGCGCCGGAGAGTTTCACCAGTTTGTCGACGTTGGATGGGTTGGCGAGCCAGGCTTTCGGGTCTTTGCGGTAGTCGGCGTAGGCATCCAGGGTCACTTTGGCGAACGCGGTGACGATTTCCGGGTGCTTCTGGGCGAAGTCTTTACGCACGATCCAGGCATCGAAGGTGGGTGCACCGAACTTGGCCAGTTCGCCGGAAGTGATCAGCACTTTGCCGTTTTCCTTGGCTACGCCGAGGGCCGGGTCCCAAACGTAGGTGGCGTCGATATCACCGCGTTTCCACGCAGCGACGATCGCCGGCGGCGCGAGGTTGAGGATGGTGACTTTCGACGGGTCGATGTTCCAGTGCTTCAGCGCGGCGAGCAGGCTGTAGTGGCCGGTGGAAACGAATGGCACGGCGATTTTCTTGCCGATCAGGTCTTGCGGGGTCTTGATCCCGGAGCCGTCGCGAGCGACCAGCGCTTCAGCGGCGCCGATCTGGGTGGCGATGAGGAAGGTTTCGACCGGGACTTTGCGGGTGATGGCCGCCGTCAGAGGGCTGGAGCCGAGGTAGCCGATTTGCACGTCGCCGGACGCGATGGCGGCAATGATGTCGGCACCGTTGTCGAATTTGCGCCAGTCGATCTTGGCGTTGGTGGCTTTTTCGTAAGCGCCGTCGGCCTGGGCGACTTTGGCCGGGTCCACGGTGGTCTGGTAGGCGACGGTCACGTCAGCCGCCTGGACAAAGAAACTCGCCGCAGCCAGGGCCGCGGCCGCCAGGAGGCGAAGAGGGACGTTCAGTTTCATTGGGGAAGCTCCTTGTCAGGCGACCGAGAGTCGGCGTGAAAGGAGACTAAATGATATAAGAATTAGAAAATAAATAACTTTTTCGAATTAGCTTATGAGCGGAAAATTCTAAAGGATCAAAAGATCGCAGCCTGCGGCAGCTCCTACAAGATCAAAAGATCGCAGCCTGCGGCAGCTCCTACAAGGATCAAAAGATCGCAGCCTGCGGCAGCTCCTACAAAGGTAGCGTGTGGATCCGAAATTGTGTGGTGCGGGCAAAAAAATCGCAGCCCTGGCACCGTTCCGTAGGAGCTGCCGAAGGCTCGGGCCGCGTTCGGACGATCTTTTAACAGGCGCCGCTTAGTTGCTGATTGACAAAATACTCGCCTGATACGACCCGACAAACACATCGAAATCGCCCACCTCGTTCTGCTCCAGCTCCGCCTGTTCAGCCAGCGACGAGCGCGCCCGTGCTTCAAACTTCGCCTGG
The DNA here is from genome assembly GCF_016650815.1 of Pseudomonas sp. TH31. Taxonomy (GTDB): domain Bacteria; phylum Pseudomonadota; class Gammaproteobacteria; order Pseudomonadales; family Pseudomonadaceae; genus Aquipseudomonas. The sequence goes on along the minus strand of NZ_JAEKEZ010000014.1, from coordinate 291,592 downwards.
TCCTCAACGCTCAACGGCTCACTACGGAAGTACTCCGCGTGGACGCGGCTCTGGCGCAGGGAGAACTGAGCAAAGCTTTCCTTATGCTCCGCCATCGCCGCCAACACTTGGGCCGATGGAGTGCGGGACGGGTCCTTGATCTTCTCCAATTGCACGTCCAGAGACTTGCTATGCGCATCGCCGCCATGGCTCTGATCGAGCAACGCCGCCAATGGGGCAATCTTCTCCAGCAACTCGGTGGCCCATTCCTTCATGTCCACCGGTTGACCGTCGCGCTGCAATTGCAGGCCCGGCGACGACCTTCCTTGACCACGCTGAGGAAGTTCGAAGTCGCGTTGTTGCATGTATTGCTGGCCAGCAGCGGGCTGTCGTTCAGCGCGCAATACAGCAGGAACGCGTCGAGGAACCGCGATTCTTGCAAGTCGATGCCCATCGGCAGGAACGGGTTGATGTCCAGGCAACGCACTTCGACGTACTGAATGCCACGGGCCACCAAAGCCTGAATCGGCCGTTCGCCGGTGTAGGTCACGCGTTTCGGGCGGATGTTGGAGTAGTACTCGTTTTCGATCTGCAGGATGTTGGTGTTGAGCTGCACCCACTCACCGTCCTTGTGCGTGCCGACTTCAACATACGGCGCATACGGCGTGGCCACCGCTTTGCGCAGGCTGTCGGTGTAGCTGGCCAAGTCGTTGTAGCACGGCGTCAGGCCGGCCTGGGCGTTGCTCTGGTAACCCAGATCACTCATGCGCAGGCTGGTGGCGTACGGCAGGTACAGGGTGTCCGGGTCCAGTTGTTCCAACTGGTGCGCGCGACCGCGCAGGAAGCCGGCGTCCAGCGCTGGCGAGGCACCGAACAGGTACATCAGCAGCCAGCTGTAGCGACGGAAGTTACGGATCAGCGCGATGTAGGCCGACGATTGATAGTCGCGGTCGGTACCGACAAAGCCTTCAGCCTCCTTGAGCAGCGGCCAGAGCTTTTCCGGCAGGGAAAAGTTGTAGTGAATCCCGGCGATGCACTGCATGGTCTTGCCATAGCGCAGGGCCAGGCCCTTGCGGTAGACGTACTTGAGCTGACCGATGTTGGACGTGCCGTAATAGGCAATCGGGATGTCTTCCTCGGCCGGCAACGGGCACGGCATCGATGGACTCCACAGGTACTCGTTGCCGAGTTTGCTGTAGGCAAAACGGTGAATGCTGTCCAGGCTTGCCAGGGTGTCTGCCGGGTCGGGCAGGGCGGGCGTGATGAACTCCAGCAGCGATTCGGAATAATCGGTGGTGATTTGTTCGTTGGTCAGCGCGGAACCCAATTCTTCCGGGTGCGGCGTTTGCGCCAGGCGACCTTCATCGGTCACGCGCAGGCATTCACGTTCGATGCCGTGAAGGCACTGTTCGAGCAGAGAGAGGTTAGCGCGCTCGCCGAGCAGAGCCAGGCGGCGGTTGAGAAGTTCGCTCAAGTTGGATTCCTTCACGCGTCAGTCGCCCCAATATGGGGGTGGGCAAGACGGTCTACAAGGGTGAAGTTAAAACTGGCGTTTTCGCCTGGTTCTTGAGTCATACAGACCTGATGCCTGCCAGTTAAGGATTGATCACCGCAACCCCCTGTGGGAGCGGGCTTGCTCGCGAAGAGGGAGTGTCAGTCAACATTAACGTCGCCTGACACACCGCTTTCGCGAGCAAGCCCGCTCCCACAGGTTGCGCGTCTTAACTGGCGGGCATCAGCCGCACAGGCTCACAGTTAATTGCCAACTTCACTCCCTGAATCTGGCTGTCGCGGACACGGAAAAGTTCGACGCCGCAGTTGTAGCGCCGAAATTAACTCAAATTGATGGCATTCATCTACAGGACAGCGAACGTACCTTGTGCTTTTGCGACCAGTTTGTCGCCTTGCATTACATCAGCTTCAACCACCAGCGTACGACGGCCCGGATGGATCACCCGCGCCGTACACAGCACTTCGCCGCTTTCAACGGCGCGAATGTAGTTGATCTTGCATTCGATGGTTGCGCTCTGCTGGTCAAAGCCGTGGGTGCTGGAACAGGCCAGCCCCATGGCAATGTCCACCAGACTGAACAAGGCCCCGCCGTGCAGCTTGCCGCCGCGATTGCGCAGCTCTGGCTCAAGCGCCAGGGCGACTTGCGCCACCCCGGTTTCCAGGCTGTGCAAGCGACACCCCAGCAGCTTGAAAAAAGCGCTTTCGGTCAGGCCGGCAGGGATGTCCATCAGCGTTTCTTCAACTGCTTGGCGTTGGCGAACAGCGAAGCCATGGCGTTGTTGGCCGGGGCTGGCGCCGTGGTTTCCTTGCGCGGTGCGGTGTTCTGGGATTGGCGCGGCGCCGACCCCGGCCGTGCGCCACGGGCACCGTCGATTTTCTCGCCCGGGGTGTCGCTCATGCGCATCGACAGGCCGACGCGTTTGCGCGGGATGTCGATTTCCATGACCTTCACTTTCACCACATCACCGGCCTTCACCGCTTCACGCGGATCCTTGATGAACTTCTCCGAAAGCGCGGAGATGTGCACCAAGCCGTCCTGATGCACGCCGATGTCGACGAACGCGCCGAAGTTGGTCACGTTAGTCACCACGCCTTCGAGGATCATCCCCAGTTGCAGGTCCTTGAGGTCTTCGACGCCTTCCTGGAACTCGGCGGTCTTGAACTCGGGACGCGGGTCGCGGCCAGGTTTTTCCAGTTCTTGCAGGATGTCGGTGACCGTCGGCAGACCGAACGTTTCGTCGGTGTACTTCTTCGGATCGAGGCGCTTGAGGAAACTCGCATCGCCGATCAGCGAACGAATGTCGCGGTCGGTTTCAGCGGCAATGCGCTGCACCAGCGGATAGGCTTCCGGGTGAACGGCCGAGGAATCCAGCGGGTTGTCGCCGTTCATCACGCGCAGGAAACCGGCAGCCTGTTCGAAGGTTTTTCACCCAGCCGCGCGACTTTCTTCAACGCCGCGCGGGTTTTGAACGCGCCGTGCTCGTCGCGGTGGCTGACGATGTTCTGCGCCAGGGTCGCGTTGAGGCCGGAGATACGCGCCAGCAGCGCCACCGAAGCGGTGTTCACGTCCACGCCCACGGCGTTTACGCAGTCCTCGACCACGGCGTCCAGGCCGCGCGCCAGTTTCAGCTGCGACACGTCGTGCTGGTACTGGCCGACGCCGATGGATTTCGGATCGATCTTCACCAGCTCGGCCAGCGGGTCTTGCAGGCGACGGGCGATGGACACCGCGCCACGGATCGACACATCGAGGTCCGGGAATTCCTTGGAAGCCAGTTCCGACGCCGAGTAAACCGATGCGCCGGCCTCGGAGACCATGACTTTGGTCATCTTCATGGCGGGGTATTTTTTGATCAGCTCAGCGGCCAGTTTGTCGGTTTCCCGGCTGGCGGTGCCGTTGCCGATGGCGATCAGGTCCACCGCGTGCTTGGCGCACAGGGCGGCGAGGACCGCGAGTGTCTGGTCCCACTTGTTGTGCGGCACGTGCGGGTAAACCGTGGCGTGATCCAGCAGCTTGCCGGTGGAATCGACCACGGCCACCTTGCAACCGGTGCGCAGGCCCGGGTCGAGGCCCAGGGTGGCGCGGGGGCCGGCCGGGGCCGACAGCAGCAAGTCGTGCAGGTTGTGCGCGAACACGTTGATCGCTTCGGTTTCCGCGCCATCGCGCAGTTCGCCCAGCAAGTCGGTTTCGAGGTGGGTGTAGAGCTTGACCTTCCAGGTCCAGCGCACCACTTCGCCCAGCCATTTGTCGGCGGCGCGGTTCTGGTTCTGGATACCGAATTGCTGACCGATCATGCCTTCGCACGGGTGCATGGTGCCCGGCAGCTCGTCGCCGACTTTCAGCGCCGAACTCAGAATGCCTTCGTTGCGGCCACGGAAAATCGCCAGCGCGCGGTGCGACGGCATGCTTTTCAGTGGTTCATCGTGTTCGAAATAGTCGCGGAACTTGGCGCCTTCCTCTTCCTTGCCGGCGATCACGCGGGCACTGAGGGTCGCTTCCTGCTTGAGGTAGCTGCGCAGCTTGTCCAGCAGGCCGGCGTCTTCGGCGAAGCGTTCCATCAGGATGTATTTGGCGCCTTCGAGGGCGGCCTTCACATCGGCCACGCCTTTTTCGGCGTCGATGAAGCGCGCGGCTTCGGTGTCTGGCGTCAGGGACGGGTCGTTGAACAGGCCGTCGGCCAGGTCGCCGAGGCCGGCTTCCAGGGCGATCTGGCCCTTGGTGCGGCGCTTCTGCTTGTACGGCAGGTACAAGTCTTCGAGGCGGGTCTTGGTGTCGGCAAGTTTGATGTCACGCTCAAGTTGCGGGGTCAGCTTGCCTTGCTCTTGAATGCTGGCGAGGATGCTGATGCGCCGTTCGTCGAGTTCCCGCAGGTAGCGCAGACGCTCTTCCAGGTGCCGCAACTGGATGTCATCGAGGCTGCCGGTCACTTCTTTCCGGTAGCGGGCGATGAAGGGAACGGTAGAGCCCTCATCGAGTAGCGCGACGGCCGCTTCGACCTGTTGTGGGCGTACACCGAGTTCCTCGGCGATGCGGCTGTTGATGCTGTCCATAAAACCACCTGACAAATTGTGAAAGCAGGCTCGCAGGCGCAGGGTTAAAGGCTCGGCGAGACTGGTTGAGCGGCCTGGCCTGCGCCGCTACCTGGGTCAACAGGCATCCCGTTGACCCGTGAAATCGAACAATTACTGCGCACGCCTTAAAAATAAAAAGCGGCCTACTACAGTAACGATCAGACGTTGCCTGACACAAAACGCCGCGCATTATAACCAGCGTTCCGCGATTCGGGGGCATTGCACCCTGCAGGCATAAAAGCCGGTTTTCTGGCGCTGAAGGAAAAATCTGCTAACAATGCACACGGTGCGTATAACGGCAGCTACGCCATAATGCGCGCCGAGCTAAAAGGAGCATCCAATGAGCAGCACTGTAAACAATGCTGAAGGCGAAAAAATTCTTATTGTTGACGACGATCCAGGGCTGAGCAGCCTGCTGGAACGCTTTTTCGTCAGCAAGGGCTACCGTGCCCGTGCCGTACCGAACACCGAGCAGATGGACCGCTTGCTGGCCCGTGAAGTGTTCAACCTGGTCGTCCTCGACCTGATGCTGCCCGGTGAAGACGGTTTGACCGCCTGCCGCCGTCTGCGCGGCGCGAACAATCAGATCCCGATCATCATGCTCACGGCCAAGGGCGATGAGCTGAGCCGCATCAAGGGCCTGGAACTGGGCGCCGACGATTACCTGGCCAAACCGTTCAACCCGGACGAGCTGATGGCCCGGGTCAAAGCGGTCCTGCGTCGTCAGGCTGCACCCGTGCCGGGCGCGCCGGGCAGCGAAGACGAAAGCGTGACCTTCGGTGACTACGAGTTGTCACTGGCCACCCGCGAACTCAAGCGCGGCGATGAAGTGCACATGCTCACCACCGGTGAGTTCGCGGTACTCAAGGCCCTGGTCATGAACGCCCGTCAGCCACTGACCCGCGACAAGTTGATGAACCTGGCCCGGGCCGCGAGTGGGATGCCCTGGAGCGTTCCATCGACGTGCAGATCTCCCGTCTGCGCCGGATGATCGAGCCCGATCCATCCAAGCCACGCTACATCCAGACAGTCTGGGGCGTGGGCTACGTGTTTGTTCCGGACGGCGCCGCCACCAAGTGATCGGCGATTTGTAGGAGCGGGTGTGCGGGCAACGGGTCAATCGACTTTGCCCGCAGACTCGCGACCCGCAATGTGCGAGCATCGCTCGCTCCTGCAAGTGTGTAGCGGTTATTCATGAAAACCCCCGTTTGGTTCCCCCAGAGTTTCTTCTCCCGCACCCTGTGGCTGGTGCTGATTGTCGTCCTGTTCTCCAAAGCGCTGACCCTGGTTTATCTGTTGATGAACGAAGACGTGCTGGTGGACCGCCAATACAGCCACGGCGTCGCGCTGACGCTGCGCGCCTATTGGGCCGCCGATGAAGAAAACCGCGCCAAGATTGCCGATGCCGCAACCCTGATCCGGGTAGTTGGCGCGGGTGTGCCGGAAGGCGAACAACACTGGCCGTACAGCGAAATCTATCAGCGGCAGATGCAGGCGGAGCTGGGTGCCGACACTGAGGTCCGGTTACGCATGCATTCCCCGCCGGCGCTGTGGGTCCGGGCGCCAAGCCTGGGCGATGGCTGGCTGAAAGTGCCGCTGTACCCGCATCCGTTGCGTGGCCAGAAAATCTGGAACGTGCTCGGCTGGTTCCTCGCCATCGGCTTGCTGTCCACCGCCTCGGCGTGGATCTTCGTCAGCCAGCTCAATCAACCGTTGAAACGCCTGGTCTATGCCGCGAGGCAGCTCGGCCAGGGCCGCAGCGTGCGCCTGCCGATCAGTGACACGCCAAGCGAAATGGCCGAGGTTTACCGCGCCTTCAACCAGATGGCCGAAGACGTCGAACAGGCAGGGCGCGAGCGCGAGTTGATGCTGGCCGGGGTGTCCCACGACCTGCGAACACCGCTGACCCGCCTGCGGTTGTCCCTGGAACTGATGGGCAACCACAGCGACCTGAGTGACGACATGGTGCGCGACATCGAAGACATGGACGCGATTCTTGACCAGTTCCTGGCGTTCATTCGCGACGGTCGTGACGAGTCGGTGGAAGAGGTGGACCTGAGCGATCTGGTGCGCGAAGTCGCCGCGCCGTACAACCAGAACGAAGAGAAAGTGCGCTTGCGCCTGGAACCGATCCAGCCGTTCCCGCTGCGTCGGGTGTCGATGAAGCGCTTGTTGAACAACCTGATCGGCAACGCCTTGCACCATGCGGGCAACGGTGTTGAGGTCGCGGCTTATGTGTCCGGGGATACCAGCGCGCCGTATGTGGTACTGAGCGTGATGGACCGTGGGGCGGGGATTGATCCGTCGGAGCTGGAGGCGATCTTCAATCCGTTTACCCGTGGCGATCGGGCTCGGGGCGGCAAGGGTACCGGGTTGGGCCTGGCAATCGTGAAGCGGATTGCCTCGATGCATGGCGGCAATGTTGAGTTGCGTAACCGCTCGGGTGGCGGGCTTGAGGCGCGGGTGCGGTTGCCGTTGGGGTTGATGCTGCCGCGGGATGCGGTTTAACCGCTGAAAAAGATCGCAGCCTTCGGCAGCTCCTACAGGGTACGCATTCCCATGTAGGAGCTGCCGAAGGCTGCGATCTTTTGATCTTTTCGCTTTAGCCCTTGCCTTTGGTCCGAGTCATATTCGGCCCACCATTCTTCTCAAGATGTTCAATGATGATCCCCGCCACGTTCTTCCCTGTGGTGGTCTCGATCCCTTCCAGGCCCGGCGACGAATTCACCTCCATCACCAGCGGCCCGTGATTGGAACGCAGGATATCGACACCCGCCACCGCCAGCCCCATCACCTTGGCTGCACGCAATGCAGTCATGCGTTCTTCCGGGGTGATCTTGATCAGGCTCGCGCTGCCACCGCGATGCAGGTTGGAGCGGAACTCCCCGGGCTTGGCCTGGCGCTTCATCGCCGCGATCACCTTGTCGCCGACCACGAAGCAACGAATGTCCGCACCGCCGGCTTCCTTGATGTACTCCTGAACCATGATGTTTTGCTTCAGGCCCATGAACGCTTCGATCACCGACTCCGCCGCCGTCGCCGTTTCACACAGCACCACGCCAATGCCCTGGGTGCCTTCCAGCACCTTGATCACCAGTGGTGCGCCGTTGACCATGTCGATCAGGTCGGGAATGTCGTCCGGCGAGTGCGCAAACCCGGTGACCGGCAAGCCGATGCCCCGGCGTGACAGCAGTTGCAACGAACGCAGTTTGTCTCGCGAACGGGCGATGGCCACCGACTCGTTGAGCGGGAACACCCCCATCATTTCAAACTGGCGCAACACCGCGCAGCCATAAAACGTCACCGAGGCACCGATCCGCGGGATCACCGCATCGAAGCCTTCCAGCGGCTTGCCGCGGTAGTGGATCTGCGGCTTGTGGCTGGCAATGTTCATGTAGGCGCGCAAGGTGTCGATCACCACCATTTCATGGCCACGCTCGATACCGGCTTCGACCAGACGACGGGTGGAATACAGACGCGGGTTCCGCGACAGCACAGCGATCTTCATGCAACACCTGTGGAGGAGGTAGATACCGGGAACACCGGCTTGTCTTGTACGTATTTAATCCCTGGATTGACCACCAACTGGCCGTCGATCAGGGCTTTGGAACCGAGTAGCAGGCGATAGCGCATGGATTTTCGGCAGGCGAGGGTGAATTCGACCCGCCAGACCCGATCACCGAGGGCCAGGGTGGTGCTGACCACGTAGCGCATCTGCGCGTGGCCATTGGAGCTTTTAATGGTTTTCATCGTCACCAGCGGCGCCTCGCAGCGTCGGTGGCGCAATTGCACCACCGTGCCCAGGTGCGCGGTGAAGCGCACCCACTCTTGCCCGTCCCGTTCGAAGGGTTCGATGTCGGTGGCGTGCAGGCTGGAGGTGCTGGCGCCGGTGTCGATTTTTGCCCGAAGGCCCGCGACTCCCAAATCCGGAAGCGCCACCCACTCGCGCAGACCGACAACGGTCAAATGGTCAAATGTCTTCAATAGGAAAAACCAGCGATTAGCGCGTCCAGGCTTCAGGTTTTACCTGGGCCAACGCTTTGAATGCAGGTTTGGCGAACCAGTAACCCTGCATCAGAAAAATTCCACAGTCCGCCAGGAAATCCCGTTCACCGGCACTCTCAATGCCTTCGGCAATGACTGTAACGTTCAACTCCGCACAGATTGTGACAATCCCCCGGACGATAGCCTGACGAACACGGTCGCGGTCGACATCGCGGATCAGCGCCATGTCGAGTTTGATCAGGTCCGGTTGGAAATCAGCCAGCAGATTGAGCCCCGAATAACCGGCACCGAAATCGTCGATGGCCGTCATGAAGCCGAATTCGCGGTATTCACGCAGAATATTGGTCAAATGGCGATAGTTATCTACGTGCTCGCTTTCCAGTGTTTCGAAAATCAGCCGGTCGATGGGAAAATTGTGTTTTTTCGCTGCCTCCAGGGTGCTGCGTATACAGAGCTCCGGACGGTACACGGCGTTGGGCATGAAGTTGATCGACAAATGTGTCTGCATATTAAGATTCGCCGCCCCTTCAATGGCCAGGGTCCGGCAGCGCTGATCGAAGCGGTAGCGGTTGGCGTCGGTGATTTGGTCCAGGACCGACAGTGCTCCTTCACCGGCCAGGCCCCGTACCAAGGCTTCGTGGGCGAAAATCGTCTGATCGCGCAGATCGACGATGGGCTGGTAGGCGAAGGCAAAATCGAAGCCCAGTGGTTCGCTTTCCTGGCAACCCTTGCAGCCGCTTTGGGGAGAAGTTAATGAAGACGGATATATAGTCACTCGATTACTCCATGCCGGTGAGCCGGCCGAGACCAGATTCTAGCTGGCGGGCCAGGTTCTTGCGTCCGACAGAATCGGTAGTACAGTTCCGACTATTGGCTGAAAGAGGAATTCGTATGGCACAAAAACAGGAAGAGGACGACAAGGTCCGTCTCGATAAATGGTTGTGGGCCGCGCGTTTTTACAAAACACGTGCCTTGGCCAAGTCGGCCATCGAGAGCGGCAAGGTGCATTGCCGGGGCGAACGTTGTAAGCCGGGCAAGGAACCACGTATCGGTGACGAGTTTCAGATCCGCATCGGGTTTGAGGAAAAGACGATAGTGGTACAGGCGCTATCGATCGTGCGCCGTGGCGCGCCAGAGGCTCAGGCGTTGTATGCCGAAACGGAGGCGAGCGTCGTCAAGCGTGAAGCGGCTGCGGCGATGCGCAAGGCCGGGTCGCTGGGCGTGAGCACCGATGGCAAGCCGAGCAAGAAGCAGCGGCGGGATTTGTTCAAGTTTCGGGGCAGCAGCAACGACGAGTAGGGCCGTCAAATGTGTGTTGCCTGCAAAAGATCGCAGCCTTCGGCCGCTCCTGCAGGGGGAATGCGTACACCCGTAGGAGCTGCCGAAGGCTGCGATCTTTTCAGCTTCACCTCGTTACCACCGCGTCTAATGGACCCAGACTTGCAATTGCCCACACATGGAGCCATATCGGGTGACTGGCCAACGGGGCATTGAGTCGGCGAACCAGCCACTCGTCGAAAAGCACGCACAACATCTGACCCGTAGGCCATAACCAGAATGCGCGACAGCGCCAAAGGCACAAAATCGCGCAAAACCAGCCGGCGCAGGTTTCACCTTGCTTGGAACAAACCCGGATTGTTCATAAAATGCCTCCAATGGCTGAACGTAGCGCACCAAAAAGGTGCTGAAAAGGCGCAATTCTACGTTCCGTAACCTTTTTGTCATCCATTCAGATACCCAGACCTATGACCGATCTATCGGATACCGACTTCACCCAACGCTTCATCTTTGATGACAGCGACACCCGTGGCGAGCTGGTTGCGTTGGAACGTAGCTACGCTGAAGTGCTCGCCAAACACCCCTATCCGGAGCCGGTCGCGCAACTGCTGGGCGAACTGATGGCGGCCGCATCATTGCTGGTCGGGACCTTGAAGTTCGATGGCTTGCTGATCCTGCAGGCCCGTTCCGATGGCCCGATTCCGCTGCTGATGATCGAGTGCTCCAGCGAGCGCGATATCCGTGGCCTGGCCCGTTACGACGCCGATCGGATCGCCCCTGACGCGACCCTCGCCGACCTCATGCCCAACGGCGTACTGGCGCTGACCGTCGACCCGACCCAGGGCCAGCGCTACCAGGGCATCGTCGACCTTGACGGCGAAACCCTGTCCGAGTGCTTTACCAACTATTTCGTCATGTCGCAGCAAGTCGGCACGCGTTTCTGGCTGTACGCCGATGGCCGTCGCGCCCGTGGCCTGCTGCTGCAGCAATTGCCCGCCGACCGCCTGAAAGACGAAGAAGAACGCGCCGCCAGCTGGCAGCACATCACCGCGTTGGGCAGCACCCTGACCGCCGATGAGTTGCTGAGCCTGGACAACGAAACCGTGCTCCATCGCCTCTACCACGAAGAGCAGGTTCGCCTGTTCGATGTGCAGAAACTGCGCTTCCGTTGCAGCTGCTCGCGCGAGCGTTCGGCCAATGCGTTGGTCAGCCTGGGTCTGGAAGACGCCCAGTCGCTGGTCATCGAACATGGCGGGAATATCGAGATCGATTGCCAGTTTTGCAACCAGCGCTACCTGTTTGATGCCGCGGATATCACCCAATTGTTCGCGGGTGCGGGCGTTGATACGCCGTCAGATACCCGGCACTAAAACGGTTCAGCGTAGGTAAATTCACTGCTTGGCGCCGGAATAACGCCGTTACGACGGGAGGGCCCTACTATTTTTGGGCGTTTCTGGCATAATCCGGCCCACTTTTTGTCGCGGTAGTAGTGCACGACTTTCTACTACAAAACGTTTGGAGCACACTCGGCCACTGGCCGACGGGGAATCTCATGACGCAAGCCAATAACGCCGTGTACACCGATCTGAGTGTTGATGATCTGGTAAAAGAAGCTCTGAATCGCGGTGAAGGCGAACTTGCCGATACCGGCGCGCTGGTTGTTCGCACCGGTCACCGCACCGGTCGCTCGCCAGTCGATCGTTTCATCGTGGAAGAGCCAACCACTCAGGCCGCCATTGCCTGGGGCCCGATCAACCGCAAGTTCCCGGCCGACAAGTTCGACGCCCTGTGGAACCGCGTTGAAGCCTACCTGGGCGAGCGCGAGCGTTTTGTATCCCACGTGCATGTAGGTTCCGACCCTGCGCACTACCTGCCGGTCAAAATGACCACGCAAACGGCCTGGCACAACCTGTTCGGCCGTTGCCTGTTCATCAACCCTGAGCAATACAACCAGGGTGGCAAAGATGAATGGCAGGTGATCAACGCCCCTGAGTTCGAGTGCGTACCAGAGCGTGACGGCACCAACTCCGATGGCACCGTGATCATCAACTTCGCGGCAAAAAAGTGCTGCTGGCTGGCATGCGTTACGCTGGCGAAATGAAAAAAGCCCTGTTCTCGGTTCAGAACTTCCTGCTGCCAGCGGTCGACGTTCTGCCGATGCACTGCGCTGCCAACATGGGCGAAGAGGGCGATGTAACCCTGTTCTTCGGCCTGTCCGGCACGGGTAAAACCACCCTGTCCGCCGACGAAAGCCGCTACCTGATCGGCGACGACGAACACGGCTGGGGCGTGGGCGTGGTGTTCAACATCGAAGGCGGTTGCTATGCCAAGTGCATCGACCTCTCCGAGAAGAACGAGCCCGTCATCTGGAAAGCCATCCAGCACGGCGCCGTACTGGAAAACGTCGTACTCGATGCCAACAAAAAGGCCGACTACGCCGACGACAGCCTGACCCAGAACAGCCGCGCCGCTTACCCGCGTGAACTGATCGAAAAACGCGCACCGAAAAACCTCGGTGGCGAGCCAAACGCTGTGATCTTCCTGACCTGCGACCTGACCGGCGTCCTGCCGCCAGTCTCGATCCTCAGCGAAGAACAAGCGGCCTACCACTTCCTGTCCGGCTACACCGCACTGGTGGGCTCGACCGAAATGGGTTCCGGCAGCGGCATCAAGTCGACCTTCTCCACCTGCTTCGGCGCACCGTTCTTCCCGCGTCCGGCTGGCGAATACGCAGAACTGCTGATCAAGCGCATCCGCGGCTTCGGCTCCAAGGTTTACCTGGTTAATACCGGCTGGACCGGCGGCGGCTACGGCGTCGGCAAACGCTTCAACATCCCGACCACTCGTGGCGTGATTGCAGCGATCCAGAGCGGTGCTTTGATCGGTGCTGAAACCGAGCACCTGGACACTATCAACCTGGACGTGCCATTGGCTGTTCCTGGTGTCGAGACTGGCCTGTTGAACCCACGTAATACCTGGGCTGACAAGGCTGCTTACGATGAAGCTGCCAAGGCGTTGGCCGGGTTGTTTGTTGAGAACTTCAAGAAGTTCGATGTGAGCGATGCGATCAAGGCTGCGGGTCCTAAGCTGTAAGGCTTGGATGTAGCAAAATGAAAAAGCCGCCCTTTCAGGGCGGCTTTTTTGTGGGCGCTTGCTTCAGGTTTTGAGGTGCAGCACAAACGCTGCGACCAACACCAAGACAACGCCCAGCACCTGCACCCTTGCCAATCGCTCCTTGAAAAACACATACCCCAAAATCGCCGCAATTGCGCCCGACAATGTGCTGATCACGGTCACCACCGAAACTGATCCCGCCACCGCACCCCAAGCGAACGACGAAAAACCACCCAGGTTCATCAGGCTCGCACCCGTCAGCGCCATGCAGTTTTTCAACGGCGGAATTTTCAACCCGTCCTTGATCTTCAAAACCATGACAACCAGCACGATTAGCCCAACCAGGTAGGCGAGCCAAAGCATCGTCACCGGCCCCAGAACGGGTAGGACGAAGTGTCCTTGCAACCAGAAACTGGTGCCGTAAAACACTGCCGCCAACAATGCGTAGGCAATCGAACTGCTGGCGGCAGTGGTGTGTGGAACCTTGGGGTCAGAGTGGATGCTGGAGAGAATGACCCCGAGCACGCACAAGGCGATGCACAGCGACTGGGTCAGGCTGATCTGCTGACCGCCGGCCCACGACAGCAACGTCGTCACTACGCCATAGGACGTCACCAGCGGTGCGACGATGGAGGCTTTGCCAAGGGCGAACGCTTTGGACAGGGCCAAAGCACCAGACACGGTCAGAATGGCGGCGGCAATGCCGATCAGCCAAATGTCGAGGGGTGCTGCCATGGACTTGAGGAGGAAGGCAGGGAAGGCGATCAGCAGTAGGCTCATGATGGTAAAACCCAGCGCCTGACCGAAATACACGGCGCGTTTGACGCCGACTGCTCGGGCGTTCAGCCCCACCAAAAAATCCGTACCGCCCCAGAGCAGGGCGGCAAGTAAACCCATCAGTACGTCCACGCTATGTCCTTATAGATGTTCGCTGCGCACGTTTAGAGGCCTTCAAGCTCCTGAGTGTCCCAGCGTTGGGCCTTGATGGCCTGGTAGAGCATGCCGATGGTCAGCGGGAGTTTGTCGCCACGACCCTTGGCCCTGCGTTTGAGGGACACATCGTAGCTTTCGGGCTGGAAGTAGCGATAGGCGTCTTATTCGATGATAAGAGGCAATGGCCTCCGCTCAGCTATTTGCCTGATAGCCTAAACGCCGGCGCCATATTGTCTTGTTCGCGCTTCGACAGCCCCGCTCTGCTGGCCACTTTTGACCACTGGCTCACCACATCCTGGAAACTTCCAATAATCTCTTCTGCATCATCTCGGCTAACCCGAAAGTACTCGGCCACCTCGCGAGCAAGCTCAAGATCCAAAGCATTATCGGCATCTGTGATGTTGAGCATCAACCCTTCGGCGTGTGCTACCGGATTCATGTCGTAGGCGTCAGACAGGCGCCACCCCCGACCGGGATCAAGGAGAAAACCATGGTTGCGCAGGTGGTCGTCGGTATTGGAGACCAGGATGTTGAATACGATCCGTGACCACAACTCTCGGAGATCTTCGTCGGGTTCTGAGCCGTGCTGCAGGAGCACTTCAGCCAGCTCAATGTAGCTGGCGCCTACCGACGCATCGTCACCGTCCACGCGGTCGGTCATGGTCATGGCTGAGGCGAAATGCAGTCGCTTTCCCATTGTCGTGCGGTCGAAGCGTTTGACCATGAAGCAGTGATGATCGCTCGCATAACGTTGCGCCATCCCCCTCGCCACACGCAGACCACATTGTTTAGCCAGGACATTCACCACGAACTCCCATCCACCGACGTCATAGTCGTCGCGAGTGCTCGGAAACTTGGCGATCCACAGATGACCGTTCTTGTCAGCAACGCTGGCCTTGGGTCTGGCGCCGCCCAGTGAACCGCCGGGTGCAATCAACATTCTCAGCCACTCGCGCCCATCGAGTGAGGTGTTATCTGGATCGTTTTCCAGCGCACGACTTGCCTGCTCCAGCTCACGTAACTTGATAAAGGGGGCGCTGCCAACCCATCTCGATCGTCCAGAAAACTGCCTTCGTCATTGAGCTTGTAGCGGATAGCGCCGACTCGATAGAGGTCATGAACACCCAACAGGAAATCTGACTCGTAGAGCTTGGTGCCCTTTAGGACCAGGCCGTCGCGGATGTCTCGTTCCAAACGGCGCTTCATCAGCAGTTGGCCCCAGCGATCCGGACTTGAGTCGGCAAAAACGCCGAAGCGAGTCTGGTGCTGTCCGGGAAATTGTTGACCTTCGAAGAGCTTGATGCGGGGATCCAGCGTGGTGAAGTTCAACTGAGGATCGGCCAAAGCGGCAGTGTCGTACTCAAATTCGAACACGTTGGTGGAGCGAGCTTGTCTGGCATGTAGGAACCCAAGACGTCTTGGCCCGTTCAGGGTTTCCCAATCGGCATACACCGCGATCAGTGTCATTTTTAATTCGTCTCAGGTTTGGGTTTTTTCTTGGTAAACAGCTTGGAAAAAGAGTGGCTGTTCAATGGAAAATCAACCTCTATATCCGCATCTGAGATAGGGCTTTGCGCCGCTTCCAACGTCTGGTCTTGGATCGGTGACGACGCTTTCGTTGAAGCCACGTTGCGCACTCGTTGGCGTTTACTGGCGGCTGCATTCGCTTGCGGGGTTAATTGCGCATCTTGCAATTGGCGTCCTAACTCATCCGTTGCTGCGAGCTTGCTCACGTCTTTCTCCAAGCCCAGTACCTGCATCACGGACATGTAGGCGCCCATTGTCACGCCTGAACTGCCGGACTCCAGTGAGCGAAGCGTTGTCAGCGACATGCCTGCTCTTTCGGCGACTTGCTTTGCGGTCAGCCTGCGACGCAGTCGAGCGAGTTTCAGGCGTTCGCCAAATTCTGCGAGCAGTCTGGATGCGGAAGGCATGAGAGGCGCTGTTTTCTTAGCCATATGCCATTATTCCTTCACTTTTAGGCGTTAACTGCCAGAATAATAGCACTTATGTTGTGATTTGCCGGACGCCTTCAGGGCGTATCAAGACGCCATCTATCAGTACGGCCGTAGCCATCGGCGGATTGTTATAACTGCCATTGTTCCAGCTGAATTCTCGATAAACAGCCAGAATATTGCCACTTACGTATTCGTTAGAGACCTTCCAGAGGTTGCGTATCCCAGCGTTGCACTTTGACCGCCTGGTACAGCATGCCGATGGTCAGCGGGACTTTGTCGCCACGACCCTTGGCCCTGCGTTTGAGGGACACATCGTAGCCTTCGGGCTGGAAGTAGCGATAGGCGTCGTAGTCCACGAAGTCGATCCCGAACTGTTCTTCCAGCGCTTCCATCAAATGCCGCGCATCAGCGCCGTCGCAGCCCAGGTCGAAATTGATCGAGGTGGTGAGGCCGATGGTTTTGCGTTCGGGCAGGCCGAGTTCTTCGTGGAGCAGCTGCATGAGCAGGTGCATGGTGTGGTCGTCGGGGAAATCGGGGGCGAGGTTCATGGTGCATCTTCCGTTTGGGGCGTGTCGATGAGACGGATTAAGCCTGATTTTACGCTGTTGTGGACGTCGATCATTGCGCCAGCCTGGCAATTCCCCCGAGCCATCCGCTGTATCATCCCGTATCGTTTTGGCCCCGACCTTTTCTCGACCCGCTGCAATCGCCGGCTAGGCTTTTGGCGTCGCAGGTCAACGGAGTGACAGCTTATGCACAACACCCTGGAACAGGTTTTCGGTTATCCACAGTTTCGACCCGGCCAGGAGGCGGCGGTCAGCGCGGTGTTGGCCGGGCGCTCGGCGGCGGCGATTTTCCCCACCGGCTCGGGCAAGTCTCTTTGTTATCAATTGCCGGCATTGCTGCTGCCGCACCTGACGCTGGTGGTCTCGCCACTGCTGGCGCTGATGCAGGATCAACTGGCGTTCCTGCAACGCCACGGCATCTCGGCCGGCAGCATCGATTCGGCCCAGAGCCGCGACGACGCCAGTGACGTGATGGCCCGGGCCAAGTCCGGCGAATTGAAGATTTTGATGATTTCCGTGGAGCGCCTGAAGAACGAGCGCTTCCGTAATTTCTTGCAGCAAGTGCCGATCTCGCTGCTGGTGGTGGACGAGGCGCACTGCATCTCGGAGTGGGGCCACAACTTCCGCCCCGACTACCTCAAGCTTCCGGACTACCAGCGTCAGTTCAACATCCCCCAAGCGCTGCTGCTGACCGCCACTGCGACGCCCAAAGTGATCGCGGACATGGAGGCGAAATTCGCCATCGCGCCTGAAGACGTGGTGACCACCGGTTTCTACCGGCCGAACCTCAACCTGCTGGTGGAACCGGTTCGCGGCCAGGACAAGCGCCGACGTCTGGTCGAGTGGATGAGCCAGCGTCCCGGCCAGCCGAGCATCGTCTATGTCACCTTGCAGAAAACCGCCGAGCACATCGCCGAGCATCTGGGCCGCAACGGCATTCAGGCCGAGGCCTATCACGCTGGTTTGCCACACGAGCAACGTGAAGGCATTCAAAAGCGCTTCATGGGCGGGCAGTCCAATTGCATCGTCGCCACCATCGCCTTCGGCATGGGCATCGACAAGAGCGACATCCGCAACGTGGTGCATTTCGACCTGCCCAAATCCATCGAAAACTACAGCCAGGAAATCGGCCGCGCCGGGCGTGACGGGCAGCCGTCGGACTGCCTGGTGCTGGCCAACCGCGACAGCCTCAACGTGCTGGAAAACTTCGTCTACGGCGACACCCCGGAGTTGGATGGCATCCGCTGCGTACTCGACGAGTTGCAAGCCGCCGCGCCGCAGGGGCAGTGGGAGTTTCTGCTGGGGCCATTGGCGGATCAGAGCAACATTCGCCAGTTGCCGCTCAAGACCTTGCTGGTGCAGTTGGAGCTGCGCGCAATCATCGCCCCGCGATATGCCTATTACGCTGAATACCGCTTTAAGTATTTGCAGGAACCGGAGGTCTTGCTCGCCCGTTTCGAGGGTGAGCGCAAGGACTTCGTCGCGGCGATCATCCAGACCTCCAGCCGTGCGCGAACCTGGGCCACGGTGAATTTCGATGCGCTGTACGAACAGCATTCGGCCGAGCGCAATCGGGTGGTCAAGGCGCTGGATTACTTCCAGGAAAAAGGCTGGGTCGAGCTTGAAAGCAAGCAGATGACCGAGGTCTACAGCCTGCTGCAAACCGACTTTGATGCTCAAGCCCTGAGCGAGGAACTGCACGCCTACTTCACCCGCCACGAACAAACCGAGATCGCCCGTATTCACGCGATGCTTGATCTGTTCGCCACCGACCATTGCCTGGGCTATCGCCTGGCCGAGTATTTCGGCGACGAAAACGCGCCACGGCAGTGCGGGCATTGTTCGGTGTGTCACGGGGACGTGGCGCGACTGCCAGCACCGCCAGCGTTGCCGGCGCTTGTGGATAAAAACTTCGAAGCGTTATGCGGCGACTTTATCCACAGGCACGAACAACACACCGGGCATGTGCCGTCGGCGGAACGGGTGACGCGGTTCCTGTGCGGGATCAGCGTGCCGCTGTTTACCAAGCTCAAGGCGCGGGCGATTCCGGGGTCTGGAGCGCTTGAGGATTATCCATATGCCCAAGTGCGGGAGTGGGCGCTATCACACCTCTGACCCGTAGGAGCTGCCGAAGGCTGCGATCTTTTGATCCTGGTCTTTGGCAGTCTCAGCACCACTGAAGATCAAAAGATCGCAGCCTTCGGCAGCTCCTACAGGGAGCTGCGGTGTATTCGCGGCCAACATCCATCCGCTGAATGTTGCTCATCACAGGAATAAATTTCAAAACAACGCGGCGGCTGACTATGGTGAAGGCTGTCTTTGGATCGCCAACAAGAGAACAACAATGAGCCAGACGCCGTTCAATATTCAGCGCGCCGCCGTGATCGGGGCGGGCACCATGGGCCGTGGCATTGTCATGTGCCTGGCCAACGCCGGGGTGCCGGTGCAATGGGTCGATAACAATCCGCAGATGCTTGAACAGGCGTTGGCCGCTGTCGCCGACACCTACGCCCACAATGTGCGTCAGGGCCGGATCGATCAGGCCGAAGCAGACGCCCGTATTGCGCGAGTAACCAGCGTGGCGGATTACGCGGCGATCCGTGATGTCGACCTGGTGATCGAGGCGGTTTACGAAAACCTCGAACTGAAGCAGAAAATTTTCCGTGAACTGGATGGCCTGCTCAAACCCCAGGCGATCCTGGCCAGCAACACCTCGGCACTGGACATCGACGCGATTGCCGCTGCCACTCGCCGCCCGCAACACGTCCTGGGCCTGCACTTCTTCAGCCCGGCACACATCATGAAACTGCTGGAAGTCGTCCGCGGCGCGCAAACCGCCCCGGCGGTGCTCGATGCTGCGTTGGCGCTGGGCAAACGCATGGGCAAGGTCAGCGTGGTGTCCGGCAACTGTCATGGTTTTATCGGCAATCGAATGCTCAATACCTACGTGTTTGAGGCGCGCAAAATGCTGCTTGAGGGGGCGTTTCCTTATCAGGTGGATGCTGTGCTGCAAGGTTTCGGGTTCGCCATGGGGCCGTTCCGCATGTACGACGTGGTCGGCATCGATCTGGGATGGCGTGCCCGGCAACTGGCCGGCAAAGGGCAGGATGCGCCGCAAGTCCAGATAGACAACCGGTTGTGCGAGCTGGGCCGGTTTGGTCAAAAGAGCGGCGCCGGCTACTACCACTATGAGCCGGGCAGTCGGCAGGCTGAGCACGACGTAGAGGTTGATGCGCTGGTGCTGGAGGTCAGCGAGGGTTTGGGCTTCCAAAGGCGTGAGATAAGCCCGGAGGAGATTCTGGAGCGCTGCTTGCTGGCACTGGTCAACGAAGGGGCGAAGATCCTCCGGGAAGGCATTGCGGGATCGGCCCATGACATTGACCTGGTTTACCTCAACGGCTATGGCTTCCCGGCGGACAAGGGCGGGCCGATGGCCTGGGCGGATCAGCAAGGGTTGGCGGATATTCATCAGCGGTTGCTGGCGCTGGAGACGAGGCAGGGTGACCAGTGGAAACCGGCGCGGTTGATCGGGGAGTTGGCGGCAGTGGGTAAGGGGTTTGCTGATAAGTGATTGATGTGGCGTCTGTCAGGGCGCCTTCGCGAGCAAGCCCGCTCCCACATTTGATCTTCAGTGAACGCAGATTTTTTGTACGACCAGAATCCACTGTAGGAGCGGGCTTGCTCGCGAAGAACGATAACGCGGTTTTCCCCTTAGACTGGCCATCCAACCCCAGGAACCGACGCTAATGTCCAACCCGATGCCCCAACGCACCGACTACCCGCACTTCCAGCCCATCACTACCCGCTGGCACGACAACGACGCCTACGGTCACGTCAACAATGTTACCTACTACAGCTTCTTCGACACCGCGGTGAACACCTACCTGATCGACGTTGGCGGGCTGGATATTCATGACGGCGAAGTCGTGGGTTTTGTGGTGAGTTCGGCCTGCGATTACTTCGCGTCCATCGCCTTCCCTGATCGCATCGAGATCGGCCTGCGGGTCGCTAAGTTGGGCAACAGCTCGGTTCAGTACGAGCTGGCAGTGTTCAAGCAAGGGGAAGACGAAGCCTGTGCGGCCGGGCGCTTCGTGCATGTGTTCGTGGATCGGGCGTCGAATCAGCCCGTGGCGATTCCTGCCGGTTTGCGCGGGGCGCTGGAGCTGTTAGTGGTTTGACGAGCAAAAAAAGATCGCAGCCTCCGGCAGCTCCTACAGGGATTTGTGTACACCCGTAGGAGCTGCCGAAGGCTGCGATCTTTTGATCTTCTCGCTAAGCAATCAGCAATCAGCAATCAGCGATGACGATAGTAGTCGTGATGCTTGCGATGCCCATAAGCATGGCCGCGGTGACGGCGGTCATCACGGTAGTAGCGACGATCATCATGGTCGCCACGATAGGAACCACGATCATCCTCGCGACTCGAGTTGCCCATGTAGTTACCCAGCGCGCCACCAGCGCCACCGCCGGCTGCGGAGCCGATCAGGCTGCCGGAGGTGCCGCCGATGCTGCGGCCGACCACGTTACCGCCGGCTGCGCCCAACGCACCGCCGATGGCGGCTTGGCCACGGCTGTGTCTGTCTGCGCCGACGGCACTACCACCCGCGCCGCCCAGGGCCGCACCGATGGTAGAACCGGTATTGCCGCCTAGTGACTGACCGACGACCGAGCCCAACACCCCGCCCAATGCGCCGCCCACACCTGCTTCGGCAGTGCCTCCGGCAGAAGCGAAGCCACTGGCCAGGCTAAGGGACAACAAGAGAATCGAGGAGAACTTCATAGAGGAACCTCAAGGGGATGACGGCGCGATCCTGAGGCTGTGTCATAGTTGTGACAATCGAAATCCGACGAGTAACACGACTTGTACACAATTCTATAAGTAACTGTTTTTAGGGCGGAACTTAAATATTTTTCGCCGGTCTTTAGCTACTTGGGATAGGCCGTTTTTGTGAAAAAACGGCCTTTTTTGTGGGCGATTGGACAGTGTCGTGTCAGCGCCATTGCTAAAAGATCGTCCGAACGCGGCCCGATCTTTTGATCTTGCGTTAAGCCGACTTGGCCATAATCAACCCGGTCTCACTCGCCATTTCCAACCGAATCGCCACAAATTTCGACGTCGGTGTATGGCTGCCATCCCCGGTGCTTTCCAGTGGCACCAACGGATTCACTTCCGGGTAATACGCGGCGGCCTGCCCGGCAGGAATATCAAACGCCAGCAGCGTGAAGCCCTTCACCCGACGCTCACGGCCATCGTCCCAGATCGAAACGATGTCAGCCTTCTGCCCCGGTTTGAACCCCAGGCGAATGATGTCGGCTTCGTTCACAAACAACACATCCCGCTGGCCCTTCACCCCGCGATAGCGGTCATCAAGACCATAAATCGTGGTGTTGTACTGATCGTGGGAGCGCATCGACTGCATGATCAGATCCGGCAAAATCCCCGTGGCGCGCGTGCGCTCGTGAACCAGATCCCTGGGCAGGACGTTCGCACGGAAATTGGCCCGCCCCGACGGGGTGCTCCACTTGCGGGCACCGGCACTGTTGCCGAGGTAGAACCCCCGGATTCTTCACCCTCTGGTTGAAGTCGCGAAAGCCGGGATGGTGTCGGCGATCAGGTCGCGGATGCGTGCGTAATCAGCCACCAGCCAGTTCCAGTCCACCGGTTTGCTGCCCAGGGTCGCGGCGGCGATGCCGGCGATGATCGCCGGCTCCGAACGCATCTGGTTCGACAGCGGCTGCAACTGGCCGTTGGAGGCGTGGACCATGCTGAACGAATCTTCAACGGTGACGGCTTGCGGGCCTTCGGTCTGGATGTCGATGTCGGTACGGCCCAGGCACGGCAGGATCAGCGCGTCCTTGCCGTGAGCCAAGTGGCTGCGGTTGAGCTTGGTGCTGATCTGCACGGTCAGGTCGCAATTGCTCAAGGCCTGGAAGGTGCGCGGGCTGTCCGGGGTGGCTTGGGCGAAGTTGCCGCCCAGGCCGATGAATACTTTTGCGCGGCCAGCGGCCATGGCGTGAATCGCCTCGACCACGTTGTGGCCGTTTTCACGCGGCACTTTGAACTGGAAGCGCCGCTCCAGGGAATCAAGGAACGCCACCGGCGGACGTTCGTTGATGCCCATGGTCCGGTCGCCCTGCACGTTACTGTGCCCGCGCACCGGACACAGACCGGCGCCCGGCCGGCCGATGTTGCCGCGCAGCAGCATCAGGTTGGCGATTTCCTGGATGGTCGCCACCGAATGGCGATGCTGGGTGATGCCCATCGCCCAGCACATGATGACGTTCTTGCCCTTGGCGTACATGCGCGCCGCTTGCTCGATTTCCACCAGGGTCAGGCCGGACTGCTCGACGATCTGCGCCCACGGCGTGTCATCGATGGCGCCCAGGTATTCCAGCACGTCGGCGCTGTGTTCATTGAGGAAGTCGTGATCGAACACCGAAGGCTGGTCGGTTTGTTGCGCTTCGCGCTCCCAGTGCAGCAGGAATTTCGCCATGCCGCGCAGCAGCGCCATGTCGCCGCCCAACGCAGGTCGGAAGTACGCGGTGTTGGTCGGCTTGTCGCTGTTGGTGAGCATTTCGATCGGATGTTGCGGATGCTGGAAGCGTTCCAGGCCACGCTCTTTGAGCGGGTTGACGCACACCACCTGGGCGCCGCGTTTCACCGCTTCACGCAGGGGTTCGAGCATCCGGGGTGGTTGGTGCCGGGGTTCTGGCCCCAGACAAAAATCGCATCCGCGTGTTCAAAATCGTCGAAGGTCACGGTGCCTTTGCCGACGCCGACACTTTGCGCCAACGCCACGCCGCTGGCCTCGTGGCACATGTTCGAGCAGTCGGGAAAGTTGTTGGTGCCGAAAGAACGCACGAACAACTGATAGAGATACGCCGCTTCGTTGCTGGCACGGCCCGAGGTGTAGAACTCGGCCTGATCCGGGCTCGACAAGCCTTGCAGGTGTTTGCCGATCAGGGCGTAGGCGGCTTCCCAACTGATCGGTTTGTAGCGATCGGTTTCGGCGTCGTAGCTCATCGGCTCGGTCAAGCGGCCCTGATACTCAAGCCAGTAGTCGCTCTGATCCAGCAGCGAACTGACACTGTGTTTGGCGAAGAACGCAGCGTCCACCCGACGTTTGGTTGCTTCCCAGTTCACCGCTTTGGCGCCGTTCTCGCAGAACGCCACCATGCCGGCTTCCTTGGAATCGCCCCAGGCGCAACCGGGACAGTCGAACCCGCCGTTCTTGTTGGTTTTGAGCATCATGCGCAGATTTTTCAGCGCGTTGTCGCTGGTCAGCCAGGCCCGGGCAACGCTGGCCAGCGCACCCCAGCCACCGGCCGCGCCTTTATAGGGCTTGTAACGGGGAACGGGTTTCTGATCGGCTTGTTGATGTTGGCTCACGCTTGATTCTCCATCGCTGGGCTGTAGACCCGCGGTGCACTTTTTGCGGCAGGTGGATGAGATTGAGGTTGTGACGCCGGGCCCATTGCACGGCAAGGCCCGTGGGCGACGACAGGCTGACGAGGGTTTGAATCCCTGCGCGCAGCACTTTCTGGATCAGTTCGAGGCTGCAACGGCTGGTGACAATCGCCAGGCCACCGGTGGTCGGGATGTTCTGGCGGATCAGTCCGCCGATCAGCTTGTCGAGGGCGTTGTGCCGGCCGATGTCTTCGCGGCCCAACAGCAACTCGCCCTGGCCATTCATGAACACCGCCGCATGCACCGCGCCGCAATGCTGGCCCAGCGGCTGAAACGCGCCGATACGCTGGCGCAGGCCATCGAGCCAGGCGGCGGGTGGCAACGGTGCGCCGGGCAAGACCTTGAGGTCTGGCAGCGCTTGCTCGACGGCTTCCACGCCACAGAGCCCGCAACCGCTGGTGCCGGCCAGTTGCCGACG
Organism: Pseudomonas sp. TH31; assembly: GCF_016650815.1. Classification (GTDB taxonomy): domain Bacteria; phylum Pseudomonadota; class Gammaproteobacteria; order Pseudomonadales; family Pseudomonadaceae; genus Aquipseudomonas. Next base: position 267,289 of record NZ_JAEKEZ010000014.1, on the reverse strand, counting down.
TTGCTGCTTGAGGTTCCAGAAGGCGCGGTTGGCGATGGTCACTTGCGCGTACTGCGCCGAACCCGAGCCGCTGAGTTGCAGGTCATAGATGTCGGCGGCGTCTTCGATGATGCCGCTGCCGAGGCTGAAGCCGACGATAAAGTCTTCCAGATCGGTCGGGGTGACCAGCATCACAGCCTGGCTGATGCCATTAAAGGCGATCGCCAACGCCACTTCCTCGGCCAGCGCGGTGCTGTCCGTTTCGGCGTAGTCGAGTGTGCTGTAACTGTAGGTCTGGCTGGCGGCGGGCGCGGGCGTTTCGAGGGCGGGCGCCGCGCAGGCTGGGCGCTTGGCGTTCATGGGGCATCACCGACGGTTTGGGTAGCTTTAAGACTAGGCGCGTCAACATGTCGCGTCTAATCGCTAATACCGATCTACCGATAGATGCCGTCGATCAAGAGTCCTTCAGCGATTTCTGATAAATCGCGAAACAGGCTTCCGCCAGGGCTGAGCGCGGGGCGCTGCGGCGCATGATCAACCCCAGCCGGCCAAGGGTTTGAGCGTTTTCGATGGGTTGCAGGCGCAGGTGGTCGGTCAGGTTTTCGAGGCCGCCGTCCAACGGCATCACCGCGCAACAGAACCCGCCGTGCACGGCTTGTAACAATTGATGGACCGCATCGGTTTGCAACAACGGCTGTGGCGTCAGCCCGCGGCTGTGGAAGTTATGGTCGATGGACTGGCGAAAGTGCATGCCGCTGGTGAGCATGCCCAGCGGCAGTTCGATCAGCGACTCCCAGCTCAGCGGCGCCTCGCCGAAGGTGTAAAAGCGCTGGTCGTAGAGCAACCCCATGCGGGTTTCGCTGAACGCCAGGGAGTCGAAGCGCTCGCCGTCGAGACGCTCCAGGTAGGACACACCGAGGTCCAGACGATTGTTCGCCAGTTGTTCGAGGATCTGCTCGGAACTCAGCGCCGACAGCTCGAAGCGCAGGTTCGGGTGTTTGGCATGCAGGCGCTGCATCAAAGGCAGCGGATCGAAACTCGACAGCGGCACCACGCCCAACCGCAATGTACCCACCAGATTGCCGCGACAGGCCGCCGCTTCGGCCTGCAAGCCGTCATAAGCCGCCAGCACCGTGCGCGCCCAGGCCAGCACCCGCTCGCCCGGCGCAGTGAAGCCCTCGAAGCGCTGGCCGCGATTGACCAGCGGCAGCTCGAGTTCCTCCTCAAGGCTGCGCAGGCGCATGGACAGGGTCGGCTGAGTGATGTGACAGCGCGCGGCCGCCTGGCCGAAGTGCCGGGTTTCGTCGAGGGCGATGAGGAATTTGAGCTGCTTGATGTCCATCTTCGCTCCAGGGCGCTGGCAGGGTTTGCGATTCTAGCGCTTGCAAGGGGGTGGGGTCATTGGTCGGGTTGGAACCGTGGCTTGCAGCCTTGGTCTAGTCTTTTGCGTCTGGAACCCTAAACCCAAGGAGAGTGCACCATGAGTATTTTTAGCTTTGTGAAAGAAGCAGGCGAAAAGCTTATCGATCTGCTGACACCGGGCAACGCCAATGCCAGTGAGCAGTTGAAGGATCACATCAGCAAGGTCGGCCTGGGTAATCCGAATGTGCAGGCCACGGTGGATGGCGACAAGGTCACGGTCACCGGTGAAGTCGCGAGTCAGGAAGAGAAGGAAAAAATCCTGCTGGCCGTGGGCAATATCGCCGGTGTCGGCAGCGTGGACGACCAGATCACCGTGACCGGGCCGGTGGTAGTGGCCGCGAAGTTTGTCACGGTCGTGAAGGGCGACACCCTCAGCGCGATTTCCCTGCGCGTGTATGGCGATGCCAACAAGTATCAAAAAATATTTGAGGCCAACAAACCAATGCTCAAGGATGTGAACAAGATCTATCCGGGGCAGTCGTTGCGCATTCCTGAATAATGTGAGGCCCGTAGGAGCTGCCGAAGGCTGCGATCTTTTGATCTTGGCGGTTTCAAAGCTGCCGAAGATCAAGATCAAAAGATCGTCCGAACGCGGCCCGAGCCTTCGGCAGCTCCTACAGGGAATCAGAGCCCTTCGATCAACTCCCGATAATCCCCGACCGCCGCAAACTCCGCCGTGTCCTTCGGCCCTTTGCGACTGTCCGGCTCACGCACCGCCAACAAATGCGCCACCCCAAAATTCCGCGCACTGCGCAGGATCGGCAACGTATCGTCGATAAACAGACTACGCGCCGGATCAAAACCGATGTCCGCCTGCAACGCATCCCAGAACTGCGGGTTCTCCTTGGCGAAGCCGTAATCGTGGGAACTGATCAACCGCTCGAAATACGGCGCCAGTTCTATGCGCTCCAACTTGAGTGACAGCGAATCGCGATGGGCATTGGTGATCATCACCACACGCTTGCCAGCCTGTTTGATCGCCGCCAGAAACGTATCCGCATCCGGGCGCAGGGCAATCAGATGGGCTGTTTCCAGCTTCAGCTCGCGTACCGGAATTTTCAGCTCTGCGCTCCAGAAATCCAGGCAGTACCACTGCAACTGGCCGGCGTTGCGTTCGAACAGTGGCTGCAACTCCATCTGCGCCATGGCCCGGCTCACCCCGTGCAATTCGGCATAGCGCTGCGGCAGGTGCTCCATCCAGAAATGGTTGTCGTAGTGCAGGTCCAGCAGCGTGCCGTCCATATCCAGCAGAACGGTGTCGATGTCGCGCCAGGGCAGCAGGGACATAAAAACTTCTCCAGCGGTAAAAAGATATCCGAGGTAAACAATCAGGATAGGCCGGGTATAGTAACGCGTTCACGCCAAGGAGCCGTCTATGCGCCAGAAACCCACCGTACTTGCCCGCGAGATCGTCGCCACCAGCCGTTTATTCTGCGTCGAAGAGCTCAAGCTGCGCTTTTCCAATGGCGTGGAGCGCACTTACGAGCGTCTGGTCGGCAGGGGTGCCGGATATGGCGCGGTGATGATCGTGGCGATGCTCGATGCAGACCACGCGGTGCTGGTCGAAGAATATTGCGGCGGCACCGATGAATACGAACTGTCCTTGCCCAAAGGCTTGATCGAGCCCGGCGAAGACGTGCTGGCCGCCGCCGAGCGCGAGCTCAAGGAAGAGGCCGGGTTTGGCGCGCGGCAGTTGGAACACCTGACCGAGTTGTCGTTGTCGCCCGGTTACATGAGCCAGAAGATCCAGGTGGTCTTGGCCACCGATCTGTACGAAGAAAGCCTTGAGGGTGACGAGCCCGAGCCGATGCGGGTGGACAAGGTCAACCTGCGTGAGTTGTCGGCCCTGGCCCAGAACCCGCAATTCACCGAGGGCCGTGCCTTGGCGGCGCTGTATCTGGCCCGAGACTTATTGACCCAGCGTGGGGTGTTTTTGCCATGAGTTTGAATTTTCCTCATCCTTTGATGGCGCCAGTGGTTGAACTGGCCTTGAAGGCGGGTGAAGCGATCCTGCCGTTCTGGCGCAACGGCGTAGCGGTTACTGCAAAGTCCGATGACTCGCCAGTGACGGCGGCTGATCTGGCCGCTCACCATGTGATCGTGGATGGGCTGAGCGCACTGGATCCGAGCATTCCGGTGCTTTCCGAAGAAGACGCCAACATCCCCCAAAGCGTACGCGCCGGGTGGCAGCGTTGGTGGCTGGTGGACCCGTTGGACGGGACCAAGGAGTTCATCTCCGGCAGTGAAGAATTTACCGTCAACATCGCGCTGATCGAGCAGGGCCGTGTGGTATTTGGCGTGGTGTCGATGCCGACCAGCGGGCGGTTCTATGTCGGTGGTAGCGGTTTGGGGGCGTGGCGGGGTGATGCCGGCGCAACACCGTTGCCGATTCAGGTTCGCGACGTACCGGCGGCAGGCGAGGCGTTTACCGTGGTCGCCAGTCGTCGGCATTCGAGCCCTGAGCAGGAGCGCTTGCTGGCGGGGTTGAGTGAGAGCCTGGGTGAGCTGCAGTTGGCGAACTTTGGCAGTTCACTGAAATTTTGTATGGTGGCGGAAGGGGCGGCGGATTGTTATCCGCGGTTGGCACCGACCTCTCAGTGGGACACGGCGGCGGCGCAAGGCGTGCTGGAAGGGGCGGGCGGTGAGGTGCTGGATTTGAGTGGCGCGCCGTTTTGTTATCCGGCGCGGGAATCGTTGCTCAATGAGTTCTTTTTGGCGTTGCCGGCGAAGGCTGCGTGGCGCGAGAAATTGTTGGCGTTAGCTCGGGCCTGAAGATCAAAAGATCGCAGCCTCGTTTCACTCGACAGCTCCTACAGGGGGGCGCGTTTCCTTGTAGGAGCTGTCGAGTGAAACGAGGCTGCGATCTTTTGCTTTACCGATGCAGCACGTACTGCCCGCTAAACGTTACCGCATCCTCCTCAGTCCCTGCATTCACAATCCGTGAATGCAGTGTTAGCCGCGCCCGCCCATAGCGCTCATACATCGCCAGAAACTTCTTCCACACCGCCGCACTCGGCGCCTGGCAAATCGCCGTGGCATCGCTCGTCACTGGCAGCGGATAGCTGATGTGCCCTTCCTGAATCACGATGTGCCCGTCTTCAATGCCTTCTTCACGCAAACGCAAATGCAGCCAGCCCCAACCGGCCAGCACGGCGCCGCAATACAGGCTGCCGCCGAACATGGTGCTCTTGTGATTGACGTTGACGTCCAGCGGCAAGTGCAGGCGCAGTTGCTGGTCGTGCCAGTCGAGGACCTTGAGGCCCATGTCCCGGGTCAGGGGAATGTCATGGTGCAGGATTGATTCCAGGTAACGACTGTCGCGATTCATGCATGGCCTCTGCGGTTGGATTCAATCAAGGTCGTCGGCGTGGCTGCTGGCGCCACTGTCGGCGAAGTTCAGACCGTGTTTACGCAGCTTGTCGTGCAGGGTCTTGCGCGGAATGCCCAAGGCCTCGGCAAGGCTGCGTACCGAGCTGTGAGAGCGCGCGAGCTCAGCGGCAATCAGGTTTTTTTCGAAGTTTTCCACCTGCTCGCTCAGGCCACCGCTGAGCACTTCCACCGTGGTACTGGCACTGCCCTGCGGCGCGCTGTTGTCCAGTTCCAGTTCCAGGCCCAAGGCAAAGCGTTCGGCGGCGTTTTGCAGTTCGCGCACGTTGCCTGGCCAGGCGTGACGCAGCAACAGCGCCCGTTGCCCCGGCTGCAGTTCGTGGGGCGGCAAACCGTGGCGAGTGCTGGCTTCGTCGGCGAAATGCTGGAACAGCACCAGAGCATCTTCGCCACGTTCGCGCAGCGGTGGAATGCGCAGCGGTGCGACGTTCAGCCGGTAATACAAGTCGGCCCGGAAGCGCCCTTGATCGGCGGCCTGGCGCAGGTCTTCCTTGGTGGCGGCGATGACGCGGATGTCCAGCGGGATCAACTGATTGCCGCCCAGGCGCTCGACTACACGTTCTTGCAACATGCGCAGCAGTTTCACCTGCACATCCAGGGTCATGCTTTCGATTTCATCGAGGAACAACGTACCGCCGTTGGCGAATTCGAACTTGCCGATGCGGCGTTTTTGCGCGCCAGTAAACGCGCCGGGCTCGTGACCGAACAGCTCGCTTTCCACCACCGATTCGGCCAGCGCCCCGGCGTTGATCGCCACGAACGGGCCGTTACGACGATTCGACAAGTCGTGCAGTGCCCGGGCGACCACCTCTTTACCGGCACCGGTTTCACCGAGTATCAATACGTCGGCCCTGGTCGCCGCCAGTGCACCGATTTGCTCGCGCAAACGCAGCATCGGCGCCGATTGCCCGACCAGTCGGGCGCTCAATTCATTGCGGTCGCTCAGGGCCAGGCGCAGGCTGCGGTTGTCCAGTACCAGCCGGCGCAGGGCCAGGGCGCGGCGCACGCTGTCGAGCAGGGCGTCGCTGGCGAAAGGTTTTTCCAGAAAGTCATAGGCCCCGGCGCGCATCGCTTGCACGGCCAACGGTACATCGCCGTGGCCGGTGATCAGCAGTACCGGCAGCTCCGGGTCCTGGGCGTGAAGTTCGCTCAGCAACTCGAGGCCGTCCATGCCCGGCATCCGGATGTCACTGACCACCACGCCCGGCCAGTCGCGCTCCAGTTGCCCGGCCAGGCCCCTGGCTTCGGCCAGCGGCAGGATCTTCAGGCCGGCCAGGTCCAGCGTCTGGCTCAAGGCCTGGCGCAAGTGCGGATCATCGTCGATCAGCACGACCTGGATGCGGTTATCGATGGTCATGCACTTCGGTCCTCGGGCGGTTGCAGGCTCACACCGGGTGCGCCTGCGCGTAGCTTCAGGGTAATCAGGGCGCCGCCCTCCTTATGGTTGGCGAACGACAGTTCACCACCGAAGGCGCGCATCAGGGTGTCGCAGATCGCCAGCCCCAGCCCAAGGCCCTGAGTGCGGGTCTTGGTGGTGTAGAAGGGCTCGCCGGCGCGACCCAGCGCCTCCAGGCAGAACCCGGGGCCGTTGTCGCGAATGTACAGGTTGACGCCCTCGCTGGTGGATTGGGCACTCAGCCAGAGTTTGCGCGGCGGGCCTTTTTCGGTCAGTGCGTCGAGGGCGTTGGCCAACAGGTTGCCGAGCACCTGGCGCAAACGGGTTTCCCCTGCCTCGACCCACAACGTGGCGGCTGGCAGGTCACGGATCAGCTCGACTTCCATGCTCCGTCGACGCTTGGCCAGCAACGCCAGGGCGTCGTCCAGCGCTGGTTGCAGGGCGACGCTTTCCGGGGCGTGGCGATCACGGCGAGCGAAGGCGCGCAGGTGCGCAATGATCGAGGCCATGCGCCCGGTCAGTTCACTGATCAGCTTGAGGTTGCCGCGGGCATCGTCGGTGCGCTGATGATCGAGCAGCACTTCGGCGTTTTCTGCGTAGCTGCGGATCGCCGCCAGCGGTTGATTGAGTTCGTGGCTGATACTCGCCGACATCGTCCCCAGCGCCGACAGTTTGCCGGCCTGCACCAAGTCATCCTGGGCTCGCACCAGTTCTTGCTGGGCGTGTTCGCGCTCCAGCACTTCCTGTTTCAGGCGTCGGTTGAGGCCTTCGAGGTCACTGGTGCGCTCGGCCACCCGGCCTTCGAGTTCGCGGCGGGCCTTGGCTTCGAAGGCTATCCGCTCCAGATAGTGGCGCCGGCGCTGCATCATCAGGCCGAGCAACAGCATCACAACCAGCAGCGTCGCGCCACCGATGGCCACGACCGTGCGCACCGGGCGGTCAATCAGGGTCCGTGGCGCAAGGATGCTGACGCTCCAGCCGGTTTCCTCGATATGCCGGGTCTGGGTCAGCCAGGCGCCGGGATTGAGCATCAATGGCTTGGGATCGCGGGTCGGGTAGGGTTGGATCGCGGTGATGGCTTTGTTTTCCTCCTCACTCAAAACACGGGTCGAGCGAAAACGCCACTCGGGTCGGGACGTGAGGATGACCACACCGTTGTGATCGGTCAGCAGCAGTTGTTCCGGGGTTTTGCCCCAGAGGCTTTCGGTGAGATCGAGATCGACTTTGACCACCAGCACACCGACGACTTTCTCGCCCTCGCGTACGGCGGCAGCGAAGAAGTAACCGCGTTTGGCCGAGGTGGTACCCAGCCCGAAAAAGCGCCCGAGCCGCCCGGCCATGGCTTCGCTGAAGTACGGCCGGAAGGAAAAATTACGCCCGACGAAACTGTCGTGTTTGTCCCAGTTGGAGGCCGCCAGCGTCTTGCCGGAGGTGTCCATCAGGTACATGACTTCGGCGCCGGTCTGGGCGCTGATGTTCTTCAGCAAGCGGTTGGCGTTGCCCTGGGTGACGCCATCGTCGGGCGCGCCCAGTACGGCGCGCAGGGCGGGCAAGTCGCCGAGGATCTGCGGCAGCACTTCATAACGGTGCAGGGTGCCCAGCAGGTTGGCGACATAGAGGTCGAGGGTCTGACGGTTCTGCCCGGCCAGTTCGCTACGGTAGTAACGCTCGGCCAGATGCTGCAGCGGCCACAGCAACGGCGCCAGGCACAGCGCGAGCAGGGCCAGGCTGCGCCAGCGGGGTCTGCGGGGAGGGGTGGAGTCATGAGCATCGGGCGCCTGGGGGAACAGACGCATTATGCCTAGGGTTGCGAGCGCAGTTGAAACGAAGATTCACACGGCGTTTCAGGAAAAGACGTCAGCGTCCTTGAAGAACGAGGCGGCCGCGTCCTTGCCCGACAGTTTTGGCGCTTCATCCAGTTGCCAGTCGATGCCCAGGTCCGGATCGTCCCAACGAATGCTGCGCTCGGCCGACGGGGTGTAGTAGTCGGTGGTCTTGTAGAGGAACTCGGCGAACTCGCTCAGTACCACGAAGCCGTGGGCGAAACCTTCTGGCACCCACAGTTGACGATGGTTGTCGGCGGACAAACGTACCGCCACCCATTTACCGAAGTGCGGCGAGCTGCGACGGATGTCCACGGCCACGTCGAGCACTTCACCGGCCGTGACACGTACCAGTTTGCCCTGGGTATTTTCCAGTTGGTAATGCAGGCCACGCAGTACGCCTTTTTGCGAGCGCGAGTGGTTGTCCTGAACGAACTGAGTGCTCAGGCCGGTCGCTTCTTCGAAAGCCTTGGCGTTGAAGCTTTCGTAAAAAAACCTCGCTCGTCACCAAATACCTTGGGCTCAATGATCAGTACACCGGGCAGGTCGGTGGTGACTATGTTCATGGGTTTCTCCAGCGTGGGACATTGATGACCGACATTCTTGCGCAAAGTGCCGGCTGGTGCGAGTCCTGCGATTGTCTTTTGCTGTGCGCCAACCAGGGCGGGGGTTGCGTCTGGCTCCAAGCGGTGGCGATATAAGCGCCTAATAAAATTTCAGGGGTCGTTGTATGCCGCTCGCCACGTTGATTCACCGCGCCAGTTTGCCCAGCCCGCAAGTGTCTGCGGAGCAAGCACTAGAGCTGTTGCAGGCACATTACGGGTTGAACGGGATATTGCAGCCCCTGGGCAGTCAGCAGGATCTCAACTTTCGTGTCGACAGCGATCGTGGTCGTTTCGTCCTGAAAATATGTCGTGGCGACTACTCGGCGCTCGAGTTGCAGGCCCAGCACGCAGGGCTCAAGCATTTGGCCGAACATGGCGGTGTGCAGGTGCCGCGGGTGATTCCCGCCAACAATGGCGCAGACCTGCTCTCGCTGGAAGTCGGCGGTCAGCCTGTCCATATGCGCCTACTGGATTACATTGAAGGCCAGCCGTTGACGCACCTCGATTACTTGCCGGGCTCGGTGGTGGCCGGATTTGGCCGGCTCTGCGGCGAAATGGATCTGGCCTTGGCCGCTTTCGACCATCCAGGCCTTGAACGCACCCTTCAATGGGACGCCCGCCACGCCAACGCATTGATCGCCCATTTGTTGCCAGTCATCCAGGATGATCGGCAACGCGCGTCGATTGCCGAGGCCGCCGAACAGGCAGAACGACGTTTGCTGCCGTTAGTGGCGAAGCTGCCGGTGCAGGCGATTCACATGGACGTCACCGACGATAACGTGGTCTGGCAGCGCGATGCACAACGCCGGTGGCAGTTGCAGGGGGTGATCGATTTTGGCGACCTGATTCGTACCTGGCGCATTACCGATCTGTCGGTGACGTGCGCGGCGCTGCTGCATCACGCCGATGGCGATCCGTTTTACATCTTGCCGGCGGTTCAGGCCTATCACGCGGTCAATCCGTTGCAGCCTGAAGAGCTGCTGGCGTTGTGGCCGCTGATCATGGCCCGCGCGGCGGTGCTGGTGCTCAGTGGCGAGCAGCAGGTCAGCATCGATCCGGGCAACGCCTACAGTCGCGACAATCTCACTCATGAGTGGGAAATTTTCCGCGTTGCTACATCGGTGCCGTTGGCGCTGATGGAAGCGGCGATCCTGACCGCCGTCGGCCAGAGCCTGCCGAGTATTGGCAGGGAAGGGTTTGCGCCGTTATTGCCGGGGCTGGTGGGGTGCGAGTTTGCCTTGATCGATCTGGGCGTGCTCAGTCCGCATTTTGAGGCTGGTAACTGGGAGCAAGCAGGTATCGATCGGCGTCTGCTGACCGAAGCGGCGGCAGCCCACGGTTTGGCGGCCAGCCGTTATGGTCAATATCGTTTGTCCCGTACCCGACCGGACAGTGCCGCAGAACCGGACACTTGCCCGCTGCACGTCGAGCTACGAGTGCCCCACGGTACGACGGTCGAGTCACCGTTTGCCGGTGTCGTCCACCAGCCGGAAGTGGGTGTGCTGCAACTGGATGGTCCGCAACTGAGCGTGCGGCTGTGGGGCGTCACGCCGTCGCTGCATACCGGTGCGGCGCTGGTCAAAGGCCAGGTGCTGGGTTCGGTCAGCGGGTCTTTGGTCGTGCAGTTGAGCCGTGAGGCTTCGCTTAACGCTCCGTTGTTTTGTACGCCGTCACGCGCGGCGGCCTGGCAAGCGTTGTGCCCTTCGCCCGCAGCCTTGCTTGGGCTGGCCTGTGACGCTGAAGCAGAGCTTGATTCGCAGACATTGCTGGCCCGTCGCGACGCCAGTTTCGCCCGCACCCAAAAACACTATTACGTCGACCCGCCACGCATCGAGCGCGGCTGGCGCAACCACCTGATCGACATGCAGGGCCGCTCCTACCTCGACATGCTCAACAACGTCGCGGTGCTGGGGCACGGTCATCCACGCATGGCTGCCGTCGCCAGCCGTCAGTGGTCGATGCTCAACACCAACTCGCGGTTTAACTATGCGGCGGTTGCCGAGTTCTCCGAGCGCCTGTTGCAGTTGTCGCCGGATTCCATGGACCGAGTGTTCCTGGTCAACAGTGGCAGCGAGGCCAACGACCTGGCGATTCGCCTGGCGTGGGCCTACAGCGGCGGGCGTGACATGCTCAGCGTGCTTGAGGCCTATCACGGCTGGACGGTGGGCGCGGACGCGGTCTCGACCTCGATTGCCGACAACCCGAAAGCCTTGAGCAGCCGCCCTGACTGGGTGCATCCGGTGACTGCGCCGAACACCTACCGGGGCGAATTCCGTGGCCCGGACAGCGCGCCGGACTACGTGCGCAGCGTCGAACACAACCTGGCGAAAATCGCCGGGCAGAAACGCCAACTGGCCGGTTTCATCTGCGAACCGGTGTACGGCAATGCCGGCGGTATCTCATTGCCGCCGGGGTATTTGCAGCAGGTGTATGCGCGGGTCCGCGCTCAGGGTGGCGTCTGCATCGCCGACGAAATACAGGTTGGTTACGGCCGCATGGGCCACTTCTTCTGGGGCTTCGAAGAGCAGGGCGTGGTACCGGACATCATCACCATGGCCAAGGGCATGGGCAACGGCCAGCCATTGGGCGCAGTGATCACCCGCCGGGAAATCGCTGAAGCGCTGGAGGCCGAGGGTTACTTCTTCTCGTCGGCCGGTGGCAGCCCGGTCAGTTGCCAGATCGGCATGGCGGTGCTCGATGTGATGGAAGAGGAGAAGCTCTGGGAAAATGCTCTGGTCGTGGGCGGCTACTTCAAGGAACGGCTTGAAGCGCTGATCGATATTCATCCGCTGGTGGGCGCGGTGCATGGTTCCGGCTTCTACCTGGGTGTCGAGCTGATCCGCCATCGTGAAACCCTGGAACCGGCGACCGAAGAAACCACGGCGCTGTGTGACCGGTTGCGTGAGCTGGGGATTTTCATGCAGCCGACCGGCGATTATCTGAACGTCCTGAAGATCAAACCGCCGATGGTGACCTCGCGCCAGAGCGTGGATTTCTTTGTCGACATGCTCTCGAAGGTGCTCGCAGAGGGCCTGTAAACACCTGATCCATTGTGGGAGTGAGCCTGCTCGCGGTAGCGGTGGAACATGCGCCATTGATGCTGGCTGGTCCACCGCTACCGCGAGCAGGCTCACTCCCACAGGGGCAGGGTTTAAATTCGATTATTATCTGGTTAATTTGCTTTTATTTAGACGGATGGAGTTGTTGTAGCTTTTAAAGCCGATATTTATCGGCTATAAAGTCGCCACTGCCCACGGCGTGATCAACCACGCCCGGTGCTTCTCGTTCTGTCATCGGTCGACCTCACACTCGACCTTCAAGCAATTGCCCAGGAGATGATTCATGAGCCGTATCGTTACCGTCGCCGCTACCCAGATGGCTTGTTCCTGGGACCTTGAAGCCAATATCGAGACCGCCGAGAAGCTGGTCCGTGAGGCCGCGGCCAAAGGTGCGCAGATCATCCTGATCCAGGAGCTGTTCGAGGCCCCGTACTTCTGCCAGAAGCCGAACCCCGAGTACCTGCAACTGGCCACGACCGTTGAAGACAACGTCGCCATCAAGCATTTCCAGAAAGTCGCCAAAGAACTGCAAGTCGTGCTGCCGATCAGCTTCTACGAACTGGCCGGCCGCGCGCGTTTCAACAGCATCGCGATCATCGATGCCGACGGCTCAAACCTCGGGATTTATCGTAAAAGCCACATCCCGGACGGCCCTGGCTACCACGAGAAGTATTACTTCAACCCGGGCGATACCGGCTTCAAAGTCTGGAACACCCGTTACGCGAAAATCGGCGTGGGCATCTGCTGGGACCAGTGGTTCCCGGAGTGCGCCCGCAGCATGGCGTTGCTGGGCGCGGAAATCCTGTTCTACCCGACCGCCATCGGCAGCGAGCCGCACGACAAGACGATTTCGTCCCGTGACCACTGGCAGCGCGTGCAGCAGGGCCATGCCGGCGCCAACCTGATGCCGCTGATCGCCAGCAACCGCATCGGCAATGAAGAGCAGGACGGCTACGACATTACCTTCTACGGCTCATCGTTCATTGCCAACCAGTTTGGCGAGAAGGTCCAGGAACTCAACGAAACTGAAGAAGGCGTGCTGGTTCAACGCTTCGACCTCGACGAGCTGGAGCACATCCGCAGTGCCTGGGGCTCGTTCCGTGATCGTCGCCCGAACCTATACAATGCGATCAAAACCCTCGACGGTTCCCTGGAGTCCTGATCCCATGAGCACTTTACACAGCACCCCACGCGCCGACGGCTTCTACATGCCGGCCGAGTGGGCAGCACAAACCCAGACCTGGATGATCTGGCCCGAGCGCCCGGACAACTGGCGCCTGGGCGGCAAACCGGCGCAAGCCGCGCACGTCGCAGTGGCCAAGGCCATCGCCCGTTTTGAGCCGGTGACCGTCGCGGTTTCCGCCGGCCAGTACGAAAACGCCCGTGCCCGTCTGGATGTGCCGAATATTCGTGTGGTCGAGATGTCCAGCGACGACGCCTGGGTCCGCGACACCGGCCCGACCTTCGTCATCAATAACAGTGGTGAAGTCCGTGGGGTGAACTGGGACTTCAACTCCTGGGGCGGTTTTGACGGCGGCCTGTACTCGCCGTGGAGCCGTGACTCGCAGGTCGGCGGCAAGATCCTCGAAATCGAGCGCAGCCAGCGCTACCGCACCGAGGGCTTCGTGCTCGAAGGCGGTTCGATTCACGTCGACGGCGAAGGCACGCTGATCACCACCGAAGAATGCCTGCTCAACCGCAATCGCAATCCGCACCTCAACCGCGCAGACATCGAAGCGGTGCTCGGCGCGAATCTGGCGGTGGATAAAATCATCTGGCTGCCGGACGGTTTGTTCAACGACGAAACCGACGGTCATGTGGATAACTTCTGCTGCTATGTGCGCCCAGGTGAAGTATTGCTGGCCTGGACCGATGACCCGCAAGACCCGAACTACCCGCGCTGCCAGGCCGCGATGAACGTGCTGCAAAGCAGCACCGACGCCAAGGGTCGCCCATTCACGGTGCACAAAATGCCGATTCCGGGACCGCTGTATGCGACCGAGCAAGAGTGCGCGGGTGTCGATCCGGTGGACGGCACACAGGAGCGCAACCCGACCGTTCGTCTGGCCGGCTCCTACGTGAACTTCCTGATCGTCAACGGCGGCATCATCGCGCCAAGCTTCGACGATCCGCTGGATGGCCCGGCCAAAGAGATTCTGCAGGGCCTGTTCCCGCAGCACGAAGTGGTGATGGTGCCGGGCCGCGAACTGTTACTGGGCGGCGGGAATATCCACTGCCTTACCCAACAGCAGCCCGCGCCGCACAAGGAGTGAGTGGGGTTGTAACAGCTTGAGTTGATTGCATATTCAACCGGGCAGCGATTGCCGCACAGCGTATGAGAGAAAGCCCGCAGCCCGTCAGGACCGCGGGCTTTTTTGTATCCACTGATCGACACTTGCGAAATATTGGCACAGCTCTTGTATCTGTGATGGTGCAAAACAGGGAGGGGAGAGCTGCGATGTTCTGTCATAAACCTTGGATAAGTTAGCCGCTCACAAACCGGGAGAGAGCGCTGAAATGAACGCCGAAGTGAATGTAGTGAGCGAGCGGACATTGCATCCCCTGGCAGTCAATAGCGAATCGCTCCAGATCCTTGCGCACTGGTTGAAGTCCAATGGAACGCGTCAGATCAGAGAACCTGATCCGCGCCGGATGATGATCGAGCGCTACCCCGCTGGTTTATTCAGCGAAGCGGAGCTGGAAGCGTTGTGGGATGTGATGGAAGGATAAAAAGAAAAACAACGGATTGATAAAAGCGCTGCCGGGAAGGCGGCGCTTTTTTATGGGCGAAGATTTTTCTTGATCACTGGAGATCAAATGTGGGAGCGGGCTTGCTCGCGAAAGCGGTCGGTGAGGCGACATCTCTATCGACTGACACGGCCTCTTCGCGAGCAAGCCCGCTCCCACAGGTTGGGTGGTGTCTGGTCGGGTCCGCTCCGGGCTCAAGTCGTTGCGGTTGCCGGCCACCCGGGCATTCGACCGATTCCTGAAACAGACTGACCTCCATTCCGGCGTTTTTCCGACACGATCTGAGGGCTAGTCTGCCGGCATCGAGTTTTCCTACCTTTTTGCCGGAGCCTTCCCATGAGCCTTCACTACATTTACGACCCGTTGTGCGGCTGGTGCTACGGTGCAAAACCGTTGGTGCAAGCGGCCCAAACCGTCCTGCCAGTGATTGCCCACGGCGGCGGGATGATGAGCGGCGCCAATCGCCAGACCGTCTCGCCACACTTGCGCAACTATGTGATGCCCCATGATCGACGCATCGCCGAGTACACCGGCCAGCCGTTCGGTGAGGCCTATTTCGAAGGATTGCTGCGCGATGAAAGCGCAGTCTTCGATTCCACACCGCCGACGGCGGCGGTGCTCGCCGCCGAGCAGATTGCCGGCCGCGGGCTGGAATTGCTGGGCCGTTTGCAGACCGCTCACTACGTGCAAGGGCGACGCATTGCCGATGAAGCGGTGTTGTTTGAACTCGCGACGGGTCTGGGCCTCGAACCTCAAATGTTCCAGGCGGCTTTCGAGCAAGTCGACACCGATCGCCACATCAAGGAAAGCCGCGCACTGTTAGCCAAAGTCGGCGGCCAGGGCTTCCCCACCTTCGCCCTGGAACAGGATGGCCAATTCACCTTGATCGACATCGGCCCCTGGCTGGGCAAGCCCGAAGCCTTCGCGGCCTGGCTGCGTCAGTCGCTGCCAACCCAAGCGTCTTCGTCCGAGTTTAAAGCCTGTGGCCTCGACGGCTGCGCCCCCTGATTTCACCTGGAGTCACCCATGGATAACCTGAGCCTGATCAAAAGCACTTACGAAGGCGCGAACGCCCAGGAAAACGCGCGCAACACCGCCGCCGTCCTGGCCGCTGATGCGCAATGGACCGAGGCCGCAGGTTTTCCCTACGCCGGCACCTACGTGGGTTTCGACGCCATTGTCGAAAATGTCTTCAAGCGCCTGGCCACCGAATGGGAAGGTTTTCAGTTCAAGGTCGAGAACTACGTCGCACAGGGCGACAAGGTGTTTGCCTACGGCAACTACAGCGCAACCTACAAAGCCACCGGCCGCCCGATGAATGCGCGCGTCGCGCATTTGTGGACCTTGGCCGATGGCAAAGTCACCCACTTCGAGCAGTTCGTCGACAGCCATACCGTACAACTGGCGCTCGCAGGCAACTGATTTCTTAGACGTTTTTCGCCTATTCACAGACGATTCATGAAATTGACACAGGGTTAAGGGCGCGGATAGGATTCGCGCCAACGCCTGTGGCCGACCGCCACGACTCACAAAACAATAAAAGGCCCGCCGCGATTTTTCGTGGGCGGGCCTTTTTGTTTTTGGGTGAAAAAAGAGCGCGACAGCGCCATTTCAGCCGTTCGGCACAGCGCGTATCAATCGGTAATAAGGAAAATAACATGTTGAACAAGCGAATCAGCCTGATCGCTCTGGGGATGTTGAGCGCTACACAAGCCATGGCTAACGACCAGGCCCAATCCAAGGGTTTTGTTGAAGACAGCAGCCTCAAAGTGCTGCTGCGCAACGCCTACATCAATCGTGACTACAAAGACGGCAACCCGGATAAATCCGAGTGGGGCCAAGCGGCCATCGGTACGTTCTCGTCCGGCTTCACCCAAGGCACCGTCGGTGTCGGTGTGAATGCGTTTGGTCTGTACGCACTCAATCTTGAGCGCAGTGAAGACCGCAGCGGTGCCCAAGGTATCGACTTCTTCAAAAAGGGCGACAGCGGCAACCCGGCCAATGACCTGTCCAAGGGCGGCGCAGCGGTCAAATTCCGTCTGTCCAGCACCACGCTGACCTACGGCGACCAGATGCCGGAATTGCCGGTGCTGAACTACGACAACTCGCGCCTGCTGCCAGAAAGCTACACCGGCACGCTGATCACCTCCAAGGAAATCCAGGGCCTGGTGCTGAACGCCGGTCGCTTTACCGCTGAATCGCGTAAGAGCGCTGAAGGCCGTGACAGCGGTGGCTTGAAGTCGATCAACGTATTGGGCGGTAGCTACCAGTTCACCGAACAGTTCAAGGCTGCGGTTTACGCTTCCGACGTCGAAGACGTGTTGAAGAAGCAATACGTGAATGCCAACTACGTGTTCCCGATCGACAAGGATCAGTCCCTGACCCTGGACTTCAACGGCTACCGCACCAAGCTGGACAATGCCTATGTCCGCGAAAACGGGATCACCGGCGACGACAACAAGATCTGGAGCCTGGCAGCGACGTTCGCCACCGGCCCGCACTCGTTCACCCTCGCTCACCAGCGCAGCACTGGCGACAGCAACCTGGGCTACGCCTACGGCGGCTACCAGAAAGACCAGGGGCGTGTCGGCGACGGTGGCAACACCATCTACCTGGCCAACTCCTACTGGTCCGACTTCAACGCTGAAGACGAACGCAGCTGGCAGTTGGGCTACGGCCTGGACTTCGGCGCTTTCGGCGTTCCGGGCCTGAGCTACAACTTCGCCTACGTGCGCGGTGACAACATCACCACGTCCACCAGCGAAGGCGGGACCGAGCGCGAGATCTTCAACCAGTTCAAGTACGTCGTGCAAAGTGGCCCGGCCAAAGACCTTAGCGTGAAACTGCGCAGCTCGA
Source organism: Pseudomonas sp. TH31 (assembly GCF_016650815.1). Taxonomy (GTDB): domain Bacteria; phylum Pseudomonadota; class Gammaproteobacteria; order Pseudomonadales; family Pseudomonadaceae; genus Aquipseudomonas. The sequence goes on along the minus strand of NZ_JAEKEZ010000014.1, from coordinate 250,014 downwards.
TCCTGCGCGTGTCGCAGAAATCCAGCGAGTACAACGTCAGCGGTAACGAAGTACGTGTGTTCGTGGATTACCCGATCAACATCTTCTGATGATCGGCTGAGTGGATAAAACTCACTCAAAAACCCCGACTGGCTCGGGGTTTTTTTGGCTGTATTTTGGTGAAAACGTTCTAAAAGCGCTTTTTTTGGCATAAAAAAGTCGATTCAAGAGATCTTTTTACCGCGCTTCAAGCAACGCTTGAGATGCCTGAAATTCTTTCTCATGGGCCGAAAATCCTACAGATACTAGATTGAGCCGCTAAATGCAGCGGAGACTAGTAATGATCGTGTTAAACAGAGAAGTTGGCGAATCGCTAAGGCGCGACAAATTTGTCAACGTCCAGGGTGGTGACTTCAATCTCTACGGTCATTTCGCCGACTTCGTCAGACTGACCAGAAGTTGGGAAAACATGGAACCGGACAGCTACTACGGCCAGGCCGAATCCGGTATGCGTTTCCGTCGTTACAGCGACTTCGAATACAACCCGGTGACCCGCGATTTGACGCAGCTGGAACACCGTGCCTATGTTCAGTCCAAGGCCAACAACAGCTACGTCGGTGGAATGGTTCGCCACTTCCAGGACTTCTCCGATGAAGTGATCAATTCGCCGGTGATGCGCAGCCTCATCGACATCGATTTTGAAGTGTACAAAAACGTCTTGCCGCCGGAGTTGCACGATGAAATCTGGCAATGCCAGATCCATCAGATCCGCATCGAGATCAAGCCGGGCAAACAACTGGAAATCACCCCTGAAGGTATTCATTGCGACGGTTACCCGTTCAGCGGTGTGCACTTCTGGGGACGCAACAATGTGGACGGCGCCGAGAGCCGCCTCTACAACGCTCACGAAGAGCAACTGGCGTCGACGACCTATCAGGAAATTCTCGACACCACCTTCTTCCTCGATCGCGACATGCGTCACTACGTGACCCCGGCCCGCAATGTCCATTCCCACGACATGGCGTACCGGCAAATCCTGGCGATTTCCTTCTCGCGGCCCGGGACCGCTTTCGACATTGTTCGCTGAACAGCTCGACCCCATGGACAGCGCCTGTGCATCAGTGATGATGTGGCGGGCCAATGCAAAGGATGCCGTGCGCCTGGAGCGCTTCTTTCGGCAGTTCGACGAAGTGTCGTTCTGCGAGTGGCAGGATGCCAAATGCCTGCGCGGCGTGTTGGTGCAGAAGACCACCACCGCGTACCTGGCGCTCGACCTCAGTGGCGAAGTGGTCGGCGCGGTGCTGGGCGGTATGCTCGGCAGCCGTGGCACCATCAACCATTTGGCGGTGAGCCCGCAATATCGCGCCCAGGGCGTGGGTCAACGCCTGGTGGAAGCGGCCTCGGCGGACATGAAGCGGGTCGGTGTGCTGCGGATGTTCCTGTTCGTCGACGATGCTAACCTTGCCGGCAAACGCTTTTGGACTGCCCAGGGTTTTTGCGAGCCACGTGGCGAAACGACCTTTGAGAGGGACCTATGAATGAGACGTCCAGCAGCCAGCCGCTGATGGTCGAGCCACAACCTTCGCGCACCTTTGCCGAAGCCAGCCCGGTAGTGGCCGGTTACTTCACGGTGGCGTTCGTGTTTGGCTTGATGGCCGTCAACGCCGGGTTGCCCGTGTGGTTGCCGGTCGCGATGTGCCTGTTCGTGTATGCCGGCGCTTCGCAGTTTGCCGCGTTGGCGCTGATCTCCAGCGGCGCTTCGCTGACCACGATTATCCTCACCACGTTTTTGATCAACGCGCGGCACATGCTGATGTCGGTCTACATGGCCAAGGCATTGCGGGCGTTGGGGCTCAGTCGTTTCGAGCGCTGGTGTTATGCCGGCGGGCTGACCGATGAATCGTTCGCCTTCCACAGTGTGAAACTGGGCAGCGGCGCGCCGGTCAATGTGCGTTACCTGATCGGCTTCAACCTGTTTTGCCACACCTCGTGGGTGCTCGGCGGTTTGCTCGGGGCGATCTGCGCACAGTACGCCGCGCACCTGATCAAATATCAACTCGACTACGCCCTGACCTCGATGATGCTCTACGTGCTGGTGTCGCTGTGCAACACCCGCAACAAGCTGATCGCGGCCCTGGCCGCGGTTGCCTGCATGGGCGCCCTGAGCCTGGTCGGCAGCTCGCCGTTCAACGTGTTTATCGCCACATTCGTCGGCTGCGGGGTGGGTGTATGCCTGACCAAACGTTCCTGATCCTGGTCGTCGTGCTGATGATGGCCGTGACCTTCCTGCCGCGCGCATTGCCGCTGCAAGTGAACACCGACCACTGGCCACCCTTCGTCGCCCGGGCGCTGGAATACCTGCCAGTGGCGATCGTCGCTGCGATCAGCCTCACGCCCTTGTTGATCAAGGACCAGCATGTGCAGCTCGATCGCCCGGAATTCTATGCCGCGATTCCGACGTTGTTATGTGCGTATTTCAGCAAAAACCTCTTTCTCAGTGTGGCGGTTGGGACGGCTGCGTACATTGCGCTCGGTTCGTTCATGTAGGCGTAAATCGACGATATCGCTCAAGGTCTGACCCGACAAGTCGGGGTTATTGACCGCCAGCCGCACTTCGAGGAAATCCTCGAAACCCGGGAAAATGCTCAAGCCGTTACGCTGGGCCGCCTCGCGAGACACCATGCCGAGGCCGTCCATTTGCGTGATCAGCGACAGGGTCAGGGTCTCGCTGCAGGAGTAAATCGTCCGTTGACCGGTTTCGTAATTACCGAGACCGGCGTCGAGAAAGCGCAAAAAGCTGTGGGAATACGGACAATCGTCCGCCGGACGCACCTGAAGCTTATCGCCCAGCAACACCAACGGATCATTCTCCTGGCCGCAATGAGCCCCCACCACCTGAACGTGGACATCGGGCAGCACAATGCTCGGCAAACCGGGCTTTTGCGGGCCGATCAGCACGGCCAGGTCGAAATCTTCATTCTTCAGCTTACTGAGGTTTTCCATCGACTCGGCGTAGCTGAATTCCAGCTGATGATCAGGAAACACCTCAAACAGGCGTCCGATCATTCGCCGATTGAAATCCTCCGACAGCGTGGTATTCAGCGCCACCTTCAGCGTGCGCTGACCGGGCACCTTCAATGCAGTGACTTTCTCTTCCATTTGCCGCGTGGCGACCAGGACCTTGTCTATATAGGGCGTGAGCTCCGTGCCCTGCGCGGTCAGGGTCAGGCCCTTGTTGGAACGTCGAAACAGGCGAAAACCAAACTGCTCTTCGACCTTGTTCAACTGCGCGGCCAACGCCTGCACCGTCAAACAGGAATGCTCTGCCGCCGCCGACAACGAGCCGGTCTGCACGATGCGCATGAGGTTGCGTAAGGTTCTGCTATCCATGGGGTAATGCCCTCTAAAGTGGGCTGGCAATTGTTGTGTACCTTGCGGCCTATCCGGCGCCTATGCCGGCTATATTCCTGCACCTGAGCATAGTTGTCGCGGCTTTAGTAGCGAATTGATTCCGCAGCCGATGGCTGGAGGCTTACACAGGATCGGGGTTTTTGATGACTTGAGGGTGATTGGGATCAAAAAAATGCGAAGGGCGTGCGGATTTTTAGATTCGGCGAAGCAAGGGACCAGTGTTCGCTTACGGATTAAATTCACCTATCTATCCGTATCTGTACTAGGCTGGACTTACGCTATTTAAAAGGAGGCCATCCGCATGCCTGCCTCATCCCCAGCACTCAGCCCACAGCAACAACTCGACGCCCCCGAAGCCGGCCGGGTCGCGCTCAAGTTCTTTTTCAACCTCATGGAGCGCTGGGGCTGCAGCGCCGAGCAGCAACGCACCTTGCTGGGCAAAGTCGGCAACACCACGTTCTACAAGTACAAACACCTACCGCCCAACGTGCGTTTGCCCCACGACACCCTGGAGCGCATTTCCTACCTGATGGGCATCCACAAGGCGCTGAGCATCATCTTCAGCAACAGCCGAGAACGTGCTTACAAATGGGTCAGTAGCCCGAACACCGCCGCGCCGTTCAATGGCCAGACGGCCTTGGATTACATGCTGGTCGGGCGGGTGGTGGACATCGCCGACGTGCGCCGCTACCTCGACGGCGTGCGCGGTTGATGGCGCCGGAGCTGGCCGATCCGCAGTGGCCGCGGGCCTATCGGATCGTCAACAGCAGCTTCCCGCCGATCGCATTGTTCGAAGACGTGCTCGCCCCCGAAGATTTGCCGACCGCCTACGCCCTCGAGGCGCTGACCAATGACCGATTGATGGAAGAGGCCGGCGTGCTTTCTCGCGTGCGCCCCGAAGACCGAATCTCCGGGCCCGGCTCCACGCCCGTCATGGCCGCCTTTACCCATATCGGCAAAACCAGCCGCTTTACCGACGGCACCTTCGGCGTCTATTACGCCGCCAGCAGCCAGGCTGCCGCCATTGCCGAAACGAGTTACCACCAGGAACGTTTCCTCGCGGCCACCAACGAGCCGGACCTTGAGTTGACCATGCGTACCTACCTCAACAAAGTCGTCAAACCGCTGCATGACATTCGCCAGCACTATCCGCACCTGCATGATCCGGATACGACGGCGTACGGCCCGGCCCAAACCTTCGCCCGACAACTGCGCGAAACCTTGTCCTGGGGGCTGCTCTACAACAGCGTTCGGTTGCCTGGGCATGAATGTGTTGCCGCGTTTCGCCCGCCCGCCGTGTCCATTCCGAAGCAGGGGAAACATATTCGGTATGTGTGGAGTGCGAGCAGTCGGAGGATTTCGTTTGTGTTTGAGGTGAGTGAGGTGTGAGAGGGAAGGGTAAAAATAGTTAGGCCATTCAGAATGGCTGACCGATTTCTGTACGGTTTTATGCAAAAGTCCTGTTTTATGTTCGTTTTTGAGCACATAAACTCATTTTTATGCATGTGGCGTAAATGTAGAGAACTTGATCTCTAAAGGTGCAAATGCTTTTGTAATCGCTATAAATGTTCGTTTTTATGCATTTCAATCAAAAAATAGTCATTTTTATGCAGGAAAACTTAATTTTGAGCGTTACTCTCCAGTTATAGGCATTTTTGATTTGGCGAAGCGTGTACAGGAGCGTGACCGTGAGCGATTTTCCCGCAGACCCCGTCGGTGCTGCCTGGTTAGCGACAACATTTGCAGTCCTGCCGATGGCACGGTTGCCGGTGTTAAGTCAGATCGGTAGTCGACGGTCGACTCAGGTCGAGGATGGGTTTCGTCTTGAGACCTACACGGAAAATATGCGCCCCGATTCGCACCTCTCATCCCATCTGCAATTTCACCTGCGGCATGAAGTTCCCAGCCTTGAGTTCCTGGCCCGACTGTTCACCAAGGTCGGCCCTGCACCCGTACAGGATTGGTTGAACGCCGAGCCCAGTGGTCAATATGTACGCCGGGCGGCTTTCCTGTTTGAGTGGCTGACTGGCGAGCAACTGCAGGCGCCAGAGCCCATCGGCGGTAAGTACATAGACGCCATCAACGCCGATTTGATGGTGGCCGCCTCACCTGAAGAGGCGGTAAAAGTCCCGCGTTGGCGAGTCAATGACAACCTGCCAGGCACCCGCTACTTCTGCCCAACCATCGTCAAGACAGAGGCCGTCAAGTCGGCTGCCAACCTCGATGTGCCTCAGCTCTTTGGTCAATTGACTGCAGAGTTTGGCGAAGCGCTTCTGCTCCGAGCGGCAGCATGGATGACACTCAGGGAAAGCAAAGCCAGCTTCGCAATCGAAGGGGAGGCGGATCGCTCCACTCGTATCCAGCGTTTCGCCGATGTCATGGCGCGACGCACCGGCCAGGGTGAACTGCCGCTCACCGACGCAGCACTGGCGCAGATGCAAAACGAAATCCTGGGCGCCGTGACAACGCTCACGCGCCTGGGGATTCGTCAGTCCCCGGTATTTGTTGGCGAGACGGTGCGCTATCAGGAAATTGTCCATTACGTCGCGCCTCCCGAGAGCGACCTGGAACGGATGCTGGAAGGCCTTCGCGTCTTTCTGAATCGCACCAAGGGCCAGTCCCCGGTCATGCGCAGCGCTGTCACCGCGTTCGCTTTTGTCTATATCCATCCGCTGGCCGATGGCAACGGCCGGGTGCATCGCTTCCTGATCAACGATATTTTGCGTCGCGATGGGGCCATTCCAGACACGGTGATTCTGCCGATTTCAGCGGTGATCACCGACGACTCTGCCGAGAGACGCCTGTATGACAGCGTGCTGGACCAGGTTTCAAAACCGCTCATGCAGGGCATTCGTGACCAGGTAACGTTCGCCAGTACCCGCACGCAATATCCTGACGGCGTGGTCTCAAACATTGAATTCACCGGCCACGATCAGGCCCGCCCGGTGTGGCGCTACCCAAACCTGGGACCCCACGTGGTGTTCATGTCCAACATCATTCGTCGCACCATCACCGAACAGATGCGAGAAGAGTCGCGGTATTTACGCAGCCACATAAAGGCCCGGCAGGCGATCATGGAGGTCGTTGAAATGCCGGACCATCAGGCTGATCGGCTGTTGCGATCGATGGAGCAGAATGAGGGCAAGCTGACCAACGTATTGGCAAAGGAAATGCCGGTGCTGACCAGGCCGGAAATTTGGTCTGCCATTACCGAAGCGCTGGCTCAGTCTGTACGGGAGGAGGAGCCGATAGACAGTAGCGTGAGTGATCGATATCACCCTACTCAGCCAGTCGGTAGATGACCGACTTGGCCCGCTCAGCCTACGCAAAAAGCCCCGATTGATTCGGGGCTTTTTCATACGTGCAGCGTGAGTTATGTGGCGACGTTACTACGGCGATTATTCCCCGGCGCATCGAGCACCTTCACCACGTCATCGATGATCGCCTTACTCATATCCTGTAAATAATACGACGCCCAGGCATGCCGGTCGGTGTCGCGAACCATGGCCGCGTCGTAGGCGAGCAGTTTGGCGATGTGGAGCAGGTCGGAGGCATGGGAGAGGGCTTTGACCACCGGGACACCGGCGTTGATGCGGAACAGCGGTTGATTGGCGTGGTAGGAGAAGGGGGTGAGGCCAATGGTTTTCAGGTCTTGGGGGATGGTCATTGGGCACCTCCGGTTTTTGGGCGGGGGTGGAAATGAATAGTGCAAATGTTGAATATATTGCGGGCACTCATAATAAGAACTCCGATGGGTCCATGCATCGAATTCGAGTTCTCAGGCCCGGTCGCTGAATTGGCAGCGACGGCATGAAGGTAGCTTGAGGGGGGAGAACGCGCAATCGTGGCAAGGTGGTGGCATAGGGTGAACGTTTTAGTGGTTTTTATGGCTGGCCAATAATTATTGGCCAGCCATAATTTTGATAATCTGGACTGTCTGCCGACCGCTTTGTCGATTTGCTCAAGGAGCATCAGGAATGGATGAAGAACAGAATCAGTTTCAGCAGGATTTGCTGGCGTCCGTGCGTGAGATGAAGGCTGGCCGAGCCCTTCCTCCCGCGCAGATCAAGCACTTAAACAGTGAGAAGCGGTGGAAAGCGCATAGGCCATCGTCAGCGAAACGTCCTCAGGATGTGTCGCAAAAAACTGAGAAATAGCGACACGTTACCGAGCGGGCTACATGAAGCGGAGATTTTTCCTGGCAAAGGCACGCCACCATCCTCCTTGCTCTTCGTTGTGTATCGTGTGTATAAATAACTTGTGCACACCTGAGGCCGTGTGTACCTTACACAACTAGGAGCAAGGGGGGGCAGGATGCGGAGTAGAGAGGTGATTGATCTGATGTTGGCGGATGGATGGGAGGAGGTTGCGGTCAAAGGCAGTCATCACCAGTTCAAGCATCCAACAAAGCCGGGTCGGGTGACGGTTCCACACCCCAAGTCGGAAATCGCAAAAGGAACGCTACACAGCATTTTGAAATCCGCGGGCCTCAAATGAGGCCACGTACCGGCTAAGGCTTATCGCAAGGCCTTCACTGGGACGGCGTAGAAATAACAGTGATGGTCCTTACGGGATCTTGCTGGAGCTCCACGATAGACCGGGCGTATAGCACGTCCGCAATGGAGAGAATGACCAATGAAATTTCCAGTCGTACTACACAAAGACGCTGATTCTGATTACGGGGTGACCGTGCCCGACGTGCCTGGATGCTTTTCTTCCGGCAGCACCTTTTCGCAAGCGCTTGAAAATGTAAACGAAGCACTGGCGTTGCATCTAGAAGGAATGGTCGCTGATGGTGCCGCTTTACCCCAGGGTAAAGAGGTAGACGTCCATTTAGGCAATCCAGATTACGAAGGCGGTGTGTGGGCAGTGGTCGATTTCGATCTGACTCCTTATCTTGGAAAGTCAGTTCGATTCAACGCCTCTCTGCCTGAAAATCTACTGTTGCGTATAGACGAGAAGGTCAAAAAAGATCACCGCTACGCATCACGCTCCGGCTTTTTGGCCACAGCGGCGTTGCGAGAGCTGGCCGTCTGATTAGTAGATTAGTGAATTATAGAAATAAACACATTGAAGGCGGCTATGGCGCCTTTGTTTATTTCTGACCCCTGCCACCGGCATCGACGAGTCGCATTTCGTTGGAGCGAGTGCATGGGGGGCGGCCTTCAATATGCTGTGTATCTATAAAGTATTTTTCAACGGTTGGTGCCGAGGTTATGAGCCACGAAGACACAGAGAGAGCTGCCAGGGTAAGTGATGCTCTGCCGCAATGGCTGCTTTTGCTACGGGACGAAACCGTATTGCTCGCGCGCGCCATATCTGCCCGAATTCAAGAACTTCATCCTTGTCTTCCCTCCTGGCTCGGGGATCAAACCGCTGTACGTGGTGCTCAGCACTCAGTTGGAAAAAACAAACATCGCGATAAAGAGTTCGAGGAAGAGATCTTCCCTGAAGGACATGGTCAACAACGCCGGGATCTTCGTCGCCAAACCGTTCACCGCCTACACCCAGGAAGACTACGCCGCCGTGTTGTCGGTGAACCTGAATGGCTTCTTCTACATCACCCAACTTGCGATTACCGAGATGGAAAAGCAGGGCAGCGGTCATGTGGTCAACATCACCACCAGCCTGGTGGACCATGCGATTGGTGGCGTGCCGTCGGTATTGGCTTCGTTGACCAAGGGTGGCTTGAATGCGGCGACCAAGTCGTTGGCCATTGAGTACGCCAAGCGTGGGATTCGGGTGAATGCGGTGAGCCCTGGGATTATCAAGACGCCGATGCACAGTGAAGAAACTCACACGGCCCTGGGCGCACTGCATCCGGTTGGGCATATGGGTGAAGTTCACGACATTACTCAAGCGATTGTCTATCTGGACACTGCAAACTTTGTTACCGGCGAGATTTTGCACGTTGATGGTGGGCAGAGCGCCGGACACTAAGACGTTTCCAAAATGCATAACTAACAAAGCCCTGATCGTTCGATCAGGGCTTTGTTGTTTGAGACTTCACAGCGGGTAGTTGGTAACCATCCATACGCTTTAAATCAGGCCTCGGCCTTTTGCGTGATGACTCCAAAATCCTGTCTCTTCCAACAAGGCATGGCTGACTCACCCATCGCAGCTTTTTCGAAGTAAGGCAGCTTCCCCCAGAGTTCGATATCGCCTACCAGGTAAACATGGTGTTGGGCACGGGTCAGTGCCACGTTCAGCAGGTTGGGTTTGGAGGATGCCCACTTCGCCCCGCCATCGTTTTCGGGGTCCGCGCCCAGCACCATGAATACCGTTTTTTCTTCTTTGCCCTGGAACGTGTGTACGGTGCCAATGCTGCGTTTAGCCCAGCGTTTAAGGTCTTGGCGGTCAGGCGCTGGGTGTTTCCAGGCGTGGTTCATGATGTGTGCACGCAATGCGAGACGAATAGCCTTGAAGGGCGAAATCACGTAAAGCGCTGGCAAAACCTCGTCGCGATGAAAAAGGTGATCGATCACTTTGATCATGAATTCAATCTGCTCGGGCACCGCTTGTTTGTGCTCAACGGCTCCGCGGATATCTACCCAGCCACTTGGCAGGTCAATCAAAGGGGGGCCGCAGGGCTTCGATCAGACAGGCCAAAGACCATTTTATTATCGTAGGCGATGCGATTGGCCAAGGTGAACATCGGGTCGTGGCAGCGACGGTGCACGCGTAAGGGGCTACCCACCCACAACATTTCATCCATGAATGGCGCGTAGGCACCAAAACGATTGGCCTGGTCGGCCAGACGTTGCACGGAGACGGTATGAGGCGCGTATGCGCCGTCTGCGGTGACTGGGTTGAGCTGGCCCAGCGCATTGATCAGGGGGGTAGGGAGTGTAAAGACGGGTTCGATTTGCAACGGATCGCCGACCACGACACATCGTCGCGCACGCCAGAGTGCACCGACTGCGGCTTGAGGAACCGCCTGTCCGGCTTCATCGATAAAGACCCAACCCAACGAACCGGGGCCTACACCACGGAACTGATTGGCGAAGGACGCGAAGGTGCTGGAAACCACGGGCACGACCATGAAAAGGTTTTGCCAGATTTGCAGGGCATGGCTTGGGTCTTCAGGCGTTTTGTTGGAAAGCAGTTTGGATATAGCGACGAGGTTACTGGAAAGCGCGCCACCCTTCTGCGCCGTTTCGTGCACCCAGGCTTGTTGCAGAGTCAGTGCGCTGGCGAAGAGCTCTGAGCGCAGAAGATCCAGTTTTTCGTCGTGCCAGAGACCTTTTATCTGGAACTGTTCATCGCTCATCAGCTCCATTGGGTTGATCGGTAGGCGTGGCTTGCCCAGCTTGGCCTGAAGGTTGTCACGTTCCTTAACCCAGCCTTGCCATTCAGCCTGCCGGCCATTTAGCTGCTGTTCACAGGTCCGGGCGCTTTCTGTCGCTGCGTGCAAATCCTCCGCGAGCGCCGTTGCTACTGAGTTCAAACCCTTGAGTTTTTCGTGAGCATCCAGCTGACTTTGCGCGTTGCTCTTGCGACGTTCAGCGTAAGCCTTTGCTTCGCGAGTCCTCCACAACCGTGCCCACCAACCCGGTGCAGTGCGGTCAATAAGGTGTTGCTCTTCGGTCAACTGTTCCAGGGTATGTTTTGCCGACTGTTGGTCTTTGCAATGAGTGACTTTCAATGCCGTGAGGCCGCTGACCCGACTGTTTGCCTGTTCCGCCAGGACAGCAGCGGCGGCGAGAAAATCAACCTCGGTTCCCTGGCTGAATATGTCCAGCAGCTCGGCGAGCCTTTCGCGCTCAACCAGCGCCTCGCGCACGGCTTGATCGACCTTTTTAAACGCCTCACGGGCCTGAATGAAGGTCAGCGCATTCGGCTCTTTGAGCCAATCCCAGATACGCAATGCCTTCTCGTTGTTCTGGGTTTCAAGTGTGAACATGCTGAAGCGTTCATTGAAGCGGCTACGATTTCGGGCGTTACCCAGCGCACAGCTTATAAGCCCCCATGGCATCTGGTCGCCCACAGGAGAAGTCGCGACGCGCTTGCCTTCCTGTACCGCAATGTTGTGAGCCACGGGCTGCAAGTAGGCGGCGGACTGCCAAGGTTTGTTCAACGCCTTTCGTTTCACCAGGTCGACGGAGATGTTCTCGACGGCGGCATTATTGGTTGACGTAACAACCATTTCGAACCCGGTCAATGCGTCGATCAGCGGCCTCAAATTGACTGAGCCCGAATCGCCTTTAAAACGCACTTTGGATGTTTCTTTGACAAAGGCGTCATCGGCTTTGGCCAAGCCAGCCAGTACTCGCGTTCGTTGAACGATGTTATCGGCAAACAAATCCCGCAACAGTGTGGTCTTGCCCGTTCCCGGTGGACCGTTGACCGCGAACAAACCGCCATCCTTGAGATCTTCGCGTATCTGGTTGAGGGCAAACTGCTGCATCAGGCTCATGGATTGGTCAGGGGCGGCCAACCAGTGTCCCGGTTGAGAAAGCGCGGGCGCAGTGCCTGTAAAAGCGCCGCACAGCCCTTGTCTGAATACAGATCGATGCGTTTTTCAGTCGCCAGGGGAATCAGGTATTGCTCAAGTGCTAGAGGAACGTTGCCACTGCGTACGCCCTGAATTGCACGCTCGATATCTCGGATATAGAAGCTGTTGAGGATATCCAACTCCTCTAGCACCTCTTCTTCCTCGTCGTCGTCCTCTGCCGGTGGTGTCTGCGGTGCGGCTTTTTCTACAGGTTTGGCAGATTTGCGTGTTTTGATCTTCGCGGTGAGCACCGCAATCGGTTGAGCTGTCGGTGGACTGAAACTGGCCCATTCGCATAGTAATGATTGAAGCGTCAGCACTTCCGTTGCATCTAACCCATGACCCGCGAATGGTCCTCGTTGACTCATGAAGTTGCGCAGCAGCACAAGCAGATTTTGCCGGGCTCCATCGAAAGCGTCATAGCTCAGGGAATGGAGGCCACCCGTCAGCGTCTGCCCTAACGCCCACGGGGCGGTGGAAATGGAGATTGAGTCAATGATGGGATGCCCCGCTTTGTCCAGCGGCAGCTTGGCAAAGCACGTCAGGCCCTCAAGGTCTGTCCGCGCCTCTTCCTCAAAAGCGCTTGCGCTATTGGAGGCTGTGTCGGACTTGGGCAAAACACGTTCGCAGACTTGGCTGATGGCCGACTTATCGAAAATGCCGAGGAACAGGTTGTAGCCAACCACTTCCTTTTCTTCATTTACATCGATGCCCAGCCACTCTGCGCCGAGTGATTGCTCAAGCGTGCTGCGAAGAAGTGTTTTGGTTTGCCACTCGTCAAGATCGTCCAGGAATTGATCCAGGCCGTAAGGGATAAAAAACTCGACTTTATGCCAATAATCCAAAATTGCGAGGGTTGTTGCCTGAGTGTTGGATGCCAACGTACTGATTCCCGAAAATCCTTATTCGAGCGGCCAGTGTACAACGGATGATCAGCGCGCCCATCGTTGCCCGGAGGTTTTTAAGGCGTGGACGTAATGTGGACACCCCAGAAACAACAAAGCCCTCGTATTTCTACGAGGGCTTTGTTTTGTATGGTGCCGGCACCAGGAGTCGAACCCGGGACCTACTGATGTATGCGTCCGGGCATCCCGTCTTGCACCCTGGGAGAGCAGGAAAACAGAGGTAACACATGGGTCAGTTCGTATAATTACATTAGACGGTGTTTTAACTGATTTCTGTCCCCCAAATTTGGCACTGATTCGAGAGTGTTTTCAGCCACCCTCCATCGGTTTGCCGGAATTCAATTGGCCATGTTTTAGCTTTGGCTTGGCCCCCTTGCGTGACCAGGCAACCGGAGCCCCATGCTGGTTTGACCAGTGCAGGCGTGAATGAACCTGAATTGGGTCCATGTGCGCCACGACAATATCGCCCTCGGTGCGATATGAGTGCTGATCTGGGTTGTGTCGGGGCGTTAGGGGTGGCGTCCGGGTTGAGATGGTGTGGCGTAGGTGCGTCTACGGTGCTTTCAGTTGAAAGTCGTCGAGAAATAGACGGTGTTTTTTAGGTGCGGATTAGGGCTCGCTGAGTGCTCAGTGGGTGCTTATAAGGGTTGGGTGAGTGTGGTGCGGGGCGTTCCTGGGTTTATATGGATCGGTGATGGTGCCGGTCGGGGCAGAGCGCGCACCCAAAGCACCCAAACTGCCAAGAAGGATGTTGACGGAGGGAAGCCTGCTCGGTTCCCTCCGAAAATAGCTGAGTTGTCCGAGAATTTTGCGGAACAGTTTCGTGTGTCGATCATCACGAGAGGCGACACGTTGCTGCACCTGATTGACCACTACATACGGCGAACCTTCGACAACGGGCGGAGGATGCCGCCTCAAGTTTGCAAAAGGCTATCGACCTCTTCCCCGTTGTTAGCGAAGGGCTTCGCTACCCCGTCAAGGTCACCAGGAGCGCCGGGAAATCTCTACCTTGCGCTCAGAAGCAAAGGTGGTGGCACAGACTCGTTGGCCTGGCTGATGGAAATCGAAACGGGGCAGCTATCCGCATATTGATTCCATTGATTGGCCAGGCGGGTGCAGAACAGATGCTCGATGCGCTGAATAAAGTGCAGGAGGTTTCGGATGAAAGTGCGGCCGGGCATACCGTCTTGCGCAACTAAACCGGTTGCCATCTATGCGGCAGCAGTTCGGCAATCGCACTCGCCCGCTGCGTCGGCAGGCGCGTGAGGACGTCCTTCAAATAAGCATACGGATCATGTCCGTTGAGCCGTGCCGATTGGATCAAGCTCATGATCGCGGCTGCACGTTTGCCACTGCGCAGTGACCCAGCGAACAGCCAATTTTTGCGACCTAACGCCCATGGCCGAATCTGGTTCTCGGCCCAATTATTGTCAATGGGTACGGCACCGTCATCGAGATAGCGCGACAGCGCCGTCCAACGTTTGAGGCTGTAATCCAGAGCCTTGCTAATAGCCGAGCCGTCGTGCACGAGCTGGCGCTGGGCGATCATCCAGGCATGCAAAGCGTCCATCACCGGTACGGCTTTTTCTTGCCGTATTCGGCGGCGTAAATCCGGTTCCAGGTCGCGGACTTCATGCTCTATTTCGTACAGCCGCTGGATGTACCTCAAGGCCTGCTCGGCAAGCTGGCTCTTGTTGGTGGCGTGCAGCTCGAAGAACTTGCGCCGCGCATGAGCCATGCAGCCGATCTCGGTCACGCCGAGTTCAAAGCTGGCCTTGTAGCCGCCAAAATCATCGCAGACCAGCTTGCCCTTCCAGTCTTGCAGGAAGTTGCGGGCGTGTTCTCCGGCGCGGCTAGGGCTGAAGTCGTAAACCACCGCCGCCAATTCCGAGAACTGGCTGGTGGCGTAGGCCCAGACATAGGCTCGATGGGTTTTCTTCGCACCCGGCGTGAGCATCTGCACCGGCGTTTCATCGGCGTGGATTACGCCATGTTCGAGGACAGTATTACGCAGGGCATCGACCAGCGGCTGTAACTGCACGCCACAGTTGCCGACCCATTGCGCCAGGGTCGAACGCGCGATAGCCAAACCGGCTCGACCAAAAATCGATTCCTGGCGATAGAGCGGTAGATGGTCGGCGAACTTCGCGATCATGACGTGGGCCAGCAGCCCCGCGGTCGGGATGCCTTTGTCGATGACCTGCGCCGGAACCGGTGCCTGGATCAGGGTTTCGCACTGATCGCAGACCCACTTGCCACGGATGTGCCGCTCAACGGTGAACACGCCCGGCGTGTAGTCGAGTTTCTCGCTGACATCCTCGCCGATACGCTTGAGAGCGCAGCCGCACTGGCAATGGCTGTTGTCGGGTTCGTGGTGGATCAGAGTGCGCGGAAACTGCGGCGGCAAGGCGGTGCGTTTAGGTTTTTGCCGAACCTCGGTCGAAGCGGGAGCAAGTTTCAGCGCTTCAAGTTCAGCCTCGATGGCCGCAATGTCGGTGTCGATCAGGTCATCGAGCAGGCTGGCTTGATCCGGGCTCAGTTGCTCGCTGCGCTTGGCAAACTTGAAGCGCTTGAGTTGCGCAATCTCGTGGGTCAGCTTTTCGATAACCGTTTGGTCGCGGTGGATCTTCTTACCCATTGTCTCGATTTTCTGATCGAGACTCTCGACACGCTGCATCAACTGCGCCGCCAGAGCACGCAGTTGTTCAGGGTTTAGTTGGTCGAGATTGGGCAGTGAAGTCATGCCGCCGATTTTGCCAGAGCAGGCTAAAACCGACGATAGGCTCATCGGACAATTGCACGGCCTGGGTGGCCATGGCAGGTGTTATACGATGGAAATCGCGCTGCCAGGCCCGACTCTTTGCCAAGGCAAACCCAGCACCAGGGCATGTAGCTGTTCGGCACCCAATTCTATCTGAGAGCCGTGTCGAGAACCCGGCCAGAAGAACTTGCCTTGATGCAGGCGGCGCGCTACCAGCCAGATACCCAACCCGTCGTGCACCAGCACCTTGATGCGCGTGGCGCGGCGATTGGCAAACAGATAAGCACAGTGCGGCTGCGCCGCACCGAACACTGCAACCACCCGCGCCAGCGCGGTTTCGGTGCCGGCGCGCATGTCCATCGGCTCGGTGGCGAGCCAGATGGAGTCGATGCGGATCATCGCAACAGGTCTCGCAGAAAGGTGGCGCAGGCAGCGGCGCTTTCGGTCGGCCAGTTCACTTTCACGGTGCCGCGCGGGTGTGGGATTTCGAGGCAGATAGTCGATGACGCGGCTTGCGAATTTGCTCCGGCTAACTGCAAGGGCAGCGGAATGAAAGCAGGTTGCAGCGCCATGGCTTTCTGCGTTTGCACTCGAATCCATTTATGGACGAGGTTCGCGTTGAGGCTGTGGCTCAGCGCAACGCTGGCAATCGAGGCCCCGGGCTGGGAGCACTCTTGAATGACCTGGGCCTTGAAGGATTTGGAGTAGGAACGGCGTTGTGGCTGCATGAAAGACCCGCTTAAAAGGCTAGAAATGGTGTCCACTTAAATCAGGTGGACACCATCGCCTTTGGCGTCGGGGTCAGGAAGGTGTGTTGGCCGGACGCATACCTACTGATTACAAGGAAGGTGCTTTAAACATTAAAATCAATCAGTTACGTGATTTCTTGTTACGTGCGACCTTTTCGCAGGCCCCGGTTCGTCAAGCGGTCAAAGTAGTTGTTACGCGTGTCTTGATAGAAGTAGGAGCATAAGAAGGCGAACCTAGGGATGAAAGCTCAGCTCAAAAAATGGACACAAAAAAGCCGCATCGAGCGGCTTTTGAGTTTGTAGCAACGTGGCAGCTATTCCTTGCCTCGTAAGCTTTGAATAAGCTTTCCAATTTCCTGAACAAGAGTAGCAATCGCGCCGTAGTCCTCTGTTTGCTCGCGTTCCTTTCCTTCACCGCCCATTCGTTCAAAATTGGTTACAAAACGGGCGATAGTGATAAACAGGATTATCGCCAGAGCTGAAGAGAACGATGCAGGAATCAAAGGTGCGAAGAACCTCAGATAAGGGTTTTCAGCAGCTACGACAGTCGCTGTTTTAGCGGTCGTGGCTGCGGCCTTTCCTGACGTTTTATTTTTGTCAGACTTGCCATTTGTAGGTGGAGTCGTCACGTCAGGCACATGACTTTCAGTCAGGGCTGCGTCTTCAACTTTGTGCTTTCTTTCTGCGTCTTTATCGATTGAATAGAGGTAATGACAGCCCACGTAGAGCGAAAATACTAGGCATCCAACGGCAGCAGTCATCATTACTGCAAGGGCACATACAGCGAACCATCGGCTGAATACTTTTCTTCTGATTATCTCATTAGTCAGACTAGCGTCAGGGGTGGTGGCCTGGCTGGGAGAGGCGTTTTTCGGCCCTCCCAGGTCAGTTGCACCAAATTCCATATCGCTATCAGTCATCTAAGTAAACCTAAGTTTTGAAGTCTGTACGACATGGCTGCGTTGGACACGCCGAAAACTTCAGAGAGCTGTTGCACCGAGCTTGCGCCATTAAATAATTCTTGGACTTTCATCTCGGGCATGACCAACTCTGCAGCAAAAATGTTAGCCGCCCGCTCCACTGGATTAGAGTTTCCGAAAGTAGTATCACGCTCTCTCGGATTCCCCTCGTTCACGTGTCCCAGCAGGACGTGCCCCAGTTCGTGGGCAATGGTGAACCTATTCCGATAGCTGATTTCTTCAGAATTATAGTCACAATAGAAAACATATCCGCCTGGAGTGTTTTCCAGTGAAGCTTGCCCACTCGCATTCAACGTCTGTGAATTAAGCGCCCGCACTTTAATAGGGATATTTTGAGAATCCCCTGTCGCTGGATCTTTTTTAAAGATCACGAGTCCTTGCGCGATCACATCTGGCTTGACAGGGAGATTGCCATCCCAGGCGAGCTGGAGCGCATGCTTTGCGAACTCAACTGCTTTTTGCGTGGAAATAATCATCTCTTAGCCTCCTTTGCCTCGCTCTCAAACGCCTCGTTTCGAGCGGCGCGAGAGTATATATGCATTAGCTGTAAGTTTTATACCCCTCGTCGTAACACAAGCTTTTTCGGGGAGCAAGG
Organism: Pseudomonas sp. TH31; assembly: GCF_016650815.1. GTDB lineage: Bacteria > Pseudomonadota > Gammaproteobacteria > Pseudomonadales > Pseudomonadaceae > Aquipseudomonas. The sequence goes on along the minus strand of NZ_JAEKEZ010000014.1, from coordinate 232,140 downwards.
CATTTTACTACTGTATGGGTATACAGTACAGGGCTTTTGTGTCATTTCGGTGACGATCGCAATCAATTGGCTGACGGAAACACGATCGGAACGCTGTGATCATAGACGTCCATCATTTTCGCGTCACGGTGGCCACTCGCTTCCTGTTTATCTGCTCTGGTGCCTGTCGTGTCAGTAATGCCGCGCCGCTTCAAGTCATGCAGTGCGAAGCGGTCGCCTGGATCAATGTTCCCGTCTGAGATGGCCAGAGTGATAAATCGCTGCCAGGCCGTATCAAGGCTCGTCTTGCGAAGTGGACCACCGTGGTTGGCCACGATGATGAATCGCTTGGACGCTGCGATCGGGACCGGCGTTTTCCGGCGTTCCCAAGTTCTGGCGCGGAGAGCCTTCGCGCAATCCCACACCGCACGTAGTCGCGGCGTCCATCGCACTATGTTGTCTCGACTTCCCTTTCGTCGATTGGTCAGTATCCCCACTTCCAACTCGTTAGCATCTGTAAGGGTCACGACCTCGATACCACGCAGTCGGCACAGATAGGCCAGCTCCATCACACTGACCAAGTACTCGGGGCAACCTCCTGGCTCATTGCGTGCCAGGCGTCCGCGCGCTGTTGCACGATCGATCAGGACGTCCATTACGGTTTGCCTTGGCAACCGGCGTTGCTTTCGCTCAATCGGCGCTTCAATACCCAGGGCTGGGTTCACTTCCAGGAATCCACGATTGCGTCCCCACTGCAGAACGCGGCGCAGGTATCTCAGGGCGTGAGCAGCTTTCGAGGGCGTGCCCTCGTCTGCGAGCCGATCGACAATGCGTTGCACTAGGGCGGCGGTGAATTTCTTCACCGCCAGCTCGCCCAGAGGCTTGCTCAATTTTGTGGGGATGTTCAGCAGAACATCCCGGGAATAGCAGTAATCGTCATGGGTCTTCGGAGCGAGCTTTTTGTAACGGTCGCTCAGGTGGAACTGATCACAAACGTAGCGAAGCGTTCCCCTGTCGATGTTGGACGCCTCGTCCATGATCCGGTGAAGTTCTGCCAACGATACGTCTGCAGGGGCTACGTTCTTGCGGCGCTGCTTTCCCGTCTCGTCATAATGAAGGGTGTACCAGACCCCACTGCCGCGATGATCGAAATAAATGGCCGCCGGAAGGGCGGCCTGATCGACATGGGCAGGGATGTGGGGGTTGTGCTTACGCTTCCTCGCTCGTCTCATAGTATGTCTGAGTCGTACCTTTCAGCGCTGGCCGAAGTGACCCCGCCGGCATGATTAATCAAATCCAAGGTTGTCCATGGGCCAGTACGGCCACGAAACAACCGCACGCCCTGGTCGATCAGAGATCGTTCAACATCTGACCTGCGTTGATAGCCAGTAATGTGCTGCAGGTCTTGGAAAGTCAAAATTCCTGATGTGGCCAAGGTCACGGCACGGCCCCCAAATCTGACGATTTCCGCACCTGATGGAAGCCGAGTTTAGAGGCGGATTCAGGTACAAGCGTAGTAGAAACCCAGGCTTCAGATTCTGGCTGTACGCGCAGCCCGCCGGGAAGGCGGACTAAAAACCTGACTGGAGATCGGCAGTTATACATAGCGGCGTTCCTTTGCTGTCTTGATTGCAGCCTTTTCGGCCATCACTGCGGCCCATTCGTCAGTTTTGCGGTGCTGGCGGATACGGCTGCATTTCTTGTGTTTGCGGGTGGATCTAGCTGTACCGCAGATATCGCAGATGCTCGGCAGGTCCAGCCGTTTGCTGGCCATGGCTGGACGTTCACGGATACTCATATAGCTACCCCTGACGATCCTCGGCCGGCCAGCAACTGAGCAACTACGGCGACTTCGTGTGCACTGATGTCGCCAAGTTCTTTTGCAAAGCTGGTTAGGCATTCGAGACGAATCCGCGCATCGTCCGTTTTCCGCACCTGGTAATCGAACAACGCGGTGCCGACGATCCGAATGGCCATCAGGTGCCGCGCCGACCGGGTGTCATCGTTGGGCGGTGTGTTAGCCTTCAATTCGCTGCCGCTGTGGCGCTGTGCTTGCATGGTGTTGCCCTCAGTGGTGGTCGGTGCCGGGGAGCTGTAACTCCTCGGCACCACCTTCATTTCCGATCGGGGCCGACCGGGTGTGCTGTTGAATCCATTCGCTTGACCAGGTGAATCACCAGATCCTCAAGCTCAATCATTTCGTAAGTTGCTGACTGCCATTCCAGTACCGAGCGGATCTGCTCCCCGGTGCAGCCCAGCACTAGAAGTTCCCGTTTATGGGCTGCACAAACATGCAGAATCTCGACCAGTGCAGCACCGCCGTATGCTTCCGCGTAGACAGTTTTTATCGTCACCCCGAGCCAATCCAGCTGGCCACTTACGCGTTTGAGAAGAAATGAATCTCTGATAGAACCATCGCCGGTGATGACTTGAACGTGCATGTTTTCTCTCCGTGGTGGTCAGGCCTTGAACTGCCAGCAGCTCACCGATTCAGGGGCTGGGCTGAGAGGCATGTTCTTGCGTTGAATGCTGTTGATAGCGCTGGACGTGGTGCGGTTGACGTCAATCAACTTGTGGGAGCGGCAGTCGCGCAGCAGATGACGCAACGTGCCGATGTCTGCGAGCTTCTGACGATGCTCGGCTGCGACTTTGGCGAAGCCGTTGAGGTTGATTGCGATGACGTCGGGCTTCTTGCTGTGATTAACCAGAGGCTCGCTGCTGAGCGATTCCAAATACTCGTAGACCTGCCAGAACTCGACCACTTCCGGCGGGTCGGAGACGATGGCGGCCTGCCGTTCATGAGCCATTTCGATGAGTTCTTTACGTGCACCGGTGATCATGGTGTCGTCCAGGCGCAACACCAGGGCGAGGCAATCAACGAGGGCGAGCATCATGCTGTGGTTCTTGATGATTCGAGCCGAGCCAAGCGTGCGTAACGAGCGCAGATGCTCGCGATGCTTTGGATAGGTTTCGGCAAACCGAGCCATTACCTGTGGCTCTTGGCTGATCGCTTGAACAAGAAAATTGCTGACTTCGTCTATTTCCATCTGGCTGAGTGCGTCCGCAGCTGCACTGCTTTCCTGCGTGATTTTTGGCTTGAGGAAGAACAGCTTTACGATCCGGCTCATAACTGCTTCATTACCGGTGACCGTGGCGTTCTGGGCGATAGCAATCGTTGCGCGGAACTCAGGTTCGTATGTCTCGTTGGTATTGTTTTTCACGCCTCGGGTGCCCAGCAGGCCACCACCGAAAAAGTCTTTGAGTTCATTCATGTCGAAGGATTTTGAGTTCGCCCCGTCGCTGTTCCTATCGCCCTCGATCAATACAACCGGCATACCAGCAACCTGGCCCATCGAGCGGCTACGCCCAGACGGGGTGCCTTTGGTAGGGTCGAAGCCCTCGTAGTGCCGACCGAAGAGCTTCCACAGGAACATGATCAGCGTGGTTTTACCGGCGTCCGGTTCACCGGTCGCTTCCAGGAACGGAAAGCTTTCGTACTGCGCACGGATCTGTTCTGCAAACAGGGAGCCGAACCAAAATGTCAGTGCAATCAATCCCTTTTCGCGGTAGCACAGCCACAGCTTTGCCAACCAATCGTCGCGATAGCCGTCATTGCTAGCCTTTGGGTTGATCTTTACGTTCTTGACCAGGCACTTCACGCGGCGTTTGCCGAACTCGAAGTAGTCGTCTGCGTTGGCCTTGTAGACCGTCCCTTTGTGGCACGCGATATCGTTGAAAATGTAGGCGCCGTGTTCCTTGCTGTAGCCCACGAAATCGATTGTTTCGACCGTTTTGATCCCCTCGATTTGCTTCATCGAGATTTGATCCAGGTGTTTCTGAGCGCCAAGCCAAGTGGCGCTCGAGTAGAGCAGTCGAGCCTTGAACTCGCTGCTGGATGCGAACTGCTTCAGGGTGAACGTGATCTTTTCGCTGGGCGCGTCATTAGGGGGACTGATGCGCACGTAGTACCAGGCCTCACCTGTGGCCTCGTTTACCTGTTTATACAAAGTGGTGAAGTTGCAATTCGCCAACAGTTTGAGCGAACAGGCCGTTTCCAGTGCCTTGCGCCTTGCCCCTTTCTCGGTAAGCAGTTGGTCTTCGTGATCGTCGCTGTTCAGCAGCTCGCGCTGCTCTTCGTCGAGTTTGTGTAGATCGAACTTCGCCCAGTACAGACGGTTGAAGAAGTCAAAGTGGAACTCTGATCCCTCTTCTTCCCAGCCATAGATAAGCAGTGCCTTTTCCTTTGCAGATTCCGCCAGCAGCAGGTCGCCCTGGTGCCGGGCAGCTTCAAAGTCGCGCTTGCGGCGGTGGTTGCGCTTCTGTTCGTCGTCCTCGAACTGCCAGCGTTGGTGCAGATCGTTCCAGTCAACTTTGCGACCAGGCTGTGGAATGAGGGCAGCCCGGCAGGTGAAACCCATCTCACGGGCCTGGCGTACCCAGCGTCGGGCGTATTCACAAGCCTCTGGTTCATTGTCTGGCGCCCAAACGAGTGTTGGCAGTTTGCTGCCGCGCAACTCCACAAGCTTCTTCAGCGATGCCTCGGGGAAGGCGTTGGATGACATCGCGGCCACTGCCGCAACGTCGTTATGGATGAGTGCAATTGCGTCAAAGATCCCCTCAGTGATCCAAAGCTCTTTGACCTCGAGCAGGTCAACGCATGGAGGGCACCACCACACGCCTTTGTAGCTTTCGCCGGATTTGAAGCGTGCTTTCTTCTTGCCGAAACGATGTGGTTTATCAATCAACCGTTCCCAGTAACCACCTTTCTCCAGGGGGAACCGGACCGTGGCACTGCCGATGCCTAATTCAGGGGAAAAATAGCTGTCCTGCGTATACCAACCCGAGAGGACTTCAAGACGAAACCCCCGCGCAAATTCCAGATAGGCCCGTGCTGTAGCGTTCGGCTGATCGTGTGTTACCGGTGCGCGCTTGCTCCAGTCTTCGAACAGGTCATCGTAGATTTCCTTGACGGGCATCGTGTGCTTGCACTTCTCAGGACGGCCGCAGATGACCATCCAAGGGGCTGAGAAACGCGTGAACAGCGTTTTCTGGTTGCAGTTCGGACAAGTGCCGCCGCGCATGTAGTCGGTGCCGCTACGGTGTTTCAGGCCGTAGTCGGACTCAAGGCGTTGCAGAACATCGTGTCGGAGATCGTCTCTCATGGTTATTTCACTGCTTTGAGGCTGAAGGTGAGGGCGCCGATCATGTGTTTTTGAGCGGCCATCACAGGGCTGTTGGCGAGGATTGAGCCGTGGCGCAGTCCATCGGGAATCAGGCGGTACTGGTCTGCGTACCAGAGTTCATTGAGGCTGAGACGGTATTGCTCGCGCAGGTTGGCCAAGAGCGCTTGAGCCTGGGTAGGCGTCAGTTTTGCGTTGATGTTCATGGCGTTTTCCATCGTCAAACCTCAATTTCGGGCGCAGCTCACCCAAACCCACGGCGGTGGGACAGGCGATTTATTGGGTGGGAATTACGAAGCGGTGACGCGGAAGCGCCCGTTATCCGGTGCGATAAGAATGCGTTCGTAGATCAGGCTGACCGGGATTGCCCAGGCGTTGCCGGTGGCGGTGTCGATGATGACGGTGTGGGTGGACGTGCAGTTGCGAATGTCCAAACGTTGCCGATCGCTCACCGCTGACATTTCGCTGCTGGCCAAGTGCACCAGCTTTTCAGCGGACTGAGTCAGCGCGTCGTAATCCGAAACCAGGTGCTGCACGGTGCGGGCGAACAATTGCTGATCGTCGCCCAGGTGTTCGCATCGGTGCCGCTCAAGGAACACGAGCGCCGCGGCTTTGAGCATGTCCTGATATTCCTGTACTGCGGGCAGATTGTTCATTGGCCTTTCCCCGGTTTGGCGCGGTATAGGTCGATCGCTGCCAGCACTTCAGCATGCCGTGCGGCCATGTGGAGGTTGTGAGCGTTGAGGATGATTTCAGCCTCTTCAGCGTTGATCGAACCATCTTCCAACGCCTTGGCAATGGCCTGGTCAACACAGCCGCGTTTTGCGGAAACCTGAACTGATCGGGCGTACAGCTCGACGTTATCCAGCGTGTCGGGGTCTGCGACGGGTACAAAAAGGCCGCCGTACATTTGCGCAACATAGTTCGGGAAGTGGCTGGTGCCGCGATCTTGTTCAAGCATGAAAACTTGAGCGTCACTCAGTGGGCTACAGCTGGCACTTTCATAGGCGTGGTTATCGAATTTTTTGACCTTCATTCCCAAGCGAGCGGCTGCGCCTTCGCGTCCACCGGGATAGCTGCGAATGATCTCGCTCATAACTTCTTTGCGGGTCTCTAGAACGGGGCTTTTCATCTTCTACTGTTCCCTGTTGGTCTGTGCCGTTACTGTTCGATAACGCCGTCTTTGATATTGAGCAGCACGGCGGCGCGATGTGCCTCCCCACGGCGACCTTTGATCCGACCGTTCAACAGGTCGCTGACTAAATTTTTGTTCAGTCCGTGCTTCCGGCTGAACTCCGCAATACTCATCCCTCTGCGATTCAACGCCTCTCGGGCTTGCTCGGGTGTAACGGTGGCGGGCATAGTGCGCACTCTGTTCAGTTGTGTTTACTTGTGTTCGTCTGTGGTGATTCTTGGTCAAAAAAATGATCAAGTCAATGGTGGTGAATAAAAAAATGCTCATAGCTGATCGAGTAGGTGAACGCCTAAGGGAAGAGCGCGAGCGCTTAGGGATGAGTCAGACAGAGTTTGGAGTGCTTCTAGGTGTCAGTAGGGGGACACAAAAGAACTATGAGCTGGGAGCGAATTCGCTCGATCTCCGCTACGTTGCGGCGCTTGAAGAGCACGGCGCCGATGCTGCGTTTGTGCTCACTGGTCGCCGTTCCACGCCGCTTGGGCAAATGTTCACGGCAGCAGAAGAGGAACTGATCACTCAGTTCAGGAGCATTACGGAAGAAGACAAAAAGGCGATCCGCCGTTTTCTTCAGGCCATGGCCGATGATGCGGCCAAGAGATCGAATTAACTTGTAACAAAGCTTGTTCCGCATTTGTTAACTCCCTCGTTCGAAACCCAGTCCCCGCCCCGATAACGCCGATTCAGCAATGCACTTTATGGAGTAGTTAGCATGTTGGATCGCATCAAAAAGGAACCTGTTTGCGTTGGGTTTGCAGAGTTCGAACAGCAAACCCTGAGCAAAGCGGAACGCCGTCTCATTGGCTTTTACCGGTCATTGAGTGAACAGGAGCAAGGTCAGCTCCACCGGCTTTCCGAGGTTCTTGCAACCCATCCAAAAGAATCAGCCAATAGCTGATATCCCGATCGCCTAACCCCCGGTTTGGTGTAACCGATCGCCGACGCTTTGAAGTCGGCGGTTTGCGCGCTACGCAACTGCCTGCGCCCCGAGCTGTTCGAACAGCTCCCGCTGTTTCGCCCTGGGCATTTCCTTCAAACGATCGAGCAGCATCCTTTCGAACGACTGAGCCGACGGGCTCAGCGTGTGAGAAAACGTCAGTTCCGCAACCCACGTGTGCCCGCACTTTGCATCCAGGCACTGGCAGTACAGCTTCACGAAATCCACGGAAAACTTCTCTCGTGAAGCGATCCGTCCTCTGTGCCCGCATTTGCATTCAACTCGCATTGTGTCCCTCCCCAGGGCAGCCAATCGCTACCATGTTGCCACAATATGTAGTGCGGTTAGCGTCTTATGCAGTTGAATCAACTGCTTCTGCTTGTTTCTTCCAGTCGAATCGCCTGTCTTCGCGTAGCGTGTCATTGAGCTGGTTAAACAGTTGGCAGATCGGCCGAATCTCATTGCTGGTGTACACCCGATCGATCTTCTCGATATCGCCAAAGCCCCCGCTGTTTTCCGGGATGATCCCAGCCAGTGCCGGGTTCATACGCCAAGCGGCGATCACATCGTTACGAGTGATGTTCTTCACCTTTTCCAGCTCGTCTTTAGCCTGGAAGTCCCCCACGGGAATGATCTGGATCGCCTCCTTGTCGCCGCCCGGGATGTTGACGAACATCGAGCGGAAGTTGCCCACACCCTTGCTCGCGGTGATCTGGGCTCTCAGTTCGTCCTCGTCGTCTTCGCTCAGGTTCGGGTCGTTGGTGTAGAAGATGTAGCCCGCGTGGGCGCCGTTGCTGTAGTAGCGCCGGCGGAACAGTGTTGCGGCTTCGTTGAGCAACAGCGCCTGCATGCCGCCCAGGTAATCAGGCACGCCGTAGATGTTCTGTTCCACGTCGTAGTTCATGACGTGCTCGATTTCGTCCTGGTCGAACTCCACTTCTTTGCCGTCCGGCAGCAGCATCACAAAACCACCATCCACCTTGACCCGCATGTTGATCGTCGGCAGATGCTCCATCTCCAGCACCTGGCCGAAGGCGTTGCGGTTGCGCAGGAAATAAGCCTCGCCGAACACCATGAAGTCGAGCCCGGCACGACCCATGGTCGTGATCGAGCAGCCCTCCGAGGGGATGAACTCACGCAGCAATAGGTTGCGCTTGAACCCGGGAATGGCGCCGTGGTGTGCGTTGGCGCGCAGCAGTTTGGCCAGGCCCTGGCGCGACACCGGCGGCGTGTAGATTCGGCCGTCGTGCGTGGCAAACACGCCCAGGTACTGCCCGATGTTTTCGCTCAGAACCTGTTCGGGGGCACCGAATGAAAACGCGCGCATCGGACCTGGTGCTGTTTTGTGCTGCTGGTTTTTTGCTGGTTTGCCCATTGGTGCTGGATCCGCTGAGTGTGTAGCGGCTGCGCCGCTGCTTGTTGGTGTTGAGGGGTTCGTGGGCCAGGGCATGCATGATCGCCCAGGCAATATCGGCGTGCCCCGAGGCGTCGGTGCGTGATGCGCTGTACGTGACTTGGCCGCCGCCCGTAGTGCCCCGCTTGATCGTCAGGAACGCCTGAGCGATGTCGTTCCAGCCGGCATCCCATTCGATCCGGCTGCCCTGAATCGTGTCCTGCGCTTTGAGTACCAGGGTGTTTTTCGTTTCGAGGCTGTAGTGAATCGAGGTCGCACGCGGGTAGAAGTCGCGCACCAGGTCAAACACGCCGTAGCCGATGCCGGTGGTATCGATGCCGATGTGTTGCACGTTGAAACGCTCGGTAAGTTTTTTGACCTGCTCGGCCTGGTACTTGAACGACTGCCCACGCCAGCTGTGCTTTTCCAGAATCCTGAACTTGGCACCAGGTTCCAACGGCGGAGCAATGACCACACAACTGGCGTCGTCGCGGGTACGGCTGGGGTCGTAGCCGATCCACACGGGGCTGTTGCCGAATGGGCGCGGATCGTCGGGGTCGTAGTCGGCCCACAACGACAGGTCGGAGTAGCAGCGTTCCAGGTCGGACAGGGAAAAGGCGCTCATGGTGCTGTCGATGAATTTGCACATGAACAGCTGCTGAAACTTGTCCTCGTCGTACTCCAGCTGCAACTGCTCAAGGTCGAACAGATCGCAGCCGCCGGCAATGGCATCCAGGATGGTGATGACCTTGCGCCATTGCCCGTCGGGGCACAGCGAGCCAGCCGCTGCCTGGGTTTCGCTCGGCCACGGATCCTTGGCGTTCTTGCGTTTGCTGTTGCGGAATTTCTCGCCAGTCCAGAACGGGTAAGCCTGGTGCGATACGGCACTGGGCGTTGAAAAGTAGGTCTTGCGCCACTTTTTGTGCGTGGCCATGGCACTGGCGACGGTGTTCAGTTTTTCGAAGTCGCGAATCCAGAAATATTCGTCAACGTAGACGTGGCCATGGTGACCCTGGGCGGTGCTGCTGTTGGTGCTGAGAAAACGCAACTCAGCCCAGGGCTTACCGTCTTTGCTCAGCACAATCGGGTTGCCGGTCAGCTCCAGGCCGAACCACTCTTGTGCGAACGCGATGATGTAACTGCGGAAAATCTCGGACTGGGCGCGGCTGGCCGACAGGAAAATCTGGTTATCACCGGTGAGCACGGCGTCCATAAACGCTTCGCCGGCAAAGTAGTAGGTCAGGCCCACCTGGCGGCTCTTGAGGATGTTCCGAATCCGGCAAGTCAGCGGGTTCTGTTTGGCCGCGAACAGCTCTTTCTGATAGCCGTACATCTTGCTGATGAACTTGTCGAGAAAGTCCACCTCGGTCAGATCGCCGACTTCGTTCTTGGCTTTCTTCTCGCGCTTCTTACCGCCTTTGTCGCCGCGATCGCCCCGATCTTTGCGCTGACCCTCTCGGCGCTGGCCATCGTCCGCCGGCGGATCACCGACCGGTGCCGGCGCCGGTTTCACCGACTGCTTTAACAACCGCTCGCGGACGGTGGTAAGTCGGTCGAGCTCGTCCAGATCGCCTTTGGACAGCGATGTGGTTTTGTCCAGGAGCAGGGTGATTCGCCGGCCTACGGCGGTCAGCGGTTCTTCGTCCGACAGCATGTCGTCCCATTCGCCCTGGCGGATCCAGTAGTAAATGATCCGGATGTTGGGCAGGGACAATTGCGCCTGGATTTCACGCGGCTTGCAGCGGCGTAAATAGAGGCGTTTGGCAGCTTCTTTAAGTTCGGGGGCGTATGGCATGGCCGCAGTCTATGCGGCGAAAACGCTGGAAACGCGGGGTTAAAATCCGCCATTCACCTATATCTGCGATATAGGACCAAAGCAAAAGTTAACCGTTTGTTTGGTGCTCTTTCGGTGAATATCGTGGCGGCTCAAATCACCGATTGAGCGCAGTTATCGCCCATGCCCCGTTCCCTTGTTTCGTTCTGGAAACGTGTCGCCACCAGCGGCCCGACCGTTGATGGTCGCGTAATCCTTCCCCAGGAACTGCGCGATATCGCTGAGACCTACAGCATCGCAACTTATACGGCGACGATCTGGTGCGAGCACGAACGCTGGCCAGGTGCTCACGGCACCGTATTTGCCGTGCGCCTGGTTGAGGACGCCGACGATTTGCAGCCTGGCCAAGTGGCGCTGGAAGCCCAGTTGAAGCCAAACCAGCGACTGCTATATCTCAATGACCAGGGTGAAAAACTGTTCACCAGCATCGAGGTCACCCCGGACTTTGCCAACACCGGCAAGGCCTATCTGACTGGCCTCGCCGTGACCGATTCGCCGGCCAGCCTCGGCACCCAGGAACTCTACTTCTCCCGTCAGACCGGTAAGCCTGTGCATTACGCCGCTGCCGTGCCTCTCGGCGCGCTGAAAGAAGACGAGCCAACCGGCGACATCGGCAAGGTTCTGAGCATGTTCAGCAGCCTGTTCAAACGCTTCGGTATTGACGAAGTGCCAGAAAAAACCACCCCGACAACTCCCGAAGAGAACAACGAAATGGATGAAACCACCGGCACGGCTCTCAAGGCCTTGCGCGATCAACTCCTGATCATCGTCGCAGGACTGGACTCCGTGATCGAAATCGCTGCCGCCGCAGCGCCTGAACCCGACGCGGCACTGGTCGACGACGTGCAGGCGGCTGTCGATACGGTCGTAACCACCGCCGAAACTGAGTTCAAGAGTAAAAGCCAGGCCAGTGCAAATAAGACCCTGGCCGCCCAATTGGCAGCGCTGACAAAAGAGTTCAGCGCGCTGAAAGACACCTCAGTTGGCCGCGTCCTGCCGAAAACCACCGGCTCCACCGACACCAAAAAGCGGGTGCTCTGACATGGCTCAGTCCCTTAGCGCTTATGGCGCGAAGATGTTCGCGCAGATGCAGCTCGATATCGCCGAGAACTACGGCGTTGAGCTGGCCAGCAAGATGTTCAGCGTTGAACCGACAATCGCTCAAGAGCTGAACGAGGCGATCACTGCCAAGTCGGACTTCCTGCAGCGCATCAACGTCATTGGCGTGAGCGAGATCAAAGGTCAGAAAGTGTTCCTGGGCGTTTCTGGTCCTGTGACCGGCCGCACCAACACTAAGACCACCGATCGTGAAGCCAAGGACGGCTCGGCGCTCGACGAAAACACTTACGAGCTGTTTTCCACCGAGTCCGACGTCAGCCTGCCATACGCGAAAATCGACGCCTGGGCGAAGTTCCCGGACTTCCATCAGAAGTACTCCGCTGCTGTGCAGAAACAGATTGCGCTCGATCGCATCATGATCGGCTTCCATGGCACCAGCGCTGCTACGCAGACCGATATCGTCGCCCACCCGATGCTGCAGGACGTCAACAAGGGCTGGCTGCAGATTGCTCGCGAGCAGATCCCGCAGCAGGTTATGGCTCAAGGTCTTACTGCCGGCAAAGTCACGCTGGGCGAGGGCGGTGATTACGCCAACCTCGACGCCCTGGTGCACGACACCAAGCAGATGGTCGACGAGCGTCTGCGTGACGGCGGTGATCTGATCGCCATCATCGGTAGCGATCTGCTGGCCGCCGACAAGGCGAAGCTTTACGCCAAGCAAGGCGATGTTCCGACCGAAAAAGAACGCATCGAAGACGCCCAGGTCATCGCGACCTATGGCGGTCTGCCGAGCTTTAGCGTGCCTTTCTTCCCGGTCAACGGCGTCGTGGTCACCAGCTTCGACAACCTGTCGATCTACTTCCAGGACTCCAGCTGGCGTAAGCAAACCATCGACAACCCGAAACGCTCCCGCGTCGAGGATTACAACAGCCGTAACGAAGGCTATGTGATCGAGCAGCTGGAAAAGTTCGCGATGACTGAAAACGTGGAGCTGGTCTGATGAGCCTGGCACTGGCGCACAAGCGCCGAACTCTGGCCGAAGGTCCAGCCGCTGCACGCGCCGGTGCCGAAGCGGTGGCGTATTCATCTGCCACCGCGCTGTCCAGCCCAGCCAACGCGAAGAAACACCTGAGGCTGATGGAAGACGCATTGGCGCAGGACCTGGAACGCGTCAGTGCGATCAACAGCCGCGAACTGCGACAGCAGCTCAAGCGTGACGAGCTGCTGCCCAAGTACCGGGACTACGTGCAGCGCTACCGCGATTCCGGATTGAGTTTCCCGAACTCGGTAGTGATGCAGGTCCTGGTCTGGCTGTTTGACACCGTGCAGTTCGAAGCTGGCCTGGACTTGGCGAACTTCGCCATGGCGCAAGACCAGCCGATGCCTGAGCGCTTCAAGCGCGATGTGCCGACCTTTGTCGCCGATGCGGTGATTGAGTGGGCCGAGGCTGAGCAGAAGGCCGGCCGCAGCCCAGAACCGTATCTGTCCGACCTGTTGCCGCGTGTCGATGGCGAATGGCAGCTCACCGAACAGATCCCGGCCAAGTACCACAAGTTGATTGGCATCCGCGCAATGACCGCCAAGGACTGGGCCAAAGCTATTGCCCACTTCGAACGCGCCACTGAGTTGCACGCAGCTGTCGGTGTGGGCACTCGCCTGGAGGGCGCTCGCAAAGCCCTGACAAAAGAACTGGCTGAGAAAGCTGCCGAATAACCGACTACCCCCCGGCGAGAAACTGTGGATGTGAGCCAACCATTTATGGCCCTGACCCACTGAAACAGTTTTCCCGCCCCTATTTGAGTGGCCAGCAATGAGCAGCTTTTCCGGGAAACCCACGACCTTTGTGGAACAGGCGATCGAGAACGACGGCTTTTGGCCGAACCTCTCCGTGACCGAGTTCCAGAAAGGTTACCGCCTGCCGGCGGAGTACCTGGTAGACATGCTGGTCACTGATTTGACCACCGCAATGTGCGAGGTCAATCACGATTTGGCCAAGCGCAAAGGCCAATGGCAGAACCTGGGCATCGCCACCGTGGAATCTGCGGACCCTATGGTGCTGCCGGAGCGCACATTTCACACAGCGACGTACAAGCGCGCCGTGTACTGCCGCGCCAAAGCCAGTTTGCTGACTCAGTTCGCCACCGTGACCCGCCGCGACAGCGCGGAGAACACCGGCAAAGAATTGCCCGAGCGTGGCGAAACATTCCTGGAGTTCAGTCAGCAGGCCGTCCGGTCGCTGCAGGGTCGTGGGCGCATCACGGCGGTGTTGCTGTGATCAAGCTGCAGGCTTTGACGGCCTACCTCATTGATCGCCGCCTGGTGGCCCCCGAACAGCTCGACAGTTGGACCGACCAGGTCCAGGTCGAACTGGTCTGGAAGCCCGACACCCTGGGCATGCACATGGGTGACATGAACTACGGCGCGACAATCGCGATCGAGCGGTTCGCAGATCATCCGGCCCGCCTGTTTGCCCTGGTGGGCAGTTGGCTGGAAACCCACGACCAGGACCGTGACGGCCTGCCCAATGTGGTGTTCGACGTGGTCATGCTCGAAAACGACCTGGCCGACGTCGACATCAAAGTTCAGTTCACTGAAGCCCAGTACCTGGCCGAGGATCCTGCCGGCGAGATCGAGGCCTTCGGTCAGACCTGGTCATTCGTGCCATTCGAACTGTGGGTCGCGGAAACCGGCGAGGTGACCGGCCATGGCCTTTGATCTGGACATTCGCGGCATGCTCGAAGCCCAGGATCTGCTGGCTCTGATGGAATTGCCGACGCCCAAGCGCAAGCGCCTGCTGAACAACGTGGCCAAGCGCGTGCGCAGCCTGAGCCGCCAGCGCGTCCGCAACCAGCAGAACCTGGACGGCACACCGTTTGAGGCCCGTAAGGACACGTCCAAGGGCAAGAAAAAGATGGAAGCGGGACTGGGCAAGCTGCTCGATGTCACACGCCTGACCGGAGACGAGGCCGAGTTGGGCTGGCGTAACACCCTGACCCGCTGGGTTGCCTCGCAGCAACACAACGGCGTGTCCGAACGGCGCACCGCCGCGCAGATGCGTCAGTGGAACAAGGTCCCTCCGGGCACCGCAGCCACAGAAAAGCAGGCCAAGAGCCTGCGTCGGTTGGGCTTTAAAACCCGCCAGACCGGCAAAAAGACCCTGACACGTCCATCAGTGGCGTGGATCCAGCAACACCTGAACTACGCCCGGGCGGGATTGTTGATCCGCGTCCTGGACGACCAACGAGCCGAATCTGCCGGCGCGCAGAGCTGGGACATCCGGCTACCTGCACGTCAGATCCTCGGTGCCAGCGACAGTGAAACCAGCCAACTGGTGAATCTGGTGCTGCAACAAATCCTTAATTCACCCCGCTAACGAGGCACCGCTTTATGGCACTCGGCAAAGTCAGCGTTAACAATCTCAACCTCGGCCAGGGTGCCGTGACCGAGATCGAACGCTATTTCCTGTTCATCGGTCCCGCCGCCAAGAACGTCGGCAAGTTGCTCCCGCTGGATACCCAGAGCGATCTGGACATCCAGCTGGGCGTTCAGGTCAGCGACCTGAAAACCCAAATCCTGGCGGCGCGTGCCAACGGCGGCGATCGCTGGGCTTGCGTGGCCGCTCCGATCGCAGACGACACCACCTGGCAACAGGCTCTGGAGAGCGCGACCCGCACGTATTCCTTCGAAGCGGTGGTAGTCGTCAAGCCGTCGACCACCCAGGCCGAGCTGTCAGCAATGCACGTTGCGGCCACTGAGCTGAGCAACAAACTGGGCCGCCGCATCTTTGTGATGGCTGCCACTGCCGGCATTGCCCCGCAGTTGACCTGGAGCGCCTACGTCATCGAGCAGAAAGCCATCGTCGACGGCCTGGCTGCGCCTCGGGTCCTGCCGGTACCGCAACTGCACGGCAACAACCTGGGTGTTCTGGCCGGTCGTCTGGCCAACGCTTCCGTGAGCGTGGCCGACACGCCGATGCGCGTAGCGACTGGCGCATTGGTTGGCTTGGGCGCTGAGCCCAAGGATCTGGACGGCGTAGCACTGACGTCCGCCGTGCTGACCCAACTGGACGCAGCGCGCCTGTCGGTGCCGCAGACATACCCGGACTATCCCGGCACCTACTGGGGCGACGGCAATCTGCTGGACGCCCCGGGCAGTGACTTCCAGGTAATCGAAAACCTGCGCGTCGTGGACAAGGCTGCCCGCCGCGTGCGGATCCTGCTGATTCGCTATGTGGGCGATCGGAGCCTGAACAGTTCGGCCAACAGCATGGCGACCACCACGTCCAAGCTCATGGCCCCGCTGCGTGCGATGGCCAAGTCCACCAAGTTCGCCGGTCAGGTGTTCCCAGGCGAGATCGAGCAGCCCAAGGACGGCGACATCGTGCTGACCTGGACAAGC
This sequence comes from Pseudomonas sp. TH31, assembly GCF_016650815.1. Lineage (GTDB taxonomy): Bacteria > Pseudomonadota > Gammaproteobacteria > Pseudomonadales > Pseudomonadaceae > Aquipseudomonas. The sequence continues at coordinate 216,168 of NZ_JAEKEZ010000014.1, read as the reverse complement.
AAAACCTCTGTCGTGGCCTACCTCAAGCTGCGCCCCCTCAACTGCCCGAAAGACCTGACCGCAAACATCGCGCTCGATCTTTCCGTAACGGATTCGGAGTAACCCCATGGCCGCAAAAATTGGCGGTAAGAACTTCGACGTAAACCTGGGCGATCTGCTCGTTCACGTGGAGGCCGGCACCCTGGACATCACGGACAACAGCACCGTGGCCCAGACCAAGGGCGTGCCCAACGGCCATGTTGATGGCGATGTCGCTGCAGCGGGCGAACTGGAGCTGGACACCACCAACTTCAATCTGCTGATCGAGCAGGCGAAGACATCCGGCAGTTTCCGTGAGCTGGAACCGTTCGACATCGTGTTTTTCGCCAAGGCCGGCGAAGAGGAACTGCGCATCGAGGCGTTCGGTTGCAAGGTTCGCGTCTCCAGTCTGCTGAGTATCGATCCCAAGGGCGGCGCGAAGAACACCCACAAGGTGCCTTTCGACGTCACCAGTCCGGACTTCATCAAGATCAACGGTGTGCCATACCTGGCTGCTGCTGAAATCGAAGGCCTGACGTAATGGTCTGCCCGTTCGATCGTGCGCAGGCTCTGGAGCAGCGACAACGCGACCAAGCCATTGCGGCCCAGTTGGCCAAGTCGCGAGCGAGCGGGCCAAGCCTCACCCATTGCCAGGACTGCGACAAGGAGATCCCGCTAGCGCGCCAGGCGCTGGGCGGCATGACCCGTTGCGTGCCTTGCCAAACCCTGACCGAAAAAGGACTTCGCCGATGAGCACGAATCAGGCTGCTCAGGACACCGCCATTGCCCTGGTAAAGGCGTCGCCCGCCATCGGTGTAGCCGCCACTGGTGTGACAGGTGCCGTCGACTGGTCGGCAGTGGCCTACATGCTGACCGCTTTCTACATGGTGCTGCAGATCCTGCTGCTGGTTCCCAAGTACCGCCAGATGCTGCGTGACTGGAAGGGCAAGGTATGAGCCTGCGCAACAAGATCGTCGCCGGCGTTTTGGTGCTCTGCAGCGGCACGTTGACCGCGTTCCTGGGCACCTGGGAAGGCAATGGCCAGAACGTGGTGTATGCCGACAAGCTGGCCGGTGGATTGCCCACTGTCTGTAAAGGCATCACCCGCCATACCAGCCCGGATCCGGTCGTGGTCGGTGACTACTGGTCCGATGCGCGTTGCGCCGAGGTCGAAGGCCTGGTCATCGCCAAGGGCCAACTAAGCCTGGCCGACTGCCTGACGAACCAGGCGATCGGGCAGAACACGTTCGACGCCTTGAGCAGTCATGGCCACAACCTTGGCGTGCCGACGACGTGCGCGAGCCGTGCCGTGGGCCTGATCAACGCGGGCCGCATTGCTGAGGGCTGCAAGGCGCTGGCCTGGGCCCCCGACGGCAAGACGCCGGTGTGGGCTTATGTGACCGGTGCCGATGGTCGCAAGACCTTTGTCCGTGGCCTGCACAACCGCCGGCTGGCTGAGATGAGGCTTTGCCTGAAATGACCATCAGCCCGCTGCGCCTTGCCCTGTTTTTGCTGGTGGTCGGTCTGCTGACCTGGTGCGCTTTCGAGTACCAGGGCAAACAGCTCGTCGCTGCCCGCGCTGATCTGGTCGGCGTCACTGCAGATCTGCACACCGAGCGAGAGGCTGCCCGCCTGGCTGGCGAGCAGCTCGCAGCGCGGGACCAGCTCGACACCCAACATACCCAGGAACTGAACAGTGCCCGCTCTCAAATCAATGCTCTGCAGCTCGCTGTTGCTGATGGCCGTTACCGGCTGCGCATCAAAGCCATTTGCCCCGCAGTGCCCGGTGCCAGCGGCACCTCCGGCCTGGCTGATGCAGGCAGCGCCGAACTCGCAGCAGACGCTCGATCGGATTATTTCACCCTCCGAGAACAGCTCGCCTTAAGCCGGCAAATGATCCTCGGCCTGCAGGACTACATCCGCCAGGTCGTGCAACGCACGCCGGCACAACCCTGACCCTTTGCAACTCAACCTTACGGAATCACAGACATGAGCGAAGTAAACCGCAGCATCACCTTGGAACGTGGCGACAAGGAATTTACGTTCTCCCTGACCCCTCAGGTCATCACCAAGTACTTCAACGCCACCACCCAGGCCAACAAGGTCGCCCCGGCCCATAACCTGCTGATGGGCACGGTCAAGGATGAAGACAAGGCCGCACTGAAAGTGCTGCTGGAAAACCCGATCACCACCATGACCCTCGCCGGTGCGTTGCTGGAAGAGTATTCGCCGGACGTTGAAGTGATCGTAAAAAAGCCCTCGACCACGCCGAAGGCCTGACCGAAGACGGGCTGGGCCAGCTGCTGGCCCTGACCCAACGCTGGCTGCCTGGCGCTGAACCCACGATCGAGAGCATGGGCACCGCCAAGTGGCTGGAAGACGAACATTGGAGACGCATGGAAATTGCCGTCGCCAACGGCATTTCCACTGCCTTTAACGGATAACCCTGATGGCTGACCGTTCCGCCCGCCTGGCTTTCATCCTCAATCTGACCGACAAGGTCAGCGCCCCCTGGGCAAGGTGAAAACCAGCTTTAGCGACCTTGCCGCCCAGAGTCAGCAGAACATCATTCAGATGGGTGCAGGCCTGGCCGGCATGGTGGGTGCAGGCGTGGCTATCACCGAGTCCCTGGAACCGGCGCTGGAAGTCAATCGGGCACTGGGGGGCATGCGCGCCCTCGGGACTGCCGAGGACGCACTGTCGTCCCTGAACCGGACCGCCCTGGAATTCTCGATCGACTACGCGGCCAGCGCCGCCGAATTTGTGGCCTCGTCACGCGTCATCGATGGGGCCATCAAGGGCCTGGTCGGCGGTCAGTTGGCCGCCATCACCAGTTCCAGCAACCTGCTGGCCAAGGTCACGAAGGCCGACGCGGAAACCGCCGGCGCGTACCTGGGCACCATGTACAACTTGTTCAAGACCGAAGCCGACAAGATGGGCAAAGTCGAATGGGTCGAGCAGTTGACCGGGCAAACGGCGCTGGCGGTGAAGCTGTTCCGCACGGACGGGGCCCAGCTCAAGGACGCGTTCAAGGAAGTGGGCGCGATAGCCACTCAGGCCGGTGTGGGCGTGGCCGAGCAGATGGCCGTGATCGGTGCGCTGTCCAGCACCATGGAAGGCGGCGACGCCGGCGGGCGCTACAAGGCGTTCTTCGAAAATATGGGCGCAGCTGCTGAGAAAACCGGCCTCACGTTCACCGATGCCGCTGGCAATGCTCTGCCGATGATCCAGATCCTGGACAAGCTGACCGCCAAGTATGGCGACCTGACCAGCGCCGCTGCCGGCACCAAGCTGATGGACGCGTTCAGCGGTGAAGGAGCCCAGGTGATCGGCGCGCTGGCCAAGGACACCGACCGGCTGCGCAACGGTATCAGCGAGCTGGGCAAGGTCCGCGGTCTGGAGAACGCCGAAAAGATGGCCAAGGCGATGGTCGACCCTTGGCAGCAGTTTGGCAAAGCCGTCGAAGCGCTGCGCATCGCGTTCGGCCAATCCCTGATTCCGACCTTGACCCCGCTGATGGAGCGTCTGGTGGGTATTGCCAGGACCTTGACCCGCTGGACGCAGCTATTCCCGAACATAACGCGGATCATCGGCATCACGACGCTGATCGTCTTTGGCTTCATCGCCGCGATGTCGTTGCTGACCCTTGTTGTCGGGGTCAGCAAGATGGTCTGGCTGGGCATGCTCACGGTCTGGAAGCTGCTCAACTGGCAGGGCTTCAAGTCCATTGCCATGTTCCTGTTCCACACCGTTCTGGTCGCGGCCTTCGCTGCCGGTCTGGTGGTGCTTTACACCTGGATGGGCCTGGTTCGGGTCGGCATGTTGCTGTGGCAGGGCGCGATCTGGCTGGTCAACGCCGCCATGCTGGCCAACCCGGTGCTGCTGATCGTGGCCGGTATCGTTCTGCTGGCCGCCGCCGTGGTCGCGGCTGTCGTGTACTGGGACGAGCTTTGCGCTGCGCTAATGAACACCGCTGCGTTTCAGTGGATCAGCGAACAGTTGACCACCCTGTCTGACTGGTTCGGTTCGATGGGCGGCTGGTCGGGCATCGCCAAATCGGCTTGGGACAGCATCCTGGCCACGGTGAACGGCGCGATCAATGGCCTGATCGAAATGGCCAACAAAATCCCCGGCGTCAACATCGAAACCAAGTTTGGCGACCTGCCCGAGCCGCCGAAGGTGCCCGATCTGCCCGGGCCGGTGATTGCGCCTGTGACAGGTCCGCAGCTGCCGGCAGTGGTGACCACACCGCCGGCGGGCACAGTGCTGGGACCTAAAGTCGCGTCGGCTGCACAGACGGGATCGAAGGTCGAGGTCTTGCCCGCGTCATCAGTCAGCTTGCCGCAACCCAACGTGTTGCCCTTCAAGCCGTTGCAGATACCTGCACCTCAGATCAACCAGGCCGAGTCGATCATGCCGCCGGCATCCGCTGACCTGGCGTTTTCAATGCAGCCCAAAAATGTACTGCCGGCGCGCGTCGAGAAGGTCATCGAGCTGCCCGCCAAGACGGACAAAGGCATCGAAGCCCGCAAGGCGATCAACGCCAATACGTCGATCAGCCCCACCAAACCCGAGGCCGTCCCGAGAGGAGGACTGATGCAAAGCTTCCAGAGCCAGAGCAACGCCATGAACCCCAACCAGCGTGCTGGCACCCATGTCGAGACATTGAATATCAATACCTCCAAGCCTATGACCCCGCTGGAGCTGGAAAACATGATGGCCATGGCGGTGGGCGGCTGATGAGCGAGTACGTGGATCTGTTGATCATGAATAACGACCTGGTGCTCGACCCAGCCCGCCAGCCCCTGTTGGTAACTGACCGCGCCTCGATCGCCCAGGACATCGCGCATCTGATCCGGGAAAGCGGTTTGCTGATCACGTTGGTGGCCGAGCGTGACCGGCTACGTCAACGCGACTGCATTCAGCAAATGGAGCTGCTGGTGGAAGCGGACGAACGCCTGGTGCCAGGCACTGCGCAGATCGTTCAGAGCAGTCCCGGTGTGTACCTGGTCACCGCCACGACCGTGAAATTCGGCCTGTTGGAGATCACCCTGTGACCGTCGACTTCAAGAAGGCACTCAGTGATTCCGGCGTGCCAACCACTGAAGCGCAGCTCAAGCAGGCCTGGGAAAAGCTGGCCGTCGAGCAAGGCAGCACGCTGAGCAACACCAGCACTTACAGCCCGTTCTGGCGGATCATCACGGCTCTGGTCACAAAGCCAGTGTTGTGGCTGCTGGAGTTCGTCAGCGGCACGGTGCTGCCGAACTTCTTCGTCAAGACTGCCGGCAAACAGTGGCTGGACATGCTGGCCTGGGCGGTGAACATCGAGCGCAAGGCGGCCACGGTGGCGATCGGAGAACTGCTGTTTACCCGGGCCAATACCGGTGGCGAACTGGAAGTCCCGATTGACACTGTCGTCCAGTCGCCGACCCTCAACGGTCATATCTATCAGTTGGTCACAACCGAGCCGCGCAGCTTTCAAGAGGGCCAGAGCCAGCTGGTGGTGCCGGTCAAGGCCGTGGGCGCCGGCAGCGGCTACAACCTGGCGCCGGGTTATTACGCCGTGCTGCCCCAGTCAGTACCCGGCATCGTCCAGGTGGTGAACAACACCGACTGGCTGCAGACGCCCGGTGCGGATTCCGAGCATGACGACCAGTTGCGCTTGCGCGTGCGCAACCAGTTCTCAGCGGTGAACCAGTGGCATACCGATGCGGTGTACCGGGCAATCATCACCGGGTTTCCGGGGTTGCGGCGGACGGCGTGTACTTTGAACACGGCGCGCCGCGTGGGCCAGGCAGTGCCAATGCCTTCGTGCTGTTCGACGCCGGCGTGCCCGCCGCGACGTTCCTGGAGCAGATCAACACGCACATCCGTGACGGCGGTAACCACGGCCACGGCGATGATCTGCTGGCGATGGCCATGCCCGAGACGTTGCACGCGATCAGCGTCAAAGTCTGGCCGGTGTCCAACCTGACCGTCCTGCAGCTGCAGACGCTGCAGACTGAGATCGGGCTGTTCATCCGTGCTGCGTTCCGCGAAAGCACGCAGAGTGACTACGCACCGACTCGCACCTTTCCTCAGTCGCGTTTCAGTTTCAGCCGGCTGACCGAAGAGTTGCACGCCCAGTTTCCGAATATCAGCTCGTTGCAGTTCACCAATAGCGACATCGTGTCGGCCTTGAACATTCCAAGGATCAGCACCCTGGCGGTGGTCCTGCAATGATCAAACTCAAACTGCCGTTTTGGCTCGAAGGGCTGGAGCTGACCAAGCTGGTGGCCACCGCCCAGCTCTGGTGGGAACAGGCCGCCGAGTGGCTGCGCTGGCCCTACCTGCAGTTCGACGCTGACACCTGCCACCTGTCCATCCTGGAACTGTGGGCCTGGCAGCGCGACGTCACGCGCTTCAACGGCGAGCCTGAGAGCTTGTTTCGCCTGCGGGTGAAACACGCCTTTATCAACTCGGTGGACGCCGGCAGCACTGCCGGCCTGAAACGCATCCTGGTGCGCCTTGGCGTTGGCTACATCGAGATCAGCGAGCGCATGCCCGGTCGTGACTGGGACATCGTTCTGTTGACCCTTAGTGACTCGCAGCTTTCCGAAAACCCTGACCTGTTGCGCGTGCTGATCCGTCAGTACGGGCGCACCTGCCGGCGTTACGACTTCGTCACCATCACCCCAGTGCAACTGTGTGTTGCCCTGGTCGACTTCAACGATGACCAGCAAACGCTGGTTGCCAGCCTGTAGGAGTATTCATGGCTGCAAGTATCACACTCGCCGGCGAAAGCCTTATTGCCCAAAAGCAGGCGGCTGGCCAACCGCTGACGATCGCCAACTTTGTGTTGGCCAACGTTCCCGGGTTGAACCCGAACGGGCCGGTCAACCGCGCTGCCGGCAAGCCGCCGGCGGCCCAGGTCGTGTACACCTGGCCGGTCACCCAAAGCGGGTTCGTCAACCCGAATCAGGTGGTTTACAGCCTGATGATGGGCACCGACGTCGGCGATTTCGACTGGAACTGGATCGGACTGGAGAGCAGCGAAGGCGTGCTGTTGTCGGTGGCTTATGTGCCGGTCCAGCAGAAGCGCAAAAACATTCTGCCCGAGCAAATCGGCAACAACGTGACCCGCAATTTTCTGGTGGTGTTCGACGGGGCGCAGCAGCTAACGGGCATCAAAGTCGATGCCAGCACCTGGCAGCACGACTTCACTGCACGCCTGAAAGGCATCGACGAACGTCAACGCCTGAGCAACCGTGATGTGTTTGGACGCGCCTGCTTCTTCAGCAGTGGCCTGGCATTGGAGAAGGTCGGCAGCAGCTATCAGCTGAAACCCGGAATTGCTTACGTCGAGGGCATTCGCCTGGAGCGCACGGCCGCGCAACCCGTGGCGGTGCCTTCTGTGCCGAACAAGGCCTGGCTCGACGTGGTGCTGCAGCGTGAGCTGAGTGATGTGGTCGGCACCTTCCAGGTGGTGTTCGGTGCTGGCAAAGAGGACTACACCGACAGTGCCGGCGCACGTCACTACTTGGTGCCGCTGGCGGATCTGCCGGCGACGTCGGTCATTACGGATTTGCGTCCAGTCGAGCCAATCACCGGTGAGTTGATCAAACATTGGGCCTCTCAGAACGGCGACTACCCGAACCTGCGCGCACGGGCGACCACCAAAGCAGACGTCAAACTCGACCAAATTCCCAACGCGATCAGTGACAGCGAAGCGAGCAACAGCAGCTCGGTGTTGGCCACGACCAAAATGGTCACCGCCGTGCGTGGTTTGCTGTGGAGTGCCATCGACGCAATTGTCCAGGGCACGTCGATTGCGGGAAAAGCAGCGCGGTTGGCCACTGCGCGAACCTTCAGGTTCAAAGGCGCGGCGACCGGTAGCGCCACTTTTGACGGTTCTGCCGACGCGGATATCACCCTCACCCTGGCAGACAGTGGCGCCGCTGCCGGCACCTACACGAAAGTCAGCATCAACCAAAAAGGCATTGTCACGGGAGGCGACAACCCGACGACGCTCGCCGGTTATGGCATCACCGATGGTTATACAAAGCCTGCAGCAAACTCCACTTTCGTTAAACAAGGTGGTGGGGTCAATCAACTGACCAACAGCGTTTTTATCGGTTGGTCGAATAAGGGCCTTCTCGCCTCTGTCGACTCAACGGATCTTGGCCTTATTTGGTGTGAGTCAAACTTTAATCCAGGCAGTAAAGCGAATTGGGCAAGCAGCCTTGCCGGTTATGGCATCACTGACGCCTTCACAAAAGTTGAATCGAATGGGGCATTTGTTAAACAGGGCGGCGGGCCAGGCCAATCTGGCAACAGAATCAATATTGGATGGTCTGGCACTGCGGTAAAAGTTTCCGTTGATGGTAATGACCTTGGGGTGTTCTGGACTCAGAATAACTTTGATCCAAACAGCAAGGCCAACAAGGCCAACTCTATTGCTGGGTATGGAATAACGGACTGTTATACCGCAGGCCAAGTAAATGGGTTTCTTGATCAGAGAGTAATGGCTGACTCTATTTCTTATGCCGGTTTCGCTAGCGATCAGCCTGAATATCCCTACTTCCGTCGTCGTGCTGATAACGCAGTCCACTATCTTCAGCGTCGATTGGGCTTTACCCCCGTACAGCAAGGCGGCGGTAACTACCAGAGCAATAACGCCATTCGGCTTGGCTGGGCCACCAATAGCGCTGGAATCCGTGCCCAAGTGGATACGACGGATTTGGGCGTGCTGTGGAGTGAGAGCAGCTTTTATCGCCCCGACTCCAACAACTTCCTGGCGGTGGGCTTGACCGGAACAGCCGTACAACTTCCGGCCGGAGGGACGTGGTGTTACTCACTGATGCACTACTACGCTGCCGGCCAAGGGGTTGTGGGTAAAAGTGGCCAGGCGCCTGGAGGCACTGTGATTTCATTTAGTGGGGGAGCAACGATTTATGGCTTCGCCTGGAGATATGCACCATGACAGAACAATCCCAAGTAATGACTACCCCAGCCACTGATGAAGTAGTGAATCCCGTTGTCACTGAACCCACAGTTATGACTGTTGAGTTTCGCGACGTCAGCGTAAAGGATGATGGTTCCTTTGTGGTTACCGTGGCCAGTAACCGTTGCCACGTTACCCGAGACTACAACCCCTCGCTTTATGAGGCGGTTGAGAACTTTTTGAGCAACGGCGGCAATTACTCCAAGTACGCGGAAGATATTGTTGTCGAGTCAGATCCGCTTGTCCTGGCACGGCTTTGGATTGATACGAAATTGAAGGCGACCGAGAACATTGTTTCTCAGTACCGGGATGCACGTGACCTGGGGCGGGCGTTGCCGATCACGCCGGAGCAATTCACCGAGCTACTGACCTGGCGCCAAGATGTGCGCGAGTGGCCGCAGGCGACCGGCTACCCGGCTGAGGCGACACAACCCACTGCCCCGGGCTGGATCGACGCGGTTCTACAACATGACGAATGACTGGGCACCGATCAAATTGCAATGGCCGGAGCAGGCCACGCAGTGGATGGACCAGATGACGAGTGCCCGTGACCTGATCCAGAGCGAAATGGTTAGCACCGGCCAGCGCGTATCGATGCTGGCCGACATCGCCACGACCAGTCCCGGACTTATCGCAGGGGCCGCACAGTCGGCCATCAGCGCAGGGCGCAGCGCGTTGGTAGCGCAGTTTGAGAACGTCCCGTCGTGTATCGTCGTGACGCCATTCCAGCACGGGGTTGGCCAGGGCAGCGGCGGCCACCAGCGTTTTCTGTCAGCGCCGAACCTGCTGCAGCTGCTGGCTGACAAGCTGACCGACACCACCGACGCTGTCCGCCCTCAAGGTCAGCAAAGCGCCTTGGTACTGATCTTCCTCGCCACCCGGTTGGACCAGCTTGCGGCGACGTTGGGTCGGTTCAACGTTGTGCTGCCTATGCCGGACCTGGTACGCGCCGAACGTCGGGCTGAACACCTGGCCAGGCTTGAGGTGGAAAAGTGGGTCATGCCGATCGCGGGACAAATGCCGATCTGGAGCCAGCTTCCGCTGCAGCGTTGCCCCATCACCAAACTGGCCAGTCAATCCATGGCTGGCCAACTGGCGATGCTCGAAGGGTATGCCGCCGACAGCTCGCCGATGGCCGACCTGGCGAACCTACAGACGCGCAAAAAAGCACAGGCCCAAGAGCGCGATCAACAGTTGGCCGATCTCAAGGCCCAGTTCACCAACAGCGCAGACGACGTATCGATACAGTCCCGAATGTTGGGACCGGGTGACGCTGGCCAGTTGCGCCGCGAGCTGCTCGAAGGCGAAGCGCCGGGTCATGAATGGCCGCTGTGTGCCGGCGCGCTGCTGGTCGGATCGCCAGAGAGCCTGAGCTTTGTCCAGGAACTGGTGGGCCTATGACATTGCTACTCAATGGCGAGCAGATTATCGGTCATCGCATGAAGCTGACGGCCAACCTCAAGATCGAGGCCGACGATCTGGGCGGCCAGACGTCGGGCACCGACAAGTCACACAAGGGATTCAAGCCCAAGACGCTGACCGTAGCGCTGACGATCCCGTACAGGGCGCTTGAGAACCTGCGCACCATCATGCGTCTGGCCGAGGCGACTGCAAGTGGTGGCCAGCTCCAGACCTACCGCATCGTGAACGACACGGCCAAGGCCTTTGGCATCCGGCAGGTGACGTTCTCTGATGGGGTCAGCGCACAGGAAGACGACACCCTGGCCCAGTGGATCGTCCAGTTCACCTTGAGCGAAAAGCTGTCCAATCCGGAGAAGGTCGAGAACCGCCGCGCTGGCAATGGGGTGACGACCCAGTCAGCGCCTGGCGATGGCGTGGCAGGTAGCGGATCGGCGGGCTCGCCCGAAGAGTTGACCGGCTTTGAAGCGGTGCTCAAGAAGGTGGACACCTACCTGGGCGGCACGTCATGAGCATGAAGCTGCACAAGGTGCTGACCATCGGCGGCGTGAACATGCCGCTGGTCAATGACGATGTCCGTCTGGATCTCAAGAGTCCGGGCCGTGCAACATTCACGATCAAGGCAGGTGTAACCGTCAAAGGGTTGGTCACGTTCGATATCGGCTACAACGAAGCGGTGCTACAGCGTCATTTCATCGGCTACGTCGAGCGTTGCACCACCACCAATGGCATCGAGCAAGTGGTGCTGTGTCGCGAGTTAGCCGCGGTGCTGGCCAACCCGCTGCCCATGAACCTGCGTCATGTAGATCTGCGCGCCGTGCTGGCCGACATCGGTAGCAAGACCGGGCTGCGCTTTCGGGTTCCGGATCAGGCCTATACCCACGTTAAGACGCCTTTTTTCTACAACCTCGCCGCTGGTTACCAGGCGCTAGACAGCATGGCGCGGGTGTTCGGCATCAAGGATTTTATCTGGCAGCAACAGGGTGACGGCGATATCTACGTCGGGGCCTGGGCTGACAGCTTCTTCGGTGCTCGATCGCCGCTACAACTGCCGGTTAACCTTTTCGATGGTTACCAGGGCAGCCAGAGCGCAATGATCGCGGCCTTGCCAGGCCTGCGACCAGGCGTATCAATCAACCAGGGCGAGCGGATCACGAACGTGACGTTGGCCGGCACACAGATGGCCATCAAATGGACGACGCAATAAAGCGCAGCGTAGAACGCCAATTCCCTGAACTCACCGGCGGCTATCACTTGCCGCGCTTCGCCAAGGTGGTGGCCGTGGCCGACGCACCGGCCAATGCTGGGCTGTGTGACGACTTCCGACCGCGCTTCTCAGTTGACCTGCAGGTGATGGGGCCGGACGGCGAGATCGATACGACACTCCCGGTATTGTCTGGCGTTCCGCTACCCATGCCGGTGGGTGGTGACGAAATGGGTTTTTTTGCGTTTCCGGAGGAAGGCACCAGCGTGGTGGTGTGTTTTGCTTATGGCCTGCCACACAAGCCCTACATCCAAACCATCCTGCCCCACGGCCTGACACTGCCAAAAGTGCCAAAGGGCGACCAGGTGTGGCAGCACAGTGACGCCGTGCAACAACGCGTCGACGCGGCCGGCAACTGGTTGCGCAAGACTGATGGCAAGATCCAGGACCAGGCGATCGAGCGCGAAGTGGAGGCAATGGACAACACCGAGCGCTTCCAGACTCACACCAGGACGGTGGACGATCATTCAACCGAGTCGGTGGGGGGCGTGAAGAAGATCGAGGCACTGGGCGCGCTCAAGCTGCTGTCGGGTGGATCCGCGAGCCTGGCCGCCGTGGACGATCTACACCAGGCCACCGGGCGAGATTTAAACCTGGTGGTTGGACAGAAGCACAACGCCACGGTGGGTGGCGACATGCAGGAGCGGATCGAGGGCTTGCGTCGAAGCGTTGCGGGCAAGGGGCAGCGCCTGCAAGCACCTAAAAACTGGATCGGCTCCGAAGGCGTGAATCTGTTCCAAGTGGCGTGCGACATGCTCGATCTGTTGCAGCAGATGAACACACAACTGGCTGCACATACCCACGTCCCTGGACCAACGCCGAGTCCGACCGATGCAGCGGGATTCACGGCGAAGGCTGCTCAATCGTTGGTATTAGCCTCGAAATTGAAACCAATCACCGGATAGCAAAAGCCCGCCAAACGGCGGGCTTGGAATGAAACCTTATGGCTTCGCTGTATCCGTGGTGCACTGCTTCAAGCGATCCATATCTGTGCCGCTGCCTTCGCTGCTATCGATATCGCCGTTACGGTCGAGGTGAATTTCCGTCGTTGGCCATCGCGGCGTTATGTTGACGCAATGGTTTAGCCCTTTGTCATTCCACCAATCGAACCTCATGAAAAACTTATCGTCGGGAAAGATATGTCCGACATCCCCCGTTGTCTTTCCGGGCAGTAGCGCACCGCGAACGATTGTGTGCTGTGTATTCAGGACGTAACTAATGTTCTCGGTGCCGTCTTTTGAGTAGTAAACGACAACACGCGGCATGGCTATGTACCAGAGCGCAACAAGACCAATGAAGAACAGCGCTACCCACCGTCCGATATGTCGCGGTCTTTTCTCATTTGCAGACATGCTTTTGAACCCCTGTACCCCATTCGGCTATTGGCACCGCCAACACCTTGTCCATGATGATTTTCGCGGTGATGCCGCCATTCGGATACTCCCTGTAGAGGTTCATCCCGATGATGATCGATACCCTATCAGGAGCATCGTCCCATGCTCGCATCCCTTCAACGCCTTCCGTTCTCCGTGGGCCATCAAACCTCTTAGGATTTTTGATGAAGCGCCAAGTGTCTGAGCCTATTTGCTCAAGTCCAGCGCCATCCAACTGAACACTGTCAGAAAGTCCACCGGCTACACCAACATACCCGTAATGGATGTTCGACCAAATGTCGTAGTAGTAGTCATAAGCTCCTTGCTTGTGCCAAGGATACGCGCCAAACAGTTCTGCCAATTTCGGCTTGTGATCCCATGGGCGATTCTGCCCAACACGCTCCGTCCAGATGGCGAATGCCTTCGTCTTCTTGCCGAGCGCCATGCTGTAGAACTGTGGGTCCTGTCCCAAGCGTAGGTAGAGGGGCAGTTCCATGAACTTCTTGGTTTCAGCCTCAGGATCGAAGCTATTGAGTTCCTTCATTTCCAATACTGCCGGATCATGAATATTGCGGTTCATCTCGCCAGCGATGTAGTCCGCCAGCTTTTCCATCATGTCAGAATCTTTGCAGGTGACAGGTGCCGCCGCCTCTGGGTCAGTCTTCGCGTCCGACTGCTTAGTGGCGGCCTTGGGATCTACCAACGCGTTAGCAGCGGTTGCCTTCTCTGTCAGCTTTGGATCAGCCAGCAATGTGGCCATTTTTTCATCGTCCACAGTGCCATCTGGCCGGAACGCTCCGAGTACCATGAAGTTGATGATGGTTGCACCGCCAGTGTCACCCATGACAAACCCACCACCGACATCGCCTGACCCGGTAATGATGGTTCCACCATGGCTGGTGGGACTGCCCAAGTGGGCCATAGGACGCCCGTTCACCTGAATCGAGGGGAAACCGGTAGTAATAACAGCGCCACAGCCACAGGTATCGCCAACCCGTGCAGAACCCATGAAGTTGATATTTGTATCAGCGGAGGCGGAGGCAATTGGGGTGGTGCCGTGGCCAGGCAATGGACAGACATGTTTGTCGCCCAGCCGTGCAGAAGAAATCATATCTCATCCTATTCCGTGCAAAAAAAAAGCCTCCGTCATTGGAGGTGAAAATGCTTTAGGTCGTATGACCTTAACGAATAATGGGCGATATGTATGTAGGAAAATTCGGAATTCGTAGCTAGTTACTTCCTGTCATGTGCTCTATCTTTTATCGGAGTTTGCAATCCGGAAAGTCAAGGGTTTAGCCATTAATAAATATTCGGTTCTCAGGATGAAGATAGTAGTGTTTTGAACACACATTCTTTTTGCAGGCACAGGCTTCTCTCAAAGCCTGTATTTAGTAGTGTGGTTGCTGGGGATGTAATAGTAATGCCTTATATCTGAGGTTCATGAAGTTTAAACCCTAAGTAATACAGGCCCCAGAAAGTCGCAGTTAGCATTTGCATTAGCAATGTGTAATAGATGAAAGTCATGGCTATCGATAGGGCTTGTCCAGCTACACCGTCCAAAATTGTCACGCTAGAAATTGATGTGCCGGAGGATAGAAGTAAGGTCGAAAGCAACACTAAAGAAATACTTTCACAAGTTAGGAAAGAAAACAACATGGCTAGAAACCTACGGCGAGTAAGTTTTACTAGGATGTTTTCGCCTCGTGTGGTTAGTTTTACAGTTGGCGTAGGTTCAGGTAGTAAGTTGTCGATGTCATTCCGGCCAAATGTCGCAATTGCAGCTAATGCAGCTATGTAAAACCCAGGGAGTCCCGAAAGAAAACCAAGCAACAAGCTGACAGGTCCGGATGTTCTGTAAATTTCAGATTTCCAGTCGGCGCCAATAGAAAACCAGGTACAGATTAAAGAAATTGCTATGGGGAAAAGCCAATCTACTTTCCATTTCTGCGGATGCCGTATCGCGAGATAAGAAAGCGGTTGTAACATTTGATTTAGCATCTTAAGTCACTCCAGGCTTTTAAGGATTTCTTTAACTATAGCATGGTTAACTTCCTCGATACTCGCCGAGCTGACGTCATTAGCGGAGGAGATGTAATACCGTTTTAGATAGCGCCCATCTGCCGCCAGTTGCCCGGTGTCGACTGAAAGCAATGCGTTGTTTGGAGAACCAGAGTTATCTTTAAAGCTCACGCGCATCTGGTCGATGCCATCCGTTTTTGCGTTTTTTAATACATCTGTAACAGTTTTTACCGCGTCACCTATTAGATCTCTCGCTAAGGTTAGCTTAATAATACGATGTTTTTCCTTTACAAAGCCTGCGTCGTCCCATTTGCCACCGACAGTTTTGTGACTTATTAATTCAATGCCGCCTAATGCTCCGTTCTGTAGGTCAGTTTTAAATGTGTCGGAAATATGCCCCTGTAGCTCGACATCATGTGCGAGATGGACTTTATTTGGCACACCACTTTTACTGCACGACCCATCAATGTTTGGGATTTTAAATAGATCAGGTTTTTGCTTTTTGCAGTGCCTAATGACATGCGCGAAGTAGCTTGTAATGGCGCTACTTCCTAATCCGGAACCGTACGCTGCTTCGATCATACAAAAATAATAATCTTTTCCTTTGACAGGCTTGACGTCAAGTATTAGGTGTGCGGAGAATTCAGAACCTTGTCCAGGAAGTTTTTCATTTACTTTGCGTTCTTTTGATTCCGGGTTGCTGTATACAGAGTCAGGTGCGCTTGGGTCGCACCGATTAATAAGAAGCACCCAATATCCGTTCACAGTACTTGTGTGAGCAATATAATACTTATCGGCCTTATCGCTTTGACCTTTGCTTAAAAAATTATCACCACCATCCAGGAGGGATTCCACTAGCGTTCGAATTTCAGTCATGGTCTTGGGGGTAGCTGGGAAGTCAGCGATATTCCCCTCTGCTCTAGAGTGGCCGCGGGCGTACAACTTCATATCAAAAAATGTCGCGACACGTCTGGACATATATGTTGTCTCTACTTATTAAGTTGTTGTTTGTTTGTGAGTGCTCATAGGAGAGCACTCTTCTATATTGTTAATAAAAGATAGCATCAGTCTTGAGCCATACGGGTGGCTTTGAAAGATTTTAAAGATTGGATATTGATTAGAAGTCCCTTCATACAATTATCGATTCCATTCCTGTGATGGCCCGATCATGGCACCCTTTTTATGGTTGGGCAACCTGGCGAGTAAGCGTGTCGAAGAAGATGTTTACCTACTGAATGTCGATCAAATTCAATGTGGGTTTCCGGCCGACGAATGGTCGGTTGACCGGAATTCCATACTCACAAAAAAAATCAGCCTTAAAAAGCACTTATCCCCCTCCCGCCGACGGGCCTAGTGTCCTTTTTTGTGCAAATCCAGATGTAGTGCAAACGAACCTGGAACCCAAGCGGGCCGTGGGGCTCTGCGGGAGATCGGCAATTTCACAGAGTGCAAAGTTTTGAAAGGAAATGCAGTGCAGTTGCACAGCAACGCACGGGGCGGTCACGGAAGGGATAACGCTGGAGTCCCCGGTTTCATTGGGCGAAAAACTGGAAAACGCCTACGCAGCAGTGTTTTCACAAACGCGATCGATCTTTTTCGGAGGCCGATAGGCTTTGCACGGGAAGGGACTGAATCCCCTGCAAGGCAGGTAGAACGGGGCTCGGCGCCAGATTGTAGCGTTTCACAGTTTGACCAGGGAAAACGAAGGAGGCAGGTGCCTGTATGTGGGTTGAAAAAACCTATTGAGACACGGGATTTTTCAGGTGTCCGTCAAAAGTGGCTATTTTTCGCCACCCTGCGCTAAACGGCGGGCTTAATGCTCTACAGCCCTTGTATGGCGGGGCTTTGATACCTGATGCTCAGTGCGCCATGTGGGGTATTTACAAAGGTATTAAATTCTAAAACCCTTATAAATCAATGGCTTGAGAGGTTTGCATAAATCCCTTCCCTGATAGCCCCAAAAATAGCGGCAGTGGCCAAAAAAAGACCGGGGCGGAAGGTGCTGAAAGCCTTAGCCTGTATAGCTTGTAGAGTAATGAAAGAAAAAAATACCTTTAATACTCACTTCAAACAGCAAACCAAAAATTCAATTCCCTAGTCATGGCCGGCGACTCTCACAAGGCTGTTGCTGATGGTGGGGACTCGCTGAGGCTGGCATTGATCCGCTTCAGTTGTCCGTTCACCCACAGACACATATCCGCCATATTGATGGCATCCTCGAAAGTAACACCTGCCTCCGTCACATGAACTGCGGTGTTTCTGATGTGACGCAGTTTTTGCAGGGTGTTAAAGGTCAACTCGTCTAGGACATTTGCCTGATACAAGGCCGCCAATATCCTAATGGTGCTAGACCTCAAGTCCATGCCCATCTTGCGCGAGATATCGTTGAGTTCGGTCTCGACCGGTATCCAGGCACTGAGCACGGCCGCTCGGGGATCTGCTTTGGCAAGGCTCTGGAAACTCAGCGGTGGTTCTTGAGTTGCGATTTCTGGAGTCTCGCCCTTTGCATCGACCTGTTCTCGAACGGCTTCGAGTTGCTCGCCGATGTCGATCTGCAGATCCTTGTACTTGAGGGTTCGGATCAAAGGGATCAGCTTGGCCAGCGGATTGCGCATCAAGTAGGCCAACATGACTACAGCAGCCGGCCATGCGATTGAACTGACGATAGACGAGAAAAATTGCAGCCAATCCATGGGCTTTGCACCTTTTGAGTAGCGCTTATTACGTCGCTTATTACGTGCAGTAGAAAAAACAAAGGCCTGCATCGCTGCAAGCCTTTGATTTATATGGTGCCGGCACCAGGAGTCGAACCCGGGACCTACTGATTACAAGTCAGTTGCTCTACCAACTGAGCTATACCGGCGTGTTAGGGCGACGATTATAGCGATTGCGTTGGTTCTGTAAACCCCTGAATTCAGACTATTTTTACTCGACCCTCAGCTTACCCGCGAACCAGTGCTTTTCTGAGTTTCTGAAGGGTGCGCCAACTCCGGCTGTTTTGCATCGCATGCAGCTGCGCCTCGGCCAGTTCGGCCCGTTGCAGGGCGCTGGCGAGTTGCTTTTGAGCATCCAGATCATGGGTGCTGACGGGGTAGCTGAGCGCATGCCCCTGGCACAGTTGAAAGTTGTCGAGGTTGCACGGCTGGATGTCGAAGGCGGGTTTGAGGGCCAGGTGTTCGTTGGCCAGGAACCAGGTGTTGATGCCGTCGAACAGGGTGGCCTGGTAGCCGGCGTCGGTCACCAGGTGTTCCCAGGTGTGGTCGCGGGCCCATGGGGTTTCGATGAGGATGATCCAGGGGCGCCAGGTGGCGAAGTCCATGCCGCGCAGGACGCTTTCTTCGTGGCCTTCGACGTCGATTTTCAGGAAGTGAATCGGGCGGTCCCGGGCGTATTGCTCGCAGATGGAGGTGAGGGTGCGGGCCTTGACGGTTTGGCGGCGTACGTCCATGCCCAGGGCTGTGCGTTCCTGGGCGGTGGCCGGGTCGACGGTGGAGAGGCCGGTGTCGGGGATGCCGTAGAAGGTGAGGTCGTCGGCGCTGTCGCTGGCCACGCATTGCAGGGTGGTGTCGTTGGGGCGTTGTTGGCACAGGGCGTCGTGGTAGTTTTGCATCGGTTCGACGTTGATGCCGGTCCAGCCGCGGTCGTAAAAAGCCTTGGTGACGGAGTCGTGGGTGGGGTCGTTGGCGCCGATGTCGATGTAGAAACCGTTTTCGACCTGTCTTAGCGCGCGCCACAGGCGGACGTCTTCGAAATTCTGTGCGTAAGAAATGAAGGTCACTGTGGCTTCCTGTCAGTTGGATTTTTCTTGGTTTCAGGCGCACTTCCGGCGCCCTTGCCTGCCTGTATAACAAGGGTGGTTGCCGGACGCAATTTTCCGCCAATCGCGTCCGGGATTCGGCGGTTATGTCGTTTTGATTGAATGCTTATGCACAACGGGACGGCCGATAGACGAGAACGGAGTCCATTTTGTGGACCCGTTCTCATTTGTTCGCAAATCCCTGTTTTTAGGGTTTTTTATTTGTGTGAACAAAAAATGACCAGCAGTGTTTCAGTCACTAAGCAGTGTATTTATTGGATCCACGAGAATTCCATCAACAGAGTTATCCACAGGCTGTGGCCGTTTAAGGATGCTCGGCCAAGAGCAGCAAATTGCGCGGTGTGAGCGCGGTTTCGCAGAAGGTGCCGAGGCGAACGGTGTAACCCTGTTCGGCCAGGAAAAGTGCCCGATCAAGTACCAGCCACAGCTCCAGCGGGCGGCGGAAAAGCCCGCGCAGCAGCTCCAGGTTGCGCACTTCGGCCAGTCGCTGCCAGCCGGCGGCTTCAAGGGTTGGCCAATCCTGCGGGCCGATTGTGGATAACTCCTTCAGTGCGGCCAAATGATGGCAGTAGTCGGCGAAGGATTTATCCAGCCAGGCGCTGGGCAGGGAAGGCGTAGGCAGGTATTCGTCGACGCCTCGCCGTTGCCGTTGCAGCAGGTCGAAGGCCAGGCGCCGGGCCATCGAAGTGTCGCGTTGACGACGCACGCGAGCACCGGCGGTAACGGTTTCGCTCATCGGCAATGCCAGATCGTCGAGGGACAGCTGCAGGTCGGATTGCACACCCGCCGAGCAAAGCGCTTCATAGGCAGGAAGGCTGATCCGGTTATAGCAGCAGGGCGCGACGGCCAGTTGTTTGCAGCCCACCGCACTGGCGAGCTGGATCAACCGTACATGCAGGTCGCCACAGGCATGCAGCGCAACCGGGGTGTGGTCGCTTTTCAATAAAGCAGCAGCGCCAGCGGCGAGCACATCTTGCTCGATGTGCAGCGCATGCAGTTGATGGCGCTGACTGAGTGCCTGCCCGCTCGAAACCAGCGTCGAGTCATATTCCAGGCACGTCAGTTGTTGTCCGGGCTGCAGCAGGCGTCGACCCAGGTGACCTTTGCCCGAGCACCAATCCAGCCAATGTTTGGGCAATGCAGCAAATGACAGGCGACTGGCAAACGCCTCGATCTGCTGCCACTTGCGCCCCGGCACATCGACGTTCAACCGATGCCCGGCCGCTTCAAGCGCATGCGCCGGCAACTCGCCCACTGAACTCAGCTCAAGCGACAACACCGCCAATGAAGCAAACGGCTCCGGCGCATCCAGTAAACAGGGCTGGTTATGGCTATTTTCCGCTTCCTCCAGCGAACGCCCGCGTAGCCATAAAGCCAGTTCCGGGTAGGACGCTTCCCAAGGAAGCTGCAGATGAGTAAAGGGTCGAGGCTTCCACAACGCCTGGTGCTTTATCAGAAAAGCATCCAGCGCTGCGAAACGGGCGAGTAGGGCCTCGCCCGTCAGCACGCAGGCGGAATCACCGCCCTTGGCAGGCATCGACGCGCAGCCAGCGCTCCAGCAGCTTGAAGCCGCGAACCAGCACGTAAGCCATCAACAGATAGAACATGCCCGCGGCGAAGAAGATCTCCACCGGCAGGTAGGTCCGGGCAATGATGGTGCGGGCCATGCCGGTCAGTTCCAGCAGGGTCACGGTGCTGGCCAGGGCGCTGGCCTTGAGCATCAGGATCACTTCGTTGCTGTAGGCCGGCAAGCCGATGCGCGCGGCACGGGGCAGGATGATATAGAACAGCGCCTTCGGGCGGGACATGCCCAAGGCTCGCGCTGCTTCAATCTCGCCCGGTGGAATCGCCTGGATCGCGCCCCGCAGGATCTCGGCTATATAAGCCGCCGTGTGCAAGGTCATGGTCGCCGTGGCGCACCAGAACGGATCGCGCAGGTACGGCCACATCGAGCTGTTACGCACCGCATCGAACTGCGCCAGTCCGTAGTAGACGAGGAACAGTTGAACCAGCAACGGTGTGCCACGGAAAAGAAGATGTACGCGTAGGGCAATGACCGCACGTACCAGAGCCGCGACGAACGGGCGATGCCCAGCGGAATCGCCAGCAGCAACCCGGCGATCACGGCGATGGCCACCAGCTCCAGGGTCAGCGTCGCGCCCTGGGCCAGTTTCGGCAGCCACTTGATGATGACTTCCCAGTTCATGAGGCGCTCCTCGCAAAGCCGCGAGCGGCGCGTCGTTCCAGAAAGTACATGCCGGTCATGGCCAGGATGGTCAGGCCCAGGTACATGAATGCAGCGACCATAAAGAAGGTGAACGGCTGCTTGGAGACGGTCACGCCGATTTGCGCATGACGCATGATTTCTTCCAGGCCGATCACCGACACCAGCGCGGTGTCTTTCATCAGGATCATGAACAGATTGCCCAGGCCCGGCAGGGCGATGCGCCACATTTGCGGCATGATCAGCTTGGTGAAGATCCGGAATTTCGACATGCCCAAGGCCACGCCGGCTTCACGGTGACCTTTGGGGATCGCCAGAATCGCGCCGCGAAACACTTCCGTGGCGTAGGCGCCGAAGCACAGGCCCAGCGCGATCACGCCAGCGGCGAAGGCGTTGAGTGCGAGGTCGGGGTTGCCGAAAAACTCGCCCAGGGCGCGCATCAGGTTGACGGTGCCGAAGTAGATCAACAGCACCCAGAGTAATTCCGGGATACCGCGAACCAGGGTCGAATACGTGCCGCCCAGCCATTGCAACGGCTTGTGCGGGGAAGTCTTGGCCAAGGCGCCGAGCAGACCGAGTACCAGCCCCAGGCACAGGGCCGAGAGTGCCAGTTTCACAGTCATCAGCGCGCCAGCGGCGAGCGCCGGGCCGAATCCGTAGAGGTCGATAATCATGGATTTCTTTTCAAATCGCGGCAGGCAATGCCAGGGACCGGCGCCGTCAGCGAACGGCGCCGGTCAGGCAGGTCAGAATCAATAGATGCTGAAAGGGAAGTACTTGTCGTTGATTTTCTTGTAGGTGCCGTCTTCAACGATTTCTTTCAGGGCAAGGTTCAGCTTCGCGCGAATCGGGTCGCCTTTACGTACAGCGATACCGATCTTGTCGCTTTCTTCCACCGGGTCGCCTTTGAATTCGTAAGGGCGGCCGGCGTCGCTTTTCAGCCACTCGTAGTTGACGTATTTGTCCGCGAGGATGCCGTCCAGGCGACCGGAGGTCAGGTCCAGGTAGGCGTTTTCCTGGGTGTCATAGAGTTTTGTTTCAACGCCTTCCATGTGGTCTTCCATCCAGGTGCCGGCGAGGGTCGCACGTTGTGCGCCGATCACTTTGCCTTGCAGGGAAGCCTTGTCGGTTTTGAAGTCGACGTCTTTCTTGGCGATGAATTGCAGCTTGTTGGAGTAGTACGGGTCGGTGAAGTCCACCGCTTGCTTGCGCTCGTCGGTGATCGACATCGAGGAGATCAGGAAGTCGAACTTCTTGGCGTTCAGGGCCGGGATGATGCCGTCCCAGTCAGAGGTGACCACGGTGCATTCGACTTTCATCTTGGCGCACAGGGCGTCGCCGATTTCTTTGTCGAAGCCGACGACATTGCCACTGGCATCTTTATTGTTGAACGGCGGGTAGGCCGCTTCGATGCCCATCTTCAAGGTTTCGGCGGCGGCACCGGCGCTGAACGCCAGGGTGACGGCGGCAGCCAGGAAGATTTTTTGTAGTTCTGCATGCGGGTAGCTCCGTTAGCGGTTGCTGGACATGAATTGTTTGCAGCGCGCCGAAAGCGGGTTTTCGAACACCTGCTGTGGCGATCCTTGCTCTTCGATCAGGCCTTGGTGGAGGAACACCACTTCGCTGGACACCTGGCGGGCAAAACCCATTTCGTGGGTCACGAGCAGCATGGTGCGGCCTTCTTCGGCCAGTGCGCGGATGACATTAAGTACTTCCTGGACCATTTCCGGGTCAAGGGCCGAAGTCGGCTCGTCGAACAGGATCACCTTGGGTTGCATCGCCAGCGTGCGGGCAATCGCCGCCCGTTGTTGCTGACCGCCGGACAACTGCGCCGGGTACGCATGGCGCTTGTCGGCGATGCCGACCTTGGCCAGCAAGGCTTCGGCGACTTCGATGGCTTCGGCTTTGCTTTGGCCGAGCACCCGGCGCGGGGCTTCGATGATGTTGTCGAGCACGCTCATGTGCGGCCAGAGATTAAAGTTTTGAAACACAAAACCGATCTCGCTGCGCAGGCGATTGATCTGCTTGCCGTCGGCGGCAACCAGTTCGCCGTTCTTCGCGGCTTTGAGTTTGAGTTCTTCGCCGGCCACCAGGATCTGGCCCTGATGCGGGTTTTCCAGCAGGTTGATGCAACGCAGGAACGTGGACTTGCCAGAACCGGAGGAACCCAGGATCGAGATCACATCGCCGTCGCGGGCGGTCAGCGAGATGCCTTTGAGCACCTCAAGCTGTCCGTAGCGTTTGTGCAAGTTGCGGATTTCAAGCGCGGGCGTGGCCTCAGCCATGTGCGTTCCTCATAGTGTTTCGCTCCTGCTGTTGGCGGCCTTCCTGGCGAGGCGGCCAAGCTAGCATAGCGTTCGAATGGCAGCCAACAGCGCTACGGGCGGTAAACGGATGGCATGTGGCAAGTTGTCGCATCGGTACAGCAGACTGTCGCGCTGCTATCAACCGAACAGCCGTTTGAACCAGACGCCACGCGGGTGTCACGTAAAAAAGGCGCGATGTTGCCAGCTTTGGCGGGGTGTTGGAAGCGCTAACCGGACAAACGTTGCGGATCTGCACTTTTATTGTGCGTCGCGAATTTTTTAAGTGTGTTTATGGTGCGCCGATTTATCCATGAAGTGGGTCGCTGGGTAACGCTCTGGCAAATTGCCATTAATCTCAATGACTTGCGATGACTGTCCGGTCAGGCTAAGAGCCGCGGTTCGCGGGACTCTGTAACATTTTGGCGCAATTATTGCGTGCAGAATACGGAACGCCCCGTTGGATTCTTTTTACGAGAAAGAAATGCCAGACGCGGTGGACTGAATCGCTTTCCTTGCAAAGGTAGTTTCAATGAGCAGCACCCAAAGCTCTAATGGCCTCGAACAGGGGCTCAAACCGCGTCATGTGACTATGTTGTCGATCGCTGGTGTTATTGGCGCCGGCCTGTTTGTTGGCTCGGGTCATGCCATCGCCGCTGCCGGCCCGGCTGTGCTGTTGGCCTACGCCGCCGCCGGTGCACTGGTTGTGCTGGTGATGCGCATGCTCGGTGAAATGGCCGTTGCTTCGCCGGACACCGGTTCCTTCTCGACATACGCCGATCGCGCAATCGGGCATTGGGCCGGTTTCACCATCGGCTGGTTGTACTGGTGGTTCTGGGTGCTGGTGATTCCGCTGGAGGCCAACGCCGCCGCGACCATCCTGCATGCCTGGTTCCCGAACGTGGCGATCTGGGCTTTCACCCTGGTCATCACTTTGCTGCTGACGGTCACCAACCTGTTCAGCGTGAAGAACTACGGTGAATTTGAATTCTGGTTCGCCCTGGTCAAAGTCATCGCGATTATCGGTTTCATTGGCCTCGGCATTCTGGCGATCTTCGGCTTCCTGCCGAACAGCCAGGTCAGCGGCGTTTCGCACCTGTTCGACACCCAGGGCTTCCTGCCAAACGGCATGGGCGCTGTACTGGGCGCGATCCTGACCACCATGTTCTCCTTCATGGGCACCGAGATCGTGACCATCGCGGCCGCGGAATCGAAGAACCCGGGCCAGCAAATCTCCAAGGCCACCAACTCGGTGATCTGGCGGATCGGCTTGTTCTATCTCGTGTCGATCTTCATCGTCGTGGCCCTGGTGCCATGGAATGACCCGGTTCTGGCCGCTGTCGGTTCCTACCAGACGGTGCTTGAACGCATGGGCATCCCGAATGCCAAGCTGATCGTCGACATCGTGGTACTGGTTGCAGTGACCAGCTGCCTGAACTCGGCGCTGTACACCGCTTCGCGCATGATGTTCTCCCTGGGCAAACGCGGCGATGCGCCGGCCGTTTCCCAACGCACCAACAAAAGCGGCACGCCGTACTGGGCAGTCATCCTGTCCACCGCTGCTGCATTCCTGGCCGTGTTCGCCAACTACGTGGCCCCGGCCGCCGTGTTCGACTTCCTGCTGGCCACCTCCGGCGCCATCGCGTTGCTGGTGTACCTGGTGATCGCCATCTCGCAACTGCGTATGCGCAAGCAGCGCATGGCACGCGGCGAAAAAATCGCCTTCAGCATGTGGCTGTTCCCGGGCCTGACCTACGCGGTGATCATCTTCATCGTCGCGGCCCTGACCATCATGCTGTTCCAGGAAGCCCACCGCGTGGAAATCCTCGCGACCGGATTCCTGAGTTTGCTGGTAGTGGCGGTCGGCCTGTTCGTGGCCCGTCGTCGCAAGCTGCAGAAGGTTGGCGCGGTGGTGTTGAACTGATTCACACCGCGTAATGCAAAACGGCCGCTGTCAGTGATGACAAGCGGCCGTTTTTGTTTTCCAGGCAGTCTTTCAATCGGGATGAACCCAGTCCTCAACTCGTAAGCCTGGTACCCGCTCAAACTCCCGAAGATTGTTTGTTATGACGGTGAATCCTTTCGAGCGTGCGTGGCCGGCGATCATCTGGTCATAGGGGCCTATTGGTGTTCCTGCTTTGGCCAGTTCTGAACGAATCATCCCGGTGTGAGCGGCAGCATCGTAATCGAAAGGCAAGATCTCGAGGCGGGCAGCAAAGCCCTCGATGACAGCGAGGTTCTTTTCCGGCGCTGCGGATTTCTCTGCGCCGTAGATCAGTTCCATCAGCGTAATTGCACTGATGCACAACTGGCCGTGATGACGATTAAACGCCTCGCGTACAACCTGGGGCTTGTTCTTAATGGTGAAAATACAGATGTTTGTATCGAGCATGAATTTGATCATCAGAACAACTCACGCTCCTGATCGAGAGGTTGTTCGCGGTCGGTCATGAAGTCTGTACTCACGCCTTCGCCGTCGAACCAGCTATCCCAGGCCTCTCCAGCGGGAGTGATGATTCGCGTCCTGCCGATGGCGATTACATCAACTCGCTTCACATCCCCAGGCATCGCTACGGCTTTGGACAGGCGCACGGCCTGGCTCCGGTTGCTCATGAAAAGGGTGGTTTGTTCCATGTTGTCCTCCTGCTCTTTTGCTGCAGTTGTGCAGTCCAAAGGATAGTTTTCAGGCGGGATATGTCAATGGGATATACGTGTCGGACGACAAAGGGTCGCGACAGGCCTGGGTGCGTTCGTGGGCTCTACAAAAAACGGCCGCTGTCAGTGATGACAAGCGGCCGTTTTTGTTTCTACTCAAAGGCGATTACTCGGCCTTTTCTTCCTGCGCGTCCAGCGCTTCGCGATAGCTGTCCAGCGCAGTGCCGAAGTCAGTGATGAACTGCGGATCGGTCAGCCAGGCCTGGGCGGTGTCGCGGTCCATGCCGTCGGTCCACATGCGGTAGTCGATCAGCATGTCGGCGGCCAGGTGGGTGGCGGCCATGGCTTCGTTGTCGGCGTTTTCCATGTCCAGCAGTTCTGGATGGTCGCTGATGATGTCGGCAAGGTTCGACAGCAGGGTCAGCAGCATGTCGTTGCGGCCGATGGCTTCGGCGTCGCGCATCTTGCTGAACATCGCCAGGGTGTATTCCGGGATCGGCTCGCCGATGTCGCCCAGGTCATCGTCCAGGTCGGCGGGTTTGCGGCCGTGGATGTTGATTTGCCTGGCTTTGATCTTGGCGCGTTTGGCGCGTTTTTGCTGCTTGTTCAGGGATGCCATTAATTTCAGTTCGCTTTCGGTTGTGTTTGGGCCGCGATGGCGTCGGACGCCGCCACGTAGTCAGCCTGGAAGGCCGGGGATTCGATCCATGCCAGGGCGCTGGCTTCATCCGCTTCGGCGGACCACTGGCGATACTCGATCAGCGCCGCGAGGATGAAGTCCATCGCACCTTCTTCGCCTTCCTGTTCGTACACCAGTGTCAGCAATGGGTCTTCGAGGAACGCCGTGCACATGGCTTGCTGGCTGATTTTTTCGGCGTCGATCATGGTTTTGAACAGTTCGGTCAGGTCCACCGATTCGAAGTCGATGCGGTCATCGTTCGGGTCCAGCTCGAGCGGTGCGGCAGTCCGTTGGGTGCGGTTCTGCTTGGCCTTGGCTTTGGCGCGGGTGGCGCGTTTTTGCTGCTTGTTCGCGGAGGCCATGGGCGTCGTTCCGTATTTCGTTGAGAGGGCAGGTCACTCAGCTACGTGAAACTCGCCGCCCGGGGGTGCCGGGGACCAGTTCGCCGCTTTGCAGCCAGGACAATGCAATGGGCCATAGTGTGGCTTGGTATGGGCTACGAAAAAAGGCGAAATGTCCAACTTCTGCTTCGCCAATGTCTTTCGGCTCGATTCGCAGATGGGTGGTCGTGCTGGCGGTGAAGTAGCCGAGCAAGCGCTCAATGGCCGGGATCGTGCCGTAGGGGTCGTCGCTAAGGCTGATGGCCAGGGTTTTTGCGGTGACATTGGCGAACGGCAGCCGACCGTGCTTGGCGTGGATCACGCGACCGCTGGGGCGTTTCTCGTAACGCGCGGTGGGCGTGCTCCAGTCGCGGACGACGCCGGCGGGCGTGTCTTCCAGCCAGCCAAGACGTTTGCCGGGAAGTAACCGCAGGCCATCGTCACCAACGGCATCACCAGGTGCCACTTGCCGAACATCCGCCAGCGATGGGCGGGCGCATAGTCGCGCCAGTAAGCGAACTGTGCACCGACGGTCACCAAGTGCCGGATCAGGTGCCCGGAGGCCCCCAGGCCCGCCGCACAGCCGCCAAAACTGTGGCCGACGACGTCGATCGGCTGGCCGGGGAATTCCCGCTGAGCGCGCTTGAGCATCGCTTCGAAATCCAGCGCGCCCCAGTCGGACCAGGAAGCGTCCAGCCCTTTCAGCGACGCCGGCCGCGATTCTCCGATACCTCGGTAGTCATAGGTGATGACGTCGAAGCCATTGGCGAACAGGTAATCGGCGAAACGCGAATAGTGCCGGCAACGGACCGAGGTGGCGGCGTTGATGATCACGACCGGGCGGGTGGTGTCGGCAGCGGCGTGACGCCAGGTGAAACCGCCGAGGGTGAAGCCGTCGCAGGCGGGCTCCTTGAACGGTTCGCAGGGAACGGAGGTTGGCAGAGACAGCTCGATTTGAGTGGATGCCAGTGAGGGCGCGTCCTGCAAATTCATCGGCTTCAAACCTTTGCGGATGGCTGCCAACAATAGTCTTCGCGCAGGCTGTGAACAATCCGGCATTGGGCAGGCCGAAAAACCGGCGGGAAATACCGATTCGATTCGAAGGACGCAGCCGGCTGCGTCCGAGGTTTAAGGAATACAACACGTAGTCCTATTCGCAGTCGTCCCAAGTTCCAATCAATCTAAAACTTGGGTGTCCCGTCAGAAATCCAAGAAGGTAACGATTGGGTTCCGTAGAGCCCGGAGTCGCCATCATGAAGTACATTCATTCACTCGTATTGCCACTCGCCGCCCTTGGCGTGTTGATGTTCCCGACCCTGTCGCATGCCGCCAGCCTCGATCCGGTCGACAACTCCGGCGTTCAGGTCCAGCAGCAGCAACAGAATGGGATCAGCTACCTGTCCGGCGGTATCGGGGAGGACGAGTCAAAGGCCATTCAGCAGTCCAAGGGTTATAACTTGCACTTGACCTTCTCCGTTGGTGCGCAGAATCAATACATTCCCGACGTGGAAGTGGTCATTCAAAAAGCCCAGGGACAAACCGTCCTGACCCTTACCCAGGCCGGCCCTCTGGTTTACGTTCAACTGCCCGCCGGCAAGTACACCGTTGTTGCGACGCGCAACGGCGAGGTGCGGCGTGACGTGACGGATGTAGGCAGCGGCGCTGCCCGCAATCTGGTCTTCCACTGGAATGGTAATAGCTGACAACCACGGCTTTTTGCGCCTTGGCTCGCTGGCGATTCCGGTCGCCCGCCGGAACGCCTCAATTGGCTGGCCAGCAACGGCAGGGCGCAGACGCTGTTGCGGTGATTAGCCTGAAGCGTCTTGTGGCGCCCCAGGCGCGCTCGCGGGCTAGTGATGTGCGCGATTGCGCTTTGGCTTGTCCGGGGCCGCCAGCACGCTTCCATGCAGCCAGAAGGCCCCCGCTTCCAGGGCTATCAAGCCAAGGGCGCTGACGCTGTGCCAGATAATCCAGAACCAATACATCCGCGGTTGCTGTGCCAGCGTGTAAACCACGTTGGGCCCGCGTCGATTCATCGTGCTGATCGCGCCGTGGATCAAGCCATCAATGACGGCATAAGCCAGCAGCCCGGCAGCGCAGGTGATCAGCAGGTAGGCGAGGTTCATCAGCCAGAACGCGACTCGGCTTTCGCGGTACGGCGGCGGATGGGGCAGGGGGATTCGGGTTTTCTTCTGGCTCATTGTATTCACGTTCCTTGTGAAACCCCTTATCTGGCTTGTTCGAGAAGATCTGCCCCCGCGTCTTTTTTCAGCAACTCATATAGCACCGTTATAAAAATGTCTCTGGTCGCTTCGTCGCTAAGCAGTTGCGTGGCCATGCTTTGATGGCTGCTCATGGCACCTGCAATTGCCTGGATGGCCTTTCTCGGAAGGTCTGCCTTCATGGCTTGTTCGCGAGTGTTGTTCTGGACTTGATCCATTACCGCGATGTCGGCGCGGAGCTTCTCTGAGACGTGCACCGCAAAGGCAACTTTATCGGTATCGGTAATGTGCTTTCCAAAAGCTTCGTTGAGCTTTTCAATCAATTGCGAAAGGTATTTTTTCTCGATCCCGGGCGTCCCGCAGACCATTATCGGTCACGCTGTAGAGGCTTGGTGTCTCTCCCGTTGGAAGAACGCCACCCAATGAGGTGCCCTGGTTGATCTTGAAATGGCTGAGTGTCAAATCGGCGAGATCGACCTGGTCGGAGCCGATCCCTTTCAAGCGTTTACGCAACAAGCGAGCGAAGCTGGCGAAGGCTTCCAAGGTCGGATCAGCAAACTCAACCAGTTGTGCCACGTACTCGTAGGTACGGACAAATTTGGTCAGGCTTTCACTAAAAATCATTAGTTCGTCGCGTTTTTTTGCGAATTCAGCACGCTGAACGTCCGCATTCTGCATGTCCTGTTCATCGCCTTGCTCGTTCGCGATTTCCCATGCTTGTTCCCATTGCTCAATGCCGTCATTGAGCAGCTTGAGTTTTCCGTTGAAACGGTCTGTTGCCGGTTGAGTCAGCGCATACAACTTCTGATGCGTAACGTTCCGGTCAACAATCGCATCGCCGAATGCTGCCACTTCAGCGCTATCGTAGAGATACATCTCATCAAGGCGTTGTTTGATGTCATAAACGATATTTGGATCTTGAATATCTGCTACTTGCGCGTCGCGATGGAAGGTTTTGAAAGCGTTCAGAATTTCTTCGGGCTCGTTGGCAAAGTCGATGACAAAGGTCTTGTCCTTACCCGGGTAAGTACGATTCAGGCGAGACAGCGTCTGTACGGCCTCAACGCCGGAGATCTTCTTGTCCAGGTACATCGCAACCAGTTTTGGCTGGTCGAAACCCGTCTGGAATTTATTGGCAACGATCATTACCCGGTAATCCGGTGTGTCAAAAGCCATACGCATATCACGACCATGGAGGCCGGGGTTGAGGTTGGTTTCACTGAACGCGTGATCTTCTTTGAAACCCGCCGCGTTGACTTCCTGATTAGGCACATCGCCAGAGAATGCCACCATCGACTTGATACTTGTGTAGCGATTTCGTTCGCAATAATCCTGCAAGGCCAGTTGATACTTGACCGCTGATGCGCGAGAAGGCGTCACGATCATTGCTTTGGCCTGACCATTGAGCAGATGGCTGACGTTCTTCTTGAAGTGTTCAACGATCAATTCGACCTTCTGTCCCACGTTGACCGGGTTCAGTGACAGCCACTTGGCTAATGCCCGATTCGCACTTTTTTCATCGACCCGTTCATCTTGGCTGTCCATAAACGCCGAGCCAATTTTAAAGGCGACTTTGTAGCTGCTGTAGTTTTTCAGGACATCGAGAATGAAGCCCTCTTCAATCGCCTGCTGCATGGTGTACAGGTGGAAGGGCACTGGTGGGTTATCGATACTGACTGGTTTTTCTGGATATCGTGGACGACCGAACAGGCTAATGGTTGAGTGCTTTGGAGTGGCGGTGAACGCAAAGTAGCTGGCGTTTCCGGGGCGCTGGCGCGAGGACTGCCAAACAGAGAGGCGCTCATCTTTGCTGAGCTTGTCCCATTCCTCTTCACTTTGCCCTGTCAGTACATAACGCAGATCGTCTGCAGTGGTGCCACCAGTAGAGCTGTGGGCTTCGTCGATGATGATCGCGAAGCGCCGGTCGCGCAGAGACTTTTCGCCGAGAATCGCCGTTTGTGCGTGGGGGAACGTCTGCAACGTGCAGATGATAATCGGAGTCCCTTCGAGCATGGCGTTTGCCAGTTGCACACTTTTTGGCTGGTTGTTGTCTTCACGGTCAATCGCCCGTACCAGACCTGTCTGGTGGTCGATTTGCTTGATGGCATCTTGCAGTTGCTTGTCCAGCACTTGGCGGTCGGTGATCACCAGGACGCTGTGAAAGTAAGGTTCACCATCCGGCCGGCGAATACGGATCAGCGAGTGAGCGGTCCAGGCGATGGTGTTGGTTTTACCGGAGCCGGCGCTGTGCTGGATCAGATACGGTTGACCTGCGCCTTCTTGCTCCACGGCCTTTAGCATCTTCGTCACGCTTTCCCATTGATGGAAGCGTGGAAAAATTAACGTTTCTTTGAAGGATGCAATGCCTTTGGCATCTTGCACTTCCTTGCGCTCCAGCAGCACAAAACGGTGGAAGATTCGCAGCCAATTATCTTTTTGCAGCACCTGTTGCCACAGATAACTGATCGGATAGCTGCCGTCCGTGTTGGCCGGATTACCTGCCGCGCCATCATTGCCACGGTTGAATGGCAGGAAGAACGTCGAATCGCCAGCCAGTCGGGTGGTCATGCGAATATCGCTGTCGCTCATCGCAAAATGCACCACCGCCCCGCGCCGAAATGCCAGCAGCGGTTCGGCCAGACCGGTCTTCATGCTTTTAGGCGGACGGTCCTGGCAGTACTGCTGCATGGCGGCCTCCACTGACTGTGTGAAGTCGGTTTTAAGCTCGACTGTTGCCACAGGCAAGCCGTTGATGAAAAACACCAGATCAATCTCGTCGCCCTTGTCCAGGGAGTAACGCAGTTGTGGCACCACCCGCAGACGGTTGGCGGCATAGTGGGCAATGACGGTGTCATTGCGGGCGTCCTCAGGCAGAGCTTGGCTCATCGCCAGGACGCCGGCACCCGCAACGGTAAAGCCATGGCGCAACACATTGATCGTGCCGCCCATTTTGTTCTGAAGCTGAGCGCCCAATCGGTCAAACAGAACGGTGCGCGTGCTTTCACCGTGCATCTTTCGTAGCGCAGCCATTTGCTGTGTGTGGGTGTCATTCAGCCAATCGAGCACATCTTCCGGATACAACGCCCGTGCGACGTCATAGCCACTGGATTTACCAACCAGCCAGCCGCTGTCGGCCAGTTGTTCGATGAGGTGGCGTTCCAGTTCACATTCGTGGTGGATGTGGGACATGTGCGATCCTTCACAGCTAAATTGAACCCGGCTCAGCGGGAGAGTTTGTCTAGAGTTTGACTAAAGTTTGACTAAAGTTTGTCTAGATAAAGATGCTTGGTGCGGGCTTTAGAATCCATCGACCTTTGTGTAAACCACCTGATTTTTCAATGGTTTTGTCGCGAGTTGACATGGCGTTCAGCAGGTTGCGGAATTTGTTCTGCTTCTGTTTTTCGTCTAATGCGTCTGAAAGTTTGTCTAGGATCAGCGTGACCAACTCGTCGCGGGAGGCTGAGCCATAGTGCTTCAGGTAATCGAGTATCAGGCGTTTGTAGTAAGCGTCGTCAAAGGCTCGATTGCGAATGTAGTCGCTCTTGTTCCCAGTGGTTTGCGCTACCTGGGCGGCAGTGTAGTAATTCGGTTTTCGGCCTTCGATGAGCCCCTGCTTACGAAGCATTCCTGCGGCTGCGTCCGTGATCGGCTGCTTTTTCTGAACCCGGTCCAGCAACATCACCGTGTTCAGTGGCAGATCATCACGTTCAAGCAATAGCAGTGTGTAATTCTCGTCAATTACATGTCCGTAGATTTCCAGCACGACCTTTTTCGATTCGGATTTAGTGTAATCCGGCAGTGGGAAATAGCGGCTGCGCTGTGACAGGGTCATGGTGCGAATACCGAAGCCCATGGTATCGATCATGTTTAGACTGACCATGGCTTGGGTCAGCCACGGATTGCGGTATCGAGTCGGGGTTTGCTCACCGCTGAAGTAATCCTCAGGTTGCCCCTCGAAGAATCCTCCCGCGTTTTCAAATACCAGCCGGTCGACCCGCTCAGTAACGATGATGCGTGATCGCAGTTGATAGTCCTGGTGGGCGATGCAGTTGTGTAACGCTTCGAGGATAACGCGCGTGTCGTACTTACTGACTTCAGTGGCGAGCAATTGGTTTTGTGGGAACAGCTTGTAGCTGATGTTACGGATGCGATGCAGGACCTGGGTGGTCGCCAAAAGGAATGGCGGACCGAAATGCTCGTAAGCCTGCTCTTCGCCCGTCAACTTCCAGGTGATTTGCGCCAGCGTAGGCAGGAAGTGGCTGGATTGTGGATTACCGAGTAACAACAGAGCGGTATGAGTGATTCGGCCCTGAATGGTGATCTTCGCTTTGTCCAGGAAGGTTGCTGTATCCCAAGCGGGAATTTCCGCCGCAAAAGAGGCGTTGCGATATTTCTCGGCAAACTTCTCCCGTGCCACGATCAGCGCCTGTTCATCCAGGTCGGCGAGAGTGGCGCCTTCCACGATTTCGGCTGACCAGTCACGATTATCGACCGGCTCACTCAAAATGGCTTCCAGTCGCTCCGGACGCATTTCAATCAGTGCGTCATCCAGGCGCTGCCAGGCTTTGTCGTGGGCATACACCGGTAATCGAGGTTGATGCTGCGGAATGTGGAAGACCCACACGACTTTAGCGGTATCGCTGGTTGTGAAGCTTTCTATGCGAAACCCTTCTGAGTTCAGATTAGTGCAGCGTCCCAACAAGCGTTGGCGGATATTTTCGGGCGTGTAATCGTGAAATTTGTCGATGCCGACAATGCGTAACGAAGCGTCCTCAACACCAATTACTAGGTGTCCGCCGGCCATATTGGCGATGGCCGACAGATAGCTGGCAATGTCCTCGCCTTTGCGTCCGGACACGGCGTGGGTGAGGTTCTTGAACTCCTTCCACTCGCAGGCGGCATTTTCCTTTGGGAAATGCTCGCGCAGGTAAAGCTGAAGGGCGGCTTCGTTCATTGGGTTATTCCGTGCTGATCAGGGCCGAAGGAGGGGCGGGGCGTAATCCAGCAATTTGTTGATCCTGCCAGGCTGCATAGGTTTGGCCAGAGCCTTGGACAGTCCACTCGGTTCGACCATTGGCGTTACGACCCAACACCACGGCTGCCGCTGCGCTTGGGCTGTTGAATGCGTAATCATCGGCGAACATGCGCAAGCCATTTGCAGTTTCCGGAAGTACGCCTTCGCTGACGACTCGCGTGTATAGCGTTTGGTAGCTGTGTGGGGTGCTGGTCCAGCTTTCACTGGCAGTGGAGTTCTTGAGAACGAAAAACTCACCGTCAATTTCCTGGGCGAAGGCTTTGATTGAGCGGGTTTTGCTGGTCAGTTCAAATACAGGGGATTGGCTCACGGTTCGAGTATTAGCGCTTGTTGATTCGTTGACCTGAGAAGGTTTGGTCACTTCACGGAGGAAGTCGAACCCTAGCGCCGGTAACACGATGCGAATCTGATCAAGAAAAAACGCCATATCGGCGCGATCCGATTCAGGCAGATTTTCGTACTCATGGGCTGTGCCATTGACGACACTGCAATGCCCGGCATTTCGGGCAATACGCATCAACCAACTTTCCAGATATTTGACGTGAGCCTTGGTCAAATTCAGGTCTTTACTGGTGACCAGACAGACCCGCTCCCAGAAATCCTTTCCGCCTTGGTCTTCTCCGCGATTGTGCTGCTTGAGTCGTTGAGCGACGTCGTCGGACTCCCCGATATAAACCCTGTTTCGCAGACTTCCGTCTGGGTCTGGGCCCATCAAGAAGTAAACGCCTGTACGTCCGCATTCGGGGCGCTGCACTAACTCGCTCAGTTTGCTGCGTGGGCCTGTTAGCACGTGACCGGACCAGTTGATGATCTCGGCGGTTAGCAGGCCGTTGGGCGTACCGTCGATCAGGAATAAACGAATGCTGCGTCCTTGGCTCATGAGGCTTCCCTGAGGTCGATTTGACCGGTGACTGCGGCGGTGATTAGTGCGGAGCGGCGTTCTTTTAGTACGGCTAGGCTAAGTTCGGTTTTGGTGATCAGGGTATCCAGTCGTGAACTCATCTCGGATAGGGCTGCCAAAATTTCAAGTTGCTCAGCATCTGGGGGAGCAGGAACGGGTAACTCCATGAGATTGGATGACGAAATCGATGCCAGATTTGTACTTTGTTTAGAGCGGCCCATGAAATAGAACTGCGCCGCTTTAGAGCTTGTAAACGCATTTAGCCACCTCGGTTGGATTTGGTTAGGTCTTACCGCGAAAACATGGTTCTGATGGATGCATGGGTCAATCTCGCCTTGCCAAACATGCCCTCGCCCTAACTTGTCAAAATCGCCACCCTCGTTCATTAGAACATCACCTTTTTTAAGCAGATACCGATCTAATTCTTCCGTGGGGATCTTAATTGTTGATACGTCTACAAGATTGAGATAGCCGTCTTGTACGTTCGCTACACGGAGATATGGGACTTCTACCGTCTGCTTGTCGGTAATATCTTTGCCTTTGGCGATACCCGTTTGAACGCTAGCGATGAGTCTTAGACGTTTTACGGTCCAGTGCTCAGGAATCTTTCCGAGCCACTCAATGCCTGATTCCCTCATTTTCGTATTCGGGTCAAACCCCTTCGTGACCGCGTGAGTTATTAGTGCTTGACGTTTCTCTCGTAAGAGTTCGACGAAGCGAGTTTTCTTTATCAGCAAGTCATCTATCTGAGCTGTTTCATTGTCGAGATGATCCGCGATTAGGCTTTGCTCCAAGGGCTCAGGCTGAACAGTTAAAAAGTTGCGAGTAAACTCATCAGGAACACGTTTGAGGCCTCCGGCACCTGTCATGGCACCAGCCCCAAATGCTCTGAAGCGGCTGCTTTGCACGATATAGTTTAAAAAGCGCGCATCTGTACCTGATTTCGGGCGTAGAACGGTTAACTCTGTCGTACCAAAGCCAAGATCACCTACTAATCCTTGGAATAGTGCTCCTTTACCATTCTCGAAGCACGGTGTGACCTTAGCAAACGCAACATCGCCATTTTTAAAGTAGGAGTATCCATTGCGTACATCTGAAACTGATCGTGTTTGGTCTAGGTTGAGGGAGCCATTCTCCCCAATTGCCTCCATGGGAAGAAAAGATACTTCTGCATCCAAGTCAGCAAGGACTTCTTTATTGATTGATGGATTAAGTTCAGCCAAAAAACGTAACCGACTTACCTTCCAATGCTCCGGCACCCGCCCCAACCACTCCACCCCAGAATCCTTATAAGTCGGATATGGCTTGTAATGACTCATGTCGTCACCTCGTTCAGCAGCGCAGCGATCTCCGCTTCCACGGCTTTCAGGTCAGCATCAATCTCCGCCAATGAACGCGGTGGCTGGTACTGATAGAAATAGCGGTTGAAGTTGATCTCGTAACCCACAATGCCAACCAGACCATCCTTCTCGTCACACTTGCTGGTGTCGATCCAGGCGTCCGGGACATGCGGCAGCACTTCGCGGGCAAAGTAGTCTTCAATGCGTTGGTTAAGCGGCACATTTTCGTTTTCACGCAGATCGCTGTCGACCTGCGGCTGACCTTTTTCATCAAGTACCGGTTGTGCTTCCGGATCACGTTCGCCGAAGCAGGTGAACAGCGCTTTCAGTGCGGCTTTGCCGAGCTTTTTCACCCCGGCAGCCTTGAGGAAGGCTGGAAGGTTGTCGAAGCTGCCTTCAACTGCCGCGAACTGAGGGATGTGATCGGCACCTTTGCTGGCGGCGTAGGCAGCGGTTTTCTCTGGAGTGACGCTGAAGCGCAGACGTAACGGGCGTTCGACGGTAATGCGACGATAGCCGAAGTCAGTGGTGTTTAAGATTTTGCTGTTGGGTGCGTCCTCACCCGCATCATGTAGGCGAGCGATGTCGGCGATCTGTCCTTCCGAAAGCAGCTTGCGCTTACTTCCCAGGGATTTTCGCATCGGCGTGTGCATGGCAGTAGCGTCGACCAGTTGCACCTTGTTTTTGCGTGCTGCGTCCTTGTGATTGGACAGCACCCAGATGTAAGTGCCGATACCGGTGTTGTAGAACAGGTCGTTAGGCAGGGCGATGATCGCTTCCAGCCAATCGTTTTCCAGAATCCAGCGACGGATTTCCGATTCACCGGAGCCCGCGCCGCCGTTGAACAGCGGCGATCCCGACAGCACGATACCGATCCGGCTACCGCCCAATTCGACAGGTTTGCGCTTGGACAGCAAATGCATCAGGAACAACAACGAGCCATCGCCAACCCGTGGCAGGCCAGCGCCGAACCGTCCGGCAAAGCCTTTGTTTTTTTGCTCGTCCTGCACCTGCTTTTGGACTTTCTCCCATTTCACGCCGAATGGCGGGTTAGCCAGGCAGT
This sequence comes from Pseudomonas sp. TH31, assembly GCF_016650815.1. Classification (GTDB taxonomy): domain Bacteria; phylum Pseudomonadota; class Gammaproteobacteria; order Pseudomonadales; family Pseudomonadaceae; genus Aquipseudomonas. The sequence goes on along the minus strand of NZ_JAEKEZ010000014.1, from coordinate 178,473 downwards.
AGTCGAACTGCTCGTGGGGCAGTTGGTCGTGGGAGAGGGTGTTGCCGAGTTTGATGTTTTTGGTTTCGAAGCCCTGGATCAACTTGTCCGCTAACGAGATCGCGTAGGTCTCTGGGTTCAGTTCCTGTGCATAGGGAATCATGTCCGCCTTAGGGTTCCACTCGCCGACCAGCTCAATCGCGGAGGACAGGAAGCCACCAGTGCCAGCCGCGCAATCGTAAACGGTGCGAATTACGCCTTTGCCATTGAGTGCTTCATGATCAGGAGCAAATACCAGCGTGGTGGCAAGGCGTACCACATCGCGCGGGGTGAAAAACTCACCGGCGGTGTCGTTGGCCGACTCTGCGAACTTGCGGATCAGGTGTTCGAACACCAGGCCCATTTCATGGTTGCTGATGGTGTCGGGGTGCAGGTCGATACTGGCGAATTTCTGGGTGACCAGATACAGCAGGTTGGCGCTTTCGAGGCGAGTCAACCAGTCGCTGAAATTGAAATGCTGGAAAACCTGATGAGCATTGGCCGAGAACTTGGCGATGTAGTCTTCCAGGTTAGCTCGTGTGCTCGTCGCGCCGACACTCGAAAGGTCGTACTGCGAGATGTTGTAGAACGTCGCCTCGGCGATGCCCGGCAGAATCAGGTCTCGGTCGACGGTGGTGTTCTTCAGGGCGGTGAACTGTGTGCGAACTTTGTCGCGTGTAGGTTCCAGCACGCACTCCAAGCGGCGCAGCACGGTAAACGGCAAGATGATGCGACCGAACTCGGATTGCTTGAAATCGCCGCGCAGTACATCTGCGACGTTCCAGATGAAGTCGGCCAGGTTTTGCTGATTCACGAGTGTTCCTCTCAATGCAATGCGAGCCGGGGCCTGCCAGCAAGGAGGAGTATGAATCGAAGTAGTCCTGGATGGAGAACGATCATCCCTGCGCACGGGCCCGGAGGCTTATCGCCAGTGGGCGATTTAATTGGGCGCAAGGATGCCATTAATCGATGCCCGAGGCATCACCTGTTCGGTTTGCCATTCACGAGCGGGGTTATTCCTCATCCCCAGAAAAACTTGCTGTGAGCTCGGTAATCACGTCGGCTTTGGCTTGAGTAAAGTCCTCAATTACATCAGGCCTGCTTAGCCACTCATAGGTTTCGGCTTCCGTTGCGCCATGAGTCCACTTTCGATAATCAACCACAATGCATCGACTGAGCACTGCCGTTGCTTCTGAGGAGTCTTGCGATTCGGTGAGTTCTGATTCGAGATCGTGATTAAGCGAAATCAAATCCGTGAGGGACGTGAATAGAGCTACGAACAGTGCTTTTCGGCTTTGGTTTTCTGCTTGCAGGAATTGAGCAAACAATTCCTCGAACCAGTGGGTGGAGCCTAGACCTTCAGGATTATCAGGCTGTACCGATGGGTGTGCGCTTCGTGCCACGCGCTGTTGTTTGGCTTTTATCTTGGCGCGTTTTGATCGCTTTTGTTGTTTCGTTGGGGATGCCATTGGATTCAGTCCTCTTCGCAAAGGAAATCCTATTGATTAAAGCGCATAGCTACCGCCGCTAAGCCTTCCACCTGTAAAAATCCGTCGTAGAAGACCAACTGATGCGGGCCTCACTAAATCCCAGGCATAAAAAAACCCTGAATCTTGCGATTCAGGGTTTTCGGTATTTGGTGCCCAGAGACGGAATCGAACCGCCGACACGGGGATTTTCAATCCCCTGCTCTACCGACTGAGCTATCTGGGCAACGGGGCGCATTAAACTGGTTTTTCAGGGGGTCGTCAAGAAAGTTTTCAAAAAATTTTAATTATTACCGTCGCTTACGATCCGACCCCGGAAAAATCGGGATTATTCAGCTGGCGGAACGTAGCCGTCAGCCTTGGCGTATTCCTCGCCGGAAAAGAACTTGTCCATCTCGCCCTGCAGATATTTGCGGTCTTCGGCGTTCATCATGTTCAGGCGTTTTTCGTTGATCAGCAGGGTCTGGTGTTTCTGCCAGTCGGCCCAGGCCTTGGCCGAGACGTGGTCAAAAATGTCCTGGCCTTTTGCGCCTGGGAACGGGGCGCGCTCCAGGGCGGGCAATTCTTCTTTGTACTTGCGGCACATGATGGTGCGGGTCATGACGACTCTCCTGCGTTCAATACGGCGGCCGCGCGTTCGAGCAAGGTTTTGACCGGGGCGGCAAGGCCCAGGCGCGGCGGGGTGGCGAGGTTATACCAGAGCCAGTCGGCCTCGGCCACGTGATGGCCGGCCTCCTGGACCTGGACCAGCCAGGGTTCGATGGACAACTGGAAGTGGCTGAAGGTGTGGACCAGGCTCGGCAGCGCTTGTTGGCTGCCCAGTTCCAGCGAGTGCTGCGTGGCCAGATGTTGCAGGTCGTCGAGGTCGTCGAGTTCCGGCAAGCTCCACAAACCGCCCCACAGGCCCGTGGAAGGCCGCCGGTAAAGCAGAATCGCCCCTTCGCCGTTGGCGAGCATTGGCATCAGCGTGCGCTTCTGCGGCACGGCTTTGCGCGGCTTGGGGATCGGGTAGCGGGTTTCCAGGCCAAGCATGTGCGCTTCGCAGCCTTTTTCCAGCGGGCAGAGCAGGCAGCTCGGTTTGCTGCGCGTACACAGCGTGGCGCCCAGGTCCATCATCGCCTGGGTGTAGGCGTTGACCCGATCATGGGGCGTAAAGCGCTCAGCATTCGCCCAGAGCTGTTTGGCGACTTTCGGCTCGCCCGGATAACCCTCTTGCGCGGTAAACCGCGCCAGGACCCGTTTGACGTTGCCGTCGAGGATCGGCGCCCGCAGGCCCATGCTCAGGCTGGCGATGGCGCCGGCCGTGGACAAACCGATACCCGGCAGCTCAACCAGTTTTTCGACATCGCGGGGAAACTCGCCGCCATATTCAGCGACGACAATCTTCGCGGTCTTCTGCAGATTGCGCGCACGGGTGTAATAACCCAGGCCCGTCCACAAGTGCAGCACTTCGTCTTCCGGCGCAGCGGCCAGGGCTTCAACCGTCGGCAACGAAGCCATGAAACGGTCGAAGTAGTTCAGCACAGTGCTGACCTGGGTCTGCTGCAACATGATTTCCGAGACCCACACCCGATACGGGGTGATGCCCTGTTGCCAGGGCAAGTCGTGGCGGCCGTGGCGGTCGTACCAGTCCAGCACCGCCGATGAAAACTGCTCTGCTCTCATCGCTTGAACAGCCCCTTCAATGCGTTTTTCAGCTCGGGGCTGACTTTGTCACCAAGCTTCTCGTCGATCTTGTCGCTGAGCTTGTCGCCCGCCAATTTGGCCGCGACCTGGCCCATGCGTTCGTTGTCCAGGCGGCAGGCCTTGGCCCCCAGTTCCAGCGGGCCACGGCAGCGCAGCGGCCACTCGATGCCGACGAATTTATCGCCGACCTGGCAGGCCGGGTCGGGTATGGCGCTGGTGTCGCCTTCGACGATGATGCCGACGCGATAGTCCATGCCCAACACCCGCAGATCGACGTCGCCGTCACCGTTGACGGTCATGCCCGGATGCGCACTTTCATGTCCGGATTGCTGGCCACGCCGTTATGGAAGGTCAGGTTGCCCTTGAGTTCCTGGAACGGCGTGTCCTTGCCCCGCGGCTCGCCGCTGAGGGTTTTGCGGTTCAGGGTGGCGATGCCTTTGCACAGTTGCTGCTCGAGGTTGGCATTGAGCAGCACGCCATTGTTGATGACGAAACTGGCGTTGCCGTTGAGGCTTTCGATCAGTGCCTTCTGGCTGTTACCGGTGCCGGTCAGCGCGCTGGTGAGCGTCACCAGCCCTTTGACGGGCGGGTTTTTACCCTGGCTTTCGAGGATTTTTTCCACCGGTACTTTGGTGATGTGGGTTTGCAGGCTCAGGGCCGGCACTTGCTGGCGTACGTCGAGGGTGCCCTTGGTTTCGAAGTTGCCGTTGTACAAGTCGCCGCGCAGGTTTTCGAGGGTCAGCAAGCCGCCCTGGCCGGTGGCCTTGAGCGCCGCGTTCTGAATCGGCAGTTTATCGAGGGTCAACTGGCCGAAGGTCAGGTCGGCGTCCACGTCGAGTTTGCTCAGGCGTTCCACCGGCAGCAGGCGCTCGGTGCTCCAGGCGCCCTTGGTCGGCGCCGGTGGCAGCGGTGTCGTCCCGGCGCCGGCCATGGCATCGGCCTCGGTGCTGGCCACTTCGGCCTGACGCACCTGCGTGGCGCTGTTGGCTTCGGCAGATTTTGGCGGCAAGTAACGATCGACGTTGAATGTGTCAGCCTTGAGGATGGCGCGCAGCGATTGCTTGGCGAAGTCCTCGACGGCGATCCGGCCACTGAAGCTGCTGTCGTCGACTTTCAGGTTGATGTTGTCGAACGCCAGGCTGGTGGGTGTTCCGGCGAGACGGCTGACCAACTCGACTTTACTCAGGCTGCCTTCGGCCATGGCCGGCAGTTTCTGACCGATGCTGTCGACGAATTTGGCCAGGTCAAACTGGGCAATCGACAGGCCGCCGTTGATTTGCGGAGTCTTGTCGAGGTCGTTGACCTTCAGTTCACCCAAGGCGCGCAACTGGTTGGCAGAGATCTTGATCCCGGTCCATTCGGCGACGTTGGCCGCTTTATCCAGCAGCAATTGGCCTTGGGCGGCGAAGGTCATGGTCTTGCCTTGCAGCGGGTCGCCGGTCACTTCGCCGGACAGTTTCATGTCTTCGAACTGGTAGCGCTGAAGGGCGCGGGCGATGCGCAACTCACCGGTAAGCTCGGTACGAATCCGCAGCGCCGGCTGGTTCGCAGACAGGAACGCTGTGAGTTTGAGCGGAATGTTGGTCGAATCGTGAACCGCGCCGGTGCTCATCTGGATGCTTTCGGCACTGTAGTTCCTGCCGGTTTTTTCGTCGTTATATTCAACCCGCGCGTTGTTCACGGTCAGGCTGTCGATGTCCAGGCGGATCGGCTGCGGCGGTTTTTCCGCCACAACGGGGGCTTCTGGCGCAGGCTCGCCGGCAGCCAGCGGGGTGCCAGCCGGAGCGGTGTTGGGCTCTGGCGGGAGTTTGCCGATGTCTTCCCAATTGCCGTGGCCGTCCTTGTCGCGGTTCAGGCGCAGGTTCAAGCCTTCGACGCGCACGTCACTCATCTGCACTTCACGGCGCAGCAGCGGCAGCACGCGAACCGACAGGCCGAGCATTTGCAAGTCTGCGTAAGGTTCGTGGGGTTTGATCAGGGTCGCGATGCTCGCATCGTGCAATTCCAGGCCCAGCCACGGGAACAGGCTCCAGCCGATATCGCCATTGAGCGTCAGCTCGATGTGGGCCTTGTCGCGGGCAATCTGGCGAATCTCGTCTTTATAGTCGTTGGGATCGAAGAGGTGGGTCAGGGCAAAGCCCAGGGCCACAATGATCAGCAACAGCCCGAGAAGTACCAGACCCAGGATTTTGCCGAACGCTTTCATGGGCGAGTCCTTGTAGTTAGTCGAATTCGAAAATTAGCCGGGGAGTATAGCGCCCCAAAACTGACGACCGGTCAGTTCATGTCGGCAGTACATCCAGTGGCACGTTCAGTTTGGCCGCCAGTGCCCGGGCTTCCAGGTGCCCGGCAGGCGCCAGCAAATGTAATGTCGCGCCCGATTGCGACGCCATTTTCTGCGCTTGGTTCACCAACCGCTCCGCCACGCCACGGCGACGGGTGATTTTTCGCACGCAAATTTGTGACAAGTGCCAGACGTCCGGTTGACGTTGCAGGCGTCCGGCGCCCAGCAGCCGATCGTTGAAGCGCCCGGCAATCAGTGAGCCGTCCCGCAGGCAGCCTTCGATCAACTGCACGTCACCGGCAAACGGTGCAAACAGCCAGTCTGGCGCATCGCGGTAGATCTTTTGCAGGTCTTGCTGATCCTGGTAAGTGGCTTCGGTCAGCGGCTCGACAATGATCGGCATAGCGGTTCCTGTGAGTTTGTGCGGATATCGCCCCTGTAGGAGCTGCCGAAGGCTGCGATCTTTTGATCTTTTCATCCGGTTACCAAGATCAAAAGATCGCAGCCTTCGGCAGCTCCTACAGGGGAAAGAGAACAGATGTCATCCAAAAGGTGATGTCAGTTTGGTTTTTCTGTCACGGGCAAATGGTAACCTCTGCCGGTTCGTCCGTCCTTGTGCGACTGAACGTCGCGCCAAAACGGGTTTCACCCAAAAACGGTCATGCCTGCGTGCATAAAGGCTGTGGGTGAAGAATGGCTGGCGAACCATACTAATAATTGGGGGATACACAATGAGCACGAGCATAACGGCGGATGGCCTCAAAGCCGATCAGCCCGCGTTCCTGTCCAAGGAGCGCATCATCGCCAAGCCCGGTTTCAACCGCTGGCTGGTACCACCGGCCGCGTTGGCCATCCACCTTTGCATCGGCATGGCCTACGGCTTCTCGGTGTTCTGGTTGCCACTGTCCAAGGCGCTGGGCGTGACCTCTGCGGTGGCTTGTGCGCCGGACATGAGCTTCATCTCGCAAGTCTTCTCGTCTCAATGCGACTGGCCGATCTCGATGCTCGGCTGGATCTACACCCTGTTCTTCATCTTCCTCGGCTGCTCGGCAGCGATCTGGGGTGGCTGGCTGGAACATGCCGGGCCACGCAAGGCCGGTGTTGTATCGGCCCTGTGCTGGTGCGGCGGCCTGCTGATTTCGGCGCTGGGGGTTTATACCCACCAGATCTGGCTGATGTGGATCGGCTCCGGGGTCATTGGCGGTATCGGCCTGGGCCTGGGTTACATCTCGCCGGTCTCGACCCTGATCAAGTGGTTCCCGGACAAGCGCGGCATGGCGACGGGCATGGCAATCATGGGCTTCGGTGGCGGCGCGATGGTGGGTGCTCCACTGGCGGCGGCATTGATGGGGCATTTCGCTTCGCCAGGCGGCGTCGGCGTATGGCAGAGCTTCCTGGTGATGGCCGCGATCTACTTCGTGTTCATGATCGGTGGCGCACTGTCCTACCGCGTTCCGCCAACCGGCTGGAAGCCTGAAGGCTGGACGGCTCCGGCGAAAAAAGTCGCGAACGCGATGATCACTCATCGTCACGTCCACGTGAACGTAGCGTGGAAAACCCCGCAATTCCGTCTGGTGTGGCTGGTGCTGTGCCTGAACGTGTCCGCCGGTATCGGCATTCTCGGCATGGCTTCGCCGCTGTTGCAGGAAGTGTTTGGCGGAAAATTGATTGGTGTTGACCTGCCATTCGGCCAACTGGACGCCGGGCAACTGGCTTCCATCGCGGCCATTGCGGCCGGTTTCACCGGTTTGCTGAGCCTGTTCAACATCGGTGGCCGATTCTTCTGGGCGTCGTTCTCCGACTACCTGGGCCGTAAAAACACCTATTTCGTGTTCTTCGCCCTGGGCTTTGCCCTGTACGCGCTGATCCCGAACCTTGGTCACCTGGGTAACGTTGCACTGTTCGTGGCGGCGTTCTGCATCATCCTGTCGATGTACGGCGGTGGTTTTGCGACCGTACCGGCCTATCTCGCGGATCTGTTCGGTACGCAAATGGTCGGCGCAATCCACGGTCGTCTGCTGACGGCATGGGCGGCGGCGGGCGTGCTGGGTCCGGTGTTGGTGAACTACCTGCGTGAATATCAGCTGAGTATCGGCGTTGAACGTGCCGCCGCTTACGACATCACGCTGTACATCCTCGCAGGCCTGCTGGTGTTGGGTTTCCTGTGCAACCTGCTGGTGCGTCCTGTGGCGGACAAGTACTTCATGACCGACGCTGAACTGGCGGCCGAGCAAGCGCTGGGCCACGACAAGGGTGCTGACAGCAGCACCGTGCTGGAGTGGAAAGCCGCGCCGGGCAGCAAGCCGTTGGCGATTGCGGCGTGGTTGGTGGTGGGGATTCCGTTGGCTTGGGGTGTTTGGGTGACCTTGCAGAAAACGGCGGTTCTGTTCCACTAAAAGACGCTTTGTGCCTGGCATGTGGTGTGTCAGGCACACTGGCTTGTGCCTGAAAAGATCGCAGCCTTCGGCAGCTCCTACGGTCGGTGTTCACATGAGGTTGTGTGTACTCGGTCGGTGTAGGAGCTGCCGAAGGCTGCGATCTTTTGGTTGTACGGACATGTCTATCCCCGACAGCACGGGGGTCTGTCCGTCAGCGATATCACGTCTCGTGTTTCTGTTTCGGTCCCGCGCCCCTATAATGGCTGCCTTTTTCGCCCAATGATTTTGCGGAGCTGGTGATGGCCGAACGTAAGGCGTCAGTCGAGCGCGACACTCTGGAAACCCAGATCAAAGCCTCGATCAACCTGGATGGCACCGGAAAGGCCCGATTTGATATCGGCGTACCTTTTCTTGAGCACATGCTGGACCAGATCGCCCGTCACGGGCTGATCGACCTGGATATTGTCAGTAAGGGCGACCTGCATATCGACGACCACCACACCGTGGAAGACGTCGGTATCACCCTGGGTCAGGCCTTTGCCAAAGCCATCGGCGACAAGAAAGGCATCCGTCGCTACGGCCACGCCTACGTGCCGCTCGATGAGGCGCTGTCGCGTGTGGTGATCGACTTCTCCGGCCGCCCAGGCCTGCAGATGCATGTTCCCTATACCCGCGCCACCGTTGGCGGCTTCGACGTTGACCTGTTCCAGGAATTCTTCCAGGGCTTCGTCAACCACGCCTTGGTCAGCCTGCACATCGACAACCTGCGTGGCACCAACACTCACCACCAGATCGAAACCGTGTTCAAGGCTTTCGGCCGCGCCCTGCGCATGGCCGTAGAGCTCGATGACCGCATGGCCGGTCAGATGCCATCGACCAAAGGCGTTCTGTAATGCAGACGGTCGCGGTTATCGATTACGGCATGGGCAACCTGCACTCGGTGGCCAAGGCCCTCGAGCACGTCGGTGCCGGCAAGGTCTTGATCACCAGCGATGCCGATGTGATTCGCGAAGCCGACCGGGTGGTATTCCCCGGCGTCGGCGCGATTCGCGACTGCATGGCGGAGATCCGTCGCCTGGGCTTCGACTCGCTGGTGCGTGAAGTCAGCCAGGACCGTCCGTTCCTCGGCATCTGCGTCGGCATGCAAGCCTTGCTCGACAGCAGCGAAGAGAACGACGGCGTCGACTGCATCGGCCTGTTCCCGGGCGCGGTGAAGTTCTTCGGCAAAGACCTGCATGAAGACGGCGAACACCTGAAAGTCCCGCATATGGGCTGGAATGAAGTGAAGCAGACGGTGGATCACCCGCTGTGGCACAACATCCCGGACCTGGCGCGTTTCTACTTCGTGCACAGCTACTACATCGCTGCCGGCAATGCGCGGCAAGTGGTGGGTGGCGGTCACTATGGTGTCGATTTCGCTGCGGCGCTGGCCGATGGCTCGCGCTTTGCCGTGCAGTTCCACCCGGAGAAGAGCCATACCCATGGCCTGCAATTGCTGCAGAACTTCGCCGCGTGGGATGGTCGCTGGTAAATGGCCGCCAAGAAATCCAAGCCGCCGATCCTGACCCTCACTCCCGAGCAGGAGAACGAGGCGAATCACAAGATCAAGCGGTTCATGGAAGATCGCTTCGAACTGGACCTGGGTTCGTTCGAAGCGGCGGAAATCCTTGAGCTGTTTACCCGCGAAATTGCGCCGCACTATTACAACAGGGCGATTTTCGATGTGCAGACGCACCTTAAAGAAAGGTTCGAAAGCATCGAAAGCGACTTGTGGGCGCTCGAGAAAAACTGATTTCCGAGCGATGCTGAACAATCGAATTTGAAGGTTTGCCAGATGCTGATTATTCCCGCTATCGATCTCAAGGACGGTGCCTGTGTTCGTCTGCGCCAGGGCCGCATGGAAGATTCCACGGTGTTCTCCGATGACCCGGTGAGCATGGCTGCCAAGTGGGTGGAGGGCGGTTGCCGCCGCCTGCATCTGGTCGACCTGAACGGCGCCTTCGAAGGCCAGCCGGTCAACGGCGAAGTGGTCACCGCGATCGCCAGGCGCTACCCGAACCTGCCGATCCAGATCGGCGGCGGCATCCGTTCCCTGGAAACCATCGAGCACTACGTGAAAGCGGGCGTAAGCTACGTGATCATCGGCACCAAAGCCGTGAAAGACCCGGCCTTCGTGGCCGAAGCTTGCCGCGCGTTTCCGGGCAAAGTGATCGTTGGCCTGGATGCCAAGGACGGTTTTGTTGCCACCGACGGCTGGGCTGAGATCAGCACCATTCAGGTCATCGACCTGGCCAAGCAGTTCGAAGCCGATGGTGTGTCCGCGATCGTTTATACCGACATCGCCAAAGACGGCATGATGCAGGGCTGCAACGTTTCGTACACCGCTGCGCTGGCCGCTGCCACGCGTATTCCGGTGATCGCATCCGGCGGTATTCACAACCTCGGTGACATCAAGTCGCTGCTCGACGCCAAGGCGCCAGGCATCATCGGCGCGATCACCGGCCGGGCGATCTACGAAGGCACCCTCGACGTCGCTGAAGCGCAAGCTTTCTGCGATTCGTACAAAGGCTGAGGACTGACCATGGCGCTGGCCAAACGCATCATCCCTTGCCTGGACGTGGACAACGGCCGGGTCGTTAAAGGTGTGAAGTTCGAGAACATCCGCGACGCCGGTGACCCGGTGGAAATCGCCCGTCGCTACGACGAGCAGGGTGCCGACGAGATTACCTTTCTCGACATCACCGCCAGCGTCGATGGCCGCGACACCACGCTGCATACCGTCGAGCGCATGGCCAGCCAGGTGTTTATCCCGCTGACCGTGGGCGGTGGCGTGCGCACCGTGCAGGACATTCGCAACCTGCTGAATGCCGGCGCGGACAAGGTTTCGATCAACACCGCCGCCGTGTTCAACCCGGAATTTGTCGGCGAAGCGGCGCAGCATTTCGGTTCGCAATGCATCGTCGTCGCCATCGACGCGAAGAAGGTTTCACTGCCGGGCGAAACCCCGCGCTGGGAAATCTTCACTCACGGCGGCCGCAAACCGACCGGCCTCGACGCCGTTGAGTGGGCGAAGAAGATGGAAGGGCTGGGGGCTGGTGAAATCCTGCTGACCAGCATGGACCAGGACGGCATGAAAAACGGCTTCGACCTGGGTGTGACCCGTGCGATCAGCGATGCGCTGGGCATTCCGGTGATCGCTTCCGGCGGCGTCGGCAACCTGCAACATCTGGCCGACGGCATCCTTGAAGGTCACGCCAGTGCGGTGCTGGCGGCGAGTATTTTCCACTTCGGCGAATACACCGTGCAGGAAGCCAAGGCCTATATGGCTCATCGCGGCATCGTGATGCGCTAAACAAACCGATACAGGCCAGTGGACAGCATGGCGGGCTCAGGGCACTCTTGGGCACGCCATGGATTCCGGTAGCCCGACATGCTCAAACGTCTTTTTCTTGTCCTTGCCAGCGTCTCTGTATTGCTCATCAATGCAGCCCACGCCGAAGAAAGCCCCGCCACCGACCTGGTGCTGCTGACGGAAAACTTCCCGCCGTACAACATGGCGATGAACGGCAAAAACTTCGCTCAAGACGAGAATATCAATGGCATCGCCGTGGACATCGTCCGCGAGATGTTCAAGCGCGCCAATGTCACCTACAGCCTGACCCTGCGTTTCCCCTGGGAGCGAATCTACAAGATCGCCCTCGAGAAACCCGGTTACGGCGTGTTCGTGATGGCGCGGCTGCCGGACCGCGAGAAGCTCTTCAAATGGGTCGGCCCCATCGGTCCGGATGACTGGATCATGCTGGCCAAGGCAGACAGCAAAATCACCCTCGAGAACCTGGACCAGGCGCGCAAGTACAAGATTGGTGCCTACAAGGGTGATGCGATTGCCGAGACACTGGCCAAGCAAGGGCTGAAGCCGATTGTGGTGCTGCGGGATCAGGACAATGCGAAGAAGCTGGTCAATGGCCAGATTGATCTGTGGGCCACTGGTGATCCGGCCGGGCGGTATCTGGCTCGACAGGACGGCGTGACGGGGCTCAAGACGGTGTTGCGGTTCAACAGCGCCGAGTTGTACCTGGCGTTGAACAAGGACGTGCCGGACGAAACCGTTGCCAAGCTGCAAGCGGCGCTGGATCAGCTGCGCAAGGACGGCGTGGTGGACGAGATCATGGCGAAGTATCTCTGACACCACTCATTCAAAAATGTGGGAGCGGGCTTGCTCGCGAATGCGGTGTGTCAGCCAACATTCATGTCGACTGACACTCCCTCTTCGCGAGCAAGCCCGCTCCCACAGTGGTTTTGTGGTGTAGCGGATTACCGGTACACGCCATCCTTTCCATGCGCAGCCGTCGCCCGATTGCTGCGCACGCTGATCATCATTTTGATGTCTATCCAGTCAATCCCCTGAGCTTTGAGCTTGGGCAACTCCCGCTCCAGCACTGCCAGCGTCTGCGGATACGGATGCCCGATCATCACCGCCGAACCCTGCTTGTGCGCCAGGTTTATCGCCGTCTGCAACTGAGTGAAGATCGCCGCTTCGGTCCGTTCATCATCGAGAAACACATCCCGCGAAACGCTGGCCAATCCAATCTTCTGCGCCTCGGCCGCCGCCACCGTCTGCGCGCTGGTACGGCTGTCGACGAAGAACTTGTGCCGACGCTGCAAGTCCGCCATCAACCACGCCATGGCGGCCGGTTGAGCGGTCATGCGGCTGCCCATGTGATTGTTGATGCCGGCGGTGTACGGCACAGCCTTGAACGCCGCGTCGAGGCGTTTTTCCAATTCTTCGATGGGCAGGTCGGGATGCCAGGCGAATGGGCCGGTGGCCGGGTCCATGGGCATGTGCAGGATGACAATCTTGCCGGCACGATGGGCTTCGCGGGCAAATTCGGCGGCGTGCGGTGTGTCGGGCATGATCGCCGTGGTCACCGGGCCGGGCAGGGCGAGCACACGACGATCCCGGGGCAGGTTCTGCCCCAGGTCATCGATGATCAGCGTCAGGTAAGCCTTGTGAGGCGGTGACTTGGCGGGATCTGCGTGAGCAGCACCCGCCAGACAGCACAACAGCGTGAGGATAAACCGCAGGCGCATATCAGCGGCCGGAGGTAATGCTCAGCCCTTTGAGCAGGCTCAGGGCCTGGGCCAGTTGGTAGTCGTCATTCTGCGGCATGGCTTTGGCTTTGCTGCCGGAACTGGTCGGTTTGTCGGCGCCGCCGTTACCATTGCCCAGATGGCCTTGCAGATCGGCTTCCTTGAAGTAATCGCCGTCCTGCTCGTTGGTGATCTTGGCCTTGCGCACTTCGATGTCCGGCACGATGCCCTGGGCCTGGATCGAGCGGCCGTTCGGCGTGAAGTACAGCGCGGTGGTGATCTTCAATGCGCGGTCGTTGTTCAGCGGCAGTACGGTTTGTACCGAGCCTTTGCCGAAACTGGTGGTGCCCATCAGCACGGCGCGTTTGTGATCCTGCAAGGCACCGGCGACGATTTCCGACGCCGAGGCGCTGCCGCCGTTGATCAGCACGACCATCGGCACGGCTTCGCTTTCGTCTTTGCCGGTAGCAGAGAAGCGCAGTTCGGAGTTGGCGATACGGCCCTTGGTGTAGACGATCAGGCCTTTGGTGATGAAGTGGTCGACCACTTCCACCGCCGCTTGCAGCACGCCGCCCGGGTTGTTACGCAGGTCGAGGACGATGCCGTTGAGCTTCTTGCCGTTGTCCTTGCGCAACTTGGCCAGGGCCTTGGAAACCTCTTCGCCGGTCTTGACCTGGAACTGGGTGATGCGGATGTAGGCGTAGCCCGATTCCAGCAACTGAGCCTTGACGCTCTTCACTTGAATGGTGGCGCGGACCAGGGTCACATCAAACGGCGTGCCGCCATCGCGAACCAGGGTCAGGGTGATCTTCTGCCCGAGCTTGCCGCGCATCTTGTCCACGGCTTCGGTCATGCTCTGGCCGCGGGTCGGGGCGCCGTTGATCTTGACGATGAAGTCGCCAGCCTGGATGCCCGCCTTGGAGGCCGGGGTGTCATCGATTGGAGAAACCACTTTGATGAAACCGTCTTCGGCACCGACTTCGATGCCCAGGCCGCCGAATTCGCCGCTGGTGCTTTCCTGCAGTTCAGCGAAGTCTTCCGGGCCCAGGTAGGCGGAGTGCGGATCGAGGTTGCTGAGCATGCCCTTGATTGCATTTTCCAGCAGGGTCTTGTCGTCTACCGGTTCGACATAGGCGGCTTTGATCCGGTCCATGACCTCGGCAAAGGTGCGCAACTCTTCCAGCGGCAATGGCGCCTTGGTGGTCGCAGCAGTGCCCGCAGGGGCAGGCGCTGGCGCCGCCGCCGGGGCAGGCTGAGCAGCAAATGCCAGAGGCGCGCCGATCACCAGGGCGATCGTCAGGGCCAGCGAGGTAAGGCGGGACAAATGCAGCATGTCGAACGAACTCCTAATGTAGGTGACTCAACGCCTATCCTTGCGCGTGGCACCATTGCGCCGGATCACTCGGGTGACCCTGCTGACGAATTGCAAAATACAGCGCTGGTGTGTCCTGCCCGCCACTGTTACCGACAGTGGAGATGGACTCACCGGCTTTAACCACGTCACCCGCAGACTTGAGCAGCGTCTGGTTGTGACCGTAAAGACTCAAAAAACCGTTGCCGTGGTCGAGAATCACCAGCAGCCCGGCACCGCGCAACCAGTCGGCGAACACCACGCGACCACCGTGCACGGCATGCACCTGGCTGCCAGCGGAGGCGCTGATCATCACGCCGTCCCACTTGGTCCGGGCATCATCGCCGCGGCTTTCGCCGAAGCGTGCCAACAGTCGACCATCAACCGGCCATGGAAGTTTGCCGCGGGCTGAAGCAAATGCGCCGCCAAAGGTCTCGCCAGCGCTTGAAACCAGCGCGCCGGGTGTCGATTTAGCAGGTTTACGTGGGGCATCGGTGGTGGCATCTGCCTGAGCCTGAGCCTCACGTAAACGCTTTTTTTCGGCTTCCTGCTGGGCGATCAGCGCTTTTTGTCGCGCTTCTTCTGCCTCACGGGCCTGGCGGGCCAGCGTTTCTTCGATGGTTTTAAGGACTTTAGACAGGTCTGCCTGATCCTGCTCGCGGGTGGCGAGCTTCTGGTCGCGAGCCTTTACGTCGTCATTGAGCTTGGCCAGGACTTTCTGGCGTTCCTGGCGGACTTTGTCGAGTTCGTCACGCTGGCTGTCGAGGCTGCTCTTCTGTACCAGCAACTGCGCCTGCTGCATGGAAATGTCTTTTTCGACGTTGGCCAGTTGGCGCAGGGTTTCGTTGAAGTTCTTCAGCTGCTCCAGGCGGGCCTGGCTCAGGTAGTCGTAATAAGTGAGGGTGCGAGCGAATTTTTCCGGGTTTTGCTGGTTGAGCAACAGCTTGAGGTATTCCTGACGACCGTTCTGGTAGGCCGCGCGTGCCTGAATGGCGATCAGTCGTTGCTGTTCAATGCGCGCGCTCTGGAGTTTTTTTTTCTCACCATCGAGTCGCTGCAGCTCGGATTCGCTTTTCTTCAGCTCTTTTTGCAGCGCGTCGACCTGCTTCTCTAGCTTGCCCATCTCGGTCTCGGTGCCCTTGAGGTCTTTTTGCACACCGGATTTTTCTTCCTGGAGCTTGCCCAGCAGCTTTTTCAGCTCGGCAATATCCTGACGCGTGGCGTCCAACTGTTGTTGGGTTTGTGCGCGCTCGTCAGCAAAGGCCGGTTGGAGCAGGCAAGTCAGTGCGAGGGCTATCAGGACGCGAAGCATAGAGGCGGGTGATACCAGGGAAAGGGACGGCCTAGTATGCCCGGCAAGCGCCGCAAAAAAACGCCCATTTGGGACTGTGTGATAACTGGCCTCAAAAACACCTGAAACCAATGTGGGAGCGGGCTTGCTCGCGAAGGCGGCGGGTCATTCAACATTGATGTCGACTGACATACCGCCTTCGCGAGCAAGCCCGCTCCCACAGGGTATTTCGGTGTTTGGACGACGATTACACCAGAATCGAGGTGCCCGTCATCTCTTTCGGTTTTTCCAGGCCCATCAACATCAGCATGGTCGGGGCCACGTCCGCCAGCACGCCGCCATGGCGAACCTTGAAGTCGCGCTTGCCGACATAGATGAACGGCACCGGCTCGGTGGTGTGGGCGGTGTGGGCCTGGTGGGTTTCTTCGTCGGACATTTTCTCGACGTTGCCGTGGTCGGCAGTGATCAGTGCTTCGCCGCCGACCTTTTCCAGGGCGTCGACGATACGGCCGACGCACAGGTCCAGGCATTCAACGGCTTTGACTGCGGCATCAAACACGCCGCTGTGGCCGACCATGTCGCCATTGGCGTAGTTGACCACAATCACATCAAAGCGCTGGTTTTCGATGGCGTCGACGATGCGATCGGTGACTTCCGGGGCGCTCATCTCTGGCTGCAAGTCATAGGTGGCGACTTTTGGCGACGGGATCAGGATGCGTTCTTCACCCGGGAACGGTTCTTCACGGCCGCCGGAGAAGAAGAAGGTCACGTGGGCGTACTTCTCGGTTTCGGCGATGCGCAGTTGGGTCTTGCCGTTTTTCGCCAGGTAATCGCCCAGCACGTTTTCCAGGCTGCCGGCAGCGAAGGCCGAAGGCGCGGGAATACTGGCGGCGTATTGGGTCAGCATGACGAAACCGGCCAGTTTCGGCTGGCGAGCCCGTTCGAACTCCTTGAAACCGTCTTCGACGAACACGCGGGTCAGTTCACGGGCACGGTCGGCGCGGAAGTTCATGAACACTACGGCGTCGCCGTCTTCGACTTTTACCGGCTCGCCGATGGAAGTGGCTTTGACGAATTCGTCGCTCTCGCCGCGTTCGTAAGCCGCTTGCAGGCCTTCCTGGGCGGTGGCGGCGTTGAATTCGCCATTGCCGTCGACAATCAGGTTGTAGGCCTGGGCTACCCGGTCCCAACGGTTGTCGCGGTCCATGGCGAAATAACGCCCGATGATGCTGGCGATCCGGCCTTTACCCAAGGCCTGGAACGCTGCGTCGAGCAATTCGATGGACGACTGGGCGCTTTTTGGCGGTGTGTCGCGACCGTCGAGGAAGGCGTGCAGGTAGATTTTTTCGGCGCCGCGCTTGAAAGCCAGTTCAGCCATGGCAACCAGGTGATCCTGGTGGCTGTGCACGCCGCCATCGGACAGCAGGCCCATGAAGTGCACGGCTTTACCGGCAGCCACAGCTTTATCCACTGCCGCGCAGATGGTCGGGTTCTCGAAGAACTCGCCGTCGCGGATCGATTTGGTCACGCGGGTGAAGTCCTGATACACCACGCGGCCGGCACCGAGGTTCATGTGGCCGACCTCGGAGTTGCCCATCTGGCCGTCCGGCAAGCCGACGTCCATGCCGCTGCCCGAGATCAAACCGTTCGGTAAGGTCGCGGTCAGGCGGTCCAGGACAGGCTTGCTGGCCGAGTACACGGCGTTGGCTTCGTGGCTCTCACTGTGACCGAAGCCGTCGAGAATGATCAGGACCAAAGGTTTAGGCGTGGTAGTCATGGATTCCACTCGTGGCTGAGTTAAAAAGAGGGCGATGGAAAAGGGAGTGGCAGTTTAAAGCCAAGTTCAATCCACGTCACCGCCGGACGGGGTTTGGCCCACCATAGGGGCTGTGTATACTGGCCCACTTTTAACGCCCTGGAACCACCTTAAATGCTTGATCACCTGATTGCATTTGCCACCACCCACTATTTGCTGGCCGGTATTTTCGTTGTTCTGCTGGCTCTGCTGATCGCCCATGAGATGAAAGGCGGCGGCCGCAGCCTGAGCACCGGCGAGCTGACCGGGCTGGTCAACAAGGACGCAGGCGTGGTGATCGACATTCGTTCGACCAAGGATTTCGCCGCCGGCCACATTGTTGGCGCGTTGAACATTCCTCACGACAAACTCACCGCTCGCATCGGCGAACTGGACAAGCACAAGGCCAAGACCATCATTCTGGTTGATGCCCAAGGCCAGACTGCCGGCACTCACGCTCGCGAACTCTTGAAAGCGGGCTTCACCGCCGCCAAGCTCTCCGGCGGGATTTCCAGCTGGAAAGGCGACAACCTGCCGTTGGTGAAGTGATATGAGCAACGTCGTCGTCTATTCCAGCGATTACTGCCCTTACTGCTCGCGAGCCAAGTACCTGCTCGAGAACAAAGGCGTGGCCTTCGAAGAGATCAAGGTCGATGGCAAGCCGCAGGTGCGTGCCGCCATGGCTCAGAAGGCCGGGCGTACGTCCGTGCCGCAGATCTGGATCGGCGAGCGTCACATTGGCGGTTGTGATGATTTGTTTGCCCTTGAGCGCGCCGGCAAGCTCGACGCCATGCTCAAGGCCTGACTTAAGCACCCAAGAACAGCAAACCCTAAAAGACCAAAGATCAGAAAGGATCTGAGATGACTGACCAACAGAACACTGCAGCTAGCGAAGAAGAAACCGCACCGCAATTCTCCTTGCAGCGCATCTACGTACGTGACTTGTCCTTCGAAGCCCCGAAAAGCCCGGCAATCTTCCGCCAGCAGTGGGAACCGAGCGTCGGTCTGGATCTGAATACTCGTCAAAAGGCTCTGGAAGGCGACTTCCACGAAGTCGTGCTGACCTTGTCCGTGACCGTGAAAAACGGTGAAAACGGAGAAGTGGCGTTCATCGCTGAAGTGCAACAGGCCGGGATCTTCCTGATCAAGAACCTGGACGACGCTTCGATGAGCCACACCCTCGGCGCGTTCTGCCCGAACATCCTGTTCCCGTACGCTCGCGAAACCCTGGACAGCCTGGTGACCCGCGGTTCGTTCCCGGCCCTGATGCTGGCCCCGGTGAACTTCGACGCACTGTACGCACAAGAACTGCAACGCATGCAGGCGGCTGGCGAGACTCCGACCGTTCAATAAAAGCTTCGTTTGCTCCATGAAAAAAGCGCCTATGAAGGCGCTTTTTTCATGGAGCAAACGAAACCTGTAGGAGCTGCCGAAGGCTGCGATCTTTTGACTTTGATTTTTTAAGATCAAAAGATCGCAGCCTTCGGCAGCTCCTACATTGGATTGCGGTGTTATTGATCGTTCCCACGCTCTGCGTGGGAACGATCAGTGGCAGGGTTACTTGAAACCGAGCTGGCGCCAGCCTTCGTACACCGCGACGGCCACGGTGTTCGACAGGTTCAGGCTGCGGCAGCCTTCGCGCATCGGCAGGCGCAGGCGTTGTTCGCCGGGCAGGGCATCAAGCACCTCCGCCGGCAAGCCACGGCTTTCCGGGCCGAACAGGAACGCATCGCCCTCGGCGAAGCTGGCATCGTGAAACGGCCGCGAGCCCTTGGTGGTGAAGGCGAATAGCCGTGGATGGCCGAGGCTTTCCAGGCAACTGGCGAGGTCGGCGTGGCGTTGCAGGGTGGCGTACTCGTGGTAATCGAGGCCGGCCCGGCGCAGGCGCTTGTCGTCCATCTCGAAGCCCAGCGGTTCGATCAAATGCAGGTGGCAGCCACTGTTGGCGCACAGCCTGATAACGTTGCCGGTATTCGGCGGAATTTCTGGTTGGAAAAGGATGACGTGAAACATGCACGGCTCCGAAGGTAAAGATGAGCGGCATTCTACGCCGCCCGTGGACAACCGTTCGAAACTATTCCCGCGGGTCATCGGTTCGCTGGCGATTGTCGGGGTGATGGTCGGGCTGATGATTGGTCGCCTGACCACGCCCGATCCCAGCGAATTGCAGCAGGTCGACGTGACGAGCGACGGGCTGGTGGTGTGGTTCAACAACGAACCCAAGTCCCACGGCGAGATCGTCGACGGCAGTCTTGCATTGCTGTTCGAGGCTGAAGGCAAGGTGCGCAAAGGCCAGCTCAAGCTCAACGGTAAAGACGTGAACTGGCGCGTGCGTTTGAGTGATGGAGGGTTGTTGCTGACGGTGGTGGCGGCCCGGCCATTGCTGGGCGAGTGGTCCGGTAGCGAGGTTGATGACCGCTGGCGGCTGGAGATCCATCTCCGGGAGCAATAAAAGAGGGAATCCCCGGCCTGCCTGTACCAAGGTTCCCAAAACGGCGGGGACTCACGCTTTGCGGCGTCAGTCCCGGTGTAAAGAAGGAATCCCCGGCCTGCCTGTACCAAGGTTCCCAAAACGGCGGGGACTCACGCTTTGCGGCGTCAGTCCCGGTGTAAAGAAGGAATCCCGGCCTGCCTGTACCAAGCTTCCCAAAACGGCGGGGACTCACGCTTTGCGGCGTCAGTCCCGGTGTAAAGAAGGAATCCCCGGCCTGCCTGTACCAAGGTTCCCAAAACGGCGGGGACTCACGCTTTGCGGCGTCAGTCCCGGTGTAAAGAAGGAATCCCCGGCCTGCCTGTACCAAGGTTCCCCAAACGGCGGGGACTCACGCTTTGCGGCGTCAGTCCCGGTGTAAAGAAGGAATCCCCGGCCTGCCTGTACCAAGGTTCCCAAAACGGCGGGGACTCACGCTTTGCGGCGTCAGTCCCGGTGTAAAGAAGGAACCCCTGACCTGCCTGTATCAAGGGCCCCAAAACGGGTGTGGGCTCGTCGCTTGTGCGGTGTGAGCCCGGTGTAAAGAGGGGAATCCCCGGCCTGCCTGTACCAAGGTCCCCGAAACCGGGTAGTGAACTGAGTCACTGAATGGACTATTGCAGGGGGCGTGCCAGGTTTTAACAAGTTGATACAGAAAGTTGATGTGAAGCGCTGAAAGCCCTGTAATCCGGGGCTTTTCTGATTGTTCGATAGAGGTTCGGTAAGGGTTCGATTGCGAACGCGGGAGCGATTGCCGTGCGCGATTGCGGTTCACGGTGCATTGCGGCGGTGCACGTTCATTGTTTCCAACCGAAAAAGATCGCAGCCTTCGGCAGCTCCTACAGAGTTTTGCGTACACCCGTAGGAGCTGCCGAAGGCTGCGATCTTTTGATCGCTCCCACGCTCTGCGTGGGCATGCAGCCCGGGACGCTCTGCGTCCCAAAGCGGACGCAGAGCGTCCATTGACGCATTCCCACGCAGAGCCTGGGAACGATCATCTGAGAGCGTTAGCCCTCATCCCCCTCATCATCTTCCCCACCATCCACCTTCATCCCCAACTCCTTGATCTTGCGCGTCAGGGTATTACGTCCCCAACCCAGCAAAACCGCAGCATCACGGCGGCGGCCGGCGGTGTGTTTGAGGGCGGTTTCGATCATGATCCGCTCGAAGGCCGGCACAGCACTGTCGAGCAGGCTCGACTGACCACGCGCCAAAGCCTGGTCGGCCCACTGGCGCAGCGCCTGCTCCCAGTTGGTCACCGGCGCCGAATCCTGCGGCAGGTTCAGCAGCTCCGGCGGCAGGTCGCTGATGTGCACTTCGCGACCCGAAGCCATCACGGTGATCCAGCGGCAGGTGTTCTCCAGCTGACGCACGTTGCCGCCCCACGGCAGGTTCTTCAGGTATTCCTCGGTTTCGCTTTTCAGCAGCTTCGGTTCCACCGCCAGTTCTTGCGCGGCGCGGCTGAGGAAGTGCTTGGCCAGGGTCGGGATGTCTTCGCGACGATCCGACAGCCGTGGGATATGAATGCGGATCACGTTGAGACGGTGGAACAAGTCCTCACGGAATTTCCCGGCGTGCACCAGGGTTTCCAGATTCTGGTGGGTCGCGGCGATGATCCGCACATCGACCTTCACCGGCGTATGACCGCCGACGCGGTAGAACTCGCCGTCCGCCAGCACCCGCAGCAATCGGGTCTGGGTATCCGCCGGCATGTCGCCGATTTCATCGAGGAACAACGTGCCGCCGTCAGCCTGTTCGAAACGCCCGCGACGCAGGTTGGCCGCGCCGGTGAACGCGCCTTTCTCATGGCCGAACAGTTCGGATTCCATCAGGTCTTTCGGGATCGCCGCCATGTTCAACGCAATGAACGGCGACGCTGCCCGTGGGCTGTGACGGTGCAGGGCGTGGGCCACCAGTTCTTTACCGGTACCGGATTCGCCGTTGATCAACACGGTGATGTTGGAGTGGCTCAAGCGCCCGATGGCGCGAAACACTTCCTGCATCGCTGGCGCTTCACCGATGATTTCCGGGGTGCGGGTCAGGGCAACCGGGACTTCCAGGCCTTGCTGTTCCTGTGCGTGCTGGTTGGCGCGCTTGACCAGGGAAACCGCTTCGTCGACATCGAACGGCTTGGGCAGGTATTCGAACGCGCCCCCCTGATAAGAGGCGACAGCACTGTCCAGGTCGGAGTGGGCAGTCATGATGATGACCGGCAGCCGTGGGTGTTGTTCGCGAATCCGCGCCAGAAGGTCCAGGCCGCTGGCACCCGGCATGCGGATGTCGGAGATGATCACGTCCGGCTGCTGGCGCGCCAGGCGGCTCATCACGCCATCGGCGCTGTCGAAGCTTTGCGTGGTCATGCCTTCTTGCTGCAAGGCTTTTTCCAGGACCCAACGGATAGAACGGTCGTCATCGACGATCCACACGGTTTCACTACGGCTCATGTCGATGTGGCTCCTTGTTCCAGTGGCAGAAAGATCGAGAAAGTGGTGTGGCCTGGGTGGCTGTCACACTCGATCAGGCCCTGGTGCTGGCTGATGATGTTCTGGGTAATGGCCAGGCCCAGCCCGGTACCGTCCGGACGACCGCTGACCATGGGGAAGAAGATGGTTTCCTGAAGTTCCGCAGGAATGCCCGGGCCGTTGTCGATGATCTCGATCTTGGTCACCAGGCGATGGCGCACGTGGCCGATGGTGAACTGGCGCATGGTGCGGGTGCGCAGGCTGATGCGGCCCAGTCGCAGCTCGTTCTGGCTACTGATGGCCTGCATCGCGTTGCGCACGATGTTCAATACCGCCTGAATCATTTGTTCGCGGTCGATCAACACGTCGGGAATGCTTGGGTCGTAGTCGCGCACCAAGGTGATGCAGCCCTGGCTTTCGGCTTCCACCAACTGACTGACGCGCTCCAGCACTTCGTGGACATTGCACATGGCCAGCGACGGCAGTTTGTTCGAGCCGAGCATCCGGTCCACCAGGTTTCGCAGGCGATCGGCTTCTTCGATGATGACGTTGGTGTAATCGCGCAGGCTTTCTTCCGGCAGTTGGCGGGCGAGCAATTGCGCGGCGCCGCGAATCCCGCCCAGCGGGTTCTTGATCTCGTGAGCGAGGCCGCGCACCAGCATCTTGCTGGTTTCCTGCTTGGACAGTTGCGCCTCTTCCTTGGTGATCCGCAGCAAGCGGTCACGCGGGTGGACTTCCAGCAGCAGCATCGTGTCGCCGTTGCTCAGGATCGGTGTCACCGCGTAGTCGACGGTCAGGGTCTGGCCGGTGAGGGCCGTGAGCATCGCTTCGCGCTTGGTGAACGGGTGCGCCTGCTCGACGGCCTGGCGCAGGGAGTTCAGCGCTTCGGTGGATTCGGTGAACAACTCACTGATGAACTGCCCATGGCTACGCTGGCCGCTGATGGCCAGGAGCATCTCCGCCGCCGGGTTCATGTACTCGAGGCGCAGTTCGGCGTCGAGCAGGATGGTGGCGGTGGTCAGGTTGTCGAGTAGTAGCCGATGCAGTGCGTCGCTAATGGTCATCCGGACCTCTTTTGGAGCGGGGCGCGCGCAAGAAATGAGCGCTGATGCGAGGAAAATGCAAAAACCAAACCAAAGCTCCGAAAAGAAGCGTTTAAGGCCTGGAACGGGCGTTTAACGCTCGTTCGCGTGGCGTTCTGCCAGCTTTCGCGGGTACTTTCGAACCAAAATGGGTTTGGATGTGGGAACGGTGCAACCTATTGCACCAATATAGTGCGCAAAGCTGAACGAGGTTAGAAGAACTTCAGGAAGGGATTTTTTTCTTCTGGGGGTTTGTCTTTGAGCGGGCATTCCGGCCGTTGGCCGTAGTCGGTGAGGGTGCAAGGCTTGACTTGGCGCTTCTGCGCCAGCGAGGTGCGCAGCATATGGAAGGGCTGATTGGCCGTGCGCTCGACGGTGCGGCCTTGTTCGTCGAGGATTTCCGCCGACAGGTTATGACTGCCGCGGTCGATGTTGCTCAAGGCGAATACCGGGCTGAGGCCTGGTTCTGCGGTGGGCAGGCCGTCGAGTAACAAACGGTAGCGGTGGCCACGTTGCAGGCCGGGTTCGCTGGTAACGCTGACGATCAACTCACCGGCGTTGCTGCGGATCGTCGCGTCCGGCTCCGGGACAAGTACGCGGAGCATGTCGTAGCGGAACAGCGGTTTTTCTTCGGGTTTGCCGGCGGCCACCAGCGGTGCGGCACCAGTCGGGTTGGCGGACATGCGATTGCTGGTGGCCAGCGGCACCCGCTTGGCGTTGCCGGGACGCGGTTGGTCGGTAAAGACTCGATTGCCCTGGGCGTCGATGTAGGTATAAACGTCGGCCATCGCCGGCAGGGCGAACAGGCATGCGACCAGCAGCCAGCACCTCAAGGTTTATGCACCCGTTGCACGGTGAAGGTCACGCTTGGACTTTGCTGCACGAGGCTTTCGCCACTGATCACCTGTACGGCGAGGCTGTGTTCGCCGCGATCAATATTCACCAGTTGCAGGATCGGCACGTTGCTCGGTTGACCGTAAGGCTGGTTGTCCAGCAACAGCCGGAATAACTGAGGACCTTGCAGCCGAGGCTTGATCCGCACGCTGACGGTGAAGGTGCCATTGTTGGCGCGCAGGGCTTCTTCGGTGGGCAGGCCGGTGAGTTCAAGCACCTCGTAGGCGTTGCGGGACTGGTCGCGGCGGTTGGCTTCGGCGGGTGGAGCAGAAGGCGCCTGGGGTTCGACGCTGTTGAGCGGCGGCAACTCAACCGGCTGCGCCTTGATGCCATCGGGCGGCTGATTGCTGTAGGCGGTGTTGCCGGAGGCGTCGGTGTACTTATAGATCTGCGCTGCGGCGGGCAGGGCGATCAACAGCAACATCAGTAGAAAACCACGACCCATAAAATTGACCGCAATTGAAGGCGTTGGGTTGCAGCATAGGTCAGGGGAAGCGGTTGTCCCAAGTTGTTAACGTTTGGGCATAGAAAAGCAAGATCAAAAGATCGCAGCCTTCGGCAGCTCCTACGCGCCTGTGGGCGCTGCCGAAGGCTGCGATCTTTTGACGTTGCCCATAAAAAAGGCCTCCCGAAGGAGGCCTCTTTTTGTCACGCCGCTTGCGCAGGCGCTACCGGATCAGCAGCTGTAGTACAGCTCATATTCCAGCGGGTGTACGAAGGTGCGAACCTTGATTTCTTCTTCGCTTTTCAGAGCGATGTAAGCGTCGATGAAGTCGTCGGAGAATACGCCGCCTTTGGTCAGGAACGCGCGACCTTTGTCCAGCTCTTCCAGGGCTTCTTTCAGGCTGCCGCAAACTTGTGGGATCTCTTTCGCCTCTTCAGGCGGCAGGTCGTACAGGTTTTTGTCAGCGGCGTCGCCCGGGTGGATCTTGTTCTGGATGCCGTCCAGGCCAGCCATCAACAGTGCAGCGAAGCCCAGGTACGGGTTGGCTGCTGGATCCGGGAAGCGAGCTTCGATACGGCGAGCGCGAGGGCTGGACACGTAAGGAATACGGATCGAAGCGGAGCGGTTGCGAGCCGAGTAGGCCAGCATTACCGGAGCTTCGAAACCTGGGACCAGACGCTTGTAGGAGTTGGTCGACGGGTTGGTGAAGCCGTTCAGGGCCTTACCGTGCTTGATGATACCGCCGATGAAGTACAGGGCAGTGTCGGACAGGCCGGCATAGCCTTCGCCAGCGAAGGTGTTCTTGCCATCTTTGGCGATGGACAGGTGAACGTGCATGCCCGAACCGTTGTCGCCGTACAGTGGCTTAGGCATGAAGGTCGCGGTGCGGCCGTATGCATCAGCAACGTTGTGTACGCAGTACTTCAGGGTCTGAACTTCGTCAGCCTTGGCAACCAGGGTGTTGAACTTCACGCCGATTTCGTTCTGGCCGGCAGTCGCCACTTCGTGGTGGTGAACTTCGATGGTCAGGCCCATCTCTTCCATGGCGTTGCACATGGAGGTACGGATTTCGTGGTCGTGGTCGAATGGCGGTACCGGGAAGTAGCCACCCTTGACGCCTGGACGGTGGCCGCGGTTGCCGCCTTCCACGTCCTGGTCGGACATCCACGAACCTTGTTCGGAGTAGATTTTGAACATCGAGCCGGAGATGTCCGACTTGAACTTGACCTGGTCGAAGATGAAGAACTCTGGCTCCGGGCCAACGAATACGGTGTCGCCGATACCGGTCGACTTCAGGTATTCCTCGGCACGCTTGGCGATTGCCCGTGGGTCACGGTCGTAGCCTTGCATGGTCGAAGGCTCGATCACGTCGCAAACCAGGATCAGGGTTGGCTCTTCGGTGAACGGGTCGAGAACGGCAGTGCTGTCGTCCGGCATCAGGATCATGTCGGAGGCTTCGATGCCTTTCCAGCCAGCAATGGAGGAACCGTCGAACATTTTGCCTTCTTCGAAGAAAGCGTCATCCAGCGCATCGCGAGCCGGCATGGTCACGTGGTGCTGAGTGCCTTTGGTGTCCGTGAAGCGCAGATCAATCCACTTGACGTCATGATCTTTGATGAGTTGAACCGACTTCGACATAGTGTCCTCCGGGTGGCTTCGGGCTTAGTAGTGGATGCCCTTAGAATGTGGGTGATGCCGGCGCGAATACTCTGCCAAGGCAACCTGCCTCACAAGGGAGCAAATTGCATGCCAGTGCCCCACCATGGGTTTTTTGCCCCAATATCACGCTTATAGAGGCTTATTGCGCCGCAAAGCTGAAATTACCGCCCTGTAATGTAGCGTTCATTTCAACAAATGACCCGTTTTGGTGCGTGCGAAACCTTCTGCATATTAACTGGTTAAACCTTGAGCAATTTCCGCTATAATCCGCGCCCCCCTTTTTCGGCTGGCCCAGCGCGCGCTGTTTTCATGAAACTAATCGTAAAAGTCTTTCCCGAGATCACCATCAAGAGCCGCCCGGTACGGATGCGTTTCATCCGCCAGTTGGCCAAAAACATCCGTGCCGTGCTCCGCGATCTGGACCCGGCGGTGGTGGTGAACGGCGTGTGGGACAACCTCGAGCTGGAAACCCGCGTCACTGAGCCCCGGGCCCTGAAGGAGATGACCGAACGCCTGAGCTGCATGCCGGGCATCGCGCATTTCCTGCAGGTCGATGAATACCCGCTGGGTGACTTCGACGACATCGTTGCCAAGTGCAAGCAGCACTACGGTGATGCACTGGCCGGGAAGATCTTTTCGGTGCGCTGCAAGCGCGGCGGTCACCACACGTTCTCGTCCATGGACGTGGAAAAATACGTCGGCAGCCAGCTGCGTCGTCAGTGCGGCGCCGCCGGGATTTCCCTGAAAGAGCCGGAAATCGAAGTTCGTATCGAAATTCGCGACCAACGGTTGTACGTGATCCACAGTCAGCACAACAGCATCGGCGGTTATCCGCTGGGAGCGCTGGAACAGACGCTCGTGCTGATGTCCGGCGGCTTTGACTCGACAGTCGCCGCCTACCAGATCATGCGCCGTGGCCTGATGAGCCATTTCTGCTTCTTTAATCTGGGCGGACGAGCCCATGAACTGGGCGTTATGGAAGTCGCGCACTTCATCTGGAAGAAGTACGGCAGCTCCCAGCGCGTGTTATTTGTCAGTGTGCCGTTCGAGGAAGTACTGGGAGAAATTCTCGGGAAAGTCGATAACAGTCATATGGGCGTAGTTTTGAAGCGTATGATGTTGCGCGCTGCATCGAAGATTGCCGACCGGCTGGACATCGATGCGCTGGTGACCGGTGAAGCGATCTCCCAGGTTTCGAGCCAGACGCTGCCGAACCTGTCGTTGATCGACTGCGTGACCGAGAAGCTGGTCTTGCGCCCGCTGATCGCCAGTCACAAGCAGGACATCATCGACCTGGCCAGCGAAATCGGCACTGCCGACTTCGCCAAGCACATGCCGGAATACTGCGGGGTCATCTCGGTGAACCCCAAGACCCACGCCAAGCGCAACCGCGTGGAGTACGAAGAGCAACAGTTCGACATGGCAGTCCTTGAGCGTGCGCTCGAGAACGCCAAACTGGTACCGATCGATCGCGTGATCGACGAATTGGGCCAGGACTTGCAGATCGAAGAAGTCAGCGAAGCTCTGGCGGGCCAGATCATCATCGACATCCGTCACCCGGATGCCGCTGAAGACGAGCCGCTGGAACTGGCTGGCATTGAGGTACAGACGATGCCGTTTTATGCATTGAACGCTCGTTTCAAGGAACTGGACCCTACTCGCCAGTACCTGCTGTATTGCGACAAAGGCGTGATGAGTCGCCTGCATGCCCACCATTTGCTCAGTGAGGGGCATGCCAATGTGCGCGTTTATCGACCGAGCTAAGTGCCCGGGCTGTTTGCCTGTGGCCTGCGTCACCGGCCCCCCGACGCCGCCGTCAAGCTGTAACGGCTTTGCCGGACTCTACTGTTAATCGCTGCCAAGACTTGTCAGCACACCGAATCCTCTGATCGAGATACACAAGTGATCGAAAATCTACGCAACATCGCCATCATTGCTCACGTTGACCATGGTAAAACCACCCTGGTAGACAAACTCTTGCGTCAATCCGGCACCCTGGAGCGCAACGAGCTCAACGACGAGCGCGTGATGGACTCCAACGACCAGGAGAAAGAGCGCGGTATTACCATTCTGGCGAAAAACACCGCCATCAACTGGAACGGCTACCACATCAACATCGTGGATACCCCGGGCCACGCCGACTTCGGCGGCGAAGTTGAACGTGTAATGTCGATGGTTGACTCCGTTCTGCTGCTGGTTGACGCTCAAGACGGCCCTATGCCGCAAACCCGTTTCGTGACCAAGAAGGCTTTCGAAGCCGGCCTGCGTCCAATCGTGGTGATCAACAAGGTTGACCGTCCAGGCGCACGTCCGGACTGGGTTCTGGACCAGATCTTCGACCTGTTCGACAACCTCGGTGCTACCGAAGAACAGCTGGACTTCAAAGTCGTCTACGCCTCGGCCCTGAACGGCATTGCCGGTCTGGAACACACCGACATGGCTGAAGACATGACCCCGCTGTACCAGTCGATTGTCGACAACGTACCAGCACCGAAAGTTGACCGTGACGGTCCGTTCCAGATGCAAATCTCGGCACTGGACTACAACAGCTTCCTGGGCATTATCGGCGTTGGCCGTATCGCTCGTGGTCGCGTCAAGCCGAACACCCAGGTTGTGGCGATCGATGCCGACGGCAAGCGCCGTAACGGCCGTATCCTGAAGCTGATGGGTCACCACGGTCTGCACCGTATCGACGTTGACGAAGCAGCTGCCGGTGACATCGTCTGCATCAGCGGCTTCGATTCGCTGTTCATCTCCGACACTCTGTGCGACCCACTGAATGTTGAAGCGATGAAGCCGCTGACCGTCGACGAACCAACCGTTTCGATGACCTTCCAGGTTAACGACTCGCCGTTCTGCGGCCGTGAAGGCAAGTTCGTCACCAGCCGTAACATCAAAGAACGTCTGGACAAGGAACTGCTCTACAACGTTGCCCTGCGCGTTGAAGAAGGCGACACCGCCGACAAGTTCAAAGTGTCTGGCCGTGGTGAGCTGCACCTCTCGGTACTGATCGAAACCATGCGTCGCGAAGGCTTCGAAATGGGTGTTGGTCGTCCGGAAGTGATCATCCGCATGGTTGACGGCGTCAAGCACGAACCGTACGAAAACGTGACCATCGACCTGCCAGAAGAATCGCAAGGTTCGATCATGGAGCAGATCGGTATCCGTAAAGGCGACCTGACCAACATGGTTCCGGATGGCAAGGGCCGTGTGCGCCTTGAGTACAACATCCCGGCTCGTGGCTTGATCGGTTTCCGTAACGAGTTCCTGACCCTGACCTCCGGTGCAGGCATCCTGACCTCGATCTTCGACCGTTACGACGTGATGAAGTCCGGCGACATGTCCGGCCGTCAGAACGGCGTGCTGGTTTCGGTGGCTACCGGTAAGGCTCTGACTTACTCGCTGGAAACCCTGCAAGCTCGCGGCAAACTGTTCCTGGGTCACGGCGAAGACGTGTACGAAGGTCAAATCGTCGGCATCAACAGCCGCGACAACGACCTGGGCGTCAACCCAACCAAAGGCAAGAAGCTCGACAACATGCGTGCCTCGGGTAAAGACGAAACCATCGCTCTGGTTCCGCCTATCCGTTTCACCCTGGAACAAGCTCTGGAATTCGTTCAAGAAGACGAATTGTGCGAAGTCACTCCTAAGTCCATCCGTCTTCGCAAGAAGATCCTGGGCGAAAGCGAGCGTACCCGCGCTGCCAAGAAGTCCGGTAACTAAGTCATTTAGTTAGCTGACAAAAAAAACGCCCCCGACCGCAAGGTCGGGGGCGTTTTTGTTTGTCTGGGGCCAAAATCAAAAGATCGCAGCCTTCGGCAGCTCCTACGCGCCTGTGGGCGCCGCCGAAGGCTGCGATCTTTTGGCGTTAAAACTTCTCGAGCGTGCGACGGCTGCTGCTGGTCTCGCGCGCCACTTCTTTAGGCTTGTAAGCGCAATACCCCGGCCGCGGTCCGATTTTCGGGTGGTTGCGGCAAGTATCCGGGCGCTTTTCATAAATAGTGCACAGACGGCTCTTACGATCCAGGTACAGGCAATCGTTGTTGCTCATGCGCTGGAGGGTGAAGATCTCGGACTTCTGGTTGTAACGCTCGACGATCCCTTCCTTCTGCAAACGCTTGGCGATGTTCTTCGCCGGTTCGCCGCGCTCGAACTCGTCGACGATGCCGATACGGATCAGATCCTTGATCTTGACCTCGACCGGCAAGGTGCAGCAGCTGGACACGCAGGAGCCACACATCGGGGCAGAGTACTTGGCCCAGGTATCGAGGCGGTCGATCTCCGCGGCGGCGATCAGGTTGGACTTCATCATCGGTTGTTACCAGCGTGCATCAGGGCGCGCGATCATACCGGGACTGGTGGATTTTTGAACAACCTTTCGCCAGATTTTTTGCGATATCGCCAAATAACCCGTGTGTTTCGGCACGGCCCCTGCATTGATTCAGCCACCCGCCAGCGTAATGCCGAGCTATCTCGCACTAACAGGAAAAACTGCCGAACCAGAGCCCATACCACCTGTCAGACCGTCTAGGCTCAGACAATTCCAAGCTCGCTCGAGGTCCTATCGATGACTCAAGAACCACTTGTTCGCGAAGCAGAGGTGGCCGCATTCCGCGACGCCGTCTTGACCAAACTCACCTACGCGGTGGGCAAAGACCCGGATCACGCCTTCGACCACGACTGGTTCGAAGCCATTGCCTTGGCAGCGCGCGATCACATGGTCGAGCACTGGATGGATCACACGCGGCAGATCTACCGCAAAGGTCAGAAGCGGGTTTACTACCTTTCCCTTGAATTTCTTATTGGCCGTTTGCTCTACGACAGCCTCAGCAACCTCGGCCTGCTCGACGTTGCCCGTGAGGCGCTGACCGAGCTCGGCGTCGACCTGGAGCGCATCCGCCTGCTGGAGCCCGATGCGGCGCTGGGTAACGGCGGCCTCGGTCGCCTGGCGGCGTGCTTCATGGAAAGCATGTCGACCCTCGGCATCGCCGGCCATGGCTATGGCATTCGTTACGAACACGGGTTGTTCCGCCAGGCCATCGTCGATGGCTGGCAGCAGGAACAAACCGAACACTGGCTGGATTTTGGCAACCCGTGGGAGTTCGAGCGGCCGGAAGTCGTCTACCCGATCGGCTTCGGCGGCAGCGTCGAAACTGTCACTGATGAGGCCGGCAAGTCTCGCCAGGTCTGGACCCCGGTAGAAACCGTGCGGGCCATCGCCTACGACACCCCGGTGGTCGGCTGGCGCGGTGCGAGCGTCAACACCCTGCGCCTGTGGCGTGCCCGCGCCATGGAAGACCTGCACCTGGAGCGCTTCAACGCCGGCGACCACTTGGGCGCCGTGGCCGAAGTGGCCCGGGCCGAAAGTATCTCCCGAGTGCTTTACCCGGCAGACAGCACCGAAGCCGGTCAGGAACTGCGTCTGCGGCAGGAATACTTTTTCGTCGCTGCGTCCCTCCAGGACTTGCTGCGCCGTCACCGCAACATGCACACCTCGGTGCTGACCCTGGGCGACCACGCGGCAATCCAGCTCAACGACACCCACCCATCAATTGCCGTGGCCGAACTGATGCGGCAACTGGTCGACGTCTACGATGTTGCGTGGGATGCCGCGTGGCAGGTGACGGTCGACACACTGTCGTACACCAACCACACCTTGCTGCCGGAAGCGCTGGAAACCTGGCCGGTCGGCTTGATGGAACGCATGCTGCCGCGGCACATGCAGATCATTTACCTGATCAACGCCCAGCACATCGACTCGCTGCGGGCCAAAGGCATCCACGACTTCGACGTGCTGCGCGCAGTGTCGCTGATCGAGGAAGACAACGGCCGCCGCGTGCGCATGGGCAACCTCGCATTCCTCGGTTCCCACAGCGTCAACGGCGTGTCCGGGTTGCACACGCAACTGATGCGCAAGACCGTGTTCTCCGAACTGCACAAGCTCTACCCGGACCGGATCAACAACAAGACCAACGGCATCACCTTCCGCCGCTGGCTCTTCCAGGCCAACCCCGAGCTGACGGCCATGATGGTCGACGCCCTCGGTCCCGATCTTTTGGATAACGCCGAGCAGCGGCTGATCGAACTTGAAACGTTCGCCGAGAAGGCGGCGTTTCGCAAGGCTTTCGCTGATCAGCGGCTGCACAGCAAGAAAGCCCTGGCGTACCTGATTCACGAACGGCTGGGCATCGCGGTCAACCCGGCGGCGATGTTCGACGTGCAGGTCAAGCGGATCCACGAATACAAACGCCAGTTGCTCAACCTGCTGCACACCGTCGCGCTGTATCAGGCGATTCGTGCCGAGCCGGAAGTCGACTGGGTGCCGCGTGTGAAGATCTTCGCCGGCAAGGCGGCGGCCAGTTATCACCAGGCCAAGCTGATCATCAAACTGACCAATGACATCGCCCGGGTGGTGAACAACGACCCGACCGTGCGCGGTTTGCTCAAGGTGGTGTTCCTGCCCAACTACAACGTCAGCCTGGCGGAGAGCATCATTCCGGCGGCGGATTTATCGGAACAGATCTCCACGGCCGGCTTCGAGGCGTCGGGCACCAGCAACATGAAGTTCGGCCTCAACGGTGCGTTGACCATCGGCACCCTCGATGGCGCCAACGTCGAGATGTGCGAACGGATCGGCGCCGAGCACATGTTTATTTTCGGCCTCAGCGCTCAGCAGGTGGAAGCACGCAAGCAAAACCATGAGTTCAGTGCGACGCCGGATATTGCTGCGTCCCATCGGCTTAACGACGTGCTGCAAGCGATTCGCGGCGGGGTGTTCTCGCCGGATGATCCGTCCCGTTACGCCGGTTTGATCGATTCGCTGATCGACTATGACCGCTTCCTGGTCTGCGCCGATTTCGACTCCTACTGGGACGCCCAGATGCGCGTCGAAGCTCACTGGCACGATTCTCAAGCC
This sequence comes from Pseudomonas sp. TH31, assembly GCF_016650815.1. Classification (GTDB taxonomy): domain Bacteria; phylum Pseudomonadota; class Gammaproteobacteria; order Pseudomonadales; family Pseudomonadaceae; genus Aquipseudomonas. Next base: position 145,164 of record NZ_JAEKEZ010000014.1, on the reverse strand, counting down.
TGGTGGCGTTCGGCGGTGTTGAACACGGCGCGCATGGGCTGGTTCTCCTCGGACCGGACGATTCGTGAGTACGCGACGGAGATCTGGAAGGCACTTGAGTAACTTTTAGATCGGCTCGATATACTAGCGCCCGGGAAAAGATCGCAGCCTTCGGCAGCGCCTACAGGACCGCGTCACACCGCGCTTTTGTAGGCGCTGCCGAAGGCTGCGATCTTTTTGCAACGGGCTGCGCTAATCTTCTCGGATTGGCCACTGGGCTTAGGGATATCGACCATGCAATGGATTTTAATGCTGATTGGCTTGGCGCTGGGTTGGATACTCGACGAGTCGTTCAGCGATGCGCTGTTGGGCGCTTTGTTCGGGTTGGGCATTGGCCAGGCCTTTCGCATTGGCCGTTTGGGCAGGCAAGCTGCCGAGCAGCACCGTTTGCTCGAACAGACGCAGGTGGCGCTCAATACATTGCTGCAACGGCTGATATTGCTGGAGGGGGCTGGCTTCAAGGCACCGGAAACCAGCGAGCCGATTGTCAGCGAACCTGTCGCAGCCCCTGAATTCATTCTCGACGACATCCCCGTCGATCCTCCCGTCGAAACCCCGGAGCTACTCTGGGAGCTTCCGCCCGGGCTCGAGCCGATCACCGCCACGGCCTCCGAAACCAGCCGTCCGCTGCCCGCCGATGTCTGGACCCCGGAACCGGTCGCCCGCGAACCGCGACAACCGGCAGCCCCGCGCGAGCCTAACGTTTTCGACCGCGCCATCAACGGTGCGCGCAACTGGCTGTTCGGTGGCAACACGGTGCTGCGGGTTGGCGTGGTGCTGTTGTTCCTCGGCCTGGCGTTCCTGCTGCGTTACGCCACCGAAGGCATGGTGGTGCCGATCGAGATGCGTTACGCCGGTGTCGCCGCCAGTGCCCTGGGCTTGCTCGCATTGGGCTGGTGGCTGCGTCATCGCAACAACCAATACGCGCTGATGTTGCAAGGCACCGGGATCGCGGTGTTGTACCTGACGGTGTTCGCCGCAATGCGCTTGCACCCGATACTCGACCCGACGGCGGCCCTGGGCCTGCTGGTGGCGGTGACGGTGTTCTCGGCGATTCTGGCGATCACCCAGGATTCCCTGGCGCTGGCCTGCGTCGCCGCACTGGGCGGCTTCGCCGCGCCAATCCTGACCTCGACCGGCGCCGGCAACCACGTCGCGCTGTTCAGCTACTTCGCCCTGCTCAACGCCGGCATTCTTGGTATTGCCTGGTTCAAGGCCTGGCGCGTGCTCAACCTGATCGGTTTTGTCGGTACTTTCGGCATCGGTTTCGCCTGGGGCGTGCGTTCTTACACGCCGGAGTTACTGTGGAGCACCGAGCCGTTCCTGATTCTGTTCTTCCTGATGTACCTGGGCATCGGCCTGTTGTTTACCCGGCGCAAATTGCTGCAGATGAGCGACTCGCCTGAAGATGAGAGTCGCCAGGCGCTGCTGCACTGGTCGGCGCGCAAGGGCGATTACGTCGATGGCACGATGCTGTTCGGGCCGCCGCTGGTGGGCTTCGGTTTGCAATTCGCGCTGGTCCAGCACCTGGAGTTCGCTGCCGCGTTCAGTGCGCTGGGGCTGGGCATGCTCTATATGGGCCTGGCCCGATTGCTGATGGGCGGTCGCGCAGTGTTGCTGGCGGAAACCTGCCTGGCCCTTGGCGTGATCTTCGCCAGTCTGGCGATCCCCTTGGGCCTCGACGCGCGTTGGACGGCTGCCGCTTGGGCGGTGGAAGGCGCGGGGATCTTCTGGCTCGGCCTGCGCCAGCAACGACCGCTGGCCCGCGCCTTCGCCTTGCTGCTGCAACTCGGCTCGGCACTGGCGTTTCTCAGTAAGTTGCAGGCCGGCGAAAGCAGCCTGCTGGACGGTTCGCCATTGGGCGCATTGATGCTCGGCGTGGCGTTGCTGTTCAGCTTCTATCAATTGCGCAAAGCCTTGCCGGAGCAGGCCTCTGAGTGGGAGCGCCAGGGCTTGCCGGTGTTGGCTTGCCTCGGCCTGACGTTCCTTTATTTGCTGGCACCGCTGTTCTTCCTCACCCACGGCACGGCGATCAGTTGGGCGCTGGCCGGGTTGGCGACGTTGTTCATTGGTCTGCGCCTGCAATCGCGCACGTTCCTGTTCACCGCGTTTGCCGTGCAATTGCTCGGCGGCGCGTTGTTCCTGTTGCGGCTGCACGGGGCGAACGATGGCTCCGCCGCGGTGTTCAGTGCTGGCTGGAGCGGTTTGCTCAGTGCCTCGCTGATTGGCCTGGCGTTGATCGCCGGCATGTTGCTGGCGGCCCGCGATGAGATGGTGCGCAACGATGTGCGCTTGCTGCGCGGTTTATCGGTGATCTTGCTGGCCGGTCTGGTGCTGATCAACCTTGCGGTGTTGTTCGTGCTGCCATGGCAAACCGCGAGTGCGGTGTGGGCCGCCAGCGGTTTGTTCATCATCTGGCTGAGCCTGTACCTGAAGCAGCCCGTGAGTTTTGTCTTCGGTCTGCTGTTGCAGGTGATCGGTGGTGCGCAGTTCCTGTTCGCCGTGCCGGATCTGCTCGGACCGTTGGCCAGTGAAGGCTTGCGACCGTTGGCCCACAGCGGGTTCTGGACGCCGCTGGTACTGGGCCTGGCCGCGCTCGTCGGTGCCTGGCGCTTGCAGCTTGGCAAGCATGACTCGGCTTTCGATGTGCTGAGCCTGCATCGTCTGTCCGAATTGCTGCTGGTGTGGGGCGCGGGCTGGTGGGCGCTGGCATGGATCAGTGAAGTGCTGCGCTTTGCGCCTGTGGATCTGCAAGCGACCTTGTTGCTGGCCGTCGCGGCACTGAGTGTGGCGCTGTGGTCGGTGTTGGCGCTGCGCCTGAAATGGCCGGCGCTGGGCTTGCTCTGCACCTTGCTGATTCCGGCGTCCGGTCTGGTATTGGCTGCTGCGTGGCATGCGCGCTTTCACCCGGCGGCCAACTTCGGCTGGTTGGTGTGGGCGGCGGTGTTCGTTGTGCATCTCGTCTCCCTGCGACGTCTGGCGCCGATGTTGCCGGCACGCGCCCTCAGTACTGCTCATGTGCTCGGCTGCTGGTTATTGATCGGTGTGCTGGCCCTGGAACTGCGTTACGGCTTGCTGCTGTTGTCCGAGCAGTACAACGCCTGGCGCTGGCTGGGATGGGCGATTCTGCCGAGTGTGTATCTGGTGCTGGCGGCTGCGCCGCGCAACTGGCCATGGCCGGTGTCGGCGTATCCGCGCGAATACCGTGTCTACGCGGCGGCGCCGTTGGCCTTGCTGATGCTGGGCTGGTTCTGGTTGGCGAACGGTGTCAGCGACGGCACCGCCGACCCGCTGCCTTACGTGCCGCTGATCAACCCGCTGGAATTGGGCCTGCTGTTTGCGTTGTTCGGCGTTTACGTCTGGACACGCCGCGCGGTGACGCAATTTGCGCTGCCGAAGTTTTACGCCGAGCACGCTACGCAATTGATCGCCGGTGTTTCGTTGTTTGTCTTTTTCTGCGCAGTGGTCACGCGTACGGCCCACCATTGGGGTGGCGTGCCGTTTGAGCTGGATTTGCTGCTGGCATCGATGCAAGTGCAGGCCGGTCTGTCGATCGTCTGGACCCTGATGGCGCTGGGGCTGATGATTGGTGGCCACCTGCGGCATCGCCGTGAAGTCTGGCTGATCGGCGCCGCGCTGATTGGCCTGGTGGTGGCCAAGCTGTTCTTCATTGAATTGAGTAACCGTGGCGGACTTGCCCGGATCGTCTCGTTTATCGGCGTTGGCGTGTTGCTGCTGGTGGTGGGTTATTTCGCCCCGTTGCCGCCCAAGCGCGTCGAGGCTGCGCCGGATGCTGAAAAACCGGCCCCGGAAACCGAAGGAGTGTCGTCTTGAGTCAGAAGCTGAACCTGGGTTGGTTGGGCGCTGTTGCGCTGGGCGTGACGCTGTGCGCCAGCGCGCAAGAAAAACCGGCGGACTTCAGCACGCAAGTGCCGCTGTCCGTGAGCGGCGAAGGCCCGTGGTATCGCCTCGAACTGCCGCTGAACGTGCAACTGAACGCGCGGCAGACTGATCTCAGCGACATACGTGTGTTCAACGCGGCCGGCGAGGCGCAGGCCTATGCCGTGGCCCGGGAAACCGCACAATCCGCCGAAAACCGTACGCTGACCGACGTGAAGTGGTTCCCGCTGTACGCCTCGGCAGACGCCACCGAACGTGCACCCAGCGTGCGGGTACAATCGAGCGCCAACGGCACGCTGGTGCAAGTGCAGCCGTCCAGCCAACTGGAGGCGGGCGAAGAAGTACTGCGCGGCTGGTTGCTCGACGCGAGCGCGATCAAGGCGCCGTTGCAGCAGTTGATCCTCGACTGGACCAGCGAGCGCGAGGGTTTCCAGCGTTTCAGTATCGAAGCCAGCGATGACTTGCAGCATTGGCAGGCGTGGGGTGAAGGGCAGGTGGCGCGGTTGTCGTTTGCCGACGAACGGGTCGAGCAACATGAAGTCGGCTTGCCGGGGCAGTCGGCGCGCTATCTGCGCTTGCTGTGGAACACCCCGCAGTCGGCGCCGGTGCTGACTTCGGCCCAACTGGAAAGCGCCAGCACCCACAGCCTGCCGCTGCCGTTGGTCTGGTCGCAACCGTTGGCCGGCACCAGCGTGAAGGCCGGTGAATACACCTGGCAGTTGCCGATGGGGCTGAATGTCGAGCGGGTCCAGGTCGACTTGAGCCAGCCCAATAGCCTGGCGCCGGTGACCTTGTCCGGGCGACGCGAGAGCAGTTTGCCTTGGCAGCCATTAAGCAGCGGGTTGCTCTATCGCCTGACCCAGAATGGCCAGGATGTGGTGCAGAACCAATTGCAGTTGTCGGGGCAAACCGTGCAGCAGTTAAAGCTGACCGTGGATGAGCGCGGTGGTGGCTTGGGCGCTGCTGCGCCGACCGTGAAGTTCGCCGTGCGTTCGACGCAGGTGGTGTTCCTGGCGCGTGGCGCCGGGCCGTATACGTTGGCGTTGGGCAGTGCGACGGTAAAGACGGCGAATTTGCCGTTGCCGACGTTGATTCCGGATTACAGCCCGGCCAAATTGGCGACGTTGGGCAAGGCCACGATTGATGGCGCAGCGGTGGTGACGCCAGTTTCGCCAGCGGTGACCGTTGCTACGGCTGACACGGACTGGAAGAAGTTCGGGCTGTGGGCGGTGTTGTTGCTCAGTGTGCTGTTCCTGGCGGTGATGGCGGCCAGTCTGTTGCGTAAACCCCCAGCCAAATTCTGAGAATGGCTGGCGCTACGCGCCATTCGCGAGCAAGCCCGCTCCCACAGTGGATCAGCGTTATGACAGAGATTTTGTTCACAACACAGGTCAAATGTGGGAGCGGGCTTGCTCGCGAAGGCGGCTTATCTGCCGGCGAAAATGTTCAATTTGCCTTCGATCCCCAAACCACATCCGCACCATTTCGAACTACGCTAAACCCCGCGCATGAACTCTATTGGGTGTATCACGTCTGATAGGAGGAAATGCGCCTCGACTCGCGTTAAACTGCGCGGGTTTTTAGCCCCCCCATTCCTCGGAGCCTTCCATGTCCCGCGTTACCCTGAGTCGCTATTTGATTGAGCAGACCCGTAGCAACAACACTCCTGCCGATCTGCGTTTCCTGATCGAAGTGGTGGCGCGCGCCTGCAAGGAAATCAGCCACGCCGTCTCCAAGGGCGCCCTGGGCGGCGTACTGGGCAGCATGGACACTGAAAACGTCCAAGGCGAAGTGCAGAAGAAGCTCGACGTAATCTCCAACGAGATCCTGCTCGAAGCCAACGAATGGGGCGGTCACCTGGCCGGCATGGCGTCCGAAGAAATGGACAATGCCTACCAGATCCGGGCAAATACCCGAAAGGCGCGTACCTGCTGGTATTCGACCCACTGGACGGCTCGTCGAACATCGACATCAACGCCCCGGTCGGTACGATCTTCTCGGTGCTGCGTTGCCCGAACGAATACCTGACCCAGAACGAGCCTTTGAATGAAAAGGCCTTTCTGCAACCAGGCACCCAACAAGTAGCCGCCGGTTACGCGATCTACGGCCCGCAGACCATGCTGGTGCTGACCCTGGGTGATGGCGTGAAAGGTTTTACCCTGGACCGTGAAATGGGCAGCTTCGTGCTGACCCACGAAGACATCCAGATCCCGACCTCCACTCAGGAATTCGCGATCAACATGTCCAACCAGCGTCACTGGGAAGCGCCGGTACAACGCTACGTCGGCGAATTGCTGGCGGGCGAAGAAGGCCCGCTGAAAAAGAACTACAACATGCGCTGGGTCGCCGCGATGGTCGCGGACGTGCACCGCATCCTGACCCGTGGTGGCCTGTTCATGTACCCACGCGACAGCCGCGAGCCGTCCAAGCCAGGCAAACTGCGCCTGATGTACGAAGCCAACCCGATGTCGTTCCTGGTTGAACAGGCCGGCGGCGCGTCCACCGATGGCCACCAGCGCATCCTCGACATTCAGCCTGAAGGCCTGCACCAGCGCGTAGCGGTGTTCCTTGGTTCGAAAGAAGAAGTCGAGCGCGCTACGGCTTACCACAAGGAATAAACCCATGACCGCGCCCTGGCAGCCGTTGCTCGAATGGTGGTTCGGATCTTCCGAATCCCCCGACGACGTAGCGGCTGACAAGGGCCAGTTATGGTTCGGCAAGCGCGACAGCCAGGACCTCGAAGCGCAGACGCGTTTCGGGGACTGGGTCGAGCAGGCACTGGCCGGCGGTTTGACTGACTGGGCGCAACGCCCTGAAGGTTGGCTGGCTCTGGTGCTGCTGCTTGATCAACTCCCGCGAATGATCTTTCGCGACACACCCAAATCGTTTGCCGGTGATCGCCGGGCCCAGGCCCTGGTGGCGCAAGGCATAGCCGCGGATTTTGATCGGCAGTTACGGCCGATTCAGCGGGTGTTCATCTACTTGGTGTTTGAGCATTGCGAGAATCTGGTGGTGCAGAACGAGGCGGTTTCGCGGTTTATCGAGTTGCTCGCGCAGCAGCCTGAGGCTGACCGGACGGTGTTTGCCGATAACCTGGATTATGCCGAGCGGCATCAGAAGGTGATTGCGAAGTTTGGACGGTTTCCCCATCGTAATGGGGTGTTGGGAAGGGTGTCTACGGCTGAGGAAATCGAGTTTCTTTCGGGGCCGGGTTCCCGGTTCTAACTCATTGTTGTTGCTGATGCCGCCAAGATCACAGCCTACGGCAGCTCCTACAGGGATCTGTGTTGCACCGCGACAGCACCTGTAGGAGCTGCCGCAGGCTGCGATCTTTTGATTTTTAAATTCTGAAACTACCCACCAACTGCTTCAACCGCGCCGCCTGCTGCTCAAGGTCCGAGCACGCGCGCAACGTTGCCTGCAAGTTCTCCACGCCTTCCTGGTTCAACGTGTTGATCTCGGTAATGTCGACGTTGATCGACTCCACCACCGCCGTCTGCTCTTCGGTCGCGGTCGCCACCGACTGGTTCATCCCGTCGATTTCACCGATACGTTGAGTCACGCTGCCCAGGCGTTCACCGGCCTGGTTGGCAATGCCGACGCTGCTTTCGCTCTGGCGCTGGCTGTCGGTCATGGTGCTCACCGCTTCCGGGCGCCGACTTGCAACTCCTCGATCATCTTCTGCACTTGCTGCGCCGAATCCTGGGTGCGGTGGGCGAGGTTGCGTACCTCGTCGGCCACCACGGCAAAACCGCGTCCGGCTTCACCGGCCCGCGCGGCTTCGATGGCCGCGTTCAGTGCCAACAGGTTGGTCTGCTGGGAGATACTGGTAATCACTTCCAGAATCTGCCCGATGTTCACGGTGTTGCTATTGAGCGTCTCGATGTTGCCGCACGAATCGCTGATCTTGGCCGACAGCTGCTGCATGGCGGCGATGGTTTTATCCACTACCTGTTGACCTTCTTCGGCCAAGGCGCGGGCGTCGCTCGAATGCTGAGAGGCGAGGGCGGCGTTCTGGGCGATTTCCTGGGCGGCGGCACCGAGCTCGTTGATCGCTGCGGCTACGCTGCTGGTGCGCGAGGATTGCTGGTCGGAGTTGAACATCGACGAGTTCGACGCAGCAACCACACGCAAGGCCACTTCGTTGACCTGGCCGGTGGCCGAGGCCACTTCGCGGATCGAGGTGTGAATGCGTTCCACGAAGCGGTTGAACGAAGTGCCCAGCGCGCCGAATTCATCCTGGCCGTGAATGGTCAGGCGCTTGGTCAGGTCGCCTTCTCCTTCGGCGATGTCATGCATCGCGCGGCCCATGGTCAGCAGCGGTTGCATCAGGAAGCTGATCAGCAAGCCCAGCAGCGCGATGATGATCACCACGGCGATGACCATGGCAATGATCGCCGAGGTGCGAAACTCGCTTAGCATCGAGAACGCGGTGTCCTGGTCGAGCACCAGCGCCACGTACCAGTCCGCCGACGGCACGCCGTTGACGTGGGTGAAGGAGATGAATTGGCGCTTGCCGTCGAGCTCGACTTCTTTCATGCCCGGACTGACTTTGGGGGCGCTGTTCGGGTACGCGTCAGCAAGGGTCTTGAGCACCAGCTTGCTGTCCGGGTGGATCAGGATCTTGCCCTCGGCGCTGACGATAAACGCATGGCCGTGACCGCCGAAGTTCAGCGAGTTGATGATCGCGCTGACGCTGGACAGGTCGATGTCCGCACCGGCGACACCAATCAGCTGGTTCTGATGCTGTACCGGTGTCGCAACGGTGATCACCAGTTTGCCGGACGAAGCGGCGATGTAGGGTTCGGTAACGATGGTTTGCCGGGCGTTGTCGGCGGCCTTGTACCAGCCACGGGCGCGCGGGTCGTAATCGGCAGCGCGATTGCCGGCCGGAATCGAGGTCATCACGCCTTCGGTGCTGCCGAAGTAGCTCAACTGGAAGTTGCCGGTGTAAGCCGGCAGGTCAATGGCGCGTTTCAGACTGGCCGGAGCGCTGCCATCCACGGCAATCTGCTGGGACAGCGATTGCAGCAACTGGATGCGGCTTTCCAGCCAGGTCTGGATGTTGCTGGTGGTCAGGCTGCCGAGTTCCTGCATCGAGGATTCGGTATTGCTGCGCAGTGTCTGGCGCTGACGGTAGTCGTTGAAGAGGATGAAACAGGCGAATGCAACGGCCACTACGAGGGCAGCAGCCAACAAGATCTTGTGGCTGAACTTCATGTTTCTGGTCATTAAATGAGCTACCGCGGAGGGGCTGGTCAACAAGGGGAGCGGCAATTTGCCACACCTGGGGCTTTGCGCTGCTTCTATGTCGACAGGTCTGCGCCAAAGATTAGGCGGTTTTTTATGAAAACCGACGAAATGCCCTACAGCACGAAAAAGTCGCTGATTTATTGGCAAAAGGCAGACGGGCGGACTGATAAATAGCCGGGTGGTCGGGGAACCAGATGGGGGTTTTCTCTTCTAAGCTTCAGCTTGGCAGCCATGCCATTCCCCTTCGCTCCAGGAGCTACACCATGTCGCTGCGATCTATCGCCTTGCTCTCGTTCTGCGTGTTGTTGGTCGCGTGCAGCAAGGTCAATCAGGAGAACTACTCCAAGCTGTCGGCCGGCATGGCCAAGGCCGAGGTTGAAACCTTGCTCGGTAAACCCGCCGATTGCTCGGGCGCACTGGGTATGTCCAGTTGCACCTGGGGCGACAAAAACAGCTTTATCAGCGTGCAATACGCCGGTGACAAAGTGCTGATGTTTTCCGGCCAAGGCCTGAAATAAACCGGGGCTACGCGCCCACGGGAGAAAAACAATGAAGCGGTTATTGATAGTTCTTTTCGCTGGCCTGGTATTGGCCGGCTGCGCCTCTTCTGGCGTAGATCCGTTGGCACCCAAGACCGTCAACAGCGTCAACCTCAAGCGTTACCAGGGCACCTGGTACGAGTTGGCCCGGCTGCCGATGTATTTCCAGCGCAACTGTGCGCAATCCGAGGCCCATTACACCCTCAAGCCTGACGGTAACGTGGCGGTGCTCAATCGCTGCCTGACGCCGGACTGGCAATGGGAAGAAGCCAAGGGCACGGCTTATCCACAGGCGCCGGGCAAGACCGACAAACTGTGGGTCGAGTTCGATAACTGGTTTTCGCGGCTGATTCCGGGGGCGGCGAAGGGGCAATACTGGGTGCTGTACGTCAGCGACGACTACAAGACCGCCATTGTTGGCGACCCGAGCCGCAAGCACCTGTGGCTGCTGTCTCGGACCCCGACGGTCAACGGCGTGGTGCGTGAAGAGCTGCTGAGCAAGGCGCGGCAGCAGGGCTACGACACCACGCGGCTGATCTGGCGTGCGTCGGATACGCAGATGGCCAAGACCTCGAATTAGCGGCGCGGCTGAAAAAGATCGCAGCCTGCGGCAGCTCCTACAGGGTCCGGGTTGATCCGCATTATTGCGGTCAACCGGATCAATGCAGGAGCTGCCGAAGGCTGCGATCTTTTGCTTTTAACCGAGCAAGTCGCGAAGGACTTGGGTGAAGGCGCGGTTGCTTTCCTCTTCGCCTGCATGACGCCCGTCACGCACAACCCACTGGCCATTGACCAGCACATCGCGCACCTGGCGATCGCCGCCGGCAAACAACCAGCGATTCAGAATCCCGTCGCCGCTGGCCGTCGCCAGGTACGGATCGTTGCCGTCCAGCACCAGCCAATCCGCACGCTTGCCGACTTCCAGCGCACCGATCGGCTGCCCGAGCGCCTGAGCGCCGCCATCCAGCGCGGCGTCGTACAGCGTGCGGCCAACCATCGGCTGATCCGCGCCATACAAACGATTACGCCGCTGATCCCGCAGGCGCTGGCCATATTCCAGCCAGCGCAATTCTTCCACCACGCTCAATGACACATGGCTATCGGAACCAATGCCCATGCGTCCGCCCTGAGCGAGGAAATCCACCGCTGGGAAAATCCCGTCGCCAAGGTTGGCTTCGGTGGTCAGGCACAGCCCGGCAATGGCGCGACTCCTGGCCATCACCGTGACTTCTTCCGGGTTGGCGTGGGTCGCGTGGACCAGGCACCAGCGCTGGTCGACCTCGGTATTTTCGTACAGCCATTGCAGCGGACGACGACCGCTCCAGCTCAGGCAGTCATCGACTTCCTTCTGCTGTTCGGCGATGTGAATGTGCACCGGGCACTGTTTGTCGCTGGCGGCCAGTACTTCGCTGATCTGCTGCGGGGTGACCGCGCGCAACGAGTGGAAACACAGGCCCAGCGACTGCGCCGGTTGCTGTGCGAGGATCGGCTGCAAGCGCGACTGAAGCTTGAGGTAGTTTTCGGTGCTGTTGATAAAGCGGCGCTGGCCTTCGTTCGGGGTCTGGCCGCCGAAGCCGGAGTGGCTGTAGAGCACCGGCAGCAAGGTCAGGCCGATACCGGCGGAACTGGCGGCCTGGCTGATGCGCAGCGCCAGTTCGGCAGGGTCGGCGTAAGGCTGGCCATCGGTGTCGTGATGTACGTAATGAAACTCCGCGACCGAGGTGTAGCCGGCCTTGAGCATTTCGATGTATAGCTGGCGGGCGATCACGCCGAGCTGGTCCGGGCTGATTTTTCCGACGAGGCGATACATCAAGTCGCGCCAGGTCCAGAAACTGTCGTTCGGATTGCCCGCCACTTCCGCCAGCCCGGCCATGGCCCGCTGAAACGCGTGAGAGTGCAGATTCGGCATACCCGGCAGCAGCGGACCGCTTAGCCGTTCGGCGTCATCTGCGTGGGAATCGGCCTGGATATGGGTCAAAACGCCGTCGGCGCTGACCTCAAGACGTACATTGTTGGCCCATCCACTAGGCAGCAGCGCGCGTTCGGCAAAGAAGGCGGACATGGTTCAGCACCCCATCGTGTGTTATTTGTATATACATATACAGACGTTTGCCTGCTCGGTAAACTCCGGCAAGCTAGCAACCTCTCTTCAACGAACAAGGATTAACCGTGCCGACTCCGCCTGCAGTGTCACCGTTGGCCGCGAACATGGGCGACAGTCCGGCGCCCTTGTACGCCCGCGTCAAACAGATGATCACCCAGCAAATCGACAGTGGAAACTGGCCGCCGCATTACCGCGTTCCGTCGGAAAGCGAGCTGGTCAATCAACTGGGCTTCAGCCGCATGACCATCAACCGCGCCTTGCGCGAGATGACCGCCGACGGTCTGCTGGTGCGCATGCAAGGTGTTGGCACCTTCGTCGCCGAACCGAAAAGCCAGTCGGCCTTGTTTGAAGTGCACAACATCGCCGACGAAATCGCCTCCCGCGGCCATCGCCACACCTGCAAGGTCATCACCCTTGAAGAAGAGGCCGCCGGTTCCGAGCGCGCCTTGGCGCTGGACATGCGCGAAGGCCAGAAGGTCTTCCACTCGCTGATCGTGCATTTCGAAAACGATATTCCGGTGCAAATCGAAGACCGTTTCGTCAACGCGCTGGTGGCGCCGGAGTACCTCAAGCAGGACTTCACCCTGCAAACGCCTTACGCCTACCTGAACCAGGTCGCGCCGCTGACTGAAGGCGAGCACGTGGTCGAGGCGATTCTTGCCGAAGCCAGCGAGTGCAAATTGCTGCAGATTGAAAAGGGCGAGCCGTGCCTGCTGATCCGTCGCCGCACCTGGTCCGGCCGTCAGCCAGTGACCGCCGCCCGTTTGATCCACCCTGGTTCCCGTCATCGTCTGGAAGGTCGGTTCCATAAATGAATGAGTTGAAGGTTCTACGCGCAAAAGATTACCCACGCATGCCGTGGAAAAACGGCGGCGGCAGCACTGAAGAAATCACCCGCGATGCCGGCACCGGTCTCGATGGTTTCGGCTGGCGCCTGTCGATTGCCGATATCGGCGAATCGGGCGGCTTCTCGACGTTCGCAGGCTATGAACGAGTGATCACCGTGCTGCAAGGCGAGGGCATGACCTTGCGCGTCGACGGCCAGGACACGCGGCCGTTGTTACCGCTGGACCCGTTTGCCTTTAGCGGTGAGAGCCTGGTTTCGTGCAGCTTGCTCGGCGGGCCGATTCGGGACTTCAACCTGATTTATGCACCGCAGCGCTACAGCGCGCGATTGCAGTGGCTGGACGGCGAGCAGCGGTTTTTCAGTTCGGCGGGCACGGTGTTGGTGTTCAGCGTGGCTGAGGCGCTTGAAGTGAAGCTCGGTAACAGCGACGCACAACTGGGTCGCCATGATTGCCTGCAGCTTGAGGGTAATGCCGGTCTGCTGGAGGCCTCCGTCAGCGGCCAATGCTGCGTTATTGAGCTGATCGCACGCTGATTCGAAATCCTTAAAAGATCGCAGCCTTCGGCAGCTCCTACATTGATCGCGTTCACCGCACATTTGCGGATGGGCACTGAACCTGTAGGAGCTGCCGAAGGCTGCGATCTTTTTGCTTTTCAACGTTCCCCATCGCGCACCACTTTGTTACCGAACGCCCCAGTGTGGCGCAAAACCACGCTCAGGTAACAGCCGTCACCCTCGCGCAAAAAGCCCTCCGAAAAAATTCATCTCCAGCAAAACCCTTGATCTACAGGCTTTCCAGCCCCGCCAAAACTTTTCCTGAAGGCCCATCCGGCAAGTTGGCCGCTTGATTGCATATGCTTGTATGTACAAGTAAAGACGTATGCGTATGAGTCGACCGAGACTCCTCGCAGCGTCCACTGATTCGCTTGTGGCGCTTTGACGCGCACAGGCTTGCTTGCCCACTGCCCGGGCTGGTTTGAATTGATCGCTGAGGAGTCTTTTTTCGTGACTGACAATAAGCCCACTAAGTACCGTGACGTCGAAATCCGCGCTGCCCGCGGTAACAAGCTGACCGCCAAGAGCTGGCTGACTGAAGCGCCGCTGCGCATGTTGATGAACAACCTCGACCCGGCGGTTGCCGAGAACCCTAAAGAACTGGTGGTTTACGGTGGTATCGGTCGTGCGGCACGTAACTGGGAGTGCTACGACAAGATCGTCGAAAGCCTGACCAACCTGAACGACGACGAGACCCTGCTGGTGCAATCCGGCAAGCCGGTCGGCGTGTTCAAGACCCACAGCAACGCCCCGCGCGTACTGATCGCCAACTCCAACCTGGTGCCACACTGGGCGAGCTGGGAACACTTCAACGAGCTCGACGCCAAAGGCCTGGCCATGTACGGCCAGATGACCGCCGGCAGCTGGATCTACATCGGCAGCCAGGGCATCGTTCAAGGCACCTACGAAACCTTCGTCGAAGCCGGTCGCCAACACTACAACGACAACCTCACCGGTCGCTGGGTCCTGACCGCCGGCCTCGGCGGCATGGGCGGCGCACAGCCGCTGGCCGCGACCCTGGCCGGCGCTTGCTCGCTGAACATCGAATGCCAGCAGGTCAGCATCGACTTCCGCCTCAGCAGCCGTTATGTCGATGAACAAGCCACCGACCTCGACGACGCGCTGGCCCGCATCGCCAAATACACCAAGGAAGGCAAGGCGATTTCCATCGCCCTGCTGGGCAACGCGGCTGAAATCCTGCCGGAACTGGTCAAGCGCGGCGTGCGCCCGGACATGGTCACCGACCAGACCAGCGCCCACGACCCGCTCAACGGTTACCTGCCGGCCGGCTGGACCTGGGAAGAGTACCGCGCTCGCGCCAAGACCGAGCCGGCTGCCGTGGTGAAAGCCGCCAAGCAATCGATGGCGGTGCACGTTCAAGCGATGTTGGACTTCCAGAAAATGGGCGTGCCGACTTTTGACTACGGCAACAACATCCGTCAGATGGCCCAGGAAGAAGGCGTGGAAAACGCATTCGACTTCCCGGGTTTCGTACCGGCTTACATCCGTCCGCTGTTCTGCCGCGGCATCGGGCCGTTCCGTTGGGCTGCACTGTCGGGCGATCCGCAAGACATCTACAAGACCGACGCCAAAGTCAAAGAACTGATCCCGGACGACGCGCACCTGCATAACTGGCTGGACATGGCCCGCGAGCGCATCAGCTTCCAGGGTCTGCCGGCACGTATCTGCTGGGTTGGCCTGGGCCTGCGCGCCAAGCTCGGCCTGGCGTTCAACGAAATGGTGCGCAGCGGTGAATTGTCCGCGCCCATCGTCATCGGTCGCGACCACCTGGACTCCGGTTCGGTAGCCAGCCCGAACCGCGAAACCGAGTCGATGCAAGACGGTTCCGACGCTGTGTCCGACTGGCCACTGCTCAACGCGCTGCTGAACACGGCGAGCGGCGCGACCTGGGTTTCCCTGCACCACGGCGGCGGCGTCGGCATGGGCTTCTCCCAGCACTCGGGCATGGTGATTGTCTGCGACGGTACGGACGAAGCGGCCGAGCGTATCGCTCGCGTGCTGCACAACGACCCGGCGACCGGCGTCATGCGTCACGCCGATGCGGGTTACCAGATCGCGATCGACTGTGCCAAGGAGCAGGGTTTGAACCTGCCGATGATTACCGGCAAATAAAAAACGGGCCTTGGCCCAACACAAAACCTGTAGGAGCTGCCGCAGGCTGCGATCTTTTGATCTTGATCTTCTAAAAGCAAAAGATCGCAGCCTCGTTTCACTCGACAGCTCCTACAGAGATCCGACCACCACCGACAACAATCCACAGAGGTTGAATCATGGCTGTTAACAGCGATCGTGCAGGCAGTAAACCGTTGATCGAGAAGCGTTCGATCGACTACATCCCGGAAGCGGAAAGACACGGTCGTCTATTAAGTCAGTTCACCCTGTGGCTGGGGGCCAACCTGCAAATCACCGCGATTGTGACCGGTGCTCTGGCCGTCGTGCTCGGCGGCGATGTGTTCTGGTCGTTGATCGGTTTGCTGATCGGGCAACTGCTCGGCGGCGGCGTCATGGCGTTGCATGCTGCACAAGGTCCGCAACTGGGCTTGCCGCAGATGATCTCCAGTCGTGTGCAGTTTGGCGTGTATGGGGCGGTAATTCCGCTGGTGTTGGTGTGCCTGATGTACATCGGCTTCTCGGCCAGCGGATCCTTGCTGGCGGGGCAAGCCGTGGCGCAATTGCTGCACGTTGAAGACTGGGTCGGCATCGTGCTGTTCGCCAGCTCGATCATGGTCTTCACCATCTTCGGCTACCGGGTGATTCACGGCATCGGCCGGATCGCCAGCGTGCTCGGTGTGATCGCCTTCGTTTACCTGTTTTACAAACTGTTGGCCGGCAACGACATCATGGCGTTGCTCGGTAACAAGCATTTCTCCCTGGCGAGTTTCCTGTTGGCGGTGTCGCTGTCGGCGTCCTGGCAGATCGCGTTCGGCCCTTACGTGGCGGACTACTCGCGTTACCTGCCGCGCAGCACCTCGGCCGTGAAAACCTTCTGGGCCGTGGGCCTGGGTTCAGTGCTCGGGGCGCAGGCGTCGATGGTCTTCGGTGTATTCGCCGCGGCCCTGGCCGGTTCGCAATTCGCTCACCACGAAGTCTCGTTCATCGTCAGCCTCGGTGGCACCGGCATTGTCGCCGGCCTGCTGTACTTCGCGGTGGCGTTCGGCAAAGTCACGGTGACCACGCTCAATGCCTACGGCAGCTTCATGTCGATCGCGACGATCATCAGCGGTTTCCGTGGCAGTCGACACATCCCGAGTGCGGTGCGCCTGCTGTACATCTTCATCATGGTGTCGCTGGCGACGGCCCTGGCGTTGCTCGGCAAGGACTCGTTCCTCAAGGACTTCTCCGCGTTCATTCTGTTCCTGCTGGCGTTTTTCACGCCGTGGAGCGCGATCAACCTGGTGGACTTCTATTGCATCACCAAAGAACGCTACGACATCCCGGCATTGTCCGACCCGAACGCTCGCTATGGTCGCTGGAACATCATGGGCATCAGCATCTACGTGTTCGGTGTGTTGATTCAGATGCCGTTCATTTCTACCCACTTTTACACCGGCCCTCTGGTGGCGAGCCTCGGTGATACCGACATCTCGTGGATCATTGGTCTGGTGGTGCCGGCCGCGCTGTATTACTTCGCGGCCAAGAAATGGCACAGTCCAGTACCCGACCGTTTGATCCTGCCGGTCGAACAGGGCGCGGTCACCGAACAAAAGCTGAGTGGGGCTGGTCGCGCTGCTGCGGTTTAGACCCGACGGGATGTGGGCAGGGGCAGGGGCAGGGCTGGGTGCCTCTTGACTGCCGTCAGCCAACTCATGATTAGGAGCGTCACAACAATGCAATCGAACAAGACCCTGCTGACCACATTGCTTTCCATGGGCCTGCTGGCCAGTGCCGGCGCCACTCAGGCAGCCGGTTGGTGCGAGTCGGGCAAACCGGTGAAGTTCGCCGGCCTGAACTGGGAAAGCGCGATGTTGCTGACCGACGTGCTGCAAGTCGTGCTGGAGAAAGGCTACGACTGCAAGACCGACAGCCTGCCGGGCAACTCCATCACCATGGAAAACGCCCTGAGCAGCAACGACATTCAAGTGTTTGCCGAAGAGTGGGTCGGCCGCAGCGCGGTCTGGAACAAGGCTGAGAAGGCCGGCAAAGTCGTTGGTGTGGGGGCTCCGGTGGTGGGTGCGGTCGAAGGCTGGTACGTGCCGCGTTACGTGATCGAAGGCGATGCCAGGCGCAAGCTGGAACCGAAGGCCCCGGACCTGAAGAACATTGCTGATCTGGCCAAGTACTCCGCCGTGTTCAAGGACCAGGAAGAGCCCTCCAAGGGCCGTTTCTACAACTGCCCCGCCGGCTGGACCTGTGAACTCGACAACAGCGAAATGCTGAAAAGCTATGGCCTGGAAAGCACCTACACCAACTTCCGCCCAGGCACTGGCCCGGCGCTGGATGCGGCGGTGCTGTCGAGCTACAAGCGTGGCGAACCGATCCTGTTCTACTACTGGTCGCCAACCCCACTGATGGGCCAGGTTGATCTGGTCAAACTCGAAGAGAAGCCAGGCGTGGACAAGCGCGTGACCATCAAGGTTGGCCTGTCCAGGACCTTCCACGACGAAGCCCCGGAACTGGTGGCCGTGCTGGAAAAGGTCAACCTGCCAATCGACATCCTCAACCAGAACCTCGGACGCATGACTAAAGAGCGGATCGAATCGCCAAAACTGGCCAAGATCTTCTTGAAGGAACATCCTGAAGTCTGGCACGCATGGGTGAGCGACGACGCAGCCAGGAAAATCGATGCGGCCTTGTAGGTCAAGACTCTCCGACTGCCGGCAATGGCCGTCGGACACTTGATCGCAACCCCTTGATTGAGAGTCTCTTATGTTTCCCGAAAGCTTTACTTTTTCCATCGCCGACTGGGTCAACAGTTGGGTTGATTCGCTGGTCACCAACTACGGGGACGTGTTCCGGCACATCTCCGACACCCTGTTGTGGGCCATCGTCAATCTTGAAGGCATGCTGCGTGCGGCGCCCTGGTGGCTGATGCTGGCAATCGTGGCGGGCATTGCCTGGCACGCGACCCGTAAAGTGCTGACCACGGCTGTCATCGTCGGCCTGCTGTTCCTGGTGGGGGCGGTCGGCCTCTGGGACAAACTGATGCAGACCCTGGCGTTGATGATGGTGGCGACGATCATTTCGGTGCTGATCGGCATTCCGCTGGGCATTCTCTCGGCGCGCAGCAATCGCCTGCGTTCGGTGCTGATGCCGTTGCTGGACATCATGCAGACCATGCCGAGCTTCGTGTACCTGATCCCGGTACTGATGCTGTTCGGCCTGGGCAAGGTCCCGGCGATTTTCGCCACGGTGATCTACGCCGCGCCACCGCTGATCCGCCTGACCGATCTGGGTATTCGCCAGGTTGACGGTGAAGTGATGGAAGCGATCAACGCCTTCGGTGCCAACCGTTGGCAGCAACTGTTTGGCGTGCAACTGCCGCTGGCCCTGCCGAGCATCATGGCCGGGATCAACCAGACCACCATGATGGCCCTGTCGATGGTAGTGATTGCCTCGATGATCGGTGCCCGTGGCTTGGGCGAAGACGTGTTGGTGGGGATTCAGACCCTCAACGTCGGTCGAGGCCTGGAGGCCGGTCTGGCGATCGTGATTCTGGCAGTGGTCATCGACCGCATTACTCAGGCGTATGGTCGGCCACGGCATGAGGTGAGCAAATGAGCAACGCAGCCATCAGTAAAATCGAAGTCAAAAACGTCTTCAAGATTTTCGGCAACCGTTCCAAGGAAGCGCTGGGCATGATTGGCCAGGGCAAGACCAAAGACCAGGTGCTGGCCGAAACGGGTTGCGTGGTTGGCGTGAACGACCTGTCGTTGAGCATCGGCACTGGCGAGATCTTCGTGATCATGGGCCTGTCGGGTTCCGGCAAATCGACCCTGGTGCGTCACTTCAACCGCCTGATCGACCCGACCAGCGGCGCGATCCTGGTAGACGGCGTGGACATCCTGCAATACGACATGGAAGCCCTGCGCCAATTCCGTCGTCACAAGATCAGCATGGTGTTCCAGAGCTTCGGCCTGCTGCCGCACAAAACCGTGGTGGACAACGTCGCCTACGGCTTGAAAGTGCGTGGCGAGAGCAAGCAAATGTGCTCGGAGCGCGCGCTGCACTGGATCAACACCGTGGGCCTCAAGGGCTACGAAAACAAATACCCGCACCAGCTCTCGGGCGGCATGCGTCAACGTGTGGGCCTGGCCCGCGCCTTGGCCGCAGACACTGACATCATCCTGATGGACGAAGCGTTCAGCGCCCTCGACCCGCTGATCCGCGCCGAAATGCAGGACCAGTTGCTTGAGCTGCAAAAGACCCTGCACAAGACCATCGTCTTCATTACCCACGACCTCGACGAGGCCGTGCGCATCGGCAACCGCATCGCGATCCTCAAGGATGGCCGCCTGATCCAGGTCGGCACGCCGAAAGAGATCCTGCACTCGCCGGCGGATGAATATGTGGATCGGTTCGTACAGCGGCGGGTGGCGGTGGTTTAAAGGTTTGCGGTGATTGGGCAGCCCTCTTCGCGAGCAGGCTCGCTCCCACATTGAAATGCGTACCCCTGTGGGAGCGAGCCTGCCCGCGAAAGCGCCGGTGAAGCTGCATCAAATATTAAGGTTGTAAGCACGAGGTCAAAGATGTCCCAGGCTAATAAAATCGTTATCGCAGGCGACCACCTGCGTTGGCAGGATGTGGTGGCCGTCGCCCGTCATGGCGCACAGCTTGAGCTGTCGACCGGGACCTGGGCAAGGATCGACAATGCCCAGGCGATCGTCCAGCGGATCGTCGCCAGCGGCGAGCGCGCCTATGGCGTCAACACCGGCCTCGGCGCCTTGTGCAACGTCTCGCTCAAAGACGAACAACTCAGCCAACTGTCGCGCAATACCTTGCTCAGCCACGCTTGTGGCGTCGGCGCGCCATTGGCCGACGAACAGACCCGCGCGATCATCTGCGCGGCGATTGTCAATTACAGCCACGGCAAATCCGGCATTCATCGCCAAGTGGTCGAAGGCCTGTTGGCGCTGCTCAATCGCGGCATCACGCCGCAAGTGCCGTCCCAGGGTTCGGTGGGTTACCTGACCCACATGGCCCACATCAGCATCGCGCTGTTGGGTGTCGGCAATGTCAGCTATCGCGGGCAGATCGTATCCGCACAGCAAGCCTTGGCCGAAGAAGGTCTGGAGCCGGTCCAGCTCGGCGCCAAGGACGGTTTGTGCCTGGTCAACGGCACGCCATGCATGACTGGCCTCAGCTGCCTGGCGCTGGCCGACGCGACGCGTCTGGTGCAATGGGCCGACGTGATCGGCGCCATGAGCTTCGAAGCCCAGCGCGGTCAGATCGCCGCGTTCGATGCCGAGATCATCGCGCTCAAGCCGCACCGGGCATGCAGCAAGTCGGCAGCAACCTGCGGGCGTTGCTCAATGGCAGTGAAGTGATCGCCAGCAGTAAAGGTATTCGTACTCAGGATGCGCTAAGCATCCGTTCGATCCCGCAAGTTCACGGCGCTGCTCGCGATCAGCTTGAGCACGCCAGAAAGCAGATCGAAACCGAACTCAACTCCGTCACCGACAATCCGATGCTGCTGGGTACGCCGGACAACTTCCGGGTGGTGTCCCAAGCCAACCCGCACGGTCAGTCCGTGGCTATGGCGGCAGATTTGCTGGCGATTGCCATGGCCGAAATCGGCTCCATCGCCGAGCGTCGCCTGGACCGTTTGATCAACCCGCACGTCAGTGGTTTGCCGGCGTTCCTGGTGGCTAATCCGGGGGTGAACTCCGGGATGATGATCGTCCAATATGTCGCCGCTTCGCTGTGTGCGGAAAACCGTCAACTGGCGCAACCGGCAGTGCTCGACAACTACGTCACCTCGGGCTTGCAGGAAGACCATTTGAGCCTGGGCACCAACGCCGCGCTGAAGCTGCATCGCGCCCTGGAAAACTGCACGCAGATCCTCGCCATCGAGTACCTGCTGGCGGCCCAGGCGTTTGAATTCTTGAAAGAACAACGTTTCGGCGCGGGTACCGATGCTGCTTGGCGTCTGCTGCGCGAACGTGTCCCGGCTTACGACCAGGACCGCTGGCTGGCGCCGGATATCGCCGCGGCTGCCAGTGTGTTGAAAGACCCGATTTTGCTGCACAAGGCTTTACCCAACCTCAACTGAAATCCACAACACCAGCGTGCCAAGGCGCCAGCCCCTCTCAAAAAGTCGGGAAGCGACGGACAACGGAAATCTCCGGAGCGTCTGGTTAGTACTCTTCTTAACAAAAGAAGAAACTCACAAAAGGAGAATGATGTGACTGCGCTTAATTTGATTCCCGGCCAACTGAGCCTTGCCCAACTGCGTGATGTTTATCAGCACCCGGTCAAAATCACCCTCGACAACAGTGCCTCGGCCCAGATCAACGCCAGCGTTGCCTGCGTGGAACAGATCCTCGCCGAGAACCGCACCGCCTACGGCATCAACACCGGTTTTGGCCTGTTGGCCTCGACCCGCATCGCCAGCGAAGACCTGGAAAACCTCCAGCGCTCGCTGGTACTGTCCCACGCTGCCGGTGTGGGTGAGCCGATCAGCGATGCCTTGGTGCGACTGGTCATGGTGCTCAAGGTCAATAGCCTGAGCCGTGGTTTTTCCGGCATTCGCCGCGTCGTGATCGACGCGCTGATCGCGCTGATCAACGCCGAGGTTTACCCGCACATTCCATTGAAGGGTTCGGTCGGTGCATCCGGCGACCTGGCGCCTCTGGCCCACATGTCCCTGGTGCTGCTGGGTGAAGGCAAGGCTCGCTACAAAGGCGAGTGGATGGAAGCCACCGAAGCGCTGAAAGTCGCCGGCCTGACCCCGCTGACCCTGGCTGCCAAAGAAGGTCTGGCGCTGCTTAACGGCACTCAGGTTTCTACCGCTTATGCATTGCGCGGTTTGTTCGAAGGCGAAGACCTGTTCGCTGGCGCCCTGGCCATTGGTGGTCTGACGGTTGAAGCGGTCCTGGGCTCGCGCTCGCCGTTCGACGTACGCATCCACGCCGCTCGTGGTCAGAAAGGCCAGATCGACGCCGCTAGCGCTTACCGCGATTTGCTCGGTGAGCGCAGCGAAGTGTCCGACTCCCACGAAAACTGCGAAAAGGTCCAGGACCCGTACTCCCTGCGCTGCCAGCCGCAAGTCATGGGCGCGTGCCTGACCCAGTTCCGTCAGGCCGCCGAAGTGTTGGCCGTCGAAGCCAACGCCGTTTCCGACAACCCGTTGGTCTTCGCTGCTGAAGGCGACGTGATCTCTGGTGGTAACTTCCACGCCGAACCAGTGGCCATGGCCGCTGACAACATGGCCTTGGCCATCGCTGAAATCGGTTCCCTGAGCGAACGCCGCATCTCGCTGATGATGGACAAGCACATGTCGCAACTGCCGCCGTTCCTGGTGGCCAATGGCGGCGTGAACTCCGGTTTCATGATCGCCCAAGTGACCGCAGCGGCACTGGCCAGCGAAAACAAGGCATTGTCCCATCCGCATTCGGTGGACAGCCTGCCGACATCGGCTAACCAGGAAGACCACGTGTCGATGGCTCCGGCGGCTGGCAAGCGTCTGTGGGAAATGGCCGAAAACACGCGCGGTGTGCTGGCGGTGGAATGGCTGGCGGCGTGCCAGGGTCTGGACCTGCGTGACGGCCTGAAGACTTCGACGAAGCTGGAAAAGGCCCGTGCCATCCTGCGCGCTGAAGTGCCGTTCTATGAGAAGGATCGGTTCTTCGCACCGGACATCAATGCCGCGAGCGAGTTGTTGGCGACCCGTTGCCTGAATGAACTGGTGTCGGCGAAGTTGCTGCCTAGCCTGTAATGGCCTCTTCGCGAGCAGGCTCGCTCCCACATTGGATTGCGTGAACCCTGTGGGAGCGAGTCTGCTCGCGATTCGATTTTTGCGTCGAATAAAAATAATTAAGGACGAGAAATGCAACCACAAACCAAAGGTTTGAAACGCGGGCTCTCTGCCCGACATATTCGCTTCATGGCGCTGGGGTCGGCGATCGGCACCGGGCTGTTCTATGGTTCTGCCTCGGCCATTCAGATGGCCGGGCCTGCGGTTCTGCTCGCTTACCTGATCGGCGGCGCGGCAGTGTTCATGGTGATGCGCGCCCTCGGTGAGATGGCGGTGCACAACCCGGTGGCCGGCTCTTTCGGCCAGTACGCCAGCACCTATCTGGGGCCGATGGCGGGCTTCATCCTCGGTTGGACCTACGCGTTTGAAATGGTCATCGTCGGCATGGCTGACGTCACCGCATTCGGTATTTACATGGGCTTCTGGTTTCCGGAAGTCGCCCGCTGGATTTGGGTACTCGGCATCGTTTCAGTGGTCGGCGGCTTGAACCTGTGCAACGTCAAAGTCTTCGGTGAAATGGAGTTCTGGTTGTCGCTGCTCAAGGTGGCAGCCATCGTCGCAATGATCCTTGGTGGCTTCGGCATCATGTTGTTTGGCATCAGCACCGCGCCCGGTGCCCAGGCGACCGACATCAGCAATCTCTGGAGCCACGGTGGCTTCATGCCGAACGGCGTGGGCGGCTTGATCGCTTCGTTTGCGGTGGTGATGTTTGCGTTTGGCGGCATTGAAATCATCGGCGTTACGGCCGGTGAAGCCAAAGACCCGCAGCATGTGCTGCCCGGGCGATCAACGCCGTACCGTTGCGTATTCTGCTGTTCTACGTGTTGACGATGTTTGTGCTGATGTCGATTTTCCCGTGGCAGCAGATTGGCAGCCAGGGCAGTCCGTTTGTGCAGATTTTCGACAACCTGGGGATCAGCTCGGCGGCGACCGTTCTCAATATCGTGGTGATCTCGGCGGCGATTTCGGCTATTAACAGTGACATCTTCGGCGCTGGCCGCATGATGTACGGCCTGGCCCAGCAAGGACACGCACCCAAGGGCTTTGCCCGCTTGTCCGGGAATGGCGTGCCATGGATGACCGTGGTGGTGATGAGTGCCGCGCTGCTGCTGGGCGTGCTGCTGAATTACCTGATACCGGAAAACGTGTTTCTGCTGATCGCGTCCATCGCGACCTTCGCCACGGTATGGGTCTGGCTGATGATTTTGTTCACCCAGGTGGCCATGCGTCGTTCCATGAGTGCCGAGCAGGTTGCCCAGTTGAAATTTCCGGTGCCGTTCTGGCCCTATGCGCCGATGGCGGCGATTGTCTTCATGCTCTTCATATTCGGCGTGCTGGGCTATTTCCCGGACACCCAGGCTGCATTGATTGTTGGCGTGGTCTGGATCGTGCTGTTGGTGTTGGCCTACCTGACGTGGGTGAAGCCAGCGGCAGGGCAGGCGGCGCTGGTGGCGCAGGAATCTTCTTTTTCTCATCGATAACCTAACGGAGGCCAGGATGAAAACGCTCTGGCAACACTGTCACGTCGCAACCATGGCGCAAGGCGTCTACTCGATCATCGAGGATGCGGTCATCGTGACGTCCGGTGCGCACATTGAGTGGGTCGGCCCGCGCAGCGAACTGCCGGCCGGCGAATACCCGGTCGTCAACGATTTGAAAGGGGCCTGGGTCACCCGGGCCTGATCGACTGCCACACCCACACAGTGTTCGGCGGTAATCGCAGCGGCGAATTCGAGCAGCGTCTGCAGGGCGTCAACTACTCGGAAATCGCCGCGGCGGGTGGTGGCATCGCCAGCACCGTGCGCGCCACTCGCGCGGCCAGCGAAGACGAACTGTTCGCCAGCGCCGCCAAGCGGCTGAAAAGCCTGATGCGCGACGGCGTGACCACGGTCGAGATGAAGTCCGGCTACGGCCTGGATCTGGCCAGCGAGCGCAAGATCCTGCGGGTCATCCGTCGTCTCGGCGCCGAGCTGCCGGTCAGCGTGCGCAGCACCTGCCTGGCGGCCCACGCCTTGCCGCCGGAATATAAGGATCGCGCCGACGACTACATCGACCACATCTGCGCCGAGATGCTTCCGGCCCTGGCCGCCGAAGGGTTGGTGGATGCGGTCGACGCGTTTTGCGAATACCTGGCGTTCTCGCCGGCACAGGTCGAGCGTGTGTTCATCACCGCCCAGGCACTCGGTTTGCCGGTGAAGCTGCATGCCGAGCAGTTGTCGTCCCTGCACGGTTCGAGCCTGGCGGCGCGTTACCACGCGCTGTCGGCCGATCACCTGGAGTTCATGACCGAAGACGACGCCATCGCCATGGCCGAGTCCGGCACTGTCGCGGTGCTGCTGCCGGGTGCGTTCTACTTCCTGCGTGAAACCCAGTTGCCGCCGATGGACGCCCTGCGCAAGCACGGGGTGAAAATCGCTATCGCCAGTGACCTCAATCCCGGCACTTCGCCGGCGTTGTCGTTGCGCTTGATGCTGAACATGGCCTGCACCTGTTTGCGCATGACCCCGGAAGAAGCCCTGGCCGGTGCAACCATTCATGCTGCCACGGCGCTGGGCATGGCCGAGACTCACGGGTCGCTGGAAGTTGGCAAGGTCGCAGACTTTGTCGCCTGGCAAATCGATCGTCCGGCCGACCTGTCGTACTGGCTGGGCGGCGACCTGGAAAAACGCATCGTGCGTCACGGTGTCGAAACAAGCATTTAGGAGAGCAGTTGTGGATAAGGTTCTGAACTTCAAACAAGGCCGCGTGCCGCTGCTGATCAGCATGCCCCACGCCGGCCTGCGCCTGACCCCGGCGGTCGAGGCCGGGTTGATGCCTGACGCACGTAATCTGCAGGACACCGACTGGCACATTCCGCTGCTTTACGAATTCGCCGTCGAGCTGGGTGCCAGCACCCTGGATGCCGAGTACTCGCGGTATGTCATTGATTTGAACCGGCCGTCCGACGACAAGCCGCTGTACGCTGGTGCGACCACCGGTCTGTACCCGGCAACGCTGTTTGACGGCACTCCATTGTTCCGCGAGGGCATGGAGCCGTCTGCAGCGGAGCGGGCGACCTATCTGGAGCAAGTCTGGACGCCTTACCACCGTACGTTGCAGAACGAGCTGGCGCGACTAAAGGCCGAGTTCGGCTACGCACTGCTGTTCGATGCGCACTCGATCCGCTCGGTGGTCCCGCACCTGTTCGACGGCAAACTGCCGGACTTCAACCTCGGCACCTTCAACGGCGCCAGTTGCGATCCACAGTTGGCCACTCAGCTGGAAGCGATCTGCGCCAGGCACACCGATTACAGCCATGTGCTGAACGGTCGCTTCAAGGGCGGTCACATCACCCGGCATTACGGCAACCCGGCCGAGAACTTCCACGCGGTGCAACTGGAGCTGGGGCAGTGCACGTACATGGAAGAGTTCGAGCCGTTCCGCTATCGGCCGGACCTGGCGGCGCCGACGCAGGTGGTGTTGAAGGAATTGCTGCAAGCGTTTTTGGCTTGGGGCCAACAGCACTACGGCGCTTAAGATCAAAAGATCGCAGCCTGCGGCAGCTCCTACATTGACCGTGTGAAAACCCGATCCTGTAGGAGCTGCCGCAGGCTGCGATCTTTTGGGTTATCACTGTCGCCACCGTGCAAATCTCGGTCGCCACAGTTCGCTTCTACCCGCTCGACGCTGCGTAATGTTCTGGACACGGTGCATGAAGACACCGGACCCCATAATAATCTGCCGCACGAGAACGCTATCCATGACAAGCACCAAAGGTTTGTTCACCCGCTGTCTCTCAATCCTCTGCGGCACCGCTCTGTTGAGCACCAGCGTCCTGGCCAGTGAAGAGGCTTCCTGCAAAGCCGTACGCATGGGCGTGGTCAACTGGACCGACGTGATCGCCACCAGCGGCATGGCCGACGTTCTGCTCAATGGCCTCGGCTACGAAAGCAAGCAAACCAGCGCCGTGCAGCAAATCATCTTCGCCGGCATTCGCGACAAGCGCCTGGATATCTTCCTGGGTTACTGGAAACCGGCGATGGACAAGAACATCGCCCCGTTCATCGCCGCCAATCAGGTCAAGGTCATGGAAGCGCCCAGCCTTTCCGACGCCCAGGCCACCCTCGCTGTTCCTGACTACGTGGCCGCCGCCGGCCTGAAAACCTTCGCCGATATTGCCAAGTTCAAAGACCAGCTCGGTGGCAAGATCTATGGCATTGAGCCGGGCAGTGGCGCCAACACCACCATCAAGACCATGATCGAGACCAATCACTTCGGCTTGAAGGATTTCAAACTGATCGAGTCCGGTGAGGCCGGCATGCTCGCCGCCGTGCAACGGGCGGTGAACCGCAAGGAGTTCGTGGTGTTCGTCGGCTGGACCCCGCACCCGATGAACATCAACATGAAGATCGCCTACCTGACCGGCAGCGAAGACGTCTACGGCCCGAACGAAGGCGCGGCGACCGTCTCCACCGTCACCGCCCCGGACTATGCCGAACGCTGCCCGAACGTGAATCGCCTGCTGCAAAACCTGACCTTTACCGCGTCCCAGGAAAGCCAGTTGATGGTGCCGATCATGGAACGTAAAACGCCGCAGGATGTGGCCAGGCAGTGGCTGCGTGATCATCCGCAAGATTTGCAGCGCTGGCTGGCGGGTGTCAGCAGTGTGGACGGCAAGGATGGTGTGGCGACGGTTCAGGCCAGCCTGAAAAACTGAGGGCAGGCGCTGAACCTGTGGGAGCGGGCTTGCTCGCGAAGAGGGCGTGTCAGTCGACATTAATGTTTCCTGATCCACCGCCTTCGCGAGCAAGCCCGCTCCCACAGGGTTACGTCGCATAGCCACAATCCCCTGAACTGATGGACAGCAAGCCCATGGCTCCTTATCCCCTAACCGACCAGATGTCAGCCTTCGTCGCGAAAACCCTCGGCTTCAGCAGCGCCGACAGGAGCCTGACCGGGTTGCGCCAGGCCTATGGCGAAATGTGCCAGGCGTTTACCCCGCCACGTCCCGCCGGGCTTGAGGTCACCGACTTCACGCTGTCAGGGGTGGCGGTGCGTTCCTATCGACCCCCGGTGACGCCACCGACCAGCGGCTGGCCATGCATGTTGTATCTGCACGGCGGTGGCTGGGTGGTCGGGGATCTGGATTCCCACGATTTCATCTGTGCCGAACTGGCGGTGGCGCTGGGGACGATGGTGGTCGCCGTGGATTATCGGCTGGCGCCCGAGCACCCGTTCCCGGCGGGGTTCGAAGATTGCCTTAACGTCTGGCGGGCCTTGCGCTCGGGGCCGTTCTGGTTCGATCCCGAGCGAATGATCGTAGCCGGGGACAGTGCCGGCGCAAACCTGGCCGCTGCGCTATGCCTGTCTTTACGTGACACAGGCGAACCGTTGCCCACCGCGCAGGTGCTGATTTATCCGGGGCTGGGCGGTGATCACCCGTTGCAGTCGCGCAGCGAATGCGCCGACGCGCCGTTGCTCAGCAGCAGCGACCTGGATTGCTATCACGCACTCTATTTGCGCGGCACCCCACAACCGACCGCCTATGCCATGCCCTTGCTCTGCGAGGATTTCAGTGGTTTGCCACCCGCGTGGATTGCCGTGGCGCAATTCGACCCATTGCGTGACGACGGTGTGAGCTATGCCGAGCGACTCAACGCCGCAGGCGTTGACGCGACGCTGTATTACGGGGAAGGGCTGGTTCACGGCTGTTTGCGGGGCCGCGGGCAGGTCACCGAGGTCGACCGACTCTATGAAACACTGCTCGGGTTTCTGGCTGACAGACTCTGACACTGCAAGGGCATGCTCATTGACGTAATTCGGGTTTATGATGCCGGACGGCAGAATAATTGAAGTCCCCCCAGGGATGACCTCGACCCCTTACGGAGCGTGCAATGCAGACTTTGTACCCGCAGATCAAACCCTACGCCCGGCACGATCTGGCCGTCGATAAAACCCACACGCTGTATGTCGACGAAAGCGGTTCACCGGAAGGTTTGCCGGTGGTGTTCATCCACGGCGGCCCCGGTGCCGGGTGTGATGCCCAAAGCCGTCGGTACTTCGACCCGAACCTGTATCGCATCGTCACCTTCGACCAGCGCGGTTGCGGTCGCTCCACGCCCCACGCCAACCTTGAGAACAACACGACCTGGGATCTGGTCGCCGACCTCGAGCGGATCCGCAAACACCTGAACATCGAAAAATGGGTGCTGTTCGGCGGCTCCTGGGGTTCGACCCTGGCGCTGGCCTACGCGCAAACCCATCCGGAGCGTGTGCACGGTCTGATCCTGCGCGGGATCTTTCTCTGCCGCCCGCAGGAAATCGAGTGGTTCTACCAGGCCGGTGCCAGCCGTCTGTTTCCCGACTACTGGCAGGACTACATCGCGCCGATCCCGCTGGACGAGCGCGGTGACTTGCTCACCGCTTTCCACAAGCGCCTGACCGGCAACGATCAAATCGCCCAGATGCACGCAGCCAAGGCCTGGTCCACCTGGGAGGGCCGGACCGCGACCTTGCGTCCGAATCCGCTGGTGGTTGATCGCTTTTCCGAGCCGCAACGTGCACTGTCGATTGCTCGTATCGAATGCCACTACTTCACCAACAACGCTTTCCTTGAGCCGAACCAGCTGATCCGCGACATGGGCAAGATCGCCCATTTGCCAGGCGTGATCGTCCATGGCCGCTACGACGTGATCTGCCCGTTGGACAACGCCTGGGAGTTGCATCAAGCCTGGCCGAACAGCGAGCTGCAGGTGATCCGCGATGCCGGGCACGCCGCGTCCGAACCGGGTATCACCGACGCCCTGGTACGTGCCGCTGGTCAGATGGCTCGCCGCTTGCTTGATCTGCCGCCTGAAGAAGCATGAAGGGCCTGCTGCAACGCGTGCGTGGTGCGCGAGTCGAGGTAGCGGGGGAGCTGGTTGGCGCGGTGGACCAGGGTTTGCTGGTGCTGGTGGCGGTCGAGCCTGAGGACACACGGGCCAGCGCCGACAAACTTCTGCATAAGCTGCTTAACTATCGTGTATTCAGTGACGCAGAGGGCAAGATGAATCTGTCCCTGGCGGATGTCGGCGGAGGGTTGCTGCTGGTCTCGCAATTCACCCTGGCCGCCGACACCAAGAGCGGGCTGCGGCCGAGTTTTTCGACCGCGGCACCTCCGGCCTTGGGCGAAGAACTTTTCGACTATCTATTAGGCAAAGCGAAACAGATGCATGGCACTGTGGCATCAGGTAGATTCGGCGCGGATATGCAGGTTCACCTGGTCAATGATGGCCCGGTAACCTTCCTGTTACAGACCTGACAGCCCCTGAAACATGTTTTTAGGGGCATTTCGACTGAAAACAGGGGGTTTTCGCGATAAATACTTTGCTACCCCTGATGCGTTGTAACGCGGCCTACTAGATAATCGCGCGCTACGGGGATCAGCGTTCGTTGGTCCATTTTGACTTAGGTAGAGACTTGCCCGGAACCTGTTGGGGAATCATTTAGCCCCATAGGAGTCGGAACAATGCTCGCCAACTTGGCAAGAGTGGTCTGTAGGGTCGGTTTTTCCATGCTGCATACCTCACAGGCCCTTTAACTGGCCGTTGGTTTTTTGATCTGTTTTCGGCGAGGGTTGCTCGTGATTGTTAGTCCCTGTAATGCACCAAAATTGTCTGCCAAACGGTTCCGAAGCGCTCTGGTAGCGGGCTCTGCACTGCTCTGCCTGTTCAGCGCCGGTCAGCTTTGGGCATTCAATCTGGATGATGTATCGGTCAAGGCAAAAGAGCTGGCCGGGAAGAAATACGAAGCCCCGCGCAGTAACCTGCCGAACGAATTCCGCGAGATGAAATTCGCGGACTATCAAAAAATTCGTTTCCTGACCGAAAAAGCCGAGTGGGCCGATCAGAAAACCCCGTTCAAGCTGTCCTTCTATCACCAGGGCATGCATTTCGACACGCCGGTGAAGATCAACGAAATCACGGCCAACACCGTCGAAGAGATCAAATACGACCCAAGTCGTTTCGATTTCGGCGATCTGAAGTTCGATCCTAAAGCCACCGAACAACTGGGTTATGCCGGTTTCCGTGTGCTGTACCCGATCAACAAGGCTGACAAGCAAGACGAAATCATGACCATGCTCGGCGCGAGCTACTTCCGCGTTGTCGGCAAGGGTCACACCTATGGCTTGTCCGCTCGCGGCATGGCCATAGATACCGCATTGCCGTCCGGCGAAGAGTTCCCGCGTTTCACCGAGTTCTGGATTCAACAGCCAAAACCGGGTGACAAGCACCTGGTGATCTTCGCCCTGCTGGATTCGCCACGCGCTACCGGTGCCTATCGCCTGACCCTGCGTCCGGGCAGCGACACCGTGGTCGACGTCAAGGCCCAGATGTTCCTGCGTGACAAAGTCACCAAGCTTGGCGTTGCGCCGCTGACCAGCATGTTCCTGTTCGGCGCCAACCAGCCGTCGAAAGTGCTGAACTATCGTCGCGAACTGCACGACTCCAGCGGCCTGTCGATCCACGCCGGCAATGGCGAATGGATCTGGCGCCCATTGAACAACCCGAAACACCTGGCGGTGAGCAACTTCGCCATCGAGAACCCGCGCGGCTTCGGCTTGCTGCAACGTGGCCGTGACTTCAGCCACTACGAAGACCTCGATGACCGTTACGACAAGCGCCCAAGCGCCTGGATCGAACCAAAAGGCGATTGGGGCAAGGGGTCTGTAGACCTGGTCGAAATTCCGACCGCCGACGAAACCAACGACAACATCGTTGCCTTCTGGAGCCCGGACAAACTGCCTGAGCCTGGCCAGCCGCTCGACGTTGCCTATCGCATGCACTGGACCATGGATGAAGCCGCCATCCACGCCCCGGACAGCGCCTGGGTTAAACAGACCCTGCGTTCCACCGGCGACGTCAAACAATCCAACCTGATCCGTCAGCCGGATGGCAGCGTTGCCTATCTGGTGGACTTCGAAGGCCCGTCCCTGGCTGCATTGCCGGAAACTGCCGACGTGCGCAGCCAGGTCAGCGTTGGCGACAATGCCGAACTGGTCGAGAACAGCGTGCGTTACAACCCTGAAACCAAGGGCTGGCGCCTGACGCTGCGCATGAAGATCAAGGATCCGAGCAAGGCCACCGAGATGCGTGCGGCGCTGGTCGAGAACATCGTGCCTGAGGATCTGGCCAAGTCTTCGATTCCAGCCTCCAATTCTTCTGTTGCCAAGGCCGACAAGGTCGCCGCCAGGCAGCAAGAGAAAGAGGACAAGGAAGCCAAGGACGCCAAGCAAGCCAAGCAAGCGGAAGCCAAGCAGGCCGACGCCAAGCCAGCTGCCGATGCCAAGAACAAGGACAACAAAGACGCCAAGCAGCCTGCGGCTGCGAACGCGGCCCCAGCCACACCGGAATCGACAGCGACTGAAGAAGTCCTGACCGAGACCTGGAGCTACCAGTTGCCTGCCGATGAGTAATTCTCAAGTACAGCCAGAGACTCTATCGGAGTATCTGGCGCATCTACCGATGACCGACGAGCAGCGCGCGGAACTCGCGGGCTGCCAGTCCTTCAGTGAACTGCACCAGCGACTTTCGTCCTCGACGTTCGACGCACCGACCGAGGCTGCTCAAGCCTCGGTGGGCAAGCGTCTGATCCTGAACAGTGCCGAAGAGCTGGAAGAGGCCGAGATGCTGGCGGTCGACGCCAGTGGTCGTGTCGTACTCAAAGCGACCCCGCCGATCCGCCGGACGAAAGTTGTGCCTGAGCCATGGCGCACCAACATTCTGGTGCGTGGCTGGCGCCGGATGACCGGTCGCACCAATCCGCCAGCGCCGCCGAAGGATGAACGCGTGTTGCCGGCAGCTCGCTGGCGTACCGTCGGTTCGATCCGCCGCTACATTCTGCTGGTGCTGATGCTCGGCCAGACCATCGTTGCCGGCTGGTACATGAAAGGCATCATGCCGTACCAGGGCTGGGCGTTCG
The DNA here is from genome assembly GCF_016650815.1 of Pseudomonas sp. TH31. GTDB lineage: Bacteria > Pseudomonadota > Gammaproteobacteria > Pseudomonadales > Pseudomonadaceae > Aquipseudomonas. Next base: position 112,054 of record NZ_JAEKEZ010000014.1, on the reverse strand, counting down.
TCGACCTGAACGAAGTGCTGCATCAATCGTTGATGCAAACCGCCACGCAAGTGCTGCCGTATGCGCTGCAAACCAGCATCCTGATTCTGTTCGGGATTCTCTTCTGCTGGGTGTCGGCCGGTTTCTGGACGGCACTGATGGGTTTCCTCGAGTTGCTCACCGGTCACGACAAATACCGCATCTCCGGTAAAAGCGCCGGCAACGAACCGATTGCCAGGGACGCACGCACCGCACTGGTGATGCCGATCTGCAACGAAGACGTACCGCGTGTATTCGCCGGTCTGCGGGCGACCTTCGAGTCGGTTGCGGCCACCGGTGACCTGGACCGTTTCGACTTCTTCGTCCTCAGCGACAGTAACGAAACCGATATCTGCGTCGCCGAGCAACAGGCCTGGCTGGAGGTGTGCCGTGAAGCCAAAGGCTTCGGCAAGATCTTCTATCGCCGTCGTCGCCGTCGCGTTAAACGCAAAAGCGGCAACCTCGACGACTTCTGCCGTCGTTGGGGCGGTGACTACAAGTACATGGTCGTGCTCGACGCAGACTCCGTGATGAGCGGCGAATGCCTGACCAGTCTGGTGCGCTTGATGGAAGCCACGCCGGACGCGGGGATCATCCAGACCGCGCCACGGGCGTCGGGCATGGACACCCTTTATGCGCGCATGCAGCAATTTGCGACCCGCGTGTATGGTCCGCTGTTCACCGCCGGCCTGCACTTCTGGCAGTTGGGTGAATCCCACTACTGGGGCCACAACGCGATCATCCGCATGAAACCGTTTATCGAGCACTGCGCCCTGGCGCCGTTGCCAGGTAAAGGTGCATTTGCCGGTGCGATCCTGTCCCACGACTTCGTCGAAGCCGCGCTGATGCGCCGTGCCGGCTGGGGCGTGTGGATTGCCTACGACTTGCCGGGCAGCTACGAAGAGCTGCCGCCGAACCTGCTCGACGAACTCAAGCGTGACCGTCGCTGGTGCCACGGTAACCTGATGAACTTCCGGCTGTTCCTGGTCAAAGGCATGCACCCGGTACACCGTGCGGTGTTCCTGACCGGCGTGATGTCCTACCTGTCGGCGCCGTTGTGGTTCTTCTTCCTCGTGTTGTCCACGGCGCTGCTGGCGGTGAACACGTTGATGGAGCCGCAATACTTCATGGAACCGCGACAGCTCTATCCGCTGTGGCCGCAATGGCACCCGGACAAGGCCGTCGCGCTGTTCTCGACGACCATCGTGCTGCTGTTCCTGCCGAAGTTGTTGAGCATCATCCTGATCTGGGCCAAGGGCGCGAAAGAGTTCGGTGGCAAGTTCAAGGTGACGTTCTCGATGCTGCTGGAGATGCTGTTCTCCATGCTGCTGGCGCCGGTGCGGATGATCTTCCACACCCGTTTCGTACTCGCCGCGTTCCTCGGTTGGGCTGCGACCTGGAACTCGCCACAACGTGACGACGACTCGACACCGTGGAGCGAAGCGGTCAAGCGCCACGGCCCGCAAACCTTGCTGGGCTTCTTCTGGGCCTTGCTGGTGATCTGGCTGAACCCGAGCTTCCTCTGGTGGCTGGTGCCGATCGTCGGTTCGTTGATGCTGTCGATCCCGGTGTCGGTGATCTCCAGCCGTGTTGGCCTGGGCCTGAAGTCCCGTGACGAGAGCCTGTTCCTCATCCCAGAGGAATACAATCCGCCACAGGCGTTGCAGGCGACCGACAAGTACACCCATGAAAACCGTTATCACGCGTTGAAGGACGGCTTTATTCGGGCGGTGGTCGATCCACAGCAGAATGCCTTGGCGTGCTCGCTGGCGACGTCCCGTCACGGTCAGGCCGAACCGATCGAGTTCTTGCGCGCCGAGCGCGTTCGTCATGCATTGAAGGCCGGCCCTGCCGGGCTGAACAACCATGAGCGCCTGCAACTGCTGAGCGATCCGGTGGCACTGTCTCGCCTGCATGAGCAGGTCTGGAGCGAAGGCCACGCCGAGTGGCTGGACGCATGGCGTCAATCGGTGAAAGCCGATCCGCATGCACCGCTGCTGCCGCTCAAGCCGATGAGTGCACAGGCTCAGTTGGCCTGACGAAAAAACCCGCTTCCTTTCAGAAGCGGGGCGCTTCAAAAGATCGTCCGAACGCGGCCCGAGCGTTCGGACGATCTTTTGCTTTTCTGCCCTGCAACACACCAACAAATCCTGCGTAAACCCTTGTGCAAACGAACGAGTGCGTTAGCATCCGTTCCCGAATTGGTGCGCCGGGCAGCTTTCTGTTCGTATCTATCGGTTTTCTAAAGAAAATCGTCGATTGCGCGCCTCACAACGCAATGGTTTTGGGGACTTGATGATGAAGAAGTATCTGTCGATGCTGCTGGTCGGCGTCACGGCATTGGTTGCAGTCAACGCGGCGCAGGCCGGTGCCATCGATGACGCCGTCAAGCGTGGCACGCTGAAAGTCGGCATGGACCCGACCTACATGCCGTTCGAAATGACCAACAAGCGCGGCGAGATCATCGGTTTCGAAGTCGACATCCTCAAAGCCATGTCCAAGGCCATGGGCGTCAAGCTGGAGCTGGTGTCCACCGGCTACGACGGCATCATCCCGGCCCTGATGACCGACAAGTTCGACATGATCGGCAGCGGCATGACTCTGACCCAGGAACGCAACCTGCGCCTGAACTTCAGCGAGCCGTTCATCGTGGTCGGCCAGACCCTGCTGATCCGCAAGGACCTGGAAGGCACCATCAAGTCCTATAAAGACCTGAACACCGACGACTACCGCATCACCTCCAAGCTCGGCACCACTGGCGAATTGGTTGCCAGGAAATTGATCGCCAAAGCCAAGTACCACGGCTACGACAATGAGCAGGAAGCTGTGCTCGACGTGGTCAACGGCAAGGCCGACGCCTTCATCTACGACGCGCCTTACAACGTCGTTGCGGTGAACAAGGTCGGTGCGGGCAAACTGGTGTTCCTCGACAAGCCGTTCACTTACGAGCCGCTGGCCTTCGGCCTGAAGAAGGGCGACTACGACAGCCTCAACTTCATCAACAACTTCCTGCACCAGATCCACGAAGACGGTACCTACGATCGCATCCATGACAAGTGGTTTAAAGACACCGCTTGGCTCAAGGACATGGAGTAACACCCGGTCAGATAGACCGAGTCGCCCCCAATTCGCGAGCCTGCTCGCGAAGGCGCCCTCCCAGGCGATACAGAATCGGAATTTTCAGAGCAAATGAAACAAAAAACATCCCAACTGCCCTGGCACGTGTTAACCGTGCTCGTGCTGATCGGCCTGGCCGGTGCGCTGTACTACGCCACCTCGCTGATGTCCTACGAATGGCGCTGGAATCGCGTGCCGCAGTACTTCGCCTACCACGCCGAAGAGTCCCAGCGCGCCGCTGACATCTCCACCGTCAGCGAGCTGGTGCGCCAGGGCGACAAGGCCGAAGTCACCCTGCGCAATGAGGCGGGCGTTGAACAACAGCTGAGCGTCGACGCAAACAGCCTGCAAGTCGCCCAAGGCGATGATGTGGCTGAAGGCGATGTGATCGGTGTCACCCGGCATTGGGCCGCCGGACCACTGCTGTGGGGCCTGTGGACTACGTTGTGGCTGTCCGTGGTGTCTGGCGTGCTCGGGCTGTTTATCGGCCTGGCCACCGGCCTGTGCCGGCTGTCGAATAACCCGACCCTGCGTGATCTCTCGACCATTTATGTCGAATTGGTGCGCGGTACCCCGTTGCTGGTGCAGATCTTCATTTTCTACTTCTTCATCGGCACCGTGATGAACCTGTCCCGGGAGTTCGCCGGGATCGCTGCGCTGTCGTTGTTCACTGGTGCCTACGTGGCCGAGATCATCCGCTCCGGCGTGCAGTCGATCGCCCGTGGCCAGAATGAAGCGGCCCGCTCCCTCGGTTTGAGCGCAGGCCAGTCGATGCGTCATGTGGTGCTGCCGCAAGCGCTGAAACGCGTACTGCCGCCGCTGGCCGGGCAGTTCATCAGTCTGGTGAAAGACACCTCGCTGGTGTCGGTGATCGCCATTACCGAGCTGCTCAAAAGCGGTCGCGAAGTCATTACCACCTCGTTCTCGCCGTTCGAAATCCTGTTCTGCGTGGCCGGGTTGTACCTGTTGATCAACCTGCCGCTGTCGAAAATCGCCAGCCGGCTTGAGCGGAGGCTCGCGCAAAGTGATTGAAGTCCGCGACCTGGTAAAAGTCTTCGACACGCGCGGCCAGGTTGTGCGCGCGGTGGATAACGTGTCCACCCAAGTGGCGAAGGGCGAAGTGCTGGTGGTGATCGGCCCGTCCGGCTCCGGCAAGTCGACCTTCCTGCGTTGCCTCAATGGCCTGGAGGCGTTTGATTCGGGCTCGGTGAGCATTGACGGCCTGCAACTGGCCGACCCGCAAACCGACGTGAACGCCTACCGCCGGGAAGTCGGCATGGTGTTCCAGCATTTCAACCTGTTCCCGCACATGACCGTGCTGGAAAACCTCTGCCTGGCCCAGAAAGTCGTGCGCAAGCGCGGCAAGCAGGAGCGCGAAGCGAAGGCCCTGGCGTTGCTGGAGAAAGTCGGCATCGCCCAAAAAGCCAACGAGTTTCCGTCACGCCTGTCCGGCGGCCAGCAACAGCGTGTGGCGATTGCCCGGGCGTTGGCGATGGAGCCGAAGGTCATGCTGTTCGATGAGCCGACCTCGGCGCTTGACCCGGAAATGGTCGGCGAGGTGCTGGACGTGATGAAAACCCTGGCCGTGGAAGGCATGACCATGGTCTGCGTCACTCACGAAATGGGCTTTGCCCGGGAAGTGGCGGATCGGGTGCTGTTCTTCGATCACGGCAAATTGCTGGAAGACGCCTCGCCGGCCGATTTCTTTGATGCGCCGAAGGATCCACGGGCGCAGGCTTTCTTGCGGCAGGTTCTCTAACCACAGAAGCAAAAAAGATCGCAGCCTTCGGCAGCTCCTACGGGTGTACACATAACCCTGTAGGAGCTGCCGAAGGCTGCGATCTTTTCGTTTGACGCGGTTTTAAATCCTAAACCGCCCAACCAACATCTGCAGATGCGTGCCCAACCGCGCGAGCTCAACGCTGGAGGCCGCGGTCTCTTCACTCGCCGCCGAGGTCTGCTCGGACACATCACGCACGTTCAGCACGCTACGGTTGATCTCTTCGGCCACGGCGCTCTGCTGCTCGGCGGCAGCGGCAATCTGCTGGTTCATCGACTGGATCGCCGACACTGTGCGAGTGATGCTTGCCAGCGAACCACCGGCCCGACGGGTCAGTTCGACGCTGCTGTCGGTCAGGCTGCGGCTGTTGTCCATGATGGTCACGACTTGCTGGGTACCGGATTGCAGGCCGACGATGAGCTCTTCGATTTCTTCGGTGGACTTCTGGGTGCGCTGGGCCAGGCTGCGGACTTCGTCGGCAACCACCGCAAAACCGCGTCCGGCCTCACCGGCACGGGCGGCTTCGATGGCGGCGTTGAGCGCCAGCAGGTTGGTCTGTTGCGCCACGGATTTGATCACGTCGAGCACGCTGCCGATCTTGTCGCTTTCGCGTTTCAGATCGCTCATGGCGACGGTGGAGTTACCGACTTCTATGGCCAGCCGCTCGATTTGGGCGATGGCTTCACCGACCACTTTGTCACCTTCGCGGGCCTGCTGATCGGCTGCAACGGCGGCCTCGGAGGCTTCCTCGGCATTACGCGCGACTTCCTGCACGGTGGCCGTCATCTCGTGCATGGCCGTGGCGACCTGATCGGTTTCCACTTTCTGGCTGTTGACCCCGGCGCTGGTTTGCTCGGTGACGGCGGACAGTTCTTCAGCGGCGCTGGCAATTTGCGTGACACCGTCGCTGATACCGCCGATCAACTCGCGCAGGCCCAGGGTCATGCTCTGCATGGCGCGCTGGAGCTGACCCAGTTCGTCCTGACGTAGAGAAATGAGGTTTTGGGTCAGATCACCCGCCGCAACGCGTTCGGCGACTTTGAGGGTCTGGCTCAGCGGAATGACGATTTGGCGAGTGATCGCCCATGCCGCGAGCAAGCCAAAGGCGAGTGCGAGGACGGTGGCCATCAGCAGCAGGTTTTTGGCGCTGGCGGCGTCGGTATCGCGCACGATGGTTTGCGACGCAGTCAGTTTTTTGCTGAGGTCGAGCAGGATATCGCCTTGCTCGCTCATGCGTTTGAGCGCGGCGGCACTGGCCACCTGAGAGTCGCGGAATTGGCTGACGGCAGCGCGATAGGCCTTGAGCGAGTCGGTGGCCTGTTGCAGGTTGGCGATGTGCTGTTCCGGCAGTTTGGCCGGCAGGGTCTCGAGGTTTTTCAGGGCGGCGTCGATGGCGTCCAGCGCCGGCTGCTCAGCTTCGGTCTTGGCGCTGTAGGTGTAGCCGCGGACCTGGAAGCGCGCTTGCTGGATCAGTTTGCTCAGGTCGATCACGCTGTTGAACTGGGCGACGCTGTCGCCTTGCAGCAGCGTTTTCTCGACTTCAGCGACCTTGGCCACGGCGTTGTCGGCGGTCGCGCCGAGCTTGCTGCGGGCGTCTTCGCGGTTGGCACCGGCCTGGGTCATGGCGATGAAGGCTTGCTTGTACTGGCTGACGGCGGCCAGTTGCTGGTCGATCATCGCCACGTCGGCGGGTTGCTCGATCAGCTTGCGCGCGGTCTGCAGGCCGGCGTCGAGTTGGCCCACCAGGTCGTTGACCGCGCCCGGGCCTTGTTCGCCTCGGCGCATTTCGTAGTCCAGGCGCGCCAGGCGCAGGTCCTTGGTCAGCTCATTGAGACTGGAAATGAAGCCCAGTTTATCGCCACGGCTCATCACACCTGTCAGGCCGGTCCAGCCGGTGAAGGTGATCAAAAGGGTCAGGAGCAGGACGAGACCGAAGCCGACACCCAGTTTGCGATTAACGCCTACGTTTCCCAGTTTCTCGGCTAGCCAACGGTACATGCTGCTACTCCCCTCGGACCACAAATTGGTTTTATGGGGACTGTATCGGCTGGTTGGCGGGAATCTGTAGGCACCGAGCGGGCTCGCGATGCGGGAACACAACTTTGTGTAGGAGCTGCCGAAGGCTGCGATCTTTTGATCTTGATCTTCGTCGATCTCACTGCCGCGAAGATCAAAAGATCGCAGCCTTCGGCAGCTCCTACGCCGGATGGTGCAGGGTTAGAACAGGCGGGCGAGCAGCGCAGTAACGGCAGTTTCAACCCGCAGGATGCGATCGCCCAGTTGCACCGGTTGCAGGCCGGACTTGCCCAGCAACTCAATTTCGTAAGGGATCCAGCCGCCTTCGGGGCCGATGGCCAGGGTTACCGGTTCGTCCAGGCCACGGGGGCAGGGCGGGTAGTTGCCGGGGTGGCCGACCAGGCCGAGGGTGCCTTCGGTGATGGCGGGAAGGCGGTCTTCGACAAACGGCTTGAAGCGCTTCTCGATGACGATCTCCGGCAGCACACTGTCTCGGGCTTGTTCCAGGCCAAGGACCAACTGTGCACGAATCGCTTCAGGTTCCAGAAACGGGGTTTGCCAGAAGCTCTTCTCGACGCGGTAGCTGTTCACCAGCACGACGCGTGGCACACCCATGGCCGCCACGGTCTGAAACACCCTGCGGAGCATTTTCGGCCGTGGCAGGGCCAACACCAGGGTCAGCGGCAGCTTGGTCGGTGGCTGTTGATCGAGAACGACGCGTAATTCGGCTTCATCAGCATCCAGGCGCAGCACTTCGGCCGAACCCATCAAGCCGCCGATACGGCCGACACGCATGCTGTCACCGACGACACAGCGATGGACTTCCTGCATATGGGTCAACCGGCGATCACGCAGGATCGCCCGGTCGGCCGCAATAAAGTCGGCCTCTTCTAGGAGCAGCAGATTCACGGCTGGGTCGCTGGCGGCTGGTCGTTGTGATCGTCAGCCGGTTGGTCGTCCGGGTGCTCGCCACGTTTGCTGACCAGGCTGCCGAACAGGATGCCGATTTCGAACAGCAACCACATCGGTACGGCCAACAGCGTCTGCGAGAAGATGTCCGGCGGGGTCAGGATCATGCCGACCACGAAGCAGCCGATGACCACGTACGGGCGGATTTTCTTCAGGTATTTGACGTCAACCACGCCGATCCACACCAGCAACACTACGGCCACCGGGATCTCGAACGCTACGCCGAAGGCGAAGAACAGCGTCATGACGAAATCGAGGTAGCTGGTGATGTCGGTCATCATTTCCACGCCGGCCGGGGTGGCAGAGGCGAAGAACTTGAAGATCAGCGGGAAGACCAGGTAGTAGGCGAACGCCATGCCGGTATAGAACAGCAGGATGCTGGAGACCAGCAACGGCACGGCGATGCGTTTCTCGTGCTTGTACAGGCCCGGTGCGATAAAGCCCCAGATCTGATGCAGGATCACCGGGATCGCCAGGAACAGCGAGACCATCATCGTCAGTTTCAGCGGTGTCAGGAACGGCGATGATACGTCGGTGGCGATCATCGTTGCGCCGACGGGCAGGTACGCCCGCAGGGGAGTCGAGACAAAAGTGTAGATCTGCTGGGTAAACGCGAACAACCCGGCGAAGATGATGAAAATCGCCGCTACACAGCGCAGCAGGCGGGTACGCAACTCGGTGAGGTGCGAAACCAGCGGCATGTGCTGGTCGTTTTCAGGAAGTTCGCTCATGGGGCTCGCGGCGGCAATGTTGGGTCGTGAGGGGCCGGCGTTGTCGGCGCGGCGGCAGGAGCAACATGTTCAATTGGTGTCGGTGCGACAACGACAGGCGCAGGCTCGACGGCAGCCACGGTAGGCGCGTGTTCTGCAGGCGGGACAACAACGGCAGGTTCTGCCGCTACCGGAGCATGAATCGTCTGTTCCGCCACCGGCTCGACCGGTTGCACCGGCGTCGCCTCCTGCTGGGTCGGCGTGAAGATCTTCCGCGCCTCCTGTTCCAGGGACAGAATGTGCTCGTTGTGCAGTTGCCGACGAATTTCGTCGGCACCGATTTCACGTTCAACTTCCTGTTTTATCGCGTTGAAGCTGCGCTTCAGCCGCCCGATCCACAGGCCGGCGGTGCGCGCAGCACCCGGCAAACGCTCGGGGCCCAGCACCAGCAGGGCAACGAGGCCGACGAGCAGCAGTTCAGAGAAGCTGATACCAAACATTAGTCAGTGCTCACACGTCTTTGCGGATCGGCTCTTCGACTTTCTGCGCCTGCACGTCGATGGTGTGCGGCTGGTTCAGTGGCGAGGTCGTCGTTGGTTGAGCAGGTGGCACTGGTTGGGCCGGGGTCACCGTCGGGTCAACTGGCTTCTCTTCATCGTTCATGGCTTTGCGAAAGCCCTTGATCGACTCGCCGACGTCAGTGCCGAGGTTTTTCAGTTTCTTGGTGCCGAACACCAGCACCACGACAACCAGGATGACGATCCAGTGTTTCCAGTCAAAAATGCCCATGTTGCTGCTCCTCTCTAATAGTTGTTCAGGCGGACGGGCGCGAGGCTTTCTCGGCGTGTCCGGACAGACCGAAGCGACGGTCCAGTTCATCGAGTACAGCCTGTGGATGCTGCCCCAGTTGGGCGAGCATGACCATACTGTGGAACCACAAATCGGCGGTTTCGTAGATCACATCGCTGCAGTCACCGCTGATGGCGGCGTCCTTGGCGGCAATGATGGTTTCGACCGACTCTTCGCCGACTTTTTCCAGAATCTTGTTCAAGCCCTTGTGGTACAGGCTGGCGACATACGAGCTGTCGGCGGCGGCGCCTTTGCGCTCTTCCAGCACCTCGGCCAGACGGGTCAGAGTGTCACTCATGTGAGGATGTGTCATCAGTCATTTCCTGAGCTGCGCCGGTGCCTGATTTTGTGCAGGGCAAGGCGCGAGGAGTGTGGTTTGGTGTTTCAAATAAACGACGAGTAACGCAGCCCTGCACAAAATCAGGCCCGGCCCTTCGGGTTGCCGGCTCAAAGCGCGCCATGCCGCGTTGCAGGCCTTGGCAAGGAAACGCCATTCCCGGCGGCCTACGCCTTGCCTGGCGCGCTTTGAGCCGGCAACGCAGCTCAGGAAATGACTGATGACACATCCTAATGTCCTGCAGAATAGATGGCGTGCGGGTCTTTGAGTACCGGATCGACAGTTTTCCAGTCGCCGTTCTCGAAGACGCGGTAGAAGCAGCTCTGGCGGCCGGTATGGCAGGCGATGTCGCCGATTTGCTCGACCATCAGGATGATCACGTCGGCGTCACAGTCCAGGCGCATTTCATGCAGGGTCTGCACGTGGCCGGACTCTTCACCCTTGCGCCACAACTTGCCACGGGAGCGTGACCAGTAAATGGCACGGTTCTCGGCAGCGCTCAGTTCCAGCGCTTCGCGGTTCATCCAGGCCATCATCAGGACGCGCCCGGTCTTGTGATCCTGGGCAATCGCTGGCACCAGGCCATCGGCGTCCCACTTGATCTCGTCCAGCCAGTTTTTCATCTTCGACTCCGACAGCGGGCCCGACACTTCATTAGTCGGGCAGGCGTTGAAACAGTGTGCCAGCGCGCGGGAGCTCTGGCTATCGGCGAACGACCAGATACAAGCCGACGGCCACCATGATGCCGGCTGGCCAATGCCCCAGTTCGTTCAGTGGCCCACCCGCGGCGAGTATCGTCCCGCCGGCCAGATGTGCACAACCGAGCAGGCGCAGGAACCAGTCGTCCTTGCGTTTGTGCCACGGGGGTGGCGGGTCGTAGGCGTGGGGCTGGGACATGCGTTCGAGCAGGTCGCGAGCCATGTTGGCCAGGTGCGGCAACTGTTCGAACTGGCTCTGTACATTGCCGATCAAGGCTTTGGGGCTGACGCGTTCACGCATCCAGCGTTCGAGGAACGGCTGGGCGGTGTTCCACAGATCCAGGTCCGGGTACAGCTGACGGCCCAGGCCTTCGATGTTCAACAGGGTTTTTTGCAGCAACACGAGCTGCGGCTGCACTTCCATGTTGAAGCGCCGAGCGGTCTGGAACAGGCGCATCAGCACCTGGCCGAAGGAAATATCTTTTAACGGTTTTTCGAAAATCGGTTCGCAAACCGTGCGGATCGCCGCTTCGAATTCGTTGAGTTTGGTTTCCGCCGGCACCCAGCCCGAATCGATGTGCAACTGTGCCACACGCCGGTAATCACGCTTGAAGAACGCGAACAGGTTGCGCGCCAGGTAATCCTGGTCCTCCGGGGTCAGGCTGCCGACGATACCGCAGTCGATCGCAATGTACTGCGGGCTCCACGGGTTGACGGTACTGACGAAGATGTTGCCCAGGTGCATGTCGGCGTGGAAGAAACTGTCGCGGAACACCTGGGTGAAGAAGATCTCCACGCCACGCTCGGCGAGCATTTTCATGTCGGTGCGCTGGTCGGCCAGGGTCGTGAGGTCGGTGACCTGGATCCCGTAGATGCGCTCCATCACCAGCACTTTCGGCCGGCACCAGTCCCAATAGACTTGCGGTACGTACAGCAGTGGTGAGCCTTCGAAGTTGCGCTTCAACTGGCTGGCGTTGGCCGCCTCGCGCAGCAGGTCGAGTTCGTCGTAGATGGTTTTTTCGTAGTCCTGGACCACGTCCACCGGATGCAGCAGGCGCGCGTCGGCCGACAGCCGCTCAGCGGCGCGGGCGAGGATGAACAGCCACGCCAGGTCTTGCTTGATGATCGGTTTGAGGCCGGGCGGATGACTTTGACGACCACTTCTTCACCGGTCTTCAACTGCGCGGCATGTACCTGCGCCACCGAGGCCGAGGCCAGCGGTTCAACGTCGAAACGGCTGAAAACTTCGCTGATCTTTTTGCCAAGCTGTTCTTCGATCAGCTTGATCGACACTTGCGAGTCGAACGGTGGCACCCGGTCCTGCAATTTCATCAGCTCATCGGCGATGTCTTCGGGCAACAGGTCGCGGCGAGTGGACAGAATCTGCCCGAACTTGATGAAAATCGGTCCCAGGTCCTGCAACGCCAGGCGCAATCGTGCGCCACGGCTCAGGTCCAGCGTCTTGCGCGGGAACCAGCGCCACGGCAAGGCATAGCGCAGCGCCAGTAGAAACCAGGGCAGCGGCAGGGCGAACAGCAGGTCATCGAGGCGGTAGCGGATCACGACGCGCTGGATGCGCAACAAACGGCGGACGGCAAGCAGCTTCATGCGTTATCGCTTGGGTCTAGGGATCGGGAAAGGCGCTCGAAACGCGCCTCGAGACGTTCCAGATCGAGTTTGATCTGGTCCAGTTCACTGAAACGGGCTTCGGCTTCGCGCTGACCGACGAGGGTGCGCGATTCCTCGGCCAGGTATTCGCCAAGGTTCTGGTTCAGGCTGGCGAACCCTTGCTGATAAAAACGTGCGCGGCTGCGCAGGTGACCGCCGACCAATTGCGTGGCAACCGGGCCGAGCCAGCGCGAGTTCGTACTCCCAGTCCAGCTCAAGGTCTTGCAGCACGGCCGCCAGTTCCAGCAGTACGCCGCTATCGCCATCAAGCTCGACTTGCGGGCTGTGCAAGATCGAAGTCTTGTCCTTGCTCATCGCCAGTTTCAACAGGCTTGAGGCCGGTGCACGCAAGGTGCAATCGGCGCCGGTTTCCCACTGGGAGGCAAGCATCAGGCCTTCATCGCTGGGCAGGATGAACAGTTGCAGCGCCGGGCTGCGGCAATCGACGGCAATCACTTTGCCGGTCAAATGTGCCAGACGCGGCAGCGCGGTGCTGTCGAGGCGCAGCACCCGGTTCAGACCGAGTTCAACGCTGGCGAGCAGGCCGGCCAGCCACATCAGGGCTTGATGCCGCGGTGCAGGGCGACAATGCCTGCGGTCATGTTGTGGTAGGTCACGCGGTCGAAACCGGCCTCGACCATCATCGACTTCAGGGTTTCCTGATTCGGGTGCATGCGGATCGATTCGGCCAGGTAGCGATAGCTTTCCGAGTCGTTGGTGATCAGCTTGCCCATCAGCGGCATGAAGGCGAACGAGTAGGCGTCGTAGGCTTTGGACATCAGCGCGTTGGTCGGCTTGGAGAATTCCAATACCAACAGGCGACCGCCAGGCTTGAGTACACGCAGCATCGAGCGCAGGGCGTCTTCTTTATGAGTGACGTTGCGCAGGCCGAAAGCGATGGTCACGCAGTCGAAATGGTTGTCCGGGAACGGCAGCTTTTCAGCGTCGGCCTGGACGAATTCGACGTTGCCAGCCACACCGAGGTCCAGCAGGCGGTCACGACCGACCTTGAGCATGGATTCGTTGATGTCGGCCAACACCACTTGGCCGGTCGGGCCGACGAGGTGCGAGAACTTCTTGGTCAAATCGCCGGTGCCGCCGGCGATGTCCAGCACACGATTACCGGTGCGAACGCCCGACAGCTCGATCGCAAAACGCTTCCACAGACGGTGCATGCCGCCCGACAGGAGGTCGTTCATCAAGTCGTACTTGGCGGCTACCGAGTGAAAAACCTCAGCGACTTTTTCCGCTTTTTGGCTTTCCGGAACGTTTTTGAAACCGAAGTGAGTGGTGGGTTCGGCATCGCTGCCTTTGCGCTGATCAGTCATATCGCTGTCACCAGAAGAGAATGCGGGACATTCTAATCCCGGTGGCCTGCTTTGTCTTGGAATGGCTAAAGGTAAGATAGGCAACCTCTCAGACTGTGTGAAAACTACTGCGCTCGGCAATACTGCGTTAAAAACAGGCTCGGACTGCTCATTTACAGCTCGTAAACTCCGCGTCCTCGCCTGTTTTTGCCTTGTCTTGCCTTCGCTCGCTACGTTTTCACACCGCCTGAGCGGGACGTTTTGCCGCAGCAGCGGTCAAGATGCGTCAGGAAAGTATCCATAAAGCAGGAGTCATTCGATGGCCCGAATTAGTGTTGAACGTGCCCACGGCCTGGGCAAGGAAGCTGCACGCGAGAAGGCCGACCTGTTGGCGCAGAAACTGTCCGATCAATATGGCCTGGAGCCGCAGTGGTCCGGCGATACCCTGAACCTCAAGCGTTCGGGTGTGAAAGGCGCGGTGCATGTCGGTGAGGATTCGATCAAGGTTGATGTGGAGCTGGGCCTGATGATGTCGGCCATGAGCGCAATGATCAAATCTGAAATCGAAAAGGCGCTCGATAAAGCGTTGGCGTGATTCCAAAGAGATCGCAGCCTCGTTTCATTCGACAGCTCCTACAGGTGTACGCCGCCCCCGTAGGAGCTGTCGAGTGAAACGAGGCTGCGATCTCTTCCATCAGGCGCCACGGTTTTATGTCAGTTGTTAGGGTGCCGTTTCTAACTTTTCTCCCTACTTTGTGCATGAGCCCGAGACTTTCGCGGGCAGTTCCTCAAACCTTCTGCGCGTGAGGTGCACCATGGCCAAAGTTATTTTGAAGAAAAAAATCGACGCATCGACTAACGCTCTGCAAGACGTCAGATCGTATGCCCGCAAGATCTGGCTGGCAGGCCTGGGTGCCTACACCAAGGTTGGACACGAGGGCGGCGAGTACTTTCAAGAGTTGATCAAGGCTGGTCAAACTGTTGAAAAGAAAGGCAAAAAGGTCGTTGCTGAAAAACTCGAAGCGGCCAATGCCGAGATCGATGAAGCCAAGAGTGAAGTGAGCACTTTCAAAGGCAAGGTCGAAGTTCAACTCGACAAGGTCGAGAAGGCTTTTGACTCGCGTGTCGCAAGTGCCTTGAATCGTATCGGCATTCCGTCTAAACATGACGTTGAGACACTCTCTGCTAAGCTCGATGAGCTGACGGCATTGCTCGAACGTGTCGCGCGTAAATCTTAAGGAGAACGGGATGGCTGGTAAAAAGAATACTGAAAAAGAAGGCAGCTCGTGGATCGGGAAAGTCGAAGACTACTCCCGCAAAATCTGGCTGGCTGGTTTAGGCGTGTATTCGAAGATCGACACTGACGGCAGCAAACTCTTCGATACATTGGTTAAAGACGGCGAGAAAGCCGAGAAGCTCACCAAAAGCGCTGTCGGCAAAAAAGTCGACGCCGCCAAGGATACTGCTTCGTCGGCCAAGTCGCGCATCAGCGGCGTGAAAGATCGCGCACTGGGCAAGTGGGATGAGCTGGAAGGGGCTTTTGACAAGCGTCTGAACAGCGCCATTTCGCGTCTCGGTGTTCCGAGCCGCAACGAAGTCAAGGCGCTGCACAGCAAGGTCGATACCCTGACCAAGCAAATCGAACGGCTCACCGGTGCCAAGGTTGCGCCTGTTGCGGCGAAAACCGCAGCAGCCAAACCAGCGGCCAAAAGCGCTGCCAAGCCACTGGTCAAAGCTGCCGCTAAACCGGCTGCCAAACCAGCGGCGAAGCCTGCGGTCAAAACTGCCGCAGCGAAACCTGCAGCCGCCAAGCCAGCGGCCAAACCGGTCGCCGCCAAAGCCGCCGCTAAACCAGCAGCGAAACCGGCAGCGGCCAAGCCTGCAGCAAAAACCGCAGCAGCCAAACCTGCAGCCAAGCCAGCGGCAAAACCTGCCGCAGCGAAGAAGCCCGCAGTGAAAAAACCGGCAGCGCCAAAAGCCGCCGCACCCAAACCAGCAGTCGCTGCCGCCAAGCTGGCAGCCCCGGCCAGCACAACGAACTCCGTTGCCGCACCGACCCCTGCTGCTACCCCGACTGCCGCGCCAGCTCCAGTGACGCCAACCAGTCAGTCCTGATTTTCAGGGCTCAAGAAAACGCCCGGCCTGCAAAGGTCGGGCGTTTTATTTGAGATTTGAATGGTCAGCGAAAAGATCGCAGCCTTCGGCAGCTCCTACAGGGGATCGCATACACCTGTAGGAGCTGCCGAAGGCTGCGATCTTTTGATCTTAATGTTCCTCCAGATACTGCAACGCCAGTTGCTCAGTCGCCGCTTTAATCGGCGGCAGCAGATGCGGCGCCACCAGCATCATGATCTGGTACACCACCAACCGCACTTCCCCCTCTCGATCCAGAATCCGCTGATAGTCCAGCGAAAACAGCAACGTCAAGGTGATCTGTTCCACCAGTTGCCCCAACGCCTGGGTGTCGCTGACCAACTGTCCCTGAGCCTTCAATCGCGCAAGCAACGATGCCAGTGTGCGTTTCAACGCATTGAGCAAATTGCGGATGCCCTTGGCCAGTTTCGGCAGGCGTCCTGCCAGGTTCGACAGGTCCTGGAACAGGAACCGGTAATGCGCCAGGCGCTCAACGATCAGGTGCAGGAACAGCCAGTAATCTTCGGGGCCCAGTTCCACGTCGGACGGTGGATCGAGCAGCGGAGCCAGCTCATTCTGGAAGCGCTCGAACAACCCGAGAATCAGCGGTTCCTTGCCGTGGAAGTGGTAGTAGAGGTTGCCGGGGCTGATCCCCATTTCGTTGGCAACTTCCATGGTGGATACGTTCGGTTCGCCCTTGAGGTTGAACAACTGCAAAGCACATTCGAGGATCCGGTCGCGGGTTTTCATCCAGTCTTCTTAATGGTCGAGTCATGCCACGGCCTGCTTCGGCCGTGGTGGGTTGAGCGTCAGCGCACGCGGACGTAAGTGCCGGGTGCGGCTTCCATCGGTGGATAGTTGGCGTTGCCGAGGGCCATGTGGGTTTCTTTTTGCGCGCCGGAGCGCTCCTGAATCCAGCTCAGCCATTGCGTCCACCAACTGCCGTCGGTTTGCTTGGCGTCGTAATACCAGGCACGCGGGTCGCTGCTCAGTTTCGGGCTTTCGACAAAGTTGGCTTTCGGGTTGGAAGGCGGGTTGAGGATGCTCTGTACATGGCCGCTGTTGGACAACACGAAGCGCCGCTCGCCACCCAGCAGCAGGGTCGAGCGATACACCGCATCCCACGGAGTGATGTGGTCGTTCATGCCGGCCACGCTGAAACTGTCGACCGTGACTTTCTGCAAATCGATTGGTGTGCCACACACCTCAAGACCGCCCGGATGGCTCAGCGGGTTGTGCTTGAAGAAGTCCAGCAGGTCGCCATGGAACGCCGCGGGCAGGCGCGTGTTGTCGTTGTTCCAGTAGAGAATGTCGAATGCCGGCGGCTCCTTGCCCAGCAGGTAGTTGTTGACGAAGTAGCTCCAGATCAAATCGTTGGGGCGCATCCAGGCGAACACTTTGGCCATGTCGCGACCGTCCAGCACGCCCTTCTGATAGGAGCGGCGCTTGGCCGCTTCCAGGGTTTGTTCGTCGGCGAACAGGGTGGCCGGGCTGTCCATCTGGCTGTCGAGCAGGCTCACCAGGTAGGTCGCGCTGGAGACTCGCCGCAGTTGTCGCTTGGCCTGAAGATGACCTTGCAACGCGGCAATCGTCAGCCCGCCGGCGCAGGCGCCCATCAGGTTGACCTCGCGTGCGCCGGTGATCGCCCGGCAGACGTTCATTGCTTCTTCCACGGCCTCAACGTAGGTCGAGAGCCCCCACTCTCGGTGACGCACATCCGGGTTGCGCCAACTGATCATGAAGGTTTGCAGGCCGTTTTTCAGGGCGAACTGGACGAAGCTGTTGTGCGGGCTCAGGTCGAAAATGTAGTACTTGTTGATCTGCGGTGGCACCACCAGCAGCGGTTTTGAATATTGTTTTTCGCTCATCGGCTTGTACTGGATCAGCTCCAGCAGCTCGTTGCGAAACACTACCGAACCGGTAGTGGTGGCGACGGTTTTACCGACCTCGAAGGCTTGCTTGGTGACTTGCCGGGGCAAGCCATCGTTGTGCAGGAAATCGTCGACCAGGTGACTGAGGCCGCGCACCAGGCTGTTGCCGCCGGAGTTGAAAATCTCCTTGATCGCCAACGGATTGAGCAGGGTATTGGAGGGCGACACGGCATCGTTGAGCAGGGCAAAAGCGAAGTGGGCGCGGGCGCGATCGTCCGGGCTCATGTTGCTCTCGTCGATCCAGGTCTTGACCTGTTTCTGCCAGCTCAGGTAGGCCTGCAAGCTACGCCGGTAAAACGGGTTGAGGCTCCACGCCGGGTCGGCAAAGCGACTGTCCTGCGGGTTGGTCGGATGCAGGGTTTCCCCCAGCAGCACACGGCCCAACTGGCCACCCAGTTTCAGGGCGTGCCGGGCGCTGTGCACCGGGTTGCGCAAACCGTGGGCCGCCACGCTGCGCAGGGTCGACAACAGATCCCGGCCGCGCAGACCGGTAATCGCACTTTGTGCGTTGATGAAGGCGGCGGGAGAGGGCAACGAGCCCGTCGCTGGTTTTTCGCGCATGAGTCAACACTCCTTCGTCTTCAGGCCAAAAACAAACACACCGAACCAGATCACCATAGACGCTGTTATGGGTTGTTGCGCGGTAAGGCGTCCTGCCGTCCCTTTCCCATTAACAAAAAGCCGGGGCGGATTAGCCGCCCAATGGTGTCGGGTGCGGATGCATCACCGCACGCTGACGTTCTTCCTCGAGGAATTTCATGATGATCGGCGCCACCGCTTCGGCCCGGTAATCAGGAACAGATGCCCGTCATCGATGATGTGCAATTGGGCGTTGGGAATCCGCCAGGCGAGCATGCGCATGTTGATCAGCGGGATCAGCGGATCGTCGTCGCCCGCCAGCACCAGCGTCGGCTGGTGGATCTTGTGCAGCCAGTGAATGCTGGTCCAGCCGAGGCCGGCGAACAGTTGCCAGTAGTAACCGAGCTTGCCCGCCGAACGCACCTTCGCCGCATGGCTGGCCGCCAGTGTCGGGTCGCGACGGAACGAGCCGCCGTAGATCATCGGTGCAATGCGGATCACGTGGGACGGCTGGATGTAACGCCGGGGGCTGGCCATCATCCACAGGACTTTCGGCTTGCCGGGCACCATCACCGCACCGGCCGCCGTGGCGGCCAGCACCAGTTTTTTGCAGCGCTCGGGATAGTCGTAGGCGAACTGCTGCGCCAGGGCGCCGCCCCAGGACACGCCGATCACGTTGACCTGTCCGTAGTCGAGATAGTCGAGCATCCGTGCCGTGAGTTTCGCCAGGCCCGGAAAGCGATATGGCCGGTTCGGCGTCGACGAGCCGCCGACACCGGGAACGTCGAAAGCGATGACTTCCAGGTCCGGGTCCAGCGCCGCGACGAACGGAAATACCAGCTCAAGGTTGGCGCCGATGCCGTTGAAAATCAGCAAGGGCGTCAAGTGAGGCTTGCCGGGGCGTACCGCGGTGCGGAGGGTCTGGCCATCCAGGTCGACGGTACGAAAAATGAACGGTTGCGGCATGCTTCTGGCCCTGTGGGTCACTTTCTAAAATTCATCCTCGATCCCCTGTAGGAGCTGCCGCAGGCTGCGATCTTTTGATCTTGACTCTCTTAACCAAGATCAAAAGATCGCAGCCTGCGGCAGCTCCTACAGGGGCGCGAGGTGTGTCAGTTACCGCTCATGTACGTAAGTGCCCGGCGCAGCTTCGCCGGCGGTGTAGGTTTTGTTGCCCAGTATGGTCGGGGATTTCTTCAACTTGCCTGAGCGCTCGGCCTGCCACGCCTGCCAGTGCAGCCACCAGGAATCGGTGTGCTTGGTGGAGTTCTCTTGCCAGTCCTCGGCCTTCACCGGCATGTCGATGCTGGTCATGTAGCGCGATTTCGGGTTGCCCGGCGGGTTCAGAATGCTCTGGATGTGCCCGCTGCTGGACAGTACGAATTCAACATTGCCACCAAACAACTGCGCCGACTTGTAGCAGGACTTCCACGGCGTGATGTGGTCGTTGGTGCCGGCCAGGGAAAAGATGTCGGCCGTCACCTGCTTGAGGTCGATCGGCGTGCCGCACACTTCCAGTGCGTTGGGGCGGATCAGTGGGTTACTTTTGAACATCTCGATCAGGTCACCGTGGAACGCGGCTGGCAACCGTGTGGTGTCGTTGTTCCAGAACAGGATGTCGAACACCGGCGGCTCGTTGCCCAGCAGGTAGTTGTTGACCCAGTAATTCCAGATCAGGTCATTGGGGCGCATCCAGGCGAAGACTTTCGCCATGTCGCGGCCTTCCAGCACACCGGCCTGGTAGGAATGGCGCTTGGCGGCTTCGAGGGTCTGTTCGTCGACGAACAGGGCCACGTCGCTTTCCAGGGTGGTATCCAGCACGCTCACCAGCAAGGTCAGGGCGTTGACCTTCTTCTCGCCGATCGCCGCGTAGTGACCCAGCAGGGCGGTGCAGGTGATGCCGCCGGAACAGGCGCCAAGCATGTTCACGTCTTTGCTGCCGGTGATCGCGGTGACCACATCGACGGCTTCCTTGAGCGCTTCGATGTAGGTCGACAGACCCCACTCGCGCTGTTCCTTGGTCGGGTTGCGCCAGCTGACAATGAACGTCTGCACGTTATTGCGCAGGCAGAAGCGCGCCAGGCTCTTGTCCGGGCTCAAGTCGAATACGTAGAACTTGTTGATCTGCGGCGGCACCACCAGCAATGGGCGCTCGTACACCTGCTCGGTGATCGGCCGGTACTGGATCAGCTCCAGCACGTCGTTGCGAAACACCACCGCGCCTTCGGTCACGCCAAGCGACTTGCCGACTTCGAAGGCGCCCATGTTGACCTGGCTCGGCATGCCACCGTTATGGACGATGTCCTTGGCCAGGTGGGAGAGACCGTCGAGCAGGCTCTTGCCGCCGGTTTCGAAGAAGCGTTTGACCGCCGCAGGGTTGGCCGCACTGTTGGTCGGGGCCATGGCTTCGGTCATGAGGTTGATCACGAAGTGTCCGCGGGCGACGTCTTTGGGCGACAGGCTGCTGTCGTCGATCCAGGCATGGAGTTCCTTGCGCCACGCCAGGTAAGTCTGCAAATAACGTTTGTAGAGCGGGTTCTGGCTCCAGGCCGGATCGGCGAAGCGACGGTCTTCGCCTGGCGGTTGCAGCTCGGATTTACCAAACAACACGTTCTTGAGTTCGAGACTGAAATGAGCGACATGTTTGACACTGTGAATCGGTTGTTTGATGGCCTGCCTGAGCACCATTCGAGCAGAAGCCAGTAGATCCTTTCCACGCAGCCCAACAACTGGATTAAGCCCCAGGGTGTTTTCCGAGGCTTGATACTTCAGGTCATCGTTGTTCTTGTTACTCATCTACGACGCTCCATTGTCCTGAGACGAGTACCTGAGCCCAGCCGTGTAGTCACACAACCAATATCAGGTACTGCTGCTCGGGTGACCGTTAATTCTGCATCGCTGCTTTTTAGTACAACGAGCACTGCAGGGAACTTGCCAGCTCCATTGGTTACCCGAGTTTAATTTTTTTCGCAAGCAGGCCGATCCTCAGCCTGACAGCAGAGCATTCAAACAGATGAAATTAGAAAATGCCCTCTAAAGAGCAAGAAGCCTGACCTAGAGCATCAGCTTGACGATGGACTGGCTTGGATCGCGGGTTTTGCCGGCGGCTTTGAGCTCGGCAAGATAATCATCCCAGAGTGCGTCATGACGTCGCGCCAGTTCGTACAGATATTCCCAAGTGAACAGGCCGCTGTCGTGGCCGTCATCGAAGGTCAATTTCAGTGCGTACTGACCGGCCGGTTCTACCTTGCTCAGGCCGACGGCGATCTTGCCAAATTGCAGGATAGGTTTGCCATGGCCCTGGACCTCGGCGGAAGGAGAGTGCACCCGAAGGAACTCGGCGGGCAGGTGATATTCCTCGCCGGACGCGTATTTCAGCGACAGGGTTTTCGAGGCTTTGTGCAGTTTGATGTCGGTGGGCAACTGGGTCATGACAGGTCGTCCGTCTTGGTGGAGCACCCTGGTAGGAGCTGCCGCAGGCTGCGATCTTTTGATCTTTGATCTTGAAAGATCAAAAGATCGCAGCCTGCGGCAGCTCCTACCAGGGGAACAGGAGACCTACAGGATATAACGGGACAGGTCTTCGTTCTGTGCCAATTCGCCGAGGTGGCTGTTGACGTAGTCGGCGTCGATCAGGATCACCTTGTCGTCGTGGGCGCTGGCCAGATCACCGGCGCTGAACGACACCTCTTCCAGCAGGCGCTCAAGCAGCGTGTGCAGGCGACGGGCGCCGATGTTCTCGGTCTTCTCGTTGACCTGCCAGGCGATCTCGGCAATGCGCTTGATCCCGTCCGGCTGGAACTCGATGGTCAGGCCTTCGGTTTTCAGCAGTGCGCAGTATTGCTCGGTGAGCGATGCATGCGGCTCGCTGAGAATACGTTCGAAGTCTTCCGGGGTCAGCGCTTTCAACTCGACGCGGATCGGCAGGCGACCCTGCAACTCAGGCACCAGATCGCTCGGCTTGCTCAGGTGGAACGCACCGGAAGCGATGAACAGGATGTGGTCAGTCTTGACCATGCCCAGTTTGGTGTTGACGGTGCAGCCCTCGATCAGCGGCAGTAAGTCACGCTGTACGCCTTCGCGGGACACGTCGATGCCACCGGAATTTCCGCGCTTGGCGACCTTGTCGATTTCGTCGATGAACACGATGCCGTGCTGCTCGACGGCTTCCAGCGCCTTGGCCTTCAACTCTTCATCGTTGACCAGGCGACCGGCTTCTTCGTCACGGACCAGTTTCAGCGCTTCCTTGACCTTGAGCTTGCGGCTTTTCTTTTTGCCTTTGCCCATGTTGGCGAAGAGGCTCTGCAACTGGTTGGTCATCTCTTCCATGCCCGGTGGCGCGGAGATATCGACGCCCGCGACTTCGGCGACTTCGATTTCGATCTCCTTGTCATCCAGCTGGCCTTCACGCAGGCGCTTGCGGAACAGCTGACGGGTATTGGAATCGGCCGACGGTGCTTCTTCGTTACTGAAGCCCATGCGTGCCGGCGGCAGCAGGGCGTCGAGGATGCGCTCTTCGGCGGCGTCTTCGGCGCGGTGGCGAACCTTGGTCATTTCCTGTTCGCGCAGCAGCTTGATCGCGGCGTCGGCGAGGTCACGAATGATCGATTCAACGTCGCGGCCGACATAGCCGACTTCGGTGAACTTGGTCGCTTCGACCTTGATGAACGGCGCGTTCGCCAGTTTGGCCAGGCGACGGGCGATCTCGGTTTTACCGACACCAGTCGGGCCGATCATCAGGATGTTCTTTGGCGTTACTTCAACGCGCAGCTCTTCAGGCAGCTGCATCCGGCGCCAGCGGTTACGCAGCGCGATGGCGACGGCGCGCTTGGCATCGTCCTGGCCAATGATATGGCGATTGAGTTCGTGGACGATTTCACGGGGAGTCATGGACATAGTAATTGGCGGTCCTCTAGCAAAAGCGAGCCGTGGCGCTAGGCCGAAACAGGCTTACTCGGCGAGGTCCTGCTCCTCAATGGTGAAGGTATGGTTGGTGAATACACAGATGTCGCCGGCGATGCCGAGCGCGGTTTCGACGATTTCCCGAGCCGACAAATCGGTTTTCTTCAGCAGGGCACTCGCGGCGGCCTGGGCGTAACCGCCACCGGAACCCATGGCGATCAGGCCTTCTTCGGGTTCAACGACGTCACCGTTGCCGGTGATGATCAAGGATGCGTCTTTGTTGGCGACGGCGAGCATGGCTTCGAGGCGGCTGAGGGAACGGTCGGTGCGCCATTCTTTGGCGAGTTCGACGGCGGCGCGAACCAGGTGACCCTGATGTTTCTCGAGCTGGCCTTCAAAACGCTCGAACAGGGTGAAGGCGTCAGCGGTAGCCCCGGCAAAACCGGCGATGACCTGGCCGTGGTACAGGCGGCGAACTTTCTTCGCGTTGCCTTTCATCACGGTATTGCCGAGAGAAACCTGGCCGTCGCCGCCCATGACGACTTTGCCGTGGCGGCGAACTGAAACGATGGTGGTCAAGGGAGAGTCTCCACGCAGCGGGGCGAAAATGCCTTATGCCAACTCATATGGGGGTGGTGGAGCGTTTTTCAACTGTAGGACGAGGCGGGGGACGAGCGGTGCGAGGCGCGTAGGAGCTGCCGAAGGCTGCGATCTTTTGATCTTGCTCTTTTTTTCCAGACAAGTAACCTGCAACCCCAGAAAAGATCGCAGCCTGCGGCAGCTCCTACAGGGATATGTGTCTCCTGTGGGAGCTGCAGTGGCAGAAATCAGCGGCTCTGGCGTTGTTGTAACAACAGGTTGCTGAAGCCGCTGCCGGCCAGTTGTTTCTGGGCAGTGGTCAGTTGTTCACGGTTGCTGAACGGTCCAACCAAAACCCGATACCAGGTTTCATCTTTCACCGTGCCGGATTCAACCGCCACCGCCTGACCGAGCAAGATGATCTGTGCGCGAACCTTGTCGGCGTCAGCCTGCTTGCGGAACGAACCGGCCTGCAGGAAGAACCTGGTCACTGGCGCCGCTTTGGAAACCGGTGGCGCGGGTGGCGGGGTGATCCCGGACAGCGCCGCCTGCGCCCGCGCGGTGTCGATCTTCGCCGCTTGTTCTGGCGTCACCGGGGTGGTTGGCACCGTCGGCACTTGTGGTGTCGGCAGGGTTTTCTCCGGCACCGCGTCCGGCGGCACGATCACTTCCGATTCCGGCAGCAAGGTATAGAAGTCGTACTTCGGCTTCACCGGTTGCGTCGGGCTCGGTGGCGTCTTGTTGGCCTCGGCGATCTTGCTGGCTTTCTGCTGCTCGATCTTCTCGCGCTTGACGCTCTCGCTACCCTTGCCCGGCTCCAGCTTCATCAGGAACACGATAAACGCGCCGACGGTCAGGCCGATGGCCATCCATAACCAGCCCGGGATCGGTTTCTTTGCAGGAGCGGTGTAACGACTGGCGCCGCGCTTGGGTGCAGGTTTTTTCTTGGCAGCCAACTTACATACGCTCCAGAGTTTCCAGACCCAAGAGTTCCAGGCCTTGCTTGAGTGTGCGACCGGTCAGCGCGGCGAGGCGCAGACGGCTCTGCATTAGCGCCGGGGTGTCGGCGCTGAGGATCGGGCAGTTCTCGTAGAAGCTGGAGAACAGGCCGGCGACATCGTACAGGTAGGTGCACAGAATGTGCGGCGTCCCTTTGTCGGAAACGTTGTTCAGTACTTCGCCGAACTGCGCCAGTTTGGCCGCCAGTTCATGTTCGTGCGGCGCTTCGAGAACGATCTGGCCTTCGACTTCGCTGAAATCCTTGCCGAGCTTGCGGAACACGCCGGCCACGCGGGTGTAGGCGTACAGCAGGTACGGCGCGGTGTTGCCTTCGAAGTTCAGCATCAGGTCGAAGTTGAAGCTGTAGTCGCTGGTACGGTGCTTGGACAGGTCGGCGTATTTCACCGCGCCGATGCCCACGACCTTGGCGATACTGCGCAACTCGTCTTCGGCCAGCTCCGGGTTCTTCTCTTTCACCAGGGTGTAGGCGCGGTCCTTGGCTTCGGTCAGCAGATCGACCAGTTTCACGGTGCCGCCATCACGGGTCTTGAACGGACGGCCATCGGCGCCGTTCATGGTGCCGAAGCCCATGTGTTCCATGTCCATCGGGTGCGTGACGAAACCAGCCAGGCGCGCGACCTGGAACACTTGCTGGAAGTGCAGGGCCTGACGCTGGTCGACGAAGTACAACGCACGATCAGCCTTCAGCTTGCTGCTGCGATAACGCACGGCCGCCAGGTCGGTGGTGGCGTAGAGGTAGCCGCCGTCGGCCTTGACGATGATCACCGGCAACGGGTCGCCGTCGGCGTTCTTGAACTCGTCGAGGAACACGCACTGGGCGCCGTTGCTCTCGACCAACAGGCCGGCAGCCTTGAGGTCGTTGACCACGTTGATCAGGTCGTCGTTGTAGGCACTTTCGCCCATTACGTCGGCCATGGTCAGTTTGACGTTCAGTTGTTCGTAGATCGCCTGGCAGTGGGACAGCGAGATCTCGCGAAAGCGCGACCACAGCGCCAGGCATTCGGCGTCGCCGGCCTGCAACTTGACCACCAGGCCGCGGGCACGGTCAGCGAACTCTTCGGATTCGTCGAAGCGCTGCTTGGCAGCGCGGTAGAAGTTTTCCAGGTCCGACAGTTCGTCGCTGGTAATCGGGTTTTCTTGCAGGTACGCCATCAGCATGCCGAACTGGGTGCCCCAGTCGCCCACGTGGTTCTGACGGATCACGGTGTCGCCGAGGAACTCCAGCACCCGCGCCACGCCGTCGCCGATGATGGTCGAGCGCAAGTGGCCGACGTGCATCTCCTTGGCCAGGTTCGGCGCCGACAGGTCAACCACAGTGCGCTGCACCGGGCCGGCCTTGCGCACGCCGACGTTCTTGTCAGCCAGCGCCGCGTCGAGGCGCGAGGCCAGGGCCTGGGTGTTCTGGAAGAAGTTCAGGAAGCCCGGACCGGCGATTTCGGTCTTGGTGACGTTTTTGTCAGCCGGCAGCGCGGCGATGATTTTTTCTGCCAGGTCGCGCGGCTTCATACCGGCCGGTTTGGCCAGCATCATCGCGATATTGCTGGCGAAGTCGCCGTTCTTCTTGTCACGGGAGTTTTCCACCTGGATCGCCGGCGACAGGCCTTCAGGCAACACACCTTCGTTGACGAGTTGGGTGATGGCTTGTTGGATCAGCAGGCGAATGGTGTCTTTCATGGTGTTCTCTTTCGACCGCAAGCGCGGCGGCGCTTCGATGCGCTAGTGGAAAAACTGGGCATTATCCGTGGCCCGGACGTGCTTGCCAACTATAGCGGGCAGGTTATGGATATGTGGTGACAAAAGCGGTAAAGATCGCAGCCTGCGGCAACTCCTGCATTAATCGCATTCCCCTGTAGGAGCTGCCGCAGGCTGCGATCTATTGATCTTCAATACAAATCGACGGGATCAACATCCAAAGACCAGCGCACCGCCCGCCCACTCGGCATTTGCTCCAGAACCAGCAGCCAACTGCTGAGCAACCGATGCAGCGGCGCCCGGGCCGTAGCCTGTAACAATAGCTGCGCCCGATAGCGCCCGGCGCGACGCTCCATCGGTGCCGGCACCGGCCCGAGCAACTCGATACCGCTCAGATTCTGCTCGGCCAGCAATCGTTCCGCCTCGCTGCACGCCTCATCGAGAAAGCCTTCGGCCTGCCCTGGTTTGTGCGCCTCGGCCCGCAGCAGTGCCAGGTGCGCAAACGGCGGGAGGCCGGCGGCACGGCGTTCGCTCAAGGCCTGTTCAGCAAAGGCGAAGTAACCCTGTTCGGTCAGTTGCACCAGCAGCGGATGGTCCGCCAGGTGGGTCTGGATGATCACTCTACCTGGCTCTTCGGCCCGCCCCGCACGGCCGGCGACCTGGACGATCAACTGCGCCATGCGCTCGCTGGCGCGGAAGTCGCCGGAGAACAGCCCGCCGTCGGCATCGAGAATCGACACCAGCGTCACCCGAGGGAAATGGTGCCCTTTGGCAAGCATCTGCGTGCCGACCAGAATGCACGGCTGGCCTTTCTGAATGGTTGCGAACAACTGGTTCATCGCGTCCTTGCGCGAGGTACTGTCGCGATCAACTCGCAGCACCGGCACGTCCGGAAACAGAATCGCCAGCCGTTCCTCAGCGCGCTCGGTGCCCGCGCCGACGGGCCGCAAATCGACCTTGCCGCATTTCGGGCAGTGCCGGGGCACGCGTTCGACGTAGCCGCAATGGTGGCAACGCAATTCGCCGGAGCGCTGGTGCACGGTCATCCGCGCATCGCAGCGCTGGCACTCGGACATCCAGCCGCAATCGTGGCAGAGCAAGGTCGGCGCAAAGCCGCGACGGTTAAGGAAGACCAGGACTTGCTGGCCGGCGGCCAGGGTCTGGCCGATGGCCTGTTGCATCGGCCCGGAAATCCCGCTATCGAGTGGACGACTTTTTACGTCCAGGCGCAGGAAGCGTGGCTGTTTCGCGCCGCCGGCGCGCTCATTCAGGCGCAGGAGGCCGTAGCGGCCGGTGTAGGCGTTGTGCAGGCTTTCCAGCGAAGGCGTGGCGGATCCGAGGACAATCGGGATGTTTTCCTGCCGGGCGCGGACCAATGCCAGGTCGCGGGCGTGGTAGCGCAAGCCTTCCTGCTGTTTATAGGAGCCGTCGTGCTCTTCGTCGATGATGATCAGGCCGGGATTCTTCATCGGCGTAAACAGTGCCGAACGGGTGCCGATAATAATGTCGGCGTCGCCGTCCCGGCAGCGAGCCAGGCTTCCAGGCGCTCGCGATCATTGATCGCCGAGTGGATCAGCGCGATCCGGGCGTTGAAGCGCTGCTCGAAGCGCGCCAGGGTCTGCGGGCCGAGGTTGATCTCCGGGATCAGCACCAGCGCCTGCTTGCCGGCTTCAAGGGTTTCGCGGATCAACTGCAAATAGACTTCGGTCTTGCCGCTGCCGGTGACGCCGGCCAGCAGGAACGCGTGATAACTGTCGAACCCGGCACGGATCGCCTCGTAGGCCGCGCGTTGTTCCGGGTTGAGCGGCAATTCGGGCTGGGCCAGCCAGTGTTCATGACGGGCGCCGGGGGCGTGCTTGCGGATTTCTACCTGCACCAGGTCCTTGGCCAGCAACAGGTCGAGGCTGTCTTTGCTCAGCATCAGTTTGCTCAGCAACTGATGGGCCACGCCGTGCGGGTGCTGGGCCAGCGTCGCCAAGGCTTCGCGCTGGCGCGGGGCGCGAGCGATACGCGGGTCATCCAGGCTGGCGCCGGGGGCGACGGACCAGAAGCGTTCCTGGCGCGCTTCGGCCAGTTCGCCCTGGCGCAGCAACACCGGCAACGCCCAGCTCAACGTGTCGCCGAGGCTGTGTTGGTAATACTGGGACGTCCACAGGCACAGCTTGAACAGCGCGGGCGGCAATGGCGGCGTAGCGTCGAGCAGGGCCAGGGCCGGCTTGAGCTTTTCCACCGGCACTTCGCTGGTGTCGGTGACTTCGACCAGAATGCCAATCATCTCCCGCCGACCGAACGGCACTCGCAGGCGCATGCCCGGCTGCAACTGGGCGCGCAGTACGCCGGCCGGGGCACGGTAATCGAACAGGCGGCGCAGCGGCGAAGGCAAGGCGAGGCGCAAAATGGCGTCGGGCACGCGGGGGATTCTCTTTGGGCGGGCAATAAATGAAAGGTTGTGCGCATAACTTGTGGGAGCGAGCCTGCTCGCGAAAGCGTTGTGTCAGACGACATAAATGCTGACTGACAGGTCCTCTTCGCGAGCAGGCTCGCTCCCACAGGGATAGTGTTAAGTGCCGGGAGCCTAGCAGACGACTGGTTGAGTGTCCTCCATCAGAAAAGCGTTCAAGTGTTGGCGAGTGGATTTTAATGCCAGGCAAGGCGCTACTCCTCCCCATAGCGCGCTATGGGGAGGAGTAGCAACGCAGCATGGCGTTAAAAGACGCCGTCAACCTTGAACAGTCTTTTCTGATGGAGGGCACCTTGGACAGCTTGCGTGATTGCAAAGGTCTGGTAGAATCCGCGGCCTAATTATGTGCGGTATTCAACAATAGTGTTGAGTGGCGGCACACTAGCCTGAGGAATACACCATGAAAGCCGATATCCATCCAGCATACGAAACCATCGAAGTAACTTGCAGCTGCGGCAACAAGTTCGAAACTCGTTCGAACCTGTGCAAGCCACTGGGTACTGACGTATGCAACGAGTGCCACCCGTTCTACACCGGTAAGCAGAAGACTCTGGATACTGGCGGCCGTGTACAGCGCTTCGCAGACCGCTTCGGTGCTTTCGGCAAGAAAGCTCCTGCTGCTGCAGAGTAAGGCTGAAGAGCCCGATGGGCTTTTCCCTGCTGTTGAAAAAGGCGTCCCTTGCGGGCGCCTTTTTTATGTCCGCGATTTGGCTCTCCGGCGCCCAGGCTTTCTGCCCGGCACCGAGCGGTTTGACGTCTGTCGCCGTGCAGCGAGTGGTAGACGGCGACACCCTGCGCCTGAGCGATGGCCGCAGTGTGCGTATGATCGGCTTGAATACCCCGGAACTGGGCCGACAGGGCCGCACTGACGAACCATTCGCTGTGGCTGCACGCAAACGCCTTGAAGCGCTGGTCGCGGCCAGCAAGGGCCAAGTGGGTTTGTTGCCCGGTAAAGAGGCCACGGATCGCTACGGCCGCACCTTGGCTCACGTCTACGGTGCCGACGGCGCCAACCTCGAAGCGCAGATGCTCGCCGAAGGCCTCGGTTTTCAGGTGGCCGTGGCGCCGAACGTCGATTTGGCGATGTGCCAACAAGCGGCGGAGCGCGCGGCCCGACAGGCTGGTCTTGGTCTGTGGCGACAGTCGCCTGTACTGAAAGCGGAGCAGATTCGCACGTCCGGTTTCGCCGTGCTCAGTGGTCGTGTGAGCAAGGTTCAACGCAATCGCGGCGGGGTTTGGATCGAGTTGCAGGATTCGGTTGTATTGCGCGTTGCACCCAATCTACTCGGGTCGTTCGATGTCGCCGCTCTTGAACGGCTGAAGGGCAAGCAGATTGAGGCGCGTGGCTGGGTGCTGGACCGTTCGCGCCGTGGCGGACTTGAGAATGGACAAGCGCGCTGGCTGTTGCCGCTTAGCGATCCGTCGATGCTTCAAGCCATCCAGCGATAAAAATTGTAGACATTTTTTATCTTGATTGTGAACAGTCAATCCCTTGTGTTCCGTGGCTCTTGGCCCAAAGTCGTAGGGCAGGGCGCTTGACAGGGGTGACTGGTCAGTCTTGTAGGGACTTTGCGACACGCGTATCCTCGGCGGTCCGTCTGTCCAACAGTAAAAAGCGGAATGCCCACATGTCTGATTTGAAAACTGCCGCTCTCGAATATCACGCCCATCCTCGTCCAGGGAAGCTGAGTGTCGAGCTCACCAAGGCCACCGCTACCGCCCGCGATCTGTCGCTGGCCTACAGCCCCGGCGTAGCCGAACCAGTACGCGAAATCGCCCGCGATCCTGAACTGGCCTACAAATACACCGGCAAGGGCAACCTGGTTGCAGTCATTTCCGATGGCACCGCGATTCTCGGCCTGGGTAACCTCGGCCCATTGGCTTCCAAGCCAGTGATGGAAGGTAAAGGCGTGTTGTTCAAGCGCTTCGCCGGCATCGACGTGTTCGACATCGAAGTCGACTCCGAAAGCCCGCAAGCCTTCATCGACACCGTCAAGCGTATCTCCATCACCTTCGGTGGCATCAACCTGGAAGACATCAAGGCGCCTGAGTGCTTTGAGATCGAACGTGCTCTGATCGAGCAGTGCGACATTCCGGTATTCCACGATGACCAGCACGGCACGGCAATCGTTACTGCCGCCGGCATGATCAACGCCCTGGAAATCGCTGGCAAAACCCTGGCTGACGCCAAGATCGTCTGCCTGGGCGCTGGTGCGGCCGCCATCTCCTGCATGAAATTGCTGGTGAGCATGGGCGCCAATATCGAAAACATCTTCATGGTTGACCGTACCGGCGTGATCCACTCCGGCCGTGACGACCTGAACCAGTACAAAGCTGTGTTCGCTCACGCGACCGAGAAGCGTACCCTCGCTGACGCGCTGACCGGTGCTGACGTGTTCGTCGGCCTGTCCGGCCCGAACCTGCTGAGCGCTGAAGGCCTGAAATCCATGGCGGCCAACCCGATCGTGTTCGCCTGCTCGAACCCGGACCCGGAAATCGCCCCGGAACTGGCGCACGCCACCCGTGACGACGTGATCATGGCCACCGGCCGTTCGGACTACCCGAACCAGGTCAACAACGTACTGGGCTTCCCGTTCATCTTCCGCGGTGCCCTGGACGTTCGCGCCAAACGCATCAACGAAGAAATGAAAGTGGCGGCGGCCAACGCCCTGCGTGAACTGGCCAAGCTGCCGGTCCCTCAGGAAGTGTGCGACGCCTACGGCGGCATCAAACTGGAATTCGGTCGTGAGTACATCATCCCGAAACCAATGGACGCCCGCCTGATCACCGTGATCTCCGATGCCGTGGCCAAGGCTGCCATCGAGACCGGCGTAGCAACCCTGCCGTATCCGAAGAACTACCCGCTGAAAAGCGTGGATGACGTGTTCAACGGCTAAGCTGCAGCTCATAAAAAACCCGGCCATAGGCCGGGTTTTTTTATGGGTATAAAGATCAAAAGATCGTCCGAACGCGGCCCGAGCCTTCGGACGATCTTTTGATCTTGCCTGCAACAAAAAGCCCCGCGCTTCTCTCGAAGGCGGGGCTTTTTGTTGCGCTACCGGATCAGAACAAATCGATCGGCGCCGCTTCGTCCGCTGGCAGCGGGCTGCCCGGCGCAGTGCCGTTGCCCAGCTCGTTCACCGACGGTGGCGTGTCTTCGGCCTTGAACAGCTCGAAGTAGGCGCCAGGCGTGCTTGGCGTGGCCGCTCGGCCGCTGACCGGGTCGACCCGCAGGCTGAGGATGCCTTCCGGCTCTGGTTGCGTGTGTGGCGGCTTGCCTTTGAGCGCAGCGCCCATGTAGTTCATCCAGATCGGCAGCGCGACGGTGCCGCCGTACTCCCTGCGGCCCAAACTTTCAGGCTGGTCGAAACCGGTCCAGACCGTGGTCACGTAATCGGCGTTGTAACCGGAGAACCACGCATCCTTGGATTCGTTGGTGGTACCGGTCTTGCCCGCGATGTCGGGACGGCCCAGTGCCAGTGCGCGGCGGCCGGTACCGAGTTTGATCACGTCCTCAAGCATGCTGTTGAGGATGAATGTGGTGCGGCCATCGACAATGCGTTCAGCCAGGGCTGGCGTCTGCGGCAACGTGCCAGGTGCGGCTGGCGCCTCGCCGGGGTCGGGTTGACCGTGAACGTCTGGGCGGCCGGTGCGGCGACACCGCTGGTCGTTGCATCACCATGAGGCACCGACGGCGGGTTGGCGACGAACAGTGTGTCGCCGTTGCGGCTTTCGATCTTGTCGATGATGTACGGGGTGATCTTGTAGCCGCCGTTGGCGAAGGTGCTCCAGCCGGTAGCGATCTCCATTGGCGTCAGGGTCGCGGTGCCGAGGGCCAGGGACAGGTTGCGCGGCAGGTCCTGCTTGTTGAAGCCGAACCGGCTGATGTAGTCGATGGTGCGATCAACGCCCAGCGCCTGCACCAGTCGGATCGACACCAGGTTGCGCGACTTGTACAGCCCTTCACGCAGGCGGATCGGGCCGAGGAAGGTGTTGGTGTCGTTCTTCGGCCGCCAGACCTTGTCCAGGTACTCGTCGACAAACACGATCGGCGCATCGTTCACCAGGGTGGCGGCGGTGTAGCCGTTATCCAGCGCAGCGCTATAGACGAATGGCTTGAAGCTCGAACCCGGCTGACGCTTGGCTTGCAGGGCGCGGTTGTAGTTGCTCTGCTCGAAGGCGAAGCCGCCGACCAGCGAACGAATCGCACCGTTCTGCGGATCAAGGGAAACCAGTGCGCCCTGGGCCTGGGGGATCTGGCTGAACTTCAGCGAGTTGTCCGCCTGGCGTTGTACGCGAATCAAGTCACCGACCTGAGCCACATCCGACGGCTGTTTCGGGTTGGCACCCATGCTGTTGGTGTTCAGGAATGGCCGTGCCCACTTCATGCTGTCCCAGCCAACGTGTTCGTCGCCGGTGCGGGTCATCACTTGCACGCCGTTTTTGTCGATCTGGGTGACGATGGCTGGCTCAAGGCTGCTGATAGTGCGCTGCTTGGTCAGTTCGGTGGCCCAGGCTTCACGGGTTTTGCCCGGCAGGCGCGATTCAGGGCCACGGTAGCCGTGACGCTGGTCGTAGGTCATCAGGCCTTCGTGGACCGCGGTGTTGGCCATTTCCTGCAAGTTGCTCGGCACGGTAGTCGTGACGCGGAAACCTTCGGTGTAGGCGTCGCTGCCATAGCGGCCGACCATTTCGGCGCGGGCCATTTCAGCGATGTACGGTGCATTCACTTCCGGAGTCGGCACGTGATAGCTGGCGTTCAGCGGTTCGTTGATCGCGGTGGTGTAGTCGGCTTCGGTGATTTTTCCGAGCTTGTACATGCGCCCCAGGATCCAGTCGCGACGCTCCTTGCTGCGGGTCGGGTTGGCCAGCGGGTTGAAGCGCGACGGCGCTTTTGGCAGGCCGGCGATCATCGCCATCTGCGCCAGGCTCACATCACGAATCGACTTGCCGTAGTAGACCTGCGCCGCCGCCTCGATGCCGTAGGCGCGGTTACCCAGATAGATCTTGTTGACGTACAGCTCAAGGATCTCGTCCTTGGTCAGCTGTCGTTCGATCTGCAGGGCCAGCAGGATTTCGGTGGTTTTGCGCGAGAAGCTGCGTTCGCTGCTCAGGAAGAAGTTCTTCGCTACCTGCATGGTGATGGTGCTGCCGCCGGACTGAATGTGTCCGCTTTTCACCAGTTGGGTCGCGGCACGCATCAGGCTGCTGGGGTCGACGCCATAGTGGTTGGCGAAATTGTCGTCTTCAGCACTGAGTAGCGCATTGATGAAATTGGGGGGAATGTCGGCGAAACGGATTGGAGTCCGGCGCATTTCGCCAAATTCTGCAATCAACTTGTTGTCGCTGCTG
Organism: Pseudomonas sp. TH31; assembly: GCF_016650815.1. GTDB lineage: Bacteria > Pseudomonadota > Gammaproteobacteria > Pseudomonadales > Pseudomonadaceae > Aquipseudomonas. The sequence goes on along the minus strand of NZ_JAEKEZ010000014.1, from coordinate 77,936 downwards.
TATACCCGTAGAGGAATCTGCAACTGAATGCTTCTCAGCGCCTCCACGGATGGCAAACCCGGACTAAGGTAAAGATAGGCGCCACTGAGACCTAAAAGCAGTCCGCAGAAAACGGCGACGATGGACCAACCGAAAAATTTCAGCAGACGAATCAAGGCTTTTGGACATCCAGGGCAAAGAATGAATTTGGCAACAGGGTCTCGGCTACACAGAGAACGACCCGCGCCGGCAGTAAAAGCGGAAAAAAACGCTGGGCATTATAAGCATTTTTCCGCAGGGAGCGTTATTTGCGCTTCTGTCAAGACAGGGTGATTGAACGCAACACACATTACAGAGTCCGTAACTCACGGATAGTCATAGGGAATTGGTAGTGCTAGGACTCTTCAATAAAAAGACCAGAACGGTTTTGGGGATCGACATCAGCTCCACGTCGGTGAAGCTTTTGGAGCTGAGTCGCCAGGGCGACCGCTATCGGGTCGAGGCCTATGCGGTTGAACCGCTGCCGCCCAGCGCCGTGATCGAGAAAAATATCGCCGAGCTCGAAGGTGTGGGCCAGGCACTGTCGCGTGTGCTGCTCAAGGCCCGGACCAGTGTCCGCAACGTCGCCGTGGCCGTGGCCGGGTCGGCGGTGATCACCAAGACCATCGAGATGGACGCCGGGCTCTCCGACGACGAGATGGAGAACCAGCTCAAGATCGAGGCCGACCAATACATCCCTTATCCATTGGACGAAGTCGCCATCGACTTCGTAGTCCAGGGCCCCTCGGTGCGCAACCCCGAGCGGGTCAATGTGCTGCTGGCCGCCTGTCGCAAAGAAAACGTCGAAGTCCGTGAAGCCGCCCTGGCCCTGGCCGGGCTGACCGCCAAAGTGGTCGACGTCGAGGCCTACGCCCTCGAACGTTCCTTTGGTCTGCTGGTCACCCAACTCGCCTCCAACCAGGAGCGCCCGACCGTCGCGGTGGTGGACATCGGCGCGACCATGACCACCCTGAGCGTGCTGCACAACGGCCGGATCATCTACACCCGCGAACAACTGTTCGGCGGCCGCCAGCTCACCGAAGAGATCCAGCGCCGTTATGGCCTGACCCTTGAACAGGCCGGGCTGGCGAAAAACAGGGCGGCTTGCCGGACGACTACGTCAGCGAGGTGTTGCAGCCCTTTCGCGATGCCTTGGTGCAGCAGGTGTCTCGTTCGTTGCAGTTCTTCTTTGCGTCCGGTCAGTACAACTCGGTCGACCATATCCTGCTGGCAGGCGGCACCGCCTCGGTTCCCGGGCTCGACCGGCTGATCGAACAGCGGCTAGGGACGCCGACCCAGGTCGCCAACCCCTTTGCCGACATGGCGCTGAGCAGCAAGGTCAACGCCGGTGCCCTGGCCAGTGATGCCCCGGCCTTGATGATTGCCTGCGGTCTGGCCCTCAGGAGTTTCGACTGATGGCGCGGATCAACCTTTTACCCTGGCGCGAAGAACTGCGCGAAGAACGCCGCAAGCGTTTTCTGCTGACGCTGGTGGGTGTGCTGGTCGGCTCGGTGGGTTTGCTCCTGATTGCCGATCAGGTCATCAGTAGCGCCATTGATCAACAAGTGGCCCGTAATGATTACCTCGGCAAACAGATTGCCGTGGTCGACGAGCGGATCAAGCAAATCAGCGACCTCAAGGCTCGCCGTCAGCAATTGGTGGAGCGCATGCGCATCATCCAGGACCTGCAAGGCAACCGGCAGATCAGCGGGCGAATTTTTGACCAGTTGGCGCGAACCCTGCCGGACGGGGTGTACTTCACGGAAGTAAAACTGACCGGCAAGATCCTGGCCGTCACCGGTGCGGCGGAGTCGAACAACAAAGTGTCGGAGTTGATGCGCAATCTGGAGGCCTCGGACTGGTTCGATGCGCCAAGCCTGACCGAGGTCAAAGCGACGACCGCCGGCCAACTGGACCAGGCCAACGTTTTTCAACTGACCGTCCGTCAGACTCAGCCTACCGCGATGGAGGTCGCTAAATGAGGCCGTCCGAATGGTTCGACGAGCTGCGCAAGATCGACTTCAACGATCTGGACACCAACAACATGGGTTCCTGGCCGCCAGCCATCAAGGCGCTGGCGGGTATTCTGCTGATGGTTATGGTGCTGGGGCTGGGCTACTACTTTTACATCAGCGACCTGGAAGATCAGCTCGATCTCAAGCGCACGGAAGAGTCGACGCTCAAGGACCAATTCGCCAGCAAGGCCGGCATGGCGGCGAACCTTGAGCTCTACACCCAACAGATGAAAGCGATGGAGAATTCCTTTGGTGTGCTGTTGCGGCAGTTGCCCAGCGACACCGAGGTGCCCGGCCTGCTGGAGGACATCACCCGCACCGGTCTGGGCAGCGGCCTGGAGTTCGAAGAGATCAAGTTACTGCCGGAAGTCACCCAGCAGTTCTACATCGAGTTGCCGATTCAGATCACCGTTACCGGCGCTTACCACGACCTGGCCACGTTCGTCAGTGGCGTGGCCGGGTTGCCGCGAATCGTCACGCTGCATGACTTCGACCTTGCGCCGGCCAATCCCGAAGGCGGTACGAAGCTGCGCATGAGCATCCTCGCCAAGACCTACCGCTACAACGACAAGGGGCTGCAAAAATGACCCCGTTTCGTTGTTTATCCATGGGTGTGTTGCTGGTGGGCCTGGCCGGGTGTGGCGGTGACAATGGCTTCAGCGACCTCGACGCGTACATGAACGAAGTACGTCTGCGCCCGGCCGGCAAGATTGAACCTGCGCCGACATTCCGGTCTTCCCCCACATTCACCTATAGCGCCGCCAGCCTGCGCAGCCCGTTTTCCCGGCAGGTCAGAGTCGACATGGCCGGTCAAAAGCACGGTTCGCGTAACGTCAAACCTGACCTTAATCGGGTCAAGCAGTACCTCGAAGGATTCAACATCGAGCAGTTTGAAATGGTCGGCACGATCTCCAATGCCAGCGGTTCCTTTGCGTTGCTGCGCGGGGCCGGCGGTGTGCATCGGTTGAAAGTCGGCGATTACCTGGGGCGTAACGATGGGCGGATCATCGCCATCAGCGGCTCGCAAGTCGATGTGGTCGAAATCGTTCCCGATGGTGAAGGCGCCTGGCTGGAACGGCCGCGGACCATCCCTTTGAAAGAGCACTCATAGTGGAACTCGAACAATGAACAGGATTTTCTCAACCTTCGGTATTTCGCTATGGATAGCGCTGCTGTCGCCGATGGTACTAGCGGCCAACCTCAACACGCTGGATGTCGCAGCACTGCCGGGTGACCGCGTCGAGTTGAAGTTGACCTTCGACGGGCCACCGCCGCCGCCCCACGGTTACACCACAGAGCAACCGGCGCGAATTGCGCTGGATCTGCCAGGCGTGGTGAGCAAACTGGCGAGCAAAAATCGCGAGCTCGGTGGCGGTAACGCGCGCAATGCCACGGTGGTGGAAGCCAAGGACCGCACGCGACTGATCATCAACCTGACCCAGCTGACGCCTTACAGCACCGGGTGGCCGGCAACACGCTGTTCGTGGTCGTCGGGCAAGGTGCTAACGGCGCGGCGGCCAAACCGGTCGCCAGCGCACCGCGCGTCGCCACTGCAAAACCGGCTCCCGCAAGAACCTATGCCCCCGTGAGCAAGGCCATTCGGGGCGTGGACTTTCAGCGCGGGACCCAGGGCGAAGGCAATGTGGTGATCGATCTGTCGGATCCGACCATCGCCCCGGACATTCAGGAGCGCGAAGGCAAGATCATCCTCGGTTTTGCCAAAACCCAATTGCCCGAGCCGTTGCGCGTGCGGCTGGACGTCAAGGACTTCGCCACCCCGGTGCAGTTCGTCAACGCCGCTGCCACCGGCGACCGCGCCACGATCAGCATCGAGCCTGTCGGCGCCTATGAGTATTCGACCTACCAGACCGACAATAAGCTGACTGTCAGCATCCGGGCGGTGACCGCCGACGACTTGCAAAAGCGTAACGCCGAGCGCTTTGCCTACACCGGTGAAAAGCTTTCACTGAACTTCCAGGACATCGATGTGCGCTCGGTGCTGCAACTGATCGCCGACTTCACCAACCTCAACCTGGTGGCCAGTGACACCGTGCAGGGCGGCATCACGTTGCGTCTGCAGAACGTGCCGTGGGATCAGGCCCTGGACCTGGTGCTGAAAACCAAGGGGCTGGACAAACGCAAGATTGGCAACGTGTTACTGGTCGCCCCGGCGGATGAGATCGCCGCCCGTGAGCGCCAGGAACTGGAGTCGCAGAAACAGATCGCCGAACTGGCGCCGCTGCGTCGTGAACTGTTGCAGGTCAACTACGCCAAGGCTGCCGATATCGCCAAACTGTTCACCTCGGTGACCAGCGCCGAGGCGAAAGTCGACGAACGGGGCTCGATCACGGTCGACGATCGAACCAACAACATCATCGCCTACCAGACCCAGGATCGCCTCGACGAGCTTCGCCGCATCGTCGCGCAACTGGACATCCCGGTGCGCCAGGTAATGATCGAAGCGCGGATCGTCGAAGCCAACGTCGATTACGACAAGAGTCTCGGCGTGCGCTGGGGCGGGTCGGTGCAGAACAAGGGTAACTGGAACACCTCGGGTGTCAGTAATGGGTCTTCAACCACCATTGGTACGCCGGGCAGCACCAGCACCAACTCACCGTTCGTCGACATGGGTACGGCGGGCAATACGTCGGGGATCGGTATCGCCTTCATCACCGACAACGTGCTGCTCGACCTTGAGCTGACGGCCATGGAAAAAACCGGTAACGGCGAAATCGTCTCGCAACCCAAGGTGGTCACGTCCGACAAGGAAACCGCGAAAATCCTCAAGGGCACCGAGATCCCCTATCAGGAAGCCAGCTCCAGCGGTGCGACGTCGGTAGCGTTCAAGGAGGCGTCGCTGTCCCTGGAAGTGACGCCGCAAATCACCCCGGATAACCGCATCATCATGGAGGTCAAGGTCACCAAGGATGAGCCGGACTACCTCAACAAAGTGCAGGATGTACCGCCGATCAAGAAGAACGAAGTCAACGCCAAGGTCCTGGTCAATGACGGCGAGACCATCGTCATTGGCGGGGTTTTCTCAAATACTCAGAGCAAGGTTGTAGATAAGGTGCCATTTCTCGGCGATGTGCCGTATCTTGGCCGCCTTTTCCGGCGTGACGTGGTTTCGGAGAAAAAATCCGAGCTGCTGGTATTTCTCACTCCGCGTATCATGAATAACCAGGCGATTGCTGTGAGTCGTTGATTCTGTGCGAAATTTGATTCTTGTAGGACCGATGGGGGCTGGAAAAAGCACCATCGGCCGGTTGCTGGCCAAAGAGCTGCGCCTGCCATTCAAAGATTCCGACAAGGAAATTGAGTTGCGCACGGGCGCCAATATCCCGTGGATCTTCGATAAGGAAGGCGAACCCGGCTTTCGTGATCGTGAGCAAGCGATGATCGAAGAGCTGTGCGCGTGCGACGGCGTAGTACTGGCGACCGGTGGCGGTGCAGTCATGCGCGAAGCCAATCGTCGGGCGCTGCATGCCGGGGGACGTGTGGTTTATCTGCACGCATCCGTCGAGCAGCAAGTCGGCCGCACCGCCCGTGACCGCAATCGTCCGCTGTTGCGCACCGCCGATCCGGCCAAGACCCTTCGGGACTTGCTGGCGATCCGCGATCCGCTTTATCGGGAAATCGCCGATCTGGTGGTAGAAACCGATGAGCGGCCGCCGCGAATGGTGGTGCTCGACATCCTCGAACGCTTGCAGCAGCTACCTCCCCGTTAAAGCGCAGCGCGAAATGCGCTATCCTCGGCGTCCTGTCATGGCCGCTCAAGGTTGTGGCGGATGGCTATCAACCGGCGTCACATCAGCAGATGCCGCGGACATTGGTTAACTCAAGGCAGGACGCCTGATTCCATCTTCACTGTGGGGACACATGCAGACACTCAAGGTCGATCTAGGCGAGCGCAGCTACCCGATTCATATTGGCGAAGGTTTGTTGGATCAGCCCGAGTTGCTGGCCCCGCACGTTCGCGGGCGGCAAGTGGCAATCATCTCCAACGAGACTGTGGCGCCGCTCTATCTCGAACGTCTGACCAAAAGCCTCGCACAGTTCTCGGTCGTCTCGGTGATACTGCCCGACGGCGAAGCCTTCAAGACCTGGGAAACCCTGCAATTGATTTTCGACGGTCTGCTGACCGCCCGGCACGACCGCCGGACCACGGTGATCGCCCTCGGTGGCGGCGTGATTGGCGACATGGCCGGTTTTGCGGCAGCCTGCTACCAGCGCGGCGTCGATTTCATTCAGGTGCCGACCACACTGCTGTCGCAAGTCGACTCTTCGGTGGGCGGCAAGACCGGGATCAACCATCCGCTGGGCAAGAACATGGTCGGCGCTTTCTATCAGCCCAACGTGGTGCTGATCGATACCGCCACCCTCAATACCTTGCCGGCTCGCGAACTGTCCGCGGGCCTGGCGGAAGTCATCAAGTACGGGTTGATCTGCGACGAGCCGTTCCTCACCTGGCTCGAAGAAAACGTTGATCGCCTGCGCGCCCTGGATCAGGTGGCCCTGACTTATGCGATCGAACGCTCCTGTGCGGCCAAGGCTGCGGTGGTCGGTGCTGACGAAAAGGAAACCGGCGTGCGCGCCACGCTGAACCTGGGGCACACCTTCGGCCACGCCATTGAAACCCACATGGGCTATGGTGTGTGGCTACATGGTGAAGCAGTCGCTGCTGGCACCGTAATGGCGCTGGAAATGTCTGCACGCCTGGGCTGGATCAGCGAGCAAGAGCGAGATCGCGGTATTCGCCTGTTCCAGCGTGCCGGCTTGCCGGTCATCCCGCCTGAAGAGATGACCGAAGCCGATTTTCTCGAACACATGGCAATTGACAAGAAAGTGATCGACGGTCGTTTGCGCCTGGTGCTGCTGCGCCAAATGGGCGAAGCAGTGGTGACCGACGATTATCCGAAAGAGGTTCTACAGGCCACGCTGGGAGCGGATTACCGCGCCCTGGCTCAGCTTAAAGGTTAATAAGATCCGATGACTAGTTTGCATGCCGACGAGGCTTTCCTCGGCCATTACCAGTTAAGTCATGACCCTTTTGCTCCACGGGTGCCTGGCTTCAAATTTTTCCCGGCCCAGCGCAAACCGGTGCTGGGACAACTGCATCACCTGGCCCGATACAGCCAGTTGCTGCTGGTGGTCACCGGCCCGCAAGGCAGCGGCAAGACCCTGTTGCGTCAGGCCCTGGTGGCCAGCACCAACAAGCAGTCCGTGCAAAGCGTGGTGGTTTCCGCCCGTGGCGCTGGCGATGCCGCCGGTGTCTTGCGCCAGGTCGCCCAGGCGCTGAACGTGGCCCAGGCCGAGGTCGGCGCGATTCTGGCCCAGGTGGTTCAGCTTGCCCTCACCGGGCAGGAAGTCTACTTGCTGGTGGATGACGCCGAGCAGCTCGACGAATCCGCACTCGAAGCCTTGATGGCCCTGGCGGCCGGCGCACCGGAAGGTCGCCCGCACGTGTTCCTGTTCGGTGAATCGTCGCTCATCGCTCAACTGGAGGCGCTGAGCCTTGAGGAAGAGCGCTTCCACGTCATCGAATTGCAGCCTTACACTGAAGAAGAAACTCGCGAGTATCTGGACCAGCGTCTCGAAGGCGCCGGTCGCGGTATCGAACTTTTTACCGCAGATCAGATCTCTGATATTCACGAAAGCTCCGACGGTTGGCCTGGCAACATCAACCAGGTCGCCCGCGATGCGATGATCGAAGCCATGATTGCCAGCCGCACAGCGGTGAAGCGTCCAAGTATGGGGTTCAACATGCCGAAGAAACACGTATTGGCGATTTCTGCCGTAGTCGTGGTCGCGGTAGCCGCCGCCTGGTTGATGCCGGGCCGCAGCAAGACACCGACCACCGGCGCACCGGCCAACGAACAGGCCCAGCTGCCACTGGGTACGCCAAAACCGAACGCCGCCGGAGGCGCTCCCTCCGTGGAGTTCGCCGGTAACACGCAGCCGATGCCGTTGCCGCTGGTTGGCCAGTCGCAACCGGTCATGCGCAGCCCGCTGGCCGAAGCGGCCGGTGGCATCACTGAGGGCGACGACGGCGTGCCGGTCGAAGGCTCCAGCGCTACACCGCCGACTGTGACCACGATCGCGCCACCTACGGGCATCCAGCCGGGTCCTGCGCCGACGCCTGCCGCCAAACCGGCTCCGGCACCGACTCAGGTCGCTACCGCCAAGCCAGCGCCTGCTCCCGTGGCTAAGCCGGCGCCAGCGCCTGCCAAGCCTGTGGTTGCCGCCAAGCCTGCCGAGAAGCCGGTTACCGTGGCCAAGGCCGCCGGTAGCGGCTGGTACGCCGGGCAAGCGCCGGGCAACTACGTGGTGCAGATTCTCGGCACCAGCTCCGAAGCCTCTGCGCAAACCTTCGTCAAGGAGCAGGGCGGCGAGTACCGTTATTTCAAGAAAGTCCTCAACGGCAAGCCGCTTTACGTCATCACCTACGGCAGCTTCGCCAGCCGCGATGCAGCCGTTACCGCTATCAAGGCCTTGCCAGCGAAGGTTCAGGCTGGTAAACCTTGGCCTCGCTCCGTCGCCAGCGTCCAACAGGAACTGGCCACAGCTCGCTGAAGATTCGGCGGCCTTACCCAGGCCGCCTCTCCCGGCACCTCAAAATATTCCGCAAGTAGCATGCTGCCCTGGAGGCCGCGTGCCTTGTGGCGTCTGCGTCACAGTAGTCTTTGAGTCGTTGCGGTCAACATTAAAAAAGTTTTGACTAGCACAGCATATCGCTTTAAACCTTTCACAAATGCGACATAGATTTGCGACAAATCGTCGTCAAATTTGTGAGCCCCTGTGTCGGTGTGTACAATGACCTCCCTTTTGCCCCCGCAAAGCTGGCGTACGTTCGGCGCGGATGGCAAGTGGTTGAATTGAAAAGAAATTTGCCTCGAAAAGAGGCAGCCTGGTGAGAAAGTGTCTATGAAAGCAGGTCTGTACCAACCAGATGAATTCAAGGATAACTGCGGTTTTGGCCTGATAGCCCATATGCAGGGCGAGCCCAGTCATACCCTTTGCAAACGGCCATTGAGGCCCTGACCTGCATGACCCACCGCGGTGGGATCAACGCCGACGGCAAGACCGGTGACGGTTGCGGCTTGCTGATTCAAAAGCCGGACGTGTTCCTGCGAGCCATCGCCCAGGAAACCTTCGGCGTCGAGCTGCCCAAGCAATATGCCGTGGGCATGGTCTTCTTCAACCAGGACCCGGTCAAAGCCGAGGCCGCTCGCGAGAACATGAACCGCGAGATCCTCGCGGCCGGCCTGACCCTCGTCGGTTGGCGCAAAGTGCCGATCGACACCAGCGTCCTTGGCCGCCTGGCGCTCGAGCGCCTGCCGAAAATCGAGCAGGTGTACATCGGCGGTGACGGCCTGAGCGATCAGGAGATGGCGGTCAAACTGTTCACCTCCCGTCGTCGCTCGTCGGTGGCCAACGCCGCAGACGCCGATCACTACGTCTGCAGCTTTTCGCACAAAACCATTATTTATAAAGGCCTGATGATGCCGGCGGATTTGACCGCCTTCTATCCAGACCTCAGCGACCAGCGCCTGCAAACATCGATTTGCGTGTTCCACCAGCGCTTCTCGACCAACACCCTGCCGAAATGGCCGTTGGCGCAGCCGTTCCGCTTCCTCGCCCACAACGGCGAGATCAACACCATCACCGGCAACCGTAACTGGGCCGTGGCGCGTCGCACCAAGTTCACCAACGATTTGATGGACCTGGAAGAACTCGGCCCGTTGGTTAACCGCGTGGGTTCCGACTCCTCGAGCATGGACAACATGCTCGAGCTGATGGTGACCGGTGGCATCGACCTGTTCCGTGGCGTGCGGATGATCATTCCGCCTGCGTGGCAGAACGTCGAAACCATGGACCCGGATCTGCGGGCGTTCTACGAATACAACTCGATGCACATGGAGCCATGGGACGGTCCGGCCGGCGTGGTAATGACCGATGGTCGTTACGCGGTGTGCCTGCTCGACCGTAACGGTCTGCGTCCGGCGCGTTGGGTCACCACCAAAAACGGTTTTATCACCCTGGCGTCGGAAATCGGTGTCTGGAACTACCAGCCTGAAGACGTGATCGCCAAGGGCCGCGTTGGTCCGGGCCAGATCTTTGCCGTGGACACCGAAACCGGTCAGATCCTCGACACCGACGCGATCGACAACCGCTTGAAGTCTCGTCATCCGTACAAGCAATGGCTGCGCAAGAATGCCCTGCGCATCCAGGCGACCATGGAAGACAATGACCACGGATCGGCCTTCTACGACGTCGATCAGCTCAAGCAGTACATGAAGATGTACCAGGTCACTTTCGAAGAACGTGATCAGGTACTGCGTCCGCTCGGCGAACAAGGCTACGAAGCCGTTGGCTCGATGGGCGACGATACGCCAATGGCCGTGCTGTCCCAGCGCGTGCGTACGCCATACGACTATTTCCGCCAGCAGTTCGCGCAGGTCACCAACCCGCCGATCGATCCGCTGCGTGAAGCCATCGTCATGTCGCTGGAGATCTGCCTCGGTGCCGAGCGCAACATCTTCCAGGAGTCGCCGGAACACGCTTCGCGCGTGATCCTCAGCTCGCCGGTTATTTCCCCGGCCAAGTGGCGCTCGCTGATGAACCTCGATCGTCCGGGTTTCGAGCGCGCGATCATTGACCTCAACTACGACGAAAGCGTCGGCCTCGAAGCGGCGATCCGCAACGTTGCCGATCAGGCTGAAGAAGCCGTTCGCTCCGGTCGTACCCAGGTGGTATTGAGTGACCGTCACATTGCCCGGGCAAGTTGCCGATCCACGCTTCGCTCGCCACCGGCGCGGTACACCACCGCCTGACCGAAAAAGGCCTGCGTTGCGACTCCAACATCCTCGTGGAAACGGCGACGGCTCGCGACCCGCATCACTTTGCGGTGTTGATCGGTTTCGGCGCCTCGGCGGTCTATCCGTTCCTGGCCTACGAAGTGCTGGGCGACCTGATCCGGACCGGTGAAGTGCTGGGCGACCTCTATGAGGTGTTCAAGAACTACCGCAAAGGCATCACCAAAGGCCTGCTGAAGATCCTGTCGAAGATGGGTATCTCGACCATTACTTCGTACCGCGGTGCGCAGTTGTTCGAAGCCATCGGCCTGTCCGAAGAAGTCTGCGAACTGAGCTTCCGTGGCGTGCCAAGCCGCATCAAGGGGGCGCGTTTCGTCGACATCGAAGCCGAGCAGAAAGCACTGGCCGCCGAAGCCTGGAGCCCGCGCAAGCCGATTCAGCAGGGCGGTCTGCTGAAGTTCGTCCACGGTGGCGAATATCACGCTTACAACCCGGACGTGGTCAGCACCCTGCAAGCCGCTGTGCAGCAGGGCGACTACAGCAAGTTCAAGGAATACACGGCGCTGGTGGACAACCGTCCGGTGTCGATGATCCGCGACATGTTCAAGGTCAAAACCCTGGACACGCCGCTGGACATCAGCGAGATCGAACCGCTGGAATCGGTGCTCAAGCGCTTCGACTCCGCGGGCATCTCCCTCGGTGCCTTGTCGCCTGAAGCCCACGAAGCCCTGGCCGAAGCCATGAACCGCCTCGGTGCGCGTTCCAACTCCGGCGAAGGCGGCGAAGACCCGGCGCGCTACGGCACCATCAAGAGCTCGAAAATCAAGCAAGTGGCGACGGGCCGTTTCGGTGTAACCCCGGAATACCTGGTCAACGCTGAAGTACTGCAGATCAAAGTTGCTCAGGGCGCCAAGCCCGGCGAAGGTGGTCAGCTGCCAGGGGGCAAGGTCAACGGTCTGATCGCCAAGCTGCGTTATGCAGTGCCGGGCGTGACCCTGATTTCGCCGCCGCCGCACCACGACATCTATTCGATTGAAGACTTGTCGCAGCTGATTTTCGACCTGAAACAAGTCAACCCGAAGGCCCTGGTCTCGGTGAAACTGGTAGCAGAAGCGGGCGTCGGCACCATCGCTGCCGGTGTGGCCAAGGCCTACGCGGACTTGATCACCATCTCCGGCTACGACGGCGGCACCGGCGCATCGCCGCTGACCTCGATCAAATACGCGGGCGCTCCGTGGGAACTCGGCCTGGCCGAAACCCACCAGACCCTGCGTGGCAACGACCTGCGCGGCAAAGTCCGGGTACAAACCGACGGCGGCCTGAAAACCGGCCTCGACGTGATCAAGGCAGCCATTCTCGGCGCTGAAAGCTTCGGCTTCGGTACCGCGCCAATGATCGCCCTGGGCTGCAAATACCTGCGCATCTGCCACCTGAACAACTGCGCCACCGGCGTCGCGACTCAGAACGAGAAGCTGCGTAAAGACCACTACATCGGCACCGTCGACATGGTGATCAACTTCTTCACCTACGTGGCTGAAGAAACCCGTGAGTGGCTGGCCAAGCTCGGCGTGCGCTCCCTCGAAGAGCTGATCGGCCGTACCGATCTGCTGGACATCCTCGAAGGCCAGACCGCCAAGCAGCAACATCTGGACCTGACCCCGTTGCTGGGCAGCGATCACATCCCGGCAGACAAGCCTCAATTCTGCCAGGTCGAGCGCAACCCACCGTTCGACAAAGGCCTGCTGGCCGAGAAAATGGTCGACATGGCCACTTCGGCCATCAACGACATGAGCGGTGCTGATTTCGCGCTGGATATCTGCAACTGCGACCGTTCGATCGGCGCGCGGATCTCCGGTGAAATCGCCCGCAAGCACGGCAACCAAGGCATGGCGAACGCACCGATCACCTTCCGCTTCAAAGGGACGGCCGGTCAGAGCTTCGGTGTGTGGAACGCCGGCGGCCTGAACATGTACCTGGAAGGCGACGCCAACGACTACGTCGGCAAAGGCATGACCGGCGGCAAACTGGTCATCGTGCCGCCCAAGGGCAGCGTCTACAAGACTCAGGACAGCGCCATTATCGGCAACACCTGCCTGTACGGCGCCACTGGCGGCAAGCTGTTCGCCGCTGGCACCGCGGGCGAGCGTTTCGCTGTGCGTAACTCCGGTGCCCACACCGTGGTTGAAGGCACGGGCGATCATTGCTGCGAGTACATGACCGGTGGTTTCGTCTGCGTCCTGGGCAAAACCGGTTACAACTTCGGCTCAGGCATGACCGGCGGTTTCGCCTACGTGCTCGACCAGGACAACACCTTCGTTGACCGGGTCAACCACGAACTGGTGGAAATCCAGCGGATCAGCGGCGAAGCGATGGAAGCCTATCGCAGCCACCTGCAACGCGTGCTGGACGAATACGTCGCGCAAACCGACAGCGAATGGGGTCGTAACCTCGCTGAAAACCTCGATGACTATCTGCGCCGTTTCTGGCTGGTCAAGCCCAAGGCTGCCAACCTGAAATCGTTGCTTTCCAGCACCCGTGCCAACCCGCAGTGATATGCGCCTGAAGAGTTTGATGAGGTTTTAACAATGGCTGAACGTCTGAATAACGACTTCCAGTTCATCGACGTCGGGCGCAAAGATCCGAAGAAGAAACTGTTGCGTCAACGCAAGAAAGAGTTCGTGGAAATCTACGAACCCTTCAAACCCCAGCATTCGGCCGATCAGGCCCACCGCTGCCTGGGTTGCGGTAACCCGTATTGCGAATGGAAGTGCCCGGTGCACAACTTCATTCCGAACTGGCTGAAACTGGTGGCCGAGGGCAACATCCTCCAGGCCGCCGAGCTGTCGCACCAGACCAACACCCTGCCGGAAGTCTGCGGCCGGGTGTGCCCGCAGGATCGTCTGTGCGAGGGTGCGTGCACCCTTAACGACGGCTTCGGTGCGGTGACCATCGGTTCGGTCGAGAAGTACATTACCGACACCGCGTTCGCCATGGGCTGGCGGCCGGACATGTCCAAGGTCAAGCCGACCGGCAAGCGTGTCGCAGTGATCGGCGCAGGCCCGGCAGGTTTGGGCTGTGCCGACGTGCTGGTGCGCGGCGGCGTGACCCCGGTGGTGTTCGACAAGAACCCGGAAATCGGCGGTTTGCTGACTTTCGGCATCCCCGAGTTCAAGCTGGAAAAGACCGTGCTGAGCAATCGCCGCGAAGTCTTCACCGGCATGGGCATCGAGTTCCGTCTGAACACCGAAGTGGGCAAGGACGTGACCATCGAGCAGTTGCTCGAAGAATACGATGCCGTGTTCATGGGCATGGGCACCTACACCTACATGAAGGGCGGGTTTGCCGGTGAGGACCTGCCGGGCGTGCATGACGCTTTGGATTACCTGATCGCCAACGTCAACCGCAACCTGGGCTTTGAAAAGTCGCCGGCCGATTTCGTCGACATGAAAGGCAAGAAGGTTGTAGTGCTGGGCGGCGGCGATACGGCGATGGACTGCAACCGTACCTCGATTCGCCAGGGCGCCAAGTCGGTGACCTGTGCGTATCGTCGCGACGAAGCGAATATGCCGGGCTCGCGCAAAGAGGTGAAGAACGCCAAGGAAGAAGGCGTGAAATTCCTCTACAACCGCCAGCCGATCGCCATCGTCGGTGAAGACCGTGTCGAAGGCGTGAAAGTGGTCGAGACCCGTCTCGGCGAACCGGACGCCCGTGGCCGTCGCAGCCCTGAGCCGATCCGGGTTCCGAAGAGATCATCCCGGCGGATGCCGTGGTCATCGCTTTTGGTTTCCGTCCAAGCCCGGCGTCGTGGTTCGAGCAGTTCGACATCCAGACCGACAGCCAGGGCCGCGTTGTGGCGCCGGAACAAGGTCAATACAAGCACCAGACCAGCAACCCGAAAATCTTCGCCGGTGGCGACATGGTTCGCGGTTCTGACCTGGTGGTGACGGCGATCTTCGAAGGGCGTAATGCTGCTGAAGGGATCCTGGATTACCTGGGCGTCTGATCACTTTCCAGAATTGGAATGCGATCAAAATGTGGGAGCGGCGGTGCGACGATTCGACTTGCTCGCGAAGGCGGTGTAACAGTCAATATTGATGTCGACTGACACACCGCTTTCGCGAGCAAGCCCGCTCCCACATTGGTTTCAGGGTGTTACCAATACCGGAGTTTCACCGCAATAAATTGACCCGATAGACAAAAGGCTGACCTGCAACCGTGCCTTTTGCGTCGCGCTCTGAGAAAATGCCCGCACTTTTTTCCGGATGCCGACATGACTGCCCTGAAGAACGACCGTTTCCTTCGCGCCCTGCTCAAGCAACCTGTAGACGTCACGCCGGTATGGATGATGCGTCAGGCCGGTCGCTACCTGCCTGAATACCGCGCCAGCCGTGCCAAGGCCGGTGACTTCATGAGCCTGTGCATGAACCCGGAGTTCGCGTGCGAAGTCACGATGCAGCCGCTCGACCGCTACCCGCAACTGGACGCGGCGATCCTCTTCTCCGACATCCTGACCATCCCGGACGCCATGGGCCAAGGCCTGTACTTCGAAACCGGTGAAGGTCCACGCTTCAAGAAAGTCATCAGCACGATGGCCGACATCGAAGCCCTGCCGATTCCGGATCCGCACAAGGACCTCGGTTACGTCATGGACGCGGTCAGCACCATCCGCCGCGAACTGAACGGCCGCGTGCCACTGATCGGCTTCTCCGGCAGCCCGTGGACCCTGGCCACCTACATGGTCGAAGGCGGTTCGTCGAAAGACTTCCGCAAGACCAAGGCCATGCTCTACGACAACCCGCAAGCCATGCACCTGCTGCTGGATAAACTCGCGCAGTCTGTCACCAGCTACCTCAACGGCCAGATCATGGCCGGCGCGCAAGCGGTGCAGATCTTCGACACCTGGGGCGGCAACCTCTCGGCGGCGGCGTACCAGGAGTTCTCCCTGGCCTACATGCGCAAGATCGTCAGCGGCCTGATCCGCGAACACGAAGGCCGCAAAGTGCCGGTCATCCTGTTCACCAAAAACGGCGGGCTGTGGCTGGAAAGCATCGCCGACGCCGGTGCTGATGCATTGGGCCTGGACTGGACCTGCGACATTGGCGAAGCCCGCCGGCGCGTCGGCAACCAAGTCGCCCTGCAAGGCAACATGGACCCGACGGTGTTGTACGCCAAGCCAGAAGCCATTCGCACCGAAGTCGGCCGCATCCTTGCCAGCTACGGCAAAGGCAGTGGCCACGTGTTTAACCTCGGCCATGGCATCACCCCGGAAGTTGATCCGGAACATGCGGGTGCGTTCATGCGCGCTGTGCATGAACTGTCGGCGCAGTATCACGAGTGATCGTCGCCCAATAAAAAACGCCCGGCTTATGCCGGGCGTTTTTGTTTGGGCAAGATCAAAGATCGCAGCCTTCGGCAGCTCCTACACCGGTGATGTGAATCGTTGGGTAACGGGTTCACTCAATCCTGTAGGAGCTGCCGAAGGCTGCGATCTTTTGCTGTTAAGCCTTCACACCACCCAACGGCGGCAACTTCGCCAGCTTCAACGCCACCAACAACGCAATCACCAACAGCCCACCAATAAACAACCCGATCCCGTTCCACCCGCCCAGGTGCCAGAACACCCCACCCGCCGTCCCGGCAATGCTCGACCCGGCGTAATAACTGAACAGATACAGCGAAGACGCCTGCCCCTTGGCCTTGATCGCCCGGCGCCCAATCCAGCTACTGGCCACCGAATGCGCGCCGAAGAAGCCGAAGGTGAAGATCAGCATGCCGATGATCACCACCGGCAGCGGCGTGAACATCGTCAGCGCCAGGCCTGCAAGCATCAGCACAATCGTTGCCCAAAGCACTTTGCGCCGGCCCAGTTTGTCGGCCAGCGAGCCGATTTTAGCCGAGCTATAAATCCCCGACAGGTACACCACCGACAGCAACCCGACAAACGCCTGGTCCATGTTGTAGGGGGCCGCCAGCAGGCGATAGCCGATGTAGTTGAACAGCGTGACGAACGCGCCCATCAGCACAAAGGCTTCGACAAACAGCAGCGGCAGGCCGGCGTCGCGAAAGTGCATGGTAAAGCCGTCGAGCAGGCTGCGCGGGTGCATTGAGCGGGCGCGGAAGTTGCGCGATTCGGGAAGGATCTTCCAGAACACCGTCGCCGCAATCAGCGCCAGGCCGCCGATCACCAGCATCGCCGTGTGCCAGCTGACGAAGTCGATCAACACACCGGTAATCAAGCGGCCGCTCATCCCGCCAATCGCGTTGCCGCCGATGTACAAACCCATGGCGAGGCCGATGTGCTGCGGGTGAATCTCTTCGCTCAGGTAAGTCATGGCCACCGCCGCCAGGCCGCTCAACGACAACCCGATCAACGCGCGCATGATCAACACACCTTCCCAGCTCGGCATCATCGCGCTGGCCATGGTGCACAAGGCTGCCGCAAACAGCGCCGTGACCATCACCGGCTTACGCCCGACGCGGTCGGAAATCGGGCCAGTAATCAGCAGGCCAATCGCGAGCATGCCGGTGGCCACCGACAGAATCAGGCTGCTTTGCGCTGCGTTGATCGAATATTCGTGGGACAGCAGCGGCATCATCGGCTGCACGCAGTAGAGCAGGGCGAACGTCGCGAAGCCGCCGGAGAACAGCGCCAGCACCGTGCGCATGAACATCGGCGTGCCTTTTTCGATGTAGATCTCGTTCAGCTCGGCGACAACATCGTCCAGCGCCGTGGGCGGAACTTCATGGGCGAGCGGGGCGACAGCAGTTTTCACTTCGGACCTCGGAGGGGCGCAGCCGGTCAGGCAATGGAAAAAAGCATATAGCTGCCTAACGATTCAATCCAATATATTATTCGACCTGTTTAAGACGTTTTACGACCTAATGGGGTTTTCATGGAATTGCGTCACCTGCGCTACTTCATCGCCGTCGCCGAAGAACTGCATTTCGGCCGCGCCGCCCAGGTCCTGGGCATCTCTCAGCCGCCCTTGAGCCAGCAGATCCAGGCACTGGAAGCCGAGGTCGGCGCACGCTTGTTCGAGCGCACCAATCGTCGGGTCGAACTCAGCGAGGCCGGTCGGTTGTTTCTGCAAGAGGCGCGGCTGGTGCTGGCTCAGGTCGACAAAGCGGCGGACGTCGCCCGGCGTGCGCAACTCGGTGAACTGGGCGAGTTGAAAATCGGCTTCACCTCGTCGGCACCGTTCAACTCCACGATTCCCCAGGCGATCTTCTCGTTTCGCCAACGCTTCCCGGCCGTGCACCTGAACCTGCGGGAGATGAGCAGCACCCAAGTGGCCGACGCACTGGTGGATGAATCGATTGAAGTCGGGATCATGCGACCGCTCGGTTTGCCGGATTCCCTCAGCGTCGTGGAGTTGATGCGCGAACCCCTCGTGGCAGTGCTCAGCTCCAAGCATCCGCTGGTGAACGGCAGCGAAGAAGGCTTGTTTCTGTCAACCCTGGCCCTCGAACCTTTCGTATTTTTCCCACGCAGCTATGGCAGCGGTCTGTACGCCCAATTGCTGACCTTGGCGCGGGACGCCGGCTTCAGCCCACACTTCGCCCAAGAGGCCGGCGAGGCGATGACTATCATCGGGCTGGTGGCTGCGGGGCTGGGTGTGTCGGTGTTGCCAGCGTCTTATCGGCGGATGCGCATTGATGGCGTGGTCTATCGGCCGCTGCTCGATCCGCAAGCGGTGTCGGCAGTGTGGCTGGTGCAACGCAAGGATCAGAAATCGCCGATGGCCAAGGCGTTTGTTGAATTGTTGACACGCAAGCTGACGCCATAGGTCTTCAAGATATTATGGGTGATGGCCCTTTGCCTTTTGTCGTATCGGCCGATAACCGTCATGGCACATCACACACTATGGAGATACAGGATGTTCAAGCAGATCACCTTCACCGCTTTGTTGGCATTGACCGCACTGACCGCTGGTTGTGCTTCGGTAAAAATGGCTGATGAAGGCCAGGACGCTCAAGCGAAAACCTTCCAGGTTTCCCCGGACAAAGCCAACATCTACGTGTATCGCAACGAGAGCATGGGCGCCGGGGTGAAAATGCCGGTTACGCTCAATGGCAAACCTGTGGGGGAGACTGTCGCCAAGTCCTACCTGATGTTGGCCGTTCCGGCTGGTCAGCAGACCCTGGTGTCTTCGGCGGAAAACGATTCCGAACTGAAACTCACCGCAGAAGCCGGCAAGAACTACTTTGTCTGGCAGGAAGTGAAAGTGGGCTTCATCAAAGCGCGTAACAACCTGCAAGTCGTCGATGACAAAGCCGGCCGTGCCGGCGTTGCTGAAAGCAAGTTGATTCAAGCTCAGTAAGAAGCCAGCAGACAGCCCCTGCGCCAGTCGCGGGGGCGTTCCGTTTTACGGAATACGCACCAAATCCCCCCGCAACGCCACCCGCGCCACAAAAATCCCGACCCGACACTCATAAGTATTCAGATCCTTGCGCACATGCTGGTCGTAGTCACTGACGATATTGGTCACCGTCGCCCCAACGCGTTTGGCGTCGGCCTGAAACTTGATCAGATTCGATTGCAGCCCCCACTCGCAAGCATCGCGATCACTCTTGTTGGATGCGTTGGTCCCCAGATCGCTGATCACATTCATGCGCTGCCTTTGCCGGTTCGCCGTCGGCCCGTTCCCGGCCAGGTAAAACTTCACACTGCCATCCAGCCGCCCGGCGCGGATCGCGTCGGACAGGACGGTTTCGAACGGCATGTACATGAGGTTGGTCGCCTGACTGGCGCTGGGGAGCAGGCTGAACACAAGGGCGGCGAACAGGGCTTTCGCTTGCATGGTCATCTCCTTGACTTGAAAGAGAACCGCGAGTGTTCAAGCGACCGGAACTCGCCGTTCATGCAGGCTGCGTGCGTTGGCCTGTTTGAGCGAGTGTAGATGTTGGATTAGCTTGGCGCTTTTGGCTGGAACGCCAGAGGGAGGACATTTCAGGTAACGGATCTGCCTTAGTGATTTACTCGATTCTTGCGCAATATCGATTTCTTTCGATGAGTGCCATGGATGCCACTTCGATATCAACCCCAGGAAGGCAGCGTATTGATTTGTGACTTCAGGGGTTATGAAGTCCCCGAGATGATCAAGGTCAGGCCGGTTGTCGTGATACGTAAACACAGGACCAATAGTTTATTGGTGACGGTCGTACCGCTGAGCACCACCGCCCCTGACTGTGTACTTGACTATCATCTTAAGCTCACGAGTCACTTGCAGGGCGCCAGTCCGATCTGCTGGGCAAAATGCGACATGGTTGCCACCGTAAGTCTCTCCAGACTGGACCGGATCAAGAGCCGGGATCGTCAGGGAAAGCGTATTTATCTCATTTCACAACTTGCAACAGATGAGTTTTTGCCATCAAAGCCGCAGTACGCAGCGCTCTCGGCCTTTGATGGCCCTAAAATGGGCGTGACAGGGCGAATTGCCAGCCGTTGTCGTTCGTTCAATTTAAAGCAATACTGCTGACGTTCCCGAAAGGGGCTTGTGAGACTCTGAGGATCCTGGGTGACCAGCCATCGCAGAGCCGGACAGGTACAGGGCGATGACAAGCCAACCTGTTTGTGAAAGGGCGCCGAAAGGCGCCCTTTGTCGTTGTGGCGAGGAAGAGCTCGCTCCCGTTTTGAGTGCGTAGCAGCAATGATCGCCAGAAGACACAACCCCTGACCCTGTAGGAGCTGGCGGAGCCTGCGATCTTTTGATCTTGCCTTTAAAAAGCAAAGTCAAAAGATCGTCCGATCGCGGCCCGAGCCTTCGGCAGCGCCTACAGGGAATGCGTTGCGCATTCCGGTTCTGTGTCCTGGCTGACGGTCCTTACTGAACCTTCGCCAAATCCCCTTTCAACGCAACCCCGGCCATGATCGCCCCAGCGTGGCATTCATAGGTCGTGGTGTCTTTACGCTCGTTGCTCTTGTAGAAGCTGACAATGTTGGTCACCGCATTCGCCCCGGCGTTTTTCGCGGCCTGGAACAGGCTGATGATTGCCGATTGGGCGACCCATTCGCAGGCCACTGCGTCGGTCTTGTTGAAGGCGTTGGTTTTCTTGTTGGTCACGGCGCCCGGGCTGACGACGGTAACGTTGCCGGCCGGGGTGTTGCCCGCCAGGTAGAACTTCACGCTGCCATCGATTTTGCCGGTGCGGGTGGCCTCGGCAACGGCTTTGTCGAGAGGCAGGTACACCGTGGTGTCGCGAGCCTGGCTGACGGCCGGCAGGGCGCAGATCAGCAGGGTGGCGGCAGCGGCGAGTTTCTTGAAGTGCATGGAGGTCTCCTTGACCTTGATTAATACGGTTACGACCAGCGACGCAGGATCCGCGAAGTGCTGACGCCGCCGCAGGCAACGTTGTTATTCATTGCGTATTGGCGGCGCATTTTGCCGGAACGGGTCGACCTCTGTGAGCTCGAGGTTAAAACTATTTCAATCCCAATTTATCTTTCAGGCGGTTCATGACCGCTGATTTATTTTCAAGAAACTCATTCAGTCCTTTTCGCCCGAAGATTGCACGCGTCACAGTTGCCGCATCCACTGCCTTTTATTCCGTTGTAACAAGACAGGGTGTGGTGCTGAATCAACTCTTCCCCTTGGATGTAACCCGATTTTGCACGCTGGGCATGGCACGGGCTATTCCGTCCCAGTACTGCTCGGTGAGGATCAGGAAGCGGTAGAACGCTGTACTGACTTCCTCGATGTGCTGGTCGGTGGTGCATGCCTGGCTGGCGGCATTCACGGCCTGGATCTTGTGTTCTTTTTCCGCATCGCCGATGTGGATGTAAAAATACTCGCAGTGTTCATGAAAGTCGTCGTTATTGGCATACAGGTGCTTATAGTTGCGCGCCCCTTCGTACAAACGGCTGAGCATCGAATGGGCCAGCCACTCCTGAGCCAACAACGTGCCGAGTATACGGCGCGGATTATCGTGGTCACCGTCGATGTAAAACCTCAGTTTTTCGCGATTAAACGTGTGGCTGCTGTCCAGCACAGGCAAAGCCATGAGTTTGTCCATGCGGTATGGCTGACCGGCGAGACGGCTGAGAAGATCGATCAAATAATTTTCCAGCAGGCAGAGATGGGTCTTTTCCGGGTTACCGTAGCCCATCTCGGAGTAGCGTTTTGTGGCGATTTCGAGCTGAGCGTACAAGTCGTCCGTGATCACCAATGGCAGGGCAACCCTACGGGAGCTCCGCGTGGTGCGGGCCAGGTAGTTTCGAGCAAACACTTCAACGTCGGCGAGGGGGAGTGGGCCAGCCAGCCATCGTCGGTAGAAAAGATTATTCAAGGCGTTATGGGTGAACACGCTTTCGGCGAGGGACTGGATTTTTCGCATAATCAACGCCATACAAACTCCAGCATATCGAGGGATATGAAAGGGCCAGGGCTTCACAGCAACGTGCGCCGGTACCATCACTGCAAGCGACTTGAACTGATCTAAGCCATCACTCGGCGTGAGCCATTGAATTGGCCTGACTGCATAGGTTCCCGCCGGTTTACGACTTCGCCAGCATCGCGCGCGTCGCCGAGTTGCTGCACCGTGCGCTCCAATATCACCGCACGCCTCAAGTCCCTGGAGCGGTGAGCTCGGCACTGCTCAGCGGGCACTATCGGAGGGCGTCTCAGCTAACCCGGCGGGTGGGTCCAGGTTGTCCAGCGCCCGGTTGATCAGCAGCTCGGCCAGCTCCGCCAACTGCTGGATCGCCAGTGCGACGTTGCGATGAGGACTTTCGAGACCGCGGGCAAGGTTGGTGCTCATGACGTTGAGCGAGGCCAGTGTTTCACAGGTTTGGGCGAGCAGCGAAAGCGTGTCGATGTTGGGGTGGAGGGTGAAAAAGTGGCTGATGGGATCGGATAGTTTGGATGAATCGATATCGTCGTCGGCTGAAGCATCGGGTGATTGCGGGGAGTTGGGGGTGGTCTTTTTCATGTCGGAGCTCCGTGCAAGATAAAAAAGTCAGTCCTATGCCAGCAATCAGAATGGGTTGGCGGCAATGCGTGAGTTGACAGAACGGTAGAGTTGTTATCGGGGAGTTCAGATTTAATCAAATAATTTAACATATGGGAAATTGTTTGATTAATATTTTATTTTGTAAGCTGTGGCCTTAATAAGCTTCCGATTTCTATGTAAGAAATATCGCCAATATAAGTAGGTTTTATCTGTAGGATTTAATAGGGGAATAGCGGTGCGAAACAATATTTGACGGTTGTTTGGTGTGTTTGCGATATTGTTTTGCAGCGTGCCGTCGTGCGTAAGGCGCTGGCCTGGCAAAAGTCACTTCTGTAGCCATTCAGTCAAAGCGTATGGTTTGTTGTAACTGCAAACAATGGTAAGTATTTGATGTTCAAGCGAGAGAAGACTGAAAGATTAAAGAATAATATTAAGTATTTGATAAAGAGTCGCGGGGAAACGCAGCTGTCTTTGTGCAATGCCAGTGGTTTAACCAGAACGACTATCTATAACATTCTGGAGGGAAGAGTTGTCAATGTTCAGCAATCCACCATCCGCAAGATTTCTGACTTTTTCGGTGTGTCTTATAAGGAGATAGAGACAGTTGATTTTGAAGAAAGGGAAATCATAGAAAGCAGCGTTTCTTTGCAGGGCAATATGAATCCGGCGGCTGTCCCCGTCATTAAGGAGAGTTTGCTTGTGCAGAGTCTTGACAAGAGGATTGGCGAGCTGGTCGCAACCCATCCGCTGACTTATTTCTTCGGTACAGCCTGTAATTTAATCGGAGTGCTACTGGAGAACGATATCAGCGGTGTGAATGAGGCCGGAGATTTATTGATTGTAAAGAAAGGGTTGTCGAGTAGCGGGAGAGAGAAGCTTGTGTACGATAAAACAACAAAAACGCTATTTGTCACTAATGAGTCTTATTTTGATTCTGATGTGATTCGTCTTATAGGGGATATCATGGAGGAGAGGTTTAATGGTCGCTAATAATGAAGTTCAGAATAGTAAGTATAAATTATTGGGGTTCGAAAATAATAAAAGCCTTGCTGTTGTTATGATTGTGTCTACAGGTAGAATCATTAAGGTGAAGCTCGGTGAGTTGCTGAAAAGTGAAGTGATAGATAATTTAAGTATTGCGGAAATAAAGGTCATTTGTAGGAAGTATTATTCGGGGTGCTCTGCGTTAACTACGTATGAAATAAATGATCGCAATGAGCGATCTTGGATGATTTATGTAGCTTTGAGTTTGCTGCTTTTCGCACTTTATGTTTTTTCGAATATTGCTGCGACAAAGCTTGTTTATTTGAACACTCTCGATCTTGTCGTTCCGCCTGCCGTTTTTCTTTACCCATTGACATTTTTGGTAGTTGATTTATTGAACGAGACTTATGGGCTTAGACTCGCAAGGAAAGCGCTGTTGTTCGCTTTTGCAGGTAACGCTTTGATTGTCATGTTGCTGAATGCAGTCACTTATCTCCCTGAGTTGCCTGATTGGAAACTAAATTCGGCCTATGTTGAGGTCGTTACCCAGGTTTCGTCTGTATTAGTGGCGTCATCAGTTTCTTTCCTATTCTCTGAGTACGTAAATTCATATTTGCTTTGTAGGATAAAAGAACTAACAAATTCGAGGTTTCTATTTATTCGAGTGTTTTTCAGTACGTTTTTTGCGGTAATAATAGACAGCTTTCTTTTTTGTTATATTGCGTTTTACAGTGTGATGGGAAGTAGTGAAATACTTAATATGGTTTACGCTCAAATCGCTATAAAAATGTGCTTCGCCGTGTTTAACGTTTTTCCAGCCTATGGAGCAAGGTCATTATTTAAGAGGTATATAGCTGCAGCCCCGGCGGCCTAAGGTTAGGGGATGAATAGATTTTGGATCTATTCATCCTCGCCCCTATAACGGGTGGATTTACAGTTCCAGTTTTATTTTCAGGTTGTTCATCGTATCTGCTCTGTTTTCCAGAAACTCATTCAATCCTTTTGCACGAAGACTGCAAGAGTCACAGTTGCCGCATCCGCTTCCCTTTATGCCGTTATAACAAGTCAGTGTGTGGTAACGAATCAAGTCCAGCTGATTATGGTGATCAGCCAAGGCCCAGGTTTCCGCCTTGTTCAGCTGCATAAGCGGAGCTTCAATACGTAACTTATAGTCCATGCCCAATTCGATGGAGTTATTTAAATTTTTCACAAATTCATCGCCGCAATCGGGGTAGCCAGAGCACTCTGTTTCACAAATACCCGTGATGATAGCCTCGGCCTGAACTTGATAGGCATAAATAGACGCCAAGGTTAAAAATAGAATATTCCTACCGGGTACGAAAGTGTTGGGTACGCTTTCTTCGGAACTGTTGGCGCTTGGGACCGGGATGTTGTCCCGCGTCAAACTGCTGATAGCCAACTCATTCAACAGCGTGGTGTCCAGTACCTTATGCACTGCCACACCCAGCTCTTTGGAAAGCTGCTGCGCTACCTCAATTTCTGCGCGGTGGCGCTGGCCATAGTCAAACGTAATACAGTGAATTTCATCGTAGAGCGGTAACGCATGGATCAAACAGGTGGTGGAGTCTTGCCCACCGCTGAAAACGATAACGGCCTTTTTAGTCATGGTTCGTTCTTCCTTGGGATGCCCCCGATGTGTCACGGGGTATTGAGTCTATCGCGAAGTTAAAATTCTCGCTGTGGGACGTTTCTGAAATTGCGTACTTCGCTTCCGTTTTTATCGTTTCGTTGCTGGGAGTTGGCGGTGAGCCGGCACGTAATAAGTGACCGAGTCCAAACACCCTATATAGATTAAAAAAAGTTGGTCCTATGCCAGCAGTCAGAATGGGTTGGGGGCAATGCGTGAGTTGACAAAATGGCAGAATTATTATCGGGAAACTCATACTCAACCAAGTAATTTAATATATATGTGATTGATTGACATTTGAACTTGTAGGCTGTGCCCTTAATAACTTTCCTATTTGTATGTAAGAAATATTCCCTGTGTAAGTAGGTTTTATCTGTAGGATTTGATGGGGGAATAGCGGCAGGAAACAATATTTGACGGTTGTCTGGTGTGTTTGCGATATTGCTTTGCAGCGTGCCGTCGTGCGTAAGGTGCTGGCCTGACAAAAAAACCACTTCTGTAGCCATTCAGTCAAAGCGTATGGTTGGTTGTAACTGCAAACAATGGTAAGTATGTGATATTCAAGCGAGAAAAGACTGAAAGGTTAAAAAATAATATTAAGTATTTGATAAAAAGTCGCAAGGAAACGCAGCTGTCTTTGTGCAATGCCAGTGGTTTAACCAGAACGACTATCTATAATATTCTGGAGGGAAGAGTTGTCAATGTTCAGCAATCCACCATCCGCAAGATTTCTGACTTTTTCGGTGTGTCTTATAAGGAGATAGAGACAGTTGATTTTGAAGAAAGGGAAATCATAGAAAGCAGCGTTTCTTTGCAGGGCAATATGAATCCGGCGGCTGTCCCCGTCATTAAGGAGAGTTTGCTTTTGCAGAATTTTGACAAAAGGATTGGTGAGCTGGTCGCAACCCATCCGCTGACTTATTTCTTCGGTACAGCCCGTAATTTAATCGGAGTGCTTCTGCAGAATGATATCGCTGGTGTCAATGAGGCAGGAGATTTATTGATTGTAAAGAGAGGTTTGTCGGGTAGTGGAAAAGAGAAGCTTGTGTACGATAAAACAACAAAAAAGCTATTTGTCACTAATGAATCTTGTTTTGATTCTGATGTGATTCGTCTTGTAGGGGATATCGTGGAAGAGCGGTTTAATGGTCGCTAATAATGAGGTTCAGAATAGCCAGTATAAATGGGTCGAGCTCGGTGCCTGAATTAGCGTGGCATCGACGATGGTTCCCTGGCGCAGCGCCAGGCCGCGATCACCCAGGGAGCCATTGATCACGCCCGGAATCCCAGTCGCCAACTGGTGTTTTTCCAGCAGGCGACGGAAGTTGAGGAGGGTGGTTTCGTCGGGGATACGCTCCAAGAAAACCGCCGCTGCCGCCACCCTGCTGATCTGCGCCCTGCCTGAATGAGGCCGACCAAGAGTCAGGCCGCGTGCTTACGACCACCGCCGAAAAATCAGCGAAGTATTCACACCGCCAAACGCGAAGTTGTTGTTCATCACGTATTGGTTGCTCATCTGCCGGAATTCGCCGCGCAGGTAGTCGAGCTTGCCGCAGTGCGGGTCGACCTCGTCGAGGTTGAAGGTGTGCACGTAGAGGTCGCGGTTCATCATTTCGATGCTGAACCAGGATTCCAGCGCACCGCAGGCCCCGAGGGTGTGGCCGAGGAAGCTCTTCTGCGAACTGATGGGCATGTGCTCGCCGAACAACGAACGGGTGGCCTGTGTTTCGGCGATGTCGCCCTGTTCTGTGGCGGTGCCGTGACCGTTGACGTAGCCGATGTCCGACGGTTGCAGCCCGGCGTCTTCCAGCGCCAGTTCCATGGCCCGGCGCATGGTCGCTTGCTCGGGGCGCGTGGTGTGTTGGCCGTCGGCGTTGCTGCCGAAGCCGACGAGTTCGGCATGGATGTGTGCGCCACGGGCCAGGGCGTGTTCGAGTTCTTCGAGCACCAGCATGCCGCCGCCTTCACCGATCACCAGGCCATCACGACCCTTGTCGTAAGGCCGCGGGCTGGTTTGCGGTGCATCGTTTTTCAGGCTGGTGGCGTAGAGCGCGTCGAACACCATGGCTTCGGTCGGGCACAGTTCTTCGGCGCCGCCGGCCAGCATCAGCGGCAGGCGACCGAACTTGATCGACTCGTAGGCGTAGCCGATGCCCTGACTGCCGCTGGTGCAGGCGCTGGACGTCGGAATCAGCCGGCCGGTGAGGCCGAAGAAGATGCTGATATTGGCCGCGGTGGTGTGCGGCATCATCCGCACGTACGAGTTGGCGTTCAAGCCTTCGGCCACCGAGTTGAGCAGCATATTGCCGAATGCCTTGATCTCGTCGGTGCTGCCGGTGGACGAACCGCAGGCGACGCCCATGCGTCCGTCCTTGATCGATGCGTCGCCCAGCAGCCCGGCGTCGGCCAGCGCCTGTTCTGCGGCACCGACCGCCAGGCGCGAGACGCGACCCATGCTGCGCAGTTGTTTGCGGGTCCAGTGGCTTGGCACTTTGAAGTCGTCGATCGGCCCGGCGAGGCGGGTGTTGAGTTCGGTAAAGCGATCCCACTCGTCCATTCGGCGGATGCCGCTGCGATTGGCCTTGAAGTTGGCGGCAATGGTCTCCCAATCGCTGCCCAGTGAGGTGATGCCGGCCATGCCGGTGACGACGACGCGCTTCATCAGCACAGGCCTCCGTTGACGGCCAGAACCTGCCGGGTGATGTAAGAAGCTTCCGCCGACATCAGGAAGTTCACCGCACCGGCCACCTCTTCAGGCGTGCCCATGCGTTGTGCGGGGATCATTTTCATCAGCTCTTCCACCGGCACGTTTTCGTCGAGCATGGCGGTGTCGATCAGGCCGGGTGCGACACAGTTAACGGTGATTTTGCGCTTGCCCAGTTCGATCGCCAACGCTTTCGCCGCGCCGATCAAACCGGCCTTGGAGGCGCTGTAGTTGACCTGGCCACGGTTGCCGATCAATCCGGAAACCGAGGTGATGCACACAATCCGCCCGGCGGCGCGACGACGAATCATCGGCATCATCACCGGGTGCAGCACGTTGTAGAAACCGTCGAGGTTGGTGCGCATCACCACATCCCAATCATCCTCGCTCAGCGCCGGAAAAGCACCGTCGCGGGTCAGCCCGGCGTTGAGCACCACGCCGTAATAGGCGCCATGTGCTTGCACGTCGGCTTCGAGAATGGCTTTGCAGCTGGCTCGGTCGCAAACGTCGAATTGCAGCACGCGAGCGTTGCGTCCCAGCACTTCGACTTCAGCCTTCACGGCTTCGGCCTCGGCCAGACCGCTGCGGCAATGCAGCACGATGTCGTGCCCGGCCTGCGCCAGACGCAGGGCGATAGCGCGGCCAATGCCACGGCTGGAGCCGGTGACCAGTACGGATTCAGTCATCACTCGACTCCTTGGGTTTCTTGAAGATATTGCGCTGCCTGGGGTGGGCGGTACACGTTGAGCCGGGCGGTGGCGTGGATGCCGGGGGCGTTGATGTGGCATTCGAACACGCCCATGCCGCTGTCGTCTTCCAGCGAGCGCAGCCCGTGGATGGTCAGTTCGGTGCCGGCGGGGAAGTGTTCGACGTTGCATTCGAATTTACGGGTGCCGAGCAGGAAGCCCAACTCCACCGCATCGCCGCGCGCACGGGCATGGCAACCGGCGTAAGCGGCCACACTTTGGGCCATCAGCTCAATACCGACCCAGGCTGGCAGGCTGCCGTCGGGACGGTTGAACAGGCCGTCGGGCTTGACGGTGAGGCGGGTGTAAATCTGCTCGTCATCAAACGACAGGATCTGCTCGATGAGGATCATGTCGCCAGCGTGAGGCAGCAGTTCGGCGATCGGCCAGTCAATCATGGGGCGTCTCCGATAATCAGGCTGACGTTATTGCCACCGAAGGCAAACGAATTGCTCATCAGGTAGCGAGGTGCAATGGACGCCAGGCGATCGGCCGGGGTCACCCAATTGAGGGCCGGCAGGTCGGGGTCGGGTTGACCGTCCCAGATGTGGGGCGGCAAGGCGTGTTCGGAATTGCCGGCGCTCAGGCTCAACCAGCAGAACGCCGCTTCCAGGGCACCGGCGGCGCCGAGGGTGTGGCCGGTCATCGGTTTGGTCGACGAGCAGGGCACGCCATCCGGGAACAGCGCGGCCACGGCCAGGCTTTCCATGGCGTCGTTGTGTTGGGTGGCGGTGCCGTGCAGGTTCAGGTAACTGATTTGCGACGGTTGCAGCGCGGCGCGGCTCAAGGCTTTGTGCATCGCTTGCCGGGCGCCGCGGCCGGTCGGTTCCGGCGCGGATATGTGGTGCGCGTCGGAGCTGGCGCCACTGCCGAGCAAGGCAATCGATTGGCCGTCGCTGGCACTTTTACTCATCAAAAACAGCACCGCCGCTTCGCCGATGTTGATGCCATTGCGGTTGGCGGAAAACGGGTTGCAGCGCTGCCCGGAGACTGCTTCCAGCGCCGAGAAACCGTTGAGTGTCAGTTTGCACAAACTGTCGACACCGCCGCACAGCACCGCGTCGCACATGCCCAGGTCGAGCAAGCGTTGGGCACTCATCAAGGCTCGGGCGCTGGAGGTGCAAGCGGTGGAAATCACATAGGCCGGGCCGCTCAATTGCAGCCAGTCGGCGAGGAAGTTGGCCGGTGCGCCGAGCTCCTGTTGTTGATAGTCGTAGTCAGCGGGGAACTCATGTTCACGGATGTAATGGGCCAACCCGCGACTGGCTTCGTCGATGCCGGAGGTGCTGGTGCCAAGCACGATGCCGATGCGTTCGCGGCCGTAGGTCTGGATCGCTTGATCAATGGCTGGGCGAATTTGCAGCGCCGCCTCCAGCAACAGTTGATTGTTGCGGCTGCGCTGCTCGGCCATCTCCGGCGCAATTGGCGCCAGCTCGCCGTGAACCGCGGCTACTGGTAACGAACGTTCCACCACCCAGCCGGCCTCGATGCGCATGCCCGAGCAGTCGCCGGCAAACAGGTTGCGGGCGACTTCCTGTTTGTCCCGGCCCAGGGCGCAAATCACGCCGAGGGCGTTCAAATAGGCGGTCATGGCGCGTCCCCGCTCAGTGGCGTGACTTGGTATTTCGGGCCCTTGGGCAGGTTCAGTTCAAAACTCATGGGGCGCGCGTAACGAACGTCCCAGCGCTCTGGCAACACGCGTTGCCCGCCATGCTGCGATGCGGCGGGATAGTTGCCGTGCAACTCGTCTTCCGGCGTCAGGGCAAACAACAGTGCGGCGAACAGTTCCCTGGCTTCGGGGTTCGGCGGTAGCAGACCGTCGGCCTGCCATTCACCGTTGATCAACTTCTGACGAGCCTGGGGAATGCCGAGCAAATCCATCATCGACCAGCGCAGGCCCGGACCTTCCTGCTGGATCACCAGCACCCAGTCCTGACGCTGGTCAGCCATCAGGCGCTGGATGTGCAATTGCAAGGGCAACGCCAGCGTCGGGCTGTGCTCGGGCAACGGTGCCCGGCTGGCGCAAGCGCTTAATAACAGGGCACAACCCAGCAACACAAATCTCAGCAACACCACAAACCCTGTGGGAGCGGGCTTGCTCGCGAAGGCGGTCTGACATTCACCAATGATGTCGACTGACACACCGCTTTCGCGAGCAAGCCCGCTCCCATAGATTTGAATTGCGCTAGACATCAAACAACACCTTCAAGAGGTTTACGCGCCACCACATTGACCAGGGTTTCTTCCCGGAGGCCAAACGGCTTGGGCTGGCGCAGGCCAAACCGTTCAAGCAGGCCGAAATCCTTGGCGCGGCTCCACCACAAGTACGGATAAGACACGTTCTGCGGGCCGAATTCGAAACCCTGTTGGTGAATCATTTCCAGATACCCGGCTGCGCTCTTCTGCACGTGCATCGGATGACGGAACAACCAGCGAATCACCCACGTATCAATGTAAGCCTCGGTGGACTCGGCGAACAGCAGATAGCCGCCGGGCTTGAGCACGCGATAGAACTCTGCCAGGGCCAAGTCCTGCTCGACAAGGTGATGGAAGGTCTGGTGACAGAACAGCAGATCGACGCTGGCGTCCGGTACGTTGAGCGTCGCGCAGTCGCTGCCGATCAGCTCCACCGGCATGCCCTGACGCGCCGCCTCTTCGCCGCTGAGGTGCAGGCTGTGCGGGTCGGCATCGACACCGATCAAGCGCTGGGGCGCAAAGGTCTGACGCAGATATTGGAACGACTTGCCCTGGCCGCAACCGGCATCCAGCAACACCGGGTTGCTTGGCAGCGAGTCGCTGAACAGCCCGCGCAGGTCATTGATCGCCACCCGCAGCACATGGTGCTGCCAGGTGTGGCTGCGCAGGAACCAGAAACCGAATCGGGTCTCTTCGACGTAGTTGTCGCTCAGGTAGCTCATGTCGCATCCCTTGCACAAATTTCCGAAATCACCTTCAACCGGCGCTTCGCTTCGCTGACGAACGGGTTACGTTCATCCCAGGCGTAACCGGCGAGGATCGAGGCGATCATCCGGCGGATATCCGGTGAGCTGCCGTCGTGGAAAATCACATCCTGGAAGGTCCCGGCATACCAGCCTTCGACGTAGCAGCGGAAGGTGTCGACGCCGCGTTTGAGCGGGGCGGCGAACTCGGTCTGCCAGTCGACGCTTTCACCCTGTAATTGGCGATGCAATACGCCGGCAGCCATGCTCGCCGAGCGCATGGCGATGGTCACGCCAGAGGAGAACACCGGGTCGAGGAATTCCGCCGCGTTGCCCAGCAGCGCAAAGCCTGGGCCGTGGAGCGTTTTGACATTGGCCGAGTAGCCGCCGATGGTCCGCGCGGGGGTGTCCCACACCGCGTTGTTCAGCACGCCGGCCAGGCTCGGGGTTTGGGCGATAAAGCCGCGCAGGCATTCGTCCAGATTGTCGGTGCGACCGTCGAAGTGCTCGGCGGCGGCCACCACGCCCACTGAGCAACGACCGTTGCTGAACGGGATGGTCCAGAACCAGATGTCGCGATGGGTCGGATGAGTGGTGATGAGGATCTTGGTCCGGTCGAAGGCCGGGTTGTCGATCTGGTCTTCGACGTGGGTGAACACCGCCTGACGGACCGGGAAATTCGATGCGGCTTCAAGGTCGAGCAGGCGCGGCAACACGCGGCCGTAGCCGCTGGCGTCGAGTACGAAATCGGCTTCGACGCGGTACTCGCTGCCGTCCTCGCGCAGTACGTTCAGCTGCGGTTTTGGCAGATCGAAATCAGCGCTGACGATGGCTTCGCCGTAGCGTAACTCCACACCTTGCAGCGCCGCTTGATCGGCCAGCAGCTTGTCGAAATCGGCGCGCTGCACCTGAAACGTGGTGGGCTTGCCGTTGCTGAACGTGTCGCCGAAATCGAAGGCGCTGTACTGCTCGCCCCAAGCGAACGCCGCGCCGGTTTTTATCTGAAAACCAGCGGCGTTCACCGCTTCAAGCATGCCGGCCTCTTCGACGAAATCCAGGCAATGGGACAACAGGCTTTCTCCGATGGAAAACCTTGGAAAATGTTGGCGCTCGATCACCAGGACATCGTGACCCTTGCGCTTGAGCAGCGCGGCGGCAATGGCGCCCGAAGGGCCTGCGCCGATGACCACTACCTGACGACGTTCCATTTCAACGGTTGGCACGGGAGCTCCTTGCCGGGGCGGCGATATTCAGCGGGATTCGGTGCATGCCGGCCAGTGCCGGCAGCAGTGTCGCGATCAGGCCCATCAGCATCAGCGCAAAGTACAACGCCGGGCTGATGAGTTGTTGTTGCAGCAGCAGGTTGAGAAAGACGATCTCGCTCAAGCCGCGAATGTTCAGCAGCAGGCTTTCCCTCCAGCGGCTGGCGCCATCAAACGAGGCGCCGGCCCAGCCCAGGCCGAGCCAGTTGCCCAGCAGTTTGCTGATGATCGGGAATAACAGCAGCGCGGCCAGTTGCAACCAGCCGAGGCTGGCCATGGCGCTGTGCACATCGATCTGCACGATGCCGAAGGTGAGAATCAGCGGGATGGCAATCCACGTCTGCAAGCGATTCATCCATACCGCCGGCAATGGCAACACCAGCGGTACTTTGAGCGCGGCCATGCACAGCAGATAGCCGATGCCGAAAATCAGTGCATTGAGCTTGAAGTGTTCGGCCACCACCAGCAGCGCGAAGAAGCAGCCGCTGTGCAGCAGCGGTTGGCGCACGCCGAGCAGCCGCAACAGCAACGGCAGACAGGCGCCGGCCAGTGGCAGCAGCAGGCTGCTCAGGTGCAGGCTGCCCTGGGCGAAGCCGAACAACGTCCAGCACGTGAGGTCGATGAGGATCGCGGTCTGCACCAAACGCCGGGTGGCGTCGGGCGGGTAGTTGATGTGTCGCAGGTAGAGGTACAGCACCGGAATCGCGGTGATGGCGAACACCAGGCCGACCGCCAACGAGCTGATCCACGATTGCGCCGGCAACAGCCAGATCGCCGTCGCCAGCCCGCAAGCGAACGGCAGGCAGAAACTCGGCAGGGCGATTTTCAGGCTCTGGCGATCCAGTCGCAGGTCGATCACGTCACTGAGAATGTGCCCCAACAGCAAGGCGAAACTCAGGCTATAAAGGTTTTTCAGCCATACCGGCGAGATCAGCTGGGCGCCACTGAGCTGCCAGCCTGGCTCGATCCAGAAATACATCAATAGCGGCAGGCCGAAGGTCGCCAACAGCAACTGGCTGACAATCGGGATCAGGCCGAAATGTCGACCGACGTGGGTGGCGCCGGCAAACATCCCCAGGGCCATTGCCCAAAACAGCGCGATCATCATGCTGCCGGCTCCGCGACGGCCACGGCGTGAACGTGACGTCCGGCCCATGGCGCCAGAATGAAGCTGAACGCCAGCCCCAGGCTCACCGACAGACCGAAATTGCTCACCGCCGGGGTACTGGACACCGCCAGCAATCCGAACGACAGCCAAGTGGTCAACGCCGCCAGCAAGGTGCCCAGCAGGCTCACAGCGGCGCCGCCCACCTGTTCGCGCATGAGGATCGCGTAATCGACGCTGATGGCCGTCACCAGCAGCAGGCCGAACAGGCTGAAGAGTGTTAGCGGCTGGCCGAGCCAGCCGAGGCTGGCCAGGCTGCACAATGCGGCCAGCAACGGCAGGGCGACAATTCGCAACGCGCCGCCAAGGCCGAATGGCAGGATCAGCACCAATACGATCAGCACACAGGAGGCGAGTTTCAATTCTGCGGCGCTGATCTGCGTAGCGGCGAAGACATTGTTCAGCTCGCCGAGGCGATCCACCAATTGCACGCCCGGTAAATCCAGCGCTTGAACCCGCAGCAGCGACGGGTTGTTCAAGCCTTGCAGGCTGACCATGGCTGCCACGCCGCCGTCAGCGGTCGGCCCCAGCCACAGCGCGCGATAAGGTTCGGCCAACGGCCCGGCCAGCGCCGCGTCGATGTCTTCGGTGGGCAGTGCCTGCAACGTCGTCAGTTCGGCTTGTAGCGCCTCGGCCGGCACGCCAACATCGAGCAACGGTTGCCAGAATTGCGGCAGTTTGCTTAGCGCATCGCGGACCTGCTTCTGTTCACTCGGCTGGCTGACCAATTGATTGAGGGACAGAAAACCCTGGAGTTTGTCGAGGTTGACCAGTTGCTCCAGGCGATCACTCAGGGCGGTCTGGCGTTCGAGCAATTGCTGCTGGTTGGCCGCCCGGATCAGGAAGAATTGACTGGTGGGCTGGTAGCCGGTGATCCGTGCGATGGCCTGCGCTTCGTCAGTCAGGTGCTGGGGCATGCCGACCCACTGGCGAATGTCGTTCCTGGTGCTGAGCTGCCACAGACCGCCGACACAGAAGGCGACCAGCAGGGCCAGCAAAACTGGCGTTCGAGCGTATTTGAGCAGCGCTTCACGCAGGTTCACCAGAAACTCGGCAACCCGCAGCGGCCATTGCGCCGGCCGCAGGTCAGTGCCCTTGAGCAGCGCCGGCAGCAGACACACCGCCGACAGGTAGGCGCCGAGCAGGCCGGCGGCGGAGAACACGGCGATTTGGGTCAGGGCCGGGAACGGTGTCCAGGCCAGGGCGAGGTAGCCGATGCAACTGGTGATCAGGCTCAGCGTCAGCCCCGGCAGGGTCAGGCGCAGGGCTGGCCAACTGTTCCAGGGTTTCAGGCTCCAGCTCTTGGACAGGTAGTGCAGCGGGTAATCGACGGCAACGCCGATCAGGCTGGAACCGAGCACCAGAGTCATCACATGCAGGTGGCCGAACAGTGCGACGCAGGCCACTCCACCGAACAACATACCCACCAGCACCGGGACAAACGCGAGCAACACGCGTAACCGCCGAAACGCCAACAGCAGCAATAACAGGATGCCGAGCGTGGCGCCGCCACCGACCCACGTCATCTCGCGGGTCGCTTGCTGCTGGCCGTTGGCCGCATAGAGCAAGCCGCTGGCGGCCAGCAGTTGCACATCGCCCTGGGCGGCCTCTTCGCGGCTGTGTTTGAGCAGTGCGGCCACTTGCAGCGGCAGGTTCATGTCGAAGGCGTTGCCGGTGGTCCGAGCCCGCAGCAGCACCCAGCTCTTGCCGTCGGCATCGGCGACCAAGGCACCGCTGCCGATGTCCAGTTGCACCGCGCCGTGTTGCGGCTGGCTGTTCTGGATGCGCCCGGTCAGGCCCAGCCAGTCATCCTGGCTCGGCACCAGGCTGAAACCGGTGAACGGGTCGAACAGCGCTTGCACGCGCTGTTGAATGAAAGCGTCGGGATGCTTGATCAGTTGCTGGCGATCCGCGTCCGAGAGCATCGCCAGCCGACCTTGCAGCAACTGTGCGCGCAGGGCGGGCAAGTCGGCTTGCAGGGTCCATTGGACCTTTTCGAACAGACCGCTGGCCTGCCATTGCTCGCCGAGTTTCTGCGCCATGGCCACGGCTTGCTGGCGATCGGTATGGCCGACCAGCACCAGCATTTCGCGGTTCAGCGGTTCTTGCATGCGTTGTTCGGCGCGCAGTTCCAGCGCGTCCGGCGCCGTACCTGGCACCAATTCCATCAGGTTGGCCGACAGCGGAGCGCCGTCACGCCATTGCCAGCCGGCGAGCGCGAGCACCGCCAGCAGCAGGATCAGGAACAGCCGTGGGAGCATCCGTTCACTCGGCAAAGTCATGTTGCTCCGCGTCGCTCAACGGTTGGGCGCTGGTGCTGTCCTGCATGCGCATCACGGTGCTGTCACCCTGGGTTTCCAGCAGTTCGATGCTGTTCACCAGCTCGCCGCCGTCGATGTTGATCTGGTTGAACACCTGCTTGAGCAACATCGAGCGCGGGGTCAGGGTCAATTTCCATTTCTGCGCATCGCCGCTCAGCGACAGCTCGAAGTCTCGTTGCAAGCCACTGCTGTCACCTT
The DNA here is from genome assembly GCF_016650815.1 of Pseudomonas sp. TH31. Classification (GTDB taxonomy): domain Bacteria; phylum Pseudomonadota; class Gammaproteobacteria; order Pseudomonadales; family Pseudomonadaceae; genus Aquipseudomonas. The sequence goes on along the minus strand of NZ_JAEKEZ010000014.1, from coordinate 41,171 downwards.
GCAGTACGGCGAGGAACAACCGGTTCTGCTCGGCGCCGGCACTCTTGCCCGGCAGCAGTTGCCAGCCGTTGGCGTCACGCCGGGCGATGCCCTTGGCGTTGATGCGGTAGTCCTGTTGCAGCGGGGTTTTCAGCAGCCAGAGCAAGCCGTGGTTTTTAGCGAGGACGAACGTGCCCTTGCTGGTCAGTGGTTGCGGCAGGGCGCGCAGGTGTTTTTCCTGGATGAAGTTGCCGTGGATCACATCGGGCCTGGCCAGTTGATCGCTGAGTTGCTGCAAATCAAATGCCTGCGCCAGCGAAGAAAAACCAAGCACCACCACGAACATGTAGCAGCTGCCGAGCCCGCGAGGCTGCGACCGGCGGCGAAGCCGTGGTAAAACCTGTGCATGCGGTATGTCAGTTGAATCGCAAGGCGACTGCTGCGCAGCCGAACGCAGGCTTCGCCAGCTGCTACAGGTTGAACGCAGACGGCTACAGAGGGTTTGGACATTCATGGCAGCATCCTTTCTACAGCGTCGGTGAACACTTTCGGCGAGGCCAATTGCATCTCACGGCTGCTCATGTCGACAGCAACCTGCACGGAAACGGCGCGGGTCAGGCGCTCACCAGTTTGCAGGTCGCTGATCAGATAATTGATCTTCAGGCGGTTTTCCCATTCCACCAGGCTGGCGCGCACGTTCAGCTTCTGGCCGAACACCGCACCGCGCACATAGCGCAGTTGCAGGTCGATCACCGGCCAGGCAAAACCGGACTCGACCATGGCGGTGTAGTTATGGCCGAGTTTGTCCAGCAGCGCACACCGGGCCACTTCCAGGTATTTGACGTAATGGCCGTGCCAGACCACGTTCATGGTGTCGACGTCAAAGAACGGCACGAGGATTTCCGTATCGGCGTGAAGCATTCCCTTGCTACGCATGCAGCCTCCAGTGTTGCTCGGCGATTCGTTTCAGGCACAGGCGCAGTTCGCCTTCCAGGGCGCGGTCTTCGATGACCGGCGGGAAGTCCTTGGCCAGCTCTTCGTGCATGGCGGCCAGGGACGGTGGCAGTGGCCGTGCGTCCTCGACCTGGCTGCGCAGCCAGACGCCTTGATTGGCGGCCAGCAGGGTGGCGGCGGCGACTTGTTCGGTCAGTTCCAGCACCCGGATCGCATCGCGGGCGGCGATGGTGCCCATGCTCACCTTGTCCTGGTTGTGGCACTCGGTGGAACGCGAGAACACGCTGGCCGGCATGGTGTTTTTCAGCGCTTCGGCGGTCCAGGCGCTGGTGCCGATCTGCACGGCCTTGAAACCATGGTTGAGCATGGCGCGGTCGGCAGTGGCGCCAGACAGGTTGCTCGGCAAACCGTGGTTGTAACGCTCGTCCACCAGCAGCGCGAGTTGCCGATCCAGCAAGTCAGCGACGTTGGCGACGAGGGTTTTCAGGCTGTCCATGGCGAACGCGATGTGGCCGCCGTAGAAGTGCCCGCCGTGCAGCACGCGTTCGGCTTCGGCGTCGATAATCGGGTTGTCGTTGGCGCTGTTGAGTTCGATTTCGATGAACGAACGCAGCCAGTTCAGGCTGTCGGCCAACACGCCGAGCACGTGCGGGGCGCAGCGCAGCGAGTAGCGGTCTTGCAGGCGATGCAGTGGCGCGGTTGGCGCATCGATGGCCAGGTCCTTGCGCAGCCATGCGGCGACTTGCATCTGCCCCGGATGCGGCTTGGTAGCGAACAGGCGTTCGTCGAAATGTTCCGGATTACCTTGCAGCGCCACCACGTTCAGCGCGGTGATGCGCGTGGCCAGTTGCAGCAGGTAATCGGCGCGGGCGAAGGCCAGGCAAGCGATGCCGGTCATCACGGCGGTGCCGTTCATCAGAGCCAGGGCTTCCTTGGGCCGAAGCACCAGCGGCGGCCAACCGAGTTCGCGATGCACGTCGGCGGCTTCGCGACGTTCGCCACGGAACATCACTTCGCGCTCGCCGGACAATGTCGCGGCTACGTAGGACAACGGCGTCAAATCACCGCTGGCGCCGACCGAGCCTTCTTCCGGGATCAGCGGCAGGATGTCGTGTTCCAGGAACGCTTGCAGGCGTTCCAGTAACTCCACGCGCACCCCGGAAACGCCGTGGCACAGCGACTGCAAACGCGCCGCGAGTACCGCGCGGGTGGCCTGTGCGTCGAGTAGTTTGCCCAAGCCACAGCCGTGGAACGTGTACAGATGACGCGGCAGCGCTTCGACGTGATGCAGCGGCACTGCGACTACACAAGAGTCGCCGTAACCGGTGGTCACGCCATAGATCACGCCTTCCTTGTCCAGCAGCGAATCCAGGAATCGCGCACCCTTGGCGATGCGCTCGCGGTATTCAGGGTCGCCCTGCAACTGCGTCGGCGCCTGACGGTTGGCCAGGGCCAGCACGTCTTCGATGCGCAAAGGGAGTTCGCCGAAGGTTACCGGCTCAAGCGTTGGCGTCGTCATCGGTCTTCCAGAAAGGGTAAAAGTTGAACCATTGTTGGGGCGCTTCAAGGCAATAGTGACCCAGTCGTTCGGCGTAGCGGGAGGCCCACTGATGAATGACCTGTTCGCGGTCGCTGCGCTTCCACACCACGGCCTCGGCGAAGGGTTCGAGGGTCAGTCGATAGTCGCCTGTCGGCTTCTTCAAGCACAGCAACAGATTGACCTGGCATTTGAGCAAACCGGCCAGCAGCCACGGACCTTGGGGGAACGCTGCCGGATGGCCGAGGAAATCCACGGTCACGCTGCGCCCGCCATGCAAGGGCACACGGTCACCGGCAATCGCCAGCCACTCGCCGCGCTCCAGGCGTTCGTGCAGTTGCAGCATGATCAGCGGGTCCAGTTCGCTGACCTGGATCAGCCGCAAATTGGTCGCCCCGGCTTCACCGAGTAAACGGTTGAACTGCTCGGCGTGCTTGGTGTGCACCAGCACGTTCATCGTGACTTTTTCGCCGATCTCGGCCAGCGCGCGGCAGACTTCGAGATTGCCCAGGTGCGCGCCGACCAGCATCTGCCCACGGGCGCCGCGCAGTTGCGTGCGCAGCAGCGCCGGGTCGATGATTTCGATCTGCTCGATGCTCAGCTTGCCGTTCCAGACGTCGAGCTTGTCGAGCATCGAATCGGCGAAGGCCATGAACTGGCCGAACACCCGCCAATGGGTCGGACGCAATTCGCTGCGGCCACTCCAGTCGGCCAGGCGCTGCCGGTATTGCCAGGCGCTTTTCCGAGCGCTGCGGCCGAACAGGAAAAAGTACAAGACGATGCCGTACAGCAGCGGGCTCAACAGTCGCCGGCCGAGCACTTTGGCGCAGAGTGCGGTGAATTTCATCAGCCAGAAGTTGCCGCGCTCCTCGCGGTCAGCCCAGTGTTTTTTGTCTGTCTCAGTGCTCATGTTCGCCACCGTCGCCAGAGGATCAGCGGTGCGCGCAGCAACATGCCGAAGAACAGCCGGGTGTGCATGCTGGAGATCAGTACGTTGTCGCGGAACAGGCGAAAATGCGAGACGCCGTCCAGCGGGTAATGGACCTTGGTTTGCAGCCACTGCATCGACAGGTTGCGCCAGGCCAGGCGTACCAGAATGTCCGAGTCGAAATCCATGCGTTTACCGATCTTCGCCGAGTCGATCAACGCCAGGGTCGGCGGCAATGGATAGACGCGAAAACCGCACATCGAATCGCGGATCTGCAACGACATTGTGTTGATCCAGACCATCACGTGCGTGAGGTAGCGCGCATACAAGCGACCCTTGGGCACACTGGCGTCGTAGAGCGGATACCCGCAGATGACCGCTTCGGGATGGACGCGGGACTGTTCGATAAAAACCGCGACGTCGGCGAGGTCATGCTGACCGTCGGCGTCCACCTGCAAGGCGTGGCTGAAACCCAGGCGTGAGGCTTCGCGAAAACCGGTCATGACGGCGGCGCCCTTGCCTTGATTGAGGGTGAGGCGAATCAGGTAAGTGTTATCCCGCAAAGCCAGTTGATCGAGCACTTTCGCGCAGGCCGGGGTGCTCGCATCGTCTACCAGGATGCACGGCAAACCTTGGGCGAGCAGTGCGTCGACCACCGTGGTGATCGCGGTTTCGTGGTTGTAGACCGGGATGATGGCGCAGGGGTTATGCATGTGGGCACTCACCGCGTCCATGTAGCAGCTGGCGCAGCCTGCGTTCGGCCGCGAAGCGGTCGTAAAACGGGTATGCAAGGTCTTGCAGAGTAATCATGGTGGCCCAGTTGCGAGCGCTTCGCACTCGGACGCAGCCTGCGGCAGCTGCTACATGGGAAAGAAACTTATCCACAGGCCGCCTCCAGCACGATCCGTCCGCTGGAGCAGGTGGCGGTGTCGTTGCGATAGGCGAAGTACAACTTGCTGCGCACCGGGTCGAACCGCAGGTGCAGCTGGATTTCATCCCCCGGACGCACCAGTTGCTGGAATTTCAGTACTTCCATGCCGGCGAATCTGGCCGGCAAGTTCATCAATTGCTGACCCAGGCTCAAGGCCCAATCCACCTGCACCACACCGGGCAATACCGGAGTCTGTGGAAAGTGGCCGCTGAAGTAGGCCAGATCCGGCGGTATCGCCAGTTGCAGGCTCCATTCGCCGTCGGTTTCGACCTGCTCCAGTACCTCCGGCGCCTTCGGGCGCGGCGCCAGCAGCAGGGCTTCGACATAGGCCTGGGGCAGTTTGCCCTGGGCGTTCAACGGCAACTGGCGCAGCAAGCGCCAGCGCCGTGGCAAGGCGAGGGCTTCGCAATGCTGGCCCAGATGCTGACGCAGTTCTTGAGTGAGGGTACGTCGACCCTGATTGCGCAGGGCGTGCAGCCCTGGCTGACTGAGCACCAACAATGCACCCAGCGAGGCGCGGTTTTCCTGAACCACCCCGAGGCGCGCTTCGGCAACCCAGGCGTGGGCCATCAGCGCCTGTTCCAGCATCGGCAGCGAGATACGTTTTTCTTCCAGTTTGACGATCCGGTCCAGCCGTCCCAGCAGTTCGAAACGGCCGTCGGCGGCGATTCGCGCAGCGTCGGCGGTGTGTTCAATGTGGCCGGCCGGCAAGTAGGGCGAAGCGATGAGCAACGCGCCGTCGCTGTCCTGGTTCAACACGACGTCGGCGAACGGCTGCCAGAGTTCTTGCCCCTGACGCCAGGCAATACCGCCGGTTTCCGAGCTGCCGAGGATTTCCGTCGGCCATTGCTCCAGGCGTTCGAACAGGCTTTGCGCCGCCTCGGCGGGCAGGGCGCCACCGGAGGAAAACACCCGGCGCACCACGCTCAAGGCCGGCCAGTCGAGGTTGTCGCCCATGCGCTTGAGCAGCGCCGGGCTGGCGACCCAGGCGAATGCCGGGTGTTCGCGGCTGGCGCGCTGCAAGTCTTCAGGGAAGGCCAGTTGCTTGCGCACGAATGGCCGTCCGGCACACAGTGGCCAGAGCACCCGGAACAGCAAACCGTAAATATGTTGGGTCGCGACACTGCCGATGATGCAGGCCTGGCCCAGATCGGCGCCCCAGAGCCGCTCGAGTGCTTCGACTTCATTGGCCATTTGCCGCAGGGTTTTGTCGATGCGCTTGGGCTCGCCACTGGACCCGGAGGTGCACAGGCTGAGCTGACAGCGATCCAGGTCCAGCGCGGCGGCGGACATCGGCGAATGCCGGTAGTCGCTCAGGTGCGCGTCGTCGGCCTGATCGGTCAGCCACAGATCGACTTCAATCGACCAGCGCTGGCGCGTCTGGGTTTGCAGGTCGGCGGGCAGCAGCACGCTGACCCCGGCGCGCCAGGCGCCCAGCAGCGCAATCGCCAGCTCGGCGGCATCTTCGAGGTGCACAGCGATACGCTGCACACCCTGGGCTTGCAGGCCGGCGGCGAGGCACAGGGCCTGCTCGCACAATTGCGCGTGGTTCAGCGCCGGCTCGGCCGTCACGGCGCGTTCCGGCAGAGCCTTGAGCAGCAGTTGCTCAAGTGTTATCCAATTCATGGGTGGCCTCGTACCCGTTGTCGTATCAGCCATTCAATGGCAAACATCAGGCCGATCAATCCATAGGAGATCAGGCCGGTGTACAACATCCACCAACTCAGCGGCGCCCAAAGGGTCAGCGCGGCGGCGCACAATCCGTTACAGAGAAAAAACACACTCCAGGCAATCGTCACCTGGCGGGTATAAACAATCGCCTTGGCCGGCAGGTGCGGTTCATGCAGACGGGCCAGGCGTTCGGCCATCGGCGGGCCGTATTTCAGGCTCAGCCCGAACAGTGCCAACATGAAGCCGCTGATCAGCACCGGATACCAACGCAACAGCGCCGGGCTGTCGAACAGCGCCAGCAGCAGGCAAAACGCGATGGCGACGATGGCCATCCACAGGCTTCCGGGCCGCCGCACTCCGGTCAGCGCGCGAGCCAGCCACAGGCTGCCCAACAGCAGGCCGAACTGCCACGGGGCGAAATGCTCCATGCCGAAATACACCGCAAAGGGGTACAGCAGGCCCGCCAGCAGCAGGCCAAGGCCGATCAGTCGACTCATGCGGCCGGTTGAACCAGGCGGTAGACCGCCTCGACCACGTCGCTGACGGTCCGCACCGATTTGAATTCTTCGGCGGCGATTTTCTTGCCGGTCTGACGCTTGATGTGATCGATCAGGTCGACCGCGTCGATGCTGTCGATTTCCAGATCCTGGTACAGGTTGGATTCCAGGCTGACGCGCTCGGGGTCCAGTTCGAAGAGTTCGACCAGCGCATCGCGCAGGGTGTTGAAGATGTCGTCACGAGTTTGCATGGTCCGGTCTCAAGCTGCCTGTTTTGCAGTGACGAACGCCGCAAGGCTCGCCACATTGGTGAAGTGGTTACGGGTGTCTTTGGCGTCGGCATCGATCTTGATACCGTACTTTTTCTGGATCGCCAGGCCGAGTTCCAGGGCGTCGACCGAGTCCAGGCCCAGGCCTTCGCCGAACAGGGTCTGGTCGTCGCCAATGTCGTCGACACTGATGTCTTCGAGGCCCAGGGCTTCGATGATCAACGTTTTAATCTCACGGTGCAGATCGCTCATCTTCGGCGAGCTCCTTGATAAAGTAGGTATGCAAATAATCGTTGAGCTTGCGCGAGGCTTGAGGTGGTGGCCCCTGCGCGGTGAAGGCTTGTGGGTCTATATCGGCCCCCACACGGAAACTGAAGTGCACGCGGCGTTTTGGGATCCGATACCAGGGCTCGGCCTTGGTCAATGTGGTCGGGCTGACCTTGATGATTACCGGGGTGAGAATTTTCGCACCCCGCAGGGCAATGGCCGCAGCGCCCCGATGAAAGGCCGGCGGTTGGCCGGGATGGGTGCGGGTGCCTTCGGGAAAAATGATCAAGGTCTGGCCGTTTTTCAGTGCGTCGGCCGCGGCGTCGAGCATGTCCATGCTGCCGTCGTTGCTGATGTATTCGGTGCGGCGCAACGGACCGCGGGTAAAAGGGTTCTCCCAGAGACTCTTTTTGACCACGCAGTTGGCGTGCGGTACCAGGCCAATCAAAAAAACCACATCGATCAGTGACGGATGATTGGCGATGATCATTTGTCCCGGACGGCCGAGTTTTTCCGCGCCCTGAATGTCGTAGGTCAGTACGCCGCTGCGAGCCATGAACCGGACAAAAAACCAGAAGCAGCGACTGACGGTGTTTCGCGCCCGCAGCCGATGGGCCTGGGCATCACCGGGCAGGCAGCCGAGCAGCGGGAAAATCAGCAGCCGCAGGCACAGCCCGCCCAGCCCGAAAAGGGTAAAGCTCGCGGCGGTGGCCAGCAGGCGCCAGTAGTAGGCGTCGCGGTTTTTTTCGGTTACAGGTTGCGTTGCCAGGTCCATACACGATTTTTCCAGGCATGTTGGCAGGTTGACTGCTGGCCGAGCAGGGTACGCAACAGATTCAGGGCATGGGGCCAGTGAGCTTTGGACAACTCATCCGGATTGCTGTTCAGGGACAACTGCCAGTCATTACCGGGTGTGATCAGCAAGCCTACCGCGTAAGGAAACGGCACATCGTCGATCCAGGTCGAGTAGGCCTCGGGCGGTTGTTCTTCGGTGACCACCAGCAGGACAGCAGGCGCGCCTTCAGAAAGCAGCGCTGCAGCCTCAAGCATGCCGTATTCAAGGCCGTCGCCAGCCGCAGCCAGCGCGGTCATCTCGCTGGTTTCGCCGCGCATGATCGACCAGAGGCCGATGATCGCGTTGTGCACCGAAAGGCTGAACTGGGTCGGCGACAATGGCTGATCAGCCGCCAGATCACTGAGGATTTCGAAAGTGCGCGGGGTCTCGCCGTGGCGGGAAATAAAGACCAACGGTAGGTCTTGCCGACCATCGGCCAGCGGCCAGCCAACGCTGAAGGCCATCCGCGCAAGGCGGCTGAGTCGGCGGCGCTGCATGGCCGGCAGAAACGATACATCCGGGGCGGCATCGCTGCACTGGAGCGTGACCGGTTGTCGGCTCCAGGCCTGCCAATCGTCCACGCTTTCGAGCCCAGGGGCCCATGCGCGCCATTGGGCGATGTTGAAGTTGATCACAAAGATTCATCCCGCCCCTGCGGGCTTGCCTTGACGCGGTAAGTCGCACAACCTGCGGCCCACCTTGCGTGGCGCTTAACGCCGAGTGGCACGCATTATCCCGGTGCGGCAGGCGGGTAGCAATTGCTGGTTACATTTTGTGCAATAAAACGTACCGTTTGGTTCGTGAAAAAGCTGTCGTATGGCCATTGTCCATATTTCAGCGGGCTGATCTATCGGCTCTTTCTACGATCAGCGCACGAACTTGCGGTTTTTTCGGCAGGAGATTACGTCTGACTCTGTAGTCCCTTTGCCCGCGAGGTAGCTAAGCAACGCGGTGGACTACTACACTCGGTCATTCTTTGATACACGGAGGTTTTGACATGCGGCGCGTGGTGTTCAATCAGAAAGGTGGTGTGGGTAAATCCAGCATTGCCTGCAATCTGGCAGCGGTCAGTGCCAGCGAGGGTTATCGCACCCTGTTGGTGGATCTCGATGCCCAGGCCAACTCCACTCAGTACCTGACCGGCCTCACCGGTAATGACATCCCCATGGGGATCGCCGACTTTTTCAAGCAAACCCTGTCTTCCGGGCCGTTTTCGAAGAAAAACCAGGTGGATATCTACGAAACCCCATTCGACAACCTCCACGTGATCACCGCCACCGCTGAGCTGGCCGACCTGCAGCCCAAGCTTGAGGCCAAACACAAGATCAACAAGCTGCGCAAACTGCTTGATGAACTGAGCGAAGACTACGACCGGATTTACCTCGATACCCCGCCAGCGCTGAATTTCTATGCCGTGTCGGCGTTGATTGCCGCTGATCGGGTGCTCATTCCTTTTGACTGCGACAGCTTCTCGCGTCAGGCGCTGTATGGCCTGCTGGCAGAAATCGAAGAGTTGAAGGAAGACCACAACGAAGGCCTCGAAGTCGAAGGTATCGTGGTCAACCAGTTCCAGGCCCGAGCGAGCCTGCCTCAGCAAATCCTCGACGAGTTGATCGCCGAAGGCCTGCCGGTGTTGCCGGTGTACCTGGGCAGTTCGGTGCGCATGCGCGAGTCGCACCAGGCCAACACGCCGCTGATCCACCTCGATCCGCGACACAAGCTGACCCAGCAGTTTGTTGAGTTGCATAACCTGCTGGAAAACGCCTGAAGATCAAAAGATCGCAGCCTTCGGCAGCTCCTACATCGACATCGGTGTTTCACCGATCCTGTAGGAGCTGCCGAAGGCTGCGATCTTTTACGGCTGTTATCAAATCCCCTGGCTACGCAACCAACTCATCAACTGCGGCAGCGGAAACGCCCCACTCTGACGCGCCACCTCCCGGCCGTTCTTGAACAGAATCAGGCTCGGAATCGAGCGAATCCCCAACTGCGCCGACAACTGCTGGTTCGCCTCGCTGTCGAGCTTCGCCAGCCGACACTTACCCGCCAACTGCCCCGCCGCTTGCTCGAATACCGGCGCAAACGACTTGCACGGCCCGCACCAATCCGCCCACACGTCCACCAGCAACGGCAGATCGCCCTTGATCTGACTGGCGTAATCGCCTTGCTTCAATTCGAAGGGTTTGCTCAACAGCACTTCAGCCTTGCAGCGGCCGCATTTCGGATGGTCGCTGAGGCGCTCGGCGGGGATACGGTTGAGGCCGTTGCAGTGGGGGCAGGGGATGAGGAGTGGGTCAGTCATTGGAGTGTTCCAAATAGAGGCTAATGAAGCTGAGTTGGAGACGTCTGCTCACATTTTCAATCGTGCGGCGGCAGTCGTCGACACTACGCTGAGTGTTGCGGGCGAGCCACTGGTCCGCCCACGTGTATCGCAACTTGCGATATTTCGGATCTGTGATTAACTTCCATAGCAAAATGCGATAAGGATGTTGCATGCATGTGTTCACCGAAAAACCAATTCGGGAGGCTAAAGCCAAATGGCCTCAGGCGGCCAATGCGTTGGATCAGTGGTATCGAATGGCCAAGAGGATCAAGCCAAATGATTTTGCGTCTATGAAATCCTCATTTCCTGCGATCGACAAAGTAGGCGATCTTCACGTATTCGATATCGGTGGCAACAAGTTACGGTTGATCGCTTATGTCCGGTACGGGCATCAAAAGCTGTACATCAAGCATGTGATGGATCACCGCGAATATGACCGGGGAAAATGGAAGGAGGGAAGGTTATGAGTGTTTTGGTCAAAAAGGCTGCCGAGCATTGGGAGTACGTTGCTCCTTTGCTCCGAAAACCAAAAAACGAAGAAGACTACGACCTGTTGGTACTAGCGCTCGACGAATTGTTAGAGATGACCAAGCTTGATGAGTCGCACCCATTGATGAGTCTGGTGGATATCATCGGCGACTGGATTGCGGAGTGGGATCACCAACACCACCCGATGCGCGAAGCGAGTGGTGCTGAGGTTCTGGGTTACATGATGCGCGAGCATGGTTTGACCCAAAGCGACCTGCCCGGCGTAGGCCCCCAATCGGTGGTCTCGGAGATATTAAGCGGCAGGCGCCAGCTCAACCTGCGGCAGATCCGCTGGTTGGCTGAGCACTTCAAGGTACCGGTCGACGTGTTTATCTGAATGATTACGACGAACAACTAATCTCCAAATGCTTGCCCCACTCCGGCGGCCGCTCGGCGTAGCTCTCCATTCCGGGTTGCTCCGTGAACGGATTGCTCAACACCGCGTGCAGGCGCCGGACCTCGGCATAATCGCCACCCTCTGCCGCATCGATAGCTTTCTGCGCCAAATAGTTGCGCAAGATGTACAGCGGATTGACCGCGTGCATCCGCGTACGGCGTTGTTCCTGATCAACTACGCCTTCACGAGCAGCCCGGGCGACATAGAGTTCGCCCCATGCATCGAAACCCTTGATGTCGACGAAGTCATCGCGCAACCGGGCGACGGCCAGTTCAGGTGACTCATCACCGAGGCGGCGGAGGAACAGCGTGTAATCGACGCCGCTGTTCTGCATCAATTGCAGCAGGCGTTCGAGCAGTTTCTGGTCGTCGTCTTCGGCGGTGGTGAGGCCGAGGCGACGGCGCATCAGGTCCAGGTAGTGGGCCTGGTACAGCGGCAGGTACAAGCCAAGGGTTTCGCGCAGGGCGTCGACGCTGATGAACGGCGTCAGGGCCTGGGCCAGGGCGCTGAGGTTCCATTGGCCGATGGGCACTTGATTGCTGAAGGAGTAGCGGCCCTGATCGTCGGAGTGGTTACAGATGAAGTTGGCGTCGAAGTCATCGAGGAAGGCGAACGGGCCGAAGTCGAAGGTGATGCCGAGGATCGACATGTTATCGGTGTTCATCACCCCGTGGCAGAAGCCATAGGCCTGCCATTTGGCGATCAGTTCGGCGTTGCGCTCAACGATTTCGCGGAACATCGCCAGGTACGGTTCCGGCTGTTCCAGGCATTCGGGGAAGTGCATGGCCAGCACGTGCTCGCCGAGGGCTTTTTGTTGCTCCGGGCGCTTGGTGTAGTAGAAGTATTCGAAATGCCCGAAGCGCACATGGCTCGGCGACAGGCGCAGGACCATGGCCGCGCGTTCCTGTTTCTCACGCCAGACCGGTGTGTCGGAGCCGATCACGCAGAGTGCGCGAGTGGTCGGGATGTTCAGGGCATTCAGCGCTTCGGAGGCGAGAAACTCGCGGATCGAGGACCGCAGAACCGCCCGTCCATCGCCCATCCGCGAGTACGGCGTTTGTCCGGCGCCCTTGAGATGCAAGTCCCAATGTTCGCCGGCCTCGTTGTAGACCTCGCCCAGCAACAAGCCGCGACCGTCACCCAGTTGAGGGTTGTAGGAACCGAATTGATGCCCGGAATAGATCATTGCCCGTGGCTCGGCTTCGGCCCAGAGCTTGTGACCGCCAAACAGTTCGGCGAACACCGGCGTCTCGGCCACGGCCGGGTCCAGGTCCAGCAATGCCATGGCGGCGGGGCTGGCGACCACCAGTCGCGGCGCGGCGATGGGCTCGGGCAGCACATGCGTTGAGAACGCATCGCCCAGGCGGGCGAAGCGATTATCGAAGGTCAGTTCGTCGAGGGCTTTCAACGGCCATCTCCAGCAGAATGTCCGAGCATTCTGCTAGGGATAAGGCGGTTAGTCGAGTTTGGTCTCGGGCGGCTCTTGCGCCGGGTCGTCGCGGGTGATGATGGTTTTGCTCTCTTCCTCGACCGGCACCAACTTGTATTCCTGGCCGTGAAGGTTCTTCAGATAAACCTCCATCTGGCGGAACGAGATGTTGATGTGCTGTTTCTTGAACTCGCGGTTGATGAAGCGGTTGACCTCATCGAGTACCGGGTTACGGTCGCCGAGGTCGCGCACGTGCATGCGCAACTCGTGGTCGAGGGTGCTCTCGCCGAAGTTCAGGAAGTACACATGCGGCTCAGGCTCCTTGAGCACGCGCGGGTTTTCCGGGCGGCCTGCAGCAACAAAGCCTTGACCAGGTCCAGGTCCGAACCGTAGTCGACGCCGAGCTTGAGGGTCACCCGGGTAATGGTGTCGGTCAGGGACCAGTTGATCAGTTGCCCGGTGATGAACGTCTTGTTCGGGACGATGATGTCCTTGCGGTCGAAGTCGGTGATGGTCGTGGCGCGGATGCGGATCTTGCTCACCGTGCCCGACAGGTTGCCGATGGTGATGGTGTCGCCGATCCGTACCGGGCGTTCGAACAGGATCATGATGCCGGAGATGAAGTTGGCGAAGATCTCCTGCATCCCGAAACCGATACCGAGCGATAGCGCTGCTACCAGCCACTGTAATTTGTCCCAGCTTACGCCCAGGGTCGACAAGGTTGAGACGAACCCGACGCCGGCAATGACGTAGGACAGCAGCGTCGTCGTGGCGTAGGCGCTGCCCTGAGCCAGATTAAGCTTGGACAGCACCAACACTTCCAACAGCCCCGGCAAGTTGCGCGCGAGGGCGAACGTGATGCCGATGATGATCAGTGCGCCGAGCAGGTCGCCGATGCTGATGGGCACCATGCTCAAGTTGGCGCCCGTGCCGCTGGTGTATTCGTAGAGGGTCACGTTGTCCAGGTATGAGAACACTGAAATCAGGTCCGACCAGACCCAGTACAGCGCCGCGATGAAACCGGCCAGAAGCGCCAGGCGGATCAGGCGCAGCGACTGCTCGTTGACCTTTTCGATATCCAGCGTCGGCTCTTCGATCACTGCTTCGCCTTCGCCGGCCTCTTTGGCGGCCTGGCGTTTGGCCAGGGCGCGCTGATAGGCCAGGCGCCGCGCCGCCACGCTGAGGCCGCGGACGAATGTGGCTTCAATCACCAGCCAGAACATCAACAGGTACAGGGTGTTGATCAACCGATCGCTGAGTTTCAGCGCGGTGTAGTAGTAGCCAAAGCACACCGCCACGAACAACGCGACGGGCAGGACGGTGAACAGGATCCCCACCGCTTTGCGAAACAGCGAGGCGCTTTCATGGGTCGGGCTGCTGATCAGCAGGCGACTGAGCAGCCAGGCCATCAAGGCGTAACAGGTCAGCACCACCGGCATTCCCAGCACATCATCAGCCAGTGCCGACGGTTGCAGTTCAGCGACTGCTACCACCGCGACCAACGCCATGACCACCAGCCCGAGGCGACGGACCCAGCCTTGCAGGAATTCGACCTGGGGCTTTTCCCAGCGGAAATGCAATTCGGCCACTCCGCCCGGTGCGAGGATTCGGTACGCGGTGTAGAACACCAGCCAGGCCTGACCCATTTGCAGCAGCGCGGCGCCCAGGTTGACGTTCTGCTCACGGGCGTCGACCTGCAAGGCATAGCCACACAAGGCCAGGCCCAGCGCAACCGGCATCGCCAACAGAATATTGATCAGGATTGCCTGGGGGTGTGCCATTGACTGTCACGCTTGAAGTGACCGATGTCCTGGTGAACCTTGTTCAGGCGGGCATACAGACTCTTGCGGCGCCACAGCAGGGCACCGATCAGCAGCACCAAGGGCAGGAACAGCAGCGGCCGCTGGATCAAGCCGTCACTCAATTCGCTCAGGCTCGAATTCCAGGGCAGCGAGTTGACCTGACGCTGCAGACGGTCTGGTACGCCGCGCATCCATTCCAGATCCAGCGGTTTATTGCTGGGAATCCAAAACATCTGCTCGTCCAGTGTGGATCTCAGGCTTTGCGCAGTGCTGAGCAATTGCTTCTGGTTGAGTTGCAGGGTGATGGATTGGTTGAGCACCGCACTCAGTTCGCGGTTAAGTCGTTCCAGCAGGTCGGCTCGGGTGTTGGCCAGCTCCAGCAGGCTTTTGCGCAACGGCGGTGTGACTTGCTCTGGCGGTTGGGTCGCCAGCAGGCTGTCGACGTAGCTCGCCGGGTTGCTGAGCAGTTCCCGTTGCTGGCTGACTTCGAATTGAAACAGGCGAATATCTGCGATTTGGTCCGCCAGGTCGCGATCAAGCTTGAGGCGCGGAAGGGCCTGCTTCTGTTTGTAGAGAATCTTGGAGAGCAGCAGGCTGCCCTTGAGGACGTTGATCTGCTCGTCCAGGGCCGAATCGCTTTGGGTCACGCTGTCCAGTTGCTGCTTGGTTTGCAGGTTCTGCTGGGTAATGACGTTGAGGCGATCGGTGTTTTTGAGCAGGTAGTCCGAGAGTTTCAGGTTCTGCGCGCTTTCCGTGGCCAGCAAGGCGCTGCCTCCGGACTTCTGCGCTTCAATGGATTGTTGGGTCACCGCCTCTTGGGAATGGGCCAGGCGCTTCTGGTTGATCAGGGTTTGCAGTTCCTGGATTTCCTGATCCTGACGTGCGACTTTTTCCGAGAGCACGTCATGCTGGCTGTTGCCCAGGTCCTGCAACTGACTGTTGCCCGCCAGTTCCTGGCGGCGCAGCGGGATCAGCGCATTGAGTGCCGCAAGTTCGGCGTTGAGCAGGTCACGCTGCTCGCCGTTCAAGGTCTTGCCGTTGTCTTTGCCGGCCTTGAGGATGTTGTTGATCTGCTGGATGCGCGTCTGGCTGCTGGCGATCTCGGCCTGGGCGCGCTCGGGGCGGGTCTGGGCGGTGATGATCAGGCTGTTGGCGTCGGCCAGGGCTTTTTGCAGATCGCTTTGCTGGGTAGAGCGCTCGGTCAGCATTTGCTCGAGTTGCTGGATCGACAGGTTGGCGTAACGCTGCTCGATCGGCACCACTTTGGTGGCCTTGAGCCGGGCCAGTTCACGCTGGTTTTCGATGTTCTGCTTGGGCGCGGTGGTCAGTTGCTGATTTAGATCGATCAGTTTTTGATCGTAGTCGCGCTTGTTGTTGAGCTGGGTCAGCGTGTTCTGCAGGATGGTTTGCAGAGCCTTTTGATCGGCTTCCGGTAGTTTGCGCTCGGCAATCCTGTCCAGGCTCCCCTGCACAGCTTCGCTGGACGGCGGTTCGGCGGCTTGCAATGTACCGACGGAGAGGCTCAAGCCCAGCAGGGCCATGATGAAAAAAGTGCGCAGGGTTGGCATAGAGACCGATCGAACTAGGTGAAAAGAATGGCAGTTTAGAGGAAGAGACCCGGACTCGGGCGACTTCCTTCGGGGAATCTGACGCCCACTTTGCCGATCTTGTTCCCTTCCATGACCGCAACCGTCCAGATGGTGTTGTTCCACTCCACCTGGTCGCCCACGACCGGCGCACCGCCGACCTTCTGGGCAATGAAGTGGGCCAGGGACATGTCCGGATCGATGCCTTCGACTTTCAACCCGTACAGCGCCGCAACCGCGGCCAGCTGCGCGTCTCCTTCGAGTACGAAGTCGCCGAAGAAGCGCAAATCGAGGCCCCGTTGCGGTGCCTGGCTGAAGAGTTTTCCGAGGGCTGCCAGGTTGTGTTCGTGACCGATTACGCAGAGCAAATCGTCGACTTCGAGCACTGTACTACCCGACGGATGGAGCAGTTGCTGGCCACGAAACAACGCCGCGATACGCGTGCCGTCGGGCATTTTCAGTTCACGCAAAGGCGAGCCGATGCACCATTTTTCAGCACCGAGGCGGTAAACGAACATCTCCCACTCGCTGGTGACGTGGACTTCCAGCGCCGACCGGGAGATCGGTGCCGGCTCTGGCGGAACCGTCACCTTCAACAGTTTGGCGACCCACGGCAGGCTTGTACCCTGCACCAGCAGCGACACCAACACGATAAAGAAGGCGAGGTTGAAATAGAGCTGTGCGTTCGGCAATCCGGCCATCAGCGGGAACACTGCCAGAATGATCGGGACCGCGCCTCGCAGGCCGACCCAGGAAATGAAGGCTTTTTCGCGGCCGTGGAACGCTTTGAACGGCAGCAGGCCGACCATCACCGACAGCGGCCGGGCAAACAGGATCATCCACAGCGCCAGGCCCAGTGCGGGCAGGGCGATCGGCAACAAGTCGTGAGGCGTGACCAGCAGCCCCAGCACCAGGAACATGCCGATCTGGGCCAGCCACGCCATGCCGTCGAGCATGTGCAGAATGCCGTGACGGCTGCGCACCGGGCGATTACCGATCACCAGACCGCACAGGTACACGGCGAGGAAGCCGCTGCCGTGCAAGGCGTTGGTCAGGGCGAACACCAGCAGGCCGCCGGCGATCACCAGGATCGGGTACAAACCGTTGGCGAGGTTGATGCGGTTGACCAGTTGCAGCATGACCCAGCCGCCGCCCAGACCGATCACACCGCCGATGCCGAACTCGCGCACCAGATGACCGAGCAGGCTCCAGTGCAGGCCGGTCTGGCCGCTGGCGAGCATGTCGATCAGGGTCACGGTGAGGAACACCGCCATCGGGTCGTTGCTGCCGGATTCGATTTCGAGGCTGGCGGTCACCCGTTCGTTCAGGCCTTTGCCGCCCAGCAGCGAGAATACTGCCGCGGCGTCGGTGGAGCCGACGATGGCGCCGATCAACAGGCCTTGAATGATGTTCAGGTTGAACAGCCAGGCCGCCGCCATGCCGGTCAGCCCGGTGGTGATCAACACGCCGACCGTGGCCAGCGACAGCGCCGGCCACAATGCCACGCGGAAACTGGCGACCCTTGTACGTAAGCCACCGTCGAGCAAAATGACCGCCAACGCGAGGTTGCCGACCAGATAAGCCGTTGGGTAGTTATCGAAAATAATGCCGCCGCCGTCGACGCCAGCGGCCATGCCCACGGCCAGGATGATCACCAGAATCGGGATGCCGAGGCGGGACGAAAGGGAACTCACCAGAATGCTCGCACCTACCAGCAACGCGCCGATCAAGAACAGGCTGTTGATGGTCGTAGCATTCAAAGGCAATACTCCAGAAAGCGAAAGGCGGACACAAACTGACCATGCAGTCTGCGTGCCAGCGATTCTAACCTGTTGAAATGTGATGCTGTCAAAAAGCTTTTTCAGATCAAAAGATCGCAGCCTCGTTTCGGCAGTGATGCGAATTTCGTTTAGAGGCTAAACCGCCCGACCATATTGTTCAGGTCCAGCGCCAGGCGCGACAGCTCATTGCTCGCCGCGCTCGTCTGATTCGCCCCGGTCGCCGATTGCACCGACAGATCACGAATGTTCACCAGGTTGCGGTCCACTTCACGGGCCACTTGGGCCTGTTCTTCCGCCGCGCTGGCGATCACCAGGTTGCGCTCGTTGATCTCGACGATGGCGCTGTTGATCGTGTCCAGCGACATGCCGGCGCCACGCGCAATGTTCAGCGTTGATTCAGCCCGTTCGGTGCTGTTGCGCATCGAATTCACGGCATGTTCAGTACCGCTCTGGATGCTGCCGATCATGCGCTCGATTTCGCTGGTGGACTGCTGAGTCCGGTGCGCCAAGGCACGAACCTCATCCGCTACCACCGCAAAACCACGCCCGGCTTCTCCGGCACGGGCCGCTTCGATCGCCGCGTTCAGGGCCAGCAGGTTGGTCTGGTCCGCCAGACCGCGAATCACGTCCAGCACCTTGCCGATGTCCCGGGACTCGTTGGCCAGGTCGCCAATCAGCGTCGCCGTGCTCTGCACATCGGCGCTCATGCGTTCGATGGCGCTGACGGTTTCCTGCACCAGGTCACGGCCGTCACCGGCAGAGGTGGTGGCGTTTTTCGAGGCTTCGGAAGTGCTCACGGCGTTGCGGGCGACTTCTTCCACGGCGCTGGTCATTTCGTTGACTGCGGTGGCAGCTTGTTCGATTTCATTGTTCTGCTGGGTCAGGCCACGAGCACTTTCGTCGGTGACGCTGTTCAGTTCTTCAGCGGCGGACGCCAGTTGCGTTGCCGAGCCGGAAATCCGTTGCAGGGTGTCGCGCAGTTTGTCCTGCATCTTCGACATGGCCAGCAGCAGACGGCCTGCTTCATCTTCGCCGTCGACGGTAATTGGACGGGTCAGGTTGCCTTCAGCAATTTCTTCTGCGGCGCTCAATGCATTGGCGATGGGCTTGGTGATGCTGTTGGTCAGCAACCAGGCGAACAGGAACGTCAGGCCAGTGGCGATCACCAGCAGGGTGACGACCAGATTGAAGGCCGAAGCATATTGATCGGCGGCCTGCTGGTTGGTGTCGATGGTCTGCTGGGTATTGATTTCCAGCAGGCGGTTCAGCGCGGTGTTGATCGCGTCAGAGTTTGTCAGCAAATCGGTATTGAGCAGGGTGCGCAATTCATCGACCTGATTGTTGCGCGACAGCGACTTCATCCGGTCTTCAATAAGGCGATACTGACCCAGCAACTGTACGTATTGATCATAGACCGCGCGTTCTTGAGGGCTACTGATCAGCTTTTCATAAACGGTCTGAGCGGTGCGGATCTGCTGGTTGCGGGTTTCCAGCAGTTCCATGGTTTTCTGCTGAACGTCCGGCTCGCGATTGACCATCAGGCGATACGAAAGCACCCGCAGGCGCAGGGTCAGTTGGGTGAACTCATCCAGACTCTTGATGCTTGGCACGCTGTTGGAGGTGATGTCTTCGGCGGCCGCGCGAATCTTGCTCATCTGGTTCAGGGCGAACACACCCAGGATCAGCATCAGAGCGCCAATCAGGGTAAAACCGAGGAACGCCCGCGGAGCGATATTCATATTACGAAGGGACATGGTGTTTACCGAGAAAGGCGCATCCGTGCGGGGCTGAGACTGCTGTATGGATGACTTATCGGTCATACGACTAAAGTCTTGAGGCGCTGCGCGTATTTGTCGCAGGAAGGGCCCGGCGACGAAGTGCAGGAACCAGATCCGCCAATCACAGTCTTTAAAGTTCGCGAGGAAGGTCGCCCGCCAGGAAAATCAAGGCCTTGCGCCCCAATAACCCTGGCATCCGTGGTGACTTTTCTTTATCGTACGCGCCCTTTTAAAATGCTTGGAAAATCAAAATGTTGGAAGCATCCCTTAGCCAATTGGAACAACTGGTCAGCGACCTGGTGCAACAGAACCAGACCCTGCTCGGCACCAACCAGACCCTGAGTGCAGAACTGGCCCAGGCCAAGGACGAAAACGAAAGCCTGCAACTGAGCCTGATGGAACAGGAAGAGAAGCAAGGCGCCACCGCTGCACGCATCCAGGCCCTGGTTGAGCGCGTCAGCGCCGGCCCTGTCAGCGCATGAATCAAGGCGCTGCAGGGGTAAAAGTCGTCTCGATCCTGGGGGAGGACTATTCGATCAAGGCGCCGGCCGGGGAAGAGCAAACCCTGCTGGACGCCGCATTGATGTTGAAGGCAGCCCTGGCCGATACCAAAAGGAAGTACCCGACGCTGATCGGTGACCGTTTGTTGGTGCTGGCGGCGATGAATTTGTGTTCCCAGCAGATCGAAATGAAAAAGCAGCACCAGCTCGAACTCGACCGTTACCAAGAGCAAGTCAGCGCCACGGTTGAAGTGATCTCCAAGACGATCAATCAGGCCTGATCGGCTTTGCGCACAACCAAAGAATAAAATTGTCGCTTGCGTTGTATACAATCGGCACGGCTGTTGCAGTGTTTCAGCCACTTATTCTTTGGGGGTGCTCCATGCAGTTCTGGCGACGCAGTATTCAATGGCAGTTGATCCTGAGTATGGGCACCGCCCTGCTGGTCAGTATTCTGATCGTGGTTGGCGTCTATACCCTGGTGGTCAACCGCCTGGCCCAGCGCTATCTGGTCGAACAAGCGCTGCCGTCGAGCATCGAAGCGATGCGCAACGACATCGAGCGAATTCTTGTTCAGCCCCTCACCGCCGCCAAGGACATCGCCAGCAACAGCATGGTGCGCGACTGGCTGGCCGGGGGCGAAGACAGTGCCCGGACCGACACCTTCGTGAAGTACCTGGAAGGCATCCGCGCCGAGCACAAAGCCTTTACCGCGTTGATTATCGGCACGGCTTCAAACCACTACATCACTGAAAAAGGCCTGGACCGGACCCTTAGCCGCTCCAACCCCAGGGACGCCTGGTTCTACACCTTTCTCGACAGCAATCAGCCGCGCACCCTCAATATCGACAATGACTCCGCGACCGGAGAGTTGGCGCTGTTCATCGACCTCAAGGTCGAGCAGGCCGGTAAAGTCGTGGGCGTTGCCGGCCTCGGGCTGAGCATGAAAGAGCTCTCGGAGCTGATCCACAACTTCAACTTCGGTGAGCGCGGCAAGGTCTATCTTGTGCGTTCCGACGGTTTGATCCAGGTTCACCCCGAGGCGCAATTCAGCGGTAAACGCACCTTGACCGAGCAAATCGGAGCCCCGGCAGCGCAAGCCGTTATGGGTCAACTCTCAACCTCCAAAGCGTCCGCCACCCACAGTGTTTTTACCCGCGATGGCGAAGATTTTCTGGCATTGAGCCTGCCGTTGCGGGATTTGGGTTGGACCCTGGTGGCCGAAGTGCCGCAATCGCAGATCTACGCCGAGGCTCGTCGGGCCCTGTGGATGAGCAGCGGCATCGGCCTGGCGGTAGCACTGGTGTGCCTGATGTTGGTGGTGTTGCTGGCCCGTGGGCTGGTTCGACCGATCCGTCAGGTAACAGCCGCATTGGTAGCCATCGGTAGCGGTGGTGGAGATTTGACCCACAGGTTAGATTCTGCTCGCGCCGATGAACTGGGCGACCTGGCGCGGGGCTTCAATCGGTTCCTGGAAAGTCAGCGCGACATGATCGGTGAAGTGCTGACCACCAGCGAGCGTTTGCGCACCGCCGTCGGCCAAGTGGCGAAGGTGGTGGACAACACCGCCGAACGATCCGGGCGTCAGCAGGAAATGACCGACATGGTGGCCACCGCCGTCCACGAGATGGGGCTGACCGTACAGGAAATCGCCCAGAACGCCGGCAATGCCGCGCTCGCGTCACAAACCGCCCGCGATGAAGCGATGCAGGCGCGGGAAGTGGTCGGTGGTTCAATTCGGCATATTGAAAGCATGTCCGACGAAATCGGCGTGGCCGCCACGGCGGTGGGCGAGTTGGCTCATCAAGTGGCGTCCATCGATCAGGTGCTGGCGGTGATTCGCGGGATTTCCGAGCAGACCAACCTATTGGCCCTGAATGCTGCGATTGAAGCGGCGCGGGCGGGGGATATGGGCCGTGGGTTTGCGGTGGTGGCCGATGAAGTACGGACCCTGGCGCGGCGCACGCAGTCGTCCACCGACGAGATTCAGCAGATGATCGGCAGCCTCAAGCAAGGTGCGGAAAATGCCGTGACGTCCATGCACTCCGGGCAAGCGGCGACGGGTACAGGTGTCGAATCGAGCCAGCGTACCGGGACGTCGTTGACCGCGATTACCGGGCAGATCGAGCGCATCAGCGACATGAACCATCAGGTGGCGACGGCGACGGAAGAGCAGTCGGCGGTGACGGAAGAGATCAACCGGAACGTGCAGGGGATTTCTGATCTGGCGCGGGCGACGGCCGGGGAAGTCCGGGCTTGCCGTGAGGATTGTCAGACGTTGCAGCGTTTGGCCGATGATCTGGCGCGGCAGATGGGTGGGTTCAAGTTGAGCTAAAAGATCAAAAGATCGCAGCCTTCGGCAGCTCCTACAGGGAAACGCATTCCAATGTAGGAGCTGCCGAAGGCTGCGATCTTTTGTGGCCGTTACGCTGATCTACGATCGATCAAAACCACTCATCCCGCATCCCAAGGCACACATCATCGCGCGCCTCAAGAATCGCCAACTCATGGTGACAGCCGGGCACTTCCCACGTCAGGAAATACCGCGCCGCTTGCAGCTTGCCTCTATAAAAACTCACATCCGCCGCATTGCCCTTGGCCAACCCTTCCTCTGCACGAATCGCCTGTTCCAGCCAGCGCCAGCCAATCACCGTGTGGCCGAACACTTTCAGGTACAGCGCCGAGTTCGCCAGGCTGCTGTTGACCTTGCCCTGACCCAGATCCGTCAGCAGGCCAATGGTCACGGTTTGCAGGCGTGCGACCAGTTTCTCCAGCGGCTCGCGCAGTGGGGTCAGCGCTTCATACGCCTGGGCGCGTTCGGCGGTGTTGGCGATCAGCCGAATCAGTTGCTTGAGCCCGGCGCCGCCGTTCTGCGCCAGTTTGCGACCGAGCAAGTCCAGCGACTGAATACCGTGGGTACCTTCGTGGATCGGGTTCAGACGGTTATCGCGGTAGTACTGCTCCACAGGGTATTCGCGGGTGTAACCGTGGCCGCCGAGGATCTGGATCGCCAGTTCGTTGGCCTTGAGGCAGAACTCCGACGGCCAGGATTTGACGATTGGCGTGAGCAAATCCAGCAGTTCATGGGCCTGCTTGCGTTCGGCTTCGGTCTCAAGAGTCGTGGTGTCGTCGAACAGCCGCGCCGCGTACAGCCCAAGATCGAACGAGCCTTCGACGTAGGCCTTTTGCGTCAGCAACATGCGCTTGACGTCGGCGTGTTGAATGATCGCCACCGGCGCGGTGTTCGGGTCCTTGCTGTCCGGCACGCGACCCTGCGGCCGCTCGCGGGCGTACTCCAGGGAATACAGGTAACCGGCATAACCGAGCATCACCGCGCCCATGCCGACGCCGATTCGCGCCTCGTTCATCATCTGGAACATGTAGCTCAAGCCGTGGTGCGGCTTGCCCACCAGATAACCGACACACTCGCCGTTATCGCCGAAATTCAGTGCGGTGGAGGTGGTGCCGCGCCAGCCCATCTTGTGGAACAGTCCGGCGAGCAGTACGTCGTTGCGTTTGCCAAGGCTGCCATCAGCGTTGACCAAAAACTTGGGCACGATAAACAGCGAAATACCTTTCACGCCGGCCGGGGCGTCCGGCAACTTGGCCAGCACCATGTGCACGATGTTTTCCGACAGCGGATGGTCGCCGCCGGAGATGAAAATCTTGTTGCCCTTGAGGCGATAGGTGCCGTCGGACACAGGCTCGGCGCGCGTACGAATATCCGACAGCGACGACCCGGCATGGGGCTCGGTCAGCGCCATGGTGCCGAAGAAACGACCGTCGATCATCGGCTGCAGGAAGCGCTGTTTCTGCTCCTCGGTGCCAAAGCTTTCGATCAGGTTCGCCGCGCCCATGGTCAGGAACGGGTATGAAGTCGAGGCCGCGTTGGCCGACTGGAAGTGCGCAAAGCAGGCCTGGGACAAGAGCGTGGGAAGTTGCATGCCCCCGGCATCGAAACTGCGCGCGGCGTTGAGGAAACCGGCTTCAAGGAACGCGTCCACCGCCGGTTTCACTTCCGGAATCAGAATCGCCTGACCATTCTCGTAGCGCGGCTCGTTCTCGTCGCCCTTGCGGTTGTGCGGGGCGAAGAACTTCTCGGCAATGCTGCGGGCAGTGCCAATGGCGGCGTCGAAGGTCTCGCGGTTGTGCTCGGCGAACCGCTCACGCTGGGTCAGGGCCTCGGCATCAAGGACTTCATACAGCTCGAAAGCCAGATTGCGGGAACTGAGCAGCGTCTCGGACATGTCGGCCTACCTTCTTTTGGAATGGACCGAGTCTAGGCGTGGGGAAGGGCGGCTGGAAGGATGATTGATTATGGTGATGGAGAAGCAAAAGATCGCAGCCTTCGGCAGCTCCTACAGAGAAACACGATCCCCTGTAGGAGCTGCCGAAGGTTGCGATCTTTTGATCTTGTTTTTGAAGCCTCGGGCATCCATGGATGCCCGATCTTATCGCGCTTTAGCCGATGGTCATCAAACTCGCATTACCACCCGCCGCCGCAGTGTTAACGCTCAACGCCCGCTCGATCACCAATCGCTCCAGCGCAATGTTGGTCTCGCCCTGGGACAACCCATGAACCCCGACAATCGCTCCGGCACGCTTGGCCACTTGCTGGCACACCGCACGCAGCTGATCGGAATGGCCGTGATGCACAACCGCATCAAACACCACTTCGTCCTTGTTCCAGTCGGAAACCAGCTTGATCCGTGCCTGAACTTCCTTCGGTAGCCGTGCGAACAATGCCTTGGTCAAGTCAGCTTCCGGCCATACCGCCGAACCGCCCACCGCCATTACCGCCGCCAGTTGAGTCAGCAGATCGCCTTCAACTTCCGCCAGGCACAGCACGTGTTCCCGCGGCAGGATCGCGTAGCTGTTGCGCTCGCCGGTCGGGCCGGCCAGAACTCGGGTGATCCCGCTTTGCGATTGCGCAGCGAACTGCACACACAGGGCGCTCAGGTCGGCAAACTTGTTGCTGTCAGCCCAGGTTTGCAAGACGGTCAGCGGTTTGCTCATGGCATCACGCAGACGAACGTCCGGTGCAGCGATAGCATCACCGCGAGCGAAGGATTGTTCGATCGCATCGGTAGGACGTGTCGACAACAGACGGTACAGGTACAGCGGACCACCCGCCTTCGGACCCGTACCCGACAAGCCTTCGCCACCGAACGGCTGAACGCCAACCACGGCACCCACGATGTTGCGGTTCACATAGACGTTACCGGCGTTGACGTTGTCGATCACCTTGGCGATGGTTTCGTCGATGCGAGTGTGCACGCCCAGCGTCAGGCCATAGCCGGAAGCGTTGATCTGGCCGATCAGTTGATCGATGTCTTTGCGCTTGTAGCGAACCACGTGCAGCACCGGGCCGAAGATCTCCCGCTGCAGTTCGTCGAAGCTTTCCAGCTCGATCAGGGTTGGCATCACGAAGGTGCCGCGTTTGACTTCTTCGGCGTCGGCGATAGCGACCTGGTACACGTTGCGACCTTTGTCGCGCATGGCCTGGATGTGTTTCTCGATGCCAGCCTTGGCTTCGGCGTCGATCACCGGGCCGATGTCCACGGACAGGCGTTCCGGGTTGCCGAGACGGCATTCAGCCATGGCACCCTTGAGCATTTCGATGACACGGTCAGCGGAATCTTCCTGCAAGCACAGAACCCGCAGTGCCGAGCAACGTTGGCCGGCGCTGTCGAAGGCCGACGACACCACGTCGATCACAACCTGTTCGGTGAGTGCCGAAGAGTCGACGATCATCGCGTTCTGGCCGCCGGTTTCAGCGATCAGTGGAATCGGACGACCCTGTGCATCCAGGCGACCCGCGACGTTGCGTTGCAGCAAACGAGCGACTTCGGTCGAACCGGTGAACATCACGCCTTTGACCCGATCGTCACCGACCAGGCGAGCGCCGACAGTTTCGCCACGGCCCGGCAACAGTTGCAGCACGCCTTCCGGAATCCCGGCTTCGAGCAGCAAGCGCACAGCTTGAGCAGCCACCAGCGGGGTTTGTTCTGCAGGCTTGGCCAGGACCGGGTTACCGGCGGCCAGTGCTGCGGCAACCTGGCCACTGAAGATTGCCAGTGGGAAGTTCCAAGGGCTGATGCAAACCACCGGGCCCAATGGGCGGTGGGCGTCGTTGGTGAAATCGTTGCGTGCCTGCACTGCGTAATAACGCAGAAAGTCCACGGCTTCGCGCACTTCGGCGATGGCATTGGCGAAAGTCTTGCCGGCTTCGCGAGCCAGCAGGCCCATCAGCGGCTGGATCTCGCCTTCCATCAAATCGGCGGCACGTTCCAGGATCGCGGCGCGTTCGGCGGGCGGGGTGGCCTGCCAGATCGGTCCGGCATTCAGGGCACACTGAATTGCGTTGTCGACGTCTTCGACGGTCGCTTCCTGCACATGGCCTACCACGTCACGCAGATCGGACGGGTTCAGCACGGGTGCCGGTGCTTCAGTGCTGGAGGCGCAACCGAGCATCGGCGCAGCTTTCCAGCTGTTGTGAGCGCTGGCCAGCAGGGCGCACGACAGCGAAGCCAAACGGTGTTCGTTGGCCATGTCGATGCCGCTGGAGTTGGCGCGCTCGGCACCATAAAGATCACGCGGCAGCGGGATGCGCGGGTGCGGCAGGCCGAAGCCGCCTTCCACTGTCGCCATCTGCTCGATGCTGGCCACTGGATCGGCCACCAACGCCTGAATCGAGATCGACTGATCGGCGATCTGGTTGACGAACGAGGTGTTCGCACCGTTTTCCAGCAGGCGACGCACCAGGTACGCCAACAGTGTTTCGTGAGTGCCGACCGGTGCATACACACGGCACGGACGGTTCAACTTGCCTTCGGAAACTTTGCCTACAACCTGTTCGTATAGCGGTTCGCCCATGCCGTGCAGGCACTGGAACTCGTACTGGCCGGGATAATAGTTCTGACCTGCAATGTGGTAAATGGCCGACAGGGTGTGGGCGTTGTGCGTGGCGAATTGCGGATAGATGACTTCCGGTACCGACAGCAGTTTGCGCGCGCAAGCGATGTAGGAAACGTCGGTGTACACCTTGCGGGTGTAGACCGGATAGCCTTCCAGGCCTTCGACCTGAGCACGCTTGATTTCGCTGTCCCAGTACGCGCCTTTTACCAAACGGATCATCAGGCGATGACGGCTGCGGCGAGCCAGGTCGATCACATAATCGATCACATACGGGCAACGTTTCTGGTAAGCCTGGATCACGAAACCGATACCGTTCCAGCCCGTCAGTTGCGGCTCGAAGCACAGGCGTTCGAGCAGATCCAGCGACAGCTCGAGGCGGTCGGCTTCTTCGGCGTCGATGTTCAGGCCGATGTCGTATTGCTTGGCCAGCAGGGTCAGCGACAGCAGGCGTGGGTACAACTCGTCCATCACCCGTTCGTACTGCGCACGACTGTAACGCGGGTGCAGTGCCGACAGCTTGATGGAAATGCCCGGGCCTTCATAAATCCCACGACCGTGGGACGCTTTGCCGATCGAGTGAATGGCTTGTTCGTACGAGGCCAGGTACTTCTGGGCGTCGTGTTCGGTGAGTGCAGCTTCACCGAGCATGTCGTAGGAATAGCGGAAGCCCTTGGCTTCGAACTTGCTCGCATTGGCCAGGGCTTCAGCGATGGTTTCGCCGGTGACGAACTGCTCGCCCATCAGGCGCATGGCCATGTCGACGCCCTTGCGGATCATCGGCTCGCCGCTCTTGCCGATAATGCGGCTCAGGGACGAGGTCAGGCCGGTTTCGTTGTGGGTCGCGACCAGTTTGCCGGTCAGCAGCAAGCCCCACGTGGCGGCGTTGACGAACAGCGACGGGCTGTTGCCCAAGTGTGGCTGCCAGTTGCCGGTACTGATCTTGTCGCGGATCAGGGCGTCACGGGTGCCTTTGTCCGGGATGCGCAGCAGCGCTTCGGCCAGGCACATCAGCGCTACGCCTTCCTGGGACGACAGGGAAAACTCCTGCAACAGGCCCTGGACAATCCCGGCACGGCCGCCTGCGCTTTTCTGATTGCGCAGTTTGTCGGCAATCGAAGAGGCGAGCTTGTTGGTGGCTTCGGCCATCGCGGCCGGCAGGCGAGCCTGCTCCATCAGCATTGGCACGACTTCCGGCTCCGGGCGACGGTAAGCGGCGGTGATCGAGGCGCGCAGGACTGATTGCGGCAGGATGCTTTCGGCGAATTCGAGGAAGCACTGATGGGCATGATCCGTTGGCGCATCGACGGCGTCGTCGGAATCCTTGGTCAAACCGCTCAGCTCGGTCAGGGTTGCACCACCCTCGAGTTTTTCCAGGTAATTGAAAATTGCCTGCTTGATCAGCCAGTGCGGCGTGCGATCAATCGAGGTCGCGGCAGCCTTGAGGCGTTCGCGGGTTGGGTCGTCAAGTTTGACCCCAAGGGTGGTGGTAGCCATATTTTTATCCTCATGTTTGCCACGACCGCGTGGCATCAGCTGGCCGCAAGATTAGCTGTGCGCTGGCAGAGGTGCAACCGGGTGCAACCCTTTTTTTGTCGGAATAATAAGCACCTTGTCAGGAATTAAATTCCGATACGAATTTACTGCTCATGCTTGGTGCTTTTGTTTCTAGCAAAAGGCGCTGACTGCTCTAAACGGTAGCAAAAAACGCTCTTCTTCAAGAAAAACAACGTAGGTGCAACTTATTCTCGAGAAACTGGTTGCACCTAATTTGCTTTGTTGAATAGGATTCGCGCCTTAAGGTGCAACCAGTCAGCCTAGGCAGGTGCACCGGCTGATGGCTTTCCTGGGGAAACATCAGTCATAAATGCGCGGCCCCTGAATCCGTCTGGATAACCATCGCTGTTTGTCCACGGTTTCACACTCCGTCGCTACATAAAAACAAAGCCAGGGAATTACTTAATGAGCGTAAGCAATCCAACCCTGATCACGTTCGTGATCTACATCGCAGCAATGGTGCTGATCGGCTTGATGGCCTATCGCTCCACCAACAACCTTTCTGACTACATCCTGGGCGGTCGCAGCCTGGGCAGCGTCGTGACTGCATTGTCTGCCGGTGCCTCCGACATGAGCGGCTGGTTGTTGATGGGCTTGCCTGGCGCGATCTACATGTCCGGTCTTTCCGAAAGCTGGATCGCCATCGGCCTGATTGTCGGTGCTTACCTGAACTGGTTGTTCGTCGCCGGCCGTCTGCGGGTGCAGACCGAGCACAACGGCGATGCATTGACCCTGCCGGATTACTTCTCCAGCCGCTTCGAAGACAATAGCGGCCTGCTGCGGATCATCTCCGCCATCGTGATTCTGGTGTTCTTCACCATCTATTGCGCCTCCGGCATCGTCGCCGGCGCCCGGTTGTTCGAAAGTACCTTCGGCATGTCCTACGAGACAGCGCTGTGGGCCGGTGCTGTGGCAACGATTGCCTACACCTTCATCGGCGGTTTCCTGGCCGTGAGCTGGACTGACACCGTACAAGCCACGTTGATGATCTTCGCCCTGTTGCTGACACCGATCATCGTGCTGCTGGCGACCGGTGGCGTCGATACCACGTTCCTGGCCATCGAAGCACAAGATCCAAGCAACTTCGACATGCTGAAAAACACCACCTTCATCGGTGTGATTTCGCTGATGGGCTGGGGCCTGGGCTACTTCGGCCAGCCGCACATCCTCGCGCGCTTCATGGCGGCGGATTCGGTCAAGTCGATCGCTAAAGCACGTCGTATCTCCATGACCTGGATGATCCTGTGCCTGGGCGGCACCGTCGCTGTGGGCTTCTTCGGCATTGCGTACTTTTCGGCGCACCCTGAGCTGGCCGCTCCTGTGACCGAAAACCACGAACGTGTGTTCATCGAGCTGGCGAAAATCCTGTTCAATCCCTGGGTTGCCGGTGTGCTGCTGTCGGCCATTCTGGCTGCCGTGATGAGCACCCTGAGCTGCCAGTTGCTGGTGTGCTCGAGCGCCCTGACCGAAGACTTCTACAAAACCTTCCTGCGTAAATCCGCCTCCCAGGTTGAGCTGGTCTGGGTCGGCCGCGCCATGGTATTGCTGGTGGCCCTGATCGCTATCGCGTTGGCCGCTAACCCGGAAAACCGCGTACTCGGCCTGGTCAGCTACGCCTGGGCCGGTTTCGGCGCTGCGTTTGGTCCGGTGGTGTTGATCTCCGTGATCTGGAAAGACATGACCCGTGACGGCGCACTGGCCGGCATCCTGGTCGGCGCGATTACCGTGATCGTCTGGAAGCACTTCAACGTGTTGGGCCTGTACGAAATCATCCCGGGCTTCATTTTCGCCAGTCTGGCGATCTACATCGTCAGTAAACTGGGCGAACCGACCAAAGGCATGCTGATGCGCTTTGATGCGGCCGAGAAGGATTACCGCCTGAACAAGTGATGGGGGATGAGCTGAGGCTCTGATCTTTCGCCGAACATGAAAACGGCCCGCTTCCTTTTGGAGGCGGGCCGTTTTTTATGGGCGCTGAATTCCCTGTGGGTGCGAACTTGCTCGCGCCATAGGGGACTGATTGCGGTGATCTACTGGCCGCCGCCGACCTGAGCGAACAAGGTGAACTCAGGCTTGGCCAAGCCAAGAGCGCCGCACAGTCGCAGGTCGCCGTAAATCACCCAGACAACTCGGTCATTCCCCTCGCCCCTTGGGAGAGGGTCAGGGTGAGGGGGGATTTTTCAGGTGCCGAAAAGGTAAAGCAAGATCAAAGGATCGCAGCCTTCGGCAGCTCCTACGGTGATTGCGATGACGGCGTGAGGAGCCGCTCGGCTGCGAAGCCCTGACGTTCGGCCCCGTACAAGGTAAACTTCCCGCCCTGCGCAGGAGCAATCATGAATTATCGTCACGCCTTCCATGCCGGCAATCACGCCGATGTGTTCAAACACCTGACTTTGACCCGCCTCATCGCCCTGATGTCGCGTAAGGAGCAGCCGTTTGCCTATCTCGACACTCACGCCGGTATTGGTCTGTATGACCTGCAGGGTGATCAGGCGAGCCGTACCGGTGAGTATCTGGAAGGGATCGCGCGGTTGTGGGATCGGCCGGATCTGCCTGAGCTGACCGCCGATTACATGAAAGTGCTGCACGACATGAACCCGGATGGCCAGTTGCGCTATTACCCGGGGTCGCCAGAGTTGGCGCGGCGGCTGACGCGGCCGCAGGATCGGGTGATGCTCAATGAGAAGCACCCCGAGGACGGCTTGTTGCTCAAGGACAACATGGCGGGTGATCGTCGGGTGAAGGTTCACCTGGGCGAAGGCTGGCATGTGCCGCGCGCGATGTTGCCGGTGCAGGAGAAGCGGGCGGTGATGTTGATTGATCCGCCGTTCGAGCAACTGGATGAAATGCAGCGTTGTGCGGCGTCACTGAAAGAAGCCATCGGTCGGATGCGTCAGACCGTGGCAGCGATCTGGTACCCGGTGAAGGACCCGCGCATGCTGCGTCGTTTCTATCAGGACCTGGCCGGCACGGGGGCGCCGAAGTTGTTGCGGGTGGAGTTGTTGGTACATCCGCTGGATACGCCGAACAGCCTGAACGGCTCGGGGTTGGCGATTGCGAATCCGCCGTGGGGTCTGGAAGAGGAATTGCGTGAGTTGCTGCCGTGGTTGTCCAAGACGCTTGGGCAGACCCAGGGCGGGTGGCAGATGGATTGGTTGATTGCCGAATAAGGTCAATCGATAAGCCAACGAGCAAGATCAAAAGATCGCAGCCTTCGGCAGCTCCTACAGGGTGTACATAAGTCCCATGTAGGAGCTGCCGAAGGCTGCGATCTTTTGCTTTAAAGGGTCAAATCGGGCAAACCACGCCCGTACCGCCAATCCCGCAATACCCTTCAGGATTTTTGGCCAGATATTGCTGGTGATACGCCTCGGCGAAGTACACCGTCGGCGCTTCGTCGATTTCGGTGGTGATGGTGCCTTTGCCAGCCTTGGTCAGTTCAGCCTGGAACACTTGCTCGCTGTGTTTGGCCGCTGCCAACTGAGTCGGGTTGGTGGCGTAGATCACCGAGCGGTACTGGGTGCCGATGTCGTTGCCCTGGCGCATGCCCTGAGTCGGGTTGTGCAGCTCCCAGAACATCTTCAGCAGCTCTTCGTAGCTGACTTTTGCCGGTTCGTAGACCACCAGTACCACTTCGCTATGGCCGGTCAGGCCAGAGCAGACTTCTTCATACGTCGGGTTCGGCGTAAAGCCGCCGGCGTAACCCACCACCGTGCTGACTACGCCTTCGCGCTGCCAGAATTTGCGTTCCGCGCCCCAGAAGCAGCCCAGGCCGAAGATCGCGAAATCCACGTCGGTCACGAACGGGCCCAGCAGCGGGGCGTCGTGGACGAAGTGTCTTTGCGGCAGGTTCATCGGGGTTTCACGGCCAGGCAGAGCTTGTTCTTTAGTCGGGAGCACGTTTTTGTTCACCAGAATTTCCGAGCGCAAGACCATGATCAGTCCTCTCAGTCAGAGTGTGTAAGTAGTCAGACCGCCAGTGTGCCTAATGCCGGCTAGTTACGCACTACCCCTGCTCGCGATGGCGGTGTGTCAGTCAGAACTCACGCTGGGGCACCGCCATCGCGAGCAGGCTCGCTCTCACAAGGTGGGGCTCTGTCAGGCGATAGGGCCGCGCGGATAGCGTTTGAGCTTCTCGATCAGCTCGGAACCCGGGATGGGGCGGTCGAACAGGTAGCCCTGGCCGACGTCGCAGCGATGACGGCGCAGGAACGCCAACTGCTCGGCGGTCTCGATGCCTTCAGCCACGACCTTGAGTTTCAGGTTGTGCGCCATGGCGATCACCGCGGAGGTGATTTCCATGTCGTCCTGGTTGTCCGGGATTTCGTGGATAAAGCTTCGATCGATCTTAATGATGTCGATCGGGAATTTTTTCAAGTAGCTGAGCGACGAGTAACCGGTGCCGAAGTCGTCCATGGCCAGGGTCAGGCCCAAGCGTTTGAGCTGGTCGAGTTGCAAGTGGGTGTCTTCGGTGGCTTCCAGCAGCAGGCCTTCGGTCAGCTCCAGCTCCAGCAGGTTCGACGGCAGCGCTTCTTCCTTGAGGATGCTGGCGATGGACGCCACCAGGTCCGGGTCGGAAAACTGCTTGGGCGACAGGTTGATCGCTACCTGAAGATTGCCCAGGCCGGCGGCGGTCAGTTCCTTGCTCATGCGGCAGGCCTGACGGGCGATCCATTTGCCGATTGGAATGATCAGGCCGGTCTCTTCGGCAACGCTGATGAACTGGTCCGGGCGGATCATGCCTTTTTCCGGATGGTTCCAGCGCAGCAAGGCTTCCATCCCCAGCAAACGACCGCTGCGCAGGCACAGCTTGGGCTGGTAGAACACGTCCAGTTCGTTTTGGGTCAAGGCCCGGCGCAGGTTGTTCTCGACAAACAGCTTGTAGCTGGCTTCGGCGTTCAGCGCTTCGGTGAACACCTGAACCTGATGCTTGCCGTTGGCTTTGGCCTTGTGCAGGGCGAGGCCGGCGTTGCGCATCAGGGTTTGCGGATCGCGACCGTGCAGCGGCGCGCAGGCCAGGCCCACGGAACCGGTGACGCTGATCAACTGGTTGTCGACGAACATTGGCTTGTCGAGGGTCGCCAGCAACTGGTTGGCGACTTGCTGGCCGGCCGAGAGGTCGGTGTTGTCCAGCAGCACGGCAAATTCGTTACTGGCGAAGCGCGCCAGGCTGCCGCTCGGGCTCAGGCTGTTGCGCAGGCGTCGGGCCAGGCTGATCAGCAGTTTGTCGCCGGTCTGGTGGCCGAGGCTGTCGTTGATCCGCTTGAAATTGTCGATGTCCACCAGCAACAGGCTGATGGGGGTATCGCTGTCTCGGGCGAAGCGTTCGTCCAGGTTGCGGATAAACGCCGGGCGGTTGCCGAGGTTGGTCAGGTTGTCGGTGTAGGCCAGGCGTTCGATACGCTGCTGGGCGAGCTTGGTCTGGGTGATGTCTTCGTAGATGCCGATGTAATGCGTCAGCTCGCGGTTGTCGCCGTAAACCTTGGAGATCGACAGTTGGCCCCAGTAGGGTTCGAGGTTTTTTCGCCGGCTCTTGAATTCGCCCTGCCAACTGTTGCTTTTGGCCAGCGCCGAGGGCGCGTCGAACAGCAGTTCGCTGAGGTTTTCCAGCGCCGGCAGTTCCGACAGCCGCTGGCCGTGGACTTCTTCGGTGCTGTACTGGGTGATCGCGGTGAAGCTCGGGTTGACGTATTCGACCACGCCGTCGCAATTGACCAGCAAAAAGGCGTTGGCACTTTGTTCCACCGCGCGCTGGAACAGGTGCAGAGCGCTGGTGGCGGTGCGGCGGTTGTGGTTGTTGATAACCTGGGCGAATTGGTCCGCCAGTTCGCCGGCAAAGGCGATTTCGTCTGACTGCCAGGCGCGGGTTGCACCGGTCTGTTCCAGGCACAACACGCCGACCACCTGGCCATCGACGCGAATGCTGGCGTCGAGCATTGCGTTGACGTCCCGCGGGCGCAGGCTTTCAGCCATGTGCCGGGTACGCGGGTCACGCATGGCGTTGTGCGCGTCGATAGCCCGACTGGTTTGCAAGGCTTCCAGATAATCCGGGAAACCGCTGACGTCGATCGGCTCCGGCAGTTGGTAATCCTGGGTCGCGCGGTGGTAGGCCGAGATCGACACCAGCATCGAGCCTTCGAGGTTCCACAGGCTGGCGCAGTCGATTTCGTAGATATCACAGGCACAGCGGGTGATCAGTTCGGCAGCTTCTTGCAAGGAATTGCCAGAACTGTAGCGCTGGCGGGTCAGCAGCAGGATCAAGTCTTGCTGGGCACGCACCCGGTCCAGATGCTGCAGTTGTTCCTGCTGGGCACGCTGGTTGAGTTCCAGGGCAATTTGCAGGCGCGAGTTCTGGGTTTCCAGGTCCAGGGCCGGCAGCAGCGGCTCGCCCTCGAACAGGCCGTCCACCACCAGCAAGTAGCCGCGCAGCAAATGACGATTGTGTTGTTTGTAGGCTTCGCCCAGTTCCAGCAGGCTCAAGGTGCCAGCGGCGGTGTGCAGTGTGTAGCGGATCAGGTAATGCGGGCTGTCGGCGAGTTGTAGCTGGATCGCGTCATGCAGTTGATAGCGCGCTTCGGGCTCCATCAGGCTGGCGTAGGGCGAACCGACCAGTGCGCAGAGCTCCACGGCCGGGAGGCCGAACTGTCGTTCGCAGTTGGGATCAAGAAACAGCAGCGCCCAGCTTGCTTCATTCAGCCGTTCGAAACGCAGCATGCCGAGCCGCGAGGGCACAGGCAACTGCGTCACTACCTCGGCCACCTTACGGCTGGCGGCATCGGGTTGGCTTTTCATGGGGGGAAACTCGCTTCGAATATGCTGATCGCGCCGGGCTCTCGCCCTCTTTACTGTTGCCTGCGGCAAGGTTGCATCATTGCGGCACCGACTGACAAGAGACATGAAGGCCAAGTGCTATAAGAATGTGTCGGCAGGCGAGGGGATTTCTCCAGCGAAGGCGTGAAAGTAATGCGTGGGAGCGAAAGAATCGCAGCCCGCAGCGGCGCCCATAAACCCGTAGGAGCTGCCGAAGGCTGCGATCTTTTGATTTTTTGAGTCAGGCGACTGGTCAGGCCAAATAAGCCGTGCCTGTAGGAGGTTGCCAGCTACTTTCTGCCAGGCAAAAAAAGCCCCGCCAAATTGGCGGGGTTGAGGTACGAGCGTGGCGCTCGGAAATCGTGGAACGCGACAGGCCCTCCGGCGAGGGAGGGCCGCCCGGTGTTACAGCAAGATGGTGCGGATGTCCGCCAGCAGGTCGCTCAGACGCTTGGTGAAGCGTGCAGCAGCGGCGCCGTTGATCACGCGGTGATCGTAGGACAGCGACAGCGGCAGCATCAGCTTCGGCTGGAAGGCTTTGCCGTCCCAGACTGGCTGGATGGTTGCCTTGGAAACACCGAGGATCGCCACTTCCGGCGCGTTGACGATCGGCGTGAAGCCGGTGCCGCCAATGTGGCCGAGGCTGGAAATGGTGAAGCAGGCGCCTTGCATGTCGTCAGCGGTAAGCTTCTTGTCGCGGGCCTTGGCGGCCAGCACAGCGGCTTCGGCTGCCAGTTGCAACAGGCTCTTCTGGTCGACGTTCTTGATGACCGGTACCAGCAGGCCATCCGGAGTGTCGACCGCGAAGCCGATGTTTACGTACTTCTTGCGGATGATCGCCTTGCCGCTTGGTGCCAGCGAACTGTTGAAGTCCGGCAGTTCCTTGAGCAGGTGCGCGCAGGACTTGAGCAGCAGGGGCAGGATGGTCAGCTTGACGCCAGCCTTCTCTGCAACGGCTTTCTGAGCAATGCGGAACGCTTCCAGGTCGGTGATATCAGCCGAATCGAACTGAGTCACGTGCGGGATATTCAACCAGCTGCGATGCAGGCTCGACGCGCCGATTTGCATCAGGCGAGTCATCGGCACTTCTTCGGTTTCACCGAAGCGGCTGAAGTCCACGACCGGAATCGGCGGGATGCCCGCGCCGCCGGTTGCGCCAGCTGCGGCGGCCGGTGCTTGCTTGGCCTTTTGCATCATGGCTTTGACGTAAACCTGCACGTCTTCTTTGAGCACACGACCGTGCGGGCCGCTTGGGCTGACCGCGTTCAGTTCGACGCCGAATTCACGGGCCAGTTGGCGTACTGCCGGACCAGCGTGAACCTTGGCGCCCGACTTGACGGGGGCAGCAGCAACCGGTGCGGCAGGCGCAGCAGCAGGAGCCGCAACAGGAGCAGCGGCAGCCGGAGCAGCAGCGGCTGGAGCCGGGGCCGGGGCCGCTGCCGGAGCAACGCCTTTGACTTTCAGCTTCAGGATCAGGTCGCCGGTACCGACTTCGTCATCCAGCTTGATGGAAACGCTTTCCACCACGCCAGCGGCAGGCGATGGAATTTCCATGCTCGCCTTGTCGGATTCCAGGGTGATCAGCGACTGGTCGGCAGTGACGGTGTCGCCAGCCTTGACCAGTACTTCGATGATCTTGGCT
The DNA here is from genome assembly GCF_016650815.1 of Pseudomonas sp. TH31. GTDB lineage: Bacteria > Pseudomonadota > Gammaproteobacteria > Pseudomonadales > Pseudomonadaceae > Aquipseudomonas. The sequence goes on along the minus strand of NZ_JAEKEZ010000014.1, from coordinate 4,255 downwards.
TTGCCCGACGAGCCGATGTCCGGGACATGAATGTCCTGAACGCTGTCGGCTACCGGAGCCGCAGGCGCGGCGGCTGGAGCCGCAGCGGCTGCCGGAGCAGGTGCAGCAGCCTGAGCGGGTGCGGCAGCAGCAGGGGCCGCAGCACTTGCCACTTTCAACGCCAGGATCAGATCGCCAGTACCGACTTCGTCGTTCAACTTGACGCTGATGCTTTCGACCACGCCAGCGGCAGGCGATGGAATTTCCATGCTCGCCTTGTCGGATTCCAGGGTGATCAGCGACTGATCAGCGGCAACGGTGTCGCCGACCTTGACCTGGATCTCGATGATCTGGGCCTTGCCCGACGAACCGATGTCCGGCACGTGAATCTGCTGAGTGGTTGCAGCGGCTGGAGCAGCGGCCGGTGCAGCCGCTGCCGGAGCAGGTGCAGCAGCCGGTTTCGCTTCAGCTTTTGGCGCCTGCGCAGCGGCAGCCGCCGGGGCCGCAGCTGCGGCACCTTCGACTTCCAGCTCCAGCAGCTCGTCGCCTTCTTTCAGGCGATCGCCGATTTTGACTTTCAGGCTTTTGACGATGCCGGCCTTCGGGGCAGGAATCTCCATGCTCGCCTTGTCCGACTCAAGCGTCAGGATGCTCTGGTCGGCTTCGATACGGTCGCCGACTTTCACAAATAGTTCGATTACTTCACCTTCACCGCTGCCGATGTCAGGTACTCGAATGAGTTCGCTCACAGATTGTCTCCTCAGCAGTCCAGTGGGTTGCGTTTTTCCGGGTTGATCCCGAACTTGACGATAGCCTCGGCTACCACCTTAGGTTCGATATCACCACGGTCAGCCAAGGCTTCCAGGGCTGCCAACACCACGAAATGACGGTCGACTTCGAAGAAGTGACGCAGCTTCTTGCGGCTGTCACTGCGGCCGAAACCATCGGTGCCCAGGACTTTGAACTCCTTGGACGGGACCCACTGACGAATTTGTTCAGCGAACAGCTTCATGTAGTCGGTAGAGGCAATGACCGGACCTTTACGGCCGTTCAGGCACTCTTCGACGTAGCTCAGCTTAGGCTTCTGGCCTGGGTGCAGGCGGTTGCTGCGTTCCACGGCCAGGCCGTCGCGACGCAGTTCGTTGAAGCTGGTAACGCTCCAGACATCAGCGCCGACGTTGAACTCTTCACGCAGGATCTTCGCCGCTTCACGGACTTCACGCAGGATGGTGCCGGAGCCCATCAGCTGAACGTGGTGTGCCGCTTCGCGGGTGTCTTCCTCGAGCAGGTACATGCCCTTGATGATGCCTTCCTCGACACCGGCCGGCATGGCTGGCTGCTGGTAGGACTCGTTCATCACGGTAATGTAGTAGAAAACGTCCTGCTGCTCTTCGGTCATCTTCTTCATGCCGTCCTGGATGATCACCGCCAGCTCATAGCCGTAGGTTGGATCAAAGGTGCGGCAGTTCGGGATGGTGCCGGCCAGGATGTGGCTGTGACCATCTTCGTGTTGCAGGCCTTCGCCGTTCAGCGTGGTCCGGCCGGCGGTGCCGCCGATCAGGAAGCCACGGGTACGGCTGTCGCCAGCGGCCCAGGCGAGGTCGCCGATACGCTGGAAGCCGAACATCGAGTAGAAGATGTAGAACGGCAGCATTGGCTGGTTGTGGCTGGAGTACGAAGTACCGGCAGCGATGAAGGAGCTCATGGCGCCTGCTTCGTTGATGCCTTCTTCGAGGATCTGGCCTTTCTTGTCTTCGCGGTAGAACATCACCTGGTCTTTATCGACTGGCTCGTAGAGCTGGCCGACGGACGAGTAGATGCCCAACTGACGGAACATGCCTTCCATACCGAAGGTACGGGCTTCGTCCGGGATGATCGGAACGATGCGTGGACCGATTTCCTTGTCCTTGACCAGTTGCGCGAGGATTCGCACGAAAGCCATGGTGGTGGAAATCTCACGGTCACCCGAGCCATCAAGGATAGCCTTGAGGGTATCGAGTGACGGCGTCGGCACGCTGAAGCTCTCGGCGCGACGCTGCGGCACGAAACCGCCCAATGCAGTGCGGCGCTCGCTGAGGTAGCGGGCTTCGGCGCTGTTTGGTTCTGGTTTGAAGAAGGGCAGGTTTTCCAGCTCTTCGTCTTTGACCGGGATGTCGAAACGATCACGGAACAACTTCAGGCTGTCGACATCGACTTTCTTGGTGTTGTGCGCGGTGTTTTTCGCTTCGCCGGCACCGGTGCCATAACCTTTGATGGTCTTGGCCAGGATGACGGTCGGTTGTTCTTTGTGGTTGACCGCTTCGTGGTACGCCGCGTAGACCTTGTACGGGTCGTGGCCGCCACGGTTGAGTTTCCAGATCTCGTCGTCGGACAGATCGGCAACCATCGCCTTGAGTTCTGGCGAGTTGAAGAAGTGTTCACGCACGAACGCGCCGTCTTTGGCTTTGTAGTTCTGGTACTCGCCGTCGATGACTTCGTCCATGCGACGTTGCAGGATACCGTCGACGTCTTTGGCCAACAGTGGGTCCCAGAAACGGCCCCAGATAACTTTGGTCACGTTCCACTGAGCACCGCGGAACACGCCTTCGAGTTCCTGGATGATCTTGCCGTTGCCGCGAACCGGGCCATCAAGGCGCTGCAGGTTGCAGTTAATGACGAAGATCAGGTTGTCGAGCTTCTCGCGGCCAGCCAGCGAGATCGCGCCCAGGGATTCCGGCTCGTCACACTCACCGTCGCCCAGGAAGCACCAGACTTTTTGCTTGCCTTCAGGAATGAAACCACGGGCTTCCAGGTACTTCATGAAGCGTGCCTGGTAGATCGCCTGGATCGGGCCCAGACCCATGGATACAGTCGGGAACTGCCAGAAGTCAGGCATCAGCCAAGGGTGCGGATAGGACGACAGGCCCTGGCCGTCGACTTCCTGGCGGAAGTTGTTCATTTGTTCTTCGGTGATGCGACCTTCCATGAACGCACGGGCGTAAACGCCTGGCGAGGTGTGGCCCTGGAAGTAGATCAGGTCGCCGCCGTGTTCGTCGGTCGGGGCCTGGAAGAAGTAGTTGAAGCCGATGTCGTACAGGGTTGCACTGGAAGCGAAGCTGGAGATGTGACCGCCCAGGTCAGAATCTTTCAGGTTCGTGCGCATCACCATGGCCATCGCGTTCCAGCGTACCAACGAGCGAATGCGGCGTTCCATGAACAGGTCGCCAGGCATGCGTGCTTCGTGGGTAACTGGAATGGTGTTGCGGTATGGCGTGGTGATGGCGTAAGGCAGTTGCGAACCGCTACGGGTCGCCAATTCGCCCATACGGGTCATCAGATAGTGAGCGCGGTCTTCGCCTTCTTTGTCGAGAACCGATTCCAGGGCGTCCAGCCACTCCTGGGTTTCGACGGGATCGAGGTCTTGCATGGCTTGCTCCAGGGCGGAAAGGCTTCCAGAATCGGTTGCCTGAGTTTGCGACTGGCCTTGTGGGCAGACGATATAAATTCTTGGATTGCCGAGAGGTTGTTCCGGCGGCGTGTAGTTTTACTACAAATCAACGGGCATTTCAGCCTTTCGAATGTATAGACGAGTAGTAAAACTACAGATGAATGGCTTGTGGCCTCCGGCTGCGTTGTGAGAATAATCGTTAAGGTTGGTCTTTTGCCAACCGAAAAAGGTGAAAGCTTGATGTTGGCTGCCAAAATAAAAGAAATTTCAGCTATTTCTAACCTTTGTTCGACAGTCGGTCACGTAGCGTGTTTTCAAGAATCACTACATGCGCCCCTTCACACGCCGATCAAGGATAGACCATGACCCTGCCTTCGCTTGCCGAACTGCCCGCCATTCTTGAGCCATTGGTCATCCGTGCCGAGCAGTCGTTCCGTGCCGCCGTCGCCTTACTGGAAGACGATCATGGCCTGTCTGCCTGGACGCCTGAGCGCTGGGCGCAATTCGCCCGTGTCGCTGGCGCCAGCGACTTCGTCATTGAACAGAGCGTTCGTGACCCTTTGATGTTGCTGGCGCTGGTGCAGTCCGGCGAACTGGATCGTCGCTTCGCCCCCGGTGAGCTGTGCGCGCAGATTGCGGCGGCAGTGAATGCGGCGCAAACCGAAGATGAACTCGGCCGGGCCCTGCGCCGCCAACGCACCCGCCAGCAAGTGCGCATCATCTGGCGTGACCTGACACGCCAGGCCGACTTGATCCAGACCTGCCGCGACCTCTCGGACATGGCCGATGCGAGCATCGATCAGGCCTACCAGTGGTTGTATTCGCGGCATTGCCAGCAGTTCGGTGTGC
>NZ_JAEKEZ010000013.1 GCF_016650815.1 Pseudomonas sp. TH31 | reverse complement strand
GATCACCGCCCCTGCTATCGGGGCGCTGGTATCAATGGTCAGGACATAAGGATCGGACTCCAACCCGCGGTTACCCGCCTCGTCGACCGCCACCGTGGTGAACTTATATTCACCGTCTGCCAGCGCCGGGTTTGGCGTAAACGACCACGTCCCATCGGCATTGACAGGCGCTTCACCAATTTTTTGCCGTTGGCAAACACTTCGACCGTCGAACCGGGCTCGGCCGTACCGTTGAGGGTGGGGGTGTTGTCATCGGTCACATCCGCTTGCCCCACCAGACCTGTCTGATCGCCGAAATTGTCCTGGACATCGGTGATGACGGACTTGTCCGGAGCTGTCAGGTCCACAATCAGTTCGAAGCCATCGGAAGGCTCGCTTTCATTACCGGCGGGGTCTTTTTCAACAATGACAATAATGTGGGAGCCATCACTGAGCGGGGGATCAGGCGTGAATTCCCATTTGCCATCGTCACCCACGACGGCTTCGCCGATGACGTCGTCGCCATCTTTGATAATAATGATGTTACCCGGAGTACCTTCACCGCTGAAGGTCGGGGTGCTGTCGTCGGTGACGCCGCCGTTCTCGATGCGACCCGTCTCGTCCCCAACGTTGTCATTGACATCGTCCAAACTAGGGGTCTTAGGTTGCCCGCCCGAGCCACCACCATTGTCATCGTCACCACCACCACCACCACCACCACCACCACCACCACCGGCGGCAAAAGCGGCGCCCACCAAACCAAGCCCGGCCAACCCCAGCACGGCGGGCCAGAACCAGCTAATCCCACTACCGGCGACCAAGCCGTTGCCAAAGCCCACCAGCTGCTCCGACCCCAAGACCTGGGGCGAGGACACACCCTCGATGAGGAATGCCGCAGATTGGTCCTGTTCGCCACCCGAAGAAATGTACTCGTAGTAAGCACCGTCCTCCCCGACACCCACCAACTGACCTTGTGAATCAAAGAAACCTTCGATGATCAGCTGGGGCTGATCGGGATCCGTGCCTTCCAGGGCCACGTGCAGGTCTTTGCCTACGCGCTTGATGGTAATGTTTTCCGGTGCGACACCTTTGTCGCCTTCGGCAAGGATATATTTACCGTTAGTGATCGCTTTGATCCGAACGGGCTCACCTGAATTGGCGACCTGAAGCTCTGTTGCTTCGGTAATCGTCTTGCCGTCCACTACGGCGACATTCACTACGTTTGTATTCAACACTCACACCTCTCGCGACAAATATGCCGATGCTTCGCAAAGCAGTTGGCTCGATTGATAAACTTGGGGCCGTCTCAGAAAACGGAATTTAAAGCACGCTAATAAACTGGTGGCCGCGCTCATAGCAGCCGGAACTTCCCCTCGCCGACCTTGGTGCGGCTGCACCAACGGTCGTCGCTGGTCAAGTTGATGTGTTCCCAGCCCAGCTGGTGATAGGTATTGCAACAACGCGTCATCAACGCCTTGCCCGCGATTGCGCAAGGCGTTTGCGGCCCGCTCCAGATAGGCGGTATTCCATAGCCCCCTCACCCGATTAAGGCCGCTGCCTGATAATGGCTAGCTCAGCACCGCTAAAGGTGTAGAGCCGGATTAACTCGTCTTTTGTCAGCCTCAAAAATCACTGGCAACCCTGAAAAGTCGTCGAAAATGCCTGTTTGAAACAGCCAAACATGCATCAGCCCACCCGCCCTGAAAATTTCATGCGTAACCCCTGATACAAACTCCTTGTTCTTATAAACGAGGGTTTTTGAGAGGGTTTTATCAACGCGATGAAGGGGCAGTGATTGCGAGGGCTAGCAGTTCTCGAAAACCGTTCTCTAAACAGAGTTCTCGACTCGTCGTTTCTAGATGAGTTTCGATAATTTAAGGCGCCGAACGTTACTCAAACAAAGCACCGTTCGCGACCTGGTGATCGAGTTTCGGATGGCAAATTTACGACGTAGCTAAATACGCCTCGATACCGACCATGATGGTCGGGCTATCGAGTGATAAACACTAAACACCACAAGAGATAAATCATGCTCATCGGCTATGCGCGTGTCTCAACACAGGATCAAAACCTTGATTTACAACGCGAAGCTTTGATCAAGGCGGGGTGCCACCAGGTCTTTGAAGACAAGGTAAGTGGTACGCAGGATGAGCGCCCAGGCCTGATCAGGATGCAAGAGATATTGCGTGAGGGCGACACTTTGGTGGTCTGCAAGCTGGATCGCTTGGGGCGTAGCGTCAAACAATTGGTTGATCTGGTCGCCAAGCTGCACAAGCAGGGGGTTCAATTCAAGAGCCTGACCGACTCCATCGACACCGGTACCCCTTCAGGTCGATTCTTCTTCCATTTCATGGCTTGCCTCGCGGAGATGGAGCTCGAGCTGATCGACGAGCGCACCCGTGCTGGGCTAGAAGCAGCCCTTAATCTAGGCCGAGCGGCGAGACCCGCGGGGGGGGCGCAAGCCAAAAATGACCACGAACAAAATCATTTTAGCCCAGAAACTGCTGGTCAGCGGCATTCCAGCCAGGGACGTGGCCGAGGGTTTAGGCGTGTCCAAGCAAACGCTATACCGCTGGCTTCCGGCTTCTGGGCGTGGGGAGGTCAATTAAATTAATGCGCTGAATGGAAACCTTTAAGGCCAGAGCTTACGCATCAAACTCCGCGAATCTGATTTAAGCGATACTGCGCCAGTGATTTCTTCTGGAACGCCCTGTGCTTAATGGCCTGCTTGATTCGTTTTCCGATGTTCCGATCCGCTCCGTGTGGGTCGAACTCGCCACCGCTTCCTTGATACCCTCGTCATCGTCGTGTGTGCGGTGATTGCCGGCGCAGAAAGCTGGGTGGACATGGTCGACTATAGCCAGGCAAAAAAAGACTGGCTGCGCACTTTTTGAGTCTGCCTGAAGGCATTCCGTCGCATGATACTTTCCACCGCATCTTCAGTATTCTGGGTCCCGCCACCTTTGAGTAGCACTTCTCTCAATGGGTGTCAGGTTCTCCTGCGCCGCAGGACAGGGACGTCATTGCCATTGATGGTAAAACCGTGCGCCGTTCGTTCGATCGCGCCGCCCAACGTGGCTCCTTGCATATTGTGAGTGCCTTTGTCTGCGAGCAAGGTCTGAGTCTTGGCCAGTGGCCGTCGATCGTAAATCCAATAAAATCACCGCCATCCCAGCGTTATCAGCCAGCTTAAGCGCTCAGCAAAAAATTAGGTCATTATGTCGGCCCGCATAAATGCCGATGATTGAGCCTCTTGTCCATGAAACACAAGCCCTTACTGTTGACCGAAGAAGAAATCCTCAAGCTGGAAGCTATCGTTCGCAAGGGCAAAGATTGGCGTAGTCGGGATAGGGCGCAAACCTTGCTACGGCTTGCTCGCGGCGACACCTCAAAAGTGGTGGCCGAAGCCCAGGGGGTATGCACGCAAACCGTCTACGAGCGTCGACAACAGTGGTTGAACAAAGGCTTTGCAGGTCTGTTTGATGCGCCCCGTTCAGGTGCGCCAGGCAAGCTGTCGGCCTATCTGTCGACGATTGAGGGGTGGGCGCAAACAAGCCCTTTGAGTGCCGAAGAGATACATCAGCGGCTGGTAGAAGAGTTCGCCGTTACGGTGCACCTGAACACCGTGAAAAATGCTCTCAAGCATCTGGGACTCGTCTGGAAACGGACCCGCTACAGTTTAAAAAAACCGTGACACCCAGGCCTTCGCCAGAAGCAGTGAAGAGCTTGAGCCGCTGAGGTGGAAGGCGCTGGACCGCGAAATCGCATTGGCTTACGTGGATGAAGCGGGCTTCTCATTGCCCCCCTCCGGTGCGTAGCGCCTGGACCTTGCGCGGCAAGACCCATAAGACTCCGCCACAGAAAGCCGGTCGACTCAACGTTATGGGGGCAGTGCTCAGTTCTGGTGGGCTGCACTTGTCGGGAACTTGGGGGACGATGACGTTGGCTGCTTGAGGCAGTTGTTAAAGCGGACAGCCAGGCCTCTGGTCGTGGTCGTAGACAGCGCCTCCATTCATGCGGCGAAAGCGGTACGGGCACTGCTCCAACGTCCTGAGTTCCAAAGCCTGACCCTGTACTTCTTGCCTGCGTATTCCCCGGAGCTGAATTCAGGAGCCCAGAGCAGTGTCAGTGCATCGCCTGAATTTGACGTGCAAGCCCTTTCTTCAAGACAAATCTCATATCGCCGTTCGCGGACGCTGTATGAAAATACATCCTACGCAATATTGCCAGTAACGATGAGGCGCATCAAATTTAAATCGACACTAACAGTTCTCAAAAATAGCTCTCGAAATATAATTCTTAACTGTCGCGCTAAAGTTGAGTTGCGAGAGGGTGTGATGTGGCGTCACCCGTCCGAGACGAGGCCGGCGCGAATTATTAAGTCGTGAAACGTGTGAGCGACCTTAAATACTGCAAAAATTTAATACATAAGCAGTACCTGTTTATATATTAAGGCCTGATGTCATGTGTACTCCAGGCGTTATGACTCGTTTGCCTGCGCTGTTCCCTTGTCGGGCCATGTCTGATCCGACAATAAAGGCTGGACAGGAGCCGGAGAGGGGGAGAAGTACTCGTATACGAGGTGAGCCAAGGCCAAAAAGACCGGATTATTAGTTCGGTTTTTTCTCAAAAACCCTCGTTTTTGAGAGCATCATTGTGCAGGACTACGTCCCTGGGCTTACGCATCAAATTCCGCGAATCTGATTTAAGCGATACTACGCCAGTGATTTTCTTCTGGAGCGGCCTGTGCTTAATGGTCTGCTTGATTCGTTTTCCAATGTTCCCGATCCGCGCTGTGTGGGTCGAACTCGCTGGGATGGCGGTGATTTCATTGGATTTGCCATCGACTGCCAGCTGGCCAAGACTCAGACCTTGCTAGCAGGCAAAGGCACTCACAATATGCAGGGGCCCACGTTGGGCGGCGCGATCGAGAGCTGTATTGCAATGGAAGTACTTCATACTTATAGGAGGAATACTACATAACAACAAGCCGGTGGTGACATGAGACTTATCTCAAAAGGTACGGATCAGGAAATAGATTTGATGTGCGTCAAGCTCGCCCTGAAGCTGGAAGCCAGCGGTATAGCGTTGGCACGGACACACCTAAGTTCTGGGCCACATCCCTGGCTGGAACGCCGCTGGCCAACAGTTTTTTGGCTGATACGATCTTGCTCTCGGTCATTTTTGGCTTGCGACCTCCCGTACGTCCTAGAAGACGGGCGAACTCAAGCCCCGCACGGGTACGTTCGACAATCAGCTCGCGCTCCATCTCAGCAAGACTGGCCATGACATGAAAGAAGAATCGACCTGAGGGGGTGCCAGTGTCGATGGAGTCGGTCAGGCTCTTGAATTGAACTCCCTGCTTGTGCAGCTTGCCGACCAGATCAACCAATTGTTTGACGCTACGCCCCAAGCGATCCAGCTTCCAGACCACCAAAGTGTCGCCCTCGCGGAGTATCTCCTGGGCCCTGCCCAGCCCGGGGCGTTCGGCCCTGATGCCGCTCACCTTATCTTCAAAGACCTTCTGGCACCCGGCCTTGATCAACGCTTCGCGTTGCAAATCAAGATTTTGATCCTGTGTCGAGACGCGCGCATAGCCGATGAACATTGTTTATCTCTAGTGTTTTTTGTGTTGTCGCGTGCGTTTCACAACGCTCCGCTCGAGGAGCGCGAACGGTACTTCGTAAAATGTAACTTTACGATACGTAGCATTATCGATACCCATAAATTTTCACGAACAAGACGGCAGCCTGTGGCTGCTAATCATGCGGAGGTGACATCGGGTAGTCTCAGTGGCCCGGATTAACCGATATGTTATGCCCGAGTCGTCTACGTACAAAGCTCGTCCACTTGAATACCGAGAGAGCCTAGGACTTACGGCATAAACCAGTCCAAGATTTCTGCCGCCCCCTCAGTTCAGAGCGTGGGAACAATCAGATTACACAGCGTCTCTAGGCAGCATCAGTCCAAGCGGCAATCGCACCCGCGCCTCCAGCCCACCCCCGGACCGGTTACGTAGCTCAACATTGCCGCCATGCATCGAAACAATCCGCTTCACGATTGCCAAGCCCAACCCGGTGCCCTTGCCGCCCCGAGCCCGATCACCACGGGTAAATGGGTTGAAGATGGCCTCCAGCTCCGACGGATCAATCCCCGCCCCACGGTCCATGACGCTCAGCACCACATACGGCGCGCTGGTGTCGCCAGACACATAAGCCGCGACCTCAACACCGTTGCCGGCATGGTGCAAGGCGTTGCCGATCAGGTTGTTCAGCAAGCGTTTCATCGACACCCGGCGTAACGGAAACGGCTGAATCGGCTCCAGGCGCAAGCGTACTTTCTCTTCGGTCTGGTTGTACGGCGCGGCGACTCCGCGCACCAGGTCGCTCAGGTCCACCTCTTCCACCGACTCGTCACGACCGTCGCGAATGAACGCCAGGAACTGGTCGAGAATCGCGTCCATGTCTTCGATGTCGCGCACCATGTCGTCGCTCAGGTCGCTGTGGTCACCCATCAGCTCCAGGGACAGCCGCAGACGGGTCAGCGGCGTTCGCAGGTCGTGGGACACGCCGGCGAGCATCAATTCACGCTCGCGACCGGCCTGTTCAACATCCTCGGCCATCTGGTTGAAGGCGCGGTAAACCTCGGCCATCTCGCTCGGCGTGTCGCTGATCGGCAGGCGCACGCTGCGACCCTGGCCGAGTTGCCTTGCGGCATAGACCAGGCGCTTCAAAGGTTGATTGAGCTGGCTGACGAAGATCCACGCCGAGGCGGTGGAGAGCAAGCCGATGGCGAGGAACCAGCCAAGCACGTTCCAGATTTTCTGGCCGCGCAGCGGATGCGGGTACAGCGGCACTTTCAGCCAGCCATCGCCCAGGCTTGGCGCCCGGACCCACAACGCCGGCGGGGAATGCATGCGTAATCGAACTTCAGTGTCGGCACCCAGCTCTGCCTGCATCTGCCGCTGATAGATTTCGCTGTACGGCCAGTGTTGTTCGCCTTCCGGCACGCCTGCGCCCACCACCCGGACCAGGGTCGCGGCATCGGCAATCTTGGTGCGGTTTTCTTCATCGGCGGCCCAATAGGCGCGCAGCGTCAGGGCGACGCCGTGGCTGTATTGGCGGTCCACCAACACGTCTTCGTTCATCAACAGATAAACCAGGGTCAGTGCCTTGGAGAACAGGACGACAATCAGCACCAGCCACAGGGTGCGGGAGAAGAAACTCTGGGGGAACCAAACAGGGGTTTTCATGGATAACCGCTACACACTTGCAGGAGCGAGCGATGCTCGCACATTGCGGATCGCGAGTCTGCGGACAACCTCATCCGCACGACCAGCTCCTAAAAATCGCCAATCACTTGGTGGCGGCGCCGTCCGGAACGAACACGTAGCCCATGCCCCAGACCGTTTGGATGTAGCGTGGCTTGGATGGATCGGGTTCGATCATCTTGCGCAGACGAGAGATCTGCACGTCGATGGAACGCTCCAGGGCATCCCACTCACGGCCACGGGCCAGGTTCATCAGCTTGTCGCGGGTCAGTGGCTGACGGGCGTTCATGACCAAGGCCTTGAGTACCGCAAACTCACCGGTGGTGAGCATGTGCACTTCATCGCCGCGTTTGAGTTCGCGGGTGGCCAGGGACAGTTCGTAGTCACCGAAGGTCACACTTTCGTCTTCGCTGCCCGGTGCACCCGGCACTGGCGCTGCCTGACGACGCAAGACCGCTTTGACCCGGGCCATCAACTCGTCCGGGTTGAACGGCTTGGCCAGGTAATCGTCGGCGCCCAGCTCCAGGCCTTTGATGCGGCTCAGCTCATCGCCCTTGGCGGTCAGCATGATGATCGGGATCTGATTGTTCGCGCCGCGCAGGCGGCGGCAGGCGGTCAAACCGTCTTCGCCAGGCAGCATCAGGTCGAGGACGACCAGGTTGAACACTTCACGCGCCAGCAAGCGGTCCATTTGTTCGGTGTTCGGTACGGCGCGGGCACGGTAGCCCTTGCTGACGAAAAAACGTTCCAGCAGGCTGCTCAGCCCTGGATCGTCATCAACAATAAGAATTTTTTCGCCTTCAGCATTGTTTGCAGTGCTGCTCATTGGATGCTCCTTTTAGCTCGGCGCGCATTATGGCGTAGCTGCCTTCTGGCCCCTAGGGAAACTTATATGGACGCCTCCCCCGTCAGCGGGCCGGCCGCAGCCCCCCTACATCGACAGAGAATTCTCGCTGCCCCGGCATCAAGGTGCCAAAGTGGAGAGTGGATAACAAACACCACTTGAGCAGGAGGATCCTGCCATGAAACATAGCGTAATTGGCATGGACATCGCCAAGAAGGTTTTCCAGTTGCATACCGTGATCAGTGCACTGGAAGGATCGAGCGTATCAAGCTGCGCCGTGATGAAGTGCTAGCGTTCTGTGCAAATTATCCGATCAGACTGGTGGCAATCGAGGCCTGTGGCAGTGCCCACAGATGGGCACGTCAGCTTCAACCGCAGGTGCATGAGGTACGACTACTCGCCCATCGTTCGGCACGCCCCTTTGTGCTGCGAAACAAAACCGATGCGGCTGACGCTCAAGCCATCTGGACAGCGGTGCAGCAGCCCGGCGCTTGCCTGGTGGCAATCAAGCAGGCTGATCAGCAGGCAATCCTCTCGCTACACCGTATCCGCTCCCAGTTGCTGAAGTTTCGCTTCATGCAGAGCACCGGCTTACGTGGGCTGCTTTACGAGTTCGGAGTTGTGCTGCCAGAAGGTTATACCCAGCTGAGTAAGGCCGTTTCGGAGGCCTTCGTCGATGCTGAGCTTGAGTGCCGTCCATGTTGTTGGACAGCCTACGCGATCAGTGGATCGCGGATTCAGCCTTACTTGTGAAACACCACACTAGGGTGTCTGCTGTCGATTGATGATGGGTAGAGGACGGGATAGAAATTGCTCATCCAAGCCACGGGTATATGCGTTGTAAGCCCAGCGCACAAATTGTTCAAGTAGTCGATCATTCTCCATTTGCAGCCGCGCACTCTCGCCTTCCAAACGTGCAATTCGGTCGTTTGCCACTTGCGATTCGGGACTGATGACTTTCCTCGTCCCAACCGAAGTTGAGAGTATTTGCTTGCGCAGCATGAAGGCGCGTTTGATCCGTTCATGCTTATGCAACGCTTGACGCGTATAGGTCCCCCGCAAACGGCGAGCGACGCTTTGGATCAGCAGGTCCCACGTCAATTTCCCAGACCAACCATCAAGGATCGATACGATCTGCTCTATAGCATCTGGGGTTAGATTTCTCGAACGAGACATTACAAATCCTCAGCCTCTATGCATGGCACATTTGGATCTTCATTGTCCGGTACCGGCACATCACGGTTGTTCAATATTTTATGATGGGCCAGTAACTGTTCCAGCCTGGACGCTGGGACGATACCGCGCGGCTGGATAATCGCATTCGCGGCAACGGAAGAGTCCTCAAAAATGGCACACAGTTCATCCAGTCGTTTAAGGGTCAGTGTCTGGTGTTCGACCCAACGGTTGGCACCGAACTCCTCCTCGCCCAGCGCTTCCAAGGCTTTCGCTAAGAGGACCTGGGTTTCCTGACGATGCTGACGTATAGCCTTCTCTCGGACCACATCACCTTTGATGCACACATGCTCATCACAATTGAGACAATCTCGATAGAGCTGACACGGCAGCATGGAAAAATCGTGCAGGCAATACCCCAAATCCGTTGTATGGGCGGTCATGATCTTCAGCGTCGCAAACTGATCCCGTGCAATCAAGCTACTTGGAGGGATGCTTGCCACATGACCTGCTGACTTTTCCGGATCACCCAAAGCGGACCTGGCGAGCGCCAACACATCCCTGTCGGATTGGTGGTCATAGCACCTGTTTTGTCCAACCTTGGCGCGACCGCTCCATTTGGCGATGTCGAGTTGCGATAATCCGCCCATCTGTGCCACGGTATTTAAAAAATGGCGAAATTGATGCGTCGTGATCTGCATTGGACTGCCATCTAATTCACAATAACCGAAGCGATCAAAAATATTGAGGGCCCTTCGCGAACTGGACAATTGCTTCTGAATATAACCGGTGTCTGGCAAGACGATTACGCCACGGTACGTTCCCCACGACTCGGTTAACTCATTCAGGCGCGTCAAGCACAGCGCTTCACTGTACTTCAGGTTGTTCTTCTGGTCCGCCAATGGAAAGTTTTCTGGCAGCATAGAAATGATCACTCGTTCAATGTCCGCGAACAGAAATCTCGGGGCATGTTTCTGCTGAGGGTCATAAGGAATGTGTTCAACGACCCCCTGTTTCCTGCACCATTCGGTCCCACGCGCGGCTTGATTGCCGTTGGGTGGCGGGGTGAGAAAAACGATGGCGCTCACCTGTTCTGAACTAATTAATGATCGCCCCCGTAGCGCCTCCAGCTCCATTGGTAAATACATCGCATCAGGATGCCGTTCATACCACCGTGCCACCTCCCGCGCTGGTGTGGAAATGGACCTGAGCTTGCTCACGGCCTCGCGGGCGACACTGGCCATGGATTGCACCACCCATTTGACTTGGGCCTTTCCTCCCTTTGAAGGCAACCAGCGAATTCCGTACAGCTGTTGATTTGTTTTTGAATCGAACTCCTCCACTTCGCACTGTATCGAGATGGACAGTACCTCATTAATGCGACTGGGCGCCGACGCCAGCAATGCACACACACTGGAGGTGAAGACATCGCCTGATTTCTCGGCGGCTCCGAAAATTTCAGCAATCGCTTCTAACGAGGCCGACGAGGGCAGGCGGGCCTGGCGCGATGCATCAAACTCCGGGCCAACACGGCGCTCAAAGGTCGTTGGCGCCCGAAGCGGATTTTGCCATTGAAGAGGCACCGTACAGAGTTGATGCTCCACTAGAAACTGCGAAATGCGTCTGAGTTCTACCCCGGCAAAAAAGCGGCGGAGGCTTGGTAACGCTCATTAAGTATCGCGCACGCTCGATTAAAATGCCCCAGCCCTGCTTTGATAGGCGTGACACAACTCTCCGTTTCTTCCAGAGCTACAGCCAGGGAACGGAGCGCGGCCAATCGTGAGCTGACGGTTGTATACGCGCACAACGCATAATCATAACGGCAGTAGGCTTTGGCAAAGTCTTTGTAAGGCTGAGGAAAACAACAGGAGTCCTTCTGCCCTCGACCACTGGGGAATCCATGAAACCGGATGCTAGAACAAGAATTACGCCGCTTCAAACGAACAAAATTGGTGACATCCCAACTGTCCGCATCAAAGACCAACTCACTGCCAAAGGTAGTCAGCGCCTCTCTGGCGAGGGTAATGAAGTCCCGCAGATTGTCTTCAGCTGTTTGTTCCGCTCGGGGCTTGAACACGACAACCCTATCGTCCATGAGCCTGGTCCTTTCTGCTGCGACATAATTGGACCACTTCTGCCACCGCGAGCAGCGTTCGATCATTGATCGCCGCAATACGACCGTCCGGATAGCGTTTAGCAGCCTCTAGCAAGAAATCCAGGACCGCCTCATGCGGTCCGTCCAACCAAGGTTGAAAACATTGGCAGGTGTAACAGGCCACCGGGGCAATTAGTCCACAGAAACTAAAGCTTCCACATGACCCCATTGGCCGTGCGCTTTGATCGATACGCAGGTCGATAATTCGGCTGGAACGATCTGCGCCGCGAATCGCACTGCCCTCGTGATCAATCAACTGACCTTTAAAAGCTTGAGCCAGTGGCGCCATGTATAGGGCTGTTGCCTTTTCAATCCGCATCGCAAGCTCTGGTGTAGCGGCAACATAGACGCCCGCTGAGTCGGTTCGCGAATGATCAAGTAAGTCCGCAATGACCAACACCCCATGACCTTCACGCGCAATATTCGTCCCTAACGTGCGCCGAAAGCGCAGGGCACAGATGTTAATCACGGCCCCCGTGCGTTCGGAGCGGACGGACAACTTGTCCAACGCGGACACCAACAATCTCCGTAAGCTTTCGCTGGTGCGGTGGTACCTGCCCCATCCTTGCCCGGACACCAAATACCGTGACTGCGGGGGGAAAGGAAACAAGGGCGCCTGCTGGGTGTCTGGAAACTCTCCAATAAAGCGCTCACTGACTCGTTGAGCATAATGAAACAGCGGTCGGCCAATTTGATTCACGAGCGCTCGGGGCTTGAGTTCCTGACGGAGCAATGGGTTTTGTTGCTTGGCCCGTGGAACTAATAAGATATAAGACTCTGCTCCATCCGCAGCCACAGTGCGCACAACATCACACACTTTCAAGGCTGCCAATTGAACAGGGCGGGAACCCAACGCAATAAATAACCACGCCAGCAGGTAAATTTCTTCACTCAAACGCCCTGCACCGTAAGCTTCATTCAAGGCATCTTGAATACCCACTTGCTCAATTGGCGTGAAAGGGCCCAACTCGGGATCCCACGTCAACACGGCAATGCCAGTTTCTCGTTTCCGGAGTTTTTTCCTGTCCAGGACATACACCACGTCATCCTGAATACCCGGCAGCGCCAATGCATGCCATCGGCGCAAAAACGCGAAGAGATTGCGTGTTCGAAAGTCATTAGTATCGCTATGTATCAATACGTCATTTCCGCCGATAGACTCCAACGGTTCAACGCGAGCCTTTTGCAATCGCAAGGCAAATACTTTCAATCCACTAAAGTGCCCCATCAAGGTACTTGGCGCTCTATTTTCGGCAAACCAAATCAACGTAAGACGGACCGAAGCCATGAGCGTGGGGGTAAAATGCAGCCCAGAAAAATCCATGTAAACCGAATCC
Source organism: Pseudomonas sp. TH31 (assembly GCF_016650815.1). Taxonomy (GTDB): domain Bacteria; phylum Pseudomonadota; class Gammaproteobacteria; order Pseudomonadales; family Pseudomonadaceae; genus Aquipseudomonas. The sequence goes on along the minus strand of NZ_JAEKEZ010000013.1, from coordinate 170,217 downwards.
ACACCGTCCCGGTACGACCAAGCAAGCCGGTTAGGGTCAAACGCAATCCCGCTTTTGCTCCGAACTATCGATGGAAGTGAAGGACAGATATCACTTCCAGCCATTACGAATTCTTTCTCTAGATTTTTACTCATCGGGATGAGCCTCCACACGCAATCGTTCTTGCATTTTCAAGGACACTGCGGTGGCTTTCCTCTTGATGTGGCGCTGGTTATACACATTCGCCATTCCGGATGTTTCGGACCACCCCATCAGCCGCGACCGCAGTTTTTGCTCCACGGTCGCCGACACGTTGTTTCTATCAACTGCTTCAGAAAAAAGATCGTTCCAGGTATGGCGCAGAAGATGAGGGCAGAGATTTTCCGGCAATTCCGGGCAGTGTTGCCGTAAAGTGACGAATATTTTATTCAGCCCCGCTAGACTCAGTGGCTTTCCGGACCCACCGGCCACCCAAAGGTATTCATGTTTACGCGCGCCTGTAATATTACGACGAATAGTCATTACATACGTTCGTGTGAGCTCTGCCAACTCTGCGTCGAGCGCTAATAGTCGACCGTTCGTTTTGGCATTGGGTTGTCTCAACCGCGGATCCGCAGGATCATCTGCTCTCCTAGCAATTAAAACTTCATTGTTCTGAAAGTTGATATCCGAGATCTTCACACCAAGCAATTCACCCCGTCGCACTCCCAACGACAATAACCATCGGATCATTAAATAGTTTCGCTGACGGGCATAGTCATGAGACCACGGGTTGTGCTCAAACTCTGGAGCAACCACCTGTTGCAGCACCGATAACATTTGTTCAGTGAGGCCCTCGCGAGGCGCAACACTGGAAAAGCGATGTACTGAAGGCATGCGAGCCTTGATGGTATTAGATACAAGCTCCCGGATTTTTTCCAGCCCAGTGAAATGTGGGTTTCCGACCCCTGTTTTTAGTAAATGATCGGTCGCAACCCAGTCAAGGTATCGGGCAATGTATAAAAGCCGTATGGCAATAGTGGCGGGATGAATTATTTGCGAATTAGAGCCACTGGTAGAAGATGACCATATGAATATTCCATCTCCAGATCGTTTTCTGTCGCCCGCTGCAATTGGCAGTTTACACGCCCCAACGATAGCCTCTATCTCTCCTACCGTTAAAAACTGGCCGCCACGCAAACGGGTGGACAAATCTATTTCTAGTTCATCAAGAACAATGAACAGCACCATAAGCGACCGAAGTGCTTGATGGAGTGTGTTCGTTGACAAATTAGCCGTTCGTAACTCTGTCAGCGCCCAAAGGGTCGCGCTGTGCACGGGCATACCGCCTTGCCGAGAACAAAGCACGGGAAAACGTTCACCACTATCGAACCGCACGAGCTTGATTTTATAAGGGTTCATTGTTTACACACTCATTAGGTAAACAATAATAAACCCTAGGCTACAATTCACCTTTACGCAAAAGCAATTATAAAGTATTGTTTTTATTAACTTATTTCTAAATAAATTTACATTTAAGAGAAAGTCATGCTGACTGCATCTTCAATGACCTGGCGGTGATCAGCCATTACCTGCTGGAAAGCGGTCGGGTGAATCGGGTGTTGATCTTCGATTGCGACGTACACCAGGGCGACGGGACTGCACGGATTCTGCACAACACCCCGGACGCGGTAACCGTTTCCCTGCACTGCGAAAAGAATTTTCCCGCACGCAAGGCTGAAAGTGATTGGGACATTCCACTGCCCAAGGGCATGGGCGACGCCGATTACCTGAAGGTGGTAGACGACGCGCTCAACTACTTGCTGCCGCTCTACCAACCGGACCTGGTGCTGTATGACGCAGGCGTCGATGTGCATAAGGATGACGCGCTGGGTTACCTGAAGCTGACGGACGAAGGCGTCGCCGCCCGCGATGAAAGCGTGATGCGCCACTGCCTGGGCCGGGACATCCCGGTGGTCGGGGTGATCGGCGGCGGCTACAGCAAGGACCGCCAGGCCCTGGCCCGGCGTCACGGCATCCTTCATCACAGCGCGCAACGGGTCTGGCAGTCATCAGGTTGTCACTGAGTTGTGGATGCTTTACCCACAATGCCTGTGGAACTGCCTGTGGATAACCTGAGTGAAAGCGCCTGCAGGCGTTGCTGCACATAGCCTACAAAAGACTGGTTGTTTTTTAACCACCTATTTATGAACACCACAGAACCAATGTGGGAGCGGGCTTGCTCGCGAAAGCGATGTATCAGGCAACATTGATGTCGACTGACACTTCCTCTTCGCGAGCAAGCCCGCTCCCCCTGATTTGTGCTGGTAGAATGCGCGGCTTATCCAGCCATACCGCAGCGCATTCCATGACCCAATCCTCCCCAGCCCTCCCCCGCACGTCGCCATCATCGGCGGCGGCCCCGCCGGCCTGATGGCCGCTGAGGTGTTGAGCCAGGCCGGGATCAAGGTCGATCTGTACGACGGCATGCCGTCCGTGGGGCGAAAATTCCTGCTGGCCGGCGTCGGCGGCATGAACATTACCCACTCCGAAGCCTACCCGGCGTTCCTCTCGCGCTACGCCGAACGAGCGCCGCAGATTGCACCGCTGCTGCGCTCCTTCGGCGCGGATGCCCTGTGCCAGTGGATTCATGATCTGGGCATCGAAACCTTTGTCGGCAGCTCCGGCCGGGTATTTCCTACGGACATGAAAGCCGCGCCCCTGCTCCGTGCGTGGCTTAAACGCCTGCGCGATGCTGGCGTAGTTATCCACACCCGCCATCGCTGGGTCGGTTGGAATGCCGATGGCAGCCTGAAAGTATCCAGTCCCGAAGGTGAAAAAACCTTAACGCCCGACGCAACCCTGCTTGCCCTCGGCGGCGGCAGTTGGTCGCGCCTCGGTTCGGACGGTGCCTGGATGCTGCCACTGGAACAGCACGGTGTAGGACTGGCGCCGCTGCAACCGAGCAATTGCGGCTTCGAGGTGCAGGCCTGGAGCGAATTGATGGTCAGTAAATTCGCTGGCACACCGCTGAAAAACATCGCCATCGGCCTCAATGACGACATCCCGCGCCTCGGCGAATGCGTGATGACTGCCACCGGCATTGAAGGCAGCTTGATCTACGCCCTGTCGGCGCCGATCCGCGAGGCCATCAACTTGCACGGTTCGGCGACCATTCATATCGACCTGTTGCCCGGCCGGCCTGTGGATAAAGTTGAGGCTGCACTGGGCAAACCGCGCGGTTCACGCTCGATGTCCAAACACTTGCACAGTCAGCTTGGCCTTGATGGCGTCAAAGCAGCGTTGTTGCGAGAGCTGACCGCCGCCGAGTGCTTTGCCGATCCGGTATTGCTGGCCAAGGCGATCAAGGCATTACCACTGACGCTGGTGAAAACCCGCCCACTGGACGAAGCCATCAGCAGTGCGGGTGGAGTGAAGTTCGAGTCGATGGATGAGCGCTTGATGCTCAAGCAACTGCCTGGCGTGTTCTGCGCGGGGGAAATGCTGGATTGGGAAGCGCCGACGGGCGGCTATTTGCTGACGGGGTGTTTTGCCAGTGGGCAGGCGGCTGGGCTGGGGATGGTGGCGTGGTTGAAGCGTAAGGCTTGAAGTCTGCGGCGCGCCCTTCGCGAGCAGACTCGCTCCCACACTGGATCGTCATACGACACAGATCAAATGTGGGAGCGAGCCTGCTCGCGATGGCGGCCTAACAGACGCCGCGTGTAATCAAGGCTTCTTCTTACGCGGCCCAGTGTTAAACACCGGCACTTTGCGCACAGGCTTGATCGAAGGTTCCACCGCCGAAGCGTCCCCGCTCTCGACCCATTTACCCAAATTGCGCTTGCCGCCACCGGAGGTCTTTGGCTTCTTCGGTTTTTTCGGCTTCTTCACCACCTGACCGCTGGAATCCGTATCCGGCACCCGATGCTCAGGTTCGAAATCCTGCTCCATCTGGCGCGTCAGGGTCTGGCGGGTCAGCATCTCAATGGCGGACAGCTGATTCACTTCATCCGCGCACACCAGGGAAATGGCCTCACCGGTGGCACCCGCGCGACCGGTACGACCGATGCGGTGGATGTAGTCCTCAGCCACGATCGGCAGGTCGAAGTTGACCACCATCGGCAGGTCTTCGATATCCAGACCTCGGGCCGCAACGTCGGTCGCGACCAAAATCTGAATTTCGCTGGCCTTGAAACGATCCAGCGCGCGCTGGCGGGTCGCCTGGGGTTTGTCGCCGTGGATGCCGTCGGCATTGATGCCCAGGCCCTGAAGTTTTTCCACCAGCGCGTCCACGCCATTGCGGGTCTTGGCGAACACCAGCACCTGCTTCCACTTGCCCTTGCGCAGCAAGTGAATGAACAGCTCCGGCTTGCGCTTCTTGTCCACCACCACAACCCATTGCTTGACGGTATTGGCCGCCACGTTGCGCGGGCTGACTTCGATGCTCAGCGGATCGTTGAGCATTTGCCCGGCCAGCAAACGGATCGCGTCGGAGAAGGTCGCGGAGAACAACAGCGTTTGACGTTGCTTGGGCAGTACGCGGTAAATGTTCCCCAGCTCTTCGGAAAAGCCCAGGTCGAGCATGCGATCGGCTTCGTCCAGGATCAGCGTTTGCAGCTGATTGAACTTGAGGGCCTTCTGGCGATACAGGTCGAGCAAACGACCCGGTGTCGCCACCAGCACGTCGACACCTTTGCGCAGCTTCATCATCTGCGGGTTGATGCTGACGCCGCCGTACACCGCGTACGTGCTCAACGGCAGGTTTTCGGCGTACTGGCGCACGGCTTCGTGAACCTGTTCGGCCAGCTCGCGGGTCGGCACCAGGATCAGTGCGCGCACCGAGTTGGAGGCCACTTTCGGCCCTTCCATGGCCAGCAACTGCAGCAGCGGCAACGCGAAACCGGCGGTCTTGCCGGTGCCGGTCTGGGCCGCAGCCATCAGGTCGCGACCGGCCAGCACCGCCGGAATGGCTTGCGCCTGGACCGGCGTAGGTGTCTGGTAGCCGAGCGTCTCGAGAGAGCGCAGCAAGGGTTCGATCAGGCCAAGGGAGGCGAAAGTCATGGGATTACCGTAGGAAAATTCAGCGCAGTTGTGCAAAACGAGTGTGCAATGGCGCGCAGTTTACCCTAATTCACACGGGATTCTGTCGGCGCCACCACCGCAGGTCGTTCCGGGCGCCGACGCCACTGCGGCAAGCCGATCAAGACCACGGCGCTGATGATCACCGCCATGGCGATCGCCTCCTCGATCCCGATGGTCTCGCCGACAAACACAATCCCCAGTAACACCGCCACCGCCGGGTTGACGTAGGCATAACTGGTGGCCGCCGCCGGACGTACATGCTTCAACAGATACATGTAGGCGTTGAAGGCGATGATCGAACCGAAGCCGATCAAATAAGCCAACGCCATCCAGCCTTCGACCGGCGGCACACTCTCCAGATCCTCGCCACTCAGCGCACTGGCGATCAACAACACCACGCCACCGACCAGCATTTCTGCCGCGCTGGCCATCGCGCCTTGAGGCAATGGCAAGTGTTTGCTCCACACCGAGCCGAAAGCCCAGGCTGCGGCGGCAAACACCAGCAACGCCGCGCCCAATGGGCTCGATTGCAAGTTGGAACCCAGGTTAAGCATGGCGATGCCGATCAGCCCGAGCACAATCCCGGCCCATTCGAGACGGGTATTTCGCGCGCCCCAGAAATAGCCGCAGAGCAGAGTAAACAAAGGCACCGTCGCCACCGCCAGCGCGGCAACACCGGAAGCCACCCCGCTATGCTCGGCCATGCTCACCGCACCGTTACCGAAACTGAGCAGCAAAATCCCGATCATGCCGGCCGCTTTCCATTGCGCCCAAGTCGGTGCCGGCGCCCCGCGCCAGCGCAGGAACGCATACATCAAGGATCCGGCAATCACAAAGCGAATACCGCCAAGCATCAATGGCGGCCAGTACTGCACACCAATGCGAATAACCAGATAGGTCGAGCCCCAAATCACGTACAACGCGAAAAAAGCAGCGATCAACGGTAAGGGGAAGCGACGTAAGCCAGGCATTGGGCAGCTCTCAGGCAAGACAAGGAGAGCAGATATTCTAGAAAGGCCAACGGCTAAAAATAAGCTACAAAACCTGTTTATCGCGCCGGTACACTTTTCAAAACACGGTGTTCACCGCTATAAACCGTGTATTCGAAAGTCATGTCATTTTCAGGAATTCCCACGATGGACAAGTACGACCGCATGCTCCTCAGCGCCCTGCTGGAAAACGCTCGGGCGTCCTACGCCGAACTGGCGCGCAAGGTGAATCTGTCGGCCCCGGCCGTAGCCGAGCGCGTGGCCAAACTCGAGGCCTGCGGCGTGATCACCGGTTACCAGGCGAAGGTCGACCTGTCGAAAATCGGCCTGCCGATCCAGTGCGTCATCGAATTGCGCCTGAACCAGCACGGCAACCAGAAAACCTACGACGAACTGATCAAAATCCCGCAACTGACCGAGTGCCACCGGGTGACGGGCGATCCGTGCGTGATCATGCAAGCGGCGGTGGGGTCGATGCCGGAGTTGGAGGCGTTGATCAATCGGGTGGCCAAGTTTGGCTTCAGCAAGACCTCGATTGTGTTGTCGAGCGCGATAGAGCGGCGGGTGCCGTTGGGGCAACTGGAAGGAAATGGCAAATAGCGATCCCGTAGGAGCCCGTAGGAGCCCGTAGGAGCCCGTAGGAGCTGTCGAGTGAAACGAGGCTGCGATCTTTTGATTTTGCTCTTCAAAAACAAGATCAAAAGATCGCAGCCTCGTTTCACTCGACAGCTCCTACAGAGGTTTAGCGGTGTTGTCAGAATCCGCGAACGCCGCTATCTCCAGCGCCCAACAAACACGGCATATCCTTTAAACGAACCCAAGGCTCTGTCCGCCAATGTAGCAGGCTTAACGTTCCTCCCGCCCACTCCATCAAGCGCAAACTTGGCGTTTGATTCGAAGCGGCCCCGGCACCATCGCGCAGCATCGGCACCACATGGTGGGTCAGCCAACGTCGCAAATGCCGGTTCTCCGGGCAGTAGTGATAGACCAGCATCGCGTACACGCCGGATTCACTCAGCATCAACATTTCCCGGGGCTCATCGCGTCTAGACAAACACATCATCTGGCGCTGGTCGGCATCAAGCTTGAGCGCGTAACGCCCGTTGATATCTACGCCCATTAACCGGCCGATATCTCGGGCGCAGAACCACGCCTCGGCATGCAGTAACAGTGCTTTTAGTTGGATGTGATGACGAATGAATTTTTGGGGTACGAAGTGAGCTTCTCTTGAAGCTGGTTGTGCTATTTCGGACTGATGTGTGTCAGCACCGTTATCAGGGATATTGCGGGTAGCTTTGACCATGGGCGAATCTCCGAACCAAATATGCCCCTAACAATTCGGGCTTGCAGTCCCGGTTACTGCATTGGCAGCGACAGTCAAAAGGTTATCGATGCCGCAGGTGAGGGGCAAGACAGACATGCCCTAAAATTCGGTAGGACCGATCATCAAGCCGGAGGCGTTGTTAAACACATCACGCGATGTACCAGTGCCTTCGAGAATCGGGATTGCGTAGGAGCTGTCGAGTGAAACGAGGCTGCGATCTTTTGATTTTGCTCTTCAAAAACAAGATCAAAAGATCGCAGCCTCGTTTCACTCGACAGCTCCTACAGAAATTCAGAAATTCAGAGATTCAGAGATTCAGAGATTCAGAGATTCAGAGATTCAGAGATTCAGAGATTCAGAGATTCAGAGATTCAGAGATTCAGAGATTCAGAGGTTCAGAGGTTCAGAGGTTCAGAGGTTCAGATCCTACGGATTCATGTTGTTCCCGACATTCGGGATCGCCTCGAACCTGTGGAGCGGAGCTTGCTCGCGAAGAGGCCCGCCCGGCCTAACGCAAAAGATCGGGCCGCGTTCGGACGATCTTTTGATCTTGCCCTTAAAACCCGCGATGGCGCTTGAGATGCTCATTGATCTTCGCCGCCGGCACTTTCTGCAAGCTGACCAGCAGATCATGGGACAACTCGCGCAACCCATGCTTTTGCCGTAACTCTTGCGCCAAATGCGCTGTCAGGTTCGCTGCCATCTCGGCATCCGCCATCGCCCGGTGAGCCTTGCCGGTGTTGGGCAGGCTGGCGAAGGTGGTGAGCGTCCCTAGTTTGTGATTCGGCGCCGCCGGCATCAAACGGCGGGCCAGCAGCAGCGAGCAGGCAAAATTCTGCAAGCGTGTGCGTTTGATCCGGCCCAACTCGAAATCCCAGAACTTCTGGTCGAACGCCGCGTTGTGCGCCAGCAGCGGCGTAATACCGACGAACTCGTTCACCTCGTTCATCACCTGCTCGGCCGACGGGGCGGTGCGCAGCATGGCGTTGCTGATGCCGGTGAGTTGTTCGATGAAGGCCGGTACGCGTACGCCGGCGTTCATCAGGCTCTGGTAACGCTCGACGATGCGCCCCTGTTCAAGGATCACCACGGCGATTTCCGTGGCCCGGCAGCTGCTGCTTGGGGAGATCCCGGTGGTTTCAAAGTCGATGACTGCTATGCGTTCCAAACCTGTTTCAACTCCGTAAAAATCAATTCTTGAGCAGCAACGCGCCTTCGATCGGCACATAGCGGCTGGCGGCGCGGATCAGCGAGTTCGCGGTCAGGCCCGGCACGCCGTAAGCCACGGCTTGTACGCCATGCTTGCTGATGATGCGCTCCAGCAGCATGTCGAAATCACCGTCGCCGGAGGCCAGCACCACTTCGTCAACGTGATCGGCGGCATCCATGATGTCGAGGGTGATGCCCACGTCCCAGTCGCCCTTGGCCGAGCCGTCGCTGCGCTGGATGTAGGGCTTGAGCTTCACGATGAAGCCCAGGTTGCGCAGGATCTGCTGAAATTGCTGCTGCTTGCTGTCACCGCGATCGATGGCGTAGGCATATGCCTCGACAATCTCGCCCTGTTTACTGATATCTGCCCACAGCGCGGCATAGTTGAAGTGGCAACCATAAGCCTGACGCACGGTGTAATAGAGGTTTTGGACATCGGCAAACACTGCAATTTTTTTCACCGTGCATCCTCATGAGCGCACAAGCGCGCGGGCAGGATCAGGCCCCAGGCCCGAAAAGTAGCCCAGTATGCCAGCCTGAAGGATTGTTCCGCGAATAATCGGCCCGGGGCGTTTGCGCGCCCCGGACGAATGGTGGGTCAGACGAAGGAGTCGTCGTCATCGCCGCCGAAGAACGATGAGTCGTCATCGTTGTTGTAGTCGCTGTCGCTAAGGCCACCCTGATCGTTGGAGTCGTTGCCGGCCATGCGCTGGTCATTGCCCCGGTCACTACCGCTTTGATCGTTGACCTGAGCCGGTTCTTCCTTGATGACTTCGACGACTTGCTGCGGCTGCTGATTGCCGTGGAACAAACTGCTGATGCCTTCTGCCAGCATCACACCGCCGGCCACGCCGGCTGCGGTTTTCAGCGCACCGCCGAGGAAGCCGCTACCGACCGGGGCCTGCTGTTGCGGTGCGTAGTTTTGCTGCGGGGCGCCGTAGTTCTGTTGCGGTGCACCGAAGTTCTGCTGTGGCGGCTGCGAATTGAACGATGGCCGCGCCGGTTCACGCCAGCCGCCGGTCGATGAAGGGGCGCTTTGGGTTGGCGCAGGCTGCGGATCGCGGGAGCCACCGCCGAAAATACTCGACAAGAAGCCACCACTGGCCGGTGCCGGAGCGCTCGCCAGGGCCTTGGCCTGTTGCAGTTCGTCCTGCAATTGCTGGATTTGCTGGACTTGTTGCTTGTTCTGTTCGTCAAGGCTCTTGATGGCAGCCTCTTGCACCAGAATCGCCTGGGTCATGAAATAGCCCGCAGCGGGCTGGCGAGTCAGGTGTTCCTTGATCCGCGCCTCGGCTTGAGCGTCGCGCGGGGCTGAATCCGTTTCGGCCTGTTGCAGCCGGGAAAACAGTCCATCGATCAGGGTTTGTTCTTCGCTGTTCATGGCGACCTCGTAGATTGCCGGGAATATCGTCGTCCTCATCCACGATGGACGAGGTGCTTACCAGTTATGGGGCTGATACAGGATGTTTCAATAGCCTTTACCTAACGTTTACGTTTGCGCCCCCCGGCGCTTCATCGGTTAAAGTGTGGGACTGCTTTTAACCTGCGATACCGACTGATGAATCCGTTCGATGTGCTGCGTGACTCCTTGTACTTCTTCAAGCGCAATCTGGGCCAGATCGTGCAGCTGTGCCTGCCGCTGGTGATTCTGGAGGCGTTCTTGCAACAGCTTGTGGATAACAACGTCGGCCCGGACGGTTTCCCCGGTTACAGCGTGGTGGTCGGTTTACTGGTGTATCCGCTGTACACCGCCGCGCTGATCCTGTTTCTCGACGCCCGCAGCCGTGGCGAATCGCCGCGCATCCGCGACCTGCTGGCGATGTCGGCCACGTTGTGGCCACGCTTCGCCCTGCTCACCGCGCTCAACACCTTGCTGATCCTGATCGGCCTGTCGCTGTATTTCCTGCCGGGCCTGTGGCTGATGGTGACGCTGGCCTTCGCCGAATACTTGCTGGTGCTGCGCGGCATGGCGCCGCTGGCGGCGATGAAAGAAAGCCTGCGCCTGACCCGCGGCCATTTCCTGCGCATTCTGGTGTGCATCCTCTGTGTAATGGCGCCGTTGTGGCTGCTCAAGGGCGCCAGCTACGCGGTCTATCCCGAACCGCAGAACCCGGCCATCGCCCTGCTGATCGACAGCGCCCACAGCTTCCTGCAACTGTTCACCAGCGTGGTGCTGTTCCGCCTGTTTATGCTGATTGGCGAAGTGCCTGACAAAAACGACAGGCCTGCCTGACCGCTCTACCCTTAGGCGCGGCCCTCGCTCTCGGGTATGCTCGGGTCATCTTTGTAACGCTATAAGCCGAGCCATGACCCGTCTACTGCGCTACACCCTGCTGGGCCTGTTTGCTTTCATTGGCCTGATTGGCCTGCTGATCTACAGCGTGACCTGGCGACCCGACGCCAAGGAAGTGCTGCCGGTCAGTTGCAACGCCAAGGCGCCGACCCTGGTGCCTGGTCAAGCCTTGAAGGTGATGACCTGGAACGTTCAGTACCTGGCGGGTAAACGCTACGTGTTCTGGAATGACCTGGCCCAGGGTGATGACAAAAGCCCGACACTCGAAGACATGGCCTTCAGCCTTGATGAAGTGGCGCGAGTGATTCGTGACGAGCAACCGGACATCGTCCTGCTGCAAGAACTCGATGACGGCGCCAAGGCCAGCGACTATCAAAATCAGTTCAAACTCTTGCAGGAACGGGTCGCCGACCTTTATCCCTGCAGCGCCCATGCCTTCGGCTGGAAGGCCGACTTCGTGCCTGACCCGCATATCTTCGGCAGTGTCGGCCGGCAGTTGGCCACCCTGAGCCGCTACCAGATCGAACATGCCGAGCGCCTGCAATTGCCGGTGGCGCCCGCCAACTTCATCAGCCGTCAGTTCAAACCGAAAAACGCTTTGCTGGTGGCGTATCTGCCGTTGAGCGATGGCGGGCAGATCGCGGTGCTCAACACCCACCTGGACCGCGTCCGCCAGCCCGACGACACCTTGCAAGCCCAAGTGACAGCGGTGGCCAAGGTCCTCGACAAGTACGAAAGCCGCGGCACACCGTGGTTGATTGGCGGCGATTTCAATCTGTTGCCGCTGGGCCAATACCGACGCCTGTCCGCCGAGCAACGTACGCCCTACTCCGCCGACAGCGCATTGCATGTGCTGTGGGACAAATACCCGATGATCCCGACCAACAACGAAGCCAGCGGTGTCGATCGGGCGCAATGGCTGACCCATTACCCGAACGATCCCGGCTTGAACGGCCCGGACCGGACGGTCGACTACCTGTTTTACAGCCCGCGGATCAAACGGGTCGAGGCAACGGTGCGCCAGGACGATACGTTGCGGATCTCCGACCATTTGCCGGTGATCGCCAGGTTCCTGTTGCCGGCCGCCCCGTAGCAGCCGAGCGTGCTTGTGATGGAGGCCTGCCCGGCAACATTCATGTCGACTGGGCAAGCTCGGTGCCTACAGACTCAATGCTCCTCCAACTCGTCATGCAGCAATCCAAAGATCCTGCGTTTCATGTCGATGAACGAGCGTTCCATGACCATGTCCAGGGTCCGTGGCCGCTCGATCGGCACGTCCAGAATCTGCTTGATCCGCCCGGGCCTCGCGCCCATGACATAGACCCGGTCGCCGAGCAGGATCGCCTCGTCGATATCATGGGTCACGAACAATACCGTCTTCTTGCTGTTGCCCCACACTCGCAGCAACAGTTGCTGCATTTGCAGGCGTGTCTGGCTGTCGAGGGCCCCAAAAGGTTCGTCCATCAGCAGGATTTGCGGATCGTTGGCCAAGGCCCGGGCAATCGCCACTCGCTGCATCATGCCGCCGGAGAGTTGCTTGGCGTAGTTGTCGGCGAACCCGGCGAGCCCGACTTCATTGACGTAGTAGTCGACGATTTCCTTGCGCTGGGCCGCCGCCATGCCGCGACGCTTGAGGCCGAACTCGACGTTCTGGCGCACGGTCAGCCACGGAAACAACGTATAGCTCTGGAACACCATGCCGCGATCGGCGCCCGGCCCCTCGACTTGCTGGCCACCCACGTAGATTTCGCCCGAGGTCGGCTCGGCGAGGCCGGCGGTGAGGTACAAAAGGCTCGACTTGCCGCAGCCCGACGGCCCCACCAGCACGGCAAATTGTTGGTCCGGAACTTCGAATGACACCTGCTCCAACGCGGTAAAGACACCGCCATCGGGCTTTTTATAGCGCAGGCTGACCTTGTCCACCTGCAGCCGTGGGGCGCCTTGCGCCGGGGCGGCCTGGGGCGCGACAAAACGTGGGTTGACGGCGGTTACTGAGCCCATGCGGCGATCCTCAGACGTAGGAAACGGAACAATTGATCGGTGACCAGGCCCAGCAGGCCGATGATCGCGATGGCCAGAAAGATCACATCCACCTGGAAGCCGCGCATGGCCTTGAGGCTCAGATAGCCCAGGCCACTGGAAGCGGCAACCAGTTCGGCGACCACCAGGTAAGTCCAGGCCCAGCCCATGGTGACGCGCAAGGTGTCGAGTACACCCGGCAGCGAAGCCGGGGCGATCACATGCAGCACCGCGTCGCGCCGATTTGAACCCAGTGTGTAGGACGCGTTGATCAGGTCCTTGGAGATGCCTTTGGACACGTCCGCAATCATCACCAGTTGCTGGAAGAACACACCGAAGATAATCACCGAGACCCGCTGCTCCAGACCGATGCCGATCCACAGGATGAAGAGCGGCACAAACGAGGTCACCGGCAGGTAGCGAATGAAATTGACCATCGGTTCGAGGAACGCCTGGACGATGCGAAAGCTGCCCATCAACAACCCCAACGGCACGGCCACCAGCGATGACACGATAAAACCGACCATCACCACCTCGACACTGGCCCATACGTGCACCCCGAGGGTACCGTCGCGGCCCAGGCGCACGGCGGCCTCGACCACCGCGCCTGGTGTCGGCAGAAACATGCCCGGCACTACGCCGCCGTAGGACAACCCGGCCCACAGGCCGACCAACAACACCCAGGCCAGGCCGCTGGCGCTCCAGACCAACTGCACCGGCAGGCTGGTCTTGGGCGTGATGCAGCGGCTCAGCCATGAATTGCGCTTGAACATGCGGACCTCCTAGAGCGGGCTGACGAAGCGGTTGTCGATCAGGTCGTCATTGTGACGTTGTAGGGCTTGCCCTGCAATTCGCTGGCGGTTTCATTGGCCAGTTTGATCAACGGTGCGCTGTCCCCCGGCTTGCCCGGCGCGCCGAACAGTTTTTCGCTCATGGCCTGATCGTAGAAGCGCACGCCTTGAGCGGCCGCTGCCAATTCCTTCGGATCGGCCAGGTAGCCACCGACGCCCTTGGCCATGATTTTGTAGGCTTCTTCCGGATGCTCACGGGTGTACTTGACCGCTTTGTACAGACCGGCCACCAGCGCTTTCACGTCTTCTGGCTGCTTTTCGATGACCGAACAGTTAAGCGCCACCACATCGACAATCACCCCTGGCGTACTGCTGCTGTCGATCAGCACCTTGCCCTGCTGCTTGCTGCGGACCATCGACAGATGCGGCTCCCACGTCACGGCGGCCGGCACGCGACCGGCGATAAACGCAGTGGCGGCGTCATCGGCGGTCATGTTCTGCACGGTGATGTCGCTCATTTTCATGCCGTTCTTTTTCAGCAAGTAGGACAGCCAGAACTGCGAAGTCGAACCTTCGTTCACGGCCACGGCCTGGCCCTTCAACTCCTGAAGACTCTTGACGTCCTTGCCGACCAGTACACCGTCACCACCATGGCTATCATCCAGCGCGGCGACGGCCTTGAAGCAGAACTGCGGACGGTACTTGAGCACTTCGTCGATGGTCGATGCCGAACCTGACAATTCCCCCGAGGCCTGGGCGGCCATGTACATCGAGGCCTCCTCGACGACGGGCAACTCGACGCTCAGACCGTTTTCCTTGAAGTAGCCCAGGTCCTGGGCGAGGTAGAGGGTGCCGTAGCCGACCCACGTGGTATGGCCGATGGAAAGGGTACCGGCCTGGGCGCTGGTGGCGACCGTCGCGGCGATGGCGGTGACCGCCAGTGGGTGAGCGAAGCGGGTAAGCAAGGACTTGATCATGGAGCACTCCCAAAGCTGTTGATTTAGTTTTGTAATGGGCAGTACGGCCAGTGGCCTCGAAGCGGATGCAACTGAGGGGCTCTATTCGGCCCCTTGGGTGGTCAGCGTCTGGCTGACTGGCAAGGTCGATGTTGGCCCATGCCCGGGATTAGGAAAATTAGGAAATATGTGGCTGCGAATGATGAAAAAGCTGTGTAGCACGCACTGCAATCGGGCGCCGTGGGCAGGGATGCCCGGGGTGGGTGCAAGACGCCAGAAAAAGCAAAAGATCGCAGCCTGCGGCAGCTCCTACAGGGGAATAAGATCCTCTGTAGGAGCTGCCGCAGGCTGCGATCTTTTCGGACTACAACCGTTTCAGATCAGAGCCGGCCGTATTCCTGCGCCGTACGATCCAGCGCACGCAAGGTTTTGCCGACCAACTCATCAACCTCTTCGCGACTGGCAATCAATGCCGGCGCCATGATCATCCGCCCCAGTGTCGAGCGAATAATCACCCCCTCCTCGAAGCCTATCGTGCGGCAGCGCCAGGCCATGTCGTTTTCATTGGCGAAACGCTTGCGACTGCCCTTGTCCTCGGCCAATTGCAGCGCCGCGACCATGCCCACGCCCTGGATATCGCCCACCAGCGGATGGTTGCCGAACACCTCGCGCAGGCACTGTTGCAGATAAGGTCCGATGTCATCCTTGACCCTTGCGACCACGCCTTCATCGCGCAGCGCCTTGAGGTTGGCAATCGCCACCGCCGCCGCCACCGGGTGCCCGGAATAGGTCAGGCCGTGGGCAAACACCCCGCCCTGCTCCACCAATACCGAGGCTATTTTCTTCGACAGGATCAACCCGCCCATCGGGATATAACCGGAGGTCAGCCCCTTGGCGATCGACAAGGTGTCCGGCTCGAAACCAAAGTGCTCATGGGCGAACCATTCTCCGGTGCGGCCAAAGCCTCCGATCACTTCGTCGGCACACAACAGCACATCGTACTTGCGACAAATGCGCTGGATCTGCGGCCAGTAGCTTTCTGGTGGAAAGATCATGCCGCCGGCGCCCTGGAACGGTTCGGCAATGAACCCTGCGACCTTGTCCGCGCCCAGTTCGAGAATCTTCGTTTCCAGTTGCTGCGCCGCCCGCAGGCCAAATTCGGCCGGGGTCAGGTCGCCCTCGTGAGCGAAGTAGTACGGCTCATCGATGTGCTCGATGTCCGGAATCATGCCGCCCATTTCGTGCATGAATTTCATCCCGCCCAGCGCCGTCGCGGCCAGGGTCGAGCCGTGGTAACCGTTCCAGCGACCAATCATGATTTTCTTTTCGGGCTTGCCGAGCACCTGCCAGTAGCGGCGCACGGTACGGATCAACACCTCGTTGGCTTCAGAGCCGGAGTTGGTGTAGATCGCATGGCTGTAGTGCCCTGGCAACAGGCTGAACAGCAGCTCCGACAGCTCGATCACCTGCGGGTGGGTGGTGTGGAAAAACATGTTGTAGTACGGCAACTGCTCCAACTGCCGGGTCGCGGCAGCGGCCAGGTCCTTGCGGCCGTAACCGAGATTGGTGCACCACAGCCCGGACATGCCGTCGAGGTAACGTCGACCGTCGTTGTCCCACAGGTGCAGGCGCTCGCCACGGACCATCACCGGGGCCCTTCGTCATTGAGTGCCTTCTGATCGACGAATGCGTGGATGTGGTGCGCAGCGTCGGCGGCCTGGTAGTCACGGGTTTCACGTGGTGTGGTCATCGCCAGTTCTCCATTTTTATTATGAGCGGCTGTTATGAGCGCAGCTGAAACCAGGTGGTCTTCAACTGGGTGTATTTATCGAATGAATGCAGCGACAAGTCACGGCCGAAACCGGACTGTTTGCCCCCCGAAAGGCACCGTCACATCCAGCGCATCGACGCTGTTGACCGACACCGTGCCAGCACGCAGTTGTCGCGCCACACGGTGGGCGCGATTGAGGTCGTCGGTCCACAGCGACGCGGCCAGGGCATAGACGCTGTCGTTCGCCAGTTGCAAGGCGTGGGCCTCGTCATCGAACGCGGTGACGGCCAAGACCGGACCGAATACTTCATCGCGAAATAACGGCATGTCCGGGCGCACGCCGGTAAAAATGGTCGGCTGGATGAAGTTGTCACTGCCGTTGAAGGTCGACTGCCGGCCACCGCAGACGTTGGTCGCGCCCAGGTGTTCGGCGTCCTGGATGAACCGCATGATCCGTGCGGTCTGACGGCTATCGACAATGGCCCCGGCGCAGCTCGCCGGGTCCAGCGGATCGCCCGGTTGCCAGCGCTCGGCCTGCACCTTGAGGCGTTCGATGAATTCATCGTGAATCGAACGTTCCACCAGCAGTCGCGAGTTGGCCGAGCAGACTTCGCCCTGATTGAAAAAGATACCGAACGCGGCTTTTTGCGCGGCCAGGTCCAGATCCTGGCAATCGGCGAACACCAGGTTGGCACTCTTGCCGCCGCACTCCAGCCATACCTGTTTCAGGTTCGATTGCGCCGAGTACTGCATGAAGTACTTGCCGACTTCGGTGGATCCGGTGAACACCAGGCAATCAACGTCCGGGTGCAAACCGAGCGCTTTGCCGGTCTGCTCGCCAAGCCCCGGCAGCACGTTCAGCACCCCCGGTGGCAGGCCGGCTTCCAGCGCCAGCGCGGCCAGGCGCAGGGCGGAAAACGGTGATTGTTCGGCGGGTTTGAGAATCACCGAATTGCCGGCGGCGAGGGCCGGCGCGAGTTTCCAGGCGGCCATGTCCAGCGGAAAGTTCCACGGCACCACTGCGGCGACCACGCCCAAGGGTTCGCGAGTGATGGTCGCCAGCACATTGCGTGCACTGGGGGCGATCTGGTCGTAGAGTTTGTCGAGGCTTTCGGCGTACCAGCGAAACACCCCGGCGGCGCCCGGCACGTCGATGTTATAGGCGTCCATCACCGGCTTGCCCATGTTCAGCGAGTCGAGCAGCGCCAGTTCTTCGCGGTGGGTCATGATCAGGTCCGCCAGGCGCAGCAGCACTTGCTTGCGCTCGGCCGGCGAACGCGCCGACCAACTGCCGGCCTCGAACACTTGTCGCGCATTGCGCACGGCTGCGTCCACCTCTTCACCGCCGCAAGCGGCCACGTTGGCCAGGCACTGGTCGGTCGCCGGGTTGATCACCCTGAAAGTCTGTCCCGACCGCGCCCAACGAGGTTTGCCGTCGATCACGGCCTGGTCGGGAAACTGCAGCGCAGCGGCTTTATTTTGCCAATATGCAAGCTCGAACACGTTCAGATGCTCCATGGGCTTTTCTTGTGTCTGGATGGTGGCCCAGGACTGTGTCCAGTAAAAATAGTAAAAATGTCATCGCAGACGATGAAAAAACTAGGCAGCCAATCTCCCCCAGTCGAACCGCATGTGGTTATTGTTCAAGCATAAAAACACCGTCGTCAGAACGGATGCGGGCGGCGCGCAAATTGCCTGGATGTCGAGTTCATCCAACCCCTGAGGTTTGCCGTGGCTGCCTACAACCTGCGTCAATTGAAGTATTTCATCACCACCGTCGAGTGCGGCAGCGTCGCCGAGGCCTCTCGTAAGCTGTATATCGCCCAGCCGGCGATCTCCACGGCGATCAAGGGCCTGGAAGACAGCTTCGGCGTGCAACTGCTGATCCGTCATCACGCCCAGGGCGTATCCTTGACCCCCAGTGGCGCGCGTTTCTACCGCAAGGCCCAGGAATTGCTGCGCATGGCCAAGGAGTTCGAACAGAACGCCTTGGCCGACAACGACGTGGTGGCCGGGCAAATCGATATCGGCTGCTTTGAAACCGTCGCACCGCTGTACCTGCCACAGTTGATTGCCGGGTTCTCGGCGCTGTATCCGGGGGTGGGCATCCGCATCCGCGACGGGGAGCAACAAGAGTTGGTGCAAGGCCTGACCTCCGGCACCTTTGACCTGGCGATTCTGTATGAACACGACCTCGATGCGACGATCCAGACCGAACCCTTGATGCCGGCGCAGCGGCCTTATGCATTGCTACCGGCCGACCATCGCTTTGCTCAGCTCAAGCAAGTATCGCTGCGCGATCTATGTCTGGAGCCGATGATTCTGCTGGACGTGCAACCGAGCCGGACCTACTTCGTGAGCCTGTTCGAAGAGTTGGGCCTGACGCCACGAATCGCCTTCAGTTCACCGTCGATCGAGATGGTCCGGGGGATGGTCGGGCAAGGGTTCGGCTTCTCGATCCTGGTCACGCGGCCGCATTCGGAGTGCACCTATGACGGCCAGAAAGTGGTCTGCGTGGACATCGTCGAAGACGTCACCGGATCAGGGCTGGTGGCAGCGTGGTTGAAGCGTGGGCAGTTGACCAAACCTGCGCAGTTGTTTGCCGACTATTGTCGGGAGCAATTGACTGCCAAGGCTGAAGGGTCTGCTTCGGTCTCGTGATTTTTAAGATCAAAAGATCGCAGCCTTCGGCAGCTCCTACAGGGATCGCATTGCAATGTAGGAGCTGCCGAAGGCTGCGATCCTTTGATCTTCAGCTTTTACGCGGCTTGATCCGAGCAGTCGCCTCGGCCACCAACGGATCATCCGGCCAGTAATGCGCTATATCAAGTACCCGGCGTACCTTTGACACCTGTGAAAGCCCGTATTTGCAGGGTTTTTAGCCGATTCCCCGAAAACGCATTGACAGTCAATCCTGATGAATAGTTTGACTAGAAAATGGCGCGTAATGGTTCTGTGTTTGACTGGGTAATTGCACTCCACCTGACCACCCATTTGCATTCGACTTGACCAGTCGTTTGCATCGGATTTGACCAGCACACTGGGTGGCCCTGACTGGCAGAAGTCGACCCATTGCAGTCATTTGCTAATGTTCTGGTTAGGGCTGCGGAACGCAGTCTCGAGTGACCGCAACTAACAACTTGAACCCGTTATTAGCCGACCTGTTAATAGTTGCTAGGTAGTGCCGCTTGTTCGCCCCATGCATAGAGGTCTTTGCCCTGAATGCACTCAAGAAAACGAATCGTCGCGTGGTACTTGATGGCTTCGGGACTGGTGAAGTCGTTTTTAGCTGCGTACGACGCGGCTTTCTCCCGCAGAAACTTAAAACCAAGAATATCGTTGGGAAATTCCGGTGCATCCCATTGTGAGTATGGCTTATCGACTTCGCCAATCAATGCGGATGAGTACCAAGAGCGGAGCTTGATGAATGGATTCAGAAGCAGGACTCCATCCGCCCTCTTTGACCATACTTTTTCACGAGCGAATGCATCGATAACTCCTGGATTTTCAGCTTCATAGGGCCTCCAGGCCGAAGGCATAATCGTGATCCCGATCCACTTCTCCTGCTGCTCTGCTTTGTAGGCTTCTATCAGTGCCTTGCCGAAATAGACTTGATGGCGGCCTGTGGAGTCAAGATCGACCTCAAACTCACCAAATGAGATTGCTCCCCTTGCAGGAATACCTGCCGCCAGCAGTGCGGATAGGACCATGCCGCCGATGGCATAGATGTCCAGGAATGCCCAACTGCCATAACCTTTGGGCCCTTGATAGAAGAGGAAGGTATCTGAGAAGTAAATGGTCTTGAAGAGCCCATTCAGTTCTTCCCATCGCCCAAAGGCTTTAAGTGCGTTATCAATGGTCGCGTAGATTTCTTGGGTACTCTTCGTTTCCACCAGTTTGCTGAAACCAAGAATGTCTAGGAACAGCAGATAGCGCCCTTGATTCCAATCGGTATCTGTTTTCATGATGGCTGCCCTTTGGCTAGAGGGAGAGCATTGCGATCACGACACAGCTCCCTTTCCACCCGGTAAAGAAAAGAAATCTGCCAGAAGCCAAACGCAGCAACGCTAAGTGAAACGAGCAATACCCAGCATCGTAGGTCGATAATAACGGAATTGCTTTGTCCACTGAGTGCCGCGACGAGCCCCGCCAGTCCGGAAACAAGGGCGAAATGTGCGACAGACCAGCGGTAGGTTAGATAGCCGCTAAGCGACTGAGGCAGGTCTTCTGAGTGCCTCCAGCGAAGAAACTTAGCGTATGGCTTGGCATAGCTAACACCTTCCACAAAAAACTCTGCCGGCGCCGAAGCGTTCAATTTCCAAGCTATAAAATCGAAAACAACCCACAGAACGAGTCGGTAGATTGAGAAAGCTGTAAATCCGATAAGGGCCACACACAATGCAGTGGGAACTTGATTGGACAGAGCCCATTGAAAGATGGTCCGAGGATCATTCAGGCTCATCACCAATATGGTCGCAATCACAGCGCCACTCAGAAGGTAGCGAATTGCTGCTTCCAGGCTTGAAACCAGTGATATGAGTTTGTCCATGCAATCCTCTTGATTCTATCTTTGGAATTAAGGGCACGTATTGGCGCATTCCAAAACGTCGATCCTTGAATGACTTGTTATGCGCCACAGGGCTCATGACGACTACACACCAATGAGGTGGCCAAAGTCGCTTTCTCCGAGTATGCGAATTTTCTGGCCTTTCGCCATGAGTTCTTCGGCCTTCCTATGCTTAGCGCTCTTTTCTGCGCCAGCCAGCATGCGAATGTCTTGGTCGCCGACAACAAGCAGAGTGGTATGTTTCGTGACGCCAGTTGTAACATCGCAGCCTGCTAACGATGCAACATTGGCAGCTTCTTGGCGTGGTATTGAAAGTGCCCCGGTGAACACAACCACATTACCAAATAGTGGGCCGTCTGGATTGGCGGTGCGAACCTCGGAGGATGATAATGAAGCAGTTGGTCGCAATGCCAAAGAGCACCAATCGGCAGCACTTGAACCAGTTTCCTGAATTGCTCTAAGTAATATTTCACCCGCAGCACGCGCATCCTCTTCTGCATCGTGATGCTTGAAGCTTATGCCGAAGTGAGCGGCAACATTTGCAAGCCCATAACCAGACTGTGAAAAAATAGGCCAAGTGCGCCTAACAACTCGCGCCGTATCAAGCCACCGGCAATCAAGTGAGATTGTTGAAGACTTTTCACAGGCCCTGCGAATTGCAGTTCTGTCGAATGGCGTATGGCTAGCCAATATTTGATTAGAGAAATTGGCTCTCAGGCGATCATGTACTTCTATCCAATGCGGTGCCGATGCAACCATTTCCTCATTTATGCCGTGAACTGAAACGTTGTGAGAATCAAAGTAGTCATTTGGATTAACGAGCGTGCTCCATGACTCTGAGAATTGTCCGTTTGAGAAAACGGCGATGCCAACTTGGCAGATGCTTGCAAGGTCTGGATTGGCGGTTTCAACGTCAATGACTACGAAATCCATGGTGCCTCCTTAGGCGACATGCCATGTCGCGTTTCTTGTCGCGATGGCTTGTCGTATAACGTTCCTTGTCGTCCTGTAAGTCCTTGTCTAACTTAGAGGTGGTCGCGGCATACGCGACATTGCTCAGGGAGAAACGCGACATGGATGACGGCAAGCCCTGCTACCCTCTAGAGTCGAAAGCAGCGCCAATGACCCTACCCATTTGCCATCACGGTGTCCACCGTCCCTTTTGGCCGTTTTTTGCCGGTCAAGGCCACCCAGCGTGCTGGTCAAATCCGATGCAAACGACTGGTCAAGTCGAAAGCAAATGGGTGGTCAAGTCCATGCAATTAAGCATTTGACTAAGGATTGTAGCCGGGACCGTCTAGTGGACACCGTCTCTGGAATCAGAAAGGCCCTCCTCCTCGTGGTCCAGGTTTGGACAATTGATCAATGCGGACGTCTGAACTGCTTGACGTTAGCAGTGCCCGTATTTGTCAACGAATACTCCAACTCACGTACCCGATCCCATAACTTCATATTTTGAGCCAAAACCTTATCGCGCTGAATTTGGGCCGTTAACAGCTCTTTTTCTAGCAAAGCCAACTGACTTTCCATCTGTCGGATTCGTCGACCGTTGGGTGAAGTCCCTTTGCCGGCCCCTGTCCGAACAGACTCAATCTTTGCGAGTAGCGGTAAGTGCGACTTACGAGATTTCTTTAAGTACCCACGGTCAAACCCCGCTTCGAGACTGACAATGCTCGCAGTGAGCTTCCAAAGGTCTAGGCCTACATGCTCAGTGACCACGGGCTTCCCATCTAGGAGACGCTGAAAAGCGTTCTCACATGCACTCAGGCCACTACTATCAACCAGGCCACTCTTCATAGTGATAACTCCACGGTATCAATCAACCGAGCTTTGTAGGCCGTCAAACGCTCAATATCACCCTTCACAATTTGATATTCGCCAGAGTTTTCCGGGTAATTGCACAATTCGTTCGTTGCGTCCTCGATAGCCGCATCCAAGTTCGAGCGTTTTATAATGGCTCCCTCACAAGTCAAGCACTCGGTGTAATCACCCAACAGAAACGAATCGCAACGACCTGCCTTGGTACAACCACCAAGAAGCGTTGGCCTGTAACTGATTGCACCATTTTTAACCCGCTGTTCAGTGTCAGCACGGACATCTTCAATTCGGACCTCACCCGCCCGGAGCCGTGTTTTCTGCTTTTCCATATATGAGCCAGTGCCGCCAAATAACGGCTCCTCACTGAATAGAAGATCAGCAATCAGCTGATTGGCTACAGCCATGGGCATAGCCATCTGGTATTCGAAGGCAAAGTGATTGCGAGGCAGCAAAAAATCATTTTTGTTCTCATCGTAATAGCCAAATATCGTGCGCAAATTCTCATAGTTATTAGCGTAATATCGAGCCATCTGGATGGTCATGTGTTTAAACTGAGTTCGAAGCGTTGGCAGCGAGAGAAAGCCGCTGCTGCTACCATAAAATGCCAGCGAACGTCGGAACTGATGCGTAGTCAGCGGCCAGGGCTGGCCAACTGCGAATTCCGGGTCGTTGTGAAAATCCCGAGAGGGGTCGCTTTGACATAGTTCTTGTACATCCTCGGCCTTAATCAACATCGATCGTAAGGTTGACTCCTGAGTAGACCTTAAAGAAAAGCTCGTAACACCAACCTCTGCTTTACCTCTCGTAAAACTCAATATTGATGGATTGAGAAAAAGCGGACAGCGATCATCTAGCTCAACTCTATATAGCTTAGCGAGACCGCGGCAAATCGCTTTAGCAATCTCGATAGCCTTGACGACTTCATCTGGGGCGAACCATGTACTTTCCTTCTTGTAACCCGAAAATTTTGTGGTGGTCGATAGAATATTTACCGACTGTGACTTATCCCGCAGTATGCCTTCATCATCAAGAACTGCTTCCTGGGCGATTTTATCGGATAAACAGATATAGGACATTCGCATGACCTCTTGATCGCGCATGCCGGTGTAAAGGTGGACTACGGTTGCCAGCGCATACTGCATCTGCAGCAAGACGGTCTGTAAATGTCTCTTATGAGCGCACGCAAACTGTCCGGAGAACACCGCGCTCAGATCGTGGTCCTCGAGTGCCTGAGTCATGTC
The DNA here is from genome assembly GCF_016650815.1 of Pseudomonas sp. TH31. Lineage (GTDB taxonomy): Bacteria > Pseudomonadota > Gammaproteobacteria > Pseudomonadales > Pseudomonadaceae > Aquipseudomonas. The sequence continues at coordinate 146,199 of NZ_JAEKEZ010000013.1, read as the reverse complement.
AGGGTGAAAGCTAGCGTTGTAGCCCAGATCTTTTTTTTGCCTTATGCGCGTACGGCCATAGTGCTCATTGGCAAAACATTCTATAAATGACTCGAACTTGTTTAGACCGGGGTGTAGCTGATCGATGAGGTCACCAGTAACATTGATCAGGGTCAAATAGATACGCGTAGGAATAACGGGATGTTGTTTTGAATCCGGAGCTTTAAGATCAAATGCACTTGGGTTGAGCACGGCGTACCCCAATCGATTACCGCCTACGCTAACCAACGCCCGCAATATTCCGGTCAGAACTTTACCAACAGGTTTTTGCTCACTAATAAACGCCGCAAGATATACCGGCACTGTGAACAACTGTTCCAAAGAAAGCACGCCGACCAAGCGCTTCTGCTTCTGCTCATAACAAAATTTCATGGCCATGCGCAAAACCATCCAGTACTGACTCAACGTGGATACACTGAGCGTACCGCGCCGTCCACCGCCTGCAAAATAGATCAGGCAGTACAGCAAATACTTGGCATCATCGATCAATACTGTTTGCTCTTCCCCTTCGCCATCAAAAACTGTATCGAAAGATATTCGATTAACTTTTTTTGCACTCAACCTGTATGGATTGAAGTCCCAAGAAGTCCCGTTATATATCGCCGTTGCTGTGCCATTCTCATCGCGACATAGCACAAAGTCTGGACTGGGCTTCCCATATAAGTGAAAGGCATTATCTGGCTCAGAGGTATCAGCAAACTGACCGCTAGCAAAGAGACTGCCTATGGACTGAACAACATCACTCAAAATGTCACCCCCAACCTTTCATAACGGCTCAAACGGCTTTCCCAAAACGCAGTAATTTCACCATACTCAAACACTTTTATTTTGACCGCTTCGACCGTCTGCCTCGTTGAATCAGAGCGTTTGCAAAGCGCTTCGATGATAAACTCAATTCGGATAGACAGATCTTTGTATAGTGCCTCAGCGTGAGCCACGTCAGGAACCGTTTTGCGCACAGAATTAATTACGTACTGCAAGCTCAACAACTTATGTAGATCCTCTTCGTCGCTGTGGCAGATATAATGCTCGCAATATAAACACCCGTACTGTGTGCGGCAGTTCAGCTCGACAAATTCCCCCACACCCGCTACGGGCGTCGGATGGTTGAAGCCATCGCAATGACCCGCTGCGGTTCCGATCGCGCCATCGCTGTGATCCTGGCTGCGCTCACGTATGACATGGGCTGCATGGCGCATGGATTGCCAAAATTGGCCGAATTCGGCGTCTTGCTGCTCAGGTGTCGCATCAGCGTAAGTCGATAGGTTCACTACCTCAGTGTGGTTCAGCGATACCGCTATCGTAGAGGGCGAAATGCGAGCAGAGTGCATCCCATTGCTCTTATGTTTTCGCATTTTACGTGCCGAAATTATAGGTACATTCGGATCGAGGAAGACGCCTTTAATCGAATGGTAAAATTTGGTAACGGCTTGAGTTACGGAGACCTCAGCGAAGCCAGTAGGAAAGTTTTTACGTTGAGTGACATCGGGACAGGTAAAGAACAACCTTTCATGCGTTGTGCCATTTAAAATCCATTCACGAAGCTTTAGGTATTCTTTCAAAAGTGGCAAGCCAGTGTTCCGCCCAATATTATAGGTCGTCGATTTCCCTCCAGCGCGAAACTTCACGGCAGACAACTCTTTCTTCAGAGGGGATTTCTCCACTTCCTGCGCATCTTCGTAGCTGAATTGGGCAAGCTCGGTTGGCGTGGCACCCGTGATCAACAAAAAGAGGCACGTGTAAGCCCTTGCAGCAAGATACGCCACATGCAGACGGTGCCAATGGCGGTTATCTTCATTGGAAGAGTCTAAGTAAGTTCGCGCCCTTGCCAAATCAAAGGCGACGCTACTTCTAACCCCGGCCTTGCTGCCACGCTTAACACCGGCAGAAATATACTCCTCCACCGTTGCAATTCGACGCTCAGCCGCATTATAAGAAAGCGGAGATACCTTGAAGGGTCCAACCGCACCATGAAACGAAGGAAATACTACAACTTCATAATCCCTGATGCTGACCACACATGGGTACGGCTTGTTGGCCAAAACAAAATCCCCGCACTGTAGGGCAATAGCCAAACAAACGTCCCTATACAACTCAACATGTATATTACTGGCTGACGCCGACCCCCTGTCTGGAATTATTTTAACCGCGCCCGAAAGAATATGATGATAGCTATCAGGAAAACATAACTCGATCAGTCTCACGGCTCCGCCTTGAAACTGCGAGGCTGTCGTGGGTTTCCAAATGCTATGTGCTATCTGGTGATTAAGATACGCGGTATAATCCCGATATGCTTGTTGTGCATACATCTCACTGAAAAAAGCTTCTTTGTAGCCGTTCGTATCTGCCCAGTCGATAAACCGTTCGGCGTTGCTGAAAAATTGCAATACCGATGCGTCACGCAATCCTATAAATGACTCTAGAAGCCTTACAACAAGCTCACGGCGATTTTCAACAAACGAACTAATTACAACCGGCGTTCCGCGATTGTCCTTCGCGTTTTCATTTTTCCTTCTAAGTGAATAGACGAAACTGCCAACATCCAACGGTTTCTTTTTCACCTTCGCGGACAATTGAAGACGCAAGCGCTCCGGCTCGGAAAACTGCTGAGCCAACTCAGTTGGTGTAATAATCAGCGTATCGGGCCGATGCCCGTAACAGCGTAAATTATCGATCTTCCGCCTCCAAATTCAGCACTTCGTAGCTACCATTAAATAGATTTTTCTCCCACAGCTCTTGGGCCACTACTTTTTCCTGAGTCATTTTAAATAGCTTTAGATAATTCTCGGTAGTTTGCCTAGATTCATGATGCATTCGCTTTTGGATGAAGTCGATATCTTCACCCGGCTTCAGCAGTCCTTTTTGAACAAGTACCTGCAGGCGTTGATAGAATTGATAAGCAAATGTCGCTCGCAACCAGTGATATGAGAAATCCTTCGGAAAGACGCTGGAAGCTTTGTTAATTAATTTGCGTTTGATAGTATCGGTAACCTGCCCCGCCTGTGGTGACCTTACAATAGGATAGCGCGGGTCATTGACTGCCATGTAATAGCAGTTCCCTTGATCAGAGAGAAATAGATACATATCATCTTCATCCATGGTTACGCCTGGATGACTTGCCTCCAGTTCGGCCTTGAATTTTCCCCGCCGTTTCTTCATTAAGGGGCTTTCAGCAAGGGCGACCAGTTCGTCGGCGAGTTGCTTAGGGAAGTGTAGAATTTGCGCTTTGTCGAATTTTGTATCTATACCTGTCCGGGGGCCAGCATGCAATTTATACGCTCCGTCCCTGCCGAGCCGGTCTTCTGTAAATCCTTTAAGATGTTTTATGCGAATGGTCAACACGCTCTGCTTGCGGGCGCCCGTCATAAGTGCGGTAAGTAGGATCAACCGCTCAACTGAAGACCATTCATTTTCAGTATTTATAGTTTCCAGAAATACAGCCAACTCTAGATTGGAAAGCGGCCGAAGATCCTCGCCGTCTTCTCGCACGAAGCCTAATGGCACCGAACTAACAGGAGGGGTACGCCGCGTTTGGCTTCTCTTATCAGCTTCAACAACTTTTACCCCCTTACGAGTCTGCACTAAGATTCGGACCTGTTTGATCGTATCGACTCGTTTCATGTCAAGGGGATGCCAATTCTCGGACACGTACCGATAAAAATGGTAGACCGCAGCGGTATACTGATTAATTACTTGGTTGCTACGCGCGCCTTCATCAATCAGATGATAAAAATATTTATAGGTTGGTCGAAGTGGAGGCCTTGCACCTGAAAAATCCAGCCAGTCTAAATCGTTCTCCTCACAATATAAGAGATAATCAAGTAATTTACTGGCACGGCGTCGAACGTCATCCGTTCGTATATTTACCGAGGAGTTGTCCCGCATGAGACTCAGCAAATAATCATTTGACTCGTGCCAGGGGTCTCCGCTCGCATGAAATAAAAATGGAAAATTGAACAGATCACGAACACTTCCACTACCTGCTTCATCGAGTTGGAAAACGACTAGAGAATTGTCCCCTTCGATCTCCATTGCAGTCGCCCCAGGAGGTGCTTCGTTGACGTGTAGGCTGGCGAACGCGTCACGCAGGTGCGGGATGATAATCAGACGGCTTTCGTGACGTGGATTGGTGTAGGACATGGCTTCCCCTTAACGAAGGAGTCAGATCCTAGAGATTTCGAGATGTACTCACAACGTGAGCAGTCAAACTATTTTTTGTTAAGGGATTCAACCCAAGGATCAAGCTTATGGAATAGCTTCGGATAACGCCCCTTCAAGTCCTTCTTCACCTCGGCGTAGGTGCTGCGCCAGAAGTTCGCCAGATCCTGGGTCACCTGCACCGGCCGCCGCGCCGGGGACAGCAGGTGCAACTTGACCACTTGCCGGCCGCCAGCGATGCGCGGGGTCTCGGCCAGACCGAACAGTTCCTGCAAGCGCACCGCCAGAATCGGCGGCTGCTCGCTGTAATCCAGCCGGATCGATGAACCGGACGGCACGCTCAAATGATGCGGTGCCAGTTCATCCAGTCGTTGCGGCAACGGCCACGGCAACTGGTTATGGACGATGCTCGACAGGTCCAGATTGCCAAAATGACTGAGCCGCGAGACTTTGCCCAGGTACGGCATCAACCAGTGCTCAAGATTCTTGAGCAGCGCGGCGTCGCTGACATCCGGCCATTCACTTTCACCCTTGGCGCCAAGGTCCAGCTCGCGCAACAACGCCACCCGCGCCTGCCACTGACGCAGTTCCGGGGTCCACGGCAACAGTTCCAGACCTTTACGTCGCACCAGGTTGACCAACGCCTGGCTGCGGGCGGTTTCGTCGAGACCGGTCAAGGGCTCGCGACTGAGGATCAACTCGCCGACCTTGCGCTGACGCTCGGCCCGCAACACGCCTTCGCGTTCGTCCCAATCCAGTTGATCGACGCAGCGCACCTGCTCGGCCAGGACTGAATCGAACAACGCCGGATCGAAATCCGCCGCCAGATAAATCCGTTCTTCGCGCTGGCCCTGACGGCTACCCAGGTCGGCGATCACCAGCCAAGGCTGTTTCATCAAACTGTCGGCCTCGGCAAACAACGCCGCCCGGCCATTGGCCAGACGATACTCCGCGCCACCGGCCCGTCGCTGTTGCGCGACTCGATCCGGATAAGCCAGCGCCAACAGCGCACCGAGCCAACGCGGGTGATCGGGATCGCTGACCGGCTCCGAGGCTTTACCACGCAAGTAGCCGCGATACTGCCGTGCGAGTTGCCGGGCTCGTTGCACGCCACCCTGTGCACCGCGTGCGGCTCGTTCTTCGCCGGACAACAGCACCAGTCGGCTGTGCAGGTCCGCCCCGGCGCCGCGCAGGATATCCCGCTCGCCGAGCAGGGCCGCGACATCGCAGGCCATCTCGGCCAGGCCGAGCGCCTGTCCGCGCAACAGCAAATGCCCGATCCGCGGATGCGCCGGCAGTTCGGCCATGGCCTGGCCGTGTCGGGTCAGCGCTTCGCCGTCGAGTGCACCGAGGCGCTCCAGCAGATCCTGAGCCTGTGCATAAGCCGCTGCCGGCGGCACGTCGAGCCACACCAGTTGCCCAGGCTTTACGCCCCAACGCCCCAGTTGCAAGGCCAGCCCGGCAAGGTCCGCCGAGAGTATTTCCGCACTGGCGTAGGCCGCCAGTTGTTCATGCTGATCCTGCGACCACAGGCGATAACACACACCTGGCTCCAGCCGCCCGGCTCGGCCGGCGCGCTGGGTGGCGCTGGCGCGGGAGATGCGCTGGGTGTCGAGGCGAGTCATACCGCTGCCGGGGTCGAAACGCGGGACCCGCGCCAACCCGGCATCGATGACCACGCGCACGCCGTCGATGGTCAGGCTGGTCTCGGCGATGTTGGTGGCCAGCACCACTTTGCGAAAACCTGCAGGTGCCGGATCAATCGCGGCGCGTTGCGCGGCCAGGTCGAGTTCACCGTGCAACGGACAAAGCAAAACCTGCGCGCTCTCGCCCAAGGCATCCGCCAACTGTTGATGCACCCGACGGATTTCCGCCTGTCCCGGCAGGAACACCAGCACGCTGCCGGTTTCGTCGTTCAAGGCTTCGAGGATGGTTTGCACCAGGCGCGGCTCGATGAATTCACCGGGCTGGAACGGTCGGCCCCAGCGCATAGCCACCGGGTACATCCGCCCTTCGCTGCGCAGGATCGGCGCGTCATCGAGCAATCCGGCCAGACGCTCGCCTTCCAGAGTCGCGGACATCAAGAGGATTTTCAGCGGCTGGTCTTCGCGAAACAGCTCCCGGCCATTGAGGCTCAGGGCCAGCGCGAGATCGGCATCGAGACTACGCTCGTGGAACTCATCGAAGATCAGCAGACCGACGCCATCCAGCGCCGGGTCATCCTGCAAGCGCCGGGTGAGAATGCCTTCGGTGACCACTTCGATCCGGGTATTGGGGCCGACTTTGCTGTCCAGTCGAATGCGATAGCCAACGGTTTCACCGACCTTTTCGCCCAATTCACTGGCCAGGCGCTCTGCTGCCGCCCGCGCCGCCAACCGACGCGGTTCGAGCATCAGGATGGTCTGCCCGGCCAGCCACGGCTCGTGGAGCAAGGCCAACGGCACGCGGGTGGTTTTACCGGCGCCGGGCGGTGCTTCGAGCACGGCTTCGTGGCGTGTCGCCAAGGCTTCACGCAGGGCGGGTAAAACTTCATCAATCGGCAAAGAAATCATGCTGGCTCCCGGGCGTGCCCACAGTAAATTGCGAGTCACGTTGAAGCTGTGGGCGTGCCAGGCAAGGCTCGGGACGCGGGTAAGGGTCGTTTCCTTGCCAAGTCTCGCAACGCAGCATGGCGCGTCCACAGTTTCAGCCCGCAGGGCCGAACCCCGATAACATCCATCAGCCGTTACACGTTGTCGATCTGGAAAAAACAACATCAATCCTCAACTATCCCAATTGGGGTGAGACGCGGCCGCAATTTACTGTGGGCACGCCCTGCCGGCGCGAGTATAACGGCGAACTGCCAGGCGTTTGTCAGGGTCTTAATTCATACCGGCTACGCTTCGTTAAATGATGACTCAGGAGATTTCCCATGCGTGTTCCCTTTCGCCTGATTGGCGGTGTATTGGTCGCCACCCTGCTGACCCAGTTGACCGCCTGCGGTTCGATTTTCTACCCGGACCGTCGTGGGCAGATCGACGGCAAGGTCGACCCGGCCATCGCCGTCCTCGATGCCGTAGGTTTGCTGTTCTACATCATCCCCGGCCTGGTCGCATTTGCCGTGGACTTCGCCACTGGCGCGATTTACTTCGAGCCGGGCAAGACTGCTCAAGTGGCGCCGGAAAAACTCAAGGAAGCGATTGGTGCTGACGGCAAGGTCGATAACCACAAGCTGCAGACCATTCTCGAAACTGAACTGGGCCGCAGCTTCCCGCTGGACGATCCGCGCCTGATCCAGCACAAGGGCAGCACCCAGCAACTGGCCATGTTCGGCCTGCAACCCGCCGCGTAATTCGTGTACCTAAAGGAAAAGCCGTTCCCATGACCACCAGCCTTGAACACGCTCGCCTGCTGCGGTTGGCGACCCGCGCCTCCGTGGCTGTCGCCTGTACGCTGATTGTTGCCAAAGGCATTGCCTGGTGGCTGAGCGGTTCGGTGAGCATGCTCGCCGGGCTGACCGACTCGGCACTCGACGGCATCACCTCGCTGCTCAACTTGCTGGCGGTGCATTACGCCCTGCGCCCGGCCGATGACGACCATCGTTACGGCCACGGCAAGGCCGAATCACTCTCGGGCATGGCCCAGGCGCTGTTTATTGGTGGCAGTGCAGTGTTGATTGCGTTGCAGGCGATTGATCGGCTCAAACATCCGGAACCGGTCGGCGCACCGTGGCTCAGTATCGGGGTGATCGTCTTTTCCCTCGCGCTGACCCTGGCGTTGCTGATGCTGCAACATCGGGTGATCAAGGAAACCGGCTCCAACGCGGTGCGCGCTGATTCCCTGCATTACCGTTCGGACATGATGCTCAACGGCAGCATTCTGGTGGCGCTGGTGCTGGCCGGGTTCGGCTGGAATCAGCTCGATGCCTGGTTTGGCCTGGGGATTGCCGCGTACATCCTCTGGAGTGCGGTGCAGATCGCCCGGGAAAGTTTTGCGGTGCTGATGGATGAAGAGCTGCCGACGGATGTCAGCCAGCACATGCTTGAACTGGCTTGCGGGGTACCGGGCGTTCTGGGGGCGCACGACTTGCGCACGCGGATTTCCGGCAATCACTGGTTTGTGCAACTGCACCTGGAACTGCCGGGAGAGCTGACCCTGTCAGTCGCCCACGGCATCAGCGATCAAGCCGCCGATGCGATTCACGCCGCTTACCCGCGAGCCGAAGTGCTGGTGCACGCCGACCCGCAGGAAGTGGTCATGGCTGCCAAGGCTTAGAAGGACACCTGATAGCCGCGACTGCTCAGACAGTTACCCTCAGCCTGGCGGTAGGCTTGCACCACCGCCGGGTCGGGTTGGTAGGTCGCGGTCTGAGGGTTGAAACGACTCTGCTGCACGGCGTATTGAGCGCACTCGTAACCGTCCTGAGCGACCTGCTGCGGCGACTGGCCGTTGGCAGGATAAGCCGTCACGTCGATGCCATTGCTGGCCGGTTGCGGTTGCGGCGCGCCAACGGGCGGTTCGACCACGACATAATCCTGGGTGCTTTCTTCGTAGGCGTAGTAAGAACCCGCCGCGAGGAACAGCAGCGCCCCACCGATCCAGACTTCACGGGCGTAATCCGGCATGTAGTGCACACGAATCCCGCGAGGAGGCTGCACCACCACATAACGCGGACCTTGCGGGCGATACCAGTAGCCGCCGGAGAAGAAGTAATCCTGGCCGCGGTAAGGCACGCGGAAATTGCGATCAGGGAAGCGATCGATCATATGACCGGGACGATACTGCGGTCCCGGGCCCCAGCCATTACCATGCCCATCCGGGCGACCTTCCCAACGATGATCATTGGGATGCGAGCCCTGATTGCCGGCCTGCCAGTGCTGGTTGTTATCGTTGCGCCGCGGGATGTCCTGATGGTAACCACGCTGGGGTTCCTGGGTCTGGCGCACGGTGTCGGGCCGGCCCTGGATCGGCAGATTATTGGCCGGTGCTTGCGGTGGTCGGCCCTGCACGTTTTGAGGCTGGCGGTTTTGCCATTGGCCGCCGTTCTGGTTCTGCCCGTTGTGTTCGAACTGTCGGTTGTTCTCGCCCCGAATGACTTCGTTGTTCTGCGGCCGCGGCTGATTCTGCTGCGGAACGTTTTGCGGATGCGGCTGATTATTCTGTTGCGGGGTGTTCTGCGGGCGTGGCGGATTGTTGCCGCCATGGCCCTGGTCATTTCGCTCATGGTCCCGCCCGTGCGGTACGTTATCGGAACCATGATTTTGCGGCTCATCGGCGAGCGATTGCGCAGTGACACTGACACACAGCAAACCAACACCGGCCAAACGCCAGATGTGCGACTTCATGCTTTTCCTCACTGCGGGTTAGGGCCTGTACGTAAGACTGAAAAACCACAAGCCGGTTCTGCGACAGGTTATCAGTCGCGCAACTTATTTCGCAGGCAATAAAAAAGGGAGACCCGTCGGCCTCCCTTTGAGAACTTCGTCCGTGCTCAACGCTTATGACGTTGGCTCACCTCACGCCGTCTTCTGGACAGTGTGTAGCTCGGGGGCCGGCACATCCCCGGTGGGGGTGGCGGCCGCGGCTGGCCTGATTGGGCGAGCCGCTGTGGACTGTTTGTCCGAGCAGTGATTCTGTTAATAAGAATAGGCTTGGGCCGCCGGCAGAGGATTGCGAATATTGCTCAAATAAACATTACTTGCGCAATTTTTAACCCTGGATAGATAATCTTCCGCAATAGTTATGACAAAGGCCTGATTGATGAGCAAACTCGACCGATACGACCTGAGCATTTTGGCGGAATTGCAGCGTGACGCGCGCATCTCCAACCAGGAACTGGCCGAACGCATCGGCCTGTCGCCTTCACCGTGCTCGCGCCGGGTCAAACAGCTGGAAGACGACGGCTATATCTCCCGCCAGGTCGCCCTGTTGGACCGCAAGATGCTCGGCCTGAGCCTCACGGCCTATGTGTTGATTGGTATGGACCGGCACACGCCAGAGCGTTTTGAAAATTTCGAAGCGGCGATTCGGACACTGCCGCAGGTGCTGGAATGCAGCCTGGTGACGGGGATGGATGCCGACTATCAGCTCAAGGTGGTGGTGCCGGACATGGACCACTATCAGAAACTGTTGCTGGGGCATTTGACCCGGATTGAAGGCGTGACCAGTGTGCGGTCGAGTTTTGTGTTGAACCAGGTGTTGAACAGTACCGAGTTGCCGTTGACTCATTTGCGTAGCTGAGGACCGCATTTGTAGGAGCTGTCGAGTGAAACGAGGCTGCGATCTTTTGATCTGGCTCTTTAGAAGCAAAATCAAAAGATCGCAGCCTCGTTTTACTCGACAGCTCCACAGGAGTGAGCCGACAGACAAATGACTGTGGCACACCGACGCAGGTCAATGCCCAGCCATTCCTCATGGGCGTATACTTGCCCGGCCCTTTTTGGCCCGCCCGCGCTGGAGATGTTCGATGGATCCTGCAGTATTCGAAGAGTGGATGATGACCGGACTGGTCACCATCCTGATCATTTTCATGGGTTTCATCGTCTGGGATCTGGCGAAAAAATCCAAGGCCGGCAAGTTCGGCACCTTCATTCTGTTTTTCGTGCTGGGTCTGGGGATTCTCGCGTTCATCATCAAAAGCGTGGTCATCGCCTACATCGAAAGCTCGTCATAAACGCGCCGGCACTTCCTTCCACTGGCCTTGATCGAGCCCTTCGATCGTCCAGTCGCCAATTTTGACTCGCACCAGACGCAATGTCGGCAAGCCGACCGCCGCGGTCATGCGCCGCACCTGACGGTTGCGTCCTTCACGAATCACCAATTCGAGCCAACGGGTCGGCACGCTTTTGCGAAAACGCACTGGCGGATTGCGCGGCCACAGTTGCGGCTCTTCAAGCTGCCGCGCCTCAGCCGGCAAGGTCATGCCGTCGTTCAGTTCGACGCCATCGCGCAGACGCTGCAATTGCTCGTCGCTCGGCTCGCCCTCCACTTGTACCCAATAGGTCTTGGCCAGTTTATGTTTCGGGTCGGCGATCCGCGCCTGAAGCTGGCCGTCGTTGGTCAGCAGCAGCAAACCTTCGCTGTCGCGGTCCAGCCGTCCGGCCGGGTAGATCCCGGGAATCTCGATGAAATCCTTGAGCGTTGCCCGACCTTCGCCGTCGCTGAATTGCGTCAGCACATCGAACGGTTTATTGAACAGAATCAGTTTCGGCTCGGCCGGTGGCGCTTTGGCGACTCGGCGCGGGGCTGAAGGGGTTGGCGCAGGCTTCGCACCAGGACGGCGGGAAACGGGACGTTGAGGACGGGACATGGGGAAAGGAGCATCTAACGGTCAGGGCTCACTATGCTAGTGGCCTGACCGCTAAATGACCATGACTGTTAGCGGAACGGTGGCTCGTCGAAGCTGCGCAGTTTGCGCGAGTGCAACGAGTTGAGTTCGGTGCGCAACAGGTCTACCGCCTCGATGCCGATTTTCAGGTGCTGGCTGACCGCGCGCTCATAGAAGGCGTTCGCCGAACCCGGCAGCTTGATTTCGCTGTGCAAAGGTTTGTCCGAGACACAGAGCAACGTGCCATACGGCACCCGCAAACGATAACCTTGCGCGGCGATGGTGCCGCTTTCCATGTCCACCGCCACGGCACGGGACAGATTGATCAACGGACGTTCCTGAGCCCAGCGCAGCTCCCAGTTTCGGTCGTCGTAGGTCAGCACCGTGCCGGTGCGCAGGCGTTTTTTCAGCTCGTCGCCCTTCTCGCCAGTGATGTTGGCCGCTGCTTGCTGCAACGCCATCTGCACTTCAGCCAGGGCCGGGATCGGGATGTTCGGCGGCACAACCCGGTCGAGAATCCCGTCACGGCGCATGTAGGCGTGGGCCAGCACATAGTCGCCAATGGTCTGCGACTGACGCAGACCGCCGCAGTGGCCGATCATCAGCCAGCAATGTGGACGCAGCACCGCCAGGTGGTCGGTTATGTTCTTGGCGTTGGACGGGCCGACGCCAATGTTCACCAGGGTCACGCCGTGGCCATCGCTGGCGATCAGGTGATAAGCCGGCATCTGATAACGATGCCAGACCACGCCCGCCGCAATCGCGGACGCTTCGCCGTGGTCCATGCTCTTTTCAATGATCACGTTGCCCGGCAAGACCATGCGCACAAAACGCGGGTCGCTGCGCAACTGTTCCAGACCATGGACGATGAACTGGTCGACGTAACGGTGGTAGTTGGTCAGCAGGATCCACGGCTGCACATGCCGCCAGTCGCTGCCGGTGTAATGCACCAGTCGGCGCAGGGAGAAGTCCACCCGCGCCGCATCGAACAGCGCCAGCGGTAGCGGATCGGTGTTTTCCCAGTCGTACAAGCCATCGGCGATGCCATCGGTGGCGGCAGACAGGTCAGTACTCGGGAACACCCGAGCCAGCGTGGCGGCGGTAACGCCGGAGCCGGCCAGCTCGTCGCCCTGCTCGACCACGTACGGATATGGAATGTTCTGCTGGCTGACGCCGACTTCTACCGTGACGGTGAAGTCGTGCATCAACGGCACCAGCTGTTCCAGCAGGTATTTACGGAACGCCGCCGGATGGGTGACGGTGACGCTGTAGGTCCCCGGCAACTGAACCTTGGCATAGGCGCGAGTGGTCTGTGGGACTTCGCCCTGGCAGAGGTAGGTCAGGCGCAGTTCGGGATAACGAAACATCGCACGCTGTTCGGCGTCCGGTTCGACACGATCCTTGAGGTAACGCTTGAGTGCCTGGCTCAGCGCAGAAGTCGCCTGCTCATGCAGGGCGGCGAGCCGGTCAACGGCTTGTTCGGCGGTTTGAACAACAATAAACGCTTCGGTCACGATCAGCTTCCTGTGTTCTGACTTGCAGACCTTCATCTTGCCTGCATCGTCGTCTGACGGGAACCGCAAAAAAAGATCGCAGCCTTCGCCAGCTCCTACAGGAGAACGGCGAACCCATGTAGGAGCTGCCGAAGGCTGCGATCTTTTCGCCCCTCAAAAACCTTGAGGGGTCGACCGGGCGACTATTGCTTCAACATCCAGCCCCCGCGGCAACGCGCCATATACCCGCCCGGCCGAACCCAGCCGGCTGGCAATAAACCCATCGCTGACCGCCGCATTCCCCGCCTCCAGCAACAACTTGGCCTGAAGCCCCAGCGCGATATCCTCGGTCAACTGCCGGGCCCGGTATTGGATGTCGCTGGCGTCCTTGAACGCCGCCTGCAACTGGCTTATGTGCGCAGCCAGACGTTTGTCGCCGTGACCATCGCCCAATTCGCTGAACAGCACGTCCAGCACCCCCGGCTCTTTCGACAAGGCCCGCAGCACATCGAGGCACTGCACGTTGCCGGAGCCTTCCCATGTCGAGTTGACCGGCGCCTCACGGTACAGGCGCGGCAGGATGCTTTCCTCGACATAACCGGCGCCGCCCATGCATTCGGCGGCTTCGTTGATCATCCCGGCGCACGCTTGCAGATCCAGTACTTGCCCACCGCTGTCACCAGCCGGGCAAATTTTGCTTCATGGCTGTCATCCAGATGATCCAGCGCCTTGCCCATGCGCAGGCTGAGCGCGAGGGCGGCTTCGCTTTCCAGCGCCAGGTCGGCCAGGACATTTTGCATCAACGGTTGTTCGCTGAGCAGCTTGCCGCCGACCGTACGGTGGGCGCAGTGATGGCTGGCCTGGGTCAGCGCCTGGCGCATCAGCGCGCTGGAGCCGACCATGCAATCGAAGCGGGTCATGGCGACCATTTCGATGATGGTCGGCACCCCCCGGCCTTCTTCGCCGACCATCCATGCCAGCGCGCCACGAAACTCCACCTCGCTGGAGGCGTTGGAGCAATTGCCGAGTTTGTTTTTCAGGCGCTGGATGTAGAACTGATTGCGTGTGTCGTCCGGGCGATGGCGTGGCAACAGGAAACAGGTCAAGCCCTTGTCGGTCTGGGCCAGGGTCAGGAACGCATCGCACATCGGCGCCGAACAGAACCACTTGTGGCCCACCAGCTCATACGCCTGGCCCGGACCGCTGGCACCCACCGGATAGGCCTTGGTGGTGTTGGCCCGCACATCGGTACCGCCCTGTTTCTCGGTCATGGCCATGCCGATGGTGACGCCGGCCTTGTGGGCCACGCCAACATTGCTCGGGTCATATTCGGTGGCGAGGATTTTCGGCAGCCACTGCCTGGCCAAATCTGGTTGCAGGCGCATCGCCGGCACACTGGCGAACGTCATGGTCAGCGGACAACCACTGCCGGCCTCGGCCTGGCTGTGCAGGTAACTCATGGCAGCGCGGGCAACGTGCGCACCGGATTGCGGATCGGTCCAGGGCGACGAGGTCAAACCGTGCTCGACCGCCGTGCGCATCAGTTCGTGATAGGCCGGGTGAAACTCCACCAGGTCAATGCGATGACCATATCGGTCATGGCTGACAAACACCGGTTTGTTCTGATTGGCCAGGAACCCCGCTTCCATCAGCGGCCCGCCGGCCAGTGCGCCGTAAGCGTCGATCCGCGACTCGGCCCAGCCGGCCCCAAAACGCCGCGACCACTCCTGCAACGGCAGGTCGATGCGGTACAGGTTGGTGCCGTCCAGCGACGGCGGCTGGTTGGTGACTTCGTGGGTTTCGGCGAACTGATGCAGGTTCATGACGGGGCTCCTTTGGTCAGCCAGGATTTCAGTTAAGCACCGCCCCCGGCTGAACAAAGTGTCATACCCGCCTAAATGTCGGCGCTTTCACCTTGTTTCGGACAAAGCACCCGACGGTAAAGCGCTGCCTGCAAGTCCTCGAATTTCACCGGTTTGCTCAGGTAATCAATCACAGCGCCGTTCGGGCAGCGTTCCCGATCAACGCTCAAGGCCACCATGAACACCGGCAATTCGTCGCAGCCCGGCAAGGCACGGATCTGGCAGCAAAGCGATGCGCCGTCCTGAGCCGGCAACTGACAATCGAGCACCACGGCATCAAAGGTTTCACGCTGCAAATGGTCGAGTGCAGCCACGCTGCTGTCGGCGGATCGCACCCGGAACCCAAGCTTGAGCAACATGCCGCGCATCACCAATTGATTGATGCTGTTGTCATCGACCAGCAGCACCGTGCAATCCTGAGGCAGGCGCAAACGCGGGAAGTCCCGCGGCATCAAAGGCACAGGCGTGCGTTCCACCACGGGCAACTCGACTTCGACGTCCAACTGGAAGCGACTGCCGCGCCTCGGCTCGGAACGGTGGGTCAGGCGCCCACCGAGCAATTCGACCAGTTGCCGACAGATCGCCAGGCCAACACCCAGGCCACCGTATTCGCGGGTCATGGAGCCGTCGAGCTGGAAGAAACGCTGATACAGCGTCGCCTCCCCAGATCGGTAAAGCCAATCCCGGTGTCGATCACCGCAAAGGACAGGGCCAGCCGCCCCTGATCCGTCGTCTTGCCCGTCACCCGCAGCGCCACCCCGCCGACCCGAGTGAACTTGATCGCGTTGTCCAGCAGGCACTCCAGGCATTGCGCCAGTTTGCTACTGTCGCCGAGCAGGCGGTCAGGCAGCCCCGGCGTCACCTCGACTTTAAAGTCCAGCGATTTGCTCGACGCATTGCCCTCGAACTGGGTGCGCAAGGTCTCGATCACGCCGCGCAAGCTGAAGGTATCCGGGTAAACCTTGAGTTTGCCGGCCTGCAACTCGGTCAGGGTGAGGATGCCGTTGACCATGCGCATCATGTCCCGCGCCGAACCGGCGGCGGTTTGCTGGTATTGCTCCAGCTCCGGGTCCATCTCGACGGTTTGCATCAACTCCAGCGAACCGATCACCCCGTTCATGGGCGTGCGCAATTCGTGGGTCAGGGTCGCGAGAAACTCGTCCTTGAGCTTGTTACTGCGGGCCAGTTGCTGGTTGAGCACTTCAAGCTTCTGCCCGGCATCGACCAGGGTTTGCGCTTGCTGTTCGCGCATGGCGTTGATCCGATCGGCCAGCGCCAGGGACAGCAGCGCCACTTCGATGGCCGAACCGATCTGGCTGGCGTACATGGTCAGGAATGTATTTGGCAGGTAACCCAGCACCATCAGCGTATTGATGACGCCGCCGAGCAAAAACGCCGACCAGGCAATGATGAAGTAGCGCGCTACACGCAGGCCACGCACCCAAGCGAAGATCCCTGCGGCAAAAATCACCACGGTAAACAGCAGCGCCAGGGTCGTCGCCAGGCGCAGGGCCAGGGCGTAACTGGTCATCAGCGACAACCCGACCACCACCGCCCCAAACACAATCAACCCCAACAGCAGGCGGTCCAGCCAGCGACTGTGTTTGGCGGTTTGCAGGAAGCTGCGGGCGAACTGGCTGCCGAACAGCCCCGCGCAACCGATGAAAAACGGCGTCGCTGCGTTGGCCCACCAGGGATTGTTCGGCCAGAAATATTCCACCGCCGCGCCATTCACTGACAGCTGGTAAAAACCAAACGAAGCTATATAGAAGATGTAATAGAGGTAACTGGTGTCGCGCACGCTGAGAAAGATGAACAGGTTGTAGACCACCATCCCCAGCAACACACCGTAGATCAGGCCCAACACATACAGGCGCAAGGGCTGCTCTTCGAGGTACGCGGTGCTCGACCACAACGTCACGGGCGCCTGGATCGAGCCTTCGCTTTGCAGGCGCAGATACGCCGTTTGCGCTTGCTCGGGTTTGAAATCCAGACTGAACAGATAGTTGTTTTGACGGATCTCGCGACTGTCGAACGGAAGTTGATCCCCGGTGCGTCGAATCAACTGATACACGCCCGAGGCATCCGGCAGGTACAAATCAAGGTGATCAAGGGGCGGATAAGCCAGTTCCAGCAGCCAGGTGCGTTGCGCGTCCCGGTTGGTCGGGCGGTACTGCAGGTCGATTTTCAGCCAGAACACCGAGCGCGAGTACCCGGCGTTGAGGGTGGCCTTATCGTGGGTTTTGAAGTTTCCGGCGGCGGCTTGTGCACGGACGTCGGCAATGGTCGCCTGACCGCCCGCGTCTTCGTACACCTGCATGGTTCGACCCAGGGGAAGGCTCTGGGTGAATTCGTCAAATTCAACAGCGCTCGCCAGGAGGGGCAAGCACAACAGCAACATCAGCAAATAGCGCATTTAAGCCCCAGCGTGGCCTGTCCGGTTGTGTCAGGAAGCCCCCATTCCTTTTGAGTAGACGTAAAACCGGTATTACCTGTTATTGGTTTGGATCCACTCTAGCATAGCCGTTGGTGGCCATTGAGCACCATTGAAATTTTTCCTGCAGAGGCTCTAGAACGGGCGTTTCAGCGCTATGCATTGAGCTAGAGCTGTTTGCCTGGTCAGAGTGTTACAAAAAGATCGCAGCCTTCGGCAGCTCCTACGGTTTTGGATCTGCTCACGGTCTCTGTAGGAGCTGGCGAAGCCTGCGATCTTTTGATCTTCCCGAGATCGAAAAAAACCTCTTTGGTGGTAAGCTCGCGCACCATGAATATCTACAGCTCTCGCCCCGTTGTCCTCTGTCTCTCCGGCCACGACCCAAGTGGTGGCGCCGGCTTGCAGGCAGATATTGAAGCCCTGCTCGCTCAGGGTTGTCATGCGGCCCCGGCCGTCACCGCCCTGACCGTGCAAGACACGGTTAACGTCACTGACTTTCGCGTCCTCGACCGTGAGTGGGTGTTGGCCCAGGCCAACGCCGTGCTCAACGACTCCGAAGTCGCGGCCGTGAAACTGGGCATGCTCGGCTCCCTGGAAATGGTCGACACCGTGGTCGAACTGCTCTCGGCGCACCCGCACTTGCCGGTGGTCTGTGACCCGGTGCTGCGCGCCGGTGGCGGCGGACGCCTGGGCAAGGACGAAGTCGGCTACGCCATGCGCGAACGGCTGCTGCCGCTCTCGATCATCGCCACCCCTAACCTTCCCGAAGCCCGCATCCTCGCCGAACTGCCCGAAGGCACCGCGGACGAGTGCGCTGAAAAGCTCCTGCCCTTCGTCAAACACCTGCTGATCACCGGCGGTCATGGCGACGAACACGAAATCCACAATCGCCTGTACAGCCGCGACGGTCGCCGCGAAACCTTCACCTGCCAGCGTTTGCCCGGCAATTATCACGGTTCCGGCTGCACCCTGGCCAGCGCCTTGGCCGGCCGTCTGGCCCAGGGCGAAAACCTCGTCAGCGCCGTACAGACCGCGCTTAACTACACATGGCGCACCCTGCGTGATGCCGAACAACTGGGCAAGGGCCAGTTCGTGCCGCGCCGCCTGCCGCTGGATTTCTGTTCGTAACTTTCAATGCGTAAAGCGCAGAGGCTTGTCCGATGAAACTACGTGGCCTGTACGCCATTACCGACAGCCAGTTGCTGGCCGGTAAATTTCTCGAGTACGTGGAGGCGGCGCTGGAAGGCGGCGTCACCCTGCTGCAGTATCGCGACAAGAGCAGCGACGAGGCCCGCCGTCTGCGCGAAGCCGAAGCCCTGCGCGACTTGTGTGACCGCTACAAAACCCAGCTGATCATCAACGACGACGCCGAGCTGGCCGCACGCCTGAACGTCGGCGTGCACCTGGGCCAGACCGATGGCCCGCTGACCCCGGCCCGCGCGTTGCTCGGTCGCCAGGCCATCATCGGTTCGACCTGCCACGCGCAACTCGAACTCGCCGAGCAAGCAGCAAAGGAAGGCGCCAGTTACGTTGCCTTCGGCCGCTTCTTCAACTCCAACACCAAACCCGGTGCACCGACCTGCAGCCTCGACCTGCTCGACCAGGCCCGCAGCAAACTGCACCTGCCGATTTGCGCGATTGGCGGCATTACCCTGGAAAACGCTGCGCCGCTGGTGGCCCACGGGGTCGATCTGCTGGCGGTGGTCCATGGCCTGTTCGGCGCCGAGAGCACGGTTGACGTGACCCGCCGCGCCCGCGCCTTTAACGAATTGTTCAAATCCTGATGTTTGAGAGCCCGATCATGTCTCGTTCCGAAACCCTGTTTGCCAATGCCCAGAAACACATTCCCGGTGGCGTGAACTCGCCAGTCCGCGCGTTCAAGAGCGTTGGCGGTACGCCGTTGTTCTTCAAACACGCAGAAGGCGCCTACGTCACCGACGAAGACGACAAGCGTTATGTGGATTACGTCGGTTCCTGGGGGCCGATGATTCTCGGCCACAGCCACCCGGACGTGCTGGACGCAGTGCGTAAACAGCTGGAACACGGTCTGTCCTACGGCGCCCCGACCGCGATGGAAACCGAGATGGCTGACCTGGTCTGCTCGATCGTGCCGTCGATGGAAATGGTGCGCATGGTCAGCTCCGGCACCGAAGCGACCATGAGTGCGATTCGCCTGGCCCGTGGTTTCACCGGCCGCGACGACATCATCAAGTTCGAAGGCTGCTACCACGGTCACTCCGACAGCCTGCTGGTCAAGGCCGGTTCCGGCCTGCTGACCCAAGGCGTACCGAGCTCCGCCGGTGTGCCGGCAGACTTTGCCAAACACACCCTGACCCTGCCGTTCAACGACATCGACGCCGTGGAAACCATGCTCGCCGAAGTCGGCCAGAACGTGGCCTGCATCATCGTCGAGCCAGTGGCCGGCAACATGAACTGCGTGCCACCGGCGCCGGGTTTCCTCGAAGGCCTGCGTACGTTGTGCGACAAGCACGGCGTGGTGCTGATCTTCGATGAAGTGATGACCGGTTTTCGTGTTGCCCTCGGCGGTGCCCAGGCGCACTTCGGCGTGACGCCGGACCTGAGCACCTTCGGCAAGATCATCGGTGGCGGCATGCCGGTTGGCTGCTTCGGCGGCAGGCGCGAAATCATGTCGCACATCGCTCCACTGGGCCCGGTGTATCAGGCAGGCACCTTGTCGGGTAACCCGCTGGCCATGGCTGCCGGCCTGACCACCCTGCGCCTGATCAGCCGTCCGGGTTTCCACGCCGAGCTGAGCGACTACACCAGCCGCCTGCTCGATGGCCTGCAACAGCGTGCCGATGCTGCAGGCATTCCATTCGTAACCACTCAGGCTGGCGGCATGTTCGGCCTGTACTTCAGCGGCGCTGACGACATCGTCACTTTCGATGACGTGATGTCCAGCGACGCCAATCTGTTCAAACGCTTCTTCCACCTGATGCTGGAAGGTGGCGTGTACCTGGCGCCGAGTGCCTTCGAAGCCGGTTTCACCTCGATCGCTCACGGTGAAACCGAGTTGAAACTGACGCTGGATGCCGCCGAGCGTGCTTTCGCCGCACTGAAATAACGCTGTGCCGCTGACGTTGGCGATTGCCAGCGTCAGCTTTTACCTACATTCCTGCCTCTTTTCCTGCTCTTGTGCCAATAATCTCCCGCAAAGTGGGCGATATATTCCCCGCGCAGCAGAAAAACGAGTAAAGACTTTGTAAGGTTGGCCCTGCTTATTTCATAATGCGCGCTTATTGGATCCCTCAACGGGTCCGCGCGCCCTTCAGAGGTAAGTCGATTCTCATGAACCGCACCGGCCGCACCCTTGCATTGGGCTGCCTGTTGCTCCTTCAGCCCCTGCTCGCGCTCGCACAAGCAGGCGGCAACTCGTTGTTGATCCCAGCAATGGGTCGCTGCACCCTCAATACTCAGTCGCAAGACCTGACGCAAGCGCTCGCCGCCTGCCAGAAAGCGTCGGATGAAGGGGATGCTCAAGCGCAATACGAGTTGGGTGAGTTCTACTACGACGGCAAAAGCGCCCCGCGCGACCTCAATAAAGCCTTGGCCTTTTTCGAAAAAGCTTCGCTGCAAGGCCATGCCCAGGCGCAATTCAAACTCGGTACCATGTTTTTCCACGGCGAAGGCGTGCCGGCCAATAACGTTCAGGCGTATATCGTGCTGAAAATGGCCGCGGTCAATGGCGCAGAAGATGCGCTGGACACCGCCGACGAAGTCGCCGAGAAGATGCCGCGCGAAGATCTGGAAGTTGCGACCCAGGTGCTGGGGCAAATCTTCCGTAAATACCTGATGGAATTGCAGAGCGCCGATGGGCGTACGCCGTTTTCGCCACTGCCTTAGTTTCTTTATCGACCTTGATGACGCAATCGCGGGCAAGCCTTGCTCCTACAGGGTTCGTGTTGCCCGCATTCGAGGTCACACAATCTGTAGGAGCAAGGCTTGCCCGCGATTGGGGCGACTCGGTTTAAGGCCTACTTCTCAGGCATCGGCATCGGAAACGGCATCACATTGCCGACCGCGCCGCGGGCTTCGCTGATTTTCGGCGTGCCGAGGCGCTCGACTTCGTCGATGCGCACGATCGAATGCATCGGCACAAAACTGCGCACCACGCCTTCGAACTGAGCCTTGAGTTTCTCTTCGCTCGGATCGACGACCACTTGCGTGCGCTCGCCAAAGACGAACTCTTCCACTTCCAGGAAGCCCCACAGATCACTTTGATAGATCTGCTTGGCATACATTTCGTACACCTGGCCCTGGTTGAGGAAAATCACCTTGTAGATTGGGGCTTCACGTTTGGTCATGGTGGGCGGGCAACACATTGGGGGATAAAAATGAGGGCGCGAACTATAGCATAGCCACCGGACGCACAGCGGTAGGAACCTTGGGACATGTTCCCTATAATGCGCGGTTCTTTGAATCACGTGATGACTCTTTCCATGGCCAAGAAGCTTTACATCGAAACCCACGGTTGTCAGATGAACGAGTACGACAGCTCGCGCATGGTCGATCTGCTGGGCGAACATCAGGCCCTGGAAGTCACCGCGCGCGCTGAAGACGCCGACGTCATCCTGCTCAACACCTGCTCGATCCGCGAACGCGCCCAGGACCGGGTGTACTCCCAACTGGGTCGCTGGCGCGAACTGAAACTGGCCAACCCGGACATGGTAATCGCTGTCGGCGGTTGCGTGGCCAGCCAGGAAGGCGCTGCGATCCGTGATCGCGCGCCGTACGTTGACGTGGTGTTCGGCCCGCAAACCCTGCATCGCCTGCCGGAAATGATCGACGCCGCCCGCGCCACCAAGCTGCCGCAAGTGGACATCTCGTTCCCGGAAATCGAAAAATTCGACCACTTGCCCGAGCCGCGCATCGATGGCCCGAGCGCTTATGTGTCGGTCATGGAAGGCTGCAGCAAGTACTGCACGTTCTGCGTGGTGCCTTACACCCGCGGTGAAGAAGTCAGCCGCCCGTTCGACGACGTGATCGCCGAGATCATTCACCTGGCCGAAAACGGCGTACGTGAAGTGACTCTGCTGGGGCAAAACGTCAACGGCTATCGCGGCACCACTCACGACGGTCGCCTGGCGGATCTCGCCGAACTGATCCGCGTAGTGGCCGCCGTCGATGGCATCGACCGCATTCGCTACACCACTTCGCACCCGCTGGAATTCTCCGACAGCCTGATCCAGGCCCACGCCGACGTACCGGAACTGGTCAAACACCTGCACTTGCCGGTGCAGTCGGGTTCGGACCGGATTCTGTCGGCGATGAAGCGCAACCACACCGCGCTGGAATACAAATCCAAACTGCGCAAGCTGCGGGCTGCAGTACCGGGCATCTGCATCAGCTCGGACTTCATCGTCGGTTTCCCGGGCGAGACCGAGAAAGACTTCGAACAGACCATGAAGCTGATCGAGGACGTCGGTTTCGACTTCTCCTATTCGTTCGTTTATAGCCAGCGCCCGGGCACCCCGGCGGCAGACTTGGCCGACGACACGCCGGAAGCGTTGAAAAAAGAACGTTTGAACGCGTTGCAACATCGCCTGAACCAGCAGGGTTTCGAGATCAGCCGACAAATGGTTGGCTCGACCCAGCGCATTTTGGTCACCGATTATTCGAAAAAAGACCCTGGTGAGCTGCAAGGCCGGACGGAGAATAACCGTATCGTCAACTTCCGCTGCGACAATCCAACCCTGATTGGCCAGTTCGCCGACGTGCACATTGATGCTGCGCAGCCGCATTCGTTGCGGGGGTCGTTGATCCAATAATCGCCACAAAACCCGTAGGAGCATGGCTTGCCCGCGATGGCCACGCCGCGGTCTGTCTGATAGACCGCGTTATCGTTCATCGCGAGCAAGCTTTGCTCCTACAGGTATGGTGTTTGGCCCTGGGTTATTTAAGAGCTTTCGTACCCAGCCCGCTGGCGTTATCCTTGATTTCATCTTAATTGCCCCAGGGCGGCTAAATACGACCTTGAACGCACCCATCGAACCACATCGCTTTATCCTCGAGCCCTTTGAGGCTCGCCGCTTCGCCAATCTGTGCGGGCAATTCGACGAGCATCTGCGCTTGATCGAACAACGCCTGACCATCGAGATCCGCAATCGCGGAAACCAGTTCGAACTGATCGGCGAACCCCAGCACACCACCTCCGCGGAAAACCTCCTGCGCCGTCTGTACCGGGAAACCAAGGGTACCGAGCTGTCGCCGGACATGGTTCACCTGTTCCTGCAGGAATCGGCCGTCGAGGAAATGGACAACGTCTCCCCCGCCGAACCCTCCGTCGCCCTGCGCACCAAAAAAGGCATGATTCGCCCTCGCGGCTTGAATCAGTTGCGCTACGTGAAGGAAATTCTCGGTAACGACATCAATTTCGGCATCGGCCCCGCCGGTACCGGCAAGACCTATCTGGCCGTTGCCTGCGCGGTAGACGCGCTGGAACGCGAGCAGATTCGTCGCATCCTGCTGGTGCGCCCGGCGGTTGAAGCGGGCGAAAAGCTCGGCTTCCTGCCCGGTGACCTGTCCCAGAAGATCGACCCGTACCTGCGTCCGCTGTACGACGCGCTCTACGAAATGCTCGGCTTTGAACACGTGGCCAAGCTGATCGAGCGCCAGGTGATCGAAGTCGCGCCGCTGGCCTACATGCGCGGCCGCACGCTGAACAACAGCTTCATCATCCTCGACGAAAGCCAGAACACCACCGTCGAACAGATGAAGATGTTCCTGACCCGGATCGGCTTCGGCTCCACTGCAGTCATCACCGGTGACATCACCCAGGTCGACCTGCCGAAAGGCACCAAATCCGGGCTGCACCATGTGATCGAAGTGCTTAAAGACGTGCCGGGCATCAGCTTCACCCACTTCAAGCCCAAGGACGTCGTGCGCCATCCGCTGGTGCAACGCATCGTCGAAGCCTACGAGCGCTTCGAGAATCGGGTAGCCGATGAAGCCCCAAAGGACAAACGCCACGATGCTTGAACTTGATCTGCAGCTTGAAAGCCGGAAAGCCGCCCCAAGCGAAGCCGAGTTCCGCCAATGGTGCGAACTGGCCCTGCGCCAACGCACCGCCGATTCTGAAATGACCATTCGTTTGGTCGACGAAGAAGAAGCCCGCGAACTGAACTTCACCTGGCGGCAGAAAGACTACGCCACCAACGTTTTGTCGTTCCCGGCCGATGTTCCCGACGAGTTTCTCGATATTCCACTGCTCGGCGATCTGGTGATCTGCGTGGCGGTGGTCGAGCGCGAAGCCGCGGAGCAAGGCAAGGAACTAAAGGCCCACTGGGCGCATCTGGTCATTCACGGTTGCTTGCATCTGCTTGGTTACGACCATATAGATGATGACGAAGCCGAAGAAATGGAAGCACTGGAACGAACGTTGCTTGCAGAGTTGGGCTATCCCGACCCTTATGCGGACGACGAAACCGAAACATCCCCTATCGTTACAACAAAGGATTCAGAGTAATCGCTATGAGCGAAGATCGATCGAGCAACGGGCAGAAGTCATGGCTGGGTAAGCTCACCCAGGCTTTTGCCCACGAGCCGAAGAACCGCCAGGAGCTGCTGGAGCTGCTGCGCGACGCACACCAAAACAAATTGCTGGACAGCGAAGCGCTGGCCATCGTCGAGGGCGCCATCCAGGTAGCTGACCTGCAAGTACGGGACATCATGGTCCCGCGCTCGCAAATGGTCAGCATCAAGGCGACCCAGACACCCCGCGAGTTCCTGCCCGCCGTGGTCGACTCGGCCCACTCCCGCTACCCGGTGATCGGCGAAAGCCACGATGACGTGATGGGCGTGTTGCTGGCCAAGGACTTGCTGCCGTTGATCCTCAAGGAGAACGGCGACAGCTTCAACATCAAGGATCTGCTGCGCCCGGCCACTTTCGTGCCGGAGTCCAAGCGCCTGAATGTGCTGCTGCGTGAATTCCGCGCCAACCACAACCACATGGCCATCGTCATTGACGAATACGGCGGCGTGGCGGGCCTGGTGACCATCGAAGACGTGCTGGAACAAATCGTCGGCGACATCGAAGACGAGCATGACGTCGAAGAAGACAGCTACATCAAGCCGTTGCCAAGTGGTGACTTCCTGATCAAGGCGCTGACGCCGATCGAGAACTTCAACGAGTTCTTCGACAGCGAGTTCTCCGATGACGAGTTCGACACCGTTGGCGGCCTGGTGATGAGCGCGTTCGGGCACTTGCCAAAACGCAACGAAATCACTGAAATCGGCCCGTATCGCTTTCGCATCCTGAACGCTGACAGCCGTCGGATTCATTTGCTGCGCCTGACACCTATCGCTCGGTAATTCTAAGGATTGAAATGCGCTGGATAACCCGCCCCGGCTGGCCCGGTAACCTGCTGGCCGTGGCGGCCGGTGCAATCACCACTCTGGCGTTAGCGCCGTACGATATCTGGCCGCTGGCATTGCTGGCAGTCGGGCTCTTCTATGCCGGTTTACGTGAACTGAGCCCGCGTCAGGCCTTGGGTCGTGGCTGGTGTTTCGGTTTCGGCTTGTTTGGCGCCGGCACTAGCTGGATCTACTACAGCATCCACCACTTCGGCGGCGCTTCGGTGTTGCTGGCCGGGTTCCTGATGCTGATCTTCACCGCGGCGATTGCCTGGTTCTTCGCCCTGCCCGCCTGGCTTTGGGCGCGCTGGTTGCGCCGTAACGAAGCACCGCTGGCGGATGCCTTGGCGTTTGCCGCGTTGTGGGTCGGCCAGGAAGCGTTTCGTGGCTGGTTTCTCACCGGCTTCCCGTGGCTCTATTCCGGTTACAGCCAGCTCAACGGCCCACTGGCCGGGCTCGCACCGCTGGGCGGAATGTGGCTGGTGTCCTTCGTTCTGGCGCTGACTGCTGCGCTGATCTGGAACGCTCCACGCCTGACTCGCACGGGTCGCAAGGGTTTCATCGCCGCTGGCGTTGTACTGCTGGCGGGTCCATGGGTGGCGGGTATCACGCTCAAGGAGCATGCCTGGACCAGTCCGGCCGGACCGGCGCTGAGTGTCGCGGCGATCCAGGGCAACATCGAACAAAGCATGAAGTGGGACCCGGCGCAGGTTAATTCGCAATTGGCGCTGTACCGCGACATGAGCTTCAGCTCCAAGCGCGTCGACCTGCTGATCTGGCCGGAAACGGCGGTACCGGTGCTCAAGGAGTCTGCCGAGGGCTACTTGAACATGATGGGGAATTTCGCCGCCGAACGTAAAACCGCGCTGATTACCGGCGTACCGATCCGCCAGGAAGTCCGTCATGAGAAGCGCTTCTTCAACGGCATCACCGTGGTTGGCGAAGGCGATGGCACTTACCTCAAGCAGAAGCTGGTGCCGTTTGGCGAGTACGTTCCGCTGCAGGACTTGCTGCGCGGGCTGATCGCGTTCTTCGACCTGCCGATGTCGGACTTTGCCCGTGGCCCGGCCGACCAGCCGCTGCTGCAAGCCAAGGGTTATCAGATCGCGCCGTTCATTTGCTATGAAGTGGTCTATCCGGAATTCGCCGCCAGCCTCGCCGCTCGCAGCGATTTGCTGCTGACCATCAGCAACGATACCTGGTTCGGCACCTCCATCGGCCCACTGCAACACTTGCAGATGGCGCAGATGCGCGCGCTTGAGGCTGGCCGCTGGATGATCCGGGCCACCAACAACGGCGTGACCGGTTTGATCAACCCGTACGGGCAGATCACCGCGCAGATTCCGCAGTTTGAACGCGGCATTCTGTATGGCGAAGTGGTGCCGATGCACAACCTGACGCCGTACCTGGAATGGCGTTCGTGGCCGTTGATTATTCTGTGTGTGTTGTTATTTGGCTGGGCGCTGTTGGCTAGCCGGATTGCGAAAACCGTTTAAGTTTCGCAGCCCCTGTAAAAAGATCGCAGCCTTTGGCAGCTCCTACATGGGATTGAGCTCACCCTGTAGGAGCTGCCGAAGGCTGCGATCTTTGCTTTAACGGTAGAAAATCGAATACCCGATCTGCCCCACCGCCTCATTCAACAACTGCCCGGATTGCCAGATCGACTTGAACTCCGGCATCCAGCCGCCCAACGGCCGGGCATTGTCCACGCCCAAAAACCCACCGGTGCTGGCACCACTTCAAATCCTGCCTGCTTGAAACTCCAGGCCGCCCGCGGCATGTGCCAGGCCTGAGTCACCACGACCACGCGCTTGATGCCTTGCGGCAACAGCACCTGGGCACTGAACTGCGCATTTTCCCAAGTTGTGCGGCTGCGCCCTTCCTGCCAACGCACTGTCACGCCGAAATCATCGAGCAACGAATCGGCCATCAATTTGGCTTCCGTCGGTGGTGTGCCGTAATGCAGTCCGCCGCTGGTGAGGATCGGCAGGCCCGAGGCCTTGGCCAATCGTGCGGCATACCGCTGGCGCTCCAGGCCGACGCCGGTCGGCTGGTCGGCGCCCCAGGCCAAATCGCCCCGTTCACGCCCCGATCCCAACACCACAATCGCATCAGCGCGCTGACTTAAGGTCGCCCACTCGTCGAGCCCCAGCGCCGGCTCCCGCTCCAACGCCTTGGCGCTCCACTGCACCACCACCGGCAAACTCATCAGCCAGAACCCGCCGAGCCCCAGCGCAAAGCAAAACCCGGCCAGCCGTGGCCTTGAGCGGCGCAACCACCAGGCAAGCGCCAGCAACAGCAGAAGAATGCCGGGCGGCAATAAAAGTTGTTTTACGAAATAACGAAAAGGCATCGAGCATCTCCAGAGATGCCCGAAGCCTAAGTGGGTTGACGCAATGCGACAACTAATGCGCAAGGGCTATGCTTCAAAAAACCATAGGTCATGGCTTCAAGCGCCCTTACTTGAACTGCAGAGACCGGACCTTTACCGCGTCCCTGCCGGGTGCTTTGTCCTTGAGCCAGATGATCTTGGCCGAACGTGGTGCGTCGAGCTGCTTCACTGCTTCTGACAAGCATCCGTGTGTCTCACGCTCACTGCGATCCAGGTACGCCTTGACCAGTGCAAACTCTGCGGGGCTCAGGCCACGCAACTCCAGCTCCAGGGGACGTTCATCACGTAACCGACCGGCGGTTTTCGCCGCGTCCAGGGCCATCCCCAGACGATCGATCAATCGTTCATACAACTCCGGCTTTGTAACTTTACGTTGTGACTCAACCATCCCTCACCTCATTGAAGATAAGACTCACTCCCCAATTAGGAGCTTAGCTTCCATGAACAAACCGGCTGAACCCTGCGACCAACGGCCCTCGCAGCAGGTTTGGAGCGACCTTATGCCTGTAATCAGGGTTTCCCTCGATAGAGTGCGGTCATGTATGCTACGGCGCTTCCTGTAACTCCACTTCCAGCTCGTCTGGACAGCGAACCGCCGATTTGACGGGATCATCGTCCAGCGTTGCATTGAAGAGGATTAGGCCACCCCTATTCAGTTCAAAAGTAGCCATGCACGAACAATATCAGCCCCGTGAAATCGAAGCCGCCGCCCAGTCGTTCTGGGACGAGCAAAAGTCCTTTGAAGTCAGTGAACAGCCAGGCAAGGAGACTTTCTACTGCCTGTCGATGTTCCCTTACCCCAGCGGCAAGCTACACATGGGGCACGTGCGCAACTACACCATCGGCGACGTGATCTCCCGCTACCAGCGCATGCAAGGCAAGAACGTCCTGCAACCCATGGGTTGGGACGCCTTCGGCATGCCGGCAGAAAACGCCGCAATGAAGAACAACGTAGCACCCGCCAAGTGGACCTACGAAAACATCGCCTACATGAAAACCCAGCTGCGCAGCCTGGGCCTGGCGGTGGACTGGTCCCGCGAGGTGACCACCTGCAAGCCTGATTACTACCGCTGGGAACAATGGCTGTTCACTCGCCTGTTCGAAAAAGGCGTGATCTACCGCAAAAACGGCACCGTGAACTGGGACCCGGTCGATCAGACCGTCCTGGCTAACGAACAGGTGATCGACGGCCGCGGCTGGCGTTCCGGCGCGCTGATCGAAAAGCGCGAAATCCCGATGTACTACTTCAAGATCACCGCTTACGCGGACGAGCTGTTGTCGAGCCTCGACGATCTGCCGGGCTGGCCTGAACAGGTCAAGACCATGCAGCGCAACTGGATCGGCAAATCCCGCGGTATGGAAGTGCAGTTCCCGTACAACGTCGATTCCATCGGCGAAAGCGGCGTATTGAAAGTCTTCACCACCCGTCCGGACACCCTGATGGGCGCGACCTACGTTGCCGTGGCCGCCGAACATCATTTGGCTGCCCTGGCGGCACAGAACAACCCCGAGCTGCAAGCGTTCATCGCTGAATGCAAGGGCGGCAGCGTCGCCGAAGCCGACGTCGCCACTCAAGAGAAAAAGGGCCTGCCGACCTCGCTGTTCGTCGAGCACCCGCTGACCGGTGAGAAGCTCCCGGTGTGGGTCGCCAACTATGTGCTGATGCACTACGGCGATGGCGCGGTAATGGCCGTTCCGGCGCACGATGAGCGCGATTTCGAATTTGCCACCAAGTACAACCTGCCGATCAAATCGGTAGTGCGCACCAGCTCCGGCGACACCAACCCCTCGCCATGGCAAGACGCTTATGGCGAACACGGCACGCTGATCAATTCCGGCGAATTCGACGGCCTGGACTTCGAAGGCGCCTTCGACGCCATGGAAGTCGCGCTGATCAAGAAAAACCTTGGCGCCTCGCGCACCCAGTTCCGCCTGCGCGACTGGGGCATCAGCCGTCAGCGCTATTGGGGCTGCCCGATTCCGATCATCCACTGCGACACCTGTGGTGATGTGCCGGTCCCGGAAGATCAACTGCCCGTCGTACTGCCGGAAGACGTGGTGCCGGATGGCGCCGGTTCGCCACTGGCGCGCATGCCCGAGTTCTACGAGTGCGCTTGCCCGAAATGCGGCCAGCCTGCCAAGCGTGAAACCGACACCATGGACACCTTCGTCGAGTCCTCGTGGTACTACGCCCGTTATGCCTCGCCGCACTATGAAGGCGGCCTGGTGGAAAAATCCGCGGCCGACCACTGGTTGCCGGTTGACCAGTACATCGGTGGTATCGAACACGCGATTCTTCACCTGCTGTACGCGCGCTTCTTCCACAAGCTGATGCGCGACGAAGGCCTGGTGAGCTCCAACGAGCCGTTCAAGAACCTGCTGACCCAAGGCATGGTGATCGCCGAGACTTACTACCGTCGCGAAGCCAATGGTGCCTACACCTGGTTCAACCCGGCTGATGTAGAACTTGAGCGTGACAGCAAGGCCAAGGTCATTAGCGCCAAACTGATCTCCGACGGCTTGCCGGTGGAAATCGGCGGCACCGAGAAGATGGCCAAGTCCAAGAACAACGGCGTCGACCCACAGTCGATGATTGACCAGTTCGGCGCAGACACCTGCCGCCTGTTCATGATGTTCGCCTCGCCACCCGACATGAGCGCGGAATGGTCCGACTCAGGCGTAGAAGGTTCGCACCGCTTCCTCAAGCGCGTCTGGCGCCTGGCTCAAGCGCACGTCACTCAGGGGCTGCCGGGCACACTTGAGGTCGCCAGCCTGAACGACGAACAAAAGGCCGTTCGCCGCTCGATTCACCTGGCCATCAAGCAAGCCAGCCAGGACGTCGGCCAGCACCACAAATTCAACACCGCCATCGCCCAGGTGATGACGCTGATGAACGTGCTGGAAAAAGCCCCGCAAGGCACCGAACAGGATCGCGCACTGCTTCAAGAAGGTCTGGAAACCGTGACCTTGCTGCTGGCTCCAATCACGCCGCACATCAGCCATGAGTTGTGGAATCAGCTGGGGCATGCCGATCCTGTGATCGACGCCGGCTGGCCGGTGCAGGATGACAGCGCTTTGGTACAGGACAGCCTGACACTGGTCATCCAGGTCAACGGTAAACTGCGCGGCCAGATCGAAATGCCGGCCAGCGCCACCCGCGAAGAAGTCGAAGCCGCTGCTCGGGCCAATGAAAACGTGCTGCGCTTCGTCGATGGCCTGACTATTCGTAAAGTGATTGTAGTGCCCGGGAAACTGGTCAATATCGTCGCCAGCTAATTGGATCAGGCGCCAGGTGAGCCTGGCGCCGCGTAAAACCTTTCGGGCCGCACGGTCGGCCCACATGGTTTCAAGGGGAGCAACAAGATGATCAAACGCAACTTGCTGGTGATGGGCCTCGCAGTCCTGTTGAGCGCCTGCGGTTTCCAGCTGCGCGGCACCGGCACCACTGAACTGGCGATCAAGGAACTCGACGTGAGCGCCCGCAACGCTTACGGCGAAACCGTGACTCAACTGCGCCAGGTGCTGCAGAGCAGCGGCGTCAAGGTCTATACCGGTGCACCGTATAAGCTGATTCTGACCGATGAGCAGGAAAACCAGCGCATCCTCAGTTATGCCGGTGCCGGCCGTACGGGTGAGTACCAGGTGACCACCGTGCTGAACTACGACATCCGTGGTGAACACGATCTGTCACTGATAAGCGACAAACTCGAAGTGCAGAAAATCTTCATTCACGACGGCAACAACCTGGTGGGTTCCGACCAGGAAGCCAGCACGGCTCGCGTAGAAACCCGTCGCGAGATGGTTCAACGCATGATCCTGCGCCTGCAACAGATCACCCCGGCTCAGCTGGATCAGTTGCAAGCGACCGCGAATGCGCGTGCCAAGGCTGACGCCGATGCACTGCAAGCCGCACAGAAGGCTGAAGCGCAAACGCCGCGTCAGTCGCCTGTCGAAATCCCGCAGCAGTAAGACTTACGGGGCGCCCTGGCGCCCCGTTTGCCCTCTCTTATGAAACTCGCCCCCGCCCAACTCGCTAAACACCTGCAAGGTGCCCTTGCGCCGGTCTACATCATCAGTGGCGATGACCCACTGCTGTGTCAGGAAGCGGCCGACGCCATCCGCGCGGCTGCCCGCCAGCAGGGTTTCGATGAACGCCAGGTCTTCGCCGCCGACGCCAGTTTCGACTGGGGAACGCTGCTGCAGGCTGGCGCCAGCATGTCGCTGTTCGCTGAAAAGCGTCTTCTGGAACTTCGCCTGCCATCAGGCAAGCCGGGTGACAAAGGCGCCGCCGCGTTTATCGAATACTGCGCGCGCCCGGCCGAAGACACCGTGCTGCTGATCAGCCTGCCCAAGCTCGATGGCGCCGCTCAGAAGACCAAGTGGGGCAAGGCGCTGGTTGAAGGTCCACAAACCCAGTTCGTGCAGATCTGGCCGGTGGATGCCAACCAGTTGCCGAGCTGGATTCGCCAGCGGTTGTCTCAGGCTGGCCTGTCTGCCAGCCAGGACGCCGTCGAGCTGATCGCCGCGCGGGTCGAGGGCAACTTGTTGGCCGCCGCCCAGGAAATCGAAAAGCTCAAGCTGATGGCCGAGGGTGGCCAGATCACTGTCGAAACCGTGCAAGCGGCCGTAGCCGACAGTGCACGCTTTGACGTGTTCGGCCTGACTGACGCGATTCTGAACGGCGAAGCCGCCCACGCCTTGCGCATGCTCGAAGGGCTGCGTGGCGAAGGTGTCGAACCACCGGTGATTCTCTGGGCCCTGGCCCGTGAGCTGCGCTTGCTGGCCAGCCTGGCGCTGCAATACAGCCAGGGCGTGCCGCTGGACAAGGCGTTCAGTTCGGCCCGACCACCGGTCTGGGACAAACGCAAACCGCTGATGAGCAAAGCCCTGCAACGCTACTCGGCGCAACGCTGGGCGCAGTTGTTGCTGGAAGCGCAGCGCATTGATGCGCAGATCAAGGGCCAGGCGGCGGGTTCGCCGTGGATGAGTTTGAGTCGGCTGTCGTTGTTGATGGCCGGGCAGAGATTGTCGTTGCCGGCCGAGTAAGATCAAAAGCAAGATCAAGAGATCGCAGCCTTCGGCAGCGCCCACAGGCGCGTAGGAGCTGCCGAAGGCTGCGATCTTTTGATCTTTCTTCCTACAAAACTCACATCCATCTGCCCTATAGACAGAACCCGAACTTCGGCAGATTATTTCCCCCGCAAAACCCACTCATCCGAGAGATCTGATCATGAGCAAAAAGCCACCCAGGCATGGCCCCAACAAGGCCAAATCCATTATCGCCCAGCCACTGTTCCGTAGCCGCCAGGAACCCGCCGGCAAGGGCAAAGGCAGCTACCGCCGCGAAGCCTTCCAGTCTAATAGCTGGGAGGCTTCTTACTTTCTGGCCGCTTAAAGCAGAACACCCCTTCTCCATGTTAAGGTCTGCACCTGATTCGTATTCTCTGGACCTGTGCATGCCCCTTTGTCTTTCCCGTCGTTGGCACCTTCGCCAATTGATTGCTGCCTCCAGCCTCATACTGCTTGTCGCCTGCGCGGAAAAACCGACCGCCGCCGACGCCCAACCGCTTCAGACTGTCCCCGTCGCAACGGCCCCTGCGGTCATACCGCCAGTCGTGCCGACAGGTGAAAACCTCGACATCCAGCCGACGCAAACCTTCGCTGAATGGCAGGCCGGTTTTCGCAAGGAGGCCCTGGCCGCCGGCATCCGCGCCGATGTGTTCGACCGTGCGTTCGCCAACGTCAGCTTCGATGAGAGCGTCATCCGCGCCGACCGTAGCCAGCCAGAGTTTTCCCGCCCGGTGTGGGAATACCTCGATGGCGCGCTGTCACCGTTGCGGGTGCGTAAAGGCCAGGCGCTGATCAGCCAGTACGCCGATACCCTGCAAGCCATCGAACAGCGCTATGGCGTTGATCGCCAGGCACTCGTGGCGGTGTGGGGCATGGAAAGTAACTTCGGGCAGTTCCAGGGCACCAAGTCGGTGATCAATTCCCTGGCGACCCTGGCCTATGAAGGCCGACGCCCGGGCTTTGCTCACGCGCAGTTGATTGCCGCCCTGCAGATCCTGCAACAGGGCGATATCACACCGGAGAAAATGCTTGGCTCCTGGGCCGGCGCCATGGGCCAGACCCAGTTCATTCCAACCATATACAACACCCTCGCCGTAGATTTCGATGGCGACGGTCGTCGCGATATCTGGGGCAGCCCGGCCGATGCCCTGGCTTCGACCGCGCACTACCTGCAAAGCTCCGGCTGGCAGAAAGGCCAGCCGTGGGGCTTCGAAGTGCAACTGGCTGGCGGCTTCAATTACGCCCTGGCCGACGGCGCCATCCGCAAAAGCGTTGCCGAATGGCTGCAACTGGGCGTGACGTTGCCCAATGGCGAACAGATGCCGGCCGGTGCTGAACACCTGTCTGCCGCCCTGCTGCTGCCGGCAGGTTATCGCGGCCCGGCGTTCCTGATCCTTGATAACTTCCGGGCGATCCTCAAGTACAACAACTCGTCGTCGTACGCCTTGGCAATCAGCCTGTTGTCCGAGCGCTTCAGCGGCGGCGGACTGGTCAGTGGCACCTGGCCAAAAGATGATTTACCGCTGAGCCGGAGTGAGCGGATCGAGTTGCAAAACCTGCTGAGCACCCAGAATTACGAAGCGGGCAATGCTGATGGGATCATCGGCGCCAATACCCGCAAGGCGATCCGTAGTGCCCAGCAGTCGTTTGGCTGGCCAGCGGATGGGTATCCGACGCATAAGCTGCTGGAAGGTTTGCGTAACCGCTAAAAGCAAAGATCGCAGCCTTCGGCAGCTCCTACGGGTGTACACAAAACCCTGTAGGCGCTGCCGAAGGCTGCGATCTTTTGGCGACGCGGTACTACCTGACCACCACATCCTGCTCCAACACCAACACCTTGTTCCCCGCATCCAGCCGCACCAACGCGCCCATCGGCAACGTCAGGTTCGGATCACAATGCCCGCTGCGCCAACCGGCGAGCACCGGAATCCGAAACGGCTCGAAGGTTTGCTTGAGCAGCAATGCCAGCGCACCCGCATCAACCCCCGCCACATCCCCGACCAGAACCCCACGAAGCTTGGCCAACGTGCCCGCCAGGCGCAATTGCGTCAGCAGCCGGTCAATGCGGTACAGCGGCTCGTTGACGTCCTCGATGAACAGAATCACACCCTCTGCATCCATTTCGTAAGGCGTGCCCATCGTCGCGGCAATCATCGACAGATTGCCGCCCAGCAAGCGCCCATGAGCGATGCCAGGCTCGATCGTGATCAACGGGTAGGCCACCGGATGGGACAACACGCTGCCCGCCTTCACCTGCCCGCGCAGCATGCTGAAGAACGACGACTCGGTCGGCTGCTGTTTGTCGTCCAGCAGGTCAGCGTTGAGCAGCGGACCATGAAAGGTCACGAAGCCTGCATAACGACTGATCGCCAGGTGCAACGCGGTGATGTCGCTGTAGCCGATAAAGGGCTTGGCATTGGCACGTAACAAGTCGAAGTCGATGCGATCCAGCAAACGCGGAGTACCGTAACCGCCACGCAGGCAAATGATGGCGTCGACCTCGGTGTCGGCGAAGGCCCCGTGCAGATCATTGAGCCGCACATCGTCACTGCCGGCCAGGTAGCCATCTTTCTCGTAAACGCCAGGAAACACCCGCAACGCATAGCCCCGGGCGCGCATCCATTGCAGCGCCCTGTCAGTGTCCAGCGGCGCGGGGCCGGCGGGCGCAATCACGCCGATCAACCCTTCCGGCGGCAAGGCCGGTACAGGTGCGAGAGGAAAAAGGGTGTGGGTCGGTCGAACGGTCATCCATGAATCTCCCTGCGTGACAACGTCTGCACACAGTAGTCAGGAACGGTAACAAACAGAAGAGGCTCAGTTGCGCCGCGCATTACAGGAAAAGCCTCTGCTGGACGTAGGCAAAGCAAAAAAACGCCCGCAAGGCCTGAAGAGCCATGCGGGCGTTTTTTGTGTCATCGGCCAATCACAAGGACGACATCAGCTCGGCTTTAACCAGCTTCGCCTGCTCGTCGGCATGGTACGAGGAACGTACCAACGGGCCGGAAGCCACGTTCTTGAAGCCCATCTTGTAACCTTCCTCGGCAAACCAGGCGAACACGTCCGGGTGGACGAAACGCTGCACCGGCAAGTGGCTGCGGGACGGTTGCAGGTACTGGCCGAGGGTCAGCATGTCGATGTCGTGTTCGCGCATGCGCTTCATGACTTCGATGACTTCTTCGTCGGTCTCGCCCAGGCCAAGCATCAGGCCGGACTTGGTCGGAATGTGCGGCATCATCTGCTTGAAGCGTTGCAGCAGCGTCAGCGACCACTGGTAATCCGACCCAGGACGCGCAGCCTTGTACAGGCGCGGCACGGTTTCCAGGTTGTGGTTGAACACATCCGGCGGCTCGGCGGCGGTGATTTCCAGTGCCACGTCCATGCGGCCACGGTAGTCCGGGACCAGGGTTTCGAGTTGCACGTTCGGCGACAGCTTGCGGATCTCGCGGATGCAGTCGGCAAAGTGCTGGGCACCGCCGTCGCGCAGGTCGTCGCGGTCCACAGAGGTGATCACCACGTACTTGAGTTTCAGGTCGGCGATGGCAATAGCCAGGCTTTGCGGCTCGTTGACGTCCAGTGGTTTCGGACGGCCGTGGCCGACGTCGCAGAACGGGCAGCGACGGGTGCAGATGTCGCCCATGATCATGAACGTCGCGGTGCCGCCGGAGAAACATTCACCCAGGTTCGGGCAGGACGCTTCTTCGCAAACGCTGTGCAGCTTGTGTTTGCGCAGCAGGGCCTTGATGCGATCGACTTCCGGGGATACCGGGATGCGCACGCGGATCCAGTCAGGCTTCTTCGGCAGTTCGGTGGTCGGAATGATCTTTACCGGGATGCGTGCAACCTTCTCGGCGCCGCGCAGCTTGACGCCGGCTTCAACCTTGGCACGCGGGGCCGGGCGCTCGGTAACATCCAGCGTCGGGATCATGGTTTGCACTGCATCAGTAGTCATATCAGTCGATTCCGCCCGTGAGGGTCGTCTGCTCAGCATAGTCGAGGTGTTTGACGAGCTGCGCGCGCAGCCGGGCACTTACCTCGGCAAATTCAATCGATCCTGCGTGATCGCTCAGCTGGGTCATCGCCAGCCCGGCGTAGCCGCAGGGATTAATCCGTCGAAACGGTTCCAGGTTCATGTCCACGTTCAGGGCCAGGCCATGAAAGGAGCAACCATGGCGGATCCGCAGACCCAAGGACGCGATTTTCGCCCCGTCGACGTAGACGCCCGGCGCGTCGGGCTTGGCTGCGGCAGTAACGCCATAGCTGGCCAGCAACTCGATCAGGCAAAGCTCCATGCGGGTGACCAGGTCACGCACGCCGAAACCCAGTTTGCGCACATCCAGCAACAGGTAAGCCACCAATTGGCCTGGGCCGTGATAAGTCACCTGACCGCCGCGGTCAACCTGCACCACCGGGATATCTCCCGGCAGCAACAGGTGCTCGGCCTTGCCGGCCTGGCCCTGGGTGAACACCGGAGGGTGTTCCACCAGCCAGATCTCGTCCGCCGCGTCAGTGCCGCGTTCGTTGGTGAAGCGTTGCATGGCATGCCAGACCGGCTCGTAAGCCATCTGGCCGAGCTCACGAAAGCCCAGCGCGCCAGACATCACAACACCATGTGCACGAAACCGGTAGCCCGCAACTCGCTATTGATGTCGTACAGCTGGTCTTGACCGGTGGCGATGATGTGCAGCTGGATGGTGGTGTACTTGCCGTTGCTGCTTTGGCGTTCGTCCACACGCTCATCGTTGACCGTCGCGTGTTTCTTGACGATGTCGATGATCTTTTGCTTGATGTCGACAATGGTGTCGCCGATCACTTTGATCGGGTAATCATTGGCGGGAAATTCGATCTTTGGCGCCTTTACTTCGGTATCTGTCATGGCGTAACGGCCTCGTAAGCGTAAGCCGTGGCAACGAACATGGCCCCGCTCCGGATGGGAACGGGGCCATGCTGGTCCACACTAATTCAGTTGAACAAGCCGTAGAAGAATAGACGGATGCTATCCCACATGCGGCGGAAGATACCACCCTCGTCGACCGCGTCCAGAGCGATCAGGTCAGCGCTGTGCACTACCTTGTCGTCCAGTTTCACTTCGACTTTACCGATCACGTCGCCCTTGGCGATTGGCGCAACCAGTTGCGGGTTCATGGTCATGCTGGCGGCGAGCTTTTTCAGCTGGCCTTTTGGCAGGGTCATGGTCAGGTCTTCAGCCAGGCCGGCCTTGACTTGATTGGTGGTGCCTTTCCAGACAGGGGCCTGAGCCAGCTCGGCGCCTTTCTGATAGAAGGTCTGGGTTTCGAAGAAGCGGAAACCGTAGGTCAGCAGTTTTTGCGTTTCGGAAGCACGAGCCACTTCGCTGTTGGTGCCGAACACCACGGCGATCAGGCGCATGCCATCACGTACAGCCGAAGACACCATGCAGTAGCCGGCTTCCTCGGTGTGACCGGTTTTCAGACCATCAACGGTCTTGTCGCGCCACAGCAGCAGGTTGCGGTTAGGCTGCTTGATGCCGTTCCAGAAGAACTCTTTCTGCGAGTAGATCGCGTAGTGAGCCGGGTCTTCGTGGATGATCGCGCGAGCCAGGATTGCCATGTCATGAGCTGTCGAGTAGTGCTCAGGGTTCGGCAAGCCGGTCGGGTTCATGAAGTGGGTGTTGGACATGCCCAGATCAGCGACCGTTTTGTTCATCAGGTCGGCGAACGCGTCTTCGCTACCGGCGATGTGCTCGGAGAGCGCAACACTGGCGTCGTTACCCGACTGAATGATGATGCCGTGCAGCAGGTCGCTGACAGTGACCTGCGAGCCAACCTTGATGAACATCCGCGAACCGCCGGTACGCCAGGCGTTCTCACTGACCGTCACCGGGTCGTTCTCGCCGATCTGGCCGCGACGGATTTCCAGGGTCGCGATGTACGCGGTCATCAGTTTGGTCAGGCTGGCGGGCGGCAGACGCTGGTCACCGTTGTTCTCGACCAGCACGTTGCCGCTGCTGGCGTCCATGAGCACGTAGGATTTAGCGGCCAGTTGCGGTGGCGACGGCATCATTTCTACCGCAAAAGCGGCAGGCGTGATGAACAGCGGGACTAACAGGCACAGGCGTTTGGCAAAGGTGGTGATGTTCATCCGTCTCTCGAAATCGCTAATGGAAACTGCCCAGGGGCAAAACTAATCAGACAACCGTCTAACGGGTTGTCGCGTGTTCAGTTGCTCACTCTGTAACCCTTGCCGGGCTTTTATTCTTAACGAGCCAACAACCCGGTTCACCCCCCAAAACGCAAGCGAACCGTCAATCAAGTACTGCGTGTTACTCGGCGGTGACCAGGCTCGGCGAACCGAGATTGGCCATACGCACGCTGTTCTGCACTTGCTGGATCTCACCCTGAGAACCGATCGGCCCCATGCGCACCCGATGCAGTGTCTGTTGGTTGCGCACGATCGAGCTGATGAACACTGGAGCGCTCACCATCCCGCTGAGCTTCGATCTCAGGAGTTCTGCAGCGTCCGGGTTGGCGAACGCGCCCACCTGCAGATACTGGCCAGAGGCTGGTACAGAAGCGTTTTTTTGCATTGATCTGCACAGGCACAGTGTCCGAGGCGTGTTGCTGCGCCGGTGGCGTCCACTGCTCGACAGTCCCCGCAGAAGCGGTAATCGTCGGCGCGGCATTTTGCGCTACTTGAGGCTCATTGAGCATCAAAGGCGCCGGACGGCCCTTGGCAGCCCACCACTCTTGCGGATCAATCCCTTCAACCTTGACCCGCGCGGTACCGATTTCGGCATAACCGAGCTTCTTGGCGGCAGCGTAGGACAGGTCGATGATGCGGTCCGAATAGAACGGCCCACGGTCATTGACCCGCAGGATCACGCTCTTGTTGTTGTCCAGGTTGGTCACCCGAACGTAACTCGGCAGCGGTAAGGTCTTGTGGGCGGCACTCATGCCGTACAGGTCATACACTTCGCCATTGGCGGTGTTCTGGCCGTGAAACTTGGTGCCGTACCAGGAGGCGGTGCCGGAAGCGACGTAGCGCTTGGAGTCGCTCAACGGGAAGTAAGTCTTGCCCAGCACCGTGTACGGGTTGGCCTTGTAAGCGCCAGTGTGCAGGGTCGGCGTGGCGTCCGGGATGCGCGAAACGTCGACATCCCACCACGGCGCGCCGTCTTTGTGGGCACGGTTGACGTCCAGCCCCGGCATGGCGCGCACAGCGGTCCCAGAGGACTTCTGAGTCGGCGCACGGCTGGTCGAACAACTGGCGAGCA
Source organism: Pseudomonas sp. TH31 (assembly GCF_016650815.1). GTDB lineage: Bacteria > Pseudomonadota > Gammaproteobacteria > Pseudomonadales > Pseudomonadaceae > Aquipseudomonas. The sequence continues at coordinate 105,823 of NZ_JAEKEZ010000013.1, read as the reverse complement.
GCACCGCCAACGCGGCGAATGCCATCAGCTTCAGGGGTTTTTTCATAGGCAATGCCCGCATTACTTGACGCCCCGTGCTTGGACCAGCTGTTCAGACAGTTGATGTACGGCCATGGCGTACATCACGCTGCGGTTATAACGCGTGATCGCGTAAAAATTCTTCAGGCCCATCCAGTATTCAGGGCCATTGTCACCTTCCAGGCGGAAAGCGGTGACCGGCATATCGTCGCGCAGCGCATCATGACTCGACCACCCCAACGCCCGCAACTCCCCGACGGTTTTTGTCGGCTCGATGCCGGTGGTCAAACCGTCGTCGACCTGATCGCCACGCACGTCGGCGCGGCTGACCACAGGCTCACCGGCCACCCAGCCGTGGCGCTTGAAGTAACTGGCGACGCTGCCAATGGCATCGTCCGGGTTGGTCCAGATATTAATGTGGCCGTCACCGTCGAAGTCCACAGCATAAGCGCGAAAACTGCTCGGCATGAACTGCGGCAAGCCCATGGCGCCGGCGTAAGAGCCTTTGAGGGTCAACGGATCAACCTGCTCTTCCCGGGCCAGCAGCAGGAATTCACGCAATTCCTTGCGGAAAAACTCGGCACGGGGAGGATAGTCGAAACCCAGGGTCGACAACGCGTCGATCACCCGGTAATTGCCGGTATTGCGGCCGAAAAAGGTTTCAACGCCGATGATCGAGACAATCACCTGGGCCGGCACACCGTATTCCTGTTCGGCACGGGCCAGTACCGCCTCGTGCTGACGCCAGAAGTCCACACCACGGGCAATACGCGCGTCGGTGATGAACATCGGGCGATATTCTTTCCACTGCTTGACCCGTTCGGCGGGTTTGGAGATGGCGTCCAGAATCGCCTGCTTGCGTTCGGCTTCACGGAACACAGCCATCAGTTGCTCCCCGGCAAAGCCATAGTCGCGGGTCATTTCACCGACGAATTCAGCCACCTGGGGTGAGCCTTCGTAATCGCCGGCCCGCGTTTGTTCCGCGGTACCAAGGATGCCTACCAGGCCGACCCACGGCGCGTATCGAGTCGCCCAGCCACGCATTGCTTGCATTGAAATCTTCACCTTATTCAAACCTGTGCGATCCACTTACGATGGGTATGGATCGACATCAAAACCCCAAACGCTGACAGCAGCGTCACCAGCGAAGTTCCACCGTAGCTAATAAACGGCAACGGCACCCCCACAACCGGCAACAGGCCACTGACCATACCGATGTTGACGAAAACGTAAACAAAAAACGTCATGGTCAGGCTACCGGCCAGCAATTTGCCGAATAAAGTCTGGGCCTGGGCGGTAATCACCAAGCCGCGACCGATCAACAACAGGTAAATCAGCAACAGCGCGCAAATGCCCACCAGGCCGAATTCTTCGCCCAGTACCGCAATAATGAAGTCAGTGTGGCTTTCCGGCAGGAAGTCCAGGTGCGACTGGGTGCCCAGCAGCCAGCCCTTGCCGAATACGCCGCCGGAACCAATGGCCGCCTTGGACTGAATGATGTTCCAGCCAGTGCCCAGCGGATCGCTTTCCGGGTCGAGGAAGGTCAGGATTCGCTGCTTCTGGTAGTCGTGCATGATAAAGAACCACATCGCCACCGCCACCGGGATGACCGCGACCAGCACGCTGAGAATCCAGCGCCAGCGCAAACCACCCATGAACAGCACGAACGCGCCACCCGCGAGGATCAGCAGCGAGGTGCCGAGGTCCGGCTGGCGCACGATCAGGATAAACGGTAACCCGATAAGGAACAGACTGACGCCCACATGCTTGAGCTGCGGCGGCAAAGTACGTTTGGACAGATACCAGGCGATCGTCGCCGGCATCAGGATCTTCATGAATTCCGACGGCTGGAAGCGAATCACCCCGGGGATGTTGATCCAGCGCGTGGCACCCATGGCGTTGTGGCCCATGACGTCCACCACCACCAGCAACAGCACGCCCAGCACATAACCGATCGGCACCCAGCGGGCCATGAATCGCGGTTCGAACTGGGCAATCACGACCATCGACACCAAACCAATGCCGAACGAAGTGGCTTGCTTGGCCAGCAGGTCCCAGCTCTTGCCACTGGCCGAATACAGCACGAACAGGCTGCCGGCGGCGAGGGTCAGCAGCAGGATCAGCAACGGGCCGTCAATGTGCATGCGTTGCAGCAGCGTCGCACGGCGACGCATCACGTCCTCGCTGGAGAGGATGCGATCGAAATTACTCTTCACGGGCCGTAGCCTCCGCGCTGATAGGGCCGGCGTATTCCGGTTTGAGTCGGCCATCCTGGTCCAGGAGCCAGGCATCCATCACTTGTCGCACCACGGGCGCCGCAACGCCAGAACCGGACTCGCCGTTCTCGACCATCACCGACACCACGATTTTCGGGTTGTCTGCCGGCGCAAAGCCGACGAACAAGGCATGGTCGCGGTGACGTTCCTGAACCTTGGAGCGGTCGTACTTCTCGCCCTGCTTGATCGCGACCACCTGGGCCGTACCACTCTTGCCGGCAATCCGGTATTGCGAACCAACGGCCGCTTTACGCGCGGTGCCGCGAGCGCCGTGCATCACTTGCTGCATGCCGTGGTTGACCTTGGTCCAGTCGGACGGGTCGCGCAGGACGATGTCAGGCATCGGATTGTCATCCTTCGGCCGCTCGCCCTCGACAGTCTTGGCCAGGTGCGGACGGTTCCAGACACCTTTGTTGGCGACCAGCGCCGTGGCTTGCGCCAGTTGCAGTGGCGTGGATTGCATATAGCCCTGGCCGATCCCCAGAATCAGGGTTTCGCCCGGGAACCAGGCCTGCCGCCGGGTCGCACGCTTCCACTCGCGGGATGGCATCAGCCCCGGGACTCTTCGAACATGTCCAGCGAGACCTTTTGGCCAATGCCGAACTTGCCCAGGTACAAGGACAACCGATCGATGCCGAGCTTGTGGGCCAGGTCATAGAAGTAGGTGTCGTTGGAACGCATGATCGCCGTGTCCAGGTCCACGTAGCCGTCGCCGGTACGGTTCCAGTTACGGTATTTGTGATCGTAGTTGGGCAGCATGTAGTAGCCGGGGTCGAAGACTCGGGTCGAGGCCGTGACCACGCCCGAATCCAGACCGGCAATCGCCACTGCGGGCTTGATGGTCGAGCCCGGCGGGTACAAACCACGTAGCACGCGGTTGAACAGCGGCCGATCGATGGAGTCGCGCAGCTCGGCGTAAGCCTTGAAACTGATGCCGGTGACGAACAGGTTCGGGTCGAAACTCGGCTGACTGACCATGGCCAATACTTCGCCGGTATTGGGGTCCAACGCCACCACGGCACCACGGCGACCACCGAGCGCCGTTTCCGCGGCTTCCTGCAATTTGATGTCCAGGCTCAGGACGATGTCCTTGCCGGGAATCGGATCGGTACGCTTGAGTACGCGCAATACGCGGCCCCGAGCGTTGGTCTCGACTTCTTCGTAACCCACCTGGCCATGCAGCTCGGGCTCGTAAAAGCGCTCGATGCCGGTCTTGCCGATGTGATGAGTGCCGCTGTAATTGACCGGGTCCAACGACTTCAGCTCTTTCTCGTTGATCCGGCCCATGTAGCCCACGGAGTGCGCAAAGTGCGCGCCCTGCGGGTAATGCCGCACCAACTGCGCGACCACCTCAACACCCGGCAGCCGGAACTGGTTCACCGCGATCCGGGCGATCTGCTCTTCGGTCAGCTCAAACAGAATCGGCACCGGCTCGAACGGCCGACGCCCCTGTTTCATGCGCTTCTCGAAGATCCCTCGATCCTCGGGGGTCAGTTCCAGCACCTGGACGATCACGTCGAGTATTTGCTGCCAGTCGCCGGAGCGCTCGCGAGTCATGCTCAGGCTGAAGCTGGGCCGGTTATCGGCCACCACCACGCCATTGCGGTCGAAGATCAACCCGCGAGTCGGCGGAATCGGCTGCACGTGGACGCGGTTGTTCTCCGACAGGGTCGAGTGGTACTCGTACTGGATGACCTGCAGGAAATACAGCCGCGCGATCAACACACAAATCAGCGCAACCACCGCAATGGCCCCGAACACGACGCGGCCACGCACCAGACGGGCGTCTTTTTCGTGGTCCTTGATGCGGATCGGCTGGGGCATGAGGGCAGAGCTACTTGTGGTAAGGGTGGCCGGACAGGACTGTCCAGGCACGATACAACTGTTCGCCGATCAGAATCCGCACCAGCGGATGCGGCAACGTCAACGGCGACAACGACCAGCGCTGATCGGCCCGGCACAGACTTCCGGCGCCAGCCCTTCGGGGCCACCGACCATGAAATTCACCGTGCGCGAGTCCAGCCGCCAGCGATCGAGTTCGACCGCCAGTTGCTCGGTGCTCCAGGGCTTGCCGTGGACTTCGAGGGTGACAATCCGCTCGTTCGGCCCGACCTTGGCCAGCATGGCTTCGCCTTCCTGACGGATGAAGCGCGCCACGTCGGCGTTCTTGCCACGGGTGTTGAGCGGTATTTCCACCAGTTCCAGCGCCAGCTCGGACGGAAGACGCTTGGCATATTCATGCCAGCCTTCTTCCACCCATTTGGGCATGCGTGAACCGACGGCGATCAGTCGCAGTCGCACAGCGGTCCCTTACTGCTGGTCTTTGTTGAGCTTGATGAAATGCTCGTGGGTGTTTTCCGGGCTGTGGTGAGCCGCGTTCAGAGCACGGCTCTGTTCGGCGCCGGACCACAGACGCTCCAGGTCGTAAAACTGACGAGCCGAGGCAGTCATCATGTGCACGATGACGTCATCCATATCCAGCAACACCCAGTCGCTGTCGCCCTTGCCTTCTTCACCCAGTGGCTTGACGCCCAGGGCTTTGACCGCTTCGCGGACCTTGTCCAGCATCGCGCCGATCTGACGGTTCGAAGTACCGGTGGCGATGATCATGAAGTCAGTGATGCTCTGCTTTTCACGAACGTCGATGACCTGGATGTCCTGGCCTTTCACGTCTTCCAGGGCTGCAACGGCAACCTTGACCAGCTCTTCACCACGCAGTTCCGGTCCGGTTGGGACCTCTACTGGCAGCGGGGCGCTCTTGAACGTGCCTTTGCGCTTTACTTTAGTTACGTCTTTGTTCGTCATATAAAACTCGTTTTGCTCGTATGTTCGGGCGCTTCGTTACACGTGATCACGTGCCGTGAAGCGTGCCCTTTTTTTCAGTTCGACGCACGGTACAGACCGTGCGCATCGATGTAGGCCAGGACCGCGTCGGGCACCAGGAAACGTACCGACTTACCGCTGGCCAGCAGTTGACGGATCTGGGTGGCGGATACCGCGAGCGGTGTCTGCCAGACGAATGCAATCTGTCCGCTCGGCCCTTTGAGGGCCAGCGGGTCGCTCACCGAGCGTGCCGCCAACAGATTGCGCAAGGCATCCGGCGGTTCGCTGTCGGCATCCGGGCGTTGCAGCACCAGGATGTGGCAATGCTGGAGCAACTCTTCCCAGCGGTGCCAAGTGGGCAGGCCGCAAAATGCGTCCCAGCCCAAAAGTAGAAAAACCTGGGTCTCAGCGGCCATTTCGGCGCGCATCAATTCCAGGGTATCGATAGTGTAGGACGGTTTGTCCCGCTGCAATTCACGGGCGTCCACCACCAACGGCGCCACACCGGCTACCGCGCACTCAACCATCGCCAGACGGTCCTGCGCCGACACCTGTGGCGTGTCCCGATGCGGCGGCCTGGCACTGGGTGTCAGACGCAGTTCATCGAGGTCCAGCGATTCGGCGACTTCCAGCGCACCGCGCAAATGGCCGATGTGCACCGGGTCGAAGGTTCCGCCCAGCACGCCAATGCGTCGAGGCTCAGCCTCGCCGGCAGTGACCGGGGCTGACGGGTCGAGGTCGCCCAAGTCAGACCGACTCCTGTCCGCGCAACTGGCCGTCGCCAACCACGATGTACTTCTCGCAGGTCAGACCTTCGAGGCCCACCGGGCCGCGGGCGTGCAGCTTATCAGTAGAAATGCCAATCTCGGCACCCAATCCGTATTCAAAGCCATCGGCGAAGCAGGTCGGCGTGTTGATCATCACCGACGACGAGTCGACTTCAGCCACGAAACGCCGGGTGTCAGCGAGGTTTTCACTGACGATCGAATCGGTGTGGTGAGAGCCGTACTTGTTGATGTGCTCGATGGCCTGATCCAAACCGTCGACCACGCGGATCGACAGAATCGGCGCCAGGTACTCGGTGTTCCAGTCTTCTTCAGTCGCGGCAACGGCCTCGATGATCGACCGGGTGCGTTCGCAACCGCGCAGTTCAACGCCTTTTTCGCGGAACTGTGCAGCCATCGATGGCAGGAAATCTTTGGCAACGCTTTGATCCACCAGCAAGGTTTCCATCGCGCCGCAGATGCCATAACGGTACGTCTTGGCATTGAAGGCGATGCGCCGGGCTTTCGGCAGATCGGCGTGGGCACTGACGTAGACGTGGCAGATGCCGTCCAGGTGTTTGATCACCGGCACCCGAGCGTCGCGACTGACCCGTTCGATCAAGCCCTTGCCGCCGCGCGGCACGATCACGTCAACGTATTCAGGCATGGTGATCAGCGCGCCGACGGCAGCGCGGTCAGTGGTTTCGACCACTTGCACCACGGCGGCAGGCAGATCGGCCTCGGCCAGGCCGCGCTGGATGCAGGCGGCAATGGCACGGTTGGAATGAATCGCTTCGGAGCCGCCACGCAGGATGGTTGCATTGCCGGACTTCAGGCACAGGCTGGCGGCATCGATGGTCACGTTCGGGCGGGACTCGTAGATGATCCCGATCACGCCCAGCGGCACACGCATCTTGCCGACCTGTATACCGGACGGGCGAAAGCTCATGTCGCGGATCGCGCCGACCGGGTCAGGCAATGCCGCGACCTGACGCAGGCCAACGATCATGCCGTCGATCCGTGCCGGGGTCAGTGCCAGGCGTTCCAGCAAGGCAGGTTCAAGACCATTGGCCCGGCCGGCGGCCAAATCCAGTTCATTGGCCGCCGTCAGCTCGCCGCGTGCAGCATCCAGCGCATTGGCAGCCGCCTGCAAGGCGCGGTTTTTCTGCGCAGTGCTGGCACGGCCGATGATGCGCGACGCTTCACGGGCAGCGCGACCCAGGCGGGTCATATAGTCGAGGACGGACTCAGTCATGGTCTGGAGTGGTCTTTGCTGGATTTTGGAAAAGAGTAAAGCGGCAGATTATAGCTGTCGCGTCCCTGGACTAACAGCGGTGACGGGCGGATGGTCGAAATGGAGGGCAATTTGCCGACGTTCAGCCGTGATTAAGCTGCAAATTGTTATCATCGTGACTCAATCAGCCCTGATAAACGCCGTTCATCATGTCCAACCTGACTGTTCGCGCCTCCGTTTCGAGCCTGCCCACGGCGCTCCCGGACGGTTTTTTCGACCGCGACGCACAAATTCTGGCCCGGGAGTTACTCGGCAAAGTCATCCGTCACCGGGTCGGTGACCTGTGGCTCAGTGCCCGGATCATCGAAACTGAAGCGTATTACTGCGAAGAAAAAGGCAGTCACGCCTCCCTTGGCTACACAGAAAAGCGTAAGGCTTTGTTTCTGGATGGCGGCCACATCTATATGTATTACGCCCGGGGTGGCGATTCGCTGAACTTCAGCGCCCAAGGGCCGGGCAATGCGGTGCTGATCAAATCCGCTTATCCGTGGGTCGATGAATTGAGTGGGCCAGCGAGTCTGGCGCAGATGCTGGTGAACAACCCCGACGCTCAAGGTCGCCCTCGCCCCTCGCAAAAACTCTGCGCCGGGCAAACACTGCTGTGCAAGGCGCTGGGGTTGAAAGTGCCGGTCTGGGACGCCAAGCGCTTCGATCATGAAGTGTTGCTGGTGCAAGACGTCGGCCCGGCCCCCGCCCACATCATTCAAACCACCCGCCTGGGCATTCCCCATGGACGTGACGAACATCTGATGTACCGCTTCGTTGATGCGGCTTATGCGCCGTATTGCACGCGGAACCCGCTGCGCCGGGGGCAGGTCGAAGGTCGCGATTATTTTTTGTTGTAAACACAATCCCCCCCTGTAGGAGCTGCCGAAGGCTGCGATCTTTTGATCCTGTTTTCAGCGGTATCAAAAAGCTGAAGATCAAAAGATCGCAGCCTTCGGCAGCTCCTACGCGGTGGTCAATTCGTAAAGTGGAGTTGTAGGTATGGGCCCATGGCTCGATAGCATTACCGGTTGGTTGACGGTCAATCCGCAGTGGCTGGCCGCCGCGGTGTTCATAGTGGCCTGCGTGGAATGCCTGGCGATTGCCGGGCTGATCGTGCCCGGTACCGTTTTGCTGTTTGCCGTGGCGGTGCTGGCCGGCAGCGGCGCGCTGCCACTCGGCGAAACACTATTGCTGGGTTTTCTCGGTGGTTTGTTCGGGGACATGGTTTCGTACTTTCTTGGGCGACATTTCCACCAGAACATTCGCCGCCTGCCAGGCTTGCGCAATCACCCGGAATGGATCGCCGGGGCCGAGTCTTATTTCCAGCGGTATGGCATCGCCAGCCTGTTAGTCGGGCGCTTCATCGGGCCGTTGCGGCCAATGCTGCCGATGGTCGCCGGGATGTTCGACATGCCCTTCCCTCGCTTCGTCGCCGTCAGCCTGCTGGCCGCCGCGGGCTGGAGCGTTGCCTACCTGCTGCCCGGCTGGGCCACGGGCGCGGCGATTCGCCTGCCATTACCGGAAGGTTTCTGGCCTGAAGCCGGGATTGTCGCCGGCAGCATCGCGGTCATGATCGGTTTGAGTGTCACCAGCAGCCTGCGTCGTCATCGCCACGCCAGCGCCTTCATTGCCAGCGTGGGCCTGTTGATTCTGCTCGGGCTGTTTTTCGGCTACCCGCACCTGACTGCGCTCGATCAAGGCTTGATGGCTCTGGTGCAAGAACACCGCAGCCCGATGATGGATGAGGTGGCCGTCATCTTCACGCTGATCGGCGAATTCCGAAATATGCTGGTGTTCAGCGCCCTGCTGACCGGTCTGCTGTTGCTGACACGGCAATGGCGCCAGGCGATTTTCGTTGGCGGCGCGCTGTTGTGTACGGCGATTGGCAACACGGTGACCAAGCACTTTTTCGCGCGCCTGCGTCCGGAAGTGCTGACAGATCCACTGACCAGTTACAGCATGCCCAGCGGCCACGCCTCGGGCTCATTTGCACTGTTTCTGGCGCTCGCCGTTCTGGCCGGACGCGGACAACCACCCCGAATGCGCCTGACTTGGCTGTTGTTGGGCTGCATGCCGGCGCTGGCGATTGCCTTGTCGCGGGTCTATCTAGGGGCGCATTGGCCGACGGATGTACTGGCCGGCGCGATGCTGGCGGCCTGTGTCTGTGCGGCGAGCCTGTGGCTGAGTCAACGCCAGACACCACTCAACCCAATGCCAGCCAAAGTCTGGTGGCTGGTGTTGCCGTCGATGCTGGCGTTGTTTGCGTTTTTTGCGCTGCGGCATTTGCCGCATGCGATGTTGCGGTATGCGTATTAAGGCGAGCCCTTTAAAGATCAAAAGATCGAAGCCTTCGGCAGCTCCTACAGGGTGAACACATATCCCATGTAGGAGCTGCCGCAGGCTGCGATCTTTTAGGGCTCAAGCAAACAGTTCGCCCTGCAACTCATCCAGCAACGCCTGAATCGCATCCAGCCGTTGTTGCGGATCATCGAGCTGCAGCAGATCAATCTTGTCCACTTCTGCGAACGGCAGCAGATACGCCAATTGATTGGCCAGTGACTGTTGCCCGGTTGCTTCGGTACCCATGTTCAGCGCCTCGACCATCGGGTGTTCGGCCAGGGCCTTGAGCAGCGCAACCAGGTCAGCGTCTTCATCCTGCAACGGTTGTTCAGGCTCGTCTTCCAGCCACTCGACATCGGCCACGGTCAGGTGATCGCGCTGGACTTCGGTGTGCAATACGTTAAAGCGCCGCCCACCCTGCACCTGAATCCCCAGCAGGCCGTTGTCCTGCTGTTTGAAGTCGGTGATCAATGCTTCACAGCCCACCAGCGCATAACCCGCCGGGGCGATACCGACCTCTTCGCCGTCGAGGATGCACACCACGCCAAAGCCGCCGCCTTGTTTCATGCAGCGGCTGATCATGTCCAGGTAGCGCGCCTCGAAAATCTGCAGGTCGAGGATGCAACCAGGGAACAGCACCGTGTTCAGCGGGAAAAGCGGCAGACTCATAGACATTTCCTTACACCACCATCGACACCGCCAACGGCAGGAACACCGCCGTGGCCACACCCATCAGACTCATCGCCAGCGCCGCGAAGGCACCGCATTCTTCACTTTCCTGCAAGGCCACCGAAGTGCCGACCGCGTGGGCGGTCATGCCCAGGGCCATCCCGCGGGCCTCAGGGCTATGGACACCGAGCCGGGTCAAAAGACTCGGGCCGAAAATCGCACCGATCACGCCAGTAATCAACACGAACACCGCTGCCAGTGCCGCGACACCACCAATCTGCTCGGCTACCAGCATCGCAATCGGCGAGGTCACGGACTTCGGCGCCATGGTCATCAGGATCATATGTTCGGCACCAAACCACCAGCCCAGCAACACACCCATGCCCGTGGCGACCACGCCACCTATCACCAGCGTAGTAAAAATCGGCCAGAACAACTGCCGAATCCGTCGCAGGTTCAAGTACAGCGGCACCGCCAACGCAACCGTGGCAGGGCCGAGCAGGATGCTGAGAATCTCGGTGCTCTTGCGGTACTCGGCGTAGGTCAGGCCGCAGCCCACCAACACGCCGATCACCAGCACCATCGAGACCAGCACCGGTTGCAGGAAGATCCAGCGAGTTTTCTCGAACGCCGCGAGCACCAGTTGATAAGCGCCCAGCGTAATGCCGATGCCAAACAGCGGATGGTGAATCACCGAATCCAGGGCACCTTGCCAATCGAGGATCATTGGCCGTCTCCGCGATGGGCGTGGCGTTTGATCAGGCGCTGCATCAGCACCCCGACGAAGGCCATGGATAGCACCAACGACAACACCAGTGCGCCGGCGATGGCCCAGAAGTCTGCGGCAATGTCCTTGGCGTAAACCATCACACCCACGGCCGGCGGCACCAATAGCAATGGCAGGTAACGCAGCAAACTGCCAGCGGCCAGGTTCAGCGGCTCACCGACCTCGCCGCGAATAATCAGGAACACCAGCAACAGCAGCAGGCCGATAATCGGTCCCGGCAGCACCGGCAAAAACAGGTGGTTGATGGCTGTGCCCAGCAATTGGAACAGCACCAGCCAGGTCAGGCCACGTAACAACATCCGGCATCTCCCGCAACGCTCGCCCCACAAAGAAGGGGCCGGGCATTATAAGCACGCCGACGCTATACACCGGCATTCGCCAAAAGCATGGTCAGTTGACCGGAGCAATTTGTCATGTTGATCTAAAGTAGTAAGCCGGGAGGTCAAATCCCCCCCGCCTCAAAACTATAAAACCGATGAAACCAAGGAGAGTCTCAATGCCCTATGTTCCTGTTGCAGAGCTCAAAGATTATGTCGGCAAGGAACTTGGACGTTCCGAATGGCTCACCATCGATCAGGAGCGCATTAACCTGTTCGCCGAAGCCACAGGGGATTATCAGTTCATTCACGTCGACCCGGTCAAAGCCGCGAAAACCCCATTCGGCAGCACCATTGCCCACGGTTTACTTTCGCTGTCGCTGATGCCCAAACTGATGGAAGACATCCTGATCCTGCCGGAAGGCGTGAAAATGGTGGTCAACTATGGCCTGGACAGCGTGCGCTTCATCCAGCCGGTGAAAGTCAATTCACGGGTACGGCTCAAGGTCGACATGAACGAAGTCACCGAGAAGAAACCCGGACAATGGCTGCTCAAGGCCACCGCAACACTGGAAATAGAAGGCTCGGACAAACCGGCGTACATCGCCGAACCGCTGTCCCTCTGTTTCGTATAAAGCCTCTGGATGCGAAGCAGCTCATGCTGTTTCGCGACTCTATTTATTCCCTCGCTATATAAGGTCGCATAGCTGCGGCATACTCGGTCGCCTAACTGCCCGGATCCCGCTATGCGCTCACTTGCACCCCTTGCTTTGACCCTGTTGCTCACCGCTTGCGGCAATGGCGAATCGCTGCTGTCCCCTGACGCCCGACTGCCGGATGGCGGACGCTATCGTGGCGATTTGGTCAATGGGTTGCTGCAAGGCCAGGGCCGCATCGACTACCCAAACGGCAGTTGGTACGCCGGCCAGTTCGACAAGGGCCAATGGCATGGCCAGGGCGAGTGGCACGGCAGCAACGGCGAGGTGTATCGCGGGCAGTTCCAGCAAGGGCTGTTCGACGGCCAGGGCACACTGACCACCAATGGCAGCAGCTACAGCGGCGGCTTCAAACTCGGCCGGCGCGACGGCGAAGGCACCCTCAAAGAAAACGGCATGACTTACCGTGGTGAGTTCAAGGCCGATCAGTATTCAGGGCTCGGCCGTCTCGAACTCGAAGACGGCAGCTCGTATCAAGGTCAGTTTGCCCACGGCAAGCCCAACGGCGAAGGCCAGCGCGGCGATGCCAGCGGCAATCAGTTCAGCGGGCATTTCGTCGACGGTCAATTGGAAGGCAACGGCACCTTCAACAGCGCCGACGGTGATATCTACGTCGGCGCCTTCAAAGACAACCAGCTCAACGGCAAGGGTCGCTACGAGAACGCCGATGGCGATGTCTGGATCGGTCAGTTCAAGGAAGGCGTGCTCAACGGCAAAGGCGAGCTGATCGGCACCGACGGCAGCCACTACATCGGCCAGTTCAGCGATTGGCGCTTCACTGGCCCGGGCCGCTTGAACCTGGCCGACGGCAGTTTCTACGTCGGCGGATTCGACGCTGACAGCTATCAGGGTCGCGGCACGCTGGTACTGACCGACGGTACCGTCATCAGCGGCACCTGGATCAACGGCCAACGCGTACGTGATGCCGACGGCAAGTTGTTGCCCGACACCCTTGAGCTCGGCTTGCTGGCCCAGGGCCGCTTGCTCGACGAGGCGCTGGGCAACGTGCCCGCCTCGACCCCGGCGGTTGAGCTGTACAGCCTGACGCTCGGCGGCGACGGCAAGCAGAGCGTGTTCCTGCGCGAGTCCGACTACGTCGCCAACATGCTCGCCAGCCGCTTCGGTGCTTATGGCCAAATCCGTCTGGTCAACCACCGCGACCACCTCACCGACCGGCCGATGGCCACCCGGAAAACCTGCGCCGCGCCGCCCAGACCCTGGCCGAACGCAGCGGCCCCGAAGACCTGATCTTCATCTACCTGACCAGCCACGGCACCAGCGAACACGAACTGGTACTCGACCAGCCACGAATGGAGCTGGCCGACCTGCCCGCCGACGAACTGGCTGCGGTCCTCGCGCCCCTGAAGAATCGCGACAAGATCATCGTGATTTCATCCTGCTATTCCGGCGGTTTTATCCCGGCGTTGAAAGACGAACGAACCCTGATCATGACGGCCTCGCGGGCTGACCGGGTGTCCTTCGGCTGCTCGGAAGAAGCCAACTTCACCTACTTCGGCGACGCGCTGTTCGCTCAGGCGCTGAACCAGACCGACGACCTGGAGCAAGCCTTCAAACTGGCCAAGGCCACCGTTGCCGAGCGCGAGCTGGCGGACAACTTCGAAGCCTCCGAACCGCAGATCTGGGCGCCGAAAACCGTGCTCGCCCACTGGCAATTGCTACGCAAACAACAAGCGCGCAAAGCATTACAAAGTGCGGCTATCAGCAGCAAGGACGCCAAGAGCAACTAAGCTGAATAGTATCAAGGGGGAAACACTATGTACTTGACGCCTCAGCATGTCTTGCTTGCCGGAGCTACGGGTTTAACCGGCGAACATTTGCTCGATCGCCTGCTCAATGAGCCAACGATTACGCGGGTCCTGGCACCGTCACGCCGGCCACTGGCCGAGCACCCTCACCTGGAAAACCCGGTCGGCGACCCGGTAGTGTTTCTGCCGCAACTGAACGGTCGCGTCGACATCGCCTACTGCTGCCTCGGCACCACGATCAAACAGGCCGGCTCCGAAGAGGCGTTTCGCGCGGTGGACCTGGACATGGTGGTGGCGTTCGCCAAGCGCGCGCGGGAAATGGGGGCGCGGCACCTGATCGTGATCAGTGCCTTGGGGGCCGACCGGAGATCCTCGATTTTCTACAACCGGGTCAAAGGCGAGATGGAACACGCATTGCGCGCGCAGGACTGGCCGCAGTTGACCATTTGCCGTCCTTCGTTGCTGCTGGGTGAGCGCCTCGAACCGCGGCTGGCCGAGCAATTCGCCGGGCCGTTGTCGCGATTGATTCCGGGCAAATACCGCGGCATCGAAGCCTGCCAACTGGCCCGCGCCATGTGGCGACTGGCGCTGGAAGAGCAGGATGGCGTGCGGGTGGTTGAGTCGGATGAGCTGCGTAAGTTAGGTAAATAAGATCAAAAGATCGCAGCCTACGGCAGCGCCCTAAGGCGCGTAGGAGCTGCCGAAGGCTGCGATCTTTTGCTTTGGCTTTTTACAACCCACCCGTCGCCTGAAACCCAACCCCAATCACCGTCAACACCGACAACGGCAACAACAGCGTGTCGAGCAACGCACTGGCCGGCAGGTCGACATTGGGATAACTCGGGGCTTCTGCACCGAAACGGTCCTTGGCGCAACAACCACCGTTCATCGCATACAAATCCAGCCGAGTCCCCGAATACACCACCGGCGCACCCGGTTGCGCGGCATTCAGGGTGCGTGCGGTGGCGCATCCGGCCAGCTGCAACGCCAGTAGCACCATCAGCAGCTTATTCATCGCTGCTCAAATGATGCTCGCCCCAACGCGGCAGCATGTCCTGAGGAATGTTCAACAGATTGAGAATCCGCGCGACGACGAAGTCGATCAGGTCATCAATGGTCTGTGGCTGATGATAGAAACCCGGCGACGCCGGCAAAATCGTCACGCCCATGTTCGATAACTTGAGCATGTGCTCCAGATGAATACTCGAGTACGGCGCCTCACGCGGCACCAGAATCAACTGGCGGCGCTCCTTCAAGGTCACGTCGGCGGCGCGCTCGATCAGGTTATTGCAGGCACCGGTCGCGATGGCCGACAAGGTCCCCGTCGAGCACGGCACCACCACCATCGCCGCTGGCGCACCGGAGCCCGACGCCACCGGCGACATCCAGTCTTCCTTGCCGTACACCTTGATTTGCCCGGCGGCAGCCCCGGTGTATTCGGTCAGGAACGCCTGCATGGTTTGCGGTTTGGGCGGCAGCGTCACGTCAGTCTCGGTGGCCATCACCAGTTGCGCAGCCTTGGAGATCAGGAAGTGCACCTCCCGGTCCTCGCGCACCAGGCAATCAAGCAGGCGCAAGCCGTACTGGGCGCCGGAAGCACCGGTCATCGCCAGCGTAATGCGCTCCGGGCCATTGTTCATTGCAGCGCCTCGGCGAGTTTGCCGTGCAGGCCGCCGAAGCCGCCGTTGCTCATGATCACCACGTGAGTGCCGGGCTGGGCCTGGCTCTTCACGCGTTCGATGATGCCCTCGAGTGAGTCGCTGACAATCGACGGCACGGTGCACAGCGCTGCTGTCCCCGCCAGGTCCCAGCCGAGATTGGCTGGCGCGTACCAGATCACCTGATCGGCATCGACCACGCTTTCCGGCAAACCGTCACGGTGCGCGCCGAGCTTCATGGAGTTGGAGCGCGGCTCGATGATCGCGATCAGAGGCGCATCGCCAATGTGTTTGCGCAGACCATCGAGCGTGGTGGCAATGGCAGTCGGGTGGTGGGCGAAGTCATCGTAGATGGTGATGCCACGCACTTGCGCGACTTTCTCCATCCGGCGCTTCACGCTTTTGAACGCACTCAGCGCCGCAATGCCCATGGACGGCACCACGCCGACATGGCGGGCCGCCGCCAGGGTCGCCAAGGCGTTGGCGACGTTGTGCTGGCCGGTCATGTCCCACTCGACCACGCCCTGGGCAACGCCTTCGAACATCACTTCAAACTTGGAACCGTCTTCACTCAGCAGTTTGACCTGCCACTGACCGCCGGCACCGGTAGTTTGCACCGGGGTCCAGCAGCCCATTTCGATCACGCGCTTGAGCGCCGGCTCGGTGGTCGGATGGATCACCAGGCCTTCGCTCGGAATGGTCCGTACCAAATGGTGGAACTGCCGCTCGATGGCTGGTAGATCGGGGAAGATGTCGGCGTGATCGAACTCAAGGTTGTTCAGGATCGCCGTGCGGGGGCGGTAGTGAACGAACTTGGAGCGCTTGTCGAAGAATGCGCTGTCGTATTCGTCGGCTTCGATCACAAAGAACGGGGTACCCCCCAAACGAGCGGACACCGAGAAATTCTGCGGCACGCCGCCGATCAGGAAACCCGGGCTCATGCCCGCGTGCTCCAGCACCCAGGCGAGCATGCTGCTGGTGGTGGTCTTGCCGTGAGTACCGGCAACGGCCAGCACCCAGCGACCTTGCAGCACGTGATCCGCCAGCCATTGCGGGCCGGAAACGTAGGGCAGGCCTTTGTTCAGTACGTACTCGACGGCCGGGTTGCCGCGAGACATGGCGTTGCCAATCACCACCAGATCCGGAGCCGGATCGAGCTGGGCGGGATCGTAGCCTTGGGTCAACTGAATGCCCTGAGCCTCAAGCTGAGTGCTCATCGGCGGATAGACGTTGGCATCGGAGCCGGTCACATGATGGCCCAGTTCTTTGGCCAGAACCGCCATCGACCCCATGAAAGTGCCGCAGATACCCAGAATATGAATGTGCATAGTCGACCTCGTAAAACATGGCCGCAGGTTAGCGTAGGGAGGGGAAAATCGCACCTTGTGTTTGAAGATCAAACACCGCCGCCCCCGTAGGAGCGAGGCTTGCCCGCGAAGGCCATCATGCGGTTTGACGGGTAAACCGCGTTATCGTTGTTCGCGGGCAAGCCTCGCTCCTACGAGATCGCGCACATGGTCGTTCCCACGCTCTGCGCGGGAATGCACCCCATCCAGGGCCGAACGCGGTGCGTCCGTTGAGGCATTTCCACGGGGCGCGTGGGAACGATCAGTTACGCAGAACGGGCGATGCCGTGTTTGCGCAGTTTTCTATAAAGGGTATTGCGGCTGACACCGAGCTGTTCAGCGGTGTGCGTCATATGCCAGCGCGTCTGCTCCAGCGCATTCAACAGCGCCAGCCGCTCGGCATCATCCAGCGGATGCTCCGACGGTTCCTCAACCACCAACGCAACCGCCGGCCGGGCCTGACGAATCATCGCCGGCAAATCCTCCAGCCCGATCCGCCCGCCATCACACAACGCCGCCAGGGTGCGCAGCACATTACGCAACTGCCGCACATTCCCCGGCCAGGCAAAACCAAGCAAGGCCTGCCGCGCCGGTTGATCAATCAGCACTGTTTCCCCGCCCGCCTCTTCGGCCAACAAAAAATCGAGCAACTGGGATTTATCGCTGCGCTCACGCAAGGCCGGCAACGCGACTTCCAGGCCATTGAGTCGGTAGTACAAATCCTCGCGGAAGCTGCCGTCCTGCACCCGATCGAGCAAATTCCGGTGGGTGGCGCTGATAATTCTGACGTTGACCGACTCCGGTTCACCGCCAATCGGCACCACCTGGCGATCTTCCAGCACCCTTAATAGCCGAGTCTGCAAGGCCAGCGGCATGTCGCCGATTTCATCAAGGAACAACGTACCGCCATCGGCCTGCTGCAACTTGCCGCGCATGCCTTCCTTGCGCGCACCGGTAAAGCTGCCACCGCGATAGCCGAACAGTTCGCTTTCGATCAGGCTTTCGGGGATGGCCGCGCAGTTGAGGGCGACGAAGGACTTTTCGGCCCGTTGGCTGGCGTGGTGCACGGCTTTGGCGAAAGCTTCCTTGCCGGAACCGGTTTCGCCATTGATCAGCAGCGGCACGTCCCGTTCGAACACCCGCAGGGCCTTGCGGAAGTCTTCCTGCAATGCCGCATCGCCCAGGCAGATGCCGGACAAACGCGGGCGTTCGGCAATCACCGGACGTTGCACCAGCGGCACCGGAATACTGCGCGGCTGGCCGCGCAACACGGCAAACAGACTGCGCCCATCACGAGTGCGCAACGGCCAACTGGTGCTGGCATTTACGCTCGCGCAGCCGAGCAACTCATCCAGCGAGCAATCGAAAAACGCTTCCACCGGTTTACCCAGCAGTCCGCCGCGTATGTGTCCCAGCAGGTTCAACGCGCTCTGGTTGACCGCACTGATCCGCCCTTCGCCATCGAACGCCAGCAGACCTTCACTGAACAGCCCGACGGATTCGGCCTGCAAGTGAAAACGCAGCAACCATTGATTGTCGAAGTAACGCAGGAAATAACAGCTCTCGATCATCTTCGCCGAAAGATTGACCAGCGCCATGGTGTGGAACTGGCTCTGGCGCGAGACTTCGTGGCGCGCGGAAGAGACGTCAAGCACCGCCAGCAGTTCGCCATGCGGGTCGAACACCGGGCTCGCCGAGCAGGTCAGGCCGGTGTGGCGGCCGCGAAAGTGTTCGTCCTGGTGAATCGTCAGCGATTGGCGCTCCACCAGGCAGGTGCCGATGCCGTTGGTGCCTTCGCAGGCTTCGCTCCAGTCAGCGCCGAGCCAGAGCCCGGCGCGCTCGAAGATCTTCCGTTCGGCGGGGGCCGTGACGCAATTAAGGATCACCCCGCGGGCGTCGGTCAGCAGCACCGCGTGGCCGGCGCCGGAGAGCTGCTGGTGGAGGCTGGTCATTTCGTTGCCGGCGATCTGCAGCACTTGCTGCAAGCGTTCGCGGCTTTCCAGTACGCGCCCGTGTTCCAGCACCGTCGGCGCAATGGTCAGGGCCGGGTCGAGGTGATAGTCCTCAAGACAGCGCAGCCAGGAACGGGCAATCGACGGATCGCTGCCGGGGCCATGCAGGTGCGATTTGCCCTGGGTAACGGTCAGGACTTGCTGGGCATGGCGACTCAAATGGTTGTCGTGCATTTCTTATTATTCTCCCCGAGCCGCTTACACCACACGTGTCGGAGCTGCCGAGTGAAACGAGGCTGCGATCTTTTGATCTTGTTTCTTCAAAAGCAAAATCAAAAGATCGCAGCCTCGTTTCACTCGGCAGCTCCTACAGGGGTTATGCAGCAGCCATCAAAGGTGTGCATCCCAATGACGTAGTCATATGAATACGGAGCATCCTCCAGCCAAGCCTTCATTGCAATGCTGGCAAGACCGCCCGGTCACAGGCTGTGCCACAAGCGGTACAAAGTGTCACCCAGGCTGTACCGAAACCGTCACAGGCGCTGCCCGCTTGTCCGACATAAACTGCGCAAGGCCTTGATTTGCCTGACCTGCAAGGCAGTGGCCCAACCTTTGCTCTACGCTTATAACAAGCGCACATGCGCTCTCCCCAGGGTCGGTACGAAAACTCGCCGAGCGGCGATCAGGCAAGGCAAAAACAGGCGAGGAAGCGGAGTGCAGGGGACCTACATGAGCATTCCGAGTCTGTTTTTAACGCAGCATGATCGTCGCGCAGGCAGTTTTCGTACTGAGCCTGATAAGCACAAAAGCCAAGGAGAATCCACCATGCGTTACGCTCACCCCGGTACTGAAGGCGCTATCGTTTCGTTCAAGAGCAAATACGGTAACTACATCGGCGGCGAGTTCGTCGCGCCTGTTAAAGGTCAGTACTTCACCAATACCTCGCCAGTGAATGGCCAACCGATTGCCGAATTCCCGCGCTCCACGGCTGAAGACATCGACAAAGCCCTGGACGCTGCCCACGCCGCGGCCGATGCCTGGGGCGCCACGTCCGCCCAGGCGCGCTCGCTGGTGCTGTTGAAAATCGCCGACCGCATCGAGCAAAACCTGGAACTGCTGGCAATCACCGAATCCTGGGACAACGGCAAAGCCGTTCGCGAAACCCTCAACGCCGACATCCCGCTGGCGGCGGATCACTTCCGCTACTTCGCCGGTTGCATCCGCGCCCAGGAAGGCAGCGCTGCCGAGATCGACGGCAACACGGTGGCGTATCACATCCATGAACCGCTGGGCGTGGTCGGGCAGATCATCCCGTGGAACTTCCCGATCCTGATGGCCGCCTGGAAACTCGCCCCGGCCCTGGCTGCCGGTAACTGCGTGGTGCTCAAGCCTGCCGAGCAAACCCCGCTGGGCATCACCGTGCTGATGGAACTGATCGGCGACCTGCTGCCACCCGGCGTGCTCAACGTGGTGCAAGGGTTCGGCAAAGAAGCCGGCGAAGCCCTGGCCACCAGCAAGCGCATCGCCAAGATCGCCTTCACCGGCTCGACCCCGGTCGGCTCGCACATCATGCACGCAGCCGCCGAAAACATTATTCCGTCCACCGTGGAGCTGGGTGGCAAGTCGCCGAACATCTTCTTCGCCGACATCATGCAAGCCGAACCGACTTTCATCGAGAAAGCCGCTGAAGGCCTGGTGCTCGCGTTCTTCAACCAGGGCGAAGTCTGTACCTGCCCGTCCCGCGCACTGGTTCAGGAATCGATCTACGACGACTTCATGAAAGTCGTGATGAAGAAAGTCCTGTCGATCAAACGTGGTGACCCGCTGGACACCGACACCATGGTCGGCGCCCAGGCATCCGAGCAGCAATTCGACAAAATCCTTTCGTACCTGGAAATCGCCAAGGGCGAAGGTGCCGAGCTGCTGACTGGCGGCAAGGTGGAAAAACTCGAGGGCAACCTGGCGACCGGGTATTACATCCAGCCGACCCTGCTCAAGGGCACCAACAAAATGCGCGTGTTCCAGGAAGAAATCTTTGGCCCGGTGGTGAG
Organism: Pseudomonas sp. TH31; assembly: GCF_016650815.1. Taxonomy (GTDB): domain Bacteria; phylum Pseudomonadota; class Gammaproteobacteria; order Pseudomonadales; family Pseudomonadaceae; genus Aquipseudomonas. The sequence continues at coordinate 85,058 of NZ_JAEKEZ010000013.1, read as the reverse complement.
CATCACCACGTTCAAGGACGAAGCCGAAGCCCTGGCCATCGCCAACGACACCGAGTTCGGCCTGGGTGCCGGCCTCTGGACTCGCGACATCAACCGCGCCTACCGCATGGGCCGCGCCATCAAGGCCGGTCGTGTGTGGACCAACTGTTACCACCTGTACCCGGCGCATGCCGCGTTCGGTGGCTACAAAAAGTCCGGCGTCGGCCGTGAAACCCACAAAATGATGCTCGACCACTATCAGCAGACCAAAAACCTGCTGGTGAGCTACGACATCAATCCGTTGGGCTTCTTCTAAACCCGGCGCGATACCGCGTAATGGCTATCGCGGGCAAGCCTTGCTCCTACAGGATTGCGTTGTACCCGTAGGAGCAAAGCTTGCTCGCGATGACGCCCCCCATGACACAACGAACATCGCCCTGCCGCTCTGGCACGGGCTTTGCGTGCCCGCTCCACAGATAAACCGCTGCGTGAACAGCGTTCATCAACCCAACTGCTGCACCCGAAAGTCCAACAGATCAAACAATAAAAAACAGAGAGGACTTATGACTTCGACGACACAGCTCAAACCCACACTCGGCACCCTGCACTTATGGGGTATTGCCGTCGGCCTGGTGATTTCCGGCGAATACTTCGGCTGGAGTTACGGCTGGGGCACCGCAGGCACCCTGGGTTTTCTCGTCACTGCGTTGATGGTGGCGACGATGTACACCTGCTTCATCTTCAGCTTCACTGAATTGACCACCGCAATCCCCCACGCTGGCGGGCCGTTTGCCTATAGCCGGCGGGCGTTTGGTGAGAAAGGTGGATTGATCGCCGGCATCGCCACCCTGATCGAGTTCGTCTTTGCGCCGCCGGCGATTGCCATGGCCATCGGCGCTTATCTCAACGTGCAATACCCGGATCTGGACCCGAAGATTGCAGCGGTCGGCGCCTATTTCGTGTTCATGGGCCTGAACATTCTCGGCGTCAGCATTGCCGCGACGTTTGAACTGGTGGTCACCGTGCTCGCGGTTGCCGAGCTGCTGGTATTCATGGGCGTGGTGGCGCCGGGCTTCAGCTTCAGCAATTTCGTCCTCAACGGCTGGTCGGGCTCCAACGAATTCACCATGGCCTCGATCCCCGGCATCTTTGCGGCGATCCCCTTTGCGATCTGGTTTTTCCTGGCCATTGAAGGCGCGGCCATGGCGGCCGAGGAAGCCAAAGACCCGAAACGGACGATTCCCAAAGCCTATGTCAGCGGCATCCTGACCCTGGTGTTCCTGGCCATCGGCGTGATGGTCATGGCGGGCGGCGTGGGCGATTGGCGTCAACTGGCGAACATCAACGACCCACTGCCCCAGGCGATGAAAGCCGTGGTCGGCAACAATTCGAGCTGGATGCACATGCTGGTCTGGATCGGCCTGTTCGGCCTGGTGGCGAGTTTCCACGGGATCATCCTTGGCTACTCGCGGCAGTTCTTCGCACTGGCCCGCGCCGGTTACCTGCCTAAAGGCCTGGCCAAACTCTCGCGCTTCCAGACCCCGCACCGGGCGATCCTGGCTGGCGGCGTGATTGGCATCGCGGCGATCTACAGCGACGGCCTGGTCAATCTGCAAGGCATGACCCTGACGGCAGCGATGATCACCATGTCGGTATTCGGCGCCATCGTGATGTACATCATCAGTATGCTGAGCCTGTTCAAACTGCGTAAAACCGAGCCGAACCTGGAACGCACCTTCCGCGCACCGGGCTATCCGATTGTGCCGGGGATTGCGTTGTTTCTGGCGGTGGTGTGCCTGGTGGCGATGGCGTGGTTCAACACGGTGATTGGCCTGGTATTCCTCGGTTTCATGGCTGCCGGCTACCTGTATTTCCAACTGACCGCCAAGCAGCGCTCCGACGCACCGGCGGACGCTATGCTCACAGGTAACTAAGTTGCACCGGCGCCGGGCTCAGTGCCCGGCGCCTGCTACATCGAAGTGCACGCGGCCGCCCCTGCAGGAGCTGCCGAAGGCTGCGATCTTTTGATCTTGTTTTTTAACAGGCAAGATCAAAAGATCGCAGCCTTCGGCAGCTCCTACACCGGGATAGCGGTGTATTTGAGTCATTTACAGAATCAGGAGGACCCCGTCCCATGGCCGCATTTGCCCATTCCGTCGGCGCCCAGACCTACCGCTTCGAGAGCCTCAAGGAAGTCATGGCCAAGGCCAGCCCGGCGCGCTCCGGGGACTTTCTGGCCGGCGTTGCCGCACTCAACGATGGTGAACGTGTGGCCGCTCAAATGGCTCTGGCGGACATTCCGCTGAGCCACTTCCTGCAAGAAGTACTGATTCCTTACGAGGCCGATGAAGTCACCCGACTGATCATCGACACCCACGACAAACAAGCTTTTGCCGTGGTCAGCCACCTGACCGTCGGTGGCTTTCGCGACTGGCTGCTCAGCGATGCCGCCGACGAGCAGAGCCTGCGCGCCCTCGCGCCCGGCCTGACGCCGGAAATGGCCGCCGCCGTGTCGAAGATCATGCGCGTGCAGGACCTGGTGCTGGTGGCGCAAAAAATCCGCGTAGTCACCCAGTTCCGCGGCACGATGGGCTTGCGTGGCCGCTTGTCTACACGCCTGCAACCCAATCACCCCACCGACGAACCGGCCGGCATCGCCGCGAGCATTCTTGACGGCTTGCTGTACGGCAATGGCGACGCGATGATCGGCATCAACCCGGCCACCGACAGCATCGCCTCGATCTGCGCCATGCTGGAAATGCTCGACGCGATCATCCAGCGCTACGACATTCCGACTCAGGCTTGCGTGCTGACCCACGTCACCACCTCCATCGAGGCGGTGAATCGTGGCGTGCCGCTGGACCTGGTATTCCAGTCGATCGCCGGCACCGAAGCGGCCAACGCCAGTTTCGGCATCAACCTGAATGTTTTGCAGGAGGGCTACGACGCCGGCTTGAGCCTGAACCGCGGCACCCTCGGGCAAAACCTGATGTATTTCGAAACCGGCCAGGGCAGCGCGCTGTCGGCCAACGCCCACCACGGCATCGACCAACAGACCTGCGAGACTCGGGCCTACGCCGTGGCGCGCCACTTCAAGCCGTTTCTGGTGAACACCGTCGTAGGCTTTATCGGCCCGGAATACCTCTACAACGGCAAACAGATCATCCGCGCCGGCCTCGAAGACCACTTCTGCGGCAAGCTACTGGGCGTGCCGATGGGTTGCGACATTTGCTACACCAACCACGCCGAAGCCGACCAGGACGACATGGACACCCTGCTGACCCTGCTGGGCGTGGCCGGGATCAATTTCATCATGGGCATCCCCGGCTCCGACGACATCATGCTCAACTACCAGACCACTTCGTTCCACGACGCCCTCTACGCTCGGCAAACCCTGGGGTTGAAACCGGCGCCAGAGTTTGAACAGTGGCTGGCGAAAATGGGCATCTTCACCCAGGCCGACGGCAAGGTCCACTTCGGCAACAACCTGCCGCCGGCCTTCCGCCAGGCTTTGGCGCAACTGGGATGAGTGTTGATATGGATAAACCACCCGTCGATCCACAGAACCCTTGGCTGGAACTGCGTCGCCTGACCCCGGCGCGCATTGCCCTGGGCCGTACCGGCACCAGCATGCCGACCAGCGCACAACTGGATTTCCAGTACGCCCACGCCCAAGCCCGGGATGCGGTGCATTTGCCGTTTGACCACGCCGGGCTGGGCGCGCAACTGGCCGAGCGCGGCCGGGAGAGTTTGCTGCTGCACAGCGCGGCCACGGACCGCAACAGCTATCTGCAGCGCCCTGACCTGGGACGCAAGTTGAGTGATGAGTCGGCGCAGACCTTGCAGGACTACGCCTCGGCCCATCCGGGCGGCGTGGATTTGGTGATTGTGGTCGCCGATGGGCTGTCGGCGCTGGCCGTTCATCGCCATACCGTGCCCTTTCTGACACGCATGGAAGAACAGGCCGCCGCGGATGGCTGGTCCGTTTCACCAGTCATTCTGGTGGAACAGGGCCGAGTGGCCGTGGCTGACCAGGTCGGTGAGCTGCTGGGTGCGAAAATGGTGGTGATCTTGATTGGTGAACGTCCGGGACTCAGCTCGCCTGATAGCCTGGGTTTATATTTCACCTACAATCCTAAGGTCGGCCTCACGGATGCCTATCGCAATTGCATCTCCAACGTGCGGCTCGAAGGCCTCAGTTATGGCATGGCGGCACACCGCTTGCTGTATTTGATGCGCGAAGCCTGTCGGCGGCAGTTATCAGGGGTCAATCTGAAGGACGAAGCCCAGGTCCAGACGCTGGGGTCGGACGCCGGTGCGGGCATAAAGGGAAATTTCCTACTCAGTCCGCCGGATGCCTGAACCGTTTCCGCATTGCGTTTCTGCTGTGCTTTCAGGCAGGATCGAAGCACGGCTGCCCGAGTAGCAAATTGCCGTCAGAGCACGTGAAGACAGCCACTTGAAGACGAGACCTACCATGCGGATTATTCAAGCGACCCTCGAACACCTGGACCTCCTGACTCCGCTGTTCGTCAAATATCGTGAGTTTTATGGTTCCCTTGCGTATCCGGATTCGTCCCGTGCGTTCCTCGAAAAACGCCTGCGTCGCAAGGAATCGGTGATCTACCTGGCCTTGTCCGATGACAACAACGCCAAGCTGATGGGCTTCTGTCAGCTGTACCCAAGCTTTTCGTCGCTATCGCTCAAACGCGTGTGGATCCTCAACGACATCTACGTCGCCGAAGAGGCCCGCCGCCAACTGGTCGCCGACAATCTGATTCGCACCGCGAAGAAAATGGCCAAGGAAACCAACGCCGTGCGCATGCGTGTTTCCACCAGCAGCAACAACGAAGTGGCGCAGAAGACCTACGAGTCGATCGGGTTCAAAGAAGACACCGAGTTCAAGAACTACGTGTTGCCGATCAGCGACGAGCTCTGATCCGCCTCATACCTGTGGGAGCGAGCCTGCTCGCGATTCAGACACCTCGGTATTTCAGTCATACCGAGGCGATGCTATCGCGAGCAGGCTCGCTCCCACAAAAGCGTTCCATACCCTTCATCGTTCCACCGACATCCCCCGCTACAATCTCGACGCGCTTTTCACTTTCCCCCCCGTATAATCCCGAGCTTCCCGGCTTGTAAGAAAAACTACACCCGCATGTAGCCTTACACGAAGTCATCCGCACAGGTCTGCTGAGTCGGACCATCACCACAGGTGCCCCCCATGGATTTCAACCCGATCGACTTAATCCTGCATCTCGATGTGTACCTCGACATGCTGGTAACCAATTACGGTCCATGGATCTACGCCATCCTGTTTCTGGTGATCTTCTGCGAAACCGGCCTGGTGGTGATGCCATTCCTGCCGGGCGACTCCCTGCTTTTCATCGCCGGCGCCGTTGCGGCCGGCGGCGGCATGGATCCGGTATTGCTGGGCGGCCTGCTGATGCTGGCGGCGATCCTCGGTGACAGTACCAACTACGTGGTCGGACGAACGGCGGGCGAGAAGCTCTTCAGCAACCCGAACTCGAAAATTTTCCGTCGCGACTACCTGCAACAAACCCACGACTTCTACGACAAGCACGGCGGCAAAACCGTAACCCTGGCGCGCTTCCTGCCGATCATTCGTACCTTTGCACCGTTCGTCGCCGGCGTGGCGAAAATGCCTTACCCACGCTTCTTCGGCTTCAGCGTGCTCGGCACGATCCTGTGGGTCGGCGGCCTGGTGACCCTCGGTTACTTCTTCGGCAACGTACCGTTCATCAAGAAAAACCTGTCGCTGCTGGTGGTGGGCATCATCCTGCTGTCGCTGGTACCGATGATCATCGGTATCGTGCGCAGTCGCCTGGGCGGTTCGAGCTCCAAAGCCGAAACCCGCTGACCGTCCATGTGGTCCCTGAGCGCCTGGCGTCGCCGGCGCACCTTGGCCAAGCACCCGATTGCCGACGACATGTGGCAGCGGGTGCGCCATCACTTGAGCTTCCTTGACGGCCTCAGCGCCGCCGAAGACCAGTGGTTGCGCGAAGCCTGCGTGCTGTTCCTCGATGAAAAACACCTGACCGCCCTGCCCGGCGTCGAACTCCACCAGGAGCAACGCCTGCTGCTCGCCGCCCAGGCGCAATTGCCGCTGCTGAACCTCGGCGATTTGAACTGGTATCAGGGCTTCCACGAAATCGTCCTCTACCCTGACGACTTCCTCAGCCCCCAGCGCCATCGCGATGCCAGCGGCGTCGAACACGAATGGAACGGCGAACACAGCGGTGAAGCCTGGCAGCAAGGTCCGATCATCCTCGCCTGGCCCGGCGTCATGGCCAGCGGCGACTGGGAAGGCTACAACCTGGTGATCCACGAACTGGCGCACAAGCTCGACATGCTCAACGGCGATGCCAACGGCCTGCCGCCGCTGCACCCGGACATGCGCGTCAGCGACTGGGCCAAGGTCATGCAACAGGCCTACGACGACCTTAACCGGCAACTGGAGCGCAATCCGGACACCGAAACGGTCATCGACCCCTACGCCGCCGAGAGCCCGGCGGAGTTCTTCGCCGTCACCAGCGAATACTTCTTCAGCGCCCCGGATTTGCTGCACGAGGCTTATCCACAGGTTTACCAGCAGCTGAAGCTTTTCTATCGGCAGGATCCTTTGGACAGGTTGCGGCAACTTCAGGCGCATGACCCGGTCTATCAGGCACACGACTAAGGTCTACACGACCTCTGGCACATAGCAACGGTGGCGGAATATGCCTATAATCGCCGCCACTTTTTTGTCAATCCGGCCAAGTGTTTTTGGTCAACTAACGGGGGCACCGCCCAATGAGCTACAGCAAGATTCCGGCTGGCAAAGACCTGCCGAACGACATCTACGTCGCGATCGAGATTCCGGCCAACCACGCGCCGATCAAATACGAAATCGACAAAGACAGCGATTGCCTGTTCGTTGACCGTTTCATGGCCACCCCGATGTTCTACCCGGCCAACTACGGTTTCATCCCTAACACCCTGGCTGACGACGGTGATCCCCTCGACGTGCTGGTTGTGACCCCTTACCCGGTTGCGCCAGGTTCGGTCATCCGTGCCCGCCCAGTCGGCATCCTGCACATGACCGACGACGGCGGCGGCGATGCCAAAGTCATCGCAGTCCCACACGACAAGCTGTCCCAGCTGTACGTCGACGTGAAAGAATGCAGCGACCTGCCACCGCTGCTGATTCAGCAGATCGAGCACTTCTTCGCGAACTACAAAGACCTCGAAAAAGGCAAATGGGTGAAGATCGAAGGTTGGGGCGACGCAGAAGCCGCTCGCACCGAGATCATGAAGTCCGTTGCTGCCTATAAAGGCTAAGACGCCATGGGCCTCGCGCCTGTGATGACTTGAAAAAACCCCGGTTGATCCGGGGTTTTTTGTGGGCGTTGACAAATGCCTTTAAACACGATGTTTAGTAAATCTTGAATTTGGTTTTTCTTGTTTAATTTTCAAGAAAAACGTCTTACATCCGGTCTTAAAATTCCCGCGTAATTTGAACAGGTTGTTTATTCAAACCCCTATTCCAGACAAGTAAACTCGCGTTCATGAAAAAGAACACGAGCGGTCCACGATTCAAAGCACTCCTGGAAGAGGCGAAGATCACGACAACGGGATTCGCCGCTTTCTGGGACACCGGAGCCCAGAACATCCACAACTGGTACACCCGAGGTGTGCCCGCCTACCGCATGGAAGAGGTGGCGAGAATACTGTCCGTCCACAGCCATTGGCTGATAACCGGCGAAGGTCCAAGAGACGCCTCGATCCTGCGTGTGCTCGATGAGTCCGGAAACACCTTCGACGCCCAGGCCATTCGCGGTATCTACACCGTCATTGAACCCGTCGACGTTGAACTGCCTTTTTACAAAGAAACCCTCAAAGCCAACGGTTCCAACAAAACCCACGTCATCGAAGACCCCGAGCAATCCATCCGCCTGCCCCGCAGCCACCTCGACACCCTGGAAATCAACCCCAGCGACGCCATCTGCACCCGTATGATCGGCAACAGCATGGGCGAAAAGATAGAAGACGGCTCAACCCTGGCCATCGATCGCGGGCTGACCCAGATAATTGATGGGGAGATCTATGCGATCGAGCACGACGGAATGCTGCGAATCAAATACCTGCATCGCATGCCGGGGAATGCGTTGCGGTTGCGCAGTCACAACAAGGCTGAATACCCGGATGAAATCTTCCGGGCCGAGCAAATCGAAGAGCAGAACATCCGGGTAATCGGCTGGGTGTTCTGGTGGTCAACCCTGAACAAGCGACGGCCGCCGGTGCCGTTCCTTTAAGCGCTAAAAGATCGCAGCCTTCGGCAGCTCCTACAAAGCGCAGGCCCTCGTAGGAGCTGCCGAAGGCTGCGATCCTGGTAATCAACCCGGCACCACCAATGCCGACCGATGAATCGTTGCAGACCCCAACACAGCCCAGATCGCTCTACCCGGCACTTCCCACTGGGAATTCCCCAAAAAAATCAGTATGCTGCGCCCCACATTTGCGCATCACCCCGCCCCGCGGCGCTGATCGCACCGACAAGGCAGATCACTATCTCGCCAAGTCCCACAGCCGGACGCAAGATCCGGGTGTACGTTTTGAAGGCTGGCGCGGTTTACCAAAAATGAACCAAGCCAGTCCCCGAGAAGCCGGCCACAAGCCGGCTTTTTAATGTCTGGAAAAAAGTCACTATCGGAGGTAGCTCAAAATAGCCCCCCACCAATCCCTCAGGCGAAGAAAGCTCAAGTCAGCACTCACCCGTAAAACAAAAGACGTTCATCGAAGAAGATGAGGTGCTTATAGCGGTGGTCAGGGAACGGCTTGTAGCACCTCAGCGAGTAAAGGTCTGCCTGGATAATCTCGACTGTTCAGCCGCGAAATTAGACGACGCCTGAACACTCCGAAATTGGTCAGCAGCCTGCTAAGCCATTCTGTCTACCTTCACTCAAGCAATTGTGCAGCAACCCCTTGCACAATTTGAAAGCCGCGTAAGTAATGCGACTTTTCACCACTCACGGATAACTAAACGACCTGACCAACGTCAACTCCCCCACCGCCCGCATCGGCACCACAAACGTCTCCATCTTTTCATTCGGCGTCCCTTCCTCCGTAATCACCGTCACCTGCGCAGTCGTCAGCGGCTGAACCGCATCCGCCTGCCCGTCCTCATCACTGCGATACCCGCCACCAAAGTAGTTCACATAGATCAAATATTGACCTTTGATCGGCGCCGGCATGGAGAAAATTTCCGGGCCGTAGCCCGTGGTCACGTCAACATCCAGCGCCGCGCCGTTGGGAGCCACGCGATCGCCGTACCAAATATGCGCGCCATCCGGCGTCACAAGGTGCAAATCCAGATCCGTGTTGTCGCTGTCCCACGACAACAACACCCGCAATTTGGCCGGTGTCGCCCCGCCGCTGGCGTGGAGAAACTGCGTGCGATGCCGCTGCTGCCCATCCGGACTACGAACTTCAACACTGTTGCTGCCATTCGGAAACGAGTACGGCCGATCAAAGCGTCCGGCGGCGTCGATTTTCAGCGGCATGCTGATGCCGTTGACGATCAATCGGCCAGGCTCAGCCGACTTGGGTGTGGCTTTGATCTGACCGCTGATGCGTGCGGTGTTGGCCTGGCCGACCGGTGTGTTCACCGAGGAGGCCGGGTAGTTGACGGTCTGGCGGTAGTTTTCACCTTCGCCTTCAACTGCGCCGGTGCGCCAGCCGCCAACGGGAGTGTCGAGGGTGACGGTGACGGCGTCGGCGTCGGCGTCGGCGTCGGCGGCGAAGGTCGGCGGCAGTGCACAGAAGGAGCAGAGGAACAGGAAGACCTGTGGATAACGGAGTTTCATGGCCTATTCCAGCAAGAGGTGACGGGCGAGCCCTTCGATGTAGGTTTCATCCTGGCCGTTCGGGTGTGCTTCGAAGGCCAGGTGCAGGTATTCGTGGGTCAGGTCGAGGCGGTCTTGCAGTGACTGCACGCCGCGCACGTAGATGCGTTGGCGTTCGCGGTCGACAAAAGGACGGCCGAAGGCGAGGCGGCAGACGGCGAAGGTGCTGACTTCGTTGTAGCCGACTTCGTTTTCGAGGCGTTGGCGCCAGCCGCGGCGTTGGTTTAACAACCAGTCTTGGGCGGCGGGCAGCGCTTCGCAGGAGGCGACCGGGTTGTCCCAGCGGCTGAGGCTGGCGCGCGGGTAGGCGTGCAGCAGGATGGCGTCGTAGCGTTGGCCGGCGTTGGCTTGTTCGACGGCTTGCTGCCAGGAGAGTTTGTCCGGGCCGGGTTGGTCGGAGTGATAGGTCACGGTGCTGCCGGCCAGGACCAGGTCGCTGGTCCACGCCGCGATGTTGCGCGATTCGGCGGTGGCCGGGCGTGGGGCGACGCGCTGGCGGCTGCTGCTGTCGTCGATGCTCAGGCAGTCGCCGTTGCGGGTGGCGTTTTGCAGCAGGTAGGTTCTGATTGCGATGGCCAGTGCTTTGGCGGCCTCAACAGGTTCGGACTTGGCTTCTCGTTGCAGGACGCGGGCGACGTATTCTTCGCGGTCCAGGCGGGCAACCAGTTTTTCGCCCAGCAAAAACAACTCGCCGTCGCTGTGGATCTCCAGTTGATTGCCGCTGGCGAATTCGACGCGATAGTCGCCCTGCAACGGCCCGGAGTCAGCAACCCGATCCCCCGCCAAAACACGGCTGATCGGATAACGTGAAAACAGCCCCACCTCGACACAACGCCCCGCATCCGCTGGCCAATCCACCGGCAACACCGAAGCCAACGCGTCACCGTAATTGCGCAGCACCATCTGACTGGTCCCGCGCCCACCGGCCCAGATCGGCGTGCCATCCACTGTCCAACCGGCGAACCCGCCCTGACGCGACGTAGGATCCTGATCGCCCAACCAGCTCCAGGTTTTCACCCGTAACCGGCCGCCAAGTTCACCCACGACGTTGCCGTCAGCGGCATTCAATACCACGTCCAGCAACACCCGCCGCGCCTGATCCTGCGCCGGCAGCCCGGCCAGCACCTTAAGCAATTCAGCGACTGAAACTCGGGTGGAAGGCTGCAACGACGGTAAGTTCAGCAACCATTCCGGCGCCTGACGAGCCTGCCAATACGTACGCCAATCAGCTTCAACAATGCCAAGCCGCGCAGGCTCAAAGTACAACCCGCACGACTTCACCAACGCCTGATCACGGCCAATCTTGCCGCCAGCGGTGCAGCAATAAACTTCTTCCTTCGATTGCCCGCGACATTCATAGGGTGATTCATGGGCGCCGGTATCCACCAGCCAACCGTAGACAAACAACTTCCACAAACTCCCTAACGGCGTCTGCAGATCTGAAGGCAACGGTTCACGGGAGATCAATTGCGTCCGGCTCAACGACAGTAACTCACCCTTGAAGCCCAGCCGCAGCGGTTCGTCCTGCGCCGTTGCCAGCGCAGGGATCAAACACAGCAGCAACCAGACCAGAGGCCGGGTCATGTCAGTTGACCGTGACCTGGCCAAGCGCCGGTTTCTGTTCCTGGGCCTGGTGCTGTGGCGCGTAGATCTGGGTGAACCGTACCGGCGGCAGGTTGAACTGGCCTTTTTGCGAGAAGCGCACCAGATGCCGCACGCGCAATTCACCGCTCAAGGCATCCACCGGAATCGCGTAAGCCATTTGCCCCGGCTCGAAACGCGCCTTCTCCAGCGCCGTCGGTTCGGTGCCGGCCTTGCCCATCAACTTGATGCCCCAGGTGGTGCGCTCGACATCGGCGCCCGGTGGCAGCGGCACTTCGATCATGCCGTAGCGCAGCGGCTTCGCGGCTTTGCTGGTGATGATCACTTCGTCCAGGTACAGGCTGTCGCTGGACAACGGCTTGGTGCCGACCGCTTCGAGCTTGAATTCGAACGCTTCGTCACCCGGCACCAGACGCGACAAGCGACGGGTGATGGTCACGGCCATCGGGTCGATGGCCGGCTGCCGGGTCTGGTAGCTCAGCGCGGCACGCAGCGGGCGTTCCTGGGTCCCGGTCAGCGACAACACCGCCGGCACCGGCGCAGGCCCCTGCCATGTCCAGTACATCTCACCGGTATCACCGTAGCGTTTCTTCCAGCCTTCACCCGGCGCCAGGGCGATGGTCGGCGAGGCTTGCTCGATGCTGCGTTGCAACCAGGTCAACGCCAAGGCGCGTTCCAGGGTCGATTGCTGCGGTAACAGACGTTGCAACAGCGCTTGCGCGTGAGTCTGATCGAAGGTTTGCAGCGACAGGTTCAACGCTTCGGCAAATGGCTGCGAACTGACGGCCAATCGTTGCTGCGCATCCGGCAATTGACGATTGAAGGCATCCGGCAGTGTCACCTTGGACTGCTTGGCCAATGAAGCGCTCAACGCACGCGCCGCCGCCAACCCCAGCGCCGAATCCGGATCGCTCATCACGATGCTGTCTTCGCCATCCTCCATCAGGTTCGCCGCGTTACCGTCGCCGGCCTTCGCCAGGTCATCCAGCAAACCGCTGAGCAAGGTGTTCACCGGCAATTGCATCTGCCTGGCGAACGACAGGATCAGCGCCCGCTGCAACAGCGGTGTGTTTTTGGCCTGCTTGGAATAAACCTCCAACACCTGCTGCCAATGTTCCGGCGGCAAGCTCAGTTCCAGCGCTTTGCTGGCGTACCAGTCGGCGTAATAGGCGTAAGCGGTGAGAAATGCATCCGGCTCACCGTCCTGGCCCCACCAGGTGAAGCTCGCCGACGGACCGGCCATTTGTACCAGGCGCAGACGGCTGTTTTGCATGATCAGGCGCAAGCGGTCACGAACCTGTGGGTTCGACGACAGCGATGGATAGGCAATGCTCAGCGGCAGCAAACGGCTGGCCGTCTGCTCAACGCCGCCGTACGGATAGCTCAGCAAATCATCGAGTGCCGAACGGAACAGCGCTTGCGCACTGTCATCCAGGCGCAGGCGAATATCACTCGCGTCGGCCGGCAACGTCAGCGGTGTATCACCGGTGGCCGCGTCGAGGACTTGGCTTTGAGTGACCTGCCAACCTTCACCGGTCGCGGTCAGGCGCACGGCCAGGGCGTCGGCGGTTTTGCCGTCTTGCACCAACTCAGCAGTCCAGTCACCACTGGTCAATGCAAACGCTGGCAACGCGATGTAGTTGATGCCGTTGTTCAGGGTCACCGGCACCCGCTGATCGGCGCCGCCGTATTGAATCACCAGCTCAGCCTTGACCGGTTTCTCGGCCTGGCTGAAGGCGAACACACCGAGATCCGGTTTGTCGCCGGTACGGAATTTGGTCGGGCCGCTCCACTTCAGGTACAGCGGTTTTTCCGAACGCACGAATTGCTTCTTCTGCCCAACCTGACCGTCATCGGCGATGGCCCAGGCGGTGATGCGCCAGCGGGTCAGCGAGTCCGGCATCTTGAAGGTGAAACGGGTTTTACCGTTGGCGTCGGTCACCAATTCTGGCTGCCATGCGGCAGTGTCGACGTCTTCACGACGCGGCCGCTCCAGCACTTTCACCCCACGCTCGCTGCGGTTGGCTTTGCCCGGCGCGCCTGGGCTGCCCGGCAAGGCCACGTCGTAGCTGATGAACGACAGGCTGGCGCTGGTGCGCACGTTGTTGCGGCGCGGGTGGTAGAAGAACTGGTCGATGGTCGGCGCGACTTCCGGTTGCAGCGCGTAGATCATTTCGTCGACGACGCTGACTGTCAGGTGCGCCGGGATTGGCTTGCCGGCGAACTGGGTAGTCAGGTCAACCGACACCGTATCGCCCGGCTGATACGCCTCTTTATCGGTGGCAATCGCCACGTCAATTTGCGGCGAAACCACCTTGATGCCGGCGTTCTGGAAACTGTACTGACCGCCCTTGGTGTAGAGCACGGAGAAGGTCAGGTTCGGCGCGAAGGTATCTTTCACCGGGATCCGCGCGCGGTATTGGGTTTCGCTGAGTTTTTCCATCTTCAGCCAGTCGCCGCCCTTGGACAGCAACGCCGTGGCCTCGACCTTGTCCCGCTCCAGCGACAGCAGCGCATCGCTGACCGGTTCCGGGAACGTGATCAATGCGAGAGCTTCGTCGCCGGCCTTGTACTCGGGTTTGTCGAGGACGATTTCCACGGTGCCCGGCACAGCTTTGACGCCATCGCCGGTGACCGAATGACCGGTGGCACCCACCACACGACCGTGGTCATCCTTCAACGTCAGGTTATAAGTGCCCGGACGGTCGAAGGCCAGGCTGAAACCTTGGTCTTTCGCAGAGAGTTTGCCGTCGCCAGTGGTCTGGTCTTCCAGACGGACCCAGCTGTAGCTGCTCGGGGTGACGCCTTTGCTTTGCTCGCTGCCACCTTCGTTGGCGTAGCTGAACGCAACCTTGTCGCCCACCGCGCTGAAGCGCTGCGGTGCGCTCAAGCGGAAGCTGGCGGCGCCACGGTCGATAAGGATTTCCTTGGTGGTCTTGACCCGATACGCCGCGCCATCGCTGGCGAACACGGTGAGCATGTAGCGGCTCGGTTTGTCGGCGGCCGGCAGGTCGAGGGTCGCGTTGCCTTTGGCATCGGTGGTCAGTTCGGTGCTGGTCAGCTCGATCGGGAATTGCCCGAGGTATTGCAGCTCGTTATCGACCATCGACAATTGCTGGGCGCGCAGGCTCAGGGTCAACTTGGCGTCAGCCACCGGTTTGCCGTCCGGGTACAACAGCACCAGACTGCCCTTCACCGGTTCGCCGGTGCGGTAATCCTGTTTGGCCAGGTTCAGCGAAATCTCAAAGTGCGGCTTGATGTATTCGGCGACACGGAAGGCACTGCTGTAGGCCTGATCCTTGTAGCTGAAACGCAGTTCATAACCGCCCGCCACCGCGTTATCCGGCAACTGGAAACGACCTTGAGTACCCGACTTGGAATCGAGCTTCAGCGCCAGCGATTGCAGCGCCAAGCCTGTGGCATCGAGCACGGTCACGTTGACGTCGGCAGCGGTCGGCGCCACGGAGTCCCGGGCGTTCTTGAACTCGCGACCCACGATCTTCAGCGATACCCAATCCCCGGCCGGTACAGCGGCCGGTCAGTGAAGGCATAGAGTTTGGTGTCGTAGATTTCGCTGTCGTAATAGAAATTCTCGGAGACAAACACCCCGCCCTCTTCGTCCTCGCCAATCACGAACGAACGCTCAGGGCTGACGTGTTTCAAACGCAGCAAACCATCGGTGTCGGTGGCGCCGCTGCTCATCACACCCAGGCCATCGGTCCACAGCACGTTGACCTTAGGCACCGAACTGCCTTCGTGTTTGCGCGCAGCCCAGACCACCAGTTCATCACCGGCAATCTTGCTCACGGCCACGGTGTTGGAGACGAAGACCATGGTGGTCGCGCGGTACTTGCCGATCAGCGCTTCCACCAGATACAGACCCGGCTTCAAGTGGCCCAACGGGATGTACACGTTGCCCGGTGCAACGCTGACGAATTCACTGGAAGAACCGGCCAGGTTGACGCCGGCGGGCGGCTGGATCGGTTTGGCTTCCCACAGCGGATAACGAAATTGACTGACCACCGGCAGGCCCGGAATCAGCGCGAATTGCGGCTGAGCGTCGTAGGGCGTTGGCGCGGAGATCGCGGTGCCCATCTTCAGCTCAGGCACTTCTTCGGTGACTTGTTGACGGGACTCGTAGGAAAACGCCCGTTGCATCACGCGACGGGATTTGCGGTACCAGTTGTCCCACAGGTACGCGAGGGTGTTCGACAGGCCTTCACCCTTGAACTGGCCGTCGCTGACCACGCGATGCAGGTTCTTCTGGCGCTTGAGGAAATCCAGCGGCTTGTCGATGCGATAGACGCGAATGTCGGCGCCGCCGTATGGCTCCATGCGGAACCGGCGATAGTCGCGGCCCGGCGCTTCGAGGCGCACCATCGCCTGTTCGTCGCTGGCGAAACTGCTGTCGGCCAGCAGGAAAAAGCTTTCACCGGCCACTGGCGTGTAGCCGCTTGGCTCGACGCTGTCTTCGGCGTTGACCGTGGCCAAAGGCACCAACATGGCCAGCAGCAGGGCCGGCAATAACGAGAGTCGAGAGCAAATGCGCAGCATGCGGGCACCGATCATTGGGAGAGAAAGTTCAGTCGATAGACGCCGATGAAGTTGGGGTTGGCTGCGTCGGGTATCCATCGGGTGTCCTTCCATGTCATGAGTTGCTGCAGGCTCGCGGATCGCATGCCGTTGTCAGTGGGGGTGGTGGTGCCGGTGTGATAGGCGATGTAGCGCCCCATCCAGATCATCAGGTGCTGGTCGTCGCCCTGATCGAAAAACATCAGGTCGCCGGGCCGGGCCAGCGCCACGTCTCGACCGACCAGATGGCTGTTGAACTGAATCAATTTGATCGCATTGACGTACGGCCCGACCTTGCCGCCGCCCTGCTGCCATTGCTGGGCGAGACCGCGCTGGGCCTCGCTCAATGGCAGTTCCGGCGGCAGGTAACGGTTGGACAGGCCATTGCTGCGCAGCCATTTGTCGTCATGGACTTTCAGCGCTTCGTTGGCGGCGAAGCGCACCAGGCCAGCGCAGTCCTGCTGATACCAGCGCGGGCTCGGGCCTTGGGTCAGTTGCTCCTGGGCGATGCGCACGAACCAGGCGCGAAACACCTGGGATTGCTGCACGTCCAGTGGCGGCGCCTCATTGGCAAATGCCCGACTGCCGAGCAGCATCGCCAGCAGGCCGAGGCCTCGGATAAGTGCTGTCACAGGGCTTTCCATTCCAGCGGCAACCACTGCCAGTGGCCATCCGGCTCACTCCCCTTGGGCAAGGTCAGCGCATATTTGCCGTAGCCGCCGAGCTTGCGCAGTTTCGGGATCAGGTAGGTTTGCGCGGCGTTGTAGAACACCGGTTCCATGTCCTGCGGCAGGCTGTCGAGGGTTTCCTGTTGCATCAGCTGCGCCATGGAGTCCGGGCCGAAGTAGACCGGCATCAGCAGGTCTTTGGGCAACACGTCGGCCAGTGGCGGGAAGCGCTTGTCGAGGGTGCCGAGGGCCTTATCGACCAGTTTGTCGTCGAGGGAGAACAGCAGCGTCGAACCGTGACGGGCCAGGCTGACTTTCATGAACGCCTTGCCGGTGATCGCGTCCGGGTTCTCGGCATCCTTGGCCGCGTACGGGCCGAAGTTGGAACTGACCTGACGCTGCCACTGATGGGTTTCACCTTCCTGCTTCTCGACCACCGGGAACGCGTGTTCATCGACCTTGCCTTCATAGGCGCCAACCATCGAGCCGAACAGATTGCCCAGGTCGCCGTCGAGCTTGGCGCTGTCCTTGTCGTTCAGGCTGGCCACCAGCAGCGGTGTGTACAACCGTGAGTCGGCGTACCAGCACAGGCCAGCAGCACCGGCCACGTGTTCAGTCAGGGCCGCGGCGACTTTTTCTTCGGCGCCGAGTTTTACCAGCAGCGGTTTCTGCTGTTCAGCGGCCAGCGGCAAGGCGACGCAGGCGCTGGCGCCCATCGGCATGGCTTGCCAGATCGGTTTGAAATCGAAGTCCGGCTGGTTGTCCAGCTCGTCCATGGCGAGGAAGCTGTGCCAGCCCTTGTCGTCCATGTCGAAACGCAGGCCGGCAAAGTTCGGGATAAAGCGCTGATAACCCATGGCCAGAACGCTGGAATTGACCGACAGCCGTTGCTTCACCTCAGGCGCGCGGGGTTGCAGGCCGAAAGCTTCAGGGAACAGTTTGTCGCCGTTGAGCAGCGCGGCGATGGCGTTGGTCGAAACGCTGCCCGACTCTTCGGCGGTGCCGCTTTGCGGGTCGTAGAGTTTGGCCGGGTTGGACAACACCACCAGTTTGTCGCCATGGGAAGCGAACAGCAGCGCCTTGGTGGCGTTGTAGGTCAGTTGATAGAGCGCCACCTCATCGGCGCCGACTTTCACAGCGCCGACTTTGCTCAGTTGCGTATCGTCCAACGCCACTTTCGCCAGCGGCTCCAGCACCTTGGCCAGACCACCACGATCCATCACCAACAAAAGTCTTTCAGGCGACCATCCGCCCCACGCCACAGCGCCACATCGGCCGGCTGATCGAAGAGCTGCTCGATCAGGCTGTCCTGCAACTTCAGGTCATGTTCGTAAATGATCCGTCGCAAGCTGCCGATCAGGCCGAGACGGTCGACATGGGCTTCGTAATAGAAGACGAAATCTTCAGTCAGGGTTTCCTTGAGGAACGGCACGGCCAGCAAGTCCTTGGGCAATTGGCTCAGGGAACTGGTTTCCAGCAGACCGTCCGGGCGGCTCATGCCCAGTTTGTCGCTGGCCAACGCCGCCAGCGGCACCTTGGGTTTGTGCATGAACCAGCCCAACCCGCCCGCCACGCCAGCGACCAGGCACAGCCCGACCAACACGGCCGGCCAGCGTCGGGAAGATTTGGCAACCGGTGCGTCAGCGGCCGGGGGAATGGCGGGGGAAATCGTGTTATCGCTCATGTTCACGCTCATGTTCCCAAAGCTCAGCAATTCATCCGTGGAGCGGGATGCTTAATAGTTGAAAGTCTTGACCAGCAACAGGTCACCGATGGCCCGCAGGGGCACGATGAATGTCTCGCGTTTTTCATCGACGGTGTTTTCGTTGAGCACCAGGTTGATCTGCGAGGTAATGACCTCGTTCTGGTTACTGTTCTCATCGAAGTTATAGCCTTCGCTGCCGAAGTTGCCCCAATAGTTCACATAAACCAGATAGGTGCCATGCATCGGCGCGGTCATGGTGAACATTTCCGGACCGGGGCCATCGACGCCGTCCGGGTCCAGGCCGCCGCCGTTGGTCAGCGCCGTGTGGGCGAAGAACGCATGCTGGCCGTCGGGGGTAATGATGTGCAGGTCGAGTTCGGCTTTTGGATCGTCCCAGCCCAACACCACGCGAATCCGCGCCGGCGTGCGCAGGTTGTTGGCTTCATAGAATTGAACGCGCTTGAGAGATTTGCCCTCGGCGCTGCGCACTTCGACGCTGTTGGAGCCAGCGCCAAACGCATACGGCCGGGCGAAACGCCCTTCGTCGTCGGTGTATAGATTCAGCGGATTGCCGTTAACCGCCAGCGTGTGCGGCCCGCGCTGGGTGCCGATGGCCTTGAGTTGGCCTTCGATCATCGTGCGATTGCGCTGCATGCCCCGGTCGATGGGCGGTGTGGGATAGGCGACTTGAGGGTTTTCACTACGATCGAGCAAGCCGTTATAACGCCAGCCGCCCACCGGTTCCGATAACTCGGCCGTTGGCTCGGCCCGGGCAGCGCCGGCCCAGGCCAGCAGCATCAGCAGTGAAAGAAAACAACGCATGTAACGCCTCCTGCCATGCATAACGAAACCTTGCACCCGATCCTCGGCGCGTTACAGATCCAAAAACTGCGTTTCGTCAGAAAGACCCGTGACTATTGGGTCGTAGAAGGTGCGAAGGTTAGCGATTTGGCGATTTTTTAACAATCAGATACATCTTTATTTGTGGTGGGAATCACGGTGATTGTTGGGTGTGAGCCGAATAGCAGCCGTATTCGGCTCACAAAATGAGCCGAATAACCGCTGAGTCGAGCCGTAATGCAATCTGTAGCAGCTGGCGAAGCCTGCGTTCGGCTGCGAAGCAGTCGTAAAACCAGAACCCGCGGTCATCAGGCATACCGTGCAAGCAGGATTGACGACTGCTGCGCAGCCGAACGCAGGCTTCGCCAGCGGCTACAAATCCGCTGGCGCAAATACCCTGTTCATTTGCCCATACCCCCATGTCTGCTAGTGTCGCGCCGGTTTAACGTCAACCGGAAATAGCCGCCATGGCCCGCAAAAAGCTGCACTGGATTTCGAACAATCCCTCGCTGACCTGCAAACGCTGGTCGAGCGACTGGAGAACGGCGAGTTGTCGCTGGAAGACTCGCTGACGGCTTTCGAGCAAGGCATCGGTCTGACCCGCGATTGCCAGGCAGCGCTGGCCCAGGCTGAGCAAAAGGTTCAAGTGCTGCTCGAGCGTGATGGCGAGTTGGCCGAGGAACCCTTCGAAGCGGATCAGCCAGAATGATTGAAGCGTATTCGGCGACCAGCCAGGCCCGGGTCAACGCGGCGCTGGACACCCTGTTCACCGCACCAGGCCCGGAACTCGCGCGCCTCTATGAAGCCATGCGCTACAGCGTGATGAATGGCGGCAAGCGTGTGCGCCCGCTGCTGGCTTACGCCGCGTGCGAAGCGCTGGGCGGCAAGGCTGAGCAAGCCAACGGCGCAGCCTGTGCGGTGGAACTGATCCATGCCTATTCGCTGGTGCATGACGATTTGCCAGCCATGGACGACGACGATCTGCGTCGCGGCCAGCCAACCACTCACAAAAAATTCGATGAAGCCTGCGCGATCCTTGCCGGCGATGGTTTGCAGAGCTTGGCTTTCAGCGCCCTGCTCGACCCGCGCCTGAGCACAATCGATGCGCAAATCAGCTTGCAAATGCTCAGCGCCCTGGCGTTGGCGGCAGGCCCGGCGGGTATGGTCGGCGGTCAAGCCATCGACCTCGGCTCGGTGGGTCTGAAGCTTGATCAAAAAGCCCTCGAATACATGCACCGGCACAAGACCGGCGCACTGATTGAAGTCAGCGTCAAACTCGGTGCCCTGGCCAGTGGTCGTGCCGAGAAAGACGAACTCAAGTCCTTGCAGACTTATGCACTGGCCATCGGCCTGGCGTTCCAGGTCCAGGACGACATTCTGGACGTTGAAAGCGATACTGAGACCCTCGGCAAACGCCAGGGCGCGGATATCGCCCGGGACAAGCCGACCTACCCGGCCCTGCTCGGTCTCGACGCCGCCAAGGCCTACGCCCTGGAACTGCGTGATCAAGCCTTGCATGCGCTGCGACCGTTTGACGCGGCTGCCGAGCCGTTGCGCGACCTGGCCCGCTATATCGTCGAGCGCCGCAGCTGACAGCGGATCCGCCAACTTAAAAGCAACGCGTGGGCAGGGGGCGATGCATCAGGTAAACTGCCGCCTCTTCTATACCTATAACGATTCGCCTGATGCCCACGACGTTTCATGAGATTCCCCGCAAGCGCCCGACCACGCCCTTGCTCGACCGCGCCAATACGCCGGACGGCCTGCGCCGG
Source organism: Pseudomonas sp. TH31 (assembly GCF_016650815.1). Lineage (GTDB taxonomy): Bacteria > Pseudomonadota > Gammaproteobacteria > Pseudomonadales > Pseudomonadaceae > Aquipseudomonas. The sequence goes on along the minus strand of NZ_JAEKEZ010000013.1, from coordinate 64,015 downwards.
CTGGGCGAAGCCGAGCTGGAAACCCTGGCTGATGAGTTGCGCCTGGAATTGCTCTACACGGTCGGTCAGACCGGCGGGCATTTCGGGGCCGGCCTGGGCGTCATCGAGCTGACTATCGCATTGCATTACGTCTTCGACACCCCGGACGACCGGCTGGTGTGGGACGTGGGTCATCAGGCTTATCCGCACAAAATCCTCACCGGCCGTCGCGAGCGCATGGGCACCCTGCGCCAAAAGGACGGCATCGCTGCCTTCCCGCGTCGTTCCGAGAGCGAGTACGACACCTTTGGCGTCGGCCACTCCAGCACCTCGATCAGTGCAGCGCTGGGCATGGCGATTGCCGCCCGCCTGCAGAACAGTGATCGCAAGGCGATCGCCGTGATCGGCGACGGCGCGCTGACCGCCGGCATGGCGTTCGAGGCGCTGAACCACGCGCCGGAAGTCAACGCCAACATGTTGGTGATCCTGAACGACAACGACATGTCGATCTCGCGCAACGTCGGTGGCCTGTCCAATTACCTGGCGAAAATCCTTTCCAGCCGTACTTACGCCAGCATGCGTGAAGGCAGCAAAAAGGTCCTGTCGCGCCTGCCCGGCGCCTGGGAAATCGCCCGTCGTACTGAAGAATACGCCAAAGGCATGCTGGTTCCGGGCACCCTGTTCGAAGAGCTGGGCTGGAACTACATCGGCCCGATTGATGGCCACGACCTGCCGACCCTGATCGCCACCCTGCGCAACATGCGCGATCTGAAAGGCCCGCAGTTCCTGCACGTCGTCACCAAGAAAGGCAAAGGCTTCGCCCCGGCGGAAGTCGACCCGATCGGTTACCACGCCATCACCAAACTCGAACCGCTGAACGCCCCGGCAGCGGCACCGAAGAAAGCCAGCGGGCCTAAGTATTCCGGCGTGTTCGGCGAATGGCTGTGCGACATGGCCGCCGCTGATCCACGCCTTGTCGGGATCACCCCGGCGATGAAGGAAGGCTCCGACCTGGTGGCGTTCAGCGAGCGTTTCCCGCTGCGCTACTTCGACGTGGCGATTGCCGAGCAGCACGCCGTAACGTTCGCCGCCGGCATGGCCTGCGAAGGCGCGAAACCGGTGGTGGCGATCTATTCGACCTTCCTGCAACGCGGCTACGACCAGCTTGTGCATGATGTGGCGGTGCAGAACCTCGACGTGTTGTTCGCCATCGACCGCGCAGGTCTGGTGGGCGAAGACGGCCCGACCCACGCCGGCAGTTTCGACCTCTCGTTCCTGCGCTGCATCCCTGGCATGCTGGTGATGACCCCGAGCGACGAAAACGAACTGCGCAAAATGCTCACCACCGGTCACCTGTACAACGGCCCGGCGGCAGTGCGCTACCCGCGTGGCAATGGCCCGAACGCGGTAATCGAGAAGGACCTGCAACCGATTGAAATCGGCAAGGGCGTGGTTCGCCGTCAGGGTAGCAAAGTCGCCCTTCTGGTATTCGGCGTGCAACTGGCCGAAGCGCTGAAAGTCGCCGAGACGCTGGATGCGACTGTGGTCGACATGCGCTTCGTCAAACCGCTGGACGAAGCACTGGTTCGCGAAATTGCCGGCAGCCACGAGTTGCTGGTAACCATCGAAGAGAACGCGATCATGGGCGGCGCCGGTGGCGCAGTCAGCGAGTTCCTCGCCCGGGAAAACATCCTCAAGTCGATGCTGCACCTGGGTTTGCCGGACAGCTACGTCGAACACGCCAAGCCTGCGCAGATGCTGGCCGAGTGCGGGCTGGATGAAGCCGGGATTGAATCTTCAATTCGTCAGCGCCTGCAACTGCTCAACATCTAAACGCAAAACCCTGTGGGAGCGGGCTTGCTCGCGAAAGCGGACGGTCAGTCGACTTAAATGTTGATTGATCCACCGCCTTCGCGAGCAAGCCCGCTCCCACATTGGTTTTGAGCAACCTTCAAATGTGTGTTCGCTGCAGATTGCCAATGGACTGCCAATGAAACTCTCCCGCCTCGCTTTAACGCTGACGCTCCTGCCAGCCGGCCAACTCCTGGCCGATACCTTCGAACGCGATCAAGCCCTGAAGCTCCCCGACGTGTTGATCAGCGCCAACCGCCAGGTCGAAGCACGCAACGACAGCAGCGCCGCCAACACGGTGTTCACCCGCGAAGACATCGACCGCCTGCAACCAGACAGCGTCACAGACCTGTTGCGTCGGGTGCCGGGTGTGCAGGTCGGGCAAACCGGCGGGCGCGGCAGCTCGCCGGGGATTTACATTCGCGGCACCAAATCCGCCCAGACGCTGGTGCTGGTGGATGGCCAGCGCATCGGCAGTTCCACGTCCGGCGACAGCAACCTGCAACACATCAACATCGAACAGGTCGAGCGTGTTGAAGTGCTGCGCGGCTCCCGTTCGGTGATTTATGGCAGCGATGCAATTGGCGGGGTGATCCAGATCTTCACCCGTCGTGGCGCCGAGCAGGGTCTGCAACCTCGCCTGCATATGGGGTTTGGCAGCAACCAGACGTGGGAGCGTAGCCTTGGGCTGTCCGGTGGCGATGAGAAAACCCGCTTCAATCTCGGCGCCAGCCTCGATGAAACTGCCGGGATCAATCGCACCCACGAGTCGTATCCCAGCGATGGCGATCACGACGAGTACCGCAATAAATCGGTGAGTTTGAGCCTGAGTCATGCACTGACCGACGACATCGAAATCGGCGCCAATCTGCTGGATAACACCGGGAAAAGCGAGTTCGACAACCCCTTCGGCCGCTTCGACACGACCACCTTCGAATCCGTCCAGCAGCAGCCCTACAGCGATTTCGACGTCAGCAGCGTCAGCAGTTACGTCGACGCGCAGGTCAATGACCGCTGGAAAACCCGCGTCGAGTTCGGCCACAGCGAAAACCGCGAGAAGACCCTCGACAAGCTCAGCGACGAACGCACGGTGTTCAACACTTACCGCGACTCGGTGAACTGGCAGAACGACCTGACGCTCAACGAGCGCAATAGCCTGATCCTCGGCGGCGACTGGTACGAAGACCGGATCAACAGCAGCACGCCGTTTAACGAGAACAGCCGCTGGAACCGCGCGGCGTTTATCCAGCATCGCTATCAGGCGGACAGTTTCTCCACGGAACTGGGCCTGCGCCGCGACCAGAACCAGCAGTTTGGCGGCCAAAACAGTTGGAGCGGCACGTTCACCCTGCCGTTGAACCCGGACAACGACGTGCTGCTGACCTACAGCGAAGGCTTGCGCGCACCGACCTTCAACGACCTGTATTACCCGGACTTCAGCAATCCGGACTTGAAGCCTGAAACCTCGAAAAGCTATGAGTTGCAGTGGCGCAGTCAGTTGGCCGAGACCAGCCGACTGGAAGCATCGCTGTACCGCACGGACCTGGAAGACGCGATTATCTTCGGCAGCAACAACCGCCCGCAGAATGTCGCCTCAGCACGCATCAACGGTTTCGAAGCGGCGCTGAAGCAGGAACTGTTCGGCTGGCAGAGCAACCTCGGTGTGTCGATCATCGACCCGCGGGATCGCGACAGCGGTCACACCCTGGCCCGTCGTGCCCGGCGGACGTTGAGCCTGGATCTGGATCGACAGTTTGATCGACTGGGCCTCGGCGCCAGTTGGCAGGCAGTCAGCGGCAGCTACGACGATGAGAACAATCAGCAGCCGTTGGGCGGCTATGCGTTGCTTGCTGCGAAGCAGCTGGGCGCTGAACCGGGAAGTGAGGCTGGAGCTGAAGGTGGATAACTTGCTGGACCAGGACTACAGCCGGGCGTTGTACAGCTACGACGGCAGTCAGTATGGGTATCACGAGGAAGGTCGGGCGTGGATGTTTGGGGTGACCTGGACGCCGGAACTCTGATTAAGATTCGCGGTGTTGGAGCCGGCCTCTTCGCGGGCAAGCCTCGCTCCTACGGGTTTAATGTGATCCCTGTATTAACGGTCAGGTGCGATCACTTGGCACAACTTGGCCGCCGCCTCGATCATCTGCCCACTCGGCCGCTCCAACCCTTTATCCGTCACCAACAACAATTGCCCGCGAGCCACCGCCGCCACCTGCGGCCAGGCCTTCCAGGCATCGAGCTGCGCCTGGTCACTGGCCAGGATCACCTCGGGATTGCGCTGTAACACCGCTTCCACGCTCACCTGCGGCGCTGGCAATGCCAGGTCGGCAAACACATTGCGCGCGCCGCACACTTCAAGAGCATCACTGATGATCTGCCCACCGCCAACGGTGTACAGCGGCCGATCCCAGACTTGATAGAACACCTGCAACGGCTTGTCCCGTTGATAGCGCTGGCGCAGGTTATCCAGTTTTTGCCGCAGGAGCGCCGCTAACTTCACGCCCCGCTCCGGCCGGCCGAGTTGTGTGGCGATAGATTCAATCTGCGCGGTGAGTTGTCCAAGGTTATGCGGTTCGGCGACGTAGGTAGGAATGTTCAACCGCTTGAGCTGTTCACGCTGGGCCGGGCCGACGCTGCCGGGCCAGAGCAATAACAGATCGGGTTTGAGGCTGAGCAATCGCTCCATGTCCAACTGACCGTAGCGGCCAACGGAAGGCATATCTTTGAGTTCAACAGGACGCTCGCCGGCATCCAGCACACCGACCAACAGGTCTGCCGAACCCAGTTCAACCACGATTTCAGACAGGGACGGCGCCAGGCTGACCACCCGCTCGACTGCAGCCGCCAAGCCACTGACAGCCAACAGCAAAACCGCCAGCCAATAGCGAAGCATCAGCCGAGTTGACGCGGGATACGGTAGAGGTAGAACAGCACCGTGGTCGACAGCGCCAGTAGCACCAGTGGCACCGCTTCGAGACCGACGAACACCGCCAGCGCACCGATCCAGGCGGGCAGGCCGGCCGCCAGGAACGCCGTGCGGCGCTTGGCCGCCAGGGCAATCCAGGCGGCGGGTTCTTCAGGGGTATCGAGAGCTTTCTGGGTGGCGATCAGTGCATGTTTGTAGCCACCGAAGAACTTCAGGCTGACAAACATCGAGGCCACACCGGCGATGAACAACGGCATCGCCAGCACTGGCAGGATCGCCTCGCTCTGGCCGAACACGCCGTTGAGCACGAACAGCGGCAACAAGGCCAGCGCCAGGTATTGCCACCAGTTGAAGGACAGTCGGCGCCGCACCTGGCCGCGGGTCACGCCCGATCTGCCTCGCCCTGATGCTCGTTGCCCATCATGTGGTCGAGCTTGCTGGCCTTGGTGGCCAGGTAGAGTTTGTTGTGCGGGTTGTGCCCGGTGTGCAGCGGCACACGCTCGGCGACCACGATACCCATGTCGGTCAAGGCTTTGACCTTGCGCGGGTTGTTGGTCATCAGACGCAGGGACTTCACGCCCAGGTGCTGAAGTATCGGCAGGCACATGGCGTAGTCACGCTGGTCGGCGGCAAAGCCCAGACGCTCGTTGGCTTCAACGGTGTCGGCGCCGCCATCCTGCAACTCGTAGGCACGGATTTTGTTCAGCAGGCCAATGCCACGACCTTCCTGACGCAAGTACAGCAACACGCCACGGCCTTCGCGGGCGATGGCCTGCAATGCCGCTTCAAGCTGAGAGCCGCAGTCGCAACGCTGGCTGAACAAGGCATCGCCAGTCAGGCATTCGGAGTGCAACCGGCCGAGTACCGGGGCACCGTCATCGAACTCACCCAGACTGAGCACCACGTGCTCTCGACCATTTTCTTCATCGAGAAAGCCGTGCATGGTGAATTGCGCAAAAGGCGTTGGCAGCTTGGATGCGGCGACAAAAACGACAGGCACCGGTGTGCTCCTGATCAATAAGTACTGGAGATTCGCAGAGGCGGCATTGTAACAGCAGGTTCTAACCGACGCTTAGGCTGAATTATGGGGCATAACGATCAAAAAGTTTGATCTAAGATGCCTTTCCCAGCCTGCGTAAGCTCTGCAGCAGTTGGCGAAGCCTGCGTTCGGCTCGTAGCAGCTGCCGAGCCTGCGAGGCTGCGCAGCAGTCGTGAAATCAGGCAACGCGATGTATCAGGAAGACCGCATGCTCAGGTTTTGCGACTGCTTCGCAGCCGAACGCAGGCTTCGCCAGCTGCTACAGGGTCTGCGTTCAGTCATGACTAAACGGATACGGCTGTTTCCACTTGGCGAAGACCGGTTTCAGCTGTCCGCTTTTCACCAGCAGTTCCATGCGTTGGTCAAACAACGCCATCAACGCGCGGGCCTTTGGGGTGTCGGCAAAACACAGGAACAGCGGCAACTCGGCAATGTGGGTACGGCGAAACTGCGACGGATCCTTGGCCCGGGTGACCATGTAATCGACTTCGGTCAGCGCATCGATGTAAAAGTCGGCGCGGTTGTGGGTCAGCATCGACAGGATTGCGGTACGCCGCACCACTTCGTTATAGCGGTGAATGTTCGGCAGGTAATCCTGATACCTGTAACCGCGAACCCAGGCCAGTCGATAGTTGCCCAGGGTGTCGAGAGTCGGCGCCGGATTGCTCGCCAGGCCCAAGGCATAGATGTGATCGGTGTCGAAGTTCCAGTGCGGATAGAGCAGTTCGCTGGTTTCATCCCGATAGGAGCCGACACAGGCATCCACTTCGCCCCGCTGGGCCAGGCCCACGGCGCGCGTGTAAGGTTCGGTGCGGATGTCCAGCTTGACGCCGGCCGGCTCGAAGATCGCCCGCAGCAGATCCCAGCCCAGGCCGTGACCGTCAGCGGCGGTGTAGTCTTCCCAGTCTTCGCTGGCCAGATGAATCACCGACGGCGCCGGCGCGGCATCCCCCGCCTGGGCGATAGAGCAAAACATCGCGAAAAACACCATCAACCAGCGTCGAGCCATCCCTAGTTCCCCGCTTCGCCATTCAGGCAAATAACCACACCAGGCCTTGCATCCCCAACCATGCAAAGACCCCGGCCAACACGTCATCGAGCATGATCCCGACGCCGCCATGCACGTTGCGGTCGATCCAGCGAATCGGCCACGGCTTGAGGATGTCGAAGAAGCGGAACATCAGGAACCCCGCCAGCAACCAGTACCAACCTTCCGGCACCAGCCACAGGGTGATCCACATCCCGACCATCTCGTCCCAGACGATGCCTTCGTGATCGTGTACCCGCAAATCGTCGGCCACCTTGCCGCACAGCCAGAAGCCGAACAGCATGGTGATGCCGAGCATCAGCCAGTAACCCCAGTCGGGCAACATCTGCCACAACGGGATAAAGGGTAGCGCAACTAACGACCCCCAGGTGCCCGGTGCCTTTGGCAAGGTGCCCGAGCCGAAGCCGAACGCCAGGAAATGCCACGGATTACGCCAGACCGAAGGCGGTACGAATTCCGCCGGGGTCTGCTTGGGATGATCTGTCACGGTGTCTCCCGAAAATGTTGGTAGCCCCGGGTTTGCGGGGTGATGTCTTGTCCATCGGCGTCCAGCAGCACAACGCCCTGCCCCGTCACGACCCGGCCAAGCACATGGATCGGCCAACCGTCGGCCAGCAGTCGGGGCAATTCGACGGGCGGCAAGGTGAAGGCCAGCACGTAATCATCGCCACCGCTCAGGGCCGCGTCTTCAGCGCCTGACTGACCGAGGAAGGCCACCAACGCCGTCGATACTGCCAGCTTACTCCGCTCAACCTGAATGCCGACCTTCGACGCGAGCGCAATATGCCCGCAGTCGGCGAGCAGGCCGTCGGAGATGTCCAGTGCGGAGGTGGCCTTGCCGCGCAACGCCTGACCGAGTGCCAGTTGTGGTTGCGGCGACCAGTAATGAGCCAGCAGCGGGGTGGCAATGGCCGCTTCTGCAGTTCGTTGACCCAGCACCAGCGGCAAGGCCCCGGCGGCATTGCCCAACTCACCGCCCACGCACAGCAAGTCGCCCGGCTGCGCGCCACTGCGGGTCAACGCCTGGCCGACCGGCACACGGCCAAACACGGTCATCGTCAGGCTCAACGGTCCACGAGTGGTGTCGCCACCCACCAGCGCCACGCCACAGCTCTGCGCCATAACGTTCAAACCACGGGCGTAGGTATCCAGCCAATCGGCGGTCACCGTCGGCAAGGTCAAGGCAAGGGTAAAGGCAATGGGGGTGGCGCCCATGGCGGCCAGGTCACTGACCGCTACAGCCAGCGAGCGCTGACCGAGCAAAAACGGGTCGCAAGGATCTGCGAAATGCACACCGGCAACGAGGGTGTCGGTGGAAATAGCCAACTGCTCCCCGCAAGGAACAGCCAGCAAGGCGCAGTCGTCGCCGATCCCAAGGGCAACGCCCTCGCCGCCCTGCGCGCAAGGCGCGGCGGCGAAGAAATTGCGGATCAGCTCAAACTCGCCCATTGGGTGTCCCGTCTCACCAATACTGTTCATTTTTTAGCGGCGTCTGGTGTCGCCATACTGCGTTGCCGCTCCTCGCCATAGCACGCTATGACTCGTCGCGGCGCCTTGTCTGGCAACACCATCCACTCGCTAAAAACGAACGTATCGGCGAGACAGGACACTTGCCTTTCAAGCGCCGATCAGCGCTTGAACGCCTTCACTTCAGCTTCACGCAGTCGCGGGGCCAGCTTGTCGAGTACGCCGTTGACAAACTTGTGGCCATCGGTGGAACCGAAGACTTTCGCCAGCTCGATACCTTCGTTGATCACGACGCGGTAAGGCACGTCGACACGCTTGATCAGCTCCCAGGTGGACAGACGCAGAACGGCCAGTTCAACCGGGTCCAGCTCTTCGATCGTGATGTCCAGGCACGGGGCCAGGGCTGTATCGATCTCGGTGCGGTGCGCCGGAACGCCGTGCAGGATGTCGTGGAAGTAAGCGGCATCGACATCGCTGAAGTCGTTATCGACCCGGAACTGCGCTTCGATCTCGTTCAGCGATTGCTTGGCCATGTGCCATTGGTACAGCGCTTGAGTCGCGAGCTGACGGGCTTCGCGACGCTTGACGCTTTTCGATGGCTTGCCGGCATCCGCAGGCTTTGGATCGCGCGGGTTGAAACGATCACTTTCGTCGCTAATCACTTGGCCTCCAACTGCGCCAGCAGGCTGACCATTTCCAGGGCGGACAGGGCAGCTTCAGCACCTTTGTTACCGGCCTTGGTGCCGGAACGTTCAATGGCTTGCTCGATGGAATCAACGGTCAGGACGCCGAAAGCGACCGGTACGCCGAACTCCATGGACACCTGGGCCAGGCCCTTGGTGCATTCGCCCGCCACGTATTCGAAGTGCGGAGTACCGCCACGAATGACCGCGCCCAGGGCGATGATTGCCGCGTATTCGCCCTTCTGAGCGACTTTCTGCGCAACCAGCGGGATTTCGAAGGCGCCAGGCGCACGGATGATGGTGATGTCGCTTTCGCTCACGCCATGGCGAACCAGGGCATCAACTGCACCGCTAACCAGGCTTTCAACGACGAAGCTGTTGAAGCGGCCCACTACCAAAGCGTAGCGGCCTTTAGGGGCGATGAAGGTACCTTCGATGGTCTTCAGGGTCATTCGTTAGATCTCTTAAAGAGCCGGGACGCGTTTTCTACGCGTCCCTCAGTGATGTGTTAACCGCGAATCAAGGACTGGAAACAACCGGTCATTATTCGGAGGGCACGTATTCTACAACTTCCAGATCGAAACCGGATATCGCATTAAATTTCATTGGCGCACTCATCAGGCGCATTTTGCGCACGCCCAGGTCCCGAAGGATCTGCGAACCGGCACCGACGATGCTGTAGGTGGTCGGTTTTTTCGCCGGGACGTGTTCCGCGGTTTCGCGGATGTGTGCCAGCAACACGTCGCCATCGAGCGGGTGACCGAGCAACAGCACCACGCCGCTGCCAGCCTCGGCGACCGCAGCCATGGCGGCGCGCAGGCTCCAGCGGCCCGGTTGCTTGACCATCAGCAGGTCGCGCAACGGGTCCATGTTGTGCACCCGAACCAGGGTCGGTTCTTCCGCACACACGGTGCCCAGGGTCAGGGCCATGTGCACATCGCCTTCCACGGAATCACGATAGGTCACCAGGTTGAATTGGCCCAACTCGCTGTCCAGGGGCTGCTCGGCAATCCGCTGAACGGTACGTTCGTGGATCATCCGGTAGTGAATCAGGTCGGCGATGGTGCCGATCTTGATGTTGTGTTCGGCGGCGAAGGTTTCCAGCTCGGCGCGACGGGACATGGTGCCGTCGTCGTTCATCACTTCGCAGATCACGCCGCTCGGCTCGAAACCGGCCATGCGCGCCAGGTCGCAGGCGGCTTCGGTATGGCCGGCGCGAGCGAGGGTGCCGCCCGGCTGAGCCATCAACGGGAAGATGTGGCCCGGGCTGACGATATCTTCAGCCTTGGCATCCTTGGCGGCAGCGGCCTGCACCGTGCGGGCGCGGTCGGCGGCGGAGATGCCGGTGGTCACGCCCGTCGTGGCTTCGATCGACACGGTGAACTTGGTGCCAAAACCGGAACCGTTGCGCGGGGCCATCAACGGCAGCTTCAGCAGTTCGCAGCGCTCGCGGCTCATCGGCATGCAGATCAGGCCACGGGCGTGCTTGGCCATGAAGTTGATGTGTTCAGGCTTGCAGCACTCGGCGGCCATGATCAGGTCGCCTTCGTTCTCGCGGTCTTCGTCATCCATGAGGATGACCATCTTGCCTTGGCGGATGTCTTCAACCAGTTCTTCGATGCTATTGAGCGCCACAAGGCACCCCCCTTCTTTCGAAATTTGAGCTTCAGGATTTGAGGTAGCCGTTTTGGGCCAGAAAGCTTTCGGTGATGTTACTGGAGCTTGGCTCTGCGGCCTTATCGCCCAACAACAGGCGCTCCAGATAACGTGCCAGCAAGTCCACTTCCAGATTCACCCGGCGACCTGGCTGGTAAGACGCCATGATGGTTTCGCTCAGGGTGTGGGGAATGATCGTCAGCAAGAACTCGGCGCCATCGACTGCGTTCACGGTCAGGCTGGTGCCGTCGACGGTGATCGAGCCTTTATGGGCGATGTACTTGGCGAGGTCTTTCGGCGCGCGGATACGGAATTCCACTGCGCGAGCATTTTCTGTACGGGCAACCACTTCGCCCACGCCATCGACGTGACCGCTGACCAGGTGCCCGCCCAGACGCGTGGTCGGGGTCAGGGCTTTTTCCAGGTTGACCGGGCTGCCGCTTTTCAAGTCATTCATGGCGGTGCAGTCGAGGGTTTCGCGGCTGACGTCTGCCGCAAAGCCGTTGCCTGGCAGTTCAACCGCGGTCAGGCATACGCCGTTGACCGCGATGCTATCGCCCAGTTTGACGTCGCTCAGGTCGAGCTTGCCGGTTTCTACGTAAACCCGCACATCTCCGCCTTTTGGGGTCAATGCACGAATACTGCCGATGGATTCGATGATGCCGGTAAACATGGAGTCCTCCTCGAGAACAAGGCTGTCGCGTGGCGCAAGCCGGGAATTATACGCTCGCTGCTGGCACAGGTATGGCGATGACTCGCCAGTCATCGCCAACCGCGCGAATTTCGATGATTTTGAGCTCGGGCGCATCCTTCATTTGCGCGAGCGGCCAGTCCAGCAACGGGCGCGCGGACGAGCCTAAAAACTTGCCGGCGATAAAGATCTGGAATTCATCCACCAGACCTTGCTGGGCAAACGCCCCGGCCAGACGCGGGCCGGCTTCTACCAGCACCTCGTTAACCCCACGATGGGCGAGCTCGACCAGCAGTTTGCGCAGGTCGACCAAGCCATCGTCGCCCGCCACGATCAGGCATTCCGGGCCGTTGGCGTATTGCTCTTCGATCGCCATGCAGGTCGCGACCAACGCCGGGCCAGCCTTGAAGAACGGCGCATCCAGCGGCACGCGCAAGCGGCCGTCGATCAACACGCGCAGCGGCGGACGGCTCATGGCCAATGCGGTTTGCTCGGCGTCCAGACCCAGTTCAGCGGCACGAACGGTCAAACGGGCGTTGTCTGCCAACACCGTGTCGGCGCCAGTCAGCACCACACTGGCCTGGGCACGCAGGCGTTGCACCGCCGAACGGGCCGCCGGGCCGGTGATCCATTGGCTTTCGCCGTTTTCCATCGCCGTGCGACCGTCCAGGCTCATGGCCAACTTGACCCGCACGAACGGCAAGCCGTGTTCCATGCGTTTGAGGAAGCCTTCGTTGAGCTTGCGCGCTTCGCCTTCCAGCACACCGCTTTCGCTAGCAATACCGGCCTGGGCCAGACGCGCCATGCCGCGACCGGCGACCGACGGGTTCGGGTCCTGCATCGCTGCGACCACACGGGCGACACCGGCATTCACCAATGCATCGGCGCAGGGCGGCGTGTGGCCATGGTGACTGCACGGTTCGAGGGTTACGTAAACGGTGGCGCCGCGAGCCAATTCACCAGCAGCGCGCAAGGCGTGAACTTCGGCGTGAGGTTCGCCGGTGCGCACATGCCAGCCTTCGCCGACAATCTGCCCGTCCCGCACGATTACGCAGCCCACCCGAGGGTTGGGGTGGGTCGTGAAGTGACCTTTGCGCGCCAGCTCCAGCGCGCGGGCCATGTAATGGGCGTCGAGGATCGCTTGTTCTGGGGAGGTGGTCATTCTTTCACCGGCTCACGGGCCAGGCGATCGATCTCTTCGCGGAACTCATTGAGGTCCTGGAAGCGCCGATACACGGAGGCGAAACGAATATAGGCGACTTCGTCGAGCTTTTGCAGCTCGGCCATCACCAGTTCACCGACCACGAGGGATTTGACCTCACGTTCGCCGGTGGCACGCAGCTTGTGTTTGATGTGCACCAGCGACGATTCAAGGCGTTCGACACTCACCGGACGCTTCTCCAGCGCCCGCTGCATGCCGGCGCGGAGTTTTTCTTCGTCGAACGGCTGACGGCTGCCGTCGGTTTTGATCAGGCGCGGCAACACCAGTTCGGCGGTCTCGAACGTCGTGAAACGTTCGCCGCAGGCCAGGCATTCACGCCGGCGGCGCACCTGTTCGCCCTCGGCGACCAGACGCGAGTCGATGACCTTGGTGTCGTTGGCACCGCAGAAGGGACAGTGCATGGTGGCAGGCAACAAAAAAGGGAGGGCCATGGTAGCGCATCCCGGTGGCAAGACAAGCCATAGGGTTTGCGGTATACAGACGAGCTAGTGTCCTGTTTCGCAAATAATGTTCCTTTTTGACGAGTGGCTGTTGTCGTCAGGCAAGGCGCCGTGACGAGTCATAGCCCGCTATGGCGAGGAGCGGCAACGCAGCATGACGGCAACAGACGCCGTCAAAAAGGAACAGTATTTGTGAAACAGGACACCTTTATGGATTTCATGTTGCTGGAGCCAAAAATGTCGCTACGACCGCTCGTCCTGCTCAGTGTTTTAAGCCTGCTGGTGGCCTGCGGCAGCGATGCGCCCAAGCCCCAGCCGCCGACGCCAGGCCCCGCACCGCAACAGGCGCAGAAAAAAGCCAAGGAGTCGGCTGACCTCGGCCCACTGCCCGCTTTTCAGCGAGAACTGAGCGGCACCCTGCAAGGCGTACCGGCCGGTGCCGAAGTTGAGCTGGCGCTGCTGGTGATCGACGACAAATCCCGTCCGCAACAGTTGCTGGCCAGCTCCAGCCTGATCGGCACCAACCAAGTGCTGCCGTTTCGCCTGCGCTTCAACCCTGAATCCTTCCCGGTAGGCGCTCGTGTTGAACTGCGTGGCCGTGCCACCCAGTCCGGTCAATTGATATTGCACCTGCCGTCACAAACCATTACCCAGCCGACGACCCAGGCCTTGGGTCAGCTGCAATTTGTCAAAGCACCATGATTGCACCGCTCGACCTGCAACAGGCATTGGGTGAATTGCTCGGTGACGCACAGCTGGTTGCTTGTGAATTGCCGGACACTGACTTGAAGCTTTGGCTGATCGACGGCGACAACATGGATCGCGCCTTCAGCCCGGAAGAAACCCGGCGGATTTTGCACGAACCGCCGTACTGGAGTTTCTGCTGGGCCAGCGGCTTGGCGGTGGCGCGTTACCTCGCTGAGTTTCCTCTGTGGGTCAAAGGCAAACGAGTCCTGGATTTCGGCGCCGGTTCCGGCGTGGCGGGGATTGCCGCCGTGAAGGCCGGGGCGCTGGAAGTGGTGGCCTGTGACCTGGACCCGCTGGCGATTGCCGCGTGTCGGGCGAATGCTGAACTCAATGATGTGGAGCTCAACTACTCGGCGGACTTCTTTGCCGAAGCGGACCGGTTTGATCTGATTCTCGTCGCCGACGTGCTGTATGACCGGGCGAATCTGCCGCTACTCGATGAGTTTTTGAGTCGTGGCCAAGAAGCGTTGGTCGCGGATTCGCGGGTGAGGGATTTTCGTCATCCGTTGTATCGGCGCATTGAGGTGCTGGAAGCGATGACCTTGCCGGATCTGGCCGAGCCCGAAGAGTTTCGGCAGGTGAGCCTTTACCATGCGCGGCGTGATTGAAGCCGCTAAAAGATCGCAGCCTTCGGCTGCTCCTACATCGACCGCGTTCTAACCTCATTGGAGGCGGTGCGTTTCGCATCCTCGCGCCGTCGGCGTGCGAACCCGGTCGTGTAGGAGCTGCCGAAGGCTGCGATCTTTTGCGCCAGCCCTTATAGTGAGCCTATTCACGCTTCCAAGAGGTCCCCCATGAGTCAGGAAACGCCGTACATCTTCGACGCCACGACTGCTGATTTCGACCAGTCGGTGATCGAAAACTCTTTTCACAAACCGGTGCTGGTGGATTTCTGGGCCGAATGGTGTGCGCCGTGCAAGGCGTTGATGCCGATGCTGCAAACCATCGCCGAGAGTTATCAGGGCGAGTTGCTGCTGGCCAAGGTCAATTGCGATGTCGAGCCGGACATCGTCTCGCGCTTCGGCATTCGCAGCCTGCCGACCGTGGTGCTGTTCAAGGACGGTCAACCGGTGGACGGTTTTGCCGGTGCACAACCGGAGTCCGCCGTCCGTGCGATGCTTGAACCGCACGTGCAGATGCCACCGCCAGCCGCTGCCGATCCGTTCGAGCAGGCTCAGGCGTTGTTCGACGAAGGTCGTTTCGCCGACGCCGAAGCCATCCTCAAGGCGCTGCTGGGCGAAGACAACACCAACGCGAAAGCGCTGATCCTTTATGCGCGTTGCCTCACCGAGCGCGGTGAGTTGGGTGAAGCGCAAACCGTGCTCGACGCGGTCAAGACCGATGAGCACAAAGCTGCCCTGGCCGGCGCCAAGGCGCAGATCCAGTTTCTGGGTCAGGCCAAGGATTTGCCGGATACCGCCGATTTGAAAGCGCGCCTGGCGAAAAACCCGCAGGACGATGAAGCCGTTTATCAACTGGCGATTCAGCAACTGGCGCGTCAGCAATACGAACCGGCGCTGGATTCGTTGTTGAAGCTGTTCATCCGCAACCGCAGCTATAGCGAAGGTTTGCCGCACAAGACCTTGCTGCAGGTGTTCGAATTGCTGGGTAATGATCACCCGCTGGTGACCACGTACCGTCGCAAGTTGTTTGCGGCGCTTTATTGAAGATCAAAAGATCGCAGCGTGCCGCAGCTCCTACAGGGGGCTGCGTTGTATTGACCGGATCGCGCCTTGTAAACCCGATTCCGTAGGAGCTGCGGCACGCTGCGATCTTTTGATCTTGTTTTTGCGGTACTGAAACACCGGAAGATCAAAAGATCGTCCGAACGCGGCCCGAGCCTTCGGCAGCGCCTACGCTGGCTCGCGCCAGCTGTAAAGCGGCGTATCCCCGCCGCTCAGCACTTTCACATCCGCACAGTGGCGCAAGCGCACCAGCAAGCGCTTGCCCGAGGCTGCGCTGCCGGTCAGTCCTTCCAGTTGCTCCAGCAAGTCCGGCCCGCTCAATTGCCCGGCCTTGCGCAGCAGGTCCTTGGCAATCTGCCACAGCGCCTCATCCTGGTTCAGCGGTTTGGCCGCCGCAGCGCTGACCTCATCGGTTTTGCTGACCTGCAACTGCGCGCCGAACCGTGCCCAGTCACTGTCGTCCATCTCCAGGGTCAAATCCACCGGCCAGTCGCCGATACTTCCGCGTATTCGCAACATAGGTCTGCTCCTGCACATTTCTGACCTGCATGCTCCCATGGGTCTTGTGCAACGCCAAGCGGACGGTCAAACTCTCCGCAGTTTCGTTATAAGATTACATAACAAACTCTTCACTTTACTTTCCGGAGACCCGCCATGCGTCGTCTGCTGCTCGCTCTGCCGTTTGCCCTGTTGCCGCTGGCCGTTGCCCATGCTGCCAATGAACCTGAACACGGCAGCCTCGGCGCCCATGAACATGGCGTCGGTCGCTTGAACGCGGCGCTGGACGGCCAGACCCTGGAGCTGGAACTGGAAAGCCCGGCGATGAACCTGGTGGGCTTCGAACACGCCGCCACCACTGACGCCGACAAAGCCAAAGTCGCTGCCGCCCGTGCACGCCTGGAAAACCCGCTGGTGCTGTTCAACCTGCCAAAAGCCGCAGGCTGCAAGGTCGCGACCCAGGAACTGGAAAGCCCGCTGTTCGGTGACAAGCCGGACGCCGACGATCATGACGACGATGACCATGCCGAAGCGGACAAGGACGGTCACGAGCATCACCACGACCACAGCGAAATCCACGCCCACTACCAATTCAGTTGCTCGGCACCTGGCGCGCTGAAGACCCTGGACCTGGCGACGATCTTCAATACCTTCCCGGCGACCCAGAAAATTCAGGTACAACTGATCGGCCCGAGCGGCCAGCAAGGTGTTGAAGTGACGGCGAAGGCTGCCGCCCTCAACTTCTGACCCCCCCGATCCCGTAGGAGCTGACGAGTGCAACGAGGCTGCGATCTTTTGACGTTAATGATCAAGCTCAAAAGATCGCAGCCTCGTTGCACTCGGCAGCTCCTACAGGTCATCGACACTCATGAAATCGGTTAAATGACCCAAGCACTCATCGAACTGTCCGACCTGGGCTTCAGCTGGCCCGGTCACCCGCCACTGCTGGATATCCCGGCCTTTCGCCTGGAAGCAGGGGAAACCCTGTTCCTCAAGGGCCCCAGCGGCAGTGGCAAGACCACCCTGCTCGGCCTGCTCGGCGGTGTACAGAAGCCCGATCGTGGCAGCATCCGTTTGCTCGGCCAGGAACTGACCGCGCTCGGTGCCGGCGCCCGTGACCGTTTCCGCGTCGATCACACCGGCTACATCTTCCAGCAGTTCAACTTGCTGCCGTTCCTCTCGGTGCGCGAGAACGTCGAGTTGCCCTGCCACTTCTCCAAGCTGCGCGCCGAACGGGCGAAACAGCGCCACGGCAGCGTCGATCAAGCGGCGGCCACCCTCCTCGCTCACTTGGGCTTGAAGGATGAAAGCATCCTCAGCCGCCGCGCCGACTCGCTGTCCATCGGCCAGCAACAACGGGTCGCCGCCGCACGCGCGCTGATCGGCCAGCCGGAACTGGTGATCGCCGACGAACCGACCTCGGCCCTGGATTACGACGCTCGCGAGAACTTCATTCGCCTGTTGTTCGCCGAATGCCGCGAAGCGGGGTCGAGCCTGTTGTTCGTCAGCCATGACCAGAGCCTCGCGCCACTGTTCGATCGCAACCTGTCGCTGGCCGAGCTCAATCGCGCCGCCACCCCGTTCGAGGTCTGAGATGTATTTGTTTCGTCTAGCCCTGGCCAGCCTGGCTAACCGCCGCTTCACCGCGATTCTCACCGCGTTCGCCATTGCCCTGTCGGTCTGCCTGCTGCTGGCCGTGGAACGTGTACGCACCGAAGCCAAGGCCAGTTTCGCCAGCACCATCAGCGGCACCGACCTGATCGTCGGCGCCCGCTCCGGCTCGGTCAACCTGCTGCTGTACTCGGTGTTTCGCATCGGCAACGCCACCAACAACATTCGTTGGGACAGTTTCGAACACTTCGCCAACAACCCGAAAGTGAAGTGGGCGATCCCGATGTCCCTCGGTGATTCCCATCGCGGTTATCGGGTGATGGGCACCACCGAGGCGTACTTCGAGCATTACCAGTATGGCCATCAACAACACCTGGAACTGGCCGACGGCCGCGCCTTCGCCACCGACCCGTTTGAAGTGGTGCTCGGCGCCGAAGTGGCGGATGCGTTGCACTACAAACTCGGCGACAAACTGGTGCTGGCCCACGGCGTGGCGGTGATCAGCCTGGTCAAGCACGACGACAAACCGTTTACCGTGGTCGGCATTCTCAAACGCACCGGCACCCCGGTGGACCGCACGTTGCACATCAGCCTCGGCGGGATGGAAGCCATCCACATCGATTGGCACAACGGCGTGCCCGCCCAAGGCAAAGGCCGGATCAGTGCCGACCAGGCGCGTAACATGGACCTGACGCCGCAAGCGATCACCGCGTTCATGCTCGGTCTCAACAGCAAGATTTCGACCTTCGCGGTCCAGCGTGAAATCAACGAATTCCTTGGCGAACCGATGCTGGCGATCCTGCCGGGCGTGGCGTTGCAGGAGCTGTGGAGTTTGATGAGCACCGCGGAAAAAGCCCTGTTCGTGGTCTCGTTGTTTGTGGTGCTGACCGGGTTGATCGGCATGCTCACGGCGATTCTCACCAGCCTCAATGAACGGCGGCGCGAGATGGCGATCCTGCGTTCGGTGGGTGCACGGCCATGGCACATCGCAACGCTGTTGGTACTGGAAGCGTTTGCCCTGGCGTTGTCGGGCGTGATTGCCGGCGTGGCGTTGCTGTATGTATGCATCGCCGCGGCGCAAGGTTATGTGCAGGCCAATTACGGCTTGTACTTGCCTCTGTCGTGGCCGAGTGAATATGAATGGACGCTGCTCGGTGGCATCCTGATCGCCGCGTTGCTGATGGGCAGCGTGCCGGCCTGGCGTGCGTATCGCCAATCGTTGGCCGATGGCCTGTCGATCCGTTTATGAGGACGTTAAAGATGCCCCGCGCTCTGCTCGCGCTGTTGATGCTGGTCGCCCTGCCCCTGTGGGCGGCCGAGCCCAAGGATTTGACCTGGCAGGAAATGATCCCGCCGGACGCCCCGGCCGAAGTGCCGAACATGACGCCGTTGCATGACTTGTCGCAGATGGGCAGCACGTTGGCTGCCGAGTCGGCCCCGGCGGCCAAGCAGGACCTGCCCAATGCGCCGGTGGTGAAAAGCCTCGACGGCAAGAACATTCGCCTGCCAGGTTACATCGTGCCGCTGGAAGTAAGTGAGGAAGGTCGTACCACGGAGTTCTTGCTGGTGCCGTATTTCGGCGCCTGCATCCACGTGCCGCCACCGCCGTCGAACCAGATTGTGCATGTGAAAAGCGAAGTGGGTGTGAAGCTTGATGAGCTGTATCAGCCGTACTGGATCGAGGGATCCTTGCAGGTTAAGGCGTCCAGCAGCGAATTGGCGGATGCCGGGTATCAGATGAATGCCGAGAAGATTTATGTGTATGAGCTGCCGGAGTGAATCCGGTAGTTCTATGTTGTTTGATCGATAGTTATCGCGAGCAGGCTCGCTCCCACAGGGATCACCCGAATCCTGTGGGAGCGAGCCTGCTCGCGATGAGGCCCTCAAAGGTTCCACAAAAAAACCGACCATCACTGTTTCATTGAGCTGAATCAAAAGACCGTATCAGATGGCTCTTTACCATTGGACATCGAATATTTTCAACGTCCTTTGGAGCCCCCATGAACAAGTCCTTGCTCAGCGCCTCGCTGTTTGCCCTCGCGCTAACAGCCCCGCTCGCCCACGCCTTCGACGCTGGCGACATCATCGTTCGCGCCGGTGCAATCACCGTCAACCCGAAAGCCAGCAGCTCCAGCGTCAAGGTCGATCAAGGCCCATTGGCCGGCACCAACCTGGGTGGCAAGGCCACCATGGACAGCGACACGCAGTTGGGCCTGAACTTCGCGTACATGGTCACCAACAACATCGGTATCGAGCTGCTCGCCGCCTCGCCGTTCGAGCATGACGTGAACCTCAAAGGCACTGGCCTCGGCGCGGCCAACGGCAAACTCGGCACCCTCAAGCACCTGCCGCCGACCCTGAGCGTGGTTTATTACCCGCTCGACAACAAGTCTGCCTTCCAGCCGTATGTGGGCGCGGGTATCAACTACACCTGGATCTACGACGAGAAGCTCAGCAACGAAGCGCAAGCCAACGGTTTCAGCAACTTCAAGGCAAAAAACTCCTGGGGCATGGCGTTCCAGGTCGGTGCTGACTACATGATCACCGACAACATCATGCTCAACGCCCAGATGCGTTACATCGACATCAACACCCGTGCGACCGTGGAAAACGACGCCGTGGCGCCGGGCACTCGAGCCAAGGTCAATGTGGATGTGGACCCGTTCGTGTACATGGTCGGGCTCGGCTACAAATTCTAAGCCCCCTTCGCGAGCAGGCTCGCTCCCACATTTGATCTGTGCATCAACACACATCCCCTGTGGGAGCGAGCCTGCTCGCGAAGACGTCCGACCGGACAACAAAAATCCAGAATAAAAAAAGGCGCCTCGACAGGCGCCTTTTTCATGACTGCGAAAAACTCAGCGACCCAGCAACCGCGCGAGGCCAACAGTCATCGGGGTTTGCTCTGGATAGGTAAACCGCTCCAGCAAACGCCGATTGTTCGCTCGCGAGTGACGGATGTCACCGGACCGCGCCGGGCCGTAACTCACTGGCGGCAACTCGCCCACCACTTGGCCCAAGGCTTCAAGCATCTGCTTGAGGGTCGTGGCCTGATTCCAGCCGACATTCACCGCGCCGACTTCGACCTGTGGTTTCTCGATCGCCTGCACCAGCAAATCGACCAGGTCTTCAACGTAGACAAAATCCCGCGTTTGCTCGCCATCACCGAACACGGTGATCGGCAGGCCTTTCTGCGCGCGCTCGCTGAAAATGCTGATCACCCCGGAATACGGCGAGGACGGGTCCTGGCGCGGGCCGAAGATGTTGAAGAAGCGGAACACCACCGGTTCCAGACCATGCTGGCGGCGGTAGAAATCGAAGTAGTACTCGCCAGCCAGTTTGTCCGAGGCGTATGGCGTCAGCGGCGCTTTGGCGGTGTCTTCGTCAATCGACTCGCCTTCGCCGTTGTTGCCGTAAACCGCCGCACTGGAGGCGAACAATACCCGAATGACGCCGGCCTGACGCATGGCCTCGCAGACATTCAGGGTGCCGATGAAATTGCTTTGGTGAGTCTTCACCGGATCGTCCACCGACGCCTGCACCGAGGCCACGGCGGCCAGGTGCGCGACAGCGCTGCAACCGATCATCGAGCGAGCGACCAGTGCCGCATCGGCAACGTCGCCAACAATCAGTTCGACCTTGGGATTGTCCAGCGGCAGGTTGCTGCGCTTGCCGGTGGACAGGTCATCGAGAATTCGCACCGAATGGCCTTGGGCGAGCAAGGCGTCGGTGAGGTGCGATCCAATGAAACCGGCGCCGCCGGTGATTAAAACAGGGCCGTCAGCCATGGCGATAAAACCTATCCAGTAAGCCCGGAGCGCCGCGCGCCAGGCGCGGGGCTTGATCCCGAAGGTGTGCAGAATTTTCTTGCAGGCCAGCACCGCGTGTTGCGGTTCTTCGCCAGCGTCAGGTCGCGCGGCATGCGCCTGGGCAGTCGGCGCTTCGATGGCCAGTTCATGCAGGTTGCGTGCTTCGGTGATGATCGCCTGCCCCAATGCCAGCGGCGTGGTCGCCTCATGTCCGGCGTAATGGTAGGTGCCCCACAGCGGCGCCGCGCAATCGAGTTGCTTGAGCACCGAAATGATCACCCGGGCCGCATCGTCCACCGGCGTCGGATTGCCCCGACGGTCATCGGCCATCAGCAGCTCTTGCGGCGTCTCGGCCCGAGCGAGGAAACGCCCGAGCGTGCCATCGGCGCTGTCATCGAGCAGCCAGCCGAAACGCAACAACACGTGTTGCGGGCATGTGGCGCGCACGCTTTGTTCGATCCGCCACAACGCTTGACCGCGCAGGCCCAAAGGCACCGGCTCGTCTTTTTCGCTGTAGGCGGTAGCACGCGAGCCGTCGAACACCCGATAGCTCGAAGGTTGCAGCAGCACGATGTTGTGGTGCTGGCACAGTTCGGCCAGACGCTCGACCGCACGCTCCTGCCCGGCCAGACGCTGTTCACTGACCGTCTCCGCCTGGAACCAGTCAAAGTAATAGGCGAGGTTGATCAACGCGTCCGGGCGGGTGTCGTCGAGCAGTTGCGTCAGGCTCGCGGCATCCCAGCCGTCTTGTGGTGGGCGGGGGCGAGGAAACCGATGTCTTCCTCCGCACCGAGGCGAATCAGCGCCTGCCCAAGGGCATTTCCGCCGCCCAGTAACATAAGGCGCATTCGCATAGAGTCAGCAGGCCCAGTCTGATTGGAACGATGGCTGTATCGACAGCGCCGGCAGGCGATGTCGTCGATAATTGCCCGAATCGTTGCATTTTGCGGGTTTAGTGCGCAACCGTCATCCGTAAAGTGTAGATCGCCCGATTTAGCGGTGCGATGGCCGGCCTCTTCGCGGGCAAGCCTCGCTCCTACAAAAGCGCCGCGCATACCTGTAGGAGCATGGCTTGCCCGCGATAGCGATTTCCCGATCACCAGTGATCACCAGCGGTACTTGCATCTTACCCATCCCGCCCGCATAAATTACTCCATGAACCTGCCCATCCCCGCAGACAGTGCCCTGACCGGCTTCCACCCCGCCGTCAGTGCCTGGTTCAGCAAGACCTTTGCGACGGTCACCGCCGCCCAGGCCCGTGCGTGGCCGTTGATTCGCCAACGCCGCTCGACATTGATCGCCGCGCCCACCGGTTCCGGCAAAACCCTGACCGCATTCCTCGCGGTACTTGATGATCTGGTTCACCTGGGACTGGAGAACAACGGCAAGCTGCCGGACGAAACCCTGGTGGTCTACGTCTCGCCGCTAAAAGCCTTGTCCAACGACATCCAGATCAACCTGCAAAACCCGCTGGCCGGTATCACCGAGCAATTGCGCGTGATGGGGCTGCCCGAATTACACATCAACACCGCCGTGCGCACCGGCGACACCCCGCAAAAAGACCGCTCGGCGATGCGCAAGACCGCGCCGCACATTCTGGTGACCACCCCGGAATCCCTTTACGTGCTGCTCGGTTCCGATTCGGGCCGAAAAATGCTCGGCACCACGCGCACGGTCATCGTCGACGAAATCCACGCCATCGCCGCCAGCAAACGCGGCAGCCATTTGGCGTTGAGCCTGGAACGTCTGCAGGCGCTATGTCCTGAGCCGTTGATGCGCATCGGCCTGTCCGCCACGCAAAAACCCATCGAAGCCGTCTCGCGCTTCCTGGTCGGCCGCGACCGGCCTTGCGAAATCATCGACATCGGCCACGCCCGCCCGCGGGACCTGGGTATCGAAGTGCCGCCCGTGCCGCTTTCGGCAGTGATGGCCAACGATATCTGGGAACTGGTCTACGACCGCCTGGCCGCCCTCGCCCGCGAACACCGCACCACGCTGATTTTCGTCAACACGAGGCGCCTGGCCGAACGCCTGAGCCGGCACCTGAGCGAACGGCTAGGCAAGGATGCCGTCGCCGCGCACCACGGCAGCCTGGCCAAGGAATTTCGCCTGGACGCCGAACAACGGCTCAAGCGCGGCGAGCTGCAAGTGTTGATTGCCACTGCCTCGTTGGAGCTGGGGATTGATATCGGCGATGTCGATCTGGTCTGTCAGATCGCCTCGCCGCGCTCGATTGCAGGCTTTCTGCAACGGGTCGGTCGTTCCGGGCACCAGGTCGGCGGCACGCCCAAGGGCCGGTTGTTCGCCACCACCCGCGATGACTTGATCGAGTGCGCCGCACTGCTCGACTGCGTGCGCCGGGGCGAACTCGACACGTTGCTGATCCCCGTGGCGCCGCTGGACGTGCTGGCCCAGCAAATCATCGCCGAGGTCAGTTGCCAGGAATGGCAGGAACAGGCGCTGCTGGAGCTGTTCCGCCAAGCCTCGCCCTACGCCAGCCTCGACGAAAAACACTATCAAGCGCTGCTGCAGATGCTTGCCGAGGGCTACAACGGTCGTCAGGGCATCCGTAGCGCTTATCTGCATCGCGACGCCGTGAGCCGCACCCTGCGCGGTCGCCGTGGCGCCAAGCTGACCGCCGTCACCAGTGGCGGGACGATTCCGGACAACGCCGACTACAGCGTGCTGCTGGAGCCCCAGGGACTGAACATCGGCAGCGTCAACGAAGACTTCGCGGTGGAGAGCATTGCCGGGGACGTCTTCCAACTCGGCAACACGTCCTATCGAATCCTGCGCGTGGAAACCGGCAAGGTCCGGGTCGAAGACGCCCAAGGCCAGCCGCCGACGATTCCGTTCTGGCTCGGGGAAGCGCCGGGGCGCAGCACGCAATTGTCGTTTGCCGTGGCGCGCCTGCAAGCGCAACTCGACGACCTGCTCGGCGCCACACCCGGCAATTTACAGCCAGCGCTCGACTGGCTGACCGAAACCCTCGGCCTGAACCTGGCCAGCGCCGATCAACTGGTGGATTACCTCGCTCGCGCACGCCTGACATTGGGCGCCCTGCCGTCTCAGGACACGCTGCTGATGGAGCGGTTTTTCGACGAGTCCGGCGGCACCCAACTGATCATCCACACCCCGTTTGGCAGCCGCATCAACCGCGCCTGGGGCCTGGCCCTGCGCAAGCGTTTCTGCCGCACCTTCAACTTTGAATTGCAGGCTGCCGCCAGCGAAGACGCCATCGTCCTGTCGCTGTCCACCAGCCACAGCTTTGAACTGGATGACGTCTGGCGCTACCTGCACAGCAACAGCGCCGAGCACCTGCTGATTCAAGCGGTGCTCGAAGCGCCGTTGATCGGCGTGCGCTGGCGCTGGAATGCCGGGGTCGCACTGGCGTTGCCGCGTTATAGCGGCGGACGCAAAGTCGCGCCGCAGATCCAGCGGATGAAGAGTGAAGACCTGATCGCCAGCATCTTCCCCGATCAGATCGCCTGCGTGGAAAACCTCGCGGGCGAGCGGGAGGTTCCCGAGCATCCACTGGTGGAACAAACCCTCGACGACTGCCTGCACGAAGCCATGGACACCGAAGGCTGGCTGACGCTGTTGCGGCGTATGGAACGGGGCGAGATCCGCCTGATCAGCCGCGATTTGCCGGCGCCCTCGCCGCTGGCGGCAGAAATCCTCAGCGCCCGGCCCTACACCTTTCTCGACGATGCGCCGCTGGAGGAACGCCGCACCCAAGCGGTGCTCAACCGGCGCTGGAGCGACCCGCAATCCACCGATGACCTCGGCGCACTGGATGCCGAAGCGATTCAAGCCGTGCGCGACGAAGCCTGGCCTGCGCCCACCGGCATCGATGAAATGCATGAGGCGTTGATGAGTCTGGCGTGCATCAGCGATGCCGAAGCTCAAGCCAACGCTCATTGGCTCGATTGGCTAAATGCCCTGGCCGACAGCGGCCGCGCCAGCCGTTTGCAGATCAATGCCGGGCAATCGCTGTGGTTGGCGCTGGAACGGCTGACCTGCCTGCGGGCGATTTATCCACAGGCGATTTTGCTGCCGCCGCTGGACGCGTTGCCCGGTTTCGATGAAGTCTGGGAAACCGATGCAGCGGTGCTGGAAGTGATTCGTGCGCGGCTCAGTGCGTTTGGACCGTTGCCGCTGGACGCGATTGCCGAACCGTTGGGCTTACCGGCGACGCAGGTCACTCAAGCCCTGGCGCAACTGGAGCGCGAAGGCTACGTGCTGCGCGGGCAATTCAGCCCCGGCGTCGACATTGAGCAATGGTGCGAACGGCATCTGCTGGCGCGGATTCATCGCTACACGGTCAAGCGTCTGCGCCGGGAAATCGAGCCGGTGGCGTTGCAGGATTTCATGCGGTTTCTGTTCGACTGGCAGCATCTGTCCAGCGCTACACAAGGTCAAGGCAGTGCAGTGTTGCCGGCGATCATCAGTCAATTCGAAGGCTACCCCGCCGCCGCTTCAGCCTGGGACAGCGACATTCTGCCAGCGCGGCTCAAGGACTATTCGGCGAGTTGGCTGGATGACCTGTGCCGCAGCGGCAAACTGGTGTGGACACGCCTGACCGCCCGCAACAAGAGCGCCAGCACGGCGCTGCGCAGTACGCCGATTCTGCTGCTGCCGCGCACTCAGGTCGGGTTGTGGAGCGGCTTGACCGAACAGACGCCGGTCAGCGAACTGTCGCCCAAGACACAAAAAGTCTTCGAGGCCCTGAGCCAACACGGCGCGTTGTTTTTCGATGAACTGGTCCACGAAGCGCATCTGCTGCGCACCGAACTGGAAATCGCCTTGCAGGAACTGGTGGGCGCGGGGCTGGTGAACGCCGACAGTTTCGCCGGGCTGCGGGCGCTGATTACACCCGCGAGCAAACGCCAGCAACGCAGCAGCCGACGTGGGCGCGGGGCGTTTGTCGGCGGCATGGATGATGCCGGGCGCTGGGCGTTGCTGCGACGCGGGCCACTCGCGCCGGTTGTGGATAACAAGCGCCCGGCGCCGACACCGAGCGACACACTGGAACACATCGCCATGACCTTGCTCCGGCGCTACGGCGTGGTGTTCTGGCGCTTGCTGGAACGGGAGGCGGATTGGTTGCCGAGTTGGCGCGAGTTGTTGCGCACGTTTCATCGGCTGGAAGCTCGCGGGGAGATTCGTGGTGGGCGGTTTGTCAGTGGTTTGGCGGGTGAGCAGTTTGCCCTGCCTGAGGCGATACCGTTGCTGCGGGAGGTGCGGCGGCGCCCCCACGACGGGAGTCTGGTGGCGGTGTGCGGGGTGGATCCGCTGAATCTTGCCGGGACGTTGCTGCCGGGGGTGAAGGTGCCGGCGTTGGCGAGTAATCGGTTGGTGTTTAGGGATGGGTTGCCGGCGGCGGCGGAGATTGCCGGCAAGCAGGTGTTTTGGATGGAGCTGGAGCTGCAGGCGTCTATCGAACTGCACAGCAAACTGATCAGGCATTGATGTCGGCTGGGCGGGCCTCATCGCGAGCAAGCCCGCTCCCACAGGGGATGTGTGTCGGTTACAAAGCTTCGGTCCGACATCGATCCACTGTGGGAGCGGGCTTGCTCGCGAAGGGGCCATCAGCACCAACCCACATCATTGGGTACGCGGCTGATCCGGCAACAACACCGGCGAATTGTCCGGCGCCGGCCCCTCTTCTTCCACTTCATCCATCCCACGCTTCGGAATAAAAACCTGCTGTGGATAAGTCTGCGCGAAATGCACCCACGGGCTGTTATCCACAAGTTTTTTCAGCCGCTGGTTAAACGCCCGGCTCACCGCATATTGCCCGCCTGAAACGGTGCGGAACTGCGCTGTCAGCACCACACCGTTAAGGTCCATCTTGTCGACGCCAAAGACATCGAGCGGCCCTTGCAGGTTGTACTTGAGAAACGCGTCGTCACGGATCGAATCCCCGGCCTCGCGGATCAGCTCAATGGCCTTGTCCACGTCAGTGTCATAGGTGAACTGCACCGAGAAAAACGCATAGGCAAACTGCCGCGATTGATTGGTCACAGCCTTGATCTGCCCGAACGGCACCGAATGCACAAAGCCCTTGCCGTCGCGCAGGCGCAAGGTGCGAATGGTCAGGCCTTCGACGGTGCCGGCGTGGCCGGAGTCGAGCACCACCCAGTCACCAATCGACAGCGTGTCTTCGATGATGATGAACAGCCCGGTGATTACATCCTGGACCAGTTGCTGCGAGCCAAAACCGATGGCCAACCCGACCACCCCGGCACCGGCCAGCAGTGGTGCGACGTTGATCCCCAGATTGGCCATGGTGGTGATTGCGCAGATCACCACCAGGATGATTTTGATCGCGTTGCGCAGCAGCGGCAGGATGGTTTTCACCCGCGTACTCGGTTGGCGCGCCGCGCGTTTGCTGACCGGTGGTTTCAACGCTTCCTGAATCGCCGTGTCGAGCGCTACCCACAGCAGCCAGGTCACCAGGAAGATCAAACCGATGCTGCTTAACGAGTTGCTGATCGCCCGCCCAATCGAGTTTTGCTCGGCGAATTCAAACAACGACACGCCCCAGATTCGCCCGAGGACTTCAATGAACGCCACGGCCATGACGATCCGCAGCAAGGCGTGCAGCAAGCTGAGGAAGCGTTCTTTGTAGGCGCTGCTGCGTTGCAACGCCTCGGCTTTTCGGGACTTGAACAGGTGCTGGAAAATCGTGCTCAGGAACACCGTGGCAATCAGCAATATTGTGGTGAACAACGCGCAACGCAGGGCTTTTTGGTTGTCCTCGCCGACGCCGATCAAATTGATCGCCGAGACCATCACCATCAACAGGATCGGCCAGTACCAGAGTCCGGAAAAGATCCGCAGGGACTCCTGCAGCGACGGTTGTTTCAGGCGCTGGGCCAACGCTCGGTTGCGAATCAGGTGCGCCACCGGACGTCTTAGCCGGATGACCAGATAACCGAAGATGATCGAGGCAAACAGCCCGGTAAACACCGCCACGCTGCTGGTGATATTGCCGCCCAGTTGCCGGGCAATTTGCGGACTGGTCAAGGCATCGCTGAGCGCCGCGAGGAAGCCGATCAAGAACAGTGGTTTGGGGCAGTAGTCGCGAATGATCTGCACCGCCGGGCGCTTGTGGCCGGTGTTGAACATGACGATCACGCAGAGCAGCATCGAGGTCGAGAAAATACCGCTGCTGGTGGCGTAGGCAAAACACAGCGCCAACGCCCGGCCAGCCGAGGCGGGCAGGAAGTGGCTGACGTAAAGGGTCAGTGGCAGGCTGGCAACCGCCGGCAGCGTGTATGGCATCAAATAGCCGAGCAAGTCCTGGCTGCGCTGGCGGGTACGTAGCCAGCGGCCCTGGACCAGGCGCTTGGCCGCAAGGCCGCCGAGGACCGTGAGCAAAGCAAAGGTGCCGAGCCAGACGCCAGACAGCATCAGGAAATCGCCGGCCACACTCCAGCCGGAACGCGCCGAGGGCTGGTTGACCAGCTTGTCGACTTCATCGGCCGCCCGATCGGCCCGCAGGCGCCAGGCGTCCACCAGGTTTTCGTTGAGGTCGAGTTTGTCCTGCACGTCGTCGATGCTGGAACTGATGGCGCCGAGCAAGCCGCCCTGGACCAGCGGCTCAGGCTTGGCCGGCGCCTCAGTGGTAGCGGCTGGAATGCCCGGCAGCATGGCGGCTTCGAGCTCGCAGCTGCCCAGAGTCAGCAGCGCCCCCAGCAGTATCGTGGTCTTGAGCTTGAACAAAACGCGGAGCTCCTTGAAAAGGGTCTGTAAGGAACTGATCGGGAAATGGCGGGCAAGTTCGGTTTTGACCGCGAGATAACAGTCACCGCAGTTCCCATGTGGGAGCGGGCTTGCTCGCGAAAGCGGTCATTCATTCAACATTGATGCTGACTGACCCAACGCTTTCGCGAGCAAGCCCGCTCCCACATGGGTCTGTGTTGCCTGGTCGATATTTGACCTGAGCGCAAATATCAAATGCCCACCCCTATATTTTTCCGCACAACCCAAACCCCGACACTGCGCTGCATCAATCACCTACCGGAGTTGCAGCGATGCCCATTGCCTTGCTCGCGCTGACCCTCAGCGCCTTTGCCATCGGGACGACCGAGTTCGTCATCGTTGGCCTGTTACCCACTATCGGCGCCGACCTCGGTGTCAGCCTGCCGTCCGCCGGCCTGTTGGTCAGCCTCTACGCCCTGGGTGTCGCCATCGGCGCCCCGGTGCTGACTGCCCTCACCGGCAAAGTCCCGCGTAAATTGCTGCTGTTGTCGCTGATGGTGCTGTTCACCCTCGGCAACCTGCTGGCCTGGAAAGCGCCGAGCTACGAATCGCTGATCATTGCGCGGATCGTCACCGGCCTGGCCCATGGGGTGTTTTTCTCGATTGGCTCGACCATCGCCACCAGCCTGGTGCCGAAGGAAAAAGCCGCCAGTGCGATCGCCATCATGTTCACCGGCCTGACGGTGGCACTGGTCACCGGCGTGCCGCTGGGGACGTTTATCGGTCAGCATTTGGGCTGGCGTGAAACCTTCCTCGCCGTGTCGGCGCTGGGTGTGATCGCGTTTATCGGCAGCCTGATCTACGTACCGAAAAACATCGCCCACAGCAAACCCGCTTCGCTGTTGCAGCAATTGCAGGTGCTCAAACAGCCACGCCTGTTGTTGGTGTACGCCATGACAGCGGTCGGTTACGGCGGCTCGTTCATTGCCTTCACCTTCCTGGCACCGATTCTTCAGGACATCTCCGGCTTCAGCGCCAGCACCGTCAGCCTGGTGTTGCTGGTGTACGGCATCTCGGTAGCGGTCGGTAACATCTGGGGCGGCAAACTGGCCGATAAACGTGGCCCGATCAGCGCCCTGAAAATCATCTTCGCCCTGCTCGCGGCCGTGTTGTTTGTGTTGACCTTCACCGCCGGCAATCCATGGCTGGCCCTGGCTACCGTGCTGGTCTGGGGCGCGGTCGCGTTCGGCAATGTGCCTGGTTTGCAGGTGTATGTGGTGCGTCAGGCTGAGCATCACACCCCGCATGCGGTGGACGTGGCTTCAGGTTTGAACATTGCGGCGTTCAACCTCGGGATTGCCGGGGGTGCGTGGGGCGGTGGTTTGATCGTTGCGAATATGGGGCTGATTCACACCGCGTGGATTGGTGGGTTGGTGGTGTTGGTTGCGCTGGCGTTGACGATGTGGAGTGGGCGGCTTGATCGCCTGGGTCCGGTGTATGCCAAGAGCTCGACCCGAGTCGTCGCCGGTCACTAAACCCCTGTAGGAGCTGCCGAAGGCTGCGATCTTTTGATCTTGAAAATCAAAGTCAAAGGATCGCAGCCTTCGGCAGCTCCTACAGTTGTAATGCGTTGTGTGTATGTATGTGTACCGTCCGTAGTCCCGTCGAAACTTTCTTGTTTGCCCGACAGTCATCAAAAGACAACGGCAGTAAGAGGGTCATTCGACGGGAGGGCACATGGCGGCGATTCATATCGGAATTTCAGGCTGGCGCTACACACCGTGGCGCGGGGGCTTCTACCCGAAGGGGCTGACCCAAAAGCGCGAATTGCAATTCGCCTCACGGGCCGTCAACAGCATCGAAATCAATGGATCGTTCTACGCCCTGCAGCGGCCGGAACGTTATGCCCAGTGGTACAGCGAAACCCCGCCGGGCTTCGTCTTCAGCGTCAAGGCCCCACGTTTTATCACTCACATCAAACGCTTGCGGGACATCCATAAACCCTTGGCGAATTTCTTCGCCTCCGGGGTACTGGAACTCAAGGAAAAACTCGGCCCGATCCTCTGGCAATTCCCGCCCAGTTTCAAATTCGACGCCGAGTTGTTTGAACATTTCCTCGAACAACTGCCCCACAACACCGAACAGGCCGCCACCCTCGCCCGTCAGCATGACTCGCACTTGCACGGCCACGCCAGCCTGAAGGCCCACGGAAAAAATTGCTGCGCCACGCTGTGGAAATTCGCAACGACAGCTTCGTCGACCCGACCTTCATTCGCCTGCTCAAGCGCTACAACACCGCCCTGGTGATCGCCGACACCGCCGGTAAATGGCCGTACCGCGAAGACCTCACCAGCGATTTCGTCTACCTGCGGCTGCACGGCGCCGAAGAGCTCTACGCAAGCGGCTACACGCCTCAGGCGCTGAAACACTGGGGCGATCGGATCGACGCCTGGAATCACGGCCAGCAACCGAGCGACCCACACTTGATCGCGCCAAGACAAAAGCCCAAGGCGCGAAAATCCCGGGAAGTGTTCTGCTACTTCGATAACGACATCAAAGTCCGTGCGCCCTTCGACGCCCGCCGCCTGCTGGAGCGCTTCCATCTCGACAAAGACCTCGCCACCCGCCCCGGCGAACCTGCTGCCGAAGGAGTGCTGCCATGAGCATTTCCGAACCGGTCGGCGTCACCGACGAGCAGCAATCCATCATCACTGCCGTGCGCCGGTTTACCGTGCTGACGGTCAACACTCACAAGGGCTTCACCGCGCTCAACCGGCGCTTCATCCTGCCCGAGCTACGCGAAGCAGTGCGCAGTGTCTCTGCCGACGTGGTGTTTTTGCAGGAAGTCCACGGCACCCACGAACAGCATCCGCAGCGCTATAGCAACTGGCCAACGATGCCGCAGTACGAATTCCTCGCCGACACGCTGTGGCCGCAGTTCGCCTACGGCCGCAACGCGGTGTACCCGGCGGGCGATCACGGCAATGCGTTGCTGTCGAAATTCCAGATCATCCGCCACGACAACCTCGACGTGTCCATCAGTGGTCACGAAAACCGTGGCCTGCTGCATTGCGTGCTGCGCCTGCCCGGTGACGGCCAGGAAGTACACGCCATTTGTGTCCACCTCGGGCTGTATGAAGTACACCGCACGGAACAACTGAAGCTACTGGCCCGTCGTCTCGACGATCTGCCAAGCGATGCGCCGGTGATCGTCGCGGGCGACTTCAATGACTGGCGCCAACGGGCCGACGCCTTGCTCAATCCCTGTGGCTTGCGCGAAGTCTTCGCCGAACACCACGGCAAACCGGCCCGCAGTTTTCCGGCGCGCTGGCCGGTATTGCGCCTGGATCGCATCTACGTACGCAACCTCCAGGCCAGCCGTGCGCAAGTGCTGGCGGCGCGGCCCTGGTCACACCTTTCCGACCATGCGCCGCTGTCGGTGGAGATCGAGCTATGAACAATCCCTCGATGGAAAAAGCCGCTGCGCAACAGATTTCCGCGCCACCGCTGAGCGAGCCGTCAGCGGTCGATGTCGACTATGGCTGGCACGGCAATAACCGGGTCGAACTACTGGAAAATGGCGAGGCGTACTTTCCCCGGTGTTTGAAGCACTGCGTCAGGCCCAGACGGAAATCCTGCTGGAGACCTTCATCCTGTTCGAGGACAAGGTCGGCAATGAGTTGCAGCAGATCCTGATCGAAGCGGCACTGCGCGGGGTGCGTACCACCGTCAGCCTCGACGGCTTTGGCTGCGGCGAGTTGAGCAGCGGTTTCCTCGACGACTTGAGCAAGGCCGGCGTGCACATCCAGATGTTCGACCCGGCGCCCAAGCATCTGGGCTTTCGCACCAATTGGTTTCGCCGCCTGCACCGCAAGATTGTGGTGGTCGACGGCACGATTGCGTTCCTTGGCGGGATCAACTTTTGCGCCGACCATTTGGCCGACTTCGGCCCCACGGCCAAGCAGGATTATGCCGTTGAAGTACAAGGCCCGGCGGTGGCGGACATTCATCACTTCGCGCTGCTGCAAAGTGGTCGCCCGGCCCGGGCCAAGTATTGGTGGCAACGGCGCAAGCAACGGCGTGCGGAACTGGCGTTCAGCGACCATGACGGTCAGGTGCGGCTGGTCTACCGCGACAATGGCGACCATCGCACCGACATCGAGGAGGTTTACCGACAAGTGTTGCGCAGCGCTCAGCGCCGCGTCGTGATCGCCAACGCCTACTTCTTTCCCGGTTTTCGCCTGCTGCGCGAGATCCGCAATGCCGCTCGCCGTGGCGTCGATGTGCAGCTGATTCTGCAAGGCCAGCCAGACATGCTGGTGGCGAAAATCGCCGCGCGCATGACCTACGACTATTTGCTCAAGGCCGGCGTGCAGATTCACGAATATTGCGACCGACCGTTGCACGGCAAAGTCGCACTGGTGGACGAGGACTGGAGCACAGTCGGTTCGAGCAACCTCGATCCGTTGAGCCTGTCGATGAACCTGGAAGCCAACGTGTTGATCCGCGATCGCGCCTTTAACCGTGAGCTGTTCCGGCGTCTGGAAGACTTGAGCAACAACCACTGTAAAGCCATATCCCCGGACAGCACCCCGCGCGGGCGGGTCTGGCACATGACTGTGGGCTTTCTGGTGTTTCACTTCCTGCGGCATTTTCCAGCGTGGGCCGGGTGGCTGCCGGCGCACAAGCCACGCTTGAAACCCTTCATCCATCGGGCCGGGAATGACCGCCATGAGCCGCTCTGAAGCGCACGCCGCCGCCCACGCCAACCGCCAAAACACCTCCCGTTGGAGCCGCTGGAAAATGCCGCTGACGGTGCTGTTTTTCCTCGCGCTGATCGTGCTGTTCACGATGCTCGCCCGGCGTATCGAATGGAACGAAGTGTTCGACACCCTGGCCGATTTCAAGGTGCGCACGCTGATCATCGCCTCAGGGCTGACGCTGTTGAGCTTTCTGGTTTATGCCTGTTTCGACCTGATCGGCCGCACCTACATCCGCCAGGACCTGACCTGGAAACAGATCTTGCCGGTGGGGATCATCAGCTACGCGTTTAACCTCAACCTGAGTGCCTGGGTCGGCGGCATCGCCATGCGTTATCGGCTGTACTCGCGGCTCGGGGTGAGCAAAGGCAACATCGCGAAAATCCTCGGATTGAGCCTGGCCACCAACTGGTTTGGCTACATGGTGATTGCCGGAGCGGTGTTCAGCAGTGGCTTGGTGCAGATGCCGCCAGGCTGGAAGTTGAACAGCGATGCGTTGCAAGGCGTCGGGGTGTTGTTGCTGGTGGTGAGCGCCGGGTATCTGGCCGCGTGCCGGTTTTCCAAACGGCGGGAATGGGCGATTCGCGGGGTGGAAATTAATCTGCCGTCGCTGCGCATGGCGGTGCTGCAACTGGCGCTTGGGGCGTTGAACTGGTCGTTGATGGCGGCGGTGATTTTCACTTTGCTGCCGAGCAAGCTTGAGTATCCGCTGGTGCTGGGGGTGTTGTTGATCAGCGCGATTGCCGGGGTCATCACCCACATTCCGGCGGGGCTTGGGGTATTGGAAGCGGTGTTTGTGGCGCTGCTGCAACATGAGGCATCGCGCGGGAGCCTGGTGGCGGGGTTGCTGGCGTATCGGGCGATTTATTTCATCTTGCCGTTGTTGATTACGCTGGTGATGTATTTGGTGGTGGAGGCCAAGGCGAAGGCGTTGCGGATTGAGAAGAAACCCAGGGATTAACCTTCGGCAGCGCCTACAGGTGACTACGTTTCAATGTAGGAGCTGCCGAAGGCTGCGATCTCTTGATCTTCCTGCCATCACGATGATTGAATAATGCTCAACCGCTCACCCACCACCATTTCCGTAATCCAGTCCACCAGGATCGAGGTGTAGGCCTGTTGCGAAATGGGGTCGCTGAGGGCGTGATCGGCGCCGTCGATGATGCGGTGAGTCAGCGAATGAGTCTGTTGGCACGCCGCCCGGTAACTCATGATCGTCGCGTGGGGAATGTGGTCGTCGGTCTCCGACTCCACCAACAACACATCCCCGGTAAACGCCGCGCAGGCATGCAGCGCCCGATTGTTGTCGGCGTGCACCAGCGTGCTGCGGTAATCGAGTAAATCCACCTTGTCCAGATCGCGCTTGGGCGTGTGCCATTGCTCGTCGCGATACAGCGCCGGCACCCGTAGCGCCAACCAGCGCACCGGGCGCAACGAGGTGAGAATGGCCGCCAGATAACCACCGTAACTGGTGCCCACCACCGCAATCGCCGAGGTATCGAGGGCCGGGTGCGCGAGCAAGCGGTCGTAAGCCGCCAGCAGGTCCCGCAGGTTGTCTTCGCGCGTCACTTGGGACAACGCAATGCCCGTTCCGCCGGTATGCCCGCGCAAGTCGAAGGTCAGACAGACACAGCCCAACCCGGCGATGCCTTTGGCCCGCTCCAGGTCCCGCTCCTGACTGCCGCCCCAGCCGTGCACAAACAACACGCCCGGAACTTTCGATTTTGGGCTGAGGAAATGCCCGGTCATCTGTTCGCCGTCGATGTCGATCTCAATGGTTTCGCTTCTAGCCGTCATAGGATTTAACCGTTACGTACTTGAGAAGAAAGTCGCCGTTTTCCGCCGGGCCGCGATACACCTCGATGGCGTCCGCCGGCAGCGGCTGGCCGATGTAGGTCTCCACCGAAGACACGCGAATCGCGCGCATCCCCGGGTCATTGACGAAGCTCTGCAACGCCGCAACTTCGGCGCTGCTGGCCCCCCATGCGCCAGGATTGTTCGAGCACACCGCTGCGCTGTTTGCCATTGCTGTCCAGGCCCTGGGCGATGTCGTAGTTGCGCCGCGATGCATAAAAGCCGGGATAGGCTTCGTCGGCGGCGCTGTCGAACACCTGGGCTTGCTGGATCGCCAACCGCACATCCTCGGGCAATTCCAGTTTCAGCAGTTCATCGTAGTAGCCCTGCACGACCAGCAGGTTGGAACCACCATAGACCTGCTCGCCCTGACCGTCTTCGGTCAAGTATTGATCACCGCAGTAACTGAGCACCTTGTCGCCGATAAACGCCTGGCCGACGCTGTGGGTGACGACTTTTTCCAGATCCTGCTCCAACACTACGCCTTCGGTGAAGCGTTGCTCGGCGTCGGGTCGGGCGAGGATGGTGTCGAACTGGTCGAGGCTTTTGATCACTTCCTGACCACGTCCGGCGCAGGCATGAATCGGTTTGAGGCGGATCGGCCCGCTGGAGAGCAAGTGCTCCGCCGCTGGCCGGGCGTCCTCAAGGGAAAATACGCTGAGGCCATCGAGCACGACGCTGCGCACCCGCTCGGAAAACAGCGGCGACCAGCCTTGCGGTGCATGAGCCAACCGATTGAGCAAACCGTGGCTGATGGCTTTGGTGCAGATGAAGTCGTGGTCGACGTAGCCGCCCCACAAATCTTCCGGCCCTTTGACGCCCAATTGCCGAGCGGCCGCCGCGCCCACCAGCGTCTGGGTGGGTATCAGGTAAAGATCACGGCCACTGTGGCGGTCGGGGTCGTAGCTGCCGCCGTACTTGAGCCCAAGGATCTGCGCCAGCCAACGGGCCAGCGCGCGATTGGTTTCGACTTCGTGCAGCGGGGCTTCGGGTCGCACGGAGTAGGCGACGACCAGTTTTTTGCGATGTGTTGGGGTCATGCGTCCCCCTCAATCTGCGCTTGATGAATGTAGCTGGATTGGGTGCAGAGATCAGGCCAACGGTGGCTTAGGTCAAACGGCTTTCAAATCAGTCGTTTGCTTCAACGGTGATGGCGTTGAGCCTGTTTGATTCTGCACGACGGCCGTCAAGAACCCGGCATTTTGCACGATCCAGTGTCTTACACCGGCCCCTGTGGGAGCGAGCCTGCTCGCGATTGCGCTCAGCCAGTCGACATGGATGCTGAATGATAGACCGCTATCGCGAGCAGGCTCGCTCCCACAGGGGTTCAGCGTTGAGGCGAGTTACCGAACCACAGCGACAGGCGGCGTCACCCCAAACCGCGCCCGATAATCACTCGGCGCCAGCCCGGTGATTTTCTTGAACGTGGCGCGAAACGCGCTCGGGTCCTGATAGCCCACCGTCCAGGCGATGTGGTCGATGGTGCCGTTGGTGAATTCGAGCATTTCCCGAGCCTTGCCGACCCGCAGGTGCTGGCAGTACTCGGTGGGCTTCACCCCGGTCGCCGCGCGGAATCGGCGCAGGAAGGTGCGCTCTTCCAGGCCTGCCCGCTCGGCCATCGCCGTCAGCGACACATCGGTCGCGCCGGTGCTTTGCAGCCAATGCTGAACCTTGAGAATCGACGTATCGCCATGGCTGAGAATCGGCGCAAAGTTGCTGCCGCACTGACTTGCACTGTCGCTGTGCTCCACCACCAGAAACCGCGCGGTGCTGGCGGCGATGCTCGGCCCCAGCAGGCGATCGACCATACGCAGACCCAACTCCGACCAGGCCATCAGCCCGGCGGTAGTAATCAGGTCGCCGTCATCGACGATCGGCGTGTCGGCCTTGAGTTTGATCGCCGGGTAACGCTCGGCGAAGGTTTTGGCCGAGGTCCAATGGGTCGTGGCGCTGCGCCCGTCGAGCAGGCCGCTTTCGGCCAGCAGTATCGAGCCCACGCAAACGCCGCCCAGCGTCGCGCCTTGGGTATGTTGCTGACGAATCCAGCGGATCAGCCCTTGGGGGCCTGACTCTCGGAAAACCCGCCAATCGACGGCGGAATCATCACCGCCACCAGCGCCTTGTCCGGGCCGGGATGACTGTCATGCACCCGCTCGGGCGCCTGATCGCCCTCGACCCGCCAATGACTGACTCGCAGCACCGGCAATTGCGCCGCCTGATGCTCGGCAGCAATCCGATTGGCGACCCCGAACAGGTCCGTCAACCCATGCACCGCCGCCATCTGCGCGCCGGGATAGATCAACACACCCAACTCGGCAACCGCCCTTTCTACGCCCATTGTCAGTTTTCCCCCTTCTATTGTCGGTGCGGCCAATCCTCGGATAGTCGGCGAGCGCCAATACTTCATTCCACGCCCACACACACTTCGAGGAAACACCCATGGCCAAGCAAGCGCTCATCGTAGTCGATATCCAGAACGACTACTTCCCCCAAGGCAAGTGGCCTCTGGTCGGTGCCGACGCGGCGGCGGACAACGCCGCTCGGATCATTCAGGCCTTGCGCGACGCCGGTGATCCGGTGGTGCACATCCGACACGAGTTCACCTCCGACGACGCGCCATTCTTCACCCCCGGCTCTGAAGGCGCGAAGCTGCACCCCAAAGTCCTCAACCGCGCCAACGAGCCGGTGGTGCTCAAGCACTTCGTCAACGCGTTCCGCGAAACCGAACTGCAAGCCATCCTCGATGAGCAAGGCATCGAAAACCTGGTGATCGTCGGCAGCATGAGCCACATGTGCGTCGATGGCGTTACTCGTGCTGCCGCCGACCTTGGCTACACCGTGACGGTGATCCATGACGCCTGCGCCACCCGCGACCTGGAGTTCAATGGCGTTACGGTTCCAGCGGCTCATGTTCACGCCGCTTTTATGTCGTCTCTGGGTTTCGCCTATGCCAGCGTGGTGTCGGCCGACGAATTCCTCGCCGCCAGTCACTAACGCGCCCCTCTGAAACAACTCGAAAAACAAAAGGCCCGCAGCGTTCTCGCGCTGCGGGCCTTTGCGTTTTGGTTGATCAAAAAACTCACGCGTGAGCTATTGAGAGGCGCAAAAAATCACTGTAGTGTTTCTCACGCGTGAGATTTTCACAACGGAGTCACCAGTATGAAAAGCCGCTCTCCATCAGGTCCGCCTGCCGAGCCTGTTACCAATACAGCGAGCCGCAAGGGAGAGCGCTCGAAACCGTCCGCGAAAAAACCGTCGAGCTTTTATATGAAGCAGATGCGTGCGGGCCTGGGTGCCGCCGGTTACGTGAAACACGAGACTTGGGTGCTTCCCGAAAACCGAAGCCTGCTCAAGCAGATGGAGAAACAGCTACGCCAACCGATTCTGGCTGGCTCATTCATGTCGGAGAATTACATGAGCGCAGGTACCAACTGGAACATCGACCGCCTCTTCAACGCCCTCCAGGCCCTTGATGAAGTGGTTTCCAACGACATCACTCTGTCCCTCGTCCAGGGCTCCGAGCCGAGCATCAAGCTGGAAATGAACGACTTCGGTGGCTTGCCGATTTACATCGCAGTCGTGGGCGAGCAGATCATCGTCGACACCGTGCTGGTGGACGTCGAGACGATCAAGGACGTACCAGCCTTCAACGATGCCGTGCTGCGTAGCCGTGAGCTGTTCCCGCTGTCCTCGATCGGTATCGAGTCGATGCCCAATGGCCAGGTCGTCTACAACATGTTCGGCGCGCTCAGCTCCGATTCGAGCCTGACCAACGTCGTAACCGAGGTCAAAACCCTCGTCGACAATGTGCAGCGCGCCAGCGAAGCCTTTGAACGTTTCTTCCATTAATTTTTCAGGAACAGGGAATATCCCATGACACAGTCCATCTGGAGCAAATTGTTCACCGCGCTGCGCGGCGGCGCCAGCGAAGTCGGCGAATCCATCGTCGATCAACAGGCCCTGCGCATCCTCGACCAGGAAATTCGCGATGCTGACAGCGCCCTGGCCAACGCCAAGCGCGAACTCGTCACCATCATGGCCAAGCACAAACTGTCGGCTGACCGCGTGGCCGAGTACAACGCCAAGATCAAGGACCTGGAAACCAAGGCCATGGCCGCGATCCAGGCCAACCGTGAAGACCTGGCAATGGAAGTGGCTGAAGCCATTTCGACCCTGACCAATGAACTCGATGTCGAGCAAAAGCAGGCCACCGAATTCGGCGGTTACGCAGACAACATGCGCAAAGACATCACCAAGGCCGAAAGCCGCATCAAAAGCCTGCGCCAGCAAGTGGACATGGCCAAGGCCCGCGAAAGCGTACAGAAAGCCCAGGTCAGCGCTTCGATCGCCAGTGGCGGCGCCAACGGCAAGCTCGAAACCGCCGTCGGTACACTGAACCGCCTGCAAGCCAAGCAGCAGCAACGCGCTGCTGAACTCGAAGCCCAGGACGAACTCGCCGACGCGTCGACTGGCACTGATCTGGAACGCAAACTGCGCGAAGCCGGCATTACTCCGGATTCGGGCAGCGCCAACGCGATTCTTGATCGCCTGAAGAAAAAATCGGCCGAGTAACCGTTCCAGGCATTCATTGCCTTATGCCTGGTGCCTAACCTGTGGGAGCGAGCCTGCTCGCGAATAGGGACTGTCAGTCGACATCAATGTTGTCTGACACACCGCCTTCGCGAGCAGGCTCGCTCCCACATGGATTGCGCTTAAGTGACGGGAATTGATTGCCTTCTATTTGTCAGAGTCGAGGTCAAGGATGGATGCCGTGAAGGGTTTCAAGACAATTGCCGGCGTGGCGATCTTCATGGTCGCGTTGCAAGTACTCAACGCCGTGACCGGCTATAGCCTTGTTGCATTTGGCCTGGTCCCGAGAACACTGCACGGGCTGGTCGGCATCATCACCTCACCTTTTATCCACGCCTCCTTCGCGCACTTGAGCGCCAACCTGATTCCCTTTTTGATCCTCGGCACCCTGGTCATCGTCGAAGGCTTCAACCGATTCCTGGCCGTCAGCGCGATCATCATCGGGCTGGGCGGTTTGCTGGTCTGGCTATTCGGGTTTTCCGGATCACACATCGGCGCCAGCGGTTGGGTATTCGGGCTGTGGGCGTACATTCTGTCGCGCGCCTGGTTCCAGCACAGTTGGGGCAATTTGATCACGGCCGCAGTCGTCGCCCTGCTGTATGGCGGCCTGGTCTTTGGCTTTCTGCCGCGCCAGGGGATTTCCTTCGAAGGCCATATCGCCGGGGCATTTGCAGGATTTATTGCAGCCAAAGTACTTCTCTCGGCGCCCGGCAACAGGTTTAATGCCGCCCGGTAAAGGCTATTGAACGTTCAGGGTTCGGGCCTGTGCATTGCCAGGAACGAGTCATCCCACGGAGTCAGGGACGTCATGTCGATTTTTCTTTTATTACGCATGTATGCCTCGTCCTTCTTCCACCGTTTCGGCTGGGCAGGACTGGCGATCGCCTTGGGCATACACCTGAGCACGGCCTGGCTCGGCCTGGTGCGCCCCCACCTCGACGACCTGACCCTGGCCACGATGCTGGCGGTCAATCAGCTGAAACCTGTCGGTCATGTGGTCGTCCACTTCAATGAAAGCGAAATCGCCGCGCTGGCCAGTTCTTACGCGCCCAGCCTGGAATGCAACTCAAGCATGGCCAGCGAGATGCTGGTGCGCGCATCGCAAGACCCGGGCTCATCCGTGGTCATCAACGAATTACTGTGCGTCGGCCAAGGCGCCACTCAGTACCTGATGAAACTGCCGCAGAACTATGTGGCGACCTTCGGCGATCTGTACACGCAAATGAAAGAACGCCACAACGCAACCCTCATCGACTATCGCGCCAGGGGTGCGCAACAACCTTCGATCAACCCGCCCGGTGCCACGCGCATTGAGGGCGGCGAACTCTTCTACATCGCCTCCACTCGCCTCAAGGAAATCTCCAATGGGATGGTTTAAACAGTTAATGGGGCTTGAGGCCCCGGCCCCGACGAACTCGCCGTGGACCGCCAATGACAGTCCGCAGGTTCTCGGCCCTCTGGGCCTGGCACAGGGTAAAGGTGTGATGTTCGACACCACCTTGAGATTACTGCTCGACGAAAAAACCGCCGTGACCATCCCGGTAGCTTCCCAGCAGATCTGGAGCGTCGGCAACGTTGATCTCGGGCAGTCGACCTGGCTGTCGCGCTATTACATGAACGACGAAGATTACTGGCTGCAAGTGCACACCACCGGCGACATCGCCGGGCAGGTCGAGTCGGTGATTCTGTTCAATTACCTCAGCTAC
This sequence comes from Pseudomonas sp. TH31, assembly GCF_016650815.1. Taxonomy (GTDB): domain Bacteria; phylum Pseudomonadota; class Gammaproteobacteria; order Pseudomonadales; family Pseudomonadaceae; genus Aquipseudomonas. The sequence goes on along the minus strand of NZ_JAEKEZ010000013.1, from coordinate 22,040 downwards.
GTGACCATCAACAGCGAGGCGGAGTTGCGCCGACTGGCCGGCCCTGAAAGCCTGATCGGGCTGCCGACCTACACCCATAACGGCGTCGAATACACCCGCGAGTGGGGCACCGAGAACGGCCAGACGGAATTGGTCCCGCTCAGCGAGCGCGTCGTCAACCCGGACGAGTCCTACACCATTGAGCACCGCTCGATGCTGTATGCCCGCGAAACCGGCCTGACCGATCGGCGCGAGTTGTTGCTGTTTTCCGTGGAGGAAGACGCCGAAGGCACCATCAGCCTGAGCACTTCGCTGGGTATTTCACTGTACACAACCGATCTGAACATTCTTTAAAAAGGAAGATCCCCATGCTTGAAGCACTCTCCATCTCCCTGAACAAGGCCGCCGTGCTTGGCTTTGTTTTGTATATCCTCGGCGCCGCCGTGCTGTTCGCGCTGTTCCAATTCGTCTACACCCGCATCACCCCGCACAAAGAATTCGAATTGATCCGTTCGGGCAACGTTGCGGCCGCAATTGCTCTGGGTGGCGCGATCATCGGCTTCGCCATTCCGGCCAGCAACGTGATTGCCTACTCGATCAGCATCCTCGACTTCGTGGTCTGGGCCGTGATTGCTGCGTTCGTACAACTGCTGGCGTTCCTGATGACCAGCCTGGTACTCAAAGGCACTTCCGAGCGCATCCGCAAAGGTGAAATCGCCGCCGGCATCTACGTCGCTGCGGTGGCCATCAGCGTCGGCATGCTCAACGCCGCGTGCATGACCCCTTCCCAGAACTGATCGCGCCACGGAGATTGTGATGAAACGAAGCAAGTACGTTCAGCTCTCCCTGGCCGCGTCGGTCGCGATGGCGATCTCCGGTTGCGGGCCGTCGGAAAAAACCTACGAGGTGCACAAGAAGTACAACTTCCAGTCTGTTCAGCAGTGCGCGGATGAAAAACTCCCGGTCGACATCTGTTCTGACGCCTACATGAAGGCCATGGCCCAGCATCGAAGCATTGCGCCGGTTTACGACAACCAGGCCGATTGCGACGCCGACTTTGTCGCCGACTGGTGCCAGCAGGACTCCGCCGGCAAGTTCATCCCCAAGCTCGGCGGTTTTGAGCTCAGTGCCGATGGCGAGGTGACGCAATCCCAAGTGGACGCCGCCAAGGCTCAAGTACCCGCTTCGCAAGCGACTGCCGCAGGTTCGGGATTCTCCGGCAGCAGCCTGCTGACCGGACTGCTGATCGGTAACATGCTCAGCAGCAACCGCAACAGCTACTCCTCCGAGCCGGTCTACCGCTATCGCGATGATCGCGGCAGCTACTCGAACTCAACGCTCAGCCAGCGGGTCTCTTCGGGTTCGACCTTCAACCGGTCCAACCAGGCGCGGTACGGCAGCAGTAGCAGTTACACCGACAGCATCACTCGCAGCAAGCCGGTGTCCGTTGCATCGTCCACTTCCCGCGGCGGCTTCGGCAGCCAGGCCAGCGCACGCAGTGGCTGGGGTGGATCGGGCAAGAGCTCCGGCGGTTCGAGCAGCTAAGGGAACATTGCCATGAAGAAAATCCTCTGCGCCGAGCGTCATGACTGGAAACAGACGGCCGAAAGTCTCGGCTTTATGTTCCATACCATCGACGACGAACCCTATTGGGACGAGAGCGCGTACTACCAGTTCACGCTCAAGCAAATCGAGAACGATCTGGAAGACCCGACCACCGAGCTTCATGACATGTGCATGGACCTGGTGGCCCGCGTGGTGCAGAGCGAGGAATTGCTGGAGCGCCTGAGCATTCCCGCGTCGTTCTTCGACCTGGTGCGCACGTCATGGCTCGAAGGCCATCCGCACCTGTATGGACGGATGGACTTCTCCTACAACGGCACCGGGCCGGCCAAGTTGCTGGAACTCAACTACGACACGCCGACCAGCCTGTATGAGGCGGCGGCGTTTCAGTGGGGCTGGCTGGAGCAATGCATCGAACGCGGTCTGCTGCCCAAACATGCCGACCAGTTCAACAGCATCGACACCAAACTGCATCAGGCCTTTGCTCAACTGCAGCTCAAGGAGCCTTTCTATTTTGCCTCGATGAAAGACTCGGTCGAAGACAAAGGCACCACCGACTACCTGCGCTTGATCGCAGAAAAGGTCGGCATCGAATCGCGCCACATCGATCTGGAAGACATCGGCCTTACCAGTGACGGACGTTTCGTCGATCTGGAAGATCGCTGGATTCCTCACCTGTTCAAGCTGCACGCCTGGGAGTTCATTTTCCACGAACCCTTCGGCGCGGCGATTGCCCAAAGCGATACGCAGTTCTTCGAGCCGGCCTGGAAATCGATCATCTCCAACAAAGGCATCCTGCCGCTGCTGTGGGAATTCAACAAAGGTCACCCGAACCTGCTCGCGGCGCACCTTGATACCGATCCGGGCAAAGCCGTACCCAAGGGTTGGGTGCGCAAACCATACTTCTCCCGAGAAGGCGCCAACATCGAGTTGCAAACCGCCGACGGCCTGATCGTAAAAGAGGACGGCCCCTACACCGACGCGCCGTTTATCCTTCAGGAATTTGCCCCTTTGCCGAAGTTTGGCGACAGCTTCACGTTGGTCGGCTCGTGGGTGATTGGCGACCAGGCGGCCGGGATCGGCGTGCGGGAAGACAACAGTCTGATCACCAAGGACTCCAGCCGGTTTCTGCCGCACCTGATCCTCGACTGACAACGCCCACAAAAAAGGCCCGCTGCCGTGCATCGGGCTTTAGGGTGAAACAGGTGTAAACCAGGCTCAGGACCAGACAACAACAAGACTTACGACTGAAAAGCCGGATAATGGCAGCCAATTCGTCTAGCCCGTTATTCTGGTAATCCCCTATGGAAATCAAGGTCAACTTTCTCGACAACCTTCGGCTTGAAGCAAAGTTCGATGACTTCACGGTAGTGGCCGATCAACCTATCCGCTACAAGGGCGATGGCTCGGCACCGGGTCCGTTCGATTACTTTCTGGCTTCATCGGCTTTGTGTGCGGCTTATTTCGTGAAGCTGTACTGCGACACTCGCAGTATTCCCACCGAAAACATCCGCCTGTCGCAGAACAACATTGTTGATCCGGAAAACCGTTACAACCAGATTTTCAAGATTCAGGTCGAGTTGCCTGCGGACATTTCCGATAAAGACCGCCAGGGCATTCTGCGTTCCATCGACCGTTGCACCGTGAAAAAAGTGGTGCAAGCCGGGCCTGAGTTTGTGATCGAAGAAGTGGAAAACCTCGACGCCGATGCCCAGGCGTTGTTGATGCCTGCTTCTAATTCAGCGGAGGGCACCTATATCGCGGGCAAAGACCTGCCGCTGGAGCAGACCATCGCCAATATGTCAGCCATTCTGGCCGACCTGGGCATGAAGATTGAAATCGCTTCGTGGCGCAACATCGTGCCCAATGTATGGTCGCTGCACATCCGCGATGCGCACTCGCCGATGTGTTTTACCAATGGCAAGGGCGCGACCAAAGAAGGCGCGTTGGCGTCGGCGCTGGGCGAGTTTATCGAGCGCCTCAACTGCAATTTCTTCTACAACGACCAGTTCTGGGGCGAAGACATCGCCAATGCGGCGTTTGTGCACTACCCGGACGAACGCTGGTTCAAGCCTGGCCGTAAAGATGCACTGCCGACCGAGATTCTCGACGAGTACTGCCTCAAGATTTACAACCGCGACGGCGAGCTGCGTGGCTCCCACCTGATCGACACCAACTCGGGCAATGAGGAACGCGGCATCTGCTCGCTCCCATACGTGCGCCAGTCGGACGGCGCGGTGGTGTATTTCCCGTCCAACCTGATCGAAAACCTGTTCCTGAGCAACGGCATGAGTGCCGGTAACACACTGGCCGAAGCCCAGGTGCAGTGCCTGTCGGAGATCTTCGAGCGCGCGGTAAAACGCGAAATCATCGAAGGTGAATTCGCACTGCCCGATGTGCCGGCCGATGTGCTGGCAAAGTATCCCGGGATACTGGCCGGTATTCAGGCGCTGGAAAAGCAAGGGTTCCCCGTGCTGGTGAAGGATGCGTCCCTGGGCGGTGAATTCCCGGTGATGTGCGTCACGTTGATGAACCCGCGTACCGGCGGTGTGTTCGCCTCGTTCGGCGCGCACCCGAGCCTGGAAGTGGCGCTGGAACGCAGCCTGACCGAATTGTTGCAGGGCCGTAGCTTCGAAGGCCTCAACGACCTGCCTCAGCCGACGTTTGAAGGTCATGCGGTGACCGAGCCGAATAACTTCGTCGAGCACTTTATCGACTCCAGCGGCGTGGTGTCGTGGCGCTTCTTCAGTGCCCAGTCGGATTACGAATTCGTGGAGTGGGACTTCTCCGGCCAGGGTGAAAACTCGAATGCCGAGGAAGCCGCGACCTTGTTCGGCATTCTCGAAGGCATGGGCAAGGAAGTGTACATGGCCGTCTACGAGCATATCGGCGCCAAGGCGTGCCGCATCCTGGTGCCGGACTATTCGGAAATCTATCCCGCTGATGATCTGATCTGGGATAACACCAACAAGGCGCTGTTCTTCCGCGCCGATATCCTGAACCTGCATCGCCTGGACGAAGACGAACTGAAAGCGCTGGTTGAGCGTCTGGTGGAAAGTGAGCTGGACGACTACACCGACATCACCAGCTTGATCGGCATCGAATTTGACGACAATACGGCTTGGGGACAGGCGACAATCCTGGAGTTGAAGCTGCTGATCTATCTCGCCTTGCAGCAGTTTGAAGAGGCTAAAGAGGCGGTAGAAATGTTCCTGCAGTACAACGACAACACGGTTGAGCGTGGCTTGTTCTACCAGGCCGTCAATGTGGTGCTGGAGATGAAGCTGGACGAAGACCTGGAACTGCAAGACTACGAGGCCAATTTCCGCCGGATGTTTGGCACCGAGCGCACGGATGCAGCGATCGGGTCGGTGGACGGCAGCGTGCGCTTCCATGGCTTGACGCCGACCAGCATGAAACTGGAGGGACTCGACAGACACCTGCGGTTGATCGATAGCTACAAGAAACTGCACTCGGCACGGGCCAGTGTGACCACGTTGTCCAATTAACAGCGCCCACAAAAAAGCGAAGCCGGATCAATGGCTTCGCTTTTTTGTTTACGGTTCTGAAAAAGCTGCGGATCAAAAGGGGAAAGGACAGCTGAGACCACCAATGTAAAATTTCCCCCATCACCCAGGGCTTTTATGAGCTGATAATTATCATAATCGCGTGAAAAATGTAAAGAAATTACCAGTTAATCCACAAAAAATTACCTACTTTTCTCTTTCTCATCATCTCTGACGCTAGCAATTCAAGAATACCGGAGTCACCCCGCATTGATACAACTCTGAAGCGGCCTTAGCTCATCTAGTGAGCTAGGGGTAGCTCATCCGTGAACGCTACCGTTCACGGATGAGCGATAGCGTTAATTAAACATATGGCGCAGAAGGCTTTTTGCGGAAGTGCGTATTCCGAAACTCCCAAAAACTCACTTAAGCTGCGTCTTGACCTCTTGTAGCAGAGCGTCCTGAGCCTCTACACCGCCCTCCCTAGTATATGCAGCAACCAGCAACGTCACAGGATGCACGCCAATTACGGCGGCAAGATCCTCTAGCTTTTCCAAGGTAGGGCACTTGAGCCCACGCTCCAACGTACTGAGATACGTCCGACTGCTAACCAAGGAAAAATCTTCCTGGGTGAGCCCCTTCTCAATTCGTATGCGCTTCAAGGTGAGACCGAAGGCTCGCTTCAATTCCATGGTTTTGTCCCACAAAACAGAAGATGAAGCGCTAGCGAGTCCTATAGAGCTACAATCTATAGGGCTCATTCATGGAACTTAAGCATGTTTCGTACGCATACCTCCACCTTGCTGGGATCGCCCGCCGTCGAGAGCGACTGTTTTCTTTGGGGCTGTATTGAGCACAGTCTCATCTTGCCATGGTTCTATGTCACTCTTGTAGGCGATGAAACCCAGACGACAACAATGCTTCAGGTGATGGACCCTAAGATTTTCATTGAATTACTGGAGCAACACCAAAAATCGCTACAGATAAAAGAAGTGCAACTTGTCACTCCACCGCACATAAATGGCGGCTCACTCTGGCAAATGGAAAAGCTTTTAGAGTTCTCTTATTGCCATGATTTAAAACTAGGCAGCTTTGAGCTTTATGAAGTCGAAGGCGGTTGCTTTTATACAATTCTAGAGCGAGATCAAACGTGCGACACTGCCGGCTTAGAGAAAACTATAGTATACCGAAGATCCATGCTGCAACATTGAGCACCAACACATTGAGTGGGCTACTACAGGATACCTCCGCAAAAAAAATATTAACAGCCAAAACCAATAATACAAATTCCACCCACCTGACGCATCAGCAATTTTTCGACGGGATGACGCGGAGCTCTCGAAGTCGTGCCCGCATCCACTTTCCGTCATTTTGCATCTCCGACCTTAAGGAAACTAGTTCTTCAGACGTGAGACTCGAAATTTGACCATAGATCGCATGGTTAACCCTAGCTATCGTAGCAATATCAACAGAATGAAAACAATTTGAAACCATAGATAAAGAGAAGCCCGTTCGGCAGACTATCTGGGCCTGCGATAACTTTCGCGCAGCAAGCAGAAGAATATATGCATTGCATAATCCACGTATTGAATAATCATTTATTCCTGAATCCGGGGATAATTCAGAAAGCTGGGCAAGACTTAGAACTATGATATTCTTCATACATCCCCCTCAAAATACATGTTATTACAGATTCAAATTTCTTGACCGCACACCGCACCGCCTATCGTTTCAAGAATAGCATCATCCGAGGGGGATCAATGCTGCAGCATTGGACCTATTAGCTAGCGCGCTCAACGGCCATCGATACCCTACCTTTATAGGTTGGAACCCATCAAGGAATAGCAGCAGGCCCCTAGCGATTTTCGCCGGGGGGACTCACGTACTCGTTATGGGAGATAGCCGAAAAGGCACTGCATTCGATTGGCGGCTTGTTCGAAGTTGAACACCTAGCAAGATACATGAACGACAGGGATCGCTGGTCGGATCTCTACGCGGCGGAAAAGGGGCCTTGGTGGTAATGGGCTTGATCCAGTCGGCACGCATGAGCAAGCACGATTCGCATGCCTATCCCAATGATATGCCGACACAAATAGCAAGTGAGATCAGGTACTCCAGAAATACCCGTAAATACCTACCTGACTTACGTAAGATTATTTAACCATACACTTGCGAAGCTGCGAACTCACGACGATCAAAAGCAAGGTCGCCTCACCAACAATTACCCATCTAAGTCATTATCAATACTTAGAAAATAACGAAGAAATTCAATTTTGGTCGCCACCAGTACGCTAGCCTTTGAGGAGTGCCCCCAAACAACCCCAGTTACACGAGAGTCCTCGGGGCGCCATTCTTTTCCTTGGCTTGTCACTTCGACATATCGAGTGTTCCAAACCAACGAACCACTCATTCCTGGGGGCTTAGGAAGCAATGGGTTTTTACCATCAAGTAGAACTGCATGTTCTGGGTTATAGGGTATTAAAAAATGATACTTGTCTATCGGTTTAGGTTCCTCATCAATCAACACGGTAGAGAAATCTCTCTCATGAGAAAATACTGCTAAGCCGCGGTGATGATGCTGGCCAAACCCGACTGCCGCGTCGTCCCCAGGAAACCCATAAATATAAAGATACTCGCCATCAACTGGCTCATGCCTTCTTGCGATCATTCCTATATCAACACACTTAGCCATATGCGGCACACGGTCCCAGTTTTTATCTGGAATATGGTTAACAGCGATGTCAATCGGATATTTGTCTGAACTAAAAGCGCCGGGAATAGATATTGCGTGGCCAGCTCCAAATTGTGTCATACCAAGCATTGTGCCTTGTTCAACGCTAGCCACATGCTCGCATGTGAGTATTAGCCTGACTTCATCCAAGTAAAGAAAGGAGCCGGTCCCATGGTGATCTCCGGGGGGGTCTCGATCATCACCAGGCTCGATTAGTGAAATAGCGCTGATAAAAGGATCTACAAAGGGCGGCAGCAACTGCTCAAGACGCTCGGGGAACGACATTAGCTAACTCCTGTATGACATCTGAAGGATCTTCTAAACATTAATCTACCGTTAAACAAGATGCTGCTTGTGCGCAAAAAACACTGATGCCAAGTAGACGCAGCCTTCAGCATTGGGAGTGGGTCATTTCCTCGTAATCGACGCGTCGACAAATGGGTTACTACCCTTCCCCCCCCGAAAGCCCACCAGTCACGAAATTGACGATGCGCACTGGGTTATCACTATTTACTCAAGCGAATAGGTGGATAGCTCACCACCATCGATGACACGAAATCCAGCAGCCTCAGCCTCCAAAGCCGCGCCAGGGGTCAACCGACTTGTCGTGATTATCATCCCACGGCTATTTTGATCCGAGTTGCGGTCCGCCTGGATAATTGAACCTATAAGCTCCCTCACCACATCAGGTCCTACAGGACGATTGGGCGCCCAGCATTTGCACTGCACAACCCAGGATGCACCGTCTTGGTCGACTGCAAAAAGGTCGACACCTCCATCGCCGTCACGATTGGCAGATTGGTGAATAACTGACTTCCCTTCACGCTCAAGAAGTCGAGCACAAGCTTTCTCAAAATCAAACCATGCGGGCCTAGAACCCTCTGGAGCACTGCTAATTGCCTCATAAATCATGCGAGAAGCTGACCTGCTTCTGTAGATATTCACACGCTCAGAAAGACCACTCGCCCCCCTTTCATGCGGGCGGACGAACGTGAATCCTTGAGGGATAGATAGCCCGTACCGCTGAGCCAAAAAATGCTGTGTTGCTGATGCGCTTGCCGAGCGACGCACGTGGAACGCCACTTTATGTTTTGCCCTGTGCTGCTTGGCAGCATCACTGACCGGAGGCTGATCATGCCGCATTTGGCTATAACGCACTCTAGGTAAGTAGATGATGGTCTGGATCTTTCGCTTTCCCACTCGAGCACGATAAGGTTTGGTGTTGAAGACCTTTTCGCGCTGCTCTACCACAAGAAAATCTCGAACAATTGCTGAAGCAATTAGCTGCAAGCTTACCTCGGCATCTTCATTCCACTCGACCTCATCGTTTGCCGACTTTCGGACAAGATCGACATTGCTGATCGTCGGGTTTCCCTGGCCCAAACCGATGGCGACGTGAAAATACCTTTCCTGCTCATCAAGAAAGTGGCAGGAAAACTCTCCGTCTTTTTCAAAGATCCTCATTGCGACAAATGGACCAAATTGGATTTGTACCCTTGCCCCCCACGGAACTGACCACTGCCGTGACTCCTGCGCTTCGTACAGCAACTGTTGAGCGCAACAGAATGCGTCCTCAATCGAACCTTCGATGCGGACCGACTCTAGCGCCTCATTCACAACGCTTAGTGGAGCGGGCAAATCTGTCGGCCCGAACCATTCGCCCGCATCGAGCAGATCTCCGAACTGTAAGCCACTACGCCAGAGAGTATCCAAATCATCCCGTGGGCAACCTGAATCCAAGTTGATCGTGCAGAGCTCAAGTTCAGAATTTCCTATATTTTTTAACCAAGGCCTCTTGCGACCTAGATCAGTAATACGAGAATCGATAAGTGCAGCTTCCAGGCTTTGCTGCAAAGCTTCTGCCAACAAAAAATCGTTGAGGGTACGCATTAGCCCCATGAAATTAGCAACGAACGCAAATATACCTTTCGGATCATTCAGCAGCTGAAATGCGGCCTCATGGGCTAGAGATGCGTCCGGCGTAGGGCCAACAACTGCCAACAGCCATTTCCTAATGGATTGGTGTTGTTGCAGGAATGTTTCGACATTTTCCTCCTCAGAGCCGGGCAGTACCCATCGGCCCTCGGCATTCATCAACCAAGGGGATTCCCCATAAAGACTCCGCTCTTTGATTGCAAGCAGCAGACCCGCTGCGCGTGCTCGTTTATGATGGAAGTAACTCGCCCAGTCAGCGATTTTCTCATCAGCCTCCTCCAGATCACCCCGCCACGGCCCTCCTGTTCCTTGCAGCGTAAACCAACCATCAGATAAAGAATGCGGCCAAAGTGGGATCTCGTTATCCATATCCCTGTCGCCCCGCTCACCGGGATCAAAACGTTGACCGACAGCAGAGTGTGGGATGCCTGACGGCGGAAATGTCCACTGCCTCAATAACGGGGCGTTGGACGGAATCTGATGGCCTGATGGACCACGCATGCTAAACACGGCTTCGAACCAGCCGCTGTGGCTGCCTGTCGGGTGCGCCATGCAAACTCGAACTCGACCGACGTCGCGAATTGCCTGCACCACCGGATCCTCTGACGATCCCATCCATCGCACATGGGGTCTCGATTCCCTGAGCCCCATCGCTGTCAGGCTGAAGAAGCAAGATGGCGAAGTATTCCATCGCCACCCAAGAAGGCCAAACCTGCCAGATTCACGATAAATTGCTGGACGTTTGATGTCTCGCGTTATCAGCACAACCCATGGCACTCCATCCTCGGACAGCCCGGCAGGCCCAAAGTAAAGCTGTCCAATTGACGCGTACAGGAAAGGGGTCAACAGCTTGGCAAGAATATCCTTCGATATAGGCTGATATTTGGTGGGGGTACCAAACGCCATTGGAGCCTCTTCATTAAGAGCCTCAGCGCTTTCCTTGCTTACCGTCGACATCCCTCATCTCCTAACAATTAGATGCTTGAGCTATTGAGTCTGCCATAGGGCGATGTGCATAAGAATTTACCGCGTGAAATTAACGACTATGCCGAAGCCCCCTCGCGGTTGCCATCCGCTGTCAGTTGCTCAATCTCCTCTCGGTGTCGAAACCCGAACACCACGAAATCACTGTTGATTCATCCAGTATTTCTGGATACCTTTGAAAGAGACCGTTTGCACTCCAACCGAGCGACTGCCCGTCATAAATCACAAAGATCCCGACTTAAAACGCCGACGGCGGGATGACAAGAGGTGGTCCAAAGGGTTGATACCGGGTAGCTCGGATCATCCACTGAAGCGAAGGTGGTTCGGTAACCCCATCAGCTACATTCTTAAAAAATCAGGGGAATGGATGAAGTACACAGACATTGATCTCGGAAATCTGCTAGCTGACCCAAGACTGGTAACCACAGACAACTTCGAGCCCAAGCTCGGCGAATTGCCTTGGAGGCAGATGCACTGGGAAGACTTTCAAAAGCTGTGCGCTCGATTGATCCAGCGTCAGCATCTCGGAAGCGGCACTCAGGTGTTCCAGTATGGAAAAACTGGCCAGGAGCAAGACGGAATCGACATCATTTGGAAAACGACAGGAGAGAGTAAATACAGCGTCGCGGAAGTAAAGCATTGGGAAACCGTTAAGCCATCAAACATTCAAAAATGGCTAAAAGCATTTCTGAAGGGCGAGCGGGCAACAGACTCTCGCATTTGGATACTCTGCCTATCAGTTGATGTTGAACATAACAATAAGCTACTGATGGCTTGGGACGCCGCGAAAACTGAGCTTGAGTCACATGACATTCAAGCACTGGTTTGGGACCGAGGAGTTATTGAAGAGCTTTTGCGGGGCAGCCCTGAGCTTGTGGAGCGGTTTTTTTCTAAGGAAATTCGCGACCGCTTTTGCCACACCCTCAGTATGCCGACCGAAGAGCCACGGCTCTTTCGTCGTACCTACATAGGCCAATATGATTCGCGTTTCACTGCAGAAAACGAAAGCGTCAGAATGGAAGTTATTCTGCCCAATCGTAGTTCTCCCCGCGCGTCTGCCATTCTGTCGTTTGCTCGGTCCAATTTAGAAGGCGTGTCACTTGCTATCGACGGAAAGGACCTTGTGCGGTGGCTGCAATGGGCGGGACATCCTCACGACCCCCTGAAAGGCCCCTTCACGCTCCCGTTGAGCGACCCAGATCGGTTTCTTCTGACAACGCCAAAATTTCAGCTGAGCTTGGATAGCTCTGAGTTCGAACATCTGGACTGGTGTCTGCAACATGCATGGACTCATTACCTTTCCGCAATCCAGGCACTGGAAAACGATTGGAGATGTCTTCGGTTCAAGAGGCTAAGTGAATCATCCCAACCAGTGCATGCGCTTGTCAGCCTGCCACGGACTCTTTGGCGCGTGATGATGGATTATGTCAGCGAGCACGATTACGCCAAAGGTGAGTCTGGTGAGCACATTTTCGATGCATCCAATAGCGTCCTGAAGGTATTTTCACCGAATACCACCACTGCGCTGGATGCTGGATATCATCTGATTTCATATGCATATGATGAAGGTGGCCCAACCGGCCGTTATGAGCCCAACATTAGTATCTGTTGGAACCCCAATAATCTGCGCGAGCTTTCCAGCCACTGGGGTCCAAGAGGGCAATGGGATGCTGAATTTACCCATGATTGGCTGAGATCGACACTCCTACCTAACGTTAGGGACTGGTATCGACGCAAAACCCAGCAGAATCTATCCTGGTTGAGCAACCCAGTTGAGAAGCTAACGGGCAACGTCCCTGCTTTAGTCACTGAGGATCATGTCTTTTCACTAGCTCGGCTCAGCGTGCGGCATATCGCTGAAGCAATGACTGTAGAAGAGTTAAACAGCTGCCTACATGCAATGCAGTTGCATTTCAGCTGCCTTGGTACTGCGGCTGATCTTGAGCAAGACCTGCTGAAGAGTGTGTTGCGCTGCGTTCAACATTTGGCGTACCGCCTGCCTGAGCAGCACCACAACTACATCCGAGGCAACCTTCAATTGGATCAAGGCCCACTGGTAGAAAGTCTCTTCAAGCTGATAGCGGGCAGCAATACGCGTTCGACCAATTGCACAATGTTGGAAATGGCGCTTCGGTCGTTGATCTGCTGCTGGGAAACCATAGATGGGATCGACAATGACTTGAAGTGGACTAAACAGATGCTTGAGCCGGTCTGGGCGAGGATGCGCGAAGACCTATTGTGCGAAATGTTTTCCTGAAGTCTCAACTAAGTTTGGAACAATGGCTTCTGGTCGAAACGGCCAGGAGCCACCGATCAATGCTGGTCACGGATTTTTCTTGATAAAAACAGTTGCCTAGATTTACTGCTCTCTCAGAAAAAATCGCCTTGTGCCAGTTCAAGCTCCCGACACATGCTAGTGAAGTCACCACCTAAAGAAGTCACCCTACCGATGTCAATATTCTCAGCAACGCCAACCATGTGGCAGCGTTTTCGATGCCGCCGTTTAGGGCAGCACACCTGGCACCACTCTCACGACGTGGGCGGCGATATGAACCCCCGCGCGATCTGGGTTTGCATAGTTTGCGCTCTAGAAGAAAAGCGGAAAATCTATGACGGGTATCCGCCATCACGATAGTGAAGACGGCGGCGGCAATGAAAGCAAGGCCAAAAAAAGGGCGAGCCTCCAAAGAGTTCGACCGCCATCACAACTGGAGAAAATATAGATAACCATCACAAAACTTGGCGCAAAGATGATAAATAATTCGAATTGCGCCAACGATTTAATGCTATGCCCGCCATGAAAACGCTAGACATAAATTAGCAGTAGCAATAGATCCGAAGGCATTGATTAACGTGCGCCGCTCTAATTTACCATTCACTACTCCTACACACCGCTGGGTGTCAGTTAGTGCCGGCGACCTTAGATCCATGAAAACAAGCGCACTGCCACTAACTACATACGTATGCGTCCGGGAATCCCGTCTTGCGTAACTAAACCGGTTGCCACTTATGCGGCAGCAACTCGTCAATTTCACTCGCCGAATTGATCCAGTTGTCGAGATATCACTGACCCGATCTGACTCCTCGCGAACCACTATCTTTGGTGGATTTGTGCCGATTTGAAGGTGGATTAGTCTTGCGTCAGCACGTGGGTCAATACAGCATTGGCGTCAACAACGCAGCAAAAGTCCCAAGTGGACGACGCGCTAGCAACCTGCGCCCAGGAGATTGCTGCTCAATTTGGCCCATCTCGACGGTTTCAACCGAAACCACTTGGGGATCACTGAAAACGATCCCCCGTGAAATGATCACTCCCGTTCAGGCTTTCTGGCGTCGGAGCTGACCGCGTCCATGATCGCGCTCAGCTCCTCGAGGAGTTCGCCATGGCAGCGGTTTAAGTAGCCCGATATGGTTTCATTGCGCAGTAGTCGGGCGAGATAGCCCTTCGCGACTACCAGGATCAGCATCGTTTCTCCCAGCGTCTCCTCCACGACTTTATAATCGTGGTACAGCTTTTCCATCTCGCGTTCCATCCTTGCGATTTCTTCGACGCTGATCTCGGCGGCGAGTTTGGATTTTTTCTCAATCAACATGTCCGGGCGTGTAGCCGCGAGTACCATAGCGGCATAGGTCTGGGTGAAGCAGTTAGCGGACACCATCAGTTCTACCGCTTCAATTTGGCGCATGGGTTTCATTTTTCTTAGCGTCCGAAACACATCCTGGCTGACCAATTTTACTTTGAGCATTTCCGCCACTTCGGGGGCGATGCCATCGAGCAAGTGCTGGCGCTCATGGATGCGCTCCACGTTAATGCCCAGTACCTTGGCAATAAGGGCTGGGGAAATACCCTTATGAATGGCGGTGAGAATCATCTTGTGTTCTTGCACAGGCGTTAGGCGGTTGATCTGCCGGTTGTAGGTGAAGCCTTCGTCATCGGTCGACAGCAGGCACAGTGCCTCACTGGCGCCCAGTGCTTTTAACGCGTACAAGCGAAGATGGCCGTCAAGCAATACGTAAGCTGAAGTACCCTCCACGTTGGTCTGTTGTCGATGCACCGCGAGCGGCTCAATGACCCCCAACTCCCGAATGGACGTCAGGATGGTTAAGTATTTTTTGCTCTGCTCGATATCCTTATTCAGAGATCGGGTCGGCAGAATTCGGTCGAGAGGGACCGGGATGATCTGCCGCTCAAAGCCTTGTTTCACCTGGCTCATAATCACCCCTCACCTTGAATACGGTCAGCCAACGACTTAGGCATGTCCGGAATTTTTTCGCTGCGCAGCAGCGTACAGAAGTAGTCGTCGGCCAGCAGTCGCCGCATGGCGGTGACCATGATCAGTAGGCGTTGCTCATTGATGTCGGATTTTTTAATCATGACTCGCTGGCGCCTGACCTCGGTTTGGTAGGTACTCAGGAGCTTTTGCGGCGTCGTCGGCTGGTCGGCGGTTAATTGCCGTTGACCATAGTTTTTTCCCAAGGCCCGGCGTCTGTCGATCAAACGTCTGACCTGAATCAGCTGGTCGCCTTTCAATACACCGGTCTCGTAGGCTTTGACCATGGCCACTTGCACTTCGATATCACTGGATCTGGCGAATTCGGTCGCGACGCTGATCGGTAACCAGCCTTTCTCCACAGCGGCGATGAGTCGTTCCTCTCCTTGACGCAACAGCACGAGGATGGAGTTGATGTAGGAGGGATCCAAACTGGTTTTGATGCTGATCTGTTTGGTGGTGTAGCCGCGCTCAGACAGGATTTGGATGGAATACAGCAAGTCCTTGTTCGTGTGTTTACGGCGGGCCAGGTTTTCTACCAGGCTGATGAGAAACCGGTCGACCTCACTGGCACTGATGACGACACAGGGAATTTCTCGCTCGCCGAGCGCACAAAAGGCTTCGTATCGACCTTGTCCGCAGACCAATTCGAATAAACCTGTAGGGTCTCGGTCACTGCTGGGGGTGACCGTAATCGGGCGCTTTAGGCCCAAGCTCGAAATGTTTTCGACCAGCTTGGCAAACACCTGTTTATTGCGCGCACGAGGATTGAGGACGCGAATACGATCCAGGCTGATCATTTGGATGGTTGTCGCTTCCCCGACATGATGCGGGCTTCGAGGGTGTTGTGGCATGTTCATGCGGTTCTCCCCACGACAGTGCGACGCGACAACTGCGCAAGTGCTTCGAGGCTGTCGTAGCGATAGATTTCCAGGTTGGAGGCGTTGGACTCACTCAGACGGATGTTGGGCTGTTGAATATCGATTGTCGGCAGGATGTAGTAATCGCGGGCGAACTCTTCCCCCGGTTCCATACGGACGGCAACGGAGATATCCGGAGAGAGACCAAGATCGAAGCGAATTTTCCAACGACGTGCTCCCGAGCCACTGCGCTGACAGCGGCACAGTACAAGAGAAATCAGCAGTTCTTCGTTGACTTGGAGTAGGTCGCTTATGGGGTCGATGGCTACTCGTCCTCCGACTTGCTGTATGTGCTCCACCGTTCGAGCCAGCATCAGGGGATGCATCAGTCGAAGTTGATGGTTGGCGGCAACGTAGTCGTAGTCTCTACAAGGGGTGTAACCAATGAGCGAGTATGTACGCAGAAGGCTGCCAAATCGATATTGATAAGCAGTGCTGGAGGGGCAATCGTCAGACTCATTGATGATCAGGCCAGACAGATAGCCCGCTTTCTCATAGAGCTTTTTGAGTCTCTCCAGCATCTCGGCATCGGGCATGCGATAGCTGCGTGATTGGATGATCTCCCTGGCTGCCGCGAACAGTACCGGGTCGACTAAGACCGGAAATGCACCGTCTGCCCGAATCCATTGGTCCGGAGGGTTACGCACGTGTTCATCTTTGAGCTTGAAAGATGAGCGGTTCCAGACATTATTTCCTATGTATTTTTCATTGGTCAGCACCTGGTGGACTGCACCCTTGGTCCATGGCCTGGCCAAGTCGCTTTGGAGCCCGCGATTATTTAACTTTTCGGCAATCTCGTTTTCGGTGTAGCCCGCCTCAACAAATTGCTCATAGATCCATTGGACCGTCGCGACCTCCTCTGATGGCCCAGGGATCAGCTTGATACGGTCGGTCTGGATACTCTTGTGTTGACCTAAGACCAGTTCAGCTTTTGGAGCGCCAGATGCATCTACGAGTTGCCGTCTAAGCCCGTAGCCTGCCATCCCTCCTTGTCTGAAGCCCATTTGGATCAGACGTGCCTGCCCTGCAAAGACTTTCACTGATAATTCGCGGCTGTATTCACCTGCCATCATTCGTTTCAGATTCTTGACGACGTTCGAAAGTGGAGAGCCATCATTCGCAAATTGCTCTGCGCAATATTGAACCGAAACACCTGCCTGCCGGCACCGGACCTCGAAGCTGGCGGCCAAATCGGGATCTTGAAATCGTCCCCAGCGGCTGACGTCGTAGACGAGAATCGTGGAAAAACGGACTTGGCCGCCCTCAACGTCGGTGAACAGTTGGATCAAAGCATCACGCCCTTCCAGGCGAAGACCACTTTTACCGGCGTCCGTATAAATTTTGACGATTTCGAGGGCGTGCGCCGCCGCGTAGAGCTTGATTGTGTCGAGCTGATTTTCAGTCGAGTACTGCTGATGCTCTGTCGACATCCGGACGTAGGCAGCTGCCAAACATGGGTCTTGGCGAGTGTCTGCTGATTGAGCACTTCTACGACTGCGCATACGCAATAGCCCCTGCGTGCATCCACACTGGATGTGCGCCATTGGGGCGTACCCATTCTGCTGGCTACTCAAGCGAGCGGTGTGTCCTACCAACCATAGTGGATCAAAGGGGGAAAAATGTTTCCTAAAAAGGGCAATACTTTTCCGAACAGACTGGAGTACGCATCGGGGTTGGCGGTGGCGTTACGAGGTGAATTGGGCTCGACGCACCAAGCCGTGAAGACGTTGATGAGATGGACAAATGCAAACGAACGGACTGCCAAGAACTGGCTAAAAGGGACCTGTGGCCCTCGTGGAGAACATTTAGCTCGTCTTATTCAACACTCCGACGCCGTCTTGGCAAGCTTCCTCGAGATGGCCGAGCGCAACACCGTTGTAATGCGCACGACGCTTCCATCATTGAGGATGGATTTGATGCGAGCGGTGGATGCAATTGACTGTTGCTTATCCATGGCGAGCGGAGTGGATGAATCGCCCCGGGTTTCGTAGACACCTCTTTGCCTTAAACTGAGGCCAATTAGGAGGTGCCATGAGCAACCCGCGTTACCCCGAAGAATTCAAAATCCAAGCGGTCAATCAAGTGACCGAAAAGAAGCTCCCCGTCGCTGAAGTGGCGGCCCGTCTTGGCGTGTCGACGCATAGCTTATATGCCTGGATAAAGCGCTACAGCAAACCTCAAGAAGAACGACAGCAGGACGATGATCAGCACGCTGAACTGCGTCGTCTGCGAGCGGAACTCAAATGCGTCACTGAAGAGCGAGACATATTAAAAAAGGCCGCCGCGTACTTTGCCAAGGAGTGCGGCTGAAGTACGGCGCGGGCGACTATTCGATTCGACGGCTTTGTCTGACGCTTAAAGTCCATCCCAGCGGTTATTACGCCTGGCTGTCCGAGCCGCAATCTGTACGCGCCAAAGACGACCAGCGACTGCTGGGTTTGATCAAGCATTCCTGGCTGGAGAGCGGCGGCGTTTATGGCTATCGCAAAATCCATGACGATCTGCGCGAAGTAGGTGAGGATTGTGGTCGTCATCGTGTGGCGAGGCTGATGCGTCTTGAAGGTCTGCGTTCTCAGACAGGTTATCGACGCCGCCCTGGAAAGTACGGCGGTAAGCCAACGGTCGCCTCACCCAATTTGCTGAAGCGCCAGTTCGATGTCGTGGAACCCAACAAGGTTTGGGTCACCGACATCACCTACATTCGTACGTATGAAGGCTGGTTGTATTTGGCGGTGGTGCTGGATCTGTTTTCGCGTCAGGTCGTTGGCTGGTCAATGAAGTCGCAGATGACCAGTGATTTGGCTATTGATGCGTTGTTGATGGCGGTTTGGAGGCGTAAACCGAAGCAAGAGGTGATGGTTCATTCCGACCAAGGCAGCCAGTACAGCAGCTCCGATTGGCGCAGCTTTTTGAAGGCAAACAATTTGGTTGCCAGCATGAGTCGCCGAGGCAACTGTCATGACAACGCCGTGGCCGAGAGCTTTTTCCAGCTTCTGAAACGGGAACGGATCAAGCGAAAATTCTACACCACGCGGGAAGATGCTCGTAGTGATGTGTTCGATTACATCGAGATGTTCTACAACGTAAAACGCCGCCATGGTTTCAACAATCAGCTGTCACCGGTAGAGTTTGAAAAGCGTTACACAATGAGCTTGCAAGGT
This sequence comes from Pseudomonas sp. TH31, assembly GCF_016650815.1. Taxonomy (GTDB): domain Bacteria; phylum Pseudomonadota; class Gammaproteobacteria; order Pseudomonadales; family Pseudomonadaceae; genus Aquipseudomonas. The sequence goes on along the minus strand of NZ_JAEKEZ010000013.1, from coordinate 2,990 downwards.
GTCTAGAGAATCCGGGGCGATTCAACTCAGTCACTATAGGAGCACAGTGCCATTAGCGCTATAAATTGCCGAGCTTGCGCTTTTGACGCAAGACGAGGGGAGCAAGGCTAGCGGTTCTAGACGGGGTAGCCCCTAGTACTCCCTGACCAAAGATGAACTCTGCAAGCCCGCAGAAAGCACTCGGATCTAGCAAAGACCTCGCGCTGGCGAATGTCTAGAAGCGAACCGATTTCGGCGATCATTGCTGAAGCTGACCAAAAACGATTCACTCTATCTGATATGGAAATGCGAATGACTGCGCTAAACGACAGCCACCTGAGGGCTGAAAGGTTGGAATCCTTGACCCAGGCGGTGGGTTTCGCCTTGTGGCAATTACAGATCCTCGAATATTCAACTGCTCAGTATTACGTGCTGGTAGAGCTGGCGGAGCCGATGATGGGAGAGGAGAAAGGGAACCTCCTCGTTGAAAAAGCTCAACGCAATACCTTTGGCGCGAGTATTAGCCAGTTGGGGAGGGCTAATAAGTTACCGGACGCCTTACTGGCAAGATTTAAGTCGATCCTGAAAGAGAGGAACTGGCTTGTACATAGCTCCCGAAGCGGTAGTCAAATAGCGCTTGCCGACGAGGCCGCCTTTATGGCATTGCACTCCCGGCTGGAGGCGATCACTGAAGAGGCAGGGAGCCTGCTAAAGCAAATAGCGGTGCAATCTGAAAACTTCGTAGTCAATAAAGGAATATCTATTGAAATTATCGCAATGAAAACTGCTGAAATCCTAGCGCAGTGGCAAGGCTCAGTCGAAGGAGCCCAGAGCCTTTAGCTTTAAAGTGACTAGCGCTGAAGTGGGGTCCGCGTGCATATCTCCACCAACAGACTACGCTTATTCGCCTGTTACCGCCAACCAGCTACCAATCTTTATAGAGTTTTAATATATCGCCATGCTTAATTATTTCACTCTCCTGCCAAGCTAGAGACCAATTCCAATCAGATGGGCGAGGTTTGCAGTCAGTGCAATTATCACAGTGGGTTTTCTTGAATCCGTGTCCAGGAATATCCACGTCCGGCTCGTACAGAAGGCTGAGCAAATTGCCTGTACCGTGAGCATATTTGTGCTTTAGGCAAACCAACAAGTGCATTCCACCAGCGGAATGCATTTGCAAACTATTCGCCACAATCCCGCCAGGCCTGTAGTGAACAAATAGACTTTCGCAATTCTTCACTATGTCTGTGGGGTCGTAATTCATCAATGCTCGGGCTACAATCTGCCCCATTATATTATCGGGATCTTCGGGGTCCATACCCATGTTTCGCGCCGTGTTTCTGAAGTATGACTTTTGATCTTCAGTGCTAACATCAAGAAAATTAGTGCCCACGATGGGTTCATGATTATTTTCAACGTTTATGATTATTTCGAGTCCATCAGGGCTCATGGTGCCAATAAACGATCGAAGAGCGGATATTTCGTCAGCGCTGAGGAGGCTGGAATGGAGGGCCAGTGAGTAAAGCCTCTCCGCACGATCAAAATCTTTGCTCAGTAACGAGTACGAAAGGCAAAACTGAAATATAGCAACCATCCAGGTTTGAAAGAATTGAACTGATTCCTCACTTCCCTTTTCCTGCTGGATTATACGGAAAGATATAAGGGAGGTAACGCACTCTAGGTAAGTTTCATAAAGAATATGGTACTGGCCTTTATGTGCAACTTGGCTAAGAAGGTCAATCACTTTTTTTATACTAGTACAGACCGTTTTATACTGCTCATGTAGTTGAAGGCGGAAAAGATACCCTTCGGGACTACTATTGAGAGCTTTGGCAGCATTGGCATTGGCTGCCAAGCTATCGATTTCGTACTTGAGTTTAGCTGCTCGTGCCAAGCCAAAAGCGTAATGCCTGAGGTTGACGGATTTTTCTTTTCTAGCTAAAGAAATCAAGATCATGCTGATTTGTGCAACATCATTGACCTGCTCAACTATAGCTTGATGCAGCGGCGCAGCTCTCAACGCTATGCGGTAGAAAAGTCCTGCGACAAACCGGTCCGCCGCAGGCACGATGGCTGACATCAGTAAGTCGGCAGAGACTTTGTAAATTGTTGAAAAGTCACGTTGCCCGAGCAGATTTTCTAAATGTTGATGATGAGCTTTGTATAAGGCGTTACCCATCTCTGAAATTCTGCTTTCTAGCCTTTGGGGGTCCAAACTTGAAAACCGTTGAATTGAACCCTTGACACCTTTTAAGGCTAAAAAATCCCAGGCGGAGATTACTGCGTCCAACACATTCTGTGCGAGCTGTTCGTCACGTCGTTTGATTACATTGTGTGTGGGGATATGGATTTGGGTGGAGCTGGTCTCTATTGTTTTCGCCTTAGAGATCAGATCATCGTTATCGGTAATCGAGACCCAGTAAATGATTTCACTCGACACATCTACGACAACTAAAATTACAGGAATATTAAATGATAAATAGTATTTCAACTTATTGGTCGGAAGATTGAAAGACACTACCTGCTGGCTTTTGAGCAAGGTGCAATTGGCTTCACCCTTGATTTGCACTTTAAAAACGAATTCGCTGCCTTGAGCAACCCCATTCTTATCGGTGACCTCAATCTCAGCATCTATGCCGTGATCGTTTTGATCCTCTTGGGATCTAAACAACCAGTTAGACGGAAGGTTGTAAGTGAAGATCCTCCCAGCTTCAATGCCGATTTCACCAGGTGTCATGTTCGGAATCCCGATCAAGATAAATTTTCCATATTGGAATATGCCACTTGGTGCTAAGGCTTGCAACTCGAGAGGTTTTAGCGCGACAGCCCAATGTTAGTGGTTGACATTTTTGGGGAGCAGGTGAACCGGCTTCGCCGAATGAGACCAAGGGGTCGGCCCGTCCCTCAATAGCCACGCTGAAGATCAGCCGTTGCATAACTGAAGAAGTAGTGCTGGAGCTAATTCACTTCCGCTGGGTAGCGATCCAGTCGCGCGACCTAGGAGTTATGCG
>NZ_JAEKEZ010000012.1 GCF_016650815.1 Pseudomonas sp. TH31 | reverse complement strand
ATCACCGCCTGTGCTGCAGGAGCGACGGTATCGATGATCACCCTGTACGGATCAGACTCCTCACTGGCGTTACCGGCCGGATCGGTGACAATCATGGTGAAGTCGTGCACACCGTCGTTGAGCGGGGACGGGGTAAACGACCAGCTGCCGTCTGCTTTGACTTCGACCTCACCGAGGAAACCGTCCTGGTTGTAGATGGCCACCTTGTCGCCTGGCGTCTGGCCGCCACCACTGAGGGTCGGGGTGCTGTCGTCGGTGGAGCCGCCATCGGGGATCGAGCCTTGAGGAAAACCGACGTCATCGTGCACATTGTCGATGCCGCCATTAGCACCTTCGCCCGGCTTGCCGGGGCGGATGGTGTCGATCTCCAGCGTGAACGGGGTTGTAGGAGGGCTTTCAACACCGCTCGTGGGAGTGGCGGTCGCGGTAAAGCTGTGAGGGCCATCGCCCAACGTTGGAATGTCGAACGACCAGCGCCCATTCGCACCGGCAGTAACCGTGCCGATCGGCTGGCTGAGGCTGTCATAGATAGTGACTGTCGCGCCCGGTGTCGCCTGTCCTATCAGCGTGGGCGTGGTGTCATCGGTGACATCGCCGCTGCGCAGCGGATCCTGAATCGTACCCTCGTTATCCGTGGCGTGGGTGATGCTGATCACGACGGCACTGGTGTCAACGGTAAAGTCCGTCGCCGGGCTTTCAGCGCTCTGGTTGCCGGCTGCGTCTTCCACGATCGTGCTGAAGCTGTAATCACCGTCAATCAGCGGCGTGCGTGGCGTAAAACTCCAGCTACCGTCGGGGTTAACCCGTTCGCGGCCAATTTCCGCGCCCTGGTCGAGGATGATGACCCAACTGCCCGGCTCGGCGGTGCCGCTGAAGGTCGGGGTGTTGTCGTCAGTGGTATCGCCATCGTTGATCGGGCCGGGGACACCGACATCGTCAAACAGTAGCTGCCCAGTGGAGGAAGCGGGTGGAGTGATGTCGAGGGTGATCGGATAGTCACCGGTTTCTGGGCTGACGTTGCCTGCCCCATTGGTCGCGGTGGCGGTGATGTTGTTCAGGCCTCCAGGCAAATCCGCGTCAAGCTCTTTGCTCCACAGACCGTCTGGTCCGACCACGGTAGTGCCCCACGGCACGCCATCGGCGTAGATGGTAATCGTACTCCCCGGCTCGCCGGTACCGTGAATGGTCGGACGCGGATCATTGGTGACACCGCCAGGCATCACGTTTTCTACCGTGCCCACGTTGTCGATGATACCAGTGATGGCCGGGGCCGCCGGGGCACCACCTGCGAGGACGTCGAAGTTGAACGGATCAGATTTTTCGCCGATGTTGCCCGCGTCGTCCATGGCCGCGACGGTGATTTCATGAGAGTCATTGCTCAGCGGTAGGCGCGGCTTAAAAGTCCAGTCGCCATTGGCATCGACCGGAGCACGGCCGATTTCCACGCCCCGGTCATAGATGATCACGGTGCTACCCGGCTCGGCAGTGCCGTGGAAATCAGGTTGAGCATCATCGGTGACTGGAGTAAGACCACCCACACCGACTATTTGGCCAGTGACATCGCCTTGATCGTCGATCACGCTGGTGATCGCTGGCTTGTCTGGCTCATCGGTATCGATGATCACCCTGTACGGATCAGACTCCTCACTGGCGTTACCGGCCGGATCGGTGACAATCATGGTGAAGTCGTGCACACCGTCGTTGAGCGGGGACGGGGTAAACGACCAGGTGCCGTCGTCTCTGACCGTTACTATACCGATGGGGTTGGAGTTGCGGTTATCGTAGATGGCCACCTTATCGCCTGGCGTCTGGCCGCCACCACTGAGGGTCGGGGTGCTGTCGTCGGTGGAGCCGCCATCGGGGATCGAGCCTTGAGGAAAACCGACGTCATCGTGCACATTGTCGATGCCGCCATTAGCACCTTCGCCCGGCTTGCCGGGGCGGATGGTGTCGATCTCCAGCGTGAACGGGGTTGTAGGAGGGCTTTCAACACCGCTCGTGGGAGTGGCGGTCGCGGTAAAGCTGTGAGGGCCATCGCCCAACGTTGGAATGTCGAACGACCAGCGCCCATTCGCACCGGCAGTAACCGTGCCGATCGGCTGGCTGAGGCTGTCATAGATAGTGACTGTCGCGCCCGGTGTCGCCTGTCCTATCAGCGTGGGCGTGGTGTCATCGGTGACATCGCCGCTGCGCAGCGGATCCTGAATCGTACCCTCGTTATCCGTGGCGTGGGTGATGCTGATCACGACGGCACTGGTGTCAACGGTAAAGTCCGTCGCCGGGCTTTCAGCGCTCTGGTTGCCGGCTGCGTCTTCCACGATCGTGCTGAAGCTGTAATCACCGTCAATCAGCGGCGTGCGTGGCGTAAAACTCCAGCTACCGTCGGGGTTAACCCGTTCGCGGCCAATTTCCGCGCCCTGGTCGAGGATGATGACCCAACTGCCCGGCTCGGCGGTGCCGCTGAAGGTCGGGGTGTTGTCGTCAGTGGTATCGCCATCGTTGATCGGGCCGGGGACACCGACATCGTCAAACAGTAGCTGCCCAGTGGAGGAAGCGGGTGGAGTGATGTCGAGGGTGATCGGATAGTCACCGGTTTCTGGGCTGACGTTGCCTGCCCCATTGGTCGCGGTGGCGGTGATGTTGTTCAGGCCTCCAGGCAAATCCGCGTCAAGCTCTTTGCTCCACAGACCGTCTGGTCCGACCACGGTAGTGCCCCACGGCACGCCATCGGCGTAGATGGTAATCGTGCTCCCCGGCTCGCCGGTACCGTGAATGGTCGGACGCGGATCATTGGTGACACCGCCAGGCATCACGTTTTCTACCGTGCCCACGTTGTCGATGATACCGGTGATGGCCGGGGCCGCCGGGGCACCACCTGCGAGGACGTCGAAGTTGAACGGATCAGATTTTTCGCCGATGTTGCCCGCGTCGTCCATGGCCGCGACGGTGATTTCATGAGAGTCATTGCTCAGCGGTAGGCGCGGCTCAAAAGTCCAGTCGCCATTGGCATCGACCGGAGCACGGCCGATTTCCACGCCCCGGTCATAGATGATCACGGTGCTACCCGGCTCGGCAGTGCCGTGGAAATCAGGTTGAGCATCATCGGTGACTGGAGTAAGACCACCCACACCGACTATTGGGCCAGTGACATCGCCTTGATCGTCGATCACGCTGGTGATCGCTGGCTTGTCTGGCTCCTGGGTGTCGATGATCACGGTGTACGGATCGGACTCCTCACTGGCGTTGCCGGCCGGATCGCTGACGATCATGGTGAAGTCGTGACTGCCGTCTTTGAGCGGCGGGTTCGGGGTAAACGACCAGCTGCCGTCTGCTTTGACTTCGACCTCACCGAGGAAACCGTCCTGGTTGTAGATGGCCACCTTGTCGCCTGGCGTCTGGCCGCCACCACTGAGGGTCGGGGTGCTGTCGTCGGTGGAGCCGCCATCGGGGATCGAGCCTTGAGGAAAACCGACGTCATCGTGCACATTGTCGATGCCGCCATTAGCACCTTCGCCCGGCTTGCCGGGGCGGATGGTGTCGATCTCCAGCTCGAAGACCGCGCTCGGATCACTTTCAACGCCATCTCCGTCCATCACGGTGGCGGTCAAGCGGTGATGGCCGTCTTTCAGCTCTGGGGTGAACGACCAGTTGCCCGAAGCATCGGACTTGGTGGTGCCGATCGGCAGGCCGTTGTTGTAGATGGTGACGGTGGAGTACGGGGTTGTCAGACCATTGAGGGTCGGCGTGGTGTCATCGGTGACATCGCCGCTGCGCAGCGGCTCCTGAACCGGACCCTCGTTATCCGTGGCACCGGTGATGCTGATCTCAGCGACCACATCGCCGGTATCAATGGTCAGGACATAAGGGTCGGACTCCAACCCTCGGTTACCCGCCGCGTCGACTGCCACCGTGGTGAACGTATATTTATCGTCTGCCAGCGCCGGATTTGGCGTAAACGACCAACTGCCGTCGGCATTGACAGGCGCTTCACCAATTTTTTTGCCGTTGGCAAACACTTCGACCGTCGAACCGGGTTCGGCCGTGCCTTTGAGGGTGGGGGTGTTGTCATCAGTCACACCGTTTTGCCCCACGGTGCCCTGTTCGTCACCCACATTGTCCTGAGCATCGCGGATGATGGACTTGCCCGGAGCCGTCAGGTCCACAATAAGCTCGAAGCCTTCGGAAGGCTTGCTTTCATTACCTTCGGGGTCTTTTTCCACCACGATAATTTCGTGAGCACCTTCACTCAACGGCGTTTCGGGGGTGAACTCCCATTTACCGTCATCCCCGACGACCACCTCGCCGATGACCTTGTCGCCGTCGCTGATAATAATGGTGTTACCCGGAGTGCCTTCACCGCTGAAGGTCGGGGTGCTGTCGTCGGTGACGCCACCGTTCTCGATGCGGCCCGTCTTGTCCCCAACGTTGTCATTGACATCGTCCAAACTAGGGGTCTCAGGTCCCTCGCCCGAGCCACCACCACTGTCGTTGTTGTCGTTGTCCTTGTCGTCACGAGCGACCGCATAAGCGGCCCCGAGCAAACCGACCCCGGCCAACCCCAACACGGCGGGCCAGAACCAGCCAATACCACCACCGGCGACCAAGCCGTTGCCAAAGCCAACCAGTTGCTCCGAACCCAGAACCTGAGGCGAAGACACGCCATCAATGAGGAATGCCGCAGAGTGATCCTGTTCAGCGTCCGAAGAAATGTACTCGTAGTAAGCACCGTCTTCGGCGACACCCACCAACTGACCTTGTGAATCAAAGAAACCTTCGATGATCAGTTGTGGCTGATCGGGATCCGTACCTTCCAGGGCCACGTGCAGGTCTTTGCCTACGCGCTTGATGGTAATGTTTTCCGGGGCGACACCCTTGTCACCTTCGGCGAGGATATATTTACCGTTAGTGATCGCTTTGATCCGAACGGGCTTACCGGAATGGGCGACCTGAAGCTCTGTCGCCTCGGTAATCGTCTTGCCGTCCACTACGGCGACATTCACTGGCTTTGTATTCAACACTCACACCTCTCGCGACAAATATACCAATGCTTCGCAAAGCAGTTGGCTCGACTGATCAACCTGCCGGCATCGCTGTTCAAATGCGTACGTCAGGTATGACTATCTTCTTTGGAGCGAGAATTTGATGATATGAGACGTGTCTCGAAAAACCGCTCAGGGTACTGCCGAAAGAATGTTCAAATGGCGGCCACATAAGGCTGGCTAACTGAAGCAGGCAATAGTCACGGAGCACAAAACCAATGCCCCGCGCTGGACGAGCCCATTGAAAGACAGGACACCGTTCCCTCCCTAACATAAGGGGTAGACAAACGACTGAATTTATGACCAATAAAAACGATAAGAATGTAGAACTGCTTGGCTAAGAGCGGCGACGCCGCTGGAGTCCGGAGCAAAAACTGACGAGGTAGGCGGTAATCGAGAATCCCAGCCTGATCATGTTGCTGATAAGTTCCAGCTTATCAGCAAGAACGCAGGTACTGACGTACTCGGCACTTTTCCAGTGCTGCAGAAGTGCCTTGAGTTCATCCATGACTCCCTGTTCCGTTTCGCTTGCTCCAACATAACCGGACAGCATCAAGGCATTGCCAGCAGTGTCGTAGGGGTAGCGAAATGCCCCGTGCTGATCGGTCCCTTGTGGTCCGGTCAGGTAGGTGGCTGGATAAGCACCGGGTACCGGTTCAAGCCTCAGTGACTTATACAGGTCGTCGCTTATGAACTCAGTGCCAGATGTGCTGGCATACCAGGGTGCTATATGACGGAAGTCGTCCGCGGTCTGCGGATGTATGGCGGTCAGGTGATATTCCCTTATGCCATTGACCATATCCGGGCCACCGTCATGGCCCACCAGCACGGCCGCTCTGATCGAAAACTGCGTCCATCGGACAATTGGTCATGCATAAAGTCCATTGACCAGCACTGATTGATCGCTGCCGGTACGATGAGGGGTTCTGGCTTCTCCCGCACGATGCGCTTGCGCGGTTTGATCCGCAGATTCAGTTCCAGTTCGCGGTAAATCCGGTACACCCGTTTGTGGTTCGAACGATGCCCCTTCACGGTGCGCAGGTACAAGAAAGTACAAGCCAAACCCCCAGTTACGCTGATTGTGCATCAGGCGAATCAGGAGGTCGGCAATCTGGGTATTCTCAGACGACAAACGTGGCTGCTAGCGATAACAGGCGACGCTGATACCGAAGGCATTACACGACCCGGCCTGAACGAACCGCTTGCAGCGCAATCTCTCGTCGTCGAGATGGCTTCACCACTTTTTGGCCATCACCTCCTGGATGATTTCGGCTTTGAGACGTTCCTTGCCGTCCATCTTCTTGAGCCGACGGTTTTCCTCTTCAAGCTCGCACAACCGAGCCATCAGTGACGTATCCATACCGCCGAACTTGGTCCGCCACTTGTAAAAAGTGGCCGAGCTAATGCCGTGCTCCCGACATAGCTCTGGTGCCGGACTACCGGCTTCGGCTTGTTTGAGGATGGCGATGATTTGGCTGTCTGAAAAACGCGATGTCTTCACGCAAAATTTCCTTGATCCTATTAGGAGAAAATTCTACTTCCGACGAGTACCGATTTCAGGGGGAGGATTACCCTTGTGGCTGATCCTGATTGATATGGAGTGGGTTTTCATTGATGGCAGCTATGCCAAAGCCCACCAGTATAGCGAAGGGGCTGTCGGCGGCGAGGATCAGGCAATCGGAAAAAGTCGAGCAGGCAACACCAGCAAGACTCATCTGGGCACGGACGTTGTCATCGCTGATTGAGCTATCCAGCACGACCTTGCACGCCGCAGCAAGCATTGCCGCCGAGCGATCCAGGTCTTTTAGGCTACCCAACCGAGCTTTCTTATCAGCCTTCTCCGCGATGTTGAAAATATCCCGCAGCAGCGCCTCTAGAACTTCCAGAGCATCGTCATGCGCACTGGTTTCCAGGGAAACCGTGAACGCTACCAGCGTCGCCAACCGGCGCGACGCCGGCAGTCGATTGATGGCCGTGACCTTGGCGGTGTTGGCAAAACGGGCCAAGGCTGCGATGCGGCTGGGCGGGATATCCGCAACTGGCGGCAAGGCGATGCCCAACCCGCGCACCTCATCGAGCCGACGCAGCGCTCGAACCAGTGAGGGCATTGTCAGGTGGTTGAGCGCAGTTTGTATCAGGTAGCTTGATGGAAAATCAGGCTGCGATTTCACCCGCATAATCACACCAAAGGCTGAATGCGTCTGCCCTGGCGTGGCGGTATGAAACGGCTGAGAGGGTGTGGCGATGAGGGCGGAAAATGGTTGTCATTTGGTCGTGAGCGCAGAGAAATTTCTGGGCTAGTCTAGGCGATTTGAACCGGCCCATGATTTTCTCGCGTCGTCGTGTATATCGACGCGAAGCTTCTGCCCGATTGTTTAACCCTTTGTGGCTGCGACGGTTGGTGCAGGGGATGAGGTGGCGCAGTGTACAGCCATAACTACCCAGCTTATCCGTCACCACTACGCGCGGCTTGCCGTATTTCTTCAGCAATTTGCGCATAAATCGCGTGGCCGCTTCGGCATTGCGCCGCGATTGCATCAGGATATCCAGCGCATCGCCATTGCCATCAACAGCCCGCCAGAGCCAGAATTCCTCTCCTTTGATCGTAATAACCATCTCGTCCAGATGCCACTTGTCATTGGGCACCGGCCTGTCACGACGAATGCAACGGGCAAACTGGTGACCGAACCGATCAACCCATACTCGGATCGTTTCATAGCTGACAATGATCCCGCGCTATGCCAGAAGGTCCTCGATATCACGCAAGCTCATGGAAAAACGGAAGTAAGCCCAGACCGCATAGGAAATGATTTCGCGAGGATGGCGGAACCCCTTCAGGGGTGTGGCAATAGTTGGACACCTCATACCGTCCTGTTTATCAAATCGGACAGTTGTCTGCAGCATCGATCTCAACAACCTGACAATGCCAACTTAGGCGCCTTCACTCTCAGGTCCGCCAAATCAATAGTTAAATCATGGATCGGCAGGCTGCCCAGCGTATCGTTCAAGTTCATTCTCAACGGTTTATCCGCATTCCCACCGTACTCGAGGTCGGCGTTGACCCGTTTATGGGTATGGCTGAGTCCTGCATTGCTCGAAAACCCGATATTCGTCATTGCCGGTACCGACAGGGCATGGGACTGGCTCGCGGTATGACTGAGGCTCATACTTTTGATACGCAAGTTCTCACGGTTACTCAGGGCACTTTTAATCAGCGGCTCCGGGCTTTCACCGTCGATGATTTTGCGCTCGATGGCGTGCAACACATCCGGCTTCAACTCGAGGCCGATTCTCACCGAGGTCCCTTCGCCGTTCTGCAATTGGTCGAGTACTTGGGCAAACTGTGGGTCATCCTTGAGCCACTGCACAATGGCAGCCTTATTGGCCGGTGCAACATCGTTCAACCAGGCATGCTGCCCATCGTCACGCAAGCCAACAGCGGTGACCGAAGCTTCGACCGACGTCAGTTGGCGAAGTCCGTTCTGCTGCAGGTACTGCTGGTGAGTCAATTTATCCAATAACTGGACAATAACATGGTAAGCCTCGGACTTTGTCGACACCGGTGGATGGCTCGCCAGGAACTGCTGCAGCTTGGTCAATTGCTCACCCTGTGTATTGCCCGAAAGCCCGAGAGCGCCCAGATCCTGCCTGAACGCCGGGGAGTAACGTGACAAGCTGCTGACAACGCCGTCAATCTGCAACTGTGTCACCGGCTCAGGCTGCTTGAAGCTGAAGCTGAAGCCCCGTGATTGCGTGCGATCAAACTTCAGCATGAACGACACCTCTGGTAGCGCGAAGGCGGCGACGTTAGGCGCACCGCCGCCCGGAATGCCCACCATCACCATATTGAGGGGAGCAACGTTGACACCTACACCGCCCTGCCTGCCAAGTTGCAGATTCGCTCCGCCACTGTGACTGATGTTCGTCGCGCCACGGCTGGTTGACTGGCTATTGTCTGCGTGCGCCACGTTGAGACTGCCCACCACGCCAAAGCCTGCTCGAATCACCGTGTCCAGCTCGGCGATGTCCTCTTGGGGGTTGTAGAGCAAACGCAATTGCGCCAACCCATCCAGGCTGAGATCGACGTTGTTTTTCGAACTTTTACCCGCCACATGTGCCTGACCCAACGCCAGCAAGTCGTAGACATTGCCTTGCTCTCCCATGATGATCGACATCATCTTGGGAAAGTCCGCTTCCTTCACATCGAAGCTGATGGTCGAGCCGGTATTCCTTGCTACGGCCGCAGTCACTTCCGCGGCGACCCTCAGCCCCGGTCCCACGGCTTGCGCTCCTCGCCCCAAGGTCAGCCCCGAAGCCACCGAGGCCGCCAATCGCCGGGTGTCATCCATGCTTATTTCAACCCTGGCGCCTTTATCGGTTCGACTGATGCTGACGCCGTTAGCATGGGCCTTGGAAACCCCCACGAAGAATTCCACCGGTGCCAATGGTTTTATTCCGGTCACCATGACTCCAAGACTTTTACCCTGGGTACGGCTCGAGGCCAGAGTCTGGCCACTACCAAGTTGCTGCACTTCCCGGGTCATTGCTTCTTTGAGGCCTGCATCGGCGGGTAAACCCAGCAACCGCGTAAGATGCCAATGGAGGGCGGACCCTGGCGTTCCAAGATCCTTGGCCAGCAACTTGAAATTCTTGTAAAGGGTTTCGGCCTTGTCATAGCTGGGTATATTTTGGGTGGCCAGTTTATACACGGGGCTCTGGGCATAGGCCTGCATCACGGTCTGCAAGGACTGCTCAACTCTCGCCAGAGCGCTTGGGCTATGAGCTGAGGCACTTTCGAGTGCGACCGCCAGATCGGAGAGTTGCTTGAGGGTGTTCGCGTGGTGAATCAGATTCCCCTCGATCAACGCCGAGGGATGACTGCGATCACGTTTTCGTTCCGGGTCCCATGCCGGGAGCAAAAGGGCCTGTCCCTCAAAATTGGCAAGCAGGGCAGCAGTTGGCTTCGCCGGGGTAGGCGACACCCGTTTGAAAGCCTCATATAGTTGATGAAGCGTCGACTCAGGTTGAATACTCGCCCGACTCAAGACGAGCTTCGGATCAAACGCAAGCCCATGCACCTCACCCAACCATCGGGCGGATGCCTCACTGTTTTTTTCCACGCGAACCAGCGCATCGCTGATTGCCTTGGCCAACACCTGTCGCGGCCCGGACTCGCTCAAAAAGGCAAGGCGGACCTTAAGATTGCCTGGTACTGGCTTGGCGTGCGAAAGCGGCTTGAGTTGTTCATGCAGTTTTTTGTCATCCGCGTAGACACTCTCCAAGCCTCTACGTCCGTTAAACCGATGCTGAATGTCCAGCCCCATTTCCCTGAAGCTGTCCAAAGGATGAAAGTGCGACTTCAACCCCGAAAAAAAGCCGCGATTGCGCGGGATGTTTTCCGAGGTTTGCCCCATCACGTTACTGCTGACCGACAGGACTCCACCCTGGACCTGTGCTCGTAGTTGAGGACCTGATAACTTCTCGGCCAATGATTGACTTGGCGCCTGAGTGAAGGACCGCACCGGCCCCCACTCCAACTTCCCCTCGGCAGAAGTGCCCAATCGATAGAAACGATTATCCCACCCACCAATCAGGTGATTGTCAGCCCCCATCCGCAACGAATCCAGCCGTTGACCATTCGGCAGCTCGACCTTGCTCCAACTCGACGGTACCCCGGAGTGACCCTGCCAGCCCTGGTGATCCAGCCTGAACAACTCGCCGTTTCTGCTCTGTGCGTAGAGATGGCCTTCATGATCCAGGGCCAATGCTTGGACGCCAGGCACGGGAAGTGCCAACGACCTGACCTCGCCATCCAGGTGAACCTGAAGCCGATTATCTTGATCGACGGTCGCGAAGGTTCGGCTATCCGCTATGGCGAACATCGTGATACGTCGCTGACTATCCCCAGCCAGCACCTCGTCAACGACGACATGGGTGCGCGGCGCGGGAACAGCGGCCAACTCGTAGCTGGCTCCTTCATGGATCGGCGCTCGTACTTGTCGAGTCGCCACCGCCTTCAGTTGCCCTTCCTGTAGCACATAGCCGCGACCATCAAGCCCGCGCTCCATGCTTTCGATGCAATTTTGCGAGGTGCCTTCCCAGCGTTGCGCCACGGCATCCCAGGACAACAGGCTACCTGCGTCCAGCGCGAGTCTTCCCCGCTGCCCGAGATCAACGACCGCTGCCAATGCTTGTAGGCTGGGGAGTGGCAAACCTTGCTCAACGCCCTTGACCAGCACGTCGCTGAGGTTCCATTCCGGCCTCAACGATTCCACGCGGGTTAACGGAGAGCTATGCAGTTGCTGGCGTGAGTCCCGAATCTGAGCATTAAGTTGTCCTACATCATCATGAAAAAAACCCTCGACGCTGACCGCCCCATTCAACGCCAGCTCCAACGATTCGACAGGTTGCCAGTTCATCAACAACACGCCGTTTCGGGCCTGGCCCAGATCGGCCCGCAGTAACTCGCCATGTGCATTAGCACCATAGAGGGTATTGCCGGTCAGCCCGATGCGCTTGAGTTCAACAGGCTCCCCGGTCTCATCAATTGGACGCAAGGTCTGCTCGCTAGCCCTTTGAAGCCGCAGGACCGAAAAGCCCTGGACCTGACTCAGGGAAACCGTTGTTCGCCCTTCAGCACTGCTGTCCGCCACGCCTTCAAGTATCTTTAGCAACTGGCCCTCCTTGGCCAGGCCAAGACGACTGAGCGTGCGGTTGTCAGCGTCGGGAAGCCAGGAGGTGACTTGTGGCTCAAAGCGATACAGACGTCCGTTCTCCAGACGGTACTGCTGGCCGTCAACGGTGGTGTGCACATGGCTGATCAGCCCAAGGTGGGCCCTGCCTGGGCTATTTAAAGGCTGCCCCAATCCGTTGCCGGTCTCTGCTGGTCGACTGCTTTTGACCACCGCTGCGACAGCAGGCGTGGACTGGATATAAAACAGATGCTGCCGTTCATCCTTGATACGCAACGTGTTCGTTCCCGTCCCGGTGGGAAAGTCGGCGACATAATGCTTGTTCGCCTGATTGAGATGACCCGCGATATATTGACTCGCCACCGTCGCATCCGCTTGGACCTTTCCGTCCTTGAGACTGATGTCAAACAACATTGAGGTCGGTTGCAGCGTTTTATAATGAGTCAATTCGACGGATGGCGGTGAGTTCCTGCCACGCGTTCTTTCGGTTTCCGACCTTACCGATACTTCAACTCTATTACGCTGTAAACTGGCCATACCCTCTAATCTAGAAAACATTGCAACCCCCTGAAAAATCACCATGCTTGGCCCGGCGAGAGCGAAGCTACAAGGCCCATTGGGAGCGAAGCTACAATATGACAACATTTAGACTTTCCACCGCCCCCCAAACAGCCCTCACTTTCATATAATTTTCCCAACCAACGTATAGGAGGGCTTGCTGTGACGTATTCGTGGAATGATCCAGACACTCAGGACTTGTGGACTCTTGCTCCGGTGGGTCAGTTTTCAATCAGCGCCAACAGACAGCCGTCTATTTCTACTTGTCTGCCCTGTTTTCTTTACGGATGTCCTTGAACCAGGGTTGTTCTCTGCCCAGACTTGTCAGTGTATCCGTCACGTTGGAGGCGCGGTTTTTATCGGTTGGGTTGGTGCCGTTGTGCTGGATGTCCCGGGCTTTTTTGTACAGTGAAGCCATCTCTCTGTTTAACTCTTTCTCTTCCTTTTTATTCTCCAGGTGGTTACTGAACTTCGTGACCGGATTCTTGCTGTCAGTGCTGTTCGCCAATCTGTTGATTTTTCTGTCTAGCAGCTCGATAGGGGATTGATACTCATCGCGAGTGAGGCTTCGAATAGGAAAGTCGTTCGGAAGCTTTTGCAGGCTGTCCCTCGTCTTCATCGCCCGATCGAGTTCTTGTTGTTTGGATGCGCTCAAACCGGATATTGGTTTTTTATCCACGAGCGCTGTGGAAGGGCTGCTGTTGGGGCCGCTGTAAACCGAGTAGGCATTGGATGAATGGCTGGTACCTGGCGTTTGGCTCCAACTGGAGGCTGGCGTTTGCTGCCATGAGCCCTGACGTGCTTGGGGTTCGGGGGCAATATCTTGGGTTTTGCTGGCGTATCGATCGGAATAATTGTTGCTGCTGGCGTATCGATTGGCGTCAATGGGCATAAAAAGTCCTTTCGGTTGAAGTCATCGTGGCTTTGTGGAAACGGTATTGGGCTTGGACGAATACCTTCATATTTGTCAAACCTATCTGGAGCGTCCCATGATCTCTCGGAGCGGGCTCATGAAATCGGGCACCCACTTATGAAAAACCTTGAACCGCCCCGGGTTTCTCGGAGGCTCCAACCTTTGAGAGGATGGAGCAATGAAGACAGGCGTTGGTGCAGACTCAGCTGGAAGCGGATCCGTTCTCCGGTCAGATCTTCGCCTTTCGCGGACGGCGCGGTGACCGGATCAAGCTGTTGTGGTGGGATGGCGACGGTTTGTGCCTGTTCTGCAAGCGCTTGGAACAAGGACGCTTTGTCTGGCCGCAAGCGACCAGCGGCATTGTGTCACTGACAACCACGCAGTTGTCGATGCTGTTGGAAGGTATTGGTTGGCGCAGGCCAATTCGTACAGCACCCATCCTCGCAGTCTGACCTGCATCGCTGAAAAATGTCGGTAGGATTCGGTCATGACTTCAGTGACCGACTCCCTGCCAAATGCCCCCCAGGCTTTGAAGGCTCTGGTCACCGCCTTGCGTGCAGAGATTGAGTGCTTGAAACTGATGATTGCCAAGCTGTGGCGCATGCAGTTCGGGCGCAGCTCTGAGCAGTTGGATGCGATGATCGACCAGCTCCAGTTGAGTCTTGAAGAGTTAGAAGTCAGCCAAACTGAACTGACACCTGCAACCGAACCGCCATCGCGCACCGTCTCTCGACGCTAGCCATTACCCGAACACATGCCACGTGAAATCCACCGTGCATTTGCCCGAGCCCCAATGCCCAGGTTGCGGTGGGACGCTTCGCCAGTTGGGTGAGGATGTGGCTGAGGTGTTGGAGTATGTCCCGGCACGTTTAAGGTGATTCAAGTCCCATCGACGCGCAGCTGATCAGGCTCAGTGTCCGGGGCGCGGGAGGCCTGCTGGTGCTTCCCTTGGCTACGTCCCTTTCCTCCACTATCTCCGCAAGGCCAGGCCCTTTGTTCGATGGCTTCTCAGGTACTACGGACGTATCCGACTTCTCAGCGACGTGAACAGCAAGGTTACGGCTTTTGGCCTTTCCTGCTCCGCCCGGTGCTTGCGCACCGGGCGCCGCTGAGATCTCCCAGTTTCTGTGCGAAGGACTTCCCGACGTGCACAGGGTCTGCGACCGCGCGGGATCGGAGCATGACTGGCGTATAGCGCCATGCTCCGTATTGCCTTCTGCTTCGCATAACCGAATGAAAGTGCTGGTTCATGACGGGATTGGTGTTTGGCTGGCGGCACGGCGGTTGAACCAAGGCAAATTCCACTGGCTAGGCATTCGACAAGGTAGCGAGCTGGAACGGGATACCGAACAACTTCAGGCCCTGGTGCTCGGTCTGCCTTGGCAGCGTGTCGGCGCTGGTGGCGCCATCACACTGCTTTAAAAACCGCAATTAGCGCCTCGGCCTGCTGCCGCAGGCGATCTGCTTTGGTAAAATCCAGGGCATGACTTCCTCGCTCAACCTCGACCAAATGCCCCCCGACCAACTGCGTACATTCGCTGCGCAGTTGATGTCGAAGGTCGACACCATGGACAGAAAGATCCACCGCGATCAAACCATCATCGAGCAACTGCCCCACGAGATCGCCATCCTCAAGCGGCACAGGCTTGCCAAGCGCAGCGAGCAGATCAGCCCTGAGCAAGGTAACTTGCTCGACGACCTGTTCAATACGGATCTTGAGGCTATCGACGCCGAGCTGAAGGCCCTCCGGCCGGCTCCCGCTCCAGAAGAAAAGTGCCAGCAACCCAAGCGCGCGCCGCTGCCACCGCAGTTTCCACGCACCGTAATTCATCACAAGCCGGAAAACACCCAGTGCACCTGCGGCTGCCAACTCCAGCGCATCGGCGAAGACATCAGCGAGAAGCTGGATTACACGCCGGGCGTGTTCACCGTCGAACAGCATGTGCGCGGAAAATGGGCCTGCCGTCAGTGCAAAACACTGATCCAGGCACCGGTGGCGGCCTAGGTTATCGACAAGGGAATTCCAACCGCAGGCCTGCTGGCTCATGTGATGGTGGCGAAGTTCGCTGACCACTTTGCCGCTGTACCGGCAAGAGAAAATCTTTGGCCGAGCCGGCTTAGCCATCGCGCGTTCAACTCTCGCGCAATGGGTTGGACAGACCGGTGTACAGCTTCAGCCATTGGTTGACGCTTTGCGAGAAGCTGTTCTGGTCCAACGAGTCGTCCATGACGACGAAACTCCGGTGTAGATGCTTGCGCCCGGAGAGAAGAAAAATCACCGCGCGTATGTCTGGGCTTACTGCACCACGCCGTCC
Organism: Pseudomonas sp. TH31; assembly: GCF_016650815.1. Lineage (GTDB taxonomy): Bacteria > Pseudomonadota > Gammaproteobacteria > Pseudomonadales > Pseudomonadaceae > Aquipseudomonas. The sequence continues at coordinate 32,872 of NZ_JAEKEZ010000012.1, read as the reverse complement.
TTGCAATGGCTGCTGACTCACTCGTTTAGCGGCAAAGCTTTAGCCGTGAAACGTGTGTCTGAAAACAAAGGCAAAAATACTCCCGGTGTGGACAAGGTCACTTGGAATACGCCTAGGGCAAAGATCGGTGCGATAGAGTCGTTGAAGCGGCGAGGCTACTCGCCGCTTCCGCTTCGGAGAGTCCTCATTCCGAAGAAAAACGGTAAGACTAGACCTCTCGGAATTCCCGCGATGAAATGCCGGGCCATGCAGGCGCTTCATTTGCTGGCTCTGGAACCGATAGCGGAGACCACCGCCGACCCGAACTCCTATGGATTCAGGCCGGAACGCTCAACTGCGGATGCCGCCGCGCAGTGCTTTGGTGTGCTGTCACGAAAAGCAAACGCGGAGTGGGTGTTAGAGGGCGACATTCAAGGCTGCTTCGACAATATCAGCCATGACTGGTTGATCGCCAACATCCCCATGGATAAGGCGATTTTGCAGAAATGGCTCCAGGCCGGTTATGTCCACCAAAATCAGCTATTCCCCAGCCACGCAGGAACCCCGCAGGGAGGCATCATATCCCCGGTGTTGGCGAACATGACGCTGGACGGGTTGGAAGCGATGCTGGCAAAGAGGTTTCCCAACGCAAAGTGGACAGCCCGAAAAATGCAGATGGTGCGTTATGCAGACGACTTCATCATCACTGGCTGTTCGAAAGAGTGGCTGGAAAATGAAGTCAGGCCCGCCGTGGTTGAATTTCTGGCAGAACGTGGACTTGTCCTCTCTCCGGAAAAAACCAAAGTAACGCACATAGGGGACGGGTTCGACTTCCTCGGATGGAACCTGCGCAAGTACAACGGCAAGCTCCTGATCAAGCCGTCCAAGGCGAACATCGGGGCTTTACTTGCCAAGCTGCGAGAGTTGATCAAGACCAACAAAACGATACGGCAGTCTAACTTGATAGGTTTGCTCAACCCGGTTCTACGGGGCTGGGCGAACTATCACAGTCATGTCGTCGCCAAGAAGGTCTTCAACCAGGTGGACAGCGCCGTGTGGGAAATGCTCTGGCGATGGGCGGTACGTCGCCACCCTCGCAAGACACGCCGATGGGTGAAGGATCGGTATTTCAAAGTACAAGGGGCGCGTCGATGGGTATTCTCATGTACTGAAAAATCCGCCGATGGTCGGAGGCGTCAGTACACGTTACTGGACGCCTCGGACACGCCAATTGTGCGACATATCAAGATCAAGGCTGCTGCCAACCCTCACGACCCTGAATGGGATGAGTACTTCGAATCCCGATGGGGCAAAAGAATGCTTATCTCCCCAAAGGGTCGAGCCAAGCTGCATCGGGTGTGGCTACAGCAAGGCGGCCGCTGCTGCGCATGCCTTAAACCGGTCACCAAAGACACACCATGGCATAGCCGCCATGTTGTGAAGCTGAGTCACGGTGGGACGGATGCGGCCGCCAATCTTGAGATCTACCACCTGCGGTGCCCAAGGGATGTGCAATTTGCCAATGTCGACGATGTATAACCGGGTGCCCAATAGCGCCTTAGCAGAGGCTTGAGCCGTGTGCTGGGAAACTCGCATGCACGGTTCTTAGGGGGTTGGACGCGGGCAACCGCGTCTGACTACCCGACAATCAGATCCGGCCCTGGGCTCTTGGTCGCTCTAACTGGCTATTCGCGGGCTCGCTACGCAGCGGAAAACGCGCGGCGGCGGTCATGAGTTTGATCCAGTCGGCGCGCATGAATGGGCACGACCCTTATGCCTATCTCAAAGATGTGCTGAAGCAGCTGCCGACGCAACGGGCGAGTGAGATCAACCAGCTATTGCCGCATCAATGGGGGCCTGCCTGAGTCATGCAAGGTGACTTCGGCGGACGCTTACGCATAGTTGCCGTTGAGGTTTGCTGTAGCGCTTTATCCAGGCATAGAGACTATGGGTCGACACGCCAAGACGTGCAGCTACATCAGCAACCGGCAGTTTCTTTTCGATCACTTGATTGACCGCTTGGATTTTGAATTCTTCGGGATAACGCGGGTTGCTCATGGCACCTCCTAGTTGGCCTCAGTTTAAGGCATTGTAGTGGTCAACTAATCCCGGACACGACGTTAAGTTTTTCTTCGGCCCGAGCTGGCGCCAGCCCACCGTTGAATTGATGGGGTCGAATCCAGTTGTACCGATGCATCAAAAAATGGCTGATATCGCGCTGAGCTTCTTGAACAAATCTGTAGCCCACGGTCGGTATCCATTCCGTTTTCAAGCTGCGGAACACGCGCTCCATCGGCGCATTGTCCCAGCAATTTCCCCGGCGACTCATGCTCTGACGCATTCGATAACGCCACTGCCGCTGGCGAAATAAACGACTTGCATACTGCGACCCTTGATCCGAGTGAAACAGCAGACCTTGAGGCCTTCCACGTTGCTCGTAGGCCATATCCAGCGCTTTGATAACCAACTCGGCGTCCGGCTTTTCCGACAGCGCCCAGCCCACCACCCGGCGCGTACAAAGATCCAGCACGACAGCCAGGTAATGCCATTTCCCCTGGGCCCAGATGTAGGTGATGTCGCCGCACCAGACCTGATTGGGGGCTGGCACATCGAACTCCCGATTCAAGATGTTCGGGATATCCAACCGTTCAACCGTCGCTCGTTTATAGGCATGTGAGCCGGGTTGTTTACTGACTAAATCAAGCTCGCGCATCAGGCTGCGCACTTTGAATCGTCCGAGCTGCTCACCGTCTTCACGCATCAGTGACAGGATGCTGCGACTGCCCGCAGCGCTGCGACTTTGCGAGAACAGCTCACTGACCCGGCTACGCAACCGAAGCCGTTCAACATCGGGAGTGCGGCGCCGCAGGCGCTGGGCGTAATAACACGAGCGGGTGACTTCAAACACCTTACACAGCCAATCAACCGGCTCATGGGCACTCAACTGATCAATCAGCGCAAACGCTCGTGATCTTCCGACATCAAGAGCGCGGTAGCCTTTTTTAGTATGGATTTTTCTCGCTCAAGCCGAGCGATCCGGGCTTCCAGTTCCTGGATTTTCTGCTGTTCCGGGGTCAGCGCCTTGCTCTGCGGAGTGACGCCTTGGCGCTCCTGCTGAACCTGATCAACCCAGCGGCGCAGCGCTGACTCACCAATGCCGAGTGAGCGGCTGGCTTCGATGTAGCTGTAGTTTTGCTTGAGCACGAGGTCAGCAGCCTCGCGTTTGAATTCAGCAGTAAAGGAGCGGCGTTGTTTGGTCATCTGACACCTCGATCTGGCGAGTATTCTCGCCTAAATGGGTGTCCGGTTTCATTAGACCACTACAACCCGGGGGGATTCATAGTGTTGAAATCAGACGTCTTTTGATCAAAAAAATACAGAAATACGCATCCAAGACTGGCCTAAAATCAACTAGCAATATTATAAATTGTTCTAAACAAATCAAATATTTACGGTTTTCTTGGCAGGCGCCTATACCTAGATAGTAAGTGCGCTTGGCATTAACGTCTCTCCTGTAGCCATTTTTTTGAGGCCCACTAAAGAGTGTAAGAATTATTTTCAAAGGTTGACTGCACTGAAATTTAGGATAATTTTAGGGTGGCATTTCATAAAAAAGGAGAATGCAATGGGTTGTCCAAGCGACATCTATGTCATTGCTTTTATGCAGTCGGCAAAACATGAGACAAAGCTGTCCGACACAGAGAAAGACATCATTCGCAATATAGGGAGGGAGATTAATACCAAAAGACGTCAAACCAATAAAGCCGACAAAACTTCAATTCGGACTAAATGATAAATACTGCGTTCAGGTTGCCCCTCCCTACTAAGGGAGGGGCAAGGAGAAGACATGAATAATATACTTCCGGCTGAAAGGATGGTTGGCTTGGATGAAGCGATGTGTCTGGCCAGAGCATATTTGCACAATAAAAATATTAGTTTCGAATTCGAAGCATATGGTGAGGCTCCAGAATCTTATATTTGTACACTTTACAAGGATGGGCATGAAATCAGTGCAGGCGGAGGCAAAGGCGTTGATGCTGGGCAGTCGATGGTGTCGGCTATTTTTGAGGCGATAGAGCACAGCGCCCTGCATTATGATTTTGTAAAAGACCGGATGACATTAAAGAAATCGTCCGTGATATTAAAACCTGTTTGGTATGAGGATATTCCATTTTCGTTGCTTTCAGATAATGAACAGAATGTCATGTGCATTCCGTACAGAGAAATAGAAAATGGTGAAGAAATTTATCTACCCATAGCATTGATCAATCCGTCCTATATCGAGGCGGAAGAGGGGCACCCTAAGCACCGTTGTTTTACTTCAGAACACAGACAGGGGGATCAATTTGATTATGCATCCCTAATGAAATATAGCACAACAAGTGGTATTTCAGCCGGGACAAGTGCTGAGGAGTGTGTCATTCATAGTGTTTCCGAAATTATTGAGCGTTATACGCTGGGTGATTTCATAATAAAATTTGTAGCACTTAATAACCATGAGGACTATAAATGTATTCGTCCTTCAAGCCTCCCGGATGACTTGAAAGCATTGTATTTTTCATGCTGCAAAGAACTTCATGGAAGCAAGCTGCATATAATCGACATAACCTCGAAACGATGGGGGGTACCTGTTTACCTTGTCTATCTTGAGCATCCCGAACCAGCATTCAGGACATTTTCGGGCGGGGCGTCCCTGAATAATCACTACGCACTTGAGAGAGCTTTAACGGAAATGCTGCAGCGAAGGGCGCATCCACACTCAAAACTGAATAGTGATGAAGTAGAAGTAAGGGTTGCCATGGAACAGTGGTACGAGAAAGAGTATGGAGACATGAATAACGATGACGTGATGAGATTTTTCAATATCACAAAAATCAGAGGAGGGCTTTCTGATATCGCGGAGTGTGACTTTAAAGATGAAGGTGAGGGTATCAGAGAGCAAAACATGTGCGAATACCGTCACCGCCTTATTGACAAGGTGAAAAGTGCCGGAGGAGAAATTTATTACGCCCCTCTTATTGATGAGGATGGCGTCAAAGTCTACTCATGCTTTATTCATCCGTTTGAACCTGCATTTATACTTTCAAGCGGCAGAATAGTGAGTCTGACTCGTGAAAATTTCAAAATGATAAAAAGTTAAAACATATAAATAGCGAGAGTCCGCGATGCTGATAATACACTGCCCTCCTGTATATGGAGAAAATTATCCTGAATTTAACGACGACGCTTATTTTGTAAGCTCTTTCAAAATGAGCAAGATAAGCTCGCGAATACTCAAGGTCGCAGATAAAATCATTAATGAATTGGAGTCAGGCAGTGGGTGTGTGATCCTGAAAAACACATATAATGGCGATAGCATTAACCGTGCCAAATCTGTTCTGCTCAATGTGTGTCGGCATATCGGCTGGCCAGTTTCACAAACCCCCGCTCCGAAATTTATTGAGGAGATTGCTTTCAGGAAGACGAATAATAAAATATCCGAGAAGGCAGGCTACAGGTCAAGAGCATCAATGCCGCTACATACCGACAGGTGTGATTTAAATGTCCTATTCTGCCATACTCAGGCAAAAAGTGGTGGCTGCACTAGGGTCGTCAGTTCAATCAAGTTATATGACAAGATAAAAAAACACATGTCGCAATCGGATTTAGATGCGATGGAAAGTTATTTTCCTTTCAGTCGGCACGGGGAAAACGCAGAGGGAGAGAGTTGTTTTTATCTTTCAAAAATATTTCATTCTTCTGCTAGGCGCTCTGAGTTTGTAGCCCATTACATTCGCTGCTTTATTGAAAACGACGAGATGACCAAGGCTTTTTCGCTGAGTGAATCAATGATTAACATTCTGGACCTCATAGATGAATGTGCGAAAAGCGATGATGTTGGTTTTAATCTCAGACTTTGCAAAGGTGATGTGCTGTTCTTGAATAGCCATACAACTTTACACTCACGCGAAGAGTATTCAGGTGCTGAAAACGAAAGGCTATTATTACGCATGTGGCTGTCACACCCTCTCAGCAGGGCATTGCCTGTTGATTTTTTACACAAGTTCAAAAACCTCTCTGCGGGCTCGTATCGTGGAGGAATATGGGGGAATGAAGATGTCCGGTTATTTTATGAGGAGCAATTTTTACAATCCAGAATAAGATGAGTGTATTGTGATGTTATTCCGAGAAATAAAAATCATATAAAGCGTAGAATGTGGCCGACGTGACGCAGGTTGCCGAACTGCTGTATGGTGACAAAAACGCGGTTTATGCAGGCGCGGGATACGCCGGTGTCGAGAAGCGTAAAGAGTATGAAAGCCGTGAGGTGATCTGGCAGGCGCAGCACCGATTCGCGGCTGCCTACACGCAGCTTGCTCTCTAAGGTCGAGCATGGCACCGTCGATACTAATCTGACACTTCCCCCCTCCTGGACGCCATGTTTTCAACAGACAATGCCGATCCGGGACTGAAAAGCGGCCATGAATCGCTTCAGTATCCAGTTCGAAGATCGGTTGCTGTCGCTTTAACAGAAATTACATTTACGAAAAATCCGGGGTACCTCCAGTAGGCATGACTTCTTTTTAATGGTAAATAATATTGAAAATAGTTTGGCGGCGGCAAAAACTGAGTGCAACACCTGACCTTTCCGGTACGGTGCTGCCCCTATGTCTTAATCCGAACTCAGTGTTGAAGAGCGCGCCACCATTCAAATCGGTCATGCCCAAGGCTTCGGCTTGCGTAGGATCGCCTGCTTGATTACCCGATCCCCTTCGACTATCAGCCGGGAGCTGCGTCGCAATCAAGATGCCTGCGGCTACTACTCGGCCCGTGTGGCTCAGCAGCAGATGCAGGCCCGCCGCCAGGTTTGTCGACCGATGCGAAAGCTGCTGCCGGTAGCGAGCGCTTCGAGTTAGTGGCTCATATGCTGCGTGAGCGTTTGTCTCCCGAGCAGATTGCCGGCAAGCTGCGCAGCAGAACATACCCAACCTCAGAGATGCTTACGTCTGCCGCGAGACGATCTATAACGCGATTTATGCCTTGCCAGTCGGTGAGCTGCGCAAGGAGCTGATCACCTGTCTGCGCCAAAGCAAGACGACACGCAGACCACGCTCTGGCGGCGTAGATCAGCGCGGCCAGATCCCCGAGATGGTCAGCATTCATGTGCGCCCGCCGGAGATCGAAGACCGGCTGATGCCAGGGCATTGGGAAGGCGACCTGATCAAGGGTAAGGCCAACGCCTCGTCCGTAGGCACGTTGGTGGAGCGCACCAGTGGCTACTTGATGCTGGTGAAGATGAATGACGCGACGGCAACCTCGGCGATGGAGGGCTTCAGTGCAGCGCTCAATGGCATGCCGCTGGCGATGCGCAAGAGCATGACCTACGACCAGGGCCGAGAAATGGTGCGGCATGCTGAAATCACCCAGCAGACCGGGGTGGCCATTTACTTCTGCGACCCACACAGCCCCTGGCCGCGCGGCAGCAACGAAAACATCAACGGTCTGATCCGTCAGTACCTGCCCAAGGGTACGGACTTGTCGGGATACAGCCAAGAACAGCTGGATGCCATTGCCTTACAACTGAATATGCGACCCGTAAACGTTTCGATTTCAAATATCCGATCGAAATGATGAGTGAGGTGATGCAAAAGGCCATGGCTATGCGGCACGATGCGCCCACTTCAATTCAATAACCGTGTTGCACTCAGCGCCTGCATCCGCCCACCCATCACAAGTCGGTCAACGAGAAGCTGGCCCATGCACGCCGAAAGTTCTTCGACTTGCACGCGACCAACAAGAGCCAGATTGCCGAAAAAGCGCTGCACTACATCGCGGCCTTGTACGAAGTTGAGCGAGAAGCGCGCGAGCTGGAACCGGATATCCGGCAGCGCATACGAGCAATACGCTGGCCTGTCCACCTGACAGGTTGAAACACAGAGTGATTCCGTTCGAATCGCAAAGCATATGAGTCTTGGTCGTGAGATCGCCGCGACTGTGGCTCAGGGCGGTGGTCATCGACATGACCACCGCCTACGAGCTGCAAATTGGCGTGTATTGTCCAAATGCGCAGATCGTCCACGACCTGTTTGATGTGGTGGCCGAGTACGACCGGGATCCGGATGGATCAAGCCATCAGCTACGCCATGATCGTCCGGCGCGAAAGATGATCAAGTCCAGTTCAGTCGGCAATCCACTCAAGCAACTGCGGTGCGATATTGGGAGCGATCGCGTCGAACGCTGCAAGGGATATCGAGGTGGCGTCCTGATCGATCAACTGAAATCCGAGTACGCAACCACTCACCGCCCCTTCAGCCGCCCTGTCTCCTTTGCCTAAGGCTCGAACTGAGGACAGCCTGTGCCCGAAAAAGGCGCTTCGAAATCTGTGGACGAAAGAGTCTTGGGAGGGCCTGGCTTTCCCCACCCCCTTCCAGTGTCCATCGCTGCGGAAACTCATGTGGAAGACACCTCTAGTAACTTGCGTAACAACCTCGTCGATGTAGCGTCCAGCAGGAACGTGATAGACAGTGTCAATCTTTGAGCCGGAGCTGAGTCGGCTACCGTCCGCGTAGTTTGATTCGAAGCCGAAGATGAAACGCGTGCGCGATTGACTCTTGTCCCATACCTTAAGAACCTCCAAGGGCGATTGCGGACGTTCCCACACGGGGATTACCTCAGGAGGACGATTCTTGGAGTCCCACCAGCCGAGGACTGGCGTGTACACTTCGCGATCAAGTTTTATGAGAGACTTGCCAGGAAAACGAATCGGGTCCAATCCGCTCCATGTATCTCGAAGATCAATGACAGTGATCTGATAGTGAGCCTTTGTTTCTAGCATGGCTGACAGCGGCATGTTCCTGCGTTTCCAATCGGTCCCGTTCGGATTATCGCGTCGTGTTTTGTCGATTGCAGCGGCGACATAAGTGTCCACATACTCGGAATACCGCTTGATCAGGGCGATCATACCGTCTGCGAGACTGGCCACATGCGCGTCACTGATGCCAATTTCCTTACCCTTTAGCACCATGTCTCTAAGTAAGGCTAGATGGAGAGTGGCGGCAATTGCAAATAGGGGTAGCAGTGCCGATTGCTCTCCACTGAGTTGAAATCCCGGCAGCATGGCGGTGAACTGCGTATTGGCCGCAATGCTCTGTTCTCGGATCGTCTCATTGTTTCCGAATGCAACAGCATTCTTGTATAGACTGGCCACATCCGAAAGACCAACCAGATCCCGCTGAACCTTTTTCATCAATGCGTCTGAAATTTTCGCTTCGATCAGACGCCTCCACATTTGCTCTGGTGACTCACCGATGTTTGGTATGAATAGTGCACCCAAGTATGACAGAAGTCCGCCGACGACAGGGACAAGATTCGCCCCACCGAGAATACTGTGTCGCAGGATGTCGTAGAATTGCTCAGAGATGCTGGAGAGTGAATCCTGGCTTTGTATGAGTGGATCGCCATTCGAGTCGACGAGCCCTGTGCTCGATTGAACTACCACACCAGCTACGGCTCCCTGCTGGAGTTTCCTCCGCACCAGTGACGCCCTAACGTTGTCCACCGTATTAAGTTTGCGAACCATCTTCATGCTCCTCGTTTTCAACGGAGTTGTGCTGCCGGAAACGCTACGATGCATATGCGCTCGTCGAAAGCGCAACGTACGATGTGTAACAAAGCGCGATATGCTTTTACTGGAAGTAACAGCGATCTCAAGGATCAAGTGCAACACCCGAGATAAGGTGTTGGAATACAAAATCATTACAACCACTTGACTACAAAAGAACGGATCACGCTGATGCTCCTACGTCGTCAAGGTGAGGGGATTGAAGTCCAACCGAACGGAAACGTACGTTAAGCTATTTTAGATACCAACCCTTTGTAGACCATAGAGCGGCCGATCTTCAATTGCTTGGCAATCTCGGCGGACTGATGACCTTGAACTGCAGACGACATGGCCTGACTACGATATTCGTACCCTCTGCGCCCAATTTTGTGCTGTGAAACACCGTTTACCTTGGGGGTGTAGGCCGGCACCCCAGAAAACTCCACCACGAGCGCAAAACCAGCAGTGGCAAGTGCTGTCGCCAAATAAGTGTTTACGGGCGTTCGGAAGCTTCCTATAGAAGTGGCAAGAGTATTTCAGCGCCATGTGAACGTGATGACGAGCGAGAGTTCGGTGCACCGTCAGACGCGAAACCAAAATAGTTCAGCCAAGCCACTGATCGAATAGGTTCCGCTGCCATGTATTCGACACAACTCTTTCTGCTGTTTGCGGGAGAGTTTGGGTTGCTTTCCCCGCAGTTTTCCTTTGGCTCGTGCGATGGCCATTCCCTCGCAGGTCCGCCTCGAACTCGACCATAGCCAACTCGTTATGTCTGGAATGCAAAGGGAAAAGATATTTTGAACAAAATACAACGAGCCCGTGAGGCGATGTCCTCACAGACTGGCGGATAAGACGGTACACCCAAACCACTCAAGATCTGTCTCAAAAAACCACCCATGAATTGCTAATACCTGGATGACTGGTGGAGAATCGCCTGATTCACTTAATCCAATGGCTGCACCATGAACAACCAGATAGCCATTGTCGAAGACCATCTCGCAGTCCGTATGATCGTTCACCGTTCGTTTTTTGCTGGAGAGTGAGGGTTACAAGGTTGTAGGAGAAACAGAGAATGGTGCGGATGCGCTGGATCTAACCCATGAGTTTCAGCCAAGGACAGTGATCAGCCATCTCACTGATTCCGTTAAACCTTTAGCAATATCCGCCCAATATTCAAAGCAGTTAGAAACAAGACAGTTCCTCTATAGAAAATAGACCACTTCCAGTCCCCTAACACCTCTGGCGAATGTCCGGCCAATGGTCAATAGCGCCTTGGAGACACTGCATTCACTGAACTCAAGTGGCGAGAAAGGTAAATCGATGACTCCCGGTAGTGCATTATTCTGTTTGGCGTTGAATATCTATCATGAAGCACGTGGAGAACCGAAATCCGGGCAGATTGCGGTCGCCATGGTGACAATGAATCGCGCCAAGTGGACACAAGGCGATGTGTGCGAGGTCGTTTATGAGCGCGGGCAGTTTTCCTGGACCCATTCAAAACGCGCCCCTACCCCGCAGGAGCCTCGGGCCTGGAAAAAAGCTCAGGCCATCGCGAAAGACGTGATCGATGGTGATCACCATGACATTACGCTGGGAGCCACGCACTTTCATTCCCATCGGGTGCGGCCGGACTGGATTCGGGAATTCGAGAAAACGGTGCGTATCGGTGATCATATTTTCTATGCGCAGAAGTAGTGAGCGCCCGGCTCCGCCTGCTCAATAGCGCGTCTACACGCACTGCGGCAGATGAGCGTTGAACGTTCAACGAGCGAAATTGAGACAAGTCCTACATTCGCTGTGCGCCGTCCTGGGTGAACCTAGAGAAACAGTCATCGCATAAGGACTGCAGCCTGTGCCCATCATTGCAAGAAAACCAGCCCCCCTTCCCGGCGAAAAAACCATTGGGCCTACGACTGCTTCTCTACATCCAACACCCCAGGAGTCTCGAATGACGGGCACCTCTCGCCTCAGTGTTTTTACCCCACAGCGATTCCTGTGCATCTTGACCACCAGCGCACTGTCTTTCTCGGCCCAGGCCCTTGAACTGACCCGTGACAACGGCGCGGCGGTTGGCGACGACCAGAACTCACAAACCACCGGGGCCAACGGCCCGGTGTTGCTGCAGGACGTGCAGTTGATCCAGAAACTCCAGCGCTTCGATCGCGAGCGCATTCCCGAGCGCGTAGTGCATGCTCGCGGCACCGGCGCCCACGGTGTGTTTACCGCCACCGACAACCTCAGCGAGTTGACCAAGGCCAAGGTCTTTACCTCCGGCACTGTCACCCCGGTGTTCGTACGATTCTCATCCGTGGTACACGGCACTCATTCGCCGGAAACCCTGCGCGACCCTCGCGGCTTTGCCACCAAGTTCTATACCGCCGATGGCAACTGGGATCTGGTGGGCAATAACTTCCCAACCTTTTTCATCCGTGATGCCATCAAGTTTCCAGACATGGTCCACGCCTTCAAACCCGATCCGCGCACCAACCTTGACGACGACTCGCGACGCTTCGATTTCTTCTCCCACGTACCTGAAGCAACCCGCACCTTGACCGAGCTGTATTCCAACGCTGGCATCCCGGCCAGCTATCGGGAAATGGATGGCAACAGCGTGCATGCTTACAAGTTCGTCAATGCCAAAGACAAGGTGCACTACGTCAAATTCCACTGGAAGAGTCTGCAAGGCACTAGGAACCTTTCGCCGAAAGATGTCGCTCGGGTGCAAGGCGCCGATTACAGTCATATGACCAATGATCTGGTCAGCCAGATCAGCAAGGGGAATTTCCCGAAGTGGGATTTATATGTACAGCTACTCAAGCCTAAAGAGCTGAGCCGCTACGAGTTCGATCCACTGGACGCCACCAAAGTGTGGCCGGACGTACCTTTGCGTAAAATTGGGCAAATGGTGTTGAACCGCAATCCGGCGAACGTGTTCCAGGAAACTGAGCAGGCCGCCATGGCCCCTTCCAACCTGATCCCGGGTATCGAGCCATCAGAAGACCGGCTCCTGCAAGGACGTCTCTTCTCCTACGCCGATACGCAGATGTATCGCCTGGGCGCCAATGCGCTGCAATTGCCGATCAATGCTGCAAAAAAACCATCAACAATGGCAATCAGGATGGCGCACTGAATTCGGCCAGCACCATCACGGGCATCAACTACCAACCCAGCCGATTATTGCCGCTTGAAGAATCTTCCAAGACTCGCTATAGCTCGCTCGCCCTGTCTGACCGCACCCAACAGGCAAAGATCCAGCGTGAGCAGAACTTCAAGCAAGCCGGCGACCTGTATCGCTCGTTCAGCAGGAAAGATCGCCAGGACCTGATCGACGCTTTTGGCGGCTCGCTGGCCAGCGCGGATGATGTGAGCAAACACCACATCCTGTCGTTCCTTTACAAGGCCGACCCGGAATACGGGGACGGCGTCACCAAGGCCGCGAAAGGCGATCTTCTTCGCGTTCAAGCACTGGCTTCAAGACTGGTCGACTGAACAATTTTCTCGCTGCATCCCCAAGGTGCAGCAACGATATCGCCGAATAAGGTGTTACATGGATCTGAATATTCTCGAACTGATCAAACATATCTCCCTGCCTCTTTTGTTGAAGTACGGAGCGACACTTACGCTGGCAGTCACCACACTGACTGTCGGTTGGTGGCTGATTGGCACGCTGACCAGAAAAATCAGCGGTGTGCTGGGTAAGCGCAGTGTCGACAAAACCTTACAAGGTTTTGTCGGCAGCCTGGCCAATGTCGCGCTCAAGATCATGCTGATCATCAGTGTCGCATCGATGATCGGCGTGCAAACCACCAGCTTCGTCGCCGCCCTCGGTGCCGCCGGCCTGGCGATTGGTCTGGCGTTACAGGGCAGCCTGTCCAACTTCGCCGGTGGGGTACTGATCCTACTGTTTCGCCCATTCAAGGTGGGCGATACGATCGAAGTGCAGGACACATACGGCACGGTGGATTCCATCCTGATTTTCCACACCGTGATTCTCAGTCCTGACAACAAACGCATCGTTATCCCCAACGGCAGTTTATCCAATGGCGTCATTGTCAACTTCTCCAGCGAAACCATGCGCAAAGTCGTGTTCGATGTAGGCGTGGACTACAGCGCCAACCTTGATACCGCCCGGCATGTTCTGTTGGGCTTGTGTAACGACACCAGAATTCATACAGACCCGGCGCCCATAGTGGTGGTGACTGCCTTGGGCGACAGCGCAGTGACTTTGTCGCTGAGGGCCTGGGCTGCCAATGCCGACTATTGGGACCTGATGTTTCTGTTCAACGAGAAAGCGCGTGATGCGCTGGCGCAGAAAGGTATCGGGATTCCCTTTCCACAACGTGTTGTCACTGTCATCCAGGGCTAAATTGCCGCTTCTTCCAGGGAAAATAGTCATACCAATAAAGAACTGCGAATAGTCATCGTGGATGCCAGTCTGTCCAGATTGGTCCAGATTGAAAAGTCCCTGAACGGACTCGATTACTACAGGATACTAACCATACAGTTTGCGAAGACTTATGGATACTCAGCAACGCGTTCGATTAGCAATAAGTTACTCGCTTTGGAAAACAACGACACTTACGAGTATCCAACCAGAACAGTCCTATGAAGACAGCTCTTTATATCTCCATCATTACAGCATTCGGCTTGGCGGTAATAGGATGTGCAAAAACAACTACAAACCCCAACCTTGTTGAGGCGCGCAAACTCTTCACTCAGCTGCAGAATAAACCCGAGTCTTATTGGTTGGCAGCAGATGAAGTAAAAGAGGCATTTGCAATCCTTATTCAAGCTGATCTGTTATCCAATGTGGATGCTGGCTCACCAGAGATTGATCATCTTTCACAGATAATTAAGCAAAAAATTGCACTCGCAGAGCAGGCAATATCAGATCGTAAAATTGAGCCGCACGTTCATTAAATTCACAGTTCCAACAGGAAGGCACCTCGCTACACACCCTGCTCTATCGACTCAACCTCAACGTAATAGCGCTAGGATCTGTTACCGTTTCGTGCTAACCCTTTGATCTGTAATAGTAAGCTCGTATCGTTGTAGCTCTCACTCAACACCAGTACGAGCTTTCAATACCCCGATTGATGCTCAGCGATGAGCACTGGTCGAAGTTTCGGGAAATTCTGCTGCACAAGACCATCTACAACAAGCGTGATCTACGGACAACCATCGAAAGCATGCTGTATCGCATGCGCACAGGCTGTCCCTGGAGAGACTTACCCGAAGTAGTCTACAAGCGCTTCAATGCGTGGTCTGCCTCAGAGGTGTTTCAAGCGCTTGTGGCTGATCCTGATATGGATTGATGGCAGCTATGCCAAACCCCACCAGCGCAGCGCAGGGGCTACCGGCAGCGAGGATCAGGCAATCGGGGAAAGTCGAGCAGGCAACACCAGCAGACTCATCTGGCTGTAGACGCCTGCGGGCTGCCCGTCGTGCTTGAGATCACTGAAGGTCAGATTAACGATCTGCACGCAGGCACCGGCCTTGATTGCCAAGGTTCCCACTGCGCAAACGATCATTGCGGACAAGGGCCACGAGACAGTGAGGCCACACGGGAACAAGTTGAGCAACAAGGCGCCAAAGTCGTGATTCCCAGAAAACGCAATTCCGTATAAGGCAACGCGGATTTGGATCGAGGGCTTTACTGCAATCGGAACTTGGTAGAAAACGCTTTCGCCCGGCGAAAGCATTACCGGGCAGTCGCGTCACGCTTCGACAAGTTCAAGAGAAATTACGAAAGTGTAGTGGCCATGGCCTGCGCCTTCCTTTGGCTACCGATGTGAAGCGGGAACAGACCTTAGATGATTTCAGCCAATCGAAGCGCCACCGCCAACGCCTGTTCGGCACTGGCGATATTCGCGAAGCCAAGAATCAGGCCGTGGCTAGGCTTGGCTTCCAGGTACCACTGTGACAGCGGTTCGACGGCTATGCCAACGGCCCGGGCACGCTGAGCGAGCTCGATATCATCACCTTCGCGAAGGCCCACGACCAGGTGCATGCCGCCCGCCTGAGGGTTGATCAGCAGACGTTCGCCGAATTGTTGGTGCAGCGCATCGACCAGCCATTGACGGCGGAGTGCATAGAGGCTTCGCATCTTCTTTAAATGCCGCGCGAAGTGACCCTCGTTAAGGAAAGCGCTGACGGTCGCCTGAAGTACGTGCGGGCAGTGGTTATGCAGATGATCCGCCTGACGGGCGAACGCGCCGCTCTGCTCGGCCGGCACAACTAGATACGCCAGGCGCAGGCCTGGAAACAGCACCTTGCTGAAGGTCCCGGTGTAAAGCACACGGCCTTGCTGGTCGAGGCTCTTGAGGGCTGGCAAGGGCTTACCCTGATAGCGGTATTCGCTGTCGTAATCGTCCTCGATGATCCAGCTGCTGCGGCGGTTAGCCCAGTCCAGCAGCGCCAACCGACGTGGCAGTGACAACGACCAACCCAGCGGGCTTTGGTGGGTCGGTGTGACCACGGCGAAGAGCGCATCCGGGGCGCGGGCAATGCCTTGCGCGACATCCAGACCCTGATCATCCACGGGAACCGGCACCAACTGTGCGCCGGCTGCCAGTAGGGCATTCCTGGCCATAAAATAGCCGGGCTCTTCCAACCAGCACCTATCGCCCTGGCGCATCAGTGTGTGACTAATCAGGTCCAGGCACGCGCGATAGCCCGCGCACACAAAAACCTGCTCCGGGTGGCAGGTGATACCTCGCGAAATCCCCAGGTAGGTCGCAATGGCTGCGCGCAAGGGTGCATGACCTCGCGGGTCCGGGTAGACGAGCCCTTCGAGGCCGGCCTGGCGCAACTGACGGCCCGCCAATCGTGTCCATAGCTTGCGGGGAAAGGCATCCAGCGCGGGCAGTCCCAGTTGCAGTGCCAGTGGCAGCACCCCGGAATGAGTGGTTGGGTACGCCGTCGAAGCAACAGAGGTGTGAAGCATAGGCGAGGAAACAGGCGCAAGTTGCGGTGTGACAAACGTCCCGGCGGCACCCCGCCCAATCAAATAGCCTTCACCCATCAGCAACTGGTACGTCGCTTCCACTGTACCCCGCGCCAGGTTCAGCTCCGCCGCCAGTGCGCGAACGGCAGGTACCCGATCTCCGTGCCGCAGGCGGCCGTCGGCAATGGATTCACGAAATCGGTGATAAAGCTGGAGATAGATCGGCGCTGGCTGGCTGCGGTCCAGTTCGAAGGGAAAAATCATGGCCTAGTCGTTTATGCATTTTTAGGCCCTGTAGCTTAAGCCATCGGAGCACTAAGGTGGGCTATCTCTTTACAGTGGATGACAAACATGACCTACACTCTTCAACACTTGGAAGACAAGGAGGCCTTCCAGGCCAGTTTCGACCTGATGCGCGTCTTGCGGTCGCATGTCGCCAACCAAGCCACCTATGTGGCGCAACTGGTTCGGCAGACTCAGCAGGGCTACCGTTTGATGGCAGCGTGGGGCGGTGAGCACATCGTCGGCCTGGCCGGTTACCGCGAGCTGGAAAACCTACTCTACGGGCGCTTCATCTACGTCGATGATCTAGTAGTCAGCCCCGACCTTCAGCACAGCGGCCTGGGGGCGTGGCTGTTGAGCGCTGTTCGCGAGGAGGCCATGCAGCGCAGTTGCGACCATTTCGTGCTAGATACCGGCCTGCATATGCCATTGGCCCAACGCTTCTATTTTCGCCAGGGGCTCCTGGCCCGTGGCATGCACTTCACCCAGAGCCTTCGGGCAGAAGGTTTGGCATGAACAATGTCCTGTTGGTCAATGCCAGCCCTCAGGGGCAGGTTTCCCATGCGAACCAGTTGACACTAGAGTTAGTGGCATCCCTGCGGCGCCGGTATCCGAGGCTCGAACTGGTCGAGCGTGACTTGAGTGCACATCCGTTGCCACCGCTCGGTATGGACTACGCTCGCGCCCTGACCACTGCCACGCCGTTCGACTCGCCAGAGTTCGAGGTCTCCGAAGCGCTGATCGGCGAGTTGGAACGCTGCGATATCTTGCTTATTGCCACCCCGATGCACAACTTTATGCTCCCCGTCGCGCTCAAGCTCTGGATCGACTACGTCCTGCGCGCTCACCGGACATTCAGTTCAAGCTCCGAGGGCAAGGCCGGTCTCCTGAACGACCGCCCCGTGTACGTGCTGGTCAGTTCTGGTGGATTTCATCAGGGCAAGCGGGCACGGCAACCGAATTTTCTAACGCCTTACCTACGCCATGTGCTTCACACCCTCGGGCTGTTCAACCTGAACTTCACCTATCTTCAAGGCTTGGTGTTCAGTGAAGGGGCCGTCCGTGCAACGGTCGAAGATGCACGTGCCCGACTGTCACTGGAATCGCTGTTCAACAACCTAGTTTGCGCCTGATCCCTTTTTCTACACAGGAGTTTCACCATGAGCTAACTTAGGCTGCCATTGCCTTCCCTGTCGCCTGCGGCTTACCAAGCCTGCTCGCCACCAACACGGCGCTGGCCGCGAGCCCGCTAGGCTTGCTGCTGCTTGAACTGGTGTATTTGCGTATCTCGGAGATCAACGGCTGCGCTTTCTGCCTGGGCAAGCATTCGCAGACCCTGCGCGAATGTGAGGTCCAGCAAGAGAAGCTGGATTGCCTCGCAGGCTGGCGAATCAGTGAACTGTTTAACGACCGCGAGCGCGCTGGCATGGCATGGCATGGCATGGCAGACACTCACTCACCTACATCAGCGAAAATGGCGCGCCAGACGAGTTATATGAGCCGTTGAAAGCACACGTCTCCGATGCGATCTGACTTTGGCAGCGGCCTTGATGAATGCCTTTAACCAGCTGGCGGTGGGTATGAAGCTCTAAGAGTCTGTTTACGATTTTGTCTAAATTCTCGAAACTATAGGAGCCCAAGCGCTTGCGCGGGCGTAAATTGATCTGTGACCACTCGGTTGACGGCGGCAACGGTCAGCTTGCTGAAGTCGTTGCCCTTGGGGAAATACTGGCGGAGCAGGCCGTTGGTGTTTTCATTCATACCGCGTTGGCAGGATGCATATGGGTCAGCAAAATACCCCCGACAACGGCTCTTGCGCGCAATGTGTTCATGACCGGGCTGTCCATCTAATTTACCGTTTGCCTATCCCTTATCGTAAGAGGGAAACGGTGTCCTGTCTTTCATGGGGCTCATTCAACCAACATGTCCTAGTCATTTTTCCAGTTTTTGGCTCTGTAGGATAAGTCATAAAGACAGTACTCTTTGATCACGTTCTTCGGCGAGATGATGCTTATGAAACGGTGGGAGTGTTAGCGCTGATTTAGCCACCCTGCCGATTGAAATTTGACCCAGGGCGGATTGTTGATTTTGTATTAGCAATTGTGGGTGACGCTGTTTGCGCTGTCGAATCTGTGGATGGCCCGCGAACATTTACTGAACAATGCAGGAGAGGTGCGCCTGTAATGTGGGGAATAGCCGCTGCGAGGTGCTCGCAGCGGCTAAAAAGATAGGAATGAGTGAGTGATCTGAGCATTTTGGATCGACTCGCCACTGTCAAAATCCGCGGTGGCCGAGAAGTCAGCCAGAAACACATGGCTACTTCAGACCATCCTTAACGCGAAAGTTTGTAATGTCGATCAATACAATTCGGATTGAGCGATGAAAGGACCGAGGTCCTGATCAGCTCGGTAAATAATTATGGACTGCTACACCCAAGGAAATGGATTATGCTGATAATCAGCCGTACCACGAATAAACAACTACGCATTGATGAAAATATCACGATCACTGTGTTAAGCGTAGATGAGGCACAAGTAAGGCTTAAAATATGTGCGCCTATGGAGGTCAGGGTACTTCGTTGCGAGCACTATGACTGGAACAAGTCCCACAATGGTGCCACATCCAAGGTGTTTAACCAGTCGTAATAATTGTCACACCTCATCACGTTATTTTCAGATCGCGCTTATAAGTATTGTAGTGGTCAACTAATCAAGGATACGACGTTAAGCTTTTTCCAAGGAAACTCCGCTCAACTCGCGGTGAGCGTGCTGTTAGTCGAAACGAAAACGACTTTCAGCGTTGCTTAGGGAAACTCCGAACAAGTCCTCAAGTATGCTGAAATACACCTTCACCACCTGACCCGAGCCACGCATGAGCCAGATGCGCTTTTCCGACTTTGAATACCCCGGCAAGCGCAAGCAAACCCGCCGTGAACGCTTCCTTGCCGAAATGGATCAGGTGGTGCTCTGGAGTAGTTTGCTGGGGTTGATCGAGCCGTATTATCCGAAGGCTGGTGGTGGCCGTACACCGTATCCGCTGGAGACCATGTTACGCATCCATCTGCTGCAAAACTGGTTCTTGCTGAGCGACCCGGCCATGGAAGAAGCGCTATATGAAATCACTCCCATGCGTCAGTTCGCCCTTCTTACATTAAGCGCGCCGATCCCTGAAGACACCACGGTCATGAACTTCCGGCACTTGCTGGAGAAGCATAAATTGGCGCCTGCGATCCTGGCTGTCATCAACGGTTATTTACAGGAAAAAGGTCTGCCCCTCCGCCAGGGCACCATCGTCGATGCCACGATTATTCATGCGCCCTGCTCAACCAAAAACGAAGACGGCAAGCGTGATCCTGAGATGCATCAGACCAAAAAAGGTAACCAATACTACTTTGAAATGAAGACCCATATCGGCGCCGATGTGGACTCGGGGATGGTACACCACGTCCACGGCACAGCCGCGAATGTGGCCGATGTCACGCAGGTTGCCGAACTGTTGCATGGCGATGAAAACGCGGTCTATACCGACGCGGAGTACACCGGCGTCGAGAAGCGTGATGAGCACGAAAATCGTGAAGTGATCTGGCAGATCACGGCGCGACGTAGCACTTATTCACGACTGAATAAACACAGCCAGCTCTACAAGGCCAAGCGCAAGATCGAGTACTGCAAAGCCCAGACACGGGCCAAGGTCGAACACCCTTTCCGAGTGATCAAGCGACAGTTTGGTTATGTGAAGGTGTGCTTTCGTGGGCTGATGAGAAACACTGCTCAACTGACCACGCTGTTTGCTCTGTCGAACCTTTGTATGGCTCGAAAACAGCTGATGGGTATGGGCGAGTTACGCGTGTAACGCGGGGAGCGGGGCTGAACAGCCCGACGAAGCAGTGCGGACGGGCCTTTCTGCGCTAAGCAACGCTGAAAGTCGTTTTCGTTTCGACTAACAGCACGCTCACCGCGAGATGATCGGAGTTTCCCTAAGCCTGAGCCGGCGCCAGCCCACCGTTGAATTGATGGAATTGTACCGATGCGTCAGATAACGGCTGATGTCTCGGTGCGCTTCTTGGGCTGTGGACGAGCCCCGTGAAAGACAGGACACCGTTTCCCCCTTACGATAAGGGATAGGCAAATGGCTATGTTTATGACTAACAGCAACGATAAGAGTGGGGAGCTTTTAGGCCAGGAGCGGCAGCGCCGCTGGAGCCTGGAGCAAAAACTGGCGATGGTTCGCGAGAGCCTTGAGCCAGGACAAAGCGTTTCGCTGGTAGCCCGGAGAACGGCGTCAATGCCAATCAGCTGTTCCTGTGGTGCAAGCTGTACCAGGACGGCAGCCTGTCTGCGGTCTGTGCTGGCGAAGCCGTGGTGCCCGCCTCCGAGCTGAGTGATACGCTCAAGTAGATCCGTGAACTGCAACGAATGCTGGGCAAGAAAACGATGGAAGCAAAAATCCTCAAAGAGGCTGTGGAGATCACCCAGTCGCAATATGGACTGCGCACTCACCTTGTTGCGAGGGGACGACCAGTGAGGCTGGTCAGCGAAAGTCTCAGTGTGGTGCGCTCGCAATTAACGGTTCGAATCAAGCAATCGGCTGGGTCGCGAGCCCGACCGGGGACAGCGGCGATGATATCCACGATTTGATGCTGGAAATCGTGGAGAAGCGCTTTGGTGATCAACTGCCCGCCACGCAGGTGCAAAGGTTAAGCGACAACGGCTCGGCGTACACCGCCGAACAGACACCCCTGTTTGCTCGGCAGATCGGTTTACAACCGGTGACCACACTCGTTCGCAGCCCGCAACGGCCTGCCCTCTCATCTAGCAACACTACGTTGGAAAGCCGCAGCAACGCGTGCCCCGCCATCACATCGCGCACCGACACCGGCCACCGGGACACGCCACACACCCATCACCTGCGGCGACTCGGGCCAGTCGGTAGGCAAGCACCGGCGCGCACAACGCCGCATTCAGCTGCGGTTTGTTGAGTGCCTGAGCACTGACCATCACCGCACTGTCTGCGGTGAGCGCTTGCCGAGAGAGATCGATGTGCAGCGGATGCCTATTTCGGACCAGACCGGACAGGCCTTGGGCACCGACGATCCAGTCCGGTCCCCGCGCCGTCATCGGTGCGTAGACCACGCCAAGGACCGGTATTGTACCCTGCAACAGACCGACGGAAATTGCCGAGCCCATCACCCCGCTCAAGAAATCGGCGGTGCCGTCATTTGGATCAATCCCCCAACACCATGACTGGCCGCTCAGGGAATGGCCGGTTTCCTCGCCCCAGAAATCCGCGACCAACAGCATCAAAAGCAGGGGCAAAAAAAACGCTCGATTTCCCAGGTCAATATCAGCTTTATCGCCCTATCCCCGTGGCCCGCCGGCGCACAGCCATTCTGTGGCTAAGAACTCGCCGGCACACAGCTCTAGGATGATGACCTGAGGCAGCAACTGCGACAAAGGGATGGCGGACATGCTGATCCTCGGCTCGAGGTAAAGCCGCTCGGCAATCAATGCGAGCGGGAGGCGATGGGCGGGGCATGCCTCTGGAGTATAGAGGCCGGTGCGACGCCGGTCCGCCCTTTGAGGTACCGCACTCATCATCGACGACGCGGCGGCCACCTAACTCTGGCAGCACGGTAGCATGTCCAAAACCGAACTACGCTAAGCAGGCAGTGGCCGCGGGCGGGGCGGAGCGCACAAGCCAAAAGCTGGGGAGTGGCGAGCGCAGTGTAAGGAAAAACACGACGAATCCGGAGAAAAGTGCAGGCATACAGCTCTTCCCATCGATCATTGCGTCGCAATGATCGATAGGTTGTTGCTTAGCGTTTCTTATTGCACTTACGGACCAGCTTCATCACCACTACAAAGAACACTGGAACAAACACGACCGCGAGCGTTGCGCTGACCATCCCGCCGATCACCCCTGTACCGATAGCCTGCTGACTCGCGGAGCTGGCACCGGTGGCTATCGCCAATGGCACCACACCGAGGATGAATGCCAGCGAGGTCATGACAATCGGTCGCAATCGCAGGCGTGCAGCTTGCACCGTGGCGTCGATCAGGTCGTGCCCCTCGTCATGCAGTCGCTTGGCAAACTCAATGATGAGAATTGCATTCTTCGCCGACAGACCAATGATGGTGACCAGGCCGACCTTAAAAAATACATCGTTGGGCATGTCGCGCAGGGTCACTGCCAGTACTGCCCCCAGTATACCCAGCGGCACCACAAGCAGGACCGAGGTCGGGATTGACCAGCTTTCATAGAGCGCAGCCAGACACAGGAACACGATCAACAACGACAACCCCAACAGCAGCGGTGCCTGGTTGCCTGACAACCGTTCCTGCAGTGATAGCCCCGTCCATTCATGCCCCAGCCCTACCGGACCTTGGGCAACCAGCCGTTCGATTTCTTCCATGGCTTCTCCAGAGCTGTAGCCTAGTGCCGGCTCACCGGAAATGCTGATAGCCGGGTATCCGTTGTAACGCGTCAACTGAGTGGGCCCCAGCGTCCACCTGGCCTGCACGAACTCTGTCAGCGCTACCATTTCTCTGCTGTTGTTGCGTACGTGTATTTTCAGCAGGTCAGCTACCTGGCTGCGCTGATCGCCTTCGGCCTGAACTACAACACGTTGCATCCGTCCCTGGTTGGGAAAGTCGTTGATGTAGGCAGACCCCACAGCGGTGGACAGCACGCTACTGATATCGGCAAACGAAACGCCCATAGCATTGGCTTGCCTGCGGTCAACGATCAGTTGCACTTGCGGCGCTTCGGCCAAGGCACTTTCGCGTACGTTCATCAGCACCGGGCTCTTCTCGGCGGCGTCGAGTAACGCTGTACGTGCCTGCATCAAGGTTTTGTGGCCCAAACCGCCACGGTCTTGCAAGCGGAATTCGAAACCACTGGAATTCCCCAGGCCGTCCACTGGAGGAGGCAGGACAGAATAAGCTACGGCGTCCTTGATCTGACCAAACGCGCCGGTGCCACGGTCGGCGATGGAGGCGGCTGAATCATCGATGCCACGCTCAGACCAATCCTTGAGTGTGCTGAATGCCAGCGCTGCGTTCTGGCCACTGCCGGAAAAACTGTAGCCCAGAATGATGGTGCTGTCCGCAACTCCAGGCTCCGTGGCGTTGTGCCCTTCAATCTGCTCCACCACTTGTACCGTGCGGTTCCTGCTCGCACCAGGCGGCAGTTGGATGTCGGTGATGGTATAGCCCTGGTCTTCGACCGGCAGGAACGACGTGGGCAGTCGACTGAAGCAAATCACCAAACCGATCAGCAGCACACCATAGATCACCAAGTAACGACCACTGCGTTTCAACGCATAGACCACCCAACCTTCATAACGAGTGGTCAATTGCTCAAAGCGTTTATTGAACCAGACAAAGAAACCCGCTTTTGCATAGTGCTCGCCTTTGGCAATGGGTTTGAGCAGAGTGGCGCAAAGGGCTGGCGTCAGGGTCAGGGCGAGAAACGCGGAGAACAGAATCGAGGTCGCCATCGACAGGGAGAACTGCTGGTAGATCACGCCCACCGTGCCCGGCATGAATGCCATCGGGATAAACACCGCAACCAGCACCAGGGTGATACCGACAATGGCACCAGTGATCTGGTGCATGGCCTTGCGTGTCGCCTCAATGGGCGACAGGCCTTCATTGGCCATGATCCGCTCGACGTTTTCGACCACCACAATGGCATCGTCAACCAAAATGCCGATGGCCAGAACCATACCGAACATCGTCAGCACGTTGATCGAGAACCCCAGGGCCAACAAGGTAGCCAACGTGCCCATCAGCGCCACCGGCACCACCAGGGTTGGAATCAGGGTATAGCGGATGTTTTGCAGAAACAGGAACATCACTGCGAACACCAGCACCATCGCTTCAAGCAATGTGTAAAAGACTTTGGTGATCGATACTTTGACGAACGGAGAGGTGTCGAATGGCAGCTGATATTCCACGCCGGACGGGAAGTAGCGCGACAGCTCATCCATCTTCGCCTTGATAAGGCCAGCGGTTTCCAGAGCGTTGGCCCCAGGTGCCAACTGCACGCTAATGGCCGTTGATGGCTTGCCATTGAGACGGGTGGAAAACTGATACTCCTGACTGCCAATCTCGACTCGCGCGACATCCCCCACGCGCACGACGGAGCCGTCGGGATTGGCCCGTAGCACGATGTCCGCAAACTCTTGCGGTGTCGATAACTGACCTTGGACCAACACGGTTGCGGTGACTTCCTGGGTGTTGGAATTAGGCAAGTCACCGATACTGCCTGCCGCGACCTGGGCGTTCTGTTCGGCAATGGCGGTGTTAATATCAGCGGGCGTGAGATTGAATCCGATCAGCTTCTGCGGATCGATCCATATTCGCATGGCTCGTTCGGCCCCATAGAGTGAGGCCTTGCCGACACCCTCCAGTCGCTTGATTTCGTTCATGACATTGCGTGCGAGGTAATCGCTGAGCGTCACGTTATCGAGCGAGCCATCAATAGAGGTCAGTGTGATCAGCAGCAGGAAACTGGTCGAGACCTTCTCCACCTGCAGGCCTTGTTGGGTGACTGCTTGCGGCAGACGCGACTCAACTGCCTTGAGACGGTTCTGTACGTCAACCTGAGCCATATCCAGGTCGGTTCCGGGTTTGAAGGTCGCCGTGATGGTGGCGCTGCCAAGACTGCTTTGCGATTCGAAGTACAGCAGGTGATGGGCGCCGTTGAGTTCTTCCTCAATCAGACTGACGACGCTTTCGTCGACGGTCTGCGCCGACGCACCTGGGTACGCCGCCTGGATTTCGACTTTAGGCGGTGCGACATTGGGGTACTGCGCCACGGGCAGTTGCGGGATGGCTAGCGCACCGGCCAACAGGATGAACAGCGCGACTACCCAAGCGAATACTGGGCGTTCGATAAAGAATTGCGGCATAAAGTCTATGTCCGTCCTACTGCCCAATCATTTGGGCAAGTGGTGAGGGGTATCGTCAACCAGCACTTTTTCGCCGGGACGGGCATGCTGCAGGCCTTCGATGACAATGCGGTCACCGGGTCTGAGACCACCGGTAACAATCCAGCGATGGTTAAGTACCTGGCCCAGTTGCACCGGCCGCTGATTGACACGGCCACTGGCGTCCAGCAAAAGCACCTGCGCTATGCCAGCGCTGTCACGCTGGATCGCCCGTTGCGGCACACTAATACCTTGCTGATTCAACGCTTGCTCCAAGCGCACGCGAACAAAGCTGCCGGGGAGCAGATCAAGATCCGGGTTGGGAAACTCACTGCGCACAATGACCTGGGCGGTGCCTGGATCGACACTGATGTCGGAGAACAGTAGCTTGCCCGGCAGCGGGTAAAGGTTGCCGTCATCCTGAATCAGAGTTGCCTTGACCTGATCGCGATCAACCGGTTGCATCTGCCCGGCCCGGAAGGCCTTGCGCAACTCGCTGAGTTCGCGCATCGACTGAGTCAAGTCTGCGTGGATTGGATCCATTTGCTGGATCAGTGCCAAGGGCGTGCTTTCGCTCTGACCTACCAGGGCGCCTTCGGTAACCAATGCTCGACCAATCCGACCGGAAATCGGTGCGGTGATGGTCGCGTAACTCAGGTCCAACTTTGCGCGTTCCACTGCTGCCTTGTTGGCGGTTACGTCGGCGCTGGCTTGGTGGTCGGCGCTGACGGCGTTGTCATACTCCTGGGTGCTGATCGCTTTGCTCTCGATCAGTTGGCTGTAGCGTTGCGCTTGCAGTCGCGCCTGCAAGGCGTTGGCTTCTGCCTTGCGCAGACGAGCCTGGGCACTGTCCAGATCGGCTTTGAACGGTGCAGGGTCGATACGAAAGAGCACCTCGCCTTTCTTTACATCGCTGCCTTCACGGAACGTGCGCTCCAGCACCACACCCGCGACACGGGCCCGAACTTCTGCGCTGCACGGTGCGGCGATTCGCCCGCTGAGTTCGTTGTGGATCGATAATGCTTGTGTCTCGATGGTTTCAATGCGAACGGTAGCCAGCGGTCCGGTTTCTTCTTTGAGAGAAGGTTTGCCACAGGCCACTAGTGCGAGCGACAGCGTAATCAGGCTGAACTTTACTAACAGGCTTTTTGCCACGTAATGACCTCAATGATGCCCCCGGCTTCCAGCGGACTACCGCGCGGGGCACGATGGGGGCTCTGTAACTATTTATTTTCAACTGTTTGCCCAGGCAATATCCGCCTCATACACACGTCGTATGGCAGATGCCGTAACACCAGACCTGAGGTTTTTTTGCAGTAAAACGAACCACCTTTCAGGTATTGCGATAGCTGAAAAATAGTTGACGTAAAGACCCATCTACTTGGCGAAGGACATGACTTAGTGAACGAATTTAAAGGTCGCTCCGATTTTCAGAACTGCCAGGAACGACACTCATAAACGCGCGGGATACTCCTTATGCAAACGCCGGATAGATTTAATCGAGCCAGGTACTTCACCTATTAATCAGCATAGCAAAAACAGCGGCGCCCATGGATCTTATTAGGGCACTACAGAGTGAGCGTTCAACAGTTATCCTTCTGACCCTTCTCTCTGAGCATTCTGCTCAGCGATAGGCTGTTCGTCTTTGTTCAGACTTTTAGCTCGCTCCGCTATTCGCGCGTCTCGCATTTTTTCATACCGTTCGATAACACGATCACCGCCACCCTCAGCTTGAGAGATGATCGGCAGCATGAGCAGGATAGCCAATGAGGAAATTCTAACAATAGACATATACAACCCTTCAGTTAAAGTAGACAGCAATTTTACTGTTAGAAGATTTTTGCGCATGCTGATTAAGTGAAAGTTAAACTGCCTCACTTTTTTTGCAAGCAACCCCATGAAAGGTAGGAACCGGAATAGCACCAGCTATTTATTACCCTAAAATACCATCATGTAGTGGTCAACTAATCCCGGACACGACGTTAAGTTTTTCTTCGGCCCGAGCTGGCGCCAGCCCACCGTTGAATTGGTGAGGCCGAATCCGGTTGTACCGATGCATCAAAAAATGGCTGATGTCGCGCTGTGCTTCCTGCGCAGTTCTGTAGCCTAAGGTCGGTATCCATTCAGTTTTCAAACTCCGGAACACTCGCTCCATCGGTGCATTGTCCCAGCAATTTCCCCGGCGACTCATGCTCTGGCGTATGCGGTATCGCCACAACCGCTGGCGAAACAACCGGCTTGCATATTGGGACCCTTGATCCGAGTGGAACAGCAGATCCGAAGGCCTGCCACGCTGCTCGTAGGCCATATCCAGGGCTCGGATCACGAGTTCGGCGTCCGGGTTTTCCGACAGTGCCCAGCCCACTATCCGGCGCGTGCAGAGATCCAGAACGACAGCCAAGTAATGCCACTTTCCTTGTGCCCAAATATAGGTGATGTCACCGCACCAGACCTGATTGGGGGCTGGCACATCAAACTCACGGTTCAAGGTATTCGGGATATCAAGTCTTTCTACTGTCGCTCGTTTATAGGCATGTGAGCCGGGTTGTTTACTGACTAAATCAAGCTCACGCATCAAACTGCGCACTTTGAATCGACCGAGTTGCTCACCATCTTCACGCATCAGTGACAGGATGCTGCGACTGCCCGCAGCGCTGCGACTTTGCGAGAACAGCTCACTGACCCGGCTACGCAACCGAAGCCGTTCAACATCGGGAGTGCGGCGCCGCAGGCGCTGGGCGTAGTAGCACGAGCGGGTGACTTCAAACACCTTACACAGCCAATCAACCGGCTCATGGGCACTCAACTGATCAATCAGCGCAAACGCTCGTGATCTTCCGACATCAAGAGCGCGGTAGCCTTTTTTAGTATGGATTTTTCTCGCTCAAGCCGAGCGATCCGGGCTTCCAGTTCCTGAATTTTCTGCTGCTCTGGGGTCAGCGCCTTGCTCTGCGGAGTGACGCCTTGGTGCTCTTTCTGAACCTGGTCAACCCAGCGGCGCAGCGCTGACTCACCAATGCCGAGTGAGCGGCTGGCTTCGATGTAGCTGTAGTTTTGCTTGAGCACGAGGTCAGCAGCCTCGCGTTTGAATTCAGCAGTAAAGGAGCGGCGTTGTTTGGTCATCTGACACCTCGATCTGGCGAGTATTCTCGCCTAAATGGGTGTCCGGTTTCATTAGACCACTACACCCGCTGCGTTGACAGCCGCGTGAGCCCTTCCTTCAGATAGGCAAACGGATCATGTCCATTCAGCCGCGCAGCCTGGATCAGACTCATGA
Source organism: Pseudomonas sp. TH31 (assembly GCF_016650815.1). Taxonomy (GTDB): domain Bacteria; phylum Pseudomonadota; class Gammaproteobacteria; order Pseudomonadales; family Pseudomonadaceae; genus Aquipseudomonas. The sequence continues at coordinate 3,876 of NZ_JAEKEZ010000012.1, read as the reverse complement.
TCGCCGCGCCCGTTTTTCCGCTGTGCAGTGATCCTGCGAGTCGAGTCAGCCGAAGGGAGTTTCACCCCTCGACTGCTCACAGAACCGTACGTGACAGTCTCCCGTCATACGGCTCTTGATCACGCATTCGATGCACGTAGTAAATACCAATGCGAGAACAGCTCCGGATTCTCTCTTCGAACAAGACGCAGCCGATGCTCCGCTTGACGTATAGAGATTCGGTACTTGCTCTTCATCCATTTGAGCAGGCGCGATTGCAACGCGCTCCACAATCGATAGCTGAAGTTTCTGTACCAGAACTTACCGTAGTATTCGATCCATCCTCGAATCACAGCGTTGTACCTGCGAGAAAAATCCCTCAGGTCATCCGTAGTGGATCGATGGATGCGCCAGTGTTTGATCGTGTCTACCATCCTGCGCATCGCCTTCATCGACGCTCCCGGCATGCACTTACGAAAGAGTTCGCCCTTGGAGTTCCTCAGGGTTCGCACCTTGAAGTCATATCCAAGAAAGGTGAAGCTCGTCGCGACATTGTGCCGCTCGAATGTGTCGATGTAGACAATCTTCGACTTTTCTTCGTTGATGGTCAGACCCACTTCACTCATCCGTCGCGTCAGGCTCTCCCTGATTCGAACAGCCTCGCTCATCCTTGTGCAGTGAATAACAATATCGTCGGCATACCGTTCAAACGGCACGCCGCGATGCGTCCTGTCCATCCAACGATCAAAGGCGTAATGCAGGAATAAATTGGCTAACAAGGGCGAGATCACACCCCCTTGAAGGGTCCCTCGTCCCCGTTCCTGAAGCAACCCCGTCTCACTCTGCATCGGCGCTTGCAGCCAGCGTCGACAGTACAAGATCACCCATTTCGGCATCTGGTGATGTTCCAGAGCCTTGATGATCAGGTCGTGCCCAACGTGGTCGAAGAACGCGCTGATATCCACTTCCAGTACCCAGTTCTTACGACGGCACCGAATGGAACATTGACGCAAAGCATCGTGGGCCGATCTTCCGGGCCTGTACCCATACGAGTCAGGATGAAAGATCGGATCGATCACAGCCTCCACATATCTTTTCACTGCGCCTTGGGCTACCCGATCAGAGACCGTTGGGATGCCAAGGATGCGTTCCTTGCCATTGTCTTTCGGAATGCGCTTTTCCCGTACAGGTGGCGGGAAATACGACCCTGAGCACAACCGGTTCCAGATGCGATAGAGGTTGTGATCGCGCTGCCGATCAAAGTCCGTGAGCGTCTGACCATCACAGCCCGGCGCACCACGGTTGCGGCGTACATCCTGGTACGCCATCCACACCAGCGATTTCGGTATTTCGAATGGTTTTCGCTGCACTAAAACGTCATCCTCGTTTGAGTTGTGTCCCGCACAACGAAAGTGATCCCCACCCCTTCGCTCCAGCCCCATTACAGGTCCTTCGTCACTACTACGGATGAGTCCGTCCCTATTCTCTCGATACGTGCTGAGGATAGGTTCTCACGTTCCCCAAAATGGCCTGACTCAGGTTCTTGCTGCCTTAACAACGGGTGCCGTGCAGTCGGTAGACAGGTGTCCTCTGCACTTCTCGGGGCCCGGCTATACAAGCCCGTTTTGACACCAGTGGAGATTTCGTCGCTTCATCAGTCAGTTCACTTTCGTTCAACTACCTGAGCCTTACGTGACAGTAGTTTCTCTGCCTTTTCCCGAATCGCTCACCACCAACATGCTGAACATGTTCGCAGCATCGGGTCGTTTGATCAGTACGCCTGCACGCCCTGACCGGAGGGCCTACCTCCATCCATCTTGGAACATGGAGTGTCATGCCGCCGTTTTCATGTCGTCGTCATGACGCCTCCTTCGTGACACACAGAGCCAGTTCTTGCGCCCCAACGCCCAAGGCCGGATCTGGTTCTCTGCCCAATTATTTTCAATGGGTACGACGCCATCATCGAGATAGCGCGACAGCACCGTCCAGCGTTTGAGGCTGTAATCCAAAGCTTTAGCGATAGCTGAGCCATCGTGCACAAGTAGGCGCTGGGCGATCATCCAGGCATGCAAGGCGTCCATCACCGGCAGGGCTTTTTCTCGCCGTATTCGGCGGCGTAAATCTGGTTCCAGGTCACCGACTTCTCCGACCGCGCGGGATCAGGGCATGACTGGCACATAACGCCATGCTCCGTATTGCCTTCTGCTTCGCTTAACTAAGTTCGCCGATCTTTTAGAATACGAATGTCCTCGGGCGTGGCCTGTGGGTGTCCGATGGGCATTAGGCCACTACAAAAACCGTTGGTCAGTTTTCAATGCAATCCAACAGGCAAGAGGCTATTTTTTTGACCGGGTCGGTAGAATGACGGGAGATAGTAAGAAGTAATTGAAGCGATAATTTGAGCTGGACCAAATGACGTTGATTTCAGGATGGAGCTTGACTAAGGCGCGGTGCATCGTTCAGGCGATGCGTATCCAGACTTCTAGTCTGTAACGCAAAACCCGCCACCTTTAGCTTGTTAAGGAGAACACAGATGGCAATCAGCGAAGTACTCGAAACACCAGATAAGACAGCTCTCGTCGAAGCTGAGGTGTACCGTTGGTATAATCTCTTCTTTCCGTGGTCACGCGGCGTGTCTTCCAAGTCGGAAGGTGCCATCAAGCCCTTGTACGATGCACTGGCGAGCGAGTTCCGAGTGGTGCTCACGGATGGTCAGATCATGGGGCGGGCGGACTACTGGGAGCGACTCTGGGGCCTGCACGGGAAGCGTGCTGGAAGCCCCGAATCGCGCATCATAAATCTTTCGATCACCCCCCTTCCAGGGGACGTCTTCCTGACGGTATTCGAGCTCGTCAAGGACGGAATCACCAAGAAGAAAATCGATTCGGCGCTCATGCGCATCGAACACACCTCTCCATCGGGAATCTCGTGGATTTACGTCCACGAAAGCGAGCACGAGAGGTCGTTCACGTGAGTCGCTCAATTCCCATTCGGTACGCCGGGGTCGGTGGACGACTCACAGTGTGCCGAGGTTCTCATGGAAACCATGCGCAAGGGCGAGCCGTTCTACGCAGACTCGACCCACTGTTCAGCTGCCACGGTGCTGCGAAGCGCATGGTCTGAAGGACCACACGATATGGCCGCTGACGAAGCAGCAAGAAGGCTGGAACAAGGTGCGCGCGTGGAGCACGTATTGCGCGCACCGACCTGTTCCGGGACAGCAAGTCGCTGCGCTATATGGGCTTGGCGCGGGCGACGATGCGCATCGGATTAATGAGCCTCATGCACAATTTGCGACGGCTGATGACGAAGCACCGGATAGTGATGGGGGTGGGTATGAAGAAGGCTGGAGCGGTGGTGCGAATCGGCTACCGAGATCGCGGCTCTATGCCTCATACCATACGGAAGCCATGCGGGCGATTTCGCTGAAAACGCGCGACAAGAGGGATGCGCTGTTGCGAAAGGGTTGTTCAAACCAATCGTCCGTACACCTAACTACAATTCTCCAAACGCGTAATCGTAAGACGAGTTACTCAGTTGCCTTCCAGATCCAATTGATGCGGTGATCGTTATGACACATCGTCACCAATGATTCCACTTAGAAATGAAATAGCGAGCAATTCCCCGGGCGCGATGAGCAGTACCCCAAATTCTATGCTTTCGTTGGGTCCTTACTGTGCAACACATCGCTTCGAGCAAACGGAAGCTCTACGCGACACCACACGGCTCCATGATGGTGCGATCTTTAACGAGTGACATTCGATGACACCACTACGCAAAAGACTTCTTGGTCGATTGAGAATGCCTCGTCTACGCGACAAACTGCAGTGACCTTTCACCATCGGCTACTTGTCATGAAGCTATTCTATCTGCCCGGCACGTGCGCACTGGGTATGC
>NZ_JAEKEZ010000011.1 GCF_016650815.1 Pseudomonas sp. TH31 | reverse complement strand
CCTGATTTATGCCAACAGCAATTTGTGGAAGCCCTTTGCTGCGACGAATCGTCTTTACGGTAATCCCGAAGGATTCTTTGAGATCCATTTGCTGATCCGCAAAAGGCACGATAAAGCCTTGCTGCGGGATAAAGAGCTATACGCTATAGCAATATTTGCATTTTTCTCACGTTGAAATGGTTTTAGGAACGAGTGAAGAGTGCTCATCGCACCCATAGCGGGGCAAGCATTTGCGGATACGTGTCCTCTGACAGCGTGTCGGAAATTTTCGGTAAATCCTGTTCGAGGTGGCTAGCGGAGAACAGTATTCGTGATCGCTTTCTCTTTCGAAGATCCAGTTCGCCGAGCTTGTAGCTCGCAACCGATGTTCGATACAGAACTGCGCTTTGATCGACGTCTACTCCAGTGAAAGCCACTATGCTTTCAAGCTCTTCTAAAGCCCAGGCGCTACGCCCACTTATAGAAGGGGGACACATCATGTGAACGTGCCTGACCACGACGTCCTCAGCTGTTAAAAGATAGTGTCGCAGTTCATACGCACACTCGACCACCGCCGCGCGGTTCTGTTGCCCCGTTCTCATCGACGTAATGGTGGCAATGAAGCAGAGCCCTTCTATTTCGCAATGAGTCCAAGTTCGTACCTCTTTATGCTTACGGTCGAAAAGGAAAATCACTGAGCGCTCCGATGTGGTGCCCGAAAGGGTCCAATATTGCTGAAGGGGTAAACTATATATGCTATAGCAATATTTTGGGTGCCGCATTTCCTTTGGTCGCCATACAGTTGGTGGGGCTGTCTATCTTCCCATCGCACGTCTTGGGCAAAGGCAGTCGTGCAATTAATTTCTTTGGAGGTCATGATGAAAGGTAGGCGTAAGGTCATAAGCCATAGATGGTCATTGCGGGCTCAGATTGAGGTCGAAGCCAGTCGCGCTCTGGCTAAGAGGTCAAAAAAATCGCACACAGATTTCTCGATGCGGCTTTGGCGTTTGGCAGAGATTTTGAGCCTACTGGACGGCTGGCCGGCGACTTGTGTGGTCATACCGACGAGGAAAATTACATTCCTCTGTCCAGTTTTGATGTGGCAGCAAGTCCCGTGCGAACTCCAAACCTTTCAGTGCTACTTACTCTGACAATTGAGGTCGTGATCCGTGCAGGTCAGTTGCTAATCGCCGAGTGGGCGAGGGTAGGCGGACCCCGAGGGCAGGGTGATAAGGCCAGTGTGGACCTGGAAATCGAGCATTTACTGCGCCAGCAATTGCTTGAGCTCTTTCCTTGCGACTTCAGGGGCGAGGAAACCGGTCATCGTCTGACTGGAAATTCGTGGTGTTGGGTCGTCGATCCGAACGATGGCACCAGTGACTTCCTCAACGGGCTTAAAGGTTCAGCCCTTTCCGCTGGCCTGCTATACGAGCAAACGCCTGTTTTGGGTGTAGTGTTCGCGCCGGTTACTGTCGAAGGTGTTCCTGATTGCATAGCTTGGGCTGAAGGGCTGGACAACGTGATACGTAATGGAAAGCAGGTTAGGACAAAGCTTTCGACCAAAACTCTGTCGGGTGACGAGTTCGTAATGGTCAGTGCCGCCGCGATCAATAAACCAGAGACTAATGGCGAGCTGTGCAAGCCAGGTATATTTGTGGCGATGCCCTCTATCGCGTACAGATTGGCCAAAGTCGCCGCAGGAGAAGGTGTCTGCGGCGTTTCTTTGTATCCGGTTTGCGCACATGACGTCGTAGCAGGTCATGCGTTGTTGAGAGGAGCAGGCGGCGTGCTGCTCGATGAAGCGGGGCAATCCATTACTTATGTTGCTGAAGCCAGTATGCAAACAGTATCGCGACGCTGTTTTGGTGGGGCGGAGTCGGCTTGCCAAATCTTGGTCGCCCGCGACTGGGATCGCATTTTCACCGAAGCATCTCGCTAACCGGCTACGCGGTAACCGGAGATCAGGCGTGCGCCACCGGCGACGGCGCCATTGACCCATTGACCCATTGACCCATTGGCTCAGCGGTCACTTTGCATTCGGCGATCCTCGGGCCGACGTCAGTACGCGGATCAGTCGGGTCATCGGCCACCGTGGCATCGCCCAACTGGCCCAGGCGCTCGGCGACCCGTTCGGTGATGCTGCGGTGGCAGAAAATCCGTTGCACGCTTACGCAACCCTGTCCGGAGTGGAAGAACTCGCCACGGGCGATACTCGGCAGAGCGTCATTGAGGTCGTTATCGACGGCCAGCATCACCGGTGCCGCGCCACCGTGCTCCCGCGCAACGGGTGTGCGAGGCTAGGGTCGAGTGAAGCACCAGCCCTCCGGCGCCGAACCGATGAAACTGCAGAAGCCTCCCCCGTGGGTCGGATACCAGTTTGCCGATGACGGCATTGTCAGTCGGCAGCACCAACCTTTGGGCAGGCCGCCTCGAACAAGATATCGACCATTTTGCTCCCTGACAGCGAGGCTCGCAGAGTACTACACGGGCTTTCGGCAGGGCCTAGCCGGGCAATGTGTTCGGTGGTTTTTAGCGGCACACCGACGGTGCGAGCCGTCTCAATCACGCCGGTGAAGTGACAGCACATGGTGCTCCATGCGCTTAGGGCATGCGCTCCCGGTCCGGCCGAGGGGGCTTCTGGCCTGCACCGCGGGCGGCGGATCCCAGCCAGTGATCGCTGGCGGTTCGCGTTTTACTTAGTGTCCGAGGCCGCGTGGTGCGGCGCGGCTGTTTCGATGATTTGCCGGCCGTAAGTCGCCCTCTCATCCATTCACCTTCCTGCTTCCGCCACCGCACACAACCATAGCGTACCTGCTTGCCTTGTGCGCGATTGCGGGACTAGCCATGCAGTTGCCCCGCCACCTCTTCTTCAGCCGCGCTGCGCACACGCTCCGGTGATGATCGCAGCAGGTCTTTCGGACGGTTGCCTCCCAAGAAGTGATTGCTCGAAGCGAACCAGAACGCCATGCCCCAGCCGTCCTTTTTTCGCTAAGCACTTTGACCACTGCGCCAAATTCGGCGGTGGGCCGCTGTTCCGTTGCGTCACCAAACGCGAACACTGGAAAGTACTCCTGGCTCCGGTCGCTCATGCTGATGAGACGGCCGTCGCGCAGCCACGCCCGGAGGCCTGCCGCGAGCGCTGCAGGCTCGAGCCCGGTGAGTTGGGACAAGCCCGTCGCAGTGACCCAGTCACCGCCTTGCAGGATCAACTGCCGCGCCTCCGCTAGCATGGCCGCCTCCCTGAACAAGGTGCGCGGGGTCAGTGTGCCGGGAGCGCTGAGGTCTGAGGCAGGCTCCTTTGAATCGGCCACTGCCTGGGGCAGGGCGCTGAGAAAAACACGGTTCAAGACCTCGAGACAATCAAGGTACACGTCTGTTGCGTGCCCTCTCATTGCGGGCAGTTCGATGTGGAGGTGAATTTCGTCCGCCTGTTCAGACGCCGGCACGTGTCCGTCTGAACCGCGGTAGACCTCGATTTTCTTTGTAGACATGCGGTCTCCTTGAAGGCCGGCGATGAGGCTTACCGACTGTATCGAACGATAGGCGTTTTGCCGTGCAAGGTGTGTTGGCGTTGACTAAACACCGACCACCGCCGAAGCGGCGAATCAGCGTGCGGCGACACCCTGACCCTGACGTTAGCAGGTGTTGGGTCGGTATGGCCCCTAATGCTGACGCCGCTACCGGAAGGAATCACCCATGCCAATGAGATGAACCTTCACCGGTCGCTCGCAATCTACGCCGTGAAACCGCCTATGGATGTTGCTGCTTCAGTCGCGCCCACGATGCTCTATTTGTCTCCGCCCGACTAATGCCTCTTTTATCGATCTGGGCGCATCCGTCCTCAGGTGCGGTCGAGTTGAACTGGCGACCCGCCAGCCCAGTCTGCGTACCCCATCCTTACACCCTGTCGCATCGGACAGCTGCCGGTTGTGGGACGTTTGGGAGGTGTTGGGCCATCGTGTGGCGTGACCGTGCGGCGTTTTATACGCGTAGGAGGCGAGCGAAAAAATGTGAAGGACTTGAGTCTCACGAGTGTTACACGCTGGCCTGTAAGCCTTGCAGTTGCTGAGGTGTGGTCAGAACAATATGTGAAAAAAATGTGAAGGCTGTGGCGGCATTGAGCCGGTTCGTGTGTCGAAAGCTCACCGAACGAGAGCATTCGTTTCACCGCAACGATCGTCCGAACCCTTTGTGGGTCTTCCAGCCGTTTTCGCGGTAGCCCGACAATCGTGCCACCAAGCCCTTCATTGAGCTAATGCCTAGAATTTTAGGCGCAACGAAAGATTTAACCTTGTAGCGCCCATATTTTCGGACGTTATCCGCTCGCGAGCTAGGTGTCGTCAACCACAAGTGTTGGGGGAGGGCGTCCGCTGAGGTCGCACCATGGAGTGAAAAGGCTACTGGCCTACGAATACGACCTTCAAGACTGCCTGATCGCCGAGCACCAAGGTTGGGGAACCCTGCGTTACGAGTACGACCAACTCGGCCAACTGATCCACTGTCGCTTGCCCGACGGTAGCAAACTCGACTATCGCCACCAATCCGGCGGTCGCCTGAGCAGCATCGACCTCAATGGCTCGCGTTTGACCACCCACCAGTACAGCGCCGGTCGCGAACATCAGCGCCAGCAAGGCTTGTTGGCTCAGTCAATATCAGTATGACGAACAAGGCCGACTGCAAGCTCACAGCGTCAGCCAGCAGGATCGCAACCTGTTTCAGCGTCGCTATGCTTACGATGCCAACGACAATCTCGCCGGCATCGATGACAGCCGGAAAGGCAATCGTAGCTCGTAGCTATCACTACGACCCACTCGACCGACTGATTAACGTCCGCGGCACGACACCGGAAAGCTTCGCCCACGACCCAGCAGGCAACCTCCTCGGTCAAGGCGACCAGACGACCGCGAACCTGGCCAACGTCAAAGGCAACCGCCTGCTAATGCAGGGCGATCGCCATTACGACTACGACGCCTATGGCAATTTGAGCCGTGAGTGCCGCGGAACCGGGCAAAAGCTTGTCACCGAATACCGCTACGACTGCCAACACCGCCTCATCGGCGTCAGCCTCCCCGGCGGCAGCATTGCAAGCTACAAGTACGACGCCTTTGGCCGTCGTATCGCCAAAACCGTCGATGGTCACACCACGGAATTCCTGTGGCAAGGCGAACGCTTCATCGACGAAAGCGCCGACAACCGATATCGCAGCTATATCTGCGAACCGGGCTCCTTCCGCCCCTTGGCGATGCTCGACGGCGAAGGCCCACTCAAAGCCGAGCTGTACTACTACCAACTCGACCACCTCGGCACCCCTCAGGAGCTAACCGACTACAGCGGCGAGATTATGTGGTCGGCGAAGTACCGAGCCTATGGCAACCTCGCCGCCCTCGACGTAGCGCAAATCGACAACCCACTGCGCTTCCAGGGTCAGTACTTCGATGCGGAAACGGGCTTACATTACAACCGATATCGCTACTACAATCCGGGTACTGGACGGTTTCTGACACCGGACCCGATCAAGCTTGCAGGTGGGTTGAACAACTACCAGTATGTGCCTAACCCGACGGGGAGGGTGGATCCGTTGGGGTTAGCTTCTAATGAGTGCGACCCTCCCGAGGTAGACTCGAGTGGCCGTCCGAAATCTAGTCCTCACTACAGCGTTGCTTATGAGGCTACATTGGAAAAAGACGTCCACTATCCTGGAAGACGCGACCTCTCTCACTTCCAAGAGGACAATAAACAGCTTTATAACTCTATGAATAGTGATCCGGTTTATAAAAATCATATGGAAAGCTCGTATCCCGGAATTTACGATAAAGTCAGCCCAGGTCCCAAAGGCGCACATGCATGGTCAAAACTACATCCTCTTTTAACTTGGCATCATGACGCCTATCGTGAGGGGGGTTGCAACTTATCCCAACGGCTCAGCACAGATCCGGAGGAGTGGTTGCTGACGTGCTACATCCAGGTCAAAAAGGTGGGATGGAGCTTTGGGGCGACGGTCGAAAATAAACGGTGAACCAAATGGAAAAGATTAAATTCGCTGATGTTCAGTTTTCAATCAGCGCTGACAAACACGGCACAGTTGGTGACGTTGTTTGCGCTGTCGAATCTGTGGATGGCTCGCCGACATTTACTGAGCAATGTAGGAGAGGGGCGCCTGTAATGTGGGGCATAGCCGCCGCGAGGTGCTCGCAGCGGCTAAAAAGACAGAAATGAGTGAGTGATCTGAGCGTTTTGGATCGACTCGCCACTTTCAAAATCAACGTTGGTCGAAGTCAACCAGAAACACATGACTACTTCAGACCATCCCTAGGCAGTGCGTGAAGTTGGGGATGTGTATCTTTTATTGTCTTTTATTGTCTCGTGCTAGCGGAATCGACATCTGGTGTCTGAAAAGGTTGTTAGGGTCTACTTGGTTTTTCAAGAGTATTAATTCCTCTACCAATCCCGTGTTTCCATAGTAAAGTTCAAGCCAGCTATCATTAGGCGTACCGCTTACCAGTAACATGTCCACATCTGGATAGTTAATGTAGCAGCCTTCATATCGCCCATCGACGCCAGGTCGTTTGTTAGGTTGATTTGCGTGGACATCTTCGTAGATTTTACTGATCCAGGCGAGTTGAATATTATCTTGAGCTGGATCAGTCCAGTACGTTTGATATTGAGACTTTAATAAAGACTTGCGTTGCGGTACAGCGGTGTTCCCTTGGCCAACGCTATTAATTTTTCCACCATAAGAGTCAATTTGGACAAGCGATTGGCTGAAGGTCCCATCGTCGGAATGGGCGCAGAGATTGTTATAAAATGCATCGCATTCTTCGTCTGTAAAATTATCCACTTGATAGGCGGATTTGTATTTTCCTCTCTGATTGTTCCCAGACGCATTAATCATCTGGGTAATGTAGAACCAATCCATAAGAAGCCCAGGCGACGCTTTGGTGATAGCGCTACCAGCCATGCTATGGGGTCTTGGCGCGATGTTTGGTAATACGAAGCCGTCATATAGTTTGCCGTGACCTGGTGCTGCACTGTTTATCTCGGAGAGAAAATCGTTAAATGGCGCATCTCGTTCATGATCGCCCACCATGCCATCGCGTCCTGTGTATTGGATGGCCAAAATAATTTTCGGATTGGAGTCGATGTGATTCAGTTTCAGTAGGGTGAAAAGACCACCGTTTGCTTTTGATAAGATATTGGAGGTTGCGTCGGAATCATTTTTGGCGAACCAGCCGTAATATCCGCGCAGAAATTTTCTAAAGCTGATTCGATCGAAGTCCGCCCACTCCCAAGAGAGGGTTGTCCAGTAAGCTTTTTGTGGGGCGTCGGGTAGGTCGTTGAAATAGTATCGAATAATTATGCCAAAATTACCGCCGCCCGCCCCGCAGCAAGCCTTGAAAAGCTCGCGATGTATTTTAAGTTTTGAACTCGGGCTAACATGAATAGGGGTTAACGTCTTTCCGCTATTGGCGGGGTCCGGAATCAAGATGTCCGCTCCTGTTACCCAGTCGACGGTCAACCCCTGAAGACGAGACAGTAAACCGTATCCGCCGCCGCTAATATGGCCACCGAGCCCTACGGAATAGCACGAACCGCCAGGTATTGTTTTGCCATTCTGTTTATACATTGCCACATAACCATCCCAGTTCTGACTGCCTGTGAATGCGGCGTATTTATAATGTGTGGGGTTGTTGCTGTCATGTTTATATAGAGGCTGGATTTTACCATCAGTATCATGAGAAAAGCCTTTAAGTTCGCCCACGTCAATAATTGCCAGGTTTTCGTTGTTTAGCTGATTCGATACGAAGCCTTCATAGCAATGCGCTCCGCTCCTCACGGTGACTCGAAAGTCTTGCGATAGTGCTTCATTCGCAGCGTCTAGTATTTCTTCTGGTGTTTTGCATACGTAGATTCGCTTGGCGCCCATTCCGGCGTTTGGGGGCCAGCGAAGATTAAAGCCTTTCTGTAGGGTTGAAAATGTCTTGTTGTCTTCAGTTATTGTAATGAATTGCGAAGTACCTTTTTTTGTATTCATGGTTGTGCGCCTCCTTGCAGTAAAATTATGCGCCATGTTTTGCAAAAATTTCCTGATGTTTTTGCCCAAGCGGAGTAGTAGTGTCTGCCTCACTGGGGAACTATCTCACCTTAGCCGAAATTTTCATGCTGTCCATGCTTCTTGCTTGAGGGACTAAAGTTATATTTCTCTGGATCTATATTTCGAAAGGTTATAGGTGCTTGTCCGTTTGGTAGTGCCATCTCCTCTGTTTGTTTGGGCGGAGGAGGTGAGGTGGCGGGGTGGTGGGAGAGTTTGCCGGCCTGTGTTCTTCTGCTTTTGTAGTTGTATTTATTTTTTACGGTGGACAATCCAACACGTTGCGCTAGCCTGAAAAATCTCCTCTAGAGAGGAGTCAATTAATCAAAGGAATGAATCTGATGAATAAGCCAGAAACCAAGCCTCAACTGAAACATGGTCGTGTGATTTCCCCCCGAGCCGTACTGCTACTGCTACAGACGAAGGACTTATCCGTGACTGGCAAGCTAATGAAATGGAAGGCGGGAAGAACTTCCCATCATTGACTGCTGGTCCATTCCCCAAGCCTTATGAAACGGATAATGTGAGCTTGGTACCGCCAGCGGATGGTTATATCCTCAGTGGTGGCAGGGCCGATGCCCGCGATTGCGTTAACTTCACCAACGAGGAAATGAGCGAAAAGCTAAATCGCCCATTTACCTGGCCTCTGTTGAACGTCGATCCGGGCCAGATATTTCATGTCAAATGGGAATATTCGATGCCTCACGTCACTCGGGGTTACAGCTGGTTCATTACCAAGGATGGCTGGGACCCGAAAAACGTATTAGCCGTGCGCAGCTTGAGCCAAAATCTTTCTATGATGATTTTTATACTCATGTTCCGTACTATGACCACGCCGACGAAATGGAGCCGAAAGTTGAACATGAAGTAAAACTTCCTACAGGCAAACAAGGTCACCATGTCATTGTCTTGCTTTGGATTGTTGCCAATACCGGTAATGCGTTTTACCAAGCGTTCGATGTGGACTTTAAATAACAACGGGTCATGTACGACTCCTAGCACAGTTCTGAAGGAATAGAACAATGTCTAAGATTGATTTTTCATTACTGAAGTCTAAAGTAAGTGATTCAGCATCTTTGATGCCTGGTATTACCAATAAAAAAATTCTGATGGGTTTCTGGCATAACTGGCCCGCCGGCCATAGTGACGGCTATCAAGGTGGACAGTTCGCCAATCTCGATCTGGTGGATGTACCCAAAGACTACAACGTTGTCGCAGTGGCTTTTATGAAAGGCCAAGGCATTCCTACCTTTAAACCCTATAACCTCTCCGACGACGAGTTTCGTCGTCAGGTGGGTGTGCTGAACAGCCAAGGAAGGGCTGTGTTGATCTCGTTGGGTGGTGCCGACGCTCATATCGAGTTGCACAACGGAGATGAGCAGCCACTGGCGAATGAAATCATTCGCTTGGTTGAGGTCTACGGTTTCGATGGGCTGGATATCGACCTTGAGCAAAGCGCCATTGATTTTGCTGACAACAAGACGGTGTTGCCTGCCGCCTTGAAACTGGTGAAGGATCACTACAAGGGCGAAGGGAAACATTTCATCATCAGCATGGCGCCTGAGTTTCCCTACCTCAGGGGTGGCGGCAAGTACGTTGGCTACATTCAGGCGCTCGAGGGGTACTACGACTTCATCGCGCCTCAGTACTACAACCAAGGTGGCGATGGTATCTGGGTTCAGGAGGCCAATGGCGGTCAGGGCGCCTGGATTGCGCAGAACAATGACGAGATGAAAGATGATTTCCTCTTCTATCTGACCGAAAGCCTGGTAACTGGTACTCGGGACTACATCGCCATTCCTGCGGAAAAATTTGTCATTGGCTTACCGGCCAACGTTGACGCCGCAGCTACTGGCTACGTGATTGATCCCGCGGCGGTGGTAAATGCTTTCAAACGTCTCGATGCTGCCGGCCATCCCATCAAAGGACTGATGACCTGGTCGATCAACTGGGACGATGGCGTTAGCGCGCACAATGTCCCCTACGATTGGGAGTTCTACAATCGTTACGCTCCGCTGATTCACGGTGAGATAGGTATTGGTGACCGGCCAACGGCTCCGGCGAATCTATCCTGCAAGGACGTTACCGAAACCAGCGTGGCCTTGAGCTGGGGAGCCTCAGTCGGTCCCCGTCCGATCGAGACGTACACGTTGTACCGAAATGGGACTGCAATAGGTCATACAGCTGCCTTGATGCTGAAAGACTCGGGCCTGACGCCGAACACGCAGTACAGCTACTTTGTCACTGCAACAGACTCTTCAGGGAAGGAGTCGCTTCCGAGCAAAAGCCTGAGCGTTAGAACCGCTGGAGACATCACCGATCCAGAGTACCCTGAGTGGCAGTTGAACCACCGGTATCGCAAGGAGGATGGTGTGACTTACGAGGGCAATAGGTACTTGTGCCTGCAAGAGCACACATCGAACTCAGGCTGGACACCACCAGTGGCCTTTACCCTTTGGTCGAAGGTCGCAATCCAACGTCGCGCTTAAAGCTGTATTTGAAGCCCGGCAGAAATGCCGGGCTTAATGAGATGGTCAGCCTGACCGAGAAGCCCTGCAGGTTTACGCTTGCAGGGCTTTTCTCGTTTTCAGCAGAGGATCTCTCATGAACACGATGACGCTTCTCGGTATCGACATTGGCAAACACAGTTTCCACCTGCATGGCCAGGACGCCAAAGGTCATCAGGTGTTACGCAAGAAAACCAACCGCGGCCATTTGCTCAGCACATTGGCCCAACTACCGGCCTGTACCGTGGTGATGGAGGCGTGTGGCGGTGCCCATTGGCTGGCTCGGCAAATCGGTGCATTGGGCCACGAGGTGAAGCTGATCGCCCCGCAGTACGTCAAACCGTTCGTCAAAGGCAACAAAAACGACTTCATTGATGCCGAAACGATTTGCGAGTCGGCGAGCCGCCCCGCGATGCGCTTCTGCTCGATCAAAACCGAAGAGCAGCAAACGCTTTCAGCGCTGCACCGTGTCCGTGATTCATTGATTGGCCATCGCACCGAAGCGGCTAATCAGATCCACGGTTTTCTGCTGGAGTTCGGGATCAGCCTGCCCATTGGTAGCACTGCGCTGAACCGCGTGCCGGCGTTGCTGGACGACCCACAACATCCGGTTCCATTACGCCTCAAGGCCGTGGTGATGCGCCTCCATCATCAAATTCAACAGCTGAATGATGAAATCAAGGACATCGAGTCCGACCTGAAACAGCAGTTGAAAGAAGACGATGCCGGGAGTCGCTTACAGAGTATTCCTGGCATCGGTCCCATCACCGCCAGCGCGGTATTGGCGGATGTGGGTGATGCATCGAACTATCGCAGTGGACGCGATTTTGCTGCATCACTAGGGTTGGTGCCGAGGCAGTATTCAACGGGTGGGAAGACGGTGTTGCTGGGGATCAGCAAGCGCGGTGACAAGCACATACGCCAGCTGCTGGTACAAGGCGCGCGATCCATCATGCAGCATATCGATAAGCGGGAAGACGCCCTGGGGCCTTGGGTTCGAGAACTGCTGACACGCCGACATTCCAATGTCGTGGCGTGCGCGCTGGCCAACAAACTGGCGCGAATCGTGTGGGCGGTACTGGCCAAAGGCGGCCAGTACGACCCACATCCGAACGCTTGAACGTACAGCTTTACCACCGGCTTTTGCGACGTCACTGACTGATGACAGTAAACGGCAAACGGCCCGACTGAGAACCTGGCACAAAATTCAGCTTTAGAGGCTGAGGGCTTTTTCAGGACCGTCGGGAGCGGCTACTCATCGGGGGCCGAGCGTTGTTGACGCAACGCTCACAACGAGCCCGGATACATTAGCGCAGGCCAGCTTTACCGAAAACAGCCAAAGAGGTTGCAGGAGATGGGCTGACCATACATTCTTTGGGGGCGCCAGGCATGGCGCGTTGCGCGTAAGCGCAACCAGCTTGGCTGTGGTGGCCACGCTGGTGACTTGGAGGTGAAAGTCCCTACCCAACAAAATCCGCATTAGCATCCCACCGCTCTTTTTGACGATTGACGATCGCTAGGTGTAGTGGCTTGCAATCGAAAGTGGTCATGCTTGCAATATACGCAATTTTTGGCTCAGATTAATTGCGACTGACGGGCTCCTCGCGCTCACATTAGCTGCGACTGAGCTTGCATTCAGTGGCGCATGCTTGCATTCCATTTTCACTTGCTCACATTAACTGCAACCAGCTGCTTGGGGAGTGACGGCACAGAAAGCGCACGTCACCCGACGCCTGTCTGGATAGCGATGAGCGCTTAACGAGGTTATGCTCAATGGAGCAGCCCTTGTAGTGCTTTTTTTCCGTTTTTTGAAGCTGCCCCTGATAGCTTGTGTGTTATCAGATATATCTATTTGTTTGGCATTCAGATGTCAGCCGCAAAAGGAAAACGGCTAATTTAACAGAGTAGGTGATTTCGTCAGAAGGGCCGTTTGTAAAACGGATCGCGTTTAATAGGCGGTGCTCGCTTTAAATTTAGCTCCAATGTGAGGGTAATCAATTTACGGGTGGCCACACGCAGTTGTTTGCCACCACCAGGGAGTCTAGTCAATCAGTCCTTCTTGCTGCGTGGCTGCCATGACGCCCGGATCTGCCCGCATACGCTGAACGAAGAGCGGCAGATGAACCAGTCCACTGAGGTCTACTTCCTTGATTCTAGCCCAGCGCAGCGTGACGAAAAGATAAGGATCCGCAAACGATCGATGACCTGCCAGCCATTCTCGATCGGCCAGCTGGTTATTCAATTGTTCGAATAGGCTTCGCAAGCGCAAGCGAGAGTGTTTATGAAGTTCTTCGTATCGCAAGGTGTCGTCAAGGTAGCGTTCGGGACGGACGAGCGGCTTAAAACTTTGATGCACGTCGGAATTGATCAGGCCTAACCAGCGGTTTACTTCAGCGCGCCCAAGTGGCGTCCCATCGCCGCCAAGCCTCTGGGCAGGGAAGATGTCGGCAAGATAGTTCAGGATCGCTACGTTCTCGGTCAGTATCCAGCCATCATCAGTCTGTAGCGCCGGCACAACCCCGCCAGGGTTGATCTCGAGGTACCACGTTGATCTCAGCTGACTATGGACGACTTCCTGAGTTTCATAGGGCTCGCCGATCCATTCGAGTAGGATGTGTGACGCCAGTGCGG
>NZ_JAEKEZ010000010.1 GCF_016650815.1 Pseudomonas sp. TH31 | reverse complement strand
ACAGCTCAATGGTTATCCCAGATCACAACCCATTTAAAAAAAGCCCCGTTCAGAGATTCTCTGATGGGGCTTTTTTGTTCGCAGCCGGTAAGTGCGATCAGCGGTTCAAAGGCAAATCACTAGCCGCCATTGTCACCCTCGACTTTACCAATAGAGGTAGTCACATCGGTCATATGTCGCCGGCCATCTACCTGGTAACTACGTTCGGTTTCCTCCCTGTCTGGTTTGCGCATCACTAGTTGCGCAGAGAGCCCATCCTTGACGCTGTAACCTCCAAACCAATCCATCATCCTCCCGATATAGCACTGGTCCCCAATGACAACAGGTATATCGCCGACAATTTCGAAGGAGTAATGACCGGGGCCATATCCGTAGTAGGCGCCGTCACCTTCCCCGGTCGGAGGAATGGGACACAGAGGTTTTTTCTGTTCGCCTACATCTTTTGCTTTGGTTTTGCTGACTTTGCCCACTGCCTGGGTGAGTGATTCAAGTAAGGCGTCGTCCAATGTAAGGCTGGAGCCGTTGGCTTCATCTTTTTGAATCTTGGGGATAGACAGTTGATAACGGTAATGAACCGTAACTGTGGGGACTGCAGCCGTGACTTCGAGAGGATTGAGAAGGTAAAGCTGATCAACACCGTAGTAGCTGTTTCGATAGGCCGCATAGACACGACCACGAATGTCTATCCAGTCGACAGATTGATTGGCCCCACGATCATTGAGGGATAGAAGAGCGCTGTCTGAACTCGATGCCGAGTCGAGAGTAGCTGTCCTTCTGACAAAAATACCTCCGACACGGTGATACGTTTCTACGTAAGAAAATAAGCCTGTACCACCTGCGTAGGTCTCGACAATCAGATCCCGCCGTCCATCGCCGTCAAGATCCATCAAGGTGTAAAAGCTATTGCCGGATTCGCTAGCCCCCTCAATTTTGGAGGCGGTGAGAGCCTTCCATTCCTCCTGCGTGACGCCAGGCGGTATTGTCTTTGGAAAGTGCGATTCGTCGTCGGGGCTGTCGCCATTCGTGACATCTGAAAATCGAGCAGTACCTGTTTTGATCGCAAGTGACTCAAGTGTTCGCTCCAGCGGAAATTCCGCCTCGGCGTTACTCGCTGCTTGTATGGCTTGGCGCAGATCTTCTGAGGCCAGCCTATCGACTTCCAGAGGCTTGTAGGCGATGGCTGCTCTCAATTGCTTTTGCAACGACTGAAGGCGCTCGCTGTAGCTCTGATCGAGGCATTCCTGATTGTCGACACATTGATCACGAGTTTTTAGCCAGATGCGCTGGGCTGTCCTTAGTTCAGGCTGTGCCTTGGGGGTAGCATTAACCAGCGCGCGATAAGCCCCTCCCATTTGCGTATCCAGTGCGTATAGCGCTGTGCTCGCGCAAATGGTTTTTTCAACGGCGCTTGCCGCTTTTGTACAGTCCATCCCAGTCGCCAATGCATGCTGAGTCGACAGCAGGGCACAAGCGGACAAAATGCATCGTCCTTTGGTGTACACAGTAATAAGACCTTGAGTTCATCGAGTAGGCGACCCTTGCAGTCTGTCGCCGTCCAAGTGTGCATCAAGGTCGACATTCGCGCAGCCAAATGCACGTTTTCACGCCCGTCGCTTCAAGGGAAGGCCACCACTGGCCGATAACCCGAAAGTCTCCTCGTGGGTTGATGCGAAAACGCTTGATAGCCTTTGGCCTCCAGCTATCATCTGCGCGCCAAGAAACAGTGAAGCCAAGCGGGTTGGTGTATTTGCCTTTGGGTTGTTCTTCTTAAATTGCCTGGAAATCTTCGATGCTGTCGTATCACCAAAAGAGTTTTCTGATCGTCGATGATTTCTCGGATTTCCGCAGCTCCGTCAGGTCCATGCTGCGGGAGCTGGGCATCAAGGATGTCGACACCGCTGATACCGGTGAACAGGCGCTGCGTATGTGTGCGCAGAAGTCCTACGATTTCATCCTGCAGGATTTTCATCTGGGCGATGGCAAGAAAAACGGTCAGCAGGTGCTTGAAGACCTGATGATCGAGAAGCTGATCAGCCATGAAAGTGTGTTCGTCATGGTCACCGCTGAAACCAGTCAGGCCATGGTGCTCAGCGCCCTGGAGCACGAGCCCGATGCTTACCTGACCAAGCCGTTCAACCGTTCGGGTCTAGCCCAGCGGCTGGAACGGCTGGTGCAGCGAAAGACCTTGCTCAAGCCGATCCTGCAGGCGCTTGACCGGGGTAAACCAGTCGAGGTGCTCAATGCCTGTATCGCCTTGTGCAAGCAGGACATCCGCTATTCGCCGCTATGCCTGCGTTATCGCGCCGATGCCTTGCGCGACCTGAACCAGAACGAAGCGCTGGAACGTCTTTACGATGGCATCATCGCGGATCGGCCTTTGCCATGGGCGTTTGCCGGGCTGGGCAAGTTGCTGTTCAAGCGCGGCCAGGTTGCCCAAGCCAAAGGCGTCTATGAAAAAGCGCTGAAAGTATTCCCGATGATGCCGGCGCTCTATGACGGCATGGCCGACGTGTTGGTCTCGCAAGGCGATACCAAAGGTGCCCAGCGCGTGTTGGAGGAAGCCATTCGCCTGTCGCCACTGGCGGTCCGCCGGCAAGCGTTGCTGGGTAAGTTGGCGATGGCCAACGAAGATTTTGACACCGCCTCTAAAGCCTATCGCCAGGCGGTGGCTCAAGGTGCCCAGTCCCGTTTCAAGGATGCCGAAAGCAACCTTGGCCTGGCCCATGCCTTGATCAGCAAGGGCAGCGAAAAGGGGCTGGACACCCGGACCCGGCTGGAAATCAACACGACCCTCAGTGCTGTGGCCAAGGAGAACCCCTCCGACCGGGCTTGCAGATTCGTGCACGGCTGATGAAGGCCACCAGCCTGCTGCTCAACGATGCCGAGACCGCCGAGAAGCTCACCGAACAAGCGATGATGCGCCTCGATGGCATGGAGCAATTCATGAGTGCCGAAGCGGCGCTGCTGGTGGCCAAGCAATTGCAAATGCTCGGGCAAGCCACCGCAGGCGCTTCGATGCTGAAAAACTGTGCGGAGATCTACGGTGACGACCCGACGGTGATGCAGGGCATCGCCAAATTGACCGACGACCCGACCATCCTCAATGCCGGCAACGCCGCCGCCGATCTCAACCGACAGGGCGTGCGGGTGTACAAGGCCGGCAACCTGGTGGAAGCACGGGACGTGTTCCGCAAAGCCCTTGCACTGCAACCGAAGAACATCAGTATTGCGCTGAACATGGCGCAGTCGCTGCTGCATGGCACTGACACCAACGTCCCTTCGGCAGAACTCGAGGAGTGCCGGGCCTGCCTGAAAACGGTCGGCCTGATGCCCGACACCGACACGCGTTTTCCCCGTTATCAGAAGCTGCGAAGCAAGGCGTTTGGCGAATGAACGACAGCGAACAGGCACTCGACTTCTCCACGGTAATTGCCTCCACCGTGCACGATATGAAGAACTCTCTGGCGATGCTGATGCAGGCTCACAGCCAATGGCTGGCGCGCTTGCCCGATCAGCAGCACACCAAGGAACAGGGCGTCATCGACTTCGAGTTCGCTCACCTCAACGGCATGTTGGTGCAGTTGCTGGGGCTCTATAAGCTCGGCGTCAACCAAATGCCATTGCAGCCGGCTTACCATGAGCTGGATGACTTTATTGAAGCGCAACTGGCCGCGCATCAGGAGGTGTTCGCCAGTCGCGGCATCATGGCGACCTACGACGTGGATCCGCTGAGCCCGTTGGGTTTTTTCGACCGGGAATTGGTTGCTTCGGTGCTGGCCAACAGCATCAACAACGCTATCCGTTACGCACGAGATGCGCTGTTGATCACGGTTAGCGACGAGGCCGGTCAACTGGTGGTGACCATCAACGATGATGGCGAAGGCTATCCGCTCGAGATGATCGAGCGACAGGACGATTACGTGCAGGGTATGAACCACAGCACCGGTAGCACGGGCCTGGGCCTTTACTTCGCCGGACGCATCGCCGCGCTGCATCAGCGCAACGGTGTTGGCGGATACACGCGAATCAGCAACGGCGGCCCACTGGGCGGTGGCGTCTTCAGTCTCTACTTGCCCTGATATACGTTCCTGTAGGAGCTGGCGAAGCCTGCGATCTTTTGACTTTTTACAGACAAGATCAAAAGATCGCAGGCTTCGCCAGCTCCTACCGGGGTGTGGGACGTCGGTTGTTTTTTCTTCGCCTGTGCTTGATATTCCGAACGGGCGGAGCCTATTTTGTACGGGTCGCCGTTCGCGGCTCGCACAATAACAAGGATTGCGTCATGACAACCGATGGCCAGCGTTCACTCGCTCAGCGATTGACGGGCATTGATGAGATTGAATGTGTCACGCCGGATTTGAACGGCGTACCCAGGGGCAAGGTAATGACCGCCGAAGGCTTCCTCGAAGGGCGGCGGTTGCAGATGGCGCGGGGTGTGCTGCTGCAATGCATCATGGGCGGATATCCGCCAGCGCGCTTTTACGGCTGCGATGATGGCGACCTGGCGCTGGTTGCGGATCCGGCGCAGATACACCGCTTGCCCTGGAGCAAGCAACCTCGGGCATTCGCCATTTGCGATGCGGATGAACTGAGCGGTGAGAATTCCCGCCTGTCGACCCGCGGCCAACTCAAAGCCGTTATCGCGCGTTACGCCGCGCAGGGCTTCGCGCCAGTGGTGGCGACCGAGCTCGAGTTTTTGTCTTCGCGCCCAACACCGACCCGACGCAACCGTTCCAGCCGCCCACTGGCCTGGACGGTCGTCGCGAGGACGGTCATTCGGCGTTCAGCGTCAGTTCCAATAACGGTTTGCGACCGTTCTTCAGTGAAGTCTACGAATGCATGGCCGCCCTTGGCTTGCCTCGCGACACCTTCATGCACGAGATGGGCGTCAGCCAGTTCGAGATCAACCTGCTGCACGGCGATCCGTTGCAGCTGGCTGACCAGACCTTTTTGTTCAAGCACCTGCTCAAGGAAGTTGCGCTCAAGCACGGCTTGACGGTGGTGTGCATGGCCAAGCCTTTGGCCCACACGCCGGGCAGTTCGATGCATATTCACCAGAGCATCGTCGAGATCGGCAGCGGGCTTAATGTGTTCAGCGATGAGGCTGGGCTGCCCACGGCGACCTTCCGTCATTTTATCGGTGGTCAGCAGGCCGGCATGGCCGACTTCACTGCGTTGTTCGCGCCGAACGTCAACTCCTACCAGCGCTTGTGCCACCCGTTTGCGTCCCCGAATAATGCCTGCTGGTCCCATGATAACCGGGCCGCGGGCCTGCGCATTCCGGCCAGTTCGCCGGTGGCCCGTCGGGTCGAGAACCGCTTGCCCGGCGCCGATGCCAACCCGTACCTGGCGATTGCCGCAAGCCTGGCCGCCGGGTTGCATGGCATCGAAAACGAACTGGAGCCGACCGAGGCGATCCAGGGTGAGTTCGTGGTGCCGGATAATCTTTCGTTGCCATGTACCTTGCACGCTGCCCTTGAACGTCTGAAACGTAGCCAATTGGCGAAGGAACTGTTCGGCAAGGAGTTCATCGAAGGCTACATCGCTTCGAAGTCCATGGAGTTGACCAGCTTCTTTGATGAAATTACTCCCTGGGAGCGGCGTGTTTTAGCCGCCCAGGCCTGACGACCCGTCGTCTTCGGGCTATCGTCCTCGATAGCCCGATACTCACTGCAAGGAGCCGCTCGGAACGCCGATGCGCCAAATCTGGAAATCCTTTCGAGCGCTGTATTTCGCCTCGCTGATGATGTTGATCGGTTCGGGCCTGTTGAGTACGTATCTGGGCTTGCGCCTGGCGGCTGACCATGTCGACAGCTTGTGGGTCGGTGCCTTGATGGCGGCTAACTATTTCGGCCTGGTGTTGGGCGGCAAGATCGGCCACCGGTTGATTGCCCGGGTCGGGCATATTCGAGCCTATGCCACGTGTGCCGGGATTGTCGGCGCGGCGGTATTGGGCCACGGCTTGATCAACTGGTTGCCCGCCTGGCTGTTTCTGCGGGTGATCGTCGGCCTGGGCATGATGTGCCAGTACATGGTCATCGAGAGCTGGCTCAATGAGCAGGCCGAAGCCAAGCAGCGCGGGTTGGTGTTCAGCGGCTACATGATTGCCTCGTACCTGGGGCTGGTGTTGGGGCAGCTGATTCTGGTCCTGCACCCGGAGCTTGGTCTGGAACTACTGATGCTGGTCGCTCTGTGCTTCGCGTTGTGCCTGGTGCCGGTGGCCCTGACCCGACGCATTCACCCGGCGCCTTTGCATCCGGCACCGATGGAGCCGCGGTTCTTCATCAAGCGCGTGCCGCAGTCGTTGAGCACGGTGTTGGGGGCCGGGTTGATCGTCGGTTCGTTCTACGGCCTGGCGCCGCTGTATGCCTCTCAGCAGGGGCTATCGACGGAGCAGGTCGGTCTGTTCATGGGTAGCTGCATTTTTGCCGGTCTGGTGGTGCAGTGGCCGTTGGGCTGGTTGTCCGATCGTTATGATCGGGCGTTGCTGATCCGCTGCTTCGCGTTGTGCCTGGCGGTTGCCGCGTTGCCGCTGGCGATCATGACCGAGGTGCCGCTGGAGGTGCTGTTCATCGCCGGGTTCCTTTGTTCGCTGGTACAGTTTTGCCTGTATCCGTTGGCGGTGGCGTTTTCCAATGACCACGTCGAGGGCGATCGTCGGGTGTCCCTGACGGCTATGTTGTTGGTGACCTACGGTGTCGGCGCCAGTATCGGGCCGCTGGTGGCCGGGGTGCTGATGAAACTGTTCGGCAGCCACATGCTGTACGCCTTCTTCAGCTTCTTTGCGCTGGTGCTGGTGTGGCGGATTCGTCCGAAAGCGGTGACCAACCTGCATCAGGTCGACGATGCGCCGCTGCATCACGTGGCCATGCCCGACAGCATGTCGAGCTCACCGCTGGTGGCTGCCCTGGACCCGCGTGTCGATGAGCAGGTGGTGCAGGATCAGATGCAGAATCCGGTCGATCCCGAACCGGACCCTGAGCCGAAACCTGAAACCGATCCGTCCCCGGACGAGCCGCATGACCCGGATACCGGCCGCGAACAAAGCTTTACCGAGGCCAGGCCTTAACATCCAGGCATAAAAAAACGGGCAGTCACCGCAAGGGACTGCCCGTTTTTTATTGGAGCGCGGTACTTACATGTCGTCTTTGTCGAAGCGGCGTGCTTCGCGCTGGAGCTGATAGACGAAGCGCTCGACCTGCCGTTGCACCAGGCCGCTCATGTTGTGAAAGCGGACACCGGCGAACGTGGTGGAGATTCTTTCTTCGAAGTGCAAGTAACGCAGTTCGACCGGTGCCGTCATGCTGCCAAAGGGCAGGGCGGCGATGAAACGGTCGTAGACCTGGCCCAGTTGCAGACTGGACGTGATATCGCCTTCGAAGCGCAGCTTGCAGCCTGTGGCAGAGATATCCAGCAACTTGCCGTTGATCGATGATTTGAGTTTTTCGCCGCCCAGTTCGACATTAACCAGTTGCGCCAGCTTCAACGCGGCGCGAAAGGCATTGCGACGCTGGTGGTAAACCACCTCGGTCGGCAGCGCACCACGGTAGCAACGACCACCACCGGCTTCGTCGATGGTCAACGGACCGTTGCTTTCCCAGGCAATGCGTACTCCGTCGTGGAAACCTTCGACCCGGTACGGTTCGCCGGCCAACAGGTAGCGTTCACCGTCACGGGGGATCATCTCGTCCAGGGCAATCATGTTGCTGTCACGATTGAGGTCCACCAGATAGCTCTGGAAGCGCTGGCTACGTTCGTGGAACGTGATGATCAGCGGATCATGGCTATCTTGCAGCTGGCGCAGGTTGCCGGAGATTTCCAGGGGTGTGGTGAGCACCTTGGGTGGCTGCGGAGCATCTTCCGCGCTTAAGGCATTGAACACGGTTCATCAATCTCCAGACAAAATATGACTACTAGCCGGCATTCTGCCAGCATGTTTCGCGTCTTGATAGGGCGTGCTCATTGGCGGGGCTCAAGCCTGACTGAGCGGGCGAGGCATCGCAAGCTTGGCGGTTGATCCGCGAGCATCATAGAGCGCTGGAGGTTCGCCACCGGTGAGGATTTTCAGCTGATTGGCCGTAGCGGCCTGCTGCATCAGGATCGACTGGCCATTCTTGACGTTGGCAACCTGGCATTGAGCCAGAAGATCGGTCAGCACATCGCTTTGTTCCAGCAACTGATCGCCAATGCTCGAATGGCTGGCGAGTTGCTCAAGACCGGCGCGAGTGAGGGGCAGGTTCAGGCTGGCGAGGATTTCGCTGCGCTTGCGGCCATGCTGTTCGAGCAAAATGATCAATGCCTGTTTTCCCGCCAGAATTTCTTCTAGCAGTGGCATGTCGCGACCGTGCAAGGCGAGGGACTCGGTTTGCAATAACTCCAGCAAGCGTTGAGCTGGAGCAAAGTCGTCGGTGATCAGTTGCAGTAAATTAGTGTCGTGCATGGCTGGCCTTGGGTTCTAAGCGTCCAAAAGCCTGCGCAGGCGGTGGCCTAGCGCTGGGCTTCGAAGTTGAGCAGTTTGCTGGCTACACGGTTGCTGTCGACTTTATAGCTGCCATCGGCAATCGCTGCTTTCAACTCGGCCACACGGGCATTGTCGACGGCAGGCTGATCGCGCAGCTTGTCAGTGACCTTTTGCAACTGTTGAGCCTCATTGCTGAGATGTACCGATTCCCCGCTTGTGACGGTACTGGCCTGTTCGGCCGGGGTAGTCAGCGGCGCGGATTTGCCGGCGTCGGCGGTTTCCTTGGCAACGCTGGTACGTGTACTGCCCGTAAGTGACGAGGAGCTGTTTAAACGGCTGAAATCGATGACCATGATCAAAAAACCTCTGGGTATTTGGACGCTTGCCATGTTTTCGGCTATTCCTGCGAAAACTTTAGGCTCATTTAAGCAATGAGCCGCATGCGCCAGCACTTATCCTGCATGGGGCACAGTTTAGGCAACAGCCAGTCGGCGCGCCATAGCTTCACAAAACACAGGGCCCTACATGGACACTTCTACTTGGCCAGGTGCAGTGACTTGCGCCTTGATGACTCGCATGGAATTGAGGTTTTTTACCCTTATCTGTTCCGCCAGGCCGCCATTGGAGAGCGCCTCGCCCGGCATGCGCACACTGAGCGTACCACTGCGTGCGGTAATCACCACCTGATCGCCTTTGCGCACGACTTCCGCCTGTTCGAGGTGGACCAGGGTGATGACCTGATCGGTGACCGTTGGTCGGGTAAGTTTCTGTCCGATGGCCTGGTCAACAGAAGTGAAATAACCCTGGTTGATCAGGCTGATGTCGCGCTCACGCAAAGCGACATCGCCAGGTTCGATGATGCCGGCGCGCCTGAGCGGGCGAGTGGTGGTGACGACCTCTCGAAACAGGCGCACTTGAGCGGGTACGAACACGGTCCAGGGGGAGCTGCCCTCGCAACGAACCTTGACTGTAACCCGGCCGATGGGGGTGGCCGGGCTCTCCAGAGAGGCTGTCAATTCCTTGTCGCACATGGGCATGCGCAGTCGCGGATCGAGCTGCTTGACCTCGATTTCGTAGCGACCTTCCGTTTGACTGGTGGCCAGATAGTCCTCTACGGTGAATTCAAGAAAGCCCTGAGTGACGCCGATAAGCATGTCAGGCAGGGTGACCGCATCAGCAACGGCAGGGCTGCCAGGGGTCAACAGGCAAGCAGCCGACATCACGCAAAGCAATTTGCGGTAGTTTGATGTCAGGCGTCGGGAAAATGTCGTTTGATCGTTCATACGGGTTAAAAAGCAAGCGCCGTGCCGTTTAGTGATGAATGTGCGTCGCAACACAACTTAGCGTTGGTGTAGGAGTCTGGGCATGGCTGGTGTAATGGATTCGGTAAACCAGCGCACGCAACTGGTAGGGCAGAATCGCCTGGAGCTGTTGTTGTTCCGTCTCGACGGCCAGCAACTCTACGGGATCAATGTGTTCAAGGTTCGTGAGGTGCTGCAATGCCCCAAACTGACTCTGATGCCCAAGTCCAGTCCCGTCGTGTGCGGTGTGGCAAGTATTCGTGGGGCAACCATTCCGATTCTGGACCTGGCGATGGCGACCGGTTCCGGCCGGTTGCTTGATCAAAGCAATCCCTTCGTGATCATCACGGAGTACAACACCAAGACTCAGGGTTTCCTGGTCCGGTCGGTAGAGCGCATCGTCAACATGAACTGGGAGGAGATTCATCCGCCACCCAAGGGCACTGGACGCGATCATTACCTCACGGCTGTGACTCGGGTCGACAATCAGTTAGTCGAAATCATCGATGTCGAGAAAATCCTGGCGGAGGTTGCGCCGACACCGGAAGCGATTTCGGTGGGGGTGGTCGATGTCGAAACCCAGCACAAGGCCTTGTCCTTGCGGGTGCTGACGGTCGATGACTCGTCGGTGGCGCGCAAGCAGGTGACCCGTTGCCTGCAAACGATCGGTGTCGAAGTGGTGGCGTTGAACGACGGTCGGCAAGCGCTGGATTACTTGCGCAAGCTGGTCGACGAGGGCAAGAAGCCGGAAGAAGAGTTCCTGATGATGATCTCCGACATCGAGATGCCGGAGATGGACGGGTACACCCTGACGGCGGAGATCCGCGGCGACCCTCGCATGCAAAAGCTTCATATCATCCTGCATACTTCGTTGTCGGGTGTGTTCAATCAGGCGATGGTCAAGAAAGTCGGTGCCGATGACTTCCTTGCCAAGTTCCGTCCTGATGACCTGGCATCCCGGGTAGTCGACCGGATCAAAGCAGCAGACATCAGCTAGGGGCCTTTTGCCCCTGGCGGTCAACACGATTTAAGAGGCGGTATCTTTGTCTACGGGTAATTTGGATTTCGAACAGTTCCGGGTATTCCTGGAAAAAGCCTGTGGCATTTTGCTCGGTGAAAACAAGCAGTACCTGGTCTCGAGCCGTCTCAACAAACTGATGGAGCTGCAGGGCATCAAGTCCCTGGGTGAGCTGGTTCAGCGCATCCAGACCCAGCCGCGCAGTGGTTTGCGCGAAATGGTGGTGGATGCCATGACGACTAACGAAACCCTGTGGTTTCGTGACACCTATCCGTTTGAAGTCTTGAAGAACAAGGTGCTGCCCGAAGCAATCAAGGCTGCTCCCGGTCAACGTCTGCGCATCTGGTCGGCGGCTTGCTCGTCGGGTCAGGAACCGTATTCGCTGTCGATGTCCATCGACGAGTTCGAACGGGTCAACTTGGGCCAGTTGAAGATGGGCGTGCAGATTGTCGCCACCGATTTGTCCGGCACCATGCTGACCAACTGCAAGACTGGTGAATACGACAGCCTGGCGATCGGTCGCGGTCTGTCACCCGAGCGCCTGCAGCGTTACTTCGACCCTAAAGGGCCGGGGCGCTGGGCAATCAAGGCGCCGATCAAGAGTCGGGTGGAGTTTCGCTCGTTCAACCTGCTTGACAGCTACGCAGCGCTGGGCAAGTTCGACATCGTGTTCTGCCGCAACGTGCTGATCTACTTCTCCGCCGAGGTGAAGAAAGACATCCTGTTGCGCATTCACAGCACGTTGAAGCCGGGTGGTTACTTGTTCCTCGGTGCTTCCGAAGCGCTGAACGGTTTGCCGGACCATTACCAAATGGTCCAGTGCAGTCCGGGGATCATTTACCAGGCGAAGTGATGCAAAAACGGCAGGCATAAAAAATGGGAGTCCTCAGGGCTCCCTTTTATGCCTGCCGCTTTTGCATCACGTAGGCGCTGCCGAAGGCTGCGATCTTTTGATCTTGATCTTGAAAACCAGGATCAAAAGATCGCAGCCTTCGGCAGCTCCACAGGGGGACGGGGGATTGGGGAACGCGGCAGAAAAGCGGAAGCCGGGCAGGCATAAAAACGGGAGTCCTCAAGGGCGCCCTTTTTTATGCCTGCCGCTTTTGCATCACGTAGGCGCTGCCGAAGGCTGCGATCTTTTGATCTTGATCTTAAAAACCAGGATCAAAAGATCGCAGCCTTCGGCAGCTCCTACAGGGGGGACGGGGGATTGGGGAGCGCGGCAGAAAAGCGGAAGCCGGGCAGGCATAAAAACGGGAGTCCTCAAGGGCGCCCTTTTTTATGCCTGCCGCTTTTGCATCACGTAGGCGCTGTCGAAGGCTGCGATCTTTTGATCTTGATCTTAAAAACCAGGATCAAAAGATCGCAGCCTTCGGCAGCTCCTACAGGGGTGACGCGGGATTGGGGAGCGCGGCAGAAAAGCGGAAGCCGGGCAGGCATAAAAACGGGAGTCCTCAAGCGCGCCCTTTTTTATGCCTGCCGCTTTTGCATCACGTAGGCGCTGCCGAAGGCTGCGATTTTTTGATCTTGATCTTAAAAACCAGGATCAAAAGATCGCAGCCTTCGGCAGCTCCTACAGAGGTGACGGGGGATTGGGGAGCGCGGCAGAAAAGCGGAAGCCGGGCAGGCATAAAAACGGGAGTCCTCAAGGGCGCCCTTTTTTATGCCTGCCGCTTTTGCATCACGTAGGCGCTGCCGAAGGCTGCGATCTTTTGATCTTGATCTTAAAAACCAGGATCAAAAGATCGCAGCCTTCGGCAGCTCCTGCAGAGGTGACGGGGGATTGGGGAGCGCGGCAGAAAAGCGGAAGCCGGGCAGGCATAAAAACGGGAGTCCTCAAGGGCGCCCTTTTTTATGCCTGCCGCTTTGCATCACGTAGGCGCTGCCGAAGGCTGCGATCTTTTGATCTTGATCTTAAAAACCAGGATCAAAAGATCGCAGCCTTCGGCAGCTCCTACAGGGGCGGCGTGCGATTGGGGAAAGCGGCAGAAAAGCGGCAGGCGGCGGAAACCGGTTGCCGCTTTTCTGGCATTGCCGTCTTGCCGATGCCCGCAAAGGCCCGGTTTACGGGCTTTTTTTATTGGCACGCCGCTTGCTATGTTCACGTTACGAAAAATCAGGTCACCCGAAGGTTTCCCGACATGAGCATCAGCTTCGATAAAGCGCTCGGTATCCACGAACAAGCCCTGGGCTTCCGCGCTCAGCGTGCCGAAGTCCTGGCCAACAACATTGCCAACGCCGACACCCCGAACTACAAGGCTCGGGACCTGGATTTCTCCAAGGTGCTTGCCGCACAGAACGAGAAAACCAAGAACGGCACTTTCGCCTTGAACATGACCAACAGCCGTCATATCGAAGCCGAAGGCCTGGGCAATGGCGACGAGTCGCTGCTGTATCGCACGCCGATGCAACCGTCGATCGACCAGAACACCGTGGACGCTCAGCTGGAACAGTCCAATTACGCGGAAAACGCGGTGGGCTTCCAGGCCAGCTTCACCCTGCTCAACAGCAAATTCAAAGGGCTGGTTTCAGCCCTGCGTGGAGAGTAAGTCATGTCACTTGCCAGTGTTTTCAACATTGCCGGTAGCGGCATGAGTGCCCAGACCACTCGCCTGAACACCGTTGCCTCGAACATCGCCAACGCCGAAACCGTCTCGTCGAGCATCGACCAGACCTATCGCGCCCGTCACCCGGTGTTCGCCACCATGTTCCAGGGCGGCCAGAGCGGCGGCAGCGATTCGCTGTTCCAGAGCCAGGACGCCGCCGGTCAGGGCGTGCAAGTGCTGGGCGTGGTCGAAGACCAGAGCAACCTTGAAGCGCGCTACGAGCCGAACCATCCGGCTGCCGACGCCAAGGGTTACGTCTACTACCCGAACGTCAACGTCGTCGAAGAAATGGCTGACATGATTTCCGCGAGCCGTTCGTTCCAGACCAACGCCGAAATGATGAATACCGCCAAAACCATGATGCAGAAGGTCCTGACCCTCGGTCAGTGATAAGGGGCGACTCAGATGAGTGTTACCGATACCACCAGCAGCCTCAGCATGACCGACATTCTTGCGAACTCGTCCGTCAAGGCGCCGACTTCCACCACCGGTGGCATTGACTCCGCGACCGCCGCCGCAACCGGCGGCCAGACCCTGGGCAAGGACGCGTTCCTGCAATTGCTGGTGACCCAGCTGAAAAACCAGAACCCGCTGGACCCGCAGGACAACAGTGCGTTCGTCGCCCAGTTGGCCCAGTTCAGCAGCCTGGAAGGCATCACCACGCTCAACAGTACCGTCAGCTCGATTGCCAGCAACTACAACTCTTCGCAAGCGTTGCAGGCGTCGTCCCTGGTAGGCCGTTCAGTGATCGTGCAGACCAACAGCCTCCAGGTCGATGATCCGACCAAAGTGGTTAACGGTTCGGTGAACCTGACTTCGTCCATCGCCAGCGGTACGGTGACCATTACCGACAGCACTGGCAAGGCAGTCAGAACCATTGATCTGGGCACCCGCGCAGCAGGGAGTGCAGCCTTCACCTGGGACGGCAAGGACTCGAGCGGCGCCACGGTCGCTGCCGGTACTTACACCGTCAAGGCGAGTGCGCCGATCAACGGTACCGCAACCGATCTGGCGGTATACCTGCCGGCTACCGTCAACAGCGTGACCCTGAGCCAGACCGGAGGGGAGCTGACGCTCAACCTCGCAGGCCTGGGCCCGGTCGCCCTGTCCAAAGTTCAAACCATTGGTATATAGAGCCGACTAACCGGCACAAAGGAGTGGAATATGTCTTTCAATATCGGCCTTAGCGGTCTCTATGCAGCCAACAAACAACTGGATGTCACCGGTAACAACATCGCCAACGTTGCGACCACCGGTTTCAAATCCTCCCGTACCGAGTTCGCAGACGTCTACTCGGCGACCAAACTCGGCAACGGCAGCAAAGTGGTCGGTAGCGGCGTCAGCCTGGCCAACGTTTCCCAGCAGTTCACCCAGGGTGACATCAACAACACCGGTAACGTGCTGGACATGGGTATCAACGGTTCGGGCTTCTTTACCCTGAGCAACAACGGTTCGACGTCCTACACTCGTGCCGGTACGTTCGAGGTCGACAAGAATGGTTTCATTACCAATACCGATGGAACAGCCCGTTTGCAGGGTTACGGTGCCGACGCCAACGGCAAGATCATCAATGGTGTGTTGACCGACCTGAAAATCGACACTTCGAACCTGGCGCCGAAGTCCAGCTCGTTGGTGACTTCGACCATCAACTTGAACTCCACAGTGCCGGTTATTGACGACACCCAGGCGGCCAACAAGTTTGACCCGACGAACACCGCGACTTACGCCAACCCGGGCTCGTTCAGCACCCCGGTCTATGACAGCCAGGGCAACCAGCACGCCATGACTCAGTACATGGTGAAGACTGGCTCCAACACCTGGAAGGTCTACACGCTGGTAGACGGTCGCAACCCGGATGCCACCGGCAGCGATCAAAAACCACCCCGCCAGTTGCCTCTACGCTGACGTTCGACTCTTCCGGCAAGCTGACTCAAGTCAGCACTCCCAACCCTGCCGGTGGCGCTCCGATCATCAGCAGTGACCTGAAGATGGCTGGCTGGGTACCAGGTACTGTCACCAATGGTGTCTGGGCTGCCAACGGCGCGGCCGCCAACCCGGCAGGCATTACCATCTCGATGGCTCTGACCACCCAGTACAACGCCGACACCGCGCGCTCGATCCCGACGCAGGACGGATACGCCACTGGCCAGATCACCGACCTGTCCATCGACGGCACTGGCACCTTGTTCGCTAACTTCAGCAACAACCAGAGCAAGGCCATCGGCCAGGTTGCACTGGCCAGTTTCACCAACGAGCAGGGCCTGCAAGCGATTGGCGGTACCAGCTGGAAAGAGACCTTCGCCTCGGGTATCCCGGGCTACGATGCTCCGGGAACCGGAACGCTGGGTGCTATCCAGTCCAACTCCCTGGAAGAGTCCAACGTCAACCTGACCAACGAACTGGTCAACCTGATCAAGGCGCAGAGCAACTACCAGGCGAACGCCAAGACCATCTCGACCCAGAGCACCATCATGCAGACCATCATTCAGATGACCTGATGCTGGTTGGGTTGTAGTGCTTCACCAGGAGCCCCTCGCAAGAGGGGCTTTTTTGTGCCTGACAGATCAAGATCAAAAGATCGCAGCCTTCGGCAGCTCCTACATTGGAATGCATCCCCCCGTAGGAGCTGCCGAAGGCTGCGATCTTTGATCTTAAAGAAGGGGCAAAGAAAACCCCCGACCAGTAGAGAACTAATCGGGGGTTTCAAGTAAGCGCCGTTAAGCGCTTACCGGCTCAGCTTATTGGCAAGCTTCGCAATCAGGCTCGTCAATCGCGCAGGCCTTAGGCACTGGCGCCGGACCGGCAGGAGCGGCCAGGACCGAGTCATCACCGTGGTTGCCGCCGCTGGAAACAGCGTTCAGCTTGCCGGTGTTGATGGTCGACTTCTCGGTGCTGGTCGCGGCCAGGGCGCGGAGGTAGTAAGTGGTTTTCAGGCCACGGTACCAAGCCATGCGGTAGGTCACGTCCAGTTTCTTGCCCGAAGCGCCAGCGATGTACAGGTTCAGCGATTGAGCCTGGTCGATCCACTTCTGACGACGGCTTGCCGCGTCAACGATCCACTTGGTGTCCACTTCGAAGGCCGTCGCGTAGAGCTCTTTGAGTTCTTGCGGGATGCGCTCGATTTGTTGAACCGAACCGTCGTAGTACTTCAGGTCGTTGATCATGACCGAGTCCCACAGGCCGCGAGCCTTGAGGTCGCGAACCAGGTACGGGTTGATCACGGTGAATTCGCCCGACAGGTTCGATTTCACATAGAGGTTCTGGTAGGTCGGTTCGATCGACTGCGAGACGCCAGTGATGTTGGCGATGGTGGCGGTCGGTGCGATGGCCATGATATTGGAGTTACGAATGCCTTTCTGTACACGGGCACGAACCGGTGCCCAGTCCAGGGATTCGTTCAGGTCCACGTCGATGTACTTCTGGCCACGTTGCTCGATCAGGATCTGTTGCGAATCCAGCGGCAGGATGCCTTTGGACCACAGCGAACCCTGGAACGTCTCGTAGGCGCCGCGCTCGTCGGCCAGGTCGCAGGAAGCCTGGATCGCGTAGTAGCTGACCGCTTCCATGGACTTGTCGGCGAATTCGACGGCAGCGTCGGAACCGTAAGGAATGTGCTGCAGGTACAGCGCATCCTGGAAGCCCATGATGCCCAGACCGACCGGACGGTGCTTGAAGTTGGAGTTCTTCGCTTGTGGCACCGAGTAGTAGTTGATGTCGATAACGTTATCGAGCATGCGAACAGCGGTGTTCACGGTGCGTTCCAGCTTGGCGGTGTCCAGCTTGCCGTTGGTGATGTGGTTCGGCAGGTTGATCGAGCCCAGGTTGCAAACGGCGATCTCGTCCTTGTTGGTGTTCAAGGTGATCTCGGTGCACAGATTCGAGCTGTGGACCACGCCCACGTGCTGCTGCGGGCTGCGCAGGTTGCACGGGTCTTTGAAGGTCAGCCATGGGTGGCCGGTTTCAAACAGCATGGACAACATTTTGCGCCACAGGTCTTTGGCCTGGATGGTCTTGAACAGCTTGATCTTGCCCGGGTACTCGGACAGCGCTTCGTAGTACTCGTAGCGCTCTTCGAAGGCCTTGCCGGTCAGGTCGTGCAGATCCGGAACTTCGGACGGCGAGAACAGGGTCCACTTGCCGTCATCGAAGACGCGCTTCATGAACAGGTCAGGGATCCAGTTGGCAGTGTTCATGTCGTGGGTACGACGACGATCATCACCGGTGTTCTTGCGCAGTTCGATGAACTCTTCGATGTCCATGTGCCAGGTTTCCAGGTAGGCACAGACAGCGCCTTTGCGCTTGCCACCCTGGTTAACGGCTACGGCGGTGTCGTTCACCACTTTCAGGAACGGAACAACGCCCTGGGATTTGCCGTTGGTGCCCTTGATGTACGAACCCAAGGCACGAACCGGCGTCCAGTCGTTGCCCAGGCCGCCAGCGAATTTGGACAACATGGCGTTGTCGTGGATCGCGTGGTAGATGCCCGACAGGTCATCCGGCACGGTGGTCAGGTAGCAGCTTGACAGCTGTGGACGCAGGGTACCGGCGTTGAACAGGGTAGGGGTCGAGGACATGTAGTCGAAGGACGACAACAGGTTGTAGAACTCGATCGCACGGTCTTCCTTGTTCTTCTCTTCGATCGCCAGGCCCATGGCCACGCGCATGAAGAAGATCTGCGGCAGTTCGAAACGGATACCATCCTTGTGGATGAAGTAACGGTCGTACAGGGTTTGCAGGCCCAGGTACGTGAACTGCTGATCGCGCTCGTGGTTGATCGCCTTGCCGAGTTTTTCCAGGTCGAAGGTAGCGAGGACCGGGTTCAGCAGTTCGAATTCAATACCCTTGGCGATGTACGAAGGCAGGGCCTTGGCGTACAGGTCGACCATTTCGTGGTGGGTCGCGCTTTCAGCCACTTCCAGGAAGCTCAGGCCTTCGGCACGCAGGGTGTCCATCAACAGGCGAGCAGTCACGAACGAGTAGTTCGGCTCACGCTCAACCAGGGTACGGGCGGTCATCACCAGAGCGGTGTTGACGTCGGTCAGGGCCACGCCGTCGTACAGGTTTTTCAGGGTTTCGCGCTGGATCAGGTCGCCGTCGACTTCTTCCAGGCCTTCGCACGCTTCGGTGACGATAGTGTTCAGGCGGCCCATGTCCAGTGGAGCAAAGGTGCCATCGGCGCGGGTGATGCGAATCGACGGGTGAGCGTTGACGGCTTCTTCGCTCGGCGCGTGGGCAGCGCGTTCTTTCGAGCGACCGTCACGGTAGATCACGTAGTCGCGGGCCACTTTCTGCTCGCCGGCACGCATCAGGGCCAGTTCAACCTGGTCCTGGATTTCTTCAATGTGGATAGTGCCGCCAGAAGGCATGCGACGCTTGAAGGTCGCGGTGACTTGTTCGGTCAGGCGGGCAACGGTGTCGTGGATTCGCGACGAGGCAGCAGCAGTGCCGCCCTCAACTGCGAGAAACGCTTTGGTGATGGCGACGGTGATTTTGTCATCGGTGTAAGGAACGACAGTGCCGTTACGCTTGATCACGCGCAGTTGGCCAGGCGCGGTAGCGGACAGATCCGAATTCGAATCAGCGGCCTGCGGCAAGGTGCCCTGCGGGTTCTCGCGAGTTGTGTCGGTTTGCATGGGTGTCTCCACGTTCTCTATGTTTGTTTGGGCACCATCACGGTGCCCACCGTTCCGTCCTGAAGCACTACAACCGGCGAGCGCCGGGCATAACAACTTCGGGACAGTTCAGGAAGGGGCCTTTTGAGCGCCGCTTCCATGCCGAAGTCTTTGGTTTCAAGCCGTAGGCTGAAAACCGAATTCCTTTTGGGTGACAGTTATTGACTGCAACACCCGTACCGTTTTCGCCGCTTGGGGCTCAAAAACAGCAGCCATCCGCTCGTGCAGTTTGGTCTTCTGAAAATACGTTTGGTTCAACCAGACAAAGGCAATAAAAGCGCTTGAATTTGGTGTCTGATTTGTGTTTGGTTTTTTGGCGAAAACCCTACATGTAGGGTTTTTTAGCGCCGAGGTACAAGATAATGCGTTTTGGGGGGTGATTGCAACGTACTGCCTGTGGATAAGCCTGTGCGTAAATTGTGTGTGAAACGTGGAAACAGCGTGTAGGCCGCGACCCTGCTGGAGTCGACCGTTTGTCATGGTATTTTCACGATTGAAAACGGTTGGGGCAGTTTTTAAGGGCGCGAACCCTATCACAAAAAAACGCGTTGTCCGAACGCATTTGCCGACTTGTTTTCTCGGCAGTCGACGTTTATACAATCGGCCGGTACACAAGCATTCTTATCCTCCCCAATCATTACAAAAAGACGGGCGGATCCTTCCTTATTAGTGTTGTTGGCAAGCAGAGGTCACCGGTGGAGCAAGAAGCCTGGCAGGTATTGATTGTCGAAGACGACCAGCGTCTGGCCGAACTGACCCGTGATTACCTCGAAGCCAATGGCCTGTGCGTGGCAATCGAAGGCAATGGCGCCCTGGCGGCGGCGCGGATCATCAAGGAGCAGCCAGACCTGGTGATCCTCGACCTGATGCTGCCCGGGAGGATGGCCTGAGCATCTGCCGCAAGGTACGCGACAAGTATGACGGGCCGATCCTGATGCTCACTGCTCGTACCGATGACGCCGACCAGATTCTCGGCCTGGACCTGGGCGCCGACGACTACGTCTGCAAACCGGTGCGCCCGCGCTTGCTGCTGGCACGTATCCAGGCCTTGCTGCGCCGCAGCGAAGCGCCGGAAGTGGCCCCGGAAAAACTCCGGCGCTTGCAGTTCGGTCCGTTGGTGGTGGACAACGCCTTGCGCGAAGCCTGGCTCAATGACAACGGCATCGAACTGACCAGCGCCGAGTTCGACTTGCTCTGGCTGCTGGTGGCCAACGCCGGGCGCATCCTGTCCCGGGAAGAAATCTTCACCGCATTGCGCGGCATCGGTTATGACGGCCAGGACCGCTCTATCGACGTGCGCATCTCGCGCATTCGCCCCAAGATCGGTGATGACCCGGAGCACCCGCGGTTGATCAAGACCGTACGCAGCAAGGGTTACTTGTTCGTTCCGCAAGCCTGCACGCTGTGAACTCGATCTTCCTGCGCATCTACGGCGGCATGTGTGCGGCGCTGGTCCTGGTGGCGGTGCTCGGCGTGCTGGCGCTGCACCTGCTCAACCAGGTGCGTAGCGAGCAATACCGTGAGCGCCTGGCTCACGGCACGTTTTCGCTGATGGCCGACAACCTGCAACCCATGAACGAGACCGAGCGCCACCGGGCGTTGCTGGTCTGGGAGCGTCTGCTGGGCATTCCCCTGGCGTTGCAGACCTTCGCCCAGACTGACCTCGACCTGACCCAGCGCACCCGTGTGCTGCGTGGCCATGCGCTGGTCGAGCAGACC
The DNA here is from genome assembly GCF_016650815.1 of Pseudomonas sp. TH31. Taxonomy (GTDB): domain Bacteria; phylum Pseudomonadota; class Gammaproteobacteria; order Pseudomonadales; family Pseudomonadaceae; genus Aquipseudomonas. Next base: position 559,218 of record NZ_JAEKEZ010000010.1, on the reverse strand, counting down.
GGCCCTCACGCAGCAAAGGTTTACCGGTTGGTCAGCGACAAAGAGCAACTGGTGCTCACCGGGGAAGTCCAGCAGATCAGCGAGCAATTGGCCCGGGCAACCATTTATTTGTTGGCCGACGAACTGGTGCGCTACCCGGTCGCCGAGCAACCCAAACGCCTGGCGCAATTGAAAGAAGATAAAGGCTTCGGTTTTGACCTGCGGCTGGTCACGGTCGAAGAGGCCGACATGGACGAGGATCAGAGTCGTCGGGTGTCCGAGGGCGACACGGTAATGGCGCTGGGCAAGGGCGGCGATTCGATCCGGGTGTTTGCCGGCATGGTCGGCACGCCGTGGGTGCTGGAAATCGGCCCGCTGTTTCAGATGAACCCGTATCCGCCGGAGTGGCTGGTGCTGATTGCCGCCCTTGGACTGACGCTGATCGGTTTGATCGTTTACTTGCTGGTGCGGCAACTCGAGCGGCGCTTACGCGGCCTCGAAGCCGCCGCCACGCGCATCGCCAGGGGCAGCCTGGAAACCCGCGTGCCGGCGCGCGGCGCAGATTCGGTCGGGCGTCTGGCGGCGGCGTTCAACGGCATGGCTGAGCACTTGCAGCAACTGCTGGCGATTCAGCGCGAGCTGGTGCGCGCGGTGTCCCATGAACTGCGTACGCCGGTGGCACGCCTGCGTTTTGGCCTGGAAATGATTGGCTCGGCCACCACGCCCCAGGCTCTGGAAAAGTACCGCGAAGGCATGGACCACGACATCGAGGACCTCGACAAGTTGGTGGACGAGATGCTCACCTATGCGCGGCTGGAACAGGGCTCTCCGGCGTTGAATTTCCAGCGCATCGATCTCGATGCGCTGGTCAATCAGGTGATCGGGGAACTGGCGCCGTTGCGCGCGGACGTCACGGTACAACGAGGGTTGTGCCTGTCGGCCGCCGATTGTGACGATGCCTGGGTCGAAGCTGAACCGCGCTACTTGCACCGGGCGTTGCAAAACCTGGTTGGCAACGCCATGCGCCATGCGCAGTCGCGGGTGACCGTCAGTTATCAGGTGGGGCAGTTGCGCTGCCGGGTCGATGTCGAGGATGACGGGCCGGGCGTGCCGGAAGTGGCCTGGGAGAAAATCTTCACGCCGTTCCTGCGCCTTGATGACAGCCGGACCCGCGCGTCCGGGGGCATGGGTTGGGGCTGTCTATCGTGCGGCGGATCGTCCATTGGCATGACGGGCGGGCGCTGATCAGCAAGAGTAAAAGTCTGGGCGGGGCGTGTTTCAGTTTGAGCTGGCCGCGCAATCAGGAAAAGCGTTGAGGTTGTGGGTGTCAGGGCCACCGCCTTCGCGGGCAAGCCTCGCTCCTACAGGTTTGGGGGCGGGCACGACGCAACACTTGTAGGAGCGAGGCTTGCCCGCGAAGAGGCCCGCCCGGATACAGAAGATCTCAAGCCTTGATGCTGACCAAACTCAACAACTGCCCATCCTGCACCCCAAACTGCGCGTCCAATTCAGTCCCGTTACACCACTCACTGGACAAGTCCGTGAGCAGCCGCAACCGCACCTGACCGCTCTCGGTCCATTCCAGCACTTCGGCGTGTTCGAAATAAAAGCGCTTTTGCACGATCGGGTAGAGCGCCTTGAACAGGCTTTCCTTCACCGAAAACGTCAGGGTGACCAGCAACGCCAATTGATCAGAGCTGCCCGCCGCCATGCGCTGTAACTCCGGCGGCGTAAGGATCTCCCCGGCCAGGCGCTCGGCCCGTTCGACATTGAGCAGGTTTTCCAGGTCCAGGCCCAGGCCGCGCCAGTGCGCTTTCTTCGCAACAATGGCCGCAGCCTGGCCGGTGCTGTGGGTGATCGAACCGGTGATGTGCGCCGGCCAAACCGGTGCCCGGTCTTCGCCAATGGCCGGGATAAAGCTCAGCCCTTCCAGTTGTTGCAGCGCGGCCCGGGCGCAAACACGCCCGGCCAGAAACTCGGCCTGACGCTTGGCCACCGAACGCTGGATGCTCGCGGGCGGCTCAATGGCGCTGCGCTGGAAGTCATCGCCGGCCAGTTGCGAGGTGTCGAAGTGAGTACTCAGCAGCACTGCATCGGGCAGCACGAACGGTAGCGGCCAATGGGCCTCAAGTGGGGTGCAGCAGACGGGCAGGGCGGGGGCGGGATTCATGGCGGGCATTTTGCCGGGTTGGGTCGCGGCTGGGTAGTGCAAAGGTTCAGATCGGCGTCGAGGCCATTCGCGAGCAGGCTCGCTCCCACATGTGAAATGCATTCCCCTGTGGGAGCGAGCCTGCTCGCGAATGGCCGCGCCACGGTCTACCGACTCAGCTAAATATCTTTTTGAAAAACGCCTTCATGTCCGCCCACGAACTGGCATCCGCCGCCTTGTTGTAACCAATGTCCGGCCCGCCATGATCACCATGGCTCAAGCGATCTGCATCCGGGTTGGTGAACCCATGCTTGGCGTCCGCCAGGCTGACGAACTTGTAGTCGGCCCTGGCCTTGTCCATTTCAGACTTGAACGCCGCCACGTTATCCGAGGTGACCATGCTGTCCTTGGCGCCATGCTCGACGAGGATTTTCGCCTTCACGCTGCCCGGTGTTGCTGGCGTGTTGGTTGCCAGTGCCCCGTGGAAACTCACCACACCTTTCAACGGCAAGCCCTGACGCGCCGCATTCAGCACTACGCCACCGCCGAAGCAATAACCGATGGCCGCGAGTTTGTTCGGGTCGGTCTGCGGCTGTTGTTTCAACAGATCAAGCCCTGCCTGGAAACGAGCGCTAGCCACCGCGCTGTCCTTCAGTGCTTCTTGCATGAAGGCCATGGCGTCCTTCGGATGCTCGGTGTTCTTGCCGCCGCCATACATGTCGATGGCCAACGCGCTATAGCCCAGACCGGCGAGGTCCCGGGCGCGGCGCTTGGCGTAATCGTTCAGCCCCCAGAACTCATGCACCACCACCACGCCCGGGCGCGGGCCTTTGACCGCATCGTCATAGGCGTAGTAGCCGATCATTTTTGTACCGTCGGTACTTTGGTAGGGGATTTCCTGGGTCTTGATCGCAGCCTGAGTCAGCCCGCTCAAGGCCAGTAAAACGAGGGCTAGGAACATGCGCATGGTCGGGTCTCCTTTAACGAAGTGATCAAAACAGCCTAGTCGATTTGATTCAGCTTAGGTTCAGAGTGCGTTCAGGGGGAGTTCAGGGGCGGGTGAGTAACCTTGCCCCGTACCCAAAAAGCGATAGCGCATAAGGAAACTTCCTATGACTGGATTGAAAAAACTGCTTCTGGCTTTCGCCGTCTTCGGCGCCAGCGCGGCCGCCAATGCGACTGACGGCACCTTCGCCGGCCTGACCCTCGGCCAGACCAGCGACAAGGTGAACAAATCCCACGCCTTGAACGACAACCTCAACAGTCCGAACGCCGACGGCGTGATCGGCAAGGACACCACTTGGGGGTGCGGCTGGGCCAGCAAAACAATCAGGGCCGTTACTACGCCACTTACGACAACGTGTCGGGCTCGCACAATGGCATTAAACTGCGCCAGGAAAACCTGCTGGGCAGCTACGATTTGTTCTACCCGGTGGGCGGCAGCACTAAATTGTTTGGCGGCGCCACGGTCGGTATCACCAAAATGACCCAGGAGTCCCCGGGCTTCAGCCGCGATAGCGACATCGGTTACGCCCTCGGCGGCCAGGTCGGTGTGTTGCAGCAAGTTTCACAAAACACTTCGGTCGAGCTGGGTTACCGTTACCTGCGCAGCAATGCCAGCACCGAAATGAGCGAGCGCGGTGGCAGCAAACTAGGGTCGCTGGCCCTGAACAGCAGCGCCCAGACGTATTTGTCGGCGAATTACGCTTTCTAACAAGCGGTTCGTGATGGACCTGCGCCGGGTCACCCTGAAGGGGTGATCCGGCGTCGCCATGTTGGTCATCGAGGCATGTGAGCATGCCTCTGGAGATGTTGTTTTGCCCGGGAGAGCGTTATGAAACTGCTGGTCGTCGAAGATGAAGCGCTGCTGCGCCATCACCTGCAAACCCGCCTGACGGATAGCGGTCACGTGGTCGAGTCCGTGGCCAACGCCGAAGAGGCGCTGTATCAGACCGAGCAGTTCAACCATGACCTGGCGGTGATCGACCTCGGGTTGCCGGGCATGGGCGGGCTTGACCTGATCCGTCTGCTGCGCTCCCAGGGCAAGGCCTTTCCGATCCTGATCCTCACTGCTCGCGGCAATTGGCAGGACAAGGTTGAAGGCCTTGCCGCCGGTGCCGACGACTACGTGGTCAAGCCATTCCAGTTCGAAGAACTGGACGCCCGGCTCAATGCCTTGTTGCGCCGTTCCAGCGGGTTCACTCAGTCGACCATTGTCGCCGGGCCGTTGATGCTCGACCTCAATCGCAAGCAGGCGTCCCTCGAAGAACAGCCGCTGGCGCTGACCGCGTACGAATACCGGATTCTCGAGTACCTGATGCGCCATCACCAGCAAGTGGTGGCCAAGGACCGCTTGATGGAACAGCTCTACCCGGATGACGACGAGCGCGATCCGAATGTGATCGAAGTACTGGTCGGCCGCCTGCGCCGCAAACTCGAAGGCCCCTCCGGGTTCAAACCGATCGACACCGTGCGTGGCCTCGGCTACTTGTTCAATGAGCGTTGTACTTGATTCGTTCTCTTCGCGTTCGCCTGATGCTCGCCGCCACACTGTTGGCGGTGTTGTTCATGCTGGCGTTGCTGCCGGCGATGCAGGGCGCGTTCAGCCTGGCGTTGCAGGACTCCATTGAGCAACGCCTGGCCTCGGACGTCACCACGCTGATCTCCGCTGCCCGGGTGGAGAACAACCACTTGCAGATGCCTTTGCAATTGCCCGATGAGCGTTTCAACCTCACCGACAGCCGTTTGCTGGGCTACATCTATGACCGCGAGGGACATCTGGTCTGGCGCTCGAAGGCCTCCCAGGAAGAGAACATCAACTACAAGCCGCGTTACGACGGGCGCGGTAGCGAGTTTGCGCGGATTCGCGAGGCCAATGGTCATGAGTTCTTCGTCTATGACGTCGAGGTCAAACTGCTGGGCGGTAAAAGTGCAGCGTTCAGTATCGTGGCCTTGCAGCCGGTTCGTGAGTACGAAGCCACCCTTGAAGGCCTGCGCGAAAATCTCTATCTGGGGTTTGGCGCCGCGTTGCTGGTGTTGTTGTCGTTGTTGTGGATCGGCCTGACCTGGGGCTTGCAGGCGTTGCGCCGGCTGAGCCAGGAACTGGACCAGATCGAAAGCGGTACCCGCGAAAGCCTCAGCGAAGAACACCCCCGTGAACTGCTGCGCCTGACCGGTTCCCTCAACCGCTTGCTGCACAGCGAGCGTGAGCAGCGCAGCCGTTATCGCGACTCCCTCGACGACCTGGCCCACAGCTTGAAAACGCCATTGACGGTGTTGCAAGGCGTCAGTGAGGACATGGCCCGGCGCCCGCAGGATCGTGACCAGGCCTGGGTGCTGCAATCGCAGATAGAACGCATGAGTCAGCAGATCAGCTATCAGTTGCAGCGCGCCAGCCTGCGCAAAAGCGGTCTGGTACGCCATCAGGTGCGCTTGCGCCCGGTGTTGCAAAGCCTCTGCGACACCCTGGACAAGGTCTACCGCGACAAGCGTGTGCGGGTCGCTTTCGATTTGCCGGACCCGTGTTACGTGCCGATCGAGCAGGGCGCCTTACTGGAGATGATGGGCAACCTGCTGGAAAACGCCTACCGCCTGTGCCTGAGTGAAGTTCGCATCAGCGTGCGAGAAACCTTGAGCTCGATAGAGTTGTGCGTGGAAGATGACGGGCCGGGTGTGCCGCCGGACCAGCGTGCGCGGATTCTGCAACGTGGGGAGCGACTGGATCGTCAACATCCTGGGCAGGGGATCGGGTTGGCGGTGGTCAAGGACATCATCGAAAGCTACAGCGCCAAGTTGACCCTGGGGGATTCGGCCATGGGCGGCGCGGCGTTCCGGATTCATTTTTCGGTGGTTTGAAGATCAAAAGATCGCAGCCTTCGGCAGCTCCTGCAGATGCGTTTACACCACGGCATCGCGGGTAACGCAGGATCCCTGTAGGCGCTGCCGAAGGCTGCGATCTTTTGACTTTAATTCTCTTGAGCGCGATAAGCGCCGGGCGTCAACCCGGTCCACTTCTTGAACGCCCGATGGAACGCCGAAGGCTCGGAAAACCCCAGTTGCTCGGCAATCTGTTGCAACGACAGATCCGCCCGCCCCAGGTGATAAATCGCAATGTCGCGCCGCAACTGATCCTTCAATTCCTGAAAACTGCTGCCTTCTTCGCGCAAATGCCGGCGCAAGGTCTGCGGGCTGATGTGCAAGTGCGCGGCCACCGCTTCCAGGTCCGGCCAACGTGCGCTGTCGCGGCTGAGCAAACGGCGCAACTGGCTGCTCAAACTGTCGCCGTCGTCCGGGCGCGACAACAGGTCGGCGGGGGAGCGTTCGAGGAAATGCTTGAGCGTTCGCTCGTCCTGCAACAGCGGCATGCTCAGGTAGCGGCTATGAAACAGCAGGCTGCTCTGGGTTGTCGAAAATACTGGCGGGCAGGGAAACAGCAGATCGTATTCCGCCCCGTGCTCAGGTCTCGGATAGCTGAACGTCGCTTGTTCCAGGCGAATACGCTGGCCGATCAGCCAACTGCCGAGACGATGCCAGATCACCAGCAGGGATTCACTGAGGAAGTGATCCGGGTCCCGCAACTGCGAGTCGTCGAGGCTCAGGCGGATCATTTCGTCTTCGCGGGTCAGGGTCAGACGCGGCGCCTCGGGGAATAGGCTATAAAATAATAAGCCGCGATGAAGTGCTTTATCCAGATTGCGGCAATGGATGATGGCGTGGCACATCATGGCGAAACTGCCGGGTTTGCTCGGTGCCTGCCCGAATCCCAGGTATTCGTCGTCCAGCGCCAGCCACAGGCCCTGGAGCAGCCGGGTGAATTGTTCCGGCGCGATGCGTGCCCGCGGCTCGTCGAGCAACTCGGGGCTGATCCCCAGTTGTAACAACAAGCCTGAATAATCATAACCACGCCGACGGGCGCCACCGAGGGCGGCACGGGCGAAATGACTGGCGATGGTGCGTTCGCGCATGGGAGGCAGGTCCGTCCATTGAACGGCGGATGTTAGCCGCAGGGCTTGGCGATGAACAAGGCGGATATCCGCCAAATTGTAGGACGAGGTCTGGCCTATAGGCGGGAATCCGCCACATTGCTGTAACCGGTCGGTGACAAATAAAACCCTGTAGCCCTTGATGTCAAAAGGCTTGCAGGCGATTCGGTGAAGGTGGCACGGGCTTTGCGATACAACGGGCAGATGCCTGCCATTGAGCAGCTCGACAAAACAAATCCCTCCAGTGCAGGAGGGTTCGCAATTGAAGTGTCATGGGGCAACAGATGGATGTTGTCGCGGGACACTCTTGAGGAACTTTGCAATGACGACTCGTCAGCCACTGTACAAATCCCTGTATTTCCAGGTGATCGTTGCCATCGCCATCGGCATCCTGGTCGGTCACTTCTACCCGCAGACCGGTGTGGCCCTCAAGCCTCTGGGTGACGGGTTCATCAAACTGATCAAAATGATCATCGCCCCGATCATCTTCTGCACCGTCGTCAGCGGTATCGCGGGCATGCAGAGCATGAAATCGGTCGGCAAGACCGGCGGTTACGCGCTGCTGTACTTCGAAATCGTTTCGACCATTGCACTGCTGGTCGGTCTGGTGGTGGTCAACATCGTCCAGCCTGGCGCCGGCATGCACATCGACGTGACCACGCTGGATGCTTCCAAAGTCGCTCAATATGTCGCGGCCGGTGCTGATCAAAGCGTCGTCGGCTTCCTGCTGAACGTGATCCCGAATACCATCTTCGGTGCATTCGCGACCGGCGATATCCTGCAAGTGCTGATGTTCTCGGTGATCTTTGGTTTCGCCCTGCATCGCCTGGGTGCCTACGGCAAGCCGATCCTGGACTTCATTGATCGCTTCGCCCACGTGATGTTCAACATCATCAATATGATCATGAAGCTTGCGCCACTCGGTGCCCTGGGCGCCATGGCGTTCACCATCGGTGCCTACGGTGTGGGTTCGCTGGTGCAACTGGGCCAGTTGATGCTGTGCTTCTACATCACCTGCCTGCTGTTCGTGTTGGTGGTGCTGGGCGGCATTGCTCGCGCTCACGGCTTCAGCGTGTTGAAAGTGATCCGCTACATCCGTGAAGAACTGCTGATCGTGCTGGGTACTTCCTCCTCGGAATCCGTGCTGCCACGCATGTTGATCAAGATGGAGCGTCTGGGCGCGAAGAAATCCGTTGTGGGTCTGGTGATCCCGACCGGTTACTCGTTTAACCTCGACGGTACTGCGATCTACCTGACCATGGCGGCCGTGTTCATCGCTCAGGCGACCGACACCCACATGGACATCACGCACCAGATCACCCTGCTGGTGGTGTTGTTGCTGTCCTCCAAAGGCGCTGCTGGCGTGACCGGTAGTGGCTTCATCGTGTTGGCCGCAACCCTGTCGGCTGTTGGCCACCTGCCGGTTGCCGGCCTGGCGCTGATCCTCGGTATCGACCGCTTCATGTCCGAAGCCCGTGCCCTGACCAACCTGGTGGGTAACGCTGTTGCCACTCTGGTAGTGGCCAAGTGGGTCAAGGAGCTGGACACTGACGTGATGACCGCCGAACTGGCTTCTGGCGGTCGTGGTATCACCGACACCCGTCCTGAAGACGACCTGGGCGTTGCCGAAGGCGTAACCCCAAGCAACGTCAAATAAGACGGTTGCCCTGAAAAACCCGCTTCGGCGGGTTTTTTTATGCCTGGAATTTGAGCGCAACGGTCACGACTGCTGACACAACGGGTGATTGCTGCAATGCAATTGGCTGCCTAGGCTGGAGGCATCGCTCAAGGAGTACACCCATGCCCGGTCCACTGGCATCACTCAAGGTTCTGGATTTCTCGACACTGCTGCCGGGGCCATTTGCTTCCCTGTTGCTGGCAGACATGGGCGCGGAGGTGTTGCGCATCGAATCGCCGACCCGCATGGACCTGTTGCGGGTGCTGCCGCCCCACGACCTGGGGGTCTCGGCCAGTCACGCTTACCTCAATCGCAACAAGCGTAGCCTGGCGCTGGACCTCAAGCAGCCCGAGGCGCTGGAGGTGATCAGGCAACTGCTGCAGGACCACGACATCGTGCTGGAGCAGTTTCGCCCCGGCGTAATGGAGCGCCTGGGTTTGGGCTATGAAGCCTTGAGGGCGATCAACCCGAAGCTGATTTATGTGTCGATCACCGGTTACGGACAGACCGGACCCTACAAGGATCGCGCCGGTCACGACATCAATTACCTGGCCTTGGCCGGGGTGGCGAGTTACACCGGCCGCGCCGACAGCGGACCGCTGCCGCTGGGGATCCAGGCGGCAGACGTTGCCGGTGGTTCGTTGCATGGCGTCATCGGATTGCTGGCGGCGGTGATCGCCCGGCAGCAGACGGGGCAGGGCCAGCACCTCGACGTGAGCATGACCGACTGCGCCTTCAGCCTGAACGCTATGGCTGGCGCCGGGTATCTGGCCTGTGGCGTGGAGCCGGGGCGCGAAGACCAGATGCTCAATGGCGGTAGCTTCTATGACTATTACCGTTCGCGGGATGGTCGCTGGTTATCGGTGGGCAGTCTGGAACCGGCGTTTATGCAGCAATTGTGTTCGGCGCTGGGACGGCCGGAACTGGCGGTCCAGGGTTTGTCGCCCCAACCCGAGCAGCAACAGGTGTTGAAGAATGAGTTGAAAATTGAATTCGAGAAGCATGACTTTGCCCAGTTGTGTGAGCTGTTTGCCGGAGTGGATGCGTGTGTCGAGCCGGTGTTGAGCGTGGGCGAGGCGGTGCGGCATCCGCAGTTGCAGGCGCGAGGATTGGTGACTGAGGTGCCTCGCGGGGATGGTTCGACTCAGGCGCAGATGGCCTGTCCGTTGAAATTCTCTGATGGATTACCGGAGCCGCGGCATATCGGTGCTGCGCTGGGTCAGCATACGGATCAGGTGTTGGGGGAGTTGGGGTTTAGTGCTGAGCGGATCGAGGAATTGCGTCGTACCAAGGTGGTTTTGTAGCGCTTGCCAGGACGCCTTCGCGAGCAGGCTCGCTCACACAGGGGATCTTCGGTGTGACATAAATCCATCGTGGGAGCGAGCCTGCTCGCGAAGAGGCCGGCCCATCCACCACAAGATCTGACCTACTCGACCCGCATCTCCCCACTAAACACCAGCGTACTGCGGCAACGCCGGCACAAATACCGCCGTCCCTGCCGCACCAAACTGTGCCGTTGCGCCGAAAACGGGAAATCGCTGTCGGCACACGGGCATTTGTAGATGTAGCGGGTCACACTGCGGCGTTTGACGTCGTAGGTGTGGCAACGGTTGGGCGGCAGTTCGTACACGCCGCGCATGATCAGTTGCCACTCTTCACCGTGGGGCTGGATGCGATCGCCGAACAGTTGATGGGCGATCAGGTGCGCAACTTCGTGGGCCACGGTTTGCTTGAGGAAGTCTTCGGTGTTGTCCCGGTACAGCTGCGGGTTGAAGCGCAGCAGGTTCTCGTGCAAATGCGCGACACCGGCTTTTTGCCCGCGCAGCTTGAGGCTCACCACGGGGCGTTTGAAAGGTCGTTTGAAAAAGGTTTCGGCTTGTTGGTAACAGTCTTCGACGCGGGTATTGAGTTGCTCGGGCATGCTTGATGGATCTCCAGAGACGTCGAGTATGCCGCAACCCCGGGGCTTGCGAATCGGCCAGGCGCCGAATGGTCGTTGTTCGTGCTCTTTCAATCGACAGTAGAAGGCCGCCTCGCGGCGGCCTGTATTGGCAGATCTTGTTCTATTGAAGTTCTAGTTCGTGTAGACGGGACCAACGCCCAGGCCCCAGACGATCACGGTAAACGCCATGATGGCCACCAGCACCACCAACCCTACGGCGAGCACCGAGCTTGAAAACAGGAATCCTTCGTCCGATGGAATGTTCATGAAGGTCGGCAACCCTACATACAACAGGTACACCGTGTAGCAAATGGCGGCCGTGCCGACGATCATCCCCAGCCACATGTGCGGATACAGCGCTGCCAGCCCGCCGATGAACAAGGGTGTGGCGGTATAGGTGGCAAATGCGATGCAACGGGCCAGGCTCGGGTTGGCATCATAGGTGCGGGCCATCCAGTGGATGAACGCGCCCATCACCGCCACACCACCAAGCATCGCCAGGTACGACATGACGGTCATCCAGATCGCGCTTTCCTGGGTCAGCATCACCGGCGCGCGGCTGCCGATGACCCAGCCGACCTGGGTAGTGCCGATAAACGCGGAGACGGCGGGGATCGCCGCCAGAATCAGCGTGTGGGTGAGGTACATGTGGCTGATGCTTTCCTCCTGGTCGCCACGGATTTCTTTCCATTCCTGGTCGGGGTGGGTGAAGAGCCCCACTACGTGATGGATCATGCCAGTCACTCCTCTTGTTTTTACCATCGCCCCCCAGCGGAGCGCCTACGGGCCAATGCGGCCAAGTAAGTAAAGGTCTGAATATGTGTGCGACCTTATGTCGCAGTATAGAAAGGTCTTAACGGCGCAGGTTGCAGGGCGTTAGAGCAAATCGCGCTGTAAACCCGGGACTTAATCGCGGTTACGACTTGTAGGAGCTGCCGAAGGCTGCGATCTTTTGATCTTGATCTTTCGTGGGGGCAGAAATGGTCGAAGATCAAAAGATCGCAGCCTTCGGCAGCTCCTACAGGGGTACGATCTTTTGATCTATCGGCGATTTGCGTAAAATGCCGGCCTTTCGTCACTCCTCACGGATTTCGCGTCATGGGCACTCTTACGGTCAACCAGAACAAACTGCAAAAGCGCCTTCGCCGCCAGGCCGGTGAGGCTGTTGCCGATTTCAACATGATTGAAGACGGCGACAAGGTCATGGTCTGCCTGTCCGGTGGCAAGGACAGTTACACCCTGCTCGACGTGCTGATGCACTTTCAGAAGGTCGCCCCGATCAAGTTCGACATCGTGGCCGTGAACATGGACCAGAAGCAGCCAGGCTTCCCCGAGCACGTGTTGCCGGCGTACCTGAAAGCACTGGGCGTCGAGTACCACATCGTCGAGAAAGACACTTACTCGGTAGTCAAAGAGCTGATCCCGGAAGGCAAGACCACCTGTTCGCTGTGTTCGCGCCTGCGTCGCGGCACGCTGTACACCTTTGCTGACGAAATCGGCGCGACCAAAATGGCCCTCGGTCACCACCGCGACGACATCGTCGAGACATTCTTCCTGAACATGTTCTTCAACGGCTTGCTCAAGGCCATGCCACCGAAGCTGCGCGCCGATGACGGGCGCAACGTGGTGATCCGTCCATTGGCCTACTGCAACGAAAAAGACATCCAGGCCTACTCGGACTTCAAGCAATTCCCGATCATCCCGTGCAACCTCTGTGGCTCTCAGGAAAACCTGCAACGCCAAGTGGTCAAGGACATGCTGCAAGAGTGGGACCGCAAGACCCGGGCCGCACCGAAAGTATTTTCCGCAGTCTGCAAAATGTGCAGCCGTCGCAACTGGCGGACCGCAACCTGTTTGACTTCACCAACCTGCGCATCGATGAATCCGCCGCCTCGCGGTTCGTCAACGTAGTGAACCTCTAATCAAAACTGTGGGAGCGGGCTTGCTCGCGAAGGCGTAGTGTCAGCCGCCATCTCTGTTGAATGGCCCACCGCCTTCGCGAGCAAGCCCGCTCCCATAGGTTTTTCGTTTCAATCCTCAGGAGAGGGCATGCGCGATTACAAGTGGCTACATGAGTACTGTCTGAACCGCTTCGGTTCGGCAGCTGAACTGGAAGCCCATCTGCCGGTACCCAAGACCCCGGCGCAATTGCGCAAGATCAGCGACGACCGCTATCTCTCGACCATGGCGCTGCGCGTGTTCCGCGCCGGGCTCAAGCACAGCCTGGTGGACGCCAAGTGGCCGTCCTTCGAGGAAGTGTTTTTCAAGTTCGACCCGGAAAAAGTCGTGCTGATGAGCGCCGAACACCTGGAGCGACTGATGCAGGACGCGCGGATCATCCGCCACCTGGGCAAGCTCAAGAGCGTGCCGCGCAATGCGCAATTCATTCTGGATGTGGCCCATGAGAAGGGCAGTTTCGGCGCGTTGATCGCTGATTGGCCGGTGACGGATATCGTCGGCTTGTGGACCTTCCTGAAAAAGCGCGGTCATCAATTGGGCGGGTTATCGGCGCCGCGCTTCTTGCGCATGGTCGGCAAGGACACGTTTGTGCCGAGCTATGACGTGGTGGCGGGGTTGAACGCACAGAAGATCGTCGACAAGGTGCCGACCAGCCAACGGGATCTGGCGTTGGTGCAGGACGTGTTCAACCAGTGGCATGAACAGAGCGGTGGGCGGGCGATGAGTCAGATTTCGATGATGCTGGCTTACACCGTGAATCATTGAGACCGAGTCGCGCCCATCGCGGGCAAGCCTTGCTCCTACAGGTACGGAGTTGTCCTTGTAGGAGCAAGGCTTGCCCGCGATAGCGTCAGCTCAGGCGACGGAGATTTCGCCCTCGCCAGCAAGCTTGCGATTCAACTGAAATCGCCACCGCACATACAACAACGCCGAACAGAACACCGCCAGGCTCGCGCCCATCTCCAGCAACCCAAACAGCTGCCGGTTCGGGTCATAGGCCGCCAGTGCGCCTTTGATGAAGTACAGGTTCACCACAAAACACATCCATGAATGCCCACGGGCGCTGCCGACAATCATCCCCGGCGCCAGCAATAGCAGCGGCACCAGTTCGATCAGCAAAATCACCCACGGCCGCGCGCCATGCAGGTCGGCAACCAGCAAGTAGTAGGCGCACAGCAGCCCTGCCAGACCGAAAAAGCACAGCAGGCTGACCACCCGCATCGCCCGGACCCGAGGTTCGAGCCATTCGATCGAGGGCAGTATCTTTGGCTTCTTGGCCATGTCAGCCCTCCAGCTTCTGTGCGGTCTTCGCCAGGCGCAGGCCCAAGGCCCGGCACAGTGCGACTTCATGCTCATTCAAACCGAGTTTGCCATCGGCCCCAGCGTGATGGCTGGCGCCGTAAGGCGTGCCGCCGCCACGGGTTTCCAGCAGGGCCGATTCGCTGTAGGGCAGGCCGGTGATCAGCATGCCGTGGTGCAGTAATGGCAACATCATCGACAGCAACGTGGTTTCCTGGCCGCCGTGCAGGCTCGCGGTGGAGGTAAACACGCCGGCCGGTTTGCCGACGAGGGCGCCGGTCAGCCACAGGTTGCTGGTGCCGTCGAGGAAGTACTTGAGCGGCGCCGCCATGTTGCCGAAGCGGGTGGGGCTACCGAGGGCCAGGCCGGCGCAGTTTTTCAGGTCGTCGAGGCTGGCGTACAACGCACCTTCGTCCGGGATGTCCGGCGACACCGCTTCACACTCGGTGGAAATCGGCGGCACGGTGCGCAGGCGCGCTTCCATTCCCGACTGTTCAACCCCACGGGCAATCTGCCGGGCCATTTCATTGGTCGAGCCGCTGCGGCTGTAGTACAGAACCAGAATATACGGCGCGCTCACGGCAACAACTCCAGCACATTCTCCGGCGGACGGCCGATGACGGCTTTGTTGCCGACTTCCAGAATCGGTCGCTCCATGAGTTTCGGGTGGGCCGCGATGGCCGCGATCAATTGCGCTTCGGTCAGTGTGGCATCGGCCAGGTTGAAGGTTTTGTACTCGTCCTCACCGGTGCGCAGCAATTGCCGGGCGTTGATCCCGAGTTTGCCCAGCAGGCTCTGCAGTTGCGCGGCGTCCAGCGGGGTTTCGAGGTAGCGGACCACGGTCGGCGCCAGGCCACGGGCTTCAAGGAGTTCGAGCGCACCGCGGGATTTCGAGCAGCGCGGGTTGTGATAAAGCGTCAGATCGGTCATGTGCGGGTCGCATCTTGCGTAGGGTGGCGGCTATTCTAACTGCGCAGCGCGCAATCCAGAACCGTGAGAGTCGATGGGTCGCAGGCGCATTCAATTTTGAGCAAGGATCACGACATGACAAGGCGATTTTCAGTGGCGTTGGCGATCATCGGGGCGTTAATGCTGGGGGGCTGTGGCAACGACTATGGCATCGACCAGGATGGCCACAAAGTGGCGTCCGGTCGTCTCGACAAACAATGGATTGTGGTCAATTACTGGGCTGAATGGTGCGGCCCGTGCCGCACCGAGATCCCGCAGTTGAACGCGCTGGCCGAAGAGCTCAATGGCAAGAAAATTGGTGTGTTCGGGGTCAACTTCGACAATGTGCAGGGCGAAGAGCTGAAGAGCGCCAGTGAGAAGCTGGGGATCAAGTTCACCGTGCTGGCCCAGGATCCGGCGGATTTCTTTGATCTGCCACGCAGTGAAGTGCTACCGGTGACTTACATCATCGACAACAAGGGCAAGGTGCGGGAACAGTTGATGGGTGAGCAGACGGCGTCGGGGGTGATGGCGAAGCTGGAGGCGTTGCAAGCAACTAATTGAGCAGATGAGCCGTCACGTGTAGCAGCTGGCGTAGCCTGCGTCCGGCTGCGCAGCAGTCGTGAAATCAGTGTATGCGGTCCTGCAGAACGACCGCATGCTCAGGGTTTACGACTGTTGCGCAGCCGAACGCAGGCTACGCCAGCTGCTACAAGGGCTGTGTCGCGTCATCAACCCTCTTCAAGCCACCAACGCAACGGCTTGCCTTCGGCCGGCCAGAAACGCATCTGGTCGATCGGGGAGATGTCCCAGCGCTGCACGTTTTCCAGCGCTTGCAGGAAACGTTTTTCCTGCTCCATCAACGCCGGTGCGCATAGTTTGCGGGTGCTACCCACTTTGCCGAAGCTCAGCTTGTCGCCTTCCAGGGTGTAGGGCGCGAACCAGTGGTTGCAACCGCCATTGCCGTAGGCGCGACCGTCGTCACCCAGGGTGATGGTCAAATGGCTGTAGTCCATCAACGGACGTTCGCCGATCCACTCCAGAATGTAACTGCGGTTTTGCTGCAATTGCACCGGGTCGGCGGCGCAGCCCATCAGGCTGGCGCCCGCCATGGCGGCCAGAACAAGGTGTTTCATCACGCAGGCTCCTGGCATTTCGGGCACAGGTGTTTCTCGCCAACGCAAGTCCAGCCCAGCTCGGCAATGCGCGCTGTGGCGGCAGGCTTTTCAGCCTTGTTGCCCAATTTGGCGTCGACCGCGAACTCGAAGCTCAGTTCTTTGGTGCAGCTGTCGCAATTGACCTTCCAGGTGTGGATCGCCAGTTCACCGAACACCGGACCACTGGCCACCGCGACCCATTGGCCGGGCGGGTTGATCAGGTGGCGAACGGTTTCGACGCTCAGGCGCATGGACAAGTCCTTGCTGCCTTTGAGGGTGACCACCAGCACGTCATTATTGCGAATCGAGCCGCCATTGCCGGTGACTTGATAACGCCCCGGCACCAGGGCGCGGCATTCGGTCAGGGTGTGCTGCGGGTTCATCAGGGTGTAGCGGAAATCGTGTTCGACCATGGGTCCTCCAAATATGCGCGGTATGCTAGCACGGGCATCAACGCAGCATGGCGTGGGCATGTGACCTTCGATCAGGTTCAAATCACTTGCCCGCTCATGGCACACTGCCGCTTTTTGCCCCCCTAAGGAATGGAAATGGCCTTGATCGATTGTTATGAATGCAAGCAGAGCATCAGCTCTGTGGCACCCACGTGCATTCACTGCGGCGCACCCGCCGCCGCGGGGCAAGCGAGCACCTTCAGGGCTTCACCACTTTCCTTCGGGCAGTTACCGCGCGATGAACGGGTCGCGGAGGTTTCGTCTGTCACGGCCAGGCCGGCGCCGAACGTCGAGCAAGTCCCTGAAATGGCATTGCCTGTTTCCCGGCACCGACGCCGTGGCACGCCGATGACTGAGCCGATGACCGCACCTGCGACCGACACCGCGGTACGCCCGGTGGAAGTGTGGTTGAAGATCATGGTGTTTTTACTGCCACCGTTTTTTGTCTGGTTTTTGCTGCGCCGCGGCCATTCCCTGACACAGCGCTTGATCGGCTTCGGTTGGCTGGGGTTGATGATCCTGTTATCGAAACACTGACCCAAGCGCTTGGCCGGATCAGCCTTCGACCCGGTTTTGCGGCGCCCCGGCCGACCAGGCAGCGATGTTCTGCAAGGTAGTCGCGGCAATCGCACCAAGGGCTTCACGGGTCAGGAAGGCCTGGTGCGCAGTGATGATGACGTTGGGGAAGGTCAGCAGTCGCGCCAGCACATCGTCTTGCAGTGGCAAGTCCGAGCGATCCTCGAAAAACAGCTGCGCCTCTTCTTCATAAACATCCAGCCCCAGATAGCCCAATTGTCCGTCTTTCAAGGCGTCGATCAGTGCCGGGGTGTCCACCAGGCCACCGCGTCCGGTGTTGATCAGCATCGCTCCCGGTTGCAGGTGGGCCAGTGACTGACGGTTGATCAAGTGCTTGCTCTGCTCATTGAGCGGGCAGTGCAGGCTGATGATCTGCGACTCGGCCAACAATTGCGGCAAACTCAGGTAGCGCGCGCCGAGGGCTTCGACCTGTGGATTCGGGAATGGGTCGTAGGCCAGCAACTGGCAACCAAATCCGTTCATGATTTTGGCGAACGTAGCGCCGATCTGCCCGGTGCCGACCACGCCGACAGTCTTGCCCACCAAGTCGAAGCCGGTCAGTCCGTGCAAGCTGAAATCCCCTTCGCGGGTGCGATTGTAGGCACGATGCAGGTGTCGGTTAAGCGCCAGGATCAGCGCCACTGCATGTTCGGCCACGGCGTGGGGTGAATAGGCAGGCACCCGCACGATGGCCAGGCCCAGGCGTTTCGCCGCGACCAGGTCGACATGGTTGTAACCGGCGGAGCGCAGGGCGATCAGGCGGGTGCCGCCAGCGGCGAGGTGTTCGAGCACCGGGGCGCTGAGGTCATCGTTGATGAAGGCGCACACCACCTCGTGATGCTCGGCCAGCGCCACGGTATCGAGGCTCAGGCGCGCCGATTGAAACTGCAACTCGACGCCGGCCGGCAAGTCGGTGGCGAGGAAGCTGTCGCGGTCGTAGGTCTGGCTGCTGAAAAGAATCGTGCGCATCGTGTCCTCCTTGGATAGCTTTGTAGCAGCTGGCGAAGCCTGCGTTCGGCGACGCAGTCGTCGCGAACCCGGATAACGCGGTTTAACTGCAACACCGCATCGCCTGTTTTTACGACGACTTCGTCGACGAACGCAGGCTTCGCCAGCTGCTACAGGGATCGTAGCGGTCTGGGCGAGGGGAGGTATTGCCCTGGGTCAGGCGCTGATACGCGCCTGTGCGGCCAGGCGATTGATTGAGCGCTCCAGTTCTTCGAGTGCCGCCGCAGCCTTCGGGTCCTGTTGCTTGAGCAGCGTTTCACTGCGCTGGCAGGCAGCACGCAATTGCGGCACGCCGCAGTAACGCGTGGCCCCATGCAGGCGATGGACCCGCTCGATCAAGGCGTTCTGGTCGTTGGCTTCGCGGGCGACGCGAATCGCCTCGCGATCGGCTTCCAGCGAAGCCAGCAGCATCGCCAGCATGTCCGCCGCCAGATCCGCCTTGCCGGCAGCCAGGCGCAAGCCTTCTTCGTGATCGAGCACCTGCAATTCGCTGGCGCCATGGCTGTCACTGGAGCGCTCCGGACCCTGATTGCGCAGTGCCAGGCCGGTCCACTTCAGGACCACTTGGGCCAGTTGCCGTTCGCTGATGGGTTTGGTCAGGTAATCGTCCATGCCGCTTTGCAGCAGCGCACGTTTTTCGTTGGCCATGGCGTGGGCGGTGAGGGCGACAATCGGCAGCGGCGTGCAATGCCGTTCACTTTCCCACTGACGAATCGCTTCGGTGCTTTGACGCCCATCCATGCCGGGCATCTGCACGTCCATCAGCACCAGATCGAAGGTTTCGTTCTGCACTGCTTTGACGGCGGCGTAACCGCTTTCCACGGCGAGCACTTTGGCGCCCATGTCTTCAAGCAGGGTTTGCACCAGCAGCAGGTTGGCCGGGTTGTCGTCGACGCAAAGGACCTTCGGCGCCCGGCTCGACACCGGTTCACCGGGCTCGCTGCGCTGCTGGCGCGGGTTGACCAGGTCGGACAAGGCCCGACGCAATTTGCGGGTGCAGGCCGGTTTGGCCTGGAGCTGACTGTGAGGGTTGGGCACCGAGAGATGGAACAGCGTCTGTTCGGTGGTCGGGCACAACACCAGGACTTTGCAGCCCAGGTGTTCGAGGTCCCAGATGTGCTGGTTGAGACGCTCCGGCGGCATGTCATTGCTGGTGATGCCGAGTACCGCCAGATCGATTGCCTGCTCGGTCTGATGGGCGCCGGTGACGCCATTGGTCAGGCTCTCCAGGGTATTGAACGGCGTGACTTCGAGGCCGCAATCTTCCAGTTGATGCTGCAATGCCTGACGGGCCAGTTCGTGGTTTTCCAGCACGGCCACGCGACGCCCGAGCAACGGCGGGCCGGGCAGGTCCTCGGCGTCGTCGCGGGTTTTCGGCAGGCTCAGGCTGACCCAGAATTCCGAACCTTCGCCCGGCGTGCTGTCGACGCCAATCTCTCCACCCATCTGTTCGATCAGGCGCTTGGAAATCACCAGCCCCAAACCGGTGCCGCCGGGCTGGCGCGACAACGAGTTATCGGCCTGGCTGAAAGCCTGGAACAGGGCGCGCACGTCCTGGTTCGACAGGCCGATGCCGGTGTCCTGAATGCTGATGCGCAGTTGCACGCTGTCTTCGTGTTCTTCTTCAAGCATGGCCCGGCGACGATGGTGCCTTCGCGGGTGAACTTGATCGCGTTGCTGACCAGGTTGGTCAGGATCTGCTTGAGCCGCAGCGGATCGCCGACCAGCGACAGTGGCGTGTCGCGATAGACCAGGCTCACCAGTTCCAGCTGTTTGGCGTGGGCGGCCGGGGCGAGGATGGTCAGGGTGTCTTGCAGCAAGTCGCGCAGGTTGAACGGAATGTTGTCGAGCACCAGTTTGCCGGCCTCGATTTTCGAAAAATCGAGGATCTCGTTGATGATCCCCAACAGACTGTCGGCGGACTTTTCGATGGTACCCAGATAGTCGAGCTGGCGCGGGGTCAGCTCGCTTTTTTGCAGCAGATGCGTGAAGCCGAGAATGCCATTGAGCGGCGTGCGGATTTCATGGCTCATGTTGGCCAGAAACTCGGATTTGATCCGGCTCGCTTCCAGGGCTTCCTTGCGCGCCAGGTCCAGTTCGATGTTCTGGATCTCGATGGTTTCCAGGTTCTGGCGCACGTCTTCGGTGGCCTGATCGACGCTGTGTTGCAATTCTTCCTGGGCGTTTTGCAGGGTGCCGGCCATGCGGTTGATGCCCGACGCCAGTTCATCCAGTTCCTGGCTGCCGAGGGGCGGCAGGCGGGTTTCCAGATGACCGTCCTTGAGTTGTGCCACTGCCAGTTTGATCTGGCTGATCGGCCGATTGATAGTCCGGCCCATGCGCAAGGCCAGCAACGCCGCACCGGCCAGGCCGGCGCCGATCAACAGCAGGCTGGCGAACAGGCTGCGGTAACCGCGCAGCAGCATCCCGTTGTGGGACAGTTCGAGCTCGACCCAGCCGAGCAGGCGGTCGGCTTCGTCGGGAATCAGGTCACCGGCCAAATTACGATGCTTGCCAAACACCGGCAGCAAGTAGCGGGTCGCGTCGTTACCGCTGCGCCGCAGCATCTGCGAGCCGTTGCCGGTCGGTGCCGCATTGAGCATGGTCGGGCCCGCGTGGGCCAGCGGTGTACGGTCGGGTGCGAGGAAAGTCACTGCGCGCACATCGGTCTGTTCCAGTGACTGGGTGGCGATGCGCTCCAGTAACTCGGTGTTTTTGTGGCCCATGGCCGGGGCAACCAGCGGTGCAAGTTGTTCGGCGATCATCTCGCCGCGCTGCATGAGTTGGGCTTGCAGGTCCGATTGCTGCATCCAGGTGAAATAGCCGCCCAGCACCAACGCCATCAGGCTGGTTGGAAGCAGGGTCAGCAACAGCACGCGGCCTTTAATTCCCAGTTTCTTGAGCACGCAACTCTCCTGCATCCCGCGATTGAATAACCCGCACGTGCATCCGGCACGCACCACTTGCGCAGTGTAGCGATTTGCTTGCGGGCAATCTTCGTAAAGTTGATCTCGTCATTCGTCGGCTGGATGGGGGCTTTTGCCTTCCGGGCAAACCGTGGGTTGCCCCAGGCGAGGCAATCTTGAATAATCGCCAACTGAGAATTATTTGCAGATAGTCATGACTCCCATCGCTGCTCGCCTTCCTCGTATCCTGTCCATAGAAGACGATCTCGTGCTCGGTGCTTATGTCCACGAGCACCTGGGGCGCTGCGGTTTTCAGGTGACCTGGTGTCAGAACGGCCAGGAAGGCCTGGCTATCGCCCGGGTGCAACCGTTCGATGTGGTGCTGATGGACATTCTGCTGCCGGGCCTGGACGGCCTGAACGTGCTGACCCAACTGCGTCAGAGCCACGCCACCCCGGTGGTGCTGATGTCGGCACTGGGCGCGGAGGCGGATCGCATCAGCGGGTTTCGCCTGGGTGCCGACGATTACCTGCCCAAACCGTTCAGCATGGCCGAGTTGCGGGTGCGCATCGAAGCCATCCTGCGGCGGGTGGCTTTCGACCGTCGACCCACGCCGACAGCGATTGCGACGCCGGTCCATAGCCTGCTTTTCGACGATGAGCAGTGCGAAGTCTTTTATCGCGAGCAAGCCGCCGGCTTGACCCGCAGCGAGTATCGGTTGCTGGAAACCCTCAATCGCAACAACGACGAAGTGTTGAGCAAAGCCTTCCTTTATCAGCAGGTGCTGCAACGGGGCTACGCGGCCCACGACCGCAGCCTCGACATGCACATCAGCCAGATCCGTCGCAAGCTCAAGGCCGTCGGTTATACCGAGCGCGAAGTGCGCACGGTCTGGGGTAAAGGGTATGTATTGAGCGCCGTCGATGAAATGGTCTGATTTGCCGGGCCGGCACTCGCTGTTCTGGAAACTGGCGTGCCTGTTGGTGGCGTTCTGTTTGTTGATGATCTGGCTGAGCTGGTCCTGGGGGCGCTACATGGAGGAGCGCAACCAGTTCCTGTCGGATGACGCTCGAGGCACGCTGACGCGCTACGCCGCCGAGGCCCAACAGGCGTGGCATCGGGGCCAGCGCGCGGGCATCGATGCCTGGCTGCAAGGTATGAAACAGCGCGAAACAGGCTGGGTAGGGGTCATTGGCGGTGATTTGCAGTCGCTGAGCAGTCAGCCACTGACAGATAAGGAAATCGATCGTCTGACCTTTCTGCGCGGCCTCGATTGGCCTATTCACAAGCAAGGCTTGCCGTGGCTGCGCGTGCCGTTTCCCGGCAACCCCTACGCAGGCAACCTGGTGATCGAACTGCCCGAACGCTTCTTGCCCGGGCAATACCGGGTGTTCTGGCGCGTGATCACCAGCGGGGTGATTCCCGGACTGTTCACCTTGCTGCTGTGTGTCGGTTTATACCGGTTGCTGGTGGTGCCGTTGAACAGCTTGCGCGAACAGGCCAACGCCTGGCGGGCCGACCAGTTGAACGTGCGTCTGTCGAGCCACATCACCAATCGTTCGGATGAACTGGGTGAACTGGGTCGGGCCTTCGACCACATGTCCGAGCGCCTGCAAAGCACCGTCGCCCTGCAACAACAACTGTTGCGCGACCTGTCCCATGAATTGCGCACGCCGTTGAGCCGCTTGCGGGTGGCCAGCGAAAGTGAACAGGGGCTGGTGCAATTGCGTGCACGCATTGGCCGTGAAGTCGACGGCATGCAACGGCTGGTGGAGGACACCCTGCAACTGGCCTGGCTTGATACCGAACGTGCGCGGCTGCCCGACGAATCGATCCAGGTTCAGGCACTGTGGGACATGCTCACGGAAAACGCCTGCTATGAAAGTGGCTGGCCGGCGAGTCGGCTGCACTGTGCAGTGGATGCATCGTGCTGGGTGCGCGGCCATCTGAATACATTGGCCCAGGCGCTGGAAAACATTCTGCGGAATGCGATTCGGCATTCTCCCGATGGCGGCATTGTCCGTCTGGGGGGACAGCGCGATGGAGACTTCTGGCATTTGTGGCTGGGGGATCAAGGCGGCGGGGTGGCTGAAGCCGATCTGGAAAGGATCTTTTCGCCGTTCATTCGCCTGGATGGTTCGCGGCCGGGGGATGGTGGGTTCGGACTGGGATTGAGCATCGCCCGGAATGCGGTGCAGCGTCAGGGCGGGGAGCTTTGGGCTGAGAATACTGAGTTCGGGTTGCGGCTGAACATGCGATTGGTGGCTGATGTTGATGGTGTCAGTGCCGACGCCTTCGCGAGCAGACTCGCTCCCACAGTGGACTTGTGTCGCCCATAAACCGCGTGAACAACGCCGAACCCTGTGGGAGCGAGCCTGCTCGCGATGAGGCCCTGACAGCCGCCCCCTTCTACCGCGCTGAATAGAAATTCGCACCACTGGTGCGACAATTGCCCAGGCCGTACACGGAACGCAAGCTCAAAGCTTCACTGTTCGGGCGCAATGTTTCCCAACCGGCAAAAGTGTCAGCAGTATTCACACAAATCACACTGCAGTGCTTGTTGCCGAAGCGACCTGCGTAAAGAAGAAGTGTCGCGCAGCAGCCCCTTATTCCCATAAGCCATAAGTACCGCACTTTGCGTGATATGGCCTGCCAGCGTTTGCCGGTATGATAGGCGCCCCCGCAGTCTGGATTGCGAATACGCCATGACCTTGCAGTACCCAACCATCGCCGATTGCGTCGGCAACACTCCGCTGGTTCGTTTGCAGCGCCTGCCTGGCGCCACCAGCAACACCCTTTTGCTCAAGCTCGAAGGGAATAACCCGGCGGGTTCGGTCAAGGACCGGCCGGCGTTGTCGATGATCACTCGCGCCGAGTTGCGTGGGCAGATCCATGCCGGTGATACGCTGATCGAAGCGACCTCGGGTAACACCGGAATTGCGCTGGCCATGGCCGCCGCGATCAAGGGTTACAAGATGATCCTGATCATGCCGGACAACTCCAGCGCCGAACGTAAAGCTGCGATGACGGCCTATGGCGCCGAGCTGATTCTGGTCACCCAGGAAGAAGGCATGGAAGGCGCTCGCGACCTCGCTCAGCGAATGGAAGCCGAAGGCCGTGGCAAAGTGCTGGACCAGTTCGCCAATGGGGACAACCCGCAAGCGCACTACACCACCACCGGCCCGGAAATCTGGCGCCAGACCGAGGGCACCATCACCCATTTCGTCAGCTCCATGGGCACCACCGGGACCATCATGGGCGTGTCGCGCTACTTGAAAGAGCAGAACGACAACGTGCAGATCGTCGGTCTGCAGCCGATGGAAGGTTCGGCGATTCCGGGTATCCGTCGCTGGCCGCAGGAATACCTGCCGAAGATTTATCAAGCCGATCGTGTCGACCGCATCGTCGACATGGCGCAAAGCGAAGCCGAAGACGTGACCCGTCGTCTGGCCCGCGAAGAAGGCATTTTCTGTGGCGTGTCTTCGGGCGGTGCGGTAGCAGCGATGTTGCGCCTGTCCCGGGAAGTTGAAAACGCGGTGATCGTTGCGATCATCTGCGACCGTGGCGACCGTTACTTGTCGACCGGCATTTTCGACGCGCCTAACTGATGGCCAAGCAAGAGAGAGGCCTGCGCTTCCAACCTGCGGGCGGCAGCAAGGCCCCGCAAATTCCGACTGGCAAGAAACAGCGCCTGAACATCGAGCGCCTGGCGAATGACGGTCGCGGTATCGCGTTTTTGAAGGTCGCACCTGGTTCGTTATCGGCGCATTGGCCGGCGAGGAAGTCGAGGTGCGAGTCCTCGGTGCCCACGGCAAAGTGGTCGAGGCACGCACCGAACGGGTGTTCCAGGCCAGCGAACTGCGTCGCCCGGCACCGTGCCCGCACGCCGGTCGCTGTGGCGGTTGCAGCGTGCAGCATCTGCCCCACAACGAACAACTCGCCCTGAAACAGCGCATGCTCGCCGAGCAATTGTCCAAGGTCGCCGGCGTCGAACCCGAAGAGTGGGCCGCGCCGTTGAGCGGGCCGGAATTCGGTTACCGGCGTCGCGCCCGTGTAGCGGTGCGCTGGGACATGAAGGCGAAAAAACTCGAAGTCGGTTTCCGCGCGGCGGGCAGTCAGGACATCGTTGCGATCACCGAATGCACGGTGCTGGTACAGCCCTTGCAACCGATCATGACCCGCTTGCCGGAGATGCTCCGCCGCTTGAGCAAACCTCAGGCGCTGGGGCATGTGGAATTGTTCAGTGGGTCGTCGTTGGCCGTATTGCTGCGGCACATGGCGCCGTTGTCGGACGCCGACATGACGATCCTCAAAGATTTCTGCGCATTCCATGAAGCCCAGTTGTGGCTGCATGGCGATGGTGAGCCGCAACCGGTCGATGTCACTCAACAGCTGGGTTATCGCCTGGAACAGTGGGACTTGAACCTGGCGTATCGGCCGGGGGATTTCATCCAGGTCAACGCCGGGGTCAACGAAGCGATGGTCGCCCAGGCGCTGGACTGGCTCAAGCCGCAAGCCGATCAACGCGTCCTCGATCTGTTCTGCGGGCTGGGCAACTTTGCCTTGCCGCTGGCCAAAGCCGTTCGCGAAGTGGTGGCGGTGGAAGGTGTGCAAGCGATGGTAGAGCGCGCTGCCGCAAACGCCGCTAGCAACAATCTGCATAACGCGAAGTTTTTTCAGGCCGATTTATCCCAGCCTTTGACTGATGCCGAATGGGCGCGCGAAGGCTTTTGTGCGGTACTCTTGGACCCACCACGTGACGGTGCTTTCGAGGTCGTGCGCAAGCTCAAGTCCCTGGGCGCCGAACGGTTGGTGTATGTGTCGTGCAACCCTGCAACTCTGGCGCGCGATACGGTCGAATTGATCAAGCAGGGCTACCGGTTAAAACGTGCCGGGATTCTCGATATGTTTCCTCAAACGGCACATGTCGAGGCCATGGCGTTATTTGAAGCGAGCTAGGACGGCTCGTCTGGTCCGACTGGCCGCCTGTGCAGCCGCGCTCCAGCCCGGCGCGGGCTCACGGGCAATGAAGGTCAGCGATTTGACGCATTGAATCTGCGTCGTAGGGAAGGTAAAGCAAGATGGTACAGGTGAGAGCACACCAGCCGATCAACACCGACGGCAGTATCAATCTCGAGGCTTGGCTCGATCACGCGGTCACTGTCGATCAGGCACTGGATCGCGAAGCCTTGAAAGAAGCGTGCGAGTTCGCTCGTGCGTCTGAACAGCAAGCCAATGCGGCGAAAAACCTCTGGTCCGAAGGGACCTCGAGTTTTCGCACGGGCCTTGAGATCGCCGAAATTCTCGCCGACCTCAAACTCGATCAGGACTCGCTGGTGGCCGCGATCCTGTATCGCGGCGTGCGCGAGGGCCAGATCCAGTTGCCGGCGGTTAGCCAGCGCTTTGGTCCTGTCGTCACCAAACTCATCGACGGCGTGTTGCGCATGGCGGCGATAAGCGCCAGCCTGAGCCCCCGTCAATCCCTGGTGCTGGGCACTCAGGGCCAGGTGGAAAACCTGCGCAAGATGCTGGTGGCCATGGTCGACGACGTTCGCGTCGCGCTGATCAAACTGGCCGAACGCACCTGCGCGATCCGAGCGGTGAAAACCGCCGACGACGAAAAACGCAACCGCGTTGCCCGTGAAGTCTTCGACATCTACGCGCCGCTCGCCCACCGCCTCGGTATCGGTCATATCAAATGGGAGCTGGAGGATTTGTCCTTCCGTTACCTTGAGCCTGACCAGTACAAGCAGATCGCCAAGTTGCTGCATGAGCGGCGACTGGATCGCGAGCGCTTCATCGCCGACGTGATGAGTCAGTTGAAGAATGAGCTGACCGCCACCGGCGTCGATGCCGACATCAGCGGCCGAGCCAAACACATCTATTCGATCTGGCGCAAAATGCAGCGCAAAGGTCTGGAGTTCAGCCAGATCTACGACGTGCGCGCCGTGCGCGTGCTGGTGCCGGAAATGCGCGATTGCTACACCGCGCTCGGCATCGTCCACACCTTGTGGCGGCACATCCCGAAAGAGTTCGACGACTACATCGCCAACCCGAAAGAGAACGGCTACCGCTCGCTGCACACCGCGGTGATCGGTCCGGAAGGCAAGGTGCTGGAAGTGCAGATCCGCACTCACGCCATGCACGAAGAAGCCGAGCTGGGGGTTTGCGCGCACTGGCGCTACAAGGGCACCGACGTCAAAGCCGGCTCCAACCAGTACGAAGAGAAAATCTCCTGGCTGCGTCAGGTCCTAGAGTGGCACGAAGAGCTCGGCGACATCGGTGGCCTGGCGGAACAGCTGCGGGTCGATATCGAGCCGGACCGGGTCTACATCTTTACTCCGGACGGTCACGCCATCGACTTGCCGAAAGGCTCGACGCCGCTGGACTTCGCTTACCGCGTGCACACCGAAATCGGTCACAACTGCCGTGGCGCGAAGATCAACGGGCGCATCGTGCCGCTCAACTACAGCCTGCAAACCGGTGAGCAGGTCGAGATCATCACCAGCAAACACGGCACCCCGAGCCGCGACTGGCTGAACTCGAACCTGGGTTACGTCACCACCTCGCGGGCGCGGGCGAAGATCGTTCACTGGTTCAAATTGCAGGCCCGTGATCAGAACGTCGCGGCCGGCAAGACCTTGCTCGAGCGCGAACTCACGCGCCTGGGCTTGCCAGCGGTGGATTTCGACAAGTTGGCCGAAAAGGCCAACATGAAGACGGCCGAGGACATGTTCGCCGCCCTCGGTGCCGGCGATTTGCGTCTGGCGCAACTGGTCAATCTGGCGCAGCAACTGGTCGAGCCGGAACGCGGCAATGAACAGCTGGAACTGATTCCACGCAAAGCCACCGGTTACAAACCGGGCAAGCGTGGCGACATTCAGATCCAGGGCGTCGGCAACCTGATGACCCAAATGGCCGGCTGCTGCCAGCCATTGCCGGGCGACGCAATCGTCGGTTACATCACCCAGGGCCGCGGCGTGAGCATTCACCGCCAGGACTGCGCCTCGGTGCTGCAACTGGGCGGGCGCGAGCCGGAGCGGATCATTCAGGTCAGTTGGGGCCCGGTGCCGGTGCTCACCTACCCGGTGGACATCATCATCCGCGCCTACGACCGTTCCGGTCTGCTGCGTGACGTGTCCCAGGTGCTGCTCAACGAGCGGATCAACGTGCTGGCGGTCAACACCCGCTCGAACAAAGAGGACAACACCGCGTTGATGTCCCTGACCATCGAGATTCCTGGGCTGGATGCGTTGGGTCGGTTGCTGGGGCGGATTTCCCAATTGCCGAACATCATCGAAACCCGGCGTAACCGTACGCCATAAGCGGCGGTCGGTCTCCTTGTAGGAGCTGCCGAAGGCTGCGATCTTTTGATTTTAAAGAGCAAGATCAAAAGATCGCAGCCTTTGGCAGCTCTTACAGAGACCGGTTTAACGAGAGAAATTGATGTACAGCCTTGAAGATTTATTGCACCTGATGAACCGCCTGCGCGACCCGCAGTTCGGCTGCCCGTGGGACATCAAGCAAACCTACGCCACCATCGTCCCGCACACCCTGGAAGAAGCCTACGAAGTTGCCGACGCCATCGAGCGCGGTGACTTCGATCACTTGCAGGGCGAGTTGGGCGATTTGCTGTTCCAGGTGGTTTATTACAGCCAACTGGCCCGGGAAGAAGGGCGCTTCGAATTCGCCGGTGTCATCGACAGCATCACCCGCAAACTGATCCGTCGTCATCCTCACGTATTTCCCACCGGCGATCTGTACGCGCCGCTGGACGTCCCGCGTCTGAACGAAGAGCAGGTCAAACAGCGCTGGGAAGAGATCAAGGCCGAAGAGCGCGCCGAGAAATCTTGCGCGCCGGAACAACTATCCTTGCTCGACGACGTGCCCACAGCACTGCCGGCATTGTCCCGTTCAGCGAAGTTGCAGAAGCGGGCAGGGCAGGTCGGTTTCGACTGGCCGGATGCGTTACCGGTGCTCGATAAGGTCCGCGAAGAACTCGATGAAGTGCTTGAAGCCATGGCTGACAACGACTCGGCGGCGATCGCCGACGAAGTCGGTGATCTGCTGTTTTCCGTGGTCAATCTGGCGCGTCACCTCAAGGTCGATCCGGAAACCGCCTTGCGCGGCGCCAACAGCAAATTCGAAAGACGATTCCGTTTTATCGAACAGGCATTGCGCGACACCCACCGTCCCATGGAAGATTGCACCCTCGAAGAGTTGGACGCCTTGTGGGGCGAAGCCAAACGTCAGGAAAAGAATTTGCCCAGCTGCGGTTGAGCAGTTGCCTAAGTGAGAAATAAGCACCATGAGCATTTCCCTTCGCGACCAGTTGCTCAAAGCAGGGCTGGTCAACCAAAAGCAGGCCAAACAGGTCGGCAAAGACAAGCAGAAGCAGCAACGGCTGGTCCACAAAGGCCAGATCGAACAGGACGATACCCAGCAGCGCCTCGCTCAGGAAGCCTTGGCCGAGAAGGTGAAGCGTGACCAGGAGCTCAACCGTCAGCAGCAGGAAAAGGCTGAGGCGAAGGCTCGCGCTGCGCAGGTCAAGCAATTGATCGAAGTCTCGCGCCTGCCGAAGTTGACCACCGAGGACTACTACAACTTCGTGGACGACAAGAAGGTCAAGCGCATCTCGGTCAACACGCTGATGCGCAACCAGCTCAGCAATGGTTTCCTGGCGATCGTGCACCACGCTGGCGGTTACGAAGTGATTCCGCGTGAGGCGGCCCTGAAGATCCAGGAGCGCGACCCACAGCGGATCGTGCAGCTGAACGTCAAGACAGAAGAAGTCAGTGTCGAGGATGATCCGTACGCCGCTTATCAGATTCCTGATGATCTGATGTGGTAAGCCTTTAAGGCCTGTCACAACGACAAACCCCGCTCATGGCGGGGTTTGTCGTTTTCAATGCTGTAATTGCTTATGTGGAGCGCCTAGGCGGAACGCGCTTCGTGTTTTTGCTCCAGTGTTTCCAGTTCAGACTTGTAGTTGTGGGCATCGGTCTCGGAGTGGAACATTCCGACCAACATGTCTTGCTGGTGCACGTCCCAGATACGGATACCGGCAGCTACGCCTTCATGGGACATATGTGAATCGTCGCGTTCAGTTACTTTTACAGTCATCTGCTAGCTCCAATCTCAGTTACCTGCACTAAGGCGTGTGCAGGCCTCTGTTATATATTTTGTTAGCTTCCTAAGTAAATGCTTTCGTTCGGTAACGAATATTTGCGAAATCTGCAAAAGTCCCGCAGCCCGCCAAACACGCGACATTCGGTCGCAGGCTGCTGAGTTAAATGACAAAAGTTTCATGTTCGCGATGAACAAATTCACTGCCTACACACCCTTCGGGCTGAACACAAAACCCCGTAGGAGCTGCCGAAGGCTGCGATCTTTTGATCTTGAAAGTCAAAAGATCGCAGCCTTCGGCAGCTCCTACAAGGCATGAAGGTGAGGCTATTTTCCAGGCAAAAAAAACGCCCCGAACCAGTCGGGGCGTTTTTGTGTACTGCGAGGCGGCGGGGTATTACTTGCCAGCCCAGCGCTTCAGTACCAGCGTGGCATTGGTGCCACCGAAACCGAAGCTGTTGCTCATCACGGTGTTGATGGTGGCGTCTTCGCGAGTCTTGGTCAGGATCGGCATGTCTGCCACTTCCGGGTCCAGTTCTTCGATGTTGGCGGAACCCGCCATGAAGTTGCCTTCCATCATCAGCATGCAGTAGATCGCTTCGTGAACGCCGGCGGCGCCCAGGGAGTGACCCGACAGGCTCTTGGTGGAACTGATGGCCGGAGCGTTGGCGCCGAACACTTCACGCACACCTTTCATTTCCGCGACGTCGCCGACCGGAGTCGAGGTGCCGTGGGTGTTCAGGTAGTCGATTGGAGTGTCGACGGTGGACATGGCCATCTGCATGCAGCGGATGGCGCCTTCGCCGCTTGGAGCGACCATGTCGTAGCCATCGGACGTTGCGCCGTAGCCAACGATTTCCGCGTAGATCTTCGCGCCGCGAGCCAGAGCGTGTTCCAGCTCTTCAACCACGACCATGCCGCCACCGCCGGCGATGACGAAACCGTCACGCTTGGCGTCGTAGGCACGGGAAGCTTTTTCCGGGGTTTCGTTGTACTGGCTGGACAGTGCGCCCATGGCGTCGAACAGGAACGATTGGCTCCAATGTTCTTCTTCGCCGCCGCCAGCGAACACGACATCCTGCTTGCCCATCTGGATCTGTTCCATGGCGTTACCGATGCAGTGAGCACTGGTGGCGCAGGCAGAGGCGATGGAGTAGTTCAGGCCCTTGATCTTGAACGGGGTGGCCAGGCACGCGGAAACGGTGCTGCTCATGGTCCGCGTTACACGGTATGGGCCAACGCGCTTCACGCCTTTCTCGCGCAGGATATCCAGCGCTTCCATCTGGTTCAGCGTGGAGGCGCCACCGGAGCCGGCGATCAGGCCGGTACGCGGGTTGGACACTTGCTCTTCGGTCAGGCCGGAGTCAGCAATAGCGTCTTTCATGGCCAGGTAGGCGTAAGCCGCCGCGTGGCCAACGAAGCGATAGATCTTGCGATCGATCAACTCTTCGAGGGGAAGGTCAATGGAGCCGGAAACCTGGCTACGCAGACCCATTTCAGCATATTCCGGGTTAAACCGGATGCCAGGGCGGCTTGCACGCAGGTTAGCGGAGACGGTCTCTTTGTCATTGCCCAGGCACGAAACGATGCCCAGACCAGTGATAACGACGCGGCGCATGCGGATAACCCTTAGAAGTTTTCAGTGGAGGTGAACACGCCGACCCGGAGGCCTTCGGCGGTGTAGATTTCGCGGCCGTCGACACTGACCGAACCATCGGCGATAGCGAGGTTCAGCTTGCCTTTGAGGACACGCTTGATCTGAATGTTATACGTAACTTTTTTGGCGGTCGGCAGGACCTGACCAAAGAACTTCACTTCGCCCGAACCCAGCGCGCGACCGCGGCCCGGCAGACCCTGCCAGCCGAGGAAGAAGCCGACCAGTTGCCACATGGCATCGAGACCCAGGCAGCCCGGCATCACCGGATCACCTTCGAAGTGACAGGCGAAGAACCACAGGTCCGGAGTGATATCCAGCTCGGCGACCAATTCACCTTTGCCGTACTTGCCACCCTCTTCGCTGATATGGGTGATGCGATCCACCATCAGCATGTTAGGGGCGGGCAGTTGCGCGTTACCTGGGCCGAATAGCTCACCGCGACTGCAGCGCAGCAGGTCTTCCCGAGTAAAGGCGTTTTGTTTGGTCATGCGAGCTCCTCAATAGTCCCGTGCGGCAGGTGGGGCGAATCTTCCCGGCCGATCGAAGCATTCATGCCTCGAGTCGACAGCCTACTCATAGACTATTGCGTTGTGGTGAAAGTCACAGCACCAAGGACACGAATGTACACTTGTGCACTGAAATTATTATTCAAGCCCCTTTCCGGGCCTGTTCGGGTGCCTAAGACTGCCGCACTTTCGCCTTTCACGCCAGTCGCAGATAGCCGAAAGGACAGTTCTACTGCACCCATCGCTGCAGAATTTGCTGCAGATCAGTCCGTTTGAAGGGCTTGGCCAGGTAATCGTTCATGCCCGCCGACAGGCAGGCTTCGCGGTCACCCTGCAAGGCATTGGCCGTCAGGGCGATGATTGGCACGTCCAGGCAGCCGGGCAGTTGGCGAATCTGTCGGGTGGCTTCGTAGCCGTCGATGATCGGTAATCGACAGTCCATCAAAATGGCTTCGAAAATCAGGCTCTCGGCACTGCGCACTGCCTGCGCGCCATCGGTGGCAACGCTGACAGTAAAGCCCAGGCTGCGCAACATCGCTTCGATGACGGTCTGGTTGACCGGATTATCCTCCACCAGTAGTACGTTGCGTCCTTCGCCGTGGCCATTGCCCGTCGGCACGCGCGGCGGTGCCAGCTCCGGCAGCGCCTGCTTACAAAGGGCGAGGGGGATTTCCAGGGTAAACACCGAACCGCGACCTTCTTCGCTCTGGGCCCGCAACGTGCCGCCCATGCGCTCGGCCAGGGTGCGGGCAATCGGCAAGCCCAGCCCGGTGCCGCCGTAACGTCTTGAAATGGAACTGTCGGCCTGCTGGAACGCGTTGAACATTAATTCCAGGCTTTCGGCTGAAATGCCAATGCCGCTGTCACGCACCGTGCAGGTGAACCACAGCAGTTCGTGATCCAGCGATTGCCACTGCGGTTCGATGGTCACGCGACCCTGTTCGGTGAACTTCAGTGCGTTGCCGATCAGGTTCACCAGGATCTGCCGGATCCGCGTCGGATCGCCCTGAACCTGCAAGGCGCGCATGTCTTGCGGGATCAACAGCTCAAGGTTGAGTTTGCGTTGCATGGCACTGTGCTGGAAGGACTGGGCGCAACTGCCGATCAGCTCCGCGAGGTTGAACGGAATATGCTCAAGTTCCAGCTCTGCACGTTCAATGCGCGAGAAGTCGAGAATGTCGTTGATGACCTTGAGCAAGTGTTCGGTGGACTCCGAGGCCAGCGCCGCGTATTCGACCTGCTCCTCGGTCATCCCGGTGGTTTCCAGCAGTTGCAGCATGCCCAGCACGCCATTCATCGGCGTACGCAGTTCGTGGCTCATCATCGCCAGGAAGTCGGATTTGGCGTTGTTGGCCTTTTCCGCTTCTTCGCGGGTCTGGATCAACTGCGCCATCGCTTGATGCTGTTCGCGGCTGGCCTGTTCGAGACCCTCGGCGAGGTTGTTGATGTGTTGCGACAAGGCGCCCAGTTCGGTGTCATCGACGATCGGCAGCGGCGTGGTGTAGTCGCCTTTCTGGATCGCCTTGACCGCGTTGCCGATGTCGCGGATCGGCTGCGACAGACTGCCCGCCAGGCGCCGGGCCAGCAGGAAAGTAAACAGCAGGGCAAACAACGCGAGGATCCCGGCCTTGAACAGGATTTCTTGCTGGCGCTGGCTGAAGGCATCGCTGGACAGGCCGACGATCACCCGCCCCAGGTAATCCTCACTCGGTGCACTGACCGAGGTGCGGGTGTTCTGGAAAAAGTCGTTGTTCAGCGCGATGCGTTGCAGCCGCACCGGCGCCTGGAACACTTCAACCTGTTGCGAGCGGTTGTGGGATTCCGGACGGTTGCTCGACGTACACCAGAATCCGGTTGGCGTTGTCCTGGATTTCCAGAAAACGCACATTGGGCGTCGCAAGCGTGGCCTTGAGCAGGCTTTCCAGCACGTCGTTGTTGCCGGAGATGACGCCGTACTCGGTGGCCGGTGCCAGCTGGTTGGCGATCAGTTGACCGGTGTGGTTGAGTTCCTGGCGCAGGTCCTGGATCCGCACGAACGTGAAGAAACTGATCAGCAGCAAGGTCAGCAGCAAGGCAGGGCCGAGGCTGATGATCTGGGTCCGGGTGTTGATGTCCCAACGGCGGAAGGTCATGGGCGGCGTTCTCCTTCGGCCAACTGGGTGGCGACCGATGCTTCATCCATCTGTTCAATACCTAATGAACGAGCCACTTGCGGGTTGCTTAAGACTTTGAAGTGTTTGGGGTAGAGCGTGCGTGGCCAACTGCTCGGTGGCTGGCCGAGCAAATCGACGAGAATCGCCAGCCAGTCGCTCTGGTCGCTGTACGTGCTGGTCAGGCTGCCGGCCTTGACGAAACCGGCGTTGGGGCCGATCAGCGCCATCTGTCGTGCGTAGCTGCTGAGCAGCAGGTTTTTCGCGGTTTTGGGGTTGTACAGGTCGGGGTCGTCCAGCCCCAGCAGCACGTCACTGTTTTTCAGCAGCGCCTGCAATGGACGGCTGTCGCTGGTGTTTTCCCAACGTTGCGTGATGATCTCAAGGCCCAGGGGCAGCGCGGCCAGGCGCAGTTCTTTCAAAAGGAATTCGCTGTGCCGGTCATACAGCACGCCGACCCGGCGGACTTGGGGCAGGATCAGCCGGGTCAGGCGCAATTGCCGCTCAATCGGCGGATCGCTCCACAGCAGGCTCAAATGGGATGGCAGCAGATTGTTCAGCCGTTGCCGCGCCTGCAGGCGGCTGATACGCAGCACCAGCGTCGCCGGGCCCTGGCTGTCTTGCAGGCGCCAGTCGAGGCTCGGTAAGTCGAGCAGGATCAAGCGCGTGCCGCTGGGCAGTTTGCCCGGCGCCGGCAGGCTGGACAGCGGCTTGAAGTGCACGCTGTCGGTGGGGCGTAACTCGCTCAGGGCCTGGGTGAAGGATTGCACGCCGGGGCTGTCTTCGGTGCCGGTCAGCAGAATGTCCGCGGCACTGGCCGGCAGACTGCACAGCAGACCGCTGACGGTCAGGCACAACCCGGCCAGCAGGCGGCCAAGGATTGGCGTTTTGCGTGACGAAGGCTGCATCTAAAACGCCAGCTCCGCGCTGAAGTAGAGCACTCGGCGTTCGTCGTAATGGTTGTCGACGAAGGTGGCGGGTTGATTGTCGAGGCGTTGCTGCAACACTCCTGCCAGTTCCAGATTGGCCTTGCCCAGGCCGATGTGTTTGGCGATGCGTGTGTCGAGCCGTTCGAAACGGTAGCCGTTCAGGGCATCGTCACCATAATAGAACAGCGCGCTGTTCCAGCCCCGGCCCCAATTGCGCAGCCAACCGGCGGAACCACTGTTACGCGCAGTCTGCAATTGGTCCTGCGGGTTGCTGGCCCTGGCATTGACGTAGGCATAGGTCAGGCGCAGACGATCGATGCTGCTGACATGCCAGTCGAACTGGGTTTCGGTCCCGCTGAATCGCGAGTTGTTGGCGTTGCTGGCAATGTACTGATTGTTGCGCAACGGCTCGCTGATCATGCCGGTGATTTCGTCGTAGAACAGCTTCATATCCACCGACAGGCCCAGTTCGGCGAAGTAGCCGTTGTAGCCCAGTTCCCGTGAACGCATGCGCTCCTTGTCGAGGTCGCCGGGGCCGCGGGTCTTCACAAAATAGCGGGCACTGGTCTGGCCATAGGCGCTGGGCCGCAGGTTGGTCACCTGATAACTCCAGTTCACGTTGTTCTCGAACATGTCCGGGGAGCGGATCGCTTCGGAATACACCGCGCGCAGGCCATGGCGCGGGTTGATCAAATAATTGACCGCTACCCGTGGCGTCAGCGAGTTGCCGGTCAGCTTCGAGTCCTCGAACATGGCACCGCCCTGCAGCAACCAGTGTTCGCTGGCGCGCCACTCGAGTTGACCGAACGTACGCCAGGTGGTGTCGTCGAGCGTGCCATTGAAGTAGGTCTCGGAGTCTGCCCGGTCGTAACGATAGTTCATGCCGCTGACCAGCCGAAGACTATCGGACAGGCTCAGGGTGTCTTGCAGTTCGAGGTCGTAGCGCGACTCCCGGGCGCTTTGGTCAATGTCGCCGCACAGGGTTTGCCGGGCGCCGTTTCTCCATTGGGCCAGCACCTGATTGCCCAATGCCTGTTCGACCGGGCTGCCGGCTGGTGCGCCGGGGCCGGTGTAGCGCTCCATATTGCGCGCCAGGCGTTCGGCATAGTTCGGGTTGAGTTGCCACAAATCGGTCAGTTGTGGGCTGAACGACACTTCGGCGTCACAGGCACGCCAGGTCTGCTGGCGATCCCAGTGTTGCGCCGAACCCTGGATATAGAGGCTGTGCTCGGGATTGATGTCCAGGTTCCAGCGCAGCGAGCCGGCGTAATCCTTGGCGATCACGTCGGAATTGTTGCCGGCAGCGGTAATTCCCGAAAACACCGGGCGGTAGGTATAGGGCCGCTGGTTGGTCCCGTCCTTGGCGTTCAATTGCCAGTCGATGCCTTGACTGTCGTTGAGCGTCTGGCTGACGGCGAGGTTGAAGCGGTTCAAACGTCGACTGTCGCGGTAATCGGCGCCGGTGCGGTCCGAGTCGAAGCCGTCGTCCTGCTGGCCGGAGAGCGACAGGCGCATATCACCGCCATCCCAACCGCTGCCCTGGCTGGCGTAAAAGTCATTGATGCCGCGCTGGCCCTGGGTGACTTTCAGCCGTGTGCCATGGCTGTCGGCGGGGTTGCGGGTGATGATGTTGACCACCGCCATCAGCGCGTTGGCGCCATAACTGACGGTGTTTGGCCCGCGAAAGACTTCGATGCGCTCGATGTCTTCCATGGCCACCGGGATATCGCTCCAGTCCACCGTGGCGAGGCCGGCCCGGTACACCGAACGGCCATCGATCAACACCTGCATACGCCGGGCTTCGCTGGCATTGGTACCGTGGTAATTCACCGCTGGCTGATTGCCGGTAATGTTGCCGACCATCATGCCCGGCACCAGTCGCAGCAATTCGCTGATGTCCCGGGCGCCGCTGGCGTTGATCAGTTCGCTGTCGATCACCGTCATGCTTCCTGGCACCGCCGCCGGCGACTGTTTCAGCCGCGTAGCGGTCAGCACCTGCGGCAACGTTTCACTGTCCAGGAACAGGTCGTCGGCCAGCAATGCCGGGCTGAAGACCAGCGCCAGAAGCAGCGGCGAGCGAGGTGAGGGCGGGCCAAAAGACACAACACAGCCTTGATAGCGATTAATTGGCGCGCATGTTAACCGAGCTCAGTGACTTTTCCAGTCACGTTACGGGCATTTTCCTCGGTTTTGTTGGTCTTCTTCCTACAAGTGTCGGTAATTGACGCTGGGGCTGGCCGCCACTGGGCCGCTCCGTATAATGCCGGCATCGCCACTGCTATGGATTAACGGATTGCATATGACTGAACAGCGCCCAATTGCGGTCCTGGGAGGCGGAAGTTTTGGTACCGCCGTGGCTAATCTTCTGGCCGAGAACGGACATCAGGTCTTGCAGTGGATGCGTGACCCCGAACAGGCCGAGGCCATTCGGGTCAATCGCGAGAACCCGCGTTACCTTAAAGGCATCAAGATTCTGCCGGGTGTTACGGCAGTCACTGATCTGCAAGCCACTCTGGACGCCTGCGACCTGTGCTTCGTCGCGCTGCCGTCCAGCGCGCTGCGCTCGGTGTTGGTGCCTTTTGCCGATCGTTTGAGCGGCAAACTGCTGGTCAGCCTGACCAAGGGCATCGAAGCCCACACGTTCAAGCTGATGAGCGAGATCCTCGAAGAGATCGCGCCGCAAGCACGCATCGGCGTACTTTCCGGGCCGAACCTGGCCCGTGAAATCGCCGAACACGCGCTGACCGCCACCGTCGTCGCCAGCGAAGACGAAGAACTCTGCCAACGGGTTCAGGAAGCACTGCACGGTCGTACTTTTCGCGTGTACGCCAGCGCCGACCGCTTCGGCGTGGAGTTGGGCGGCGCGTTGAAAAACGTCTACGCGATCATTGCCGGCATGGCGGTGGCGCTGGGCATGGGTGAAAATACCAAGAGCATGCTGATCACCCGCGCATTGGCGGAAATGACCCGCTTTGCCGTGAATCAGGGTGCCAACCCGATGACCTTCCTCGGGCTGGCGGGCGTGGGCGACTTGATCGTCACCTGTTCGTCGCCCAAAAGTCGCAACTACCAGGTCGGGTTCGCCCTCGGCCAGGGCTTGAGCCTGGAAGACGCAGTGACACGCCTGGGCGAAGTTGCCGAGGGCGTGAACACCTTGAAAGTGCTCAAGGCCAAGGCTCAGGAAGTGGGTGTGTACATGCCGCTGGTCGCCGGCCTGCACGCGATTTTGTTCGAAGGGCGCACGCTGGAGCAGGTGATCGGGCTGTTAATGCGCGCCGAGCCGAAGACCGACGTCGACTTTATCTCCACCAGCGGTTTCAACTGAGTCTTCAATCTACGGGCAGGGAGAACGAGACATGAACGAACCGAAAGTAGAAGCCAAGTACGAATCGATCCTGCTGCGGGTGCTGTGGATGATCGTTTTCTTGCTGGTCTGGCAAGTGGCGCAATTCATCCTCGGCGCGGTCGTGCTGGTGCAGTTGATCTACCGTTTGATCTACGGCGCCCCGAGCGCCAGCCTGATGAACTTCGGCGACAGCCTGAGCCAGTTCCTGGCCCAGATCGGTCGGTTCGGCAGCTTTCACAGCGACCAGAAGCCCTGGCCGTTCGCCGACTGGCCGGCGCCGCGTACACCGGAAGGTGAAGCGCCGCACGTGGTGGCGCCTGCTCCGCATCCGGTTCGAGATGAGGAACCCAAGCTATGAAACTCTGGGTATTGCGTCACGGTGAAGCCGAGCCTTACGGCTCGCGTCCCGACTCCGAACGGGCACTGACCGCCCACGGTCGCGAAGAGGCGCTGCGCAGCGCCGCCAAGTTGATCGGGCAACCGATCAGCGCGATCTACGCCAGTCCCTATCTGCGAGCACAACAGACCGCGCAGTTGGTGCGTGAGGCCTTGGGCTTTGAGCCGGAGATTCGTACCGTCGAGTGGCTGACCCCGGACAACCGCCCGCAAGCGGTGGCCGAGCAGTTGGTGTCGGTGGATTACGCGTTGCTGGTCAGCCATAACCCGTTGGTGGGCAACTTGTTGGGCTACCTTCAGCACGGTCATGTGCAGCAACCGGAAGCGGTAAAAACGGCTGGCCTGGCGGAACTCGAAGGCGACTTGCCGCTGGCTGGGGCGATGAAGCTTAACGGCATCAAACACCCTTAAAAGCAAAAGATCGCAGCCTCGTTGCACTCGACAGCTCCTACAGGGGAATGCGAAATCCATGTAGGAGCTGTCGAGTGCAACGAGGCTGCGATCTTTTGATCTTGCCTTACCCATAAATAATTAACCAAGCACTTGCTTGGTTGACTACGCTTGCTCCAGACCAAAAACACAGGAGCAAGTCGCATGTCTGCTGCCTTTCGTTTGCCGCTGGACGTGTTCTACGAGCGTGAGGCCCGTCATCCCCGCCAGCACTTTCTGGTCCAGCCGGTGGGCGGCGGCCAGGTCGAGACGCTGACTTGGGCCGACGTCGGCCATCAGGCCCGCTGCGCCGCACATTGGCTGCGCGCCCGGGAAATGCCGCAAGGCAGTCACATCGCCCTGATCTCGAAAAACTGCGCCCATTGGATCATCGCCGACCTGGCGATCTGGATGGCCGGACATGTGTCGGTGCCGTTGTACCCCAACCTCACCGCCGAGTCCGTGGCTCAAGTATTGAATCACTCCGAAGCCGCGCTGGCGTTCATCGGCAAACTCGATGACTGGCCCGGCATGTCCCGTGGCGTCAGCCCTGACCTGCCGATCATCAGCCTGCCATTGCACCCGCCCGGCACCTTTGATTTCAGCTGGGATGACCTGCAAAAGAGCTCGCCGATCCAGGACGACCCGAAACCCGCCGCCGACCAGTTGGCGACCATCATTTACACCTCCGGCACCACCGGCCTGCCCAAAGGCGTGATGCACAGCTTCGGCAACCTTGGCTTCGCCACGACGCGCGGCACGCAGCTGTTTGGCCTTAACGAGTCGGATCGGCTGCTGTCCTACCTGCCACTGTGCCACGTTGCCGAGCGGATGTTCGTTGAGCTCGCGTCGATCTATACCGGGCAAACCGTGTTCTTTGCCGAGAGCCTCGACACCTTTCTTACCGACTTGCAACGCGCCCGGCCGACCGCATTGTTCGGCGTACCGCGCATCTGGACCAAATTCCAGATGGGCGTGTACAGCAAGACTCCGGCAAAGCGCCTCGATTTCCTGCTTGGTTTGCCGATCATCGGCAAGCGGGTAGGGCACAAAGTCCTCGCCGGGCTGGGGCTGGATGCGTTGCGCATCGCCTTGTCCGGTGCGGCTCCGGTGCCGCAGACCTTGTTGTTGTGGTACCGCAAGTTGGGGCTGGATGTGCTGGAGGTGTATGGCATGACCGAAAGCTGTGGTTACTCGCACATCGGCCGGTCGGGTGAGTACAACCCTGGCTGGATCGGCAAGCCCTGCCCGGAGGTCGAGGTGCGGATTGCCGGGTCGGGTGAGGTCATGGTGCGCAGCGGCGCGACCATGCTCGGGTACTTCAAGGAACCGGAGAAAACCGCCGAAACCATCACCGAAGACGGCTTTCTGCGTACCGGCGACAAAGGCGAACAAGATGCCGAAGGTAATCTGCGCCTGACCGGGCGCCTGAAGGAAATCTTCAAAACCAGCAAAGGTAAATACGTGGCCCCGGCACCGATCGAGAATCGCCTGGCGGTGCATTCACGGATCGAGCAGGTGTGCGTGGTCGGTGATGGCCTGAGTGCGCCGCTGGGCTTGTGCGTGCTCTCGGCAGTCGGGCAGCAGGATGCCATTGGCACGGCGCGCGCGAGTTTGCATTCCAGCCTGGAAAAACTCCTGGAAGAGGTCAACGGCGCCCTCGACAAACATGAGCGCTTGCGCCGGTTAGTGGTGGTCAAGGACAGTTGGGCGGTGGAAAACGGTTTTCTGACTCCGACCCTGAAGATCAAGCGCAACGTGATCGAAGCCGCGTATGGCGCCCGTTTCGAAGAATGGAGCGAGCGCAACGAAGCGGTGCTGTGGCAGGATTGAGTGACAAACAAAACCAACAAAGGAAACTCAGCGATGAGCCTGTGGCGTACCGCTCCCAACATCGAACAGTTGAACGCGATCCAGAAAAACACCATCGGCGAAGTGCTGGATATCCGCTTCGAAGCCTTCGACGACGAGTCCCTGACGGCGAGCATGGTCATCGACCATCGCACGCATCAGCCTTACGGTTTGCTGCACGGTGGCGCCTCGGTGGTGCTGGCCGAAACCGTCGGCTCGATGGCCAGTTACCTGTGCATCGACGCCAGCAAGTTTTACTGCGTGGGCCTGGAAATCAACGCCAACCATTTGCGCGGCTTGCGCAGCGGGCGGGTGACGGCGGTGGCCAGGGCGATTCACATTGGTCGCACCACGCATGTGTGGGATATCCGCTTGACCAGTGATGAGGGCAAGGCCAGTTGCGTGTCGCGGTTGACCATGGCGGTGGTGCCGTTGGGTGAAACACCGCCTTCCCGTTGATACGCGGCCCTGTGTAGCAGCTGGCGCAGCCTGCGTCCGGCTGCGCAGCAGTCGTAAAACCTGAGTACGCGGTGTATCGGATACTCCGAGTAATCTTGATTGGCGACTGCTTCGCAGCCGGACGCAGGCTTCGCCAGCTGCTACATGAGCCGAACGCAGGCTGCTACAGGGGGCATGCGTCATAGCCCTGGCCGGACTGTCACTATTCCTGTCAGTTACAGTCATTGCTGTAGGCCGCCGTCTTACGGACAATCAACCCCATGTTTCTCGCCCATGGATTGACCGGTATGTCGCAGCAGATCTTTTTCGCCCACGCCAATGGCTTTCCTTCGGGGACCTACGGCAAGTTGTTCGCGGCGTTGGCACCTGAGTATCAGGTGACGCATCTGGAGCAGCACGCCCATGACCCGCGTTTCCCGGCGGATGACAACTGGTACAACCTGGTGGATGAACTGATCCATCACCTCAAGCAGCAACCCGAACCCGTCTGGGGCGTCGGCCATTCTTTCGGTGGCGTGCTGCACTTGCATGCGGCCCTGCGTTGCCCCGAGTTGTACCGCGGCGTGGTGATGCTCGATTCGCCGGTGCTGACTCGCGCCGATCAATGGGTGATCCTCGCCGCCAAGCGCTTCGGTTTCATTGATCGTCTGACCCCGGCGGGTCGCACCTTGGGTCGGCGCGAAGAGTTCGCCGATCTGGACAGCGCACGCAGTTACTTTGCCGGCAAAACCCTGTTTCGCGGTTTCGACCCGGAATGCTTCGACGCCTACTTGCAACACGGCTTGCACAAGGTTGGCGACAAGCTGCGCCTGCGCTTCGACCCCGCCACGGAAATCAGCATCTACCGCGGCGTGCCCCACACCAGCCCTGGCCGTGCGCGACAGTTGAAAGTGCCGCTGGCGGTGGTGCGCGGGCGTAACAGCCGTGTGGTCATGCGTCACCACGCCAGTTCCGTCGGGCGCATGCCGTTGGGCGAGTCGCTGACCATGCCCGGCGGCCATATGTTCCCCCTCGAACGTCCTCAAGACACCGCGATGTTGCTGAAGGATCTACTCAGCCGCTGGGACGGTCGCCACCAACAGGATTGCGCATGAACCACGTTGTCGAAGAAGTCCGCCTGAGCTTGCCGCACATCGAGCTGGCGGCGCATTTGTTCGGCCCCGAGGACGGTTTGCCGGTGATTGCCCTGCACGGCTGGCTCGACAACGCCAACAGCTTTGCCCGGCTGGCGCCCAAGCTCAAAGGCTTGCGCATCATTGCGCTGGATATGGCCGGTCATGGCCATTCCGGGCACCGTCCGATTGGCGCCGGCTACGCGATGTGGGATTACGCCCACGACGTGCTGCAAGTCGCCGAACAGCTGGGCCTGAAGCGGTTTGCGCTGATGGGGCACTCCATGGGCGCGATTGCTTCGTTGATCATTGCCGGGTCGATGCCGGAGCGTGTCACCCATCTGGCCTTGATTGATGGCGTGATTCCTCCTACCGACAAAGGCGAAAACGCTGCCGAGCGCATGGGCATGGCCCTGCAAGCGCAACTGGACCTGCGGGAGAAACGCAAACCGGTCTACAGCACCCTCGACCGGGCGATCGAAGCGCGGATGAAAGGCCTGGTCGCGGTCAGTCGAGAAGCCGCCGAACTGCTGGCGCAACGGGGCCTGATGCCGGTGCCGGGTGGCTACACCTGGCGTACCGATAACCGCCTGACGCTGCCATCGCCGCTGCGTCTGACACAAGAACAGGCCATGGCTTTCGTCCAGCGCATCAGTTGTCCTGCGCAACTGGTGGTCGCGGCTGACGGCATGCTCGCCAAACATCCCGAGTTACTGGAGCGTCTACCCTTTAGCCGTGAACAGCTGCCAGGCGGCCATCATTTGCACCTGAATGACGAATCCGGCGCCGACCTTGTCGCAGACTGTTTCAATCGGTTCTTCGCCGTTCCTTGACTTGCGCCGGGCAACTGTCGAGGCTGGGCGGGTTGAAATGGGAGACAACCATGATAGATCTCTACACCGCTGCGACCCCGAATGGCCACAAGGTCTCTATCGTGCTCGAGGAACTCGGCCTGCCCTACACGGTGCACGCCTTGAGTTTCGACAAAAAGGAACAGAAGTCCGAGGGCTTCCTCAAGATCAACCCCAATGGCCGGATTCCGGCGATTGTCGACCGCGCCAACGGCGATTTTGCCGTGTTCGAATCCGGCGCGATCCTGATTTACCTCGCTGAACTGAGCGGGCGGCTCATGCCCACCGACCCCAAGGGGCGCTCGGTGGTGTTGCAGTGGCTGATGTTCCAGATGGGCGGGATCGGCCCAATGCAGGGCCAGGCCAACGTGTTCTTCCGGTATTTCCCGGAAAAACTCCAGGGCGCCATCGACCGCTACCAGCATGAAACCCGGCGCCTGTACGAAGTGCTCGACACACGTTTGCAAACTGTGGAATTTCTGGCCGGCGAGTACAGCATCGCCGACATCGCCACCTTCCCGTGGGTGCGTAGTCACGACTGGTCCGGTGTCGAAGTGGACGGCTTGCCCGCCTTGCAGCGGTGGTTGGCGACCATGGAGGCGCGCC
Source organism: Pseudomonas sp. TH31 (assembly GCF_016650815.1). Classification (GTDB taxonomy): domain Bacteria; phylum Pseudomonadota; class Gammaproteobacteria; order Pseudomonadales; family Pseudomonadaceae; genus Aquipseudomonas. The sequence continues at coordinate 514,765 of NZ_JAEKEZ010000010.1, read as the reverse complement.
CGGCGGTACAGCGTGGTCTGTTGGTGCCGGAGTACATCGATGACGCCAGTATCGTCAAGGGTGCCCAGGCCATGCTGATCCGATGAGCCTGCCCATGCGATCACTCAGTCTGCTGGCATTGTGTTGTTTCAGCCCTTTGTTGTTTGCCGCCGATGTTCCGGGAAGCCAGGACCTGCCCATCGTGCCGCGCCTGGCCGATGCAGAGATCGTCGACTTTCGCCCACCGGTGGAGCTTGAGCGGATTTATCCGCTGGGCTCGATCCGCAAGATCAGCGGCCAGTTGCGTTTCGACGGCCAGGTCAGCGCCCGCGGGCAAACCACTTCGGTGACCTACGAACTGCCGCCGGAACATTCTGCCACCGAAGCGTTTACCGCTGCGCGCGAAGCCTTGCAGAAGCAGGGCGCCGAGTTGCTGTTCTGGTGCCAGGCCCGCGATTGCGGCGAAAGCAGCCTGTGGGCCAATGAAGTCTTCGGCAACGCCAAGCTGTTTGGCGCCGATGATCAACAGGCGTACTTGTTGCTGCGGCTGGCGGCACCCAAGGACAATTCGCTGGTGGCGCTCTACAGCATCACTCGCGGTAATCGCAAAGCCTACCTGCACGTCGAGCAATTTGAAGCCGCCGCGCCGCTGGGAGAGTTGTTGCCAACGTCCGCGACCTTGCTTCGCCAGCTCAAAAGCACCGGCGAGCTCGATTTCCCGAAACTGAGTGCCGACCCCGACGACACCTGGCTGCGTTTGATTTCTCGTGGCTTGAACCTGGATACCACGCTGCGGGTCAGTGTTTCCGGGGCCAAGGCCGAGGCCTGGCGCCAATCGCTGATCGCCCAGGGCGTGCGTGCGGCGCGGATGGAAACCGGCAACGCGCCAGGCGCTGGCCTGCACATCGAATTGTTGCGATAAGCTGCATCAGGCGAACGCGTCCCGCGCGTTCGCCTACTCTTTTGCGAACTGACTTTTTCGAGACCTTACATGCTCAATAACGATCGGCTGTTGGTGCAGATTCTGCTCCTGGTGCTGTTTGGCGCGAGCTTCTGGGTGATGGCGCCGTTCTGGTCGGCATTGTTCTGGGGCGCAGTACTGGCGTTTGCCAGTTGGCCGCTGATGCGTTTGCTGACCCGCTGGCTCCATGGCCGTGAATCTTTGGCGGCGGCGTTGCTGACCCTGGGCTGGATGTTGCTGGTGGCGGTGCCGTTGGTGTGGCTGGGGTTCAACCTGGCGGACCATGTGCGCGATGCCACGGTATTTATCAAGGATGTGCAGGTCGACGGTCTGCCGGAAGCACCGGCCTGGCTGGGTACGCTTCCCTTGGTTGGTGAACGCCTGGTGGGGCTCTGGAACAGCATCGACGAGCAGGGTGCGGCGCTGATGCTGGCAGTCAAACCTTATCTGGGCCAGGTCGGCAACTGGTTGCTGGCGCGCAGTGCACAGATCGGCGGTGGCATTCTCGAACTGACGTTGAGCATCGTCTTTGTGTTCTTTTTCTACCGTGACGGGCCGCGATTGGCGGCGTTTGTTCGTGGGTTGCTGGAGCGACTGATCGGTGACCGCGCCGGGTACTACATCGAATTGGTCGCCGGGACGGTGCAACGGGTGGTCAACGGAGTGATCGGCACGGCGGCGGCCCAGGCAATTCTGGCATTGATCGGCTTCTTGATCGCCGGGGTTCCAGGCGCTTTGGTGCTGGGGATCGTGACGTTCCTGTTGAGCCTGATTCCGATGGGGCCACCACTGATCTGGATCCCGGCCACGGCTTGGCTGGCCTGGAAGGGCGAGTACGGGATGGCGGTGTTCCTCGGGATCTGGGGGACGTTCATTATCAGTGGTGTGGACAACGTGCTGAAGCCATACCTGATCAGTCGCGGCGGCAATTTGCCGTTGGTGATTGTGCTGTTGGGCGTGTTTGGCGGGTTGATCGCGTTCGGGTTTATCGGTTTGTTCATCGGCCCGACGTTGCTGGCCGTAGCCTACAGCTTGTTGACCGACTGGAGCACAAGCCAGGCACGGGTTGACGATCGCCGCTGATTTTCTATGTAGGAGCTGGCGAAGGCTGCGATCTTTTGATCTTTAAAAGCCCACTGAAACTGTGAAGGTCAGTGGGTTTTTCTGTGTCTGTGATGGCCCGCGAAGCTTTGCCTCAGGTCGTGACGTTCAGGTACTTGCCCGCGCTCGCCACGTTGTCGAGCGAATACTGCTTGCTCAGGTTGGCGATCATTTTTTGCAGGGCTTCACTGACGGTCGATTGAGTGGTAGCGCTGTCGCTGCTTTTCTCGCGGCCAGCCTGCAGGGCGGCCTTGAGTTCATCGCTGCTGACGCCACCGCTGCTGTCGCTGTCGAGAATCTTCATCAACGCGGCGCTGGTGTCGGTGGCGTTTGAGGTCGAAGTCGAGGTCGCTGAGGTGCTGGTGCTGGCCTGTAACGCGCTACTCAGTTCGGTGGCGCTGATGCTGCCATCGCTGTCGGTATCGAGTTGGCTGAACAATTGATCGCTGGATGCCTGCGGTGGCGGTGGCGGTGGGCTGAGAGCGGCGGCGAGTTCGTCCTTGCTGACGGTGCCGTCCTGGTTTTTGTCCAGGGCCGAGAAGATCGCGGTGCTGTCAGCAGTGCTGCCAGCGCTGGTCAGGCCCTTGCTCAGTTCATCACTGCTGAGGTTGCCGTCACCGTTGGCGTCCAGGGCGCCAAGCAGCGCGTCGGCCAGGTCAGTGTTGGGCGCTTGATCCTGCGAATGCGAAGGTGGCGCCATCGCGGCCATTTCTTCACTGCTCAGGCTGCCGCTGCTGTCGCTGTCCAGGTTGGTGAAGTTCTTGCTCAGGTCGGCCAACACGCGGTTGTCGGGTTTCTCTGCCTGGGCGGTCTTCAGTTCGTCCTGACTCACCGTGCCGTCGCCATTGGTGTCGAGCTTGGTGAACAGTTCTTTCTGGAACTGCGCGCGGCGCGCGGCGTTGGCCGACGTGCTGCTGGTGCTCGTGCTGGTATAGCTCGTGTAGTTGCTGCTGACGCTACCGATCATTGGGCTCACTCCTTGGGATGGAAAACCGGTGAGTGCACCGGCTTATGCAGCCTCAAGGGGCAAGTTGTCGTGGGTATGTGGTGTTTGTACCGGTTGGTACACAAGCAATCATCGGCCTGAAGCAAACCCTGTAGGCGCGAGCCGGCTCGCGAAAGCGGTCTGCCTGATACATAAATGCTGGATGTGCCAACGCCTTCGCGAGCAGGCTCGCTCCCACGGGGGGGCAGGGCTTAGGTGCGGGGCAGGCGAATGACCGCAGTGAGGCCGCCGCCGGGGGTTTCTTCCAGGCTCAACTGCCCGCCCAGGCGTTCCGCCGCCTCCGGGCGATGGTCATGCCCAGGCCGACGCCACCGGAGTTGCGGTTGCGTGAACCCTCCAGCCGAAAGAACGGCTCGAACACCGCTTCGCGCTTGTCCTCTGCAATCCCTGGCCCATGGTCGATTACCCGGATCACCAACTGCCCACGACTGTCTTCGAGGGTGATCAGTGCTTGCCCGGCATACCGCAGGGCATTGTCCATCAGGTTGTTGATGCACGAACGCAGGGCCATCGGCTGGACTTGCAGCGGCACGCAATGACCACTGGCCTGGACCTCGGCACCCTGGTCCTGGGCGTTTTCGCTCAGGGACTCCACCAGCGCCTGCACATCCATCCACTGCCGGGCCTCGCTGGTACGTTGTTCGTGCAGGTAAGTGAGGGTGGCGTCGAGCATGCCGATCATGTCGTCCAGATCCTGACGCATCTGGCCTTGCAGCTTGTCGTCTTCGATCTGTTCCAGTCGCAGCTTGAGTCTCGACAATGGGGTGCGCAGGTCGTGGGACACCGCGCCGAGCATCCGCGAGCGTTGCTGCACTTGTTCGATGATGCGCCGCTGCATCTTGTTGAAGGTGTGGGCTGCTTGCCGTGCTTCCCGGGGGCCGGACTCGTCCAGCGGTGGGCTGTCGAGGTTCTCGCTCAAGCGTTCAGCCGCATCGCTCAGGCGCTGGATCGGCCGGCTCAGCAGTTTGGCGCCGTACCAGGCCGCGATGACCAGCGAGATCAGTTGAAAGGTCAGCGGCACCAACGGACCGCCAAACCAGGGCCGTGGTGGCCGTTTCTGGAAGCGCGGGTCCATCGGTGGAGGTTGCCCGTCGAAGTTCTCGGAGAACCCGGGCGGCGGCGGAGGGGAGGCGGGCCGTAATGGTGAAACCAGAAAAACGCCAACAGGTGCGCCAGGATGATCGCGATCAGCAACACACCAAACAGGCGGCCGAACAGCGTATCGAAGCGCGCACGCATCAGCCGATGTCCCTCGCGTCGAACAGGTAACCCTCACCGCGAACGGTCTTGATCAACTGCGGTGCCTTGGGGTCGTCCCCGAGTTTCTGGCGCAGGCGCGACACCAGCAGGTCGATGCTGCGATCAAAGGCTTCGATCGAACGACCACGGGCAGCATCGAGCAATTGTTCGCGACTGAGCACCCGGCGCGGACGTTCGATGAACACCCAGAGCAAGCGGAATTCGGCGTTGGACAGTGGCACCACCAGGCCATCGGCGGCGATCAGCTGGCGCAAAACGCTGTTCAGGCGCCAGTTGTCGAAGCGAATGTTCGCACGCTGTTCGGTACGATCGTCGCGCACCCGACGCAAAATGGTCTGAATCCGCGCCACCAGTTCCCGTGGCTCGAACGGCTTGGCCATGTAGTCATCGGCGCCCAGTTCCAGGCCGATGATTCGGTCGGTGGGTTCGCAGCGCGCGGTGAGCATCAGGATCGGGATGTCCGATTCGGCGCGTAGCCAACGGCACAGAGACAAGCCGTCTTCACCGGGAAGCATCAGGTCGAGCACCACCACGTCAAAATGTTCCGCTTGCAGCGCCAGGCGCATGGCTGCGCCATCGGTGACGCCACTGGCGTGGATATTGAACCGGGCCAGATAGTCGATCATCAATTCGCGGATCGGGACGTCATCGTCGACGATCAAGGCGCGAATGCTCCAGCGTTTGTCATCGCAGGGCGCTTTTTGCTCGTCGTTCACAGGTGCAGGAGTGTTATGCATGCGTGCGTTCATCTGCCAGGTAGGCTGCCAACCACAAAGATGGGCTGCGAGGTTGTGGCTTCAGCATAGGCGTCCTGCCCGAAGGCGGGAAGTGCTGTAAGGACGTGTTGCGGCTCCCGAGGGTAGCGATGAAGGATGTTGTGGGCGTGTCGTGAGTGTATCGGGCTCGACACAATTGGCCCAAGGGCTAGTCTTGATTGAGCTGCGATGACGAATTACCGATCATCGGGTCCCGCAGCGGCGCTGGTTCCGCTACAATGCGCGCCGATTTCGTCCTGCCTGAGAGCCCGCACATGTCCGTCTGCCAGACTCCTATCATCGTCGCCCTGGATTTCCCCACCCGTGACGCCGCACTGAAGCTGGCCGACCAGTTGGACCCTAAATTGTGCCGGGTCAAAGTCGGTAAAGAATTGTTCACCAGTTGCGCCGCGGAAATCGTCGGCACCCTGCGCGACAAGGGTTTCGAAGTGTTCCTGGACCTCAAGTTCCACGACATTCCGAACACCACCGCGATGGCGGTCAAGGCTGCGGCGGAAATGGGCGTGTGGATGGTCAACGTGCACTGCTCCGGCGGCTTGCGCATGATGGCAGCCTGCCGTGAAGTGCTCGACCAGCGTACCGGCCCCAAGCCGTTGTTGATCGGCGTGACCGTGCTGACCAGCATGGAACGTGAGGATCTGGCGGCTATTGGCCTGGATATCGAGCCGCAGGAGCAAGTGCTGCGTCTGGCCGCGTTGGCGGAAAAAGCCGGGATGGACGGTCTGGTGTGCTCGGCCCTGGAGGCCCAGGCGCTAAAAGCGGCCCATCCGTCGCTGCAACTGGTGACCCCGGGATTCGTCCGGCGGGCAGCGCCCAGGACGATCAACGCCGGATCCTGACCCCGCGTCAGGCGCTGGATGCCGGTTCCGACTATCTGGTGATCGGCCGTCCGATCAGCCAGGCGGCCGATCCGGCGAAGGCGTTGGCGGCGGTTGTCGCCGAAATCGCCTAAAAAGATCGCAGGCTGCGCCAGCTCCTACATGGAAGTGCGATCCCCCGTAGGAGCTGCCGATGGCTGCGATCTTTTGATTTACCGAATTAAACCTTCAACACCAACTTCCCGAAGTTCTCGCCGTTGAACAACTTCATCAGCGTCTCCGGGAACGTCTCCAGTCCTTCCACAATATCTTCCCGGCTCTGAAGCTGCCCCTTGGCCATCCAGCCGGCCATTTCCTGCCCGGCGGCGGCGAATTGCGCGGCGTAGTCCATCACCACAAAGCCTTCCATCCGTGCGCGATTGACCAGCAGCGACAGGTAGTTGGCCGGGCCCTTGATCGCTTCCTTGTTGTTGTACTGGCTGATGGCACCGCAAATCACCACCCGCGCTTTCATTGCCAGGCGACTCAGTACCGCGTCGAGAATATCGCCGCCGACGTTATCGAAATACACATCCACGCCCTTTGGACATTCGCGTTTGAGTCCGGCCAGGACGTCTTCGTTTTTGTAGTCGATGACCCCGTCAAACCCCAGTTCATCTAGCAGGAACTTGCACTTGTCGGCGCCGCCCGCAATGCCGACGACGCGGCAGCCTTTGATCTTGGCGATCTGCCCGGCAATGCTGCCCACCGCGCCTGCCGCGCCCGACAGCACCACGGTGTCGCCGGCTTTCGGTGCGCCGACGTTGAGCAGGGCGAAGTAGGCGGTCATGCCGGTCATGCCCAGCGCTGACAGGTAGCGCGGCAGTGGCGCCAGTTTCGGATCAACCTTGTAGAAACCCCGTGGTTCGCCGAGGAAGTAATCCTGAACGCCCAGGGCGCCGTTGACGTAGTCGCCCACCGCAAAGCTTGGGTTGTTCGACGCAATGACTTTGCCTACGCCCAATGCGCGCATGACTTCACCGAGGCCGACCGGCGGGATGTAGGACTTGCCCTCGTTCATCCAGCCGCGCATGGCCGGGTCCAGGGACAGGTATTCGTTCTTGACCAGGATCTGACCCGCGGCCGGTTCGCCGACCGGTACTTCTTGAAAGGTGAAGGTTTCTCGGTTCGCCGCGCCCACCGGGCGTTTGGCGAGCAGGAACTGGCGATTGGTCTGGGTAGTCATGGCAGGCACTCAAGATGAATGAAGCTTTGTTGATAGACCTTCATGGCTGATGCCGCAAGGTTGGCTGATGCGGCGAATGCAGGCCGATACAGTGCGGTGATAGTTGGGCGGGCGCTTCTATCACTGCGAATCATGGGGGCTTAACCGGCCTTCTGATAGTGCTGCCGCGCGGCAGGCCCCTGTGGCTAGACTGCAAGCACGTAATCGCGCCGTATTCTTCTCTTCGAGGACATAACAATGAGCATGACGTTTTCCGGCCAGGTAGCCGTTGTGACCGGTGCCGCCAATGGTATTGGCCGCGCCACCGCCCAGGCCTTTGCGGCTGAGGGGTTGAAGGTCGTGGTCGCCGATCTGGACACCGCGGGCGGCGAAGGCACGGTAGCGCTGATTCGCACGGCGGGCGGCGAGGCAACCTTTGTGCGTTGCAACGTCACCGTGGAAAGCGAGGTAAAGCACCTGATGGACGAAGTGGTGAATACCTACGGCCGTCTCGACTATGCCTTCAACAACGCCGGTATCGAGATCGAAAAAGGCAAGCTGGCCGACGGCACGATCGATGAGTTCGACGCGATCATGGGCGTCAACGTCAAAGGTGTCTGGTTGTGCATGAAGTATCAGTTGCCGTTGCTGCTGGCCCAGGGCGGCGGGGCAATCGTCAACACCGCGTCGGTAGCCGGCCTGGGGGCTGCGCCGAAGATGAGCATTTACGCCGCCTCCAAGCACGCGGTGATCGGCCTGACCAAATCGGCCGCCATTGAATACGCAAAGAAAAAGATCCGCGTAAACGCCGTGTGCCCGGCGGTGATCGACACCGACATGTTCCGTCGCGCCTATGAGGCCGACCCGAAGAAGGGCGAGTTCGCCAACGCCATGCACCCGGTAGGCCGCATCGGCAAGGTCGAGGAAATCGCCAGCGCGGTGCTGTACTTGTGCAGTGACGGTGCGGCCTTCACTACCGGGCATTCGCTGGCCGTGGATGGTGGCGTCACTGCATTCTGAATGTTGCTAACGCGAACCGTGTGGGAGCGGGCTTGCTCGCGAAGGCGGCTTGGCATTCAACACCTCTGTTGGCTGTTATACCGCCTTCGCGAGCAAGCCCGCTCCCACAGGTTCCGTGAAGACCCTGGGCAATGTGTTTCAAATGGTTAGAGCCGGCGGTTTTGGCGGTGTTGTCGCACAGCCGAACGAGTGTTCCTGTGATTAACTGCTGTCAGCAAAATGGACAGGAGTTGGCTTGCTCATGGAATTGAGAATTGATCGACAGGCAATGGTGCCGGTCGTACAGCAAATCGTCGACGGACTCGCGGGCTGGATCCGTCAAAGCAAAGTACCGCCAGCGACTCGCTTGCCTTCTGTGCGACACATCGCGCGGATCAATTTGCTCAGTCAATACAGTGTTGTTGAAGCCCTTGAACGCCTCGTCGCCCAAGGGGTCCTGGCCTCGCGTCAAGGTTCGGGGTTCTTTGTCGCAGCGCCAGCGCCAGAGGTGTCGGGCGCGTGGGATCTTCCCAGGTTTGAAGGCGCAGAGGCGATGCAAGCGGGTTGGAGCAACAGTCTGTCGGGTGAGCTGATGCTGGGGTGTGGCGGGTTACCTGAAAGCTGGCGCGAAACGGACGACCTCAGTTACGCGATCCGTCAGGTGGCCCGTACCGACATGGCCGGCCTGTTCAACTACAGCACGCCGCTGGGCTTGCTCGCGCTGCGCCAGCAAATCCTCAAGCGCTTGAAACCGCTCAATATCGAGGTGGACGACAGTCGCGTCCTGACCACGGCTGGCGCGAGCCAGGGGCTCGACCTGATTGTGCGGACCTTGCTCAAGCCGGGGGACTGCGTGGTGGTGGAAAACCCGGGTTTTCTCATCTGTTCGATTTGCTCAGGCTGCACGGGGTCAGCATGCTTGAGGTGCCCCGAACGCCGCGTGGGCCCGACACGCAAGCGCTCGAGCAGTTGTTGATCAAGCACAATCCTCGAGCCTTGTTCATCAATAGCTACCACCACAACCCCACCGGCAGTTGCGTGACGCCGGCAGTGGCGCAGCGGGTGCTGCAACTGTGCAAGACCCATGGCGTGCAGGTGATCGAAGATGATGTCTATGCGGATTTGCACCATGGTCCGGGTACACGCCTCGCTGCGCTGGATGACGACGCCCGGGTGATCTACGTCGGCAGCTTCTCGAAGACCCTCAGTAGTTCATTGCGGGTGGGGTTTGTGGTGGCGAGTGCCGGGCTCATTTCACGGCTGGCAGAGGTCAAGATGATCAGCAGCATGGGCGGCTCGCGTTTTTGCGAGTCGGTGCTGGCCGGGTTGTTGGCCTCCGGTGCCTATCGCAAGTTGGTACAACGCCTGCGTCAGCGTCTGAGCATGGGCCGGGTTGCGGCGTTGCAGTTGCTCGAAGATGCCGAGTGGGAAGTCTTCGGCAAGCCTGCCGGAGGCTTGTTCATCTGGGCGCGATCGCCAATGTCCGACTACGCTCAGCTGCGCGTGCAGGCGCGGCGTTTCGGTGTGCTGCTGTCTTCTCCTACGGCATTCAGCCCGGCCGGTGAAGCCAATGACTGGCAACGGATCAATGTCGCCTGTGCCTGCGATCCACGTGCCCAACGGTTTTTTCAGGCCACCGTTTAGGATCGACCTAAAACGTTCTGAAAACGACGTGGGCGTAGCTTTTTGCCATTATTGCGACGCCAGAGACTTGTGCTGGCACAGGCCCGTTGCGAATCTCCATCTACAGACATTGGCAGGGGACTACGAGCAATGATTTCGGCCGTGCAAGGACGTTTTGCCAACCTCGGTATGGCAAAAAAACTGGGTGTCGGGTTTATCCTGGTGCTGTTGTTGACAGCCTTGGTGGCAGCCATTGGCGTATGGTCCCTGCAAACCATCAGCCAGCGTTTCGACGGGCTCAAGCAGATGTCATCGCTCAACAGCGGCTTGCTCAAGGTGCGCTTGCTGGAGCAGGAATATGCCTTGCACGGGAACCCGAAAACCGCCGATGCGCTGCATCAGGGAGTTGATGCGCTGATTGCCCTGGCGACCCAGTTGAAGGCGCAGTCGGCGCTCAACGTACCAGTCATGAACGATGTCGGGCAGTCGCTTGGCGCCTATCGCAAGGCCTTTGACGAATTTGTCTCATTGACCCAGGCCAAGGACCTGGCCCTGGAAATGGCCAGTTGGTCGGTGTCCAGCGTGGCCAATAACCTCGATGTATTGCAGGCCGGCCTCGCCGACGATGGTGCCTATGCCTTGAAAGATTCCGAGGGCAAGGACGGCGCGCAATTCATCGAACAGGCCAATCAGGTCAGCCAGGTGTCGCGGTTGATGTTGCAGGCCATGAACGAGGCTCGTGTGCGCCTCGACCAGAGCCGCAAGGGGGACGACGACAGCGCCGGCAAGGGCAAGATCGAGCAGGCCGACCAGGCGTTGACTCAGGCCGAACAGCTGAAAGCCACGGTCAAGGACGAGGGGTACCAGACCGTCCTCAATGAGGTGAGCGGTCATATCGCCAGTTTCAGTGACAAGCTCACTGAGTACACCGGCCTGTTGGCCCAGGAAAAAACTGTTTATGAGCAACTGCACCAGCGCGCCGCTGAAGTGGTGGAGCGGGTGGACCAAGCCTACGTGGCCGAAGACGGGGCGATGCAGGCCGAGCTGAAAAAGAACTCGCTGTTGATCATTGGCTCCTCGGCGCTGGCGCTGCTGGTCGGGCTGATCGCGGCGTGGGTGATTACCCGGTTGATCGTCGCACCGCTGCGCAGTGTGATTCGTGTCGCTCAGCAGATTGCCTCGGGTGATTTGAGTGCGACGGTTGAAGTAACTCGCCGCGACGAAATCGGCCAGTTGATGCAGGCCATGCAACAGATGGGCGCAGGTCTGAGCAGTATCGTCAGTGGTTTGCAGGCCGGCATCGAGCAGTTGGCCAGTTCCGCGCAATCGCTGTCGGCGGTGACCGAGCAGACCAACCTGGAAGTCAGCAGCCAGAAAGAAGAAACCGAGCAAGTCGCCACGGCAATGAATCAGATGACCGCCACGGTGCACGACGTCGCCCGTAATGCGGAGGAAGCCGCTACAGCGGCGCAGACAGCGGACGATAAGGTCGAGAGCGGTCAGCAGGTGGTGCGTCAGAGCATGGCACGTATCGAGCAACTGGCGGATTCGGCGACTTCGGCCAGTTCCAGTATCGAGAGCTTGAGTGCGCAGATCCAGAACATCGGCACGGTGCTCGGCGTGATCAAAAGCGTGGCCGAGCAGACCAACCTGTTGGCTCTCAACGCGGCCATCGAGGCGGCCCGGGCCGGTGAGCAGGGCAGGGGCTTTGCGGTGGTGGCCGACGAAGTGCGGGCGCTGGCCAAGCGCACCCAGCAATCGACCGAGGAGATCGAGCGGCTGGTCAGTGCCTTGCGCTCGGCGGCACAGTCGTCGGTGCAGCAGATTCAGAACAGTGGCGAGCTGGTTAAGCTGGCGGTGAGTGATGCGCTGCAGACTGAGAGTGCGTTGGGCAGTATTGCGGCGGCGGTGTCGTTGATTCAGCAGATGAACCAGCAGATCGCGGCGGCGGCCGAGGAGCAGAGTTCGGTGGCTGAGGAGATTAATCGCAGTGTGACGAGTATTCGGGCGAGTGCGGATCAGTCGTCACTGGCGATGCAGGGAAATGCGGCGTCCAGTATCGAGTTGGCGCAGTTGGGGGTTGAGCTTAAGGGGATGGTTGGGCATTTTCGGCTTTGACGCTTTGACTTGGCGGCCTTAGGGCCGACCATGTTGATGGTTGATCGGGTACATCTCCATTTCTGCGGTAACGGCTACTTAGGGTTTCGCCCTTACGGCGACTCACTTTTTTTTCAAACCGAAACGCCAAAAAAAAGTAAGCAAAAAAAGGCTCGCCCCGGCGTCCGGCCCCTCGCTTAGGCTCGGCGTTCCTTCGTTCCGGTATTCATCTGGGGGCATCGCCTCCGGTCTGCTTCGCGACGACCTCCTCTCGATGTGTGCGGCTTCGCCGCACGGCGCTTCGCGCCCACCCCCAGATAAACACCTCCTCTCAGCCTCCCGAAGGGGCGGGTAGAGCAAGATCAAAAACAGGCGAGCTAACGCTCGGCCTAATGAGTGGTGAAAAGCAGGGCGGTGTGTGCCGGTCTGCTTCTGCTTCTGATTTTGTAGGAGCATGGCTTGCCCGCGAAGGCGGCCTGACAGCCGACCAATCTCATCCCGGATGAACTCTGTCCAATTGTGTTAGCTGGCTTGCCTGCAAAGGCGGCCTGACAGCCGGTCTATCTCTTCGGAAAATACTCGGCCCAATGTGGGAGTGAGCCTGCTCGCGAAGGCGACCTCAGAGCCAACCAATCTCCCGCGGATATACATAGCTCCATGTAGGAGCTGCCGAAGGCTGCGATCTTTTGATCTTCCCCATCAAACCCAAGGCAAAAAAAAGCCACCTCACGGTGGCTCTTCTTGTTGTTCCAATCAGTCGTAAATGACTTTTTTCTTCCAGTCGGCATCGGCCTCGACGTCTTTGAGGCCTTCGGTCAATTGGTTGACCTCGCCTTCTGCGGGGGCAGTCTTGTCCATGACCTGGGCGTTGGCGCGAGCCAGGAGTTTTTCCAGGTATTCGAGTTGTTCGGCGTAGATCTGCGGTTCCTGTTGCTTGCGCAGGTATTGCACGCCCCGTTCGAACGCCAGGCGAGCCTGGCCAGGCTGGTTCTGTTGCAGGGAGTGCTGACCGAGGTTGTTGAAGAATTCGATGTGCAGCAGCACCAGGATGTGGCGCACTTCGCGGATCCAGCGCTTGGCTTCATTGGTCGGCAAGAAGCCGTCCTGGGCGGCGCGGGTGATCTGGCCATGCAAGGCTTCGAGCAGGAAGCGCACGTCCTTGGCCTTGGCTTCGGTCTGGATCGGTGCGGGTGGGTTGTTTACCGGGATCGATTCGCCCTGGGCGATCAAGGTGTTCAGTTCGGCAATTCGAGCCTTGACGGAGGTACTGGTTTTTTCAAGATTGAGCAGGCGCTGGCAGACGTTCAACTCCAGACGGGTCAATAGCAGCTTGAGCGCAGGCGTCATCAACTGACCGGGAAAGGTCTCGGTGATTTCGCCACAGCGACGCAAACGGTCGTTGAGTTCAACCTTGGTACGGGCCTTTTCCAGCTTATTGTTTTCCACCACATGGTTCATGTAGCCAATGGCGATCAATAGTGCGATCCCGACTACGACTAGCAGGGTGATCATGAGTGGTGTCACCGGTAAGACCTCTTTATAGGGTTCGCGTGCGAGTGTAGTGGCTTGGCTTGGGGGCGCATAGGGCCGCTCGACGAGTTGAACAGGCCACGACTCTACTTATATCGGCCGTAAGGCTGCTTATATAAGTAACAGCGCGCGAAGTGCACATGGCCATCATTTGTTGGGTGGGTGGACTATAGCGCCTTGGCGAGTGCCAGAATATAGGCGTCAAACGCCGGGCGACGGAAAACCCGGATTCGCCTCCCAAAGCAGGGCGAAGTCATTGATTTAAATAAATTTATATCAGGGGGTTGACGCCCCCTCAATCCATCCATAGAATGCGCGCCACTTACAGCGTAAAGCACACAGCGAAACGCGGTAGGTAGTGAATGTTGTACGTGTGTCCCCTTCGTCTAGTGGCCTAGGACACCGCCCTTTCACGGCGGTAACAGGGGTTCGAGTCCCCTAGGGGACGCCAATGCGGGAATAGCTCAGTTGGTAGAGCACGACCTTGCCAAGGTCGGGGTCGCGAGTTCGAGTCTCGTTTCCCGCTCCATTTTTAAACAGCACTGCTTTCGGGCGGGGCTGAGTGAAACCAGAACCGATATCTTCGGATGCGGATTTGGGCACTGAAATACACACCATGTGTTTCAGTTAGCGTGTCCCCTTCGTCTAGTGGCCTAGGACACCGCCCTTTCACGGCGGTAACAGGGGTTCGAGTCCCCTAGGGGACGCCATTTGCGGGAATAGCTCAGTTGGTAGAGCACGACCTTGCCAAGGTCGGGGTCGCGAGTTCGAGTCTCGTTTCCCGCTCCATATTTAACGAAAACGCCGCTCAGTGATGAGCGGCGTTTTTGTTTGTGTGGAGCGGGCTTGCTCGCGAAAGCGGTGTATCAGTCAGCCAATGTGTTAGCTGACAGACCGCTTTCGCGAGCAAGCCCGCTCCCACATTTTTTTGCATAGCCGCTCAATTTCACGACCGCATCAACGTAGTGGACCCGCCAGAGTAGCGGGTCCGAACGGGTGATCAGAGCTTCGGCAACTGCCCGATACGCCCCATCATCTCGGTTACGATCTGCAGGTCCAGCAGGAACTGGTCGACGGTCTTGAACTCGTTGTCGGTGTGTCCGGTGTACTTGACCTCGGGCCTGGCCAGGCCGAATTGCACACCATTGGGCAGTTCATGAACCGAAGTGGCGCCGGCGGAGGTGCCGTACTTGTGCTCCATGCCAAGATTTTCAGTGGCTACGGCCAGCAAGGCCTTGACCCATTCACCCTCGGGATTGCGGTACATCGGTTCGGCGATCGAGTAGTTGAAGGCCACGGCAACCTGGGTTTTCTTGCTCCAGGCCCCCAGCTTGTCGGCGATTTCGCTCTTGAGTGCTTCCGGGGATTGGCCCTTCGGCACGCGCAAGTTGACCGCGAGCTTGAAGGCTTTCTCATCCATCCCGACATAGGTCAGGGACGTGGTCAGTGGCCCCATGAAGGCATCGGAAAAACCAACGCCCAATTTGCCACCCTGATAGTCCAGGCCCCAGTTATCGGCGGCATAGCGGGCGGCGTCGGTAATGTGGTTGTGCTTGAGCGCGACTTTGCCGTCGAGGCTATTGATGAAGTCCAGCATCCTGGCCACCGGGTTGACGCCTGATTCGGGTTCGGAGGAGTGGGCGGAAACGCCGGTGACCGTCAGCTTGACGTCCTTGCCGTCGACCTTGGCGCTCACCTCGAAGTTGCCACCATTGCGCTTGGCATAGTCAGTACCGGCCGTCTGCAGGCTGGCAGCCAGTTCGGCGGGCGTGTCAGTCACCAACGTCGCGACCGAGGCCGACGGAATCTGGTTGGTGGCCAGGCCCCCCGTCATCGAGATGATTTCGGCGCCTTTGCCCTCGCCATTACGCTTGGCAAAGCTTGCCATGACGGTGCCATAGCCTTTCTCGGCAATCACTACCGGGTAACCGCCATCCAGCGCCAGGTTGTAGTTGGGTGTCGGGTTGCGTTCGAAGTAGTAGGGGATGGCGTCGCCGGTGGTTTCCTCGGTGGTGTCGACCAGCAACTTAAAGTTGCGAGCCAGTGGCAGTTTCTCTTCCTTGATGATCTTCATGGCGTAAAGCGTCACCACGATGCCATTTTTGTCGTCCTCGGTGCCCCGGCCATACATGCGGTCGCCGATCAGGGTGACCTTGAATGGATCGAGTCTGGTGCCGTCTTTCAGGACCCAATTCTCCGGCGTCACCGGCACTACATCGGCATGCGCGTGAATGCCCACGACTTCATCGCCACTGCCTTCCAGGGAAATTTCATAGACGCGATTGTCGATGTTGCGAAAGTTCAGGTTGAAGGCTTGGGCGAGACTCTTGATTTTGTCGGCGATCTTGATGAATTGCGGGTTGTCATGCTGGGCAACACCTTCCACTTGGAAGGTCGGGATTTCCACCAGCTCGCGCAGCGTCTCGGTGGCAGCGGCGCCATACTTCACTCGTGCATAGAGGCCAAGCAGGCGATATATCTCGTTCTGCTGATCCGGGGAAAGTGTCTTGTTGTCGAGGAAGGCACTGATTGCCGGGCCGACGTCGTCGGTTTTGGCAAAGTCGCTCTTGGCCAGACGTCCCAGGAACTGCCTGAAATCCGTTACCGATGCATCACTGAAGGTCTTGAGGATGGTTGCGCTTTGTTGCGGGGTAATGTTGGCGTGCGCAAGCGTGGTAAACGACGAAAGACTGGCCAACATCAGGGTTGTTGCAGCCAGTTGCTTGAGTGAAAAATCCATTGTTGGGGGCATTCCTTTGCAGGCAGTTTGTGAGAAATGTCTGATCGATAGATCAGAAATATTTTTTAAACTAACACCATGAGGGAGCGATAGGGGAGCCCTTGAAGTGGGATTTGTCGCACAGAAACGCAAAAGCGACGCACAAACGAAAAAGGCCCGCTCAGTCTGACTGAGCGGGCCTTTTGCATGGGCGCGAGGTTTACATCGACAAAATCAGGCGCCCGGCAAACAGGATCAGAATCACCCCCATGGTGCGCTCGAACCAGTGCCCCATGCGCATAAACAGCAGTCGCACCCGCGCGCTGGAAAAGAACAGCGCAACGATCACAAACCACAGCGCGTTCACGAAGCACATCCACAGGCCATACAGCGCCTGGATCTGTAGCGGGGTTGTGGCGCTGATGATGGTGGTGAAAATCGCCAGGAAAAACAGCGTGGCTTTTGGATTGGTCGCATTGGTGAGGAAGCCTGTGGTAAACGCCTTCAACAGTGTTTGCTCGACCAACGGTTCGTCTGCGACCTTGTCGCCTTCCAGCGCGGTTTTCGGTTTGCTGCGCAACAGACTGACGCCGAGGTACAGAATGTAGGCGCCGCCCACGACCTTGGCCACCGTCAGCAACCAGGGCGTGGTGTGCATCAGCGCGCCAACGCCCAGCAGGGTGTAAAGCACATGCACGGAAATCCCCGCGCCGATGCCGAGCGCCGTGCAGATGCCCACCAGTCGACCAAAGCGTACGCTTTGGCGAATGGTCACGGCGAAGTCCGGTCCGGGTGCGACCACGGCCAGAAAGTGGATGGTCGCCAGCGCCAGAAACTCGCCCAGGTAATTCGAAAGCATCTCAACTCCAAAAGGTAAGGGGTGAAGCATTGCCGCGGTAGCCGACAAAGAACGAAAGGCTCAATCTCGGGTCAGCCACGCCTGGGGTCACCGAGTGCATGCAACGCGAATTGAACATGATGAAATCCCCAGGCTCAGGGCGGATCTCCAGAGTCGGGGGCCGAGCAAGGCCGGGTCGATGCCGTAACTGTCGCCACGCATTTCATCGAATTGGTCGGGAGAAATATCGTCGTCCCACATCTGCAACGCGCCGCCCTCGGTGGGCATGTTCAGGTACACGTTGCAGGCAAATTGCGCTTCCAGGCTTTTGGCCTGGAAACTGTCCGGGGCGTCCTTGGCGAAAATGTCGTGATGGGCGAGAAAGCACACGCCCGGTTTCACTACCCGGGACAGCCCGATATACATCTTGCGGCCGTAGAGGTTTTCCAGATGCGCACCTGCTGGCCACGACTCGTCGAGCATGCAACGCAGGGTGTCGACCGGGGACGAGTAGGGCGCGCATCGGTTGCGCAGTTCCTCGATGTTGCTGGTGGCTCGCTCGAAATAGTCTTCGATCAGCAGGGGCTGGTTTTCCGCTTCGTAAAACGCCATGCCGATGCGACCGATGCTCGGCGCGTTGATATAGCCTTCAAAGCCTGGCGCAAGAATCTTGTCACCAATCTGCACCGCCAACGGCTGAGGCAAAAAGCCTTTGACGCGGATGGCGAGAACTTCTTCATTGGCCAGTTTTTTTATGCACGTCTCATCGAGACGCTCGACGTCAAGCATCATGGTTTAGGTCCATCTATCGAGTAGTCAACGGAGCCCGCGAATGCGGGCGCCCCCGGCGTCAGACGATGACGGTGTCGACATCGCCAAAATGCTCAATCCACGTGGTAGTGGACGGACAACGTGCCCTTTTTCTGAGAAAGGGAGTCGATCGAGACTGTGCCCAAATCCTTCAGGCTACGTACATGGGTGCCGCCACAGCCGTAGGCCGGAAGTTCACCAAAACCGATTTCCCGGGCGCCTTCGCGCAGGGAAGTCAGGCGCGGCAGGTCATGGGCGATCCACTGTTCGATGCCGCTCTGGACGATCTGCGCATCAACCTCTTGTGCCGAGTCTGTCGGTTTGAACTGCACACGGCCTTCGTTGGGCCAGTGATGCGCCTTGGTCGGCATCCAGCCCAGCGCCTGAACGAAGTGGCCAATCAGGTGGCCGGCCGAATGCATGCGGGTATTGAATTGGCGGCGTTGCTCGTCGACCCGTATCTGAGTCATGCCGAGTTTTACCGGGTGGTCGACGTAATGGATGATCCGGTCCGGATCCTGGACTACCCGCAGCACCTGGCTTTCACCAATCCAGCCGGTATCAAAGGGCTGTCCACCGCCTTGGGGGTGAAACAGTGTGGCGCGCAAAACGACCGCGAATTCATTCTCGTGGGGCGTGCAATCCAGGACTTCCACATTGGCTTTGAGGTCATCACTATGGAAAAAGAGGCGAAGCGTCATATTCCATGCCCTTATTAAAGTTTCTATTTTTATTATATGAAGCGTGGAATTGCGTGATAATCCGTTCAAACATCAAAGGACTGTTGCGCTGTGAGCATAAATCTACCGCTACCGCTGTTGGGTGAAATGGCGATTTTCGTCAAGGTTGTCGAAACCGGCAGCTTCTCCGAAGCGGCGCGTCAGTTGGGCTCGTCACCTTCGGCGGTCAGTCGCAGTATTTCGCGCCTGGAAAAAGCCCTGGCCACCCGGTTGCTGCAGCGAACCACCCGTAAGTTGCGTTTGAGCGACGGTGGCGAAGAGGTGTTCAAGCGTTGTCAGGAGATGGTCAGCGCAGCCAAGTCGGTGATGGAAATCAGCGGCCAGTTCACCCATGAGGCTGAAGGCCTGGTGCGGGTCAGTGTGCCAAAAGCAGTGGGGCGATTTGTGATTCACCCGCATATGCCGGAATTTCTGCGGCGTTATCCCAAAGTGGATGTGGAGTTGTTGCTCGAAGACCGGCAGGTGGATTTGATCGATGACCACGTCGATCTGGCGATCCGTATTACTGATCGACCGCCTGCTGGACTGGTCGGGCGCCAGTTGTTGACCATTGATCACTTGCTCTGTGCGACACCGCAGTACCTGGCCGAACACGGCACGCCGATGCATCCCCACGACTTGCTCGACCACAGCTGTATCTACTTGGGCGAAACCCCGAGCGATGCGCGCTGGAAATTCAAGAAAGGTACCAAATCCGTGACCGTCGGCGTGCGCGGCCGTTACGCCGCCAATCACACCGGCGTGCGTTTGGGCGCGGTGTTGCAGCATATCGGCATTGGCAGCCTGCCATACTTTACCGCCCGGTATGCGCTGGAGCAGGGTTTGATTGTGCAGGTGCTGCCGGACTGGACCTTCCTGGCCTCCTACCATGGTGGTGCCTGGCTGTTGCACTCGCCGACCCGCTATCTACCGCCCAAGCTTCGGGTGTTTATCGACTATCTGGTGGAGTGCCTGGAGAAGGAGCCGACGTTGAGCAATCCGGGTAAGCCAACTGCGTCGGGCAAGGTCGCCGCGGAGTATGAGTTGCCTGAGAGTGATGGGTTGCTCTGAAGACAAAATCAAAAGATCGCAGCCTTCGGCAGCGCCCACAGGCGCGTAGGAGCTGCCGAAGGCTGCGATCTTTTGATCTTCAAAACACAAAAAAAGGCCCGCATGTTCAACCATGCGGGCCTTTTGCATTACTGATCCGGGATCAGTGCTTGCTGTCGTCTTGCGACATCGCCAGCAGTTGTTTTTCCTGGTTCCAGTCGAACGGTTCATCGTTCTGTTCGGCTTCGAAACGACGCTCTTCCAGCGCCTGATACAAGTCGATTTCATCATCGGGCATGTAATGCAGGCAGTCACCGGCGAAGTACCACAGCAGGTCGCGTGGTACCAGGTGGGCGATTTGCGGGTAGCGGGTGATTACCTGGCACAGGATGTCCTGGCCCAGGTACTGGCTTTCGATCGGGTCGACCGGCAGCAACGCGCGTAATTCGTCGAAGCGCTCCAGGAACAAGGCATGGCTTTCTTCGGGAACTTGTTCGGCCTCACCTACGGCGACCAGGATACTGCGCAAGTGGTCAAGCAAGACGAGATGGTCGGCAACGACATTGGACACGAGATAAGTCCTCAAGAGCAAAACGGGCGCGGGAGTATAAAGCCCCCGAGCCCATTTTTACATCGATGGCTGGATCAGCGGACCTTTCCTTCATCCAGCATAAGCTCCTCTTTGTCGAAATCATCGACATCAATCACCTTGCGCCGCGCCGCTTCAGCGTCACGCAGGGTCTGCGCTTCACCCGGTTGCAACACCCCGGCTTCCAGCGCGGCATCGATGGCGTGTTCCCCAGCCGCCGGTTTTACCTGGCCACTTTTTAGCGCCACATGCAGTTTTTTCTGCAATGGTTGCGCTGCATTCAGCAGGTTGCAGGCGTGTTGCAGGGCTCCGACTGCATCGTCGGCCGATTGCGGACGGTAGCAACCGCCGAGCAACTCTTCGAGGGTCGGATCGCCCTTGGCCCGGCCAATCACCGCAGCCACTTCGGCGCCGAGTTTGTCCGACGGGCCTTTGTGACGACGACCGAACGGGAACACAATCACCCGTAGCAGGCAACCCAACACCTTATTCGGGAAGTTAGTCAGCAGTTCATCCAGAGCCCGCTCCGACTGACCGAGGCTTTCTTCCATTGCCCAGGTAAACAGCGGTGCCATGTGTTCCGGCGAGTCGAGGTCGTGATAACGCTTGAGCGCGGCCGAGGCCAGGTACATGTTGCTGAGCACATCCCCCAGGCGGGCCGACAGGCGTTCGCGGCGTTTTAATTCACCGCCCAGCAGCATCATACTGAGGTCGGCGAGCATGGCGAACGCGGCAGCCTGACGGTTCAGAGCGCGGAAGTAACCCTGGCTGAGTTTGTTACCCGGCGCCTGTTCGAAGTGACCGAAACCAAGGTTCAGCACGAGGGTGCTGGCAGCGTTGCTCACGGCGAAACCGATGTGCTTGAGCAGCAGACCATCGAACTCGGTGAGTGCCTGATCCTTGTCTTCACGACCGGCCAGGGCCATTTCCTTGAGTACAAACGGATGGCAGCGAATAGCGCCCTGGCCGAAGATCATCAGGTTGCGCGAGAGAATGTTCGCACCTTCCACGGTGATGAAAATCGGCGCGCCATTCCAGCTGCGGCCCAGGTAGTTGTTAGGCCCCATGATGATTGCCTTGCCGCCATGCACATCCATGGCGTGGCTGATGCACTCGCGACCGCGTTCGGTCAGGTGGTACTTGAGAATCGCCGAGAGCACCGACGGCTTCTCGCCGAGATCCACCGCATTGGCGGTCAGCATTCGGGCGGCGTCCATCATCCAGGCGTTGCCGCCGATGCGGGCCATGGCTTCCTGAATCCCTTCAAACGCCGACAGCGGAACATTGAATTGCTCACGCACCTGAGCGTACTGGCCGGTCACCAGGCTGGTGAATTTCGCGGCGCCAGTACCGACCGCCGGCAGGGAAATCGAACGCCCCACCGACAGGCAGTTCATCAGCATCATCCAGCCTTTGCCGAGCATTTCCTGGCCACCGATAAGGAAGTCCAGCGGAATGAACACGTCCTTGCCAGAGTTCGGGCCGTTCATGAACGCAGCGCCAAGCGGCAGGTGACGGCGACCGATTTCAACCCCGGCGGTGTCGGTCGGGATCAGCGCCAGGCTGATGCCCAAATCTTCTTTCTCGCCCAGTAAGTGATCCGGATCGTAGGCCTTGAAGGCCAGGCCGAGCAGGGTGGCCACCGGGCCCAGCGTGATGTAGCGTTTTTCCCAGTTCAGGCGCAGGCCAAGGGTTTCCTGGCCTTCCCATTCGCCCTTGCAGATCACCCCTGTGTCGGGCATCGCGCCGGCATCGGAGCCGGCCAGCGGACCTGTCAGCGCGAAGCACGGAATGTCATCGCCGCGGGCCAGTCGTGGCAGGTAATGGTTACGTTGTTCGTCGGTGCCGTAATGCAGCAACAGCTCGGCAGGGCCAAGGGAGTTGGGGACCATCACGGTGGACGCGAGGTCGCCGCTGCGGGTGGCGAGTTTCATTGCTACCTGGGAGTGGGCGTAGGCGGAGAAGCCTTTGCCACCGAATTCCTTGGGAATGATCAACGCAAAGAAGCCGTGTTCCTTGATGTGGGTCCAGGCTTCGGCTGGCAGGTCCATGTGCTGGCCAATCTGCCAGTCGGTGACCATGGCGCAGAGTTCTTCGGTCGGGCCGTCGATGAAGGCCTGTTCCTCTTCGCTCAGTTGCGCTTTTGGATAGGACAGCAGCTTGTTCCAGTCCGGACGGCCACTGAACAGTTCACCGTCCCACCAGACCGTGCCGGCATCGATCGCGTCGCGTTCGGTTTGCGACATCGGCGGCAGGGTTTTCTGGAACCAGCTGAACAGTGGCGCGCTGAAAAATTTGCGGCGCAGGTCAGGCAGCAATAACGGCGCCGCGACTGCCGCGATCAATACCCAGAGAAGCAGCAGCAGCCAGCCCGGTGCATGGCTGAACGCGCCCATCGCCACCACATAGACAGCCACGATGCCCAAGGCAGGCAGCGGGGCGATGCGGCGGTGGGCTAAATAGGCAATTCCGACGATCAGAACCAGTATCCACAACAACAGCATATTTAATCCTCCGTGAAGCCAAGGCAAAACCAACCTTCAGAGCTTAGACGGCATCCGCAAAACAGGGTGGTCAGAGCAAGGTGATTGAAATCGTGGGAAACCTTAGATGGGTTTTGTAAGACCTGTGGGCAACAGGCCTGGGAAATCGTTCGTGGAGCAAGCGGCAAAGCGCCCATGTTTGGCCGAATCGTCGTTATCTCTGTGCTGAAGGTGTCGATAGACTCGAGACTCCCCCAGGAGATCATCCTCATGCACGAGTACCTGAGTCCCGGCCGCTTCATCGATAGTGACCACCCTTCGGTGGTGGAGTTCGCGGAAAAACATCGCGGCTCCAGTCGTGATCCACGCGAGCAGGCGATCAAGCTCTATTACGTCGTGCGCGAGGCGGTGCGCTACAACCCCTACACCTTCAGCCGCGACCCAGACACCTTGCGTGGCAGTTACGCGTTGGCGAGCGGCGAAAGTTATTGCGTGCCCAAAGCTACGCTGCTGGCCGGGTGCGCCCGGCATTGCGGCATCCCGGCAAGGATCGGTCTGGCGGACGTGCGCAACCACCTGTCGACCCCGCGTTTGCTCGAACTGCTCAAGAGCGATGTGTTCGCCATGCACGGCTACACCGAGCTGTACCTGAACGAACGCTGGGTCAAAGCCACGCCGGCGTTCAATCAAGGCTTGTGCGAAGTGTTCCATGTCGCTCCGCTGGAGTTTGACGGGATCAACGACAGCGTTTTCCATCCGTTCAACCGCGATGGCGAGAAGCTGATGGAGTACGTGGTGGACCATGGTCAGTTCACCGACGTGCCTGAAGCGTTCTTTTTCGAGCATTTGCAAAAGTGCTATCCGCACCTGTTCGGCGAGCAACTGCCGTCGCTGTTGAGCGATATGCAGAGCGATTTGAGTCGCGCCTGATCCGGCGTATGCTGCCTGCGCATTCATCCATAAAGAGGCGGTCATGCTGAAGATCTGGGGTCGGAAAAATTCGTCGAATGTCAGAAAGCCGCTATGGGCCGCCGAGGAACTGGGCCTGGCCTATGAAGCCATCGATGCCGGCGGCGCTTTCGGTGTGGTGGATACGCCTGAATACCGCGCGATGAATCCCAATGGCCGCGTGCCGGTGATCCAGGACGACGGTTTCGTACTGTGGGAATCCAACGCCATCGTGCGTTATCTGCTGGCCCGCCATGCTGGCAACACCGCTTGGTATCCGGAAAATCTGCAGGCCCGCGCCACTGCCGACAAATGGATGGACTGGACCACTTCAAGCTTTGCCGGCCCGTTTCGTACCGTGTTCTGGGGCGTGTTGCGCACCCCGAAAGATCAGCAGGACTGGTCAGCCATCAACGCGGCGATCAAGGAGTGCGAAGGCTTGCTGTCGATGGTCGATCAGGCGCTGTCAGCCAAACCTTACCTGTCCGGCGATGAGATCGGCATGGGCGATATCCCCTTGGGCAGTTTCATTTATGCCTGGTTCGAGATGCCGATCGAGCGCGCGCCGCAGCCCCATCTGGAGGCCTGGTATGCGCGACTGAAACAGCGCCCTGCGTATCAGAAAGCCGTCATGACCGCGTTGACTTAATACTCACTATCGACACACTTGACTGTACTTGTGTGGCGGCGACAAGCACCATTGCCTTCGTGCGCCGTGGTTGTACAAGTCGCCGCCCGCCCTTATTTATTCCTTTCTTCCCTTCTTGGTGCGTATCCCGATATGAGTTCCGCTCTGTCCATCCGGCAGCTAACCAAAACCTACGGCAACGGTTTCCAGGCCTTGAGTGGTATCGATCTGGACGTCGCCGAAGGTGACTTTTTTGCCTTGCTCGGTCCTAACGGCGCCGGCAAATCCACGACCATCGGCATTCTTTCGACCCTGGTGAACAAGACCAGTGGCACGGTGAATATCTTCGGTCACGACCTGGACAAGCATCCTGCGCAGCTCAAGCGCTCCATCGGCGTGGTGCCTCAGGAATTCAACTTCAACCAATTCGAGAAGACCTTCGACATCGTGGTGACCCAGGCCGGTTACTACGGCATCCCGCCGAAAATCGCCAAGGAACGCGCCGAGCAGTACCTGACGCAACTGGGCCTGTGGGACAAACGCGATGTGCCGTCGCGTTCACTGTCCGGCGGCATGAAGCGTCGATTGATGATCGCCCGCGCCCTGGTTCACGAACCGCGCCTGCTGATCCTCGACGAACCGACGGCGGGAGTGGACATCGAACTGCGTCGTTCGATGTGGGCCTTCCTCACCGAGCTGAACCAGAAAGGCATCACCATCATCCTCACCACGCACTATCTGGAAGAGGCTGAGCAGCTGTGCCGCAACATCGGCATCATCGACCACGGCACCATTGTCGAAAACACCAGCATGAAGCAGTTACTCAGCCAACTGCATGTGGAAACCTTCCTGCTCGACACCAAGAACACGCTGGCCGTGGTCCCACAGTTGCTCGGTTACCCGACCAAACTGCTCGATGCTCACACCCTGGAAGTCCAGGTGGACAAGGCCATGGGCATCACTGCGCTGTTCACTCAGCTTGCTGATCAGCGCATCGAAGTGCTGAGCCTGCGTAACAAAACCAATCGCCTCGAGGAGTTGTTCGTGTCCCTGGTGGAGAAAAATCTGTCGAAGGTGGCGGTATGAGTTCCGAGCTGCAACCCAACCTCGTTGCCCTCAATACCATCGTTTACCGTGAGGTCCGGCGCTTTACCCGGATCTGGCCGCAGACGCTGCTGCCGCCGGCCATCACCATGGTTTTGTACTTCGTGATCTTCGGCAACCTGATCGGCAAGCAGATTGGGGGCATGGGTGGCTTTACCTACATGGAGTACATCGTACCGGGGCTGATCATGATGTCGGTGATCACTAACTCCTACGGCAACGTGGTGTCGAGTTTCTTCGGCAGCAAGTTCCAGCGCTCCATCGAGGAATTGATGGTCTCGCCGGTATCGCCGCATACGATTCTGATCGGCTACACCCTGGGCGGCGTGCTGCGCGGGTTGATGGTCGGTGTGATCGTGACCCTGCTGTCGCTGTTCTTCACCGATTTGCAGGTTCATCACCTGGGCGTGACCATTCTGGTGGTGGTGCTGACGGCGACGATTTTCTCGCTGCTGGGCTTCATCAACGCGGTGTTTGCGCGCAACTTTGATGACATCTCGATCATCCCGACTTTCGTGCTGACGCCGCTGACGTACCTGGGCGGGGTGTTCTACTCCATCACGTTGCTGCCACCGTTCTGGCAGACCGTGTCCCTGGCCAACCCGGTGCTGCACATGGTCAACGCCTTCCGTTACGGCATCCTTGGCGTTTCGGACATCAAGATCAGCGTGGCGATCACCTTCATGCTGGTCGCGACCGTGGTGTTGTACATCGGTTGTGCGCGGCTGCTGGTGAGTGGGCGCGGGATGCGTACCTGATCGAGACCGTGTCGCGCCCTTTGCGAGCAAGCTTTGCTCCTACAGGTACGCTGCTGCTCTTTTAGGCGCGAGGCTTGCCCGCGAAGGCGCCAGACCAGGCACCACAATAAAAAACGGCCTCCAATAATGGAGGCCGTTTTGCATTCTCACATCCGCCGTTGCTTGCGCCGCTTCCATTGCCGGCCCACCCACCAGCGCCAGTACAGCATGGTCAGGCAATAGGCGAGGGCGCCCAGGACCAGTCCGGTCACCACTGAGCCAAGCAAAAGGGTTGCCACAACGTCGAGAGTTCGCTGCTGATCCACTCCCAGGTCAACTCGTCCGGGAGAGAACGGGCCGGCACGTCCATCAGCCACGCGCCGGTCTGGTACGTGCAGAAGAACACCGCCGGCATGGTGATCGGGTTGGTCAGCCAGACCAGGCTCACCGCAATCGGCAGGTTGCCGCGCACCAGGATCGCAAGGAAAGCGGCGAGGAGCATTTGCAGCGGAATCGGCAGGAATGCCGCGAACAGG
The DNA here is from genome assembly GCF_016650815.1 of Pseudomonas sp. TH31. Classification (GTDB taxonomy): domain Bacteria; phylum Pseudomonadota; class Gammaproteobacteria; order Pseudomonadales; family Pseudomonadaceae; genus Aquipseudomonas. The sequence continues at coordinate 488,250 of NZ_JAEKEZ010000010.1, read as the reverse complement.
CCAACGGCCATCGCACGGGCCACCGAATGGCGATTGAGGTGCCAAAGGTTCGGGTCATGCAGCAGGGTGCCGAGAAAACGTAAGGATTTGTGTTCCCTGATGCTGGTCGGGTCTGGCATGTAGCGTTTGAATAAGCGCCGGGGCATAAGGCTTCTCGGTCGGTTCAGGCGGCAAGTATGTCTGGATTCTATTAGCCGCCCATTCAGACTTTGTGACAATTAATAACGACGCCCGTGCGACGAGCCGACTATGCCTAGTGAGGGGACTCTCAAGGACGGGCTTATGCGCACAGGGATGGTGGCGCTGGCCCTTGGGTTATTGGCGTTGCGTTTTTTACCGGTTTTACCGCCGGTCTGGTTATGGCTGTTGTTGCCGGTCGCGGGTTTGATGCTGCTGCCGTTTCGCACGTATCCGCTGGCGTTTTTTCTCTTCGGCTTCAGTTGGGCCTGCGGGCAGGCGCAGTTGGCGCTGGATGATCGGCTAACGGCGAGCCTGGACGGTGAAACCCGTTGGGTCGAAGGCCGGGTCACGGGATTGCCGCAGAACAATGAGGCGGTGGTGCGATTCGAACTGGCGGATGCGCGCTCGCGCCGCGGGACGCTACCGTCGCTGATGCGCCTGGCCTGGTACGGCGGGCCGCCGGTCAATAGCGGCGAGCGCTGGCGTCTGGCCGTGAAGTTGAAGCGTCCGACCGGGCTGCTCAATCCCCATGCCTTTGATTACGACGCCTGGCTGCTGGCCCAAGGCATCGGCGCCACCGGCACGGTCAAGGATGGCCAACGCCTGTCACCCGCCCGCTGGGCCTGGCGCGACGGCATCCGCCAGCGCTTGCTCAGTGTCGATGCCCAAGGGCGAGCAGGGGCGCTGGCGGCGCTGGTGCTCGGCGATGGCGCCGGGTTAAGCCGCGAGGACTGGCAGGCGTTGCAAGGCACCGGCACCGTGCATTTGCTGGTGATTTCCGGGCAGCACATCGGTTTGCTCGCCGGCGTCGTGTATTTGCTGATTGCGGGGCTGGCTCGTTATGGCGTGTGGCCGGGTCGCTGGCCCTGGCTGCCGTGGGCGTGCGGCCTGGCATTCGCGGCCGCCCTCGGTTATGGGCTGCTGGCCGGTTTCGAGGTGCCAGTGCGGCGGGCCTGCGTAATGATCGGTCTGGTGCTGTTGTGGCGGCTGCGCTTTCGTCATCTGGGGGCCTGGTGGCCGCTGTTGCTGGCGCTCAATGGCGTTTTGCTGTTGGGCCCGCTGGCGAGTCTGCAACCGGGTTTCTGGTTGTCCTTTACGGCAGTGGCGGTGTTGATTTTCACCTTCGGCGGCCGGCTCGGCCCTTGGCGTTGGTGGCAAACCTGGACCCGCGCCCAGTGGCTGATTGCGATTGGGCTGGGGCCGTTGTTGCTGATGTTGGGATTGCCCATCAGTATCAGCGGGCCGCTGGTCAATCTGCTGGCGGTGCCGTGGATCAGTCTGGTGGTATTGCCACCAGCCTTGCTGGGAACCTTGTTGCTGCCGGTCCCCTACGTGGGAGAAGGGTTGCTATGGTTGGCGGGCGGGTCGATTGACCTGCTATTCAAGACACTGGCATTGATGGCCAACCAAATGCCTGCGTGGGTGCCGGTGGCGGTGCCGTTATGGATTGGGGCTGTCGGCGCTCTGGGGGCGTTTCTAATATTAATGCCACGCGGTGTGCCATTGCGTCCGTTGGGTTGGCCTATGTTGTTGCTATTGGTTTTTCCGCCGCGCGACGACGTGCCCGAAGGTCAGGCCGAGATCTGGCAGTTGGACGTCGGCCAGGGTTTGGCGATTGTAGTGCGCACTCGCCATCACTCGCTGCTGTATGACGCCGGTCCGCGTTTCGGTGATTTTGATCTCGGCGAGCGGGTGGTGCTGCCGGCATTACGCAAGCTGGGGGTGACCGGGCTCGACCTGATGCTGCTCAGCCATGCCGACGCCGACCATGCCGGTGGTGCGCGCGCAATTGCCAAGGGGTTGCCGGTTACGCGGGTACTCAGTGGCGATCCGTTGGCGCTGCCCGTCGAACTGCAAGCCGAAGGCTGCGAAAGTGGCGAGCAATGGACTTGGGATGGAGTCGGTTTCCGGCTCTGGCAATGGTCATCAGCCAGTGATAGCAATCAGAAATCCTGCGTCCTGCAGATCGAAGCCAATGGCGAGCGCTTGTTGCTGACTGGCGACATCGATACCAACGCCGAGCGCGGGTTACTGGACAGTCCACTGGCGGTGCCCACCGACTGGTTGCAGTCTCCACACCACGGCAGTCGCAGTTCTTCATCCACCGCACTGCTCACAACCCTGCAACCCAAAGCCGTGCTGATCTCCCGCGGCCACGGCAATTCTTTCGGCCATCCCCATCCCACGGTCATGGCGCGCTACCGCAAGCGTGGTCTGCAGATCTACGACAGTGCCGAGGATGGCGCCGTCCGTCTGCAACTGGGCAGCTTCAAGCCACCCCGGACGATGCGTCAGCAACGGCGTTTCTGGCGTGATGCGCCCGGGTTGAACAAATAACCATGGGTTATTACAGCCGGACGGGATGCGACATCACGGTCTTCGGTGCACCGACCCCCTATGTTAGAGTGGCGCACTTTTTCGAGGGGACTGTCACTGTGTGGGAATTGGTCAAATCCGGCGGCTGGATGATGCTGCCGATCATTCTGAGTTCCATCGCGGCAATGGCGATCGTTGCCGAACGTCTGTGGACCCTGCGTGCCAGCCGTGTGACCCCGGAGCACTTGCTCGGGCAGGTCTGGGTCTGGATCAAAGACAAGCAACTCAATAAAGAGAAGCTCAAGGAACTGCGCGCCAACTCGCCATTGGGTGAAATCCTGGCCGCGGGCCTGGCCAACTCCAAACATGGTCGCGAGATCATGAAAGAGTGCATCGAAGAGGCCGCCGCCGGGTCATCCACGAACTGGAGCGTTACATCAACGCCCTGGGCACCATCGCCGCCATGGCCCCGTTGCTCGGGTTGCTGGGGACGGTGCTGGGCATGATCGATATCTTCAGTTCGTTCATGGGTACGGGCATGACCACCAACGCCGCGGTGCTGGCCGGCGGTATTTCCAAAGCCTTGATCACCACGGCTTCGGGCCTGATCGTCGGTATCCCGTCGGTATTCTTCCACCGGTTCCTGCAACGGCGCATCGATGAGCTGGTGGTGGGGATGGAGCAGGAAGCCATCAAGCTGGTTGAAGTGGTGCAGGGCGACCGTGACGTTGATCTGGCCGAGGGCAAAGCGTGAAATTCCGCCGCAAGCAACGTGAGAACGTGGACATCAATCTCGTGTCGCTGATCGACGTGGTGTTTGTCCTGCTGCTGTTTTTCGTTGTGACCACCACCTTTACCCGTGAAACCCAGTTGCGCGTCGAACTGCCGGAAGCCGTCAGCGGCTCGCCGGCTGAAGACCAGCAGCTCAAGCAACTGGACATCGCCATCAGCGCCGAAGGTGTGTTTTCGGTGAACAACCAGTTGTTGCCCAAGAACGACCTGGCCAGCCTGATGGACGCGTTGCAGAAAGAGTCCAACGGCGACACTAATATGCCGCTTTCCATCAGCGCTGACGGCAAGACTCAGCATCAATCCGTCATCACCGCCATGGACGCCGCCGGCAAGCTCGGTTTCAGCCATCTGCGCATGACCACCGTCGAGGCAGCGCCGGCGCACTGATGGCCATGTCTGATCGTTTGCTCGCCGCGTGGTACGAAGGTCATCCGGCCCTGAAGTTGTTGCAGCCACTGGAATGGCTGTATCGGCGGGTGGTCAATGCCAGGCGCGAACGTTTTCTGGCGGGTGAGGGCGAAATCTATCAACCTGCGGTTCCGCTGATTGTCGTGGGCAATATCACCGTCGGTGGCACCGGCAAGACGCCGATGATTCTGTGGATGATCGAGCACTGTCAGAGAAGCGGATTGCGGGTCGGCGTGGTCAGCCGTGGCTATGGCGCCAAGCCGCCGCAGTTGCCGTGGCGGGTCGAAGCCGATCAAAGCGCCGACATCGCCGGCGATGAGCCGCTGCTGATCGTCCAGCGCACCGGCGTGCCGGTGATGATCGACCCGGATCGCAGCAGCGCCGTCAAAGCCTTGTTGGCCAATGAACCGCTGGACCTGATCCTGTCCGACGACGGCATGCAGCATTATCGATTGGCCCGCGACCTGGAACTGGTGCTGATCGATGCCGTCCGTGGCCTGGGCAATAAACGTTGCCTGCCCGCCGGGCCATTGCGCGAACCGATCGAGCGTCTGCAAAGCGTCGACGCCGTGCTCTACAACGGCGCCACCAATGATCGCGACGACGGTTTTGCCTTTCAACTGCAACCCACTGCCCTGATCAATTTGAAAACCGGCGAACGTCGACCCCTCGACCATTTTCCGGCAGGCCAGGCCCTGCATGCTGTTGCCGGGATCGGCAATCCGCAGCGTTTCTTCAAAACCCTCGAAACGCTACACTGGCAGCCCGTACCCCACGCATTTGCCGACCATGCCGAATACAGCGTGCAGGCCTTGAATTTCACACCGTCATTGCCGTTGGTGATGACCGAAAAGGATGCGGTGAAGTGCCGTGCCTTTGCCGCCGCCGATTGGTGGTACCTGGCGGTCGATGCTGTGCCGTCGCCGGCCTTCGTGGCCTGGTTCGATACGCAGCTGATGCGCCTGTTGCCCGCTCGTCTTTTGCCTTAAATCCATTTTTATCCAGGGAATGCTCATGGACAACAAATTGCTCGATATCCTCGCTTGCCCGGTCTGCAAAGGCCCGCTCAAACTCAGCGCCGACAAGACCGAGCTGATCAGCAAGGGCGCAGGCCTGGCATACCCGATTCGCGACGGCATCCCGGTGATGCTCGAAACCGAAGCCCGCACCCTGACCACCGACGAGCGTCTGGATAAATGACCACCGCCTTTACCGTTGTCATTCCTTCGCGTTACGCCTCCACCCGCCTGCCAGGCAAACCGCTGCTGTTAATCGCCGGTAAGCCGATGATCCAGCACGTCTGGGAGCAGGCGAGCAAAAGCGGCGCCCAGCGCGTGGTCGTCGCCACGGACGACAGCCGCATCGTCGAGGCCTGTAAAGGTTTTGGCGCTGAAGTGGTGCTGACCCGTGAAGATCACAATTCAGGCACTGATCGCCTGGCCGAAGTCGCCGCGAAACTTGGTCTGGCGCCCGACGCCATCGTCGTCAACGTTCAGGGCGACGAGCCGCTGATCCCGCCGAGTGTGATCGATCAGGTCGCGGCCAACCTGGCTGCCCACACCGAAGCAGGCATGGCCACATTGGCTGAGCCGATCGAAGACGTGGAAACCCTGTTCAACCCCAATGTGGTCAAGGTCGTCAGCGACCTCAATGGCCTGGCGCTGACCTTCAGCCGTTCGACATTGCCGTGGGCCCGGATGCGTTCGCCAGGAACCGCGACCAGTTGCCGGAAGGCGTGCCGTATCGGCGCCACATCGGCATCTATGCCTACCGCGCCGGTTTCCTGCATGACTTCGTCAACTGGGGCCCGTGCTGGCTGGAAAACACCGAATCCCTGGAACAACTGCGAGCCCTGTGGCACGGCGTGCGGATTCACGTTGCCGATGCGCTGATCGCACCGCCGACCGGCGTTGATACCGTCGAAGACCTTGAGCGCGTTCGTCGCCTGCTGGAGGCCTGATGCGGGTTCTGTTCGTCTGCCTGGGCAACATCTGCCGTTCGCCTACGGCGGAAGGTGTGCTGCGGCACAAGTTGCGCGAGGCGGGGCTGGCCGGTCAAATCGAAGTGGCCTCCGCCGGGACAGGTGACTGGCACGTCGGCAAGGCTGCGGACAAACGCAGCCAGGCCGCGGCCAAGTTGCGCGGTTATGACTTGTCAGCCCAACGTGCTCGGCTAGTCAGCCGTGCCGATTTCGCCACCTGCGACCTGATCCTGGCGATGGACAACAGCAACCTGCGCAACCTCAAGGCCCTGCAACCGGCCAAGGGCAAGGCTGAGCTGGATTTGTTCCTGCGCCGCTACGCTTCAGACGTCGACGAAGTGCCGGACCCGTATTACGACGGCGACCAAGGCTTTGAGCAAGTACTGGATTTGATCGAGCGCGCCAGTGATCTACTGGTGATCGAGTTAAAGGGACGGTTATGAGTCTGCAGGTACACCCCGGCGTTTCCCTCAAGCCGTTCAACAGTTTTGGCGTCGACGTCCAGGCGCAACTGTTCGCCGAAGCCCACAGCGATGCCGACGTGCGCGAAGCCCTGGCCTATGCCGCGACGAACGCTGTGCCGCTGTTGGTGATTGGCGGTGGCAGCAATTTGTTGCTGACCGCTGATATCCAGGCACTGGTGCTGCGCATGGCCACTCGCGGCATTCGCGTTTTGAGCGATGGCGGCAGCCAGGTGGTGATCGAAGCCGAGGCGGGCGAGCCTTGGCATCCGTTTGTTCAACACACCTTGGCTCAGGGGTTGTCGGGCCTGGAAAACCTCAGCCTGATCCCCGGCACCGTTGGCGCGGCACCGATGCAAAATATCGGCGCTTATGGCGTCGAGATCAAAGACGTGTTCGCCGGCCTCACCGCGCTGGATCGCCAGACCGGCGAGTTGCGCGACTTCACGCTGGCAGAATGCAATTTCGCCTACCGCGATAGCCTGTTCAAACAGCAGCCGGGCCGATGGTTGATCCTGCGGGTTCGGTTCACCCTGAACCGCACCGCACATTTGCATCTGGAATACGGCCCGGTGCGTCAGCGCTTGACCGAACAGGGCATTGATCAGCCGACGCCGACCGATGTCAGCCAGGCAATTTGCAGCATCCGCAGTGAAAAACTCCCGGACCCGCTGGTGCTCGGCAATGCCGGCAGTTTCTTCAAAAACCCTTTGGTGCCGGCGGCGCTGGTGGCACGGCTCAAGGGCGAATACCCGGACCTGGTGGCCTATTCGCAACCGGATGGGCAAATGAAACTGGCGGCCGGCTGGTTGATCGAGAAGGCTGGCTGGAAAGGTTTCCGTGAGGCTGATGCCGGCGTGCATAAATTGCAGGCGCTGGTGCTGGTCAACTATGGCGACGCAACCGGTTTGCAATTGCTGGCGCTGGCGCAGCGGATTCAGAAAGATATTTCGCAACGATTCAGCGTCGAGCTGGAAATGGAGCCCAATCGCTATTGAGGCTACGCTTTCAGGATCGATTTCGAAGCCCTGCACACTTCAAATGTGCAGGGCTTTTTTGTTAATGCTGGGTTAACTTAGCCCCCTAACGATGCAAGCATTTGCTCCACCAAAGGCCCGATGCAGACGTTGCCGTTTGCGTAAGAGAGCCCATTAGCCTGAGCCGATCTGCGTGAACCCACCGCTAACCCCTGGCGGCAGATTGCTCGACCCCATAACCATGACCATATGCGGGCGTGCCCATGATTACCCTGAAACTCAATGGCCAAGACCATCAACTCGATGTAACCGAGGATATGCCGCTGCTCTGGGCGATCCGCGACGTGGCCGGTTACAACGGCACCAAATTCGGCTGCGGCATGGGCCTGTGCGGCGCCTGCACCATCCATATCGACGGTTTGCCGGCCCGTAGCTGCATCACGCCGATTGGTTCGGTGGTCGGCCAAAACGTCAGCACCATCGATAACCTGCACGCCGATCCGGTCGGGCAAGTCGTCCAGCAAGCCTGGCTCGACACCGCCGTCGCCCAGTGCGGTTTCTGCCAGGGTGGGCAGATCATGTCGGCCACGGCGTTGCTCAAGACCAACCCTAACCCCAGCGACGAGCAAATCGAAGAAGCGATGGTCGGCAACATCTGCCGCTGCGGTACTTACAACCGCATCAAGACCGCGATTCGCCAAGCGTCCACGCACCTGAAGGAGGCCAAGGCATGAGACAGCTCCCGAATGACTTCGCCCTGAGCAACCTCAGCCGTCGCGGTTTTCTCAAAGGCGTCGGCGCCACCAGTGCGTTGGTGCTCGCCGCCAGTTGGGGTTGGCAAGACGCCTTCGCCGAAGACAAACCGAAGAAATTCGGTGCCGACGGCATGCCCAACGGCTGGATCGATGATCCGAAGGTCTACGTCAGCATTGCCGCCGACGGCACGGTGACCGTGGTCTGCAATCGGTCGGAAATGGGCCAGGGCGTGCGCACCAGCCTGAGCATGGTGGTGGCCGATGAACTGGACGCCGATTGGGCGCTGGTCAAGGTGCAACAGGCGCCGGGCGATGAAGTGCGCTTCGGCAACCAGGACACCGACGGTTCGCGCAGCATGCGTCATTGGTACGAGCCGATGCGCCGTTGCGGTGCTGCCGCGCGGACCATGCTGGAACAAGCCGCCGCCGGGCAGTGGAAAGTCCCTGTCAGCGAATGCCGCGCGAACCTGCACAAAGTCATTCACCAGCCCACCGGTCGCGAACTGGGTTACGGTGCGTTGGCCGCCGCTGCCAGTGCACTGGCGGTGCCGGCCCGCGACAGCCTGCGGCTCAAGCAACCGTCGGAATTTCGCTACATCGGTAAGGAAGATGTGCGCGCCATCGACGGTGCTGACATCGTCAATGGTCGTGCGGTCTACGGTGCCGATGTGCATTTCGACGGCATGCTCTACGCGACTATCGCCCGGCCTGCGGTGTATGGCGGCAAGGTCAAATCTTTCGATGCCAGCGACACAATGAAAGTCCCGGGCGTGATCAAGGTCTTGCAGATAGAAAGCCGTCCGCTGCCGTCCGAATTCCAGCCATTGGGTGGCGTGGCGGTGGTGGCCAGCAACACCTGGGCTGCAATCAAGGGCCGCGAAGCGCTGAAAATCGAGTGGGACGACGGCCCCAACGCCAGTTACGACTCGATTGCCTACCGCAAGGAACTGGAAGCCGCGTCGCTCAAACCCGGCAAAGTGGTGCGCAATACCGGTGACATCGACAAGGCCTTGGCCAGCGCCGGCAGCACCCTTGAAGCGTCCTACTATTTGCCGCACCTTGCGCAATCGCCAATGGAGCCAATGGTCGCCATCGCCCGCTACAAGGATGGCGTGTGCGAAGCCTGGGCGCCGAGCCAGGCGCCGCAAGTCACCCGCGAGCGAATTGGCGAACGCCTTGGCCTGCCGTTCGATAACGTCACGTTTAACGTCACCTTGCTGGGCGGTGGTTTCGGTCGAAAATCCAAGCCGGACTTTGTTGTCGAAGCGGCTATCCTCGCCAAGGAATTCCCCGGCAAGGCTGTGCGCGTGCAATGGACCCGTGAAGACGACATCCATTGTTCGTATTTCCACACCGTGTCCGCCGAATACCTGAAGGCCAGCCTCGACAAGGACGGCATGCCGTCCGGCTGGCTGCACCGTACTGTCGCGCCGAGCATCACCGCGCTGTTCGCCCGGGCATGAACCACGAGGCGGCGTTCGAGTTGGGCATGGGTTTCACCAACATGGCTTACGCGATTCCCAACGTGCGCCTGGAAAACCCGGAAGCGATGGTTCACACCGGGTCGGCTGGTATCGCTCGGTGTCGAACATTCCCCACGGCTTCGCGATTCAGACCTTCGTCGATGAATTGGCCCACAAGGCCGGCCAGGATCCGCTCAAATACCAGATCCAGTTGCTCGGCCCGGATCGTCAGATCGATCCGCGGACTTTGAGTGAAGAGTGGAACTACGGCGAATCCCCCGAGCGTTATCCGATCGACACCGCACGGATGCGCACGGTGCTGGAAACCGCCGCCAAGGCTGCCGGTTGGGGGCGCAAGTTGCCCAAGGGCCGAGGCCTGGGGCTGGCGGTGCATTACAGCTTCGTCACCTATGTGGCGGCGGTGATCGAAGTCGAAGTCAAAGACGACGGTACCTTGATCGTGCACAAGGCTGACATCGCCGTCGATTGCGGCCCGCAGATCAACCCGGAGCGGATTCGCTCGCAGTTCGAAGGCGCCTGCGTCATGGGCCTGGGCAACGCGGTGCTTGGCGAAATCAGCTTCAAGGACGGCAAGGTTCAGCAGGACAACTTCCATATGTACGAAGTGGCGCGCATGTCCCTGGCGCCGAAAGAAGTCGCGGTGCATCTGGTCACGCCGCCGGGCGAGGTGCCGTTGGGCGGGGTCGGTGAACCGGGCGTGCCGCCTATTGCGCCGGCACTGTGCAACGCGATCTTTGCCGCCACCGGTAAACGCGTCCGCAGCCTGCCGGTTCGCTATCAATTGCAGGGCTGGCAGAAGGCTGACGCCTGATGGACAGCGTCGATCTGAACGTCCTGCGCAGCGTGCTCGAATGGCGCCGCGCCGGCCAGCGAGTGGTGTTGTACAGCGTGGTCCAGACCTGGGGCACGGCGCCCGGGCGCCGGGTGCGATGCTGGCCTTGCGTGAAGACGGCGTGGTAATTGGCTCGGTGTCGGGCGGTTGTGTCGAGGACGATCTGATCGCGCGGCTGCACGATGGCCGGATTCCAGCCGACGGACCGCGGGTGCAGTTGATCACCTACGGCGTCACCCGTGAGGAGGCGGCGCGGTTCGGTTTGCCGTGTGGCGGCACGTTGCGCCTGACCGAGGAACGCGTCGGCGATCCGGCGTGGGTCGCCGAGTTGCTGGCCCGTTGCGAAGCCCATGAAATCGTCGCGCGTTCGCTGGATCTCGCGACCGGTGAAGTGGTTGTGCAATCGGCGAGCAAAACCGATGCGCTGAGTTTTGACGGCAACACCTTGCGCGCCATTTACGGTCCGCGCTGGCGATTGTTGCTGATCGGTGCCGGGCAGCTGTCGCGGTACGTCGCGCAAATGGCCCGGCTGCTGGATTTCGAAGTGTTGATCTGTGATCCGCGCACCGAGTTCGTCTATGGCTGGGAAGAGCAACACGGTCGCTTCGTGCCGGGCATGCCCGACGAGGCCGTGCTGAACATCCAGACTGACGAACGCACGGCCATCGTCGCCCTGACCCACGACCCGCGGCTGGATGACATGGCGCTGCTCACGGCGCTGGACTCCAAGGCGTTTTACGTTGGAGCCCTGGGTTCGCGGGTCAACAGCCTGAAGCGCCGGGACAATCTGGCGCAGCTAGGCTTGTCTGAACAGGCCATCAATCGGCTGCACGGTCCGATTGGTCTGCACATCGGCAGCCACTCTCCGGCGGAAATCGCCTTGTCGCTGCTGGCCGAGATTGTGGCGATCAAGAACGGCGTCGAACTGAAGCAGAAGAAGCCGTTGCGGGAGGACGTATGAGTGAATCCATCGGCGTCATCGTGCTGGCGGCGGGGCAGGGGCGCCGGTTTCGGCAAGTAGCGGGTCCTGACAAGGACAAGCTGCTGGCCGACTGTCTCGGACGCGACGGTGCGGTGCGCTCGGTGATCGAGCAGGTGCTGGTGAATCTGCCGGCGTCGATTGAGAAACGTGTGCTGGTGACCACCGAAGATCGCCCGCAGGTGATTCGCATGGCCAAGGCTTATGGTTACGAGATCGTGTTGATCGAATCCACGGGCATGGGCGATAGCATCGCCGCCGGGGTGTCGGCCTGTGCGCAATTGGCTGGCTGGCTGATTGTGCTGGGGGATATGCCGTTCATCCTGCCGTCGAGCATTGAGCGGTTGGTGGCGGGGATTACCGACGATTGCATCAGCGTGCCAGTGCATGAGGGCGAGTTTGGGCATCCGGTTGGGTTTGGACGCCGTTTTGGTCCGGGGCTTATGGGGTTGTCGGGCGATCGGGGGGCGAAGCCATTGTTTGCTCAGGCAACGGTGGTTGAGGTGGTGGTGGATGATCCCGGCGTGTTGTGGGACGTGGATGTCCCAGAGAAATTGGTGTTTGTATAAAGATCAAAAGATCGCAGCCTTCGGCAGCTCCTACAGGAGAACGCATTCCCATGTAGGAGCTGCCGAAGGCTGCGATCTTTTGATCTTAAAATGCGACATAAAAAAGCCCCGCCTGGATCACCAGGCGGGGCTTTTTAGTGGCCGATGGAGTCAGACGAGAGGTTTAGGCTCGTGTTCTTTTTCCAGGGCTTGTTCGTGTTGCTGTACCGCGTCCTGAACGGAGCGTGGTGCTTCGTCGATTACGGACTCAACCGGCTCGGCAGCGACTTCGGCAATCGGGGCAGGGGCTGCCTCGACAACTTCAGCAGCAACCGGTGCAGCCGTGGCAGCCAGTTCGGCTTCTTTCTGCAGACGCTCGGCTTCACGCTTGCGGCGACGCACTTCACGCGGGTCGTTCGGCGCACGGCCATTTTCGGTCAGGGCGCTGACTGGGGCCGCTTCCACCACTGGTGCAACCACTTCGGCTACAACCGGGGCTTCAACCACTGGAGCAGGCTCGGCAGCCACAACCACTGGCTCGGAGACCATGGCTTCAGCTACCGGGGCTTCAGCGACTGGCGCTGGGGCTTCGACGACTGGCTCGGCAACCCAGTTGAACGCGGTTTGCTCTTCACGAACTTCGCGGACAGCTTCGGTCACCGTTTCGGTGATCGTTTCGACAACCGGTTCTGCGACAACCACTGGCTCAGCGACGAAAGCAGGTTCGGCGGCAGCTTGAACTTCAGGCTGTGCTTCACGAACCGGCGCTACTTCAACTTCCGGAGCGGCTGTGGTTTCTACCGGGGTAGTTGCCTCAACGACCGGCGCTTCTACCGGGGCAGTTTCCTGCACGGCAGCAGTGGCGCGTTCGGCTTGCTCGTTAGCCTCGGCTTCAGCCGGTGCGCTGATCACGGTGCTGGCAACGGCTGCGGTAACCGCCAAGCCGGCGGCCAGATCGGCAGTGCTTGGTGCTTCGTTGGCTTCGCTGCCTTCGCTGCCTTCGGCAGATTCGGACTCTTCCGAACCTTCGATCACGTTGCCGTTGGCATCACGTTGACGCTCGCGACGGTTGCTGCGACGACGCTGGCCGCGGGAGCGACGGCGTGGACGATCGCCTTCGGCGCCTTCCTGACCGTCTTCCTGCAGTTGCTCTTCGTTGGTCAGCAGTTCCTCTTCGGAGACTGTGGCAACAGTTTCCTGTTCGGCACGTGGCTGACGTTCTTCACGCGGTGGGCGTGGAGCGCGTTCTTCGCGTGGCTGACGGGCTGGACGCTCTTCAGCGGTAGCAGCAACGGCAGCGGCTGCAACAGCAGGAGCGGCATCCAGTGGTTCACGCAGTTCACGAACCGGACGCTCTTCGCGGTCGCCACGTGGCTTGCGATCTTCACGAGGAGCGCGCGGTGCGCGTTCTTCACGAGGGGCGCGTGGTGCGCGTTCTTCGCGAGCAACGACTGGCGCAGTGGTCTCTTCACGGGCTTCGCGTGGCTGACGCTCTTCACGCGGTTCGCGTGGTGCGCGTTCTTCACGCGGTGCACGTTCCTCACGAGGCTTGCGTTCTTCATCGCGGCGACCATTACGGTTGCGGCTCTGTTGACGACCGTTGCGACGCTCTTCATTACGCGCCGGACGCTCGGTGGTCGCAGGCTTCTCAACCACGACCGGAGCGGCTGGCTCTTCTTTAGTCGCGAACAGGCTGACCAGCGACTTCACCAGGCCTTTGAACAGGCTTGGCTCTGGTACGGCAACCGGTGCAGCAACAGGAGCGACAGCGACGACTTCGGCCGGAACCGGAGCGTTGGCGCGGGCCGGTGCAGTCTTGACTGCGGCTTCCTGGCGAACCAGGGTGCGGGTCGCAGCGGCTGGCTGGACTTCTTCCACTTCGGCAGCGGCAGCGGCGATTTCGTAGCTGGACTGGTTGATGTGGGCTTCCGGGCTGTCATCGCGCAGACGCTGAACTTCGAAGTGCGGCGTTTCGAGGTGATCGTTCGGCAGAATGACGATGCGGGCACGGGTGCGCAGTTCGATCTTGGTGATCGAGTTGCGTTTTTCGTTGAGCAGGAACGCAGCCACCGGGATTGGCACTTGTGCACGAACTTCGGCGGTGCGGTCTTTCAGGGCTTCTTCTTCGATCAGGCGCAGGATCGCCAGCGACAGCGATTCGACGTCACGGATGATGCCGGTGCCGTTGCAACGCGGGCAAACGATGCCGCTGCTTTCGCCCAGCGATGGACGCAGGCGCTGACGGGACATTTCCAGCAGGCCGAAGCGCGAGATGCGACCGACTTGCACGCGGGCGCGGTCAGCTTCCAGGCATTCGCGGACTTTCTCTTCCACGGCGCGCTGGTTCTTGGCAGGGGTCATGTCGATGAAGTCGATGACGATCAGGCCGCCGATGTCGCGCAAGCGCAACTGACGGGCGATTTCTTCGGCGGCTTCAAGGTTGGTCTGCAGGGCGGTTTCTTCGATGTCGCTGCCTTTGGTGGCGCGCGCCGAGTTGATGTCGATGGACACCAGGGCTTCGGTCGGATCGATAACGATGGAACCGCCGGAAGGCAGTTCAACGACGCGCTGGAAAGCGGTCTCGATCTGGCTTTCGATCTGGAAACGGTTGAACAGCGGAACGCTGTCTTCGTACAGCTTGATCTTGCTGGCGTACTGCGGCATCACCTGGCGGATGAAGGTCAGGGCTTCGTCCTGGGCTTCAACGCTGTCGATCAGCACTTCGCCGATGTCCTGGCGCAGGTAATCGCGGATGGCGCGGATGATCACGTTACTTTCCTGGTAGATCAGGAACGGCGCGGAGCGATCCAGCGAGGCTTCTTTGATAGCGGTCCACAGTTGCAGCAGGTAGTCGAGGTCCCACTGCATTTCTTCGCTGCTGCGGCCCAGGCCGGCAGTGCGAACGATCAGGCCCATGTCGGCTGGAGCAACCAGACCGTTCAGGGCTTCACGCAGTTCGTTGCGCTCTTCGCCTTCGATGCGACGGGAGATACCGCCGGCACGCGGGTTGTTCGGCATCAGCACCAGGTAACGACCGGCCAGGCTGATGAAAGTGGTCAGGGCTGCGCCCTTGTTGCCACGTTCTTCTTTTTCGACCTGAACGATAACTTCCTGGCCTTCGGTCAGGACGTCTTTAATGTTGACGCGGCCTTCGGGGGCTTTCTTGAAGTATTCGCGGGAGATTTCTTTGAGGGGCAGGAAGCCGTGGCGCTCAGAGCCGAAATCGACAAAGGCAGCCTCAAGGCTTGGTTCGATGCGAGTAATCCGGCCTTTATAGATGTTGGCCTTTTTCTGCTCGCGTGCACCGGATTCGATGTCCAGGTCGTAGAGGCGTTGGCCATCTACCAGTGCAACACGCAACTCTTCGGGTTGAGTTGCGTTAATCAGCATTCTTTTCATGTAGTACCGTCGGTTTCCGGGCTGCCGGAAACGGCGTTCGGCACACACGACTTCTCACGGTCGGTGTCAGGTGCGTCAGGAGTGTGGTTGGACACTCCAGTGTCTAGCGATGTCCGGCCAATGTGGGCCGGCGTCGCGACGTACGCGTCCTGCTTGCTGTGGCTACTTAAGCACTCAGTCAGGAGGAGGAATCAACCGGCGGCTGTGGACGAGATGAAGCGTCTTGATAAAGCCTATTGCTACACAGTCCAGCGGTTGTGCATCTCCACCCTACACGTATCCCTGATAATTCGGGTGCTGCCGCGCGCAGAATCCGCAGCGGGTTGGCATTTACCGTGAGCTCCGAAAGGGGGAGGTCACGCATCATGGCTAATTTAGGCGTTGTTTCCGAAGCGTTCGCTCGGGGTCATTCGCAGCTGACTGCACTTTGTGAACTGGCCATGAATATTGGCTCGCAAGGCGAGTGAAAACTCTGCTTTGCTGCTTGATTCAGGCCTCATGTCACCTGCGCTCGTTACACCTGCAAACTCCACCGTTACGTAGCGAAAGCCCCGTAGGACGGCCTCGCGTCCTGGTGAATTGCGTTGGTCAGGGCCGGTTTTTGACCGTTAGTCCGCTGTCCAGGCCGCTTTTGGCGGCGTTCGCGACTATAGCAGCAATGATTAAGTGCTTCAATTCCATAAAAAATTGTTATCATCCGCGCCATGACGACTACTGCCCCTTCGACCCCAGCCGTACAACTGCTGGAGGTCTCGCCGGAATATGCCGGCCAACGCATTGATAACTTCCTTCTCGCCCGGCTCAAAGGCGTGCCCAAGACCTTGATTTACCGCATTTTGCGTAAAGGCGAAGTGCGAGTGAACAAAGGTCGGATCAAGCCCGAATACAAGCTGCAGGCGGGTGATATCGTGCGCGTGCCGCCGGTTCGCGTGCCTGAACGCGACGAGCCGGTGCCACTGGCACAAGGCCTGCTCCAGCGCCTCGAGGCTTCGATTGTCTTCGAGGACAAGGCGCTGATCGTGATCAACAAGCCTTGCGGCATCGCTGTCCACGGCGGCAGCGGCTTGACTTACGGGGTGATCGAAGCCTTTCGTCAGTTGCGTCCGGATTGCAAGGAGCTCGAGCTGGTTCACCGTCTCGATCGTGACACCTCCGGCCTGCTGATGATCGCCAAAAAACGCAGCATGTTGCGTCACTTGCACACGGCATTGCGCGGCGATGGTATCGATAAGCGCTACATGGCGCTGGTCCGCGGTAACTGGGCGGCCTCGATCAAGCAAGTCCGTGCGCCGCTGGGCAAGAGCAATCTGCGCTCCGGCGAGCGCATGGTCGAGGTCGACGAGGAGGAGGGCAAGGAGTCTGTGACCGTGTTCAAGGTCCTGCGTCGTTTTGGTGACTTTGCCACCCTGATCGAAGCCAAGCCGATCACCGGTCGCACTCACCAGATTCGCGTCCATACCTTGCACGCCGGACACTGCATTGCTGGCGACACCAAGTACGGTGATGACGATTTCAGCAAGGAAATTCGTGACCTGGGCGGTAAGCGCCTGTTCCTCCATGCCTACATGCTGACCGTGCCGCTGCCTGATGGCGGCGAGCTGAAGCTGCAGGCGCCTGTGGATGAGATGTGGGCCAAGACTGTGGAGCGCCTGAGTGCACCCCTCTGATTACAAACTGCTGATTTTCGATTGGGATGGCACGCTGGCCGATTCCATTGGTCGGATTGTCGAGGCGATGCATGTCGCGTCCGAGCGTTCCGGTTTTCCGTTGTGCGATGACTTTGCCGTCAAAGGTATTATCGGCCTTGGGTTGCCCGAGGCCATTCGCACGTTGTATCCGCAAATCGGCGATGACGAGCTGATAGTGTTCCGTCAGCACTATGCCGATCACTACATCGCCGCAGAGGCTGTGCCTTCGCCGCTGTTTGAGGGTGTGCTCGAGTCGATGGCAGCGTTTCGGGCTGAGGGCTACCGTTTGGCGGTGGCCACCGGCAAGGCTCGTCGCGGGCTGGATCGGGTGCTCAAGGCGCACGGCTGGGAGACCTATTTCGATATCACCCGTGCGGCGGATGAAACTGCCAGCAAGCCTCACCCTCTGATGCTTGAAGAGATTCTCGCTCATTGCGATGTGCCTGCGGCACAGGCGCTGATGGTCGGGGATTCGTCTTTTGACCTGCAGATGGCGCGTAACGCCGGCATGGATTCGGTTGCGGTGAGTTACGGCGCCCAGTCCATCGAAGCATTGAGGCTGTTCGAGCCGAAGCTGGCCATTGATCGTTTTTCAGAATTGCACGCCTGGCTTAACCAGGCTTAATACGTTTTTGCTGGGGTAGATGGCATGACCGACGAATGGAAAGCGCCTGCCAAGGCAAGCGCGGATGGCGGTGACGATAAAAGCTGGAAGCTGCTGGAAAAGACCTTGCTGGCCAGTGTGCAGGAACAGCGCCGCTCCCGTCGCTGGGGGATTTTCTTCAAGCTGCTGACCTTTGTGTACCTGTTTGGGGTGTTGCTGCTGTTCTCGCCGCTGGTAGACATGGAAAAAAGTGCTACCCGCGGCTCCAGCTACACAGCGTTGATCGACGTGAATGGCGTGATCGCCGACAAGGAGTCTGCCAGCGCCGACAACATTGTTGGCAGTCTGCGTGCGGCCTTTGAAGACACCAAGGTCAAGGGTGTGATCCTGCGCATCAACAGCCCGGGCGGCAGTCCGGTGCAGTCGGGTTACGTGTACGACGAGATCAAGCGTCTGCGTGGCTTGCACCCGGATACCAAGGTGTATGCGGTGATTTCCGATCTCGGCGCTTCCGGCGCTTATTACATCGCCAGCGCGGCGGACGAGATCTATGCGGACAAGGCGAGCCTGGTGGGTTCCATTGGTGTGACGGCGGCCGGCTACGGTTTTGTCGGGACCATGGAGAAGCTTGGTGTCGAGCGTCGCACCTACACCTCTGGCGAGCACAAATCGTTCCTCGACCCGTTCCAGCCGCAGAAGCCCGAGGAAACTCAGTTCTGGCAGGGCGTGCTCGATACCACGCACCAGCAGTTCATCAGCAGTGTGAAGAAGGGGCGTGGCGATCGTCTCAAGGATAAAGAGCATCCGGAGTTGTTCTCCGGGCTGGTCTGGTCTGGCGAGCAGGCGCTGCCGCTGGGCTTGATCGATGGTCTGGGCAATACCAGTTCGGTCGCTCGTGACGTGATCGGCGAGAAAGAACTGGTGGACTTCACTATTCAGGAGTCGACGTTTGATCGCTTCTCGAAGAAGCTTGGTGCCAGCGTGGCTGAGCAATTGGCGATGTGGATGGGGTTTAACGGCCCGTCGCTGCGCTAATACTCATGCGGCATAAAGAAACCGGCCTTGATGGCCGGTTTTTTTATGCGAGCGCAATCCCTGTAGCAGCTGGCGAAGCCTGCGTTCGGCTGCGAAGCAGTCGTAAAATCAGGCAATGCGTTGTTTCAGGAAGGCCTCGTACTCAGGTTTTTACGACTGCTTCGCAGTCGAACGCAGGCTTCGCCAGCTGCTACAAGGGTGTGGTGCTCAGGGGATCTGTACGCCTTCAGCTAATAGCATGTCGATCAAGCGAATCAATGGCAGGCCGATCAGGCTGGTGGCGTCAGGGCCTTCAGTGCTCTGAAACAGACTCACTCCCAAACCTTCGGCCTTGAAGCTGCCAGCGCAGTCGTAGGGCTGTTCTGCGCGCAGATAGCGCTCGATGCGCGCCTGATCGAGTGCGCGCATGTGGACGGTGAAGGGCACGCAATCGACCTGGCAGTGGCCGGTCTGGCTATTGAGCAGGGCCAGGCCGGTCAGGAAGGTCACGCTGGCGCCGCTGGAAGCCAGTAACTGCTCACGGGCCTTTTCGAAGGTGTGGGGTTTGCCGATAATCCGTCCGCCGAGTACCGCCACCTGGTCTGAACCGATGATCAGATGAGCCGAATGGCTGCTGGCCAGTGCGCGTGCTTTCTCTTCGGCCAGGCGTTTTACCAGGTCGATTGCGGCTTCGTCGTGACGATGGCTTTCGTCGATGTCTGGCGAGCTGCAGGTAAATTCAAGCTGCAGGCGGGCCAGCAATTCCCGGCGATAAACCGAGCTTGAAGCGAGTAATAAAGGCAGCATGCGCATCTCCAAAAGGCAGGGGCGAATTCTATCGAGGCTTCCAAGTGACGGACAGGGCTGAATTTCCTTTGACATGGCTGGGTGCATCCCTATAATGCTGCGCCTATGTTGAATGACCCGATTCCACCTCACGTTGACCCGCGCAAATTGGCTGATCGTGGCACCACCCTTCAAGGTGAAATGCTGCTGGCCGATTTGGAGAGACTCTGCGACCCGCTTTCCGACACTGTCGGTACGGTGCAGGCTAAATTCGTTTTTGAACGAGATGAACGTAAATCTGTGGTCATCCACAGCTTTATCGACACCGAGGTCAAAATGGTTTGCCAGCGTTGTCTTGAGCTGGTCACCCTGCCGATCCATAGCGAATGCAGTTATGCTGTGGTGAAGGAGGGTGCGAATACCCAGTCGTTGCCGAAAGGTTATGACGTGCTGGAACTGGGCGAAGATCCATTGGATCTGCAGTCACTGATCGAGGAGGAGCTTCTGCTCGCCTTGCCCATTGTGCCTGCTCATCATCCGGAAGAATGCCAGCAGCCGGCGGGTCTCGATGAGCCCGAACCGAGCGAGGACGAGGTAACGCGGTCCAACCCGTTCAGTGTATTGGCGCAGTTAAAGCGTGACCCAAACGTTTAGGAGTTAATCAATTATGGCTGTTCAGCAGAACAAAAAATCCCGCTCTGCCCGTGACATGCGTCGTTCGCACGACGCCCTGACGGCAAGCACTCTGTCTGTAGAAAAAACCACCGGTGAAATTCACCTGCGTCACCACGTATCGCCAGAAGGCGTATACCGTGGCCGTAAAGTGATCGACAAGGGCGCTGACGAGTAATCACTTGTCTGCTCAAGTCATCGCGATTGACGCAATGGGCGGGGACTTCGGTCCCCGCAGCATTGTTCAGGCCAGTCTTGCTTGCCTGTCTGCTACGCCCTCGCTGCACCTGACCCTCGTCGGTCAAGCCAACCTTTTAGAAGAACTGCTCTCCAGTCATTCGGCTGTGGATCGCGCGCGCCTGTCGATTACGCCGGCGTCCGAAGTCATCACCATGGACGAAAAACCTGCCCAGGCGTTGCGCGGCAAGCCTGATTCGTCAATGCGCGTGGCGCTTGAGTTACTGCGTGATGGCAAGGTCCAGGCCTGTGTCAGCGCCGGCAATACCGGCGCGCTGATGGCGTTGTCGCGGTTTGTGCTCAAGACCTTGCCGGGCATCGATCGTCCGGCGATGGTCGCGGCCATTCCGACCCAGAAGGGTTATTGCCAGTTGCTGGATTTGGGCGCGAACGTCGATTGCAGCGCCGAGCACTTGTTGCAGTTCGCAATCATGGGCTCGGTGGCGGCAGAAACCCTGGGTGTCGTTCGCCCGCGTGTGGCGTTGCTGAACATCGGCACCGAAGACATCAAGGGTAATCAGCAGGTCAAGCTTGCTGCAACATTGTTGCAAAGTGCCCGTGGTATCAATTACATCGGTTTTGTCGAAGGTGACGGTTTGTACCGGGGCGAGGCGGACGTGGTGGTGTGTGACGGCTTTGTCGGCAATATCCTGCTCAAGTCCAGCGAGGGCCTGGCGACCATGATTGCCGGGCGCATTGAAGCCTTGTTCAGGAAAAACCTGGCGTCGAAAATAGTCGGTGCACTGGCGCTGCCTTTGATGAGGCGCTTGCAGGCCGATCTGGCCCCGGCGCGGCACAATGGCGCAAGCTTTCTCGGCTTGCAGGGCATCGTGGTGAAAAGCCATGGTTCGGCCGGGGTGCAGGGCTTTCAGAGTGCGATACAGCGCGCGCTGATCGAGATTCAGGAAAACCTCCCGGAGCGGCTTCACGGTCGTCTGGAGGATTTGTTGCCTTAGGCGTTTTCGTCGGACAATGCTTAAATGTGACCGCTCAGTTCAATTGGCCATCCAACTGTCAGTTTCTTGCGTCCCCAAGCGGGACGTCAATTCTCCGACGACAAGATCATTAGGGGCTTGTTACATGTCTGCTTCCCTCGCATTCGTCTTTCCAGGACAGGGTTCGCAGTCCCTCGGCATGCTGGCCGAGTTGGGCGCGCAACATCCGATTGTCCTCGAAACATTCAAAGAAGCTTCCGATGCTCTGGGTTACGACCTGTGGGCACTGACCCAGCAAGGGCCGGAAGAGCAGCTCAATCAAACCGATAAAACCCAGCCAGCCATTCTGACGGCCTCGATCGCCTTGTGGCGTCTGTGGCTGGCAGAAGGCGGCGCGCGCCCAGCTTATGTCGCCGGTCACAGCCTGGGCGAATACAGCGCCCTGGTAGCTGCAGGCAGCTTGAGCCTGGGCGACGCCGTTAAGCTGGTTGAGCGTCGTGGCCAGTTGATGCAGGAAGCCGTTCCGGCCGGGCAGGGCGGCATGGCCGCTATCCTCGGTCTGGAAGATGCCGACGTGCTGGCAGCCTGTGCCGAAGCGGCGCAAGGCGCAGTGGTCAGTGCGGTCAACTTCAACTCCCGGGTCAGGTCGTTATCGCCGGTGCCAAGGCAGCGGTCGAGCGCGCTATCGAAGGCTGCAAGGCCCGTGGTGCCAAGCGCGCCATGCCGTTACCGGTCAGCGTGCCGTCTCACTGCGAACTGATGCGTCCGGCGGCCGAACGGTTTGCCGAGTCCATCGCTGCCATTGACTGGCAGGCGCCGCAGATCCCGGTGGTACAGAATGTCAGCGCCAGCGTGCCGGCCGATCTGGAAACCCTCAAGCGCGATTTGCTTGAGCAGCTCTACAAGCCTGTGCGCTGGGTTGAATCAGTCCAGGCACTGGCTGCCAAGGGCGCGACCCAATTGGTCGAGTGCGGCCCGGGCAAGGTGCTTGCCGGGCTGAACAAACGCTGCGCCGAAGGCGTGTCGACATCCAACCTCAACACCCCAGACGCTTTCGCTGCCGCCCGCGCAGCGTTGGTCTGAATCAGGAGAAGCTTGCATGAGTCTGCAAGGTAAAGTTGCACTGGTCACCGGCGCGAGCCGTGGTATCGGCCAGGCTATCGCCCTGGAACTGGGTCGTCAGGGCGCCATCGTCATCGGCACCGCGACCTCCGCCTCGGGGGCCGAGCGCATTGCCGCTACCCTGAAAGAAAATGGTATCCAGGGCACTGGCCTGGAACTCAACGTCACCAGCGACGAGTCCGTTGCTGCGGTACTGGCGAGCATCAGTGCACAGTTCGGTGCGCCGGCGATCCTGGTCAACAATGCCGGTATCACCCGCGATAATCTGATGATGCGCATGAAAGACGACGAATGGCATGACGTCGTCGATACCAACCTGAACAGTCTGTTCCGCCTGTCCAAGGGCGTTCTGCGCGGCATGACCAAAGCTCGTTGGGGACGAATTATCAGTATTGGCTCTGTTGTGGGTGCCATGGGCAACGCAGGCCAAGTAAACTACGCAGCCGCCAAGGCCGGTCTGGAAGGTTTCAGCCGTGCATTGGCGCGTGAAGTCGGTTCGCGTTCGATTACGGTAAACTCGGTGGCCCCTGGGTTCATCGACACCGATATGACCCGCGAACTGCCCGAGGCGCAGCGTGAAGCCTTGCAGACGCAGATTCCGCTGGGCCGTCTGGGGCAAGCTCAAGAGATCGCGTCTGTGGTCGCTTTTCTTGCGTCCGACGGTGCGGCTTACGTTACTGGGGCTACAATCCCGGTGAACGGCGGGATGTACATGAGTTAAATGTGACGGATTGCTTCAAAAAAATGTCATACGAGCTGTCTAAAATCCGTTATAAAGCTGCAATCTATTTATAGGCAGAGGGTCCCTGGGTTTGAGGAGTGAAGCTTTCAGTTGAAAAACTGAAAAGTCTTTCTATACACTTACCCACTGGCCAGCTGCCTGAATTTGTCCATTAGGAGTGAAAACAAGGTATGAGCACCATCGAAGAGCGCGTCAAGAAAATCGTTGCTGAGCAACTGGGCGTTAAAGAAGAAGAAGTGGTCAACACTGCTTCCTTCGTTGAAGACCTGGGTGCCGACTCCCTTGACACCGTTGAGCTGGTGATGGCTCTGGAAGAGGAATTCGAGACCGAAATCCCTGACGAAGAAGCTGAGAAGATCACTACTGTACAAGCTGCAATCGATTACGTTACTAACCACCAGGCTTAATAGCTTGTAATCGTTGCTTGCTGTCATGGAAAAACCGCACTGCCATCACGGCGTGCGGTTTTTTCTTTAGGCCTGATGCAAAGTCGTCATTTGAAAAAAGGAGAGTGCTGTGTCGCGTAGACGCGTCGTAGTCACCGGTATGGGTATGTTGTCGCCACTGGGCACGGATGTGCCGAGCAGTTGGCAGGGCATTCTGGCTGGCCGCAGTGGCATTGGTCTGATCGAACACACCGACCTTTCTGCCTATTCCACCCGCTTTGGCGGCTCGGTAAAGGGCTTCAATGTCGAGGAATATCTGTCGGTCAAGGAAGCTCGCAAGCTCGACCTGTTCATTCAATACGGTCTGGCCGCAGGGTTTCAGGCTATGCGCAATTGCGGCCTGGAAGTCACTGACGCCAACCGCGAGCGCATCGGCGTGGCCATGGGTTCGGGTATTGGCGGTTTGACCAATATCGAAGAAACCAGCCGCACGCTGCATGATTCCGGCCCTCGTCGAATTTCACCGTTCTTCGTGCCTGGCTCGATCATCAATATGATTTCCGGTTTCCTGTCCATCCACTTGGGGGCACAGGGACCTAACTACGCCATCGCCACTGCGTGTACCACCGGTACGCACTGCATCGGCATGGCGGCACGCAACATCATGTACGACGAAGCCGATGTGATGATTGCCGGCGGCGCCGAGATGGCGGCCTGCGGTCTGGGCATGGGCGGCTTCGGTGCCTCCCGCGCGCTGTCGACCCGCAACGACGAACCCGCCCGCGCCAGCCGTCCATGGGACAAGGGCCGTGATGGCTTCGTGTTGTCTGACGGTGCCGGTGCACTGGTCCTCGAAGAACTGGAGCACGCCAAGGCTCGCGGCGCGACGATCTACGCCGAGCTGATCGGCTTTGGCACCAGTGGCGATGCCTACCACATGACTTCGCCTCCCGCCGATGGCGCCGGTGCTGCACGTTGCATCACCAATGCACTGCGCGACGCCAGGATCAATGGCGACCAGGTCCAGTACATCAATGCCCACGGCACCTCGACTTCGGCCGGCGACCTCGCTGAAGCCCGTGCGATCAAGTCGGTGTTTGGCGATCACGCTTACAAACTGGCGGTCAGTTCGACCAAGTCCATGACCGGTCACCTGCTGGGTGCAGCGGGCGCCGTCGAGGCGATCTTCAGTGTGCTGGCGATCAACAGCCAGGTGGCGCCGCCGACCATCAACCTTGATGAGCCGGACGAAGGCTGCGACCTCGATTTTGTGCCACACACCGCGCGCAACATGGACATCGATGTGGTGCTGTCCAACTCCTTCGGGTTTGGCGGTACCAACGGCTCGCTGGTGTTCCGCCGGTTCGCGGACTGATGGACAGCTGGGTCGACGGTCAGCCGGCTGACGTTCTGTCGCTGAAGGATCGCGGCCTGGCTTACGGTGATGGCCTGTTCGAGACCATCGCAGTGCGCGGTGGGCAACCGTTGTTGCTGGATCGGCATCTGTCGCGTCTGGCTGACGGCTGTTCGCGCCTGGCGATCACTGCCGATCACCTGTTGATCCGCAGCGAGTTGCAAGCCTATGCCGCCGTGCTGGGTGAAGGTGTGCTCAAGCTCATCCTCACCCGCGGCGACGGTTTGCGCGGTTACGCCCCTGATCCTTCGGCTCAGGCCCGGCGCATTCTGCAAGGCAACCCTCCCGCCGTTTATCCTGTTATTCATGGGGAGCAGGGCGTTCGTTTGTTCCCTTGTGCGACACGATTGTCCAAACAACCTTTGCTCGCCGGCCTCAAGCACCTGAATCGACTTGAACAGGTTATCGCCCGTTCCGAGTGGCAAGACGCCGAGCACGCCGAAGGCTTGATGCTTGATCAGGCCGGTCGCGTGATCGAATGTGTCTTCAGCAATCTGTTCCTGGTCCGCGATGGCGTACTGATCACTGCCGATCTCAAACGCTGCGGCGTGGCCGGCGTGATGCGCGCTGAATTATTGTGTCGGGCTGCGTCATTGGGGATCCCCACGCAAATTACCGACATCAGCCTCGATCAACTGCAATGGGCCGATGAAGTCTTCATCTGCAACAGCGTGTATGGCATCTGGCCGGTTCGCGCCTATGCAGCACTGGGCTGGTCGGTTGGCCCGCTCACCCGTAAACTCCAAACCATTGCCCGCGCGCTACTGGATGCTTGATACGTGAGACGTAAATTCTTGCTGCTGCTGGAAACCGGACTGGTTCTGGCGGGGCTGCTGTTGGGCGCTTCGGCCTGGAAAATCAATTCGGCACTGGAACAGCCGCTGAACATCACCCAGGAAGAACTGCTGGAGGTGCCCAAAGGTTCTACGCCGACCGGCACTTTCATTCGACTCGAAACCGATGGCGTCATCAAGGACGCGTTCTGGTTGCGCGTCTATTGGCGTTTCAATCTCGCCGGCACGCCGATCCATAGCGGCGAATACCGCATGCTCCCCGGCATGACCGTCGATGGTCTGATCGATCTGTGGAAGCGCGGTGAAGTGGTGCAGTACAGCGTGACGCTGGTCGAGGGCTGGAATTTCCGGCAGGTCCGTGCGGCGCTGGCCAAGGACGACAAGCTCAAACAAACCCTGACGGGTCTGACGGATACGCAAGTGATGGACAAGCTGGGCCATAGCGGGATTTTCCCTGAGGGCCGCTTCTTTCCGGACACTTACAGTTTTGTGCGTGGCATGTCCGACGCCGAACTGCTGAAAAAGCCTATGACCGCCTCGACGAAGTGCTCGCCAAGGAATGGGAGAGGCGCGCTGCCGATGCGCCGTACACCGAACCCTATCAGGCGCTGATCATGGCCTCGCTGGTGGAGAAGGAAACCGGCGTGCCACAAGAACGTGGGCAAATCGCCGGCGTGTTTGTGCGGCGGATGGCGATCGGCATGTTGCTACAGACCGATCCGACGGTGATCTATGGTCTGGGTGATCGTTACCAGGGCAAGTTGACTCGCGCCCATCTCAAGGAAGCGACACCGTACAACACCTATATGATCTCCGGCCTGCCGCCGACTCCGATTGCCATGGTCGGTCGTGAAGCGATTCATGCGGCGTTGAACCCGGTGGCCGGCAACAGCCTGTATTTCGTGGCTCGCGGTGACGGCAGCCATGTGTTCTCCGATGACCTGGACGCCCACAACACGGCAGTGCGCGAGTTCCAGCTCAAGCGTCGTGCCGATTACCGCTCCAGCCCGGCACCGGCTAATGCTCCGGTGACGCCGGATGCCGAAACGCCGATCCCCGCCGCATCCCCCGATACCGCGACCGAAGCAGTGCCGCAGGTGCCGACGCAGAAGCCCGCTCCTGCACCGACGACCGCGCCTGAAGCATCACCGCCAACGCCGGCGCAAGAGCCTGCACCCGCACCGGATGCACCCGCGCCGCAAAGCCCGCAATGACTCTGATTAAGGACTGCCTGTGACTGGCTTGTTTATTACCCTCGAAGGCCCCGAAGGCGCCGGCAAGAGCACCAATCGCGAATACCTGGCCGAGCGCCTGCGCGCCGCCGGTATCGAAGTGTTGTTGACCCGCGAGCCGGGCGGTACGCCGTTGGCCGAGCGCATCCGCGAAGTGCTGCTGGCGCCGGTGGGCGAAGTCATGAACCCCGACACCGAGCTGTTGCTGGTGTTCGCCGCGAGAGCCCAGCATCTGGCCGAGGTGATTCGCCCGGCGTTGGCTCGTGGCGCGGTGGTCTTGTGTGACCGTTTTACCGACTCGACTTACGCTTATCAGGGGGGCGGTCGCGGTTTGTCGCTGGAGCGCATCGCGACGCTGGAAACCTTCGTCCAGGGCGACTTGCGCCCGGACTTGACGCTGATTTTCGATCTGCCGGTAGAAATCGGCCTGGCCCGTGCCAGTGCACGCGGTCGACTGGATCGCTTCGAACTCGAAGGTCGAGCCTTTTTTGATGCCGTGCGCAGTGCTTTCCTCGCGCGTGCTGAAGCAGATCCTGCGCGTTATGTGCTGGTGGATGCTGCCCAGACGCTGGCGCAGGTTCAGCAGTCGCTGGATGCGTTGCTGCCGCGCTTGCTGGAGTTGGCCCGTGGCTGAGGCCTATCCATGGCAGGACGCCCTCTGGCAGCAGTTGGCGGGGCGTAAACAGCATGCTCACGCGTATTTGCTGCATGGCCCGGCAGGGATCGGCAAGCGTGCCTTGGCCGAGCGACTGATGGCGCATCTGCTTTGCCAGCGTCCAACCGCGCAGGATGCTTGCGGCGAGTGCAAATCCTGCCTGTTGCTCAAGGCCGGCAGTCACCCCGACAACTACATTCTCGAGCCGGAAGAGGCGGACAAGGCGATCAAGGTCGATCAGGTTCGTGATCTGGTCGGTTTCGTTGTCCAGACTGCGCAGATGGGCGGGCGTAAAGTGGTGCTGATCGAGCCGGTAGAGTCAATGAACGTCAACGCCGCCAACGCCTTGCTCAAAAGCCTTGAAGAGCCGTCCGGCGATACGGTGTTGCTGCTGGTCAGCCACCAGACCAGTCGTCTGTTGCCGACGATCAAGAGCCGCTGCCAGCAGCAGGCCTGTCCGCTGCCGAGCGAGGCGATGAGCCTGGCCTGGTTGGCGACGGCTCTGCCGGATTGCTCGCAGGAAGAACGCGTCGAACTGCTGACCCTGGCCGCCGGTTCGCCATTGGCCGCGGTCAAGTTGCAGACACAAGGCGTACGCGAACAGCGGGCGCTGGTGGTCGAAGGCGTGAAGAAGTTGCTCAAGCAACAGCAGTCGCCGACGCAGCTCGCCGAAGAATGGAAAAGCATCCCGCAATTGCTGTTGTTCGACTGGTTCTGTGATTGGTCGAGCCTGATCCTGCGTTATCAGTTGACCCAGGATGAGGAAGGCCTGGGCCTGACGGACATGCGCAAGGTCATTCAATACCTGGCGCAGAAAACCGCGCAGGGCAAAGTGCTGGCTATTCAGGACTGGATTCTCG
The DNA here is from genome assembly GCF_016650815.1 of Pseudomonas sp. TH31. Taxonomy (GTDB): domain Bacteria; phylum Pseudomonadota; class Gammaproteobacteria; order Pseudomonadales; family Pseudomonadaceae; genus Aquipseudomonas. Next base: position 459,997 of record NZ_JAEKEZ010000010.1, on the reverse strand, counting down.
CCCAGCGTCAGAAAGTGATGAGCAAAGCCAACCTCAATCCGGCGTTGTTGCTTGAAGCGCTGTTGGTGCAATGGGCGTCTTTGCCTATCCAGAAGTGACCGTGTGCGCCTAGACTCTGACCATCAGCAGTGGAGGTCAGCATGAATGAACCGCTCAACACCGGACCCCGTAACGGCATCCTGTCCCTGACCATCAAGGACAAGTCTGTGCTGTACGCCGCCTACATGCCGTTCATCAAGAACGGTGGCCTGTTCATCCCGACCAACAAAAGCTACAGGCTGGGCGATGAAGTGTTCATGTTGCTGAACCTGATGGACGAGGCGGAAAAGATTCCGGTCGCCGGCAAAGTGACCTGGATCACTCCCAAAGGTGCACAGGGTAACCGGGCCGCCGGAGTTGGCGTGCAGTTCAATGACGGTGACAACACCGCCCGCAGTCGAATCGAAACTCATCTGGCCGGAGCCCTGAAATCCGACCGTCCTACTCATACGATGTAAGTTGCAGCCCTTTTATGCTCGTAGATTCCCATTGTCACCTTGATCGCCTCGACCTCGCCGCTCACGACGGCTCTCTGGATGCCGCACTCGATGCGGCGCGTCAGCGCGGGGTCGGGCACTTTCTGTGTATTGGCGTCAGTGTCGAAAATGCCGCCGATGTCAAAGCCCTGGCCGAGCGTTACGACGACGTTGATTGTTCGGTGGGCGTGCATCCGCTGGATGTTCAGCCCGGTGCCGCGCCCGCGCTCGATTGGCTGCTGCAAGAGCTGAATCATCCGCGCGTGGTGGCGATCGGTGAAACCGGCCTGGATTATCACTACGAGCCGCAAGCGGCCGAGCTCCAGCAGCAATCGTTCAGCCTGCACCTGCAAGCCGCCAGGCAGACCGGCAAACCGGTGATCATCCACACCCGTGGAGCTCGCGCCGACACCTTGAACCTGTTGCGCGAGGCTGCATTGCCCCAGGCTGGCGTGCTGCATTGCTTTACCGAAGACTGGGACATGGCCAAGGCAGCGCTGGACATGGGCTATTACATTTCTCTGTCCGGGATTGTGACCTTCCGCAACGCCGATGCCCTGCGAGATGTGGCGAGCAAAGTGCCGGCCGACCGTTTGCTGGTGGAAACCGATTCGCCGTACCTGGCGCCGATCCCTTATCGCGGTAAACCGAACCTGCCGCAATATGTGCGGGAAGTGGCAGAGTTTCTGGCGATGTTGCGGGGGGAGTCTTATGAGCGGTTTGCCGAGCAGACGACTGAGAACTTCAAGCGGTTGTTTCCGTTGGCGCACGTCAGGGCTTCGGTGTAACGCCGATAAAGATCGCAGCCTTCGGCAGCTCCTACGGGGTCGATGACCCCTGAATCGCAGGCAAAAAAAACCCGGGTTCTGGGGGGTGAATCCGGGTTAAGACCATTAGGAGTAAAACAAAGGTACGCGGTCCGTTGGTACCTATATCGGCGCGACACTTGGGGGAGATGCCTCGCCGACAGTTCAAGTATTGATCAGTATTGCGCCGACGCCAGTTTCGCCGCCCCGGTTTTTAAACAAATTTGGAATACGGGCGCTTCGGAAGAGTTCTCATCAATCGACGACCCTGCATGAAATCATCAGGAAACACAGATATGCTCGGATGATCCGTGCATTTTTGCGCAAGTTAGGCATAATACGCGGCTTCGAATTTTGACCCCAACAGACCTTTTCTTATGCATAAAGAACCTCGTAAGGTCCGTGAGTTTCGTCGCCGCGAGCAAGAAATTCTCGATACCGCGCTCAAGCTGTTCCTCGAACTAGGTGAAGACAGTGTCACCGTCGAGATGATTGCTGATGCCGTCGGTATCGGCAAAGGCACGATCTACAAGCACTTCAAATCCAAGGCGGAGATCTACCTGCGCCTGATGCTCGATTACGAGCGCGATTTGAACGAGCTGTTGCATTCGGCCGATGTCGACAAGGACAAGGAAGCCCTGTCCCGGGCCTACTTCGAATTCCGCATGCGCGATCCGCAACGCTATCGCTTGTTCGATCGCCTGGAAGAAAAGGTGGTCAAGGGCAACCAGGTACCGGAGATGGTCGTGGAGCTGCACAAGATCCGTGCCTCGAACTTCGAACGCCTGACCCTGCTGATCAAGGGCCGGATCAGTGAAGGCAAGCTCGAAGACGTGCCGCCGTACTTCCATTACTGCGCGTCCTGGGCGCTGGTGCACGGCGCCGTGGCGCTGTATCACTCGCCGTTCTGGAGCAATGTGCTGGAAGATCAGGAAGGTTTCTTCCAGTTCCTGATGGACATCGGCGTGCGCATGGGCAACAAGCGCAAGCGCGATACCGACACGCCAAGCAGCTGAACCATTCAGTTGCCTTATTGCGCCATTATTTCGCTACATGGCGCAGTACCGCAGGAATATACTCAGGCTTGGGACTTGCTAAAACTTGATTTGTGAGTCAGGTTTTAGCGGTCCGAATATCCTTTCGCCGGAGTGACCATGATCGTTGACCGTCAAGGCAGGCGTTTTCGCAATTTGCGGATCAGCCTGACCTCCGCCTGCAATTACGCGTGTACCTATTGCGTGCCTAACGGCAAGCGCTTGGTGGCGGCGCAGGATGAACTGTCGGCCGAGGCCATGGCGCGTGGCGTGGCGTATCTGATCGAGGCCGCCGGCATCGAGCGTTTGCGCATCACCGGCGGCGAGCCGCTGGTCAGCCCCAAACTCGAAGCCTTCATGACTGCCGTCGGCCAGATGGGCCTTGAGGACATCAGCCTCACCACCAATGGTCAGCTGCTGGCGAAAAAACTGCCGCTGCTGGTGGATGCCGGCATCCGGCGCATCAACGTTTCCCTCGATACCCTGGACGCCAGTGCGTTTCGCACCATTGCCCGTGGTGGCGATCTGGCGACGGTGCTCGATGGCATGGACCAGGCGGCAGCTGCCGGCATCAAGATCAAGGTCAACATGGTGCCGTTGCGCGGGCAGAACCTCGATCAGGTGATGCCGCTGCTCGATTACTGCCTGGAGCGTGGCTATGAGCTGCGGTTTATCGAGCTGATGCGCATGGGTCACCTGGCCAGCGACAACAACGCCTTCCTGCAACAGTTCGTCAGCCTTCAGCAGTTGCTGAGTCTGATCGGTGAGCGCTACGAATACCTGCAAGCCGACGCGCCGGTGGATGCCACGGCGGTACGCTACGCGATTCCGGGGGTGGGCCACTTCGGCGTGATCGCCAACGAAAGCGTGCCGTTCTGCCGGACCTGTTCACGCCTGCGGCTGTCGTCCACCGGTTGGCTCCATGGCTGCCTGTCGTCGAGTAATCGCCACTATGTCGGCGACCTGCTGGACAAGCCGCGCCATCAAGCGCTGCCGGCCTTGCAGCGACTGCTGGTGAAAGCCCTGGGGGACAAGCAGGAAGTGGCGTTCTCCGGTGGCGCGACCATCATGAAAATCATCGGCGGCTGATAGTCCCTCTTCGCGGGCAAGCCTCGCTCCTACAGGATTGATGTCGGCCACTAACTTGTGAACGACATAAACCCGTAGGAGCGAGGCTTGCCCGCGAAAGCGATCTCCCTATCATTTAAAAACCTCCGAATCACCACAGCCTATGGAGCTGGCGCGGAAGCTGCATTCAACGCCCATTCGCCGGTTTTCCGTCACCGGCCTCTGGAGGGTAGGATGCGTAGCCTGGTTTTGCTGCTGGCCGTTTTGGCGCTTGGTGGCTGCATGAATGTCAGCGATATGGGCGAAGGTGTTCGCTACCACATGAGCGACGCGGGGCTGTTGGATCACAGCAACAGCCAGCGCGTGAACAACTTCCGCATTCAGCCGGACTCGTTCATCTACATCGCCCAGGGGGCTTTCGCGCCGCCGGGCAGCGCCTACCCACGGCCTAACGTGGTGGCTGAAACAGCTTTCGAAGGCTTTATCGAATATTTCCCGATGGTCCGCCGCGCCCGTGCGCCGGAAGGCCTCGACGCCGCCATGGCTGAAGCTCGTGCTGCTGGCGCGCATTACCTGCTCTACACTCGGTTTGCCAAGGCTGACGACCGCATCGGCAACTCGGACGAATGGCTCGACCAGGAAGCCGTGGACCGTCTCGGTATCGACAGCGGGGTGATTCAGATCATGTTGATCGAGACCAGTACCCAGTATTTGATTGATACTGCACGGATCAAGAGTCGTGGCGGTTTACTGACGTTCCATGACACCAAGCCAGAAGACCTGCTGGGCCCGCCGCTGGAGCAATACGCTCGTGGCTTGCTGGGGCTTAGCGACCAGTAACTCATAGGAGATCGCCATGAGTGGCCCGCAAAAAGCCGTCGACCTGTTGGGGCAAATCCCCAAGACCAAAGGCTTGCCCCCGGTCCACCTGTGGAACCCCGACTTCTGCGGCGCCATCGACATGCGCATCGCCCGCGACGGCACCTGGTATTACCTGGGCACGCCGATCGGGCGTAAGCCGATGGTCAAGCTGTTCTCCACCATCATTCGCCGCGACGGCGATGATTACTTCCTGATCACCCCGGTCGAGAAAGTCGGCATCAAGGTCGATGACGCGCCGTTTGTGGCGATTGCCGTGGACGTCGAAGGCGAGGGCGAAGCCCAGGTCTTGCGCTTCACCACCAATGTCGATGAGACGGCCGAGGCGGGCGCTGAACATCCCATCCGCGTGATGATTGATCCAGTGACCCAGGAGCCTGCGCCGTACGTGCACGTGCGGACCAACCTTGAAGCGTTGATCCATCGCAATGTGTTCTACCAATTGGTGGAACTGGCGGTGAGCCGTGAAATCGACGGGCAGCGATGGTTGGGTGTGTGGAGTGGCGGTGTTTTCTTCCCCATCGGTCTAGAGCCATAAACGAACCAAAAATGTGGGAGCGGGCTTGCTCGCGAAGACGGAGTGTCAGTCAGCAGAGATGTTTTCTGACACACCGCTTTCGCGAGCGAGCCCGCTCCCACTTTTGTTTTGTGTGCACCTCAAAAATCAAATTGACACCCAATCATATGATGATTAGCGTGGACCTCCATTGCGAACGGCTTTTTGCCGTCCCTCCATTGAGGTTCCCATGTCCAGCAGTTTTCATGCGTCGACGGTCGATTGGCTAGGCTGCTGGATTGCTGCCGGCCAGGTTAAGCCCGGCGAAACCATCAAGGTTGAAGCCGACCTGGGCGAGCAGCTCGGGGTCAGTCGCACGGTCATCCGCGAAGCCATCAAAACCCTGGTCGCCAAAGGCCTGCTCGAAGTCGGGCCAAAGGTCGGTACGCGAGTGCTGCCGGTGCGCCGCTGGAACCTGTTTGATCCGCAAGTCGTCGGCTGGTTGTCCCGCAGCGGCTTGCCGGAAAACTTTGTCGACGACTTGCTCGACCTGCGCCGCACCATCGAACCCATGGCCGTGCGCTGGGCCTGTGAACGGGCCACTGTCGAACAGGTGCAGGCGATCCTTCAGGCCTGCAACGCGCTGGAACGAGCGGTGGACAGCGGCATTGACTACAACCGCGCCGACCAGTTCTTCCACGAGTGCATCCTCGCCGCCAGCCACAATCAATTCATCGAACAAATGGTCCCGGCCCTCGGTGCGCTGCTGGCGGTGTCGTTCGAGGTCTCCGCCGCCGACCCGGACGAACTGCGCCGCACATTGCCAATCCACAAAGACATGGCCGACGCCATCGCGGCCCGGGATGCCGCGCGGGGCGTGTGGGCCTGCATGACCCTGATCGACAACGCCGACCTGGCGATCAAGCGTTTCTACCCGCAAGTCATGGCCGACAAAAAAGCCAGCTGACAACACAAATCCCCTTCTTGTAGGAGCAAGGCTTGCCCGCGAAAGCGTCGACACATTCAACATTGATGTCACAGATCCACAGCCTTCGGGAGCAAGCGCCCTCCCACATTAAAACAAGAACAATGCAGGAGGTTTCATGACGTGGACTGCCGTTACCGAACACCGGGCAGGACTGGGTGAAGGCCCATTCTGGGATGTACCGACCCAAGCGCTCTACTGGGTAGACATCGCCGGCAGACAAGCGCTGCGATTGATCGGCAACAACGTGCAGATCTGGCAAATGCCCGAACACGTGTCGGCCTTCATCCCTTGCGAAAGCGGCGATGCGCTGGTGACCCTGAGCAGCGGCGTATATCGACTGGACCTGGATTCGCCAGGCCTGGAACCGCGCCTGACCTTGCTCTGCATCGCCGACCCACAACCCGGTAATCGTCCCAACGAAGCCCGCTGCGATGTGCTCGGCCGGCTCTGGCTCGGCACCATGCAAAACAACATTGGTGAGCAGGGCGAGGACTTGCCCATCGAGCGCCGTTCCGGTGGCTTGTTTCGCATCGATCGCGATGCGCGGGTCACGCCGCTGCTCAGGGGGCTGGGCATTCCCAACACGCTGTTGTGGAGCGATGACCTGACCCGCGTGTATTTCGCCGACAGCCTCGACAGTACGCTCTACGAACACGTCATCCGCACCGACGGCAACCTCGAAACTGCACAAGTCTGGTTCGGTCCCCACGAGCGCGGCGGCCCGGATGGTTCGGCAATGGATGCGCAGGGCTATCTCTGGAACGCCCGATGGGACGGCAGCTGTCTGCTGCGATTAAGCCCCCAAGGCCGTATCGATCAAATCATCGAACTGCCCATCAGCCGCCCCACCAGTTGTGTGTTCGGCGGTGAAGACCTGAAAACCCTCTACATCACCAGTGCTGCCAGCCCGCTCAACCATCCATTGGACGGCGCAGTTCTGTCGATTCGGTTGGATGTACCCGGAAAATTCTGTACGAGATTTGCTGGTTAAATCCCAATATATGAGATGTAAAATTATATATTGAGATTATTTGGTGGTCGGGTTTATAGTCGGCTCCATCAGTTACACGCACTCACACTTAAAAAAACAAAACAGGTGAAGTGATGCAGCGATTTTCTCAAAAGCTTTTCGGCCGGACATCGACAGGTGCCCGGTTTTTGTTGTGCCTGGAAAAAGGAGCCTTGATCCATGGCTGAAGCTCTTTCCTTGCCACCGGTGCCCGAGCCGCCGAAGGGCGAACGACTGAAAAATAAAGTCGTGTTGCTGACAGGCGCGGCTCAAGGCATCGGTGAAGCAATCGTCGCGACCTTCGCCTCCCAGCAAGCCAAGCTGATCATCAGCGATATCCAGGGCGAGAAAGTCGAAAAAGTTGCGGCCCACTGGCGGGGCAAAGGTTTCGACGTCCAGGCAATCAAGGCTGACGTGTCCAACCAGCAAGACCTGCACGCCATGGCCAAACTGGCAGTCGAACGTCACGGACGGATCGACGTGCTGGTCAACTGCGCCGGGGTCAACGTGTTCCGCGATCCGCTGGAAATGACCGAAGAAGACTGGCGCCGTTGCTTCGCCATCGACCTGGACGGCGCCTGGTACGGCTGCAAGGCCGTGCTGGCGCAGATGATCGAGCAGGGCATCGGCAGCATCATCAACATCGCCTCGACCCATTCGACTCACATCATTCCCGGGTGCTTCCCGTACCCGGTGGCCAAGCACGGCTTGCTTGGCCTGACCCGTGCCCTCGGCATCGAGTACGCCCCGAAGGGTATTCGCGTCAACGCCATTGCACCGGGCTACATCGAAACCCAATTGAACGTCGATTACTGGAACGGTTTTGCCGACCCACAGGCTGAGCGTCAGCGGGCCTTTGATCTGCATCCACCACGCCGCATCGGTCAGCCGATGGAAGTGGCGATGACTGCCGTGTTCCTGGCCAGCGATGAAGCGCCGTTCATCAATGCTTCCTGCATCACCATCGATGGTGGTCGCTCGGTGATGTACCACGACTGAGCAAATGGATTTCAGGCGCGGAACTCGGTCTGAAATCCAATCATCATACAATATGACTATTGGCTTCACGGTTTGACCGCTGCATCGGCTTTCAAATAACGCTCAAAAAAAATAACAAGGAGTCAGCTTATGAATCGTCGTCGTGGGATCCGTTCCCTGTGCTGTGCCGCTCTGGCGGTCACGGCGGTCAGCCTGAGCAGTTCGCTGCTGGCGGCCGAGCAAGTGAAGATCGGTTTTCTGGTCAAACAGGCGGAAGAGCCCTGGTTCCAGACCGAATGGGCCTTCGCCGAGAAGGCCGGGAAAGAGAAGGGCTTCACCGTGATCAAGATCGCCGTACCGGACGGCGAGAAAACCCTCTCGGCCATCGACAGCCTGGCGGCCAACGGCGCCAAGGGCTTCGTGATTTGCCCGCCGGACGTCGGCCTCGGTCCGGCCATCGTGGCCAAGGCCAAACTCAACGGTTTGAAAGTGATGGCGGTCGATGACCGGTTTGTCGATGCCAGCGGCAAGTTCATGGAAGACGTGCCTTACCTCGGCATGGCGGCGTTCGAAGTCGGCCAGAAACAGGGCAATGCCATGGCCACCGAAGCTAAAAAGCGCGGTTGGGACTGGAAAGAAACCTACGCGGTGATTAACACCTTTAACGAACTCGACACCGGCAAGAAACGCACCGACGGTTCGGCCAAGGCGCTGGAAGATGCGGGCTTCCCGAAAGACCATATCCTCTACACCGCGCAGAAAACCCTCGACGTACCGGGCAGCATGGACGCCACTAACTCGGCGCTGGTGAAACTGCCCGGCGGCGCGAAAAACCTGATCATCGGCGGCATGAACGACAACACCGTGCTGGGCGGCGTGCGCGCCACCGAAAGCGCCGGGTTTGCGGCGGCCAACGTGATCGGTATCGGCATCAACGGCACCGACGCCATCGGCGAACTGAAGAAACCCAACAGCGGCTTCTTCGGCTCGATGCTGCCGAGCCCGCACATCGAGGGCTATAACACCGCGAGCATGATGTTTGACTGGGTGACCACCGGCAAAGAGCCGCCTAAATACACCGCCATGGATGACGTGACGCTGATCACGCGCGAGAACTTCAAGCAGGAACTGGAAAAGATCGGCCTGTGGAACTGAAGGCCGGTTGATTTCATCGGTGGCCCTGGCGACGGGGCTGCCTGATCTGTGTGATGAGGTGGTTATGCAAGCGCAAACACAAACACCAGAACACCGCGGCGCCAGCTTGCGCTTTAACGGGATCGGCAAGACCTTTCCCGGCGTGAAGGCGCTGGACGGCATCAGCTTCGTCGCCCATCCGGGGCAGGTTCATGCCTTGATGGGCGAGAACGGCGCCGGCAAATCGACGCTGCTGAAAATCCTCGGCGGCGCCTACACCCCGAGCAGCGGCGACCTGCAGATCGGCGAGCAGACGATGGCCTTCAAGTCCACCGCCGACAGCATCGCCAGCCGCGTGGCGGTGATCCACCAGGAGCTGCACCTGGTCCCGGAAATGACCGTGGCGGAAAACCTGTTCCTCGGGCATTTGCCGGCGAGTTTCGGTCTGATCAATCGCGGCGCCTTGCGCCATCAAGCGTTGGCCTGCCTCAAGGGCCTGGCCGATGAAATCGATCCGCAAGAGAAAGTCGGGCGCCTGTCCCTCGGCCAGCGGCAACTGGTGGAAATCGCCAAGGCGTTGTCCCGTGGCGCCCATGTGATTGCGTTTGACGAACCCACAAGCAGCCTCTCGGCCGGGAAATCGATCGCTTGATGGCGATCATTGGTCGCCTGCGGGACGAAGGCAAAGTGGTGCTCTACGTTTCCCATCGCATGGAAGAAGTGTTCCGCATCTGCAACGCGGTGACCGTGTTCAAGGACGGCCGTTTCGTGCGCACGTTCGAGAACATGAGCGAGTTGACCCACGACCAGTTGGTGACCTGCATGGTCGGTCGCGACATCCAGGACATCTACGACTACCGCCCACGCCAGCGAGGTGCGGTGGCCATGAAGGTCGACGGTTTACTCGGTCCGGGCTTGCGTGAACCGGTCAGTTTCGAGGTGCACAAAGGTGAGATCCTCGGGCTGTTTGGCCTGGTAGGGGCAGGGCGCACCGAGTTGTTCCGGATGCTCAGCGGGCTGACGCGCAACACCGCTGGACGCCTGGAATTGCGCGGTCATGAACTGAAACTGCGCTCACCGCGCGATGCGATTGCCGCCGGGGTTTTGCTGTGCCCCGAGGACCGCAAGAAGGAGGGCATCATGCCGCTTTCCAGCGTCGCCGAGAACATCAACATCAGCGCCCGTGGCGCCCATTCCACCTTCGGTTGCCTGTTGCGCGGCCTGTGGGAAAAGAGCAACGCCGACAAGCAGATCGCAGCGCTGAAAGTGAAGACGCCCAGCGCGTCGCAAAAATCATGTACCTGTCCGGCGGTAATCAGCAGAAGGCCATTCTTGGCCGCTGGCTGTCGATGCCGATGAAAGTCCTGCTGCTCGACGAGCCGACTCGCGGCATCGACATCGGCGCCAAGGCCGAGATCTACCAGATCATCCACAACCTTGCGCAAAGCGGCATCGCGGTGATCGTGGTGTCCAGCGACCTGATGGAAGTCATGGGCATTTCCGACCGCATCCTGGTGCTGTGCGAAGGCGCGCTGCGCGGCGAACTGTCCCGCGCCGAAGCGAATGAATCCAACTTGCTGCAACTGGCTTTGCCGCGCCAACGCGCTGACGGCGTGGCGAACTGAGAGGTGACTATGACCATCCAAAACAACGCACTGCCAACCCCACGAAAACCCCTGGACCTGCGGCGTTTTCTTGATGACTGGGTGATGCTGCTGGCGGCCATCGGGATCTTCCTGGCCTGCACCTTACTGATCGACAATTTCCTTTCGCCGCTGAACATGCGAGGCCTGGGGCTGGCGATTTCCACCACCGGGATTGCCGCGTGCACCATGTTGTATTGCCTGGCGTCCGGGCATTTCGACTTGTCGGTGGGCTCGGTGATTGCCTGTGCCGGCGTGGTCGCGGCGGTGGTGATGCGCGACACCGACAGCGTGTTCCTCGGTGTGGTCGCGGCGCTGTTCATGGGCCTGATTGTCGGGTTGATCAACGGGATTGTGATCGCCAAATTGCGGGTCAATGCGTTGATCACGACGTTGGCGACCATGCAGATCGTCCGTGGCCTGGCGTACATTTTTGCCAACGGTAAAGCGGTGGGCGTGTCGCAAGAGCAGTTCTTCGTCTTCGGCAACGGCCAGTTGTTCGGCGTGCCGGTGCCGATCCTGATCACCATCGTCTGCTTCCTGTTTTTCGGCTGGTTGCTGAACTACACCACCTACGGGCGCAACACCATGGCCATCGGTGGCAACCAGGAAGCGGCGCTGCTGGCCGGCGTGAACGTTGATCGGACCAAGATCATTATCTTCGCCGTGCACGGCTTGATCGGGGCGTTGGCCGGGGTGATTCTGGCCTCGCGCATGACCTCGGGCCAGCCAATGATTGGCCAGGGTTTTGAGCTGACAGTGATCTCCGCTTGTGTGCTGGGCGGGGTGTCGTTGAGTGGCGGGATTGGCATGATCCGGCACGTGATTGCCGGGGTGCTGATTCTGGCGATCATCGAGAATGCGATGAACCTGAAGAACATCGATACGTTTTATCAGTATGTGATTCGCGGTTCGATCCTGTTGCTGGCGGTGGTGATTGACCGACTGAAACAACGCTAAATAAATTCACCTGCCTCACACAAAATGTGTGGGTGCAGGAGGTCCAGTGTGGGAGTGGGCTTGCTCGCGAAAGCGTCGGCACATTCAATATTGATGTGTCAGACAGACCGCTTTCGCGAGCAAGCCCGCTCCCACATTTGATCTGTGATCGTTCCTGCCTTCCGTCACCTCCCTTAACAAATCCCTTGCCCGTCCGACCCTGTTTCGGTTATCACTTTGTACATGATTAGACAGGTTCGATTTGACAAGAAACAACGGGTGGTCGACGAACTCATCCGGCGCATTGAAAGCGGCCTCATGGAGGACGGCTTTCTGTTGCCGGGCGAGCATCAGTTGGCTCAAGAATTCAAGGTCAGCCGCGGCACGCTGCGTGAAGCCCTGGCCGAACTGAAGAGGCGCAACTACATCGCCACGCAAAGCGGAGTCGGCTCCATCGTCACCTTCGACGGTGTGGTGCTCGATCAGCGCAGCGGCTGGGCTCAGGCCCTGGCGGACAGCGGGGCGTTGATCAACACCGAAGTGCTGCGGCTCGAGGCGGTCAGCCGTCCCGACTTGTTGTCGCGGTTCGGCACCGAGAAGTTCATCACCCTTGATCGTCGCCGCCGTTCCAACGACGGCACGCTGGTGTCCCTCGAACGTTCACTGATGCCCGCCACCGGGGGCCTGGAAAGCCTGCCGCGGGTTGGCCTGATTGATAACTCGTTGACCATCACCCTGGCCGCCTACGGCTACATCGGCGAACGCGGTGATCAATGGATCGGCGCCGAACCCTTGAGTGCCGGAGACGCCGACTTGCTCGGTCGCCCGCACGGCACGGTATTCCTCAAGGCTCTGCGCACCACCTACGACCGTCAGGGGCGGTTCATGGAGCAGGTCGAAAGTTTGCTCGACCCGGTGCATTTTCGTTTGCATCTGCAATTTGGAGAGTCAAAGTGACCGCGCTCAATCGTGCCTTGGGCGCGTTCTATGGCTTGGCGTTGGGCGACGCCCTGGGCATGCCGACCCAATCCTTGAGCCGCGCCGAGATCAAGGCGCGCTTCGGCAAAATTACCGACCTGGAAGATGCCGGCCCCGATCAACCGATCGCCGCCAACATGCCCAAAGGCTCGATCACCGACGACACCGAACAGGCGATTCTGGTCGGTCAATTGCTGATTGACGGCGAAGGACGGATCGAACCAGCCGTGCTCGCCCAGCGATTGATTGAGTGGGAAGCCGAGATGCAGGCCAAGGGCTCGCAGGATTTGCTCGGCCCTTCGACCAAACGCGCGATCGAGATGATTCTCGCCGGTCATTCGCCGGAAGAGGCGGGGCGCTACGGCACTACCAACGGCGCGGCGATGCGCATCACCCCCGTCGGGATCGCGGTGGATGTCGCCGATCCGCAGCGCTTCATCAAGGCGGTGGTGCAAGCCTGCCAGGTCACCCACAACACCACGCTGGGAATTTCCAGTGCGGCGGCGGTGGCGGCGGTGGTCTCGGCCGGCATCAATGGCATGGACCTGGGCGAGGCTTTGAACCTGGGCATGCAGATCGCCCAGCAAGCTGAAAGCCATGGTCACTGGGTTGCCGGCGGACGTATTGCCTCGCGGATCAGTTGGGCAAGGACCCTCAGCGTCGACAGTGACAAGGCCTTGTTGGCGGACTTGCTGTACGACGTGATCGGCACCTCGGTGGCTTCGCAGGAATCGGTGGTGGTCTCGTTTGCCCTGGCTCAGCAAGTGGCCATTGGCGAAATGAACGCCTTCGACGCGGTGTGCATGGCCGCCAGCCTGGGCGGCGACACCGATACTATCGCGGCGATTCTCGGCGCGATGCTCGGGGCCTGTCTGGGGCTTGAGAGTTGGCCGGCGCGGATGATCGAACAGGTCAAAACCGTGAATGGCCTGGAGCTGGAACCCCTTGTGAAAGGACTCCTCACCCTCCGCTGAGGATCGAAAACCCTGTAGGAGTTGCCGAAGGCTGCGATCTTTTGATCTTGGCAGCCTTGAGGCGACTGTAAATCAAGATCAAAAGATCGCAGCCTTCGGCAGCGCCTACGCGGGGTCGCACAGGTCACTTAGAAATCCGTCTGCCCACAACCAAAACAATGGCAACAGGAGCATCCAACATGAGTTCATCGAACGCCGGGCCAAGCGCCGGGCAGCTGGAAACCCGCGGTATCGAACCGGTACCGGAAAGTGAGTGCAACGGTCATCCGCTGCAACTGTTCTGGGTCTGGTTCGCCGCCAACATCTCCATCCTCGGCCTGCCGTTGGGCGCGACCCTCGTGGCCTTTCGCGGGTTGGCGATCTGGCAGGCAATCATTGTCGCGATCCTCGGTGCCGCCGGCTCGTTCGCGGTGGTCGGGATCATTTCCATCGCCGGCCGTCGTGGTCGTGCACCGAGCCTGACCCTGTCGCGAGCGATCTTCGGCGTGCGCGGCAACATCGGCCCGACCGTGGTCTCGCTGATGTCGCGCCTGGGTTGGGAAACAGTCAACACCACTACCGCAGCCTTCGTGTTGCTGTCTTTGTGCTCGATCCTGTTTGGCTCACCGGTGGAAGCGAAGAGCGCGCCAGTCTTGACGTTGATCTTCATCGCGATTTTCGTCCTGTTGACCCTGTCGGTGTCAGGCCTCGGTCACGCCACGTTGCTGGTGATCCAGAAGTGGGCGACCTACGTGTTCGGCGCGCTGAATATTCTGGTCGGCGGTTTCCTCTGCGCGACCATCGACTGGAGTGCGGTGTTCAACGCCACGCCGGCACCGCTGAGCGCAATGATCATCGGTGTCGGCACCATGGCGGCCGGTACCGGGATTGGTTGGGCCAACGCAGGCGCGGACATGTCGCGCTACCAGCACCGCAGCGTCAAAGCCGTGCGCCTGGTCGCCTCGGCCGCATTCGGTGCGGGGATTCCGCTGGTGCTATTGATTACCCTCGGTGGCTTGCTGTCGGTCGGCAACAACGACCTGGCTCAAGCCACTGATCCGATCATCGCGATTCGCGACATGCTGCCGACCTGGATGGCCGTGCCGTACCTGATCACCGCGTTCGGCGGGCTGCTGCTGTCGAATAACCTGTCGGTGTACTCCGCCGGCTTGACCACGCTGACCCTCGGCCTGAAGGTCAAGCGCGTGTATGCAGTGGTGGTTGATATCGTTGCGATCTTCGCCGGCTCGATCTACTTCATGCTGATTGCCGACAGCTTCTACGGTCCGTTCATCACCTTCATTTCGCTGCTGGCAGTGCCAATCACTGCGTGGGTCGGGATCTTCGTAGTCGACTTGATTCACCGTCATTACTACAGCCCCAAAGACCTGCTGGACGTCAGCCCGAACAGCGCTTACTGGTATCGCGGTGGTATCGAGTGGCGCGCCTTCGGTGCATGGGCATTTGCAATCGTGCTGGGTTTCAGCTTCACCACCATCGGCACCACCGCCGAAAACATCTGGTTTCGCGGCGTCCTGTCCGACTCCTGGCTGGGCCATAACGGCCTCGGCTGGATCGTGACCTTCCTGGTGGCCGGCGGGATTTACTTTGTACTCGGCGGGGCCAAGGATCGTCGCGCTGCACTGATTGAGAACGCTCATGCCTAAGTTGTTGCACACCGGCCAGGTCATCATCGACCTGGTCATGGCCGTGGATAAACTGCCGCAGGCGGGCGGTGACGTATTGGCTCAGTCCGCCAGTTTCGAAGCTGGCGGCGGGTTCAACGTGATGGCCGCGGCCCAGCGTAATGGCTTGTCGGTGGTCTACCTCGGCCGCCATGGCACCGGGCGTTTTGGCGACCTGGCCTGGAAGCGATGAAGGCCGAAGGCATTCGGATCGGCATCGCCGACCCTGCCGAGCGCGATACCGGATTGTGTGTCGCGGTGACCGACGCCTCGGCTGAGCGCAGTTTCATTTCCTACATCGGCGCTGAAGGCGAAGTGACCGTAGAAGACCTGGCGAGCGTGCCGGCCGAGGCGGGCGACTACGTCTACGTCAGCGGCTACAGCCTGCTGCATGGCGGTAAGGCCCAGGCGTTGGTGGAGTGGGTGCTGGGTTTGCCGAACGGGATCAACGTGGTGTTCGATCCGGGTCCGTTGGTGGATTCGCCGGATGAACCCTTGATGCAAGCCTTGCTGGCGCGGATCGATTTGTGGACCAGCAACGGCGTCGAGGCGCTGAAGTTTACCGGGGCACCCAACATCGCCGAGGCATTGGATCGGTTGGTCGATCACCTGCCGGCCGATGTTTTGATGGTGGTGCGTGATGGGCCACAAGGGTGCTGGATTCGTCAGCGCGGTGAGTGCCGGCATGTGCCAGGGTTCAAGGTTGATGCGGTGGACAGCAACGGCGCCGGGGATGCCCATGCCGGGGTGTTTGTGGCCGGGTTGGCGCAAGGGTTGCCGGCGGTGGAGGCGGCGCGGCGGGCGAATGCGGCGGCTGCGTTAGCCGTGACTCGGTGGGGGCCGGCGACTTCGCCGGGGGCTGCTGAAGTGGATGCGTTGATCAGTCAAACCTTGGCCGACTGATGTATCGCCATCGCGGGCAAGCCTTGCTCCTACAGGTGCGTGCGACCCCCTGTAGGAGCAAGGCTTGCCCGCGATGGGGCCTCCAAATGCACCATCAATTTTGACCCTCAGCCAGCCTTGCGCAACGCCTCAATCAATGCCTGTTTACGCATCCCCGACCGTCCCGGAATCTTCTTCGCCCGGGCTTCGGCTTCATCCTTCGGAACACCTTTGTGTTCGTAGCTGTCCTCAATGTGTTCGGCCTTGCGCTTTTACTCGGTGTCTTTGCTTCCACGAGGCATGGGATTTCTCCTGGCTTCACGAATGTTTAAAAGATCGCAGCCCGCGGCAGCTCCGGGTATGGCAAAACCGTGCAGGCGCTGGCGAAGGCTGCGAGCTGTTGATCGTGCTGCGGTTAAACGTCCAGCTTGCGCGCCGCTTCAACTCCCGCCGCGCTGAGTTTGATCGGCAGGCTCAGCGAATGCTCGCCAGCCTCGTTACAGGTCACATGACCATGGTGGATCAGTCCGCGATCTTGCAAAGTGGCGAGGGTACTGGCCACGACTTTCTCCCCCCGGTAATTGTCCAGGACCTCCTTGCCCAAACCGCTCGGGTGGGCGTGCAGCAGACGGGTCAGGACTTCTTTTTCCAGGTTTTTATCGACGTTCATGGTGACCTCTTTCATGGATGTGGATAGGGTATTGCGGTACTCGCGTCGGCGCTCTATTGGCCGGCACCTTCAGAGCCCGAACCACCGGTGGTGGTTTTCGAGCCGCTGCCGCTGCCGGCGTTATCGGGTATCTGGGTGTCCGGCATGTTCATCCCGCCTTGACGGCCGGCATCGCTGCCCTGGAGTCGCGGATCAGTGCCCGTGGCTGGCGGCAAACTGCTGTCGATGCCCGAGCCGTTGGTGTTCATGCCCGGGGCACCCTGGATGGCCGGGGCTTTGGGTTTTTCGACCGGGTCGGTCGGGCCGGTGCCGGAGGCCATGGTGGCAGCGAAGGCCGTAGAGGACAGCAGGGCAGCGAGAGCGAGGGCGGTCAGCCGGGACATGATCATGGTGTCGTCTCCAATTATTAGAGTCCTTACCTGATGTTGGTCCGCCCTCGATCTGGATTGGTGCCTGATGAATGACGAACGGTCCAGGCTTGCTGCAGCGCTTTGGCGCGTGTAACCCGACGCCAAAGCAGCCGGCCCACCGTGATCAGCCAGTTCAACGCGGCAATCAGCAAAAGCGTAAACAATAATCTCGCCATCCCGTGCTCGACGATGATCTTCCCGGCCAGCAGCGGAAAGCCGAACACGCCGATAAAGTACGACAGGCTGAACAGCAGCAAGGCTTGCGCAGTGGTGCCGGTCGGCGCTTCGTTTGCTGCCAGGCCGTTGATCACCGAATAGGTCAGGCCGTAACCGACCCCGAGCACCACCGCCGCCAGCAGGTAAGTGAAGCTGCTGTCGACCACGAAGCCGAACATCAGGATCGAACCCATCATCAGCCCCGACAACAGGCAGGATGCGCGCAATGGATCACGCTTGACCACGAAGCCGGCGATCAGCATGCGGCTGCTGATGGCAGCGCCCATAAACCCGAAAAAGAACAGCGAGTAATCCAGTGCGCGCGTCGCCGCATAGCTGGTCTGGAAACTCGACAGCCCGCCAAAGACGCAGCCGCCGAGGCCGACCATGATGATAGGAAACAGCGCTTTGGAGGACAGTACTTGCTGTGCGGCGCCCCAGGAAATTCGTGACACCGCTGTCGGGTTGGTGTGGGCTTTTTTCAGGTGCGAATCCAATCGCCAGAACAGCACGACACCGACCAGGCTGGCCAGCGCTGCCAGGTAAAACGCCGCTGTCACCGGATAGCCCAACGCACTGGCGGCGCGACCGAGCAACGGGCCGCTGCCAATGCCGGTCATCATGCTGCCCGACAGCAACGCAAAGTATTTGGCTCGTTGGGACGGCGTGACCAGGCTCGCCACAATGATTGGCCCCAAGGCGTAGAACACGCCCCAGCCCAGGCCCAGCAACAGACCGAAAAACAGCAGCAGATTGCCGAAGCCTGGTGTCAGCGCGAAGCCCAGGCTCGCCACCACCAGCAAGAGACCGAACAGGGCAATCGAACGCGCTGCGCCGAGCCGGTCCGACAGGTGCCCGGAGACAATCACCGCTGCAAAGGTGCTGAGCATTGCCGCCGAAATCACGCTGCCGGCGTCATGTTCATTGCCACCCTGGGAACCGATCAACAGCGAGAGCAAAAACGTCGCACCATAGGACAGCGACAGCAGGTAACTGGCAAGGCAAAACAGGCCGAACAACTTGCTTGAGACCTGGGGTGGGACGGTAGACATGAGGCGGTTCCTTGACCGGATAAATGAGCGCTTTATCTATCTACCATGCAAGTCGCCGATGTTAGGTCCGAGGTTGCCGATTTCAGGGTTAGCGCGGACCGGAGTAAGGGGTTCCGCAGACGCCGATTTCTTCCTTGAACAGTTCCATGAAGCCCTTGAGTCGTTGATGGCGAATCTGCGCCAGGTGTTGGCCGGTGGTCGTCTGGAAACCGTCCGCCAGGTGCAGCAGCTTGGTCTGGAAATGGTCGAGGCAAAAGCGCTTGTCGTCGTAGTCCCGCGCTTTGGCTTCCGGGTCTTGCGGGTCGTACAGCGCACTACCCATGCGCCCGGCGATATAGAACGTTCTGGCGACGCCGAGCATACCGAGGGAATCGAGTCGGTCGGCGTCCTGCACTATTTTCGCTTCGAGGGTGGTCGGGGCGATATTGGCGGAAAAACTGTGGGCTTCGATGGCGTGGGTGACGGCGGCGATTTTTGCGTTGGGCCAATCCAGTGTCGTCAGTAGCGTTGCGGCTTTTTCCGCGGCCAATCGAGACGCCTGGGAACGCAGGGGCGAGTTCTTTTCCACCGCCACGCAATCGTGCAGCAGCACCGCCGCCAGCAGCACTTCAAGATTCCCGCCTTCTTGCGCATGAAGCACGCATGCGTTGTGCCACACCCGCTGCAAGTGCGACAGGTCGTGGGCGCCGTCCTCCGAAGGTTCCAGCGCGTGGGGCAACAGTGTCTCGGCGAGGGTTTGCAGTGGGGCGAAAGCGGCGGCGGTCATAAACATCCTTTTAGGCAGTAACTCTTGTGGCGACGCGACCGTGTAGCAGCTGGCGAAGCCTGCGTTCGGCTGCGCAGCAGTCGTAAATCCTGTGCATACGGTCATCCAGATGCACCGCGTCGTCTGACTTTACGACTGCTGCGTCCAAACGCGGCCCGAACCGAACGCAGGCTTCGCCAGCTGCTACACGGTCGCGTGAAGGATTACAGGATACTTTTTGCTTTGCCATGTGACGAGTGTCGCGCTGCGCCTTAGTATGGCGTTTTCAACTTCTGACAAGGCACGTCCATGACGATCGAGATCCGCCCGGCGACCCCCAGCGATGCACCGCAAATTCTCGCGTTCATCACTGAACTGGCCGACTACGAACGTGCCCGCCACGAAGTCATCGCCAGCGTTGCCGACATCGAACGCAGCCTGTTCAGCGAAGGCGCCACCGCCCACGGCCTGATCTGCCTGCGGGACGGCTTGGCGATTGGCTTCGCGGTGTTCTTCTTCAGCTATTCCACCTGGCTCGGCAGCAATTGCCTGTACCTCGAAGACCTCTACATCACCCCCGAACAACGCGGTGGCGGCGCCGGTAAAACCTTGCTGCGCCACTTGGCAAAAATCGCCTGCGCCAACGACTGCGGGCGTTTTGAATGGAGCGTGCTGGACTGGAACAAACCAGCCATCGACTTCTACAAATCCCTCGGTGCGCAACCTCAGGAAGAGTGGGTGCGGTATCGGATGGATGGGACGGTGTTGCGGGAGTTTGCCGAGGGCAATTGATCCTTTTAAAGATCGCAGCCTTCGGCAGCTCCTACAGATCGGGTTTACACAGGGTCAATGCAGGAGCTGCCGAAGGCTGCGATCTTTTTTATCTTAATCCCATAATATGGGAGTGATATTTATATATTGAGATTTCAGCGCGTCCGGGTTTATAGTCCAGCTCACTCACTGCCAAAAACAAAACAGGTGAAGCGATGCTGGCGCAATTGATCGCGCTCGATTGGGGGACAACCTCATTACGTGCTTACAAACTCGCCGCGGGTGGCCAGGTGCTGGAACAGCGTTCGCTGTCGTCCGGCATCATGCAGCTACCGCGCACGCCGCGAATCATCAACGGTCAGGAATGCACTGACGGTTTTGAATTGGCCTTCGATTCGGCTTGCGGTGACTGGCTCGACGCCCAGCCGCACTTGCCGGTGATTGCCTGCGGCATGGTCGGCAGCGCCCAGGGGTGGCGCGAAGCGGACTACTGCGACACGCCGGCAAACGTAGCCAATCTCGGAACGTCCCTGCAAACCGTTCGCAGTCTTCGCGGGGTCGATGTGCACATCGTGCCGGGTGTGATTCAGCGTTCGCGCCTGCCGAATGTGATGCGCGGCGAGGAAACCCAGATCCTTGGCGTGTTGCAGAATCTGCCGAGTGGGGCGGGCAACGATCTGTTGATCGGTTTGCCGGGCAGCCATTCGAAATGGGTGGAAGTGGCCGACGGCTGCATCGTTCATTTCGACACCTTCATGACCGGCGAAGTCTTCGCCGTGCTCAGCGAACACAGCATTCTCGGACGCACCCAGCAACAGGGCGCGTCTTTCGATGGCCAGGCTTTTGACCGTGGCGTACAGGTGGCGTTGTCGGCGGATGGCGAAATCGGGCCGTTGTCGACGCTGTTCAGCGCACGCAGCCTCGGGTTGACCGGTGAACTCAGTGCCACGGCCCAGCCTGATTATCTGTCCGGCCTGCTGATCGGCCATGAGCTGTCGGCCCTGGCCAGCGTTCAGCGGCGCCGTCGCAACAGCATGCACCTGCCGTCGATCATCCTCATTGGTAACTCACAACTCTGTGCCCGCTACAGCCGGGCCCTCGACTCCTGCGGTTTTGCCCAGGTGACCCTGGCCGAACAGGCCACCGAGCGCGGGTTGTGGCAACTGGCGGTTGCCGCCGGACTGATCAAACACAACCCATCCCGTTAAACCTGACTGGAGGTCTGACATGCTCAAGCAAGCCCTGGCGCAAAACGGCCTGATCGCGATCCTGCGCGGCCTGCGTCCGCAAGAGGCGGCTGCCATCGGAAACGTCCTGTATGCCGCCGGATTTCGCGTCATCGAAGTGCCGCTTAATTCCCCGGAGCCGTACGAAAGTATCCGCATCCTGCGCAGTGCCTTGCCTGCCGATTGCCTGATCGGCGCGGGCACGGTGCTGACGCCGGAACAGGTCGAACAGGTGAAAGCGGCGGGCGGCCAGGTGATCGTCATGCCTCATAGCGATCCGAAGGTATTGCGCGCAGCGAAAGCGGCGGGGCTCTATCTGTCGCCGGGTGTGGCGACGCCGACTGAAGCCTTCGCTGCACTGGCCGAAGGCGCGGATGTGCTGAAGATGTTCCCGGCCGAGCAGATGGGGCCCGCGGTTGTGAAAGCCTGGCTCGCGGTGTTGCCGGCCGGAACCATTCTGGCGCCGGTCGGCGGGATCACTGCGGACAACATGCAGGTGTTTATCGACGCTGGCGTCAAAGGCTTTGGTCTGGGTTCCGGGTTGTTCAAACCGGGCATGACGCCTGAAGAGGTGGCGGTGAACGCCAAGGCCTACGTCGCTGCATGGAACGCTCTGCGTTAAGACTTTTTGGCGCCGAGCGCGCTGCATCTAATA
Organism: Pseudomonas sp. TH31; assembly: GCF_016650815.1. Classification (GTDB taxonomy): domain Bacteria; phylum Pseudomonadota; class Gammaproteobacteria; order Pseudomonadales; family Pseudomonadaceae; genus Aquipseudomonas. The sequence continues at coordinate 438,265 of NZ_JAEKEZ010000010.1, read as the reverse complement.
AGAGAGGCAAAAGATGAAAATCACCAAACTGACCACCTTCATCGTCCCGCCGCGCTGGTGCTTCCTCAAGGTTGAAACCGACGAGGGCGTGACCGGTTGGGGCGAACCCGTGGTCGAGGGCCGCGCCCATACCGTCGCGGCTGCCGTCGAGGAATTGTCCGACTACCTGATCGGCAAAGACCCCCGCAATATCGAAGATATCTGGACCGTGCTCTACCGCGGCGGCTTCTACCGGGGCGGCGCGATCCACATGAGCGCACTGGCCGGCATCGATCAGGCGTTGTGGGACATCAAGGGCAAAGCCTTGGGCGTCTCGGTCAGCGATTTACTGGGTGGACAGGTGCGCGACAAGATTCGCGTGTATTCGTGGATCGGTGGCGACCGCCCGGCAGACACCGCTCGTGCAGCGAAAGAAGCGGTCGAACGCGGTTTCACCGCGGTGAAAATGAACGGCACTGAAGAGCTGCAATTCCTCGACTCCTTCGAGAAAGTCGATCTGGCCCTGGCCAACGTCGCCGCCGTGCGTGACGCGGTCGGCCCGAACGTCGGCATCGGCGTCGACTTCCATGGCCGGGTTCACAAACCCATGGCCAAGGTGCTGATGAAGGAACTTGATCCGTACAAACTGATGTTCATCGAAGAGCCGGTGCTCAGCGAAAACTACGAAGCGCTGAAGGAACTGGCACCGCTGACCAGCACCCCGATTGCCCTCGGTGAGCGGTTGTTCTCCCGTTGGGATTTCAAGCGGGTGCTCAGCGAAGGCTACGTCGACATCATCCAACCCGATGCGTCCCACGCCGGCGGTATCACCGAGACCCGCAAGATCGCCAACATGGCCGAAGCCTACGATGTGGCGCTGGCGCTGCATTGTCCGCTGGGCCCGATTGCGCTGGCGGCGTGCCTGCAACTGGACGCGGTTTGCTACAACGCGTTCATTCAGGAGCAGAGCCTGGGCATTCACTACAACGAGAGCAACGACCTGCTGGATTACGTCAAGGATCCGCGGGTGTTCGACTATGACAAAGGCTTCGTGAAAATCCCGAACGGCCCGGGCCTGGGGATCGAGATCAACGAAGAGTACGTCATCGAACGCGCGGCAGTCGGCCACCGCTGGCGCAACCCTATCTGGCGCCATGCCGATGGCAGTTTTGCCGAGTGGTGAGTTCCTCCTGACTCCCACGCCCCCTGTAGGAGCAAGGCTTGCCCGCGATGGCGTCAGTACTGGCACCGTTGAGTGTGAGGTCGATTGGGCGGGCCCCATCGCGGGCAAGCCTTGCTCCTACAGGGTTACGTTGCGCCCCATTGACCTCAATAAACATAAGAAGAGGCACACCCCATGCAACCGCAAACCTTCACCGGGCAGGCGACGTTGGTGACGCCCAGTCGCAAGCGTTTTTTCATTATGGTGCTGCTGTTTATCACGGTGGTGATCAACTACCTGGACCGCAGCAACCTGTCGATTGCCGCCCCGGCGCTGACCAGTGAACTGGGCATCGACCCGATCCATGTTGGCCTGATTTTTTCCGCTTTCGGCTGGACCTACGCCGCCATGCAGATCCCCGGCGGCTGGCTGGTGGATCGCGTGCCACCGAGAATTCTCTACAGCGTCGCGCTGCTGTTGTGGTCGCTGGCCACGGTGATGCTCGGTTTCGCTGCCAGCTTCATCGCACTGTTTGTACTGCGCATGGCGGTCGGCGCACTGGAAGCCCCGGCCTATCCGATCAACAGCCGTGTGGTCACCACCTGGTTCCCGGAACGCGAGCGCGCCACGGCCATTGGCTTCTACACCTCCGGGCAGTTTGTCGGGTTGGCGTTTCTCACGCCGGTACTGGCCTGGCTGCAACATCAATACGGCTGGCACATGGTGTTTGTCAGCACCGGCGTGCTCGGCATCATTTGGGCGCTGATCTGGTATGCGGTGTATCGCGAACCACGGGATTTCAAAGGCGCCAACGACGCTGAAATCGACTTGATCCGCGAGGGCGGCGGGCTGGTGGACATCCAGGCTGAACAAGCCAAAGTCAAAGCCAAATTCAGTTGGACCGACCTGGGGATTGTCCTGAGCAAGCGCAAGCTGTGGGGCATTTACCTCGGCCAGTTCTGCCTCAACTCTACGTTGTGGTTTTTTCTGACGTGGTTCCCGACCTACCTGGTGAAATATCGCGGCATGGACTTCATCAAGTCTGGCTTGCTGGCGTCGCTGCCGTTTCTCGCGGCGTTTGTCGGCGTGCTGTGTTCGGGGTTCTTCTCGGATTTTTGATCCGTCGCGGCTGCACCGTCGGCTTCGCTCGCAAGCTGCCGATCATTGGCGGATTGCTGATTTCCACCTCGATCATCGGCGCCAATTTTGTCGACTCGACGCCGTTGGTGATTGCCTTTCTGGCGTTGGCATTTTTCGGCAACGGACTGGCCTCGATCACCTGGTCGTTGGTCTCGACCCTGGCCCCGGCACGTTTGCTCGGATTGACCGGCGGGGTGTTCAATTTCATCGGCAACCTGTCGGCGATTACCACGCCGATTGTCATCGGTTTCCTCGCTACCGGTGATTCGTTTGCCCCGGCGATTACCTATATCGCGGTTCTCGCATTGATTGGTGCGCTTTCCTACGTGCTGCTGGTCGGCAAGGTCGAGCGTATCAAGTTGTAGTCGCAGCCGTCGGGCGACCATAATGCCGCCCGTTCACTCGCTCAACGGTAAAGGCTGGATATGCAGGAAGACGCCCCAAAAATCGCCAAGGACGCCGCGCCGACCGGCACCCAGACACTGCTTCGTGGTTTGGGTGTGGTTCAGGCCGTGGCCAGTGGTGCCCGCGATCTCAAGGAAATCGCCCGGCTGATCGGCACCACGCGCAGCACCACCCATCGTCTGGCCAGTTGCCTGGTGGACGAGCGTTACCTGCGCGTGGTCCCGCAAGTCGGTTATTTGCTGGGGCCGAAGCTGATCGAACTGGGTTTTCAGGCGCGCGAAGAACTGCCGCTGGTGACATTGGCCGGGCCGTACCTGGATGAGTTGTCGGCATTGACCGGCGATACCGTTCACTTGGCGATCCGCGAGGGTGACGAGGTGCTCTACCTGCACAAGAATCCGGGGCGCAATGGCCCGGAAATGCGTTCGCGGGTTGGCCATCGTATGCCATTGGCGCGCACCGGGATCGGCAAGGCGCTGATGCTCGATGACACGCAGGAAGACTGGAAACGGCTATACGAAGTCAGCCTGCCAGCCGGTGGGAAAAGTCAGTTCTGGCCGCAGCACCCGGAGCAGTCCTGGGAGCAATTTCAGCAGCGCATGGTCGAATATGTGGCGGGCGGTTACGCGTTCGATCTGGAAGACAACGAACCGTCGATCCGCTGCGTGGCAGCGCCGATCCGTGATGCCAGCAAGCGTATCGTTGCCGGTATCAGCATCGCCAGCACCGTGCCGTACATGCCGCTGGAAAAAATGGCCGAGCTGATTCCCCTGATCAAAGGGGTCACTGCTCGGCTTTCGGCGGAGCTTGGCTTGAAGGTATGAGCCGCTAAAGTCTGATCAGACCTTGAGCGTCGCCATGTCGATCACGAAGCGGTACTTCACATCACCGGCAATCATGCGGGTGAACGCTTCGTTGATCTGATGGATGTTGAGCATTTCGATGTCGCAGGTGATGTTGTGCTCGGCACAGAAATCCAGCACTTCCTGGGTTTCGGCGACGCCACCGATCAGCGAACCGGCGAGTACCCGACGGCCCAACACCAGTTTGGCCGCGTGGACCGGCGGATCGACCGGTTCGATCAAGCCCACCAGAATGTGCACGCCGTCGAAACGCAGCGTATCGAGGTAGGGGTTGAGGTCGTGCTGCACCGGAATGGTGTCCAGCAGGAAGTTGAAATGCCCGGCGGCGGCTTTCATCTGTTCAGCATCGGTAGACACGATCACGTGGTCCGCGCCCTGGCGACGGGCTTCTTCAGCCTTGCTCGCCGAACGGGTGAACAACGTCACTTCAGCGCCCATGGCCTTGGCGAACTTGATGCCCATGTGACCGAGGCCGCCCATGCCGAGAATCCCGACCTTGTCGCCTGCTTTCACGCCGTAGTGCTTGAGCGGCGAGTAAGTGGTGATGCCGGCGCAGAGGATCGGCGCGGCGCTGGCGAGGTCGAGTTTTTCCGGGATGCGCACCACGAAGTGCTCGCTGACCACGATGCTGTCGCAGTAGCCGCCCATGGTGTTGCTGCCATCGACCCGGTCCGGGGTGGCGTAGGTCATGGTCGGGCCTTCGAGGCAATATTGCTCGAGATTGGATTGGCAGGCTTCGCAGCTGCGGCAGGAATCGACCATGCAACCGACGCCGACCAGATCGCCGATTTTGTGCTTGGTCACGTTCGTACCGACGGCGGTCACTTTACCCACGATCTCGTGGCCAGGCATCAGCGGGTAAACGGCAATGCCCCACTCGTTACGTGCCTGGTGGATGTCGGAGTGGCAGACGCCGCAGTAGAGAATCTCGATCGCCACGTCGTCGGCCCGAGGGCTGCGGCGTTCGAATTTTACCGGGGCGAGGGGAGTGGTGGCCGATTGGGCGGCGTATCCGATAGCGGTGTACATGAGGAGCCTCGCAAAAGCAGTGACAGGTGAGGTGGGCCATTCTGGGCGCGGTGCCTGGGTGCGGCCATGGCGATTCCTCCGGGTGTCATGCCTATTCCTCCGGCATATGCCTGGGATTGGTCGCATTGGCTGTCAGACCTGCGATGATGTTTTCATGCCGATTTCCATGACTTTTTCTGTGATGAGCTGCCCATGTTGTTGACCCGTCATCTCGATGCCAATGCCACGTTGGTTTCACTGCTCCAACCGCTGACCACTCGCGATGGCTTCGCTCCTACGGCGTTGTCGGGTGTGCAGGTGTTGCGCGCCAGTCGTGACGTGGCTCGTGGCCCGCAGATCTATGAGCCGAGCCTGGTCATCATCGTCCAGGGCAGCAAACTGGCGTATTTGGGGCCGCGCACGCTGGAGTACGGCGCCGGCCATTATCTGATTCAGGCGCTGCCGGTGCCGTTCGAGTGCGAAACCTTTGCCGCGCCGGAGGGGCCGATGCTGGGGATTTCCATCGCCATCGACCGGATATTGCTCGGCGAATTGGTGTTGGCCATGGGGCTGGTGTCGGGGCGTAACATTCCTGCGCAGACACTGGAATCCATGACCTCGACGGTGCTCGATGACGGCATGCGCGGTTGCGTGGAGCGGTTGTTGCGCTGCCTGCACGATCCGCTGGAATGCCAGATCATGGGGCAGGCGCGTTTGCGTGAATTGTTGTTTGTGGCATTGCGCGGTCCGCAGGCTGATGTATTGCGCGCATTGGTGGAGCAACAGGGGCAGTTTGCTCGCATCGCGGCTTCACTCAACCACCTGCACGGGCATTTCACCGAGCCGTTGAATGTCGAGACGCTGGCCAGTTGCGCGAACATGAGTGCGTCGACCTTTCATGAGCATTTCAAACGCAGCACGTTGTTGTCGCCGGTGCAGTATCTCAAGCGCCTGCGGTTGCTCAAGGCGCAGCAGTTGTTGATGTCGCAAGGGTTGGGCGTGGCGCAGGTCGCGCATCGGGTGGGGTATCAGAGTACGTCGCAGTTCAGTCGCGAGTACAAGCGCTACTTTGAGCGTAATCCTGGAGATGAACGCGCGGCCTGATACACCGACGACTTTCTGTAGGAGCAAAGCTTGCTCGCGATAGCGGTATGTCATCCATAATTGTCGTCGCCTGACCCACCGCTATTGCGAGCAAGCTTTGCTCCTACGATTGGGCTGTGGTGATTCCTGAATACCGGGCAACAAAAAGGCCCCCATTCGGGAGCCTTGATGTTCAAGCGTTCGGCTTACATGTTCGGGTAAGTCGGGCCGCCAGAGCCTTCCGGGGCCACCCAGGTGATGTTCTGCGAAGGGTCCTTGATGTCGCAGGTCTTGCAGTGAACGCAGTTCTGGGCGTTGATCTGGAAGCGCTTCTCGCCATCTTCCTTGGTGACCACTTCGTACACGCCGGCCGGGCAGTAACGCTGGGCGGGCTCATCGTACAGCGGCAGGTTCTTGCTGATCGGGATACTCGGGTCGGTCAGCTTCAGGTGGCAAGGCTGTTCTTCTTCGTGGTTGGTACCGGAGATGAACACCGAGCTGAGTTTGTCGAAGCTGATCTTGCCGTCCGGTTTCGGGTAGTCGATCTTCTTGCAGTCCGCCGCGAGCTTCAGGCACGCGTAATCCGGCTTGGTGTCGTGCAAGGTGAACGGCAGTTTGCCACCGAAGATGTTCTGGTCGAGCCAGTTGAAGCCGCCGCCAACGATCGCGCCGAACTTGTGGATCGCCGGGCCGAAGTTGCGGCTGGCGAACAGTTCGTCGTAGAGCCAGCTCTTCTTGAACGCGTCGACGTAAGTGGTCAGCTCTTCGGTGCCGTCCTTGTCGGCGAACAGCGCCTCGGCCACCGATTCAGCGGCGAGCATGCCGGACTTCATCGCGGTGTGGCTGCCTTTGATCTTGGCAAAGTTCAGGGTGCCGAGGTCGCAACCGATCAGCGCGCCGCCCTTGAAGACCATTTTCGGCAGCGAGTTCAGGCCGCCCTTGGCAATCGCGCGAGCGCCGTAACTGATGCGTTTGCCGCCTTCCAGGTACTGCTTGAGCACCGGGTGATGCTTGAGGCGCTGGAATTCATCGAAAGGCGACAAGTAAGTGTTGCTGTAGGACAGATCGACGATCAGACCGACCACCACCTGGTTGTTTTCCAGGTGATAGAGGAACGAGCCCCCGGTGTTTTCGGTGCCCATGATGTCCAGCGGCCAACCGGCGGTGTGGACTACCAGGCCTGGCTGGTGCTTGGCCGGGTCGATTTCCCAGATTTCTTTCAGGCCGATGCCGTAGTGCTGGGCGTCGGCATCGCTGTCGAGGTTGAAACGCTTGATCAGTTGCTTGCCGATGTGACCACGGCAACCTTCGGCGAACAGCGTGTACTTGCCACGCAGCTCCATGCCCGGGGTGTACAGGCCTTCTTTCGGATGACCTTCGCGGTCAACACCCAGATCGCCGGTGATGATCCCGCGGACTACGCCGTTTTCATCGAACAGCGCTTCCTGAGCGGCGAAGCCCGGGTAGATTTCCACGCCCAGGTTCTCGGCCTGCTGGGCCAGCCAGCGGCACAGGTTGCCCAGGGAGATGATGTAGTTGCCTTCGTTGTGCATGGTCTTGGGCACAAAGAGGTCTGGAATTTTTTGCGCGCTGTCGGCGTTCTTGAGAACGAAGATGTCATCGCGGGTGACGGGCGTGTTCAGCGGCGCGCCGAGTTCTTTCCAGTCCGGGAACAATTCGTTCAGGGCGCGGGGTTCGAACACCGCACCAGACAGGATGTGCGCACCGACTTCGGAGCCTTTTTCGACCACGCAGACGCTGATTTCCTTACCGGCTTCGGCGGCCTTCTGCTTCAAGCGGCAAGCGGCGGAAAGACCCGCGGGGCCGGCACCGACGATGACCACGTCGAATTCCATGTATTCGCGTTCCACAGGTTATCTCCTACTCAAGGCTCAACAGTTTTTTTTCTAATATGGAGGTTTGGTGTCGCATCCATGAACCCCAGCGCAATGCCGGAAGTGGACAATCGATGAACCACCTTTCTCTCTAGGTGGCGCATTATATCTACACCACTCCTAGCGTCCAATACAAACGTTTGTTTGAATTGGCTCCAGGCCAGAGAAATCAAAGTAACGCGGCTTATGACTGGCCATTTTGCCGTATTGACCGGAATAGGTGTTCCGGTCAATATACGGGCGGTTTTGCGCTCGCCGTAGGCTGACTGTTGGTTTCAAGAGCACCTCTAAAGACAGGGCGATGGCAGTACAAGGTGATGCGCAGCGATTATTCGGCGCGCAGTTTACACGCCGCGGTAATGAATGACTCGTCAGTCACCACTGACGAACGGTCGTCATTCGCTTTGGGCAGTGTCACCCCGTTCAGATGCCAGCGTTTTTAGAGGTGCCCTTGCGCCCACGAGCATCAACCGCCAGGTTCGCCTAGGCGACTTTCTTTTCACCGGAGAGTAACGAGGAATCCATGAAGGTTCTTGTAGCTGTCAAACGCGTTGTGGATTACAACGTCAAGGTTCGCGTCAAGGCGGACAATTCCGGCGTCGACCTCGCTAACGTGAAGATGTCGATGAACCCGTTCTGCGAAATCGCCGTGGAAGAAGCCGTACGCCTGAAAGAGAAAGGTGTTGCGACTGAAATCGTCGTCGTCTCCATCGGCCCGTCCACCGCTCAAGAGCAACTGCGCACCGCGCTGGCTCTGGGTGCCGACCGCGCCATCCTCGTCGAATCCGCTGAAGATCTGACGTCCCTGGCCGTTGCCAAACTGTTGAAAGCGGTTGTCGACAAGGAACAGCCTCAGCTGGTGATCCTCGGCAAACAGGCCATCGACAGCGACAACAACCAGACTGGCCAGATGCTCGCTGCATTGAGCGGCTACGGTCAGGGCACCTTCGCTTCGAAAGTCGAAGTGTCCGGCGACAGCGTTGCCGTGACCCGCGAAGTCGACGGCGGCGCGCAGACCGTTTCCCTGAAACTGCCGGCCATCGTCACCACCGACCTGCGTTTGAACGAGCCGCGCTACGCGTCCCTGCCAAACATCATGAAAGCCAAGAAGAAGCCTCTCGAAGTGCTGACTCCTGAAGCTTTGGGCGTTTCCACCGCCTCCACCAACAAGACCGTGAAAGTCGAAGCGCCGGCTGCACGCAGCGCGGGTATCAAGGTCAAGTCGGTGGCTGAACTGGTCGAGAAACTGAAAAACGAAGCGAAGGTAATCTAATCATGACTATCTTGGTAATCGCTGAACACGACAACAAAGTAGTGGCCCCGGCCACGCTGAACACCGTTGCCGCTGCCGCCAAAATCGGTGGTGACATCCACGTTCTGGTTGCTGGCCAGGGCGTTGGCGCCGTGGCTGAAGCCGCAGCGAAAATTGCTGGCGTGGCTAAAGTGCTGGTGGCCGACAACGCCGCCTACGCTCACCAGTTGCCGGAAAACGTAGCGCCGCTGGTAGCTGCTCTCACCCAAGAAGGCGGGGGCAAGAGCTACAGCCACATCCTGGCTGCCGCGACTTCCAACGGTAAAAACATCTTGCCGCGCGTTGCCGCGACCCTGGATGTTGACCAGATCTCCGAGATCATCTCGGTCGAAAGCGCTGACACCTTCAAGCGCCCGATCTACGCGGGTAACGCCATCGCTACCGTTCAGTCCAGCGCTTCGGTGAAAGTCATCACCGTGCGTGCTACCGGTTTCGACCCGGTTGCAGCTGAAGGTGGTTCGGCTTCGGTTGAAGCGGTTGCTGCTGCTCACGACGCTGGCATTTCCAGCTTCGTTGGCGAAGAACTGGCCAAGTCCGATCGGCCTGAACTGACCGCTGCCAAAATCGTCGTTTCCGGCGGTCGCGGCATGCAGAACGGCGACAACTTCAAACACCTGTACGCCCTGGCCGACAAGCTGGGCGCGGCAGTCGGCGCTTCCCGCGCCGCGGTCGACGCAGGTTTCGTACCCAACGACATGCAGGTCGGCCAAACCGGCAAGATCGTTGCTCCACAGCTGTACATCGCGGTCGGTATCTCCGGCGCGATCCAGCACCTGGCCGGCATGAAAGACTCCAAGGTGATCGTTGCGATCAACAAGGACGAAGAAGCGCCAATCTTCCAGGTGGCCGATTACGGCCTGGTGGCGGACCTGTTCGAAGCCATCCCTGAGTTCGAGAAACTGGTCTAATCCAGCCGCTTGACTTATAAAGAGCCCGACCTTTTGGTCGGGTTTTTTTGTTCCTCCGTAGGCGCTACACAGCTCCTACCAGTTCCTGCAGGCTAAATAACCGGGTTTGAGTGGGAGAGTGTTGCCATGGATCTGCGTCGCCTATGTGGCTGGTCATTGCTGATGGGGTTGGCGGTTTTGCCGGGGCTAACCGCCGCCGCCGGCAAGTGCGAGCGCCTGGTGGTCACCGGCAGCCCGGATGCACCGCCGTACCTGTGGCAAGACCCGCAAAACCCCAAGCACTTGATCGGCGCCAGTGCCGATTTGTTGCAACAAGTGGCTGGGGAGTTGGGCATCAAGATCGAAATGCTCTATGCCGGTAAACGCTCCCAGGCCCTGGACGAAGTGCGCAGCGGGCGCATGGACATGCTGGCGGACGCACCGTTGACGCTCAATGAGCTGGAAACCCTGGATTACATCCATCCGCCGCTGCTGGAAAACGACTACCTGGTATGGACTCGCAAGGGCTCGGCTCTGGCGTATCGCGAGGCGAAAGACCTGCACGGACATCCCGGCGCCGTGTCGCAAAAGGCTCGATTGACCCAGGAATTTGGCACTTTCGCCGAGCAGCAATTGACTCTCGTCCACACTCCAAACCTGACTCAAGCCTTTCAGACACTGCTGTTGGGTGAGGTGGAATATGTACTCGCCGGGCGCTACTCGGGCATGGCCGCCGCGCAGGCACTGGGCATGGCCAACGACTTGCAGGCGTACCCGCAACCCATCGATAAACCTGGCCTGTACCTCGCGGTTTCCCATAACTCCGCCTGCAACGATCCTTGGTTGCGCGGACAGCTGGCCAAAAAGATGACAGAATTGCCCGCGTCCGGACTGACGGAAGCCGTGCTGCAACGCAATATCGAGCGCTGGAAGGCGCAACAACAGCAACTGCAGCCACAACCGGCCAGTACCCCAAAACAGTAGGGATTTTTAGTGAGTATTCGACCTCTTTTCGCTGCCCTGGCCGTTCTGGCTCTGGCGGGTTGTGCAGCCGATCCGGCGCCGAATGAACAAATACGCCTGACCGAACAGGCACTCGAACAAGCCAAAGCCGTTGGCGCCACTGTTGACGATGTGCCAGAACTGAAACTGGCCGAAGACAAGTTCAACCGTGCCAAGGGCAACATGACTGACCAGTCCTTCAGAAATGCGCGGATGCGGGCCGAACAAGCCGAACTGGACGCGCGCCTGGCCGAAGCCAAGGTCCTGACCCTCAAGAGCCAGGAGCAGTTGGACGTACTCAATACCCGCATCGCTCGTCTGCGCAAGCAACTGGGAGATGCCCAATGAGCCTCAAGACCAAAGCAATCGGTGGTTTGATCCTGGCAGGCTGCGCCAGCCTGTATGGCTGCGCCGGTCAGCACAGCGACGTCGCGTTGCAGCAGGCGGGTGCGGACTTCCAGAAGGTCAAGGAAGATTCCAACGTGCTGCGTATCGCGCCCAAGGACGTCATCCGCGCCGGCGAGTCCCTGGCTCGGGCCGATCGTCTGTCAACCTACTGGGGCAGCGGTTACGACGTGGTGCATTACGCGTATCTGAGCCAGCGCTACAGCGAAATTGCTCGCGAACACACCAATCAGGTGCTCAACGAGGAGCAGGCTGCGAAACTCGAACTGGAGCGTCAGCGGCTACAACTGGCTCTGCGCGAATCCAAATTGCTCAGCGTGCAGCAGCAGGGCAAGTGGCTGGAAGAACAGATCGTGGCGCTGGCCACCACCCAGACCGATCGCGGGCTGGTAATGACCTTGGGCGACGTATTGTTTGACACCGGCGAAGCAGAGTTGAAGAACTCGGCGAACCGTGTGGTGCTGAAGATCGTTCAGTTCCTGCAGCTCAATCCCAAGCGCGTGGTGCGAATCGAAGGCTACACCGACAGCACCGGCGGCAAGCAGGACAATCTCAAGCTGTCCCGCGACCGTGCGCAATCGGTGGCAGATGTGCTGATGGACCTGGGCATCGAAGACAAACGCATTCAGGTCGAAGGCTACGGCGATGAATACCCGGTAGACGTGAACGCCACTGAGCGCGGTCGCGCGCAGAACCGTCGGGTGGAAATTGTGTTCTCCGACGAAAAAGGCCAGCTCGGCGCCGCCCGATAAGGGCTGCATCGCAATTGCGCTGTCCGTTAATCCTGTAGGAGCTGTCGAGTGAAACGAGGCTGCGATCTTTTGATCTTTCGCTTGAGGCTCAAGTGAACGTAAAAAGATCGCAGCCTCGTTTCACTCGACAGCTCCTACGCAGCTCCTACGCAGCGGCTACAACCCGGCCTGTCAGTCAGCGCCGGGTTTTTTTGCGCCTGCCAATTGCTTCGCAAAGCAGTACAGATTTTACTGACACTGCACTGTACGGTCGACTATTGTGGCAACTGTCCCCGTACACTTCTAAACTGTTCCGGTATTGTTTCACACAAGAATAAAATGCCCGTGAAATCGAGTGCTGCGTCATGACCAATCTTTTGCTCTACCAACGTATTGCTCAGCAACTGGCCGAGGACATCCGCCGTGGTGTCTACCAACCGGGGGAACGCGTGCCTTCGGTGCGCAAGATGAGCTCGCAGCTCAATGTCAGCCATGCAACGGTATTGCAGGCTTACGCCAACCTCGAAGACCAGGGCCTGATCCGCGCCCGGCCGCAGTCCGGTTATTACGTGCACCAGACCCCGGCCCTGACCGCGCCTACCCCCGACATTGCCCGGGTCGAACGGCCTGGCCTGGTTACCCGCAGCAGCATCATTCAGCAAGTATTGGTCGAGTCCCGCCGCGAGGGCGTCTTCCCTCTGGGCGCTGCTGTGCCGAGCGTCGACTATTTGCCGGTGCGGGCGCTGCATCAGCAGTTGGCCAAGGTCACTCGATTTCATAGTCCGCGGGCGTTCAGCTACATGTTCAGCCCCGGTTTCGAACCGTTGCGCCGTCAGGTCGCGATCCGCATGCGCGATGCCGGCGTGGTGGTCGATCCGTCTGAAGTGGTGATCACCCACGGTTGCGTCGATGCCTTGCAGATGTCGCTTCGGGTCCTGACCCGGCCGGGCGACCTGATCGCCGCCGAGTCCCCGACGTATTACGGACTGCTGCAACTGGCCGACCTGCTCGGGCTCAAAGTCATCGAAATCCCCAGCGATCCCGCCACCGGCATGAGCCTGGAAGCATTGCAACTGGCGGCCAACCAATGGTCGATCAAGGCCTTGGTGTTGACCACTCGCCTGAGTAATCCGTTGGGCGGCACCATGCCCGAAGAGCGCCAGAAGCAATTGCTGCGCCTGGCCTCGGATTTCGACATCCAGATCGTCGAAGACGATATCTACGGCGAATTGATGTTTGAGCAGGGCCGTACCAAAGCGCTCAAGGCTTACGACCGTTTGGATCGGGTGATCTATTGCTCAAGCTTCTCCAAAACCCTGTCGCCGGGGGTGCGGATCGGCTGGATGATTGCCGGCAAGTTCCAGCAGGAAATCCAGCGTTTGCAAACATTCAGCACCCATTCGGCGTGCAGTGTCACGCAGATGGGCATCGCGGCGTACCTGGAAAACGGTGGCTACGATCGGCATTTGCGCTATATCCGTCAGGAGTACCGCAAAAACCTCAGCGCTTTCCAGTTGGCGGTGCAGCAATACTTCCCTGAAGGCACGCAGATGAGCCGGCCAACGGGAGGCTTCATTCTGTGGGTCAGCCTGCCGGGACGGGTCAACACTCAGGAGTTGCATGTGCGCGCACTGCAGCAAGGCATCAGTATTGCGCCGGGGCTGATTTTCAGTAATACGGAGCAGTTCAATCACTGCATTCGCCTGAACTGTGGCACACCCTGGAACCGCGAGGCCGAGCGTGCATTGATGACCCTTGGCCTGCTCGCGACTCAACTCTGTCAGGAGACGGCCAGCGGTTTTTGATTTCGCGGGCAGGACATCCACTGCCCGCGCTTGTCATGTCGCTTCCAACAAGCGAGCATATGGCCCTCTGCCGTTAGCGTCGTTGGGTCCATGAAACCGATTTTTACTGCCGTCGGGCTGTCGATTTGCCTGTTGATGACTGTGTTGCCGGAAGGTGTCATGGCGGCTGCTCAGGAAAACCCGGCCACCCACACCACCCAGACAACGACGAAGAAGCCGGTTGCGACCAAAAAAATGGCTCCGGTCAAAAAGAAAGCCGCCCCGATAAAGAAACGCCCGCCGATTGCTTCCAAGTCCAAGCCGGCCAGTGAAGTGGTGAAAACCCAACTGCCTCCCGTCAGTCTCGACTTGAGCTTGCCTCAGCACATGGTCGAACAGCTCAAGCCCTCCGGTACCGTGCCGTTGCCCAAACACGACGGGGTACTGCCGCAAATGTTCGGCGACAAGACCAGCCAGTTCCAACTCAATGGTCGTCTGATCAGCAACGAAATGCAGCTGCAACTGCGCAACGAAGAGCGGCGAGACGTTGAAGGTGCGGCGCTGGAGTTCGAGTTCAAGCAGTAAATCATGTCCATCTGTAAGCCGCAGGCCAGACACTTCGTCGGAGACTGCTCAGTCACGTTCGCTTGAGCGAAAAAACCGCGGCCCAGGTAATTTTAAACAGTCGTTTTAGCGGTTACTCTGTGCCACGTCCCTTTTACATATTGCCCGTCGCGAGGTGCTTGTCGTCATGAAATGCCGTGAAGGCTGTGGCGCCTGCTGTATTGCCCCTTCCATCAGCTCAGCGATTCCCGGCATGCCAGATGGCAAAGCCGCCGGAGAACGTTGTGTACAACTGTCTGTCGAAAACCTGTGCAATATTTTCGGCCAGGCAGAGCGCCCGGCAGTCTGTTCGGCCTTCGAAGCCGATGTCGAGGTCTGCGGAAGCAGCAGTGAAGAAGCCATCCGGTTGATTGGCTGGTGGGAGCAAATGACGGCCGCGTGATGTGTTCAAACGAACGGAACTTCAACAATAAGGAATAAAACTATGGGTTCGCTGCATCGTATTGCTGTGCTGTGTGGTTTGACTGTTCTGCTGGCCACCTCGGCCGCCCGGGCCGACGATTGGAAAGTCGCCAAAAACGAAGACGGCATCAAGGTGTCCCTGAGTGAGGTGGCCGGCTCCGATTACAAGGCCTATCAGGGCGTGACCCTGATGAAGACCACCGTCGCCAAACTGCGTGCGCTCCAGGAAGACGTGGCGGGAGCCTGCACCTGGATTCACGAGTGCAAAGCCCAGAAGTTGCTGAAGCACGAAGGCGACCAGAGTTGGACCTATACCCAGTTCAACACCCCATGGCCAGTGACCGCGCGTGATTCGGTGTTGCACGTCACCACCATCGAAGGCGCCGATGGCAGCCTGACCCGCAAACTTGAAGGCGTGCCGAAGTACATTCCTGAGGAAAAAGGCTTTGTGCGGGTCACCAAGGTCGACGGCTTCTGGAAGTTCGTGCCCAAGGGTGATCAGGTCGAAGTGACCTATCAGGTGCACACCGAGCCGGGTGGCAGTGTGCCGTCGATGATCGCTAACAAGTTCGTGGTCGATGCCCCGTTTAACACCTTGAAAGCCCTGAAAGAACGCGCCGAGAAATAACTACGCCGCGCTTTCGAGAACGCCCCGACTAGTTCGGGGCGTTTTTGTTTGGGGTGCAGAGTGCCGGTCAAGTGCAATCCCTGTGGGAGCGAGCCTGCTCGCGAAGGCGGTGGGCCAGGTACAGCAATGTTGGCAATGATGGCCTCATCGCGAGCAGGCTCGCTCCCACAGGGTCAGCGTCTTTATTATGTTTCCAGATATGCGTTGCACGAAATTTTCACAAAGTCTCCAAGACAATCCGACCTCGCCACTTTCCCCACGACTTAGCCTCAATGCCCGTGTTCCAGAGCGCTACAGCACAGAGTTGGACGCCTCGAACAGTAATCAATGGCAATGCCGCGAATGATCGTGCAACATTTGCGCACCCGCGCAAGCCCCGGGGCCAGGTACTGGCCAACAGAGGGCAGGGCGCAGCTATATTTTTGAAACTTAAACTTCCAATGGGTCCTAAAACGACATGGTAAACCCGGACGCCCTGAATCAGCAGCGAGCTTCTAGTCGCTTGCTGCAACCGACCGTCAAATCGCATCTGGCCTACACGCTACTGTGTGCCCTGGTCATGATGGTCATGTTCAGCCTGCTGCGCGTCGCGCTGCTGGTTTACAACCGCTCGATGATCCTCGATACGCCGGCCTCGACCTTCCTCGAGGCTTTTGCCAACGGTCTGCGTTTCGACCTGCGCATCGTGGTCTATCTCATTATTCCATTGCTGCTGGCGCTGTTCAGTGCCCGGGCCATGGCGGCTCGCGGGCTCTTCCGATTCTGGCTGACCGTGACCTCCAGCATCGCGCTATTCCTCGGCCTGATGGAGATGGACTTCTACCGTGAGTTCCACCAGCGTCTCAACGGCCTGGTCTTTCAGTATGTGAAAGAAGACCCGAAAACCGTGATGAGCATGCTCTGGTACGGTTTTCCGGTGGTTCGTTACCTGCTGGCCTGGGCCGTGGGCACCGTGATCCTGACCCTGGCGTTCAAGGGCGCCGACCGCGCGACCCGGCCTCGTGGGCCATTCAGCGGTGGCAGCATCGGCACACGCCAGGTCGCCCCGTGGTATGCGCGCATTGCGGTGTTCGTGGTGTGCCTTGTGATTTGCGTGGTCGCCGCCCGTGGCACCCTGCGTCAGGGCCCGCCTCTGCGTTGGGGTGACGTCTACACCACCGACTCCAATTTCGCCAACCAGTTGGGCCTTAACGGCACATTGCAGCTGATTGCG
The DNA here is from genome assembly GCF_016650815.1 of Pseudomonas sp. TH31. Taxonomy (GTDB): domain Bacteria; phylum Pseudomonadota; class Gammaproteobacteria; order Pseudomonadales; family Pseudomonadaceae; genus Aquipseudomonas. Next base: position 421,742 of record NZ_JAEKEZ010000010.1, on the reverse strand, counting down.
GCAGCCAAGAGCCGGATGTCGGACGAGCGCAGCAACATCTGGAAAGCCACGCTGGATCAGCCATTGGCCCAGCAGACCGTGCGCGACATGTTGCTGACTCCGAGCGATAAACTGGTCGATCCAGATATCGCCGCCGTACGCCGCAACTACACGCCGGATGCCAACAAGACGCTGCCGATCAAGAACGTTGTCGTGATCCTGATGGAAAGCTTCGCCGGTCACTCGGTAGGCGCCCTGGGTCGTCCGGGCAACATCACGCCAGCCTTCGACAAACTGTCCAGGGAAGGCCTGCTGTTCGACCGCTTCTTCTCCAACGGCACCCATACCCACCAGGGCATGTTCGCCACCATGGCCTGCTTCCCGAACCTGCCGGGTTTCGAATACCTGATGCAAACCCCGGAAGGCAGCCACAAATTGTCCGGCCTGCCGCAATTGCTCAGTGCCCGTGACTACGACGACGTGTACGTCTACAACGGTGACTTTGCCTGGGACAATCAGTCGGGCTTCTTCAGCAACCAGGGCATGACCAACTTCATCGGGCGCAACGACTTCGTTAACCCGGTGTTCTCCGACCCGACGTGGGGCGTGTCCGACCAGGACATGTTCAACCGTGGCCTGGAAGAGCTGAAGGCCCGTGATGGCAAGGACAAAAAACCGTTCTATGCCTTGCTGCAAACCCTGTCCAACCACACGCCGTACGCCTTGCCGACGCCATTGCCGGTAGAGCGTGTGACCGATCGCGGCAGCCTGAACGAACACTTGACCGCCATGCGCTACTCCGACTGGGCGCTGGGTCAGTTCTTCGAGAAGGCGCGTAAAGAGCCTTACTTCAAAGAAACCCTGTTCGTGGTCGTCGGCGACCATGGTTTCGGCGACGAGCAACAGATCACCGAAATGGACCTGGGTCGCTTCAACGTGCCGATGCTGATGATCGCACCGGGCATCCAGGAGAAATTCGGTCAGCGTGACCACACTGTGGGCACCCAGATCGACATCGTGCCGACCATCATGGGCCGCGTCGGTGGTGACGTGGTTCATCAATGCTGGGGTCGCGACCTGCTGAACCTGCCGGAAGGCGACAAGGGTTTCGGCGTGATCAAGCCTTCAGGCAGTGATCAGACCGTGGCACTGCTGACCGCAGACCGCGTGCTGGTATTACCTAAAGAGATGCCGCCAAAGCTTTATCACTACGAGCTGGGCGCTGATCCGAAAGGCGAAGTGATTCCAGAGTCGGGTGATGAAGCGGCCCTCAAGCAGAAACTCGAAGCGTTCCTGCAAACCGCGACCAAGAGCCTGCTGGATAATACGGCCGGTGTGGTGAACGGCAAGCCGGACTAATCGGTGACCCAATAAAAAAGAGGCCCTTACAAAGGGCCTCTTTTTTTGCCTGTTTAAAACTTTATATCTTGCCAAGCAAGAGCAGAATCAACAGCACTACCAACACCACGCCGAGGATGCCTGACGGGCCGTACCCCCAACTTCTGGAGTGCGGGAAGACTGGCAAACCACCGATCACCAAGAGGATCAGAATAACGATAAGAATTGTGCCCATGACGGTTTCCTTATTGGAAGTGTTCCGGATTGACCGAATGTTTTGACTATCAGCCGGAATGCGATAAATCCGAACTGCTTACAAAATCCGACTCGGGCGGATGAAAGAAAATTCAAAGTTTTTTAATGTTTTTTAGAAAGAAGGCTTATTTCTTTTACGCATTCTTGCTAGTTGGTTAGTTAAACCGCGAAGGCCGCAACACGGTCTCAAGCCGCGCGCCGGTTTGCCCGGACCATTCAGCAATCTGATGGAGCGTGGGTCGGGCTATATCCTTCGCTACACTCGGAACATCTTCCCCGGAACAACAAGGCTGTTTGCTATGCAAAATCGCATGATGATCACTGGCGCGGGCTCTGGCCTGGGTCGCGAAATCGCGCTGCGCTGGGCCCGCGAAGGCTGGCAACTGGCCTTGTCGGATGTCAGCGAGCCCGGCCTGCAAGAAACCCTCAAGCGGGTTCGAGAAGCGGGCGGCGACGGTTTTATTCAGCGTTGCGATGTGCGCGATTACAGTCAACTGACCGCATTCGCCCAGGCTTGCGAGGAGAAACTGGGTGGCATCGACATTATCGTCAACAACGCCGGTGTGGCCTCGGGCGGGTTCTTCAGCGAATTGTCCCTGGAAGACTGGGACTGGCAGATCGCAATCAACTTGATGGGCGTGGTCAAAGGCTGCAAGGCCTTCCTGCCGCTGTTGGAAAAAGCAAAGGCAAGATCATCAACATCGCGTCGATGGCCGCCCTGATGCAAGGCCCGGCCATGAGCAACTACAACGTGGCCAAGGCCGGTGTGGTGGCATTGTCCGAGAGCCTGTTGATCGAACTGGCGCAGCAGGAAGTCGGCGTGCACGTGGTTTGCCCGTCGTTCTTCCAGACCAACCTGCTGGATTCCTTCCGCGGCCCGACGCCGGCCATGAAAGCCCAGGTCGGCAAGTTGCTGGAGAGTTCGCCGATCACGGCCACTGACATTGCGAACTACATCTACACCCAGGTTGCCGCCGGCGAGTTCATGATCCTGCCCCACGAGCAAGGCCGCATGGCCTGGGCGATCAAGCAGAAGAACCCGCAACTGCTCTACAACGAAATGACCGTCATGGCCGACAAAATGCGCGCCAAGGCCAAACAAACCACCGGTTGATCTTGCCCGTAGCCAACACCGCCGTTAGGGTGGCCGCCATCGGCCATCCTCACGAGACGCCTGCATGCTCAATTACTTGTGGTTTTTCCTCGCTGCGCTGTTCGAAATCGCCGGCTGCTTCGCATTCTGGATGTGGCTGCGCCAGGGCAAGAGTGCCTTGTGGGTCATTCCGGCATTGCTGAGCCTGACGTTGTTCGCACTGCTGCTGACCCGCGTCGAAGCAACCTACGCTGGCCGCGCTTATGCCGCCTACGGTGGCATCTACATCATTGCGTCCATCGGCTGGCTGGCGGTGGTCGAGCGGGTACGTCCGCTGGGCTCGGACTGGATCGGCGTGGCGCTGTGCGTGATCGGCGCGAGTGTCATTCTGTTCGGCCCGCGCTTCTCCGCGTCCTGAAGGAACGGTCCTTCATTTAGACGGTTTTCTTGAAGCATCTGTCAGGGGATTCGTCCTGCGCCGTAGGACAAGACTGATTTGCTGCCATCACATTGAAGCGCCGACGCACGCGGGGCATCTTCAGGGCCCAGTAACCCTGAAGGACGAATGCCATGCTTGTACTCAGTCGTGTTGTAGGCGAGTTGATTTCCATCGGTGACGACATTTCCGTGCGCATTCTGGCCGTCAATGGCGGCAGCGTACGCTTCGGCGTCGAAGCGCCGCAAAACGTCAATGTGCATCGGGCCGAGGTCTATGAACGCATCCAGACCAAACTGGCCAAAAGAAAAGGTCGTTAAGCGGATCAGTCGAACAGGTGCTTGGGCACATCGTGCTTGAGCATCAACTGGCACTGCTCGCTGTCCGGGTCGAAAACGATCAGCGCCTGGCCCTTGGTCAGTGCCTGGCGAACCCGCAGTACTCGGGTTTCCAGCGGCGTGTCATCGCCGTTGTCCGTACCGTCGCGGGTCACGAAATCTTCGATCAGGCGGGTCAGGGTGTCGACTTCAAGTTGGTCGTAGGGGATCAGCATGGGCACCTCGGCGAAAACAATGGCGCGATGCTACGGCGGTTATGAACACACCACCAGTAGGAGCTGCCGAAGGCTGCGATCTTTTGATCTTCGGCATCGATGGTATCGCTGAAAATCAAAAGATCGCAGCCTTCGGCAGCTCCTACAAGTCCGTGCCCGCTTTAGCTCTCGGTGCGCTGTCCCACCAAACTGTCCACCGACGGCACCCGCGTATCGCTTTCCATCTGCGTGTCATGTTCGATTTGATGACTGAACCGGTCCAGCGAACCCTTGGCCGGTTGCGCATCGCTGGCAAACACTGGCGGGCTGAGGATGTAGGCGCCGAGCAGACGACTCAGTGCCGCCAGGCTGTCGATGTGAGTCCGCTCATAGCCGTGAGTCGCATCGCAGCCAAACGCCAGCAACGCGGTACGAATGTCATGTCCGGCGGTCACCGCCGAATGAGCATCGCTGAAGTAGTAACGGAACAGGTCACGGCGCACCGGCAATTCGTTTTCACTGGCCAGGCGCAGCAGGTGCCGCGACAAATGATAGTCATACGGCCCGCCGGAATCCTGCATCGCCACGCTCACGGCGTGTTCGCTGGAGTGCTGCCCCGGCGCGACCGGCGCAATGTCGATGCCGACGAATTCACTGACATCCCACGGCAATGCCGCCGCCGCGCCACTGCCGGTTTCCTCGGTGATGGTGAACAGCGGATGGCAGTCGATCATCAACTCTTCGCCGCTATCGACAATCGCTTTCATCGCCGCCAGCAGCGCGGCCACCCCGGCCTTGTCATCCAGGTGACGGGCACTGATGTGGCCGCTTTCGGTGAATTCCGGCAACGGGTCGAACGCCACGAAATCGCCGACGCTAATGCCCAGAGAGTCGCAATCGGCGCGAGTGGCGCAGTAGGCGTCCAGCCGTAATTCGATGTGGTCCCAACTGATCGGCATTTCATCCACGGCGGTATTGAACGCATGCCCGGAGGCCATCAGTGGCAACACGCTGCCACGGATCACACCGTTGTCAGTAAACAGGCTGACCCGGCTGCCCTCGGCAAAACGGCTGGACCAGCAGCCGACCGGTGCCAGGGTCAGGCGCCCGTTGTCCTTCACCGCCCGAACGGCCGCGCCGATAGTGTCCAAGTGAGCGGACACCGCGCGGTCCGGGCTGTTTTTCTTGCCCTTGAGGGTGGCGCGGATGGTGCCGCGACGGGTCATTTCGAACGGGATGCCCAGCTCTTCGAGCCGCTCGGCGACGTAACGCACGATGGTGTCGGTGAACCCGGTCGGGCTGGGAATGGCGAGCATCTCCAGCAGGACTTTTTGCAGGTAGTTGAGATCCGGTTCGGGAATTTTGCTGGTCATGGAAACTCCTGATGAGTGGAGAACATCGATGGTTTCGATGAGGGGAAGAATTTGCAGTGCCTGTCAGGCCGCCTTCGCGGGCAAGTCGGACCGCGAAGAGGCCAGTCGAGGCGCTATGTCACTAGCAAACCGCCGGCTGACTATGCGGAAACAACAAATCCACAAACCGTTCCGCGGTCGGCTGCGGTTCATGATTGGCCAGGCCGGCACGCTCATTGGCTTCGATAAACACATACTCCGGCTGGTCGGCGGCCTGCACCATCAGGTCGAGCCCGACCATCGGAATATCCAGCGCCCGCGCCGCCCGAACGGCGGCCTCCACCAGGGTTGGATGGAGGATCGCAGTGACGTCCTCAAGCACCCCGCCGGTATGAAGATTCGCCGTACGCCGTACGAACAGATGCTCGCCGGCCGGTAAAATGCTGCTGTAGTCATAACCCGCCGCGTGCAGGGTGCGCTGGGTTTCGTGGTCCAGCGGGATCTTGCTTTCACCGTTGGTGGTCGCCTGACGTCGGCGGCTTTGGGCTTCGATCAGTGCACCGATTGAATGCTGCCCATCGCCAACCACTTCCGCCGGACGCCGAATCGCTGCGGCGACCACCTCAAAGCCAATCACTACAATTCGCAGGTCAAGACCTTCGTGGAAGCTCTCCAGCAACACCCGAGTGTCAAACTGGCGAGCCGCGTCGATGGCTTGCTGGAGCTCTTCGATTGTCTGCAAATCCACCGCCACCCCCTGGCCCTGTTCACCGTCCAGCGGCTTGACCACCACCCGTTGGTGCTCGTCGAGAAACGCCAGGTTGTCGTCGGCATTCCCGGCCAGATGCTGGGAGGGCAGGTTCAGGCCGGCCGCTTTCAACACCTTGTGGGTCAGGCTTTTATCCTGGCACAGGCTCATGCTGATGGCGCTGGTCAGGTCGCTCAGCGATTCGCGACACCGTACCCGCCGGCCGCCATGACTGAGGGTAAACATCCCGGCGTCGGCGTCGTCGACCTGTACATCAATGCCGCGACGGTGAGCTTCTTCGACGATGATCCGTGCATAAGGGTTGAACTCGGCCTCTGGTCCCGGCCCAAGAAACAGTGGCTGATTGATACCGTTTTTGCGCTTGATGGCGAAGGTCGACAAGTTGCGAAAACCGAGCTTGGCGTAAAGACTTTTCGCCTGGCGGTTGTCGTGCAACACGGACAGGTCCAGATAGCTGAGCCCACGGCTCATGAAGTGCTCGATCAAATGCCGCACCAGCACTTCGCCGACGCCGGGCCGCGAACAGTGCGGGTCAACCGCCAGGCACCAGAGGCTGCTGCCGTTTTCCGGATCGTTGTAGGCCTTGTGATGATTAAGGCCCATGACGCTGCCGATGATCGCGCCGCTGTCCTCGTCTTCTGCCAGCCAATACACCGGGCCGCCCATATGACGCGGGGTCAACAATGACGCGTCGATCGCCAGCATGCCGCGAGCCTGATACAGAAGATTGATCGCTTGCCAGTCCGCATCGCTTTGGGCCCGACGAATACGGAACCCGCGAAATACCCGGGTTGATGGACGGTAATCACTGAACCACAAACGCAACGTGTCGGACGGATCAAGAAACAACTGCGCGGGTTCCAGCCCCAGCACTTGCTGGGGCGCGGCGACGTACAAGGCAATATCGCGCTCGCCGGGCTGCTCGTTGAGCAACTCTTGGGCAATGCTCGCCGCATCGGGAAACGTATGCCCGATCAGCAGCCGCCCCCAACCGCAATGCACGGCAATCGGCGCGGTGCCCAATTCGCTGCCGTCCTCGGCCAGACGTGCCTGCAAGCGTTCGTAGGAGGGTGACTGGCCGCGCAACAAGCGTTGGCTATAAGCCGTGGCGTGGGGTTTCATCAATCAGATTCCTTGTTCACTGAGCCACAGGTTCAGCGCCGCCAGTTGCCACAGCTTGGAGCCGCGCAACGGGGTCAACTGGCCTTGCGGGTCGGTCAGCAGGCGGTCAAGCATGGCCGGGTTGAACAGGCCGCGATCCTGGCTTGGATCGAGCAGCAGTTCGCGCACCCAGTTCAGCGTATCGCCCTGTAAATGCTTGAGGCCGGGCACCGGGAAGTAGCCCTTTTTGCGGTCGATCACTTCGCTTGGAATGACCAGCCGCGCCGCTTCTTTCAAGACCTGTTTACCGCCGTCCGGGAGTTTGAATTTGCCGGGCACCCGGGCCGACAATTCCACCAGGCGATAGTCGAGAAACGGTGTACGTGCTTCCAGGCCCCAGGCCATGGTCATGTTGTCGACGCGTTTGACCGGGTCGTCCACCAGCATGATCGTGCTGTCCAGACGCAGTGCTTTGTCCACTGCCGCATCGGCGCCGGGCTGTGCGAAATGTTCCTTCACAAAGTCACCGGCCGCGTCATTTTCCGTCAGCCACTTCGGCTGCACGGTGGCGGCGTAGTCCTCATAGCTGCGGTCGAAAAACGCATCGCGATAGGCCGTGTACGGATCGGCCGCGCCGTCCACTTGCGGGTACCAGTGATAACCGGCGAACAACTCGTCCGCCCCCTGGCCGCTTTGCACAACCTTGCAGTGCTTGGCCACTTCACGGGACAACAGATAGAAGGCGATGCAGTCATGGCTGACCATCGGCTCGCTCATGGCGCGGAACGCCGCAGGCAGTTGCTCGATGATTTCGCTCTCCTGGATGCGCAACTGGTGATGCTGCGTGCCGTAATGCTTGGCGATCAGGTCTGAATACTGGAACTCGTCGCCGCGTTCGCCGCCGGCATCCTGAAAACCGATGGAAAAAGTCGACAGGTTCTCGACGCCGACTTCACGGAGTAAACCGACCAACAGGCTCGAATCGACACCGCCGGACAGCAACACGCCGACATCCACTGCCGCGCGCTGACGAATCGCGACCGCATCACGGGTGCTGTCGAGTACCCGGTCGCGCCAGTCTTCGAGCGTCAGGTTCATCTCATCGGCGTGTGGGCCGTAGGGCAGGGTCCACCAGGTTTTTGCTCGGTGGTGCCATCCGCTTCGATACGCATCCAGGTCGCGGGTGGCAGTTTTTCAATGCCGGCGATCAAGGTGCGCGGGGCCGGGACCACCGCATGGAAATTCAGGTAATGGTTGAGCGCCACAGGATCAAGCATCGGATTGATATCGCCGCCCTTGAGCAACGCCGGCAAGGCCGAGGCAAAGCGCAAGCGCTGACCGGTGCGCGACAGGTACAGCGGTTTCACCCCGAGACGGTCGCGAGCGATGAACAGGCGTTTGGCGTCGCGCTCCCAGATGGCGAAGGCGAACATGCCGTTGAGTTTGGGCAGCAGTGCTTCGCCCCAGGCGTGATAGCCCTTGAGCAACACTTCGGTGTCGCCGCCGGAATAGAAGGCATAACCAAGGCTTTCGAGCTCGGTGCGCAGTTCCGGGAAGTTGTAGATCGCGCCGTTGAAGGCCAGGGACAAGCCCAGTTGGTTGTCGATCATCGGCTGCGCCGAGCCGTCCGACAGGTCCATGATTTTCAGGCGACGATGGCCAAGCGCAATCGGCCCCTGGCTGTGAAAGCCCCACGCGTCAGGACCGCGGGGGCCAGGTGATGGGTGATCCGTTCAACGGCTGCGAGGTCTGCAGGTTGATGATCAAAGCGTAACTCGCCAGCTAATCCACACATAAAGTCCTTACCGGTTTTTCCGTTGGGGAGGGTCAGTCGATACCACGCCAAAACGGCGGGCACTCTGAAACTGACCCGCTGGATTGGCGGGAGTTTTAGATCGATCGGTTATAAGAGGCGGGGTGGGGCTATTGTGGACGCGAGGCACATCGACAAGGGGGCCGGGTCGTAAAGGCTAAACAGGGACTGGACGCGTTGTACGAAACCATCCTGCAAGCCATCCCCGAAATACTGGGCACGGCCATGGGCCTGGGCAAACAGTTACCGGAGCATTCCTGGCGTTTGCGTGAACAGTTGCTGGCCCGCGCCAGGCAGGGCCGTGCGGTATCCGCTCGTTTGCTGGCGGGTGAGCCTTTGCCCTATACCGCGACGAAAATCCCCCGTGTTCAGACCGGAGATGTTCGCCGACCTGGGGATTTGCGCCGTACCAAAGCTGAAATCGGTTCAGGCCCCGCGGATCAACCGGCGCAAGGCAAAGCGGTTGGGGTGGCAGGCTTCGGCCACGCTGCGGGGCAAGGGCAGCGGTTCGTTATCCAGCCAGGCCGCCAGCAGTTCACCGGACAGAGGGGCGGTGATCAAGCCTCGTGAACCGTGACCGCTGTTGACGTACAAGCCGTCGAGCCATGGGCACGGAACGTCCGGCACTTGTCGGGCGTCCTTGCTCAGGGCGGCATAGGCCTGATTGAACGCGTGGCTATCAGCCAATGGCCCGACGATGGGCAGGTAGTCGGGGCTGGTGCACCGGAACGCCGCGCGGCCCTGAAGCTGCTCCGGATCCAACTGCCTGGCGTGCAGACGGTTGACCAGATCGCTGGAAATCTCTTCCAGCAGTTGCAGGTTGCCCTGGTGCTCTGCGGTGGTGGGCGTCAGGTCGTCGCTGTTGAAATCGAAGCTGGCGCCCAGGGTGTGTTCGCCCAGCCGTGCCGGTGCCACATAACCTTCGGCGCAGACCACCGTGGCCAGGCTCTGGCTCCCGGTGGTTTGCGCCAATCGGGTTATTTGCCCGCGAATACGTTTGAGCGGCAGGTCGGCACTTTGCGCAAAACGTTTGATCTCGGCGGCACCGGCCAGTACCACGACCGGGGCACTGGCGAGCAAGGTGTCGCCGTCCCAGGCTTGCCATTGGTCATCGACCTTGCATAGCTGCAACACATCGCGATGGGTCAGCAGTTCAACACTGGGGTGTGTGGCATGCCACTGGCACAGCGCCGGAGGATGAACCCAGCCGCCTTCGGGATAGAACAATCCGCCGTGAGCCAGCGCGATGCCGGCCTGAGCCTGGGCCTCGGGCTGATCCAGCAGGTGCAGCAGGTCAGCAGGGAACGCCGCCGCCAATTGCGCCTGGCGCTCGGCTTCCTTGGCATTGAACGCCAGTTGCAACACGCCGCAACCGTCCCAGTCGACGCCGCGATGCAGGTGTTCGAGCACGCGCCGGGTATGCCCGAAACCGCTGACAATCAGTTGCGACAATGCGGTGCCGTGGGCTGAGAGCTTGAGGTACAGCACACCTTGCGGATTGCCTGAGGCTTCCTGGGCGATGTCGGCATGACGCTCCAGCAAACTCACCTGCCAGCCCCGCGCTGCCAGGCTGGCGGCGCTGGCACAACCGGCGAGGCCGGCGCCGATCACCAAGGCGCGGCGTTCGCCTTCAGGTTGAGGCGGGCGAGCGAACCACGGCTTGGCCGGTGTCGGTGTCGCTATCTCGGCGGGCCAGCCGATAAAGGCACCCCGAAGGATTTCCCATTTGTGCCCGATGCCCGGTGTGCGCTTCATCTTGAAGCCTGCCGCGTTGAGCAGTCGACGTACCCAACCCGTGCTGGTGAAGGTACTGATGGTCGAGTCGGGAGCGGCCAGGCGCGCCAGTTCGGCAAACAGCTCGGCGGTCCACATATCGGGGTTTTTCGCCGGGGCGAAACCGTCGAGAAACCATGCGTCGATCTGCGCATCCAGCTGCGGCAATTGTTCCAGCGCATCGCCAATCAGCAGCGTCAGGGTCACGCGGCCGTTATCCAGCACCAGGCGTTGAAAGCCTTGATGGATCGCCACGTACTGGGCCAACAGTTGATCGGCGAACGGTTTGAGCTCCGGCCACAACGCCAGCGCCCGCTTCAGGTCAAGGGCGGTCAACGGGTATTTTTCCACGCTGACAAAGTGCAGCCGCGCGCCGGCCACGGCCTGCTCTTCAAACAGTTGCCAGGCACAAAGGAAGTTCAGCCCGGTGCCAAAACCGGTCTCGCCAATCACCAGTCGACCGTCCGCAGGCAACGCGGCAAAGCGTTCCTTCAGGCGGTTTTGCTCGATGAACACGTAGCGGGTTTCCTCAAGCCCCGACAGGTCGGAGAAATACACATCATCGAACACCCGCGAATACGGGCGACCCTGGTCGTCCCAGTCGAGTTGGGCGTTAGGCATTACAGGTTTCATGGCAGGCTCGGCAACGGCAAGGCGGGCATTCTATCTGATCAGGGCGCGGGTGCTTGATCCATGGCAAGTCCTGATACAGGCGGGACGAGGACGATCAAAAGATCGCAGCCTTCGGCAGCTCCTACGCCGACCGTATGAGATTGCAATTAAACGGCCGCACCCAACCCCTGTAGGAGCTGCCGAAGGCTGCGATCTTTTGATCTTGATCCACCACTGAAAGCCACGCACATAAAAAGGGATTTCTCCCCGCTGGCGAGGTCAATCCGCTAGTCTTGCTCAATCTTGGAAGGGAGCCGCCCATGTTCGAATCTGCCGAAATCGGTCACGCCATCGACAAAGAAACCTACGACGCTGAAGTGCCGGCCCTGCGTGAAGCCTTGCTTGAAGCACAGTTCGAACTTCAGCAGCAAAAGCGTTTTCCGGTGATCATTTTGATCAACGGCATCGAAGGCGCCGGCAAGGGCGAGACGGTCAAGTTGCTCAACGAATGGATGGACCCGCGCCTGATCGAGGTTCGTACTTTCGACCAGCAGACCGATGAAGAGCTGGCGCGGCCACCGGCCTGGCGCTACTGGCGGATGCTCCCGGCCAAGGGCCGCATGGGGATTTTCTTCGGCAACTGGTACAGCCAGATGCTGCAGGGGCGAGTCCATGGCGATTTCAAGAACGCGGTGCTGGACCAGGCGATCAACCAGTCCGAACGCCTGGAGAAAATGCTCTGCGATGAAGGCGCGCTGATCTTCAAGTTCTGGTTCCATCTCTCCAAGCAGCAAATGAAGGCGCGCCTCAAGGCGCTCGCCGACGACCCGCTGCACAGTTGGCGCATCAGCCCGCTGGACTGGCAACAATCGCAAACCTACGACAAGTTCGTGAAATTCGGCGAGCGGGTGTTACGCCGCACCAGTCGCGACTATGCACCGTGGCATGTGGTTGAAGGTGTAGACCCGTATTACCGCAGTCTGATGGTGGGCCAGATCCTTCTCGAAGGCCTGCAAAATGCGCTGAAGCGGCCCAAGGTCCATCCCGACAAAGTCAGTGCCGCGCCGGTGCCCACCCATATTGATCAGATGAACGTACTCGACAGCCTGGATTTGACCCAGAGCCTGGAAAAGGACGATTACGAAGAACAACTGATTACCGAACAGGCACGATTTTCTGGCCTGATGCGCGACAAACGCATGCGCCAGCACGCCTTGGTGGCGGTGTTTGAAGGCAATGACGCGGCGGGCAAGGGCGGGGCTATTCGCCGGGTTGCCGCCGCACTCGATCCACGTCAATACAGCATCATCCCGATTGCCGCGCCCACTGAGGAGGAACGGGCGCAACCGTATCTCTGGCGTTTCTGGCGGCACCTCCCGGCCAAGGGCAAGTTCACCGTATTCGACCGCTCCTGGTACGGTCGGGTCCTGGTGGAGCGCATTGAGGGTTTTTGCCCGCCAGCAGATTGGCTGCGGGCTTACAGCGAGATCAACGATTTCGAAGAGCAGATTTCCGAGTCAAATGTCATCGTGGTCAAGTTCTGGCTGGCCATTGACAAGCAGACGCAACTGGAGCGCTTTCAGGCGCGGGAAGAGATTCCCTTCAAACGCTTCAAGATCACCGAAGATGACTGGCGCAACCGTGACAAGTGGGACGCTTACCGCGCTGCCGTCGGTGACATGGTCGATCGCACCAGCACCGAGATCTCGCCCTGGACCCTGGTGGAGGCCAATGACAAGCGCTGGGCCCGGGTCAAAGTGTTGCGCACGATCAACCGGGCGCTGGAAGTGGCGTTTGAAAAGTCTGACAAGAAGGCCAGGAAACACAAGAAGTGAAGCGATGGTCCCGCATACGCGAGGTGAATGATTGTCGCAGTCGGTAATGGGGTGGGCTTATGCTCGGTCCACTCTCAACCGACAACAACAATGGGGTATGCCATGCGTGAAGTGGTGATCGTTGACAGCGTACGGACCGGCCTGGCCAAATCCTTTCGCGGCAAGTTCAACATGACCCGTCCGGACGACATGGCGGCCCACTGCGTCAATGCGCTGCTCACGCGCAACGACATCGACCCGGCCAGTGTCGAGGATTGCATCGTTGGCGCCGGCTCCAACGAAGGCGCCCAGGGCTACAACATCGGCCGTAACGTGGCGGTGTTGTCGCATCTGGGCATCGGCACCGCCGGCATGACCCTCAACCGTTTCTGCTCCTCGGGCCTGCAAGCCATTGCGATTGCCGCCAACCAGATCGCCTCGGGTTGCAGCGACATCATCGTCGCCGGTGGCGTCGAGTCGATCAGCCTGACGATGAAAAGTGTCAACACCGACAACCTGATCAACCCATTGCTCAAGGAACAGGTGCCGGGCATCTATTTCCCGATGGGCCAGACCGCCGAAATCGTCGCCCGTCGCTACCACGTCAGCCGCCAAGAGCAGGATCTTTACGCGTTGCAGAGCCAGCAACGTACAGCCCAGGCTCAGGCCGCCGGGTTGTTTGATGATGAAATTGTGCCGATGGCGGTCAAGTACCGGGTCGAAGACAAGGCCGCCGGCCAGGTGCAGATCCTCGATGGCATTGTCGATCACGACGATTGCAACCGTCCGGACACTACCCTGCAAAGCCTCGCCGGTTTGAAACCAGTGTTTGCCGAGGACGGTTCGGTGACGGCGGGTAACTCGTCGCAGCTGTCGGACGGTGCGTCGATGACCTTGGTGATGAGCCTGGAAAAAGCGCTGGAATTGGGGCTCAAGCCTAAAGCCTTCTTCCGTGGGTTTACCGTGGCCGGTTGCGAGCCGGATGAAATGGGCATCGGCCCGGTGTTCTCGGTGCCCAAGTTGCTCAAGGCCAAGGGTTTGCAAATTGCCGATATCGACTTGTGGGAGCTCAACGAAGCGTTTGCCTCCCAGTGCCTCTACAGCCGCAATCGACTGGAAATCGACAACGCGAAATACAACGTCAACGGCGGTTCGATTTCCATCGGTCATCCGTTTGGCATGACCGGTTCGCGTCAGGTCGGGCATATCGTGCGTGAGCTGCAACGGCGCAATTTGCGTTATGGCGTGGTCACCATGTGCGTCGGTGGCGGGATGGGGGCTACGGGGTTGTTTGAGGCGGTGCGTTAGATCGATAGATTTGTATTGCCTGTTGAATAGCCTTCGCGAGCAAGCCCGCTCCCACATTTAACCGAGTTCTCCCAGGAGAATGCGGTTAAATGTGGGAGCGGGCTTGCTCGCGAAAGCAGCACCGCGGTCTAGTGACTAGTGCTCAACAGCTGCATCCGCTCGATATACGCCTGAATCTCCCGCATCGCCGCTTCAGGGCTGTCAAACGGCCCCTCGAGGGTGTTTTCCCGAGTGCTGAAATACAACTCCCCATTTACCCGGCACAACCGGTCGCTGCGAAAATGCGTGGTAGGGGCGTTGTCCTGGGCGCGCATGCCGTACATGGCGATCTCCTGAGTGCAGGTCCTGTTTGCGGATCCAATGATCATATGCCTGAAGTACTTGCGGCGCCTGGCGACCTGATCGACGGCACTTCGTCAATTTAGCGTTGCGACCTGCACAGTTTCATTTGCGGCCAGCGAGCAACTGTCCCTGTGTGCCTCCGGGCGTCGGGCCTAGAATGACCGCTCTCGCCATTGGGCTTCGGGGGCAGCATGCACATTTCATCAGGTCGCTGGGTTTACGGGCTGTTCCTGGCGTTGCTGACGGCCCTGCTGTGGGGAATCCTGCCGATCAAACTCAAGCAAGTACTGCTGGTGATGGACCCGGTGACGGTGACCTGGTTTCGCTTGCTGGTGTCCGGCGGTTGCCTCTTTCTCTATCTGGCGGCGACCAGGCGTCTGCCGAGCCGCAAAGTGCTCGGCCCGAAGGGCGGCTGGTTGGTGCTGATGGCGGTGCTCGGCCTGGTGGGCAATTACGTTTTGTACCTGATGGGCCTGAACCTGCTCAGCCCCGGCACCGCGCAATTGGTGGTGCAGATGGGGCCGATCATGTTGCTGATCGCCAGTCTGTTTGTGTTCAAGGAACGGTTCAGCGTGGGGCAAGGGATTGGCCTGCTGGTGCTGCTGATCGGTTTCGGGCTGTTTTTCAATCAGCGCCTGAGCGAATTGCTCACCTCCCTGACTGACTACACCACTGGCGTATTGATGGTGTTGGCGGCGTCCACGGTCTGGACCTTCTATGCGCTGGGCCAGAAGCAACTGCTGACGGTGTGGAATTCGTTGCAGGTGATGATGGTGATCTATCTGTTCTGCGCGCTGCTGCTGACGCCCTGGGTGCATCCGCTGGAGGCGCTGAATCTGAGTCCGCTGCAAGGCTGGCTGCTGCTGGCGTGCTGCCTGAACACGCTGATCGCTTATGGCGCGTTTGCTGAAGCACTGGCGCACTGGGAGGCTTCGCGGGTCAGCGCGACATTGGCCGTCACGCCGTTGGTGACGTTTGTCGCGGTGGCACTGGCCGCATCGTTGTGGCCGGAGTACGTGCATGCCGAAACGATCAATGGCCTGGGTTATGGCGGGGCGGTGTTGGTGGTGCTGGGGTCGGCGCTGGTGGCGTTGGGGCCATCATTGATGGCCGGGCTCAGGGCGCGGCGGACACGGATAGCGGTCGGTCGATAGACCGCGTCATCGTTCATCGCGGGCAAGCCTTGCTCCTACAGGTTTTGCGGCGTTCGGATAATTGGCGAACGACACAATTCCTGTAGGAGCAAAGCTTGCTCGCGATGTCGGACCGACAGTCACCGCCAATATTAGCCCTTGGCTCCGGCCTCCAGCATATTCTCCGGCCGCACCCAGGCATCAAACTGTTCATCGGTGAGATAACCCAGCTGCAACGCCGCCTCACGCAAAGTCAGTCCTTCGGCGTAAGCCTTCTTGGCAATCTCGGCGGACTTGTCGTAACCAATGTGCGGGTTCAACGCGGTCACCAGCATCAAGCCACGCTCCAGGTGTTCCGCCATTTTCGCCGCATCCGGCTCCAGCCCGGCGATGCAATGCTGCTGGAAGTTGCTGCAACCATCGCCCAGCAGGCGAATCGATTGCAGCAAATTGTGGATGATCACCGGTTTGAACACGTTCAATTGCAGATGCCCCTGACTCGCGGCAAAGCCGATGGCGACGTCGTTGCCCATCACTTGGCAAGCCAGCATCGACAAGGCTTCGCACTGGGTCGGGTTGACCTTGCCGGGCATGATCGAGCTGCCTGGCTCGTTGGCCGGCAGTTTCACTTCGGCGATACCGGCGCGTGGCCCGGAGCTGAGTAAACGCAGGTCGTTGGCGATTTTCATCAGCGTCACGGCGAGGGTTTTCAGCGCACCCGACAGCGTCGTCAGCGGTTCGTGGCCGGCGAGCGCGGCGAATTTGTTTGGCGCAGTGACGAATGGCAGGCCGCAGAGCGCAGCCAGTTCGGCGGCGATCGCCTCGCCAAAGCCGTGGGGCGAGTTCAGCCCGGTGCCGACAGCGGTGCCGCCCTGCGCCAGTTCACACACGGCTGGCAGTGCGCTGCGGATCGCCCGCTCGGCGTAATCCAGTTGTGCGATGTACGCGGACAGTTCCTGGCCGAAGGTGATCGGCGTGGCGTCCATCATGTGGGTACGACCGGTCTTGACCAGTTTCATGTGCCGGGCCGACAGTTCCGCCAACCCGCCAGACAACTCATTTATAGCCGGCAGCAAATGCTGCTGCACTGCCTGGACGGTGGCGATGTGCATGGCGGTGGGGAAGCAATCGTTGGAGCTCTGGGAGCGGTTGACGTGATCGTTGGGATGCACCGGCGACTTGCCGCCGCGAGCGTTGCCGGCCAGTTCGTTGGCGCGACCGGCGATCACTTCGTTGACGTTCATGTTGCTCTGGGTGCCACTGCCGGTCTGCCAGACCACCAGCGGGAACTGATCGTCGTGGCTGCCGTCGAGTACTTCGTCGGCCGCTTGCTCGATGAGCCGGGCGATGTCCGCGGGCAGATCACCATTGCGATCGTTGACCCGGGCCGCGGCTTTCTTGATCAGCGCCAGGGCGTGCAGCACAGCCAGGGGCATGCGTTCCTGACCGATGGCGAAGTTGATCAGTGAACGTTGGGTCTGGGCGCCCCAGTAGGCGTCATCCGGGACGTTCACTTCACCAAGGCTGTCGGTTTCGATACGGCTCATCGGTCACACTCCTGTAGGTCTGATTGCGCAGTTTAGGCCGTGTTCGGCAGCTGTGGTTCCATCAGTCTGTTTTTTGACCACTGAGCCTTGGAAATCAAGCCCCATAAGGGGTGGGGGTTGAGCCATGAGGTTTTTTAGGTGCAGAATGGTCGCCCTTGGGGTTTTACCTCGCCTGCTAGAAAAGGAAACTCGATGACTCGTCTTCGTGCCATCTGTACCGCGGTTGCACTGGTTTGCGCCAGCGGCCAGGTTTTTGCCGATACCGCCAGCCACAACGCCAGTGCCGAAGCTTTCCTGACCCTGGCGCACGCTGACAAATTGGGCACTCCGGTGTACATGCAAGTGCAGCAAATGTTCGCTCAGCGCTTTGAGCAAACCAAAGCCCCTGAATCGAAAAAAGCCCTGCTGGATACCTACCAGGCCAAGGCCAACGCCGCGCTGGACGCAGCCATTGGCTGGAACAAGCTGAAGCCGGACATGGTCAAGCTCTACACCACCAACTTCAGCGAATCCGAGCTGAAAGATCTGGTTGCGTTCTACCAGTCGCCACTGGGTAAAAAAGTCCTGGAAAAAATGCCGCAGCTGACTCAGCAATCGGCCCAGATGACTCAAGCCAAGCTCGAAAGCGCAGTGCCTGTAGTCAACAAACTGCTGGATGACATGACCAACGAGCTGGTGCCTAAAGGCGCCGCTGCTCCAGCTGTCAAGAAAAAGCCTTAAGCGGAGTTCGGTATGACCATGCAACAACGCATCGAGTCGACGCTGGGGCTGTTGCAGCCCGAGCACCTGCAAGTGCTGGATGAAAGCCACATGCACAGCCGTGGGTTGCAAACCCACTTCAAGGCCGTGGTGGTCAGCCAGCAGTTTGAAGGTCTCAATCGCGTCAAGCGCCACCAGAAGGTCTACGGCACTCTGGGTGAGCTGATGGGTGAGTTTCATGCGTTGGCGCTGCATACCTACACGCCTGAAGAATGGGCACAGATCGACGCGGCCCCGGCCTCGCCAACCTGTGCTGGCGGTAGCAATCATTAAAATCAAAAGATCGCAGCCTTCGGCAGCTCCTACGGGGTTGCGCAAGGCTGGGCTTTTGTAGGAGCTGCCGAAGGCTGCGATCTTTCAGGTCAGCAGCCATCGGCAGCTGTTTTTGCTAGAATCCGCAACGCGCCGCTTACCCGGCGCGTTTTTTTCGCATCCGGTTCACCCCTTACGAGGGTAGCCACCTGGAGAATCACCCATGACACAACAGATTGTCGTGGCGGCACTTTATAAGTTCGTCACCCTGGAAAACTACGTTGAGCTGCGCGAGCCATTGCTGCAAGCGATGGTCGACAACGGCGTCAAAGGCACGCTGCTGATCGCCGAAGAAGGCATCAACGGCACCGTATCCGGCAGCCGCGAAGGCATCGACGGGCTGATGGCCTGGCTCAAGAACGACCCGCGCATGGACGATATCGATCACAAAGAATCGTACTGCGACGACCAGCCGTTCTACCGCACCAAAGTTAAACTCAAGAAGGAAATCGTCACCCTCGGCGTCGAAGGCGTGGACCCGAACAAAAAGGTCGGCACCTACGTCGATCCAGCTAACTGGAACGCGCTGATCAGCGATCCGCAAGTCCTGTTGATCGACACCCGCAACGACTACGAAGTCGCGATAGGCACCTTTGAAGGCGCCATCGATCCGAAAACCACCAGTTTTCGCGAATTCCCCGACTACATCAAGGAACACTTCGACCCGGCCGTGCACAAGAAAGTCGCGATGTTCTGCACCGGTGGTATTCGTTGCGAGAAGGCTTCGAGCTACATGCTCAACCAGGGCTTCGACGAGGTCTATCACCTCAAGGGCGGCATCCTGAAGTACCTCGAAGAGGTGCCGCAGGAAGAAACCAAATGGCAGGGCGACTGCTTTGTATTCGATAACCGCGTGACCGTGCGCCATGACCTGAGCGAAGGCGACTACGATCAATGCCATGCCTGTCGTACACCGATCAGCGCCTCCGACCGCGCATCCGAGCACTACTTGGCCGGCATCAGTTGCCCGCATTGCTGGGATAAGCTGAGCGAGAAAACCCGTCGCAGCGCCATCGACCGGCAGAAGCAGATCGAACTGGCCAAGGCGCGCAACCTGCCGCACCCGATCGGTTACAACTACAAGCAATCACCTTCCGAGGCTTGAATCCATGTCTGCCCGCCTGCTCTACGTGATGGACCCGATGTGTTCCTGGTGCTGGGGCTTTGCACCGGTGGCCAAAGCGCTGGTCGAGCAGGCGCAGGCGGCGGGAGTGGAGCTGCATCTGGTTGTAGGCGGCTTGCGCACCGGCAGTGGCGCGGCTCTGGAACCGACCACCCGGCGCTACATCCTTGAGCACTGGCAGGCGGTCACCGAGGCTACCGGCCAACCGTTCAAGCTCGACGGCGCGCTGCCTGACGGTTTTGTCTACGACACCGAGCCTGCTTGCCGGGCCTTGGTGACGGCGCGCAGCCTGGCGCCGGATTGCGCCTGGACGCTGCTGGGGCTGATTCAACACGCGTTTTACGCTGAAGGTCGCGACGTTACTCATGCCAGCGTGCTGGTGGAGTTGGCGGAGCAGGCCGGTGTGCCGCGTATCGAGTTCGCCGCCGCGTTCGACCGCGCCGACCAACACGCCGCCACCGCGGCCGATTTCACTTGGGTTCAGGACCTCGGTATTGCCGGGTTCCCGACCTTGCTGGCCGAACGTGATGGTCAACTGGCGTTATTGACCAACGGCTATCAGCCGCTGAGTGTCCTGTCACCGCTGCTCGGCCGCTGGCTGGAGCGCGCTGCCTGTGCATGACCTGCCCGATGACGCCCCAACTCCACCGCGCCTCGATCGACTGAGCTGGGCGCAAATCCGTCGACTGGCCCTGCATCACAAGAAATCCCTGTGGATCGCCAACGGCGTCGCCGTTCTGGCGACCCTGTGCAGTGTGCCGATTCCTCTGCTTTTGCCGTTGCTGGTGGACGAAGTGTTGCTGGGGCACGGCGACTCGGCCCTGAAGATCATGAACCACGCACTGCCCGATGCCTGGCAGAAAGCCGCTGGCTACATTGGGCTGATGCTGCTGGTGACCTTTACTCTGCGTTGTGGTGCCCTGGCCTTCAACGTGGTGCAGGCGAAGTTGTTTGCAGGTCTGGCCAAGGACATCGTGTATCGGATCCGCGTGCGACTGATCGAACGGCTCAAGCGTATTTCCCTGGGCGAATACGAAAGCCTGGGCAGCGGCACGGTGACCACGCACCTGGTCACCGACCTGGACACCCTCGACAAATTTGTCGGCGAAACCCTCAGTCGTTTCCTCGTGGCGATGCTGACCCTGGTCGGCACCGCGAGCATTCTGTTCTGGATGCACTGGAAACTGGCGCTGTTGATCATGCTGTTCAACCCGCTGGTGATTTACGCCACGGTGCAACTGGGCAAGCGGGTCAAGCACCTGAAGAAGCTGGAGAACGACAGCACCTCGCGCTTCACCCAGGCGTTGACTGAAACCCTTGATTCGATTCAGGAAGTGCGCGCGGGCAATCGTCAGGGCTTCTTCCTCGGACGACTCGGCCTGCGCGCCCGGGAAGTACGCGATTACGCGGTAAATTCCCAATGGAAAACCGATGCATCGAACCGCGCCAGCGGCTTGCTGTTCCAGTTTGGTATCGATATTTTCCGCGCGGCGGCGATGCTCACTGTGCTGTTCTCCGACCTGTCCATCGGCCAGATGCTCGCGGTGTTCAGCTACCTGTGGTTCATGATCGGACCGGTGGAGCAATTGCTGAACCTGCAATATGCCTACTACGCCGCCGGTGGTGCGCTGTCACGGATCAACGAGTTGCTGGCCCGAGCCGATGAGCCGCAATACCCGGGCGGCGTCGATCCGTTCCAGGGGCGCGATACGGTGGGCATCGAGGTTCAGGGCTTGAGTTTCAGCTACGGCGATGAGTTGGTGCTGGATCAGATGAACCTGACCATCGCTGCGGGTGAAAAAGTCGCGATTGTCGGCGCCAGTGGCGGCGGTAAAAGCACCCTGGTGCAATTGCTGCTGGGCTTGTACTCGCCGCTGGCAGGGACGATCCGCTTCGGCGGCTCGACCCAGCAGGAGATTGGCCTGGAGACCGTACGAGAGAATGTCGCGGTAGTGCTGCAGCATCCGGCGTTGTTTAACGACACGGTTCGGGCCAACCTGACCATGGGTCGCGAACGCAGCGACGAGGCGTGCTGGCAGGCTCTGGAAATCGCCCAGCTCGACGCGACTGTTCGCGCATTGCCCCAAGGCCTGGACAGCATTGTCGGGCGTTCCGGCGTGCGCCTGTCTGGCGGTCAGCGCCAACGCCTGGCGATTGCGCGGATGGTGCTGGCCCAGCCCAAAGTGGTGATCCTCGACGAGGCCACCTCGGCGCTGGATGCCGCCACCGAATACAACCTGCATGAAGCGCTGACGCGATTCCTCAGTGAACGCACTACATTGATCATTGCCCATCGGCTGTCAGCCGTGAAGCAGGCCGATCGCGTGCTGGTGTTCGATGGCGGGCGCATAGCCGAGGATGGCGACCATCAGCAACTGATTGCCGAGGGTGGGTTATACGCCAAACTTTACGGGCATTTGCAGCAGTTATAGGTCATTTACACCGGCACACGTCTTGCCCCTTGCGGGGAGAGGGAACGCCTCCTAGTCTTGCGGGAGCGGTCGAATCTGGATGACGATCAGGCAGTACCTATGCAAGGGACCTCATGAAGCCAAAACGGACTCTCGGAACGCCACGGTTGTTGGGCATTGTCTGGCCGTTTATCGCCGTCGTGCTGTTTCAAGCGTTGCTCGGTGGTGTCAGCCTCTATGTACTGTCTGCAGTCCGCGGCTATGTGGCCGGGGAAAGCTTGTGGTCAAAAGGCCAGAAAGACGCCATCTATTACCTCAACCTCTATGCCGACAGCCGCGACGAGGCGATCTTTCTCAAATACCAGAACGCCATTGCCGTGCCTCAGGGCGGGCATGAGTTGCGTCTGGCCCTGGACAAGCAGCCGCCGGACCTTGAAGCCGCACGGGTGGGGATCCTCAAGGGAGGCAATCACCCGGACGATGTCTCCAGCCTGATCTGGCTGTACCTGAATTTCCGGCATTTCAGTTATCTGGAAAAAGCTATCGATCGCTGGACTGTGGGCGATGGCTACCTGGTGCAACTTGATGACGTTGCGCGGGAGATGCACCAACGCGTGGTCGAGAATCAGGCCAATGCGGCCGATATAAAGCGCTGGAAGGATCAGATTTTCGCGATCAACGACGGCGTAACCCCGGCCGCCAAGGCATTCAGCGATGCGCTGGGCGAGGGCTCGCGGTTGATTCTGCGGCTGTTGCTGGTGACCAACCTGGCCACGGCGTTGGGGTTGATCGTGCTGGCGCTGCTGCGTACCCACAAACTGCTCAAGCAGCGGCATGCGTTCGCCGAAGCCCTGCAGTTGGAGAAGGATCGGGCGCAGATCACCTTGCAGTCGATTGGCGATGGCGTAATTACCACGGATGTCGAAGGGGCGATTGCCTACATGAACCCGGCCGCCGAGGCCATGACTCACTGGAAAGCCGAGCAAGCCACCGGGTTGCCCTTGGCGGCGCTGTTCAATCTGCTGGACGAAAACGCCCAGGCCGACGGCTTTACCTTGATCGAGCACATCTTGAGTGGCCAGCTCAGCGGCGGCAGCGAGCATTCCAAACTGATCCAGCGCCTGGATGGCAGCACCGTGTCGGTGACCCTGGTTGGCGCGCCGATCCGCAACGCTGGCAAGGTCAGCGGCACGGTGCTGGTGCTGCATGACATGACCCAGGAACGGCAGTACATCGCCAATCTGTCCTGGCAGGCCACCCACGACGCCCTGACCGGGCTGGCCAACCGTCGCGAATTCGAATACCGCCTGGAGCAGGCGCTGCACAACCTGACACGGCAGCCGGGGCGCCATGCCTTGATGTTCCTCGACCTGGACCAATTCAAACTGGTCAACGATACCTGCGGCCATGCGGCAGGCGATGAACTGCTGCGGCATATCTGCGCCTTGCTGCAATCCGGTTTGCGCGAAGGTGACACCCTGGCCAGATTGGGGGGCGACGAGTTCGGCATCCTGTTGGAGAACTGCGCACCGGAGCATGCGGAGAAAATTGCCGAGGTACTGCGCCAGACCGTGCAAAACCTGCATTTTGTCTGGAAAGGCCGGCCGTTCCTGACCACCGTCAGCATTGGCCTGGTCCATGTGGCGCAGACGCCCACCACGCTCGAATCCTCGCTGCGTGCCGCTGATATGGCCTGTTACATGGCCAAGGAAAAGGGTCGCAACCGGGTTCAGGTCTACCATGCCGACGACTCGGAATTGTCCCTGCGTTTTGGTGAAATGGCCTGGGTGCAGCGTTTGCACATGGCGCTGGAAGAAAACCGGTTCTGCCTGTACGCCCAGGAAATCGCCCCTTTGGGGCATGTCGAGCAGGGCGGTGGGCATATCGAAATACTGCTGCGCCTGCATGACGAGGCCGGGCGGATGATTTTGCCCGACAGTTTCATCCCGGCCGCTGAGCGTTATGGGCTGATGACGTCTCTGGACCGCTGGGTTGTGGAGAACGTATTCAAGATCATTGCCCAATGTATTGCCGAACAGCGCAAAGGCCCGTTGGCCATGTGTGCGATAAATCTGTCAGGCATTACTATCGGAGATGAGGCGTTCCTGGACTTCCTGCGTGAACAGTTTGTTACTTACGCTATTCCTCCTGAAATGATTTGTTTTGAAATTACAGAAACCAGCGCTATTGCGAATTTAGGAAGTGCAATCAGATTTATTAATGAACTCAAAGGTTTAGGTTGCCATTTCTCGCTAGATGACTTTTGCGCCGGAATGTCCTCGTTCGCTTACTTGAAACATTTACCTGTAGACTTCTTGAAGATCGACGGGAGTTTCGTAAAGGATATGCTGGACGACCCGATTAACCGCGCTATGGTCGAGGTGATCAATCACATCGGCCATGTCATGGGTAAACGCACCATTGCCGAGTTTGTCGAGACACCCCAGATCGAGCAGGCATTGCTCGAAATCGGTGTGGATTACGCTCAAGGGTATGTCATAGAACGCCCGCAACTGTTTACCTGCGACAGCTTGCAAAGTCGTCCCGCCAGGCCACAACCGCTGTTATTCAAGGCGCCTGGCACGTTCCGTTGAAATCTCTTGCTGATCCTTACAATCACAAATCAAAAGGAGCCGAACAGTGATCGACACATTCAACCGAACCGGACCACTCATGGAAGCCGCAAGTTATCCCGCCTGGGCTCAGCAACTGATCCAGGATTGCAGCGAGAGTAAGCGACGGGTTGTCGAGCACGAACTGTATCAGCGCATGCGAGATAACAAACTCAGCGCCAAGACGATGCGTCAGTACCTGATAGGTGGCTGGCCGGTAGTCGAGCAGTTCGCTTTGTATATGGCACAAAACCTGACTAAAACCCGCTTTGCCCGCCATCCTGGTGAAGACATGGCGCGTCGCTGGTTGATGCGTAACATTCGCGTCGAACTGAACCACGCCGATTACTGGGTGCACTGGAGCCGGGCTCATGGTGTCAGCCTGGAAGATCTGCAAGCGCAACAGGTTGCCCCTGAGCTTCATGCGTTGAGTCACTGGTGCTGGCACACCAGTTCAGCGGATTCGCTGATCGTGGCCATCGCCGCTACTAACTACGCCATTGAGGGCGCGACCGGGGAGTGGTCGGCGCTGGTCTGTTCCAGTGGCGTGTACGCGGCAGCCTTCCCGGAGGAAGATCGCAAGCGGGCCATGAAGTGGCTGAAGATGCACGCCCAGTACGACGATGCCCACCCGTGGGAAGCGCTGGAAATCATCTGCACCCTGGCGGGCATGAGCCCGAGCAAATCACTGCAAACGGAATTGCGCCAGGCCGTGTGCAAGAGCTACGACTACATGTTCCTGTTTCTGGAGCGCTGTATGCAGCAGGAGCTCGCGGAACGGGCGCCGGTAGTTCGTGGGCGGATGGCACTGGCTGAAAGCTAAAGGTCATCAAACCTTGTAGGAGCTGCCGCAGGCTGCGATCTTTTGATCTTGATCCTCTGCGGTCTCAAGGTCGCCAAAAGATCGCAGGCTTCGCCAGCTCCTACATGAGCCTTCACGGGCTCAGCCCGCCATTGCCAGGCGATTGCGCCCCTCGCGCTTGGCCACGTATAGCGCACTGTCGGCTCGGCGCAACAGGCTCTCGGCGGACTCGCCGGGCAGCAGGGTCGAACAACCCAGGCTAACGGTCAGCGCGATCAACTGGCCATCGGCGTGATAATCCTGAGCCTGGGCGGCAAACCGCAGACGCTCGCCGACCATGGCCGCCGCTTCCCGAGTGGTGTTGGACAGCAGAATCAAAAATTCCTCGCCGCCAAACCGAAACACCATGTCCACGTTGCGCAATTGGCCCTTGATCGAGGCGGCAACCGCTTTGAGCACTTCATCACCGGCGCTGTGCCCATGGCTGTCATTGACGCGTTTGAAGTGGTCGATATCGAGCATCAGCAACGACAAGGGCTGCAAATGCCGCCGCGACATGTCGATTTCCCGCTGCAGGGTCTGGTCCATGGCGACACGGTTGCCGGTATCGGTGAGCGGGTCACGCAAGGCACTTTGGGTTGCTGCGCGGTAGAGCAGGGCGTTACGCATCGGATAGAGCAGCGCAGACAGCAGCGACTCCAGGTTGCCCAGTTCCTGCTCGCTGAAACGCTGATTGCGGCGGAACACCAGTTCACCCAGATGTTCACCTTCATGGCTCAGGTTGTAGCTGACCGAATGATGACCGCGAAGACCAAACTCCAGCCGCAAGTCACTGGCCTGGTGCTGATAGCTCAGGGCATCGAGCGGTACCAGACGCTGAATTTCACGAAAAAAGAGCCCCAGAATGCGTTGCGGCTCAAGACTGGTTTGCAGCTTCAGGCTCAGTTGCTGACGCAATTGCGCAAGACTGACCGGCCGTTCCAGAAGAGGAGGCTGCTGACCAAAGCCCAGGCGTTGCAATTTGGCGCTATCGAAGTCAATTGCGTTGGTCTGGGAAGGTGATTTCATATGGCGTGAGCCCCTAAGCAGTAAGGCTGTCTTACAGGCTGGGTGAGAGCGGCTTTGGGCTGCGCGTCATACTGGTCCATCAGTCCCGTAGGACATTTGGTACGAGTCTAGTCCGCTTTGTCGAAGATTAGTAACCTACGACTCAGGCGCCGCTGCCAACTGCTTTCACACTGCGTGTCTGAACAAAATTAGAGCGAAAGTCGTGCCATTCGGTTCATTCGGATAAAAGCAGTTCTAAATCATTTGGTTAGAACGCTTTTGAGAAAGTGCCGCGCGGTTCGGCGGCATTTGTTTGACTTGAAAGGGCAGGAGTTACAGCGGTTGAAGCATGCCGCGGCAATAAAATGCCGCAGCACAAAAGCGACGCACGGCCGTTACTGGGCGTTGAATGCCTGACCGTTGATGCCGGTGCTGTCCGGGCCCATCAGGTAAAGGTAGACCGGCATGATCTCCTCAGGCGTTGGGTTGTTCTGCGGGTTTTCACCGGGATACGCCTGGGCGCGCATGCTGGTGCGGGTCGCGCCGGGGTTGATGCTGTTGGAGCGTACCGGTGCCACGGTGTCGACCTCGTCGGCCAGGGTTTGCATCAAGCCTTCGGTAGCAAACTTGGACACGCCATAAGCGCCCCAATACGCCCGACCCTTGCGTCCGACGCTGCTGGAGGTGAACACCACCGAGGCGTCCGCAGACAACTTGAGCAGCGGCAACAAGGTGCTGGTGAGCATGAACATGGCGTTGACGTTGACGTGCATGACCCGCATGAAGTTTTCGCCGGACAACTGCTCGATCGGCGTGCGCGGACCAATGATCGAGGCGTTGTGCAGCAGGCCATCAAGGAGGCCGAACTCGGTCTCGATCATCGCTGCGAGCTCATCGTATTGATGGGGCAGGGCGGTTTCCAGATTGAACGGGATCACAGCTGGCTGTGGGTGACCGGCCGCTTCGATTTCGTCGTAGACCTGAGTCAGGTTGGCTTCGGTCTTGCCCAGCAGCAGCACGGTGGCACCATGGGCGGCATAGGTTTTCGCGGCAGCAGCACCGATACCTCGGCCAGCACCGGTGACCAGGATGACCCGGTCCTTGAGCAATTCAGGGCGGGCGGAATAATCAAACATAAAAAACCTCAACAAATCAGAAAGCGAACCCTGTAGGAGCATGGCTTGCCCGCGATGGCGTCATCAAAACCGCCATCGCAGGCAAGCCTTGCTCCTACGAAAAGCGGATCAGCAGCTGCAGAGCGCGCTATCCAGAACCTTGCGCAACTCCAGCGGGTGATCCACCACCACATCCGCCCCCCAATGCCGCGGGTTATCGTCCGGATGGATATAGCCATACGTCACCGCGGCAGTCTTGGTGCCGGCATCGCGACCGGACTCGATATCGCGCAAATCATCACCGACAAACAACACGCTGGCCGGGTCCAGGCTGAGCATCTTGCACGCGAGGATCAACGGCTCCGGGTCGGGCTTGCTGTTCTTTACGTGATCCGGGCATATCAGCAGCGCAGAGCGCTCGGCCAGCCCCAACTGCTGCATGATCGGTTCGGCAAAGCGCAGCGGCTTGTTGGTGACCACGCCCCAGATCAGGTTGGCCTTCTCGATGTCGGCCAGCAGTTCGCCCATGCCGTCAAAGAGTTTGCTGTGAACTGCGCAATCCTTGAGGTAGCGCTCCAGAAACTCCAGACGCAATTGCTCGAACCCCGGTGATTCCGGGTCCATGGAAAACGTCACCGCGACCATCGCCCTGGCGCCGCCGGAAATCTCGTCGCGGATGTGCTTGTCATTCATCGGCGGCAAGCCGCGATCGGCGCGCATCGCCTGGCAGATGGCAATGAAGTCCGGCGCGGTGTCGAGCAGAGTGCCGTCCATGTCGAAGAGGACTGCTCTGATTCGCATCGGCTTACTCCTCGCGCAAGGTCTGGATCATGTAGTTGACGTCCACGTCGGCCGCCAGTTTGTAGTGCTTGGTCAGCGGGTTGTACGTCAGGCCGATGATGTCTTTGACGGTTAGGCCGGCCATGCGGCTCCAGGCTCCGAGTTCGGAAGGGCGGATGAATTTCTTGAAGTCATGGGTGCCGCGCGGCAGCAGCTTCATGATGTATTCGGCGCCGATGATGGCGAACAGGTACGCCTTCGGGTTGCGGTTGATGGTGGAGAAGAACACCTGGCCGCCAGGCTTGACCATGCGAAAGCAGGCACGGATCACGGAGGAAGGGTCCGGTACGTGTTCAAGCATTTCCAGGCAAGTGACCACGTCGAATTGCTCGGGCATTTCCTCGGCCAGGGCTTCGGCGGTGATCTGCCGGTATTCGACCGTCACGCCGGATTCCAACTGATGCAGTTGCGCGACCGCAAGCGGTGCTTCGCCCATGTCGATGCCCATGACGGTAGCACCGCGTTGAGCCATGGCTTCGCTGAGAATGCCGCCGCCGCAACCGACGTCGAGGACTTTCTTGCCGGCCAGGTTGACCCGTTCGTCAATCCAGTTAACCCGCAGTGGGTTGATGTCGTGCAGCGGTTTGAACTCGCTTTCACGGTCCCACCAGCGATGGGCCAGGGCTTCGAATTTGGCGATTTCGGCGTAGTCGACGTTGCTCATGGTTTAAGTCCTCTAAAACTTGAAAAATCCTGTTGCCCGGGTTTGAGCCGGGGTGCTTACGATTCGGTGTGGCCGCTGATGCGTTGGCCCCAGGCCTTGGCCGTGGCGCACAGTTGTTCCTCATCCAGACGCGTCAGGCGCCGGTCGTCGAGCAGTTGCTTGCCGGCGACCCAAAGGTGTTTCACGCAGTCGCGGCCGGTGGCGTAGATAAGTTGCGAAACCGGGTCGTAGACCGGTTGCTGTGCCAGGCCGGACAGGTCGAAAGCGACGATGTCGGCGGCTTTGCCGACTTCCAGCGAGCCGACTTCAGCCTCGATGCCCAGCGCGCGGGCACCGTTGAGTGTGGCCATGCGCAAGGCGCGGTGCGCGTCCAGCGCCGTGGCCGAGCCGGCGACGGCCTTGGCCAGCAACGCGGCGGTACGGGTTTCGCCGAGCAGATCCAGGTCATTGTTGCTGGCCGCGCCATCGGTGCCGACGGCGACGTTAACCCCGGCCTGCCACAGGCGTTCCACCGGGCAGAAGCCGCTGGCCAGTTTCAGGTTCGATTCCGGGCAATGAATCACATTGGTATTGCTTTCTACCAGCAAGGCCAGGTCTTCATCGCTGATCTGGGTCATGTGAACAGCCTGGAAGCGCGGACCGAGCAAGCCCAGGCGACCGAGACGGGCCAGCGGGCGTTCGCCGCGCTGCTCGATCGATTGCTGCACTTCGAAGGCGGTTTCATGGACGTGCATGTGGATCGCCGCGTCCAGTTCCTCGGCGATCACCCGGATTTTCTCCAGGTTTTCGTCGCCCACGGTGTAGGGGGCGTGGGGCCCGAAGGTTATTTTGATCCGCTCGTGGTGCTTGAGATCGCCGAACAGTTCGACGCCCTGACGAATGGCTTCATCCGCCGTGGCAGCACCTGGAATCGGGAAATCGAGGATCGGAATCGCGATTTGCGCCCGAATACCGCTGTTATGCACGCGCTCGCTGGCAACCTTCGGGAAAAAATACATGTCAGAGAAGCAGGTGATGCCACCTTTTAGCTGCTCTGCGATCGCCAGGTCCGTGCCATCGCGCACAAACGCTTCATCGACCCACTTGGCCTCGGCCGGCCAAATGTGGTTTTCCAGCCAGGTCATCAACGGCAAATCATCGGCCAGGCCGCGGAACAGCGTCATCGCCGCGTGGCCGTGGGCGTTGATCAGGCCGGGGCTGAGCAAAACATCCGGCAGCTCACGAATTTCGGTAGCGTTACACTTGAGTGCTTCGGCGCGCGGGCCGATAAACACGATGCGACCGTCGCGGATGCCCAGGCCGTGCTCTTTGAGGACCACGCCAGCGGGTTCGACGGGTACCAGCCAGGTCGGCAGCAATAATAAGTCGAGCGCAACGGCAGGTTTCGGCATCGAGGGTCGGTTCCAGTGCTTTTGTAAAGGATGGCGAAGTATACCCGAGCGTCTTCGCGGGGGGATCGCTATAATCGGCGGCTTTTGTTCATGAGTGCGGGGTATAGGATGCGCGATCGACTGTTGGCTGCGGAGAAGGTGAAGGCCATCGATTGGCGTGATGGCGCCCTGTACCTGCTGGATCAGCGGATTTTACCGTTCGAGGAAACCTGGATCGCCTACACCAGCGCCGCTGGCGTGGCCGAGGCCATTCGCTCGATGGTGGTGCGCGGTGCCCCGGCGATCGGCATCAGTGCCGCGTATGCCATGGTGTTGTCAGCCCGCACCCGAATTGCCGAGGGCGGTGACTGGCAGGCAGCGTGGGAGGAGGATTACGCGGTGCTGGCCGATTCCCGTCCAACGGCGGTGAATCTGTTCTGGGCCTTGAGTCGCATGCGTGACCGTCTGGATCGTCTCAAGGGAGATGCAGACCCTCTGGCGGCGCTGGAGGCGGAGGCCATCGCCATTCACGAAAGTGATCGCGAAGCCAACCTGACCATGGCGCAGTTGGGGGTCGACCTGATCCGCAAGCACCAGGGCAACGCCCAGGCGATCCTGACCCACTGCAACACTGGCGCGTTGGCCACTGGCGGTTTCGGCACGGCACTGGGCGTCATTCGCGGCGCGTTTATCGAGGGCATGGTCGAGCGCGTCTACGCCGACGAAACCCGTCCCTGGCTGCAAGGTTCGCGGTTGACCGCGTGGGAATTGGCCAATGAAGGCATTCCGGTAACCCTCAATGCTGACTCTGCTGCCGCGCACATCATGAAGACCAAGGGCATTACCTGGGTCATCGTCGGCGCCGACCGGATCACTGCCAATGGCGACGTGGCCAACAAGATCGGTACCTATCAACTGGCGGTAAGCGCCATGCACCACGGCGTACGGTTCATGGTGGTGGCGCCGAGTTCGACCATCGACATGAACCTGGCCAGCGGCGACGACATTCCTATCGAGGAGCGCGACGGCAGCGAGTTGCTGGACGTCGGCGGCAAGCGGATCGGGGCGGATGTCGATGCCTTCAACCCGGTGTTCGATGTGACGCCGGCGGACCTGATCGATGTGATCGTCACCGAAAAGGGCATCGTCGAGCGCCCGGATACCGCGAAAATGGCGCAGTTGATGTGCCGCAAGCGTCTGCATTAAGGATGACGTGATCGGCGTAGGAGCTGCCGCAGGCTCGGGCCGCGTTCGGACGATCTTTTGATCTTCTCGACGTTAGTCGGTGGCGCGCCCGAAAAGATCGTCCGAACGCGGCCCGAGCCTTCGGCAGCTCCTACGGGCCGGTGTTACCAATCGAATATCGGTTCTGGATGGTTAATAAAACGCCAGCCATTGCCAGCTGATCCTGGCTCTAAGCCTCTCTCGTCCCCGTTAAGCCTGTCATCGGTCAACTAACTATGCTCCATGCGCATCTGGGGGATAGGTGCGTGGCGGCTCTTGTGATAACATCCGGCGTTTTCCGAGGCACTCCCGCGGGGTTGTCTTTACTGCGCAAATCCATGGCATAAATTGTTGATTTGTCGTAAGTCGGTGCATGGCACTCAGCCTGCAGCGGCGAGCTTCGTTCGTCCCATATGGATGTGACGAAGTTTCACCAGAAAAAGGAATCGAGCTTCTCATGGGCGAACTGGCCAAAGAAATCCTCCCGGTCAATATCGAAGACGAGCTGAAGCAGTCCTACCTCGACTACGCGATGAGCGTAATTGTCGGGCGGGCCCTGCCGGATGCGCGCGATGGCTTGAAGCCCGTGCACCGGCGTGTGCTGTTCGCGATGAGCGAGCTGGGCAACGACTTCAACAAGCCGTACAAGAAATCTGCCCGTGTTGTCGGTGACGTGATCGGTAAGTATCACCCTCACGGTGATACCGCGGTGTACGACACCATCGTTCGGATGGCGCAGCCATTCTCCCTGCGCTACCTGCTGGTAGACGGTCAAGGCAACTTCGGTTCGGTGGACGGCGACAATGCCGCGGCCATGCGATACACCGAAGTGCGTATGACCAAGCTGGCGCACGAGCTGCTGGCTGACCTGCACAAGGAAACCGTGGACTGGGTGCCGAACTACGACGGCACCGAAATGATCCCGGCGGTCATGCCGACCCGTATTCCCAACCTGCTGGTCAACGGCTCCAGCGGTATCGCCGTGGGCATGGCGACCAACATCCCGCCGCACAACCTCGGTGAAGTCATCGACGGTTGCCTGGCCCTCATCGACAACCCCGAGTTGACCATCGATGAGTTGATGCAATACATCCCGGGTCCGGACTTCCCGACCGCGGCGATCATCAACGGTCGCGCCGGCATCATCGAAGCCTACCGCACCGGTCGCGGCCGTATTTACATGCGCGCCCGCTCGATGATCGAAGACATCGACAAGGTCGGTGGTCGCCAGCAGATCGTCATCACCGAACTCCCTTACCAGTTGAACAAGGCCCGCCTGATCGAGAAGATCGCCGAGCTGGTAAAAGAGAAGAAGCTGGAAGGCATCACCGAACTGCGCGACGAGTCCGACAAGGACGGTATGCGCGTCGTGATCGAGCTGCGTCGCGGCGAAGTGCCTGAGGTCATCCTCAACAATCTCTACGCCCAGACCCAGTTGCAAGCCGTATTCGGTATCAACATCGTCGCGTTGATCGACGGCCGTCCGCGGATCCTGAACCTCAAGGACCTGCTGGAAGCCTTCGTTCGTCACCGTCGCGAAGTCGTTACCCGCCGTACCGTGTTCGAGCTGCGTAAAGCTCGCGAACGGGGTCACATTCTGGAAGGTCAAGCGGTTGCCCTGTCGAACATCGACCCGGTCATCGCCCTGATCAAGGCTTCGCCGACGCCGTCGGAAGCCAAGGAAGCGCTGATCAAGACCGCATGGGAATCTTCCGCCGTCGTCGCAATGGTTGAGCGTGCCGGTGCCGATTCCTGCCGTCCGGAGACCCTGGACGAGCAATACGGCCTGCGCGAAGGCAAGTACTTCCTCTCGCCAGAACAGGCGCAAGCCATTCTGGAGCTGCGTCTGCACCGTCTGACCGGTCTGGAGCACGAGAAGCTGCTGGCCGAGTATCAAGAGATTCTCAACCAGATCGGCGAGCTGATCCGCATCCTCAGCAGCGCCACGCGCCTGATGGAAGTGATCCGCGAAGAGCTGGAAGTGATCCGCGCCGAATACGGCGACGTGCGCCGCACCGAAATTCTCGATGCCCGTCTCGACCTGACCTTGGGTGACATGATCCCGGAAGAAGAGCGCGTCGTGACCATCTCCCACGGTGGCTACGCCAAGACCCAGCCATTGGCTGCGTACCAGGCTCAACGTCGTGGCGGTAAAGGCAAGTCGGCCACCGGCGTCAAGGATGAGGACTACATCGCTCACCTGCTGGTCGCCAACAGCCACACCACGCTGCTGCTGTTCTCCAGCAAAGGCAAAGTGTACTGGCTGAAAACCTACGAAATTCCGGAAGCGTCCCGCGCTGCCCGTGGTCGTCCGTTGGTCAACCTGCTGCCGCTGGGCGATGGTGAATACATCACCACCATGCTGCCGGTCGATGAGTACACCGAAGGTCACTTCATCTTCATGGCCACCGCTAACGGCACCGTGAAGAAGACCCCGCTGGAATCCTTCAGCCGTCAGCGCAGCGTTGGTCTGATCGCGCTGGAGCTGGACGAAGGCGACGTGCTGATTTCCGCCTCCATTACCGATGGCGATCGCGAAGTCATGCTGTTCTCCGACGGTGGCAAGGTGACTCGCTTCAAGGAAACCGACGTTCGCGCCATGGGTCGTACCGCTCGCGGTGTCCGTGGTATGCGTCTGCCGGAAGGCCAGAAGCTGATTTCCATGCTGATCCCGGAAGAAGGCAGCCAGATCCTCACTGCTTCGGCCCGTGGTTTCGGCAAGCGTACAGCGATCACCGAGTTCCCTGAGTACAAACGTGGCGGTCAGGGCGTTATCGCCATGGTCAGCAACGAGCGTAACGGCCGTCTGGTCGGTGCCGTTCAGGTGCTCGACGGCGAGGAAATCATGCTGATTTCCGACCAGGGCACCTTGGTTCGTACGCGTGTCGACGAAGTCTCCAGCCTGGGGCGTAACACCCAGGGCGTGACCCTGATCAAACTCGCCAGCGATGAAACGCTGGTCGGTCTGGAGCGGGTTCAGGAGCCGTCGGAAGTCGAGGGCGAAGAGCTTGAAGGTGAAGCAGGTGAAGAGGGTGCAGTGTTCGACGGTGAGGTCGTGATCGACGACGCTGTCGAAGACCAGCAACTTGACGCCGCCGCCGACGAAGAACCGCAGGAATAAGTGGACAAACAGGGGGGCGGATGAAGATTCGCCCCTTCTTGTTTCTCCTGTTTGAATATGGAATGTAGGACCCGTAGGAGCTGTCGAGTGAAACGAGGCTGCGATCTTTTGATCTTGCTTTGTAGGATCCAGGAAAAGATCGCAGCCTCGTTTCACTCGACAGCTCCTACGGGATTTCGGGATTTCAGAGTTTCGAATTTTCAGATTTATTGCGTGATACCACCAAATCAGAGCGAGATTGGATGTGAGCAAGAGAGCCTATAACTTCTGTGCCGGTCCTGCGGCACTTCCTGAAGCTGTCCTGAAGCGCGCCCAGGGTGAACTCCTTGATTGGCACGGCAAGGGCTTGTCGGTCATGGAAATGAGCCATCGCAGTGATGAGTTCGTGTCCATCGCCACCAAGGCCGAGCAGGATCTGCGTGATCTGCTGAATATCCCCTCGAACTATAAAGTGCTGTTTCTGCAAGGCGGCGCCAGCCAGCAATTCGCTCAGATCCCTCTGAACCTGTTGCCTGAAGGCGGCTCGGCCGACTATATCGACACCGGTATCTGGTCGCAGAAAGCCATCGAAGAGGCCTCGCGTTACGGCCACGTCAACGTCGCCGCTACCGCCAAGCCTTACGACTATTTCGCAATTCCCGGTCAGAACGAATGGAAGCTGTCGAAAGATGCGGCCTACGTTCACTACGCGCCGAACGAAACCATTGGCGGCCTGGAATTCCAGTGGATCCCGCAAACCGGTGATGTGCCGCTGGTCGCTGACATGTCTTCCGACATCCTCTCGCGTCCGGTCGATGTGTCGCGCTTCGGCATGATCTACGCCGGCGCCCAGAAAAACATCGGCCCGAGCGGCATTGTCGTGAACATCGTTCGCGAAGACCTGCTGGGTCACGCCCGCTCCCTGTGCCCGACCATGCTCGACTACAAGGTCGCAGCGGATAACGGCTCGATGTACAACACGCCGCCGACCCTGGCCTGGTACTTGTCGGGGCTGGTATTCGAGTGGCTGAAAGAGCAGGGTGGTGTTGAGGCCATCGGCAAGCTCAATGAAGTAAAACAGCGCACGCTGTACGACTTTATCGACGCCAGCGGCTTGTACAGCAACCCGATCAACCTGCCGGACCGCTCGTGGATGAACGTACCGTTCCGCCTGGCTGACGATCGCCTGGACAAGCCATTCCTGGCCGGTGCCGACGAGCGCGGCCTGCTGAACCTCAAGGGGCACCGTTCCGTGGGCGGCATGCGCGCCTCCATCTATAACGCCGTCGACATCGTTGCGGTCAACGCACTGATTTCGTACATGGCAGAGTTCGAGAAGGAACACGGCTAATGTCTGAGCAAGAACTCAAGGCACTGCGCGTTCGCATTGATGCCCTGGACACTAAAGTCCTGGAGCTGATCAGCGAACGTGCACGCTGCGCCCAGGAAGTTGCGCGAGTAAAGATGGCCTCGCTGGCCGAAGGCGAAGTGCCGGTGTTCTATCGTCCCGAGCGTGAAGCTCAGGTGCTCAAGCGCGTGATGGAGCGTAACCAGGGGCCGCTGGGTAACGAAGAGATGGCGCGGCTGTTCCGCGAAATCATGTCCTCGTGCCTGGCTCTCGAGCAGCCGCTGAAAGTGGCTTACCTCGGTCCTGAAGGCACCTTCACCCAGGCGGCGGCCATGAAGCACTTCGGCCACGCTGTGATCAGCAAGCCAATGGCGGCGATCGACGAAGTGTTCCGCGAAGTGGCGGCCGGTGCGGTGAACTTTGGCGTCGTCCCGGTGGAAAACTCCACCGAAGGTGCGGTCAACCACACCCTCGACAGCTTCCTTGAGCACGACATGGTGATCTGCGGCGAAGTCGAACTGCGGATTCACCATCACCTGTTGGTCGGTGAAAACACCAAGACTGACAGCATCAGTCGCATCTACTCCCACGCCCAGTCCCTGGCCCAGTGCCGCAAGTGGCTGGACGCCCATTACCCGAATGTCGAGCGCGTGGCAGTCTCCAGCAATGCCGAAGCAGCCAAGCGGGTCAAAGGTGAGTGGAATTCGGCGGCGATTGCCGGCGACATGGCCGCAGGCTTGTACGGGCTGACCCGTCTGGCCGAGAAAATTGAGGATCGCCCGGACAACTCCACGCGATTCCTGATGATCGGCAGCCAGGAAGTGCCGCCGACCGGCGACGACAAGACCTCGATCATCGTCTCCATGAGCAACAAACCTGGCGCACTGCACGAGTTGCTGGTGCCGTTCCATGACAACGGCATCGATTTGACACGGATCGAGACCCGTCCGTCGCGCAGCGGTAAATGGACCTACGTGTTTTTCATCGACTTCGTCGGCCACCACCGCGACCCGCTGGTCAAAGGTGTGTTGGAAAAGATCAGTCAGGAAGCAGTAGCACTCAAAGTGCTGGGTTCCTACCCGAAAGCAGTTCTCTAAGGGCGGTAGCAAATGAGTGGCGACTTCCTCGCTCTGGCACAGCCGGGCGTGCAACAACTTTCGCCTTACGTTCCGGGAAAGCCCGTGGACGAACTGGCACGCGAGCTGGACATTGATCCGGCCAAAATCGTCAAACTGGCGAGCAACGAAAACCCGTTGGGCGCGAGTCCAAAGGCGTTGGCAGCCATTCGCGAAGAATTGGCTGAGCTGACCCGTTACCCGGATGGAAATGGTTTTGCGCTCAAGACCTTGCTGGCCGAGCAGTGCCGCGTCGAGCTCAATCAAGTGACGCTGGGTAACGGCTCCAACGACATTCTTGAGTTGGTCGGTCGTGCCTATCTGGCGCCGGGCCTGAACGCCGTGTTCAGCGAGCACGCGTTTGCGGTTTACCCGATCGTGACCCAGGCGGTGGGTGCCGATGCGCGCGTTATCCCTGCCAAGGACTGGGGGCATGATTTGCCCGCCATGCTGGCCGCGATCGATGCTGATACGCGTGTGGTGTTTATCGCCAACCCGAATAACCCGACCGGGACCTGGTTTGGTGCCGAAGCGCTGGACGAATTCCTGCAGGACGTGCCGGCCCATGTGCTGGTGGTGCTGGACGAGGCCTACATCGAATACGCCGAAGGCAGCGACTTGCCGGATGGTCTGGACTTCCTGGCGGCGTACCCGAACCTGCTGGTCTCGCGTACGTTCTCCAAGGCCTATGGCCTGGCGGCGCTGCGAGTGGGTTATGGCTTGTCTGGCGCCGTGGTCGCCGATGTGTTGAACCGGGTGCGCCAGCCGTTCAACGTCAACAGCCTGGCCCTGGCCGCTGCTTGTGCTGCCCTGCAGGATACTGACTATCTGGCTGAAAGCCGTCGCTTGAACGAAGCCGGCATGCTGCAACTGCAAGCGGGTTTCCGTGCGCTGGGGCTGAGCTGGATTCCTTCGAAAGGCAACTTCATCTGTGTCGATCTGGGGCAGGTCGCTGCGCCAGTCTTCCAGGGCTTGCTGCGTGAAGGTGTGATCGTGCGTCCGGTAGCCAATTACGGCATGCCGAACCACTTGCGCATCACCATCGGTCTGCCGGCTGAAAACAGCCGCTTCCTTGAGGCGCTGACCAAGGTCCTGGCTCGTGGTTGATGTCACTGCTCTGCAATCTGCTGAACCTATGATCGGTCGCCTGGTGGTGGTCGGTCTGGGGTTGATCGGCGGTTCGTTTGCCAAGGGCTTGCGTGAAAGTGGCCTGTGCCGCGAAGTGGTCGGGGTCGATCTCGATCCGCAGTCGCGCAAGCTGGCGGTTGAGTTGGGCGTGGTGGATCGCTGTGAGGAAGACTTGGCAGCTGCTTGTCAGGGCGCGGACGTGATTCAGTTGGCCGTGCCGATCCTCGC
The DNA here is from genome assembly GCF_016650815.1 of Pseudomonas sp. TH31. GTDB lineage: Bacteria > Pseudomonadota > Gammaproteobacteria > Pseudomonadales > Pseudomonadaceae > Aquipseudomonas. The sequence continues at coordinate 383,347 of NZ_JAEKEZ010000010.1, read as the reverse complement.
TATGGAAAAAATGCTCGGCCAACTGGCTGGCATGGATCTGGGGCAAGCGATCCTGACTGACGTTGGCAGTGCCAAAGGCAACGTGGTGCGTGCGGCGACTGAAGCGTTCGGCGGTATGCCGGCACGTTTTGTGCCGGGGCATCCGATTGCCGGTTCCGAGCAGAGCGGGGTGGAAGCCTCCAATGCCGAGCTGTTCCGCCGCCATAAAGTGATTTTGACGCCGCTGGATCAGACCGATCCGGCAGCCCTGGCGGTGGTCGACCGTTTGTGGCGCGAATTGGGCGCCGACGTCGAGCACATGCAGGTCGAGCGCCACGACGAAGTGTTGGCGGCAACCAGCCATTTGCCACACTTGCTGGCATTCGGTTTGGTCGACTCATTGGCCAAGCGCAATGAAAATCTTGATATCTTCCGTTACGCTGCGGGCGGTTTCCGCGATTTCACAAGAATCGCCGGTAGCGACCCGGTCATGTGGCACGACATCTTCCTCGCCAACCGCGAAGCTGTCCTGCGCACACTCGATACATTTCGCAGCGACCTCGACGCCTTGCGCGACGCGGTCGATGCAGGGGATGGGCACCAATTGTTGGGCGTATTCACTCGCGCCCGGGTTGCCCGCGAACATTTCAGTAAAATCCTGGCCCGCCGGGCTTATGTGGACGCTATGAACTCCAACGACCTGATTTTCCTGGCACAACCTGGTGGCCGCCTGACTGGGCGGATTCGTGTACCGGGCGACAAATCGATTTCCCACCGTTCGATCATGCTTGGCTCCCTGGCCGAAGGCACCACCGAAGTGGAAGGTTTCCTTGAGGGCGAAGATGCCCTGGCGACCTTGCAAGCCTTCCGCGACATGGGTGTTGTGATCGAAGGTCCGCACCACGGTCGCGTGACCATTCACGGCGTCGGCCTGCATGGCTTGAAACCTGCGCCGGGTCCGATCTATCTGGGCAACTCCGGTACGTCGATGCGCTTGCTGTCCGGCCTGTTGGCTGCGCAAAGCTTCGACAGCACCCTGACCGGTGATGCCTCGCTGTCCAAGCGTCCGATGAATCGCGTGGCTAATCCACTGCGTGAAATGGGCGCCGTGATCGAGACCGCCGCAGAAGGTCGTCCTCCGATGGTCATTCGTGGCGGCAACAAGCTCAAAGGCCTGAGCTATACCATGCCGATGGCCAGTGCCCAGGTTAAATCCTGCCTGCTGCTGGCGGGTCTGTATGCCGAAGGCAAGACCACCGTCACCGAGCCTGCGCCGACCCGCGACCACACAGAACGCATGCTGCGTGGCTTCGGCTACCCGGTGGCCGTCAACGGCGCTACCGCATCGGTCGAGTCCGGCCACAAACTGACCGCGACCCACATTGAAGTGCCGGGCGACATCTCGTCGTCGGCGTTCTTCCTGGTGGCCGCGTCGATCGCCGAAGGTTCGGAGTTGGTGCTCGAGCACGTTGGCATCAACCCGACCCGTACTGGCGTGATTGACATCCTGCGCCTGATGGGCGCCGACATCACCCTGGAAAACCAGCGTGAAGTGGGTGGTGAACCTGTTGCAGACTTGCGCGTGCGGGCGGCTAAACTCAAAGGTATCGAGATTCCCGAAGCGCTGGTTCCGCTGGCCATCGACGAGTTCCCGGTATTGTTCGTGGCCGCGGCCTGCGCCGAAGGGCGCACGGTGTTGCGCGGCGCCGAAGAGCTGCGAGTCAAAGAGTCGGACCGGATTCAGGTCATGGCTGATGGCTTGCTGGCGCTGGGCGTCAAGTGCGAGCCGACCCCGGACGGCATTATCATCGACGGCGGCCAGATCGGCGGCGGCGAAGTGCATGGTCACGGCGATCACCGGATTGCGATGGCATTCAGCGTTGCCTCGCTGCGCGCCACTGCACCGATCCGTATCCACGACTGTGCCAACGTCGCGACCTCGTTCCCGAACTTCCTCGCGCTGTGCGCGCAGGTCGGTATCCGTGTAGCGCAAGAGGCTCAGTCGTGATTATCAAGCCACCGGTCATTACCATCGACGGGCCAAGCGGCTCGGGCAAGGGCACTATTGCCGGGATTCTGGCCAAGCGCCTGGGCTGGTGCCTGCTGGATTCCGGTGCGTTGTATCGTTTATTGGCATTTGCGGCACGCAACCATGGCGTCGACCTGACCAATGAAGAATCGCTGAAGCTGTTGGCCGCTCATCTGGACGTGCAGTTTGTCGGCGCGACGGAAGGTCATCCGCAACGGATCATTCTCGAAGGTGACGATGTCACCGACGACCTGCGTAATGAGCAAGTCGGCGCCTGGGCCTCTCAGGTCGCCGCACTGCCGGCGGTGCGCGATGCGCTGCTGCAGCGCCAGCGGGCGTTCCAGGAACCACCGGGCCTGGTAGCCGATGGTCGCGACATGGGCACGGTGGTATTTCCGGATGCGCCGCTGAAGATATTCCTGACTGCCAGTGCCGAGGAGCGTGCGCGCCGTCGATACTTGCAGTTGAAGGGCAAAGTCGATGGTGTTAGTCTGTCGAGTCTGCTAGATGAGATACGTGTCCGCGATGAGCGTGACACCCAGCGAGCGGTAGCCCCGCTCAAGCCGGCGGCTGACGCCATACTGCTGGATTCCACGGAATTATCCATCGATCAGGTGCTGGAACGCATCATGAGCGAGATCGCCATTCGCGATATCGTCGGGTGACCAAGAAGCTTCGCAGGGGACCAGTCATAGTCTTGCGATGCTTCTTCTAATGAACGTAACCCACGTCGTCTGGGATGTGGAGATGGGCGTATCCTTCGCCCTTATTCAACAGGAATTAAAATGAGCGAAAGCTTTGCGGAACTCTTTGAAGAAAGCCTAAAAACCCTGAACCTTCAGGCAGGCTCCATCATCACCGGTGTTATCGTTGATATCGATTACCAAGCTCGCTGGGTAACCGTTCACGCTGGCCTGAAGTCTGAAGCACTCATCCCGCTTGAGCAGTTCTACAACGATGCTGGCGAACTGACTATCAACGTCGGTGACGAAGTTCACGTTGCTCTGGACTCGGTTGAAGACGGCTTTGGTGAAACCAAGCTGTCCCGTGAAAAAGCCAAGCGCGCTGAATGCTGGATTGTTCTGGAAGCAGCCTTCGCAGCCGAAGAAGTGGTCAAGGGCGTTATCAACGGTAAGGTTAAAGGCGGCTTCACTGTCGACGTTAACGGCATCCGTGCGTTCCTGCCAGGTTCTCTGGTTGACGTCCGTCCAGTGCGCGACACCACGCACCTGGAAGGCAAAGAGCTGGAATTCAAGGTCATCAAGCTCGACCAGAAACGCAACAACGTTGTCGTTTCCCGTCGTAGCGTCCTCGAAGCCGAGAACTCCGCCGAGCGTGAAGCTCTGCTGGAATCCCTGCAGGAAGGCCAACAAGTCAAAGGTATCGTCAAGAACCTCACCGATTACGGCGCATTCGTCGATCTGGGTGGCGTCGATGGCCTGCTGCACATTACCGACATGGCTTGGAAGCGTATCAAGCATCCTTCCGAAATCGTCAACGTTGGCGACGAGATCGATGTCAAGGTTCTGAAGTACGATCGCGAACGCAATCGTGTTTCCCTGGGCCTCAAGCAACTGGGCGAAGATCCATGGGTTGCTATCAAAGCCCGTTACCCAGAAAGCACTCGCGTTACCGCTCGTGTAACCAACCTGACCGACTACGGCTGCTTCGCTGAGCTGGAAGAAGGCGTTGAAGGCCTGGTACACGTTTCCGAAATGGACTGGACCAACAAGAACATCCACCCTTCGAAAGTCGTACAAGTCGGCGACGAAGTGGAAGTTATGGTTCTGGACATCGACGAAGAGCGTCGTCGTATCTCCCTCGGCATCAAACAGTGCAAATCTAACCCATGGGAAGATTTCTCTGGCCAGTTCAACAAGGGCGATAAAATCTCCGGCACCATCAAGTCGATCACCGATTTCGGTATCTTCATTGGTCTGGACGGTGGCATCGACGGTCTGGTTCACCTGTCCGACATCTCCTGGAACGAAGTGGGCGAAGAAGCCGTTCGCCGCTTCAAGAAGGGCGACGAGCTGGACACCGTTATCCTGTCGGTTGACCCAGAGCGCGAGCGCATCTCCCTGGGTATCAAGCAACTGGAAAGCGATCCGTTCTCCGAGTACGTTCAAGAGAACGACAAAGGCGCAATCGTTAAAGGCATCGTGAAAGAAGTTGACGCTAAAGGCGCCATCATCACTCTGGCCGACGATATCGAAGCGACTCTGAAAGCCTCCGAAATCAGCCGTGACCGCGTTGAAGACGCGCGCAACGTTCTGAAAGAAGGCCAGGAAGTAGAAGCCAAGATCATCAGCGTTGACCGCAAGAGCCGCGTAATCCAGCTCTCCATCAAGTCGAAAGACGATGCTGAAGAGAAAGAAGCAATCCAGAGCCTGCGCGACAAGCCAGCGACTTCGGAACCTGCTGCTGGTCCTACCACTCTGGGCGACCTGTTGCGTGCACAAATGGAAAAACAGAACTAAGTTCTGTCAGACCATAGAAAAAGGGCGACTTCGGTCGCCCTTTTTTGTGCCTGCGATTTGGCTACTTCCCCGGAGTCGCTTGGAGGGGGGCGAAAACTGCAATCCTGGTAATCTTGCTAACGTCCCCAAAACGACCCTTATGAAACCAATCCCTTTCACCTGTTGTCTCTTTATTTAACAGGATCAATCGTTTATTTGCAGCTAGGCTTAGGCTTGATACGAGTGACGGTAGGGCGGAGCGCCCGGTATAAGGAAGTGAATGAACAGGCTCATTGTCGCAGTAGCGTTATTGACGCTGGCAGGTTGTACCACTAATGCCAAGACTCACGTCGTGCGTGGTGTCAGTGGCATCGAGGTCGATTGTTCCGGTTTGGGTTCTGGTTGGGAAAAGTGCCGCAAACGGGCTGACAGGGAGTGTAAGGGGGGCGGTTACAAGGTTATCGCCAGGTCTGATGAAGCCAAGGACGAGGATGAGTATCCGTTCGGCTTCAATCCTGCCGGGCTTGTGACTCGCACCATGTTGGTTATTTGTCGGTGAGGGCGTAATGACTTTGTCGTGTTGTGGTGCTCCGTAAATGGTCATCACATCCTTGGTAAATATATGTCAATACTCGGGCTGTTCAAATTCATCCGGGCATGCTAAAACCTTTGAAGCGCTGATCTAGCTGCTTGAAAAAGAAGGGAAAAATATGACGAAGTCGGAGTTGATCGAACGAATTGTCACCCATCAAGGGCTGCTCTCATCCAAGGATGTGGAGCTGGCCATCAAGACCATGCTTGAGCAAATGTCCCAATGCCTGGCCACCGGGGATCGTATCGAGATCCGTGGTTTTGGCAGCTTCTCCCTGCACTACCGCGCGCCGCGCGTAGGTCGCAATCCAAAAACCGGTCAGTCCGTCAGCCTCGATGGCAAGTTTGTTCCGCATTTCAAGCCGGGCAAAGAGTTGCGCGACCGGGTGAATGAGGAAGAGGAGGAAGGTTTTGACCTCCATAACTAAAGGTTTAATGCATGCGCAACCTTAAGCGTGTACTCCTCGGTGTGTTTGTTCTGCTGCTGGTTTTGGCGGTGTTGGCCTTTGTCCTCGAAAATCAACAGTCGGTTTCGTTGTTGTTTCTTGGCTGGGCCGGACCACAATTGCCGGTATCGCTGATCACGGTTCTCGCGCTGCTGATCGGCATGCTGGTCGGGCCGATTCTGGGCTGGTTTGTGAAGCGTGCCTCCAGGATTTCGCGCAAACGCCTTGTTTGATTTCGAAAACGTAAGTGCGCATCGAATTTGCAACACAGTTTGTCTATATCCATTAGTAAAACCTTCATTAAGCTGTAAAATGCTCCGCTCGTCCGGAGAGCGGCATCTGCCGTTCCGTTCATACTGACACTGTCAGAAGTCGTGGTTGAATCGTCGGCTTTTGCATTCATGGATCAGACAGCGCTCGGTTTTCAGCTCTGTCAGCAGCTCAAAGGTATGGTTTCGCGTGAAAATTCTAGTAACCGGCGGCGCCGGGTTCATCGGCTCGGCAGTCATCCGTCATATTATCTCCAATACTGCCGACTCTGTCGTTAACGTCGATAAGCTGACTTATGCCGGTAACCTTGAGTCGCTGGCCGAAGTGAGCCAGAGCTCGCGTTATGTGTTTGAGCGCGTAGACATCTGCGACCGTGATCAAATCGACCGTGTCCTGCGTGAGCTCCAACCAGATGCCATCATGCACCTGGCCGCAGAGTCCCATGTTGACCGTTCGATCTCTGGTCCATCTGAATTTATCCAGACCAATATCATTGGTACTTACACTTTGCTGGAAGCTGCACGCCACTACTGGGCTGCACTGGATGATGCACGCAAAGCCAACTTCCGCTTTCACCATATTTCGACTGATGAAGTTTACGGAGACCTTGAAGGCCCGGAAGACCTCTTCACTGAAACTACCCCGTACCAGCCAAGTTCGCCGTACTCGGCCAGCAAGGCCAGCTCCGATCACCTGGTTCGCGCTTGGGCCCGTACTTATGGCCTGCCGACGCTGGTCACCAACTGCTCGAACAATTATGGCCCGTGCCACTTCCCCGAGAAGCTGATCCCGCTGATCATCCTCAATGCACTGGAAGGCAAGCCGCTGCCGGTCTACGGCAAGGGCAACCAGGTGCGTGACTGGCTCTACGTCGAAGACCACGCTCGTGCTCTGTACAAGGTCGTGACTGAAGGTGTCATCGGCGAGACGTACAACATTGGTGGCCATAACGAAAAGCAAAACATCGAAGTGGTAAACACCCTTTGTGCACTGCTTGATGAACTACGTCCTGATTCCGCACATCGTCCTCACGCCAGTCTGATCACTTACGTTCAAGATCGTCCGGGCCACGATCAGCGTTACGCAATCGACGCCAGCAAAATCCAGCGTGAGCTAGGCTGGACCCCGGAAGAGACTTTCGATACGGGTATCCGCAAGACGGTCGAGTGGTACCTCAATAATACTGAGTGGGTTGCTCACGTGAAGAGTGGCAGCTACCAGCAGTGGATCGATCAGAACTACGCGGACCGTTCGAGCAAGGCATGAAAATCCTCCTGTTGGGAAAAAACGGCCAGGTCGGCTGGGAGCTGCAACGCTCCCTGGCCCCACTGGGTGAGTTGATTGCTCTGGATCGTCATGCGGTCGAGGGTTTGTGCGGCGACCTGTCAGACCTCGATGCATTGCGTGCGGCTATCCGCCAGGTCAAGCCTGACGTGATCGTCAATGCGGCAGCCTATACCGCCGTCGATAAGGCCGAGTCCGAAACCGAGCTGGCTGATCGGGTGAACGGCCAGGCTAGTGGGGTCATGGCTGAAGAGGCCGCGTCCCTGGGTGCCTGGTTGATTCACTACTCAACCGACTATGTATTCAGCGGCCAGGGTTCGACACCTTGGCAAGAGGTTGATGCGGTCGCACCGGTGAATCACTATGGCGCCAGCAAACTTGCTGGTGAACAAGCGATTATCACATCGGGTTGCAAGCACTTGATCTTCCGCACCAGTTGGGTCTATGGCGCTCGTGGCAACAATTTCGCCAAGACGATGTTGCGCCTGGCCAAGGATCGCGAAAACCTGAGCGTCATTGCCGACCAGATCGGAGCCCCGACGGGTGCAGACTTAATCGCCGACGTAACTGCGTTGGCCGTTCAGCAAGTCCTGCAACGTCCTGAGCTGGCTGGCTTGTATCACCTTGCAGCCAGTGGCGAAGTGTCCTGGCATGGTTATGCCAGCCATGTGATTAAATTTGCCCAGGCTAATGGTGAACAACTTGCCGTCAAGGCCATTAGCCCGATCGAAACAACTGCGTATCCAACCCCTGCCCGTCGTCCTCTGAATTCGCGTTTGAATACTCAGAAGCTGCGTGACAATTTTTCTCTACACTTGCCGGATTGGCAAAGTGGTGTAACCCGAATGCTTAGGGAAGTTCTGAACAAATGACCACGACAAATCGTAAAGGCATCATCCTCGCTGGTGGCTCGGGCACACGCCTGCATCCGTTGACTCTTGGCGTGTCCAAGCAGATGCTGCCGATCTACGACAAGCCAATGATCTTTTATCCGCTGTCGGTGCTGATGCTGGCAGGTATGCGTGAGATCCTGATTATCTCCACTCCTGAAGACTTGCCGTGCTTTCGAAAGTTGCTGGGTGACGGCAGCTTGTACGGCATCAAGCTGACTTACGCTGAACAGCCTAGCCCGGACGGCTTGGCTCAAGCGTTTATCATCGGGGAAGAGTTCATCGGCAAGGATCCTTGCTGCCTGATCCTGGGCGACAACATTTTTTACGGTCAGCACTTCTCGGACAACCTGCGTTCCGCCAGTACTCAAGAGCACGGCGCGACTGTATTCGGTTACCACGTTTCCGACCCTGAGCGTTTTGGTGTGGTTGAATTCGATGCCTCCGGCCGTGCCCTGAGCATCGAAGAAAAGCCTCTGATGCCAAAATCCAACTACGCGGTGACCGGTCTGTACTTCTACGACAACCAGGTTGTCGAGATCGCCAAGAACATCAAACCGTCCGAACGTGGCGAGCTGGAAATTACCGACGTCAATCTTGCTTATCTTGAGCAGAAGGCCCTCAACGTTGAAATGCTTGGCCGTGGCTTCGCCTGGCTGGATACCGGTACCCATGATTCGCTACTGGAAGCCAGTCACTTTGTGCATACCATCGAACAGCGCCAAGGGCTGAAAGTGGCTTGCCTGGAAGAGATTGCCTACCACAACGGCTGGATCACTGCCGAGCAGTTGGGTGCTCAAGCCGACGCCCTGAAGAAGACTGGCTACGGTCAGTATCTGCAGAAGTTGCTGGACTCGCCTTCCCACTGACTCGAAAGCTGAATGCTTTCGAACAGTAGCGTTTAACCGGTGCAAGCAGGAATGGCATGCCAGTAAAACATCCCAAGGTTGCGGTTTTGCTGGCTGCCTTCAATGGCATGCAATGGATCGAGGAGCAGTTGGCCTCGATTCTCGGCCAGTCAGCTGTCGACGTAACCGTTTACATCAGTATTGATCCTTCTACTGACGGTACCGAAGCTTGGTGCGCGGCTTATGCTGCTCAGCATCCTGGCGTTATCATGCTTCCTCCCGCTGGTACCTTCGGCGGAGCTTCGCGCAACTTCTTCAGGTTGATCCGCGATGTTGATCTCGACGGTTGCGACTTCGTTGCCTTTGCCGATCAGGATGATGTTTGGCACTCGGACAAGCTCCAGCGTGCGACCCAAGCCATTCAAACCCGTCGCGTAGATGCCTGCTCCAGTAATGTCATGGCTTTCTGGCCAGGCGGTAGCACTCATCTACTGGACAAGGCGCAGCCTCAGGTTGCGTGGGATTTTCTGTTCGAAGCGGCTGGACCTGGCTGTACCTACGTCATGAGCAAAAGTCTCGTGGAGTCGCTAAAGGCTTCGGTGCTCGCCAACTGGCAGCCACTACAAGATGTCAGCTTGCATGACTGGTATTGCTACGCTTTCGCTCGTAGCCATGGCTACCGCTGGTATATCGACCCTGTGCCCTCCATGGACTATCGCCAGCACGAGCATAACCAGGTGGGCGCCAACAAAGGCTTGAGCCCGCTGATTGCTCGCTACAAAACGATCCATGATGGTTGGTGGTTCAATCAAGTGCAATTGATCGCACGGCTAGTGGGGCAGGGTGATGAACCTTTTGTGCGGATCTGGCTGAAATTACGCCGCCGACAACTCATGAAGCTCTCCTTCAGTGCATGGCATTGCCGACGGCGTGTGCGGGATAAAGTGTTTTTCTTTTGTATTTGCTGGGCTGCGGCGTTGATCGGGAAAAAAGTCAAATGACCGCCCCGAAGGTATTGGTGACAGGGGCAAGCGGTTTCGTTGGGGAAGCGTTGGTGTTCAGGCTGTTGGTGGACAAGAGATTTTGTCCGATCGCGGCGGCACGTGGTGCTACTCGGTTACACGGGTTGTGCCCGGTGGTGTCCTTCGATCTGACCCACGCCAAGGTCTTGCCTGCGCTTGATGATGTCCAGGTAGTCATTCATGCCGCTGCCCGAGTGCATGTCATGAATGAAACCTCCGTGGATGCCCTGGCCGAGTTTCGTAAGGTCAACGTGGAAGGCACCCTTAGGCTTGCACAACGTGCCGCAGAGTCAGGGGTAAAGCGCTTTATCTTCATCAGCTCGATAAAGGTAAACGGTGAAAGCACCCTCCCAGGTAAACCGTTCAAATCCGATGATCATCCGAATCCGCTGGATCCGTATGGTGTATCCAAGTACGAAGCCGAAGAGGCGCTGAAGCAATTGGGGCGCGATACTGGCATGGAAGTGGTGATCATTCGTCCACCACTGGTCTATGGTCCCGGTGTAAAAGCCAACTTTCTGAGCATGCTGAGGTGGCTCAATAAGGGCATTCCACTGCCATTGGGTGCGATTCGAAATCAGCGAAGCCTGGTTGCAATCGGAAACCTGGTGAGCCTTATTGTCACGTGTATTGATCATCCCGCGGCGGCCAACCAGACCTTTCTGGCTTGCGATGGCGAAGATTTATCTACAACTCAACTGCTGCGTCGTCTATCCAAGGCGCTAGGCAAGCCTGCCCGACTCTTGCCTCTACCTGAGTGGCTGTTGAAGCTGGCAGCCTCGACAGTGGGCAAGCAGGCCGTCGCTCAACGCATATGTGGCTCGCTGCAAGTCGATATCAACAAAAACCGAGAGTTACTAGGGTGGATACCACCTATCAACATGGACAAAGCCATGCGTCAGACCGCTGGCCACTATCTGGAAAAGCAAACGAAATGACTGTTTGGTGGTTGCTCCTCGCGGTATTCGCTGGTTCCTGGGCCTTGACGTTTTTGTTGCTTCGTTACGCCTTGGCCAAGCGCTTGATGGACATACCCAACGAGCGCAGCTCTCATTCGATCCCTACGCCGCGTGGGGGAGGGGCAGCCATTGTTGTCTCCTTTCTCCTGGCGCTTCCTGTCCTTACGGGGCTTGATCTGCTGAGCCCGGCGGTCTTGTATGGCTTGCTTGGCTCGGGTCTTCTCGTTGCGGTTATCGGGTTCGCCGATGACCATGGGCATATTGCTGCCAGATGGCGGTTGCTGGGGCATTTCATTGCTGCGGGCTGGGCGCTATTTTGGCTTAACGGTCTTTCTCCAATTGAGTTTTTCGGTGTCGTAGTTGATTTGGGATGGTTTGGCAACATCGTGGCGTTGGTGTATCTGGTCTGGATGCTCAACCTTTATAACTTCATGGACGGCATCGATGGTTTGGCCAGCGCTGAAGCGATCAGCGTCTGTCTAGGGATGTGTCTAGTTTATTGGTTTAGCGGATACGTTGAGCTGTTCTGGACGCCGTTGATTCTGGCAGCGGCGGTGGCAGGGTTTCTTTGGTGGAATTTTCCTCCGGCGCGGATTTTCATGGGGGATGCGGGGAGTGGGTTTTTGGGGGTTGTGCTCGGGGTCTTGGCTATTCAGGTCGCGGGGAGTTCTCCCGAGCTGTTTTGGAGTTGGATTATTCTGCTTGGTGTATTCATTGTTGATGCGACATGGACTTTAGTACAGCGTCTTATACGCGGAGACAAAGTATATGAAGCCCATCGCAGTCACTGCTATCAACATGCAACCGATCGGTTTAAGCACCACGTGTTGGTAACACTGGGTGTGGTGAGCATAAACGTCTTGTTCTTGCTTCCTTTGGCTTTATTAGTAGGCAGAGGATGGTTGGCAGGCTCTTGGGGTGTTCTGTTTGCTTATTGTCCACTAATGGTGTTGGCATGGAAATTCAAGGCAGGAATCCCCAATAGATAATTATTCAGCGCTATTGGGGGGGCGAACAATCAGATTTTATTAAAAACGATGGCTATCCCCAAGCTAATATTGCCCTTGAGTGTTTGCCGGTATACTCCCGTTCTTTTCATCAGTCGAAAGCGAGTTAGTAATCCGCTTCGTCTTGCGAGTTCAAAGTCTCGGAGTCGTTGCTCATTTTCAGTGGTGAGGTGTTGTTTAACTGAGTCTAGGGCTTCTAGGTTTTTTGAGGTCCATTCCTTGAATCTGCCCGTGAGCATTTTGCGGAATCTTGAAATCTGATTTTTAAAGTTCGCATTGGCACCGATGAGATTTCCGCCATGTTGACGATAGTCTAAAGTAGGCTCCGCATCATAGACGACCTCGCCACCGCACCCGCTCACCAAAAGATAGGCTAGCCAGTCGTGTGCGACTACGGTCGCGCGCCCATCTACTTGCTGCATAAGTTCCCGTGCAGGCTTATTTATCAACATGGTATTTGCACCTGCAATACTCTGTACCAATGCATTACGGAAGCCTGGTTCCTTTGTAAAGAGAGGCGAATAACCCGTTGGTTGGCCATTAGTATCAACCAATCGTGTTCGCGAGCAATAAAGAGATGGACTTTTGGTTTTGCATGAATTTAAGCTGGAAATGCTTCTTTTTAGCTTGTCGTCGTGCCAAACGTCATCTTGGTCGCCGAAAGCGAAATAGTCGGCTGCTATTTCTAGATTGTTAACTAAAGATAAAAAATTTTTGCCGAAGCCTTTACGTGGACCTTCTAGAATAAATAGTCGGTCGGCACCCAGCTTGGCTTGATATTGCTGCAGAATCTGGAGCGTCTTGTCACTGGATCCATCATCTGAAGCGTAGATTGTCCAGTTTTTATGGGTCTGCCTGATAAGTGAGTCAAGCTGTTCCTTTAAAAAACACTCCCCATTGTAGGTGCAAATAAGTATCGCCACTTTTGCCGCATCAGCAACAGGTATGTGATTCTGGCTCGACGTCGCTTGGGAGGTGGAAGCGGTGTGTTGCATTTCCATGATCTTGATCTCTTGCAAACCAATACTGAAGCGGGTTTTGCACAAAGGAGGGGGGCGCGGCAGGATCCAGCTTTATCGTACTTGCGAATTGATGCTGCTGGTCTACTCGGGTGCTGAGATGTTAACAGGGGGCGGCACTCGTTGACGAGCGCGAGGTGTCCGGAACCCGACGCATAGGGGCGGGGAGAGTCTGAGGTGATTCTGGAGTCGTATTCGCCTCGTGAAGGAGGATACAATGGCGAGGGTTACTCAGTTCAAGGAGTGGAAATTGTGTCCGGGCGATTCGATGGTTAACGTACGATCATTTTTGTTGGGGTTGCCGCGTAGCCAAAAGCGGCTGCTGCAAGTCGCCACTGATGCCGTATTGGTGTGGGTCGCCTTGTGGTTGGCGTTCATCGTTCGTCTCGGCATCGATGACATGTACAACCCGCTTAAGGCACACTTCTGGCTTTTTGCCTTTGCCCCTGTGATTGCGATTCCACTCTTTATACGTTTTGGAATGTACCGGGCCGTCATGCGCTACTTTGGCAATGACGCCCTCATTGCAATCATCAAGGCCGTCAGCCTCTCATCGTTGATTCTCGCGGTAGTCGTGTATTGGTACAGCAACCATCAAGCTGTCGTCCCTAGGTCCATAATCTTCAACTATTGGTGGCTAAGCCTTGTAATAATTGGTGGGTTACGATTGGCTATGCGCCAGTATTTCATGGGCGATTGGTTTACAGCAGCTCAGCACGTGCCTTTTGCCAATCGTGATGACGGAGCGACTAAGGTAGCTGTGTATGGTGCTGGCGTAGCTGGTAATCAGCTTGTTGCTGCTCTACGGATGGGCCGGGTAATGCGCCCGGTCGCATTTATAGATGACGATGCCAGTATTGCTGATCGGTCAATTTCCGGATTACAGGTTTATAAGCCTAAGCATATTCAGCAAATGATAGATGTAACGGGGGCTGAAGAAGTTCTTCTTGCCTTGCCATCGTCTACACGTGCTCGAAGGCGGGAGATTCTCAATTTGCTGGAGGGATTTCCATTACATGTCAGAAGCGTTCCAAACTTTACCGATCTGGCCAGTGGCAGGGTAAAGGTGGAAGATATTCAGGAGGTCGACATTGCGGATCTGCTAGGGCGAGACTCAGTGCCGGCGCAGCCCGAATTGCTGGAGCGCTGTGTCAAGGGCAAGGCAGTAATGGTGACGGGGGCAGGGGGGTCGATCGGCGCCGAGCTGTGTCGACAGATTTTCTCCCTTGCACCGGCGACACTTTTGTTGTTTGACCACAGTGAATTCAATCTCTATACCATTTTGTGCGAACTTGAAAAGCGTGTTGTGCGAGAGTCGTTGACCGTGCGTTTGTTGCCGATACTGGGTTCTATTCGTGACGCCGATAAACTGGTTGATGTTATGAAAGTGTGGTGCATAGATACGGTCTACCACGCTGCCGCTTATAAACATGTTCCGATGGTCGAACACAACATCGCAGAAGGCGTGCTCAACAATGTCATAGGGACGCTTAATGCCGCACAAGCAGCATTGCAAACAGGTGTGGAAAATTTTGTTCTTGTTTCTACCGATAAGGCTGTGCGCCCAACAAATGTAATGGGAAGTACTAAACGCCTTGCGGAACTAACTCTGCAAGCACTGAGTAGGGAAGTTGCTCCGGTATTGTTTGATGATAAAGCGAACGTGTCCAGAGTCAACAAAACCAGATTTACCATGGTGCGGTTCGGTAATGTATTGGGGTCGTCGGGGTCAGTCATACCGCTGTTCCATAGCCAGATTAAATCAGGCGGGCCGCTTACGGTCACTCACCCCAAAATGACCCGCTACTTCATGACCATTCCTGAAGCGGCGCAGTTAGTCATTCAGGCTGGTTCAATGGGACAAGGAGGGGAGGTTTTTGTCCTTGATATGGGTGAGCCTGTGAGGATTGTCGAGCTCGCTGAAAAAATGATCCATCTGTCCGGTTTAAGTATTCGATCTGAGAAAAATCTGCAAGGGGATATCTCGATTGAATTCACGGGGCTGCGGCCAGGTGAAAAACTCTACGAAGAACTACTGATTGGTGACAGCGTAGCTGCCACCCAGCATCCAATGATTATGAGTGCAAGCGAGGACCACCTACCTTGGGACGTGCTTAAGCTGAGGCTGACAGAGCTCCTGGACGCTGTAGCACGTGATGATTATTGCCGGGTTCGTCAGGTGCTCCGCGGAACGGTCAGCGGGTATATGCCTGATGGCGATATTGTCGACTGGATCCACCAGCAACGCGGCGCCGAATCTTAGCGGGCATGGCTAACGCCATTCCTGTTCAGACGCAAGTTTTGGTGGCATTACCGGAAAAAAGCTCTTTTGCAGCCGGCCTTGGCCACCCATTGTAGTGGTCTAATGAAATCGGACACCCATTTAGGCGAGAATGCTCGCCAGGCTGAGGTGTCAGATGACCAAACAACGCCGCTCCTTTACTGCTGAATTCAAACGCGAGGCTGCCGACCTCGTGCTCAAGCAAAACTACAGCTACATCGAAGCCAGCCGCTCACTCGGCATTGGTGAGTCAGCGCTGCGCCGCTGGGTTGACCAGGTTCAGAAAGAGCACCAAGGCATCACTCCGCAGAGCAAGGCGCTGACCCCGGAGCAGCAGAAAATTCAGGAGCTGGAAGCTCGGATCGCCCGGCTTGAGCGAAAAAGTCCATCCTAAAAGAGGCTACCGCGCTCTTGATGTCGGAAGATCACGAGCGTTTGCGCTGATTGATCAGTTGAGTGCCCATGAGCCGGTTGATTGGCTGTGCAAGGTGTTTGAAGTTACCCGCTCGTGCTACTACGCCCAGCGCCTGCGGCGCTGCACGCTCGATGTTGAACGGCTTCGGTTACGTAGCCGGGTCAGTGAGCTGTTCTCGCAAAGTCGCAGTGCTGCGGGCAGTCGCAGCATCCTGGCACTGATGCGTGAAGACGGTGAGCAACTCGGTCGATTCAAAGTGCGCAGTTTGATGCGCGAGCTCGATTTAGTCAGTAAACAACCCGGTTCACATGCCTATAAACGAGCGACAGTAGAAAGACTCGATATCCCGAACACCTTGAACCGTGAGTTTGATGTGCCAGCCCCCAATCAGGTTTGGTGCGGCGACATCACCTATATTTGGGCACAAGGGAAGTGGCATTACCTGGCTGTCGTTCTGGATCTCTGCACGCGCCGGATAGTGAGCTGGGCACTATCGGAAAAGCCGGACGCCGAACTCGTGATCCGGGCCCTGGATATGGCCTACGAGCAGCGTGGCAGGCCTTCGGATCTGCTGTTTCACACCGACCAAGGGTCGCAATATGCAAGCCGCTTATTTCGCCAGCGGTTGTGGCGATACCGCATACGCCAAAGCATGAGTCGCCGGGGAAATTGCTGGGACAACGCACCGATGGAGCGAGTGTTCCGGAGTTTGAAAACTGAATGGATACCGACCTTAGGCTACAGGACTGCGCAGGAAGCACAGCGCGACATCAGCAATTTTTTGATGCATCGGTACAACTGGATTCGGCCTCACCAATTCAACGGTGGGCTGACGCCAGCTCGGGCCGAGGAAAAACTTAACGTCGTGTCCGTGATTAGTTGACCACTACAGATGACACCGGAAATGTAGCCAATATCGGAGAAATGTTAATTCGAGAACAGCACACAGGAGGTTTGCTCTGCGGATAACGTAGAACCCTACCACTAGGGTAGGGTTCTAATGTGCTACCTAGGAACCCTCCGAACATGTCATTTCGAGAAGGTTTCCCTCCAGTAATGACAAGGGCTCCAGCTGACTATCCGAGTAAAAATTGGAATTGTTCGGAGCTTCCCTAGATGCTCGGTCGTGCATAGGCATACGTTTCCGCGGAGCGATAAGCTACGACTTCCGGATGCTCACTCGATGCCAGATAGTAACCTGATAACCAGGTCGCGACGCTGAAACACCGTTCTATCGCATGGGCTAGAGTGCCATCGACTTGGCCAGCTTCTTCTTCAAAATCAACATCTCGAAGGCCAAGTTCGATTATGGATTGAATCGCCGTACTGCGTACATAGAACATCGATCCTGCGGCAAATAAGGTGGATTCCGGTAGGAAAACATCTCCGCCCATTTGTTTAGTCAGCCTATGGACAGTATCCGCGTTTGATCCCCAGTAGGTGCTCATCGACAGAATATGGCCCTCTGGAGCAATCAGTCCCAAATCATTATGTTCAGCAAATGCGGCAAATACCTTGCTGGCTTTTTCAGGTGCCAGTAATTTGCTCAACAAATCTTTGCGCCATGTATCGCCGTCTTCCCTATGCAGAGATTTCTTGGTATGCAGCTTCAATATCAGGTGTTCGTCCTTGACAGCAGTCTGCAGTGCTTTGATGAACGGGAGGATATCGCGGCCGCGATTTTCCTGCACCAAAACGTCCGCCTTCATTGAATGCTTATCCAATTCGACATGAACGGCTTGAGATTTTTCTGGGATAGTGGTGATGACCAAGCGATAAGGCGTTGACCATTGCTTAAGATAATCAAAAATTTCAGCAAGCAACTCAGGGTAAAACGCGTGCACAACTACACAAACTTTACTCGCCAGGGGACTTGGCAACATGGAGGGTGGCGTTTTGAGCGCTTGCTTTGTAGCTTCTAGATACGCATAGCCGTAACGGCGATCTGGTTCCAGGTGCGCGCCCTCTGCCCACTCATTCCACGCGTTGATGAATACGAGGCTTTCACCTTTGACTGGGTTCGCACGTGCATATTCTATCGATGAGCGAAGCCAAGTTCTGTATTTCGCCGGAGTCGAATTTGCTACGGTATATCCGCGTCCAGGCTTCCGCGCATCATTATCCCATGACGGGAAGACGCCTCGGATGAGTGGGAATTCCGAAACAGGTTCCACCGCGGCGCGGTCCACCACATCCTGATAGTCAACGACATAGCCTGCATAATTAGCATTGGCAATCTCTAAGCTGTCATTTATACAAGGGAGATTCGCAGCTACTTTATGAGGGGGGAATTCTACCGCCGCATCAAATCCATACTCGCGCGGATCCAATTTATCAAATTGAACCATGCACAAAAAGAGTTCACCAATACCGACTTCGCGGCAGTATTCACGCCAGCGTACCAAAGTCGCAGCGGCATCAGGTAATAGCGAAGGCCTGTATAAAATGATCAAAGGCTGGCCATCAACGCGTATATAACGCTTGTCTTTCAGTAATGGTTCTAAAGATTTTATGAACGCAAGATCATCTTCAGCACTGTAATTTTGTGCCAAGAGAACTTCATTATCCAGACCATCCCAACGGCGGGTCCAATTTTCATTAGCCCAGCAGATGCAGAAAGGCATATCAATGTTGGACTTAACAAGCTGTTCAAGCGGCCGTTCCAGTATCCGCTTGCCTCCGAACCAATAATAATGGAAGCAAAAGCCCTCCACGCCATACAGCTTGGCAAGCTCAGCTTGCCGTTCCATGACCTCAACGAGCCTCAGGTCATAAAATCCCAACTCTCCCGGTAGATGAGGCTGGTAGTGGCCGATGAACTGTGGGACAGCTTTGGAAACATTAGTCCACTCCGTGAAGCCCTTGCCCCACCACTCATCATTTTCGGGCGTCGGATGAAACTGCGGCAGATAATATGCGATTGCTCGGGCGCGTAGCGCCGAATGATCGATTGGGGCCTCTGAGATCGCACAGTAATCCTGATCAGCAGGGCCAGGCATATTCATCATGTTTTGAATATAACGCGCAGCTACATCGCTGCCCGTCAATCCTGCCTCAGTGCTCGATGTTTGAAACTCTTCTGAAATAGCGACGGCGGGTGAATCATTGACGTGGTTTCTTGCCCAAGCTTTGTAGCTATTTGTTTGCTTGAGCAGAGGCGTCATGGTTGTGAACAGGGCAGACTTTACGCGTAGTTTATTTCGTTGGCTAAAGGGCAAATTATCATAAACACGCTTTGCAAATCGGCCCAGGGAGTGTTTCATGCTCGTCATGTTGCGCATATTTCCTTTAATGCGTTTCATTTTTCTCAGCGGACGGGTGACTGCCCAACTATTAGAGTTGAGCAGTTCAGTTATAGCTGATTGAAGCTTGGATATCTCATTGTCTCGTTCTAAAATAATTGCCGTTAACTCGGACAGCTGATTGCCGAGCCCAGACAATATTCCATTTAAATTTTCCGTAGTATCAGTTTTGGTATAAATTATAGCATTCAAATCAGAGATGCTGGAATCTTTACTTGATATTGTCGTCAGCAGGTCAGCTATCTGATCGTTTTGTGCTGCAACAGTATTGCTTAACGAGATCGCTTCAGCCCGGTATGCATCTGTGCTTTCGTGCAAAGACCGAATCTCTGAGTCGCGAAGATCGAGATTGACGTTTGAAAGCTCTATCGCATTTGTCAGCGAATTTATCGAGTTCTGTAACAGATGCAGATTGTCTCGATAAGATATATTTTCTTGCTTAGCAAAATCCAACTGTTTGTGTAGTTGGTGGTTTTCTGCCTTGCTTAAATTGGCTTGCTGATGTAGCTGTGAAAAAGACTCGCCTAGACGCAGAACTTCGTGGGTGGTTTGCAGTCCGTCGAGTATCTCAATGTCCAGAGTAATATACAGTTCCCTGGAAGTTTGTAGCTTCAACTCTGGAGTAATAAATTGTGGGTCGTCGTTATAGGCGTAATAAAGAATGCCTTGCCCGTCGGTCGTAATCTCTAAAAGTCCAGGTTTTATCGTGTCGCTGTCATCACTCACATTGGCCCATATAATGGATCCGGAACTGTCACTGATAGTCAGTTCGTATAGATTGAACCACTGCGATTGATCTACAGGATCGCATCGGACCGTCAAGGAAGAGTCAAGTTCGGCTAATAATAATGGGAAAGTGATTTTCTGTCTGCCAACCTGCAGAGGTTGATGCATTGCTCGATCTTCTGAAAAATCTTCGCCATTGAATGCGTAGAAAATACTTGCGGAGAGGTAGGTTGTAACCAGCGGATGGTAGGGGAACCAATTGATTAGCGATTCCAATGGTAGCCCGGTTACTATTTCTTGAAAGTTTACTTCGCTCGCGTTAAATCTATCTAAATCTTCATCAGTTACTGGCATCCCCAACAGGGAATAAAGGGTAGATAAAAACTCTTTGCGAGTGAGTGCAGGATTTTCTTTCGTGATCTGAAGGTTGGATGTTTGGTTCAGGAGTAGTAGTAAGCTACGAAAAATCAAATGTCCTAGATGAACATCTTCTAGCGAACACCATTCCATGTCGATTAAATTGGGGTTGCCGAACTCGTCAATAATGATATTTTGTGGTACGGCGTCAATAAAATCCCCAGGGATTTTTGAGTCAATACGAAGGGTGGGGCTAAGGTCGTGGCCCCGCGCTTTTAACATATTTGATAGGTGCACCAAATATACACTTAGATAGTCAGCGACGTCTTGGATGCACCAGTTTTTAGATGATAGTAACTCTATAAATGACTGGCTTAGTACATGGCCATGATAGTACTTATCTTGGGGCTGTAGGCTGAGTATATATTGTGATGTTGAGAGAGCAGCATCACCGGCAAAAAGTCGGTATTTAACTGCTATCTTCTCTTCACCCACTTTAAGAAAGCTGGTTTCTTTGCAGTAGGCGGTTGTACGTTCGGTACTGTAGTGAAAGGCTAACGAATTTTCATCCACGGCTTTATCGCGACTTAGACTAGCGACTACTAGAAATGAGTTAGATAATTCCATGCCTAAGCCGTTTTTAAAAATGACTGGCCATGCCAGTCCTAGATCAAAATTTACAGACTTCGGTAACTGTGGGTCCGCCTTCACACTTTGCCAAGCAAACGCAGCGCCATCGAAGCTTCCCGACTGGCAGCCTTCCTCAGTTAGTATCGAACGAGGCATTTTATAATCGGGGAACGGGGCCAGAAACTCAACGCCCTCGTACCCTGCATTATTTATAAGTTGCTCTAACGCCTGTCTGCCAAACGTGGCGGGACCAGTTTTCTGATAGCGACCTTCAATGCCATACATCGCTTCCCCGATATGGTCTTCAGGTGCGCCAGCAAAATATTTTAGTCCAAGCTGGTTTTCAATAGCGATGAATAGGTGCCCATCAGGCTTCAGCATTTTTCTGATTTTTGTCAACATATTAAGCGCGGGAGATTCACCATCGCTAAACATACTGGCATATTCGAGCACGCCAATTAACGTAATCGCGTCGAACTGTTCATGATATTCGAAATCATCAAAACGTTCCGCAAGGACTGTAACATTTTTCAAATCTCGCGTGCGGCTCGCCGCAATACTAGCTCGTCTGGGACTACCCTCTAGCGATAGGATTTGGCCGCCCGACTCTCCTAAATATCTGCTGACTGCACCACAGCCCGCACCAATTTCTAGCACGGAGCCTTGAAGAAGGTGTTCGAATGGACGGAGTATGTTCCCGCGCTGAGAGCTTAAATGATAATGGATCGCCCATTCAGTACATTGGCGGCGGAGATCTACGGAAAAAACAGATACATCGTCTGTATCTTCTATAATCTTTGCAAGCTTTTGCTCCGATGCATCACCATCATTATAGGCAATTCCCGAAAAATCAGATCGTATCCAAATTTTATTATAATCGTCAAAGCTATAGCCATATTTTTCAAGCTGGAACATAAGTGGCCACCTGCTCTATATCCATGGATAGTTTAAGGTCTACGAGTCCAAAAAGATGATTTGTAGGAGTCACCGTTAGATGGATTGAATCATACCTGCGATCATGGGGTACGACTTCATCTCCGTTTTTTGACGCTACACCTATGGAGATAAAATAATCTCCGCTCGCGAGGAAATTATCAAATTTCAGCCTTGCGGAGATTACGGAGCCTGCTTCCCCTTTAGTTTCAAAGTTTGAACATTCTAGAAGAGCAGAGTTGGATCCGAATATAGTAACGCCTTCTTTAGTTTTTATATTGAAACCAAGAATTGGAGAAATTATAAGCTTGTTGAATTTAATTGAGAGGTCGATTGTAATAACGGACGATGAGTCACTAGCAGAACTGAATCGCTTTCCATTGCTTCTGATATCAAAGTCGAGAATCGTAGCTGCACCATCGCCCCAACGATATTCGTTAGAGTTGTAATGGGCTCTGGTGTGATAAAGATCTGCGTCCTTACTACTAGTAAAGGTGTTTTCGTCATCTTCAACTGCGTCCTTGACGGGAGCGTCAATCCCGTTGTTGGAAGTGGCTTTCTTCTCTCTACCGAACAACAGATCCATATAGTGGTTTACCACTTTGCGCGGTTCTCCAACCATTTTTAGCTCACTAGCATCCAGCAGTAATGCGCGAGAACAGTGCGTAACAACTTGCTCACCTGAGTGCGTGACGAGCAATATGCTGGTCCCGTTTTCTTTCAGCTGCCTAAGTCGCTCAAAGCACTTCGCCTGGAAGCGCGCGTCACCAACCGCCAATGCTTCATCTACAATTAGGATGTCGGGATCTATCTGGGCTTGCACTGCAAACGCAAGCCTGACACCCATCCCGCTAGAATAGTTCTTTACTGGTTGATCCAGAAATTTTCCGATGTCGGCAAACGCCGCAATACTATCAAAACGGGCGTCAATTTCGTTTCGAGTTAAGCCTAGAACAGCCCCATTTAAATAAACGTTCTCACGACCTGTGAACTCAGGATTGAATCCAGATCCTAACTCGAGCAACGCTCCGACACGTCCATTGGTCTGGATTTCACCTAGGGTCGGGGTCAGTGTGCCGCAAATCATTTGGAGTAACGTAGATTTTCCAGAACCATTACGACCGACAATGCCGACAGTCTCGCCCTTATATATGTCAAAGCTAATGTCATTTAATGCCCAATACTCTTGACCATACTGCGAGGGGGGGGTGCCGACCAAGCGCTGGACTCGTGGAATGAACACTTGCTTCAAGCGATCTCTCGGATTTGCATAGGTTCTGTAGCACTTACTAACAGACCGGACTGAGATTGCAATTTTTTCAGAGGACATCGGCAAATCCTCTGCGGGTTTTCTGAAACCAGGCAAATCCAAGCCACGCAACAATCAAAGCAATCACCATATATATTCCTAACCCTTGCCAGTCTGGAAGCTTTCCGAGAATTAAGACAGCCCTTGATTGCTCAATAATGAAAGTTAACGGATTAAATATCATATAGGGTTGCATGTAGTCAGGGAGTGCAGAAACTGGAAAAAACACAGGCGACAGAAAAAGCATAATAGTCGTAAAAATTCCCACGGTTTGCCCTACGTCTCGAAGATAAACGCCCAGCGAGGAAAAGAACCAAGCCAAACCTAAAGTGAATACGAGTAGGGGGAATATGACTACAGGAACTAAAAGTATTGTCAGGTGAAGCGTACCTCCCGCGAAAAAAATCGCTCCGATCAATACTATCAGGCTAATAAGCGTATGGAACAACGCCCCTCCTGCAGTGATGACAGGCAGAATTTCCAGCGGAAATACGACGCGTTTTACATAGCTTGCGTTGTTCAATATTATTAGCGGGGCTTTGTTAATTATTTCAGCAAACAGACTATGGACGATCATTCCTGTAAATAGAACTACGGCAAATTCACTTCTGGTTTCTTCGCCATTCCCTGCCCATCTGGCTTTAAACACAACCGAAAAAACGAATGTGTACACTATCAGCATAAATAGGGGGTTGAGGAATGACCACAACAATCCCATTGTTGAGCCTTTGTAGCGCCCTACCACATCACGCTTGGTCATCTGAATAATGAGCTGCCAATGCTGCTGGAGCCGGTGTAATAAATAGATGGGCGATGTTGAGCTCAGGGCATGCGGATTCATGAAAATCTCTCTGCGTCTAGAAATAAAGGTACTGATAGGTCTTTAGCCGACAATGTCGGTCGGGTAGTCATAATGTCGTTGAGCCTCCAATGATAAAAGCGCCCTTTAAAAACCGTGCGTAACCGCTGGAAGCGCGCGGACCAGTTGGAGTTACTACCGACCAGATTTCCATCGTGCTGGCGGTATGGCACTCTGGGCTGAGGGTCGTAATGGATTGCACCTCCTGCGCCGGAGATCAGCTGATATACCCACCAGTCGTGGGATGGAGCAATCAGGTTATCGCCAGCTTCTTGCAGAAGATCACGTGCAGCTTGGTTAAAAAGCATGGTGTTATCACCACCAATATTTTGAACCAAGGCATTGGAGGAGTAAGGCAGAGGGCAGAACCTTGGTGAGTACCCGACAGTAATGCCTGACTCATAAATCAGTTTGGTCCGACCACAGTAAAGCGCGGGAATATGTTTGGGGATTGTTCGTAACCAGGCTAAAGCTGTATGAAGATTGTTCTCGCACCAGATATCGTCCTGATCTGACCAACCATAGAAGTCTGCCTGTATGTCTGTTCGGACAGTCAGGGAGGGAAAGTTGGTAACGAAGTCTCGCTGTGGGCCTAGCACCACCTTAAGACGGTCTGCCCCCCAACTTCTACTGTATGCCTGCACAAGCTTCAACGTCCCATCTTGAGAGTCGTCGTCAGAAACTACCAGTGTCCAGTTATGATGGGTTTGCCGCTCAAATGAGTTAAGTTGCTCAGTAAGAAAGCGTTCGCCATTGCCATTATAGGAACACATCAGTACCGTAACATGCAGCACTCCAGTGTCTAGCGGCAGATCAGGGCGCTGCAAGGTTCCGTCGAGTTCGAAAACGGGAGGGGCCGATGAGGTAGCCACGGGATCTATTCTCTGAGTACTGACCAGATTTGCTCTGATCCAGCGAAATGAGTCTTGGAAAGCAACAGCCATGCTAGCAAAAGCTATGAATAAGTCTGCTGGCTGTCATTTGCACGCAAATATACCACGAATGGCGCGCCTTTTGACGAAAAACTTCTTTGGCTGGTTGCCTGGCAATTGAAGGCTGGCAGCCTACTGTCATTGTCGAGTCTGCGCCCCGCTCTACGTGCTCAACCAGCACGATCATGCTCTGATAGACGCTGAGATAGCGCGGACCGGTGCTGTCTAGGAAGACCGGTCCAGCCGGCCGAGCGTAAGGTTGATGTCTTGGCTGGCTCCCCCGTTCACTTACACTGGATCTACCAGCAACGCCGACTCGAACCCTGATTGTTTCACATCCTGTAACTGACACACTTTTGACAGCTCCGCGACATCGCCTAAGTTTGGAAGGCAGCTTCGGAAAAGCTGCTTCTTCCCATTGATGTCATGGAGCGTCACTTATGCGTACAGGCTATTTTTATTCCTTGGTTTTTGCCCTGCTCAGCAGCGCCTCTATTGCCGCCATTGCGGCTCCGGCAGCTAAGCCTGAGGCTGTTGTTGCACCCTTGGTGGGAGACGTTGCGGCCAAGGCCCCGACGGCGAAAGTCGATCTCAATGGTGCCGATGCCCCGACGTTGCAGCGCGAACTGGCCGGCGTCGGTGAAGCCAAGGCTAAGGCGATTGTTGCGTATCGTGAGACAAATGGGCCGTTTGCATCTGTGGATGAGTTGTTGGAAGTGAAGGGGATCGGCAAGGAGATTCTGGACAGAAATCGTGAAAAGCTTCAGGTGAACTAAGCTTGTAGATCAACGCCAAGAGGCCGGTCATTGACCGGCCTTTTTGCATTCTGGCGAAAGCGTAAACCTGCTCCTTTCGTCCGAATTTAAAAAATTACGACTATCATATGTTGTTTTGATTATGCCTATAATAAAAACCGAAGCGCTCTGACGCTCGCCATTCTCAAGCCTTACTCAGGAGCACAGTCATGACTTCCACCCAGTCCCAAGGTACGGCCCTCATCACCGGTGCTTCGTCCGGTATCGGGGCGATTTACGCCGAGCGGTTGGCGGCCCGTGGTTTTGATTTGTTGTTGGTCGCTCGCGACGAGCAGCGACTGGAAGCCGCGGCGAGCAAGTTGCGCGCCGAGTATGGCGTTCAGGTCGAAGTACTCAAGGCAGACCTGACGCAAAAGGATGAAGTGCTCAAACTCGAGCAGCGCCTGCGCAGTGACTCCAGTATCAACCTGCTGCTCAACAACGCCGGCGTTGCGGCCGATGGTTTACTGGCCAACGCCGATATGGAGCAACTGGAGCGCCTGATTCAGCTCAATGTCATCACCGTCACGCGCCTGGCTTCGGCCGCCGCGGCCAGTTTTACCAAGGCCGGGCGGGGGACGATCATCAATATCGCGTCGGTAGTCGCCTTGTTCCCTGAACGGTTCAACGCGACTTACAGCGCGAGCAAGGCGTATGTTCTGAGTCTGACCCAGTCGTTGAACACTGAGCTCAATGGCACCGGGGTCCAGGTTCAGGCGGTGTTGCCAGGGGTAACACGCACCGAAATCTGGGAACGTTCCGGTATCGACGCCAGTGGCATCCCAGCGCAAATGATCATGGAAGCAGGGGAAATGGTCGACGCTGCTTTGGCTGGCCTGGATCAGGGTGAGTTGGTCACCATTCCTTCGTTGCCGGAAACGTCCGAATGGGAAGCCTTCGTTGCGGCCCGTCATGTGATGGCGCCGAACTTGTCCCGAGATAAAGCTGCCGCACGCTATAAGTGAGGCGCCATGAATCGGCTTGAGGTGAATGCGGTATGAGTGATCGTCGAGTGGTTGTAACGGGGATGGGCCTGGTGTCGCCGCTGGGTAGTGGTGTCGAAGCGGTCTGGGCGCGTCTGTTGGCCGGACGGTCGGGGATACGGGCGTTGCCGGAAGAAGTGGTCGTCGATCTGCCGGCCAGGGTCGGCGGTCCGGTGCCGACCCTGGCTGAAGATGCCGAAGCGGGTTTCGACCCGGATCGGGCCACACTGCCCAAAGAACAGAAGAAGATGGATCGTTTCATCCTGTTTGCCATGGAAGCCGCGCGCCAGGCGCTGGAGCAAGCCGATTGGCAAGCCCTGGACGCCAACGCTCAGGAACGCACGGCGACCATCATCGGCTCCGGTGTGGGCGGTTTCGGCGCGATCGCCGATGCGGTGCGCACCACTGACAGTCGCGGGCCGCGACGTTTGTCGCCGTTTACCATTCCATCGTTTCTGGTCAATCTCGCGGCCGGCCATGTATCGATCCAGCATGGGTTCAAAGGTCCGTTGGGTGCACCGGTCACCGCCTGTGCGGCGGGTGTTCAGGCGATCGGTGATGCGGCGCGGCTGATTCGTTGTGGTGAGGCGGATATTGCGGTGTGCGGTGGGGCGGAAGCGGCAATCGATCGCGTCAGCCTGGCCGGTTTTGCTGCGGCTCGAGCCTTGTCCAGCGGCTACAACGAAACCCCGGAGCGCGCCTCGCGGCCGTTCGACAGTGGTCGCGATGGCTTTGTGATGGGGGAGGGCTCCGGTGTTCTAGTGATCGAATCCCTTGAGCACGCGTTGGCCCGTGGTGCCCGGCCCATCGCAGAACTGGTCGGCTACGGCACCAGCGCTGATGCCTATCACCTGACCGCCGGCCCGGAGGATGGCAGCGGAGCGCGTCGGGCGATGTCGTTGGCATTGGCGCAGGCAGGTATTTCGCCGGCGCAGGTCCAGCATCTGAACGCCCACGCCACCTCGACACCGGTCGGTGATTTGGGTGAGTTGGCAGCGATCAAGTCGTTGTTCGGGACGGATAACAAGATCGCAGTGACATCGACCAAGTCGGCCACCGGGCATCTGCTGGGTGCGGCCGGCGGGATCGAGGCGATCTTCACGCTATTGGCTATCCGCGATCAGATCGTACCGGCCACGCTCAATTTCGATAACCCGGATCCGGCGGCGCAAGGGGTGGACATCGTCCATGGCCAGGCACGTTCGATGCCTGTCGAATACGCGCTGTCCAACGGCTTCGGCTTTGGTGGGGTCAATGCCAGCGTGTTGTTCAGGCGCTGGCAGGGCTAGTCCTTGGACTGCTTGAGGTGATCGCGTGTGACGTCGAGAATCCGCTGAGCGAGCTCGGGGTTCTCGACACTGCGTGAGAGCAGCAGTGCGCCAATCAGAGTCGACATGATGACGATGCTGCGCTCGGCGGCATCTTCGCCTTCAAGGGTGCCTTGCACCTGTTCGAGTCGTGCATTGAGCACCGTATCGCTGGTCGGGCTCGGCTGCCCGCGCAGCCCGAGTTCCGACGACATGGTTGGCAGCGGGCACCCTTGATGGGGCGATGTCTGGTGCCATTCGGACAAATAAGTGTCGATGAACGCGTCTAGCGGATGCTCCGATGCGAACAGCTCGGCGCACAATCCCTCGACTTCTTCGCCAGCGGCCACCAAGGCCTTTTCAACCAGCTCATCCTTGGATTTGAAGTGTGAGTAAAAGCCGCCATGGGTAAGGCCCAGCGCTTTCATCAGCGGTTGCAAGCCGGTCGCGCCGATACCGTCGCGGCGAAAGCGTGCTGATGCTTCCTTGATGATGCGTTGGTGGGTCTGGGCTTTATGGTCCTGCGAGTAACGCATCTTTATTCTCCACAACAATGCGCCATATTAACCAATGAATGTTGAATGGTGACTGTACTTCTACTTCTAAAAAGCATGCAGATGCGTCTGACTCGGTCCAGAGCTGCTCAGCTACCTGGCATGAATAGTGATTACTTTCTCGTCAACGATTGTTGAACAATCATGAGGCGATGAATATGAACAGTGGACTGTCCCTGGCCGACCACATCACCCGGGAGTTGCGCGCCGACATCATTGGCGGTCGCTTGCTGCCGGGCATGGCGCTGGTGGAAAACGATCTGGTGTCGGCCTACAACGCATCGCGCAATACCATTCGCGAAGCGCTGCACCGTCTGGGGCAGGAGGGCCTGACCCGCTATGTGCGCAACAAAGGCGTGATGGTGCGCAGGGTCGGCGTCGAAGATGTGCGGGATCTGTTCAACGTGCGCCGCACCCTGGAATTGCAAGCCATCAGCGCCAGCCAACCGCTGCGTGAGTACCAGTCTGACCGGATGCTCGAAGCCCTGGAGGCCACCGAACTGGCCCGGGATCGTGAAGACTGGCGCGCCGTCGGTACCCACAGCCTGGCCTTTCATCAACACATCGTCGGGTTGTTGCGCAGCCCCTTGTTCGATGAGTTCTTCACCAACGTCGTCGCTCAGCTGCGGCTGGTGTTTTGCAGCGCCCCCGATGAATCGCGTTTTCAAGCGCCGTGGCTGGCCCGCGACCGTCTGGTCCATGACTTGCTGGCAGACGGTAATAAAGCGCTGGCTCTGGAGGAAATGAGCCTGTATCTCGACGATTCCGAGCAACTGCTGTTGCAGATGCTGACCCCTGTTTCCCATCACTGATTGAGGATTTGTGCCATGTACAAAGACTATCCGGCGGCTTATCAAGTTAGCAAAGGTTCGGCATTGCAGGTGGACAAGGCGTTCTATGAGCGGGTCCGCGATGCGAAGGACGGGCGCACGCTGATCGAGCAATTCGACGTGCCGATCCGCACCGGCCGCGCCTGGCATGTGCCGGCCGGGCATGTGTTTCGGGTGACCACGCCGGTCGGCCCGCAGGTCGGGGATTTCAACGTCTGGAATGCCCATGATCCACGGGAACGCCTATGGGCCGCGCGCACTCGCCAGTTGCAAGGCGCTCACGTCAGCACCCATGACCGGCTCTGGTCGAACCTGCCGTTTTTGCGGCCGCTGGTGACCATCACTGATGACAGCCTGGCCGGTTATGGCATCGACGAACACGGTGGTCGCTTGCACGACTTGCTGGGCACGCGTTGCGATCCTTACGTGAACAAAATGCTTACGGGCGAGGACTTCCATCATCACTGCCACTCCAATCTGACCCGCGCCGTGCTGCCCCATGGGCTGACCGAATTTGACGTGCATGACGTGCTGAACATTTTCCAGTGCACTGGGCTGAACCATGACGACATGTATTTCATGAAGGCTTGCCCGGCGCAGAAGGGCGACTACCTGGAGTTCTTCGCGGAAATCGATTTGCTATGTGCGCTGTCGACCTGCCCGGGTGGCGATCTGTCGTTGGCCATGTGGGGGCCGGACGCACAGGATCCGCTGAGCGTGTGTCGACCGCTTGGGGTTGAGATTTATCGGTTGGAAGACTCGTTGCTCGAAGGCTGGAGCCAGCCTGAGCGTGCTGCGTACAAAGGTCTGCATGGCTTGCACATCGCCAAGGCCGATTGGGAAAAGTAACAGCAAAAAGATCGTCCGAACGCGGCCCGAGACTTCGGCGGCGCCCACGGGCGCGTAGGAGCTGCCGAAGGCTCGGGCCGCGTTCGGACGATCTTTTGACCTTTTGTGATCTAGCGGTCCTGCGCTTCCTTGGCATCCATTTGCGCATTGCGTTCGGCGACGCGTTTACGTTGCTCTTCGGTCATGTCGACCTTGGTGGCGGTGTCGCGCAACATCATCAAACCACCAACGATCGAGCCGATTGCAACGACCAGAATCAACCAGGCATACCAGGGCATAGGGCTCTCCTTGAGGGGCAGGCCGGTTGGCGGTGTTCGCCAACCGATCGTGCATACCACTTTGAGCGATGGGAAATCGCAGTGGTTCCATTCTATGCCTGTTAAGCCTCGTAAACCTGCCTCATGTCACGGCCGCTCGAAACACCCCCGTAGGAGCTGCCGAAGGCTGCGATCTTTTGATCTTGGCGTCATTACGACCGCTGAAGATCAAAAGATCGCAGCCTTCGGCAGCTCCTACGTGGGTTGTGTCGTTACAGCCCGGTGAGCATCGCATCCGCCGGCGCATCGGCACGCAATTGCGCAGTGAGCATGAAGTACACGAACCCCACTGCCATGAAGCCGAGGAAGATCACCCCGATCAACGCGTTGAACCAGGCCATCGCGACCAGGCACACCACCGCCAGCACCAGCGCTATCATCGGTACCAGCGGATAGCATGGCGCGCGGAAAGTCCGTTCCAGGTTCGGCTCGGTTTTACGCAATTTGAACAGGCTGAGCATGCTCATGATGTACATCACAATTGCACCGAACACCGCCATGGTGATCATCGCCGCCGTCAGCGTCATGCCGCCGAGGTTGATCAAGCCGTCGCTGTAAATGGCTGCGATGCCGATCAGGCCGCCGGCAATGATAGCCCGGTGCGGGGTTTGAAAACGCGACAGCTTGGCCAGGGATTTCGGCAAGTAACCGGCCCGGGCAAGTGCAAAAAACTGCCGCGAATAGCCAAGAATGATCCCGTGGAAACTCGCCACCAGCCCGAACAGGCCGATCCACACCAGCATGTGCAACCAGCCGGAGCTTTCGCCAACTACCGCTTTCATCGCTTGCGGCAGCGGGTCGTTGATGTTCGACAGGGTGCGCCAGTCGCCGACGCCGCCGGCAAAGAACATCACGCCCATGGCCAGCAGCACCAGGGTCAGGATGCCGCTGATGTAAGCCTTCGGAATCGTGCGTTTCGGGTCCTTGGCTTCTTCGGCCACCATGGCCGCGCCTTCGATGGCCAGGAAAAACCAGATCGCAAACGGGATTGCCGCAAACATCCCGGCAATCGCCGGCATGCTGAACACATCAGAGCCGGCCCATCCGTTAAGCGCAAAGTTGCTGAAGCTGAACGCCGGGGCGACCACGCCCATGAACACCAGCAGTTCGGCCACGGCCAATACACAGACGATCAATTCGAAGGTCGCCGCAAGTTTCACTCCTAGAATGTTGAGGCCCATGAACACGATGTAGGCACCGACGGCCGCGTGTTTCGGATCAAGCGCCGGGAACTGCACATTCAGATAAGCACCAATTGCCAAAGCGATCGCGGGCGGGGCGAAGACGAATTCGATCAGTGTCGCCATCCCGGCGATCAATCCGCCTTTCTCGCCAAAGGCGCGGCGGCTGTAGGCAAAGGGACCGCCGGCATGGGGAATTGCCGTGGTCAGTTCGGTGAAGCTGAAGATAAAGCAGGTGTACATGGTGGCGACCATAAAGGAAGTCACCAGAAAGCCCAGCGTCCCGGCTACGCCCCAGCCGTAACTCCAGCCGAAGTACTCACCGGAAATCACCAGCCCGACAGCGATGCCCCACAAGTGCAGCGTGCCCAGCGTGGGTTTGAGTTGTGTGTTCATGCGTTGCTCCCTGAACGGTTTGAAAGCTCGCGGAGGGCTTTGCAGTGGGCGTGCCATTTTGTATTTGTGCGTCGTAAAGCGCGGAAAGCTGTCGTATCGGGGATGATCATTGCGCGATGTCAGCGTTTTGTGCGCCAGACGAGAGCAGCATTGTCAGTCATGCCGCCATCGCGAGCAGGCTCGCTCCCACATTTGGTCTGCAGTCGTTCATGCAACCCCGATCCCCTGTGGGAGCGAGCCTGCTTGCGATGAGGCCCGCAAAAACACCACACAACCCCGCAGTAACGCCGGCATAAAGCCACTCTTTACGCTTTCTTTATGCCCTGCCATACCCCTCGGTCTCGTTCCTTTACAGCCCCCCTGCCGACAATGACTCCACACGCGGCAATACGCCGTAACACGGAGAACTTCCATGAGCGTTCTGGACGGGGTGTCACTGCTACTGGCAGTGGGGCTGTTCATTTATCTGTTGGTTGCGCTGTTGCGCGCGGATCGGAATTAGGAGCGGCTATGCACAGTTATGACTATTGGCTGATCCTGGCCTTCTTCGCCCTGGTGCTGATTCCGGCACCGTTCCTGGGGCGTTTCTATTACAAGGTCATGGAAGGCCAGCGCACCTGGCTTTCGCCGATCCTCGGCCCGGTAGAGCGCGGTTGCTATCGGGTGGCTGGCGTTGACCCGCATGCCGAACAGAGCTGGCAGAAATACACCCTGGCCTTGCTAGCCTTCAACCTCGCGGGCTTTTTGCTGTTGTTCACGATCCTGTTGTTCCAGGACCACTTGCCGCTCAACCCGCAAAACCTGCCGGGCCAGGAGTGGACGTTGGCATTCAACACCGCCATCAGCTTCATGACCAACACCAACTGGCAGTCCTACAGCGGTGAAGCGTCCCTGAGCTACCTGAGTCAGATGGCTGGCCTCACCGTACAGAACTTCGTCAGCGCCGCCACCGGCCTCGCCGTGCTGGTTGCCTTGTGCCGTGGTATCGGTCGCAAGTCCACCAAGACCCTGGGCAACTTTTGGGTCGACATGACCCGCGCCACCCTCTACGGCCTGCTGCCGTTGTGTCTGCTGCTGGCGCTGTACCTGGTCTGGCAGGGCGTGCCGCAAACCTTCGCGCACTACGTGAATGCGGTGACCCTGCAAGGCGTCGATCAAGTGATCCCGCTCGGTCCGGCTGCCAGCCAGATAGCGATCAAGCAACTGGGCACCAACGGTGGTGGTTTCTTCGGCGTGAACTCAGCGCATCCGTTCGAGAACCCGACCGCGTGGAGCAACCTGTTCGAAATGAGCTCGATCATTTTGATCCCGGTCGCCCTGGTGTTCACCTTCGGTCATTACGTGAAAGACCTGCGTCAGAGCCGCGCGATCATCGCCTGCATGCTGGCACTGTTCCTGATCGGCGGCGCGACCTCGCTGTGGGCCGAGTACCAACCCAATCCTGCCCTGGCCAACGCTGCCGTCGAACAGACCGCACCGCTGGAAGGCAAGGAAGCGCGTTTTGGCACCACTGCCACCGTGCTCTGGTCGGTGACCACCACTGCGGCGTCCAACGGTTCGGTCAACGGCATGCACGACAGCCTTAACCCGCTGAGCGGCATGGTTGCACTGGTCAACATGATGGTCGGCGAAGTGATCTTCGGCGGCGTCGGTGCCGGGCTCTACGGCATGTTGTTGAACGTGTTGATCGCGGTATTCCTCGCCGGCCTGATGATCGGCCGCACCCCGGAATACCTCGGCAAGAAACTGCAAGCCAAGGAAGTGCAACTGTTGGTGGTGACCTTGCTGGTGATGCCAGTTGGCGTGCTGGTGCTGGGCGCGATTGCTGCCAGTCTGCCTGGTCCTGCCGGCGCCATCAGTAACCCTGGCCCGCATGGTTTTAGTCAGTTGCTGTACGCCTACACCTCGGCCAGTGCCAACAACGGTTCGGCGTTCGGCGGCCTGAGTGCCAACACCCCGTTCCACAACCTGATGCTCGGCCTTGGCATGTTGATCGGTCGCTTCGGTTACATCCTCCCGGTTCTGGCGTTGGCCGGCAGCCTGGCGATGAAGAAAACCGCACCGATCGGCCAGAACAGCTTCCCGACTCACGGCCCGCTGTTCGTGACCTTGCTGACCGTGACCATCTTGCTGGTGGGCGGCCTGACTTTCCTGCCAACCCTGGCGTTGGGTCCTATCGCTGAACATTTGAGCATGGGCTTCTAAGGAGCAGATGATGAATATGCCCGTAAACAAGCCGGTGCTCATCAAGGCACCGGAACAACCGAAAACCGCGATCTCGGCCCTGTGGCGTCCGGCGTTGGTGCAAGCCTTCGTCAAACTCGACCCACGGCAATTGCAACGTGCGCCGGTGATGCTGGTGGTCGAACTGACCGCCATCCTGACCACCGTGCTGTGCTTCATTCCCGACGGCAGTGTGCCGACTTTCGTCGCGGCGCAAATTGCGCTGTGGCTGTGGTTCACCGTGCTGTTCGCCAACTTCGCCGAAGCCTTGGCTGAAGGTCGCGGCAAGGCCCGTGCCGACAGCCTCAAGGCCGGCAGCGAAGGCTTGAGCGCCCGGCGCAAAACGTCCAATGGCACCTTTCAGATGGTGCCCGCCACCAGCCTGCGCAAGGATGATGTGGTACGCGTCGAAGCCGGGGAAATGATCCCCGGCGACGGCGAGGTGATTGAAGGTATCGCGGCGGTCAACGAAGCGGCGATTACCGGCGAATCCGCGCCGGTGATTCGCGAATCCGGCGGCGACCGCTCGGCCGTCACCGGCAACACTCGCCTGGTCTCCGACTGGCTGCTGGTGCGCATCACCGCCAACCGGGCGAGTCGACGCTGGACCGCATGATCGCTCTGGTCGAAGGCGCCAAACGCCAGAAAACCCCGAACGAAGTGGCGCTCGACATCCTGCTGATCGGCCTGACGCTGATTTTCCTGCTGGTGGTCGTGACCCTGCAACCGTTCGCCCACTTCGCCAACGGCAGCCTGCCGCTGGTGTTCCTGGTGGCGTTGTTGGTCACGCTGATTCCGACCACCATCGGCGGTTTGTTGTCGGCCATCGGTATCGCCGGGATGGATCGCCTGGTTCGGCTCAATGTGATCGCCAAATCCGGTCGCGCCGTGGAAGCGGCGGGGGACGTGCACGTCCTGCTGCTGGACAAGACCGGCACCATCACCTTTGGTAACCGTCGCTGCACCGCTGTGTATGCGGCACCGGGCGTCAGCGCAAAAGAGCTGTCTGAAGGTGCGTTGTTTGCTTCGCTGGCCGACGACACCGCTGAAGGTAAATCCATCGTCGAATTCCTGCGCGGTCTGCATCCGCAGCCAGAACCAAGCCCTGAACTGCTGACCGCCGTACCGTTCAGTGCCGAGACTCGCCTGTCCGGTGTCGACTATCAGGGGCGCGTGTACCGCAAAGGCGCGGTGGATTCGCTGCTGGCCTTTGTCGGCCTGAAACGCGCGGACCTGGCACCCTCCCTGTCCCGGAAATCGACAAGATCGCTCAGAGCGGCGGCACCCCGTTGCTGGTCTGCGCCGACGGTAAGTTGTTGGGTGCAATCCACCTCAAGGACGTGGTCAAGCCTGGCATTCGCGAGCGTTTTGCCGAGCTGCGCAAGCTGGGCATCCGCACCGTCATGGTGACCGGCGACAACCCGCTGACCGCTGCGGCAATTGCGGCTGAAGCGGGCGTCGATGACGTGCTGGCCGAAGCCACGCCGGAGAAGAAGCTAGCGCGCATTCGTCACGAGCAAAACGACGGTCGTCTGGTCGCCATGTGCGGCGACGGCGCCAACGATGCCCCGGCCCTGGCCCAGGCAGACGTCGGCATGGCGATGAACGACGGCACGCAAGCGGCACGCGAGGCGGCGAACATGGTCGACCTCGACAGCGACCCGACCAAGCTGCTGGACGTGGTGCAGATCGGTAAAGAGTTGCTGGTCACCCGCGGCGCGCTGACGACCTTTTCCATCGCCAACGACGTGGCCAAATACTTCGCGATCCTGCCGGCGCTTTTCGCCTCGATCTACCCGCAATTGGGTGTGCTGAACGTCATGCATTTGACCAGCCCGCAGAGCGCGATCCTCTCGGCGATCGTGTTCAACGCCTTGATCATCGTCGTGTTGATTCCCCTGGCCCTGCGCGGTGTGCGGGTGCAGGCGGCGAGTGCGGCGGCGTTGCTGCGTCGCAACCTGCTGATCTACGGCCTGGGCGGGCTTCTGGTGCCGTTCGTGGGCATCAAGGCGATCGACATGGTGTTGACGGCGTTGCATTTGGTTTGACCTTGCGCGGTGTGCCCGTCACACCGCCTTCGCGAGCAGGCTCGCTCCCACAATTTGAAATGCATTCCCTGTGGGAGCGAGCCTGCTCGCGATGAGCCCGACACGGTCCACCTGACTGAACACTGTATTTGCTTACCGAATTCGAGGATTTTGAAATGTCCACAATAATACGTCCGGCCTTGAGCTTGCTTGTGCTGATGACCCTGATCACCGGCGTCGCCTATCCTTTGGTCGTCACTGGCGTAGCCCAGGTTGCCTTTCCGGATCAAGCCAACGGCAGCCTGGTGCACGACGCCGACGGCAAGGTCCGTGGCTCATCGCTGATTGCCCAGGATTTCGTCGGCGATGCCTGGTTCCATCCACGGCCATCGGCCGGTGCGTTTGCCACCGTGTCGAGCAGCGCCAGCAACCTCTCGCCGAGCAACCCGGCCCTGGCCACTCGGGTGATCGACGATGCCAACAAACTGATTGTGCCCGGCCAGGGTCCGGTGCCATTGGCCATGCTGACCACCTCCGGCAGCGGCCTCGATCCACACTTGCCACCGGCAGCGATTGCCTATCAACTGGCGCGTGTTGCAGCGGCGCGTAATCTGCCGGTGTCTACGCTTGAGCAGTTGATGAATGCGAACATTGAGCGGCCGCTGGTGGGGCCGCCGGTGGTGAATGTGTTTGAGTTGAATGTGGCGCTGGAAAAGCTGTAGATCAAAAGATCGCAGCCTGCGGCAGCTCCTACAGATCAAAAGATCGCAGGCTTCGCCAGCTCCTGCACAGACCGTGTCGACGCCGCGATCTCCGTAGGAGCTGCCGAAGGCTGCGATCTTTTAACGCAACACCCCAATTCCAAGTCGAACAAGGCAATAACAGATGAGTGACTCCGGCCGCGCCGATGCGTTGTTAGCAGACCTGCCTCGGGATGGCCGTGGACGGCTCAAGGTTTTCCTCGGTGCCGCGCCGGGTGTCGGCAAGACCTACGCCATGCTGCAAGCGGCCCACACCCAACTGCGCCAGGGCGTGAAAGTCATTGCTGGCGTGGTCGAAACCCATGGCCGCGCCGAAACCGAAGCGCTGCTCGGTGGCTTGCCACAACAACCATTGGTGCGCACGGAATACCGCGGCGTCATGCTTGAAGAGATGGACCTCGACGGCCTGCTCAAAGCCAAGCCGAAACTGGTGCTGGTCGATGAGCTGGCCCACAGCAACGCCCCCGGCAGTCGCCACGCCAAGCGCTGGCAAGACATCCAGGAACTGCTGGCCGCTGGCATCGACGTGTACACCACCGTCAACGTCCAGCACCTGGAAAGTCTCAACGACCAGGTGCGCGGCATCACCGGCGTCCAGGTCCGCGAAACCCTGCCGGACTGGGTCCTGCAAGAAGCCTACGAACTACTGCTGATCGACCTGCCGCCACGCGAACTGCTGGAGCGTTTGCGCGATGGCAAGGTCTACGTACCGGAGCAGGCGCGTGCGGCCATCGATGCGTTCTTCACGCAAACCAACCTCACCGCCCTGCGTGAAATGGCCATGCAAACCGCTGCGGCCCAGGTCGATGATGATCTGGCCCAGGGTTATCGCCAGCTCGGCCAGGCTGCGCCAGCGGTGCGCGGTCGCTTGTTGGTCGGGGTCGATGGCGATGCTCAGGCCGAACGTCTGGTGCGTCACGCCAGCCGCGTTGCCCAGCGTCGGCATTTACCGTGGAGCCTGGTGCATGTGGACAACGGCAGCGTGCGCGATGAGCAATCGCGCCTGCGCCTGCAAAGCGCCCAGCAACTGGCCGAGCGCCTTGGCGGCGAAGTGGTATTGCTGCGGGCCGGCGAGGTGGCGAAAACCTTGATCCAGCACGCCGCCGAACGCCGCGCCAGCCTGGTGTTGGTCGGTCAGTCCCGTCAGCGTTTGCGTCGGCGCCTGTTCGGCGGAGGTCTGGCGTCACGCTTGTTGCGCGATGCCCGCGGGCTGGAAATCAACGTCCTCGACAGTGACCATGAAGTGCCCGCAACCCGTCAGCGTTCGGCGCATTCATTGGTCTGGTTCGACTACGCGCTGGCCTTGGTGGCAACCGTTTTGGCCAGTGCTTTGGCCTGGGCAGTGGCCAGTGTCTTGCCGCTGCCCAATATCTCCCTGGTGTTCCTCGCCGCCGTGTTGCTGGTGGCGGTGCGCAGCAGCCTTGGCCCGGCGCTGGCCTGTGCGGCGTTGTCGTTTCTGACCTACGACTTTCTGTTCATCCCGCCCAACTTCTCGTTCGCCATCCAGCGCGAAGAAGACGTCCTGACCTTGCTGTTTTTCCTGCTGATGGCGGCGCTCACCGGCAATCTCGCGGCGCGGCAACGCCGGCAACTGGAGGCCCTGCGCGACACTCAGGAAGAAACCAGCGAACTGCTCGACCTGTCGCGCAAACTCACCGCCGCCACCGACCGCCAGGCCGTGGTCAGCGCCGCCGCCCAGCATTTGAACGGCTGGAGCGATCTGCAGTTGTGCCTGCTCAACCGTGACGGGCAGGGCGGCTGGAAAGTCGAAACCGGTGGCCCGCTGGAATTCTCCGAGGCCGAACGCGCCGCCGCCGATTGGGCCTGGCAACACGATCAGCCAGCGGGCGCGGGCACCGGCACGTTGCCGTTCGGGCGTTGGTGGTGGTGGCCGTTGTCGGTTGAAGACGGGCCGCTGGCGTTGCTCGGTGTGTGTGCCAAAGAAGGCCAGACCCTAAGCGGGCAGCGCCGGCGCTTGCTGACGGCGCTGAGCCAGCCACTGGCCCAGGCCCTGGCCCGTGCGCAATTGGCCGAAGACCTCGAAGCGGCGCGGCTGCACGGCGAAACCGAGCAACTGCGCAGTGCCTTGCTGGCCTCGGTGTCCCACGATTTGCGCACGCCGCTGACCTCCATGCGCGGCAGCATCGACAGCCTGCTGGCCCTCGGCGAAGCGATCCCGCTGGAGGATCGTCGCGAGCTGCTTGAGGGCACCCGCGATGAAGCCGAGCGCCTGGATCGCTACATTCAGAACCTGCTGGACATGACCCGGCTCGGTCACGGAGCCCTGAAACTGGCCCGGGACTGGGTGTCGCCGGCCGATATCGTCGGCAGTTCGCTTAATCGCCTGCGCGCAGTGCTGGCGCCGTTGCAGGTCAGTGCCGAAGTACCGGCCGAGCTGCCGCTGCTCTACGTCCATGCGGCGCTGATCGAACAGGCGCTGGTCAACGTGATCGAAAACGCCGCGCGGTTCTCACCGGTTCACGGACGCCTGCAAGTGCGCGCCGGAGCGGATGACAGCGAGTTGTTTTTTTCCGTCAGCGATGAAGGGCCGGGGATTCCGGAGGACGAGCGAGCGAAGATCTTCGACATGTTCTACACCGCCGCCCGAGGTGATCGTGGCGGGCAGGGCACCGGGTTGGGACTGGCGATTTGTCAGGGTATGGTCGGCGCCCATGGTGGGCGGATCAGCGTTGCCGATGGCATTGAAGGGCGCGGCACTTGCATCGCCCTGCACCTGCCGTTGCAGGCGCAACCGGGCTACGAAAGTGAAGCCTGATCGCGCTTGCGCTACTCTCTTGCCACTTCTTTTTGTTGATGTGAATTCATGAGCCAGACCGCGACCATTTTGGTCATCGACGACGAACCGCAGATTCGCAAGTTCCTGCGTATCAGCCTCGCCTCCCAAGGCTACAAAGTGCTTGAGGCCGGCACTGGTAACGAAGGTTTGGCGCAAGCGGCGCTGAACAAACCCGATCTGCTGGTACTCGACCTCGGGCTGCCGGACATGGACGGCCAGCAAGTGCTGCGCGAGTTTCGCGAATGGTCGACGGTGCCGGTGCTGGTGCTGTCGGTGCGCGCCAGCGAAGGACAGAAGGTTGAAGCGCTGGATGGCGGCGCCAACGATTACGTGACCAAGCCGTTCGGTATTCAGGAGTTTTTGGCCCGGGTTCGCGCCTTGTTGCGTCAGGCGCCGGCCGGTGAAGCTCAGCAAGCGGCCCTGACGTTTGGCCCGCTCACCGTAGACCTGGCGTATCGCCGAGTGCTGCTCGACAGTGTTGAAGTCGCGCTGACCCGCAAGGAGTACGCGGTGCTGGCGCAACTGGCACGGCATCCGGGGCGGGTCATCACCCAGCAGCAATTGCTCAAGGATATCTGGGGGCCGACCCATACCGAGGACAGTCATTACCTGCGGATTGTGGTCGGGCATTTGCGCCAGAAGTTGGCGGATGATCCGACTCAGCCGCGGTTTATCGTGACCGAGGCGGGGGTGGGGTATCGGTTGATCGAGTCCTGATCGTTCCCATGCTCTGCGTGGGAACGATCATCCAAAAGATCGCAGCCTGCGGCAGCTCCTACAGGGTGTACGCCATCCCAATGTAGGAGCTGCCGAAGGCTGCGATCTTTTGATCTTCGCTCTTCAATTCTGCTCATTCTCATACCGATCCATCGTATCGCGCGCTATCTCGCGCCCCAACGCGATCAACTCCGGCGCCTTGTAAAACTCGAAAAACCGGCACACGCGCTTCGGCACGTTGATCAACACATCCGGCGGATACCCGGCAATCTTGTACTGTGCCAACGAGGTCTGCATCACCTCGAAACTCTGGTTGATCAGGTCCAGCAAGGACGCCGGCCCGACGTTGTCAATGATGAACGAGCCAGTGGCGGATTTCGGCGCACCCTCACCTTGCGGAGCCGCCGCCGGTTGCTGGGCTTCGGGTTCGGCGGATTCGATCCAAGGATTGATTTCCGCCGCCTCGGCTTTCAGCGCTTCCTGTTCCAGCAGCAGCAATTGTTCGGCCTGTTTGCGCCGGAACGGCATCTTCGAGCCAAGGGAATTGATCAGGTTATCGAAGCGCGACTTGAACGCTGCCGGACGCTGGATCACCGGCAGTTGATAGTGACGCTGGTTGGTCGAGTTGAGGTTGACCGCAATGATCAAGTCACAATGGCTCGACACCACCGGCACGATCGGCAGCGGGTTCAACAAACCGCCATCGACCAGCATGCGATTGCCCTGCATCACCGGGGTGAACAAACTGGGAATCGCCGCCGAGGCGCGAATGGCCTGGTGCAGGCAGCCTGCCTGGAACCAGATTTCCTGCTGGTTGGTCAGGTCTGTGGCCACCGCCGTGTAGGGAATGCGCAGGTCTTCGATATTGATCTCGCCGACGATCTTGCGGATCTGGCCGAAGACTTTCTCCCCGCGAATCGCCCCCAGGCGAAAACTGACGTCCACCAGGCGCAACACATCGAGGTAATCCAGGCTTTCGATCCAGTCACGATACTCGTTGAGTTTGCCGGCGGCATAAATCCCGCCGACCACCGCGCCCATCGAGCAACCGGCAATGCAGGCGATGTCGTAGCCACGCCGTTCGATCTCCTCAATGACACCGATATGGGCATAGCCCCGGGCTCCACCTGAGCCCAGCACCAGTGCGACACGCTTTTTCATGAATCGCCCTCGTCTGACAAGGTTCAACAATGCACCCATCGAGGGGCGCGCTTCAATCGTTAAGGTCGCTAGACGGGGCAGGGGCGTCGTTTTTTCGACACTGCATGGCGACAGATGGGTATGCTCGCGAGCGCTATAGTTTGTACGTCGGGGCCAAGGCACTTTTTACTCGCCGGAACGTCTTACCTGCACGACTGTTTATTTATCTTTGAGGTGTTATCGATGAAAGCCTGGATCTGTGTGCCTTTGATTGCCCTGGCGCTGGCTGGTTGTGCCGGGAAAACTGCTTATCGTGACAGTTGCGGTACCCAGATCGATGCCGCCTGGCATGAACTGGACCTGGCCAAGGCCGAAGGTTTCGCCGGCACTGTCAGTTACTCCAAGGCCCTGTCGCTGTTGACCGGCGCCAAGACCCAGCAGCAATTCGAAGCTTACGAAGGTTGCACCAGCAAAGCCGAGAAGGCGCGCTTCTATATTCGTGAGTCCCGCGCGGGCCGTTAAGTCTATGATGTAGCTCAATGGCGGCGAGCTTCGATACAGGCAAGATGCATCGAATGCCGCAGGCAATTCGATTCAGGGAGCAAACGATGTCTGCCTTGGTTGACCGATTGGTGGCTCAGGTTCTGAGCCTGGAAGTCCGTTTGCTGGCCTGTCAGGCACGCTTGACTGCCCGCACTGACCCAGAAGCGCTGCACGATCTGCGTACCACGGTTCGCCGTTTGCGCAGCCTGTTGCGGCCCTTGCGTGGTTTGCCTGGGGTCGAGCAACTGGAAGTGGCCGCATCTGGGGTCGGTGAGTTGACCACGCCTCTGCGTGATCGCGAAGTGTTGGCGGCGTACTTGCTCCAGCACGCTCAACCCGAGGCCGCGCAGCGGCGCATGGCGCAAATGGACGAGGCTTATCCGACCGTCGCGACCAGCCCTGAAGTCATTCAACTGCTGATGATCCTCGACGCGTTTCCGCGCTTCCTGCGGGCGTCCCAGCGTCAGGGCTTGCTCAAGGGGTTGCGCAAGCGCATCGAAAAACGCCTGGCCAAACAGTGGAAGAAGCTCGACCACACCCTGCACGATCCGGCCCATGATCGTCATCTGCTGCGCTTGTTGATCAAGCGTGTGCGCTATGGCATCGAGGCCTACCCCGAACTTGATCGATTACCCAAGCAGGCAATGCCCAGACTCAAATCGGCCCAGGCCGCGCTGGGCGATTGGCACGACTGCTGGCAGTGGTTGCTTCGGGCCGAACAGGAAGCGGATTTAAAGCCCTGCGTCGCGGTCTGGAAAACCACCATGGCCCAGGCTGAAGGTCGAGCCGACCGAGTGCTCGACAAACTCAGCAGCTCCTGCTTCAAATCCTGAATTCACCTCCGTCCCGCGTAGGAGCTGCCGAAGGCTGCGATCTTTTGATCTGTGACGTAATCAAGGGCGCCGAAGATCAAAAGATCGCAGCCTTCGGCAGCTCCTACGCCGCAGGTGTGTATCCGGCTCATCTGTCAGTCAATTTGGCCGGAATAAGCGCTGTGCTGCCCTCAGAGGCTGGTTAAGATCCCTTCATCCTTTTCCGCGTTCTGAGGTTCCCATGCGCTTTTCCGATCTGCTCGACGCTGCCCGCAGCCAGCCGCAGGCGCTGTCTATTCCCGCCGAATGGGGCCAGGGGCGGGCCAGTTTTGGTGGCCTGGTCGCCGCGTTGCAGTACGAAGCCATGCGCGCAAAAGTCCCGGCGGATCGGCCAGTGCGTTCGCTGGCGATCACTTTTGTCGGCCCGGTCGAACCCGATGTCCCGGTCAGTTTTGAAGTCGATGTATTGCGCGAAGGCAAGGCTGTCAGCCAGGTGCTGGGCCGGGTGATGCAGAAAGGTCAGGTGGTGACGTTGGTCCAGGGCAGTTTCGGTGCCTCGCGACCTTCCGAAGTGGCCGTGACGGCGCAACCAGCGCCTGAGATGAAACACTGGGACGACTGCCAGGAACTGCCCTACATCAAAGGTGTGACCCCGGAATTCATGAAGCATCTGGCGATGCGCTGGAGTGTCGGCGGATTGCCGTTCACCGGGAACAAATCCCGGGACATGGGCGGTTG
The DNA here is from genome assembly GCF_016650815.1 of Pseudomonas sp. TH31. Lineage (GTDB taxonomy): Bacteria > Pseudomonadota > Gammaproteobacteria > Pseudomonadales > Pseudomonadaceae > Aquipseudomonas. The sequence continues at coordinate 339,831 of NZ_JAEKEZ010000010.1, read as the reverse complement.
GGTGCGTTTGCGCGGGGATGTGAAGGACGAGCCGCTCAGCGAGGCGTACATCCTGGCACTGGTTGACGCTTGGCCGCCGGCCCTGTTGCCGCACCTGAACAAACCGGCGGCGGGCAGTACGCTGACCTGGACCATCGAATTCGTCCAGCCGCTGTTGGCGTTGAGCACGCTGGATTGGTGCAAATACCTGGTGGACATCGAACACGCTGCGGATGGCTACGGTCATGCGGCAGCGAAACTGTGGAGCACTGACGGTCAGTTGATTGCCATGAGCCGGCAAACCGTGACTATTTTCGCCTGACTCAGTGACGGTGGCGCTGCTTACACCAAGCACGCCACCCGCCACCGCTGAGAACGTCAGGAATTGATCGGCCAGCAAGCACGACATCACTCAGACTCACGCCTTCAGGCTGTGACCGCGGCGCTGAATACCCAGCGCGGCGAACACACCGATGGCGCCAATCACGACATTGATCGGGCTCAGGCTGAAAACGCCTGAAACGAGCAGCAGAAACCCGATGATGACCAGTGCAACGGCGATCAGATTTAAAGCCTGATGGGTTGCGTGTTGGTCATTTTGCGGGTGTGACTTCCATTGCCAGGCTGGAAGGTTGGGATGACGTTTGCCCATGTTGAAACTCCTCGATACATGTTGAACACATGCTTGAAGAATAGGCGGGGCAGGGGCGGGCGGCGAATCAAGGTTGGCTATTGACTCGATAGGTGTAATGGGCAAAAAAGATCGCAGCCTTCGGCAGCTCCTACAGGTGTACGACGATCCAATGTAGGAGCTGCCGAAGGCTGCGATCTTTTGACTTTAAAGCTTGAGCTGCCCGATGGCCTTGCTCAACTCTCCAGCCAACGTCGCCAATTCATTGCTGGTGGTGGCTGAATCCACCGTCTGCTGCACGGTGTTCTCGGTCACGTCACGAATACTCACCACCGCGCGATTCATCTCCTCGGCCACATGACTCTGCTGCTCGGCGGCCACTGCGATCTGCGTATTGCTTTCACGCATTTGCGCCACTGCGCTGGTGATTTGCGCCAGGGCTGCCCCGGCTTCCTGGGCCTGCTGCACGCAATCGTCGGCCTTGAACGAGCTCTCCTGCATGAAGTCCACGGCGTCCCGGGTCCCGGCCTGCAAGGCAGCAACCATCAGGGTGATTTCATCCGTCGAGGTTTGCACGCGCTTGGCCAGGTTGCGGACTTCATCGGCGACCACCGCAAAGCCGCGGCCCATTTCTCCGGCCCGCGCCGCTTCGATGGCCGCGTTGAGCGCCAGCAGGTTGGTTTGCTCGGCAATGCTGTGAATCACACTGACCACGCCATTGATCTTCTGGCTGTCCTTGGCCAGGCGCTGGATCATCTCGGCGGTCTGCTGCACGCCGCTGGACAACCCGGCAATCGATTTCTGCACTCGGCTGACCACTTCCTGGCCGCTGCCGGCCAGGGTGTCGGCGCTTTGCGAGAGGTCGCGGGTGGCGCCGGCATGCTGGGCGATGTGATAAACCGTGGCGGTCATTTCATTGATGGCGGTGGCGGCTTGATCGGTTTCGCTTTGCTGGCCGAGCATGCCATGGCGCACTTCATTCATGCTCGACGCCAGCCGTGCCGCGCCGACATCCAGTTGCCGGGCAGTGTTGGCGACGGTGTTGACCACTCGCTGATAACCGGCCTGCATGGCGTTAAAGGCATTGGCCATCTGCCCTACTTCATCCTTGCAGGCCAGTGGTACGCGGGCCGACAGGTCACCGGTTTTCTCGACGTGCAGCATCACGTCTTTCAAGGTATTGAGCTGGCTGAGCAAGAAACGGATCAACAACTGCGAAGCACCGAGCATCGCGAGCATCAGGATTGCCACCGCCATCGCATAGTTGAAGAAACGCTCTCCAAACACTTGGGTCAGGCTCGGGCCGTACGCGATTATCGCGACTTGCTGAGCATCGGCGCGGCTGAACACCTCGGCGCCCATCAACGGATTGTTGCCGAACAGCGGCATGCGGTTGATATCGACCCAGCCATTGGTGTCGGTCAGTTCCAGCACTGGTTGACCGTTGATCCGTGGTGCCTGGCCGTGACTGAAGGTCAGTACGTTGTCAGCCTTTGGCAGCGGCTGCCCGGCGGGCCAGGCATTGAGCAATCGCGCCTGGGCCTGGGCCGATACCTGGGATGCATGGCTGCGGGCTTGCTGTTCAAGTTGTACGGCGTACAGCACCAACAGCAGGGTGGTGACGAAGGCGACCGCGTTGACCGCCCAGAATTTGTATTTCAGCGAGATGTTGCTAAGCCAGGCACCCATAGGAGGTCTTCTCTGATAGCGGAAACAGCATTGGCAAGGTGCCATCATTGTGCCGCTATTAGGGATTTGGGCGTTGATGCAGGTCAATGAGCACCACAGTTCCAATGTGGGAGCGGGCTTGCTCGCGAAAGCGGTGTGTCTGGCACATCAATGCTGGATGTGCCGCCGCCTTCGCGAGCAAGCCCGCTCCCACAGGGGATTTAGGTGTTACTGGGGGATGGAGGGCAATCCGAAGAATGCCCGGGCGCAAGCGGTGGTATGAGCCGCCAGGTCTTCTTCACTTTCCTCACGATGCAACGCCACTTCGCGCAACACCTCGGTCAGGTACGCAGGCTCGTTGCGCCCGTTCTTCGGCTTGGGCCGCAGGCTGCGCGGCAGTAGATACGGTGCATCGCTCTCCAGCATCAACCGGCCACGCTTGATCTCTTTCACCAACGGATGCAGGTGCGTGCCTCGTCGTTCATCACAGATCCAGCCAGTGATGCCGATGTGCAGATCCAGGTCGAGGTAACTGAACAGCGCTTTTTTCACCGGTGAAGCAATGCACCACGGCGGCTGGCAACTGATCACGGTAGTCGCGCAGGATTTCGAGCAAGCGTTGACTGGCATCGCGCTCGTGGAGGAACACCGGCAATTGCAGTTCGACCGCCATGGCCAGATGTTCTTCGAGGATCTTCTCCTGCTGTGGGCGCGGCGAGAAGTCGCGGTTGAAATCCAGCCCGCATTCGCCCACGGCCACCATGTTCGGCTCCTTGAGCAAACTGCGCAGGCGCCGTTCGCTGTCGGCATTCCAGTCGCTGGCGCAGTGGGGGTGAATGCCGGCGGTGGCGAACAGCCGTTGCGCGCTTTCATCCAGTTGCCGGCACAGCTCCAGGGCCTGTTCGCTGCCGTCGACACTGGTCCCGGTGAGCACCAATTGGCAGACCCCGGCAGCGTAGGCTCGGTCGAGTACAGCCTGGTGTTTGTCGACGAAACTGGGGTTGGTCAGGTTGACGCCGATATCGATGAGTTGCATGGTGCTACCTCGGACCAAAGGCCGGAAAGCATATCAGAGCTGTAGATTTATAAGAAAAGCCAAGAACTACAACGAGTTAAAGCTGTCTTTTGATGCCGTGAGGCAGGTCGGGTTGGTGAAGGTGCCATCACTGTGCCGGTCTTTCGCACGTTGCCAGCGCTCCAGGCGCTCTGTTTCTGTCGTTTTGCTTCACGGAATTTACCCTGAAGCCGGACCAGTATTCTTTCCGGAGAGTGGATGACACGTCCCTCGGTTTTGCTACTGCTGTGTTGTTCGTTGCTGCTGCCGATGCCGGCGGTTGCGCGCCTGGCCGGGCCGTTGCAAGCCGTGCCGGCGACCCAGGTTCGCGACCTGGCGGCAATCCGCAGCAGCCGCGTACTGAAGGTCCTGGTCAATCAGAGTCGTAACAGCTCCGGTGAAGTTGAGGGCCAGGCCATCGGTGTGGAGTACCATCGCCTGCGGGCTTTCGAGCAATACCTCAATGGCCACGCACGTGACGGCCAGGAAATCACCCTCAAGATCATCCCCAAAGCCAAGGATCAACTGCTCGGCGCGTTGCAACGCGGCGAGGGCGATCTGGTGGCTCCCGGGGAATTGCTCGATCCGCAATCCGGCCACGCCGTGAGTACCAGCGAACCGATTGCCAGCAACGTGCCGCTGATCCTGGTCGGCATTAAGGGTGAACGACGTTACACCCATCTAGAACAACTCTCTGGCAAAACCCTGGCATTGCCCACGGGCAGTGCAGCCGGGGACGCGGTCAGTCAGATCAATCAAAAACTCGCTCTGCACAAACTGGCGCCGGTGAAGGTCGAGTGGGTCGACCCCAGCCTGGCGGTCGAGGATGTGCTGGAGATGGTCCAGGGCGGCATCTTCCACCTGACGATCGTCGAGCAGCCGATCGCCGAGCGCTGGGGCAAGATTCTGCCCAAGCTGCGGTTTGACAGGCAGGTGCTGATCGGTGCGCCCGGCGAGGAATACTGGTTCGTGCGCCGCGATGCCTCGATGTTGAGGGCGAGCATTGATCGCTTCCTGAGCACCTACAAGAAACCGTCGGATGAGGACGTAGCGTTCCTGCGTATCTACCGCCGCTTGTATCAAGTGCACTATCCGTTGGCCAAGGCTGATCGCGAGCGGTTGGAAAAACTCCGGCCGGTGTTGCAAAAACACGCTGATGCCCAAGGCATGGACTGGCTGAACCTGGCGGCGTTGGCATTCAAGGAGTCGGCGCTGCAACCCGAGGCCCGCAGTGGCGGCGGTCCCACTGGCCTGATGCAGATCACTCCGTCGGCGGCGCAGCGGGTAGGGGTCAACAACGTTCAGAACCTTGATGCCAATGTACAGGCCGGGGCCAAGTACCTGGCGATGATCCGCCGAAAATTCTTCTCCAGCCCCAAACTCAACGAGCGCGAACGGATGGCGTTCGTGCTGGCGGCATACAACATGGGGCCGGAACGGGTTCAGGGCATGCGCGCCGAGGCCCGGCGACGGGGGTTGAACCCCAATCAGTGGTTCTTTCAGGTCGAGCGCATTGCCATGGAGCAAGTGGGGATGAGCGCTGTCAGCTATGTTAATAGCGTGAACAAGTATTACTTGGCGTTTGATCGGGAACGGGAGTCGTTGGAGCCTAAAGGGCAAAAAGTGGCCTCGCGCAAATGATCGACTAAACTGATTGTTATGGTGGAATATTTCTGCTTTTAACATCCGATTTAACGATTAATATAGCGGCCAACCAACACACATACTCACAATGGATGACACAGCATGAGCACTCTGATCAACAAGGTACTGTTCACCCGCGCTGGCTACGGCCTGACGGTTCTGCGTATTTTCGTCGGCATCATTTTCGCGGCTCACGGTTCGCAGAAACTCTTCGGGATGTTCGGTGGCTACGGGATTGCCGGCACCGCCCAGTACATGGAAAGCCTTGGCCTTGCACCGGGTCACCTGATGGCAGTCCTGGCGGGTGGTACGGAGTTCTTCGCCGGTCTGGCCTTGATCATCGGTTTGCTGGTGCGTCCGGCGGCACTGGGGCTGACCTTTCTCTCACTGGTGGCGATCTTCTCGGTGCACATCCATAACGGTCTGTTCTTGGCTAACAACGGTTATGAGTTCGCCCTGGCGTTGCTCGGTGGCAGCATCGCGGTGCTGATCGAAGGTGCAGGCAAGCTTTCGGCAGACCGTGCCATCGCCGGCTGACCGCTCTGGTTCAACAAAAAAGGCCCGCATTGCGCGGGCCTTTTTTGTTGCTCGGGATTCTTGACACTGTCCGGTCAGGTTCTCTAGGATGCTGCTCATGCGCCGATTTAAACAGCTACTTGCGGGGCGCCAGGTGACTCATTCAGTTGCCGATAGAAGCTTGAAACAGGCTTCGAAATACCGCTAAAGCGCTGGTTCGGTGTTGCCTCTCACCTGCCATGCAGACTTTTGAGGCAGAGACACGACCCAATGAATGCATTAAGCCCTGTTGTACGTCCCGCGCCGATCACGGCGCACCTCACCCAGCGCAATCCAAAAATCCTGCTTGGCGGCAAACATCAGCCGACACTTCTGCGTTATCTCGACGGCTGGCCACGTCGTACCGGCGGCCCCGCAGCTTTCCTGATCCAGTTTGTCGAAGATGGCGAGTCGCTGGCTCGGTTTGCCAGCGACAGTTTCGACCTGGCAGTGATTCAATCGCCCAGCCTTGAAAACGCCCCTGAAATGATCAAACAACTGACTCGCGTTGCGCGCCAGGGACTGATTACCCGTCGCTGAGGCTCAGAGCGCTGCGGCTCAGGGGTATTCGATCGCCACGATATACACGCACTGTTCACCGGTCGGTGTCTGGACTCGAACTTCAGCGTCCAGCGCCTTGCCGATCAGTGCGCGAGCCAGTGGTGAGTCGATGCTGATCAGGCCCAGTTTCAAGTCGAGCTCATCCGGGCCGACGATGCGATAGCGCGACTCCTTGCCGTCTTCTGCTTCAATGCTGACCCAGGCGCCGAAATACACTTTGTTCGGATCGCTGGGCTTTTCGCTGACAACTTTCAGGGCTTCCAGGCGCTTGGTGAGAAAACGCACGCGGCTGTCGATTTCGCGCAGCATTTTTTGCCGTAGGTGTATTCGGCATTTTCCGAGCGATCACCCTGAGCTGCGGCCTCACTGACCGATTGCGTTACCTGCGGCCGGCGCACGTGCCAGAGTTCGTGGAACTCGGCACGCATCCGCGCTTCACCTTCGGGGGTGATCAGCGCGGTGCCAGCGGTGCGGGGAGGGCGATAACGGCTCATGGCGACTTCTTTTGGTAGCGTCTTGGGATAGAAAGTGCCTGAGTCTATCAACCCTCGCGCAGGACTGTCAGGGGGCTGGCGTTCAAGGCGCGACGCGTACCGAACACACCGGCGCCACCAATCAGCACCGCGCCGATCAATGGCAACACCAACAGCCATGGATGCGGCTGCCAGGGGAGGTCGAAGGCGTAGCGGTAAAGCACCAGGCTGACCAACTCCGAACCCAGGGCCGCCAGCAGGCCGCTGACGGCGCCGAGCAAGCCGAACTCGATGCGTCGGGCCTTGACCAGCAATTGGCGCTCGGCCCCCAGGGCGCGCAACAGCGCACCTTGGCGAATACGCTCATCCAGGGTTGCCTGCAGGCCGGAGAACAGCACGGCCATGCCCGCCGCCAGCACGAACAACAACACGTACTCCACCGCCAGGGTGACTTGGGCGAGGATGCTGCGCAGCTGTTCCAGCAAGGCTTCGACTTGCACAATGGTGACCGCCGGGAATGCCCGGGACAGATCGACAATCTGCTGATCGTGACCGGCTGCCAGATAGAAGCTGGTGAGGTAGGTTGCGGGCAGATCTTTCAAAGTGCCGGGCTGGAAGATCATGAAGAAGTTCGGCTGGAAGTTGTCCCAGTTGATCTCCCGCAGGCTGGTGACTTTCGCTTCGCGATTGACCCCGCCAACGGTGAATACCAGATGATCGCCCAGCTTGAGCTTCAGGCTCTCGGCAACCTTGCCTTCCACCGACACACCCGGAACGTCCTCCGGCGTTTGTTCGGTCCACCAGGTTCCCGAGGTTAGCTTGTTGCCCGCTGGCAGGTCCGCTGCCCACGTGAGGCTCAGGTCACGCTGGATCGCCCGGTCACCGGCTGAATCCTTGCTGACGATGTCCTGCACCGCTTCGCCATTGATACTGATCAGCCTGCCCGGCACCACCGGGTACAGCGGCGCCGATTGCGCCGCCAGTTCGATCAGGCGATCGGTGAAAGACTGTTTGTCTGCTGGCAGGATGTTCAGCGCGAAATAGTTCGGCGCATTTTTTGGCAGCTGGTTTTGCCAGGTGTCCAGCAATTCACCGCGCAGCAACGCGATCAACGCCATGGACAGCAGAATCAAGCCGAAGGCCAGGGATTGGCCTGCCGCCGCCAATGGGTGGCGCAGCAGTTGGCCCAAACCCAGACGCCAGGGCAACGAGGCGCGAGCCAACATCCGACGCAGGCTGTTGAGCAGCAACAGCAGCAAGCCGCCGAGCACGACCGCAGCGATCACGCCACCGCCCAGCAGGGCGAAGGTCAGCACCAGGTCCAGGCTCAAGCGCCACATGATCAAGCCGAGCGCGCCCAGCGCCGCGCCATAAACCATCCAGGTGCTGGACGGGATTGGCAGCATGTCCCGGCGCAATACGCGCAATGGCGGTACCCGGCCGAGGGCGGCGAGCGGTGGCAGGGCGAAACCGGCCAGTGCTACCAGCCCCGTGCTGATCCCGGCAATGGCTGGCAGCAAGCCACCCGGTGGAACGTCTGTGGGTAGCAAGTCATGCAGTAGCGCAAACAGCCCGAGTTGCGCCAACCAGCCGAGGAGGGCGCCGCTGAGGCTGGCGAGCAGGCCAAGTACTGTCAGCTGCAAACTGAACAGCAGCATGGTTTCCCGGCGGGACAGACCCAGGCAGCGCAGCAAGGCGCTGGCATCGAAGCGACGCGTGGCGAAGCGCGTCGCCGACAGCGCCACGGCCACACCAGACAGCAAAACCGCGACCAGACTGGCCATGTTCAAGTAGCGCTCGGCCTTGCCCAACGCGCCACCGATCTGTCGGTTGCCATCCCGGGCATCCTGCAGGCGCTGGTTGGCGGCGAGGCCTGGCTTGACCAGTTGCCGATAGGTTTCCAGCGCCTGGGCATTGCCGCGCCAGAGTTCGCGATAACTGACCCGGCTGCCGGGCTGCACCACGCCGGTCGCCGTAAGGTCGCTCAGGTTGATTAACACGCGCGGCGTCAGGCTGTAGAAATTGCCGGCGCGATCCGGTTCATACGTCAACACCCGCGACAGCTTCAGGGTTTTCATACCGACGTCGATGCTATCGCCGATCTTCAGGTCCAGAGCTGTCAGCAAGCGTGCTTCGACCCACGCTTCGCCGGGTTTTGGCCCGCCGCCGGAAACTTCCGGGGCAAACGGCGCGGGGGCGCTTTTCAGTTCGCCGCGCAGTGGATAGACATCGTCGGCCGCCTTGATGCTGGACAGCTGAATGCCCTTGTCCGTGGCGATGACACTGGAGAATTCCACCACCTGCGCATGTTCCAGGCCCAACTCCGTTCCGCTTTTGATCTGCTCGGGGCGCGCTGGTGAACTGCCTTCGAGCAAAAGGTCGGCACCGAGAAACTCGGTGGCGCGCAGCATCATGGCGCCATTGAGGCGGGCGCCGAAGTAGCCGATGGCGGTACTCGCCGCCACGGCCACCAGCAACGCGAAGAACAACACCCGCAGCTCACCGGCGCGGGCGTCGCGCAGCAGTTGGCGGATGGCGAGGCTGAACAGGCGCAATAGCGGCAAGCGTGCCATCAAGGCTCCAGAGGGGCGACCAGCAGGCCGGCTTCAAGGCGGATCAGGCGCCGGCACCGATGTGCCAGGCGTTCGTCGTGGGTCACCAGCACCAGGGTCGTGCCGCGTTCCTGGTTCAGTTCGAACAGCAGGTCACTGATGCGCTCGCCGGTGTGGCTGTCGAGGTTGCCGGTGGGTTCATCGGCAAACAACACGTCAGGTTCGGCGGCAAACGCTCGGGCAATCGCCACGCGCTGCTGTTCACCACCGGAGAGCTGGCGCGGCGAGTGGGTCAGGCGCTGGCCCAGGCCGACCCGCTGCAGCAACTCGGTTGCGCGCTCCCAGGCGTCTTTGCGGCCGTCGAGCTCCAGCGGCAGCATGACGTTTTCCAGCGCATTAAGACTGTCGAGCAACTGGAACGATTGAAAGACAAAACCCACGTGCTCGGCGCGGATGCGCGCGCGTTGGTCTTCGTCGAGGCTGCTCAGGGCTTGCCCTGCGAGGGTGACTTCGCCACTGCTCGGCAGGTCGAGGCCGGCGAGCAGGCCCAGGAGGGTGGATTTGCCGGAACCGGAGGCGCCAACGATGGCCAGGCTGTCGCCCTTGTTCAGTTCCAGGCTGAGTTCGTGCAGGATAGTCAGTTCACCTTCCGCGCTGGGAACCACTTTGCTGAGGTTCTTCGCGGTGAGAATGCTTGCGCCCATGGAGAATCCGATGCGTGTGTGGTTTTTGAGTGCTGGCCTGGCCTTGATGTGCATGGCCCAGAACGCAGCGGCGGGTACAGTCCTGATCGTTGGCGATAGTATCAGCGCCGGTTTCGGGCTGGATACCCGCTTGGGGTGGGTGTCGCTGCTTGAGCAACGGCTCAAGCGCGAAGGTTTCGACGATAAAGTGATCAACGCCTCCATCAGCGGCGACACCAGTGCCGGAGGGCAGGCACGCCTGCCAGCGCTGCTTGCAGAGCATAAACCCGAGTTGGTGATCCTCGAATTGGGCGGCAACGATGGCTTGCGCGGAATGCTGCCAACACAATTGCAACAAAACCTTGCTGCGATGATCGACAGCTCCGGGCCAGTGGCGCCAAGGTACTGCTGCTGGGCATGCAATTGCCGCCCAACTATGGCAAGCGCTACACCGAGGCGTTTGCCGAGGTTTACGGCAACCTGGCCAATGAGAAAAAATCCCTCTGGTGCCGTTTTTCTCGACGGGATTGGCGGTCATCCGGACTTGATGCAAGCCGACGGCCTGCACCCGGCAGCGGTGGCTCAAGGCAAGTTGCTGGAAAATGTCTGGCCGACACTGAAACCGCTGCTTTGACGCTTTTCTAGTGGCGGCGTTTCGGCTAAGGTGGCGCCCCGATTTGGAGCCCCCGATGCCGCGTCCCGCCTGGTCCCTTTTTGCCTACCAACTGATCGAGCCTGACGAGCAGCTGGATCTGTTCGCCTGCCAGGAAGTGCGGGTGCATCTGGTGACCCGTCAGCTGGAACTCGGCGGCTCGGCGGACCGGACCCTCTGCGGCAGCTTGCTGCCGGCGCAGCCGCGCTGGTCGAGCGTGGACCGCAGGGTGTTTCAGGACCAACGTCTGTGCTCGCTGTGCCGCGCCATCCTCGAGTCGCAAAAACGCGGCACCTCGCCGATCTGGCCGGAGTTGCGCTTCGAGCTTTAGATTGCTATCGCGAGCAAGCTCGGTCCCACAGTTGATCTTCGTCGAGCCCATTATTTACGCTCGGTACCGCTTCACTGTGGGAGCGAGCCTACTCGCGATGGCGTAGTGTCAGTCGCAATCAAGCGTGAAGGTGCGAGCAAGCCATACATGAAAAAAACGTCATGTATCGCCTGCAATGTTCTCGATCTCCCCGAATTTACGGGTGTCGGTGTACAATCGCCGTCTTATACCTCTTGTCGTTCATGCGAAGGATTTTCCGGATGTTGCCGCGCTTTCCTGCCGTCACCCGCTGCCTGACCCTTGCTGCCCTCTGTGTGGCCGGTCCTGTTTCAGCATTGGAACTGCCTCTACCACCCCCTGGTGAAGACATCATCGGTCAGGTGCAAGTGATCAAGGCCAAGTACGAAGATACCTTCGCCGACCTTGGTACCACTTACGATCTGGGCTATTCGGAAATGGTCGCGGCCAACCCGGGCGTCGATGCCTGGCTGCCGGGCGCCGGCACCGAAATCATTCTGCCGACCCGCTTCATCCTGCCACCGGGTCCGCGTGAAGGCATCGTGATCAACCTGGCTGAATACCGTCTCTACTACTACCCGAAAGGCCGGAACGTGGTGTACACCTTCCCGCTGGGTATTGGTCGTGAAGGTTGGGGTTCGCCGATTGCCCACACCACCATCACCGCCAAAACGCCGAACCCGACCTGGACTCCTCCAGCGTCGATCAAGGCCGAGCACGCCGCCGATGGTGACCCGTTGCCGAACGTGGTGCCGGCCGGCCCTGATAACCCCCTGGGGCCGTTCAAGTTCAGCCTGGGCACTCCGGGCTACCTGATTCATGGCTCGAACAAAAAATTCGGTATCGGCATGCGCACCAGCCACGGCTGCTTCCGCATGTTCAACAACAACGTGCTGGAAATGGCGGGCATGGTGCCGGTTGGTACGTCGGTGCGGATCATCAACGACCCGTACAAGTTCGGCATGAGTGGCGGCAAGGTCTATCTCGAAGCGCATACGCCGCTGGACGACAACGGCAACCCGTCAGTGGTCGACAAACACACCGCTGTGATCAACGCGATGCTCAAACGTGAAGACATTACCAACAACCTGCGCATGAACTGGGATGTGGTGCGTGACGTGGTCGCTGCCGAAGATGGCCTGCCGGTGGAAATCGCCGTGCCGAATACTTCTGCACCGATGGCGTCGAGTGCGCCGATCGACCTGCAGCAGTAAGCGCTGATCAAGACCCGCCGACGCAGGCCGCGTCGGCGGGTTTTTTATGGCCGGTGCTAAACGCCAGGCATAAAAAAGCCGACCCATAAATGGATCGGCTTGATAACAATCCCGAAGGATTATTACTTGCGGCTAGCTTTGTCCAGCATGCGCAGAGCACGCTCGTTAGCTTCGTCAGCAGTCTGTTGTGCTTTTTGAGCAGCAGCCAGAGCTTCATCAGCTTTACGGTAAGCTTCGTCTGCACGAGCCTGGGAGCGAGCAGCTGCGTCTTCAGTAGCGGTCAGACGTGCTTCGGTTTCTTTCGATACGCTGCTGCAACCGGTAGCCAGAACTGCGGCCAGAGCCAGAGCAGAGAATTTCAGAACGTTGTTCATCGTGTTCCCCTTCAAGGACTTTCTATTAAGTAGCTGTCTCCTCAGAGTGAGGAAATAGCCGGCGTACATACTACCCATTACTTGTCGTAAGTAAACTGACGTAAAGCAAGAAGCAAAAAAATTGTAGGCGTTGATTCTTTTTCGAGCAACTTTTAACTGCTCAGGATAAAAAATATCCAGCTGCAACGCCCAAGCTGAGCGAGCCGCGAGAGAAAAGTTCCCGATCCCGAAGGCGGTATTTTCAGTCTTTGTTAAAGTCTGTCTATATGCTTTCGTCTACACTTTTGTTCGGATTTTGCGCAGCGCCTCTCATATCTTTCTGCATGTTGAGGTGACTTTAACAAAGGGCGCTCGTCTTAAGTCTCAACATCCGGCAATGTTCAGGCTTTCGACCCGGGAAGATCCTCGGTCGAGCCGTCCCTGCGTAACCCGGAGCCGTACCTGCCGCCCCCAACGTGATGACGAGCGCACCTTGAGCATTTCTGCCAATGGTGCCTACTATTTGATACGTGTCAGGTTGCGCGAGATAGGTGCAGCTCTTCTCGGTGTCCATTCAGGCACAGGGTGGCGTAGATGTTCCTTCGCCGGAAAAACATCGGTAAGGTAGGGGTCAGAATCCAAGACCCGCGAGGAGTAGTGATGAGCGAGGCGTTGTCCATCCACCATGACCAGGCTGGTCATCAGTTCGAGACCAATGTGGACGGTCATCGTGCCTACCTGACCTATATGGATCTGGGGAAACAGACCCTGGATATCTATCGCACTTTCGTGCCCAACGCCTTGCGTGGCCGCGGTATTGCGGCGGCATTGACCGAGCAGGCGCTGCAGTACGCCGAGGAAATGGGTTACACAGTCATTCCATCGTGCTCCTACGTGGAGCGCTACATGGAGCGTCACCAGCGGCACGCTGCCAAGCTGAGCCAGTAAACACAACGCATAAAAAACGCCGGGTTTAGCCCGGCGTTTTTGTGTGCGCAGAAAGCGGTGATCAGCTGCGATCGCGTTTGGGCAGCACATCCTTGAGCTTGGCATGCATGCTGCGCAAGGTGTTTTCTGTGGCGGACCAGTCGATGCAGGCATCGGTGATCGACACGCCGTATTGCAGATCGGCGAGGTCTTTCGGGATGGCCTGGCAGCCCCAGTTCAGGTGACTCTCGACCATCAGGCCGATGATCGACTGGTTGCCTTCGAGGATCTGGTTGGCGACGTTCTCCATCACCAGGGGTTGCAGGGCCGGGTCCTTGTTGGAGTTGGCGTGGCTGCAATCAACCATGATGTTCGGCTTGATCTTGGCTTTGTTCAGCGCTTGCTCGCACAGTGCGACGCTGACCGAATCGTAGTTCGGCTTGCCGTTGCCACCGCGCAATACCACGTGACCGTAGGCGTTGCCCTTGGTGGTGACGATCGACACGCCACCTTCCTGGTTGATGCCCAGGAAACGGTGCGGGCTGGACACCGACTGCAGGGCGTTGATCGCCACGGTCAGGCCGCCGTCGGTGCCGTTCTTGAAGCCGACTGCCGAGGACAGGCCGGAGGCCATTTCGCGGTGAGTCTGGGATTCGGTGGTGCGCGCGCCAATGGCCGACCAACTGATCAGGTCCTGCAAGTATTGCGGGGAGATCGGGTCGAGGGCTTCGGTCGCAGTAGGCAGGCCCATCTCGGCCAGGTCCAGCAGCAATTTGCGACCGATGTGCAAACCGTCCTGAATCTTGAACGAGTCGTCCAGGTAAGGATCGTTGATCAGACCTTTCCAGCCAACGGTGGTACGTGGCTTCTCGAAATATACGCGCATGACCAGATACAAGGTGTCGGACACTTCGGCGGCCAGCTTCTTCAGGCGCTCGGCGTATTCGTGGGCAGCCTTGATGTCGTGGATCGAGCAAGGCCCGATCACAACGAACAAGCGGTGGTCGGTGCCATCAAGAATATTGCGAATGACTTCGCGGCCCTTGGTCACGGTGCGCAGGGCAGCGTCGCTCAGAGGGATATCACGCTTGAGCTGATCAGGGGTGATCAGCGTCTCGTTGGAAGCGACGTTTAGGTCGTTGATCGGTAAATCAGCCATCGTTTACTCGTCAGGTCACGGGTGCCGGCCGCCAGCGAACCCGCGCGGCGGAGCACAGCAAATTAAGCGCGTCGGGGAGCGGAACCTTAGCGCGTTACACCGTGGCTAGACAATGGGCAGACAGCGAGTAGGGGGCATTCTCGGTTAGTTTCCCTACCGCGGCGGGGAAACCAACTGAGAATGCCCCCTAATCCAGCACTGGCTGAGCAAACGCCTTGCGAACCGTGTCATGGGAGAACTCGTCGGCATGCTGCTGGACCCATTCGAGGGCCAGCGCTTGAATATCCTGCAAGTCCTCCTGCTCCTCGTGCAGGCGGCAATAGCGTTCGATCTGGCACACCTGCTCGCCCATCCGGGCACTGAACAGCATCTGCTCGTCAACAAAGGCAATGCCCACCAGATAGCCGTGCTTTCGTCGCAGGCACCAGGCTACATAGCCCAGGTAACGCAAGTCGGGGTTCAAGGTCGGCATACGAACTTCCAGCGCCGTGCCGTGGCGCCAGGCGCGGTGGTAATTGCAAGCCATGCCGCCGAGGCTGATAGTGTGCAGCCGTTGCCGTGAAATGCACTCATGTTTGAGTAGCGTCAGCTCCACGGGTACATCGTCAGGATGAGGAAGAAAACGTCCCATGAACACGGACTCCCTGTGTCGCCCATTTGACACTATTTCCCCCAGTATAGTGTTCGAATCGGAACTGACCGATTTCGACGCCGACCAACGGCTGCTGGCGATGAGCGGCACTTCACTGGTGATTTTCACCAGTGTCGGCTGCGCCAGCTGCCGTTTTGCCCGCGAGCAGTTGCCAAGGCTCGATCTGGTGGTTGATCAGTTGTACTGGATCGACGCCGGCAACAATGGCGGGTTGGTGGCGCGTTATGAGGTCTTTCATTTGCCGGCGCTGTTTGTGGTGCGCGACGGTGAATTTTTGGGGCGGTACAGTCGCGCCTGACCGGCACCGAACTTAATGCGGCGGTAGGGCAGGCGCTGAATCGAATTGCTGAGGAGTTGCCATGATGGGAGCAGTTGCCAAGCCGACAATCGGTATTATCGGGACCGGCGCGATCGGTGGTTTCTACGGGGTGATGCTGGCGCACGCCGGTTTCGATGTGCACTTTCTGTTGCGCAGTGAATTTTCAGCGGTCGCCGAGCGCGGCCTGCAACTCAACAGTGCAGTGCATGGCGCGCTGAGCCTGAACCCGGTCCAGGCCTATTCGTGCGCCGAAGACATGCCGCCCTGCGACTGGCTGCTGGTCGGCGCCAAAACCACCAGCAACGCCGATCTGGCCCCGGCCATCCTCCAGGCCGCCGCACCCGATGCCAAAATACTGGTGCTGCAAAACGGCCTGGATGTTGAGGACAGCTTGCGCGAATTACTCCCCGATTCGCTGCACGTACTTGGCGGGCTCTGTTTTATCTGCGTCCATCGCGCCGGGCCTGGCGTCATTACCCATCAGGCGCTCGGCGCGGTGAATGTCGGCTATCACAGTGGCCCGGCCAGTGATGAGCAGGCGCGCCAGGCAATCCTCGAAGAGGGCGTCGGATTGTTCCGCTCGGCTGGCATCGACTCTCAGGGC
Organism: Pseudomonas sp. TH31; assembly: GCF_016650815.1. Classification (GTDB taxonomy): domain Bacteria; phylum Pseudomonadota; class Gammaproteobacteria; order Pseudomonadales; family Pseudomonadaceae; genus Aquipseudomonas. The sequence goes on along the minus strand of NZ_JAEKEZ010000010.1, from coordinate 323,802 downwards.
ATGCCGAACCTGCATCAGGCGCGCTGGCAAAAACTGGTCTGGAATATCCCTTACAACGGTCTGTCAGTGCTGCTTGGGGCGAGCACTACACCGCTGATGGCCGACGCCGACAGTCGGGAACTGGTCAAGGCATTGATGGCCGAAGTGGTTCGCGGCGCAACGGCCTGTGGTCACGACATCCCGGCCGGGTATGCCGATCACTTGTTTATGGTGACCGAAAAAATGCCCGACTATTGGCCGAGCATGTACCACGATTTCCAGCACAAACGACCGCTGGAGCTGGAAGCGATCTACGCCCGGCCCCTGGCGGCGGCGAAAGCGGCGGGGTGTGAATTGCCGCGCATCGAGGCCCTGTATCGGGCGCTCGGTTTTATCGATCGACGAAACGTTTAAGTTGGTCAACCAGAGGGGAAGGGCATGGCCAAGGACATAGATGACAAGTTGGTGCTGGCGATTTCATCGCGGGCGCTGTTCGACTTGAGCGAGAGCCACAAGGTGTATTTGTCGAGCGGTGTCGAAGCCTATCGGCAATACCAGATCGAGCACGAAGACGAGATCCTCGAGCCCGGCGATGCCTTTGCGCTGGTGGAGAAACTGCTGAAACTCAACACCAGCCTTGGCCGCGCCGGGTCGAAGTGGTGCTGGTATCGCGCAACAGTGCCGACACCGGCCTGCGGGTATTCAACTCGATTCACCACTACGGCCTGGCGATTTCCCGCGCGGCGTTTGTCGGCGGGCGCAGTCCTTACCCGTACCTCAAGGCTTTTGGTTGCGACCTGTTTCTGTCGACCCATGCCGAAGATGTGCGCAGCGCACTCGATGCCGGTTTTGCCGCCGCGACCATTCTGTCGGGTGGCGCGAGCCGTGCGGCCAGTGACGAATTGCGCATTGCCTTCGACGGTGACGCGGTGCTGTTTTCCGACGAGTCGGAGCGCGTGTATCAATCGGGAGGCCTTGCGGCATTTCAGGCCAGCGAGCGTGAAGCGGCCCGGGAGCCCTTGGGCGGTGGGCCGTTCAAAGGCTTCCTGGCGGCGCTCAATCTGTTGCAGCGCGAATTCCCCGACGACGCTTGCCCGATCCGCACGGCGCTGGTGACTGCACGTTCGGCACCGGCCCACGAGCGAGTGATCCGCACGCTGCGCGAGTGGGACATTCGCCTGGACGAATCGCTGTTTCTCGGCGGCCTGACCAAAGCGGCGTTTTTGGAAGCCTTTGCCGCTGACGTGTTTTTCGATGATCAGGCCGGTCATTGCGAACTGGCTCGCGAAGTGGTCGCCACCGGTCATGTGCCTCACGGCATCAGCAACGAGCAGAAAGTTTAGGCCCTTGCTTCAAGGCGTTACGCGGCCCGTCATACACGCCAAGGCGCTGCTAAGCTGAATCAAATCTCCGCCATGTTGGCACGCAAGGAGGTCATATGATTGGTTCCATGCTGTATGCCACCGACCTCGGCCTGTACGCACCTTTGGTGATGCAGCACGCCTTGGCATTGGCGCGAACATTCAATGCCGACTTGTATGTGGTGCACGCGGTGGAACCCATGGGCCTGTTCGCCGAATCGGTGCTGCAAAGTTATCTCGATGAGCAGGCGCTGAACGAGTTTCACCGTCAGGGCCTGAACACGGTGATCGCCAATATCGAGCAACGGGTACTCGAAAGCTTTCGTGAAGAACTGGGGGATGAGGGCGAGCAGGATCTGGAACGGATCAAAGCGGTGCGGGTGCTTCAGGGCGACCCGTCGCAGGTGATTCTCGAGCAGGCGCAGAAACTCTCGGTGGATTTGCTGATCGTAGGTAGTCATAGCCATCGCGCGGGTGCGGAAACACCTTTGGGGCGCACGGCGGCGCGGGTGCTGCAACTGGCGCGGGTGCCGGTCTATCTGGTGCCGTTGGTGGAGCGTCGGCGCCAAGGTGATCGTTAGTGTCCTGCTTCGCAAATACTGTTCCTTTTTGACGAGGGTCTGTTACTGCCATGCTGCGTTGCCGCTCCTCGCCATCGCGGGCTATGACTCGTTGCGGCGCCTTGCCTGGCAGCAACAGCCCCTCGTCAAAAGAGGAACGTATTCACGAAGCAGGACACCAGAGCACGAATAATGGTGTTTTGATAAAAAAGTTCTAGATTTATTCTTCAAACCATTAATATAGTTATATACCGTCGCTGATGCCCGTGGCGTCTACCTGCTTTGAGGGATTCATATGAAGCTTCAACAATTGCGCTACATCTGGGAAGTGGCGCACCACGACCTCAACGTTTCCGCTACCGCCCAAAGTCTCTACACCTCGCAGCCGGGCATCAGTAAGCAGATCCGCCTGCTGGAAGACGAATTGGGCGTCGAGGTGTTCGCCCGCAGCGGCAAGCACCTGACCCGCGTCACCCCGGCCGGCGAGCGCATCATCACCACCGCCGGCGAGATCCTGCGCAAGGTTGAAAGCATCAAGCAGATCGCCCAGGAATTCTCCAACGAGAAGAAAGGCACCCTGTCGATCGCCACCACTCACACCCAGGCGCGTTATGCGCTGCCGCCAGTGATCAGCAATTTCATCAAGCAATACCCGGACGTGGCCCTGCACATGCACCAGGGATCGCCGATGCAGATCGCCGAAATGGCCGCTGACGGCACCGTGGATTTCGCCATTGCCACCGAAGCCCTCGAGCTGTTCGGCGACCTGGTGATGATGCCGTGCTATCGCTGGAACCGCTGCGTGGTTGTGCCTCAGGGCCACCCGCTGACCAAGCTGCCGAAGCTGACCCTCGAAGCGCTGGCCGAATACCCGATCGTGACCTACGTGTTCGGTTTCACCGGCCGTTCGAAACTCGACGAAGCCTTCAGCCATCGTGGCCTGACGCCAAAAGTGGTGTTCACTGCGGCCGACGCCGACGTAATCAAGACTTACGTTCGTCTGGGGCTGGGTGTCGGTATCGTCGCCAAAATGGCGGTCGATGCCAAACTCGATAGTGACCTGGTGATGCTCGATGCCAGCGATCTGTTCGAATCCAGCATTACCAAAATCGGTTTCCGTCGCGGCACGTTCCTGCGTGGTTTCATGTGCGACTTCATCGAGAAATTTGCCCCGCACCTGACCCGCGAAGTCATGGCCAAAGCCATTCAGTGCCACAACAAGCAGGAACTGGAAGAGCTGTTCGACGGCGTCGAACTGCCTGTTCATTAAACCTTTCTAAACGACCTCGGTAACAGCAAACTGTTGCCGAGCGCCCGCCACCAGAATCTCCACCTCATCCCCTTCGAACTTGCCCAGCAGGCTTTTGCCCAGCGGCGAGCGGGGGTGATGACGGTGATCATCTGACCCACCAGGTCAACCTTCAAACCCGCCGCATCGGGGGCCAGGAACAGCCATTGTTCACGCCCTTTCTCGTCTTCGAGACCGAGCAGCGCGCCGACCTCGATACCGCGCTGATCGTCATACGGGCGCAATGTCAGGTTCTGGCAAAGCGTCAGTGAATGCCTGATTTCCTCGACCCGCTTCGCCTGCCCGGCCGCGAGGTAAGACGCCTCCAGCCCCAGAGTGTCATACTTGTTTTCGGCGATATTTTCTTCGTGGGTCGCGGTTTCGTAGGCGGTTTGCGCAGCGCGTTCGGCGACGTCGAGATCGATGCGCAGCTTGTCGAGAATCAGTTGGTGGACGGTCGGCTTGTGCATAGAGAGCTTCATGATCAATCGCAGAATTGCAGGACATTGGCGCGGCTTTTTTCGCTCGGCGCGGTCTGGTCCTGTTGCAGCCAGAACTGGCATTTCGGATTCGACAGGTTGCGGTTATTCGTGCGGGCCTGATCCAGGGTTTGCTGTTGCTCGTTCTTGCGCAGGTTTTCTTTGTATTGTTCGAACAGCGGGCTCTGAGGCGGGATATCCGGCACCGGTTGCACCACTGCCGCCGGTTGCGTCAGTCGCTGGACGGCCTGGGCCACCGGCGCCAATTGCTCGGAGGGCAAAAAACGCGAAGCGAGCCAACAGGTCAGCGCGATGGCGATGAACCCCAGCCAAAGCCCCACGGCAATGCTGGCGGTCAATTGCACGGCATTGAGGCGGATCGGCAACGGGCGGCGCGGGTTGGGGCGGTAGGGCATGGCTGCCTCCTGGCGGGTGGTCGCGGGCGGATGGCGATTGTCGCACGAAGATTAATCGCCGTCGGCTCTTCTGCACGGGGTAATTTATGCGGACAATCGGCGCCTTTGCCAACGGGAGCCTGTAATGCCTGAACTGAAAACCCGCTGGGATATTTTTTGCACCGTGGTCGACAACTTTGGCGACATCGGCGTGACCTGGCGCCTGGCCCGGCAACTGGTGGCCGAACATGCTGTGGTCGTGCGCCTATGGGTTGACGATCTGCGCGCCTTCGAGCGCCTGTGCCCGGAAATCGACGTCAATGCGCCCCAGCAATGGCAGCAGGGTGTCGAGGTGTGTCACTGGCCAACCGAATGGCAACCGGTTGATGCCGCTGATGTAGTGATCGCTGCGTTCGCCTGCCAACTACCCGGCGTCTACATGGACGCCATGGTCGAGCGGGAAAAACCGCCGTTGTGGCTGAATCTGGATTATCTGAGCGCCGAGGACTGGGTCATCGGTTGCCACGGTCTGCCGTCGGTGAAGTACAAGAGCGTGCAGAAGTACTTCTTCTTTCCGGGGTTCCATAAGGGTACCGGTGGCTTGCTCCGCGAAAGCGGATTGTTGGAGCGGCGTCGGCAGTTTCAGCAAAGCCCCGAAGCCCAGCGCGAATTCCTGCAAGGTCTGGGAATTGATCGTGCCCCCGCAGCCCGGTTGATTTCACTGTTTGCCTACGAAAACACTGGACTGGCGAGCTGGCTCGACACACTGTCGAGCGACTCCACGCCCACGCATTTGCTGGTGCCCGAAGGGCGGATTCTCGGTGATGTCGAACGCTGGCTTGGGGTCAGCGGCCTGGTGGCCGGTGCGCTGCATGTGCGCGATGCACTGACCGTTCAGGTGCTGCCGTTTGTCCGACAGGATCAATACGATCACCTGCTCTGGTGCTGCGATTTCAACGCAGTGCGCGGCGAAGACTCGTTTGTTCGCGCCCAATGGGCAGGGCGACCGATGCTCTGGCACATCTATCAGCAGGAAGAAGATGTGCACCTGGAGAAGCTCGAAGCCTTCATCGCGCTCTATACAAAAGGCTTGTCGGCAGCGGCCAGCGAGGCGATCAGCGGTCTTTGGCGGGCGTGGAATGCCGGTGAAGACATGGCCGACCAGTGGCTGGTGACCCGTAAATACTGGCCGGAGCTGGAAAAACATGCCGAGGCGTGGTGCCTGGAACAAGCCTTGCAGGCTGATCTTGCCGTGGCGCTGGTACAGTTTTATGTAAATTGGATATGATACGCGGCCTAGATTTTTGTAAATCCCATCCAAATTCGGATATTCGCAATGAAAACTGGTAAAGAACTGAAACCCGGTACCGTGATCCGTCTCGAAAACGATCCTTGGCTGGTTCAGAAAGCTGAATTCACCAAGTCCGGTCGTAACAGCGCGATCATGAAGACCAAGCTGAAGAACCTGCTGACCGGTTACAAGACCGAGATCGTTTACAGCGCTGACGACAAACTGGACGACGTAATCCTCGACCGCAAAGAAGCGACCCTGTCCTTCATCAGCGGCGACACCTACACGTTCATGGACACCACTGACTACACCATGTACGAACTGAACGCTGAAGACATCGAAGCCGTTCTGCCATTCGTTGAAGAAGGCATGACCGATGTTTGCGAAGCGATCTTCTTCGAAGAACGCCTGGTTTCCGTAGAACTGCCGACTACTATCGTGCGCGTAGTTGACTACACCGAAGGTTCCGCTCGCGGTGACACTTCCGGCAAAGTCATGAAGCCTGCCAAGCTGAGCAACGGTACTGAGCTGCAAGTTGCCGACTTCATCGAAATCGGTGATCGCATCGAAATCGACACCCGCGAAGGCGGTTCCTACAAAGGCCGTGCCAAATAAGCACCGCTTGAGTAATGAAAAAGCCCGACCATTGAGTCGGGCTTTTTTGTGCCATCAAGATCAAAAGATCGCAGCCTCGTTTCACTCGACAGCTCCTACAGGGGAATGCAAAACCCATGTAGGAGCTGTCGAGTGAAACGAGGCTGCGATCTTTTGCTTTATTTCAGGTGTTGCTTGAGCTCTTCGGACGCTTGCAACAGCGCCGAACGCACCTCCGGCACCTGACTCACCACGTTCAGCAAACCGTAATCATGGATCATCCCGTTGTAGCGGACCGCCGTGACCGGCACGCCGGCCTCGTCGAGTTTGCGCGCATAAGCTTCACCTTCATCGCGCAACACATCGGCGCCCGCGGTCTGCACCAGTGCGGGTGGCAGGCCTTTGAGCTGTGCGGTGGTCGCCCGCAACGGTGACGCGTAGATCTCGCTACGTTGCTGGGCATCGGTGGTGTAGTTGTCCCAGAACCACTTCATCATGTTCTTGGTGAGGAAGTGTCCCTCGGCAAACTGGTTGTAGGAGGCGGTCTCGAAGCTCGCATCCGTCACCGGCCACAACAGCACCTGGAACTTGATTGCCGGCGTGCCTTTGTCCTTGGCCATTAGCGCAACCACTGCGGCCATGTTGCCACCGACACTGTTGCCGGCCACCGCCAGGCGTTTGCCGTCGACGTTGATCTCTTTACCGTGCTCGGCCACCCATTGCGTCGCGGCGTACGCCTGGTTGATCGCTACCGGGTAGTGCGCTTGCGGCGAAGGGGTGTAGTTGACGAACACCGCCGCCGCACCCGAGCCGACAACCAAGTCCCGAACCAGCCGTTCGTGGGTCGGGAAATCCCCCAGTACCCAGCCGCCGCCGTGGAAGAACATGAACACCGGCAGCTCGTCCTTGACCCCGGCTGGCCGGACGATGGTCAGGCTGATCGGTTGGCCATCGACTTGAATGGTCTTCTGGCTGACATCGGCTTTTGGCAGCGTCAGTTTCACCCCGGCTTGCGCACCCACCAGAACCGCACGGGCTTCTTTAGGCGTGAGCTGTTCCATCGGTTTGCCGGTGCCGGCGTTCAGAGCATTGAGGAAGGCCTGGGTGGTGTGTTCAACCCCATCGCCTGCGAATGCGCTGTGGACGGACAGGGCGAGAAGGGTACCGGTCAAGACTTTGCTGAATGTGTTCATGGTTGTTTCCTGTTCGGGCCTGGAATCAGCAGTTAAACGGTGACGTGCAGGCGCACATCGACGTTGCCACGGGTGGCGTTCGAGTACGGGCAGACCTGATGCGCCGCGTCGACCAGGGTTTGCGCATCGGCTTGCTCAAGACCCGGCAGGCTGACGTGCAGGTCAATGTCCAGCCCGAAACCGCCAGGGATCTGGCCGATGCCGACATGGGCGGTGATCGAAGCGTCGTTCGGGATGGTGCGTTTGGTCTGGCTGGCGACGAACTTCAGTGCGCCGATGAAACAGGCGGAGTAGCCGGCTGCGAACAGTTGTTCCGGGTTGGTCGCCGAGCCGCCAGCACCACCGAGTTCTTTGGGAGTGGCGAGTTTGACGTCGAGGATGTTGTCGCTGGAAACCGCACGACCGTCACGGCCACCAGTGGAAGTAGCGATTGCGGTGTAGAGAGTTTGCATGGTGTGAGCCTCATTCGGGTTTTGATGTTTTGCGCTAAATATTTGCGCGCTAAGTAACTGCGAATAAAATGTAGCTCGCCAATAGTTTGCGCGCAATATAAATTTTTGAAAAAGTTTGGCGAAGACAAACGAACGGGGCGTCGAATGACGGAAAGACTATTGAGTTAGAGCGGTTGGTTCAGGATTTTCGTAGCGTGATTTTTTTGCGAAGAGGGAGTGAGCGATGGCTTCAGCTGCGCCATAAGACAAATGTGGGAGCGGGCTTGCTCGCGAAAGCGGTGTGTCAGTCGACATTAATGCTGATTGACACACCGCTTTCGCGAGCAAGCCCGCTCCCACAGGGGATTTGTGGTGGTTGGAAGATTAGAGGCTGTCTTGCAGGTGGCTGCGCAGCTCCTGGAGATCCGCTTGCAGCTTTTTCAACTGCTCAAGCGTCTGCCCACTGGCGCCAAGGATGCACTGCGGAATGTCCCGAGCCTTGTCCCGCAGGGCGCGGCCCTGTTCGGTTAGCTCGACTATCACCACACGCTCATCTTCGCGACTGCGCGTCCGGCTGAGCAATCCTTCCACCTCCAGGCGTTTGAGCAATGGCGTCAGCGAGCCCGGATCGGTCAGCAGCCGCGTGCTGATTTCGCCTACGGTCAATCCATCCCGTTCCCACAACACCATCATCGCCAGGTACTGCGGATAGGTCAGGCCCAGTGCTTGCAGCAAGGGTTTGTAGACTTTGGTCATCAGCAGCGAAGTGGAATGCAGGGCGAAGCAGACCTGATTGTCCAGCAGCAGGTTGTCGCAGGTGTCCGGGGTGTTGCGTTCGGTGGTCATGTCAAAGCCTTGATCGGTGATCGTGATGAATCTATCGGGCGAATCTTTAATGCGCCAGATAATTATGACCAGTGCCGGCCCAGATCGCTTTGCAGCACCAGATCCCAAGGGGCAATCGGGCCGAAGCGGGTTTTCAGGTATTCCAGCAGCAAACGACTGCGAGAGCTGGCCTGTTGCTCCAGGCGCAGAGCATAAATCCCTGCGGTCTCGGGTTTTGGCAGGCCGTTTTCGCAGAACAGCGGCAGCAGTTCGCCACGCAGCAGGTATTCGCTGGCCAGCCACGTCGGCAAATGCGCGATGCCCAGCCCGGCCAGTGCGCCGCAGACCAACGCTTCAGCATTGTTGGCACTCATGCGGATCCGCCCAGGGCGGTGCAACTGCATGTGCCCGTCCCGTTCAAAGCGCCAGGCGAAGGGCGGGGCCAGGCCGTCCCAGTCCAGACCATCGTGCTCGCTCAGTTGTGACGGATCGGTCGGCACGCCTCGGCGCTTCAAATAGTCGGGGCTGGCGCAGGCAATGCGCACCATGTTCGCCAGCGGCGTGGCCACCAGCCGGGTATCGGCTATCTGCCCCGCGCGTAGCACCAGATCGACCTTGCCCAGGTTCAGACCCTGCATGTCGACGAAGCTGTCGATCAGGTGCAATTGCACGTCGAGGCCGGGATACAGCATCAGAAAATCGGCAATGACCGGGGCCAGATGCCGGCGTCCGAATGCCGCTGGCGCGTCGACCTGAATCAAACCTTCGGGCGCGCTGCTCAGGGACACCGCTTCGGCCCGGGCCAATCGCAACTCGGCAACGATTCGCCGCGCACGCTCGGCAAACGCCAAGCCGGCCGGCGTCGCGCGCACGGCGTGGGTACTGCGCAGGAACAACTGACTGCCGACGGCACTTTCCAGGCTATCGATACGCCGGGCCACTGCCGAAGGCGTCAGCGGATGGCGTCGGGACGCGGCGGAAAAGCTCCCGGTTTCCAGTACGTCGAGGAACAGTCCGAGTTGCTCGGTCAGTTGATTAGGGTTCATGGTTTACCAGCGCTTGTGCGAAATCGGCACAACCATTGTGCGTTGCTATGCGTTTCCTCGCTAGCGCCGACTGCGTAGGATGAAAGGCCTGACGAGAGGGAGTTGGCCTGTGATTGAGTTTCTGCTGTATCTGATCTTTGGCGCGGCCCTGGGCACCTTGGGTGGTTTGTTCGGTATAGGCGGTGGTTTGATCGCCATTCCGCTGCTTGGCGTGTTGTGCGGCCTGGATCAGCAACTGGCCCAAGGCACGGCGCTGGTGATGGTGGTGCCGAACGTGATGCTCGCGCTGTGGCGTTATCACCAGCGCAATCGCATCGAACTGCGCCACGCATTGCCATTGGCCTCGATGGGGTTTTGTTTCGCCTGGATCGGTTCGATCTGGGCCGTGGGCATCGATGCGCAAACCATGCGCGTGGGATTTGTCGCGTTCCTGGTCGCCCTGTCGACCTACAACCTGGTGCGAATGTTCACCGCCAATGCACCGGCGTCCTCACAAATGCATTACTCCTGGCCATGGCTGGGCGTGCTGGGCGCGGCGTCCGGGACCATGGGCGGGTTGTTTGGTGTGGGCGGGGCGGTGGTGGCGACGCCCGTGCTGACCAGCCTGTTTGGCACCACTCAAGTGGTGGCCCAAGGCTTGTCGCTGGCGTTGGCGTTGCCGAGCACTGGCGTCACCTTGGTGACTTACGCGGTGCATCATCAAGTGAACTGGATGATTGGCCTGCCCTTGGCGGTCGGTGGATTGCTGAGCATCAGTTGGGGCGTGAAGATCGCCCACGCTATGCCGGAACGGCTGCTGCGCGGGCTGTTCTGTGGTTTTCTGGTGTTCTGTGCGGTGCTGCTCGCGTTTAAAGTTTGAAGCCTTCGACGATGTGCTCGGCCAGGCACTCGGTGATCGGCGACGGGTTGTGCAGGTTGCGCACCAGCATAATGCAGGCCTCGGGCAGCAGCGGCAGGTCTTCGGCGGCGCCGAGGATGCGCATGTCCGGGGTGATCAGGCTTTCCAGTTGCGCGGTCACCGCAAGGCCGGCGCTAACCACCGCCATCAGCGCCGACAGGCTCGAACTGTTGTAGGCAATACGATAATCGCGGCCCATCGCGTCGAGGGCGTTGCACGCCCACAACCGGCAGAAACAATCACTGTTGAACATCGCCAGGGGCAGGGGTGTTTGCTCGTGGGCGCTGAAACATTGCGCTTCGGCCCAGACAAAACGCTCCTTGCGCAGCAACTGGCCAATTTCGGTGCCGGGCTCGCGGGTGACGATCGACAGGTCCAGGTCCTGGCGCTGCAACAGTTGCTTGGTCGATTCGCAATGAACTTCGATCTGGATCAGCGGGTAAAACTGCGCAAAGCGCGACAGGATCCCCGGTAGAAACCGCATCACATAATCATCCGGCGTGCCGATGCGCACCGTGCCGACCATGTGCGGCTCGCGCAGGGTATTAAAGACTTCGCTGTGGAGTTTGAGGATGCGCCGCGCATAGCCGAGCAACACCTGGCCTTCGGCGGTCAGCTTGACCTGGCGCCCATCACGTTCAAACAGCTGGCGCTGCAACACGTCTTCTTCCAGGCGCTTCATCTGCATGCTCACCGCCGACTGAGTGCGGTTGACCATTTCACCGGCACGGGTGAAGCCGCCCTGGTCGGCGATGGCAACAAAGGTACGCAGTACATCGGTATCGATACTTGGGTACGCCGACATTCATCAATCTCCGAGATGCATACCATCAGAAACATTCGTTGGATTGATCTTAGCTCCGGCGCGAGACTTGAGCCATCCCTAAAGGAGGGCGACATGATGAAAGGTCAACACGAGCAGGTAACGGCAGAAAAATTCTCAATCCACGCAGTTTCCGATTTGCTGCACAAGTTTAGTCGCTGGTACGAACTTCACCGCGAACGCGAGCTATTGGCGAGCCTGAGCGATGAAGCGCTGAAGGACATCGGCGTAAGTCGTGCGGATGTCGAGCACGAATCGATCCGGCCGTTCTGGGACGATCCGATGCATAAATGATGACGCCATTGCTACACAAACCCCTCTCTGGTGAGGTAGGTTGCGAGCAGACAAGGAGATGCTCATGCCCGCAACGCTGTCCTTTTCCAACAAACAGGCTCGACGTCTGGCACTGGCAGCCCAAGGGTTCAGCGGGCGCCAGCCGCCAGCTTCGATCAAACCGGTTCAGCTCAACCGACTGATCGAACGCCTGGGCATTCTGCAGATCGATTCAGTCAATGCATTAGTGCGCTCGCACTACCTTCCCTTGTTTTCCCGCCTCGGTAACTACTCATCCGATTTGCTCGACCAGGCTGCCTGGAGTCAGGGCCGGCGACGTACCTTGTTTGAATATTGGGGCCACGAAGCTTCGTTGTTGCCGTTGTCCATGTACCCGCTGATGCGCTGGCGCATGCAGCGCGCTACCCGTGGCGAAGACATCTACCAGCAATTGGCGCGGTTTGGTCGTGAGCAACAGGACACGATTCGTCGGGTGTTGGGTTCGGTTGAGGCGCTGGGCGCATTGGGCGCTGGCAGTCTGTCGACTCGACAAGGGCGAGCCGGGCCCTGGTGGGACTGGAGCGCCGAAAAACATGCACTGGAATGGCTGTTTGCCGCCGGAGAAGTGACCGTTGCTGGCCGACGCGGGTTCGAACGGCTCTACGATTTGCCGGAGCGAGTGATTCCCTCGACCGTTCTCCAACAGCCCTTGCCCACAGAAGCCGAAGCCCTGCGCGGTCTGTTGCTGCATGCCGCAAATGCCTTGGGCGTGGCCACGGAAAAAGATCTGCGGGACTATTTTCGCCTGAACCCGGCCGACAGCCGACCGCGTCTGGCAGAGCTGGTCGAGGCGGGTGAACTGCTGAGCTGCGAAGTCGAAGGCTGGCGGCAGCCGGCTTATTGCCTTCCCGAGCCCAAGGTGCCGCGCAAGGTTGAGGCCAGCGCTTTGCTGTCGCCGTTTGATTCACTGATCTGGGAGCGCAGCCGCACCGAGCGGTTGTTCGATTTCCGCTATCGACTGGAGATTTATACGCCGCAGGACAAACGGGTATACGGCTATTACGTGTTGCCGTTCTTGCACAACGAACGGATTGCCGCGCGGGTGGATTTGCGCGCTGAACGGGCGTTGAGTCGGTTGGCGGTGCATGCTGTGCATGAGGAAGAGCCGGGGCTGGATGAGGCGGGGATGATGGCGTTGGCGGTCAATTTGCGGCAGATGGCGCACTGGTTGGGATTGGAGCGGGTGCAATTGAATTGTCAGCGGGTGAGTGCGGGGCGGTTGCGAGTGGCATTGGCGGTGATTGAGCGGGCGCCATCGCGAGCAGGCTCGCTCCCACAATGGATCACCTGAATCCTGTGGGAGCGAGCCTGCTCGCGATGGGAGCGACGCGATTTAGCGTCGAACCTGCTTCAACGTCTCGGCAATCAAAAAAGCCAATTCCAGCGACTGATCGGCATTCATCCGCGGATCGCAATGGGTGTGGTAACGGTCCGACAACCCATCCTCGGTAATCGGCCGCGCGCCACCAATGCATTCGGTCACGTTCTGCCCGGTCATTTCGATGTGAATACCGCCGGCATAGGTGCCTTGCGCTTCGTGCACCTGGAAGAACTGCTTCACCTCGCCGAGGATCTGCGCGAAATCGCGGGTCTTGTAGCCGCTGCTGGCCTTGATGGTGTTGCCGTGCATCGGGTCGCAGCTCCACAGCACTTTCTTGCCTTCACGCTCAACCGCGCGAATCAACTGCGGCAGATGATCGCCGACCTTGTTCGCGCCCATCCGTGCAATCAGGTTCAGGCGACCCGGGTCGTTGTCCGGGTTGAGCACGTCGATCAGGCGAATCAGGTCCTCGGGGTTCATGCTCGGGCCGACTTTCACGCCGATCGGGTTGTTCACGCCGCGCAGGAACTCGACGTGTGCGCCGTCGAGCTGACGGGTGCGGTCACCGATCCAGAGCATGTGGGCCGAGCAGTCGTAGTAATCGTTGGTCAAGCTGTCGCGACGGACGAAGGCTTGTTCGTAGTTCAGCAGCAGCGCTTCGTGGGCGGTGAAAAAACTGGTTTCGCGCAGTTGCGGCGACGTGTCCATGCCGCAGGCGCGCATGAAGGCCAGGGTTTCATCGATGCGATCAGCCAGGTGGCTGTATTTCTCGGCCAGGGCCGAATTGGCGATGAAATCCAGGTTCCACTTGTGCACCTGATGCAGGTCGGCAAACCCGCCCTGGGCGAAGGCGCGCAGCAGGTTCAGGGTGGCGGTGGACTGGTGATAGGACTGCAACAGGCGTTCCGGGTCCGGTACGCGGCTCTTTTCGTCGAAACCGATGCCGTTGACGATGTCGCCACGGTAGGCGGGCAGGGTCACGCCGTCGATGGTTTCGTCGTTGGCCGAACGCGGCTTGGCGAACTGGCCGGCCATGCGCCCGACCTTGACCACCGGGCAACCGGCGGCGAAGGTCATGACGATCGCCATTTGCAGCAACACTTTAAAGGTATCGCGGATTTTTGCGGCGGAGAACTCGGCGAAGCTTTCGGCGCAGTCGCCGCCCTGCAACAGAAACGCGCGGCCCTGGGTCACTTCGGCAAACTGACGGCGCAACTCCCGGGCTTCACCGGCAAACACCAGTGGCGGATAGCTGGCCAGGGTTTGCTCGACCTGCAGCAAATGCGCTGCGTCGGGATATTGGGGTTGTTGCTGGATCGGCAAGGCGCGCCAGCTGTCAGGGCTCCAGGGTTGGCTCATCACGTTCTCTAGTGTTTACGCACGGGCGCTCATGTTATCAGCAATTAGTGCGTGACCTGTTCCCGTCGCTTCGCGGACAATCGCGCCTTTGCCGCTCCATGTTGCGGTGTATTGCGTCGCCGTTTGCCAAGTGGCAGGCCTGTTGACGATCAGGAGACGAAATGACTGAGGAGCGCGTCGAGCATCTGCTCGCCGAGGTACAGGATGAGTTCGGCGTGATTCGCGTGCTGGAAGTGGCCGATTACCGTTTTCTCGAATTCGGCGATGCCATTGAGCAAAGCTGCGTGTTCACTGCCGATCCAAGCTGGCTGGAGTACGACTACACCCGCGCCATGCTGATCGGCGCGTTGTGCCATGAGCAGCCGGAAAGCGCGCTGTTCCTGGGGCTTGGCGCCGGCACGCTGACCCAGGCTTGTCTCAAGTTCCTGCCGCTGGAAGACGTCGAAGCCATTGAGTTGCGCCCAGATGTGCCGCGCCTGGCCATCGAATACCTGGGGCTCGATGACGACCCTCGGTTGTACATCCGGGTCGGCGATGCGCTGGAACTGCTCGACACGGCCGAGCCGGCGGACCTGATTTTCGTCGATCTTTATACCGATGTCGGCCCCGGCGTCGGGCATCTGGCCTGGGGTTTTCTGACCGATTGCCAGAAACGCTTGAATCCGGGTGGCTGGCTGGTGATCAATCAGTGGGCGACCGACGATGGCAAACCACTGGGTGCGGCGTTGTTGCGCGGGCTCTACCACCGGCATTACTGGGAACTGCCGGTGAAGGAGGGCAATGTGATCCTGATCGTGCCATCGGAGCTGGATCAGGAACTGGACATGGACGGCCTGATCGCTCGGGCCGAAGGGCTGGCGCCGCGGTTGGGGTATTCGTTGACGTCGTTGATCAAGGCGATTCGCCCGGCCACCTAATTCGTTGTCTGGGCGGGCCTCTTCGCGGGCAAGCCTCGCTCCTGCAAGGGTTGCGCATGACCCGTAGGAGCGAGGCTTGCCCGCGAAGGCAATACCCGCATCAACACTTCCCTCAAACCCCTTTGAAAACGCCGGGTCGCTTCTCGATCATCGACCGCACACCCTCCTTGGCATCCTCACTGGCCAGCAACTTTTTCACCATCGGTGGCAACGCCTGCGCCGCCGCTGTTTCCCCTTCATAACGTGCCTGCCTGGCCGACATCAGCGTCGCCTGAACCCCCAGCGGCGCTTGCCGGGCAATGCGCTCGGCCAGTTCAATTGCCCTCGGCAGCAAATCCTCGCTGGCCATGACCTCCTGGACCAGCCCCAGGCGCAAGGCGTCATGGGCATCGAACTCATCGCCGGTCAGCAGCCAGCGCATGGCGTTGCCCCAGCCGGCCACCTGATGCAGGCGCAACGTGGCGCCACCGAACGGGAAGATCCCGCGTTGCACTTCCATCTGGGCGAAACGGGTGTTGCTCGCGCACAGGTTGATGTCGGCGGCCAGCATCAGCTCGATGCCAATGGTCAGGCAATAACCCTGGGCGGCGACAATCACCGGTTTGCTGACCCTGGGCCCGGCGAACACGCCCCATGGGTCACAGCCACCGGGCGGTGCCTGCCAGCCGTTGGCGAGGGCGGCGCTGGCATTGATCAGGTCGAGCCCGGCGGTGAAATGCTCGCCGTGGCCGAACACCACCGCCACCCGTGCTTCGCTGTCGGCCTCGAACTCGCCGTAGGCCAGGCTCAGCTCATTGAGCAGATCAAGGTCAAAGGCGTTGCGCTTGGCGACCCGGTCCAGGCCGATCAACAGGAGATGGCCGCGTCGTTCGCGGCTGACACGGCTGGAAACGGACTGATTCATGAGGCATTTCCTCGGGCGGGAAGGGGCGTGGATGGGGGGTGTCAGACCGAAGGTCTGTGTCACAAGGATGAACCGTTTTAGCGCCATCGCCAGCAGGGCCGGGCCTTTGAAAAATAGACCGTTGCACGATTATCCGCAAAGCCTGTGACATAACGGTGTATGCGTCGTTTTTCAGACAAATAATGCTCCCTTTTTGAGCGAATTCCGGTATAGTGCGCGCCGGCCTTTAACCGGGCCGCGTTTAGGTAGCGCAATTCCCCGAAGTCAGCTTCGGCTGCACGTCCGCACAGCGGACTCTTCCTTGACGAATCTTTTTCATTCATTCGTTTTCGCAAATCCCCGCCGACAAAGCAGCCAGGGCGACTCTTGAGTCTTACACGGCATGCGCAGCTTTGGAGCATGGGTCTTTGCGGATGCACTTAGAGGCAGACCCATGACCCAGGAAACCGGCGGCTTCGCCGCTTTTAATCTTAATCCGAATATTCTTGCAGCCGTCATCGCGACTGGCTACGAAGAGCCTTCGGCTATTCAGCAGCAATCGATCCCGATCATCATGGCCGGCCACGACATGATTGGCCAGGCGCAAACCGGTACCGGTAAAACCGCCGCGTTCGCTCTGCCAATCCTGCATCGCATCGATCCTGCTAAGCGCGAGCCGCAAGCCCTGATCCTGGCGCCAACCCGTGAGTTGGCGCTGCAAGTAGCAACCGCTTTCGAAACCTACGCCAAGCAAATGCCGGGCGTTACCGTTGTGGCCGTTTACGGCGGCGCCCCTATGGGTCCACAACTGAAAGCAATCCGTAATGGCGCACAGATCGTTGTCGCCACTCCGGGTCGTCTGTGCGACCACCTGCGTCGTGACGAAAAAGTCCTGTCTACCGTGAACCACCTGGTTCTCGACGAGGCGGACGAAATGCTCAAACTGGGTTTCATGGACGACCTCGAAGTTATCTTCAAGGCTCTGCCTCCAACCCGTCAGACCGTATTGTTCTCGGCGACCCTGCCGCAGTCGATCCGTGCCATTGCCGAGCGTCACCTGCGTGATCCGCAGCACGTCAAGATCCAGACCAAGACTCAGACCGTTACCGCGATCGAACAGGCTCACCTGTTGGTTCACGCTGACCAGAAGACCTCGGCTGTATTGAGCCTGCTGGAAGTTGAAGACTTCGACGCCCTGATCATGTTCGTGCGCACCAAGCAAGCGACCCTGGACCTGGCCAGTGCCCTGGAAGCCAAAGGCTACAAAGCCGCTGCGCTGAACGGTGACATTGCTCAGAACCAGCGTGAGCGCGTGATCGAATCCCTCAAGGATGGTCGTCTGGACATCGTTGTGGCGACTGACGTAGCTGCTCGTGGTCTGGACGTTCCGCGTATCACTCACGTGTTCAACGTT
This sequence comes from Pseudomonas sp. TH31, assembly GCF_016650815.1. Taxonomy (GTDB): domain Bacteria; phylum Pseudomonadota; class Gammaproteobacteria; order Pseudomonadales; family Pseudomonadaceae; genus Aquipseudomonas. Next base: position 306,412 of record NZ_JAEKEZ010000010.1, on the reverse strand, counting down.
GACATGCCGTACGACCCGGAGTCCTACGTTCACCGTATCGGCCGTACTGGCCGTGCCGGTCGCGAAGGTCGTGCATTGCTGCTGGTGACTCCGCGTGAGCGCCGCATGCTGCAAGTGATCGAGCGTGTAACCGGTCAGAAGGTTGCTGAAGTTCGCCTGCCGGACGCCCAAGCTGTTCTCGATGCTCGCATCAAGAAGTTGACCAACAGCCTGTCGCCGCTGGTCGCTGATGCCGAATCGACTCACGGTGATCTGCTGGATCGCCTGACCGCTGACATCGGTTGCACCCCGCGTGCACTGGCCGCTGCTCTGCTGCGCAAGGCCACCAACGCTCAGGCGCTGACCCTGGCTGCCATCGAGAAAGAACGTCCACTGGTGCCGAACAACGCACCGCGTGGCGATCGTCCAGAGCGCACCGGTGATCGTCCGGACCGTGGTGATCGTGAGCGTCGTGCTCCGGTTCCATTGGCTGAAGGTCGTGCTCGTTGCCGTACTGCGCTGGGTGCGCGTGATGGTATCGCTGCCAAGAACCTGCTGGGCGCTATCCTCAACGAGGGTGGTCTGGCTCGTGAAGCAATCGGTCGCATCCAGGTGCGTGACAGCTTCAGCCTCGTCGAGCTGCCGGAAGATGGTCTGGAGAAACTCCTGACCAAGCTGAAGGACACTCGCGTTGCTGGCAAGCAGTTGAAGCTGCGTCGCTATCGCGAAGATTAATCCGCTCTCGGGCTGATTGATCGAACATAAAAAATCCCCGACTGGTTCGGGGATTTTTTTTGCCTGAAGAAAGATCGTCCGAACGCGGCCCGAGCCTTCGGCAGCTCCTACATGAGAGTGCATTTCCCTGTAGGAGCTGCCGGAGGCTCGGGCCGCGTTCGGACGATCTTTTGATCTTAAAGTTACCCGAAACGATAAATGTCCATGCCCAAGGCACCCATGGTGAATCCTTGATGGGCAACACTGAACTCACCCCCAGCCCCACGAGCAAAGTACAACGGCAGCAAATGCTCATCACTCGGATGGTTGCGCACCGCGTTCGGCGCCTGCTGGCGATAATCATGCAGCGCGGCCTCATCATTGGCCGCCAGTTTTTCAATCATCCAGTCGCGGAACGTCCTGGCCCAAGGTTCAACGCTTTCCGGGCCGGCATGCCAGTCCAGTTCACGCAGGTTGTGGGTGATGCTGCCGGAGCCGATCAGCAGCACGCCTTGTTCGCGCAGACCCGCCAGCGCATGACCGACACGGGTTTGCAGGGCCGGGCCGCCACGGGTGGGCAGTGAGACTTGCACCACCGGAATGTCGGCCTGCGGGTACATCAATGACAACGGTACCCATACCCCGTGATCGAACGGCCGCCTGGCGTCGATACGCACCGGTAAGCCATCGGCTTTGAGCAACTCGACCACCTCTGCCGCCAATTGTGGATCACCAGGCGCCGGGTATTGCACTTCGAACAAGGCCTTTGGGAAGCCACCGAAGTCATGCCAGGTTTCAGGCTGGGGGTTGCCGCTGACCAGCAGCTCGTTGCTTTCCCAGTGCGCCGACACAATCACGATGGCCCTGGGCTTCGGCATTTCTGCAGCGAGGCGCGCCAAGGCCGGGCCGCTGGCCCCCGGTTCCAGTGCCAACATCGGCGAACCATGGGATATGTAGAGGCTGGGGAACATGAATGAGCTCCTGAGGGGTAAGATGGCACCATCTTCAGTCAGATCATTGATCTAAATCTAATATAAGTTTTAGCGTCTTTTGATCGAATTTTCGGGATTAATTATGCAGCCGGAGTTTTGGCACAAGCGGTGGACGTCGAACCAGATCGGCTTTCACCTGCCGGAAGTGAATCCATATCTGCAACGGTACTGGCCGCAACTGGGCCTGGAGGAGGGCGCGCGCGTACTGGTGCCGTTATGCGGCAAAAGCCTGGATCTGCTGTGGCTGGCGAAATGCGGTCATGAAGTGTTGGGTATCGAATTGTCGGAAAAAGCAGTGGAAGACTTTTTCCACGAGCATCAATTCGACCCAGATGTCAGCGACCAAGGTCCTTTCACGGTCTATCGGGCAGGTTCGATCGAGATTTGGTGCGGTGATTTCTTCGCGTTGACCGCTGGCGATGTCGCCGACTGCAGCGCGCTGTACGACCGTGCGGCGTTGATCGCGTTGCCGCCGACAATGCGTGAGCAATATACCGAGCATCTTAAGCGGATTCTGCCGAAGGATTCCCTGGGGCTTTTGATCACGATGGATTACGACCAGGCGCAAATGGACGGACCGCCGTTTGCAGTGCTCGATGACGAAGTGCAACGGTTGTTGGGCGCTTCGTGGGAACTGAAGATTCTGGAAGATCAGGACATCCTGGGCCAGAGCTGGAAGTTCCTTGAAGGGGGCGTTACGCGGCTTGAAGAGCGGGTGTATCGGGTTTCCAGTCATTAAGATGTGTTGAGTTTGCAGGCCTATTCGCGAGTCTGCTCGCGAAGAGGCCCAGCAGAACACCACAACAATCAGCAGACAAAAAAAGCCCGCATCTCTGCGGGCCTTTTCTTTTAGTGCGCAGCTAATCAGCCCCGACGACGCAGCGCGTCAATACGCTCTTCCAGCGGTGGGTGGCTCATGAACATGCGGGCGAACCCTTGCTTGATGCCACCGTTGATGCCAAAGGCGTTCAAGGTGTCCGGCATGTGCACCGGCAGCCCTTGTTCGGCTCGCAGGCGTTGCAACGCGCCGATCATCGCGCTGGTGCCGGCCAAGCGTGCGCCGGCTTCGTCGGCCCGGAACTCGCGCTTACGCGAGAACCACATGACGATCGAGCTGGCCAGGATACCCAGCACCAGTTCGGCGAAGATGGTCGCCACGTAGTAGGCGATGCCCTGGCCTTCTTCGTTCTTGAAGATCACCTTGTCGACAAAGTTGCCGATGATCCGCGCGAAGAACATCACGAAGGTGTTCACCACGCCCTGGATCAGGGCCAGGGTGACCATGTCACCATTGGCGACGTGGCCGATTTCGTGGGCCAGGACGGCTTTGACTTCATCCGGCGAGAACCGCTCGAGCAGGCCCTGGCTGACCGCGACCAGGGCGTCGTTCTTGTTCCAGCCAGTAGCGAAGGCGTTAGCCTCGTAGGCCGGGAAAATCCCGACTTCGGGCATCTTGATCCCGGCTTCGCGAGACAGTTGCTCAACGGTTTGCAGCAGCCATTGTTCGTGACGGGTGCGCGGCTGGCTGATGATTTGGGTGCTGGTGCTCATCTTCGCCATCCACTTGGAGATGAACAGCGAGAACAGGGAGCCGGCGAAACCAAAGACCGCACAGAAAATCAGCAGCTGATTGAGGTTGAGATCAACCCCGTTGGCCGCCATGAACCCGTTGAAGCCGAAAAGGCTCAGGGTGATGCTGGCAATCAGCACGACCGCCAGGTTAGTGGCCAAAAACAGCAGGATGCGCATCATGGTTGTAGAAATCTCCTTTTGCTAAAGATGTAGCGTACTGCGGGGTATATAAGGTGCTGCACCGTGCTATTCAACCGAGTGACTATTTCAAACTGTGTCCTACAGCAATAGTTTAGCTGTGTGCAGGACATTTCCGACGTGGACACTGCAAGGGTTTGTCAGTCGATTGACTGTGTGGCCCCCGTCTTTGCTGGACGCGCGCACGAAACCGGTCACCAGGCAGCGGTGGTAACAAAGATGTGCGGCAAGGTGCAGAGATGTGTTGCTGAATTAATCACCGTGCGACCTGGGTCGCACGGTGAATGTCAGCCTACTGACGGTAGGTCTTGAGGAAGTTGCCGATCCGGCCGATGGCCTGATCCAGTTCATCGACCCGGGGCAGGGTGACGACGCGGAAGTGATCCGGCCATGGCCAGTTGAAGGCCGTGCCTTGAACTACCAGCAGCTTCTCGGAGAGCAGCAGGTCGAGGACGAATTTCTCGTCGTTGTGAATCGGGCAGACTTTCGGGTCAATTCGCGGGAACGCATACAGCGCGCCCATCGGCTTGACGCAGCTCACGCCCGGAATGTCGTTGAGCAATTCCCAGGTACGGTTGCGCTGCTCCAGCAGACGGCCCTGAGGCAACACCAGATCATTGATGCTCTGATAGCCGCCCAGTGCGGTCTGGATCGCGTGCTGGCTCGGCACGTTGGCACACAGGCGCATGTTCGCCAGCATGTCGATGCCTTCGATGTAGCTCTGGGCATGGTGTTTCGGCCCGGAAATGGCGATCCAGCCAGAGCGGAAACCGGCGACGCGGTAGGACTTGGACAGACCGTTGAAGGTCAGGCACAGCAAGTCCGGCGCCAGCGAGGCGGTGCAGATGTGCACGGCGTCGTCGTAGAGGATCTTGTCGTAGATCTCGTCGGAGAACACCACCAGGTTGTGCGAGCGGGCCAGTTCGAGCATGCCCAGCAAGACTTCCCTGGAGTACACCGCGCCGGTCGGGTTGTTCGGGTTGATGATCACCAGGGCCTTGGTGTTCGGGGTGATCTTGGCCTTGATGTCGGCCAGGTCCGGGAACCAGTCGGCGCCCTCATCGCACAGGTAATGCACCGGGTTGCCGCCTGCCAGGCTGACTGCGGCGGTCCACAGTGGATAGTCGGGGGCTGGCACCAGTACTTCGTCGCCATTGTTGAGCAACGCTTGCATCGACATCACGATCAGTTCGGAAACGCCGTTGCCCAGGTAGATGTCTTCAATGCCAACGCCTTCGACCTGCTTCTGCTGGTAATACTGCATGACGGCCTTGCGCGCACTGAACAGACCCTTGGAGTCGCTGTAGCCTTGGGCTGTCGGCAGGTTGCGAATCACGTCCTGGAGGATTTCATCCGGCGCTTCGAAACCAAAGGGTGCCGGGTTGCCGATATTCAGCTTGAGGATGCGATGGCCTTCCTCTTCCAGGCGTTTGGCGTGCTTGAGCACTGGGCCGCGAATGTCATAGCAGACGTTGGCGAGCTTGTTCGATTTGCTGACCTGCATGGCGATGTGTTCCCGAAAATGAACGATCCAGGCGGCGTATGAACTACCGTACTGGGAATCCTGCGTAATCACACAGGCCTGACGCCTTGAGAGGCAGCACCCATAAATCCGTTTGAATGCGCGTGGTCTGGCTGCCAGACTGGCGTTTGACGAGGCGCAATCATACGTGCCGCCCGATCCGTGGAAAAGGTACAGATCGGGCTTTTTCAGCTGCTGAGGTGTGACGATGGAAAAGTTGGAAAAAACCCTGGAAGAGTGGAAGGCCATGCTCGATCCGGAGCAGTACAACGTTTGTCGCCTCAAGGGCACCGAACGACCGTTCTCCGGCAAGTACAACGGCACCAAGACTGACGGCGTTTACCACTGCATCTGCTGCAACGAGCCGTTGTTCGATTCGAAAACCAAGTTTGATTCCGGCTGTGGCTGGCCAAGCTTCCATGCGCCGATCGGCGACAGTGCGATGGTCGAGATCCGCGACGTCAGCCACGGCATGATCCGCACCGAAGTGGTCTGCGCCACCTGCGATGCGCACTTGGGGCACGTATTCCCTGACGGCCCGCCACCGACCGGCCTGCGTTATTGCATCAACTCGGTGTGCCTGGACCTGGTTCCGCGCGAATAACCGGCTTCTTCGGGTAAATACGCGGCACCTGTAGGAGCTGCCGGCGGCTGCGATCTTTTGATCTTGATCTTCTGCGATCTCGAGAAAAAGCAAGATCAAAGGATCGCAGCCTTCGGCAGCTCCTACGCAATCGTGTTGTCCATAACAGTCGAATCGATTTATTAAATTGCGCACAATTCAATTGCTCGCTATGTTTGACGCTTCTTCCTTCATCTGGAGCCCGAATCATGAGCGACAATCTGCTGAGCATCCCGGTCACCACCATCAAGGGTGAACAAAAGACCCTGTCCGACTTCGCCGGCAAAGCGGTGCTGGTGGTCAATACCGCGAGCAAGTGCGGCTTTACCCCGCAGTACAAAGGCCTGGAGGAGCTGTGGCAGACCTACAAGGATCAAGGCCTGGTGGTGCTCGGCTTTCCCTGCAACCAGTTCGGCAAGCAGGAACCGGGCAACGAAGGGGCGATTTCCGAGTTCTGCGAGTTGAACTTCGGTGTCAGCTTCCCGTTGTTCAAAAAATCGACGTCAACGGTTCCGACGCCCATCCGCTGTTCGTCCAACTGAAAAAACGTGCGCCGGGCCTGCTCGGTTCCCAAGGCATCAAGTGGAACTTCACCAAGTTCCTGATCGGCAAGGATGGTCAGTTGGTCAAGCGCTTTGCCCCGGCGACCAAGCCGCAGGATTTGAGCGCCGAGATCGAAGCCCTGCTCAAATGAACACCGTGTCCGCCGACTCCCTGAAGCTCGACAGCCAGCTCTGCTTCAAGCTGTATGCCGCGTCCCGGGCGGTGATTCGTGGCTACAAGCCGATGCTCGATCAGCTCGGCCTGACCTATCCGCAATACCTGGCGATGCTGGTGTTGTGGGAATGGCAGGAAGCGGCCCCCGAGCAACCGACCGTCAAGGCCCTGGGCGAGCGCCTGGCGCTGGATTCCGGCACGCTCACGCCGTTGCTCAAGCGGCTTGAGCAGTTGCAACTGGTCCAGCGCCAGCGTTCGGTGCGCGATGAGCGGGAAGTGCACTTGAGCCTGTCGCCGGCAGGCCAGGCCTTGCGCGAGCAGGTCGCGCCGCTGAAGGCGCGCCTGCTGTGCGACAGCGGTGTGGACCTCAATCGCCTGAATGAACTGCGCGATGGCCTTGATCAGTTGTTGGGGCAGATCAAAGCGCTGTCCTAGCCGGTATCCACTGGTCGAGCAAAGCGGCCAGCTCCTCCCGTCGAAAGGGTTTGGCCAGGTAGTCGCTCATGCCCGCCACCCGACAACGCTCGCGTTCTTCGGACATGGCGTTGGCGGTCAGGGCGACGATTGGCAATTGTGGCCAGCGTCCGCTGCGGCGGATGTGCCGACTGGCTTCGTAGCCGTCCATCACCGGCATGTTGCAGTCCATCAGCACCAGGTCGAATTCCCCCAGTTCAAGTTGATCCAGGGCTTCGGCGCCGTGGGCGGCGACAATCACCTCGCAGCCGAGTTTGCCAAGCATGCCTTTGGCCACCAGCTGATTGACCGGGTTGTCCTCCACCAGCAGCACCCGCCCACGGCGCTGCGGGGTGAGGGCGTCCAGCCGGGCGTCGTTGATTGTCGTGGTGTCCGGGTGCAAGACCCGTCGCAGCGTCTGGTACAGCGCGTTGCGCGCCAATGGCCGCGCCTGTTGCTGCAAGGGCGCCAGGGCGGCAGCTTCTTGGCTGGGCATGAAACTGCCATAGGCGGTTACCAATAGGATCGGCGCCGTGAGCGTAGGGCGCAGGCCGAACAGGCATTCCGGGCAGTCGGTGATCAATACATCGGGTTCCAGGCCGAGCAGTGAATCTTCAATGGAGCGCTGCTGATATTCGAGCCCCCATAAAGGCAGCAGGCCTTTCAACAGTTCTGCCAGGCCACTGCTGGCTGCCGTAATCGCTATGACCTTGCCTTTCAGCGGTGCAGGCGCAATGGCGCGGGTGTGGGCAGGCAGCGGCAGGTCGGCGCAGAACTGGCTGCCAAAGCCGGCTTCCGAACTGATCGTCAGGCGCCCTTGCATGGCTTCGCAGAGGTTGTACGTCAGGGCCAGCCCCAGCCCGGTGCCGCCGAATTGCCGGGTAATACCGGCGCCGGCCTGGGTGAAGGGTTGGAATATTTTGACCTGCGCGTCCTGGGCGATCCCGATGCCGGTGTCGCACACTTCAATGCGCACACCCTCTTCAAACGTTGAAAGACGCACATCGACCCGCCCGAAACGGGTGAATTTGAGCGCGTTGGACAGTAAGTTGCTGACAATCTGCCGGACCCGGGTCGGGTCGCCCAGCACCAGCGCCGGAAACTGCGGATCGATCAGGCAGGCCAGTTCGACGCTGGGCGCGGCGTTCTGCGACAGCAGGTTGGCGGTGTCCTCGATCAGCGAGCCGAGATCGAACGGAATGTGTTCGAGCTCAAGCTGGCCGGCATCGAATTTCGACAGGTCGAGAATATCGTTGAGCAGTTCCACCAGTACTTTGCCCGAGTCATGGGCAATGGACAGTTGTTGCTGTTGCTCGGCATTGAGCGGGCCATCGAGCGAGAGGGCGATCATCCCCAGCAGGCCGTTGAGCGGCGTGCGGATTTCATGGCTCATATTGGCCAGGAACGCCGAACGCGCTTCGGCCATGTCCAGGGCGGTCCGGCGGGCGACTTCCAGTTCCTCGTTGGACTGACTGAGCCGGGTGTTGATCGCCTTGAGTTCAGCGGTGCGGGCCGAGACGATGTTTTCCAGTTGCCCGAGGTAGTCGGTCAGGCGGTTTTCAGCGTTGCGCCGTTGCTGGATTTCGGTAGCGATGTTTTCGAACTGTTGATTGGCCACTTTGACCAGCACACCGATTTCATCGTTTTCATGCCCCGCCGGGTACTCGAGCCACGTCGGCTCGGCACTGCGTGGATCGCGTCCACTGAGTTCGCGGATGACCCGCACCAGCGGTTTGGTCAGCATCACGTAAAACAGCGCCAGCAGGATGCCGGTCAGGATCAGGCTGCGCGCGAATCCGTTGAGCAAGGTCACTTCGGCCCGGCGCAGGAAGCGGCTGCCGAAGGAATAGGTGTCGACCTCCAGCTGCAAGGTGCCGAGGGATTCGTCGGGCAAGTGGTCGAGGTAGAGGCGATCTTCGAACTGGCGGTTGGCGCCGAACAGGAAGTCGCTGATGACCCGATAACCGCTTTCCAGGCCCTGGCGTTTGACGCTGGCCAGCACGGTATTGTTGTTGTCGGTCAATTGCGCGCTGATGATGGCCGGCGAACGCAGCAGGCCCATGGTCAGTTCCTTGGCGAGTTCGGCGTCGATGTTGTAGGCGATACGTGACGCCGGATTATGGCTGATTTCCAGCAAAGACAGTATTTCACGGTTGATGGAGGCGTCTTCACTGGCATAATCGATGCCTATTTGCACCAGACTGAGTAAGGTGCCCAATATGAAACCGACCAGCACAGTAAGCCGGGCTTGCTTGTAAGAAAGCCGGTGGGTGAACTTGATATCCATGGGGGTTGAACCACTTCCGTTTCCCTTCGCTGCTCCAGCATAGTCGATCATGCAGGGATACTGATGTTTCCCGGCCTCAAGATTCAACAGTGGGCCGGTTATTTGAACGCTAAGTTGGGTTGCTTTATCGCCATCATTACTGTGAAACGTGCCCGAGGAGAAGACGTGGATTCCCGATTGAATGCTTTTCTTGAGCGTGCCGATGCCGTTCTGGCCAGAATCGAGCCGCTGCTGCCGGCACCGAGACAAACTATCGACTGGGCGCACTGCCTGGCCGCGCGCTGGCAGCGTGAGGGCCGCAGCGGTTTTCTGCTGCCGCTGCAAGTCAGCCTCGACACTCGTTTGACCGATTTGATCGGTGTCGACCGCCAGGTTGAACAGCTGGGGCGCAACACCCAACAGTTCCTCGACGGCATGCCGGCCAACCACGCGCTGCTCTGGGGTTCGCGTGGCACCGGTAAATCGTCGCTGGTTCGTGCGTTGCTCGCCGAGCACGCCGAGGCCGGCTTGCGCTTGATCGAGATTGAACGCGATCACTTGGCGGACCTGCCGCGTATCGTCGAGCAGATCGCCAAATTCCCCCAGCGTTTCGTGCTGTTCTGCGATGACCTGTCGTTCGAGTCGGGCGAGGGTGATTACCGCGTGCTCAAGAGCGTGCTCGATGGCTCCCTCGAACAGGCGCCGGACAACGTTCTGCTGTATGCCACCTCTAACCGTCGCCACCTGGTGCCGGAAAAGGAAAGCGACAACGAGAACTGGAAACGCGTTGATGGTGAACTGCATCCCAGCGAAGCGGTGGAAGACAAGATCGCGCTGTCGGATCGTTTCGGTCTGTGGCTGTCGTTCTATCCGTTTACCCAGGAACACTTCCTCAACGTCGTCGAGCACTGGATCGGGCAATTGGCCGACAAGGCCGGCCTGGCCTGGCAGCGTACTGAAGAGCTGGACATCCTCGCGGTGCGTTGGGCCACTGGCCGGGGTAATCGCAATGGACGTTGCGCCTATCAATTTGCTCGCTATTGGGTCGGGCTCAAGCTGTTGGAGCACAAGGCATGATCGATTTACAAAAGAGCGGCCAGGGCCTCGAAGGCTACGGCATGCTCTGGGCGCAGTTGGAGTCGTTGCTGGCGGACGAGCGGGATTTCATCGCCAATGCCGCGCAGTTTTCGGCGTTTTTGTTTAACCAGCTCGATGACCTGAACTGGGCTGGTTTCTACCTCAATCGCAACGAAGAACTGGTGCTTGGCCCATTCCAGGGGCAGATCGCCTGTGTGCGGATTCCGTTTGGTCGCGGAGTGTGCGGGGCGGCGGCCGCCACTTTGCAGACCCAGCGTGTCGAAGACGTTCACGCGTTCCCGGGGCATATTGCCTGCGACAGTGCGTCGAACAGCGAGTTGGTGGTGCCCTTGGTCAAGGACGGCCGACTGATCGGCGTATTGGATCTGGACAGCCCGAAACTGGCGCGGTTTACCGCTGACGATCAGGCAGGCATCGAGCAATTGGCGGCGATTTTCCTGCGCCTGACGGATTGCTGAATATCGGTTAAAGCATGCCTCCTGTGGGAGCGAGCCTGCGCGCGATAGCGGTGTGACAGTCAAGATTGATGTCGACTGACACTCAGCCATCGCGAGCAGGGGATTGACCGCCACTACCTCAAGCCTGCCCTGACCAGCAGGCTTGCAGGGTCCACGGTGTCGATCTGTTTCGGATCGAGGAATTGCTCGGCGTATTGCCGGTAAATCTGTTCGTTGATAAACAGCTCGAACAATTGCGGGTCAATATGGGCGTCACGGCACATCGTGGCCATGATGCCCAACGCTTCGCTCAAGGACTTGGCTTTCTTGTAGGGGCGATCGGCCGCCGTCAGCGCCTCGAAAATATCGGCAATCGCCATCATCCGCGCCGGCAGGCTCATGTCGTCGCGCTTCAACTGTTTGGGATAACCGGTGCCGTCCATTTTTTCATGGTGGCCGCCAGCGATCTCGGCAACGTTGTTGAGGTGGCCGGGAAAGGGCAGGTGGCTGAGCATCAGGATCGTCTGCACCATGTGGTGATTGATGATGTAGCGCTCTTCGCGCGTCAGGGTGCCCCGGGGAATGCTCAGGTTGTAGAGCTCGCCGCGATTGTATTTGTAACGCGGCACATCAAGTTTGAAGCCCCAGGGATTGTCGGCCGGGATCAGATCGCCTTCGGCACGTTCGAACAGTTGCTCGGGTTTGTCCGCCAGCAGCGTTTCACTGACCGGCAGCGTCGATGCCGGGGTGCGCGCCTGACGACGGTTCTCTTCCCAGGAAACCCCCAGTCGATCATCCAGGGTTCGGGTCCAGGTCCGTTGAGCGATGGTGTTCAGGCGCTTGAGGTCGGCTTCGGCCATGGCCTCGCTGCCCAGATTGCAGCGGGCGACAAAGCTGAAGTCATCGTCCAGCCCCGCCAGTACGGCATTGCGCAGTTCGGCCAGGTGCTGCTCGTCGCCACCCAGGGCGATGGCCTGCCAATAGTTGATCCAGGCATCCCGCTTGAGCACTTCGAAGCGGGTTCGGATTTCGTGGATGCGATCATTCAGGGTTTCCAGTTTGGTGGCCTTGTCGACCACATACTCGGGCGTTGTGACCTTGCCGCAATCGTGAAGCCAGGCCGCAATGTGCAAGGCTTCCCACTCATCTTCAGTGGGCTGGTAGCCGCTGAAGGCCGGGGCCTGGCTGGCCGCAGCCGCCTGGGCGAGCATCAGGGTCAACGCTGGCACCCGCTGGCAATGGCCGCCGGTGTAGGGGCTCTTGGCGTCGATCGCGCCGGCCAGCAGTTGAATGAAGGAATCGAGCAGTTGTTTTTGTTTCGCCTGCAGACGCTGGCTTTCGATACTCACCGCTGCGGCGCCGGATACCGCTTGAAGAAACGCAATGCGATCCGGTCGAAGTTTTTCCAGGTCACTTTGGCTGCCGCTGTCGGCCAGTAGCAGAACCAGCAAGCCTACCGTTTCGTTATGCCGGTTGCGCAGTCGGATACCGATCAGGTGTACCCGCGGGGTCTCCATCGCGAGCAAGACTTTCTGCCAATCCCCGGCTTGTTCGAAACCCAGGTTGGCAACCACATTCTCGGTACTTGCCAACTGTTGTAACCACGGCGGGTTCTGCGGGTTCTGCAGTTCATGCCCTTGAATATCAAACGACGGCAAGGCCTGGGACGTGCCATTGATGACCAGGCCGTGGGGTTCGATTCGATCGCCGTCGCCTTCGCGCAGGTAGATCAGACCGGCCTGGGCCTGGGCGATTTTTACCGTTTCAAACAGCACTCGCTGCAGCAACGGCGCGAAGCGTGTTTCGGCACACAGGCTGTCGGTGATCTGGAAAAAACTCCCCAGAGTGTCCTTCATCCGTGCCATCGACACGCTCAACTGATCGACTTCCAGCACTGGCGAGCGGCGGCTGACCGGAAAGTTGAAATCGAAACTGCGAATTGCATCGGCTTCCTTCACCAAGGCATGCAGGGGTTTGACCAGGATTCGCGACGTCAGCCAGCCCAGTGGCAGGCACAGCAGCAAAGTGGCCAGGGTGATCAGAGCGCCTTGCCAGCGCAGGCGATAGGCATCGACGAGTAACTCGTCTTCAGGCACCAGCAGTGCCAATTGCAGGCCCTGGGGACCACCTTCCTGCATGCTGCTGCGGGCAAAAATCCACTGTCGGCCGTCAACCTCCAGGCGATTGCCTGCTGGCGAACTGGAGAGCAGGGCGCCGAGGCCAGGGCTCAAGTCCGCAGCTTTGCTGAGGTGAGCGGTCTGGTCGTCGATGATCAGTTTGCTGGCGTCCGGGTAGGCAATGGCGTTGCCTTGGGCATCGAACAGGACAATTTCGGTACCGGGGGTGACGACGTGTTTGGCCAGGGTTGCGGACAGTTCGGCCAGGGTCAGGTCGGCGCCCATCACCGCACCGTCGCCGCTGCGTCGAGCCAGAGTGGTGCCGACGTTGTGGGTGGAGAAAAAGATATAGGGTTCGGTGGTGATCTGGTCTGGATCCGCACGAGCGCTGGTAAACCAGGCGCGGGTCCGAGGGTCGTAAGTTTCGTCGGACACCTCCTGGCGGCTGATGAGGTTCAGGGCCTGATCGTAGAACAAGGATTGGGAAACGAGCTGATTGGCATTGCCGTGATGCTCGATGCTCCAGACCTGATAGGCCGCGGTATCCGGGGCCTTGAGGAGCGTCTTGAGGGCCGCGGTGCGCAGTGGCCGAACCATGAAGAAATCGCCATTGCCGTAGCCCAGGTACAGCGAAGCCAGGTCGGGGTTGTCCTTGAGCGATTGGCTGAACGGCTTGAGCAATGCCAGCCGTGGCTCAAGGGCCGGGGCCTGGGTGGCCGGCATATCAGCCAACAGGCTCAGTAGGTGGCGAATGGGTTCATAGGTGGTTTGCAGGTCCAGGCGTACATCCTGCTCGATGCGATTGAAGAGCTTTTCACTGCTGGAAAGAATGATCTGCGTGGTTTGCCGGTAATTGAAAATCCCCAGCACCAGGCCGGTCAGTAACAACAGGACAGTGAACAAGACGCTGATATGGACGTGCAGGGGGAACCGGCGTTGGTCCGGGCGCAGTGGGCTGGGCATTGCAGGTCTCTCCATAGTGGTTAACTCACTGCTCAGCGTCCAAGCATAGTTAAGGCTCCACTATTTTGCTGTTGGCGTTGAGGCCAATCTGGTGCAGCAATGCTCGCTCCAGTTCGAGCATGGCCTGGTCCATCGCCCGATTGCATCGGGCGACTTCATCCACCGGCGCTGCGTCGTGGCAGGCTTTTTCGAGGGCCTCGCAACACTCGATCAATCGGGTAGCCTGGGCAATTCGGGCCGCGCCTTTGATTTTATGCGCGACGTCGAGCAGGGCCTGGCGGTTATCGACTCGGGGCTCAAGTCGCGACAAGGCCAGCAACTCCTGGCGATCCCGACGGTTGCTGCTTAGCAGTTCGGCCATCAGGCGCTGTGCCAGTTCCGGATTGTCACCCGTCAACAGGTCCAGTCCTTCGACATTGAATGGCTGTTCACGCGGGGCCGGCCTGAGGCTTTCGACCCATTGACTCAACGCAGCCAGGCTCAAGGGTTTGAACAGGCAATCGTTCATCCCGGCTTGCTTGCAACGGTGTATTTCTTCCGCCTGTGCGTTGGCGGTAAAGCCCAGCAGGGTACAGGGGGGCGGTGTTGTTGCTGTTCCAGCAGGCGAATGGCGCAGGCCAGGTCGTAGCCATTCATGATGGCATGTTGCAATCAACCACCACCAGATCGAAGTCTTCGTGCGTCCAGGCTTCCAGTCCTGCCTGGCCATCGCAGGCACCGGTAAAACGATGCCCGAGGTATTCCAGTTGCTGGCACATGAGCAAGCGGTTGGCGGGATGATCATCAACCACCAGCACGTTTAAGGGCGCGTCGCTGGTGGGGATGAGTGGTTCGACCCAGTCAGGTGCCAACTCGGGCGGCAGCGTCGCCAGGTGCAGTGAAACGTTGACCTGGGTACCCAACCCCGGCTGGCTGCTCAGCTGCAGACTGCCCCCCATCATTTCGCACAAACTGCGACTGATGACCAGGCCCAGACCTGCGCCGCCCCGGGCCAACTGTCCGGTGTTGTCGATCTGGGCGAAGGGTTCGAACAGCCGCTGCTGATCCTGTTCGCTGATGCCGACCCCACTGTCGTGGACTTGCACCTGCATCTGCGTACGTCCGGGCTCATCGCCAGGAAGCAAGTCGATGCTGATTTTGACCTGACCCTGCTCGGTAAACTTGATGGCATTGCTGACCAGGTTGGACAGCACCTGCTTGAAGCGCAGTGGGTCCAGCATCACATCCACGGGCGGCTGCGGCGGATTGAACTCCAGCAGCAAGCGAAGATTTTTTGCCGGGCCAGGCCGTCGAAAATCCTCACCACCGAGGCCACGATTTCACCCGGTTGACACGCTCCGGGCTCAGGCTCAGGTGCCCTGATTCGATCCGCGCTATATCGAGGATGTCGCCGATCAACTCCAGCAAGTCTTTCGCCGAGCTGTACGCGGTTTCGATGGACGAACGATCCAGATGGCCCTGATCCATGCGTTTAAGGGTCAGCTCAAGCATGCCAATCACCGCGTTCATCGGCGTGCGGATTTCGTGGCTCATGGTGGCCAGGAAGGTACTTTTGGCCCGGTTTGCTTCATCGGCCCGTTCTTTTGCAGCCCGCAACTTATCGAACAGTTGTCGCCGTTCACTGATGTCGATCCAGCCGCCGATAATGCCTTGCACTACACCACTCGAATCGCGATAGGGCAGGATCCAGTGATAAATCGTCAGCCGGCGGCCGCCAATGTGCAGTGGGCGGTCGACGATCAACGGTGAGCCCTCGGCTATGACCCGTTGATAGTCAGCCTGATATTCCCGGGCTTCGAAGGCATTGCTCATGTTACCCGGCATGATGCTTTTACCGATCACGTCTTCGCGCTTCGCCTGGAAAGCCTCCAGGTAACTGTCGTTGCAACTTTGCAGCAGCCCTTGGCGGTCGCGTACATAAATCGGGTGAGGCGTGCCGTTGACCAGCGAGCGCATGAATTCGAACTGATCGTTCAACGCGCGCTCAGCCGCCTGGCGCTGTTTGATCCGGCGCTGCATCCAGGCATTCCAGGTGATGGAAATCAGTAACAGCACGCCGGCACCGATCACGATCTGATAGAGCCCCCGGCGAACGTTGTTCCAGATTTTTTCCGGGGCCGCCGAGTAGCCACGCCAACGGCTGTTGATGACACCCAGCTCTTCCGGCGCAATGCTGCGCAGCGCTTTATCGAGGATGGCATTCAGCTCCGTAGCGCCCCGCGCGGTGGCCATGGAGAACGCCGCCTGCTGGGTGCCGATGGTGGTGCTGATTTGCAGTTTGTGTTCGAAGATTCGCGATGAAGTGAAGTAGTTGGCGATGATCAGCGAGCTGACGGCACCTTCCACTTGCCCCCCGGCGAGCAGCTCTACGGCGTGAACGGTGTCCGGCGTTTCAATCAGCTGGATTCGTGGGAACTCGCGGCGCAGGTAGTCCATCAGCGGGTTGCCCTGGGCAATGGCCAGGCGTTTTTCGTGCAGTTGCGCAAGGCTTGTCGCGCTGTCGGCGGATTTGCGCGTCAGCAGGACAAAAGAGTTTTCCAGGTAGGGGCGGCTGAAGTGCAGTTGGGTCTTGCGTTGCGCGCTGGGAAGCAGCGCGGCGATCAAGTCGGCCTGATTGTCTTTGACCAGGGCGATCATCTGCTTGTCGTCGCGGCTGCGCTGGATATCGAAGCGCAAACCGGTACGCAAGCGGATCTGCTCGAGAAGATCGGCGGTGACGCCGCGAAAGTTTCCGTTGCTGTCAAAAAATGTCAGCGGCGCAAATGCCTCGTTGACCACCACACGCACCACCGGGTGTTTTGCCAGCCAGCATTGTTCGCGTTCAGTCAGTTGCAGCTTGTGATCGGTGAGGAGAATGTCGCTGCCGGCATTCCAGCGCCTGGCGATGCTTTCCCGTTCGCTGGTTGGGACGGCCTTGAGCGTCGCGTTGATGATCTGTAGCAGATCCGGGTTGTCCTTGTGCACCGCGAAGCTGAAGCCGTGGGCTTCGCGTTTACCGAAGTTGGCCATGCGGACGTTGTTCAGGTCACCCTTGTTGATCATGTAGTGGGTTGAAATGGTGTCGCCGAGAAAGACATCAGCCTGGTCGAAGGCCACTGCATTGATTGCATTCTGGTAGGAGGGGTAGTCGGTGATGATCGCTTTGGGGTACAGCGCCTTCACTTCCTCGCGCGGTAAATAGTGATAGACCATGCTCAGCCGCAGTCCGGCGAGGCCGTCGGTCAGCGATTGGGTTTCTCCCTCACGTGTCACCAGCACCGATTGGTCTACGGCATAAGGCGCAGAAAGCACAATATCGGCATTGCTGGCTTCGAATTCATTGGCCGTGCCGAGCAGGTCGATCTCGCCCGTTTGCAGTGCGTGTATGGCGTCCTGGCGCGAAGCGAAGCGCTGGACCTTCACCGGCAACCCCATGGTCTGGCCGAGGATTCCGGCGTAGTCGGCGGTGAAGCCTTCATAGTCACGGCCACTGACCGTCAGGTCAAAAGGCGGGTAGTCGGGGGCTGATGTGCCCAGTATCAGTTCGCGTTTGTTTTGTGCCCATTGACGCTGAGATTTATCCAGTTGGACTTCCATGTGTCCGCCGATTGCGTGGCTGAGGAGGCTGTAGTTCTCGACGCCAGTGTGTGCTGCGGACACTGAGGTGCTCAGGTATAAACCCGCGCTCAATGTTATTAGATAGTCCTTTATGCGACTGGGCATCCTGTCTCTCACACTAACGCGTTACGTTTTGCCATCTCGATGAGTTCTACCAGGGATTTGGCCTTGAGTTTTTGCATGAGTCGTTTCTTGTAAGTGCTGACGGTCTTGTTGCTCAGGAACATGCCTTTGGCGATTTCCTTGTTGGTGCGCCCTTGGGCGAACAGTTGCAATACCATCAATTCACGGTCGTTGACTGACTTGAATAATTCAAGTTCTGCGTACCTTGCGTCATCCGGGCGTACGGGGTTCAAGACCTGGCTGGGGAAGTAGTTGTAACCTGAAAGTACCGCCTTGATGGCGCTCACCAGTTCACTGAGATCTTCTTGTTTGCACACATACCCCGAGGCCCCGGATTGCATGCAGCGAATGCCGAACAGTGTTGGGCATTGTGCTGTCAGTACCAGTGTTTTCAACGGTGTGCCCATGGCATTGAAGCGAGCGAGTACTTCCAGTCCGTCGACTTTGGGAATACTGATATCGAGAATAATCAAGTCAGGCATGCATTCGCGAACCATCTGCATGGCATCGACCCCATTATCGGTTTCGCCCACGACTTTATAACCCTCATGCTCCAGCAGCATCCGCACAGCAAGCCGGATGACAGGGTGATCGTCGACAATAAAAACGGAGTTCATAATCAAGTCCCATACGAGCGTGAATAAAGCGCGCACCTTAGCTCAGTTAATTGAGGGGGCGTATGAACTGACGGGCCTATAGCGGCAATATAGGAGGTTTCCTACATCTGATTAGGAATTGGGCTACGTATCAACTAGGTTTTCGATGTGAAAGCTTTGATTGTGTAATCAGGAAGTGAGGATGTTTAGATTGAAAATTACATCGTGTGGTCGATTGTAATTAGAGTGTCGGGAGTTTGTGCGGATTTATGTTAAGGCCAAGGTCAATAAGTTTCTAGAATCGGATTGTTTCAGCGACGTGGCCAAGTACCCGGCATGGGTGATCGGTGCTCGCAGGCCTGCTGTTCAAGTCCTTCCAACCCAAGGAACATCAGGCTGTTCAGCTGTATCGCTTGCCTGATTATTCCGCGAGTCGGCCGGGCTATCGATCAGTTTGCTCGGCGCAACATGCAGGGCGCATTCTGCGCGCGTTGAAACGCGGTTGAAGGGCAAGCCACTTCAATCAGCCGGTCAGAAGAATCCGACACGGCTGATTTAGCGCTTTTTATCCGTGGACCGAGCGGCCGGTCATTTCCTGGGCCATTTCGCTGGCATAGCTGTCGGTCATGCCGGCGATGAAATCAATCATGCGCAAGAATGAAGTATGCAAAGGGCCGTGGGGATCGGGCGCGTTGTTACCTAACAGGTCGAGTACGCGGCGGCTCTTGAAGGACGGTGTGCGACCGTTGTGCTGTTCCAGTGCCGCGCCGCAGAAGGCGTTGAGCAGGATTTCCAGAGTGGTGTAGGCGCCGATTTCATGCAGCGTCTTGCGCTTGTCCTGGAAGATCTTTTTACGCGCCATGTCCTTGGCATTCAGCACGCAGCGCTTGGCCGGGCCGTGCATGTGCTCCACCAGGTCGCCAGGCAACGTACCCGCCAGCAATGCGTCCTGTTGCTCAACGAAGGCCCGCGCGGCGGCGTTGGTCAGGTGTTCGATGGCCTTGCCCCGCAGGATCGCCAGTTTGCGTCGGCGCGAATCCTGCGGGCCGAGCAGGCGATAGGTTTCCGGTATATCGTCGTCCACCAGGTCCAGCAGCAGGGATTCGACTTCGGCGTATTCCAGCAGGTCCATCTCCAGGCCATCTTCAAGATCGATCAGCGCGTAGCAAATGTCATCGGCGGCTTCCATCAGGTACACCAGCGGATGACGGGCCCAGCGCTGTTCTTCCAGTTGCGGCAGGCCAAGTTTGTGCGCGATCTGTTCCAGCAGCGGCAGTTCGCTCTGGTAGCAGCCGAACTTGTGCTTCTTGTAGCCCAGAGCATCGGCGTGCCTGGCTGTCCACGGGTATTTCAGATAAGTGCCGAGGGTGGCGTAGGTCAGCCGGGTGCCGCCATCAAACTGGTGATACTCCAGTTGCGTGAGCACCCGAAAGCCCTGGGCATTGCCTTCGAAGTTGAGGAAGTCGTTGCGTTCGACCTCGCTCATTGCGTCCAGCCAGCCACGTCCGGCAGCTTGTTGGAACCAGTGACGGATTGCGTCTTCGCCGGAGTGACCGAAGGGCGGATTGCCGATGTCATGGGCCAGGCAAGCCGATTGCACGACCATGCCCAGGTCGCTGGGTTCGCACCAGTCGGGCAGGGCACTGCGGATGGTTTCGCCGACGCGCATCCCAAGGGAGCGGCCGACGCAACTGACTTCCAGCGAGTGGGTCAGGCGCGTGTGGATGTGATCGTTGCTGGAGACCGGATGGACCTGAGTCTTGCGCCCCAGGCGGCGGAACGCGCCAGAGAAAATGATACGGTCGTGGTCTTTGTGAAAAGGGCTGCGGCCGAGTTCTTCCGGGCTGTACAGCGGCTTTCCGAGGCGTTCTCGGGTGAGCAGGGTTTGCCAATCCAAGGCTGGGTCTCTCCGTCAAGTGACTGATGGCCCAGTGTCCTTACTCGCACCAGTGCCTGCAAGCAGAACTACAACCCGGCGGCGTCGATATCGATGAGCAGCAGTCGCTCGCCATTGTCGAAAAACTGCCCGGCAGTGAGGCAATACTGGTTACTGGTGGCATCGCGGTAGGTATTGGAAAGGGTCAGTCGACGCTCATCCCAACCCTCGGCCAGCAAGTGATAGAAGTACGGGCGCCATGACCAGTTGTGGCCCAGGTAGCGGTTGTCGGCCTTCCAGCAGTTGTTGCGCCACTCAAGGTTGGGCGTCAGTTGTGTGCCGTGACGGTCGCACTGGTAGAAGCGCAGCAGCCAGGGAAAAGCATCAAGCTGCGGCAAGGCGCTGAGGGGCGCGCGGGCCTGAGCCCAGTCTTGCAGGATCGCCATCAGCTCGGTGAGTTGCCGGCGCATGATCATCAGCCGGCCGCGTTCCGTCAGCTTGCGCTGAACATAACGTTGGCGCAGTTGCGCGAACTGTTCGACAAAGGCATCGGTGGTAAAGAAACCGGTTTGCGCCCGGGCGAACAGAAATCCCTGCACATAGCGTGAACCGCACTCCAGTGCGAAATTAAGCTGGGCCTCGGTTTCCACCCCTTCGGCGATGATCCAGCACCCGGTTTTCTCGGCCATTTGCGCCAGGGCCTTGACCACTTCGCTGCTCGGACCGCCCAAGGCGGCGGCCTGAAACAGGCGCATGTCGAGCTTGAGAATGTCCGGTTGCAGGGCCAGCACACGATCGAGTTGCGAGTAACCGGCACCGAAGTCATCGATCGCGATCCGTGCGCCGGCCTGGCGGTAGCGCGCCACCACTTCGGCCAGGCGTTGGCTGTCGCCCCCAGCTCAGTGATCTCGAAGACAATGCGTTGCGGATCGACGCCATGCCTGGCCAATTGCTTGAGGCTTGGCAGCGCTTGGTCCGGGCGCAAGCGACTGATCCAGCGCGGTGACATGTTCAGGCTCAGAAACCAGTCCGCAGGGGCCTCATGCAAACGACTCAGGGCGTTATCGCGGATCTGTCGGTCGAGACGGCGCAGAGCGATGGCCGGGGTTCGCGGGTCGGCGAACAACGGGCCGACAGAGGTCAAATGACCATCGGCCTGACGCAGTCGACCCAGCGCCTCGACGCCGGCGATACGGCCGGTCGCGGTATCGATGAACGGCTGAAAGCAGGCGAGCGGTTGCCCGTCGATCACGAGGCCTCCTTAGTAAGGTCTTGTTTTTGGATAAACCTGGTCACCGGGTAGGCAGGATCGAACCCCTCGATAAAGAGGTTCATCCCGGTGGTATTGCAAGAATGCAGCCAGATAGCGGCTGATCAGGGTTTACGTGAGGAGCCCTGCATGACCAGTTTGATCAGCGGCCCCAGGCTGGCGCCGAGTTGAACCAGGCGAGTCAGGCTGCTGACGCCACCGTTTTTGGCGCCCTTGCCGGTGAGAAAACCGAGCAGGGTCACAGCGGCCATGCCCCAGAGCGGAGCATGCTTGATGCCGAAACCGTCCTGCAGGTTTTGCGTCATCCCGCGTACTCGCTGCAAGGGTTGCAGCAGTTGCCGGGATTCCTGGCGAATTTCCTGGCGGTGCATTTCCATGCGCAAGCGGATCAGCGCCTTGCGCATTTCGGCGCGGGAGCAGTTGTGAGGCAATTCAGGCAGGCTCATGGCAGCAGGCGCTCCCGGTCGTTGGCCAATTCTTCCAAGGTGCCATGGAAGGGTGAGGACTCATCGAAGACCGCAGCCTTGAGCCGCATCCCGCAAAATATCGCAGCCAGGGTGTAGAACACGCAAAGCCCGATGATCGCAGCCAGGCGGTAGGTGTCCCAAAACAGGATCATCACCAGCGTCGATAACCCCACCAGCAACAGCAAGGCAAAGACCAGCGCCAGGCCTGCAAACAGCAACAGGCTGACGGTGCGTGCTTTCTGTTCCTGCAATTCGATGCCGAACAGTTCGACATGGCTGTGCAGCAACCCTAGAAATGCGGCACCCAGGCGCCGCGTTGTAGCACTGGTGCCCGTCGCGGACGAGCCGGATTCGCCGATAGACATATCAGCGACGCGTGGCTAGCAGGCCGATGAGGAAACCCACGCCGGCGGCGATACCGACCGATTGCCATGGGTTGGCCTGAACGTAATCCTCGGTGGCGGTGACTGCTGCCTGACCGCGATCACGCAAGGATTCCTCGGTCAGCTTCAAGGTTTCGCGGGCGCGCAGCAGACTGTCGTGGATCTGGTCGCGCAACTCATCGGCTTGATCGCCGGCCAGGGACGCGGTGTGTTCCAGCAACCGTTCGGTATCGCTGACCAGGGTTTGAAAATCGTTCATCAGGATTTCTTGAGCAGTCTTTGCCTTGATGCTGGCCATGGGTAGATCTCCGTAGGTGGCTTCTGATGCGTTCGAGTATGAGCCTTGGGTGAAGGTTCAGTACAAATGACTGGTACAACTTTTGCTACGTCGTGGTGCGTCAGCTCGCGCCATTGCGCTGTTGCTGGGCATGATTTGAGCAAAACCATAACTCAAATAATCAAAACCCGCGCAAAGGTTCCGGCCTTGTGCGCCAAAGCGGTTCATTGGAATCAATACGTTGGTTGCGATAAGGCGCAACTTGGTGCATGGATTGCCTGCGTGAACTGCTTTGGTGCTTTTTTAGCCTTCAGGTCTGCCAACCCCATGGAAAATCTGCAAAGCGCTGTGGACAGTCTGGTCCACAGCTCCAACACGTTGTTCATTCTGATCGGTGCAGTCATGGTGTTGGCCATGCACGCCGGTTTCGCGTTTCTGGAGGTCGGCACGGTTCGACAAAAGAACCAGGTCAATGCCTTGTCGAAGATCCTCAGTGACTTCGCCATTTCGACGCTGGCCTACTTCTTTATAGGCTACTGGATTTCCTACGGCGTCACTTTCATGCAACCGGCGGCGGTGATCAATGCCGATCATGGTTACGCGCTGGTGAAGTTCTTTTTCTGCTGACGTTTGCCGCGGCGATCCCGGCGATCATTTCCGGCGGTATTGCCGAACGTGCACGCTTCGTTCCGCAGTTGTGCGCGACTGCGCTGATCGTGGCGTTCATCTATCCGTTTTTCGAGGGTATGATCTGGAACGGTAACTTCGGTTTTCAAGCCTGGTTGCTGGAGCATTTTGGCGCCAGTTTCCATGATTTCGCCGGTTCCGTGGTGGTCCACGCCATGGGCGGTTGGTTGGCGCTGGCAGCGGTATTGTTGCTCGGGCCACGGCAGGGGCGTTATCGCGACGGTCGACTGGTGGCGTTTGCGCCGTCGAGCATTCCCTTCCTGGCCTTGGGGTCGTGGATTCTGATCGTTGGCTGGTTCGGCTTTAATGTCATGAGCGCACAGACGTTGCAAGGCGTCAGCGGGCTGGTGGCGGTGAATTCGCTGATGGCCATGGTCGGTGGCACCGTGGCGGCGTTGATCGTCGGGCGCAATGACCCGGGCTTTCTGCATAACGGCCCGCTGGCCGGGCTGGTGGCGATTTGTGCCGGTTCCGACCTGATGCATCCGGTGGGTGCACTGGTGACCGGGGCGATTGCCGGGGCGTTGTTCGTCTGGTGCTTCACCGCTGCCCAAGGCAAATGGCGCATCGACGATGTGCTGGGTGTCTGGCCATTGCATGGCCTGTGCGGCGTGTGGGGCGGGATTGCTTGCGGCATCTTCGGTCAGACTGCCTTGGGCGGTTTGGGCGGGGTGAGCCTGATCAGCCAGTTGCTCGGGACTTCGTTGGGTGTGGTCGTGGCACTGGCCGGTGGCTTTGCGGTGTATGGCACGATCAAGGCGTTCCACGGGCTGCGCCTGAGTCAGGAAGAGGAGTATTACGGCGCGGACCTGTCGGTGCACAAGATCGGCGCCGTGAGCCAGGACTAGTTTTCCTCATCTTCTGCACCGGGGTAAAACCGGTGCAGCAGGCGATAGCGATCGTGGCGCACCTGATCGACACGCTCCTGGACCTGATGCGCTGGCAAACCCAGCATGATCAGCGCATGGGAGGCGAGCATCAGGCTCGACTCCAGCAGTTCCGGAACGACTTCATTGGCACCGGCTGCTTTCAATTCGGCCCACTGACTGTCGTCCCGGGTGCGCACCAGGATCGGCACGCTCGGGTTGAGTCGGCGTGCTTCCTTCAAGATCAGTAGTGCAATGTCGGTCTTGTCCACCGCGATCACCAGCAACCTGGCCCGTTCAAACCCGACGGCGGCCAGCAACTCGCCGCGACGAGAGTCGCCGTAATGCACGCTGCTTTCACCGGCAGCGGCTTCCTGGACCCGCACGGGGTCGTTATCCAGGGCGATATAAGGTTGTTGCGCGTTGTGCAGAAAGCGTCCGATGGATTGTCCCACGCGACCGTAACCGCAAATCACCACATGGCCTTGCAGCCCGGCGTTGAGCGCACTGATTTCCTCGAGTTTTGCTTCGTCATTGGGTTTGCGGTGCAGGCGTGCGGCAATCCGTGGCGCGGCCCGCAGCAACAGCGGCGTGACCAGCATCGAACAGAACGTTGTGGCCAGCAGCAGGCCGCCGAGGTCGGCGGGCATCAGTTTGTGCTGCTGCATCTGCGCCATCAAGGCAAAGCAGAACTCACCACCTTGAGACAATGCCAAGCCGCTACGCCACGCCGTCTCGCCGTCGCTACCACGCCATTTGACCAGCAGGGCCACCACGCTGCCCTTGATCAAGAGCAGGCCGAGGGTCAAGCCGAGAATGAGCAGGCCGTGGCTGGCAAACAGCCGCAAGTCGATCAACATGCCGATACTGACGAAAAACAACCCGAGGAGGATGTCGCGGAACGGCCGGATATCGGCCTCGATCTGATGCCGGTAATGACTTTCCCCCAGCAACATGCCAGCCAGAAATGCGCCGAGGGCGGGGAGAGGCCTAGCAGGTGCGTCAGCCAGGCAGTCAGCAGCACAATGACCAGGGCCAGTAGCACGAACAGTTCCGCAGAACGGGACGCGGCCACCTCATGGAACAATCGGGGCAGCAACCAGCGACTGGCCAGCAGCAGGCCTACAAACAGCAGCACGGTCTTGGCCAGTGTGAGGGGGAGTGCCCAATACCAGGCTTGAGCGCTGCTGCCGGCAAACACCGGCACCAGGGTCAGCAGCACCACCGCCACTACGTCCTGGAACAGCAGCACGCCGATGGCATTCTGGCCGTGACTGCTGAAAATCTCGCCCAGGCTGCCAAGCTCCTTGCTGACAATCGCCGTGGAAGACAACGCCAGGCCGGCACCGAGCAACAATGCCGGTGTGACGGACATACCAAACAGCATCAGCAAAGCCCCCAGCAGCATCCCGGAGCCCAGCACTTGCAGGCTGCCGAGGCCGAACACGACTTGGCGCAGCGCGAGCATTTTCGACAGGGAAAACTCCAGCCCCAGGGAGAACAGCAGGAACACCACGCCCAGCTCGGCGAGGTCAGGTAACTCGTCGCTTTCGTTCACCCAGTCAAGTGCCGTAGGCCCAATCATCAGTCCCACGCAGAGGTAGCCCAGCACCGGCGGCAAGCGCAGGCGCCGGAACAGGGCAATGACCACCAGGGAGGAGGCGAGGATGATTAACAGATTGGCAAACACAAAAAACTCCGGCGACGACTTCGGGCTACCCAAGCGTAGAGGCAAAAAAGTCGAGAGCATCGCGCAAATGGCATTCGGCGCAAATGATATGCATCAGGCGATTGCCGAAATCTTTTGAAATTGACCGAAGGGGATGTCTCCAGACCTTACGGAAATTGGCTCGAGAGCTTAGGTGGGCCTAGAATGAAACCTCACTTTGCCTGGTCTGTTTGTCATGCCTCCTGAATGTCAGCTTTTTGGCACCCTGGGTTGCCATCTGTGTGAACTTGCCGAAGAAGAACTGATGCCCTTGGTCGAGCACGGTTTGTTGGTGGAGTTGGTCGATATCGCGGAAAACGAAGATTGGGTCGAGGACTATGGCCTGCGTATCCCGGTGTTGCGGCGTCTTGATAGTGGCGCTGAACTCGATTGGCCCTTCGATGCCGAGCAGGTCGTGGCGTTCTTGCGCTGAGCGCCCCCCACCCGTCGAGGTGTTGCGTTCATCCATTGGCGCAAAACAGGTTATTCGGTTACTGTATGTCCGTACAGTTATTCGGATTGCCTGCCCTGCATCCTTCTCTTTCGGAGTTGGCCAGGTGATCCCGTGAGTCAGAGGGATGAACCGTGGTCAATGTCGAACAATTGAAGAACAGCGTGAACCGGATGTCGGCCGACGTAGTGCGCGAGGCAGTCCTAGAATTGCGTCTGGATGGCTTGGTCACCGAAGGTAAAACCCCGTTCAACAAGCTGCATTTCAACACCTGTTTCGCCGAAATCGAAGCCTTGTTCCAGCGCGCAGGCTATCACCGGCAACTGGATGTGGTGGGTTATCAGGGCTTGATGTATGCGCTTTACGATCCCGGCCGCTGGGAGGCGGTGGATGTGCTGCGCTGGCTCAAGGAGTTCACGGAAGCGGCCGCGCGGTCCGCGTCGATTCCGGCCTGAGGATTCTTCGCTAGGTTCGCTTCAGCCACTGTTGGATAATGCCGCCCTGCATTGAGGGTTAGAGCTTTCGTATGTCCACTTCATCTTTTTCGGCTGCACACAGCCAGGCCAGCACCCTCTACTTGCCGCCAGGCCCGTGGCAGACCGTACTCGATTGCCTGTGCGAGCACTTTCGCGCCATTGGTCGTGAGCAGTGGCTGGACCGGATCGCTCGCGGGCGCGTCCTTGACGGTCAAGGCCTGCCGATCGCCCTTGATCTGCCCTACAAGGAAGGTCTGCGGATTCACTATTTCCGTGAGGTGCCGGACGAAAAGCCGATTCCGGTGATCGAGTCGATCCTGTACGCCGACGAACATCTGGTAGTCGCGGACAAACCGCACTTTCTGCCCGTAACACCGGCTGGCGAATACGTGGAGCAAACCCTGCTGCGGCGGCTGATCCACCGCCTGGATAATCCCCACCTGGTGCCTTTGCACCGCATTGACCGGCATACCGCGGGGCTTGTGCTGTTTTCAGCCAATCCTCAGACGCGTTCGGCGTATCAGTCGTTGTTCCCGACGCGGCAAATCGAAAAACGCTACGAGGCCATTGCGCCGGCATTGCCTGAACTGGCCTTTCCGTTGGTCCATAAAAGCCGGCTTGTCGATGGCGAACCTTTCTTCCGCATGCAGGAAGGTCCGGGCGTCAGCAACACCGAGACGGCGGTCGAGGTCAGGGAGAAAAACGGCGAGCTCTGGCGTTACGGGCTCTATCCGGTCACCGGTAAAAAGCATCAGTTACGGGTGCACATGACAGCGTTAGGCGCGAGTATCTGCAATGATCCGTTCTATCCGCAGGTGCTCAAGGATGTCGAGGATGACTATACCAATCCCTTGAAGTTGCTGGCCCAGGGGCTGCGCTTTGTGGACCCGGTCACAGGTCAGGAACGAGCCTTCGAAAGCACCATCACCTTGCAGTGGTGATCGCTCGTCGCACGATGTTTGGCCCACGAAAAAGCCCGCATTTAGCGGGCTTTTCTGTATCCGGTTATCACCGCAAAGATTACAACTCTTTAACAGTACGAACCTGATCCTTGTTGATGCGAGTGTGCTTGCCGTCCAACTGTTCGAACTCGTAGAAACCCGACTCGGAATCGAATTTAGGCTGGTCGACGGCCTGGATTTCACGACCGTCATTCAAGGTGATCACTGTTGGCGATGCGCAACCGGCGAGGGTGGCAAGGCCCAGCGCGAGCATGAATGTGGCGAGGGTCCGTTGAGTCATGAGCGTGTCTCCGAATATGAATTCTTTTGGTTACTGAGCTTGTAGACGTATGCAACGTGCGCAAGTTCCTTCTCGTGTCAGTCTGACACAGTGGTATGTGCACTTAACAGTTCGGGGGTGTTCAGGTTGGCCAGGCGAGGGTCATTGTCAGGGCATTGCAGGGCAGTGGCGCCGAGCTGGCGCATGATCCGGCCCGGGCTGCGTTCACCCTCGCTCCAGGCGTTTTCGAACGCATCCAGAAGGGCGACGGGGATAATGCACAGCAACGGCTCCCAATGTTCGCCGTGGCGCAGCATTAGCGGTTTGTCCGGATGAAGCCCGGCCGTTTCGCGCATGCTTTGAAGCAGTGCATCATCAATCCGCGGCACATCACAGGGCAACACCAGCAGATGTGGATGGCGAGCGGCCTTCAGGCCAGCACGAATACCGGCCAGTGGCCCGGGAAATCGGCGAGATCATCAACGACCAATCGGTCGGCATACGGCGCATATTTTTCCTGGTTTCTATTGCAGGAGATGATCAGGTCATCGCTGAGTGCACGGGTCTTGCGGTGCAGGTGTGCAATCAGCGGTTCGCCATGCCATTCGATCAAACCCTTGTCCTGGCCGCCCATGCGTTGGCCGCGCCCTCCCGCCAGGAGCAGAATGGAACACGGCGACAGTGGTGTATTTGATGTCATGGCAACTCTCCGTGGGGGCGGCGAAAAAATGAGGCGCTGTGATATAACACCGGGCTGTTTACCCTACAACTGGACGAGCCTATGAAAACCAAGGCTGATGTACCTTTCGCGCCGCTTAACATCGCGGTGCTGACTGTCAGTGATACCCGTACCCTGGAAACCGACACTTCAGGCCAGGTGTTCGTCGACCGCCTGAGCGCTGCCGGTCATAACCTCGCGGCGCGGGTGCTGCTTAAAGATGATCTCTACAAAATTCGTGCGCAAGTCGCCACCTGGATTGCCGACGATGTCGTGCAGGTGGTGCTGATCACTGGCGGTACCGGGTTCACCGGCCGCGACAGCACGCCGGAAGCGGTGAGTTGCCTGCTGGATAAACGGGTTGATGGTTTTGGCGAGCTGTTCCGGCAGATTTCGGTGGCAGACATCGGTACCTCGACCGTGCAGTCCCGAGCCTTGGCCGGTCTGGCCAACGGCACGCTGGTCTGCTGCTTGCCAGGTTCGACCAATGCCGTGCGCACCGGTTGGGATGGCATTCTCGCTGAGCAACTGGATTCGCGGCACCGTCCGTGCAATTTCGTCCCTCATCTGAAACAGGCGGCGCCCTGTGAATCCCGCGGGTAAGCCTGGCAAGACGGGCAGTTTGATGCCGGTCGAGGTAGCGCTCGCGCGTTTGCTGGAAATGGCTGAAGCGGCGCCGATTCTTGAACGTGAACGCCTGCCGCTGGCGCAGGTTCAGGGACGAGTGCTGGCGGACGATCTGATCTCGACACTGGATTTGCCGCCCTGGCCCAACAGTGCCATGGACGGTTATGCCTTGCGTCTGGCCGATTGGACCGGCGAACCGCTGGTGGTCAGCCAGAGAATTTTTGCTGGCCAGGCACCGCAGCCCTTGCAGCCTGGGACTTGCGCACGAATCTTCACCGGTGCGCCGGTGCCCGAGGGTGCGGACTGCGTGGAAATGCAGGAGAACGCTGAGGTTCAGGCAGACGAGCGCGTCGTGTTCACCGAGGCCATGACGGTGGGTCAAAACATTCGCCCGCAAGGCCAGGAAACCACTGTCGGCGAGTTGGTCTTGTCGGCGGGCACGCGTCTGGGGCCGATCGAGCAGGGCTTGGCGGCTTCACTGGGCTGTGCCGAGCTTGATGTGGTGCGCAAGGTTCGCGTCGCGGTGCTATCCACCGGCGATGAACTGGTCGAACCCGGTCAGGCCCTGGGCCCGGGGCAGATCTACAACAGTAATCGCGTGTTGCTCTGTAGCTGGTTGCAGCGTTTGGGTTGCGAGGTCTTTGACGCGGGCATCCTGGTGGATGATCTGGAAATAACTCGCGCTCGTTTAAGCGAACTGACGGATGTCGACCTGATTTTGTCCACGGGAGGTGTCTCCGTGGGCGAAGCCGATTTCCTCGGCATGGCCCTGCGCGAAGAGGGCGAACTGACGCTTTGGAAGCTCGCCATCAAGCCCGGAAAACCGCTGACGTTCGGGCATTTTCGTGGTGTGCCGGTGATTGGTTTGCCGGGTAACCCGGCGTCGACGCTGGTGACTTTTGCCTTACTGGCGCGGCCTTATCTCTTTCGCCGTCAAGGCGTCAAAGACGTCGAACCGCTCAAATTTCCTGTGCCGGCAGGGTTTGTCTGGCCCAAGGCAGGCAACCGACGCGAGTACCTGCGCGGGCGTCTCGAGAAGGGTCGGGCGATCATCTACAGGAACCAGAGTTCCGGGGTATTACGCAGCGCCGCTTGGGCTGAGGGCCTGGTTGAAGTGCTGGAGGACCGGACGCTGATCGAGGGTGAATACGTCAATTTCATTCCCCTGAGTGAAGTCTTGAGCTGATGCCAGCTATTGGCTGACCCACGCAGGCCCCGGTAGCTTGAGCCGGGTCTTGCGTGCATCCGTGGCGCTTAATGCACCAGGAGCGTTACGACCTGTTCGAACCGGCTGTGGGCGACCCACCCCAGAAGTCCCAGGATCACGGCGGTTGCACCGGTGGAGTAAGCCAGTCGGTGTTTGATGGATCTCACGTCACCACGCACCTCATCCATTTCCCTGCGGATGCACTTGAGGTGTGTCTCCAGTGCAATGACGCCAGGGTCCATATCAACTTCTCCAGTGGGTTTTGCGCTGCTTTTGAATTGAGCCTGATGAGCCCTTAAGGCGTTTGCATTCATTGCGTGCACATCCTTGTGTGTATGTATTTGGGTGATTGAAACCCCAAGCCCCCAAGGTGTACCAATCACCGGGCTCGGTCAATTGAGCCGATTCCTCACGTTTTGTAAGAAAATATCCCGCTCTATAGGGCGAGAGGCGCCCGAGAACTGAATTAATTCAAGTTCTGCTGACTTTTTCCGGTGCCTGCGAGGTCAACATCTCCCATACGGATTCCAATCATGGGGAGTGACAGCAATGGATGAGCGCAAGGCGCTGTTGATTCTGCATGGCAAGCAGGCACTCAACGAAGACGTGCGCGCGGCCGTCGAAGGCAAGCGCAAGGAGGGCTGGAAGCTGGCCGTTCGGCTGACCTGGGAGGCGGGCGACGCCCTGCGTCTGGTGGGTGAAGCGCAGGCAGCGGGTTATACGCAGATTATTGCCGGCGGCGGCGATGGCACCTTTCGCGATATCGCCGAGGCCATGGCCGCGCATTCGAACGAGTCCAGCCTGGTGTTGATGCCATTGGGAACCGCTAATGATTTTGCGCGCGCAGCAGGCATCTCTCTGGAGCCTGCCCGGGCACTGGAGCTTCTGGACAGCGTCCCGGTCTCTATCGACCTGGGCGAGGTAGGCGGACAAGTGTTTCTGAATATGGCCACTGGCGGTTTTGGCAGTAATGTCACCGCCAATACGTCGGAGGAACTGAAAAAGGTTCTGGGTGGGGCGGCGTACCTGTTCACCGGTTTATCGCGCTTCAGTGAATTGCATGCGGCCTATGGCGAATTGCAGGGACCGGACTTTTACTGGCGTGGCGAGCTGTTGGCATTAGGTATCGGAAATGGCCGACAGGCCGGTGGTGGTCGTGTGCTGTGCCCGCAAGCGCTGGTTGACGATGGATTGCTGGATATCAGCATTCTGCCGGCGCCGCAGGAGCTGGTCGGCACTTTGAAAAACCTGCTGGCCGATGGCTTCGGCATCGACAACATGTTCGTGCGAGCCCGTTTGCCGTGGGTCGAGATCAAAGTCGCGGAAGGCCTGCACATCAACCTCGATGGTGAGCCTCTGGAGGGCGACAGCTTGCGTTTCGAGGCGCGTGAGGCGGCATTGCGTGTGCATTTACCGCCGAACTCGCCGCTGCTGGGTTCATCGCCGGCGGTCAATCATCCAGGCTGATGATCTGTTCGCGCACGGCAAACAGCACCAGGCCTGCCACGTCGTAGATCTGCAAGCGTTTCATGATCTGCGCGCGGTGGGTTTCGACCGTCTTGATACTCAGGCCCAGACCGTTGGCGATTTCCCGGGTGGATTTGCCGCGAACGATCAGGCGCAGGATTTCCAGCTGACGGGCCGTCAGGTTGTGAGAGTCCGCAATAGTCGGCTGGTTTTTCTGAGTGCGCGTCAGTGCCTGGTTGATCACCGTGTGGGCAATGGCCGGGCTCAGATAGCGTTCGTTGTTGCGCAAGGCGTCCAGTGCGTGTTCGAGCTCGGTGGCCGTGGTGTCCTTGAGCAAGTAACCGTGGGCGCCGGACTCCAACGCTTGCATGATCAGTGTCGGGTCGGTGTGCATCGACAGAATCAGTACCTTGCTTTGCGGGCGAACTCTTTTAAGTCGCTGCAAGGCTTCGAGGCCGCCGGTTTCCTTCATGGAAATATCCAACAGGACGATGTCCGGCGACAGTTGCTCGACCATCTCCAGCAGTTGCGAGCCGTCACTGGCCTCGCCAACGACCGCGTAGCCGGGAATATCCAGCACCAGAGCGCGCACGCCTGCCCGGATAAGCGAGTGGTCATCCACCAGAAGTAAGTTACAAGTCAACGCAGAACCTTATTCGTGCTGGCCCGCTCGAGCGCGCGGGGTGCCCAGGGGAAAAGTGCTTCGATTTGAGTGCCTTTGCCCGGCTCGCTGGTCACGCTCAAGGTCCCGCCCAATTGATCGATCCGTTCCGACATCCCGGCCATTCCGCGCTGCCCTTCACGCCCGGGGTTTACCGCGGGCGCAAAGCCCTGGCCGTCGTCGCTGATCAGCAGTGTCAGGCCCTGAGGCAGGCGTTGCAGGCGTACCAACAAATTCCTGGCCTCGGCGTGGCGCAGGATATTGGTCACCGCTTCCTGAGTAATCCGGAAGGCCGCCAGGGCCATTTCCTCCGGGATCCCGGTCAGGCGCTGATGACACTCCAGGCTCCAGTGCACCGACGTATTGGCCAGGGTCTTGAGCAAGTGTGCCCGCAAACTGGCTTCCAGCCCAAGACTGGTCAGTTGCCGAGGATTGAGGATGGCCGACACATCACGCACCTTGGTCAATGTTTCTTCCAGGGTATCGCAGAGCGTCGAGCAGTGGTCCTGCAGGTCTTCGGGCAGCCGACGTTTGAGCCATTCACTTTGAAGTTTCGCTGCCGTCAGTAACTGGCCGATGTCGTCGTGCAACTCCCGGCTGAGCCGATGGCGTTCGTTTTCCTGTACTTGCAGAAGCCGGTCGGCCAGCTCTTGTGGCTGAAACTTTATTGATTTGCGAGAGAGGCGATGCCCGACCCAGACGCAGGCAAGTGCTGCCATATTGAGCACCAGCAGACCCGCCGGCAGGTGAGTGGACAAGCCATAGACCAACGCGCTGCCAAGTGCTGAGCAAGTACACAGCAACAGAGTGAACCGACGCGCGTTTTCTCGGGAAGGTGGCCACGTGGTGATTGACTTGAGGCTGGCGTACATAGCGGATGGAGCCAATGGATATTCGCTGCGGGCAGATCGGTCAGGGGGCCTGACGGATCTCTGTCTGAAAAAAACTATTGGGTGAAACACCGACTTCAACGGGTGAAACCAGTGGTTGAAATCGGGCCTTGAAGTTTATCGGGCCGCTTTCGTCTGGAATCACGATGCCATTAATTGAAGCCAACTAATGGGCGGCATAATACCACTTAAGATACCGTTGGTCGCGTTTGGCATATATGTCCAGACAGTCAGGAATTTGGCTGTTCTGGACGTTAGTTCCATAATGGAAAAAGTGTGGTTATTGTCACACGAGGGTGCCGAAGGTAATTGGCGATTTATTTTTATGCTCAGGTATTACCTGAGTGCTAGAGCAATAGTCCTTGCGCGACAGAAACAGTTATTTGTTTAGTGCTGTCGCTGACAGGTATGAAAGTTTCAATTGCGACAGGCGCGCTCGAGTTATTGAGTGGGGTCTGGGCAATAAGACAACCAGGCGTCGCCAGTTGGCCGGCAAATCTAGGCTTGCCGTTCCGAGAAGGCCACGAGGGTAAGTGGCTTGGCGTGGACGGGGGCTGAAAACGGTTTTGCCCGAGTTGAAAGGCAAACGCCTCAATCAAAGACGTCTGCTCTCTGTCATCGAGGGTTAACTGTCCGGTTTTCTGATCGATAAGTTCAAGTTGCCAGGCCATCAGCGTAAAGCAATCTTTCAGCGCATCGAGGGCTTGATCGTTCAGGGCCAGGTGGTGTTGGGCGTGATTCAACAAGCCATGAATATGCAGCGAAAATTCTGAAACCGCTTCCAGTGCCAGGGCATCAGCCTTGTTTGCCAGCTTCAGGAGGGAGCTGAGCATGCAGTCAATGGCGTCGGTGTCATTGCTGATCAGTTGCAGATGACTGAGACATTCCTCGGATTTAGCCAGGAGTGTTTCAGCCTCGACGAGAAACTCGGGAAGCCGTTGAGCGCCCTCTTTATGGTCGTACGGCATGCTTATCTCCACAACTTCATGTCAGGTGAGGGAATGTCGTGTGTGTCGATAATCACGAGTTTTTGCGCGAACGCACCCCGGCAGGCTATTGCACACGCTGGAGAACTCGAGAGGGTGGAGGGCCACTGACCTGCGATCGCACACAAAAGCCTGACTCCGTTCATGCAATGAGAATGGCGTCACATTAATGGCTATTGGATATTGCGAATATCAGGTTGGGCCTGATTGTTACTAGGGGAATCCCTTACACAGGGGAACCTAACGTGCAAACCGAGGTCGCGCCGCAGGAGTCAGGTGTGATGAAAAATACGGGGTCAGTAAAGCATGATGTTAATGTGGCATCAATGGCTGGGCATGGCATTTTGTCTGAGGGTCAAGGTCCGGCAATAACAGCCGATAACCCTCTTTAGTAAATTCATCAGAACAAGCCCAGGAGTCATTAATGGCCGGCATTCTCGACACGGTAGACCAACGCACGCAACTGGTGGGTGAGAATCGCCTGGAAATTCTCATGTTCCGGTTGGCCGGGCGGCAATTGTTCGCGATCAACGTGTTCAAGGTTCAGGAAGTGCTGCAACTGCCGAAACTGACCCTGATGCCCCAGCGCCATCCGTTTGTCTGCGGCGTGGTCAACCTGCGTGGCCAGACCCTGCCGGTCATCGACCTGTCCCAGGCCATCGGCATGCGTCCACTGGTGCCAAGCCCCACCAGTACCATCATCGTCACCGAGTACAACCGTTCGGTGCAGGCGTTCCTGGTCGGTGGCGTGGACCGCATCGTCAACATGAACTGGGAAGCCATTCTGCCGCCGCCGACCAGCGCCGGTCGCCAGCATTACCTGACCGCCATCAGCAAGGTCGATGACCAGTTGGTGGAGATCATCGACGTGGAAAAAGTCCTGGCCGAAATCGTTCCGTACAACGCCAAGGTGTCCAAGGACAAACTGGATGATCCGGTTCTGGAACGTGCCCGTGGCCGTGAAGTGCTGCTGGTGGACGACTCCAATGTGGCGCTCTCGCAATTGCGCGACACCCTCGGACAGTTGGGCGTGAAGATGCACATCGCCAGCGACGGCCTGAAGGCCCTGAACATGCTTAAAGCCTGGGCCGATACCGGCGTTGTCATGACCGACAAACTGCTGATGATCTTCACCGATGCGGAAATGCCGGAAATGGATGGCTATCGCCTGACCACCGAAATCCGTAACGACCCGCGCCTGCGTGGCCTTTATGTGGTCCTGCACACCTCGCTATCCGGCAGTTTCAACGATTCGATGGTCAAGAAGGTCGGCTGCGACAACTTCCTTTCCAAGTTCCAGCCAGACAAGCTCGTCGACGTGGTGCGCCAACGCCTGATGCTCGACGAAGTGCCGGCCTGATAACGACTTGGTCTACCTGTGGGAGCGGGCTTGCTCGCGAAGAGGCCGTGTCAGTCGATATCAATGTTGACTGACACACCGCTTTCGCGAGCAAGCCCGCTCCCACTAGGTGTGTAGTGTTCTCAGCCTTTGATTCGGCGATCAAGCTCGTATAGGGTGGCGTTTTTGCCTACCAGGGAGCTGGCCATGCTGCGTCTTAGCGCGCTTTATCGTTATCCGTTGAAATCCGGCAAGGGCGAGCCCCTGCAACAGGTCAGCCTCGACAAACTGGGCCTGGACGGAGATCGACGTTGGATGTTGGTGGACGAGGCCAGCGGACGCTTCCTGACCCAGCGCGCAGTGGCGCAGATGAGTCAGCTGTCGGCGCTGTGGAATGCCGACGGTGGCTTGACCCTCACTGCACCTGGCCATTCACCGATCGATATTGCCTTGCCCGGCAGCGACGCCGAACTGCATGGCGTGACCATTTGGCGCGACACCCTGCGGGTGCCCGATGCCGGTGATGCGGCGGGTGCCTGGGTCAGCCGATTCATTGGTAAACCGACACGACTGGTACAAGTGCCGCTGGATCGCGCGCGCACCACCGCGGCCGGCTACGGCAAGGACGACGATCAGGTCGCGTTCGCCGATGGTTTCCCGCTGTTGCTGATCGGCCAGGCCTCGCTGGAAGACCTGTCGCTCAAGGTGGGTCGTCCGCTGGAGATGCTGCGCTTCCGGCCCAATCTGGTGATTGAAGGCAGCGAAGCATTTGCTGAAGACGGCTGGAAGCGCATCCGCATCGGCGACGTCGAGTTCCGGGTGGTCAAGTCGTGCTCGCGCTGCATCCTGACCACCATCGATCCGCAGACCGGTTTACGCAGCGATGATCGTGAGCCACTCGCCACGTTGCAGAAGTATCGGGCAGAGGAAGATGGTGCGATGTTCGGCCAGAACCTGGTCAACGACAGCACTGGTCGACTTGAGGTCGGTATGCCGGTGACCATTCTCGAGTAAAAAGCCTTCAAACGAAAAATGCCCGCGTCGTCAGACACGGGCATTTTTTTGTCGTTGTGAAAACCCAGGGTTTTAGCCGCGGTATTCGCACAGGTAAGCGGTGTCGACGGCCACTTTCAACTGGAACTTGCTGTTGGCGGGCACATTGAACTGGCTGCCGGCGGCGAAGGTTTCCCAGTCGTTGGCGTCTGGCAGTTTGACGGTCAGGGCGCCGGTCACCACGTGCATGATTTCACGCTGGCTGGTACCGAATTCGTATTCGCCCGGCGCCATGACGCCGATGGTCGCCGGACCTTCTGCGGTGCCAAAGGCGATCGACTTGACGGTGCCGTCGAAGTACTCGTTGACTTTAAACATGGGCGATTCCTCGAAAAGGGCTTAAAAGGGCCGGCCAGTATGCACAACGCCCCTTGCGCCGTCACCTTCCTAGATGGGCAGAATCAGCGGTAATAACCGCGCCGTATTGCGGGCGTCTTCCAGTGCCCGATGCTGCTGGCCATTGAACTGCATGCCCGCCAGTTGCAGTGCGCCGTTGAGTCCCAGCGGGCGATCCAGTCGACGTGCCTTGGCGAACCGCTGCTTGAGATTCATATGTGGTACATGACTCAAAAAGCTGTCGAGTTGCAGGCGCTGCCACTCCTGGACCAATTGTTGGCGGTCGTAATCGCCCCAACTGGCCCAGCCTTCCAGGCGCGAGTGATGCTGGGTGAGCCAGCGCTCGAATGCTTCCCAGACCTCGACCAACGGCTGCGCCGCATCGATGTTGGGCTGGGTGATGTGGGTCAGTTCCCGGCAAAACTGCGTCAGCAAAGGCCGGCGCGTCGGGCGTACGAAACGCTGGAACTGATCCAGTTCTCGACCTTTTCGGTCCACCAGGGTGGCGCCGATTTCGATGATTTCCATTTCTGTGACTGGCCAGCCACCCTCATCGGTGGTGGCTTCCAGATCAATGACCAACCAGTGAGGCATCGCAGGGTTCCTGGTATCCGCGTCCCGATAGGGCTTGAGCGTAGCCAAACCCGGCGGATCCGCCTAGGGGGCATTCCAAATAAGCTTCGAGCAACGCAGCCCTGCACAACAGCAGGCCCGGCCCTTCGGGTTGTGCCTTAAAGCGGGCCAGCCTGCGTTGCAGGCCTTGGAAAGGGAACGACCATTAGCGGCCTGCGCCTTGCCTGGCCCGCTTTAAGGCGACAACGCGGCGTGGAAACTAATTGAGAACGCCCCCTGGCACCTTATTCGACCTCCAACAAAATTTGACGATTTTTAACCTGATCGCCCACCCTGACCTGCAAGCGTTTGAGCACACCGTCGATCCCGGATTTGAGCGGATGCTCCATTTTCATGGCCTCCAGCACCACCAGTAATTGCCCCTTGCTGACCGTGCTGCCCTCACTGACCAATACGTCGACGATCGCCCCGTCCATCGGTGCCTTGAGCGTACCGGTGCTGACACTGGCCTGGCTGCTGACCGGCAACTGAGTGCGATTCACCAGCCGCAGGCTGCCGGGGCGGGTGAACAGACAGAGTTGCCCGGCGTCGAGGCGATAGGCGTGACGCTGGCGGATGCCGTCGATTTCCAGGGTGGCCCAACGGCTGTCGCTGTGGATGAGCTTCAATTCGAGCGTCCGGTCGCCGATCTGAAGTCGGTAGGGTTCGCCCGAAATCGCGTTCAACTCCACGGTCCAGTCCTGATCCTCTACACCGATGCGATAGTGCAATGGCACGCTGGCGTTGTTGCGCCAACCGGCCAACGGCGCGGCGTGATGTTGCGCTGACGCCTGATAAAGCAACGCCGCCGCGATGGCCAGCTCTTCGGTGCTCGGGACGTGGGCATGCAGGCAAGGGTGGTCGGAAAAATGCATCGGGATAAACCCGGTGCCGAATTCGCCGCTGATAAATTGTGGGTGTTCCAGCAGGCTGGCGAGCAGGCGTTGATTGCTTTGTACGCCCAGCAACACACTGTCCTGCACTGCCCGCAGTAACTTGCGCCGGGCCTCTTCGCGGGTGGCGCCGTGGGCGATGAGCTTGCCCAGCATCGGGTCATAGAAGGCGCTGACCTGTTGGCTTTCGATCAAGCCATGGTCGATTCGCACGCCGTGTTGCAACGCCGGCTCCCAGGCGTCGATACGCCCGGTCTGCGGCAGGAAGCCTTGAGCAGGATCTTCGGCGTACAGGCGCACTTCAATGGCATGCCCATTGAGCTGCACCTGATCCTGACGCAGCGGCAGCGGCAGGCCTTCGGCGACGTGCAACTGCCAGGCGACCAGGTCCAGGCCGGTGATCAGCTCGGTCACCGGGTGTTCCACCTGCAGTCGGGTATTCATCTCCAGAAAGTAAAACTGGCCGCGAGCATCGAGCAGGAACTCCACCGTGCCGGCGCCGACATAATTCACCGCACGCCCGGCCTTGAGCGCCGCTTCGCCCATGGCCTGGCGCAGTTCGGCAGTCATCACCGGGCAGGGCGCTTCCTCGATGACTTTCTGATGCCGACGCTGAATCGAACAGTCGCGCTCACCGAGGTAGATCAGGTTGCCGTGCTGATCACCGAACACCTGAACCTCAACGTGACGCGGATCAATCAGCGCTTGTTCGAGGATCAGTTCATCGCTGCCAAACCCGTGCAGGGCTTCGGAGCGTGCGGTGCGCAGTTGTTCCAGCAAGTCACCCGTGTCGTGTACCAGGCGCATGCCACGCCCGCCACCGCCGGCGCTGGCCTTGATCATCAACGGATAGCCGATGCGTTCGGCTTCGCGGCTGAGGGTTGCGTCATCCTGTTCGGCGCCCTGATAGCCTTTGATGCAGGGTACGCCCGCGTCGATCATGGCGAGTTTGGACAAGCGCTTGCTGCCCATCAGTTCGATGGCGTCGGGGCTGGGTCCGATGAAGGTGATGTCGGCTTGCTGGCAGGCGAGGGCGAATCCGGCGTTTTCCGAGAGGAAGCCGTAGCCGGGGTGTATTGCATCGGCGCCAGTGCGGCGGGCGGCATCGATAATTGCCGGGATGTTCAGGTACGACTGCTGCACAGGGGGCGGGCCAATATTCACGGCTTCGTCGGCCATCCGCACGTGCAGGGCGTCGGCGTCGGCGTCGCTGAAGACGGCGACGGTGCGGTAACCCAGGGCCTGGGCGGTGCGCTGGATGCGGCAGGCGATTTCACCGCGGTTGGCGATCAGGATTTTGCGGAATCCGGGCATGGGGCGTTCCCTTGGTTTTTGCGGTGAATTTCAGGGCCTCATCGCGGGCGAGCCTTGCTCCTACCGGGGGCAAATGTTGGGCATGACAGCAAACCTGTAGGAGCAAGGCTTGCCCGCGATGCTTTTAGGAGGCCCACCCCGGCTTACGCTTTTGCACAAAAGCCATGGTCCCCTCGATCCCCTCGGCTCCGGTCACCGCTTCGCTGAACCACTCGGCCGCTTGATCCAGCAGCGAGTCGCAAGTCTGCCCGGCACTCGCCAGCAAGAGCTTTTTGGTCAGCGCGTTCGCCCCCGGTGCGCAGCACAATACATGGGCCAGCACTTCATCGAGGCGCTCGGCCAGGGCTTGCGCGTCATGCTCGACAAAATGCACCAGGCCCATTCGCCGGGCGTGGGTGCCGTCGAATCGCGCCGCGGTCAGGGCCAGTCTTCGGGCCTGGGTCAGGCCGATGCGCTGGACCACGAACGGTGCGATCTGCGCCGGTAGCAGGCCGAGGCTGGTTTCCGGCAGGCCGAACTGCGCTTGATGATCGGCCAGCGCAACGTCGCTGACACAGGCCAGCCCTAATCCACCGCCCAGCACGGCACCTTGCAGCACCGTGATCACCACTTGCGGTGCGTGTTGCACCTCTTGCAGCAGCGCACCGAACGCCCGGTTCAAATCGCGATAGGCCTCAGGGCCTTGAGCCCGGCGCTGGCCATGTCCTTGATGTCGCCGCCCGCGCAAAAGTGCCCGCCGGCACCGCCGATCACCAAGGCTCGAACGGTTCGGTCATCGCTCACTGCCGCCAGCACCGCGCGCAGTTCAGCGACCATCTGCAAGCTCATGGCGTTGCGGCTTTCCGGGCGATTGAGGGTGATGTGCAGCACGCCGTTGTGGGACTCGAGCAGCAGCGTCTGGCAAACCGGCAGGTTGTTCATTTCTTTTTACCGGGCAGGGTGCCCATGAGTTTGCAGATGATCCCGAGCATGATTTCGTCGGCGCCACCGCCAATCGACACCAGCCGCACATCGCGGTAGGCGCGGGCCACCGGGTTGGCCCACATGAAGCCCATGCCGCCCCAGTATTGCAGGCAGCTGTCACTGACTTCCCGGCCGAGCCGGCCAGCCTTGAGTTTGGCCATCGAGGCCAGGCGGGTGACGTCCTGGCCTTTGATGTACTGCTCAGTGGCTTGGTAAACCAATGCGCGCAGGCATTCGATTTCGGTTTGCAATTCGGCCAGGCGGAAGTGAATGACCTGGTTGTCGATCAGTGCATTGCCGAACGTCTTGCGTTCCTTGCAATACTCGATGGTGCTGTCGATGCAGTATTCCAGGCCCTTGATCATGTTCGCTGCGCCGAACAACCGTTCCTCCTGGAACTGCAACATCTGCATCATGAACCCCGCGCCTTCATGGCCGATGCGGTTGCGTTGCGGCACGCGCACGTTGTCGAAAAACACCTGGGCGGTTTCCGAACTGCGCATGCCGAGCTTGTCCAGGTGCGAACTGAGGCTGATGCCGGGCGCGTTCATCGGCACCATGATCAGCGACTTGTTGATGTGCGGTTTGTCGTCCGAGGTGTTGGCCAGCAGACAAATGAAGTCGGCGCTCGGTGAATTGGTGATCCACATCTTGCTGCCGTTGATCACGTAGTCGTCGCCATCCTTTCGGGCGGTGGTTTTCAAACCGGCGACATCGGAACCGGCGCCGACTTCCGAGACGCCGATGCAGCCGACTTGCTCGCCGGTGATCGCCGGTCTTAAAAACGCTTCACGCAATTCATCGGAACCAAAGCGGGCGAGGGCCGGGGTGCACATGTCGGTCTGCACGCCGATGGACATCGGAATCCCGCCGCAATGGATTGTGCCGAACTCTTCGGCGGCGACGATCGAATAGCTGTAGTCGAGGCCCATTCCACCGAATTTTTCCGGTTTGGAAATGCCCAGCAGGCCAAGATCGCCGGCCTTGCGGAAGATCTCGTGGACAGGAAAGCGCCCGGCCTTTTCCCATTCCTCGACGTGCGGGTTGATTTCGTGATCGACAAATTGGCGAATGGTGCGGCGCAGTGCTTCGTGTTCCTGGGTGAAGATCATTTTTATTGTTCTCCTGAACGCCCTAGAAGCGGGCTACACCAAAACTGTTGGCTTGCAGCGGCCGAACCTCGGCCTCCTGGCAGATATCCAGCAAATACCCGAGCAAGGTGCGGGTATCCCGCGGATCGATCAGCCCGTCGTCCCACAAACTGGCGCTGCCGTAGAGCGCGGTGGATTGGCTGTCGAGTTTTTGCGCGGTGACCTGTTCCAGCATGTCGAGCATTTTCGGGTCCGGCACCAGGCCATCCTTTAGCTGC
Source organism: Pseudomonas sp. TH31 (assembly GCF_016650815.1). Taxonomy (GTDB): domain Bacteria; phylum Pseudomonadota; class Gammaproteobacteria; order Pseudomonadales; family Pseudomonadaceae; genus Aquipseudomonas. Next base: position 264,329 of record NZ_JAEKEZ010000010.1, on the reverse strand, counting down.
TTGGCCTCGGTGACGATCCGCAGCACCTTGCCGGCCTGGACGCCGCCCATGACTGCAGTGCGGCTGTTGGGCCAGGCGAAGATGAAACGCGGATCGAGGCCACGGCCGCACATTGCGTAGTTGCCGGCACCGTAGGAGCCGCCGACGACGATGGTCAGTTTTGGCACTCGGGCATTGGCCACCGCCTGGATCATCTTCGCGCCGTGCTTGATCACCCCCTGCTGTTCCGATTCGGTGCCGACCATAAACCCGGTGGTGTTGTGGAAAAACAGCAGCGGCGTCTGGCTCTGGTCGCAGAGCTGAATGAACTGCGCCGCTTTGCTCGCACCCTTGGGTGTGATGGGACCGTTGTTACCGATAAAGCCGCAGGCGCGGCCCTGAATGTGCAGGTGCCCGCACACAGTCTGCTGATCGAACTCACCCTTGAATTCGAGGAAGTTCGAGCTGTCAGCAATCCGCGCGATGATTTCACGCACGTCGTAGGGTTTTTTCGGATCATCCGGGATCAGCCCCAACAGTTCGTCGATGGGGTAGAGCGGTTCTTTCCACTGACGTTCGGGTAACCATTGCCGTTGATCGTTCCACGGCAACAGGCTGAGAATCTCGCGCGCCTGGCGCACGCCGTCGGCATCGTTCTCGGCCAGGTATTCGGCGGTGCCGGCGGTTTGCGCGTGCATCTCGGCGCCACCCAGTTCTTCATCGCTGGCGACTTCACCGGTGGCGGCCTTGAGCAACGGCGGCCCAGCGAGAAACAGCTTGGCTTTGCCGCGCACCACCACTACGTAATCCGACAACCCCGGCTGATACGCACCGCCCGCGGTGGCCGAGCCATGGACCACGGTGATCTGCGGCAACCCCATGGCCGACATCCGCGCCTGATTGGCAAAGCTGCGGGCGCCTTCGACAAAAATCTCGGCGGCGTAATTGAGATTGGCGCCACCGCTCTCGGCGAGGGTGATCACCGGCAGTTTGTTTTCCATGGCGATCTGTTGCAGGCGCAGGGACTTTTTCAAACCGCTGGGGGAAATGGTCCCGCCCTTGATCGCACTGTTGTTCGCCACCACCAGCACCCGCACGCCGGAGACGTAGCCGATCCCGGCAATCAGGCCGCCGCCGGCGGAACTGCCGTCCTTGTCGTCGTGCAATTTGTAGCCGGCCAGACTCGCCAATTCGAGGAACGGTGCGCCGGGGTCGAGCAGCAGATTGAGGCGTTCACGGGGCAGCAACTGGCCACGCTTGTCGAATTTTTCCCTGGCTTCGGCGGCCTTGTTCAGCAGGTTCTGTTCGAGCTGGCGGACGTGCTCGATGCCGACCAGCATCGCCGCGCGATTACGGGCGAACTGTTCACTGAACGGGTCGATTTGCGACTGGATAACCGGCATGGCTTACTCCTTGTCCTTGAGCACGTCCGGCAAATACGCCCGGTGAAAGCCATTGTACGACTCGCTGTTCTGCGCCTTATGGATCGGCCACGCCCGACCGCCGAGGCTCGCGGCACCGTCGATGCGCAAGGTGCTGCCGCTGACAAACGCCGCTGCGGGGCTGAGTAGAAAAACAATCGCCGCACTGACTTCCGATTCGGTGCCGATGCGCTTGAGTGGTACATGTTCGCGCAGCGTCGGGATCACGGCCTTGAACGCGCCTTCGTAAGTGTCCATGCCGCTGGATGCGATCCAGCCCGGCGCCACGGCATTGACCCGCACCCCGGCATAACCCCATTCGAACGCAGCAGTCTTGGTCAGGTTGTCCATGCCGGAGCGCGCCGCGCCCGAGTGGCCCATGCCGGGCATGCCGCCCCACATGTCGGCGAGCATGTTGACGATGCTGCCGCCGTGCTTGCTCATGGATTGGTTGAAGACTTCCGGGCCATCAGGAAACCGCCCACCAAATTGGTGCGCATCACGGTTTCGAAACCCTTCTGGTTGATCGAGGCCAAGGCCGACGGGAACTGCCCGCCGGCATTGTTGACCAGGCCGTGAATCGGTCCGTATTGTTGGATCAGCTCGCTGACCAGATGCTTGACCGCGTCTTCCTCACGAATGTCGCAGACCTTCCAGTCGGCCTTGCCGCCGTCTTCGATAATCTCGATGGCAACGCTTTTGAGTTTCTCGGCCTTGCGCCCCACCAGCAGCACATGGGCTCCGAGGGCTGCCAGTTCATGGGCGGTGCAACGGCCGATGCCGCTGCCGCCGCCAGTGATAATGATGGTTTGGCCGGCGAACAGGTCGGGTTTGAAAATCGAGTCGTAAGCCATGGCAGCGGTCCTCTAATTGACCTGGTCGGCGATGCTCTGGGGCACCGGAATCTGGATCTCCAGCAGTTGCTGGGCGAAGGCCTTGCCTTGCGGGTCGATCCGCAGACTGGCCACGCCGCCACCGCCGAGGGCGTTTTCCAGCAGAAAATTCAAACTGTGGGTACCGGGCAGGTACCAGCGCTCGACACGCCCGTGGACCGGGTCGAGCACGTGGCTCATCCAGTCGACGATCACCTCCGGCGTCAGCGCTTCGGCAATCCATGGCAGGAACTGCGGCTGGCGCGCCATGACCCCGATGTTGCTGTGATTGCCCTTGTCGCCGGAGCGGGCCACCGCGAGTTTGACCAGTGCAACGCTGGCATCGGCCCGGCCCTGGGGTTTGGGCAGTTCGTGAGGGCCGGGCAGGGCGTTGGTGTCCAGCGGATCAAGCGTCGGCAAGGCGCAGGGATGGCGCTGCCCCTGCAGATCAATGTCCAGCGTGCAGGTACTTTTGTCGATCAGGAACGAAAACAGTCGGATCAGCGGATACACCGTCGGCCGCCCGCCGACGATCCCGGTCAGCCCCGGTGCCATGCCAGTGGCGGCCTGGGCGATTTCCGGAGAACACAATCAAGGCCTGTTTGTCCGGATGGCGCACGGCGAGTTTGATCACCACTTCGCGACTGCCCTGGCGCTGGCCGTGGGGCCCGTAGGTGGCCTCGCTGCCGAGCAGTTCGATGTTCACTTCGCTGTAGGGCGCCCAACCACGCTGACTGAAGATTTCTGAAGTCTTGTTGATGATTGCTTCGCTGACCCGCCGAGCCTTGTCCACCGCATCGATACCGGCGATCAGGCAACTGGCGGTGCAGCGGAAACCGTCCGGGTAAGTGGCGCTGACCTTGTACTGATCGGTGGGCGGCAAGCCTTTGGCGCCGTGCACCTGAACCGCATTTTTACCCTGTTGCTGAAGTTTGACCTGACTGAAGTCGCAGACCACGTCCGGCAGCAGATAGGCCCGCGGGTCGCCGATTTCATAGAGCATCTGTTCGCCGACGGTCAGTGGTGTGACCAGCCCACCGGAGCCTTCGGGTTTACTGACAATGAACTGGCTGTCGGCGCTGACTTCGACGATGGGGAAACCGATGTGCTCGTAGTCCGGCACCTCGCGCCAATCGGTGAAGTTGCCGCCGGTGCACTGGGCGCCGCATTCGATGATGTGCCCGGCCAGTGCGGCCTGGGCCAGTTTGTCGTAGTCGTGCCAGGACCAGCCGAATTCATGCACCAGCGCAGCGCTGACCACGGCGCTGTCGACCACCCGCCCGGTGATCACAATGTCCGCGCCCAAACGCAAGGCTTCGACGATGCCCGGTGCGCCGAGGTAGGCGTTGGTGGACACGCACCTTGGCGGCAATGGCGCGTTGCTGAACATTTCGTGAATGCCTTGACTGCTCAGCTGTTTGAATTGCGGTTGCAGGTCATCACCCAACAGCAGGGCGATTTTCAGCGCCACACCGGCCTTGTCGCATGCCGCTTGCAGAGCCGCCGCACAGGCTTGCGGATTAACCCCGCCAGCATTGCTGATGACGCGAATTTTCTGTTCGGCAAGTTGAGTGAGGAGGGGGCTGAGCACTTCAATGAAATCACTGGCGTAACCGGCCTGGGGATTTTTCATCCGTGTGCCGGCCATGATCGACAGGGTGATTTCGGCCAAATAATCGAACACCAGGTAGTCCAGGCGCCCGGTTTGCACCAATTGCGCGGCGGCGGTCGAGGTGTCGCCCCAGAAGGCACTGGCACAACCGATGCGGATAGTTTTTGGCACGCTCAACTCCATGGTCATCTCCGACAGAAGTGGTTTGAGACTACCAAGCAAGCGCTTGGTTTGTAAACGCCTGAAATATCTTCTTCCCAAGCGCTTGCTTGGTCGCCCCGGCCGGCTTAAATTGCCCGCGCAACCCCGCTGTTTTAGCGGCGAGCGGCGTATTTGACTGATCGACTGTAGGAGAGAACGGGTGGACGAGCAAAAAGCCCTGAGGGTGATGCGCGAATTGGTCGACAATGGCCAATTGACCGACCCGGACAGTGCCCGCGGCAAACTGCTGCAAGTGGCGGCTCACCTGTTCCGCAACAAAGGCTATGAACGCACCACGGTGCGCGATCTGGCCGGCGCGGTGGGTATTCAGTCGGGCAGTATTTTTCATCACTTCAAAAGCAAGGACGAAATCCTGCGCGCCGTGATGGAGGAAACCATTCGCTACAACACCGCGCTGATGCGCGCGGCCCTGGCCGAGGCGGCTAATGTGCGGGAACGGGTGCTGGCGCTGATTCGTTGTGAATTGCAGTCGATCATGGGGGGCAGCGGCGAAGCCATGGCGGTGCTGGTCTACGAATGGCGGTCGTTATCCGAAGACGGGCAGGCCCAGGTGCTGGCGCTGCGGGACATCTATGAAGAGATTTGGCTGCACGTGTTGGGCGAGGCCAAGGACGCCGGTTTTATTCGCGGTGATGTGTTCATTACTCGACGGTTCCTGACGGGCGCATTGTCCTGGACCACCACCTGGTTTCGCGCCGGTGGCAGCATGAGCCTCGATCAATTGGCCGATGAGGCGTTGATTTTGGTGCTTGAAGAGAAGCCTTGAGACGTCTATCTCAACAAGAAACTGGATAAACAGGCGAAACCGCCTAGTTTGATTGCATTGATGCGTATTTTCGGGGAGTGGGGTTTTTTGATGTCTTCGCCAATTTGGACGGTCTCGCGGTTATTGCTGGCGGCACTTGCGGTGGTCTGGGTAATGCCGGCCCAGGCTGCGCAACAGGTGCGGGTCGGTGCGGCGCATTTCCCGCCTTACACCGTACGCCCGGAGTCCGGCGCCGACACCGGACTGCTGCCGCAATTGGTGGAAGCCTTGAACCAGTTGCAAACCGATTACCAGTTTGTCCTGGTGCCCACCTCCATTCCCCGGCGGTTTGGTGATTTCAAGCAAGGTCGCGTCGACATGGCGATCTTCGAGAACCCGGATTGGGGCTGGAAGGAGATTCCTCACACCACTGTCGACATGGGCCTGGAAGACGCCGAGATTTTTGTCGCGCAACGCGAACCCGATCGTCGTGAAAGTTACTTTGCCGATCTCACCGGCAAACGCCTGGCTCTGTTCAGCGGCTACCACTACGAATTCGCCAACTTCAATGCCGACCCTAAATTCCTCACGCAGAACTACAACGCCACGCTGACCTATTCCCACGATAGCAACCTGCTGATGGTGCTACGCGGGCGCGCGGACATCGCCCTGGTGACGCGTTCCTACCTGTTCGATTATCTGTTGCGCAACGAGAAGGTCGCCGATCAGTTGCTGGTGTCCCAGCGCATCGATCAGGTTTACCACCACTATGCACTGCTCAGTCCGGCTGCACCGATCAGTGGTGAAGCGTTTGGCAAGTTGCTGCAAGGCTTGCGCGACAACGGCCAGATGCTGAAGATTTTTGAGCCATACAAAATCTCTCTGGTGCCGGTGCCCAAGTCCTGAAAGCGTGCCGCAGGTCGCGGATTCAACGACTTCACTTAAATTTCCCGCCCCGGCTCACGTCACATCGTTGAACTGTCGACGATTACCGTGAGCCCGACCCATGTCCAACCTGAATGACCTGACTGCCCTGGCCTTGCCGTCAGGGCACAGTCTTGTAGCCGATGAAACCGAAAGCCGCCTGAGCCTCAGCCTGGAAGGGCAGCCGCTGATCCGCTTGCGTCTGATCCGCGAGCCCGAGTTGCACCTCGAAGTCGATGAGCGCTTCGGCTTGCCTGCCAGTCAGGCATCCTGGGCCGCTTGTTATTGGCTGTTTGCCCGTGACCCGAGCTGTCAGCAGTTAACCTGGCGTCTGGAAGAAGCACCGACCGAAGCCTTGCTCAGCGGTCTACTGATTCCGACCGACGTGGCTGGCGAGTATCGTTGCGAGCGCACCTTGTTCTGGCAGTTGCCGCAGCCGTGGTTGAGCCAATCAACGACTGGCAGCTATCCACAGCAGAGGGTCATCAGCGGTGGCAAGCGTCATCCATTACGCCCGGCCAAACCGCGCGGCGAGGTCTATCGGCGTTTCGATGCGCGACTCGGTGCGTGGGTTTCCTTGCGCACAGTGGAAATAGAAAATGACCTGACCCGATTCAATCGTTGGCAGAACAACCCGCGAGTGGCGAGCTTCTGGGAAGAGGAGGGTAGCCTCCAGAAGCATCGCGAGTACTTGAGCAAACTTGACGCCGACCCGCACACCCTGACGCTGATCGGATGTTTTGATGATCAGCCATTCGCTTACTTTGAAGCCTACTGGGCCAAGGAAGATCGCATTGCGCCGTTCTATGACGCCGACGATTACGACCGCGGCATTCACATGTTGGTGGGAGAAGAGGCGCATCGCGGCCCGCATAAAGTCGCGAGTTGGTTATCGGCGCTGGTGCATTACCTGTTTCTCGACGATCCGCGCACCCGGCGCGTGGTCGCCGAACCTCGCGCCGACAACGCGAAGATGATCGGGTATCTGCACAACCAGTGTTTCCACTGCGAAAAAGAGTTCGACTTCCCGCACAAGCGCGCGGCGCTGATGGTGTTGGGGCGTGAGCGGTTTTTTGATCGGTGCAAACTGGCGTGAAGCGCAAGGCTCAAGATTCGTTGCGGTCTTGGGTCAGCCTTCGTGGGCAAGCCTCACTCCTACAGGTTTTGCGTCAAACGACGATGACGCGATTAACACCAAACCTGTAGGAGCGAGGCTTGCCCGCGAAGCTTTTAACGACGGGCGAAGGTATCCGCGCGACTGCCCGACACTTTGCGGCAATGCACCAGCGCATCCCGAATCATGAAGTTCACCAAGGTCGGCGAGACGCCGAGTTCCTTGGCGATGTCCTTTTGCGGCACGCCGTGCAGACGGTACATCTCGAAGGCGTAGCGCGTGCGGCTCGGCAGCTCGGTCAGCGCGTCGGCGATGTGTTCCAGCGTCGAGAAGTTGATGTGCGAGGTTTCCGGCGAAGCGCCCTGAATCACCACGTTCAGGCCTTCCTCTTCAGGGCCCGAGTACTTCAGTTCCAGCGCCTGCTTGCGATAGTGGTCGATGGCCAGGTTACGCACGATCTGGAACAGGTAGCTCAGCTGAGCCTTGAACGAAGAGGTGATCTGAGGCGCCGATTGCAGTCGGAAGAACGCATCTTGCACTACGTCTTCAGCGCGCGACCGGCAGCCGGTAATGCGGGCTGCAATTTTGACCAGAATCAGTCGGTTGTCGACAAAAGCCTGAAGTAGCGGTGAATCGCACCTGCTTGTGGATACTTGTTCCGTCATGGAAATCACCTTGCTGCAAATAGGGTTGTGGGACGGAAAACGTTTCGGAGCCGTCCTACACATCGAGCGACAAATTAGGTTGAATGATAATGATTGTCAATTGAGAAAGAGAATTAATGCTCCACAAAAGTGCAGAGTGCGAACTGCGACACGCAGGCAAGCCCGGCCCGGTTGGGGTTCAAGCCGGCCGACTAATTATTGCAAGACGTCAACCGTTCTCATTGGTGAATGGTTGCGGATACGTCCCGGCCAAAACAGCACTCCCAAGCCTTGCGCGGTCGGCGAAGACTGCGTCCTGCACGCCATCTAAATGAGCGTGACGTACGAAAACCGATTCCAACTGGCAAGCCGAATTCAGGCAGGAAACCTCATGACCGACGCGTTCGAACTCCCCAGCACACTGGTCCAAGCCCTTCAGCGCCGCGCGGCCCTGACGCCGGACCGCGTGGCTTTGCGGTTTCTTGCCCAAACCCCGGATCAGGCTGTGGTACTCAGTTATCGGGAGCTGGATCAGCGGGCGCGAACCATTGCCGGCGCGCTGCAGGCCGAGGCTGCGTTGGGTGATCGCGCGGTGCTGCTGTTTCCCAGCGGCCCGGATTACGTCGCGGCGTTTCTGGGTTGCCTTTATGCCGGGGTGATCGCGGTGCCGGCCTATCCGCCGGAGTCGACCAAGCGTCATCACCAGGAACGACTGCTGTCGATCATCAGCGATGCCGAGCCGCGTCTGCTGCTGACCAGCGCCGGCCTGCGCGATGCCTTGTTGCACATCGACGGGGCACCACCGTTGCTCTGTGTCGATACCCTCGACGCTGCGCTGGCTGATGGCTGGATCGCGCCGGACCTTGAAGACGACCACATCGCCTTCCTGCAATACACCTCCGGTTCCACCGCGTTGCCTAAAGGTGTGCAGGTCAGTCACGGCAACCTGGTGGCCAACGAACTGCTGATTCGACATGGTTTCGGCATTGATCTGAACCCGGACGACGTGATCGTCAGCTGGTTGCCGCTGTACCACGACATGGGCCTGATCGGCGGTCTGTTGCAGCCAATTTTCAGCGGCGTGCCGTGCGTGTTGATGTCGCCGGCGTACTTCCTCGGCCGGCCGTTGCGCTGGCTCGAAGCGATCAGCGAATACGGCGGCACCATCAGCGGCGGGCCGGACTTCGCCTATCGGCTGTGCAGTGAGCGAGTCAGCGAATCGGCGCTGGAACGCCTCGACCTGAGCGGCTGGCGCGTCGCGTATTCCGGTTCCGAGCCGATTCGCCTCGATACTCTGGAACGCTTCGCCGAGAAGTTCGCAGCGTGCGGCTTCACCCCGGACAGCTTCATGGCGTCCTATGGCCTGGCGGAAGCCACGTTGTTCGTAGCCGGCACGCCTCGCGGTCAAGGCATCGGCAATCTGCGGGTGGATGATCAGGCATTGGCACAAAACCGTGCCGAGCCGGGCGAGGGGGCGGCGATCATGAGTTGCGGCGTCAGCCAGCCGGATCACGCGGTGCTGATTATCGATCCGCTTGCGCTCGCCGAGCTGGCCGACAACGCCGTCGGTGAAGTCTGGGCCACCGGGCCGAGCATCGGCCACGGCTACTGGCGCAACCCCGAGGCCAGCGCCAAGACCTTCGTCCAGCACGCCGGCCGTACCTGGTTGCGTACTGGCGACCTGGGCTTTATGCGTGACGGTGAACTGTTCATCACCGGGCGTCTGAAAGACCTGCTGATCGTTCGCGGCCACAACCTTTATCCGCAAGACATCGAGCAAACCGTCGAGCGCGAAGTGGAAGTGGTGCGCAAAGGTCGCGTTGCTGCGTTCGCCGTCAATATCGACGGCCAGGAAGGTATCGCCATCGCTGCGGAAATCAGCCGCAGCGTGCAGAAAATCCTTGCGCCCGAGGCGCTGATCAAGTCCATCCGCCAGGCGGTGGCCGAGGCGTATCAGGAAGCGCCGGGCGTGGTGGTGTTGCTCAATCCGGGGGCGTTGCCGAAGACCTCCAGCGGCAAACTGCAACGCTCGGCATGCCGCAATCGCCTGGCGGATGGCAGCCTCGACAGCTACGCGCTGTTCCCGTCGGCAAACGTTGAAAGTAAATTCACCGCTCAATCCGCTTGCGAACTGCAAAGCCTGATCGCCACGATCTGGGGCGAGCAGCTCAACCTCAAACAGATCAACGCCGACGATCACTTCTTCCTGCTCGGCGGCAACTCCATCGCCGCCACTCAAGTGGTTGCACGTTTGCGCGCAGAACTCGGCCTGGAGCTGAACCTGCGCCTGTTGTTCGAAGCGCCGACCCTCGGCGCCTTCGCCGATGCCGTCGCTCGACTGCAACAGGACGGTGGCCTTGCCCAAGGCGAGATCACTGCACTGTCGCGTATCGACGCGATGCCGCAATCTTTGGCGCAAAACCGTCTGTGGATCACCTGGCAACTCAACCCGCAAAGCAGCGCCTACAATATTCCCGGCGCCTTGCGTCTGCGCGGCGGGCTGGACGAAGACGCGCTGCGCGCCAGTTTCCAACAGTTGATCGAACGCCACGAATCCTTGCGCACACGCTTCTTCGAGCGGGACGGCGTGGCCCTGCAACAGGTCGATGTGGCCGGCGAATTCAACCTGCGACTGATCGACATCAGCGACCTGCCGCTCGCTGAACACGAAGCCCGTGCACAACAAATCCGTGAGGACGAAGCCCGTACCCAGTTCGATCTGGAGAATGGCCCGTTGCTGTGGGTGATGCTGGTGCGCCTCGACGATGAGGACCATCAACTGCTGGTGACGATGCACCACATCATCGCCGACGGTTGGTCGCTGAACGTGCTGGTCGACGAGTTCTCGCGCCTGTACGCCGCGGCTTCACAAGGACAAAAAACCACACTCGCGGCATTGCCAACCCAATATGCCGATTACGGCAGTTGGCAGCGCCAATGGCTGGCGCAAGGCGAGGGCGAGCGACAACTGGCCTACTGGAAAAACCAGCTGGGCGATGAACATCCGGTGCTGAGCCTGGCCACGGATCATCCACGTTCTGCGCAACAGACACACAGCGCTGCCCGGCATACCGTACGTTTGGGCGTGAGCTTGAGCGAGGCGATCCACCAGATTGCCCAGGCCCACCAGGCCACGCCGTTCATGCTGTTGCTCACGGTGTTCCAGAGCCTGCTGCACCGCTACAGCGGTCAGCGTGACATCCGCATCGGCGTGCCGAATGCCAACCGTCCGCGCCTGGAAACCCAGGGGCTGATCGGCTTCTTTATCAACACCCAGGTGCTGCGCGCCGAGGTCGATTCACAGCGGCCGTTCGTCGAGCTGCTGGCGCAAACCCGCCAAGCCACGTTGGGCGCCCAAGCGCATCAGGACCTGCCGTTCGAGCAACTGCTCGAAGCGTTCCCGCAGGCTCGGGAATCCGGTCTGTTCCAGGTCATGTTCAACCACCAGCAGCGGGACTTGAGCGCGTTGCGTCGTCTGCCGGGGCTGCTGGCGGAAGAGCTGCCGTGGCACAGCCGCGAAGCCAAGTTCGACCTGCAACTGCACAGCGAAGAAGACCGTAATGGTCGCCTGAGCCTGTCCTTCGATTACGCCAGCGAACTGTTCGATGCCGAGACCATCGAGCGCCTTGCCGAGCACTTCACTAACTTGCTGCGCGACGTTTGCGAACGGCCGCAACAGGCCATCGCTGATCTGCAACTGCTGACCCCGTGCGAGCACGGCCAGCACGCATTATGGAGCGCTGCACCGTGTACGCCAGCCAACCAATGGCTGCCAGACCTGCTCAATGAACAACTGTGCCAGACCCCGGAACACACGGCGCTGATCTGGGATGGCGGTCAACTGGACTTCGCCGAACTGCACGCCCAGGCCAACCGTCTGGCCCATTACCTGCGCGACAAAGGCGTCGGCCCGGACGTCTGCGTGGCCATCGCCGCCGAGCGTTCGGCGCAGCTATTGATCGGCCTGCTGGCGATCATCAAGGCTGGCGGCGCCTACGTGCCGCTGGACCCGGATTACCCGGCCGAACGCCTGGCCTACATGCTCAGCGACAGCGGCGTCGAATTACTGCTGACCCAGACCGAATTGCTCGACCGCTTGCCGGCCACCGATGGCGTCAGCGTGATCGCCATGGACGCCCTGCACCTGGAAAACTGGCCGAGCCAGGCACCGGGCCTGCACCTGCACGGCGACAACCTGGCCTACGTGATTTACACCTCGGGCTCCACCGGTCAGCCGAAAGGGGTCGGTAACACCCACGTTGCCCTCGCTGAACGCCTGCAATGGATGCAGACCACTTATCGTCTGAATGAAACCGACGTGCTGATGCAAAAAGCCCCGATCAGTTTCGACGTGTCGGTGTGGGAGTGCTTCTGGCCGCTGATCACAGGCGCGCGTTTGTTGATTGCCGGGCCCGGCGAACACCGCGACCCGCATCGCATCGCGCAACTGGTTCAGCAGTACGGCGTGACCACGCTGCACTTCGTCCCGCCACTGTTGGCGCTGTTTATCGAAGAACCGCTGACCGCCGAATGCACCAGCCTGCGCCGGGTGTTCTCCGGCGGCGAAGCCTTGCCCGCCGAACTGCGCAAGCGCGTGCTCGAGCAATTGCCGGCAGTGCAACTGCACAACCGCTACGGTCCGACCGAAACCGCGATCAACGTCACCCATTGGCATTGCACCATGGCCGATGGCGAACGCTCGCCGATTGGCCGGCCGGTGGGCAATGTGGTTTGCCGTGTGCTCGACGGCGACCTCAATCCGCTGCCGGCCGGTGTGCCGGGTGAACTGTGCATCAGCGGTATTGGCTTGGCCCGAGGCTATCTCGGTCGTCCGTCCCTGACCGCCGAACGTTTTGTCGTCGATCCATTGGGCGAGCAGGGCGCGCGGCTGTACCGCACCGGCGACCGGGCGTGCTGGACAACTGATGGCGTGATCGAATACCTCGGGCGCCTCGATCAGCAGGTCAAACTGCGCGGTTTCCGGGTGGAGCCTGAAGAAATCGAAGCGCGGTTGCTGGCCCAGGACGGCATTGCTCAAGCCGTGGTGCTGGTGCGCGAGACGGCGGCCGGTGGCCAGTTGATCGGTTACTACACCGCCACCGATTCAACCGAAACTGAAGACACACAGTCCGCGCGCCTGAAAATCGCGCTGGCCGCTGAACTGCCGGAATACATGGTCCCGGCGCAGCTGATGCGCTTGGATGAAATGCCCCTGAGCCCGAGCGGAAAACTCGACCGCCGGGCCTTGCCGGAACCGCAGTGGCAGGTTTGCGAACACGTCGAACCGGTTACCGTGCTCGAGCAGCAAATCGCCGGTATCTGGCGCGAAGTTCTGGGCCAAAGCCAAATCGGTCTGCGCGACGACTTCTTCGCCCTCGGTGGTCATTCGCTGTTGGCCACACAAATCATTTCCCGCACCCGCCAGGCCTGCGACGTCGAATTGCCGTTGCGCGCGCTGTTCGAAAACAGTGAGCTGGTCGCGTTCGCCGAACAGGTCCGGTTGATCCAGGCCAGCGGTAGCACCAACCAGCAGCCGCCAATCGAGAAAGTCGATCGCAGCCAACCGGTGCCGCTGTCCTATTCCCAGCAGCGCATGTGGTTCCTCTGGCAAATGGAGCCGGACAGCCCGGCCTATAACGTCGGCGGCATGGCACGGCTACGCGGGGTGCTGGATGTCGGGCGTTTCGAAGCGGCGTTGCAGGCGTTGATCATTCGCCACGAAACCCTGCGCACCACGTTCCCGAGCGTTGGCGGCGTGGCCCGGCAACAGGTGCATGCCGAGACCGGCATGCGCATGGATTGGAAGGACTTCACCGCGCTCGATGCCGATGGCCGTGAGTGGCAAGTCCAGCAACTGGCTGACGATGAGGCGCACAAGCCGTTCGACCTGGACACCGGCCCGCTGCTGCGCGCCTGTCTGGTCAAGACCGGCGAGCAGGAACACTACCTGGTGCTGACCTTGCACCACATCGTCACCGAAGGCTGGGCGATGGACATTTTCGCCCGTGAACTGAGCGCGCTCTACGAAGCTTTTGTCGATGACCGCGAATCGCCGCTGGAACCGTTGCCGGTGCAGTATCTGGATTACAGCGTCTGGCAGCGTCAGTGGCTGGAATCCGGCGAGCGTCAACGCCAACTCGACTACTGGACCGGGCAACTGGGCCGAGAGCATCCGTTGCTGGAATTGCCCGCTGACCGTCCGCGTCCACCGGTACAAAGCCACCAGGGTGAACTGTTCCGATTCGATCTGAGCGATGACCTCGCCGCCCGCGTTCGTGCCTTCAATGCGCAAAACGGTCTGACCCTGTTCATGACCATCACCGCCGCCCTGGCTGTGCTGCTTTACCGCTACAGCGGCCAGACTGATCTGCGCATCGGCGCGCCGGTGGCCAACCGCATTCGTCCGGAAAGCGAAGGGCTGATCGGCGCGTTTCTCAACACCCAAGTGCTGCGTTGCCAGCTCGACGGGCAGATGTCCGTCGGTGAGTTGTTCGAGCAGGTTCGCCACACCGTGATCGAAGGCCAGTCCCATCAGGACCTGCCGTTCGATCACCTGGTGGAAGCCTTGCAGCCACCGCGCAGCGCGGCCTACAACCCGTTATTCCAGGTGATGTGCAACGTCCAGCGCTGGGAATTCCAGCAGCGCCGGACACTGGCGGGCATGACCGTTGAATACCTGGCCAACGATGCCCGGGCGACCAAGTTCGACCTCAACCTGGAAGTCACCGACCTCGATCATCGCCTCGGTTGCTGCCTGACTTACAGCACCGATTTGTTTGATGAACCGCGTATTGCGCGGATGGCCGGGCACTGGCGCAATCTGCTGGAAGCCTTGCTGGCCGATCCGCAACAACGTCTCAGTGAACTGCCGTTGCTCGAAACCACCGAGCAAAAAACCTGCTGAACAGCCTCGGCATCGAGCCGGGCGAGCACCGTCTGGACCAGTGCATTCATCAGCTGTTCCGCGAACAGGCGCTGGCCCGCAAAGACGCGCCGGCCCTGACCTTCGCCGGACAAACCCTGAGCTACGCCGAACTCGAGAGCCGTGCCAATCGCCTGGCCTGGGTGCTGCGCGAGCGCGGTGTCGGCCCGCAAGTGCGCGTCGGCCTGGCGCTGGAGCGGTCGCTGGAAATGGTCATCGGCCTGTTGGCGATCCTCAAGGCTGGCGGCGCCTACGTGCCGCTGGACCCGGAATACCCGCTCGATCGCCTGCACTACATGATCGAAGACAGCGGCATCGGCCTGCTGCTCAGCGATACGGCGATGTTCAAAGCCCTCGGTGAATTGCCATCAACCGTGGCCCGTTGGTGTCTCGAAGAGGACGCCGCCGAACTGGCCAATTACCCGGCCAGCGAGTTGCCGTTTATCAGCCTGGCGCAGCATCAGGCCTACCTGATTTACACCTCCGGCTCCACCGGCAAACCGAAAGGCGTGGTGGTGTCCCACGGCGAAATCGCCATGCACTGCCAAGCCGTGATCGAACGCTTCGGCATGCGCCCGGACGATTGCGAACTGCACTTCTATTCGATCAACTTCGACGCCGCCACCGAGCGTCTTTTGGTGCCGCTGTTGAGCGGTGCCCAAGTGGTGTTGCGCGCTCAAGGGCAGTGGGATGCCGAAGAAATCTGCGGCCTGATACGTCAGCACCAGATCAACATCCTCGGCTTCACCCCAAGCTACGGCAGCCAGTTGGCGCAGTGGCTGGCGACCCAGGGTGAAACCCTGCCGGTGCGCATGTGCATCACGGGTGGTGAGGCCCTGACCGGTGAACACTTGGCGAGGATTCGCGCGGCGTTCAAACCGAGCGTGTTCTTTAACGCTTACGGCCCAACTGAAACGGTGGTCATGCCGCTGGCCAGTCTTGCCCCGCAAATGTTGGAAGAAGGGCTCGGCAGCGTGCCAATCGGCAGCGTGATCGGCGCGCGGGTGGCGTACATCCTTGATGCCGACCTGGCTTTGGTGCCGCAAGGTGCGACCGGTGAATTGTACGTCGGCGGTACCGGCCTGGCCCAGGGTTATCACGAGCGGGCGGGCATGACGGCCGAGCGTTTTGTGGCGGATCCCTTTGCCGACAACGGCGGGCGCATCTATCGCACTGGCGACCTGGTGCGTCAGCGTGCCGATGGCTTGGTCGAGTACCTTGGGCGTATCGACCATCAAGTGAAAATTCGCGGCTTCCGCATTGAACTGGGTGAGATTGAAACCCGTCTGCTGGAACATGAGTCGATCCGTGAAGCCGTGGTTCTGGCGTTGGATGCGCCAGGCGGCAAACAACTGGCTGGCTACCTGGTCACTGACGTCGCCGAACAGGACGAAGCGCAACAAGCCGCCCTGCGCGAAGCACTGAAGGCTCGCCTCAAATCCCAACTGCCGGACTACATGGTGCCGACGCACCTGATTCTGCTGGCGAGCATGCCACTGACCGCCAACGGCAAACTCGACCGCCGCGCACTGCCGGCGCCGGACCCGGAGCTCAACCGCCAGCACTACGTGGCGCCGAGCAACGAGCTTGAGCTGACATTGGCCGGCATCTGGTGCGAAGTGCTGAACGTCGTGCAGGTTGGCCTCAACGACAACTTCTTCGAACTGGGCGGCGACTCGATCCTGTCCATTCAAGTGGTCAGCCGCGCGCGGCAGCAGGGCATTCATTTCAGCCCGCGTGATCTGTTCCAGCACCAGACGGTGCAAACCCTCGCCGCCGTGGCAACCCGCACCGAGCAGGTCACCGCCGAGCAAGGTTTGCTCACCGGCGAATCGCGTTTGACGCCGATCCAGCATTGGTTCTTCGATACCGATATCGCCGAGCGTCAGCACTGGAACCAGGCGTTACTGCTGGAACCGAGCGTGGCGCTGGAACCCCATCGCCTGGAGCAAGCGTTGCTGGCGGTGATCGAACAACACGACGCCTTGCGCCTGCGCTTCTCTCAAGTCGATGCGCAATGGCGCGCCGAACACCAAACCGTCAATGACACCCCGGTGTTGTGGCAGGTTCGCGTTGCATCGATGGACAAATGCACCGCGCTGTTCGCCGATGCCCAACGCAGCCTCGACCTCGAACAAGGGCCGTTGATCCGAGCCTTGCTGGTCGACGGTCCTGAAGGCCAACAACGTCTGTTCATTGCTATTCACCACTTGGTGGTGGACGGTGTGTCCTGGCGGGTGCTGCTGGACGATCTGCAAACGGTTTACCGTCAGCTCGAAGCTCGGCAGTCGGTCAACCTGCCGGCGAAAACCAGCGCCTTCAAGGACTGGGCCGCACGCTTGCAGGCCTATGCCGGCAGCGAATCCCTGCGCGAAGAACTGAGCTGGTGGCAGTCGCAACTGGCCGGTCCAAGCGCTGTGCTGCCGTGTGATCGTCCTCAGGGCGGTCAACAGAATCGTCATGCGCAAACCGTCAGCGTGCGACTGGATGCCGAACGCACCCGGCAATTGCTGCAACAGGCCCCGGCCGCCTATCGCACCCAGGTCAATGATCTGCTGCTGACTGCGTTGGCCCGAGTCATGTGCCGCTGGAGCGGTCATGAATCGGTGTTGATCCAACTCGAAGGTCATGGTCGTGAAACCCTGTTCGACGAGATCGACCTGACCCGCACCGTCGGCTGGTTCACCAGCGCTTATCCGCTGCGTCTGGTGCCAATGGACGGACAGGGCGCTTCGATCAAGGCGATCAAGGAACAACTGCGCGTCGTGCCGCATAAAGGTCTGGGTTATGGCGTGCTGCGTTACCTGGCCGATGATCTGTGCCGCCAGACCCTGGCCGCGTTGCCAGTGGCGCCGATTACCTTCAACTACCTCGGCCAGTTCGACCAGAGCTTCGGCGCGCACGCGTTGTTCCGCCCACTCGATGAGCCGGTTGGCGCCGCTCACGATCCACACGCACCACTGCCGAACGAGTTGAGCGTCGACAGCCAGGTCTACGGCGGCGAATTGGTATTTCGCTGGACCTTCAGCACCGAACGCCACGACCGGCAAACCATCAGCGATCTGGCGCAGGACTACGTCGGCGAGTTGCAAAGCCTGATCGAGCATTGCCTGCACGACGAGGCCGGTGGCCTGACGCCGTCGGACTTCCCGTTGGCGAAATTGACCCAGCCGCAACTCGATGCGCTGCCGATCCCGGCCGCCGTCATCGAAGACGTCTACCCGCTGACCCCGATGCAGGAAGGCATGCTGCTGCACACCTTGCTGGAACCGGGTACCGGCCTCTACTACATGCAGGACCGCTACCGCATCAACAGCGAGCTCGACCCGCAGCGTTTCGCCCAGGCCTGGCAAGCGGTGATCGCCCGTCACGAAGCCCTGCGTGCGTCGTTCTGCTGGAACGTCGGCGAAGACATGCTGCAAGTGATCCACAAACCGGGCAGCACGCCGATCGAGTACCTCGACTGGACCGCGATTGCCGAAAATAAGCAAGAACCGAAGCTGCAAGCGTTGCTGAAAAACGAGCGCGAAGCCGGGTTCGATCTGCTCAACCAGGCACCGTTCCACCTGCGCCTGATCAAGGTCGGCGCGGCGCGCTACTGGTTCATGATGAGTAACCACCACATCCTGATCGATGCCTGGTGCCGCTCGCTGCTGATGAACGACTTCTTCGAAATCTACATGGCGCTGGGCGAAGGTCGGGATGCGCAATTGGCCGTGCCGCCGCGCTACCGCGACTACATCGGCTGGCTGCAACGCCAAAGCCTGGCCGAGGCGCGGCAGTGGTGGAAAACCAACCTGCAAGGCTTCGAGCGGACCACGCCGATTCCGAGTGACCGACCGTTCCTGCGGGAACACGCCGGTGACAGCGGCGGCATGGTGGTGGGCGATCGCTACACCCGACTCGATGCTCGGGACGGTGCGCAATTGCGTGAGCTGGCCCAGGCCCATCAACTCACTATCAACACGTTCGCCCAAGCGGCGTGGGCCTTGGTTTTGCGACGCTTGAGCGGTGATCGCGACGTGCTGTTCGGCGTCACGGTGGCCGGGCGTCCGGTGGACATGCCGCAGATGCAACGCACGGTCGGGCTGTTCATCAACAGCATCGCGCTGCGGGTGAAAATGCCCGAAGACGATCAGCGTTGCAGCGTTCGTCAGTGGCTCAGCGGCTTGCTCGACAGCAACATGCAACTGCGCGAGTACGAATACCTGCCGCTGGTGAGCATCCAGGAAAACAGTGAACTGCCGAAAGGCCAGCCGTTGTTCGACAGTCTGTTCGTGTTCGAGAACGCCCCGGTGGAAGTCTCGGTGCTGGATCGGGCGCAAAACCTCAACGCGACCTCGGATTCGGGCCGCACCCACACCAACTTCCCGCTGACAGCGGTCTGCTATCCGGGCGATGACCTCGGTTTGCACCTGTCCTACGACCAGCGTTACTTCGACGAGTCCACGGTCGAGTGCATGCTCGGTGAGTTCAAGCGTTTGCTGCTGGCGCTGGTCGAAGGCTTCCATGGCGACATGGCCGACTTGCCGCTGCTGGGCGCCGAGGAACAGGACTTTCTGGTCCATGGCTGCAACCAGAGTGAGCACGACTACCCGCTGGAGCAAAGCTACGTCGAGCTGTTCGAAGCCCAGGTCGCACAGCATCCGCAGCGCATCGCCGCCAGTTGCCTTGACCGGCTGCACAGTTACGTCGAGCTGAACCAGTGCAGTAACCGTCTCGGTCACGCGTTGATCGCCGCTGGCATCGGGCTGGATCAACCGGTGGCGTTGCTGGCGGAACGTAACCTTGATCTGCTCGGCATGATCATCGGCAGCTTCAAGGCCGGTGCCGGTTACCTGCCGCTGGACCCGGCGCTGCCGAGTCAGCGTCTGGGCCGGATCATCGACCTCAGCCGTACGCCGTTGCTGGTTTGCACTCAGGCTTGCCGTGAACAGGCAGTCGCGTTGCTGGACGAGTTTGCCTGTGCCAATAGACCCAAGTTGCTGGTCTGGGAAGACGTGCAGGCGAGCGATGTGTCGGCACAAAACCCGGCATCTACAGTGCCCCGGATAACCTGGCCTACGTGATCTACACCTCGGGTTCCACCGGGTTGCCGAAAGGCGTGATGGTCGAACAGCGCGGCATGCTCAATAACCAGTTGAGCAAGGTGCCGTACCTGAACCTGAGCGCTGCGGATGTGATCGCGCAAACCGCTTCGCAAAGCTTCGACATCTCGGTCTGGCAGTTCCTCGCCGCACCGCTGTTCGGTGCACGGGTGGACATCGTGCCGAACACCATCGCCCACGATCCGCAGGGTTTGCTGGCCCACGTTCAGAGCCAGGGCATCACCGTGCTCGAAAGCGTGCCGTCGCTGATCCAGGGCATGCTCGCCGAGGACCGCATGAGCCTCGACGGTCTGCGCTGGATGCTGCCGACCGGTGAAGCCATGCCTCCGGAACTGGCGCACCAATGGCTGTTGCGTTACCCGGAGATTGGGCTGGTCAATGCTTATGGCCCGGCGGAATGCTCGGACGACGTGGCGTTCTTCCGCGTCGACATGGCCTCGACCCGCGGCAGCTACTTGCCGATTGGTACGCCGACCGACAACAACCGTTTGTACCTGCTCGATGGCGCGCTGGAACTGGTCCCGCTGGGTGCGGTGGGTGAGTTGTGTGTCTCGGGGGCCGGCGTCGGTCGCGGTTATGTCAGCGATCCGCTGCGCACCGCCCAGGTGTTTGTGCCGAACCCGTTTGGCGAGCCCGGTGACAGGTTGTATCGCACCGGCGACCTGGCCCGTCGGCGCAGTGACGGCGTGTTGGAATACGTTGGCCGCATCGACCATCAGGTGAAGATTCGCGGTTACCGCATCGAGTTGGGGGAAATTGAAGCGCGCCTGCACGAACAGCCGCAAGTCCGCGCTGCGGCGGTTGGCGTGCAAGAAGGTGTGAGCGGCAAGCACTTGGTCGGCTATCTGGTCGCAGCGGATTCGGCGCTTGACCCGAGTGAACGACTGGAACGTATCAAGCAGCGCCTGCGCGCCGAACTGCCGGAGTACATGGTGCCGCTGCACTGGTTGTGGCTCGACAAAATGCCGCTCAATACCAACGGCAAACTGGATCGCAAGGCGCTTCCGGCGCTGGAGATCGGCCAGTTGCAGAGCCAGGATTATCGAGCCCCGCGCAATGAACTGGAGCAGACCCTGGCCGATATCTGGGCTGAAGTGTTGAAGGTGGAGCCGGTCGGCATTCACGACAACTTCTTCGAGCTGGGCGGTCATTCGCTGCTGGCGACACAAATCGCCTCGCGGGTGCAAAAAACCCTGCAACGCAACGTGCCGCTGCGGGCGATGTTCGAGTGCAGCACGGTGCAAGAGCTGGCCGAATACATCGATGGGCTGGCGGCGAGTGACATCACCGAAGAGAAGGTCAATCGCTTGAATGACCTGATGGCGGAGTTGGAGGGGCTTTAAAGTCAAAAGATCGCAGGCTGCGCCAGCTCCTACAGGTATACGCCGAACCTCTGTAGGAGCTGGCGCAGCCTGCGATCTTTTGATCTTCAACAAGGTTGACTGTGAAATCCATGCAGTTCAGCCTGCCAAGGCTTTTTCGGTAGACCCCTTCACAAAGGAGACAGTCGATGCCCTTCGCAACAATAGACGGACAACCCCTTCACTACTTTGACCAAGGTACTGGCCCGGCAGTGCTGCTGGCTGGCAGCTACCTGTGGGACCAGGCCATGTGGGCGCCGCAGATTGCAGCGCTGTCGCAGCAGTATCGGGTGATTGCCCTGGACCTCTGGGGCCACGGTGAATCCGGACGGCTGCCCGAAGGCACAACGTCACTGGATGACATTGCACGTCAGGCATTGACGCTGCTCGATCATCTGGACATCGATCGTGTCACGCTGGTCGGTTTGTCGGTCGGTGGCATGTGGGGCGTGCGTCTGGCGCTGTCGGCACCTCAGCGGCTCAACGGCCTGGTGCTGATGGACACCTACGTCGGTGTCGAACCCGAACCGACTCGCCAATATTATTTTTCGCTGTTCAAACAGATCGAAGACACCGGCGTGATCTCGCCGCAGTTGTTGGACATCGTGGTGCCGATCTTCTTCCGTCCGGGCATCGATCCGCAGTCGGCGCTGTATCAGCAGTTCCGTGCGTCGCTGGCGGCGTTGCCCGCTGGACGTCTGCGCGAGAGTATCGTGCCGATGGGGCGGATTACCTTTGGTCGGGATGATCTGTTGCCGCGTCTGGCCGAGTTGAATCCTGAAACCACGTTGGTGATGTGCGGTGATCAGGACAAGCCACGGCCGCCGTCCGAGGCCCGAGAGATGGCCGAGCTGATGGGTTGCCCCTGTGTGTTGGTGCCGGAGGCGGGGCATATCTCCAATCTGGAGAACCCGGGGTTTGTGACGGCGGCGTTGCTGGCGTTTTTGGCTGACAGAAATTAGTCGATCTCGCGGACGCCTTCGCGGGCAAGCCTCGCTCCTACAGAAGATTGCATACCCCTGTAGGAGCGAGGCTTGCCCGCGAAGAGGCCGGTGGGGTTACTTCGGCCCAAGAATCGACAACAATTTGTCCGGCGATGGCGCGCCTTGCTGTTGTTGCAACTCGCCCTTGTCATCCATGTAGAAAATCGCCGGGGTCGCTGACAACTCCAGGTCTTCCATCAATTTCATGTTCGCCGCGAGTTTCGCCTGAATCGCCGGTGGCACCTCTTTCAGGGCCTTGAGTGTACTGGCCTTGCCGGATTTCTCATGTTCTTCCAGGGCTTTGCCTGGGTCCTTGGCGGCCAGCAGCGCGGCGGATTTGCCCGGGCTGTCTTCGCGGATAATCCCGACCATGATGTGCCGCAATTGCACCTTGCCAGCCTTGACCCACGGCCGCGCCTGTTCCCAGAACATGTTGCAGTAAGGGCAGTTCGGGTCGCTGAACAGGTACACGACGCGCGGTGCGTCCTTGTTACCGTCGCCGATCCAGTTGCTCGCTTCCATCTTGCCCCAGACTTCCTTGGCCATCGGCGCGTAGACCAGCTTCTGCAGCGGCGCGCTGCTCAGGTCATTGCCGTCGGCGTCGTACAGGTTACCGAGCAGCACGTGCTTGCCATCCGGGGTCAGGTACAGCGCCATGCCGCGGTTCTGGTATTGCGCCGCATAACCGCGCAAACCGTCCGGTGCATCGAATTGGCCGACAATTTTTGCGCCTTTGGCTTCGATCTTCTTGATCGCGTCGGGCAGTTCTTCAGCAGCCTGTACCGACGGCAGGTGTAGCAGGGCCGCGCCCAGGGTCAGCGTCAGCAGGTGGCGGAGGCGAGGCATGGTAATTTCCTTGCAGAGGTAGCCGGTGCGGCAGGATTAGGGGAGTCGAAGTTTTCCAGGGCACGGGCCAGGCTGGCTTGCGACAATTCGCCCAGATGGCTGCCCAGCAGGCGACCGTCGTGGCTATAAAACAGCGTAGTCGGCAAGGCCATGGAGCCGACGGCCTGACCCAGTCGACCGCTGCCATCGAACAGCACGTTGGACAGGCTCAGGCCCTGGGTTTCCAGGAAAGTGCTGACGCTTTGCATGCTTTCGGCCTGGTTGACGAACAGGAAGGTCAGGTCCGGGCGCTGTTGCTGGGCATTTTCCAGCACCGGCATCTCCCGGCGGCACGGCGGGCACCAAGTGGCCCAGAGGTTGATGACCAGCGGGCCACCCTGATAGTCGGCCAGTTGCACAATTTCGCCGGAGGCATTGCGCAAGGTGATTTCCGGCAGGCGTGTGCCTTGTTCGTAAAGACTCAAAGAGAAGGTCGCCAGCAACCAGAACAGCAGGCCGCTGCCGACACCGAAACCCAGTGGCCGGCGCAAACCCGGTCGGCGCCAACCGCGATACAACGCGGCGAGCACCAGCACGATCACGCCCGGCCAGGCGAGAAAGCCGCCATCGCGCAGGTCGATGATCTGCCAGGCATCGTTGCGATACTGCGCCCAGTAGGTGACCACGAAACTAATCCGCGCCGCCAGCATGCCCAGCAAAAACAGGCTGAACAGCACCGACTCGGGATTCTCGCCGCCGCGCTTGGCCACTCGCCAGCCGACAAAGGTGGCCAGCGCCAGGGCACTGATCAGCAGCAGGTGATTAAGCGCGATGGCAAAGGTGCCGAGGGTAAAGGTCAGCATTAACGGGCATCTCGGGTGGTGGTCCAGCGTTGCAG
Organism: Pseudomonas sp. TH31; assembly: GCF_016650815.1. Taxonomy (GTDB): domain Bacteria; phylum Pseudomonadota; class Gammaproteobacteria; order Pseudomonadales; family Pseudomonadaceae; genus Aquipseudomonas. Next base: position 240,699 of record NZ_JAEKEZ010000010.1, on the reverse strand, counting down.
GAAGGTGTCGGCATCGACCTCGCCGGTGATGCGCTGGCTGCGGCGCTCGACGCCGTCGGCCCCGATCCACAGCAGGCTTGGCGGCCCGGGCACTTTATAACGGCGCAGTAGTTCGCGGCTGGCGGCATTGTCGGCGGTGACGTCCAGCCGTAGCAAGCGTACATCGCTCAGGGCTTCAAGCACCTGAGGTTTGGCGAAGACCTGTTTTTCCATGACTTTGCACGACACGCACCAGTCGGCGTAATAGTCCAGCAACACCCATTGGCCCTGCGCCTGTGCGGCATCCAACTCCCGTTGCAGCATCGCGGGGTCCTCGATCGTGGTGAACGCATCATGGCCGACCGGGTTGGCGGTATTGCTGGAACTGGAACCGGCATAAACCTGCAACGGCTTGAACAGATCATCGCTGCCACCCGCGGCACCGATCATCAACAGGCTGCCCCATATCCCCAGCAACAGCGAACCGGCGCCGAACACATGGGCGACGCGACCAAAGCCTTCCGACTGTTTCCAGGCGCTGTAGGCGGCGATCAACAGCAAGGCGCCGCACAGACCGACCCACAGCGACTCGTCCAGCACCGGGCGCAGCATCAGCAGCGCGGTCGCGAGGAAGAGGAAGCCGAACACGCCTTTAAGCAGGTTCATCCAGGCGCCGGGCTTGGGCAGGAAGCGGTTGCCGACCGTCACCAGTAACAACAGCGGCACACCGATGCCGATGCCCATGGCGAACAGAATCAGCCCGCCGTGCAATGCATTGCCGCTCTGGGCGATGTAGAGCAGGGCGCCAGCCAGTGGCGCGGTCATGCAAGGACCGACCAACAGACCGGACAGGGCCCCCAGCACACCGGCCCCGATCAGGCTGCCGCCGCGTTGATTGCGTGAGACGTTTTCCAGTCGATCACGTACGGCCACCGGCAATTGCAGCTCAAAGAAACCGAACATCGGCAGCGCCAGCAATACAAACACCGCCGCGAAACTGCCCAGCAACCAGGGGTTTTGCAGCAGCGCCTGAAGGTTGGCCCCAAGCAGAGACGCCAAAACGCCCATCGCCGCATACACCAGCGCCATGCAGATCACATAGCTGCCGGCCAGCGCGAAACCACGTTTGGGCGTGGCGCCGCTGCCAACGATCAAACCGCCCAGAATCGGTAGCATCGGCAAGGTGCAGGGGGTGAAGGCCAGCAGCAGACCCAAGCCAAAGAACACCAGCAAACTCCAGCCCAGTGCCCGCTGTTGCAGGTTACTGGCCAGGGTTTGGTCGGGTGCTTCGTTGGTCATGTTCGCCCTGTTGCCATTGCCCAGGTCGACCACCTGAGTCTGCGGCGGATAACACAAACCGGCATCGGCGCAGCCCTGGAAGCCAACTTTGACCTGGCCCGTGACCCCGGCCGGGATCTTCAGCTCAAGTCCCTGGCGATAGACGGGCTGCTCACCGAAGAACTCATCGCTGTGCGACTCGCCCTCAGGCAACGCGGGATGCTGCTCCGGGGCGAGATCGTCGAATTTAAGGCGCTTCTGATACAGGTAATAACCGTCGGCGATTTGCCAATACAGTTGGGTTTCACCGGACTCCAGGCGTTCGGAGGTAAAGATGAACGCCTTCTCGACTGGAAGAAACTCGGGTTTGGTATCGAACGGATTGGTCCCTGCCTGGGCGGCACCCGAGATCAAGAAAACAAAGAATAGAAACAGTCGACGCATGGGTAAGCCTTATCCCTGTGCAAGTGAGTTGCACAATGGTGCGCGGCGATTAACCGATGATTAACCATCACGGTCTTGTGGCTCCGACGATCGGAGCATAATGTCCGCTTAATCGGCCACCGGCCTAATCAGCTTTTTTCTACGGGGCTTTATATGCACGTACTGGTTTGCGAAGACGATGAGCTGATCGCCAGCGGCATCGTCGCCGGCCTCACCGCCCAGGGCCTGACCGTGGAACACGTCGCCACCGCTTCTGCTGCGCGGGCGATGCTCAAGGTCGCCGAATTCGATGTCATGGTGCTCGATCTTGGCCTGCCGGACGAAGACGGCCTCAAGCTGCTTCAACAGCTGCGCAATGGCGGTCTGGAGATCCCGGTACTGATTCTCACCGCCCGGGATTCGGTCACCGACCGCGTCGACGGCCTGCAAGCCGGTGCTGACGACTATCTGCTCAAACCCTTCGACCTGCGTGAACTCGCCGCGCGCCTGCACACGTTGCTGCGGCGAGTGGCCGGGCGCAGCGTCAACCTGATCGAACATGGCGTGCTGACTTACGACCCAAGCAGCCGCGAAACCATGCTCGGCGGCCAGCCGGTTGACCTGTCGCGCCGCGAGCAATCGCTGCTGCAGGCCCTGTTGCACAACCGTGGCCGGGTGCTGTCCACCGAGCAGTTGAAGGACAGCGTCTACGGTTTCAACGATGAACTGGAAAGTAATGCCCTCAACGTCCATATCCATCACCTGCGGCGTAAACTCGGCAATGGCATCGTCGAGACGGTGCGCGGACTGGGCTATCGCCTGGGGCCGGCGGATGGCGGAGATCAATCGAAGTGATGAGCCTGCGTTTGCGCCTGAGCCTGACCCTCGGCGCCGCTTTTGCGCTGATCTGGGCGCTGGCAGCCGCCTGGATGCTCAGCGACCTGCGAAACCAGATGATGTTTTCCCTTGATCAGCGGCTGGTGGCGTCGGCACGGATGGTCGCCGGGTTGATGGAGCAATTGCCGGCGCTGCCGACCAAGGGTGAGGGCACCCATTTCAGTGCCGAGCAATTGAACGTCCCCGGAGGCATGGCCTGTCAGGTCAGTTCGTTGCGTGGCGAAATCCTCGCCCGTAGTCACACCGACCCGCAACAAACCCTGGAAGCCGAGAAAATGGGTTTCCACGACCAGATGATTGATGGCGCGCCGTGGCGCAGTTTTACCCTGGCGCGTGGTGATCTGCGGATTACCACGGCGGATCGGCAGATCGAGCGCGAGGCGCTGAACATGTCGATCCTGTTGGCCGCGTCGGTGCCGGTGGGCGTGGCCTTGCTCGGTTGCCTGTGCCTGCTTTGGCTGGGCATCGGCCAGGGGCTGGCGCCGCTCAATCGCATGCGCGATGCCTTGATGCGCCGCAGTGCCGATTCCCTTGAGCCGTTACAGATCCAGCCGCTACCCAGCGAGTTGCAACCCTTGCTGGATACCCAGAATCAGCTGTTCCAGCGCATCGGCCGGACCATCGAACGTGAGCGACGCCTGACCGGCGATGCGGCTCACGAGTTGCGCAGCCCTTTGACCGCGATCAAGACCCACCTGCAAGTGGCTCGCATGACCGACGGCGCAGCCGGGATCAATCCCTGGCTCGGGCCGAGGAGGGCGCCGACCGTCTGCACCGCACCCTTGAACAATTGCTGTTGCTGGCGCGGGTCGAGGGCAGTCTGTCGTTCGATGACGGCGTTCAGTGCAGCGCCGAGCAAGTGGCGAAACTGGCGATTCAGGATGCCGCCAGCGGTGATCGCCAGCGCATCAGGTTCCAAGTACCGACGAAAGTCTCGGCCGCCCCGGTGCAAATGCCCGCAGTGTTGTCGATTGCAGCGCTGCGCAACTTGCTGGACAACGCCTTGCGTCATACGCCGAGCGACGGGGCCGTGGAACTGAGCCTTGAAACCACCGATAACCGTGTGCGGTTCGTGGTGCGCGACCATGGGCCGGGAATTGCTGAAGATGATCTGCAGCACCTGACCCAACGCTTCTGGCGCAATGGCCAGAGCACCGGTTGCGGCCTGGGGCTGGCGATTGTTCAGGCAATTGTTCAGCGTTGCGCCTGCACCTTGCGTTTCGACAGTCGCCCGGACGGGTTGCGGGTCGAGCTGACCATGCCGTTGCAACCGGCCTAATCCCTGTAGGAGCTGCCCAAGGCTGCGATCTTTTGATCTGGCTTCTACACATGAAGATCAACAGATCGCAGCCTTCGGCAGCGCCTACATGGGAGCTGCGTCGTACACTAAATGTAACCTCTCTCCATTGGCATTCCTGCCCGTGCCAGCGCTATCGTCCCCCGCAGCTTTGACTCAATGGATTGAGGTAACAGCGCCATGGATGCCCCCTGCACATCTGTAAGGCAACGCCTGCCGACGCCGGCATTATCAGCCGGATCGTCGAACGCTCGATTCGGGTCGGTTGCGCGCTCGATCACCGCAACGACGCGAAAATCGTCGCCGCCTGGACCCACAACAAAACCGCCGAACACGTTCACACCTGGCTCACCGACCAGCGCTTGTACCTGAACATTGCCTTGCTTCAGGACAAACCAGTCGGCGTCGCCATGGCAGCGCTCAGCGGCCAGGTCGCTTTCTGCTACGTGCAACCGGAATGGTTTCGACGCGGCGCCGGGCAGGCCCTGATTCACAACCTGGAAGCCTGGTTGCTTGATCAGGGCCTGCACCAGGCGCGACTCAACAGCACCCGCACCAGCGAAGCCTTTTATCGGCACCTGGGTTATCGCCCCAGCGCCGAAACCTTCAGCGTGGCGGGGCTACAAGCCATTCCGATGCACAAGGCACTGACGCCACCATCATGGAAAGCTGATCGCGGGTCTAAATCCTCAAGGCCTTGATGCGTTTCCAGAACAGGAAAACCTGCAAGTGCGCCCCGTGACCGGAACGCGCACCTGTCCGGTGTGCAGTTTTGGTCACTATCAACAGCGTATTGAGGGGTCGAAAGATGTCAGTCGCTACCAGCCTTATCGAAGATCAGCCGGCCCGGGTCACCCCGGCGCCTGCCGAGACGCTTTACCAGTTCAACGAATCGCCATTGCTGGTCCGGCAGAGCCAGCAGGAATCGAATGCCCGCAGCTACCCGCGACGGATTCCCCTGGCGCTCAAGCGTGCCAAGGGCATTTATGTCGAAGATGTCGAGGGCCGCCGTTTTATCGATTGCCTGGCCGGCGCCGGGACGCTCGCGCTGGGGCATAACCACCCGGTGGTGATTGAAGCGATCCAGCAAGTGCTGACCGATGAGTTGCCGCTGCACACTCTCGACCTGACGACGCCGGTCAAGGATCAATTCGTCCAGGACCTGTTTGGCCTGCTTCCACCGGCCCTGGCCGCTGAAGCGAAAATCCAGTTCTGTGGCCCCACCGGTACCGACGCCGTGGAAGCGGCGTTGAAACTGGTGCGTACCGCCACCGGGCGCAGCACCGTGTTGTCGTTCCAGGGCGGTTACCACGGCATGAGTCAGGGCGCGCTGAGCCTGATGGGCAGCCTGGGGCCGAAAAACCGTTGGGCGCCTTGCTCAGCAATGGCGTGCAGTTCATGCCGTACCCTTACGACTACCGCTGCCCGTTCGGACTCGGCGGTGCGCAAGGGGTTCAGGTCAACCTCAATTACCTGGACAACCTGCTCAAGGACCCCGAGGCAGGCGTGCAATTGCCGGCGGCGGTGATTGTCGAAGTGGTGCAGGGCGAGGGCGGGGTGATCCCGGCGGATCTCGACCGGCTGCGCGGCTTGCGGCGTATTACCGAGCAGGCTGGGGTGGCGCTGATCGTTGATGAAATCCAGAGCGGTTTTGCCCGCACCGGCAAGATGTTCGCCTTTGAACATGCCGGGATCATTCCGGACGTGGTGGTGCTGTCCAAGGCCATCGGCGGCAGCCTGCCGTTGGCGGTGGTGGTGTATCGCGACTGGCTCGACACCTGGTTGCCGGGTGCTCACGCCGGGACCTTTCGTGGCAATCAGATGGCCATGGCCGCCGGTTCGGCGGTAATGCGCTACCTGGTTGAAAACGATGTCTGTGCGCACGCTGCGGCCATGGGCGAACGCTTGAGCGAACACCTGAAAATCCTGCAGCGGGATTTCCCGCAGTTGGGTGACATTCGGGGTCGCGGCTTGATGCTCGGCGTCGAATTGGTCGACCCGAGCGGCGCGCCGGACGTGCAAGGTCATCCACCGGCGTTCGGTTGCCTGGCACCGCTGGTTCAGCGTGAATGCCTCAAGCGCGGTTTGATCCTCGAGCTGGGCGGCCGCCATGGCGCGGTGGTGCGTTTCCTGCCGCCGTTGGTGATCACCGCCGCTGAAATCGACCAGGTCGCGGAGATTTTCAGCCGGGCGTTGGCGGCTGCTACTGCCAGCCTCTAAATTTTTCAGCGACTCGAACGTTCCTTCTACATACCGGCTGCACCCGCGGTGCAGCCCACCCCTATAGCGATGGAGACATAGCATGACGTCAGTATTCGACCGCGAGGACATCCTCTTTCAGGTCGTGGTCAACCACGAAGAGCAATACTCAATCTGGCCCGACTACAAAGCCGTACCGCAAGGCTGGCGCACCGTGGGCAAGAGCGGGCTGAAGAAGGAATGCCTGGCCTACATCGAAGAGACCTGGACCGACATGCGTCCGCTGAGCTTGCGGCAGAAGATGGAAGAACAGGCGGCTGTGGCTCAGTAAGTCACCGTGTAATAAGAAGCCCGTTGAGCCGGTAAGGTCAACGGGCTTTTTGTTGGCGTTGAACATCAAAAGATCGCAGCCTGCGGCAGCTCCTACGCCGACCGCATTCCCCTGTAGGAGCTGCCGAAGGCTGCGATCTTTTGATCTTAGGCCGAAGGCCCGCCGCTCAACCCCTTGATCAGCAAATCCACATTCCCCTCCAATTCGGCCACCGGATCTTCTGCATCGGTACTCAACACCACCAACCGACTCCCAGCCTCGGTAATCACCGCTTTCAACGCCTCCGATGGCTGACGATGATGCAACACCACCGCCACATCATTGGCCTTGAGCGTCGCGCCCAAATGCTTCAGTGCTTGCGGCGTCCACTCGGCATCCGGCCGTGCATCGAGGCCGACCAGTTCCAGGTTGAGCCCACCGATCAGGTAGCCGAAGTGATCACTCAGGCTCATCACCGTGAGATTGTCGGCGCTGGCCAGCCGCGCTTCGCTGTCGGCGCTGAGCTTGAGCAGACGTTGCTTGAGTGCCGCCAGGTTCGCTTCGATCTTCGGCTTGGCCTCAGGCGCCAGGCGCACCAGGTCCGCGGCCATTACGTCCGCCATGCGCCCCATGTTGTTGCTCGCCAGCCAGGGCTGACTGTTCAAGCCGTCGACCTTGTTGCCCGGCTGCACGGCGATGCCGGGCAGGGCGCCGTCCACCGGGCGGGCGGCGTCGATTTCAATGATGCGGATGTTGCCGCGGCGGGCATTCGGGTACAGCGGATCGTCCGGCCACAGTGAGCGCAAGCCGATGACCGCATCGGCGTCGGTCGCCAGCGTGCCCAGTTCTGCTGCGCCACGGCCGGTGAAGTAGGCGGCCTGCCGGGAGCCGGGCAGGTTGGCCGGCGCGGCGCGCGCAATGGCAACATCGGTGCCTTGCAGCAGCACCGAGCCCAGGCCATAAGTCACCGGCAGCGACGCGAGCACCAGGACTTTGTGCGCCGATGAAGAGGCGAAGAGCGGCGTATTGCCGACACCGTGATTGGCCACCAGGCGCATCGGTTCGAAGTTGTCGTCCGCGAACGCGTGAGGTACGGCCAGCCCGCACAGGGCTATGGCGAGGGTCAATTGACGCAGAGAAGAAGACATTTATCCGAGATTCCCTTTCAGACTGGGGACAACGCCACGCGCAATGGCGGACAGGGCGAAAGCAATACCGGCGACCAGGATGATCGCGGCGCCGGACGGGATCGGCAGGTCGAAGACAATCGGCGCAAGGATGCCGCACAGCGTGCTGACCGTGGCGATCAACACCGAACACCAGAAGAATCCCTTCAGCGACTGGCTGAGCAACCGCGCGGCCGCTGCCGGAATCACCAGCAGCGCACCGACCAGAATCGCGCCGATGACTTTCACCGCCGCGACGGTTATCAGCGTCACCAGAATCACGAACAGGTAATCCAGGGTCTTCACCGCCACACCACGCACCGCCGCCAGTTGCGGGTTGAAACTGGCGAGCATGATGCGGTTGTACAGCGGCAGGGCCAGGGCCATGACCAGCGAACCGACAATCGCCAGCACCAACAGGTCGTTACCGTTGACCGTCAGTACCGAACCGAACAGCACGTTCTCCAGAATATGCACGTTGATCTTGCCCGCCAGAATCAACAGCAGGCTGGCGCCCAAGGCCAACGACACGGAGAGGAACACCCCAATCAGCGTATCGGGCGTCAGGCCGGTACGGTTGCGCAGGTAATTGAGCAGGATGCCGAACAGCAGGCAGTAGCCGAACAGGCTGCCATAAGGCCCGGTATAAGGTTCGCCGAGCAGGATGCCGATGGCCACGCCGGTCAGCGCTGCGTGACCCACCGCTTCGGAGAAAAACGCGAAGCGCTTGACCACCACCAGCGTGCCTAACCCGCCCAGCACCGGGCCGATCAAAAGGCCGGCGATTAGCGCGTTAACCACAAAACCATAGGCCAGCGCCTCCGGCAAATAACCCGAAGAGGCCCAGCCCTGGACCATCAAACGAAAGGCTTCATAACTCATCAGGCAGCGCTCCGTGGATGGGGCGAGAACAGGGTCAGCAGGCGCTCCGGTGTCAGTGCCTGTTTCGGCGTGGCATCGAACAGAACCCGGCGGTTAAGCCCGGTGACCCGATCGGCCAAGCGTGCCACCGCTTCCAGATCATGCTCGATCCACAGCACGGTGATGCCGCTTTGGCGCCAGTCACCCAGCAGTCGCTCGAACACCTGAATCCCGGCTTCATCCAGCGCCGACATCGGTTCGTCGAGCACCAGCAGGTTCGGTGCCGGGATCAGGCCCTGGGCCAGCAACACCCGCTGGCGCTCACCGCCAGACAGCGCGCCCATGCGGCGCTTGCGTTTGTCCTGCATGCCGACCCGCTCCAGCGCTTCGCCAATCGCCGCCGCGTAGTGCTTGCTCAAACCGAGAAACGCCGGGCGCCGCTGACACATGGCGGCCATGAAGTCATCGACGGTCATCGGCAAGCCACGGTCGAATTCAAGCGCTTGCGGGACGTAGCCGATGGTTCCCGGATTACCCGGCCATTGCAGGCTCAAACGACCCTGATGCGGCATCTGTCCGAGCAAGGTCTTGATCAGCGAACTCTTGCCGCCGCCGTTCGGGCCGACCAGCGCATGCACGCTGCCGGGCTGGACCTGGAAGGTCACCTTGTCGAGGATCGTCGTACGCCCCAGCGTCAGGCTAACCTCCGCGAAATCCAGAGTCGGCCCCGAAACCTGTGGGAGCGGGCTTGCTCGCGAAAGCGGTTCATCATTCAACATTGATGTGGACTGACCCACCGCCTTCGCGAGCAAGCCCGCTCCCACAGGGGATTCGGGGTTGGTCGAACTGATGGTTTCTTTAGCCGTCATGAACCGGACTCCTGAATCGCCCGCACCACCGTGTTGAGGTTGCCGGTCATTTCTTTTTCGTACTTGTCGGCGGTGTATTCGCCGTAGGAGATGTGCGACAGCGGGTACAGCTTCACCCCGGATTCACGCTGAATGGTCTCGACGTAGGTGGACGGGAAATCCATCTCCGAGAAGATCACCTTCACGTCCAGCTCGCGCAGTTGATCGATGGTTTTTTCAACTGGCTCGGGCTCGGTTCGATGCCGTGGGCCGGTTCGACGACGGCGGTCACTTCCAGGCCAAATTCGCGCAGCAGGTAGTCGTAGGCCGCGTGGACCGTAGCCACCCGCAGTTCGGCGTTGGGTGCCTGAGTCAGTTTGGCCAGGGCCTCGGCGCGCATCTGCCGCAGGCGTTTACCGTAGGCGCGAGCGTTCCGGGTGTAGGTCTTGGCGTTGTCCGGGTCGAGCTTGCCCAGTTCCCGGGCGATGTTGTTAACCTGGGCAATCGAGGCGCTGATCGACAGGAAGGTGTGCGGGTTGACGACCTTGCCGGCGCCGCGCGCGGCGGTCCCGGTGGCGGCCAGCAGCGGCACGTTTTCGTTGGCCTCGATCACCGGGATGTTCGGTTTTTCGCCGGCAGCGATCATGCGATCGGCGAAGTCGTCATGGCCGACGCCGTTGAGCACGATCACATCCAGCCCGCTGATGCGCTTGATATCTTCGGCGCGTGGCTCATAAGCGTGGGGGTTGAACCCGGCCGGGATCAGCGGCACCACGTCGGCCTTGTCACCGACGATATTGGCCACGTAGCTGTAATAGGGGTGCAGGGTGATGCCGATGCGCAGGCGCTTGGCCTGATCGGCGCAGGTCAGTGGTGTCAGCAGCAGGGCAAACAGCCCGACAAGCAGCCCGACAAGCAGCCCGCGCAGTAAAGAACGTTGAGATGAACTAGGCATGAGGAAGCGGTCTTCTTTCGGCTGAAGTCGAGGGTTAGTCCCGGTGCTGGCGGGTCACGCCGGCATCGAATTGCGCGACGATCTGCTGCCAGCCGGCGCTTTCGAGCGCGGCGTCGGTGAGGTCGGCCGGGGCTTTGATGCCGTTGGCGCGGTTGAGCCAGATGTCTGGCGCCGCGTCATCAGCCGCGATCAAGCGCATCAAAAACGAACCGGCCACGCTCGGCGTCTGGCTCTGGCCGAAGTAGGACTTGGCCTCAAGCAACTGCCAGACATGGCCGCCGCGGCTGACCGAACTGGCGTCTTGCGCAAACGGTGCAAAGCCTTCATCGGCCAGGGCTTCAGGGCCAGGCAGTACCTGTTGTTCCTGTCGCAGCAACTGAATCTCGTCCAGGGTCACCCGCAGATCGGCGTAGATGCCTTGTTCGGAAGCACTCAAGTCGCGGCGGGCATCCAGTTGATGGCTGCCGACATTGCTCGCTACGTGGGACTCGTGGCGCCAGGCGACCATCGAGCCCGCAACCGCGAGGATCACCAGGCACAACAGCAGCACATAAAGGGTTTCATGACCGGCACCGGCCGGGCGGACGATGTGGGTGGTGGGCGTACTCATGTTCAGGGCGCCTCGATGTCGGCTTGGTCGATCTCGACCACATGGCCGGGACCTGCGTCGAACAGCACATAAAATTCAGCGGCGGGTTTCTTGAAGGTCAGGGTCGAGTCGGCCCCGAGCTTGCCCGGCAACAAAATGGTCTCGTCGTAGCCGATCACATCCAGCGTCACCCCCGGCGCGCTGCTGCCGTCGGAAAAGCCGCCGGTGCATTTGATCTGCTCGGCGTCGATGGCTTTGCATTCGCACATTGGATTGTGGGCCAGGGCGCTGGCGCTGAAACCGGCGCAGAGCACCAGTAACGCGGCGCGCAGAGGGCGAAAAGCGTTGCTCATGGTTTGCCTCCTTGTTTGTTCAGCCAAGCGATGGTGGCCGGGGATGCCTGGCTGAGCGGGATAGCGGCCTGGTGCATGGCGCCGTCCCAGCCTTCCATGGTGATCCACAGCTCGGCGTCGGCCTGGGTTTTTCCGGCACCGGCAACGAAACACCCATGCGGTACGGTGTGCCGAAGAAAATCACCCCGGCGGCGCGCAGGCTGCGGGGTTTGCCGATGCGCAGGTAAGTCGCCTTGACCTGTTCGATACAGGCGTCACACAGGGCGGCGTTGAAGCTTTTCACGTGGCCGGTCGCGCCATCCCGACGCGGCGCTTCATCGCGCAACTCGGCCAGGCGCAGGCTCCAGGGACCGACCTGGATCTCGCCGATTTCGTGTTCGCCCAGCCCCGTGTCACCGCGGATCAATGCAGCGTTGGTGAAGTATTTGGGCATGAACCCCAACGGGATCAGCAGCAACAGAAGGTTCAGGTGGAAACGCCATTTGTGCCAAAACACGTTCAGGCGTGAGGGCTGGGGGGCGGCAGTGGTTTTGCTCACAGGTTAGCCTCCGACGTCTCGCGGCTCATACTCGGTTGCGCCGTGGCAGTGCGCTGTTTCTTGCTGCTGCGCTTGAGCGCATTGGCGGTGGCCAGGGCGGTGCGCTTGGTCCAGATCAGCAAGCCGCTGAGGACCATCATGCTCAGCACCAGGCCGAAGAAGAACCAGATCAGCTTGATCCACAAGCCGCCGAAATCCCCGGTGTGCAGCGGCCGCATGGATTCGGTGACGAACTCCAGCGCGGTCCGGTTCGAGAGCAGTCGCGACGCAGCGATTTCGCCGTTGTACGGGTTGATGGTCGCGGTCTGGTACATCAGCGGATACCAGCCACGGCCACCGATATCCAGGTGGCTGTAGGCGTTGCCCGGCAGGCTGATAAAACTGGCTTCCAGCCCGGGATTTTCTGCATGGCGATTTCTATCGCCCGATCCAGCGGGATCTGCGGTGCCGGCGAACCATCCGGCGACAACGGCACGGCTTCACGGGCCATGGCCGGAATGATCGGTTCGCTGGAGATGGAAATCTGGTTGTCGAACAGCAGGGCTTCAATCAGAAACCAGGTGCCGGTGACGGAAATGACCGCGATGAACCAGATCGACCAGATGCCGCTGAGTCGGTGAAAGTCGCCCCAGAAAATCCGCGCACCGTGACGAAAACGCAGGGTCGGCTTGAAGAAGCCTTTCCAGAATTTTTGTAGACCACCAGCCCGGTAATCAGTGAAACCAGCAGCGGCAAGCCAAGGAACGACACCAGGTACCAGCCCCAACTGAAACCGTTGGTAAATGGCACCAGCCACCAGCCATGCAAGGCGCGAGTGAACGCCTTGAAGTTGAACGTTGGCGCGACACCCTGGATCACCCCGGTGTAAGGGTTGACGTAGACCGTCACCGAGCGTCCGTCGGGGTAGTTGACGTCCACGTCGAGGGCGAAATGCGACTCGTCGGGGCGGTTGATGGCTGAGACGAGGGTCTGGGGTTCGGCTTTTTCATGGCCGTGAGGATCTGGTCGTAGCTGAGTCGCCGGGCATCGTCAGAAGGCGGGCTGGCGCGCATTTGTGGGTTGGCGAGCCAGACAATCTCCTGGCTGACGACGGCCAGGGTGCCGGTCACGCAGACGATCAAGACGAAAAACCAGATTGGCAACGCCAGCCAGCTGTGGACCAGAAACCAGAGTTTGGAACGGGATTTCTTCGACATGATTGAAGGTCTTGTATCGATGAGAGGGCCGTGCTGCGGGCTTCGTAGCGTGGTGACCCGTGAAAGCCCGGCCGTGGCTTTTGCCTACGCGACCTGACTGCATCTATATAGGACGGATGAGCAGGGAAAATCCCGAAGGCGCAGATGAAAGAAAATGTTTCGCGTTCCCGTCGGGAGTCTGGATGACCATTGAAAAGATCGCAGCCTTCGGCAGCTCCTACATGGACCGTGTTCGTCGCAATATTGCGGATGGACATCGATCCTGCCGAAGGCTGCGATCTTTTGATCCAGCTCCTGATCCAACACGATCCATGTTCCAAGCCATCACTCCCAGCCCATTGATGCCCACACCCCGCTCCTTAAGATGGAACCCAGACGCCTGCGGCGTACCGTCCCCCGAGCGAGCACTTCCATGACCCGATCCAGAACCCTCTACGACAAACACATCGATGCCCACACGGTGTGCCGTCTCGATGACCAGGGCCATGTCCTGTTGTATATCGATCGCCAGGTCATCAACGAATACACCAGCCCTCAAGCCTTCAGCGGTCTGCGCGAGGCCAAACGCGAGGTCTGGCGCCCTGAAACCGCGTTGGCCGTGGTCGATCACGTCAACCCCACCGCCCCGGTGCGCATCGCCGCGATGCCGGATGCCGGCGGTGCACGGCAGGTATCGTACCTGGCGGAAAACTGCCGGGACTTCGGCATCGAGCTGCTCGACATCCTCGACAAGCGCCAGGGCATCGAACACGTGATCGCCCCGGAACAGGGCTTCATCCTGCCGGGCATGGTGATCGCCGCGGGCGACAGTCACACCACCACGTACGGGGCTCTTGGGGCCTTCGGTTTCGGCATCGGCACGTCTGAGATCGAACACCTGCTGGCGTCGCAAACCCTGGTCTACAAACGCCTGAAAAGCATGCGCGTGACCGTGAACGGGGAGCTGGCAAGCGGGCTGACCTCCAAGGACGTGATCATGGCGCTGATCGGCCAGATCGGCGCATCGGGCGCCACCGGGTACGCCATCGAATTTCGCGGTTCGACCATCGATGCCTTAAGCGTCGAAGCGCGCATGACCATCTGCAACATGGCGGTAGAGGCCGGTGCCCGCGGAGCCTTCATGGCGCCGGACGAAAAAGTCTTCGCCTACCTCAAGGACAAACCCGGGCGCCCAAAGGTGAAGTGTGGGATCGCGCGGTAGAGAAGTGGCGCACCTTGCACACGGATGTGGGCGCACAATTCGACCGGGAAGTTACGCTGGATGTCAGCGCCCTGGAACCGATGGTCACCTGGGGCACCAGCCCGGACCAGGCCTCGCCCATCGGCGCGCGGGTCCCGGACCCGCAAACCGTCAGCGACCTGATCCTGCGCCAGGACATGCGCCGCGCCCTGAACTACATGGGCCTGGAGGCCGGCATGCCGCTGAGCGAGATCGTCATTAGCCATGCTTTTATCGGTTCCTGCACCAACGCCCGCATCGAAGACCTGCGCGATGCCGCCAGCGTGGTGCGCGGCAAACACGTCGCCAGCCATGTGCGGGCGATGATCGTGCCAGGCTCAACGCAGGTGCGCGATCAAGCGGAAGCCGAAGGCCTGGCGGCGATCTTTATCGAGGCCGGATTTGAATGGCGCCAGTCCGGCTGCTCGATGTGCCTGGCGATGAACGACGATGTGCTGGCCCCAGGTGATCGCTGCGCTTCCAGCACCAACCGCAATTTCGAAGGCCGCCAGGGCGCCGGTGCCCGCACCCACCTGATGAGCCCGGCGATGGTCGCTGCGGCTGCCATCACCGGGCGCCTGACCGACATTCGCCACTTTGGAGACCGCGCATGAGCCTGCAACCCTTCACCCAAGTCAGCGGCAAGGCCGCGCCGATGCTGGCGGCCAACATCGACACCGACGTGATCATGCCCAAGCAATTCCTCAAGGGCATCGACCGTGCCGGGCTGGATCGCGGGTTATTTTTCGATTTGCGGTTTATGCCGGACGGCTCGCTCAATCCCGAGTTCGTGCTGAACCAACCGGCGTGGCAAGGCGCGAGCTTCATGGTGGTCGGGCCGAATTTTGGCTGCGGGTCGAGCCGGGAACATGCGGTGTGGGGTTTGAAACAAATGGGCGTTCGGGCGTTGATCGGGAGCAGTTTCGCCGGGATCTTTTATGACAATTGCCAACGCAACGGGGTGTTGTTGATCACGCTGGAAGAGGCGGTGTTGCAGCTGCTTGGGCAAGTTGTCAGCCAACCCGAAAGTGCTCAGGTCAGCGTTGATCTGCAAGCGCAGCAAATTCGTCTGAACGATGGTCAAGTCATCCCGTTCGAGATCGACACGTTACGCAAAACCGCCTTGCTGCTCGGGTTGGATGCCATCGGCAGCACCCTTCAGCGCCGCGAACAGATCAAAGCCTTCGAACGCGAGCATCTAGCTGCCAATCCCTGGTTGTCCTGAGGAAAAGATCGCAGCCTTCGGCAGCGCCTACAGGTGTACACAAAACCCTGTAGGAGCTGGCGAAGCCTGCGATCTTTTGATCTTGATCGTCTAAACCGACAACCCCTTGAAATGCTCCTGCAAAAACTCCACACACGCCCTTAACTTCCCGGAATACGCCAACCGCGTCGGATACACCGCCCAGACATTCGCACTCTGGGTGTATTCCGCCAGCACCTGCGCCAACCGCCCTTGCTCCAGCAACGGTTTCACATCCCACAATGAACGCAGCAACACCCCGCGCCCATCCAGTGCCCACTGCAAGACAATCTCGCCGTTATTGGATGACAACGGCCCGCTGACCCGCACGCTTTCCTGAACCCCGTCGCGTTCCAGGTTCCAGATGCCGAACGCGTTGTCGCGCTCCTTGATCACCAGGCAATGATGTTGTTCCAGATCCGTCAGCGTCTGCGGCATACCGTGGCGTTGCAAGTAATCGGGCGCCGCGCACAGCACCCGCCGATTACTCACCAGCCGTCGACCGATGTGCTGGCCGGGAATGTCATCGCCGACGCGGATCTCCAGATCAAAGCCTTCGCTGACGATGTCCACCACCCGATCAAACAGGTCCAGGCGAATCTCCAGCTCCGGGTAGCGCTCGGCCAGCAGCGATACGGCCGGCGCCACATGGTTACGGCCAAATCCGAAACTGCTGCATAAATGCAGACGCCCGCGAGGGCTGTCATGGGCGTCGCAGAGTTCGTCGTGCAGTTGCTGGAAGTCATCCAGGATGCGCAAGGCCCAGCGCTGCACGCGCTCGCCATCCTCGGTCAGCGCAATGCGCCGACTGGTGCGATGCAACAGGCGAGTGCCGAGGGTGGTCTCGAGAATCTGGATGCGCTTGCTGACATAGGCGGGGGAGAGGCCCAGCTCATCGGCAGCCGCGGCGAAACCGCTTTTGCGGATGACGGTGAGTAAAACTCGCAAGTCTTCGGGTAGGGGCCCGGTGTCTTTCTTGATGGTCATGACAGAACGAGCACTGGCGGCATGAGCCGCCAGCATAGCATCGGAGGGAGGGCTTTCTATTCAGCGCAAAGTTTGGCAGCGACCGGGGCATGACGATCCCGCGCGGGCCGGTGACGGCCCGCGGCGAGCGGTGGATTCAGGTCAGTAAGGCGCGCCTCTCAGCGCAGGAAACCCAGGACTTCGGCGAGCAGCAGCTCGGGGGCTTCTTCGGCGATGTAATGGCCGGCGGGCAGCGCTTTGCCACGCACGTCCGTGGCCACGAGTTGCCACTCCTTGAGCGGCTCGAAGCAGCGGCCGACCGTGCCTTCGGCACCCCACAACACCAGCAGGGGAAGATTCAGCTGATGGCCGGCGTCGATGTCGGCGCGGTCGTGGTCCAGGTCGATGCTGGCGCTGGCGCGGTAGTCCTCGCAGATCCCCCGCGCGGTGCCGGGCAGTTTCAGGCAACGCAGGTATTCGCCGAACGCCTCGGCGGTGAACGGCTTGAGCCCGGCGCTGCGGCTGCCCATCACGCTGCGCAGGTAGGCTTCGGGATCGGCCTCGATCAGGGTTTCCGGCAACGGTGTCGGGCGGATCAGGAAGAACCAGTGCCAGTAGGCGCGGGCAAAAGCTTCGTTGGTTTGCGCGTACATCGACAAGGTCGGGGCGATGTCCAGCAACACCATGCGTTGCACGGCATCCGGATGATCCAGCGCCAGGCGATGGGCGACCCGGGCGCCACGGTCGTGGGCCAGCACCGAGAACCGGTCGAAACCCAGGGACTGCATCAGCGCCACACCGTCCCTGGCCATTTCGCGTTTGGAGTAGTGGGTGTGCTGATCGCTGGCCGGCGGTTTCGCACTGTCGCCGTAACCGCGCAAGTCGGCGGCAACCACGGTGAAATGTGCGGCCAGTTGTTCGGCGATTTTGTGCCAGATGACGTGAGTCTGCGGGTGACCGTGCAACAGCAGCAGGCCCGGCCCGGTGCCGCCGATGCGGTAGGCGATGTTCACGCCGTTGACGTGGCGCTGGTCTTTCAGGAATCCGGCGAACATGGGGAGTGACTCCTTGTTGTAGTTGCCTGCATCCTGAAATTGTTGGTGCGTTAGGGCAAGGCGCAAAGCGTGGGGCGTTTGTTCATGAAGTGTGTTTGAGGAATATGCGCTGTCTGGAATGCCGCCTTCGCGAGCAAGCCCGCTCCCACAGTAGATCGGCTGTGTACACAAAATATGTGATCCACACCGATCCCCTGTGGGAGCGGGCTTGCTCGCGAAGAGGCCCGGTCAGGCACTGAAGACTCAACCCTGACTAAACATCTCCTTCGCCCGCTGCTCAATCTGCTCCTGAGTCAGGTCTTCCTTGCGCGTTGCCAGGAACCACAAATGCCCATAGGGATCCTTCAAGGTCCCCGAGCGGTCGCCATAAAACTGATCCTTGACCTCGGACACCACCGTGCCACCGGCAGCAATTGCCTTGGCATAGGACTTGTCGACATCGGTCACATACAGGTGCAACCCCACGGACGGTGATTTGTCCGGGTTGCTCAACGGCCCCTGATCACATGGCGTGCCGAGCATGATCGGGCAGTCGCCGATGCGCAGTTCGGCGTGGCCGATACCGCCGTCGGGCATGGACAGGCGCATGACTTCAATGGCGCCAAAGGCTTTTTTATAGAACTCGATGGCTTCAGCTGCTTTCTGAATGCCCAAGTACGGGGTGATGCTGTGATAACCCTCTGGAATGGGTTTGACGCTCATGACGGTTCTCCCTGTTTTTTGTTATAGGACAAAGGTATTCCGAGCGAACAAATATAGTAGGAGCTGCCGAAGGCTGCGATCTTTTGATCTTGCCCTTGATCTTTCCAATGACGAAGCCGCCGAAGATCAAGATCAAAAGATCGCAGCCTTCGGCAGCGCCTACAGGTATTGGGCGCAAAAACGCCACTGTTCAGCCATCAACAGTGAAGCAGCAGTTTGCTCGGGTTTGCCACCAGAAAACCCGGTAAACCCCAGGAAACATTGGCTGATACAGTCGGCACAGAAGCTGCAATGACCTCTTCAAAACACTGTTGTCGAGAGTCTTGCATGCCTGAATCTGCCGTTTATCCGATCAATCCACCGTCCGCCCATCGGATCGCCGACGAAACCGAAGCCCTGCGCGTCGCCGAACGCGTGGCCGCCGTTTTGTTGGAACAAGACGCCGAGCGCGACCGCAGTCGCCAGGTGCCGTCCGAGATCGTCGACCTGTATTCCAACAGTGGTCTGTGGGGCATCAGCGTGCCTCGGGAGTTCGGCGGCGCGCAGGTGTCCTACGCGGTGCTGGCGCAGGTGATCGCGATCATCTCGGCGGCCGATCCCTCTCTCGGGCAGATCCCGCAGAACCACTATTGCCTGCTCGAAGACATTCGCCTGCAAGGTACGCCCGAGCAGCAAGCGCATTTCTTCGACCTGGCGCTGCAAGGTCATCGGTTCGCCAATGCACTGTCGGAAACCGGCGGCAAGAACGTACAGGACATCCAGGCAACCATTCGCCCGTTCGGCGATGGGCACGTAATCAACGGGCGCAAGGGGTACTGCACCGGTTCGCTCTACGCCCATTGGCTGGCGGTGCTGGCGCTGGATGAAGAGCAGAAGGGCCAGTTGTCGTTCGTCGAGCGCGGCACAACCGGGCTGGTGATCGTCGACGATTGGGACAGCATCGGCCAGCGCACCACGTCCAGCGGCACGGTGCTGGCCGAGGATCTGCACGTCTCGGCGTTCAATGTGTTCCCGACGTATCGCTCCTACGAAAGTCCGACCTTGGCCGGCCCCTTTGCGCAACTGACCACTGCCGCCATCGACGCCGGCATCGCCCGCGCGGCGCTGCGTGACACCATCGCTTTCGTCCAGCAATTCGCCCGGCCATGGATCGATGCGGGAGTGGAAAAGGCCAGCGAAGACCCGCTGACCATTATTCAGGTCGGTGGCCTGGAGATTCGCCTGGACGCCGCCGAAGCCTTGCTCGAACGGGCCGGTTGGGCGCTGGACGCGGCACGTCCGGCACCCGATGAAGACAACGTCGTCCGCGCCTCGTTGGCCGTCGCCAAGGCCAAAGTGCTGACCACCGAAATTGCGATTGAGGCCAGCAACAAACTCTTCGAGCTCGGCGGCACCCGTTCGACCCTGAAGAAGCACAACTTCGACCGTCACTGGCGCAACGCTCGGGTCCACACCCTGCACGACCCGGTGCGCTGGAAGTACCACGTGGTCGGCAACTGGCTGCTCAACGGTGTGAAGCCGCCGCGCCACGATTGGTCCTGACCATGGCCGAGTTACTGAAACATATCTATTGGGCGGACATCGCCCAGGCCTGCCTCGACACCCTGAGCATGCTCGGTGCTGCCCTCGGTTTTACCGTGTTGCTGGGGCTGCCGCTGGGGGTGGTGCTGTTCCTCACCGGCAAGCGCCAGTTGCATGAAGCCGTCGGGGTTTACCGGGTGTTGTCGGTGATCGTGAACATGCTGCGTTCGCTGCCATTCATCATTTTGCTGATCGTGCTGATTCCCCTGACCACGCTGCTGGTCGGTACCTCGCTCGGGGTGCCGGGGACCATTCCGCCGCTGGTGGTCGGTTGCACGCCGTTCTTCGCACGCCTGGTGGAAACCGCGTTGCGCGAGGTTGATCGCGGGGTGGTGGAAGCGACTCAGGCGATGGGCGGAACCACCTGGCAAATCATCCGCCACACCTTGTTGCCCGAAGCCCGGGCGGGTTGCTGGCGGCGGTCACGGTGACCGCGATTGTGCTGGTGGATTACACGGCGATGGCCGGGGTGATCGGTGGCGGAGGGCTGGGTGACCTGGCGATCCGCTACGGCTATCAGCGGTTTCAGACGGATGTGATGGTGGTCACTGTGGTGTTGCTGCTGATTCTGGTGCAGGCCCTGCAAATGACCGGTGACCGGTTGGTGGCGCGCTACAGCCGACGCTAAACATTCGATTCCATTTTATTCAAAAACAATCAGGCCCCACGTCCGCCCCACGACGGCCATTCAATCTGCCTTGGAGCACACCATGAAAAAGACCCTGGCCATTCTGGCTACTGTCCTGTCGTTCAGCGTTCACGCCAACGAAAAACTCATTGTCGGCGCCACCCCGGTGCCGCACGCGGAAATCCTCGAATTCGTCAAGCCGACCCTGGCCAAGGAAGGCGTGGACCTGGAGATCAAGGTCTTTACTGACTTTATCCAGCCCAACCAGCAACTGGCGCTGAAAAACCTCGACGCCAACTATTACCAATACCGGCCGTTCCTCGATGATTACAACAAAACCCGCCACACCGACCTGGTGCCGGTGGTCGGCGTGCACATCGAACCGTTCGGTGCTTACTCGACCAAGATCAAAAATATCGCCGAGTTGAAGGATGGCGCCACGGTGTCGATCCCCAATGACCCGGTGAACACGGGGCGCGCACTGGTGCTGCTGCACGAAGCCGGGCTGATCAAACTCAAGGACCCGAGCAACACCCTGGCCACTCAGCGCGACATTATCGACAACCCCAGGCACCTGAAGATTCGTGAACTGGAAGGCGCATTGCTGGCCCGTTCGGTGAGCCAGGTGGACCTGGCGTTTGTTTTTGCCAACTACGCCCTGGAAGCGGGGATCGACACCAACAGCGCGTTGATCGTCGAGAAGGGCAAGAGCCTGTACATCGAGTTCCTGGTCGCCCGGCCGGACAATATCAACGATCCGCGTATCCAGAAACTGGCCAAGGCGCTGAACTCCGAAGAGGTCCGGCAGTTCATTTTGACCCGCTACAAAGGGCAGATTGCGCCGGGGTTCTAATAACTGCTTGGCCTTAAGGACGCCATCGCGGGCAAGCCTTGCTCCTACGGATTTTGTCGTTCGTGACAGTGCGAACTCCACCAGACCTGTAGGAGCAAGGCTTGCCCGCGAAGGCCGCACCACTATTCTGGATCTGGCCCCGATTCGAGGAGCTGCGCCCCCGTCCCTCGCTCCCCGAGCACATCGCCAAAATTGCGCAACGGGCACGCTTGCATCGACAAACACCCACACCCGATGCAGCCATTCAACCGGTCCCGCATCAGGGTCAACTGCTTGATCCGCTGATCCAGGTCCTGGCTCCACTGCGCCGACATCACTTTCCAGTCCGCCGCCGTCGGTGCGCGGTTGTCCGGCAAGGCCTTCAGCGCTTCGCCAATCTCCGCCAGCGCAATCCCCAGCCGCTGCGCGATCTTGATCAATGCCACCCGACGCAACACTTCCCGCGGATAACGGCGCTGGTTGCCCTGATTGCGATGGCTCTTGATCAAGCCCTTGGTTTCATAGAAGTGCAGGGCGGTCACGGCCACGCCGCTGCGGGCGGCCACCTCGCCGACGGTGAGTTCTTTGTGCAGGTTCTGCGCGGTGATCATTGGAAAAAGCCCTTGACCTCTAGTTAACTTGAGGTTTTACCCTGCAAGCCTTCGGATCGCAAGGTCCGGTTAACCGGTGAGTGGGGAGTCTTTATGCCGACGTCAGAGAAAAACCGCAGTTTCACCCAATTGATCGAATTCGAGATCGAACCGCATCAGCAACCGGCACTGGTGTCGGCGCTGTCTGCCCAGACCGAGCGCCTGGCCCAGGGTTCCAGCGGGTTTCTGAGTGCGAGCATCCAGGCCAGCGATGACGGCCGGCGGGTGCTCAATTACCTGCAATGGCAATCCCGCGAGGCCGGGGAAGCCGCGTTCCAGCACTTTGAAAGCGGCGAACAGGATTTCTGGCAACTGATCCGCGCCCACAAGGCGAAAGCCGTAACGTTCGGCTCCTTCCAGGTGCTGCACAGCCTGGAGCGCAGTCACGGCAACGCGTTGCACTGCAATCTGGTGCATTCAAGGTAAGCGCCTAGATCGACAACTGCATCAAGCGCTCGCCTTGCACGTTTTCCGTCGGGCGGCGTTTGTTCACTGCCAGTTCGCCGATCTTGATCAACCGCGTGCGGGTCACGTTGCGGCTCAACCCCAGCAACGCGGCGGTGTGCACCTGGTTGTAATGGCTGAAGCGGTAAGCCGCGCGCAACAACGCGTCTTCGACTTTTTCGTGCAGCGCCCCGGCCTGTTCCTCGAAGAGCTTTTGAAAGGCCCGATCGAGCAAGGCTTCCGGCGAATCGTCGACGTTGCCGTGGTAGTCGTCCTGTCGCTCGATGCGCATGTTCGACAGGCGCAAGTCATCGCGTTCGATCACGCCGTTACGGCAGATCAGCAGGGTGTGGTGAATGACGTTTTCCAGTTCGCGGATGTTGCCCGGCCAACTGTAGCTGCGCAGTTTCAGTTCGGCTTCTTTGCTGATGGTGATCGTGCCATAGCCCAGGCGCTGGCTGTAGGCTTCGACGAAGTGTCGGGTCAGCGGCAAGATGTCGCCGGGGCGGTCGCGCAATGGGCTTAGTTCGAGGCTGACCACGTCGAGGCGGTAATACAAATCCTCGCGAAAATGCCCGGCGTTGATGGCTTTCTCCAGTTGCACATTGGTCGCCGCCAGCACCCGCACGTCAATAGGAATGCTTTTGCGCGAGCCGAGGCGCACCACTTCACGCTCCTGCAACACCCGCAGTAACTTGACCTGAATCGCCATCGGCAAATCACCGATTTCATCAAGGAACAAGGTGCCGCCATCCGCCTCTTCAAACCACCCGGCCTTGGCACTCAGGGCGCCGGTGAAGGCGCCTTTTTCATGGCCGAACAGCTCGGCTTCCACCAGAGACTCGGAAAACGCGCCGCAGTTCACCGCCACGAACGGCCGATTACGCCGGGCGCTGAGGTTGTGGATGTGCCGCGCCACCAACTCCTTGCCGGTGCCGGTTTCACCGATGATCAGCACGCTGGCTTCACTCGGTGCGACCTGTTGCAAATGCGCGAGCAAGGCCTGGGATTTCGGGTCCTCGAAGACCTGCGCGGTGGCGCGGATCGACGTGGCGAGGGCGGGCGAGGGCGGTAGGGTCAGCAGTTGCATGGCAGCAGGCTCCATGAAGAGAAGGCTATGAATAGAAAGTTGGAATCGGCAGGGACTGGTTCAACGCCCAATCACCCAGTTCATGGAGTTTGTAATCCACCGGGTCGTGCAGGGTTTGCGTGCGCAGGTTGCGCCAGTGACGGTCCAGTCGCAGCGAGGCGTGGGTCGAACGCGCACCGGTCACTTCAAACAAGCGGCTACAGAGTTCCAGGCCATTACGGGTGGCGGCGACCTTGGCCGTGGCAATCGCTGTCGCCAGATGGCCACGCTCTTCGGCGCTGAGATTCGGGCCTTTGGCCCAGGCCTTGTCGAGCAGTTCGGCGGCGCGTTCCACCAGCAATCGAACGCCTTCGAGAGCGACCCAGAATTCGCCGTAATGGCTGAGCACGTAGGGATCTTCACGCACGTCCTGGGCGCTGGACTTATGCCAGGGCCGGGTTTCGGTGAGGGTGTATTGCCGCGCTTCTTCGAAGGCGCCTTCGGCAATGCCGAGGAACATGTGGGTGAACGTCAGCTGGGCAATCAATGGCCGCAGGCAGGCGAACGGTGTGCTCAACGGACCGGGATCGAGCAGCAGTTCCGATTCCTCGACCCGCACCCGTTCGAACGTCGCGCTGCCGCTGTCGGTCTGGCGCTGGCCCATGTTGTTCCAGTCGTTGTGCAAGGTGATGCCGCTGCGACCGCTGGGAATTGCGGCGATCAACAGCTTGCCGCCAGCGCTTTCATCGACCGCCGAGGCGATCAGCATTTGTGAATCGCTGGCGCCGGAGCAGAAACTTTTCTTGCCGGAGAATTCGCGCCAGCCGCCGAGGTTCTTCACCACGGTACGAGTGTCCAACGGGTTGAGGGCGTTGCCCCAGAACCAGTTCTTGCGTGCAGTCTGCTCGAACCATGGCTGCCACTGCTCGGGTTTGGCGAACAGGCGCACGGTGGCGAGCATCAGGTGATGGAAACCGAAGACATGGGCAATTGAACTGTCGACCTTGGCGAACTCGCGCACGATGGTCAGGGTGTCACTCCAGCTCGCGCCGAGGCCGCCGTACTGGGTGGGAATGCTTAAGGCGAGCAGACCGCTGTGGCGCAAGGCGTCACGTTCAGCCTTGGGCGTACCGCCGCGTTCGTCGCGCTCGACGGCGGTCAGGGCAAACTCGGCCGCCAACTGGCGAGCGGTGTGCAAAGGGGATAGCAGGGCACTTTGTGGTTTGGCCGTCACGCGGGGGTCCTTTATGTCAATCGGATCCCTTGTAGGAGCTGCCGAGTGAAACGAGGCTGCGATCTTTTGATCTTGATTGTGAAAATCAAAAGATCGCAGCCTCGTTTCACTCGGCAGCTCCTACAGGGGCGGAATCAGATCCGGCTCCTGGGGTCAGGCCGTGGCTTTAGTGGGCAGCACATCATTGGCAATCATTTCGCCAAACGGTCCGGTGAGGTTGGTGACGCCCCGGCCAGCGAGGCTCGCATACGGTTCCGGTAGCAGCGGGAACACCAGTTCGGCGAAGCGATATGCCTCTTCAAGATGCGGATAACCGGAGAAAATAAAGCTCTCGATCCCCAGGTCCGCGTACTCCTTGATCCGCGCCGCCACTTGCTGCGGATCACCCACCAGTGCAGTCCCGGCACCGCCGCGCACCAGGCCGACACCGGCCCACAGGTTGGGCGAGATTTCCAGGTTGTCACGACGCCCGTCATGCAAAGCGGCCATGCGTCGCTGACCTTCGGAATCAAAACGCGAGAACGACTTCTGTGCGGCGGCGATGGTCTCGTCGCTGATGTGTTCAATCAGTTTGTCGGCAGCTTTCCAGGCCTCTTCGGCGGTCTCGCGAACGATCACGTGCAAGCGAATCCCAAACTTCACCGTGCGTCCGTTGCGTGCAGCACGTTGACGCACATCGGCGAGTTTTTCCGCCACGGCGGCCGGTGGCTCGCCCCAGGTCAGGTACACATCGACCTGTTCGGCAGCGAGTTCATGGGCCGCTTCGGAAGAACCGCCGAAGTACAGCGGCGGATAGGGTTTCTGCACCGGCGGATACAACGCCTTGGCGTTCTGTACCTGCAGGTGTTTGCCTTCGAAGTCGACGGATTCGCCTTGCAGCACCCGGCGCCAGATCTGCAGGAATTCATCGGTGACTTCGTAGCGCTCGCTGTGGTCGAGGAAGATCCCGTCGCCACGGTTTTCATCCGGGTCGCCGCCAGTCACCACGTTGATCAGCAACCGGCCGTTGGACAGACGATCCAGTGTGGCGGCCATGCGCGCCGAGACCGTCGGCGAAATAATCCCCGGACGAATCGCCACCAGGTACTTCAGTCGTTCGGTCAACGGCACCAGCGCCGAGGCGATCACCCACGAGTCTTCGCAGGAGCGCCCGGTGGGAATCAGTACACCGTGGTAACCAAGGCTGTCAGCGGCTTGCGCCACTTGTTTCAGATAGTTGAGCGTCACCGGACGGGCGCCCTGGGTGGTGCCCAGGTAATGGCCGTCGCCGTGGGTCGGCAGGAACCAGAAAACATCCATGAAGAAATCCTTAAGCGATTTTCAGCAGATTTTTGGGGGGCACGCCAAACAACGGCGCGGCGCGTTCTGCAGCAAGACGAATGCGGGCCTTCAAGGGCTCACTGGTTATTTGATAATTCGAGAAATCGGCTTCGGTGGCGTAGACGCCAATCGGCAGGGTCAGGGCCTGGAAGAAGCTGAACAGTGGCCGCAGTTGATGATCGAGCATCAGTGCATGCCGCTCGCTGCCACCGGTAGCGGCCAACAGCACGGGTGTGTCGATCAGTGCATTGAGGTCGATCAGGTCGAACAGGTGCTTGAGCAGGCCGGGGTACGAACCGCGATAAACCGGTGCGGCGACGATCAGCAGGTCGGCGCTTTCGATGGCTTGCAGCTCGGCTTCTATCTCGGCACTCAGTTCCAGGCGGGCCAGTGCTGCGCCCAGCGGTCGGGCAATGTCGCCCAGTTCGATCAGCTTGCTCTCGATCGGCAACTGTTCGGCCAGTTCCGCCAACAGGGCTTGGGTCAGCACCAACGTGCGCGACGGGCGCCAAGTACCGCCGGAGAGGGCAACAACTTTCAGTGGACGCGACATGATCAGTTCCTTTTAAACAGTTGCTCAGGGAGCAGTGAATAGTCACTGGGCCTGAGCAAGACCTGTACCAATCCTTAGAGGCCCCTGTTTCCGGGTCTTTCAGCGCCGTGGGCGGCGCAAACTGTGCGATTGGCAGGGCTGTTTGTTGAATGACTGTTGCCTGACAAACAGTTGCGTGTGCAACAGTGGCTGGAGCGATGGAGTTGTTATAAAGGCTTGTTTATATTCCGTAAAAGATCATTAAAAGATATTTATAGATCTTAAATGAATATGTACTTGCCCCTGTAGGAGCTGCCGGAGGCTGTGATTTTTTGATTTTTAAGCCTCATTGCCGCCAACCCTGATACCCACTATCGAGCGCGTTGATTTCTACCAAACCCAGGCCGGGCGTAGCCTTCACCCATCGCCAAACAAAAGAATGCCAGGACGCTCCCCATGAATCGGTTACTTGCTGTTTCCTTGCTGCTCGCCGTCTCGGTACTCGCGGGATGTGCCAGCCATGTTTCCCCGGAATTACGTCCCTACACCGCCGAAGAAACCAGGGAACTGGCGCTGGAAGCCTTGAACCGTCAGGGTTTGTCCTTCGATGAATACCAAATGAAAAAAGCCGCATTGCTCGGCCAGCCACAGAAGTCCTACGGTTTTGACAACCAAGGCGAAATGAACGCCGGTCGTGCCGTACACCTTCACGGCCGCCCAAGCTAGCCTGCGACTGTACTGCTCGAACTTTTACGCAACTGTCCGTGGGTTTTGTGCACGGCGTGCGATAGGGTCAATACCTGACTGACCCTGACGGACTGCCACCGATGACGCTTTCGCTCGATCTGCTGTTGGGCTTCGCCCTGTTTGCCCTCGTCACCTCAATCACCCCCGGCCCGAACAACACCATGTTGCTGGCATCGGGCGTGAACTTCGGCTTTAACCGCACCATCCCCCATATGCTCGGCATAACCTGCGGCTTCTTTGTCCTGGTGGTCGCGGTGGGTTTCGGCCTGGGCGCTGTGTTCCAAACCTATCCGTTGCTCTACACCGTGTTGCGTTACGTCGGCGCGGCGTACTTGCTCTACCTGGCCTGGAAAATCGCTCATTCCGGGCCTGTTTCCGAAAGCGAAAAGGGTGAGAGCAAACCGATCAGCTACCTCAGCGCAGCGGCGTTTCAGTGGGTCAATCCCAAGGCCTGGATCATGGCCATCGGCGCCATCAGTACTTACACGCCAATGCAGGGCTACTTCACCAATGTGATCGTGATTGCTGCAGTGTTCGCCTTGATCAACCTGCCGAGCGTTGGCGTCTGGGCGGGTTGCGGTACTTTGTTGCGCAATGTGTTGAAGGATCGCCGCTGGTTGCGGATCTTCAACTGGGGCATGGCCCTGCTGCTGGTGGCTTCGTTGTATCCGTTGTTGATCGAAAGCTTTCGCTGACGCATTGCTTCAACCGGTTGGCCGATGCCTGTTAAGCTCGACTTCAGGAGCGTTCCTACGCACTTTTAAATGAAGTTGTTCTTCTTTAACGGCCTCCGATCAGGTATTGCTGACGTGCGGATTATTCGGTGTCGCTCACAAGGCCACGCTTTGACCTGTCCAGTCACGAGCTTCCTGATCCCGGAACATGCTCTGCGAGTCTTTTATGAATAAACGTCCGTTGTATTTCGACTACGCCGCCACCACGCCGGTGGATGAGCGGGTCATCAAGGTCATGGTCGAGTGTCTGGGTTTCAGCGGTAATTTCGGCAACCCGGCCTCCAGCTCCCATGCGTTCGGCCAACAGGCCCGGCAATCGGTCGAGCAGGCCCGTCAGCAAGTGGCCGAACTGGTGGGGGCCAGGCGGACCAGATCGTCTGGACCTCCGGCGCCACCGAATCCAACAACCTGGCGCTCAAGGGTGTCGCTCAGGCCCGTGGCGTGACCGGCGGCCACATCATCACCAGTCAGATTGAACACAAGGCCATTCTCGATACCGCGAAACAATTGCAGGACGCCGGTGTGGCGGTGACCTATCTGGTGCCGGATGCCGATGGCCTGATAACCCCGCAAGCGGTCAGTGAAGCGATGCGTGACGACACTTTTCTGGTGTCGCTGATGCTGGTCAATAACGAACTGGGCACCGTCAACGACATCCCGGCCATCGGCCAGGTGGTGCGAAATCGTGACGCGTTGTTTCACGTCGACGCCGCCCAGGGCGCAGGTAAAGTCGCGATCGACCTGGCCGAATGGCCGGTGGATCTGATGTCGTTTTCCGCCCACAAAATCTACGGCCCCAAAGGCATCGGCGCGCTCTATGTCGGTCCGCGTGCGCACCAGCGTTTGCAGGCGCAGATCCATGGCGGCGGTCACGAGGGCGGGTTGCGTTCCGGAACCCTGGCCACTCACCAGATCGTCGCCATGGGCGAGGCATTCGCGTTGGCGGCGACCTTGTTCGATGACGAGAAAGCGACCATCGTTCATCTGCGTGAGCGTCTGCTCGAACAACTATTGAATATCCCCGGCGTACGCCTCAACGGCAGCGCGACCCAACGCATTCCTCACACCCTGAGCCTGACCTTCGGTGAAGGTGAGTTCAATGCGGCGGCGCTGGGCCACTCGATCGCATTTTCCGCGACCTCGGCCTGTAACTCCGCCAGCAATGCTCCGTCCCATGTGCTGTTGGCGCTGGGGCACGACGCTCGCTCGGCCGGTCGCACCATCCGCCTGAGCCTGGGGCGTTTCACCACCGAGCAAGACATCGATCAAGCGGTCGAACTGATTAAAGCGGCTTGCGCCAGTGCGCCGGCATTCTGGCAATAAGGCTATGAAAGCGCCGACTCAGATCGGCACTCAACAATAATGATGAAGTGGTTAGCAGGAGACATGATGAGTACGCAGCCTTTGATCAATGGATTGGTACCCCAGCGCCTGGCGCAAACCCGCGAGCTGATGAGCCGGGAGGGTATTCATGCCCTGTTGGTGCCGTCGGCCGACCCGCATTTGTCGGAATACCTGCCGGGTTACTGGCAAGGTCGGCAATGGCTGTCGGGCTTCCACGGCTCGGTCGGCACCCTGATTGTCACGCCGGATTTTGCCGGTGTCTGGGCCGACAGTCGTTACTGGGAGCAAGCGAGCAAGGAGCTCAAGGGCAGCGGCATCGAACTGGTCAAGCTGCAACCGGGTCAGCCCGGTCCGCTGGACTGGCTGGCCGAACAAACCCCTGAGGGTGGCGTCGTTGCCGTCGATGGTGCAGTGATGGCTGTGGCGTCGGCGCGGACGCTGGGCGGTAAACTCGAAGAACGCGGTGCCCGACTGCGCACTGACATCGATTTGTTGAGCGAAGTCTGGAGCGACCGTCCGACGCTGCCGAACGAGGCGATCTATCAACATTTGCCGCCACAAGCGACGGTCAGCCGTGGCGAGAAACTCGCCAAGCTGCGCGAAACGCTTGAGGCGCGCGGTGCCGACTGGCATTTCATCGCCACCCTCGATGACATCGCCTGGCTGTTTAACCTGCGTGGCGGCGATGTGTCGTTTAACCCGGTGTTCGTGTCCTTCGCCTTGGTCAGCCAGCAACAGGCCACCCTGTTTGTGGCCCTGAGCAAAGTCAGCGCCGAACTGCGTGCCATCCTCGAACAGGACGGCGTAACCCTGCGCGATTACAGCGAAGTGGCCGATGCCCTGCGCGCCGTGCCGAGCGGGGCGAGCCTGCAGGTCGATCCGGCCCGTGTTACTGCCGGTCTACTGTATAACCTGAACAGTGGCGTGAAACTGCTGGAAGGCCTGAACCCGACTACTTTGGCCAAATCACAGAAAAGCCTGGCCGACGCTGAACACATTCGTCAGGCCATGGAGCAGGACGGCGCGGCGCTGTGCGAATTTTTCGCCTGGCTGGAGTCGGCGTGGGGCCGCGAGCGCATCACCGAACTGACCATCGACGAACACCTGACCGCGGCTCGTACACGGCGTCCGGATTATGTGTCGCTGAGTTTCAACACCATTGCCGCATTCAACGCCAATGGCGCGATGCCGCACTACCACGCCACTGAAGAAGAACACGCAGTTATCGAGGGTGACGGCCTGTTGTTGATCGACTCCGGCGGCCAGTACCTGGGCGGCACCACCGACATTACGCGGATGGTTCCGGTCGGTACGCCGACCGATGAGCAGAAACGCGATTGCACGCGGGTGCTCAAGGGCGTGATCGCGTTGTCCCGAGCGCAATTCCCTCGGGGCATTCTGTCGCCGCTGCTGGACTCCATCGCTCGCGCGCCGATCTGGGCGGAGAGCGTGGATTACGGTCACGGCACCGGTCATGGCGTCGGTTACTTCCTGAACGTTCATGAGGGCCCGCAAGTGATTGCCTATCAAGCCGCAGCCGCACCGCACACTGCGATGCAGCCGGGGATGATTACTTCCATTGAGCCGGGGACTTATCGTCCGGGTCGTTGGGGCGTGCGGATCGAAAACCTGGTGTTGAACCGTGAAGCCGGCAAAAGTGAGTTCGGTGAGTTCCTGAAATTCGAAACCCTGACCCTGTGCCCGATCGACACTCGTTGTCTGGAGCCGTCGTTGCTGACACTGGACGAGAAACAGTGGTTCAACGCCTATCACGCCGAAGTGCGCGAGCGCTTGAGTCCGTTGCTCGACGGTGCTGCCCTTGAATGGTTGAACACCCGGACGGCGGCTATCTGACCGGTTTGAGTTCAGGCGCTGTCTCCAGCGCCTGACTCATGTAATCGACAAAGGCTTTGACCCTGGCGGATTGGCGACGATTGGCCGGGGACACGGCATGAATCGGCAGTGATTGTGCGCTGTAGTCTTTAAGAATCGCGGTGACACGCCCGGCCTTCAGATCCTCGCTGAACAGCCACGCCGGCGACAGCGCAATCCCCAATCCCCCCAAGACCATTTCGCGGATCGCCTCGGAGTTGTTGCTCTGTGCATTGCCCTTGATCCGCACTTCGTGGCGTTGGGCGTCTTTCTCGTAAACCCACAGGTTTTGGCTGTTCAGCAGGTTGAACTGCAGGCAGTTGTGCTCGCTTAAGTCCTGTGGCGTTTGTGGTGTTTTGTGTTGCTTGAAGTAATCGGGCGCTGCGACGGTCACCCGGTGCGTGGTACCGATATGGCGAGCAATCATGTTGCTGTCATTCAACTCGCCGATTCGGAAACTGACGTCCAGCCCTTCGCTGACCAAGTCCTGGTTTTGATCGCTCAATTGCAGGTCGATGTGCACTTGCGGGTATTTTTTGAGGAAGCCTGGCAGTCGCGTCGCAATCTGCATGCGTCCAAAACTCACCGATGAGCCGATCCTTAGATTGCCGGCGACGGTTTCGCGTCCCGATTGAAAGCTGTGTTCCGCAGCGTCGACGGCGGCGAGGATTTGTCGGCATTCACTGTAGTACCGCTGACCTTCGTCCGTCATGGACAGTTGCCGGGTGCTGCGGGAAATCAGCTTTGCGCCCAGTTCGATTTCCAACGCCCGCAGGACTTTGCTGATGGTCGGCTGACTGGTTTGTAATTCCCGGGCAACCGCGGAAAAGCTACCGCGCTCGACTACCCGGACGAAGATCGCCATTGCGTTGAGTTTGTCCACGGGGGTTCTCATTGATGCCAAATGGGCATGATCACTATAGCTATATAGCGTCTTATCGGCATGAGTGCATTGCAGGAGGATGGGGTTACTCACTTCTTGCAGGAACTTGCGAAATGACTGGCTCACTGGGAATGCGCGCTCTGATTGTTGACTCGGCCAACGGGCCGTTACGCTTGGCCTCGATTCAGCAGCCTGTGCCAGAAGCGGGGCAGGTGTTGGTCAGAATCAAGGCCAGCGGCGTGAATCCGTTGGATGGCAAAATTCGTGCGGGTCAGGCTGCTCATGCTCGCCAACCGTTACCGGCAGTGTTGGGCATGGACCTGGCGGGAATCGTTGAAGCGGTAGGGGCGGGTGTCAGTGGATGGCTGCCGGGTGATGAGGTCTACGCCATGGCCACCGGTATCGGCGGGGTCCAGGGTTCCCTGGCTGAATTCGCCGTAGTTGATTCGCGGTTGTTGGCGCGCAAACCGGCGAATTTGAGTCGGCGTGAGGCGGCGGGTTTGCCGCTGGTATTGATTACAGCGTGGGAAGGGTTGGTGGATCGCGCGCGGGTGCGGGCCGGCCAGAAAGTATTGATTCATGGTGGCGCGGGCGGGGTCGGGCATGTGGCTGTGCAACTGGCTCGGGCGTTCGGCGCTGAAGTGTTTGCCACCGGATCGGCGGGACAACAGACCATCATCGAGGGCTTCGGTGCGACCTTCATTGATTACCGCAAGTCTACGGTTGAAGAGTACGTGGCTGAACACACCGCCGGGGAAGGCTTTGACATTGTTTATGACACGGTAGGCGGTGCGACCCTGGATGCGTCATTCAAGGCTGCTCGGGTTTATCACGGCCATGTGGTGAGCTGCCTCGGGTGGGGACAACACAGCCTGGCGCCGCTTTCATTTCGTGGGGCGACCTATTCCGGGGTGTTTACCTTGCTGCCGTTGCTGACTGGCAAGGGCGCTGAGCATCACGGGCAGGTACTTCGGGAGGCCGCGAAATTGATCGAGGCGGGTCAACTGACGCCGTTACTCGATCCTCGGCAGTTCACGCTGGAAACTGCCGAGGCGGCCTATGACGTGCTCGCTACCGGAGCGGCCAAAGGGCGATTGGTTATCGAGATTTAACGCAAGGCTTCAAGGACGAAGTCCAAGCGGTCCTGGCCGAAGAACAGCTGATTGTCGATAAACATGCTCGGTGCGCCGAATACGCCGCGTTGCACGGCTTTCTCGGTGTTGTCCTTGAGGGCGGCTTTGACTTCCTCGTCGGCGGTCAGGGCCAGTACCTCGTGCGGATCAAAACCGTGCTCGGTCAGCACGGCCGCGACGGTGGCCGGATCATCGAGGCTACGGCCGTCGACCCAGAGCGCATTGAACAGGCAATCGATGAGCGCCGGGAAACGTTCGGGGTGACGCAATTGCATGCCGGTGACGGCACGCATGAGCATCAGTGTATTGATCGGGAAGTGCGGATTGATCTTCAGCGGTACGCCATAGCGTTTGGCGTAGCGGTCGAGGTCCTGAAACATGTAGCGGCCCTTGGCTGGAACGGTCGCCGGTGAAGCGTTGCCGGTGGCTTTGAAGACGCCGCCCAGCAGCATGGGAATGTAGATCAGTTGGCCGCCGGTCTGCGTGCAGATCTTCGGCAGTTGGGTGTACGCCAGATAGGTGGCGGGGCTGCCCAGGTCGAAGTAAAACTCCACTGTTTTGCTCATGGTCGATGCGCTCTGCTTATTTGTTGTTGGGGGGAAGGTTTACCAGCGTTCGCTCCAGGGCCGCAGGTCAAGTTCGAAGGTCCAGGCGTCCCGTGGCTGGCTGTGCAGGTACCAGTAGTTTTCGGCAATGTGCTCGGGGTTGAGAATGCCGTCCTGATCCTTGGTCGCGTACTTTTCCGGGAAGTTGTCGCGGATAAAGTCGGTGTCTATGGCGCCGTCGACCACGATGTGGGCGACGTGGATGTTCATCGGTCCCAATTCTCGGGCCATGCTTTGGGCCAGGGCGCGAATGCCGTGTTTGGCGCCGGCGAATGCCGCAAAGCCTGCCGCACCACGGATGCCGGCGGTGGCGCCGGTAAACAGGATGGTGCCCCGTTGGCGTGTGGCCATGCGCTTGGCCACTTCGCGAGCGTTGAGGAACCCTGAGAAGCAGGCCATTTCCCAGATCTTGAAATACTTGCGGGCGGTTTCTTCGAGAATACTGCACGGCACATTGGCGCCAATATTGAACACGAACGCTTCGATGGGGCCGATCTGGGTTTCGATTTGCTCGACCAGCGCAATCACGTCCTCCTCCTTGCGCGCGTCACAGGCGAAACCGTGAGCTTCACCACCACTGGCCTTGATGGCATCCACCAACGGCTGGAGTTTGTCGGCGCTGCGTCGGGTGACGCAGGCGATAAAACCTTCTTGCGCAAAGCGTTTGGCAATAGCGCCGCCGGTAGCATCCCCAGCGCCGACAACCAGTACGACCTTCTTATTATTCATGGGTAGATCCCTTTGGTAAACGATCGTTAACTGAACGAACGTTATGCTACGATCCGACTAACGTCAAGGTGATCAATCCTGAGGACAAGGCAATGCGTTACTCGCCCAATCACAAGCTGGAAACCAAAGAGAAATTGCTGGAAAGCAGTGCGGTGTCGGCCAAGAAGTCTGGTTTTGCAACGGTTGGTGTCGACGGTTTGATGAAGGCGATCGGCTTGAGTGGCGGGGCGTTCTACAGTCACTTTTCGTCGAAGGATGAACTGTTTGCGGCGATCGTCGAGCGAGAGTTGTGCCAAAGCCTGGCTCGGTTAGGCGGTCATGGTGAGCAGGATCGCGCGAGACTTGAGCGTTGCCTCAAGCACTACCTGAGCATGGCTCATGTCGAGCAACCCGAGTCGGGGTGTGCATTGCCTGCGTTAGGTGCGGAGATTGCCCGCTCTGACATTGTGGTACGCCAGCAGGCAGAGATCTGGATTTGTCGGCTTCAGGAGAGTTGGGCGCGGATTCTGGATAGCGATAGCCTGGCGTGGGCGATTCTGTCGCAATGCATCGGTGCATTGGTCGTGGCGCGAATGTTGGCCACTGCGGATATCCAGCGCACCGTACTGCAGTCCAGTCACGATGAGATTGGCCGCCAGATCGCCGGGCGGCCTCAGGTTATTTGCAAATGACGATCATGCTGCGACTGGTGTAGCCGGCGGGATTAAGGCCGAATGGATAGTCGCCAGGCTCTTCCACCGCGTCCCCCGACTTGGCGATAACCTTGTAGCCCTTGGGCGCACACGAGTCGGCGGCGCTGGTGTAGCACTTGTCCCAGGACGACGAGAGCCCCGAACAGTTGATATGCAGCCCTTTTTTGCCGTGTTTGACCTGGGTTTTCGAGGTCGCCGCGCAGCCCGCAACTGCAAGTACGGCGATCAGTATCAAAATTCGTTTCATTACTGTCCTTATAGCGGCCCGGATCTTTCGCCCGAGTCTGGCTGCATTCGCTTTCGCTTGAAGCGTTTTAATGTCCCTATCTGAAAAAAGTCCATGTGTGGCACTGGGTTACGGGCCTAAACATGGCCTAATTGAGCGGCAAATGCCAGAGCTTCGTCAAATCCGCTATCAATCTGCAGCGACCGCTGGCTTGGCGGCACTGCCCATGGTCATGGTCGCACCGACTGAGGCAAGAATGATGCACATGATGGCCATCCACTGGGACAACGAAAGGTATTCGTGGAGGAACAGCAGGCCCGACAGCGCGCCGAATGCGGGCTCGATGCTCATCAGTGTGCCGAAGGTGCGTGCTGGCATTCTGGTCAGTGCAACCATCTCTAGCGTGTAGGGCAGGGCGGTGGAAAGAATGGCAACGCCGATGGCTACGGGGATCAGTGACGGCGTCAGCAAGGCGGCGCCTGCGTGAACAATCCCGATAGGCGCGACGAACAGTGCAGCAATCATGACGCCCAGTGCGGCGGTGGTTACGCCATTGTCAGCCCCTGCCTTTTGGCCAAACAGAATGTACAGCGCCCAGCAGGCGCCGGCTCCCAGTGCATAGCCAGCTCCCACCAGATCAATTCCAGCCGTTGTGGCGCCCGTCGGTATCAATAGCAGTAAACCCACGGCGGCAAGTGCGATCCACAGAAAGTCGATAGCGCGACGTGAGGCATAGATCGCGACGGCCAGCGGCCCGGTGAACTCCAGGGCTACGGCAATGCCGAGCGGGACAGTACGCAAGGACATATAGAAGAGGAAGTTCATGCCGCCCAGCGCCATCCCGTAGATGATGACGGTGCGCAAGGATTTTGCGGTGAGCTTCGCTCGCCACGGGCGCAGTAGCAGCAGCATGATAACGCTGGCAAATACCAGTCGCAGGGTGGTGGTCCCTTGAGCGCCGACTACCGGGAACATGCTTTTGGCCAGGGAAGCGCCGGACTGGATCGATGCCATGGCTATTAATAGCAGGCCAACCGAAAAGAGGGTCGAGGCAAGGCTGCGGGGTTGGTCATTCATTGCAAGGCTTCGTCCGAAGTGGGTGGCGAGAGTATTGTTCTATGGTTTGGGCAATATACTGCGCATTCGTTGTGGTCGCGTCTATATATAAGCAGGGATTTTCAGCATCCTGATAGAAAAGCTAAATCAGGGCTTGACGGCAGATTCTGGAAGTCTATAATTCGCCCCACTTCCGGCGCAGTCGAAACGGAAAACTCCTTGGTAAACAAAGAGTTATGCAGTTTTCGACAGCGAGTTGCTTCAGGTCATCGAAGCCCAGAAGGAGTTGCTAGAGCGGTGTTGTTTGGCTCTATCAACGGTTCGATCTTCTCGGTCGAAAGTAGCGGAAAAGAGGTGTTGACAGCAGCGAGTAACGCTGTAGAATTCGCCTCCCGCTAACGAGAGATCGGAAGCGCAAGTGGTTGAAGTTGCAAAGGAAACTTTGAAAACTTCTGAAAATAACCGCTTGACAGTGACAGAGGCTGCTGTAGAATGCGCGCCTCGGTTGAGACGAAAGATCTTAACCAACCGCTCTTTAACAACTGAATCAAGCAATTCGTGTGGGTGCTTGTGGAGTCAGACTGATAGTCAACAAGATTATCAGCATCACAAGTTACTCCGCGAGAAATCAAAGATGTAACCAACGATTGCTGAGCCAAGTTTAGGGTTTCTTAAAAACCCAAAGATGTTTGAACTGAAGAGTTTGATCATGGCTCAGATTGAACGCTGGCGGCAGGCCTA
Organism: Pseudomonas sp. TH31; assembly: GCF_016650815.1. Lineage (GTDB taxonomy): Bacteria > Pseudomonadota > Gammaproteobacteria > Pseudomonadales > Pseudomonadaceae > Aquipseudomonas. The sequence continues at coordinate 203,573 of NZ_JAEKEZ010000010.1, read as the reverse complement.
ACACATGCAAGTCGAGCGGCAGCACGGGTACTTGTACCTGGTGGCGAGCGGCGGACGGGTGAGTAATGCCTAGGAATCTGCCTGGTAGTGGGGGATAACGCTCGGAAACGGACGCTAATACCGCATACGTCCTACGGGAGAAAGCAGGGGACCTTCGGGCCTTGCGCTATCAGATGAGCCTAGGTCGGATTAGCTAGTTGGTGAGGTAATGGCTCACCAAGGCGACGATCCGTAACTGGTCTGAGAGGATGATCAGTCACACTGGAACTGAGACACGGTCCAGACTCCTACGGGAGGCAGCAGTGGGGAATATTGGACAATGGGCGAAAGCCTGATCCAGCCATGCCGCGTGTGTGAAGAAGGTCTTCGGATTGTAAAGCACTTTAAGTTGGGAGGAAGGGCATTTACCTAATACGTAAGTGTTTTGACGTTACCGACAGAATAAGCACCGGCTAACTCTGTGCCAGCAGCCGCGGTAATACAGAGGGTGCAAGCGTTAATCGGAATTACTGGGCGTAAAGCGCGCGTAGGTGGTTCGTTAAGTTGGATGTGAAATCCCCGGGCTCAACCTGGGAACTGCATTCAAAACTGTCGAGCTAGAGTATGGTAGAGGGTGGTGGAATTTCCTGTGTAGCGGTGAAATGCGTAGATATAGGAAGGAACACCAGTGGCGAAGGCGACCACCTGGACTGATACTGACACTGAGGTGCGAAAGCGTGGGGAGCAAACAGGATTAGATACCCTGGTAGTCCACGCCGTAAACGATGTCAACTAGCCGTTGGGAGCCTTGAGCTCTTAGTGGCGCAGCTAACGCATTAAGTTGACCGCCTGGGGAGTACGGCCGCAAGGTTAAAACTCAAATGAATTGACGGGGGCCCGCACAAGCGGTGGAGCATGTGGTTTAATTCGAAGCAACGCGAAGAACCTTACCAGGCCTTGACATCCAATGAACTTTCTAGAGATAGATTGGTGCCTTCGGGAACATTGAGACAGGTGCTGCATGGCTGTCGTCAGCTCGTGTCGTGAGATGTTGGGTTAAGTCCCGTAACGAGCGCAACCCTTGTCCTTAGTTACCAGCACGTTATGGTGGGCACTCTAAGGAGACTGCCGGTGACAAACCGGAGGAAGGTGGGGATGACGTCAAGTCATCATGGCCCTTACGGCCTGGGCTACACACGTGCTACAATGGTCGGTACAGAGGGTTGCCAAGCCGCGAGGTGGAGCTAATCCCAGAAAACCGATCGTAGTCCGGATCGCAGTCTGCAACTCGACTGCGTGAAGTCGGAATCGCTAGTAATCGCGAATCAGAATGTCGCGGTGAATACGTTCCCGGGCCTTGTACACACCGCCCGTCACACCATGGGAGTGGGTTGCACCAGAAGTAGCTAGTCTAACCTTCGGGAGGACGGTTACCACGGTGTGATTCATGACTGGGGTGAAGTCGTAACAAGGTAGCCGTAGGGGAACCTGCGGCTGGATCACCTCCTTAATCGACGACATCAGCTGCTCCATAAGTTCCCACACGAATTGCTTGATTCATTGAAGAAGACGATAAAGAAGCAGCCTGTATCAGGTTGTAGCTTGGTTGGTTAGAACGCACCCCATGCTTTGAGGTAAAGAGCAGGGTGAGGTCGGCCTGAATAGCTCGAAATTGGGTCTGTAGCTCAGTTGGTTAGAGCGCACCCCTGATAAGGGTGAGGTCGGCAGTTCGAATCTGCCCAGACCCACCAATTTTGCTTGTGTGGGACACCTGTAGAAATATGGGGCCATAGCTCAGCTGGGAGAGCGCCTGCCTTGCACGCAGGAGGTCAACGGTTCGATCCCGTTTGGCTCCACCACTACTGCTTCTGTTTGTTGAAAGCTTAGAAATGAGCATTCCATCCTGGTGATGGTGAATGTTGATTTCTAGTCTTTGATTAGATCGTTCTTTAAAAATTTGGGTATGTGATAGAAAGATAGACTGAACGTTACTTTCACTGGTAACGGATCAGGCTAAGGTAAAATTTGTGAGTAATTGCGAATTTTCGGCGAATGTCGTCTTCACAGTATAACCAGATTGCTTGGGGTTATATGGTCAAGTGAAGAAGCGCATACGGTGGATGCCTTGGCAGTCAGAGGCGATGAAAGACGTGGTAGCCTGCGAAAAGCTTCGGGGAGTCGGCAAACAGACTTTGATCCGGAGATGTCTGAATGGGGGAACCCACCTAACATAAGTTAGGTATCTTAAGCTGAATACATAGGCTTAAGAAGCGAACCAGGGGAACTGAAACATCTAAGTACCCTGAGGAAAAGAAATCAACCGAGATTCCCTTAGTAGTGGCGAGCGAACGGGGACTAGCCCTTAAGTGGCTTTGAGATTAGCGGAACGCTCTGGAAAGTGCGGCCATAGTGGGTGATAGCCCTGTACGCGAAAATCTCTTAGTCATGAAATCGAGTAGGACGGAGCACGAGAAACTTTGTCTGAATATGGGGGGACCATCCTCCAAGGCTAAATACTACTGACTGACCGATAGTGAACTAGTACCGTGAGGGAAAGGCGAAAAGAACCCCGGAGAGGGGAGTGAAATAGATCCTGAAACCGTATGCGTACAAGCAGTGGGAGCCCACTTTGTTGGGTGACTGCGTACCTTTTGTATAATGGGTCAGCGACTTATTTTCAGTGGCGAGCTTAACCGAATAGGGGAGGCGTAGCGAAAGCGAGTCTTAATAGGGCGTCTAGTCGCTGGGAATAGACCCGAAACCGGGCGATCTATCCATGGGCAGGTTGAAGGTTGGGTAACACTAACTGGAGGACCGAACCGACTACCGTTGAAAAGTTAGCGGATGACCTGTGGATCGGAGTGAAAGGCTAATCAAGCTCGGAGATAGCTGGTTCTCCTCGAAAGCTATTTAGGTAGCGCCTCATGTATCACTGTAGGGGGTAGAGCACTGTTTCGGCTAGGGGGTCATCCCGACTTACCAAACCGATGCAAACTCCGAATACCTACAAGTGCCGAGCATGGGAGACACACGGCGGGTGCTAACGTCCGTCGTGAAAAGGGAAACAACCCAGACCGTCAGCTAAGGTCCCAAAGTTATGGTTAAGTGGGAAACGATGTGGGAAGGCTTAGACAGCTAGGAGGTTGGCTTAGAAGCAGCCACCCTTTAAAGAAAGCGTAATAGCTCACTAGTCGAGTCGGCCTGCGCGGAAGATGTAACGGGGCTCAAACCATACACCGAAGCTACGGGTATCACTTAGGTGATGCGGTAGAGGAGCGTTCTGTAAGCCTGTGAAGGTGAGTTGAGAAGCTTGCTGGAGGTATCAGAAGTGCGAATGCTGACATGAGTAACGACAATGGGTGTGAAAAACACCCACGCCGAAAGACCAAGGTTTCCTGCGCAACGTTAATCGACGCAGGGTTAGTCGGTCCCTAAGGCGAGGCTGAAAAGCGTAGTCGATGGAAAACAGGTTAATATTCCTGTACTTCTGGTTATTGCGATGGAGGGACGGAGAAGGCTAGGCCAGCTTGGCGTTGGTTGTCCAAGTTTAAGGTGGTAGGCTGGAATCTTAGGTAAATCCGGGATTCTAAGGCCGAGAGCTGATGACGAGTGTTCTTTTAGAACACGAAGTGGTTGATGCCATGCTTCCAAGAAAAGCTTCTAAGCTTCAGGTAACCAGGAACCGTACCCCAAACCGACACAGGTGGTTGGGTAGAGAATACCAAGGCGCTTGAGAGAACTCGGGTGAAGGAACTAGGCAAAATGGCACCGTAACTTCGGGAGAAGGTGCGCCGGTGAGGGTGAAGCATTTACTGCGTAAGCCCATGCCGGTCGAAGATACCAGGCCGCTGCGACTGTTTATTAAAAACACAGCACTCTGCAAACACGAAAGTGGACGTATAGGGTGTGACGCCTGCCCGGTGCCGGAAGGTTAATTGATGGGGTTAGCTAACGCGAAGCTCTTGATCGAAGCCCCGGTAAACGGCGGCCGTAACTATAACGGTCCTAAGGTAGCGAAATTCCTTGTCGGGTAAGTTCCGACCTGCACGAATGGCGTAACGATGGCGGCGCTGTCTCCACCCGAGACTCAGTGAAATTGAAATCGCTGTGAAGATGCAGTGTATCCGCGGCTAGACGGAAAGACCCCGTGAACCTTTACTATAGCTTTGCACTGGACTTTGAATTTGCTTGTGTAGGATAGGTGGGAGGCTTTGAAGCGTGGACGCCAGTTCGCGTGGAGCCAACCTTGAAATACCACCCTGGCAACTTTGAGGTTCTAACTCAGGTCCGTTATCCGGATCGAGGACAGTGTATGGTGGGTAGTTTGACTGGGGCGGTCTCCTCCTAAAGAGTAACGGAGGAGTACGAAGGTGCGCTCAGACCGGTCGGAAATCGGTCGTAGAGTATAAAGGCAAAAGCGCGCTTGACTGCGAGACAGACACGTCGAGCAGGTACGAAAGTAGGTCTTAGTGATCCGGTGGTTCTGTATGGAAGGGCCATCGCTCAACGGATAAAAGGTACTCCGGGGATAACAGGCTGATACCGCCCAAGAGTTCATATCGACGGCGGTGTTTGGCACCTCGATGTCGGCTCATCACATCCTGGGGCTGAAGCCGGTCCCAAGGGTATGGCTGTTCGCCATTTAAAGTGGTACGCGAGCTGGGTTTAGAACGTCGTGAGACAGTTCGGTCCCTATCTGCCGTGGACGTTTGAGATTTGAGAGGGGCTGCTCCTAGTACGAGAGGACCGGAGTGGACGAACCTCTGGTGTTCCGGTTGTCACGCCAGTGGCATTGCCGGGTAGCTATGTTCGGAATAGATAACCGCTGAAAGCATCTAAGCGGGAAACTAGCCTCAAGATGAGGATCTCACTGGGACCTTGAGTCCCCTGAAGGGCCGTCGAAGACTACGACGTTGATAGGTTGGGTGTGTAAGCGCTGTGAGGCGTTGAGCTAACCAATACTAATTGCCCGTGAGGCTTGACCATATAACACCCAAGCAATTTGACTACTCGAAAGAGCATCAGATTGCGGTGTGTGAAGACGAAACGAACCGAAAGTTCGAGAGACTCACAAAACACCGAGATCTATCACATACCCATTCGCTGGAGCGTACTCCGTAAGGAGAACGACCTGGCTACCGAATTTCTTGACGACCATAGAGCATTGGAACCACCTGATCCCATCCCGAACTCAGCAGTGAAACGATGCATCGCCGATGGTAGTGTGGGGTTTCCCCATGTGAGAGTAGGTCATCGTCAAGATTAAATTCCGAAACCCCTATCTGCGTATGCAGGTAGGGGTTTTGTTTTTGCCTGCAGGAAAGTGGCCAAACGAAAAAGGGATAGCTCAATGGCTATCCCTGGCTCCCGCCGCATCGTCAGTGAAACATCGGCAGAACGTGTTCCGCGATCTCCTCAATAACCTCCGCCACCGGTCGTTCGCTGCGACGCATATGCAGGCCAACATGCTGCACACCTGTATCACGCAAGGCCTGAAGCTCATCGATCAATGCCAGCCTCCCGCAACTGCCGCCGAAGCGAACGCGGTGCATCGGCGCATGAGGATTGGCAGCCAGATCCAGATGAACAAAGCTGATGTAAGGTTTATCGCCACCCACCTCTCGCCATAATCCCACTCGACGCCGATGCTCCTCCGGAGTGCCGGGATAAGCGAGCCAACCATCCATGTGTTGGCCAATCCACGCTGGCGATTGTTGACCCAGCCCCGCCACCAGCAAAGGCACCGGCTGATCGCGCTCCGGCAGCAGACGAGCACCTTCTGGCAAAAGACCTTCACCCTGACTCCGCAACAACTCAACCGTATTGCGATAGATTTCTCCTCGTTGATCGTAATCCACGCCAAACAATGGATATTCCATCGGGCGATCACCACTGGCTACGCCAAGCAAGAGGCGTCCATCACTAAGCTCATCAACACTGTTGGCAGCCTTGAGTGTCAGCCATGGTTGACGCAACGGCAGCACGACCGCAGCCGTACCCAACATGATGTTGTCGGTAATCCCCGCCAGGTAGCCAAGGTAGGAAAAGACTTCGAACACCTGTGCCGCGTCGCCGAAGTTCGGGTCGTAAACCGGCACATCGCGAACCCACAGTGCCCGAAAACCTGCCGTGTCGGCCAAGCGCGCCAAAGACGCATGCTGCTTCAGGTCCGGAACACCAAAAGGCCTGTCCTCGACCAGTCTCAACCGCTGGCCATCACTGGACCAGTCGTTATCCAGCGGCAATTCAAGACCTATGGAAAAACCATTCGAGCCGAGTAATCGTTGAAAACGCGGGTGCATGAAAAACTCCAAAGTGAATGATATGCACCCAGTATCTACAGGCCCATCTGCAAGAAAAATGCAGGAATGGGAATATCAATCTTGAGTAAAACGCACGAGTTCACCTTAACCCCCCAACACGTCCGACCGTCGTTTTGGCCTTCAAGGACAACCGTTCGAGGAAATCGCGCTAAAGTGCCGGCGTCATTTTTGGTATGGTGCAGCTCGTTTTTTAATGGACTGATTACAACGCTGAGGATCGGCACCCCCTTCATCGTCAAAGAGCTGCTGCAGAAATGCCTGAACCGATACCCATCAAGGATCACGAAAAAGAGACGCGCCTGGTCAATAAAAGACTGATGGCCTGCGCCTTGTTTGTGGTCGCCATCACCTGCGCACTGGTGGTGCGCATGTACGTTCTGCAAGTGGTCGAGTTCGACTACCACTCGACCATCTCCGAAAACAACCGCGTCCACGTATTGCCGATCACCCCGACGAGAGGGTTGATCTACGACCGCAACGGCGTGGTCCTGGCCGACAATCGGCCCAGCTTCAACCTGACCATCACCCGCGAACGCGCCTCCGACGTCAAAGGCGAGTTGGATGAGGTGGTCAACCTCCTGCATTTGCCCGCCGAAGACCGCACGTTGTTCGACAAGGCGATGAAGCAGGCACGGCATCCGTTTGTGCCGGTAACCTTGTTCTATGAGCTCACCGAAGAGCAGATCGCCGTACTCGCGGTTAACGAGTTCCGTCTACCGGGGCTTGATGTCGAGCCACAGTTCGTCCGTCATTACCCGTTGGGCGTGCACTTCGCCCACTCGATCGGGTACGTCGGTCGCATCAACGAGAAAGAGTCAAAGGCTCTGGACGGGGTGGAATACCGTGGCACCCAATCCATCGGCAAGACCGGTATCGAAAAATTCTACGAGTCCGAGCTGCACGGCCACGTTGGTTATGAAGAAGTCGAAACCAACGCTCAGGGCCGCGTGCTGCGAGTGCTCAAGCACACCGACCCGACGCCGGGTAAAAATATTGTTCTGAGTCTGGACGTCAAGCTTCAAGAGGCCGCCGAGGATGCCCTGGGTGACCGTCGTGGCTCAGTGGTCGCCCTCGATCCGTCGACTGGCGAAGTGCTGGCCATGGTCAGCAAGCCTAGCTTCGACCCGAACATGTTCGTGACCGGCATCAGCTTCAAGGAGTACGCGGCGCTGCACGACTCCATCGACCGGCCGCTGTTTAACCGCGTGCTGCGCGGTCTCTATGCGCCTGGCTCGACCATCAAGCCGGAAGTGGCAATTGCCGGCCTCGACGCGGGTGTGGTCACCCCGCAAACCCGCGTCTTCGACCCTGGTTACTACCAACTGCCGGACTTCGATCACAAGTACCGCAACTGGAACCACAGCGGCGACGGCTGGGTCGACATGGACGCGGCGATCATGCGTTCCAACGACACCTACTTCTACGATCTGGCGCACAAGCTGGGCATTGATCGACTGCACGACTATATGGCCATGTTCGGGCTCGGTGAGAAGGTCTCCCTGGACATGTTCGAAGAGTCTGCCGGTCTGATGCCGTCTCAAGCCTGGAAGCGCGCCACACGCCGTCAGCCATGGTTCCCAGGCGAAACCGTGATCCTCGGCATCGGCCAGGGCTACATGCAGGTCACACCGCTGCAACTGGCCCAGGCCACGGCGTTGATTGCCAACAAGGGCGTATGGAACCGACCGCACCTGGCCAAGACCGTCGACGGCGTAGCTCCGGTGGATACGAACCCGATGCCGAACATTCTGCTCAAGGACCCGCGTGACTGGGAGCAGGTCAACCACGGCATGCAGATGGTCATGCACGATGCGCGCGGCATTGCACGGGCGGCAGCGGTGGGGGCTCAATACCGCATCGCCGGCAAGAGTGGTACTGCGCAAGTGGTGGCGATCAAGCAAGGTGAGCGTTACAACCGGGCGAAAACCCTGGAACGTAACCGCGATAACGCCTTGTTCGTCGGCTTCGCGCCGGCCGAACACCCGAAGATTGTGATCTCGGTGATGATCGAAAACGGCGAGGCCGGTGGTCGTGTTGCCGGTCCTGTGGTGCGGCAGATCATGGACGCCTGGCTGCTCGATCAGGACGGCCATCTCAAGCCGCAGTACGCCACGCCCACCAAACCCCCGGGCGATCCGCACGTTTAAGCTGTCAGGGCTTCACAGCACAGGCTCACGAATGCTGAGCATGTGCTGGAAGCTTTCCAGGAACACCGTTTCGGCCTGAGTCATCTTCTGCTCACGATTCCACAGCAACTGGATATCGAAATCCACCACTCCCTCATCCGGCGGTAAGCGCCAGAGTAGTCCTTGCTCCACATCCCGGCGCACCAAGTGCACCGGCAAACAACCAATCCCAAACCCTGCGCAGATCAGTCGGTAAATCTCTTCGAAACTGGTGGATGACGCCACGATCTTCCCGGTAAAACCTTGTTCGTCGCGAAACAGTGTCAACGGCGAAAGATTGCCCCCCAGCTGGTCACTGGTAAAACTCACGAAATTCTCCGCGGCGAGCTGTTCCAGGGTCAGATTCTGCTGCCCGAACAGCCGATGACGCTGGCCGCAAAAGTACGCGTAACGCTCGCGAAACAGCACCCGCTGTTCCAGCCGGGGCTGCGGCAAACGGCACAGGCCGACGCCAATGGTCGCGGTCTTTTGCAGCAATGAACTGATGATATTCGAGCTGCCCATCACCTCGACTTCCAGCTCGATTTTCGGGTGGGTTTCATGGAAGTCGGCGAGGAACTCATCGTAGTGTCGCGCCTGCACTCCACTGACGGTGAGAATGCGGATCTTGCCCACCACATCGTCATGCCGACTGTCGACCACGGTGCCCAAGCGCGAAATATCCCCGTAGATATCCGCCGCAATACGCAGGACTTCTTCGCCAGTTTCGGTCAGATCAAACCGTCGCCCGCTGCGGGCAATCAGCACACATTCGAGTTGTTCCTCCAGCCGTTTCAACGCCTGGCTGACCGCCGACTGGGTGATGTGCAGCCGCGCAGCGGCCCGGCTCATGCTGCCTTCCTGGCCGATCACCAGGTAAGTACGCAGCAGGTTCCAGTCGAGGCGGTCATTCAAAAAGCGGCGACCGACCCAAGGGTTTGTTGAGGTCATGACAATCTCATGTAGTAGCAGCGCTAATAGTAAAGATAAGAATTTGAAAATTGACTAATCCTGGCACGGAAGCGATAAAGCCCACAAGCGCCATAGAGTGCAACCGTATTCAGCCTTCAGTACCTGCCCAAAACTATAAATACACAGGGTCCTTGCATGCACACCACCGCTCAACCGCGACGAGCCGCGGCCGCTGCCTTCATTGGCACGACCATCGAGTTCTACGACTTCTACATCTACGCCACCGCCGCGGCGTTGGTGCTCGGGCAAGTGTTCTTTCCCAGCAGTGACCCGGTCATGAGCACCCTGGCAGCGTTCGGCAGTTTCGCCGTTGGCTTCATCGCCCGACCGATGGCCGGCATGGTCTTTGGCCACCTGGGCGATCGCCTGGGACGCAAGAAAATGCTGCTGGTGACCATGGCTTTGATGGGCCTGGCCACCGCCGGTATCGGTTTGTTGCCCAGCTACGCGAGTGTCGGTATCTGGGCGCCGGTCGGCCTGATTGTGCTGCGGCTGATCCAGGGTATTTCCGTTGGTGGTGAGTGGGGCGGGGCGGTGCTGATGGCCAGCGAGCACGCACCGGCCAAGCGTAAAACCTTCTACGCCTCGTTCGCCCAGCTCGGCAGCCCCGCGGGTTTGCTGCTGGCCTTGATCGCTTTTCGCTTGGTGACCTCGCTTGAGCCGGCGGACTTCCTCGCCTGGGGCTGGCGTCTGCCGTTCCTCGCCAGTGGTGTGTTGATGATGGTCGGCCTGATGATCCGTTCCGGCGTCCACGAATCGCCGGAATTCGCCAAGGCCCGGGACAACAACGAGACGTCCAGATACCCGGTGAAGGATGTGATCCGCACCTGCTGGCGGCAGATCCTGTTCGCTGCCGCCGCCGTGACCATCGGTTCGGCCGGGTTCTTTTTCACCAACACCTTCATGATTACTTACGTCACCCAGTATCAGGGCATCGCGCGTTCGACGATTCTCGATTGCCTGTTTCTGGTGACCGTCATTCAGTTGCTCTCGCAGCCACTCTCCGCACTGCTCGCCGAGCGTATTGGCGAAGGCCGTTTCCTTAAACTCGTCGCGATGTTGTGCATGGTCACGCCGTACCCGATGTTCCTGCTGGTAGGCACGCAGAACATTGTGTTGATGACCGTCGGCATCGCGCTGGCGGTGGTGATCCTCTCGGCGCTGTACGCGGTGATTGCCGGTTACATGACCCAGGCGTTCCCGGTGCACCTGCGCTACTCGGGCATTTCCATCGCTTACCAGTTGAGCTGCGCCCTGGCCGGCGGCACCACGCCGCTGATCGGCACGCTGCTGGCGAGCAAATTTTCCGGGCAATGGTTGCCGTTGGCGGTGTATTTCACCTTGCTCTCGGCCCTGTCCTTGATCGGTGTTTGCGGCCTGGCCCGCCTGCGCGCCAACCCGACCGCCACCCACGCGGCTAAAGAGGTGTATTCGTGAGTAAACCTGCACACATCGACTCGGTTGAATGGCAAGCCCGTTGCGAGCTGGCGGCGCTGTATCGGCTGGTCGCGCACTTTCGCATGACCGACCTGATCGACACCCACATCACCCTGCGGATTCCGGGGCCTGAGCACCATTTTTTGATCAACCGCTACGGGGTGATTTTCGACCGCATGCGCGCCTCGGACCTGGTGCGTATCGACCAGGAAGGGCGCATCGTCGATCCGGCCTACGAAGGTCATCGGGTCAATGCTGCCGGCTTCGTCATTCACTCGGCGATCCACATGGCCCGCCCTGACCTGAACTGCGTGATCCACACGCACACCGCCGCCGGCATGGCAGTCGCCGCGCAGAAGCAAGGCTTGCTGCCGATCAGTCAGCACGCGCTGAAGTTCTACGGCAAGTTGGCCTATCACACCTATGAAGGCATCGCGCTGTCGCTGGATGAGCGCGAGCGTTTGATCGCTGACCTGGGGCCGCACCGGGCAATGATCCTGCGCAATCACGGCTTGTTGGTCGGCGGTTCCGGCGTGGCCCAGGCATTTCAGGAGATTCACTTTCTGGAGCGTGCCTGTCAGGCGCAGGTGGCGGCTCTGGCCGGTGGTTCGGCGCTCAATTACCCGTCCCCGCAAGTGTGCGCGCACACCGCCGAGCAATTTGACCGCGATGAACAGGACAACATCATCGACCTGGCCTGGGAGGCCGCTCTGACCCTGATCGAATCCCAGCGCGAGTCGTACTTATCGTGAAAACTGTCATCAACACCGTGGTTCTGCTATCCCGCGACAACTTGTTGCTCAAGCAACTGCAAGCCGCATTTGCCCGCAGCGCACCGCAACTCACCGTGGTGCTGGCCGACGATCCTCTGGCGGCCAATGCACAGATCGCCGCATGCTGGTTCCCTTTGCCGGGCAGCCTCGGCGCGTTGCTGAACCTGCAAGTCATTCATTCAGTGGCCGCCGGTATCGATCACCTGGAACACGACCCGTCGTGCCCGGACTTGCCGGTGTGTCGGGTGGTCGACCCAGGCCATCGCCAAGGCATGACCGAGTACGTGCGCTGGGCGGTAATTCACTATCACCGTGGCTTCGATCAGGTGCTGGCGCAACAACGGCAACAGCACTGGGAGCGACCGTTGCAACGAGCGGCGGGGCAGTTCAAGGTCGGGGTGATGGGCCTGGGCTCGTTGGGCAGTGCCATTGCCGAGGATCTGGCCGCCGCCGGTTATGACGTTCGAGGCTGGGCTCGCCGTGGCAAGGATTTGAACGGTGTCCGGACCTTCGCCGGAGTTGAACAACTGAACCCGTTTCTCGATAGCGTGGAGTTGCTGATCAACCTGCTGCCACTGACCGGTGAAACCCGCGGCATCCTCGGCCGTGCAACTTTCGAACGATTGGCCGATGGCGCCGCGCTGGTCAATTGTGGTCGCGGCGGGCATCTCAATATCGATGATCTCGAACAGGCTTTAAAAACCGGAAAACTGCGCGGCGCCTTGCTGGATGTTTTCGAACAGGAGCCGCTACCGGCCGATCATCGCCTCTGGACCCTGCCCGGCGTCACGATCACCCCACACATGGCCTCGGCCGCCTCCCACGATTGTATTGCCGAACAAGTGGCAGAGAACTTCCGCCGTTTAAACGCCGACGAACCGCTGCTCAATTGTGCGGACAGAACACTGGGTTACTAATAACAAACTCGCCCATTAAGTTGGGCGAGCAATAACAAAAATCCTTCGCCTCGAAACGTTTTACTGCCAGTAAAAACAATTAAATAAATGCCTGGAGTCAGTGATGAGCGATCTATCGTCCGCAGAAAAGTCCGGCGCACCGCCGGAAGTTGCCATCAGCATGAAAAAAGTCGCGGTGGCCAGTGTCATCGGCACCACGGTGGAGTGGTACGACTTGTTTGTCTTCGCCACCGCTTCCGCGCTGGTGTTCAACAAAGTGTTCTTCCCGGACTTCGTGCCCTTGATCGGCACGTTACTGGCCTTCGGCACCTTCGCCTCGGCGTATCTGGCGCGAATCGTCGGCGCGGCATTGTTCGGGCACTTCGGTGACCGCTTGGGTCGCAAGTCGATGTTGCTGATTTCGTTGCTGACCATGGGCGCGGCCACGTTTGCCATTGGCTTGTTGCCCAACTACGCGGCCATCGGAATCTGGGCGCCAATCCTGTTGTTATTGCTGCGGGTGGTTCAAGGCCTGGCGTTGGGCGGCGAGTGGGGCGGGGCAGTGTTGATGGCGGTGGAACATGCGCCGGCCAACAAGCGCGGCTTGTACGGATCATGGGTGCAGATCGGCGTTCCGGCCGGGACCATGATCGCCAACCTGGCCTTCCTGTTGATCGCCGCTTTCCTGTCTCCCGAAGACCTGTTGGCCTGGGGCTGGCGTATCCCGTTCCTGGCCAGCGTGCTGCTGATTGCCGTGGGTTTGTATATCCGCTTGAACATCGCTGAAACCCCGGCCTTCAACAAGGTCAAGGAAGCTGAGGTGCAGGTGAAAATGCCGCTGGCGGAGGTCTTTCGCAAGTACTGGAAGCAAGTGGTGCTCGGGGGATCGCGACGATGTCGACCGGTGCTTCGTTCAACATCATCGTCGCGTTTGGCCTGACTTACGGCACGCAAAATCTGGGCTTCAGCCGCAGCACGATGCTCGGCGTGGTGTTGCTGTCCTGCGTCTGGTGCATCGTTATGTTGCCGGTGTTCGGTGCGCTGTCGGACCGCTACGGACGTAAACCGATCATCGTTGCCGGCATCGTCGCCGAAGCATTGGTGGCGTTCCCGATGTTCTGGTTGATGGACACCAAAGAACTGCCGCTGGTGATCTTCGGCTACTTGTTGTTGATGACCGCGTTCGCCGCCAACTACGGGCCGATCGCAACTTTTCTCGCCGAGTTGTTTGGCACGCGGGTGCGTTATTCCGGGCTGTCGATCAGCTACATGTTGTCCGGCCTGCTCGGCAGTGCGGCGACGCCGATCGTCACCACCGCGCTACTGGCGGCGACCGGCAAAGGTTCTTCGGTGGCCTGGTACATGATCGGCGCGGCGTTGATTTCGTTGCTGGCGCTGTTACTGCTAACCGAGACCTTCAAGCGAGACATCAGTGAAGTCCCGGTTGGGGCGCCTGCCGACACTCACAACAAACCCTTCAAATCAGCTGCGGCCTGACCCAAGGAGCTCAACACCATGCGCAGAATTCAATCCGCCCCAGGCTTTATCGGCCCGGTCGGCCCTTACTCCCAGGCAGTGATCAGCGGCCATCTGGTATTCACCGCCGGGCAGATTCCGGCCCAGAACACTCTTGATGACCAACCCGCCGATTTCACCGAACAAGTTCGGCAAACCTTGCGCAACCTGGAGGCGATCCTGATTGAAGCCGGGTCTGATTTCAGCCACGTGATCAAGGTCAACGCCTACCTCACCGATCCGGCGCAACTGGAGCCGTTCAATGCGGTGTATCGCGAGTTTCTCGGCCATGCACCGCCGGCACGGACCACGGTGTGCGTGGCGTTGTGGGGCGTGTCGCTGGAGATCGATTGCGTTGCCGAGCTAATTGTCAGGGAGTCGCAACATGGATGAGTCCCGGCTGATCGAGCAGTTCAAAACCGTGAGTTTTCCGACCCTCGGGCACTTCCTGGAGAAGGGCTTTGCCGATTCGCAACTGAGGGCCATGGTCCCCAATGTGAAACTGGTCGGCCGGGCGCTGACCCTGAAACTGGTCGGCGCCGATGCCATCGCAGTCAACCAGGCCCTGGCGCTGATCAAACCCGGCGATGTGCTGGTGATCGACACCGATGGCGACTGGCAGCACGCTCCGGTCGGCGCCGTCACCAGTTGCGCCGCGAGTTGCGCGGGGGCCGTGGGCATTGTGGTGGATGGCGCAGTCACCGATTTACTGGAACTGCGCGAGGCCGGGCTGCCGGTCTTCGCCCGTGGCACCAGCCTGCTGACCACCAAGTTGCATGGCCGTGGGGACAGCCAGATCAATCAACCGATCCAGTGTGCCGGCGTGACGGTCAATCCAGGGGATCTGGTGCTGGCGGACGACAACGGCGTGCTGTTTCTCGACTGGCCAACGGCAGCCGGGGTCATCGATCAGGCGTTGGCGTCCGATCTTGCCGAACCGCGTTTGCTTGAGCGTTTGCGGGCCGGTGAGCCGGTGGCGCAGGTGTTGCGCGTCTAGGCCGTCAGGCAGCGTTGCAAGCTCTCGATGAAGATCGTCTCGGCCCGGCTCATGCGCTGCTCGCGGTTCCACAGCAAATGAATGTCCACATCGGCAATCCCTTCGTGGGGTGGCAGGCGCCAGAGCAATCCGGCGTCGACGTCGGCCGCCACCACGTGCTCGGGCAAGCAGCCAATGCCGAAGCCGGCGATCACCAGTCTTCGGACTTCTTCCAGGCTCGGTGAAGACGCAACAATCCGTCCGCTGAAACCTTGCTGATCACGGAAAATCGTCAGCGGCGAAAGCATGCCGCCAATCTGGTCGCTGGTGAAACTGACGAAATTCTCCCGCTGCAAATCCCCTTCGGCAACGTTCAGCTGCCCGAACAAGGCATGGTGCTTGCCGCAGAAAAACGCATAGCGCTGGCGCAGGAACAATCGCTGTTCCAGGCGCGGTTGCGGCCGACGATTGAGGCTCAGGCCAAGGGTCGCAGTCTTTTCCTGGAGGGCGCTGACGATGTCGGAACTGCGCATCACATCCACTTCCAGATCCACCCGCGGATGGTGGCGATGGAAGTCGGCGAGGAAGTCATCGAAGCGCTCGGAGAAGATTCGGCTGATGATCAACAGCCGCACCTTGCCGATCACTTCGTCGGCCGGTTGCTCCAGTACGCTGCTGACTTGCGACATCTGCCCGTAAATTTCCCCGGCCAGTTC
The DNA here is from genome assembly GCF_016650815.1 of Pseudomonas sp. TH31. Taxonomy (GTDB): domain Bacteria; phylum Pseudomonadota; class Gammaproteobacteria; order Pseudomonadales; family Pseudomonadaceae; genus Aquipseudomonas. The sequence continues at coordinate 187,821 of NZ_JAEKEZ010000010.1, read as the reverse complement.
GAAGATCTGCTCACCGACTTCTGTCAGGGCAAACCGTGGTCCACGTCGGGCGATCAATTGGCGCCCCAGTTGTTCTTCCAGCCGCTTCAGCGCCTGGCTCACCGCCGGTTGCGTCAGGTGCAGGCGGGCGGCGGCGCGGCTGATGCTCAGTTCCTGGCCGATCACCCGAAAGGTACGCAGCAGGTTCCAGTCCAGACGGTCATTGAGCAGGCGTTGCACGTCGCGTTCGGCCATGGTGGTTCTCGATTATAAGCTGGCGTAATAGTTCGCATAATAAATAGAAAATTGACTAATCATAGCCCCGGGACGATAAATCACCCCCAGACAGGCACCGCCAGAGTGCCTCGGTTTTGCTGTTTCACTCCTGCCAAAAAAACAATCAAAGGAGCCTGACCCCATGAAGCCTGTTGCTTCGTCTCAGCCGCGCCGTGCCGCGGCGGCTGCCTTCATCGGCACCATGATCGAGTGGTACGACTTTTACATCTACGCCACCGCCGCCGCCCTGGTGTTCGGCGCGCTGTTCTTTCCCTCCGACGACAAACTGTTCAGCACCATGGCCGCGTTCGGCACCTTCGCCGTGGGCTTTTTCGCTCGACCGTTGGGCGGGATTATCTTTGGCCATATTGGCGACCGTATTGGCCGCAAGAAGTCGCTGATCATCACCTTGCTGATGATGGGCGTGGTCACGGTGTGCATCGGTTTGCTGCCGACTTACGGGCAAATCGGTGTGGCTGCGCCGGCGCTGTTGATCCTGCTGCGCATCGTTCAGGGCATCGCCGTTGGTGGCGAGTGGGGCGGCGCGGTATTGATGGCAGGCGAACATGCGCCGAAAGGGCGACGCAACTTCTTCGCTTCGTTTGCGCAACTGGGCAGCCCGGCCGGTTTAATCCTGTCGCTGCTCGCTTTCAGCGCGGTCACTCGTTTGTCCGAAGAAGACTTGATGAGCTGGGGCTGGCGTCTGCCGTTCCTCGCCAGTTCGCTGTTGTTGCTGGTCGGCCTGGCGATTCGCCTGGGCGTGAATGAATCCCCGGAGTTTCTCGCCAGCCGAGAATTGGCGAGCAAAAGCACGCGTAAAGAGCAGGCACCGGTGATGGAAGTCTTGCGCACGGCTTGGCGGCCACTGTTGCTGTGCATCGGCGCCAACACACTCGGAATCGCCGGGGTGTATTTCACCAACACTTTCATGATCGCCTACACCACCCAGCAACTCGCGCTGCCGCGCTCGCTGATCCTTGAGTGCCTGTTTGTGGTGGCGGTCATTCAGTTCTGTATTCAACCACTGGCAGCGTGGGTCGCCGAGAAGATCGGCGCGACGCGGTTCCTGTGCCTGATGTCGCTGCTGGCGATGGCCTCGCCGTACCCGATGTTCGTGCTGGTCAGCTCGGCCCAGGCGCCGCTGATCATCCTTGGCATCGCCTTGGCGGTGGTGTGCATGGCGTCGTTCTACGCGGTGATTGCCGGGTACGTCAGCGGTATGTTCGAGACGCGCGTGCGCTACACCGCGATCTCCCTGGCCTACCAGATTTGCGGTGCGGTGGCTGGTGGCCTGACGCCGCTGATCGGCACTTTGCTGGCGCACAAGTTCGCCGGCCAATGGTGGCCGCTGGCGGTGTTCTACAGCCTGATCGCTGCCACTTCCTTGATCTGTGTCTTGTCCCTTGCCCGTCGCCATGCCAGCGCTGAACGCCTTGAATTGGCCAACGCTTAATCCAACGTTTGCAGGAGTAACTTATGTTGAAAATTAATGGTGAACGCCTGTGGGCGAGTTTGATGGCCATGGCCGAAATCGGCGCCACGGCCCGCGGTGGCAGTTGCCGATTGGCGTTGAGCGATGAAGACAAGGCCGGTCGCGAACTGTTTTCCCATTGGTGCCGCGAAGCCGGCATGACCCTGAGCGTCGATGCTATCGGCAACCTGTTCGCCCGCCGCGCCGGCGCCGATCCGGACGCTGCACCGGTGATGATGGGCAGTCACCTCGACACCCAGCCTGAGGGGGCCGGTTCGATGGCGTTTACGGCGTGCTCGCCGGTCTGGAAGTGGTTCGTTGCCTCAACGACCTTGGCATCCAGACCCGCAAGCCGCTGGAAGTGGCGGTGTGGACCAACGAAGAAGGCGCGCGTTTCACCCCGGCGATGTTTGGCTCGGCGGTGTTCACCGGCATCATGCAACTGGACGCGGCGCTGATGGTGCGTGACATCGATGGCATCAGCGTCGCCGAAGCGCTGCAACGCACCGGTTATGCCGGCGAGCGGCCGTTGGGCGGCGCGGTGGATGCGTACTTTGAAGCGCACATCGAGCAAGGGCCGATCCTCGAAGACAATGCCAAGAGCATCGGCGTGGTCACTGGCGGCCAGGCGATTCGCTGGCTCGACGTGCGGGTCGAAGGCATGGCTGCGCATGCCGGAACCACGCCGATGCCGTTGCGCAAGGACGCCCTCTACGGCGTGGCGCAGATGATTCAGGCCATCGAAGTTCTAGCCACTGATTTCGCCCCGGAAGGCCTGACCACCGTTGGCGAGTTGGGTATCAATAAATCCTCGCGCAACACCATTCCGGGTCTGGTGAATTTCACCGTCGACTTGCGTCATCACCGTGACGAAGCGATTGAGGCGATGGAGCAGCAAGTCCGCGCACGACTTCAGGCGATTGCCGACGGTCGTGGCCTGAATCTGACCATCACCCCACACTGGATCAGCCCGGCCACGCCATTCGACGCCGAGTGCGTGGCGGCGGTGCAGCACGCGGTGGATGCCTTGGGCTACGCTCAGCAATCGATTGTCAGTGGCGCCGGGCATGACGCGATTCACCTGGCGCGGTTCTGCCCGACAGCGATGGTGTTTATCCCATGTGTGGGTGGGTTGAGCCATAACGAAGCGGAAGACGTGTTGCCTGAGGACGTGCGACAGGGCACTGACGTGTTGCTCCACGCAGTCCTGGCTCGCGCCCAAAGAGCTGAATAAACCCGATCCAATGTGGGAGCGGGCTTGCTCGCGAAGGCGGAGTATCAGCCAACATCGATGCTGAATGACACACCGCATTCGCGAGCAAGCCCGCTCCCACAGGAGGATGCACCCGGTTTCAAGATCTACGTTTAGCTGACAGGAATTTATCCCATGCGCAGTTTTTTCACCCCGAACAATTGCTCCACCATCCACGCAGCTACTACTCCCGCGGGCAAATGCGCACGCCACAGGAAGTGCCGGAGCGCGCTCAAAGATTGGTACAGGCTTCTCATTCTTTGGGCTTCAAAGTCGAGCAACCCGCCGACGCGGGACTCGCTCCTTTGCTGGCGGTACACGGTGCGCCGTACCTGGCGTTCCTGCAGGAAGCCCATCAACGCTGGAAGGAAATCCCCGAGGACTGGGGCGACGAAGTCATGTCGAACATCTTCGTCCGCGAGCCCAACGCCCTGCGCGGGATTCTCGCCCAGGCTGCCCGTTATCTGGCCGATGGCAGTTGCCCGGTGGGTGAGCAGACCTGGCGTTCGGCTTATTGGTCGGCGCAAAGCGCGATTGCCGGTGCCCAGGCGTTACTCGACGGCGAACCGGCCGCGTATGCCTTGTGCCGTCCACCGGGGCACCACGCCCGAGCCGAAGCGGCCGGCGGTTTCTGCTACGTGAACAACGCCGCAGTCGCGGCCCAAGTGTTGCTCGGCGGGTTTGAACGGGTGGCGGTGCTCGACACCGACATGCATCACGGCCAGGGCATTCAAGAGATTTTCTACGAGCGTGATGACGTGCTGTACGTCTCGGTGCATGGCGATCCGACCAACTTCTATCCGGGGGTGGCCGGGTTTGCCGATGAGCGTGGCGTCGGGGCGGGGGAGGGTTTCAACCTGAATCTGCCGATGGCTCACGGCGCTAGCGAGGCGGATTTCCTCGGGCAACTTGAGGTGGCGTTGGCGGCGGTGAAAGACTTTGGTGCCGAGGTGCTGGTGCTGTCCCTGGGGTTCGATATTTTTGAATTGGACCCGCAGAGTAAAGTGGCGGTGACGCGGGAAGGGTTTGCAGTGTTGGGCGAGCGGATTCGCAGCCTTGGGTTACCGTGCCTGATTGTGCAGGAGGGCGGTTATCACCTGGAGAGTCTTGAGGACAACGCCCGGGCGTTTTTTGTGAATTCCGACGTTTGGCACCTTTGACCTGTGGCGAGGGGGCTTGCCCCGTTGGGTCGCGCAACGGCCCCAAAACCTGCGACTGCGGGGTGTCAGGTAAACCGCAGGCGATGGTTTTACGACTGCTTCGCAGCCGAACGGGGGCAAGCCCCCTCGCCACAGGCAAGCCTTCCTTTACCTAACTCTTGCCATCGCCCTGACGTTAACGTAAAGATTGGCATCAGGGCGCTGATTTCAAAAAGCGCCGAGCGGACCGCTGCGGAGCGCTTGATGACACTCATAAAAACAACACATCCCAAACCGCAACAGGAAGCACGGCTGGCCCGGGAAAAGCTTCACCTCGAAGGCGAAGTCCCCGATGGCGTATTGCGTGCGGAAATCGATGCCTCGTGGCGGCGCAGCCTCAGCCACGGCGTGCATTTCAACGGCAAACACGAACTGACGCTCGAATCGAGCGCCAGTCTTGAAGTGTTGCTGGCGAGCAATCGCCTGCTGATCGACGCCGCGATGCCGGCCATCGATTACCTGGCCGAGCGCCAGGGCAAGGAAGGGCTGATTATCCTCGCCAACTCCGACGCGACCATCCTCGCCGTCGAAGGCCGCGCCGACCGCCTCAAGGGCTCTGGCCTGCAAGACATCACCCTCGGCGCCTGCTGGAGTGAAGCCGCTCGCGGCACCAACGCCCTCGGCACCGCATTGGTCGAAGCCCGACCGACCCTGATCGATTGCGGCGAACATTACCTGGATCGGCTGAGCGATTTCTCCTGCACCTCAGTGCCGATCCACTGCCCGCAAGGCGACATCCTCGGCGTCCTCGACCTCACTCGCGAAGGCCCACTCGGCCGGGTTCACGACAGCACTGCGTTGTTGGCCATGGCCGTCAGCCAGATTGAAAGCCGGGTGTTCAACGCCAGTTATCCGGACCAGATCGTCCTCGCGTTCCACAGCCGTCGGCAGTACCTCGAATCGCCGTGGCAAGGCCTGCTGGCGGTGAGCCTCGGCGGGCAGATCCTCGCGGTCAGCGCCCAGGCCTGCCAATTGTTGCGCGCCGAGCGTTCGGCACTGGTGGGGCACCGCTGCGAGGAGTTTCTCGGGGTCGATGGCCTGCAACTGCTGGCCCGGCTGCAACAGGGCGGCATCGGCAGCCTGCAAACCGCCAAGGGCGAATTCTTCTACAAAACCCTGCGTGCACCGCAGCGTTCGATCAACGTCGGCACCACGCCGCGCCCGGTTGCCAAACCCGCCAAACCACAACCGGACCTCGAATCCCTGGCCGGCAGCAATGTCCGTTATGCCCGCGCCTTGCGCATGGCCCGACAAGGCCTGGCGAATGAACTGCCGGTGTTGCTGCTCGGCGAAACCGGCACCGGTAAAGAGGTCATCGCCCGTGCCCTGCACATGGCCGGCACGCGCTGCGATAAACCCTTCGTCGCGGTGAACTGTGCGGCGATCCCCGAAGGCCTGATCGAGTCAGAATTGTTCGGTTACCGCGAAGGCGCCTTCACCGGTTCACGCCGTGGCGGCATGGTCGGGCGCCTGCAACAGGCTCACGGCGGCACCTTGTTCCTCGATGAAATCGGCGACATGCCGTTGGCCTTGCAAGCGCGACTGCTGCGGGTGTTGCAGGACCGCAAAGTCGCGCCATTGGGCGCTGGCGAAGAGCAGGACATCGACGTCGCACTGATCTGCGCCACCCACCGCGACCTCAAGCGTCTGGTCGAGGACAAACACTTTCGCGAAGACTTGTTCTACCGGGTCAACGGCATCAGCGTGATGCTCCCGCCGCTGCGCGAACGCGAAGATTTCAGTGGCCTGGTCGGTCGACTGCTGGCCAAACTCGACGCCCCGACCGTCACCTTGCACGACGACCTGAGCAAATTGCTCGGCGGCTATCACTGGCCGGGCACATCCGCCAATTGGAGATGGTCTTGCGCACGGCGTTGGCGATGCGCGAGGTGGGGGACACCGTGCTCACCCTCGACCACTTGCCCGACAGCATGCTCGATGACTTGACCGCCACCGAACGCCCGCAGGCCGGGAGCATTCGCGAAAACGAACTGGAGCTGATTCGCCAATCCCTCGACGCGCATCAGGGCAATGTCTCGGCCGCCGCCGACGCGTTGGGCATCAGCCGCGCGACCCTGTATCGCAAACTCAAGCAGTTGCGCCCGTGATGCAGCGCCTGATCGTTCGGCTGATCGACAGCCAGAATCCGCAAGCCCTGCAATCTTCGTTGCGCTGGCTCTACAGCTTCGTGCGACCGCATCGACTGGCGATTGCCGGGTTGCTCGGGTTGTCGGTCTGCGCTTCGTTGTTGGTGCTGGTGCAACCGTGGTTGACCAAACTGCTGATTGACGACGGCCTGCTGGGGCGCAATTTCCCGGTGTTGGTGCTGATCGCGGGGTTGATGATCGTCGCCGGTTTGCTCGGTACGGCGCTGTCGGGGATCAACCGTTACCTGCACACGCGGCTGTCCGGACGGATCCTGTTCGCCCTGCGCGATGACCTTTATCGACACTTGCAGACCTTGTCGCCGAGCTTCTATGGCCAGCGGCGGATCGGCGACCTGATGTCGCGCCTCGATGGCGACGTCGCAGAGATTCAGCGCTTTGCCGTGGACTCGTTGTTTTCGGCGGTATCGAGCGTGATCGGGCTGTTCTTCTCCGTGGCGATGCTGCTGACCTTGTCCTGGAAACTCTCGCTGCTGGCGCTGGTGTTGATTCCCCTCGACGTGCTGTGGCTGCGCTGGATGCGGCGCAAGGTCGAGCGCGATGTGCGGCAATTGCGCGAGCGTTCGGCGGACATGTCGTCATTCATGGTCGAGACCCTGCCGGTGATGAAATTCATCCAGTCCGCCGGCCAGCAACAACGCGAAGCGCGACGGCTGGAGAGCTTGGGCCAGGGTTATATGAGCCAGTTGCTGCGCCTGCAAGTCACCGAGTTTTTCACCCAGGCTGTGCCCGGCACACTGACGTCGTTGTCGCGGGCCTGTGCGTTTTTGATCGGCGGTTATTGGGTGGTGCAGGGGACGTGGCAACTCGGCGCGCTGATCGCGTTTTCAACTTATCTCGGGATGGCGGTGGGGCCGGTGCAAAGTCTGCTCGGGCTCTATGTCGCCATTCAGCGGATGACCGTCAGCCTCGGGCGCGTCATGGAGTTGCGCGGCGAAGAGCCGACCGTGCTCACACCGGTCACGCCGCAGCCGATACCGCGCTGCGGCGAGCTGCGTTTTGACAACGTGCATTTCAGCCATCCGGGGCGTCCGAGCACCTTGCGCGGGATTGATGCACGCATTCCCTACGGTTTGAAAGTCGCCCTGAGTGGCGGCTCGGGTGTCGGCAAATCGACCCTGATCGACCTGCTGCAACGGCATCACGATCCGCAATCTGGCCGGGTGTTGTTGGGGGAAATCGATCTACGGGAACTGGACCTGTTCGAGCTGCGTCGACGGATTGCGATCGTCAGTCAGGACATCGTGCTGTTTCGCGGCAGCCTCGCCGATAACCTGGCGTATGCGGTGCCGGATGCCAGTCGCGAGGCGATTGCCGGTGTTGCGCAGTTGGCGCAACTCGACAGCCTGATCGCATCCTTGCCCGAAGGCCTCGACAGTCCGTTGGGTGAGCGCGGTCAGCAGCTCTCCGGCGGGCAGAAACAGCGGATCGCCATTGCCCGGGCGCTGTTGCAGGACCCATTGATTCTGGTGCTCGACGAAGCGACTTCGGCGGTGGATGAAGCCACCGAGCGTGAAGTGATCGAAGCCATCGACCGACTGTTTGCCGGGCGTACGCGCATCCTTATCAGCCATCGTCCATCGACTCTGGCGGACGCCGATCTGCGCTTTGAATTGCTCGACGGTGTGCTCACCTCGAAAACGGTGATGCATGAAGCCTGAACTGCGAATTGGCGTGGTGGACAGCGGTCATTCGGCGGTGCAGCGAGTGCAGGTTGTTGCGGGGCGCCGGTTTTCGTTGCTGGAGGATGGGTTGGCGGAAAGTGATTTACGCGACGATCCGCTTGGCCACGGCAGCGCGGTGATCGAGGCCATCGGGCGGCGCGCGCCGGCGGCGGTGTTTTGTGTGGCGCAGGTGTTTGACCAGCGTGGCGTCACCAGTGCCTTGCAGATCGCCACGGCGATTGACTGGCTGGTGGCGCAGGATGTGCGGCTGATCAATTTGAGCCTGGGGTTGCGGCAGGACCGCAGCTTGTTGCGCGAAGCCTGCGCGGCAGCCGTGGCGAGCGGCGTGTTGTTGTGTGCATCGAGTCCGGCTCAGGGCGAGGGCGTGTATCCAGCGAAATATCCACAGGTGTTGCGCGTCACTGGTGATGCCCGTTGTGCCGAGAGTGAATGGTCGTGGCTCTACAGCGCCCAGGCGGATTTCGCGGCGTGTGTGCATGGGACGTATCCGGGGCAGTCCGGGGCCAGTCTGGGGTGTGCGGCGTTGAGCGGACACATTGCCGGTTTCCTGGTTGCTCATCCTGATGTGAGCAATGAGCAGGTCATTGAATGGCTGCGAGAGAACGCTCGTTATCGTGGTCCAGAACGGCGCAGCGGGCCATGATTTTGATTCTTGGCGCAGGGCCCGCAGGAGCGGCGGTTGCCTTGGGTTTGCGTCGACTCGGTTACCCGGTGACGCTGGTCAGCGAATGGCGACGGTTTGCCGCGCTCGAAGGGGTTTCCATTCGAGTGCTGGAGGCGTTGCGCGGCGCGGGACTGAATCACGCATTGGCGGACGCGGCGCTACCTTCCCAGCGACAGGTGTCGTGGAATGGTCAGCAGCATGCGCAGAACATCGAATATTTGTTGGACCGTCCGAGTTTTGATCGTGGATTGCGCGAGGATTTGCGTCTGGCTGGTGTTGAGATGATCGAAGGGCGGGTGCTGACGGTGCGGTCCTCGGCTACCGGGCATCGGGTCGAAATTGAAGGACACGACGTGTTGGTCGCGGATTTTCTGGTGGAGGCTCGTGGACGTTCCGCTCCAGCGCTCGGTAAAGGCTTGCGCGGGCCGGAGACGGTCAGCCTGCTCAATCGCTGGCAAGGCACGCCGGGCAGTACCGCCAGCGCTGTGGAAAGTCTTGAGGACGGCTGGGCCTGGATGGCGCGGCGGGCCGACGGTCAATGTTATTGGCAATGGACGGTGGACGTGGCCAGTGCTTCGTTACCGGGTAAGGCTCAGTTGCTTGATTACTGTCGTCAGCGGCGCCACGGTTCGGAAGTGGCTCGGGCGTTTTTCGGTCATCAACCTGAATACGATCTGCAACTGCACGCCCGCAGCAGCACAGCGATTTTGTGCCCACAGGTCTGCGGCGATAACTGGATTCGGGTGGGTGACGCGGCGATGGCGGTAGACCCGTTATCGGGCAACGGGATTTTTCAGTCGTTGTCCTCGGCATTGCAGGCGCCCACGGTGATCAACACCTTGCTGCGTAAGCCGCAGCGAACGGCGTTGGCCCAGCGCTTTCATCAGCGGCGGGTGGAGCAGTTGTTTTTGCGCTTTGCCCGGATCGGACGAGATTTTTATGCCGATGAGCAGCGCTGGCGGGATCAACCGTTCTGGCAGGCTCGGCGACAGTGGCCGGATGCCGAGGTGGCGCATGTCGAGGCGGATTTTGCGGCGTTGCGGATTGAGCGGGCGCCGGTGCTGCGGGATGGGTTTGTAGATGAGGTTGAAGTGGTGGTGACAGCGGATCAGCCGCTGGGGATCTGGCATGTTCAGGGGGTTGAGTTGGCGCCGTTGGTGCGGCGGTTGCGCAGCGAGCCAGCGGAGCAGGCGTTGGCCGGGTTGACGGTGGAGCAGGGGCGGGTGGTTCGGGGTTGGTTGTTGCAGCAGGGTTTCAAGCCCTGACATGTTGGGTGACTTGGCTGGCCTCATCGCGAGCAAGCTCGCTCCCACAGTGGATTTGTGATCGACACAAAACCCATGTGGGAGCGAGCTTGCTCGCGATAGCGCCCTAAAGAACGCCGCCGATTACAACTTGATCAACACCGACTTCAACTCGGTGTAATGCTCAATCGCCGCATACCCCATTTCCCGCCCAACCCCGGACATCTTGTACCCGCCAAACGGAAGCGCCGGGTCCAGCGCGCTATGGCAATTGACCCACACTGACCCTGACTTGATCCGCGGAATCATCCGGTGCACCGCCGCCAGATCATTGGACCAGATACTCGCCCCCAATCCATACGGACTGTCATTGGCCATGCGCAGCGCATCGGCTTCGTCATCAAACGGAATTGCCACCAGCACCGGGCCGAAGATTTCTTCCTGCACCAGCGAGTGCTTCTGATCGACATCGACAATCACTGTCGGTTTGACGAAGAACCCCGGCCCGAACTGCTCGCCGCCGCACGCGATGGTCGCGCCGCTTTCCCGACCCTTTTCGATATATCCGTAAACCCGCTCCTGCTGACGCTTCGAAATCAATGGCCCCATCTCGACGCTCGGGTCCATGCCATTGCCGAGTTTCATGGCGTTGGCGATGTCGGCGATGTCCGCCACCACATTCTCGAAATGCTTGCGCTGCACATACAGCCTGGAACCGGCGCAGCAGACCTGGCCCTGGTTGAAGAAAATCGCACTTGCAGCACCGGCGGCGGCAGTCTTCAGGTCGGCGTCGGCCATGACGATGGTTGGCGATTTGCCGCCCAGTTCCAGGGTCACCCGGGTCATGGAGTCCATGGCAATCTTGCCGATCTGCTTACCCACAGCGGTCGAGCCGGTGAAGGTCAGCTTGTCCACCAACGGGTTGTGGGTCAGGGCCGAGCCAGCCGTGATGCCGGTGCCGGTGACCACGTTGAACACGCCTTCGGGGTAGCCGGCTTCCAGCACCAGTTCGGCGAGTTTCAGTGCGGTCAGCGGGGTTTCGTCGGCGGGTTTGAGCACCATGGTGCAGCCGGTGGCCAGGGCCGGGCCGAGTTTCCAGCAGGCGAGCAGCAACGGAAAATTCCAGGCGACGATGGCACCGACCACGCCCACTGCTTCGCGCCGGATGAAACTGTGGAACTGATCGTTGGGCATCAGCGGTAACGAGACTTCAACACTGGAGCCTTCGATTTTGGTCGCCCAACCGGCCATGTAGCGCAGGAAATCGATGGACAATTGCACGTCCATCATCTGAGCCACCGCCGCACTTTTGCCGTTGTTCAGGCATTCCAGTTGCGCCAGCAGCTCGGCGTCGCGCTCCATCAGGTCGGCGAGTTTCCACAACAGGTTTTGCCGCTCACGCGGGCGGGTGCGGGTCCAGGCTGAATCATCGAAGGCCTGGCGGGCGGCGAGTACTGCACGGTCGACATCCTCGGGCGTCGCCCGTGGCACCACGCACAGCATTTCGCCAGTGGCCGGGTTGTGCAGCGGCATGGTCTGGCCGTCGGCGGCCTCGACCCAGTCGCCGCCGATCAGCATGCGCGGCGCGCGCTGGATGAAGGCCGAAGTGGCGGGAAGCAAATAAGGAAGCGACATGGCGAGATCTCTTTTTATTCGTGAGATCAGCGCTTTCGCAACGGTTGTGCCAGTTTGCTGGCGAGCAGTAACAGCGGCGGTTTAACGGGGTTTCAGCTTTCAAAAGAGGCTGAGGAAGGGGCGCGTGTGTCGCAATCTGAGACGCGCTTGAGACGGTTTCGCGGTGATGGGCGCCCGACCTATCACGTCGGACGCCCGGTGCTACCGATCACTTTTCAGGGTGGGCATAGACCTTGCGGCCACCTTTCCAGGTTTCACAGATCTTGATATCGCGGATGCTGGTCGCTGGGACTTTTTCGTCGAGCGGGTTCTGCTCGAGAATCACTAGGTCGGCAAAATGGCCATCCTGCAACGAGCCCATCCACTGGTCGGCATGGCACTGCCAAGCGGCGTCATAGGTGATGGCTTTCAAGGCTTGCTGGCGTGTCAGGCACTCGGCCTCGTTGAGGATCGGTTGCTGACGCGGGTCACTGATGAAATGGCCTTGCGCATCACGCATGCCTTCCATTTTTCGGGTCACGGCTTGCTCCATGGAGCGCAGCGGCCCCAGTGGGGTGACCGAACAATCGCTGTGCAGCGAGATTCTCAATCCATGGTCCAGGGCCGACTTGCACAGGTCGAGCATCTTCGTGGCTTTCTCCTCGAAAATCGCCTTTTCGAATGCGTAGCCCCAGTAACCGACATGACCGATCAGAAAGCTCGGTGAGATGCCCAGTCTTTTCATGTCTTTGAGATGGTCTTCGGTTAACAGCGAGCAGTGTTCGATACGGTGACGTTTTTCAAGCCCGCTGGTTTTTTTCAGCGCGGCCTCATAAGCGCTGAGGGTGAAACTGATCGCCCGTTCACCGTTGGCATGAATCATCAGCGGCCAGCCGTCCTTCATGGCCGTATTGATGGTGGTCTGATAGGCGTCGGGAATGACTGTCGGGGTTGTAGTTCCATCCGGATCACAGAAGTTGAAGTTACCCAACTCGGGCTTCGTCTCACAGCAGTACGGCTGCGCCTGATAGCCCGTCAGCCCCTGGTTGGAGCCGTCCGAAATCAACTTGAGCCCACCTTGATAAAAACGCCTGGCGGCTTCTTTGGTCACGGGATGGTATTTCTTCCCAATGCTATCGTAGGGCGCGGCATAACCGATCCGCACGTTGCTGTGGTGCTTGAGATCATAGATGCCGAGGACGATTTTGGAGAACGTGTCCATCATGGCGTCGTAGAGCAGGGTGACGCCCCGGCTGGACGCTTTATCGAAATAGGCCTTGAGGTGGTTGAAGATGTTCAACACGTCGAGGGCCTGCTTGAGCGGAATCGACAGAATGGCAGGCATCATGCCGGCCTCCTCCTGAAGATTGCCGCGCGTGGCGTCGATGAAATCCTGGCAGGTTGCGTAGTGCTCGCGCAGTTTTTTGCTGCTCGGGTTGTGGCTGTTGTAGACGGCTTTGCACGCGGCCGTGTTCAAGTAAAAGGTGTGCATCGAAGCGCTGACCATCAACAACGGGTTTTGCGACACGATGTTGTCCAGGTTGCCGACGTTATCCCCGGTTTCATCGATATCGCAGTAAAAGGTTGTGAGTTGGTTGAGGCCGTTTTTCACTTCCGTGAATGGCATCAGAGCCGGGTCGACCATGCGGCCGAGTATCCAGGTCGAAGTGTCTTCGGGAATGTGCTGGTTGATTTCTTCCTTCAGCCAGTTCCAGTCATAGCGGGGGCGTAGCCGCTGATCCTGTTTAATGTCGTGCGGGCCTTTGACGTCCTCCGGATTCGACGAATCCTGGATGGCGCCCAGGTCCAGCCAGCCTTCAATCGCGCACGTCTGCACGATGTGCACGTGGGGTTCGATCAGGCCGGGCAGCAGGGTTTTGCCGTCCAGTTGCCGGGTCGTCCAGGCGATGCCTTTGGCTTTCATGTGGGCCTGGACGTGGCCGAGGCTACCGGAGGCGACGACGTCGCCACCATGGATGCCCAGCGCTTCGACCCGCTCATCCATGTTGCCGTCCTTGAGCGGGTAAATCACCCCGCCGGTAAAGATGACCGACTCGCTATCAGGTTCTGGCCCGAGCTTGGGCAGCTGGCTCGCAAGGGCCGTTGGGTCGAAAGTGTGTTTGAGTGCATTCCAGATGGGGTTTTCGCAGCCGCAATGGGTGCAATTGTGATCATTTCCGTTTGATCCCATGACGCGTTCCTCAGGTTTTCGGTGGTTTGAGGCGTAACGCACACGATGTGCGCGCTGCAAGCGTAGCAGTGGTTCGGGAGTTGGTTATCCTTGTCTCAGACTGCAACAGCTGTCGCGATATTAGACGCCGGCTTGCCTTTCGAAGCCCGGTTGTAAACTGATTTTTCATCACAGTTTATTGATTTAAAAGACTATTAATAAGCTGGCACGCTCCGTGTATTGCTCATCGCAGACGTTTCTCTTGCCTCCGCCAGCGGCTCGCCGCCGGTGGCAGAAACCATAAAAACGATAAGCCACAACAATAAGAAAGCACCGTGCGAGGTTCGACGTTGATGAAGAGAAGACTCCGATCAGGCATGAGCGCCGGCCTGCTGGCCGTGGCCGCTTGTGTGGCGCTGCATTCGCCTTACAGCCTGGCAGCCCGCGACGCCCAGACCATCCTCAAGGAAACCTGTCAGGGCTGTCACACCCCCGAAGCCGATAACGCCCTGAGCCGCATCAGCCACCAGCGCAAGACCCCGGAAGGCTGGCTGATGAGCATCGCCCGGATGCAGACCATGCACGGTTTGCAGATCAGCGATGACGACCGCCGCACCCTGGTCAAATACCTGGCCGACACCCAGGGCCTGGCGCCGAGCGAGACCGATGGCGTGCGCTATGCGCTGGAGCGCCGGCTCAATACCGTCGAGCATTTCGACGACCAGACCAGCCAGATGTGCGGCCGCTGCCACTCCGGTGCGCGGGTTGCGCTGCAACGCCGTCCGGCCCAGGAGTGGGAGCGTCTGGTGAACTTCCACCTCGGTCAATGGCCGTCGCTGGAGTACCAGGCCCTGGCTCGGGATCGCGACTGGTTTGATATCGCCCGTAAGGACATGGTGCCCCTGTTGGCCAAGCGTTATCCGCTGGACAACCCGGCCTGGAAAGCCTGGCTGAAAGTCGCGCCGAAAGCCGATGCGCTGGTGGGCGACTGGAGCTTCAGCGGCCACTTGCCGGGTAAAGGCGAACTGGCCGGCGTGATGAGCGTCACGGCCGATGGCAGCGACACCTTCAAGGTCAGCGTCAAAGGCCAATACGCCGATGGCAGCCCGTTCAACGGCGACGGTAGCGCGATTCTCTACAGCGGTTATGAATGGCGCGGTAACGTGACCATCGACGGCGTGACCATGCGCCAGGTGTTCGCCGCCCAAGGCACCGCGATGCAGGGCCGGATGTTCGAGGCTGAGCACGATGAGCGTGGTCTGGACTTCGTTGCCGCCAAGCAGGGCAGCAGCCGTTTGCTGGCCGTTCAACCGGGTTATCTGAAGGCTGGTGCTGAAACCGAAGTGACGTTGATTGGCAGCGGCCTCACCGGCAAACCGAACTTCGGCAAAGGCGTGGAAGTGGTCGCCGTCGTCGAGCAAAGCCCTGACCGGATCAAGGTCAAACTCAAGGCTGCTGCGAATGCTCAACCGGGCCTGCGCAACGTCACTGTCGGCATGCTGAAAGGCCCGACCCTGTCGGTCTACAGCAGCATCGATGCCGTCAAAGTCGTGCCGGAATTCTCGGTGGCGCGGATCGGCGAGGGCGGAGGTTCGACGCCGAAAGTCCAGGGCCGTTTCGATGCTGAAGCCTGGGGCAAGGGCGCCGACGGCAAGTCGTATCGCATCGGCGTGTTCCCGGCGCAGTGGAAGGTCGAAGCTTTCGATGACCGCGCCAAGGAAGACCAGGACGTCAAGTTCGCCGGCACCATGCAGGCCGACAGCGGCGTGTTTACACCGGGCGATGCCGGGCCAAACCCGCAGCGCAAAATGTCCACCAACAATGCCGGCAACCTCAAGGTGATCGCCGCCGTCGACGAGGCAGGAAAATCCCTGACCGGCGAAGGCCACATGATCGTCACCGTGCAACGCTGGAACAATCCACCCATTCCATGATGTTGAAAACGTGAGCTAGCTGACCGCAACGGCTTCAGACACTTTTTCGGAATGACCGCAGGCCTCGAAACCGGGGTTTGCACAGGAGGTTGCAATGGGCGCTATTTTGAATCTGGTTGAACGCAATCTGCACGAAGTGCACGTCGACGCCGACCGCATGCTGTTCCACATCCCCAGCAGTTCGCTGTTCGCCAGCGATGAGCTGACCGGCACCATCATCGATACCTTGCGCGGTCCCGGCTGTTCGTCGGAGGACCTGATCCAGCGTTTGGCCGCACGCTTTAACGGTGACGAAATCACCGAAACCCTGCGCGAGCTGATGGCCCTGGAACTGGTCAGCGACGGCTCGCCACTGACCCCGGACATCGGCACCAAACGAGTCGAGCGCACGGCGATCAATACCGTGGTGCTCAACGTGAACACCGGCTGCAACTTGAGCTGCACCTACTGCTACAAGGAAGACCTCGACAAGCCGTCGGCCGGCAAGAAAATGGACGTTGAAACGGCGGTCGCGTCGGTAGAAATGCTGCTGCGCGAATCCCCGGATGAAGAGCGTTTCACCGTGGTGTTTTTCGGTGGGGAGCCGTTGAGCAACCGCAAGCTGATCGAGTACATGGTCGATTATTGTGAAAAGCGGTTTGCCGAGGCGGGCAAGTTCGTCGAGTTCGTCATGACCACCAACGCCACGCTGCTCACCGAAGACACCGTGGACTACCTCAACGCCCACCGTTTCGGGCTCTCTGTGAGTATCGACGGGCCGAAAACCGTGCACGACCGCAATCGCATCACCGTGGGCGGGCAGGGCACCTATGACGTGGTGCGGCGCAAGGCCGAGATGCTGCTGTCGCGCTACAACAGCCGCCCGGTCGGCGCGCGGGTAACCCTGACCACCGGCGTCACCGATGTCGAAACCATCTGGGATCATCTGTTCAACGAACTGGGGTTTGCCGAAGTCGGTTTCGCCCCGGTGACGTCTGGCGACATCAGCACCTTCAACCTGTCCAGCGAGGAGCTGATCGAAGTCTTTGCCAACATGAAGAAACTCGGCCGGCGTTACCTGGAAGCCGCGTTGGAGCACCGCAATATCGGTTTTTCCAACCTGCACCAGTTGATCACCGACATCCACGAAGGCCATAAAAAAGCCCTGCCATGTGGCGCGGGTTTGAAGATGCTGGCAGTGGATCACAAGGGTGAGCTGAACCTGTGCCACCGCTTTACCGGCTCGTCACTGCCGACGTTTGGCAACGTGCACAGCGGTGTAAAACAGGTCGAATTGAACGACTTCCTGTCCCAGCGCCTGGACCGCACCAACACCGGTTGCGAGGACTGTCAGATCCGCAACCTCTGCTCCGGCGGCTGCTATCACGAAAGCTATGCCCGTTACGGCGACCCGACCCACCCGACCTATCACTACTGCGAACTGATGCGTGACTGGGTCGACTTCGGCATCGAGGTCTACACCCGGATCATGGCCCACAACCCTGCGTTTATCAGCAGCTACATCACTCCGCGCAAGGCTCACTGATATGAAACATCTCAAGGCAATCAATAACAAAGCGCTGAAGCTCGATCAGGCCGCAGCCGAAAACCGCATTGAAGAAGTGGTGGCGATGAGCTCGGTCGCCGGCTGCGCCTCGACCACCGACCCGGTTGGGAAATCGACGCCTTTGGCGGTGTGTCGTCGCTGTGCCAGCCGATGGAAGCGGATCTTTATGGCTGTTCCGACCCGTGCTGGTGGCCGGCCCAGGTGCCCGACATGATGAGCACTTACCCGGACTGGAACAAGGACGCGCAGGCCTCGAACGAGAGTTGGCGCAACCTCGGGACTGTCTTCCCAAAAGATAAGTGATCGGACCTCAGAAGGATTTCAGCATGCTTATTGTCAAAGCCTGCGGCCTGGCCGCGTTCGCCGTCCTGAGCGTCTGTTCGCTTAACGTTCTGGCCGATGAAAACACTGCACTGCAAGACGGTCACGAGTACATGTTGACCACCAATTACCCGAATAACCTGAACGTGATTGACCTGGCCACCGACACCTTGTTCAAGACCTGCAAAATGCCGGACGCCTTCGGTCCTGGCACCGTCCAACTGTCGCCGGATCACAAGACCGCGTACGTGCTGAACAACCACTATGCGGACATCTACGGCGTTGAGCTGGATAACTGCAAACAGGTGTTCCACACCAGCATCACCCAGAAACCCGGTGAGAAAGCGCGCTCGATGTTCGCCTTCACCCTCAGCCATGACGGCAAGGAACTGTTCGCTGTCGCCAACCCGACGCTGATGCTCAACGACCGCTATGAAGTGCAGCAACCGCGGCTCGATGTCTACGCCACCGACGCTGGCATGGACGCCAAACCCGTGCGCAGTTTCCCGGCGCCACGGCAGTTGACCATCATGCAAAGTGGCGACGATGGCACGCTGTATGTGGCGGGGGCGGACGTCTACAAGGTCGATGTCAAAACCGGCAAGTTCGATGTACTGATCCCCAGCCGTCACTGGAAACGCGAGAACTACAGCGCGCCGGACGTGCTCTACGTGTGGAACCAGCAGACCTATCGCCATGACTTCTCGCTGCTCTACACCGCGGCGAAATTCAAGGACAAGAAGCAGGACCCGCTGACCGCCGAATACCTCTACGGGCTGTTCAGTATCGACCTGAAAACCGGCAAGACCGAAACCACCGATTTTGGTCCTTTGACGGAAATCTACTTCAGCGGCATGCGCTCACCGAAGGACCCGAACCTGATGTTCGGTGTGCTCAACCGGTTGGCCAAGTACGACATCAAGCAGAAAAAACTGCTGCAGTCGGCGACGCTGGATCACTCCTACTACTGCATTTCCTTCAACAAGGACGGCAGCAAGATCTACCTGGCCGGGACGTTCAATGATGTGGCGATCTTCGATGCCGAGAGCCTGAAACAGATCGGCAGCATCAAAATGCCGGGTGGGGATATGGCGATTACCACGGCGCAGATCTTTGTGCGCTGATTCTCGGCAGACAATCAAAAGATCGCAGCCTTCGGCAGCTCCTACAGTGTTACGCGATCCTTGTAGGAGCTGGCGTAGCCTGCGATCTTTTCGCTTTTAAGAGTTGGAGGGCACCGGGCAGCTCATATCGCCTTCCTCACACTTGAGGTAACTCTTGAAGGTCTCGACGCGAACCTTGGTGAGGTGGGTGGTGCACTGGTTGTAGATCAGCCCCTCCATGCTGCCACCCGCCACCCCGGAGGAAGAAAACTCACACTCGGCGTCCCGAAACGCCACCCAGCTACGCTGGGCGCTGACCAGCAGCTTCCTGGCATCGGGACTGTCCTTCAACCTTTTGGTGATCTGCTGGTAAAGCACATTCAGCTCTTTGTCTGCGGCCTTGTACTGCTCGGCGGAGCATAGATTCATGGTGCTCTGGTCGTTGGCGTGGGCGCAGTCCACGGCATGCGCCACGGTGGTGAACAGCAGAGGCGTCAGCGCCAGGAGAAAGCGTGGGTTCATGGGGGATTCTCGCGGTGACAATGGAAAATTGAGGTGCAGTGTAGCGAAGCGGGTAGTGAATCAATCAATTTACAGTCCCCCACAATCCCCTGTGGGAGTGAGCCTGCTCGCGAAGAGGGCGTGTCAGTCGACATCGATGTTGCCTGGCACACCGCTTTCGCGAGCAAGCCCGCTCCCACATTAGGTTCTGCGTAGTCTCGGGAATTTATGTCTGCCACTCAGGGCATTGTTCAACGGCTTCATATTTAAGCCACGACACGTCATGAGCCATCCAGATATGCGCCTGCGGCGTCATCCCCGGATCATCATCAAGCGTCGCCACCCGCACGATCACATGCGGCTGCGCCAACCGCTCTGCCATCAAGTGCGAGCCACACACCGAACAGAAATGCCGAAACTTGCCCGGCGACGACTCGTAGCTGCCCAGCCGGTCCTGCCCCTTGGTCCAGCGAAAATGCTCACGCATGACCCCGGCCGTCGAGGCGAACGCCGCAGCGTGGGCCTTGCGGCAGGTCTGGCAATGACAATGGACGATCGGCATGTCGAGGCCATCGAGTTGGTATTCGATGGCTTTGCACAGGCAACTGCCGCGCAGGGAGGGAAGTTGCATGGGGCGTCCTTGGCTGGAATTTCAAACGTTGCGTACTTTAACATGTGCGTGTCAGGCGCTTGCGCAGGCGCGACCAAGATCCCGAAAGCGACAAGCGCACCCGCCTGATACAACTTTAGGGTTGGTCTTGTGGTCTCACAGGCCTACTGTTCAGTACAGGAGGTGACTTATGAACCCAGCATCAGATCGCATCGAAAGGAAGATTCTGCTCACGGCACCGCGTTCGCAGGTCTGGCGCGTGCTGGCCAATGCCGAAGCGTTCGGCCAGTGGTTTGGCGTGTCACTGGAGGGCAAGCGCTTTGTCGCCGGTGACTGGACCCAGGGGCAGATCACGTATCCCGGTTATGAGCATTTGCTGTGGAATGTCCTGGTGGAGCGGGTCGAGCCGGAGCGGGTGTTTTCGTTTCGCTGGCATCCGTATGCGGTGGAGCCGGACGTCGACTACTCCCAGGAGCCCACCACGCTGGTGCTGTTCGAGCTCGAAGACATGGATAACGGTACATTGTTGAAGGTCACCGAGTCCGGTTTCGATCACATTCCCCAGACGCGCAGGCTCAAGGCGTTCCGTATGGACAGCCGAGGCTGGGATGAGCAAATGAGCAATATCGAAGAGTTTCTGAAAGTCAGCACCAAGGCCCGCGAGCATCAGGGCGAGTGAAGGTTGTATGTTTGAACCTTGGCTGAAACGCTGGGCGCTGGTGCCGGACGGCGAGCCCATCATCACGCCCGGCAGTCGCTTGCTACCGGTGCGCATGGGCGATGTGCCGGCGATGCTGAAGGTCGCCGTCGATGATGAAGAAAAATTCGGCAATCTGCTGATGACCTGGTGGGACGGCGAGGGCGCTGCCCACGTGTTCGCCCATCACGGCGACGGTTTATTGATTGAACGTGCCATGGGTCGGCGCTCGCTGATGCGCATGGCGCTCAACGGGCAGGACGACGAAGCCAACCAGATCATGTGTGCGGCGGTGGCACAGTTGCATCTACCGCGCTTGTCGCCCTTGCCGCCGCTGGTTCCGTTGACGCAATGGTTCAACGCGTTGCGCCTGGCCGCTGAACAGCACGATGGGCTCTATTCCCTCAGCCTTTCCACGGCCGAAGCCTTGCTGGCCGAGCCGCAGGACGTGGTTGTGCTGCATGGCGATATCCATCACGACAATATTCTGGATTTCGAAACGCGAGGCTGGTTGGCCATCGATCCCAAGCGGGTGATCGGTGAGCGCGGTTTCGACTACGCCAACCTGATCTGCAACCCCGAACTGCCTGCAGCGACGGATCCGCTGCGTTTCGAGCGGCAAATCAGGATAGTGGCTAAAGCAGCAGGGCTTGAGCGGCGGCGCTTGCTGCAGTGGGTGCTGGCCTTTGCCGGATTGTCTGCCGCCTGGTTTCTTGAAGATGACGACACGACGGCCGCCAAAGGTCAGTTGCAGGTCGCTAAACTCGCGGCTTTGACGCTTGATGCCTGACAGGCCTAAGGGTTTTCGGAAGGGCTGCTATGGCGAATGTCTTACACGCGATGGTAGCTATGTCGTCTATTGCATATTGGATCCGAAGCGTAATCTAGCCTCATCAACTGAAGCACAGGGAGTGCTCAGGATCATGGATGATCGACCATAAGCAAGGATTCGCTGCCGACAGGGAGTCGCAATGGTCTTGGGAAAAACCCGCTTCGGCGGGTTTTTTTTCGTCTGTCGAAAAGTCGACGGAGAACCCTGTGGGAGTGAGCCATACACAAATTCTGTGGCCAACCGAGATCCCCCTGTGGGAGCGGGCTTGCTCGCGAAGGCGGAGTATCAGCCAACTCGTATTTTGGATGTGCCACCGTTTTCGCGAGCAAGCCCGCTCCCACAGGGTAATTGGGGCGCTGAAGGTCAAACGCTTACACGCCGTCGCGGGTATGTCTTCTGTTTAAGCCTCGTCGATGCGCTTATTCTGGATTCATCAACTGAAGCACAGGAAGTGCTCAGGATCACGGATGATCGACCATTAGCCAGGATGGCTGCCGACAGGATGTCGCAATGGTCTTGAGAAACCCGCCCCGGCGGGTTTTTTCGTCTATCGAAAACTCCGCTACAACACCGCCCCTGTAGGAGCGAGCGGTGCGGCGATCCGACTTGCCCGCGAAGAAGTTGACGCGGTACCACAGACAAACCGAGTCATCGCTCTTCGCGGGCAAGCCGCGGGATTGTTTATCGAAGGTTGAGCTTGGCCGCCGCCCGATCGGTAATCAGCTTGCGTTGCAGGAACGATTGCGCCGCACGCCGTTGAACCTCTTCGACGATATTCTGCGGCGCTGTTTCCGGGCTGCCCGACTGGAACGGCGGTGCCGGCGCATATTCCAGTTGCAGTTGCACCACTTGCGCCGTGTCCTTATCGAACAACTCGGCTGCCAGGGTCAGGGCGAAATCAATACCGGCGGTGATCCCGCCACCGGTCAGCAGATTTCCATCGCGCACCACCCGATCTTTCACTGGGATCGCACCCAATGTCTCAAGCAACTCGTGATAGGCCCAATGAGTCGTGGCGCGTTTGCCCTTCAGCAATCCAGCCGCACCAAGCACCAGCGAGCCGGTGCACACCGAGGTGACATAACGGGCATTGACCGCCTGAGCCTTGATGAAGGCCAGGGTCTGTTCATCTTCCATCAACGGCCCGACACCGCTGCCACCGGGGATGCAGATCACATCCAGCGCCGGGCAATCGTCGAACGTGGCGGTCGGTTTCAGCACCAGGCCGGTGCTGGCGGTGACCGGCACCAGGTCCTTCCAGATCAAATGCACCTTTACGTCTGGCAACGAAGCCAGCACGTCATAAGGGCCGGTCAGGTCCAGTTGTTGAACCTGTGGAAACAACAGAAAACCGATCTGCAGCGTCATGGTGTTTTTTCTCCGGGTTGGGGTGGACGGCTTCACTGTAGGCTCGTAGGATTTGGCGTATCCGCCAATTACCCCACGAATTACGCCAATCATGCCAAAGACCATTCACGTACTCGCGTTTGCCAATGTGCAACTGCTCGACGTCACCGGACCCTTGCAAGTGTTCGCCTCGGCCAACGACATTGCCCGTCAACAGGGTTTACCAGCGCCCTACGCGCCGTCAGTGATTGCCAGCGGTGGCGGGGCGGTGATGTCGTCGGCGGGGTTGGCGATGTTGGCCGAGTCGTTACCGAACGGTGGTAGCGACACTTTGATCATCGCTGGCGGTTGGGGCGTGCACTCAGCAGCGGTCGACGAGTCGCTGGTGGCGTGGGTGCGTGAACATGCAATGGGGTGCCGGCGAGTGTCGTCGGTGTGTACCGGCGCGTTTCTGCTGGCCGCCAGTGGTTGGCTCGATGGTCGGCGAGTGGTCACCCACTGGACCCGCTGCGATCAGTTGGCGCAGATGTATCCACGCCTGCACGTCGAGCCCAACCCGATTTTCATCAACGACGGCCCGGTCTGGACCTCCGCCGGGGTCACCGCCGGTATCGACTTGGCGCTGGCCATGGTCGAAGAAGACCTCGGCCGCGCGATGGCGCTGGAGGTCGCCCGGCACCTGGTGGTGTTTCTCAAGCGCCCGGGCGGTCAGTCGCAATTCAGCGTGACCCGGTCACTGCAACAGGAAGGCAACCGCTTCGATGAACTTCATGCCTGGATCAGCGAAAATCTCACCAAAGACCTCGGGATCCCGACCCTGGCGCTGCAGGCCGGGATGAGCGAGCGCAGCTTTATCCGTCACTACCGCGCCGACACCGGCCAGACCCCGGCCCGGGCCATCGAACTGATTCGGGTCGAGACGGCGCAGCGGCTGCTCAGCGATACCGGCGTGCCGATCAAACGGGTCGCGGTGCAATGCGGGTTTGGCTGCGAAGAAACCTTGCGTCGCAGCTTTCTGAGGGCCATGGGCGTGACGCCGCTGGCCTATCGCGAGCGCTTCAGCGTCAGCCTCGCAGCAGATCCAGTAACGCTTTGATCGTTGCTTCGGGCGCTTCCTCGGCAATGTTATGCCCGACACCCGCCAGCACGCGGCGCTCGTAATGGCCGGTGAAGTGCTCGACGTCTTCGTCGATCTCGGTCGCTGGCCCGACACCATCGTCGGCGCCGCAGAGGGAAATCGTCGGCACGTTGATCGGCGGTTGCTTGGCCAACGCTTCTTCCATCCACTCAAGCGCAGGATCGCCGGGGACAGACATGAAGCGATGCCGATACGAGTGAATCACCACTTCGACGAAATCCGGGTTGTCGAAGGCCGGTGCACTCAAGGCATAACGCTCGGCTTTCCCGGCCCAGGTCGGCGACCACAAGCGCCAAAGCAGTTCGCAAAAGGCTCGGCGATTTTTGGTCAAACCTTCAACGCCACGCGGAGTGTGAAAGTAGTACTGATACCAGAGACGATGTTCGGTTTCTGGGTCTAGCGGTTGGGTTGAACCGGGAATGTTTTGAAGGTTGTAGCCATCGCCGGTGACCAGGCAGCGAACCCGCTGCGGCCATAGCGCCGCGACAATGCACGCCGCCCGACCCCCCAGTCATAGCCGCAGAGGGCGACTTGTGGGATGGCCAGGGCGTTCAACAAATCCAGCAGGTCCTGGGCGAGGGCGGCTTGCTGGCCGGAGCGCAGGGTGTCGGGGCTGTTGAAGCGAGTCGGGCCGTAGCCGCGCAGGTACGGGACGATGACGCGGAGGCCTTGAGCTGCGAGGGCTGGGGCGATGTCGTCGTAGGCGCGGGGGGAGTAGGGGAAGCCGTGGAGCAGGATGACGGCTTCGCCGGTGGTGGGGCCGTGTTGTTCGTAGGCGATTTTCAGGTTGGGCGTTTCAACGTACTGAATGGCGTGCGGCGTGATCATGACAGGCTCCTGAACATTGGCATTCGAGAACACTAGATCATCTACGGTGATGACGACTGACTTGAAGCCGCACGCTGAACCTGTGGCGAGGGAGTGTGTCAGCCTCAGGCCTCGACTTCCGCCACCTGATTAAAATACTTCGACCGATCCGGCGTAAACGTCACCACCATTTTTGTCCGTGAACACGTCAACGCCCGCTCTTCACTCAGATCAATATCCAGATCTTCTCCACGTAATCCCTGCCATTGCGCCAGATACTTGAGCGATCCGTACTTTTCGAGTTTCTTCAGGCTGCGGCTCACTCCACCTTTCCAGCCCAGCACCGGCAGTTCGCCGGCGAGGCACTGTTGGGCGATGTCGGGGAATCGGCTGGCGCGTTGGCGGCCGATTTCCCAGCATTTGATCAGGCCCTTGTCGTGGGCTTCCCACAGTTCATCCCGGTTCAGGCCGGAGCGCAGTGGGGTGTCGATGGTGCGGTGGATGCGCTGGGTCATTCTGTTTCCTTGAATTCGGGTTTTGTTGGACAGCTCCGCTGTGCCCGTTGACGGTGGATGTTAGGGGCGGATGTAACAGCTTGCAACAAGGTATTTTGGGGTGTAAGACGCAGGTGCAGGTGGGTGGAACGCCATGCTCTGTTTGGTTGCTGTAAGTCTGTGCCCTACACTGTTTTGTGGTGAGGGCGCTTGCTCTCGGTCGGCTGCGCAGCCGTTGCAGAACCAACAAACGCGGTGCTTCAGGCTCAATGGGGTAAAAAGTTAAAGGGGCCACTGCGCGCCCTGACGCGAGCAAGCCCCCTCACCACAGGGAGTGGGTTTTGGCAGATGGATCGCGTTTTTGTTTGTCGCGAATAGGCCTTGTTCCTACAGCTTGCGATTGGAAAAGGGATATTTCTGACGAGATCTAGTGGCTTTGGATGACGAGTTCAGGTCGGTAGTCCTTCGTTTTGGCTGATGGCCTCTTCGCGAACAGGCTCGCTCCCACATTGGAATTGAGTGAATCCGGTCAAACGAGGGCTTGTTCGCGAATGCAGGCGATGCGGTCTCAAGGCTGCCAATAATTCTTCTCCCCACTCAGCTGGCGATCCAGAAAACTCGCCGCACTGATCAGCGCCAGGTGCGTCAACGCTTGCGGCGTATTGCCCAGGTGTCGTGCATGGCTGTCGAACTCTTCGGCATACAGGCCCAGCGGGTTGGCGTACCTCAGCAGTTGTTCGAACTCCAGATGGGCCTTTTCCACCTGGCCGGCGCGGGCCAGGCATTCGACGTACCAGAACGAGCATGCGGCGAAGGCGCCTTCGGTGCCTGCCAGGCCGTCGATCTGGGTCTCCTCGTTGCGGTAGCGGTAAACCATGCCGTCACGCACCAGGGTTTTTTGGATGGCTTCCAGGGTCGAGAGCCAGCGTGGGTCCTTGGCGCTGACGAAGCGCACCAGCGGCATCAGCAACATCGAGCCATCAAGGGCGGTGCCGCCGATGTGCTGGACGAAATGCCCGCGTTCTTCGTTCCAGAACTTTGCCCAGATGTCGGCGTAGATCGCCTGGCGGGTCTGGTCCCAGCGGGCGAACGGGGCGGGCAGGGAGCGTTTGGAAGCCAGGCGAATGGCCCGGTCCACCGCGACCCAGCACATCAGCCGCGAATGCAGAAAGTGGTGCTGCTCACCGCGCATTTCCCAGATGCCGACATCTTCGCTTTCCCAGGTTTGGCAGACTTGATCAACCACCTCCACGGTGTGTTTCCAGCCTTCATGGGAAATCGCTTCGCCATATTTGTTGACCAGGTACACCGCGTCCATCAGCTCGCCGAAGATGTCGAGCTGGACCTGATCGTACGCGTCATTGCCGATGCGCACCGGTTTTGCGCCGCCGTGGCCGGCCAGGTGCGTAAGTTCGGTTTCCGGCAGCTTCTGGCGGCCGTCGATGGCGTAGAGGATGTTGATTTTCGTCGAGTTGCCGTGGCAATCACTGACCCGCCCGCGCATCCACTTCATGTAGGCGTTGGCTTCGTCGACAAAGCCCAGGCGCATAAAGGCGTAGACGGTAAACGAGGCATCGCGGACCCAGGTGTAGCGGTAGTCCCAGTTACGTTCGCCGCCGGGGGTTTCGGGCAGGCCGAAGGTCGCGGCGGCGAGGATTGCACCGTGTTTGCGCGAGGTCAGCAGCTTCATGGCCAGGGCCGAGCGGTTGACCATTTCCCGCCAGCGACCGCGATAGTTGGACTGACCGATCCAGTCGCGCCAGAACTTCAGGGTGCGTTCCAGGCACAGTCCGGCGGCGCCTTCCTTGAAGCGTGGGTCGTCGACCGCGCCCAACAGAAACTCCGCGCTTTGCCCCTGTTCAAGGGTGAATTCTGCGATGGCGGCATTGCCATCGAGACTCAAGGCTTGATCCGAAGACAGGCGCAGGGACGGCTGGTCAGCGGCTTCAAACACCGCATCCTCTTCATCCATGCGTGCACCGGTTTTTGCCCTGGCGTAGTCATGTCGCACCGCGCACCGCATGCGCATCGTCGCTGTGCCGCTGACCACCCGCACCCGGCGCATCAGCATCGGCAGGTCATCTTCGCTGTCGCCGATCGGCAGCAGGTCGGTGACTTCGACCACGGCGCGTTCGCTCAACCAACGGTTTTGCAGCACGTTGGTGTCCGGCAGGTAGATTTGCTCGCGGCGGGCGTCGGGCAGGTCCGGGGCCAGTTGGAAAATCCCGGCCTCGGGGGTGTCCAGCAGCGAGCAGAAGATCGACGGGCTGTCGAACTCCGGCCAGCAGAAGAAATCCACGCTGCCCTTGTCGTTGACCAGCGCCGCACTGCGCATGTCGCCAATGATGCCGTGGGCGTCGATGGCGCTTTGTCGTTCGGGATGATGATCAGCCATTGCCACGGAACTCCGGATAGAGGCTCATGCCGCCGTCGATGAACAGGGTGGTGCCGACAATGTAGTCGGACAGATCGCAAGCAAGGAAAACCACGGCGTTGGCGATGTCCTCGACGTCACCGATACGGCCGTAAGGGATGAGCTTGAGCAGTTCCTGCGCAGCGTCGCCCTCGGTGGCGGCGCGGTTGATCGCCGTGCGAATGGCACCCGGCGCGATGCCGTTGATGCGGATTTTCTGCTGGCTGACTTCCTGGGCCAGGGTCTGCATCAGCATATCGACCCCACCCTTGGACGCGGCGTAATTGACATGGCCGGCCCACGGAATGCGCTGGTGCACCGAACTCATGTGGATGATCTTGCCGGCGGCCCGGGACACGCCTTGGCGAATGCCTTGTTTGTTGAAAATCCGCAGGGCGGCGCGGGCGCAAAGGAACTGGCCGGTGAGGTTGACGCCGATCACCTGGTTCCAGTCGGCCAGGCTCAGGTCCACGGCATTCGCATCTTTTTGCATCCCGGAATTGGCCACCAGAATGTCGAGGAAACCGAAGGCGTCGAGGGTCTGGGCGAACAGGCGTTCGACGTCCTCTTCTTTCGACACGTCGGCACCGATGGCGATGGCGCGACCGCCGCTGTCATTGATCTGCTTGGCCAGCTCTTCGGCGGGGCCGGGCTGGGCGTTGTAGTTGAGCACTACGGCCGCACCGGCAGCGGCCAGGGCTTTGGCGGCACCGGCACCGATGCCGGAACTGGCGCCGGTGACCAGGGCGACTTGTTGGTCGAGAGATATCTGCATGAGCGTTAGCGCCTTGAAGGGAGGGCCTAACTAGCTGACTGATAGAAAGCTTGGAGAGTTCAGCGCCAAGATCAAAAGATCGCAGCCTTCGGCAGCTCCTACAGAAGTACGCATTCCCATGTAGGAGCTGCCGAAGGCTGCGATCTTTTGATCTTCATGGGCTTATGACCCAATTCCCCGCTTTCCCCTCAACCAGCCTTTATGGCAACTTGCAGGCCCCGATTGAGGCCGCAACCGATGGCAAACCCCTACCGCGAACTATTCAACGCCCCTGGCTCCCGGGCCTTCGTGCTGGCCGGGATGATCGCGCGCATGCCGATTTCCATGACCGGCATCGGCCTGATCACCATGCTCTCGCAGTTGCAGGGTGGCTACGGCTTGGCCGGCGCCGTCGCGGCAACTTTTGCCCTGGCCACGGCATTCTGCGCGCCGCAGGTTTCGCGGCTGGTCGACCGCTATGGCCAGGGCCGGATCTTGCCGGTGTCGGCGCTGCTGGGCGGTGGTTCGTTGTTGCTGTTATTGCTTTGCACACGGTTGCAGGCGCCGCACTGGACGCTGTTCGTGTTCGCCGCCCTGGCCGGCTGCATGCCAAGCATGTCGGCGATGGTCCGGGCGCGCTGGACCGAGCTCTATCGTGGCCAGCCGCAACTGCAAACCGCGTATGCCCTGGAATCAGTGCTGGACGAAGTCTGCTTTATCGTCGGGCCGCCGCTGTCGGTGGGCTTGTGTGTGGTGGCGTTCCCCGAGGCAGGTCCCTTGGCGGCATTGCTGATGCTGGCGATCGGAGTCACGGTGTTTGTGTTGCAGCGCGGCACCGAGCCGGCGGTGCATCCCCATGAAGTTCACCATCAGGGCTCGATCATTCGTTCCGGTGAAATCCGCCTGCTCATGCTGTTGATGACCGCGATGGGCACCATCGTCGGCGTAGTGGAGGTGGTCAGCGTGGCGTTTGCCCAGCAGCAGGGCCAACCGGCGGCGGCGAGTATCGTGCTGTCGGTATACGCCATTGGCTCGTGCCTGGCCGGGTTGGCGTTCGGCGCGTTGCGCTCGAAAGTGCCGCTGCCGCGATTGTTCCTTTATGGCGGTGTGGCGACGGCGGTGACGACATTGCCGTTGCTGCTGGCGACGAATATTGTTGGCTTGGCGCTGGCGGTGTTTGTCGCCGGGCTGTTCTTTGCGCCGACGCTGATAGTGGCGATGGCGTTGGTGGAGCGAATCGTGCCGCCAGCCAAACTGACCGAAGGCCTGACGTGGCTGGTCACCGGGTTGAGCATTGGCGTTGCAATGGGGGCAGCGAGTTCCGGGTGGCTGGTGGATGCGTTCGGGGCGCGCAGCGGGTTTTGGGTAGCGATTGCGGCGGGGATGGTGGTGTTGGGCTCGGCGATCCAGAGCTTGCGCCATCTGAAATGAAGATCAAACTGTGGGAGCGAGCCTGCTCGCGAATGCGATGTATCATTCAGCATTGATGTTGGCTGATGTACCGCTTCCGCGAGCAGGCCCGCTCCCACAGGGGAATGGGTTACCAGCCTGTTCACGTCGTGGCTGGCGTGCCGCCCGGCGTCGGTGCGGCTGCTGGCCTTGACCTCGGACCAGTACGCCTGGTCAGGACCGAAGATAAATTGAAAAACCCCTTCGATGCCGACGGCGCCGGCGTTGGCGAACAGTTTGCCCAGGATGGTCTGCAGGTCCACGACGTTCACTCTTGCAGGTTTTGGTCTGAGGAGGGACCGATCGCTTGCGCTGGAAATTTAACCCGCCTCGACTAATTTACCCGGGCGCCGGAGCGTTCCTTTTTACAGACATCTTTTTGAGGAGCCCACGGTGACCAAGCTGACCCTGCTGTGCCTGCCTTATTCCGGCGCCAGCGCCATGGTCTACAGCCGCTGGCGGCGCAAGTTGCCGCAGTGGCTGCAATTGCAGCCGGTCGAGTTGCCGGGGCGCGGTGCCCGTTTCGACGAACCGTTGCACACCGACATGCGCGGGCTGGCGATGCAACTGGCCAAGGAACTGCGCCTGACGCTCAAGACCCCGTATGCCTTGTTCGGGCACAGCCTGGGCGCCTTGATGGCGTGCGAGTTGGCCCACGCGTTGCGTGCCCTGGGCTGCCCGGAACCGGTGGCACTGTTTGCTTCCGGCACCGCCGCGCCGACCCTGCGCGCCGACTACGATCGCGGTTTTGCCGAGCCCAAGACCGATGCCGAACTGATCGATCAGTTGCGCACCCTTAATGGCACCAGCGAAGAAGTGCTGGCCAATGAAGAATTGATGAGCCTGACCCTGCCGATCCTGCGCGCGGATTTTCTGTTGTGCGGGCGTTTTCAGCCGATCCAGCGCCCGTTGCTCAAATGCCCGGTGCACGTGCTCGGCGGCAAGGCCGACAAGGCCACCACCGAGCAATTGATCGGCTGGAGCAAGGAAACCCACGGCAGCTTCTCGGTGGACATGCTGGCCGGCGGGCACTTCTTTATCCATGAGCATGAACCCAAGGTGCTGCGGGTGATCAAGGATCATCTGGAAGTGCATCGGCGGCGGCATGCCATGGCCGCCAGCGCCTGACGACTCAACTGCTTTACCCTGTGGGAGCGGGCTTGCTCGCGAATGCGGTATGTCCGTGAGCATTGTTGTTGACTGACACACCGCATTCGCGAGCAAGCCCGCTCCCACATTGATCTGCGACAGCCTCAAACTCTCCGACATACCCCCTTCCTGATAGTTGTTCTCATTCGCTAATTTTTCCGGTCTGCATTCGTTTTATAGGGACGACGTGCCTTTGTGCTTCCTGCCTACTGATCCGGATGCTAAGAAATGAATGCTGAAGACTCCTTGAAACTTGCTCGCCGGTTTATCGGGTTGCCCCTGGAAAAGCGCCAGATGTTCCTTGCGGCCTTGCAAAAGGAAGGCGTGGATTTCTCGCAATTCCCGATCCCGGCCGGGGTGGAGGCCGAGGACCGCCAGGCGTTGTCCCATGCCCAGCAGCGCATGTGGTTTCTTTGGCACCTGGACCCGCAAAGCGGCGCCTATAACCTGCCGGCGGCGGTGCGCCTGAGCGGGCGCCTGAATCAGGCTGCGCTGGAGCAAGCGTTCGCCAGCCTGATCGAGCGTCACGAAACCCTGCGCACGGTATTCCAGCAACAATCCGACGACAGCCTGTTGCAAGTTTCGGTGCAGCAACCGCTGGATATCGAGCGCATCGACCTCAGCGCTCTGCCGCCGGCAGAGCGTGAATCCCGTGTCGCCGAAGCCGCCGGGCAGCAATCGCTGATTCCCTTCGATCTGGCCCAGGGCCCACTGCTGCGGGTGCGCTTGTTGAAGCTGGATGAGCAGGAGCACGTGCTGCTGCTGACCTTGCACCACATCGTCTCCGACGGTTGGTCGATGAACGTATTGATCGACGAATTCTGCCGCTTCTACGACGCCCACGATCAGGGCCAAACCCCGGATTTCGCCCCGCTGCCGATTCAATACAGCGACTACGCCTTGTGGCAGCGCCGCTGGCTGGGGGCCGGAGAGCAGCAAAAACAACTCGATTACTGGCTGGCGAAACTGGGTGACGAACACCCGGTGATGGAGTTGCCGCTCGATCATCCGCGCCCGGTGTTGCCGAGCTGTCGCGGTCGTCGCCATGAGCAGGTGGTCGACGCCGTACTGGCCGAACAACTGCGCGGCGTTGCCCGTCAGCACGGCGTGACGTTGTTCATGCTGCTGCTGGGCACCTTCAATATTCTGCTGCACCGTTACACCGGCCAGAACGACCTGCGCATCGGCGTGCCGATTGCCAACCGCAATCGCCGGGAAATCGAAGGGCTGATCGGCTTCTTCGTCAACACTCAAGTGCTGCGGGTGCAACTGGACGGCCAGACCCGTCTCGGCGATCTGCTGCACGACCTCAAGGAAACCGCCCTCGGCGCCCAGGCCCATCAGGACCTGCCGTTCGAGCGCCTGGTCGAAGCGCTGAAACTGGAACGCAGCCTGAGCTACAACCCGCTGTTCCAGGTGATGTACAACCACCAGCCGGAAGTGGCGGATGTCACCACGCTGAAGGTTGGCACCGGTCTGGAACTGAGTGTGATCGAGTGGGAAAGCCGCAGCACCCAGTTCGACCTGAGCCTGGATACGTATGAGAAGGGTGGGCAACTGCACGCGGCGTTCACTTATGCCAGCGACCTGTTCGAGCCTGATTCCATCGAGCGTCTGGCCCGGCACTGGACGTTCCTGCTGCGCAGCATCGTCAACGACCCGCAGCAACGGGTGGGCGAAATCCCGCTGCTGGCGACGGACGAATATCAGCAACTGATCGCTGACTGGGGCCGCAACGACGGCGTGTGGCCGAGCGAGCGCCCGGTGCATGAACTGTTTGAAACTGCTGCCGAGAAAACCCCGGTGCGACCGCGTTGATCTTCGATGGCCAGCACCTGACTTACGGCCAGCTCAACGCTCGGGCCAACCGTCTGGCCCGCACGTTGGTGGCCCAAGGCGTGGGACCGGAAGTGTTGGTGGGCATCGCAGTGGATCGCGGACTGGAGCTGATCGTCGCCGTGCTCGCGGTGCTCAAGGCTGGCGGTGCCTATGTGCCACTGGACCGGCAATACCCGCGCGACCGCTTGCTGTGCATGATCGAAGACAGTGGCAGCCAGTTGATCCTCAGCCAAAGTTATCTGCTTGAGCGTTTGCCGGTGCCGGACGGCGTGGCTTGCCTGTGCCTGGATCAGGCCGATGCCTGGATGTCCCTGGACGAAAGCAATCTCGCCTGCCCGGTATGGGCGGACAACCTGGCCTACGTCATGTTCACCTCGGGCTCGACCGGTCGCCCGAAAGGCGTCGGCATCAGCCATGGCGCGTTGAGCAAACACGCGTTTGCCTCACAGCATTACTACAACCTCCGCGCCGCCGATTGCGTGCTGCAGTTCGCCACGTTCAACTTCGATGCCTTTGGCGAGCAACTCTTCGGTCCGCCGACCTGCGGTGCCTCGGTGGTGCTGCGCGGTAACGAAGTCTGGGACAGCGAAACCCTCTACCGGCAGATCGTCGAACAGGGCATCACGGCGATGGACCTGACCACGGCCTACTGGAACATGGTCGCCAAGGAATTCGCCGCCGTCGGCCCGCGTGACTACGCAAAACTCCGCCAAGTGCACAGCGGCGGTGAAGCGATGCCGCCGGAAGGCGTGCTGGCCTGGCGTCAGGCCGGCCTGCAACAGGTCAAGTTGCTGAACACCTACGGCCCGACCGAAGCGACCGTCACTGCCACGACCCTGGATTGCAGCGACTACATCTTCGGCCGCCAGCCGTTGCCGCTGACTTTGCCCATCGGCAAGCCATTGCCCGGCCGTCACACCTACGTGCTTGATGAAAACGGCCAGCCAGCTCCGGTCGGTGTGATCGGCGAACTGGTGATCGGCGGTGAGTTGCTGGCCCGTGGCTACTTCCGACGCCCGGACCTGAGCGCCGAGCGTTTTATCCCTGATCCGTTTTCTGGTTCCGGCGCGCGCCTGTACCGCACCGGTGACCTGGCCCGATTCAACGCTCAAGGGGTGATCGAGTACGTCGGGCGCGTCGACCATCAAGTGAAGATTCGCGGTTTTCGCATCGAACCGGGTGAGGTCGAAGCGCGACTGCTGGAACTGGATGCGGTGAGCGACACCGTGGTTCTGGCCGTGCAGGGCGGTAGCAGCCTGCAACTGGTTGGCTACGTCGTGCCGACCGACACCTCACTCGTGCACGCGCGCGCCGAAGAACAAGGCGCGGCTCGCGAAGCGATCCAGGCTCAACTCAAGGACAACCTGCCCGATTACATGGTCCCGACGCATTTGCTGTTTCTCGTGGCATTGCCGTTGAGCCCGAACGGCAAGCTCGACCGCAAGGCCCTGCCGGCCCCGGATGCCAGCCAGATGCAGCAGGCCTACGTGGCGCCGCGCAGTGAACTGGAACAGAAAATCGCCGGGATCTGGCAGGACGTGCTCAAGCTGGAGAAGGTCGGCCTGACCGATAATTTCTTCGAATTGGGCGGCGACTCGATCATCTCCATCCAGGTGGTCAGCCGTTCGCGTCAGGCCGGGATTCATTTCAGTCCGCGCGACCTGTTCCAGCATCAAACCGTGCAGGGGCTGGCGGGTGTGGCGCAGCAGGGCATCGCGGCGCTGACCATCGATCAGGGCCCGGTCAGCGGCGAGCTGCCGTTGCTGCCGATCCAGCAGACCTTCTTTGAAGAACAAATCCCGCAACGTCATCACTGGAACCAGGCTGTGCTGCTGCGCGCCCATCAACGCTTGCAAGCAGCGCCGTTGGTTCAAGCATTGAACGTCTTGGTGGCGCACCACGACGTGCTGCGTTCACGGTTTGCCGATGGACGTGCTGAAGTCGCAGTCGTCGTAGTCGACAACGAATTGCTCTGGACCGCCAACAACGTCAGCACCACCGAACTGGACGAACTCTACGCCAAGGCCCAGCGCAGTCTCGACTTGCAAAGCGGTCCGTTGCTGCGCGGTGTATTGGCGACGTTGACCGATGGCAGCCAGCGCCTGTTGCTGGTGATCCATCACCTGGCGGTCGACGGAGTTTCCTGGCGCATTCTGCTGGAAGATTTGCAGTTCGCTTACGAGCAAGCGTCGCTGGGCGCGAGTGCCAGACTTGCGGCCAAAACCAGTTCCTACAAGGCCTGGGGCGAGCATCTGCAGGCTTATGTGCACACTGAAACCGTGCAAGCGGAGCTGAGTTTCTGGCACCGGCAACTCAACGGCGTGACGGTCGAGTTGCCGTGCGACAACCCGCAAGGCAGCCAGCAAAGCCGTCATGCCCAAGTCGTTCAAAGCCGACTGGATAAAACGTTCACCCAGCAACTATTGCAGCAGGCGCCAGCCGCCTACCGCACGCAAGTCAACGATCTGCTGCTGACCGCCCTTGCGCGGGTGATCTGCCGCTGGACCGGCCACGCCGACACCTTGATCCAGCTCGAAGGCCACGGTCGCGAAGACCTGTTCGACGCCGTCGACCTGACCCGCACCGTCGGCTGGTTTACCAGCCTGTTCCCGGTGCGCCTGACGCCGGCTGATTCCCTGGCCGCAGCGCTCAAGCAGATCAAGGAACAACTGCGAGCGATCCCAAACAAAGGCATCGGTTTTGGTGTACTCAAATACCTCGGTGATGAGGCAGCGCAATCCAGCCTGAAAGCCTTGCCGGCACCGCGCATCACCTTCAACTACCTCGGCCAGTTCGACGGCAGTTTTGACGCCGACGACGGTGCGTTGTTCAGCCCGGCGGGTGAAAGTGCCGGCCTGGAGCAAAGTGCCGAAGCGCCGCTGGACAACTGGCTGGGCGTCGAAGGCCAGGTGTTTGAAGGCGAACTCGACCTGCGCTGGACCTTCAGCAGCGAGGTGTTCACCCAAGCGACCATCGCCCGTTTGGCCGATGAATACACTCGCGAACTCGAAGCGTTGATCAGCCATTGCTGCCTGCCGGACTCGATGGGCGTCACGCCGTCGGACTTTCCGCTGGCGCACATTGATCAGGCACAACTGGACGCGATCACCGTGCCGGCCGCTGGCATCGAGGACCTCTACCCGCTGTCGCCGATGCAGCAAGGCATGCTCTTTCACACCTTGTATGAGCAAGGCACCGGCACCTACATCAACCAATTGTGCGTCGATGTCGACGGCCTCGACGCCGAGCGTTTCCGTGACGCCTGGCAGGCGACCATGGACGCCCACGACATCCTGCGCAGCGGTTTCATCTGGCAGGGCGAGTTGCAGGAACAACTGCAAATCATCCATCGCCACCTGCCGCTGCCTTATGTGCTGCTCGACTGGCGCGAACGCACTGACATCGCCCAGGCCCTCAGCGATTTCACCGCCGCCGACCTGGCCCAAGGCTTCGACCTGACCCAGGCCGGGTTGCTGCGCCTGACCCTGATCCAGACCGGGCCTGACCGTCATCACCTGATCTTCACCAACCACCACATTCTGATGGATGGCTGGAGCAGCGCGCAGATGCTCGGCGAGGTGTTGCAGCGTTACAACGGCCAACAACCGCCGCGCCCGGCCGGTCGTTATCGCGATTACATCCAGTGGCTGCAACGCCAGGACGGGGCGGTCAGCGAAGCGTTCTGGCTGGCGCAACTCGGCGATTTCCAGGAGCCGACCGTGTTGGCTCAAGCCGCGGCGAGCGGCGGCGAAGTGCTGAGCGGAACCGCTCATACGCTGCGTCATTTCGAGGCGGACGCGTTGCGTACCCGTCGCCTGAGTGATTTCGCCCGGCAACAGAAAATCACCGTCAACACCTTGGTCCAGGCCGCATGGCTGTTGCTGTTGCAGCGCTACACCGGCAACGCCTGCGTGGCGTTCGGCACCACTGTGGCCGGCCGTCCTGCGGACCTGGTGGGCATCGAGCAACAAGTGGGCCTGTTCATCAACACCTTGCCGGTGATCGCCGGTTCGCGTCCGGACCAGAGCGTCGGCGCGTGGCTGGCCGCCGTGCAGGCGCAGAACCTCAGCCTGCGCGAGTTCGAACACACGCCGCTGGCGAACATCCAGCGCTGGGCCGGGCAGGGCGGTGAGTCACTGTTCGACACCTTGCTGGTGTTCGAAAACTTTCCGATTTCCGAAGCCCTGCAACAGGGTACCGCCCCAGGCGTGGTGTTCGGCGAAGTCGCCAACCAGGATCAAACCCACTATCCGCTGACCATTGGTGTGACCTTGGGTGAAACCCTGGCGCTGCATCTGAGCTTCGATCAGGCGAAGTTCAGCGCTGCGACCATCGAACGTCTCAGCGCCCATCTGCTGCATCTGCTCGACGCTTTTGCCGAGTCCGCCGAGCGGCGCCTGGGAGAAATCGCCCTGGTCACCCCGCAAGAACAGGCCCTGCAACAAGCGAACAATCAGCCGCAACCGTACCCGGTGAATGTCGCGGTGCATCAGCGTTTCGCTGAACTCGCCGCCCGGCGGCCCGAGCGTACGGCGGTGATCTTCGACGGTCAGCGTTTCAGCTACGGCGAACTGGACCTGCGGGCCAATCGCCTCGCCCATGAACTGGTGGCGCAAGGCGTCGGGCCGGAAGTGCGGGTCGGCGTGGCCTTGGCGCGCGGTGAAGGCTTGATCGTCGCGTTGCTGGCGGTGCTCAAGGCCGGTGGCGCCTATGTGCCGCTGGACACCCGTTACCCGCGCGAACGCCTGGCGTACCTGATGCAGGATTCGGGTCTGGCGCTGCTGCTGACCGATTCGCGGATTTCGGCGCGGTTGCCGATTGAAGATGTCATGAACGTTCTGGAACTGGATCACCTCGACCTGAGCGCACGTCCGGCAGTGGCGCCGGTTGTAAACCTCGACCCGAACAACCTCGCCTACGTGATCTACACCTCCGGTTCCACCGGCAATCCGAAAGGCGTCAGCGTGACCCACGGCCCACTGGCGATGCATTGCCTGGCCATCGGTGAGCGCTACGAGATGCGTGACAGCGACTGCGAATTCCATTTCATGTCGTTTGCCTTCGACGGTGCTCATGAACGCTGGTTGACCAGTCTGACCCACGGCGCTTCGCTGCTGATTCGCGATGACAGCCTGTGGACCCCGGAGCAGACCTACAACGCGATGATCGAACACGGCGTGACCGTGGTCGCGTTCCCGCCGGTCTATTTGCAACAACTGGCCGAACACGCCGAACGTGAAGGCAACCCGCCGAAGGTGCGCATCTACTGCTTCGGCGGCGATGCGGTGCCACATGCCAGTTTTGAACGGGTCAAGCGCGCGCTGAACCCGGAGTACATCATCAATGGTTACGGCCCGACCGAAACCGTGGTCACGCCGCTGATCTGGAAGGCTGCCCGCGACATGCAGTGCGGTGCGGCCTACGCGCCGATTGGCAGCCGCATCGGTGATCGCAGCGCTTATGTGCTCGACGCCGACCTGAATCTGTTGCCCCAAGGCATGGCCGGTGAGCTGTACCTCGGCGGCACCGGGCTGGCCCGTGGTTACCTGAATCGTCCGGGCCTGACGGCCGAGCGTTTTGTCGCGGATCCGTTCAGTTGCACCGGCGGTTTGCTCTATCGCACTGGCGACCTGGTGCGCCAACGCGCCGATGGCACCTTTGATTACCTGGAGCGTATCGATAACCAGGTGAAGATCCGTGGTTTCCGCATCGAACTGGGGGAAATCGAAGCGCGCTTGCAAACCTTCGATGGCGTTCGCGAAGCGGTGGTGGTCGCTCAGGAGAGCGCCGGTAGCAAACGGCTGGTCGCTTACGTGGTCGGCGATGCGCAAGGCAGGAATGTTGCCGAATC
Source organism: Pseudomonas sp. TH31 (assembly GCF_016650815.1). Lineage (GTDB taxonomy): Bacteria > Pseudomonadota > Gammaproteobacteria > Pseudomonadales > Pseudomonadaceae > Aquipseudomonas. Next base: position 149,317 of record NZ_JAEKEZ010000010.1, on the reverse strand, counting down.
ATTGCGCGAACAACTCAAAGCTGCACTGCCGGCGCATATGGTCCCGGCCTACGTGTTGCTGCTCGAACGCATGCCGCTGACCCCCAACGGCAAGCTCGACCGCAAGAACCTGCCACGTCCGGATGCCCGCCAATTGCAGCAAGCCTACGTGGCGCCGCAAAGCGCGCCGGAACAGCAATTGGCGACGATCTGGCAAGACGTGCTGAAGCTGGAGCGCGTCGGTTTGAACGACAATTTCTTCGAGCTGGGCGGCGACTCGATCATCTCGATTCAAGTGGTCAGCCGCGCCCGTCAGGCTGGCCTGCGCTTCACGCCGAAAGACCTGTTCCAGCACCCGACCATTCAGGCGTTGGTGGCGGTGGTCCAGACCGGCGAGCCGTTGCAGCAGATCGATCAGCGTCCGGTGAGCGGCGAAACCCCGCTGTTGCCAGTGCATCAGGTGTTCTTCGCCCAGCCGATTCCTGATCGTCATCACTGGAACCAGTCGGTGATGCTCAAGCCGACTCAGGCGTTGAATCCTCAAGCGCTGGAGCAGGCCTTGGGCGCGCTGGTGATGCATCACGACAGCCTGCGCTTGAACTTCGTTTCGCAGGCCGAAGGTTGGTCCGCGCAGTACCGTGACGTCTTCGAGGCCGAAGCGATCCTCTGGCAAGCCGACATTGCCGACCTGGCAGCCCTCGAAGTGCTGGGCAATCAAGCCCAACGCAGCCTGCAATTGAGCGACGGTTCGTTGATCCGCGCGGTGCTGGCGAACCTGGCCGATGGCTCTCAACGCTTGCTGTTGGTCGTTCACCACTTGGTGGTCGATGGCGTGTCGTGGCGCATTCTGTTCGAAGACCTGCAAACCGCTTACCGCCAATGCCTGGCCGGTGAAACCGTGCAATTGCCGGCCAAGACCAGCGCCGTCAAGGCCTGGGCCGTAGCGCTGCAAGACTATGCCGCCAGCGCACCGTTGCAGGCCGAATTGGCTTACTGGCAGCAACAGTTGCAAGGCGCGCCGGTGGCCTTGCCGTGCGACAACGCCGAAGGCGGGCAGCAACATCAGCACGCCTTGGCGATCCGCAGCCGACTCGACAAAACCCTGACCCGGCGGCTGCTGCAGAAGCCCCGGCGGCCTATCGCACGCAGGTCAACGACCTGTTGCTGACGGCGCTGGCGCGGGTGATGGTGCGCTGGACCGGTGACGACAGCGTGCTGGTCCAGCTTGAAGGCCACGGTCGCGAAGACCTGTTCGAAGCGGTCGACCTGACCCGCACCGTCGGCTGGTTTACCAGCCTGTTCCCGGCGAAACTCACGCCGGTCGCCGAGCTGGGCGCCTCGCTCAAACAGATCAAGGAGCAACTGCGCGCCATCCCGAACAAAGGCATCGGTTTCGGTGCCCTCGCGCATCTGGGCAATGACCCTGCGCGCCAAACCCTGCAAGCGTTGCCAAAACCACGCCTGACCTTCAACTACCTCGGCCAGTTCGACGGCAGTTTCGATGCGGCGCACGATGCCCTGTTCGTGCCGACCGGCGAGTCCGGCGGCCAGGAAGTGAATATGCAAGGCCCGCTGGGCAACCCGTTGGCCCTCGACGGCCAAGTGTTTGGCGGCGAACTGGACCTGAGCTGGACCTTCAGTGGCGAGATGTTCAACGCAGCGACCATCCAGCGCCTGGCCGATGACTACCTGCAAGAACTCACCGCGCTGATCGGCCATTGCTGCGACACCGCCCATTGTGGTGTGACGCCGTCGGACTTTCCGTTGGCGCAGCTGTCTCAGGCGCAACTCGACAACCTGGCCGTGGCGCCTCAATCGATCGACGACATCTACCCGTTGTCGCCGATGCAGCAAGGCATGCTCTTCCATACCGTGCTTGAACAAGGTGCCGGCGACTACATCAACCAGATGCGTCTGGACGTTGACGGCGTTGACCCGCAGCGCTTGCGCGATGCCTGGCAAGCGGTGCTCGATGCCCACGATATCCTGCGTACCGGGTTCTTCTGGCAGGGCGATCTGGAGCAGCCGATTCAGGTGGTTCATCGCAATATCGAAGTGCCGTTCTCGCTACTCGACTGGCGTGATCAGGTTGACCTCGACGCGGCGCTGCAAACCCTGGCCGATGAAGAACGGGCCCAGGGCCTGGACCTGACTCAGGCGCCGTTGCTGCGTCTGGTGCTGGTGCGCACCGCCACCGACCATCATCACTTGATCTACACCAACCATCACATCCTGATGGACGGCTGGAGCAGCGCGCAGTTGCTCGGCGAAGTGTTGCAGCATTACAGCGGTCAGGGCGTGGCTCGCCAGCCTGGGCGTTATCGCGATTACATCGCCTGGCTGCAACGTCAGGACGCCGCAGCCAGCGAAGCGTTCTGGACGCCGCAGTTGCGCAGCCTCGACGAGCCGATGCGCCTGGCGCCAGTGTTTACGCGGCCGACCGAGGATGTCACGGCCCACCTGTATGGCCAGCACCGCATAGCGCTGGACGATGGGCAAACCCTGCGCTTGAGCGAGTTCGCCCGCGAGGCGAAAGTCACCGTCAACACCCTGGTGCAAGCGGCGTGGCTGTTGCTGTTGCAGCGCTACACCGGCAACTCCAGCGTCGCGTTCGGCGCCACGGTGTCCGGGCGCCCGGCGGATCTGGTCGGGGTCGAGCAGCAGATCGGTCTGTTCATCAACACCTTGCCAGTGATTGCCAGCCCGCGTGCCGAGCAGCGCCTGGTCGACTGGCTGCACGTCGTGCAGGCGCAGAACCTGGCGCTGCGCGAGTTTGAACACACGGCGTTGTTCGACATTCAACGCTGGGCCGGGCAGGGCGGTGAAGCCTTGTTCGACACCCTCCTGGTGTTCGAGAACTACCCGATTTCCGAGGCGCTGGAGCAAGGTTCGCCGCAAGGCCTGCGCTTTGGCGCGGTGGATAACCTGGAACAAACCAACTATCCGCTGACATTGTCGGTCAGCCTCGGTGCGCAACTGGCGGTGCAGTTCAGCTACCAGTGCGCGAGTTTTGCCCAGGACTCGATCGAGCAGATCGGCACGCATCTGCAGCGCTTGCTGCAGCAAATGATCGGCAACCCACAGCAACCGCTGGGCGAGCTGACCCTGCTGGGCCTGCGGGAAACCCAACAGCACCTGTTGGAGTGGAACGCCAGTCAGGCCGACTACCCGAGCGAGCGTTGCATCCATCGATTGATCGAGGCCCAGGCCCGATGCACGCCGGACGCCACTGCGCTGGTCTTCGCCGAACAGTCGTTGACCTACCGCCAACTCAACAGCCGCGCCAACCGCTTGGCCCACCGCTTGATCGAAAAAGGTGTTGGCCCGGATCAATTGGTCGGGATTGCGGTGGACCGTGGTCTGGAGATGATTGTCGGTCTGTTGGCGATCCTCAAGGCCGGTGGCGCCTACGTGCCGCTGGACCCGCAATACCCGGCGGATCGCCTGGCGCACATGATCGAAGACAGTGGCCTGCAACTGCTGTTGACCCAGGTGTCGCTGCTGGAACAACTGCCGATTCCGGCCGGGGTGCAAACCCTGCTGCTCGGCGCGCCGGACGAATCGGCCGCCGACCACGACCCGCAAGTCGCGGTCGATGGCAACAATCTCTGCTACGCGATCTACACCTCCGGTTCGACCGGCAAGCCGAAGGGCGTGATGGTGCGTCATGAAGCGCTGGTGAACTTTGTCGCGAGCTTGGCGAAAGAGCCGGGCATTGCGGCGGCGGATCGGATGTTGTCGCTGACCACCTTCTCATTCGATATTTTCGGGCTGGAACTCTACGGGCCACTGTTCTGCGGCGCGGCCGTGGTGCTGGTGGATAAACTCAGCGCTCACGATCCCGAGGCGCTGCTGCGGGTGATCGAGCAGCAACAGATCAGCATCGTCCAGGCCACGCCATCCACCTGGCGGATGTTGCTGGACCACCCGCTGGCGGCGAACCTTGGCGGGCGCAAATGCCTGTGCGGCGGTGAAGCGTTGGCCGAGGATCTGGCCGAGCGGCTGCTGGGTGTGGCCGGACAGATCTGGAACCTCTATGGCCCGACCGAAACCACGATCTGGTCGGCGGCTTATCAACTGACCGAACGCAAGCGTCAGCCATTCCTTGGTCGGCCGATTGCCAACACGTCGCTGTACATCGTTGACGACCACTTTGCGCCGAACCCCGCCGGTCTTATCGGTGAATTGCTGATCGGCGGCGGTGGTCTGGCCCGTGGTTACCACGGGCGTGCGGCAATGACCGCCGAGCGTTTCCTGCCGGACCCGTTCGGCACAGGGGCGCGGTTGTACCGCAGCGGTGACCTGGCACGGCATCGCGCCGACGGCGTGGTCGAGTACCTCGGTCGGGTCGATCACCAGGTGAAGATTCGCGGTTTGCGTATCGAACCGGGCGAGATAGAAGCCTGCCTGCTCGTCCACGAGTCGATTCGCGAGGCAATGGTTGTGCCGCAGGAAGGCCCGGCGGTACGCAATTGGTCGCCTACGTCATCCCGACGACTGAGCCGGTGTCCGACGCGGCATTGCGCGACGAACTCAAATCGCACCTCGCGCCGATGCTCCCGGACTACATGATCCCGGCCCACTGGCTGGTGCTCGAACGCTTCCCGCTGACGCCGAACGGCAAGCTCGATCGCAACGCCTTGCCGCTGCCGGACGCCAACCAATTGCTGCGCGCCTACGTGGTGCCGCAGGGCGCGCTGGAACAGAGCGTGGCCGTGATCTGGCAGGACGTGCTCAAGCTGGAACGGCTAGGGCGCGACGACAACTTCTTTGAACTGGGTGGACATTCACTGTTGGCGACACAAGCCACGGCACGCCTGCAAATGGAACAGGGCGCCGCCGTGCCTCTGGACCTGCTTTTCCGGACTTCATCCCTGGCTGAATACGCCGAACAACTGGCGATACACCTGAGCCCTCACTCCAGCGACGACCTGAGTGAAATGCACGACTTCCTCGCGGACCTGGAGACCCTTTGATATGACACAGTTCGATAACCTGGCCCTGGTTCAGCGTTTTATCCGTTTGCCGCTTGCCCAGCGTCAGGCTTTTTTGCAAAAGCTGCACAGCAAGAACATGAGCTTCGCGGCGCTGCCGATTCCGCCGATGCGCGACGAGTTCGAGACCATCGGCTTGTCCTATGCCCAAGAGCGCCAGTGGTTTCTCTGGCAGCTGGATCCGGACAGCGCGGCCTACCATGTGCCGACGGCATTGCGCTTGCACGGCGCCTTGGACTTGCCGGCCTTGCAGCGCAGCTTCGATGCGCTGCTGGAGCGCCATGACGTGTTGCGCACCGTGTTTGTTGAAGGCACGGACGGTCCGGTGCAAGTGGCGCAAGCGCGCCTGAGCCTGCCGATCACACCGGTTGCGCTGGATGACATCCCGGACGACAGCGCGCTCAAGGCGCTGATCGATGCCGAAATCGCCCAACTGTTTGATCTGCAGCGCGGGCCGTTGCTGCGGATCAAACTGCTGCAACTGGCGGCGGACGATCACGTGTTGGTGCTGACCCAGCACCACATCATTTCCGATGGCGCGTCGGCGCAGATCATGGTCGGCGACCTGGTCAAGCTGTACGCCGGCTTCAGCTCGGGTCAGACGACCCACCTGGCGCCGTTGCCGATTCAATACGCCGACTATTCGATCTGGCAGCGCCAGTGGATGGAGGCCGGCGAGTTGTCGCGGCAACTGGCTTACTGGACCGGTCGCCTGGGCGATGGCGGTTCGGGGTTGCCATTGCCGACTGATCGCGCTCGCCCGGCGGTGCAGAGCCATCGCGGTGCGCGGTTGGACCTGGCCGTGGCCGCTGACCTCAGTGAACGCCTCAAACAACTGGCCCAGCGCGAAGGCCTGACGCTGTTCATGGTGTTGCTGGCGTCGTTCCAGGCCTTGCTGCATCGCTACAGCGGCCAATCGGACATCCGCGTCGGCGTGCCGGTGGCCAACCGCAACCGCACCGAAACCGAAGGCTTGATCGGCTTCTTCGTCAACACTCAGGTGCTCGACGCCCAGATCCAGGGGACGACGCCATTTACCGAGTTGCTGGCCCAGGTCAAACAGGCTTCGCTCGGCGCCCAGGCGCACCAGGATCTGCCTTTCGAGCAACTGGTGCAGGCCCTGGCGCCGGAACGGCACTTGAGCCACAGCCCGCTCTTTCAGGTGATGTTCAACCACCAGAACGGCGGCGCGGCACAAGCCCTGCAACTGCCCGGTTTGCGGGTCGAAAGCCTGGATTGGAGCTCGCATACGGCGCAGTTTGATCTGACGCTGGATACGCATGAAGCCGACGGCGAACTGACGGCAACGCTGACCTACGCCACTGATTTGTTTGAGGATGCGACCGCGCAGCGTATGGCCGGGCATTGGCGGAACCTGCTGCAAGGCATCGTCGCCAACCCGCAACAGCGCATCGGCGAATTGCCGTTGCTCGATGCGGCTGAGCAGCAGGCGATTCTCAAGGACTGGAACCCGTCGACCCAGGCGTTCCCGAACGAAGCGTGTGCGCATCAACTGATTGCCGAGCAGGCACGTTTGCATCCTGATGCGATTGCCGTGCGTTTCAGCCAAGAAACCCTGACTTACGCGCAGCTCAACAGCCGTGCCAATCGTCTCGCCCATCAGCTGATCGAGCAGGGTGTTGGTCCGGATGTGCTGGTCGGCCTCGCCGCTGAACGGGGTCTGGAAATGGTGGTCGGCCTGTTGGCGATCCTCAAGGCCGGCGGTGCCTACGTGCCGCTGGACCCGACCTATCCGCAGGATCGTCTGGCCTACATGATCGAGGACAGCGGTATCCAATTGCTGCTGACCCAGGCGTCGTTGTTGAGCCAACTGCCGGTGCCGGAAGGTGTGCAAGCCTTGATGCTGGACGCCGACGTCAGCGCCTACGCCGACAGCGATCCGCACGTGGCGATGCACTCCTCGAACCTGGCTTACGTGATCTACACCTCCGGCTCCACCGGTAAACCGAAAGGCACGTTGCTGGCGCACCACAACATCCTGCGCCTGTTCGAAGCCACCGAGCCGTGGTTCGGGTTTGGCCCTTCGGATGTCTGGAGTCTGTTCCACTCCTACGCCTTCGACTTCTCCGTGTGGGAGATTTTCGGTGCCTTGCTGCACGGCGGCGAACTGCTGGTCGTGCCGTATGACGTCAGCCGTTCCCCGCAGGATTTCCACGCCTTGCTGTGCGACGCCGGCGTCACGGTGCTGAATCAGACACCCTCGGCGTTCAAGCAATTGATGCACGTCGCCGTTGCCGATCAACGCGCCAACGCCCTGCGCTACGTGGTGTTCGGCGGTGAAGCGCTGGACGTGAAGTCCATGCGTCCATGGTTCGAACGCTTCGGCGATCAAGCCCCGCAATTGATCAACATGTACGGCATCACCGAAACCACCGTCCACGTCACCTACCGTCCGCTGTCCCTGGCCGACCTTGAGCTGGAGGCCAGCAGTCCAATCGGCGAGCCAATTACCGACCTGTCCTGGTACTTGCTCGACGGCGACCTGAACCCGGTACCGAAAGGCTGCACCGGTGAGTTGTACGTCGGTCGCGCCGGCCTGGCTCGTGGTTACCTCAATCGTGGCGATCTCACCGCGCTGCGCTTTATCCCTGATCCATTCGGCGAAAGCGGTGCGCGGCTGTACCGCACCGGCGACCTGGCGCAGTACCGCAGCGACGGCGTGATCGAGTACGTCGGCCGCATTGACCATCAAGTGAAAATCCGTGGCTTTCGTATCGAACTCGGCGAAATCGAAGCTCGACTGAATGCGTTGGACGCCGTGCTCGAAGCGGTGGTGCTGGCCCAGGAAGGCCCAAGCGGCCAGCAATTGGTCGGCTACGTAATCGCACATCAAACCACCGACGACGAAGCCGCCCTGCGCGACAGCCTCAAGACCCGACTCAAGGCTGACCTGCCGGATTACATGGTGCCGACGCACCTGTTGTTCCTCGAGCAATGGCCACTCACCGCCAACGGCAAACTCGACCGCAAGGCCCTGCCGCAACCCGACGCGAGCCAGGCACAGCAAGACTACGTCGCCCCGCACAGCGAACGGGAACAACAGATCGCCGCGATCTGGCAAGACGTGTTGAAACTGGAGCGCGTCGGCCTGAGCGACAACTTCTTCGAACTCGGCGGCCACTCGCTGCTGGCCACGCAAATGGTCTCGCGCATTCGCCAGAGCCTCGGTCTGAACCTGCAACTGCGCCAGTTGTTCGAAAACGCCAGCCTCAAGGCCTGCATTGCCGCGCTGGAACAAACCCAGGTCAGTCGTCCGGCGACGATTACGCGGGTGTCCCGGGATGCGCCGTTGGCCTTGTCGTACGCCCAGCAACGCCAGTGGTTCCTTTGGCAGATGGAGCCGTTGAGCACGGCGTATCACATTCCGGCGGCGCTGCGGATTCACGGTGCCCTCGACCTTGGGGCCCTGCAGCGCAGTTTCAGCGCGCTGGTGCAGCGCCATGAAAGTCTGCGCACCACCTTCGTCCAGATCGATGATCGGGCGTTCCAGGTCATTCATGCTGATTTGGCGCCGACTGTGGTGCCGGAGATTTTGACTGAGACGACTGGCGACAACAGTGCTCAGGTCCGCGCGTTCGTTGAACGGCAGATGCAACAGCCGTTCGACCTGCAAGGCGGTCCGCTGCTGCGGGTTGGCCTGCTGCGCATCGCCGCTGACGAACATGTGCTGGTGCTGACCCAGCACCACATCGTCTCCGATGGCTGGTCGATGCAGTTGCTGGTGCAGGAACTGATTCAGCGCTACGCCGATTACAGCCAGGGCCAGGATGTCGATCTGGCCGAACTGCCAATTCAATACGCCGACTACGCCGTGTGGCAGCGCCAGTGGATGGACGCCGGCGAGCGCGAGCGGCAATTGGCGTACTGGACCGGTGTGCTCGGCGGTGATCAACCGCTACTTGAATTGCCGACCGACCGTCCACGTCCGGCCCAGCAAAGTTTTGCCGGCGCACGCCTGGCCATCGACCTGCCGCCGGCGCTGGGCAAACAGTTGCTGCAACTGGCCCAGCGCGAAGGCGGCACGTTGTTCATGCTACTGCTGGCGTCGTTCCAGACCTTGCTGCATCGCTACAGCGACCAGTCGGACATTCGGGTCGGCGTGCCGATTGCCAACCGTAACCGGGTCGAGACCGAAGGGCTGATCGGCTTCTTCGTCAACACCCAGGTGCTCAAGGCCGAGGTCAACCCGCAGCAGCGTTTCAGTGAACTGCTGGCCGAGGTCAAACACGCGGCATTGGGTGCCGAGGCGCATCAGGATCTGCCGTTCGAACAACTGGTCGAAGCGCTGCGCCCTGAGCGTAATTTGAGCCACAGCCCGCTGTTCCAGGTGTTGTACAACCACCAGAACGCCGGGCGTCAGGCGGTGCCGTCAGTGTCCGGGTTGACCATCGAGGCGCAGGATTGGGACAGCCACACTGCGCAGTTCGATTTGACCTTGGACACCCTCGAAGCCGAGGGTGAAATCACTGCGGCGCTGACTTATGCCACTGACTTGTTTGAGGCTGCGACCGCGCAGCGCATGGCCGGGCATTGGCTGAACCTGCTGCAAGGCATCGTCGCCAACCCGCAACAGAGCATCGGCGAATTGCCGTTGCTCGATGTGGCTGAGCAGCAGGCGATTATCAAGGACTGGAACCCGTCGACCCAGGCGTTCCCGAACGAAGCGTGTGCGCATCAACTGATTGCCGAGCAGGCACGTTTGCATCCTGAGGCGATTGCCGTGCGTTTCAGCCAAGAAACCCTGACTTACGCGCAGCTCAACAGCCGTGCCAATCGTCTCGCCCATCAGCTGATCGAGCAGGGCGTTGGCCCGGATGTGCTGGTCGGCCTCGCCGCTGAACGGGGTCTGGAAATGGTGGTCGGCCTGTTGGCGATCCTCAAGGCCGGCGGTGCCTACGTGCCGCTGGACCCGACCTATCCGCAGGATCGTCTGGCCTACATGATCGAGGACAGCGGTATCCAATTGCTGCTGACCCAGGCGTCGTTGTTGAGCCAACTGCCGGTGCCGGAAGGTGTGCAAGCCTTGATGCTGGACGTCGACGTCAGCGCCTACGCCGACAGCGATCCGCACGTGGCGATGCACTCCTCGAACCTGGCTTACGTGATCTACACCTCCGGCTCCACCGGTAAACCGAAAGGCACGTTGCTGGCGCACCACAACATCCTGCGCCTGTTCGAAGCCACCGAGCCGTGGTTCGGGTTTGGCCCTTCGGATGTCTGGAGTCTGTTCCACTCCTACGCCTTCGACTTCTCCGTGTGGGAGATTTTCGGTGCCTTGCTGCACGGCGGCGAACTGCTGGTCGTGCCGTATGACGTCAGCCGTTCCCCGCAGGATTTCCACGCCTTGCTGTGCGACGCTGGCGTCACGGTGCTGAATCAGACACCCTCGGCGTTCAAGCAATTGATGCACGTCGCCGTTGCCGATCAACGCGCCAACGCCCTGCGCTACGTGGTGTTCGGCGGTGAAGCGCTGGACGTGAAGTCCCTGCGTCCATGGTTCGAACGCTTCGGCGATCAAGCCCCGCAATTGATCAACATGTACGGCATCACCGAAACCACCGTCCACGTCACCTACCGTCCGCTGTCCCTGGCCGACCTTGAGCTGGAGGCCAGCAGTCCAATCGGCGAGCCAATTACCGACCTGTCCTGGTACTTGCTCGACGGCGACCTGAACCCGGTACCGAAAGGCTGCACCGGTGAGTTGTACGTCGGTCGCGCCGGCCTGGCTCGTGGTTACCTCAATCGTGGCGATCTCACCGCGCTGCGCTTTATCCCTGATCCATTCGGCGAAAGCGGTGCGCGGCTGTACCGCACCGGCGACCTGGCGCAGTACCGCAGCGACGGCGTGATCGAGTACGTCGGCCGCATTGACCATCAAGTGAAAATCCGTGGCTTTCGTATCGAACTCGGCGAAATCGAAGCTCGACTGAATGCGTTGGACGCCGTGCTCGAAGCGGTGGTGCTGGCCCAGGAAGGCCCAAGCGGCCAGCAATTGGTCGGCTACGTAATCGCACATCAAACCACCGACGACGAAGCAGTCCTGCGCGACAGCCTCAAGACCCGACTCAAGGCTGACCTGCCGGATTACATGGTGCCGACGCACCTGTTGTTCCTCGAGCAATGGCCACTCACCGCCAACGGCAAACTCGACCGCAAGGCCCTGCCGCAACCCGACGCAAGCCAGGCACAGCAAGACTACGTCGCCCCGCACAGCGAACTGGAACAACAGATCGCCGCGGTCTGGCAGGACGTGCTGAAACTGGAGCGCGTCGGCCTGAGCGACAACTTCTTCGAACTCGGCGGTGACTCGATCATCTCCATCCAGGTGGTCAGCCGCGCGCGGCAGGCCGGCATTCGCTTCAGCCCGAAAGACCTGTTCCAGCACCAGACCGTGCAAGCCTTGGCGACCGTGGCCCAAGTCGGTGGCGAAGGGCTGGTCATCGATCAAGCCCCGGTGCAAGGGCCGGCGCTGTTGCTGCCGATCCAGCAAGCGTTCTTCACTGATGCGATCCCCGAGCGCCATCACTACAACCAATCGGTGCTGCTGAAAGCGGCCCGGCCGATGCAACTGACGCTGGTTGAACAGGCGTTGCAGGCACTGGTGTCGCACCACGATGCGTTGCGTTTGTCCTTCAATGAAACCTCGGAAGGTTGGCAGGCCCACCACCGCGATGTCCTGGTGCAAAACAGCCTGCTCTGGAACACCGAAGTGGCCAATGCCGAGGCGCTGGAAGTCCTGGCCAATCAGGCCCAACGCAGCCTGAATCTGCAAGACGGCCCGCTGCTGCGCGGCGTGCTCGCGACCCTCGGTGATGGCAGCCAGCGGTTACTGCTGGTTATTCATCACCTGGCGGTGGACGGCGTGTCGTGGCGGATTCTGCTGGAAGACCTGCAAAACGCTTATCAACACTTGCAGGACGGCAAAGCCCTGAACCTGCCGGCCAAGACCAGTGCCTTCAAGGACTGGAGCGAGCACTTGCAGCGTTACGCCCACAGCCCGGCGTTGCAGCAGGAACTGGCGTACTGGCAAGCCTGTTTGAGCGATGTCAGCACCGACCTGCCGTGCAAACGCGTGGATGCCGGTCAGCAGAATCGTCTGGCACTCAACGTTCACACGCAGCTCAATCAGGAATTGACCCGGCAATTGCTGCAAGAAGCCCCGGCGGCCTATCGCACCCAGGTCAACGACCTGTTGCTGACGGCGCTGGCGCGGGTGATCGGTCGTTGGACCGGTTTGGCCTCGACACTGATTCAGCTCGAAGGTCATGGCCGCGAAGAGCTGTTCGACGGCGTTGACCTGACCCGCACCGTCGGCTGGTTCACCAGCCTGTTCCCGGTCCGGCTGACCCCGGCCGATGCGCTGGGCGACTCGATCAAACAGGTCAAGGAACAACTGCGTTCGATCCCGCACAAAGGCATCGGCTTCGGCGCCTTGCGTTATCTGGGGGATGAGCAAGCGCAGCAATCGTTGCGTGCCTTGCCAAGCCCGCGGATCACCTTCAACTACCTCGGCCAGTTCGACGGCAGTTTCGACAAGGATGACGCGGCACTGTTTATCCCTGCGTCAGAGAACTGCGGCCTGGACCAGAGCCTCGATGCACCGCTGGGCAACTGGCTTTCCCTCAATGGTCAGGTCTACGGCGGCCAGCTGACGATCGGCTGGACCTTCAGCAGCGAACGTTTCGACACCGCGACCATTGAGCGCCTGGCCGAAGATTACGCAGAAGAACTGGCGGCGCTGATCGCCCACTGCATAACGCCGGGCGTCCAGGGCCTGACACCGTCGGACTTCCCGTTGGCCGGCCTGACCCAGGTGCAGCTCGACCGCGTGCCGGTCGCGCCGCCGCAGATCGCCGACCTCTATCCGCTGTCGCCGATGCAGCAGGGCATGCTGTTCCATTCGCTCTACGAGCAGCAGGGTGGCGATTACATCAACCAGATGTGCGTGGACATCGAAGGCCTCAACGTCGAGCGCTTTCGCGATGCCTGGCAAGCGGCGATGGACGCCCACGATGTGCTGCGCAGCAGTTTTGTTTGGGACGGTGAATTCAAGCAGCCGTTGCAGGTGATCCACAAGCAACTGAATGTGCCATTCACCTTCCACGACTGGCGTGCCCACCGCGATGTGGCCCAGGCGCTTAACGAGTTGGCGACCACCCAGCGCCAGCAGGGTTTTGACCTTGCCAGCGCACCGTTGCTTAATCTGACCGTGGTGCAAATTGCCGCCGAGCGTTATCACCTGATCTACACCAGCCATCACATCTTGATGGACGGCTGGAGCAACTCGCAGCTGTTGGGCGAAGTGCTGCAACGCTACAGCGGCGAGGTGCCGGCGAATACGGCAGGGTGTTATCGCGACTACATCGAGTGGCTGGCCAAGCAGGACGCGCAGGTCACCGAACGTTTCTGGAAAGGCCAATTGGTCGAGTTCGAGGAGCCAACACGCCTGGCCAAAGCGCTGGTCTGGACCGGCAGCGAAGCGGGCAACATGACGCAGGGCGAACACTTCCTCGAACTGGACTTGACCCAGACCGCGGGGCTCAATGCATTTGCCCGGGAACAAAAAGTCACCCTCAACACCCTGGTGCAAGCCGCCTGGCTGCTGCTGTTGCAGCGCTACACCGGGCTCGACACGGTCAGCTTTGGCGCCACCGTGTCCGGGCGTCCGGCGCAGTTGGCCGGAGTCGAGCAACAGATCGGTCTGTTCATCAACACGCTGCCGGTGATCGCCAGCCCGCGTGCCGAGCAGCCGCTGTCGCAGTGGTTGCAGCACGTGCAGGCGCAAAACCTGGCCCTGCGCGAGCAGGAACATACGCCGCTGTTCGACATCCAGCGCTGGGCCGGGCAGGGCGGTGAAGCGCTGTTCGACAATATCCTGGTGTTCGAGAACTACCCGATCTCCGAAGCCCTGCAACAAGGCGCGCCGCAAGAACTGCGCTTCGGTGAAGTCGGTAACTTCGAACAGACCAACTACCCGCTGACCCTGGCGGTCAACCTGGGTGAAGAGTTGTCGCTGCAACTGAGTTACGACCGTCAGCAGTTCGACGGTGCGGCGATTGAGCAATTGGCCGCGCACCTCGCGCATCTGTTGTTGCAAATGGTCGAGGCACCGGCTGCCAGTTGCATTGGCGATCTGGCGCTGGTCTCGACTGCCGTTCGCGAGCCGCTGCCGCTGCCGGTGGATGAGGTGTGCGTGCAGCGTCTGTTTGAACTACAAGCCGAGCGCACGCCGAAAGCCTTGGCGTTGATCTTCAACGAACAACGCTTGAGCTACGCGCAGCTCAATGCCCAGGCCAACCAATTGGCCCGCGTGCTGCTGCAACACGGCGTCGGCCCGGAAGTCCTGGTCGGCATCGCGGTCGAGCGTTCGACGCAGATGATCATCAGCCTGCTGGCGGTGCTCAAGGCCGGTGGTGCCTACGTGCCGCTGGACCCGGAATACCCGGCCGAGCGCCTCGGCGCGATGATCGAAGACAGTGGCCTGCGCGTGTTGTTGAGCCAAAGTCACCTTGCGGCGGCGTTGCCACGTGCGGCGGGCGTGACCGTCCTGAGCCTGGATCAGCTGGATTACCCGACTCAGACCGACAACCTGCCCGAGGGCAGCGGCCCGCAGAACCTCGCGTATGTGATGTTCACCTCGGGCTCCACCGGGCGCCCGAAAGGCGTCGGCATCAGCCACTCGGCGCTGACTCGTCACGCCCAGGTGGCTTTGGACTTCCTCGGCCTGACGCCGCAGGACCGCTCGCTGCAATTTGCCACGTTCAACTTCGATGCCTTCGTCGAGCAGCTGTACCCGGCGCTGATTTGCGGCGCCTCGGTGGTGTTGCGCGGTCCGGACATTTGGGACTGTGAGACCTGGTATCGCGAATTGCTCGACAAACAGTTCAGCGTCAGCGACCTGACCACCGCCTACTGGAACATGCTGGCCAAGGACTTCGCCGCTGCCGGCCATCGCGATTACGGGGTACTGCGCCAGGTGATCGTCGGTGGTGAAGCCATGCCGCCGGAAGGCGTGGCTGCCTGGGGCAAGGCTGGCCTGGCCCATGTGCGCCTGCTGAACACCTACGGCCCGACCGAAACCACGGTCAGCGCCACGCTGCTCGATTGCCGCGACTACGTGTCCGGGCGCAGCGCGTTGCCGGTGACCATGCCGATTGGCCGGGCGTTGGGCGGCCGGGCGATTCATGTGCTCGACACCCAGGGCCAACCGGCGCCGGTCGGGGTGGTCGGTGAACTGGTGATTGGCGGTGAGCTGCTGGCTCGCGGTTACTTCCAGCGTCCGGAATTGACCGCCGAGCGCTTCATTCCTGATCCGTTTGATCCACTGGGCGGTGGCCGCGTCTACCGCACCGGCGACCTGGCGCGTTATCGCGCCGACGACGTGATCGAGTACGTCGGGCGCCTGGATCATCAAGTGAAGATTCGCGGCTTGCGCATCGAACTCGGTGAAATCGAAAGCCATCTGTTGCAGATTCCAGCGGTGCGTCAGGCCTTGGTGGTCGCGCAACCCGGCGTCATCGGTCAGCAACTGGTCGCTTACGTGGTACTCGATAACCCGGCGCAAGCCAACGCCGATGCCTCGACGCTGGCGGCGCTGCGCGATGACATCAAGGCCCGCCTGAAAGCGAGCCTGCCGGATTACATGGTGCCGACCCAGGTGATGTTCCTTGAACGCCTGCCGCTGAGCCCGAATGGCAAGATCGATCGCAAGGCCTTGCCGAGCGTTGATCTCAGCCTCGCGGCGTTGGACTTCGTTGCGCCGCAAGGTGAACTCGAACAGCAGGTCGCCGCCGTCTGGCAGGACGTGCTGGAGCTGGATCAGGTCGGCCGCGACGATCACTTCTTCGAACTGGGCGGGCATTCCCTGCTGGCGACTCAAGTGGTTTCGCGGTTGCGCAAATTCACCACCGGCACCCTGAGCCTGCGTGACCTGTTCAGCCATCCGCGCCTCAAGGACCTGGTGGCGTGGATGACGCAGCAGCAAGGCAGCCCTGAGTCTGGCGACCATGGCGTGGTGCTCAAGGCCCGTGGCACGCGGCACAGCGCACCGTTGTCGCTGGTGCAGCGGCGCTTGTGGATCGCCGAGCAATTGTCCGGCGGCACGGCGGCTTATGGCATGCCGATGGCCCTGCGTTTGCGCGGTGAGTTGTCGGTCGAGCGGTTGATCAGCAGCTTCGCCGAGGTGGTTCGCCGCCACGAAGTGCTGCGCACCGCGTACACCCAGGACGATGAAGGTGACCCGATTGCCATGATCGCCGAGCAGGTCGAACTGGATTTCCCGGTGATCGACCTCTCCGGTCTGTCGCGCAGCGCCCAGGAAGAATGGGTGGCGCAAGCGGCACTGGAAAATGCGCGCACGCCAATCGACATGGAACACGCACCGCTGTTGCGTGGCCGGATCCTGCGCCTGGGGCCGACCGAACACGTGATGCTCTACGCGATGCACCACATCATTTCCGACGGCTGGTCGATGGGAGTTTTGGTCAACGAACTGGTGCAGATTTACGACCGCAGCAAGCTCGGTGATTCGACCCCGCTGCCCGCGCTGGAGGTGCAGTATTCCGACTTCGCGATCTGGCAGCAGGAGCTTGAGCAACAAGGCGTTCTGGCACGCCAGGCCGACTATTGGAAGGCGCGACTTGCCGGCTACAACGGGCAGTTGAAGCTGCCGTTGGACACCCCCGTGGCCTGGCGCCGTCCTTCGAGGGCGATGCGCTGCAATTCCAGCTCGACACGACGCTGAGCACTGCGTTGCGTCAACTGTCCAGGGACGCAGGCGTCACGCTGTACAGCACGCTGCTGGCGTCTTTCCAGGTGTTGTTGCACCAGGTCAGCGGCGGTTCGGATGTGTTGGTCGGTGCCGATGTGGCCGGGCGTGAACAGCCGGAGCTGGAGCGGCTGATCGGCTTCTTCGTCAACGTCCTGCCCCTGCGTTCGCAGTTCGAGGCCGGCACGCCGTTCGCGACATTCCTCGCCCAGACCCAGGAAACCTTGCTCAGTGCGATGGAACATCAGGACCTGCCGTTCGACATGATCGTCGACGCCTCGGGCGTGCCGCGCCACAAGGGCATGAACCCGTTGGTGCAGGTGTTGTTCGTGATGAACAACCTGCCGGGACGCACCCAGGCCATGGGCGGTTTGAGCGTGGAAGCGCTGCCGGCGCTGGACACTCATTCTAAATTCGACATGGCGTTGTTCGTTGACGATGAAGACGGGCAATTGCTGGGTAATTGGCAATTCGCCACAAGCGTGTTCGGACACGAGCGCATTCAGCACCTGGCCAAGGCCTGGATAGCCCTGTTGGAACAGATCGTCGCTGATCAGGACATTCAATTGGGAGCTATCAGCATGCCAGTCGACACTTTAGCGGTGGCCGCCAAGCCAGCCGCTCCGGGACCCAAGGCCGACAAACTCGGCAAGTTCCTCAAACGCGCTGCTGCCCCGGCGGGCAAGGCCCGGCCAGCGCCGGTGCGCGAATCGCTGATCGCCGAACCCCAGCCGTTCCCGCTGCTGCTGGAACCGAACGAGCCGCACCTGGACTTGATCGGATGGATCAACAACAACCGGCCGTTGATCGAAGCAAAACTGGCAACCCATGCCGGGATTCTGTTCCGGGGCTTCGAGCTCGACGGCATTCAGGGCTTTGAGGCCTTCGCCGAAGCGATCCAGCCAGGACTCTACGGCCAGTACGGCGATCTGCCGAAGAAGGAGGGCGGCAAGAACACCTACCGTTCCACGCCATACCCGGAGCGCAAGATGATCCTGTTCCACAACGAGAGCTCTCATCAGGACCGCTGGCCGCGCAAGCAGATGTTCTATTGCGAGCAAGCCGCGCCGGTCGGTGGGGCGACGCCGGTGGTGGATTGCCGGTTGATGTACGAAAAACTGCCGGCGGACCTGCGTGACACGTTCGAAGAAAGGGCTTGCTCTACGTGCGCACCTTCACCGACAACCTCGATGTGTCGTGGCAGCACTTCTTCAAGACGCAAGACCGCGCCGAAGTCGAGGCCCGCTGCCGGGCCGGTGGTATCGAATGGCGCTGGCTCGACAACAACGAATTGCAAACCCGTACTCCAGGGCCGGCGATCATTCGTCACCCGGTGACCGGCGCCAAGTCGTTCTTCAACCAGGTGCAACTGCATCACATCTACTGGCTGGAGCCGGATGTGCGCGAAGACCTGCTGTCGATGTTCGGCCTGGACCGCATGCCGCGCCAGGTGTTTTACGGCGACGGCACACCGATCGAAGACGAGGTGATGCAACGCATCGGGGACTTGTACGAAGAATGCGCGGTGCGCTTCGACTGGCAAAAAGGCGACGCGATCCTGCTCGACAACATGCTGGTGGCTCACGCCCGTGATCCGTTTGAAGGCCCACGCAAGATTGTCGTGGCCATGGGCGACATGTTCGACCGCAGCGCCCTTGAACGCGCAATGAACACCGAGGAAACCGGAGCATGAACGTGGTATCGATGGACCAGCAGGACCTGGGTTACGCCTTGACGCCCGAGCAGCAGCTGTTGATTGAACAGTTGCCCAAGGCATCGACCTGCGCGGATGCGCTGCGTTTTCTGGAGGTCGAGATCAGCGGCGCCCTCGATCCGCAGCGTGTGCAATTGGCGCTCGATACCTTGCTGGCGCAGCAGCCGATGCTGGTCGCGCGGCTCGGTAAGGCGGCAGGTTTTCATGGTCTTCGGCAGTTCGTCGGGACCGTTGAGCGCTTCCCGCTGACCGTGCTGATGCAGCTCGAAACGCCGGCCGATGTTCAGGCGCAGCTCACCGAATGGGCGGAGCGCGCTTTTGATATCGCTGAGTCCGAAAATACGCACGCGGTGCTCTATCGCCTGGCCGATGATCGCTGGAAACTGGTCCTTGGCATTGCCCGGCACAGCCTCGATGAAAGTGCCGTGCGGTTGCTGTTTCAGCAATTGGTTCGGGCGTATGAGCAACAGGCGACGGCGGACGACGAAGAGACCGGGGAATTCACCCAGTACCTGGAATGGCGCAGTGAAGTGGTGCTCGACGAAGACGCGGCCGGCGCTCGCGCCTACTGGCAGCAACACCTGCAAGGTGCTGAACCGGAGCTGAGCACGCCGTGGCTGGCTTATCGCACCCCGGCATCGTTGTCGGCCAGGGCCTCGCTGACGGTCGCCGTCGACCCCGGTTTTCAGCAGTTGGCCCATGCTCTGGAGCAACCGCCAAGCGTGGTGCTGCAAGCCGCCTGGTGGTTGCTGCTTGGGCGATTGAGCGGGCATGAACAGGTGCTGGTCGGCGTGCGGCATGACAGCCGCGACGATTACGAATACTTCAGCGAAGCCGTGGGCGTGTTCGAGAAAACCCTGCCGCTGAGCCTTGTGCTGCCGGCGACTGCAACGTTCAGCACGTGGCTGGTCGAGCTGGCGGCGCGTCTGGATGAGCACCGTACCTGGCAGGAATACTGGTCGCCCGAGTTGGCACCGGCGGCCGCTCGCCCGGCTTATGGTTTTGCCGTCCGCCGGGCCTCGCAGGCCGAGACATCGGCGAATCTGCAATGGACGCCGGTTCCGCGTCCGTTGGCGCGAGAAGCGCTGTTTGAGCTGATGCTGGAACTGGAGCAAGACGAATCGGGCAATCCGCAGGCACTCCATCTGCACTACGCCGCGTCCCGCTACTCGATTCAGGCCATTGAAGGGTTGATGGCGCAGTGGCGTGTGTTGTTTGAAAACATCGTTGCCAATGCTCACGCCGAACTCGGCCAATTGAGCCTGTTGGGCGCCGCTGAACAGCAGCGCCTGCTGGCGATCAACCCGCCAGCGCGGGCATTGGACGATGGCCGGTTCCTGCCGCAGCGCATTGCCGATTGGGCCCGGACCACGCCGGATGCCATCGCGTTGACCGACGGCGATCAACGCCTGAGCTATGGGCAGTTGCAGGCGAACGTCGAGGCGTTGGCCCAGGCACTGAAAGCCCAAGGCCTGACGGCGGGCGCGATTGTTGCGCTGGCCTTGCCGCGTTCCGCGGACCTGGTGGTCGCCATGCTGGCGGCCTGGCGGATCGGGGCGGCGTATCTTCCGCTGGATGCGCAATGGCCGCAGGCGCGCCAGGCTTTGATGCTGGAACAGGCCGGCGCCGCGCTGCTGTTGGTTGATGCCCGGCACATCGCGCAATGGCACGCTCATCCGTTGCCCCTGGCGACGGTGGCGCGAGTGCTGCAATCGGCGCCGGCTGCCGGGCCGGCCATCGAGCTCGTCACGCAGGGGGATGAGGCTGCCTATGTGCTGTTCACCTCCGGCTCGACCGGTGTACCGAAAGGTGTGGTGATCGAGCACCGGCAATTGCTCAATTACACCGCTCAGGTTAGTGAGGCCTTGGCGTTGGAGCAGTGCAAACAGTTCGGCTTCACCTCCACGGTGGCGGCGGACTTGGGCAACACGGCGCTGTTCGGCGCTCTGTTCAATGGCGCGACACTGCACGTGGCCAGCGATGAACAGATGCAGGACGGCGCGTTGCTTGCCGACTTCGTGCAACAGCAGACGATTGATTGCCTGAAGATCGTCCCGTCGCATCTCGCCGCGTTGCTCGAAAGCGAGTGCGCGCAATTGCCTCGCACGCTGATTCTGGGTGGCGAGCCGATTGCCCCGGCGCTGGTGCAGCGTATCGCTCGCTTGCGCAGCGATTGCCAAGTGTTCAACCACTACGGGCCGACCGAGGCCACCGTGGGCGTGCTGGTTCATCCGTTGTTGCTCAATGCGCAAGAGCCGGATGCTGCCGTTCTGAGCCGGGTGCTGGGCAACAATCAGGTGTTTGTCCTCGACGACAACCTGCAACTGGCGCCGGTCGGTGTGCTGGGCGAGTTGTACCTCGGTGGCGCGCAGTTGTGCCGGGGCTACGTCAACGTCGAAGCTGATTCGCAGGTATTCATTCAGAGTCCGTTCAACCCACAAGAGCGTCTGTACCGCACTGGCGACCTGGCCCGCTATCGCCCGGATCTGGCGATTCAGTTACACGGTCGGCGCGATCAGCAAATCAAGGTGCGCGGTTTCCGTATCGAACTTGCGGAGGTCGAAGCCGAGTTGCTGCGCCTGCCCCACGTCGCGCAGGCCCTGGTGTTGCCAGGTCAAGAAGCGATGCTGGCGTTCATCGTCCCGCAGCAAACACCTTCGGCCACTGTGCTCGACGAGATTCGCGACGAACTGGCCCTACGCCTGCCCGACGTGATGCTGCCGCAGCATCTGCAATGGCTCGACAGCTTCCCGCGACTGGCCAACGGCAAGGTCGACCGCAAAGCCTTGCAGCAACTCGCCGCCGCCAAGGCTGGCGACGAGGGCATGGCGCCCCGCGATGCCCTTGAGCAATTGTTGGCTATTCGCATGGCGCAATTGCTCGGTGTCGAGCAATTGGGCATCGACCGCGATTTTTCGCCGCCGGTGGCCATTCCTTGTTGGTGATCAAACTGGTGGCCGGGATTCGCAAGCTGTTGCAGTGCGAAATCCAGCCGGGCGTGGTGTTTGACCACCCGACCGTGGCGGGTCTGGCGGCGGCGCTGCGATCCGGGGAACGCAGCCCCGGTCAACTGGAGAAAATCGCTCAGGCGCGGTTACGTCTGGACAACATGAGCCCCGAAGAAAAAGCCCTGCTCACCGAAAAAGCCCGGCAACTGCAAAACGCCAAGGCTGCACAAAACGATTGAGGTAGCCCAAGGAACAGGCCGACGCCCTAATGTCGATCAGGTAAGAAAATATCGGGCGAAATGCGCTCTTTTGTAGCAGCTGGCGAAGCCTGCGTTCGGCTGCGCAGCAGTCGTAAACCCTGAACATGCGGTCTTTCTGGAGCACCGCGCAGCCTGATTTCACGACTGCTACGCAGCCGAACGCAGGCTTCGCCAACTGCTACAGATCGAGTGTCGGCTTCACTGATAGGCATTAGGCCGACGCCCACCGCGTCGGCCTTTTTTTTTGAGATTTCGCGTTAATGATAAATAAACTCATTCCGGTTTTGCTCCGGTGCTGCGTCTTACTAATGTAAGCAGGCAAATAGAGCCGGGCAGGGTAGCCACTGGGTTCGGTTTTTCCTGGTTGTAGAAGCATTTTTACCGCTGCCCGGACCCACGATCGAGCCCGGGAGGGGCCGATCACCGACTTTTGCGGGAGCGAAACGGTTCACAGGTCCAGGCAGCGTCAGGGCACTCGGTGGCCCATTGGTCTTATCCACTTCAACCAATAATAGAGAGCACGATGTCAGCAATTCATGAGTTGAAACCTCTGTTCAAGGCCTTGGTCATTGCCCGAACCCTGCGCTCGCGTCGCTCGCTGGCCGGTTTGGGCATGGCGTGCCTGCTGCCGCTCAGCGTGCAGGTGTGCGCTGAAGAATTCACCCTCAATATTGCGGCCCAGCCGTTGCCTCAGGCCCTGCAGGCGTTTGGCGCGCAGACCAATCAACAGGTGATCTACAGCGCCGACGACATGGCCGGCCTGCGCAGCACCCGTGTCAGCGGCAAGTTGAGCCGCGAAGCGGCGATCACCCAACTGCTCAAAGGCACGGGCGTGCGCTACAGCTTTGAAGGCAACACGCTGATGTTGGTGCGCGGCAGTTCGACCGAGGGTCTGGAACTGGGCGCCACGACCATCAACGCACAACAGTTGGGTACCACCACCGAAGGCACCCACTCCTACACCACCGGGGCCGTGACCATTGGCAAAGGTGAGCAGAAACTCAAGGACATCCCGCAATCGGTCAGCGTCCTGACCCGCAAGCGCATGGATGACCAGAACATCACCACCCTGACCCAGGCGCTGGAAGCCACGCCGGGCATGAGTTCGGTCAAGACCCCGGGGCCGGGCATGTTCATCTACGCCCGCGGTTTTGATATCGAGTCATTGCAGTACGACGGCGTGCCCGTGCCGCGCAACATGTATTCGCTGGGCAGCTACATCACCGAAAACATGGCGATCTACGACCGCATGGAAATCCTCCGTGGTTCGTCGGCCCTGCTGCAAGGCGCGAACAGCCCTGGCGGCGCGATCAACATGGTGCGCAAGCGTCCGCAAGACGTGCCGACCGTGACCCTGAGCGCCAAGGCCGGTAGCTGGGATCGTTACGCGTCGCAGGCCGATGTGGGCGGTCCGTTGAACGATGAAGGCACTATCCGCGGTCGTGCGGTGGTCAACTACGAAACCGGTAAATCGTTCACCGACTACGTGTCGAACTGGGAACAGACCGTCTATGGCGCCCTCGATTTCGACTTGAGCCCGGACACCGTGCTCGGCGTCGGCTTCAGCAACAAGACCAGCCATTCCACGCCTTACCTGATCGGCCTGCCACGCTACGCTGACGGCACCGTGCTGAACCTGGGGCGTTCTGCCTACGGCGGCGCGAGCTGGAACCGTGGTTTCAATAACCAGACCTCCGTTTACCTGGACCTGGAGCATCACTTCAACGACAGCTGGAAAATCAAGGCCACTGCCCTGGCCATGAACGAGTCGAACGAATCGACCTACCAGTTCATCACCGGACCCGTCACGCCGGGCACGTCCACCGGCCCCCAGTACGCCGATTACTCCACCGACTTCTACAACAAGAACCGTGGTTTTGACGTCTACGTCAATGGCGACTTCGAAGCCCTGTCGTTCAAGCAAAGCGTGATGTTCGGCGCCAACTATTCGAAGTACACCTCCGACGACCAATACGCGCGTGCCTTTACGCCGGGCGTCGATATCGACGAGATCGACCACCATCGACCGCAACAAAGCTTCAACTCGATTGCCGACGTCGCCAACCTGACGACCAGTACCTATGACGTGCGCCAGAAAGGCCTCTACGGCACCTGGCGGGTCAAACTGGCCGACCCGCTGACCCTGACACTGGGCGCACGGTCGACCTGGTATCAATACGAGTACGATGCCGAAAACGCCTTTGCCCGCGTAGTGGACCCGACCGCCGCGGTCAACAGCACCACCCGGCATAACGGCAAGATCACACCCTACGCCGGCCTGGTGTATGCGCTGGACGAACAATGGTCGGTCTACGGCAGTTACGCCGACGTCTACATCCCGCAAACGGACATGGACAAGCAGCACGCAGTACTCAAGCCGATCGAAGGCCACAACTATGAACTCGGCCTCAAAGGCGAGTTGATGGACGGCCAGCTCAACACCTCGTTCGCGATTTTCCGCGCCGAGCAGAAGAACCGCGCGGTCACCGACCTGAGCACCGACATCGAAAGCAGCGAAGCCTGCGGCGGCTGGTACTGCTCCAAGGCATCGGGCAAGGTCCGCAGCCAGGGCTTCGAAGCTGAAGTCAGCGGTGAAGTGGCGCCAGGCTTGCAACTGTCTGGCAGCTACACCTACAACACCACCAAGTTCCTGGAAGACACCGACCTCAAAGGCAAAGTCTTCAGCACCTGGACCCCGAAACACATGGCGCGCCTGTGGGCCGACTACCGCTTGCCGGGTGACTTCCACAAAGTCAGCGTGGGTGGCGGCGTCAACGCCCAGACCAGCACCATCAGTTTCGACCGCAACTTCAACCAGCCGGGCTTCGCCATTTGGGCCTCCCGCGTCGGCTACGACCTGAGCGACGAAGTGAACCTGGCGGTGAACTTCAACAACATCTTCGACAAGAAGTACTTCATCCCGTCCTACAGCCAGATCGGCGCCAACAACTACTACGGCGACCCGCGCAACATGATGTTCAGCGTGACGTACAAACCGCAGTTCTGATAAGTACTGTGCCGGTTGTAAAGAGCCCGACCCGCAGATTGCGGGTCGGGGTTTTTATGGCCTGAAGAAAATTTCAGGCGCACCACGCGCCGTCACGTCTGCCTGACCAGCCGCGTATCCAGTCCAAAGCGCTCCTGCGAGACGAGTTTGAATTGGTTCGCCGCCAAGTCGCAACTCACCAGCAAATTCCACGAATGGCGGGTTACTGCAGAGGGGATCAGCACGAAAGGATGCTCGGCCAGCATCCCGTCAGCAAACTGTTGCTGATTGGGCGAGGGCAGGGACGGGACCAGCCAGTTCGGGTTCGGTACATCTTCGGGCTGAACAATCTTGATGATGTTCGGGTCAAGCACTTCGAAGCACGTGAGTACGTGAGGCACCCGATCAAGGGTATCGAAGCCTGTATGGACTGCGACTTCCAGAATGGCTGTCGAGGGGTCGGCCGAGGCGTAAATGACCCGGCGGCCGGGAGGATTCCATCGACCACCGGATCTCTGTGCACCAATGCCACTGTCCCAGGTGTGCTTGTAGACCTCGCGGTCAAGGCGCCAAGCGTGCCACTTCCCGTCCCAGGGCAAAGGATTCATTGATAGACCCCATGTTCTATCCGGGTCAGATATTCCTCTACCACCTGGAAGCCCAGCGAGTTATCGATCAACTCCAGCGGGACATGATCGTCCAGGTATTTGCAGGGTTTCTTCAGCCAGTCCTCAGCCAACTGTTGATTGCCAAACACGTTGGTGGCGTGCTCCAGCGTTTGCGCATACTGAAAGGCAACCGTGCTCTGCTGCTGGTTCAGGCGCACCGGTTTGGTTTCTTTCACCAAGCGTTGGACAGTCCTGAGGGACTTGCCGGTGATGCGCTGAACAAGATCGTGTTCCATGTACAGCGCGGAGGTGGAAAGCATGTCCCGGACATCGCTCAGGTCAAAGCCCTCCTGCGTGTACCGGATGATCAGCATTCGCGTATCACCACTGCGGCCATGTAACAGCACTTCAGTCGGCTTACGGCTGACCTTCTTGGTGCTCGTTCCCGTGTATTTAGCGGCTCTTTCTTCTAGCTGATTCGCTGCGGACATACCGATGTCCTCCAATACGACACTTGGCACAATAGTAGCGCCAAATGTCGCGGGTTGGGCAAGTGGACTTTTCCTTGAGTGCTGTCAGAAAACTCCTGAAATCTTTGATATGAATTCACGCGATTTAATCGCGCGTATTTAAAGACGAGGGCGTTGGCCACTGCCGATTAGTTAAGCCAAACGCGATCTGTAGCAGCTGGCGAAGCCTGCGTTCGACTGCGAAGCAGTCGTCAATCCAGACGACGCGGTGTGTCAGAAAGACCGCGTGCTCAGATTTTACGACCGCTTCGCAGTCGAACGCAGGCTTCGCCAGCTGCTACACAAAGCATGTGTCACCTTGAGATCTTCTTAACTGATCGGCATTCGGGGCGTTAGCGGTGAATCGAGTGCTGGATAACCTCGTTCCGGCCAACTGATATCGAGGTTTTGTAGCGACGGGCAACCCGCCATAGACGTACGGCGGGTTGCAATCATACGAGGCCGGTCAGCGCAGGAGGGTGCTGGCCAGGAAGGTCTCGATCAACGAGTCGATCATTTCATCTTCGAAGATCATGCTGCGGTGCAGCAGCGGCGAGTAAACCGAACAGTTCAATTCGCCCGAGCGGCTGTAGCCCTTGATCAGGGCTTCGCCGAACGCCAGTTCCTGTTTGGTTTTTTCCGGCAGCGCCCACCAGCAACTCGGCTTGACGTTGACCGGTTTGAACGTAAACGCCGCAAACGCTTCCAGCAGTCGGTCGTGCACCGAGAACGCCTGGGCGTTCATGATTTCGTTTTTGACGTTTTGCACGATGGCCAACAAATCGCCCTGGCCCGGTGCGACCTGGTCGGTGGCCCAGTCATAGAAGTCCTTGGCCGAACTGTGTGGCGCGTCTTTCAGGTAAGCCGCCGTGCGCTCCGTGAGCAGGGGAAACAACAAGTCGAAGTATTGAATGGCGTCGAGGAGTTCTGCCGATGCTTCATCGCTGGTTTTGTGGGGATTGAGTTGTCGATAACGCGGCATGTCCTCCGGGTACACGTGTTCCGGGAGGGTGCTGTCGACCAGACCGAGGAAGTTCACTTCGTGCCCCAGCCCTTCAAGGGTCGCGGTGACGTCCAGCGCAATTGCGCCGCCCAGCGACCAGCCCATCAAGTGGTAAGGCCCCTGAGGTTGGGCCTTGATGATTTCGCGACTGTAGTCGTCAATCATCTCGTCCCAGGTTTGCCGGTCGTTGTGCTGCTTGCCGAACCCTCGGTGCATGACGCCGCTGACGCCGGCTCGGGCCTTGAGTTTTTTGCCAGTGGTTGATAGCAAAACACGATGCCGCCGCTCGGGTGCATGCAGAACAGTGTGGGTACAGCGGCCGGTGCGCCGTTGAGTTCGACCACGCACCGGGTCTGTTCCCGGTGCTTGCGCGAGATAAGCGCCGCCAACTCGCCAATGCTCGGTTGGGCCAGCATTTCTTGCAGGCGCAGTTCGATGTTGAGCTGTGACTTGAGGGTGGAAATGAACTGAATCGCCAGAATCGAATGCCCACCCAGCTCAAAGAAGTTGTCAGTGACGCCGACCCTTTCCAGTCCCAGGGTTCGCTGCCACAGCTCGGCCAGGGCTTCTTCCAGATGATTGCTCGGCGCGACATAGGTCTGCTGCCACAGGCTGGCGTCCGGTTCGGGCAAGGCTTTGCGATCCAGCTTGCCGTTGGCGTTGAGCGGGAAGTGCTCGATGAACAGCAAATGAGCCGGGACCATGTAGTCCGGCAACTGCAACTTGAGCGCGGCCAGCAGGTGATCGCGCAGCTCGGTGTTGGCCGCCTGGCTGGCGATTACGTAGCCGACCAGTTGCAGGCCACTCAGGCCTTGGTGGGTCAGCACTACACAGTCCTGCACCGCCGGCAGGCTTTGCAGACGGGCCTGGATCTCTCCCGGTTCAATGCGGAAACCGCGAATCTTCACCTGATGGTCGATGCGGCGCATGTACTCGATGCTGCCGTTGGCGCCATAACGGGCCAAGTCGCCGGTGCGATACAGGCGCCCGCCCGGCAACGGGTCGAATGGATCGGGAATGAAGCGAGTGGCGGTCAGGCCGGCGCGCTTGAGGTAACCCCGTGCCAGGCCGGCGCGGCCAACGTACAACTCACCCACACAACCCTTGGGCACCGGGTTCAGGTGCGGGTCGAGCACGTACCACGACAGGTCGACAATCGGCACGCCCAACGGGCTGGCCGCGTTCGAATCCAGGTCGTTCAACGACAACGGGCGGTAGGTCACGTGCACGGTGGTTTCGGTGATGCCGTACATGTTGATCAGTTGCGGCGCACGATCACCGAAGCGTTCGAGCCACGGGCGCAGGCTCTGCACATCAATCGCTTCGCCGCCAAAAATTACATGGCGCAGGTGTTGGGTCAGAGGCTGCCCCGGCTCGCAGGCGATCTGCATCAATTGCTTGAAGGCCGACGGCGTCTGGTTGAGCACGCTGACCTTTTGCTCGCACAGCAGCGCATACATCTCTTGCGGCGAACGGCTGACCGCGTGGGGCACGATGACCAGGCGGCCACCGTGCAGCAGCGCGCCGAAAATCTCCCACACCGAGAAGTCGAAGGCGTAGGAGTGAAACAGGCTCCAGACGTCGCGATGATTGAAATCAAACCAACCGGCCGTGGCCTGGAGCAGCCGCACCACGTTGTGATGGGGCAGCAGCGCGCCTTTCGGTTTGCCGGTGGAGCCCGAGGTGTAAATCACATAGGCGAGATTGTCCGGATGCACCGCGACGTCGGGGTTGTGCTCGTGGCCGGCGGACGATTGCTCAAGCAACAGGCAGCGAACGTCGGCCGGCAGCGCCAGCTGTTCCCGCAGGTGCGCCTGGGTCAAAACCAACGCGACACCACTGTCCTCGATCATGTAAGCCAAGCGGTCGGCGGGGTAGGCCGGGTCCAGCGGCACGTAGGCGCCGCCGGCCTTGAGGATCGCCAGCAGGCCGACGATCAGGTGCGGCGTGCGCTCCACGGCGATGCCGACCAGAACGTCCGGCCCGACACCTTCGCCGATCAATTGATGAGCGAGTCGATTGGCCTGGCGATTGAGCTCGGCGTAACTCATGTGTTGCTCGCCGAAACTCAGGGCGATGGCGTCAGCGCAGTGCTCGGTGTGGGCCTCGATCAACTGATGCAGGCACTGACCGCGAGGCAGCACGGTGGGCTGACGATTCCAGTCGGCCAACGTCTGTTGCTGCTCGTCGGGGCTCAGCAGTTGCAGTTCGCCGAGGCTGCGCCCGGGCGCCTGGATGATCCCTTGCAACAGGTTCTGCCAATGCCCGGCCATGCGCTCGATCGTCGCCGGACGGTAGAGGTCGCGGCTGTATTCGAAGGTTCCGGTCAGGCCTTGGTGCGAATAGTCGATGTCCAGCGACAGGTCGAATTTCGCCTGGTTATCACCAGCATCGAGAAACGCCAGCGCCAAGCCGTCCCATTCGACGGGTTGTGCCTCGGCGCCGCCAGTGCGCCAGTTGAACAACACCTGGAACAACGGGTTGGCGCTCTGGCTGCCCGGTCGTTGCAGTTGATCGAACATCAGTTCCAGCGGGTAATCGGCATGTTCCAGTGCGGCCAGGGATTGCCCGCGCAGATCCTGCAGATAATCGGCAATGCATTGGGTCGAATCGATGCGTGCGCGGTACACCTGACTGCTGACGAAAAAACCGACTAACGCCTGGGTTTCGCCGCGATTTCGGTTAGCGTTGGGCACGCCGACGGTGAAGTCGTGCTGGTTGCTGTAGCGCCCGAGTAGCAATTGCCATACACCCAATGCCAGCACAAACGGGGTCAGCGCTTGTCGTTGGCAGAAGGCGTTGAAGGCCTGGCTCAGCGCCGGTTCAAGCGTCCATTGAAAACGACCGGCCAAATGCTGCTGACCGGTTGCACGAGCCACGTCCTGGGGCATTTCGAGCACCGGCAGTTCGCTGCCCAGGTACTCACGCCAATACTCGCCGCTGCGGGTGCACGCGGCGCTGTCGAGGTATTCACCGCGCTGCCAATCAGCGTGGTCGGCGTACTGCATGGTCAGCGTTGGCAGCGGCGAATGATCATCGAGGCAGGCTTGGGCATAGGCGCGGGACAGGTCCTGCATCAGAATCCCGTTGGACCAGGCGTCGGAAACGATGTGGTGCATGTTCAACAGCAGCACGTAGTCCCGGGTGTCGGACTTGAGCAACGTCGCGCGAATCAGTGGCGCCTGACCCAGGTCGAACGCCTGCGTGGCCTGGCTCTGGACACGCTGCGCCAGTTCATCGGCACGGGCGTCAATGTCGAGCGCCGTGAGGTCCCGGCGATACAAGGTCAGCCGAGCCTGACGCTCGACTACCTGCGTCGGCACGCCATCAAGTTCAGTGAAGGCCGTGCGCAGAATGTCATGCCGATCAATCACGCGATTCAGCGCCACTTCCAACGCATCGACATTCAGTTCGCCAGTCAGGTGCAAGGCGCGCGGCAAGTTGTAGGCCGAGCTGTCCGGCGCCCGTTGTTGCTCCAGCCACAGGCGTTGCTGGGCAAACGACAGCGGCGCCCGGTCCCGGCGCTGCGACGGGGTAGAGGGTTCATCGTCTGCGGCATCGGCCATCAGCAGCGCCAGCAGATCATCATCAAGCAGTTCGTTCATGAGGGTTCTCGCAAAGGGCTCAGGCGGTCGCGACCGGCGCTTTTTCGCTGATGACCCGACCCGCTTCCATCCGCACCAGTTGGTCGGCGACATCGAAGTAACGGTCGTCGTGGGAAATAACGATGAGGGTCTTGCCCAGGTATTTGAGTTCCGGTAGCAGCTCGGTGTAGAAGATCCGGCGGAAGGCCGGGTCCTGGTCGGCGGCCCATTCGTCGAACACCAGCACCGGGCGTTCTTCCAGCCAGGCGTTCAACAGTGCCAGGCGTTTGCGCTGGCCGGTGGACAGGTCGGTGGTGCTGAAGGCGCCGTCGCGGATCGTGACTTTGTGGGCGATCTCCAGGCGTTCCAGGTAGCGGTCGGCGTCTTCGGGAATCTCCTGGTCGCCCTGCACCAGTTCATCGAACAGGTAGTAGTCGGCAAAAATCGTGGTGAACAACTGGCGATAGTCGTCGCGGTTTTCGGCCACCACCGGCGCGCCATTGAGGATGATTTCACCGCCCTGTGGCGCGTAGAGCCCCAGCAGCAACTTGATCAACGTGGTCTTGCCGCCGCCGTTCTCGCCGACGATAAAGACGATTTCGCCTTGGCTGATGGACAGGTTGACCGGCCCGAGAGCAAACGGCTTGTTGCCGTCGACGGCCGGGAAGGCGTAGTGCACGTCGCGCAATTCCAGGTGTTCGACCGCCGGTTTCGGCGCGGCCTGGTCACTGAGCAGCAGATGCGGCTCCGGCGAGGAAAACTGTTCCGCCAGGTCGGCAATGCGCTTGAAGGCGATGTTGGCGCGGCTGACTACGGGCAGGGTGGTCACCAGGTATTCCAGCGGGCCTTTCATGTACAACAGCACCAGCACGAAGCCGCTGAGCACGGCTTTATCGGTGCCCAGCCAGAACGATTGCAGCACCAGCGCCAGGCCGATCACCACGAAAAACAGCATCGAACCGAGGGTCTTGGCCACCACGAAGGTATTCACCGCGCGGATGTGCGTCTTGCAGATGTAGTCGGCCGTGGCTTCGATGCGCTGGTGGAACATGCGTTGGCGGCGCGGACGATGGATGCGCAGTTCTTTGGCGCCATCGGCAATCGCGCTGTAGTGTTTTTGCAGTTCATCTTCGCCGGCGCGAGCGGCCTCGAAACCCTGGATGCCCTTGGTCCGTGCAACGAGTTGAACCAATGTGCCGATCACCAGCGCCACCATCAGCAAGGCGAACATCGGCAGCGACAGCCAGGCCAGGTAGCCCAGGCAACCGAGGGTGACGGTGAGTGCAATGGCCAGCGGCGCAAAGGAGAAAGCGAAATCGCTGACGGTGTCGACGTCGTGGGTCAGCACCGGAATCAGTCGATAGCTGCGAAAGCGTTCGATCTGCTCAATCGGCGCGCGCAGGACTTTTTCGCCCAGGTTCTTGCGCAGCCCGGCAATGATGTTCTGCCCGACGTGGTTGGTGCCGATGTCCGACAGGATCGACGTCAGCAACGCCACCACGCACAGGCCGACAAACGTCGCCAGCAGCCGGGGTGTCGGGCTGCCGTCGGCATTCAGGGCATCATTGATGGTCGCCAGCAACGCGGTGATGCTGAGGCCGCCGAGCATGCCGAGCGCGATCGACACCACAACGATGACCCGGAATGGCTTGAGCAGGCCGAGGACTTCACTGATGGCTCCGCGGGAATTTGAGGTCATGGAGGTTTCCGCTTCAAGTGCCGCTGAGGGCAATGGTTCAAGAGTTTGGCTGCTTAAAAGACGAAACCCGTGGGCGGCGATTTAGCCGTGCACGGGTCTCTTGCAAGTCATGGCGATGGGAGGTGGGAGTGAGCCTGCTCGCGAAGTGGGCGTGTCAGTCAGCATCCTGTTGGCTGACAGTCCGTCATCGCGAGCAGGCTCGCTCCCACATTAGATCCCCTGTGGTCGCAGAATTTGCGTACGACACAGATCCCCTGTGGGAGCGGCGGTGCGACGATTCGACTTGCTCGCGAAAGCGCTCTGACAGTCAATATAGAAGGTGGACGTGACGGCCCCTTCGCGAGCAAGCCCGCTCCCACATTTAAAAGCCTTAAAGGTCCCGGGCGACGCGAAAGCCCAGCCAGTCGCCGCGGTCATCCGGGGAGGTGGCGTTGCGGTTGCCGGAGCGCGAGAACACCGGCGCTTCGCTCCAGTCGTTACCGCGCATGCGCCGGAACTCGCATTTACCGGTCAGCCAGGCACTGCCGTCGCTCGGGGCGCCGACGTAGTCATCGTTGAAGCAATCGGCGGTCCATTCGTAGACGTTGCCGTGCATGTCGTACACGCCAAAGGCGTTGGGCGGGAAGCTGCCGGCCGGCGAGGTGAAGTTGTAGCCGTCCGCCGCGCCGTAGGTGTTGGCGTGCTTGGCGATGCTGTATTCCTTGCCTTCATCGAACGGGAAGGGGAAGGGACCGCTGGTGCCGCCACGGGCCGCGTACTCGCGAAGGGACTCGCTGACCAGTCGATAATTCTGCCCGGTTTTCTTCGACAGCCACGCCACGTAGGCGTTGGCCTCGGGGAAGTCCATGCACACGGCCGGGTGTTTGGCGGTGTATTCGTAGCGCGGGATGCCAGTCTTGCATTCACGGCCAGGGCGGGTGTCGCCATCGGGCATCACGTAGCCAGTGTCGTGGAGGTAGGCGTCCCATTCGCCTTTCAACACCTGGAAGCGGCTGATCGCCACAGGCTTGGCGAAGGTCACCGGGTGTAGCGGGCCTTCATCGGGTTCGCGGCCGACTTCATCTTCCGGTGTGCCCATGGTGAAAGTGCCGGTGGGCAGCACGACCATTTCCGGGCAGTCCTTGCAGTCCTTGAACACCTTGCCCGGTTGCGCCGAAGCGGCGGCCTGGGCAGCGCCCGGCAGCAGACTGGCAGCCAGGGCGGCCAACAGCAGGGCCGGGCGTGCCTTCAAGGAAAAACTACGCAGGTCACTGTTCATCATTGATCTCGATAAAGGGTAAAAGGCAGCGTCTGGGGTCAAAGGGTTTTGTCGAGCACGGCGAGCAATTGGTCGATTTGCGCTTCGGTGTTGAGCAGGCCCGGTGCGGTGCGGATCACCGGCCCGACGTCGCGTTCGACGGCATCGCAAATCACGCGGTTGGCCATCAGGTAGGCGGCGATTTTGTCGCTGTCCCTGCCCTTGACCCGGAAGAAGGTGAAACCGGCTGACAGTTCGGGGCTCAGCGGCGTGACCAGTTCGATCTGCGGCCGCGCCTGCAGGCGTTTTTTCAAGTAGCTGTTCAGCGCATGGATGCGCCCCTGAACCTCGGCCTTGCCCAGTTGCAAGTGCAACTTGAAGGCTTCGTTCAGCGCCCAGCGGTGTTCGAAGGCGTGATAACCGCCGGGGGTCATGGTGGTGGAGAAATGCTCGGCTTCGGAGAAGGTCGGGATGATCGGCGTGACGTATTTGACCTCGGTGCTACGGCTGCACACGATGCCGGTGCCGCGCGGGCCGAACATCCATTTGTGGGTGCCGGCAATAAAGAAGTCGCAGTTCATCGCCGGGAAGCCCAGGTCATCGACCCCGAAGCCGTGCACGCCGTCGACCAGGTAGATGATTCGGTCCTGGTCTTTGCGATGACGGTTGTGCTTGTCCACCAGGGCGCCGATCTCGCTGATCGGGGTTTTCACGCCGCTGCCCGATTGCACCCAGGTCATGCCGAGCACCCGGGTTTGCGGTTTGATGCTGCGGTCGATGGACGCGAGGATTTCTTCCTGGGTGACGGTCTGCGGGTCCTTGAACAACGTGATCTTGCGCACCTTGGTGCCATCCCGTTGCGTGCGCAGTTCGAGGAGGGTGTGGGTCGCGTAGTGTTCGTGGACGGTGGTGAGGATTTCCTGATCGGGGCGCACGTGCACACCGCCGTAAATCATCGCCAGGCCTTCGGTGGTGCTGCCGGTCAGGGCGATTTGCTTCGGGTCGGCTTGCAGGTATTTACCGGCCCAGACCCGCACGTCCTCTTCGCGCTGTTCGATAACGCCCAGGTCCCAATCCATCGCCAGCCCCGGATTTTTGTCCAGTGCGGCGCGGTGCATCTCGATCGCATCACGCACCGGTTTTGGGTGGGTGGTGATCAGGAAATTGGAGAAGTGCAGGCAGTCCGGGTCCTGATTGAACAACTGGCGCAACTGCGCCCATTTGTCCCGTGGCAGCGGCGCGATGCTGGCGGCGTTGGCGACGTTTTGCAGCCCCGCGCCCAGCGGCAATGCGGCCGCAAGAATCCCGGCCTGCTTGAGGAAGTCTCGACGATTACTCATGGCTTGCTGGCATCCCGAGCTGAAATCAGGGCGGGTTTGGCGGCTTTTTCCACCTGATCCCAGACCCGCAGGAAGTTGCCGCCCCAGAGTTTGGCAATGTCGGCCTCGGAGTAACCGCGCGACAGCAGCTCGGCGGTGACGTTGCGGATTTCGCCGACGTTCTCCCAACCTTTGACGCCGCCGCCCTCGTTGAAATCGGAGCTGATGCCGACGTGGTCGATGCCGATCTTGCGCACGGTGTATTCGATGGCGTCGCCCAGGTCCTTGAGGCTGGCCTTCGGTTCTTCGTCGAGGATCGCGTAGAGCTGACCGGCGTATTCGCCGAACTTCTGCTCGGACCACGCGGCGATGATCGGGTCGCCCGGCATCAAGGCGTAGGCGAGGTTAGGCAGTGGCGGCAGGTCGAAGCGGGCGCGCAGGGTGTTGAGCTTGTCCTGGGTCAGTTGGCTCAGCGGTCGCAAGTACTGGGAGAAGCCAACGATTTGCACCACGC
The DNA here is from genome assembly GCF_016650815.1 of Pseudomonas sp. TH31. Lineage (GTDB taxonomy): Bacteria > Pseudomonadota > Gammaproteobacteria > Pseudomonadales > Pseudomonadaceae > Aquipseudomonas. The sequence continues at coordinate 114,175 of NZ_JAEKEZ010000010.1, read as the reverse complement.
CGCCGCTGTTCTTGATCAGCTGCAATTCCTTGTCGCTGAGGTTGCGTGGAATATCGACCATCGCCCGTGGCGCCGAGTGCGAGGCCACCAGCGGTGTGCGGCTCAATTGCGCGACTTGCTCCAGGGCTTTGGTCGACATCTGCGAGACGTCGATGATCACGCCGAGGTCGTTCAAGCGCTGCACGGCTTGCTTGCCGATGTCCGACAAACCGTCCAACGCATCCGGCGAATCATTGAAGAACGGCAGCGGGCGCGAGGAGTCGGCCCAGTCGTTGTTGCCCACGTAACTGAAGCCGAACATACGCATGCCGCGGGCGGCCCACAGGTCCAGCAGGTTCAGGTCGTGGCCCAGCGGGTAGGCATTGAGCATGCTGATGAAGATCGCGAACTTGCCTTCGCCGTGCAGGCGCCGGAAATCGGCCGGGCTGTAGGCGATGGCGACTTGATTGGGGAAGTCGCGGACCATGCCGGAGATGATCTTGTAGCGGATCTCTTGCTGGTTACGCGCTTCGGCGACGAACCCGGCGGTGGGTTTGTGCGGCGCGTTGGGGCCGTTCCACAGTTCCGGCCAGCCGAAGATTGTCAGGGCTGCGCCGGACAGGCGTCCGCGATTGGCCTTGACCAGGTCGAACTGGCCGCTGCCATCCTTGTCGATTTCGTTGCCGGTGGTGCCAAATTCCTGCGGCACGGTGATGTGGCTGTCAAACGAGAGCATCCGCTCATGGAGTTCATCGGCCTGCTGAAGCACCTTGAGCGGGTAACCGGGGTTGTCTTTGAACCAGTGATCCCAAACCGCAAAACCTGCACCGGCACTGATCGCCAGGGCCAGCGGCAGGCCGATGTAAAGAGCCTTTTTCGAACGTGGTTTTGTCATTGCCATCTCAGTCAGGTTCGCCGCCCCGGTGCAGGCGCAGGGGCCTTTGCTATCTGGGAAGAACGAGTGATCGGCAGAGGAATTTAGGTGTCGCCGAAAAGATCGCAGCCTTCGGCAGCGCCTGCTTTGGAGCGCATACCCTTGTAGGAGCTGCCGAAGGCTGCGATCTTTTCGGGAACAGCATAAATTTGTGCCGGGGATGAACGTCCTAGCTTGGATAAAGCCTGCTTTCATGGCTGACACAGGTAGGGCAATGACGATTTCTCGACGATGGTTCATGGCGGGCCTGGCGCTGACCGGCGCGGCCGTGCCTGCAGCTTTTTATGGGCATCGCGAATGGACGAAGCCGGACCCGACGATGACTCCCGGTGAAGCGTCGTTCGATGTGGCAGATGTCGCCGGCCAGCGCCTGGCGGATGCCTTGCGTGGGGTCTGGACGATTCGTTTTGACGGTCGCGATGCCGGCCTCGACGGCTTGCCACGGGACGGGCTCGAAGTGTTTCTCGACATTGGCCACAAGGGCCGTGGTGTCACCGGGTTTCTCGACACGGCCGAGCGTTTGCGCACCAGCGACGTGCCGCGCTATCGAATCGTCGGCGACCTGGCCGATGCCAATGCTGCGCAGTTGAGCTGGCGACTGGTTGGCGTCAACGGCACCACCGATTACCAATTCAACATGGACCTGGATGAAGTCTGGGCCGCGTTTGGCAATGCCGGCATTGGCAGCCTCAGTGGTCGGGTGCTGCGCCTGGACCGGCCGTTGGCCCTGCCGATGCAGGACAATCGCTTCCTCGCGGTCAAGCGGGTTTTCCCCGAAGCCCGCGAGCGCACCGGGTTGACCCCGATGTTATTGGCCTGGCTGGTGTCGCCGGAACATCGGTTGTTTCACCAGCTCTGGCACGCGTCCCGGGACAAATGGCACACCCTGCCCGACGAAAAGCGCGATGCCCTGCGCGGCATCGGCTGGCAGCCGGGCCCCTGGGACAGCGAGCGCGATGCCCGAGGCGCACGCAAGGATCGCAACGGTTCCGGGATCGACTTCTTCTTCATGCACCGGCACATGCTCGGCACTGCACGCTCGATGCAGGACTTGCCGTCCTGGCAGTACTTTCCGTTGCCACAACCGGAGCTTATCCGTGATCGCCCCGGTTTCGCCCGTTACTTCGACAACCACGACGGTACGTCGCTGCCGCCGACCTGGCTGGCCGAAGGTGATGACGAATACACCCAGTGGGTCGCCGACCTCAAGACCGCCGAGACGTATCAAAGCAACTTCCAGGTCTGGGAATCCCGGTACCGCGACCCGCAATACCTGTCGACGCTGACCCTTGGCCAGTTCGGTTCCGAAGTGGAGCTGGGGCTGCACGACTGGCTGCACATGCGCTGGGCGTCAGTGCCGCGTGACCCTTCGAATGGTCAACCGGTGCCACTCGCCCGTGACCTCGACGACTTTGCGGCGCGTTGGTTTGCCCCGGAAAACGACTTCCTCGGCGATCCGTTTTCGTCCCACGTGAACCCGGTGTTCTGGCACTTTCATGGCTGGATCGACGACCGCGTCGAAGACTGGTTTCGCGCCCATGAGCGCTTCCATCCGGGTGAAGTCGGCCGGCTGGAAGTCAACGGTGTGCACTGGTTTGCGCCTGGGCGCTGGGTTGAAGTCGATGACCCGTGGCTCGGTCCGGTGACTCATGGTTGCAGCACCACGCCGGGATTGCAGGTCGGAAAATCAGTGGAAATGGACCCGGAAACCATGAAGCTGGCGCTGCGCATTACCTTTGCCAGCGACGAAAAGAAACTCGCCGACCTGTTCCGCCGCGTGCCGAAACGGCCGTGGTATGCGCGGAATTTGAAGGCCAAAGAACGCCAGGCCTGAGTACCGCGTCATCGTTCATCGCGAGCAGGCTCACTCCCACACTGGATCTAAGTCGTACGCAAACTCTGCGGCCACTGAACATCAACTGTGGGAGCGGGCTTGTTCGCGAAGAGGCCTTCACATTCACCTTCTCAGTCGACGGTCAGACCGCCTTCGCGAGCAAACCCGCTCCCACACTGGATCTAAGTCGTACGCAAACTCTGCGGCCACTGAACATCAACCGTGGGAGCGGGCTTGTTCGCGAAGAGGCCTTCACATTCACCTTCTCAGTCGACGGTCAGACCACCTTCGCGAGCAAGCCCGCTCCCACACTGGATCTAAGTCGTACGCAAACTCTGCGGCCACTGAACATCAACCGTGGGAGCGGGCTTGCTCGCGAAGAGGCCTTCACATTCACCTTCTCAGTCGACGGTCAGACCGCCTTCGCGAGCAAACCCGCTCCCACACTGGATCTAAGTCGTACGCAAACTCTGCGGCCACTGAACATCAACTGTGGGAGCGGGCTTGTTCGCGAAGAGGCCTTCACATTCACCTTCTCAGTCGACGGTCAGACCGCATTCGCGAGCAAGCCCGCTCCCACACTGGATCTAAGTCGTACGCAAACTCTGCGGCCACTGAACATCAACTGTGGGAGCGGGCTTGCTCGCGAAGAGGCCTTCACATTCACCTTCTCAGTCGACGGTCAGACCGCATTCGCGAGCAAGCCCGCTCCCACACTGGATCTAAGTCGTACGCAAACTCTGCGGCCACTGAACATCAACTGTGGGAGCGGGCTTGTTCGCGAAGAGGCCTTCACATTCACCTTCTCAGTCGACGGTCAGACCGCCTTCGCGAGCAAACCCGCTCCCATACTGGATCTAAGTCGTACGCAAACTCTGCGGCCACTGAACATCAACCGTGGGAGCGGGCTTGCTCGCGAAGAGGCCTTCACATTCACCTTCTCAGTCGACGGTCAGACCGCCTTCGCGAGCAAACCCGCTCCCACAGGGGGTCTTCAGCGTTCACAAATAATGTGTTCGCCATAGATCCAGTGTGGGAGCGAGCCTGCTCGCGAAGGCGTCCGAACACTCACCGCCATCACATCGCTTGCCACCCGCCACCCAGCGCCTTGTACAACGCCACGCTGGCCTGCACTCGCGCCAGTTTCAGCTGCACATTCATATCCTGCGCCGCATACAGCGTGCGCTGGGTCTCCAGCACCGTTAGCAAATCTTCAGCGCCTGCCTGATAACGGCTTTGGGCAATGTTGAACGCGGTCTGCGCCTGGCTCAGTTCTTCGCGTTGCCACTGGCGTTGTTCGTCCAGCCCGCGAATGCTGTTCAGGGCTTTTTCGACGTCGGTCAAACCGTTGATGATGGCCCCGCGATAGATCTCCAGCAGTTCTTGCTGGCGCGCCGTGGCTTTGTCGCGTTCGGCGCCGAGGCGGCCGTTGTTGAAGATTGGCGCCAGCAGGCCCGCGGTGAGGTTGTAGAACGGGCTGCGCATGATATCGCCGGCACTGTTCGCCCCGGAGCCGAGGCTGGCGCTGAGGGTCACGGCCGGCAGCATGGCGGCGCGGGCTACGGTGACGTCGGCCTGGGCGGCGGCCAGTTGCGCTTCGGCGCGGGCAATGTCCGGGCGGCGGGCCAGCAATTCACTGGGCACGCCTGTGCCAATGACCGGCCACTGCAAGTGATCGAAGGATTCGTCGATGGGCACCAGTTGTTGAATCGGTCGTCCGAGGAGGGCCGCGAGGCTGATCAGCGCCTCCTGGGCTTGTTGCTGCACCGCCGGCAATTGCCGTTGCTGCGCCGCGACCAGGCTTTTCTGTTGGGCCAGTTCCAGCGCGGTGGCAGAACCTGCATCAAAGCGGGTTTGCACCCGTTTCAAAACGCTCTGGGCATTGGCCAGGTTAAGTTCGGCAATTCGTCCTTGTTCGCGCAGCGATAGGGTCTGCGCATAGCGGTTGGCTACGGCGCTGAGCAAGGTCAGTTCCACGGTGGCTTGATCGAACTCGCTGGCCTTCAGCCCGAACTGTGCACTGTCGCGGGACGCGCGTTTAGCGCCCCAGAAGTCGATTTCGTAAGTGGCACTGAGGTTGGCGTCGAAGTAGTCCACCGCGTTGTTACTGCTGTCGGCATCGAGCTGGCTGTAGCCCTTGCCGTGCAGCAGTTTCTGACGGTTGGCGTTGGCTCCAGCCGAGACCTGCGGCAGCAACGAACCGCCGGCAATCACCGTGCCGGCCTGGGCCTGACGCACTCGGGCGACCGCCGCCGCCAGGTCGAAACTGCCGGCCCGCGCCTGTTCGATCAGGCGATCCAGTGACGGGCTGCCAAACCGGGTCCACCATTGCGCATTGCTGTGCACGGCGCTTTCGCGGTGCGGGGATTGCCAGGTGGCGGGTGGAACGAGGCTGCTGTCCGGGAGCGGGCCAGGGCTGGCGCATGCACCGAGCAGCAGGCAGAGGGTCAACAGACTCAATGGCGGCTTCATAGATCGATCATTCACTGGTAAGGGCCGTGACCGGGTCGAGCCGGGCAGCTTTGCGGGCCGGCATGAAGCCGAAGACAACCCCGGTAACGAGGGCGCAGCCGAAGGCACCGAGCCCCGCCATCAAGGAAAACGCCACGGCGACTTCACTGAGCACCAGCACACCACCCACGATCAGCGCCAGGCCGATCCCGGCAATGCCGCCGACCACCGAGAGCATCACCGCTTCCGTGAGGAACTGGCGCAGGATGTCGCGTTGACGGGCGCCGGTGGCCATGCGGATGCCGATTTCGCGGGTCCGTTCGCGCACAGTCATGAGCATGATGTTCATCACGCCAATGCCACCCACCAGCAACGAGATCGCGGCAATCGAGCCAAGCATCAGCGACAGGGTGTTCTGGGTCCGGGCTTCGGCCTGGATCATCGCCGCGTTGTTGGTCAGTTCGAAATCCTGCTTGCCGTCGTGCAGGCGCAGCATCAGCTCGCGGATGGCGACTTCCGCTTCCCTGACCTTGCGTGCGTCGGCGGTGGCGATGGCCACGTATTCAGGGTTGAGTGTGCCGAACAGCCTGACACTGGCCGCCGAGTACGGAATGGCGATCCGGTTGTCGCTGTCGGAGTCGCCAGAACTGGCGCCTTTTTCGGCGAGTACGCCGATCACTTGGAATGGCACGTTTTCGATCAGAATGTACTGGCCGATGGGGTTGGGGACATCCTTGAGCAATTTGCTGCGAACCTTGTGTCCGATCACCGCGACGGCCGCGGCATTTTTTCATCGGCCTCGGTGAAGTAGCTGCCCTGAACCACCGGCCAGTTGAAAATCGTCGGGAAATTAGTGTCATTGCCGCCGACGTAACTCATGTGGTCGACGTTGCCGTAACGCACGCCGGCCTCGGCGCCATTGACCGGCATGATCCGCTTCACTTGCGCCAGGCTGGCCAGTGCGGCGACGTCCGCCAGGGTGACGACGCCGGGCGGGGTGCGCGGGTTCGGTGCCGAGCCGCTGAGGTAAATGATGTTCGAGCCGAAGGCGCCCATTTGTGCCATGACCTGGCGCTTGCTGCCTTCGCCGACCGCCAGCATCACCACCACCGACGCCACGCCGATGATGATCCCGAGCAAGGTCAGCGCCGTGCGAAAGCGGTTGATCCACATCACACGCCACGCCGCGTGCACCGCATCAATCAGCTCGCCTTTCCAGGCCCCGGTGGCCTCGGCGCCGGCGCTGAGGCGCTTGCGCAAATCCACCGCTTGCAACGCGCCGGGGTTGGCCGAGGTTTGCACCGTTGGGTCGTCGCGTGCGCTGTCGCTGATGATCAAGCCATCGCGGATCTCGATGATGCGCTTGGCCCGGGCCGCCACTTCGCGGTCGTGGGTGATGAGGATGACCACATGGCCCTGGCTCGCCAATTCGTCTAGCAAGGTCATCACCTCGGCGCCGCTGTGGCTGTCGAGGGCGCCGGTGGGTTCGTCGGCGAGGATGATGTGGCCGCCGTTCATCAAGGCGCGGGCGATGGACACTCGTTGTTGCTGGCCGCCGGAGAGCTGGTGCGGCCGGTTGCCGGTGCGCGAGGCCAGCCCGAGGCGGTCGAGCAGGGCGGCGGCGCGGGCGTGGCGTTCGGCCGCCGGGATGCCGGCATAGATGGCCGGCATCTCGACGTTTTCCTGGGCCGAGCCGGACGGAATCAGGTGATAACCCTGGAACACAAAACCAAACGCCTCGCGGCGCAGCCAAGCCAGCTCATCACTGTCGAGCCCGGCGACATTTTCTCCGGCGAAGCGGTATTCGCCCGAGGTCGGTCGGTCGAGGCAGCCGAGGATGTTCATCAGCGTCGATTTGCCGGAACCGGAAGCACCGACAATCGCGACGAACTCGCCGGCATGAATCGACAGGTCGATGCCGCGCAACACGTGAACTTGCGGGGCGTCGCCGCCACCGTAGGCTTTGCGGATGTCCTGCAGGTCGATCAGAGGCGTCTGCATTCAGCCGCCACTCCCGTCAGCCGGGCCGATCAGCAGGTGATCGCCTTCGTTGAGGCCATCGAGGATCTGCACTTTCAGACGATCGCTGATACCGGTGCGCACGTCCCGTTGCTGGATGTCACCGTTTTTGGCGACGACCCGGGCGGTCTGCCTGTCGGGCTGCGAGCCGTCCTGCAATGCGGCAATCGGTGCGCTCAGAACGTTTTTCGCCTGGCTGGAGACGAAGAATACTTGGGTGGTCATTTGCGCCATCAAGGCGTTGTCGGCGTTGTCGACGTCGAGCAATACGGTGTAGAGCACCACGCGGCCGGTGCCGCTTTTACTCGAACTGGCGGGGCTGCCGCCGCCCTGGCCGGTCTGGTCCAGCGGCTTGGGCGGGATCGGCAAGATCTGCCGCACGCTGCTGGTCCAGCGGCGGTTGCCGCCACTGAGGGTGGTGAACCAGGCGTGCATGCCGGGTTTGACGTGGCCGATGTCAGCCTCCGAGACCTCGGCCCAAACCGTCATCGGCGACAGTTTGGCGATGCGCAGAATCAACGGTGTTTGTTGCTGAGCATTGAGGGTCTGGCCTTCCCGGGCATCGAGGGCGACCACCGTTCCGCTCATCGGTGCATAAATGCGCGTGTAGCCGAGTTCGGCCTGATCACTGCGCAGGCTGGCCTGGGCCTGGCGGATTTGCGCCTGGAACATGTCGACCCGAGCCTGGGTGGCGCGCAGTTCGGCCTGGGCGGTTTGCACGTCTTCGTCGCGGGTGGCGCCGCCAGCGGCCAGATGTTGTTGGCGCTGGAATTTTTGCCGGGCCAGTTCGTGCTGCGCCCGTTGCTCCTGAAGCTGGGCCTTGAGGTTGTCGATGGAAAAACGCCCGGCGTCGAGCTTGGCTTGCTGGGTGGACGGATCGATTTCCACCAACAAATCGCCTTCCTTGACCACGTCGCCGACCTCCACATGAAGCGTGTGGATCTGCCCCGATGCCTGGGCGCCGACGTCGACGTAACGCCGCGGTTGCAGGGTGCCCAGGGCGGTGACGCTGCTTTCAATATCCCCGCGTGTGACTTGAACCGTGGCGAACTGATCGCGACCGGGCGGGATGATCTGCCAGGCAGCGACGGCGATAACGGGGATCAGACACAGGGCTACAAGCAGGGCGCGTCGGGTGTGTCGGGGACGTTTCATGCAGGGTTCCGGCCAAAGGAAATCGGCCCGTCGTTCAGGCGGCGCGCACATCTGGGCGACAGCCAAACGCTGTCGGGGAGCCGACAGACACGGGGAGCTGTCCTGTAAACGAGGAGAGAAGGGCGCAATTTAAGCGCGGACACACAGAGTTACAGGGATAGCGCCGCACTATTTGTCGGGCAAACCGAATCAGTACTTTAAATCTATATGAGAATTACTATAAATTACGCGACTCAAATTGCCATCATCGTGCCGTTGCCCATTCGGCAGTCGCGGATCTGGCTCAAGGACAGAAGCCGCACTCCCAGCGGTCGGGAGTCATGTTGGAAAACTACTATCGCGAGCTGGTGTGTTTCCTGAACGCCAAGCTGGGCAACCGTCAGGTGGCCGAAGATGTGGTGCATGACGCTTATGTGCGGGTACTGGAGCGTTCCAGCGACACGCCGATCGAGCAGCCCCGGGCGTTTCTCTATCGCACCGCACTCAATCTGGTGATCGACGACCATCGGCGCAATGCCCTGCGTCAGGTCGAATCCCTGGAAGTGCTCGATACCGAAGAGCGCTACTTCATTCCCTCGCCGCACCATTGCCTCGACCACGGTCAGCGCCTGGAAATGCTCCAGCGTGCCTTGGCCGAACTGCCACGGCTGTGCCGCGAGAGCTTCCTGCTGCGCAAGATCGATGGCCTGTCGCACCCGGAGATCGCCGAACGGCTGGGCATTTCCCGGGCGCTGGTGGAGAAGCATATCGTCAACGCCATGAAACACTGCCGGGTGCGAATCAAGCAGTGGGATGCCCATTGATCCCTTGCGATTAAATTTTTTTCATTGTCCTCGTTCCTACTCAACAGACGATCTGCTGTCCCGCCCAAGGCCGGTCAGGTCACCCAGGCTTTATCCCCACGGTTGAGGGGTTCATCCAGAGGACACTGGAAATGACACAGGCAATTGCATCGCCCATCGTTCACGACCTGATCGGCATCGGTTTCGGCCCGTCGAACCTGGCGCTGGCCATCGCTCTGCAAGAGCGTTCGGCGAATCAGGGTGAGCTGGATGTACTGTTTCTCGACAAGCAGGCCGACTATCGCTGGCACGGCAACACCCTGGTGGCCCAGAGCGAGTTGCAGATTTCCTTCCTCAAGGACCTGGTGACCCTGCGCAACCCGACCAGCCCGTACTCGTTCGTCAATTACCTCAAGCATCATGGCCGCCTGGTGGACTTCATCAACCTGGGCACCTTCTATCCGTGCCGCATGGAGTACAACGACTACCTGCGCTGGGTGGCCGGGCAGTTCACCGAACAGAGCCGTTACGGCGAAGACGTGCTGACCATCGAGCCGGTGCTGCACCAGCAGCAGGTCGAGGCGCTACGGGTGATTTCCCGTGATGCACTGGGTCATCAGCATGTGCGCACCACCCGCTCGGTGGTCGTCAGTGCCGGCGGCACACCGCGTATCCCCGAAGCGTTCAAGGCGCTGAAGGACGACAGTCGGGTCTTCCATCACTCCCAATACCTGGCGCAGATGGCCCAGCAGCCGTGCGTGGACAATCAACCGATGAGCATCGCGATCATCGGCGGCGGGCAGAGCGCGGCTGAAGCCTTTATCGACCTGAACGACAGCTTCCCGTCGGTGCAAGTGGACATGATCCTGCGCGGTTCGGCCCTGAAGCCGGCAGACGACAGCCCGTTCGTCAACGAAGTGTTTTCGCCGGAGTTCACCGACCTGGTGTTCCAGCAAGCGAGCAGCGAGCGCGAGCGTCTGGTCAACGAGTACCACAACACCAACTACTCGGTGGTGGACATCGACCTGATCGAACGCATCTACGGCATCTTCTATCGCCAGAAGGTCTCGGGTATCGCCCGTCATGCGTTCCGCACCCTGACCACTATCGAAAAAGCCACCGCCACCGAGCACGGTATTGAACTGGTCGTGCGCAACAACGCCACCGGCGAAGTCACGGTTCGTCATTACGACGCGGTGGTGCTCGCCACGGGTTACGAGCGCCAGATGCACCGCAAACTGCTGGCGCCGCTGGAGCAGTATCTCGGTGATTTCGACGTCGATCGCAACTACAAACTGATCACCGACGAGCGCTGCAAGGCCGGCATCTACATGCAGGGCTTCTGCCAGGCCAGCCACGGCTTGAGCGACACCTTGCTGTCGATCCTGCCGATTCGGGCCGATGAAATTGCCGGCTCCCTGTATGACCATGGCAAACACCGTGGGCACAGCCGTTCGGTGCTGGACATGTTGTTGGCGACTGCCAGCTGATAGCGGGGCGGCCCTCAAGATCGCAGCCTTCGGCAGCTCCTACAGGGTGTACGCCATCCCAATGTAGGAGCTGCCGAAGGCTGCGATCTTTTGCTTTTTCGGGCCTGAAATTGATCAATCCTGAACCCTTCCTGAACACCCCTGCGATTCCCCCGGCACACGCCCCAGCGTCGTTTACTCTCCTTGAGTCGGGGCGTAAGCTTCGCGCGATTTCTTCAATAGCGGAGACCCACAGTGGGCACTTGTTCGAGTGACAGTAGTCGGCCGGTTCAGGTAACCGGCATTTTCTCGGCAAGATAACGCGCAGTCTTTTTGTGCCGTTATCTTGCTGAAAAGCGAGTAGCGGCATTCTCTATCGCGGCCAGTGCTGGCCCGTCCCGATGTCCTCTCATCGACACTGAATCGTGTGATGTTCGACGTGCCCGTCGTCATCGCGGCGACTCAACATGCCTGCTTGACGGTTTCCCGGCTGACCCTGGGGGGCAACTGCCATGAACCTGACCTTGCTCAAGGAATTCTTCGCCGGATTCCTGCGCACCCGCCACATCGCCCGGCACTTCCGTCGCCTGGCGTTGCTGGAAAGCTTCACCGACACCACGGTCAGCCGTGAAGTACCGCCCACCCTGGCGCAAACCCTGGTGTCTGCCGCCAACAGTGACACCGGTCCATTGCTGGACAAACTCGGCAGCCACACCGATGGTTTGAGCGAGCTCGAAGCCGAGGCCCTGCGCGAGCAATATGGCCTTAACGAGGTCGAGCACGAGCAGCCGCTGCCGTGGTGGGTTCACTTGTGGCATTGCTACAAAAACCCGTTCAACCTGCTGCTGACGTTACTGGCGTTTATCTCCTGGCTGACCGAGGACGTGAAAGCCGCCGTGGTGATTTTCTCCATGGTGGTGCTCTCGACCTTGCTGCGGTTCTGGCAGGAAGCCAAGTCCAACCAGGCCGCCGATGCGCTCAAGGCGATGGTAAGTAACACCGCGACGGTCATGCGCCAGGGCGCGCAGCGCATTGAACTGCCGATCAAGCAACTGGTGCCCGGTGACCTGATCGTGCTCTCGGCCGGCGACATGATTCCGGCCGATTGCCGGGTACTCAGCGCCAAGGACCTGTTTGTCAGCCAGGCCGCCATGACCGGCGAGTCGATGCCGGTGGAAAAATTCCCCCGTCAGCAAGACCGCGACACCAGCAACCCGCTGGACCTGGACAACATCCTGTTCATGGGCACCAACGTGGTCTCGGGTGCGGCCATCGCGGTGATCCTGACCACCGGCAACAGCACCTATTTCGGTGCCTTGGCGCAGCGGGTCAGCGCTACTGACCGCACGCCGACTTCGTTTCAAACCGGGGTCAACAAGGTCAGTTGGTTGCTGATTCGCTTCATGTTCGTGATGGCGCCGCTGGTGCTGTTTATCAACGGTTTCACCAAGGGTGACTGGATGCAGGCGCTGCTGTTCGCGCTGTCCATCGCCGTCGGCCTGACCCCTGAAATGCTGCCGATGATTGTCACCTCGACCCTGGCCAAGGGGGCGGTGTTCCTCTCGCGCAAGAAAGTCATCGTCAAGCGTCTGGATGCGATCCAGAACTTCGGCGCGATGGACGTGCTGTGCACCGACAAGACCGGCACCTTGACCCAGGACAAGATTTTCCTCGCCCGGCATGTGGACGTCTGGGGCGAAGAGTCCGATGACGTGCTGGAAATGGCCTATCTCAACAGCTACTACCAGACCGGCCTGAAAAACCTGCTGGACGTGGCGGTGCTGCAACACGTCGAGGTACACCGTGAGCTGGAAGTGGCCACCGCGTTCGCCAAGGTCGACGAGGTGCCGTTCGACTTCAACCGTCGGCGCATGTCGGTGGTGGTGGCCGAGCATGATCAACAGCATCACTTGCTGGTGTGCAAGGGCGCCGTGGAAGAAATCCTCGCGGTGTGCACCCGCGTTCGGCATGGCGAAAACGACGAACCGCTGACTGAAGCACTGTTGACGCGGATTCGCGAAGTGACCGCCTCCTTCAACGAGGAAGGTCTGCGCGTGGTGGCCGTGGCGGCGCGACACACGTCCAAGGAGCAGTCGGTTTACAGCCTCGCCGACGAGCAGCAAATGACCCTGATCGGCTATGTGGCGTTCCTCGATCCGCCCAAGGAAAGCACCGCGCCGGCCCTGCGCGCGCTGGCCGAACACGGCATTGCGGTAAAAGTGCTGACCGGCGACAACGAGCTGGTGACCGCCAAGATCTGCCGCGAAGTCGGCCTGGAGCAACAAGGCCTGTTGATGGGCCGCGACGTCGAGCGAATGAGCGACGCCGAACTGGCACTGGCCGTGGAGACCACCAACGTCTTCGCCAAACTGACGCCGTCGCACAAGGAACGCATCGTCCGCTTGCTTAAAGGCAACGGCCACGTGGTCGGTTTCATGGGCGACGGCATCAACGACGCCCCGGCGCTGCGGGCTGCCGACATTGGTATTTCGGTGGACAGCGCGGTGGACATCGCCAAGGAAGCGGCCGACATCATCCTGCTGGAAAAGAGCCTGATGGTGCTGGAGGAGGGCGTGCTGGAAGGGCGCCGGACCTTCGCCAACATGCTCAAGTACATCAAAATGACCGCCAGTTCGAACTTCGGCAACGTGTTTTCGGTGCTGGTGGCCAGTGCGTTTATCCCGTTCCTGCCGATGCTGCCGATGCACCTGCTGGTGCAGAACCTGCTCTACGACATTTCGCAAATCGCCATCCCGTTCGATAACGTCGATGCCGAGATGCTGAAAAAACCACAACGCTGGCAGCCGGCGGACGTCGGGCGCTTCATGCTGTTTTTCGGTCCGATCAGTTCGATCTTCGACATCACCACGTTTGCGTTGATGTGGTACGTCTTCGACGCTAACACCCCGGACCACCAGACCCTGTTCCAGTCCGGCTGGTTTGTGGTGGGGTTGCTGACACAGACCCTGATCGTGCACATGATCCGCACGCCGAAAATCCCGTTCCTGCAGAGCCGCGCGGCCACGCCGCTGATGGTCATGACCGGGATCATCATGGCGGTCGGGATCTTCCTGCCGATGGGGCCGCTGGCGCACTACTTCAAACTGCAGGCACTGCCGTCGTTGTACTTCGTGTTCCTGCCGGTGATTTTGCTGGCGTACATGGTCCTGACCCAAGCGGTGAAGGGCTTCTATATCCGCCGGTTTGGCTGGCAGTAATCCTGCCAGTTGCAGGCGCGAGGCTTGCCCGTGAAGGCAGAGTGTCATTGAACATGGATGATGGCTGACACTCCGTCTTCGCGGGCAAGCCTCGCTCCTACGGTCATAGTTCTGGGAAATTTCCTACATGGTGGCAGGATAAATCCTTCAGTCAAATACACCTCCAATCGTCACTATTCGCGCCTTCGGGTCTGTGAAGTGATGAATGGAATATGGCCTCTCCACGTGTTCTGGTGCTGGAAAACCACGGCTTTGCCCGCAGTGTGCAGGTCAAGATGCTGCAGCGCCTGGGTGTGCGTGAAGTGTTGCAAGCCAGTGACGGCGAACAGGCTATGGTGCAGCTGCATTTGTGCGGCGGTGTCGATATTGTGTTGTGCGATCTGGCGGACAAGGGCCTCGATTGCCTGGAGTTCCTGCGCTGTGCCAGCCAGGTCGGTATGGTCCGTGCGGTCGCCTTGTGCAGCACCTTGCAACCGGAACTGCGTCGGGCGCTGGGGCAGATGGCTTCGTTGTCCGGCTTACAGCTTCTGGGCGTGATGAGCCAGCCGATACAACTGCGCTCGTTGTATACCTTGCTTCATCGTTACAACCTCAATCATGGGCTCTGTACTCCAGACGTCGTTCTGACGGAACTGCCCAGCGAAGATGAAGTGCGTCGAGGGCTGGCCCTGGGTGAGTTTCGGGCCTGGTTTCAGCCCAAGTTCGTCATGAGCCGCTCCACCATTGCCGGCGCTGAAGCACTGGTGCGCTGGGAACATCCGGCCAAAGGGGTGCTGCTGCCCAGGGATTTTCTGGGCGCGGTGCTGGCCTACGATCTGATTGATCAAATGTTCAAACAGTTACTGGAGCAGGGGCTGAGCCTGTTGGGTGTCTTGCGCCGCCAGGGTTTGAGTCTTGAGTTGTCGTTCAACCTGCATGCCTCGCAACTGGCCGACAGCGTCTTGGTCAATCACATCCAATACCGATTGCAACGCCACGGGTTCGTTGGCTCCACATTGATGTTCGAGCTGGCCGAGAACGGCCTGCTGGACCTGCCGTCCAGCACCGGGAGAACCTGTTGCGGTTGCGCATCTTGGGGTGTGGGCTGTCGATCGATGATTTTGGTGTCGGATTTTCCTCTCTTAGTCTGTTGTGCCAATTGCCTTTCAATCAGCTCAAACTCGATGGGCAATTCGTCCAGCAGCTGCGCGAACCCGGCCGACGGGCGATGATTGCCAGCACCCTGGCGCTGACCCGTTCACTGGAGATGAGCCTGGTGATCGAGGGCGTCAGCAGCCAGCGCATTCGCGATCAATTGGTGGCGATGGGGTGTGAATTGGGCCAGGGTTTTCATCTGGCCCGGCCCATGACCGGTCACGACCTGCTGCAATGGCTGGACGGGCACGGAGTGGCAAAATGAGAGCAGTTTCAAACTTGACAGAAAAAGCCGAGAAATTTCCTACACTTCAGTCGGGCTCGTGTATTTTCGAACACGGCGGCGACTGGTCAGCCATTTCATTGTTTTTTTGCGCCATGGACATTCTCGTCACCGGTTATTTCCGGCGTGTTTTACAGGAGTTCATATGTTTAAAGCGTTGGTGGTAGACGATCATCCGTTTATTCGGTCGTCGGTCAAAATGCTCTTGAAACAGGAGGGTTTTGAGGTGGTTGCCGAGGCGGACAACGGTGCCGATGCCGTGCAACTGGCCCGCGAACATACGCCGGACCTGATTGTGCTGGATATCGCCATGCCCAAGCTCGATGGCCTGGAAGTGATCAGCCGCATCAGCGCCCTGAACCTCAAAAGCAAGATCCTGGTGCTGACCTCGCAGTCGGCGCTGTTCTATTCCATGCGCTGCATGAAGGCTGGCGCTGCCGGCTTCATCTCCAAGACCAATGACCTCGACGAGTTGGTGAAGGCGATCAAAGCCGTGATGGACGGCTACACCTTCTTTCCCAACCTGGCCACCAGTTCGGTGCGACGCAGCGATGTCGAATCCACAGACCTGGAGCTGATCCAGAGCCTGTCCGACCGCGAGCTGACGATTTTGCAGCAACTGTCCCATGGCCTCAGCAACAAGGAAATCGGCGACGCCATGCTGCTCAGTAACAAGACCGTCAGCACCTACAAGACCCGGCTGATCGAGAAGCTCAATGTGAAATCGGTGGTGTACCTGGCCGATTTCGCCAAGCGCAATAACCTGATCTGAATGAGCATTTACTTTAGAAAATGGCTTATTGCGTTCTCGCTGCTCAGCGTCATGCACACTGCACTGGCCGCGACCGAGGCCCCGCAATCATTGTTGGTGCTCGGGCGCTCGAACGTCGATGACTACAGCGTGCCCCTCGATGATCAGGACTGGCGCTGGCTGCGGGCCAAGGGCACCTTGTTGCTGGGCGCGTCGGCGCCCGATTACGCGCCTTTCGAGATCACCGGCAGCAGTGATGACTATGAAGGCCTGACCGCCGACTACGCGCAATTACTCGGCGAGTTGCTGCATGTACGTGTTGAGGTACGACGTTTTGCCTCACGGGCAGACGTGGTCGAGGCGTTGAAAAAAGGTGAAGTGGACCTGCTGGGGACGGCTAACAGCTTTGAAATCGCCGATCCGGAACTGGCTATGTCCAGCGCTTATGCCGAGGATCAGCCGACCCTGGTCACCGGGTTGGTGACAGCCAGAACCTGACGCCAGACCTGGCTGACAAGCAAGTGGCGATGCTTTATCACTACCTGCCACCCGAGGTGGTCAAGGCGTTCTACCCCAAGGCGAAGTTGCAACTTTATCCTTCGACCCTCAGTGCCATCGGCGCCGTGGCCTTCGGTGCGGCCGATGTCTACCTGGGCGACTCCATCAGTGCCAATTACCTGATCAACAAGAACTACCTGAACAATGTGCAACTGGCCGACTTCTCGCAATTGGAAGTCGGCCATTTTTCGTTCGCAATGGCCCGTGGCAATCCGCAGCTGTTGCGTATCGTCAATGCGGCGCTGGCGGTCATTCCTGCGGGTGAGAGCATGAGTATTCTGCGCCGTTGGAGTGCCGGTGGTGCGAGCATGCCGGGCAAGCAGGTGCTGCATTTCAGTGTCAGCGAGCAGCGCTGGATGGCTCAGCATCCGCGTTTGCGGGTGGCGATTGATGACAGTTTCCTGCCATTGTCGTTTTTCGGTCAGGACGGCGAATTCCGGGGCATCAGCGCCGATGTGCTGGCCAAGGTGGCGCTGCGCACTGGCCTGAAATTCGATATTCAGCGTGCCCAGTCGGTGCCCGAACTGGTCGAACAGATTCGCACCGATCGGGCTGACCTGTTGATTACGCTGACTCCGAGTACCGAGCGCGAAGGTGTTTTGCGGTTCACCCGGCCTTACCTGAGCATGCCGTTTGTCCTGGTCAGCCGCATCGGCCCCGACAGCCCCGGCACCCTGGATGACATGGACGGCAAGCGCCTGGCAGTGATTAGTGGCAACCCGGTGCGTGATCTGTTGATCGAGCAATACCCGAAAATAACCCTGGTGGACGCCAGCAACGCCCAGCAGGCCATGACCCTGGTGGCCAATGGTCAGGCCGATGCCGCCGTCAATTCCCTGATTACTGCGCGCTACATGATCTCGCGGCAATATCGCGACCGTTTGCGTATCACCAGCACCGTCGGCACTCAATCGGCGCGCGTGGCTTTCGCCACAGCCCGGGTTCGCTGGAGCTGTATTCGATCCTCGACAAGGCGCTGTTGAGCATCCCGCCCGAAGAGATGGACGAGGTAACCAATCGCTGGCGCAGTGAAGTGGTGGTCGATGACAGTTATTGGCTACGCAATCGGACGGCGATTGTCCAGGGCTTCTCCGTGGCAGCGGTGTTGCTGTTGATCGCGCTGGGCTGGATTGCCTATCTGCGGCGGTTGATTGGCAAGCGTCGGCTCGCGGAAATCGCCCTCAACGATCAGCTGGAATTCATGCGCGTGTTGATCGACGGCACACCGCACCCGATTTATGTCCGGGATCGTGAGGGGCGATTACTGGTGTGTAATGCCGGTTATTTGCAAGTCTTTGGCTTGGCGCGTGAAGCGGTGATCGGCAAGACCGTGATCGAAGGCGTCGTGCACAACCTTGATGAGGCAACCGCTTACCACGACGATTTCCTGCAAGTGATGAAGGAAGGTTTGCCGCGGGTACAGGATCGCAGCCTGACCATCGACGATAAGTTGTTGACCATTTACCACTGGATGCTGCCGTACCGTAGCAGCGACGGCGAAGTCACGGGCATGATCGGCGGCTGGATCGATGTCAGCGAACGTCGGCGTTTGCTTGAAGCGTTGCAGGACGCCAAGGACAGCGCTGACGACGCCAACCGGGCCAAGACCACGTTCCTGGCCACCATGAGTCATGAAATCCGCACGCCGATGAACGCGGTGATCGGCATGCTTGAACTGGCGATGAAGAAGGCCGATCAAGGCGTGATGGATCGTTTCGCCATCGAAGTGGCTTCAGGTGCGGCGCGGGGCTTGCTTGACCTGATCGGCGACATCCTCGACATCGCGCGCATTGAGTCCGGGCGTTTATCCCTGGCGCCGGAGCGGGCCAACCTGCGCGAATTGCTGGAGTCGGTGGTGCGCATTTTTGAAGGCCTGGCCCGGCAAAAACAGTTGCGCCTGGTGCTGGACCTGGACACGGCGCTGCACCGTGATGTGTTGATCGATCCGCTGCGCTTCAAGCAGGTGGTGTCGAACCTGTTGAGTAACGCCATCAAGTTTACCGCTGAAGGCCAGGTGCGCTTGAGCGTGAAAGCTACGCCGGACAGCAGTGGAGAGCGCCTGGACATTTGCCTGCGGGTCGAAGACACCGGCAGCGGCATTTCCAGCGAAGACCAGCAGCGTTTGTTCAGCCCGTTCACTCAGGCCGGCAACAATAACCAGTCGGCGCGCAGCGGCTCCGGCCTGGGATTGGTGATCAGCCGTACGTTGTGCGAAATGATGGGTGGGCGCTTGAACATGACCAGCAAACTGGGCGTGGGCACCGACATTGAAGTGCTGCTCTCATTGCCCACCCTGCAAGCCGTGGTGCAGTCCCCGTCAACTGCCGTCGAACCCACCGCCCCGGCGCACGCCTTGAACATCCTGGTGATCGACGACTACCCGGCCAACCGACTGCTGCTGTCTCAACAGTTGAGCTACCTGGGTCATCGGGTCAAGGATGCCGAAGACGGCGCCCATGGCCTGCGCGCCTGGCGCAGTCAGCACTTTGACGTGGTCATTACCGATTGCAACATGCCAATCATGAACGGCTACGAACTGGCCCGGGCGATCCGCGACGAAGAACGTGCACGCGATCTGTCACCGGGCCTGATTCTGGGGTTCACGGCCAACGCCCAACCCGAAGAAAAGGACCGCTGCCGGCAGGCCGGCATGGACGATTGCCTGTTCAAACCGATCAGCCTCAAGGACCTCAACGCACGTTTGGCCACGGTGGCGCCCAATACCGTGCACGTCCCGACCGACGTCACGGGTGAGCCAGTGGACGATGACATCGACCTGACCAGCCTCAAGCAATTGACGCGCGGTGACGAAGACTCGATCAAGAGCCTGTTGGGCGATTTGGCCAGCAGCAACGCTGACGACATGGCGCGGTTGATGCGTCTGTTCACCCAGCATGACCTGCCGGGGTTGGCGGACCTGGCTCATCGGGTCAAGGGCGGCGCGCGGATTATCAGGGCACAGGGCTTGATCCTGGCCTGCGAGGCCTTGGAAACAGCCTGCAACGGACTGGATTCAGTGGTGTTGACCGAGGCGGTTGATGTGCTGCAACAGGCGATGGAGCGCTTGGCCGAACGGCTGCAGGATTACCTCGCTTAACCGCAACCCCTGTAGGAACAGGCTTGCTCGCGAAGACGGCCTTACATTCAGCATCAATGTTGGCTGATACACCGCTTTCGCGAGCAGGCTCGCTCCCACGGGTTTCGTGCTTTAACTGGCTGGCATCGCCGGCAATCACATCAAGCCCATCACAGCCTTCGGCAGTTCCTGCAGGACGTACACCCATTCCAATGTAGGAGCTGCCGAAGGCTGCGATCTTTTGCGGTTGATCCATTCCAAATCGCTAGGAAATTTCCTACGCAGTGCAGGGATGGGCCCTACACGAAGAGCCCTTCCAGAAGCCGATGATTCACCCCGTCGCCCAGGCACATGGTTTGTTACAACCACGACGCATCCCGCGTCTGGCAACCCATTCAGGCTTTCGCGACAAGGTTTGAAATCTTACTTTTGGAGTTGTCCCATGAATCGCAAAGCCATCGCCCTCGCCGTACTGGTTTCCGCCACTGGCGTTCAATTTGCCAACGCTGCCGACGGCACCATCAATTTCAACGGTGAACTGCGCAACCAGACTTGCACCATCGCCGTTGATGGCGTGGTTACGCCAGCCGTTGCGACCGTCACGCTGCCGACCATTTCCACGGGGCTGTTGACCACTTCCGGCGAGGTTGAAGGCCAGACCGGTTTCAACATCCAGCTGACCAATTGCGTCGGTACGGCGACCACCGCCGCCGCGTTCTTCAACTCGGGCGCAACCGTGGACCCGGCCAGCGGCAACCTGCTCAACATGACCGGCACTGCCAGCCACGTTCAGTTGCAACTGGTCGATCAACAGGGCAGCGCAGTTATTCAGGCCGGTAACACCAACCAGAAAACCAAGACCACCCGTAACACTATCGATGCAACCGGTGCAGCCAACATGCCGTACACCGTCCAGTACTTCGCCACCGGCACCACCACCCTGGGTACCGTGGTCAGCTCCGTGACGTACAACGTCGACTACCAATAAGCCATGCCCATGGCGGCACGCTCCTGCCCAGGCGGGCAGGGGCGCGCAACCGTGCAGCCGATGAGGTGCGTCATGCGTTATGCAACCGTAATACGACTTACAGCCTTGCTGATGTTTTCCACGTTGATGTATTCACACGCCAAGGCCGGTGTGGTGATCACCGGGACTCGCCTGGTGTACCCGGCGGGCCAGAAGGAAATCACCGTCAAATTGAATAACAACGGCACGCGTCCGGCCCTGGTGCAATCCTGGGTCGACACTGGCGATATCCAATCCAGCCCCACCAGTTCGAAAGCACCGTTTGTGCTGTCGCCGCCGGTGTCGCGCGTCGATCCGAGCAAAGGCCAGAGCCTGCGCCTGATGTTCACCGGCGCAAGCTTGCCGGCCAATCAGGAATCTGTGTTCTGGCTCAACGTACTGGAGATTCCACCCAAGGCTGAAGGCCCGGTGGACTTGAACGTGCTGCAAATGGCCTTCCGTTCGCGGATCAAGATTTTCTACCGTCCCGACGGCCTGCCCGGTAACCCGACTGATGCGCCGCAATCGGTGCAGTGGAAGGTCATCCCGGCCGACCACGGCTACGCGCTGCAAGCCTACAACCCGACGGCGTTTCACGTGTCTCAGGTTGAACTGGCCCTGGCCGTTGGCAACCAGCGTTATGAGAGTGAAAACGGCATGGTCAACCCCGGCGAGACCAAAGTCTTTGCCTTGCCGACGCTCAAGTCGCTGCCCGGTGCAGCCGCTCAGGTCGAATTCAATGCCATCAACGACTACGGCGCGCTGATGCCGATCAAGCAAGCGCTCAAGCCCTGATTTCTTCGCGATCGTTCTAGTGCACGAGTAATTTATGACGACTTTTCCAAGCCTGGGGGCCAACCCGCAGGCGCGCCCTCGCTTTGCCTTGAATCCGGTGACAGCCTTGATTCTTCGTACGCTGGCAGCTGTTTCGGGTGTGTTGGCGGCTCAGGCGGCCCTGGCCGAAGACGTGCAGTTCAACGACGCATTTTTACCCGAAGATTCGCGCAGCCTCGACCTGACCCAGTACCAGCAAGGCAACCCGGTGCTGCCCGGCGAATACCGTGCCGACGTGGCGGTGAACGGCAAACTGGTCAATCGCCAGGACATTCGTATCAATGCCGACGCCGATGGCAGCCATCCGACCGTGTGCTTCAGTCGTGGCTTGCTGGAGCTGATCGGCGTCGACCTGCGTCGGTTGTCACCCGAGGCCACGGCGAGCGTGGAAAGTGGCGCATCGTGCCTGGACATCGCGCAGTTGATCGAAGGCGCCAGTGCTACTTTTTCGCCTTCCAGTCAGCAACTGGATGTCAGCATCCCGCAGATTGCCTTGCGGCGTGACGCTCGCGGTTACGTCAGTCCCGAGCTGTGGGATCGCGGCGTGACCGCCGGGACCTTGAGCTACAACTTCAACGCCAACCACAACAAAACCGACACCGGCAATTACGATTCGGCCTACCTGGGCCTCAACGCCGGGCTGAACCTGGGTGACTGGCGCCTGCGCCATAACGGTTCAATGAGCTGGCAGAAAGAAACCGGGCAGAACTACCAGGCACTGAACACCTATGCCCAGCGCGATATCACCTCGCTCAAGAGCCAGTTGACCGTGGGCGAGGCCAATACCAGCGGCGAGATTTTCGACACCCTGGCCTATCGCGGTGTGCAATTGGGCACCGACGACCGCATGTTGCCCGAGTCCCAACGCGGCTATGCGCCGGTGATCCGCGGTATCGCCCGCACCAGTGCGCGAGTGGCGGTGCGCCAGGCCGGCAACCTGTTGTTTGAAACCACGGTGGCGCCGGGCGCCTTCGTGATCGATGACCTGTACTCCACTGGTTACGGCGGCGACCTCGACGTGACCGTCTATGAAGCCGATGGCAGCGAACAGAGCTTTATTGTGCCGTTCGCCTCCACCGCGCAATTGCTGCGCCCCGGCACGTCGCGTTTCAGTGTCACGGCCGGCGAAACCCGCAACAACTACATCGACAGCCAGGCCAAGTTGTTGCAGGGCACCTATCAGCGGGGCCTGAGCAATATCTTCACCGGCTACGGCGGCGCGCAGGCCAGTGACGACTATCGTTCGGCGCTCGGTGGCCTGGCGTTCAGCACGCCGGTCGGCGCGGTGGCGGTGGACGTCACCCATGCCCAGACCGACCTCAAAAGCGGCACGGCCAGCGGCCAGAGTGCGCGGGTGAGCTACAGCAAAAACATTCTCAGCACCGGCAGTAACTTCGCCGTGGCGGCGACGCGGTTTTCCACGGAAAACTACCTGGACTTCAGCAACGCCGTGCAATTGCTAGACGCCGAGCGCAGCGGCCTGGACACCAGCCTGTTCGGCCGTCCGCGCAGTCGTCTGTCATTGACCGCCAACCAGAGTCTGGGCGAATGGGGCCAAGTGGCGTTCAGTGGTTTTACGCAGAATTACTGGAACTTGCCGGGCAGCGACCTGCAGTATCAGTTCAGCTACAACAAGCAGGTCGGTTCGGTCAGTTATGGCGTCAGCGCCAACCGTGCGCGCATCGGCCTGGGCGACATGGACAACAGCTTGCTGTTTACCGTGAGCCTGCCGATCGAGTTCGGTTCTACGGTCAACCGGCCACAGATCTCGGCCCGGTGCTGCGCGACACCAACGGCAACTTCAGCGAACAGGCGACCCTTAGCGGCACCGCCGGCGAAGACCGCCAGTACAACTATGGCGTGACCGCCGGTCATGAAGGCGCGAGCCGCACCAACAGCACCTCGGTCAACGGCCAGTACATTGGTCCCAAAGCCATCGTTGGCGCCACCGTCAGCCGTGGCGAGGGCTATGACAGCCTGTCGCTCAATGCCAGTGGCTCGGTGGTCGCCCACCCGAACGGCGTGACCATGACCCCGTATCGCGGCGAAACCATGGCGGTGATCACGGCCGAAGGTGCCGAAGGCGCCAAAGTGGTCGGCTTTCCGGGGTTGAAACTCGACGGTCGCGGCAACGCCGTGGTGCCGTACTTGCGGCCTTATGAGTTGAACGAAGTGGCGATCGATCCGCTCGGCACTTCCCTGGACGTCGAACTGACTGAAACCAGCCAGCAAGTCGCGCCGCGTGCCGGCGCCGTCGTGGCCCTCAAATACGGCACCAGCAACGGCCAGGCCTTGTTGCTCAACGTCACTCTGTCTGATGGCAATCCATTGCCGTTCGGCGCCAGCGTGGTCGATGACCGCGGCGTGTCGGTGGGTGTGGTCGGGCAGGGCGGTCAGCTCTATGCCGGGTCAAGGACGATGCGCGCCGGCTGTTGATCAGTTGGGGCACTCAGGCCGGTCAGCAGTGCGCGTTGCCACTGCCGCCAGGCAAAAGCGATGGCAAGCAACTGCGCCAAGTGGATGCGCTGTGCTCGGTCGCTCAATCAGATAATCGCGTTGCTTCTGTGAACAGCGCACAGGGGAACAAGTGATGAAGATGATGCGTGTGATCAAGTCGAGTGTGGCGGTGGCGGGGTTGTCGTTGATGGCCGGGATGGCGATGGCGGATTGCAACTTCGTTGACAGCGGCAGTTCAGTGATACGCACCATGCCGTTACTGGGCGGCAACATCACGGTGGGACGCGATGTGCCGCTGGGCGCGGAAATCT
Source organism: Pseudomonas sp. TH31 (assembly GCF_016650815.1). Lineage (GTDB taxonomy): Bacteria > Pseudomonadota > Gammaproteobacteria > Pseudomonadales > Pseudomonadaceae > Aquipseudomonas. Next base: position 89,924 of record NZ_JAEKEZ010000010.1, on the reverse strand, counting down.
ATCGCCAGACGTTCAACATTGCCTCGCCAAGCTTGTTGAGCTGTTCCCCCGGTCTCTACAACATTCAGACGCGCCGTGAGCTGCCCGTCAGACCGTTGCCGCTGTCTGCCTGGACGGGGTCGCCCTGGGGTGGCAACGTTTATCAGACCGGCGTCCCGGGCATAGGTGTCGCGCTCTGGTTCGCGGGTACGGCTATGCCCTTCAATTCGGATGCCATCAATTGCGGGTCGGGGACGGCGTACTGTGTGTACACCTTGCAGGGCACCCTGGCTTTCGACATGTCGTTCATCAAGATCGGTGACGTGTCACCAGGCACCATCCAGGGTTCGCAGTTGCCGACGACGACTCAGACTCGGGTCGGAAGCAATTCAGTCGAAGTAATGCGAGTCAACGTTTCCGGCAGCATCAATATTGTCTCGCGCACCTGTTCGACACCGGACGTCTCGGTACCGATGGGCACGCACATGCTCAACGAGTTCTCCGGCAAAAACACTTTCACGCAATGGAAGGACTTCTCCATCGCGCTGAACAACTGCCCTGCGTTCAACGGTTACTACCAAGACACCGGCCCACGCTGGCTGAGCGACGGCACCAGCAATAACCTCGACTCGCGCAAAAACAACGTGCTGCAAGTGCGCCTGGACCCGACCCGAACGGCGATCACGCCGAACCTGGGCATCATGAGCCTGAACCCCAGCGCCCCCGGCGATGATCCGGCGGCCACCGGCGTAGGCCTGCAAGTAGCCGACAGCAGCGGCACGCCATTACCCCTGGCCGCCCTGCGTGCCAGTGGCATCACCCCGCGTGCCGTCGAGGGCGCCAGTTACACCATCGCGCTGAAGGCACGCTACATCCAGACTGAAGACAGCATCACCGCTGGCCCGGCCAATGCCACGGCGACGTTCACCATTAATTACTACTAGCCATTCAAGACGCGCGCTGGAGCCTCTGCTGAAGAAGAGTCAGGCGTTTGTTTAACCCCGGAACGTTAGGACGACTGCCCATGATGGCCACCCAAGGTTTACGCATCCTGATTGTCGATGACCAGCACGCACAGCGCGTGCGACTGGAAAAAATACTCAATCGGCTGGGCTACTTTCGTGTGGCCCCGGTGCAGTCGTTCAAAGAGTTGCTGATCCTGACTCACTACACCTGTGAGCCCATCGAGTTATTCGACGTGCTGCTGATCAACATGGACCTGGCCAAGGCCGCCGGTATTGACATGGAGCTGTTCTGTCGCGGCAATCCCCAGGTGCGTAACGCCCTGGTCTATGGCGTTGCCCACGGGCAGATGTCTCGCACGTTACCCGCCGTCGGCGAGCCCCGGCAGATTCGGCTGATCGACACCGCCGATGAGTATGCGGTGCGTCGCTTTATGGCGCACATCGACCCAAGCGACGAATCGGCACTCGCGTCGTTTGTGTCTTCCTATCCCCCAAGAGTGTGTGCAGCAAAACGTGGTTGATTGAGAGCGAAAAACAAGAACCCACAGATCGATAACGACCGGGTTCACCTCACTTTTACTGTTTGGAGCGTTTGATGACTATTCAACGTGTGTCTTCCCGCGCGCGGGCATCAGCCTGCCTGATTATCCTGGCTGGCGCCTTGAGTGCCTGCGCCAGTGCACCGATTCCCGAGCAGCAGATTTCGCTGTCCCGGGACGCGGTCAACCGTGCGGTGTCCGCTGAAGCGACGCAATACGCGCCGCTGGAAATGAAAGCCGCTCAGGACAAGATGTTTCTGATGGAACGAGCCATGGGGGAACGTGATTACGTTCAGGCTCGGACCCTGGCCGAACAAATCGAAGCGGACGCCAACCTCGCCGAGCGCAAAGCCCGGGCCGTGAAATGGCAGCGGCAATTGACCGATGCACGCAACGGTATCCAGGTGCTCAAGCAGGAAATGCTGCAAGACCCGGCCACGGGTTTCACGCCACCGTCCAGCGCTCAATAAGGAACCGACCATGCGTATTTCTCTGCTGTTACCTGCTGCGGGCGTGATGGGCCTGATGCTTGCCGGCTGCGCCACGCCACCGGAAAACCCGAACCTGGTCCAGGCTCGCGAACAGTTCAGCGCGCTGCAACATAAGCCCGAGTCCAACACCCTGGCGGCCATCGAAACCAAGGACGCATTCACGGCACTGAACAAGGCGGATCAGGCGTCCCTCAAGGACCGCAAGGCGCCGCAAGTGGATCAGTTGGCTTACCTCGCCAGCCAGAAAATCGCCCTCGCCGAGCAGACCATAGTCGGTCGCCAGGCCGAGGTCGGGCTGAAGAAAATCGACGCCGAGCGCACTCAGGTGCAACTCGATGTGCGCACCCAGCAGCTCAAGGCGTTGCAAGCGTTGAAGGCGAAAAAAACCGAGCGTGGCGAAGTAGTGACGTTTGGTGATGTGCTGTTCGACACCGGCAAGGCTGACCTCAAGTACGGCAGCCAGCGTACGGTCCAGCAATTGGCGCAATACCTGTCGGACAACCCTGAGCGCAAAGTGCGCATCGAAGGCTTCACCGATGAGGTGGGCGGGGATGCCTTCAATCAGCGGCTGTCCGAGCACCGTGCCGAGTCGGTGGCATTGGCGCTGACGCAATTGGGCGTCAGTGCGGATCGATTGAGAACCAAGGGTTATGGCAAACAGTTCCCGATAGCCGACAACGGCAATGCGCATTCCCGGCAGATGAATCGTCGGGTGGAAGTGATCATTTCCTACGGTTCATCGGCGGTCGGAACGCGTAACTGAACAGAAAACGAGCCCGGAATGGGCTCGTTTCCCGGTGTTTCTGGGAAATTTCCTACAAAGCTTCAGACGTTTCCTAATTAGCTTTCCCCCTCGCTTTATGGACAATCCTCCACCCAATTAAAAGACGAGTCGACATCCCATGCCCAGCCTGCCGCTCCGCGTTCTGGTTCTCGAAGACCACACCTTCCAGCGCTCCGTTGCCGTGAATATGTTGCGTTCGCTGGGCTGTCGCGAGGTGTTCGAAGCCAGTGACGGCGCCCAGGCGCTGGACGTTCTGAACGCCATCGGCCCGGTGGATATCGCCCTGTGCGATTTGCAGATGGAAGGCATGGACGGTCTGGCGTTTTTGCAGCGGGTCGGCGCGTCGGGGCAGGTGAAGTCGATCATCATCAGCAGTTCGCTGTCGGCAGACTTGCGTCGGGCGGTGCATCAAATCGTTTCGTTGTTGGGCCTGGAATTATTGGGCGATGTCGGCAAGCCGTTGCACGCGCAGGTGCTGGCGCCTCTGTTGAAAAAATACCTCGACAGCCCGGTGACTGAGCTGTGGACGGCGGCCACCGTGGCATTGGCCAGCGAGGAGGCGGTACGTCGAGCATTGGTCGAGCAGCAATTGCAGGCCTGGTATCAACCCAAGTTCAACCTGCAAACCGGTGAAGTGTGTGGTGTTGAGGTGCTATGTCGCTGGTTGCACCCGATTAACGGTGTTATCTCGCCCGCAGTGTTCATGCCGGTGCTGGAGCGTTGCGGGCTGATGGATGAGTTGTTGTTTGTCCAACTGGATCAGGCGCTGAGCCTGCAACAACTGGCCAGGCACCATGGCTTTGCCCTGAACATGGCGTTCAACCTGCAAACGGCGCAACTGGCCAATGGCGAACTGACGTCCACCATCAAGGCCATCCTGGCCCGCCATGCCACGCCGGGCGCCAGCCTGACCTTCGAACTCACCGAAAGCGGGCTGCTGGAAGCCCCGGCCACCAGCCTCGAAAGCCTGGTGCGCTTGAGGATGATGGGTTGCCGGTTGTCCATCGACGATTTCGGTGCCGGGTTTTCTTCGTTGCAACGCCTTTGTCAGTTGCCGTTCAACGAGATCAAGCTTGATGCCGAGTTCGTCCGCACCCTGGAACACGAACCCCGTTGCCGGGCGGTCATCAGCAGCACCCTGGCGCTGGGTGAAACCCTGGGAATGTCGGTGGTTATCGAAGGTATCGAGACCGAGGCGCAATGCCAGCAACTGTTGGCGCTCGGCTGCACGTTAGGGCAGGGCTATTGGTATGCGCGGCCCATGAATGGCGAGGATTTGCTCCGTTGGCTGCCGTTACGCGATGCTGCGCAGGCATTGAAGCTGTAGATCAATGATCTAAGGCGAAAAGTGATCTTTAGGAAAAGTCCTACAGATACCCTCGTCAGTGTTCCGTAGCCTTGCGCCCTCACGATATTCACTCTCATGGGGGGCGACGATGCCGAACAAAGCCTTACGAATCCTGATCGCCGATGAGCAGCATTTTCATCGGATGAAAGTCGAGCGGCTGTTCAATCAGCTCGACTACTACCGGGTGGCACCGGCACAAGACCTTGAAGAGTTGCTGACCCTGGTGGAATACGGTTGCGAGCCGTTTGACCTGGTGGTGATCAATGCTGCGCTGGCGTCCGGGGCGCTGGATCTGCTGGGTTTTTTCGCAATAACCCGCAAGTGCATCACGCCTTGATCTATAACGGCGGGCAGGCGCAGTTGCCGCCGATCCCGGCCTGTACGCAGCAAAAAATCCAGGTCAGCCAATCGGGGCTGCCCGACCTGAGTACCCTTACGCGCCTGATGGCGATCATCGATCTGCCGGCGCAAGCGGACGACCAACCCTGGCTGACCTCGCTCTACAAGCAAAACCGCGGTTGACCGTTCGTCGCTACTGTCAGATCTGACCGGTAGTTTTGCCTTGCCTGCCATGCAAAAGTCGTTGCGCAGCCGTTGCGTCTACGCCGGGTCAGGCGCGGCGAGTATTCGCAGTGCAATCGTCATGTTTTTGCATAGGGAGTTGCCATGAAGTCTGCGCTGATTGTGGACGATCATCCGGTTGTACGCGCCGCAGTCAAAATCGTACTTGAGCAAGAGGGGTTCAATCGGATTTACGAGGTGGCTATCGGGAATGAGGTCATGCCAATGGTCCGTGAGCATTCACCTGATTTGGTGGTGCTGGATTTGGTGATGCCTTCACTCGATGGGCTCGATGTGCTGGGGCGGATGAAGATGGCTGACGTGCCTTCCAGAGTATTGGTCTTCACCTCCCAGGAACCCCAGTTTTATCAAGAACGCTGCATGCGGGCCGGCGCCATGGCGTATGTGCCCAAGACCAATGATTTGAGCCATTTGCACAAGGCAGTGCACGCCTTGATGGCCGGTTACACCTATTTCATCCAGCTCGCTTCAGGCGCGGTGGCGCTGAATAACCTGCCAAGCAGCGAAAAGGAACTGATCGACAAGCTCTCTGATCGCGAATTGATGATTTTTCAGCATCTGGCGCGGGGGTTGAGCAACAAGGCCATCGCCGAGGCCATGCACCTGAGTCACAAGACCGTCAGCACTTACAAGACACGCTGCAACGAAAAGCTCGGGTTGACCTCGGCGGTGCACTGCCGGGATTTCGCTAAACGCAATCATCTGATTTGAACGAGCCAGACCGTGCGCCCAGCCCGAGGAAAAACTTCGTTGCCTGGAAGCCGGCATGGATGATTGTCTGTTCAAACCAATTCGTTTGGGCGATTTGAGCGGATGGCTGGCGACCAGGTTTGAGGGGGAGTCAAAAATGTCTGTCGAAGAACAACCGGTTTCAGAGATCGACTTGAGTAGCCTTGAACAGTACGTCGGCAGCGACCGCGCGTTGATCAATCGCCTGGTGCACGATCTGGCGCAAACCAACCGCGAGGATCGCGAGCACCTGCTTCAGGCCCACGCAGCCAAGAATCGCCAGGGACTGCGCGACCTGGCGCACCGCATCAAGGGCAGTGCGCGCATGGTCCGGGCGTTGCAACTGATCGAGTGTTGCGAGCAATTGGAGCAGGTTTGCGCCGAAGGTCGTGCGGCAATGATCGACGAAGCCGTCGAGCGTTTGCAGCAGACCATGGCGCGCCTGGACGAAAGCTTTGGCTAGCGCTGGAGATCAATCCCAGTGCGGGGCAATGCCTTTGGGGCTGGTCAGCCGATGGCCGCGATCGAGGCCGGCGATCAGCGCCATGTCGGCCTCACTCAGGGTCAGGGCGCAGGCTTGCAGGTTGCTTTCCAGGTTGGCGCGTTGGGTCGACGACGGGATCACCGCGTAGCCCAATTGCATGGCCCAGGCCAGGGTGACCTGTGCCGGTGTGGCTTGCAGGCGCTCGGCGATCTGCTGAATCACCGGGTCCTTGAGCACTTCGCCGTAGGCCAGAGTCATGTAGGAAGTGATCTGGATGCCTTGGCTCTGGGCGAATTCGACAACCTTGCGGTTTTGCAGGTACGGGTGCAGTTCGATCTGGTTGGTGGCAATGTTTTCGGCACCGACCGCAGCGATGGCCTGCTTCATCAGGTCCACGGTGAAGTTGGAAACACCGATCTGGCGGGTCAGGCCCAGCTTCTTGGCTTCGAGCAGGGCGCCCATGAATTCTGCTACCGGCACCTGATCTTCCGGAGACGGCCAGTGAATCAGCGTCAGGTCCAGGTAGTCCGTCTGCAAATTGCGCAGGCTCTGCTTGAGGCTGTCGAGCAGTTGATCCTTGGCGAAGTTGGCGACCCAGATCTTGCTGGTGATGAACAACTCATGTCGGGGGACGCCGCTGTTGGCAATTGCTTGGCCGACGTCGGCTTCGTTCTCGTAGATCTGCGCGGTGTCGACGACCCGGTAGCCCAGTTCAAGGCCGGTGCTCACCGAATCGATGACCACCTGACCTTGCAGGCGAAAGGTACCAAGACCGAATGCGGGAACAGACATTGATGACTCCAGGGTTGCAGTGGGAATGAGCACGAGTATCCGCGTCGATGTCCTTGAGAAAAACCGCTGATGAGGCAAAGCAATGTTTACCGCAAGTCATGAATCCAGAATCACAATCAAAAGATCGCAGCCTTCGGCAGCTTCTCCACCGATGCCATGTAGGAGCTGCCGAAGGCTGCGATCTTTTGATCTTTGCTTTACCCCCGCGCCTCAAGAATCATGCAAGTCGTCGACCCTGTCGCATACAGCCGCCCATCCACGTCATAAATCCGCCCCTCGGCCAACGCCGTCGAACGCCCCAGATGCACAATCTTGCCCTCGGCCCGTACCGGACCGCTGGCGCCGGTCAACGCCCGGACATAACTGATGCGCAAATCCAGCGTCGTGTAGCCCTGACCTTTTATCAGCTGGGTGTGAATCGCACAACCCATGCACGAATCCAGCAAGGTCGCCGCATAGCCGCCGTGCACACTGCCCAGCGGGTTGTAATGCCGCGAATCCGGCGTGCCTTGAAAGATGAACAGCCCGGCTGACCATTCAATCGGGATGAAATCCATCAGCGTGCCAATGGGCGGCGAGGGCAATTCACCGTTACCGATGCCTTCAAAAAACTCGGAGGGCGTAAGGGTGCTGACCTCGGCCATGGACAGGCTGCCGGGGCTGGCGAGGCGGGCGCGCATGGCGTGTTCCTGAGCGATCCATTGGGCGAGTGTGGCTTCACGGGTCGGGCTTTGCATGGTCATGTCCTCGGTCGGGCAGGCGGATATTATGGTTGTAATTCGAGGGCAATATTATGTCCGAAATAAAATCCTGGCTACCCCTCTTCAATAGGAACAATGCAGGCATTGTCCTTCTGGTAGAACGCTAAAGCCGATTTTTGCCGTCTAGTGTGCGATTGGCATCAGATTTAAGCTGGGCTCATGGCTTCACCCACCTTTTTCGGAGGCACCATGAAAAACATCATCGGTATCTACACCAGCCCACGGGCCCATTGGGTAGGAGACGGTTTTCCGGTTCGTACGCTGTTTTCCTACGACACCCAGGGCAAACACATCAGCCCGTTTTTGCTGCTCGATCACGCAGGTCCCACCGAATTCACCCCGACCACCGAGCGTCGTGGCGTCGGCCAGCACCCGCATCGCGGTTTTGAAACCGTGACCATCGTCTACAACGGCGAACTGGAGCACCGCGACTCCACCGGCAGCGGTGGCAAGATTGGCCCTGGCGATGTGCAATGGATGACGGCGGCTTCTGGGATTATCCATGAGGAGTTCCACTCCGAAGGTTTCGCCAAGAGCGGCGGCACCCTGGAAATGGTGCAACTGTGGGTCAATCTGCCGGCCAAGGACAAAATGGCCGATGCCGGTTACCAGACGATTCTCGACAGCGACATCCCGAGCATCCCGCTCAAGGACCAGGCCGGCAGCCTGCGCTTGATCGCCGGTGAGTTCGACGGCCACACCGGCCCGTCACGCACCTTCACGCCGATCGATGTCTGGGACCTGCGCCTGAATGCCGGCAAGTTGCTGACCCTGGATGTGCATGGAGGTCGCAACACGGCGCTGGTGGTGCTGCGCGGCACGGTGCAGGTCAACGGCGTGGAACGGGTGCGCGAAGGGCAGTTGGCGTTGTTCGAACGCGACGGTGATCAGCTCAGCCTGGAAGCCGATAACGACGCGGTGGTGTTGCTGCTCAGCGGCGAGCCTATCGACGAACCGATCGTCGGCCATGGCCCGTTTGTGATGAACAGCGAACAGGAGATTCACCAGGCCTTTGCCGATTACCAGTCGGGCCGGTTTGGCCACATGAAAGGTTAACCACTCGCAGGAGCTGCCGAAGGCTGCGATCTTTTGATCTGGCCTTTGGTGTTCAGCTTCCTTAAACAGCTCAAGATCAAAAGATCGCCGGCTTCGCCAGCTCCTACAATGTGTGAGATGTTTGCACCATTGGCCCTTGCTGGAGTTGCTTGATGCTGTCACTGCTCACCGATCACCCGTTGCTTATCGCATTGGCCCTGATCCTGATTGATCTGGGTCTATGGCGTTTGATCAGCACCAACGGCAGTAATTGGAAACTGGTCGTGCGCCTGGTGATTTTCTCGTTGTTCAGCGTTCTGTTGTTCAACGAAGGCCTGAACCCGATGGAGCCGGCGCCCTGGGCCGACAACGTAGCGTTGCACCTGGCCGCCACCGGTTTGCAGATCGGCTGGTGGCTGTTCGGTGCGCGAACCCTGACGGTGCTGATCGGTGCGGTGATGATGCAGCGGGTCGGGCACACCGGGCGTTTGCTCCAGGATCTGCTTGGCGCGGTGATTTTCCTGATCGCGATCATCGCGGCCATGGCCTACGTGCTCGACCTGCCGGTCAAAGGCGTACTGGCGACCTCCGGCGCGGTGGCGATCATCGTCGGCCTCGCATTGCAAAGCACGCTCAGCGATGTGTTCTCCGGCATCGTGCTGAACACCACCAAGCCTTATCAAATCGATGACTGGATTTCCATCGACGGCACCGAAGGCCGGGTCACCGACATCGACTGGCGTGCCACCCGGATGCAGACCGCTCAGGGCAGCATGGCGGTGATTCCCAACTCTTTGGCGGCCAAGGCCAAGATCATCAACTTCAGCCGCCCGAGCGATATTTTTGGCGTGTCGATCAGCCTGCAACTGAGCCCCCACGCCCGGCCGCACACAGTGATCGAAGCGCTGGAGCGGGCCATGCAGGGCTGTCGCTTTCTGCTCAATAAGCCGGCGCCGTGCGTGGCGTTGAAAAGCTCCAGCAGCAGTGGCGTGGAGTATGAAATCAGCGGTTTTGTGGTTTCCATGGACCAGAAACGCATGGTCCGCAATCAACTGTTCGACCTGGCGTACCGGCACTTGCAGGCGTCGGGCATCAGCCTGTTGTCGAGCGTCGAATCCAACGTACCGGCCAGCCTGTCACGGCCACGGGCGCTGCTGGAAAGCTCGAGCATTTTCTCCACCCTGCGCCAGGAAGAGAAAGAAACCTTCAGCCAGAACATGACACTGCAAACCTTCCGCGCCGGGGAAATGATCCTGGCGGGCGGCGAGGTCAGCGATCACCTGTTCATCATCGAATCCGGCGTGGTCTCGGTGGCCCTGAGTCGGGCCGGGATCAAGTTCGAGGCCGGGCGCATGGGGCCGGGCGAGGTGATCGGCGAAGCCGGGATTCTCTCGGACGAATCCGTGCCGGCGGATTTTTCGGCCAAGACCTTTTGCGCGTTGTATCGCATCGAGAAGGAATACCTCAAGCCATGCCTCGATGCCCGGCATGACATCAGCGAAGCGATGAAGGCGCTGCTCGATTACCGTCTGCACACCGCACAGGCGCTGACCCGGGAAGTGCCGACAGTGGTGGAGAAAAAGGATTTTTGCAGTGGTTGCGTAGTCGCGGTCATTGAGGGGCCAGTGGTCTATTGGCTACCTCAACTTCCCAGGAATTGGCTATTTGTTCAGGCCCGGTGCGGGATTAAGGTGTGCTCCACACCCACTTGTGACGGAGCCCTGCCATGAAACCTCGCATCGATTTCTACACCGCTTCCCCAGACGCCCTCAAAGCCATGATCGCCCTGGAAGCTGCCGTCTCGAAATTGCCGCTGGAAAAGACCCTGATCGAACTGGTCAAGCTGCGTACCTCGCAAATCAACGGCTGCGCCTTCTGCCTGGACATGCATAGCGCCGACGCCCGCAAGGGCGGTGAAGACGAGCGTCGCCTGTCCACCTTGTCGGCCTGGCGTGAAACGCCGTTCTTCACCCCGCGCGAACGTGCGGCGCTGGCCTGGACCGAGTCCCTGACCCTGGTGAGTCAGACCCACGTCCCGGACGCGGACTATGAACTGGCAGTCTGCGAGTTCAGCCCCAAGGAAATGGTCGACCTGACGGTGGCGATCACCACCATCAACGCCTGGAACCGCCTGGCCATTGGCTTTCGCAAAATGCCTCAAGCCTGATCAATGAGCGTCTGCTGACGGCGCGGCCGGTGGTTGCACCTTGCGCATCAAGGGCACCATCGCCGTGGCAATAATGAAGCAGACCATGATCATCAAAAACGCGTCGCCATAGGTTTGCGTCTGGGCTTCGCGATACGTCAGCAACCACAGCTGATGCAGGCTGGCGGTGACACCCGCGTCACCGCTTTGGCCGAGGGCGGCGAAGTTGTTACCGACCTGGGACAGCCACTGGTTGAGTGCTTCGTTGCTGCTGTTCAAGTGTTCAGCCAAACGTGTGAAGTGCAGGTTGGTGCGGTCGTTGAGGATGGTTGCGCACGCGGCAATGCCGATGGCGCCGCCGAGGTTACGCATCAGGTTGAACAACCCCGAAGCATGTTTGAGCCGCGCCGGCGCCAGGCCACCCAGGGTCAGCGTCACTGCCGGCGGCACCGCCAGTTGCTGGGCAATCCCGCGCAGGGCTTGCGGCAGCATCAGTTCCCTTGCGCCCCAGTCATGGGTGATCGGGCTGAAATCCCACATCGACAACGCGAACAGTCCCAGGCCCGTCATCATGATCCAGCGCAGATCAACGCGATTCGCCAGAAAGGCGTACAGCGCAATCGCCATGATCTGGAACACCCCGGTGGAGAAAACCGCCAGGCCAATGTCCAGCGCGCTGTAGCCCCGCACCCGCCCGAGAAATAGCGGCGTCAGGTAAATGGTGGCGAACAGGCCAATCCCGGTAACGAATGAAAAGAAGCAGCCGAGGGCGAAGTTGCGGTCCTTCAAGGCGCGCAAATCGACAATCGGGTTGGCTACGTTCAGGGTTCGGCCGATGAAGGCGAGACCGGCGAGACCGCTGATCCATGCGGTGATCAGAATCGTGCTGTCGCTGAACCAGTTCCAGCGCGGGCCTTCTTCGAGGGTGTATTCCAGGCAGCCGAGAAACAGCGCCATAAACACCATGCTGATGTAGTCGGCGCCCTTTAGCAGCGACAGTTCCGGCTGGTCGATCTTCACCAGCATCGGCACCGCCACGGCGACGAAAATCCCCGGCACCAGGTTGATGTAGAACAGCCAGTGCCAGGATGAAATGTCGGTGATCCAGCCACCGATCACCGGGCCGAGGGTCGGTGCCAGCGAGGCCACCGCGCCGATGGTCGCGGCAGCGATCACCCGTTTTTTGCCGGTGAAAAAAGAACGCGGTGGTGAACACCAGCGGAATCATCGAACCGCCAAGAAACCCTTGCAGGGCGCGGAAGGCGATCATGCTCTGGATGTTCCAGGCCGCGCCGCACAGCAGGCTGGCGAGGGTGAAACCGACCGCCGAGGCGCAGAACAGCCAACGGGTCGAGAACACCCGGGACAGCCAGCCCGACAACGGGATCACGATGATTTCGGCAATCAGGTAACTGGTCTGCACCCACGCGGTTTCGTCGGTGCCGGCCGAGAGTCCGCCGCCGATGTCGCGCAACGAGGCGGAGACAATCTGGATATCCAGCAGGGCAATGAACATGCCGATGCACATGCTGGCGAAGGCGAAGATTTTGGTCGCAGTCGCCATGTCAGCAGCGTTGAACGATTGCGCCGGGGCGGCGAGGGCGCGGCTCATGGTGCGCTGGCCACGGCTGGGGTTTTCTCCTCGGTGCGGGTATCGACTTCTGCAGTCACCGACAGGCCCGGACGCAAATGGCCGAGCACGCCATCGGCCGGGTCGAGGACGATCCGCACCGGCACCCGCTGGACGATTTTAGTGAAGTTGCCGGTGGCGTTTTCCGGCGGCAACACGCTGAACTGCGCGCCGCTGGCCGGGGCGAGGCTGTCCAGATGACCGTGGAACACCTGGCCCGAAAGCACATCGGCACGGATGACGACGCGCTGGCCGGAAGTCATCCGCGCCAGTTGGTCTTCCTTGAAATTGGCATCGACCCACAACCCGCTGGACGGCACCACCGACAGCAGTTGCGAACCGGCCTGGGCGTAGGCGCCCACCCGTGCCCGACGGTTGCCGACCACGCCGTCCACCGGGGCTTTGAGTTCGGTGTAACCGACGTTCAATTGCGCCAGGTCACGCTCGGCCTTGGCTTGCATCAGCGCCGCTCGGGCTTGTTGTTTCTGGGTGTCGATCACGTCGAGTTGACGTTGGGTGGCCAGCAATTCGGCCTGGGCCCGGGCACTGATCGCCTGGGCGGTCTTGAAGGTGGCGTTGGCGCGTTGGGCGCTTTCCACCGAGACTGCGTTGCTGCCGACCAGCTTTTTGTAGCGCGCATCGTCATCCCGTGAGCGGGAGGTTTCGGCGCCAGCGGCATCGATCCCGGCGCGGGCCTGGCCGATAACCGCGTGTTGCAATTGTTCGGTGGCGTCGAGGTTGGCGAGCAGGGCTTGCTCGGCGGCGACCGCGCCTTCGGCCTTGGCCAGGTTGGCGCGATAGTCTCGCGAATCCAGCCGAACCAATACGTCGCCAGCCTTGACCTTCTGGTTGTCGGTCACCAGCACTTCTTCGATATAGCCCGCGACTTTCGGCCCGATCACCGTGACATCGCCGCCAATGTAGGCATCGTCGGTTTCTTCGAGGAAGCGTCCGGCGGTCCACCAATGGGCGCCGTACAGACCAATGCCCACTAGCGCTGCGATGGCCACGCTCAGTAGAAGCAGACGTTTGAGCACGGGAGGCTTGTGGGTGGTCACCGGGACAGCCAGGTCGGGTTCAACGGTGGGCATGCTGGTCATGGGGAATACCTGTGGCAAATGACTCTTTATTACGGATGTAATATGACGCAGGTAATATATTCTGACAATTGATTTTTACTGCCGGTCGTCAGGTGCTTATTTGAGCCAGGTGCCGGGCGTGACGCTGGTCATGTCCTTGAAGAACGCAATGAACGCGCTGTCACTGGCGAAACCCAGTTCGAAAGCGCTGTAACTAAGGCTGCGACCGGTGGCGAGCAACTCCATGGCGCGCATCAGCCGCCATTGTTGGCGCCATTGCTGATAACTCATGCCGGTTTCACGCTGGAAGATTCGACCGATGGTCCGCCCGCTCGCGCCGATCTGTTGCTCCAGCACCTGGAGCTCCGGCGGTAGTTGTTCCGGGGTTGCCAGCAGAGGGGCCAGGCGCTTGTCGTGGGGCAGGGGCAGCAGCATCGGCTGCTGCGCAGCCTCACGAATTTCGCTCAAGCACAGGGCCAGCAGATGGCTGAATTTGCCCTGCTGCCAATCGGTGTCGAACTCAGCCAGGGCCATCGGTTCCAGCACTGCGCGCAGCAATGGGCTGACTTCAATCACGCAGACTTGATGTGGCAAGTCGGCGCACACGTCCGCTGTCAGGTAGAGGGATCGATAGTCGACGCTTTGCTGCATGACCGCGCGATGGGCAATCCCCGAGGGAATCCACGCCGCGCGGGACGGTGGCAATAAGCACAACTGCTGCGCCAACGTAATGCGCGTGCAGCCCTGTCGAGTGAACAGCAGTTGTCCACGAAGATGCCGGTGCAGACCGGAATCGTGATCGCCGAGGGTTGAGGCGATGCCTATGACAGGCGCCAGGTAGCCATCGGGGTCGAACGATGCATGGGAATCCAGCCAGGCCATAAAGATGTCCGATTTCAACGATAAAGTGTCCGGGTTTGGATAATACGTCAGGCGCGCCTTCTTAAACTCCTCAGCAGTTTTTATTGAAGAGTGACGCTGTGATGAACCCTCGAAATTTATTGATCTTGGCAATGACCTTGCTGATGTTTCCGCAAATAGCCCAAACCCTGTATAGCCCGGCGCTGGCGGACATCGGCCAGGCATTTGACGTCGGGCCACAAGCGGCGGCGCAAACCCTGTCGGTGTATTTCCTGGCTTTTGCGTTTGGCGTGGTGGTGTGGGGCAGGGTGTGCGACCGGATCGGTCGGCGCCCCACGATGCTGATCGGACTGGCGTTATACGTAGCGGCCTCGGCGCTGGCGCTGACGGTTGGCACGTTCAGCGGCCTGTTGATCGCCCAGGCATTCGCTGCATGTGGCGCGGCGGTCGGCTCGGTGGTGACGCAAACCCTGTTGCGTGACCGCTTCCAGGGCGCAGCACTGGCGCAGGTGTTTTCGCTGATCGGCATGGCGTTGGCCGCCAGCCCTGCCATCGGGCTGTTCAGCGGGGCAAGCCTGGTGCAAGCCTTCGGTTATCGAGGCGTGCTCTGGTGCCTGTTGCTGCTGTCACTGGGATTGTGGCTGTGGTGTCTGCGAAGCCTGCCGGAAACCCGACCCGCGCAACTGATCACGGCGGGTCTGTTCGAGACGCTGGGGCACATGCTGAAAGATCGCGAGATCTGGCGTTCGGTGCTGCTGGTGGCGTTGTTCAACATTGCCCTATTCAGCTACTACAGCCTTGGCCCCTTCGTATTTGAACGGCTGGATTTGAGCGGGCAACTGTTCGGTTACAGCGGTGTGATCCTGGCGTTGGGTTCCGGTCTTGGCGCCTGGCTCAATAAGCGTCTGCTGCTTAACGGCTTCAGTGGTTTGCGCATGATCCGTATTGCGGCCTGCCTGGGATTGCTGGGCGGCGTCGGCGTGTGGCTGATGCAAGGCAGCGGCGTGTTTGTGTTGGCAATGGTGCTGGTGGTGCTGGCGTTCGGCATGGCGATCCCGAACATCCTCGGCTCGGCCCTGGCGAACTACGGTGATCGACTCGGTACTGCCGGCGCGCTGTTTGGTTTGATGTATTACCTGTTGATCGGCGGTGGGTTGATGCTGGTCGCGTGGTCCCAGGCATTGGGTGAAACCTTGATGCTGTGTGGCGCGTTGGCCTTGCTGCTGGCGAAAAGGCATAGCTGAGCAATTGTTTAAGAAATGTAAGCGTTGTAGGACTCATCTTGCATTTGCATGGGAACGATCTGACTATCACGAAAATTGATGGGGTGGCATTGAGCCATTTGATGATCGCAAGGATGTTGAGTGCCGTATTCGCTTCGCGCTGTTCCTCGCCGCAGTCCCACGCCTCGCACGCTGTTGTTGGTTTTGTTGATGAGCCTGAGTGTTTCATCCCTTCAGGCCGCTGAACCTTCCGCTCCAGGCCAGGAAGTGCTGCGCCAGCAGCAACAGCAACAGCGCGACCTGCAACAACTGCAACTGGAAGAACGCCGTCGGCAACTGGAACGCGGCAGTTTCGGTGCGCCGCCGGTGACGCCCGTGCTGCCCGCCCAAGTCACCCCGGATGAACGCTGCTGGCCGCTGAGCGGTACGCGCATCGGCGGTGTCACCCTGATCAGTAGCACAAAACTCAATGAGCGAATAAAGCCGCAGCTGTCGGCGTGCATGGGCGTCGGCCAGATCAACCATCTGCTGGCGACCATCACCGCGCTGTACGTGGACGCGGGTTACATCGCCAGTCGGCCGTACCTCCGCAGCGCGCCGGCGGCGGGGCAGTCGCTGGATATCGTGGTCGATGAAGGTTATGTCGAATCCATCGAACTGGCCGACCAGAGCCTGCCAGTGTCCCTCGGCGGCGCATTCCCCGGAATGCTCGGCAAACCGCTGAACCTGCGCGATCTTGAGCAAGGCCTGGACCAGTTGAACCGCCTGCGCTCTATTGATTTGACCGCCGACATCGCCCCCGGCAGCCAGCCCGGCGCCTCGCGAATCATCCTGCGTTCGCGCACCAGCGGTCAGTCGCGCTGGGCCTTGGGCCTGGGCGCGGACAACCTCGGCAGCGCCAGCACCGGGCGTGATCGCGACACCCTGAGCCTGAGTCTCGACAGCCCCCTGGAACTCAACGACTCACTCAATCTCAGCGTCAGCGACACCCTCAATCACGGCGATCGCTATAGCCGCAACGCCAGCCTTTATTACGCGATTCCTTACGGCTACTGGACCTACAGCGTTTTCGCCAGCCACGCCGAATATCGCGCGCTGCTCAAGCTCCCCAGCGTGACATTCCACAGCACCGGGATCACCGACCAGCTCAGCCTGCGCGCCGACCGCGTGCTGTGGCGCGATCAAAGCCGTCAGCTCAGCGCCAACCTGCAACTGGCGCACAAGGACGTCGACAGCTACCTGGAGAACGTTCGCCTCGGTATCCAGAGCCCGACGCTGACCGTGGCCGAAGCCGGACTGAACCTGTTCTGGCTCAACAGCGCGGTCTGGAACCTGGAC
This sequence comes from Pseudomonas sp. TH31, assembly GCF_016650815.1. Lineage (GTDB taxonomy): Bacteria > Pseudomonadota > Gammaproteobacteria > Pseudomonadales > Pseudomonadaceae > Aquipseudomonas. The sequence goes on along the minus strand of NZ_JAEKEZ010000010.1, from coordinate 73,158 downwards.
ATCAATTATGCCCAGGGCCTGCGCTGGCTCGGTGCCGACGACGATGCCAATCGGCAGGTCAACAACCAGCCAAAAGCGCAGTTCCGCAAGTACCGGGCCGGCCTCAGCCAGTGGCGCAACGGCCAATACGGCCAACAGGCGTGGCAATGGCAGAGCCAGTTCAACGTGCAATACAGCTCCGATCCGCTGCCGACCATCGAGCAACTACTGGGCACCGACGATTCTGCCGTGCGCGGCTACCGGGTCAACAGTGCCTCCGGCGCCAGCGGCGCGATCTGGCGCAACACCTTGCGCCTGCCTTTACGAAACGATTTTGCGCTGCAGGTCACCCCGCGCCTGGGCCTGGACAACGGCTGGGTCAAGGCCGACCACGGCGCCCAGGGGCAACGCCTGAGCGGGGCCAGTGCCGGGGTCAACCTGGGCTGGAAAAACCTGCAAGTGGACATCGATTACCAACGCAGTCTCAACACCCCCAGCGGTTTTCATCAGGAGCCAGAAATCTGGCTGATGCGCGTGGGATTGGCCTTATGAACACCCAGCAACAGCCGTCGGACCTGAGCGCCACAGCCACGGCCAATAACTCGGCGCGCAACGTGATGCCGCACTTTAATTGAGAGGTTTTTATGCCTGCACAGACATTTGCGTTCCATCTTTCCCCTCGGGGCAAACTGCGCTGGGCGATTGCCAGCCTGTTCCTGCTTGCCCATCTGCCCAACGCCCTTGCGGGTGGCGTGGTGGTTGCGCCCGGTCCCGGTGGCACGGCGCAGTTGCAAACCCAGGGCGGCGTGCCCATCGTCAACATCGTTGCGCCCAACGGTTCCGGTCTGTCGCATAACCAGTTTCTGGACTACAACGTCGACCGCCAGGGTCTGGTGCTGAACAACGCCTTGCAGGCCGGGCAATCCCAGCTCGCCGGGCAACTGGCGGCCAACCCGCAGTTTCGGGGCCAGGCCGCGAGCGTGATCCTCAACGAAGTGATCAGCCGTAATGCCTCGGCCCTCAATGGTGCCCAGGAAATCTTCGGCAAATCCGCCGATTACGTGTTGGCCAACCCCAACGGTATCTCGGTGAACGGCGGCAGTTTCATCAACACGCCGAACGCCAACCTCGTGGTCGGTCGCCCCGAATTGAACGACGGCAAGCTGCAAGCCCTGAGCACCCGCGACGCGACGGGCAGCTTGCAGATTCAAGGCGCAGGCCTGCAAAACCGCGAAGGCTCGATCAACCTGATCGCCCCGCGCATCGATAGCCAGGGCAGCCTCAGTGCGCGTGATCAACTGAACCTCACGGTCGGTCGCAATCAGGTGGATTACGCCACCGGCCAGGTGAAAGCCGTGGACCCGGCCGGCAACACCCAGGACCAACGCATCGACGCCAGCCTGTTCGGCGCGATGCAGGCCGGGCGTATCAACATTGTCAGCACCGCCGAAGGTGCAGGCGTGCGGGTGGGCCCGGTGCAAGTTGCGGGCCGCGATGGCGTGCAGATTCGTTCCGCTGGCGACCTGAGCATCAGCGGCCAAGCCGTTGCCGACAGCCTCGATGTCAGCCGTGCCGGCGTGCGCAGCAGTCAGGGCGATGTCGGCCTGCACAGCGGCAAAGACTTGACCCTGGCCGCTGCCGACGTCAGTGGCCGCGACGTCAAACTCGACGCCAAACGCAACCTGACCCTGACCACCGTCGAAAGCCGCAAGCTTCAGCAAACCCGGAAAACTGGAACAACAGCACCCTCGGCATCACCTGGGAAACCTACGACCGGACCCAGACCGACAGCGACTCGCGCCAGCACGGCAGCCAGATTCTCGCCAGCCGGGATGCGCAGTTTTCCGCCGGTGGCGACACCGAACTCAAGGCGGTCAAAGTCGAAGCGGCCAACCATTTAAACGTCCAGAGCGGCGGCGACCTACGCCTGACCGCCGCCACCGAAAGTCACACCCAAACCGACCAGGGCAACCATCGCAAACACCTGTGGAAAGCCGACTGGGACACCCGCAGTGAAGAGCAACGCAGCGTCACCAGCCAGTTGACGGGCGGCAATATCGCCCTGGCCACGGCGGCATTGCTGCGTTCCGAAGGTGCGCAATTGTCTGGCAAGGGCGACATCAACCTCGCCGGCAAACAGGTCGAAATCACCAGCGCCAGCCGCACCCAGCGCAAGAGCGACAACAGCTACTCGGGTGATCTGGTCGGCGGCGGTTTCTTCGGCAAGACCGGCGACGCCGATCAAGGTAAAACCCAAAACCAGGGCAGCAAGGTCAACGCCGCCGGCAAACTGATCGTCAAGGCTGACGACGTGCGCATCAGCGCCAGCCAGGTGCGCGGTGGCACCGAGGCCAGCGTCATCAGCGACAAGGGGTCGCTGATCATCGATGGCGTTCAGGACACCTTCCACGCCAACAGCCACGCCAAGGACAGCAAATTCTTCGGCATCAGCAAGGACGAAACCCGGCAGAACGCCAACGACAGCACCACCGTGCGCAGCGAGCTGAGCTCCGACAGCAACCTCAAGCTCAAGAGCGCCAGGGACATCGAAGTGGCGGGTTCCACAGTCAAGGCTGGTGGCACCCTGAGCGCTGATGCGGCCGGGGATGTAAATGTGCATTCTGCGCAAAACACCAGCGACAGCAGCAAAACCACCGAGCCCCGTGGCTTCGACGCCTACGCCAGGGAAAACGCCCCGGACGCCGGCCAGTACCGCGCCGGTGTGCATTACCAAGACACGCAGCAAGCTGTCACCAGTAACGACGTCAAGCAGCAGGGCTCCAGCCTCAGCGGCGGCAACGTGCAACTGGTGGCGGGCGGCGACCTGACGCTCAAGGGTGCCGAGGTCAAAGCCATCAACGGTGACGCGACCCTGACCGGCAAGCATGTCTCGCTGCTGGCCGAGCAGGACAGCCACAGCACTTCGACCGATAAAACCAGCACCAGCGGTGGTTTCTACTACACCGGCGGCCTCGACCGAGCCGGCAGTGGTGTCGATTTCGCCCACAACACCTCGCAAGACACGGCCAGCAAAACCACGGCGCAAACCAGCGGCGTCCAAAGCAGCGGCAACCTGAACATCAACACCGACAAACTCAGCACTGAAGGCGCACGTCTGGATGCCGGCAAAGGTTTGAATGTTGCGGCGGGCGAGGTCGACAATCGGGCGGCGAGCAATACCGACAGCGGCACCCATAACCAGAGCAACTGGTCGGCGGACATCGGTGCCAACGTCGAATACAAAGACATTACCCGGCCCATCGCCGGGGCGGTCAAGGACGTGTTGAACGGCAAGGTGCCGGACAAGGATGCACTGGCCAACCTCGGTCAACCGAACGTCGGCATCGACGTGGCCATCGGTCATCAGGACACCAGCCACACCGGGCAAACCGGCAACGCCGTGGTCAGCCAGTTCAAGGGCGGCACCGTGGACGTCAACGTCGCCGGCACCTTGCAGGACCAGGGCACGCAGTATCAGGCGGGTGCGGGCAAGGTGAACATCAGCGCCGACGCGTTGGTGGCGAACGCTGCGAGCAACACCCACAGCAGCACCGATCAGGCGCTGGACGCCAAGGCTGACGTACGGGTCTACACCAAAACCGCTGAAGACGTGAATGTTGCCGGCAGCGGTGCGGGTGGTAGCAGCCAGACGCGCAAGGACAGTTCCACCGCAGTGGCTGGCAACTATGCCGGCAGCGACGGGGTGAACATCAACCTGCGCGGCGATGGTCAGTTTGAAGGCAGCCATTTCGATGGCGGGCAGGGCGGGGTTTCGATCAAGACTGGCGGTGAGCTGGCGCTGAATCAGGCCAACGACCGTCGGGGCAGTGATACGTCAAGCCTGCGCGGCAATGGCTCGCTGAACGTCGGTACGGCGCCGGGCACCAACGGCACCAATGTTGATCTTGGCGCCGGCTTCCAGCTCGATCACACCGGCAAACAGACCCGGGACAGCCAGGCTCAGGTGGCGAGCATTCAGGGCAAAGGCCCGGTGGTGTTGAGCAGTGGTGGCGATCAAATCCTGCAAGGGACGAAGGTTGATACGACTGGCGGCATCGAACTGAAGGCTGACGGCAAACTCGATCTGCAAGCGGCGACCGACACGCACACTGCTTCGGGCAGCAACCTTGGCGGTGGCCTGAAGGTCGGTGGCAGTAAAACCAGCACTGAGAAAAGCGCTGATCAGGGCGGCAATTTGAGCGGCAATTTCAACATTGGCCGGGTCAACGAATACACTCAAACCTTGACCGGTGGCCAGCTCAACAGTCAGGGCAACATTGCCCTCAGCGGTGATGCGATTCACCTGCAAGGCACCCAGATCAGTGCCCCGAGCGTCAGCCTTGATGCGCAGCAGGGCGGGATCAATCAGGAGTCGGCCCAGTCCACGCAGAACCGTACCCATTGGAATGTCGCGCTGAATGCCGGCGGCAACCTGAGCAACAGCACACCGGCTGTCGTCGATGAAAAGAACGTCGCCACCCGTGATCACGGCTTTAATGCCGGGGCCAAGGTCGGGGTCGATTATCTGCAGGGCACCACTCAGCAGAATAGCCAGATCAAGGCTGACAGCGTGGTGTTGAACAGCACCGGGGATGTGCATGTGGCCGGCGCGCGAGTTGATGCGGCGACGGTCAGCGGCAAGGTCGGCGGCGACTTGAACGTGGAGAGTCGTCAGGACCGCCAGACTGGCGCCAAGGTCGATGTGGATCTGGGGGTGACCGGCAAGAAGGCTGCACCGGCTGATAAGGACAAAGTGGCTGGCGGGATGGATTACACGCCGACGCTGAAACTCGATGGCGGTTACGCGCATAAGGACAGTGTCGGCCAGGCTTCCGGCATCAGCGGCACCCAAGGTGTGGATCTGAAGGTCGACGGCGCCACGCAACTGACCGGCGCACGGATTGTTTCGGCTGCAGGTCGGGTCGATCTGGGTGGCTCCAAACTCAGTACCACGGACCTGAGTAACCGCGACTACGGTGTAACGGCCGGTCTCGATCTGCCAGAGAAACCGAAAGCCGAGGGCAGCAAGCCCGAGGTTTTGCCTGCGGGTGAACACAGCGTCAAACTCGGCCCCGTGACGATTGGCGGTCATTACGACAGCCAGTCGCTGCAGGCCGGGATTGACGAGAAAAACACCTAAGCACCACATCCTCCCTGTGGGCGCGAGCCTGCTCGCGAAAGCGGCCGTCCAGTCGACAAAAATGTTGCCTGACACGCCGCCATCGCGAGCAGGCTCACTCCCACATTGGGTCACTGTCGTACACAGATTTTGAGTTCGACGAAGATCCCTTGTAGGAGCTGCCGAAGGCTGCGATCTTTTGACCTTGATCTTTTCGAGCCCGCTGAAGATCAAGGTCAAAAGCTCGTCCGAACGCGGCCCGAGCCTTCGGCAGCTCCTACAGGGGAGCTGTGATTGGCATTGGAAAATGTGTTCGGCGTTATTGACCGGTCAGGCTGGCACTGGCCACTTTCACCCCATCGCGCCCATCCCGACTACTCACCCCCACCAACCAAGCTTCCAGCACCTGTGGATTTGCCTTCAACCACGCCTTCGCCGCCGCCCGCGGCTTCTGGTTCTGGTTCAACACCGCGTCCATCAACTGGTTCTCCATGGCCAGACTGAACTCCATGTTCTGCAGTAACTTGCCGACGTTGCTGCATTGCGTGAGGTAGTCCTTGCGCACATTGGTATAAACCGTCGCCTGGCCGAAATTCGGCCCGAAGTACTCATCGCCACCGCTGAGGTACTTCATCTTGTTGCGGGTGTTCATTGGGTGCGGTTCCCAGCCGAGGAAGACCATCCATTCGTTTTTGCGGGTGGCGCGCTTGAGTTGCGAGAGCATGGCGGCTTCGCTGGACTCCACGATTTTGAAGTCCTTGAGGCCGAAGGCGTCCTTGTCGATCATGCTCTGGATCAGCCGATTACCGTCGTTGCCCGGTTCGATACCGTAGAGCTGGCCGTTGAGTTTGTCCTTGAATTTGGCGATGTCGGCAAAGTCGTGCAGCCCGGCGTCGTACACGTAATCCGGCACGGCCAGGGTGTATTTGGCGCCGTGCAGGTTGGCGCGCACGGTTTCCACGGTGCCGGCGTCACGGAAGGGCTTGATGTCGTTTTCGGTGGTGGGCATCCAGTTGCCGAGGAACACGTCCAGGTCCTTGCCCGCGGCCAGGGCGCGGTAGGTCACCGGGATCGACAGCAGGGTGGTTTTGGTGGTGTAGCCGAGGGACTCCAGCACTTCGCTGGTGATGGCGGTGGTGACGGTGATGTCGGTCCAGCCGACATCGGAAAACCGCACGGTGGCGCAGGATTCAGGTTCCGCTGCGTGCACCATCAACGGCAGGGTAAGGGTTGCAAGCAAGAGCAAGGCTTTCATGGGATCAACTCCTCGAAGGTAAACGTCGGCAGCGGTTTGGGGTGTGGCGGTCTTGTTGTTGTGGGGTGATGCAAAAGCCTGCCTGTGGTGGGGCGCTTACCAAAGTGCCAGTCAGTCAAGGCGCAGAACCTGTGGGAGCGGGCTTGCTCGCGAAAGCGATCATTCAGCCGACAAAATGTTGCCTGACACGCCGCTATCGCGAGCAGGCTCGCTCCCACAGGTGCTGCGGTGTTCACTCCTTAGCTGACTGGGCTCATGGCTTCAGCCCAACTGATCAACTCCGAACCAGTTCAACGGCGCCGGTTCGGTGTTGAGGTAGATGTGCTTGAGTTCGGTGAATTCATCGAGCCCGGCGCGGGACAGTTCGCGGCCGATGCCACTGGACTTGAAGCCGCCCCACGGTGCCTGGGGAAACGCGGCGTTGTAGTCGTTGATCCACACGGTGCCGACCCGCAGCCGTTTGGCCATCCGATAGGCCTTGCCGAGGTCCTTGGTCCAAACCCCGGCGGCCAGGCCGTAGGGCGTGTCATTGGCCAACTGCAGTGCCTGGGCTTCGCCGCTGAAGCGCTCGACGGTGATCACCGGACCGAAGACTTCTTCCGGGCAATGCGCATGTCGGCACGGACGCTGCCGAGCAAGGTCGGGCGCAGCCAGAAACCCCGTTCGAACTGCTCCGCAATTGTGCCGCCGGCCAGCAAGGTCGCGCCTTGTTCAACAGCGCCGGCAATCATCGTCAGGATCTGATCGCGCTGGCCGGCCGAAATCAGCGGTCCCATTTGCGTCAGTGGATCGAGGCCGTCCCCCAGGCGAATCTTCAAAATCCGCTTGCGCAATGCCTCGACAAATCGATCATGAATCCCGTCCTCCACCAGCAACCGCGAACCGGCGGAACAGATCTGCCCGGCGTTGAAAAATACCGCGTTCAGCGCTTGATCCAGCGCCACTTCGAAATCGGCATCGGCAAACACGATGTTCGGATTCTTGCCCCCAATTCCAGCGCCACCCGCTTGAAGTTACCGCTGGCCGCACGCATCACCTTGCCGCCGGCCCCGGCCCCACCGGTCAGCGATACCAGGTCCACGTCACCACTTGCCGCGAGCAGTTCACCCACATCGCCTGGACCGCAGAGCAGGTTGAATACGCCCGCCGGCAAACCCGCTTCAGCCAGCAACTCAGCCAACCGGTGCGCAGTCATCGGCGTCAGGCTGCTGGGCTTGAACACCACGGTGTTGCCGGCGGCCAGCGCCGGGGCGATCTTCCACACCGCTTGCAGCAGCGGGTAATTCCACGGCGCGATCAACGCGCAAACGCCCACCGGTTCGCGTTGGTTGAAGCTGATGACATGGGCCGGCGCATGGCTGTTGACGCTGGCACTTTCGGTTTCCAGCAGCGCGGCATAGAAGCGAAAGGTGGCGACCACATTACCGACGTCGCCGAGGCTTTCGCCAAGGGTCTTGCCGGCGTTGAGGGTTTCCAGACGTGCCAGATGCTCGGCATCCTTTTCGATCAACCCGGCGATCCGCTGCATGAGTTGCGCGCGTTCGGTGACGGCCATCGTTGGCCAGGGGCCTTGATCAAATGCCTGGCGCGCGGCACTGATCGCCAGTTGCGCATCAACAGGCCCGGCCACCGCCACTTCGGCCAACACGTTTTCATTCGCCGGGTTGATCACCGCCCGGTAGCGCGCCTGCTGCGGCGCCTGCCAAACCCCGCAATAAACAACGGAATCTGCAACATCGGTGTCTCCAGCCAAGTGGGTCGTGGCGCTCACTATGGCGGTGCCGGCAGCGCTGCTCTTGATCAAACGCGGCATAAGCACGCCGTTTTTTCACGGTGCCAGCGCCGCGAAATAACGGCAGCCAATGTCGTTTCCCATCAAGTGCTGACGCGGCGTCTCTCTACACTGCCGAAAAGCCGATTTACCACGCTGAGGGCACACGATGAATCAACCTGTCGAGCAACTGAGAATCCGCCTGGCCTGCGCCTTTCGCTGGGCCGCGCGGCTGAACCTGCACGAGTCCATCGCCAATCACTTCAGCGTGGCGGTGTCGGGGGACGGTCGGGAGTTTTTGATCAACCCTTACGGCAAGCACTTCTCGCGGATCAAGGCCAGTGACTTGCTGCTGGTCAACGCCGATGACCCGGCCAGCCTCGACCGCCCGGACGCGCCGGACATTACCGCATGGGCCTTGCACAGCGCCTTGCACCGTAACCAGCCCCACGCGCGGTGCATCCTGCACACCCATTCCAGATACGCGACCGCGCTGGCCTGCCTGGCGGACTCACGATTGCCACCCATCGAACAAAACGCCATGCGCTTTTTCGAGCGCGTAGTGATCGACAACGGATTCGACGGCATGGGCTTGGGTGACGAGGCCGAGCGCGTCAGCCATTTGCTCGGGGACAAACCGATCCTGTTGATGGGCAACCATGGCCTGCTGGTGGCGGCGCCGACTATCGCCCAGGCGTTCGACGATTTGTACTATTTCGAGCGCGCCTGCGAGACCTACATCACCGCACTCTCAACCGGCCGCGAACTGCGCATTACCAGCGACGAGATCGCCCGCAAGACTTGCCGGCAATGGCTGGATTACCCAGGTTTTGCCGACAAGCATTTCAACGCGCTGATGGGGATTCTGGATGAAGAAGAGCCGGGCTATCGGCTAATGCCGTAGCAGCTGGCGAAGCCTGCGCTCGGCTCGGGCCGAACGCAGGCTTCGCCAGCTGCTACAACGAGCATTTTTCGCCTGAAACTTTCTTGGCTGGTTATAAATCAGTCCGCCTCGGCCGGGCGATGCGCCTTGCTTAAAGGCTGGCGCATCACCGGGGCGGTAAAGACCTGGCTTCGGTCTTCGCTGGGTGGGCAGCCAAAGCGAGCACGGTAGGTACGGGAGAAATGTTCCAGCGAACCAAACCCCGAACACGCCGCCACTTGCGCCACACTAAGGCGCGTCTGTTGCAACAAACTGTGGGCCTTGGCCAAGCGCAGCGTGATGTAGTACTTGAGCGGCGACAGGCCGGTTTGATGCTTGAATTGACGCTCCAGTTGCCGCCGCGAGAGCCCGACCTGACCGGCAATCGCCTCACAATCCAGCGGTTCCTCCAACGCTTTTTCCATCAACTGCACCGCGCGGCGGATCTTGCTGCCGTACATTCCGGTGTTGCTCAGGCCGCCGTCGAGTTGGTTATCGGCCGGCGCCCGCACATGGCCCATCAGCAGGTGCATGGCGATTTCCGGGACAGGTCGCTGTCGACGCTTTGGCCGATCCAGCCGAGCAGCATGTCGAGCGTGGTGGTGGCGCCGGCGCAGGTCATGCGTTGGCGCTCAAGCGTATAGAGCTGCGGCTTGGCGTGAACCCGCGGATAGCTTTCCTGAAAGCCTTGCAGGTTGTCCCAATGTACGGCCGCTTCATAACCGTCCAGCACCCCGGCGGCGGCCAGCAGTTCGGTGCCGGTTTCGACGCCCATCAACACCGCGCCGAACAACGCCTGTTTACGCAGCCAACTCTTGAGCGTCAGGTTGCGGCTGTGTTTGTGCACATCGAAACTGGCGATCACCAGGCACACATCGAAACCTTGATCGGCGCGCAGGCCGTCGTTGGCTACGGTGGTCAGGCCATTGCTGGCCTGCACCGGTTCGCCGTCCAGCGACAACAGCGACCATTCAAATATCTGGCGTTGGGTCAGCCAATTGGCAATCGCCAACGGTTCCAGCACCGCCGCCAGGCCGAAGTTGGAAAACGACGGCAACAGCAACACCGCGACCCGCAACGGCGCGACATCGCCACGGCGCCAGGTGAAGCGACTTTCTGTGCTGTTGGACGACTGATTAATCATGAGTGATCTCTATCGTTGTCGAGTCTGCCACTGCGGATGGCTCCAGACCGGTGCATCAGCCATCGGCAGCGCTGGCAGGCCACGAATCAGGTCGCTGGCCTTTTCCGCGATCATCACTGTCGGCGCGTTGGTGTTGCCGCTGACGATGATCGGCATGATTGAGGCGTCCACTACTCGCAGGCCGTCGAGGCCGTGCACCCGTAACTGTGGATCGACCACCGCTTGCGGGTCGCCAATCGGTCCCATTTTGCAGGTGCCGCTGGCATGGTAGCCGGTTTCCGTCACGTTTCTGGCCCACGTATCCAGCGCTTCGTCGCTTTGGGCGTGAGCGCCGGGCACCAATTCCTCACCTTTAAATGCGGCCATCGCCGGTTGCTCGATGATCTCGCGCACCAGCCGGGCACCGGCACGCATGTCGGCTCGATCCTGCTCGGTTTTCAGGTAATTGAACAGGATGCGCGGCGGCTGTCGAGGGTCGGCGCTGTTCAGGGTGACGCTGCCCAGGCTGGTAGGACGCATCAGGTCGATGTGGATCTGGAATGCGTGATCCGGCACCAGATCGACGCTGCCCGGTTGCACCGCCAACGGCATGAAGGTCAGTTGCAGGTCGGGATGCTCGACCCCGGCCCGCGAACGGATAAACGCCCCGGCCTCGAAATGATTGCTCGCTGCCAGTCCGTCATGGGTGACGAACCAACGGGCGCCGATCCACCACTTGCCCGGCGCGGTGGTCCACGGATAGAGCGACACCGGTTTTTTGCACCGGTATTGGACGACGGTGTCCGGGTGATCGTTGAGCCTTTTGCCGACGCCGGGCAGATCGTGAATCACGTTCAGACCCAGAGCCCTTAATTCGGCTGCCGGGCCGATGCCCGAGAGCAACAACAACTGCGGTGAATTGATCGCCCCGGCGGTCAGCAACACTTCGCGTTGGGCGAAAGCCTTATGGGTTTTCCCGTTTTGCTCGTACTCGATCCCGACAGCACGCTGGCCTTTGAACAAAATGCGCAACGCCAACGCATCGGTGGCCACCCGAACATTGCCCCGCGCCAGCGCCTCGCTCAAATAACCCCGCGAGGTACTCCAGCGCCGCCCGTTGCGGGTGGTGCGATCCACCGGCCCGAAGGCTTCCTGGCGATAGCCGTTCAAGTCGCGGCTCAAGCCATACCCGGCCTCGGCACCCGCCGCCAGAAACGCCGCGCACAACGGGGTTTCGGTATCGCCCGGCGTGACGTGCAAATGTCCCGTCGCCCCACGGTAATCATCGGTGCCGTCGGCATGGGTTTGCGCCCGTTTGAAGTACGGCAGCACCTCCTGATAGCTCCATCCGCTGCAACCTTGCTCGGCCCAAGCGTCGTAATCCCGGGCATGCCCGCGGATGTAGACCATGCCGTTGATCGACGATGAACCACCCAGGGTCCGGCCCCGTGGCGTGCCAATTCGGCGACCGTCCAGATACGGTTCCGGCTCGGAGTTGTAGCTCCAGTTGTAGCGCGTGCCGCCCACGACGATGCCGACGGCCGAGGGCATGTCGATGGTCCAGCTCTTGTCCGCCGGCCCGGCTTCCAGCAGCAGAATCCGTACGTTTGAGTCTTCGCCCAAGCGGTTGGCCAACACGCAGCCGGCTGACCCTGCGCCCACAATCAGGTAATCAAACTCATGATCGACCATGGTTTGCGTTACTCCATCAATAGCTTTTATGAAGAGGCCTCAGACCTGTGGGAGTGAGCCTGCTCGCGATTGCAATCAATCATTCAACATTGATGTTGACGGACATACCGCTTTCGCGAGCAGGCTCGCTCCCACAGGGACCGCGTTGGCTCAAGCGGCGGAGGGGCCGTGAATCCCGTTAAACACCAGCCGATGAAAGTGATGCACCAGGTGCTCGCTTTCATTGCTGCGCTGGGCGTCAATCATGTAGCGGCCCTGGTCGTAACCCAGCGAATGCAGGCCTTTTTGCACCGAGATGTTCAGCGCAATGTCTTCCGGTCCCAGGTCTTCGTTCATCCACTTCATGCAAGACGCACTGACCGCCGCGGTTTCGGCATTGTTGGAGTAGTAACCGAAGCGCAGCAGTGAACGTTCGGCGTCCAGCGGGATCATGATGAACGAGCCCAGGAACTCCGAAAACGGGAAGGTGTAGAAGGTGTTGTTCGGCCACATGCCGATGTTGAAAAAGCATTCGTCGGGATTCACCTCAGGCTTGAGTGGCACACCGTAGGCTTCGGTCACCGAGAGGTTGGCCGGGGCGATGTAGGTCCACCAGTTGTCGCGTTTGCTCAACTGATAGCCCTTGAAGTCGATCAGCTTGGCCAGGTCAATGTGGCACGGCCCGGACAACTTGAAGTGATAACCCTCGATGGAGTTGTCCATGATTACCTTCCAGTTGGCCGGCACGATCACCTCCTGTTCCTCGATCAAGCGCATGTTCGCCAGGTCTGGAAACACCCGATGCATTTCCTCGTCAGCACCGGGAAACAAGTCCCGCAGCGAAGGCGCCGCCGGGTCGAGGTTGAAGTAAATAAATCCGCCGAGTTCTTCCGTGCGGATTTGCGGAATGTTGAATTGTTGCAACTCGAAGTTCTTCATCTTCTCGCAGCGCGGCGCACTGCGCAGGCTGCCGTCCATTTCGTAGCACCACGAGTGATAGGCACAGCGGACCACGCCGCCAGTGGTGCCGCGCCGTTCTTCGAGCAAGCGATTGCCGCGATGCTGGCAAACGTTGTGGAAGGCGTGGATCTGGCCCTGGCGATTCTTCGCCACTACCACGCTCTGGTCGAACAGGTCGGTCACCACGTACTGACCCGGCTCGGCGAACTCGCTGACATGCCCGGCCACGTGCCAGGCGTGCATGAAAATATTGTCGCGCTCAGCCTTGAACAGCGTCTCGTCAAAGAAATAACGCGAGGGCAGGGTGAAGGCCTCTTCCGGGTCCTGATGATCCCAACCCTCTACGGGGCTTTGCTGTTTGCGGGTCTGGAAATTTTGCATGGGACGCTCTCCACAGTGGCTGGCCGCACGGCACGGCGGCTGGTTCTGGGAGCTAATTTAGGGGGCGGGGGAGGGTGGGGATTGATGGATTGCGACCAGTTGCCGAAGGAAATCATCAAGCAGTCACGATGCCCGGTGATCCACCGGGCATCGCTCAATGATTTAAACCCGTTCGAATATCGCCGCAATCCCCTGACCGCCACCAATGCACATGGTCACCAGTGCGTATCGGCCGTTGATGCGGTGAAGTTCATGGATGGCTTTGGTCGCAATGATTGCCCCTGTCGCGCCCACCGGGTGCCCGAGGGAAATGCCCGAGCCGTTCGGGTTGACTTTGGCCGGGTCCAGTTCCAGTTCCTGACTGACCGCACACGCTTGAGCGGCGAAGGCGATGTTGGCTTCGATCACGTCCAGATCCGCCACGGTCAAACCCGCGCGTTTGAGTGCCAGGCGCGTGGCTGGTATCGGTCCCAGGCCCATCAGTTCCGGTTCGACACCTGCATGGGCATAGCTGACCAGGCGGGCCAGAGGCCGCAGGTTGTTGGCTTGAACCGCGCTGCCGGTGGCCATGACCAGCGCAGCGGCACCATCGTTCAGGCCTGAAGCATTGCCGGCAGTCACCGAGCCGTCCTTCTTGAACGCGGGCTTCATCTGCGACAGCTGTTCGAGGGTCGTGGTGCGAGGATGCTCGTCGACGCTAAACAGCCTGGTTTCCTTGCGATCACGGACTTCGACGGCGGCGATTTGCTCGCGGAAGTAGCCATTGGCAATCGCGAACGCCGCGCGTTTTTGATCTTCCAGTGCAAGCGCGTCCTGCATCTCGCGGGTAATGCCGTTGCGCTCGGCGACGTTCTCGGCGGTGATGCCCATGTGGATGCCGTGGAACGGGTCATGCAGGATGCCGAGCATGTAGTCGATGGCCTGGACGTTGCCCATGCGTGCACCCCAGCGTGCGGAAGGCATCAGGTACGGTCCGCGGCTCATGGACTCGGCACCGGCGCCGATGGCGATTTCGGCGTCGCCCAGCAACAGGGTCTGGGCCGCACTGATAATGGCTTGCAGGCCGGAGCCGCAGAGGCGATTGACGTTGTAGGCGGGCGTCTCTTTCGCAAGGCCGGCGTTCATCGCCGCTACCCTGGAAATGTAGGCATCGCGGGTCTCGGTCGGGATCACATTGCCCATCACCAGATGACCGATCTGCGCCGGGTCCACACCGGAGCGTTGCAAGGCCGCCTTGACCGCCGTGGTCGCCAGATCGGCCAGGGGGACGTCCTTGAGCGAACCACCGAAGGTCCCGATGGCCGTACGTGCGGCGCTGACAACAAAAACTTCTGGAGTGTTCATCACGTCTTTCCTCTTGGTGAGTTCTTTTCTGCACTGCGATTGAACAGGGCGGTCAACGCCGCTTATGTTTCATGGCAGGGAATTGCGGCGCAGAGCCAGCAGCCGGTCGGCCCGCTCGGTGTTCATGTTGTTGTCCAGCGCATTGAGCTGCTCGGTGCGTGGGCACTCTAAGCGCCCGAACAGCGTTGATCTATGACGAAACGAGTCAATGAAACTGCTGCTTTTTGCCATGTCGCGCCGCACAACGCGGAGTAACTCATCGAAAACAGCCGGTTAAGTGGAATACATTGCTTCCGGTTAATAGGAAGCATTACTATTCGCGCCTCCTCCCCACAGCACACCGCAATGACCCCCAAGCTGCCTCGCACCCACGGCTTTTTCGAGCATTACGAAGAGTTGATCGGCACCTGGACCCGTCGCCTGAGAAATCGTCAGCAGGCCGAGGACCTGGCCCACGACACCTTCGTGCGGGTGCTTGAGTCCGATTCGGCGGCGGTGGAGCAGCCTCGGGCGTACTTGCACCAGACCGCGCGCAACATCGCGGTGGATGGCTATCGGCGTGAGGATCGGCGGGGCGCCATGGAATCCGAGGCGATTGATCACAGTGTGTCGTCGTCCGGCGACCCGGAGCATTTCATGCATGCGATCCAGTTGGCGGATTCCATTGAACAGGCCCTCACGGAGCTGCCGATCAACTGCCGCAAGGTGTTCGTCTGGCAGAAGATCGAAGGCCTGACCCAGGCGGAAATCGCCGAGCGGTTGGGGCTGTCCAAGAACATGGTGGAAAAGTATATGATCCGCACCCTGCGCCATCTGCGTGATCGACTGGATGGATTGCAGTCATGATTCCTGGTGCACCGGAAAAGATCGCAGCCTTCGGCAGCTCCTACAGGGAGACGTGCCGTGACGTCCTATTTCCAACCCCGGCCAAACAGGAATTTCCATGATGGATACTCGTGATTGTGTGTGCGGGAAAACAGCGGTTCGCGACGAGGCGGCACGGTGGTTTGTGCGTTTGCAGGAGCCTGCCGTGGACGTCTTGGAACATCGACGTTTTGAGGCCTGGCTGGCTGAACACCCTCAGCATGTCGATGAATTTCAATTGCTCCAGGGCTTGTGGACGGCGGCTGATCTGTTGCCGGCCAAACGTCTGCAAGCCTTGTGCGACAGCCCGCGGGAGCGGCGTAAACGTCGGCCTCTGGTGCGTTACGCGGTGGCCGCCAGTGTGTTGGCGGTGGCGCTCGGCTTGGGCATGTTCAGCGGCTTGTATCATCCGGCGACCTACACCGCGGAGTTTTCCACGGCGCTGGGCGAGCGTCAGCATGTGGCGTTGCCGGACGGCTCGATCATCGACCTGAACAGCCGCAGCCGGGTGCAGGTGCGGTTTGAAAAGGACCGTCGCGGCATCGAGTTGACGGAAGGCGAGGCGATGTTCAGCGTCGAGCACGACACCCGTCGACCGTTTGTGGTCGAGACCGGCAACGGCCAGGTCACCGTCACCGGCACTCGTTTCGACGTGCGCCGAGATTTGACGCAAACCAGGGTCGCGGTGGAGCAGGGCACGGTCAAGGTTCAAGGCTATGGCGCCGATTTCATCAGCCTCACCGCCGGCCTAGGCACGCACATCGATGCCCAGGGCAAGGTGGCCGCCGCCTACGCGGTCAACCCGCCCGAACTGACCGCCTGGCGCAGCGGCAAACTGGTGTTCAACAATGCCAGCCTGGCTGAAGTCGCCGCCGAAGTGTCACGCTATCGGGAAAAACCGCTCACGGTCGGCAACGATAAAGTGGGCAATCTACGCCTGACCAGCGTGTTCAAATCCGACAACACCGACGCGTTGCTCAAGGCCTTGCCGAGCATCTTGCCGGTGGCGGTGCGCACCCTTCCTGATGGCAGTCAGGAAATAATTTCGCGATAGGTTCAGGTTTTTTTCGAGTTCTTCGTCTTCTTGTCCAACTGCAACTGGTTTGCATTAACAGTCGCGTATTCTTGCGATCCACAGGACAACGTTCGACGTGAAAAAACCACCGCTAAAAACAAAAAAACCTTGGCTGCGTCTAGCCCTCGCATTGGCTGTCAGCGCTGCGTTGCCTCAGGCGTTCGCCGCCGACGCCATTCATATTCAGGCGCAACCGTTGGGTCAGGCCTTGAGCCAGCTCGGTCAGCAAACGTCGTTGCAGGTTTTTTCAGCCCGGAACTGGTCGCCGGCAAGCAGGCCCCTGCGGTGGATGGCAACTTGTCACCGGAACAAGCCCTGCGCCAATTGCTGCAAGGCAGTGGTCTGGAATATCAGATTGATGAAGGCTCGGTGACCCTGACACCCGCGCCAACTGCCACCAGCAGCGGCCCGCTGGAACTGGGCGTGACCGATATCAAGGTTGTCGGTGACTGGCTCGGTGATGCCGATGCCGCCGTGGTGCAAAACCATCCTGGCGCACGGACCGTGATCCGTCGCGAAGCGATGGTCGAGCAGGGCGCCATGAACGTCGGCGACGTGCTGCGTCGCGTACCGGGTGTGCAAGTGCAAGATGCCAACGGCACCGGCGGCAGCGATATCGCCCTGAATGTCGGCGTGCGTGGCCTGACCTCGCGTTTGTCGCCGCGCTCCACGGTGTTGATCGATGGCGTACCGGCCGCGTTCGCCCCGTATGGCCAGCCGCAGTTGTCGATGGCACCGATTTCCGCAGGCAATCTCGACAGTATCGACGTGGTGCGCGGCGCTGGTTCCGTACGTTACGGGCCGCAGAACGTCGGCGGTGTAATCAACTTCGTGACCCGCGCGATCCCGGAAAAAGCCACCGGTGAAATCGGCACCACCCTGGAAACCTCCGGGCACGGCGGCTGGAAGCATGTCGACACCGCGTTTGTCGGTGGCACGGCGGACAACGGCATGGGCGTAGCGCTGTTGTACACCGGGGTGAACGGCAACGGTTACCGCGAAAGCAACAACGGCAACGACATCGACGACGTGATCCTCAAGACCCACTGGGCGCCGACCGATGTTGACGATTTCAGCCTGAATTTCCACTACTACGACGCCAGCGCCGACATGCCCGGCGGCCTGACGCAGAAGCAGTACGATGCCAGTCCGTTCCAGTCCGTGCGCGATTACGACAACTTCACTGGCCGCCGTAAAGACGTGTCGTTCAAGTGGACGCGGCAGATCGACGACCGTACCCAGGCTGAAGTGCTGACCTACTACACGGACAGTTTTCGTGGCAGCAACATCGCCGCCCGCGACCAGCAAACCCTCAGCTCTTATCCGCGTTCTTATTACACCCTGGGCGTCGAGCCACGGGTCTCCCATGTGTTTGATGTCGGGCCGACTACCCAGGAAGTCAGCGTCGGTTATCGCTACCTCAAGGAAGCGATGCACGAACAATCGAGCCGCGTGGCGCTGGTCAACAACCAACCGGTGATCACCCCGACGTCTGACGGCCATGTATTCCAGGACCGTACCGGCGGCACCGAAGCCAACTCGGTGTACCTCGATAACAAAATCGACGTCGGCAACTGGACCGTGACCCCGGGCATCCGCTTCGAACACATCAGCACTGACTGGCACGACCGCGCCGTCCTCGATACCGCAGGCAAACGCGTCCCGGAGAAAAACCGCAGCATTGAAAGCAACGAACCGCTGCCGGCGCTGAGCGTGATGTATCACCTGTCCGACGCCTGGAAGCTGTTTGCCAACTACGAGACGTCGTTTGGCAGCCTGCAATATTTCCAGCTCGGCCAGGGTGGTTCGGGTGACAGCACCGCCAACGGCTTGAACCCGGAGAAGGCCAAGACCTACGAGCTCGGCACGCGCTACAACGATGACGTGTGGGGCGGGGAAGTGACGCTGTTCTACATCGACTTCGATGACGAACTGCAATACATCAGCAACGACGTGGGCTGGACCAACCTCGGCGCCACCAAGCACCAGGGCCTTGAAGCGTCGGTGCATTACGATATGTCAGCGCTCGACCCACGGCTCGACGGCCTGACTGCCAACGCCGGTTTCACCTACACCCGTGCCACTTACGAAGGCGAGATTCCGGGCTTCAAGGGGCGTGATTTGCCGTTCTATTCACGTCAGGTGGCCACGGTTGGCTTGCGTTACGACGTGAATCGCTGGACCTACAACATCGACGGTTTCGCCCAGTCCAAGCAGCACTCACCGGGCACCGGCGTGAATGCCGATGGCAGCTTCACCGGCAACTACATCACCGACGGCAGCGCTGACGGGCAGTACGGCGACATGCCGGGTTACGTGACCTGGAACGTGCGCGGGGGCTATGACTTCGGTTCGCAACTGTCAAACCTGAAACTCGGCGCCGGGGTGAAAAACCTGTTCGATCACCAGTACTTCACCCGTTCCAGCGACAACAACTCGGGGATCTACGTTGGCGCACCGCGCACGTTCTTTGTGCAGGCCAGCGTCGGGTTCTGATAGACCGGGGTGGCTTCATCGCGGGCAAGCCTTGCTCCCACATTGATCTTTGTCGTACACAGATATTGTGTTCGCTGAAGATCCCCCGTGGGAGCGAGCCTGCTCGCGAAGCTTTTCAAACCTTCAGCACTTTCCCGCCAATGGCCACCGCCACCAGCAACACCGCCATCAACCCAAAGGCAAAGCTCAAACTGCTACCATGGGCGACGAACCCGATCACTGCCGGGCCGGCGAGTATCCCTGCATAACCGAGGGTGGTGATGGCAGGCACGGCGATGCTTTCCGGCATGACGGTCTGTTTGCCCACTGCGGTGTACAGCACCGGCACAATGTTCGAACAACCCGCGCCGACCAGCGCATAACCCACCAGCGCCGCTTCCCAGGTCGGGGCGAATGTCGCCAGCGCCAGGCCCACTGCGGCTATCAGCCCACCAAACACAATGACCTTCGTTGCGCCCAGACGCCGGACAATCGCATCCCCGGTCAAACGCCCGGCGGTCATGGTCAGCGCAAACGCCGCATAACCCAACCCGGCATACGCCGTGTCGATCCCGCGCTCAGACGCCAGGAACACCGCGCTCCAGTCGAGCACGGCACCTTCAGTGAGGAACACGATGAAACACATCACGCCGATAAACAGCACGATGCCATGGGGCACGGCGAACGCCGGGCCGGAACTTTCACTGCCGTAAGGCAGCAGATGCGGCACCGCTTTAAGCAACGCGACGATCAGCAGCACGATCACCACCAGCGTTGCGCCAAACGGCGAAACGCCGAGGCCGAGCAGGGCGCTGACACCCGCCGCGCCAACAATTCCGCCGAGGCTGAACAAGCCATGGAAGCCCGACATCATGGTCTTGCCACTAGCCCGCTCGACGATCACCGCTTGCAGGTTGACCGTCGAATCCACCGTGCCCAGCCCCGCGCCAAACATGAACAGCGCGGCAATCAACGCCGGAATCGACGACACCGTCGCCAACAGCGGCAGCGCCGCGCAGATCAGCAACACCCCGGCGCTCACCACGCGGCGACAGCCGAAACGCGTGGCCAGCATCCCCGCTATCGGCATTGCCAGGATTGACCCTACCCCCAGGCACAACAGCAGCAAACCGAGCGTCCCTTCATCCAGCCCGGCGC
This sequence comes from Pseudomonas sp. TH31, assembly GCF_016650815.1. Taxonomy (GTDB): domain Bacteria; phylum Pseudomonadota; class Gammaproteobacteria; order Pseudomonadales; family Pseudomonadaceae; genus Aquipseudomonas. Next base: position 53,061 of record NZ_JAEKEZ010000010.1, on the reverse strand, counting down.
GGGCCTTGGCATAGGGCACCAATGGCGCCCACGCAGCGATACCGAAACCGGCGATGAAGAAGGCGATGCGCGTGGACATTTGTTCCAGGCGTCCGGGAACAAATGAGGTTTGGGCGTTGAGGTTGGTCATATCGTTCCTTGGCAAAAAACGTCGCGTACCCAAGGGACAGTGACTCACCGGTGAGGTTCGATCAGCGTCCGCTGCGGTTCGCGGTCAGGCAGGGTGACATCCTTGCACAGCCTGACCCTCCATCGCGAGCGCGGGTGTCAGTGGCGTTCGCACAAAACGCGCAAGTGTGGGTCACGCACTTGCAGGATCTCGAACAAACCCAACGCCCGCAGCGCCGGCAAGGCCTCGATGATGTCTTGCTCGGCCACCCGCCGCTGCTCGTCGCTGGCACCTGGATCGGCCAGCGTTCGCGCATTGATCAGAAAGGCTCCGACCGTGCCTTTGCGCACGGACGTGCCGTTGAATTGGCTTTGGTCGAGAGGGTCGGGAAGCAGGTCTTCGGCGCGCATAACGGTGACTCCTGTTGAATGAAGGTTCAGCCTAGAGCGTTGTTCATGGCTAAACTGCGTCATCCAGGTCATTCGATAACGTGAAACTGCCAATGGTTAAACCACTGATGTCCACAGAGTTGGCGCAGTCGTCCACCGCTGCATCGGTGTTTGCCGTCACTCTGGACAGTCCGGTTGAGCGCCAAAGTGCCTTGCACCAGCATGCCCGCGGCCAATTGCTCGGGGCGCGACGCGGGTTGTTGTCGGTCGACGCAGCGGATCATCACTGGGTAGTGCCGGTCACCCACGCCGTGTGGATTCCACCGGATTGCCTCCACGGTTTGCGCTCACACGGCCCGTTCCATGGCTGGAGTGTCTACGTGGCAGCGCCTGCCTGTGCCGGGTTACCGCAGCAGCCGTGCATCATCGCCACCTCGGGTCTGCTGCGAGAGGCCGTTGATCGAGCGGCGACTTGGGGCGGGGGCGCACTGGATCAGCGCCAGGATCGGATCGCCCAACTCATCCTCGACGAAATCGCCGCATCGCCCGCCGACCCCTTCGGCCTGCCGCTGCCCCAGGATCCGCGATTGCGGCGGATCATCCAGGCACTGGTCGATGACCTCGCCGACCACCGTTCGCTGGAGCAATGGGCGCAGTGGGGCGGTGTGTCGGCACGAACCCTGGCCCGGCGTTTTGTCAGCGAAACCGGCTTCACCTTCAGCCAATGGCGCCAACGCGCGCGATTGTTGCGGGCGCTGGAGTTGCTGGCCGCCGGGGAGGTCGTGACGACGATTGCGCTGGAGTTGGGGTATGAAAATATCAGCGCGTTTATTGCGATGTTTCGACGGGCGTTTGGGGTGACGCCGGGGCGGTATTTCATCGCCGGGTTTTGACGTCTACAGTGTTGGCACTTTTGACGCTGACCTCAGGACCGATCCATGACGCCGTTCTACGACGCTCGAGGCAATATCTACGCGGTAGTGGCGCCTGATGCGGTACGCCGCCGCGGTATCGAACTGCCCGCTCTGGCCAGCCTTGCTGCGCAATCCCGCGAGAGCTGGGCGCTGTCGGCCATCGAGGCGTTCTGCGGATGGGCGACCGGGACTCAGCCGCCCGGCAGCAAAGACCATCGTTGCGATGGCCTGCTGGTGGGCCCGTTTCAAGCGGCGCCACCGTTTGACCTGCTGATCGTCAACACCGACGGCACGTTGGCCGAGCGCAGTGGCAACGGGCTGACGATTTTTTCCCAATCACTCAGTGAACAAGGGTTGATGCTGGCTGACGGTGGCTGCTTGCTCAGGGTTCATCACGACAAGACCGATACATTGTCGCCCGTGGAAACGTCGGTGAAACCAGCCGGAATCGATGGCGCGCAAGGCTTCTGGCTGGACTTGGGCAAGCCCTTGTTCGGGCCAGCGGCGGTGGGTGCGCAAGAGGTTGAAAGCGTGATGTTGAACAATCACGACGTTAGCCATGTGCAGTCGCTATCGGCGCTCAGTCCTGCGTGGGGCCGGAGCCAGTTTGTGCGGATAGGCAATCCCCATTGCGTGACATTGGTGACCGACGCCGATGCCTTGCCGAGCACTGAACGGATGCGCGAACCGGGGTTGTCCGAAGGGCTGATGCGGATCGCTTATGCCGTGCCAACCGGGGCCGGGCAGCCTTGTGCGGCGGGAGTGAACCTGCAATGGGCGATGCTGGAGTCCGAAGGGCGAATCATGGCGCGGGTGTTCGAGCGCGGGGAAGGGCCGACGGCGTCGTCGGGTACCAGCGCCAGCGCGGTGGCTTGCGCGGGTTGGCGGGTGGGCTGGGTGAAGGCGGGGGCGGTGAAGGTGGTTATGCCTGGCGGCACGGCGCCGATTTTGTTGGAGGAAGAGCAGGGCCAGTTGAGTCGGGTGAGGTTGTTTGGCACGGCGCGGTTGATGGGATGATTGTTAGATTGCCTTCGCGGGCAAGCCTCGCTCCTACGGGATTTCGGCACAAAACGTGACCTGTAGGAGCGAGGCTTGCCTGCGAACAGGCCCGCCCAGTCAGCGAACATTCAGACCTGTTGTGGCCATTCCACCACCGGCATCTGCCGCTTCATCAACACCTCACCCCCGCGAATCGAATACAGCGGCAAACCCTGGCTGCGAATCACCTCGTAATCACTGTCCGCCGACAGAATCAACATATTCGCCGGCCGCCCAGGCACCAGTCCATAACGATCCCCCAGAGCCATGGCCTTGGCACTGTTATCTGTCACCAGATCCAGCGCACTTTGCAGGTTGCGATAACCGAGCATATGGCAAATGTGCAGGCCCGCCTCGAGCACCCGCAGGATATTGCCATTGCCCAGCGGATACCACGGGTCAACGATCGAATCCTGGCCGAAACACACGTTCATCCCCGCTTCGAGCAACTCATTCACTCGGGTCACACCACGGCGTTTCGGGAAGTTGTCGAAGCGTCCTTGCAGGTGAATGCTTTCCGTGGGGCAGGAGACGAAACTGATCCCCGAATGCCCGAGCAAGCGGAACAGCTTGGCGCAGTACGCGTTGTCGTAAGAGCCCATCGCCGTGGTGTGGCTGGCGGTCACCCGCGAACCCATGTCGCGGCTGCGGGCTTCTTCGGCCAGCACTTCGAGGAAGCGTGAATGCGGGTCGTCGGTTTCATCGCAATGCACGTCCACCAGGCAACCGGTGCGTTCGGCCAGGTCCATCAGGAACTTCACCGAACTGACACCTTGATCGCGGGTGTACTCGAAATGCGGAATGCCGCCGACCACGTCGGCGCCCATGCGGATGGCTTCTTCCATCAACTCCCGGCCGTTGCGGTACGACTCGATGCCTTCCTGGGGGAAGGCGACGATTTGCAGGTCGATCAGGTGACGGCTTTCCTCGCGGACTTCGAGCATCGCCTTGAGCGCGGTCAAGGTCGGGTCGGTGACGTCGACGTGGGTGCGCACATGCTGGATGCCGTGGGCAGCCAGGGTCTGGATGGTTTTCCTGGCGCGGGTCTTGGTGTCTTCCAGGGTGATGGTGGCTTTGCGTTCGCCCCAGCATTCGATGCCTTCAAACAGCGTGCCGCTCATGTTCCAGCGCGGCTCGCCGGCGGTGAGCGTGGCGTCGAGGTGAATGTGCGGCTCGACGAAGGGCGGCACCACCAGGTTGCCGCCGGCGTCGAGGTCGTCGGCGCCCAGGGTCGGGGCTTCGGTCTGACGGGCGATGTTGCTGATCAGGCCGTTTTCCAGGTGCAACTCATGCAGGCCTTCTTGGTTACGCAGGCGGGCGTTGATGATGTGCATCAGGCGAATCCTTTTAGATATCTTGAAGTGGTGCATCGGCAGTACGGACACCCAGCACGCCGGTCAATATCACATACGTTAGCGCGCCAGCAGCGATTCCTACCAGCGGCGCGACCCACGGCGAGCTGAACGCGGCCACCGTCCCGACCGCATAAGCACTCAGGCCGGGCCAGTTGAACGCCGGCAGCCGGGCGTCGGCCAGCCGTGGGTATTGACCGCGATAACGGAAGAAAAAGTCCGCCATGATCACCCCGCCAATCGGCGGAATCACTGTGCCCAGCAGCATCAGCCCGAGCACCGTGCCCGGGTCCAGTTCGAAATATTTGCCCAGCACCTCGGCGGCCGTGGTGCCCCAGGCGTACCAGCCTATCTGGGTGAGCCCGAGGATCAAATCACTGAGCTTACTGCCGACTTCGCCGAAGCAGAAACGCCCCATCAGTACCGAGTTGAGGCCACTCTTGAAGGCGATGTAGCCCAGGCCGGCGGCGTAGATTCCCAGTAGCAGATTGCCGACGACAATCACCGCCATCATCTCGCCGAAACTGAAGGCCACGCCGAGCTTGCCGCCGGCAAACATGGTCGCGGTAAAAAGGTGAAACCCAGCAGCACCATCGCCGTGGAGGCGAGGCCTTTGCGGGCATGCATCGGGACTTCGCTGAGGGGGTAATCGTTACCCGGATCGTTCTGCGTCATGTGGCGTTCCTTGCTGGATGAGAGAGACGCGCGCAGGGTTGCAGTGGTCGTGCCAGGCATGGGATGGCGTGGTTATGTATAGACGAGGAGGGGGATTTGGCCCGTTGCGGGCGCGAAAGCGGTGCGCCTGACGGAACACAAGACCCCTGTGGGTGCGAGCCTGCTCGCGAAGACGGCGGCACATTCAACATCAACGTGACTGTCAGGCCGCCTTCGCGAGCAGGCTCTCTCCCACAGGGGATTCGGTTTACTCAGGAAGATTCGCGTTGCGGCAAAAACTGCATCAAAGCCGCGACGATCGCCTCCGGCGCATCTTCCTGGACCAAATGCCCGGCATTTGGAACCGCCTGAAACCGCGCTCCCGGAATCATCCGGTGCAATGCCCGCCCGCGCTCAATGGGAATCCACTGGTCATCCTCCCCCAGAGAATCTGTACCGGGCACCGAATCGTCGGGTACAGCCCTTCGACCTCGCGGGTATAGCGCTCGTCCATCTGCGCGATCTGCCGATAGAACGCCGCTTGCCCCGGCTCCCCAAGCCAGGGCTGCACATATGGCGCCAGCTCATGATCGGGAATTTCGCGCTTGATCGCCCCACGAATGTAAGTCGGCACGATGGCTCGCTGGATGTAATCAGGCAACCCACTGAATGCCACCTCATGCTGGCGCACATGCTGCACGAACGGCGAACCCCACGGCGTCAGCGCCACCGGGTCGATCAACGTCAGGCTGCGGTAATCCTTGCCGTTGAGCAGATGAGCGCGCAAAGCGGTGGTGCCGCCGAAATCGTGGGCTACCACGTTGGGGCGATCCAGGCCCCAATGCTCTAACAACTGCGCCAATAGCCCGTTTTGCACGCCGAGGGACACATCGCCGTCAGGTTGTTCGGATTGCCCGTAGCCCAGCAGATCAAAGTAGTGCACCCGATGCGTGGCGATGAAGTGCGGTGCAATGCGGTGCCACACGTAAGAAGAGAAGGGCGTGCCATGCACGAACACCAGCGGTGGCCCGTCACCCCGTACGGCGTATCGAACGGAGTGCCCGTTGAAGCGATAGCTTTGAGGCAGTGGCCAGTCAGTCATGCCCGTGTTCTCTTGGAGGTTGCGAGCCCAAAAGCATAGGCATAAAAAACCACCTCAGAAGGTGGCTTATTCAGTAACTGACGAAACGCATTTTCTGTATTTGCTGAAGACTCACTGTGGGAGCGAGCCTGCTCGCGAAGACGGCGGCACATCCAGCATTGATGTGACTGACAGACCGCTTTCGTCGGAACGCCGCCCGGAGCAGGCGCGCTCCCACAGGTATCCGCTGGGTTCAGCCCAACTTTTTGCTCATGTGCACCCGGCGCAGGCCGTTTTCTTCGACGCGATGGGTTTCGACAAACCCTCGGCGGGTGTACAGCGCAATGTTTTCGCTCATCGCTTCGTTGGTGTAGAGCCGGATTGACGGGTAACCGGCCTCGAGTGCGTGGCGTTCGGCGAATTCGAGCAATTGTCGGCCATAACCTTGGCCCTTGGCCGCCGGGCTGACCGCGATGTTGTCCAGCAGCAAGTAATTTTCCGTGTCGATCAGCACCACAAAGCCGCTGAGTGTGTGTTCGTGGGCGAGCACGTGGACACGTCGGGCCAGCACCTGGCTGGTGTAGTCGTCCAGCATTGGTGCGGGTTTGCGGCCGATGCGCTCGATGTAAGGCGAGTAAGCCGCCTCGACGATGGCCTCGATCTGCGCGATGTCCTCAAGCGTAGCAGGACGAATAAGCGGTGACATGAGACGGGTTCCTTTGGGCCAAGGATGGGGCATGACTGTACTCGGCGTGAGGGTGAAACGACAGGCATAAAAAAACCACCGTCGTCGGTGGTTCTTCTGAGTCCGCTGTTTTTACTCGCCGTGATAGATGCAACCGCTGGTGCACGTCTCGTGGATGCGAATTGCGCTGAGTTCCGGCAGCAGTGGCTTCAACTCAGTCCAGATCCACTTGGCCAGTACTTCACTGGTCGGGTTTTCCAGGCCAGGAATGTCGTTCAGGTAGTTGTGGTCCAGGCGCTCGTAGAGCGGCTTGAAGATCGCCTTGATTTCCGAGAAGTCGCGGATCCAGCCGGTGTGCGGATCGAGGTCACCGCTCAAGTGGATCGCCACTTTGAACGAGTGACCGTGCAGGCGACCGCACTTGTGGCCGTCCGGTACGTGAGGCAGGCGGTGGGCGGACTCGAAGGTAAACTCTTTGAAAATTTCCACAGTGATTTTCAGCTCTGTCAGGTGGCGATCGCCGCGGCGATGTGGGCAGGCGGCGAGTTTACCAGAGCTCTGGGCAAAACACTGACTAAAGGGTCAGCAAGCGCTCGCCGAGGCGACCATTGGCGGCCAGTTCGAGGAACTCATCGCCCATCCGGCGGCTTTCATCCATCGCTGCCCGCCAGTATTTCTGCCGGCTCGGGGCATCGCCCATGAAGCGCTTGAAGTCATTGCGGTCCGGCAGTTTGCCGTAAGGCAGGCGCGCCAGGTAATCCTTCGAAGGCGCCAGCAGCAGAACATTCTGCAAGCGAGTGGGGCAGGCGCGGCGCCACGGCAGGGTTTTGTCGAACCAGCCGGGGATCACCCGGTCCGTGAAGTGCGGATAGAGCACGATGTCGTTGCCGCTGTAGGGCAGGTCGAGGTGATAGTCCAGAAGACCGCCGTCGCGGAAGGTTCCGGCGCCAGCACCCGGCAGGTCACGCACGCCTTCCATGACCATCGGGATCGAGCCCGACGCGAGCAAGGCCTGGCGCAGGTTGCCGGCATTCAACGCAACAAAGCGCGATGGGAAGTCAGTCAACGCTTTGACCGGCGGCGCCAGGCGCGGGTCATGAATGATCAGCCGTTCGAAATGCCGCGACAACCGCGCGCGACCCCGCAAGTTGTCGGCGATCACCGACGACAGCCCCAACCCCAGACGGCCACGATGATCGTGGGCGAGCAGGCCGTGGCTTTTGACCACCATGATGTTCAGTCGGTAGTGGGCGTTGTCGAGGATCGAGGCGTCGCGACCCTCGAGCAACTCATCGAGCATGCGCCGCGAGCTCTGGCTGATCTGCGCCATGGTCACGCCCTTGTCGAAATTCTGCTCGGTGTACAGATGACCGAGACGCCGAATGCCTTCGGCGGCGTCCGGCAGACACGCGCTGGCGAACCGCCAGGAGCCCACCGAGGCACCGATCAGCGAACGCTCTCGGGGTGCCGCCGGTAGCCATTCGCCGAACAGCGCCAGGTCCAGACCTTGAATCCCCAGCGCCTTGGGCCCACCAGCCGCCCCCGGCAACGTGCCCACGTCGGCGGCGCTCAGCCCGTTTTCACGGATGCGTGCAAAGGCCCGGGGCCGGCCTTGAGGGTCAGTGAAGGGAACTTGATGTGGATAGCGGTCATACCGGTCTCGATATCGGGCAAGCAGGCGGATTATAAACGTGTGTCGCAAAAGCGGCGTATGGCTGCAATGTTATGGCGCAGGCGTTCAATGTAGGAGCTGCCGAAGGCTGCGATCTTTTGACCTTGATCTTGATCTTGATCTTGATCTTGATCTTGATCTTGATCTTGATCTTTGATACCCATGAAGCCGCCGAAGATCAAAAGATCGCAGCCTTCGGCAGCTCCTACAGGGGGTGTATGCAGTCGCTCCAATGATGGCAATTCAGTTTCAGTTAAGTTCACCCCGCTAAGGTGCACCCCGTAGGCAACACATAAAAATACGGAGACACCCATGCAAACCCTGACTGCCCTGTCCATCGCATCCATCATCGGCATGACCGCCAGCCTTGCCCTGGCTCGTGACCTCGGTCCCGACGAAGCCCTGAGGCTACGCGACGCTGGTACCATTGTGTCTTTCGAGAAACTCAATGCCACGGCACTGACCAAACACCCGGGCTCCGTCATCACCCAAACCGATCTGGAAGAAGAGTACGGCAAGTACGTCTACCAGGTGGAACTGCGCGATCCGCAGGGCATTGAGTGGGACCTGGAATTAGACGCTGTCAGCGGGCAGGTTCTCAAGGATCATCAGGATACGTAATGAAGGTGCTTTCATTTTCACGCATGGCGCTGCTGCTTCTGGCGTTTTGCTCAGTGGTCATGGCCCGCGATCTGGATCAGGACGAAGCCCTGCGCTTGCGTCAGCAGGGCGTCATCCTGCCGCTGGAGCAACTGCTGCAGCAGGCGTTGGAACGCTATCCCGGCTCCAAACTGCTGGAAGCCGAGCTTGAAGAAAAACATGGCGTCTACATTTATGAAGTCGAGCTGTTGACCACCGACGGCGTGGTCCGCGAACTGGACATCGAGGCCGCCACTGGCCGTTTACTGAAAGACAAGGAAGATTGATCGATGCGTTTGCTCCTGGTGGAAGATCACGTGCCCCTGGCCGACGAATTGATAGCCGGCCTCAACCGCCAGGGTTACGCCGTAGACTGGCTGGCCGACGGACGCGACGCGGTGTACCAAGGTAGCAGCGAGCCCTATGACCTGATCATTCTTGACCTCGGCCTGCCCGGTTACCCGGGCTTGAAGTGCTGACCCAATGGCGAGCCGGCGGCTTGTCAACGCCAGTGCTGATCCTGACCGCGCGCGATTCCTGGGCCGAGCGGATTGAAGGCCTCAAGGCTGGCGCCGACGATTACCTGACCAAACCCTTTCACCCGCAAGAGCTGCACCTGCGAGTCCAGGCCTTGCTGCGGCGTTCCCACGGCCATGCCAACCAGCCGACGCTCAAGGCCGCCGGGCTGCACCTGGATGAAGGTCGTCAATGCGTGACCCGCGACGGCGCCGACATTCAGCTCACCGCCGCTGAATTCCGTCTGCTGCGCTACTTCATGCTGCACCCGGAGCAGATCCTCTCCAAAAGCCACCTCGCCGAACACCTCTACGACGGTGAAACCGAGCGCGACTCCAATGTGCTCGAAGTCCACGTCAACCACCTGCGGCGCAAGCTTGGACGCAGCGTGATTGAAACCCGTCGCGGCCAGGGTTACCTGTTCGGCGGGCAAGCCCGGTGAGGTCGATCCAGCGCCGCTTGAGCCTGGGGCTGATCAGCGTGATGGTGATCGTCGGCCTGGTGCTGGCGCAAACGAGCCTGTGGTGTTTCGAATTGGGTTTACAGCGCTACCTCGAAGCCGGGCTGCGCAATGACAGTGAAAACCTGCTATCGGCGCTGGTGCGCGGCCCTCAAGGGTTGCAACTGGATGAACGACACCTGGCGCCGGCCTATCAGCGGCCGTTTTCCGGGCATTACTTCCGCATCGATTTCGCCGACAGCCATTGGCGCTCCCGCTCGCTGTGGGACCAGGAACTGCCTCGCCTTGAGAGCCCCGGTCTGGAGAGCAACCTGCAATTGGGCCCGGAAGGGCAGCAGTTGCTGGTGTTGCGCTCGGACTATCGGCGGTTGGGCCAGTCGATTTCCATCAGCGTCGCGCAGGATTACACGCCGGTGCGCGAGAGCTTCTTGCGCATGCAGCAGGTCGGTCTTGGACTCGGGTTGGCGGGGTTGATTCTGATTCTGCTGCTACAACGGCTCACCGTGCGCCGCGCCCTGCGTCCGCTGGAAAAGGCCCGCGAGCAGATCGCCCAGTTACAACAAGGCCAGCGCTCGCAACTCGATGATCAGGTGCCGGTGGAGCTGGAGCCGCTGGTGGCGCAGATCAATCATCTACTGGCCCACACCGAAGACAGCCTCAAGCGCTCGCGCAATGCCTTGGGCAACCTCGGGCACGCCTTGAAAACCCCGTTGGCGGTGTTGCTCAGCCTGGCCTCCAGCGAAAAACTCGACGACCATCCGCAACTGCGCAAGGTCTTCCAGCAACAGCTTGAACAGGTTCAGCAACGCTTGAATCGCGAACTCAACCGCGCTCGATTGTCCGGCGATGCGCTGCCGGGGGCGTTATTTGATTGCGATGTCGAGTTGCCGGGGCTACTGGCCACCTTGAACATGATTCACGGCGAACACCTTGACTTGAGCTATCGCGCACCGGCCGGTATGCAGTTGCCGTGGGATCGCGAAGACCTGCTGGAACTGCTCGGCAATCTATTGGATAACGCCTGCAAATGGGCAGATGCCGAGGTTCGCTTGAGCGTGGTCGAGACGGCTCAAGGGTTTGAGCTGAGTGTGGAGGACGATGGGCCAGGGATTCCCGAGGACCAGCGGGCTCATGTGTTCAGTCGCGGGAGGCGGCTGGATGAGCAGACTGACGGGCATGGGTTGGGGCTGGGGATTGTGCGCGACATCGTCGACACCTGGGGCGGGAAACTGCTGTTGCAGGACAGCGAGTGGGGTGGGTTGAAGGTCGTCATCGAACTCCCCAGACGCAACCCCTGAGCCCACTCGATACCCCCGTAGGAGCTGCCGAAGGCTGCGATCTTTTGATCTTGATTTTTAGGGTGTTGAAACTGCCGAAGATCAAGATCAAAAGATCGCAGCCTTCGGCAGCTCCTACGGGGGTATCGAGCGGGCTCAGGGGGGGCGTCAGACGCGGAACTGATCCATCAAGCTCTGCTGCTGGTTCGCCAGGCTATTGAGCGACTGACTCACTCGCGCCGATTCATTCGCTTGCCCCGACAACGACTCGGTCACATCGCGAATGGTCGCCACGTTGTTGTTGATCTCCTCGGCCACCGCGCTCTGTTCTTCCGCCGCGCTGGCGATTTGCAGGTTCATGTCGGTAATCACCGTCACCGCGTCGCCAATCTGGCGCAGCGCCGTTACCGCCTGGCTGACTTGCTCGACGCTGCTCTGAGCCTGACGATGGCTGTTGTTCATCGAACCGACCACGTCCTGGGTGCCGCTCTGCAATTGCTCAATCACCTGACGGGTTTCCTCGACTGATTCCTGAGTGCGTCGCGCCAGGTTACGCACTTCATCGGCCACCACGGCAAAGCCGCGTCCGGCTTCACCGGCGCGAGCCGCTTCGATCGCGGCGTTGAGGGCCAGCAGGTTGGTCTGCTCGGCGATGGCGCGAATCACTTCCAGCACCGAACCGATCTTCTCGCTGTTCGCCGCCAGGCCTTCGACTTGCACCATCGCTGCGCTCATGTCGGCGGCGAGGTTATCGATGCTGGTGGTGGTGCGGTCGATTACGGTCAAGCCCTGACGGGTCGCCTGATCGGCATCGCGCGCGGCGTGGGCGGCCTGGGCGGCGCTGCGGGCGACGTCCTGGGCGGTGGCGCTCATTTCGTGGGAGGCGGTCGCCACCTGATCGACCTGGCGGTATTGCTGTTCCATGCCGGCGCTGGTCTGGGTGGCGATGGCAGAGGATTGATCCGCGGTACTGCGCGCGTCCTGCACCGAGCGTTTCACCTCGGCGATGATCGGTTGCAGCTTGTCGAGGAAACGGTTGAACCAGCCAGCCAACTGGCCCAGTTCATCCTTCTTGTCGTAGGCCAGGCGTCGGGTCAAATCACCTTCGCCGCTGGCGATGTCTTCGAGCATGAGGGCCACGCCGAGGATCGGCCTGGTCACGCTGCGGGCCATCAACCATACGAGCAACAGGCCGATCAGTGCGGCGATCACGCCCAGACTGAGTTCGACCAGGGTGCCGGCGGTGTTGCTTTCATCGAGTTGTTTTTTCAGCGCTTCGGCCGGGCCGACCAGGACTTTCTCCGGCACGTCGAGCAACACCCCCACGACTTGCCGCCAGGAATCGGCTGGAACGGTGACAGCACTTTCAACTGCTCATTGCTGTGCAGGCTGGTGGTTTTGGTGCTGGTGCCGAGCATACGAATCAGTTCGGCACCGTTGGTTTTGTCCACGGCGTCCAGGCGCTGGCTGAGTTTGCTGGCGTCCGGGCTGTAGCCAGCGAGCAAGCCTGCCGGACTGAGAATGCTGACGCTGGTCTGGCCGTCATAGAGCTTTTTGCTCGCGCCCTGGCTGACCGCTTGCAGGCGATTAAGGTTGATGTCCACCGACAGCGAGGCGATGACTTTTCCGTTGACCATCAGCGGGAAGACGATGCTGGTCATCAGCACGTTCTGGCCGTCGATCACATAGAAGTAGGGTTCGATCACGCATGGCTTGAGCGTGGTGCGCGGGCAGGTGAACCAGGCGTTGGCCGCCTCGCCGCCAGGCCCGGTGCTGGTGTCGGCCATGTCGCTTTCGGGCAGCGACATCGACGTCAGCTTGCCCTGCGTCGGTTGCGACCAGTACAGGGCGAAGCGGCCCTTATCGTTGCTGCCGAGTTCAGCCTGGCCGGCGAACAGTTCGTCCTTGCCGTCCAGCGCATTGGCTTCAAACACCAACGACAAGCCCAACAGTTCCGGGTTGGCTTGCAGGGCCGACTTGACCTGGCGGGTCAGGTCTTCACGCAGGTCGAAGGCATCGAGAAAGCGCTTCTCGGCCTGTTCGCGCAGGAACAGCACCTGGCGCGAAAAACCGTGGCCGTATTGATAGGCGTCCATGAACTGCTGGCGAATATTCAGCGCCTGGTTTTCACCCTGGGACTCGATCCGCGCCTGGGCTGATTCGGTGAGCATCTCCATGCTCGACGCTTTCACCAGCGCAGAGCTGTGCTCCATGCGATACAGCGAAAGACCCACCAGCAGGGTCACGATGCCGGCCAGGCACAACCCGGCCAGCAGGGTGATTTTCCATTGGATGGAGAGTTGTCTGAGCGACATGGAGTGACGTCCTTATTCGATATTTATCTGAGACTTTGCACTGTAACGGCCGCGAATCGGCTTTCTTTATGGCCTTTAACAAATATCGGATTCACCCCCGTAGGAGCTGCCGAAGGTTTGGGCCGCATTCGGACGATCTTTTGATTTTTGTGGCCGTGATGACGCCGAAGATCAAAAGATCGCAGCCTTCGGCAGCTCCTACAGGGGCGGCAATTGCAATGAGAAGGGCGGCGTTCGCTTTGACAAGGGGGCGGTCCTGCGGCACAGTGCGCGCCCTCTAATAAAACCCATTCCTTACTCCGCTGGCGGCTCTTCGCAGACTGCCGGCTGAGCTCATTCCGCTTGCCTTGAGGTAACGATGATTAATGCTGTAATTGCCGCGGTTGGCGTCATGCTGGTGCTCAGCCTGTCCCGCGTGCACGTGGTAATCGCGCTGATTGTCGGCGCGCTGGTGGGTGGTTTGACTGGCGGGCTGGGCATCGACGCGACGCTCAAAGCCTTCAACAGTGGCCTCGGCAATGGGGCTACGGTGGCCTTGTCCTACGCCTTGCTCGGCGCGTTCGCGGTGGCGATTGCCAAGTCCGGCCTGGCCCACGCGCTGGCGGACAAGGCTTTGCTGATGGTCGACCGCCAGCACGCCAGCGGTGGCCGGCAGGTCAAGTGGCTGCTGATCGGCTTGCTATGGGTGGTGGCCATCGCTTCCCAAAACATTCTGCCGATACATATCGCCTTTATTCCGTTGCTGGTGCCGCCGCTTTTATATGTGCTGACCAAACTGCAACTGGACCGCCGCTTGATCGCCTGCGTCATGACCTTCGGCCTGATCACGCCGTACATGGTGTTCCCGGTGGGCTTCGGCAATATCTTCCTGAATCAGATTTTGCTGGCGAACGTCAGCAAAAGTGGCGTCGACATCAGCCAGATCAACGTCATGCATGCCATGGCAATCCCGGCGATGGGCATGGTGTCTGGCCTGTTGGTGGCGGTGTTTTTCAGCTACCGCAAAAACGCGTCTACGACCTGGCCAAGATCGAGCAGGTGGAGCAGGTAACCGTCGCCTACAACCCGATGACCCTGGGCATTGCCGGGCTGGCGATTGCCGCAGCCTTCATCATTCAGCTGTTGCTGGATTCGATGATCATCGGCGCCCTGGCGGGGTTTCTGATTTTCTCGGTGTCGGGGATTGTGAAGTGGCGTGAAACCGACGACCTGTTCACCGAAGGCATGAAGATGATGGCGATGATCGGCTTCATCATGATCGCCGCCTCGGGTTTTGCCGAAGTGCTCAAGGCCACCGGGCAAGTGCGCACACTGGTGGAAAGCGCGGCAGCGTGGATCGACCACAGCAAGGCCATCGGTGCGCTGCTGATGCTGTTGGTGGGGTTGATGGTCACCATTGGTATCGGTTCGTCGTTCTCCACTGTGCCAATCCTGGCGGCGATTTTCGTGCCGCTGTGCGTGCAATTGGGCTTCAGCCCGATGGCGATCGTTTGCATCGTCGGCACTGCCGGCGCCTTGGGCGACACCGGCTCGCCGGCCTCGGACTCGACGTTGGGCCCGACTTCCGGTTTGAACATTGACGGCCAGCATCACCACATCTGGGACACCGTGGTCCCGACGTTCCTGCATTACAACCTGCCGTTGCTGGCATTTGGCTGGGTGGCGGCTATGGTGCTTTGATGTAAGCACCCGAAGATCAAAAGATCGCAGCCTTCGGCAGCTCCTATACGATCGGCGTAGGAGCTGCCGAAGGCTGCGATCTTTTTTTGCGGTTCAACTTTTGACTTGGTGTGCCGTTAAAGCCTTTAACCACGCCAATAAAATCAAAAGAGAGCGAACCGTCATGCGCATGAGCCTCAAGGCTAAAGTCCTGTCCCTTGCCGTCCTCCCGGTGTTGCTCTTTGCGTTGGTCATCAGCCTGACCACGCTGTTTATTCTTCAGGAACAGGCCCGCAAGGAGGTCGAGGAGACTCGCCAAAGCCTGCTCAACGACGCCAAGGCCACCCTGCAAAGTTATGTGGCGGTGGCCATGACCGCGATCAAGCCGCTTTACGACGCGGCGACCCTCGGCGATGACGCGGCGCGGGCCCAGGTGGTCAAGTTGCTGTCGAGCATCAGCTACGGCAAGGAAGGCTACTTCTTCGGCTACGACTCCAACACAGTGCGCCTGTTCAAGGCCAACAGCTCTGAAGGCGTGGGCCAGAGCTTCAAGGACAACCGCGACCCGAACGGCGTCTACGTCAACCGTGACCTGGTGAAAGTCGCCAAGGACGGTACCCACTACCTCGAATACAGTTCGCCACTGCCCGGCAACAGCAATGTATTGGTGCCCAAGCTCGGCTACACCGAATACCTGCCCAAGTGGGACATGGCGGTCGGCACCTCGGTTAACCTGGACGGCATTGAAGCCCAGGTTGCACTGGTTCAGGCCAAGGTCACCGAACGGATGGAAGGCGTGGTGCTGAGCATCGTCGCGATTGCAGTCATCGTGCTGCTGGTGATTGCGGCGGCGGGGATGTTGCTGGCCAACGCGATCCTGCGTCCGCTGAACCTGATGAAAGCCAACCTCGATGACATCGCGGCGGGCGAGGGCGACCTGACCCGACGCTTGACCATCACCAGCGACGACGAACTCGGTCAACTGGCGGGCTCGTTCAACCGCTTCGTCGACAAGATCCACGGCCTGGTGCGCCAGATCACCGAAATGACCTCGCAACTGACCGGGCTGGTGACTCAGGTCTCCGATCAGGCCCAGCGCTCGGATCAGGCGATGGAGCGTCAGCGCCACGAGACGGATCAAGTCGCCACGGCGATCAACGAAATGTCCGCCGCCGCGCAAGAAGTGGCGAAAAGTGCGCAAAACGCTGCGGTCGCCGCCCAACAGACCGACGCCGAAGGCCAGGCCGCCAAGCGTGTGGTGGCCGGCAGCATCGTGAAAATTCATGCATTGGTGGATGACATCCGCAGCAGCGGCGTGTCCCTCGACAGCCTGCAAAAAGACGTGTCGTCGATTGTCAGCGTACTCGGGGTGATCCGCTCGATTGCCGAGCAAACCAACTTGCTGGCCCTCAATGCTGCGATCGAAGCTGCTCGTGCGGGTGAGGCGGGCCGTGGTTTTGCGGTGGTGGCGGACGAAGTACGGGCGCTGGCCAGTCGCACGCAAATCAGTACCCAGGAAATCCAGGGCATGATCGACCGCTTGCAGGCCGGCACCCAGTCGGCCGTCGAAGCGATGCGCCGTTCCAGCGAGGCCGGCGACGGCACTTCGGCCCAGGCCAACGAGGCCGGCGCTTCGCTGGACACCATGGCCCAGTTGATCGGCACCATCAACTCGATGAACGCCCAGATTGCCAGCGCCGCTGAAGAGCAGACGGCGGTGGCGGAAGAGATCAACCGCAGCGTGCATCAGATTGCCGTGGCGGTGGACAGCGTCGCGGATGAAACTCAGCTCGGCGCGCAGACTTCTCGTAGTCTGGCCGACCTTGGTCAACGCCTCGGAAAACTGGTCGGGCAGTTCCGGATCTAGGCCGCAACGCACTCCCTGTAGCAGCTGGCGCAGCCTGCGTTTGGCTGCGAAGCAGTCGTGAAATCAGGCAGCGCGGTGTGTCAGGTAAATCGCGAGCACAGGGTTTACGACTGCTTTGCAGCCAAACGCAGGCTGCGCCAGCTGCTACAGGGCGCTACGGTCTGTCCCAATATGGCACCACGCCAAAGCACTCCACATAGAAATCAATCACCGTCCTGACCTTCACCGACAACCGCCGACTACGCGGCCACAACACCGCAATCTGCTGCGGCTCAACGCTGTTGGACACCTGATATTCCCCCAGCACCGGCACCAGCGTGCCTTCGCGCACCGCTTCACCAATCAGCCATGACGATGATTGCGATCCTCTCCGGGCAGGTCGGCAAAAGCGTGTTGATCGACCACTTCGGCTGGTTCGGCGCCACCCGTAAGAAGGTCAACGGTGAACGTTGGCTGGCCTTGCTGCTGATTGTCATGGCACTTGTTCTGATTGCGCGGGGTTGATGATGAATCTGATTATTTTGCTGGCAGTGGTGGTTGCAGCCGGTGCGGTGTTGAGTGTTCAAGCTACGATCAACGGACGTCTGGGCGAAACCGTCGGTGTATTGCGCAGCAGTCTGTTGACCTTTGTGGTCGGCGCGGTGGTCACTGGGTTACTCATCCTGTTTTTCGAACCGGCCCACGCCGTGAGTCTGTTGGACGTGCCGAAATGGCAGCTCGGCGGGGCGTTGTTCGGCGTGGTGTACATGATGGTCATGGTCGGCGCGGTGCCTCGCGTCGGGACGGCGGTGGCGACCGTGGCGGTGATCGTCGGGCAATTGGGCATGGGCATGCTGATCGATAACTTTGGCTGGCTCGGCAACCCGGCGATCGAGTTGTCCGGGAGCCGGATACTGGCGATGGTGTGCCTGGCGCTGGCATTGGTGTTTATGTATCGCAGCAGCACCCGCTCGGCTTGATCCTGAAGATCAAAAGATCGCAGCCTCGTTTCACTCGGTAGCGCCTACAGAAATGTTGCCAGGCGCGGTCCATGCAGGAGCTGCCGAAGGTTTGGGCCGCATTCGGACGATCTTTTGATCCTGATCTTAAACGTTCATGGCTAGCGCCAGCTTCTACACTGGTATTACGGTGCGCATCCGTCGCACCGGACGACCATAACAGTGGAGTCAGACCCCATGATCGACAGTAAAAGCACCTGCGACTGCCCTAAATGCTCCTGCAAGCTTGGTGATCATCCGATCGCACGTCATGGCAAACACTACTGCTGCGAAGGCTGCGCCAAGCACCATGAACACGGTGAAAAATGCTCCAGCGAAGGTTGTAAATGCGCCAAAAGCTGATCGCAGTTCAAAAAAAGTGGAGCCACCTGGGCTCCACTTTTTGTTTCTGACATTCCCTGTCTCCTTGTGATAATTAGCTCGCCGGTCGCCAGGTGACGTTCTCGACGCCGAATTTCTCTGCCAGCGGTTTGCTGGTCTTCTGCACCTTCTCACGGCCAAAGCGCGGGATGCGTCCCACGCCGGCATCGCAGCTCGCCCAATGCCAGGCCTCCGCGTTGTCCATTTTATCCAGACGGATAATGAAAGACTTGGGGGCGCCATGAAGGGTGTATTCAATGACGAACAGTTTTGCGTTGTTCATAAAGCCCGTATTCCTCCCTGTGGTAATACAAGGATCGCTGGCACCGATAAAAATTCAGTCGGATTGGCAGACGGTGCCGCTCTCTGGCGAGAAACCGGGCGCCTCGTTACCATGGTGGTTCCTCGAATCCCAATGATCCTAGCCCATGGCCCTCGCCGCACCGCCCGACTTGACTGACACCGACGTGCCCGTGCAACCGCTGGCGCGCACCTACCCGCGTGGCTTGTTCATCGAGCCTCATGAGCATGTCTGGGGTCAACTGCTGTACGCGATGAGCGGGGTGATGTGGGTCGAGACACCGCACGAAGCCCTGGTGGTTCCGCCGCAACGGGCGGTGTGGTTGCCGCCGGGCGTGCCCCATGGGATTCGCGTGGTGTCGGACTTGCAGATGCGCAATATCTACCTGCGGCCGGCGTTGGCGGCGACCCTGGATGACAGTGTTCAGGTCATCGAGGTCGGGGGGCTGCTGCGGGAATTGATCGTCGGGCTGGTGGAGCAGAGCGACGACGGTGCGCCGCAGTATTACGAGGCGCTGGTCGGTCTGGCGCTGCTGGAACTCAAGCGGGCCAAACGCTCGATGCTGAAAATCCCGCTGCCGGACAATTCCGACCGGCGCTTGCTGAACCTGTGTCAGGCAGTCATGGCTGCGCCGTCCCTGGACATTGCGTTCGAACAGCACGCCGAAAACGCCGGGGCCAGCGTGCGCACCCTGGCGCGGCTGTTCAAGGACGGCTTGGGCATGGGGTTCGCCGAATGGCGGCGGCAGGTGCAACTGGTGACGGCAGTGGCGGAGTTGATCCAAGGTGTGCCGGTCAGTGCCATTGCCCGGGAGTTGGGGTATTCGCCGAGCAGCTTCAGTGACATGTTTCGCCGGGAGTTGGGTGTTGCGCCTTCACAATTCATGGCATCGCAACCTGCCGCCCTGTAGGCGCTGCCGAGTGAAACGAGGCTGCGATCTTTTGATTTTGCTTTAAAAACAAGATCAAAAGATCGCAGCCTCGTTTCACTCGGCAGCTCCAGAGGGTGTTCCGTTACTGCGGTTTGGCCGATATTCAGAAGCACTTGGCCGATGGATTGAGTGACCTTTCTCTAGACTTTGCGCCTACCTCTTGTGCCACGGAGTCTGTCATGAACTACCTCATCTCGCTGGGCATCGGCCTGGGCGTTGGCCTGCTTTACGGCGCGCTGGATTTTCGCTCCCCGGCACCGCCCGCCATCGCGCTGGTGGGGTTGTTGGGCATGCTCGCCGGCGAGAAGTTGTGGCCCATGGGTCGGCAACTGATCGCCGGCTGGATCTCCTGAAAACCCTTCATCCTGTTAACGGAAGCTCCCCATGAAAGCTCTGCAATTTGACAAGACCGGCGACCTCTCGGCCCTGCGCCATGTTGATGTCCCGACCCCGGTGGCTGGCGCTGATGAAGTGCTGGTGCAGATCAAGGCTGCGGGCCTCAACCCCAGCGATGTGAAGAACGTGCTGGGGCGATTTCCCTACACCACGCTGCCACGGATTCCCGGCCGGGATTTCGCCGGGGTGGTGGTGGAGGGCCCGCAGGCGCTCGTTGGTCAGAAAGTCTGGGGCACCGGTCGTGAACTGGGCTTTTTCGCTGATGGTTCCCACGCGCAATTCGTCAAATTGCCGGCCAATGGCGTAGCGCTGAAACCGACTCACCTGAGTTTTTCCCAGGCCGCCAGCCTCGGCGTGCCGTACACCACGGCGTGGGATGCGCTGGAGCGCAGTCTGGTAACCGCGGGTACGCGTTTGTTGGTGATTGGTGGCGGGGCGGTCGGGAGTGCGGCGCTGGCGCTGGCCAAGGTTCGTGGGGCGAAGGTACTGGCGGCGGCGCGGCGGGTGGAGCAGGTCAAGGAATTGCAGGCTCAGGGTTATCAGACCCTGCAACTGGACAAGCCCGAAGACCTCGGCGCTCAGGTGAATGCGGTGTACGCCGGTGGCGCGGACGTGATCTTCGACACCACGGGTTTCTGGCTACCGGCTTCAGTCCCGGCGCTGGCTGCGTTTGGCCGCATCGCGATCATTGCCGCGCCGGTCGACGGTCACGTGCAATTGCCGGCGCTGGCGTTGTATCGCAAGGGTGGTTCGGTGGTCGGGATCAACTCGCTGCTGTATGGCGTGCAGGCGTGTGCGGCGATGCTGGATCAGTTCGGCACGTTCTTCGATCAGGGCTTGTTGCCGTTGCCGGAAGGGTTGGTTGAGTCGCCGTTGGCCGAAGGGTTGGAGCGGTATGCCGAGGTGAACTCGGGCAGTGGCGACAAGGTGATTTTGTTGCCATAAGTGATATTGATGTTGGATGAACCGACCCCTTCGCGAGCAGGCTCGCTCCCACAAGGATTGCACTGAACCTGTGGGAGCGAGCCTGCTCGCGAAGGGGCGGTCAGTCACTTTGATGTTGAATGTGCCGGTCTCATCGCGGGCAAGCCTTGCTCCTACAGGGTTATGTGTCGATCCTGGCCTTTGCCATCGACGCAAAACCCTGTAGGAGCAAGGCTTGCCTGCGATGGCGTCGTTGAGCCCTACTTAGGCCTCAGGCACACCTTTCTCCCAGGCCGACCAGTTCTTCAAAATCTCCTGCACCAACGGATTTCCCGTGCGATAGAGGTTTTCCAGCGCGGGCACAAACCCGCCCTGGTCCGCATATTTGAGCAGGTTATCCACCTCGCTCTGCCCCGGCGCCGGCCGGTCGAAGTCGGACCCGGCGCGCACCACTGCCAGACGCTGCACATCCACCAAGCCTTCGCGGCTGGCCCGCAGCAGCGCTTCGTAGGTGGAGTTGTCTTCCTGTTGGGTGGTGCAGTACTCGCCTTTATTGTCCGTCAGCAACTTGGTCCAGACTTCGGCGCGCTCACTCAGGCGAGTCCCGGAAAACCAGGTATTGCCCGCCGCCGTATCGCACTTCGTCACCACGGGTGGCTGATTGGCCGGGGCCGACGGGTATTTCAAACGCCACGCGGCCGATTCCTTGCTCTCGCTCAGCTCGACTTTATGCGACAGGGCAAACGCCCTGGCCTGCAACTTCGGGTTGAGCTCGAAGACTTCGGTCTTGTAGTCCAGCGGCGGTTTTTCGTTCGGGCCTTTGGTGTTGATGCCGATGTAACCGGTTGGCCAGTCTTTCGGCACATCGCGGGAATCGAGCTCCCACTGGGTGCCGAATTCCACCAGGTAATGCGCCCAGGCGGCGGTGCCGATGGTCCCGTGTTTCGGGCTGATGCCGGCGATCCCGGCGATCAGGAAGTAGCTTCTACGCAGGTCGAATTTTGGAGACAGCGCCAAGGCCAGGGTCGACGCGGCGGCGTTGGTCTGGCCCATGCCGGTGACCATCAGGCACACCTGCTGGGTGTTGCAGCGAATACTCGGGTACTCGGCGGACAGGCCCGGTACGCGAACTTCCTGCTTGAGCTCCAGGCGCTCGATCCAGTTCTGCGCCTCGGGGGCGAACATGGTGATCAGCATCACTTTCGGCTGGATCGGTGCTTCATTTGCCCACGCGGTGGAAGCGAGCAGAGTGCCGCAGGCCAAACCAACGGACAGGGAAAGACGAGTAACAACGTGCATAAAAATCTCCATGACTGAATGCAGGACAAGCCTCTTGCAGCTTGTCGCTAAAAGCTTGCCGCTTAAAACTGATACCCGATGCCAGCGTAGTAACCCCAGCCGTTGGAACGGGCACGGAAGTCGCCGTCGCCGAAATTCAACTCGCTGCCATCCTCCCAGTTGCCGCCGTTGTGGAAGTAACGGCCGACCAGGGTGAAGCGCAGGTGGGTAAACGAGTAGAGCAACACGTTGGTGGCCACGGTCGCGTTGGCGGTGCGGGCCGGGTTGTCTTTGTGCAGGTCGGAGCCGAAGTCGAAGTTGGTGAAACCGATGTAGGTCAGTGACGCGCCATTGCTGTAGCTATCGATGGGCACGATGTATTTCAACTGGGCGCGGTAGCCGTCCCAGGAATACTCGTTGCTGGCGCCGTAGTTTTCCCACTGATAACGACCGTAGAAGTTGGCCGACAGGTTGACCCGCGAGTGGGTGTCGATGTCGGTGCCCAGGCCGCTGTACAACGTGTTGGCACGGTTGGCGGTGCTGCTGCCGTGGTCGTAGATCCAGTCGAACGCCACATACCATTCCTTGAACGGCCCGACGGCCAGGCTGCGGCCGGCAAGATAATCGATGGAGATTCGCGGTTCGTGCTCCATGAACAGCGGGGAGCCGTGGTCCCACGCGCCTTTGTCATGGCTGTTGCCGATGTCGAAGATTTTCGGGATGTCGACGTAGCCGTACAACTCGAACGGCCCCTTGCGCCCGAAATACTCGTATTCCAGATACACATCGTCAGACGATTGCGGGCCGAAGCTGATGTCCTTGCTGCCGATGACGGTCAGGTCCTGGTTGAACCAGTCCGACAGGTACGCGCCTTTTTGGGCGGGCTGGCCTCGGTGCTGAGGGTTTCGCCCTGGGCGGATTCTTCGGGGAGGGCGGGTTGCGCCAAAACAGTGCTGCTGAGTAGTCCTGTAACGCTGGCCAGCGCCAAAGAAACAGCAAATGTGCGCGAGCAAGTCACGCGGCTGGACGTGCGGTGCATTAAAAGTCCCTTTTCGTGCGGATCGAAGGCCCGATATTTCGGGCTTGCGCGGTTAGGTAGCGAAAAAGCCGTTATCGGCGACTCGCAAACGTTTGCACAACCCATACCAATTGTTTCAATTCCATGAAAAGCCGAAGAAATCGGTGGTTTTATTGTCGCTTCGATCAGCTATCGGATATCCCCGGTAGGAGCTGCCGAAGGCTGCGATCTTTTGATCTTCGCTTTTAAAAGCAAAATCAAAAGATCGCAGCCTTCGGCAGCTCCTACAGGAGATCGCGCTCGGCAAGACAGCCTGGAATCCGCAGGCCAAGTCATTCGCGCACCAAAGTATTAATGCTAATTAACCCGCGTAGAGATGTGCCCCATTGCTGTGCGTCGACTAGCTTGTGTCGGGAATGAAACGGTTTTGTACACCGTCGCAGTCTTGATTCGCGTGTCGTTGGATTCACGGCCAGGGTGGCCGCTGTAGCACGCCCTTCAAGGAAGAATGGTTAACCACGTAAAGGAATTACCCGTGGACTTGAGCTCCGTTATCGCCCCGATTTTGCGTGTTTCCCCTCTTTCTCTCGCTGTTCGTCTCGCTATCGTCGGTGCGGTTGTCGGCCTCGTCAGCCCACAAGCGCTGGCGGCCTGTTCGCCGGCCAGCCCGACAGCGGGCGCCACGGTGACCTGTACCGGTGTGCCATCGTTGCCGCTGTTCCTCAACACATTTGCCAGTGCAGTGAACAACCTGACGGTCAACGTCAACTCGGGCGCGCAGATGAACGCGACGCTGGGCGGACAGTCGCTCAACCTCACCGGTAACAATCTCACCTTCAACAACTCCGGGACGGTCGACCCGGCTTTGCTGGGGGCGGTGACGGGTCTCGGTACCGCCTTGATGATAGGCAATGGCAGCGCCTCGACAGTGAATATCAACAACACGTTGACCGGGATCATGCGCGGTACCGGCGACTTGCTGGGCGTGAACCTGACGACTATCGCCGGCATGGCGATGAACGTGGTCAACGGCGCAGGCGGCGTCACCAACATCACCAACAACGGCACCCTCGGCTCCACCGCGTTGCTGAATCTGACGCTGTTCGCCTCCGACACGCCGATCGTGGCCGTGCAGGGCGGATCGCAGATCAACATGGTCAACAACGGCACGTTAACCGGGCGGGTGGCGTTCGAAACGTCGTCCACCGGCAATACCTTCATCAACACCGGGGCCATCAGCGGTGGCGTGTCGATGGGCGTCGCCAGCAACAACACCTTTACCGCGGTCACCGGTTCGACCATCACCAACGGCGGCGGCGCAGGGCTCAGCCTCGGCGGATTGATCGGCGTTAACCTGACCTTCGCACCCACCGGGCAAATCGATGGCGGGGCCGGGGGCAACAACTCGTTGATCCTGCAAAACACCATCGGTGTCGGCGGTGGCACCAGCGGCGCGGGTACGGCGTCCAGCGCCAACTACATCAACTTCAATAACCTGACGGTCAACAGCGGCACCTGGGTCCTGCAAGGTCCGCTCGTCAGCGGCAGCGCCACCCTCAACGGTGGTGTCGCGTCGTTCAACAACACCCAGTCGTTCGGCACCGGGGTGCTGACCTCCAATGGCGGGACGATCCAGGCCAGCAACGCCGGTTTGACCCTCAATAACCTGGTCACCCTGGGCAGCGGCGGCCTCACCGTTCAGGGCAGCAACGGCATGACCCTGGGCGGGGTGATTTCCGGCACGGGCGGTTTGACCAAGGCCGGCACCGGGCAGTTGAGTCTCAGTGGCACCAACACCTACGCCGGCAACACCACGATCAATGGTGGCTCTGTTCAAGTACTCAATAACCAGGCCTTCAGCAGCGGCAGCGTGACGTTCGCCGGTTCGGCGTCGCTGTCTGCACCGGGCACGATCAACCTGAACAACCTCATCACCATTAACGGCGCCATGACCACCACCGGCGCCGGCTCCCTGACCCTGGGCGGCGTGATCAACGGTGCGGGCGGGCTCAGCAAGAGCGGCAGCGGCACTCTGACTATCAACGGCAACAACACAGCCTTCAGTGGCCCTATCAACTTGAACACCGGCACCCTGGTGCTGGGCAACAACAATGCGCTGGGCACGGGCGTGATGAACGTCAACGGCGGCGCAAACCTCGATAGCAGCACCAATGTCACCCTGAACAACGGCGTAATCCTCAACGCCAACCTGACCAGCGTCGGCAGCAATGCCTTGACCCTTGCCGGGGCGATATCGGGTGTGGGCGGGATCACCAAGAACGGCGCGTCGACCCTGACGGTGACCGGTAACAACAGCCAGAGCGGGCCGACCACGCTCAATGCTGGCACGCTGCTGGTGGGCAACAACAATGCGCTGGGCACTGGCGCGCTGAATACCGCAGCCAGCACCACCCTGGACGCCACCACGGCCGTGACCCTGAACAACTCGGTGTTCATGGCTGCCGATTTGACCATTGGTGGCACCCAGGCACTTGGCCTGACGGGCGTGATCAACGGCGCGGCCGGGATCATCAAGAATGGTACGGCGGCGCTGACCCTCGGGGGTGCCAACACCTATAGCGGCAACACCTCACTTAATGCTGGCTCGCTGATTGTCGGCTCCAACACCGCGCTTGGCGTTGGCGGCACCTTGAACACGGCTGACGGCACCACGCTGGATGCCAGCACCGGGGTGACCCTGATCAATGCAGTGAACGCCACCGGCAACCTGAATATCGGCGGCACCGCCGACCTGACCCTCGGCGGCGTGGTGGGCGGCAGCGGCGGCCTGACCAAAAACGGCGCGGCCAACCTGATTCTCAATGGCGCCAATACCTTCCTTGGCGGCACCACGTTGAACGCGGGTGGCCTGACTGTCGGCAACGCCAACGCCTTGAGCAGCGGCGTGCTGACCGTGGCCGGCGCCTCTACGCTGGACAGCAGCACCGGCGTCGCCATCGCCAATGACATTGCTGTGAACGCAGACCTGAGCATCGGTGGCAGCAACGCCCTGACCCTCGACGGCGTGATCAGCGGCACCAACCAATTGATCAAGAACGGCGCGGCCGACCTGACCCTTAACGGCGTCAATACCTTCCAGGGCGGCACCACCCTCAATGCCGGCAGCCTGACCGTCGGCAACACCGCCGCGTTGGGCACCGGCGCCTTGACTGTCGCCGGCGCGAGCACCCTGACCGGCAACTCGGCCCTGAGCCTGAACAACGCGATCACCCTCAATGCCAACCTGACCACTGGCGGCGCCAATGCGCTGACCCTCGACGGCCTCATCGACGGCGCGGGCGGGTTGATCAAAACCGGCGCTTCCAGCCTGACCCTCACCGGTGCCAACACCTACCAAGGCACCACCGCGCTAAATGCCGGCACGCTGATCGTCGGTTCCAATACTGCATTGGGTACTGGCGCATTGAACGCTGCCGGCGGTACCACCCTCGATGCCAGTACCGGTGCAACCCTGGCCAACGCGGTGAATCTTGGCGGCGACCTGACCGTCGGCGGCAGCAATGCGCTGACCCTCAATGGCATCGTCAGCGGTACCGGTGGCCTGATCAAAAACGGCGCAGCCGACCTGACCCTCAACGGCAGCAACAACTACCTCGGCGCCACCGCGCTGAACAGCGGCAAACTGATTGTCGGGGCCAACGGTGCATTGGGCAGCGGCGCATTGAACGCGGCGGCCAACACCACGCTGGACGCCAACACCGCCGTGAGCCTCAACAACCAGGTGAATCTGGCCGGTGCGTTGAACATCGGCGGCTCGGCCGACCTGACTTTGCTTGGGCTGGTTAACGGCACCGGCAGTCTGGTGAAAAACGGCACGGCCAATCTGATCCTCAACGGCGCTAACGGCTTCCTCGGTGGCACCACCCTGAACGCCGGCACCCTGACGGTTGGCAACGGCGACGCCCTGGGCCTCGGCGGTTTGACCGTTGGCGGCGCGGCAACCCTGGACAGCAATGCCCCGGTCACTCTGGGCAATGCAGTGGCGCTCAATGCCGACCTGACCGTCGGCGGCAGCAATGACCTGACCCTCGGTGGCCCGGTCAGCGGCACCCACCAACTGATCAAAAACGGTGCGGCCAACCTGACCCTCAATGGCGTCAACACCTACCAGGGTGACACCACCCTGAACGCCGGCACCCTGACTCTGGGTAATGCGGCGGCGCTCGGCACCGGCGCACTGACCGTGGCAGGCACCTCGACCCTCGACAACAGCGCCGCTTTCACCTTGGCCAACGCCCTG
Organism: Pseudomonas sp. TH31; assembly: GCF_016650815.1. Taxonomy (GTDB): domain Bacteria; phylum Pseudomonadota; class Gammaproteobacteria; order Pseudomonadales; family Pseudomonadaceae; genus Aquipseudomonas. The sequence goes on along the minus strand of NZ_JAEKEZ010000010.1, from coordinate 25,967 downwards.
ACGCTGAACGCGGACTTGAGCGTGGCGGGCAACAACAACCTGACCCTGAACGGCGTGATCGGTGGTGCCGGTGCGCTGAACAAAAACGGCCTGGCCGACTTGACCCTTGGTGGCAACAACACCTTCACCGGTCCCTTGAACATCCTTTCCGGCAGCGTCACCACCGCCAGCACCGGGGCATTGGGCAACACCTCCGGCGCGAACATCAGCGCCGGCGCCAGCCTTAATCTGGGCAGCGATGCCAGCCTCGCGGGCCTCAGCGGCAGCGGTGGTGTGCTGATCGGCACGGGCAGCACCTTGTCGGTGGGAGGCGTCAGTACCACCAGCATTTTCGACGGTGGCCTGAGCGGCGGTGGCGGCCTGACCAAAGTCGGCACCGGCACCCTCAACCTCACCGGTATCAATGGCATCACCGGCGACACGCTAGTCAACGGCGGCACCCTGAACCTCAGCGGCTCGCTGGGCAGTTCCAACGTTGACGTCGGCAGTGGCGCGACCCTGACCGGCACCGGCTCGGTGCTGGGCGCATTAAGCGTGGCCAACGGCGGTCACCTGGGCCTGAGCAGCGGCAACACCTTGTCTGCCGGCTCGCTGGTCATGGGCAGTGGCGCCAACATGGACGTTGCCCTCGGCGCGCCCTCCACCAATTCGCTGCTGAACGTCGGCGGCAACCTGACCCTTGACGGTAACCTGAATGTCAGCGATGCCGGCGGCTTCGGCGTCGGCGTTTATCGCCTGATCAACTACACCGGCAGCCTGACGGACCTGGGCCTGAATGTGGCCAGTGTGCCCGTCGGTTTCGGCCTCGGCGATCTGGTGGTGCAAACTTCGGTGGGCAATCAGGTCAACGTGTTGGTGTCGGCACCCAATGCCAATATCCGCTTCTGGGACGGTAGCCAGACAATCGCCAACGGGGTGGTGGATGGCGGCACTGGCACCTGGACGGCGGGCGGCACCAACTGGACCTCGGTCAACGGCACGCTGAATCAACCCTGGGCCGGTGACTTCGGTGTGTTCCAGGGCACGGCGGGCACCGTTACGGTGGCGGGTGCGCAACTGTTCACCGGGCTGCAATTCGTCACCGATGGCTACAACGTCGTGGCCGGCAGCGCTGGGCAATTGACCGCGGTGAACGGTACGGGCGGCAACACGGCGATCCGTGTTGATCCGGGTTCCACCGCAACCATTGGCGTCGGCATCGACGGCAGCGGCACCCTGGCCAAACTCGACAGCGGCACCCTGGTACTCAACGGCGCCAATAGTTACACCGGCGGCACGCTGCTCAATGGCGGCACGCTGGTGCTCGGCAGCAACACGGCGCTGGGCAGCGGTCTGCTGACGGCAGCCTCGGGCACCACCCTGGACAGCAACGCTGCCGTCACCCTTGGCAATGCGGTCAGTCTGGCCGGTAACCTGAATGTCGGCGGCAGCAACGCGCTGACCCTCAACGGGGCAATCGCTGGTGCGGGCGGTTTGATCAAGGCTGGCGCGGCCAACCTGACCCTCGGTGGCAACAACAGCTTCCTCGGCCCGGTCGCGTTGAATGCCGGCGGTTTGATTCTGGCGTCCAACTCGGCGCTCGGCGCTGGCGCGCTGAACGCCGCCAACGGCACCACGCTGGACGCCGCGACTGCGGTGACCGTCAACAATGTGCTGAACCTGGCCGGTAACCTCGGCATCGGTGGCACCGCTGACCTGACCCTCGGCGGCGCCGTCAACGGCGCTGGCAGCCTGAGCAAAAACGGCGCGGCCAACCTGATCCTCAATGGTCCCAACGGCTTCCTTGGCGGTGTGGCCCTGAACGCCGGGACCCTGACCGTCGGCAATGCCTCGGGCCTGGGGCTGGGCAACCTGACTGTCGCCGGTGCTTCGACGTTGGACAACAACACCTCGCTGAGCCTGGCTAATAACGTTGGCCTGAACGCCACATTGGCGGTCGCCGGCAGCAATGACCTGACCCTCGGTGGTGTGCTCAGTGGCGCCGGTGGCCTGAGCAAAAATGGCGCGGCCAACCTGACCCTCAACGGCGTCAACACCTTGCAGGGCGACACCACCCTGAATGCCGGTACCCTGACCCTCGGCAACGCCGCGGCGCTGGGCACTGGCGCGTTGACCGTCGCCGGTGCCTCGACACTGGACAGCAGCTCGGCGCTCAGCCTGGCCAACAACGTCAACGTCAATGCGGCGCTGAATGTGGCTGGCAGTAATAACCTGACCCTGGCCGGCGTCGTTGCCGGTGCCGGAACCCTGAACAAAAATGGCACGTCGGACCTGTCCCTCAGCGGCAACAACACCTTCAGCGGTACCTTCAATGTGCTGGGCGGCAGCCTGAGCACCCTCAGTGCCGGGGCCCTGGGCAACAACGCCGGGGTCAATCTGGGAGCAGCGACCCAGCTCAATCTCGGTGCATCCGGCAGCCTCGCCAGCCTGACGGGCAGCGGCACGGCGCTGGTCGGTGCGGGCAACACGCTGAGCATCGGCGGCAACAATGCCAGCAGCATCTTTGACGGTGTCCTCAGCGGCAGCGGTCTGCTGGACAAACTCGGCAGCGGCACCTTCAACCTCACCGGCAGCAACACCCTGACCGGCGACACCAGCATCAACGGCGGCACCTTGAATGTCAGCGGCTCTCTGGCCAGTGCCAACGTCGCGGTCAATAACGGCGGGACCCTCGCCGGCAGTGGCAACCTCAGCGGTGCAGTCAATGTCGCCGATGGCGGTCATGTTGCACTGGCCACCGGCAGCACCTTGTCGGTGGGCTCACTGGCCTTGAGTGGTAACTCCAACCTTGACGTCGGGCTCGGTGTGCCGGTGTCTGGTGGCGGCAATGCGCTGATCAATGTCGGCGGCAACCTGACCCTCGACGGCAACTTGAACGTCAGCGACATCGGCGGTTTCGGCAGCGGTGTGTATCGCATCATCAACTACACCGGCAGCCTGACCGACAACGGCCTGTTGGTCGGTAGCGTGCCGGGCAGCGTAACGCCGGGTGATCTGCAAGTGCAGACTGCCGTGGGCAACCAGGTCAACCTGCTGGTCAGCGCACCGAACGTTACTGTGCAGTTCTGGGATGGTACGCAACTGGTCGGTAACGGCGCGGTCAATGGCGGCAGTGGCACCTGGGGCAGTGGCACCACCAACTGGACCAATGTCAACGGCACCTTCAATCAGGCCTGGGCCAATAGCTTCGCGGTGTTCCAGGGGACGGCGGGTACTGTCACCGTCAACGGCACGCAAGCCATCACCGGCATGCAATTCGTCACCGACGGCTACACCCTGGCCAATGGCACGGCGGGCGCACTGACGCTGGTCAATGGCAGCTTGGGTAATGCGACCGTTCGGGTCGATCCGAACGCCACCGCGACCCTTGGCGTAGCCCTCAATGGCGCCGGCACTCTAGGCAAATACGACACCGGTACTCTGGTGCTCAACGCGGCCAACGGCTATACCGGCGGCACGGCGCTGAACGGCGGCAAACTGGTCGTGGGTAACAATGGCGCGCTGGGCAGCGGTGTATTGACCGCCGCCAATGACACCGCTCTGGACAGCAACACCAGCGTCAGCCTCGCTAACGCAGTGGTGCTGAATGGCGGGCTGAGTGTCGCGGGCAGCAACGCCCTGACCCTCGGCGGCATCGTCAGCGGCACCGGCAGCCTGATCAAAAACGGTGCCTCGAGCCTGACCCTCGACGGCAGTAACACCTACGCAGGTGGCACGCAGTTGAACGCAGGTTCGTTGGTACTCGGCAACAACAGCGCCATCGGCACCGGCGCGCTCGGCGTCGGCGGCAGCGCGCAACTGGACAGCGCAGCGGCGCTGCAATTGGCGAATGCGATCAACCTGGCCGGGCAGTTGACCCTGGCAGGCACCCAGAACACCACCCTCAGCGGCGTGATCGCGGGCAATGGCAGCCTGGTGAAAAACGGCAACGGTACGCTGTTGCTCAGCGGCGCCAATACCTACAGCGGCGGCACCACGCTCAATGGTGGCAGCACCAGCGGCAACACCAGCAGCCTGCAAGGCGCGATCCTCAACAACGCCGCGCTGACCTTCGAGCAAACCAGCAACGGCAGCTACACCGGTAACCTTACCGGCACCGGTACATTGACCAAAAACGGCACCGGCGATTTGCTGCTCACCGGCACCAACGGCCTCACTGGCAACACCAACGTTCAGGCCGGCTCATTGCTGGTCAACGGCACCCTCAACAGTGCCAACGTGAATGTGGCCAGCGGGGCGAAAATCGGTGGCAGCGGCCAGATTGGCGGTGCAGTGCAACTGGCCAGCGGCGCGACCCTGGTCGGCGGCGGTACTGCCACGCCGCTGTCGGTCGGTTCCCTGGCTTTGTCTTCGGGCAGCAACCTGGACTTCAGCCTCGGCTCGGTCACCAGTTCGACCAACGTAGTCAACGTCGCCGGTAACCTGGTCCTCGACGGCACGTTGAACGTCAGCGATGCCGGGAGCTTCGGGACGGGCGTCTATCAGTTGTTCCGCTACGGCGGCAGCCTGACCGACAATGGCCTGACTTTCGGCACGTTGCCGGGCGGGGTGTTGCCATCGAGCCTGACCCTGCAAACCGCACTGGCTAATCAGATCAACCTGTTGGTGCAAGGTGCTCCGGGTTCCGTGCAGTTCTGGAATGGTGGCAAAACCAACGCCGACGGTACGATTAGCGGCGGCAGTGGCATCTGGGGGCCGAGCACTAACTGGACTGATGCGAGCGGCACCGCGAGCCAGGGTTCGACCCATCAGTTCGCCGTATTTGGCGGGCAGGGCGGCACCGTGACCGTAGTCGGCAACCAGGGCTTCACCGGGTTGCAGGTCCTGGACAACGGTTACAGTCTGGTTCAGGGCACGGGCGGCAGCCTGACACCGGTCAACGCGGCCGATGGCAGCCTGGCTGCGGTGCGGGTCAACTCGGGCGTCACCACGCAAATCTCGGCGCCGCTGGTTGGCACCGGTGGCATTGAAAAACTCGATTCCGGCACGCTGGTATTGAGTGGTGCCAACACCTACAGCGGCGGCACCACCGTCAGCGGCGGTACGCTGGTGGGTAACACCACCAGCCTGCAAGGGCGTTTCTTGAACAATGCCCGCATGTTGTTTGCGCAGAACACCAGCGGACGTTTCAACGGCGTACTCAGCGGCACGGGTGATTTGGTCAAACAGGGCGCAGGGACGCTGCTCATCGATGGCGTTCAGCCGTTCAGTGGCACCGTTGAAGTGGAGCAAGGCCTGTTGCAGGTCGGTGATGCACCGACGACCTTCGGCGGACAGATCACCGTGTCCAATGGCGCTGCCTTGAGCGGTAACGGCAGCGTCGGTTCGGTGGTCAACCATGGTGTGGTGATCTCCGGCGCGAACGGCGACAACCTGCGTGTGGCGGGCAACCTGAGCAACGCCCCGGATGGCCTGCTGGCACTGACCGTGAACTCTGCGACCGTCACGCCGTTGGTCGTGGGCGGCACCGCAACCCTGGCCGGCAGCGTGCAAGTCAGCAACCTCGCACCCTTTACCGGCAACACGACGTATGCATTGATCACGGCGGGCGGCGGTGTCAACGGTACGTTCAGTGCTGCAAATCTGCCGGAAACCGTGTTCCTCGACTCGTCGCTGGTGTACAGCGGTAACGAGGTCGACCTGGCCGTCAGTCGCAACCAGACGTCCTTCGCCGATGTCGCGGCCACCGGCAACCAGCGCGGCACGGCCTCGGCCTTGTCCAATAATGGCCTGGCCGGTGCGGCGTTGCAGAACCAGATCCTCAATCTCTCGGCGGCCGGTGCTCGTGCGGCCTTCGACAGCTTGTCCGGGGAAATTCATGCCAGCACCGCCAGCGCGATTCTCGAGGATTCGCGCTACATCCGGGACGCGGTCAACGACCGTATGCGCCAACCGTCCTGCAGTGGGCCTGACGATCCTCGCCGCGCCCTGGCGCCCAGCGAAAATCGCCTGACCAGCGGCGGCTGTCACGGTGAAATGGTGGGCTGGATGCGTGCACTCGGCACCTGGGGTGAAATGGATGGCGACAGCAACAGCGCCAAGCTGGATCGCAAACTCAGCGGCTTCATGCTGGGCACCGACAAGCAAATCGACGATCAATGGCGCGCCGGGATGGCCGCCGGTTACACCCGCAGCAGCCTGGATGCCAATGACCGCAACTCCGATGCCACGGTCGACAGCTACCACCTGGCGGCGTACCTCAACTCGCAATTCGACGCCTTGGCCGTGCGCCTGGGCGCCGCTTACAGCTGGCACGACATCGAAACCGAACGCAACGTCAACGTCGGCACCTACAACGATCGGTTGAAGGCGCACTACGACGCTCGCAGCGCCCAGGTCTTCGGCGAAGTGGGTTACGCCATCGATGCGGGCGGTCTCGCGGTCGAGCCGTTCGCCGGTTTGTCCTACGTCAATTACGACAGTGACACTGGCAAGGAAAAAGGCGGGGTAGGGCGGTTGCAGGCTGATTCCAGCCAGGACATCACGTTCTCCACCCTCGGTGTGCGCGTCGGCAAACTGCTGACCCTGGCCAACGGCTCGCAATTGACCCGCGCGCCGCCCTTGGCTGGCGCCATGCCTACGGCGACACCAAGCCGGACGCCGACCTGACCTTCATCGACGGCGGCGCTTCGTTCAAAACGCAAGGCGTGCCGATTGCCAAGGACAGCGCACTGCTGGAAGCGGGCGTCGACTTCCAGATCACGCCGACCGGCAAGCTGGGGATTGGTTACTCAGGGCAGCTGTCGAGCGACAACAGCGACAACGCGATGACCATCAGCTACAGCCTCACGTTCTAAATAGGGTCGAAGCACTTTAGCCGCCCGAAAGGGCGGTTTTTTTTGTACCTCAAAAGATCGCAGCCTGCGGCAGCTCCTACACAAACCGTGTCGTTCTGGATGTACGCGATCCCTGTAGGAGCTGCCGAAGGCTCGGGCCGCGTTCGGACGATCTTTTGACCTTTCTTTTGTTGTTGTGGCGAGTGTTTGTTCAGGCAATCAAGGTAATCCATCTCCCCACCCAAGCGTACGACTTGCACAACCCATGCTCTGCTAGAATCGGCCCCATTGATCCCACAAGGTGCACCCCATGAGCGAGCCGATTCGTCTGACCCAATACAGCCACGGCGCAGGATGCGGTTGCAAAATATCCCCGCAGGTTCTGGAAGTGATTCTGGCCGGCAGCGGCGCGCAGAACCTCGACCCCAAGCTCTGGGTCGGCAACGCCTCGCGCGATGACGCGGCGGTGTATGCGATCGACGACGAGCGCGGTGTGGTTTCGACCACCGACTTCTTTATGCCGATCGTCGATGATCCGTTCGACTTCGGCCGCATTGCCGCCACCAATGCCATCAGCGACATCTACGCCATGGGCGGCGATCCGTTGATGGCGATTGCGATCCTCGGTTGGCCGGTCAACGTGCTGGCCCCGGAAATCGCCCGTGAAGTGATTCGCGGCGGGCGTTCGATTTGCGACGAGGCGGGGATTCCACTGGCCGGCGGGCATTCCATCGATGCCCCGGAGCCGATCTTCGGCCTCGCCGTCACCGGGCTGGTGCAAAAGCGTCACATGAAGCGCAACGACACTGCCACCGCCGGGTGCCTGTTGTACCTCACCAAACCGTTGGGCATCGGCATCCTCACCACTGCCGAGAAGAAGGGTAAGTTGCGCCACGCCGACATCGGCCTGGCCCGTGACTGGATGTGCACCCTGAACAAACCTGGTAGCCGTTTCGGCAAACTCGAAGGCGTGACCGCGATGACCGACGTCACCGGTTTCGGGCTGCTGGGGCATTTGGTGGAAATGGCTGACGGCAGCCAACTCACCGCTCGCATCGAATACGACCGTGTGCCGCGTCTGGCCGGTGTCGAGTATTACCTCGAACAGGGTTGCGTGCCGGGTGGCACGTTGCGCAACTTCGACAGCTACGCCAGCAAGCTCGGGCGTTTGCAGGAACTGCACAAACGCGTGCTGTGTGATCCACAGACCAGCGGGGGCCTGCTGATTGCGGTCACGCCTGAAGGCAACGCTCAATTCCTTGCGGTCGCCGCCGAACTGGGCCTGGCCCTGGAGCCAATCGGCGAACTGGTTGAGCGACAGACTAACGCGGTCGAGGTGTTTTGATGTCAATCGACTACACCGATTACCGCGACCTCTTTCTCAACGACCGGCCGCTGATGGATGCCCGCGCGCCGATCGAATTCCTCAAGGGCTCGTTCCCCGGCGTGGTCAACTTGCCGCTGATGAGCGACCACGAGCGGCAACGGATCGGCACCTGTTACAAACAGCATGGACAGCAAGCGGCTATTACGCTCGGGCATCAGTTGGTGTCCGGCCCGATCAAGGCCGAGCGCATCCAGGCCTGGACCGAGTTTGCCCGGGCTCATCCGGATGGTTATTTGTATTGTTTTCGCGGCGGCTTGCGCTCGCAGATTGTCCAGCAGTGGCTCAAGGATGAGGCGGGCATTGACTATCCGCGGGTCGGTGGTGGCTATAAGGCGATGCGCACTTTCTTGCTCGACACTGTTGATCACGCCGTGGCCCAGTGCGATTTCGTTCTGCTGGGTGGCATGACGGGTACCGGCAAAACCGAGGTGCTGACGCAGTTGAACAACGGACTGGACCTGGAAGGCTACGCCAATCACCGGGGTTCAAGCTTCGGCAAACGTGCCACCGGCCAACCCTCCAACATCGACTTTGAAAACCGTCTGGCCGTGGACGTGCTGAAGAAGCGCGCACGGGGTATCGAGCAATTCGTGCTGGAAGACGAGAGCCGTGCGGTCGGCAGTTGTGCCTTGCCGCTGCCGTTGTTTCAGGGGATGCAGCAGTTTCCGATGGTCTGGCTCGAAGACAGCCTGGAGGGGCGCGTCGAGCGGATCCTGGGTGATTACGTGGTGGACCTGTGTGCCGAGTTTATCGGCGTGCATGGCGAGGAGGGCTTTGCGCTGTTTTCCGAGCGGCTGCTGGAAAGCCTGAATAACGTGCAGAAGCGTTTGGGCGGTGAACGCCATCGGCGGATGTTGTTGTTGATGGAAGACGCACTGGCCGAGCAGGCGAGCAGCGGTGCGGTGGACTTGCACCGGGGTTGGATCGAAGGATTGCTGAGCGAGTATTACGACCCGATGTATGCGTTTCAGCGCGAGAAGAAAGACGCGCGGATCGAGTTTGCCGGGGAGCGGGGGCGGTGCTTGAGTACCTGCGCGAGCGGGATATTCAGCGGGTTTGATATTGTTATTGCCGGCCCCATCGCGAGCAGGCTCGCTCCCACAGTAGATCTTCAGTGGACACGGATTTTGTGTACGGCTTAGATCCAATGTGGGAGCGAGCCTGCTCGCGATGAGGCCCTGACAGGCCCCAACCTCTTAAAGCAATGCAGCCCCGACCAACCCGCTGATCACACCAATCAGCATGGTCATCAGCGCCACGCTCACCAGCACCCGAGCATTGAAATCCTTGCGCAGCATCAGCAGCGACGGCAGGCTGATGCTCGGCAGGGTCATCAGCAGCGCGACCGCCGGGGCGGTGCCCATGCCCAGGGTCATCATGGTTTGTACGATCGGGATTTCAGCGGCGGTCGGAATCACGAACAGCGTACCGATGATCGCCAGCGGCACCAGCCACAACAGGCTGTTGGCCATGGCCCCATCAATGTGTGGAAATACCCAGACTCGCACCGCACCCAGTACCAGCACCGCCAGGATGTAGACAGGGATGGTGCTCCAGAACAGTTGCCAGATCGTCTTGCCCCAACGGGTCAGGAACGGTTGCGCGTCGGTCTCGCGGGCTTCAACCACGGCTTCAACAGCCGCTTCAGGCAAGGTCTCGGGGCCGGCGATACGCTGCGCCACCATCGACACCCCGAACACCAGCACCAAGCCCGCCACCAGCCGCAACGCAGTGAAGCCCCAGCCGAGCACGAAGCCCATGAACACCAGCGTGGCAGGGTTGAGTACCGGGTTGCCGATCCAGAACGCCAGGGCGGCACCCACCGACACATTCTGCCGACGCATGCCGGCGGCCACCGGGGCGGCGCAGCAAGAGCACATCATGCCGGGCAGGGCAAACAGGCCACCGCGCAGGGTCGAGGCGAAACCGGCGCGGCCGAACAGACGCAGCAACCAGTCTCGCGGAATCAGTACTTGCAGCAGGGAACCGAGAATCACCGCCAGCACCGCGGCTTTCCAGATTGCCAGGAAATACACCTTGGCATAGGCCAGGGCGGCGGACAAAGGATCGGACAGTTGATCGTTGATGATCGAGGCGCCGATGCTGTGGTTGTCAGCGGCGACGAAGGCCTTGAGGTAGTACGGCGACCACTTGACGTAGTAGAGGCCGACACAGGCGACCAGGAGGAACAGGGCGGGCTTCCACCAGAACGACCAGCCCCGGACGGGGGCTGCTGCGGTTGAGAGTGACATGGCGAGGTTCCGGGCAATGGGGAGATGGTGTCAATGATAGCCCAGCCCCTGGGTCAACGTGGTCCCGACAGTGCGTGGGATGTAGCGACTTTTTATATCGGACAGTTCTGCGAGCCGTTATCCAGCCCTTGTTTGTAGACGTGGCTTTCCAGGCTGGCCTTGCCGTTGTGCCAGGTCAGGGTCAGCACGTACAGCGAGTCGTAGTCGCTGGACGCCCAGTCTTCAGTGATGTTCTGTTTCTTGCCGACGGCTTCGCTGGCAACTTTGTTGATCAGCTCGGGCAGGTAGCCGTGGGACCAGGCGGTGTAGATGATCGCATTGTGGTACTTGTCGTGGAGCAGTTCATCCGCCAGGTCGCTGGTGTCGTTGGCCGAAAAGTTGATGTTCACCGGCAACCCGAGCTTGATCGCGCTGGGGCTGATGGTCATCAGTGGCCGGATGTAACTGTAGGAGTTGTCCAGCTCGCCTTCCTCGACATTGCGCGTCGGGTTGGCGGCAAATACGTAATTGGCCTTGCCGAATTTCTCGGGCAGCAACGTAGACAGGCTGATCGCACGGTTCAACCCCTGGCAATTGAGCTGCCCCAGGCCTCCAGCGGGCTTTTCCGCGTGGCGCAGGAACACCAGCGTCTGGGTGCCGTCGGCCGGTTGGGCGCGGCTTTCGCTGGACTCCAGCGACAGGAGCAACGCGCTTGCTGCCAACAACGAGGGCAGTACGATAAAGGCACGATGCTTGAAGCGTTGGGTGAATTTCAAAAGGGTCTTCATTCAGTAAAGTGATCTTCAGCGCATTCGATTAAGGCTGACAAACCCTTACACCCTGGGCTCCCGGCGTCAGGTGTTTTCCATGTCGTTGAACCGGTCCGCTTCCGTAATGGGCAGTGCTCAGAGTCCTCTGAAGCCCTTTGGTTCGATCCCGGCCGGTTCGCCGCACTTTAGCGGCAACCTTTGACGGGGTGGCCGAAGGTTATCGACAGGATGTTGCGGATTTATGGATCGTCGTCGCGACGCCGGATGATTTCGATCCGACCGCAAGCGCTATTGAACGGATGTACCCAATCCCTGTAGGAGCTGCCGAAGGCTGCGATCTTTTGATCTTGACCTTCAGCAATGCCGAACAGATCAAGATCAAAAGATCGCAGCCTTCGGCAGCTCCTACATTATGATCAGCAACTCCAATGTTTGCGTGGATGCTCCCATGACCGATCTCTCTGCGTTCCCGATTACCGGTAAATGGCCGGCCCAGTATCCCGAGTGGATTCAGCTCTACTCCCTGCCGACCCCCAACGGCGTCAAGGTCTCGATCATGCTCGAAGAGATCGGTCTGCCCTACGAGCCGCACCGTGTGAGCTTCGAGACCAACGATCAGTTGTCATCCGAGTTCATGTCGTTGAACCCCAACAACAAGATCCCGGCGATCATCGACCCGCACGGTCCGGGGATCAGCCACTGCCGCTGTTCGAGTCCGGGGCGATTCTGATCTACCTTGCTGACAAGAGCGGCCAACTGCTGGCCCAGGAATCGGCGGCGCGTTACGAGACGATTCAGTGGTTGATGTTCCAGATGGGCGGTATCGGGCCGATGTTTGGCCAGGTCGGTTTTTTCAACAAATTCGGCGGCAAGGATTACGAGGACAAACGGCCCCGTGATCGCTACGTCGAGGAAAGCAAACGCCTGCTAAAGGTCCTCGACGAGCGTCTGGAAGGGCGCGACTGGATCATGGGCGAGCGCTACACCATCGCCGACATCGCGACGTTTCCATGGGTGCGCAACCTGATCGGCTTCTATGAGGCCGGTGATCTGGTGGGTATCCAGAACTTCGCCAACGTCACGCGGGTGCTGGAGCGCTTCCTGGCACGGCCGGCGGTAATGCGTGGGCTGGACATTCCCAAATAATCCTTTTCAAGACCAGGGACGGCCATGCGCTTATTTCCTTTCAAACAAGTCGATGTCTTCAGCCGCGTTGCGCTTAAAGGCAATCCATTGGCGGTAGTGTTTGGCGCTGACGAGCTCAGTGATGAGCGGATGGCGGCGTTCGCGAGCTGGACCAACCTCAGCGAAACCACGTTCGTGCTGGAGCCCGGGATTCGCGCGCCGACTATCGGGTGCGGATCTTCACCACCCTGTCGGAGCTGCCATTCGCCGGTCATCCGACCTTGGGTACCTGCCACGCGTGGCTTGAAGCCGGCGGTGTACCCAAGGGCGAGGAGGTCATTCAAGAGTGCGGCGTCGGTCTGGTGCGGGTTCGCCGGCAAGGCGCGGAGCTGGCGTTTCTTGCGCCGCCGCTGCTGCGTACCGGGCCGTTGGCCGTTGACCTGTTGGAACGGGTGCGGCTCGGGCTCGGGCTGGACGCCGGGGCAATCGTTCGAGCGCAATGGGTCGATAACGGCGCCGGCTGGTTGGCGGTGATGGTCGAGGATCGTCAGCAGGTGCTAGCTGTGCAGCCGGATCATTCGCAGATGCTTGGCCTGGCCGTCGGCGTCATCGCGCCATGGCACCCTGAACGTGATGGCGATGACGCCCAGTTCGAAGTGCGGGCGTTCATTTCCGGCGACGGGATGCCGGAAGACCCGGCCACCGGCAGCTTGAATGCCGGGATCGCCCAATGGCTGCTCGGCGAAGGACTGGCGCCGGCATCTTACGTAGTCAGTCAGGGCCTGGCCATGGGGCGCGCGGGGAGGATTCAGGTGGATCAGGTAGGCGATGAGATCTGGATTGGTGGCGCGGTGGTGACCTGCATCGACGGGACCCTGAATCTGTAACAAACCCCGTGGAATCAACACAAATCCCCTGTGGGAGCGGGCTTGCTCGCGAAAGCGGTATCTCAGTCGACATCAATAGCGACTGCCAGGCCGCTTTCGCGAGCAAGCCCGCTCCCACAGTAGATCACCGTAGAACACAAATTTTTCATCCGCCGCAGACCCCCGTAGGAGCAAAGCTTGCTCGCGAAAGCGGTGTATCAGCCACCATCAATATCAACTGACACTCCCTCATCGCGAGCAGGCTCGCTCCCACAGGGAATTGTGTTGAATGTGGGGATTATTGCTTGGTCGGTAACGGTTTTTTCCGCCCCTGAGGTTTGTGCCCCGAGCCATTCAGGGCATAAGCTTCACCCCCTTACGACTTTCGTCTCGTTATCGTCTTTCAGGAAAACCCATGTCCAGCCAGTTCCCAGAAGCACGTCCACGCCGTCTGCGCCGCAATGCGAGCCTGCGCAGCCTGTTCCAGGAAACCGAGTTCAGCCTGAACGACCTGGTGCTGCCGATTTTCGTCGAAGAAGAAATCGACGACTTCGTTCCGATCAAGAGCATGCCCGGCGTGGTGCGCATTCCAGAGTCGAAACTGGCTGGCGAGATCGAGCGTTATGCCCGTGCCGGGATCAAGTCGGTCATGACGTTTGGAGTGTCCCATCACCTGGACAGCAGTGGCAGCGACACCTGGAGCGACAACGGCCTGGTGTCGCGCATGTCGCGCATCGCCAAGGATGCAGTGCCGGAGATGATTGTGATGTCCGACACCTGTTTCTGCGAATACACCGACCACGGCCACTGCGGCGTGCTGCATAACCACGAAGTCGACAACGACAAAACGTTGATCAACCTCGGTAAACAAGCCGTGGCCGCTGCCCGTGCCGGCGCTGATGTGATTGCTCCGTCAGCCGCGATGGACGGCCAGGTCCAGGCGATTCGCCGGGCGCTGGACGAAGCCGGTTTCACCCAGACCGCGATCATGGCTTACTCGACCAAATTCGCATCGGCGCTCTACGGCCCGTTTCGCGAAGCTGGCGGCAGCGCTTTGAAAGGCGACCGCAAAAGCTACCAGATGAACCCGATGAATCGCCGCGAAGCGGTGCGCGAATCGCTGCTGGACGAACAGGAAGGCGCCGATGCGCTGATGGTCAAACCAGCGGGTGCGTACCTGGACATCATCCGCGATATTCGCGAGGTGTCGCGCCTTCCGCTGTCGGCGTATCAGGTGAGTGGCGAGTACGCCATGATCAAGTTTGCGGCGCAGGCCGGAGCAATTGATGAAGATCGTGTGGTGCGTGAAAGCCTTGGGGCGATCAAGCGGGCGGGGGCGGACTTGATCTTCACCTACTTCGCGATGGACTTGGCGCTGGCAGGGATCTAACCACCACCACACATTCCCTGTGGGAGCGAGCCTGCTCGCGATTGCGGTGGGTCAGGCGCAATGATGCTGGATGTGCCGCGATCATCGCGAGCGGGCTCGCTCGCACTTTCGGGATGCGTTGAGTCAGTGGGACCCAAAAAACGACCGTATCCCGTGATCGCGCAAGTACCGCTCAATCACCTTCGGATCGGCGCTGTTATCGGCAATCGCCACGTACGTATCCGGTCGCAGCAAGTAAAACCCGTTGCGCGCCAACCCCGCCGCGTCAAATGCCGGCCGCCAGTCGAACACATGCAGCGGTAAATGATGCTCGATACACCAGGCGATCATTTCGTCGCTGGTATCGCCGTACACATGCACCTGCCAGGCCGGGTTTTTCAGCGGTTCGTAATTATCGCCTTCGCCATCGTGGGCCCAGGGCAAGCGGTCACCGCCGTGTACGTGCCCGGTCACGCCTTCGCTCAGCGGCATGCCGCGATAGTTGAGAGTGATCTGCGACACCGTGCGAAACAGAAATTCCCGGCTCGCCCCAAACGAAGCCATTTTCGGGATCAGGAACGGCGCCAGGCGCGTGCGCAGCAGGTCGGCGACTTTGCCCTCGGCGGTGACGAAGCTGAACACCCGGTCGGTGGTGGACACCAGGCGCCGGGCAAAGGCGATGCGTTCGGTTTCGTAGCTGTCGAGCAATTTGGCGGTTGCGCCGCCGCTTAGCACGGCGGCGAGTTTCCAGGCCAGGTTGATTGCATCGCCAATCCCGGTGTTCATGCCTTGGCCGCCGGCGGGACTGTGGACGTGGGCGGCGTCGCCGAGCAGAAACGCCCGACCGCTGCGAAAGAACTCCGCGACCCGGTGATGCACACGGTAGGTCGAGAACCAGTGCACCTGTTCGACCTGCACCTTCAGATGTTCGATGGCTCGGCCGCTGACGTCTGCAAATTGCAGGGTTTGGGCATGCTCGGCGCGCTCATCGCGCACGGTGCCGATCAGCCGGGCATGACCTTCGCTGGCCAATGGGAAAACCGCGAGAAAATCCGCTTCATCGAGGTCTACGTGCAGTTCACCGTTGAGCGCCGGGCCGCTGGCCTGAACGTCGGCGACGTAGAAAATCTGCTGATAGGTGCCGCCGGGAAACCCACTGTCCAGGCTTTTGCGCACAATCGACCGGGCGCCGTCGCAGCCAGCGATGTAACAAGCCTCACAGGTTTCCTGTTGGCCATCGGGCAGGCGCAACTGAGCACTGATGCCGTCGCTGGTTTCCTTGAGGTTTTCCAGTTCGGTATTGCGCTCCACGGTGATGCCGAAGGTTTCAAGGCGTTCGATCAGCAACTGTTCGTGTTCGTCCTGAGGAAAGATTTCCATGAACGCGTAGGGCGTCAGGCCCTCGCCGATACGGGTCAACGGCAGGCGCGCCACGGCTTCACCCTTGACCCAGAAATTCGCTGCCGCCACCCGGTGGCCGTTCTGCACGATGGTGTCGCTGAGATCGAGTTGGCGATACAACTCAAGGGTCCGGGCCTGGACGGCCAGGGCGCGAGAGGTGGTGCCCGGGGCCAGGGTTTTGTCGATGATGCGCACGCGGATGCCGAGCTTGCTCAGCCACAACGCCAGCACCAGACCGGTCGGGCCGGCGCCGATGATCAACACGTCGCTTCGGTTCATGGGCCTGTTTTCCTTGGTGTATGCACCCAGTATGGTCCAGGTCCGGCTTTCGAGCCTGGCGAACCCCGTAGGAGCTGCCGAAGGCTGCGATCTTTTGATCTTGATCCAACAGCAAGATCAAAAGATCGCAGCCTTCGGCAGCTCCTACGGGTATCGGTCGACATCTGACAAAAAAGGCCCCGCAGCTGTAAAACTGCGGGGCCTTTTCGTTAAACGGTGGTGCTTAGAAATCGAGGGTGCCCGACAACTTCGCCACCCGTGGCTCGCCCTGGGTCAGGTAGCCGCCGAGGGCCGATTCCCAGTATTTCTCGTTGGTCAGGTTGTCGACGCCCAGACGCACGGTCACGTCTTTGTGCTCAACCTTGAAGGCGTAGCGGGCGCCCGCGTCGAAGCGGTTCCAGGTCGGCAGGCTGAGGTTATTCGCCGCGTCGGCGTATTGGCCGCCGGTGCGCAACATCCGCCCGGTCAGGGCTACGCCTTGCAGGCCGGGTACGTCCCAGTCCACGCCAGCGTTGAACTGGAAGCTCGGCACGCCGATGGCGCGGTTGCCGTCGTTGGCGCCGTTCTGGGTGTTCTTCAGTTCGGTGTCCATCAAGGTCAGGCCGCTGATCAGGCGCAGGCCAGTGATCGGCTCGCCGAAGATGTTGAGTTCGACGCCCTTGTTGACCTGTTGACCTTCACGCACATACACAGCGGTGGTCGCGCCGGTGATCAGCGAGTAACCGTCGCTCGGCTGCTCGATACGGTACACGCCGAGGCTCGCGCCGTAGGTGCCCATGTCGACTTTTACGCCGGCTTCGATTTGCTTGGAACGGGCCGGGGCGTAGACCTCGTTGCCGTTGGTGACGACGCGACCGCCGGCCGAAGTCGGTGAAGTCGGGCCCTGCGCCAGGCCTTCGATGTGGTTGGCGTAGAGCGACACGTGTCCCCACGGTTTGAAGACGATGCCGTAGACCGGCGTGGTGATCGATTCGTCGTAGGCGGATTTGCGGCTGCCCGACCCGTAGGGCGCGTAGTTGTAGCCTTGAACCACCAATTGTTGGCGACGCAAGCCGGCGGTCACCAATAGTCGGTCGTCGAAGAAGCCGAGGGTGTCGGACACCGCAGCGCTACGGTTGAAGGTCTTGCCGACGATACCCGGATCGTTCAGGTCGCCGCCGGAGAAGTTGCCGACGGGCGATGGCGTATCCACCGGGTGATAGAGGTTGTTCGAGTATTTGGTCAGGTCGAAATCGTAGGCGCTGCGTTGTTCGGTCCAGATGCCGGCCAGGCCGAAGCTCAGTTTGTGGCTGACCGGGCCGGTCTGGAAACGACCGTTCAGGCCGGCCATTGCGCTGGTGTTGTCTTCGTCGTGGGGGACGAAAGAGCCGGTAGTGGTGGCGTTGCCGAGGTTATCGGTGAGGGTGGTCGAGCTGTAGCGACCGACTTCACGGGTGTGCTTGGCGCCGGCCGCGGCATAGGCTGTCCAGTTGTCGTTGAGGTCGTACTCGGCGCGCAGCATACCGAAGGTGTCTTCTATCTCGGTAAAACCCCACTTCGGCGCGTAGTTGGTGGAGGCCGATGGTGCGTCCGGCACCTGGGTGGCGCTGCCGAGGAACACCGAGTTGCGGCCGCCGTTGATGCGTTGCTTCTGATAGGCGAAGTCGCCGGAGATGCGCAGGGCGTCGCCGCGATAATCCAGGCCCAGGGCGAACAGTTTGGAACGCTGGTTTTCGTCGTCGATACCGGTGTCGCCTTCGCGCTGGGCCAGGTTGACCCGGGCGCCGAAGCGGTTGTCTTCACCAAAACGCTGGCCGAGGTCCAGGTGTTCGCCGACCCGGCCGTCGCTGCTGATGTCGGTGGTCAAGCGACGCAGCGGCACGTCGTCGGCACGTTTGGGTTGCAGGTTGACCCCGCCGCCGATGCCGGAGCCGGTCGGTGTCACGCCATTGATAAAGGCGTTCGGTCCTTTGAACACTTCCACGCGCTCGAGGGCGTCGGTGGAAATGATCTGCCGCGGCAGCACGCCGTAGAGGCCGTTATAGGAAATGTCATCGCCATTGAGCGGCAGGCCACGAATCACAAACAATTGGGCCTGGTTGGCATAACCGGTGGCCTGGCGCACCGAGGAATCGTTGAGCAGCACATCGCCGACGGTTTCGGCTTGCTGGTCCTGGATCAGTTGCTCGGTGTAGGAAGCCATGGTGAACGGCACGTCCATCACATCCTGATTGCCCAGCACACCCAATTGACCGCCGCGTGCCACCTGGCCACCGGCATACACTGGAGGCAGGGCGGTCGGCGTCGGGGCTTGGGCGTTGACGTTTACATCGTCCAGCACCAGCGCCTTGCCGTCGTTTTCGGATGTTGCAGCGTGGGCTGAGACGGACAGGGCGCAAAACAAGGCGAGAAAGGTCGGGCGAAAAGGAACGCCGAGTCGGGCTGGAGTGGGCATGTTCGATCCTGGCGGCGCGCCGCCGATGAGAAAAAGAGATAACGGCGCGGGGAACTCCTTGCGCGAATACGACTCCAGGCGCAAATGATATGTTTTCTCAGTAACGTCTTGCAATCAGTTTGTCATCATCCTGCACATGCGAGGTGCCCTGTAGCAGCTGCCTCGCGGTGCTCGACAACTGCTACGAAGGAACGGCGGGGGGTGGTGGGAGTCATAGCCTGCGCCATGCCTTTGATCGTATGGTTGACCCGGCTAAACAGATTTGATGGAGCACCATGCACGCCCACCGATTGATCATGAGCCTCACTGCCTTGCTGGTCCTGGCCGGTTGCGGCACTCAGCGTACCCAGGAGACGCCGGCCCGCAAGCCTGCCGAGGTCAAGGCGCAGATCGTGCGCCTGTTACCGGCCAAGACCGTCGACCGTGAGGGTTGGGCGACGGACATCTACGCAGCGTTTGTCGCCCAGGACATTTCACCAGGCACGCAAAATCTCTGCGCAGTCCTGGCCGTCACCGAGCAGGAATCGACTTTCCAGGTCGACCCAACCGTGCCGGGCCTGGGCAAGATCGCCCGGGACGAGATCGACCGCCGCGCCGCCAAGGTGCACATTCCCAGCCTGCTGGTCAGCGCTGCGTTGCAAGTCCGTTCACCGAACGGCAAAAGCTACAGCGACCGACTGAGCGCCGCCCGTAGCGAAAAAGAACTCAGCGCGATCTTCGATGACTTTATCAACATGGTGCCCATGGGCCGGACTTTGTTCGGCGGGTTCAACCCGGTGCACACCGCCGGGCCGATGCAGGTCAGCGTCGAGTTCGCCGAACAGGAGGCACGCAATTATCCCTATCCGGTGACGGGCTCGATTCGCCATGAGGTGTTCAGCCGTCGCGGTGGCATGTACTTCGGCATTGCCCATTTGCTCGGTTATCCGGTGAGCTACAAGCAGCCGCTGTATCGCTTTGCCGATTTCAATGCCGGTTGGTACGCCAGCCGTAATGCGGCGTTTCAAAATGCCGTCAGTCGCGCCTCGGGTATCCCGTTGGCGCTGGACGGTGACGTGATTCGCTACGACTCGATCATGCCTGGCACCACGGAACTGGCGGTGCGCACCCTCGGCAAGCAACTGGGCATGCGCAATCCGACGATTCGCCAGCAATTGGAGAAGGGCAAGAGCCTGGAATTTGAGGACACGGCGCTCTATCAGAAGGTCTTCGCCCTGGCCGAGAAGGCCGAAGGCCGGGCGTTGCCGCGAGCGGTGTTGCCGGGGATCGAACTGCACAGTCCGAAGATCACCCGCAAACTGACGACGGCGTGGTTTGCCAAGCGGGTTGATGAGCGTTATCAGCGGTGCATGGCGAAGGGAAGTTGAAGATCAAAAGATCGCAGCCTTCGGCAGCTCCTACATGGGCATTGCGTACACCTGTAGGAGCTGCCGAAGGCTGCGATCTTGGCGAGTATCCAGACACTGCATGAGTAATGGATATTAGTAGGCATAAAACCCCCGGCTGATAAGGCTAATGCCGATCAGTTAAGCTAAACGCGATCTGTAGCAGTTGGCGAAGCCTGCGTTCGGCTGCGCAGCAGTCGTTAGATCAGCCCCCGGTTCTTTCAGGCAAACCGCGTATACAGGATTTACGACTGCTGCTCAGCCGAACGCAGGCTTCGCCAGCTGTTACAAAGAGCGCGTGTCACCTTGAGATATTCTTAACTGATCGGCATTAGCTGATAAGGCCGGGTTTTTCGTTGAGTGCTGCGGTAAACCCATTAGGGTTTGTATCGGATCGTTGCTATTGACTCACGTGCGACGACGCACAAACTTGCGCCACAGCCAGACCCACAGCATAAACAGCGGGAAGGCCAGGACCAGGAACGGCAACGCATAGCTGCCTTTCTCCAGCGCATCGACGGCGCCATCGGCGAGGTTGTCCAGCAAGTTGCTGAACGCCCGGCTCAACTGCGACGAGCGGCTACTGGCACCGGTCGGCTGGAACGACAGCGTGACGCGATTGGTGTCCAGTCGGCGTTGCTGGCCGGCGGATACCTGGGCCAGGGCCTGCAGGTCGTTTTCGATGCCGGCCTGTTCTTTGCTCAGGGCGATCAGGTCGGTGACGCTGATGTCCCGGCGGCTGGCCAGTTCGTCCAGGCGCTGCTGCTGGGCCTTGAGTCGCTCCTGACGGCGGCGGGTGTCGTCCACCGCATCGGCGAGATCTTCGGCGGAGGTGATGCGCTGGCCCATTTCGCCACCCTCGGCAGCCATGGCTACCAACGGCTCGACGCCAGCGGGGGCGATGCGCAAGGTGATTTCGGCGCGGCCGGCCCCTTGTTCGATGCGCAATACGTTACAGGCACCAAAACGCGCGGTTTCGCAGGCCTCGCGGGTGGCCTGCAAGCGTGGGGCTATCTGCGCTTGGGGCAGCAACAGGTGCAACTGATGCTCATAGGCGAGCATCGCGCCGCCACGTCCTTGTTCTCCGTCTAGACTGGCCGATGACGACCGTTCGCTCGGCGAGCAGCCGCCCAGGGCCAGGCAGGCCAGTACAAACCAATAGACGCGAGGCATTGAGGCAGGTTTGCCATCCGGTTGGCGCATGTTCGATCCTTGAGGTGTGCAGCGGGACGTCAGCAGTGCGCCCCGGGAGCGCGCATCTTACCTGCATCATTTGGCCAAATGGCCGCGAACCTGCACCGTGCCCCACCGTCTACCCACTGATTGTCTGTTCGCCGGGAGGGCGCGACATGTATCAGCTTTACGGACAACAGAACTCCGGCGCGGCGGCGATAGAAGCGGCCCTTGAACTCTGCGCGATCCCTTATCGGTTTATCGATGTCGCCGGGTCGGCAGAGGCGGCTCACGCGCTGGAAAAGCTCAACCCGCTCAAGCAGATCCCGACCCTGGAACTGCCCGACGGCAGCATCCTCACCGAAAGCGCGGCGATCCTCATTCACTTGGGGCTGACTTTTCCCTCATCAGGCTTGCTGCCGGACAGCCCGGCGGAACGCGACCAGGCCATTCGAGGCCTGGTCTACATCGTCTGCAATTGCTATTCGGCCATCAGCCTTATCGATTACCCGGAGCGCTGGTTGGCCGAACCGGACGAGTCGCCGAGGGAAAACCTCATGGCGGGTGCCCGTGCGCGCTTGCATTGGAATTGGGAGGTGTTTGCCGATCAGTTTTCCGGTGAGCTGTACCTGGGTGCTGAGACTCCGGGAGCGCTGGATGTGCTGGCGGCGGTGGTGTCGCGCTGGGCCGGGAGCCGGGAGCATTTACGCGGTGCGCGACCGGGTTTTTACGCCTGGCTGACGCGGATTGATCGGCATCCGGCCCTGGCGCCGGTGTTCGCCCGGCATTGGCCGACCTGAACCCCACCACAAACCAATGTGGGAGCGAGCCTGCTCGCGATGACGTCCGACCAGTCGACATCAATGTTGAATGTCAGGCCGCCATCGCGAGCAGGCTCGCTCCCACAGGGGATTTGCGGTTTAGTGAGATCGCGTCCGATCACTCCCCGCGGATGTACTGCTCCAACTGACGAATCAATTCCGCCTGTTCGGCAATCGCTTCCTTGACCAGGTCACCGATGGACAGCAAGCCCAGCAACTTGCCGTTCTCCACCACCGGCAAGTGGCGCAGGCGTTTGTCCGACATGATACCCAGGCAGGTATCGACGGTTTGGTGGGTGTCGACGGTGATCACCGGGGACGCCATGATGTCGCGTACCGGGGTGCCCACCGAAGAGCGGCCGTGCAGCACCAGTTTGCGCGCATAGTCCCGCTCGCTGATGATGCCCAGCACTTCGTCGTTCTCCACCACCAGCAAGGCACCGACGTTCTTCTCGGCCATCTTCATCAGTGCTTCGAGCACCATGTGGTCGGGTTTGATCTGGTGCACTTCCTGGTTCTTCTGATCTTTCAACTTGAGCAGTTGGGCGACGGTTTTCATGGCGGCTTCTCAGGTGTTGTCGTTGTTCTTGAAGAATCGTAGACCCAGGCGCGCAGGGCAAGGCGCAAAGCGGCAGATAACACGCAAAAAACGTCATTTGGCGGTTTTTTTGCGAAATGCCCGGTTTTTCGCCCCCCTTGTAGCAGCTGTCGAGCCCCCGCGAGGCTGCGTTCGGCGGCGTCGCCGTCGCCAATCCAGCCAACGCGCTGTATCAGGCAAATCGCATGAGGACTGCGTCCTCGAACGCAGCCTCGCTGGGGCTCGACAGCTGCTACAGGGGATGTGAGGCGCTATATAGACTAATCACGCGTAGAATTTGCGCCCTGAATCAGATTCGAGGTTGCAGTGGTGGATTTACAGCAGGGCTTCGTCCTGACCCGGCATTGGCGCGACACCCCGGCCGGCACCGAAGTCGAGTTCTGGCTGGCGACCGATGCCGGTCCCCGGCGCATCCGCCTGCCTCATCAACCGTCGGTGGCCTTCATTCCGGCGGAGCAGCGTGAGCAGGCTGAAACCGTGTTGCGCGGGGAAAAGAACGTCGAACTGCGGCCCCTGGCCCTGCTGGATTTCGAGCATCGCCCGGTGCTCGGCCTGTATTGCCAGCAGCACGGCCAGTTGATGCGGCTGGAAACTGCGCTGCGCAAGGTCGGCGTCGAGATGTTCGAAGCCGACGTGCGCCCGCCGGAACGCTACATGATGGAGCGTTTCATCACCGCGCCCGTGCAGTTTGGCGGCACACCCAACGCCGATGGCCTGCTGTTCGACGCGCAAATGAAACCGGCCCCCGGTTACCGGCCGAATCTGCGGCTGGTGTCCCTCGATATCGAAACCACTGCCCTGGGCGAGTTGTATTCCATCGCGCTGGAAGGCTGCGGCGAGCGTCAGGTCTACATGCTCGGCCCACCCAACGGTGACGCCAGCGCTTTGGACTTCCAGCTCGAATACTGCGATTCCCGAACCCTGCTGCTGAAAAAACTCAACGAATGGTTCGCCCGACACGACCCCGACGCGATCATCGGCTGGAACGTCGTGCAATTCGACCTGCGCGTGCTTCACGAGCACGCCCGACGTCTTGCGGTGCCGCTGAAACTGGGGCGTGGCGGCGAAGAAATGCAGTGGCGCGAGCACGGCAGCCGTAACCATTACTTTGCCTCGGCAGCCGGGCGCTTGATCATCGACGGCATCGAATCCCTGCGTTCGGCGACCTGGAGCTTCCCCTCGTTCAGCCTGGAAAACGTCGCGCAAACCCTGCTTGGCGAGGGCAAGGCGATCAGCACGCCGTACCAGCGCATGGACGAAATCAACCGCATGTTCGCCGAGGACAAACCGGCGCTGGCGACGTACAACCTCAAGGACTGCGAACTGGTCACGCGGATCTTCGCCAAAACCCAATTGCTGACCTTCCTGCTGGAACGAGCGAGCGTCACCGGGTTGCCGGCGGATCGCAGCGGCGGTTCGGTGGCGGCGTTCACGCACCTGTATATGCCGTTGATGCACCGCCAGGGCTTCGTTGCGCCGAACCTCGGCGGCAAGCCACCGCAGGCCAGCCCCGGCGGCTTTGTGATGGACTCGCAACCGGGGTTGTACGAGTCAGTACTGGTGCTCGACTACAAAAGCCTTTATCCGTCGATCATCCGCACCTTCCTGATCGACCCGGTTGGGCTGATCGAGGGCCTCAAGCACCCAGACGACAGCGAATCGGTGCCAGGCTTTCGCGGTGCGCGTTTTTCCCGAACAAGGCATTGCCTGCCGGCCATCGTCGCGCGGGTCGCCGAAGGCCGCGAAACCGCCAAGCGTGAATACAATGCGCCGCTGTCCCAGGCCCTGAAAATCATCATGAACGCTTTTTACGGCGTACTCGGCTCCAGCGGTTGCCGGTTCTTCGATACGCGGCTGGCCTCGTCCATCACCCTGCGTGGCCATGAAATCATGCTGCGCACCCGGCAGTTGATCGAGGCCCAGGGCCACGCGGTGATTTATGGCGACACCGACTCGACTTTCGTCTGGCTGCGTCGCGCCCACGGTCAGGAGGAAGCGGCGCAGATCGGCCGTGCTTTGGTAGATCACGTCAACCAGTGGTGGCGTGAACATGTGCAGCAGCAATACGGACTCGAAAGCGCTCTGGAATTGCAGTTTGAAACCCACTACAAGCGCTTCCTGATGCCGACCATTCGCGGGGCCGAGGAGGGCAGCAAGAAGCGTTACGCCGGGTTGGTCACCCGTGCCGACGGCACCGACGAAATGATCTACAAGGGCCTGGAAACCGTGCGCACCGACTGGTCGTTGCTGGCCCGGCAATTTCAGCAGGAGCTGTACTCGCGGATCTTCCATCGCCAGCCGTATCAGGACTATGTGCGCGACTACGTGCGCAAGACCCTGGTCGGTGAGTTCGACGACCGCCTGGTCTATCGCAAGCGCCTGCGCCGCACCCTCGACGACTATGAGCGCAACGTGCCGCCCCATGTGCGAGCGGCGCGGATGGCCGATGCCTATAACGAACAGCAGGGCCGCCCGCGGCAGTACCAGAGTGGCGGCTGGATCAGCTACGTAATCACCGTCGCCGGGCCGGAGCCGCTGGAGATCCGCAGTGCGCCCATCGACTACGACCACTACGTCACCCGACAGCTGCAACCGGTGGCCGATGCGATCCTGCCGTTCGTCAATGACGATTTCTCAACGCTGATTGGTGGGCAGTTGGGCCTGTTTTAGGTCCAGCAGCGACAGCGTCCAGTCATCCTGTATGCCATGGAAATAGTGATCCAGCGCCCGATGGAACAGGCTGCCGTCAGGGGCGACCTGGGCGAACAGGGTCATGGAGGAGTGAAACTTGAGGTCATCGGGGTGGCCGAAAATCTCGGCAATCGAGCGTTTTTTCAGGTTCAGCACTAACTGGGTGCACGTACGCAAACGCGCGCCCAACAGTGGATGCTTGAGGTAGGCCGCCGCTTCTTCGGCGCAACTGATGGCGAAGTGGCGGGACATTTCGCTGCCGCCAAGCCCGGCGATCTGCGGAAAGATGAACCACATCCAGTGCCGGCGTTTCTGGCCGGCGCGCAGTTCCTCCTGGACCCACTCGAACACCGGGTCCTGTGCCTGGACAAAGCGTGGCAGATTGAATGAGTCGAGCTGATCGGTGCTTCTCATTCCGAAGCCCTCTACAGGTCGCGATGGCTCAGACCATGGCCAACCGCTGCTTACATTGTGGCGCGCGAAACGCTTGGTCCAGCGCCTCCAGATCCTGCGCTTGCAGTTTCAACTGCGCCGCTTGCGCATTGAGCGTCACGTGCTCGGGTCGGACCGCCTTGGGAATCGCAATGACACTGTCCTGACGCAGTATCCATGCCAGCGCTACCTGGGCTGGCGTCACTCCGTGACGGGCGGCCACTTGCTT
>NZ_JAEKEZ010000009.1 GCF_016650815.1 Pseudomonas sp. TH31 | reverse complement strand
ACCCCGCGATTCGTTACTACAAATTTCAGCCACACTGATAGAATTGGGAACGCTATACATAACGCCCTTCTGAGAAATGCGATGAATACAGAATTAACGGAAGAAGAGATGCGCCGGGCGCTATTCGGTGAGCCTGAGTCCCCTGCGCCGGAAATTATCCCACACGTGCAAGAGATCGTTCCGGATGTCGTGATCGTGCAACCGGTAAAGACCGCGACCAAAAAGAAAGTTTCAAAAGGTTTCACGCCCAGGCTGAAAGTCACGTTGCGGGTGGGAAATGAATTTGAAGGCAAGATGCACGAGATCGTACATGAGGCCGATACACTGAGCTCCCTGGTTGCAGAGCAAGAAGCCACAAAGGCGGCCAGAAAAAATTCAGGTTTGTGGAAGTGGTATCGGTCAAGTCGATGTAAGCGCACATTAAGGCTAATGACGCAGGCCTGGGGTTCGACTTCGCTGCCGCTTATACACAGATAGAACTAAACCGACTGATTGAATTTCGAAACAGCGACGGTCGCGTGGTTCGAATGGATTTTGTCGCATCGGATAAAGGCATCACGATTCATCAGACTTTCGACGCCGATTCAGCGCAACCGGAAGATCAGCAACGCGAGGAATGGCAAACAGTCCTTAACCGCTTCGCTCGATACGTCGAGCGGCAATTCACCACTGAATAAATACGAAGCCCTTGAGGCTAATGCCTATCAGTCAAGAAGATCTCAGGTGACACAGCTCTTTGTAGCAGCTGGCGAAGCCTGCGTTTCGGTTCGGGCCGCGTTCGGACGCAGCAGTCGTAAACCCTGAGCATGCGGTCTTTCTGGAGTACCGCGCGGCCTGATTTCACGACTGCTGCGTCCGAACGCGGCCCGAACCGGAACGCAGGCTTCGCCAGCTGCTACAAAGAGCGTGTGGCACCTGAGATCTTCTTGACTGATCGGCATTGGCCCTTGAGGCCGCCCAATCAATTACCGTACCTCGCAGCAATCTCCCCGCGTCCATCGGCTGGCTAAGTCATCTACCCGATCGGACACAGGATGACCTTTATCGCTGAGCGGTAACGGGCCACTTGATCGGACGAGGGTCAGCCTCATGATTTTTCTCAAGCTGGAACGTGCCGTCCTGCTTGGGGATGTTCTGGTCGCTGGGGATGTGGGCTTGCTGTCCGAAGATGCCGGTCTTGGCATCGAATGTCAGGTCATGCAGCGCCACATTTCCGTACCAGTCATCTGAGGGCAGCGAGATATAACTGATGGCGTAGTGTTGATCAGTGAAGGCGCCTTTCACGACATAAACGCCATAGTGCTCTTCACCCGGAGAAATGATTTTGTACAACCCATTTTCGTAGTAATAGAGCGTCGCCTCTCTGAAGGGTTTGGCGTCATAAAGCTTCTGATAGTTGAGGTGGTGGATATGCGTGGGTTTACCGAACGTGACGTCGATTGACGGTGCTGTGGGAGCTGCCAGGGCCGGAATACTGACGGTCAAGAACATCAATCCCATCAAATTTATTTTCATTATTTATTCTCCACAACTTTTTTGGGAAGCCTGAGTTTACGAGTTCAGGCGCGCCAGAGTTATTTCCGGGCCTGAAGAAATCTTTAAAGAATGTGTCGATGCGGATGTTCGGTACGCGCTCAACCATCCAGTCTTGCGCACTTGAACTTGCTGCCAACGGTGTGGCAGCCACTCTGCGATTTCACTCGGCCGCTGCATGGGCAGGCGAGTGAGCACGCCCTTCAAATAAACAGACGGATCATGCCCGTTGAACTTGGCAGACTGGATCAAGCTCATCAGTGCAACCGCGCGTTTTGCACCACGCAACGACCCGGCAAAAAGCCGGTTCTTGCGTCACGGCCGCAGCTGATTCTCGATGTGGATGTTATCTATTGGTAGCGTGCCGTCTTTCAGATTAAAGACTCAACGCCGCCCAACGTTCGAGGCTGTAATCCATAGCTCGAGTGCTGCCTGAATCGCCACCAGTAACTGCTCCTTTGCCGTTTCCTTCCCCAGGAAACCCTTTGCACCGCAGCGCATCGCCATGGCCACCGTAGCCGGAGCATGCAGCGCGGAAATCACCAGAAGGCTCACCTTGGGAAACTTGATCCGCAAGCCGCGGATCAAGTTCAGTCCGTCCACCTCGCCCGGACTCAGGGAATAGTCCATGAGGACCACATCCACTTCCTGTTGATTCAATGCGTCGATCAACTTCTGGCTCTGGGTAAAATACCCGAGCACGGTGATATCCCGCTCTTGCCTGACATTCTCGGAGATGCCTTGCAGGATAAGCGCATGATCATCCAGCACCATCAGGCGAATGGGTCGAAACAATGAAACCATGAAAAATTCCTTTGCCTCAGGACAAGCAGAATGGGCACTCGACTCTTGAGCACAAGCCCACACCTTCCCCAAGGTTACCATGACTAAAAATCAAACAGACCTAAGCCTACAGAGAGTCTGCCCCCAGACAGTATAGGAATACTCCTAAAATTTTAAAATATAAGATTAGTCCCATGGCCCGGTAAAAATGCAGACATCCGAACGATGAAAACCAACCTGCTGCCCCGAACTTGAAAATCCGATCAAATAAAAATCGTTAACCAGACCACATGGACCATAACCAAAACCAATCCTGGTGCCTTTAACAAATACTCAACCTGTTCAGTTGTTATATTTAGATACTTTACAGTAATTGACGCCCCACCCTGTACCCGCCTAGTTTTATTTGGCCCCTGTCACTATTTTAACAGGCACACTTTTCAACGAGGCACACGATGAACCCAAGTAAAATATTTAAAAATGTAGGGATACTGACGGCACTAAGCATCAGCTGTACGGTACTGTCAGCCAATGCAGGAGATGCGTATTTTACCGCGTCGATCAGCAAAGAAGGGAAAGTACTCAGTCAGTCGTCGGAATGGATCGATAGCGTGAAATACTCTTCCCAAAAGGATTGGTTCGCAACTTACGAAATTAATGTCAAGCCCGACACCTATCAACAGGCACCGGCTTTTTGCTCTGCATCCACGACGGCCAGCGGGGGCGAAGATGATCTGCTCCATGGGGTCGCTAAGCTGGGTGCCGCACCAAAGCAGGATCGCATCACCGTCATCACATCGCACATCGGCAAAAAAGGCCCTTCAGGCGATACCTCTCAAAACTTCATGCTGATCTGCTTTAAATAAAACCCGCCTGACAGGGCGAATAACTTTCGCCCTGTCATTCGTGAAAATCAGCCTCCAGACGGCGCCTGCAAGTCGAAGACCTTCTTCACACTCAAGGCTGTCGAACCGCAAAACACACTGCAGCGATAACTGATGTTTTTAAAACTGATGGAAATCAGCTCCACAGTGGCCGCTGTCGTGGACCCTTGAATAGCCCAGGAACTGATAACCGAATCACTTAACTCTATTTCAAGTACCGGCTGTAGATTATTGTCGGCCCCCACAGCCTGCATGATATGCAACGTAGCCTTGCCCAGTGAAACCCCGGATATCGACAGGCAACACAAATCAGCCGAGGACTGGTCAGCCGCCTTGGT
This sequence comes from Pseudomonas sp. TH31, assembly GCF_016650815.1. Classification (GTDB taxonomy): domain Bacteria; phylum Pseudomonadota; class Gammaproteobacteria; order Pseudomonadales; family Pseudomonadaceae; genus Aquipseudomonas. The sequence goes on along the minus strand of NZ_JAEKEZ010000009.1, from coordinate 65,413 downwards.
CAGCATCAACGCGGATATTCTGGCTTGGCTGGAATTACACTCAGTGCTCCCGTTCGGAGCGTCGCGCGTGGTATTAAGGGCATAAGTCTGAACCTCGATCCAGTCAATATAGTTATCGACTTTGGCGCTGCCTTTAATATGTTTTTCGAACCTCAATAAAATCATGCGTCACTCCGTAGACGGCTGACCTGAACCGGGATGTAGAAACACGCCCCCTATGCTGCCTCCACATTAAAAGCATCAGGCTGAATACATGCGTTGGCTAGAGAACCTCAATCGGTAACACAGCACACTAGGAAAGATCCTAAAGATGGGGCAAGGGATAATACCGATCAGTTAAGAAGATCTCAGGTGACACACGCTCTTTGTAGCCGCTGGCGAAGCCTGCGTTTCGGTTCGGACGCAGCAGTCGTCGGATCAGCCCCGGTTCTTTCAGGCACACCGCGTGTGCAGGATTTACGACTGCTGCGCAGTCGGACGCAGGCTTCGCCAGCGGCTACAGATCGCGTTTGCTGTTATCAATAACACCGGTTTGCCGGCCCGGTCTCGAAGCATGACGAGCAGTCAACCGTTGCTCGCAGACGCTCGATAGCCGCGGCAATGCCCTCGGGGCCCCCGGCTTCTGATACCAGGTATTCGACCTCGCGCGCGGCAGCGACCACATCGGTCGCCCCGAGCATCATGGCGGCACCGGAAATACGATGGGCCAGGCGGGAGACTTGAAGCCAGTCACTGGCGCCAAGTGCCTGGAGCATATACTCAAGGTCTATGCTGGAGGTCGCAAAAAATGTCTGTTGCAGATCAACTTCAACACCCGGGGGCTCGTCTGCATCGATCATCGCCAGAGGCTGGACATCACACCACAGGTCAATGATTTGCCCCAGTTGTTCGATTCTCAACGGCTTGGCCAGTACCCCGTCCATACCGGCCTCGAAACAAACATTCATGTGCTCGGGGCCGACCAGCGCCGAGATCGCAATGATCGGCACACGCTCCTGGCTCTCGAGCTCTCGCCGGCGAACGCACGCTGCAAATTCGTAGCCATCGATGTCTGGCAAGTTGCAGTCCAGCAGGATGATGTCGAACCTCGAACGGGCATGCAGGCTGAGCCCCAGCGCCCCGGTTTCTGCCTGGGTAACGCCGTGCCCCAGCGCCTGCAGCTGGCGCTTGATCACAAACTGGTTTTCCGGATGATCCTCCACCACCAGCACACTCAGCGCACGCTGCCTCACCGTCGACAGCGCAGTGGTACGCCCGTCGTGCAGCGGGTTTTTCAACGGCGCCGCCAAGGGTGCACTCAACAGCACCTCGACCTGGGTACCGCGTCCGAACTGGCTCTCCAGCCGAATGGAGCCGCCCATCAACTTCAGCAGGCTGGCGCAGATCGTCAGTCCCAAACCGGTGCCGCCAAACTTGCGCGTGACGGATTCGTCCACCTGGGAAAACGCCTGGAACAGTCGCAGCTGTTGGCGCCTGGAGATACCCACCCCGGTGTCCGACACCACCACACGTAGCCGACCCGTCGTAGGCACAAGCAGGTCCACAGTCAGTTCAGCCTCGACGCGGACCTGTCCCTCCTCGGTAAACTTGATCGCATTGGACAGCAGGTTGATCAGCACCTGACGTACCCGCTGGGCGTCGATGACCAGCCACAGTGGCGAACCCAGCTGTACCGACATGCTCATGCGCGCCAGTTGCATATTGAAGCTCTGGGTCCAGTTACCGAGGCTGGCGCTGGCCTCCAGGCCGTAGCGCCCGCCCAGGTCCTGCTCCTGGCCGCCGTTGAGGTTCACCTGGTTGCGCACGATCAGGCCGGTGCTGCCTCCGCGTGGCTGGTCGTAAAAACGCGGGGTCTGCGTGTCGCGCTCGGCGTGCTCGGTGGCGATCGACACCAGCGAGTTTTCCAGGCTGTAGTGCACGGCCAGCATCTGTTCCGGGCAACTGCCGGCACAGGCGCCCAACGGCACGCCTTGTTGCAGGTAGGCGCCCCAGGTGTCGCGCTCATTGGCCGGGATCTGGCTGTCGGCAACGTCGGTAAACTCCAGCAGGGTGATGCGGTCATCGCGCGACAGCACGATCATCGCTTCCCCGAGAAATTGTTGGTCAAGCTCGACGCGTACGGCCAACGGCACATCAAAAAAATGCTCCTCGAACTCACTGGGCAGGCCCTTGGCCTGGGCCATTAAACTGCGAGGCGTGGTGCCGACGGCAGAGGGGGCCGCGAGCGCACCGGCACAGAAAAAAAGTGCAAGCGCCGCCGCGATGGGCGTCATCGGGAACATGCAGGGAATTCTCTTGGCGAACGGAAAAGTTAAAAACGGGCTGGCGGAGCTGAGTGGCTCGCCAGCCGCGTGATGCAACCGCAAATCAAGCGTTTACAGTCACCGCCTATCAGGGATTGGAAGGAGCACCCGGCTCGAAGATCAGCGCCACGGTGCCGGTGTAGTCGCCTTCGGGATGAGGAGTGGAGCCAGTGGTCTGCTCTGGCCTGATTTCAAACGCTACCTGGCGGCCCGCCAGGGCATCTGCAGCATTGACCACTTCGGCGCTATTGATCTCCACTTTTTTATCGTGGACAAACACTTCCAGGTTAATCCTGTTGGAACCGCTAATCAGTTGCGGTACGTCGACGAGCTTGGCATTGATGCCGGTCGTAGTACTCAAGACCTCGAGTTTTTTACTCCAGTTAACCAGTTGCTTACGTTGGGTATCCCAGCGAATTTCCTGAACGGAGGTCCAGTCTTCTGTCGCTGGCGGACGAACATGGAAAGTCGCACCCGGCACATTGGCCTTGAGTTGAATGGTGATGGCCTCTTCCGTCGCGGCCATGGCCAGGGAAGAACTCACCAGCACAGCAACTGACGAAAGGGAGAACGCAAGTTTTCTAAACATTTTTCACTACCTGTGATTGAGATAATCGCTAGTTAAGTCAAAACGATCCAGCCAGGTAAAACGGACACGTTAGATCCACGGCAAACTTAAAGATGTTCAAGACGGCGAACCACCACACCTATAAAAATTTCAAACCGGTTAAATAACGAATATTCCCTATTGGCTGTTTGACGCCACAAAGATAAACAGCGCACATCACAGCGCCTTTAGGAAAAGTCCTAGAAAACAAACAAGAATAAAATTACAGTTTTTACTTACAATTAATTCTGACAGACGAGCACTACACACCCTTGAATCTAGTACTTCTCTTATCCAATCTACGCCTATATCCCCCTAAGCAGCGACAAAATAGAGTAGTTGTTCAGTTTAGAGTATTTATACAAAATCAATGCCGAAACCGACGACGCTTCACTGCCCCCCGCATCCAAATCCAGAACACGGTTGAAAATGGCGCCGGCGGCCTCGCTACTTGAAGATCTTCAGCGGCGGCGGAATCAAACGTCTGCAGGTGTTAAATCTCGAGATTACCGTTTACCACCTGGGCATAAACGGTATAGGGCAACACTACAATGTCAAATATGACGGACAGGAAAAAATCCACAATAATCAATGGTGTGCCATTAACATTCGACACTGTATCGGCGGGTTCATGCCGGGGAGGACCATTCAGCACACAGAAGTCATAGGCCACACCACTGAAGGCCCGAGGTAATGAGTCACATTGGGTCTGGTAGCCTTTAAGTGAACTCGCAACCCACTCGTCATCGAAAAAAACACTGCTGACAGTACCGCAGCCCGAAATACCCAGCATTAAAACAGCCACTAATATAAATCTCATAACAGGTTTAAACCCCAGCCAATCAATAAAAATACTCAACCCCCACAAGAGCCGCCAACGCCCAAGCGGGTAAAATCACTCCAGGGACTTGCGCATGCTTTGACTGGTCACCTGATAGCCCAACTCATCATAAAGCCGGCGGGCCCCGACATTGTCGGCATACACTTCCAGGGCAATGGATGACACGTTCAAGGTCTTGAAGAACGCTTCGACCTGCAACATGGCCAACTGTGCATAACCCTGGCGGCGGAAAGACTCATGGATCACCAGGTCGAAGACAAAACCTTCGCGCAGTTGCTCTTCCACCACGCCCACCCAGATCGCCCCGACGCTTTCGCCCAAGGTCAGGTCCTGGATCTCGAACAGATAGTGGCCGGGGGTCAACAAGCCTTCAGGTAATACTTCGGCAAAGCTGTGCGCGGCCAATGCCGGCGCCTGATCAGAGGGCCATTGCCCCGTACGCTGCATCTGCTCGGCAAAATCGGCGATGCTGTAAGCCTTGAACGATGCATAGGCGGCGGCGGTCATTGGCGCCAGGCTGATCTTCATTAGTTCCTCCGAGGAAAGCACTTAAGTGATAAAACTTACGACATGGCCGATTAAAATAGCGACCCGATGGCAATATAACAACATAGGATATGTTGTACATATATTACCGAAGCGGCAAAGACCTGACTTACCCCCTATATTGAATAGCCCTACCAAGTAATGCCACACGCCGGAAATAGGAATAACCCCAAACTTAAGCAGCCGCCTTCAATCTCGTGCCAAAGCCAGCGTAGTTTTAATCGTTGAGGCTAACTTTCAGCACCGTCACTCTCGGCGCACAAAGGGCATTTATTCATGAGTCGTTCATTAAGTCGCCTCACATTTGGCTCGCCACCGCACTGGGCAAACACTTGCAAAGGGTGACGCAGGAGGATGCCCCCGCGCTCAACTGCAGGACGGGTGACGAAGCCCATCGGTGCCGCACAAATTAGGGCGGGGGTACCTGCGGGCTGGAAAATGGCAGACAACACCGGAGGGGGTTTACGATACGGGGAATGGCATTGCGCTGGTCTGGCCGGTTGATCGCGCACGAGTGATCGTGGCGACCCACTACTAGATAAGGGAAAAGTATGAGCGAGGGCGCAGCGATGTGGTCGCGATTGCCGCGCAAATTGTCGTGGATTGGATGATTGGTTTCCAGGGCGCGGGGTGCACAAAAGGACTAGGCTGCAATCAACAGCCTGGTGACAAGCGTGAGCTTATATAAAAAAATGCTGAGAATAACCTACACTTGGGGAATGGAGACGCTCACATAGCTCGGATAAAGGAACGGTTACTCAATAGATCATCGGTACTCTACTGCCTTTATGCGCCCTTACTTCCTCCAATTTTATATTTATATGCGTGCTTTCGCGGGAAAGCGCCGTAACTTTAAAATCTGCATGAGGCGAGTACAAGAGTTCCTTCTCTGAAGCCCCTGGGTTAACGTTTATCTGACGCCCGCTGAAACCTTGTATCTCAAACCCTGTTGAGCGTCATGACCACCAGACTGGCCGCCCAGCTCGAGGGCCCGCATCGCAGCGTGGTCCTGGCGATTCAGCAGTTGGCGGGGTTGGCCGAGATCCAGATCAACCGAGCGCTGGAGAATCTGGAGGCTCCCCAGTCGACGGTCAGCCCCGTCTGCCACTGAGCGGGCATACTCGCCGGGAAAAGAAAATGGGCGACCTCATTGAGGTCGCCCATTTTTGATATTGCCGTCACTCGGGCTTACATCTTGAATTCAAAGCCTTGAATGCCCTCAGCGCCGCGCAGCGCTTTCTCTGTAGCCGTATACAAATCACGTATATGCCCAACCAAAAACGCCCAGAACGCCGGTTCGTTCACGGTGTGCGCGACTAACTCTGCCGGCAGGAACCGATTCATTTCCTTGCGAAACTCGATAACGGCTTTCGGATCTGCATCCAGCTGTGTCGAACGGCCCTTGAACAACGCCAGGAACTCATTTTGCTCGCAATGGTGATCGGCCAATTTTTTTGCGATCAACTCCAATTGCGGTGTTATGCCCTGCTGGCGCAACCAAACCAGATCCCAGAGATCCCGGTTCTTGATTCGGTCAGGGCGCAGGGCAAAAGCCACGACTTTGTCAGCGTAAATTTCTTCACGGGTTTGTGCCTGCAAGATCAGGCCACTGGTGCCCATGTCGACCCCATACGGGTTAAGCAACTGCATTGGCCGAGGTTGATAACTCGGGATTGAACACACATCGATGTTGATGCGCTGTGCCGGCAGATCCCTGCGGCCCGGGCGGGTTTGAACCTTCAACTTCCAGGTATCGACGTTGCCTTCCTCACGGACAGGTTCGCCGACCTCTACCTCAAGGCCATATTTGGTTTTAAGCGTGGAGACCCACACATGGGTGAGCTCAGTCAGGCTTTCACGATTGAAGTCGGCACCGCCGGTAAAGTCCAAGTCCTCGCTCAAACGATTTGAGCCATAACAGGCACGCAAACAGGTGCCACCGATGAAGGTCAGTCTGGCAAGCATTCCAGCAGCGCTCAGCGCGAGCATGATGTCGTGATGCAGCAATTCTTTTTCGACCACGACCCGCAAGGGTGCCAAAGCCTGTTGGTTCTTTAATGCTTCATCTACCAGTTCATCAAACAAACTCATTGGCAGCACTCCAATCGATCAAATCCATGTTCCGCTTCGCGACTTTCATGTCTCGCAATGCCTGTTGCGGTGTTGCCCGCCATAATCGGCAACGAGCGTCGTAGTGCAACTGTCCAGGCAGATCCTGAGGTGGCTGACGAGTGTGCACAAATTCAATCGTGCCCCACCGACCACAGGAAATGGTGCTGCTGCGCCCGGATGACATGAGCGTGATCCAGTTGATGGGGATCTGTGAGATGACGCCGCAATCACTCAATGCTGTTTCCAGGCTGATGTAGTTGAACTGCATGGCACGCAGCCTTGCCGCCGCATGAAACAACACCAGACCGCTTGAAGGCTGGGTCGCCTCAAACAGATAGAGCCCTCGGCACACTCGCGTCAGATGACCTTGCGAGGCGGCGCGGCTCAGCAGCGTTTTATAGGCACCGTCGGAAATATCCGAGACCAGTGCCCGGAGATCGTCCGGGGTGAACAGGTACCGCTCTTCACTGGCCAAATGAGTCAATTCCCGAAGAAGTCGTCCCATTGGCTGGCTGGAGTTTGAGTGTGGCTGCATGCCAATGACTCTACAGAAGGTTTCACTTAATGTAACTTACCGTTGAGTTTCTTTCAAAGACCGCTGGTCTTCCAGCGCAACCAAAGTCCAAGCCGCCTGTAATCAGTGACACGAACAGCGTCGGCCGGCGGTTGAGCAGTAGCCCGACGGCGTTGACCAGGCACATGCGCATGCGCTGGGATACCCAGCCGATCAGGAAGCTCAGCAGCCGCGAAATCAGCAATGAAAGCACAGGCCTCCTTGTTTCCGGGCGCCGTATCGAGCGGGTGCATACGGGACAGGTCAGTCGCAGCCAAAACGCTTCGGGTGAACATCTAAAGCCCTTCTACACTCAGATCGCATACGCCCTTCAACGCCGACCGAATGAGCCGCCATGACCCTCCTCAAAGACCGCCTGAAGCAAGGCCGGGACGCGCGCAAAGCCTGCCCCCGCAACACCCAGTCGGCCCTCGGCAACATCGACCGCGATCCGCTGCCGCTGATCAAGGCGTCCAGCGAGGGCCGCATAAAGTCGCTGGTCGAGCTGCGCTATGGCCGCATGCTGGTCTCCCCGTTCACCTTTTATCGCGCTAATGCGCTGCTGCATGCCCACGATTTGGCCGGCACTTGCAGCATGGGGTTGATATCGCCCATCTGCGGCGACAGTCACCTGATGAACTTCGGTGGTTTTGCTACGCCCGAGCGCAACCTGCTGTTCAGCGTCAATGACTTCGACGAAACACACCCCGGCCCTTGGGAGTGGGACCTCAAACGGCTGGTGGCCAGTTTTATGGTAGCGGCCAGGGATTTGCGCCACGGCGAGACGGTTGAGGAAGACGTTTGCCGCCAGGTGGTCGCGGCCTATCAGAAGACCATGGCCGAGTGCGCCCAACAGAGCGCGCTGGACACCTGGTACGGGTCCATCAGTTACGACGATTTGCTGGAGCAAGCGAGCAAAGCCACGCTGGAACACGTGGAGCGGGCCATCGAGAAAGCCGAGCGGCGCACGCATGCCGAGTTGCTGCCGAAAATCTGCGAACGTGACGCCGATGGCCGTCTGACCATTCGCGATGACTTGCCGGAAATTTTTCACCTGCACACCGCCACGACGCTGCTGGATGCCGACGATGACTGGCTGCGACTCTCGGACTGGAAGCCGCTTTACGACACGTTCATGGGCGACTATCGAACCACGCTGCAAGCTGACCGGCGTGAGCTGTTGTCGCGGTTTCATGCCCACGACATGGCGTTCAAAGTGGTCGGCGTCGGCAGTGTCGGCACGCGTTGCCTGGTGGCGCTGTTGACCGACGACCAGGAAAATCCGCTGTTCCTGCAATTCAAGGAGGCGCGGTGCTCGGTGCTCGCCGGTTACGTCAAGAGCAAGTCGCGGGTGCAGCACAACGGTCAGCGGGTGGTGAACGGCCAACGGTTGATGCAATCGGCCAGTGACCTGTTTCTCGGCTGGACGACCGGCCCCGGCGGTCGCCAGTTTTATGTACGTCAGTTGCGCGATATGAAAGTCTCGGCGGAAATCGAGACATTCGACGCCCAAACCTTCGCCGCCTATGGACGAACCTGCGGCCGCGCCCTGGCCCGTGCCCACGCCAAATCGTCAGGGCAAGCCGCGCAAATCAGCGGTTACATCGGCAAAAGCGCGGCGCTGGCCGATGCGCTCTTCAAGTATGCCGAAGGCTACACCAGGCAGAATGAGCAGGATTTCGAGCGCTTCCAGCAGGCTTGCCGCAAGGGCCGTTTGCGAGCGCGTTCGGAGGCCGACTTTGCGGCGGATCATTTGCCATAGGCAGCGCGATGGAACGCTGGGCGTTGAGGCAGATAAATTTTTCTTCACCCCACGCGCCCTTATCAAACGGTACATTGCCCTCGCTCATTCAAGAAACTACGGTTTGCCCGCCCTCCCGCGGGCTTTTTTTTGCCCACTAATTCCCTCGCCCCCCGTAGGAGCTGCCGAAGGCTCGGGCCGCGTTCGGACGATCTTTTGATCTTGATTTTCGACGATGCTGAAATCGGTAAAGATCAAAAGATCGCAGCCTTCGGCAGCTCCTACGGGGGTTTAGTCGATATAGGCAGGTGTCCTGGACGCCGTGCTGCTTTGTCTGACGCGCTCCTAGAAAAATCCTGACCCATTGAAATCCCGCCGCAACCGCCAGCCGCTGCTCCCTGTAGGAGCTGCCGAAGGCTGCGATCTTTTGATCTTGATTTTCGACGATGCTGAAATCGCAAAGATCAAAAGATCGCAGCCTTCGGCAGCTCCTACGGGGGTTTTAGTTGATATAGGCAAGTGTCCTGGATGCCGTGCTGTTTTGTCTGACGCGCTCGTGGAGAAATCCTGCCCCATTGAAATCCCGCCGCAACCGCCAGACGCTGACTGGGCTCGTTGGCCGAAGCTGTCGTCAGGTAAAACGTATTGCCAGGCAGGCTTTCGAGCAATACCTCCAGCGCCGTCGCATGAGGCCTTTCCCCGAATACTCGGTGTTGGCCCAATAACCCACGACATAGCGATTGCGACCGCCAGGCTTGAGGCCAATACAGCCAATAATCGCCCGCCCTTCATCCGCAACGATAAAAAACCGCCGCTCACCGGTTTCGCTGGCGAACTCATCGACCGATCGCAACATGAAAGCCCGCGCTTCATCCTCGCTGATGTAAGGCCTGGCCCAAGGCAGAAACTCGCAATGCGCCGCAAAACGTGCATTTAACGCATTCAAGAAACTACGGTTTGCCCGCCCTCCCGCGGGCTTTTTTTGCCCACTGATTCCCTCGCCCCCCGTAGGAGCTGCCGAAGGCTGCGATCTTTTGATCTTGATTTTCGACGATGCTGAAATCGCAAAGATCAAAAGATCGTCCGAACGCGGCCCGAGCCTTCGGCAGCTCCTACGGGGGTTTTAGTCGATATAGGCAGGTGTCCTGGACGCCGTGCTGTTTTGTCTGACGCGCTCGTGGAAAAATCCTGACCCATTGAAATCCCGCCGCAACCGCCAGCCGCTGACCCCTGTAGAGCTGCCGAAGGCTGCGATCTTTTGATCTTGATTTTCGACGATGCTGAAATCGGTAAAGATCAAAAGATCGCAGCCTTCGGCAGCTCCTACGGGGGTTGAGTCGATATAGGCAGGTGTCCTGGACGCCGTGCTGCTTTGTCTGACGCGCTCCTGGAAAAATCCTGCCCCATTGAAATCCCGCCGCAACCGCCAGACGCTGACCCCTGTAGGAGCTGCCGAAGGCTGCGATCTTTTGATCTTTTGATCTTGATTTTCGACGATGCTGAAATCGGTAAAGATCAAAAGATCGCAGCCTTCGGCAGCTCCTACGGGGGTTGAGTCGATATAGACGGGTGTCCTGGACGCCATGCCGATGTGCGAGTCCTTGGGCTATCGCTGATGCAAATCACTCCCCCATCCTCCATAGGGTGTACCATCAATATCTGTCAATCGGATATCAGTTAGCCATGTCCACGCTAAGCGAAGAGAGCCGCCAGATCGTAGCTTCTCTGGCGCACCGTGTTGGTCCCAACGCTGACACCGCAAGGATTGCACAAGCGATCGTTTCAACCTTGCACGATATGGACGCCGCCCTTACGCCCATCATCGGCCAGCAAGGGGTCGTCGCGCTGTACCGCCGCAGTCTCCTCCTGTGCGCCTCCACTCATCCGCGTCTGGCCGGCACCTATGACAGTGTGCAGGCTGCGCTGGATCTGATTGCCCTCAACTCCGTACTCGTCGAACAAAGCGAAGTCGATGCACTGTTTTTCGGTGAAGTGCTGTTGACCACGTTTTACGAGTTGCTGACTACGTTGATCGGGCCTTCGCTCACCGCACGTTTGCTTCGTGGCATGTGGGAACCTTTTTTGAGCGACACCCCTTCGCAGGAAATTTCGCCATGAGCACCAAAGTGACTATCAACCGCCTGGCCACCGGCGTGCCAGGACTGGACGAGGTGCTGGGCGGAGGTTTGCCGGAGTTTTCGTTCAACCTGATCGCCGGCCCGCCTGGCTGCGGCAAAACCACCCTGGCGCATCAGATGATGTTTGCCCTGGCGACCCCTGAACGCCCGGCGCTGTTCTTTACCGTACTCGGCGAACCGCCGCTGAAGATGCTGCGTTATCAGCAGCAATTCGACTTTTTCGACAGCGAAGCGATCAATCAGTCGATTCGCTATATCAACCTGGCCGACGATACCCTGGCCGGGAACCTGGACGAGGTGCTGCGGCGCATCGTCAGCGAGGTGGAGGCGCACTCCCCGTCGCTGGTGTTTGTCGATTCGTTCCGCTCCGTGGTGCTGGCCAGCCAGACCCAGGACAACCCGAACAACAACCTGCCGCAGTTCGTTCAGCAACTGGGCATGTTGATGACCACCTGGCAGGCAACAACCTTCCTGATCGGCGAATATTTCACCGAAACCGATACCAACCCGATTTTCACCGTCGCCGACGGCCTGATCTGGCTGCGCCAAAGCGTCGAGCGCAACTCGATGGTGCGCAAGATGGAAATCATGAAGATGCGCGGCCAGCCGACATTGCCGGGGCTGCACACCTTCCGTATCGCCACGTCGGGGATCAAGGTCTTCGCGCCGGCGCCACGCAACCTGGTTGACGCGCCGCTGGAGTTCCCGATCAAACGCCTGAAAATGGGCGTACCGCAGCTCGACGAGATGCTCGGCGGCGGCCTGCCTCGGGGTTACTCGTTGCTGGTGGCCGGGCCGTCGGGTTCGGGCAAAAGCATTCTGGCGTCGACCTTCCTGGCCGAAGGCGCGCGCAATGGCGAAACCGGCGTGATCGCGGTGTTCGAGCAACGGCCTAACCACTCACAAAATGCCACATTGGCCGGTTTGATCCGCAGCGGCCAGGTCAGTTTGGTCGATAGCCGGGCGCCGGATCTGTCCATCGACGAGATCGTCCAGTTGCTGCTCAGCGAGATCAGCCGACTGAAAGCCACTCGTGTGGTGATCGATTCGCTGTCGGGCTTCGAACTGGCGCTGGCACCGACCTTTCGCGAGGACTTTCGCGAGTCGCTGTCGCGCATGGTCACCGCGCTGACCGGTGCAGGGGTCAGCGTCTTGATGACCTCGGAGCTGGAAGACCGCTACACCGACCTGCGTTTCAGCCCTTACGGCACCGCGTTTCTGACCGACGCGATCATCGTTCAGCGCTACATTGAAGTGCAGAGCCGCTTGTTGCGGATCATGGCCGTGGTCAAGGTGCGGGCCAGCGCTCACTCCGATGAATTGCGCCTGTACCGCATCGACGATAAAGGCTTGCAGATCGGCGAGATGTTACCGGATCAGGAAGGGTTACTCGGGGGCCGGCCAACCCGGCGGCGTCTCGGCAAAGAGGAGGCATAAGCACAGATCATGACGGAGGCCAATGGCACGAACGCACAAACGATGGCTACAGCCGCTCGTGAGTTGTTCCTGCTCGGCCAAAAAACCGTCGAGGCCCGCGCGGTGCTGGCGGCCCTGCAAAAAGAATTGCGCGACACCAACACCCGACTGGTCGGCGTCCAGCAAATCGAACTGCTGGTCGAAGCCAATGAGCAATTGGTGATGGCGATTCTGACGGCGCAATCGGATGCGGAAAAACCCCTGCGCACACAAGCAGAACAAAAACTCTTCATGGAGATGCGCGAGGCCAACGCGCAATTGGTGGTCGCGGCCCTCAGCGCGCAAAACCTGCAGGCCTCGGCCGAACACACGCTGGCGCAGCAGCGCAACATCCTCACGCTGGTCGCCCATGAACTGCGCAATCCGCTGACGCCCATCAGCATGATCGCCGGGCGGCTGGTGCGAGTGCCCAGCGAAGAGCTGCCGCGCATGCAGGCGTTGATCGAAAGCCAGGTGCAGCACATGTCGCGGCTGGTGGACGACTTGCTCGATGTGTCCCGCGCCAGCACCGGCAAACTGCGCCTCGATCGCCGTATCGTCGACATGGTGCAGATCATCCACGGGGCGATCGACGTGTGCAGCCCGTTGATGAACACCCGCCACCTGCACTTCACTGCCGACCTGCCGAGCTGTGCACTCTCGGTGGACGGTGACCCGGTGCGGCTCACACAGATTCTCGGTAACTTGCTCGGTAACGCAGCCAAGTACACGCCACCGGGCGGCCATGTCACGCTGTCGGTCACGGCCAGGGACCAGGTGCTGGAAATGAGCATCTGCGATGACGGCATTGGCATTTCCGACCAGGCGCTGCCGTTTATCTTCGAACCGTTTGTGCAGGACGTTCATGCTGTCGGCTTCAACGGCGCCGGCCTGGGCATAGGCCTGACGGTGGTTCGTGAGTTGGTGGAGGCCCATGGCGGCACCGTGGTCGGCATGAGCGACGGCGATGGCCAAGGCAGTACCTTTATCGTGACGTTGCCGCTGGCGGTTTGAGTTTTCCCGCCGGCCACGCAATGCTTGCGCTTCGACCCCGCGACCCGGAGCGCCTCAATGCCGCTGCTGACCCTGCCCTGCCATCGCCTGACCCTGGCGGTGCTCGACCCTGAACAGGCGGCGCTGGAAAGCGACTTCTACCGGCGCAACCTGAGGCATCTCGCCCGCTGGTCGCCGATTCGCCCCGCCGACTACCACAGCACGGAAAACATCCGCCCGCGTCTTGAGGTACAAGCCAGCGCGTTCCAGGCCGGCCTGGCGGTGCATTTTGCGTTGCTGGCCCCGGACAGCGGCCAGATGATCGGCGCGTGCAACTTCAGCGGTATCACTCGCGGGGCGTTTCAGGCCTGCTACCTCGGTTACCACATCGACGAAGCTCATCAAGGCCAGGGCTTGATGCAGGAAGCCCTGGAAGCGGGCATTCGCTACATGTTCGAACAGCAAAGCCTGCACCGGATCATGGCCAATTACATTCCTGGCAATGCACGCAGTGCGCGGCTGCTGGAGCGCCTGGGATTTGAACGCGAAGGCTATGCCAGGGCCTATCTGAGCATCGCCGGGCGCTGGCAGGACCATGTGCTGACGGCGCTGGTCAATCCGTCGACCAATGTCGACTACCGCTAAGCGCTCGTGGTGTCATTGCGCGACGACTTGTTGCGCGACGTCGGGCAACAAACACCCCTTGGCCATCCACTGGCACTCCCTGGCCCAGAGATACCCGGTTTCCGGGGTGCCGCGGTCGTCGTAGTAGGTCAACCGCAGTTGGCTGGCGCTCATGTCAAGTTTGGCAAAACCGGCGCGGCCAGTGGCAAACGAGGTGTCCTGCGCGCCGGCGCCAACGGCGTAGAGCTTCTGCCCGCCGGCCCCGGAAACCACCCAGGCCGGCTCGGCAGCACGTAACAGCAGTTGCTGATTGTGATCGTGGCCAGCGAGGAAGACGTCGACCTTGTTGCGTTGCAGCGCGGGCAAGAGCGTGGTGACCAGGTCCGAGTCTTCACCGTGTTCGCCATGATTGCGCACCGGGTGATGGGCGGCGGCAATTCTCCACACCGGCTGCGGCCCAGGTTGCTGGAAGGCCTGATCAAGCAGGTCGATCTGCTGCTGAAAGGCTTCACGGGGCGCCGAGGTGTCGAGGAACACCATGCGCACCAACGGGCGTCCATTGACGTTGCCAAAATCCTTGACGTAGAAATTGCTCGGCATCTGCCAACGACCCGAACCCTTGTGCCGTTGGCCATATTCGAGTTCGACCTTCTGCGACACCGGGTAATCGTGATTGCCCAGCACCGCGTAGAACGGCACATGACTCAACCATTTCCCCCAATAGACGCGCTCGAATTTCATCTGCCAGCTCAGGTCGTGGGTACTGGTCAGCGATTTGCCATAAAAGTTGTCGCCCAACAACACCACCATATCCAACCGCCCGTCTCGGGCCGCGACCCGTTCCATGGCCTGCCCGACTCGCCACTGTTGCAGGTTGCCGCTGCCCTGGTCACCCAAGGCGATCATCGACACGGCCGAAGGGTCCAGGCCACTCAACGGAACATACGGCGATGGCGGGGTGAACATCCAGTAACCGACAATCGCCACGGCGATCAGCAGGATGCCCCCGGCAATGCCTGACCGGCGAGCGGCTTTGCCGGGAACAAAACGTCTGGCGGCAGGCGATGAAGTCTTGGTACGTTTCAATCAAGGGCTCACTTGGCATGGCCAGCCAGGTATAAGGGGAAAGCGCGGGCTAACGTGTAGCGTTAATAGATCACACCGGTTGTTCACACTTTGTTAAGAAATCGCCCCGTATACTTTTTCCAGCCCGTTTTTTTACGGCCCTCTTTCTTCGGTAGCCAGAACCTTATGTCGCGTCCTGCCCCGCTGCTTTTCCTGCTTGGCTGTCTGCTGTTTTTCTTCGCACTTGGCAATCATCAATTGCAAGGTTCTACCGAAGCCGGGTTGCCGGGATCGCCATGGAAATGCACCTGGATGACGACTGGGTGACCCCCGTCTGTTCGGCGAACCGTTTCTGGAGAAACCGCCCCTGAGCCTGTGGCTCGATGCCGGGGCAATCCGCGTATTCGGCGGCACGCCGTGGGCAGTGCGGCTGGCGTCGGCGTTTGCCGGGTTGTTCAGCGTGATGGTGCTGTATGCGATGCTGCGCCGGTTTGGCCGGCCAAAGGCGATTGCCTGGACCGCCGGGATCCTGCTGGCGACCATGGCCAGCTACTGGAGCAACGTGCGCGGTGTCGGTGAAGACGCCTTGCTCGCCCTCGGCGTGACCATGGCGCTGTTGGCGTTTTTCCAGGGGCAACGACACTCCACGGTCGGTAACGCGCTGCTGTTCGTCGCGGGGATTGCCATTGCGACGCTGAGCAAAGGCGTGCTCGGCCTGGCGATGCCGGGGGTGGTGATCTTCGCGTTTCTGCTGGCCGAGAGCCTGATGGACAAACGCCTGAAAATCGCCGACTGGCTGCGCCCCGGCCTGTTGACGCTGATGGGGTTGATTCCGCTGCTGATCTGGCTCGCCGTGCTGTATCAACGCGGCGGCGCGCATGCCCTGGGCGAAGTGCTGTTGACCAACAGCGTCGGACGCTTCAGCGGCTCCTTCGTCGAAGCCGGGCATTACGAACCCTTCTACTACTACCTGGCCAAGCTGCCGGAAGCGTTCCTGCCCTGGAACATTCTGGTGTACCTGGGGCTGTGGCACTTTCGCAAAAGCCTGATGGCCAACCGTTACTTGCTGTTTTTCACCCTGTGGATCCTGGCGCAGTTCGTCATGCTGTCGTTGGCGTCGAGCAAGCGCACGGTGTACCTGATGTCGATGACGCCCGCCGCGGCGGTGATTGCGGCGGAGTATGCACGCGTCCTGTTCGAGCGGCTGAAGGCCCGTGAAGGCGCCTCAACCTTGCTCGGCCGCATCGCCCGACACCGGCAAGCGTTGGCCGCCGGTTTGCTCACGGTGGTGATCGCCAGCTACCTGGCCGCTGCCCAGTGGGCCATGCCCCGGGCCGACGTCGAGCTGTCCTTCCTGCCGCTGACCGAGCAGATTCAGACGCTGCAGACCAATGGGCAGGAAGTCGCCCTGTTCCAGGCCAATGAACGGCTTGGCGGCGCCACCGTGTTCTACACCCGGCATGTGCTCAAGGGGCTGGACACCGAGCAACAGTTGCATGCGTTTCTGAAGGCATCACCGACCAACGTGGCCGTGATGTCCGGCGAAAGCGAACCGGCAGCGCCATTGAAGGTGCTCAAGGTGATGATGGTGGGGCGCCAGGCTTACTACTTCGTAGGGGAGTAAGTCCTCCCGGCGGTTGTCAGTCATACCGCGTTATCGTTCTTCGCGAGCAGGCTCGCTCCCACATAGGAATGCATAGCCGTGTGGGAGTTGCTGGCGAGTGACTTTGCGTGGCTTCTGGAAGGTCCGCAGCGCAGTACTATGCTGGAGATTCAACAGATCATCATGCTGGGAGAACTGGCGGTGAATCGAGTGCTGGATAACCTCCAGCAACAGAAGATCTTTTGATGTTAAAAACCCGCCATCCCTCGCAAGGATGGCGGGTTTTGTCGTTCCAGGCTGTCTGAATCAGCCAGCCGTCTGCGGCTGCGCAACCCGCTCGAACTGCTCATGCTTTTGCAGCGCCGGCTGCTCCAGCCGCGCTCGTCCGTAGAACGCCAGTGCCGTCAGCAAACACGCCAGCCACACGAAGATCCCGGCCCAGAAGGTGTGGGACATATAGTGCCAACCTTGCAGGACCCGTGTAGTGCCGTAGATGAAGCCGAGCAACAACGAACCCCACATCAGCGCTTTCGAGAAGCGCCAGCGGTAACGACGGGCCACGAAATACAACGCGAGCATGGTGAAGCCGCCCGAAGCATGTCCGCCCGGCCAGCAGCGTCCGTCGCCGGCTTCCTTGAACAACTGGAAGTTGTTGTACCACTCCACGTGGGCGAGTTTTCCGCCATACAGGGTCGTTTCAATCGGGCAGTACACGCTGGTGTGCGCCTTGAGGAAATGGATCACGCCGGTGCAAATGGCAAACGCAAACACCACGAACAGGAAATCCCGACGATGCCCGTTGGCAAACCGCAGTACCGGGGCGACGTTGCTGCGTTCCAGAAAACCACCGAGTCGCGGGTGCCTTTGCGTGTTGATCAGCGGCCAGACAAACGACAGGATCGCGCCGATCAAGGCGATTTCAGCCGTCCAGTTCGGAATGATGCGCGCCCACTTGTGGGTCAGCTTTTCGAAGAAGTGAACCTTGTCCAGCGGGAAGGACTGGGAGAGCGGATCAAACAGCAGGTTGCTGAAGGTGATGTCGATTTTTGTCATGTCGAACATCAGGAAAACCACGGCCGCGCAGGCCAGTGGAATACCGAAGTTCACCCAGTAAAAGCGGTATGGAGAAGCCGTCTGCATCATTCATCCTGAGTCAAAAATATAAAGGCCGCCTACCGAAAATACCGATCAGTTAAGGCACAAAACCCTGTGGGAGCGAGCTTGCTCGCGATGGCGCACTGATAGGCAACACACCTGCTGAATGTTAAACCGCTATCGCGAGCAAGGAATGTGCTGCTCAACACCTTACATGATCGGCACAACCTATCGGGTCGTCACCGAGCGCCAGTCAGAGGCCTCGATGTAGCCGAGAATGGACGGCGCTTGAGGTGTTTCGGTGGAAACGAACAGCGAGGCACCGTAACCCAATGTGGACGTCGAAACATTCATGCTTTTTTCAAGTTCCGACATGCATTCGCTGTGGGTCACCAGAATCAGGTTCCTGCCGGGCACTTTGTGCGCCAGCGCGTCGCGCAACATGGTGCCCTTGCAACTGATCAACCAGTCTTCGCCCACGCCTACCGAGTTGAACATATAGCCGGCGGTCTGCGCCGTACGCAACATCGGGCTGTTGTAGATATCGGCCTTGGCCAGGCCCAGGCGTTCGAAGTGTGAACCGACAGCCACCGCGACACCGCGGGAGCGGTCGGTGATGCCATCGTTGCCGCCCAGGCAGGCGGCTGTGGAGTGATCGCAACGCTCGACGTGGCGCACCAGCACGATCATGTCGCCCTTGGCCCAGCCGGATAACAACGCCTTGGCGCCGGCCACATTGCCATGGGCCAGATCCGGCACGGCGGCGGGCCGCAACAGCCAGAGGGTCAGCGGAATAACCAATAGCGAAGCTGCCAGCACGACGATGGTGTTTCGATAACGAGCCAAACGGCTCAGGTTAATCGAGCGTTTTACCCCGAACAGACTCAGTCTCAATTCCACCTCAAGCCGCCTCGCCGGCATGCCGCACCTGCCATTCAAGGCGATGAGGGTAGGGAGGCGTGCGTCAGCGACAAGTGAAACAATTGTGAAAAAAAGCTTAAGCCTCTAAAAATCTTGTTACAGAATCTGTCCTACAAAAACCTTTCAGCTCTCGCAATTGCTGCCGATACAGGTCTGCAACACACCTTGCTGGCACCTAAAAACAACAATCTTCCAGCCAACTGACGATCAAGAAACACAACGTTCCTGGAGCAATTGTGATGAATAGCTGGTTCGGCAATATCAGCGTGAACCTGAAACTGGGCCTGGGATTCGGCCTGGTCCTGGCACTGACCTGCGTCCTGGCCCTGACCGGCTGGACCAGCCTGGGCGGGTTGATTGACCGCAGCAACTGGATGAGCGACATCACCCAGCTCAACGCCGGTCTGACCAAGCTGCGTGTGGTTCGTCTGCAATACATGCTGACCAACGGCGACGAAACCGCCGCGCAAAATGTACAGACCACCCTCGACAGTTTTGTGGCTCAGCAAACCGCGTTGCTGGGCAGCTTCAAAAACCCTGAAAACGTCAAAATGCTCAAAGAGCAGGCCGCGACCATTGCCGCCTATCAGACGTCCCTGAACAAAATGCGCAGCGCCTACCGCACCGGCAACAGTGCTCGCGACGCCATGAGTGTCAACGCCGAGGCCGCCAACACACTGATCAATACGATCGATACTCGCGTGCGGGAAATGCCGATGAGCGATCAGCGCTTCGAACAATTCCAGGCCATCACGGCGGCCAAGGAAGCGTTCATGCTGGCCCGCTACGAAGTGCGCGGCTACACCGCCAGCACCAACGCCGAGACCGAGCAAAAAGCCGTCGGCCAACTGGACGCGGCCATCGCCAGCCTCAAGCCACTGAACGTGCATTTCGCCGACACCCAGCAAGATGCCCTGACTCAGCTGGGCACCGCGCTGAGCAACTACCGCGGCGCCTTGCAGGCTTACAAGGCTGCCAGCAACGATGCCGTGCAGGCGCGTAAGGAAATGACCGACCAAGGCAATGCCATCGTCGACCTGAGCGACAAGCTCTATCAATTCCAGCTCGACCGTCGTGACGCCGAAAGCGCCCAGGCCCGCACCCTGCAGTTGATCAGCACCTTGCTGGCGTTGCTGGTGGGCGTGATTGCCGCCGTGGTCATCACCCGTCAGATCACCGGCCCGCTGCGCGAAACCATGACCGTGGTCGAGCGTATCGCCAGCGGCGACCTGTCCCAGGACGTCAACGTCACCCGCCGCGATGAACTCGGCGTGTTGCAGCAAGGTATTGGTCGCATGGGCGTGACCCTGCGGGACCTGATCAGCGGCATCCGCGACGGGGTCACCCAGATCGCCAGCGCAGCCGAAGAGTTGTCGGCCGTGACCGAGCAAACCAGCGCCGGGGTCAACAGCCAGAAGATCGAAACCGATCAGGTGGCCACCGCGATGCACGAGATGACCGCCACGGTGCAGGAAGTCGCGCGCAACGCCGAAGAAGCCTCCCAGGCAGCCGCCGCTGCGGATGGCGAAGCTCGCGAAGGCGACAAGGTGGTCAACGAAGCCATCGCCCAGATCGAACGCCTGGCCACCGAAGTCGCGCGCTCCACGCAAGCCATGAGTGTGCTGCAACAGGAAAGCGACAAGATCGGCAGCGTCATGGACGTGATCAAGGCCGTGGCCGAACAGACCAACCTGCTGGCCCTCAATGCCGCGATTGAAGCCGCCCGTGCCGGTGAAGCCGGTCGTGGTTTTGCCGTGGTGGCCGACGAAGTCCGTGGGCTGGCCCAGCGCACGCAGAAATCCACCGAAGAAATCGAAGGCCTGGTGGCCGGTCTGCAGAACGGCACCCAACAAGTGTCGGCGGTGATGAACAACAGCCGCGCCCTGACCGACAGCAGCGTGGCGCTGACCCGCAAGGCCGGTGTATCACTGGAAAACATCACCCGCACGGTGTCGAACATCCAGTCGATGAACCAGCAAATCGCCGCCGCTGCCGAACAGCAAAGCGCCGTGGCCGAAGAGATCAGCCGCAGCATCATCAACGTGCGCGACGTCTCCGAACAGACCGCCGCCGCCAGCGACGAAACGGCTAAATCCAGTGTTGAACTGGCACGGCTGGGTGGTCAGTTGCAGCAGATGGTCAGCCACTTCAGGGTCTGATATTCACTTTGCGGTGAATGACAGAACCATTCGCGGGCAAGTCGGGTCGCCGCATCGCTCGCTCCTACAGGCTTTAGGTGTGCCGCAGATATCGGCACAACATAAATCCTGTAGGAGCTGCCGAAGGCTGCGATCTTTTGATCCTGACAGTCTCGAAGATCAAAAGATCGCAGCCTTCGGCAGCTCCTACAGGGATTGCGCCGTACGCGAAGAGGAATGCGTTGTGCACTCACCAGAAAAGTTCTCCGAAAGCGCCACGCCGAGATGGCTTCCTTGTGTATTCACTCACGGCTGTACACCGCCCCCTGTAGGAGCTGCCGAAGGCTGCGATCTTTTGATCCTGGCGGTCTCGAAGATCAAAAGATCGCAGCCTTCGGCAGCTCCTACAGGGATTGCGTCGTACGCGAAGAGGAGTGCGTTGTGCACTCACCAGAAAAGTTCTCCGAAAGCGCCACGCCGAGATGGCTTCCTTGTGTATTCACTCACGGCTGTACACCGCCCCTGTAGGAGCTGCCGAAGGCTGCGATCTTTTGATCCTGACAGTCTCGAAGATCAAAAGATCGCAGCCTTCGGCAGCTCCTACAGGGATTGCGTCGTGCGTGAAGAGGAGTGCGTTGTGCACTCACCAGAAAAGTTCTCCGAAAGCGCCACGCCGAGATGGCTTCCTTGTGTATTCACTCACGGCTGTACACCGCCCCTGTAGGAGCTGCCGAAGGCTGCGATCTTTTGATCCTGGCGGTCTCGAAGATCAAAAGATCGCAGCCTTCGGCAGCTCCTACAGGGATTGCGCCGTACGCGAAGAGGAATGCGTTGTGCACTCACCAGAAAAGTTCTCCGAAAGCGCCACGCCGAGATGGCTTCCTTGTGTATTCACTCACGGCTGTACACCGCCCCCTGTAGGAGCTGCCGAAGGCTGCGATCTTTTGATCCTGACAGTCTCGAAGATCAAAAGATCGCAGCCTTCGGCAGCTCCTACAGGGATTGCGCCGTACGTGAAGAGGAGTGCGTTGTGCACAAAAGGGATTGCGTCGTGCGCGAAGAGGAATGCGTTGTGCACAAAAGGGATGGCGCCGTACGTGAAGAGGAGTGCGTCGTGCACAAAAGGGATGGCGCCGTATGTGAAGAGGAATGCGTTGTGCACTCACCAGAAAAGTTCTCCGAAAGCGCCACGCCGAGATGGCTTCCTTGTGTATTCACTCACGGCTGTACACCGCCCCCTGTAGGAGCTGCCGAAGGCTGCGATCTTTTGATCCTGACAGTCTCGAAGATCAAAAGATCGCAGCCTTCGGCAGCTCCTACAGGGATTGCGTCGTACGTGAAGAGGAGTGCGTTGTGCACAAAAGGGATTGCGTCGTACGCGAAGAGGAGTGCGTTGTGCACAAAAGGGATTGCGTCGTGCGCGAAGCAAACGTCAGGCCGGGTAGCCGGTGATCTTGCGAATGCTTTGGTACAACGGCTTGAGCTGTCGGTACATACGCAGGTAGACCTCCTTGTACAGTCGTTCATAAACCTGCTGTGCCTCGGGCTGCGGCATGAACACCTCGCCAACCCGGTCATGGCCGCCATCGCCGTGGGGAAGTCCGCGTGCAACCCAAGCCCGACCGCGCAGCAAATGGCCGCTCCCAGACCGGACGCTTCGTAGACATGCGGACGCTCGGCCGGCAGGCCGAAAATGTCAGCGGTGAGCTGCATCGCGGCATCACTCTGGGAGCCACCACCGGCGACTCGCAAGCGCTTGATCGAGACCTTCGAACGCCTCTCGATATTCTCCATGCCCTGACGCAAGGCATACGCCAAGCCTTCGAGGATCGCCCGATAAATATGCGCACGGGTATGCACGTCGCCGAAGCCGATCATCGCGCCTTTGGCCTCCACACCCGGCTCGCGAATGCCGGGCGACCAGTAGGGTTGCAGCATCAGGCCCATGGAGCCCGGCGGCACGGCGTTGACCAGCGCGTCGAAGAGTTGTTCGGGCTCCACGCCCTGCGCTTTGGCCTGCTGCATTTCCCGCAGGCCGAACTCGTTCTTGAACCAGCTGACCATCCAGTAGCCGCGATAAATCATCACCTCGCAGTTGTATTGATCCGGCACCGCAGACGGGTAAGGCGGAATCAACGGGACGATTTCCAGGTAGCGCGAGCGGGTGCTGGTGATGGTCGCCGTGGTGCCGTAGGACAGGCACACCGTGTCTGCGTCGACCACGCCGGAACCCACGACTTCGCAGGCCTTGTCGGCACCGGCAGCAATCAGCGGCAAGCCCTCGGGAATGCCGGTGTGGCGGCTGGCCTCGGCGCTGATGTAGCCCAGGGTTTCACCGGGTTTGTGCAGCGTAGGCAATTGCCCGGGACGCACCGCCAGTGCCTGCCACTTCCAGTCGGCGGGCGCGGCCCAGCGCAGGCGCTTGAAGTCGAAGGGCAGGTAGCCGACGCAACAGCCCACCGAGTCGACAAAGCGCCCGCACAGCCGATGGGTGAGAAACCCCGAGAGCAGCAAAAACTTGTCGGTCGCCGCCCACACTTCAGGCTGGTGGCGCGCGATCCAGTTGGCCTCGGCCTGAGCACGAAAATAATCCACGGTGGCTTGCGCACCGACCAGTTTGAACAGCCAGCCCCACGGCCCCTTGATCCGGCCTTCGACTTCGGCCTGGCGTTGATCGAGCCACAGGATCGCCGGGCGCAGCGGCTTGCCTTGGGCATCGACGTTGATCACGGTGCCGCGCTGGGTAGTCAGGGATACGCCGGCAATCTGTGCACGGTCGATGCCGGTTTGCTGCCATAACTGCTGGCAGGCCTCCCCAGCTTCGCCCAGTAATACTCCGGGTCCTGCTCGGCCCAGCCAGGTTGTGTCGAGTAATAGGCCTGCAACTCGACCTTGCCTTTGCCCAGCAGATTGCCCTGCAAGTCGAAGAGCAGCGCGCGCACGCTCTGGGTCCCATTGTCGATGGCCAGCAGGTAACGCTTGTTCGGGTGGTTATCCATGGAGCTCTCTTCAATGGGCATGCGCTGATCTTGAAAAACGGTAGTCCCTGTAGCAGCTGTCGAGCGGAGCGAGGCAGCGTTCGGCTGCGAAGCAGTCGTGAATGCGTGATTGCGTGATTGCGAGGACTTCGTCCTCGGACGCTGCCTCGTTTCACTCGACAGCTGCTACAGGCTGGGTCCCATTGTCGATGGCCAGCAGGTAACGCTTGTTCGGGTGGTTATCCATGGAGCTCTCTTCAATGGGCATGCGCTGATCTTGAAAAACGGTAGACCCTGTAGCAGCTGTCGAGCGGAGCGAGGCAGCGTTCGGCTGCGAAGCAGTCGTGAATTCGTGATTGCGAGGACTTCGTCCTCGAACGCTGCCTCGTTTCACTCGACAGCTGCTACGGGCAAACCATGATGGCGCTGCCACAGCGCCCGGTAACGCTGCAGCTCCTGCTGCCAATGCTCATCGTCCCAGCCCAGTCGCGGCTGGCAGAGCTGACGAATGGCCGCCAAGTAATCCTCGCCACCCTGCGGCAGTAACAGGCCCAGACGGGTCCGACGCAGCAGCAGGTCATCCAGGTGCAGGACCATTTCCGTGTCGCAGGCAAAGGCCAGTTCCGCCCACAAGGTGTCAGTGGCGCCGACGCTGTCATGGCCCAACTCGGCGATCAGTTGCGCCAGCCTCGGCAGGTCACGGCCATGCCGTCCGGCCAGGCGCCGCCATTGACGGCCACTGAGCCCGGCAATCGCCAGCGGCGGCACGCCGGTAAACACCGGCGCGCCGTCATCACTGAAGGCGCGCCCGAGCATGGTCGCGCAGGCCTTGAGTACTTCGATGGCCTGCGGGCGAAAGGTGGTCAGCTTGCCGCCGGCCAGGGTCACGCAACCAGGCTCCAGCCACAGCACATGCTCGCGGGTTTCACTGGACGGTTTGCCCTGCTGCTCACCCGCCGCGCTGCCCACCACCGGGCGCACGCCCGACCAGGTCGATAACACATCGGCGGCGACCACTTCAGCCTGGGGAAACTGCTGGGCACAGGCGGCCAGCAAATAGTCGAGTTCCTCGGCGCTGATGCTCGCGCTCAGGTCCAGATCCTCTTGATGATCGAGGTCCGTGGTGCCGACCACCGTGGCGCCTTCCCAAGGGAAAACAAACACCGGTCGACGGTCGCGCTCGTGCAGGAAGGTGAACGCCTGCGCCACGGGTAGCCGCCAGCCCGGCAGCAACAAATGACTGCCACGCAACGGGCGCAACTGATGCGGGGCATCGGACGGCCGCAAGCGTTCGGCCCAGGCGCCGGTGGCCACGGCCAACACACGACAACGCAATTGCAGTGACGAACCCACCTCGCAGTCCTCGACCTGAACCCCGCACACCCGCCCCTCTTCACGCAGCAACTGCTGCACACGCACGCCGTTGAGCGCCACGGCGCCGTCGGCCCGCGCCTCGCCCAAAACGCGCATCACCAGGCGGGCGTCATCGGTCAGTGCATCGACAAAACAGGTGCCGCCCAGCAGGTCATTTTGCTTCACCCCCGGCGCGAGATAGCCCAGTTGCTGCGCATCATGGAAGCGATGACTACGCCGCCCGGCCAGTGCGTCATAGACGCTCAACAAACCACCCAGCAGCCGCGGGCCGGGAAAGCCGCCACGGTAATGCGGCATCAGGAAACTCATCGGTTCCACCAGCCCCGGCGCTTCGTCGAGCAGGCGCTGGCGCTCGCGGACCGAATCGCGGGTCAGGCGCCACTGGCCCTTGGCGATATAACGCAAACCGCCATGAACCATTTTCGAGGAACGGCTGGACGTGCCCCAGGCGAAATCGCGCTGTTCCAGCAGCAGGCAGCGCCAGCCACGCCGTGCGGCTTCGCGCAGGATGCCGGCGCCGCTGATGCCGCCGCCGATGACGATCAGGTCCCAGGTTTCAGCCGCCAGCGTCGGCAGCACGTGCTGGCGCCACGCCGCATTCCAGTCGAGGCTCATGCCGGTCACTCCTGCAACAGCGTGCCAGGGTTCAGTCGCCCGGCCGGATCGAAATGCCGACTCAGTGCCTGCAAGGTGTCCATCGCCAGCGCGCCCTTCTCCCGCAGCAGATAGGGCGCATGATCCTTGCCCACGCCATGCTGATGACTGATGGTGCCGTGGTTGTCGACGATGGTCTGGCTGGCGGCCTGCTTGAGCGCCTGCCAGCGAGCGAGGGTGGCCGCGTAGTCCGCTGCCGGGCGAAACACATAGGTGGTGTAGATGCTCGAACCTTCGCCATAGACATGGGACAGGTGCGTGAACACATGCACCCGCTCGCCTTCAGCGGCCAGGGCGTCGCGCAGGCTGTTTTCGACCAGGCCGAGCAGGTTGTCGACGTTGCTCCAGTCGGTGGCGGTTTCCAGGGTGTCGACCACATAACCGGCGTTCCACAGGTTCTCGCGCAGGTAGGGAAACCGGAAGCGGTTCTGCGCCCACTTCTTGCCGAGCAAGGTGCCGGTGAAGACGCCGCCGAAGGCTTTCAGGTGCTGCCGGGCCTGACTCAGGGACAGGGCATTTTGCCGGCGATTGCCGGTCACACCGAACGTCAGCAGGCATTTGCCCACACCGGCGCCACGCAGGGCCAGGTACTTTTCCAGCCAGGCAATTTGCTGCGGATGACCGGCCAGCGCCAGCTGGGTTTCGGTTTCCACCGCGTTGGACAAGCGCAGCATCGACAGCGGCACGCGGGCCTGGGCCAATTGGCGAATGGCTCGCAGCGCCTGTGGCCAATCGGGCAGAAACACTCCGTAGAAACGCTCATCGGCCGGTAGCGCGCTGACCCGCACGTTGACCTCGGAAATAATCCCGAAACGGCCTTCACAGCCCAGCACCACCTCGCGCAGATCGGGACCGGCGGCCGAGGCCGGGAAGGTGGCGATGTGCAAAGGACCGGCAAAGGTTTCCAGGGTGCCACCGGCGAACAATTGCTCGATTCGCCCGTAGCGCAGCGACTGCTGGCCACTGGATCGGCTGGCGACCCAACCGCCCAGGGTCGACAGTTCCCACGACTGCGGAAAATGCCCCAGGGTGTAACCACGGGCGCGCAACTGACTTTCCACCTGCGGCCCCGTCGCGCCGGGACCAAAGGTGGCCAGCAGGCTCTGTTCGTCAAGGTCCAGCAGGCGATTCATGCGGGCCAGGGACACCGTCACCACCGGCCGCGCGGAGTTCGGCGGATTGATGTGCCCGGCCACCGAGGTGCCGCCGCCATAAGGAATCAGGCACAAGTCCTGCGACTGGGCGAGCGCCAGTAGCTGGCGAATCTGTGCGGCACTCTCGGGGAAGGCCACGGCGTCGGGATAAATCCCCGGGGCCCCTTCGCGTAACGCCAGCCAGTCCGGAAGGCTCTGACCGCGCGCATGCAGCAGACGCTCATGCGCAGCCACGCTGTACAAAGGATGTTCCTGCAATCGCGAGACCGGCACGCGGGCCAAGGCCGTCTCGAGCGTTGCATCGGGCAGCGCTCGACCGGCACCGAGCCGTTCAGCGAGAAATCCCGCGCCCTGAGCCGGCAGCTCGACCACCGTGGTTGCATCTCCCCAGCCGTTCCAGCGTCGCATGCGTGTGTCCTTCAGCGGTTCTGATCAGTGATGTTTCAGAACTCCATACTAGTCAGCTGTCGAAAAGTGTCACGGTCGCATCCGGCCAGTTCGAGTAGCCAATTGAGTCAAATGTCGCGCAAACGTCGCCCATTTACTTTAGCGGTGGTTTCAACTTACCTTTCAGGGCATTCATCCGCACGTGCGGGCCTTGATCAAAGGATCATCGATCATGCAATCCCTGGGCTTCACCTCGGTCCCTGTGCTGCTCAAATACTTGCGCCATGCCGAACAACTGGGCGTGGCCATCGAGCCGGCGTTGGCGGCGGCCGGGTTGCAGGCCCGGCAGTTGAGTGACAACAGCCTGCGATTGCCGGGCGAAGCCCATGAACGGTTGCTCGATTATTTCTGCGAACATTCGGGCGATCCGCTGTTCGGCCTCAACGCCGCGCGTTTTGTGTTGCCCAACTCCTGGAGCGTGCTGGGTTACATCACCATGAACTGCGCGACGCTGGGCGATGCCATGAACCGCATCATGCCGTTCGAAAAGCTGGTGGGGGACATGGGGGTCAGCCGCGCCGAGGTGCAGGACAGTCACGTGCACCTGATCTGGACCTGCCGCCATCAACGGCCGCGAATCCGCCGGCACCTGGTGGAAAACGTGCTCGGTTCCTGGCTGCAATACGCGCGCTGGATCGCCGATACCCAGCTCTCGCCGGCCGCCGTCTGGCTCGAACATCCACGCCCGGCCGACACGACGCTGGCGCAGTACGAACAGTTCTTCGACTGCCCGGTGCTGTTCGACCAGCCTTATTCGGCACTGCTGGTGCCGTTGCCCTATTTGCAGATGCCCTTGCGCCAGGCCGATCCGCAATTGCTGCGCACCCTGGAAGAACATGCCCTGGGCTTAATGGCCACGCTGGAGGACGCGTCACTGCAGCAGCGGGTCAAAAACATCCTGCGCCAGTTGCTCAAGGAAGGGTTGCCGCGCAAAGAACAGGTGGCCGAGCAGTGCGCCGTGTCGGTGCGCACGCTGCAACGCCAACTGCATCAGGCAGGCACTTCATACCAGCAGATCCTCGATGACCTGCGCCAGGAACTGGCCGAGCATTACTTGCTCAACAGCACTTTGCCGATTCAGGACATTGCCCAGTACCTGGGTTTCACCGAACCCCGTTCGTTTCACCGTACGTTCAAAAGCCGCCGCGGCATGCCGCCCGGCGAGTTTCGCCAGACCCATCGCGCGCCAGACGCAGGCTGAAACTCAAACGCAAATCGCATTGGTAAATACCAACCGATTGCCGAACGGGTCGGTCACGGTCAGGTCCTGGCTGCCCCATGGCATGGCCTGGATCTGTGGCTTGGCGTAGGTGTAATCCTTGGCGGTCAATTGCTGCTGGAAGGCTTCCAGTTCATCGGTCTCGATCCGCAGGGCCGAACCCGGCGTGGCGTCGCCGTGGTGTTCGGACAGGTGCAGCACGCATTCGCCCCGGAGACTTGCAGGTACAACGGGAAGTTGGCTTCGAAACGGTGCTGCCAGTCGACCTTGAAGCCCAGGAAGTCGACGTAAAACTCCACGGCTTTGCTTTCATCGAAGATCCGCAGGATCGGGGTGGTTTTGCCGAAGCGCATGGGTTGCTCCTGATTGAAAAGACCCAGTGTAGCTGGGCTGGATTATTCGGGGGCGCCTAAAGATCGCAGCCTTCGGCAGCTCCTACGGGGGTTGTGTACACCCGAAGTTTTCATGTTGTACGCAGCTGCGGTCTTTTGATCTTGGCCTTTCATTTTCGGAATATTCGGGTGCGCCTAAAGATCGCAGCCTTCGGCAGCTCCTACGGGGGTTGTGTACACCCGAAGTTTTCATGTTGTACGCAGCTGCGGTCTTTTGATCTTGGCCTTTCATTTTCGGAATATTCGGGGGCGCCTAAAGATCGCAGCCTTCGGCAGCTCCTACGGGGGTTGTGTACACCCGAAGTTTTCATGTTGTACGCAGCTGCGGTCTTTTGATCTTGGCCTTTCATTTTCGGAATATTCGGGGGCGCCTAAAGATCGCAGCCTTCGGCAGCTCCTACGGGGGTTGTGTAGACCCGAAATGTTCATGTTGTACGCAGCTGCGGTCTTTTGATCTTGGCCTTTCATTTTCGGAATATTCGGGTGCGCCTAAAGATCGCAGCCTTCGGCAGCTCCTACGGGGGTTGTGTACACCCGAAGTTTTCATGTTGTACGCAGCTGCGGTCTTTTGATCTTGGCCTTTCATTTTCGGAATATTCGGGTGCGCCTAAAGATCGCAGCCTTCGGCAGCTCCTACGGGGGTTGTGTACACCCGAAGTTTTCATGTTGTACGCAGCTGCGGTCTTTTGATCTTGGCCTTTCATTTTCGGAATATTCGGGGGCGCCTAAAGATCGCAGCCTTCGGCAGCTCCTACAGTGAACGCGTACAACATGATATTTGCGGATGTACACAACCCCACGTAGGAGCTGCCGAAGGCTGCGATCTTTTGGGAAGGCCGGAAATATTCCGAAAATGCTTCGTCCAACGACGGGAACTGTATCGACTAACGTTCATTTGCAAACACACCTCAAGGAGGGCAAAGGAATGCCTGTTGCAGCAAATGGATGTCACCTGCGCAAAGCTCGTTTTTCTGAATCCGGTCGTATCTACCTATTGACTGCCGTCACGGAACAACGTCAACCCGTGTTCGCTGATTGGCGGTTGGGGCGGCTTCTGGTCGATCAACTGCGCCATGCTGATCAAGCCTCGTTGATCACGTCCATGGCCTGGGTCGTGATGCCGGATCACCTGCATTGGTTGGTGGAATTGCATCACGGCACGTTGGCCGAGCTGATGTGCCGCATCAAGTCCAGAAGCAGTCGATCAATCAATCTTGTGCGACGCAGTCAAGGCCGGTTATGGCAACGAGGGTATTACGATCGCGCGTTACGTCGTGATGAAGATATCAAGGATGCGGCACGTTACATCGTCATGAATCCGCTGCGTGCGGGGCTAGTAACGCGAGTGGGTGATTACCCTTTGTGGGACGCCATTTGGATTTGAAAGGTCAAGATCAAAAAATCACAGCTGCGTACAACACTAAATTTCGGGTGTACGCCCCCTGTAGGAGCTGCCGAAGGTTCGGGCCGCGTTCGGACGATCTTTTGATCTTAAAACCCCACACGCAAATCCCCTTCCCGCGCCAAAAACCGCCCTTCCCTCCTGCCATTCGCCTGCCCATCGACATAGCTCAAAACACCGTTGACCCAAACCCCGTCAATCCCTTCCGCCGCCCGTTGCGGATCATGGAAATCCGCCACGTCGCGAATGGTCAGCGGATCAAACAACACCAGGTCCGCCCAATGCCCTTCGCCAATTACACCGCGTTCCTTCAAGCCAAAACGCGCCGCCGACAACCCGGTCATCTTGTGCACGGCGGTGTGCAGCGGAAAAAGCCCGACGTCACGGCTGAAATGTCCGAGCACCCGTGGGAACGCGCCCCACAAGCGTGGATGCGGAAACGGGTCTTCCGGCAAACCGTCGGAGCCGACCATCGACAACGGATGCGCGAGGATTCGCCGCACATCCGCCTCGTCCATCCCGTAGTACACCGCACCGGCCGGTTGCAGGCGCCGGGCGGCGTCGAGCAACGGCACGCCCCACTCGGCGGCGATGTCGATCAAGTCACGGCCGCCCAGCTCCGGATGCGGCGTCGACCAGGTGATGGTGATGCGATGCGCGTCGGTGACTTGCTTGAGGTCGAGGGTCGAAGAACTCGCGGCGTAGGGATAACAATCGCAGCCCACCGGATGGGTTTTCGCGGCGTGTTCAAGGGACGCCAACAGCTGCGGACTGCGGCCCCAGTTACCGACGCCGGCACACTTGAGGTGGGAAATAATCACCGGGGCTTTGGCATGACGAGCGATCTGGAAGGCTTCGTCCATGGCCTCCAGCACCGGTTCGAACTCACTGCGCAAATGGGTGGTGTAGACCGCGCCGAATGCGCTCAGCTCTTCAGTCAGTTGCATCACTTCATCGGTGGATGCAGAGAAGGCACTGGCGTAGGCCAGGCCTGTGGATAAACCCAACGCGCCCGCCGCCAGACTGTCGCGCAATTGCTCGCGCATCGCGCTGATTTCCTCCGGCGTGGCGCTGCGAAACAGGTCGTCGAGGTGATTGCTGCGCAACGCCGTATGGCCGATCAGCGCCGCCACGTTCAGCGTGGTGTTGGCCGCTTCGACAGCGGCGCGGTAATCGCTGAAGCGTGGATAAACAAACGCCGTCGCCGGACCGAGCAGGTTCATCGGATCCGGCGGATCGCCGCGCAAACTGACCGGTGAAGCGCTGATCCCGCAGTTGCCGACGATCACCGTGGTCACACCCTGGCTGAGCTTGGGCAGCATCTGCGGCTGGCGGATGACCACCGTGTCGTCGTGGGTGTGGACGTCGATGAAACCCGGCGCCAGCACCCGGCCGGCGGCGTCGATTTGTTCAGTGGCGCGAGCGTCGTGCAAGTCGCCGATGCGCTCGATGCGCCCGTTTACAATCGCCACGTCAGCGGGATAACCGGGGCGGTTGCTGCCGTCGATAATCAGAGCGTTGCGGATTAGCGTGTCGTACAACATGTCAGTCTCCCGGCAGCGGCTCGGCGTCAGCTCCTGCCCTTGATCAAATGGTGATCGAATCCTTGCTCCACCAGGTAGCGCCAGGCTAGCTGGACATCCTCGGGAATCACCTGCTCGGCCTGAAAGCCCAGCGAAGGGTAAACCATGATGCGGTGCACATCGCCGACCATTTCGTCGATCAGCCCCAGGACTCCGATCAGGTTGCTGACCTCGCCGGGAAAGCTGAACGACGGCGCATCCACGCAAGCCTCAATCCCGGGCCACTGAACGGGCAAGGTCAACGCCACGCGCCGGATCGAGTTCGGCTTGGTCAGGAATGTCGCCCGGCGCACGTAGGGAAACAGCGCCCTGGCAAACGCGATGTTCTCGGCAAAGTTGGTGGCGCGCGATTCCAGGGTGAATTGATCCGCCGAGACCCCCAGCGCCATGGCCCGTTGCGCGAAAATATCGGCTTCGGTCCTTTCCCACAAATGCTTCGTCCAGTTGCCGGTATTGCCGGTAAACAGCAGATGCGGGGCGACGCCTTTTTCAGCAACTCACAGGCGTAATCACACACCCGCAAATCGTATGACCCGCAGACGACAATCAACTCACAATCGCGCTGTTGACGCCCTGCGCCGAGGAAGTCCCAGAGGACGGTGGCGTGTTGCAGTGTGGGCGTCATGAGCAAGCCATCCGTTGCGCCGCGTGCCGACCGATGAACAGGCCGCCGTCAGCATAAGTGTGTGTACCTGACTCGGTCAGCGAAACCGGTAGCGCAAAGAAATCGGCACACAACTGCGCGGCGCCGTGAGTGGTCAACGATTGATCATCGCCAATACCGTGGTGTCGCGCGACGGTGGTCCAGGCGAACTCAATCACTTCGCGAGACTGGATAAGCACACCATCCATATCAAAGCAGACGGCGGTAAACATTCGTTGTGTCATGAGTTGAACTTCGCATCCTCAGGTGTGCAATAAATGCCCTGAGTAAAGACCTGAATATCCTGCGGTGCCTGATCGCGAATAAACCGCATGATTGCCGAGTAATACGCGGCAAAACTGAAGGCATGCAGGCACTGCCCCAACAGGATCACCGACATCGCGTCACTGTTGGAATACCGTCGGTCACCTCACACCATTTCGTGCAGGATCCACTCGGTCACCGAAGTACGCTTCGGCGCCCAGCCCAGCAGTTCACGCGCATGCTTGCCGCGAACCCGGCTGTTCGAACCCAGGCCATAGTTGGTCATTTCATAACCCCACTCGGCTTCGGCGTCCTTGAGCGGCCAGTCTTGCGGCTCGCCGAGCTTCAAGGCCTGCGCCATTGCGGTGGTCATGTCGACGAACGAGGATTCACCGCTTTCGACGAAGTAGAACGTGCCCGCTACGTTTTTGCTCAGCGCCAGCAGGTACAGGGCAACCACGTCTTCAATGTGCACGTTGGACCAGATGTTCTGGCCCGTGCCGACGTGGCGGACCACCCCACTTTTGCGTGCCTGTTTGAGCAGGCGCGGCAATTGCACGCTGTCGCGCTTGACGCCCAGGCTGTGGCCGTAGATCAGGGTGTTGCAGATGACGGCGCAGTTCACTCCGTCCTTCGCGGCGGCGAGGATCAGGTTGTCGATGGCCACGCGTGCGGCTTTGTCGACAGTCGGCTCCGGCAGGTTGTCTTCGTAATAGATGACGTCGCTGGACTTACCGCCCGACGCATCACCGACGATGCTCGAACCGCTGGTGTGCAGGAACACTTTGTTGGAACCGCGCAGCGCATTGAGCAGTGCTTCTACCGCCGGACGATGGTCGCTGCTAGCGGCGTTGATCACGGCGTCGGCGGCGCGGGCCTGTTCGGCCAGCAGGGCGCTGTCATCCAGCGTGCCGATCACCGGGGTGATGCCCAGCGCGGTCAGTTCTTTGGCTTGCTCGGCGCTACGCACCAGGCCGGTCACTTTATGGCCGGCGCGGACCAGACCGGTGGCGATGGAGCCGCCGATAAAACCGGCGGCGCCGGTAACGAATACGTTCATGGAGAAACTCCCTGCGTGAATAAGTGATGCCACGAGTATCAAGGACCGATCCCGGTCGAAACAGTCCCGCTGGCCCAATTCACTCTTGCGCAGGGGTCACGAATCAGCCTTTGAACTCTGCGTTCGCGTAAACCGCCAACTTGCTTTGGATGAAGTCCAGGAAGCACTGAATCCGTAGGGCCAGTTGCGAGTTACGGTAGTACACCGCGTTGATCGGCTGGCGATAGCCGCTGTTGAAATCCGCCAGCACCACCTTCAGGCGCCCGGCGCGAATGTCTTCAATGGTCATGAAGTGCGACAGGCAGGCAATGCCCTGGCCTTCCAGCGCCAGTTGCCGCACGGTCTCGCCACTGGAGGCGTTGATGGCCGCGTTGATCGGCCAGCGGTCACCGTGTACATGGCGCAGCGGCCATTGGTTGAGGCCTTCGTTCTGGGTAAAACCGAGCAGCGCGTGGCCGTTGAGGTCGGCGACGGCGGCGGGTGTGCCGTGTTGCTCGAGGTACGCCGGGCTGGCGACAATGTGCAGCGGGCTGCAACCGAGTGAGCGGGCGTGCAAGGTCGAGTCGGCCAACGTGCCGATACGGATCGCGATGTCGGTGCTTTGTTCCAGCAGGTCAATGATCAGGTCGTTGCTGTTGAGTTCGAGCTGGATGTCCGGGTAGAGCCGGCGGAACTCGTCGATGTACGGCACGATGGCGTGCAGCATGAAGGGCGAGGCGGCGTTGATGCGCAGGCGCCCGGAGGGGGTTTGCTGGCGGGAATTGAGGCGCTCTTCGAGCTCGTCCATCTG
Organism: Pseudomonas sp. TH31; assembly: GCF_016650815.1. GTDB lineage: Bacteria > Pseudomonadota > Gammaproteobacteria > Pseudomonadales > Pseudomonadaceae > Aquipseudomonas. The sequence goes on along the minus strand of NZ_JAEKEZ010000009.1, from coordinate 30,718 downwards.
ATCGAGAATCAGCTTGGCGTGTTCGAAGAAATACTTGCCCTCCTCGGTCAGGTCCATGCGCCGGGTGGTACGGTTGATCAGCGTAGTGTCGAGCTTGGCTTCGAGCCGCGACAGCGTGCGACTGACTGCCGACGGCGTTTGCCCGACCTGCTCGGCCGCAGCCGAAATCGACCCGCATTCAATCACGCAGACGAAAATCTGCAATTCATCGGATCTGGCTTTCACGTGGGTCCTCTTTGCGAATCGGCGTGGCATGGATCGCCAAGATCGCAGCCTTCGGCAGCGCCTACAAGGAGAACCATCGGGTGTACGCAATCTGTAGGAGCTGCCGCAGGCTGCGATCTTTTCGGCCATTACGACGGCTACCAGCCGGAAAACTTATACAGACAGACCAAACACCTCAGTCAAATGCTGCTCATACCGCGCCATATCCCGCTCGATGTCCGGGCGTTTCATCACGTCCACGCACAGAAACGTCGGCAACCCGGTCATGCCAAGGAAGGTATTGGCCTTGTGGAACGGGAAGTACACCGCGTCCACGCCCTTGGCTTCAAAGAAGTCGGTCGGGTCGTCAAACGCTTGCTGCGGTGCGTTCCAGGTCAGGGACAACATGTATTGCTTGCCCTGCAACAAACCACCGCTGCCGTACTTTTGCGACGCATCGGAACGGGTGCGGCCGTCACTGGCGTAGAGGCTGCCGTGGCCTTCGGTGAAGACTTCGTCGATGTACTTCTTCACGGTCCACGGCGCGCCCATCCACCAGCCCGGCATCTGGTAAATGATCACGTCGGCCCAGACAAACTTGGCGACTTCTTCAGCGAGGTCGTAGCCCTCGTCGATGAAGGTGCTCTTCACATCCACGCCGCCGCGATCCAGCACGCCGAGCGCGGTGTCGTGCAGGGTGGCGTTATAGCGACCATCGGAGTGGGCGAACTTTTTGCCGCCGTTGAGCAGGAGGACTTTTTTCATGAGAGGTCTCGGAAGGCTGGAATTCGATGGCGGCAGAGTAACGACCCGCCTCGCGCGGAATAAGCGCCGGATTCACAAAATTCATTTGACCAAAACGCACGAATCAACAGGCGATTGTTGCCATAGACTTTCGCCGATTCTTAACTTGAGGAAGATTTTCGATGAATGATGTCCAAGGCTTCATCCTGCACGCCAAGACCCGCCCGGAAAAAGCCGAGGCCTTTGAAGCGCTGTTTCGCGCCTACGTCGAACCGAGCCGCGCCGAACCCGGTTGCATCGAGTACCACATGCTGCGCGACCAGCAGGACCCGACGCTGTTTATCTTCTACGAGATCTGGCAGTCCGGGCCCACCTGGACGTGCACTCGAACCTGCCGCACATGCAGCAGTTCCGTGATCAGCGCATGGACTACCTGGAGCAGGATTTCGACATCCGCCCGATCGACATGCTCAGCCCGTCATCGGCTAGCCGCTGACCAGCAAGTGGCCGCCGAGTAAGCCGAGGCCGATAAAGAACACTCGCTTGAACAACACGGCGCTGATCCGCTGACGCAACCATTGCCCGAGCAACATGCCGAGCACCGCCGGGATCAGCGCCAGCAACGAAGCGCTCAACTCGCCACCGCCGAGGGCGCCGCGCCAGAACAGGCCGGCGGCGAGCGCCAGGGTCGAGACGGTGAACGACAGCCCCAGCGCCTGCACCAGTTGATCTTTGTTTAGCGGCAGTGCCTGCAGATAGGGCACCGCCGGCATCACGAAAACGCCGGTCGCCGAGGTGATGACACCGGTCAGTACGCCGCACAAGGGTCCGAGCCAACGCTCGGTGCGACTGCCGACGCGCATCGTCGGTAGAAACAGGCCGCTCAAGGCGTAGATCAACAACGCCGCGCCCAATCCTCGTACCACCCAATGACCGCCAGCCATGCCGACCCACACGGTGCCGGCGCCGGTGCCGATGAAGATCGCCAGCAGCATCGGCCACAAGCGTTTGATCAGCCCTTGCAGGTGCCCGCCGAATGCCAGTTGCCAGATGTTGGTCAGGGTCGCGGGGATGATCAACAACGCCGCAGCCTGCGACGGCGCCATAGCCAGACCGAGCAGGCCCATGGCAATCGTCGGCAGGCCGAGGCCTATTACACCTTTGATCATCCCGGCGAGCAGGAAGGTGGCGATGACCAGCATGGACAGGGCCAGGCCGAGGTTTTGGTAGAACGTGGCGAGTGTCTTCATGGGGCTATGGTGGGCCCGGATGGCTGGGTTGGAAATCTGCCATATACTGAGGGTGCCTCTTGTTTTACGAGAGACTTGAAGAGTTCGTCACGGCCACTGGCGCCTTCGCGAGCAAGCCCGCTCCCACAGGGGATCTCTGCCTGGCGCAAATCCAATGTGGAAACGGGCTTGCTCGCGAAGAGGCCTGCCGGAACAACAAAAAACCTGAAGGTGTAGCGATGCACTTCGACCTGACCGACCTGCGCCTCTACTTGAACATCCTCGACACCGGCAACATCACCGCCGGCGCCGGCCGCAGTCACCTGTCCCTGGCCGCCGCCAGCGCACGCATCCGCGCCATGGAAGCTTCGCTGGGCATCGAGTTTCTACAACGCAATCGCCGTGGTGTCACGCCAACACCGGCCGGCAAAGCCCTGGCGCAGCACGCCAGGGTTCTGCTGCAACAGGCCGAACGCATGCAACAGGACCTCGCCGACTACGCCAAGGGCGTCAAAGGCCAGGTGCGGTTGTTGTGCAACACCACCGCGATCACCGAATACCTGCCGGAGCTGCTCGCGGACTTTCTGCGCGAGCACCCCAACCTCGACATCGACCTGCAGGAACTGCCCAGCGCCCGTATCACTCACGCCTTGCGCCAGGGCGCGGCGGACCTCGGTATCGTCTCCGATGCGGTAGACACCCACACCCTGGAAACCCTGCCCTTTCGCGATGACCCGCTGGTGCTGATCATGCCCCGCGACCATCCCCTGGCCGACGTCCAGACACCCGGTTTGAGCGACACCTTGTTTCACGATTACGTCGGGCTACCCGCCAACAGCGCATTGGCGGTGTACCTCGAAGAACAGGCGTTACACAGCGGTATCCGCATGCAAATCCGCATCCGCGCGCAAGGTTTCGACGGGGTGATTCGCATGGTCGCTCGCGGCGCAGGGCTGGCGATTGTGCCGCTGGCCGCGATCCAGCGCCGGGGCGTCGATCAATCGTTCAGAAGCGTTGCCCTGACAGACGACTGGGCACAGCGAAAGCTGCTGCTGTGCGCCCGCTCATTCAGCAGCCTGCCCGGTTATGCCAGCGCCTTGCTCGAGGCCTTGCTCTCGGTGTGAGGCAGGCTTGGCTTTTCTGAAAAAGAGGCCATAGACCAGCGAGAGAATCAGCAGGAACGGCACACCGAACACCAGCGTCATCTTGAACGCTTCGGTGAAGTAGGTGGTGATCATCACCGCCCCCATCAGCACCAGCCCCAACAAGGTGGTGTAGGGGAACAGGCGCATGCGAAACGACAGTTTTCGCTCACCGTTGCGCTCGTGATAGCGACGGAAGCAGTAGTGGGTCAGGAAGATCATGAACCAGGTGAAAATGGCGCCGAACATCGAGATCGCCATCATCAAGGTGAAGGCGCTTTCCGGGTACAGGAGGTTGAGCAAGGTGGCCAGGGCGATGCCCGAACTCGACAGCAACAAGGCATTCAGCGGGATCCCGCTTTTGCTCAACACGCCCATCGACTTTGGCGCATAACCGCCGCGCGAGAGGCTGAACATCATGCGCGTGGTGATGTAGAGCTGGCTGTTCATCGCCGACAATGCCGCGATCAGAATCACAAAATTCATCACCCCGGTAGCGCCGGGAATACCGATGGTTTGCATAACCGTCACGAACGGGCTTTGAGCGTGACCGGCCTGAACCCACGGCACGATGGCCAACATCAGCGCCAGCGTCAGCAGGTAAAACACCACCAGGCGCACGATGGTCGCGCGAAAAGCCTTCTTCACCGCCTGCTCCGGATCCTGCGCTTCACCCGCCGCCACCGCGATCATTTCCACGCTCAGGTAGCTGAAGATGGAAACGATCACCGCGATCCACATGCCTTGCAGGCCATTGGGGAAGAAGCCGCCGTGGGTGGTGTAGTTGTGGACGCCGTACGCCGGGTTGCCAGACCCGAATACCACATACACCGCGAGAATGATAAAGCCGACAATCGCGCCGATCTTGATGGTCGAGAACCAATACTCGAAGGTGCCGAAGGTCTTCACGCTGATCGCGTTGAGTACGATCAGGATGCTGGAGAACGAGACGATCCAGATCCATTCCGGCACGTTGGCAAACCAGTACTTCATGTACATCGCCACCGCCGTCACTTCCGTGCCGACCGCCAGCACAATCGCGGCCCAATAGGCATAGCGCACCAGAAACCCGGCCAACGGGCTGACATAGAATTCGGCATAGGCACCAAACGAACCCGAGGTCGAATGGGCCACGGTCATTTCAGCCAGGCACCCCATCAACAGCAAGGTGATGACGGCACCAATGGCGTAGCTCAGCAGCACGCTCGGCCCGGCATAACCAATGGCGTAGGCACTGCCCATAAACAGCCCGGTGCCAATCGCACCACCGATGGCGATCATGCTCATCTGGCCCGAAGTCAGTTGGCGCCGCAGGCCCTGTTCACGTTTGGATATGCTTTCAAAACCGGTGTTGTCGGTCATTTTTCCAGCCTCTTAATATTGTTTTTCTTGAGGAGAGCACGTCGCGCGAAAGCAGGCCGGATGTATCAGGTCACGCTGTGGCGGACCTGGAATTGCGCTTGCGACCAGGTTTTCTGATCAAGGATTTCGCCGAGGATCTGCACCGCCTCCCAGACCTCGGTAAAGGTTGTGTACAGCGGGGTAAAACCGAAGCGCATGATCTGCGGCTCACGGTAGTCACCGATCACACCACGGGCGATCAGGGCCTGAATAACCGCATAACCTTCGGGATGTTCGAAGCTGACATGGCTGCCACGCCTGGCATGTTCGCGCGGGGTGATCAGGGTCAGTTCGTGGGCGGCGCAGCGCTGCTCGACCCGTTCGATAAACAGGTCGGTCAGGGCCAGGGATTTGCGGCGCAGGCTGGCCATGTCGGTCTGGGCGAAAATATCCAGACCGCATTCGACCATCGCCAATGAGGTGATCGGTTGCGTGCCGCACAAGTAGCGAGCGATACCGCTGCTCGGCTCGTAGCCCGGCTCCATGGCGAACTGTCGCGAATGCCCGAACCAGCCAGACAACGGCTGCGCCACCAGATCACACAAGTCAGGCGAGACCCAGACAAAGGCCTGCGAACCGGGACCGCCATTGAGGTACTTGTAGGTGCAGCCGATTGCGTAATCGGCACGCGCCTGATGCAGGTCGACCGGGACCGCGCCAGCCGAATGCGCCAGGTCCCAAATGGCCAGCGCGCCACATTCGTGGGTCAGCGTGGTCAAGGCCTGCATGTCGTGCATGTAGCCGGTTTTGTAGTTGACGTGGGTGAGCATGACCACGGCGGTGTCCTGGTCAATCGCTTGCGGCAACTCTTCCGGGCTATCGACCAGGCGCAAGGTGTAACCCTGCTGCAGCATGTCTGCCAGACCTTCGGCGATGTACAGGTCGGTGGGGAAATTGCCGGTTTCGGTAACGATCACCCGCCGCGTCGGCGACCGGCTGGCCTGCACCCGCAAAGCGGCGCTGAGCACCTTGAACAGGTTGATCGAGGTCGTGTCGGTGACCACCACTTCACCCTCACGCGCACCAATCAGCCCGGCCAATCGATTGCCCAGATGTTCGCTGAGGTCGCGCCAGCCAGCGCTGTTCCAGCTGCGAATCAGGCCATTGCCCCATTCCTCGGCGATCACCTCTTGAGCACGCGCCAAAGCGGCGACCGGCCGTGCCCCCAGCGAGTTGCCGTCGAGATAAATCACCCCTTCGGGCAGTGCAAATCGCTGACGCAGTGGTGCGAGAGCGTCCTGGGCATCAAGCGCCAGGCAATCGTTTCTTGTCGTCATCGGGTGTCCTGTTTTTTTCAAGGATGTGCCGTCCGGGCAGATCGCGATAATCGAGTCGGGGAAGGTGCCCAGTGCCATTTTTCAGGGGGGTTCTGCTCCTTCTCGGTGGAGAAATAATGAACGAAGCTTTGGAGAATTTTCGTGCAAAGTAACCAGCCATATAGTAGTTATCTCGCAGGAAATTCGAATCAAACCCCAATAAACGCGGATTTATTCAATCATGATTCTCGACGCGACAGACCTGCGAATCCTGCATTACCTGCAACAGGATGGCCGTATCAGTAACCAGGAATTGGCGGAGAAAGTAGCCCTCTCGCCGTCGGCCTGTTTACGCCGTTTGCGCCTGCTGGAAAGTGAGGGAATCATCACCGGTTATCGCGCGGTACTGAGTGCCGAACGGCTGGGAATCGAGCTCGAAGCCATCGTCCATGTGTCGTTGCGACAGGACGTCGAGGACTGGCATGAGACCTTCATCAAGAAGGTCCAGTTGTGGCCCGAAGTCGTCACCGCTTATGTGATTACCGGGGCGAGCAACTATGTGTTGCGGGTCCAGGCACGCAACCTCAAACACTTCTCTGATTTCATCGTCAATCAGTTGAACCGCACCGCCGGCGTCACCGATATCCGCTCTGAAATCGTCCTGCAGAAAATCAAGGAACGTGAGGAGTTGCTGGATTTGGTGGTGCGCAAATAAGGTCCACACGCGATGCGTAGCAGCTGGCGTAGCCTGCGTTCGGCTGCGCAGCAGTCGTTAAATCAGACGGCGCGGTGCATCAGGAAGACCTTGCATTCAGGGTTTACGACTGCTTCGCAGTCGAACGCAGGCTTCGCCAGCTGCTACAAAAGAGCGCATTCGCTCGGGATCTTCTTAACTGCTGCGCCCTAGAAACCGCGCATGCGGCGGGCTTCATTACGCTGCAAGGTCATGCTCGGGGATTCGTCGAACAACTTGCGGTACTCGACAGAAAAACGCCCGAGGTGCGTGAAGCCCCAGCTCAGGGCGATCTCGGAAATATTGCGCGCCGAACCATGCTCAAGAATGTCCTGGCGCACGGCGTTCAAGCGGTATTTTTTCAGGTAAACCATTGGCGACAGTGCGAAGTACTTCTTGAAGGCCTCGAACAACTTGAAGCGTGAAACCCCGGTCGCGGCTTCGATGTCCTCAAGGTGCAGCGCTTCCCGGGCGTTGGCGTGGATGTATTGCCGGGCAATGATCAGATAGTGCGGCAACTTCACGCCCAACACGCTCCTCAGTTCTTCGGAGTAATTGTTCGGCTGAGCGAGGATCAAGCCTTTGATCAATGAACTCTCGATATCCCGGGTGAACGCCACCTGCTCATACAGCTCGCTGCTGCGCTCCAGCTCGGCGATGAAATACCGCGCCATCCGCCACCACGAGGCCGATGCGCCGTCGACCGCGTCCATCACCGACTCGAACCGCAACGGCGCCTCCAGCGGTCGCTGCAACAGGCCCTCCAGCGACTCACTCATGGCGGCGCGAGTGATGACCACCTGGACTTTGCGGCAATCGCCGGAGATCGCCAGTACCTGGTTTTCATTCGGTGAAATGATCACGCCTTGATCGCGGTTGGACTTCAATACGCTGCCGTTCTTGCTCAACTCCTGCTCGCCCACCAGCGGCAAACTCAAGCTGTAGCTGCTGAAGTGTTCGGCGTCTTCGATGTCGACGGTGACATCGGTGCCGTATTCGATCGTGCCCAACGTGGTGGCCATCGACTTGAATACATTGGCGCTGTGATGAAAGCGAATGCGCTCGGGGGTCGCAGTCACGAGACGATGCGGCCCACAGATGCCGGACATCCAGTTCCTCGCACCCTCAAGGTCAAAACGATCAATACGAATGTCGCGAAACTGCGGATCAGTTTTGCTATTCATCACGGTGCACTCACGGCCATTTTCTTCAGCGCGCTCTAACGGCGCGTAGTCGGCTTGAAAACAGCAAGTTCCAAGCCACAAAACCGCCCGTCCAACCCAGTGGATAGCAATCACCGACTAAGTGGATAGAGCAGTCGCGTTAAACCTTGGGCGCATCCTCGTACAGCACACCCGCCCCACAAAACAGTACCTGAATGCTGCAAACAGGTGCGGCCGTTTATCGCTTGGTGCGGGATTTGGGTAGGCGCTGCACGATTGATACGCCGGCCTGTTACCCGGCGCGCACGATCTTTTAGGCCCGCCACTGCCTAATGCCGATCAGTTAAGAAGATTTCGGGCGAAATGCGCACTTTTGTAGCAGCTGGCGGAGCCTGCGTTCGGCTGCGAAGCAGTCGTAAACCCTGAGCATGCGGTCTTTCTGGAACACCGCGTGGCCGGATTTCACGACTGCTTCGCAGCCGAACGCAGGCTTCGCCAGCTGCTACAGAATCGAGTGTCGGCTTAACTGATCGGCATTACCCGCCACTGCCCGCCAATTTTATGGACTGCCTTCGCCGACAAACCGGATAGACCCCGCCCCTCCCCACTCCCTCTAATGAGCACAACCGATTGCCCCGAACAAAAAAGGTACAGACCCATGAGTGGCGAAAAAACCTCGAGCAGTGGAAAGCGTTTATTGAAGGCTGCCTGGACTTCCGTCCGATAGACGGCGTATTCCGGATCGCCCGGGATATTTTCACCGAGCCGCAGTTGTTCGACCTGGAGATGGAGCTGATCTTCGAAAAGAACTGGATTTACGCCTGCCATGAAAGCGAGCTGGCCAACAATCACGACTTCGTGACGATGCGCGCCGGCCGCCAGCCCATGATCATTACCCGCGACGGCGACGGCCAGCTCAATGCCCTGATCAACGCCTGCCAACATCGTGGCACGACGCTGACCCGCGTCGGCAAGGGCAACCAGTCGACCTTCACCTGCCCGTTCCATGCGTGGTGCTACAAAAGCGACGGCCGCCTGGTGAAGGTCAAGGCGCCCGGCGAATACCCCGAAGGTTTCGACAAGGCCACCCGCGGCCTGAAAAAAGCGCGCATCCAGAGCTACAGGGGTTTTGTGTTTATCAGCCTGGATGTACACGCCGATAACAGCCTCGAAGACTTCCTCGGCGACGCCAAGGTGTTCTTCGACATGATGGTTGCCCAGTCGCCGACCGGTGAGCTGGAGGTGTTGCCCGGCAAGTCGGCGTACACCTACGACGGCAACTGGAAACTGCAGAATGAAAACGGCCTGGACGGCTATCACGTCAGCACCGTCCACTATAACTACGTGGCCACCGTGCAGCACCGCCAGCAGGTCGACACCGAGAATGGCACCCGCTCCAGCGGCACGCTGGACTACAGCAAGCTCGGCGCCGGCGACGCCAACACCGATGACGGCTGGTTCGCGTTCAACAATGGTCACAGCCTGTTATTCAGTGACATGCCGAACCCTGCGGTGCGCTCCGGCTACGCCACGATCATGCCGCGCCTGATCGAAGAGCACGGCCAGGAAAAAGCCGAATGGATGATGCATCGGCTGCGCAACCTGAACATCTATCCGAGCCTGTTTTTCCTCGATCAGATCAGCTCGCAATTGCGCATCATCCGCCCGCTGGCCTGGAACAAAACCGAGATCATCAGCCAGTGCCTGGGGGTTAAAAACGAGTCGGACGCCGATCGGGAAAACCGCATTCGTCAGTTCGAAGACTTCTTCAACGTCTCGGGCCTGGGCACACCGGATGACCTGGTGGAGTTTCGCGAAGCCCAGCGCGGTTTCCAGGCACGCCTGGAACGCTGGAGCGATATTTCCCGCGGCAGCCACCGCTGGGAAACCGGTGCCACGCCCAACAGCGAGTCCATCGGCATCGCACCGGCCATGACCGGCACCGAATTCACCCACGAAGGGCTTTACGTCAACCAGCACAGCAACTGGCAGAAATTCCTGCTCGATGGCCTGGAAGCGAAATCCCTGAAACTGCGTGAGGTGTGAACATGAATGCGCAATTGCAGTACCAGATCGAGCAGTTTTTCTACCGCAAATCCGAACTGTGCGATGCCCGGGAGTGGGACGCCTATATCAACCTGTTCGACGAGCAGAGTGAATTTCACCTGCCGCAATGGGACTCGGAACACGTCTACACCCGCGACCCGAAACGCGAAATGTCGCTGATCTACTACCCCAACCGTTCGGGGCTGGAAGACCGGGTATTCCGCCTGCGTACCGGTAAATCCGCCTCATCGACGCCGATGCCGCGCACCTCGCACCTGATCAACAACGTGCGGATCAGCGAACTCGACGGCGCAGAGCTGGAAGTGCGCCTGAACTGGCACACCCTGTTCTATCGCCTGGCCACGTCCGAACAGTTTTACGGCCGCGCGACCTATCACCTCAAGCCCCACGCAGACAGCTGGCTGATCACTCGCAAGCATGTGCTGCTGCTCAACGACACCATCAATTCGGTGCTCGATTTCTATCACCTCTGAAACCATGGAGACCGGGGCATGAACCATAAGGTCGCGTTCAGCTTTGCCGACGGCAAAACGCTGTTCTTTCCCGTACAAGCCAACGAAATACTGCTCGACGCCGCCCTGCGCAATGGCATCAACATTCCCCTGGATTGCCGCGAAGGTGTCTGCGGAACCTGCCAGGGTCGCTGCGACTCGGGTGACTACAGCCAGGATTACGTCGACGAGGAAGCCCTCTGCGCCCAAGACTTGCTGCAACGCAAAATGCTTTCCTGCCAGACCCGGGTCAAATCCGACGCAGCGTTCTATTTCGACTTTGCTTCAAGCCTGTGCAACGCATCGGGTCCTGAGCCTCTCAGCGGCACAGTCACTGAAGTCCGACAGGTGTCGGCCAGTACCGCGATCCTGCATCTGGACCTTGGCCCGACAGGCCAACTGGATTTCCTGCCGGGGCAATACGCCAGGCTGCTGATCCCGGGCACTCAAAGCAAGCGTTCCTATTCGTTCGCCAACCGACCGAGCAGCAGCAATCAACTGCAATTCCTGATTCGACTGTTACCCGACGGCATGATGAGCAACTACATCCGTGAACGCTGCCAGGTGGGCGACAAAATCGGGCTGGAGGCACCGCTGGGCGCCTTCTATCTTCGTCACGTTGCCAAGCCCCTGATCCTGGTGGCGGGCGGTACCGGGCTTTCCGCGCTGCTGGGCATGCTCGACGAATTGGCCGAGCGTGGGTGCCCGCAACCGGTGCATTTGTACTACGGCGTGCGGGACGCTGCCGACCTGTGCGAACGAGCACGCATCGAGGCCTATGCCGAGCGCATTCCAGGGTTTCGCTACACTGAAGTGGTGAGTGATCCGTCGCCGCAGTGGACAGGAAAACGCGGCTACATTGCCGAACATTTCGATATCAGTGAACTCCACGACGCACCTGCCGATATGTATGTCTGCGGACCACCGCCGATGGTCGAATCGATCAAGAGCTGGCTGCAATCCCAGGCCCTGGACAGCGTTCATCTGTATTACGAAAAGTTCACCGAGAGTAATATCTGACGCTTCACATCAGACCTGACAACAATAATCAAAAGGGAACGAGATGGCGGATGAAATCTTGCAACAGGGCGAGCTCAAACGAGGATTGAAAAATCGCCATATTCAACTGATCGCCCTGGGCGGAGCGATTGGTACCGGGCTGTTCCTCGGTTCGGCCGGCGTACTCAAGTCCGCAGGGCCGTCAATGATTCTTGGCTACGCGATTGCCGGGTTCATCGCCTTCCTGATCATGCGCCAGCTGGGGGAGATGATCGTCGAGGAGCCGGTTGCCGGTTCTTTCAGTCACTTCGCCCACAAATACTGGGGCGGTTATGCCGGATTCCTGTCCGGCTGGAACTACTGGGTGCTGTATGTGCTGGTCGGCATGGCAGAGCTGACGGCCGTCGGCAAATACGTGCAGTTCTGGTGGCCGGAAATTCCCACCTGGGTCAGCGCGGCGGTGTTCTTCGTGCTGGTCAACCTGATCAATACGCTGAACGTCAAAGTCTTCGGCGAGATGGAGTTCTGGTTTGCGATCATCAAGGTCGTGGCCATCATCGGCATGATCGTTCTGGGTTGCTACATGCTGTTCAGCGGCTCGGGCGGCCCCCAGGCTTCGGTCAGCAATCTATGGAGCCACGGCGGTTTTTCCCCAATGGCACCACCGGCTTGCTGATGTCGATGGCGTTCATCATGTTCTCCTTCGGTGGCCTGGAACTGGTCGGCATCACCGCGGCGGAAGCCAGCGAACCGAGGAAAGTCATCCCCAAAGCGATCAACCAGGTGGTTTATCGGGTGTTGATCTTCTACGTCGGCGCTCTCACCGTACTGCTTTCGCTGTACCCATGGGATCAACTGCTGCAGACCCTCGGCGCGTCCGGCGATACTTACAGCGGCAGCCCGTTCGTGCAGATTTTCTCGCTGATCGGCAGTGATACGGCGGCACAAATCCTCAACTTCGTGGTGCTCACAGCGGCGCTGTCGGTCTACAACAGCGGCGTCTACTGCAACAGCCGTATGCTCTACGGCCTGGCCGAACAGGGCGATGCACCGAAGTCGCTGATGAAGCTGAACAAACAGGGCGTGCCGTTGCGCGCGCTGGGCCTATCGGCGCTGATCACGATGTTGTCGGTGCTGGTCAACTATCTCGCCCCGCATGAAGCGCTGGAGCTGCTGTTCGCCCTGGTGGTCGCCTCGCTGATGATCAACTGGACACTGATCAGCCTGACCCACCTGAAGTTTCGCAAGGTCATGGGCCAGCAAGGCATCGTGCCGGGCTTCAAGTCGTTCTGGTTTCCCTTCAGCAACTACCTGTGCCTGGCGTTCATGGCCATGATCATCTGCGTGATGTGGATGATCCCTGGCATACGCGCCTCGGTCTTCGCGATACCGGTGTGGGTGTTGATCATCTACGTTTTCTACCGGGTGCGGGTGGCGCGGGAGCGTGGGTTGCCAGCCGTTCAGTAGCGTCAGGCCCGAAAAGATCGCAGCCTGCGGCAGCTCCTACGGGGATCGGGTCTGCACCGAAAATCTTTGGCGATCACCCAAAAAAATGCCCCGGATTCAATGAATGCCGGGGCTTTTTTGTCTGTGTCGGATCAGAGCGTCGAGCGTACGCGCCACAACTCCGGGAACAGCACGGTATCGAGCATCTTGCGCAAGTAACCCACCCCTTCCGTGCCGCCGGTGCCCGGCTGGAAACCGATGATCCGCTCAACGGTGGTGACATGCCGGAAGCGCCATTGGCGGAACGAGTCCTCGAGGTCGATGAGCTTTTCGGCCAGTTGATAGAGATCCCAGTAACGCGACGGGTCGGTGTAGACCTCGCGCCAGGCAGCCTCGACCGAGGCGTCATGCTGCGTCGCGCTGCTCGGGTCACGCTCGAAGCGCTGCGGGTCAATCTGCAGGCCGGCGCTGGCCATCAAACGAATCGCTTCGTCATACAGCGACGGGGTGGCGATCGCCTTTTCGAGTTCCTGCAACAGCTCCGGACGATGGGCATGGGGGCGTAACAGGGTCGCGCTTTTGTTGCCCAGAATGAACTCGATCTCACGGTACTGAAACGATTGAAAGCCCGAGGACTGCCCCAAAAATGGCCGAATCGAGTGGTACTCGGTCGGGGTCATGGTGGCCAGCACCGTCCAGGCATGCACCAGTTGATCAAAAATCCGCGAAACCCGCGCCAGCATCTTGAAGGCCGGCGGCAATTCGCCCAGGCGCAGGTGTTCGCGGGCAGCCTTGAGCTCGTGCAACATCAGCTTCATCCACAGCTCGGAAGTCTGGTGCTGGATGATGAACAGCATCTCGTTATGGTCCGGCGACAACGGGTGCTGGGCACTGAGAATGCGCCCAAGATCCAGGTAGTCGCCATAGCTCATGGAATCGGAAAAATTCAGCTCGGCGTCATGCCATTCTTCTGGCGGGTGACCTGATGAATACGGACATTGGCTCATTGTGCAGGCTCCTCACATGGCGGTGTATTGAGTGGACGCAAAATGGCCCGGACCGGGCTGGCGTCGAGATGGGCAAAGCGCAGCGGCAGGGCAATCAGTTCGTAGTCCCCTTCCGGTACCTCATCGAGCACGATGCCTTCCAGGATCGCCATGCCATGGCGGGCCACCGCATTGTGCGAATCCATGGTCTTGGATTGCTGCGGGTCCAGCGAAGGCGTATCGATGCCGATCAAGCGCACTCCGAGGCTGGCCAGCAAGTCGACGGTTTCCCTGGCGACCGCGGTGAAATCCGCATCCCAGGTCGTCTGCGGCGCCTGGCGATAGGTGCGCAACAGGACACGTTCGGGCAGATCGTCCAAACGCCCCGTCAGTTGTTCAGGATGCACCAGTGGGCCGCTGTCCAGGCAATGCAATACCCGGCAAGGCCCCATGTAAACGTCCAGCGACACCTCGCCAATCGGCGCACCATCAGCGCTGTAGTGCAGCGGTGCGTCGACATGGGCGCCCGTGTGAGGCGACAGGGTAATGCGCCCGACATTCACCGGGCACTCGGGCCCGAAGGTCCAGACGCGCGCTTCCTGAAACGGCGTATCACCCGGCCAGGTCGGTGTTGCCGCGCTCAAGGGCGGGCTGATGTCCCACCACGATCTTGTTTTTTTCATTGCAAACTCTCGGCATGTCCGAAATGAATGATACGAGTGATACCGGTGAATATTCTTGCGAAAACCTTCGAAAACGCCGGGTTATTTCGCAGGAACTGCCAGGATCCAGGGCTTTATCGAGAGGACATTTCAACGGGAAAAAACAGATCGCTCAAACGCCACTCTCATCCGCCGAGCGTTGCGTGGACTGATAAGGGTCGCTGCGTTTCTGGATAGCTCAGTGTCGAGTACAGACAACTGATACCGGGCCAAGCCCTATAGGGTGGCGACTTCGTTCTTCTGCTTATGTCTGGAGTTCACATGTCCACACCTATCACCGTTCTTCGCGACACCCACCCGCTGCCGGTGCTCGACGCCTGCAAATGGGAAAAACTCGAAGGCGACCCGCACACCGTCAACCTCAACGCCTACACCAGCGAAGACGGCAGCAAGATCATGGGCACCTGGATCTGCACGCCAGGCAAGTGGTACGTGGAATACGTGAAGTGGGAATACTGCGATTTCCGCGAGGGCTACTGCATCATCACCCCGGAAGGGAAAGCGCCGATTCATCTGCGCGCCGGGGACATCTTTGTCATCGAGCCGGGGATGAAAGGCACGTGGGAAGTGGTTGAGACCGTGCGTAAGTATTTTGTGTTTGCCTGATAAAGCAAAAGATCGCAGCCTGCGGCAGCTCCTACAGGGTGTACACATTCCCATGTAGGAGCTGCCGAAGGTTCGGGCCGCGTTCGGACGATCTTTTCATTTCGCCTGAATAAAAAACCGGGAAGCCGACCGACGCGGATTCCCGGAGAAAAATCGTATTGTGTTGCCTGTCAAAAGATCGTCCGAACGCGGCCCGAGCCTTCGGCAGCGCCTACAGGGGTTTGCGATAGCTGTTGATGATCGCCGAGAAGTCCTTGCCACCCTCCCCGCGCTGGCTCATCGCCTGATACAACTGCTGCGCCACTGCGCCAAGCACCACCGGTTGGTGCGCCTGACGTGCCGCCTCCGTGGCCAGCCCCAGATCCTTGAGCATCAGTTCGGCACCGAAACCGCCGGTATAGCCGCGCGAGGCCGGCGCCGTTTCGACGATGCCCGGCCACGGGTTGTACATTTCCGAACTCCAGCAACGCCCGGTCGAGCTGTTGATGATCCCGGCCAACACACCGGTGTCGATCCCCAGCGCATCGCCCAGGGCCATGGCTTCACTGACGCCGACCATGGAGATCGCCAGCAACAGGTTGTTGCAGATCTTGGCAATTTGCCCGGTGCCGACTTCGCCGCAATGGACGATGTTGCGGCCCATCTGCGCCAGCACAGGTTGCAGGGTGGCGAACAGTTCAGGGGTGGCGCCGACCATGAAGGTCAGCGTCCCGGCCGTGGCACCGCCGGTGCCGCCGGAAACCGGTGCATCGGCCATGGCCACGCCTTGCTTGGCCGCTGCGGCAGCCACCTCGCGCGCGGTCTGCGGATCAATGGTGCTGCAATCCACCGCCGGCACGCCTTTGCCGATACCGGCGAGCACGCCATCCTCACCCAGCCAGACGCTGCGCACATGCACAGCGGCGGGGAGCATGGTGATCACCAGCTCTGCGCCTTCTGCGGCCTCGCGGGCCGAGGCGCTGATGCTGCCACCCAGTTGTGCCAGCTCGGCCAGCACGGTTTTGTTCAGATCGACCAGGTTCAGCGAATGGCCAGCCTTGATCAGGTTGCGCGCCATCGGCGCGCCCATGTTGCCGAGACCGATAAAAGCGATTTTCATGTCCGGCTCCTTAACGCAAGTTGATGGTGGTGTTCACACCGTCGTTGACGCTGTCGTCATCGAACCAGCGACTGGTGACAGTCTTGGTCTGAGTGTAGAACTGCACCACTTGCTTGCCATACGGGCCGAGGTCGCCGAGTTTCGAACCACGGGAACCGGTGAAGCTGAAGAACGGGACCGGCACCGGAATCGGGATGTTGATCCCGACCTGGCCGACGTCGATTTCGCTCTGGAATTTACGCGCCGCCGCACCGCTCTGGGTGAACAGGCCGGTGCCGTTGCCGAACGGGTTGGCGTTGACCAGCGCAATCGCCTGGTCGAGGGTGTCGACTTCCAGTACCACCAGCACCGGGCCGAAGATTTCCTGGGTGTAGATCTGCATCTCGGTGGTTACGCCGGAGAACAGGGTCGGCCCCACAAAGTTGCCCTTCTCGAAGCCCGGAACGCTGATCTCGCGACCGTCGAGTTCCAGCTTGGCGCCTTCCTTGATGCCGCTTTCGATCAGATCCAGAATCCGCGCCTTGGCCTTTTTGGAAATCACCGGACCGACGTCGGTGCCCGCCTCGCTACCCGCGTTCACTTTGAGTTTCTGCGCCAGTGCCTTGAGGTCCGGCAGCCATTGCCTGGCCGCGCCCACCAGCACCACCACCGACGTCGCCATGCAACGCTGACCGGCGGCACCGAAACCGGCGCCGACCAACGCATTAAGGGTTTGTTCGCGATTGGCATCCGGCAGCACCACGGCGTGGTTCTTGGCGCCCATCATCGATTGCACGCGTTTGCCGTGTTTGCCGGCCAGGTCGTAGACGTGCGTCCCGACGGCGGTCGAGCCGACGAAGGAAACCGCCTTGATGTCCTTGTGCGTGCAAAGTGCGTCCACCACGTCCTTGCCACCGTGAACCACGTTGAGCACGCCCGCCGGAACACCGGCCTCGATGGCCAGTTCCACCAGCAGTACGGTCGACAGCGGATCCTGTTCGGACGGCTTGAGCACGAAGGTGTTGCCGCAGGCGATGGCCATCGGGAACATCCACAACGGAATCATCGCCGGGAAGTTGAACGGGGTGATGCCGGCGCAGACGCCGATCGGCTGACGCAGGGTGTAGGTATCAACGCCACCGGCAACGTTCTCGGCGAACTCGCCCATTTGCAGGGTGCCGATGGAGCAGGCATGCTCGACCACTTCCAGGCCACGGAAAATGTCGCCTTCAGCGTCAGCGATGGTTTTACCTTGTTCGGCACTCAACACCACGGCGATGCGTTTGGAGTGTTCGCGAATCAACGCCTGAAGCTTGAGCATGATGCGCATCCGCGCGCCGATGGGCGTCAGCTTCCAGGTCTGGAAGGCGCGATGGGCAGCATTGATGGCGGCGTCGACTTCCTGCGCGGTAGCAAACGGGACCTTGGCCAGCACTTGCTGGGTCGCCGGGTTGACGATGTCGTGCCACTCGGTGGTCTGGGACTCGACCCACTCGCCGTTGATCAACAGCTTTACGGTCTGGACGGTGGTTTCGTTTGGCGTGAGCGATGCGTTCATGCTGGTCTCCAATACTTATTGTTATGCAGGGAGCCAAGGCGGGTAAGTCGCCTTGAGATGAGGCGTGTGTCGCGAATTGGTTGTCGGACTGTTTTTGGAGTATAGATGTGCAAACTTCTAATAAGAACGCACATAAAAGCCGGTCCAATATGCAAAAAACATCACGTCTTTAGGTTCGCTGAACTGGGATGACCTCAAGTTTTTCCTCGAAGTCGCCCGCACCCGCAAGGCCAGCACCGCGGCCAAGCGCCTGGCGGTGGACTACACCACCGTGTCCCGGCGCATCAATTCGCTGGAAGCGGCATTGGGCACGTTGCTGTTCGAAAAGTCCCGGACCAGCGGTTTCGTCCTGACCGCCGAAGGCCTGCGCTTGCTCGGTTATGCCGAGTCGATTGAAAGCACGCTGCACATGGCCTGTGAGCAGGTTTCCGGTTCCGGCGTGGCGTTGTCCGGGCATGTGCGCATGGGCTGCACCGAAGGCTTCGGCAGTTTTTTCATCACCCCGCAGTTGAGCCACTTCGTCGACGCCTACCCGGCGATCTCGGTGGACATCCTGCCGCTGCCGCACTTCATCAGCCTGTCCAAGCGCGAGGCGGACATCGTCATCGCCCTGGAGCGCCCGGAGCATGGCCCGTACGTCTGCTGCAAACTCTGCGACTACAAATTGCAGCTGTACGCGACCCAGGATTACCTCGACAAACACCCACCGATCCGCCGCCCGGCCGACTTGGGTAAACATTCATTTATCAGTTATGTCGACGACCTGGCGTTCAGCTCGGAGCTGCTGTACCTGGCGAACGTGCTGCCCGGCGCCAGCGCCAACCTGCGCAGCACCAGCGTGATCGCGCAGTTCGTGGCGGCGCAGCAAGGGCGATCCCTGGCGATTCTGCCGTGCTTCCTGGCGGCGCAGGATCCACGGCTGCTGCCGGTGTTGCCGGCAGAGATCAACATCACCCGGCAGTTCTGGATGTACTGCCGCGAGGACCTGCGCAAGCTCAAGCGGATCACCCTGTTGTGGGATTACATCCGTCAGGTTACAGAGCAGAATCAGGGCCTGTTGATGGGGAAAACCGGAGAGATGTTGTTCGCCGATTAGTCGGCGATCACCACAATGGACACCCGGCGATTCTCGGTACGCCCGGCCGGTGTGTCGTTGGAGGCAACCGGCTCCTTGCTGCCGAGCCCCTGAAGCTTGATGTTCTGTTCTTTCATCCCGGCAGCCGTCAGCACCTTGCCGACGCTTTTCGCCCGGCGCAGGGACAACTGCTGGTTGTAGGTCTCTTTGCCCGACGCATCGGTGTGACCGTCGACCCGCACCCGCTCGATGCCGACACCCAGCAGGGCCTTGCCGATGCGCTGGACGATCTCGGTACTCTGCGCATTCAGGCTTTCAACGTCGCTGCCGAACAGCACTTTGCCAGACAGGCCAAACGCCCAGCCTTCGTCGGTCAACTCGAAACCTTGTTGCTTGAGTACGGCGATCTGCACCGGGGTCAGGCCTTTTTGTGGCGCGGTCTGGCAACCGGTCAATGCCAATAAGCCCATGAACAGAATGAGCGTGAAAAATTGCAGGGAACGCTGAGGGATTGAGAACACAGAAATTAGCTCCTGGTTTGAATATGGACGACAGGGTGCTCCGACCCGGCCGTGTGCTGTGCGCCTCGGGACAGGCGCTTGGCTTGGTACATCGCCGCGTCGGCGGCGTCGAGCAAGGCCCCCGGAGTGGCGCCATGATCGGGATAGACGGCTATGCCAATACTGAGTGAGGTCAACACCGAGGTATTGCCAGGCAACGAAATGGGCGCCGCCATGCTGGCAATGATCTTGTCGGCAATGCGCTCGGCGTCTTCAGTCTTGTGCAACGGCGTCAGCAGGACAGCAAACTCATCGCCGCCCAGACGCGCCACCAGATCCTCTTCGCGCAATTGCGCACGGACCCGCTTGGCCACGGCCACCAGCACGGCATCGCCAGCGGCATGACCGAAGTTGTCGTTGATCTCTTTAAACCGGTCGCTGTCGAGAAACAACACGGCTACCCGCTCGTTGAGCTTGTTGGCATTGCGCAATGCTCGAATCAATCGACCTTCGAAAAACGCCCGGTTCGGTAATCCGGTGAGGCTGTCATGGCTGGCCTGGTGAGCGAGGGTTTCGTTCTCGCTTTGCAGGTGGGTTTGCCAGGATTCGAGCTCGTCGAGCAAAGCATTGAAGTCGTTGCCCAGGTTATCCAGCTCGGCGATGTCGGCCGGCGGCACGCGTTGGTCGAAGGCACGTTCGCTGCGGGCCGCGTGAGCCACAGAGGCCAGGCTGCGCAGCGGTCCGGTGATTCCACGAAGCTGCCGGCGCGCCAGATACAGCGCGACCCAGGCACTGACGGCCGTACACACGACGATCCCGATCAGCCCGCTGAGCAGGAAGCGCATCAGGCTGCCACCGTGGCCGGTGAGCTGAATGCTGCCGATCTCCCGGCCCTGATGAAGAATGGGCATGCTGATGGGTTTTTCCAGGAAGGCCTTGGCGATCTGCATTTCGAGATCGGAGAACAACCCGGTTTCCGGTCGCTGCCAACGGGCCAGCAGCACACCCTGCTCGTCGAGCACCTGGGCATCGGCGACTTCTTCGGTGGACGCGATCAAGGCCAACGCTTCGGTGGCGGCGACCTTGTCGTTGAACACCACTGCGGCTTCGACGGTGTAGTTGATCGAGCGCGCGATCAGGTGCAGGTTGTGGTCGGCATAGACCCGCAACGCCAGAACCCCGAGCAGGGTCAGCGAGACGCTGGCCATGGCCACGCCGACCAGCGCGACGATCAAATGACCGCGACCGATGACCGAACGCAAGGTTGGGCGCTTACCCGATTTGAATAGATTCATGGAGCCGCCGGTTTGCGGCGCGACAGTTGCAACACACTGGGGTGAATCCGCACGCCACTGCGGGCGACGGAGTCGAGGTTGACCTCGAAGGACACCTGATCGTCGCTGACCCGCAGGCAGAAAAGGCTGCCGACGGTGCATTGATCGCTGCCTTCGCTGATGCTCAGCACCGGGCGACCGGTCAACGAGGTGAACAAGCGACTGCGCTCATCGACGGTCAGCTTGCCGATATAGACGGCATCGCACTCACTGGCAATTGCCGGGTTGTCGGCCAGCAGTCTGGTTACGGTGACAGGTCGACCGGAGGCCTGGGTCGAGCCCTTGACCAGATCGTCGGTGTATTCGGTCGGGCCGACCACACACAGTCGCAACTGCGCAGGCTCCACGGGCCAGCGGGCATAACTGAGAATCCCGAGCACCACCTGGGTGACCGCTTTGGCACGTTGATCGGCCATGCTGACGGTGGTTTCAGGTTGAGCGGACGCGACGCCAGTCAGCAAACAGAGTACGCCGACAAGCAATACGCGCTTGCAGCCAATCACGCACCCTGTCGCTCGGACAGCCACCTTCATGCAGGGATTCTCTTCGATCTTAACGGAATGATGCCGTAACGATAGCACAGCGCCGAAACACCCGCGAGACCGCGGGACAGGGCACTTCGGACAGAATTCCGTCGTTAACCGCTTGGCCTTTTAAGGGCTGGACTTATCTCCCTCCTCCAACTCCAGCATCAACCCGCTCAAACGCTTCACTTTGCGTTGCACGGCCTCCTCAAACACGCCGGCACGCGGCTCGATCAGGGTGAACCAGTCCTTGGCCCGGGTGATCCCGGTGTAGATCAGTTCTTTGGTCAGTACCGGGTTCAGGGCGTCCGGCAGAATCAACGCGGTGTGGGCAAATTCCGAGCCCTGGGATTTATGCACGGTCATTGCGTACACCGTCTCGACATCGTTGAGCCGGCTCGGCAGAACAAAACGCACGCCCCCCTGGCCATCGTTGCGCGGGAAGGCGACACGCAGTACCTGTTTGCCTGCCTCGGGCCCCTCGCGCTCCGGCAATTTGAGCGCAATGCCGATGTCGCCGTTCATCAAGCCCAGGCCGTAGTCGTTGCGGGTCATCAGCACCGGCCGGCCTTCGTACCACTGCTGATCGCCGTCGATCAGCCGGGCCTTGAGCAGGGCGTCGGTGACTCGTAGATTCAGGCCTTCGACCCCCAAGGCCCTTTGCGTACAGCGCACAACAACTGGAAGGTATCGAAGGCTTGCAACACGTGCCGCGCCCACTCGGTCCAGCGTTTGTCATCAAGGGCGCAGTCGACGGGTGGTCGCCGGTTGCGCAGCAGACTCAGGTAATGCCGATAACCGGGTGGTCCGTCGTGATGGCCGTCCAGCAGCAAACGCTCCAGCGCTTTATCCTGTTCACCTTTGAGCGGCATGGAAAACACGTCTTGGTAGTTACGTTCGGCCAGCAGCTTGCGAGCTTCATCGGGCTGTTGCTGATTGACCCGACGCGCCAGCTGACCAATGCCACTGCCCTCGCCGAATCGACGTGAGTGTCGCAACATCACCACTTGCTGGGCCAAGGGATGAGTACCCTCCATATCCTCATGCAAACCGCTGGTTTCGAGACTTTCGCCGCTGACCGCCTCCAGCCACTGGCGAGTCTGCGGGCTGTACCACCCGGCCTCGGCGTCGCGACACAAATCGCCCAACACGGCACCGGCCTCCACGGAAGCCAGTTGGTCCTTGTCACCGAGCAGCACCAGACGCGCATGGGCCGGCAACGCGTCGAGCAAATTGGCCATCATCTCCAGGTCAATCATCGATGCTTCATCGACGACCAGCACATCCAGTGGCAAGCGATTACCGGCGTGGTGGCGGAAATGTCGGGTGCCGGGCCGACTGCCCAGCAAACGGTGCACAGTGGTGACGTCGGACGGAATCTTGTCCCGTACCGCCTCGGCTACCGTCAGGGTCTGGACTTGCTGGCTGATGGATTCCGTCAGCCGCGCTGCCGCCTTGCCGGTGGGAGCGGCCAGACGAATACGCAATGGTTTGCCGGCCTCCACGGCAGGCGCCTGGAGCAGTGCCAGCAATCGCACCACGGTGGTGGTCTTGCCGGTACCCGGACCGCCGGTGACGATACTGAACGCGCCGCGAGTGGCCAGGGCGCAAGCGAGTTTTTGCCAGTCGATCACCTCACCGGCCCTGGCGGGGCCGAACAAACCGGTCAGGCGCTGGAGCAAGTCCGCCGGCGTTGCTTCATGTTCCGCCAGGCGTTGACGCAGGGCATTGTCGATGCGCCGTTCATAAGCCCAGTAGCGGCGCAGGTACAGGCGTTTGCCCGACAACACCAGGGGCCTGTGCCGGGCTTCTTCACGACCGTCTACCGCCAGTGCCACCAGACTGCTGGCGGCCAGCACCTTGCACCAGTGAGCGCCGTCCAGCGCTTCAAGCAATTGCGATGGCAGCAACATCGCGCCACTTTGCAGATCGCCTTCGGGTGGCAGCGACAGGGCGAAATCCGGCGCCTTGAGCGTCTCGAACACGTCCAGGCAGACATGACCGTGACCGAGCTGGTGACTGGTCAACGCTGCCGCGAGCAACACCAGCGGATCATCATCGGGGGCGAGCTCATGGAGGAAGGCGACGAATGCCTTGTCCAGCGCACGCAGCCAACCACGTTCGACCCAGCGGGTGAGCAGCAGCAAAAGGTCGTCCGCACGAGTCAATGGCGCCAGGTCTGCCAGACTGTCGGCCGCCAATGGCGTGGGCAACAAATCGGCGAAGGTGCGGCTCATAGCAGTACTCCCTGTTCCCAGGCGGGCTCGGCCCTGGGTTGCGGCTTGCCCTGGAACAGACGATCCAGGCGCTCGATCAATTCCCGTGGCGGACGGGCGAAATAAACGCCCTGGCTGGCCGCTCGCGTTCCGCGCAGGAACAGGTACAACGCGCCACCGACATGTCGGTCGTAATCGTAATCGGGCAGCCGCGCCTTGAGCTGACGATGCAGGGCCAACAGGTACAACACGTATTGCAGGTCGTAGCGGTTATCGAGGATCGACTGTTCCATGGCTTGCTCGGTATAAGCCGAATCATCGACGCCGAGCCAGTTGGATTTGTAGTCGGCGACGTAGTAACGACCTTCATGCTCGAACGTCAGGTCGATAAAGCCTTTGAACATACCATTGAGCATTACCGGCTCAGCGGCCACTCGGGCCACGCCGTTGTGGGTGTATTGGCGCACCAGTTCATCGAGTTTGAGCACATCGACTTTGTGACTGGCGAACCAGAATTCCATCTCGACCCGGTATTGGTTGAGTTGCTCGAAGACCACTGGAGGCTGTCCGCCGCCGATGTGCAACGGCGATCTGAGCAGGTGCTGCAACCAGTCACTCAACGTGACGATCCAGCCTTCCCAGCCGCGGCGATTACAGCGACGGCCAACGGCGTCTTCGACGGCTTTGGGCGTCGCGCTGAACCCTTCTTCACCGGCCCATTCCAACAAACCATGGAGAAAGGTGCCGGGGTTCGGGCCTCGGGGAAAGCGGTGAATGTCTGCACCGCCGGTGAGCACTTCCCGTGGTGCTTCGGGATCGAGACGTTCGTCGTCGAAGAGCTTTTGCGCTTGCGGGCTTTCCGGCGCTTCGTCAGTGCCCACGCTCAAGATGTCGCCGATGCGCAAGGCGCTATAGGAGGCAATCCACCAGTTTTCGCTGGCCTTGCGTTTGGGAATCAACGGCGCGAGTAAAGTCGCTTCGTTACGCGGTGGATGGTAATGCTCGCCGGTCGCCTCGGGCATCTCGCTGCAATTGAGCGCAGGGCAGTCCTGTTGCAAGTCTTCCAGCCAGCGCCTCAGGCCTGTCGACTCGGCCAATGCCGCACCACCGCCCAGTAAATAACCCAATGCCGACAGGTGCAGTACCGAGCTGTTGTTATTGCCGCGCTTGAGGTCAGTCACACCAAGCCAGCAGGCATGCTGCGCGCGGGTCAGCGCCACATAGAGCAAGCGCAAATCCTCGGCCAGCCGCTCGTCATCGGCCTGGGCGATCAACTCGGCAGTGGGCCTCAGGGTTACCTGAGCCGTGCCCGCGGCATCGTGGTAGTGCAACGGCAGGCGGCTGCCATCCACCGGTTTCGCCGAGCAGATGAAAGGCAAAAACACCAAGGGATACTCAAGCCCCTTCGACTTGTGAATAGTGACAACCTTGACCAGTTGTTCGTCGCTTTCCAGGCGCAGTATTTGCTCCTCACCCGCCTGACCGGACAGTGCCAGGTGCTCGGACAAATGACGGATCAAGGCTTGCTCGCCATCGAGTTCGGCGGCGGCTTGTTGCAGTAGCTCGGACAGGTGCAGCAGGTTGGTCAGCACGCGCTCGCCGTCGCTGCGAGTGATCAACGCCTGGGGCAGTTTGAAGTCATGCAGCAAACGTCGAAGCATCGGCAGCACGCCCTGCTTGCGCCAAGTCTCGCGATAGCGGCGGAACTGCATGACCCGTGCTTCCCAGGCCAGTTCGTCCTGATTCAGTCGCTCGAGTTCGGCCAGCGAGAGGTTCAGCGTGATGCAGGCCAACGCCGCCCGCAGTGGACGCTCGACATCCGGTTCGGCGCAGGCCTTGAGCCAGGTCAGCAGGTCGTGCGCTTCCTGGGCGGCGAACACCGAATCCTTGTCCGACAGATAAACGCTGCGCACACCGCGGGCAGAAAGTTCGCCACGCACGGCCTGGGCCTCTTTACCATCGCGTACCAGAATCGCGATATCCGCTGGCAACAGACCTCGAAAATCCTTGCCGTCCTGTGTGAACCCGGCACGACCTTGTTGCCCGCCATTGAGCAGGGCCGTGATTTCACTGGCGCAAGCGCCAGCCAGTTGTTGTCGGTACACCACGCCGGATAGCGGCTGATCTGCGGACAGATGCCAGATATTCAGCGCCGGTACGCTCTGCCCATCAAGGTGCAGGACTTCTTTGCGACCCTGGGATTCGACAGGCAGGAAAGGTACCGGGTTCTCGCCGCTTTTCTCGCGAAAGAGGAATGCACCGCGCCCGGTCTCACGAGACTCCGCGCGTTCAAAAACATGGTTTACGGCATCGACCATGCCATGGCTTGAACGGAAGTTGGTGCCCAATGTATGCAGACGGCCGGTGGTGGCCTGACGGGCGCGCAGATAGGTGTAGATATCGGCGCCGCGGAAGGCGTAGATCGCCTGCTTCGGGTCGCCGATCAGGAACAGACCGCACTCGGGGTTGTTGTCTTCGATGCGATAGATGCTTTCGAAGATGCGGTACTGCACCGGGTCGGTGTCCTGGAATTCGTCGATCAACGCCACCGGAAACTGTTCACGGATCAGGCTGGCCAGGCGCTCACCACCGTCGGACTGCAAGGCAGCATCGAGACGCAGCAACATGTCGTCGAAGCCCATCTCGGCACGGCGGCGTTTTTCCTCTTCGAACCGCGCCCCCACCCAATGAGCAGCGTGTTGCAGAACCGCGGCATCAGGCGTCGGCAAACTGTCGAGACTGACCTTGAGGCCAGGCATGGCATCCAGCCCGGGATGATGGGGAGCATCGCCCTTCCAGGCTTCGGCCATGCCATCGGGGGTCAGGCGAGTGAAGCCCGTGCCGATGTCCAGTTGCTCGAGGGCTTCGTCTTCGGCCCAGGCCTTGATCTTTTCGAACCAGGGCTCGAAGTAGCGCGCCTGCATCTTGCGTCCGTCGACGCTTTTACTCGCCACGCCCTGGTGACAGATCGCAAGCAGTTCGTCCGCCCATTGGCGCCAGGGCAGCTTGAGTTCGAGCAAGGCGGTGCGGCGTTCGTGGAGGCACTGGGCAATGAGTTCGGCGGGCGCCTTTGCTTCGACGCTCTCACGTTCGCTGGCGAATAGCCCACGTACTCGCGGCAGCAACGCGGCGGGTCCACCCCAGTTACCGCGAACCCAGTTCAGCGCATCGCCCTGCATCGGGTAGCAGAACAGCCGCCAGTAATCGCGCAGGACTTCGCCCAGCAGATCGCTGTGATCGGTTTCCAGGGTCTGGGTGAACAGACTGCCACTGTCGAAGGCGTGCTCACGCAGCATGCGCTGGCACCAACTGTGGATGGTCGAGACGGCTGCTTCGTCCATCCATTGCGCGGCGATGTCGAGGCGGTTGGCGCAACCGGACCATTGCTCGGGAAGGTATTGCTCGCGCAACTCGGCAATCAGACTGTCCGGTGCCGGTGTCTCGTCCCGGAAAAACGCGCGGCTTCGGCCAAACGAGTGCGAATACGTTCACGCAACTCTTTGGTGGCTGCATCGGTGAAGGTCACGACGAGGATTTGTGGCGGTAACAGCTCACGCCCGAAACCACTCGACTCGCCGCCATGCCCGAGGACCAGACGCAGATAAAGCGCGGAGATGGTGAAGGTCTTGCCGGTCCCGGCGCTGGCCTCGATCAGTTGGCTGCCGCGCAGGGGGAAAGCCAGGGCCAGCGGTGTCTTCGTGCTCATGAGCGTGCGCCCTCGCCGGTCAGTGAACGCCAGGGGGCTTCAAGCAGTGGCTTGTACAAGGCGTCGCACCAATCGGGGAAGGTCTGATCGGCAATCAGGCTGTCGTAGTCGGCGAATTGCCGGGCGAGTGCGGGGCTTTCGCGTCGCTCGCCATCGGTCGTCTGACCGTCGCCTTCGTAGGCTTTTCGCGCGGCGGCCCGGGCTTTGACCGGGTCGGTTTGACTGAGCCAGGCGAAGGCGGTTTTCACCGCGATCGGCAACGGTTGGCGCATGCCCGATTGCCAGGCCAGCAGCAGGTTACCGAGGATCTGCAACGCGGCACCCTTTTCCAGCGGTTCCAGCAACAAGCTGTCGTCGCTGGCGACCAGCGCTGTGGTCATCGATAGACCACTGGCGCAGGCAACCAGGTGATTGACCCAGGGCCGCGTCAGGCGATGCCATTTTCGAGTCTTGATTGAGCCGATACTGTTGGGAATCGTGGTGACCGACAGCAACCCTCCGTCTGCGCGCTGATGCAGGCCACTGAGCCAGCCTTCAAGGCGCAAGCCGTGCAGTTCCGGACTTACCGGCACGGCACTGGTGAGCGCTGTCGGCCATAACCTCAGGAGCTGCTGATAACGCTGCAGCAGATCCGGCAGTGGTTCGATCAACTCTCGTTGAAGACATTCGCCGAAACCGGCCATGGGCAGCAGGCCGCTGTTTTGCAGGCGTATGGCCTGGGCTTGCAACGCGCAATCGCAGTGATCCAGCTGACTCAGTGCGGCCTCGAGCAAGCTGTCGCTGAGGCTGTAGCGTTGCAGCGCGTCGAGCACGAAGGGTTCTTCATCGGCCAAAGGGACTTCGGCCGCTTCAAAGAACACCTTGAGCCGCTGGCTGAAGAAATGTCGTACGGGATTGCGCAGGAAGTCCTGCAATTGTCCCAAGCCCAGCGGCTCCTCCTGGATGTAGGGTTCGAGAACCTCGACATCAGTGGCTTGCTCACTGGCTTGATGAAGCACGTGCCACTCACTGGCGTAGCTGAACAGAGCATCGCCTTCGTGGAAATAACGGGCGCTGAACGGTTGCAGGGGATGCTCCTGTGTCATCGCCTCAAGCAAATCATCGGCGTCCCGCGCCAGCCGCCAACCGCTGGCGAGATGATCGCGTAATTGGCCAATCAGCACCGAGGCCGGCCGCTCGCTGTTATCGCGAATGCTGCGGCCTACCCAGCTGATATAAAGCTGACTACGGGCGGACAGCAGCGCTTCCAACAGGAGATAGCGGTCATCTTCACGCCGGGAGCGATCACCGGGACGGTAATCACTGCCCATCAGGTCAAAGTCCAGCGGCGGTTGCGCTCGAGGATAATCCCCATCATTCATACCGAGCAGGCAAACCAGTTTGAACGGGATCGCTCGCATCGGCATCAGCGTGCAGAAGTTGACTGCACCGGCCAGAAAGCGTTGGGACAAGCGGCCCTGGTCGAGACCAGCGAGCCAGGCTTCACGGACGACCGTGAGCGGCAACTCGTCCTGCAACCCCACTGATTCGCAGGTATCGAGCCAGGTTTCACGCAGCTCTTCGAGTTGAGCCAGCAAGTAGTCGTCATGCTCGTTACTGGCCTTGAAAAACAGCTGAACCAGCCCTTGCAAACGTACGCCCCACTCTCTTGGAGGCGCCGGCTGCGTGAGCTGCTGGTGCGCAATCTCCAGCGCGTCGAGCAGCGCCACCAACGGACCGATGAGTGCAGCATCCAGCCCGCCAATTTCGTCGTAGGGTTCTATGCCTTCGCAGGCACTGGCGCTACCGACCGCATAACCGAGCAGCATTCGTCGCAGACCAAAACGCCAACTGTTTTGCTCCAGCGCCTCGGGCAGACCTAGGCCCGCACGTTGCTCGGCATTCATTCCCCAGCGGATGCCGGCACCTTCGATCCAGCGGTGCAGCGTTGGCAGGTCACGCTCTTCGACGCCGAACCGGGCACGGAGTGCGGGGACGTCCAGCAGATCGAGAATCTCGCTGACCGGAAAACGACTGTCCGGGAGTTTGAGCAGGTGTTCGACAGCAATCAGTAACGGATCACGGCCACGCTGGCCCTGATCCGCCAACGTGAAGGGAATGAAACGCTGATCGCTGCGCTCCAGCTGACCAAACACCGCGCGGATGTGCGGGGCGTAGCTGTCGATGTCCGGAACCATCACGATCACGTCGCGAGGTCTTAAATCCGGATGGGCACTGAAACGCTCGAGCAGTTGATCGTGAAGGATTTCCACTTCTCGCTGGGCGCTATGGGCGATGTGAAAACGGATCGACTGATCGCTGTGTAAATCGACAGCCGGCCAGTGGTCGCGAGTCTCGCTCAAGGGACGTAGCTCAAGGATGTCGTCTTGCAACTGATTGAGCATGTTTTGCGGCTGACTGTCGCTGAACAGGTCGATGCGACCATCACGAAATGCCGCACGATAGCTGCCGGGATCGTCGTAGCTGTCGAGCAGATTGATGTAGTCCCGTCCCTGCTTGCCCCACGCGGCCAATAGGGGGTGAGCGTGTTGGTGAAGGGTTTGCGGGTCGAGTACAACCGGCATGCCGCTTTTGCGCGCCTGACGCTTGTATTGATGCCGCAACAAGTCTTTATCGGCGACGATGTCTGCCCAATGGTAACGACATGGGTTATGAACACACAGCAAGACCTGGCTGAATCGAGCCAGTCCAGCAAGTGCTTCCAGTGCTTGAGCGGGCAGCGAAGAGATCCCGAAAACGATCACCCGGGACGGTAATCCACCTGGCGCCGAGTCGAGACGGTTGATGCGTTCGATAAACCGTTGGTGAACGCCGGCACGACTTTGCGCCATGCCTTGTTCCCCTACATCCAACAGCAGCGCACGCCACAGCTCTGCCTGCCAGCAATTGGCCGGGGTTAGTGCCTTGGCTTCCCCTCTGCCATTACGTAGTTGATGTCGGCCTTCTGCCCAATCCTCCAGCCAGTCGGCACGGTACACCTGGTATTGATCGAACAGATCCGCCAGACGCTCGGACAACTGATAGCGTTTGCGCAAATCGGTATCGTGGGTGAGGAAACGTTGCAGGGGTTCGAAATGAGGTTGGTCGATTAACTGCGGTAGCAGACGCATCAGACGCCAGGTCAGCGGCGCTTTATCGAGCAGGGATTTTACCGGGATTTCGTCACGACCCAGGACCATGCGATAGAGCTGCCACATGAAGCTGCCCGGCAATTGCACATCGATGGCCGCCGCAATGCCACAACCGCCCAGATCGTCATCTTCAGGGTCTTCGGCCAGTGCAAGCTTCAGCCATTGGGCGATGCCATTGCTCTGCACCAAGGCGATTTCATTTTCCAGGGGAGCCAGCGGGTAGTGCCGCATTACGCTGATCACAAGGCTACGCAGTTCATCCAAACTGTTGCTTTGAACCACCATAAAACCAGCATTGAGGGACGCGGCGTCCGGCATAAGGCTTCCTTTGGAAAATACAAAAGCTAGGGCCGAACCTTAGCACTGTCGGGAGACTGTGACAGCCGGGAGCCGTCTGAAGATGCGGT
>NZ_JAEKEZ010000008.1 GCF_016650815.1 Pseudomonas sp. TH31 | reverse complement strand
GTCCGGGCATCCCGTCTTGCACCCTGGGAGAGCAGGAAAACAGAGGTAACACATGGGTCAGTTCGTATAATTACATTAGACGGTGTTTTAACTGATTTCTGTCCCCCAAATTTGGCACTGATTCGAGAGTGTTTTCAGCCACCCTCCATCGGTTTGCCGGAATTCAATTGGCCATGTTTTAGCTTTGGCTTGGCCCCCCTTGCGTGACCAGGCAACCGGAGCCCCATGCTGGTTTGACCAGTGCAGGCGTGAATGAACCTGAATTGGGTCCATGTGCGCCACGACAATATCGCCCTCGGTGCGATATGAGTGCTGATCTGGGTTGTGTCGGGGCGTTAGGGGTGGCGTCCGGGTTGAGATGGTGTGGCGTAGGTGCGTCTACGGTGCTTTCAGTTGAAAGTCGTCGAGAAATAGACGGTGTTTTTTAGGTGCGGATTAGGGCTCGCTGAGTGCTCAGTGGGTGCTTATAAGGGTTGGGTGAGTGTGGTGCGGGGCGTTCCTGGGTTTATATGGATCGGTGATGGTGCCGGTCGGGGCAGAGCGCGCACCCAAAGCACCCAAACTGCCAAGAAGGATGTTGACGGAGGGAAGCCTGCTCGGTTCCCTCCGAAAATAGCTGAGTTGTCCGAGAATTTTGCGGAACAGTTTCGTGTGTCGATCATCACGAGAGGCGACACGTTGCTGCACCTGATTGACCACTACATACGGCGAACCTTCGACAACGGGCGGAGGATGCCGCCTCAAGTTTGCAAAAGGCTATCGACCTCTTCCCCGTTGTTAGCGAAGGGCTTCGCTACCCCGTCAAGGTCACCAGGAGCGCCGGGAAATCTCTACCTTGCGCTCAGAAGCAAAGGTGGTGGCACAGACTCGTTGGCCTGGCTGATGGAAATCGAAACGGGGCAGCTATCCGCATATTGATTCCATTGATTGGCCAGGCGGGTGCAGAACAGATGCTCGATGCGCTGAATAAAGTGCAGGAGGTTTCGGATGAAAGTGCGGCCGGGCATACCGTCTTGCGCAACTAAACCGGTTGCCATCTATGCGGCAGCAGTTCGGCAATCGCACTCGCCCGCTGCGTCGGCAGGCGCGTGAGGACGTCCTTCAAATAAGCATACGGATCATGTCCGTTGAGCCGTGCCGATTGGATCAAGCTCATGATCGCGGCTGCACGTTTGCCACTGCGCAGTGACCCAGCGAACAGCCAATTTTTGCGACCTAACGCCCATGGCCGAATCTGGTTCTCGGCCCAATTATTGTCAATGGGTACGGCACCGTCATCGAGATAGCGCGACAGCGCCGTCCAACGTTTGAGGCTGTAATCCAGAGCCTTGCTAATAGCCGAGCCGTCGTGCACGAGCTGGCGCTGGGCGATCATCCAGGCATGCAAAGCGTCCATCACCGGTACGGCTTTTTCTTGCCGTATTCGGCGGCGTAAATCCGGTTCCAGGTCGCGGACTTCATGCTCTATTTCGTACAGCCGCTGGATGTACCTCAAGGCCTGCTCGGCAAGCTGGCTCTTGTTGGTGGCGTGCAGCTCGAAGAACTTGCGCCGCGCATGAGCCATGCAGCCGATCTCGGTCACGCCGAGTTCAAAGCTGGCCTTGTAGCCGCCAAAATCATCGCAGACCAGCTTGCCCTTCCAGTCTTGCAGGAAGTTGCGGGCGTGTTCTCCGGCGCGGCTAGGGCTGAAGTCGTAAACCACCGCCGCCAATTCCGAGAACTGGCTGGTGGCGTAGGCCCAGACATAGGCTCGATGGGTTTTCTTCGCACCCGGCGTGAGCATCTGCACCGGCGTTTCATCGGCGTGGATTACGCCATGTTCGAGGACAGTATTACGCAGGGCATCGACCAGCGGCTGTAACTGCACGCCACAGTTGCCGACCCATTGCGCCAGGGTCGAACGCGCGATAGCCAAACCGGCTCGACCAAAAATCGATTCCTGGCGATAGAGCGGTAGATGGTCGGCGAACTTCGCGATCATGACGTGGGCCAGCAGCCCCGCGGTCGGGATGCCTTTGTCGATGACCTGCGCCGGAACCGGTGCCTGGATCAGGGTTTCGCACTGATCGCAGACCCACTTGCCACGGATGTGCCGCTCAACGGTGAACACGCCCGGCGTGTAGTCGAGTTTCTCGCTGACATCCTCGCCGATACGCTTGAGAGCGCAGCCGCACTGGCAATGGCTGTTGTCGGGTTCGTGGTGGATCAGAGTGCGCGGAAACTGCGGCGGCAAGGCGGTGCGTTTAGGTTTTTGCCGAACCTCGGTCGAAGCGGGAGCAAGTTTCAGCGCTTCAAGTTCAGCCTCGATGGCCGCAATGTCGGTGTCGATCAGGTCATCGAGCAGGCTGGCTTGATCCGGGCTCAGTTGCTCGCTGCGCTTGGCAAACTTGAAGCGCTTGAGTTGCGCAATCTCGTGGGTCAGCTTTTCGATAACCGTTTGGTCGCGGTGGATCTTCTTACCCATTGTCTCGATTTTCTGATCGAGACTCTCGACACGCTGCATCAACTGCGCCGCCAGAGCACGCAGTTGTTCAGGGTTTAGTTGGTCGAGATTGGGCAGTGAAGTCATGCCGCCGATTTTGCCAGAGCAGGCTAAAACCGACGATAGGCTCATCGGACAATTGCACGGCCTGGGTGGCCATGGCAGGTGTTATACGATGGAAATCGCGCTGCCAGGCCCGACTCTTTGCCAAGGCAAACCCAGCACCAGGGCATGTAGCTGTTCGGCACCCAATTCTATCTGAGAGCCGTGTCGAGAACCCGGCCAGAAGAACTTGCCTTGATGCAGGCGGCGCGCTACCAGCCAGATACCCAACCCGTCGTGCACCAGCACCTTGATGCGCGTGGCGCGGCGATTGGCAAACAGATAAGCACAGTGCGGCTGCGCCGCACCGAACACTGCAACCACCCGCGCCAGCGCGGTTTCGGTGCCGGCGCGCATGTCCATCGGCTCGGTGGCGAGCCAGATGGAGTCGATGCGGATCATCGCAACAGGTCTCGCAGAAAGGTGGCGCAGGCAGCGGCGCTTTCGGTCGGCCAGTTCACTTTCACGGTGCCGCGCGGGTGTGGGATTTCGAGGCAGATAGTCGATGACGCGGCTTGCGAATTTGCTCCGGCTAACTGCAAGGGCAGCGGAATGAAAGCAGGTTGCAGCGCCATGGCTTTCTGCGTTTGCACTCGAATCCATTTATGGACGAGGTTCGCGTTGAGGCTGTGGCTCAGCGCAACGCTGGCAATCGAGGCCCGGGCTGGGAGCACTCTTGAATGACCTGGGCCTTGAAGGATTTGGAGTAGGAACGGCGTTGTGGCTGCATGAAAGACCCGCTTAAAAGGCTAGAAATGGTGTCCACTTAAATCAGGTGGACACCATCGCCTTTGGCGTCGGGGTCAGGAAGGTGTGTTGGCCGGACGCATACAGTTATGCAACACGCTGAATTTTCCTATAAAAAACGAAGCCCCCCATCCAGCGCCAAATGCCGTTGACACACTAGCCTAAAGGTTTTTTTTACCGCTTTGAGCTTAGACCGAACTGGCGCGTCAGATCGCTCCCGGTCAATTACGGGAAGTGGCTGATCTAATTGGGACTGGTGAAGCCCCTTAATTGATGCGTTATATTGCCACCTAAGGAAGCGTTCGATCAGCCGCGAGTTCTGCAATTTAAGTGCTTCATTTTCAGACTCGAGTCTGGCAATTCGCTCTCCAGCAATTTTCAGACTAGACGGGGTAGGAACATGAACAACCTCAGATCTTGATTGTGCCTTAGCTTGATCGAATGCTCGCTTTATCTCAGGATTAGCAGATAAAGACTGGCGCGTTGGACGCTTTCCTACGAGATTCGTGACAGCACCACATAATTCGTCCCATGTTAAAAGCCCCTGCCACGCATAGAGGGTATCGACGATTGCCATTATGTCAGAGCGCGTTAAATGCTTAGCCATTTACATCTGCTCCATTAACCTTAAAATTTGGTCGTCTCGATCTTCACCAAGGTTATTTTGTAACATCTCACCACGCGCATTTAGTGCGCGAGTTGTATGACTCGGCGAATTAATCTGCTGGAGACGGATGAGCGATCCATCTGGAACAGAGTCGTCATTGAAAATACCAACAAGTTCGCGTAAGCGAGCCGCCGATAGCTTATGGTGCTCATACCACCGATCGGCACCGTAATGACCTTCCTTCATTGCAACTTCAGATGCCAGCAATTGCTTCTCGGTATCGGCTAGCTCAGTCTCTAACTCCTCCTTACTTTCAGATCGTTTCTCACACAAATGTTCATTGCAATTCAAACAATCACGAAATAACCCACAAGGAGCTGCGGCAAAATCGTGCAAGCAGAATCCATGCTTCGATTTATGAATAGGTCCCTTAGGGGCGAGGTCGTAAGCATCTCGGCTGACAGGCTCACAGTGAATGAGCACAGATAGATCGTATCCCGCCACGATCAATGCGCTCTCGTATTTCGTAGCAAGCTCGGTAGGCGTGAGGTGGTTATAAACACGGTTTTGCTTCGGGTCTGCCCGACCAGCGAAACGAGCAATATCTTCCTCGCTCAGCCCCCCGCGATGCCCCATAGTATCAATCATATGGCGCATCTGGTGGGTAGTGATTTTCATCGCAGCCCCATCCGCATGGCGAAAACCATAACGAGCGAAGATGCTGGTATGCACGCCCTCACCTGCGCTTTCCCTAGGAGACAGATCGCTATTCACAATGTTCACATCCGGAACCCATGGTAATACACGTAAAGTACCGCGCTGCGCATGCAGCGTATTTAGCTGCATAGCAAATAGGGCATTACCATACTTTACACCGGCCTTTTTATTAACCCAGGGAAAGTTTGGAGGAACTCGGTCTTTCAGTTTAGCCCACAGCGACTCCAACGTAATGACATCACCGCGCCCAAATCCATAAAGATAATAAATTCGCTGTTTAGCTTCATGCATTGGGAGATATAAACCTAATGCTTCGCACGCCTCAACCTCTGTGAGAGCCTTGGACCTCTCAAGATGATCCGAGTCTGGATGAATAAACATTAGGTCTGGATTGGCATCAAGCCACTCACCTAAACTTCGTCCTTCCGCAGTAAGCGCTCTTAGACGAGCCAGTGCCTCTTTCACAATCGGAACCATAACCGTCGGAACAGGTTTTAAATTAGCTCCATAACCTTTACCTGAGTAATACTTTAAACGGTAGACTGGATCGCCATGCTTATCGAAACTATCGTCCTCACAATGCAGCGGCAAGCTGAGCACTTCCGAAATACGAACACTTCCGCTCATCAGCAATGCAAAAACACTGCTAGTAAATATATCCCTAGGGTTATCCCCAACGCTCGAAAAAATATCCGCCATTGCCAATACAGCGTCTTGAGCAGGGAGCTTTCGGTCGCGAGCCTCCCTAGCCTTCTTTCCAGTTCGATTAGAGTCCTGAGGCCTCGATATCGGATTTCTCCATCTCCCGCATGGCTGACTGACTAGATTGTTATGGGAGACAAACTCTGCTAAACGTTGGAGTTCTCGCCCGCACTGGTACGCTGAAGCGCTAAAATGCCCCCTAGCCAACACAGCAGCTTGATCGAGAATCGATGCATCAAGTCTAACGATATCAGGTTCTCCATGCGCATCAAATAAAGCCTGCTCTAATACTTTTAACGCTTTCGACTCATTACGAGTTCCTGTCGGATTATGGCCCTGCTGATATCTAAAGTATGCTTTAGCAAATGAAATAAATGGCTCTCTCATTCGATCATCAACAGAGAACGACCTAGAGCCAGATCCTAGCTTCGTAAAATTTGCAACCTTCGGCCATAGCCAAGAATCAAAATCCAAGTCCGCACCAAACACTGTCAACTCATTTCGGCACCTATCAATGAACTGAATTGTATTATGGCGAGCATCTAACTCGCTTTGACTAACGAAGTGAAATAGATTACTCATGCGTGCTTTCTCTTTTGCGCTCAACACACTTTCGGATAACTTCTGCAACCGCGACTATCGTCCGATCTAGAATAGCGGCAATGGTCAGGTCACCTGTTCTTGCGATCAGCTGCTCTCGCTCCTCTATCAACTCAATATATAATTCTTCATGAGGACCATCCAACCACGGCTGGAAGCTCACACAGGTATAGCAGGGGCGAGGCGCGTTCATCCCGCAGAAAGAAAAATTGCCACAGGTTCCGACGTTACATTTTCGATGTTTGACACGGCTCGCAGGGTCCGAACCACGCAGTGCGTCAAGCTCGGAATCTACCAATACCCCAGCAAACGCTTTAGCATATATCGCGAGCTGAAACCCAAGAGCCTCATCAATCTTTTTTAGATGTTCTGGTACATTCAAGGTGTAAACTTCAACGTGCTGCGTATCTGAATGATCGAGAATCTCTGCAATTACATATTTACTTACGCCGTCTCGCGCTGCTCGTGTCCCAAGTGAGTACCTGAAACGTCGGGCAAAAACGTTGAGTAGCTCATCGGTTCGCTCAGATACAATCCCAAGTGACTCGACTGTACGTTTCAAAATATGAGTGAAAACCGCAGTGCTTATGTGAAGCCTTTCGCCAGGAAGTGCCCTGATAAAGTCGGCTTTCGAACGTTTCCGCCAATTCCGAATTGCAGGAAATAATGGGAACAGTTTTTTTGCTCTTCTGACAGCTCGTAACCTATTTCTACTATATCACGCAGCACTTTCTGCTTATGGCTTTCAAGGAGCTGCCACATCTCTAATGTGAGCTGATAGGTTTTAAATTCGTCTCGAAAACCGCCTCCCTCCTGCTTTGCTCGAGGAATGTGAAGAAAATAGTTGGTGATTCCATCCTGTCCCTTTAAATCAATGAGATCTCCACATTTAAGATGGGTTAATTGAATGGGCCTACGACCGGTAGTGCTAATGATCATACAAGCACAAAAGTCATATAAAGATGTTTCGCCCATTTCATATGAGAATATCAAATTCTCATTAAATGATGCATATTCGAAATCCGAAAGAGGACCTTCGGTAGGGTCCAGACTTTTTATAGCAAGCCCTTTCTCACGACCTTTCAACCGCCATCCATCAAGCATCGCGACAACATCGCTTGCCATCCCTGGATATCCGAAGGTTAACCATCGCCGGAAAAATGGTCTAAGACATTGTAAGCTCTCTTGATTATCACCTAAATCGGACTTGAAATTTATGAGCTGACTGGTATTAATCTCACCGGAAGTCGAAGAAAAAAAATGATGCAGTGCAACAGAGACTCTCACAGCGCTTCCGCCGGACATTGTCGTGGCATAGTGCGCCAACAGCCTTCTTACGCTTTCACGATATTGCTCCGGCGTCCGAGTCATTATGAGCGCCAAATTTAACGAAATGTCCTTAGACAAATTCCATTTGTCGTCATTGAAATTAAACTCACGCCCGAGTACCGAAACTAGAGCAATATCATGTAGCAATACAACCTTTTGGCCGGCGCTACCTTCCATAGCGATCAACTGCGGCGGGCTGTCTGAAGGGCTCGCTGAATCGATCATTTCTTCACCTTACTAGGAGGTAGGCTTGCTTCCTGTAGCTTCAGCCCATACTCAGCAGCTTTTCTTTCAATATACCGCTGATTATAGGTAGCGGCAGTTCCGCTACCAAACTTCCACCCCATTAGTTCTGAGCGCATTAGCTCTTCTTCTGCATGGGGCACATTGGCCTTATCCATCAAGTCTGAGAAACGCTCGTTCCAATAATGACGAAGATCGTGACCAGAAAATGCGCTAAGTGGCGGCACATCCCTTCGAAGACTGTGAATGACATATTTGTAACCACCGATAGAAAGCGGCTGCCCCTGCGTTGGCCCTGATTTATGAGTTACAAAGAGAAATCCGTGCTTCCGCGAACCAGGCACGACACGCCGATATTCCGAAATGTAAATCTGGACCTCTTTGATGATAGAGGGCTTTAACGGTATTATGCGGTCGTTGGTTTTAACCAGCGGCTGATCGAGACGTGGATCAGTTTTCTCGTCGGCACGCCTCATTATCGAAACACGATTGGCTCGAAAGTCGAAGTCTTCAATCATCAGATTCAGCATTTCGCCGCGCCTAATGCCAAGCTCATACATGAGAGATAGGATCAGCCGGTTTCTAACCTGAGTGGCCCCCTGCTCCCAGATGTTGAAGTCCGATCCTGGCCTCAGTACTTCAAGTACCGCTGAGGCGCTGGCAGCGCTGAGACCACGCTTTCTGTTGATCCTATTGCGCTTTTTGCTAACGGGCCGTATTTCACGCATTGCGGCTATAACTCGGGGTAGCTCATCACTATCGCGAGAGTTACGCAGGTAGAGCGAAGCTAGCCAACCAAGATATCCAGTAGCAACGCCGATGCGAGCATGCATGACGTCTTTTGAAATATATTCGTGGCTGGAAAAGTAGGTGGGTACGACCCTCCCCTCTGTTTGAGCCACTAGACGCCTTTGCAGGATACCCCTCAGCGACTCAACTTCATGGGGGTCTAGCACCTTCCCCTCTGACAGCCGAGCTACGAGATCAATCTGATACTCCTCCATCACCTGAAGAAACGCACCTAGATGCCCTGCACTGTTCGTGAGCGTTGAAGCTGAATTGCTTTTGTTCCTGACTTGGGTGGTTAGGTAGAGGTTCGGGTAATAGAGGGGCATACCCAAATCGTCAACGATGACGCAAGACCTCTCACCGCTCTCGAACGTTACCTTTTTGGCCTTCGCCACTCTTTTCGGTAGGTAAACCTCTGAATTCTTTACATTCATGTAAAACTATCCCCCTAGGCCGTCTTCGCTATTCATAGTTACTTTTTCTTCAGCAAAGAAAAAGCCCCAATCGCTTACGCTCTGGGGCTTTCAGGGGAAAACTTTACAATGTGACTCTTAGCTATATCCTAGAACGGGATATCGTCATCAAAGCTGTCAAAATCCGGAGCCGGTTGCGGCGCTGCCTGCTGTGGAGGCGGAGCCTGACGCGACTGCTGCGGTGCCGACTGCTGCGGACGCGGAGCCTGCTGCTGACGTGGGGCCGGGGCGGATTGCTGGTAGTTATTGCCCCCGCCTTGTTGGTCGCCCTGCTGTGGACGGCCGCCCAACAACTGCATGGTGCCTTGCATGTCGACCACGATCTCCGTGGTGTAACGCTTGATACCGTCTTTTTCCCACTCGCGGGTTTGCAGCTTGCCTTCGATGTAGACCTGCGAACCTTTACGCAGGTATTCGCCGGCGATTTCGGCCACCTTGCCGAACATCGATACACGGTGCCATTCGGTCTTCTCGACCTTCTGACCGGTTTGCTTGTCGGTCCATTGCTCGCTGGTCGCCAGACTCAGGTTGGTCACGGCGTTACCGTTAGGCAAGTAGCGAACTTCGGGATCCTGGCCGCAAGTACCGACCAATATGACTTTGTTAACCCCACGGGCCATAACGTTCTCCTAGGCTACGCACGCTTCCCCGGCCGGGTTGTTCACCAGGCGCTCAAGGGTGGTGCGATCCAATAGTTCTGTGTCCAATTTGATGTAAATCGCCGCTTCGTCTGCAACGATCACTGCATCTGTTACCCCTACGACGGCCTTCAGGCGCTCAACCAGACCCGCTTCGCGGATCGCCTCGGGCGACAGCGGCAAGCGCAGACTCGTCACGTAAGGTGGTTCGCGCATGGTAACAGCAAAGGCCAACCAGAGGGCAGCCAGGCCGGCGCATCCGAGGAAGACAACCGACAAACCGCCATGCTGGAACATCCAGCCGCCGAGGATCCCGCCCAGCGCCGAACCGAGGAACTGGCTGGTGGAATAAACCCCCATCGCAGTGCCCTTCCCGCCCGCTGGTGAAACCTTGCTGATCAGCGATGGCAAGGAAGCTTCCAGCAGATTGAACGCGGTGAAGAACACCACTGTACCAATCACCAGAGCTCGCAAGGTGTCGCCGAACTGCCAGAAGAATAGCTCAGTGAGCATCAGCGTCGTCACGGCGCCCAATAAAACTCGTTTCATTTTGCGTTTCTTCTCGCCGTAGATAATGAACGGGATCATGGCGAAGAAGGAGATCAGCAGCGCGGTCAGGTACACCCACCAGTGCTGCTCTTTAGGCAGCCCGGCTTTTTCGACCAGGGCCAGGGGCAATGCAACGAAGCTCGACATCAACATCGCATGTAACACAAAAATGCCAAGGTCCAGGCGCAGCAGGTCCGGGTGCTTGAGTGTCGGGATCAGCGCCTGGCGCGCAACGCCGGACTCTCGGTGCTGCAACGGGCCGGTGGCGCGCGGCACCATGAACATCACGATCACGATGCCGAACAGCGCCATGCCGCCGGTGGCGAGGAACAAGCCAGACAGACCGAACGCACGGGTCAGCAACGGCCCTACAACCATGGCGACCGCGAACGACAGACCAATCGTCATGCCAATCATGGCCATGGCTTTGGTCCGATGCTGTTCCCGGGTCAGGTCTGACAGCAACGCCATGACTGCCGCGGAAATCGCCCCGGCGCCTTGCAGCACTCGCCCGGCGATGACGCCCCAGATCGAATCGGCATTGGCCGCCAGCACGCTACCCAGGGCGAAAACGATCAGCCCCAGATAAATGACCGGACGCCGGCCGATACGATCGGAAATGAAACCGAACGGAATCTGAAAAATCGCCTGGGTCAGGCCGTAAGCGCCAATCGCCAGCCCGATAAGGGCCGGGGTCGCTCCCGCCAGGTCCATCCCATAGGTCGCCAGTACCGGCAACACCATGAACATGCCAAGCATACGGAAGGCGAACACCAGGGCCAGACCGCTTGCTGCGCGGGTCTCACTGCCACTCATGCGTTCGCTGTGGGGATCGTGCATGGAAAAACCTCATGTGAACCGGCGGCGATTCTACCAGTCCCATCGATTGACGGGGTATATCGCGACGCTATGACGCGCATAGATGACGCAGTCTTCATGTAAGCCTGTGCAACCCGCATTTGATAGTGTGCATCCATCCAGTATTTGGCCGTATACTCCTACGTTTTCGACGCCCGCCGAGCGAGGCCACTTTGGACAAGATCCTGATTCGTGGGGCCCGAACCCACAACCTGAAGAACATCGACCTGACCCTGCCACGGGACAAACTGATCGTCATCACCGGCCTGTCCGGATCCGGCAAGTCGTCCCTGGCTTTCGACACGCTGTACGCCGAAGGTCAACGCCGCTACGTCGAGTCCCTGTCGGCCTATGCCCGTCAGTTCCTGTCGATGATGGAAAAGCCTGACGTCGACACCATCGAAGGCCTGTCGCCGGCGATCTCCATCGAACAGAAGTCGACCTCGCATAACCCGCGCTCGACGGTCGGCACCATTACCGAAATCTACGACTACCTGCGCCTGCTATACGCCCGTGTTGGTATTCCGCGCTGCCCGGATCACGACATTCCGCTGGAAGCCCAGACCGTCAGTCAGATGGTCGACCTGGTCCTTGCCCAACCGGAAGGCAGCAAGCTGATGCTGCTGGCGCCAGTGATCCGCGAGCGTAAAGGCGAGCACCTGTCGGTTTTCGAAGAGCTGCGCGCCCAGGGTTTCGTTCGGGCTCGGGTCAACGGCCGGCTCTGTGAGCTGGACGAATTGCCGAAGCTGGATAAACAGAAGAAGCATTCGATTGATGTGGTGGTCGACCGCTTCAAAGTCCGCGCCGATCTGCAACAGCGTCTGGCCGAATCCTTCGAGACGGCGCTGAAACTGGCGGACGGTATCGCACTGGTTGCACCGATGGACGACGAGCCGGGCGAAGAGATGATCTTCTCCGCACGCTTTGCCTGCCCGATCTGTGGCCATGCCATCAGCGAGCTGGAACCCAAGCTGTTCTCCTTCAACAACCCGGCCGGCGCCTGCCCTACGTGCGATGGCCTCGGCGTGAAGCAGTTCTTCGACATCAAACGACTGGTCAATGGCGAACTGACCCTGGCCGAAGGCGCGATTCGCGGCTGGGACAGGCGCAACGTCTATTACTTCCAGATGCTCGGGTCATTGGCGTCGCACTACAAGTTCAGCCTGGAAGTGCCGTTCAATGACCTGCTGGCCGACCAGCAGAAATTCATCCTGCACGGCAGCGGCTCACAGAACGTCGACTTCAAATACCTGAACGACCGTGGCGACATCGTCAAACGCTCGCACCCGTTCGAAGGCATCGTGCCGAACCTGGAACGCCGCTACCGCGAAACCGAGTCCGCCTCGGTACGTGAAGAACTGGCCAAGTTCCTCAGCACCCAGCCTTGCCCGGATTGCCGTGGCACTCGTCTGCGTCGCGAGGCACGGCACGTTTGGGTCGGCGAGAAGACGCTGCCGGCAGTGACCAATCTGCCAATCGGCGATGCCTGTGAGTATTTCGGCGTTCTGAAGCTGACTGGCCGTCGTGGCGAAATTGCCGACAAGATTCTCAAGGAAATCCGCGAGCGTCTGCAGTTCCTCGTTAACGTCGGTCTCGACTATTTGTCGCTGGATCGCAGTGCTGACACGTTGTCCGGCGGTGAGGCCCAGCGCATTCGCTTGGCCAGTCAGATTGGCGCCGGCCTGGTTGGGGTTCTGTACATCCTCGATGAACCGTCGATTGGCCTGCATCAGCGGGACAATGATCGGTTGCTCGGCACTCTGAAGCACCTGCGAGACATCGGTAATACCGTGATTGTGGTTGAGCACGACGAGGACGCGATTCGTCTGGCGGACTATGTTGTGGACATCGGCCCTGGAGCTGGCGTGCACGGTGGGCATATCGTCGCAGAAGGTACGCCGGCCGAAGTCATGGCTCATCCGGACTCATTGACCGGCAAGTATCTGTCCGGCCGCGTGAAGATTGCGGTGCCGGCCAAACGCACACCGCGTAACAAAAAAATGACCTTGTCGCTCAAGGGCGCTCGTGGCAACAACCTGCGTAATGTCGATCTGGAAATCCCGCTGGGCCTGCTGACCTGCGTGACCGGCGTGTCCGGGTCTGGCAAGTCGACGCTGATCAACAACACGCTGTTTCCGCTGAGCGCTACGGCACTCAACGGCGCAACAACGCTTGAAGCGGCCGCTCACGACAGCATCAAGGGCCTGGAACATCTGGACAAAGTTGTAGATATCGACCAGAGCCCGATCGGTCGTACACCTCGCTCCAACCCGGCGACCTACACCGGATTATTCACACCGATTCGCGAACTGTTTGCCGGCGTACCTGAGTCCCGCTCCCGTGGTTATGGCCCGGGGCGTTTCTCCTTCAACGTGAAGGGAGGCCGTTGCGAGGC
The DNA here is from genome assembly GCF_016650815.1 of Pseudomonas sp. TH31. GTDB lineage: Bacteria > Pseudomonadota > Gammaproteobacteria > Pseudomonadales > Pseudomonadaceae > Aquipseudomonas. Next base: position 37,422 of record NZ_JAEKEZ010000008.1, on the reverse strand, counting down.
TTGCCAGGGCGATGGCCTGATCAAGGTGGAAATGCACTTCCTGCCGGACATCTATGTCCCGTGCGACGTCTGCAAGAGCAAGCGCTACAACCGCGAAACGCTGGAGATCAAGTACAAGGGTAAGAACATCCACGAAACCCTCGAGATGACGATCGAGGAAGCGCGGGTGTTCTTCGATGCGGTTCCGGCGCTGGCGCGCAAGCTGCAGACGCTGATGGACGTCGGTTTGTCGTACATCAAGCTTGGGCAATCGGCGACCACGCTGTCCGGCGGCGAAGCCCAGCGGGTGAAATTGTCCCGCGAGCTGTCCAAGCGCGATACAGGCAAGACCCTGTACATCCTCGACGAGCCGACCACCGGCCTGCACTTCGCGGATATCCAGCAATTGCTCGACGTGCTGCATCGCCTGCGTGACCACGGCAACACCGTAGTGGTGATCGAGCACAACCTGGACGTAATCAAAACTGCGGACTGGTTGGTTGACCTGGGGCCGGAAGGCGGCTCCAAAGGCGGGCAAATCATTGCCGTCGGTACGCCGGAAGAAGTCTCGGAGATGAAGCAGTCTCACACCGGCTTCTACCTCAAGCCGCTGCTGGCTCGCGACAAGGCCTGAATCAGGCCCATGAAAAAGCCCCTGTCACTTTGTCGGTGACAGGGGCTTTTTCATACGGAAGATCAAAAGATCGCAGCCTTCGGCAGCTCCTACACGGGAATGCGTTACCTGTAAGAGCTGCCGCAGGCTGCGATCTTTAGGTTCTGTAATCAGAACTGCGATTGCAGATAATTTTCCAGACCGATCAACTTGATCAGCCCCAACTGCTTCTCCAGCCAGTAGGTGTGATCTTCTTCGGTATCCGCCAGTTGAATACGCAGAATCTCGCGGCTAACGTAGTCCTTGTGCAGCTCGCAGAGCTCAATGCCCTTGCAGAGTGCGGCACGGACCTTGTATTCCAGTCGCAGGTCGGCAGCGAGCATGTCAGGCACTGTGGTGCCGACATCCAGGTCGTCCGGACGCATCCGTGGCGTGCCTTCGAGCATCAGGATTCGACGCATCAGGGCGTCAGCGTGCTGCGCCTCTTCTTCCATTTCGTGGTTGATACGTTCGTAGAGCTCGGTAAAACCCCAGTCCTCGTACATCCGCGAATGGATGAAATATTGATCACGCGCCGCCAGCTCGCCGGTCAGCAACGTGTTGAGGTAATCGATTACGTCTGGGTGGCCTTGCATCGCCCTACATCTCCCTGCTTGAAAGTCTGTAGTTTGAACCAAGCCGACTGATTGGTCACTCCGCCTGCGCGATAAAAGCGAAGATATTCTGAGAAAAGTGGTTTAAATAACGCAAAAACCGCCCAGATGAGGGCGGTTCTGCTTCTTGTTTAGACTTAGTTAAGCTGTACGCCCAACGCCTTTGCGATTGCGTCTCCGTACGCCGGGTCAGCCCTGAAGAAGTGCTGCAGTTGACGATCAACCACATCACTGGAAACCCCGGCCATGGCGCCGGCAATGTTATTGATCAGCAGGGTTCTCTGCTCATCATTCATCAGGCGGAACAGCGCACCGGCATGGCTGTAATAATCGGTGTCTTCACGGTGATCGTAACGATCAGCCGAACCGCTCAAGGCCAGCGCAGGCTCGGCGTAGCGCGGGGCTTGTTTCGGCGACTCTACGTAGCTGTTCGGCTCGTAGTTGGGCGTTGCACCACCGTTGCTGCCGAACGCCATGGAACCATCACGCTGGTAGCTGTTGACCTGGTTGCGTGGAGCATTCACCGGCAGTTGCTGGTGGTTGGTGCCTACGCGGTAGCGGTGAGCATCAGCGTAAGCGAACACGCGGCCTTGCAGCATGCGATCCGGCGACAGCCCCACACCGGGGACCATGTTGCTTGGACCGAATGCCGCTTGCTCGACTTCAGCGAAGTAGTTTTGCGGATTGCGGTTGAGCTCCAGTTCACCCACTTCGATCAGCGGGAACTCTTTCTGAGACCAAGTCTTGGTCACGTCGAACGGGTTCTCGTAGTGTGCCGCAGCCTGGGCCTCGGTCATGATCTGAATGCACACGCGCCATTTCGGAAAATCACCGCGCTCGATCGCACCGAACAGATCCCGCTGAGCGTAATCCGGATCAGTACCGGCCAGGCGTGCAGCGTCTGCCGGCGTAAGGTTCTTGATCCCCTGCCGGGTCTTGTAGTGCCATTTCACCCAGTGACGCTCACCTTTGGCACTAATCAGGCTGTAGGTGTGGCTACCAAAGCCGTGCATGTGACGGTAACCGTCAGGGATGCCGCGATCCGAGAACAAGATGGTGACCTGGTGCAGCGCCTCCGGGGAGTGCGACCAGAAGTCCCACATCATTTGTGCGCTTTTCAGATTGCTTTGCGGCAGGCGTTTCTGGGTATGGATAAAGTCCGGGAATTTCAGTGGGTCGCGAATGAAGAACACTGGTGTGTTGTTACCAACGATGTCCCAGTTGCCTTCTTCGGTATAAAACTTCAAAGCAAAGCCACGTGGATCGCGCTCGGTATCAGCCGAACCGCGCTCGCCACCCACGGTGGAAAACCGCAAGAACGTCGGTGTTTGCTTGCCAATGGACTCGAACAGCTTGGCGCTGGTGTACTCGGTGATGTCACGGGTAACCGTGAACGTACCGTAAGCACCCGAGCCTTTCGCGTGGACGCGGCGCTCAGGGATGTTTTCACGGTTAAAGTGGGCAAGCTTCTCGATCAGGTGGAAATCGTCGAGCAGCAGCGGGCCACGAGGGCCGGCGGAACGGGAATTCTGGTTGTCGGCGACAGGAGCGCCACTGGCGGTCGTAAGCGTTTTGTTTTGGCTCATGCGATCTTCTTCCTCTGTCAGTTTTGGAACTGCCGGCTAATCGGCTTGGGAGGGAGTATTAACCATCGATCATGACACCTACAAATTCATTAATTTGCAGATATCAATAGAAAAATACTACCAACAATCCCGATCACATACTGATGGCTTGAGCCACAGGGGAGCTTGTACGAACAGCGCGTTTCTTACAGGCACAAAAAACCGGGCACTAGGCCCGGTTCTTCGTTTCAGACTGACGTCTTACTCAGCGGATACAGCTTCACCGCCAACTGGACGATCAACCAACTCAACGTACGCCATAGGCGCGTTGTCACCAGTGCGGAAGCCGCACTTGAGGATGCGCAGGTAGCCACCCTCACGGGTAGCGTAACGCTTGCCCAGGTCGTTGAAGAGCTTACCTACGATAGCTTTCGAACGAGTACGGTCGAAAACCAGACGGCGGTTAGCCAGGCTGTCTGTCTTGGCCAAAGTGATCAGCGGCTCAGCAACGCGACGCAGTTCTTTAGCTTTCGGCAGTGTAGTTTTGATCAGCTCGTGCTCGAACAGCGACACTGCCATGTTTTGAAACATGGCCTTGCGGTGCGAGCTAGTGCGGCTCAGGTGACGACCACTTTTACGATGACGCATGGTTCATTCCTTACCAAACACAACGTTCGGTGATTACGACGATCAGGCAGTCGCCTTGTCGTCCTTCTTAAGACTTGCAGGCGGCCAGTTGTCGAGGCGCATGCCGAGGGACAGACCGCGGGAGGCCAGAACGTCCTTGATCTCAGTCAAGGATTTCTTGCCAAGGTTCGGAGTCTTCAACAGCTCTACTTCGGTACGCTGAATCAGGTCACCGATGTAGTAGATGTTTTCCGCCTTAAGGCAGTTAGCCGAACGTACAGTCAGTTCCAGATCGTCAACCGGGCGAAGCAGGATCGGATCGATCTCGTCTTCCTGCTCGACAACCACTGGCTCACTGTCACCTTTGAGGTCCACGAACGCAGCCAACTGCTGTTGCAGGATGGTTGCAGCGCGACGGATAGCCTCTTCAGGATCCAGAGTACCGTTGGTTTCCAGATCAATAACCAGCTTGTCCAGGTTAGTACGCTGTTCGACACGGGCGTTTTCCACCACGTATGCGATACGGCGAACCGGGCTGAACGAAGAGTCAAGCTGCAAGCGACCAATGCTGCGGCTTTCGTCTTCATCGCTCTGACGCGAATCTGCCGGTTCATAACCACGACCACGAGCTACGGTGAGCTTCATGTTCAGGGCGCCGTTAGACGCCAGGTTAGCGATTACGTGATCGGGGTTAACGATCTCGACATCATGATCCAGCTGAATATCGGCAGCGGTAACCACCCCCGAACCCTTCTTCGACAAGGTCAGCGTAACTTCGTCACGGCCGTGCAGCTTGATAGCCAGACCTTTAAGGTTCAACAGGATTTCAATTACGTCTTCCTGTACACCTTCGATGGCGCTGTACTCGTGGAGCACACCGTCAATCTCGGCCTCGACTACTGCACAGCCGGGCATTGAGGACAACAAGATGCGTCGCAGCGCGTTGCCCAGGGTGTGGCCGAAACCACGCTCGAGAGGCTCGAGAGTGATCTTGGCGCGGGTTGGACTGACAACCTGCACATCAATATGGCGGGGTGTCAGGAACTCATTTACCGAAATCTGCATGGATGCACCTATTTTCTAGCCCTTACTTGGAGTAGAGCTCGACAATCAGGCTTTCGTTGATGTCGGCGGACAGATCACTGCGAGCAGGAACGTTCTTGAAAACGCCCGACTTCTTCTCAGTGTCTACTTCTACCCATTCTACGCGGCCACGTTGGGCACACAGATCGAGAGCTTGGACAATGCGAAGTTGGTTCTTTGCTTTCTCGCGAATCGCGACCACGTCACCAGCACGAACCTGGTACGACGGCACGTTTACGGTCTGACCGTTAACGCTGACGGATTTGTGCGATACCAGCTGACGGGATTCGGCACGAGTAGAGCCAAAACCCATACGGTATACAACGTTGTCCAGACGGCATTCGAGCAGTTGCAGCAGGTTTTCACCGGTTGCACCTTTCTTGCCAGCAGCTTCTTTGTAGTAGCCGCTGAATTGACGCTCGAGAACGCCGTAGATACGACGGACCTTCTGCTTTTCACGCAGTTGGGTGCCGTAATCGGACTGGCGACCGCGGCGTTGGCCGTGGATACCAGGTGCTGCTTCGATGTTGCACTTCGATTCGATCGCGCGCACGCCGCTCTTCAGAAAGAGATCGGTGCCTTCACGACGAGCGAGTTTGCATTTTGGACCAATGTAACGAGCCATTCTTTACAATCTCCTGGATTACACGCGGCGCTTCTTCGGCGGACGGCACCCGTTGTGCGGGATTGGCGTCACGTCGGTGATGCTGGCGATCTTGTAGCCACAGCCGTTCAAAGCGCGGACTGCGGATTCACGACCTGGACCTGGACCTTTGACGTTTACGTCGAGGTTTTTCAGGCCATATTCCAGCGCAGCTTGACCAGCACGTTCAGCAGCTACTTGAGCAGCAAACGGCGTGGACTTGCGGGAACCGCGGAAACCCGAACCACCGGAGGTAGCCCAAGAAAGCGCGTTACCTTGACGGTCGGTGATGGTCACGATTGTGTTGTTAAAAGACGCGTGGATGTGGGCGATGCCATCAACCACTGTCTTTTTGACTTTTTTACGAGGACGAGCAGCAGGTTTAGCCATGATTAATTTCCTGTCGATTCGCTGGGGCGATTACTTGCGGATCGGCTTACGCGGACCTTTACGGGTACGCGCGTTAGTCTTGGTACGCTGACCGCGCACTGGAAGACCACGACGATGACGCAGACCGCGATAGCAACCGAGGTCCATCAAACGCTTGATTTTCATGTTGATTTCGCGACGCAGGTCACCTTCAGTGGTGAACTTCGCCACTTCGCCACGCAGCTGTTCAATCTGCTCGTCGCTCAGATCTTTGATCTTTGCGGCTGGGTTTACCCCAGTCACTGCACAGATCTTCTGTGCAGTAGTGCGACCAACACCATAGATGTAGGTCAGCGAGATAACAGTATGCTTGTTATCTGGAATGTTAACGCCTGCAATACGGGCCATTCAGTGGGACTCCAATTGACAGCTACCTACGCCCCGGAAGCCAAGAAATAGGGCGCGAGATAATATCGCTGTAATAACAAATAATCAACCCGGCAGCGCACTAGCTGCCGGGCTTGAAGCACAATCACACTCAGCCTTGGCGCTGTTTGTGACGCGGTTCCGCGCTGCAAATTACTCGAACAACACCTTCGCGGCGAATAATCTTGCAGTTACGGCACAGCTTTTTCACCGATGCACGAACTTTCATCACCAACTCCTCGAACCTTATGGGTACTCAGCGCAACATGCCGCTGCCGTAACCCTTCAGGTTGGCTTTCTTCATCAGGGATTCGTACTGGTGCGAAACGAGGTGCGATTGTACTTGGGACATGAAGTCCATCACAACCACGACGACGATCAGCAACGAGGTCCCGCCAAGGTAGAACGGAACGTTTGCTGCAACCACCAAGAACTGGGGCAGCAAGCACACGGCCGTCATGTAAAGAGCACCGAACATGGTCAAACGAGTCAGAACGCCATCAATATAGCGCGCAGACTGCTCGCCTGGACGAATGCCCGGAATAAAGGCACCGGACTTCTTCAGGTTTTCCGCTACGTCTTTCGGATTGAACATCAACGCCGTATAGAAGAAGCAGAAGAAAATAATCCCTGCACTAAACAGCAGAATATTCAACGGCTGACCAGGAGCGATCGACTGCGAGATGTCCTGCAACCAGCCCATACCTTCAGACTGACCGAACCAGGCACCCAACGAAGCCGGGAACAGCAAAATGCTGCTCGCGAAAATAGCCGGAATAACACCGGCCATGTTCACCTTCAGCGGCAAGTGGCTAGTCTGCGCAGCGAAGACCTTGCGGCCCTGCTGACGCTTGGCGTAATGAACAGCAATACGACGCTGACCACGCTCAATGAACACCACGAAACCGATAATCGCTACTGCCAGCAAACCGATGGCAACCAGGGCGAAGATATTGATATCCCCCTGACGTGCAGACTCGAAAGACTGCCCGATCGCTCTCGGAAGACCGGCGACGATACCCGAAAAAATCAACATCGAGATACCGTTGCCAACACCACGCTCAGTAATCTGCTCACCCAGCCACATCATGAACATCGCACCAGCCACAAAAGTGGATACCGCGACGAAATGGAAGCCAAAGTCACCAGTGAACGCAACGCCCTGCCCCGCCAGACCAATGGACATGCCAATAGCCTGAACGAGAGCGAGAACGACAGTGCCGTAGCGGGTGTACTGGCTGATCTTGCGACGGCCAGCTTCACCTTCCTTCTTCAACTGTTCCAGCTGCGGGCTGACGGCGGTCATCAGTTGCATGATGATCGATGCCGAAATGTACGGCATGATCCCCAGTGCAAAGATGCTCATCCGTTCCAGCGCGCCGCCGGAAAACATGTTGAACAAGCTAAGAATGGTCCCCTCATTCTGTCGAAACAGGTCCGCGAGTCGGTCCGGGTTAATACCTGGAACCGGGATGTGTGCGCCTATTCGGTAGACGATAATCGCCAGGAACAGAAAACGCAGACGAGCCCAGAGTTCAGACATACCGCCTTTGCCGAGCGCAGAGAGAGCACCTTGCTTAGCCATTTATTCCTCGAACTTGCCGCCAGCTGCTTCGATAGCCGCACGCGCACCTTTGGTGGCGCCGATTCCCTTTCCGATGGTGACAGCGCGAGTAACTTCGCCGGACAGCATGATTTTCACACGCTGTACGTTGACGTTAATCACGTTGGCATCTTTCAGGGACTGCACGGTGACGATGTCGCCTTCCACTTTGGCCAGCTCGGACAAACGCACTTCTGCGCGGTCCATGGCTTTCAGGGAAACGAAACCGAATTTCGGCAGACGACGATGCAGCGGCTGTTGACCGCCTTCAAAGCCTGGAGCAATGGTGCCACCGGAGCGGGAGGACTGACCTTTGTGGCCACGGCCACCGGTCTTGCCCAAACCACTACCGATACCACGGCCCGGACGATGCTTTTCGCGACGGGAACCCGGCGCTGGACTCAGATCATTGAGTTTCATCGATTAACCCTCGACACGCAGCATGTAGTAAGCCTTGTTGATCATCCCGCGATTCTCGGGAGTATCAAGTACTTCTACAGTGTGACCGATGCGACGCAGACCCAGACCCTTAACGCACAGTTTGTGGTTAGGGATGCGGCCGGTCATGCTTTTGATCAGCGTAACTTTAACGGTAGCCATGATCAGAAGATCTCCTTGACGCTTTTGCCACGCTTGGCGGCAATAGATTCAGGAGACTGCATAGCTTTCAAACCTTTGAAAGTGGCGTGAACCACGTTTACCGGGTTAGTCGAGCCGTAGCACTTGGCCAGAACGTTCTGAACGCCAGCAACTTCGAGAACAGCACGCATAGCGCCGCCAGCGATGATACCGGTACCTTCAGAAGCAGGCTGCATGTACACCTTCGAAGCGCCATGAGCGGACTTCATTGCGTACTGCAGAGTGGTGCCGTTCAGATCAACTTGGATCATGTTGCGACGAGCAGCTTCCATTGCCTTCTGGATCGCGGCAGGCACTTCACGTGACTTGCCACGGCCGAAGCCAACACGCCCTTTACCATCACCAACCACGGTCAACGCGGTGAAAGTGAAGATACGGCCGCCTTTAACGGTTTTGGCTACGCGGTTAACTTGAACCAGCTTCTCAATGTAGCCTTCGTCGCGCTTTTGGTCGTTATTTGACATAACTTAGAACTCCAGCCCAGCTTCACGAGCAGCATCAGCCAGCGCCTTGACGCGGCCGTGGTACTTGAAGCCAGAGCGGTCGAAAGCCACCTGCGAGACGCCAGCGGCTTTAGCACGCGTAGCGACCAGCTGGCCAACCTTAGTGGCCGCGTCGATGTTGCCAGTGGCGCCATCACGCAGTTCTTTATCCAAAGTCGAGGCAGATGCCAGGACTTTGTTGCCGTCGGCCGAAATGACCTGGGCGTAGATGTGCTGCGACGAGCGGAACACGCAGAGACGCACGACTTCGAGTTCGTGCATTTTCAGGCGTGCTTTGCGAGCGCGACGCAGTCGAGTAACTTTTTTGTCGGTCATTTGCTATGCCCTACTTCTTCTTGGCTTCTTTACGACGGACGACTTCGTCCGCGTAGCGCACACCTTTACCTTTGTAAGGCTCTGGTGGACGGAAGTCGCGGATCTCGGCGGCCACTTGACCTACCAGCTGCTTATCGATGCCCTTGATCAGGATATCGGTCTGGCTAGGTGTCTCAGCGGTGATGCCTTCCGGCAGTTCGTAATCCACTGGGTGCGAGAAGCCAAGAGCCAGGTTCAGCACTGTGCCTTTTGCTTGCGCTTTGTAACCAACACCGACCAGCTGGAGCTTGCGCTCGAAGCCTTGGCTTACGCCTTGGACCATGTTGTTTACCAACGCACGAGTGGTACCGGCCATTGCGCGAGTTTGTTGATCGCCATTGCGAGCAGCGAAACGCAGCTCACCAGCTTCTTCAACGATCTCAACGGACGAATGGATATTCAGTTCGAGAGTGCCCTTGGCACCCTTCACCGAAAGCTGTTGGCCTGCGAATTTGACTTCGACACCGGCTGGCAGCTTAACGGGGTTCTTAGCGACGCGTGACATGCTTATCCCCCCTTAGAACACAGTGCAAAGAACTTCGCCGCCGACACCGGCAGCGCGCGCAGCACGATCCGTCATCACACCTTTGTTGGTGGAGACGATAGACACACCGAGACCGCCACGAACTTTTGGCAGATCATCGACGGACTTGTACTGACGCAGGCCTGGACGGCTAACGCGCTTCACTTCCTCGATGACCGGACGGCCTTCGAAGTACTTCAGCTCGATGGACAGCAGTGGTTTGATTTCGCTGCTGATCTGATAACCCGCAATGTAACCTTCGTCCTTCAGGACTTTGGCAACAGCTACCTTCAAAGTAGAAGATGGCATGCTTACGACGGACTTTTCAGCCATCTGGGCATTACGGATTCGAGTTAGCATGTCCGCTAACGGGTCCTGCATACTCATGGGCTAGACGCTCCTAATACAAAAAAATAAGCCTTGCGGCTACTACCTTCGCCGAGAAACTCCGCACGTAAAAAGCACGGGCTCAGGCGAGCCGGGTATTCTAGACACACCCCACAAATGAATCAAGCCCCAAAAGGGGCTTGATTCAAGTTCAAGGTCACCGATGGTCAGGATCTTGCAATCCTGAACACCGAGACTTTGACAGTGCTTACCAGCTGGCTTTAACCAGACCAGGTACGTCACCACGCATTGCAGCTTCACGCAGTTTGTTACGGCCGAGGCCGAACTTGCGGTAAACGCCGTGTGGACGACCGGTCAGGCGGCAGCGGTTACGCATGCGCGAAGCGCTTGCGTCACGTGGCTGCTTCTGCAGAGCTACTGTAGCTTCCCAACGCGCTTCTGGACTTGCGTTCAGATCAACGATGATAGCTTTCAGTGCTGCACGCTTTTTGGCGTACTTGGCAACCGTGAGCTGACGCTTCAGCTCGCGGTTTTTCATGCTCATCTTGGCCATTTTCCTACTCCAATCAGTTGCGGAACGGGAATTTGAAAGCACGCAGCAGCGCGCGACCTTCATCATCGTTCTTGGCAGTGGTGGTCAGGGTAATGTCCAGACCGCGGAGAGCATCGATCTTGTCGTAGTCGATTTCCGGGAAGATGATCTGCTCTTTAACGCCCATGCTGTAGTTACCACGACCATCGAAGGACTTGGCATTCAGGCCGCGGAAGTCGCGAACCCGAGGCAGGGAGATCGACAGCAGACGATCCAGGAATTCGTACATACGCTCACGGCGCAGAGTCACTTTGACGCCGATCGGCCAACCTTCACGGACTTTAAAGCCAGCAATGGATTTCCGAGCGTAAGTCACAACAACTTTCTGACCGGTGATCTTTTCCAGGTCGGCAACAGCGTGCTCGATGACTTTTTTGTCACCGACCGCCTCGCCCAGACCCATGTTCAGGGTGATTTTTGTAACGCGTGGAACTTCCATCACGTTCGAAAGCTTAAGTTCTTCCTTAAGCTTCGGTGCGATTTCCTTCCAGTAAATCTCTTTTAGTCGTGCCATGGTCTTCTACCTAGCAGTGTTCAAGCATCAACCGCTTTTTGGGTCGACTTGAAGACACGAATTTTCTTGCCGTCTTCTACTTTGAAACCAACGCGATCAGCCTTGTTGGTTTCGCCGTTGAAAATGGCGACGTTAGAAGCGTCCAGTGGAGCTTCTTTTTCGACGATACCGCCTTGTACGCCCGACATCGGGTTAGGCTTGGTATGACGCTTGACCAGGTTCAGACCACCAATAACCAGACGGTTATTAGCGAGAACCTTAAGCACCTTACCGCGCTTACCTTTGTCTTTGCCGGCGATCACGATGATCTCGTCGTCACGACGAATCTTTTGCATGTCGGATCTCCTTACAGCACTTCTGGGGCGAGCGAGACGATCTTCATGAACTTCTCAGTACGAAGTTCACGGGTCACTGGCCCAAAGATACGGGTGCCGATCGGCTCTTGCTTGTTGTTCAGAAGAACAGCAGCGTTGCCATCAAAGCGGATAATGGAGCCATCAGCACGGCGTACGCCGTGACGAGTGCGGACTACAACAGCAGTCATCACTTGGCCTTTTTTCACTTTACCGCGAGGAATTGCTTCCTTCACGGTAACTTTGATGATGTCACCGATACCAGCGTAACGACGATGGGAGCCACCCAGCACCTTGATGCACATAACGCGGCGAGCGCCGCTGTTATCGGCCACATCGAGCATGGATTGAGTCTGAATCATATAATTTCTCCGACCCCTAGTCCTTAGACTTCCACAGCGCGTTCGAGAACATCAACCAATGCCCAAGACTTGGTCTTGGCCAGCGGACGAGTTTCACGAATAGTGACTTTGTCGCCGATGTGGCACTGATTGGTTTCGTCGTGCGCGTGCAGCTTAGTCGAACGCTTAACGTATTTACCGTAGATCGGGTGCTTTACGCGACGCTCGATCAGAACGGTGATGGTCTTGTCCATTTTGTCGCTGACAACACGGCCAGTCAGCGTACGGACGGTTTTTTCGGCTTCAGCCATGATTACTTACCTGCCTGCTGTTTGAGCACAGTCTTCACGCGAGCGATGTCACGCTTAACTTGCCGGAGCAGGTGAGACTGCCCCAACTGGCCAGTTGCTTTCTGCATGCGCAGATTGAACTGGTCGCGCAGCAGGCCGAGCAGTTGCTCGTTAAGCTGCGGCGCGTCTTTTTCACGAAGTTCATTCGCTTTCATCACATCACCGTCCGTTTAACAAAGGCGGTGGCGAGCGGCAGCTTTGCAGCAGCCAGGGCAAAAGCCTCACGCGCCAGCTCTTCAGTAACACCCTCGATTTCATACAGGACTTTGCCTGGCTGAATCTGGGCAACCCAGTACTCCACACTACCCTTACCTTTACCCATCCGAACTTCGAGAGGCTTTTTGGAAATAGGCTTGTCCGGGAATACACGGATCCAGATCTTGCCGCCACGTTTAACGTGACGGGTCAGTGCACGACGCGCTGACTCGATCTGACGAGCGGTGAGACGACCACGAGCTACAGACTTCAGCGCATATTCGCCGAAGCTGACTTTGCTACCGCGCTGTGCCAGACCACGGTTGTGGCCTGTCATCTGCTTGCGGAACTTCGTACGCTTTGGTTGCAACATTTGGCGTACCCCTTACTTAGCAGCTTTTTTACGAGGCGCTGGTGCTTGTGGTTTCAGTTCTTCTTGGCGACCACCAATTACTTCGCCTTTGAAGATCCAAACCTTTACACCGATCACACCGTAAGTGGTGTGAGCTTCGTAGTTGGCATAGTCGATGTCGGCACGCAGGGTGTGCAGTGGCACACGACCTTCGCGATACCATTCAGTACGTGCGATTTCAGCACCGCCGAGACGACCGCTCACTTGGATTTTGATGCCTTTGGCACCAATGCGCATGGCGTTCTGAACAGCGCGCTTCATAGCGCGACGGAACATTACACGACGCTCCAGCTGCTGAGCTACGCTCTGCGCAACCAGCATACCGTCGAGCTCCGGCTTGCGGATCTCTTCGATATTGATGTGCACAGGCACACCCATTTGCTTGGTCAGGTCCTGACGCAGTTTCTCAACATCTTCACCTTTCTTCCCGATAACGATACCTGGACGAGCGGTGTGGATGGTGATACGTGCAGTTTGAGCCGGACGATGGATATCGATACGGCTTACGGACGCGCTTTTTAGTTTGTCTTGGAGATACTCGCGCACCTTCAGATCAGCGAACAAATAGTCCGCATAAGTCCGACCGTCTGCGTACCAGACGGAGGTGTGCTCCTTGACGATTCCCAGGCGAATGCCAATGGGATGTACTTTCTGACCCATCTCTTCGACTCCGTTACTTGTCAGCAACCTTGACAGTGATATGGCAAGACCGCTTGACGATGCGATCAGCACGGCCTTTGGCACGTGGCATGATTCGCTTCAGCGAACGCCCTTCGTTGACGAAAACGGTGCTGACTTTAAGGTCATCAACGTCTGCGCCTTCGTTGTGCTCGGCGTTGGCTACGGCCGACTCCAGCACTTTCTTGATGATCTCGGCGGCTTTCTTACTGCTGAAAGCCAACAGGTTGAGCGCTTCGCCCACCTTCTTCCCGCGGATCTGGTCGGCGACCAAGCGGGCTTTCTGGGCGGAGATTCGAGCGCCCGACAACTTAGCGGCTACTTCCATCGTTCCTTACCCCTTAACGCTTGGCTTTCTTGTCTGCCACGTGCCCACGATATGTGCGGGTACCGGCAAACTCGCCTAGTTTGTGGCCGACCATGTCTTCGTTCACGAGAACTGGAACATGTTGACGACCGTTATGCACTGCAATGGTCAAACCGACCATTTGTGGCAGGATCATGGAACGGCGCGACCAGGTTTTCACTGGTTTGCGATCGTTCTTTTCCGCCGCCACTTCGATCTTCTTCAGTAGGTGAAGATCAATAAAAGGACCTTTTTTCAGAGAACGTGGCACTGTCGTATCCCTCTATTTACTTGCGACGACGGACGATCATTTTGTCGGTACGCTTATTACCACGAGTCTTCGCGCCCTTAGTCGGGAAGCCCCATGGCGATACCGGATGACGACCACCAGAGGTACGACCTTCACCACCACCATGTGGGTGGTCAACCGGGTTCATGGCAACACCACGAACGGTTGGGCGAACGCCACGCCAGCGTTTGGCACCAGCTTTACCCAGCGAACGCAGGCTGTGCTCGGAGTTCGAGACTTCACCCAGGGTCGCGCGGCATTCAGCCAGCACTTTACGCATCTCACCAGAACGCAGACGCAGGGTCACGTAGACACCTTCACGAGCGATCAGCTGAGCCGAAGCACCAGCGGAACGAGCGATTTGCGCGCCTTTACCTGGCTTCAATTCGATGCCGTGTACGGTGCTACCAACTGGAATGTTACGCAGTTGCAGAGCGTTGCCCGGCTTGATCGGTGCCAAAGCACCTGCGATCAGCTGGTCACCAGCACTCACGCCTTTAGGGGCGATGATGTAGCGACGCTCGCCATCTGCGTACAGCAGCAGAGCGATGTGAGCAGTACGGTTTGGATCGTATTCAATACGCTCGACAGTGGCAACGATGCCATCTTTGTCGTTGCGACGGAAATCGACCAGACGATAATGCTGCTTATGGCCACCACCGATGTGACGAGTGGTAATGCGACCATTGTTGTTACGACCACCAGTCTTCGATTTTTTCTCGAGCAGCGGTGCGTGAGGAGCGCCTTTATGCAGCTCCTGGTTGACCACCTTGACCACAAAACGGCGGCCAGGGGAAGTCGGTTTGCATTTAACGATTGCCATGATGCACCCCTTCCTTACTCAGCACTGCTGCTGAAATCGAGATCTTGGCCTGGCTGAAGGGAGATAACTGCCTTCTTCCAGTCATTACGCTTGCCCAGACCGCGAGCAGTGCGCTTGCTCTTACCCAGAACATTCAGGGTAGTAACACGCTCTACTTTCACGCTGAACAGGCTTTCGACGGCCTTCTTGATTTCCAGCTTGGTTGCGTCAGTTGCAACCTTGAAAACGAACTGGCCTTTCTTGTCAGCCAGAACCGTAGCCTTTTCGGAAACGTGCGGGCCAAGCAGAACTTTAAATACGCGTTCCTGGTTCATCCCAGCAGCTCCTCGAATTTCTTCACGGCCGACACGGTGATCAACACCTTGTCGTATGCGATCAGACTAACTGGATCGGAACCTTGAACGTCACGGACATCAACGTGTGGCAGGTTACGAGCAGCCAGGTACAGGTTCTGATCAACCACTTCAGACACGATCAAGACGTCAGTCAGGCCCATGCCAGTCAGTTTGTTCAGCAGATCTTTGGTCTTCGGTGCATCAACAGCGAAGTCCTGAACCACAACCAGACGATCAGTACGCACCAGCTCAGCAAGGATGGAACGCATTGCTGCGCGATACATCTTCTTGTTCAGCTTCTGGGTGTGATCCTGAGGACGAGCTGCGAAAGTGGTACCGCCGCCACGCCAGATTGGGCTACGGATAGTACCGGCACGAGCACGGCCAGTACCTTTCTGACGCCAAGGGCGCTTACCGCCACCACGAACGTCGGAACGGGTCTTTTGCTGCTTGCTACCTTGACGGCCGCCAGCCATGTAGGCCACGACTGCTTGGTGAACCAGCGTCTCGTTGAATTCGCCGCCAAATGTCAGTTCGGAAACTTCGATCGCTTGAGCGTCATTTACATTTAATTGCATGTCAGCTTCCCCTTAACCGCGAGCCTTGGCTGCTGGACGTACAACCAAGTTGCCGCCAGTAGCGCCAGGAACAGCACCCTTGACCAACAACAGATTGCGTTCAGCGTCCACGCGCACTACTTCCAGGGACTGCACGGTCACGCGCTCAGCGCCCATATGACCGGACATTTTTTTGCCCTTGAATACACGACCAGGAGTCTGGCACTGGCCGATAGAGCCTGGAACGCGGTGGGACACGGAGTTACCGTGGGTATTATCTTGCCCGCGGAAGTTCCAACGCTTGATCGTACCCTGGAAGCCTTTACCCTTGGACTGACCGGTTACATCAACCAGTTGACCAGCGGCGAAGATTTCAGCGTTGATCAGATCGCCGGCCTGGTACTCGCCTTCTTCAAGACGGAATTCCATTACGGTACGACCAGCGGCAACGTTCGCCTTGGCGAAGTGGCCAGCCTGAGCAGCTGTAACACGCGAAGCACGACGCTCGCCTACAGTGACTTGCACTGCACGATAGCCATCGGTCTCTTCAGTTTTGAACTGGGTGACGCGATTCGGTTCGATCTCAATGACCGTGACCGGAATGGAGACACCTTCTTCGGTGAAAATACGGGTCATACCGCATTTACGACCGACTACACCAATAGTCATGTTGTAAACCTCATGAGTGTACGGGGCTTTCACCCGCTATGGCCGCCCATTTCAGAGCGTTACACGACTAAGACCGAGTCTTAGCCGAGGCTGATCTGCACTTCCACACCGGCCGCAAGATCAAGCTTCATAAGAGCATCAACGGTTTTATCCGTTGGCTGGACGATGTCCAGAACGCGCTTATGAGTACGGATCTCGTACTGGTCGCGCGCGTCTTTGTTGACGTGCGGGGAGACCAGAACGGTGAACCGCTCTTTACGGGTAGGCAGTGGAATTGGACCACGCACTTGAGCACCAGTACGTTTCGCGGTTTCCACGATTTCCTGGGTGGATTGGTCGATCAGGCGATGGTCAAAAGCCTTCAACCTGATACGGATTTGCTGATTTTGCATTGGATTTCAGACTCCGGCTGCTATTCCCAGCGAGCGCAATACGCCCGTTAAAAGGAGGCGCAATTCTATAGACGGGCTACTACAGTGTCAACCCAATAAAAAAGCCCCCGCTAAGCGGGGGCTTTTTCAAGTCATCACTTATTAAGCGATGATTTTGGCTACGACGCCAGCGCCGACGGTACGACCGCCTTCACGAATAGCGAAACGCAGACCATCTTCCATTGCGATGGTTTTGATCAGGGTGACAACCATTTTGATGTTGTCGCCCGGCATTACCATTTCAACGCCTTCCGGCAGTTCGCAGTTACCGGTCACGTCAGTGGTCCGGAAGTAGAACTGTGGACGGTAGCCTTTGAAGAACGGAGTGTGGCGACCGCCTTCTTCTTTGCTCAACACGTACACTTCAGCTTCGAAGGTAGTGTGCGGCTTAACCGAACCTGGCTTGACCAGAACCTGGCCACGCTCAACGTCGTCACGCTTGGTGCCGCGCAGCAGCACGCCGCAGTTCTCGCCAGCACGACCTTCGTCGAGCAGCTTACGGAACATTTCAACGCCGGTGCAGGTGGTGACAACAGTGTCACGCAGACCAACGATTTCCAGCGAATCCTGAACCTTGACGATACCGCGCTCGATACGGCCAGTTACAACAGTACCGCGACCGGAGATCGAGAATACGTCTTCGATTGGCATCAGGAACGGCTTGTCGATAACACGAACTGGATCTGGGATGTAGCTGTCCAGAGTCTCAACCAGTTTACGAACGGCAGTGGTGCCCATTTCGTTGTCGTCTTGACCGTTCAGAGCCATCAGAGCCGAACCGATGATGATCGGAGTGTCGTCGCCCGGGAAGTCGTAAGTGCTCAGCAGATCGCGCACTTCCATCTCAACCAGTTCCAGCAGCTCAGCGTCGTCAACCATGTCAGCCTTGTTCAGGAAGACAACGATGTACGGAACGCCAACCTGGCGGGACAACAGGATGTGCTCACGAGTTTGCGGCATCGGACCATCAGCGGCCGAGCAAACCAGAATAGCGCCGTCCATCTGAGCAGCACCGGTGATCATGTTCTTCACATAGTCAGCGTGACCTGGGCAGTCGACGTGAGCGTAGTGACGGATCAGCGAGTTGTATTCAACGTGCGCGGTGTTGATGGTGATACCACGAGCCTTTTCTTCCGGTGCGCTGTCGATTTTATCGAAAGCAACAACGGCCGAACCGAAAACTTCGGAGCAGACACGAGTCAGAGCAGCAGTCAGCGTGGTTTTACCGTGGTCAACGTGACCGATGGTGCCAACGTTAACGTGCGGGAGGTCACGTACAAATTTTTCTTTAGCCACGACAATTAACTCCTTGCCTAAAGGGCTGAATCAGCCTTGTTTTTTGGTAACAGTTTCGACGATATGCGACGGAGCTGTATTGTATTTTTTGAATTCCATAGAGTAGCTTGCGCGACCTTGGGACATGGAACGGACGTCGGTCGCATAACCGAACATCTCACCCAACGGAACCTCGGCACGAATTACTTTGCCGGAAACCGTATCTTCCATACCCAGGATCATGCCGCGACGACGGTTAAGGTCGCCCATCACGTCACCCATATAGTCTTCAGGCGTAACAACCTCTACCGCCATGATCGGCTCAAGCAACTCACCACCACCCTTCTGGGCCAGTTGCTTGGTCGCCATGGAAGCAGCCACCTTGAACGCCATCTCGTTGGAGTCGACGTCGTGGTAAGAACCATCAAAAACGGTAGCCTTCAGGCCGATCAGCGGATAGCCGGCAACAACACCGTTCTTCATCTGCTCTTCGATACCCTTCTGGATAGCCGGGATGTATTCCTTAGGAACCACACCACCTACTACTTCGTTCACGAATTGCAGACCTTCCTGACCTTCGTCAGCAGGAGCAAAACGAATCCAGCAGTGACCGAACTGGCCACGACCGCCGGATTGACGAACGAACTTACCTTCGATTTCGCAGTTCTTCGTGATGCGCTCACGATAGGAAACCTGAGGCTTACCGATGTTGGCTTCGACGTTGAACTCACGGCGCATCCGGTCAACCAGGATGTCCAGGTGCAGCTCGCCCATGCCGGAGATGATCGTTTGACCAGTCTCTTCATCAGTCTTGACGCGGAAAGATGGATCTTCCTGAGCAAGCTTGCCCAGAGCGATACCCATTTTTTCCTGGTCATCCTTGGTCTTAGGCTCAACGGCAACCGAGATAACCGGCTCCGGGAAGTCCATGCGAACCAGAATGATTGGCTTGTCAGCGGTGCACAAAGTTTCACCTGTGGTGACGTCCTTCATGCCGATCAAGGCCGCGATGTCGCCAGCGCGCACTTCCTTGATTTCTTCACGGGCGTTTGCGTGCATTTGCACCATACGACCCACGCGCTCTTTCTTGCCTTTAACCGAGTTGATCACGCCGTCGCCGGAGCTCAACACGCCCGAGTAAACTCGAACGAAGGTCAAGGTACCCACGAATGGGTCAGTAGCGATCTTGAACGCCAGAGCCGAGAACGGCTCGCTGTCGTCTGCATGACGCTCCAATTCGATAGTCTCGTCATCCGGGTCAGTACCCTTGATGGCAGGAATGTCGACTGGGGCCGGCAGGAAGTCGATAACAGCGTCGAGAACCAGGGGAACACCCTTGTTCTTGAAGGAAGAACCACAGACAGCCAAGACGATCTCACCAGCGATGGTACGCTGACGCAGAGCGGCCTTGATTTCCGGGATGGTGATTTCCTCACCTTCCAGGTACTTGTCCATCAGCTCTTCGCTGGCTTCGGCTGCAGCCTGAACCATGTTGTCGCGCCACTCTTCAGCCAATTCCAGCAGCTCTGCAGGAATAGCTTCGCGACGCGGAACAGTGCCCTTGTCAGCATCGTTCCAGTAAACAGCTTCCATGTTGATCAGATCGATCTGACCCTGGAAGTTGTCTTCGGAACCGATGGCCAACTGGATTGGCACCGGAGTGTGACCCAGACGCTGCTTGATCTGACCGATCACGCGCAGGAAGTTCGCACCAGCACGGTCCATCTTGTTAACGTAAACAAGACGTGGAACGCCGTACTTGTTGGCTTGACGCCATACGGTTTCCGACTGAGGCTCAACACCCGAAGTGCCGCAGAACACAACGACAGCGCCGTCGAGTACGCGCAGGGACCGCTCAACTTCAATAGTGAAGTCAACGTGACCCGGGGTATCGATGACGTTGAAGCGGTACTTATCAGCGTACTGCTTCTCGGAACCCTGCCAGAAGGTGGTAATAGCAGCAGAAGTAATGGTAATACCACGCTCCTGCTCCTGCACCATCCAGTCGGTGGTCGCGGCGCCGTCATGCACCTCGCCCATCTTGTGGCTTTTGCCAGTGTAAAAAAGGACGCGCTCGGTGGTGGTGGTTTTACCAGCATCCACGTGAGCAACGATACCAATGTTACGGTAGCGGTTAATCGGTGTAGTACGAGCCATAAAGCCCTCGCAAAATTAGTGACGCTAAAATTAGAAGCGGTAGTGCGAGAAAGCCTTGTTGGCTTCAGCCATACGGTGCACGTCTTCACGCTTCTTAACTGCAGCACCTTTACCTTCAGCAGCATCCAACAGCTCGCCAGCCAAACGCAGAGCCATAGACTTCTCGCCGCGCTTGCGGGCGAAGTCTACCAACCAGCGCATTGCCAGGGCGTTACGACGGGACGGGCGAACTTCGACCGGAACCTGGTAAGTAGCACCGCCTACACGGCGCGACTTCACTTCGACCAGCGGAGCGATGGCGTCGAGAGCTTTCTCGAAGATTTCCAGGGGATCGCTGTTCTTGCGTTCTTTAACCTTTTCCAGCGCGCCATAAACGATACGTTCGGCAACGGCTTTCTTGCCGCTTTCCATAACGTGGTTCATGAACTTGGCCAGGATTTGGCTTCCGTATTTTGGATCGTCAAGCACTTCGCGCTTGGCTGCTACGCGTCTTCTTGGCATGGATAAGCCCTCAAACGGTCTTCAGGTTCGCTCGGAATCGGTCCCCTTTCGGGACGCCTCCGACCTTACTCTTATCGACTCAGAAAAATAGAAAATCAGTTTTTACAAAAAGCCGCTACTACTTAGGCTTCTTGGTACCGTACTTCGAACGACCCTGGTTACGACCTTTAACGCCGGAAGTATCCAAAGAACCGCGTACGGTGTGGTAACGAACACCTGGCAAGTCTTTTACACGACCGCCGCGGATCAGCACCACGCTGTGCTCTTGCAGGTTGTGGCCTTCACCGCCGATGTACGAGGAAACCTCGAAACCGTTGGTCAGACGCACACGGCATACTTTACGCAGTGCCGAGTTAGGTTTTTCGGCGTGGTGGTATACACACGGGTGCATACGCCACGACGTTGCGGGCAGTTCTGCAGCGCAGGCACGTCGGATTTCTCGACGATACGCTTACGCGGCTGACGTACCAGCTGGTTGATAGTTGCCATCTACTAGCTCCACTGTTGTCTTGCGACGCTATTGTCTTGCAAGAAAAGCAAAATGGCAGGAACGAATTCCCGCCAAATTTAGGGGTACAAGAGTCTAAAGAGGATCTTGTCCCCAGTCAAGGCAAGGCCCCGACCTCTCCGTTCATCCAACCTCGACAAATTGTCTCGATTCGATGAACGGAGCGGCCGGGGCCCCACGCTTATTTACTGCAGAACTCAGTTACCGCTCGAGTTCAATGCTTCGGTCAGTGCAGCTTCCACTTCACTGGCGCTTACGCGCAACGGTTTGTCAGCTTCACGGCGACGCTTGCGCTCGCTGTGATAAGCCAGACCGGTACCCGCCGGGATCAGACGACCCACGACCACGTTTTCTTTCAGGCCGCGCAGGTAATCGCGCTTGCCGGTGACTGCCGCTTCGGTCAGTACGCGAGTGGTTTCCTGGAAGGAAGCCGCCGAGATGAACGATTCGGTGGACAACGACGCCTTGGTGATACCCAACAGCACGCGAGTGAACTTGGAAACGAATTTCTCGTCGCCCGCCAGACGCTCGTTCTCTACCAGAACGTGAGTCAATTCCATCTGGTCGCCCTTGATGAAAGTGGAATCGCCGGATTCAGCGATTTCAACTTTACGCAGCATCTGACGCAGGATGGTCTCGATGTGCTTGTCGTTGATCTTCACGCCTTGCAGACGATAAACGTCCTGGATCTCGTTCACGATGTACTTGGCCAGCGCACTCACACCCAGCAGACGCAGGATGTCGTGTGGATCACTTGGGCCGTCGGAGATTACTTCGCCGCGGTTTACCTGTTCGCCTTCGAAGACGTTCAGGTGACGCCACTTCGGAATCAGCTCTTCGTACGGATCGCTACCGTCGTTCGGGGTAATGACCAGACGGCGCTTGCCTTTGGTCTCTTTACCGAACGCGATGGTGCCGCTGACTTCAGCCAGAATCGAGGCTTCTTTCGGACGACGGGCTTCGAACAAGTCGGCAACACGCGGCAGACCACCGGTGATGTCGCGAGTTTTCGAAGTTTCTTGCGGGATACGGGCGATAACATCACCGATCGCAACCTGCACACCATCCGCTACACCGACCAGGGCGTTAGCCGGCAGGAAGTACTGAGCCGGTACGTCAGTACCTGGCAGCAGCAGATCCTTGCCATCGACACCGACCATCTTAACGGCTGGACGAATGTCTTTACCGGCAGCTGGACGGTCTTTGGCGTCGAGTACTTCAATGTTGGTCATACCGGTCAATTCGTCAGTCTGACGCTTGATCGTGATGCCTTCTTCCATGCCCACGTAGGTCACGGTACCTTTCATTTCGGTAACGATTGGGTGAGTGTGCGGATCCCACTTGGCCACGATTGCGCCAGCGTCGACCTTGTCACCTTCTTTAACCGAAATCACAGCACCGTACGGCAGCTTGTAACGCTCGCGCTCACGACCGAAGTCATCAGCGATAGCCAGCTCACCGGAACGGGACACCGCAACCAGGCAACCATCCACTCGCTCCACGTGCTTCAAATTGTGCAGACGAACGGTACCGCCATTCTTCACCTGGACGCTGTCCGCAGCGGAGGTCCGGCTTGCCGCACCACCGATGTGGAACGTACGCATGGTCAGCTGGGTACCCGGCTCACCGATGGACTGGGCAGCGATAACGCCGACCGCTTCACCGATGTTCACCTGGTGACCACGAGCCAAATCACGGCCGTAGCACTTGGCGCAAATGCCGTAGCGGGTTTCACAGCTGATCGGCGAACGCACGATCACTTCATCGATGCTGTTCAGCTCGATGAACTCGACCCACTTCTCGTCTACCAGAGTACCGGCAGGAACGATGATTTCTTCGGTACCAGGCTTGTACACGTCACGGGCAATAACACGACCCAATACGCGCTCACCCAACGGCTCAACAACGTCACCGCCTTCAATGTGCGGAGTCATTACCAGGCCATGTTCGGTGCCGCAATCGATCTCGGTCACTACCAGATCCTGCGCCACGTCTACCAGACGACGAGTCAGGTAACCGGAGTTCGCAGTTTTCAACGCGGTATCCGCCAAACCTTTACGAGCACCGTGAGTGGAGATGAAGTACTGAAGTACGCTCAAACCTTCACGGAAGTTCGCAGTAATCGGCGTTTCGATGATGGAACCGTCCGGCTTGGCCATCAGGCCACGCATACCGGCGAGCTGACGGATCTGCGCAGCAGAACCCCGTGCGCCCGAGTCTGCCATCATGTACATCGAGTTGAAGGACTCCTGGTCGACTTCGACGCCATGACGGTCGATGACTTTCTCTTTCGAGAGGTTGGCCATCATCGCCTTGGAAACTTCGTCGTTCGCCTTGGACCAAAGGTCGATCACTTTGTTGTACTTCTCGCCCTGGGTTACCAGGCCGGAGGCGTACTGACTTTCGATCTCTTTCACTTCATCAGTGGCAGCACTGATGATGCGGGCTTTTTCATCCGGGATAACGAAGTCGTTAACGCCGATGGAAACGCCGGAAATGGTCGAATAGGCAAAACCGGTGTACATCAACTGGTCAGCGAAGATCACGGTCTCTTTCAAACCAACCACGCGATAGCACTGGTTGATCAGCTTGGAGATCGCCTTTTTCTTCATCGGCTGGTTGACGACATCGTACGACAGGCCAGGTGGAACAACCTGGAACAACAGCGCACGGCCGACAGTGGTGTCGACGATACGGGTGTTCTTGACGCTGCCGCCATCACGATCGTTAACGGTTTCGTTGATCCGCACTTTGACTTTAGCGTGCAGTGCGGCTTCGCCGGCACGGAACACACGGTCAACTTCTTGCAGATCCGCGAACACACGACCTTCGCCCTTGGCGTTGATCGCTTCACGAGTCATGTAGTACAGGCCCAATACAACGTCCTGCGACGGAACGATGATTGGCTCACCGTTGGCTGGCGACAGAATGTTGTTGGTCGACATCATCAACGCACGCGCTTCCAACTGGGCTTCCAGTGTCAGCGGTACGTGCACGGCCATTTGGTCGCCGTCGAAGTCGGCGTTGTACGCAGCGCAGACCAATGGGTGCAGCTGGATAGCTTTACCTTCGATCAGCACGGGTTCAAACGCCTGGATACCCAGACGGTGAAGGGTCGGTGCACGGTTGAGGAGAACCGGGTGTTCACGGATCACTTCAGCGAGAACGTCCCAAACTTCCGGCAGCTCGCGCTCGACCATCTTCTTGGCAGCTTTGATGGTGGTAGCAAGACCACGCATTTCCAGCTTGCCGAAAATGAACGGTTTGAACAGCTCGAGAGCCATTTTCTTCGGCAGACCGCACTGGTGCAGACGCAGGGTCGGACCTACGGTAATTACCGAACGACCGGAGTAGTCAACACGCTTACCGAGCAAGTTCTGACGGAAACGACCTTGCTTACCCTTGATCATGTCAGCCAGGGATTTCAGAGGACGCTTGTTCGAACCGGTGATAGCACGGCCACGACGACCGTTGTCGAGCAGTGCATCGACGGCTTCCTGCAACATACGCTTTTCGTTGCGCACGATGATGTCCGGAGCGGACAGATCAAGCAGACGCTTCAAGCGGTTGTTACGGTTGATCACTCGACGATACAGATCGTTGAGGTCGGAAGTCGCGAAGCGACCGCCATCCAGCGGGACCAGTGGACGCAGATCTGGCGGCAGAACCGGCAGAACGGTCAGCACCATCCATTCTGGAAGGTTGCCGGAACCCTGGAAGGCCTCCATCAACTTCAGACGCTTGGACAGCTTCTTGATTTTGGTTTCGGAGTTGGTTTGCGGAATTTCTTCACGCAGACGGCCAATCTCGTGTTCCAGATCGATAGCGTGCAGCAGTTCGCGGACAGCTTCGGCACCCATGCGGGCATCGAAATCGTCGCCGAACTCTTCCAGCGCTTCGAAGTACTGCTCGTCGTTCAGCAGCTGACCTTTTTCAAGGGTGGTCATGCCTGGGTCGATAACAACATAGCTCTCGAAGTAGAGAACGCGTTCGATATCACGCAGGGTCATGTCCATCAGCAAGCCGATACGCGACGGCAGCGATTTCAGGAACCAGATGTGGGCAACTGGCGAGGCCAGTTCGATGTGCGCCATGCGCTCACGACGAACTTTTGCCAGCGCGACTTCAACGCCGCACTTTTCGCAGATCACACCACGGTGCTTCAAGCGCTTGTACTTACCGCACAGGCACTCGTAATCCTTTACCGGGCCAAAGATCTTGGCGCAGAACAGGCCGTCACGCTCAGGTTTGAACGTACGGTAGTTGATGGTTTCCGGCTTTTTAACTTCACCGAACGACCACGAACGGATCATCTCAGGCGATGCCAATCCAATACGGATGGCGTCGAACTCTTCGACTTGACCCTGGTTTTTCAGCAAATTCAGTAGGTCTTTCAAGGCCTTTCCTCCTGGCGGAGCAGAGAGCGGGCAATCCTGCCCCGCTCTCGATTCGCGTCACGTGTTATTCGGTTTCCAGATCGATATCGATGCCGAGGGAACGAATTTCCTTGATCAACACGTTGAAAGACTCGGGCATGCCCGGCTCCATACGGTGATCGCCGTCCACGATGTTTTTGTACATCTTGGTCCGGCCGTTCACATCGTCCGACTTCACTGTGAGCATTTCTTGCAGAGTGTAAGCAGCACCGTATGCTTCCAGTGCCCAGACCTCCATCTCCCCGAAACGCTGACCACCGAACTGCGCCTTACCACCCAGCGGCTGCTGGGTAACCAGGCTGTACGAACCGGTAGAACGAGCGTGCATCTTGTCGTCTACCAAGTGGTTCAGCTTCAGCATGTACATGTAGCCAACAGTAACCGGGCGCTCGAACTTGTTGCCGGTACGGCCGTCGGTCAGCTGCATCTGGCCGCTTTCTGGCAGGTCTGCCAGTTTCAGCATGGCCTTGATTTCGCTTTCCTTGGCGCCGTCGAACACTGGAGTGGCCATTGGAACGCCGCCACGCAGGTTCTTCGCCAGATCCAGGATTTCCTGGTCGGAGAAGCTATCCAGATCTTCGTTACGACCGCCGATCTGGTTGTAGATCTCGTCAAGGAATTTACGAAGCTCAGCGACTTTGCGCTGCTCTTCGATCATCCGGTTGATCTTCTCGCCCAGACCTTTAGCCGCGAGGCCGAGGTGGGTTTCAAGAATCTGACCAACGTTCATACGCGAAGGTACGCCCAACGGGTTGAGGACGACGTCGACCGGGGTGCCATTGGCATCGTGCGGCATGTCTTCAACCGGCATGATCACGGAGACCACACCTTTGTTACCGTGACGACCGGCCATCTTGTCGCCCGGCTGGATGCGGCGACGGATTGCCAGGTAAACCTTGACGATTTTCAGCACGCCTGGAGCCAGGTCATCGCCCTGCTGCAGTTTGCGCTTCTTGTCTTCGAACTTGTCGTCCAGCAGACGGCGACGATCAACGATGTAGGCCTGGGCCTTCTCGAGCTGCTCGTTCAGAGCATCTTCAGCCATGCGCAGTTTGAACCACTGACCATGCTCAAGACCGTCGAGAACTTCGTCGGTGATGTCCTGACCTTTCTTCAGACCAGCGCCGCCTTCGGCTTTGCGGCCGACCAGAGCGGAACGCAGACGTTCGAAAGTTGCGCCTTCAACGATACGGAACTCTTCGTTCAGATCCTTGCGGATCTCGTCGAGTTGAGTCTTCTCGATCGACAGTGCACGAGCATCACGCTCAACGCCGTCGCGGGTGAAGACCTGTACGTCGATGACGGTACCCTTGGTGCCGGTAGGCACACGCAGGGAGGTGTCTTTAACGTCGCTGGCTTTTTCACCGAAGATTGCACGCAACAGCTTCTCTTCCGGAGTCAGTTGGGTCTCGCCTTTCGGAGTGACCTTACCCACCAGGATGTCGCCAGCGCCAACTTCAGCACCTACGTAAACGATACCAGCCTCGTCCAGCTTGTTCAGTGCAGCTTCACCCACGTTCGGGATGTCTGCAGTGATTTCCTCTGGCCCAAGCTTGGTGTCACGTGCCACACAGGTCAGTTCCTGAATGTGGATCGTGGTAAAGCGATCTTCTTGAACAACTCGTTCCGACAAGCAGATGGAGTCTTCGAAGTTGTAACCGTTCCAGGCCATGAACGCGATGCGCATGTTCTGACCCAGTGCCAGCTCACCCATATCGGTGGACGGACCGTCAGCCATGATGTCGCTACGCTGAACCCGATCACCTTTACGCACCAGCGGACGCTGGTTGATGCAAGTGTTCTGGTTGGAGCGGGTGTATTTGGTCAGGTTGTAGATGTCGACACCAGCTTCACCGGTCTCAACTTCATCATCAGCAACACGAACCACGATACGGCTGGCATCAACGGAGTCGATCACGCCGCCACGACGAGCCACGACGCAAACGCCGGAGTCACGCGCTACGTTACGCTCCATGCCGGTACCGACCAGCGGCTTGTCAGCGCGCAGGGTTGGTACAGCTTGACGCTGCATGTTCGAACCCATCAACGCACGGTTGGCGTCATCGTGCTCGAGGAACGGGATCAGCGACGCTGCAACCGAAACTACCTGCTTCGGCGAAACGTCCATCAAGGTGACGTCTTCCGGCGCCTTGACGGTGAACTCGTTCAAGTGACGAACAGCAACCAGCTCGTCGATCAGCATCTTCTTGTCATTCATCGTGGCCGAAGCCTGAGCGATCACGTGATCAGCTTCTTCGATGGCGGACAGGAACACGATCTCGTCGGTGACCAGAGCGTCTTTCACCACTCGGTACGGGCTTTCGAGGAAGCCGTACTGGTTGGTGCGCGCATAGGCGGCCAGGGAGTTGATCAGACCGATGTTCGGACCTTCCGGCGTTTCAATCGGGCATACACGGCCGTAGTGAGTCGGGTGTACGTCACGCACTTCAAAGCCAGCACGCTCACGAGTCAAACCGCCAGGGCCAAGTGCGGAAACACGGCGCTTGTGGGTGATCTCGGACAACGGGTTGTTCTGGTCCATGAACTGGGAAAGCTGGCTGGAACCGAAGAACTCTTTCACCGCCGCAGCCACTGGCTTGGCGTTGATCAGGTCTTGTGGCATCAGGCCTTCGCTTTCAGCCATCGACAGACGCTCTTTGACCGCACGCTCAACACGTACCAGGCCAACGCGGAACTGGTTCTCGGCCATTTCGCCTACGCAGCGAACACGACGGTTACCCAGGTGGTCGATGTCATCGACAATGCCTTTACCGTTACGGATGTCGACCAGAGTCTTCAGAACCGCGACGATGTCTTCTTTGCACAACACGCCCGAACCTTCGATTTCGGTACGACCGATACGACGGTTGAACTTCATCCGGCCGACCGCAGACAGGTCATAGCGCTCAGGGCTGAAGAACAGGTTGTTGAACAGAGTCTCGGCAGCGTCTTTGGTTGGCGGCTCGCCTGGGCGCATCATGCGATAGATCTCGACCAGCGCTTCCAATTGGTTGCTGGTGGAGTCGATCTTCAGCGTGTCGGAGACGAACGGGCCGCAGTCGATATCGTTGGTATACAGAGTTTCGATACGAACAACCTGGGACTTGGCGATTTTTGCCAGGATCTCGGTGTTCAGCTCGGTATTGCACTCTGCCAGGATTTCGCCAGTAGCCGGATGCACGATGACCTTGGCGGTAGTGCGGCCCAGGACGTAGTCCAGAGGCATGACCAGCTCTTTGATCCCGGCTTTTTCCAGCTGGTTAATGTGGCGAGCGGTAATACGACGACCCTGCTCGACAATAACCTTGCCCTTGTCATCGACGATATCGATAGCGGCAATTTCACCACGCAGGCGCTGAGGCACCAATTCCAGGCTGATGCTTTCGCCCTGCACATGGAATACGTTGGTGGTATAGAACGCGTCGAGCACTTCTTCAGTGGTATAGCCGAGCGCGCGCAGCAGTACCGATGCAGGCAGCTTGCGACGACGGTCGATACGCACGAACACGCAGTCTTTCGGGTCGAACTCGAAGTCCAGCCACGAACCGCGGTAAGGAATGATGCGCGCGGAGTAAAGTAGTTTACCGGAGCTGTGCGTCTTGCCACGGTCGTGGTCGAAGAACACGCCCAGGGAACGGTGCAGCTGGGAAACGATTACACGCTCGGTACCGTTGATTACGAAGGTACCGTTCTCAGTCATCAGGGGAATTTCACCCATGTAGACTTCTTGCTCTTTGATGTCCTTGATCGCTTTGTTCGACGATTCTTTGTCGAAAATGATCAGGCGCACTTTTACCCGCAAAGGTACGGCGTAAGTTACACCGCGCAATACGCATTCTTTGACATCAAATGCCGGCTCGCCCAAGCGATAACCGACGTACTCCAGCGCAGCATTGCCGGAGTAGCTGATGATCGGGAAAACGGATTTGAAGGCCGCATGCAGGCCCACGTCGCGGAACTGATCTTTAGTCGCTCCCGCTTGCAAGAATTCACGATACGAATCCAGCTGGATGGCCAGGAGGTACGGCACATCCATGACGTCCGGCAACTTGCTAAAGTCCTTGCGGATACGTTTTTTCTCAGTATATGAGTAAGCCATCAGCGTTCCCCAGCTTGGTCACCTGCTTGTTTGGCCCCTCCCGACGGGAGCAGCCAGAAAATCGTGCAAACCCCATGGTTTGCGCCACCGCATCGGGTGGTTACAGCTCGTTATCAGCACCGACCCAGTCGGCTGCCAGTAACGGAAAAAGGCCGGTGGCAAGAGCCACCAGCCATCAGCCTTTCGCTTAACGCTCGGGCTGGAGGTGCAAGTCGATGCTTACTTCAGCTCGACTTTAGCGCCTGCTTCTTCCAGAGTGGCTTTGGCTTTGTCAGCTGCGTCTTTCGAAACAGCTTCCAGAACCACGCCAGGAGCGCCGTCAACTACAGCCTTGGCTTCTTTCAAGCCCAGACCGGTCAGCTCACGTACTGCCTTGATCACGTTAACTTTCTTCTCGCCAGCTTCCAGCAGCATGACGTTGAATTCAGTTTGTTCTTCAACAACAGCAGCGACAGCAGCTGGACCAGCGGAAGCAGCGGCAGCGGAAACGCCGAACTTCTCTTCCATGGCCTTGATCAGCTCAACGATTTCCAGAACGGATTTTTCGCCGATTGCTTCGATGATTTGGTCGTTAGTCAGAGACATGACTATAAATTCCTGTATTGGGGTGACAGCCTACGCGGCCATCGAAATAAACAATAAACGCTGAAAGGAGTGGCTCAGCCTTAGGCTGCAGCAGCTTCTTTCTGGTCGCGAAGAGCCGCCAGAGTACGAGCCAATTTGCTGGTAGCGCCTTGAATCACGCTCATCAGCTGGGAAATGGCTTCGTCACGGGTCGGCAGGCTTGCCAGTACGTCGATCTGGTTAGCTGCGAGGAACTTGCCCTCGAACGCAGCTGCCTTGATCTCGAACTTATCCTGACCTTTGGCAAACTCTTTGAAGATGCGGGCAGCAGCGCCCGGATGTTCTTTGGAGAATGCAATCAAGGTCGGGCCAGTGAACACGTCGTTGAGCACGTCATATTGAGTGCCAGCAACAGCGCGCTTGAGCAGGGTGTTACGTACAACGCGTACGTAAACGCCAGCTTCACGAGCCTCTTTACGGAGTCCGGTCATAGCGCCTACTGTCACGCCGCGGGCATCAGCCACAACAGCAGACAGAGCAACTTGGGCAGCCTTGTTGACTTCAGCGACGATGGCCTTCTTGTCTTCAAGTTTAATTGCCACGGGAAAAACTCCTGCTTGTTACCGTTTCATCCAACCGAAGCCGGATGTCGTTTTGGTGTCTGATTCGGTAAGGAACCGGGAGCACCATCTGCGTAGGCTTGAGGTTTAAGACTTGCGTCGCCTACGGTCTTGGATAGCCCCCGCCAGGCAGGGACCCCAATCTTTCAATTGGCCCAATCGCTTGCGCCAATTTTTGTCTTACGCTTCCAGCGAACCTTGGTCGATGACCAGGCCCGGGCCCATGGTGGTGCTCAGGGTAATGCGCTTGACATAAATGCCTTTCGAGGAAGCCGGCTTGATACGCTTCAGATCAGAGATCAGCGCTTCAACGTTTTCCTTCAGCTTGACGGCATCAAAGCCGACTTTGCCAACGGAGGTGTGAATGATGCCGTTTTTGTCGGTGCGATAACGAACCTGACCAGCCTTGGCGTTTTTAACCGCGGTAGCTACGTCTGGAGTTACGGTGCCGACTTTAGGGTTAGGCATCAGGCCACGTGGGCCGAGGATCTGACCCAACTGACCGACAACGCGCATTGCATCCGGGGATGCGATAACTACGTCGAAGTTCAGGTTGCCGGCTTTCATTTCGGCAGCCAGATCGTCCATACCTACACGGTCAGCGCCGGCAGCCAGAGCGGCCTCAGCAGCTGGACCCTGGGTGAACACAGCAACGCGAACAGTCTTGCCAGTGCCGTGTGGCAGCACAGTAGCGCTACGAACAACCTGGTCGGATTTACGCGGGTCAACACCCAGGTTTACAGCAACGTCAAACGACTCGCTGAACTTGACAGTCGACAGCTCAGCCAGCAAAGCAGCAGCGTCTACAAAGTTGTAGGACTTGCCTGCTTCGATTTTGCCGGCGATAGCCTTTTGACGCTTGGTCAACTTAGCCATTACACACCCTCCACGTTAAGGCCCATGCTACGAGCAGAACCGGCGATAGTACGCACGGCCGCGTCCATATCAGCTGCAGTCAGATCCGCGTTTTTGGTTTTCGCGATTTCTTCCAGCTGAGCACGGGTAACGGTGCCAACCTTAACGGTATTCGGACGAGCGGAACCGCTAGTCAGACCAGCAGCTTTCTTCAGCAGAACCGAAGCAGGCGTGGATTTGGTTTCGAAAGTGAAGCTACGGTCGCTGTAGACAGTGATGATCACTGGAGTCGGCAGACCTGCTTCAATACCCTGAGTACGGGCGTTGAAAGCCTTGCAGAATTCCATGATATTCACGCCGTGCTGACCCAGAGCAGGACCAACAGGTGGGCTTGGGTTAGCCTGAGCGGCCTTCACTTGCAGCTTGATGTAAGCGGTAATCTTCTTGGCCATGAGGCACTCCAATTACGGGTTCGAACGCCTCGAAAGGCTCCCCGGTTACTTGCGCGTTTATCCCAGTGACGACAAAACCCCACAGCCTAGGGCTGCGGGGTTGGGATGCTTGTTCGGCTAGACCTTTTCGACCTGGCTGAACTCGAGCTCTACCGGAGTAGAGCGACCGAAAATGAGCACTGCCACTTGGATCCGGCTCTTTTCGTAGTTAACTTCTTCAACCGTACCGGTAAAATCAGCAAACGGTCCGTCGTTGACACGCACCGACTCACCTGGCTCGAAGAGCGTCTTCGGCTTCGGCTTGTCGCTACCATCAGCAACGCGACGCAGAATCGCTTCTGCCTCTTTATCTGTGATTGGCGCAGGCTTGTCAGCAGTACCGCCGATAAAACCCATCACCCGAGGAGTATCCTTGACCAAGTGCCAAGTACCCTCATTCATGTCCATCTGAACCAGCACGTAACCTGGGAAGAACTTGCGCTCGCTTTTGCGTTTCTGGCCATTACGCATTTCAACCACTTCTTCAGTGGGAACCAGAATTTCGCCGAAGCCATCTTCCATGCCAGCCAGCTTTACACGCTCTAACAACGAGCGCATGACATGCTTCTCGTAACCGGAGTAAGCATGCACAACGTACCAACGCTTAGCCACGGGACACCCTTAGCCGACAATCAAGGAAACAAGCCAGCCGAGGAGGGAATCAAGCCCCCACAACAGCAACGCCATAACCAGAACAACAGCCACAACAATCAACGTGGTCTGCGTGGTTTCTTGGCGAGTTGGCCATACGACTTTACGAATCTCGGTGCGAGCTTCCTTAACCAGTACAAAGAAAGACTTGCCCTTGGCAGTCTGCAGGCCTACAAAGGCAGCTACAGCAGCAATGGCAAGCAAAGCAAGTACGCGGTACAGGATCGGCGAAGCAGAGTAATACTGATTGCCAACAACGCCAACAACCACCAAAGCGACTACTACTAGCCACTTGAGCAGATCGAAGCGAGAGCCTTGAGCTTCAGCTTTAGGAGTCATCTATGAAGATCCTGTGAAAAGAAAGCCAGACACACCAAGTGAATCTGGCAGGTCAGGAGGGAATCGAACCCCCAACCTACGGTTTTGGAGACCGTCGCTCTGCCAATTGAGCTACTGACCTAAAACAAAATCAGGCCGACCATTATGCCGGCCCGAAAAAGACATTACAACAACTTACTCGATGACTTTAGCTACGACACCAGCGCCGACGGTACGACCGCCCTCACGGATAGCGAAACGAAGCCCATCTTCCATCGCGATGGTTTTGATCAGGGTAACGGTCATTTGAACGTTATCACCCGGCATCACCATTTCAACGCCTTCTGGCAATTCGCAGTTACCGGTCACGTCCGTAGTACGGAAGTAAAACTGTGGACGGTAACCCTTGAAGAATGGCGTGTGACGACCACCCTCCTCCTTGCTCAGAACATAAACCTCTGCAGTGAACTTGGTGTGAGGCTTGACGGTACCCGGCTTGACCAAAACCTGGCCACGCTCAACATCATCACGCTTGGTACCACGAAGCAAAACACCGCAGTTCTCGCCAGCACGACCTTCATCGAGCAGCTTGCGGAACATTTCAACACCAGTGCAAGTAGTTTTGACAGTGTCGCGAAGACCAACAATCTCAACTTCTTCCTGAATGCGAACAATGCCACGCTCAACACGACCAGTCACGACAGTACCGCGACCGGAGATCGAGAAAACATCCTCGATCGGCATCAGGAACGGCTTATCGATAGCACGCTCAGGCTGCGGAATGTAGCTATCCAGAGTCTCAACCAACTTCTTGACGGCAGTCGTGCCCATCTCGTTGTCATCTTGACCGTTCAACGCCATCAGCGCAGAACCGATGATGATTGGAGTGTCATCACCTGGAAAATCATAAGTGCTCAGCAGATCGCGCACTTCCATCTCGACCAGTTCCAGCAGCTCCGCATCATCAACCATGTCCGCCTTGTTCAGGAAGACAACGATATACGGAACGCCGACCTGGCGAGACAGAAGAATGTGCTCACGGGTTTGCGGCATCGGACCATCAGCGGCCGAGCAAACCAGAATCGCACCGTCCATCTGAGCGGCACCAGTGATCATGTTTTTTACGTAGTCGGCGTGACCTGGGCAGTCAACGTGTGCGTAGTGACGCACGGCCGAATCGTATTCAACATGAGCGGTGTTGATGGTAATACCACGAGCTTTTTCTTCTGGGGCGCTATCGATCTTGTCGAAGTCAACCTTTGCCGAACCGAAAACCTCGGAGCAGACACGGGTCAGGGCTGCGGTCAAAGTAGTCTTGCCGTGATCGACGTGACCAATGGTGCCTACGTTGACGTGCGGCTTATTACGTTCGAACTTTTCCTTAGCCATCGAAGCAACTCCCAGCAGAAGAATTGAGCAAGTAACATCAGCCATTAAAACAAAGGCAGATATTCTCATATCTGCCTTGTCATATGGAGCTCTTGAGCGGATTCGAACCGCTGACCTCACCCTTACCAAGGGTGTGCTCTACCAACTGAGCTACAAGAGCGCAACACTTTGCAGGATCTGCAAACTTGGAGCGGGTAGCGGGAATCGAACCCGCATCATCAGCTTGGAAGGCTGAGGTTCTACCACTAAACTATACCCGCGGAGCTTGCAGCTCTCGCTAAAAATGGTGGAGGGGGAAGGATTCGAACCTTCGAAGTCGTAGACGTCAGATTTACAGTCTGATCCCTTTGGCCGCTCGGGAACCCCTCCTAAGCGAGCCGGCATTCTACATCATGCCAGCCTTCTGTCAAGCATTTTCTCATTAAAAACCTGAGGTTAGCTGCGTTGACACCGCTTTCGCACTGCTTACCGTTAAAGGTCTTCACTGCGAAGCGGGCGCCATTCTATGCAAACTACTCGACAGGCGCAACCCCTTCGCACAGCATTATTTTATGTTTTAACTCATTGAATTCTTTGGAAAGGTTTTGCAATTTCGAGTCATCCAGCAAACGCCGGCTTTCGGGCGCTACACGAAGCCAGAATCCCCCAGATCCAGGGGAGTCCTTTGGTAGCGACTGAACCCTGATATCCATACTGCTCAATCGACGCTCGATAGCCTGTGCCGTGTCCTGCCGAGCGACACCCCCCACATAGAGGCAGTCATTATCCGCCTGGAGGGGCTTCCCCTTATCGCGAGCAGCGTCAGTCGTCTCACTCAACAGCCGTATGTCCTGCTGAGAACCCCGATACAAACTCAAAGGCGTCACATCCTTCGCACGAAGGGGCGCCTCTTGTTGATGCCAGACGTAATAAAACACATTGAGAACAAGCAATAGCAGAAACAACCAGCGCATAAGAACCTCAGGGCAAAGGACAAGCCATAGCCAAACCTACAAACACCAGCTCGGGAACTACCCTGGCCTCAGGCACCATCGCCGAGACCAGGTCGGCGTCGCCACCAGTGAGGAACACTGTAAAACTTTCTCCCCAATAGCTACGCGCCAACTGCACCTGGGTCAGGACAAACCCCCTGAGCATCAAGGAACACCCTCTCTCAACGGCCTCGACGGTTGTACGGCCAGGGGCAAGACTTTCCAGCGCACGCTCAGCTGCAAGATCCCCATAGCGAATTCTGCGAGTATGGGTGCGCAGCTGGTTGCGCATTAAAGGCATTCCAGGACAAATGAACCCCCCCAAATGCTCTCCGTCTGCAGCTATAAAGTCCGCAGTGACAGCCGTACCGAAATCCAGCACAAGGCAGGCGCCGGAGGCGAGATGAAACCCTCCAAGCATCGCAAGCCAACGGTCGAGACCAAGCCTTTCATAATCTTCATACCCATTACGAACCCCAGACATTTCACGAGCGGACGCAGCGCAGGTCACCGACACCCCAAAAGCCCCAGTCAAGAGTGAGACCAGGCTGGCGGTTTCGTCGCCAGTCCTGACACTTACCAATCGACAATGCTTGAGAGCTGACACACCGAATTGCTTCAGGCTCTCCAGCAATGCAAGATCCGAGTCGACAACCCCCTCTGCAACCACGAGCCGGACGTCCGTACCGAGCACTCGCCACTTGATAAAGCTATTCCCGCAGTCGAGCTCAAGAATCATCACGCAACCTCAAACTGAGCTCACCACCACTAAAGATTTTTTCCACACCATCCACCTTCAAGCGCAGGGCACCCCGGCTATCGATACCCACTACAACGCCATCTATCTGGTTAACACCGGCAATTAATGAGACTGCTCGCCCCTGCCATAGATGGTTCTGCTCCCATTCAGCATGAATGGCAGAAAAACCGTCGCACTGATGACGACTCAAGTAATCCTGGAGCACCAACCCGAGCTCTACCACCAGGTGATTGCGATCAAATACCCGGCCAGATTCGAGGCGCATGGACGTCCACTGCTGATCAACCTCATCAGCTGCCTGCATATTTACATTGATTCCAACCCCCAACACCACATGACACACATCTGCGGGATCACCCACCAACTCAAGCAGTATCCCAGCGATCTTTTTCTGACCAACAAGAAGATCGTTAGGCCACTTCAACCCCACACCAGCGACTCCCTGCTCGCGCAAGGCGCGCATTACCGCAAGCCCAACCACCAAGCTCAAACCTTCCAGCTGTCGCATTCCACCTTCGATGCGCAACACCAGACTGTAATAAAGGTTTTCTGCAAATGGACTCACCCATTTTCGACCTCGCCTCCCACGACCAGCAGTCTGTCGCTCTGCAAGAACCAAAAAGGGCGCAGCCAGGCCTCGCTCGATAGCGCGTAAGGCTTCTGCGTTGGTGGAGTCAATAGAATCGAAGACCTGGACGGGCCAACTGCGAGCAGACGACTTGTCATCTATCTGCGCAGGATCAAGCAGCGTCAACGGAGCTGCCAATTGATAGCCCCTGCCGCGCACCCTATGGATAGACAACCCCAGCTCAGCCTCTAAATGCTGGAGTTGCTTCCACACAGCACTACGACTGATGCCGAGGGCTGCGCCCAAGGCCTGACCTGAATGGAATCGGCCATCCTTTAGAAGCTTTAACAACGTCAGCATGCAAGTCTCGCCTCACAATGAGGCCCGAATAATAGCCATGCCCAGAGCCGTTGCATAGAAACCCTATCGATCGGATTTTTCTTCGG
>NZ_JAEKEZ010000007.1 GCF_016650815.1 Pseudomonas sp. TH31 | reverse complement strand
CGCGTCAGGCGTTCCCGGGCTGGGCCCGTCGGACCCTGGACGAGCGCATCACGGTGCTGGAAGCCTTTGCAGGCGCACTGAAAAACCACGCTGACGAACTGGCTCGCTGCATCGGTGAAGAAACCGGCAAACCCTTATGGGAAGCGGCGACTGAAGTCACCAGCATGGTCAACAAGATTGCGATCTCGGTGCAGAGCTACCGTGAACGTACTGGCGAAAAGAGCGGCCCGTTGGGCGACGCCACTGCGGTATTGCGCCACAAGCCACACGGTGTCGTCGCGGTGTTCGGTCCTTACAATTTCCCGGGTCACTTGCCAAACGGCCACATCGTGCCGGCGCTGCTGGCCGGTAACAGTGTGCTGTTCAAGCCTAGCGAACTGACCCCGAAAGTTGCTGAATTGACGGTCAAGTGCTGGATCGAAGCGGGCCTGCCGGCGGGTGTGTTGAACCTGCTGCAAGGCGCTCGTGAAACCGGCATTGCGCTCGCGGCGAACCCGGGAATCGACGGTTTGTTCTTCACCGGTTCCAGCCGTACCGGCAATCACTTGCACCAACAATTCGCCGGTCGTCCGGACAAGATTCTCGCGCTGGAAATGGGCGGTAATAACCCGCTGGTGGTCGACCAGGTCGCTGACCTTGATGCCGCCGTTTACACCATCATCCAGTCGGCGTTCATTTCTGCCGGCCAGCGTTGCACCTGTGCTCGCCGCTTGCTGGTGCCGCAAGGCGCCTGGGGTGACACCTTGCTGGCGCGTCTGGTGGCGGTCAGCTCGACGATTGAAGTCGGTGCATTTGATCAGACGCCTGCGCCGTTCATGGGCTCGGTGATTTCCCTCGGCGCTGCGAAAGCGCTGATGGATGCACAGGAACATCTGTTGGCCAATGGCGCCGTCGCGCTGCTGGAAATGACTCAACCCCAGGCTCAGGCAGCCCTGCTGACGCCAGGTATTCTGGATGTCAGCGAAGTGGCTGATCGTCCTGACGAAGAGCTGTTCGGCCCGTTGCTGCAAGTGATCCGCTACGCTGATTTTGAAGCGGCGATCGCTGAAGCCAACGATACCGACTATGGCCTGGCCGCCGGTTTGCTGTCGGACTCCGAAGCGCGTTATCAGCAGTTCTGGCTGCAAAGCCGCGCCGGCATCGTCAACTGGAACAAGCAACTGACCGGTGCTGCGAGCAGCGCGCCATTCGGCGGCGTCGGTGCCTCGGGTAACCATCGCGCCAGCGCCTACTACGCGGCAGATTATTGCGCGTACCCGGTGGCTTCGCTGGAAACCCCGAGCCTGGTGATGCCTGCCTCGTTGACGCCCGGCGTGCGAATGGCGTAACGCCCATTCGCGGGCAAGCCTTGCTCCTACGGGATTTGTGGTGTGTGCCGATCATGCGCACGACACAAAACCTGTAGGAGCAAGGCTTGCCCGCGAAGGCCGCGCCTCGTTCGTACCGAATTGTTACCTGATGCCTATAAAAACAGATTCTCGTGGAGCCTCGCTGATGAAATCCTATGAAGTCAATTTTGACGGTCTAGTGGGGCCGACCCATAACTACGGCGGCCTGTCCTACGGCAACGTCGCGTCCCAGAGCAACAGCCAGCAGTCTTCGAATCCGAAGGAAGCGGCGTTGCAAGGTCTGGCGAAAATGAAAGCGCTGACGGAAATGGGCTTTCAGCAAGGCGTACTGGCACCGCAAGAACGTCCGGACGTCGCGGCATTGCGTCGTTTGGGTTTCAGCGGTACCGACGCTCAGGTGATCGAGCAGGCCGCTAAAGAGGCGATGCCGCTGCTGGTCGCCAGTTGCTCGGCCTCGAGCATGTGGGTGGCCAACGCCGCCACGGTCAGCCCAAGCGCTGACACGGCAGATGGCCGTGTGCATTTCACCGCCGCCAACCTGAACTGTAAATACCACCGCAGTATCGAACACCCGACCACCAGCCGCGTGCTGAGCGCGATGTTCGCTGACCAGAAGCACTTTGCGCACCACGCCGCGTTGCCGGCGGTGGCGCAGTTCGGCGACGAAGGCGCGGCCAACCACACCCGTTTCTGCCGCGAATATGGCGAAGCCGGCGTCGAGTTCTTCGTGTTTGGTCGCAGCGCTTTCGATACCCGTTATCCGGCGCCGCAGAAATACCCGGCGCGCCAGACCCTCGAAGCGTCCCAGGCGGTGGCTCGGTTGCACGGTTTGAGCGATGACGGCGTGGTCTACGCCCAGCAGAACCCTTCGGTGATCGATCAGGGCGTGTTCCACAACGATGTGATCGCAGTGGGTAATGGCGAGGTCTTGTTCTATCACGAGGACGCGTTCCTCGACACCGAACAGATGCTGGCCGAGCTTTCTGGAAAACTCGCCAAAGTCGGTGGGAAATTTCAGTCGATCTGCGTGCCGCGCTCCGCGGTCACCGTCGAAGACGCGGTTCGTTCCTACCTGTTCAATAGCCAACTGCTGTCGCGTCCTGACGGTTCCATGCTGTTGATTGTGCCGGAAGAGTGCCGTGGCAACGAGCGCGTCTGGCAATACCTGCAAGGCTTGACCAGCTCTGGCGGGCTGATCCGCGAGGTGAAGGTTTTCGATCTGAAGCAGAGCATGCAGAACGGCGGTGGCCCGGCGTGCCTGCGACTTCGCGTCGCCCTCAACGAAACCGAACTGGCAGCGGTCAATCCAGGGGTTATCATGACGGCACCGTTGTACGGCACATTGACCGAATGGGTCGACAAGCACTACCGCGACCGCATGACCGAAAACGATCTGGCGGACCCGCAATTGCTGCTTGAGTGCCGGACGGCATTGGATGAACTGACGCAAATCCTTAAACTGGGCGCGGTTTATCCATTCCAGATCAATTGAACGTCGGCGCGCGCTCTGCCTGAGCGTGCGCTGCTTCATCTCAAACGAGAGCGTAAAAAGACATGAGCGATACCCTGCAGCTGATCCTTGAAGACACCGACGGCACGCAACTGGAAACCTCTTGCACCCGCGTCGCGGTCATGTGGCAAGGCAAAGAGCTGTGGATCCAGCAAGACGGCCGCGGCCAACTGCTGATCGGCGTTGACGTTGAAGAAGGCGACGCTGAATACGCCAACCTGCTGTTGCGCCCATTGGCGACTAATCTGGTAAGTCTGCAACTGGAAATGGAACCGGCCGAAGTCGGTGACGAAGACCACGTGCACGGCCCGGATTGCGCGCACGACCACTAAGGAAAACGCTCTATGCTCGCCCTCGGCAAACTGCTTGAACTGACCCTCGCCGGCCGCGAACCGGCGGAGAAGACTCAACTGACTGTCGAAGGCGTGCGGATGCGCTGGTTGAGCGAAGGTGCGCTGGAAGTCCGGCCACCTGAAGCGCGCGACAATGGCCTGGACCTGCTGCTGTCGGCGGGCATCCACGGCAACGAAACAGCGCCGATCGAGTTGCTCGATCGCCTGTTGCATGACATCGCCCGCGGCGATCTTAAACCGCGCGCACGTATTCTGTTCCTGTTCGGCAACCCCGAGGCGATCCGTCGCGGCGAGCGTTTCATCGAGCAGGACGTCAATCGGCTATTCAACGGCCGTCATGAGCAAAGCAGCGGTTCTGAAGCCCTGCGCGCCTGTGAGCTGGAGCGACTGGCGGCGAGTTTCTTCAGCCTGCCAGACCGCGACCGTCTGCACTACGACCTGCACACCGCAATTCGTGGCTCGAAAATCGAGCAGTTTGCGCTGTACCCCTGGAAGGAAGGCCGTCAGCATTCACGCCTGGAACTGGCTCGCCTGCGTGCCGCCGGCATGGAGGCGGTGCTGTTGCAGAACAAGCCGTCCATCGTGTTCAGCTCGTACACCTACGACAAGCTCGGCGCCGAGGCTTTTACCCTCGAACTGGGCAAGGCCCGGCCATTCGGGCAGAACGCCGGGGTCAATGTCGATCTGCTGGAGACCCGTCTTAAACAGATCATCGAAGGCAGCGAGCCAGCCCTGGCCGAAGCGTCGCTCGACGGTTTGCAGCTATTCAGCGTGGCGCGGGAAATCATCAAGCACAGCGACAGCTTCCGTTTGAACTTGCCAGCGGACATCGAGAACTTTTCGGAATTGGATGTGGGTTACGTGCTGGCCGAAGACATCGCCCAGACCCGCTGGATCATCGAAGAGAAGGGCGCCCGGATCATCTTCCCGAACCCCAAGGTGAAGAATGGCCTGCGCGCCGGCATCCTGATCGTGCCGACCACCGACGAGAACCTCGCCTGATAGAAATATCAGCCCCGACTGAAATGCCTGTAGGAGCTGCCGAAGGCTGCGATCTTTTGATCTTGTTCTCTAAGATCTAAAGATCGCAGCCTCGTTTCACTCGACAGCTCCTACAGGGCTCAGGTCTAGATCAAACCGCTACTGCTCGGTGTTCGCTACGGCGCAACGCACGGGTCTTGTGCAGCGTATCCGCACACGTCTTCGCGGCTTCCTGGCCTTTGTGCTCGAAATGCTCGAAGAAGAACTTCTGATGTTCTTCGCCGGCATGGAAGTGGTGCGGGGTCAGGACCACCGAGAATACCGGCACTTCAGTTTCCAGCTGAACCTGCATCAGGCCGCTGATCACCGACTGGGCGACGAATTCGTGACGGTAGATCCCGCCGTCCACCACCATACCTGCGGCCACGATACCGGCATAACGACCGGTCTTGGCCAGCAGCTTGGCGTGCAGCGGAATTTCAAAGGCGCCGCCGAGTTCGAAGAAATCGATGTCCGATTCCTGATAGCCCTGGGCAATCATCTCGGCCAGGAAGCCCTTACGGCTCTGGTCGACAATTTCCTTGTGCCAGCAGGCCTGGATGAACGCGATGCGCTCGCCGTGATGGTTTTTGCTTTTGCTGTCGATTGCGGTGGGTTGCATGTTCTGGTTCCTGTTTGTGTGAAAAACAGGGCTTATGAATCGAATGGGATTTAAGGGTGCGCGCGCTCGCACGAATGCCGGCGGACGGCCCTTTGGTGCCAATCCCGTTCTCTCTTCATCCGGACTATGACCGTCGGCCCCGGGATCACACCGGGTCTGCTGACCTTGCCGCCAGTCACCGCCCAAGGCGTGCTGTCACCAAGCGCTCGCGGGCTATGCGCATTGCGCGCAATTACCGCCGGTGGGGAGTTGCACCCCGCCCTGAGAACGTTTTGCCGCCAGAATGTTTGGCGGCGAAGCGTTTTTAACACATATTTCCTGCCTGCGCATCGCTGCTTTCTGATGATTGATATCGAGTTTTTCGAAGGCGCAAAGCGTCTTTTCCTCGCCCAAGGGTTGATTATTCGTCGGTATGACCGCAGTAATTCCTCTTGGAAAGCGAATTCCCCTGATTACCGAGGCCAGATTTATGAGTGTTATCGATCTTCGCAGCGACACCGT
The DNA here is from genome assembly GCF_016650815.1 of Pseudomonas sp. TH31. GTDB lineage: Bacteria > Pseudomonadota > Gammaproteobacteria > Pseudomonadales > Pseudomonadaceae > Aquipseudomonas. Next base: position 13,407 of record NZ_JAEKEZ010000007.1, on the reverse strand, counting down.
CACCCAGCCGTCCAAAGGAATGCTCGACGCGATGGCCACGGCGGCCACCGGTGACGACGTTTACGGCGAAGATCCGACGGTCAATCGTCTGGAAGCCGAACTGGCCAAGCGGCTGGGTTTTGCTGCAGCGCTATTCGTTCCGACGGGCACCATGAGTAACTTGCTGGGGTTGATGGCTCACTGCGAGCGCGGCGAGGAATACATCGTCGGTCAGCAGGCCCACACCTATAAGTACGAAGGCGGCGGTGCCGCAGTGCTCGGCTCAATCCAGCCGCAACCACTGGAAGTGCAGGCTGACGGCTCCCTGGACCTGGCCCACGTTGGCGCAGCGATCAAGCCTGACGATTTTCACTTCGCTCGCACACGCTTGCTGGCCCTGGAAAACACCATGCAGGGCAAAGTCCTGCCACTGGAGTACCTGGCACGGGCGCGCAGCTTCACCCGTGAACAGGGTTTGGCCCTGCACCTGGACGGCGCGCGTCTCTATAATGCCGCCGTCAAACTGGGGGTTGATGCCCGGGAGATCGCCCGGCATTTCGATTCGGTGTCGGTCTGCCTGTCCAAAGGGCTCGGCGCGCCGATCGGCTCGGTGTTGTGTGGTTCGGCCGAGTTGATCGGCAAGGCCCGACGCCTGCGCAAAATGGTCGGCGGCGGCATGCGTCAGGCCGGGATTCTGGCGGCGGCAGGGTTGTATGCGCTGGATCACAATGTCCAGCGCCTGGCCGACGACCATGACAATGCGCAATGTCTTGCCGACGGCCTGCGTCAAGCCGGTTATGACGTCGAACCGGTGCAGACCAACATGGTTTACGTGCAGATGGGCGACAAGGCCGAGGCGATCAAGGCGTTCGCGGCTGAGCGGGGTATCAGGCTGAGCGCCGCCGGCCGTCTGCGAATGGTCACGCACATGGACGTCAGCCGTGCACAAATCGAGCAGGTCATCGCGACATTCGTCGAGTTTTCGCGCAACTGACAGCGTTAGCCGTCCAATTGACCGTTTCTATCGTATAAACACGCTGTACCCCGCGCGCAGGGCCGATATAATGCGGCCCTTTGCCGTCGCTTCGTCTGTTGACGTTTCGCACAGGCCTTTGGCCGCAGCCTCCGTGGAAGAACCTAATGAAAAGCGCAGAAATCCGTGAAGCCTTCCTTCGCTTCTTCGAAGAGCAGGGCCACACCCGTGTAGCCTCCAGCTCTTTGATTCCGGGCAACGATCCAACCCTGCTGTTCACTAACGCGGGGATGAACCAGTTCAAGGACTGCTTCCTGGGCCAGGAAAAACGTGCGTACACCCGTGCGACCAGCAGCCAGAAGTGCGTGCGTGCCGGTGGCAAGAACAGCGACCTGGAAAACGTCGGTTATACCGCTCGTCACCACACGTTCTTTGAAATGCTGGGTAACTTCAGCTTCGGTGACTATTTCAAGCGCGATGCGATTACCTACGCCTGGACCTTCCTGACCGGTGTCCTGAAACTGCCCAAGGAAAAACTCTGGGTAACGGTCTATGCCTCGGATGACGAGGCTTATGACATCTGGACCCAGCAAATCGGTGTTCCGGTCGAGCGCATGATTCGCATCGGCGACAACAAAGGTGCGCCGTACGCGTCCGATAACTTCTGGACCATGGGCGATACCGGCCCGTGCGGCCCGTGCACCGAGATTTTCTACGATCACGGCGACCACATCTGGGGCGGCCCACCGGGTTCGCCGGAAGAAGATGGCGACCGTTACATCGAGATCTGGAACAACGTGTTCATGCAGTTCAACCGCACCGCCGATGGCGTGTTGCATCCGTTGCCAGCGCCATCGGTAGATACCGGCATGGGCCTGGAGCGGATCAGTGCGGTGATGCAGCACGTTCATTCCAACTATGAAATCGACCTGTTCAAGAACCTGTTGAGCGCATCGGCCGCGGCTATCGGCTGCAGCAACGACGATCAGTCGTCGCTCAAAGTCGTCTCGGACCACATCCGTTCGTGCGGTTTCCTGATTGCCGACGGCGTGCTGCCGTCTAACGAAGGTCGTGGCTACGTGCTGCGCCGGATCATTCGTCGTGCGTGCCGTCACGGTAACAAGCTGGGCGCGACCGGCAGCTTTTTCTACAAAATCGTCGCGGCGCTGGTCGCCGAGATGGGGAAGCCTTCCCGGAACTCAAGCAGCAACAGGGCAATATCGAGCGCGTGCTCAAGGCTGAAGAAGAGCAGTTCTCCAAAACCCTGGAGCACGGCCTGAAGATTCTCGAGCAGGATCTGCTGGAACTCAAAGGCACCGTGGTGCCGGGCGACGTGGTGTTCAAGCTGTATGACACCTACGGTTTTCCGATGGACCTGACCGCTGACATCGCTCGCGAACGTAACCTGACGGTCGACGAAGTCGGTTTTGAACGTGAAATGGAAGCCCAGCGTGTTCGTGCACGTTCGGCCAGTTCGTTCGGCCTGGACTACAACACCTTGGTCAAGGTTGACGTGGCGACCGAGTTCACCGGCTACAAGGCCACCAGCGGTTCGGCCAAAATTGTCGCTATCTATAAAGAAGGCCGCTCGGTCGACGTCTTGAGTGAAGGCGAAGAGGGCGTGGTCGTTCTCAATCAGACACCTTTCTACGCCGAGTCTGGCGGTCAGATCGGCGACTGCGGTTATCTGCAAGTCGGCAGCAGCCGTTTCGACGTGCGCGACACCACCAAGACGGGTGGTGCGTTCCTGCATCACGGTGTGCTGGCTTCGGGGAGTCTGACAGTCGGCGCGCCGGTAGAGACTCATGTCGATGCCGATGTGCGTCACGCGACTTCGCTGAACCATTCGGCGACGCACTTGCTGCACGCTGCATTGCGTCAGGTGCTGGGCGAACACGTTCAGCAGAAAGGCTCGTTGGTCGACAGTCAGCGCCTGCGCTTTGACTTCAGCCATTTCGAAGCCATCAAGCCTGAGCAATTGAAGGCACTGGAAGACATCGTCAATGCTGAGATTCGCAAGAACTCCGCCGTTGAAACCGAAGAAACCGATATTGAAACCGCCAAGCAAAAAGGTGCCATGGCGCTGTTTGGCGAGAAGTATGGCGACAACGTACGCGTGCTGAGCATGGGCGGTGATTTCTCCGTCGAGCTGTGCGGTGGCATCCACGCCAACCGCACCGGCGACATCGGCCTGCTGAAAATCACCAGCGAAGGCGGTGTGGCCTCCGGCGTGCGTCGTATCGAGGCGGTCACCGGTGCGCAAGCATTGGCCTACTTGAACGCCGGCGAAGAACAACTCAAGGAAGCGGCCAACCTGGTCAAGGGCAGCCGCGACAACCTGATCGACAAGCTGTCGGCTGTGCTGGAGCGCAACCGTCTGCTGGAGAAGCAACTCGAGCAGTTGCAAGCCAAGGCTGCCAGTGCGGCGGGCGACGATCTGTCGGCCTCCGCGCTGGATGTCAAAGGCGTGAAAGTGCTGGCCGTGCGTCTGGACGGTCAGGACGGCAAGGCGCTGCTGGCGCTGGTCGATCAACTGAAAAACAAACTCGGCCGCGCAGTGATCCTGCTCGGCAGTGTCCATGAGGAAAAGGTCGTTCTGGTTGCAGGCGTAACCAAGGACCTGACTGGCCAACTCAAAGCCGGTGATTTGATGAAGCAGGCCGCTGCGGCAGTGGGCGGGAAGGGCGGTGGTCGTCCGGACATGGCGCAGGGCGGTGGTGTAGACGCCGGCGCACTGGACGCGGCATTGGCCCTGACCGTGCCATTTGTAGAGCAGGGTTTATAAGGCGGTTTGCCGGCGCCGCGGTCTAGTGGCGGTGCCGGCAACTGTTTGAGTGATTATTGGGCGCCCTTCATGGGCAGAGGCGGCTTTGAAATGGCTTTGATCGTACAGAAATTTGGAGGCACCTCGGTCGGCACTGTCGAGAGAATCGAGCAGGTCGCCGACAAGGTTAAGAAATTCCGCGATGCCGGCGATGACCTGGTGGTTGTGCTGTCTGCAATGAGCGGCGAGACCAACCGTCTGATCGATCTGGCCAAGCAAATCAGTGGCGACAGTCAGCCGGTTCCGCGTGAGCTGGATGTGATCGTCTCCACCGGTGAGCAGGTGACGATTGCCCTGTTGGCCATGGCGCTGATCAAGCGCGGCGTGCCAGCGGTGTCCTACACCGGCAATCAGGTACGGATTCTGACGGACAGCGCGCACAATAAAGCGCGTATCTTGCAGATTGACGATCAGAAGATTCGCGGTGACTTGAAGGCTGGTCGCGTGGTGGTTGTCGCCGGTTTCCAGGGCGTTGACGAGCACGGCAACATCACCACCCTCGGTCGTGGCGGTTCCGACACCACCGGCGTGGCGCTGGCAGCGGCCTTGAAGGCCGACGAATGTCAGATCTACACCGATGTGGACGGCGTCTACACCACCGACCCGCGTGTGGTGTCCGTGGCCCAGCGCCTGGACAAGATTACCTTTGAAGAGATGCTGGAAATGGCCAGCCTCGGTTCCAAGGTGTTGCAGATCCGTGCGGTGGAATTCGCCGGCAAGTACAACGTTCCGCTGCGCGTACTGCACAGCTTCAAGGAGGGTCCGGGCACCCTCATTACTATTGATGAAGAGGAAACCATGGAACAGCCGATCATTTCCGGCATCGCTTTCAATCGCGATGAAGCCAAGCTGACCATCCGTGGCGTGCCAGACACCCCGGGCGTGGCGTTCAAGATTCTTGGGCCTATCAGCGGCGCGAACATTGAAGTCGACATGATCGTGCAGAACGTTGCGCACGATAACACCACCGACTTCACCTTCACCGTACACCGCAATGACTTCCAGGCCGCGCAAGCCGTGCTGGAAAACACCGCTCGCGAGATCGGTGCCCGTGAAGTCGTTGGTGACATCAAGATCGCCAAGGTCTCGATCGTTGGCGTCGGCATGCGTTCTCACGCAGGCGTGGCCAGCCGCATGTTCGAATCCCTGGCCAAGGAAAGCATCAACATCCAGATGATCTCGACCTCGGAAATCAAAGTCTCCGTCGTGATCGAAGAGAAGTACCTGGAATTGGCTGTGCGCGCTCTGCACACGGCTTTCGAACTGGACGCGCCTGCCCGTCAGGGTGAGTGATGCGGTTCCCGAAGGGCGCGGTCTGACCGCGCCCTTCGTCTTTTTTGAATAGCGCGACCCGAGAACTGTTCTTTTGCTCGCGCTGGTCAATACTCAGGCATGTAGGGCTGCGATCGTTCCGGTTGTAGGTCGAGTGCCTTTTTTTTGCAGACTGTTGTCCCTGAAATGAAATGCGTGAGGAGAAAGGTATGCTGATTCTGACTCGTCGGTGCGCAGAAAGCCTGATTATTGGTGATGGCGAAATCACCGTGACCGTGCTCGGCGTCAAAGGAAATCAAGTGCGTATTGGTGTCAACGCCCCGAAAGAGGTGGCTGTGCATCGTGAGGAAATTTACCTGCGTATCAAGAAAGAGAAGGACGAAGAACCAAGCCATTAATTTTTATCGTTTTTTATGTTTGCAAACGGGGAAAAGGTTGGTTAAGATACGCCCCGTGTTGCGGAGAGCTGGCCGAGTGGCCGAAGGCGCTCCCCTGCTAAGGGAGTACACCTCAAAAGGGTGTCGGGGGTTCGAATCCCCCGTTCTCCGCCATTATTTGCGTAGTACGTTGTAATCTGGCTTCTTCGGTAAGTTGTTGAAATTACTAGAAAAAGTGTTTGACATAGAGATTAGACGGCCTATAATGCGCGGCAACAAATGCACTCGTAGCTCAGCTGGATAGAGTACTCGGCTACGAACCGAGCGGTCACAGGTTCGAATCCTGTCGAGTGCACCATTTAAGAGTTGTTTGCAGAAATGTGAGCGACTTTGCTTCAGCCAGTTGTGGTCTGGTTTAAAAACACAAAATGCACTCGTAGCTCAGCTGGATAGAGTACTCGGCTACGAACCGAGCGGTCACAGGTTCGAATCCTGTCGAGTGCACCAAACACCAAAAAGCCTGCGTCTAACGCGGGCTTTTTGCCGTCTGGGATTTGGCTTTTCCTTTGACGCATCCTTTCTCATCAAACTCGACATGTGCGCTGCGACCTCGCTTGAGGTCGTAGCGGTAACTCATGGCCGAATTCCGAATACTGATCTTGTCCGGTTTGCCGAGTGCGCTTTCAACGTCCTGCCGGGTCATGCCGGCAACGACCCGCTGGTTGATGATCGCTTCGCGACGTTGTTTGGCGTCGACCAGGTTTCCACATTTGTCTTCTGATTGCCCGACAACGGTCAGCTCCCTCTTTTTGCATTCATGCCTGATTTTTCCTGAGTGCTGGCTTCAGGCATGACCGCGACGGTGGTGCCTGGCATGAACGGGCGCACGGTTTGAAGTGAAAGGCTTTCCTCGGCCTTGCAGCCCAGTGTGGTGAAGGTTACGCGCCCGTCGGGTGCCTCGCATCGGTGCAGGGTCGCCGAAAGCGCCCAGGTCGGCAGGCAGAGTAGGGTGGTCAGCAAAAGAAGGTGTGTGTTTGATGGCATTCGGCGTCCTCCATGACGTTCCGCCTGAAGGGTAGTCGCTACATTTTTCGGCTGCGGTGTGTTTTCTTTTCAGGATGAGTCGTCGCAGTTTCATGGATAAGGACAGCGCTCAGGTTTGTCTTGCAAGCGCTTGTTTCGGCCACGATTTTTTAACGTTTTAAACCGTCAGGCGGTGTATCATTGCGCCCGTCAGCCCCGCCGGGGCTTGTGGAAAACCTCCATGGACTTACCCAGTAGTTACTCAGTACCCCGTTTTTCCAATCATGAATTGACTGATTGATCCTTCCGGCGTGCCCCGCTGCTGGGAGTGGAGTTCGCCTATGTCCGAAGTTGAAGTAAAGAAAACGCAGGAAAGCTTGCAGGACCGCCTCGCTCAAGTCGTTGAGCTGCTGCAGCGTCAGCGAGTGGTCGAAGACCTGACTCATCGTCAGGAAGGCCCGAATCACGATCGGGTCGAGAACCTGGTCCACCGGCAAAACCTCGTCGAGTTGCAACGCAAGCTCGATGATCTGCACTCCGCTGACGTTGCCTACATCCTGGAAGCCCTGCCGCTGGGCGATCGCCTGACGCTTTGGCAGTTGGTCAAGGCTGATCGTGACGGCGACATTCTGCTCGAAGTATCCGACTCGGTCCGTGAAACCCTGATCGCCGACATGGACGATCACGAGCTCCTGGCTGCAGCCAGGGACATGGATGCCGACGAACTTGCTGACCTGGCTTCCGAGCTGCCGCGAGACGTCGTCCATGAACTGATGGAAACCCTTGATGGCCAACAGCGTGAGCGCGTTCGCTCCGCGTTGTCCTATGACGAGGAGCAGGTCGGTGCGCTGATGGACTTCGAGATGGTGACCATCCGCGAGGATGTCAGCCTTGAAGTGGTTCTGCGTTACCTGCGTCGCCTTAAAGAGTTACCGGGGCATACCGACAAGTTGTTTGTCGTCGACTACGACGGCGTGCTCAAGGGTGTCCTGCCGATCAAGCGGTTGCTGGTTAACGATCCGGATAAACAGGTTTCCGAAGTCATGGCCAGTGATCCGGTGAGTTTTCACCCGGACGAGGATGCCTACGACGCCGCTCAGGCGTTCGAGCGTTATGACTTGATCTCCGCGCCTGTTGTCGACAAGAACGGCAAGCTTATCGGTCGTCTGACCATCGATGAAATGGTCGACCTGATTCGTGAAGAGAGCGAAAACGAAGTTCTCAACATGGCAGGTCTGCGTGAAGAAGAAGATATTTTCGCGTCAGTCTGGAAATCCCTGCGTAACCGTTGGGCCTGGCTGGCGGTGAATCTGATCACTGCATTTATAGCGTCCCGGGTAATCGGCCTGTTTGAAGGTTCCATCGAGAAACTGGTAGCGCTCGCAGCATTGATGCCTATCGTGGCGGGTATTGGTGGTAACTCGGGTAATCAGACGATCACCATGATCGTTCGGGCGATGGCCCTGGATCAGGTCAGCACCGGCAACACATCGCGCTTGATGCGCAAAGAGCTTGCGGTGGGGCTGATCAATGGCTTGGTGTGGGGGGGGGTGATTGGCGTCGTCGCCTATCTGCTCTATGGCAGTTGGTCCCTTGGCGTAGTGATGACTGCGGCCATGACGCTTAACTTGTTGCTGGCGGCGCTGATGGGGGTATTGATACCCATGACACTTGCGCGTCTGGGGCGCGACCCGGCAATGGGCGCCAGTGTGATGATCACGGCCATGACCGACAGTGGCGGGTTCTTCATCTTCCTGGGGTTGGCGACAATCTTCCTGCTCTGAACTGCTTCTTCAAGGCCCGCCAAATTGGCGGGTTTTTTTTGCTCCGAATTTCGGGCAAAAAAAAGCCAGCGATTATGCTGGCTTGAGTTTTACAGAGTGAGTCAGGACGCGTCTGCGGCCATTTCAGCGTCATGGGCGATCAGCGAAACGAGTGCGTTTTGCTGACGGTGGGAGAGTTGGCGGAAGCGTTGCAGCAGTTCGCGTTCGTGCAGTGACAGCTCTGGGCTGTCCAGGCGCATGCTCAGCTCTTCGCCCAGTGCGCCTTCCTGAATAAGACTCTGCTCAAGGCGCGCAATGATTTCGGAGTTCATGCTGCGATGATGATTGCGAGCCACCTCGGCAATGCGTTCACGCATTCCGTCTGGCAGACGTACGACGAACTTGTCAGCCGTACGGCTGGAATAAATTGCCTGTTTCAATGGGCGCATATATTTAACCGGTTAGTTCAGGGGAGCGGTTCTCGGGATTGGCCGCAGGATGTCTGTTAGGACAAGCACTCTGGCCAAATGTTCAACCTGAATTGATAGAGGCTCGCATCATGCCTCAAAGTAGCCAGATCATTGGCGTCAATTCTGTGACAAATACTGAACTGGATAAAGGCGTTATGCCAGCACCAATTATCAGAAATGCGGACTGGTTTGAAAAGTTTGCCTGGTCCACATCCCTGGCCGCGTCCTCTTGCTCCCGCGGGTGATGTCCGAAGACGTCTGAGGGTGCATGCTGTGCGGATTCGATCACGATCCTTACCTGTATAGAATAGTGGCAAATGGCCGATTTACTAGAGGCGAGCCTGTAGTGCGGGATGATTTCAGGATGGATGGCAGGTTGATTTATCTGATGGGGCCTTCCGGGTCGGGTAAGGACACGCTTATCGATGCCGCTAGAGAGCCATTGCGGGCGCTCGGTTGTGAAGTGGTCCGGCGCGTCATTACACGATCGGCCGAATCTAAAGGGGAGGAGGCAGTAGGCGTTTCCTTGGCGGAATTCGAGCGGCGCCGCAGTGAGGGCGACTTTGCACTCTTCTGGCATGCACATGGACTGGATTACGGTATTCCCATCGAAATAGACCAATGGCTGGGTACGGGTTGCCATGTGCTGATGAATGGCTCTCGGGGGCATTTGCTCGCTGCGCTGGAGCGTTATCCCACGCTGCTGCCAGTATTGCTGACGGTCAAGGATGACGTGTTGCGCGAGCGGTTGTTGCGACGGGGTCGTGAAAGTCTGGTGGATATTGAAGCCAGGCTTCGACGTAATGGATTATTTGTGGCTGACGGTTCGATCGGTGACGTGCTGATCCATCGACTGGATAACTCTGGCGACTTGGCTGTCACGGTCAAGAGTCTTTTGAGTCTGCTGAAGCTCAGCGCAAAACCGGATCAAATTTGATTCGGCGCCCGACGATCAGCGCCAGTACGAACAACACACCAAACACGCCGCAGGCGATCAAGGGCAGAGTGACGGCTTGATCCTGGGTCAATGACAGATGAAGAATGCCGCTCAACAAGGCCAGGATAAAAAAACCTGTGGCTGATTTGGACATACGGTGCTCCTGTTAAGGTGATTCAAAATACCAGGCGTTCGGAAGACTGCGCCGGCAACGGGTATCTCCTTTGGCTGGCTTCCTGGGTGGCGGCGCCTTGCAGATCGCTCATGACCGCTAATTGTGGTGCCTTTTGCAGCTGCAGGTAATGGGGCATACGCTGAGTAACCATTGCAGTATCACTCTCGGGGGCAAATTGAAAGCCGAGCAGCAGCACCAAGGCGATTACATTCGAGAGTAAAAGGGGGCTGTTCATGAGGTGTCCTCCATCTTGTTCTTGGAGAACAGCTAAAGCAGCCTGCATGCCAATAGTCTGGCGCCTATTAAATCCTTTAAAAACAATCGATTAAGGTGATTCTGATGGTGCTCGTCATTGCAGATTGCAATGATGGCGTTTCGGGCTGATGCAATTTGCACGACGAGTGGTGCGCCTTGGGCTTGAGGCATTTGCCTACACTTAAAAAGCTTAAGGACAACATGACAAAAGCAGGCCTGCCCGTTAACATGCTCGCCGTCCATCGTACCGCGGTCCTCGCGGGCGACTTTGTGTCTCAGTAGCTCAATTGGATAGAGCATCCCCCTCCTAAGGGGAAGGCTGGCAGTTCGAACCTGCCCTGGGACACCATATAATTCGGGCCTTTCTGGCCATTCTCCTGACTACTAGGTTTCTCTGTGACAGCAGCGTGGCAGCAGGAGGAATAAATAATGCCCCTTTCAGAATGATCTGGAGGGGGCTTTTTTGTATTCACGGCTCAAGGAAGATGCCGATGGAAGGTCTGCTGGAATTCTTGTTGAGTGCTGTAAAAGCTGCTGTTCCCCCTGCTGCGGTCGTACTCATGATCGGTTGGCTCGGCAGGGCGCGGATCGGCGAGCGCCTAAAAGCCAGTGTGAACCATGAATATAACGATCGATTGGAGCAGCTCAAAGCTGAGTTCAAGGAGCAAGGTGATTCGAACCTTGCTCTTCTGAAGTCAGAAATTGATAGGCAGGGTGAGAAGTTGCGCATCGCTACCTCATCATTCTCAGAAGTACAAATGGCCACCATTGTTAGAAAAGTTGACGCGGTCGATGCGCTTTGGCTTGGATTTGTAAAAATGAGGGATGCCTTCCCGAGCGTCTATTCCATCACCGACATTTTTTCGGATGAGGCAATGAGGGGCGGGCCATACATCCCCCTCAATGAGCAAGTTTTCGAAGGATGTAAGTACGTTTATCGAAATGGACTCGATAAGCGTCGGCTTTGCAGAGGTTCAAGTCGCAATGCCGGCGAGTCAGTCGATCTCTCGCGGGCGCGAGCACATTGCGAATGAACAATCTCGGTTCAAATGTTATCGAGAGGATTAAGTGTTGCAGTGGCACCTTCGGGTTTTGCTCTCTATTCAGATCTGATTTATACAACAAGGCCACATGAGAAATGAAAATATTATTCATCGCTTCGCTAGGGATTTTATCGCTAATTCAAACATCACTATCCTTTGCGGATAATGCCAATGGGAAAAATCTCTATTTACAGAGATGCGTCATGTGCCATGGGACAGATCTCAAAGGAACAGGACCATTGGCTAATAAAAGCAATCCGCCTACACCTGATCTTACAAAGTCCGCTTTCAAAAAACGACTAAATGATTATCCGGGCGTTATTGTATCATCGATAATACTTCGTCCAAATGGAGACTTGATTCCAAGAACATTGCAAGAGAATGGTGTAAAGCTATCGCCGTACCCTTGGAGGATTCAGGATCTGCGCGATTTAAATCAATACATGAGTGGTGTGATTTCAAAAAGTCGATGATTTTGAGATGAGAGGAGGGCACCGAAACCCAAGAGCCATTTCAGGGGCGCGATTGCACCTGCTCCAGCCTGCTGTCAGGCCTGGCTAACTATAGATAACGGTGGGTTGGATTGTAGTGGTGGGATAAGTGCAGAAAGTGCCCCGTCACGCAAAGTGGCGGGGCTGGATGCTTAGTTGATGATGTCCAGGCTGAAGGACGGATTGAGTGTCGTGCCGGTGATCGAGTAAGAGGCGATGGAGCTATCGGCGTTCCTGTAGTCGAAATTGTCGCCCGAATCGTGATTAGGCCCCCCCTGAACGTAGGCCCTGGCCCAGCAGGAGACGCCTTCAGGAACACCAAGTTCGCGCAGGTCTTGCTTCGCAACGCCGCCGGCCGTGATTATCTCGGTTCTAGGGGTTTCGCCACCGTTCCACTGGATGCTGAAGGATGAGGCGAACCCTGCTCTGTTATGAAATTCGACTGAATGTGGCAAGATATTTTCCTTTCGTAAGGTTTAGTATTTTATTAATTGTCATATCTCGCCTCTTCGAAGAAGAAACGACGACAGCATGAGCAATGTTATGGGTGACACGTTCCAGCGTTAGCCCTGCGTTTTAAAATCTACTCATCACGCCAGGTTAGTTCTGAACCCTTTTCCCTCATGGTCGCCAAGCAAAGCGCAGAACAGCGTTCAGCATTGACGCATTCGATTTGAGACGCTGCGATAGCGAAGCCTTCCATGGGGAGTTATTTCCTTTCAATCGTAAGTAAGAGAGCGCGCAGTAATATCTTTACTACCGCTGCCCGATTACGAGGCTAGCCGTCATTCACGAATACGCGTTTTATTATTTAGATTCATTGGTTATAACGGGATAGCCAAAAGCTATTTTGTTTTTTACACCGTCGTAGAGATTTGCTCAGAGTTGAGTACACCGTTGATGGCCGATTTCTGAACCATCTCCACCTTCCGATCTGAAATTCAGAAGTATCAGATTTGATATCCGACCCATGCAGCAGCTCGGCAGGAAGCTGCACCGATAACAGAGACCAAAACGTCACGCAACGCGATATTTCAGTGTGGGGGCGGGGTATCTTCGAAGTTGAGACGCCCCGCGGCTGGCGTTATGGACGTTTCAATCACCAGAGCTTTGAGGTCCGACTTAATGATCTCGCTGGCATTTTGCGTAACTACGCCGTGCGAGTCTTGCGTCCATGGCCGCGTTGGTTTGATCCATTCAAGGCCTGCGCAGACTCAAGAGGTTTCTCAGGAGCCTTCGTATCGAGGTTCTGCCCAACTTTTTGAGCGGTGGTCGCTGTCCAGGGAGTAAGCCTCCCAACAAATCCGACAACCTGTCCCTTTAGCGTTTCGAATTCATCAGCTGGACGCCCATGCCGCTTCGAGCCATCCAAGTGCTACTGAAGTGATGTGTGTTTTCGTCTGTGTCCCCATTCGGGCATTGGCGGAGGAAGCGCAGCGCAAGAACAGCCAAGGCACCACCGGTATTGACTCCTTTATTGCTCTTCTGGCACTCACCGAGCGCCTTCCTTGGCTGCGCGCTCGATCCACGCTTTAGCTCGGTCATCAGGATCGGGCGGCGTCGCCCGAGCTTGAAAACCTTCAGATCCTGCCCTGGGACACCACTTGATTTCACGCTCAGTCGCTTTCTTCCCTGCCAGGCTGGCGATTTTTCAAAGACCATTTCTCGTCAGGTGCTCATCGGCCTCTTTGGCGGTTGTCTGTCGATGCGTGAGTGCTGAGTCCTGCACTCAGGGCGCTTTGAGGGTTCCTTCTATATAGAGGGCGCGGTTTTGCTCTCCTATATAGAAGGAATCGGGCGGTTTTCCGGCTTTCTGCAAGTTATT
>NZ_JAEKEZ010000006.1:7500-644322 GCF_016650815.1 Pseudomonas sp. TH31 | reverse complement strand
GGCGCCAGCGCCGCGTCCTTCCAAGCCGCACCATCGGATTGCAACGCAACGCCATCATCATCATTGCCGCCACGCGCGCGCTTGCGCACATGCGAGCTTTCGTTCTATTGTGGACTGTGAAGCCGAGAGCTTAAAGCAATCGCGAGCAAGCTTTGCTCCTACGGGCGGTGATACCCATAGGAGCAAGGCTTGCCCGCGATGGCGTCAGGTCAAACCCCACAATCTTTCGGGTGTAAAAACCCACACACCTCATCAATCCGCATTCGCCCAAAATCTTCCCCGCTGCCACTGCGCACACTGACAAACCCACCGTCCTTTTCCTTCTCACCGACGACCAACAGATACGGCACGTTCCGCTCACTGTGCAGGCGAATCTTGTAGCCGATCTTTTCGTTGCGCAGATCCGCATGAGCGCGCACCCCACTGCGGCGCAATTGCTCGGTCACCGATTGGGTGTAACCGATCTGGCGTTCATCGATGTTCACCACCATCACGTGAGGGGGCGCTCGCCAATGGTCCAGCTCCTGTTGGCTGGACCAGCAGGTCCCGTAAATCCGTTGCGGCGAGTTGCCGCCAACATGATCAAGGGCGAAGGCTTGCAGCACTTTGGTGGCTGGAACGTGGGGACCTCGGGACAGGTATTCGGCGTCTCCCAGGCGATACACCGACAGTCTTTCGGTTGATGACAACTGCCTGCGGATGGAATGGTTGGTCGCCGCGAGTATGCGCATCCGCATTTCTATCTCTGGCAGGTCGTCCAACGATAACGTCCGCTCCATCGCAAACTCATAGAAGAACCCGTCGCCCAATGCCGAGCCCGTCAGCAGCAGGACATTTGGATGGAGTTGTTTGACGGCCATCGCCAGCACCAGTGCACAGGAGCGGCGAACGATCTCCAGCCCATCAGGTTCCCGAGGCGTGACAATGCTGACGCGGGCATCGCCGCTAATCATGTATCCGCAATCCACCAACACGCCATCCACCCGACCGGCCACCGCTGCGTTGGCCAGCGCGAGCCCGATACTCGCCGCCACTTCGAACACGGACAGTGGCTGATCGTATTCACGCAATGAGCCGTCGGGCAGGGTGATGTGGATCATGGTGGGTGTTCTCGGCAGTGGCGTTAGCGCATGAAGCGCAGGGGTAGTCCCTGACAGCTGTCATGTAGACGATTGGCGTGCCAGGCGATTTGCCCCGACACCAAGGTAGTGCTGACGCTGTGGCGAAAACGGTGGTGGGCGAAGGGCGTCCAGCCGCATTGAGAAAGGATCGGTTGTTGTGACACGTCGACGCCGTCGGGCTCGGGTTTGATCAGCACCAGATCCGCCCAATAGCCTTCGCGCAGGTAACCACGGTCGGGAATGGCAAACAGATCGGCGACCCGGTGACTGATCTTGGCCACGAGGGTGGCGATAGGCAGCACTTCATCAGCGACCAATTCCAACAGCGCGGGCAGGGCGTGTTGCACCAGTGGCAGGCCTGACGGCGCCAGGCTGTAAGTCCGCTGCTTTTCGGCCCATGTATGGGGCGCATGATCGCTGCCGATGACATCCAGTCGGTTGCTCAGCAGGGCTTGGCGCAATGCGTCGCGGTCGGCCTGGGATTTGATCGCCGGGTTGCACTTGATCAGGTTGCCCAGACGCGGGTAGTCGCGGTCATCGAACAGCAAATGATGCAGACAGACTTCGCCAGTGATGCGTTTCTGCGCCAGTGGCTTGTCTTCGAACAACGCCAGTTCGCGTGCAGTGGTCAGGTGCAAAACATGCAGCCGAGTGCCATGACGCCTGGCCAGGTCCACGGCCATTGAGGAGGAACGAAAGCAGGCTTCGGCATTGCGGATCAGTGGGTGGGCTTCGGCAGAAATGTCTTCGCCGTACTGCGCTCGCAGCGTCGCGGCATTGGCGTCGATACTCGGTGTGTGTTCGCAATGGGCCAGTAGGATTGTCGGCACCTCGGCGAACAACCGCTCAAGAATCCGCGGATCGTCCACCAGCATGTGGCCGGTGGATGCGCCCATGAACACTTTCACCCCGGCGACTTCGCAAGGATTGAGTGCGGCAACGGTGTCGAGGTTGTCGTTGCTCACACCGAAATGAAAGCCGTAGTTGGCCACCGAATTGAGTGCTGCACGGCGCTTTTTATCGGCGAGTGCTTCGACGGTAAGGGTGGCCGGATGGGTGTTCGGCATGTCCATGAAGCTGGTGATGCCACCGGCCACGGCGGCCCTGGATTCGGTGTAAAAGCTACCCTTGTCCGGCGCCCCAGGATCACGAAAGTGCACCTGGTCGTCGATCATCCCCGGCAGCAGCCATTGACCTTGCGCATCGATTTCCACGCTCGCCGTTTCGCCTTCGATGCTGCTGGCGATCTTGACGATGCGGCCATGGCTCACCAACAGGTCGCCGTCAAACGCGCGACCTTCGTTCACCAACCGGGCATTGCGAATCAGCACGCTGTTCATGGTCAGAACTCGTTCTGCAGTGCTTTGTAGCCGCGCACCAGATCGACGTTGGTGCGCGCCACGTCTTCGGAAAACTCCGAGGCACTGACGCTCACCGGCGGGAACTGCGACAGGTCGGTGCCGGGGCCGATACGCGTAGTGGACGGCACGTAGAAGGCATCGGGCAAGTCCCGGCCGTCGACTACCGAGTTGTGCCGCACCACGCAGCCATTCCCGACTACGCAGTTGAACAACACGCTGTTGAAACCGATGAACACCCGGTTGCCGACGGTGCACGGGCCATGAACGATGGAGCGGTGGGCGATTGAGCTGAACTCGCCGATGGTCACCGCTGCGCCGGACTTGGAATGGATCACCACGCCGTCCTGGATGTTCGAGTTGGCGCCGATGGTGATCGGCTCCATTTCGCCCGAGGCATCGACTTCGTCGGCGCGAATCACCGCGTAGGGACCAACGAAGACGTTCTCGCCGATCACCACTTTGCCGCAGATAATCGCGGTTTTATCCACGTACGCGGTCTGCGCAATCACTGGCAGATCACCTGAGGGATTCTTTCGGATCATGGCTTGCTCAACGCGTCGTACAGCGTGTTGAGGTTGTATTCGAAGAGCCCGGCGAAAGTGCTGGCCGGTCCGCTTGCCGCGAGTGCATCGGAGTACAACGTGCCACCGATATGTGCGCCGCTTTCATCGGCGATTTGCTTCAGCAAGCGAGCGTCCTTGATGTTTTCCATGAACACCGCTTTGACCTTGGCCTGGCGAATCTGGGTGATCAGTGCCGCCACTTCCGCAGCGGAAGGTTCGCGCTCGGTGGACAGGCCTTGAGGGGCCATGAAGTCGATGCCGTAGGCCTGACCGAGATAACCGAACGCGTCGTGGGAGGTGACGATCTTGCGGTTACCTGGGGGCAGCGAACCGAGCTTGGCTTTGGCTTCGGCGAGCAGGGCGTAGATCTGTTTCAGGTAAGCCTGGCTGTTGCGCTGGTAGTCGGCTTTGTTCGCCGGGTCGGCGGCAATCAGTGCCTTGGTGATGTTGGCGATATACAACTCGGTGTTTGCCAGGTTGTGCCAGGCGTGTGGGTCGGGAATGGTTTCGCCGTCTTCATCCAGCGAGCGAGGAATTACACCGTGGCTGGCGCTGATCACCGGTGCTTTGGTTTCGGTGCTGGTCACCAGGCGATCCAGCCACGGCTCGAAACCAAGGCCGTTCTTGATGATGAGCCTGGCTTTGAGCAAGGCCTTGGCATCGTCCGGGGTCGGCTCGTAGGTGTGGGCATCGGCGTCCGGGCCGACCATGTTGGTGATCTGGATATGATCTCCGCCGACCTGATGGGTCATGTCGGCAAGGATGCTGAAACTGGTGACCACCTGCAGTTTTTCAGCTGCAGACAGCGACATCGACAGCATCAAACTGAACAGCACGAGTAAAGCGCGCATCGGGAAACACCTCATTGGGATGTGAGCAAAGGCGGGCGGCGCAGCAAGCCGTGCACCGGACCGAACACCACGGACAGCAGATACAAACCACCAGCCACCAGCACAATGGCCGGGCCGCTAGGCAGCGAGTAATAGAACGACAGCAGCAAACCGAACCACACCGAGAGGCAGCCGAGCACGGCGGCGATTGCTATGAGCGCCGGCAAACGGCGGCTCCAGAAGCGTGAAGCGGCGGCCGGCAACATCATCAAACCGACCACCATCAGCGCGCCGATGGCCTGGAATCCGATCACCAGGTTCAGCACCACCAGGGTCAAAAACACCCCGTGGGCGAGTGGCCCGAGACGGCTGACGGTTTGCAGGAACAGCGGATCAAGGGTGTCCAGCAACAGCGGTTTATAGATCAGGGCCATGGCGATCAGGCTGAAGCCGGAGACCCAGAGCATGCCGGTCAATGTCGGCCCATCGACTGCCAATGCCGAGCCGAACAGCAGGTGCAAGAGGTCCAGACGTTTTCCGGCGATGCCGAGGATCAGTACACCGCTGGCCAGGGAGATCGGGTAGATCGCGGCGAGGCTGGCGTCTTCGCGCAGGCCGGTACGGCGGGTGATCCACGCCGCGAGCCCGGCCATGCTCAGACCGGCGCCGAGGCCGCCAATGGTCAGCGCTGGAAGACTCAGGCCGGCGAACCAGAAGCCCAGCGCGGCGCCGGGCAAGATGCCGTGAGCGACCGCATCGCCGATCAGGCTCATGCGGCGCAGAATCAGAAACACCCCAAGTGGCGCAGTACTGCACGCCAAAACCAGACCGCCGAGTAAAGCCCGGCGCATGAACACGAACTCTTGGAACGGTTGCCAAAGGTGTGCGGCCGCGATCATCAGGCCACCTGCGTTTGGGGTTGTTGGCGAATCAGGTCGGTGCTCGGTCCGAGCGTGCAGCCGGTGTTTTTGATCAGCAGGGTTTGCGGGATGTGTTGGCGAACTGCGGCCAGGTCGTGGCACACGACGACCAGGGTTCGACCGTTGGCGTGCCACGTGTGGATGTGTTTCCAGAGCAGTTCCTGGCCGAGTTCATCGAGGGCGGCGTGCGGTTCGTCGAGCAGTAGCAAGGGGGCTTGAGCCAGGCTCAATCGGGCGAGCAGGGCGCGCTGCAACTCGCCGCCGGAGAGTGCCATCAGCGGGCGATTCTCCAGGCCTGTCAAACACCAATCTTCAAGGGTGTTTTTCAGGCGTTGGCTGCGCACGTCTGGCGATTGCTTGCTGCCCCAGAAACCGGCGGCCACCAACTCTTGCAAACTGATGGGGAATTGCCGGTCCAGGTGTTGTTGCTGGGGCAGGAACGAGAGGCCGCCCTTGCGTGGAACATCCAGCACGGTTTTGCCGGCCAGTGGTTTTTGCAGTCCGGCGATGACTTTCAGCAAGCTGCTTTTACCCGAGCCGTTGGCGCCGATTACGGCGGTCAGGCTACCCTCGGGCAGTTCGAAATCTACGGCGGGTGTGAGTGGTTGGCCGGGAGCGCCCCAGCGTAGGGATTGGCAGCGGATCATGCGGCTGCCTCCCAGTTCCAGCGACTTTCGGCAACGGCGTCGTGGGCGTGGAGGCTTTCGGCGTGTACGACTCGGACGTGGAATCCATTGATGCCAGGGGAGCGTTTCAGGGCCAGGTTCAAGCGTCGCGCGGCGTCTTCGCAGAACATCAGGTTTTGACCATTGGCCAAGGCGAAGGCTTGTTCGTCGGCACGTTTCACGGCGGTTTGCACGGCGGTGCCGAGGGCGGCTTCGGCGTCGTTGATGACGGCGATTAATGGAAAGTCATCGAGATAGTCGTCCAGGTGCAGCTGCAAATGCGCGGTGCTGCGTTGGCTGTGCGGTGTTGCGACGATGCCTTTTGTGGAGCCGAGCCAGGCCATGACATCGGCGTGTTGCAGTGGTGCATTGGCGAAATCATCAAGGAATTGCTGTTGGATGAGTTGGCGCGACAACGCTGCTGAACACGGACACGTAGAGGAATAAGGAACGTCTATTTTTAGTTCCACGTGGAACATATCGTTTTTCAATCGCGCTTCGATGCTCGCTGGATAGGTTTTCCAGCCGGCCAAAGGACTGATTAGTGCCGGTCTTTTGAGCAATAAATCGGTGTGAATTTTCAGGTAAGCGTTTGAGGACAATCCTTCATGACTGTCGAGAAAGCGCTGCAAAACTCTGCGCAGTAACTCCGGCGTCAGGCTTTCCTGTTCAAGCATTTCCAACGCGAGATAGAGTCGCGACATATGAATGCCGCGCGCCTCACCATCGTCGAGACTCACACCGGCATCAGCCTTTGCGCTCAGCTGTTGGCCATCAAATAAAACAGGAAGAGCAATGCCGCACATGCCCACCCACTCCAGTGGCAGGGCTTGGCGTGAGGCCTGCGCGGCGATATCCGGCAGAGTCAGCGCATTCATGAGCAGGTCCATCGTGGGAGTTGATTTGGCATGTTATATTATTACATCTAAATCGACGATGCCTTTTTCGCGAGCGGGCTTTCACCATGCACAGACGTCACTTGCTCAACTTGATTCTGGCCAGCGCGGCCTTCGCGTTGCCCTTTAGTGTTTCGGCCACGCAGATTCGCAACGCGCGGCTCTGGCGTTCGGATGACAAGCTGCGATTGGTGTTCGATCTGAGCGGACCGGTGCAGTACAAGACTTTTTCCCTGAGCGCCCCCGAGCGGCTGATCATCGATTTGAGTGGCGCCAACCTCAGCGGTGATTTCAGTCAGTTGGCGCTGAACAACACGGTGATCCGTTCCATTCGTTCCGGTCACTACGGTCAGGGTGATACACGAATCGTCCTCGATCTCAGCGGGACGGTGCAGCTCAACAGTTTTCTGCTGCCGCCCCAGGACGGGCAGGGCCATCGATTGGTGCTCGACCTTAAAACCGCTGCGCCATTACAGATTGCAGCTGCGCCGATGCGTAAGCCGATCATCGACAAGGCTCACCCCAAGCGCGACATCATCGTGGTGGTCGACCCCGGCCACGGTGGCAAAGACCCAGGCGCGGTCGGCGCCAAAGGTGAGCGGGAAAAAGACGTGGTGCTGTCGATTGCACAGTTGTTGGCCAAGCGATTGAAACGCGAGAAGGGCTACGACGTGAAACTGGTGCGCAACGATGACTTCTTCGTCCCGCTGCGCAAACGCGTGGAGATTGCCCGCAAGCACAACGCCGACATGTTCATCTCGGTGCATGCCGATGCCGCGCCACGACTCACAGCGTCCGGCGCGTCGGTGTATTGCCTGTCTGAAGGTGGCGCGACCTCGGCCACGGCAAGATTTATGGCGCAGCGCGAGAACGGCGCGGACCTGTTGGGCGCCACCAGCCTGCTCAATCTCAAGGACAAGGACCCGATGCTCGCCGGGGTGATTCTCGACATGTCGATGAACGCGACCATTGCCGCCAGTTTGCAGCTGGGCAGCACCGTGCTCGGCAGCCTGGCGGGCATCACCACCCTGCATCAGAAGCGCGTGGAACAGGCCGGATTCGCGGTACTGAAGTCGCCGGACGTGCCGTCGATCCTGGTGGAAACCGGCTTCATCTCCAACGCCCGCGACAGTCAGCGGCTGGTCACCGCGCGGCATCAGCAGGCCGTGGCTGACGGTTTGTTCGAAGGCCTACAGCGCTATTTCCAGAAGAATCCGCCGCTCAACAGCTATGTCGCCTGGCAGCAGGAGCAGAAAAAAGCCCAGGTCTAGCAGCCGGTAATCCGGCTACAGGTGAATTTGCCGCTGCTGCCGCCGGAGCTGGAAAACCGGTTGATGGTGGTCCAGCCCACACGGCGGGTGTAGCCGACCCAGGCTTCGCCATCGGAGGCGAGGCCGGTAAAAAACGTCAGTTGTCCGTAGCGACTGCTGGTCTGCGCCCAATAGCGTTTGCCAGTCACTTCAAAACCGCGCAGATAGATCGTGCTGCCGACAGTGTTGACGCTGTATGCGTTGCCGTCATGGTCGACACACGCGAGCAGATTGGCGCTGCGGGTGCACGTGGCCAGGCTCGGGATTTGTCCCCGGGCCTCGACGGTGATCAATAGCGAAAGACTCAGCAGCGCACACTTCAGGGCGTTTCCCATGGCATTTCTCAAGGACCGAACGGGCTCAAGCATCGTGCCCTTTGTCGTGGCGAACAAGAGGGGAGTGGTTTATTTGTGTTGTTATACTATAACATTGAAATACGCCCCGCCCTTGTGATCCTCCCATGACTGAACAAGACCTCCTGGCCCAACCCGCCGCCGATTACATGAACGACGCCCAGCAAGGTTTCTTCCGTGACTTGTTGCTTGCTCAACGCTGCGAGCTGCAAGCGCGCATTGCCGGAGAGTTCGACATGTTGCGCGAACAGGAACCTGGCAGCGATCCCGCCGACGTCGGCAGCACCGAAGAACGGCGCCAATGGCAACTGCGCCTGCTGGAGCGGGAAAAGAAGCTCCTGGACAAGATTGACGAAGCCCTCGAACACCTGGCCCGCGGTGAATACGGCTGGTGTCGCGAAACCGGCGAGCCGATCGGCCTCAAGCGCTTGCTGCTGCGGCCCACCGCCACCCTGTGTATCGAAGCCAAAGAACGTGAAGAGCTGCGCGAACGCCATCAACGGGCGATTTGACCGGCCACATCCTGTGAGGAATACCTGATGCCCAATCGTCTCCCCGTGACCGTCCTGTCGGGCTTTCTCGGCGCCGGCAAGAGTACGTTGCTTAATTACGTACTACGTAACCGCGAAAACCTGCGGGTCGCCGTGATCGTCAACGATATGAGCGAGATCAACATCGATGGCAGCGAAGTTCAGCGCGACGTCAGCCTGAACCGTGCCGAAGAGAAACTCGTGGAAATGAGCAACGGCTGCATCTGCTGCACCTTGCGCGAAGATTTGCTGGAAGAAGTCAGCAAGCTCGCCAAGGACGGTCGTTTTGATTACCTGTTGATCGAATCTACCGGCATTTCCGAACCACTGCCGGTGGCGGAAACCTTTACCTTCCGCGACGAAGAAGGCCAAAGCCTGGCCGACATCGCCCGGCTCGACACCATGGTCACCGTGGTCGACGGCATGAACTTCCTGCTCGATTACCAGGCTGCCGAGAGCCTGGCGTCCCGTGGCGAAACCCTGGGCGAGGAGGATGAGCGCTCGATCACCGACCTGCTGATCGAGCAGATCGAATTCGCCGACGTGATTGTGATCAGCAAGATCGATTTGATCAGCAGCAGCGCGCGCCAGGAATTGATTGCGATCCTTGAACGGCTCAACTCCCAAGCGCAAATCATCCCGATGGTCATGGGAGAAATCCCTTTGAACACAATCCTCAATACCGGACGCTTTGACTTCGAAAAAGCCGCCCAGGCTCCGGGCTGGTTGCAGGAGTTGCGCGGCGAACACGTGCCGGAAACTGAAGAGTACGGCATCGCTTCGACGGCCTATCGCGCGCGTCGTCCGTTCCACCCACAACGGTTTTTCAGCTTTATCGACCGCCCTTGGGTGAATGGCAAGCTGCTGCGCTCCAAAGGCTTTTTCTGGCTGGCCAGCAAGCACATGGACGCCGGGAGTTGGTCCCAGGCCGGTGGCTTGATGCGCCACGGTTTCGCCGGACGCTGGTGGCGTTTTGTGCCAAAAACCCAATGGCCGCAGGACGAAGAAAGTACCGCCGGGATCATGGAGAACTGGACTGCGACCACTGGCGATTGCCGTCAGGAACTGGTGTTCATTGGCCAGAACATCGACTTCGCGCAACTCACTGGCGAACTCGATAGCTGCCTGCTCACCGACGATGAAATGGCCCAAGGCATTGAAGGCTGGCGCCAGTTGGCGGACCCATTCGGCCCCTGGCACGAAGAGGCTGCCTGATGCTCGTACTCAACCCTGTGGGAGCGAGCCTGCTCGCGAAGGCGTCCGTACGGCCAATACGTCAGCATCACGGAACAACCCCAAAAGTCCTGGCCAACATTCTCCACGACGACGCCAATCTCGCCGTCTGGCAGCGCCAACTCCCGTTACACATCGCGGATTTCGCCAGTTTACTTCTGTCCCTGAACGAACCGCTGGCGGAGTCGCTGTCCCTGGAAATCGCTAACGAAGACGCCGAGCCCAACCTCAACGGACTGGCCTCAAGCTTCCGCGATCTTGAAGGCTACGAAGGCTTCATTGCCGACGTCTCCTGGCTGGTCAGCGCTTTTGCCTGTTTGCTCGGCGCCAGGCGCATCGGCCTGCGTTTGCGCGTGCTGGACACTGCCATGTGCCCACGCTTTCACGTTGACCATGTGCCGGTACGGCTGATCACCACGTATGCAGGCATTGGCAGCCAATGGCTGAAAGAAGGGGCGATGGATCGCCGGAAACTGGGCAAACCCGAGGCAGAACCCCAGTCGTCGATCCAGCAAGTCAGCAGTGGTGACGTGGCGCTGTTCAAAGGGGAGAAGTGGCATGGTAATGAAGGCTTCGGCCTGATCCACCGCTCGCCACAACTGGCGTTGGGTGAGCGCCGGTTAATCCTGACGCTCGACTGGCTGAGCTAGTGGCTCAGGGTTTTAGCCAGTTTCCCTGGCTCTGTGCCTCGCAAAACGGCTTCAAATACGCCGCATCGGTGGCCACGCCGTAATAGTGAATATCCTGGCGGTAGGGCATATTGGCGACTTGGGCATTGCTGCACACGCCGAAGGCGCCGCTGGGACATTGGGCGACGTACTGCACGTCGACTTTTTGCCCGGGAAGGTTCGGCTGGCAAAAACCATCGGCGAAGAGTTTTTCCGGGATGTTGCGGTTCTGTTGGCAGACTTTCACGTCGAGCCGTTCCGCCGTGCTATGTACCACGCACGCCTGGGCCAACACCTCGCCCGATATCAGCGCCAGCAACAACGACAATCCCATCAACCGCATCCCTTACCTCCTCAGAAAACTTCGACCATGTTGCAGAACATCCCCACTCACGTCATTGCCGGTCCCTTGGGCGCCGGCAAGACCAGCCTGATCAAGCACCTGCTGGCGCAGCGCCCGGCGAACGAGCGCTGGGCGGTGCTGATCAATGAGTTCGGCCAGATCGGCCTCGACGCCGCGCTGCTGACCCAGGACGCCGATGGTATCGCACTGGGTGAAGTGGCCGGGGGTTGTTTGTGTTGCGTGAATGGCGCGCCGTTTCAGATCGGCCTCGGCCGGTTGTTGCGCAAGGCGCGGCCGGATCGGTTGTTTATCGAACCCTCGGGGTTGGGGCATCCAGCTCAGTTGCTCCGGCAATTGAGCGAGTCGCCTTGGCAAGGCGTGCTGGTGGTCCAGCCGTGTGTTCTGGTGCTTGACGCCCAGGCGCTCGCCGCCGGGAAACCGCTGCCGGCGGCGCAACAGGAGGCGTTGAACAGCGCGGGTTTGTTGCTGCTGAACAAGTCAGAAGGCCTTGAAGAGGATGATCGTCAGCGGATTGTGGCGCAGTTGCCGGATCGTCCGATGTTCTGGACGCAGCAAGCGGTCATGCCGTTGAGCGAGTTACCGGGGCTTGGGAGTCGGGCTTTCGCAGGTGTGGATAACTTCATCGTCCCCAAGGGATTGGCGCAAATGCCGGCTATCTGGAGCGATGCCGCGCTGCCGATTTGCTTGAGTCAGGTGCAGGAGGGTGGCTGGAGCATTGGCTGGCGTTGGCATCCAAGCCAGACATTCGATGCCGCACTTGTTGGCAACTGGCTTGAAAGCCTTGCCTGGCGGCGGGCGAAGCTGGTTATCCACAGCGTCGATGGTTGGGTTTCAGCGAATGCGGTGGATAACTCGGTGCTGGATTGGCAGCCGAGCGAATGGCGTCAGGATTCGCGGATTGAGCTGATCTTCAGTGAGCCTCAAGATGTTGAATCGCTGCAAAGAAGTTTGGCCGACTGTCGGATGGGTTGAAGATCTAAAGATCGCCGCCTTCGGCAGCTCCTACAGGGGATCGCTTTTCAAATGTAGGAGCTGCCGAAGGCGGCGATCTTTTGATCTATGGCCGCCACTTCGTGTGTTCCTGCCGCCATTGGCTCAGCTCAATGACTTCCGCGCGAGGCCTCACCACATCAACCACCGCCGGGGTGTCGTCAAACGGCATCGGGTAGGGCGCCAGTTCGATCTGCGCGCTGTGGGCGCCGAATTGGGTAATGGTCCCGTTATGACGGGTCTCGCCGGTTACGGTGAATTCAAAGTTATACACACGCGCCAAGCGTCGACGTCCGTTCGCATCTTTGATAAAACCGATTTTCTCAACGCCACGTTGCCGTCCAGCAGTTCGATCTGGAGTTTGGCGCAATGCTGTTTGACCCGCTCCAGCGCACGTTCGCGCAAGCCGTGGTTGTGCCACAGCCAGGCGCCGCCGGTGGCGAGCAGCATCAGCACGAAGATATTTCCGAGGGTCAGCATCAACAGGGTGCTCCAACAAGATAGTGCCAGCTTAACTGCGTCGCTGGTCTGTCGTACAGGCTGTGTTTAGTCGCATACTGCGCGGCTCGAATTTCATTCGTTTTACGGAAAACTCACCGCATGAAACGTACGCCCCATCTGCTCGCCATCCAGTCCCACGTGGTGTTCGGCCATGCTGGCAACAGCGCCGCGGTTTTCCCGATGCAGCGGGTCGGGGTGAATGTCTGGCCGCTCAATACCGTGCAGTTCTCCAACCACACGCAATACGGGCAGTGGGCGGGTGAAATACTGCCGCCGCATCAGATTCCCGAACTGGTGGAAGGCATCGCGGCGATTGGTGAGCTGGGCAACTGCGATGCCGTTTTGTCGGGCTACCTCGGCAGTGCGGCTCAGGGCCGGGCGATCCTTACGGGCGTGGCGCGGATCAAGTCGATCAACCCCAAGGCGCTGTATCTGTGCGATCCGGTGATGGGGCACCCGGAGAAGGGCTGCAGCGTGCCGGTCGAGGTCAGTGACTTCCTGCTGGAGGAAGCGGCGGCCGTAGCCGACTTCATGTGCCCGAATCAGCTGGAGCTGGACAGCTTCTCGGGGCGCAAGCCGCAGTCGTTGTTCGATTGCCTGGCCATGGCCAGGGCGCTGTTGGCGCGTGGGCCGAAGGCTGTGCTGGTCAAGCATCTGGACTATCCCGGCAAACCGGAGGAGGTTTTCGAGATGCTGCTGGTGACGGCTGAAGGGAGTTGGCACCTGCGTCGGCCATTGTTGGCGTTCCCGCGGCAGCCGGTGGGCGTGGGCGACCTGACGTCCGGGCTGTTCCTGGCTCGCGTGCTGCTGGGCGACAGCCTGGTGGCGGCGTTCGAGTTCACCGCAGCAGCGGTGCATGAGGTGCTGCTGGAAACTCAGGCGTGCGCCAGCTATGAGCTGGAGCTGGTACGGGCGCAGGACCGGATCGCCCATCCGCGAGTGCGGTTTGAGGCGACGCCGATCAGTTTGTAACGCAAGCGCGGCGGAAAAGATCGCAGCCTGCGGCAGCTCCTACAGGGCAATGCGTACTCCGTAGGAGCTGCCGCAGGCTGCGATCTTTTGCTTTAAGCGTCGCCCTTGATTTCCTGATAACGCTTTTCCAGCTCCTGGCGAATCTGTCGGCGCTGCTGGGCCTGCATGAAGCGGCGCTTGTCTTCGCTGTTCTGCGGTTGCAGCGGCGGGACGACGGCCGGTTTGCGCTGGTCATCCACCGCGACCATGGTAAAGAAACAGCTATTGGTGTGGCGCACCGAGCGTTCGCGGATGTTCTCGGTCACCACCTTGATGCCCACCTCCATCGAGGTGTTGCCGGTGTAGTTGACCGATGCCAGGAATGTCACCAACTCGCCGACATGGATCGGCTCGCGGAAAATCACCTGATCCACCGACAGGGTCACCACGTAGCGGCCGGCATAACGGCTGGCGCAGGCGTAGGCCACTTCGTCGAGGTATTTGAGCAGGGTGCCGCCGTGGACATTGCCAGAGAAGTTGGCCATGTCGGGGGTCATCAATACCGTCATCGACAGTTGGGCGTTTCCGGGTTCCATAGCGTTCTCACGGGTCAAGGCAGGTTTTCGGGAGCGCACCTCTGCGGGTGCATGGTCGGCTTTTCAAAACCAACAGTATCGGGACGCCAGGCAGGGGGCTGCCGTCACGCCTTGATCGATCTGTTTCCATATATTGCACCGCCTTTCTGCCGGAAGTCGCGGTGTTACCCTTCAAAAGCCCATCCCAAAGGCAATTCCTACGCCATAAGCAGATTTTTACTCTGGTTCAACAGACCTTTCCTGCGTCTGTCGTTTGAGCACTAACACTCAAGGAGCGCCATACCATGCATGCCATCAGCTTCATTCAGGATTTGGCAGTGATCATGTTGGTCGCGGGCGTGGTGACCGTGCTCTTTCATCGTTTCAAACAACCGGTGGTTCTCGGTTATATCGTCGCCGGTTTCATTATCGGCCCGCACACGCCGCCGTTCGGCCTGATCCACGATGAACAAACCATCAAGACCCTCGCCGAGCTGGGGGTGATTTTCCTGATGTTTTGCCTGGGCCTGGAGTTCAGCCTGCGCAAGCTGTTCAAGGTCGGAGCCACGGCGTTTATCGCGGCGTTCCTGGAAATCGTGCTGATGATCTGGATCGGCTACGAAATCGGTCGCTGGTTTGACTGGAATACCATGGATTCGCTGTTCCTGGGGGCGATCCTGGCGATTTCCTCGACCACCATCATCGTCAAGGCCCTCAACGACTTGAAGATGAAGAACGAGCGCTTCGCCCAGTTGATCTTCGGTGTGCTGATTGTCGAAGACATCCTCGGCATCGGCATCATCGCCTTGCTGTCGAGTATCGCAGTCAGCGGTACGGTCAGTTCCGGCGAAGTGTTCTCGACCGTCGGCAAGCTCTCGCTGTTCATGATCGTTGCACTGGTCATCGGCATCTTGTTGGTGCCGCGGCTGTTGGCCTACGTGGCCAAATTCGAAAGCAATGAAATGCTGCTGATCACCGTGCTGGGCCTGTGTTTCGGCTTTTGCCTACTGGTGGTCAAGCTTGAATACAGCATGGTCCTCGGGGCCTTCCTGATTGGCGCGATCATGGCCGAGTCCCGGCAGTTGTTGAAGATTGAGCGACTGATCGAGCCGGTTCGTGATCTGTTCAGCGCGATCTTCTTCGTCGCCATCGGGCTTATGCTCGACCCTATGATCCTGCTGCAATACGCCTGGCCAATTGCGGTAATCACCGTGGCGGTGGTGCTGGGCAAGATGTTGTCCTGTGGCCTCGGCGCCTTTATCGCCGGTAATGACGGACGCACTTCACTGCGGGTCGGGATGGGGCTTTCGCAGATTGGCGAATTTTCCTTCATCATCGCCGCGCTGGGCATGACCTTGCAGGTCACCAGCAACTTCCTTTATCCGGTGGCCGTGGCGGTCTCGGTCCTGACCACGCTGTTGACGCCATACCTGATCCGCGCGGCCGACCCACTGTCGATCAAGCTGGCGGCGGTCATGCCGCGGCGCCTGAGCCGCGTGCTGGGGATGTATGGCGAATGGCTGCGCAGCATTCAGCCACACGGCGAGGGCGCGCTGCTGGCGTCGATGATTCGGCGGATTCTGTTGCAGGTAGGCGTAAATTTGGCGCTGGTGATCGCGATTTTCTTCTCGGGCGCGTTTTTCGCCGAGCGCATGTCGGCCTACCTGCAAGGCTGGATCAGTGACCCGAGTTGGCAGAAAGCGTTGATCTGGGGTGGGGCGTTGCTGTTGTCGCTGCCGTTCCTGATCGCGGCCTATCGCAAGCTCAAGGCACTGTCGATGCTATTGGCAGAAATGGGTGTGAAGCCAGAGATGGCGGGCCGCCACACGCAGCGAGTACGTCGGGTGATCGCCGAAGTGATCCCGATCCTCTCGCTGCTGGTGATTTTCCTGCTGCTGGCAGCCTTGTCGGCCAGTATTCTGCCGACCAACAAGTTGCTGGTACTGATCGCCGTCGTCGCGGCCGCCGTGGCGGCGCTGCTCTGGCGCTGGTTCATCCGGGTGCACACACGCATGCAGGTGGCATTGCTGGAAACCCTGGACAACCACAAGGACCCGTCCGGGCATTAACGTTGCCCTGTAGCAGCCTTCGGCAGCTGCTACGGGTAGAGGTCAGGCTCGATCAGCTTTCCAGCCAGACGTCCCGCGCCCAGTGCCACACCGATTCCCAGGTTTCTTCGGCGATCAGCTCTTCTTCGGCCTGCCACAGCACCACGGTGCCGTCTTCTTCAACCAGGTAGTAGTCGTCACCGTCCTGGCAGATCGGGATCATGCTGCGATCAACGCCAGCGTCCCAGGCGTTGGCGGCAACGTCCGGCAGGTAGGTGTGGGATTGCGGGTCGGTGACAGTCACCGGCTCCAGGCTACCGTAGACCACATCACTGACGGTCAGCAAAAATTCTCTGAAGACAAACGGAATGTCGATGAACAGTTGTTCTTCGATTTCCACGATCTGATCTTCGTCGGGCAACTCCAAGGGGACCGGTACCGGTTCGTTGGCTTCACGCAGTTGTTCGATGATTTCTTCCACGTCCGGGATCCTCTTGCTTGATGGCGCGGTTTAGTTGGGGCGGTTTATACAGTAGCTCGCTATAGATGCAACCGCGAAATAGAAAACCCCGGCCGAGGCCGGGGTTTTGATTGCGCCAATATTGCGACAGGTTTAACGCGCGTCGGTTCAGCCGTTCTGGCGGATACCGGCGACCAGCCAAGGCTGGTTTTCGCCCTGCGGACGTTCCATGTTCCAGCTTTCGCTGAACACTTCGCCCTGGTCGAAACGCGAAGTCTTCGACACACCACTGAAGGTCAGGGTGGCGATAGTCTTGTCCGCCCGATCATCCACGCCGTCCAGTTGTACCTGGAGGTTATCAATGTAGGTGGACTGGAAGCTTTCGCCCAGATCGGCACGCTCGCGCTTGAGGAACTCCAGCATTTGCGGGGTCACGAACTCGGCAATCTTGTCCATTTCATTGGCGTCCCAGTGCTGCTGAAGGGACTGGAAGTGGTTGCGGGCTGCTTCGATGAAGCTCTGTTCATTGAACCAGGCCGGAGCATTGATCACCGGACGAGCGGCAGCAGGTGCAGCCGAACCGCCGAAGATCGAACCGCCGGCAGGCTGGTTCTCGAACACTTCACGCTGCATCGGCGCGCCAGCCGGAGCCAGGTGCTCCTGTTGCTTGCGGCGACGGGCGGCGATGAAGCGGAAGATCAGGAAGGCGATGACCGCCATGATCAGGATGTCGAAGATTTGCATGCCCTGGAAGCCGCCACCCATGAACATGGAGGCCAGCAGGCCACCGGCAGCGATACCGGCCAGAGGACCGAGCCAGCGCGAAGCACCGCCGGCCTTGGCCGCAGCGCCCGCGGCACCGGCAGCACCAGCGGTCGCCGCAGCGCCGCCCGCGGCGGAAGAAGGGGCCATTTGGCTGGTTTGGTGGGTCGGCGCAGCGCCGACGCTTTTGCCGCCACCAAAGCGCTTGGCGTTGGCGTCGAGGCTCATCGTCAGGCCGATGCACAGCGCCATGGCGATGCTAAGAAAACGTTTCATAAAGGGAATTCCCATTTGTGGATGGCACGCGCGCCATGTTGCACAGCTGAAGTGACACTGGCTAGCGGCAGAGTGTTTCGGGCTTTTGCCTGACAGGTTGCGTTCAGCTAAGTCGGGGCAAGAAGGCCATGTACTTTTGTCTGTAGGAAAAGTGGATAGGTTCTGCCGGAAGTTTGCTCAGCGTCGCAACGCCAGCATGACCACTCCGGCTGTGATCAGACCGATACCGCCCCATTGGCGCAGGTCGAGCTTCTCGTCCAGCAGGATCACGCCGAGGACGGCCACCAGTACCACGCTGAGCTTGTCCACCGGAGCGACCAGCGAGGCCGGGCCGAGTTTCAGCGCGCGGAAGTAGCAAATCCATGAGGCACCGGTTGCCAGTCCCGATAGCAGCAGGAACAGGTAACTCTTGGCAGAGATCGATCCTAATGACTGATATTGGCCCGTGGCGTACAAAATCAAGGCCAGGCTGACCAACACCACAATGGTGCGCAGGAGGGTGGCGAAGTCGGAGTTGACGTTTTCGATGCCGATCTTCGCGAAAATCGCCGTCATGGCGGCGAATGCCGCTGACAACAGGGCCCAGAATGTCCAGGAAGAAAAGAAGCCTGAGCCCATGAGCATTGTCGTCCTTCAAGAGAAGAGAGGTGGCCTTGGAAAAGATCGCAGCCTTCGGCAGCTCCTACAGGTATATGCGAACCCCGTAGGAGCTGGCGAAGCCTGCGATCTTTTTAGCCTTATATGGCTTCCAGCTTGGCATAGCCAAGCATCAGCCACTTGCTGCCTTCGCCAAAATTCACCTGCACCCGAGCCTGGGCCCCGGCGCCTTCGAAGTTCAGGATCACGCCGTCGCCAAACACCGAATGCCGAACGGCCTGGCCGAGGCTGAAGCCGGTGTCCGGGATTTCGCTGCCGCCAAACAAACTGCTGGAACTCTGCTGCTGGCCACCGCCGAACGGACGGCTGACGCTGTTGGACAGCCGCACTTCCTGAATCAGGCCTTTTGGCACTTCACGTACGAAACGCGAGACCTTGTTGTAGGTCTCGCTGCCGTACAGGCGTCGCGTTTCAGCGTAGGTCATGACCAGGTTCTGCATGGCCCGAGTGATGCCGACGTAGGCCAGGCGGCGTTCCTCTTCAAGACGGCCGGGTTCTTCCAGGCTCATCTTGTGCGGGAACAGACCTTCTTCCATGCCCACCAGGAACACGTAAGGGAACTCAAGGCCTTTGGCGCTGTGCAGGGTCATCAGTTGAATGCTGTCTTCGTGCTCGTCGGCCTGAGTGTCGCCGGCTTCCAGGGACGCGTGGCCGAGGAACGCCGCTAGAGGCGTCAGGTCCTCGTCTTCTTCTTCGGCGTTCTCGAAATTGCGCGCAGCGCTGACCAGTTCCTCAAGGTTTTCTACCCGGGCCTGGCCCTTCTCGCCTTTTTCCGCTTCGTGATAAGCGATCAGCCCGGACTGCTCGATGACCGTCTGGGTCATCAGGTGCAGTGGCATGTCCATGCACTTGGCGGCGAGGTTCTCGATCAGCTCGATAAATCCACCCAAGGCGCCCGCAGCACGACCGGTCAGGCCTTTGTTGGCAACCAGCAAACGCATGGCTTCCCACATCGACACATCGCTATGACGCGCGTGGTCGCGAATCGCTTCGACAGTTTTTTCGCCAATGCCGCGGGCCGGTACGTTGATCACCCGCTCCAGCGCTGCATCGTTGCCACGACCTTCCAGCAAACGCAGGTAGGCCATGGCGTTTTTGATTTCCGCCCGTTCGAAGAAGCGCTGACCGCCATAGATGCGGTACGGAATGCGCTCGCGCAGCAAGGCTTCTTCCAACACGCGCGATTGGGCGTTGGAGCGGTACAAAATCGCGATATCGCTGCGAGCCAAGCCGGTTTTCAGCGCGCTTTCGATGGTTTCCACCACGTAGCGTGCTTCATCGTGTTCGTTGAATGCGGCATACAGGTTGATCGCTTCGCCTTCGCCGCCATCGGTCCACAGCTCTTTTCCCATGCGCCCGGTGTTGTTGGCGATCAGGGCGTTGGCAGCCTTGAGGATGCCGGCGGTGGAACGGTAGTTCTGCTCCAGACGAATGGTTTCAGCATCCGGGAAGTCGTCGGAGTACTGATAGATGTTCTCGATTTTCGCCCCGCGCCAGCCGTAGATCGACTGGTCGTCGTCGCCGACCACCATCAGGCTGTCGCCGCCCTTGGCCAGCAGCCGCAACCAGGCGTACTGCACGGCGTTGGTGTCCTGGAACTCGTCCACCAGAATGTGCCGGAAGCGCTTTTGATAATGCGCCAGCAAACCCGGTTATCGCGCCACAGGTCGAGGGCACGCAACAGCAGTTCGGAGAAGTCGATAACGCCGGCGCGCAGGCACGCGGCCTCGTAGGCTTCATAAATGCTGCGCATGGTCGCCAGGAACAGGTCGCCACTGGCTTGAATGTGTTGCGGACGCAGGCCTTCGTCTTTCTGCCCGTTGATGAACCACTGGGCCTGACGGACCGGCCACCGTTGCTCATCCAGGCCCAGCTCGCGGATCACCCGCTTGACCAGCCGCTGCTGGTCGTCGCTGTCGAGAATCTGGAAAGTCTGGCTCAGCCCGGCTTCCTGCCAGTGCGCCCGCAGCAAGCGGTGCGCCAGGCCGTGGAAGGTGCCGACCCACATGCCGGCCGGGTTGATACCCATCAACTGCTCGATGCGATGACGCATCTCGGCAGCGGCCTTGTTGGTGAAAGTCACCGACAGGATCGAGTGGGGCGAGGCGTTTTCGACCTGGATCAACCAGGCGATACGGTGCACCAGCACTCGGGTTTTACCGGAACCAGCACCGGCCAGGACCAACTGACGACCCACGGAGGCAGCTACGGCCTGGCGTTGGGCATCGTTGAGGGAGTTCAGCAGAAGGGAGAGATCATCGCGCATCGGGGCATTCTAGGGGGCAGCGCCACACCGGGCAAACCCCGCTTTGATTTAGCCGATGAAAGATGAAGGGAGGACGACCGGTCGGTCACTGGCTGCAGGCGTGGGCGGGGCTCGTTCCCAGGGTTTTGAGGGGGTAACCGGAGAGCGGAATTTTGTCGATTTTATGATCCGGGGCAGTTTGGTCCCGGCCATTGCTTGTGTATGCTCCGTGCACAATTCGGGCTCACCACGCTCATTATAAGAACAAGAAAATTGCCTATGACCCTCAGCACCGACCTGTCGGGCCCTTCTGTGGAGCCCGGGTCATCCGCAAACAGTACGCCATGGAAATGGCGGTCGAACGCACGCGCCTGCTTTACCAGGGCTCGCTGTTGCCGACGCTGTTCATGCTGATCAACGGTCTGGTCTGCGCCGGTTTGCTCTGGAGCCCGCAGCGCTATTTCCTGGTCAGCATCTGGCTGGTCTGGTTGTTGTCGCTGGTGGCGCTGCGCGTGATCCAAGTGGCAGCCTTTGATTCGGCGATTCCCAATCGTCAGGCCCATCCGATCTGGATTCGTATGTTTTTGCTGGGCTCGGCCATGACGGGCCTGACCCTTGCTGGTGCCGGCATTGCCCTGGTGCCCGCCGACACGTTTATCCAGCAAGCCTGGGTGTTCGGCCTGATCGGCGCTGCGGCACTCTCGGCCAGCGTGGCCTACGCGGTCAGCCTGCCGGCGTTTCTCTCCTTTACCCTACCCTGTCTGCTGCCGGCCATTGGCTATATGTTTTGGGGCGGCGATGAACAACAGCATGGGTGGGGCTGGTTCGGGCTGATTCTGCTGGGGGCGTTGAGCGTGGTGGCCTGGCAGGTCAATCGGCTGATTGATCGCGGCTTGTTGCGGCGCTTCCAGAATCAGGCGTTGATCGAGCATTTGCAGCTCGCTCAAAGCCAGGGCGACCAACTCAATCATGAACTGGCCAAGGAAATCGACCAGCGCCGCCGCGCCGAAGACGAATTGCGTGAAGCCCAGGTCGAACTGGAAAATCGCGTTGCCGAGCGCGGTCATGAGCTCAGCGCCGCCACCCAAGCCTTGAGCAAGAGCGAAGCCCGTCTAGCGTTGGCACTGAAGGCCAGCGAACTGGGGCTGTGGGACTGGAACCTGCAAACCGATGAGGTCCATCACACCCAGATTCAGGAACTGTTCGGCCTGGCGCCGGAGTACGTGACTGCCATGCTCAGCCATCTGCGGCCGCGGCTGCACCCTGACGACGTACCGTCCCTCAAACGCGCGCTGGTCGAGCACTTGAAGGGTCGCACCGAGGATTATCAGATCGAATACCGCGTGCGGCATGGCGACGGCCATTGGGTCTGGATCGAAGACCGTGGCCGGGCGGTGGAGCGAAGTGAAAATGGCCGGGTGATCCGTATGGTTGGCACCCGCCGCGACATCAGTGCCAGCAAAGTCCAGGAGGAGCAACGGCAACTGGCGGCGACGGTGTTCGAAGCGGCCAGCGAAGGCATTGTGATCTTCGACCCGAATTACGCGCTGATCGCCATTAACCAAGCCTTCAGCCGGGTGACTGGCTACGACATCGAAGACATGCTCGGACGTAATGTCGTCGAGTTGCCTTGCAGCCGGGATGCCCGCCGGCACTACACGACCATTCATCAGGCGCTGGAGCAACAGGGCAGTTGGCAAGGCGAGCTGGTGGAAACCCGCAAGAACGGCGAGCTCTATCCGCAGTGGCTGCAACTGAATGCTGTGCGCGACTCCCGGGGAAAGGTCAGTCATATTGTCGGCTTCTTCGCCGATCTTTCCGCCCGGCGCGAATCCGAAGAACGCATGCGCTACCTGACCCGTTACGACGAACTCACGGGCCTGGCCAACCGCTCGCTGTTCCGCGAACGGTTGCGCGAGGCCCATCTGCGAGTGCGTCAGGGCGGCCGGCGCAGTCTGGCACTGCTGCACATCAATCTCGATCGTTTCAAGTTGCTCAATGACAGTCTTGGCCATGAAGTTGCCGACCAGTTGTTGCAGAAAATGGCTCGGCGACTGGTCAATGCGTTGCCCGAGGCGGACACCATTGCACGGCTCTCCGGCGATGAGTTCGCCGTGCTATTCGATGCCTACGGCAACCTGTCGAGCCTGGCACGGGTGGCGACTCGCTTGTCGACCAAGCTGCGCTTGCCAATAACGATCGACGGCCATGAGCTGGTGGTCAGCGCGTCCATGGGCATCAGCATGTTGCCGGACAACGCGCGAGAAATTTCCGCGTTGGTCAGTCAGTCGAACATGGCCATGCAACATGCCAAACATTTGGGCGGCAACAACTTCCAGTTCTACACCGACAGCCTGCAAGCCAGCACCCTTGAGCGTTTTCAGCTGGAAAACCAACTGCGCAAAGCCATCGAAGAAAAGCAGCTAAAGGTGTTTTACCAGCCGAAGCTGTGCCTCGCCTCCGGCCGGCTGAATGCTGCCGAAGCCCTGGTGCGCTGGGACCATCCGACCATGGGCCGGGTGCCGCCGGGGGATTTCATCGGGCTGGCCGAGGAAATCGGGCTGATTGGCCCGATTGGCGAGTTCGTGTTGCGTCAGGCCTGCTGGCAAGCCTGCGAGTGGCAGCGACAGGGGCTTGAGCCGATCCGCGTGTCGGTCAATCTGTCGGTGCATCAGTTGCGTCAGGGCAAACTGGTCAGCCTGGTGCGTCAGGTGCTTGAGGAGACAGGCCTGGCGCCGCATTACCTGGAACTGGAACTCACCGAAAGCCAGTTGCTGGACAGCGTCGAACACATCATCGCGACCTTCCAGCAGTTGCGCGATCTGGGCGTAAAGCTGGCGATCGACGATTTTGGCACCGGGTATTCGTCGCTGAGCTACCTCAAGCGCATTCCGGTGGATTACGTGAAGATCGATCAGGCGTTTATCCGTGGGGTGGGGGAGGGCGGTGAGGATGCGGCGATCACCCGGGCGATCATCGCGATGGCTCACGGCTTGTCGCTGAAGGTCGTGGCTGAAGGTGTGGAGCGAGAAGAGCAACTGGCGTTTTTGAAGGCCGAGCACTGCGATGAAGTGCAGGGTTATTTGATCAGTCGGCCGGTGGAAGCCGCCGATCTGGCTGAGCTCCTGCGTCACGACACGAATCTCCTGTAGCCGCTGCCGAAGGCTGCGTTTGGTTCGGGCCGCGTTCGGACGAAGCAGTCGTGAATGGGCGTTACGTGGTTTAACAGGAAAATCCGCTGCTCAGGTTTACGACTGCTGCGTCCGAACGCGGTCCGAACCAAACGCAGGCTGCGCCAGCTGCTACGAGGGCCAAAGGTGCTACATGGGGTGTATGACGTGTGGAATGGGGACATCGAGTTACGCATTGAGCAGGCAAAAAGCCGATTCATGTAGTATAACTACAAGCGTGCTACATCCCCGGCACCTGCCAATAACAAAGAGTCGACCCCTTTGAATCTGCTGCAACACATCGCCCAGTCACGCCACCTGTTACGCAAGTCGGAGCTCAAGGTCGCCGACCATGTGCTACTTGATCCTGCGGCGGTGATGCACAGCTCCATGGCCGACCTGGCCCACAGTGTGGGCATCAGCGAGCCGACCATCGTGCGCTTTTGCCGCGCCATCGGTTGTTCCGGTTTCCAGGACTTGAAGCTGAAGCTGGCACAGAGCCTGGCGGCCGGAGCGAGCTTCGGGCAGTTCGCGATTCATGAAGACGATTCGGTCGCTGACTACAGCCTGAAAATCTTCGACACCACGTTGCACACGTTGATGGAGGTTCGCGAGAAGCTTGATCCGGTCGAGTTGCAGCGGGCGGTGTCGCTCATGTCTCAGGCCCAGCGCGTCGAGTTCTATGGCTTTGGCGCGTCGGGTGCAGTGGCGGCTGACGCCCAGCACAAATTCTTCCGATTGCTGCTGACTGCAGCGGCCTATTCCGACCCGCATATGCAGGCAATGTCGGCGGTAACGTTGAAGCCGACCGACGTGGCAATCTGTATTTCCCAGTCCGGGCGTTCCAAGGATTTGTTGATCACGGCCAACCTGGTGCGTGAAAGCGGCGCCTCGTTGATCACCCTGTGCCCGAGCCAGACGCCGCTGGCCGAGCTGTCGACCGTCAACCTGGCGATTGACGTGCACGAAGATACCGAAATCTACACGCCGTTGACCTCGCGGATCGCTCACCTGGTGGTGATCGACGTATTGGCCATGGGCGTGGCCATGGCACGTGGGCCGAGCCTGGTTAACCACCTCAAGAGCGTCAAGCGCAGCCTTCGTAGCCTGCGGCTGTCGCCCAAGTCGGTGAAAGCGCTGGACGACTAAGATCAAAGATCGTCCGAACGCGGCCCGCGTTCGGACGATCTTTGCTTTTGGGCTGCCTGCATAACCCGCCAATATTCACATCCCTGTAACCCGCCCGCCGCCAAACCGTCATCCCCCGCGTTCATCGTGTAACTCCCGTACTCGCCTTGGGAGACTCGAAATGGCCCAGCCCTACGAAGAACGCAACAGCGCCCTGAAAACCCGTCGTCAGCAAGAAGACCAGCGTCGCATGGAATTTCGCCGCGCTATCGAAGATCGCTGCGAACGTCGTCAGCTTCTAGCCGAGATTGGCGATTTTCCTGATGAGCTGGAACTTAACTATTGGCAGGCAGCTCCCGTAGCTTCCCGTCGAAACGCTCAACCAGCGCGCTGATCTGCACCCGCTCGCTGCGGATAAACGCAAGGAACGCGTGAGCCACCGGTGACAGGCGTTTAGCCTTGGCCTGCACCAGGCACCAGCTGCGATACAGCGGCAGCTCTTCGACCGGCAGCTCAATGAGTCCGCCGGTCGCCAACTCCAGGTTCAGGGCGTGGCGCGTCAACAGCGCGACGCCCAGGCCGGCCAGTACGCACTCACGCTGGGCTTCAGCCGACGCGACCTCCTGGGTCTGTGTGAAGTGCACGCGCTTCTCTTTGAAATACTCTTCGCACGCCATCCGCGTACCGGACCCTGGTTCGCGCATCAGCAGCGTGTAAGGCTCCAGATCCTGCAAGCGCAGTGGCCCCATGTGGCACAGCGGATGATCCGGTGGCGCCACGGCCACGATCGGATTATTAAGGAACGGCAGGAACTCCAGGCCCATGTCCTGCGGCACCATCGACATGATGACCAGGTCATCGCGGTTGTCCGACAGGCGCCGGATGACCTGGCCGCGATTCACGACGGTCAGGTGCAGGTTCACTTCCGGGTGCTGGCGCTTGAACGCGGCAAACAAGTGCGGCACGAAATACTTGGCACTGGACTCCACCGCGAGTTTCAGTTGGCCCTGCAGCGAGCCCTGCATGTCCGATAGCTGCATGTCGAGGTTTTCCAGGCGCCCGAAAATGTCCCGGCTGGCGCGTTGAAGGGCTTCGGCCGCCTCGGTCATGTAGAGTTTTTTGCCGACGTAATCGAACAAAGGCTGGCCAATCAGCTCCTCGAGTTGACGAATCTGTAGGCTCACGGCAGGTTGTGTAAGGGACATTTCATCAGCCGCGCGGCTGTAGGACCTCAAATCACAGACTTCATTGAAGATCTGTAATTGACGTAATGTCATACGCATCAAGGACTTACGCATTTTATAGGTGCTCTCACCACGGGCCGGTGAATCAACTATAAGTCTTTACTTATGCCTGACCCAATTATTAATCATTTTTGTTAATCCCTCATGGGGGCTAGTGTGGGGCTGCGACTAAATTGAAACATTTAGTCACGCGTCGACCTGGTCTAGCAGGTCGTGGGTACCACCGGCTCAAGGGAACCTCCAAGTGATAACAAAGATCCTGATCGCCAACCGTGGTGAGATTGCCGTACGCATCGTGCGTGCCTGCGCCGAGATGGGCATTCGCTCGGTCGCGATCTATTCCGACGCCGACCGCCATGCCTTGCATGTCAAGCGTGCGGATGAGGCCCACAGCATTGGTGCCGAGCCACTGGCCGGTTATCTGAATGCGCGAAAATTGGTGAACCTGGCGGTGGAAACCGGTTGTGATGCGTTGCATCCCGGCTACGGATTTCTCTCGGAAAACGCTGAACTGGCAGATATCTGCGCAGAGCGCGGCATCAAGTTTATTGGTCCATCGGCTGAAGTCATTCGCCGCATGGGCGACAAGACAGAAGCACGTCGCAGCATGATCAAGGCCGGTGTGCCGGTCACGCCGGGCACCGAAGGCAACGTCGCGGACATCGCCGAAGCCTTGGTCGAAGGCGACCGTATCGGTTATCCGGTCATGCTCAAGGCCACCTCCGGTGGTGGTGGTCGTGGTATCCGTCGCTGCGACAGCCGCGAAGATCTCGAACAAGCTTTTCCACGGGTTATTTCCGAAGCAACCAAGGCCTTTGGTTCGGCGGAAGTGTTCCTGGAAAAATGCATCGTCAATCCGAAGCACATCGAAGCGCAGATCCTCGGCGACAGCTTTGGCAACGTCGTGCATCTGTTCGAGCGTGATTGCTCGATCCAGCGCCGTAACCAGAAGCTGATCGAGATTGCCCCGAGCCCGCAACTGACCCCGGAGCAGCGCGCCTACATCGGCGACCTGTCGGTGCGTGCGGCCAAGGCTGTGGGTTACGAGAACGCCGGTACCGTGGAGTTCCTGCTCGCCGAGGGTGAGGTGTACTTCATGGAGATGAACACCCAGGTGCAGGTGGAACACACCATCACCGAAGAAATCACCGGTATCGACATTGTGCGTGAGCAGATCCGCATCGCGTCCGGCCTGCCGCTTTCGGTGAAACAGGAAGACATCCAGCACCGTGGTTTCGCGCTGCAATTCCGGATCAACGCCGAAGACCCGAAAAACAACTTCCTGCCGAGCTTCGGCAAGATCACCCGTTACTACGCACCCGGTGGCCCCGGCGTGCGGACCGACACGGCGATCTACACCGGCTACACCATTCCGCCGTTCTACGACTCCATGTGCCTGAAACTGGTGGTGTGGGCGTTGACCTGGGAAGAGGCGATGGACCGTGGCTTGCGCGCCCTCGACGACATGCGTCTGCAAGGGGTCAAGACCACCGCCGCGTACTACCAGGAAATCCTGCGCAACCCGGAATTCCGTAGCGGCCAGTTCAACACCAGCTTCGTTGAAAGCCACCCTGAACTGACCAACTACTCGATCAAGCGCAAACCCGAAGAGCTGGCCCTGGCCATCGCTGCCGCCATCGCCGCCCACGCAGGCCTGTGAGGAATAGAACAATGAGTAAAAAAATCTTCGTAACCGACACCATCCTGCGCGACGCCCACCAATCGCTGCTCGCCACCCGCATGCGCACCGAAGACATGCTGCCGATCTGCGACAAGCTCGACAAAGTCGGCTACTGGTCGCTGGAGTGCTGGGGCGGCGCGACCTTCGACGCCTGCGTACGCTTCCTTAAAGAAGACCCGTGGGAGCGCCTGCGCCAACTGCGCGCGGCGTTGCCTAACACGCGCTTGCAAATGCTCCTGCGTGGCCAGAACCTGCTGGGTTACCGCCATTACAGCGACGACGTGGTCAAAGCCTTCGTCGCTAAAGCAGCGGTCAACGGCATCGACGTGTTCCGCATTTTCGACGCGATGAACGACGTGCGTAACCTGCGCGTGGCCATCGAAGCGGTGAAAGCCGCCGGCAAACATGCCCAGGGCACCATCGCTTACACCACCAGCCCGGTGCACACCATTGGGGCGTTCGTGGCGCAAGCCAAGCAAATGGAGGCCATGGGTTGCGACTCGGTGGCGATCAAGGACATGGCCGGCCTGCTGACCCCTTACGCCACTGGCGAACTGGTCAAGGCACTGAAAAGCGAGCAATCGTTGCCGGTGTTCATCCACTCCCACGATACTGCGGGTCTGGCCGCGATGTGCCAACTCAAGGCCATCGAAAACGGTGCCGATCACATCGACACCGCGATCTCCAGCTTCGCCTGGGGCACCAGCCACCCGGGCACCGAATCGATGGTCGCCGCCCTTAAAGGCAGCGAGTTCGACACCGGTTTGAACCTGGAACTGCTGCAAGAGATCGGCTTGTACTTCTACGCCGTACGCAAGAAGTACCACCAGTTCGAAAGTGAGTTCACCGCTGTCGATACCCGTGTTCAAGTCAACCAGGTGCCGGGCGGGATGATTTCCAACCTCGCAAACCAGTTGAAAGAGCAGGGCGCGCTGAACCGCATGAGCGAAGTGCTGGCGGAAATCCCGCGGGTTCGTGAAGACCTCGGCTTCCCGCCGCTGGTGACCCCGACCTCGCAGATTGTCGGCACCCAGGCGTTCTTCAATGTGCTGGCCGGCGAGCGCTATAAAACCATCACCAACGAAGTGAAACTTTACCTGCAAGGCGGCTACGGCAAAGCGCCGGGCACGGTGAACGAGAAACTGCGTCGCCAGGCCATCGGCAGCGAAGAGGTGATCGACGTTCGTCCGGCCGACCTGCTCAAGCCGGAAATGACCAAGCTGCGTGCCGAAATCGGTGCTGTCGCCAAGTCTGAAGAAGACGTGCTGACCTACGCCATGTTCCCGGACATCGGTCGCAAGTTTCTCGAAGAACGCAACGCCGGCACCTTGACCCCGGAAGTACTGTTGCCGATTCCTGAAACCGGCAGCGTGGCCTCGGTCGGCGGCGAAGGCGTACCGACCGAGTTCGTCATCGACGTCCACGGCGAAACCTACCGCGTCGACATCACCGGTGTCGGCGTCAAGGCTGAAGGCAAGCGTCACTTCTACCTGACCATCGACGGCATGCCGGAAGAAGTGGTGTTCGAACCGCTTAACGAATTCGTCAGCGGCGGCAGCAGTAAGCGCAAGCAAGCCACGGCACCGGGTCACGTCAGCACCACCATGCCGGGCAACATCGTCGATGTGCTCGTTAAGGAAGGCGACACCGTGAAAGCCGGG
This sequence comes from Pseudomonas sp. TH31, assembly GCF_016650815.1. Lineage (GTDB taxonomy): Bacteria > Pseudomonadota > Gammaproteobacteria > Pseudomonadales > Pseudomonadaceae > Aquipseudomonas. The sequence continues at coordinate 615,159 of NZ_JAEKEZ010000006.1, read as the reverse complement.
CAAGCCGTGCTGATCACCGAAGCAATGAAGATGGAAACCGAAGTCCAGGCGGCCATCGCCGGCAAGGTCATCGCCATCCACGTGGCCAAGGGCGACCGGGTAAATCCGGGCGAAATCCTGATTGAGATCGAAGGCTGAGATAACGGCCTCGATACAGCGCTTTAAACCTCGGGGGGCATGTGCTCCCCTTTTTTGCGTGTTTTTAGCCGAGTCACTGTTACCAAGTCACCACGAATAAAGGGGGTTATCGGTTATGCAAATACGCCTTCCCGTAGTGCCGCTCCATCCTTGCCTGAACCAGCTCCAATCCAATCGACATCACCCAATAAATCACCGCTGCGGTCGTTAGCATCTCGATGTAGCGATAGCTCGACCGCCCATACGACTGCGCCAGAAACATCACTTCCCAAACCCCCATCACCGAGATCAGCGACGAGTCCTTGAGCATGGAGATGAATTGGTTGGTGGTCGGCGGGATGATGGTGCGCATGGCTTGGGGCAGGGTGACGCGCCAGAAGATCACGGTTTCGCGCATGCCCAGCGCCAGTGACGCTTCCCGTTGGCCGTGGGGGACGCCGAGGATGCCGGCGCGGAAGATTTCGCTCAGGTAGGCGCCGTAGTTCAGCGACAGGGCGATGACCCCGGCCGCGATGGCGCCCGGCACGACGCCCAGCTGCGGCAGGCCGAGGTAGATCAACAGGATCTGGATCAGCAGCGGCGTGCCGCGAAAGAACGAGGCATAGAAACTCGCAACCCCGAACGCCACGGCGCTTTTCGACAGCCGCGCCAGGGCGGTGATGAACCCCAGCAGTGACGAGGCGACGATCGAGCACAGGCACAGAAACAACGTCAGCGCCGCGCCTTGCAGAAAGCCGTTGGGCGCCAGGTGCAGGCCGACGAGGTTCGGAAGTTTGTCGAGGATGATCGAGAACTTCAGGTCGAAGCTCAGGAAGAAACTGGCGAACAAGCCGAGCATCGCCGCCCAGGTCAGGTACAGACGCGTGCGGAAACCGAAGAGCCGTTGCAGCCGCGACTCAGCCACCGGTTGCGGTGGCTGGGGAGGTGTCGGGAAAGAAGTCATTGGCTGATATCGGCGCCGATCCATTTTTGCGAGAGCTTGCTCAGCGTGCCGTCCTGTTTCAGCTGGGCGAAGACTGCCCGCACTTTGTCGTCCCACTGCGCGTCGCCCTTTTCGATAGCCACCGAGTTTGGCTCCGAGTAGAGCGGGTCGCCGGCCAGTTTGAAGCGCTGGTCTTCGTTCAGGCGCGGTTGCGCGGTCACCAGGTTGGTGAGGATCGCGTCCAGTCGAACACCGGCACCCAGGCCCAGGTCCTGGAAGGCGACATTGTCGGTGTCATACGGGGCGATCTGCACGTCCTCGAACGGGTACTGCAATTTCGTGTCTTCGGCGCCTTCGATCACCAGGTTTTTGTTCAGGTAGCTTTCGTAGCTGGAAGCGCTGGTGAGTCCGACTTTCTTGCCGCTCAGGTCCTTGGCGTTGTGAATGCGATCATCCTTGGCGTTGACCACGATCACCGCCGGCGAAGCGTAGTACTCCACCGGGAAGTCGAAGACTTCGGCGCGGGCCTTGCTCGGGGTCATGGAGCAGATGCAAATGTCGTAGCGACCGCTCCAGCGACCGGCGGCAATCACGTCCCAGGACGGCGTTTCGAGGCGCAGTTTCACCCCGAGTTTCTCAGCCACGGCTTTCGCCACATCGACGTCGAAACCGTCGAGCTGGTTCTGGTCATTGAGGAACGAGAATGGTGGATAACTCTCCATCAACACGCCCACCAGTTCTTTCTTTTGCTCGACGCGATCGAGCGTGGCGCCGCCGAAGGCTTGGGTGGAGGCAGCCAGAATCGTCAGGCCCAGGGCCAGTAGCGGTTGGAATTTCACAGTCGATCCCTGATAAAAAATGGTTGTTATTAACCGAATGGTGCGTATTAAATAGTTATAAGAACTACTCTGGTAGTGAGTTATTTTCATAAGCATATGAGTGAAAAGCATATGAGCGCAGCAAGCACAGTGATTTTGGATGGCGGCATGGGCCGAGAGCTGCAGCGCGCAGGTGCGCCGTTCCGCCAGCCCGAATGGTCGGCACTGGCCTTGAGCGAAGCACCGCAAGCGGTAGAGGCGGTGCACGCGGCTTACATCGAGAGCGGTGCGAACGTCATCACCAGCAACAGCTACGCGGTGGTGCCGTTCCATATTGGCGAAGAGCGTTTTGCCGCTGAAGGTCAGGCTCTCGCGGCATTGGCCGGTGAGTTGGCGCGGCGTGCAGTCGAGGCGGCTGGCAAACCGGTACGCGTGGCCGGGTCATTGCCGCCGCTTTTTGGTTCTTACCGTCCTGACTTGTTCAACGCTGATCGTGTCACTGAATTGCTGACGCCACTGGTGAAGGGACTCGCGCCGCACGTTGACTTGTGGCTGGCGGAAACCCAGAGCTCAATCGTCGAGGCGCGGGCGATCCACGCCGGTCTGCCAAAGGACGGCAAGCCGTTCTGGCTGTCGTTTACCTTGAAGGATGAAGACACCGACGAGGTGCCGCGTTTGCGTTCCGGTGAGCCGGTGGCCGAGGCGGCGGCAGTGGCGGCTGAGCTGGGCGTCGAGACGTTGCTGTTCAACTGCAGCCAGCCGGAAGTGATCGGCGCGGCGATAGATGTGGCGCGGCAAACGTTCGAGCGCTTGGGGGTGAATATTCATATCGGCGCGTACGCCAATGCCTTCCCGCCGCAACCGAAAGAGGCGACGGCCAACGACGGGCTCGACCCGTTGCGCGAGGATCTGGACCCACCGGGTTATCTACACTGGGCCGCCGATTGGCAGAAGCGTGGGGCCAGTCATTTGGGCGGGTGCTGCGGGATTGGGCCGGAGCATATTGCGGTGCTTGCCCAGAAACTGGCTTAAAAGAAAGATCAAAAGATCGCAGCCTTCGGCAGCTCCTACGGGTGTACACATCACTCTGTAGGAGCTGCCGAAGGCTGCGATCTTTTGCTTTTGCTGCTTTTAGGTGCGGCACTCCGCCAAGGTTTTCACCTGCCCGGATTCCGTCTGGTTTTCATCCGAAAGCCACCGCTCAAACCCAGCCCCAACCACCGGCCATTCCGAATCCAGAATCGAGTACCACGCGGTATCGCGGTTCTGTCCCTTCACGACCATGTGCTGGCGGAACACGCCTTCAAAGCTGAAGCCCAAACGCTCGGCCGCATACTTGGAGCGGGCGTTGCCGTTGTTGCACTTCCACTCCAGACGCCGGTACCCCATGGCGAACGATTCTTTGGCCAGCAGGTAAACCGCCTCGGTACTTTTCGGCGAACGCTGCATCGGTGCGCCGAACGTCACGTGGCCGATTTCGATCCGACCCTGGGCCGGAACAATCGACATCAGGCTGAGCATGCCTTGCACCTCACCGCTGGTACGGTCGATCACCGCGAAGAAATACGGGTCGCTGTTGGCTGCATGGTTGTTCAGCCAATCATTGAAAACACTGCGCTCCGGGAAAGGACCGTAAGGCAAGTAATCCCAGAGTTTTGGATCAGCGCCGGGGCCTTGCAGGGCTTTGAACAAGCCATCTGCGTGGCGCGCCGGGTCGAGTTTTTCCAGGCGAATGAAGCGCCCTTCGATCAGTTGCGCCGAGGGGGCCGGGACGCCTTTCCAGTCCGCGAGTGAAGTTGTCATTGTTGTTCTCCTTGAACCTTAAAGGGCTTTGCGAAACTGGATGAGGCCGGGGCGCTCGGCGATGCGCTCGTAGAGCTGGATCGCGGTGGCGTTGGTTTCGTGGGTCAACCAGTGAACCTTGCAGCAACCGTCCGCCTTGGCGGTGGCGTAGACGAATTCGATCAACTGCCGACCGACGCCGGTGCCTCGGGTTTCGGGGACGACCAGCAAGTCTTGCAGGTAGCAGGAATTTTCGATGCTCCAGTTCGAGCGATGGTAGATGAAATTCACCATCCCCACGGCTTTGCCATCGGCCCAGGCCAGGGCCGAGTGGGTGGTTTCGCTTGGGTCCAGCATGCGCTGCCAGGTGCTTTGGCTGACGGCCTCGGGCAATTCGCTGTTGTAGAAGCTCAAGTAGGCCTGCCACAACGGCCACCACGCGGCGTGGTCGTCGGCGCTGACCTGGCGAATCTGGATCTGACTCATGTTCATTCCTTAACGCATCAAATGGGCGAGGGCCTGGTCCTGCATGTCGGGGCTGGCAGCCAACCCTTCGCGCACACCGGCGATGTCGGCGGCATTGCGGTTCTGGCTCAGTTTGCGTTTGCCTTCCAGACGCTGGATCGGCAAGGCGAAACCGACGATCGCCTTGAGCATGCCGTCGATGTAGTCGGCGGGAGCGTCGTTGACTTTCCATGGCTTGGCGCGGCTCGCTTCGTGGCGGTCAGTCAGGGCACTCACCAGATTGCGCAGGCGATGGGCATCACTGAACACTTCAGCCTTGCCGTAAGCGTGCACCGCTACGTAGTTCCAGGTCGGCACGACTTTGCCGTGCTCGGCTTTGCTCGGGTAAAACCCGGGCTGACGTAAGCGTCGGCACCGGCAAAGATTACCAGCGCCTCGGCACCGTTTTGCAGTTCCTGCCATTGTGGATTGGCCTTGGCCAGGTGCCCGTAAAGGGTGCCATTGGGGCCTTGCTCGGCGTCCAGCAGCAGCGGGATATGACTGGCTTGCAGGCCTTGTTCGCCATGGGTCACCAGCACGGCGAGGCGGGTGGCGAGTATCTGCTGATGCAGTTCATGCAAATCGTCGATGGCAAAAGCGCTTGGCGTGTACATGGAAATTTCCCTTGGCGAATGTCTGCATCCTAGGCAGGCTATTGGTCTGTTGTAAGAGCCATTACTGACAAATTTCATAGGTCCATTCTTCAGGTGCAGGCGATGACCAGCGAACCACTGTCCTTGTCCTTCAACCCGGCCGGCATCGAACTCGATCGCCGCCAGGGGTTGAGTCGTCAGCTCTATCAGGCTTTGCGGGTTCGGGTGCTCGACGGGCGACTGGCCAGCGGCACACGGTTGCCGGCCAGTCGTGATCTCGCGGCTGCGTTATCGATTTCCCGTAATAGTGTGGTCCGCGCCTACGATCAGCTCTATGCCGAAGGGTTTATCGAAGGGCGGGTGGGTGATGGGACTTATGTCGCGCAATTGCCTCAAGCCGCGTTACCGGCAAAAAAACTATCCACAAAACTATCCACAGGGTTTTCAACAGGGTTATCCACAGCCTTATCCACAAATTGGCTGGATTTACCTGTGATTTCATCCAGTAAAGTTATCCACAATGGTGCGCTGGAGCGGGTTGAAAAGAACCATTTGGCCATGCCGCCGAGTGGCCCTCCCAAGGCTTTTCGGGTGGGGGTACCGGCATTCGATCTGTTTCCGTTCGAGGTGTGGGCCAAGCTGAATGCGGCTTTCTGGCGCAAACCGGATTTACAGCAGCTGTGCTACGGCGACCCGGCGGGCGATGCGCGTTTGCGCGGGATGGTTGCCGCGTACCTGCGCAGTTCCGGGGCATGCAGTGCACGGCTGAGCAAATTGTGATCACCAGTGGCGCACAGCAAGGAATTAGCCTTTGTGCACAGCTGCTGGTAGAGCCGGGCGACGGCGTGGCAATCGAGAATCCGGGGTATCGAGCGGCTGGTCACGCCTTTGCCGTGGCCGGCGGCCGATTGCACGGTGTGTCGGTGGACAGCGAAGGCATCAACTGCTCGGAACTGGCGGGGTTGAGTGATTGCCGACTGACCTATGTCACTCCATCCCATCAATACCCGACCGGAGTGATCATGAGCCTGGCGCGGCGCCTGGAATTATTGGCATGGGCCGAACGCACCAACGGCTGGATCGTAGAAGACGACTACGACGGTGAGTACCGCTACAGCGGCGCTCCGCTGGCGCCATTGGCAGCGCTGGATCGCCAGGGGCGCGTGTTGTACGTCGGCACGTTCGGCAAAGTGGCGTTCCCGGCGTTGCGTTTGGGCTATCTGGTGTTGCCGCCAGGGCTGGTGGATGCGTTCTCTCAAAGGCGTGCCGTGGATGTGCGGCACTCGGAGGTCAGCACTCAAGCGGTGATGGCCGAGTTCATGGCGGGCGGGCATTTTCAGCGACATATCCGGCGCATGCGCCGGGCAGCCTTGAGTCGCCGCAATACACTGATGGCCGGTTGGCCGACGGATATTCCCGGTGTGGGCAGCCTGCCCAGTGTGGCGGCCGGACTGCATTTGACGGTCCCGGTCGAGAACGTGGCGCGCGAACAGCAACTCATCGAAAAAGCCGCCAGCGTCGAAGTTGAAATCAACGGGTTGAGCAGCTACTGGCTACCGGATTCAACCAGGCCGCCGGATCAGCGCGCCGGGCTGGTTCTGGGATTCGCCGCCGTGCCAGAGGCTGACATCGAATCGGCGCTGAGGCGCTTGCGTTCCGCCTGGTTCAATTAGTACCACTGGGATGAAACACACCTGGTGTAGCGGCTGGCGAAGCCTGCGTTCGGTTCGGGCCGCGTTCGGACGCAGCCGTCGTCAAACCTGAGCGCGCGATCTTCCTGAAGCACCGCGTGCCCTGATTTCACGACGGCTGCGTCCGAACGCGGCCCGAACCGAACGCAGGCTGCGCCAGCTGCTACAGATAGCGTTTTCGCTTAGCTGACCGGCATTAAGCAGCAGGCCGGGTCTTCAGCGCAGCGAGGTTGGCTATCAGGTACCGGACTTGATCTTGGTCCAGGCCCGGGTCCGCGCACGTTCGGCATCACGCGGCAGCGGTTGCAGGGTGTAGAGCGTGCTCATCGCCGACTCGGTCGGATACAGGTTCGGGTTGTTGCGGATCGCCGGATCGACCAGATCCGTGGCGTCTTTGTTCGGGTTCGGGTAGCCGACGAAGTCGCTGACCGGGGCGATCACCTTCGGTTGCAGCAGGTAGTTGATGAAGCTGTAGGCATCGTCCGGGTTCTTCGCGCCTTTGGGGATCGCCAGCATGTCGAACCAGATCGGCGCTCCTTCCTTGGGCAGGCGCATGTCCACCACCACACCGTTCTTGGCTTCCTTGGCGCGGTTGGCGGCCTGGGAGAAGCTGCCGGAATACCCCACCGCCACGCAGATGTCACCGTTGGCGATGTCGGCCATGTACTTGGACGAGTGGAAGTAAGTGATGTACGGACGGATCTTCATCAACAGTGCTTCAGCCTTGTCGTAGTCCGCCGGATTCTTGCTGTTCGGGTCCAGGCCGAGGTGTTGCAGGGCCAGCGGCAGGATCTCCGACGGCGAGTCGAGCAGGGCAACGCCGCACTGCTTGAGCTTGCTGATGTTTTCTTCCTTGAAGATCAGGTCCCAGCTGTCGACCGGCGCGTTGGCACCCAGCGCAGCCTTGACCTTGTCCGGGTTGAAGCCGATCAGGATGGTGCCGTACATGTACGGCACGGCGAATTTGTTGCCGGGGTCATTGGCCTCGATCAGCTTCATCAGCTTGGGATCGAGGTGGTTCCAGTTCGCCAGCTTGCTGCGGTCCAGCGGCTGGAACACGCCGGCTTCGATCTGCTTGGCGAGGAACACGTTGGACGGCACCACCACGTCGTAGCCGGAGTTGCCGGTCAGCAGCTTGGCCTCGAGCGCTTCGTTGGTGTCGAAGATGTCGTAGACCAGTTTGGTCTGGGTGTTCTGGGCCTTGAAGTCTTCCAGGGCTTTTGGGGTGATGTAGTCGAACCAGTTGTAGACGCGCAACGTTCGATCTTCTGCGTGAACGGCACCACTGAGCACCGTGGCGCAAAGCGCTGGTGCGATAAAACGCTTGAGTCTGTTCATTGTCCTAATTCCTCATTGGGCGCTTTCAAAACCTTCGAGAACGTTCACGGCATTGATGCCGATTTCTTCTACTGCGTAACCGCCTTCCATCACGAACAGCGTCGGCTTGCCGAGCTTCGCGATGCGCTCGCCCATCGCCAGGTAATCCGGGCTGTCGAGCTTGAACTGGGAGATGGGATCGTCTTTGAAGGTATCGACGCCCAGGGACACGACGACAATGTCGGCGCCGTACTTCTCGATCTCTTTGCAGGCCTGGTCCAGCGCGGCACTCCAGGTGTCCCATCCGTGCCGGCGGGCAGCGGGTAGTTGAAGTTGAAGCCTTCGCCCGGCCTTCACCGAGCTCGTCTTCGTAGCCGAGGAAGAACGGGAATTCGGCTTCCGGGTGGCCGTGGATCGAGGTGAACAGCACGTCGCTGCGTGGGTAGAAAATCGATTGGGTGCCGTTGCCGTGGTGGTAGTCGACATCGAGGATCGCGACTTTTTTATGGCCCTGGTCGAGGAATGCCTGGGCGGCGATGGCGGCGTTATTGAGGTAGCAATAACCGCCCATCAAGTCGCTGGCGGCGTGGTGTCCCGGTGGCCGGCACAACGCGAAGGCACTGCGGGCGCCGCGCTGGATCACCGCTTGGGCGGTCAATGCGACTTGCGCTGCGCTGTAGGCCGCTTGCCAGGTGCCGGCAGTGATCGGCGCGCCGCCGTCGAAGCTGTAATAACCGAGTTGGCCGTGCAGGCTGGTCGGCATGATCCGCCGCAAGGTGCGGGCCGGCCAGGTGTAGGGCAGCAAGTCGCCGTCGGTGCCGAATTCGGTCCAGCGTGCCCAGGCACCTTTGAAGAATTCGAGGTAGTCGCGATCGTGAACGCGCTGGATCGGCCCGAGGCCAAAATCCTGTGGTACTTCCACCGGGCCCAGGTTGCGGTACTGCACGCGTTGCAGCACGTGGTCGGCACGCGAAGGCATTTCGAAGCAGGGCATCAATTGCCCGTCCATCAATTCACAACGGCCGTGGTGCAGGTGGTGATCGTCCGAGTAGATCGTCAGCATTTCTTGTTCTCCGCAGGCTGATTCGGTTGAACACAGTCTTGCGGGGCGCAGCGTTTGGGAGAACGGCAGGAAAGGCCAAAAGGGGATCTATATGGCCAAAAGGTTTGACCGAAATTCGCCCCTTATTGGCGCGATGGTGCCCCTGCTTGGAGCGCCTCCTCTTTGTAGGAGCAAAGCTTGCTCGCGATGGCATCACCGCGTTTTTGTAGATACACCGCGGTGCCTCCATCGCGAGCAAGCTGTGCTCCTACAGAGGAAGCGTATTCAAGGCCGGAATTGGCTGGGAGCCACGCCACTCCAGCGTACAAACGCATGCCGGAAGCTCGCGGTTTCGCTGAACCCCAGCGCTTCGGCAATCCGGTAGATCGGCAGTTGATCCTCGCAGAGCATGCGTTTGGCCTGCTCAAACCGCAGCTCATCGAGCAGTTCCTGATAGCTGCAGCCCAGATCCTTGAGATGCCGACGCAACGTGCGCGCCGAGCAGTTCAGCTGTTGTGCCAAACCCTCCAGGCCCGGCGCCGCGTTCAACTGTGCGGCAAGCAATTGGCGAATCCGCCCCAACCAGGCTTGGCGCCCGGTGAACTCGGTGTTCTGCTTGCGGCAGCGTTCGGCCATGGCCTGGTGGGTGATGGCGTCCGCCAGCGGCAGGGGCTGTTCCAGCCAGGCTTTATCGAAGGCAAAGGCGTTGGACGTCGCATCGAACTGCAACGGACAGTCGAAACGTTCGGCATAACGTGCCTGATAGATGGGTGCGAGGTATTCGAAGCGGGCGCCAAGCAGTGGCAACGGATGGCCGAGCAGGTCCTCGCAGATGACTTTCATCGAGACCAGGCAAAACTCGACATTGAACGGTGCCAGTGCAGGGTTTTCCCGATAGTCGCCAGCGGTGAGCCAGATGCGTTCGTGATCTTCTTCCAGGCTCAGCTCGAACAGTGTTCCCAATAACGCCGGATAGCGCAGCGCCAGGCGCAAGGCGTCACCTAAAGTGGCGCTGGTGAGTAAGGCGTACCCGAGCATGCCGTAGGACGACACATGCATTCGCCGGCCCAATTCCAGGCCAATGTCGTGGCGCAAAGCGACGGCATTGGCGCAGACCAGCATCTCCTGGTTGGTGGTAATCCGCGTGTCCGCCCGGCTCAGGTCCGCCGCGCTGATGCCGCTTCCCGCCAGCAACGCTTCGCTGGACAGGCCTTCGGCCTTGAAGGTGTTGAGTACCAGGGAGACAGCGTTGAGGGTGGTGAGGTGGGAGTGGAGCATGGGCGGCTTCCAGCCATTGGATGCTGGAATGGAGCAAGTTATATGCCGAGCGATGAACCTGTGTAGGAGCTGCCGAAGGCTGCGATCTTTTGATCTTGCTTATTAAGATCAAAAGATCGCAGCCTTCGGCAGCTCCTACAGGGTTTATGGAGTGTCAGGCTAGTTCACCGCAGAGGTCGAGTTCGATAAGGCGCCGCACTTCAGCGTTATCCAGGCCCGCGCCCAGCAGTGCATTGAGCTTGCCGAACGCTGCCTCGCGAGTCATGCCGCGACCCGACAGAACACCAACCCCACGCAAGCGGCTCCCCGCCTCGTACACGTCCAGCTCAACGCCACCTTCGTGGCACTGCGTCACCGCGACCACCACAACACCGTTGTCCCGCGCCCGTGCCAGAGCGGCGAGAAACTCAGGGTTATCGCTCGGCCCGGTACCGCTGCCATAGCACTCCAGCACCAGGCCCTGAATGCCGCTATCAAGCAGGCCGCCCAGTACGTCGGCGCTGATGCCGGGGAACAGCGGCAGCACAGCAACTTTCGCCAGTTGCTTGGGCTGGTTGTACGTCAAAGGTGTCGGTATTGAAGTGGCCTTCACACCACCGCCCTGACGCTCAAGCCGCTTGAACGGATGACGACCAAAACTGCGCACCTTCGCGCAACGGGTCGGGTCCAGCAGTTCGCCGTGGAAGTACAGATGAACGCCCGGCGCCAGGCCATGGCCCAGAGCAACCAGCGCACCGCTGAGGTTTTCCCAGGCATCGCTGTCGGTCACGCCGGCCGGCAGCATCGAACCGGTAAAGCAAACCTGGGCATGCAGGCCGAGCAATTGAAAGCTCATGGCCGCCGCGCTGTAGGCGAGGGTATCGGTGCCGTGCAGGATCAACACGCTGTCGCAGCCCTGCACATCCACGGCATCGACCACGGCTTCACGCAGCTGCTGCCAGTAGGTCGGGGTCATGTTGGCGCTGTCGATCAGCGGGCTCATCTCGCGAAAGCGCCACTGCGGCACCACGAGTTCAGGCTGGCTGTGCAGGTAGTCGCGCATCCGCGCTTCGAAACCGGACGCCGGAGCCAGGCCGTTGGCGCTGGCTTGCATACCGATGGTACCGCCGGTGTAGAGCACCATGACGTGCTGGGCGGCAGGATAGGTCGAGGAATTCATGGAGGTTCTCCGAAACGATGACATTCCTAATGTGGGAGCGGGCTTGCTCGCGAAGAGGTCGTAACATCCAACATCATCGTTGACTGATACACCGCTTTCGCGAGCAAGCCCGCTCCCACATGGGATACCGCACTTTAACCGATCAGCGTTGCGCTGCGGTCACGCCTTGCGGCTCAGCTTCGGCCTTGGTGGCAGCAGCTGGCGGGTTGGCGGGCCAGGCTTTCAGGTCCAGGTCCAGATCCGGGAACTTGCTCGAATCGAACACTGGGGTCTTGATGCCGGCAGCACGCTGGTCATCGTAGTCACGCAGGATGCGCATGCCGATCTTGAACAACAGGAACAGCGCGATCAGGTTCACGAACGCCAGCATCGTCATGGTGATGTCGGCGAAGGCGAACACCGTACCGAGGTTTTCAATGGCACCCCAGAAGATCAACACCAGTACCAGTGCGCGGTAGCCGATCAGCGCTGCGCGGTTTTCACCGATCAGGAAGCGCAGGTTGCTCTCGCCCAGGTAGTAGTTGTAGAGGATCGAGGTGAACACGAACAACGACAGGGCCACGGAGATGAAACTGCGGCCCCAGTCACCGACCACGGCGGCCAGGGAGTTCTGGGTCAGGGCAATGCCGTCGCCTTCGAAGCCCAGGGTGTAGAAGCCCGAGAGCAGGATCAGCAACGCGGTGCAGGTGCAGATCACGAAGGTGTCGAGGAACACGCTGAACGCCTGAACCACGCCCTGGGCAACCGGGTGCTCGACCGACGCGACGGCTGCCACGTTAGGCGCACTGCCCAGGCCCGCTTCGTTGGCGAACACGCCACGCTTCACGCCCATGACGATGGCGCTGCCGATCAGGCCGCCGAACGCCTGGTCAAGACCGAAGGCGCTTTTGACGATGGTCATCAGCATCGCTGGAACGTGATCGAATTGCAGCACGATCACGTAGACGGTCACGCCGATGTACACCAGGGTTTTCACCGGTACCAGCAGGTCGGCAACCTTGGCGATCCGCTTGATACCACCGATGAACACCAGGCCCAGCAACACTGCCAATGCCGCCCCGGTGTACGTCGGGTCGAGTTGGAATGCGTTCTGCAGCGAGTGGGTCACGGCGTGGGATTGCAGGCCGTTGAAGGCGAAGCCGAAGGTGATCAGCAGCAGGAACGCCATGATCATCCCCAACCAGCGTTTCTGCAGGCCATGCTGGATGTAATAGGACGGGCCGCCACGGTAGGTGCCGTCGGAATCGCAGCGCTTGTAGAGCTGGCCGAGGGAGCATTCGAAGAAGCTGCTGGACATGCCGACCAGCGCGGTCACCCACATCCAGAACACTGCACCTGGCCCACCGAGGGTCACGGCGATGCCGACACCTGCGATGTTGCCTGCACCGACGCGGCCAGCAAGGCTGAGCATCAAGGCCTGGAACGAGCTGAGTTGACCGGCGCTGCTTTTGAGGCTGTCGCGGAACACCGCGAACATATGGAAGAAGTGGCGCAATTGAACGAAACGCGAGCGGATCGTGAAGTAGCTACCGAGCCCGACAATGAGCACGATCAGTACTTTCCCTGAGAGGAAGTCGTTGATGACTTCGAGCATGGATTATTCCTCGCTGTTTTTTGTTTAAGCAAATGCTGGAAGGGCAGACACATCGCGTTACACCGGTTTGCGCTGGGCATAACAGGTAAGGCGAAGGTTCGTCCCGATTCCATATCGCGGGTTGTTATTAGGTCGGGTTTCGCATGTGTTTAGGCCTCGTTACCGACGACCGCTCACGCGAAGAGGGGCGGCACTATACCTATCAGTGCGGTGCCCGTCTGCACGATTGTGGTGCAAGCGACGAAACGAGGTGCTGCAAGATCAAAAGATCGCAGCCTTCGGCAGCTCCTACAGGTGTACGTCAAACGATGTAGGAGCTGCCGAAGGCTGCGATCTTGGCGGAATCAAAAACACGCAACATGTTGGGTAAAATCCGCAAAAGAGTTAAAAAAAAGGGCTTGGAGATAAATCCCCAAGCCCTCAAAAGGTGAGAGGTGTCTAGTCCCTCGACCTGGTGAGCATGGCTCCATGCTCTTCGTTAAGAGAGCAAGAGCCGGGCGTTCGATCAAGCCTTGAGCGGGACCAGACGCGGAGCGATCATGTTTTCCGGGCGCAGGATGTCGGCGAGCATTTCGTCGTCGAGCAAGCCTTCTTCGCGCACCAGTTCCAGCACGCCGCGGCCGCTTTCAAGGGCGATACGGGCGATGCGGGTGGCGTTTTCATAGCCGATGTACGGGTTCAGTGCGGTGACCAGGCCGATCGAGTGCTCGACCAGTTCGCGGCAGCGCTCTTCGTTGGCGGTGATGCCGACGATGCAGTGCTCGCGCAGCATGTCCATGGCGCGTTGCAGCAGACGGATCGAGTCGAAGATCTTGAAAGCGATCAGCGGCTCCATCACGTTCAGTTGCAGCTGGCCGCCTTCGGCCGCGATGGTCAGGGCCAGGTCGTTACCGATGATCTGGAACGCCACCTGGTTAACCGCTTCCGGGATAACCGGGTTGACCTTGCCGGGCATGATCGAGCTGCCTGGCTGACGCGCCGGCAGGTTGATTTCATTGATGCCGGTGCGTGGGCCGCTGGACAGCAGGCGCAGGTCGTTGCAGATCTTCGACAGCTTGACCGCAGTGCGCTTGAGCATGCCGGAGAACAGCACGAAGGCGCCCATGTCGGAGGTGGCTTCGATCAGGTCGGCGGCTGGCACCAGCGGTTGACCGCTGATCAGGGCCAGGCGCTGAACGGCCAGGTGCTGGTAACGCGGGTCGGCGTTGATGCCGGTACCGATCGCGGTGCCGCCCAGGTTTACTTCGGTCAGCAGCTCAGGCGCCAAAGTCTTCAGGCGTGCCAGGTCTTCGCTCAACGTGGTGGCGAAGGCGCGGAATTCCTGGCCGAGGGTCATCGGAACGGCGTCTTGCAGCTGGGTACGGCCCATTTTCAGGACGTGGTTGAACTCTACACCCTTGGCGGCGAACGACTGGATCAGGCTGTCGAGGCTGGCCAGCAGCGCGTCATGACCCAACAACAGGCCCAGACGGATCGCCGTCGGGTAGGCGTCGTTGGTCGACTGCGCCATATTCACGTCGTTGTTCGGGTGCAGGTATTGGTATTCGCCCTTCTGGTGACCCATGGCCTCCAGTGCGATGTTGGCGATGACTTCGTTGGCATTCATGTTGGTCGAAGTGCCAGCGCCGCCTTGAATCATGTCCACTACGAACTCTTCGTGGAAATCGCCGCGGATCAAACGTGCACAGGCTTCGCTGATGGCAGCGTGCTTGGCATCGCTCAGATGACCCAGCTCGCGGTTGGCGTCAGCGGCGGCTTGTTTAACCATGGCCAGCCCGACAACCAGCTTCGGGTAATGCGAAATCGGGACGCCGGAGAGACGGAAGTTGTTCACCGCTCGCAGGGTCTGGATGCCGTAATACGCTTGAGCGGGTACTTCGAGTACGCCAAGCAGGTCTTTTTCTGTGCGCAAAGATGCAGCGGAGGACATGATAGAAATCATCTCGATAGGGACCCGGTCTGTGCCGGAACGCTGCAAATGCTAGGCTTGTGAAGAATTTTGGGCCAATGCTGTTAAGCACTAGCCTATGCACATTCGGCATAATACCCATGTGACGTCGTGTGTGCGGCGAGCGTGTGACCTAAATTGGTGCGTGTCCGGGAGGACGTGATGAATCTGGAAAGCAAATGGCTGGAGGACTTTAGTGCCCTGGCCGCGACCCGCAGCTTCTCCCAGGCTGCCGAACGACGCTTCGTGACCCAGCCTGCATTTAGCCGGCGAATCCGCAGCCTTGAGGCTGCGTTAGGGCTGCAACTGGTCAACCGTTCGCGCACGCCAGTCGAGCTGACGGCGGCGGGGCAATTGTTTCTGGTTACCGCGCGGACAGTGGTCGAGCAGCTCGGCGAAGTGCTGCGCCATCTCCATCACCTGGAAGGCGGGCAGGGTGAAGTGATGCAGGTGGCGGCGGCTCACTCACTGGCGCTGGGTTTCTTTCCGCGCTGGATCGCGCAGTTGCGTAATGAAGGCCTGAACATTGCCACGCGCCTGGTGGCGACCAACGTCGGCGACGCCGTGCACGCGCTTCGTGAGGGTGGCTGCGACCTCATGCTGGCGTTCTACGACCCGGATGCGGCGATGCAGATGGACCCGGAAATCTTCCCGTCCCTGCACCTTGGCCAGACTGAAATGCTGCCGGTGTGTGCGGCGGACGCCGAAGGCAACCCGCTGTTCGATCTGGAAGGCGAGGCCAGCGTACCGTTGCTGGCGTATAGCGCCGGCGCGTTTCTCGGGCGCTCGGTGAACATGTTGCTGCGCCAGCGCGCCCTGCGCTTTACCACTATCTATGAGACCGCCATGGCCGACAGCCTGAAAAGCATGGCACTGGAAGGCCTGGGCATTGCCTGGGTGCCACAACTGAGCGTGCGCGCAGAACTGGCGCGGGGTGAACTGGTGGTGTGCGGCGGCCCGCAATGGCATGTGCCGCTGGAGATTCGCCTGTATCGCTGTGCGCTGGTGCGCAAGGCGAATGTGCGGTTGTTGTGGCGCAAGCTGGAAGGTGGTGCTGCGCAGAGTTCATAAATTGGGCTGTATCCACGGACGCCAAGATCGCAGCCTTCGGCAGCGCCTACCCCGATCTCTGTAGGAGCTGCCGAAGGCTGCGATCTTTTGATCTTTCAGGCTGACCTTCGAGTCAATAAAACCGGCACTTTGCGCCGTATGACAGATGGTCGTTTCGGGGGCTGTTTATCTGCTTCATTGAGGTATACTGCGCGGCCTTCGGCCGGTTCGTCCGGCCATTTTTCGTACAATCAAGCCACGCATTTCTGCGTGGCTTGTTGTTTTTGACGCGCCTGCGGGCGCCCAGAGAGAAGAGGCACGACGATGAGTGCACTGGTTGGCGTGATCATGGGCTCCAAGTCCGATTGGTCCACCCTTAGCCACACCGCCGATATGCTGGAAAAGCTCGGCATTCCTTACGAGGTGAAAGTGGTCTCTGCCCACCGCACCCCGGACCTGCTGTTCCAGTACGCCGAAGAGGCCGAGGCGCGTGGCATCGAGGTGATCATCGCCGGTGCCGGTGGCGCAGCCCACCTGCCAGGCATGTGTGCGGCCAAGACCCACCTGCCGGTGCTGGGCGTGCCGGTGCAGTCATCGATGCTCTCGGGCGTCGATTCGCTGCTGTCCATCGTGCAGATGCCTGCGGGCATTCCGGTTGCCACCCTGGCCATCGGCAAGGCCGGCGCGATCAACGCTGCTTTGTTGTCGGCGAGCATCCTCGGCGCCAAGCACCCGCAGTTCCACGCGGTGCTGAAAACTTTCCGTGCTGAGCAGACAGACAGCGTCCTGGACAATCCAGACCCACGCATCGCCTGAGGTTGTTGACGATGAAAATCGGTGTAATCGGTGGCGGCCAGTTGGGCCGCATGTTGGCGCTGGCGGGCACTCCGCTGGGCATGAACTTCGCTTTCCTGGACCCGGCGCCGGACGCTTGCGCCGCCGCGTTGGGCGAGCATCTGCGGGCCGATTACGGCGATCAGGAGCACTTGCGTCAACTGGCCGATGAAGTCGATCTGGTGACCTTCGAATTCGAAAGCGTCCCGGCCGAAACCGTGGCGTTCCTGTCGCAGTTCGTCCCGGTCTACCCGAGCGCCGAAGCCCTGCGCATCGCCCGTGATCGCTGGTTCGAGAAGAGTATGTTCAAGGACCTGGGGATTCCTACCCCGGCGTTCGCCGACATCCAGTCGCAAGCGGATCTGGACGCGGCCGTGGCTTCGATCGGTCTGCCGGCCGTGTTGAAAACCCGTACTTTGGGTTACGACGGCAAGGGCCAGAAAGTCCTGCGCAAACCGCAAGACGTGGTCGGCACCTTCGCCGAACTCGGCAGCGTCGCCTGCCTGCTGGAAGGCTTCGTGCCGTTCACCGGTGAAGTCTCGCTGATCGCCGTGCGTGCTCGCGATGGTGAAACGAAGTTTTATCCGCTGGTTCACAACACCCACGACAGCGGCATTCTCAAGTTGTCCGTAGCCAGCACCGATCACCCGCTGCAAGCCTTGGCTGAGGATTACTCCAGCCGTGTGCTCAAGCAGCTGGAATACGTCGGCGTGATGGCGTTCGAGTTCTTTGAAGTCGATGGCGGCCTCAAGGCCAACGAAATCGCCCCGCGTGTGCACAACTCCGGGCACTGGACCACTGAAGGCGCCGAGTGCAGCCAGTTCGAAAACCACTTGCGGGCCGTTGCCGGTTTGCCGCTGGGTTCGACGGCCAAGGTCGGTGAGAGCGCGATGCTCAACTTCATCGGTGTGGTTCCGCCGGTGGAGAAAGTGATCGCCATTGCTGATTGCCACCTGCACCACTACGGCAAGGCATTCAAGATCGGTCGCAAGGTCGGTCACGCCAATCTGCGTTGTGCAGACCGTGAGACGCTGGCGGCGCAGATCCTCAAGGTCGAAGCGCTCATCGCCGAATAGTTTCATGTGGCAGTGGCGGAACCTTCAGTGTCCGCCGTTCTCTGATGGCAGGATGCCAAAGTCTGACTAGGCTTGGGCTAGGTGTCCTGTCTCACCAAACCAATCAGAGGGAAATGCCATGGGAATTATCGGAACCATCTTTATCGGCTTGATCGTCGGCCTGCTAGCGCGTTTCCTGAAACCGGGCGATGACAGCATGGGCTGGATCATGACCATCCTGCTCGGTATCGGCGGTTCGCTGGCGGCCACTTACGGCGGCCAGGCTCTGGGCATTTACCAGGCGGGCCAGGGCGCAGGCTTCATCGGCGCGCTGGTGGGTGCGATCGTGCTGCTGGTGATTTACGGCCTGATCAAGAAGAACTGATTCAAGCGACAAAGCCCTCT
The DNA here is from genome assembly GCF_016650815.1 of Pseudomonas sp. TH31. Lineage (GTDB taxonomy): Bacteria > Pseudomonadota > Gammaproteobacteria > Pseudomonadales > Pseudomonadaceae > Aquipseudomonas. The sequence goes on along the minus strand of NZ_JAEKEZ010000006.1, from coordinate 597,029 downwards.
GCGCGGCGCACGCGCAGAGGGCTAGAATGCTCGCCATTACGCCATCCTTTCCTTTGTCGAGCATTTCCATGCGCCGTCTACTACTGACTTTCCTTTTACTGGGTGCGGGCCTTGCCCATGCCGGCGAGCTGCCGGAAACCGACTGGCTGGAGCTGATGCCCAAGTCGGACCAGAAAGCCCTCGAAGACATGCCCGAAATCGACCACAACTCTCCCGAAGGCAATGGCACCTTTACCCAAAAGGGTGGCATGAAGCAGAGCAAGGGGTTGCCGGCGGTGATGTACTCGACCAAAACCGTGCCGTCGATGAACGACAAGAATATCCGCATCGGTGGTTACCCGGTGCCGCTGGAAACCGATGCCAAGGGCCGCAGCACGTTGTTCTTCCTGGTGCCGTACCCAGGCGCCTGCATCCACGTGCCGCCACCGCCACCAAACCAGTTGGTGCTGGTGCGTTATCCCAAAGGCTTGAAGCTGGACGACATCTACACGCCGCTGTGGGTCACCGGCACGTTGAAGATCGAGAAGGTCAACAACGACCTGGCTGACGCGGCGTATGCGCTGGATGCGGCGAAGGTACGGGCGGTTAAAGAGTCGGATTTGTAATCGCGTATAACGCAAAAAGATCGCAGCCTTCGGCAGCGCCTACACCGATCTCTGTAGGAGCTGCCGAAGGCTGCGATCTTTGATCTTAAAGCGGTTTGCTACCGATACTGACACCAAGGGTGTGGCTGGCACCCGCCGCCAGATTCACCACATCGTCCATCACATTCGCCGTCTCGATGCACAGCATGTGCTGCCAGCCATCATCGGCCATGTCGCTGAATGCTGCTGCGCGTTCGATCCACGGGTTCCAGATCACCGTCGAGCGTGAACCGCTGCTGGTCAGCTCGACGCGTCGTTCCCATGTCGGGTCGACAATGCTCAGCTTCGCCGGGGTATTGAGGTAGATGCGGTCAGTCTCGCCGGTGAAAACCAGATCGCCGGCCTGAGTGGCCGTGTTCCAGTCATCAGTCGTATCGATGTAGCTCAAGCCATCCAACCCTTCGACGTGCACGTTGCGTACGTCGCTCACCGCGAAATAGCTGTGCAATGCCTGGCTGATGGACACGGATTCAGCGCCGCGGTTGTGGCTGGTCAGGCTGATATGCAGTTGCTCGTCCAGACGGATGCTTAACGTCAAATCCACCCGATGCGGCCAGCCCGCAAAGCCACCTTCGGGGTAGGGCAGGACAAACTCCACCGTCAGGCTTTCACCCTCGGCCTCGATGCCGCCCAGTTCCCAATCCATCGCCCGCACAAACCCGTGGGCGGTCGGCGGCTCATTGCTGACGCGCATCGCTTGAACGCTCTGCGGGTTGCGCGGGAAATTGCCGAACCATGGCCAGCACACCGGCACGCCGGCGCGGATGCTTTTGCCGGTCTTGAACACGGCATCGTCGTTGAGCCAGATCAGCGGTGGTTGCCCGGCCAACTGATAACTGAGGATGTGCGCGCCTTGCTGGGCCACCAGCAATTCGGCCTGACCGTGGCGAATGCGCCAGCAGTTCAGTTCATCGAGTTTGACGGCTTCAACGTTGGGCGTGTTCATGGGGCAACTCTCAATCAGGAACAATGACTGCTATGGACCGCAAAACGGCCCCCGCGTTTAACGCGCGCGTGGTGGAACCGAGCGAGTGCGGCCGCTGCCGTCGATGGCCACGAACACAAAGACGGCCTCAGTCACTTTGCGCCACTCGCTGGACAACGGGTCGTCGCTCCAGACCTCGACCATCATCTGGATCGAGCTGCGGCCGATTTCCAGGGCCTGGGTATAGAAGGAGAGCTGCGCGCCCACCGCCACCGGAACCAGGAACGCCATGCGGTCGATCGCAACGGTCGCGACGCGGCCACCGGCGACTTTGCTGGCCATTGCGGTGCCGGCCAAATCCATCTGCGCCACCAGCCAGCCGCCGAAAATATCGCCAAAGCCGTTGGTTTCGCGTGGGAGCGCGGTGATTTGCAGGGCCAGGTCGCCTTGCGGGATTGGATCTTCTTGTTCGAGCTCTATCATGCCGGGGGTGCCTCTGACCCGTGACTCTACGTTGGTCTTTCAGGTGAATAGCCGTCTCAGAAAAAACGATTCAGCCCCGAACATACTACGTTCGTCACGTTTTTCGTAAGGCGCCTAAAGGGAAACTCTGCGAAATCGGCTGACCGGTGCCAACGACGTTTTCGCACAGCAACCCCTTACAAGCAGGTGCAAGGTTGCGAGTATATCGGTCGGTAGACTCCGAGACGACCGTCGGGTTCTCATTTTGACCGTCAAATAAGCACCTCTATGTGCTTTTTCGAACAATTTGCTATCGTGCCGATCCTGCCCAAGCCTCCGCCAGCGTTGTTGGGGTTGCAGATCTGACTATAAGAGAAGCCCTTGCCATGACCACAGCGCCCTCGAGCACTGCGCAGCCAACGCAATCCGCACGTCCGTTGACCCGCAACGATTACAAGACCTTGTCGCTGTCTGCCCTGGGCGGCGCGCTGGAGTTCTACGACTTCATCATCTTCGTGTTCTTCGCCACAGTGGTTGGCAAGCTGTTCTTCCCGGCCGACATGCCCGAGTGGCTGCGCCTGATGCAAACGTTCGGCATCTTTGCTGCTGGCTATCTGGCTCGGCCGTTGGGCGGCATCGTCATGGCGCACTTCGGCGACCTGCTGGGGCGCAAGAAGATGTTCACCTTGAGCATTTTCATGATGGCGGTGCCAACCCTGATCATGGGGTTGCTGCCAACGTACGCCCAGATTGGCATGTGGGCGCCGATTCTGTTGCTGCTGATGCGGGTGATCCAGGGCGCAGCGATTGGCGGTGAAGTGCCCGGCGCCTGGGTATTCGTTTCCGAACACGTGCCGCACAAGCACATTGGCTATGCCTGCGGCACCCTGACCAGCGGTCTGACGGCTGGCATCTTGCTGGGTTCGTTGGTGGCCACGGCGATCAACAGCATTTACACCCCGGTGGAAGTGGCGGATTACGCCTGGCGGATTCCATTCCTGCTGGGCGGTGTGTTTGGCCTGTTCTCGGTCTACCTGCGCCGCTGGCTCCACGAAACCCCGGTGTTCGCCGAGCTGCAACTGCGCAAGGCCCTGGCCGAAGAAGTGCCGCTGCGTGCGGTGCTGCGTGACCATCGCGGGGCGATCCTGATTTCCATGCTGCTGACCTGGCTGCTGTCGGCCGGCATCATCGTTGTCATCCTGATGACCCCGACCGTGTTGCAGACCGTTTACCACTTCTCGCCAACCATCGCGTTGCAGGCCAACAGCCTGGCGATTGTGTTCCTGAGCCTGGGGTGTGTGGCGTCTGGCGCACTGGCTGACCGTTTTGGTGCGGGGCGGGTATTTGTGTTTGGCAGCGGTTTGCTGCTGCTGAGCTCATGGACCTTCTACCACAGCCTGTTCAATCACCCGCAATGGCTGTTCCCGATGTACGCCGTGACCGGAATGCTGGTCGGCACCATCGGCGCCGTGCCGTACGTGATGGTCAAAGCCTTCCCGGCGGTGGTGCGCTTTAGCGGGCTGTCGTTCTCCTACAACCTGGCCTACGCGATCTTTGGCGGGTTGACTCCAATGATCGTGACGTTGCTGCTCAAGGAAAGCCCGATGGGGCCTGCCTATTACGTGGCGATCATTTGTGGGGTCGGGATGTTGGTGGGGGCTTATCTTTGGAAGAAGGGGCGCTAAACCGGCTCTTTGTATCGACTGTACTGACGCCTTCGCGAGCAAGCCCGCTCCCACAGTTAACCGAGTTCCCCCAGAAGAATACGGTCGAATGTGGGAGCGGGCTTGCTCGCGAAGAACGATAACGCGGTAGACCTGCAAAAACCTGAATGCTGGCCTTTCATCCAATTGTCATATTTCAGCCATAGAGTGTTCACACGGCCTGCTGATACTTGGCCCCGACTTAACACACCCTATCTGCTAGGAGTAAGGCATGAAACTGAAGCGTTTGATGGCGGCAATGACTTTTGTCGCTGCTGGCGTTGCGACCGCCAACGCGTTCGCCGCTGTTGACCCGTCGATCCCGAGCTACACCAAGACCACTGGTGTGTCGGGCAACCTGTCCAGCGTCGGCTCCGATACCCTGGCCAACCTCATGACCCTGTGGGCTGAGAACTACAAAAAAGAATACCCGAACGTAAACATCCAGATTCAGGCCGCTGGCTCCGCCACCGCGCCACCTGCGTTGACTGAAGGCACCTCTAACCTGGGCCCGATGAGCCGCAAAATGAAGGACACCGAACTGGCTGCCTTCGAGCAGAAGTACGGCTACAAGCCAACCGCTATCCCGGTTGCCGTGGACGCCCTGGCTGTGTTCGTGCACAAAGACAACCCGATCCAGCACCTGACCATGGAACAGGTCGACGCGATCTTCTCGTCCACTCGTCTGTGCGGCGCTAAATCCGAAGTCAAAACCTGGGGCGACCTGGGTGTGACCGGCGACCTGGCCAACAAGCCGGTTCAACTGTTCGGTCGTAACTCGGTATCCGGCACCTACGGCTACTTCAAAGAAGAAGCCCTGTGCAAAGGCGACTACAAGCCAAACGTCAACGAACAACCAGGCTCGGCTTCGGTCGTGCAGTCGATCAGCTCTTCGCTGAACGGCATCGGTTACTCGGGCATCGGCTACAAAACCGCTAGCGTGAAAACTGTGGCCCTGTCGAAAAAGGGCAGCACCGAGTTCATCGAAGACAGCGAAGAAAACGCACTGAACGGCAAATACCCGCTGTCGCGTTTCCTCTACGTTTATGTCAACAAAGCCCCGAACAAGCCTCTGGCCCCGCTGGAAGCCGAGTTCGTGAAGCTGGTTCTGTCCAAACAGGGTCAGGAAGTTGTAGTGAAAGACGGCTACATCCCACTGCCGGCCAAGGTTGCTGCAAAAGCACTGGCTGACCTGGGTCTGGCGGAAGGCGGCGCTGAAGTCGCAAAAAAGTAACACCGTAGGTCCGGGGTAAATCCGGACCTGTGTAGGAGCTGTCGAGGGAACCGAGGCTGCGATCTTTTGATCTTGCAGTTACAAAGCCAGATCAAAAGATCGCAGCCTCGGTTCCCTCGGCAGCTCCTACAACCCCCAATTTTTCGATCCTCTGCCAGTTCCCACCGGCGGCGGATTTGTTGCGTCACTGCATTGTCATCTTTCTGTCATACAGGATCGCTAGGGTGTGCGCATGAATGATCTGGCCAATTCCCCCATGACTACCAATCCCCCCAAGCGAATTGACTTCAATACGCCTGAGTTGAAACGCAAGCGCCGCATTCGCGCGCTCAAAGATCGCCTGACCCGCTGGTACGTCCTCATTGGCGGCCTCGCCGTCCTCGGCGCGATCACGCTGATCTTCTTCTTCCTTGCCTATGTGGTTGCGCCGCTGTTCCAGGGTGCCAGCCTGACCGCCAAGGACGCCATCACGCCAGCCTGGATGCAAGACGCCGGCAAGCCGCTGATGATCTCCCTGGAAGAGCAGAACCAGGTCGCCATGCGGATTTCCGACAAGGGCCAGGCGCTGTTCTTCGATATCGACAGTGGCGCCGAACTCAAGCGCGTCGATCTGCGGATCCCGGCCGGCACCACCGTGACCTCCATCGGTGAAGACCAGCCGGGCCATCCTCTGGTGGCGGTGGGCTTGTCCAACGGCCAGGCGCTGGTGTTCCGTCACACCTATAAAGTCAGCTACCCGGACGGCAAGAAAACCATCACGCCGGCTATCGAGTACCCGTATGGCGAGACGCCGATTGCGTTGAACGAAGCGGGCGGTGCCCTGGAGCACGTCAGCCTCAACGCCAGCGACACCTCGTTGATGCTGGTCGGTTCCACCGGTTCGCAACTCAATGTGCTGTCGCTGACCAGCGAAGAAAACATGATGACCGGTGAAGTCACCAACGAGCAGAAGCGTATCGATCTGCCGCAGATGACCGAGTCGGTGAAAAACATCTTCGTCGACCCGCGCCAGCAATGGTTGTACGTGATCAACGGTCGCGCCCAGGCCGACGTGTTCAGCCTGCGCGACAAGAGCCTCAACGGTCGCTATAAACTGCTTGAAGACGGCGAAGCGCAAATCACCGCCAGTACCCAACTGGTGGGCGGTATCTCGCTGATCCTGGGCGATTCGAAAGGTGGCCTGGCCCAGTGGTTCATGGCCCGCGACACGGATGGCGAACTGCGCCTGAAGCAGATCCGCACTTTCCAGATGGGCACCACGCCGATCGTTGAAATCACCGCCGAAGAACGTCGCAAAGGCTTCATCGCCCTCGATGCCTCCGGCAAGCTCGGCGTGTTCCACAGCACCGCGCACCGCACCTTGCTGGTGGATCAGGTGGTCGATGGCCAAGGCATTTTCGGTCTGTCGCCACGGGCCAACCGCGTGATCGTCGAAGCCGGCGGCAAGATTCAACCGCTGCTGCTCGACAACCCGCACCCGGAAGTTTCCTGGAGCGCGTTGTGGAGCAAGGTCTGGTACGAGAACTACGACGAGCCTAAATACGTCTGGCAATCGACCGCCGCCAACACCGATTTCGAACCCAAGATGAGCTTGGCGCCACTGACCTTCGGTACGCTCAAGGCCGCGTTCTACGCCATGCTGCTGGCCGCACCACTGGCCGTCGCCGCGGCGATCTACACCGCCTACTTCATGGCGCCGAGCCTGCGCCGCAAGGTCAAGCCGGTGATCGAGCTGATGGAGGCGATGCCGACGGTGATCCTCGGTTTCTTCGCCGGCCTGTTCCTCGCACCTTATGTCGAAGGGCATTTGCCGGGCATCTTCAGCCTGCTGATGCTGCTGCCGGTCGGCATTTTGGTCGCCGGTTTCGCCTTCAGTCGGCTGCCTGAGTCCATCCGCCTGAAAGTGCCGGACGGCTGGGAAAGCGCGATCCTGATCCCGGTGATCCTGTTTGTAGGCTGGTTGTCGCTGTACATGAGCCCGTACATGGAAACCTGGTTCTTCGGCGGCGACATGCGCATGTGGATTTCCCACGACCTGGGCATCACCTACGACCAGCGCAACGCACTGGTAGTCGGTCTGGCCATGGGCTTTGCGGTGATCCCGAACATCTACTCCATTGCCGAAGACGCCGTGTTCAGCGTGCCGCGCGGCCTGACCCTCGGTTCCCTGGCTCTCGGTGCCACGCCGTGGCAGACCATGACTCGCGTGGTGATTCTCACCGCCAGCCGGGCATTTTCTCGGCGCTGATGATCGGCATGGGCCGTGCGGTCGGTGAAACGATGATCGTGCTGATGGCCACCGGTAATACCCCGGTCATGGAAATGAACCTGTTCGAAGGCCTGCGGACTTTGGCGGCCAACGTTGCGGTGGAAATGCCGGAGTCGGAAGTCGGCGGCAGCCACTACCGCGTGCTGTTCCTCTCGGCGCTGGTGCTGCTGTTGTTCACCTTCGTCATGAACACCCTCGCGGAACTGATTCGTCAGCGTCTGCGCAAGAAATACTCGTCGCTTTAAGAAAGGTAGAAGTCTGTGAAACAGAACTCCCTGAATGGATGGTTCAAGAGCGGCGCCCCCGGCGTCTGGATCAGCGGTGGCGCGGTGTCCATCGCGGTCATCATGACCATTGGCTTGCTGGCAGTGATTGCCGTGCGCGGTCTGGGCCATTTTTGGCCGGCAGACCTTATCCACGCCAACTACGATGTACCGGGCCAGGCCAATCACCTGCTCATCGGCGAAGTGGTGCAGAAAGAGGAAGTGCCGCGCGAGCGCCTGAAAACCGCTGGCCTGCCGGTGCCCGATGTGGGCCCGGAATTCATGACCCGTGAGCTGATCAAGGTCGGCAACCGTGACTTGAACGGCAACGACTTCACCTGGATCGTCGGCGAGTGGCTGACCAACCAGGCGACGCCACGAGAACTGATGACTATCGAGCGTCGCGAGTGGGGCAACTTCTACGGCTACCTGGTCAACGTCAAACAGGACGGCAAGGTCATCGCCGAGGGCGAGGCCGCCTGGCCGGAGTTGCAGGCTCGTGTGGATCGCGTCAACAAACTCGCGGCACAGCTCAAGAGCCTTGAGAAATCGGACATTGGCGCGATCAACGCGGGTCTCGAACGTATCCGTCTGCACGGTCGAAAACTTGAACTGGCCGGTAAACTCGACGCCACTGCTCAAGCTGACATGGACGGCGAACGCGCGGAACTGAATGCGCGCTATCAGGACATCGAAGCACGCCTGTCCGACCTGCATGCCCAGTTCAACCGCGACAGCCTGACCGCTCGTGATGCCAACGGCAAAGGGCTCGAAATCGGCATCGGCAAAGTGGTTCACGCCTACCAGCCGAACGCCATGAGCACCTTCACCAAGGTGGGCTTCTACTTCGGCAAGGTCTGGGAGTTCCTCAGCGACGACCCGCGTGAAGCCAACACTGAAGGCGGGATCTTCCCGGCGATTTTCGGCACCGTGATGATGACGTTGATCATGGCGATGATCGTGACCCCGTTCGGCGTACTGGCGGCGGTGTACCTGCGTGAATATGCCAAGCAGAACACCCTGACGCGGATTATCCGCATCGCGGTAAACAACCTGGCAGGCGTTCCGGCGATCGTTTACGGCGTGTTCGGTCTGGGTTTCTTCGTCTACGTACTCGGCGGCTCGGTGGATCGGATCTTCTTCCCCGAAGCCTTGCCGGCACCGACCTTCGGTACGCCGGGCCTGCTTTGGGCCTCGCTGACCCTGGCGTTGCTGGCGGTGCCGGTGGTGATCGTGGCCACCGAAGAAGGCCTGGCGCGAATTCCTCGCACCGTGCGTGAGGGCTCGCTGGCCCTCGGCGCGACCAAGGCTGAAACGCTGTGGAAGATCGTGCTGCCGATGGCCAGCCCGGCGATGATGACCGGCATGATCCTCGCCGTGGCCCGCGCCGCCGGTGAAGTGGCGCCGCTGATGCTGGTAGGTGTGGTGAAACTGGCGCCGTCGCTGCCGGTGGACGGCAACTACCCGTACCTGCACCTGGACCAGAAGATCATGCACTTGGGCTTCCATATTTATGACGTCGGCTTCCAGAGCCCGAACGTCGAAGCCGCCCGACCACTGGTGTACGCCACGGCGCTGTTGCTGGTGCTGGTGATTGCGACGCTCAACCTGTCGGCGGTGTGGATTCGAAACCACCTGCGCGAGAAATACAAAGCGCTGGATAGTTAACGGGTTGGCACGGACCTTGTGGGAGCGGGCTTGCTCGCGAAAGCGATCTGTCAGTCACATCTTTGCTGGATGTACCGACGTCTTCGCGAGCAAGCCCGCTCCCACAGTAGTCCGCGTTCCACCGGACATTTATTGGCCTGCCGCGAAGCGGCGTTCCGAACCGAATTTGTTAGCACAGGGAGCCTCCCATGCAGCACGAAACACATACTCACGGCATCAACATGTCGGCCCTGGGCCGCGACAAGCAGAGCCTGAGTCTCGAACAGGAAACCGTGGCCATCGAAGTGCCGGGCCTGAGCCTGTTCTACGGCGACAAACAAGCGCTGTACGACGTCAGCATGAACATCCCGAAACAGCGCGTGACGGCCTTCATCGGCCCGTCCGGCTGCGGCAAGTCCACGCTGCTGCGCACCTTCAATCGCATGAACGACCTGGTGGATGGCTGCCGCGTTGAAGGTGCGATCAACCTCTACGGCAACAACATCTACCGTAAGGGCGAGGACGTGGCCGAGCTGCGTCGTCGCGTCGGCATGGTGTTCCAGAAGCCGAACCCGTTCCCGAAAACCATCTACGAAAACGTGGTCTACGGCCTGCGCATCCAGGGCATCAACAAGAAGCGCATCCTCGACGAAGCCGTTGAGTGGGCGTTGAAAGGCGCGGCGCTGTGGGACGAAGTCAAAGACCGTCTGCACGAGTCGGCGCTCGGCTTGTCCGGTGGTCAGCAGCAACGTCTGGTGATCGCCCGCACCATCGCCGTGGAGCCGGAAGTGCTGCTGCTCGACGAACCGTGCTCGGCCCTCGACCCGATCTCCACGCTGAAAGTCGAAGAGCTGATCTACGAACTGAAATCCAAGTTCACCATCGTCATCGTGACCCACAACATGCAGCAGGCCGCCCGGGTTTCCGATTACACGGCGTTCATGTACATGGGCAAACTGGTGGAATTCGGCGACACCGACACCCTGTTCACCAATCCGGCGAAGAAACAGACCGAAGATTACATCACCGGTCGCTACGGCTAGCCGTACAGCCGCAAGCGTCAAGCTACAAGCGGCAAGAAAGAAGCGGTGCGATACCAGGACTCATACATAACTGCTTGAAGCTTGCAGCTTGAAGCTTGCAACTTTCGCGGAGCGAAACAGATGATTAGTAAAGAAGGCCTTACCCATCACATTTCCGCACAGTTCAACGCTGAGCTTGAGGAAGTGCGCAGCCACCTCCTGGCCATGGGCGGGCTGGTGGAGAAGCAAGTCAACGACGCGGTGACCGCGCTGATCGAGGCCGACTCCGGCCTGGCTCAGCAGGTGCGCGAGATCGACGACCAGATCAATCAGATGGAACGCAACATCGACGAAGAATGCCTGCGCATTCTGGCCCGTCGTCAGCCGGCAGCGTCCGACTTGCGTTTGATCATCAGCATCTCCAAATCGGTGATCGACCTGGAGCGCATCGGTGACGAAGCGACCAAGATCGCCCGCCGCGCCATTCAGTTGTGCGAAGAAGGCGAGGCCCCGCGCGGTTACGTCGAGGTGCGCCATATCGGCGATCAGGTGCGCAACATGGTTCGCGATGCGCTGGACGCCTTTGCGCGCTTCGACGCTGATCTGGCGTTGTCGGTGGCCCAGTACGACAAGATCATCGATCGCGAATACAAAACCGCCCTGCGCGAGCTGGCCACCTACATGATGGAAGACCCACGCTCTATTTCACGGGTCTTGAGCATCATTTGGGTGCTGCGCTCCCTGGAGCGGATCGGCGACCACGCGCGCAATATCTCCGAGCTGGTGATTTACCTGGTGCGCGGCACCGATGTACGTCACCTGGGCCTCAAGCGCATGAAAGAAGAAGTTGAAGGCACAAGTGGTGAAACCGCTAATGTTCCGGGCAAAGCTGACGATAAGTAAGATTGCCTGAGTAAAACGCCCGGCCTTTTGGCCGGGCGTTTTTGTTTGTGAGGTCGAATTAAACAGCAGCACCCGCGAACGAAAAGTCCCGGCGTGACTGAAGAGTTTTGGCAATGTGCCATCAGCCAGCGTTATGCTTGCCGGGATTTTTATAGGGGTGTTGGATGAGCAAGATCAGTGTGTTGGTCGTGGACGATGCATCGTTCATTCGTGACCTGGTAAAGAAGTGCCTGCGCAACTACTTCCGGGTATCCGGACCGAAGACGCCGTCAACGGTAAAAAAGCCCAGGCGATGCTGGCCAAAGAAGCGTTCGACCTGGTGCTGTGCGACTGGGAAATGCCGGAAATGTCCGGCCTGGAACTGCTGACCTGGTGCCGTGAACAAGACAACCTCAAGACCATGCCGTTCGTGATGGTGACCAGCCGTGGTGACAAAGAGAACGTGGTCCAGGCGATTCAGGCCGGCGTTTCCGGCTACGTCAGCAAGCCATTCACCAACGAGCAACTGCTGACCAAGGTCAAGCAGGCCCTGAACAAGGTCGGCAAACTCGACACCTTGATGAACAGCGCCCCGACCAAAATGAACTCGGCATTCGGCAACGACTCCCTGAGCGCATTGACTGGCGGCAAGGCTGCAGTGGCCGCGCCCTCGGCCGCTCCGGTCAACCCGTTCGCCAAGCCCGTCGCCGTTGCCGCTCCGGCGCCCGCCGTTGCGCCGTCCCGTGGTTTGCTCAACAGCCCGCCGGTCAAGGCGCCGGTTGCTGCGCCAGCTTCTACCGGTGGTCGTGGCCAGGGCCAGTTGCGCCTGTCGAGCGGCACCCAGCCTTGCGTGATCAAGGCCTTGAGCCTCAAGGAAGCACTGCTGGTGGTCAAGCGCGACGACATCCTGCCGCAAGTCCTCGAAAGCGCGGTGCTCGACATGGAGCAGGGCGACAACGCTGAAACCGCTCGCCTCAATGGTTACCTGCATGCCATCGTTGCCCACGAGCAAAAACCTGACAGCGACTGGCTGCAACTGACCTTCCGCTTTGTCGATCAGGACGCGCAGAAGCTCGATTACATCTCCCGCCTGATTGCCCGTGGTACGGCGCAGAAGCATTTCGTACCGGGCGCGTAATCTTCGTCGCCTGCCAGTTCGCCTTCGCGAGCAAGCCCGCTCCTACATTGGAATGCATTTCAAATGTGGGAGCGGGCTTGCTCGCGAAGGAGCCATCAAACTCAGCGCTCCTCCCCCTGATCCGATCATTCCCACGCTCTGTGTGGGAATGCCTCTTTGGACGCTCCGCATCCTCTTCGTATGGAACGCAGAGCGTCCCCGGCTGCATTCCCACGCGCCGTGTGGGAATGATCATTTGAAACATCTGCCAACTACGCGGGTCCATCTCAGCTGCTAGGCTCCTCCCCAGGCCTTCCTCGACAGACTCTTGCCCATGCTCGCGCGCCTGCTGTTTTTCTGTGGTCTTTTCATGGCCTCCACCTCGGCTGTGGCCATGACCATTTACAAATCCACCAATGCCAATGGCGTGGTCTCCTACAGCGACCAACCCACGAAAGGCTCTCAGGTGTTCGTCTTTCGGGACCGGATGGTCGAGCACCTCGAGCGCCAGGTGTACCTCGACATCAAGAAGCAGAAGGGCGTGGACGTGGTGTTTGTGCGCAACGACTTGTATGCGCCAGTGGAGGTCGAGCTGAGCTTTGCCGGGTTGAGTAACGTCAAGGGGGCGCCGAGCCAGCCGATACGCCGGGTCTTGCCGGCGCGCAGCAACTCGCGGCTGGCGCTGCTCACGGCGATTACCGGTGGCAAGCCGCTGGTGTATACCCCGAGCTTCCAATACTCCCTGGGCGACCCTTCAGGTGCCGCTCAGAGCTACCGCTATCCCTTCCCGTGGCGCGGTGGTCCTTTTCGCTTGAGCCAGGGCGCCAATGGCCAATATAGCCACTTTGGCGCCAAGAACCGCTACGCCTTGGACATCGCCATGCCTGAAGGCACGCCGATCATTGCGGCGCGAGCCGGCAGGGTGGTGAAAACCGAGAATGGCCAGAACGGCCGCGGCAATGATCCGTCGGGCAATTTCGTGCGGGTGTTGCACGATGACGGGACCATGGGCGTGTACCTGCACCTCAAGCAAGGCTCGGTGTGCGTGCGCGAAGGTCAGCGGGTGGTGGTGGGCAGTGCGTTGGCGCTATCGGGCAACACCGGCAACAGTAGCGGGCCGCACCTGCATTTTGTGGTGCAGCGCAATACCGGGCTGGGGTTGGTGTCGATTCCGTACCAATTCAATCAACCGGTAGGCGCGTTGCCCAACTTTGCGTTGGGTAAGCAGTGAGGCCATAAAGCAAAAGATCGCAGCCTTCGGCAGCTCCTACATTTGGAATGCATTTCCCTGTAGGAGCTGCCGAAGGCTGCGATCTTTGGGGCAATGCGGTTCCCCGCATTGCACTTAATCCAGCATCAACACCTTGGCCAAAATGATCTTCGGCCCTTTCATCTTCTTGATGATGATCCGCAGCCCTTCGACTTCCAGCACTTCTTCCTCTTCCGGCACCCGTTTCAGGGTTTCGTAGACCAGCCCGGCGAGGGTTTCGGCTTCAATGTGGTCCAGGTCGATGCCCAGCAGGCGTTCAACCTTGAACAATGGTGTATCGCCGCGCACCAGCAGCTTGCCCGGCTGGTACGCGAGGATCCCGCGTTCGGCCTTGCGGTGTTCGTCCTGAATGTCGCCCACCAACACCTCCAGCACGTCTTCCATGGTCAGGTAGCCGATGATGTTGCCGTCGGCTTCTTCGACCACGGCGAAGTGCGAGCCGCCCTTGCGGAACTGTTCCAGCAATTGCGACAGCGGCATATGCCGCGAGATGCGTTCCAGCGGGCGGGTCAGCTCGGCCAGGTTGAACGACTCTGGAATGTGGTCCAGAGCGGCCAATTCCAACAGCAGATCCTTGATGTGCAGCAGGCCGACAAACTCCTGACGGTCACTGTCGTACACCGGATAACGGCTGAACTTGTGGCGACGGAACAGCGCGAGGATTTCCTTGAGCGGCGCGTTGAACTCCAGCGTCACCAGGTCTTCGCGGGAGTTGGCCCAGTCCACCACTTCCAGTTCGCCCATTTCCACGGCGGAAGCCAAAACACGCATGCCTTGGTCACTCGGGTCCTGGCCACGGCTGGAGTGCAGGATCAGTTTCAGTTCATCACGGCTGTAATGGTGCTCGTGATGCGGGCCGGGCTCGCCCTGGCCGGCAATGCGCAGGATCGTGTTGGCGCTGGCGTTGAGCAAGTAGATGGCCGGGTACATGGCCCAGTAGAACAGGTACAGCGGCACGGCGGTCCAGAGCGACAGCAGCTCCGGTTTGCGGATGGCCCAGGATTTCGGGGCCAGCTCACCCACCACGATGTGCAGGTACGAGATGACAAAGAACGCAGCGAAGAACGACACGCCTTTGATCACTTCGGCCGACTGCACGCCGACCGCGCTGAGCATCGGTTCGAGGATGTGCGCGAACGCGGGTTCACCGACCCAGCCCAGGCCCAGGGAGGCGAGGGTGATACCCAATTGGCACGCAGAGAGGTACGCATCGAGCTGACTGTGCACGGTGCGCAGGATGTGTCCGCGCCAGCCGTTTTTTCAGCGATGGCCTCGACCCGGGTCGAGCGCAGTTTGACCATGGCAAATTCGGCCGCAACGAAAAATCCGTTGAGCAAAACCAGGATCAGAGCAAAAAGAATCATGCCGAAATCGGCGAAGAGTGTCGCGAGGGTCAAGCCAGGGGATGGGTCCATGATGGGGTTTTGCGGTTTCCGTGTATTCAAAAAAGGGGAAATGCGGTGCCTGAAGGGCAGGCACAAGTCAGCCAATGTAGCGGCTGACATGTGGATTGACTAGTGGCGAGTGCTGGCCGGTACTAGTCGGCCGCGCTGATAACCCGGGTTTTGCTCACCTGGGCCGGCGCGAAATGGCAGGTAAAGGTGCTGCCATGCCCCGGCACGCTGCTGATTTCCATCCTCGCGCGGTGACGCAACAACACATGTTTGACGATCGCCAGCCCAAGGCCCGTACCGCCGGTATTGGAGTTGCGGCTGGAATCGACGCGGTAGAAGCGCTCGGTCAGGCGTGGCAGGTGTTTGCTGTCGATGCCGATCCCGGAATCCTGCACGCTCAGGTGCGCGCCTTGTTCATCGCCCCACCAGCGAATACGGATATTGCCTTCGGCCGGGGTGTATTTCACCGCGTTGAACACCAGGTTGGAGAACGCACTGCGCAATTCGGCTTCGCTGCCCTTGAGCAGGACCGTCGGGTCAGCTTCCAGGGTGATGCGCTGATTCTTTTGCGCGGACAGCTGCTGAGCGTCGCTCTTGATCGATTTGAGCAGGCCATCGATGACCACTGGCTGGTTATCCGACGGGTAATCGGTGGCTTCCAGTTTGGCCAACAGCAGCAAGTCGTTGAGCAACGTTTGCATGCGCCCGCCTTGCTGTTGCATTTGCTGCAAGGCGCGGGTCCAGCGCGGGTTCACGTCCTCGACGTTGTCGAGCAGGGTTTCCAGGTAGCCGCAGATCACCGTCAGCGGCGTGCGCAGCTCGTGGGAAACGTTGGCGATGAAGTCTTTGCGCATCTGCTCCAGCTGATGAATGCGCGTCACGTCGCGCACCAGCATCAAGTGTTCGTTGTTACCGTAGCGGGTGATGTACAGCTGAATGCGCAGGCGATCATTGATTGGCGAAGGGATTTCCAATGGCTCGGCGTAGCTGTCCTGCTCGAAGTATTCCTTGAAGCGCGGATGGCGCACCAGGTTGGTCACTGGCTGGCCGCTGTCTTGTGGGGTCTTGAGGCCGAGCAGGGTTTCGGCGGCGCGGTTCCACCACTCCAGGTTGCCATCGCTGTCGAGCATGATCACCGCGTCCTTGAGTGCGGCGGTGGACTCCTGGACCCGGTCGATCACCGCTTGCAGGCGCCCGCGTACTCGTTGGTCGCGGCGTTGCAGGTGGTAGATGCTGTCGAACACTTCGCCCCACAGGCCATAGCCATCGGGCGGTGCTTCATCGGGTTTATGCAGGCGCAGCCATTCGTGCAGACGTGAAAGTTGCTTGAGGGTCCAGGCCAGGTAAAGACCCAGGCCTGCGGCGAGGCTCCAGCCGTAGTAGCCGGAAATCAGGCCGATCACCAGGCAGGCGGTGACCAGTAACAGCATGTGGCGAATCAGGGTGCCATGCCAGTTTTGGTTCACGTAAACATGCGTCCTTGTCAGCGAGCCGGGCGGTCAGCTCAGGCCTTGGTGGAAAACCGGTAGCCGGTGCCGCGCACGGTTTGTACCAGATTTTCGTAGGCATCGCCGAGGGCTTTGCGCAGACGGCGGATGTGCACGTCGACGGTGCGCTCTTCAACATAGACGTTGCCGCCCCAGACCTGATCCAGCAACTGGCCACGGGTGTAGGCGCGTTCCTGGTGGGTCATGAAGAATTGCAGCAGGCGGTATTCGGTCGGGCCCATCTCGGCCGGTTTGCCATCGATGGTCACGCGGTGGCTGATCGGGTCGAGCAGCAAGCCGCCGACTTCGATCGGTGCCTCGCCATCGGTCGGGCCGGCACGGCGCAGCACGGCTTTGAGGCGCGCCACCAGCTCACGGGGGAAAACGGCTTGGTGATGTAATCATCGGCGCCGACTTCCAGGCCCTGGATCTTGTTGTCCTCTTCGCCCTTGGCGGTGAGCATGATGATCGGGATGTCCCCGGTCAGCTCATCGCGCTTGAGGCGCCGGGCCAGCTCGATGCCGGAGGTGCCTGGCAGCATCCAGTCGAGCAGGATCAGGTCCGGCTTGCGGTCGACGATGATGGCGTGGGCTTGCTGGGAGTTTTCAGCCTCCAGGCAGTCATAGCCGGCCATTTCCAACGCAACGGCGATCATTTCGCGAATGGGCGCTTCGTCGTCGACGATCAGAATGCTCCTGCCAACCATGCCTTAATCCTCTTGTCATTTAACTGTCTTGCGCCGCATTAGATAACGGAATTATTGCAGTCGTGTGACAGTATTTTAGTCGCCCTGCGATTGTCACGAACCTGAACTAAGCTCTAAGTCCGAATCCTGACAACCACAAGAGAAGGTTTCCATGACTCAATACACGCAATCCTTCAAGGCCCTGATGTTGGCCGCTGCCCTGGCTTTACCCGCAATGGCCTTCGCTGCCGACCCGGTGATGATGAAAGGCGGGATGATGACTGATCAAAAGGGCATGACGGTTTACACCTTCGACAAGGACATGGGTGGCAAATCGATGTGTAACGGTGATTGCATGAAGATGTGGCCACCGATGATGGCCCCGGCAGGCGCCAAGGCCGAAGGCAAGTTTATGCCGATCAAGCGGGACGACGGCATGATGCAGTGGGCCTACGACGGCAAGCCGTTGTACACCTTCATGAAGGATGAAAAGCCTGGAGACATGAAGGGCGAAGGCTTCAAGGATATGTGGCACATGCCGAAGCATTGATCCCTGGGCATGGATTTGAACCGCTAAAAGATCGCAGCCTTCGGCAGCTCCTACGTTGAAATACGATCCCATGTAGGAGCTGCCGAAGGCTGCGATCTTTTAGCATGCTCAACGCAGCGCGTAATCCAGCACGATCCCGACAAAAATTGCCAACCCGGCCCAGTGGTTGTGCAAAAACGCCTTGAAGCAACGCATCCGGTCCTTGCCACGGGTGTACCAGAACTCCCATGCAAAGCATCCCGCCGCCGCCAGCAGCCCAAGGTGGAACCAGCCGCCGAGCTGGAATTTCGACCCGGCCAGCAACAGGCAACCCAGCGCCAGACCCTGCAACGTCAGAATGATCACCCGGTCCGCGTCGCCAAACAGAATCGCCGTGGATTTCACGCCGATCTTCAAGTCGTCGTCGCGGTCAGTCATCGCGTAATAGGTGTCGTAACCCACGGTCCACAGCAGGTTGGCCATCCACAGCAACCATGCCGCCGCCGGCAATTCACCCGTCTCGGCAGTGAACGCCATCGGCATGCCCCATGAAAACGCCGCACCCAGCACCACCTGCGGGTAATAGGTGTAGCGCTTCATGAAGGGATAACTGAGGGCCAGGGCCAAACCGCCCAGCGACAACCAGACCGTTGCTGCGTTGGTGCACAGCACCAGCAGAAAACTCACCCCCATCAGCAGCGCAAAAAACACCAGGGCCTCTTTGGAACTGATCTTGCCGCTCACCAGTGGCCGCTGTTCGGTGCGTTTCACGTGGCCGTCGACTTTGCGATCCGCCCAGTCATTGATCACGCAGCCGCCGGCGCGGGTCAGCACCACGCCGAGGACAAAAATCACCATGTTGGCCAGAGACGGCGAGCCCTTGCCGGCAATCCACAGCGCCCAAAGGGTCGGCCACAGCAGCAGGTAAATGCCGATCGGCTTGTCCATGCGGGTCAGCTGAATGAAATCCCAGGCCCGTGGGTTCAGGCGATTCAGGGACTTGAGCAGGCTCTGGTACATCAGCAGTTCTCCGGATGAGCGTAGGTGGCGAGCCACAAGGTCGGCAGGAAAATCTCGGCCACCAGCACGCTCAGCGCGCCGCGGTCGAAACGCGAGCGCCGGCCCCACAGTTCGGGCGCCCGGACCTCTGCCGGCAGCCATTCCTGAGGATAGTGACAAACCTCGATCGCCCGGCGCTGAAATGCCTGGTCGCAAAACAGCAATTCGCCCAACGAGCGGCTGCCCAATTCGTCCATGTGCAAGCCGTCACCTTGCAATGCGCTGCGTGATGCAACGCTGCGGGCGAACACCCATGCCTCGCCATGACCGCGCAAATACACCTCGCGCACCCAGCCTTCGCTGCCTTTGGCCAGCTCCAGCGCCGCACATTCGTCAGCGCGCAGCGCTTGCCAGCCCTCGAACAACGGCGTGACGCTGAAGCGCTCATTCGACAGACGGATCAGGCGTCGGGTCAGGGAGCCTTCGTCGAACAGCCAGTCGAGGGTAGAGGCATCGGGGCGGTGCGCCAATTGGCTTTGAAGCCGCCACGGCGCGGTCGGGCAGGGGGATTTTGAGTGCGGCACAGTGAGTCATTATTGGCAGCAAATGAGGCGGCGAGCTTACCATGTCAGCCTGCGATGTTGATTGATCCGGGCCGCCGTTGCGCCGAACACGCTTGCATCTGCCGGCCTCGATCAGTACAAAACGCCCCTGAGCCGCACGGCAGCGCTTTACCCATCGACCGTTCGCGCCGGCAATAGTCTGAATCCTGAGGAAGTAACTGAATGAAAAAGTGGCAATGTGTGGTCTGCGGCCTGATCTATAACGAAGCCGACGGCTGGCCGGATGACGGCATTGCGCCGGGCACCCTGTGGCAAGACGTGCCGGCAGACTGGCTGTGCCCGGACTGCGGCGTGGGCAAGATGGATTTTGAAATGATCGAAATCAACTAAGAAAAAAAGAGGAGTAAGGAATGAACGCACCTGTCGTGATCGTCGGTACCGGCCTGGCGGGCTACAACCTGGCCCGGGAGTTTCGCAAACTCGATGGCGAAACGCCGTTGCTGCTGATTACCGCCGATGACGGACGTTCCTACTCCAAGCCGATGCTCTCCACCGGTTTTGGCAAAAACAAAGACGCCGACGGCCTGAGCATGGCCGAACCGGGCGCCATGGCCGAGCAGTTGAAAGCCGAAGTGCGCACCCACACCCGCATCAGCGGCATCGATCCAGGCCACAAACGCCTGTGGATCGGTGAGGAATCGGTGATCTACCGTGATCTGATCCTGGCCTGGGGCGCGGAAACCGTGCGCGTGCCAATCGAAGGCGACGGGGTGGACGCGGTGTTCCCGATCAATGATCTGGAAGACTACGCACGCTTTCGTGCGGCCGCGGCCGGCAAACGTCGGGTGTTGTTGCTGGGGGCCGGCCTGATTGGTTGCGAGTTCGCCAACGACCTGATCCTCGGTGGTTACGAAGTGCAACTGGTGGCACCGTGCGAACAGGTCATGCCGACCCTGCTGCACCCGGCAGCCGCCGCTGCGGTCCAGGCCGGGCTGGAAAGCCTTGGCGCGCGTTTCCACCTCGGGCCGGTGCTCAATCGCCTGCAACGGGTGGCAGACGGGCTGGAAGCGCACCTGTCCGACGGCCAGGTCATCCCGTGCGATGTGGTGGTCTCGGCCATTGGCCTGCGCCCGCGTATCGATTTGGCCGCCGCGGCCGGCGTGCAGGTCAATCGCGGTGTGGTGGTCGATCGTTACCTCAAGACTTCCCACGCCAATATCTACGCCTTGGGTGACTGCGCCGAGGTCGATGGGCTGAATCTGTTGTACGTGATGCCCCTGATGAGCTGTGCGAGGGCGCTGGCCCAAACGTTGGCCGGCAACCCGACGGCCGTCAGCTACGGCCCGATGCCGATCACGGTGAAAACCCCGGTCTGCCCGCTGGTGGTTTCGCCGCCGCCACGGGGCGCCGAGGGCGTCTGGACCGTGGAAGGGCAGGGCGCCGACATCAAGGTGCTATGCCGTGATGGTGCAGGCAAATTGCTCGGTTATGTCCTGACAGGCGCGGCGGTCATGGAAAAACTCGCGTTGAACAAAGAGCTTCCGGCCTTGCTGGCGTAAATACCGGTCGTTCTGTCGGAATCACCCCGCTTTTGCCCCTACAAACGTCGCGCCGAGACTGGCGCGGCTCTTCCGTGCGTGCCATCCTCACTCCCGTCTGCCGCAGAGTAGAGCACCTGCGGCGCCTTGGGCGCTGTTCCAACGAGAACAGCACGGACATAACAACAAAAAACCGTCAAAGGGGCTTCACTAATGCGTAAACCAGAACTCGCCGCTGCAATCGCTGAAAAAGCAGATCTCACCAAAGAGCAGGCCAACCGCGTTCTCAACGCTGTTCTCGAAGAAATTACCGGCGCTCTGCACCGCAAGGACAGCGTCACGCTGGTGGGCTTCGGTACCTTCCTGCAACGCCATCGCGGTGCCCGCACCGGCAAAAACCCGCAAACCGGTGAGCCCGTCAAAATCAAGGCCAGCAACACTGTTGCGTTCAAGCCAGGCAAGTCGTTGAAAGACAGCGTTAATCCATAATTGCGGCGAACTCCCTGAATAACGGGGAGAACTGTATTGAAAAGTGGGCCTGCCGATTAAGTCGGAGGCCCATTTTTTATGGGCGCTGTCTTCTGCCTATATGCAGAGTATTACGGACTGATTAATACACTCTGGAAGCAGAGTGTATTACCGGAGTTATCCGTGGCTACGTACCGTGCTTTCACTCCTATATTAAATGCCATCATATCGATGGCACTTTTTTAGTTGGCTGTTGTCACTCGTCACTTTGTCCATAGATGTGTGCAGCCTTCCAGAGATTTCCACATTTATCATTTTTAATTTTTTTCATGCTTTGCTCCCGCCTCATGGACCGAATCGCCAATAGTTATGACGGACTTCGGTAGCCGCTCTAGCTCAAGGGTTTCTGGGCATTTTCCTGACAAATTGAATATTAAACTGCCATCAGGGCAGCCCCTGGCAGATATAAGGAAATCTCCTACGAGAAAAACAGACCAGTCCGACTTGCTGTTTGATTGGATGCTTGCTAGTGGCCATCATCGTGAGTACGATGCGCCCACTTGAAAGAGCACGAACTCAATTGGATGAGATTCATCGCAGCTCTTTGATACTGTCCGCCGTTGTTGGATCACCAATTGGCGTGTGACCGTAATCCTAATTAAAGGCCAGGGATGTCCTACTCAAGCAAACTTTCTGCTCATTACCTTGACCTCGCAAAAGCCTCTGTTTCCAAAGAGAATTTCGCGGGCGAGGATGTTCGCTTTTCGAGCGAATATGAGGCCCTGGAAAGTGAGCTCGCCAAAGCCCAATCGATGCACGAAGCCGGTCAGATCGACTGGCTGAAAATCCGTGAAAACAGCGAAAACCTGCTGCGTACCCAGTCCAAGGATTTGCGGGTTGGCGCCTGGCTGACATGGGCGTTGTACCAGCGCGAGTCCTTCCAGGGGCTGCTGGCGGGCCTCGGTTTGCTGCACCACTTGTCGGAAAATCACTGGGCCGAGGTTCACCCGAGCAAGGATCGCACCCGATCCGCGGCCATCAGTTGGTTGGTGCCGCGTCTTGAGCAGGTGCTGACCGAAAACGTCGCGATCAAAGAACAACTGCCGCTGTTTCGCCGGATGGTGGAGCACCTTGAAGGTCTCGATGCCGCTTGCACCGAGCACCTGGGCGACGACGCGCCATTGCTGCTGCCGATCTCCCGTCGCCTGAAAAACATGGTGCAGCGCGCCGCCGACAACCAGCCAGAACCCGGTGTAGTCGGGGCCGCAGTCGCCCAGGTCAAGCAGGCCGCGACGCAGCTGTTCACCCCCGGCGCACCGATCGACAACGAGAAAGAAGCCCACAAGGCCCTGCGCGCCCAGCAGGAAAACGCCCGTCCGCTGTGCGCCTGGTGGCTCAAGCAGAAAGCCACTGACCTGCGAGCCCTGCGCCTGAACCGCACGCTGCTGTGGTTGCCCATCGACGCGGTGCCCGAGCGCAACGCCGAGCAGATCACCGTTTTGCGCGGGTTGCCGGCGGACAAGCTCAAGGCCTATCAGGACCGTTACGACCAGGCCAAGTACGCCGACCTGTTGGTAGAGCTGGAGGCGAGTCTGGCGAAGGCGCCGTTCTGGTTCGATGGCCAGCGAATGGTCTGGGAATGCCTCCAGGGGCTGAACGCCGAGATGGCAATGCGCGAAGTGGAAATCCACTTCGCGCTTTTGATTCAGCGCCTGCCCGGCATTATCGAATTGCGCTTCCATGACGGCGCGCCGTTTGCCGA
Organism: Pseudomonas sp. TH31; assembly: GCF_016650815.1. Lineage (GTDB taxonomy): Bacteria > Pseudomonadota > Gammaproteobacteria > Pseudomonadales > Pseudomonadaceae > Aquipseudomonas. The sequence continues at coordinate 574,166 of NZ_JAEKEZ010000006.1, read as the reverse complement.
CCCGGCCACCCGCGCCTGGGTCGCCGCCAACGTCATGCCGCACCTGCAAAGCGCCAGCGCGCCGCGCAAGGTCGAGGTCGCCGATAACCAGCCGGCCTGGGAAGTGGCCCTGGAAGAAGTCCTGCCGATTTTGCGCAAGGACGGCCTCAAGGCCGCCGTGCAGATCCTTAAGCAGGGCCTGCAAGGCGCCCAAGGCGGGCGGACGCGATTTTTCTGGCAGTTCGCCCTGGCGCGGCTGTGCTTCATGGCCAAGAAGTACGAACTGGCCAGGACCCAACTCGAAACCCTCGACCAAACATTACAGGACTCAGGCCTGCACGCCTGGGAGCCCGATCTTGCGCTGGAAGTGCTGCATTTGCTGCATAGCTGCTGCGAGTTGTTACCGCAGAACCATGCCGTACGTGAACGCAAGGAAGAGATTTATCGCAGGCTGTGCCACCTCGATCTCGAAGTGGTACTCGAATAGGCCCCAGGGCCACAACCGCAAGGAGAAAAGCCATGGCCAAAGAAGGCTCGGTAGCCCCCAAGGAACGCATCAACGTCACCTTCAAACCTGCCACCGGTGGTGCACAGGAAGAGATCGAACTGCCGTTGAAACTACTGGCAATCGGTGACTACACCCACCGCAAGGACGAACGCAAAGTCGAAGATCGCAAGCCGATCAGCATCGACAAAATGACGTTCGACGAAGTGCTGGCCAAGCAAGAGCTGAGCCTGACGCTGAGTGTGCCGAACCGTCTTCAGGAAGAAGGCGACACTGAAGAACTGGCCGTGAAACTGCGCGTCAACTCGATGAAGGACTTCAACCCGGCCAGCCTGGTCGAGCAAGTGCCTGAGCTGAAAAAACTGATGGAACTGCGCGACGCGCTGGTGGCCCTCAAAGGCCCGCTGGGTAACGCGCCTGCGTTCCGCAAAGCCATCGAAGGCGTTCTCGCCGACGACGAATCCCGCGGTCGCGTACTGGGTGAGCTGGGCTTGAACGCCGCAGCCCAGGACGCCTGAGTCCTCTATCAGCCAAGGAAGCCAAGACAATGAGCACTAGCGCAGCACAGCAAAAGAGCAAAGAGAGCGGCGAATACAGCATTCTCGACAGCATCATCGCCGAAACCCGCCTGACGCCGGACGACGAAGCCTACGACATCGCCAAACGCGGTGTGTCGGCATTCATCGAAGAGCTGCTCAAGCCGCAGAACAACGGTGAGCCGGTCAAGAAGGCCATGGTCGACCGCATGATCGCCGAGATCGATGCCAAGCTCAGCCGTCAGATGGACGAAATCCTGCACCACCCGGACTTCCAGTCGCTGGAGTCGTCGTGGCGTGGCCTGCAGTTGCTGGTCGATCGCACCAACTTCCGCGAAAACATCAAGATCGAAATCCTCAACGTCTCCAAAGAAGACCTGCTGGACGATTTCGAAGATTCGCCGGAAGTGATGCAGGCTGGCCTGTACAAGCACATCTACACCGCTGAATACGGTCAGTTCGGTGGTCAGCCAGTTGGCGCGATCATCGCTAACTACTACATGTCCCCAAGCTCGCCGGACGTGAAGTTGATGCAGTACGTGTCCAGCGTAGCCTGCATGTCCCACGCGCCGTTCATTGCCGCGGCCGGCCCGAAATTCTTCGGCCTGGAAAGCTTCACCGGCCTGCCGGACCTGAAGGATCTGAAAGATCACTTCGAAGGCCCGCAATTCGCCAAATGGCAGAGCTTCCGCGAGTCGGAAGACTCCCGTTACGTTGGCCTGACCGTTCCGCGTTTCTTGCTGCGTAACCCGTACGACCCGCAAGAAAACCCGGTCAAATCGTTCGTGTACAAAGAAACCGTCGCCAACAGCCACGAGCACTACCTGTGGGGCAACACCGCCTACGCGTTCGGCACCAAGCTGACCGACAGTTTCGCCAAGTTCCGCTGGTGCCCGAACATCATCGGCCCGCAGAGCGGTGGCGCGGTTGAAGACCTGCCGTTGCACCACTTCGAAAGCATGGGCGAAATCGAAACCAAGATTCCTACCGAGGTATTGGTTAGCGACCGTCGTGAATACGAATTGGCCGAGGAAGGCTTCATCTCCCTGACCATGCGTAAAGGCTCCGACAACGCGGCGTTCTTCTCCGCCAGCTCGGTGCAGAAGCCGAAGTTCTTCGGCATCAGCGCAGAAGGCAAGGCTGCAGAGCTGAACTACAAGCTCGGCACCCAACTGCCGTACATGATGATCGTCAACCGCCTGGCTCACTACTTGAAAGTGCTGCAGCGCGAGCAACTCGGTTCGTGGAAAGAACGTACCGACCTCGAGCTGGAACTCAACAAGTGGATCCGCCAGTACGTGGCCGACCAGGAAAACCCAAGCGCCGAAGTCCGTGGCCGTCGTCCACTGCGCGCGGCCCAGATCATCGTCAGCGATGTCGAAGGCGAGCCTGGCTGGTACCGCGTCAGCCTGAACGTGCGTCCGCACTTCAAGTACATGGGTGCCGATTTCACCCTGTCGCTGGTTGGCAAGCTGGACAAAGAGTAAGCGGAGCTAACTCATGACTGGATACGGCAGCCTTTTCGAACGCCTGGGTGGCGACGCGGACAAACGCGTCGGCTGGAGCCGCGAGGTCTCCGCCATGGCGTCCGTGGCTGCCCATCTGGCCAAGATGCTCAGCACCCGTGCGGGCAGCGTGCAAACGCTGTCCGATTACGGGCTACCCGATCTCAATGACATGCGTCTGAGCCTGCACGACTCCCTGAGTCAGGCCCGTCTGGCCATCGAAAATTTCATCGAAGCCTACGAGCCACGCCTGAGCAATGTGCGTGTCATTTCCCTGCCGCGTGACCACGATCAGCTTCGCCTGTCCTTCAGCATCGAAGGCCTGCTGGAAGTTGAGGGGGTCAAGCGTCAGGTCAGTTTCGCCGCGCGCCTGGATGGCAGCGGTCAAGTCAAGGTCACCTAAGGAGACTCGTATGTCCGGTAAGCCCGCAGCCCGCGTATCCGACCCCACCGCTTGCCCAATCTCCGGCCACGGCACCAACCCGATTGCCGCAGGCTCGGGCGATGTCTTCTTCGACGGCCTCGCGGCCGCCCGCCAAGGTGATGCCTCGGCGTGTGGTGGTGCGATGTCGGACGGGTTGGCGACGACGGTTTTGATTAACGGGAAACCGGCGGCAACGGTTGATTCTGTTGGGACTCATGGCAATAAGGTTGTTGCCGGGTCCGGGACGGTGATTATTGGGAATTCGCATTCGGCGGTGCCGTTTGTTCCTCCGGTTCCTTTAGAGATATTTGGATTTAATGTACGAGTCCAACTAATGGATCCCGTATCTGGTGAGCCACTTAAGAATATGGCTTATACGGCTACTCTTGAAGATGGTTCAGAAATTCATGGTGTAACTGATGGTTCTGGTCTTTCGAAATCATTAGGGACAAAAGGTCAAGTTCAGAATATCGACATTGCCGCTAAGCCTCATTGGCTGGCCAGAGGAGAGTGAAATGCCTCAGGCCGTAAAAGTTGCCACTGTCGCGACCACTCCTGCCAAGGATAAGACGCCAGTTCAAATTTATTTGGTGAGCGATCACGATTTCGTCATTCCTGTCGTATTTCCAGATTACAAGATTCAAGTCGAAATGATGGGCATCAGCCATGGATTTTCGAATCTAGGGCATGCCGGTGTTTTAATCGTCAACGGCAAAACCGGACTGACGATGTATGGGGAATATGGACGCTACCATGGGGAAGCCGGGCCTCCAGGAGTAGTCAGGGTGCGCGCGGTGCCTAACGTTACGATTAAAGCTGGCGCAATTACGGAGCTGTCGCTCAAGAAAACCCTGAGAAAAATGTCTGTGGAGTTCGGCCAGTCCAGCAATGTATCCGGGGTAGTGCTCCGTGGTGCTGCTTATGCTGAGGCCGAAAAATGGCTAAAAAATAAAGCAAAAGAAAACAAAGCCCTGGACAGGGAACCCTACGACTTGAGAAACCATAATTGCATGACATTTGTGGCCGATTTAGTCGATAGCCTCAATCTCGGTGCGCCAAAAAGATCATATTTTGCCGTGATTCCGAAAGACTATATGGAAGAGTTTCAGGCAGTTAAGCCGGATTTGGATTATATATTTGGCACCGACTCGCTGGAGATAAAAGATTGATTTTGTTGAAGCGCTTTCTAATGGTTGTTGGCGCGCTTTCCTTATTGGTGGCGTTAGGAGTTATATATTTTATGGGTTTTTCAAAAGATAAGCCGCACGTATTGAACGAATACCCTAATGCCCACTGGAGAGGTGGTGCCGATGGTGGGCAGTTTGTAGAAATAACCAAATCTGAGCGGCCGTATTATTTCGTCCAGATCCGAAATGATGATGGGTCGTTGTGGGATGAAGGTTGGCTGAAGTTTGGCGATGAAAATAGTGAGCCATTTACTGCCGATAATGTGTTGTTCTTCGAGGGCGAGGGCGTCATTTATCTTCAGCAGCAAAAAGTCCTTAGTGCCGATAAAGCCAAAGCGAAGTAGCAACCCTTCATGAATTTACAAGCATGGGCTGTCACGAATATTCCGAGAGCGTTAGTCCGTCGCCTTGGACAGAGTCCTGCCATGAGTGTGTGCCAGTGATCAATCCGAGCCGTCGCCTATTTCTGACGACCGCCCTCTGGGTGCCGATCATCGCGTTCGAGGTTCTGCTTCATTTCGATTCGAACGTGTGGTCCCCGAGTGTATTCAACTGGGAGCAGTTCCTGACGATGCACGTCCTCGCGTTCGGGGCCCTGGCGTATATCGCTTTTGCCGCGTGGACAACCCGAAGGCTGAGCAGGACAACCGAACAACAGATCGTGAAGAAAATCTGGTGCGCGCCGCTGATATTCATCCCTTTTACGCGACGCCATGGGTGATCGGCGGGCTGGGTCTTTTGCTTTTTGGGCAACTTTCCGGGCTCGTAATGATGGTGGCGTGGGTGGCGTTTTTGCCCTACCTGCTGGTCGTCGGCTACGTCATTTCCGGGCTGACGGTTGCGCTCTACAGGACGTTTTATTCATGAGATTTCATACCAGGCAGGTAACCCGTGTCCTTTAACCACTACTACCAAAGCGAACTCACCGCACTTCGCCAGTTAGGTCGTCGATTCGCCGAGCGTAGCCCGGCGTTGGCGCCTTTCCTGGGTCAGGCCGGGCGGGATCCGGACGTGGAGCGGTTGCTTGAGGGCTTCGCCTTCCTGACCGGGCGCCTGCGCCAGAAGCTTGATGACGAGCTGCCGGAGCTCAGCCATTCGCTGATGCACCTGCTGTGGCCCAACTACATGCGGCCGCTGCCGGCGTTCAGCATTTTGCAGTTCGATCCGCTGAAGCGTTCGGGGCCTGCGCTGATGGTCGAGCGCGACACGCCGGTGGAAAGCGTGCCCATCGATGACGTGCGTTGCCGCTTCCGCACTTGCTACCCGACCGAAGTCCTGCCGCTGGACCTGGCTGCGCTGACGTACTCGGTGAAGGGCGCCGGTTCGCTGTTGAGCCTGCGTCTGGAGATGAGCGCCGACGGTCACCTCGGTGAACTGGAGCTGAGTCGCCTGCGCCTGCACTTCGCCGGCGAGCGCTATATCAGCCAGATGCTTTACCTGAGCCTGCTGCGCAACCTGGAAGGTATCGAACTGATCCCGCTGGACGGCGCCGGTAAACCCATCAACGGCGCCAACGGCACGCCGATGGCGTTCAAGATGCCGGGCGATCGCGTGCAGCCGGTGGGTTTTGCCGAAGAAGAAGCATTGATCCCGTATCCGCTGAACACCTTCCGTGGCTACCGTTACTTGCAGGAATACTTCGCCTTCCAGGACAAATTCCTGTTCGTCGATATCAACGGTCTGGACCTGCTCAAGGCGCTGCCGGAAGACACCCTCAAGCAAGTGCGCGGCCTGGAGTTGCGCTTCGATATTCGTAAAAGCGGCATCCAGCGCCTGCGTCCGACCCTGGACAACGTGAAGCTCTACTGCACGCCGATCGTCAACCTGTTCAAGCACGACGCGTTGCCGATTCGTCTCGACGGCAAGCAAGACGAATACCTGTTGTTGCCGGCCGAATTCGGCCTGGAAAACTGTGGCGTGTTTTCGGTGGAAACCGTTACCGGCTGGAAGCCCGGTGGCCTCGGTTATCAGGAGTACGTGCCGTTCGAGTCCTTCGAGCACGACCCGAGTTTCGACGTGCCCAACAGCCGTCCGCACTACAGCATTCGCCAGCGTTCGTCCTCGTTGCACAACGGCCTCGACACCTACCTGAGCTTCGGTATCCGTCACACCGAAGCCCACGAAACCCTGTCGATCGAGCTGATGTGCACCAACCAGAACCTGCCGCGCAAGCTCAAGCTCGGCGACATCAGTGAGGCCTGCGAAGAGACGCCGGAGTTCCTGAGTTTCCGCAACATCACCCCGGCCACCCCGAGCTATGCGCCACCGCTGAACCGTGACTTCCTCTGGAAGCTGATCAGCAACATGTCGCTTAACTATCTGTCCCTGGCCGACGTCAATGCGTTGAAGGTGATTCTCGAAACCTACGACCTGCCGCGCTATTACGACCAACACGCTGAAAAAGTCAGCAAACGCCTGCTGGGCGGGCTCAAGTCGATCAAGCACCAGCACGTCGATCGACTGCACCGAGGGTTGCCGGTACGCGGGTTGCGCACCGAGCTGACCATCGACCCGGAAGGGTATATCGGCGAGGGCGACCTGTTCGTTTTCGCTTCGGTTCTTAACGAGTTTTTCGCGCTTTACGCCAGTCTCAATTCGTACCACGAGCTGCGGGTAAAAAGCACACAGGGAGAGGTGTACCAATGGACACCACGTATGGGCCTTCAGCCGCTGCTTTAAGCGGGCTGACCCGAGGAATACGCGAGTACTCGCTGTTTCAGGCCGTGCTGCTGGTGGTTGACCGGCTGCGCGAGGCCCACCCGCACCTGAGCCAGGACGATTTGTACGACCAGCTGGAATTCCAGGCCAACCCGAGCCTGGGTTTCCCTGGCAGTGACGTTGATCGCGTGGAGTTTTTACCGAGCACGGCCACCTGCGCGCGCGCCTGCGTTTCAACCTGATCGGCCTGGTCGGCTCGGGCTCGCCGCTGCCGGCGTTCTACGGCGAACAAGCCCTGGGCGACAGCGAAGACGGCAACCCGACCCGCAACTTCCTTGACCTGTTTCACCATCGCCTGCAACGGCTGATGCTGCCGATCTGGCAGAAGTACCGCTACCGCGCGAGCTTCCAGAGCGGCGCCCTCGACCCGTTTTCCTCGCAGTTGTTTGCGCTGATCGGCCTGGGTGGTGAAGAGATCCGCCGCGCTCAGGAACTGAACTGGAAACGCCTGCTGCCGTACCTCGGCCTGCTCAGCTTGCGGGCGCACTCGGCGGCGCTGATCGAAGCGGTGCTGCGTTACTACTTCAAACACGCCGAACTGACCATCGAGCAGTGCATCGAGCGTCGTGTGGAAATTCTCGAGGAGCAGCGCAATCGCCTCGGTCGTGCCAACAGCATGCTCGGCGAAGACCTGGTGATGGGCGAACACGTGCGCGACCGCAGCGGCAAGTTCCGGATTCACATCCGCGAGCTCGACTGGCTGCGCTTTCACGAGTTCCTGCCAATCGGTTTCGGCTACCAGCCGCTGTGCGCGCTGGTGCGGTTCACCTTGCGTGACCCGCTCGATTACGACATTCGCCTGGTCCTGCGCCAGGAAGAAATCCGCGAACTGCGAATCGGTGAGCAGAACGCCTGTCGCCTGGGGTGGACCAGTTGGCTCGGCCGCGAAAAAGCGGACGGCGTGGTGACCCTCGGCAGCAAAATTCATTAAGGACAGATGACCCATGATCAACGTAGACCTGCAACAACTGATTCAGGCGCTGGACGCCGAAACCCGCCGTGATCTGGAAAGTTCGGCCGAACGTTGCGTCGCCCGTGGCGGTAGCAAAATCCTCGTCGAAGACCTGCTGCTGGGCTTGCTGGAGCGCCCGCAAGGCTTGCTCGCACGCGCGCTGCAAGATGCCGAAGTGGATGCCGGTGAACTGAGCGCCGCCCTGCAATCGCGGGTTGAGCACAGCGCTTCGCGCAACCCGGTGTTCGCCCCGGAACTGGTGCAATGGCTGCAGGACGCCTTGCTGGTGGCCAACCTTGAACTGGGTCAGAGCCAGGTCGAGCAAGCCGCGCTGATCCTCGCGCTGCTGCGCAACCCGATGCGCTACGCCGGCAGCCGCTACCAGTCGTTGCTGGCCAAGCTGAACATCGAGCGCCTGAAAGAATTCGCCCTGTCGCAGAAAGAACAACCGGCCACCGGCAAACCGGCTGTGCCGGGTGAATCGCTGTTGCAGCGCTTCACCCATAACCTGACGCAACAGGCCCGTGACGGCAAACTCGACCCGGTGCTGTGCCGCGATGGCGCGATCCGCCAGATGGTCGACATCCTCGCCCGTCGCCGCAAAAACAACCCGATCGTGGTCGGTGAAGCCGGCGTCGGTAAAACCGCCATCGTCGAAGGCCTGGCCTCGCGCATCGCTGCCGGTGAAGTGCCGCAAGTACTGAAAGGCGTCGAATTGCTGTCGCTGGACATGGGCCTGTTGCAGGCTGGCGCCAGCGTCAAAGGTGAGTTCGAACGTCGCCTCAAAGGTGTGATCGACGAAGTCAAAGCCTCGCCGAAACCGATCATCCTGTTCATCGACGAAGCCCACACCCTGATCGGCGCGGGCGGCAATGCCGGCGGTTCCGATGCAGCCAACCTGCTCAAGCCGGCCCTGGCCCGTGGCGAGTTGCGCACCATCGCTGCCACGACGTGGGCGGAGTATAAGAAATACTTCGAAAAAGACCCGGCCCTGGCCCGTCGTTTCCAACCGGTGCAACTGCACGAACCGACTGTCAGCGAAGCAGTGACCATCCTCCGTGGCCTGGCTCAGGTCTACGAGAAGAGCCACGGCATCTACCTGCGCGATGACGCGGTGGTGGCAGCGGCCGAATTGTCGGCGCGTTACCTCGCCGGCCGTCAACTGCCGGACAAGGCTGTCGACGTACTTGACACCGCGTGCGCCCGTGTACGCATCAGCCTCGCCGCCGCTCCGCAAAGCCTGGAACGCCTGCGTGGCGAACTGGCTGAAGGTGGCCGTCAACGCCAGGCCCTGCGCCGTGATGCCGAAGCCGGTCTGTTGATCGATCACGAAGCGCTGGACGCTTTGGAAGATCGTTTGGCCGAAGCCGAAGACGAAATGGTCGCGCTGGAAGCGCTGTGGACCGAACAGAAAGAACTCGCCGAGCGCCTGCTGGACCTGCGTCAGCAACTGGCCAAGGCCCGTGAGGCCGCTGCCGTCGAACCAACCGTCACGGTTGAAGAAGACGCCGAAGGCACTGTGATCGAAACCCTCGAAGTGCCGGTGGATGAAGCGCAAAGCGTCGAAACCCTGGAAGCCGCGCTCAACGAAACCCACAAAGCCCTGACCGAGTTGCAAGTCAAAGAACGGCTGGTGAGCTTCGAAGTGTGCCCGCGTCTGGTGGCTGAAGTGATCAGCGCCTGGACCGGTGTGCCATTGGCGCAACTGGCCCGTGAGCACAACGCCAAGGTTGCGAGCTTCGCCACCGACCTGCGCACCCGCATCCGGGGTCAGGAACAAGCGGTTCACGCGCTGGATCGCTCGATGCGCGCCACCGCTGCCGGCCTGAACAAACCCGATGCACCGGTGGGCGTGTTCCTGCTGGTCGGCCCGAGCGGCGTCGGCAAGACCGAAACCGCGCTGGCCCTTGCGGACCTGCTGTACGGCGGTGATCGTTTTATCACCACCATCAACATGTCCGAATTCCAGGAAAAGCACACCGTGTCGCGCCTGATCGGTGCACCGCCAGGCTACGTCGGTTACGGCGAGGGCGGCATGCTCACCGAAGCCGTGCGCCAGAAGCCGTACTCGGTGGTGTTGCTCGATGAAGTCGAGAAGGCCGACCCGGACGTGCTCAACCTGTTCTACCAAATCTTCGACAAAGGCGTGGCCAACGATGGCGAAGGGCGCGAGATCGACTTCCGCAACACGCTGATCCTGATGACCTCGAACCTGGGCAGCGACCGCATCACCGAACTCTGCGAAAACGGTGCGCGGCCATCGGCTGAGGTGCTGGAAGAAACCATTCGCCCGGTGCTGAGCAAGCATTTCAAGCCGGCGCTGCTGGCGCGGATGCGCGTAGTGCCTTACTACCCGGTGGGTGGCCCGGTCTTGCGCGAGCTGATCGAAATCAAACTCGGCCGTTTGGGCGAGCGCCTGAACCGTCGTCAGCTCGACTTCACCTACTGCCAGAACCTCGTCGACCACCTGGCCGAGCGTTGCACCCAAAGCGACAGCGGCGCGCGCCTGATCGACCACTTGCTGGACCTGCACGTGTTGCCACTGGTGGCTGACCGCTTGCTCGACGCGATGGCCACTGGCGAAAGCCTCAAGCGCGTTCACGCAACGCTCGATGGCAACGCCAGCGTGATCTGCGAGTTCGCCTGAGGTGGGTGTGATGTTCACTCAAGTACCGCAACCACTGGTCTATGCCGAAGCCTTGCTGGCGCAGTTCGCCAGCCTGTCGCGGGCGGCGGACGGTGCTGCGTTGCTGGGTGACTTCGTGCGCGGTCTGACCCAGCTCAGCGGTTGCGAGTTGACCCAGTTGTACCTGCTGGACGCGACTCACACGTGCCTGGGGATGAATGCCGAGTGCCTCAATGGCACCCTGCAACCCGGGAAGCGGCGAGCCTGCCGGCGGATTACAACGGTGAACAACTGCTGCAATTCGCCCTGTGCCAGAACCGCGTGGTGTGCCTCGGCGAATTGAGCGGCAGCCTGCACGAAACTTCGTTTCTACCGACCCAGGCCACGGCATGGCAATCGCTGCTGTGCGTGCCGCTGGTCAATCAGCAGAAGGCTGTTGAAGGTCTGCTGCTGTGCGCCAGTCACCGGCACATCGACCTTAAAGGCTTTGCCGATTCCCTTGGGCAACTCGGTTCGTTCGTGCTGGGCCAACTGCATTTGCTGCAGCGTTTGCGGCGGCCAATGAGCGAAGTGCTGCCGAGCCCGGTCAGTGTCCCGAGCATTAGCGGCTACGGCTTGATTGGCAAGAGTGCGGCCATGCGCCAGACGTATTCGCTGATCAGCAAAGTCCTGCACAGCCCGTACACCGTGCTGCTGCGCGGCGAAACCGGCACCGGCAAGGAAGTGGTTGCGCGGGCGATTCACGATTGCGGCCCGCGTCGCTCCCAGGCGTTTATCGTGCAGAACTGCGCGGCATTCCCCGAGAACCTGCTGGAAAGCGAGCTGTTCGGCTACCGCAAAGGCGCCTTCACCGGCGCAGATCGCGACCGCGCCGGGCTGTTCGACGCGGCCAACGGCGGCACGTTGTTGCTCGATGAAATCGGCGACATGCCGCTGTCCCTGCAAGCCAAGTTGCTGCGCGTTTTGCAGGAAGGCGAAATCCGTCCGTTGGGCTCCAACGACACCCACAAGATCGACGTGCGGATCATCGCCGCGACCCACCGGGATTTGGCGGTGTTGGTCAGCGAAGGCAAGTTTCGTGAGGACTTGTACTACCGCCTCGCGCAATTTCCGATTGAGCTGCCGGCCCTGCGTCAGCGCGAAGGCGACATCCTCGACCTGGCCCGGCACTTCGCTGATAAGGCCTGCTCGTTCTTGCAACGGGACGCGGTGCGTTGGTCCGAGGCGGCGCTGGAGCACCTGTCCGGCTACGCCTTTCCGGGCAACGTGCGCGAACTCAAGGGCCTGGTCGAACGCGCCGTACTGCTGTGCGAGGGTGGCGAACTGTTGGCCGAACATTTCTCCCTGCGCATGGAAGCCATGCCCGAAGACAACAGCGGCCTGAACCTGCGCGAACGTCTGGAGCAGGTTGAACGCAGCCTGCTGCTCGATTGCCTGCGCAAAAACGACGGCAACCAGACCCTTGCCGCCCGTGAATTAGGGCTGCCACGCCGCACGCTGCTGTACCGCCTCGGGCGCCTGAATATCAATTTGGGTGATTTCGATGGATAGGCAAAAGATCATCGATTTCACCTCATTCGCTTCTGACAGCGCCGCCCGAAAGGGTTGGCGCTTTGTACTTTGTCTACCCCTGGAGACCCTCTGATGTCTGTTCGTCACTGGCAAGCCGTCCTGCTGACCCTCGTCGTTCTATGCGGCCTCGGCGGCTGCAGCGGCAATTACAAATTCAACGACAACACCTATCGCCCATTGGGTGATCCGCAGGCGGTCAATCGCGGCAAGTGACCGCAAGGAGCATCATCATGGAACTGGTTTTCGAAATGCTGAACACCAAGCAGTTCGTGCCCACGGATTTGTGCCAGAAGACCTTCAAACAGGCCGGTGGCGTGATTGGTCGGGGCGAGGATTGCGACTGGATCATTCCGGACCGCAAGCGTCACCTGTCCAACCATCACGCGTTGATCAGCTACCGCGAAGGCACGTTTTACCTGACCGATACCAGTAGCAACGGTATCCAGGACAGCGAAAGCGGCGCGCGCCTGCGCAAGGGCGAAGCCATGCGCATCGAGCACGGCAGCGTCTACGTGCTGGGTGATTTCGAGATCCGTGCGCGGCTGGTGCGCGACCCGGCGACCTTCGACGTGGAAGTCGGCCGTCCGCAGGCGGCGGGCAGCATCATTCCCGATGATGCGTTCCTCGACCTCGACCCGCTGAACGCACTCGATCAGCAAGAGCGCGTGTACTCGGAAATCGACGAGCTGATCTCCCCGCGTAACGCGCCCGAAGACACCCGTCAACGCGCCGACTACGCGCGCATCGACATGGAAAGCCTGATGGTCCCGGAGCTGATCGAAGCCCCGGCTGAGCCCGCACCAGCCCCGGCACCGAAAGCGCTCGAGCGTCAGAGCGACGGTTTCTGGGAGCACTTTGGTGTCGCGCTGGGCGTGGACCTCAAAGGTCTCGACCACGATGCCCGCGAAGCCCTGGCGCTGAACGCTGCGCGCCTGCTCAAGCAAAGCGTCGGCGGTTTGCAGCAGAGCTTGCGTACCCGCAGCGAGCTGAAAAACGAACTGCGCCTGGCCCAGACCATCGTTCAGGGCAACAACAAAAACCCGCTGAAATTCGCCGTCGATGCCGGTGAAGCGCTGGGCATCTTGTTGCAGCCGAACAAGCCGGGCCAGTTGCCGGCCGAGCAGGCGATTTCCCGTTCGTTCCGTGATTTGCAGGCGCACCAGGTGGCCTTGCTGACCGCCAGCCGCGCCGCGGTGCGCGGCACGCTGGAGCATTTCTCGCCCGAGCAGTTGACCCTGCGCTTTGAACGCGACAACAAGCCGATCCTGGCCACCTCCGGCAGCCGCTGGAGAGCCTACGGGCGTTATCACCAGGCCCTGCGTCAGGACGATGACTGGAGCGAGCGCCTGTTGGCTCGCGACTTCGCCCAGGCTTACGAAGAACAGATCCGCCTGATTTCCTCCCTTCACAACGACCACCAAGGATGATGCGCATGTCTCGCTGCTCGACCGCTTTTTTCAAGACGCTGACAGCGCTGGCTGCCCTGGTGCTGCTGGCCGGCTGCTCGTCGCTGTCGCCGTATTCCACCGTGACCAAACTCAACCTGAAGCTGACCGCCAGCGATCAGTTGAACCCGGACCTCAACGGTCGTCCGTCGCCGATCGTCGTGCGCCTGTTTGAACTCAAGCACCCGGTGGCCTTCGAGAACGCCGACTTCTTCAGCCTGTACGAGCGCGCCAAGGAATCCCTGGCCCCGGACATGGTCGCCAGCGAAGAGCTGGAGCTGCGCCCGGGCGAAACCGTCGAGCTCAAGCTCAGCGTGGAAGAGGGCAGTCGCTACGTCGGCGTGCTCGCCGCCTACCGCGACCTGCCGGAAACCAAGTGGCGCTACACGGTGCAAATCACCCCGGTGGCGCTCACCGAGGCGGATCTGACCCTCGACCAGTCCGGCATCCGCAACACCCATGAAACGCTCGCCAAGGCGGTTGACTGATCATGAACTCCCATAAAGTCATTTGGCAGGAAGGCATGCTGCTGCGTCCGCAGCACTTCCAGCACAACGATCGTTACTACGACCACCAGATGAAGACCCGAACCCAGTTGCTGGGCAGCTACACCTGGGGCTTCCTGAACCTGGACATCGACTTGCAGTTCCTCAACATGGGCAAACTGGTGATCAGCCAGGCCTCGGGGATTCTGCCGGATGGCAGCCTGTTCGAACTGGGCGGCAACACCGAGCCGTTGGCCCTGGACGTGCCGCCGAACACCGGCAACACGCCGATCTACCTGGCGCTGCCATTGGTCACCGGTAATCACATCGAGTCCCGTCGCCCGGAGCAATCCGACGTGCTGGCGCGCTACACCGCGTACGACGCTGAAGTGGCCGACTCCAACGCCGGCGACGACTCTGCCAGCCAGGTCAGTTGCGCCCGCCCGGACTTCAAACTGCTGCTCGGCGAGCAGCAGAGCGACCAGGCCTACGTGAAGCTGAAGATCTGCGAAGTGCTCGACACCACGCCCGACGGCGTGATCAGCCTCGACCCGGACTTCGTGCCGACCTACATTCAGGCGCATTCCTCCAGCTACTTGCTGTCGTGCCTCAAAGAAGTCATCAGCATGCTCGGCCACCGGGGCGACACCATCGCCGACCGGATCCGCTCCAACGGCAAGGTCGGTGGCGCGGAAGTCGGCGACTTCATGATGCTGCAACTGATCAACCGCACCGAATTGCTGCTGCGCCATTACCTGGGTCTGGAGCAGGTTCACCCGGAAGAGTTGTACCGCACGCTGCTGACCATGCTCGGCGATCTGGCGACCTTCTCCAGCGACAGCAAACGCCCGCGCCTGGACAGCCGTTACCAGCACAGCGATCAGGGCGCGAGCTTTCGCAAACTGATGGAAGCGATTCGTCAGGTGCTGTCGATGGTGCTCGAACAGCACGCCATCGAACTGGTCCTGCAAGCGCGTCAGTACGGGATCATCGTGTCGCCGTTGCACGACCACAAACTGCTGGGCTCGGCGTCGTTCGTGCTGGCGGCCAGTGCCAACTGCGACTCCGAAGAACTGCGCCATCGCTTGCCGGCGCACCTCAAGGTCGGCCCGGTGGAGCGTATTCGCCAACTGGTCAACCTGCATCTGCCAGGCATCAAGGTCAAACCGTTGCCGGTGGCCCCGCGGCAGATCGCGTTCCACTCCAACAAAACCTATTTCATTCTTGAACTCAGTTCCGAAGACCTGGCGCAACTCGAGCGCTCCGGCGGCTTCGCGTTCCACGTGTCCGGCGAATTTGCCGAGCTTGAACTGAAATTCTGGGCCATCAGGAACTGATCGATATGATTAAGGACATGGAACACAACCAGGACGACAAAACCGTCCTGCTCGACCGCCAGGGCCACGGCCCTGCTTCGAGTCCGCTGACTGACTTCGCCGCACCGCCGCGTTTCGAGCAGCTTGAAGAGCGGATGATCTACGCCGCGCGCCTGCGCCCGGCCGAAGCCTTCAACATCAGCCTCAACTCGCTGGTGGCCGCGGCCTGCGACTTGCTGTCGGAAGTGGTGCGCCTCAAGCACAGCGACACCCGCGAAGACATGTACGCGCTCAACGAGCGACTGACCTCCGCGCTGAAGCTGTTTGAAGTGCGTGCGCTGCACAACGGCGCCGAAAGCAGCCAGGTGATGGCCGCCCGTTACGTGCTCTGCACCGTGGTCGACGAAGCTGTCGTGACCACGCCGTGGGGCAACGAAAGCGAATGGT
Organism: Pseudomonas sp. TH31; assembly: GCF_016650815.1. Taxonomy (GTDB): domain Bacteria; phylum Pseudomonadota; class Gammaproteobacteria; order Pseudomonadales; family Pseudomonadaceae; genus Aquipseudomonas. Next base: position 558,469 of record NZ_JAEKEZ010000006.1, on the reverse strand, counting down.
CGCAGATGAGCTTGCTCAGTAGCTTCCACAACGAAACTTTCGGCGGCGAGAAGTTCTTCCAGCTGCTGGATCGCTTGTCGAAAAACCCGGTCAAACACCTGCCGATGCTGGAGCTGATGTACCTGTGCCTGTCCCTGGGCTTCGAAGGCAAGTACCGGGTGCAAGCCCGCGGCATGCTCGAGCTCGAAGGCATCCGCGACGCCTTGTATCGCCAGATTCGTCAACTGCGCGGCGACGTGCCACGTGAGCTGTCACCGCATTGGGAAGGCTTGAACGATCAGCGCCGCAACCTGGTGCGCATCGTGCCGGCGTGGATGGTGGTGCTGTTCACCGTGGTCTGCCTGGTGGTGATGTATTCGGGTTTTGCCTGGGTACTGGGCGAGCAACGCGAAACCGTTCTGCAACCTTATCAGCAGCTAGATCCGGCCGCGGTCCAGCCGCAGTCGCAGCCGTAAACAGGGACGTGTGATGAAAAAGTTTTTCAAGAAAGTCGGCGCATTCTTGCGCAAGACCTGGGTCTGGACCCTGCTGCTGGTGCTGTTCGTCGCGCTGCTGGTGTGGTTCGTCGGGCCGTTGCTGGCCGTTGATGACTACAAGTTCTGGGAAGGCTCGACCTCCCGCCTGCTGACCATCAGTGTGCTGTTCCTGATCTGGGGCCTGACCATGGTCTTCGTCAGCTGGCGCGCCGGTGTGCGTAAAAAGGCTGTGGAAGACACTGAAGACGGCCAGGATCGTATCCGCCGTGAAGAGCTGATCGACGAAGAGCAGAAAGAGCTGAAAGTGCGTTTCAAGGACGCGCTGAAAACCCTGAAGACCTCGAGCCTGTATCGCGGTCGCAGCGAGCGCTGGCGCAGTGATTTGCCCTGGTACTTGCTGATCGGTCCACAGGGCAGCGGCAAGACCAGTTTGCTGGACTTCTCGGGCCTTGAGTTTCCGATCAACAAGATCGACCGCAAACTGACCCGCGACACCCTCGGTACCCGTCATTGCGACTGGTACTTCGCCGACCACGGCGTGTTGATCGACACCGCTGGCCGTTACCTGACACAGCCGGATGCCGACGTCGATGGCAGCGCCTGGAGCACCTTGCTCGACCTGCTGCGCAAGCGTCGTCGCAACCGTCCGTTGAACGGCGTGCTGGTCACCATTCCAGTGGAAACCCTGCTGGGCGGCAGTGAGCAAGACCTCGACACCCTCGCGCGTCAGGTCCGTGCCCGCTTGCAAGACGTGCATCAAAAACTCCACGTCGACGTGCCGATTTACCTCGTATTGAGCAAGGCTGATCGCCTGCTCGGGTTCGACGAGTTCTTCGATCAACTGACCCGCGAAGAAAGCGATCAGGTGCTCGGCACCAGCTTCCGCAAAGAGCAGAGCGGCACCGACGTTGCCGTCCTGCGCGCCGAGTTCGAAGAGCTGCTGCGTCGCCTGAACAGCCAAGTGATCATGCGCATGCACCAGGAGCGCGACACCCAGCGCCGTGGCCGCATCCTCGACTTCCCGCATCAACTGGGGCAGATCGGCGAGCGTCTGTGCCTGTTCGTCGACATGGCGTTCACCGGCAACCGCTACCAGCGTGTCAGCCAGTTGCGCGGTTTCTACCTGACCAGCGCACCGCATCTGACTCAAGAGATGGACCCGGCCACCGCCGGCATCGGCGCCAATCTGGGGATGAACGCCGGCATGCTGCCAACCCTGCGCAGCGGCCGTTCGCGCTTCATTCACCATTTGCTCAGCCGGGTGATTTTCCCGGAGGCCGATCTGGCCGGTCTGGACAAGCGCGAACGCAGCCGCATCCACTGGGGCCAGCGTGCCTTGTACGTGGGCGCATTGGCGGCATTGGGTCTGTTTGGTCTGCTGTGGGCGGGCGGTTTCTCTGCCAACTATGAGCGTCTGGAAAACCTGCGTTCCCTGGCTCAAAACTGGACCCAATCGCGCTCGGCATTGACCGCCCGTGATGACTCCATGGGCGTGCTCAAGACACTCGACACCAGCTACGCGGCGACCCAGGTCTTCCCGAAAAAGGTGACGTGGGTTACCACGAGCGCGGCGGTCTGTACCAGGGCGAAGACACCAACCCGGTGGTCAAGGCAGCCTACGAGCGTGAGCTCGAAGCGCAACTGTTGCCACGGGTCGCGACGCTGCTGGAAGGGCAGATCCGCGCCAACATGCAGGACCGCGAACGCTTGCTCAACAGCCTGCGTGCGTACCTGATGCTGAACATGAAGGATCGCCGCGATGCGGGTTGGCTCAAGGATTGGGTCGCCACCGAGTGGTCCCAGCGCTACGCCGGCAACACCGCCGTGCAGAACGGCTTGAACACCCACTTCGAGCGTTTGCTGCTGCAGCCGTTTGTCTACCCGCTGAACGATCAACTGGTGGCCCAGGCACGTCAGGTCTTGCGTAGCGAGTCCCTGGCCAACGTGGTTTACCGGATGCTGCGCGAGCAGGCCCGCAACCTGCCGGACTATCGTTTGAGCCAACACCTGGGCCCACAGGGTTCGCTGTTTGTCGGCACCGATTACGTGATCCCGGGGTTCTACACCCAACAGGGTTATCAGCAGTACTTCTCGGTCCAGGGCGCTACGCTGGTCAGCGATATCCTGCGTGACAACTGGGTGTTGGGCGAAGGCTCGGGCATCAGCGGCATGGACTTGCGTCGCCTGATGGTCGAACTGGAGCAACTGTACTTCCGCGACTACGCCAACTTCTGGAGCGAAGCCGTGGGCCAGGTTGCATTGCCTGCGATCAGCGACTTCAGTGAAGGCGCCGAGCAACTGGCGGGCCTGACCTCGGCCAACTCCCCGGTGCTGCAACTGCTGGTGGAAGTGCGCGAGAACACCCGGTTTCCGGTAGAAGCCGAACCGGCTGATCAGGCGGCTGATGCTGCTGGCGCACTGGCAGACCAGAAAGGCAAGTTGGGCAAGCTCGGCAAACTGGCGGCGGCTGCTGCGGACAAGGCGTCGGACATGGCTGCGGCCAAGAACCTGCCGGACACCGCGAAGAAGTCCCTGCAACGGCGCTTCGAACCGCTGCACCGTCTGCTGGATGACAACAACGGCCCGGCCGCTGATTTGACCCCTGCATTGCAAGCGCTCAACGACCTGCAATTGCAAGTCGCCAGCCTGGCCCGCGCCAGTTCGCCGGAACAAGCCGCGTTCGAAATGGCCAAGACCCGCATGGGCGGCCAGCGTGATGCGCTGAGCAACTTGCGCAATGCGTCCAACCGCTTGCCGCGTCCGGTCAGTGTCTGGTTCAACGTGTTGGCCGAAGACACCTGGCGTCTGGTGCTCAACGATTCCTACGCGTACCTGAACCAGCGCTACCAGAGCGAGCTGTACGGCTTCTATGGCAAGGCGATCAACAAGCGTTACCCGTTCAGCGCCCACAGCACCAGCGACGTGGCGATCAGCGACTTCCGCGAGTTCTTCAAGGCCCAGGGCATCGTCGATCGCTTCTTCGACACCTACATGCGTCCATTCGTCAGTGGCGATCCGGGTAACTACCGCATGCGCAGCGTCGACGGTCACAGCCTGCCGATCTCCAAGGTTTACCTCGACCAAATGGCCGCGGCCCAAACCATTCGCCAGAGCTTCTTCGCCGAGAACCCGGCCGAGCCGCAAGTGCAGTTCAAACTCGAGCCGTACACCCTCGACCCGGCCGTCAGCCGTTCCGAGTTCAAGTTTGGCGACAAGACCATCGAATACCGTCACGGCCCAATCGTGCCGGTGTCGTTCAAATGGCCGACCGATGCTGAAGACGGTCGCACCAGCCTGGTCCTCGACAAAATGGCCGGCCGCCCGATCGGCATCGAGAAGAACACCGGCCCATGGTCGCTGTTCCGGCTGTTCGACCTGATGCAGACCGAGTACCTGAGCGGTCGCGACGTGCTGGTGCTCAAAGCTGATGTGGGTGGCCTGCGCGCCAACTACTTGCTGTCGAGCCAGCGCACGCCGAACCCGTTCGACATGGGCGTGCTGCGTACCTTCCGTATGCCGGTGCAGCTCTGATGCTGGTTGTCAGCCCCTGGCGCAGCGCTGCGCGTACCGATCCGGGCAAGGTTCGGGCGCGCAACGAAGATGCCTTTCTCGACTCGCCACAGCAGGGGCTGTGGGTGGTCGCGGACGGCATGGGCGGTCATCAGGGGGGCGACATCGCCAGCCAGTTGATCGTCGCCAGCCTGGCGGAATTGCCGGTGCAGGACGACTTCGACGAACGACTCAAAGGCATTCGCCAGTGCTTGCACTGGATCAATCGCCGCTTGGGCCAGGAGTTGACCGTCACTGCCGGGCGACACGACAGCATCATGGGCAGCACCGTGGTGGCGCTGCTGGTAGACGGCAGTCGCGCGGCCTGCATCTGGGCCGGCGACAGCCGTTGCTACCTGTGGCGTGGCCAGCGCTTGTATCAGCTGTCCAAGGACCATTCGCTGCAACAGCAACTGATCGACGAGCAAAACATGAGCGTCGAAGACGCCCGCGCCCATCCTTCGGCCCATGCCTTGACCCGTGCGGTCGGGGCAGCCGATGTGCTGACGCTGGACGTGCTCGAACTCGAGGTTTACCCCGGCGATACGTTCCTGTTGTGCAGCGACGGTTTGTACCAGGGGCTCAGCAGCGATGCCCTGGGCAACGCCCTGAGCCTGACCGCGCCGCACGTTGCGCTGGAGCGTCTGTTCGACGGCGCCCTGCGTGGCTCGGCACGGGACAACCTGACTGCCGTGGTGATCCGCCAATGACTGAACTCATGCGACCGATCGACGACCTGCTGGTGAGCGAAGAGCAGGACAACAACCTGACCTACTTTGCGTTTGCCAAGCCCAATCAGGCTTCACCTGCGCTGGCGCCGACCGGGCCAGCGTTGGCGAACTGCCCGACGTGCTCGCAGGCCGTTACCGCATCGAGCGCCTGCTCGGTGCCGGTGGCATGGGCGCGGTTTACCGTGCAAGGGACTTGCTGAACGAACAGTTCGGCGATCCCGACCCTTACATCGCGCTGAAAATCCTCAGCGAAGAATTTGCCGAATCGCCGGACGCCAGTGCCTTGCTCTACAGCGAGTTCGCCCTGACCCGACGCCTGCGCCACGATAACGTGCTGCGCTTTCACACCTTTGAAGTCGACACCGACTGCCAGCGCGCCTTCATCACCATGGAACTCATGCGTGGGCTGACCCTGGACAAATTACTCTGCGAGCGGCCCCTGGGCATGCCGTGGAAAGAACTGCGCGACATCGCGCTGCCGCTGCTCAACGCGCTGGCCTACGCCCACGCTCGCGGCGTGCTGCACGGTGACATGAAGCCGAGCAACGTGATGCTCAGCGAGGAGGGCGTGCGCCTGTTCGACTTCGGCCTCGGCCAGGCCGAGGAGGGCATCTTGCCCGGCCTGCCGCACCTGAGCCGCAGCCGCTTCAACGCCTGGACCCCCGGCTACGCCGCCCCGGAACTGCTCGAAGGCCAGCCGCTGACCGCCAGCGCCGATGTCTACGGCGTGGCCTGCGTGCTCTACGAATTGGCGGGCGGCAAACACCCGTTCCGCCGCTTGCCCTCGACCCAGGCCCGCGACGAGCGCCTGGAGCGCGAGCTGCACGCACCGAAGAACTTACCGAAACACTGCTGGCCGGCCCTGCGAAAAGCGCTGACCTTCAACGCGGCTGATCGAACGATCACTGCGGCCCAATTGCGTGACGCCTTGGGCGCCACTTCGTCTTTGCTGCAACGCCTGCGACGTCGGGCGTAACGGATGACTACCGAACAGGGAGCTAGCCATGTTCAACCCAGCTAACGAAACCCATTTCAGCCTTAAAGTCGAAGACTACGAAGGCGACCTGCAAGTGCTGTCGTTCCGCGGCACCGAAGGCATCAGCCAGCCGTATCGCTTCGACCTGGAACTGGTCAGCGAAAACCCGGACCTGGACCTGGAAAAACTCCTGCACAAACAGGCGTTCCTGGCATTCGACCCGCAGGGCAGTGGCATCCACGGCCAGATCTACCGCGTCGCCCAGGGCGATGCCGGAAAACGCCTGACCCGCTACAAAATCTCCCTGGTGCCGCAACTGCAATACCTGCACCACCGCACCAACCAGCGCATCTACCAGCAGATGTCCGTGCCGAAAATCATCGCGCTGATCCTCGATGAGCATGGCATCAAGGGCAACGCGTACAGCTTCCAGTTAAGCGTTACGTGCCCGGACCGTGATTACTGCGTGCAGTACGACGAAACCGATCTACATTTTGTTCAGCGCTTGTGTGAAGAAGAAGGCATTCACTACCACTTCCAGCACAGCGAAAAAGCCCACCTGCTGGTGTTCGGCGACGACCAGACCGTGTTCCCGAAACTCGGCCAGCCAACCGCCTATGTGCAAGGCAGCGGCCTGGTTGCCGATGAGCCGGTGATCAAAGGCTTCAAGCTGCGTCTGGAAACCCGCACCAGCCGCACGACCCGTCGCGACTACGACTTCGAAAAACCACGCCTGCAACTCGAAGCGGCATACAAGCCCGATGGCGAAAGCACCGAGCCAGACCTCGAAGACTACGACTACCCCGGCCGCTTCATCGACCGCGCGCGCGGCAAATTCCTCAGCCAGAGAGCGTTGGAACGTCACCGCGCGGATTACCAACAAGCCGAAGGCTGGGGCGACCAGACCACGCTCAATAGCGGCCACTTCCTGGAAATCTCCGACCACCCGCGCACCGAGTGGAACGACCTCTGGCTGCTCACCGAAATCTTCCACGAAGGCAAACAACCCCAAGTCCTCGAAGAGTCAGTGACCAGCGACACCACCGACAACAAAGACGACTTCCACCAGGGCTACCGCAACCGCTTCCTGGCGACGCCATGGAACGTGTTCTACCGCCCAGCCCTCGAACACCCGAAGCCCCGCGTCCTCGGCAGCCAGACTGCCCTGGTTACCGGCCCCAAGGGCGAAGAAATCCACTGCGACCAATATGGCCGCATCAAGGTGCAATTCCACTGGGACCGCGAAGGCCAGGCCGACGACAAAACCAGCTGCTGGATGCGTGTCTCCAGCTCCTGGGCCGGCGACCGCTATGGCGCCATCGCCATCCCGCGCATCGGCATGGAAGTCCTCGTCACCTTCCTCGAAGGCGACCCCGATCAGCCACTGGTGACCGGTTGCCTGTACCACAAGGAAAACCAGGTTCCCTACGACCTGCCGGCCAACAAAACCCGCACCGTGTTCAAAACCCTCAGCTCACCGGGGGGCGGCGGGTACAACGAGCTGCGGATTGAAGACAAGAAAGGCGCGGAACAGATCTACCTCCATGCCCAACGGGATTGGGATGAAAACATCGAGCACGACCAGAAGATCCGCGTGGGGAATGAACGCCACGACACGGTGGAAAAGAACACCTACACCGAGTTGAAGGCTGAGGAGCACCGCACCACGATTGCTGATCGAAAGACTGAAACGCGGATGGATGACCACCTGACGATTGGGCAGAACCAGCATGTGAAGCTGGGGACTGCGCAGCTGACGAGTGTGGGGAAAGAGATACATCTGAAGGCTGGGGACAAGATTGTTATCGAAGCCGGGATGGAGCTGACGGTTAAGGCGGGTGGGAGCTTTATCAAGCTGGATGCTGGCGGGATTACAGTTGTTGGGCCGGTGATCAAGATTAATGCGGGTGGTTCGGCGGGGAGTGGGACAGGGATTGGGATTAAACCGCCGGTACTGCCGGGGGCTGCGGATCAGGATAAGGCGGGGAGTTTGATGGATCAGGCGTTGGGGAATACGCCGGAAGAACAGGTCAAACGCAAACCCAAACGAATGCTCAATTTTTCCGGCTAATAGACACCAACGGCGCTACACGCCTCTAGGGATCAGGATTCAGGTAATTAGTAATGACTGAGACAACAATAATCAAAGTAGAGAAATGGTCGTATCCGCTCAAGGTTGGGGAAGTAGAGCCGACAGACCCGCAGCAGTATTACGATGCGTTGGCAAAAGCCAAAGCGGGTTTCTATCCGGTGGGTGGGAATGGCCTTTGGCATGGTGGTATTCACTTTGATGAAGACACTCTCTTAGTAAAAGACCTGACTGAAGTGAGGTGCATTGCTGATGGAGAAGTGGTCGCTTACCGTATTGATGATAGCTATCCAACCTCCGACTATTCAGGTACGCCAGCGGCGCAATTTTCGACGGGGTTCGTGCTTGTTAAGCATATCTTGAAGCCACCAGCCCCAAGTACTCCTTCGACTCCGTCACCCGCAGCGACTGCTTCTGGACCAAGTCTTACTTTTTATAGTCTCTATATGCACCTTCTGGATTGGAAGACCTATAAAGAAACCCCATCACTCAAAAGGCCAGCATATTGGGGGGGAGGGCTTTTTAGAGTTAAAACGAATGCTCCAGACTCATTGTTAGGGCTCCGTGTCCGTAGTGAGGGTTCGTCCCAATCGCAAGAGTTAGCTGTAATCCCTCGCGGTACAACAGTCACAACAGAACCTGCTCCAAGTACAAATAAATGGTTGAAAATTATCAGTGTGTCACCCGCATTATCCGGCTTGGAGGCCAATACCGGATGGGTTTTTAAGAAGGAACTACGGCATTTGGCCGCGGATCAATACATCGTTGATAAAGAAGCAAAGGACCCAATTCCAGAATACAAAAACGGAGCAAATCTCCGTGATTTGGTCTCGGGAAATGTAATCGGTTTTTTGCCGCCAGGAACGCAAATAAAAGTAGCAGAAGGGCCTGGGAAGTATAAAAAGTTGTTAGAGGTTGTCAGCGGAGAGGTCGTGCCGAAATTAACAAGTAACGTTAATCCTGCTGGGTTTGGAAAAATCTACGCTGATTCTTTAGAAGAACTAAATGAACCTCAGACCCCGCTGGGTGATGTCTTTGTACTTCCTCGGCCAGTAAAAATTAAGGCAGGAGAACGGATTGGGCATGTTGGTAGATATCAAAATAATGGAGATGTCGCTAGCAAAAATTTATTGCACTTGGAAGTTTTTAGTAGTGAAGACGTACCCGCTTTTATTGAAAGTTGTAAGCCTATCGGAGCGAGCCAACAAGATGATCAGAAAAAGTTGCTGATGGTTCATAAGGGGGCCAGTCAAATTGTTCCTCACTCAGATGGGATCAACAACAATCATCCACCGGTAGCTTCGGCCTCCTCACCTACGGCGGGGGTTGATGTGATTATCTCTGTCGACACGCTGGATAGATTGCCAGCGGACAGAAAGATAAAGACCGGAGGCGGAACTGCTGGAGCTGAATCTCACTGGTGGAGAGTGGAAAATAAATTTGCCAATGATGCGGGCCAACCTTTAAATGGATGGCTGCATGAACAAACGTTGATCACCACTAGGCATAGCGGGTGGGAGTGGGTTGGATTCCAATACTTGAAAGAAACAGTCACTAATGCTGAGAACTTGGCAGGCCATTTGGATACCCAAAGCTCTTTGACCGAAGCTGAAGTGAAAAATTACAGCGCGCAGTTAAATGCGGCTGATGGAGGCCCAGTTCGCGAATGGCTCTACAAAGTAATAAATACAGACTCCGATGACAAGTTGTCCGTTGGCGAAATTAAAGCGGCTCTTGCAAAATTTTGGATCGCTCAACCAGTCTCCCAACTGGTGACTAGGTATGAAAGCGAATGGCTTTGGAGTGAAAGCAAATGGTCCGAGCTTGACTCTCTTATGGAGGAGTCTCCAGGCGTGGCCAATCCAGATTGGATAGTCGAAAAGAAACGGATTGAAAAATTATCTTGGTGGACCCAACTGGCAAGTAAACAAGCCATAACAGGGGATGGTAATGTTTGGCATTTTCACCCGGTAGGTATATTAGGCAATTTCTTTGTTTCCCGCATGAGAAGAGACTACGATTTAGGCAGTTTATCTAGCCATTATGAAACCGGCGGCCGTGGGTCAATCGTGGTATCTGGAGGCGCGGGTGACGCAGGTGGGGCGTCCTATGGTGCTTATCAAATGACGAGTCAAACTAAGATTAAGAATGCCGATGGAACATTCACAGTAATTATCGGGGGAACGGTTAAGCAATTTGTGAATTGGAGTGACATGCCATGGAAAAGCGAGTTTGTCGGGCTAACACCGGGGTCTGCTGCATTCACCAGTAAGTGGAAAGAGTTGGTGGAAAGCAAAGGTCAGGAGTTTGTTGATGTAGAGCATGAATTCATCAAAGTCACGCATTTTGATGTTCAGATGAAAAAAGTTCTTACGGATACCGGAATCGATTTGAGATATCACTCACACACTATGAATGACGTAGTTTGGTCCACCGCTGTCCAGCAGGGGCCAAGCGCCTCAATTGTTGTAAATGCAATAAATAGTCTCGGAATAGCTCACGAGGAAACAAAGGCTTACGATGAAAAATTAATTGATGCTATTTATAAAGAACGAGGAAGAAAAATTGTAGGGGGCGAGAAAAATGGACAGTTATTCTATTTTGCAAAAAACTCCGTTGCGGTGCAGCAGGGCGTAGCAGATCGATTCGACTCAGAAAAACCAAAAGCACAGGGGCGTCTAAAAGATGAAAGCGGTTACTAAATTATTCATACTTGCTTTTGCACTGTTTTTTATCGGTGTTTCAGTAGCTCAAGATAGTTTGTCACTGTACGCCTCCTCTTCAGGAAGTGCGGCTATAACTGAGCATAAAGGAAGTACTTCACTACTTGTTGTTGCAGGTGGGAACGATGCTGGTGCAGCTACTTCAGGTAGTTGCGTGATCGCGGCAAGCCTGACGGCTGTAAAAGGGGGTTTGAAGGGGAGTTTATTCCGGTCAATACGGCACTTACCAGTTATGGTGGTGAGCAGGCGCAAGGGAAAAGGCTACAGATTGAATATAGTAATAATTCGATTACTATAAATGATGCGGACTATGTTGGCATATGTGCGTTAGATAGCAGTTTGATTAATCGGTACGAGCAATTGCCGCCTGCAGATAATCGACATAAACATGTATTCGCGGAAATGATCGGTCTTGCTCATGCGGATGCTCTGTACTTATTTAAGAAAGGGCAGAGGGGAGAAGCAATTATGGAGCTGTCTCCTTATGCCGAAAATTATCAAAAAGCATGGCTGTCAGATAAAGAGTTGGGCAGTGCCATGATTTCGGCGATAAATGATTATGCCTATTTTCTACAAGAAAATAATCAGGCGTTGGAATCTATTCCGTTCTTGAATGATGTCGTGGCGGCTCAACCGAAAAGAGCCGTAGCTTGGTTGAATTTGGCGGATTCTAACTGGGCGATTGGCGAAAAGAATGACGCTGCAAAACAATATGCAGAATATAAAAGGCTGATGATGGCGGAGAATAAAAAGTCAAAGATTCCCTCGCGAGTATTTGAGCGTACTTCCACAGCTACGTAAATTTTTAATTGTGTCGCAAAGGATAAGGATTATTTAGTCATAAGGAGTAAAGGGACAGATTTATTTCGGTCGATAGAAGCTTCGTCTATCCTATAAATTAATCTGTTCTCCTTCTTCTATGCAAAAGGGGACGGGTTCTGAGAAATCCCCGCTTTTTCCTACGAGAAATCAAGAAGTTGGGAATTGAAGAGACCTGCATGGGTCGGCAGCTTGTATTGCACCACACAAAAACAAGATCCCGATCCCATGCAGGCAATCCGATTCTTACACAGCGCGCTCGCTCAATCACTTCCCACTGTCCATTCCCATCGTCTGAAAACGCTGATGTGTTGTGTCAGTTCATTACTGAAAGGCCGTCGTCTGACGCTGACAGGACTGGGTCGATTCATGTCTGGCAAGGCCTATCCCAAACATGCCATCAAACGGGTGGATCGTATGCGTCCGGCCAAGTCATCTACGTGCGCATGGGCGATGGCCGGCAGATCATGAGCTGGGTGCATCGCGACGATGTGATTCAAGTGATTGCCGGGCGTTCGACGACAGCAGTCTCAGCGGCACTTACAACCTGGTGGCACCGGATGCGGTGAGTCAGGCGGTGTTCGCCGAGCGTGTCGGCAAAGCCCTGAAGCGCCCGGTGTGGTTCCACATTCCAGCGGCGCCGGTGCGGGCGCTGGCCGGCGAGATGGCGCAGTTGTTTTTCGACGGTCAACGGGTGGTGCCGAGCCGGTTGACCGAGGCCGGTTACACGTTCCGTTACCCGACCCTCGACGCTGCCCTGCGCGATCTGGCCTGAGGACTGTTGATGAGCAAGCCTGTGATGTACCTGCTGGCCGGCAACGGTGGCGCCGCCGATTGGTGGGATGACGCGCTGCCGCACTTTCAGCGCTACCACGTGGTGCCGCTGGAATTGCCGGGCTTCGGCAGCAATCCACAGGCGCCGTGCGAAGACCTCGCGGCGTACGCTCAAGCGTTGCTGGCGATGACGGTGAAGGGCCGCGCGATCATGGCGGTCGGGGTCAACGCGTTGCTGGTGTTGCACGCGCTGCAACGTCAGCCGGGCCATTTTTGTCGCAGCGTGTTGTTGGCGCCGGTCGGGGCGTTTTTGTGGCAGCGACGGCTGCCGGCGTTGATGTCGCCGCTGCCGATTCGCAAGACCATTCATTGGTTGCTGGCGAATAAGCCTGCGCTGTTCAAACACAAATTCTCCAACCAGACCTGGACGCCCGCGCAGTACCAGCGCATGGGCGCCGGGTATGCGCGGTGCCGCGCGTTTGTGCCGCACTGGGATCTGGTGCGCGCCGATACCGCGTTGCCGTTGCTGGAGTGGATCACTGATCCGGTTGAGCTGGTGTGGGGCGATCAGGACAATGTGCTCGGTATCGCGCAGGCTGCGGCGTGGTCAGCGATTCTGGCCCGTGCTGATCTGACTATCTGCTTGAAAACCGGTTGGGGTCATTACCCGTGGATCGACTCGCCGGCCGAATTCGCCGCGTGGCTGGAGTCGGGTGAGCGTGGATTTGTGGCACACACCAAGGGCGGTCGTTTGCGTCTGGCGGAGCTGGCCGGGCAAGCGGTGCCGCCGGCGTTGTCGCTCAACGATTGCCACGACTTACGTTTGCCGACGTTTCTCGCCAGCCAACCGGACGCCACGTGGGCGGTGCGTTCTTCCAGTTATGGCGAGGATCAGGCCGACGCGGCGAATGCCGGGTTGAGCACCACGTTTTTGCGCGAACCAACGTCGAACGTGTCGGCACGGATTGCCGAGCTGAGCGCGGCGGGTGTGGAAGAAGTGGTGGTGCAGCGTTTCATCACGCCGCAGCTGTCCGGCATCGGGTTTGTGCGGCATCTGTCGGTCGAACTGGAATGGGTGGAAGGTCACTTGGAGGCGCTGGCCGACGGTCAGGTCAGCCCCGAACGCGCGATCCTTTCCCGCCTCGGCGAGTCGTGGCGCAGCGACACGTTCAAGCCGTCCCATGGCCTGACGGCAGAGCTGTTGTGGCGCTTTTTGCAAGGCGTGTTGCGGGTCTTCCACTACGTGCCCGGTGACGTCGAATGGGCCTGGGATGGCCAGCAACTCTGGTTGCTGCAATACCGGCCGATCAGCGACTACGGCTGGCGCCGGCACCTGACCGCCGCGAACATCGCCGAGATCCTGCCGCCGCAACCGAGCGTGTTTGTGGAGTACGCCCAGCGTCGTGCAGCGGGAAGTATTCCGGCGATCATGGCGCGCTGGGATTCGCGGGTTTTGCAGGACAACGAGCCGTTCACTGCAGTGTTTGGCGGTGCTTCGTACATCAACAATGATTTGTTTCTCGCGCGCCTCGCCGACTGGGGCATCTCCGCCAGCAGCTATGCCGGAGAAGTCGGTGGCGCGACACCGCACCTGCCATGGCGACCGCTACGAATGCTGCGTTCGCTGCCATTGTTTCTGCGCATGCAACGCATCGCACGTGGGCATTTGCTGACGCTTGAACGGGGTTTGCAGTGCTTCGATCAGGAACTCTCTGAACTCATCACCCAAAGTGCCGACGGCCAGCGATTGGCGGATTGGTTCACCCGGTTTTATGTGTTCGTGGTGCAGGGCAACCTGTGCATCGCAACCTCGTTGGCCAGTGGCGGCGGCGACCTGCTGGGCCGGCCGCCAACCGCGTATGACGACCTAGAAAACAGCCCGCATCGGCTGCCGTGGGAAACCGACCCGGCGACGTCACGCCCGTCCCAGACCGACCTGCCGTTGCAAGCCTTCCCGCAATGGTCCGGGTTTATTCGCATCGCCCATTCAGCCGGCCTGCCGGGCCTGCGCGGCTACTACCTGCAAGTGCGCGAGTGGTACCGCGACAACCTGATGCGGATCTTCTTTCGCCTGCATCACGCCATGCCTATGGCCGACCGAGCGCATTGGTTCGCACCGCATCCGGATATTCGCACCCGCGATGGGAGCTTCTGGCAGGACGGCCGCGAAGGCACCGAACAAGCGACGGGCTTCATGATTTATCCGGGGCAGGTGCAGGGCATTTTGGGTGACGACATTTTGCTCGAAGACACCCTGGACCCTGGACGGCATGCGCACTATCAGGCCGCGCGCGCGGTGATTGCGCGGATGGGTGGGCGTTTGTCGCATGGTTCTACTTTGTTACGGGAGTTGCGAAAGCCTTCGGCGGTTTTGCCGCATGTCGATGTGGCGTGGAAGGGGTGTGAGGTGTTGTATCGGGATGGTGAGTTGACGTTGGTGTGTGATTCCCATCCCGAGGTCCAAGAACAAGGGGTTGGAGTACGGCGCGCCTGAGCCGGTTTAAACGATCCGGGGAGAGAGCATTAAGATCAAAAGATCGCAGCCTTCGGCAGCTCCTACATGGGGCGTGTTTCGTGAGATGAATAGCGTGACTTGGCGGTCATTGGCGTCAAAAAGCGTGACATCTTCTCCTAAAGCAAGCTGATGGTGTTGTTATTGCTTGAAGCCGCTACACTCCGCCAGCCGTTCATTTTCCTTTGAGGCTTTGCGCATGAAATTTCGTTTTCTTCTGTGGATGCTGGGTTTGTTGATGGGTAAGGCCAGTCGGACCAATCCTGCATTTCAACAGCAGTTGGGTGACAAGGAGCTTGTATTCCAATTACAGACCCTGGACGGAAAAGTGGCGCGGCATTTCCTGGTGAAGGATCAGCGCATTACCAGTAAGTCCGGCGTGTATGCCGAGCCGGCGTTTGCGATTGCCTTTAAAGATGCCGCGTACGGCTTTGCCACGATGCAGGCGAAGAACAAACAGTTGGCGTTTATGACGGGGATTCAGGACAAGTCGATTCAGATCAAGGGCAACCCGGCGCTGGTGATCTGGTTCCAGGGGTTGACCAAGTATTTGAAGCCGAGGAAGGCCAAGCCTAAGGCTTGAGGTCTGTCAGGTAGACCGAGGTGGATTCTTCGCGGGCAAGCCTTGCTCCTACAGGATTAGGTGATCCGTAGGAGCGAGTCTTGCCCGCGAAGCTTTTAGGCTGGGGTGAATTGCGAAGCCAATTCGCGCAGCAGTACTTCAGCTTCAAGCACTTTGCTGACGACATCGTTGGCTTTGTCGCGAGTCAAACCCACCCGCTCCAGCAGCGCATCCGGAATGTCTTCATCCGGCCCGGAGCCAATTCCGCGACTACGCAGCAAACGCACCGCCAGGCACACAAGGTTCGGATACTCGGCATACGCACCGTCATAACCCGGATCGTGCTGGAAGCGCAGCGCGGTGGCCAGTTCGTCGGGCATGTCCCAGTAGCGCATCAGCCAGGAGCCGATCTGTTCGCGGCTGATGCCGAGCAGGTGTTGCTCGACGTAGCTGTGGCACAGGTGCGGGTTGACCTCCAGGTGGCGGCAGATCAGCGAGAAGTGTGGCGGGAAGACATGGGCCAGCAGCAAGTAGCCGAAGTTGTGCAGCAGGCCGGCCAGGTAGGTCAGGCCGGCTTCCGGGCGCTGGGCGCGGGGCATGGCGCGGGTCAGGCCTTCGATGACGGCGGCGGTGTAGATCGATTGCTGCCAGTACGGCGTGGTGTGTTGCGGGTGGTCTTTGGGCAGGCTCAGGGTTTTGCCCAGGGCCAGGCCCAGCGCCAGGTTGATCACCAGATCAAAGCCCAGCACCCGGACGATCGCGTCTTCCACTGAACGAATCTTGCCCGGCGAGGCGTAGTACGGCGAAGCCGCCCAGCTCACGACTTGGGCGGCGAGGGCCGGGTCGGTTTCGACGACGCCGGTGATGTCGTCGATGGTAGCGTTCGGGTCTACGCGCAGCTTGATGATCTTCTGCGCGGTTTCGGCCAGCGGCGGAATCTCGATGGTCGCTTCCAGGCGTTGCTGGATGCGCCGCGCGGTGAACGCGTGAACGGCCTGGATGATTTCCTCGCGGTCATCGTCGGGGCGGTCGAGGTTCGGGCGGATGCTGGTCAGGGCTTCGCCGAAGTTGGCCGCGCTGGCTTTGGTCAGCATGGACTTGAAGGCTTCGCTGCTGATTTCCAGCAGTACGCCAGGCTCGCCCGAGTTGATCAGCAACGTCGGTTCGCGCAGCAGGCTTTCTTCGTACAGGCACGGCGAACTGGTCAGCGCCGGCAGGCCGGGCAGCAGGCTCAGGCTGTGTTTGCCGAGCATCTTCTCCAGGCGTCCGGTCGAGACAGCGGTCAATCGGCGGCCAGTCAGTTCGGCGAGGCGATTGAGGTCCAGCAATTGGCTTTGCGGGAACAGCACCATGAGCGCGCCGACCGCATCATCGAGCAAAACGGCCTGCACTTTGCGCGCGGCGTTCAGGCCGTGATGGTCGAGAACTTCTTCGTAGGCGATGCCCAGTTTGCCGAGCAGCAGCCGAATTGCAGACGGAGCATGCGGGGGTTCTGGGACGAGGGCAGCTTCGGTCATGGTGTGTATCCGTTTTTGAAACAATTGCAGGAGTATAACCAGCTTGCTCGGAACGATGGTCCAGAAACTGAGACGCTGCTCACACTTGGCCGTATTGCTGCCCATGACGTAGCCAGCGATCGAGCAACGGGCTGACGTGATCCGGCCAGCGTTCCAGCAATGCCTGAGCCGCGTCACGTACGGCGGGCAGCAGGTCGGCGTCGCGCATCAGGTCGGCGACCTTGAATTGAAGCAGGCCGGTCTGGCGCGTGCCGAGCATTTCGCCGGGGCCGCGCAGTTCGAGGTCTTTTTCGGCGATCACAAAACCGTCGTTGGTTTCGCGCATGATGCCCAGGCGCTGACGACCGATCTGTGACAGCGGCGGATGGTAGAGCAGCACGCAATGGCTGGCGGCGCTGCCGCGACCGACGCGACCGCGCAACTGGTGCAGTTGCGCGAGGCCAAGGCGCTCGGGGTTTTCAATGATCATCAGGCTGGCGTTCGGTACGTCGACGCCGACTTCGATCACCGTGGTGGCGACCAGCAGTTGCAGGTTGCCGGCCTTGAATTCGGCCATGACCGCGGCTTTTTCGGCAGGCTTCATACGGCCGTGGATCAGCCCGACTTTCAGTTCGCCGAGGGCGGCGGTGAGGTCTTCATACGTGGTTTCGGCAGCCTGGCAAGTCAGCTCTTCAGACTCCTCAATCAACGTACAAACCCAATAGGCCTGACGGCCTTCGGCACAGGCGCCGCGCACTCGCTCAATGACTTCGACGCGCCGGGTGTCGGTGACCAGCACGGTGTTGACCGGGGTGCGGCCGGGCGGCAATTCGTCGAGGATCGAGGTGTCGAGGTCGGCGTAGGCGCTCATGGCCAACGTCCGTGGAATCGGCGTGGCGGTCATGATCAGTTGGTGCGGACACATCCGCCCGCCAACGCCCTTTTGCCGCAACGCCAGACGCTGCTGGACGCCGAAGCGGTGTTGTTCGTCGATGATCGCCAGCGCGAGGTTCTTGAACTGCACTTCTTCCTGGAACAGCGCGTGGGTGCCGACCACCATCGGCGTGCCGCTGGCGATTTGTTCCAGTGCGGCGACGCGGTTCTTGCCCTTGAGCTTGCCGGCCAGCCACGCGACTTCGATGCCCAGCGGTTCGAGCCAGCGCTTGAAGGTGATGAAGTGTTGTTCGGCGAGGATCTCGGTGGGCGCCATCAGCGCGACTTGATAACCGGCTTCCAGTGCTTGCAGCGCGGCGAGGGCGGCGACCACGGTTTTACCGGAGCCGACGTCGCCCTGGATCAGCCGCAGCATCGGTTCGTGCTGACTGAGGTCGTAGGCGATTTCGTTACCGACCCGTTGTTGGGCGCCGGTCGGCGTGAAGCCGAGATTGGCCAGGTACTTGGGCGGCAGCTGGGTGGCTTTTGGCATCGCCGGCGCGCGCAGGGAGCGCATGCTTTCGCGCAGGCGCTGCTGGGACAGTTGATGCGTCAGCAGTTCTTCGAAGGCCAAGCGATGCTGGGCCCAGTGATGACCGAGGGCCAGTTCGTCGACGTCGGCATCGGCGGGCGGGTGATGCAGGTAACGGATCGCATCGGCCAGCGGCGCCAGTTGATAGTCCCGGGCCAGTTCGGTCGGCAGCCAGTCGGGCAGGCTGCTGGGGCCGAGCAAGGTCAGGGTTTGCATGCACAGTTGGCGCAGGCGTTGTTGGGTCAGGCCTTCGGTGAGCGGGTAGACCGGCGTCAGGGTTTCATCCACCGGCGGCGGCTCGTCACCGGTGATGGCGCGGTATTCCGGATGGTAGATCTCCAGCCCGGAAGCACCGGGCCGCGCCTCGCCGTAGCAGCGAATCCGCGTGCCGCGCTTGAGGCCTTCTTTCTGGGCGTTACTGAAATGGTAGAAACGCAGGCTGAGCCCGCCGGTGCCGTCCTGTATCCGCACCACCAGGCTGCGGCGCCGGCCCATGACCACGTCGGCGCCGCTGACGGTACCTTCGATCACGGCGTCTTGCCCGGGTCGCAAGTGGCCGATCGGGACCACGCGAGTGCGGTCCTGATAACGCAACGGCAGGTGAAACAGCACGTCCTGGAGATTTTCCAGGCCAACCTTGGCCAATTTCTCGGCCATGGCTTCGCCGACACCCTTGAGTGCCGTCACCGACACCTGCGACAACTCGGTCATGGTCGCGACTTAACCCGCAACCACCGGCGCTGCGGGCTTGGCCACCGAGCACAGGCGAATGGAGTCAGCGAGGATTTCAATCGCCTTCGGTCGCGGGAAGCTCGCGCGCCAGGCGATGGCCACGGTGCGGAACGGCACCGGCGGCGACAGTGGACGCACGGCGATCACGCCAGGGGCGTAATGGTGGCTGTCCACTGCCGACAGCGGCAGGATCGAGATGCCGAGGCCGGAGGCGACCATGTGGCGGATGGTTTCCAGCGAGCTGGATTCCACCGTGGTGTGCTTGGCGCCGTCGTTGCCTTTGCCGAGCGTCGGGCAGGCTTCCAGCACTTGATCGCGGAAGCAGTGGCCTTCGCCGAGCAGCAGCAGGCTCTTGTCGTTGAGCAGGGCGGCGTCGATGGTTTCTTTCTGGGTCCACGGGTGCTGGGCCGGCATCAGGACGTAGAACGGCTCGTCGTAGAGTGGCAGGGTCAGCACGTCGGCTTCGTTGAACGGCAGGGCGATGATGATCGCGTCAAGCTCGCCGTTGCGCAGTTTGTCGCGCAGCACGTGGGTGAAGTTTTCTTCGATGTACAACGGCATCTGCGGGGCGACCCGGTGCAGTTGTGGAATCAGGTGCGGGAACAGGTATGGGCCGACGGTGTAGATCGCGCCGACTTTCAGCGGGGCGGTCAGCTGGTTCTTGCCGGCCTGGGCCAGTTCGCGGATACCTTGGGCCTGTTCCAGGACTTTTTGCGCCTGGGCCACGATGCCTTCGCCGACCGGGGTCAGGCGCACGGCGCTCTTGCTGCGCTCGAAAATCAGCACACCGAGTTCGTCTTCAAGCTTTTTCACGCCCACCGACAGGGTCGGCTGGCTGACGTGGCAACGCTCGGCCGCATGGCCGAAGTGCTGCTCTTGGGCGAGGGTAACGATGTAGCGTAATTCTGTAAGAGTCATAGCGGGCGTCCATGAAGTTGCGGGCCAAGCATACCGGCTGCAATCGATAGACGCACGTTATCAGACTGAGTGTGCTGAGTGACACAGGGCAATGCAGGTTTGCCGCTGGCGGATATGCAAAAGGCACTTTTTCGGGGGCCTTTGCAAAAAGATCGCAGCCTTCGGCAGCTCCTACACGGGATTGCATTCACCCTGTAGGAGCTGCCGAAGGCTGCGATCTTTTGCTCTACTGTCTTAACGCCGGCGTTTTTCCAGCGAGTAAACAAACGGTGCGACGATTTCGATGGAGCCGTTGTTCAGCATGTCGGCCGGTGGCTTGGGCAGCGGTTGGGCACGCTTGATCATGTCCAGGGTGGCCCGGTCCAGATCGGCGTTGCCGGAGCGGCCCACCAGTTCGAACGACAACACGTTACCTTCGGCATCGACCACGAAACGCAGACGGTTCAGGCCTTCCTTGCCCCGGGACTGCGCGCTGGCCGGGTACTTTTTGTACTTGGCCAAATGCGCGAGCAGGGTGCCTTGCCAACTGGCCTTGGCGGCCTGCTGGGCGGGCGATGGGCCCGGAGCTGGCTGCGCGGACTTTTCGGTCGGTGCCTGGGTCGGTTGCGCGTCGCTCGGTTTTTCCTCGGACGGTTTTTCCTTCGGCGGCTCCGGTTTTTTCTCCACAGGCTTGGGCGGTTGCGGCTTGGGCTTGGGCTTAACCGGTTTCGGCACGGCTATCTCGGCCTTCGGTGCTTCAGCCAGTTTCGGTATCGGCAGCTCTTCCACCGGGGCCGGTGGCTGTGGCGGTGTAATGACCTTTGGCGGTGCGGGCGGTGGCGGGGCCGGAACCGGCGCCAACTCCACCATCATCGCCTGCGGTGGCAGCTCGATCGGTGGGCGTGCCGTCCAGTTCAACGCCAGCGCAATGGCCAGCGCATGGACGCCCAGCACCACGGCCAGGCTCGCGCCGTAACGCGTCAGCTTATGGCGCGTTGTGTTCATTTCTTGACTGCCGACTCGAGACCGACCAAACCCACCTTCAGGTAACCGGCAGAGCGTAGGTTGTCCATCACACTCATCAGGTCGCCGTAATCCACACCTTTATCGGCCTGGAAGAAAATCGTCGTGTCTTTCTTGCCCTTGGTCCTGGCGTCGAGTGTGGCGCCGAGGGCTTCGGCTTTCACTTCGTCTTCGCCGAGGAACAGGCGTTGGTCAGCTTTTACGCTGAGGAACACCGGTTTCTCTGGCCGAGGCGCCGGTTTGGCGCTGGAGGCGGGCAGGTCGACCTTGATGTCCACCGTGGCCAACGGAGCGGCCACCATGAAGATGATCAACAGCACCAGCATCACGTCGATAAACGGCGTGACATTGATTTCATGGTTCTCGGCCAGATCGTCGTCTGCGCCTTCTTTCAAATGCAGGCCCATGGCCGATTACCCCACTTTCACCATGTGCGGTTGCGAGCTGCTGCGCTCGGGCGGCAGGTGATCCAGGTCGCGGCTGACCAGCAGCAGGACTTCTGCCGACGCATCGGAAACCTGCGCCTTGTAACCGGCGATGGAGCGGGCGAAGACGTTGTAGATGACCACGGCAGGAATCGCCGCAACCAGGCCCAGTGCCGTGGCCAGCAAGGCTTCGGCAATGCCGGGGGCCACAACGGCGAGGTTGGTGGTCTGGGTTTTGGCGATGCCGATGAAGCTGTTCATGATGCCCCATACGGTACCGAACAGGCCGACGAATGGCGCGGTGGAACCGATGGTGGCAAGCACGCCGGTGCCGCTGCTCATGTTGCGACCGCAGGCTGCAACCAGACGCTCAAGACGGAAGGCAACACGTTCCTTGATGCCTTCTTTCTCGCGGCTGTTGACCGACAGGCGCATTTCTTCCAGGGCATCGTGAACCAGCAGGTTGGCGAGGGTGCCTTGCTTGGTCGCCGAAGCGCTGGCTTCTTTAAGGGTGGTGGCTTTCTTCAGGTGGACGATTTCGGTCCGCAGGCGACGCTTGGCGCCCATCAGCTCGAAGCCCTTGGCGATCCAGATGGTCCAGGTGATGATCGAGGCGATGGCCAGGCCGATCATCACGATTTTCACGATAATATCGGCGTTCTGGTACATGCCCCATGGCGACAGGTCGTGGGCCATGCCCAGGGTGTTGTCGGGTTCGAGGACTTCAGGTGCGTCGTCAGCAGTGGCGTCCACGGCTTGAGCCGGGTCGGTTGCGACCGGTGCAGCAGCCGGAGCGGCGTGATCAACAGGGGCCGGAGCAGTTGCGGCTGCCGGAGTGGCGGGCGCTTGTGCATCAGCGAAAGCGGCGGTCGGCGCCAGCATCAGGCTGAGCAGCAGGGCGGCCACAGCGCTCCAGGCGCGAGGTCGTTTGGTTGGCGAAGCGGGGAATAGATTGCGTGTCATGCTGGCCGGACCTGAGAGAAAAATACGGTAAATGTTCTTCCAGGCCTCGTAAGGCCGAGAACAAAAGTGGCAGGCATTATTGCAAGTAATTCTTGTTAACAAAAGTAATAGCGTCTCTTTTTTTCCTCCATTGCTAGCCGCTCGTCCTTTGCTGGCGCTAGTCTGTACCTTTACTGAGGGAGTTTTCTGATGTCCGCGCCATCTGTTTTAATCGCCGGTTGCGGTGATGTCGGCAGTCGTCTGGCCACACAATTGTTGGCTTGCGGGTGGGAGGTTCACGGCTTGCGGCGTGACGTCTCACGCCTGCCCAAAGGGGTGATTGGCGTTGCCGGCGACTTGTTCAATAAAGACTGTCCGGCAACCTGGCCAATCGGTGCGGTGGATTACCTGGTGTATTGCGCGGCGGCTACCGATCACGATGAAGCCGGGTACCGCGCTGCCTATGTCCAGGGCTTGCAGTATGTACTTGAGTGGTTGAACGACTACGGGCAGGTACCTAAACGCTTGCTGTTTGTCTCCAGTAGCAGCGTCTATGGTCAGGAGGGTGGCGAGTGGGTTGATGAAACCTCGCCGACGGCGGCCAGTGGTTTCTCGGGGCGACTGATGCTGGAGGCCGAGCAGGTGGCGCTCGGCAGCGGCATCCCTGCGAGCATCGTGCGCTTGACCGGGATCTACGGCCCTGGCCGCGAAAGATTGCTGACCCAGGTGCGCGGCGGTTATCGCGTGGCGACTGATCCACCGCTGTACGGCAACCGCATTCATGCCGACGACGCGGCCGGGTTGATGGCGTTTCTGCTTGAAGCGGATCATCGTGATGTGGTGCTGGATGACGTCTACATAGGTGTCGACGATGCGCCTGCGCCATTGGCCGAAGTGGTCGGCTGGCTGCGTGAGTACCTGGGCGTGACCGAATGGGCCGAGGACGCGAGCGTACGCCGCACTGGCAGCAAGCGTTGCAGCAATGCCCGGGCGAAAGCGTTGGGCTGGGTGCCGAAGTACCCGAGTTATCGCGAAGGCTACGCCGCGATTCTCGAAGGTCGTTGCTGAGTTCCAGTCACCACAAACCAACTGTGGGAGCGGGCTTGCTCGCGAAGGGGCCATAACATTCAACATCTTCGTTGACTGTTATACCGCTTTCGCGAGCAAGCCCGCTCCCACAGGGGATCTTCTTTGCAGTTAGAGCCGGGTTACTGCTTCTCGAGCAACCACTGCCGCTGGCCCGGCGTGAACGACGGCATTTCATCCGCCTGCGCCGTGTTCACGGTGTGGAAGATCTCCAGCTCTTTGCCCTTGCGCGCGAAGATCCAGGTGTTGCCCTGGCCATTCACTTGCAGCCAGATGTTGTCGTTGCCGCCGCTCATCGACGCGCAATCGCCCGCCAGGCACAGTGCATAACGGTCTGCGCCCGGTAGGCCGGCCACTTGCCCATCAGCCTGAAACTGCACGGTGTTGCCTTCGCCCGGGCCGCTGACGACTTTCCAGCTGCCGCCCATGTACGACGAATACAGTGCTCGCTCGAAGCTGGCGCCGATTGGCGCGCCATCCGGAACCGGAATCAGCGCGCGGTCGAAGACTTGTGCCGGTTCGTTATCGTTGGCGGCCTGGCTCAGTTGCTTGCCGTCCCGTTTCAGTTCGCTGGCAGAGCTGCCATAGAAGTCGACTTTCCAGGCGCCGGACTTGTCGCCCAGCAGCTTGCCTTCGACGTTTTCAAAACCGTTGGTGTAGCGGGCCTGACTGGCCTTGGTGTTGACGTCCCATTCCAGATTCGGGCCGTAAGCCTGCAACGCTTCGCGCAGGGGGCCGCCCTTGGAGGCAGCATCGATGGCCACCTGGTTGATCCAGGTGCCGCTGATGTCGCGGTCGGCAGGGTTACTGGCACAGCCGCCGAGGAAAACGGCGAGCAAGGAGAGGGCAAGCGCTTGGCGCATGGTGGAATCCTTTCAAAGCGAAGTCGGCGCAGCCTGAGAGGCTGCGCCGGGTGTATTACTCGATGACCAGAATGGCGTCCATTTCTACCTGTGAACCCTTTGGCAGGGCTGCAACGCCGATGGCGGCGCGGGCAGGGTACGGCTGGTCAAAGTATTTGCCCATGATCTCGTTGACCTTGGCGAAGTGGCTCAGGTCGGTGAGGAAGATGTTCAGTTTGACGATGTCCTTGAACGAACCGCCGGCAGCTTCAGCCACGGCCTTCAGGTTCTCGAACACCTGGACGGTCTGGGCTTCGAAGCCCTCAACCAGTTCCATGGTTTTTGGGTCCAGAGGAATCTGGCCCGACATGTAAACGGTATTGCCAGCCTTGATCGCCTGGGAATAAGTACCGATGGCGGCCGGGGCCTTGTCGCTGGTGATAACGGTCTTGGTCATGAATGACTCCTTGTAATAGTGGGCTTAGGCACGCATGCGGGTGATGCGAATCACCCCGGTCAAGGCGCGCAGTTTCTTGATCACGCGGGCCAGGTGCACACGGTCGTGCACGCTGACCACCAGTTGGACCACGCTGATGCGACCATCGCGCTCATCCATGCTGATTTTTTCGATATTGCCGTCGGCCGCGTTGACGCTGCTGGCCAGCAGGGCGATCAGGCCGCGCTGATGTTCCAGTTCGACGCGCAGCTCGACGTTGAATTCGCCGGTGACATCCTTGGCCCACGAGAGCTGGATACATTTTTCCGGGTTGTGGCGGATTTCGCTGATATTGCGGCAATTGTCCAGGTGCACGACCATGCCTTTGCCGGCGGACAGGTGCCCGACAATCGGGTCGCCCGGAATCGGCGTGCAGCACTTGGCGTAGCTGAGCACCAGGCCTTCGGTGCCGCGAATCGCCAGCGGACCTTCCGCGCTCGGCAGTTGTTCGCCTTCGCCCAGCAGGCGGCGGGCGACCACATAGGCCATGCGATTGCCCAGGCCGATGTCTTCGAGCAGGTCTTCGATCAGTTCCAGGCGGTACTCGGTGAGCATTGCCTTGACGCGCTCGGCCGGGACTTTTTCCAGCGTGCTGTCGAAACCGTTGAGCACTTTGTTCAGCAGGCGTTCGCCGAGGCTGATGGATTCGGAGCGACGTTGTAGTTTCAGCGCGTGGCGGATGTGGGTTCGCGCCTTGCCGGTGACCACGAAGTTGAGCCACGCCGGGTTCGGCCGTGCGCCAGGAGCGCTGACGATCTCGACCGTGGAGCCGCTTTGCAGCGGTTCGGACAGCGGTGCGAGACGACGATTGATCCGGCAGGCGATGCAACTGTTGCCGACGTCGGTGTGCACCGCGTAAGCGAAGTCGACCGCCGTGGAGCCTTTGGGCAGCTCCATGATCCGGCCTTTTGGCGTGAACACGTAGACCTCGTCCGGGAACAGGTCGATCTTCACGCTTTCGATGAATTCCAGCGAGTTGCCGGCGCGTTGCTGCATTTCCAGCACGCCCTTGACCCACTGGCGGGCGCGGGCGTGAGTGCCTTTTGGCTGCTCGTCGCCGCTGGACTTGTACAGCCAATGCGCGGCGATGCCGTTGTTGGCCATCTCTTCCATTTCACGGGTGCGGATCTGGATCTCGATCGGTACGCCGTGCATGCCGAACAACGTGGTGTGCAGCGACTGATAGCCGTTGGCCTTGGGGATCGCGATGTAATCCTTGAAGCGCCCCGGCAACGGCTTGTACAAATTATGCACAGCGCCCAGCACGCGGTAGCAGGTATCGACCTTGTCGACGATGATCCGGAACGCATAGACGTCCATGATCTCGTTGAAGGCCCGACGCTTGCCGCGCATTTTCTTGTAGATGCCGTAGAGGTGTTTCTGGCGCCCGCTGACCTCGCCCTGGATTTCATCAATCGCCAGGCAGTGGCTCAGGGACTCTTCGATCTTGTTGACGATTTCCTTGCGGTTGCCCCGGGCGCGTTTGACCGCCTGGTAGATCCGCGCGGAACGCATCGGGTGCATGGCCTTGAAGCCGAGGTCTTCGAATTCTATGCGGATGGCGTGCATGCCCAGCCGGTTGGCGATGGGCGCATAGATTTCCAGGGTTTCCTTGGCGATGCGCCGGCGTTTTTCGCCGGACAGCACTTCCAGGGTCCGCATGTTGTGCAGACGGTCGGCCAGCTTGACCAGGATCACGCGAATGTCGCGCGCCATGGCCATGGCCATTTTCTGGAAGTTTTCGGCCTGGGCTTCAGCCTTGGTCTCGAAGTTCATCTGGGTCAGTTTGCTGACCCCGTCGACCAGTTCGGCCACGGTTTCGCCGAACTGCGCTTGCAGTGCTTCCTTGGCAATACCGGTGTCTTCGATCACGTCATGCAGCATGGCTGCCATCAGGCTCTGATGGTCCATATGCATGTCGGCAAGAATATTCGCCACCGCAAGAGGATGCGTGACGTACGCCTCGCCGCTGCGGCGGCGTTGGCCGTCGTGGGCTTGTTCGGCGTAGAAATACGCTCGGCGGACCAGGTTGACCTGGTCATTGCCGAGGTAGGTCGATAAGCGATCGGCGAGGGCGTCTATGCTCGGCATGATGACTCCTGCCGTTCGTTGTGACCCCGCGCCGTGCTACGTCGACCAGGCATAGGCTTAGACGGCCTCGTTGGACTCGTCCTCGAACGCTGCGAACAGCGGTTCGTCTTCGACGATTTCAGCATTGGCGATGAACTCGTAGCTCATCAGGCCTTCAGCGATTTCACGCAGCGCTACAACGGTAGGCTTGTCGTTTTCCCACTGAACCAGTGGCTCTTTGCCGCCGGTGGCCAGTTGACGGGCACGTTTGGTGGACAGCATGACCAGCTCAAAACGGTTTTCCACGTGGTTCAGGCAGTCTTCAACGGTTACGCGGGCCATGGTATTCCTCGGAGCGAATGCAATATGCGCGCTGCCCGGTTGGGCGAGCGGACTCAACAGTTTAAAAAATCACCAGCGATTAGGGAAGCGCTGATTTTTTGACCAGGCCCTTCAACGCGCTACAAGTGCCAATGTAAAGCCCTTGCAGCGGTTTTGGGAAGAGCTGTTTAGCCGAGCAATTCGGCCAAAAGTTTTCCGTGCAACTGCTGCTGACGCTTCTGATGCAGCTGATTGGCACGGAAAATCGCCTTCAGATCGTGCAGTGCATGGGCGAAATCGTCGTTGATGATCAGGTAGTCGTAGTCGACGTAATGGCTCATCTCGCTGACCGCTTCACGCATCCGGCCATCAATGATTTCGTCGCTGTCCTGGCCGCGATTGGTCAGGCGCTGGTGCAAGGCCTGCAGGGACGGCGGCAGAATGAAGATCGAGCGGGCCTGGGGCATCAACTTGCGTACTTGTTCGGCACCCTGCCAGTCGATTTCCAGAATCAGGTCGTGGCCTGCGTCCAGGGTTTGCTGCAGGTGGCTTTGCGAGGTGCCATAGAGATTGCCGAACACTTCGGCGCGCTCGAGGAAGTCACCATGTTCGCCCATCTTCACGAACGCTTCACGTGAGACGAAGTGATAGTTCACACCGTTCACTTCACCGGGGCGCATGGCGCGGGTGGTGTGGGAGACCGAGACGCGGATCTCCTCATCAGCGTCGGTCAGGGCCTTGACCAGGCTGCTCTTGCCCGCGCCCGAAGGGGCAGAAATGATGTACAGGGTGCCAGTGCTATGGGTCATGTCGGGGTAGCCTTACTCAATATTCTGCACTTGTTCGCGCATCTGCTCGATCAACACTTTGAGGTTGACCGCCGCCTGCGTGCTGCGCGGGTCGAAGGCTTTGGAGCCCAGTGTGTTGGCTTCGCGGTTGAGCTCCTGCATCAGGAAGTCCAGGCGCCGGCCGGCAGCGCCGCCGGACTTGAGTACCCGGCGTACTTCGATGATGTGGGTGCTCAGGCGGTCCAGTTCTTCGGCGACGTCGCTCTTTTGAGCAAGCATGACCATTTCCTGTTCCAGGCGCTGCGGGTCCATCTCGGCTTTCATGTCGGCAAAGCGGTCGAGGACTTTCTGGCGCTGGGTGGCGAGCATCTGTGGAACCAGCTCACGCAGGGTCACGACGTCTTCTTCAATGGACGTCAGGCGCTCGTTGATCAACCGTGCCAGCTCGGAGCCTTCACGCTCGCGGCCGGCCTTGAGTTCTTTCAGACCCTGGGTGAAGAGCGCCAGTGCCTCGGCGTTCAGGGCTTGCGGGTCAGTCGCGTCGCCCACCAGCACGCCGGGCCAGGCCAGGACTTCCAGCGGGTTCAGCGCGGCCGGGTTTTTGATCAGGCTGGCAATCGTCTCGGCGGCAGCAACCAGTTGCGCGGCGCGGTCGCGGTCCACTTGCAGGGGTTTGCCGGTGCTTTCTTCGGTGAAACGCAGGGTGCATTCCAGTTTGCCTCGGGACAATCCCTGGCGCAGGGCCTCGCGGACGGCGCCTTCGAGGTCGCGAAACGATTCCGGCAGACGCAGGTGCGGTTCCAGGTAGCGGCTGTTGACCGAGCGCAGTTCCCAGCTCAGGGTGCCTTGGACGCCGGCTTTTTCGACGCGGGCGAAGGCGGTCATGCTGTGCACCATGGAGGTACCTCGCAATGCAGGCCGGCGCAAAACCCTTGGGTTTCGCGGACCTGATATCAATGAATTTAAGCCGACGGGCAGCAAGGCGCAGGATTGTAGCGCAGTGGGGTGGATGCGCCCAAACACACGGTGTGACAAAGGGCTGCAGGCCGTCGGTTAAAGACTTTTCGCGGCCTTCAGCCGTCGGCTGGATTTTTTAGACGTGCCCAGGCGCGGCCAGCGGCTCTATAATGCTCGGCAGTTTTCCGTCCCCCGTACAGGTATCCCCTATGAAACGTCCAAGTGGTCGCGCTGCCGATCAGCTCCGCTCGATCCGCATTACCCGCAACTACACCAAACACGCCGAGGGATCTGTACTGGTCGAATTCGGTGATACCAAAGTCATCTGCACCGTCAGCGTCGAGAACGGCGTGCCGCGTTTCCTCAAGGGCCAGGGCCAGGGCTGGTTGACCGCTGAATACGGCATGCTGCCGCGCGCCACTGGCGAGCGTAACCAGCGTGAAGCGAGCCGCGGCAAGCAAGGCGGCCGTACCCTGGAAATCCAGCGTCTGATCGGTCGTTCCCTGCGCGCGGCGCTGGACATGTCCAAGCTGGGCGATGTCACCCTGTACGTCGACTGCGACGTGATCCAGGCTGACGGCGGCACCCGTACTGCGTCCATCACCGGCGCGATGGTTGCACTGGTCGATGCCTTGAAAGTGATCAAGAAGCGCGGCGGCCTGAAAGGCGGCGACCCGCTCAAGCAAATGATCGCCGCGGTTTCGGTGGGCATGTACCAGGGTGAGCCTGTGCTTGACCTCGACTACCCGGAAGATTCGGCTGCCGAGACCGACCTGAACGTCGTCATGACCAGCACTGGCGGCTTCATCGAAGTCCAGGGCACTGCCGAAGGCGCACCGTTCCAGCCGGAAGAGCTGACGGCGATGCTGGAGCTGGCCAAGAAAGGCATGAACGAAATCTTCGAACTGCAGAAAGCCGCACTGGCTGACTGATCGGACTGCTCCACGCAAGGAGGACGCCATGAGTGACGAGCAACTGCCGCTGCCCAAGCCGAGCCATGAGGTTCGTCAATGGGCGATGTTTTGTCACTTGTCCGCCTTGCTGGGGATCTGGATTCCGTTCGGTACGCTGATCGGCCCGCTGATTCTCTGGCAGATGAAGCGCGAGCTGGACCCGTTCATCGATGCGCAAGGCAAGGAGGCGCTGAACTTTCAGCTCACCGTCGCCATTGCCTCCACCATCAGCTTCTTTCTGATGTTCGTGATCATTGGGTTCTTCCTGTTTGGTCTGATCGCCATTGGGGCGTTGGTGCTGACGATTATCGCTGGCGTCAAAGCCAATGACGGCGTGCCTTACCGGTATCCGTTCACCTGGCGGTTGATCAAGTAATCGACGCTGCAAATCCATTGTGGGAGCGGGCTTGCTCGCGAATGCGGTGGATCAGTCGATATTGATGTCGCCTGACACGACGCCTTCGCGAGCAAGCCCGCTCCCACAGTCGGATATCAGCGCCCACAAAAAAGCCGACAGCGATGTCGGCTTTTTTGTATCTGCGAAACGACGCCTAGATGGTCAGCGTCCAGTCGTAGTCCACGATCAGCGGTGCGTGTTGCGAGAACCGTGGCTGACGTGGCAGGCGCGCGCTGCGTACAAAGCGGCGCAGGCCCAGGGTCAGCAACTGGTAGTCGAAACGCCAGCCCAGGTTGAGCATCTCAGCCTGTTCGTTGTCCGGCCACCAGCTGTACTGGTCGCCTTCACGGCTGACTTCGCGCAGGGCATCGACATAACCCATGTTGCCGACAATCTCGTCCATCCAGGCACGTTCAGGTGCCAGGAAACCCGGAGATTGCTGGCTGTCGCGCCAGTTCTTGATATCCAGCTTCTGTTGCGCCACGTACAGCGAGCCACAATAAATGTACTCGCGACGTTTGCGTCGCTGTTTATCCAGATAACGGGCGAAATCGTCCATTAGCTTGAACTTCTGGTTCAAGTCTTCATCGCCATTCTGCCCCGAAGGGAGCAGCAAGGTCGCGATGCTGACCTTATCGAAATCGGCTTGCAGGTAGCGCCCGTAGCGGTCGGCCGTCTCGAAGCCGAGACCACTGATGACAGCCTTCGGTTGCAACCGCGAATACAAAGCCACGCCACCTTGGGCGGGAACTTCGGCATCGCAGGCATAAAGGAAGTAGCCATCCAGTTGGAAAGCTGGATCGTCCAGTTCAAAGGCGGAGGCGCGGGTGTCCTGCAGGCAGATGACGTCGGCATTCTGTGCTTGCAGCCAACTGAGCAAACCACGCTCGACTGCAGCCTGAATACCATTGACGTTCACACTGATGATCCGCATAAATGGCCCCAAAAATCGCGTGCGTGTATGATACACGGCGTCAACCTAATTAGCTAAATCCGTGGTATTTGGGGTTTTTTCATGCAAGCGTATCAGCGCGATTTCATTCGTTTTGCCATCGATCGCGGCGTTTTGCGCTTCGGTGAGTTCACCCTGAAGTCCGGGCGCACCAGTCCTTACTTCTTCAATGCCGGCCTGTTCAACACCGGTTCGGCCTTGGCGCAGTTGGGTCGTTTCTACGCGGCAGCCATTGTCGAGAGCGGCATTCCCTTCGACGTTCTGTTTGGGCCGGCGTACAAAGGCATCCCGTTGGCGGCGACCACGGCGGTGGCATTGGCCGAACATCACGGCCGTGACCTGCCATGGTGCTTCAATCGCAAGGAAGCCAAGGCCCACGGCGAAGGCGGCAGCCTGGTCGGTGCCCCGTTGACCGGCGATGTGCTGATCATCGACGACGTGATCACCGCTGGCACCGCGATCCGTGAAGTGATGCAGATCATCGCTTCCCAGGACGGCGCCAGGGCCGCCGGCGTGCTGATCGCCCTGAACCGTCAGGAGCGTGGCAACGGCGAGTTGTCGGCGATCCAGGAAGTGGAGCGTGACTTCAAGATCCCGGTAATCAGCATTGTTTCGCTGACCCAGGTCCTGCAATTCCTGGCGGATGATCCGCAGCTCAAGCAGCATTTGCCGGCCGTAGAAGCCTACCGCGCCCAGTTCGGCGTCTGACGCAATTCCCCCTGTAGGAGCTGCCGGAGGCTGCGATCTTTTGATCTTGTTTTTAGAAGCTAAAATCAAAAGATCGCAGCCTTCGGCAGCTCCTACAGGGAGCGACAAGCTCCTTTGTCACAATAGGTGAATTGTCGCAGGGATCGCAGGCAAAAAAAGACCCCGCTCAGCCAGGCTGAGCGGGGTCTTTTTGTAGGTGTTGCTTACGGACGCTTGCGGTTACTGATCAAAGTACCCACACCCGTATCGGTGAAGATCTCCAGCAGAATCGCATTCGGCACCCGGCCATCGATGATCAGCGAGCTGCCCACGCCGCCCTGTACCGCTTCCAGCGCGCAACGGATCTTCGGCAGCATGCCGCCGTAGATGGTGCCGTCGGCGATCAGGTCGTCGACTTGCTGGGTGGTCAAGCCGGTGAGGACCGTGCCCGACTTGTCCATCAGGCCGGCGATGTTGGTCAGCAGCATCAGCTTTTCAGCTTTCAGTGCTTCGGCCACTTTACCCGCCACCAAGTCGGCGTTGATGTTGTACGACTCGCCGTTGGCACCGACACCGATGGGCGCGATCACCGGAATGAAATCGCCTTTGACCAGCAGGTTCAGCAGGTCGGTGTTGATCCCGACCACTTCGCCCACCTGGCCGATGTCGATGATTTCCGGCTGGGTCATCTCCGGCGTCTGACGGGTGACGGTGAGCTTTTTCGCACGAATCAGCTCGGCGTCTTTACCGGTCAGGCCGATGGCGCTGCCGCCATGACGGTTGATCAGGTTGACGATGTCCTTGTTCACCTGGCCGCCGAGGACCATTTCCACTACGTCCATGGTCTGCGCGTCAGTCACGCGCATGCCATCGATGAAGTGGCTCTCGATCGACAGACGCTTGAGCAGGTCGCCGATTTGCGGGCCGCCGCCGTGCACCACTACCGGGTTGATGCCCACGGCCTTCATCAGCACGATGTCGCGGGCGAAGCCGGTTTTCAGCTCCTCGCTTTCCATCGCGTTGCCGCCGTATTTGATCACCAGCGTCTTGCCGACATAGCGGCGAATGTAAGGCAGCGCTTCGGACAGGACCTTGGCGGTGTTGGCGGCGGCTTCGCGTTCGAGGGTCATTCAGGGCTCCGGGTGCTTCAAAAATTCAAAACGGTAATTGGAGATCAGGGGCAACACGCTTCAACTGGACTTTAAAAACGTCTTTGATGCGCTGCAATTCAGCCTCGTCATCGGCCTCGAAACGCAGCACCAGCACCGGTGTGGTGTTGGAGGCGCGCACCAGGCCCCAGCCTTTGGCGTAGTCGACTCGCACGCCGTCAATGGTGGTCAGGTTGGCGCCTTCGCCCCACTTCGCATCGTGCAATGCATCAATGATGCTGAATTTGCTCTCTTCGGTCACATGGATATTGATTTCCGGCGTAGAAATATCGTTCGGGAAGGTCGCAAACAGCTCTTCGGCCGTGGATTTTTCCTTGCTGAGGATCTCCAGCAGCCGCGCGGCGCTGTAAATGCCGTCGTCGAAACCGAACCAGCGCTCTTTGAAGAAGATGTGCCCGCTCATTTCGCCGGCCAGCAGGGCGCCGGTTTGTTTCATTTTCTTTTTGATCAAGGAGTGACCGGTCTTCCACATGAGCGGACGACCGCCGTATTCCTTGATCAGCGGGGTCAGGCGGCGGGTGCATTTGACGTCGAAGATGATCTCCGCGTCCGGGTTGCGCGCCAGCACGTCACGGGCGAACAGCATCAGCAGGCGGTCGGGGAAGACGATGCTGCCGGTGTTGGTCACTACGCCGACACGGTCGCCGTCGCCATCGAAGGCCAGGCCCAGGTCAGCGTTGGTTTCCTTGACCTTGGCGATCAGGTCGACCAGGTTTTCAGGCTTGCCCGGGTCCGGGTGATGGTTCGGGAAGTTGCCATCGACCTCGCAGAACAGCGGAATGACTTCGCAGTTCAGCGCTTCAATCAACTGCGGGGCGATCACGCCGGCCGCGCCGTTACCGCAATCGACCACCACTTTCAGGCGACGGGCCAGTTTGACGTCCTGGACGATTTCGGTGTTGTAGCGATTTAGGATCTCGACCTTGGTGATGCTGCCCTCGCCGCTGCTCAGGTTGTTGGTCTTGAGGCGTTCGTGCAGGGCCTGGATCTGTTCGTTGGCCAAGGTGTCGCCAGCGATGACGATCTTGAAGCCGTTGTAGTTCGACGGGTTATGGCTGCCGGTGAGCATGACACCTGATTTGCCGGCCAATACGTTGGCGGCGTAATACAGGGCTGGCGTTGGTACCAGGCCGACGTCGCTGACGTGGCAACCGCTGTCGGCCAGGCCTTGAATCAGGCGTTCGACCAGTTCCGGGCCGGACAGGCGGCCGTCGCGTCCAACGGAAACGTTCGGTTCGTCCTGGGCCAGGCTCTGGGCGCCAATGGCGCGGCCGAGCCAGTAAGCGGTTTCAGCGTTGAGGAATTCCGGGACGGTGCCGCGAATGTCGTAGGCGCGGAAGATGCTGTCGGGGAACTTGGGTGCGACTTGGGCTGGGCTGCTCATCTGTGGGAATGCTCCATTTCGAAAGTGGCTGGACCTGCCTGCGAACTACGGGTCGACAGGCTCAAACTGAAGGGTATGACGGTGTTTTCCACAGAGAGTTCGTGGTGTGTAAAGGCCATGCCGCCTGCGTTTGCGCGGTCACGACCGGCCAATGCCTTGATTTCCAGTGGTAAACCTTCCAGATGACGTCTGTGCAATTTGTGCGAGGAAGCTTGCTCCCGCTTCCCTTGTAGGAGCTGCCGAAGGCTGCGATCTTTTGATTTTGCTTTTTAAGATCAAGATCAAAAGATCGCAGCCTTCGGCAGCTCCACAGGAGTGTAGCGTTTTACCGAATCACTTGGTGCCGGAATGCCCGAAACCGCCAGCGCCGCGCTCGGTTTCAACGAACTCTTCGACCATTTCGAAGTGCGCTTGAACTACCGGCACCAAAACCAGTTGAGCCAGACGCTCGCCAACCACGATATTGAAATCGGTCTGACCACGGTTCCAGCACGAAACCATCAACGGGCCCTGGTAATCGGAGTCGATCAAACCGACCAGGTTGCCCAGCACGATGCCGTGCTTATGGCCCAGGCCTGAGCGCGGCAGAATCAGCGCCGCCAAACCTGGATCGCCGATGTAGACGGACAGGCCGGTCGGGATCAGCAGGGTTTCGCCCGGCTTGATCACGGTGTCTTTTTCCAGCATGGCGCGCAGGTCGAGGCCGGCGGAGCCAGGGGGTGGCGTACTGCGGCAGCGGGAAGTCGGTGCCGATGCGGGGGTCGAGGATCTTGGCTTGCAAAGCGTGCATGTAAATTAAACCTGGTTCAGACGGTCGGCGATAAAAGTGATCAGCTGGCGAGCAATCTTGCTCTTGCTGGTCTGGGCGAAAAGTGTGGCGTGTAGCTCGCGGTCGATCACGCTGCAGGCGTTTTCTTCGCTGTTGAAGCCAATACTCGGGTTGGCGACGTCGTTGGCGACGATCAAATCGAGGTTCTTGTCTTTCAACTTGCGGGCAGCGTAATCGAGCAGATGTTCTGTTTCAGCGGCGAAACCGACACTGAACGGACGATCAGGGCGCGTGGCGATGGTGGCCAGGATGTCTGGGTTACGCACCATCTGTAGCAACAAGCCGTCGCCGTTCGTAGGGTCTTTCTTGAGTTTTTGTGGGGCGACGACTTCCGGACGGTAGTCCGCGACCGCTGCCGAGGCAATGAACAGGTCGCAGGGGATCGCGGCTTCACAGGCGGCGAGCATGTCGCGGGCGCTGACCACATCGATGCGGGTGACGCGATCCGGGGTCGGCAAATGCACTGGCCCGGTGATCAACGTAACGCGAGCGCCGGCTTCCACCGCGGCTTGCGCCAGGGCAAAGCCCATTTTTCCGGAGCTGTGGTTGGTGATGTAGCGCACCGGGTCGATGTTTTCCTGGGTCGGGCCGGCGGTGATCAGTACGTGCTTGCCGGTCAGCGCCTGGCGCTGGAAGCAGTCCGCTGCGCACTGGGCGAGGTCGATGGCTTCGAGCATGCGGCCCATGCCGACGTCGCCACAGGCCTGGCTGCCGGAGGCCGGGCCGAAGACTTTCAGGCTGCGGCTTTCGAGCAATTGCAGGTTGGCCTGGGTTGCCGGGTCGCGCCACATGGCCTGGTTCATCGCCGGGGCCACGGCGACCACGGCGTCGGTGGCGAGCACCAGCGTGGTCAGCAGGTCGTTGGCAATGCCTTGGGCCAGACGGGCGATCAGGTCCGCGGTGGCGGGGGCGATCAGCACCAGGTCGGCCCATTTGGCCAGCTCGATGTGGCCCATGGCCGCTTCGGCCGCCGGGTCCAGCAGGTCGAGGTGAACCGGGTGCCCGGACAAGGCCTGCATGGTCAGCGGGGTGATGAACTCGCTGCCGCCACGGGTCATGACCACGCGCACTTCGGCGCCCTGGTCGATCAGGCGGCGAACCAGGTCTGCGCTCTTGTAGGCAGCAATGCCACCGCCGACGCCCAGAACGATGCGTTTCCGATACAGCCGCTGCATAGGTCTGCCTTTCATTTCGTTGATGACTGCGTGGCGATACCCCCTCCCCAGGGGCGAAATCGCTCGCAAAAAAGATGGGCTACGATATCACAGCGTCCGCTACGGAACAGCGGCGCCCAAATACCAGGGAGGTGCTATGAGTATTCGTGATTGGCCGGCGGCGGAACGGCCGCGGGAGAGGTTATTGGAGTTGGGCTCGGCGAGTCTTTCGGACGCTGAACTGCTGGCCATTTTTTTACGTACCGGCGTCTCCGGCAAAAGTGCGGTCGATCTGGCGCGGCACTTGTTGAGTCAGTTCGGCAGCTTACGTTCGCTGCTGGAGGCTGATCAAAAAACATTCAGCAAACAATTAGGGCTCGGACCCGCGAAATTCGCGCAGTTGCAGGCGGCTCAAGAAATGGGCCGGCGGCATCTGGCTGAGCACTCGCGCCAGAAGTCGGCGCTGGAAAATCCACAGGCAGTGCGCGACTACCTCAAGGCGATGCTCCGTCATGAGCCCCACGAGGTGTTTGGCTGCCTGTTTCTGGATTCCAAGCACCGAGTGTTGACGTTTGAAACGCTGTTTCGCGGCTCGATCGACAGCACCAGCGTCTATCCGCGACAGGTGGTCAAGCGCGCCCTGGCTCACAACGCCGCAGCGCTGATCCTGTGCCACAACCACCCATCGGGCAATACCGACCCCAGCCAGGCTGACCGAATGCTGACCAGGCGTCTGCAAGAGGCGCTGGAGCTGATAGATGTGCGGGTGCTTGACCATTTCATCATCGGCGACGGGGAGCCGCTGTCCATGGCCGAGTACGGCTGGATGTAAGCATTAGCGGGCGTTCTCCATCTGTAGGAGCTGCCGAAGGCTCGGGCCGCGCTCGGACGATCTTTTGATTTTGCTTTTCAGATCAAAAGATCGCAGCCTCGTTTCACTCGGCAGCTCCTACGGAGGCAGGGTTATTTGAGGCTGACCTTCGAGTAATCCTGCCGACCAAACGGGCTGACCGAATAACCCTGCACATCTTTGCGCGTCAACGCGAACGCAGTCGGGTGCGCCAGTGGCAGCCACAATGCCTGCTGCTGGATCTGCGCCTGGGCCTGTTCGTAGAGCTTGGTACGCACACCTTGCTCGCTGGTGGTCTTGCCGGCGCTGATCAGCTTGTCCAGGTCCTGGTTGCAGTAGCGGGCGAAGTTGGTCCCGGACTTGACCCCTGCGCAGGAAAACTGCGGCGTGAGGAAGTTGTCCGGGTCGCCATTGTCGCCAGCCCAGCCCATGAACAGCAGGTCATGTTCGCCCGCCTTTGCACGGCGAATCAGTTCGCCCCATTCGATCACCCGGATCTCGGCCTGAATGCCGATTTCCGCCAGATCAGATTGCAGCAGTTGCGCGCCGAGGCTTGGGTTGGGGTTCAGCAGGCTGCCGGAAGGGCGGGTCCAGATGGTGGTCTGAAAACCATCCTTGAGGCCGGCCTTGGCCATCAGTGCCTTGGCCTTTTCGACGTCATGCGGATAGCCCGGCAAGCCTTTGGCATAGCTCCAGGTGTTCGGCGGATAAGGGCCGTTCGCCGCTTCGGCGGTGTCTTCGAACACGGCCTTGATGTAGTTGGCCTTGTCGAAGGCGAGGTTGATCGCCTGGCGCACTTCGGGCTTGTCCAGTGGTGGATGCTGACTGTTGATGCCGACGAATGCGGTCATGAAGGCGTCGGTCTTTTCCACTTTCAGCGTCGGTTCTTGCCGTGCGGCCACCACATCCAGAGGTTTGGGCGACAGGGCGATCTGGCACTCGTTGCGGCGCAATTTCTGCAGGCGCACGTTGGCGTCAGGGGTAATGGCGAAGATCAGCGGGTCCACCGACGGCTTGCCGCCGAAGTAATCTCGGTTGGCCTTATAGCGAATCGCCACGTCTTTCTGGAAACGCGTAAAGATGAACGGGCCACTGCCGATCGGCTGACTGTTGAGATTTTCCGGGGTGCCGGCCTTCATCAACTGATCGGCGTATTCGGCCGAGTAGATCGACGCAAAGCCCATGCTTAAAGTCGCAAGGAAGGTCGAATCCGGGTGATCGAGGGTGAAGCGCACGGTCAGCGGGTCCAGGGCGTCGATCTTTTTGATCAGCGCCGGCAACTGCATCGACTGAGCGTGGGGGAAGCCGCTCTGGGCGACTTTGTGCCACGGGTTGGCCGGGTCGAGCATGCGGTCGAAGCTGAACTTCACGTCCTCGGCGCTCAAGTCGCGGGTCGGGCTGAAGTATTCGGTTTTGTGAAATTTCACCTGCGGGTGCAATTTGAAGATGTAGCTCAGGCCGTCGGGCGAAATTTCCCAGCTGTCCGCGAGGCTGGCGACCACTTTGCCGCTGGCGGTATCGAAGTTCACCAACGTATTCATCAGCACATCGGCCGAGGCGTTGGTGGTGGTCAGCGAGTTGTATTGCACCACGTCGAACCCTTCGGGGCTGGCCTCGGTGCAGACGGTGAGGGCGGCGGCGAAAGCCTGCGGGCTCAGCAGCAGAGGGGCAAACAACAGCGGTAGGGCAGCGAGGCGCATGGTCGGATTCCTTTACAGATCGAAGGCCCATCTGCAAGTGCAGTCTGGAAAAGGCTTACCCTAGTGGGCTCTTTTGCAAATGACTATCCCCTTTTGCATTTTGGGGGGACTATAGGCGCCAGTTTTGGCTGTGCAGCGGTTGAGAAAACCTTTGGATTGGCACGTTGCTCGACGCTCTGCGACGAGCGGTCGGCATCGGCGATAGCCTTTGTCCAAGGCGTTCGTAGCCAGGAAAATGGGCTTTTTGCTAATTCAACGCACACTGAATGTTGTTGCTCTCCAGTCTTTCTGGTATAAAGCAGCGCTCTTTTCTAGGGGCCCGGTTCCTTCACTGTAGGTGTAGCCGGTAAGACCTCTAAAGAAACGCGGCGCCTGGCGCCAAATGACTGAGAGATTAAGCGGCCAACCCATGCCGGGTTGGGCATGTGGTTTTAGAGGGCTGAGGCATGTCGAGAGTATGTCAAGTTACCGGTAAGGGTCCGGTGACTGGGAATAACATTTCCCACGCAAACAACAAAACCCGTCGTCGTTTCCTGCCGAACCTGCAGCATCATCGCTTCTGGGTTGAAGAAGAGAAACGTTTCGTGCGTCTGCGCGTATCTGCCAAAGGCATGCGTATCATCGACAAGCGTGGCATCACTGTCGTGCTGGCCGAAATCCGCAAAGCTGGCAAGATCTAAGGGAGATAATCATGCGTGAATTGATTCGTTTGATCTCGAGCGCCGGTACTGGTCACTTCTACACTACCGACAAGAACAAGCGCACTACTCCGGACAAAATCGAGATCAAGAAATTTGATCCGGTTGTTCGTAAGCACGTGATCTACAAAGAAGGCAAAATCAAGTAATTGATTTTTCCAACTTACGAAAAAGGCCCGTATCGCGAGATACGGGCCTTTTTGTTGCCTGGGTTATGTGTTGCCCTTTCAGGCCTCATCGCGAGCAGGCTCGCTCCCACATTTGATCGGTGTGAACACTGACATTGTGGGAGTGAGCCTGCTCGCGATGGCCTCGGCCCGGACAACACAGCTCCTCAAGCCTTCTGTTCAAACGCCACATAAATCTTGCGGCACGGCTCCAGCACTTCCCAGGTGCCGCGGAACCCGGCCGGGATGACAAAGCGATCCCCCACCCGCAACGTCTTGCTGTTGCCATCGTTGTC
This sequence comes from Pseudomonas sp. TH31, assembly GCF_016650815.1. Lineage (GTDB taxonomy): Bacteria > Pseudomonadota > Gammaproteobacteria > Pseudomonadales > Pseudomonadaceae > Aquipseudomonas. The sequence continues at coordinate 518,482 of NZ_JAEKEZ010000006.1, read as the reverse complement.
GCGCAGCACTGAAACCCCCTGCACGATTTCGCAGTATTCATGCTCGGTGAAGTTCACCAGCCACTGGCCGACGGCGCCTTCCCAAACACCTGCATTCAACTGGCCGCACGGGCTGTTGTAGTGGTTGTACACCGCTTGCTCAGGGTCGCCCTTGAGGACTTTCGCCGGGTCAGGCCGATAGCGATCAGGCTGCGTGGTGGCTTGGCTGAAGTCGACGACATCCTGGATGTTCATGGTTGTAATTCCCCGTGATTGCGGCGCGATGGCTGGAAAGACCCAAAGTCTATGTTTATTAAAATGAACACCGCAAGGCCGTTTACCGACCTTGTGTCAAATATATTGAAACAACCCCGGCCACTGGTTTAGGGTGGCAGGTGCCTTGGGCCGATAGCAGGCTGGCCGGGCAGAATTCCTGACAGCACCCGCGAAGAACGCGGGGCACTCGTATTCAACAAGAGGAGGACACTCGTATGACCACCCTGACTCGTGCCGACTGGGAACAACGGGCTCGCGATCTGAAGATCGAAGGCCGCGCCTACATCAATGGCGAATACACCGATGCCGTCTCCAGCGAGACCTTCGAGTGCATCAGCCCGGTCGATGGCCGTCTGCTGGGCAAAGTTGCCAGCTGTGACGCCGCCGACGCCCAGCGCGCTGTGGAAAACGCCCGCGCCACCTTCATTTCCGGCGTGTGGTCGCGCCTGGCGCCGACCAAACGCAAAGCCACCATGATTCGTTTTGCCGGCCTGCTGAAACAGCACGCCGAAGAACTGGCCCTGCTTGAAACCCTCGACATGGGCAAGCCGATCAGCGACTCCCTGTACATCGACGTTCCCGGCGCGGCGCAAGCCCTGAGCTGGAGCGGCGAAGCCATCGACAAGATCTACGACGAAGTCGCCGCCACCCCGCACGACCAACTGGGTCTGGTGACTCGCGAACCGGTTGGCGTGGTCGCGGCCATCGTGCCGTGGAACTTCCCGCTGATGATGGCCTGCTGGAAACTCGGTCCGGCGTTGTCCACCGGTAACTCGGTAGTCCTCAAACCATCGGAAAAATCGCCGCTGACCGCCATCCGCATCGCGGCGCTGGCCGTTGAAGCCGGTATCCCGAAAGGTGTGCTGAACGTTTTGCCAGGCTACGGTCACACCGTCGGCAAGGCCCTGGCCCTGCACAACGACGTGGACACCCTGGTGTTCACCGGTTCGACCAAGATCGCCAAGCAGCTGCTGATCTACTCCGGCGAATCGAACATGAAGCGCGTCTGGCTCGAAGCCGGCGGCAAGAGCCCGAACATCGTGTTCGCCGATGCCCCGGACCTGCAAGCCGCCGCTGAATCGGCTGCCGGCGCCATCGCCTTCAACCAGGGCGAAGTCTGCACCGCCGGTTCGCGTCTGCTGGTCGAGCGTTCGATCAAGGACACCTTCCTGCCGCTGGTGATCGAAGCGCTGAAAACCTGGAAGCCGGGCAACCCGCTGGACCCGGCGACCAACGTCGGCGCACTGGTGGACACTCAGCAGATGAACACCGTGCTGTCCTACATTGAGTCCGGGCATACCGACGGCGCCAAACTGGTGGCTGGCGGCAAGCGCATTCTGCAGGAAACCGGTGGCACGTACGTTGAGCCGACGATTTTCGATGGCGTGAGCAACGCGATGAAAATCGCCCAGGAAGAAATCTTTGGCCCGGTGTTGTCGGTCATTGCTTTCGATACCGCCGAGGAAGCTATCCAGATCGCCAACGACACGCCGTACGGCCTGGCCGCAGCGGTGTGGACCAAGGACATCTCCAAGGCTCACCTGACCGCCAAGGCACTGCGTGCCGGTAGCGTGTGGGTCAACCAGTACGACGGCGGCGACATGACTGCACCGTTCGGTGGTTTCAAACAGTCGGGCAACGGTCGCGACAAGTCGCTGCACGCGTTCGACAAGTACACCGAACTGAAGGCAACCTGGATCAAGTTGTAAGCACTACACAACGAAGATCCCCTGTGGGAGCGGGCTTGCTCGCGAAGAGGCCATTACATCCAACATCATCGTTGGCTGTTACTGCCTCTTCGCGAGCAAGCCCGCTCCACATTTGTTTTGTGTCGTCTGTGAAAAATAATATCCACAGGAGCGTGGAACATGCGTTGGGCGACTTATTTCGCCGTGTTGGCGTCTGTCTTGAGTGTCGGGCTGGCCCTGGGCGTCAGCATGCCGCTGGTGTCGTTTCGCCTCGAAAGCTGGGGCTATGGCTCGTTCGCCATCGGCGTGATGGCGGCGATGCCGGCCATCGGTGTATTGCTGGGGGCGAAGATCTCCAGCCATCTGGCGGCGCGTTTCGGCACGGCCAACCTGATGCGTCTGTGCCTGTGGGCCGGTGCGGTGTCCATCGGCTTGCTGGCGCTGTTGCCGAGCTATCCGATCTGGCTGGTGTTGCGGCTGATGATCGGGGTGATCCTGACCCTCGTCTTCATCCTCGGCGAAAGCTGGATCAACCAACTGGTGGTCGAGAAATGGCGCGGGCGACTGGTAGCGCTGTATGGCAGCAGCTACGCGTTGAGCCAGCTGGGCGGGCCGCTGTTGCTGGGCGCGCTGGGTACCGAGCAGGATTACGGCTTCTGGGTCGGCGTCGGTTTGTTGCTGACGGCGCCGTTGCTGCTGCTGGGCCGTAGCGGCGCACCGAGCAGCGAAGCCAGCAGCGTGACCTTCGGCGATTTGCTGAACTTCTGCCGGGGCTTGCCGGCGATTGCCTGGGCGGTGTCGCTGTTCGCCGCGTTCGAAGCGATGATCCTGACCTTGTTGCCAGTGTATTGCCTGCGTCAGGGCTTCAGCGCAGAGATCGCCTTGGCGATGGTCAGCACCGTGGTGGTCGGCGATGCCTTGCTGCAACTGCCCATCGGCGCGCTGGCGGATCGACTGCCCCGGCGTACGTTGTTCACCGGGTGCGCCGTGGTCCTGTTGGTGTCGAGCCTGGCGATTCCGCTGCTGATCGATACGTTGTTGATCTGGCCGTTGTGGGTGCTGTTCGGTGCGAGTGCCGGTGGTTTGTTTACCTTGTCGCTGATCCTGATTGGCGAGCGCTATCGCGATGATGCGCTGGTGCGGGCCAATGCCCACATCGCGCAGCTATGGGGGATTGGCTGCCTGGTCGGGCCATTGGCGGCCGGGGCGGGCAGTCAGTGGATCAGCGGGCATGCGTTGCCGTTGTTGATGGCGGTCGGGGCGTTGGGGTTGGTGATTCTGCTGATGCGCCAGGGGGCGTTTGGCGCGGTGGCTGAGCCCGCATAGATCAAAAGATCGTCCGAACGCGGCCCGAGCCTTCGGCAGCTCCTGCATTGGGATCGCGTACACCCGTAGGAGCTGCCGAAGGCTGCGATCTTGGCAATGGAAGCCTCGCTTACAACATCCGCTCCAGGCCCACGGTGGTGCTCATCCACGCATTGAACCGTCGCCACCAACTCCCCGGCTCCTTGGTCAGCGTGTGCAGTTTGCCGTCGTCTTCGGTGACCCAGGCGAGCTGGCCGTTGTCCAGTTTCACTTCATAACTCAGCGGCGGCGCCATGCCTTGCAGGGCCAGCTCACGCACGTGCGCGGCCAGTTCCGGGCTGTCCACCAGCACGCCGACCTCGGTGTTCCACAGCACCGAACGCGGGTCGAAGTTGAATGAACCGATAAAGGATTTCTGCTGGTCGAAGATCATCGCCTTGCTGTGCAGGCTTGAATCCGAGCCCTGATAAGCCGAGCGCCGGAACAGATGCGGGCCACTGCCGCCGCCGGCACCGGGCTGGCGCCGCAGTTCAAACAGCTTCACGCCATGCTCCAGCAGAGCCTTGCGATAGGGCGCGTAACCACCGTGCACCGCCGGCACATCGGTGGCTTCCAGTGAGTTGGTCAGCAAACTCACCGAGACCCCGGCATCGGCGCGCCCGGTCAGGTACACCAGCCCCGGTTGGCCGGGCACAAAGTAGGCGGAAATCATGATCAGCTCTTTGCTGACGCCGTTGAGCTCGGGTGCCAATTGCGTGGTCAGCAACAGCTGCGGGTCAGGTTCGCCCTTGGCCAGCACTTTGCTCGGTGCATCCCACAACGCCTGGTTCCAGGCCCAGATCAGCTCTCGGCGCCAGATGTCCATGCGCGGATGCCTGGTGTACGTCATCAGCTGTCGATACAGCGTGTGGTTCTGTTTGCGGGTTTCTTCCAGAGATTCTTCCAGGCGCGTACGGGTGTTTTGCAGGTCCTTGGCCGTCGGTTTGCCCGAGAAAAATTCGTCGATCGGCTTGCTCAGGGCGCTGTTCCAGTACTGGTCGAAACTGTGGCCGAGCTGCTCGGCCACCGGCCCGACGCTGAGCATGTCGATGTCGGTGAAATTCAGGTTGGGCTCGGCATCGAAATACTCATCGCCCAGATTGCGACCGCCGACGATGGCCACGCTGTTGTCCGCCAGCCACAGCTTGTTGTGCATGCGCCGGTGTTGCAGCGACAGGTTGAACAGTCGGCCCATGTTTCGCGTCACGCCGGTACTGCGGCCCAGGTGCAGCGGGTTGAACAGGCGGATCTGAATCTGCGGGTGTGCCGCCAGGGTCGCAATGATCTGGTCCAGACCATCGCTGGTGGTGTCATCGAGCAGGATCCGCACCCGCACGCCGCGATCAGCTGCCTGGAGCAATTCCTCCACCAGCATGCGGGTGCTGATGCCGTCGTGGACGATGTAGTACTGCAAGTCGAGGCTGGTCTGGGCGTTGCGGATCAACTCGGCGCGGGCCATGAAGGCTTCGGTGCTGTTGGAGAGCAGGCGGAAGCCCGATTGCCCTTGATGGGGCGCGGCCTGGGCCTGGATCGAACGCCCGAAGCTGGAGTCTGCCGCCGGCAGGGCCTGGCTCGGTGGGCGCGGCACGTCGAGGTTGGCGCAACCACCCAGGAACGAGGCGAGTAACAGAAGCGCGAGCAGGGGCTGTCTGACTGTCACGTGGGATCGTTCCGATTGGCAATTGTCGGCATATGGACGCAGGTTTGCGGATAAAGGTCAGTCGGTGATGCAATCAGTTTCAGCCAGCAGTTTGATGGCCGCGGTGCCGACCTTGCGCACCGCGTCTTCGACCTGCGCTGTCGGCTTGGCAGCGTAGCTCATCCGCAGGCAATTTCGGTACTTGCCCGAGGCCGAGAAGATACTGCCGACGGCAATCTGTACGCCCTGATCATGCAGTGCACGATTCAGTTTCAACGTGTCGAAGCCTTCCGGCAGCTCGACCCAGAGCATGAAACTGCCCTGGGGCCGACTGGCCCGGGTGCCGGCGGGGAAGTAGCGTGTCACCCAATCGATCATCACATCGCGATTGCGCTGGTACTGGGTGCGCATCCGCCGCAAATGCGGTTCGAAGTGCCCGCCCTTGATAAAGTCGGCGATGGCGATCTGCGCCTGCGGCGCGGTGGAGCCGGTGCTGATGTATTTCATGTGCAGCACCCGTTCCAGATAACGGCCGGGTGCCACCCAACCGATGCGCAATCCTGGCGCCAGGGTCTTGGAAAAGGAGCTGCAAAGCAGGACGCGGCCGTCTTCGTCGAAGGATTTGATCGTGCGGGGTCGCGGGTAGGTGTAGGCCAGTTCGCCATACACATCGTCCTCGATGATCGCCACGTCGAAGCGCTGTGCCAGGTTCAACAACGCGCGTTTACGCGCCTCCGGCATGATATAGCCCAAGGGATTGTTGCAGTTGGGGGTCAACTGTATGACCTTGATCGGCCATTGTTCCAGGGCCAGTTCCAGCGCCTCGAGGCTGATGCCGGTAATCGGGTCGGTGGGGATTTCCAGGGCCTTCATGCCCAGGCCCTTGAGGGTTTGCATGGCGCCGTGAAAGCTTGGCGAATCCACCGCGACGATGTCGCCGGGCGAGCAGATGGAGCGAATGCTGGTGGACAGCGCTTCGTGGCAACCGGTGGTCACCACCAGGTCGGCGGCGCTCAATTGGCAGCCGGAATCGAGCATCAGCCGGGCGATCTGTTCGCGCAGTTCGAGGTTGCCGTGGATGTTGTCGTAATACAGGCCGGGCATGTCCTGGCGTCGACTGATCTGCGCCAGCCCACGCAGCAGCGGTTTCATGGTCGGCGTGGTGATGTCCGGCATGCCGCGGCCCAGTTGCACCACGTCTTTGCGTGGCACGGCGCGGATCAATTCCAGCACCTGATCCCACTGGGAAATATCCACCGGGCGTTGGGCTGGGCGGCCGACGGCGGGTAGTTCCGGCAGCTCGCGGCTGACCGGCACGAAGTACCCGGATTTTGGTTTTGGTGTCGCCAACCCGCTGTCTTCGAGCACCCGATAAGCCTGCTGAACCGTACTCAGGCTGACCCCGTGTTCGACACTTAACGCCCGCACTGAGGGCAGCCGGTCGCCGGGGCGATAGAAGCCCTGTTCGATACGCGTGCCGAGCAATTCGGCGAGATTGACGTAAAGGGTCATGGCACTGTCTCGATACAGGTGGTTCGGTTAACCGATACAGATGGGCCGAAAATACAGGATTCAGAGCGTTCAGGCCAACTCTGTATGGAATTAATACAGCGACTTTGAATCTGTAATGCTTTTCGCCGCCCGCGCATCATGAAAGCTCTGGCTACCCAAGTAAACAGGAGCGATCAAAATGAATGGCTTGAGCGATGTGCGGCTGACGTTACACAGTCAGGAACTGGCAGCAGGGCAGAACCACGGCACACGTGAGGCGCGCCTGCGCAACGCGCCGTCCTGCCTTGGGCGCTGGGGCCTGTTCTGGCATCGTCTGCACTCGCGCAAGGCGTTGCTGAGCCTGGCGCCGGAGCAGCTCAGGGATGTCGGGTTGAGTCGGGAAGAGGCGCTGGAGGAGGGGCTTAAGCCTTTCTGGCGCCTGTGAAATAAAGCGCGGTCCCCTGCAGGAGCTGCCGAAGGCTGCGATCTTTTGATCTTGCTCTTAAAAACAAGATCAAAAGATCGCAGCCTTCGGCAGGGATAGCGTTAAGACAGTGAAAGGCGTCAAACCAACTCTTTAAGCCGATGCCACAACATCCCCAGCGCCAGCAGCGGCGAACGCAAATGCTTGCCTCCGGGGAAGGTGATGTGTGGCACCTGGGCGAACAGATCAAACCCGCCACTGTGCTGGCCGCTGATGGCCTCGGCCAACAGCTTGCCTGCCAGGTGCGTGGCATTCACCCCGTGACCGGAATAGGCCTGGGCGTAATACACATTCGGTTGGCCCTTGAGCCGGCCGATCTGCGGCAGGCGATTGGCGCCGATGCCGATCATGCCGCCCCATTGATAGTCGATCCTCACCCCGGCCAGTTGCGGGAACACCTCGAGCATCTTCGGCCGCATATACGCGGCGATGTCGTTCGGGTCGCGTCCTGAGTAATGGCAGGCGCCACCGAACAGCAAGCGCCGATCCGCCGAGAGCCGGTAGTAATCCAGTGCCACGCGCTGGTCGCAGACCGCCATGTTCTGCGGCAGCAATGCGTGAGCCTGTGCTTCGCTCAACGGTTCGGTGGCGATGATGTAACTGCCGGCGGGCAGCACTTTGCCGCTGAGTTCAGGATTGAGGTCATTGAGGTAAGCGTTGCAACCCAGCACCAGGGTGTTGGCGCGGACCGAGCCCAGGGCGGTGTGAACCTTCACTTCGGTGCCATAATCGATGCGGGTGACCGCCGACTGTTCGAACAGTTTTGCCCCCAATTGCTGCGCGGCCGCCGCTTCGCCAAGCGCCAGGTTCAGCGGATGCAAATGCCCGGAGCCCATGTCGATCAAGCCACCGACATAACGGTCGGAGCCGACCACCGAATGCATTTCGTTGGCTTGCAGCAGCCGGGTTTCGTAGCGGTAACCGAGGCCGCGCAGCTCTTCGACGTCGTCGGCAAAACCTTCGAGGTCGCGGGGCTTGTTGGCGAGGTCGCAGTAGCCCCAGGTCAGGTCGCAGGGGATCTGAAAACGCTCGACCCGTTGTCGGACGATTTCCACCGCTTCCAGGCCCATGAGTTTCATCTGACGCACGCCGTCGGCACCGATGATGTTGGCGAACTGATCGAGGCCATGGCCGACGCCACGAATCAATTGCCCGCCGTTGCGCCCACTGGCCCCCAGCCGATTTTGCGTGCTTCCAGCAGCACCACGCTGAGTCCGCGTTCAGCCAGTTCGAGCGCCGTGTTCAACCCGGAAAACCCGCCGCCGACCACGCACACATCGGCCATCAACTCGCCCTGAAGCACCGGATGCTCGGGCGGCGGCAGGCTGCTGGCGGCGTAATAAGAGGCGGCGTGCCGGTGATTCGGGGCAGGTTGCTGAACACGGGCGTTCATGTGCGTCATCCGGATGCGTGTGTTTGAAAAAGTTGACGGAGCATAAGCCGGACCTTCCGGCACGGGCAACACTGGTCGGTTGCTGCTGTCTGGATCGGGGCTTTTGCGTCAGAATCCCGGTCTATTCCGCTTTTGGTCACTGCTTCGATGAGCTGCAACAGTCAGAAAATTCGCACCCTGCGCCAGCAAATTCCCTCGTTCGAGTGCGTGCCCGGCTGCCATGACTGCTGTGGGCCGGTGACTACCTCGCCAGAAGAAATGTCCCGCTTGCCGCGCAAGACCCGCGCCGAACAGGATGCGGCGATGGATGAGTTGAACTGTGTACATCTGGGGCCTGACGGCTGCACCGTGTATGGCGAGCGGCCGCTGATCTGCCGGCTGTTCGGCACCACCAAGACCTTGCCATGCCCCAACGGGCGCGGGCCGGTGGAGCTGATTCATCCGCGGGTGGAGAAGCAGATTCATGAGTACATGACCAGTACCCGACAGGTCTTGGTTTAGGCGTCGCGAGCAAAAGATCGCAGCCTGCGGCAGCTCCTACAGGGGCGCGCGTACACCTGTAGGCGCTGCCGCAGGCTGCGATCTTTTGATCTTCAATCCGGAATCGGCAAACACAAAGACGCGCGCGTACACCTGTAGGAGCTGCCGCAGGCTGCGATCTTTTGATCTTCAATCCGGAATCGGCAAACACAAAAGACGCGCGCGTACACCTGTAGGAGCTGCCGCAGGCTGCGATCTTTTGATCTTCAATCCGGAATCGGCAAACACAAAGACGCGCGCGTACACCTGTAGGAGCTGCCGAAGGCTGCGATCTTTTGATCTTCAAGCCGGAATCGGCAAACACAAAAGACGCGCGCGTACACCTGTAGGCGCTGCCGAAGGTTGCGATCTTTTGATCTTCAAGCCGGAATCGGCAAACACAAAAGACGCGCGCGTACACCTGTAGGAGCTGCCGCAGGCTGCGATCTTTTGATCTTCAATCCGGAATCGGCAAACACAAAAGACGCGCGCGTACACCTGTAGGAGCTGCCGCAGGCTGCGATCTTTTGATCTTCAATCCGGAATCGGCAAACACAAAGACGCGCGCGTACACCTGTAGGCGCTGCCGAAGGCTGCGATCTTTTGATCTTCAAGCCGGAATCGGCACACACAAAAGACGCGCGCGTACACCTGTAGGAGCTGCCGAAGGCTGCGATCTTTTGATCTTCAAGCCGGAATCGGCACACACAAAAGACGCGCGCGTACACCTGTAGGAGCTGCCGCAGGCTGCGATCTTTTGATCTTCAATCCGGAATCGGCAAACACAAACTCTCTTTCACTTCTTCCATCACGATATAGCTCTTGGATTCGCGCACATGCGGCAGTTTGAGCAGGATATCGCCGAGCAATTTACGGTACGAAGCCATCTCGGAAATCCGCGCCTTCACCAGGTAGTCGAAATCCCCTGACACCAAATGGCACTCCAGCACATGGGGCAGTTTCAGCACCGCGCGTCGGAACTCTTCGAAAGTATCGCCGGATTTGTAGTCGAGGCTGATCTCGACGAACACCAGCAGACTACCCTTGAGGTGCTGCGGGTTGAGCCGGGCGTTGTAGCTCATGATGATCCCTTCGCGCTCCAGCCGGCGGACCCGCTCGGTGCAGGGCGTGGTCGACAGGCCGACCTTTTCCCCCAGCTCGGTGAAGGAGATACGCCCGTCCGCCTGGAGGATCCGCAGGATGTTGCGGTCGATCTTGTCCAGCTCTCGTTTGGTCTGAGTGTTGGTACGCATAGGGGATGCGCCTCCGTGAAAAGGGTTTTTGCCGAGAATTGTCGCCAAATATAGGCACTTATATAGTGAAAAGCACTGGCTAATCTTTTTTAAACTGCCCACATCTTCGGTCTGAACATCAAACGTCAGCGGCACGCCGCGATGAGGGATATAAAATGCGCGTCATGGTCTTGGGTAGCGGCGTCATCGGTACCGCCAGTGCTTACTATCTGGCCCGTGCCGGGTTTGAAGTGGTGGTCGTGGACCGTCAGCCGGCTGCGGCCATGGAGACCAGTTTCGCCAACGCCGGACAAGTCTCCCCGGGCTATGCCTCGCCGTGGGCCGCGCCGGGCGTGCCGCTCAAGGCGATCAAATGGCTGCTGCAGCGCCACGCGCCGCTGGCGATCAAGGCCACTGCCGACATCGGCCAATACCTGTGGATGGCGCAGATGCTGCGCAACTGCACCGCCAACCGTTACGCGGTGAACAAGGAACGCATGGTCCGTCTGTCCGAGTACAGCCGTGACTGCCTCGACGAATTGCGCGCCGAAACCGGCATTGCCTACGAAGGCCGCAGCCTCGGTACGACCCAACTGTTCCGCACCCAGGCTCAGCTCGACGGCGCCGCGAAAGACATCGCCGTGCTGAAAGAGTCCGGCGTGCCGTTCGAACTGCTCGACCGTGCTGGCATTGCCCGCGTCGAACCCGCACTGGCCAGCGTCACCGACATCCTCGCCGGTGCCCTGCGCCTGCCGAACGACCAGACCGGCGACTGCCAGATCTTCACCACCCGCCTGGCCGAAATGGCCGTGAAGCTGGGTGTGGAGTTCCGCTACGGCCAGGACATCCAGCGCCTCGATCACGCCGGTGACCGCGTCAACGGCGTGTGGATCGACGGCAAGCTGGAAACCGCTGACCGCTATGTTCTCGCACTCGGCAGCTACTCGCCGCAACTGCTCAAGCCGCTGGGCATCAAGGCGCCGGTGTATCCGCTCAAGGGTTACTCCCTGACCGTGCCGATCACCAACCCGGCGATGGCCCCGACGTCGACCATTCTCGACGAGACCTACAAGGTCGCGATCACCCGTTTCGACAACCGCATCCGCGTCGGCGGCATGGCGGAGATTGCCGGTTTTGACCTGTCGCTGAACCCGCGTCGGCGCGAAACCCTGGAGATGATCGTCAACGACCTTTATCCTCAGGGCGGCGATCTGGCCCAGGCGAGTTTCTGGACCGGTTTGCGCCCGACCACCCCGGACGGCACGCCGATCGTTGGCGCGACACCGTTCAGCAACCTGTTCCTGAACACTGGCCACGGCACGCTCGGTTGGACCATGGCCTGTGGTTCCGGTCGTTTGCTGGCTGACCTGATGGCGAAGAAAACCCCACAGATCAGCGCCGAAGGCCTCGATATTTCCCGTTACGGTCACAAAATCCAGGAGTCCGCAAACCATGGCAATCCAGCGCCAGCTCACCAATGAACGCATGAGTCAGATCGTCGCCCACAACGGTACTGTGTACCTGGCAGGGCAGGTCGGCGATGACATGAGCGCCGGGATTGAACAGCAGACCCGTGAAACCCTCGCCAACATTGAGCGTTTGCTTGATCTGGCTGGCACCGACAAGAGCCACATACTGTCGGTGACGATTTACCTGAAAGACATCGACGCGCATTTCCAAGGCATGAATTCGGTTTGGGACAAGTGGCTGCCAAAAGGCGTCGCCCCGGCTCGTGCCACCGTTGAGTCAAAGCTGTGCGAACCGCAAATCCTGGTTGAGCTGTCGGTGGTTGCCGCGCTGCCGTAACGCGCCGCAACTACCTGTTAATAACGATCCCTCTCCCGGTGCTGTTGGCGGTTCACGCCGTCAACCAGCGCCGGTTTTTATTCCCATGACCGCCTAGAAGTCTGCCGCCATGCGTCCTGCCCGTGCCCTGATCGACCTCCAAGCCTTGCGTCACAACTACCAAATCGCCCGTGAAGTCACGGGGGCCAAGGCCCTCGCGGTGATCAAGGCCGATGCCTACGGCCATGGTGCGGTGCGGTGCGCCCAAGCTTTGGAAGCCGAGGCGGACGGGTTCGCGGTGGCGTGCATTGAAGAGGCTTTAGAGCTGCGCGTTGCGGGCATTCGTGCGCCGGTGCTGTTGCTGGAAGGTTTTTTCGAAGCCGATGAGCTACCGCTTATTGTCGAACATGACTTCTGGTGCGTGGTGCATTCGCTGTGGCAGCTCGAAGCGATCGAGAAAGCCGCGTTGAGCAAGCCGATCACGGTCTGGCTCAAGCTCGACTCGGGCATGCACCGGGTGGGCTTGCATCCGGCTGATTATCAGGCGGCTTACCAACGGCTGCTGGCCAGCGGCAAAGTGGCAAAAATCGTCTTGATGAGCCACTTCGCCCGGGCTGACGAATTGCACGAGCAAAGCAGTGCCGAACAGGTCGCGGTGTTCGAAGCGGCGCGCCAGGGTTTGTCCGCCGAGGTCAGCCTGCGCAACTCGCCGGCGGTACTCGGTTGGCCGCAGATTCCAAGCGATTGGGTGCGTCCGGGCATCATGCTCTACGGCGCCACCCCTTTCGAGGAAGCCAACGCCTTGGCGTCGCGCCTGCAACCGGTGATGACCCTCGAATCGAAAGTGATTTGTGTCCGTGAACTGCCGGCCGGCGAGCCGATCGGTTACGGCGCCAAATTCATCACGCCCAAGCCGATGCGCGTTGGCGTGGTGGCCATGGGTTACGCCGATGGCTACCCGCGTCAGGCACCGACCGGCACGCCGGTGATGGTCGCCGGGCAGCGCAGCCAGTTGATCGGCCGGGTGTCGATGGACATGCTCTGCATCGATCTGACCGACGTGCCGCAAGCCGGCCTCGGTTCGACCGTCGAGTTGTGGGGCAAAAACGTCCTTGCCAGTGACGTGGCTGCTGCTGCGGATACGATTCCTTATCAGATCTTCTGCAACCTGCGCCGGGTGCCGCTGCTCTATTCCGGGGCTTGAGGCAAGGCACTGCGCACTGGAAGTCGCCTCGCTGAACAGGATTCAGGCCCAAGTGTTGTAAATACTGAACGCTGTCGCCATGATAACGCTCATTATTCCAACAACCTGAATCCCTGGAGGCGCAAGCATTGGACGTCGGTGAACGACTGCAATCGATCCGTAAGCTCAAAGGCCTTTCGCAGCGCGAGCTCGCCAAACGTGCGGGTGTTACCAACAGCACGATTTCGATGATCGAGAAGAACAGCGTCAGCCCCTCGATCAGCTCGCTGCGCAAAGTGTTGGGCGGGATTCCCATGTCCATGGTCGAGTTCTTTTCCGAAGAGATCCTGCAGGAAAAACCGACTCAGATCGTCTACAAGGCCAACGAGCTGATCGATATTTCCGATGGCGCCGTGACCATGAAACTGGTCGGCCGGGCCCACCCGAGCCGGGCTATCGCCTTCCTCAATGAAATCTACCCGCCAGGCGCCGATACCGGTGACGAGATGCTCACCCACGAGGGTGAGGAAACCGGGATTCTGGTCGAAGGTCGGCTGGAATTGGTGGTCGGGGCTGAAACTTTTGTGCTCGAAGCCGGCGACAGCTACTACTTTGAAAGTACCAAGCCGCACCGTTTCCGGAATCCGTTCGACGTGCCGGCGCGACTAATCAGCGCAGCCACGCCGGCGAATTTCTAAGAAAAGAGGCGTCCTGCCAGCACTGCCGAGGCGCCCGAGCAGTTTTACACCACACAACAAGACCCCTTCGACTTTGGGGTTGTTTCAGTGTGGCGGGCTTGCCGTTATACTTGCGCCCGCCTGCGAACCGTGGCCGCGGGCGTGAATAGCCACCATTGAGGGTGAACGCGTGAACCTAATTATGAAAATGCTGGCTGCACCAGCAACTGTATTGGCCCTATGGGCAGTGAGCGCACAAGCTTCTACTACCGACGACATCGCCAAGCGCCTTGAGCCAGTCGGCCAGGTCTGTGTAACGGGTCAAGAGTGCAAAGGGATGGAAGTCGCCGCTTCGGCAGGCGGCGGTGGGGCCAAGACCCCTGACGAAGTCATTGCAAAACATTGTAACGCTTGCCACGGTACCGGCCTGTTGGGTTCGCCGAAAATCGGCGACGCGGCGGACTGGGGCAAACGTGCCAAAGAACAAGGCGGGCTTGACGGTTTGCTGGCCAAAGCCATCACCGGTATCAACTCCATGCCGCCAAAAGGCACCTGTGCCGATTGCTCCGATCCTGAGCTCAAAGGCGCAATCGAGAAAATGTCTGGTTTGAAATAAGCCCCATTTTCAGCGAAAAGCCGCTTACGAGCGGCTTTTTTGTGCCTGCTGATCCCCTGTAGGAGCTGCCGCAGGCTGCGATCTTTTGATCTTGTTTTTAGCAATCAACACCAAAAGATCGCAGCCTGCGGCAGCTCCTACAGAGGGTTTGGTGCTGGCCGATCAGCTTTTTTGTGGTCAATGCAGCAAAGACCCGGCAAGCTCGGTCCAACCCCAATTCACGGAACGTGCGGGAGGATCAGATGGTGCAGTTGTGTTCTATCGAGCAGGCGGTCGATGACGTACTGGCGCGGTTGCCGGCGCATATTCACATGGGCTTGCCGTTGGGGCTGGGCAAACCCAACCACTTCGTCAATGCGCTGTTCCAACGCATTGTGCAATTGCCCGAGCGGCGGCTGACGATTTACACCGCGCTGTGCCTCGGTCGGCCTGCCTTGGGCGATGGCTTGCAAAAGCGCTTCCTCGAACCGTTCATTGAACGGGTCTTCGGCGACTATCCAGAGCTGGATTTCCTCGCCGATCTTCACCAGGACGACCTGCCGGCCAACATCCACGTCGAGCAATTCTTCATGCAACCCGGCAGCCTGCTGCACAGCGCCCAGGCCCAGCAGGATTACGTCAGCAGCAACTACAGCCACGCCGCCGGGACATCAACGCCGCCGGCCTGAACCTGGTGGCGCAACTGGTGGCCAGCCATGCCGAACACCCGGACCGCTTGAGCCTGAGTTGCAACCCGGACATCACCCTCGACCTGTTTCCGATGATCGCCAAACGCCGGGCGGCGGGGAGACGGTGCTGATCGTCGGCCAAGTGCACAACGATTTACCTTACATGCCGGGGGACGCGGAAATCGGCATCGACACCTTCGACTTGCTGATCGACGAGAAGGACCACACCACGCTGTTCTCTACGCCGAACATGCCGGTGGGTTTCCAGGACCACTTCATCGGTTTGCACGCCAGTACGCTGGTACGCGACGGTGGCACGCTGCAAATCGGCATCGGTTCCATGGGTGATGCATTGACGGCGGCATTGCTGGCACGTCAGGCCGATAACGCCGGTTACCAGGCGTTGCTGACGGATCTGAATCTCAGTCAGTGGGCGCAGTTGATTGATCGCGAAGGTGGCGTCGAGCCGTTCGCCAAGGGCCTGTACGGTTGCAGCGAAATGTTCGTCAACGGCTTGCTGGTGCTGGCCGATGCCGGGATCGTACGGCGCAAGGTCTACCCGGACGTAGCGACCCAGCAACAGGCCAACGACGGGGTCCTCGATGAAGCCGCACAAACCGACGGCATCTCGGTGCATGGCGGGTTTTTTCTCGGGCCGCGCAGTTTCTACGAGCGCCTGCGCGAGTTGCCCCAGAGCAAGCGCCTCGAATTCAACATGACCCGCATCAGCTACATCAACGAGCTGTACGGCCAGGAAGAACTCAAACGCTTGCAGCGCCTTGATGCACGGTTCATCAACTCAGCGTTCACCGTGACCTTGATGGGCGCCGGCGTGGCGGATCAGCTGGAAGACGGGCGGGTGCTCAGCGGTGTTGGCGGGCAGTACAACTTCGTCGCCCAGGGCCATGCGCTGGAAGGCGCGCGCTCGGTGCTGATCCTGCGCAGCTGGCGCGAGTCGGGTGGTGAGGTCAATTCGAACATCGTCTGGGAGTACGGCCACTGCACCATCCCGCGACACCTGCGGGACATCGTCGTCACCGAATACGGCATCGCCGACTTGCGGGGCAAGAACGATGCGGCGGTGATCGAGGCATTGCTCAACATCAGCGATTCACGTTTCCAGCCAGGGCTGATCGAACAGGCTCAGGCCGTTGGCAAGTTGCCGAAGCATTTCCGGATTGATCCGCGCTTCACCGACAACAGCCCTCAGCGTTTGCAGGCGATTCAGGCGCGGCACTCGAACCTGTTTCCGGAGTATCCGCTGGGGTGTGATTTCACGGAGGTGGAGCGGGATTTGTTGCGGGCGCTGAACTGGTTGAAGAGCAAGTTCAAGCTGACCGAGATTCTGGAGTTGGGCAAGGCTGCGCTGGATGCGCCTGAGGCATCGCAATATCCGGAACATCTGGAGCGGATGCAACTGACTAACCCGGAAGGGCTGAAAGAGGATTTGTTTCAGCGGTTGCTGCTCGCCGGCCTCAAGGCCACCGCGCAATAAATGCAAACAGAAATCAAATGTGGGAGCGGGCTTGCTCGCGAAGGCAGTGTGTCAGTCGACATCAACATTGACTGATACTGCGCTTTCGCGAGCAAGCCCGCTCCACATGGGTTTTGCGGTGTGGATTATTCGATGAAGGTCACGACGCCGCCAGCCAGGGATTGCACCCGAGCCAACGATTCAACCCGATAACCCTGCGCATCCAGTTCCGCACGGCCACCCTGGAACGATTTCTCGATCACGATCCCCAGGCCAGCCACGGTCGCGCCGGCCTGTTTGATGATCGAAATCAGCGCTTGCGACGCTTTGCCGTTGGCCAGGAAGTCATCGATGATCAGCACGCGGTCGCTGCTGGTCAGGTGGCGTGGAGAGATGGCCACGGTGCTTTCGGTTTGCTTGGTGAACGAGTAAACGGTCGCCGACAGCAGGTTTTCAGTCAGGGTCAGGGACTGGTGCTTGCGGGCGAAAATCACCGGCACGCCTAGGTTCAGCCCGGTCATGATCGCCGGCGCAATGCCCGAGGCTTCGATGGTGACGATCTTGGTGATGCCCGAATCCTTGAACAGCGTGGCGAATTCGTCGCCGATCAGCTTCATCAGGGCCGGGTCGATCTGGTGGTTCAGAAAGGCGTCGACTTTCAGGACCTGGTCGGAAAGCACGATGCCTTCTTCGCGAATTTTCTTGTGCAGTGCTTCCATGAAGCTTTCCTCTAAGGACGGCTGTGCGTCCAGGGCTGGTTAAAAAGTAGTCGATTCTAGCGCTTCAACATCGCGCGTATATCCGCCAATGCGGTATTGCCGCGCACGGCTTTGACTTCAACAGGGGTGTCGTCATTGCCTTCCCACGCCAGGTCGTCCGGCGGCAGCTCATCGAGGAAGCGGCTCGGCGCGCAGTCGATGATCTCGCCGTATTGCTTGCGCTTGGCGGCGAAGGTGAAGGCCAGAGTCTGACGCGCCCGGGTAATCCCGACGTAGGCCAGACGGCGTTCTTCTTCGATGGTGTCGGCTTCGATGCTGGAACGGTGCGGGAGAATTTCCTCTTCCATGCCCATGATGAACACGTAGGGAAATTCCAGGCCTTTGGAGGCGTGCAAGGTCATCATCTGCACGCCTTCGGCGCCATCTTCCTCCTCCTGCTGACGTTCGAGCATGTCGCGCAAGACGAGTTTGCCGATGGCGTCTTCGACAGTCATCTCGCCTTCTTCGTCTTTCTCCAGGGTGTTCTTCAACGCCTCGATCAGGAACCAGACGTTACCCATGCGGTAATCGGCGGCTTTGTCGCTGGAGCTGTTGGTGCGCAGCCAGTTCTCGTAGTCGATGTCCATGACCATGCTGCGCAGGGCCGAAATCGGGTCTTCGCCGGCGCACTGCTCGCGGACCTTGTCCATGAAGCGCTTGAAACGCGACAGGCGATCGGTAAACCGAGTATCCAGATGTTCGCCCAAACCGATTTCGTCGGTGGCGGCGTACATCGAGATTTTGCGCTCGGTGGCGTAGTTGCCAAGCTTTTCCAGGGTGGTCGAACCGATTTCCCGGCGTGGGACGTTGATCACCCGCAGGAAGGCGTTGTCGTCGTCCGGGTTCACGATCAGCCGGAAGTAGGCCATCAGGTCTTTCACTTCCTGACGACCGAAGAAGCTGTTGCCGCCAGACAGTCGATACGGAATCTGGTGGTGCTGCAGCTTCAGCTCGATCAGCTTGGCCTGGTAGTTACCGCGATACAGGATCGCGAAATCGCTGTAAGGCCGGTCGGTGCGCAAGTGCAGGGTCAGCAGCTCGACGGCCACGCGCTCGGCTTCGGCGTCTTCGTTGCGGCAGCGGATCACGCGGATCTCGTCGCCGTGGCCCATCTCACTCCACAGTTGTTTTTCAAACTCGTGGGGATTGTTCGAGATCAGTACGTTGGCGCAGCGCAGGATGCGGCTGGTGGAGCGATAGTTTTGCTCCAGCATGACGACTTTCAGCGAAGGGTAGTCGTCCTTGAGCAGCATCAGGTTTTCCGGCCGGGCGCCGCGCCAGGCGTAGATCGACTGGTCGTCATCGCCGACCACGGTGAACTGGTTGCGCGTGCCGATCAGCAGCTTCACCAGCAAATACTGGCTGGCGTTGGTGTCCTGGTATTCGTCCACCAGCAGGTAGCGGACCTTGTTCTGCCATTTTTCGAGGATGTCGGCGTGTTCCTGGAACAGCTTCACCGGCAGCAGGATCAGGTCGTCGAAGTCCACCGCGTTGAACGCCTTGAGCGTGCGCTGGTAGTGGGTGTAGACGATGGCGGCGGTCTGTTCCTTGGGGTTGCGCGCGTTTTCCAGGGCTTCGGGCGGCAGGATCAGGTCGTTTTTCCACGAGCCGATCATGTTCTTGATCTCGTCGACGCCATCGTCGCCCGCGTATTCCTTCTGCATGATGTCGGTCATCAGGGCTTTGACGTCGGTCTCGTCGAAGATCGAGAAGCCCGGTTTGTAGCCCAGCCGCACGTGTTCCTTGCGGATGATGTTCAGGCCCAGGTTGTGGAAGGTGCACACCGTCAGGCCACGGCCTTCGCCGCCCTTGAGCAGGGTGCCGACCCGTTCCTTCATCTCGCGCGCCGCCTTGTTGGTAAAGGTCATGGCGACGATGTACTGGGCGCGGATGCCGCAGTTCTGGATCAGGTGCGCGATCTTGCGCGTGATCACACTGGTCTTGCCGGAGCCTGCACCGGCGAGCACCAATAGAGGGCCGCCGACGTAGTTCACGGCTTCTTGCTGCCGGGGATTGAGTCGGGACATACGGAATCAGGGAGTCATTTGCGAAATGGGCCGGCATTTTAACAGGCTCAGCGAATTGTGCTGCTCTCTCCGACTTGTGACGCAGCACGCGATCTCTATTTGCCGGTTTTGATACTTTCACGCAGGATGCGCGGGGGTTTTGCGTCTAATGTTCGTATTCGAGATACAAAACCGCGTTTGCTAACCCAGGTCAGTTGGTCATTGGTTATCGGCGCGGCATAATGCCCGCCGCCTACATCATTAGCAGAGTCTAGGGAGCTAGCTTGTCTACGCCTGTCGAACCCTTGCGTTTGCTGCTACTGGCCGAAGAGCCAGCGTGGGCAGCGTTGTTGCGCGAGTGTCTGGCTCCAATGGGGAGCTCGGCAGTGCTGATCAGCGCGCCGAGTTGGGAGTCGGTCAGCAGTTTGTTCGAAGACAACCGCAGTGCGGTGTTGTTGACGATCCCGGCCCTTCAGCCGCTGCCTGGCCGTTGCAGCCTGCCGACGGTGATGTTGCTCGAACACGAGCCCGTGACCGCGCCCGACGGTGTGAGTGACTGGCTGGTGCGCGATATGCTCAATGCCGGCATGTTGCGCCGGTGCCTGCGCCATGTGCGCGAGCGCGGCGTGCTGGAAAATACCCTGCAACGCCTGGCCGAGCAGGATCCGCTGACCGGCATCGCCAACCGCCAGGGTTTCCAGACCCTGTTGACGGCGCGTCTGGCGGAAAACGACGGCCGCGGTTTAGCCCTTGGCCACCTCGATCTCGATAACTTTCGCCACGCCAACGACGCCCTCGGCCATCAGGCCGGCGACCGATTGATCCTGCAAGTGGTCGCGCGGCTCAAAAGCCAGCTTGAGGCCGGCGATCAACTGGCCCGGCTGGGCAGCGATGAATTCGCCTTGCTGATCGACACCCGCCGCGCGCCGCAACGCGCCGAATGGATGGCCGAACGCATTACCGAAGCGCTGTCCGAGCCTTATTGGGTCGATGGCGAGAGCCTGTTGATCGGCTCCAGCCTTGGGATCGCCCATGCCCGGGCCCAGGCCGGCGCCGATCCGCTGATGTGGCACGCGCACATCGCCATGCAGCAGGCCAAGAGCACTCAGGGCTGCACCTTTCACATCTTCAACGAACGCATCAACCGCAATGCCCGCAGTATGGCGGACCTCGAAAGCGAGCTGCGCCGGGCCTTGCGTCGCGATGAGCTGGAACTGCATTACCAGCCGCGCCTGAACCTTGAAGACGGCCAGATCGTCGGCCTCGAAGCGTTGGTGCGCTGGCGTCATGCCGAACGGGGCTTGCTGCCTCCGAGCGAGTTCGTGCCGCTGGCCGAGCAGAGCGGTTTGATTGTGCCGCTGGGTTACTGGGTGATTTCCCGGGCTTTGCGTGACATGCAGGCGCTGCGCGAACGGGGTTTGCCGGCGCTGCACATGGCGATCAACCTGTCGTTCCGGCAGTTTCAGGACAGCCAATTGTTGTCGACCCTCAGTCGCTTGATCATCGAGCGCGGCGTTGAGGCGCAATGGCTGGAGTTCGAACTGACTGAAACCGCAGTGATGCGCCGTAGCGATCTGGTCAAGCAAACCATGGATGCCCTCGGTCGACTCGGCGTGCGCTTCTCCCTCGACGACTTCGGCACCGGGTTCTCCTCGTTCGTGCACCTCAACAGCCTGCCGATCACCTTGCTCAAGGTCGACAAGAGCTTCGTCGGTGGCATGGAGGAGCGCGAAGAGAACCGCAAACTGGTGCACGCGATGATCAACCTGGCGCACAACCTCAATCTGGAAGTGGTGGCCGAAGGCGTGGAAACCCCGGAGCAGTTGGACTTGTTGCGCGGGTTTGGCTGCGATCAGGTGCAGGGGTATTTGATCAGCAAGCCGCTGCCGTTGGCGGAGTTGGTTGAGTATTTGACGTTTGGCAGCAGCCAGCAGGCAGTTGTGGAGGCCATTTAAAAGATCGCAGCCTTCGGCAGCTCCTATATGGGAATGTGTACACCCGTAGGAGCTGCCGAAGGCTGCGATCTTTTGATCTTAATCCGCCTGAGCTACCTGAAAGCTTGCCCCAGAAGACGGCTCACGCCGAATCATCCGCTTCATCTTCCACTCAAACGCCAGCGTCAAACTTACCGCCGCGCACGCCAGCCCCAGCGCCAACCCCCACCAGACGCCCGTCGGCCCCCAGTTCAGATGGAAGGCCATCATCCACGCGGCCGGCGCGCCAATCAGCCAATAGCAACCGAGCCCGACCAGGAACGTGGTCTTGGCATCCTTGAGCCCGCGAATGCAGCCCATGGCGATGGTTTGCGTGCCGTCGAACAGCTCAAACCACGCCGCCACCGCCAACAGGCTCACCGCCAGGTCGATGACCGGGCGAAAGGCCGGGTCGTTGTGGTCGAGGAACAAGCCGATCAACTGATTCGGCAGCAGCCAGAAGACCATGGCGAAGGCGAGCATCGAGGCACCGCCAAACGCGATCCCGACCCGACCGGCCAGCCGCGCATCGAGCAGTTGCCCGGCACCGTAGTGTTGGCCGATGCGCATGGTGATCGCATACGAAAGCCCCGCCGGCACCATGAACGCCACCGAGACAATCTGCAGCGCGATCTGGTGCGCCGCCAATTGCGTGCTGCCCATGGTGCCCATGCACAGCGCTGCGAAGGCAAACAAACCGACTTCCACCGCGTAGGTGCCGCCAATCGGCAGTCCCAGGCGCCACAGTTCTTTCAGGTACTGACGGTTCGGCCGCGACAGGCCCTGGCGCAGTGGATAAGCGTCGTAGGCCGGATGCCGGCGAATATGCAGCGCCAGCGCCACGGCCATCAGGTTGGCAACAATCGCGGTCACCAGGCCGATCCCCACCAGACCCATTTTCGGCAAGCCGAACATCCCGGTGATGAAGGCGTAGTTGAGGACGAAGTTGGCCACGGTGCCGCAGAGACTGATCACCATCACCGGTGTCGCCCGGCCGATGGCGCTGGTGAACCCGCGCAGGGCCATGAAGCTCAGGTAGCCGGGCAGGGCGAACGGCAGGATCGTCAGGAACTGCCCGGCGGCGTGGACGTTGGTTTCAGTCTGGCCAAACAGCAGCAACACCGGCTTGAGGTTCCACAGCAACAGCCCGGCCACCAGCGCCATGATCCACGCCAGCCAAAGCCCTGCCTGGGTCAGGCGCGCCGCACCGACAATGTCCCCCGCGCCCTGACGGATGGCCACCAACGTGCCGACCGCCGCGATCACGCCGATGCAGAAAATCGACACGAACGAGTAAGTCGCCGCGCCCAGCCCACCGCCGGCCAACGCCTCGGGACTCAGGCGCGCCATCATCAAGGTGTCGGTGAGGACCATCAGCATGTGCGCCAACTGCGAGGCAATCAACGGCCCCGCCAGCCGCAGGATGGCCCAGAGTTCGATACGTGCTGGATGCTGCATGGTCATCACGCTCCCTTATGAAATGAACTGGAAAGGCACGATTCTCGGCGCTCTGCGGGGTTTGCACAAAGGGATAAAAAGGATGGGTGGCATGATTAAAACTCATCCAGGGTCGTTTCTGATAAGTTTGCCGAATCCCGCTACAGGAGCTTTCTCCATGTCACGTCGTCTTCCTCCCTTGTATGCCCTGCGCGCATTCGAAGCGGCGGCGCGGCACAGTTCGTTTACCCGCGCCGCTGAAGAACTGTCGATCACCCAAAGCGCGGTCAGTCGGCATATTCGTACGCTGGAAGAACATTTCGCCTGTCGGCTGTTTCACCGCAGCGGGCGCAACCTGCAACTGACCGAGTCGGCGCGGCTGATCCTGCCGGGTATCCGTGAAGGCTTCACGGCCCTGGAGCGCGCCTGCAATGCCTTGCGCGCCGAAGACGACATCCTGCGTATGAAAGCGCCATCGACCCTGACCATGCGTTGGTTGCTGGCGCGGCTCAGTCGCTTTCGGCATCTGCAACCGGGCAACGAGGTACAGCTGACCAGCGCCTGGATGGACATCGACTCCGTGGACTTCAACCACGAGCCGTTCGACTGCGCCGTCATCCTCAGCAACGGGAATTTTCCTCCGGACTGGGAGGCGACTTTCCTGTTCCCCGAAGAGCTGATTCCGGTGGGCGCGCCGAATCTCTTGAAGGATCAGCCGTGGGACGTCGCGCGCCTGGCCAGCGCCGAGTTGCTGCACCCGACGCCGGACCGTCGCGACTGGCGCAGTTGGCTGGAGCGCATGGGCTTGTCGGATCAGGTCTCGCTCAAGGGCGGGCAGGTGTTCGATACCCTGGAGCTGGGCATGATCGCGGCCGCCCGAGGCTACGGCGTGTCGATGGGGGATCTGCTGATGGTGGCCGAGGACGTGGCGCAGGGGCGTCTGAGTTTGCCGTGGCCGACCGCCGTCGCCAGTGGTGAGAATTACTACCTGGTCTGGCCGAAAACCCGTCCTGGTGGCGAACGTTTGCGCCGGCTCAGCGATTTCCTGCAAGGGGAAGTCCGGGTCATGGAATTGCCGGATGTCGAACGCCTGAGCTGAATCGATAGAGTGGCCCCGCGCCTCATGCCGATCAGTTAAAAAAATCTCAGGCGAAACACGCTCTTTGTAGCAGCTGACGAGCAACGCGAGGCAGCGTTCGGCTGCGAAGCAGTCGTAAAACCTGGATAAATGTTCTTCCTGAAGCACCGCGTTGCCTGATTTCACGACGGCTTCGCCGCCGACCGCAGGCTTCGCCAGCTGCTACAGATCGCGTTACGGCGTAACTGACTGGCATTAGGCCTTGCGCAATAACCGGGTTAATAACTCAAGTATTCAGCGTTGCCGCCGAAAATCTGCTTGTGGAACCTTCGTGCCGGTTTCGCGTTTTTTCCCATTATTAGAAATTTTGCTGAGCGTAGAGCCGGATCAAGGAGGATCCGGTCGCTCGGCCAGGAGCTGTCATGTCTCAACCCCGTGCCCGGATCGCCTCACAGCTTGGTCTTGCGCTAGCCGTGATTCTGGCGATTGTCATCAGCGGCAGCACCGTGTTCGCCTTGCGCTCGCTGGACACCGCCAACCTCGCCACCCGCGAAGAACACCTGGCCAGTGAGGCCCGGTTGCTGGCCGATCAGTTGAGTACGTTCCACGGCACGTTGCGTGAAAGCACTCAGCGCTTGAGCGGCCTGTTCGAGAAGCGCTTCAGCGCGGGCCTCACCGTGCACGCGGATGAACCGGTGACTGTCGCGGGCGTGCAAACCCCGGGTCTGCACCTGGGCAGCGAAGTGTTGAACAACAACTTCAAGGAAGTCGACGAGTTCAAGCAAATGACCGCCGGGGTGGCGACGTTGTTCGTGCGTAGCGGCGAGGACTTTATTCGGGTCAGCACTTCATTGGCCAAACAGGACGGTAGCAGGGCCATCGGCACAATGCTGGATCACGCTCACCCGGCCTATGCACACCTGATAGCAGGCCAGGGTTACGTCGGTCGTGCCTTGCTGTTCGACCGCTCCTACATGACTCAGTACACCCCCGTACGTGACAGCAGCGGTAAGGTGGTTGCCGTGCTGTTCGTAGGATTCGATTACACCGACGCGCAGAACGCCCAGTTCGAGAACCTCAAACGCTTCCGCATCGGCCAGACCGGCTCCCTGGCCCTGCTCGACGAACAGAACAAATGGCTGGTGCCGATCGCCGGTGTGCAAGCGCTGGATCAAGCCGTGCCGGCCATCGTTGCGCTGGCGAAGAAGCCGGGCAAGGGCGAGTTCTGGAGCGACAAGTCGGAAGATTTCTACAGCGTCGCCGTGCCATTCGATGGCGGCCCATGGTCGGTCGTGGCGAGCATGCCGCAAGACGAAATCAGCGCCGTGACCTGGAGCGTCGGTATTCAACTGGCGATTGGCAGTTTGCTGGCGATGTTGATCGCCGTGGGTTCGGCCGTTTGGTTGCTGCGCAGCAAACTGGCGCCGTTAGGCGACCTGGTCCGTCAGGCTGAAGCCTTGGGCGCCGGTGATTTGAGCGTGCGCCTGAACGTGTCGAGCAATGACGAAATAGGTCAGTTGGCCCGGGCTTTCAACCAGATGAGCCAGGCGCTGTCGACCATGGTCGAGCACATCCGCAAGGCGTCGGAAGAGGTCAACAGCCGTGCCCAGGCCCTGTCCGGTCTGTCCGGTGGCGCGTATGAAGGGATGGAACAGCAGTCCGGCGAAATCACCAGCATGGCCGGCGCTGTGGAAGAGTTCAGCGCCACGTCCCTGGACATTGCCGACAACATGGGCAGCACCCAGCGTCTGGCCCAGGAAAACGCACAGCAAACCCAGATCGGTCGTACGTCCATGGAGGAAGCGTCCGCTTCTCTGGAACAAATTGCCGGTGCGTTGAACAGCACCGCGACGGTGATCAATACCCTCGGCCAGCGGTCCCAGGAAATCGGCGGCATTGTCGGGGTGATTACCGCGATTGCCGATCAGACCAATCTGCTGGCGCTGAACGCCGCGATCGAAGCCGCCCGTGCGGGCGAGCAGGGCCGTGGGTTTGCGGTGGTGGCGGATGAGGTCCGCAATCTGGCGTCGCGGACCCGCGAAGCGACGGACGAAATCTCCGGCATGATCCAGAGCATCCAGCAGGAAACCGGCAACGCCATCAGTACCATGGAGCAGGGCAACGTGCTGATGCAAGAAGGCCTGTCGCGCAACGCTAATGTCGCGTCGGCCCTGGCGCGGATTGATGAGCAAAGCCGTTCGGCGGGGCAGCAGTTTGCCGCGATCACTACCGCAACCCAGGAGCAGAGCAGCACCGCAACCTTGCTCAGCAGCAACCTGCAAAGCATTGCGCTGGCCAACAGCGAGCAGCGCGAAGTGGTATCGAACCTGGCGATTACCGCTAAGGAGCTGGAGTCGCTGGCGGCGGACTTGCGACATGAGGTTGACCGGTTTCGTTGAGGTGCCTTTGAAATAGCCTTCGCGAGCAGACTCGCTCCCACAGTTGATCTTTGGTGTTCACCGCCGATCCAATGTGGAGCGAGCCTGCTCGCGAAGGCAGCACCTCAATTTTCAGCCCTGTCCCCAAGCCCCGGATCAACCCGCTTGCCAATGTCCCGCAACCGCGCCAACTGATCCACCATCGACGGCGCTTCATCCAGGCTGCTGACAAACGTCCACAAATACGTCATCACCGCATACACATGCCCGGCCTTCACCGCCGGCGACAGCGCCAACTGACTGATGGCGATCACAAACAATACCGCCGCCACCGAGCCTACAAACAGATAGGCCGTCGCCTCGCGGTCCGAGAGCCAGATTCGCAGCCGCGACAGGACTCGATAGTGGCGCTGCAACGTATCGGCGCCGACTTTCTCGACCAGCCCGATCTCTTTTTCCAGCCGGTCATTCAAGCGCTCATGCAGCTCCTGATTGCGCCGGGCAAACCGTGGCAGCAAGGTCATGCACAGCAGCAATGCCGCCAGACAGGCCAGGCCAATCCACGGCTCGATCACCAGCAACATCACCGCTGCCCCGACAATCGACACCAGCGCCGTGGCAATGGTCGGCACATGTTTCTCGAAGAAATCCACAAACTCCGGGCCAGCACCACCCGCGCCGCCGAAGTGGAGGTGCTCTGGTTTTGCAGGCGTTGGTTGAGGATCACCGGCACGGCGAGGTCGGCATAGATCCGCGTAAATGTGCGCGTATCCACCGCCCTGCGTGCTGCCCCGACCACCCAAAATGCCAGGACCACCAGCGCATAAAACAGCGCGCTGGTGGCATCGCCGCGGATGATTGAGTCCACGGCAAACCCGGCGAACAGCGGGTACGCCAGCAACAGCGCGTTCTCCAGCGCCACCAGCGACATCGTAAACAGCAGTTTGCCGGGGTAAGCCCTGGCGATGGCCTTGAGGGTCTGGCTGGCGGATTGTTGCCCGATCTTTTTGCTTTGTTCGATCAGGATGTGTGGGGTAACGGCTGTCATGGGTGCACCGAGAGGAAGATAAACGCTATTATTGAGCGACTGCTCAAGTATCCTTGAGCAGTCGCTCAAGAAGCAAGCGCCGTCGATCTGCCGGCGCCACGAGGTTATGTCCAAATGTCGCGTATCGACCGCAAAGACCAGATCATCGCCGCCGCCCTGGAGCTGTTTCGCAGCAAGGGTTTCGCCGACGTCTCCACCCGCGACCTGGCTGAACACGCCGGGCTGTCCCGCAGCCACGTCTATCACTACTTCACCGACTGGAAGGAACTGCGCCGCGAAGCGTTTGTGCGGTTTGCCAATGAACAACTTGAGGAAGTCCGCGCACCGCTGGCGGATTTGCCACCACGGCAAGCGTTGCTGGGGTTCCTGACTGATTGCCTGCCGTCCTCGGCAGATGCCGGTTGGGCGTTGTGGCTGGATGCCTGGGATGAGGCGATGCATGACGCTGATTTGGCGGCGGCCTACCTGGTCGTCAACGCACAGTGGCAGTCGATGCTGGCCGAGATCATCGAGCAGGGCGTGGCGACGCAGGTGTTTCGTTGCGCTTCACCTGAGCGGGCCGCGCGGCAGATCTTCGCCCAGACCATGGGGTATGCCGATGATTTGTTGCTGCAACCATCGTTCGAAGCCGCTACGGCAGCGCTCGATGAGGTGATGGAAGTCGCTGCATTGCTGCTGAGCATTGAAAAACACGCAACCGTGTAGGAGCTACCGAAGGCTCGGGCCGCGTTCGGACGATCATTTGCTCCTGTTTTGCGAAGTTATGCTGCTTTACAGCTTGCTGAATCGTTTCTTCAAGTCTATAAAAATGGCACAACTCCAAGAAAGGCTGCCTCCATGACCCCGCTCAAACTCGTCGTTGCCCTCGGCGCGCTGTCCGCTGCCTCCCACGCCATGGCCTGGGATTACGTCCTGCTCGACACCGACAAAGCCGCCCAAAACTGGCAGATCACCAGCCAGCAACTCGGCGTGAAAACCGACAAACCCTTCTCCGTGACCCTGCGCACCTTGCACGGTGGTCGGCAGGAGGGCGTCAGCATCGTCGACATCGATAACGGCGCGCTGAAACTCTCGGTGGTGCCTACCCGCGGGATGAACGTCCTGCAAGCCTCTGTCGGCAATGTGCGCATGGGCTGGGACTCGCCGGTCAAGGACGTGGTCAATCCGTCCTTCATCGAACTCAATGGTCGCGGCGGCCTGGGTTGGCTGGAAGGCTTCAACGAACTCGTCGCCCGCTGCGGCTACGAGTGGGTCGGCCATCCGGGCATGGACAACGGCGAACTGCTGACCCTGCACGGCCGCGCCGCCAACATTCCGGCCAGCAAAGTCACCCTGCACATCGACGAAAAACCGCCGTACGCCATCAGCCTGCGCGGCGAGTTGAAGGAGCAGGCGTTCAAGAAAGTCGACTTCTCGGTGCAGACCGAACTGGTCACCGAGCCAGGCAGCGTGGCGTTTGCCCTCAACGACACGTTGACCAACAACGGCGACTACCCGAAAGAATACCAGGCGCTGTACCACAGCAACTTCAGTACCCCGTTCCTGGAACAGGGTGCCCGTTTTGCTGCACCGGTGAAGCAGGTTTCGCCATTCAACGACAAGGCCAAAGCGGACTTGTCGGACTGGCAGACCTACCGCGCGCCGACCAAGGATTACGACGAGACGGTCTACAACGTCGTGCCGTATGGCGATGCCAAGGGCGACACGCTAACCGTGCTGCATAACAAGGCCGGCAGCCTTGGGGTTTCCGTTGGCTTCAATACTCAGCAGTTGCCGGTGTTCTCGTTGTGGAAAAACACCGATACCCAGGGGCAGGGGTATGTGACGGGGCTGGAGCCTGGGACGAGCTTTTCCTACAACCGTCGGTATCAGCGGCCGCTGGGTTTGGTGCCGATGATTGGGGTGAAGGAGAGCAAGCAGTTCCAGATCCACTACAGCTTGCTGGCGGATAAGGGGGCTGTGGATAACGCGTTGCAGCGGGTGAGTGATATTCAAGGTGGGCGCGAAACTGAGGTTCGGCAGATGCCTCTGGTGGACCTGACCAAGGAGTAAAGTCATCCGTTGGCAGTCGGCCGGTACTGCAGCGCTTCGGCCAGATGCCCGCGGCTAATGCCATCGACCTGTTCAAGATCCGCCAAAGTACGGGCTACCTTGAGCAGTCGGTGCGCTGCTCGCAGTGACAATGTCAGACGTTCGCAAGCGGATTCCAGCCAGTTTTCATCGGCTGTGGATAACGTGCAGTGCTTGCGCAGGCCCGGCAGATCGAGGAATGCATTGGCGCAGCCCTGGCGTTTGTGTTGCCGTTCTCTTGCGTCGGCAACCAGTGCTGCCGCGGTTGCCGTGTCGTCGCCAGGTTGGGGGGCAGGGTTCAATGCAGTCGCTTCCCGAGCGACGGTCAGGTGCAAATCGATGCGATCCAACAGTGGCCCGGACAGTTTGTTGCGGTAACGCTGGACCATGTCCGGTGTACAGCTGCATCTGCCGCTCGGCTCGCCAAGATATCCACAGGGGCAGGGGTTCATCGCGGCCACCAATTGGAAACGCGCCGGGAAGCGTACGCGGTCCTTGGCGCGGGATATCACGATGTGACCGGACTCCAGCGGCTCGCGCAAAACCTCCAGGACCTTGCGATCAAACTCCGGAAGTTCGTCGAGGAACAGAACACCGTGGTGGGCGAGGGTGATTTCGCCGGGTTGTGGTCGTGAGCCGCCGCCGACCAGTGCCGGACCTGAGGCCGAGTGGTGGGGCTGACGAAACGGTCGCTGCGGCCAGTGACTCAACTGCACACAACTGGCGACCGATTGAATCGCCGCAACCTCCAGTGCTTCATTCTCGGCCAGCGGCGGCAAAAGCCCTGGTAAACGACTGGCCAGCAGGGTTTTTCCCGTCCCCGGCGGCCCGCTGAACAGCAAATTATGCGCGCCTGCCGCCGCAATCAGCAGCGCGCGTTTGGCTGACAGTTGGCCCTGCACCTCATTCAAATCGGGATACGGCATGCTGGCGTATAGCAAACCATTGGATACGTACGGCTCGATCGGCGTGTGGCCATTGAAGTGCGCCACGGCTTGAAGCAAATGATCCACCGCAATCACCTTCAACCCTGACGCCAGGCAGGCCTCTTCGGCATTCGCCCGCGGCACTACCAGCATCCGCCCGGCCTTGCGCGCCGCCAACGCTGCCGGCAACACCCCACGTACGGCCCGCACATCGCCCGAAAGCGCCAACTCCCCCAGGCATTCCACGTCATCCAGCGTCAGCGTCGGTACTTGCACGCTGGCCGAGAGAATCCCCAAGGCAATCGCCAGATCGAACCGCCCACCGTCCTTCGGCAAATCCGCCGGGGCGAGATTCAAGGTGATACGTCGTGCCGGGAATTGCAGCCCTGAATTGATGATCGCACTGCGCACCCGATCCTTGCTTTCCTTCACCGCGGCTTCTGGCAAACCGACCATCGTCAGCGACGGCAAGCCGTTGGCCAAATGGACTTCTACGGTAACGGCGGGCGCATCTACCCCAATCTGGGCGCGGCTGTGGACGATGGAGAGGGACATGGTCGTTCCTTGAGCTATACGGGAACCGCTTCCTGCGGTTTTTGAAGGGTAGCCGGGTCGCGTGAGGGCACAGGCACCGAATTTTCGCAGGATGTTGCGGGTGTCTTGCTGGTGGGTGAGGCGTAAGCGAGCGAGGAGTGCCGACGTCATTCGTCGCGGGATGAGGTTGTTGTAGGGCGTTGCCTGGATCAATGAAGGACGGTGGCGAAAGCTGAATCGAAGGCGAAAAAAAACCGCCTTGAGGAGGCGGTTTTTTATTTGCAGGCTTCGGTGAGGCCAAGGCCTGCACATCCTCAGCGGATACACTCACCATACAGTCCTACACCAAGGCCAATGATCAGCAAACTCACCGGCAACGCCTGAACCTTGTTATGACTCGAAGTCTTTATGCACCTTTTTCAGGACATTAAAGATGCCTTCACCCGCTTTGTGGGCGATTCCTATGCTGTCGAAGACCTCTTTCCACCCTGATAGTGCTGTCAGGGTCTGTTCGATGTAGTCATTCGCCTTCAGATACTTGTACTCACTGCAGATCTCCAGGATCCGCTTCCTGGTTGGCTTGGCAGGGGTGCGACCACCGAAATCGGTCGTGTGTTCACCCGTGGCGGTGGAGAACGTCACGTCGTAGGCCGGAGTAAGTGTCCAAGTCTCCTTCTCTCCCGGTGCCGGCGGCTCATGACAGAGGAAGGCAAAGTTCTTCAGGTGGTCATCGTAGTTGTGTGCCAAGGCGTTGAAGATCATCAGTCGGGCCATTTTTTCTACCTCCACTGAGCTCTTTGTTATCGCATTCGTGAGCTTTAGCAGGTTCGGGTAGTCGATTGTCGATGGAGTTCGGTAATCGGCATACATGAGCGCAGACACGGTCATCATGTGAATCTTGCGATTGCCTTCCCGGTCGAACCGTTTCGTTGCAAAAAGCTCTCATTGGGCCTGCCGGGCTTGATCAGGTTCACCAGGCACGAATCGGCCATCGTTACCCCGGCATTCCTCGCCATTTCTGCATAAGCAAATTCAATGGCGCCTGTCTCGATTGGCTCATCGAGCGCTCTGAATTTAACGATCCAGTGTGCATATCCTTCGGGCAGCGGGCCAAACGCTGAGGTGGCTTTTCGTCCATCCTCACTCATCGCGACGATAGCTTTCGGCCTGGCACCGCCTGGTGACCCGCCCGCGAGGCGTAGCGTGGTCAGCACTGCTGATGTTTCACCCTCTTGGACTTCGATAGCGTCTTGGTACAACTGGCTGATACTCATAGAACCCGTCAGCTTGGCTTTTTCCGATTTCGGCTGGTACTCGAAGGCCCCCATGCCTCGATCCCCCATATAAGCCAGGCGATCAAGTGCCGTCAGGGTGTAATGGGTACCATCGCCGAAGGTGCTGCTGAAAAACCTGTCCATCAGCAACATGCCCCAGCCGTCCGGGAGGGAGTCAGCAAAAGGCCCCTGCAGGCCGTCGAAAAGGCTGCGCTCCATGGGCAATTGAGGTTGGCTATCCCACTTCATTGTAATCGGAGAGAGATTGAATCCAGTCGCGATCCATCCCGGGTCGTAAGTGAAGTAAATGCCCTTCCCTTCGGCTCTGTAGAGATCCCCGACCTTGACTCCTTCTTTCAGCACGGTGAGGGCTTCTGTGTGCTTGAATTCCTTTGGCATCACTTCATCCCCCGTCTGCGTTTGGCATTCTTCAGTTCGTCGTATGAGTTCGGATGCTCGGGTTTGAAGAGCTTGATCACAGAGGACAGTTCATCGAGCGCGCTGGCCACCAAGATCAACGCCTCAAGGGTTATCACCCCGGTCATCTCGAATCGCTTGATCGTCGACTCCGAAACCCCCGATTTTTCGGCGAGCGTCTTTCGGGAGAGGTTCTTCGAGAGACGAAGGGTTTTCGCGTTTTGACCGACCTCTCTTGCAACTTCGGCGGGCGAATAAAGCAGATGCATGAACGACATGGTCTGGCTACCTGCAATTTTTTATAAGGTCTATATATGACCAATTTTAGCCTAAAATTGGACTATATAGATCATATATGGCCATTATCGAAAATTTCGATGCGCCAAGGATCTCCTCGGAAATAAAAAAGGTCATATATGACCTTTTTAAGCGACAAAAAAGTTTTTAGTGGTCATATACGGCCTTTTTAATTCTTTGAGCGCCACATGGCGCCATGTGGGGCAGCATTTTTTCGCTCGACGCAAACAAAGGACTTGATGATCCTCTTAAGGATTGAAATCTCAATGACTGCTGGGATTTGCAGGGCCCTTAATGAAGTAACGCGATGCTGGACGCATGTTAAGGAGTCGGAATGAATATCTGTAAATACTTCCGATACACACCGCTCTTTGCTCTACCCAGCAGCACTGGGACAAATCGCAGGCTCAATGAGTCGCATTTTTTTCGAAAATTGCGCAGCTATTTTGAAAACCGACACCAGCGCCGGACCTGACGCAGGATGTTGCGGGTGTCTTGCTGGTGGGTGAGGCGTAAGCGAGCGTGGAGTGCCGACGTAATCAGTCGCGGGAGGATGTTTTTGTAGGACCTTGCCTGGATTAATGAAGGACGGCGGTGAAAAGGTACGAGCGTTCTTGTCTGCTTGAGCAGGCTGCTTATGATCATCCATTGATCGCTGAGCTTGGAGACGGAAATGAGTAGTAGCGGAATGCGGCCGGTTCATCCTGGCGAAATTCTTCATGAGGAGTTTCTTGAGCCGTTAGGCATTTCAGAATCAGCTTTTGCCCATTCGCTCGACGACCCGTTGAAAGCGGTCAACGAAATCGTGAAGCACCAACGTTGGGTCGGTGCTGAGCTAGCGAGGAAGTTATCTCGTTGCCTGAACACCACGCCCGAGTTCTGGCTGAACCTGCAATCGATTTACGATCTGCGCAAAGCCGAAATCGAACGTGGTTGCGCTTCAAGTACTTAAAGCGATTGCAGTGCCCGCGTAGCACGCTTCCACCACCGCGCATTGACCGCACGCTGGGGGCGTTCACCCTCCGCCAGCATGTGCGGAACATCCTGCAAGCGAATCCACGGCTGGTTATTCCAGTGCAGCAAGCTCAACGACATTTCCGGCCAGTTCAGCCGGCTCAGGATTGGGCGTTCTGGTGTATCGGGTTGTCTGGCGTCCCTAAGGGCGGGTACCACGTCGTGGGTCAGCCATTCGCGCAGGCTTCGGTACTCGGGGCAGTAGTGATAGACCAGCAGTGCATAGACGCCGGATTCACTGATCAGCAGCGTGTTTTCGAGGCTGCCATTGAGCAGTATTGGTGCGTACTGGTGTTGGTCGGGATCGAGTTTACGCAGGGTGCGTTCGTCGAGGGAAAGCCGTAGCAATCGACCGAGGTCCCGGGCGCTGAACCAAGGCTGGTTTTCCAGCAGAAGGGCGTGGAGAGGGCGTTTGTGGCGGGTGAAGAGTTGGGGGGGCAGATAAGCTTCATCGCAGTTCATTGATACAGCTCCTTTTGCTCAATGGGCTGCCAGCAGTCGTCGCCAAACGAATGGGTGGCAGTTGTACGCGGGTTGGCGAACCGGAGCAAAAGGAACCCGGCAGACCCGAAGGTCTCCCACGCACAACCGCCATGACTCGATGTTGCGGGGTAACCCGCCATCGGATGGTCGTCGTGTTCCTTTTGCTTGTGGGTCGCCAAACCCAGTGCTGAATGTTCAGCAATGGGCGAGCTTAGGAGATCGTGTCGTGTGGCGCAATCTGAAATCGCGCAGGCCGTTGCAACGTCCATTCGCGAGCGAGCCCCTTTCCACTCCGGGGGGAGCGGGGGATTGAACTGCGCTTGCGAGTAACCCCACCCTCGTCAGCGACGCAAAGTTGTTGGCCAGATGCACGACAAGGTATTTCAAATCATGTTTGAAAAGGCCTGAAAACAGGGTTTATTGGCAAATAAGGTTCGGGATTATTACTTCTTTTTTCAAACGTTGCACTTGCTTTCAGGGTTCAGGTTTAGTTCCACGCTTTTGGATTATTCCATAACCTCTGGAGAGCAATAACATGAACGTATTTCCATCGTCTTCAGTGACATCGAATCCCCCAGACAGCCGAGCAGCGGTTAGCCTGAGTGACCATCAAAAATCGAGGACTGCCACTGCTTTGTCAGGCGTCATGAATACAAATAATGTATACGCGACAGTCGATCGCCAAAAATCCACTGCCGAAGATGAAAAGCACCTGAAAGATTTTTTCAACTCGGCGGAGTTTGATGCACATAGGGCCTTTGAAAAGGAAATCAAGCGCTCTACAATTGTTGGCAAACTAAAGGATACATTTCATCGGGAAAGTATTCCGGACTCTGTGGCAGCCCTGCGCAAGAGAGATTACCCGATTTCCAAGGGGCAGATCTTTCGCGCACACAAAGCGCCTGCAAACTCTACGGGTAATGTGGACGTACTCAGAAATAATGCACGGGGCGCTACAGATAGCGTCGACGATTATATTGCACATGTTATCCGGCATACCGCCAGTTGCGGCAGCGCGGGTTCAATCCTGTCGTTCAGTGCTAATAAAAAAGTGTCTAAAAAATTCATGGGGGGGACAAAGTATTACTGGGTATTAATATTAACGCCCTGCCGGCGCATGTCCGGCCGTACGTGATGACCACCCCACAGTTGATTGTGAAGCATGCGGGAAGCCTGTTAAGGCAAGGGCGGATTACACCTTTGGAGTTGATATCAGCGCTTTATCAGTTAAATAATAAGGAAGAAGAGGTTTTTTTGTCGGGCAGCTTGGTCATTTACAAATTGGGGAGCTGCCGAAGGAATGTGTTTTTTCTGTGGAGTCGAGTGCCGGTAAATTCATTTACCGGCGTGAGCCGTCAGCCCAAAAAACGCGCGTTGGCCCGTCGCCATTACCCATGCCTTGCAACCCTGCTGTCAATGCATTCTCATTCAATAACTCAGGGAACTGCGACGGTAATTTTCCGATGCCAAAAGCGGCTAAGGATTTGGCGATCAGGCCAGATTTGACCTGGCACGCATCGATACCTGGCGATGAAAAAGTGGTACGTCTTTGCCAACTATTCGATGAGTATTATGGGGGGCAAAAGAGCTTTGATGGGTTGCCGTTTTCCGCTGCTGTTGAACACATCGCCACGCTGGACCAACGGGCTCAGGCCAACCCTCTTGAATGGTTCGATACGCTAGAAAAAGGCAGTATTTTCAAAAAGGAAACGGGCGCGGCCTATGCCCGATACATTTCTGTTATTTCCCCCGCCACTACAAACGACGCAATCAGGGTAGCCGCCTCCGTCGCTTTGGCACCGCTGCATTTTTTTGTGGCTGCCACGCTGCGGGCACTCAATGAAGGGAAACTGTCTTGCGAGACGGCCATTGGGCTTATGTACCAGCCTTTGATAGATCAAGTTTCTCCTGCAGGTGCATTAGCCCCCTATCGTGCGTTGATTCAAGTACAGGCCTTGGCGGAACTTGTTTTTGTCACGCTACCGGCACAGATTCTGCGCAGTGCTCATCCTGAAATAGACAAGGAGGTCCGCGCTCTTTTGCTCACAGCGTTTAACCAGGCCCCATCAGGTGCCCCGAGCTTGGCGGAACAACTTGATGCTCGCCCATTGTTTGGAGTGCCCGACGCGCAGATCTCGCTTAAGAAGCGCATGAAGCGGGATGTGGGCTTGCAGCTGTCTTCATTGATGGGCGTGGGAAAAGCCAAGCTGAAGTTCACAGGGCTTGGCGCAGGAAATCATGCCTCGCAAATACAACCGGATGGGCTGGCATTGACCCCTGTCACTACTTTCTACGACGTGTTCGACAAGCATGTACCGCAGATTCTGGTATGTGTTGATAACGTTCTGGCGCAACACAGTCGATCTGCCAAAGCGATGCCCGAAGCAGATATGGTTATTCAAAGAAAAAAACATGAAGATAAAATCAAAAAGGATCGCTTTAATCATGACGCTCATCAGTTGATGAATACCGCGGTTGGTGCTGATTGGCTGAGTTATCAGAAATCGTTGCGTACGCGCCGCACCGAGGAGAGTCTGCGGCAGGATAATCTGGCGGCTGACCAAGCTGAAAAACAGGCCGGATATGAGTATGGTCGCCTTAAGCATATTGCAGTGGCAACTACAGTTAACGAAGTTGCGATCACTCTGAGTGCGCAAAAAATCTTCCCGTGCACAAGTACCAAGGTGCCCGCAAGTGCTGCCGATAGCTGCGCCGAGGTTGCTGCACAAGTTCATCTGTTAGAAGTGGCGTCGATTGATTCAATCAGGTTCAAACCGATTGAACCGGCTGATGTTGATGCTGAAATATTGAAGATGAGAGAGCGGTTGGGCTTTTCGTCCGTTGTCGCGCCACGGGTAAAGCTCGGCACCGCCCCGTTGCCGTACAGTGATGGAAACTTGCTTGAGCTTGCGGATAGGGCCATTAATAAAAGCGAGTGATCTATTTTTCGCCCCGCTTGCGAAGGACGTCGCGGACAATTTTAGCGCGCTGCCGGGTGCCCGGCTTCCAGCGTTACCGTTGGCGGCGTTCATCGGAACGCCGCCCGGAGCAAGTCCGCTCCAGAAGGGCGGTGGTTACTCGGTTGGCGGATCGAGCTTCGCTTCAAGCGCCGCCACTTTCGCTTCAAGACTTTCCAGGCGCGCCCGGGTCCGGGCCAATACCACCATCTGGCTATCAAACTCTTCGCGACTCACCAGATCCAGCTTGCTGAAGCCGCTTTGCAGCAGCGCTTTGAACTGGCTTTCGATTTCGCTTTTCGGCAGCGGGGTTTCGCCGCTGAAGAGGCGGGAGGCGGTGCCGCTCAGGGCGTCGAGGAAGTCTTTGGGCGCGAGCATGGGGAAGGTCCTGGAAACAATGGCGGGCAGTGTATCACGCAGTGTCTATAGTCAAATCCGCAGGCACGGATGCACGCTTTTCGCGCAGGCGGACGGACGGCAGCGCACTGTTGTTGTGCGTAATGTCATCGGCGTTTGTGGGAAGCGGCTTGCAGCAGCGACCAAGGGACTGAATTCAGTGGGTTTTGGCGAGATGGCAAGCTTTCTGCTTAGTTGCTAGTGACCCATGCACTGATGCAGTCGCTGTGACGAATGCAGTGCGCCACGTGGAACGGGGAAGTTTCGCACGGAGTGGTTAGCTGGCGTCGGACGGGCAGGTTGGGCCGACGATGCGTTACAAAGCCAGGCACTGCGCTTAGACTTGAGTCGGGTTTGTTTTCCTGGGGCAAGTCCACCAATTCGGGAGAGAGTTTTCATGAAGCTAGTCACTGCCATCATCAAGCCGTTCAAACTGGACGATGTACGCGAGTCGTTGTCCGAGATCGGCGTGCAGGGCATTACCGTT
Organism: Pseudomonas sp. TH31; assembly: GCF_016650815.1. Taxonomy (GTDB): domain Bacteria; phylum Pseudomonadota; class Gammaproteobacteria; order Pseudomonadales; family Pseudomonadaceae; genus Aquipseudomonas. The sequence goes on along the minus strand of NZ_JAEKEZ010000006.1, from coordinate 480,501 downwards.
ACTGAGGTCAAAGGCTTCGGTCGGCAGAAGGGTCACACCGAGCTGTATCGCGGCGCGGAGTACGTGGTCGATTTTCTGCCCAAGGTGAAGATTGATGTCGCCATTGACGACAAGGATCTTGACCGGGTTATCGAGGCGATAACCAAGGCAGCCAACACCGGCAAGATTGGTGACGGCAAGATCTTCGTGGTCAATCTGGAACAGGCGATTCGCATCCGTACCGGCGAAACCGATACCGACGCAATCTAAGCCGCCACACACCCAACGCCCCAGGAGAAAACAATATGACTCTGCGTAAATTCGCAGGGCTCGGAGCCCTGTTGTCCATCGTAATGCCCGGCCTGGCCATGGCGGCAGATCCGGTGGCGCCTCCAGTCCTCAATTCCGGCGATACCGCCTGGATGTTGACCTCGACTGCCCTTGTACTGTTCATGACCATTCCTGGCCTCGCGCTGTTCTACGGCGGTATGGTTCGCTCCAAAAACATTCTTTCCGTGATGATGCAGTGCTTCGCCATTACCGGCCTGATCACCATCCTGTGGTTCATTTATGGCTACAGCATGGCGTTCGATACCACGGGGATGGAAGTCAACGTCGTCAACCTCAACTCCTTTGTCGGCAGCTTTGCCAAGGCCTTCCTCGCGGGCATCACGCCTGCCAGCATTACGGGCCCGACGGCGCTGTTCCCAGAGGCAGTGTTTGTGACTTATCAGATGACCTTTGCGATCATCACCCCGGCGCTGATCGTCGGTGCGTTCGCTGAGCGGATGAAGTTCTCCGCGATGCTGATCTTCATGGGCATCTGGTTCACCCTGGTGTACGCGCCCATCGCGCACATGGTCTGGAGCGGTCCGGGTTCGCTGTTGGGCGACTGGGGCGTGCTCGACTTCGCGGGCGGCACCGTGGTTCACATCAACGCCGGTGTGGCGGGCCTGATTGCCTGCCTGGTACTGGGCAAGCGTAAAGGCTTCCCGACCACCCCGATGGCACCGCATAACCTCGGTTACACCCTGATGGGCGCGGCGATGTTGTGGGTCGGCTGGTTCGGCTTCAACGCCGGTTCCGCTGCTGCGGCCAACGGCACTGCCGGTATGGCGATGCTGGTCACCCAGATCGCGACCGCCGCCGCTGCACTGGGCTGGATGTTCGCCGAGTGGATCACCCACGGCAAACCAAGCGCACTGGGTATCGCCTCGGGTGTGGTGGCCGGTCTGGTCGCCATTACTCCGGCTGCCGGCACCGTGGGCCCGATGGGCTCGCTGATCATCGGCCTGGCGGCTGGGGTGGTGTGCTTCTTCTGCGCTACGACCCTGAAACGCAAACTTGGCTATGACGACTCCCTGGACGCCTTCGGCGTGCACGGTATCGGCGGTATCCTCGGCGCGATCCTGACCGGTGTGTTCGCTGCACCGTCCCTGGGTGGCTTCGGCACCGTCACCGACATTGCCGCACAAGTCTGGATTCAAACCAAAGGCGTGGGCTTCACGGTGATCTACACCGCGATCGTTACCTTCATCATCCTCAAGGTTCTGGACGCCGTCATGGGTCTGCGTGTGACCGATGAAGAAGAGTCGGTTGGCCTCGACCTGGCACAACACAACGAACGCGGCTACAACTTGTAAGACGCGCTCAAAAAAACTGCCCGGCTTGCCGGGCATTTTTTTGTCCGGAATTTGTCAGTAATGGCATGGCTGAAAGGTTTTTTCCTGCGGCTTAAGTCGTGTTTACGCCGGGCGTTTTTCCGGGGCGAAAGACTTACAGCATGGCAGGAATATTAGGGCCTTTGTTTTTTCCCAGAGCGCGCTAGAATGCGCCCCGAACGTGCGGAGAACTGTATGTGGCAACAGACTCTGATTACCCTGCGGGCAAGGCCCCGGGGCTTTCATCTGGTAACGGACGAGTTACTCGCCGGCCTGCCTGAACTCAAGGCGTGCCGGGTCGGTCTGTTGCATTTGTGGCTGCAGCATACCTCGGCGTCGTTGACCATCAACGAGAACGCCGATCCGGCGGTACGTCGCGACTTCGAACGATTTTTCAATCGTCTGATCCCACAAGGCACAGACGGCTATGAGCATAACGACGAAGGCCTGGACGACCTCCCGGCGCACTTCAAGGCCAGCGTGCTTGGCTGTCAGCTCAGTTTGCCGATTTCGGCAGGCCGACTGGCGTTGGGGACCTGGCAAGGCGTTTATCTGGGCGAGCACCGTGATTTTGGCGGTGCCCGTAAAGTCCTCGCCACCGTGCACGGTGAAGGGGCATAAACCGCTGGTTACCGGCGGTTGTAGAATTTTTCCCGGCCGCCTTCGACAGATGGCGAAGCTGGGCTATAACTAATCTGCTTTTCGCAAGTCATGAGGTAGAACATGAGCGACGATGATCTGGAAAACGACGACCTCGAAGTAGGCGACGAAGACGAGGCCGAAGAAAGCCTGGAAGCAGCAGCGGAAGACGTTGCTGACGACGACGGCGGTGATACGCCGGCGCCGACCGCCAAAGGCAAGGCCAAGGCTGCTGTGTCGGTCGATGAGCTGCCGAGCGTCGAAGCCAAAAACAAGGAACGCGACGCCCTGGCCAAGGCCATGGAAGAGTTCCTGGCCAAAGGTGGCAAGGTGCAGGAAGTGGAGGCCAATGTGGTCGCCGATCCGCCCAAGAAGCCTGACAACAAGTACGGCAGCCGGCCTATCTAAGCGCCTGCTACTTGCTTGTCGAAAAAGCCCGCCGTCGCTGCGGGCTTTTTCATGGGTGAAGCAAAAGCCGAGGCACCGAGCTGTAGGAGCAAAGCTTGCTCGCGATGACGGCATATCAGCCAACACCAATGTTGAAGGTGACGGCCTCATCGCGAGCAAGCTTTGCTCCTACGGGGATTGTGTCAGGCTGAGGTGGCGTTCCAACGGGCTAACAGCGCCGGCAAATCGGTCAGGCTGCGAATTTCCGCATCCGGCAACCGATCCGCTTCCCAGGCCTTGCCCGCCGGGTTAAACCAGATCGCCCGCAACCCTGCCTGTTGGGCGCCAGCAATGTCATCTCCCGGATGATCGCCAATGTGCACCGCCGTCTCGGCCGTCGCCCCACCACGCTGCAAGGCCTCGTGAAACAGTCGCGCATCGGGCTTGGCGATGCCGATGTCTTCGGCGCACAACGCAAACTTGAAGTAATCCGCCAATCCCAACCGGCTTACATCAGCATTGCCATTGGTGACCACGCCGAGGGCGTAATGGTTGGCCAGGATCTCCAGCGTCGGCTCGACCTCGGGGAACACCTGGATCTGGTGCCGGGCATGCAGAAACACTTCGAAACTCTGATCCGCCAGGTCTGAAGCCTGGTGATGGTCGTAACCGGCCTCTTCCAGCGCATGAAACAGCACGCGCCGACGCAGGGCGCTGATGCGGTGTTTGAGGCCCGGTTCGTTGTTCAGGACGCGTTCACGAATGGCCCACAAATGCTCCACCGGCACAGCGCCCAGATTCGGCGCATGCTCGGTCAGCCATTCACGCAAGGTGGCTTCGGCACTGACGATCACCGGGGCGGTGTCCCACAGGGTGTCGTCGAGGTCGAAGGTGATCAGTTGGATTCTCATGACTCATCGCCTTTAATGCGTTTGGCCCGCGGATGGGCGCTGTCGTAGACCGTTGCCAGGTGCTGGAAGTCCAGGTGGGTGTAAATCTGGGTGGTCTTGATGTCCGAGTGGCCGAGCAATTCCTGCACGGCGCGCAGATCCTGAGAGGATTCAAGCAAGTGGCTGGCGAAGGAGTGCCGCAACATGTGCGGGTGCAGGTTTTGCCCCAGCTCACGCTCGCCTGCAGCCTTGACCCGCACCTGAATCGCTCGAGGGCCCAGGCGCCGGCCTTGCTGGCTGACAAACACCGCATCGTCCGTGGGGTTGGTCATGGCCCGCAGCGGCAGCCACAACTCCAGCGCTTCCCGAGCCTTTTTTCCAACGGGCAGCAGGCGAGTCTTGCTGCCCTTGCCGAGCACCTGAACCATGCCGTCGGCCAGGTCCAGTTGATCCAGGTTCAACCCCGTCAGCTCCGAAAGCCGCAGCCCGGAGGAATAGAACAGCTCCAGAATCGCCTGATCCCGACGCGCCAGGAAATCATCTTCTACCGCGCCTTCCAGCAGTTGCAGCGCGCGGTCAGTGTCGAGGGTTTTCGGCAGGCGACGTTCGCCCTTGGGCGGCGCCAGGCCGTTGGCCGGATCGTGATCGCACAAGCCTTCGCGATTGAGGTAGTGATAGAGCCCGCGCACCGCTGACAGCAGGCGTGCCAGGCTGCGGGACGATTGACCTTGGGAATGCAGGCGAGCGATCAGGCTGCGCAAGCGCTGAATATCCAGCGTGGCCCAGCTGTCGATGTTCTGTTTGACGCACCAGCCCAGCACTTTGTCGAGGTCGCGGCGGTAAGCGTATAGCGTGTGGGGCGACACCTGACGCTCACTGCGCAGGTGTTCGCAGTAAGCGTCCAGTTGTCGTTCCACGATCAGCGTACCGAGCGTAGGGAATTATTGACCCGTGGCAGTACGCGGCCCATGACTTCGGCGATGTAGCTCAAAAACAGCGTACCGACCGAGCTCTTGTAGTGCTGCGGATCGCGACTGGCGATGGCCAGGACGCCGTGGATGCCTTGATGGCTGATGGCGACGACGGCGGTGGAGCCGATCTGTTTGCGTTGTTCTTCGCCGAACAGGAAGTCCAGTTCGTGCTCACGCAGGCTGCCGCTGACGCTTTTGTCTTCCGAGAGCAGGCCGCCGATAGCGGTTTGCGCTTCGGCATGAGTCGCCCAGCGACCCACTGGCATCGGGTTGTCGCCCAGCAGGATCAAGCTGACGAAGGGAACCTGGAAGTCCTGGCGCAGACTGTCTTCGACACCGATCACCACGTCTTCGAGGCTGGTGGCATCCATCAGCGCGAGAATCAGGCGGCGGGTTTTTTCGAAGAGACGGTCGTTGTCGCGGGCGACGTCCATCAGGTGCGAGAGGCGATGACGCAACTCTATGTTGCGGTCGCGCAGGATGGTCATCTGGCGCTCCACCAGCGAGATGGTGTCGCCGCGCTGGTGGGGGATACGCAAGGCCGGAAGCAGTTCTTCGTGCTCGATGAAGAAATCCGGATGAGCCTCCAGGTACGCGGCAATTGCCGCCGCCTCAAGGCTTTCGGAAGGGGATTCGTCGGGCTGTAGGGCGGGAACCTGAGGCTTGTCTTTCATGGATTTGGCTCTCTCAAAGACGCACTTGTCCTTCATAAACGCGTACTGCCGGGCCGGTCATCATGACCGGTTGGCCAGGGCCTGCCCATTCAATGGACAGACGCCCGCCGGGCAGGTCGATCAATAGCGGCGAATCCATCCACCCCTGGCTGATCGCGGCCACTGCCGCAGCACAGGCGCCGGTGCCGCAGGCCTGGGTTTCCCCGGCCCCGCGTTCCCAGACGCGCAGCTGCGCACGGTTGCGGTCGATGACCTGGAGAAAACCGACATTGACCCGCGACGGAAAGCGCGGATGGTGTTCGATTTTCGGTCCCAGTTCATGCACCGGTGCGTTGTTGATGTCGTTGACCCGCAGCACCGCATGGGGATTGCCCATGGACACCGCCGCCAGTTCGACGGTGGTGCCGTCGACTTCGAGCTGATAGCTCAAAGCCTGGCCCTCGGCTTCGAACGGGATGTCGGCCGGCACCAGGCGCGGTGCGCCCATGTCGACGCTGATCTGGCCGTCGCTGCGGATATCCAGTTCGATGATGCCGCTTTTGGTCTCGACACGAATCTGCCGTTTGGCAGTCAGGCGCTTGTCGAGCACGAAGCGGGCGAAGCAGCGCGCACCGTTGCCGCATTGCTCCACTTCGGAACCGTCGGAGTTGAAGATCCGGTAACGGAAATCCACATCCGGGTTGCTTGGCGCTTCGACGATCAGCAACTGGTCGAAACCGATGCCGGTGTGCCGATCGCCCCATTGCTTGGCGTGCTTGGGCAGGATGTGCGCGTGTTGGCTGACCAGGTCGAGGACCATGAAGTCATTGCCCAGGCCGTGCATCTTGGTAAAACGCAGCAGCATGGTTTTACTCCGGCAGCAGGCTTTCGCCAGCAAACAACTCGGCTACCGTCTCACGGCGACGCACTTCAAATGCCTGATCACCGTCCACCAACACTTCGGCGGTACGCCCGCGGGTGTTGTAGTTGGAACTCATGACAAACCCATAGGCACCGGCCGAATGCACGGCCAGCAGATCGCCTTCTTCCAGGGCCAGCTGACGATCCTTGGCCAGGAAGTCGCCGGTCTCGCAGATCGGCCCGACGATGTCGTAGGCGCGAGCCGCGGTGTCGCGCGGGCGCACAGCGCTGACGTCCATCCAGGCCTGGTACAGCGCCGGGCGGATCAGGTCGTTCATGGCCGCATCGACGATGGCGAAGTCTTTGTGTTCGGTGTGCTTGAGGTACTCGACCTGGGTCAGCAGCACGCCGGCGTTGGCGACGATGTAGCGGCCCGGCTCGAACACCAGGGCCAGTTCGCGACCTTCGCAGCGCTCGCGCACGGCTTTGATGTAGTCGGCCGCCAGTGGCGGCTCCTCATCGCGATAACGCACGCCGACGCCGCCACCGAGGTCGATATGGCGCAGGTAAATGCCGCATTCGCCCAGACGATCGATCAGGCCCAGCAGGCGATCGAGCGCATCGAGGAACGGTGGCAGGCTGGTCAGTTGCGAACCGATGTGGCAATCGACGCCGAGCACTTCCAGGTTAGGCAGTTGTGCGGCGCGTATGTACACGTCTTCGGCGTCGGCAATGGCGATGCCGAACTTGTTCTCTTTAAGACCGGTGGAAATGTACGGGTGGGTGCCGGCATCGACGTCCGGGTTCACGCGCAGCGAGATCGGCGCACGAACGCCCAGCTCGGCGGCAACCACTTGCAGGCGTTCCAGCTCATCGGTGGACTCGACGTTGAAGCAATGCACGCCGACTTCCAGGGCACGACGCATGTCTTCACGGGTCTTGCCGACACCGGAGAACACGATCTTGTCGGCGCTGCCGCCAGCGGCCAGCACGCGTTCCAGTTCGCCACGGGAGACGATGTCAAAACCGGCGCCGAGACGGGCCAGGACATTCAGTACACCCAGGTTGGAGTTGGCCTTGACTGCAAAGCACACCAGGTGCGGCACGCCGGCCAGCGCATCGGCATACGCCAGATACTGGGCTTCGATGTGGGCGCGGGAGTAGACGTAGGTCGGCGTGCCAAAGCGTTCGGCGATGGCGGACAGGGCCACGCCTTCCGCGAACAGCTCACCGTCACGGTAGTTAAAAGCGTCCATGGCGTTCCCTTATTGGTAGACGTCGTGCTTGTGTGCTTTGGATGCAGGGGTCTGTTGCGACGACTTCGCCTGCTCGGCAGGGTCCTGGTTGTCATCGGGCAGATACAACGGGCCTTTTTGACCACAGGCCGATAATAAGCTGGCAAAAGCGACGAGCGAAGCGAGCGCAGCAAGGGAAGAGATCAGGCGCTTCATGGCGAAATCCTTGAAAATGCGTTAATTGCGCCGGAGTATACCGGCCACCCGGCAGCTTGCCTATGTAACGCGGCTCCCGTCCGGCGGGGCTTCGCCCGATGCCGGCAGTTATGTGCAATCCAATGTGGGAGCGGGCTTGCTCGCGAATGCGGTCAATCATTCAACATAGATGTCGCCTGACACGGCGCTTTCGCGAGCAAGCCCGCTCCCACATTAGGTTTCGGTTCTATCAAGTCTTGCGTCGATATTTCATAACGCTACCGGGCCCTTGATCGTTATCCTTTGCAATCACTGGGGCTCGCCCGTATCTTGCGGCGCTTGAGCGTGAGTAGACACTTTTTGAGGTTCCAGCAATGAGTTTGACCGAAGCCCGTTTCCACGACCTGGTCGATGCCACCCAGCAAATGCTGGAGGATATTTTCGATGACAGCGATCAGGATCTCGACCTGGAGAGCTCGGCCGGTGTCCTCACCGTCAAGTTCGAAAACGGCAGCCAGTTGATCTTCAGCCGTCAGGAGCCGCTGCGTCAGCTGTGGCTGGCGGCCGTGTCCGGCGGCTTCCACTTCGACTATGACGAAGAGAGCGAGCGCTGGATGTGTGACAAGAGCGAAGAGCAACTGGGCGAGATGCTTGAACGCATCGTCAAGCAGCAAGCGGGCGCTGAACTCGATTTCGAAGGTCTGTGAAACCGTGACTCAGCCTGCACCTGTCCGGCCGCCCAAGCCGCTTTACAGCAATATCAGCCCGGCGGTCCCGTCGCCGTGCAGCGGGGTGTGCCGGCTGGATGAACAGAAGGTCTGCCTGGGGTGTTTTCGCCATGTCGAAGACATCCGTGAGTGGCGCTCGGCTGACGATGATCGGCGGCGGGTTATCTGTGCCCAGGCCGCTGATCGCAAAAGTATCGGCTGACTGGGGTTCTTGGGTTCTTGGGCTCTTGGACTTGGCGGCCTTTGGGCCGACCATGTTGATGGGTGACCGGGTACATATCCATTTCTGCGGTAACGGCTACTTAGGGTTTCGCCCTTACGGCGAGGCACTTTTTCAAACGCCAAAAAAGTACCCAAAAAGGCTCGCCCCGGCGTCCGGCCCCTCGCTTAGGCTCGGCGTGCCTTCGTTCCGGTATTCATCTGGGGGCATCGCCTACGGTCTGCTTCGCGACGACCTCCTCTCGATGTGTGCGGCTTCGCCGCACGGCGCTACGCGCCCCCCAGATGAACACCTCCACTCAGCCTCCCGAAGGGGCGGGCAGAGCAAGGTCAAGAGCAGGCGAGCTAACGCTCGGCCTAAATGAGTGGTGAAGAGCGGGGCGGTGTACGCCGCTCTGCTTTTGATTCTGCTTTTGTAGGAGCGAGGCTTGCCCGCGAAGGCGGCCTGACAGCCGACCAACCTCTCCCGGATGCACTCGGTCCAATTGTAGGAGCTGAGCTTGCTCGCGATGGCGGCCTGCCAGCCGATCAATCTCTCCCGGTGCACTCGGTCCAATTGTAGGAGCTGAGCTTGCTCGCGAAGGCGGCCTAACAGCCAACCAATCTCCCTCAGATGCACTCGGTCCAATTGTAGGAGCTGAGCTTGCTCGCGAAGGCGGCCTAACAGCCAACCAATCTCCCTCAGATGTACTCGGTCCAATTGTAGGAGCTGGCTTGCCTGCGAAGGCGGCCTGCCAGCCGATCAATCTCTCCCGGATGCACTCGGTCCAATTGTAGGAGCTGGCTTGCCTGCGATGGCGGCCTGACAGCCAACCAATCTCCCTCAGATGCACTCGGTCCAATTGTAGGAGCTGAGCTTGCTCGCGAAGGCGGCCTAACAGCCAACCAATCTCCCTCAGATGTACTCGGTCCAATTGTAGGAGCTGGCTTGCCTGCGAAGGCGGCCTGCCAGCCGATCAATCTCTCTCAGATGCACTCGGTCCAATTGTAGGAGCTGGCTTGCCTGCGATGGCGGCCTGACAGCCAACCAATCTCCCTCAGATGTACTCGGTCCAATTGTAGGAGCTGGCTTGCCTGCGATGGCGGCCTGACAGCCAACCAATCTCCCTCAGATGTACTCGGTCCAATTGTAGGCGCTGGCTTGCCTGCGATGGCGGCCTGACAGCCAACCAATCTCCCTCGGATGCACTCGATCCAATTGTGGGAGTGAGCCTGCTCGCGATGGCGACCCTTTTGGCTGTACGCCATTCCCTCTGCGGGTGATGCGAAGGGGGATTGCGCAGGCCGTCCGGTGCCGGCTTGTATATTTATTGAGCTGTGATAGTGTCCGGAAACGCCTCAACCCATCGAGGCCCGTGAAAACCCCGCCTTTTTCTGGCGGGGTTTTGCTTTTTTTGTGCAGAAGAAAGGAGTCTGCCTGGATCATGACCGTACCTTCCATCACCCTTACCCGTCTGGACGTGCAACGTCTGGAGCGCCTGATCGACAGCCTGGATGACACGCTGCCGGGCGTTATCGCGCTGCAAACCGAACTGGATCGCGCCGAAACACTGGTCGGTCACGATGAAGTGCCCGCTGATGTCGTGACCATGAATTCGCGCGTGCATTGCCGCGAAGAAGTCAGTGGCAAGGACTATCACCTGACGCTGGTTTATCCCAAGGATGCCAATGCCGATGAAGGCAAGATTTCCATTCTGGCGCCGGTCGGCAGCGCGCTGCTGGGGCTTAAGGTTGGGCAGCACATCGACTGGCCCGCGCCCGGTGGCAAAGCGTTGAAACTAACGCTGCTGGAAGTTGAATCGCAGCCAGCCAATGGCGGTGCGTTTCCGGAATAAAACGGCTCAGACCTGCTCGAGCGCTTCGTTCAAGGCGCGCTCCAGGTCGGCCTTGTAGCGCAGGTAGAGATTGCTTGAGCTTTGACCATCACCGAGCAGGCCCGACAGGTCCAGGTCGGTGATGTAGCAGCGGTAGCGTTCAGTCTCGCGGCGCTGGTCGATGATCTCCCGGGCGACGACGCTGAACAGCTGGTCGCCATACTCCAACTCCGAAAACTCCCGTTGATTGCAATACAGCGTGACCTGCACCTGCCCCGGTGCGGCCTTGCCGATGATCGCCTGGACGTCATAGAACGGTTTGTTGACCGGGGTTTGCGGCGCTGGCCGGGCTTCAACCCGCCGTGCCCGGCCGGGGCCGGACGGCAATAGTTGGTAATACAGCGTGTCGAGGCTCAGCGGCTGGGCGGCGTCCATCGGCAGCAAAGCGTCGCGGCGATACAGGATCGATTGCAGGAAGCGTTGCAGCGGCACCAGCAGGCTTTGTTCGTCGTGATACGGCAGGCGCTGCTGCCACAGCGCGTTGAATTCATCCAGCACGTACAGATCGGCCTGCTGCTCGGTGATCCGGTAGAACACTTGAATGCACTCGGGCTGACCCATCGGCAGCAGCAGCGCGAGGTCTTGTTCTTCGAGGGCCATCGGGTCCAGGTGCAGCGGGCTGTAGCTCGCCAGCTCTTCGCCCAGGTAGTCGAACAGCGCCGGCAGGGTGGCGAGGGCGACGTGGTTGACCTGGCCGGGCACCAGTTCCAGCACGTGGTAATGCTGCTGGACCTGAAACAGGTAGCGATGATTGAGCTTGCTCAACAGCAGGTTATGCGCGGTGTCGATGATGGCCTCGACCCGCTGGGCGATGAATTGCGCGCGGTTGTGGCAGAAGCAACGGACCCGCAAGCGCGGCTGCTGTGGCCCTTTGGGCAGGTTATTGAGGTAGTCGCGCAGGCAGTCGAGCAGGGCGTGAGGGCCGTCATAGCGGCTGACCAGCACTTCGTTCCAACTGTTGAGGGTGACCTGGTCGAGTGTCAGCACCAGGTTCTCCCGCACGCCCGCGTAACTCAGGGAGTCGGTGCGCTCGGTGGTCATCAGGATGTTCAGGTCGCGATGATGCTTGAGCGGATCGACGCCGACGTTCACCAGAATCAGCACTTCGCTGGGCACGCTGGGGCGCAATAACGCCTCCTCGGCGACGGTGGTCAGGGGCAGGGCGATGGTCTGTTGCAGGCTGCCAAGCAGGTTGAACAGTTCGAACTCGCTCAGGTCGCTGCTGCCGGGGTGCAAGGCCAGGCGGGTGCTGCTGTCGATCACGCCGTTGCGGTGGCTCCAGGTCAACAGCTCCAGCAACTGGCGGCTGCGTTTGATCGGCGCGAAATGTTCCCACTCATGGGCCGCCAGGCTGCCGTTGTACAAACCCCATTGGGTTTGCCCGGGCTCTTTCTTGTTCGGCGCCTGCACCAGCGTCAGGGTGTCTTCGGCCAGGTCCGGGGCGATGCCCGGGTTGATGAATTCGACCTTGTCGGCCTTGCGCTCGAACGCTGCGTACAGCCTTCGGCCGAGCACATTGAGGTCGCGCTTGTTGATCAGGCTGACGGTTTGCTCGGTGCGGGCGAATTGGGTCAGGAAGCGGTAGCTGTAATTCAGCTCATTGACCAGGGCCCGGCGTTCGGCACTGACCTGGCGGACTTTCCACTGGCTGCGGCTGTCGAGCAGCGCCAGTTGCCGTTGATCCCAGCGCCATTCGTTGGCCAACCGTTCCAATAGTGAACGCTGCCAACTCGCGGTGCGACTGCTGCTGCCGGTCAGCTTGCGATTGACCTTCAGGTATAGCGCGCGGCGCACCAGTTCCAGGCGATCCGGCTCGCCACGGGCAGCCAGGTATTCCTCGATGCGCCGGTAGACCACGATGTACGGGTCCAGCTCATCGAGGTCCAGCCGATTGGCGAACACTGCCTGTTTGAAGCGCAGGCTCAGGCAGTGGACCTTGGGGTGTTCGCTGGCGTAAACCTCGGTCAACAGCAGCTTGAGCACCGACTTGTAGGGCGACTCGATGCCCTTGAACAACTGCCAGAGTCCGGCGCCGATGAATTCGCCTGGCGGAATGTGCGCCAGATGTCCAAGGTCCAGGGTTTCGTCGGCACGGATGAAGCGCTTGGAAATCAGCGTGTGGGTGTACTGGTCGTAACCTGCCTCTTCGTAGACCGGCACCAACCACCAGATCGGTGTGCGCCCGGCCAGCCAGATTGCGGTGCGATAGAACTCGTCCAGCAGCAGATAGTGCTGGGTGGTGCCGCAGTCTTCCGAACTCAACTGCGTATCCCGCTCCCCGCGCACGAAGCGGGTCGGGTCGATCAGGAAGAAATGTGCCTCGGCACCCTGGCTGGCGGCCCAGACTTCGAGCAACTGGCATTTCTTGCGCAGTTCGGCGAGTTCGTTTTCGCTCAGGTCCGGGGCGTGGCAAACCCACACGTCCATGTCGCTTTGATCGGCCTGGGCGAGGGTGCCGAGGCTACCCATCAAAAACAGCCCGTGAATCGGCCGCGGCGGATTGCTGCCGTGGCGTGGCTTGTAGGAAAACGAACGGGTCAGTCGCTGGGCTTCGGCGAGCACATTGTTGTCGGGTTCGTAGTTCGACAGCCCGGCCGGGGTGCTACCGGACACGTAGCCCGGCAGCAGCGGATGATTGACGTGGAAAAACAGCGGCAGCAGGGTCAACACCCCTTGCTGGCGCGTCGACAACCCTTCCATGGCCCGGGCCATGCGGCCTTCATTAAGCTTCAGAAAACGTGCGCGCAACTGACTGAGAACCTTACGGTCGATTCCCTCGTCCAGATCGGGGCGAATTTCATGGGTGCGGGTCATGTCAGCTCAAACCGGCTCGCGAGGCTCGGACGTGGGGGACTGCGGATGACGGGCAGTTTAGCGCCTCGACCCCGGGACTTTTAAGCTGAATTTGTGTTTCTGGCGTCAGATTCCTATCGCGAGGCGACAGAATGCCCGCGGAAATCCCATGGAAGGGGTTTCCGGGGGCGATACGGTGGTGCTTAGGCTGTTTCCTGGACGCTCAGAATGGTCAGGACGGTTTGTACATTTTGCGCGGCGTCACGACCCAGGCTGGTCAGGTAACCGCCATCGGGCTGGTCGATCAGGTCTTTTTCGTACAGGCGTTGGGCGGCGGCAATCGCTTTCGGGGCAGCGGTCTGATGGATTTTCAAACCTTCCTGGGAACTGTCCAGGTTGAAGAGGGCGAGGATTTCCAGTTCGGCAACCAACTCAGGGGTAAGCGACATAAGGACTCCAGACTTTCTAGGAATTAGACGACAGCGCCCCTAAGGTGAGCCCACTCGTGCGGCATGTCCAGTGCTTGCATCAGGGTTTTTTCGCCTCGGGAAACATTCCCCGATAACGGGGTGGGTAACAGTGTAGTCAGGGTCTGAAAAACGGTTGCCTGAAATAAAAAGATCGCAGCCTTCGGCAGCTCCTACTTGAAATGCGATCCCCTGTAGGAGCTGCCGAAGGCTGCGATCTTTTGATCTTTGGGCTTACTTCTTTTCCGGCGGCAGCTCTGGCAACGCGCGCAGGGCTGTTTCGTACCATTCGGTGTTGAACGCGCGGTCTTCTTCAAGGATCGCGTCGATTTCCACTGCCAGCACGTGGGCCATCAGGTTGAGGATCTCTTCACGCTCGTAACCCACCAGGGTCAGCTTGTTGAAGGTCGCCTTGGCGGCCGGCGGGTTGTCGCTTTCAATCTGGTTTTCAATCGCTTCGATCAGCGTGTTTTCGGTGAACTCTTCTTCGTCGCTATCGATGTCGGTTGGCTCGCTCATGGCAGGCTCCTCAAGTTAAGACGGGCAGTTTACCTGCATTCAACGCTGTGATGCTGCTGGCAAGAAACGCTTGAGCGTTCTATAAAAGGCACCTGCCAACCCCGCACGGCCTGGAGGCTAGTGATGCTCAAGCTTTATGGATTTTCCGTCAGCAACTACTACAACATGGTGAAGCTGGCGCTGCTGGAGAAGGGACTGCCGTTCGAAGAAGTCCTGTTTTACCCGGGGCCGAGCCCTGAGGCGCTGCTGATCAGCCCGCGCGGGAAGGTTCCGGTGCTGGGCGTCGAACAGGGCTTCGTCAACGAAACCAGCGTGATCCTCGAGTACCTCGAACAAAGCCAGAAAGGCACGCCACTGCTGCCGGGCGATCCCTTTGAGCGGTCGCGGGTGCTGGCGCTGGCCAAGGAAATCGAGCTGTACATCGAATTGCCGGGTCGCGCCTGCTATCCCGAAGCGTTTTTCGGCATGACCGTGCCTGAGGCGATCAAGGACAAGACCAAGGCCGAGTTGCTGCTGGGCTTTGCTTCGTTGGGCAGGCACGCCAAGTTCGCCCCTTACGTGGCGGGTGACAGCCTGAGCATTGCGGATTTGTATTTCCTCTACAGCGTGCCGTTGGCCTGTGCGGTCGGGCAGAAGCTGTTCGGTATCGATCTGTTGGCCGAGATACCGGCGGCCAAGGCGCTGCTGGAGCGTCTGGAGCAGAACCCGCATGTGCAGCGGATAGCCGCGGACAAGGATGCGGCAATGCCAGGGTTTTTGGCGATGATCGCGTCCAAGAAGTAGGTTTTTGTAGCGTTTACAAGATCGCATTCGCGAGCAAGCCCGCTCCCACATTGGATCTCTGGTGTTCACAACCTGTGTGTTCACCACCGAACTAATGTGGGAGCGGGCTTGCTCGCGAAGCTTTGGCGATTTAGCGGCTGGCGAGCAACGCCTGGCCGCGAACCACTGCCTTCTTGACCTGCGCCGGTGCAGTCCCGCCGATATGGTCACGGGCATTCACCGAGCCTTCCAGGGTCAGCACGGCAAACACGTCCTGATCGATCTGGTCGCTGAACTTGCGCAGCTCTTCCAGACTCATTTCCGCCAGGTCCTTGCCGCTTTCCACGCCGTACTTCACCGCGTGGCCAACGATTTCGTGGCAGTCACGGAACGGCAGGCCGCGGCGCACCAGGTAATCCGCCAGGTCGGTGGCGGTGGAGAAACCGCGCAGCGCCGCTTCGCGCATGATTGCGTGCTTGGGTTTGATCGCCGGGATCATGTCGGCAAAGGCCCGTAGCGAGTCGCGCAGGGTGTCGGCGGCGTCGAACAGCGGCTCTTTATCTTCCTGGTTGTCCTTGTTGTAGGCCAATGGCTGGCCTTTCATCAGGGTCAGCAGGCCCATCAGTGCACCGAATACGCGACCGGTCTTGCCGCGAACCAGCTCCGGCACGTCCGGGTTTTTCTTTTGCGGCATGATCGAGCTGCCGGTGCAGAAGCGATCCGGCAGGTCGATGAACTGGAATTGTGCGCTGGTCCACAGCACCAGCTCTTCGGAGAAGCGCGACAAGTGCATCATCGCGATGCTCGCGGCGGAGCAGAACTCGATGGCGAAGTCGCGATCGGAGACGTTGTCCAGGGAGTTGCCGCCGACAGCGTCGAAACCCAGCAACTGCGCTGTGAACTCACGGTCGATCGGGTAGGTGGTGCCGGCCAGCGCGGCACTGCCCAAAGGCATGCGGTTGGTGCGCTTGCGGCAGTCCACCAGACGCTCGTAGTCGCGGCTGAGCATTTCGAACCAGGCCAGCATGTGGTGCCCGAAGGTCACGGGCTGCGCGGTTTGCAGGTGGGTGAAGCCCGGCATGATGCTGCCGGCTTCGCGCTCGGCTTGCTCCAGCAGGCCTTTTTGCAGGCGAGTGATTTCGGCCAGGATCAGGTCGATCTCGTCACGCAGCCACAGGCGGATGTCGGTGGCGACCTGGTCGTTGCGGCTACGGCCGGTGTGCAGCTTTTTACCGGTCACGCCGATGCGGTCGGTCAGGCGCGCCTCGATGTTCATGTGCACGTCTTCGAGGTCGATGCGCCAGTCAAACTGGCCGGCCTCGATTTCACCCTGGATGGTCTTCAGGCCATCGGTGATGCTGTCGCGCTCGGCATCGCTCAGCACGCCGACCTTGGCCAGCATGGTGGCGTGGGCGATCGAGCCCATGATGTCGTGGCGATACAGGCGCTGGTCGAAAGTGACGGAGGCGGTGAAGCGGGCGACGAAGGCGTCGACGGGTTCACTGAAGCGGCCGCCCCAGGACTGATTGGTCTTGTCAGTGCTCATGAATTCGCTCGTATCGGCTTGAAGAAAGTTGGCGTTGAACGCTGTGGCGGATAATAACAGGGTTGCCAATCCTGTCGCTGACACTGGTCGATACGTTTTTTTCTCATGTACAGGCCCATACTCGGGGCAACCCCGGAGGGAATTGCGCAACGATATTTTTCATTTGAGCAATATCGCGCCGGCAACCGTCTACAGTTGGACAGTAGGAACAGCGCACTTCTTTACGCTGCGGCTGACTATAAGAAGAGGGGGGTGTTCATATTGTGTATCAGCAATCCCTACGGCGATGCCTCGCCAACGCGGGCCCGGGCCGCCAATCGCCCGGCAGATGAAAATTTAGCCGCCGGTCTCGCGGCACTTTTTGGCCCTCGCGCCAGTCTTAGCGTGGATCGCGGTGACGGATGTCACTTCACCTGTCTACGCTATCCTTGTGCGAGACTCACGCAGGAATCCAGCGCAATATGAATGTCCTGATCGTTGATGACGAACCCCTAGCCCGCGAGCGCCTGAGCCGAATGGTCGGCGAACTCGAGGGATACAGTGTCATGGAGCCCGGCGCCACGAACGGCGAAGAGGCGTTGGCGCTGATCGACAGCCACAAGCCGGATATCGTGCTGCTCGATGTCCGCATGCCAGGCCTTGATGGTCTGCAAGTGGCTGCACGATTGTGCGAGCGCGAAACACCGCCAGCCGTGGTGTTTTGCACCGGCCCCGATGAATTCGCCGTGGAGGCCTTGCAGGCCAGCGGTGTCGGTTATCTGGTCAAGCCGGCGCGCGTCGAGCAATTGCTCGAGGCCTTGAAGAAGGCCGAGCGGCCCAATCGCGTCCAGCTTGCCGCCCTGACTCGCCCGGCCGCCGAAACCGGTAGCGGCCCGCGCAGCCACATCAGTGCGCGCACCCGCAAAGGCATTGAGCTGATCCCGTTGGGCCAGGTGGTCTATTTCATTGCTGACCACAAGTACGTGACCTTGCGCCACGAAGGCGGCGAAGTGTTGCTGGATGAACCGCTCAAGGCTCTTGAAGATGAATTCGGCGACCGTTTCGTGCGGATCCACCGCAACGCCCTGGTTGCCCGCGAACGTATCGAGCGCCTGCAACGTACGCCGCTGGGGCATTTCCAGCTGTTCCTCAAAGGCCTGAACGGCGACGCGCTGATTGTCAGCCGCCGTCACGTGGCCGGCGTGCGCAAAATGATGCAGCAGCTTTAATCCGCCATTCACAGGCGGATTTCACACCCGATTGCCGGATGTCGAAGGCCAGGGAGGCCGTGCAGTTCCTGATACAAGTCAAAGTGGATTTGACTGAGCTGTTATTATCCGCCGTATCTATTCAGTACGGATTGATCCATGTCCTCTCGCGAAATCCGCATCGCCACCCGTAAAAGTGCGCTGGCCCTATGGCAGGCCGAATACGTTAAAGCTCGCCTCGAAGAAGCCCACCGGGCTTGCTGGTAACGCTGGTGCCCATGGTCAGTCGCGGCGACAAGCTGCTTGACTCGCCACTGTCGAAAATCGGCGGCAAGGGGCTGTTCGTCAAGGAACTGGAAACCGCGCTGCTGGAAAACGAAGCCGACATCGCCGTGCATTCAATGAAAGACGTGCCAATGGACTTCCCTGAAGGCCTCGGTCTGTTCTGCATCTGCGAGCGCGAAGACCCACGCGATGCGTTCGTTTCCAACACCTGCGCCGGCCTGGATGAGTTGCCTCAGGGCAGCATCGTCGGGACCTCCAGCCTGCGCCGTCAGGCCCAGTTGCTGACCCGGCGTCCGGACCTGGAAATCCGTTTCCTGCGCGGCAACGTCAACACGCGTCTGGCCAAGCTCGACGCCGGCGAATACGACGCCATCATCCTCGCCGCCGCCGGTTTGATTCGCCTGGGTTTCGAAGATCGCATCACCTCGGCCATCAGCGTCGACGACAGCCTGCCGGCCGGCGGCCAAGGTGCGGTCGGTATCGAATGCCGCAGCGTCGACAGCGAAATCCACGCCTTGCTCGCGCCCCTGCATCACCAGGACACCGCCACCCGCGTTACAGCCGAACGTGCCCTCAACAAACATCTGAATGGCGGCTGCCAAGTGCCGATCGCCTGCTACGCCGTGCTTGAAGGCGATCAGATCTGGTTGCGTGGGCTGGTGGGCGATCCAAGTGGTGGCCTGCTGCTTAACGCCCAGGCCCGTGCGCCGCGCAGTGAAGCTCAAGCGCTGGGTGTGCAGGTCGCCGAAGATCTGCTGAGCCAGGGCGCCGGCGACATTCTTAAAGCGGTCTACGGCGAGGCAGGTCACGAGTGACCGGCTGGCGCCTGCTGCTGACGCGCCCTGCGGATGAGTCGGCGGCGCTGAGCTGCGTGCTGGCCGAGCAGGGGATTTTCAGCAGCTGTCTGCCGCTTTTGGAGATAGAGCCGATTGCGCCCTCTGACACAATGCGCGCAGTGATAGCAGGTCTGGATCGCTACTGTGCGGTGATTGTGGTCAGCAAGCCGGCCGCCAGAATCGGCATCGATCTGCTCAGCCAGTGTTGGCCGCGGCCGCTTCAGCTGAAGTGGTTCAGCGTGGGCGCCGCGACGGCATACGTCCTTGAGGCTTTCGGGCTGGAGGTGAGCTTCTCGGCCGAGGGCGATGACAGCGAAGCCTTGCTTGAACTTCCTGAGTTGCGCGAGGCTATCGCCCGGCCCGATCCACGTGTGTTGATCATGCGCGGGGAGGGTGGGCGCGAGTTGCTGGCTGAGCGTTTACGCGAGCTTGGTGCTAGTGTCGATTATCTGGAGTTGTACCGTCGCGGCTTGCCGCGCTATGCGACGGCTGCGTTGCCGGACCGGATCGAAGCGGAACGCTTGAACGGGCTGGTGGTCAGCAGTGGACAGGGTTTCGAGCACCTGCACCAATTGGCAGGCGATGCCTGGCCAAGGTTGGCGCGGTTGCCGTTGTTTGTTCCAAGCCCAAGAGTCGCCGAGCTGGCACGTGCCGCCGGGGCTCAAACAGTTGTGGATTGTCGTGGCGCGAACGCCGCGGCTTTGCTGACGGCGTTACGGGAGCAACCCGTACCCGTTCTCTAATGCAAAGGATGGATACGTGAGCGAAACAGCCTTGCCTGAAGATGACATCCAGCCGGTGCTTGATGCACCTGTTGAAACACCACCACCTGCTGCTGTGCAGCGCCGAGGCAATGGCCTGGCAATTGTTGCACTGTTGTTGGGTGCCGCAGGGGTTGCCGTGGGGGGCTGGGGTGTCTGGCAGGTACGTCACCTGCAAGCCAATACTCAAGCGCAGTTGAGTCAGGTCCAGGCCTTGAGCGATCAGGCACAAAGCCTGAAACTCAGTGATCAGCGCCTGACCGCACGCCTGGAGCAACTGCCTGCCGCCGACGAGCTGGAAGACCGCCGCCGTCTGGTGACGCAGTTGCAAGGCGATCAACAACGCTTGAATCAAAAGCTGGAAAGCGTCCTCGGCGCCAGCCGCAAGGATTGGCGTCTGGCCGAGGCCGAGCACTTGCTGCGTCTGGCCAGCCTGCGTCTTTCGGCATTGCAGGACATCAGCAGCGCCCAGGCCCTGGTGCAGGGCGCCGACGAAATTCTCCGAGAACAGAACGACCCCGGCGCCTTTGCCGCCCGCGAGCAAGTGGCCAAGACCCTGGTGGCCTTGCGCAGCACCGGGCAGCCGGACCGCACCGGGTTGTTCCTGAAACTGGGCGCCTTGCGTGACCAGGTGATCAACCTCACCGAGCTGGCGCCGGAGTACAAGGACCGTGGCGAATCGCTGTTGGGCCTGACCGCCGATGGCGACGGCGCCAGTCGTTGGGCGCAATGGTGGGATCAGGTTTCGCGTTACATCCGCATCGACTTCAATGCCGAAAAGAATGTTCGCCCCCTGTTGGCCGGGCAGGGTTTGAGCCAGGTACGGCTGGCCTTGAGTCTGGCGCTGGAGCAGGCGCAGTGGGCTGCGCTCAATGGTCAGGCGCCGGTGTATACCCAGGCGCTGGCCGAAGCGCGGGATGTGCTCAAGGGCAACTTCAATGCGGACAACCCGCAGAGCAAGGTGATGCTTGAGCAGGTTGGCGAGTTGAGCACGCAGCCGGTTACGGTCGTTACGCCTGACCTGACGGGCACGTTGAGTTCGGTCCAGGCCTATCTTGAACGACGCAATGTCAGTGCCGAGGACTCGATCAAGCCGCTGGCCAAACCTGCCGCGAACACCGCGCAGGAGGCCACGCCATGAAACGCCTCTATGTGATCCTGTTTCTGGTCATCGCCGCCGCCGGGGTGCTGGGGCTGGCGATTGCCGAGCACTCGGGCTACGTATTGATCGCCTACAAGAGCTTCCGTTACGAGTCGAGCCTGTGGGCGACCCTGGCCTTGCTGGCCGTGCTCTGGCTGGTGTTTTGGGGTATCAAGGCGTTGATCGAGTTGGTGACGACTTCCAGCGGCGTGGTCAATCCGTGGTCCCGTCGCAATCGCAGCCGCCGGGTGCAAGTCGCCATCGAGCATGGCCAGCTGGACCTCGCCGAAGGTCGCTGGGCCAGTGCCCAGCGCCATCTGTACCGGGCTGCAGAAGCCGAGCGTCAGCCACTGCTGTACTACCTCGGTGCGGCACGTGCCGCCAACGAACAAGGTCACTACGAGGAATGCGACAACCTGTTGGAGCGCGCCCTTGAGCGCCAGCCCCAGGCCGAGTTGGCGATTGCCTTGAGTCACGCGCAATTGCAGACCGATCGTGGTGATACCGAAGGCGCCCTGGCGACCCTGGAAGCCATGCACGAGCGTCACCCGCACAACGTGCAGACTCTGCGTCAGCTACAGCGCCTGCATCAGCAGCGGGGCGACTGGTCGGCGGTCATTCGCCTGCTGCCGGAGTTGCGCAAGGACAAAGTCCTGCCTGTCGCCGAACTGGCTGAGCTGGAGCGTCGGGCCTGGGGCCAAAACCTCAGCCTTGCGGCGCGTGGAGAAGAAGATGGCACGGTCGGGTTGCAGTCGCTCACTCGCGCCTGGAAACAGCTCACCAACGGCCAGCGTCAGGAACCGCAACTGGTGCTGGCCTATGCCGAACAACTGCGCCAATTAGGTGCCCAGGTCGAGGCTGAAGAAATCCTGCGTGCGGCACTCAAGCGCAACTATGACAGTCATCTGGCTCGTCTTTACGGGCTGGTACGCGGCAGCGATCCGGCGCGGCAGTTGCAAACTGCCGAGGGCTGGCTCAAGGATCACCCGGCCGACCCGAGTCTGCTGCTGACCCTGGGCCGTCTGTGCCTGCAAAGCAGTCTGTGGGGCAAGGCCCGGGACTATCTGGAAAGCAGCCTGCGCCTGCAGCGCAACCCGGAAGCCTGTGCGGAGCTGGCCAGGTTGCTGGCGCAGTTGGGCGATACCGAGCGCAGCAACCAACTGTTCCAGGAAGGCCTTGGCCTGCTGGACGAGCGCCTGCTGGCGGCACCGCTGCCGGTAGCGGTTCGCGCCTGATCCGACCGTCACTTGTAGCAGCTGCCGAGCTTGCGAGGCTGCGTTCGGCTGCGAAGCAGTCGTGAAATCAGGCAGCACGGTATGTCAGGCAAACTGCGTACTCAGGTTTCACGACTGCTGCGCAGCCGAACGCAGCCTCGCAGGCTCGGCAGCTGCTACAGAGCGTTGTTTAAGTCGCGAACCCGTCGACGGATTTCGCCGAATGTTTACCTTTGTAGACTTGTATCGGAAGCGTCCTACATAGGATTGCATCTTATCCTCTCTACTCTGTCGGGAATTCCCTACACCTCTGGTGAAGTGTCCGTGCCGGCCTGCCTTGAAAGGCTGGCGCGCTTTCCTCTACCGTAACCGCCTGTCTCTACTGTTACGGATTAGCCATGTCATTGGCCTGCACACGCTCCTTGTTTTTCTTGGCTTTCACTGCAGGTGCCCTGGCCTTGGGCGTTTCCTGTTACCTCGAATATGTGGTCGGGCTCAAACCCTGCGGGCTGTGTTTATTGCAGCGCGGTTGCCTGGCGTTGCTCATGGTTGTTTGCCTGGTGGCTTCGGTTCATGGTCCGCGGCGATTCGGTTCTTTCGTCTATTGGTTGTTGGGTTTGTCCGCCAGTCTGGGTGGGACTGTCGCGGCGTGGCGGCAGGTGCTGTTGCAGAGTGATCCGCAACAACAACTCGCGTTCTGTTCGTTCAATCTGGATGATTGGTTCGGGAATATGCCCTGGGGTTACGTCGTACAAGGGCTGTTCAAGGGCGCTGACGACTGCGCCGAGATCTCGTGGACCTTATTTGATCTGAGCATCCCCGAATGGAGTCTGCTGTTCTTCGTCGCGATGCTGATCCTGGGGAGTTATCAGGTGCTGCGCCACGTCTGGATCGCCTGTCAGGGACCGCCCAGCGGCGAGTCGTCGCACCGGGTCGGGACGGGTGATTAAACACTTGTATGAACTTTATCTCCTGCGTACCTTGAAGCCATTGTCGTGCGGGCATAATCTGGCCCGCACGTGTCGTTGGAATTGTGTTGCTCGATGACGCTCTGCCTGGCCGATCCTTGACCCTTCAAGAGTGCGGCAGGTGTAGAGCAGCATGACCCACATAGGGAAGAGAGATCGCCATGCTCGAAAGTTGTCAGAATGCTCAGGAACGCTGGGGTGGAGTGCATCTGCTGATCGACCGCTGGTTGCAGGAGCGTCACGAACTGGTTTGGGCCTATGATGCTCTCGGCGCCAAGCCTGAGGCTCTGGGCGAGAACCGCAAGCCGTTGCAGGAATTCTGCGGGGTGCTGGTCGACTACGTATCGGCGGGGCATTTCGAAATCTACGAACAGCTCACCGGTGAAGCCAAGGCCTTTGGTGACACTCGTGGCCTGGAGTTGGCCGAGACGATCTATCCGCGCATCGACGTCATCACCGAGAAGCTGCTGGCGTTCAACGACCTGTGTGATGCAGGCCAGTGCGTAGCCGAGAGATTCAAGGAACTGGGTGGCCTGCTGCACGAACGCTTCGAGCTGGAAGATTGCCTGATCGAAGTGCTGCACACCGCTCACAAGGAAGAGGATTCGGTTCAGGCCTGAACCCTTTCCGGCAACACGCTAAAAAACGGTGCGCTTTGCGCGCCGTTTTTCGTTTGTGCTATCAGCTGGTGGCGCCGCGTAATTCGACTTCGAATACCAGCGGGGTGAACGGTGCGATCAGATCGCCGGCACCGTCGGCGCCATAGGCCTGGGCCGATGGAATCACCAGGCGCCATTTTGCCCCCACCGGCATATTTTGCAGCGAGCTGCGCCAGCCAGTGATCACGCTGTCGAGACTGAACCACTGCGGTTGACTGTTCTGATCGAACACCGTGCCGTCAGGCAATCGACCGATGTACAAGACTTGAACCTTGCCATTCGGACCTGCCTTCGCGCCGGTGCCTGGCGCCAGTTCTGTCATCAACACACCATCGGCCAATTCATGAACCCCGGGCCTGGCTTTTTCTTCGGTGAGAAAGCGTTGCTCTTTTTCCAGGGCTTCTTCGCTTTGTGGCGCGGCCGGTTGCAAGGCGATCTGGGCTTCGTGGTCGGCAAGAATCTGTTCGATCTGCGCGTCCTTCAGTGCCAGGGGTTTGCCCTGATAGGCTTGCTGCAAGCCATCGACCAGCGCCTGAAGTTGCAGGTCGGGAACCTCCTGGCGCAAGCGTTCGCCCAGACTTGCACCCAAGCTGTAAGCGAGATCGTGAGCATCATTTTCAGCGGTTTTTTCGGCGGCTTGAACGGTGGAAAAACACACGAGCAGGGATAAAAAAAGGTAGCGCGGCATGGGTACTCTCCGACCTCAGATGCGGGGGATTATGCCAGCGAGAATGGGTTAAACGGTGAACTGCTTTTACGCAGACGCAGAACATTTTCAATCCGCTGCAACGCCACGCTTTCGATACTGTCAACATGACCTAGCGGCGGTGTCAGCAGAGGTCTAGTATGAGCCGCATTCACGTCAGCCAGGAGGTAAACCATGTCGGCCACCAAGAAGCCTGTAAATACTCCGTTGCACTTACTCCAACAACTTTCGGGCAGCCTGCTCGAGCATTTGGAAACCGCTTGTTCCCAAGCCTTGGCTGATGCTGAAAAACTGCTCGCCAAACTGGAAAAGCAGCGCGGAAAAGCGCAAGAAAAACTGCACAAATCCCGTACCAAATTGCAGGACGCTGCTTCGGCCGGCAAAGCCAAGGCACAAGCCAAGGCCAAGGACGGAGTGAAGCAGCTCGAAGACCTGCTCGATGCTTTGAAGGATCGTCAGTCCGAGACCCGCGGCTACATTCTGCAACTCAAGCGTGATGCTCAAGAAAGCCTGAAATTGGCCCAGGGCGTCGGTCGCGTACAAGAGGCTGTCAGCAAGGCGTTGTCCCTGCGTTCGGCCAAGCCAGCTGCGGCACCTGCCAAGAAAGCCGCTGCCAAACCGGTTGCTGCAAAAGCAGCCGCCAAGCCTGCCGCCAAACCGGTTGCCAAAGCGCCGGCCAAAGCCGCAGCAAAACCTGCAGCAAAAAAACCGGTCGCTGCCAGCGCTGCGAAACCCGCGGCTAAAGCAACGGCTGCCAAACCGGCTGCTGCAAAAACTGCCGCTGCAAAACCAGCCGCTAAACCAGCGGCTAAAACCGCTGCTGCAAAACCCGCTGCCAAACCGGCCGCCAAGCCAGTTGCGGCTAAAACCGCTGCCAAACCGGTTGCTGCAAAAGCACCGGCCAAGCCTGCAGCAAAACCAGCGGCCAAAACGGCGGCCGCCAAACCAGCCGCCAAGCCGGTTGCTAAAACGGCTGCTGCAAAACCGGCTACCGCCAGCGCCGCCAAGCCCGCTGCGAAGCCAGTGGCTGCGAAACCGGCTGCGAAACCTGCTGCTGCAAAACCGGCTGCAAAACCTGCTGCTGCAAAACCGGCTGCGAAACCAGCAGTGAAAAAACCAGTCGCCGCCAAACCGGCTGCCGCGCCAGTCGCCAAGCCTGCTACCCCGGCTTCTGCAGCATCGTCTGCTCCGGCCGCAACTACCTCGACAGCCACCGCTGCGCCAACCCCGGCAACGACGTCGAGCACTGCAACCACCCCAACCAGCGCTTCCTAAGTGCCGCTTACCGCGACGCGCAGCTGAAGCAGCGCGTCGCGGTCCAGGTTGGCGGCGCCAGCCGCCACACCTTCCAGCCAGGCCGATGGTTCGGTCACCTCACCTTGCGGCCAGCCTTGGGCCGTGCGTTCCAGTTGCAATAGCAGATGCCGTTCGGCCTCCAGCTCCAGCGCCTTGATTTGCTCGCGTAACGCATTGAGTTCGGCGTCGTCAGCGGCGGCAGCTTTCCATTGCTGGCGTAACGTGCGCATCGGTTGCACGACATTCACCTCCCAAGGCCCGGCCACCTGAAAAAGTTGCTGCAAGCGTTGCTCGCTGCAGCCCACACCCCGTTGTTCCAGCCATAGGCCACAGAGCAGCAGGCAGACATTTGCCCCCGCCGACTGCAATTGCAGGCACAGGCTTTCAACGCCGGGGCGGGCGTAAGTGCCAAGGGAAAAGCTCCACAGGTCAGAGGACATAGTGCTACTCGCGCCAGTTGCGAGCGAAGCTGGTAGACTCCGCCGCCATTATGATTCGACTTCAGAACCTGACTTTACAGCGTGGCCCGCAACGTCTGCTAGAAGACGCCGAGCTGACCCTGCACGCCGGCCACAAAGCCGGCCTCATCGGTGCCAACGGCGCCGGCAAATCGAGCCTGTTCGCCTTGCTCCTGGGTGACCTGCACCCGGACTCGGGCGACTGCTTGCTGCCGGGCGACTGGCGTATCGCCCACATGCGCCAGGAGATCGACACCCTCGATCGCATCGCGGTCGACTACGTGCTCGATGGCGACCTGCGCCTGCGTGAGGTGCAACGCGACCTCGCCGCCGCCGAAGCAGCCCATGACGGTGCCGCCCAGGCGCGCCTGCACGCCGAACTCGACAGCGCCGATGGTTACACCGCCGACGCCCGGGCGCGCAAGCTGCTGGCCGGTTTGGGCTTCACCAACGATCAGATGGATCGTCAGGTCGGCGATTTCTCCGGTGGCTGGCGGATGCGTCTGAACCTGGCGCAGGCATTGATGTGCCCCTCGGACCTGCTGCTGCTCGACGAACCGACCAACCACTTGGACCTCGACGCCATCATCTGGCTCGAAGACTGGCTCAAGAGCTATCCCGGCACGTTGATGCTGATCTCCCACGACCGGGACTTCCTCGACGCCGTGGTCGATCACGTGGCCCACGTCGATCAGCGCAAGATCACCCTGTACCGCGGCGGCTATAGCGCCTTCGAACGCGCCCGTGCCGAACGCCTGGCCCAGCAACAGCAGGCCTACGAGAAGCAGCAGGCGCAACGCGCGCACATGGAAAGCTACATCGCCCGCTTCAAGGCCCAGGCCACCAAGGCCCGTCAGGCCCAGAGCCGGATCAAGGCGCTGGAGCGGATGGAAGAGCTGTCCGCCGCTCACGTCGATTCGCCGTTCGACTTCGTTTTTCGCGAATCGCACAAAATATCCAGCCCGTTGATTGATATCTCCGATGCTCGCCTGGGTTATGGCGAACGAGCCGTGCTGGAGAAGGTCAAGCTGCAACTGACCCCCGGCGCGCGCATCGGTTTGCTCGGCCCCAACGGTGCCGGTAAATCGACCCTGATCAAAAACCTCGCCGGTGAGCTCGAGCCCTTGTCCGGTCGCCTGACCCGTGGCGAGAACACCGTGGTCGGCTACTTCGCCCAGCATCAGCTCGATTCTCTGGACTCCAAAGCCAGCCCGCTGCTGCACATGCAGCGCCTGGCGCCGACCGAGCGCGAGCAGACCTTGCGCGACTTCCTCGGCGGTTTCGACTTCCGCGGTGCGCGTATCGATGAGCCGGTGCTGAACTTCTCCGGTGGCGAGAAGGCCCGTCTGGCGTTGGCGTTGATCGCCTGGGGGCGGCCGAACCTGTTGCTGCTCGACGAACCGACCAACCACCTGGACCTGGAAATGCGCCTGGCGCTGACCATGGCGTTGCAGGAATTCAGCGGTGCGGTACTGGTGGTCTCCCACGATCGTCATTTGCTCAAAAGCACTACCGACAACTTCTATCTGGTGGCGGACGGCAAAGTCGAAGAGTTCGACGGCGATCTGGAGGACTACACCCGTTGGCTGGTGGAGTATCGCCAGCGCAACGCCCCGGTCAGCAACACGCCGGTGAACCCGGACAAGACCGACAAGAAGGCTCAGCGCCAGGCTGCCGCTGCGTTGCGTCAGCAACTGGCGCCGCACAAGCGTGAAGCCGACAAGCTCGAAGCCGAGCTGGGCAAGCTGCACGAGAAGCTGGCGAAGATCGATGCCAGCCTCGGCGACAGCGATATTTATGAGCCGGCGCGCAAGAACGAATTGCGTGATCTGCTGGCCGAACAGGCCAAGCTGAAGGTGCGTGAAGCGCAACTGGAAGAATCCTGGATGGAAGCCCTGGAACTGCTGGAAAGCATGCAGGCGGAGCTGGAGGCGCTGTCCTGATGGACGCCTTCAAGCTGCCGCTGCCGGCGATGTGGGTCGAGCCGATCTGGCTCGGCGTGCAAATCCTGCTGATCCTGTTGGCCGGGTATTTTGCCCAGCGCTTCGTCGCCAAAGGCCTGACCCGACTGGGCGATCGTTACCCGTTTCCGCCGCAACTGCTGATGCCGCTGCGTGGTGGTCTGCGCTGGCTGATCATGGGCAGCGCGCTGATTTTTGTACTGGAACGTCTCGGCGTTTCGGCCACGGTGCTCTGGACCGCGCTGTCCGGGTTCGTCGCGGTGGCTGCGGTGGCGTTCTTCGCCATGTGGAGCGTGCTCTCCAATCTGCTGTGCGCGATCCTGATCTTCACTGTCGGCCCGTTCCGCATCGGTGATGTGGTCGAGTTGGTGGACACCCTCGACAAGCCCGGCGTCAAAGGCCGGGTGGTAGCGATCAATTTGCTCTTCACCACGTTGATCGAAGCTGAAGAGGCGGGAACTGGCAGCGCGATGGTGCAAGTGCCTAACAGCCTGTTCTTCCAGCGCTCGGTTCGACGCTGGCGCGGGAGTGATGTGTTTCCTTCGAGCGGGTTTGAAAAATAAGCCTTCTGTTGCCTGACACATTGCTTTCGCGAGCAGGCTCGCTCCCCCAGGGGATTTGTGAGCGCCACCGATCTACTGTGGGAGCGAGCCTGCTCGCGAAAGGGCCCTCCGACAAAAATCGGTAGTCATTGCGCCAAAGCCGCATTAGTTTAGACGTCTGTCACGAGTCTGAGTCGAGGTGTGCGATGGTGCTTCAAACATGGCTGGCGTTTTTTGCTGCCTGCTGGGTGATCAGTCTGTCTCCCGGTGCCGGCGCGATTGCGTCGATGTCCAGCGGCCTGCGCTACGGTTTCTGGCGCGGCTACTGGAATGCCCTGGGCTTGCAACTGGGCCTGGCGTTGCAGATTGCGATTGTAGCGGCCGGTGTCGGTGCGATCCTCGCAGCTTCGGCTACCGCGTTCTATGCGATCAAATGGTTTGGTGTGGCTTATCTGGTTTATCTCGCGGTCAAGCAATGGCGTGCGCTGCCCAGCGACATGAGCGATGAGGCGTCTGTGCGCCAGATCGGTAAGCCGCTGGCGCTGGTATTCCGTGGTTTCCTGGTGAACATCAGCAACCCCAAGGCGTTGGTGTTCATGCTGGCGGTGTTGCCGCAGTTCATCGACCCGCACGCACCGTTGGTGGCTCAGTACCTGATCCTCGGTGCGACGATGATCTGTGTCGACCTGATCGTCATGGCCGGCTACACCGGGCTGGCGTCCCGAGTGCTGCGACTGTTGCGCACCCCCAAACAGCAGAAACGCATGAACCGCACGTTTGCCGGGCTGTTCATCGGTGCTGCGGCGTTCATGGCGACGCTGCGCAAAGCGGTGATGTAAACCCTTGGGCACAAAAAGGCGACCTCTTCAGGTAATGCCGATCAGTTAAGCTAAACGCGATCTGTAGCAGCTGGCGAAGCCTGCGTTCGGCTGCGAAGCAGTCGTAAATCCTGCACACGCGGTTTGCCTGAAAGAACCGGGGAGCTGATCTAACGACTGCTGCGCAGCCGAACGCAGGCTTCGCCAGCTGCTACAAAGAGCGCGTGTCACCTTGAGATGTTCTTAACTGATCGGAATTAACCTCTTCGGGGCGCCTGATCGTTCCTACGCAGTGGGAACGATCAGCGTCAGATTCAGCGTAAAATAACCGGCGCCGTATCCCGTGGCAGGTTGTTACGCTGCGGGGCTTGCCCCGGCTTCTCGTAACTGCCGCCGCCGAGATGTTGGCTCAGTTGCCCGGCCACGTCCTCGCCCAATGCCTTGGATACGTCACGCACCACCCGCGGACGGTTCAGCGAAATCTTGATGTCCCGGCCATTCACCAGTTTGGTGTCCTGGCCTTCGCCCATCGCCGTGAAGGCCGAGGTGATTTCGAAGGTCTTGGTGTTGATCAGGCTGAAATCCGCCACCAGGGTCAACGCCAGCACCGCTGAATAGCTGTCGGTGTTCGCCAGCTCGTTCGTGTCCTGGGTGAAGTCGATGTCCGACACCGTGCCGAACAGCACGTAATCCGCGCCCTTGAAGTTACCGGCCTTGATCCGCTTGATCACATCGTAGATGTCACCCTTGGACGAAGCGGTATAAGGCGTGCCCTGAATCAGCTGGAACATGCCGGTGCGCAGGATTTCACCCTTGATGTCGCCAGTGAATTTACGCAGCTCGGTCTGCTCGATGTAGCTGGTCCTGGCCTCGTACTCGTTGTAGCTCGAAGAACCGCTGGCGCTGTAGTAACCCTCGCGGTAATTGCTCTGCGCCGAGACGGTGTGGATGTATTGCTCCACACGTTCCTGATACGCCAGATCCGTGACTGCCACTTTCGGGGCCGCTTGCACGCTGAGCGTGCAAGCCAGGGCTATCATGCCAATCCATGTGCGCATTGATTAACGCTCCGTGGTTTTGCGGATCTCTTTTTCGTCCATCCATTCGGCCAGACCGCTTTCAACGTCGATCAATTGCAGGCTGAATTTGTAGAAGACGTCCTTGTAGTCGCTGCTGCGCTTGACGATCGAGCTGATCGAGCCTTCAAGACGGTATTTGGCAGCGATCATGTTGCCGGTCTTGGCCACGGTCGCTTTCTTGTACAGGCCGCTCTGGTTTTGCAGCTTCAGCTGGTCAACCTGGCTCTGCATCGCGGTGTTATCGCTGGCGAAACGTGCCACACCGCTCTTCATCAGTTGAGTCTTGATGCTGGTGGTGATTTCGCGGGTATCGATGTACTCACTGGTCTTGTTCTTCACGTCGTAGACCTGAACCACCGGGCGACCCTGCATGATGCCGGACTGGGCCAGGGAACGGGTCATGGACTCGGCGATCATCTGCAGGTCGGTGGAACCGAACTCGTTGGTCACGGTTTCCACAGCCTTGGTGTCACCGTAGCTGATGTTCTTGCTACCCAGCGTTGGCGAGGTGTTGGCGCAGCCGCTGGCCAGCAGGGCGAGGATGGCGATGAACGAAAAGCGTGCAAACATGGGAATGCTCTCTAGAACTGAACGAATAGGGTGTGGGGCTTAAGGCGTCTTGATTTCGAGACGCAAATCCACGGCTTTGGCGGTTGGCGCAATGGCCTGAATGAAGCTGGTCTGCGCGCCATACATCGTCATGCTTTTCCAGACTTCTTCATCGGCAACCGGGAAACCTTCGGGGCCGAGCCAGGCGAAGCGGTAGTAGAACGTCTTGTTGCTGTTAAGGGTGTTGCTCAACTGCACATTGACTGTCATGAAGCCATTTTCCCGGGCGACGCGCATGGCGCCGACCACGATGTTCTTGAGCGGGCCCATGGCCACGACTTTACTCGCAGCGCTGCCTGGCTCCGGCGGTGGCGGGGTAGCGCAACCGGCCAGCAAGGCCAGGGCGGCGACAGCGATGATTTTGAAGCGCATGCAAAGACTCCGTTCTTAAGGTTGTTTGAGGCTGGCTACTGCGGTTGGGTTGGCGCTCTGGATCACGTGCGCGGCCAGGCCGCTGGCGAATACGTGGTTACCCACGGCGCGCAAGCTGATGACCTGATAGCGCTGATCGACAGTCACCTTGACCACCGAACCGCCCACGGCACTCGGCAGAGTGACTTGGTGCTCGCCTTTCTTTAAGCGCAGGCGTACCACTTGGGTGTAGTCCGGCAAGGTGCGCCACGTACGGGTATCGGCACCTTCAAGCACCGCTGAAGAAATACCGACTGCCAGACCCGCCAGCGGGTTGGTTTCGTTGATCTTCTTCTGTGCCACGCCTTTGGTCACGGCACGTACGGTGGTGCGCAGGATGATGCCTGGCATGTCGTCACGCAGGGCGCGGCGGGACATGGCGGTAGTGCTGTTGAGTTGAGTCAGGTTCAACTGCTGACCGTCCACACCGATCTGGGTGAGGATGGCAGTCGAGGTGTCCGGCTTGATAATCGGGAACGACAGCGGGGTGATCACCATCTGGTTGCTGATCGGCAATGGCAGCGGAATGCGGATCGAATCCGGGATGGCGCCAGACCGCTTTGCACCACGATCAGAATATCGCTGTCGTCATCCTTGGCAGGCTTGTCGAGGTTGACCAGTGCCTGTTCGAGCAGTGGCGTGTTCGGGCGCAGCTCGGCGGCCTTGCGATAACCCGGCGCGGCGAGGTCTTTTTCACCCAATGCTTCGTAGACGAAACCGGCCAGGTAATGGCTGAACGCACTCTGGTAGCTGTTTTTCAGGCTGACCACGTCCGGCGCGTCAAGGCTGGCGACGGGATAACCCTGCAGGTCTTTGTATTGGGTCTTGATGCCTTGTTTCTCGGCATCGTCTTCGCTCTTGAGGTATTCCTTGTCCCGCAGATCAGCGATTACCGCTTCGCGTTCGTGGGTCTTCTTGATCGACATGCGCGCGCCGTCGAAGTCGTTCACTGCCAGCAGATTGAGCGCCATCTGGGTGGTCAGCATGACTTTTTCGTAGTCGTAGCCTTCGTAGCGACGGACCTTGTCGTTGACCAGGAAGCTGCCGAACTGTGCCAGGTACTTGTCGGTATCGAACTTGACCGAGTCTTCCCATTTGCCCACCACCTGATCGGCGCTGCTCCAGGCATTCTGGCTGCCGGACAAGTCGCCCTTGGCGCGCAGCAGTTCACCCTTCTCGAAGTAATAAAGCAGGTCTTTGTCCGGGCCGGTGTTGTTCTTTTCCAGCAGGGTCAGCGCGGCATCGACGTTGCCGGCGGCCAGTTGCTGATTGGTTTGCGCGAGTTCGGAGTCGTAGTTGCGAAATGCCGTACAACCGCAGAGCAAGGTGACCGCGCTGAGTGCGATCGAGGTAAGGGCGCGAGAGGCCATAGGGGGGTACTTCTTCCCTGAGTATAGGCAGCCGCGCTTGCTGGTCGGGCTGTTGGGACCTATCGGCAGGGAGTCTGGCTTCCTGCCAATTCCTCAAAAAGAGGAGCTTAAATGCCGATTCGCTATCGCGAGGGCGTGGCATTATAAGCGCGGATGCTGGCTATGTAGTGGCTTTTTAATTGCGTATTTTCACGGCGTGCCACTACTTGTTTCTGGCCTGATACGGGCGCCAGCGAAGTCTGTACTTCTGTCTTTACGACGACGAATGCCACGGTGTTTATTGTGCGCAGGATGACCACTTGATGGTCGCAGCTCTGCGGCAGCGAGAAAAAGAGGCGCGCATCAACAATGATTCTTCCCTGAGCGGATGCGGCGAGGAGGTGGCAATTCGCCGTTGAATGTATGCGCAGCTGAACAGGAAATACCAACAAAGCTTGAGTGAAAGTCATTGGAAGTGAACAATGTATTACTTCGTATTTACCCTTGAGATTCATTCATGACTGCCTCCTCCCGTTTTCTGGCGTGGCTAGTGCTGCCGGTTATTGCGTTCTGCAGCCTCAATGCGCAGGCCGAAACTGCCGAAGGCGCGCCAAAGGCCTTGCATTTGCTCGATTACATTGGTGCTGATTACCCGATGGCGGTCGAAGCGGGCAAGGTTATCGACGAGTCTGAATACCTCGAGCAGCAGGAATTTCTGGGTGTTCTGCAAGGTTTGATCGCCGAGTTGCCGGCCAAACCCGAGCGCGCCGAATTGGAGCTGGGCGTCAACAACCTGCGCACCGCGATTGCTGCACGCATGGACGGCACCGACGTTGCCCGACAGGCTCGCCAACTCGGCGCGAAACTGGCCGTCGCGTATGAAGTCAGCCAGGCTCCGGTGATTACCCCGGACCCGACTCGCGGTGCGCCGCTGTACGCGCAGCAATGCTCGGTGTGCCACGGCGACGCGGGTGTCGGTGACGGCCCGGCAGGCGTTGGCATGACGCCGCCACCGGCCAACCTGCGTGATGCGGCGCGACTGGATCGCCTCAGCCTCTACGCGATCTACAGCACCCTCGGTCAAGGCGTCGAAGGCACCGATATGCCGTCCTTTGCCGATCAGTTGGATGATCGTCAACGCTGGGACCTGGCCACCTACATCGCTGGCTTCAGCGCCGACCCGGCCGCGGCCAAATCCGAAAAGACCTACAACATCGCCGACCTGGCCCGCCAGACACCGGCCGAAGTACTGGCCGCCGAGGGTCCGCAAGCCTTGGCAACCTTCCGCGCACAACGGGCGCAACCGCCGCAGGTCAAGCGTGGCCCGGCACAGTTGCTCGACTACACCGCGGCAACTCTGGACAAGAGCATTGCCGCTTACCGTGCCGGCGAACACGATCAGGCTTACGACCTGTCGGTGGCGGCGTACCTGGAAGGCTTCGAGTTGGTCGAAAGCTCCCTCGATAACGTCGACGCCAACGTGCGCAAAGACACTGAAAAATCCCTGATGGCCTACCGTCAGTCGTTGCAGGATGGCTTGCCGGTGGTTCAGGTCGAACAGCGCCTGGACGCGGCCAAGGCCAAGTTGAAGGAGTCGGCTGGCCTGCTCGGCAGCGATGGTTTGAGCTGGTCGCTGAGCTACATCTCTGGCCTGTTGATTCTACTGCGCGAAGGCCTGGAAGCGATTCTGGTGCTCGCGGCGATCCTCGCGTTCCTGCGCAATACCGGCCAGCAATCGGCGGTGCGCAGTGTCAACGTCGGTTGGGGGCTGGCGCTGTTGGCGGGCCTGGGGACCTGGGCGCTGGCAGCGTACGTGATTGATGTCAGCGGCGCCCAGCGTGAACTGCTGGAAGGCTGCACGGCGCTGTTCGCCAGCGTCATGGTGTTGTGGCTCGGCGTGTGGATGCACGACCGTCGCCATGCGGCAGCCTGGCAGGATTACATCAAGAGCAGCCTGGTGGGCGGCGGCGGACGTTTCGGTTTTGCGATCCTGGCGTTTTTCTCGGTGTATCGCGAACTGTTTGAAGTGATCCTGTTCTACGAAACCCTGTGGTTGCAGGCGGGCCCTGCCGGGCATAACGCGGTGCTTGCGGGCGGCGCGACGGCGATGGTGCTGTTGGTCGGTCTGGCCTGGGTGATCCTGCGTGGCTCGGCAAAACTGCCACTGGCGCTGTTCTTCGGTATCAACGCCGGGTTGCTGTGCGCGTTGTCGGTGGTGTTTGCCGGCCACGGCGTGAAGGCGTTGCAGGAAGCCGGAATCTTCGGCACCCGGCCGGTGCCGTTCTTTGACTTCGACTGGCTCGGCATCCACGCTGATGCGTATTCGCTGAGTGCGCAGGCGGTGGCGATCATTGCGATTGTCGTGCTTTACAGTCGTAGCCGGATGGCCGAGAAGCGGCGGGTGCAAGTCTCCTGACCGAGTGATTCTTTAAAAGATCGCAGCCTTCGCCAGCTCCTACGGGTGTACGTTGATCTCATGTAGGAGCTGGCGAAGCCTGCGATCTTTTGTTTTTAAGAGGTTAATAAAATGCGTGTCTGGATCGATGCCGACGCCTGCCCACGGGCAGCCAAGGATCTGGTGGTGAAGTTCGCCCTCAAGCGCCAGTTCGAAGTGGTGATGGTGGCCGGTCAGCCGCAGATCAAACCGGGTCTGGCGCTGGTGAAGCTGATCGTGGTGCCCAGCGGCCCGGACGCGGCCGACGATTACCTGGTGGAACACGCAGTACCCGGCGAGCTGGTGATTTGCAGCGATGTGCCGCTGGCTGACCGCTTGGTGAAGAAGGGCGTTTCAGCGCTGGACCCGCGCGGCAAAGAGTTCGACGCGCAGAACATGGGAGACCGGCTGGCGGTGCGTAACCTGTTCACCGACCTGCGAGAGCAGGGCCAGATGAGCGGTGGGCCCGCGCCGTTTGGCGAACGGGAGAAACAGGCGTTTGCCAATGCGCTGGACCGGATTTTGACCCGTTTGACCCGAAAACCCTGAAAAGATCGCAGCCTTCGGCAGCTCCTACATTGACCGCGACCGACGGTCAACGCCAACCCCTGTAGGAGCTGCCGAAGGCTGCGATCTTTGATCTTGCTGCTTTAAGCGTCATTTTCGTGGGTCAGTTCGAGCACCCGGTCGACCAACTTGTTAATCCCCGAAGCCGCTTCGCTGATCGACTGCGCCAGCATATACGCCGGCGTACTCACCAGCTTGCGCGCCTTGTCCTCGACAATATCGCTCACCGCGCAATCGGCGTGGGTCGCGCCCATCTTGTTCACCGCCGCTGCCGTTTCGGCGTCGTTGCCGATGGTGCAGGTCACGCCCGGCCCGTAGATCTTCGCCGCCAGCGCTGGCGAAATGCAGATCAACCCCACGGGTTTACCGGCTTCGGCAAAGGCTTCCGTCAGGGCCAGAACGTCCGGCTGGACCGAGCACCCGGCACCCTCGACCGCGAAGTTGGAGAGGTTCTTCGCCGCCCCGAAACCGCCGGGCACGATCAGC
Source organism: Pseudomonas sp. TH31 (assembly GCF_016650815.1). GTDB lineage: Bacteria > Pseudomonadota > Gammaproteobacteria > Pseudomonadales > Pseudomonadaceae > Aquipseudomonas. The sequence continues at coordinate 444,355 of NZ_JAEKEZ010000006.1, read as the reverse complement.
GCATCGAAGTCTTCGACGCTGGCCTCGCGGATGTCCTTGATGTTGCCTCGGGCGATGCGCGCCGATTCCACCAGCACATTGCGCGACTCGGGCATTTCTTCGCCGGTCAGGTGGTTGATCACATGCATCTGGGCGATGTTCGGTGCAAAACACTGTACCTGGGCACCGCGTTGGTCCAGTCGCAGCAAGGTAATCACGCTTTCGTGGATCTCGGCGCCGTCGTACACGCCACAGCCGGAAAGGATCACTGCAATTTTTTTGCTCATGGGCTTTTCTCCAGATTCATGGCGTTAAATGTCCACTAATTTGTCGCGGGTTGCCATAGAGTTAATTCGCGGTTACACCCAGGATCAGTCATCACCATTGCGATCAGGTCGCGTCATGAATTTCATTCTGTATGCGGTGCCGTTTTTCTTTGTGTTGATAGCCGTCGAACTGCTGGCCGACCGTTGGCGCGCAGTGAGCAACTACCGCGTGGCTGACGCGATCAACAGCCTGAGCACCGGCGTGTTGTCGACCACCACCGGCCTGCTGACCAAGGGTGTGGGGCTGCTGACGTATGCGTTTGCGCTCGAGCATCTGGCGCTGTTCAAACTCTCGGGCGACAGTGCCTGGGTCTGGGTGCTTGCCTTCGTCCTCTACGACTTCTGCTATTACTGGCTGCACCGTATGGGCCACGAGCGCAACATCCTCTGGGCGGCGCATTCGGTGCATCACCAGAGCGAGGACTACAACCTCTCCACGGCCCTGCGCCAGACCAGTACCGGGTTTCTGCTGGGCTGGATCTTCTATCTGCCCATGGCCGTGCTCGGCGTGCCGCTGCTGGTGTTCGTCAGCGTCGCGGCGCTGAACCTGCTGTATCAATTCTGGGTACACACCCAACACATTCCCAAGCTCGGCTGGTTCGAGTGGTTTTTCGTCACGCCGTCCAATCATCGGGCCCACCATGCACAGAACGCTCTCTACATGGATCGCAACTACGGCGGGGTGTTCATTATTTGGGACCGTCTGTTCGGCTCCTTCCAGGAAGAAGACGACAGCGAACCGGTGATTTTCGGCGTGACCACGCCACTGGCGAGCTGGAATCCGCTGTGGGCCAATCTGCAGTTCTATGTGCAATTGTGGGATGACGCCCGGCGGGCGCAGAGCCAGTGGGACAAGCTGCGAATCTGGTTTATGCGCACCGGTTGGCGGCCGGCGGACGTGGCGGCCAAGTACCCGATGAACAAGCCGGACCTGAACCAGTTCCGCAAATTCGAAGTGCCGCTGGACGGCCGGCAGCAGCTGTATGTGGCGCTGCAGTTCTGCGTCTACATCGCCTTGGGCAGCTATTTGATGAGTCTGGAACAGAGCCTGCCGACCACCGCCATGGTGCTCGGCTGGAGTGCGATGGCGCTGGGTTTGTTTACGCTGGGCGTGGCCCTGGAGAATCGCCCGTGGGCGTGGAAGCTGGAGCTGCTGCGGCTGGCGTCGAACGTGCCGCTGGTATGGCTGGCGCCGCTGGTCGGGCTGTGGCCGGCCAGCGCGCAGGGCTGGGCCGGCCTGATCAGTTACAGCCTGCTCAGTGGCATCGGTCTCTACTGCTGTAGAAACCGTTTCACTCGACTGGCGTCTTAGCCTCGGCGGTCTGGGCCAGTTCAGCCTGCTCGTCGGCGTAGATCTTCTTCGCCAGGCGAGCATTTTTGAACCGCCGGCGTAGCCACAGGACCAGGCCGAGGATCAACAGGGCACCCAGCACCCACAGCTCGTACTTCTTGACGCTGCCGAGCATGCCTTCAAGTACCGCACCGAAGTGGTAGGCCGCCGCCGCCAGGGCGCTGGCCCAGACCGCGGCACCAATCCCGTTGAGCAGCAGATAACGTCCCGGCGGATAGCCCGAGAGGCCGATCGCCACCGGCATCACCGTGCGCAAACCATAGACAAAGCGGAAGCTCAGGACCCAGATGTCCGGGTGCTTGCGGAGATGTTCCAGCGCCCGGTCACCCATCATTTGCCAGCGCGGTTTGCGCGCCAGTAATTTGCGGCCGTGCTTGCGCCCCAGGAAGTACCACAGCTGATCACCGGCATAACTGCCGAAGAACGCCACGACGACGACCAGATTGATGTCCATGTATCCGCGAAACGCGAGGAAGCCCGCGAGCACCAGGATGGTTTCGCCTTCGAAGAATGTGCCGAGAAAAAGGGCAAAGTAGCCGAAGTCATGCAGAAATTGTTGGAGCATTGTCTGGGTGCTAGCGAAATGAACGCGCAGCCTAACCCTTCGTGCACATTCATGAAAGTGTCCAAATGTGTCTCGACGTGAACAATTCCTACAACGACAATGGAATGCGGCTACGTGACGCAGGGCTAAGCACAACCGTCATGTGTTCGTCATAATGGCCGCTTATAACTGTCACGCTCGCCCGCCAGCGCGGGCTCAGGAGTCTGCCGTGAGCTTTACCCCCGCCAACCGTTTGTTTCCTGCAACCCGCCTGCGTCGTAACCGTCGTGATGAATTTTCGCGTCGACTGGTCCGTGAAAACGTTTTGACCGTCGATGACCTGATTCTGCCGGTGTTCGTGCTGGACGGTGAAAACCGTCGCGAAGCGGTGGCGTCGATGCCGGGCGTTGAACGCCTGACCATCGATCTGTTGCTGATCGAGGCGGCCAAGTGGGTCGAACTGGGGATTCCGGCAGTCGCATTGTTCCCGGTCACGCCGCCAGAGCTCAAGTCGCTGGATGCCGCCGAAGCCTGGAACCCGAACGGCATCGCCCAACGCGCCACTCGCGCCCTGCGCGATCGGTTTCCGGAGCTGGGCGTCATCACTGACGTCGCCCTTGACCCGTTCACCACCCACGGCCAGGACGGCATCCTCGACGAAGAAGGCTACGTGCAGAACGACATCACCGTCGACGCACTGGTCAAGCAGGCCCTGTCCCACGCCGCAGCCGGCGCTCAGGTGGTGGCCCCGTCGGACATGATGGACGGTCGCATCCAGGCGATCCGCGAAGCCCTCGAGCTGGCCGATCAGGTGAATGTGCGGATCATGGCCTACTCGGCCAAGTACGCCAGCGCCTATTACGGCCCGTTCCGCGATGCGGTCGGTTCGGCGCTGAACCTGGGCAAGGCCAACAAGGCCTCCTATCAAATGGACCCGGCCAACGGCAACGAAGCCCTGCACGAAGTGGCGGCGGACTTGTCAGAAGGTGCGGATATGGTCATGGTCAAGCCAGGCATGCCGTATCTGGACATCCTTTACCGGGTCAAAGAAGAATTCAAAGTGCCGACGTTTGTTTACCAAGTCAGCGGCGAATACGCCATGCACATGGCGGCGATCCAGAATGGCTGGTTGAGCGAAGGGGTTATTCTCGAATCCCTGACCGCTTTTAAACGTGCAGGCGCAGATGGCATCCTGACTTACTTTGCCGTGCGCGCCGCCCAATTGTTACGAGAGCAAAAATAGCCCTCCCAGGAACATTCGATGAATACCGAAGGACTCTCTGAAGTTGCTGAAAAGGAAGCTCAACCCGTGGTGGAGCAAATCGACGAAACCCCGCCGGACGTGGAGCCAGCTCCCGCCCCAGTAGTGGCCGAGCCCGCTGCTGCGGCGCCGGCGGCAGCGATTGCCATTCCCGGCCTGGATGACAGCAGCCTGTACATCCATCGCGAGCTCTCGCAACTGCAGTTCAACATCCGCGTGCTGGAGCAGGCGCTGGATGAGTCCTACCCGTTGCTGGAGCGGCTGAAATTTCTGCTGATCTTCTCCAGCAACCTGGACGAGTTCTTCGAGATTCGCGTGGCCGGCCTTAAGAAGCAGATCACCTTTGCCCGTGAACAGGCCGGCGCCGATGGTCTGCAACCGCACCAGGCCCTGGCCCGGATCAGCGAACTGGTACACGGTCACGTTGACCGCCAGTACGCGATCCTCAATGACATTCTGTTGCCGGAACTGGAGAAACATCAGGTCCGCTTCATCCGTCGCCGTTACTGGACGACCAAGCTCAAGACCTGGGTTCGCCGTTATTTTCGCGACGAGATCGCGCCGATCATCACCCCGATCGGCCTCGATCCGACGCACCCGTTCCCGTTGCTGGTGAACAAGAGCCTGAACTTCATCGTCGAACTCGAAGGCATCGACGCCTTCGGTCGCGATTCCGGCCTGGCGATCATCCCGGCACCGCGTCTGCTGCCACGGGTCATCAAGGTTCCGGAAGAAGTCGGCGGCGCTGGCGACAACTATGTATTCCTGTCGTCGATGATCCACGCTCACGCCGATGACCTGTTCCAGGGCATGAAGGTCAAGGGTTGCTACCAGTTCCGCCTGACCCGAAACGCCGACCTGGCAGTCGATACCGAAGATGTAGAGGACCTGGCTCGCGCCCTGCGCGGCGAGTTGTTCTCCCGTCGCTACGGCGATGCGGTGCGTCTGGAAGTCGCCGACACCTGCCCGAAACACCTGTCCGACTACTTGCTCAAGCAGTTCAACCTGCACGAGACCGAGCTGTATCAGGTCAACGGTCCGGTCAACCTGACCCGCCTGTTCAGCATCACTGGCCTGGACAGTCAGCGCGCGCTGCAATACTTGCCGTTCACGCCGCAGATCCCGAAATTGCTGCAGAACAGCGAAAACATTTTCAGTGTGATCAGCAAGCAGGACATCCTGCTGCTGCACCCGTTCGAGTCGTTCACCCCGGTGGTCGACTTGCTGCGCCAGGCGGCCAAGGACCCGCATGTATTGGCGGTCCGTCAGACCCTGTACCGCTCCGGCGCCAATTCGGAAATCGTTGATGCGCTGGTCGACGCTGCGCGTAACGGCAAGGAAGTCACGGCGGTAATCGAATTGCGTGCGCGGTTCGACGAAGAGTCCAACCTGCAATTGGCCAGCCGTCTGCAAGCGGCCGGTGCGGTGGTGATTTACGGCGTGGTCGGCTTCAAGACCCACGCCAAGATGATGCTGATCCTGCGTCGCGAGGCCGGTGAGATTGTCCGTTACGCGCACTTGGGCACCGGTAACTACCACGCGGCCAACGCCCGCCTGTACACCGACTACAGCCTGCTGACCTCCGACGACGCCTTGTGCGAAGACGTCGGCAAACTGTTCAGTCAGTTGATCGGCATGGGCAAGACCCTGCGCATGAAGAAGCTGCTGCACGCGCCGTTCACGTTGAAGAAGGGCATGCTCGACATGATTGCCCGGGAAACTCAGTTCGCCCTCGACGGCAAACCGGCGCACATCATTGCCAAGTTCAACTCGCTGACCGATCCGAAGATCATCCGCGCGCTGTACAAGGCCAGCCAGTCCGGTGTGCGCATCGATCTGGTGGTGCGTGGCATGTGCTGCCTGCGTCCGGGCATCCCGGGGGTTTCCCACAACATCCACGTGCGCTCGATCATTGGCCGCTTCCTGGAACACACCCGGGTCTTCTACTTCCTCAATGGCGGCGAAGAACAGATGTTCCTCTCCAGTGCCGACTGGATGGAGCGCAACCTCGACAAGCGCGTCGAGACTTGCTTCCCGGTGGAAGGCAAGAAGCTGATCATGCGGGTCAAGAAAGAGCTGGAGCTTTATCTGACCGATAACACCCACAGCTGGAGCCTGCAGTCGGACGGTCGTTACATCCGCAACACACCGACCGGCAACCAGAACCCGCGCAGTGCCCAGGCAACGTTGCTGGAGCGGCTGGGCAGCCCGATTCTGGCGGTGCGTTAACCCAAACGTCGGCTCATAAAAAATGGCGATCCCTGCGGATCGCCATTTTTGTTTTCACCGGACGTTTATGTGAAAACCGTCCCCCGTAGGAGCTGCCGAAGGCTGCGATCTTTTGATCTTGCTTTTCAGCGGTACCAACAAGATCAAGATCAAAAGATCGCAGCCTTCGGCAGCTCCTACGGGGTATTGCGCAATTAGCTAACGTTAAGTGTGAAACCCACCCGCGTCAGCCATTCCGCTTCCAGCGCGAAATCCGCCTGGGTCAGCTGGTTTTCGTCCAGCCAGTCTTCCGGGAACAACACATCCAGGCTGTCGCCATTGGCCTTGAGCACTACCTGGGGCATTTCCTGGGTGCCACGGATGTGGTGGAACAGGATCGCAAAGCGCAGCAGCACGCAAAGGCGAATCAGCTTGATGCCGTCTTTGCCGAAATCGGCAAACTTGTCCCGGGGAATATTGCGGCGGTGACCGCGCACCAGCAGCGCGAGCATTTGCTGGTCTTCGCGGGAGAATCCTGCCAGGTCCGAGTGCTCGATCAGGTAGGCGCCGTGCTTGTGGTAGTGATAGTGGGCGATGTCCAGGCCGACTTCATGGACCTTGGCGGCCCAACCCAGCAATTCGCGCCAGACGCCGTCGTCCAGGTCCCAGTCTGCGGCGACTTGGTCGAAAGCATGCAGGGCCTTGCGTTCAACTCGCGCGGCTTGCTCCAGATCCGCGTGGTAACGCTCCATCAGCGAACTGAGGGTGCGCTCACGGACGTCTTCGTGATGATGGCGGCCCAGCAGGTCATAGAGCACGCCTTCACGCAGGGCGCCTTCACAGTGATCCATGCGTTGCAGTTCGAGGGCGTCGAAGATGGCTTCGAGGATCGCCAGGCCCGCCGGGAAGATCGCGCGGCGGTCGGGCTTGATGCCTTCGAAGTCGATTTTCTCGGCATCACCCAGCTTGATCAGCTTGCGCTTGAGCCAGGCAAGGCCTTCGGCATTCACTTCGCCGGTGCCGTGACCGCCAGCCTTCAGCGCCAGGCCGATGGCGCGGATGGTACCCGAGGAGCCGATGGCTTCATCCCAGGTCAGGCGGTGCAGGGCGTGCTCGATGCTCATGATCTCCAGCCGCGCCGCGGTGTACGCCTGGGCGTAACGGGCCGGGGTGACCTTGCCATCCTTGAAATAGCGCTGGGTATAGCTGACGCAGCCCATTTGCAGGCTTTCGCGCAGCAGAGGCTCGAAGCGCTGGCCGATGATGAATTCGGTACTGCCGCCGCCGATGTCGGCCACCAGGCGTTTGCCTGGGGTGTCGGCGAGGGTGTGGGAGACGCCGAGGTAGATCAGGCGCGCTTCTTCACGGCCGGAGATGACTTCCACCGGGTGGCCGAGGATTTCTTCGGCGCGGTGGATGAACTCGGCCCGGTTACGGGCTTCACGCAGGGCGTTGGTGCCGACGATCCGCACGGCGCCGGGGGCATACCGTTGATCAGTTGGGCAAAACGCTTCAGGCAATCGAGCCCGCGCTGCATGGATTCTTCGTTGAGCTGGCGCTCGTCGTCGATGCCGGCGGCCAGTTGGACCTTTTCGCCGAGGCGCTCAAGAATGCGGATTTCGCCGTTCTGGGCCTTGGCCACGACCATGTGAAAGCTGTTGGAGCCCAGGTCGATTGCGGCGATCAGGGACAGATTCTTGGCTTGGGATTGCGGCATGGTCAGGGGGTCTCGGTCGATAACCTCGACATCGTGCCACGATCAAACGCTGGCGCCAACGCGTAGGAGCTGCCGAAGGCTGCGATCTTTCAGCGCGGGGTACCTGCGCCGTGGCTGATGGCCTCTTCGCGAGCAAGCCCGCTCCCACAGTTGACCGCGTTCTTGCTGAGGTACTCGGTTAAATGTGGGAGCGGGCTTGCTCGCGAAGAGGCCTTACAAGCACTAAAGATCTTTCAGCCCGCCGCCGCTTCAACCGTCCCGATAAAATTCGCCAGCTCCACCGTCTGTGGATTGGCAAACAAAACCTTCGGATCCCCCACCTCATGCACCTTGCCCTGATGCATGAACACCAACTTATCCCCAACCTCCGGGCGAAGCGCATTTCGTGGGTGACCATGATCAGCGTCATGCCTTCCCTGGCCAGTTGCCGGACCACGCTCAGCACTTCATTGACCAGTTCCGGGTCCAGTGCCGAGGTGATCTCGTCGCACAGCAACACCTTCGGCGACATCGCCAACGCCCGGGCAATCGCCACGCGCTGCTGCTGACCGCCGGACAAGCGATCGGGGAACGCATCAAACTTCTCCCCAAGTCCGACCCGTTCCAGCATCTCTTTTGCCAGTTCTTTGGCTTTTGCCTTGGGCACCACTTGCGGCGCCAACATCACGTTCTCGCCAACCGTCAGGTGCGCAAACAAGTTGAACTGCTGGAATACCATCCCGACTTTCTGCCGCAAGCTGCGCAGGTCCGCGCGGGCGGCGTCCAGGTATTCGCCGTCGACTTCGATCACGCCGTCGTTAATCGACTCCAGGCCATTCAAGGTGCGCAGCAACGTGGATTTTCCCGAGCCGCTGCGGCCGATGATCGCCACCACCTGGCCTTCCTCGACACTCAGGTCGATGCCTTTGAGCACGTGGTGGTCGCCGTAATATTTATGCAGGGCCGAAATTCTAAGCAGAGGCATGCAGTCTCCTTTCCAGATAGCGCGCACTGAGGGACAAGGGGTAGCAGAGCAAAAAGTAACCGAGAGCCACGAGGCCGTAGACCATGAACGGTTCGAACGTCGCGTTGGCGAGCATCCCGCCGGTCTTGGTCAGTTCGGTGAAGCCGATGATCGAGGTGACCGCGGTGCCTTTGACCACTTGCACCGAGAAGCCCACGGTCGGCGCCACGGCGATGCGCAGGGCTTGCGGCAGGATCACGTAGCGCAATTGCTCCAGCGGGTTGAGCGCCAGGCTCGACGAGGCTTCCCACTGGCCGTTGGGGATCGAATCGACGCAACCGCGCCAGATCTCCGCCAGGTAAGCGCTGGTGAACAGCGTCAGCGCCACGGCCGCGGCCATCCACGGGGAAATCTCCAGCCCGGCCAGCGCCACGCCGAAGAACACCAGAAACAACTGCATCAACAGCGGCGTGCCCTGGAACAGTTCGATGTAGGTGCGGGCGAAGTTGCGCGGCAGGGCTTTTTTCGAAATGCGCATGACCATGATCAGCAAACCGATCAAGCCACCGCCGATAAACGCCACCAGCGACAGTGCCAACGTCCATTGCAGGCCGGTGAGCAGGTTGCGCACGATGTCCCAGAAGGTGAAATCGCTCATTGGCTGTTCCTCGCAATGTAGCGACGGCCGATCCAGTTCAACAGCTGGCGGATCAGCAGCGCCATGCACAGGTAGATCAGCGTGGTCAGGGTGTAGGTTTCAAAGGCGCGGAAGTTGCGTGACTGAATGAAGTTGGCGGCGAAGCTCAGCTCCTCGGTGGCGATCTGGGAGCAAACCGCCGAGCCGAGCATGACGATGATGATCTGGCTGCTCAGCGCCGGCCAGACTTTGCTCAGCGCCGGCAGCAGAACCACGTGGCGAAAAGCTTCGAAACGGCTCATCGCCAATGCCGCCGCGGCTTCCAGCTGGCCCCGTGGGATCGCTTGAATGCCGGCGCGGATGATTTCGGTCGAATAGGCGCCGAGGTTGATGACCATCGCCAGCACCGCCGCTTGCCATTCGGAGATCTGCACACCCAGCGACGGCAAACCGAAGAAGATGAAAAACAACTGCACCAGAAACGGCGTGTTGCGGATCAACTCGACGTAGACCCCGAAGAGCGCGGAAAACGGACGGATGTTCCAGGCCCGTACCAGTGCCCCGACGATGCCCAGGCCAACCCCGAACACCGCGCCGATGGCCGTCAGTTCAAGGGTGAACAGCGCACCGCGCAGCAACAGGTCGGTGTTTTGCACCACCGGCATAAAGTCGAACTGATAAGCCATATTGAGTCTCCCGGCTGGCGATCAGAGATCGGCCGGCAGCGGCTCTTTGAGCCAGGTCCGGGAGTTTTTCTCCAGTGAACCGTCGGTTTTGGCGGTAGCGAGGATCTGGTTGACCCTGTCCAGCAGCGCCGGTTCGTTCTTGTTCACGCCGACGTAGACCGGCGAATCCTTGAGCTTCACTTTCAGCGCCGGAATACGTTTCGGGTTGCGTTCGCTGATGGTCACCATGACCACGTTGCCGCTGGCGATCAGGTCAACCTGGCCGGCAAGGTAGGCGGCGATCGTCGAGTTGTTGTCTTCGAAGCGCTTGATGGTCACGCCTTCAGGGGCGACTTTGGTCAGCTCGATGTCTTCGATGGCGCCCCGGGTGACGCTGATGGTTTTACCCTTGAGGTCGTCCAGGGTCTTGATAGCGGCGTCTGGCGGGCCGAACACGGCGAGGTAGAACGGCGCGTAGGCACTGGAGAAGTCGATGACTTTCTCACGCTCGGGGTTTTTGCCGAGGCTGGAAATCACCAGGTCGACCTTGCCAGTGGTCAGGAACGGGATGCGGTTGGTGCTGTTGACCGGGGTCAGTTCGAGTTTGACCTTGAGCCGGTCAGCCAGCAGCCTGGCGGTGTCGATATCCAGGCCACGTGGTTTCATGTCCGGGCCAATCGAGCCAAATGGCGGGAAGTCCTGCGGTACGGCGACCTTGAGGGTGCCGCGCTTGACCACATCCTCCAGGCTGTCGGCGTGGGCGGGTGCCTGGCTCAGCATCAGGCTGGCAAACAGGGCGGCGAGGAGGGCGCTGTAACGCTGGGTCATGGCAAATCTCCGAATCGGCGAGAAGTGATTTCTGCGATTCGACAGAGCACGGGCCATGCCAACATTGGGCTTTGCGGGTGGCAGGCCGCGGTTTTACTGGTGTTGGTCGGTCTTACTGGTCTGAACAGTCAGGTCGCATTTCGCACCTCGAAAGCGCATTGCCTTTGATCACCGAACCCCGGTGGGGCACGACTTGCCGGGCGCCGCGAATAGCTTTACAACTAGCCGCTCATTGGCCTGGTTCGTCTGAAAAACCATGAACTCGATCTCTCGCGCCGTACCTGAAGTGGCGCTGCAAGCCATCCGCAAACTGATTACCGAACAGGGCTTCGGGCCGGGGGATGTCTTGCCTTCGCAACGGGATTTGGCGGTGCAATTGGGGGTTAGCCGGGCGTCGCTTCGCGAGGCGTTGTCGTCCCTGAGTGCGCTGGGCGTGATCAGTATCCAGCCGGGCAAGGGCGTTTTCGTCCAGGCGCCGGTGGATTTGCCGTGCGGCGATGGGGCGCTGAGTTGGTCATTTGCGTCCCAGGCTTCGCCGCTGGATATATTCCAGTTGCGCTATGCCCTGGAAGGGTTCGCCGCAGGGTTGGCTGCCGTAACCTTGAGCACTGATGAGCTCGATGCCCTGGAAGATAACGTCGCCGCGATGCGCAACGAATTAAAGGCCTGCGACTTCGATGCCGCGGCGCGGCTGGACTTCGAATTTCATCGGCGCATCCTGCTGGCCAGCGGTAATCAGGCGATGTTGAGCATCCTGACCGCCAGCGCCGAGATCTTTCTGGAGAGCCAGAAGTTACCGTTCATCCGGGCCGAGCGGGCCATGGAAACCTGGCAGGAACACCGCAAAATCCTCCGCGCATTGGCGCGCCGGGCGTCCGGTGCGGCGCAGAAGGCCATGCAGGAACATGTGCGCAATGCCGCACTGCGCACCGGAATCGCCTTCGTCGCTCCCGTCACCTCGTGACTTGAGCTATACCCAAACTCATGCGCCACCATAGCGAGACTCAATCATCTGCACCTTCCTGAACGAGGGAAGGGCAGCTATGATGGGCCACGTTTTTTTTTGCTTACAACCCCGGAGACATCCATGAGCAGCGATCTTATCAAGCACGTCACCGACGCTAACTTCGAAGAAGAAGTACTTAAGGCTGCCGGCCCTGTGCTCGTTGACTACTGGGCTGAGTGGTGTGGCCCTTGCAAAATGATCGCCCCGGTTCTGGACGAAATTGCTGGCACCTACGCTGGCAAGCTGACCATTGCCAAACTGAACATCGACGAAAACCAGGAAACCCCGGCCAAGCACGGCGTGCGTGGTATCCCGACGCTGATGCTGTTCAAGAACGGCAACGTTGAAGCTACCAAGGTTGGCGCACTGTCCAAGTCGCAACTGGCTGCATTCCTCGACGCCAACATCTAAGTCGGCGACGTTGTATTAAAAAGCCCCGCAAATTGCGGGGCTTTTTGCGTATTCAGGGCTAGACGCTCCGAAACTCAGGTGGTACATTCGGCCCCGCACTGGTTTCTCCACTGCCCCCTGCTAGCCGTCGCCGACGCACTCCTTTTCGAATAAGTACGCGATCCTGTCGCCTTCTCTGCGGCGCGGCCTCATTAAGCCAAAAGCTTAATTTCCCCCCCTCCATAAATGATTACGTCATTCCTATATGAATCTGACTGAACTCAAGCAAAAGCCGATTACCGAACTGCTCGAATTGGCCGAACAGATGGGCATAGAAAATATGGCCCGTTCGCGCAAGCAGGACGTGATTTTCTCCCTGCTCAAAAAGCACGCGAAAAGCGGCGAGGAAATCTCCGGTGATGGCGTGCTGGAGATTCTCCAGGACGGCTTCGGCTTCCTGCGCTCCGCTGACGCTTCCTATCTCGCCGGCCCGGACGATATCTACGTCTCGCCGAGCCAGATCCGTCGCTTCAACTTGCGCACCGGTGACACCATCGTTGGCAAGATCCGCCCTCCAAAGGAAGGCGAGCGTTATTTCGCGCTGCTCAAGGTCGACACGATCAACTACGATCGTCCCGAGAACGCGAAAAACAAGATTCTCTTCGAGAACCTGACCCCGCTGTTCCCGACCGTGCGCATGAAGATGGAGGCCGGCAACGGTTCCACCGAAGACTTGACCGGTCGTGTCATCGACCTGTGCGCCCCGATCGGCAAAGGCCAGCGCGGTCTGATCGTTGCACCGCCGAAAGCCGGTAAAACGATCATGCTGCAGAACATCGCGGCCAACATTGCGCGTAACAACCCTGAAGTTCACCTGATCGTATTGTTGATCGATGAGCGTCCGGAAGAAGTAACCGAAATGCAGCGCACCGTGCGCGGCGAAGTGGTTGCCTCGACGTTCGACGAGCCGCCAACCCGCCACGTGCAGGTTGCCGAAATGGTGATCGAGAAGGCCAAGCGCCTGGTCGAACACAAGAAAGACGTGGTGATCCTGCTCGACTCCATCACCCGTCTGGCTCGCGCCTACAACACCGTGATCCCGAGCTCCGGCAAGGTTCTGACCGGTGGTGTCGATGCCCACGCCCTGGAGAAACCGAAACGTTTCTTCGGCGCTGCACGGAACATCGAAGAAGGCGGCTCGCTGACCATCATCGCCACCGCGCTGGTTGAAACCGGCTCGAAGATGGACGAAGTGATCTACGAAGAATTCAAAGGCACCGGCAACATGGAACTGCCTCTGGACCGTCGTATCGCTGAAAAACGCGTCTTCCCGGCCATCAATATCAACCGTTCCGGTACCCGCCGCGAAGAGTTGCTGACGGCCGACGACGAGTTGCAGCGCATGTGGATCCTGCGCAAGCTGCTGCACCCGATGGACGAAATCGCTGCCATCGAGTTCCTGGTCGACAAGCTGAAAACGACCAAGACCAACGACGAGTTCTTCTTGTCGATGAAGCGTAAGTAAGACGGTTTTTTAACCGCTAAAAATGGCGTCCTTCGGGACGCCATTTTTTGCAAAAAAAGGGGAGGTTTGCGACTACGGTTGGTCAGTACAGAAACGAAATGGGCATGCGCCCCAAAAACTTTCAACTGACTGGCCTTGTTGTTTATGAGCTCTCTTGCTTATCGAAGGGATATCGACGGCTTGCGCGCAATCGCTGTGATTGCTGTCGTGCTGTTTCATTTTGGTATTCCTGGCTTCTCCGGCGGCTTCGTCGGTGTGGACATCTTTTTCGTGATTTCCGGTTTCCTGATCACCTCGATCATCTGGAACCAGCGGCAGGCCGGGCGTTTCAGCTTTGTCGATTTCTGGGCCCGGCGTGCCCGGCGGATCCTGCCGGCGCTGTTTGTTATGATCATCGCGGTGCTGGCGGTGGGCTGGTTCCTGCTGGCCCCCAAGGATTACGAGGAACTGGGGCGCTCGGTGCGCTATCAGGTGATGTTCGTGTCCAACCTCCTGTTCATGCGCCAGGAGGGTTATTTCGATGTGGCCTCCGACCTCAAGCCGTTGCTGCACACTTGGTCGCTGGCGGTTGAAGAGCAGTTCTACATTGTCTTTCCGCTGCTGCTGACGGTTTTGTCGAGTCGCCTCAAGTATTGGCGGCTGGCGCTGTTCGGTGTGTTGCTGGTGTCGTTCGGGCTCGGCGTCTGGGCCGTGACGCATCACCCGGAAAAGGCTTTTTCCTGTTGCCGATGCGTGCCTGGGAATTGTTGGCCGGCGCCATGCTGGCGGTTATGCCCAAAGGCAAGTGGCGCCTGACACCAATGGGCGCTCAAATTGTCAGCCTGGGCGGCTTCGGGCTGATTCTGCTGGCGGTGTTCTGCTACGACAAAAGCACGCCATTCCCTGGCGCAGCGGCGCTATTGCCGGCATTGGGCGTGGTTGCGCTGATCTGGGCCAACGGCCATCGGCAAACCCTGGTCGGTGGGCTGCTTGCCAGCCGTGTACTGGTGGGGCTCGGGCTGATTTCCTATTCCTGGTACCTGTGGCATTGGCCGGTCTTTGTGTTCTCCAGCTATGCCAGCGTTGATGAGCCTGGTCTGTTTGATATCTCAGGCTTGATTCTGCTCAGCCTGGTGCTGGGGTACCTGTCATGGCGCTTCGTCGAAACGCCGTTTCGCGAGCGGCGGTTGTTGGCGGGGCGTCGGCAGATATTGCTGGCGGCAGGTGTCGGCGTGCTGGTGCTGGGTCTGGCCGGTCAAACGCTGCGCTGGACCGATGGCTTACCCTGGCGCTTGCCTGATCAAGCCTTGCAGTACGCCAAAGGGAAGGAATGGCGGTCGGAACTGATGCGCTGCCTGGCCAATGATAAAACCCCTGACGACAAGCTCTTCTGTCACTACGGGGCTCAAGCGCCAACCGCTTCAAAGGCGTTGGTCTGGGGTGACAGTCATGCCACGGCGCTGATCCCGGTGTTCGATGATGGGGCGCAAAAGCATGGCGTCAGCGTGATCCTTGCCAGTTCCCCCGGCTGCCTTCCGGTTGAAGGTCTGGAGTTCGATCAAACGTGTGCCCGATTCAATCGCCGGGTCGAGCAGGCCTTGAAGCCGCAATCGGTGGGCGATGTGGTGCTGGTCGCGCGCTGGAGCCTCTATCTGTATGGCGATGCGAAAGGCGATCTCGGGCACGCGCTGAGGAATTCCAGTGGTCGTTATGAAAGAGCCGGCGTCGAACAACGACTGGCCGAAGGATTACGGGCAACAGTGCGAAAGCTGCGGGACGGCGGCCATAGTGTCTGGCTGGTCAAGGAAGTGCCGCTGCAGCCGTTCAGCCCGCCTTACCGCCTCAGCCGATTGGCGATGTTGCATCGTCCGACCGATGATGTGGGCCTGGCGGTGACGGAGCACTTCAAGCGCCAGGCGTTCATCAGCCAGTTGTTCGCGCAAATTGCGGCCGCGAATTCGGGCGTGACCGTGGTCGATCCGGCCCCGGCGTTGTGTGATTCATCGGGCCTGTGCCGGGTGGAGCTCAACGGCCATTCGCTGTATACCGACGACAATCACCTGTCGGAGATCGGCGCGCGGTTCGTTGCACCGGTACTTGAGCCGCTGTTCAAGCACCTGCAAGCCCAGGCAACCCTTGGCAATGGCAACGTGAATGCGGCCAAGTAAGCAGCGATAAGCTGCCAGCGGCCGGCAGAGCAGGTAGGATGTACGCCTATTTTACGGGTGCCATCATCAATGAAATTCAAGGATCTTCGGGATTTCGTGCAGCAGCTTGAGCAGCGCGGAGAGTTGAAACGCATCCAGATCCCTGTCTCTCCAGTGCTGGAGATGACCGAGGTCTGTGATCGCACGCTGCGGGCCAAAGGCCCGGCGCTGCTGTTCGAGAACCCTACCGGCTACGACATCCCGGTACTCGGCAACCTGTTCGGCACCCCTGAACGGGTGGCCATGGGCATGGGGGCCGAGGCGGTCAGCGAGTTGCGCGAGATCGGCAAGCTGCTGGCGTTCCTCAAGGAACCCGAGCCGCCGAAGGGCTTGAAGGATGCCTGGTCCAAGCTGCCGATCTTCCGCAAGATCATCGCCATGGCGCCGAAAGTCGTCAAAGACGCGGTTTGCCAGGAAGTGGTCATCGAAGGTGATGACGTCGACCTGGCGATGCTGCCGGTGCAGACCTGTTGGCCCGGTGACGTCGGCCCGCTGATCACCTGGGGCCTGACCGTCACCAAAGGCCCGAACAAGGACCGCCAGAACCTCGGGATCTACCGTCAGCAAGTCATTGGCCGCAACAAGGTCATCATGCGCTGGCTGAGTCACCGTGGTGGCGCGCTGGATTATCGTGAGTGGTGCGAGAAGCACCCCGGCCAGCCGTTCCCGGTGTCCGTGGCGTTGGGCGCTGACCCGGCGACTATCCTCGGTGCAGTGACGCCGGTGCCGGACAGCCTCTCCGAATACGCCTTCGCCGGTCTGCTGCGCGGCAACCGCACCGAACTGGTGAAGTGCCGTGGCAATGATCTGCAAGTGCCGGCCACCGCCGAGATCATCCTCGAAGGCGTGATCCATCCGGGCGAAATGGCTGACGAAGGCCCATACGGCGACCACACCGGCTATTACAACGAAGTCGACAGCTTCCCGGTGTTCACCGTCGAGCGCATCACCCACCGGATCAAGCCGATCTACCACAGCACCTACACCGGCCGTCCACCGGATGAGCCGGCGATTCTCGGTGTGGCGCTGAACGAAGTGTTCGTGCCGATCCTGCAGAAGCAGTTCCCGGAGATCACCGACTTCTACCTGCCGCCCGAGGGCTGCTCGTACCGCATGGCCATCGTGACCATGAAGAAGTCGTATCCGGGCCACGCCAAGCGGGTAATGCTCGGTGTCTGGTCGTTTTTGCGACAGTTCATGTACACCAAGTTCGTTATCGTCACTGACGACGATATCAACGCGCGAGACTGGAACGACGTGATCTGGGCCATCACCACGCGCATGGACCCTAAGCGCGACACGGTGATGATCGACAATACGCCGATCGACTACCTGGACTTCGCCTCGCCGGTTTCCGGCCTGGGGTCGAAGATGGGGCTCGATGCCACGCATAAATGGCCCGGCGAAACCACTCGCGAGTGGGGCCGGGTAATCGTCAAGGATGACGCCGTTACCCAACGGATCGATGCCATCTGGAATCAGTTAGGAATAGATTGATGCGTGTAACTTTGCAGCCCTCCGGAGCAGTGCTTGAGATATTGCCCGGCGAGCGGATTCTCGATGGCGCGCGGCGCCTGGGCTACGAATGCCCACAAAGCTGTCGCAACGGCAATTGCCATGTCTGCGCGGCGCTGCTGGTAGAAGGACGGGTGGAACAGGCGGGCAATGTGCGCGACCATGGCGAGTTCTACACTTGCATAGCAGAGCCGCTGGAAGACTGCATTGTGCTGTGGGATGGCGTGCTCGCGCTGGGAGAACTGCCGGTGCGCAGCTTGTCGTGTCAGGTCATTGAGTGCAGGGATGTCGGCGGCGATACCTGGCGGGTTCGCCTGCGGGCGCCGGCCGGCAAGCCGCCGCGCTATCACGCCGGTCAGTACTTGATGATCGAGCGCGAGAACGGTGAGAAGTCTGCGTTCTCCCTGGCCTCCGCACCCCATGGTGGGCGTGACCTGGAGATCCACGTACTGGCGCGTGAAAGCAGTGCGTTGAGCCTGATCGAACAGCTGCGACGCAATGCCATGGTGCGGATCGAGATGCCATTCGGCGATACCCACCTGGCTGAACTGCCGGACGGGCCGTTGGTGCTGATCGCTGCGGGCACTGGCATGGGCCAGATTCACAGCCTGATCGAACATTGCCGCGCCACCGGCTTCAAGCATCCGGTGCATCTGTATTGGGGCGTTCGCCGTCCTGAAGATTTTTATGAAATCGAGCATTGGGACGAATGGCTGAAACTGCCCAATCTATTCCTGCATAAAGTCGTCAGCGATCAATGTGGTTGGGAAGGGCGCTGCGGCATGCTGCATGAAGCCGTGTGCGAAGACTTCGCCGATCTGAAGCCTCTGCATGTCTACGCCAGCGGCTCTCCGGCCATGGTCTACGGCACGCTGGACGCCCTGGTTGACGCGGGGATGGATGCTCATCAGATGCGCGCCGACGTGTTTGCGTACGCGCCGCGATCTTGATCCGCGATCTTGATCATTGATCATTGATCAAGATCCGCAATCTTAGGTCAGCAAGCCGTTCTTTCTAGAAACGCACACCCGTAGTCACCATTGCCGCGTTGGCGCCGAGAAACACCAGCTCGGGGGCCAACGGGCCGTAGTGAGCGCCAATGGATGGAATGATCACCGGCGCCACGCCGAAGTGATTGAGCGGGATCTTGTCCTTGTAGTCGCCGCTGTAGCCTTGGAGCAATCCGCCAGTCAACTTCACATACACCGGATAATCGGCGCTCTCATAACGCTTGCCCGCATAGGCATAGTACGAACGCTGACTGAAAGAGTTGCGAAACGTCGCCCCGCCAAATACCCAGCCGGACGCTTCGTTACGTTCAATGCCAATCAGGTCCTGATTGTTATTGTGCTCGGGATCCGGCGAGTAATGTTTGGTATAGACGCTGGTCTGTGCATACCAGAAGCCCTTGTCTTGTTGCGCGTCATCCTGCGCCACGGCGAGGCCGGCCTGGATCATTAACAACATGGCGTAACGCCCTGGTTTTTTCATCATGGAGCCCTGTTAAGCAGATGGCTTGCGCCTGAAAGAGGCCGTTATACGTGGGCGTCTGACAATGGAAAAGGTGGAAAGTCCGAGAGTTTAGTAGGAAATTTCCTTGGCCTTCATGAATGGAAGCTGAATGAATCGAATGCTTATGCATATGTCATTCAGGTATTTAAGACATTTCCAAAATGGTATTAGGCTATATAAAACGTAACGCTGGCAGTGATAAGCACTATTTGTTGGTATCACAACTGTCATACATCCTTTAGCACTTTTCGTTTTACGGTTACTGCTATATGTTCTATGAAGCGAATATTGCTTACATCTTGTAATACTTGTGGGGCCGAACACTTCCACCATGACAGCCATCGAATCTGCTTTTCTGAATCTGGCTTACCCTCCGCGGCTCGATCTGGGGCCGCAGCTTACGCACGAACAATTGCTCAGCTCGATGCAATCGACCATGGCGCGCCACAAGGGTGGGCCGGTCTGGCTGTTCGCGTACGGCTCGCTGATCTGGCGCCCTGAATGCGCGGCGGTGGAGCGCGTACGTGGTCGGGTTCATGGCTACCACCGCGGATTGTACCTGTGGTCCCACGAACACCGCGGCACGCCGGAAGTACCGGGTCTGGTGTTTGGCCTGGATCGTGGCGGCTCCTGCAGCGGTTTCGCCTATCGCTTGCCTGAAGAACAACTCGAAGCCTCGCTTTACGCCTTGTGGCAACGCGAAATGCCATTCCCTTCCTACCGCCCACACTGGCTTAACTGCCGTCTTGAGGATGGAAGCCAGGTTCAAGCATTGGGGTTCGTTTTGGAGCGGCACCTGCCCAGCTATGCCGGCAACTTGCCGGATCACGTACTGCGCCAGGTATTCGAAAGCGCCTGCGGGCGTTACGGCACCACTCGCGATTATGTCGAGCAGACCGCCAACGCCTTGCGTAGCCACGCCATGCCAGACCGGAATCTGGAGGCGCGGCTCAAGCGCTGCAAATCAAAGTCTGATCAGGCGATCGCTTCTTCGCGGGTCTGACTGGCGATTTGTTTGTGCCCCAGAGTGGGCGCCAAGAATGCCATCGCCAGCAAACAAGCGGCCACCAACAGGATGAAGCCGCCATCCCAGCCGAAGTAGTCCACGGTGTAGCCCATCAGGGCACTGGCCGCGACTGAACCCCCCAAGTAACCGAACAGGCCAGTAAAACCAGCTGCTGTGCCGGCGGCTTTCTTCGGTACCAGTTCCAGCGCTTGCAAGCCAACCAGCATCACCGGACCGTAGATCAGGAAGCCGATCGCGAACAGCGAGATCATGTCGATCATCGGATTGCCCGGTGGATTCAGCCAAT
Organism: Pseudomonas sp. TH31; assembly: GCF_016650815.1. Lineage (GTDB taxonomy): Bacteria > Pseudomonadota > Gammaproteobacteria > Pseudomonadales > Pseudomonadaceae > Aquipseudomonas. The sequence continues at coordinate 424,449 of NZ_JAEKEZ010000006.1, read as the reverse complement.
ACACGATCGTTGCAACCGTCACCAACGCCATGAACACCATGCCGGTCAGGCCACGGTTGCCGCGGAAGATCTTGTCCGACATCCAGCCGCACAGCAGCGTGCCCGGAATGCCTGCCCACTCGTACAGGAAATACGCCCACGACGTCTTGTCGAAGTCGAAGTGCTTCACCTCTTTGAGGTAAGTCGGCGCCCAGTCGAGGATGCCGTAGCGCAGTAAGTAGACGAAGACGTTGGCCAGTGCGATGAACCAGAGCATTTTGTTGCGCAGCACGTATTTGACGAAGATTTCTTTGACGCTGAATTCCTGCTCATGGCTGGCATCGTAGCCCGGCGGATAGTCATTCCTGTACTTCTCGATCGGCGGCAGGCCAACTGACTGCGGCGTGTCACGCATCGCGAAGAACGCATAAATAGCCACGACGACGGCCACGCCCGCAGGCACATAGAACACGCTATGCCACTCGCCGAACATCCACATGCCGACCATCGCCAGCAGACTGACCAGTCCACCACCGACGTTGTGTGCGGTATTCCATACGGAAACCACGCGACCGCGTTCTTTCTGCGACCACCAGTGCACCATGGTTCGGCCACTCGGCGGCCATCCCATGCCTTGCGCCCAGCCGTTGATAAACAGCAGCGCGAACATCATGGTCACACTGGACGTTGCCCAAGGTGCGAAACCGAAGACGAACATCACCGCAGCGGACACCAGCAGTCCGAAGGGCAGAAAGTAGCGCGGGTTGGAGCGGTCCGAGACCAGCCCCATCAGGAACTTGGACAGGCCATAGGCGATTGCAATCGCCGACATAGCGACCCCTAGCTGGCCCTTTGTGTAGCCTTGGGTGATCAGATCCGGGATCGCCAGCGAGAAGTTCTTGCGCAGCAGGTAGTAACCCGCATAGCCAATGAAAATACCGGCGAAGATTTGCCAGCGAAGGCGTTTGTAGGTGTCGTCTATTTGTTCTTCAGGCAAGGGAGCCTGATGGACGGCAGGTCGAAAGAAAGCAAACATTCAAGAGCTCCAAATTTCTTGTTTTGACTGCGGATGCGAATGTTACAGTTTCGTTACCGAAAATAGCACCGGTTCGCATTGGCAAAACAGCGGAAATGTGCGAGTTCGAGTGTTCCTTTATGAACATGTCGCTCAGGTGTAAGTGTAGGGCTGTGTCGGAAAGATTACTGATGAGCCTCTGCGCGGTTTTCTAATCCGGAATAGGACGAGGCTTTGGGAAATGTCCTTCATTCATTTAAAAAAGAGGGAGCGATCCGGCTAACAGTTTTTGCCTTCCAGACCGCTTCACGGATTCAACGAACCTGCACCACCACTTTCCCGACCGCCCTGCGCTGGCCAAGATCATTAATCGCCTGCGCCGCCTCGCCCAACGGATACACCTGCGACACCAGTGGCTTCAGCTTGCCTTCGGCAAACCAGCCAAACAACTGCTGGAAGTTCGCCGCGTTGTCTTGCGGCTGGCGTTGGGCAAACGAGCCCCAGAACACCCCGACCACCGCCGCGCCTTTGAGCAGGGCGAGGTTCACCGGGAATTCGGGAATCCGCCCGCTGGCGAAGCCGACCACCAGCAAGCGGCCGTTCCAGGCGATGGCGCGCACGGCCTGGTCGAACAGGTCGCCGCCGACCGGGTCGTAGATCACGTCGGCGCCCTGGCCGTCGGTCAAGCGTTTGATTTCGTCCTTGAGGCTGGTTTCGCTGTAGTTGATCAGCTCATCGGCGCCCGCGGCCTTGGCCACGGCGAGTTTTTCGGCGCTGCTGGCCGCCGCGATCACCCGGGCGCCCATGGCTTTGCCGATTTCCACGGCGGCCAGGCCGACACCGCCGGACGCGCCGAGCACCAGTAGGGTTTCACCCGGTTGCAGGTTGGCGCGTTGCTTGAGCGCGTGCATCGAGGTGCCGTAGGTCATGCTGAACGCGGCGGCAGTGTTGAAGTCCATCGACGGCGGGATGGGCAGCACGTTGTAGCCCGGCACGGCGACCTGTTCGGCAAAACTGCCCCAACCGGTCAGGGCCATGACCCGGTCACCGACCTTGAGGTGGCTGACCTTCTCGCCTACCGCGCTGACCACGCCCGCCGCTTCGCCGCCCGGCGAGAACGGGAAGGGCGGCTTGAACTGGTATTTGCCCTCGATGATCAGCGTGTCCGGGAAATTGACCCCGGCGGCGTGCACGTCCAGCAGGATTTCGTTCTTCTTCGCGACAGGACTGGCGACCTCTTCCAGCACCAGCGATTCGGCGGGGCCGAAGGCTTTGCATAGCACGGCTTTCATCAGGGCTATTCCTTTGGGAGTGATGGCCGATAAGTGTAGGTGTGTGAGTCATTGGGTCAACGAGCATGCCCGGCCCTGATAGTCAGCCATAAGCTTGTGCTTGCGTGGCGGGTCGTTATGCTAGGCCGCAAACCGGATAAGGAGCGAATTGTGAAAGCGTGGATCATGTTGATGCTGGCCCTGTCTCTGCCTATGGCAGCCATGGCCGAAGAAGCCGCCAAAGAAGGCGAGGCGCCGAAAGTCAGCTACATCACCCTGAGTCCGCCGTTCGTGGGCAACTATGGACTGGACGGCACGCCGAAGTTGAAAGTCTTCAAGGCTGACGTGGCGCTGCGAGTCACTGGTGAAGAGTCGATCAAAGCGGTCAAGGCCAACGAGCCGTTGATTCGCAACCAGCTGGTGGCGTTGTTCACCCAGCAAACCACCGAGGCGATGAACAGCATCGATGGCAAGGAAAAGCTGCGTCAGGAAGCCCTGAAACAGACCCAGCAAGTGATGAACGACGAAACCGGCAAGCCGGTGGTTGAGGATCTGTTGTTCAATAACCTGATCATTCAATAAGACTTGTGCTGTCTGGGCGGGCCTCTTCGCGAGCAAGCCCGCTCCCACATTGGATCTGTGGCGTTCACAAAACCAATGTGGGAGCGGGCTTGCTCGCGAAGGGGGCGACTCGGTCCTTCAGGACGCCAGACTCTTGCGAAACCGCATCAGCGCAATCGCAAAGAACACCAGCCCTATGCCGGTCAGCGCCAGCAAGTCCGGCCAGACCACGCTCAACCCGGCGTCGCGAAACAAAATCGCGGCGCTGAGGCTGACGAAATGCGTCGACGGCGAACCCTGCATCACCCATTGCAACCATTGCGGCATGCTGTCGAGCGGCGTGCTGCCACCGGACAGCAGCAACATCGGGATAATCACCGGAATCGCCAGCAAGCCGAACTGCGGCGTCGAGCGGGCCAGGGTCGCCAGAAATATCCCCAACGCCGTACTGGCGAACAGATAAACCGCAGTCACCAGCAAAAACAGGGTCATGGAGCCGGCCAGCGGTACGCCTAGCGCACCTTTGACGATCACCTCCAGCGAGATCCAGGTGCACAGCACCACCACCAGCATGTTGCTCCAGATTTTCGCCAGCATGATTTCCAGCGCCGTCAGCGGCAGCACCAGCAAATGATCGAGGGTGCCATGTTCGCGCTCGCGCAGCAGCGCCGTGCCGGTCAGGATGATGGCGAGGATGGTGATGTTGTTGACGATCTGGATCACCGCCAGGAACCAGCCACCCTCCAGATTTGTATTGAACAGCGAGCGTGTGGTCAGCAGCGCCGGCGCTTGGCTGGCGGGATCGTTCTGGCCGCTGTAGGTCAGCAGTTCACGCTGGAAAATCCGCCCGATGTAACCCGCGCCCATAAACGCCTGGCTCATCGCCGTGGCATCGACGTTGACCTGCACCGCGGGTTGACGACCGGCCAGCAAGTCCGTCTGGAAATTCGCCGGCACATTGATCACGAACGTGTACTGGCCGCTGTCCATGACCTGATCGAGTTGCCCGTACGGCAGCAATACCGGGTGCTGGAACTCCGGCGGTTGCAGGGCCTGGGCCAATTGCCGCGATAAGTGGCTATGATCTTCATCCACCACCGCCACGCTGGCGTTGTGCACGCCAATCACCGAGCCGGCGGCCGGCATGTAGATCGCCACGGTAAAGGCATAGAACAGAAACAGCAGCAACACGCTGTCATGGCGCAGGCTGGTCAGTTCCTTGAGGCCGAGTCGCAAGATATGCGCAAGCTTGTGCATCAGGCCTCCTGCTTTTAAGCATGACCAGGCTGAGCCCGGTGAACCCGAGAAAGAACCCGAACAGCGCCAGGCATTGCGGCCATAACTGTCGCAGGTCCAGCGCTTTGGTGAAGGTGCCGACCGCGATGTCGAGAAAGTACCCGGCCGGAAACAGCATGCCCATCACCGCCGCCGCGCCTTCGAGGGACGAGCGCGGCACGATCAGCCCGGAAAACTGGATGGTCGGCAGGCTGGTGATGATCATGGTGCCGAGGATCGCGGCGATCTGGGTCCGGGTGAACGCCGAGATCAGCAGGCCCATGCTGGTGGTGGCCAGTACGTAGAGCAATCCGCCGAAGGCCAGGGTCACGCCGCTGCCCTTGAACGGCACGCCGAACAGCCAGCGGTTCATCGCTACCAGTACCGCGAGGTTGACCAGGCTGATGGCCAGATATGGCGCCTGTTTACCCAGCAGGAATTCCAGTCGGGTCAGCGGAGTGGCGTAGAAGTTGGTGATCGAACCCAGCTCCTTCTCCCGCACGATCCCCAGCGCGGTGAGCATGGCCGGGATGAAGGCGAGGATCAGCGCCATCACTCCGGGGCCAATGGCATTCACGCTGACCACGTCCTGGTTATAGCGGAATCGGGTTTCCAGTTTGGCCGCCGCCTGATGGTTCAGCGCGGCGCTGCTCCGCTCGGCCAATTGCTCGATATTCCCCTGATGCACCGCCTCCACATAGTTGCGGCTGGTCTCGGCCCGAAACGGCATGCCGCCATCCAGCCACGCCGCCACGGTAGGTTGGCGTCCGGCGTACAGGTCACGGCCAAAGCCCGGAGGTATTTCCAGTGCCAGTTTGATTTCCGAGCGCTGAAGGCGTCGATGCAGCTCTTTGCTGTCGCGGATCGGTGCTTGTTCAGCGAAGTAACGCGAGCTGCGGAAGGCCTCAAGATAGGTACGGCTTTGCGGTGTCTGGTCCTGGTCGAACACGGCGAAGGCGAGTTTTTCCACATCCAGTGAGATGCCGTAGCCGAAGATCACCATCATGAAAATCGCCCCGAGCAGGGCGAACGCCATCCGCACCTTGTCACGCAGCAACTCCTTGCCTTCGCGACTGGCCACCGCTACCAGGCGGCCGATGCTGAAGCCGCGCTCCTTCATCGGTGCGGCGGGCGTGACAGGTGCGTCGGCGGGAGCAGCGGGCATTGGTGTTTCTGCCGGACCTTGGGCCTGTTCCAGGCAAGTGACGAACGCCGCTTCCAGCGTTTCGCCCTTGAATTGCTGTTGCAGCGCCGTCGGCGTGTCGCAGGCCAGCACCTTGCCGGCGTGCATCAGCGAAATGCGGTCGCAGCGCTGGGCTTCGTTCATGAAGTGAGTGGAGAGGAAGATCGTCACGCCCTGGTCGCGGGACAACTCGATCAGCAATCGCCAAAAGTCATCCCGCGCTGCCGGGTCGACGCCGGAGGTCGGTTCATCGAGGATCAGCACTTCCGGGCGATGCAGTACCGCCACGGCCAGGGACAATCGTTGGCGCAGACCCAAGGGCAGGGCGCCGGACTGTTGATCGGCGACGCCGCCCAGGTTGAAACGCTGGATCAGTTCATCGATCCGCCGGGCACTGTCAGCCTTGGGCAAGTCGAACAACCGGGCATGCAGGTCGAGGTTTTGCCGCACGCTCAGTTCGCCATACAGCGAGAAGCTCTGGGACATGAAACCGACCCGTTTGCGGGTGGCCAGGTCCTTGGCGTTCACCGGGTTGCCCAGCAACGTGGCGCTACCTTCGCTGGCCGGCATCAGTCCGGTGAGGACTTTCATGGTGGTGGTTTTGCCGCAGCCGTTGGAACCGAGAAAACCGAAAATCTCTCCGCGTCCGATGGCGAAGCTGACCTTGTCCACAGCGGTGAAGTCGCCGAAGCGCAATGTCAGGTCGTGGGCTTCGATGGCGATATCAGTATTGGCCCCGGTCTGCGGTGGAATCACCAGTGGCTGGTTGTCGTGGCCGCTGTCGCCCTGAAAGTGGGTGAACGCTTCGTCGAGTTTGCCGTTGGGGGTCGCAGCGCCCAGTTCGCTGCTCAGGCCCGTGGCGATGAGTTTGCCGCCGTCGAGCATCAGGCAGTGTTCGAATTGCTCTGCTTCTTCCATGTAGGCAGTGGCGACCAGCAGCGTCAGTTGCGGACGCTGGCGGCGTACATCGTCGACCAGTTCCCAGAAGCGCCGTCGGGACAAGGGATCGACGCCCGTGGTCGGTTCGTCGAGGATCAGCAGGTCCGGTTCATGGATCAGCGCGCAGCAGAGTCCGAGCTTCTGCTTCATGCCCCCCGAGAGTTTACCGGCCGGGCGATCGGCAAAGCGCAGCAGGTCGGTGGCCAGCAGCAGGCTGTGCATGCGCTGATTGCATTCGGCATTCGACAGGCCGAACAGCGTGGCGAAAAAAAGGATGTTCTCGCTGATCGATAATTCGGGATACAGGTTGCCGCCCAAGCCCTGGGGCATGAAGGCGATGCGCGGGTAAAGGCTATTGCGATGGCGGCGATCCTGGATCGAGCCGCCCAACACTTCCAACTGACCTTGTTGCAGGGTTTTCACCCCGGCGATCAGCCCCAACAGGCTCGACTTGCCGGCGCCATCCGGCCCGATCAGTCCGCAGCGTGTGCCAGCGGGCAGGCTGAACGTGATATCGCTCAGCGCCTGCTGTTTACCGTAACGGTGATGGATGCCGGTCGCTTGCAGCGCCAGGCCGGTCATTGCAGGTTGGCCGGCCAGCCAATAGGAGCGGTGCGCACGTAACCGGCGCCGGGCATGCCCGGCTTGGCCTGGGGCAGGGCGCTTGGGTCGGTCAGCCGCAGTTTGACGCGGAACACCAGTTTCTGGCGTTCATCGCGGGTCTCGACTTCTTTGGGGGTGAACTGCGATTTGCCCGCAACAAAGCTGATTTTTGCCGGTAGCGGGTGATCGGGCAAGGCGTCGAGCAAAATTCGCGCTTCATCGCCCACCGCCACGCGCCCGGTCACCGAGGCCGGGAGGTAAAGGTTCATGTACTGGTCGTTAGGGTCGATCAACAACAGCACCCGTCCGCCCGCGCCGAGTACTTCGCCGGGTTCGGCCATGCGCAACTGGATCACCCCGTCGATCGGCGCGCGCAAGCTGCTGTCATCGATTTCGCTGGTCAGCATTGCGACCTGGGCTTGCGCCGCACCAATCGCCGCGCCGACGGCCGAGACCTGGGCCGGGATGCTGCGACCGCCGCGCTGCCGGTGTCGAGACGCGCTTGTTGTTGATCGATGATCTGGCCACTGACGAAACCGTGTTTGAACAGTTCCTGGGAGCGCTTGAGTTCCTGTTGCGCGAGCAGTTGTTCGCTTTGGCGCAGTTGCACGTTGGCCTGGGCGGCGGAGAGGTTTTCCGGGCGCGCAGCACTTCGGCTTCAGCCTGGTTGCGCTGGGCTTCGAGGGTGCGGGTGTCCATGCGGGCGAGTAGCTGGCCCTTGCTGACCTTGTCGCCTTCATCGACCAGCACTTCAGCCAGTCGCCCCGGCGTTTTGCTGGCGATCTGCACTTCGGTGGCTTCGAGGCGGCCGTTACCGACATACAAGCCTTCGGGCAGACGGTCATGCATCGACTTCCAGTAACCGAAACCACCGGCGCCCAGCAGCAAAACCATCAAAGAGCTGGCGAACAAAATCGAAGAGCGACTGTGCGTAGACATGCGGGCATCCTGCGGCTGTTGCGTCCTAGTCTGGCTGGTCGAGCGCCGGGGCGGTTTGATGCCAGTCAACTTGCATAGAGTTCCATGCGGGTGAATAACCCGTAGGAGCTGCCGCAGGCTGCGATCTTTTGATCTTTTGATCTTTTGATCTTTTGATCTTTTGATCTTTGGCGATGAAGATCAAGATCAAGATCAAAGATCGCAGCCTTCGGCAGCTCCTACAGGGGGCCAAGCGTAACCTGATTGCGCGGAGGAAGGAGGATGACCGGGTGGTTCTGCTTTATTTAGCGTAAAGCGAGCACCGCCGCCCATTGCTCGGCGGTGACGGGCATCACCGACAGGCGCGAGCCTTTCTGCACCAGCGGCATTTCAGCCAGTGCGGTTTGCTGTTTCAGGTGATCGAGCTTCAGGACGTTGGCGAACGTTTCGACGTGGGCCACATCGATGGCGCTCCAGGCGTTTTTCTCCTGAGTAGCCTTCGGATCGTAGTAATGGCTTTCAGGCTCAAGGGCCGTCGGGTCGGGGTACGCGGCTTCGATAATCTTGCCAATCCCGGCAATTCCGGGCACCGGGCAACTGGAGTGATAGAAGAAAAACTCATCGCCGACCGCCATGGCCCGCAAGAAATTGCGCGCCTGATAGTTGCGAACCCCGTCCCAGCGCGCGTTGCCAAGCTTCGCCAAATCTTTGATCGAGAGTTCGTCGGGCTCGGATTTCATCAGCCAATAGGCCATGGGTTTTGCTCCTTGCGAAGTGATTGGGCAAGTTGTCTGGCGATTTTATGACAAACCGACGGTCGGTTGACGCCAGTGTTTGCGTGTCGCTTCACGTTGCCGCAAAATGCCGGCCTTCTAAGCTTGACGCTGCTGCACGGCCTACAACGGAAACCGCTGCTGTCATCGTGTTGATATGCCTTTGGGGGCAATCGATGAAACGCAAACCGGATTTACTATGGATTTTGGTTATTTTGTTTGGCCTCGGCGTCGTGACCACCGGCTATGCCCAAAGCCTGTGGAACAACAAGACCGACGCGCCGATCGAGATCGCGCAGCAGCAACAACACCAACTGCAGCCGTCGGCCTTCAAGCGCTGAACCTGTCTGCTGGACGCCGCACCCGTAGGAGCAAAGCTTGCTCGCGATGACGGCGGCATATTCAACATCCATGTGCCTGAAAGACCGCTATCGCGAGCAAGCTTTGCTCCTACAGTGAGAAGCCCGCGAAATACCACGCCCTGTCGGTCACCGTTCCTTGCAACGGCACATCCCAGCTCGCTTGAGCCAATCGTTCGACCTTCTGACATTCATGGGCCAGCCCCAACAGTGTCGGCTTGCGCCAGGTTTTGCGTCGCGCCAGGTACGCCAGGCTGCGGTCATAGAACCCCCGCCCATTCCCAAACGCCCACCCACATCGTCAAACCCGACCAATGGCAGCAACACCAGGTCCAATGCCCAAACCTTGCGTTGCCGGCCGAGGTTGGCTTGCGGCTCCAGAATGCGGAAACGGTTGGGCTTGAGCTTTTCGCCCGGTCGAATGCGCTGGAACACCATTTTGGTTCGTGGCCAGGCGCTGAGCACCGGCAGGTAGGTGGCTTTGCCCCGGCGTTGTGCAGCACGCAGCAGCAGACGCGGGTCGATTTCGCCGTCGGTGGGTAAATAGAGAGAGATGTGTCTGGCGCGGCGAAACAGCGGGTGCTGGGCCAATTGCTTGTATAGCCCGCGAGCGGCCTGGCGCTGCTGACTGGGTGTCAGTGCGCGGCGGGCCTTGCGCAGCATGCGTCGAAGTTGCGGGCGGGGAAGCAGCGCAGGTTCGGTCATGAATTCGGGCTCGCGGGGCGGGTACACAAAGCGTACTCGTAAAAAAGCCGATGCCGGTATTTAAACCGGCATCGGACTGGAATCAGGCTCCCCGGATGAACCGCTGCTGACTTAGCCCTTGAACCCGAAAGTTCAAGGTGGAAGATGCAGTAGGCTTTAAGGCTTTCCGTCTAGCGGACATGCACACCAGCCCAACGTGCAACCTCCAGGGTAGTGCGAATCGGCTCAGGGACATCGTCAACTGGCAAGCACCCCAGGGAGTGACGCGAGTATACCCCAAGCGGTTCCACGAATCAGCCCTTGGTGACGTCCGGATCAGTCGCGAGCACCAGATCGACACGGTCCAGCAGGTCGCGAACCTGCTCACGGGTCGAGCCGTTGGCCTGGACGTCCGGCCGTTCTTCCTTGTGCAGCAGATCGTGGGTGATGTTCAGCGCGGCCATTACGGCGATGCGGTCGGCGCCGATGACTTTGCCGCTGCTGCGGATTTCGCGCATCTTGCCGTCCAGGTAACGGGCGGCACTCACCAGGTTGCTGCGCTCTTCCTGGGGGCAGATGATCGAATATTCTTTGTCGAGGATCTGCACGGTAACGCTATTGCTTGAACTCATGAGTCTTGCTCCAGGGCCTTGAGGCGCGAAATCATCGATTCGACCTTACGCCGGGCGATTTCGTTTTTTTCAATGAGGTGAGCGCGTTCCTCGCGCCAGGTCTTTTCCTGAGCTAATAGGAGTCCGTTTTGACTCTTTAGTTGCTCGACCCGGCTAATTAACAGCTCGAGTCTGGCCATCAGTGCTTGCAGATCGGTGTCTTCCATTATGTCCACTGAATTTGTGTCTGATGGTGGGTAGCTGCAGGACAGCCTTTAATAGTCTTGGCGAGTCTGTCGATGTAGGATACAAGGCCTTCATTCTAGACATAGCGCCGTCTGGCGCCTAGCTGCCCATGCCCATTCAGAATTCCCCGTACCAAGCCTTCACCACCCTGCTGAACACCAGCGGCCATTCCGTCTCGCCTGCCGAACTGCATGGCTTGTTGCTCGGCCGCAGTTGCGCCGGTGCCGGCTTCGAAGCCGACAGCTGGTTGGCCGACGCCGCCGAGCTGCTCGAAGGCGAGCCACAAGACAACGTTCGCAACGCCCTGATCGGCCTGCAAGAGATGGTCAAGGGTGAGTTGACCGGCGACGACATGACCGTCGTTCTGCTGTTGCCAACCGACGACGCACCGCTGGCGGACCGCGCCGCCGCGCTGGGCCAATGGTGCCAGGGCTTCCTCGCCGGCTTCGGCCTGACCTACCGCGACAACGCGCTGAGCACTGAAGCGACCGAGGTCCTTCAGGATCTGGCCGCCATTGCTCAAGTGCAAGATGCCCTGGAAGAGTCCGACGACGGCGAAAGCGACTACATGGAAGTCATGGAGTACCTGCGCGTTGCGCCGCTGTTGCTGTTCACTGAAACCAAGAAACCTGCCGAGCCGGCGGCTGCCAAACCGTCGTTGCATTAATCGCCTGCCAGGGAAAGCCATCTGCCCATGATCCATATCCCGAAATCGGAATACAGCCGTCGCCGCAAGGCCTTGATGGCGCAGATGGAACCCAACAGCATCGCGATCCTGCCCGCCGCCGCAGTGGCCATTCGCAACCGCGACGTCGAGCATGTCTACCGCCAGGACAGCGACTTCCAGTACCTCAGCGGTTTCCCCGAGCCGCAAGCCGTCATCGTCCTGATGCCCGGCCGTGAGCACGGTGAATACGTGCTGTTTTGCCGGGAACGCAATGCCGAACGAGAATTGTGGGACGGTCTGCGCGCCGGTCAGGAAGGCGCGATCCGCGACTTTGGCGCCGATGACGCCTTCCCCATTACCGACATCGACGACATCCTGCCGGGCCTGATCGAAGGTCGCGACCGGGTCTATTCGGCCATGGGCAGCAACCCGGAGTTCGACCGGCACCTGATGGACTGGATCAACGTGATCCGCTCTAAAGCGCACCTCGGCGCCCAGCCGCCGAACGAATTCGTTGCCCTGGATCATCTGCTTCACGACATGCGCCTGTATAAATCGGCGGCAGAAGTGAAGGTGATGCGCGAAGCCGCACGGATTTCCGCCCAGGCGCATATCCGGGCGATGCAGGCCAGCCGGGCCGGGCTGCATGAATTCAGCCTCGAAGCCGAACTCGATTACGAATTCCGCAAGGGCGGAGCGAAGATGCCGGCTTACGGCTCGATTGTCGCCTCGGGGCGCAACAGCTGCATCCTGCATTACCAGCAGAATGACGCGGTGCTCAAGGACGGCGACCTGGTGTTGATCGATGCCGGTTGCGAGATTGACTGCTACGCCAGCGACATCACTCGCACCTGGCCGGTCAGCGGCAAATATTCAGCGCAGCAGAAGGCGATCTACGAGTTGGTGCTGGCGTCTCAGGAAGCCGCGTTTGCCGAAATCGCCCCGAACAAACACTGGAATCAGGCCCACGAAGCCACGGTCCGGGTGATTACCGCCGGTCTGGTGAAGTTGGGCCTGTTGAAGGGTGACGTCGACGAACTGATCGCCAGCGAAGCCTATAAAGCGTTTTACATGCACCGCGCCGGCCACTGGTTGGGCATGGATGTGCACGATGTCGGCGAGTACAAGGTCGGCGGCGAATGGCGCGTGCTGGAAGTCGGCATGGCGCTGACCGTTGAGCCAGGGATCTACATCTCCCCGGACAACCAGAACGTGGCGAAGAAATGGCGTGGCATTGGCGTGCGCATCGAGGACGACGTGGTAGTGACCAAAACCGGTTGTGAAATCCTGACGAAAGGCGTGCCGAAAACGGTCGCCGACATCGAGGCCTTGATGGCACAAGCACGGACACAAGCGGCATGAGTCGAGTCAATCTGGCAATCATCGGTGGCGGCCTGGTCGGCGCGAGTCTGGCGTTGGCGTTGCAAGCCGGGGCCAAGGCCCGAGGCTGGAAGATCGTGTTGATCGAACCGTTCGCCCCCGGCGACACCTACCAACCGAGCTACGACGCCCGATCTTCGGCGCTGTCCTACGGCGCTCGGCAGATTTATCAGCGGCTGGGCGTCTGGCAGGAAATCTCCCGCCGCGCCGAACCGATCAAGCAGATTCATGTGTCCGACCGTGGGCGTTTTTCCACGGCGCGGCTGTCGGCGATGGAGGAGGGTGTTCCGGCGTTGGGTTACGTGGTGGAAAACGCCTGGCTCGGCCAATGCCTCTGGCAAGGTCTGGACAAGGACGTGATCAGTTGGCGCTGCCCGGCGGAAGTCACCCGAATGGAACCGCTGACCGACGGCTATCGCCTGACCCTCAATGACGAAACCACTCTGGAATGCGACCTCGCGGTGCTCGCTGATGGCGGCCGTTCCGGCCTGCGCGAGCAACTGGGGATCGGCATCAAGAAGCGCCCGTACAACCAGAGCGCGCTGATCGCCAATATCACCCCGAGCGAATCCCATAACGGCATGGCGTTCGAGCGTTTCACCGACGAAGGCCCGATGGCGTTGTTGCCGCTGCCGGACAACCGTTGCGCTTTGGTCTGGACCCGTCTGGGCATGGACGCGCAACGGCTGGCGGCCCTTGATGAAAAGAGCTTCCTCAGCGAGTTGCAAGGTGTGTTCGGTTATCGCCTCGGCACCTTGAAGCAGGTCGGCGCGCGGCATTTGTACCCGCTGACCTTGATCGAGGCCGAAGAGCAGGTGCGTCCGCATCTGGCGATTCTCGGCAATGCGGCCCACAGCCTGCACCCGATTGCCGGCCAGGGCTTCAACCTGTCCTTGCGCGACGCCCAGGCCTTGGCCGACGCGTTGTTGGCCAGCGAGACTTCGCCCGGTGACTTCGCGACCTTGCAGGCTTATCGCGAACGCCAGCGCATGGATCAGAACCTTACCGTGGGCTTCTCCGATCAGGTCACCCGGTTGTTCGGAAGCACTCAACCGCTGGTGTCCCTGGGGCGCAACATCGGCCTGCTTGGCCTTGATTTGTTGCCACCCGCCAAGCGCTGGTTCGCCCGCCAGGCCATGGGTTTGGGTACGCGTCCTGATGCTTAAGTGGCTGACCGCAAAATTCGGCAAGGCGCGGTTGATGCGCTGGGTCATGACGTTTTACCCGCCGTACCTCGGCTCCGGTGTTCGGGTTCGGCACATCAGCGATGACTTCCGCGACATCCGGGTGTCCATGGGGTTGGGCTGGTACAACCGCAATTACGTGGGCACCCAGTTCGGCGGCAGCCTGTATGCGATGGTCGACCCGTTCTACATGCTGATGCTGATGGAGAACCTCGGGCATCGGTACATCGTCTGGGACAAGGCGGCCGATATCGACTTCATTTCGCCGGGCAGAGGCCCGGTGTTCGCGCGCTTCAACATCGACGAGACCTTGCTCGACGACATCCGCCGGCAGACCGCCGATGGCGAAAAATACCTGCCGCAGTTGCAGGTCGATATTCACGACGGCGCCGGCACCTTGGTGGCGCGGGTCGAAAAAACCCTTTACGTGCGGCTCAAGCCGCAAGCAGAGACAGGCTTAAAGCATGGACATGCGCGCAGATCTGCTGATTGTCGGGGCCGGAATGGTCGGTAGCGCCCTGGCGCTGGCGTTGCAAGACAGTGGGCTGGAAGTCCTGCTGCTGGACGGCAGCCCCATGAGCGTCAAACCTTTCGACGGCGACGCGCCTTTCGAGCCGCGGGTGAGCGCCTTGTCGGCCGCCAGTCAGCGCATCCTCGAACGCCTTGGCGTTTGGGATGGCATAGCCAGCCGACGCAGCAGTCCGTACACCGACATGCAGGTCTGGGACGGTAGCGGCACCGGGCAAATCCACTTCTCGGCGGCCAGTGTGCACGCCGACGTGCTGGGGCACATCGTCGAAAACCGCGTGGTTCAGGACGCCTTGCTCGATCGTTTGCACGATTGCGACCTCGGTATGTTGGCCAATGCGCGCCTGGAACAGATGCGCCGCTCCGGCGATGACTGGCTGCTGACCCTCGCCGATGGTCGCACGCTGCGCGCGCCGTTGGTGATCGCGGCGGACGGTGCCAATTCGGCGGTGCGGCGCCTGACTGGCGTGGCAACGCGCGAGTGGGATTACCTGCACCACGCGATCGTGACCAGCGTGCGCAGCTCCAAGTCGCATCAAATGACGGCTTGGCAGCGGTTTACCGACAACGGTCCGCTGGCCTTCCTGCCGCTGGAGCGGGACGGTCAGCAGGATTGGTGTTCGATTGTCTGGTCGACCACGCCGAGCGAAGCCGAACGCCTGATGGTGCTGGACGACGAGAGCTTCTGCCGTGAACTGGAGCGGGCTTTCGAGGGGCGCTTGGGCACGGTAATCAGCGCCGATCCGCGTCTGTGCGTGCCACTGCGTCAGCGCCATGCCAAACGCTATGTGGCTGAGGGTCTGGCGCTGATCGGCGATGCGGCGCACACCATTCACCCGCTGGCCGGGCAAGGTGTAAATCTTGGTTTCCTCGATGCGGCGGTGCTGGCCGAAGTGTTGCTGCAAGCGGCTGAACGCGGCGAGCGCCTGGCGGATGTCAAAGTCCTCAGCCGTTACGAGCGTCGGCGCATGCCCCACAACCTGGCGTTGATGGCGGCGATGGAAGGCTTTGAACGGTTGTTCCAGGCCGATCCGCTGCCAGTGCGCTGGTTGCGTAACGCCGGGTTGAAGCTGGTCGAGAAAATACCTGAGGCCAAGGCGTTGTTTGTGCGTGAGGCGCTGGGGTTGACCGGGGATTTACCGGCACTCGCCAAGGCTTGAGATTTTCGCGCATGCCTTTGTAGGAGCTGCCGAAGGCTGCGATCTTTTGATCTTGATCTACGGCGATGCTGGAATCGCCAAAGATCAAAAGATCGCAGCCTTCGGCAGCTCCTACAGGGCGGCGGTGAGTCCACTATTTTTGAACCATGCAACATCTGGTAACTCACCCGCGAACTGTTCGATTGAGAAGGCAAATGTGACTCCTTATCATTTGGCCTCATTTTTCAATCGAGAGTCCGCTCCCATGTTGGCATCGAAGCGTCTACTGACCGCACTGGCCCTGACCCTGATCGGCAGCTCCGCCGCCCAGGCCGCCGACGAGGTGGTGGTTTACTCCTCGCGCATCGACGAACTGATCAAGCCAGTCTTCGATGCCTACACCGCGAAAACCGGTGTGCAGGTGAAGTTCATCACCGACAAGGAAGCGCCGCTGATGCAGCGCATCAAGGCCGAGGGCGAAAACGCCACCGCCGACCTGCTGCTTACCGTTGACGCCGGCAACCTCTGGCAGGCCGAGCAGATGGGCATTCTCCAGCCGTTCACCTCCCAAACCATCGACGCCAACATCCCGTTGCAATACCGTGCGTCCTCCCACGCCTGGACCGGCCTGAGCTTGCGGGCGCGGACCATCGTTTACTCCACGGACCGGGTAAAGCCGGGTGAGCTGACCACTTACGAAGCGCTGGCGGACAAGCAGTGGGAAGGTCGCCTGTGCCTGCGCACGGCGAAGAAGGTCTACAACCAGTCGCTGACCGCCACCATGATCGAAGTCCACGGCGCCGCCAAAACCGAACAGATCCTCAAGGGCTGGGTGAGCAACCTGTCCACCGACGTGTTCTCCGATGACATTGCGGTGCTGGAGGCGATCAACGCCGGCCAGTGTGATGTCGGCATCGTCAACACCTACTACTACGGCCGCCTGCACAAGCAGAAGCCGGATCTGGCAGTGAAGCTGTTCTGGCCGAACCAGGGCGACCGTGGCGTGCACGTCAACCTGTCGGGCATCGGCCTGACCAGGCATGCACCGCACCCGGAAGCAGCCAAGGCTCTGGTGGAGTGGATGACCACACCTGAGGCGCAGAAGATTTTCGCCGATGTGAATCAGGAGTTCCCGGCCAACCCGGCGGTTCTGCCATCGGCTGAAGTGGCGAGCTGGGGCAAATTTGTCGCCGATACCTTGCCGGTCGAGATTGCTGGCAAGCGCCAGGCTGAAGCGATTCGGATGATGGATCGGGCGGGTTGGAACTGATTTTTCCGCTTTGAAAGATCAAAAGATCGCAGCCTTCGGCAGCTCCTACAGGGTGAACGTCATCTCAATGTAGGAGCTGCCGAAGGCTGCGATCTTTTGCGTTCTCCCCACACTTCACGATTCTCGCGAGAGCTTTTCCTTGGCCCACCCCGCCCAACGCCGCTGGTATCCCCTGGTCTTCGTCATCGCCGCGTTGGTCGTGCTGCCCCTGAGCGTTCTGCTTTTCTCCTGGCAAACCATCGATCAACAGATCTGGTCTCACCTCTGGGACACCCAGATGCCACGCCTGCTGGGCAATACCCTGACGCTGGTGCTCGGCGTCGGTGTCGGCGTGACACTGTTGGGTGTAAGCCTGGCCTGGCTCACCAGCCTCTGCGAATTTCCTGGCCGGCGCTGGCTCGACTGGGCGCTGATGCTGCCCTTTGCGATACCTGCGTATGTGTTGGCGTTCGTCTTTGTCGGCCTGTTGGACTTCGCCGGTCCCGTGCAAACCTTGCTACGGGAATGGTTTGGCGCCGGGCTACGATTGCCGCGGGTGCGTTCCACCGGCGGTGTCATCCTCGTTCTGGTGCTGGTGTTCTACCCCTACGTTTACCTCTTGGCGCGCACTGCGTTCCTGGCTCAGGGCAAAGGCCTGATGGAAGCCGCCCGGGTTCTCGGGCAATCGCCATGGCAAGCGTTCTGGCGGGTGGCATTGCCGATGGCGCGCCCGGCCATCGGTGCGGGCGTCGCGTTGGCGCTGATGGAAACCCTGGCGGATTTCGGCGCGGTATCGGTGTTCAACTTCGACACGTTCACCACCGCCATCTACAAGACCTGGTACGGCTTTTTCAGCCTCTCGACCGCCGCGCAACTGGCCAGCCTGTTGCTGCTGGTGGTGATGGTCGTGCTGTACGGCGAGCGCCGCGCCCGGGGCGCGAATCGGGCGAGTAACGAGCGGCCACGGGTCAAGGCGCTGTATCACCTGCGCGGCTTCAAGGCGTTGGCGGCGATGAGTTGGTGCGGTCTGGTGTTCGCCTGCGCCTTTGTCATTCCGATGCTGCAACTGGTGGTGTGGTTTTGGCAGCGCGGGCGCTTCGACCTGGATGAGCGTTACGCCGGGCTGATCGTCCACACCCTGTATTTGGGCGGCATGGCGGCGTTGATCACCGTCAGCGTTGCGCTGCTGCTGGCGTTTGCCCGACGACTGGCGCCGACCGGGCGATCCGTGCCGGCGTCAGCCTGGCCAACCTCGGCTACGCCTTGCCCGGTTCGGTGCTGGCGGTGTCGATCATGTTGGCCTTCAGTTACCTGGATCGCGAGCTGGTGATTCCGCTGTCGGGTTGGCTTGGCGGCGCGGGCAAGCCATTGCTGCTGGGCAGCCTGTCGGCGTTATTACTGGCCTATCTGGTGCGTTTCATCGCGGTGGCGTATGGACCACTGGAAAGCAGCCTGGCGCGTATACGGCCTTCTTTGCCTGAAGCGGCACGTAGTCTTGGGGTCAGTGGGCCACGACTGTTTTTCAAAGTGTATCTGCCGCTTTTGCTGCCGGGCACCTTGAGCGCCGCGTTGCTGGTGTTCGTCGATGTGCTCAAGGAAATGCCCGCCACCCTGCTGATGCGCCCGTTTGGCTGGGACACGCTGGCGGTACGGATCTTCGAAATGACCAGTGAAGGCGAGTGGGCGAGGGCGTCGTTGCCGGCGCTGACGCTGGTTTTGGTCGGGCTGTTACCGGTGATCGGATTGATTCGACGTTCGGCGCATCGAAACGCCTAGGTGCCAGTCCTACACCTTGCGGCTACAATGCGCGGCATTCGGTGCGGTCCGTCTGACAGATCAAGTAGCTGAAATCGGCTGCAGGCCTTCTATTTCAAGGCTTTCACCCGTGCAGTGCTTGTCCGCACCTTCGCCACGCCCGGAAGGAGAAACCCATGGGACAGCGTACGCCTCTGTATGACCTTCATCTCGCCCTCGGCGCGAAGATGGTCGATTTTGGCGGTTGGGATATGCCACTGCATTACGGCTCGCAGGTCGAGGAACACCACCAGGTGCGCCGCGATTGCGGGGTTTTCGATGTATCCCACATGACCGTGATCGATGTCGACGGCCCCCAGGCCAAGGCCTGGCTCCAGCAGTTGCTGGCCAATGACGTCGAACGCCTGCACAGCTCCGGCCGTGCCCTCTATAGCACCATGCTCAACGAGCACGGCGGCATTGTCGATGACATGCTCGTCTATCGTCTCGACGACGGTTATCGGCTGGTGGTCAACGCCTCCACCCGCGATCAGGACCTGGCCTGGATGCAGGCGCATCTCGGCGGTTTCGATGTGCAACTCCATGAGCGTTCCGAGTTGGCGATGCTGGCTATTCAAGGTCCGCAGGCCCGGCACAAGATTGCCGAACTGGTCACCCAGTCCCGCGGCAACCTGATCCAGCTACTCAAACCCTTCGAAGGTCAGCCTGATGGCGACTGGTTTATCGCGCGCACCGGTTACACCGGCGAAGACGGATTGGAAATCGTTTTGCCAGCGGACCAGGCACCCGGTTTCTTCAACGATCTGGTCGGCGCGGGCATCTCTCCTATCGGTCTTGGCGCCCGGGACACCTTGCGTGTCGAAGCCGGGATGAACCTCTACGGTCAGGACATTCATCAAGACGTCTCACCGCTGGCCTCTAATATGGCCGGGAGCATTGCCTGGGAACCGGCCACTCGCCAGTTCATTGGTCGTGCGGCCCTGGAAGCCGAAAGGGCCAACGGCGTACAGCACAAACTGGTCGGTCTGGTGCTTGAGGAGCGTGGGGTTTTACGTGCTCATCAAGTCGTCCGTATCGCCAATGTTGGCGAAGGGGAGATCACCAGTGGTAGTTTCTCTCCTACGCTTAGCAAGTCGATTGCACTGGCGCGCGTGCCGATGGCGACAGCCGACCGCGCTGAAGTGGAAATCCGTGGCAAGTGGTACCCGGTCCGAGTGGTCAAACCGACCTTCGTACGCCATGGCAAAACCTTGATTTAAACTTTTCCGGCGGGCAACGACCGCTGACATTCTTCTTGAGGACACAGAACATGAGCGATATCCCTGCCGACCTGCGTTTCGCCGAAAGTCACGAATGGGCCCGCCTGGAAGCCGATGGCACCGTCACCGTGGGCATCAGCGATCACGCTCAGGAAGCCTTGGGCGACGTGGTGTTCGTTGAGTTGACCGAAGTCGGCAATGTGTTTGCCGCTGGCGATCAGTCCGGTGTCGTTGAATCGGTTAAAGCCGCCTCCGACATCTACTCCCCGATTGCTGGTGAAGTGATCGCGATCAACGAAGACTTGAGCGCTAACCCCGAGTCGCTCAACGCCGACCCGTACGGCGCCTGGATCTTCAAGCTCAAGCCAAGCAACACCGCTGACCTGGAAAAACTGCTCGACGCAGCCGGCTACAAAGCCGCCATCGGCGAGTAATCCTCGCCCTGTAGGAGCAAGGCTTGCCCGCGATGGCGTCTTCAAAATCTCCATCGCCGGCAAGCCGTGCTCCTACAGGGGGCGATTCAAGGCTTCAATACCGCTTTGACCGCTGCCACCGACCGCTCGACATCCGCTTTGCTCATGGCCGTAAACATCGGCAACGAAACGATCAAACGGCCGACGCGTTCTGCCACCGGGAACATGCCTTCCTTGAAACCGCGCTCGCGGTAAAGACTCAGCAGGTGGATCGGCGGGTAGTGATAGCCGATGCCGACGCCCAGTACCTGCATTTGCTCCATGAACGTGGCCCGTGCCGGTTGGCCGTCCTTGCGCTCAGGCAGCACCAGTTGGAACAAGTGCCAATTGCTGTTCTCGAAATCTGCCGGCGGCAGTTGCGCCCCGTACTGCGCTTCGAAATCGGCGCCGAAACAGGCGAAATAATGCTTGGCCAGCTCACGACGATGAGCAGTGATCGCCTCGATCTGAGCAAATTGCCCCAGGCCAATGGCCGCCGCAACATCGGTCATGTTGAACTTGCCGCCCAGCACATCCACGTCCAGACCATCAAAACCCGTGCGGGTAACGCCCTGCAAACGGTACTTCTCCGCCAACCGCACTTCTTCAGGCGTGTTCAGTACCAGGCAACCGCCCTCCGACGAGGTGACGTTCTTGTTCGCCTGAAAACTGAACGACACGAAGTCGCCTGTCGCGCCGATGCGTTGGCCATTCCAGCTCGAACCCAGGGCCTGGGCCGCGTCTTCGACAATCCGCAAGCTGTGCTTTTTGGCAATCGCGTACAGACGGCTCATGTCCACCGGTAAACCGGCGAGGTAAACCGGAATGATCGCTTTGGTGCGCGGGGTGATCGCGGCTTCCAACTGATCCAGGTCGATGTTGCGGGTGATCGGGTCGATGTCGGCAAACACCGGCGTGGCGCCCACTTCCAGAATCACGTTGGCGGTGGCGACCCAGGAA
Organism: Pseudomonas sp. TH31; assembly: GCF_016650815.1. Lineage (GTDB taxonomy): Bacteria > Pseudomonadota > Gammaproteobacteria > Pseudomonadales > Pseudomonadaceae > Aquipseudomonas. The sequence goes on along the minus strand of NZ_JAEKEZ010000006.1, from coordinate 403,459 downwards.
ATCGGCGTGGTGATCACTTCATCGCCCGGCCCGATACCGGCGACGCGCAAAGCGATTTCCATGGTGCAGGTGCCGGAGTTGAACGTGCGCACCGGGCGCCCGCCAAAGAACTCCGACAGTTGCGCTTCAAACGCCTGGACCTTGGGGCCGCTGGTGATCCAGCCCGAACGCAATACATCACCGACCGCCGCAATCGTGGCTTCGTCGATGGTGGGTTTGGAAAACGGCAAAAATGGCAGTTGGCTCATAAACAGTAGACACCTGATTAGCGGACATTAGGCATGCGCCGGACATGATGATCCGGTTTGAGCGAAGGCGCCACGCCATCCGCTCGGGTATCGACTGCTATGCTGGTTTGACCGTGTTGCATCGACGCTGAGCGCCAGTCAAGAGAGAGCCCGTCATGTCCCAATTGCCGTCCTTGAGCCAGTTACGTGACCCCAATACTTTCCTGCGTCGCCACTTGGGGCCCGATACCGCCGAACAACAGGCAATGCTCGACAGCCTGGGCCTCGGCAGCCGGGTCGAACTGATCGAGCAAACCGTGCCGCCCGGCATTCGCCTCAACCGTGAACTGGACTTGCCGCCGGCCCTCGACGAAGAAGCGGCGCTGGCCAAGCTGCGCGGTTATGCCGAACAGAACCAGGTCTGGACCAGCCTGATCGGCATGGGTTACCACGGCACCCTTACACCGACCGTCATCCTGCGCAACGTGCTGGAAAATCCCGGTTGGTACACCGCTTACACGCCTTATCAGCCGGAGATTGCCCAGGGTCGGCTCGAAGCACTGCTCAATTTCCAGCAATTGACCATCGACCTTACTGGCCTGGAACTGGCTAATGCCTCGTTGCTGGATGAAGCCACGGCTGCCGCTGAAGCCATGGCGTTGGCCAAGCGGGTCGCCAAGTCCAGGAGCAATCTGTTTTTCGTCGACGAGAACTGCCATCCACAGACCATTTCCGTGGTCCGGACCCGGGCCGAAGGTTTCGGTTTCGAGTTGATCATCGACGCTGTGGATAACTTGAAGCAGCACCAGGTTTTCGGTGCGTTGCTGCAGTATCCCGACACTCACGGCGAGATCCGCGATTTACGGCCGTTGATCGATCACCTGCATGCCCAGCAGGCGCTAGCGTGTGTGGCGACCGATCTGCTGAGCCTGTTGTTGCTGACGCCGCCGGGGGAGTTGGGTGCCGACGTGGTGTTTGGTTCATCCCAGCGATTTGGCGTGCCCATGGGTTACGGCGGCCCGCACGCGGCGTTTTTTGCCAGCCGTGACGCGTACAAACGGGCGATTCCCGGACGAATCATCGGCGTGTCGAAAGATGCCCGTGGCAACGTTGCCCTGCGCATGGCCCTGCAAACCCGCGAGCAACATATTCGCCGCGAGAAGGCCAACTCGAACATCTGCACCGCCCAGGTGCTGCTGGCCAATATCGCCAGTTTCTACGCGGTCTACCATGGCCCGGAAGGGCTGAAACGGATTGCCCAACGCGTGCATCGGCTGACGTGTATCCTCGCCGCCGGCCTGGAGCGCCATGGCATTACCCGCCTTAACAAACAGTTTTTCGACACCCTGACCCTGGAAGTCGGCGGAACGCAAACCGCGATCATCGAAAGCGCCCAGGCGGCGCAGATCAATTTGCGTATTCTCGGGCGCGGGCAATTGGGCCTGAGTCTTGATGAAACGTGCGATGAGTCCACTGTCGCGAAGCTGTTCGATGTGTTCCTCGGTGCCGATCATGGGCTCAACGTCGACGAACTCGACGCTGAAACCCTGGTCTGCGGCATTCCTGACGGACTGTTGCGTACCACACCTTATCTGCGTCACCCGGTGTTCAGCGCCCATCACAGCGAAACCGAGATGCTGCGCTACCTCAAGCAACTGGAGAACAAGGACCTGGCGCTGAACCAGTCGATGATCCCGCTGGGCTCCTGCACCATGAAACTCAATGCCAGCAGCGAAATGATCCCCATCACCTGGCCGCAATTCGCCAACCTGCACCCGTTTGTGCCCAAGGAGCAGGCGGCGGGTTATGCGCTGATGATCGAGGAGCTGGAGCGCTGGCTCTGCGCGATCACCGGTTTTGATGCGATCTGCATGCAACCCAACTCCGGCGCCCAGGGGGAATACGCGGGATTGCTGGCGATTCGCAAATATCACGAGAGTCGGCAGCAAGGCGCCCGGGATATCTGTTTGATCCCGTCCTCGGCCCACGGCACCAACCCGGCCTCGGCGCAAATGGCCGGGATGCGGGTGGTGATCGTTGAGTGTGACGAGGCGGGCAACGTCGATCTGGACGACCTGAAGGGCAAAGCGTCAGCAGCGGGGGACAAACTTGCCTGCCTGATGGCGACTTATCCTTCGACCCACGGCGTCTATGAGGAAGGCATCAGCGAGATCTGTGAAGTTATCCACAGCCATGGTGGCCAGGTTTACATGGACGGTGCCAACCTTAATGCCCAGGTCGGTTTGGCGCGGCCGGCCGATATTGGCGCCGACGTGTCCCACATGAACCTGCACAAAACCTTCTGCATTCCCCACGGCGGCGGCGGGCCGGGCATGGGGCCGATTGGTGTGCGCGCACATCTGGCACCGTTTGTGGCCAATCACCCGGTGGTGCCGATTGACGGTCCGCTGCCGCAGAACGGTGCAGTCAGCGCCGCGCCCTGGGGCAGTGCGAGTATTTTGCCGATCAGCTGGATGTACATCGCCATGATGGGGCCGCAATTGGCGGATGCCAGCGAGGTGGCGATTCTGGCCGCGAATTACCTGGCGCAACATTTGTCCGGCGCTTTCCCGGTGCTCTACACCGGGCGTAACGAGCGGGTAGCCCATGAATGCATTCTGGATCTGCGGCCGCTCAAGGCACTGACCGGGATTAGCGAGGAGGACGTGGCCAAGCGCCTGATGGATTACGGCTTCCACGCGCCGACCATGTCGTTCCCGGTGCCGGGGACGTTGATGGTCGAACCGACCGAGAGCGAATCCAAGGCTGAACTGGACCGCTTTATCGCGGCGATGCTGAGCATTCGCGCAGAAATCACCGAAGTGCAAAACGGCAATTGGGACGCTGAGGACAATCCGTTGAAACGCTCGCCGCATACCCTGGCTGATATCACCGGGGTCTGGGAGCGGCCTTACACCATCGAACAAGCGGTGACGCCGGATGCTCACACCAAGGCGCACAAGTATTGGCCGGCGGTGAACCGCGTCGATAACGTCTACGGCGACAGGAATCTGTTTTGCGCGTGTGTGCCGGTGGATGAGTACCGCTGATCTTCCAGGCAATAAAAAACAAATGTGGGAGCGAGCCTGCTCGTGAAGGCGCCGTGTCAGGCAACATTGATGTCGATTGACATACCGCTTTCGCGAGCAGGCTCGCTCCCACAGGGGGTATAGGCCAGGCAAAAAAATGCCGCTCATGTGAGCGGCATTTTTACATCTGTTAAAGCTTAGTCCGAGGCGACGGCATTCTTCGCCAGGATCGCATTCGCCAGTTCCATGTCCGTGGCTTTGAGACCCGGGTTGTCGGCGCGAACTTTCTGCATGGCGGCTTCCAGGTATGGGCCGCGGATACCGCCGTCACTGGCGACGAAGCTGCCGGCATCGTCCTGGGCCGCGACGATCAGCTTGTGATCCTTGAAGGTCAGGTAGGTCGAACCGGTGGTCGCACCGGACGAAATGACGTTACGCCAAAAGCTGTCGGCCATCGCTGAACCAACGGGTAGGGACAGCATGGCAAGGGTAGCGACAGCAAGTTTGAGACGCATGATGGGTGACTCCACTGGATATTAACTACGGGGTTGGATCGCCATTTACCCAATCGAGTTCCATGACCACTCAGTCAGCCGGTTCCACCAGCAGAATCGCCCCTTGCTGGCTGACCACCCGAACCCGGCTGCCAAACGGGGCATCAGGTCCACGGGCGATCCACACGCCATCGGCGACCTTGATCTTGCCGTGGCCGTCGACTATCGCTTCATGTACCACAAAGGTTTTGCCGATCAGTTCCTGGCCCCGCAGATTGAGGTTGGGCTGGTCACTCTCTCTTACGGCACTGCGCTGGCGTCGCCACCAGTACAGGGCAGTGGTAATCGAGAGCAGGCCGAACAGCAGAACCTGCATTTCCCAGGACAGGCTTGGCAGCACAAAGGTCAGTACGCCAACCGCTGCCGCCGCCATGCCGATCCACAGCAGATAACCGCCGGCGCCGAACACTTCAAGAATCAGCAGCACCGTGCCCAGTGCCAGCCAGTCCCAGAACGACAAATGTTGCAGGAATGCCCACATGGCGAGCCTCAGGCTTTCTTGTTATCGAACGTTGCCTTGACGATTTCGCCGATGCCGCCGACTGCGCCGATCATCGAACTGGCCTCAAGCGGCATCAGAATCACTTTGCTGTTGTTGGCCGAGGCCAGCTTGCCCAGGGCATCGATGTACTTCTGCGCGACGAAGTAGTTCACTGCCTGCACGTTGCCGTTAGCGATGGCTTCAGACACCACTTTGGTGGCCTGGGCTTCCGCCTCGGCCTGACGCTCCCGGGCTTCGGACTCGAGGAAAGCCGCCTGACGACCGCCCTCGGCTTCGAGGATCTGTGCCTGCTTCTTGCCTTCGGCAGTCAGGATCGCCGCAGCGCGCAGGCCTTCGGCTTCGAGGATTTGTGCGCGCTTGATCCGCTCGGCCTTCATCTGGCCAGACATGGCAGCCATCAGGTCCGCTGGCGGGCTGATGTCCTTGATCTCGATCCGGGTGATCTTGATGCCCCACGGCGCCGTGGCTTCATCGACGGTGCGCAGCAGTTTTTCGTTGATACCGTCGCGCTGGCTGAGCATCGCATCCAGCTCCATGGAACCGAGCACGGTACGGATATTGGTTTGCAGCAGGTTGCGAATGGCGTGTTCGAGGTTGTTCACCTCGTAGGCGGCCTGCGCAGTGTTGACCACCTGGAAGAAGCACACGGCGTCGATCTGCACCGTGGCGTTATCGGAGGTGATGACTTCCTGAGGCGGAATATCCAGCACGCTTTCCATCACGTTGATCTTGCGACCGATGCGGTCCATCACCGGAATGATGATGTTCAGGCCTGGCTTGAGGGTGTTGGTGTAACGACCGAAGCGCTCGACCGTCCACTGGTAGCCCTGGGGAACGACCTTGAAACCCATGAACAGAATGGCGACGACCAGGCCGACAAACAGTAAAAGCACACTACCGATCTGCATAACGATTCCCTGTTGATCAATGAAATTGCGATGGTTGGAGTGTAGCGGCGCGGGTCGGGTAGCAATACCGGTTAGTCACTCCTTGCATCATCAGGAGACATAAAAGGCTTCATTTCTGCTCGCTCTGCGGTGTCACCCGCAACACTTCCTCGATGGTCGTCAGCCCTGCCGCCACTTTCTGCGCCCCCGACAACCGCAAACTGCGCATGCCTTCCTTGAACGCCTGGCGCCGAATCGCCAGCAAGTCGGTATCGGGGGTGATCAGCGCTTTGATGCTGTCGGTCAGTTGCATGATTTCGTAGACCCCGGCGCGGCCGCGATAGCCGGTGTCGCGGCATTCCAGGCAACCGATGGCGCGATGGGCATTGTTCGGCAGCGGTGCTTGCCAGGGGCGGGTCAGGGTTTGCCAATCCTCTTCCTCAAGGGTCAGCGGTGCCTTGCAGTGGGGGCACAAGGTGCGGACCAGGCGCTGGGCCATGACGCCGAGCACCGTGGCTTTGATCAGGTAATGCGGTACGCCGAGTTCCAGCAGGCGGCTGATTGCGCTCGGCGCGTCGTTGGTGTGCAAGGTCGAAAGCACCAAGTGACCTGTGAGGGCGGCCTGGATCGCCATTTCGGCGGTTTCGAGGTCGCGGATCTCGCCGATCATGATGATGTCCGGATCCTGCCGCATCAGCGCACGCACCCCGGCCGCGAAGGTCAGCTCAATGTTGTGCTGGACCTGCATCTGGTTGAAGGCCGGCTCGACCATTTCGATCGGGTCCTCGATGGTGCAGAGGTTGACCTCCGGGGTCGCCAGTTTTTTCAGGGTTGTATAGAGGGTGGTGGTCTTGCCCGAACCGGTCGGCCCGGTCACCAGGATGATACCGTTGGGCTGGCGGGTCATGTCTTGCCAGCGACGCAGGTCATCGGTGGAGAAGCCCAACTGATCGAAGTCCTTGAGCAGCACTTCCGGATCGAAGATCCGCATCACCATTTTTTCGCCGAACGCAGTGGGCAAGGTCGACAGCCGCAGTTCGACTTCACCGCCGTCCGGGGTCTTGGTCTTGACCCGGCCATCCTGGGGTTTGCGTTTTTCGGCGACGTTCATCCGGCCCAGGCTTTTCAGGCGGCTGACGATGGCCATGGTCACCTGGGGCGGGAATTGATAGACGTTGTGCAACACGCCATCGATGCGAAACCGCACCGTGCCTTGCTCGCGCCGGGGTTCGATATGGATATCACTGGCCCGCTGCTGGAACGCATACTGGAACAGCCAGTCGACGATGTTGACGATGTGCGCGTCGTTGGCGTCCGGCTCCTGATCGCTGGCGCCGAGATTGAGCAGTTGTTCGAAGTTGCCCAGGGTGCTGGTCTGTTGATCGGCGTTGGTGGCGCCGGTAACCGACTTGGCCAGGCGGAAAAACTCCACGCTGAAGCGCTGGATGTCCACCGGGTTGGCCACCACACGCTTGATCGGCAGCTTCAGCACGTGGGTCAGGTCGGCTTCCCAGCCAGTGACGTAGGGCTGCGCGCTGGCGACCGTCACGGCGTCGCGGTCGATGGAGACGGCGAGAATCTTGTGGCGCTGGGCGAAGGCGTAGGACATCAGCGGTGTAATGGCCGCGACGTTGATCTTCAGTGGGTCGATACGCAGATAAGGCTGACCGGCCTGTTGGGACAACCACAGGGTCAGGCTTTCGAGGTCGAGGTGTTTGCCGGGACGGCTGAGGTCGTCCAGGTGTTGGCTGGCAATATACTCCAGCGGGTGCAGTTGGCCATTGGCGGCATGCCGGCGGCGGGCGTTGAGCGCGAGTTCGGCCGAGTCCTGATTGATATAGCCCTGGGCGACCAGTTCTCGTAGCAAATCATTGAGATCCAGCCAGCGGTCCTGAGTGGCAAGTTGAACGGACATGCGGGTTCCTTATGAACAATCCTGCAAACAGCGATCTAGACCGCAGTGTGCCAAGGATAGTCGCGGACCCGCAGACCGTTGGGCCACTACCTGACAAAGCCGTTTTCAGTTATTTCATCCCGCCGCTTGTGCCTGCTTATCCCACGTCGCATCGGCACTTTGCAGGGTCACCGAGCAGACGCTGATCAGGTTACGTAGTTTTTCCGCGATCACTTCGGCACGGTGCCAGTTCAGGCCGTCGATGACGACGTCGATCGACAGCAGGTCGTCCATGCGCTGCACGTTGACCTGTTCCGGGGTCAGAAACTGCAAGGCGAACAGGTTGAGTGCACGGCACAGCAGATCCGGTTCGGCCTCGGCCAGCAGTTGGTATTGAACGCGGCAATGGGCGTTGCTGACATTCCACACGTCGGCGCGGGCTGGTGGGGTATTCACGGCTTCAAGATGCGGCATGCTCGATCTCCAAAATCATTGGAGGAATTTTTACATTCGGTGTCCGGCATTTCTTATCTATGATTGGGCTAGTTGGCGATTTATCGAATCGTTTGATTCAACAAGCTATCAATCAAAGGTTTTTCTATGCGCGCCGAACTGGATGGCTACGACCGCAAAATTCTCGCGTTGCTGCAAGAGGACGCCTCACTCTCCAGCGCACAGATCGCCGAGCAAGTGGGACTGTCACAGTCGCCGTGTTGGCGGCGGATTCAGCGGATGAAGGAGGAGGGGATCATTCGCGGTCAGGTAACCCTGCTCGACCGCAAGAAAATCGGCCTGAACACGCAGATCTTCGCCGAGATCAAACTCAACGCCCACGGGCGTTCGAACTTCACAGAGTTCACCGAGGCGATTCGCGGCTTTCCCGAAGTGCTGGAGTGTTATGTGCTGATGGGGTCGGTGGATTTTTTGCTGAGGATCGTCACGGCGGACATCGAGGCCTATGAGCGCTTCTTCTTCGAGAAGCTGTCGATGGTGCCGGGGATTCAGGAGGTGAACTCGATCGTGGCGTTATCGGAGATCAAGTCCACGACGAGTTTGCCGGTGTTGCGCTAAAGCAAAAGATCGCAGCCTGCGGCAGCTCCTACAGGGGGAATGCGTACACCCGTAGGAGCTGCCGAAGGCTGCGATCTTTTGGCGGTGTTACATACGCAACAACATTTTCCAGGCACGGTTCTGATACACCGCGATGGCCTGCTGCTTGCGCGCATCCAGGCTTTCGTCGGTGATCGGCTCGTTGGCCAGTTGCGCCAGTTTGTTCAGCTCACCGTACAGGCGATCCATTTCCGGGATGTCCAGCACGCCACGGGCATGGTGCATCCAGGCCTGGATGCGCTCGATGCGCGGCAGTTGCTCGGCCAGGTCTTCCGGCTGTTGCTGATAGCGCTGCAATTGCAGGGACGTGGCTTCTTCGCCCAGCAGGCGCGGCAACCAGTTGGCCAGTTGCGCAGCGCCCTGGCGATTGCCGCGCACGTTGCGATCAGCTGCCCAGGTACGAGCCAGCAACCAGCGCGAAGTGTTCAGCGAGAACAGGCCCCAGCGCGGGTCTTCCAGTTCTTCGAGGAACTGCTCCGGCGCGGCTTTGCGCACGTCTTCGTCGTCCAGGCCGGCTTGAACCAGCGGACGCCAGTCTTCCAGCAAGGCGTCGAGCGCAACACGCAGGTCGTGAGTCGACTGACGCGGTGCGGCCTGACCGAGGCTGCTGAGCAGCGCGCGCAGTTCACCGAGGTTTTCGACCCAGTCCTGCAACAGGCGCCAGTGGCCGTTGAAACGATATTGTTCGGCCAGGCGCTGGCTGCTGCCGAGCAAGTGCCAGCTCAGGGCGGCGAAAGCGTCGTCCAGTGGCATTTCGGCAGTGATTTGCGGCGCCGGCAGGCTCAGCGAGTAGCTGTTGGCGTCGTACAAACGATAGCCGCGCTCGGCCTTGCTGATATCACACGGCATCAGGGCCAGGGTCGCGGCCAGTTCGGCGGCCAGTTCCAGCAGCGCGGCAGGTTCGCCTTCACGCAGTTCCAGTTCCAGCTCGCAGATTTCTTCCTTCTGCTTGCCGACCACGACATGGCCGAAGTCCAGCGCCGCTTCGATGACCACTTTGGTCTTGCCACGGCCCCAGGCGATTTCCGCGCGTTCGCGAACGAAATCGGTGGTGAAAATGGCCTTCAGGGTTTTCTTGTCCAGCTCGGCCAGCTCTGCAGGCCAGCATTCGCCGTCGAGTTTCTTCACGTCGAGCTTGGCTTTGGGCAGGTTCCAGTCGTATTCGTTACGCTCGGACAGACCGGCAATGCTCTGGCCTCGGGTCTTGAGGGTCTGAATCACTTCTTCGCCATCGCGGCGCAGGCGCAGGGCAACCTTGGCGCGGGCCAGGTCGCGCTCAGGCGTGTCGAAGTACTGGTTCATCAACTCACGGCGTTCCCAGCCACTTTTGTTGCGTTTTTTCAGTAGCGGGTGCTCGCGCAGGGCAGCGAGGGTTTCGCGGCTGACGCGGAGTTTGATTTCGGTTTCTTTCTGCATGGCCGGAAAATCCAGGATCGGGAGCGCAGCCGGGGGAATGTGTGGCTGCCAAGGTCGTGCAGTGTACAGGACTCGTCCGCGATAGGGTCCGCGGCGGTTTATTCCTGAAGCAGGATGGTTCTATGATGGACTTCAAATCGGGAGTTGGGAGTCAGCGATGCCTTTGCCGTCCATGAAAGATCAGTTCGCTGCGCTGATCGCTGCGCCGTCGGTCAGTTGTACCCAGCCGAGCCTGGATCAAACCAATCGTCCGGTGATCGATTTGCTGGCGACCTGGCTCGGTGATTTGGGTTTTGCCTGCGATATCCAGCAGGTCAGCCCCGGCAAATTCAACTTGCTCGCCAGTTTTGGTTCCGGCCCCGGCGGGCTGGTGCTGGCCGGGCACAGCGACACCGTGCCGTTCGATGGCGCGTTGTGGCAGACCGATCCCTTGAAACTGACGGAAGTGGACGGCCGCTGGGTCGGCCTCGGCAGTTGTGACATGAAGGGCTTTTTCGCCTTGGCCATCGAAGCGGTCATCCCGCTGCTCGACCAGCCGTTCAAGCAGCCCTTGATGATCCTCGCCACCTGCGATGAAGAAAGCTCGATGTCCGGAGCGCGTGCCCTGGCCGCCGCTGGCCGCCCGCTGGGCCGGGCGGCGGTGATTGGTGAGCCGACTGGCCTGAAGCCGATCCGCCTGCATAAAGGCGTGATGATGGAACGCATCGATATTCTCGGTCGCAGCGGCCATTCCTCGGACCCAAGCCTGGGGCACAGTGCTCTCGAAGCCATGCACGACGCGATTGGCGAACTGCGCGGCTTGCGCCTGCGGTGGCAACGCGAATTCCGCAATCCGCAGTTCAGCGTGCCGCAACCGACGATGAACTTCGGCTGCATCCACGGCGGTGACAACCCCAACCGTATCTGTGGCCAGTGTTCGCTGGAATTTGACCTGCGACCGTTGCCGGGCATGGACCCGAATGCCCTGCGCACGGCGATTTTGCAGAAGCTCAAGCCGATTGCCGAGCGGCATCAGGTGAAGATCGATTACGCGCCGCTGTTCCCCGAAGTGCCGCCGTTCGAGCAGGCCGAAGACGCCGAATTGGTCCGGGTCGCAGAAAAGCTCACCGGTCATCGTGCCGAAGCAGTAGCGTTCGGCACGGAAGCGCCTTATCTTCAGCGTCTTGGCTGCGAAACACTGGTGCTCGGCCCGGGCGACATCGCCTGCGCTCACCAACCGGGGGAATACCTCCAAATGTCACGTTTGCAGCCTACCGTGCATCTATTAAGACAACTGATTGAACATTACTGCCTGACACCGGCACAAACGCCTGTCGGTTGAACGCAAACCGTGTAGGAGCTGCCGGAGGCTGCGATCTTTTGATCCTGATCTTAAAAACAAGATCAAAAGATCGCAGCCTTCGGCAGCTCCTACGGGGGCGCGTATAAATTGCCAGTGTCCAAACCCGTATTCATGAGGAGAGCTCGCGTGTTGCCAAGCCTGTTCCGACGATAACCACCAGCCCGTTGTGCGTTTTGTGTTCCGCCCATTTTTTGGCTGCTATTTATTACAGGCCCAGGTTCATGCCCGACTACGTTAATTGGCTTCGTCACGCGTCTCCTTACATCAATGCCCACCGCGATTGCACGTTCGTCGTCATGCTGCCCGGCGACGGTGTGGAGCATCCGAACTTCGGCAATATCGTCCACGACCTGGTGCTGTTGCACAGCCTCGGCGTGCGACTGGTGCTGGTCCATGGTTCCCGTCCGCAAATTGAAACCCGCCTCGCCGCACGCGGCTTGATCCCGCATTACCACCACGGGATGCGGATCACTGATGCCGCGACCCTGGAATGCGTGATCGATGCGGTCGGTCAGCTGCGCATCGCCATTGAAGCGCGGTTGTCCATGGACTTGGCCTCATCGCCGATGCAGGGCTCGCGGCTGCGGGTGGCCAGCGGCAACCTGGTGACGGCCCGGCCAATCGGCGTGCTCGAAGGTGTCGACTATCACCACACCGGCGAAGTGCGCCGGGTCGACCGCAAGGGCATCAATCGCCTGCTGGACGAGCGTTCCATCGTGTTGCTGTCGCCGCTGGGCTACTCGCCGACCGGTGAGATTTTCAACCTGGCCTGTGAAGACGTCGCCACCCGTGCGGCCATCGACCTCGGCGCGGACAAACTGCTGCTGTTCGGCGCCGACCTGGGCTTGATCGATGAACACGGTCACCTGGTTCGCGAGTTGCGCCCACAACAGGTGCCGGCGCATCTGCAGCGCCTGGGCAGCAACTATCAGGCTGAGTTGCTGGATGCGGCGGCTGAAGCGTGTCGTGGCGGCGTGGCGCGCAGCCATATCGTCAGCTACGCCGAAGACGGTGCGCTGCTGACCGAACTGTTCACCCGTGACGGTGGCGGTACGTTGGTGGCCCAGGAACAATTCGAGCTGGTGCGCGAAGCGGCGATTGAAGACGTCGGCGGCTTGCTGGACTTGATCAGCCCGTTGGAAGAGCAGGGGATTCTGGTACGCCGTTCCCGTGAAGTGCTGGAGCGTGAGGTCGAGCAGTTCAGCGTGGTCGAGCGCGAAGGCATGATCATCGCCTGCGCGGCGCTGTATCAGATTGCCGATTCGGATGCCGGCGAACTGGCCTGTCTGGCGGTGAACCCGGAGTATCGCCATGGCGGTCGTGGCGATGAATTGCTGGAGCGGATCGAAACCCGTGCTCGGGCGCAGGGGCTGAAAACCTTGTTCGTGCTGACCACCCGGACCGCTCACTGGTTCCGCGAACGCGGCTTTGAGCCAAGTAGCGTCGAGCGTCTGCCGTCGGCGCGGGCGTCGCTGTACAACTATCAGCGTAATTCGAAGATCTTCGAAAAGAGCCTCTGAGGACATCGCCCCTTGTAGGAGCTGCCGAAGGCTGCGATCTTTTGACTTTGGCGATCATGACATCGCAGGAAGATCAAAAGATCGCAGCCTCCGGCAGCTCCTACAGGGGGAGCGTTTATTCCTGTACGAACTTCGCGCTGACATACGGCGAGTAATCCGGCAGCACCGTTTCGACCTTCCCTTGCTCCTTCAAAAACCTCGCGGTCTCACCCATTGCCTTGGCTGTGCCGCCATCCAGCAGTGCGGTGGTCTGTTGTGCCTTGGCGTCCGGAAAGGTGGAGCCGGCCAGCAACTCCGGCACGTCGGCGGCATTGGCTCCGGTCAGTTTGGCGATTTTCCGGACCGGCACCGAGTCGGCGGTCCAGCTGTCTTTATGGGCGGCATAGTCGGCGAAGGAGTCCAGGGTGACCTTGGCGAATTTGGCCAGCACTTCCGGATGCTTCTCGGCGTAATCCTTGCGAGCAACCCAGACCTCGAAGGTCGGCGCACCCCATTGGCCGACCTGCGCCGCATCGGTCAAGGTCTTGCCGGTCTTACGAATTTCCCCCAGTGCCGGCGACCAGACAAACGCGCCGTCGATGTCGCCACGCTTCCAGGCCGCGGCGATTTCAGCAGGTTGCAGGTTCACCACTTTGACTTTTGAAGCATCCAGACCCCAATGCTTCAGTGCGCCGAGCAGGCTGTAATGGGACGTTGAAACGAAGGGCGTGGCGATGGTCTTGCCGATCAGATCTTCCGGTTTATTGATGCCGCTGCCATTACGCACAACCAAGGCTTCGGCGGCGTTGATCTGGGCGGATACGATAAACGCGACGATTGGCAGGTTGCGTGAAGCGGCCGCGGCCAAGGGGCTGGAACCCAGGTTGCCGATCTGCACATCGCCGGAGGCAATGGCGGTGACCACTTCCGGGCCGCTATTAAAACGCCGCCAGTCAATTTTCTGTCCAATGGCTGTCTCATAAGTGCCATCTGCCTGAGGTACTTTGCTCGGGTCGATACCGGTCTGATAGCCGACTGTGAGGTTGGCTGCCTGAGCACCACAGGAAATTAATATCGATATACAAACTGTAACAATTTGACTGGATAGTGCGCGTTTGGCCATCATGGCGTCGCCTTTTCGATAGGGGTTGACGAATTGAAGATGCGTCAAAGCTAATCGATCTAAAAAAAGGCTAATAAATACCATTTAGTAATTAGCTTATTAGCCGATATCCGATGTCCCGATGCGGTTTCGCGTTGATAAGCTATATTCCATAGTGGTATGAAAAAGAATGAAATAATTCTTTTTGGGTTTATGAGAAATTCATTACCCTGCAGGGACCAAATCACTGCGATTAGACCTTAGTCGTAGACACATAAGGTTACGATTGACTTGTCAGTCACGGTCTGGCGCTAATCGCGCATCTTCGGATCCAGGGCATACGACCCGGGACCAGATACACAAGAATTAGAACGAGAGGAGCGAAACAATGAACAAGTCCACTTTGGCCCTGGCTGTGGCCGTGGGGGTTTTGGCGCAGCAGGCAGGCGCCGCCGGTTTCATCGAAGACAGCAAGGCTACCTTGGGTCTGCGTAACTTCTACATCAATACCGATAACCGCGATGGCACTGGCGCGAACAAGAACGAAGAGTGGGGCCAAGGCTTCGATCTGCGTTTCATCTCGGGTTACACCCAAGGCACTGTTCAGTTCGGCGTTGATGCGATCGGCTTGTACGGCGTGCGTCTGGATTCCAGCCCGGCCAAGAGCGGTAACTCCAGTGGCACTTCTTCTGGCGGCACCGTGTTCCCGAGCGATGGCAACAGTGCTGTTCCAGACTTCGCAAGCCTGGGTCTGACCGGTAAGGTCAAGATCTCCCAGACCGAACTGAAAGTCGGCACCCTGATGCCGAACAACCCGGTCATCAAGTACAACGATGGTCGTCTGCTGCCACAAACCTTCACCGGCGGTCAGCTCACTTCGAACGAAATCAAAGACCTGACCCTGACCGCTGGTCAAATCGAGTCGGCCAAAGGCCGTAACTCCAGCAACGACGAAGATCTGTCGATCGCTGGCGCCAACAAAGGCTCCAACTACGACACCGGCCAGTTCAGCAACAAGTTCTACTACGCTGGCGCTGACTACAAGATCACCAAGGATCTGACCGCTTCGTACTACTTCGGTGAGCTGAAAGACTTCTACTCGCAGAACTTCCTGGGCCTGGTGCACAACTGGTCCATCGGTCCTGGCATCCTGAAAAGTGACCTGCGTTACTACCGCAGCCGCGACAACGGTGCCAACGGCGATACCTCTGCCTACTTCACCTCCGGTTACTATCCGGACAACAAGACCAAAACTGCAGGTAAAGTCGACAACGACCTGTACAGCTACCTGGCCTTGTACTCGGTTGAAGGTCACACCTTCGGCGGCGGCTACCAGTACACCAAGGGCGACAGCGATTTCCCTTGGCTGAACCAGGGTGACGGTTCGTCCAACAGCACCATCACCGACATGCAGATCCAGAAGTTTGCCCGTGCTGGCGAACGTACCTGGCAAGCTCGCTACGCGTATGACTTCGCCAAAGTCGGCCTGCCAGGCCTGACCGCTGGTGTGATCTACCTGCGTGGTAGCAACATCGCCACTTCCACTGGCGACAAAACCGAGTGGGAACGTGACCTGACCGTAGGTTATGTTGTTCCACAAGGCCCGCTGAAAAACCTCGGCGTTGCCTGGAAAAACGCTATGTGGCGCACCGACATCGCTACTCGCGACCAGGACGAAAACCGCCTGATCGTCAGCTACTCGATCCCGCTGTTGTAATAGCGTGACCTTGTAAGCCTGAGTAAAGAAAAGCCCCGCCCGGCACCACGCCGAGCGGGGCTTTTGCGTTTTCAAGGCGGAGTCACCCCCGTAATCCCGCCTCGAAACTTTCCCGCTGTGCAGCTACTCAAGGCCTTCTCGAACCTTGTGAGCGATGTTCGTCTCGATGACCGTGCAGGTCCAGTGAACAGATCTTTAATATTCATTTATGATCTAAATAAATCGATATTTATTCTTTTTAAACCATAAAAAACACAGGCACAGTTGAGCTCATCAAGCACTCACCAGGAGCAGCACCATGAGCCTCAGACTTGGCGACATCGCCCCCGACTTTGAACAGGACTCCAGCGCCGGCACCATCCGTTTCCATGAATGGCTGGGCGATAGCTGGGGCGTGCTGTTTTCCCACCCGGCGGACTTCACCCCGGTGTGCACCACCGAACTGGGCTTCACCGCCAAGCTCAAGGATGAATTTGCCCGGCGCGGGGTAAAAACCATCGCGCTGTCCGTCGACCCGGTGGACTCGCACCACAAGTGGATCGAGGACATCAACGAAACCCAGAACACGATCGTCAACTTCCCGATCCTGGCCGACGCTGATCGCAAGGTCTCGGACCTGTACGACCTGATTCACCCGAATGCCAACGACACCCTGACCGTGCGCTCGCTGTTCGTGATCGACCCGAACAAGAAGGTTCGGCTGACCATCACTTATCCGGCCAGCACCGGTCGCAACTTTCATGAAATCCTGCGGGTGATCGACTCGCTGCAACTCACCGATAACTACAAAGTGGCTACCCCGGCCAACTGGCAGGACGGTGATGAAGTGGTGATCGTGCCGTCGCTCAAGGACGAAGACGAAATCAAGAAACGCTTTCCCAAGGGCTACCGCGCGGTGAAACCGTACCTGCGCCTGACGCCGCAGCCCAATCGTTGAATATCAAAAGATCGCAGCCTTCGGCAGCTCCTACGGGGGTTCGTCGATCTATGTAGGAGCTGCCGCAGGCTGCGATCTTTTCAAGGCATCCACAAAGCAGGGGATTTCAGGCCGTTTTCACGGCCTATTTTTTTGCCTGGGAAAAGGTGGTCTGTATAGATCTGTAAAGAATAACTAAATGAATAAATATGATTTATGGATATATAAATCACCTGTTAAGGTCACTCCCATCAAAGCGAGATCGCGCACGGCGAATCGCCAACACCGCTCAAGGAATCATCTGAATGCTGGTCGTCTCACTCGGTGGCAGCCCCAGCCAACGCTCTCGTTCCGGGGTGCTGCTGGAGCGTTCGCAACGCTGGTTGCAGGAACAAGGTGTGGAAGTGGTGAGTTATCAGGTGCGGGACTTCCCGGCTGAAGACTTGCTGCATGCCCGCTTCGACAGCCCGAAGGTGATCGACCTGCTGCAACAGATTGAAAACGCCGATGGCCTGCTGATCGCAACGCCGGTCTACAAGGCATCGTTCTCCGGCGCATTGAAAACCGTATTGGATCTGCTCCCCGAGCGTGCCCTGGCCCACAAAGTGGTGTTGCCAATGGCCACCGGCGGCAGCATCGCCCACATGTTGGCAGTGGATTACGCACTCAAACCAGTTCTCTCGGCATTGAAAGCCCAGGAAATGCTCCACGGGATTTTCGCCGTGGACAGCCAGATCGCTTACGGTGAAGGCAGCGGCCAGGCGCAGTTGGCGCCCGAGCTGGAAGAACGACTGAATGAATCACTGGAGCTGTTTTTCAGCGCCATGGCGCGACGGCCCAAGCCGATCGATCCGAACCTGCTGAACGAACGTTTGTTGAGTGCTCGCTGGAGCATTTAAGCCGGCTAAGCCGGCACTTAAGCCACCCCTGAATTTGAAGTCCTCACCTTACTCAGCCGCTAACGGCCAAGCAGGTGCAGCCAAAACCCAACAGCAAATAGGAGAGCGCTATGCGCACTGTCATTTTGCGTCGTGGTCTGGTCGCTCTGTTTGCTGCGGCCGCCTTCGGCGTTATTTCCCAAGCTCAAGCGCTTTCTACCCATGAAGGCGTGCTGCGAATCGGTTATCAAAAGTACGGCACCCTGGTGCTGCTCAAAGCCAAAGGCACCCTGGAAAAACGCCTCGCCGCCCAAGGCGTGGACGTGCAATGGACTGAGTTTCCCGGCGGCCCGCAGCTGCTGGAAGGCCTGAACGTCGGCTCGATCGACTTCGGTGTCACCGGTGAAACGCCTCCGGTATTCGCCCAGGCGGCCGGCGCCGATCTGCTCTACGTCGCCTACGAACCGCCAGCACCGCACAGCGAAGCGATCCTGGTGCCGAAGGACTCGCCGATCAAATCGGTGCAGGACCTCAAGGGCAAGAAAGTCGTCCTGAACAAAGGCTCCAACGTTCACTACCTGTTGGTTCGTGCGCTGGAAGATGCCGGCCTCAAATACACCGACATCCAGACCGTATTCCTGCCGCCCGCCGATGCCCGCGCCGCGTTCGAGCGCGGCAGTGTCGATGCCTGGGTGATCTGGGACCCGTACCAGGCTGCCGCCGAACAGCAACTGCAAGCGCGCACCCTGCGCGATGGCCAGGGCATCGTCGACAACCACCAGTTCTACCTGGCGACCAAACCCTACGCGCAGAAAAATCCCGGGGTGATCAAGGCCCTCGTCGAAGAAGTGCGCGCGGTCGGCGAATGGTCCAAGGCCAATCCCGAAGACGTCACCAAACAAGTTTCGCCTCTGCTCGGCCTGCCGGCAGACATCACCCTGACCTCGGTCAAACGCCAGGGCTACGGTGCGCTGTTCCTCACGCCGGAAGTGGTCGCCGCCCAACAGAAGATTGCCGACAGCTTCTACCTGCTCAAGCTGATTCCCAAGCCCTTGAGCATCAAAGACGTGATCTGGACGCCACCGGCAGCCGTTGCCAAAGCGCAGTAATTCGATTTCCCAAGGAGACCACTCCATGAGCCTCAATATTTTCTGGTTCCTGCCTACCCACGGCGACGGCCATTACCTTGGCACCGCCGAAGGCGCTCGCGCCGTTGACCACGGTTACCTGCAACAGATCGCCCAGGCGGCGGATCGCCTGGGTTTCGGCGGTGTGCTGATTCCCACCGGTCGCTCTTGCGAAGACTCATGGCTGGTGGCCGCGTCGCTGATCCCGGTGACCCAGCGTTTGAAGTTCCTTGTCGCCCTGCGCCCCGGGATCATTTCCCCGACGGTGGCGGCGCGGCAAGCGGCAACCCTGGATCGCTTGTCCGGCGGTCGTGCGCTGTTCAACCTGGTGACCGGTGGTGATCCGGATGAGCTGGCCGGCGATGGTTTGTTCCTCAGCCACGAAGAGCGGTATCAGGCTTCGGTGGAATTCACCCGCATCTGGCGCCGTGTACTGGAAGGCGAAACCGTTGATTACGACGGCCAGCACATCAGCGTGAAGGGCGCCAAGTTGCTCTACCCTCCAATCCAGCAACCGCGTCCGCCGCTGTACTTCGGTGGATCTTCAGACGCTGCACAGGACTTGGCCGCCGAACAGGTGGAAATGGTCCTGACCTGGGGCGAACCACCGGCCGCTGTCGCCGAGAAGATTGAGCAAGTGCGGGCCAAAGCCGCGAAGCTCGGTCGTACCGTACGCTTCGGCATTCGCCTGCATGTGATCGTTCGTGAAACCAACGAAGAAGCGTGGCAAGCGGCGGATCGGCTGATTTCGCATGTGGACGACGAGACCATCGCTCGGGCCCAGGCTTCGCTGTCGCGGTTCGATTCGGTGGGTCAGCAACGCATGGCCGCACTGCATGGCGGTAGCCGCGACAACCTGGAAGTCAGCCCCAATCTCTGGGCCGGTGTCGGTCTGGTGCGTGGCGGTGCCGGCACCGCATTGGTGGGCGATGGCCCGACCGTGGCCGCGCGCATGAAGGAATACGCAGACCTGGGTATCGACACGTTCATCTTCTCCGGTTATCCACACCTGGAAGAGGCCTACCGCGTCGCCGAATTACTGTTCCCGCACATCGACGTCCAACGCCCGGAATTGCCGCAAGGTGCCAACTACGTCAGCCCGTTTGGCGAGATGGTGGCCAACGACATCCTTCCCAAAGCCGCGTCCCAGAGCTGAGGCGCCGCCATGAAGAAAATTATCCACACCCTCGCGCCCTGGGCGTTGCCGGTGTTGTTGCTGGCGGTGTGGCAGTTATCGGTGTCGGCGGGCTGGTTGTCGACGCGGATTCTGCCGGCGCCCATCGCGGTGATCGAAGCCGGCGTGAGCCTGGTGCGCAGCGGCGAAATCTGGACCCACCTCGCCATCAGTGGCTGGCGCGCGGCGCTGGGTTTCACCATTGGCGGCGGCATTGGTCTGGCGTTGGGCTTTATCACCGGCTTGTCGAAGTGGGGCGAACGCTTGCTCGACAGTTCGGTGCAGATGATCCGCAACGTGCCGCACCTGGCGCTGATTCCGCTGGTGATCCTGTGGTTTGGCATCGATGAGTCGGCGAAGATTTTCCTGGTGGCTCTGGGCACGTTGTTCCCGATCTACCTCAATACCTATCACGGCATCCGCAACGTCGATCCGGCGCTGGTGGAGATGGCGCGCAGTTATGGCTTGTCCGGTTTCAGTCTGTTCCGCCAGGTGATCCTGCCGGGAGCGTTGCCGTCGATTCTGGTCGGTGTGCGTTTCGCGCTGGGCTTTATGTGGCTGACGTTGATCGTTGCCGAAACCATTTCCGCGAGTTCCGGCATCGGCTACCTGGCGATGAATGCCCGGGAGTTCTTGCAGACCGACGTGGTGGTGCTGGCGATTCTGTTGTACGCGGTGCTCGGCAAACTGGCCGACCTCGCGGCCCGAGGACTTGAACGGGTGTGGTTGCGCTGGCATCCGGCGTATCAGGTCGCTAAAGGAGGTGCCGCATGACTGCTCAACAACCTCCACGCCTGCTGCGCGGGATCCCGCTGGCGGTGCGCAAGCTGCAAAAGACCTTTGGTTCGCGGCAAGTGCTGCGCGAGATCGATCTGCACATTCCGGCCGGTCAATTCGTCGCCGTGGTCGGTCGCAGCGGTTGCGGCAAAAGCACTTTGCTGCGCTTGCTCGCCGGTCTCGACCTGCCGACGGGCGGCGAATTGCTCGCCGGTTCTGCACCGCTGAGTGATGCCCGGGAAGACACGCGATTGATGTTCCAGGAAGCGCGTCTGCTGCCGTGGAAAAAAGTTATCGACAACGTCGGCCTCGGGCTCAAGGGCAACTGGCGGCCACAAGCACTGGATGCGTTGGAGTCGGTAGGCCTGGCGGATCGCGCCAATGAGTGGCCGGCGGCCTTGTCCGGTGGCCAGAAGCAACGTGTGGCCCTGGCCCGCGCGCTGATCCACCAACCGCGCTTGCTGTTGCTGGACGAGCCCCTGGGCGCCCTCGATGCCCTGACCCGAATTGAAATGCAGCAACTGATCGAACGGCTCTGGCAAAAGCACGGCTTCACCGTGTTGCTGGTGACCCACGACGTCAGTGAAGCGGTGGCCATTGCCGATCGGGTGATCCTGATCGAAGAGGGTGAAGTCGGCCTCGACCTGCACGTGGAACTGCCGCGCCCTCGGGTACGTGGCTCCCATAGGCTGGCGGCGCTGGAAACCGAAGTCCTCAATCGCGTGCTGTCACTGCCCGGCGAACCGCCGGAACCGGAACCTGTTTCACCATTGCCTACGCAACTGCGCTGGGCGCAATAACTCACGTCTCATCTCAACGACAGGAATCAACATCATGACTATCAAAGCCATCAACGTTCGTAACCAGTTCAAAGGCTCGATCAAGGAAATCGTGCTGGGTGACGTGCTGTCGGAAATCGACGTACAGACCGCTTCCGGCATCGTCACTTCTGTCATCACCACTCGCTCGGTGAAAGAGCTGGAACTGGTGGTCGGCAGCGAAGTGATCGCGTTCGTGAAATCGACCGAGGTGTCGATCGCGAAGTTGTGATTGATGCGTCACATACAGCCCTGGACGGTGCAAGCCCTTCGGGGTTTTTTATGTGCAGCGTCCAAGTACCTCTAATATATCTGCAGACACAGACCATCTTGTTGAGCCTTGGATATAGCATGCTTGGCATTGGCAACATCAAGTTTTTCTACAATGTTGCGCATGTGAAACTTTACCGTGCGTACGCTAATGCTGGTTATTAGAGAGATTTCAGAATAAGTCTTGCCGATGCTCGCCCATTTCAGAATTTCGTGTTCACGTTGAGTCAGTGGCTTGGTCGAATTTTCATCAAATATGAGATCCAGTAATTGCGGGCTGGCGACCATCAGTTGATGGACTCGGATGAGCAGCATCTGCAACTCGGCTTTATGCTGTTCGAGGAGGTGGCCGCGCGCAGGGTCCAACCTGTTGCAAACACTAAGGAGTGAGAAACAGCCGTTGGCATCATGAAGTGTAAAGCAATAACCGTCGGTAATAGGGTAGCGTTTTACTTTCTCGAAAAACTTAAATGCTGCGGCTGTCATAGATTGGATTTCAGCGGAGGAATAGGGCGCAGTCGCACGAAGTCCGAATTGAATGATAGGATCTGTAAGGTGAAGGCTCCCCAGTTTATATTGTTTTATCCAGTGGAGGGGGAAGTTGCTCATTAGGAAGGCTTTTCGAATATTTGCTTTTCTTGCAATAAAGTAGGTGAAGCGCCGAAAACCTTTACGTCTCAGCTCAAGTTCAAGATTTGTTTGGACACGCGAAATCAACTCGGTTGAGTTGTTGTCGTATGGTTTGTTATCTATATCCATATAGGGGTAACCTGATGTGAGTGACTGATTAGAGTATGTAGTCGTAGTTTTTTATATAGGGCTGAATATTGTCCCTGTGAAGGGGCTGAGGATTAGCTAAGCGCCAGAGGCAGGGGGGTCATAACGCTGGTTCTGTTTAGTGGTAGTGAGGTCCATGCTTTCTTGATTCGATAATCTCCAGGCCAGCCTCAGCAGATAGTTGAACGATATAATGCAAAGTGTATTTATCTCGATCATGGCATTCAATATTAAGTATATGAACCCTGAGATGCTGGATATACTTATAAGATAGCAGTGTTGTTGGTCCAGGTAGTGTAGAGAGATAAAGAGACAAGTCACGGCAGGCCTTCTCTTCGGCGCGGCGCTCTCGACGTAAAAGGGCGGTCGAGGCACAAACAAATACAACGGATAATGCCAAGTATATGGGATGGTTGCTGGATGTTGTCGACGGTTGAGAAATATCATTCGTAACAAAAAGCATTGCGAGAATGGATAAATAAAAAATTATAAGTTTTTGGCTTTTTACATTGCTCAGGCACAGCTGGATTCTGACGCGAGCTAATGCTTCCTCGTGTGCTGTGTCATGATGGCGTCTAATTTTGGTTTCTTTCATTATTATAATTTTCGCCTTGGCAGCTGGCTAAAGTTAACGCTGTGGGCGCAGCGTTAACTGAATGAAGCGCTATTGCCGAAGTTAGAAATAGGTTGACTCAAAAAGAGTATAAAACTGCACTAAGGACATTTGCTCTGTGATTCCCGTATCTCTTTCTCTAACGATAATTATGTTCTCGCTCAGCATGTTATCTTCGAGGGTGAGGAAAAACGGAGTGCCGACTTCGTCATGATGTATTGTCGTTTCTTGCTTGTCGTCGCCAATCGTTATAACAATCTTCCCTGCTGCGAGACGTTGTAATCTGTGTTTTATTACATTCGCCATTTCTATAGATAGGTGCGCATCCGAGTTTGAAATATATAAGCATGCTTTGATAGGTGCCAAATGTGGCTTGATCCGCAGTACGATTCGGCTTGTGCCATCGGGTGAATGAACGCGGGTAAACGATTCGAAGAGAACTGCCATCAATCCCCGATCCACGCCTGCAGCAGGCTCAATGGCAGAAGGTGCAACTAATGCTCCAGTGTCTGGTTGTGTTATGGCCATGAGTGCAGTGGATACGCTGTTTGGCAGGACCGAAGAACGAATGTTAAGTTTGTCTTGAGATCCGCTGTGAGAGCCGCAATCATAGTCGCCACGATCGGCAATACCTTCTATTTCAAAGATATCCCCATTAGGTTGTTTATAATGAATGTCATAGGTTTTACTAGAGTAATGTGCCAATTCGCTACCAACTACATCATCCACGAGCAGATTCTGTAAGCTGATTCCCTGCTGCTCCCACCAATTCAGTCTTTGCTTTAGCCAGAAGTCGTGCCACTCTCGGGAGTTTTCGGCGGGAACAAAATACTGAAGTTCCATCTGCTCGAACTCCCTCATGCGCACGGGAAAGTCGGTCACTTGTTGTTCGTTACGAAAGGCTTTGCCTATCTGTGCAATACCAAATGGAAGAGAGGGGTTGTTCCATCCCACAATATTATCAAAGTTGGCGTAGCTATGCTGGGCAGTTGTTACCCGTAAGTGACAAGCAGTTAAGTTGTTGTTCTTATCTCTGATTAGGGTCTCGAATACGCCAAACTCTTCATAGTTGGCCCCAAGAAAGCCGGAGTGTTCATGCAATAAGGGCGAGGTTAGAAGCGCTGACTCGATACCATGAACATCATTCCTGCCGTAGACAACTGCTTGCCACCATGCCTTTCTTAGGTGGATTTTTATTTCAGCACCTAAGGGGCCATAGTCGAAGAGGCCAGGCATACCTCCGTATATCGAACACGAAGACCTGAAGATACCGATACGTTCGCAAATTGCAAGAACGTCTGCTAGAAGGAGCCTGTTCATAGGTAAGCCTTACTGAGTTTGGTATGTATTCAACTAGTTAAAGTTCAGGCCAAAAGACCTGATCTTGGGTGAAGGATCAAATAAACGCAGGTGTACCGATTTTTTATTTTGAGAAGGAGATATTATCAATCAAGCGCACGGAGTCGAGATAAACCGCGCAGAGGATGACTACATTAGTTGTATCATCAGATGCCGGCTCAAGCGTCAGTGCATCGGCGAAACTGAAATAGTCGGGGGTGAAACCAAATCGGGTCAAGGCCTCTATGGCTTCGCTCTCGATTTCGGAGTAGTTTGATGAGTGTTCTAGGATTTTCCGTTTGGCATTGAGTAAAACTTGGTAAAGATGAGAAGCTTGCTCTATTTCGGCCTCATTCAAATACCCATTTCGTGAGCTCAAGGCTAAACCGTTATCATCCCTGACGGTCGGAACTCCAACGACTTGAGTTGGAATATTTAATGTCTCCACCAGGCGGCGGCAAACTGCCAGCTGTTGAAAGTCTTTCTCGCCAAACAAGGCGAAATCTGGTTGAACTATATTTAGAAGCTTAGTGACAACTGTCGCGATTGCATTGAAAAAATGCGGCCGTGTTTTGCCGCAGAATCTCTCACTCAGAAATGGAACTTCGACAGTTGCCTGGTAGCTCAGTCCAAGTGGGTATATTTCCTTGACGGAAGGCGCGAACACAATATCGCAACCGGAGGCTTCTAGCTTAGAGCAATCGATCTCGAGCGTCCGTGGATACTTGTCATAGTCTTCTCCTTCGACAAAGTGAGAAGGGTTAAGGAAAATCCCGGCGACGGTAATATCACTGATACCTTTTCCATGCAACACCAGACTGATATGGCCTGCGTGCAAGGCTCCCATTGTTGAAATAAAGCTTATACTGTTTCCGCTATTACGCTCCCGCTTCAGGCGGGTTCTCAATTCATTAATGGTTTGGATGACGTCCATTATCATTTCTCATATAAATAAAAGGGGCGGGTATTAGTATCCCGCTTTGTGCTCGTTGACCATTTCTGCAAGTGACCTAAATTTATAGGTTGGCTCAATACTCGGGGAGAACTCGGCTTGAATGGACAATGTCCCGTTCAAGGTGTTAGCGCGGTTAATCCATACTGTGTCAATACCGGTCACGGCGGCGGGTTCGATGTCGTGAAACCTGCTGACGCTCACGTGCAATAATTCTTGTTTTTTAATACCGAGCTCTTCGAGGTGACGAACTAAGTAATCAAAGTTGTTAAGGGCAGGCTTGAATGAACCGATTGCCTGCGCCGTATAGGTGCGGTAGAAGTTACAAAGCAGTCGGGTTTTGGTCGCTTCGATTGAGGCGTCATCGATATTGGATAAAATTATCAATTTATGATGGCGCTGAAGATATGCCAACGCCTTGATCGTATCGTTGAATATTGGCCATTCACCGACAGAGCTTCCAAAACGCATCGCTTGAATCGTGTCGCAAGGTTTTTCGAGTTCGGCTAGGATGCTCGCGTACGTTTTACCCAGTGCCACCGGATATGGTATGCCCGGTGCGTCGGCAAGAATCGTAGATTCCTGTTTGAGGAAGCAAGCTATTAGTTGTGCATCGGAAACCAGCTCAAGTTTATCATCACTGGCATTTCGCAAGGCATTGATAATACCGGACTCCCAGTCGACCAACGTTCCGAAGCAGTCAAAGCTGATAGCGTGATAATTAGAAAGCGTCATGGCTTTAATTCCATAGTCAGCAGGATCGTTGCGGTGTTAGACAGGAGCTACCATGTTGGGTTTTTCATGAAGCATCTGGATAACAGTATTGGTTTTATCCAATATCGCGACCATTGCTTCAACAGGTTTGTCGCTGGTCCGGAAGGCCATAATGATGACTTGCTCATCCTTACCAATAAGGTGTGCTGCCGCACCGTTCACGCAAATGTCTTTTTTACCTCGTTCCCCTGAAATGACGTAGGTTTCCAGTCTCGCCCCAGACGTGTTTGAAACGACCATGACTCTTTCGCCGGCCCAAATATCAACTTTGTCCAGAATATTTTGGTCGATGGTAATGGATCCAACGTAAGCAAGGTTCGCCTCGGTCACAATGGCGTTATGAAGCTTGGCGTGCAGAACAGTGCGCATTTATAGATATCCCAGTATATATTCATAGGTGCACAAGTTACCTTGTGAGAGCCTTCATCTCGACGGAGGCCATCATAAGAAGAGTAGAAAACGATGATAAAAACTCGTTTGTCGTCTTCTTAGACGCCTTCTTTGTGCCGAGACATTGGAAAATTTATGTCATAAACGTACCGGCAATGACAACCTGCCTCAAGGTACAGGTGACGGATGCTTAGGAGCGTGCTTACATCTGGCCAGTCATGTTCCGCCAAGGCATTTCATGTTTGGCGAATGAAAAAAACTTATATTCGGGATGAGCGATCATGAATAATTTGCCGACTTGGATCTGTATTGAGCTCGCGCAGTTGAGAACTCGATATATACGTGATCGATTTATTTTTATTGAAGGTCATAAGTTGCAGGGTTATCTTCGTTGTCTTGGCGCAAGCGACTCCGATATCGCGTCGTTGCAGCGCGTTAGTGAGAATCTGCAATCTGATCCCACGCTGCCTTTCAGGAAATCGCGAAATGGTCGGTTTTTGTTTGACTATCATCGCTCCAGTATCTCCAGGCTAGAGTATCAGCCTTTCGTACTTTCGCACGATGAGGATTTTGTCCGCTTCGATTCAAATAAACTAAGGTCCTTCGATGAAATAAATGATGACCTACAATTGAATACGGCGTTTCAGGCGTTGCTTTGTATCAAATCTATGATTATTAATAAAGTTTATATCCATCCCCGGAAAAATCTGCTTCCGGATCGGCATCGTAATGTCTGCACCGTGTTTAACCTCAGGACACTCACCACGCCGAATTTACTAGGTGAGCCGGCACTTGAGGGGGTGCATAGTGATGGCGTGGAACATACGATGACTACCTTGTTGGGAACGAAGAATATGTCGTCTGACAGTGCTGTTACCTTTATCCATGATGCGCGGGAGGACAACGGTGTCAGTTGGGATAATGCTCGCGAGTACTATCTGCTGGGAAAAGTTCAGCACAGGCACTTTCTCGACACTTTGTTAATTATGGATAGCGAAAAAAAACATAGTCTGTCGCCGGTCTACGCTTTAGATAAAAGCCAAGAGGCAACTCGTGATATGTTGATATTTTTCACCCGTCGTCCTACAGCGCTACTGCATAACACTAATCCTTTTGACTCACTTGATTCGCATGAGATGTTACCCATGCGAATTCAAGTTCCTTCAGTTGTACTAAATTTTTGATTTGAGTGGCTAATACATCAGAGTAGAAGCGGTCTGTAAGGATGCCCACCTCAAGATGGGAGAGCTTAGGGAGATTCAAGTATGTTGCTGAATAAAATGGAAGGTCGCCACTGCTGGACGTCAAAAACCTATGATTCAAAAGAATCACTTCTCAAATTGAGCGATTTTTTTGTAGGTGAATGGCATGCACTGCTGGAAACATCGGATACATCATTCGAGAGCCACGACGCAATTAGGGATCTTGCAGTCTGTATCACCGATATTTGCGAGAGCGGGCAGGGTTTTGCGGTGTTGAAAGGTTTGTCGACTCAAGACTATAGCGAAGAACAATTGCTGCGTTTTTATCTTGCACTCTCCAGTCGAATTGGTACGTTGGTTTCACAAAATCACAAGGGTGATAAAGTTGTTAGTGTATCAAATAAGATGTCTGGTACTTTGGCTGATTTGAACGTGCGAGCTTATAACACAGATCAGGGTTTGAGTTTTCACAGTGATTCATCAGACATTACGGGCCTGTTGTGTATTCATAACTCGCAAGAAGGCGGTGACTCGTTGGTGGTCAGTGCTGGTAATATCCACAATTTGATCCTAGCAGAACATAAAGAATTTTTATCACTTTTCTATCATGGTTTTTTATACGATAACCGCGGCGAAGAAAATCTCGGATTACCTCCTGCTTATCGCAATTCGGTTTTTTATCATAAAGATAATAAGCTGAGTTGTCGCTTTTATTTGAGCGATTATGTTTTGCCTGGACTTGAAAAAATGCGGCTCAAGCCGAGTAAAGCCGAACTCGACGCGCTCGCACTTTTTACTCGGTTATGTGAGGATCCGGCTAATTATGTTTCTTTTAAAATGGAGCCTGGCGATATTGTCTTTTACGACAACAACGCTACCTTACACGCGCGTACGCCGTTTGTGAGCAGCCCTAACGTAGCGACGAACAGGTTATTGCATCGCGTCTGGATAAATCCTCATGAGCATCGTGTTTTTCCTGAGGGG
Source organism: Pseudomonas sp. TH31 (assembly GCF_016650815.1). GTDB lineage: Bacteria > Pseudomonadota > Gammaproteobacteria > Pseudomonadales > Pseudomonadaceae > Aquipseudomonas. The sequence continues at coordinate 375,190 of NZ_JAEKEZ010000006.1, read as the reverse complement.
TTTGCGAAGTATCGATTTGGATACAACGATCAGATCTGATATGTTTCCTGCTTTGTGCTAGCCATATACAGGAAGAATATGAGGATACAGCAGGATGCATTAGCGTTTTCCCAAGCCCATCACGGGTATTGGGAGTTTAGTCGCGAGCAGTGGTCCTCCTTTCGGGATGAGGTGGCGACGAGTCTATCTTCTTCGGAAATGAGCGCGCTGAATAGTGCTACTCAGCCCATCACTACGGAGGAGGTAATGAATATATTACTTCCTCTGTCGCGCCTGCTGAATCTGCATTCTGCTTCCGCTCAGTCTTTCAGTCGGGTACACGCCGAATTTATGGGCGTACCGTTCCTCAAGCAACCCTATGTTATCGGTATATCCGGTAGTGTCGCGGTAGGCAAAAGCAGCTTCGCCAGGGTGTTGTCGGCACTCTTATCATCCTGGCCTGGTTCGCCAAGTGTGCAATTGGTAACCACTGACTCATTTCTCTTCCCTCTGGCGACGCTAGAGGAGAAAAATATTCTGCATAGAAAGGGGTTTCCGGAGTCATACGATACATCTAGTCTTCTTGATTTTTTGCACTTGGTGCGCCATGAAGGGCAAGCGGTTCAGATCCCGATATATTCTCATGTACGATACGACATACTTCCCAACGAAATGCAGCAAGTCCAGGCGTCCGACATTATTGTTTTAGAAGGATTGAATGTTTTGCAGGAGAATAAAAACCCGGGCTTGAATATTTTGGATTTTGTAGACTTTTCCATTTATATCGATGCCTCAGCAGAGTCAATCAAAAAGTGGTATCTCGAACGGTTTGTCCAGCTTAAGAATACGGCCTTTCAGTCTTCTGAATCTTACTTCAACAAGTTCAAATACTTGACGGACGATGAAGCTGTTTCAATGGCGTGCGATACTTGGAATCGAGTCAACTTTAAAAACCTAGTTGAAAACATACTGCCCTCCCGTGATAGGGCGAGTCTGATTGTCAAGAAGTCACCAGATCACTCCATTGATAAAATATTACTCCGGTCATTTGAAGAAAGACGCGGGAAACCAACTGGCGGGAAAAATTATTAAGCATCAGCTTGCAACTGACCGCTTCGATAAATACGGCGGCAGGTACAGCCCCAGATACGCATCAAACACCCGCATCCCTTCCTCAGCCATGCGCGGTGTGATCTGCCCATGCAACTGCACCGAGCGCGCATACACCCGATCCCCCAGCTCCATGGCCAAGGCAAACACGTCGACATCGATCGGCAGTCTTGGCAGCTCGAAGTGATGGTTGAACAGTTTGTGCATCAGGTCGCCCAGTTCGATGTCGTGCTGGCGGTCGGCCTGGGTGACTTCGGTCAGGCCGTGCTGGGCGAGGATCAGTTGGCGGGCGGCCGCGTCTTCGCCGTAGATGTCGAGCATGCGCTGTTCCACCAGTCGCGACAGGTCACGCCAGCCGTGGAGGGTTTCCTGGTTGATCGGTGCTTGCAGGCAGGCGCGGAATGCCGCGTGGACGTCGGCGGTCAAGGCTTCGAGCAGGGCCGGGACACTGGCGAAGAAGTGGTAGACCGAGGACGGCGGGATCTGCGCGCGCTCGGCGACGCTGTAGATCGACAGGCTGGCCACGCCCTCGGCGGCCAGCAGCGTGCGGGCGGCATCGAGTATCGAGTCGATCCGCGCCTGGCTGCGTGCGCGGGGTTTGCGAATAGGGGCGGGGCGCGTCATTGGAATCTCCTGCGGGGCAGCGGGCATTGTACGAGGCGGGTTGTGTGTTGTCTGCCCAGACGCCATCGCGGGCAAGCCTTGCTCCTACGGGATCGTGTTGGTCAACGGATTTTTGGTTCGACACAAAACCTGTAGGAGCATGGCTTGCCCGCGATCCGCCGCAGGCGGCCATAAAAAAACGCCGCAAGCTGTAAGGCCGACGGCGTTTCTTTTTTACCGCAACCGCTTAAACGGTATGCAGGTACCAGTTGTACTCAAGGTCGGAGATGGAGTGTTCGAACTCCTCCAGCTCACTTTCCTTGCAGGCCACAAAGATATCGATGTATTTCGGATCGATGTACTTGGCCATGACTTCGCTGTCGTCCAGCTCACGCAATGCATCGCGCAGGTTGTTCGGCAGGCTTTGCTCGTTCTGCTCGTAGGAGTTGCCTTCTACGGGCGCGCCCGGCTCGATCTTGTTGGTCAGGCCGTGGTGAATACCGGCCAGGACCGACGCCATCAACAGGTACGGGTTGGCATCGGCGCCGGCAACGCGGTGTTCGATACGTACGGCATCGGAAGAGCCGGTCGGTACGCGAATCGCTACGGTGCGGTTGTCCAGGCCCCAGCACGGCGAGTTCGGCACATAGAACTGTGCGCCGAAACGACGGTACGAGTTGACGTTCGGGCAGAGGAAAGCCATCTGCGCCGGTAGGGTCTCGAGCACACCGCCGATCGCGTGACGCAATGCGGCGTTCTGCTCGGGATCCTCACTGGCAAAAATATTCTTGCCGTCTTTGTCGAGAATCGAAATGTGCACGTGCAGACCGTTACCCGCCTGGCCTGGGTAAGGCTTGGCCATGAAGGTGGTGTCCATCTCATGGTCGTAGGCGATGTTCTTGATCAGGCGCTTGAGCAATACCGCGTAGTCGCAAGCCTTGATCGGGTCGGCCACGTGGTGCAGGTTCACTTCGAACTGCGCCGGGGCACTTTCCTTGACGATGGCGTCGGCCGGGATGCCTTGCTCTTTCGCACCTTCCAGAATGTCCTGGAGGCAGTCGACGTATTCGTCGAGGTCGTCGATCAGGTAGACCTGTGTCGAATGCGGGCGTTTGCCGGAGATCGGCGAACGAGGCGGTTGCGGTCGACCGTTAACGTTCTCCTGGTCGATCAGGTAGAACTCCAGTTCGAACGCGGCGCAGATCGTCAGACCCAGGTCATCGAACTTGGTCACGACTTGACGCAAGACTTCGCGAGGATCGGCGAAGAAAGGTTCACCTTCGATTTCGTGCATGGTCATTAACAGTTGCGCGGTAGGGCGCTTCTGCCAGGGCTCATTGCACAGGGTGTCGGGGATTGGATAGCAGATTCGGTCAGCATCGCCGATGTCCAGACCCAGGCCGGTGCTTTCCACCGTAGAGCCATTGATATCCAGAGCAAATAGAGAGGCCGGCAGGTTGATGCCTTTCTCGTAAACCTTGTGGAGGCTGGTGCGTTCAATGCGCTTGCCGCGCACCACACCATTCATATCCGCAATCAGAAGGTCAACGTACAGAACCTCAGGATGTTCCTTAAGGAACGCGTTCGCTTCGTTAAGCTGAACGGCACGCGGGGGTACCGACATGATGCAACACCTTTGTTGTTAAAAATATCAATCATTGATCTCTTCGGGTTTCAGTCAACCCGAACGGCATGCCGAAGTCAAGCGAGGCCTTTTTTGCCCTAAAAAAGCGCTCGCAGGGCTTTTTTGAGGCACTTTGGGGCGTTTTTTTGCCTTTGAACGCTTTGGCGTCCGCGGGCTTGAGCGGGCCGTGTTGTATTTTTTACGGGGGTGTTGTGTAAAAAAATGAACAAGGCTAAGCTCGATTCAAACCCATAACAGCAATAATACCGGGGTGCTTCATGTCTCGCCTGCCGTTAATCGGCGTCACCATCTGCTCCAGGCAGATCGGTCTGCATGCTTATCACATCAGTGGCGACAAATACGTACATGCCGTGGCTTCAGTTGCCAATGGCCTGCCGTTGATTATTCCGTCCTTGGCGGATTTGCTGGCCCCGTCCGATATTCTGGACGGTCTGGACGGCATTCTCTTTACCGGCGCTCCCTCCAATATAGAACCGTTTCTGCCTGGCAGCCCAGCCAATACGCTTGGCCCTGCTCATGATTCTGCACGCGCATCTACGCTTTCGCTGACCCTCTCCAGGGTTGCGACGGGTATTTGTGCCCGGCCATTGCAGTGGCAATCTGTATCACGCGACGCCGACGCGTCAAACAATGCCTGACTTATAAGAGTCAGGAAACTCAGCCTAGAGGCATTTATGAGTAACAACCTCGACCAGCTCACCGATTGGTTGAAAGACCACAAGATCACAGAAGTCGAATGCATGATCGCCGACTTGACCGGGATCACCCGGGGCAAGATTTCGCCGACCAACAAGTTCATTGCTGAAAAAGGCATGCGCCTGCCCGAGAGTGTTCTGTTGCAGACCGTGACCGGCGACTACGTCGAAGACGACATCTATTACGAACTGCTCGACCCGGCCGACATCGACATGATCTGCCGCCCCGACCAAAACGCGGTGTTCCTGGTGCCGTGGGCTATCGAGCCCACCGCTCAGGTGATCCACGATACCTACGACAAGCAAGGCAACCCGATCGAGCTGTCGCCGCGCAACGTGCTCAAGAAGGTCCTGAAACTCTATGCCGACAGGGGCTGGCAGCCGATCGTGGCGCCGGAAATGGAGTTTTACCTGACCAAGCGTTGTGAAGACCCGGACTTCCCGCTGCAACCGCCGATTGGCCGTTCCGGTCGCCCGGAAACCGGTCGCCAGTCGTTCTCGATTGAAGCGGCGAACGAGTTCGATCCGCTGTTCGAAGACGTCTATGACTGGTGCGAACTGCAGGAGCTGGACCTCGACACGCTGATCCACGAGGACGGCACGGCGCAGATGGAAATCAACTTCCGTCACGGCGATGCCCTGTCCCTGGCCGACCAGATCCTGGTGTTCAAGCGCACCATGCGCGAAGCCGCGCTCAAGCACAACGTGGCGGCGACCTTCATGGCCAAGCCCATGACCGGCGAGCCGGGCAGTGCGATGCACTTGCACCAAAGCATCATCGACATCGAGACCGGCAGGAACGTCTTCTCTAATGAAGACGGGACCATGAGCCAGTTGTTCCTGCACCACATCGGTGGCTTGCAGAAGCTGATCCCGGAGCTGTTGCCGCTGTTCGCCCCGAACGTCAACTCGTTCCGCCGCTTCCTGCCGGACACCTCGGCACCGGTGAACGTGGAATGGGGCGAAGAGAACCGAACCGTGGGCCTGCGGGTGCCGGATGCCGGCCCGCAAAACCGTCGGGTGGAAAACCGCCTGCCGGGCGCCGACGCCAACCCGTACCTGGCGATTGCCGCGAGCCTGCTCTGCGGTTATGTCGGCATGGTCGAAGGCTTGAACCCGAGTGCGCCGGTGGTGGGTCGAGGCTATGAACGCCGCAATCTGCGCCTGCCACTGACCATCGAAGACGCGCTGGACCGGATGGAACACAGCGCGACCATCGAGAAATACCTGGGCAAGAAATTCATTACTGGCTACGTCGCGGTCAAGCGGGCCGAGCATGAAAACTTCAAGCGCGTGATCAGTTCGTGGGAGCGGGAATTCCTGCTCTTCGCCGTCTGATACGCCGGGCGCCGCTGCTTTTGGCGGCGCTCTAACCAATAACAAGGAGAATTCGCATGACCAGCAATAACCCGCAAACCCGTGAATGGCAGGCCCTGAGCAACGATCACCACCTGGCGCCGTTCAGCGACTTCAAACAGCTTAAAGAGAAAGGCCCGCGCATCATCACCAGCGCCAAGGGCGTTTACCTCTGGGACAGCGAAGGCAACAAGATCCTCGACGGCATGGCCGGCCTGTGGTGCGTTGCCATCGGTTACGGTCGTGACGAACTGGCCGACGCGGCCAGCAAACAAATGCGCGAGCTGCCTTATTACAACCTGTTCTTCCAGACCGCTCACCCGCCGGTGCTGGAACTGGCCAAAGCCATCGCCGACATCGCACCGCAAGGCATGAACCACGTGTTCTTCACCGGTTCCGGTTCCGAAGGCAACGACACCATGCTGCGCATGGTTCGCCACTACTGGGCGATCAAAGGCCAGCCGAAGAAGAAAGTCATCATCAGCCGCAAGAACGGCTATCACGGTTCCACCGTGGCTGGCGCGAGCCTGGGTGGCATGACTTACATGCACGAACAAGGCGACTTGCCGATCCCGGGCATTGTCCACATCGCCCAGCCGTACTGGTTCGGTGAAGGTGGCGACATGAGCCCGGAAGAATTCGGGATCTGGGCCGCCAATCAGCTGGAAGAGAAGATTCTGGAAGTCGGCGTGGACAACGTCGGTGCCTTTATTGCCGAACCCATCCAGGGTGCCGGTGGCGTGATCGTTCCGCCTGAAAGCTACTGGCCGCGCATCAAGGAAATCCTCGCCAAGTACGACATTCTGTTCGTGGCCGACGAAGTGATCTGCGGTTTCGGCCGTACCGGTGAGTGGTTCGGTAGCGATTACTACGACCTCAAGCCCGACATGATGACCATCGCCAAAGGCCTGACGTCCGGCTACATCCCGATGGGTGGCCTGATCGTGCGTGACGACGTGGTGGCGGTGCTCAATGAGGGCGGCGATTTCAACCACGGCTTCACCTATTCCGGTCACCCGGTGGCTGCGGCGGTGGCACTGGAAAACATCCGTATCCTGCGCGAAGAAAAAATTATCGAGCGCGTTCACGCAGAAACGGCACCCTATTTGCAAAAGCGTCTACGGGAACTGAGCGATCACCCGTTGGTGGGGGAAGTGCGCGGCGTTGGTCTGTTGGGGGCCATCGAACTGGTCCAGGACAAGGCCACTCGCAAGCGTTACGAAGGGAAGGGCGTCGGCATGATTTGCCGCACGTTCTGCTTCGACAACGGCCTGATCATGCGTGCCGTGGGCGACACCATGATCATTGCTCCGCCACTGGTGATTACACCGGCTGAAATCGATGAGCTGGTGGCCAAGGCGCGCAAGTGCCTGGACCTGACCCTGAGTGCGTTGCAGGCCTAAGTGCTAGGCTCTGGGCGGGGTGCGAAGTCGGCACTTCGCCCGGAGCAAACAAAGGATGGGTCTTTCCTTGAAAGCCTGCCTTGTAACTTGCCAGACTACCGTTTGTTCGGATGCCCAGTAACAGGCCGCTGAGCACGTGGTTAAAAAGAAAAAATTGGAGCATTACCCATGAAGGCATTAGGTATGAAGATAGCTGGCAAGACCCTCCTCGCCATGTCCCTGATGGGCGTGATGGCGGGTGCAGTACAGGCCGATGACAAGGTGCTGCATATCTACAACTGGTCCGATTACATCGCACCGGACACCATCGCGAACTTCGAGAAAGAGTCCGGGATCAAGGTGGTGTACGACGTTTTCGACAGCAACGAAACCCTCGAAGCCAAGTTGCTGGCAGGCAAGTCCGGCTACGACGTCGTCGTGCCGTCGAACAACTTCCTCGCCAAGCAGATCAAGGCCGGGGTTTACCAGGAGCTGGACAAGTCCAAGCTGTCCAACTACGGCAACCTGAACAAATCGCTGCTTAAAGCGGTGTCCATCAGCGACCCGGACAACAAACACGCCTTCCCGTACATGTGGGGCTCGATCGGTATCGGTTACAACCCCGAGAAGGTCAAGGCTGCGCTGGGCGTCGACACGATCGATTCCTGGGACATCCTGTTCAAGCCTGAAAACATCGCCAAGCTCAAAGGCTGCGGCGTGAGCTTCCTCGATTCGCCGACCGAAATGCTGCCGGTCGCGCTGCACTACCTGGGCCTGCCTACCGACAGCCAGAAGAAAGAAGACATCAAGAAAGCCGAAGATCTGTTCCTGAAGATTCGTCCTTCGGTCACCTACTTCCACTCGTCCAAGTACATCTCGGACCTGGCCAACGGCAACATCTGCGTAGCCGTCGGTTACTCGGGTGACGTCCAGCAAGCCAAGTCCCGCGCTGCTGAGGCCGGTGACAAAGTGAAAGTCAGCTACGCCATTCCAAAAGAAGGCGCTGGCAGCTTCTACGACATGGTCGCTATTCCGAAAGACGCGGAAAACGTCGACGGTGCCTACAAGTTCATGAACTACCTGTTGCAGCCGAAAGTGATGGCCGACATCACCAACGCCGTGCGCTTCCCTAACGGTAACGCCGAAGCAACTCAGTACGTGAACAAGGAAATCACTTCGGACCCGGGCATCTACCCGTCCGCCGAAGTGCAGGCCAAGCTGTATGCGATCGCTGATTTGCCAGCGGCCACCCAGCGTGACCTGACCCGCAGTTGGACCAAGATCAAATCCGGTAAATAAGCCGTTAAACCCTGTAGCAGCTGCCGCAGGCGGCGTTCAACGGCGAAGCAGTTGTGCCGTTGAAAACGCGGGAAGGTCCTTCGGACCTTAACGCAGCCTTCGGCAGCTGCTACAGGTATCTGCATAAAAGTTTTGCTGGAACGGTTTATCGAGGGTAAGTTGCGCGCCGGTTTTGTTGTTGGGCAGCCAAGGCTGTCATGTAACACGGGGCAACTTGGGCCCAACTAATTTTAGAGGACCACCACTTGCCTATTTTTTCTTTGTTGCGCAATGCCCTGCTGGTCGGCGCCGGGCTGACGATTGCCGTCAGTGTCCAGGCTGCCCCTACGGTGCATATTTATAATTGGTCGGATTACATCGGCCCGACCACACTGGCGGACTTCCAGAAAGCAACCGGCATCAAGCCGGTGTACGACGTGTTCGACTCCAACGAAACCCTGGAAGGCAAGTTGCTGGCCGGGCGTACCGGGTATGACGTGGTCGTGCCGTCCAACCACTTCCTCGGCAAGCAGATCAAGGCCGGCGCGTTCCAGAAGCTCGACCGCTCGAAGCTGACCAACTACGCCAACCTCGACCCGGTGCTGCTCAAGCGTCTGGAGCAAAACGATCCGGGTAACCAGTACGCGGTGCCTTACCTGTGGGGTACCAACGGCATCGGTTACAACGTCGACAAGATCAAGGCAGTGCTCGGTGTCGACAAGATCGATTCCTGGAGCGTGCTGTTTGAGCCAGAGAACATCAAAAAACTGCACAGCTGCGGCGTGGCGTTCCTCGATTCGGCTGATGAAATGATGCCGACGGTCCTCAACTACATGGGCCTGAACGCCAACAGCACCAACCCCGAAGACTACAAAAAGGCCGAAGCCAAGCTGCTCGCGGTGCGGCCTTACGTGACCTACTTCCACTCGTCCAAATACATCTCGGACCTGGCCAACGGCGACATCTGCATCGCGATCGGTTTCTCCGGTGACATGTTCCAGGCCCGGTCCCGCGCAGCCGAAGCCGGTAAAGGCGTGAACGTCGCCTATGTCATTCCGAAAGAGGGCGGTGCACTGTGGTTCGACATGCTGGCGATCCCGAAGGATTCGAGCAACGTCAAAGAGGCCCACGCGTTCATCAACTATTTGCTCAAACCTGAGGTGATTGCCCAGGTCAGTGATTCGGTCGGCTATGCCAACCCTAATCCGGGGTCGGACAAACTGATGGAGCAGTCCATCCGCACCGACGAAGCGGTTTATCCACCGCAAGCAGTCCTCGACAAGACCTATGTGTCGGTCGAGTTACCACCGAACATCCAACGTTTGATGACCCGCAGCTGGACCAAGGTCAAGTCGGGTAAATAGCTTCAAGGCTCAAACTATCCAAGGTTGGCTCACCTTGAGCGAACTGCACTCTTTTTTCTGGGAGTTTCGTAAATGGCAGTTGCCTCCGGCGCCTATAAGAAAGCCCTCGAGGGCGACCAATCACCTAAACAGGTGTTGGTCAAAATCGACCGGGTCACGAAGAAGTTCGACGAGACGATTGCCGTGGACGATGTGTCCCTGGAAATCAAAAAAGGCGAGATCTTCGCCCTGCTCGGCGGTTCGGGATCGGGCAAATCCACCTTGCTGCGGATGCTCGCAGGGTTTGAACGGCCCACGGAGGGGCGCATTTACCTCGACGGCGTCGACATCACCGAGATGCCGCCGTACGAGCGACCGATCAACATGATGTTCCAGTCCTACGCCTTGTTCCCGCACATGACCGTGGCGCAGAACATTGCCTTCGGCCTCAAGCAGGACAAGATCTCGTCGTCGGAAGTCGATGCCCGCGTGACTGAAATGCTCAAGCTGGTGCAGATGAGCCAGTACGCCAAGCGCAAGCCGCATCAGTTGTCCGGTGGCCAGCGTCAGCGGGTGGCCTTGGCGCGTTCGTTGGCCAAGCGGCCGAAGCTGTTGCTGCTCGACGAGCCGATGGGTGCACTGGATAAAAAGCTGCGTTCGCAAATGCAACTGGAACTGGTCGAGATCATCGAGCGCGTCGGCGTAACCTGCGTCATGGTGACCCACGATCAGGAAGAGGCCATGACCATGGCCGAGCGCATCGCGATCATGCACCTGGGCTGGATCGCCCAGATCGGCAGCCCGATCGACATCTACGAAACCCCGACCAGCCGCCTGGTCTGCGAATTCATCGGTAACGTCAACATCTTCGAAGGTGAAGTGATCGACGACGCCGAAGGCCACGCGACCATCACCTGCAAAGACCTGGATCGCCAGATCTACGTCGGCCATGGCATCAGCACCTCGGTGCAGGACAAGTCGGTCACCTACGCGATCCGTCCGGAAAAACTGCTGGTCACCGCCCAAATGCCGACCTGCCAATACAACTGGTCCAGCGGCAAAGTCCACGACATCGCTTATCTCGGCGGCCACTCAGTGTTCTACGTCGAATTGCCGAGTGGCAAACTGGTGCAGTCGTTCGTTGCCAACGCCGAGCGCCGTGGCCAGCGCCCGACCTGGGGCGACCAGGTCTACGTGTACTGGGAAGACGACAGCGGCGTGGTACTTCGCTCATGAACCTGCGCAAATTCAAACGCCGCCTCAATCGAATAATTCCCGGTGGCCGCCAACTGGTCATCGGGGTTCCGTTCATCTGGCTGTTCATGTTCTTCATGCTGCCGTTCTTCATCGTCTTGAAGATCAGCTTCGCCGAAGCCGACGTGGCCATCCCGCCGTACACCGAAATCTACAGCTTCATCGACCAGAAGCTCCAGGTGCTGCTGAACCTGGGCAACTACGCGATGCTCGGCGACGACGAGTTGTACATCGCCGCCTACCTCGGCTCGCTGAAGATGGCGTTTTTCAGCACCATCCTTTGCCTGCTGATCGGCTACCCGATGGCCTACGCCATCGCCAGTGCCCGTAAAGAGCTGCAAACGGTGCTGGTGCTGCTGATCATGATGCCGACCTGGACCGCGATCCTGATCCGCGTCTACGCGTGGATGGGCATCCTCAGCAACAACGGTCTGCTCAACGGTTTCCTGATGAGCATGGGCTGGATCAACGAGCCGCTGCAGATCCTCAACACCAACCTGGCGGTCTATATCGGTGTCGTTTACTCCTATCTGCCGTTCATGATCCTGCCGCTGTACGCCAACCTGGTGAAGCACGACCACAGCCTGCTGGAAGCCGCATCGGACCTCGGTTCGAGTACCTTCAACAGCTTCTGGAAGATCACCATTCCGCTGTCCAAGAACGGCATCATCGCCGGCTGCATGCTGGTGTTCATTCCGGTGGTGGGCGAGTTCGTGATCCCGGAACTGCTCGGCGGCCCGGAAACCCTGATGATCGGTAAAGTGCTCTGGCAAGAGTTCTTCAACAACCGTGACTGGCCGGTGGCGTCTGCCCTGGCGGTGGTGATGCTGTTGATCCTGATTGTGCCCATCATCCTGTTCAACCGTAGCCAGGCCAAAGAAATGGAGGGCAAGGAATGAAGCGCTTCAGTTTCTCGAGCTTTATGTTGGTGTTCGGTTTGCTGTTCATCTACGCGCCGATGCTGATCCTGGTGATCTACTCGTTCAACGCCTCGAAGCTGGTGACGGTGTGGGGCGGCTGGTCGATCAAGTGGTACGTCGGCCTGCTCGACAACACCCAACTGATGGGCTCGGTGATGCGCTCGCTGGAGATCGCCTGCTACACCGCGATTGCGGCGGTGGCGCTGGGCACTCTGGCGGCGTTCGTCCTGACCCGGATCACCCGCTTCAAGGGCCGCACGCTGTTCGGTGGCCTGGTCACCGCGCCGTTGGTAATGCCCGAAGTGATCACCGGTCTGTCGCTGTTGCTGCTGTTCGTGGCCATGGCGCAGATGATCGGTTGGCCCCGGGAACGCGGCATCGTCACGATCTGGATCGCCCACACCACGTTCTGTGCGGCGTATGTGGCGGTGGTGGTGTCGGCGCGCTTGCGTGAGCTGGACCTGTCCATCGAAGAGGCGGCCATGGACCTTGGCGCGCGGCCGTGGAAGGTGTTCATCCTGATCACCATCCCAATGATCGCGCCATCGCTGGCGGCGGGCGGGATGATGTCCTTCGCGCTGTCGCTGGATGACCTGGTGTTGGCGAGCTTCGTGTCGGGTCCGGGTTCCACGACCCTGCCGATGGAAGTGTTCTCGGCGGTGCGCCTGGGTGTGAAACCTGAGATCAACGCCGTGGCCAGCCTGATCCTGCTGGCGGTATCGATTGTGACCTTCATGGTCTGGTTCTTCAGCCGCCGTGCCGAAGAAAGCCGCAAGCGGGCGATTCAGCAAGCGATCGAAGAAGGTGCTGCCGATTCCTGGAAGCAACCGGACGTGCGTCGCGCGCAGGCGCCGGAAGCGGCTTAATACTGCTGTAGATCAAAGATCGCAGCCTGCGGCAGCTCCTACAGAAATCGATACACCCGCCATTTTGCGGATGTACTCAAAACCTGTAGGAGCTGCCGCAGGCTGCGATCTTTTGACTTTATGGGTCAGGCAGCCCAAGGCGATTTGCGGATGATCTCGACGAAGTTCATCGGCTTGAACCCCGGTTCGCTGTCCACCAGCACATCGGCGTTCACCGTGCCGAATGTGGTGTCCGGCTTGTGTTTGAAACCGTTGGCGAACGCACACAGGATGCATTCCTTGAACCCTTCGCCACGCGGGTGGGCGTGCACCACCGCCTCGCGTTGTTCCGTCGCGAATGCCGCGTAATCGATGCCCAGCACATCCATCTCGACCCCCGCCGTGACCAGCGCCACGTTCGGCCGCAGGTGTTGCGGCACGCCCGGCGTGGTGTGCAGCGCAATCGACAACCACACTTGTTCGATGTCGTCATCGCTCAGCCCGAACGGCTTGAGGAACGCCTTGGCGGCATTGGCACTGTCGACTTCAAAACGCTCGTTATCACTGCGCTGACCTTCCACCAGACCCAAGTCATGGAACATCGCGCCGACGTACAGCAACTCCGGGTTGTAGGCCAGTTGCTTGCGTTCACCGCTCAAGGCACCGAACAGAAACACCCGGCGCGAGTGGTGATACAGCAGATCGGATTCGACGTCGCGGATGTATTCGGTGGTGGCTTTGGCCAATGCGCTGTCGGGGATTTTGATCCCGGCAATGATGCTGCTCATGGTGCTTTCCTCATGGGGAACGCCGTGGCGGCGCTGATGGGTAAAGTCTGTTCCTGCATCCGGAAGCGGACAAACGATCCGTGGCTGCGATCCCGGCCAATGAGCGTGCATATCGCGCCAACCTCGCTTGTTGGGGCTGGATTGGCTAGGGTTGGCGTGGACTCCTGAAAAGATCGCAGCCTTCGGCAGCTCCTACATTGGTATGCGATCCCCTGTAGGAGCTGCCGAAGGCTGCGATCTTTTTTACATTCAAGGTGAACCCGAACCATGCAAAAAACCGTCGCCATCGTGGTGTTTTCCGGCGTCCAGTCGCTGGACGTCACCGGGCCTATGGATGTGTTCGCCGAGGCCAATCGCTTTCTGGCGCCGGAGGATCACTATCGGCTGGAAGTGATCGGCGTGGAGCGCGGGGTGATGCCGTGCTCCAACGGCCTGTCCTTGAACGCTCACCGGCATTTCAGTGAAGCGCTGCAGGCTTATGACTTGCTGCTGGTGGCCGGTGGGCCGCAGTTGCCGTTCATGGATTTCGGTGCGGCGTTCGACGCCTGGCTGCGGGATGCCTGCGCGCGGGCGCGGCGGTTTGGTTCGATTTGCAATGGGGCGTTCATGCTGGCCCGGGCGGGATTGCTCGAAGGGCGGACCGTCACCACACATTGGGGTGATGCAGCGGCGTTGGCGGCATTGTGTCCGTCGACTCAGGTGGAGGCTGATCGCTTGTACGTGCAGGACGCCGAGCTGTATACCTCGGCCGGGGTCACGGCGGGGATTGATCTGTCGCTGTACCTGCTGGGGCGTGATCACGGCCCGGAAGTCGCGCTCAGCGTTGCCAAACGCCTGGTCGTGTTCACCCAGCGCTCGGGCGGACAATCGCAGTTCAGCCCGTTCCTCACGCCGCATGCCGAACCGACTTCGGCGGTGGCGCTGGTGCAGCTCTATGTGCTGGCCAACCTCAATGGCGACCTGACCATCGCCGACCTGGCCAGCGCGGCCAACATGAGCGCCCGCAATTTTTCCCGGGTCTTCGCCAAGGACGCGAAAGTGACCCCGGCGGAGTTCGTCGAACGGGCGAGGGTGGATGCGGCGCGGGTGCTGCTGGAAAGCACGCGTTCGCCGCTCAAGACCGTGGCGTACCAGTGCGGGTTTCGCGATGCCCAGCACATGCGCAGCGTGTTCAACCGCAGGCTGGGCGTGACGCCGCAGCAGTTCAGGCTGAACTTTGCGGTGATGGTGTAGTGGCTGATCGGCGTTCAACCGCCACCGCACCCATTTCCCCATACCTGATAACTCACGGTATGCCGCTGCCCTTGGGAGTCCTCATACGTCCACTCCACCGGGACAATCCCACAGGCATTGCCGGTGTCGGTGATGCTGATGGTTTTCGCCACATCCAGTGGCGTGCCAGTGCCTATAGTCGCCACATCAGAGGCGGCATATGCGCTGCTGGCAGCGATGCTCAAAAACAAAATGATCAAGGTTTTCATGGGTATTGCTCCAGAGTAAAAGACGAGTTCAGGCGTTGCGTTCTTGCAGCAATCGGCGAGCGGAGTCGGCCATCACCGGCAGGGCGCCGGCCAGCATCAGAACGTCGTTGAGCACCAGGCGTCCGCCGCCGGAGAGGTAGGGGAAGCCGTGCTGTGCATCGCCGAGGGCGGGTACCCAGGCTTCTGGGGTCGTGAGCAGAAAAACTCAACGTCACCAACGGCGTGCCGAAGGCCAGGGCGCCACCGAGCAAGCCGGTGCGGCGTGAGAGCGGGTTGGAGAGCACCAGCAACCCGATCAGAATCTCGACCACGCCTAGTCCATGGGAAAAGCCGTAAGTGTTGTTAGCTGTCTGCCAGGCACGCTTGTTCAGGTCCAGTTCACCCTCATGGGTCAGGTGCGCCTTGTAGTCCATGGGGTGTTCGTAGAAGAACGACATGAACGGGCTGTTGGCGACAAACGGGGTGATGCTGTCGGCTTCAAAAGGGACAAATTTGAGCGCGCCGATCCATAGGAAAACCACAGCGATGGCCACACGCATGAGATGCGTGCCAAGGGTGTCGAGCTTGCCGATCACCTGCAGGCCGACCGTAAAGGAATTGCGCATCAGACTTCTCCAGACGATTTGAACGTGGTGCCAGTCTGGTTTGTTGGTGGGTCCTGCTTTTGTGCGTCGCGCTCAAGTTATTGTTCGATCGTCTCAACCTGGAAGGGCTGTTGCGCGGCCATGAAAAAAGCCCCGGCACTCAGGTGTGCAGGGCTTGGGTTGAAGCTCAAGGGCAACTATTTCTTCAGCGTGTCATACGCCTCAAGCGTGCGCAGCGAGTAGATGTACGCCGCCCCCGCATTCAGCGAAATCGCTGTTGCCAGCGTTGCAGCGACTTCCTCGCGACTGGCCCCAGCCTTGATCGCCGCATCGGTATGCGCGGCGATACAACCGTCGCAACGGGTGGTGATGGCCACGGCGATGGAGATCAGTTCGCGAGTCTTGGCATCCAGCACGTCGTTTTCAGCAGCGGCTTCGCCGAGGGCCATGTAGGCCTTGACCATTTTCGGGTTGCTCTTACCTAAAGCGCCAAAGGCTTTCTGGATAGTGGGCAGCAGTTCGGACCAGTTATTGAACATTGCGTTAACTCCTCGGCAGGTTGGGTGTACTGTTTCGACACGTTCAGTCTTACCCTTTGGCTCGGTTCGGGTTTGCTCGATCCGCTCAGTTATTTCCTCGAAGCGCTCAAATGAATTCGATCGATAAGCTCATCACGCTGGCCAACGTTCGCGGCAGTCTGGATTTACGTTGCCAATTCCAGGGCAACTGGGCGCTGGAGCACGAGCAAGAGGCGCTGGGCATGGCGCCGTATCACATCGTGCTCGCGGGTGAATGTCGCGTCGAGTTTCCTGAGGGCCAGCGCCTGCCCATGCGTGCCGGCGACATTCTGTTGCTGCCAGGCGGCACCCCCACGTTATCCACAGCCCTGGAAAAACCGTCGCGCCCACGGCGCCGAAGATCATCGTCGGTGGTGCGTTGCCGGTGCATCGCATTGGTGGCGCCAGCGCAGATCTGGACATGCTTTGCGGAAACTTCCACTACAACCGTGCCTCGCTGCTGTTTGCCGCGTTGCCCGATTACCTGGTGATCCCCAGCGGCGCACTGTCGGTCAACGGGCCGTTGCCGGCGCTGGTCGAGGTGTTGCGCGGGGAGGCGGAAGGCAATCAGGCCGGGGCGAAGTTTTTGCTCGACGCACTGTCCCAGGCGTTGTTCACCCTGATGCTGAGGGCGCACCTGGCAACGCTGGGTCAGGCCAGCGGCACACTGGCGTTACTCGGCGACAAACGCCTGGGCCGCGCGTGGCAGGCGATGCTGGCCGATCCGGCCCATGAGTGGACCATCGAAGGCCTGGCGAAAACGGCGAGCATGTCCCGGGCGACGTTCATGCGGGCGTTTGTGAAGGTGGCTGGCGTGTCGCCGTGGGTGTTGCTGACGCAGGTGCGGATGGAGTTGGCGTTCAGTTTGCTGAGTCAGTCGCACTTGGGGTTGAGCGATATTGCGCTGCAGGTTGGGTATCAATCGCAGGCGGCGTTCAGCAAGAAATTCAAGGAGACTTATGGTGAGGCGCCGGGGAGAGTGCGGCGGGGGATTTAGATTTTGGTTGTCAGTGATGGCCTCATCGCGAGCAAGCTCGCTCCCACATTGTATTTGTGATCACTGGAGATCACCTATGGGAGCGAGCTTGCTCGCGATAGCGGCCGCCCGGGCAATACAGAACTATTGCGCAGCCCGTGCCGGCAACAGCTTCAACGTACTGCGAGTATTGGCCGTCACTTCTTCATCACTGAAATGCGCCTGCAAGTACATGCCTTCGATATACGCCTCCGCCTGGTCGTCATAGTGGCTGTCAAACGGCACGCCGCTCTGGCCGACCGGGTTGATGGTCAGGCTGTGGGCCGGGTCGGCGAAGTCGATCAGCCGCCGGGTCGACGGGCCGTAAGCCACCGGCCATGGCGCCGGGCCGATCTTGGCCGAGAGGTTGTTCGGTACTTCGTGGCTGCCGGGGGCGGCAAACGGGCCAACGTTGAAAATCCGCTCCAAAGGCTTCTGTATCCCCAGCGGATGACCGTGAGTCAGCGTGTGCGCCTTGCCCCACTGCCACTGGGTGAAATCAGTACCCAGCGTGGTCTTGAGGTGCGCAATGCTCGCCTGCCACGCGACTTTGACCGTGTCGGCGCGGGTTTCCTTGGCCGGAGTGTTGCGGTTGTCCCACCACGGCGAATCCGGGCTGGCGGCCAGGCGCGGTAATGCCGCGTCGATCACCCGGTCGAGAGCAGCGTTTCAAAGAAGTCGTTGCCCAACTCATCGCGCATCGTCGCGTCGGCCAGGTTGTAGAGGAACTGGTTGAACACCGTCGCGTTGATTGAGTCCAGCGGGTAATCGCCGGGCCACTGGGCCAGTTGCTCCACCAGTTTCAGCTCGGCCGGGTCAGTGACCACTTCACGCAATACCGGCAGCAACGGCGCCAGCAAGCGCGGACCGTAGCCGGTGGTGGTGCCCAGTTGCAGCTTCTGGTTGGCGTCGTTGTCCCACTTCACGTTTTTGTCGCTGAGTTGGCGATTGAGCTGCTGACCACGATCCGCCAGGTTGTAGTAACCGGGGATCTCCATGCCGGTGGACGAAACCGGCTGGAAGTTGGCCGAGACGATGTAGCCCCGCGCCGGGTTCTCTTCCTGGGGGTTGGCGCTGAACGGGTAGAAGCCATCCTTGTCCGCCTGATTGGTGCTGCCGTCGAGGATGAAACCGGGCTTCACCCCGGCCGGGCGCTTGGGCAGCAGGGCCGAGGCCCACCAGCCGATATCACCCTTGGCGTTGGCGTAAACGATGTTCAGCCCCGGCGCCTGAACCTTGGCCGCTGCGGCGCGGGCCTTGGCCAGGGTGTCAGCGCGGTTGAGCTGATAGAAACCTTCCAGGATCGGGTTCGGGGTTTCGAGGAACGCCCACCACATCGCGACCGGCGTCTTGCCGGCGGCGGTGCCGAGCACGTCGTTGATGATCGGGCCGTGGGGCGACTGACGCAGGGTCAGGGTGACCGGCGCCTGGCCCTTCACGGCGATCTGCTGCTCGGTGCTGAGCATGTCCATCCATTTGCCGCGATACCAGACCTGGTTCGGATTGTCCGGGTTGACCTTCTCGGCGATCAGGTCCAGGTCGTCGTTCTGGAACATGGTCAGGCTCCAGCCGAAATCCAGGTTGTGCCCCAGGAACGCGAACGGCACCAGCGCCTGATGGTGGCCGTAGAGCTCGAAACCCGGCGCCGAGAGTTGCGCCTCGTACCACACCGACGGCACCGAAAAGCGAATGTGCGGGTCACCGGCCAGCAGCGGCTTGCCACTTTTGCTGCGGCTACCGGAAATGACCCAGGCGTTGCTGCCTTCGAACTGCGGCAGGCCGTTGTCGGTCATTGCCTGTTCGCTCAGGCGGGCGAGGGCATTCAAGTCTTTCCAGTCGCTGGCGGCCAACGCCGGGCCGGGCTTGGCGCGAGTCTTGGCCAGCACGCCTTTGGGCTGCCAGTCGAGGTCGAAGATGTTCAGGTAGTCAGGGCCGAGCTGATCACGCACGTAGGTCAGCAACGGCTCGGTGCGAAACGCGGCGGCAAAGCTGTAGGCCATGTAGCCGGCGACGCTGATGCTGTCTTCGGCGGTGAAGGTGCGCTTGTGGATCCCCAGTACGTCGAACTCGGCGGGCGCAGCGTGGCTGTCCTGATATTGGTTGATGCCGTCCAGGTAGGCTTGCAGGGCCTTCCACGCCGGTGACTGACGATCCAGCGCGGCCACATAACTCTCGGCACGCTCGCGGATGCGCAGGCTGCGGAACAGTTTGTCGGTGTCGACCAGTTTCGGGCCGAGGACTTCCGCCAGCTCGCCACGGGCCAGCCGGCGCATGATTTCCATCTGGAACAAGCGGTCCTGGGCGTGCACGTAGCCGAGGGCGCGGTAGAGGTCGGTTTCGTTCTCGGCGCGAATATGCGGCACGCCGCGCTCGTCGTAGCGCACGGTCACCGAACCATGCAGGTGTTGCAGCTCCACCTGGCCTTGGCGCGTCGGCTGCTTGCTGTAGATGTAGCCGCCCACGCCGATGGCGAGCGCGATGATCAGCAAGGCAAGTACGGTCAGGACGCGTTTCATGGTGACTCCTTGTTCTTCTTCGGTTGCCGCCCGTGTGGGCTGCAAACATGTAGCACAGACTTTCTGTGCCGGGCACCTGCCGTCCTTGAATAGTCCGGAATGCCTTACTTCACTTCCACCGCCCACGGGCAGTAGCAACCCACCGCCAGCGTGTGCGTAGCATTCACCGTGCGGCCGTCGTTCAGCGCTTGCAGGATTGGTTCAATAAAGCTGTTGCTCGAGTTGCAGGTCAGGCCTTCGCTGTACGGGCCGAAATAGGCGAGCTTGCCGGCGCGGTCCCAGATCGCCACCGCCGGGCTGGCGGGGATCTGCTCGGAGCCGGGCAGTACAGTGATGGTTTTCAGGCTGCTCAAGGTACTGGGCAACTGACCGTGGCTGCCGGGTTTTTGTACCGAGTAAAACTCGACGCCCTGCGCTGCATAGCGCTCAACCAGTTCGGTGAGGTGCTGTTGATTGCCAACGTTGCACGGGCAGGCCGGGTCCCAGAAATGTACGAGGCGGATGGCGCCGGGGCCGGCGAGGTTGTCGGGCAGGCGCAATGGGTCGCCGGAAAACACCGCCGTGTGCTCGCTGAACGCCCGCAGGTAGCGACCTTGAAACCAGTCGTACGCCGCCCACAACACGCCCGCACACACGAGGGCGAGCAGGCTGGCAAGCAGTGTGGTGCGGTAGGCCGGGCGCATGGGTTTCAATCCTCGAAGGTCGGCTAGCTTGCCATGCTTGCCGCGACAGATGAATATCGCAGGCCCATAAAGTCTGTTTCACGTTCTGGAATAACCATGCCTGCCACTTTCGACCCCGATCATTTACGCGCCAGCCTGCGGCCATTGGCCCAGTGGCAGCCGTTGTCGACGGAGGGCCAGGCCTATCAGGCGTTTTATGGGCTGGATTTTCCCGGACGTACGCTGCGCAAGGGGCTCGGTCGTTTCGCGGTCGATGGTTACGAGGTCGCCAGCCAGGTCTGGTGGCCGGAGCGGGCGAAGGCGACGTTGTTCCTGTTTCACGGCTTCTACGATCACACCGGGCTCTATCGGCATGTGATCGAGTGGGCGCTCGATCAGGGGTTTGCGGTGATCGCCTGCGATTTGCCGGGGCATGGCCTGTCCAGCGGCGAGCGCGCGAGCATCAAGGATTTCGCCGAGTATCAGGACACCCTGCAAGGCTTGTTCACCGAAGCGCAGTCGCTGGATTTGCCGCAGCCGTGGCACCTGTGCGGGCAGAGCACTGGCGGGGCGATCGTGATTGATCATGTGCTGAACCAAGGTGCGAACAGTCCGGCTCAGGGGCAGTTGATTTTGCTGTCGCCGCTGGTACGACCGCGAGCCTGGGGTTGGTCGCAGTTGAGTTATTACCTGCTCAAGCCCTTCGTCAAAGGCATTGCCCGGCGCTTCAGCGAGAATTCCAATGACCCGGCGTTCTTGCCGTTCCTGTTAGCCGACCCATTGCAGCCGCTGCGTTTGCCGACGGCCTGGGTCGGCGCGCTGGGGCGCTGGATCAAGCGTATCGAGGCGTCGGCGAACAGCCCACGACGGCCGCTGATCGTGCAGGGGCAGGCGGACATGACGGTGGATTGGGAGCACAACCTTGAGGTGTTGAAGGCCAAGTTTGATCGGCCGCAGGTGTTGATGCTGCCTGATGCGCGGCATCATCTGGCGAACGAGACGCCGGCGTTGCGGGAGGAGTATTTCGGGTTTTTGACGAAGCGGATCAAGGGGCGGAATCTCTAACGAGCGTGGCGGCCCCATCGCGGGCAAGCCTTGCTCCTACAGGGGGATGCATTCCAAATGTAGGAGCAAAGCTTGCTCGCGATAGCGATTGATCAGGTACTGAAGATTACTGGCCAAGGTTCGAGGTACTTTGCCCCACCGCCAACCCCGCGCGTATCGCCGCCAGCGCCGCCTGGTAATACGCCTTGCCCTCAGCCGACTCGGCAAACGTGGCGAATTCTTCCAGTTCGTCATCCGACAAGTCGCGATAAACGTAGAGCAGCGTGTTGTTGAGGTCGGTGCCAATCTGATCCATCAAGCGCTGGCGCTGACCATTCAACATCCCTGGCGCCTGACCGCCACCGAGCAAGCCGGGGATCATTGAACTCAAACTGTCGGCCGCGATGCCGGCAATCGCCAAGGTGACTTCGGCACCGGCTTCGCGCGCGGGCAGGGCTTGGGCGAGATGGCCGATGATCAGCAGACGGGTGTCGCTGGCCTCGATCTTGGGCAAACCCTTGGCGTTTTTCGCCAGTTGATCGCGCCGGGTCGCCAGCAACTCGGCCGCGACGATTTTCTTGCCCAGCGGAGTCTGGAAGAACGTCAGGGCCGGTTTCGGGTCAGCGAGGGTCTTGCGCAGTTGTGCTTCGGCGCGCTGGTCCATGGCCTGGGGGCGAAGCGCTGGTTGCTGTTATTCACCAATGCCTGAAACACCGCTGGCGGCAGGCTGTTCTGGTAGCGCTGCTGAGCGGCCGAGAGGGCGTCGTTGAAATGCGCGCGTTGGTCTGGCCAACCGGCGACCTTGTACAACTGGTCGTGGCCGTCTGCCCAAGCGGGCAAAACACAGAACATCAACAGTGAAAAAAGCAAACGGCGCATAGGGACTCCTGTCAGCAGGCGACTATTCTCCGTGCGGTACAAGAACTTGTCGAGAATTCGTATCAGCCCGCTGCGCGGCTCTGTCGGATTTGCAGGCACAGGAATACTATGCGCACCATGCAAATACCCTCTGATCACCCGCTGCTGTTACGTATCGTCGACGACCTGGCCGAACGGGGTTGGTCGCGGCAGAATATTTTCCTGCCTCTGGGTCTGACCCGGGAACTGGCGGCTGAGTGCCGTAAACGTGCGGCCGAGGGTGAGCTGGCGCCGGCGGCGGTAGGCCGTGGGCCGAGTTCAGAGATTCGCGAAGGCATTCGCGGCGACCACATTCAGTGGCTTGAACCCGGCGAAACCGTGGCCTGCGACAGCTACCTGAGCTTGATGGACAGCCTGCGCGAGGCGATGAATCGCGGGTTGTTCCTCGGCCTTGAAGATTTCGAAAGCCACTTTGCCCTGTACCCGCCCGGTGCGTTCTACCTCAAGCATGTGGACCGTTTTCGCGATGACGACCGGCGCATGGTCTCGGCGGTGATCTACCTCAATGATGGCTGGCTGCCCGAACATGGCGGCGAGCTGCGCATGTACCTGGAGGGCGGCGTCGAACACAACGTCGTGCCTACCGGTGGCTGCCTGGTGGTGTTCCTGTCGGGCGAAGTGCCCCACGAAGTCCTGCCTGCGACCCGGGAACGCCTGTCGTTGACGGGCTGGTTCCGCCGTCGCGGCAACGAGCCGTTCTGATCATGCAAAAGATTCTGGTGAGTCGCTGCCTGCTGGGCCATCGCGTGCGTTATGACGGCGGGGCCAGCGGGCCGTTCGATTTGCTGGACCAATGGATAGCCGAAGGGCGAATCGTACCGTTGTGCCCGGAAGTGGCCGGCGGGTTGCCGACGCCAAGGGCTGCGGCGGAAATTCCGGGCGGGCAGGGTGGTGAGGTGCTGGATGGCCATGCGCAGGTGATCACTACCGCGGGTGAGGATGTCAGCGCGGAGTTTCTTTCGGGGGCTTATCAGGCGTTGGAGCTGGTGCAAAAGCACGGCATTCGCATCGCCGTTTTGAAGGCTAACAGCCCGTCTTGCGGGAATTTTCTGACCTATGACGGTAGTTTCAGTGGGGTGAAGATCAGTGGCGAAGGGGTGACGGCGGCGTTGCTCAAGCGCCATGGGGTTCAAGTGTTCAGTGAACTGGAATTGCCGCAGGCCGCCGCTGCATTAATCGCGCAAAACTGACGACTTACACAAAACCCCTGTGGGAGCGGGCTTGCTCGCGAAAGCGGTGGATCAGTCAGCAATCATCATTGAATGACACACCGCATTCGCGAGCAAGCCCGCTCCCACATTGGATCTCCAGCACTTGATCTATTGCGGGTTGATCAAGGTTTCGGCTCTACGCTGGTATCCGCCCCAAACCACTTCTGCGTCAACGCCTCCAACCGACCATCCGCCTTGATCCGCTGCAACGCATTGTCGAAGCTGGCGTGGAACGCCGGGTTTCCTTTCTGGAACGGAATCACCAGGCTCACTGGCTGGCTCGCCTTCGGCGCCTCTTCTTTCAACGACTGCACCAGCAGCATCGAGCGTGGCGCTTCTTCCTTGTGCGTGATCAATTGCGCATCCGTGTGGCTGTAAGGTTCGCTATAGTCGAAACGATCCTTCAGATCCGCGGTCTCTGCTATGTGGTTAATGGCGACGTCGTACTTGCCGGTTTCAACGCCTGGCAGCAGATCGTCGGACTCAGTGACAACGAAGTCGGCCCGCACATCGAGTTCATTGGCCAGCAACTGACCCAGCTCGACTTCAAACCCGGTGAGTTTGCCGTCGTCCTTGAAATTGAATGGCGGTGTATTGGCTTCCAGGGCAATGCGCAATTCGCCACGGTCGTTAACGTCATCAATCAGTTCGGCATGAGCCAGAGGGCTCAAAAGGGGTAGCAGGCAGATCAGGCCAGGCAAAAAACGCATGGTCACTCCTTTGAATTCATTATCGCGTCGCTCTGGTTCAGGCGCGCTTTGCTATGGTTATCAAGGTCCTTCGACAACGAATAGCCGTGAAGTTGTCACGGCCAAGCGGATTTTACGGAAAAACTGGAGAAGAGAATGCAAACATTCATGTCACGTGCTGCTTTGGCGGCCCTTTTGCTGGGGGCTTCGATGATGGCCAGCGCGGCTACCCCGGCCCCGCAAGGTGCTGCAGTGAACATCGGCTCGCCAACAAGCGGCGAATCTGTTGGCAAGACTTTCAAGGTCAAGTTTGAAGTAAAAGGTATTGCTCTGGCTCCGGCGGGCGACAGCACCGCGAACACCGGCCACCACCACCTGCTGATCGACGCCAAGGAAATCGTTCCTGCCGGTTCGGTGATCCCGGTAGACGCCAATCATGTGCACTTCGGTAAGGCTCAGACTGAAACCGAGGTGACATTGACCCCAGGCCAGCACACGTTGCAGCTCGAACTGGGCGACAAGAACCACATGGCTTTCGATCCGCCAATCGTCTCGGAAAAGATCACCGTGACGGTGAAATAATTTTTCTGCCGGTATGAAAAAGGGAACCCGAGGGTTCCCTTTTTTTGTCGCTCAAATCGCTATCAGAACAACACGCGGCAACGAATGGTGCCGTTGATGTGCTGCAGTTTCTCTTGGGCGATTTCCGAGTAGTCGGCGTCTACGTCGATAACCACGTAGCCGACTTTCTCGTTGGTCTGCAGGAACTGACCGGAGATGTTGATACCGTTTTCGGCGAAGACCTTGTTGATCTCGCTCATCACCCCGGGATGTTCTGGTGGATGTGCAGCAGGCGGTGCTTGCCAGGGTGAGCCGGCAGGGCCACTTCCGGGAAGTTCACCGACGATACGGACGTACCGTTGTCGCTGTACTTGACCAGTTTTTCTGCCACTTCCAGGCCGATGTTGGCTTGCGCTTCAGCGGTGGAACCACCGATGTGCGGGGTCAGGATCACGTTGTCCAGGCCACGCAGCGGGCTCTCGAACTCTTCGTCGTTGGAGCGAGGCTCCACCGGGAATACGTCGATGGCCGCGCCGATCAGGTGCTTGTCCTTGATCGCGTCCGCCAGGGCGTCCAGTTCGACCACGGTGCCGCGAGCGGCGTTGATCAGGATGCCGCCCTTCTTGATGGCGCGGATTTCCTTCTCGCCGATCATCCACTGGGTGGCTGCGGTTTCCGGAACGTGCAGGGTGACGATGTCGGACATGCCCAGCAGATCGGTCAGCTTGCCGACCTGAGTGGCGTTGCCCAATGGCAGCTTGGTCACGGTGTCGTAGAAGTACACCTGCATGCCCAGGCCTTCCGCCAGGACCGACAGTTGCGTACCGATCGAGCCGTAACCGACGATGCCGAGCTTCTTGCCACGGATCTCGAAGGAGTTGGCCGCGCTCTTGATCCAGCCGCCACGGTGGCAGGAAGCGTTCTTCTCAGGGATGCCGCGCAGCAACAGGATCGCTTCGGCCAGCACCAGCTCGGCAACGGAGCGAGTGTTGGAGTACGGCGCGTTGAACACCGCGATACCGCGTTCGCGGGCAGCGTTCAGGTCAACCTGGTTGGTGCCGATGCAGAAACACCCTACAGCCACGAGCTTCTTCGCGTGATCGAAGATCTCTTCGGTCAGTTGAGTGCGAGAGCGAATGCCGATGAAATGCGCATCAGCGATCTTTTCCTTCAACTGGGCTTCCGGCAGAGAACCTGTAAGGTACTCGATGCTGGTGTAGCCAGCCGACTTGAGAACGTCGACAGCCGATTGGTGGACGCCTTCGAGAAGAAGGAACTTGATCTTGCTCTTATCGAGAGAAGTCTTGCTCATCTGCGTAAACCTGTATCCCGGAGAAAAATGGCAGGAAGTAGTCAAAGTGCCCTGCCTTGCACGTACGTTCCTTTTTGACGGCGTCTGTTGCCGTCATGCTGCGTTGCCGCTCCTCGCCATAGCGGGCTATGACTCGTCGCGGCGCCTTGCATGACGACAACTGCCACTCGTCAAAGAGGAACGTACGTGTAAGGCAGGGCACTGGATGCTGACCCGGACGGCAACAATGCCGTCACCGCAGAATAGCCTTTGGGCACTACCCTGCGGGGTCGGTATGCTAGCATACGCACCCCGCTAAACACTCATTCCTGCGACGTGAAGCGTTCTCAGGATGACCATGAATTGTTCGAGAGTTCTGTCGATGACCAATCCTGCCCTGATTGAAGAGCTGAAGACCCTGGTTGAGCCTGGCAAGGTCCTGACCGACGCCGACTCCCTGAATGCTTATGGTAAGGATTGGACCAAGCATTTCGCCCCGGCCCCCACCGCCATCGTGTTTCCCAAGACCACCGAGCAGGTCCAGGCGATTGTCCGTTGGGCCAATGAGCACAAGGTCGCGCTGGTGCCGTCCGGCGGTCGCACCGGGCTGTCTGCCGCTGCCGTGGCGGCCAATGGCGAGGTGGTCGTCTCGTTCGACTACATGAACCAGATCCTCGACGTGAACCTCACTGACCGTACGGCCGTTTGTCAGCCGGGTGTGGTCACCGAACAGTTGCAGAACAGGGCCGAAGAGCACGGGTTGTACTACCCGGTGGACTTCGCCTCGGCAGGTTCGAGCCAGATTGGCGGCAATATCGGCACCAATGCCGGCGGGATCAAGGTGATTCGCTATGGCATGACCCGCAACTGGGTGGCCGGCATGAAAGTCGTCACCGGCAAGGGCGATCTGCTGGAGCTGAACCGCGACCTGATCAAGAACGCTACCGGCTACGACCTGCGCCAGCTGTTCATCGGCGCCGAAGGCACCCTCGGCTTTGTGGTTGAAGCGACCATGCGTCTGGACCGTGCGCCGAAAAACCTCACCGCGATGGTCCTCGGCACCACCGATTTCGACTCGATCATGCCGGTACTGCATGCGTTCCAGAGCAAACTGGACCTGACCGCGTTCGAATTCTTCTCCGACAAGGCCCTGGCCAAGGTCATGGGCCGCGGCGATGTGCCGGCACCGTTCGAAACCGATTGCCCGTTCTACGCGCTGCTGGAATTCGAAGCGACCACCGAAGAAGTGGCCAACCATGCCCTGGAAACTTTCGAGCACTGCGTCGAGCAGGGCTGGGTGCTGGACGGCGTGATGAGCCAGAGCGAAACCCAGTTGCAGAACCTCTGGAAACTGCGCGAATACATCTCCGAAACGATCTCCCACTGGACGCCGTACAAGAACGATATTTCGGTCACCGTATCGAAAGTCCCGGCGTTCCTGAAGGAAATCGACGCGATCGTCGGCGAACATTACCCGGACTTCGAAATTGTCTGGTTCGGCCACATCGGCGACGGCAACCTGCACTTGAACATTCTCAAGCCGGATAACCTGAGCAAGGACGAGTTCTTCGCCAAGTGCGCTACGGTGAACAAGTGGGTATTTGAAACCGTCGAGAAGTACAACGGTTCGATTTCCGCTGAGCACGGCGTGGGCATGACCAAGCGTGACTACTTGACCTACAGCCGTTCCCCGGTTGAGATCGAGTACATGAAAGCCGTCAAGGCGGTGTTCGACCCGAACGGCATCATGAACCCGGGCAAGATCTTCGCGGTGTGATCCGCGAGTTTTAAGAATCCACGAGGCAGGAGGCGGTAATGAGCTATCAGCACCAGTATGTCGACGGTACGCGTATTCACTTCCCGCTCGGGAAAGTGGTGTGCATCGGCCGCAACTACGCCGAACACGCCAAGGAACTGGACAATCCGGTGCCTACCGAGCCGTTGCTGTTCATCAAGCCGGGCAGTTGCGTGGTAGCGCTGGAAGGCGGTTTTGCCATTCCGACCGAGCGTGGCTCGGTGCACTACGAAGCAGAAATCGCGGTGTTGATCGGCAAGCCGCTGTCGACCAAGCCGAGCCGTGAAGAAGTGCTCGACGCGATCTCCGGTTTCGCTCCGGCCCTGGACCTGACCCTGCGGGACAAACAGGCCGAGCTGAAATCCAAGGGCTTGCCGTGGGAAATCGCCAAGTCCTTCGACGGCGCGGCAGTGATTGCCCCGTTCGTGTCCGCCGGCACCTTTGCCGACCTGACCGATATCGGCATCCGCCTGACCATCAACGGTGAGGTTCGCCAGGATGGCAACAGCAAGGACATGCTCAACCCGATCGTGCCGATGATCCAGTACATGGCCGGCTGCTTCTCGCTGCAGGCCGGTGATGTGATTCTGACCGGTACGCCGGTGGGTGTTGGCCCGCTGAATGTGGGTGACGACCTGGTGCTGGAATTGGCAGGTGCAAGCAGCTTCACCAGCAGCGTCCGCTAGTCGAAACATCGCTGAACCCTGTGGGAGTGAGCCTGCTCGCGATAGCGGTCTGTCATTCAACATCATTGTTGGATGTTCTGGCCTCATCGCGAGCAGGCTCGCTCCACATTGGTTTTGTGATTGCCCGTACAGGGCTTTGCGGCCATTTCCCGTTTTTTCACCTCCTGTCTGGATAATTCCGCGGCTCCTGGCGTCTGAGCCTGCCCGTTTGTGCTATTACCTTTAGTCTGAATTTCTGGAACGCATCCCCTGATGGCAACGCAACCGCTCCCGCCCCTGAAAACCTCTCGTCGTCCACGATTCCTCATGCGCTGGTATTACTGGCTGTTGCTGGCTGCGGCGGCGGGCTATGGCCTGGCGTTCGCGATGCATTGGGACAACCGCGCTGTGCATTGGGTCAAGGAGAGCTTCGAAAGCCCGGCCGAACGCCAGCAAAGTGTCTGGCTGCCGGATTACCGGGCGGTGATCGACGCCAAGCTGCTGCCGGGCATGGAAAAGGACGAAGCTTCGGACCTGTCCTACGACCCCCAGACAAAAACCCTGTTTTCGGTCATGGGCAAGAACCCGTTCCTGGTCGAGTTGACGTTGCAAGGCGACGTGCTGCGCAAGATGCCGCTGGTGGGTTGGGTCAATCCGGAAGGCGTGACGGTGATGGGCAACGGTCTGCTGGCCATCACCGATGAGCGAGAGCACATGCTGTCCATCATCAAGGTCGACGCCACTACCCGCGAACTCAATCGCGACAACTTCCCGAAATACGATCTGGGCCCGTCAAAAGACCAGAACAAGGCCTTCGAAGCCGTCGCCTGGGACCCGCGCAATCACCAGCTTTTGCTGGGTGAAGAGCGCCCGCCGGCACTGTTCCGCTGGAAGAGCGATGGCAGCCAGACCCTCAAGGGCGACAAAGAGAAACTGATCAATAACGATCTGGACATCCGCAACCTGTCGGCCCTGGCCATCGACCCGCGCACCGGTCACCCCCTGGTGCTGTCCGCCGACTCGCACCTGCTGCTGGAGCTGGACGAGAAGGGCGATCAGGTCAGCTTCATGACCCTGCTGGGCGGTTTCAACGGCTTGAAGAAAACCATCCCCCGCGCCGAGGGCGTGGCCATGGACGAAGCGGGCACGCTGTACATGGTCAGCGAGCCGAACCTGTTCTATCGCTTCGAAAAACAAAAATAGCAGCATTCCCCCGCGTAGGAGCTGCCGAAGGCTGCGATCTTTTGATCTTTGGGTGAGGCGGGACTGGCGAAGATCAAGATCAAAAGATCGCAGCCTTCGGCAGCTCCTACGCTGGCGGTTGTGGTTCAAGGCCACTGGCCATTAAGCTTGAATTCAGACGGTCGTGGTATTTCATCCGACCGCCCTGTTTCCGAGCTTGCCTGAATGCGTCGACTTGCCCGCCCCAAACCCCTGATTTTGATCCTGTCGGTGATTGCGCTGAGCGTGCTCGTCGCGGTGGGCCAGTACTTGCGTCTGTTCGAGCGTGCCTGGTTCAACCTTCAGACGGTCTGGCTGCCGGAAAATGCCCGGTCGATTGGCCTTGATCAGTATCAAGTCATGGTTGAGGCGCACGTCATTGACGGGTTGAACGACGACGTCTCGGCGCTGACCTTCGATCCTGTGCGCAAAAGCCTGTTCACCGTGACCAACAAAAACGCCGAGCTGATCGAGCTGTCGCTGGACGGCAAGATCCTGCGGCGGGTGGCGCTGATCGGCTTCGGTGACCCGGAGGCGGTGGAGTTCATCAGTGCCGACACCTACGTGGTGACCGATGAACGCCAGCAGCGGCTGATCAAGATTCATCTGGAGAAGGACACGACGTTCCTCGATGCCGCGGACGCCGAGCAAATGACCCTTGGCGTGCACATGAGCGGCAACAAGGGCTTTGAAGGGTTGGCGTATGACTCGGTGGGCAAGCGGCTGTTTGTCGCCAAGGAGCGCGACCCGATGCTGATCTACGAAGTGCAGGGCTTCCCGCATTACAATCCGGAGAAATCCTACGCCGTGCACGTGGTCAACAACCCCAAACGCGATGCGGGGATGTTTGTGCGAGACCTGTCGAGCCTGCAATACGACGAGCGCAGCGGCCACTTGATGGCGCTGTCCGATGAGTCGCGGCTGATTCTGGAATTGGATATCGACGGTCGGCCGTTGAGCACGATGTCATTGAGCAAGGGGCGTCAGGGCCTGAAAAAGACTGTGCCGCAGGCGGAAGGGATGGCGATGGACGACGACGGCACCTTGTACCTCGTCAGCGAACCCAACCTGTTCTACACCTTCAAAAAACCGGCTTTGAGGAAGTTGTAGGAGCAAAGCTTGCTCGCGATGAACGATAACGTGATGCGTCAGATACACCGCCATCGCGAGCAAGCTTAGCTCCTACAGAGGCATGGAGTCCTCAGGCTTTTAGGGTTTTCACGCCATCACTGGTGCCCAACAACAGCAAATCCGCTGGACGCGCCGCAAACAAACCGTTGGTGACCACGCCGACGATCGCATTGATCTGCATCTCCAGCTCCACTGGATTAGTGATCTGCATGTTGAACACGTCGAGGATGATGTTGCCGTTGTCGGTCAGCACGCCTTCACGGTAAACCGGGTCGCCGCCCAGTTTCACCAGCTCGCGGGCCACGTGGCTGCGGGCCATCGGGATCACTTCCACCGGCAGCGGGAATGCGCCGAGTACCGGCACCAGTTTGCTGCCATCGGCGATGCAGATGAAGGTCTTGGCCACGGCCGCAACGATCTTCTCGCGGGTCAGCGCGGCGCCGCCGCCCTTGATCAGGTTCAGGTGTTCGTCGCTTTCGTCGGCGCCGTCGACGTAGAACTCCAGGTCGCTGACGGTGTTCAGCTCATACACCGGAATACCGTGGCCCTTGAGGCGGGCGGCGGTGGCTTCGGAACTGGCGACGGCGCCATCGAAAGCGCCCTTGTGCTTGGCCAGTGCATCAATGAAGCAGTTGGCGGTGGAGCCGGTGCCGACACCGACGACGCTCTTGTCGTCGAGTTTCGGAAGGATGAAGTCGACGGCGGCCTGAGCCACTGCCTGTTTGAGTTGATCCTGGGTCATGCGGGCTCCGAAGCGGGCAAGGAGAGAACGGAAAGGCCGGCATTATAGGCTTCGGGGCGGGGAAGGTCATTGCCCGATTGGCAGGTCAAAGATCGCAGCCTTCGGCAGCTCCTACAGAATGATCGCGTGTCCCTGTAGGAGCTGCCGAAGGCTGCGATCTTTTCCGACAGACCTAAAACCACCTGTTTAGTGTGGTCGCTCAGGTAAAAGCCGGGTTAGACTCCTTGGCCCTGCCCAACCCGCTCAGTGATGCTTTCCGATGCTCGAACAGTACGTCAAGAAGATCCTCACCTCGCGCGTTTATGACGTTGCCGTAGAAACCCCATTGCAGACTGCTCGCCAGCTCTCCGAGCGGCTGGGCAATAATATTTGGCTCAAGCGCGAAGACTTGCAGCCGGTGTTCTCGTTCAAGATTCGCGGCGCTTACAACAAGCTGACCCAGTTGAGCGATGAAGAGCGCGCGCGCGGCGTGGTCACTGCTTCGGCGGGCAATCATGCGCAAGGCCTGGCCCTGGCGGCCAAGGTGTTGGGCGTGAAAGCGACCATCGTCATGCCCAAGACCACCCCCGAGATCAAAGTCGAAGGCGTGCGCTCGCGTGGCGGCAAAGTGGTGCTGCACGGTGATTCATTCCCGGAAGCCCTGGCCTACTCGCTGAAACTGGTCGACGAAAAAGGCTACGTCTACATCCACCCGTACGACGATCCCCACACCATTGCCGGGCAGGGCACGGTGGCCATGGAGATTCTGCGTCAGCACCTGGGGCGTCTGGATGCGATTTTCGTCCCGGTGGGCGGCGGCGGCCTGATCGCCGGTATCGCGGCCTACGTGAAATACCTGCGCCCGGAAATCAAGATCATCGGCGTCGAGCCGGACGATTCCAACTGCCTGCAAGCTGCGATGGCCGCTGGCGAGCGGGTGATCCTGCCGACTGTGGGCATCTTCGCCGATGGCGTTGCAGTGGCCCAGATCGGCCAGCACACCTTCGATATCTGCAAAGACTATGTCGATGATGTGATCACCGTCAGCACTGACGAGATCTGCGCGGCGATCAAGGATATCTACGACGATACCCGCTCGATCACCGAGCCTGCGGGCGCGCTGGGTGTCGCCGGGATCAAGAAGTACGTCGAGCTGAATGGCGTTACCGGGCACACCTTTGTGGCCATCGACTCCGGCGCCAACGTCAACTTCGACCGCCTGCGCCACGTTGCCGAGCGCGCCGAGCTCGGCGAAGGTCGCGAAGCCATCATCGCCGTGACCATCCCCGAGAAACCGGGCAGCTTCAAGGCGTTCTGCGAGGCCATCGGCAAGCGCCAGATCACCGAATTCAACTACCGCTACAACACCGGCAGCGAAGCGCACATCTTCGTTGGCGTGCAGACGCACCCGGAAACCGACCCGCGCAGTGCGTTGATCGCCAGCCTGAGCGAGCAGGGTTTCCCTGTACTCGACCTGACCGACAACGAACTGGCCAAGTTGCACATCCGCCACATGGTCGGTGGTCGTGCGGCCCATGTGGTCGATGAAGTGATTCTGCGCTTCGAGTTCCCGGAACGTCCGGGAGCGCTGTTCAACTTCCTCAACAAACTGGGCGGGCGCTGGAATATTTCGATGTTCCACTACCGCAACCACGGCGCGGCCGACGGTCGTGTGGTCGCCGGCCTGCAAGTGCCCCACGATGAGCGTCATCTGGTGCCTGCAGCGCTGGAAGAAATCGGTTACCCATACTGGGACGAAAGCGACAACCCGGCCTATAAGCTGTTTCTCGGCTGAGCGGCTACGCTGATGGGCACGTCATAAGGAAATAGAACAATGGAAACGTTAACCGCCCTGAAAATGGCGCATATGGTGGCAACGGTGTTGCTGCTGGCCAGTGCCTTGGGTCTGGCGATCCGGGTCTGGCTGGCGCGGCGCAAGGGGGACGCAACGGCGGGAAGTCGCACGTTGCAGCGGCCTTGGGTGTTTGTTTGGCTGCTGATGGGCCTGGCGTTGCTGAGCATGCCGTTCACGGGCTGGTGGATGGTGCATCTGGTGGGCTGGCCGCTGGGGCAGACGTGGATTCTGGCGTCGAGCGTGCTCTACACCGTGGCGGCGCTGGCGTGGTTCTGGCTGCTGGTGCGCCTCAACAAACTGCGCAAGGCGCCGGGTGGCGTGGGTAAATTTACCTTTGCCTTGGCGCTGTTCAGTTTTGTCTGTTTTATCGCAATTGCGGGGTTGATGGGCGCCAAGCCGGTTTAACCAGAAAAGATCGCAGCCTTCGGCAGCTCCTACAGGGTTTTGCGTACACCCGTAGGAGCTGCCGAAGGCTGCGATCTTTGATTTTCAATCGCGCAACGACATCACCGGCCAACCACGCTTCTCGGCCTCGGCCCGCAGATTCGGATCCGGATCGACCGCAACCGGATTCGCCACCTGCTCCAGCAACGGCAGATCATTCATCGAGTCGCTGTAGAAATAGCTGTCTTCTAGCGAATGCCCGGTCTCTTCCAGCCAGCGATTCAACCGCGTCACCTTGCCCTCACGGAAGCACGGAATGTCGGTGCTGCGCCCGCTATAACGGCCATCGACCATTTCGCATTCAGTGGCGATCAGGGTTTCGACGCCCAGACGCTGGGCAATCGGCCCGGTGACGAAGCGGTTGGTGGCGGTGATGATCACCAGTTTGTCGCCGGCTTCGCGGTGTTGGGCCAGCAGTTTGATGGCCTTGGGCAACATGATCGGTTCGATGCAGTCGCGCATGTAGTCCGAATGCCACTGATCCAGCGTCGCCATTTCGGTGCGGCCGAGGATTTCCAGGCAAAAGTTCAGGTACTCGGCGTTATCCAGCTTGCCGGCCAGGTAATCCTGGTAGAACTCGTCGTTGCGTGCCTTGTACGTCACGGCATCGAGAAAGCCGCGTTCGCACAGGTAATCGCCCCAGGCATGGTCACTGTCGCCGCCCAAAAGGGTGTTGTCCAAGTCGAATAAAGCCAGCCGCATTGCAGTTACTCGCTGAAAAGTCTGTAGAAAGGCCCCCAGAATACGTACTTTTCACAAGAGTGCACATAAGGTGGGCCGGCTCGTTGCTGCCTTCACAACCTTTGTGGAACAATGCGGCGACATGCGTTTGCGAGGTTGTTGCCGTGATCGACCCCGATGGTTTCCGCCCCAATGTCGGGATCATTCTCACGAATGATGCCGGCCAGGTGCTATGGGCTCGCCGTATCAATCAAGATGCCTGGCAGTTTCCACAGGGTGGGATCAACCCCCAGGAGACGCCGGAAGACGCCTTGTACCGCGAGTTGAACGAAGAAGTGGGTCTGGAGCGCGAAGATGTTGAAATTCTCGCCTGCACCCGGGGCTGGTTGCGCTATCGTTTGCCGCAACGTCTGGTCCGTACCCACAGCCAACCGCTGTGCATCGGCCAGAAACAGAAGTGGTTTCTCCTGCGCCTGATCTCCAACGAGCAGCGGGTGCGGATGGATTTGACCGGTAAACCGGAATTCGATGGCTGGCGCTGGGTCAGCTATTGGTATCCGTTGGGCCAGGTGGTGACATTCAAGCGCGAGGTGTATCGACGCGCTCTCAAAGAGCTTGCCCCGCGCCTTTTAACGCGCGACTGACGACGGAGTTCGACCCCGAGCCATGCTCAATACGCTGCGCAAGATCGTCCAGGAAGTTAACTCCGCCAAGGATCTCAAGGCGGCGTTGGGGATTATTGTGTTGCGCGTCAAAGAGGCCATGGGCAGCCAGGTCTGCTCGGTCTACCTGCTTGATCCAGAGACCAACCGCTTCGTGCTGATGGCCACCGAGGGCTTGAACAAGCGCTCGATCGGCAAAGTCAGCATGGCACCCAACGAAGGTCTGGTTGGTCTGGTCGGCACGCGTGAAGAACCCCTGAACCTCGAAAACGCCGCGGATCACCCGCGCTACCGTTACTTCGCCGAGACCGGTGAAGAACGCTACGCCTCATTCCTCGGGGCGCCGATCATTCACCACCGTCGCGTTGTCGGCGTGCTGGTCATTCAGCAAAAAGAACGCCGCCAGTTCGATGAAGGTGAAGAAGCCTTCCTCGTGACCATGAGCGCGCAACTGGCGGGCGTTATCGCCCACGCCGAGGCCACCGGGTCGATCCGTGGCCTGGGCCGCCAGGGCAAAGGTATCCAGGAAGCCAAGTTCGTCGGCGTGCCGGGTTCGCCGGGTGCGGCGGTCGGTACGGCAGTAGTCATGCTGCCGCCCGCCGATCTGGACGTGGTGCCGGACAAGACCATCACCGACATCGACGCCGAGCTCGGGCTGTTCAAGACCGCCATCGAAGGCGTGCGCGCCGACATGCGTGCCTTGTCCGCCAAGCTCGCGACCCAGTTGCGCCCGGAAGAGCGCGCGCTGTTCGACGTCTACCTGATGATGCTCGACGATGCCTCGCTGGGCAGCGAAATCACCACCGTGATCAAGACCGGCCAGTGGGCCCAGGGCGCGTTGCGTCAGGTGGTCACCGAGCACGTCAACCGTTTCGAATTGATGGACGACGCCTATCTGCGTGAGCGCGCCTCGGACGTCAAGGACCTCGGTCGCCGTCTGCTCGCCTACTTGCAGGAAGAGCGCCAGCAGACCCTGGTCTACCCCGACAACACCATTCTGATCAGCGAAGAACTGACGCCGGCGATGCTCGGCGAGGTGCCGGAAGGCAAGCTGGTCGGTCTGGTCTCGGTACTTGGTTCCGGTAACTCCCACGTCGCGATCCTGGCCCGTGCCATGGGCATCCCGACGGTGATGGGCCTGGTCGACCTGCCGTACGCCAAGGTCGACGGCATCCAGATGATCGTCGACGGCTACCACGGCGAGGTCTACACCAACCCGAGCGATTTGCTGCGCAAGCAGTTCGCCGAAGTGGTCGAGGAAGAAAAACAACTGTCCCTCGGGCTTGATGCGCTGCGCGACTTGCCGTGCGTGACCCTCGATGGCCATCGCATGCCGCTGTGGGTCAACACCGGCCTGCTGGCGGACGTGGCGCGGGCGCAGAAGCGTGGCGCTGAAGGCGTGGGCCTGTACCGCACCGAAGTGCCGTTCATGATCAACCAGCGCTTCCCGAGCGAAAAAGAGCAACTGGCGATCTATCGCGAGCAGCTCGCCGCGTTCCACCCGCAACCAGTGACCATGCGCAGCCTGGACATCGGCGGCGACAAGTCGCTGTCGTACTTCCCGATCAAGGAAGACAACCCGTTCCTCGGCTGGCGCGGGATTCGCGTCACCCTCGACCATCCGGAAATCTTCCTGGTCCAGACCCGCGCGATGCTCAAGGCCAGCGAAGGCTTGAACAACCTGCGGATTCTGCTGCCGATGATCTCCGGTATTCATGAGCTGGAAGAAGCCCTGCACCTGATTCACCGGGCCTGGGGCGAAGTCCGAGACGAAGGCACCGACGTGCCGATGCCGCCGATTGGCGTGATGATCGAGATTCCGGCGGCGGTGTACCAGACCAAGGAACTGGCGCGGATGGTGGACTTCCTGTCGGTTGGCTCCAACGACCTGACCCAATACCTGCTGGCGGTGGACCGGAACAACCCGCGAGTGGCCGACCTCTACGACTACCTGCATCCGGCAGTGCTGCAAGCCTTGCAGAACGTGGTGCGTGACGCCCATGCCGAAGGCAAGCCGGTGAGTATCTGCGGCGAAATGGCCGGCGACCCGGCGGCAGCGGTGTTGTTGATGGCGATGGGCTTCGACAGCCTGTCGATGAACGCCACCAACTTGCCGAAGGTGAAGTGGATGCTGCGCCAGATCAACCTGAGCAAGGCCAAGGAATTGCTGGCTGAGTTGATGACCATCGACAACCCGCAAGTGATTCACAGCTCGCTGCAACTGGCGCTGAAGAACCTTGGGTTGGCGCGGATGATAAATCCGGCTTCGGTCAAGACCCTCTAAACCTGCTGCGGCCTCTTCGCGAGCAAGCCCGCTCCCACATTTGAAATGCATTCCAAATGTGGGAGCGGGCTTGCTCGCGAAGGCGTCCGCCCAGATAACACCAATCTAAATCGTCAACTCCACTTCCCCCAAATGCCCGCCATACGGCCCAAAACTGCGCTCCACCATCACCCGCGACCCATCCGCCTGAACAATCAACGCCGTACTCGCCCGTGTCCCATACGTCGGGCTGGCAATAAACACACTCGACAACAACGTCTCGGTGGCCAAGCCCACCCCGGTATCCGGCAGCTGCGCAAACGGCGCCGTCTGCGAATCACTCAAAATCGCCAACAACGCCTCGGGCCGCGGATCGTCCAGCACTTCACTCAACGCAGCCTTGGCCTTGAGCACCTTCGGCCACGGCGTATCCAGCCCGGCATTCGACAATCCATAAACCCCAGGCGCGAGCATCACCGCCGCGGTTTCCCGCGCATTGAAGTACCACAGCTCGTTGGTATTGCCGATCAGCAGGTTAAACCCGGCATATTCCAGCGAACGTCCGACAACGTCGCTCAAATAGTGATCAATCGACAGGTCTCCGCTGAGAAACTCCGCGACCAGCTCACCCCGTGACTTGCGCGACGGAGGTTGATGCGGATCGCGGATATTCGTCAGCGCGGCAAAGCGCCCGTTGGCCCCCACACCGAGCCAGGTACCGCCCGCTTCCAGGTCCCGGCCGGCATGCACGTGGGGCGCATGCGGCCACTGGGCCAGGGGCGAGGTAGGCCGGGCATAGAATTCGTCGCGGTTGGCCGCCACGATCAGCGGCTGGGCGTGGCCGGGCCGCCAGGCAAAGACAATCAGGCACATAAGGTGGTCCTTGTGTGTTTTTTGCTCACTCTACGCAGACATCGCCCGTCGATCCATCGGCTTGCGTAGTAGAGCTCGAGGCCATGCATCCGTTACCATGCCGCACCTGTTTTTGGGGATGTGTGAGGATACGGTCGTGGAATTTCTGCTCTACCTGGCGCTCGGCGCCTGTGCGGGCGTGCTGGCCGGGCTGTTCGGGGTAGGTGGCGGGATCATCATCGTCCCGGTGCTGGTGTTCAGTTTCAAACTGCAAGGCTTCGATCCGTCGATCCTTACGCACCTGGCCATCGGCACTTCACTGGCTACGATCATCTTTACCTCGGTCAATGCGGTTCGCGAGCATCACCGCCGTGGCGCCGTGCGCTGGCCGATTTTTGCCTGGATGACCGTCGGCATTCTCATCGGCGCCGGTTTCGGCGCGTTGACCGCTGAAGCGATCTCCGGCCCGAATTTGCAGAAGATCATCGGCGTATTCGCCTTGATCGTCGCCGCTCAGCTCGCCCTGGACTTCAAACCCAAGGCCAGCCGAACGGTGCCGGGTAAAGTCGGTCTGACCGTGGCCGGTAGCGTGATTGGCTGGGCATCGGCGATTTTCGGGATTGGCGGTGGTTCGTTGACCGTGCCGTTCCTGACCTGGCGCAGCGTGTCGATGCAACAGGCGGTGGCCACATCGTCGGCCTGCGGGCTGCCGATTGCCCTGGCAAGTGCATTAAGTTTCATGATTCTGGGCTGGCACGATCCGTTGTTGCCGGCCCATAGTCTCGGTTTTATTTATTTACCGGCGTTGCTGGGGATTGCCCTGACCAGCATGTTCTTTGCCCGCTTCGGTGCGCGACTGGCTCACAATTTGTCGCCGCGCTTGCTCAAAAGACTATTCGCCGCTTTGCTGTTCTGCGTCGGGCTGAATTTCCTGCTCTGACGCCCATCGCAATCCTGGCTTAATCCTGAGGTGGCAGCGTCCCCTGGGAATTTTGAAGGTTTCAACTCTAACGAGGAGTCGCAATGCTGCCTTACCCGCAGATCGACCCGGTGGCCCTGGCCATCGGTCCGCTGAAAATCCACTGGTACGGTCTGATGTACCTGATCGGCATCGGCGGCGCCTGGCTGTTGGCGTCCCGTCGGCTGAACCGCTTCGACCCGACCTGGACCAAGGAAAAACTCTCCGACCTGATCTTCTGGTTGTCGATGGGGGTCATTGTCGGTGGCCGTTTGGGCTACGTGCTGTTCTACGACCTGAGCGCTTACCTGGCCAACCCGACGCTGATTTTCGAAGTGTGGAAGGGCGGCATGGCGTTCCACGGCGGGTTTATCGGGGTGATGATCGCGGCCTGGTGGTTCGGTCGCCGCAACGGCAAGTCGTTCTTCCAACTGATGGACTTCGTCGCGCCGATGGTGCCGATTGGTCTGGGCGCCGGGCGTATCGGTAACTTCATCAACGCCGAGTTGTGGGGCAAGCCGACCGATCTGCCATGGGCGATGGTGTTTCCTCCGTTCAGCGATCCGGCGCAACTGCCGCGCCATCCTTCGCAGCTGTACCAGTTCGCACTGGAAGGCGTCGCGCTGTTCCTGATTCTCTGGTTGTTCTCGCGCAAGCCACGGCCAACCATGGCGGTGTCCGGCATGTTCGCCCTGTTCTACGGAATCTTCCGTTTTGTTGTCGAGTTCGTTCGCGTACCTGATGCGCAACTCGGTTACCTGGCGTTCGGTTGGGTGACCATGGGGCAGATTCTGTGCATCCCGATGATCGTCGCCGGTCTATTCCTGATCTGGCTGGCTTATCATCGCGAGCCAAAGACCCCAGTGACTTCGGCCGCTTAAGACGCCGCGCTTTAGATTCGAATCCGCAGCCACGGCTGCGGATTCAAGGACACAGGTAACTCATGAAGCAATATCTCGATCTGGTGGCTCACGTCATCAAGAACGGCACCAAACAGGCCAACCGTACCGGCGTCAACACCATCAGTTTCCCTGGCGCGATGCTGCGTTATGACCTGAAGGAAGGTTTTCCGGCGATCACCACCCGCAAGATGGCCTTCAAATCGGCCATCGGCGAGATGTGCGGTTTCCTGCGCGGGGTGAACAACGCCGCCGAATTCCGGGCACTCGGCTGCAAGGTCTGGGACCAGAACGCCAACGAAAACGCGCAGTGGCTGGCCAACCCATTCCGTCAGGGCGAAGACGACCTCGGCGAGATCTACGGCGTGCAATGGCGCAAATGGCCGGCGTACAAGCAGATCCCGCTCAGCAACCCGGCGGCCATCGAGCAGACCCTGAAGCAAGGCTATCGGCAGATTGCTGAAGGCGAAGAAGACGGTCAGGCCTACGTGGTGCTGTACAAGGCGATCGACCAGATTCGCCAGTGTGTCGACACCATCATCAAAGACCCGGGCAGCCGTCGCATCCTGTTCCACGGCTGGAACGTCGCCCAGCTCGATGAAATGGCCTTGCCGCCATGCCACCTGCTGTACCAGTTCCACCCGAATGTCGAGACCAGGGAGATCTCCCTGACCCTCTACATCCGTTCCAATGATTTGGGCCTGGGCACACCGTTCAACCTCACCGAAGGCGCCGCACTGCTGAGCCTGATCGGGCGCCTGACCGGTTACACGCCGCGCTGGTTCACCTATTTCATCGGTGACGCCCACGTCTACGAAAACCACCTGGACATGCTGAATGAACAGCTCACCCGCGAGCCGTTCCCGATGCCGAAATTGGTGATCAGTGATCGTGTGCCGGAATTTGCCAGGACGGGCGAGTACCAGCCGGAGTGGCTGGAGTTGATCGAACCGGGCGATTTCTCGCTTGAGGGTTATCAGCACCATGCGCCGATGACGGCGCCGATGGCGGTCTAAGCCTTCACCGCGATCCCAATGTAGGAGCTGCCGAAGGCTCGGGCCGCGTTCGGCAGCTCCTACAGGGTTATGCGGTGGTCTTAGTGGCCGTGGCTGCGGCCCACATGGGAGTGCTCCACCTCCGTCGCGACAACCCCGCCACTGACCTCCAGCCGCTGCAAAATCCCGCACTGATCGATATCCGGCCTTTCGCTGCAACGTTGGCGCAGGTCGAGCAGTTGTGTCTGCAAGGCCAGCAAACCGTCGATCCGCGCCTTGACGTGGTGGATGTGTTCGTCGATCAGTGCATTGACGTTTTCGCACTGATCCTGCGGGCTGTCGCGCAGGGTCAACAGGCTGCGGATTTCCTCGAGGGTCATGTCGAGGGTGCGGCAATTGCGGATAAAGGTCAGCCGCTCGGCGTGGGCCTGGGTGTAGACGCGGTAGTTGCCATCGCTGCGGGCCGGCTCCGGGAGCAGGTTTTCGCGCTCGTAATAGCGGATGGTTTCCACTGCGCAATCGGTCAGTTTGGCCAGTTCTCCGATCTTCATCGCGACAATCTCCAAAAGGTTGCTTGACCCTATAGTGGCTACAGGGTCTTTACTTGGCAACAGGCATCTTTATGGACGCAACCCGATGAGCGATTCCCTTCACACCCACAAACCCGAGGCTGGTCACGATCACGATCACGATCACGATCACAGCCACAAGCTGCAGCCTGTGCAGAAGAAGCATGACCATGGCGGTCACGGAGATTCCTGCTGTTCCTCCAAAGTGGCAGC
Organism: Pseudomonas sp. TH31; assembly: GCF_016650815.1. Classification (GTDB taxonomy): domain Bacteria; phylum Pseudomonadota; class Gammaproteobacteria; order Pseudomonadales; family Pseudomonadaceae; genus Aquipseudomonas. The sequence continues at coordinate 333,539 of NZ_JAEKEZ010000006.1, read as the reverse complement.
GCCATCGCTGATCAAGCTGAGCGACAAGCCGACCGACGGCGCGCGGCTGAGCAGTTTCCGCATCGACGCGATGGACTGTCCGACCGAACAGACACTGATCCAGAACAAACTGGGCAAGCTGTCGGGTGTGCAGCAACTGGAATTCAACCTGATCAACCGGGTATTGGGCGTGACCCACGACCTGCCGAGCACTGCGCCGATCATCGAGGCGATCAAGTCGCTGGGCATGGTCGCGGAGCCATTGGAACAGGGGGTCGAAGCCCCCGCGCCGGCCGCCGAGAAGAAACACTGGTGGCCGTTGGCGCTGTCCGGCGTCGGTGCGCTGGCGGCTGAAGTGATCCACTTCACCAACGCCGCACCGACCTGGGTGGTGGCGATCATCGCGTTGATCTCGATCCTCAGCGGTGGCCTAACCACTTACAAGAAAGGCTGGATCGCCCTCAAGAACCTCAACCTGAACATCAACGCGCTGATGAGCATCGCGGTGACCGGCGCGGTGTTGATCGGCCAATGGCCGGAAGCGGCGATGGTGATGTTCCTCTTCACCGTGGCCGAGCTGATCGAAGCCAAGTCCCTGGACCGCGCCCGCAACGCCATCGGCGGGCTGATGCAGATGACCCCGGAACAGGCCACGGTGCAGCAGGCTGACGGTAGTTGGGTCGAACAGGAGGTCAAAATCATCGAACTGGGCGCGCGGGTGCGGGTGCGTCCCGGCGAACGCATCGGCCTCGATGGCCAAGTGGTTTCCGGCACTTCAACCATCGATCAGGCACCGATCACCGGTGAAAGCCTGCCGATCGAGAAGACTGTGGGCGATAAAGTCTTTGCCGGCACCATCAACCAGGCGGGTTCGCTGGAATACACCGTGACCGCTGCGGCCAACAACTCGACCCTGGCGCGAATCATTCATGCCGTCGAGCAGGCCCAGGGCGCGCGGGCACCGACCCAGCGTTTCGTCGATCAGTTCTCGAAAATCTACACCCCGGCAGTGTTCATCTTCGCCCTGGCAGTCGCCGTTATTCCACCATTGTTCATGGGCGCGCTGTGGTTCGACTGGATCTACCGGGCACTGGTGTTGCTGGTAGTCGCTTGCCCATGTGCGCTGGTGATTTCCACCCCGGTGACCATCGTCAGCGGCCTCGCGGCAGCGGCGCGAAAAGGGATTCTGGTCAAGGGCGGCGTCTATCTGGAGGGCGGTTACAAGCTCGATTACCTGGCCCTGGACAAGACCGGCACCATCACCCACGGCAAACCGGTACAGACCGATTATCTGTCCCTCGACCCGACCGCCGATGAAACCGCGCCAGCCATTGCGGCGGCGTTGGCGGGCCGTTCCGATCACCCGGTATCGCTGGCTATCGCCAACGCCGCTGTGGATAAACAACTGGCGCCGCGGGTTGTGGATAACTTCGAAGCCTTGGCCGGTCGCGGTGTCCGCGGTGAGATCAATGGCCAGGTCTACCACTTGGGTAACCATCGACTGGTTGAAGAGCTGAACCTCTGCTCGCCAGCGCTGGAAGAAAAACTGTTCGCCCTGGAGAAACAGGGCAAATCGGTGGTGCTGCTGCTCGACAAGTCCGGCCCCTTGGCGCTGTTTGCCGTGGCCGACACGGTGAAAGAGTCCAGCCGCGAAGCGATCCAGCAATTGCATGAGCTGGGCATCAAAACCCTGATGCTCACCGGCGACAACGTCCACACCGCCCAGGCTATCGCCGCGCAAGTCGGCATCGACGAAGCCAAGGGCGACCTGCTGCCGACCGACAAGTTGCAAGCCATCGAAGCGCTTTGTGCGAAGGGTCATAACGTCGGCATGGTCGGCGACGGCATCAACGACGCCCCGGCGCTGGCCCGGGCCGAAATCGGTTTTGCCATGGCGGCGGCTGGCACCGACACGGCCATTGAGACCGCTGATGTCGCCCTGATGGACGACGATCTGCGCAAGATCCCCGCATTCATTCGACTGTCGCGCCAGACCTCCACCATCCTGAAACAGAACATCGCCCTCGCTTTGGTCATCAAGGCTATCTTTCTTGGGGTAACCTTCGCCGGGATCGCCACCATGTGGATGGCGGTGTTCGCTGACATGGGCGTCAGCCTGTTGGTGGTGTTCAACGGTTTGCGCCTGTTGCGCAAGTAAGCGATGAGGAACGGCTGTGCTGAGTGCCGAGCTAAAGGCGTTTTACATGGTGGCCCGCTTGGGCAGCATTACCCTGGCGGCCAAGAAGCTCGGCCTGAGCCAACCCACCGTGACGACCCAGATTCGCCATCTGGAAAGTCAGTACTCGGTTGAGCTGTTCTACCGTGGCGGCCGCCGCCTCAGCGTCAGCGATGAAGGCGCGCGGTTGCTGCCGATGGTCAAGACGCTGTTGCAGCAGGAAGCCGACATCGAGTTCTTCCTGCGCAACAGTGGCCAGGTCCAGGGCACGTTGCGCATCGCCGCCACGGCGCCTTACTACATCCTCGATCTGGTGAAGACCTTCCGCGAGCGTTTGCCGCAAGTGGAGGTATCGGTGGAAATCGGCAACTCCCAACAAGTGCTCGAAGCGCTGGAGGATTACCGGGTCGATGTCGCCGCGTCCTCGCAGTTACTCGACGATGCGCGGTTGATTCGCCGGGTGCTCGGCAGCGATCCGCTGGTGCTGGCGGTGCATCGCAATCATCCGCTGGCCGTGCATGATCATGTGCCGCTCAGTGCCTTGGCCGGGCATACCTTGTTGATGCGGGAGTCGGGCTCGACCACTCGGCGGCTGACCGAAGAGTTGCTGGCCAGTGCCGGGGTGAGTTTCGGGCCCTTGCTGGAGATCGGTAGCCGTGAGTCGATTCGTGAAGCGGTGCTGCGCAATATCGGCATCAGCATCATCGCCCGGCAGGAAGTGCCGCATGACCCGCAGTTGCGGGTACTGACGATTGAGAATGCACCGCAGATTCCCGAGTATTTGTATTGCCTCAAGGAGCGAAAGGGCGCGCGGTTGCCGGCGGCGTTTCTGGGGTTGGCGCAGGAGATGGCTCCGGCCTAAGATCAAAAGATCGTCCGATCGCGGCCCGAGCCTTCGGCAGCTCCTACATGGGAATGCGTTCGGCGTAGGAGCTGCCGAAGGCTGCGATCTTTTGACCCCACCCCAAATCCCCGAATATCACTATCAGAAAACTGCGGCGACCTGACTAGTCTCTTCTTGGGCAAACGTCGCTCATGCAGGCGACGCATTCCCCTCCTGTGGGTGCCGGCACCTGATATTGGTTTAAAAGCCGACCTACTATTGCAAAAAAATAGAAAATCGCGCGTATTAACTCGAAAGTTAAGAACGATGTTTTTAATGCGTTGGGCGTACGGTTACAGCTGGGCTAAGAAAGTCTATGTGATACCCGGAAGAACCATCGCCGATAGCCACATGTACTCCACGTATGCCTTCATTCATTTGTGAGTTTATTTTGTAGTCAATAGTTGGTGCGATAGCGTCGTTTACTCCGATCGCAAACTCCGTAAGTCTTAGTCCTCGAGCGCCAGTCGCAAGATTCAGAGGCTTTATATGTTCCTCGTTATTTGTTTTTAATGAAGTGATGATGTTGTCCCTGACTACTAAGGTTGCACTGTGTTGAGAGATGCGATCACTTAAACATTTAAGCGAAATTTTAAGGCCATCTGGCAGTTCAGGGTTATGCTTTCTTAGTATCGTTAGTATTCCTTCAATCTTCAGCGTGCCGCTAAAGGAAAATGGGCATTGTTCATGTGGGTTCATGTGTGCGTAATGCACTTCAAAAAACTCCGCTACCGACTGAACAAAGTTGCCTGACACATCTTCTGTAAGGAGGGCGTAAGGTTGGGCGTGCGGCAAAAGCGCGACTTGTGCATTGGCTTAGTTACCTGAAAGAAAAAATGATTCGTTTGAATTGAGCATGTTTAGTACCGAGCGCTGCGTGCTCAAAGCGTGCTCGAAATTGCTGCTCAGCAAAAGCTTCAGGCTATAGAGCGCGTTCGCTACAGAGGGCTCAAACACTTGAGTCGCGCAGAAAACGCTTTTCTTGTTTTCTGTTTTTTTGGCTAGCTCAAAAGTCATTTTTGCAGCGTCATTGCTAAAAGAAAAAATAATACTGTTTGTTGGAAGGCTTTCTAATTCTGAAATATGGGCAGTATCGAAGCCTAAATGCTCACAGTCTCCGAGGAACTCCCTGGAATCCGCAATGATCGAAAATTTTTCATTGCCGAAGAGCGTAGATATCATATTAGCTGACGACATAAATACCTCCAGATTTCCAATGCGCGGCACGATGCTTGCCGCGCATTGGTATTATTTACTCTTCAGTATGAGCCCATGCCAGCGGCGCCCACCCGAAGTTTTCCGGTCCGGAAGTGATCCGGTTAAGATTGTATTTGACGAGTTTTTTATTTTTCATTTGATATTACTTTTTCGTTTTTTTGGTTTTTGTTGCTCCCGGCAGTGCTTGGGAGTGGAATTATTAATACAGATTTTTTGATGTGTTAAATGAGTTGTTAGGCGATTTTTAGAATGAATTCTGCTGTCTTGATTTTTGGTAAGTTCAATGGGTTATTTGTGTAAGTTGCGTCTGTAGTCCTGTTCTGAAAATTTGGTTTTTTGATTTTTATGATTGCAGTCGATGAACTTTCGTCGTTAGGTTTATTTATGGGCTTGTTTTTTTTAGCTCGATGTCCAACTACAGGTTGAGGATTACGGAGTGCAAGCATCAAAGAAATATTTAGCCGACACGTCTGTCCATCAGGCCCTTTTACTGGTTGATCTGACCGAAACAAGCGCTCCTGAGCACGCCGTCCGATTGATGCTCAATGAAATCCTTCAAGGACTCGCAGAAAAAGGCTGGCCCCAGGCGAAACTGCAAACGGGGCCGCGGATTGTGTCCGCGGAGGAAAATTACGGTTTGCTGGGGTATGACCCGGCAGAAGTCACGCTTGGGAGCGAGCACACCCGATGGGTCGATGAGTGTTCTTTGTTGCGAACACAAACCACCAGTCAGATTCCGGCGGCGCTTCAGCGAGCAGCTGAGGTGCGGCAACCGGGAGAGACGATCTTGCTGGCCGCGCCAGGTATCACTTTCCGTCGCGACAGTCGGGACAGGTGGCATTGCGCGGAACCGCATCAAATGGACATCTGGGTGCTGGGTGATCCGCAATTGTCTACGCATGAACATCTGTTGCGTCTGGTCAGCGACATCCTTGAATCCGCCGTTCCCGAAAAGCCTTGGGTCTACAGCGACAGTCCGCATCACTATACGGAGGGCGGAATCGAAGTGAATGTGTTGAACGACGGTGCGCCGGTCGAGGTGCTGGAATGCGGTCGCATTGCGAGGTCTTTGTTGGAGCGCTTGAAGATAGATCCGTTGCGACATGCAGGACTGGCACTCGGGATGGGCTTGGATCGCTTGACCATGTTGCGCAAAGGCATCCCTGATATTCGCTTGCTGCGCGATCAGAATGTGCGAGTACAGGCGCAGATGCATGATTTGAATCCATGGACTCCGGTATCACGTTTGCCGTCGATTGCCCGTGACATTTCGTTGGCGCTAACACCGGGGTTGAGTGAGGAAGTATTGACCGAAAGAATGTTGCAGGCTGCCGGTGACTGCTCTGACTGGATTGAGGAGATGCAGGTCAAGGGGCGTTGGGGATTCTCCGATTTACCCGTGCAGGCCATTGGACGTCTCGGTCTGTTGCCGGGCCAGGAGAATGTCCTGCTGCGAGTAGTGCTGCGTGATTGTTCGCGATCAATCACGACCGCTGAGGCGAACGCCTTGTATGCGGACATTCAGGCAGCGATGCACGAAGGTACGCCTGGGGCGGGTTACAAAATGGACCTTCCCAAGCCTTGAATTCTTCATCGCGAGCAAGCTCGTTCCCACAGGAGAACGCATTCCAATGTGGGAGCGAGCCTGCTCGCGATGGCGGCAGATCAGGATTCCGGAGTATTTGTATTGCCTGAAGGAGCGCAAAGGCGCGCGATCGGACGATCTTTTGAGGTCAACCAAAATCCCCGAATACCACTATCAGCCGTTTTTGCCTCACTGCCACATGACGGACGCATTACAAACCTAGGATGGCCTTCATCTGCTTGATGAGGCCTGTCCATGAACCACTCGATCGCAACTGCCCTGACCAACCCCGGCGTACCCATGAAGGTGCGCGGCGTGCAGAAACGCTTCGGCGCCTTCACCGCGCTGGATAACGTTTCCCTCGACGTGGCGGCTGGTGAGCTGGTGTGTCTGCTGGGCCCGTCGGGGTGTGGCAAAACCACCTTGCTGCGCTGCATCGCCGGTCTGGAGAAACAGGACAGCGGCGAGTTGTACCTCGGTGATCGCGACGTTTCCCACCTGGCACCGCAAGCCCGGGACTACGGCATTCTGTTCCAGTCCTACGCGCTGTTCCCCAATCTGACCGTCGAAGCGAACATTGCCTACGGCCTTGCCGGCAGTGGTCGCGATGAAGTGCGCAAGCGTGTCGGTCAGATGCTGGAACTGGTCGGCTTGCTCGGCAGCGAGAAAAAGTACCCCGGTCAATTGTCTGGCGGCCAACAACAGCGGGTTGCGCTGGCTCGCGCCTTGGCTCCGGCGCCATCGTTGTTGCTGCTGGATGAACCGATGTCGGCCCTCGACGCCCGGGTTCGCGAGCATTTGTGCACCGAGTTGCGCCAATTGCAGCGCAACCTCGGCGTCACCACCCTGATGGTCACCCACAATCAGGACGAAGCGATGCTGATGGCCGACCGCATTGCGGTGATGAACAACGGCAGAGTCGAGCAGTACGCCACGCCGCAGGAAATCTACGACCGCCCGGCGACGCCGTTTGTGGCGGAGTTCGTCGGCCAGGGCAACTGGCTGCCGTTCCGCCGCAGCAGCGACAGCCACGCCCAGGTCGGTGGGATGAACATGCGCCTGGCCGAAGGCAGTGCGAAAACCGCGTCCGGCCGACTGTTCTGCCGCCCGGAGGCAATCAACGTCAACCCGCCGGTGCATGAAGAAAACCTGTTCCCGGCCAAGGTTCGCGAAATCACTTTCCTCGGCAATCGCTGCCGCATGAGTTTCGAACTCGATCAACTGCCGGGTCACGCTTTGCTGGCGGAACTGGCGCCGCAAGACATGCCGCGCCTCGGCGCGCAGCAGATCATGGTTGCCTTGCCACCGCGTAGCCTGCAGGTGTTTACCTGATGAGCGCGAACCTCGCGCTGCCGATACCGCACAAGCAGGTTCGGCAGACCTCCCGCGCCGAAATCGGCGACCGGGTGTTTGTGGTCGGCGGCAAAGTGCTGTTGCTGGTGTTGCTGGGTGTCGCGGTGTTGATGCCGTTGCTGGCGATCTTCTGGCGCGGTTTTAGCTCTGAGGCCGGGCAGGGCGGTGGTTGGGTGGCCGCCCGTGAACTGGTCACCAGTGCGAATTTCCACTGGTTGCTCGGCAACAGTCTGAAAGTTTCCCTGAGCGTCGCGGCCATCGTCGTACCGCTGGCTTACCTGTTTGCCTACGCCCTGCAACGTACGTTGATTCCGGGCAAAGGCATCTGGCGCGGTATGTCGCTGTTGCCGCTGATGGCGCCGTCGATGCTGCCGGGGATTGCGCTGGTTTACCTGTTCGGCAACCAGGGCATGTTGCGTGGTTTGCTCTCGGACAATATCTACGGTTTCTGGGGCATTGTGCTCGGCGAGGTGATCTACACCTTCCCGCACGCCTTGATGATTCTTCTGTCGGCGCTGTCCCTGGCGGATGCGCGACTGTTCGATGCCGCTTCAAGCATGGGCGCCAGCCCAGCGAAAGCCTTTCGCAGCATCACCTGGCCGGCGACCCGTCAGGCCGTGTTCGCCGCGTTCTGTCTGGTCTTCACCCTGACCATCACCGACTTCGGCGTACCCGTGGTGGTCGGTGGCGACTATCAGGTGTTGGCGCTGGAAGCCTACAAAGCCGTGGTCGGCCAGCAACAATTCGGTCGCGGTGCGTTGATCGGTATGGTTCTGCTGCTGCCGGCGCTATTCAGTTTCGGCGTCGATGCCTGGTTGCGTCGGCGTCACGGCGATTCCATGAGCGGCCGGGCGCAAGTCTTTAAACCCGCGCCGTCGAAGCTGCGCGACGGTTGCTACCTGGCCATCGTGTTGTTGATCTGCGCGGTGTTGCTGTTGGTGTTCGGCATGGCGGTGTACTCGTCGCTGGTGAAATTCTGGCCGTACAACCTGTCGCTGTCGCTCAACCATTATCAGTTCAACGACACCGCGGGCGGCGGTTGGCTGGCCTACAGCAACAGCGTGAAGATGGCCCTGTGCACGGCGTTGATCGGCAGCGGGCTGATTTTCACTGGCGCTTACCTGATGGAAAAAACCAAGGGCCAGCGCGGACTGAATCTGACCCTGCGCATGCTCAGTTTCGTTCCGATGGCGGTGCCGGGTCTGGTGTTGGGCCTGGGCTACGTCTTCTTTTTCAACCTCAACGGCAACCCGTTGCATGTGCTCTACGGGACCATGACCCTGCTGGTGGTCTGCACCATTGCTCATTATTTGACCACCGCGCAAATGTCCGCCACCACCGCGCTGCGCCAACTCGACGCCGAGTTCGAAGCCGCCGCGCTGTCGCTCAAGGCGCCGCTGTATCGGCATTACCTGCGGGTCACCGTGCCGATCTGCCTGCCTGCCTTGCTGGACATCGTGCGCTACCTGTTCGTCTCGGCCATGACCACTGTTTCGGCGGCGATATTCCTCTACAGCCCCGACACCCTCCTCGCGGCGGTGGCGGTGCTGAATATGGACGACGCCGGCAACGTCGGTGGCGCGGCAGCGATGTCGACTCTGATTCTGTTCACCTCGGCGGGCGTGTCCCTGCTGCTGGCCTGGGCCTCGCGCGGTTTGCTGCGCCGCTCCCAGGCCTGGCGGCAGACCGCGCCCGGCAACTGATTCGCTACTCCTCCACCCCAAAGCCCTCAACTCAAACAGGAAATGCATCATGTTCAAGCCTTTGGCCCTGGCCGCTGCTGTGCTCACCGCTTTCAGCCTGAACGCCTTCGCGGCGAAAACCGAGTTGACGGTGTACACCGCCCTCGAAGCCGAACAACTGAAGACCTACAAGGATGCTTTCGAAAAGGCCAACCCGGACGTCGAGATCAAGTGGGTGCGTGACTCCACCGGGATCATCACCGCCAAGCTGCTGGCTGAAAAAGCCCGCCCGCAGGCCGATGCCGTTTGGGGCCTGGCCGCATCGAGCCTGGCGATCCTCGATCAACAAGGCATGCTGCAAAGCTACGCGCCGAAGGACCTGGCCAAGATCGGCGGCAACTACCGCGACGCCGCCAACCCGCCAGCCTGGGTCGGTATGGACGTCTGGGCCGCGACCATTTGCTTCAACACCGTCGAAGCCGAGAAGCAGGGCCTGAGCAAACCGGTGAGCTGGCAAGACCTGACCAAGCCTGAGTACAAAGGCAAGATCGTCATGCCCAACCCGGCCTCGTCCGGCACCGGTTTCCTCGACGTCAGCGCCTGGCTGCAAACCTTTGGCGAGAAGCAGGGTTGGCAGTTCATGGACGACTTGCACCAGAACATCGGCCAGTACGTTCACTCCGGCTCCAAGCCTTGCAAACTGGCGGCCTCAGGCGAATTCCCGATTGGTATTTCCTTTGAATACCCGGCGGTTCAGTTGAAGCGTCAGGGTGCGCCGCTGGACATCATCCTGCCCAAGGAAGGCCTGGGCTGGGAGATTGAAGCCACCGCCGTGATCAAGGGCACGCAGCACGAAGACGCGGCGAAGAAACTGGCGGACTTCTCGGCCAGCCCGGCGGCGATGGAGTTGTACAAAGAGAACTTCGCGGTGCTCGCGCAACCGGGTATTGCCAAGCCGCAGACCGAATTGCCGGCGGATTACGAGCAGCGTTTGATCAAGAACGACTTTGCCTGGGCCTCGAAGAATCGCGACGAGATTTTGACCGAGTGGCGCAAGCGCTATGACGGCAAGTCCGAGAAGGTGGTCGCCAAGTAAGATCTCTATCGGCTGACAGGGCCCCTTCGCGGGCAAGCCTTGCTCCTACGGATTTATGTCGTTCGCAAATATTGCGTCCGATACAACACCTGTAGGAGCGAGGCTTGCCCGCGAAGGCGGCTTCGAATTCAGGACAACTCTTAATGACACAACACAACGACATGCTGATCGTCGGCGCCGGCATCCTGGGCCTGTCCCACGCCTACGCCGCCGCCAAACGCGGCCTCAAGGTCACGGTTTTCGAACGCAGCGAAACGCCCCTGGGCGCTTCGGTCCGCAACTTCGGCCAAGCCCTGGTCACCGGCCAGCCACCGGGCCAGATGCTTGAACTGGCCAAGGCCAGCCGCGAAATCTGGGGCCAATGGGCGGAGTTGGCCGGCCTGCAACTCAAGCGCAACGGCTCATACCTGTTCGCCCGCACCGAAGCTGAAGAACACCTGCTGCATGCCTTTTGCAATGGCCGCGCCGTGGAACACAACTACAACGTCGAGTTGCTGCGCGGCGCGCCATTGCGGGACTTGTACGGCGGCCAGTTCGGCCATCACCGTGCCGCATTGCACGGCAAGGACGATCAGCAGCTGTATTCCCGGGTCGCGATTCCAGCGCTGATCGACTACCTGCGCCGCGAATTGGGCGTAGGGTTTCACTTTTCCACCCTGGTGCGCGACATCGAGCCCGGTCGCTTGTACAGCACCGCCGGCAGCTTCAGCGCCGAGCAGATCATCGTCTGCTCCGGCCACGACTATCAGACCCTGCTTGCCGAGCCGATCGCCGCGCTGAACCCGCAAATCTGCCGACTGCAAATGCTCCGCGCCCGGCCGCAGATCGACCTCAACTTGCAGCACGCGTTGCTCACCGGATTGAGTTGCGTGCATTACGGCGCGTTTGCCGACCTGCCGGAAGCGGCGGCGGTGCACGCGCAGATTCTGCGGGAGGCGCCGCACTTGCAAGAGAACGGCATTCACCTGCTGATCAGCCCGACGCCTTATGGCGAATTGATCATCGGCGACTCCCACCATTACGGCAGCGACCCTTCACCGTTCAACGCCGAGCAAGTGGACGACTGGATGATCGAGCTGGCCGAGCAAACGTTGGGCTGTAAGGTGCAAGTGCTTGAGCGCTGGCAGGGTGTCTACGGTTCACGCGGGCCGGGGCCGTTCTCGTTCCTGCGCCCGGCTCCGGGTGTGAATGTGGCGTTGATGCACACTGGCGTCGGCATGAGCGTCGGACCGGCGATGGCCGAACGTAACGTGGCCCTGTTGCTGGGAGAGGATTGATGGCGCGCAACGAACACGCGATCGCCGAGCTCTTCGCGCTGTACGAGCGCTTTGGCGACAGCGACTACATCGGCGAGCCGGTGTCGCAGATCGAGCACATGTCCCAGGCCGCCGAACTGGCCATGGCCGAGGGCTTTGACGATGAAGTGGTGTTGGCGGCGTTCTTTCACGATATCGGGCATATCTGTGCTGAAGATGCCGAGAACATGGGCGGGTTTGGCGTGGTCAGCCACGAGCGCCTCGGCGCGGACTACTTGCGTCGCGCCGGTTTCAGCGAGCGGATGGCGCGGCTGGTGGAGTATCACGTTCAGGCCAAGCGTTATCTGACGCTCAAGGAACCGGGGTACCACGAGCGTTTGAGCGAAGCCAGTCGCCGGACGCTGGCGTATCAGGGTGGGGTGATGACGGTGGCCGAGGCTGAGGCGTTTGAGCAGGACCCGTTGTGTGCCGTCAGTTTGCGGATGCGGCACTGGGATGAGTTGGCCAAGGAAGAGTGGGTGCCGGTGATGGACCTTGGCGTCTTGAAGGAAAAGGCATTGCGGCTGTTGGTTGCGTAGGGCCCCAAGACCGAGGTGCGGCTTTCGCGAGCAAGCCCGCTCCCACATTGGAATGCGTTCCCCTGTGGGAGCGGGCTTGCTCGCGAAGGGGCCGGCACCAACACTGTATGTCTACAGCTGCTGCGCCAACACCTCAACCTGTTCCTGCCTTTCCCCCTGACTTAACTTCGCCTGCGGATTGAGTGACGACCACTGCGGATGCGCCCGAGCCTTGTGCAGGGCTTCGGGCAGTTTGCCTTCGCGCCAGGTCTTGTCCTGAGGCGTGGCGACCTGGATGCTGTCCATCGCCGCATGTCCGCGCTGGTTCAAGGCCTGTACCAGTTGCCGCTGACGCAACGCCAGCAACCGCAACACGCTGTCATCGACAGTCAGCTCCCGCTGCCCTTTGATCTTGCCCAGCAACCGGCCGCCATAGCTGCGCGCGGTTTGCAGGGCGCCGCCGGCAATCGCACCGGCCAGTGCCGCTGCGCCGAGGGTCAGGCCGCCCACCAATAGATCGACGCCAGCCCCCGCCGCCGCGCCGGCCGCGATGCCGCTGCCAACTCGCACGCCCAATTGCTTGAGGGTTTCCGGGTTAAACAGGTCGTCGCCCCAACGGCCATCGAGCAGCGGCAAGTCACTGGCTGCCGCGTCCTGTGGGCGGAAGGCGTAGAGCTTAAGCAACGCTTCGACGCAACGTTGTTCCCGTTGCCGAACGGCTTTGCGCAGTTCGTTGATCGCTTGTTGTTCCAGCTCAGGTTTACTCGCCACGCTGCGCCGGCACGCGGCGCAATCGATCAATAATTCAGCCATCAGCTGCGCTGCACTTTGCTGGCGGGCCAGGCGTTGGGCCTGTTGATCGGCGATCAGCCGTTCAAGCGGCTCGCGGGCGTTTTCCAGCAACAGGGCGAGGCTTTCATAGAGTCGGCGTTCGCCATCTTCTGGCGGAGCAACGCTGTCGAAGCGCACCAACGCATGCAAACCCAGCCGCGCCAGCGCTTCGCGCCAATCCGGCTCGCGATGGTTGGCACTGCTGACGAAATTCAGCACCGGCAGCAACGGTTTGCCGCAACTGGCCAGCACTTCCAGTTCGTCGCGGTATTTGGCCAGCACCGGTTCCCGGGCGTCGATCACATAGAGCCCGGCGTCCGAGGCCAGCAGTTGGCGCAGCACCTTGGCCTCTTGTTCGAACCGCTGTCGGGCCTCGCTGCCCTCGAGGAATCGCGCCAAACGTGCCGGGCCGTCGAGGCGTTCGCCGGGGCGTTCCAGGCGTTCGAGGTAATCGAGCAGGGCGATGGCGTCTTCCAGGCCGGGCGTGTCGTAGAGGTCGAGCAGCGGCTCACCGTCCACCGACAACCGCGCGCCTTCGACGTGGCGGGTGGTGCTGGGCCGATGGGACACGTCACCGAAACCGACGTCCCGGGTCAGGGTGCGCAGCAACGAGGTCTTGCCGACGTTGGTGTGGCCGACGACGGCGAGTTTCAACGGCTTAGTCATAACCGGCCTCCAGCCAGTTCATCGGCGCGCAATCAGCGAATGGCAGTTCAAGCTGTTGCAGCGCGGCGTGCCAGTCACCCAGTCGCTCGGCATCCAGCGCTTCGCCGGGCGGCGCTTGCAGCAGCCAGACGCGGGTGGCGCTGGCGTTGCGCGCCAGTTCGGCGATCAACGCCAGGCTGCCGCGATCCGGTGAACGGCGTGGGTCGCAGGCAATCAACAGGCGAGCCGGGGGAAGCGGCTGAGCTGTTCGAGGAGTTTGTTGCGCGACTCGCGGCTGTCGAGGATGCCGGCATCGCTCACGGTTTTCGGCAGTTGTGGCGGCCATGGACGTTGACCGTCCAGTTCGATGGCCACCAGCAGCGCGCCATCACTGTGCAATTCGCTGACGCTGCTTTCGACGCGGTGAAGCTGATCCGGGGCGGCATCGCTGATGCCCAGGCGTTCGCTGGTGGGCATCAGGCGTTCGCGTAATTGGGCGTAGCCGGGCAGGTTCAGGTCCAGACGCAAGGCAGCCTGGCCGGTTTTCCAGCGCCACAGGCAAAACAGCGCCAGCAGCAGGCGCGGCACCACGCCGTAAACCACCAAGACGCCGACCAGCCAGGTTGCCCAGGCCTGACGGGCGCTTTCGATGTTGAGCGCGGTGTCGCCGCTGGCGCGGATCATGTCCACGCTCGGCACGTTGAAACCGAACAACGCCGGCAGGGTGCCGAGGGTTTGGGTCATGGCGACAAAGGTGTCGGCGCTGAGCAGGGTGGTTTCCCAGACAAAGCCGTAGCGCCGCGTTGCCATCAGCGTCAGCAGAATCGCCAGGGCACTGAGCATCGCCAACAGCCACAAGCTGTTGACCAGCACGCCGATGGCCCAGCGATTGAGTTTGTGCCGTTGCAGCAACAGCAGCAGGGCCGGGGCCAGTTGTGCGGCTTTGGCGTCGCGGGCGAGTTTTTCGCTGAGCCACAGCCATAAGCGTGCGAGGGTGGCGCCGTGTTCACCGGCAAACACCAGGCCCAAGGCCCAGCTCAGTAGCAGAATCAGGTTCAGCCCGAGCAAACTGCCCAGGGCCCAGAACACATTCACTGCCATTTGCCCGTCGCTCAGCGCCGCAAACGCGAGGCCGGCACCGCTGACCACGGCCAGTATTGCCAGCACCAGCAATGCCAGTCGCGCACCTTGCAGCCAGTGGGTGAGCGCGTTGCTCAGTCCATCGCGCTCGGCCAGCCACAGGGCACGGCGTTGAATCCGTGTCGGCAGGTCGCCGCCAGCCGTGCGGGCCAGTCGGTTGGCTTCCAGATCGTCCAGTGGCCCGGCATGTTCTTCGCGCAGACGGATGGTTTCCGTCAGCCAGAGGTTATTCAGTTCAGTCACGCGGCATCCCGTCGCTTAAATGAACGGTGAGCATAACCGCTGTGGCGCTTATCGGGGAAAGGGAGGCTCTGGTATCCTCGCGGCATGACTAAATCACTCCCCCTCAGCCTGATCGCAGCCCTCGGTGAAAACCGGGTGATCGGCGTCGACAACAGCATGCCCTGGCACCTGCCGGGGGACTTCAAATACTTCAAGGCCACCACCCTGGGCAAGCCGATCATCATGGGTCGCAAGACTTGGGATTCCCTCGGTCGTCCGCTGCCGGGCCGGTTGAACATCGTGGTCAGCCGCCGGGCGGATCTGGTGCTGGAGGGCGCGGAGGTTTATCCGTCGCTGGAGGCTGCGGTTGTTCGCGCCGAGGCTTGGGCGAAGGAGCAGGGCGTTGATGAGCTGATGCTGATCGGCGGGGCGCAGTTGTATGCCCAGGGCTTGGCACAGGCCGATCGGCTGTACCTGACGCGGGTCGCGTTGAGCCCGGAAGGCGATGCGTGGTTTCCGGCGTTTGATTTGAACCAGTGGAAACTGGTGTCGAATGTGCCGAATCCGGCGGAGGGGGATAAGCCGGCTTACAGCTTTGAGGTTTGGGAGAAGGCCTAAAAGATCGCAGCCTGCGGCAGCTCCTACAGGTCCCGCGCAGAGCCCTGTAGGAGCTGGCGAAGCCTGCGATCTTTTGATTTTTACCCGCCGCGAAAAGATCGCAGCCTTCGGCAGCTCCTACAGATTCAGCGCAGAGCCCTGTAGGAGCTGGCGAAGCCTGCGATCTTTTGATCTTTATCAGCCACGAAAAGATCGCAGCCTGCGGCAGCTCCTACAGACTCAGCGTAGAACCCTGTAGGAGCTGGCGAAGCCTGCGATCTTTTGATCTTTATCAGCCACGAAAAGATCGCAGCCTGCGGCAGCTCCTACAGATTCAGCGTAGAGCCCTGTAGGAGCTGGCGAAGCCTGCGATCTTTTGATCTTTATCAGCCGCGAAAAAATCGCAGCCTTCGGCAGCTCCTACGCCTGCGCCAACTGCGCATGCTCATCCGCATCCAGCAGCTCTTTATCCGTCTGCTGCATGATCTGGCTGGTAATCGCCCCTGCCGTAATCGACCCGCTGACGTTCAACGCCGTGCGGCCCATATCGATCAGCGGCTCGACCGAAATCAGCAACGCCACCAGTGACACCGGCAAACCCATGGCCGGCAGCACGATCAACGCGGCAAACGTCGCGCCGCCACCGACCCCGGCCACACCGGCCGAACTCAGGGTCACAATCGCCACCAACGTCGCGATCCACAGCGGATCCAGCGGGTTGATGCCCACGGTCGGCGCGACCATCACCGCCAACATCGCCGGGTACAGGCCGGCACAGCCGTTCTGGCCAATGGTCGCGCCGAACGAGGCGGCAAAACTGGCGATGGACTGCGGGAGGCCCAGGCGCCGGGTCTGCACCTCGATGCTCAACGGAATGCTTGCTGCGCTGGAGCGGCTGGTGAAGGCAAAGGTCAGCACGGGCCAGATTTTACGGAAGAAGCGCAGCGGGTTAATCCCGGACGCCGATACCAGCAGGCCATGGATGACGAACATCAGGCCGAGGCCGATGTAGGACACCACCACGAAACTGCCGAGTTTGATGATGTCTTGCAGGTTGGAGCCGGCGACCACTTTGGTCATCAGCGCCAAAACGCCGTATGGGGTCAGCTTCATCACCAGGCGCACCAGGCGCATCACCCAGGCTTGCAGGGTGTCGATGGCGTTGATCACTTTCTGACCTTTCTCGACATCATCCTTGAGCAGTTGCAGCGCCGCGACCCCGAGGAAGGCCGCGAAGATCACCACGCTGATGATCGACGTCGGCTTGGCGCGGGCCAGGTCGGCGAACGGGTTCTGCGGGATGAACGACAGCAGCAACTGCGGCACATTCAGGTCAGCGACCTTGCCGGCGTAGTCGGTCTGGATGGTTTGCAGGCGGGCCATTTCCTGAGTGCCGGCCACCAGGCCATCGGCGGTCAGGCCGAACAGGTTGGTCAGGCCGATGCCGATCAGCGCTGCGATGGCGGTGGTGAACAGCAGCGTGCCGATGGTCAGGAAGCTGATCTTGCCCAGCGACGAGGCGTTGTGCAGACGGGCCACGGCGCTGAGGATCGAGGCGAAAACCAGCGGGATCACGATCATCTGCAGCAACTGCACGTAACCGTTGCCGACCAGATCGAACCAGCCGATCGAGGATTTGAGCACCGGGTTGCCGTCACCGTAAATGGCGTGCAACGCCACGCCGAAACCCACGCCCAAGGCCAGTGCAAGCAAGACTTTCTTGGCCAGGCTCCAAGAGGTGTGACGTGTTTGCGCCAGGCCGAAGAGCAGGGCGAGGAATACCAGCAGATTGAGAATCAGCGGCAGATTCATAAGGACTCCATAGACTTGTGCCAGCCACCTTCTTGTGTGACTGCGAACCGGCAAGCCTAACAGTTTGATATCTAATGAATTAATACCAAAAACAGAGGTGGACTGTCGTTTTTGGAATAAGCCGATGCCGCGCAGGGGAATGCCGCTGACGGAATCAGGACGCAAGCGGTCGCGGGCAGACGAGAACTGTCACACTTTTTTGTTAGCGTCGATCTCTTTGATCCGGGGAGAAATAGCAGATGAAATTCGCACCGAAAATGCTCGCTGCCGCAATCTGCTTCGGCCTTGCTGGCCAAGCATTCGCAACTGACCTGAAACACTGGCCAGCCGATCAGGCCAAGGCACTGGACGTGATGATCGCCGCCAATGCCAACAAAGGTAACTTCGCGGTGTTCGACATGGACAACACCAGTTACCGCTACGACCTTGAAGAGTCGTTGCTGCCGTTCCTGGAAAACAAGGGCCTGATTACCCGCGAGACTCTCGACCCCTCCCTGAAACTGATTCCGTTCAAGGACACCGCCGACCACAAGGAAAGCCTGTTCAGCTACTACTATCGCCTCTGTGAAATCGACGACATGGTTTGCTATCCATGGGTCGCCCAAGTGTTCGCAGGCTTCACCCTTCAAGAGCTCAAGGGGTATGTCGATGAGCTGATGGCGTCCGGCAAACCGGTGCCCAGCACTTATTACGACGGTGATGTGGTCAAGAACATCGATGTCCAGCCGCCGAAGGTCTTCACCGGCCAGGCTGAGCTGTATAACAAGCTGATGGAAAACGGCATTGAGGTCTACGTAATGACCGCCGCTTCCGAAGAGCTGGTGCGCATGGTCGCTGCCGATCCAAAGTACGGCTACAACGTCAAACCGCAGAACGTGATTGGCGTGAGCACGCTGCTCAAGGACCGCAAGACTGGCGAACTGACCACGGCGCGCAAGCAAATCACCGCGGGCAAGTATGACGAGAAGGCCAACCTTGGCCTCGAGTTGACCCCGTACCTGTGGACCCCGGCAACCTGGATGGCCGGCAAGCAAGCGGCGATCCTGACCTACATCGATGAGTGGAAAAAACCGGTGCTGGTGGGTGGCGATACCCCGACCAGCGATGGCTACATGCTGTTCCACAGTGTTGATGTGGCCAAGGGTGGCATTCATTTGTGGGTCAACCGCAAAGACAAATACATGACCCAGCTCAACGGCATGATGGCCAAGCACGCAGCGGCCCAGGCCAAAGAAGGCTTGCCGGTGACGGCAGACAAGAACTGGGTGATCGTCAAGCCGGAAGAGATTCAGTAACCGCTGGCTCCTCTGGACTTCCCCGGATCGTCGGATTCCCCTGATTCCCCGGATCGTCGGCCCCCCTGTAGGAGCTGCCGGAGGCTGCGATCTTTTGATCTTGCCCTAAAAAAGATCAAAAGATCGCAGCCTCCGGCAGCTCCTACAGGGGGCCCGCGTTCACAGTAGATCCCTGTGGGAGCGAGCCTGCTCGCGAAGAGGCCAGCAGGCGCAATGAAAACCTCTGCTGATCGATATCTCCAGACACTCTCACTTCCTACGCATCCTTGCGTAACGTACTACGACTACTTCAGAATCCGCCGCTTGTGCGTCTAAGTCTCGGGCTCTATCGTTTTCCGCGTCGCTGAACATCAGCGATCGGGTTTGGTAGCCCGGGTTTTCAGGCGCATGGTTCTGCCCCTAGCAGGTTTTCCGTCTCTGCTTTCATGGTGGCCATGCGTAGGGCGCTTTCGGGCGCGCCGGGTTCCTGAACCGGTCTACCAACCTGCGTATGGCCGCCACCCTTCGTTTGGTAGCGAGGGTGCTGGCTCCTTATGTTTTCAGGAGATCCATCAATGCTAAAAATCACCCCCGATCCGCCAGAATCGGACAACCTGTCCGAGCGCATCAACGCCACCCCTCGCAAACCCCGCAGAACATTCATGATCGCCCCCGGTATCGACACGGAAAGCCTATTGGCCCACGCCTGTGAATCCCTCTCCTCAGCCAGCATCATGGCCAGTGATTTCGCCGCACACCTGGAAGGCACGCAGCGCAGCACGATGTTGGGGATTGCGCAGGTCATCATGCTGGGCGAGCTGGCGGTCAATCAGGCGCTGGATAACCTCGACCCGCAGGATTAACGCCAATCCCCCTTTGCAGGAGCGAGCGTGCTCGCGAAAAACCTGAGAGCGCCGCGCGGTGTCAGGCTTTCAGCATTATCGTTGACGAGCATCGTCGGAACGCCGCCCGGAGCAGGCTCGCCCCTACAGAATATCTGCGCAAACAAAAATGCCCCGCACTTGGCGGGGCATTTTTTATCCGACGGTTAAGCCTTACAGCCCGTCGAGCATCGCCTTGTTACGCACGGCACCCTTGTCGGCACTGGTGGCCAGCAGGGCGTAGGCTTTGAGCGCGGTAGTGACTTTGCGCGGACGCTTCTCTACTGGCTTCCAGCCTTTGCGGTCCTGCTCGACCCGGCGTGCAGCCAGTTCTTCATCGCTGATCAACAGGTTGATCGAGCGGTTCGGAATGTCGATCAGCACTTTGTCACCATCCTGCACCAGGCCAATCGCGCCACCGGCAGCGGCTTCTGGTGAAGCGTGACCGATGGACAGGCCCGAGGTGCCACCGGAGAAACGACCGTCGGTGAGCAGCGCACAGGCTTTGCCCAGGCCTTTGGATTTCAGGTAGGACGTCGGGTATAGCATTTCCTGCATGCCGGGCCGCCTTTCGGGCCTTCGTAACGGATGATCACGATGTCGCCGGCCTTCACTTCGTCAGCGAGGATGCCGCGTACGGCGCTGTCCTGGCTTTCGAAGATCTTCGCGTTGCCTTCGAAGACGTGGATCGACTCGTCGACGCCGGCGGTTTTCACCACGCAACCGTCCAGGGCGATGTTGCCGTACAGAACGGCCAGGCCACCTTCTTGCGAGTAAGCATGCTCGACACTGCGGATGCAGCCGTTTTCACGGTCGTCGTCCAGGGTTTCCCAGCGGGTCGACTGGCTGAACGCGGTTTGCGTCGGGATGCCCGCAGGACCGGCCTTGAAGAAGTGATGCACGGCTTCGTCGGTGGTCTGGGTGATGTCCCACTTGGCGATGCCTTCGGCCATGGTCTTGCTGTGCACGGTCGGCAGCTCGGTGTGCAGCAGGCCACCACGGGCCAGCGAGCCGAGGATGCTGAAGATCCCGCCGGCGCGGTGCACGTCTTCCATGTGGTACTTCTGGATGTTCGGCGCGACTTTGCACAGTTGCGGCACGTGGCGGGAGAGGCGGTCGATGTCCTTCAGGTCGAAGTCGATCTCGGCTTCCTGGGCGGCGGCCAGCAAGTGCAGGATGGTGTTGGTGGAACCGCCCATGGCGATGTCCAGGGTCATGGCGTTTTCGAACGCCTTGAAGTTGGCAATGTTGCGCGGCAATACCGACTCATCGTTGTCGCCGTAGTAACGCTTGCACAGGTCGACGATGGTGCGCCCGGCTTGCAGGAACAGCTGCTCGCGGTCGCTGTGGGTGGCCAGGGTCGAACCGTTGCCCGGCAATGCCAGGCCCAGGGCTTCAACCAGGCAGTTCATCGAGTTGGCGGTGAACATGCCGGAGCACGAACCGCAGGTCGGGCAGGCGCTGCGCTCGTACTCAGCGACTTTCTCGTCAGACGCGCTGGAGTCGGCGGCGATCACCATGGCATCAACCAGGTCAAGACCGTGGCTGGCCAGTTTGGTCTTGCCGGCTTCCATCGGACCGCCGGAAACGAAGATCACCGGGACGTTCAGGCGCAAGGCGGCCATCAGCATGCCAGGGGTGATCTTGTCGCAGTTGGAGATGCAGACGATGGCGTCGGCGCAGTGGGCGTTGACCATGTATTCGACGGAGTCGGCGATGATCTCGCGGCTCGGCAGCGAATACAGCATGCCGTCGTGGCCCATGGCGATGCCGTCATCCACGGCGATGGTGTTGAATTCTTTGGCTACACCGCCGGCCCGCTCGATTTCACGGGCGACCAGTTGGCCCAGGTCCTTGAGATGGACGTGGCCCGGTACGAACTGGGTGAAGGAGTTGGCAATGGCGATGATCGGCTTCTTGAAGTCGTCATCTTTCATCCCGGTGGCGCGCCACAGTGCGCGGGCGCCGGCCATGTTGCGGCCGTGGGTGGATGTTTTCGAGCGGTAATCAGGCATGGAGCACTCCGGGCGGCTAATCAGGTATCAAAGGGGAGTGAGCTTCTATTGACGTCTGGAACACTCAGAAATGGCCGTGTGTCCGGAAGTTGCCGATGACTTTGCGGGATCGCCGCTTGCCTCAGCCTGAGCTCATAAACCCGCCGGGGGATGAATGGCGATGAATCCCGCGATTCTACACCGCTGGCGTCAGGAAGAAAGCTTGGATCAGCCGGTCGGCAGGGCGCTCAATCAGTGACCGACCCTCGCATTTGTCACTAAGCCCCACAGGCTGAAACCGATGGCTATCGTCATCGGCAGATGGTTGGGCGCCAGGTTTTATTCAGGGCAAGTCTCATGATTAATCCGCCATGGATAAATTCCACCCATGGCGGTTTTAGACTTATTAGCTATTCGGCAACAACCGGCAAGTAATGCTCTTGATGTACCGTGTCTCGGCAATCGCCGGGTGCACCGGGTGATCCGGGCCCTGACCGCCACGCTCCAGCATCTGGATGTTGCGGTCCAGGTGACGGGCGCTGGTCAGCAGGATGTTCTGCAGATCATCTTCCGGCAGGTGCATCGAGCACGAGGCGCTGACCAGGATGCCGTCCTTGCTGAGCAGGCGCATGGCTTGTTCGTTCAGGCGACGGTAGGCGCCTTCACCGTTCTTCATGTCTTTCTTGCGTTTGATGAAGGCAGGCGGGTCGGCTACGATCACGTCGAAACGTTCTTCGCTGGCTTTCAGCTCTTTGAGGGCTTCGAACACGTCGCCTTCAATGCAGGTCATTTTTTCGGCGACACCGTTCAGCGCGGCATTGCGCTCGACGCCGTCAAGGGCAAAGGCCGAAGCGTCGACGCAGAATACTTCACTGGCGCCGAACGCGGCCGCTTGCACGCCCCAGCCGCCGATGTAGCTGTACAGGTCGAGTACGCGCTTGCCTTTGGCATACGGCGCCAGGCGTGCGCGGTTCATGCGGTGGTCGTAGAACCAGCCGGTTTTCTGGCCCTGGATGACCGGTGCTTCGAACTTCACGCCGTTCTCTTCCAGGGCAACCCATTCCGGCACCAGGCCGAACACGGTTTCGACGTAGCGGTTGAGGCCTTCGGCGTCACGGGCCGCGGAGTCGTTCTTGAACAGAATGCCGCTTGGCTTGAGCACTTGGGTCAGCGCCGCGATCACGTCTTCTTTATGCGCTTCCATGGTCGCCGAAGCGATCTGGACCACCAGGATGTCGCCGAATCGGTCGACGACCAGGCCTGGCAACAGATCCGAATCACCGTAGACCAGGCGATAGAACGGCTTGTCGAACAGGCGATCGCGCAGGGACAGGGCGACGTTCAGGCGATGCACCAGCAGCGACTTGTCCAGCGGCAACTTGATGTCGCGCGACAGCAGGCGCGCGCAGATCAGGTTGTTCGGGCTCATGGCGACGATGCCCAGCGGCTTGCCGCCGGCGGCTTCGAGGATCGCCTGGTCGCCAGCTTTGAAACCGTGCAAAGGGGTCGCCGCTACATCGATTTCGTTGCTGTAGACCCACAAGTGGCCGTTTCGCAGGCGACGGTCGGCGTTGGCTTTGAGGCGCAGGCTAGGCAGGGACATGACGTCGCTCCGGAAAAAAGAGCGGGAGTATAGCGCGTTGCGCAAGGCCTCGGCTTGGCAGATAGACCTGTGGCGAGGACGCTCACCTGTGTTTGGCAATCGATGAAATTTCCGGGGATCTGCCGGCCAATGTGTCGGATCCAACTTTTTAAAGGTTAGAATCCCTGCCTGTCCCAGAGTGTGTACTTATGTCCCAAGAGCTGAGCTGCGAACAAATCCAACAGTCGCTGCAAGGCATCAGTGTGCCGGCCCAGCCGCAGATCATGGTGGATCTGCAGATGGAGCAGTACATGCCTGACCCGGACCTGGAGGTGATCGCGAAACTGATTGCCCAGGACCCAGGTCTCTCCGGGGCACTGCTGAAAATCGTCAACTCGCCTTACTACGGCTTGAGTAACAAGATTGCCTCGATCCAGCGTGCGGTGAATTTGCTGGGCAGCCGTTCGATCATCAACCTGATCAACGCGCAGTCGATCAAGGGCGAGATGAACGATGACACCATCGTGACCCTGAACCGGTTCTGGGACACCGCTCAGGATGTGGCGATGACATGCCTCACGCTGGCCAAGCGCATCGGCTCCCAGGCCGGCGACGAGGCTTACGCACTGGGCTTGTTTCACGACTGCGGCGTGCCGCTGATGCTCAAGCGTTTCCCGGACTACATGAAAACCCTGGAAGAGGCCTATGCCAGCGCGAGTGCCGAATGCCGGGTAGTGGACACCGAGAACCGGGTATTCAACACCAACCACGCCGTGGTCGGTTATTACACCGCCAAGTCCTGGCGCTTGCCGGAACACATCAGCGCCGCCATCGCCAATCACCACAATGCGCTGGCGATCTTCAGTGATGAGTCCTCGCGCAACAGTCAGTTGAAAAACCTGCTGTCGATCCTGAAAATGGCCGAACACATTTGCGCGTCCTATCGGGTGCTGGGTAACCAGTCCGAGGACCACGAGTGGAACAGTATCGGGGCTTTGGTACTCGATTATGTCGGTCTCTCGGATTACGATTTCGAGACCCTCAAGCAAACGATTCGTGACCTCGGCGCTCATCACTGAGGGAGCGGTTTTTCCTGATCAAAGCGTCTGATTCGAGAACACCATGCCTGAACTGCCAGAAGTCGAAACCACCCGCCGGGGCATCGCCCCGCACCTGGAAGGCCAACGCGTCAGCCGGGTGATCGTGCGTGACCGGCGTTTGCGCTGGCCCATTCCCGAAGACCTGGATGTGCGGCTGTCCGGCCAGCGCATTGTGCTGGTGGAACGGCGCGCCAAGTACCTGTTGATCAATGCCGAGGTCGGCACCTTGATCAGTCATTTGGGCATGTCGGGGAATTTGCGCCTGGTCGAAGTTGGCACGCCGGCGGCCAAGCATGAGCATGTGGATATTGAACTCGAGTCTGGCCTGGCCCTGCGCTACACCGACCCACGCCGGTTTGGCGCGATGCTCTGGAGCCTCGACCCGCTCAATCACGAACTGTTGATTCGCCTGGGGCCGGAGCCGTTGACCGACCTGTTCGATGGCGAGCGTTTGTTCCAGCAGTCTCGTAGTCGTTCGATGGCGGTCAAGCCGTTCATCATGGACAACGCGGTGGTGGTGGGGGTCGGCAATATCTATGCGACGGAAGCGTTGTTCGCCGCCGGTATTGACCCGCGCCGGGAAGCCAAAAGTATTTCTCGGGCGCGTTACCTGAAACTGGCGATCGAGATCAAACGCATCCTCGCCCATGCCATCGAGCGGGGCGGCACCACGTTGCGCGACTTTATCGGCGGTGACGGCCAGCCGGGCTACTTCCAGCAGGAACTGTTTGTCTACGGCCGTGGCAGTGAGCCCTGCAAAGTCTGCGGCACGGAGCTGCGGGACGTGCGCCTGGGGCAGCGCGCCAGTGTCTTTTGCCCACGCTGTCAGAGCTGATACGTCCTACGGTCTATAGTCAGTGTTCTCACTGCCTAGCCGAAGGACCGTGCCATGAATTCGTTTCGAACCTTTGTCGTTGTTTTGCTGCTGAGTGTCGGTCTGCCGACGCTGGCGGCTGAGAGCAGTGGCAGCGGCGACCCCCGTTACACCATCCAGAACCCACCGGCCTACGCGATGATCGGCGATTTGCTGATTGCCCGACCTCTATTGGTGGTGGCGACAGTGATCGGTGCGGGTGTGTTTGTGGTGTCATTGCCGTTTACCGCGTTGGGTGGCGGTGTTGGCGATGCGGGGCAGGCGTTGGTGGTTGACCCGGCGAAAGCCGCATTTGTGCGGTGCCTGGGGTGTACCGGGGATGGGTTTGAGCAGCGCGAGTAATGAAGCAAGATCAAAAGATCGTCCGAACGCGGCCCGAGCCTTCGGACGATCTTTTTGGTCCTCAAGCCTTACCGGTAATCACCCGGTACTTCGCCATCAACTGTTCTTCAGTCTCCGGATGCGTTTCATCCAGCGGAATGCAATCCACCGGGCAGACTTGTTGGCACTGAGGCTCGTCGTAGTGCCCGACACACTGCGTACACAGGTTAGGGTCGATCACATAGATCTCTTCGCCCTGGGAAATGGCGGCGTTCGGGCACTCGGGTTCGCAGACATCGCAATTGATGCAATCGTCGGTGATGATCAGGGACATGCTAACTCCAGCCAGGGCGGCAGGCCCGGGCGCAATAAACCAATGCGCGCAATTGTGCCGCATTGGCGCCCGCAGTGCACGCGGGCGCGATCAAGGGCAAAAGATCGCAGGCTGCGATGACTGCCAGAATTGGGGTGTTAGCCCCAAAAGATCGTACGAACGCGGCCCGAGCCTTCGGCAGCTCCTACTTCTTGAAGCGTTCGGTGAGGGCGTCCGCCACCGCCGGGTGGACAAACTTGGTGATATCGCCGCCCAAGGCAGCAATTTCACGCACCAGCGTCGAGGAAATGAACGAATAACGCTCGGAAGGCGTAAGAAACAGGCTTTCCACATCCGGCGCCAGTTGGCGGTTCATGTTGGCCAGCTGGAATTCGTATTCGAAGTCCGATACCGCGCGCAAACCACGCAGGAACACGTTGGCGTTCTTCTCTTTGGCAAAGTGCGCCAGCAGCGTCGAGAAGCCGACGACTTCAACGTTGGGCAGATGTTTAGTGACCTCGCGGGCCAGCTCCACACGCTGTTCCAGGGGAAACAACGGGTTTTTCTTCGGGCTGGCGGCGACGGCGATGATCACGTGATCGAACAGGCGCGCGGCGCGTTCGACCAGATCGCCATGGCCCTTGGTAATAGGGTCGAAGGTACCTGGGTACAACACTCGGTTCATCGCGTCGTCCTGGCGGGAGTCCGTTGGGGAGTCGGATGGTATCGCAGCCTTCCCGGTCGGGAAAGTCGCCTGTTGGGTAAGAAAGCACTATAGACGATAGGGATAATTGGTTTTTTCATGGGTTTTTCAGGCGATCGGCCAGGGCAGTCGCCAGTTGCGCGGTCAGCCCGTAGACCGACAGTTGCGGGTTTGCGCCAATGCTGGTGGGAAACAGCGAGCCATCGTGGATCGACAGATTGCTGATCTGATGATGGCGGCCAAGGCTGTCGGTCACCGCGCTTTTCGGGTCTTCACCCATCGCACAACCGCCCATCACGTGAGCGCTGCCCAGGCGCGTGCGATACAGCTCAAGGCTCAAACCATCGATCAAGGTCCGGGCCTCGGCGAGGGTTTTTACGTAGCGCGCATCGGCGTGCATCGGCATCACCGCTTTGGCGCCACCGGCGAACTGGATCTCGGCCATGCTGTGAAACGCCCGCCGCAAGCCGTCCCAGGCGTAGGGTGAAACCTGGTAGTCGAGCACCGGCGTGCCATCGCCGCGCAACTCGACGCTGCCGCCGGGGCTGTCCGGGTGGAAGCCGTCCCGCAGCAACGCCAGCATGGCGTGGGTGTGGGGCAGGTTTTCCATGTGTTGTGAGTTTTCTTTGCCGAAACCGCCCAGCAGGGTCGCGGCCAAGGCTGGTTGCAGCGGCGGGACTTCGAGCTTGTAGGACATCTTTCCGGTGGTGCCGTCCTGCCATTGGAAATGGTCGGAATAGATCGACTGCGGTGCACCGTAGAACGGGTTGATCACCTCGTCGAACAGCCCGGCGGACATGTTCACCAAATGCAGGAAAGTCCTGGTGCCCAGCCGTTTGTGCGGGTCGGGTGCGTCGGAACGCAACAGCAACGCCGGGCTGTTGATCCCGCCGCCGGCCAGCACGTAGTGCCGCGCCTTGACCGTGATGGTGCGCCCGGTGGGTGCAACACAACGGTCGTCCATCGCCACGCAATTGAGGCCGGTGACTTTGCCGTCCTTGATCGACAGTTTCTCGGCTCGGGCCAGGTAGAGCAGTTCGCCGCCCTTTTCCAGGGTCGCCGGAATGGTCGTCACCAGCATTGATTGCTTGGCGTTGGTCGGGCAGCCCATGCCGCAATAGCCGAGGTTCCAGCAGCCGCGCACATTGCGCGGGATCACGTGCCAGCTATAGCCGAGTTGCTCGCAGCCTTTGCGGATCACGTCGTTGTTGGCGTTGGGCGCAATCATCCACGGGGCGACGCCCAGGCGTTGTTCCATTTTTTCGAACCACGGCGCCATCTCGGTGGGGCTGTGGCCTTTGACGTTGTGCTCTTTGGCCCAGTGTTCCAGGGTCGGGGTCGGGGTGCGGAAGCTCGAGGTCCAGTTGATCAGCGTGGTGCCGCCCACCGCCCGGCCTTGCAGTATGGTGATCGCGCCATCCTTGCTCATGCGGCCGATGCCTTCCTGATAGAGGCTGGCATAGGCCTGGTCTTCGAGCATCTTGAAGTCGCTGCTGGTCTTGAGCGGGCCTTCTTCTATCAGCAGCACCTTGTAGCCGGCGGCGCTGAGGATTTCGGCCGTGGTGCCGCCGCCGGCACCGCTGCCGATGATTGCCACGTCGGCTTCCAGGGTCAGGTCCTGGGTCAATTGCGCGCCGTTGTAGGTTTTCCAGCCACGGGCCAGGCCTTCGCGGAACGGATCGGGTACGGGCATGTTCAGGTTCTCTTTTTTATTTTGGTTGCGGTGGTGAAGCGGCTGGCGCCATTCTCAAACGACAGGCGGCCCCGGGTACCCGCAATGCGCCCATGACTCCTTCCGGCTGTACCACGCCATCATCACCAGTTGCAGCAACGAGCTATGCCCCATGCGCAGCAAGCTCAACGAGCTGTTTTCCCAACGCTCAAGGAAATGCCGGATCTCATCGCCACTGGCGTTTTCCCAACTGCCCCAGATCCCGGTCAGTGGTCCACGAGTCACGGCCATCCCGAGCACATCGAACAGCTGTTGAGTCAGTTTGAGCATTTGCGGCGACAGGTGATTAAGGCCGCTATCCAGGTTTTTAAGGGTGCCATCGACGGCCGTCGGCATGTTCCCTGCGGCCACGGCGCCATCGAGCATCACCGGGATCAGCGCCCGCAAAAACAGCAGGTCAGCGCTGCGCAGAATCGCAAAACCGTTGGCCGCAATGCTCGACGAGCATCCACTGAGGCTGGCGCCCAGGCCGGCGGTGGCGAGAAAGGCGCTGGCGCCCAGGCTGAATTTGAGCAGGCCGCGCCGTGACAGCGCGGGTGTATCGGACAGGCTTGGGCTCATTATTGTTATTACCCGGCGGTGAGGATTGTTAGCGGATAAACAGCTTCTGAATCAGTTTCTGGATGGACTTGCCATACGGCGGGTAAATCAACTTTGCCGCATTGAACCGCTGTTTGATCAGCACACCCTTGGCCTTGCTGAAGGTCAGGAAACCTTCGTGGCCGTGGTAATGGCCCATGCCCGAGGCGCCGATGCCGCCGAACGGCATGTCGTCCTGGGCGACGTGCAGCAGCGTGTCGTTCAGGCACACGCCGCCGGAATGAGTTTCGTGCAGTACGCGATTCTGCTCGCGCTTGTCGTAGCCGAAGTAGTACAGCGCCAGCGGACGAGGCCGTTGATTGATGTAGGCAAACGCCTGATCCAAATCGGTGTACGGCACGATCGGCAGCACCGGGCCGAAGATTTCGTCCTGCATTACCGTCATATCGTCGCTGACATTCAGCAGCAGGCTGTGGCCCATGCGCCGGCCCTGGCCCTGGTCGAACAGCGGAATCAACAGCGCGCCCTTGCTGGTGGCGTCGCTGAGGTAACCGTTGAGCCGCGCCAGTTGTCGGTCATTGATGATGGCGGTGTAGTCCGGGTTGTCGGCCAGGGTCGGATAAAACCCGCGAACCGCTTGGCGATAGGCTTCGACGAACGATCCGACACGATCCTCGGGCACCAGCACGTAGTCCGGCGCCACGCAGGTTTGCCCGGCGTTAAGGGTTTTACCGAAAGCGATGCGTTCGGCAGCGTCCTTGAGCGGCACGTCGCGGGACACGATGGCCGGGGACTTGCCACCCAGTTCCAGGGTCACCGGTGTCAGGTTTTCCGCCGCCGCGCGCATGACGTGTTTGCCGATGCTGGTGGCGCCGGTGAACAGCAAGTGATCAAAACGCAGCCGGGAGAACGCGACGCCGATATCAGCCTCGCCCAGCACCACGCAGACCAGATCTTGCGGGAACACTCGGCCGAGCAATTCCTTGAGCAGCAAGCCGGTGGCCGGGGTCGACTCGCTGAGTTTGAGCATCACCCGATTACCCGCCGACAACGCCCCCACCAGCGGCCCGATGGCCAGGTACAGCGGGTA
Source organism: Pseudomonas sp. TH31 (assembly GCF_016650815.1). Taxonomy (GTDB): domain Bacteria; phylum Pseudomonadota; class Gammaproteobacteria; order Pseudomonadales; family Pseudomonadaceae; genus Aquipseudomonas. The sequence continues at coordinate 304,103 of NZ_JAEKEZ010000006.1, read as the reverse complement.
GTTCCAGGGCACGATCACGCCGACCACGCCGAGCGGTTGATAAACGACTTTGGCGGATGCCGGTTGAAAGGCGATGCCAACCTTGCGCCGCGACGGTTTCATCCAGCCTTTGAGGTGTTGGCTGGCGTAATGAATGCCGTGCAGGCTCGGCATCAGCTCGGCGAGGAGGGTTTCATCGGCGCTGCGGTGGCTGAAATCCTGGCTGATGGCGTCGATCAACGCCTGGCGCTCATTGCTCAGCAGATCCCGCAATGCCTTGAGCCATTGCTGGCGTTGGGCGGCGGATGGCATCGGGTTGGCGGCGTAGGCGGCCCGCTGCGCATCAAACAGTGTTTGGAGTTCGTCCAGAGGCTGCTGTAGGTTCTGCAGGTAGGCGATGTCGGCAGTCATGGTCGGCTCCGGATTTATTGTAATAAGGAGCTTTTTAGAGTTTGTGCTCTAGAAAGTCAAATGACATCCTGGCGCAGCTTTGTTTTATCCGTTCGCGGATAGGTCGTAAGATGCCCGTCACCGCACTCTGAATTAAAGCTCAAGCCATGGCCCCAAGGATCAAAACCAGCGAGCGCATCGTGCAGAACAGCCTGGAGCTGTTCAATCAGCAGGGCGAGCGCAGCATCAGCACCAACCACATTGCTGCCCACATGGAAATTTCCCGGGCAACCTTTACTACCACTTCCCCAACAAGCAGGCGATTATCGCCGTGTTGTTCAGTGAGTACGAAAGCCTGGTGGACAGCTTCCTGCACCCGCCCCAGGGCCGCGCCGCTACGGTTGAGGACAAGCGTTACTACCTCAAGGAACTGCTGTCGGCGATGTGGCGCTACCGGTTTTTGCACCGTGACCTCGAACACCTGCTCGAAAGCGACCCTGACCTGGCCGCCCGTTACCGGCGCTTTTCCCAGCGCTGCGTGATTCAGGGCACGGCCATCTACAAAGGGTTCGTCGAGGCTGGCATCCTGAACATGGACCGGGTGCAGATTGAATCCCTGACCATCAATGCCTGGATCATCCTCACGTCCTGGGTGCGTTTTCTGTGCACCACGCGGGAAAACTCCAATCACTTGAGCGAACAAGCGATTAAGCGTGGGGTTTATCAGGTGTTGGTGCTGGAAGCCGGTTTTGTCTCCGATCAGTCTCGCGCTGAGGTGAATGCACTGTTCGAGGAGTTTTACGTGCCTCTGGCCCAAGCCCTGGAAGATGGGCCGCAGGATCAAATACCGAGTTAATCACAGGAGCCCGTTATGCCCATTGCGCAACTGATCAGCCCGCAAGCGTTGGACCTGAAGAAGGAGCAGCCGGGGCTGGTGATTCTGGATTGTCGTTTTGCCCTCGAGGACCCGGATTACGGGCAGCGCAGCTACGCGGACGGGCATGTCGCCGGGTCGATTTTTGCCGATCTGGAGCGTGATCTCAGCGGGGCGATCATCAAGGGCGTCACCGGGCGCCATCCGCTGCCTGAGCCCGAAGATTTGATCGAACGCCTGCAAGCCTGGGGTATCAATGCCGACAGCGAAGTGGTGCTGTACGACGACGGGCCCGGTGCCTATGCGGCGCGGGCCTGGTGGTTGCTGGCCTGGCTGGGCAAGCGCGACGGCGTGTTTATCCTCGATGGCGGGCTCAAGGCCTGGCATGCGGCCGGGTTGCCGTTGAGTCTCGATGCACCGTCGGTTATCCATGGCACCTTCAGCGGTGCGCCGGATGCTTCGTTGTTGCTCAGCGCTGATCAACTCCAGCAGCGTCTCGGCCAGCCATCGCTGACCCTGCTCGACGCCCGGGCTTGCCGCGCTTCAAGGGTGAAGTGGAGCCGATCGATCCGATTGCCGGGCATATCCCCGGTGCGCAATGCGCCGCGTTCACCGACAACCTGGGCAGTGATGGGCGTTTCCTGCCGGCCGATCAACTCAAGCAACGCTTTGCCGGAAAGCTCGGTGATCGTCCGCCAACGGAGTTGGTCGCGTATTGCGGCTCTGGCGTGACGGCGTGCCACAACCTGTTTGCGTTGTGCCTGGCGGGTTATCCGTTGGGATCGTTGTATGCCGGGTCGTGGAGCGAGTGGATCAATGAACCGGCGCGAGGCGTCGCGACCGGCGAATAAAGATCAAAAGATCGTCCGATCACATAACCGTCATGCACATGGGGCGCGAAGCGGTGTTCGATGTAGCGTGCGGACAACAGTTCGACCCCGGCCAGTGGCGCCGTTTGCCAGAACCGAATCGACTCGCCCTGATCGTTGTCCATGGCGTTACTCACGACCCGCAGCGGTCAGCCATTGGGGAATGCGCCGCTCCAGGTAGTAACCCGGATACCGGAATGAACCGTCGACGAAGCCGACATGCCCGCCCTTGGCCTGTAACTCGAATTGGGTGCAGGCGGACAACTCGCTGGCTTCGGGCAGGCTGTGAGGGAAGACGAACGGGTCGTCAGCGGCCTGGATGATCAGGGTTGGCGTGCGGATTTCGCCGAGGAAATAGCGACTCGAGGCGCGGCGATAGTAATCCTCGGCGTTCGCGAAACCATTCAGCGGCGCGGTGACCCGGCCATCGAAATCCCAGAAGGTGCGCAGGTTTTTCAGCGAACCCAGCGCGGCCAATTCAGCCAGGCCCTCATGGCGTCCGTCGTGCTGGAACTGGCGCTGCTTGTTCTTGATGTAGGCCAGCATCTCGCGCATGAAGTGCGCCTGGTAGACCTTGGAAAATCCCTGGCCGATCCTGTCGGCGCACTGATCGAGGCGAAACGGCACCGACACCGCCACGGCGCCGAGCACGCCACTGTCACTGCCGGTCTCGCCCAAGTGTTTGAGCAACACATTGCCGCCCAGGGAATAGCCGACGGCATACAACGGCGCGAGCGGTCGTTTGGCTTTCAGGTGCTTGATGGCTTCGGCCAGGTCTTCACTGGCGCCGGAATGGTAGCTGCGCGGCAACAGATTTGGCTCGCCCGAGCAGCCGCGCCAGTTCAGCGCAACACTGGCCCAACCTTGATCTCCCAGGACTTTTTGCAGGCCGGCCACGTAAGGCGAGTTCGACGAGCCGGTCAGCCCGTGCAACACCAGCACCAGGGGGCGTTGGCGGTGTGCGGGCCGTGCCAGTCGAGGTCGAGGAAGTCGCCGTCCTCGAGCCAAAGCCGTTCGCGTGTGCGCTCGATATGCGTGGTTTTGCGCCACAGCGGCCCCCACAAGGTTTGCAAGTGCGGGTTACTGAGGCCGAAGGCCGGGGTGAAGCGATTGGGTGCAAGGGCCACGATTGCTCTCGATGCAGCGGTGCGCAACGGGTGCGCACCTTTTTCAGGCTAGTCGATTAGCCAGCGATCACTGCCATACGTTGCCACAGCGCATAGTAAACCCGCCCGGATTTCTGCTCGCGGTGCAGGCGCCAGTTGCCCGGCAAACCGAGCGATGACGGCGCGTTTTCGCTTTCGGTGTAGACCCACGCCTCGTCGGCCAGCCACTGACGCTCTTCGAGCAAGGCGCAAACGCCCGGCAACAGGTTCTGGTTGAACGGCGGGTCGAGGAACACCACGTCGTACGCGGTTGCGGTCTGGGTTTCCAGATAGCGCAAGGCGTCGGCGGTCTGGACCTGGCCGGTGGTGCAACGCAGGGTGCCCAAGTGTTCCTTGATGCTGGAGACCGCGATGTTGCTGGCGTCCAGCGCCTGGCCCATGGCAGCGCCACGGGACAGGGCTTCAAGGAACAGCGCGCCGCTGCCGGCAAACGGGTCCAGCACCTTGGCCCCGGCGACATACGGCGCCAGCCAGTTGAACAGGGTTTCACGCACCCGGTCCGGCGTCGGGCGCAAGCCAGGCGCATCGGGGAAGCTCAGCTTTCGGCTGCCCCATTCACCGCCGATGATGCGCAGTTGGTTCACGCCGTTATGCACGTTGTGAACAGGTTTTTTAGGACGCGATGGACTGGCCATTAATGCTCCGGAACCCCGAGCGGCTGCTCGGTGGGTTTATCAGATGGGGCCGGTAACGGCTTTTGTGGCACGGTCGGGCCAGCGGTGACGATGACCATTTTGTCCGTGCTCAAGTGTTTGTTCAGTGCGGTTTTGACCTGCTCGACGGTCAGGCTCTGGGACTGCTGCATGAAGTCTTCGAGATAGCTCAGCGGCAAGTTGTAGAAGCCCATGGCGCCGAGTTGGCCGACGATATCGGCATTGCTGGCGGTCGACAGAGGGAAACTGCCGGCCAGTTCACGCTTGGCGTCGTCGAGTTCTTTCTGGGTCGGACCGGTTTTAAGGTAGTCGGCGAGTACGTCCTGCACCAGTTTCAGGGTGCCTTCGCTCATTTCGGCGCGGGTTTGCAGGTTGATCATGAACGGGCCGCGAGCCTGCATCGGGGTGAAGCCCGAGGACACGCCATAAGTCAGGCCACGCTTCTCGCGCACTTCGCTCATCAACCGCGTGCCGAAACCACCGCCGCCAAGGATCTGGTTGCCCATGGACAGTGCTGCGTAGTCCGGGTCGTCACGGTCGATACCCAGTTGCGCGAGCATCAGGTTGGTTTGTTTGGACGGGAATTCGATGTGGGTGAGGCTGGCCTTCGGTTCGGTCGGCTGCGCAATCTTCGCCAGGGCCGGGCCTTTTGGCAGGGCGCTGGAGACTTGTGCGGCAATCGCCTCGGCTTCAGCGCGGGACAGGTCACCGACCAGCGCAATCACCACGTTGCCAGCGGCGTAGGCTTTTTCATGGAAGGCCCGCAACTGCGCCAGGGTGATCGCCGGGACGGTTTTCGCCGTGCCGTCGCTGGAGCTGGCGTAAGGGTGATCGCCGTAGAGACGCTTCATCAACTCCAGGCCCGCCAGTTTGCCGGGGTTCTGCTTCTGGTAGTCGAAGCCGGCAAGCAACTGGTTCTTGATGCGCGCGAACGAGTCGGCAGGGAAGGTCGGTTGGCCGATGACTTCAGAGAACAGCTTCAAGGCCGGCTCGCGTTTGTCCGCAGCACTCAGACTGCGCAGCGACGCAATCGCCATGTCTTTGTAAGCACCGTTGCCGAAGTCTGCACCCAAGCCTTCAAAGCCCTGGGCGATGGCGCCGACGTCTTTACCGGCCACGCCTTCGTTGAGCATGGCATTGGTCAGCAGGGCGAGGCCGGGCGCATTGCCGTCCTGGCTGCTGCCGGCGGCAAAGATCAGGCGCATGTCGAACATCGGCAGCTCCGGGCTTCGACGAACAATACCTTGGCGCCTTCGGCGGTGGTCCAGGACTGTACGTTCATGTTGCGATGGCCCGGCGCCTTGCCGTCGAGTTCGGCCAGAGATTGCAGCTTCTGGCTGGTCTTGGCTTTATCGAGGGCTTCGCTGGCCTTGGATTCATCGGTTTTGGACAGGTAGAAAGCGGCCGAGCCGATCAGGGCGACAGCGATCAGGCCAATCAGGGCCAGGCGCGGTTTTTTACGCTCACTCATGAGTCGTCTCCAGTGGAAGTACATGGGCGACGCTGAGACGTTCGCGGGTGAAATACAGCTTGGCGGCTTTCTGGATGTCTTCGGGGGTGACGCTTTCCAGATCGGCGAGTTCGGTGTCCATCAGCTTCCACGACAGACCGACGGTTTCCAGTTGGCCGATCGAGGTGGCCTGGCTGGTGATCGAGTCACGTTCGTAGACCAGGCCGGCAATGACCTGCGCCCGCACGCGCTCCAGCTCTTGCGCCGATGGCGCGGTGGTTTTCAGCTGTTCGAGCAGCTTCCACAGACCGGCCTCAGCCTGGGCCATGGTTTTGTTTTTCTGGGTGTTCGGGCTGGCCGACAGGGTGAACAGGCTGTCGCCACGGGTGTAGGCGTCATAGCTCGACGAGCCGCCGGACACCAGCTCTTCGCCGCGTTCCAGTTGCGTCGGGATACGTCCGCTGTAGCCGCCGTCGAGCAGGGCCGAGATCAGGCGCAAGGCATTCACCGAGCGCTTGTCTTCGGCGGTGGCGATGCTGGGCACGTTGAAGGCCAGCATCAGGGCCGGCAGTTCGGTTTGCACGTGCAGGGTGATCTGCCGTTCGCCGGGCTCGGCCAGTTCCAGCGGGATTTTCGCTGGCGGTACGTCGCGCTTGGCGATCGGGCCGAAGTAACGCTGGGCCAAGGCTTTGACTTCATCCGGGGTCACGTCGCCGACCACCACCAGGGTGGCGTTGTTCGGCACGTACCAGGACTTGTACCAGTGGCGCAGTTCCTCGACCTTCATGCGGTCGAGGTCAGCCATCCAGCCGATGGTCGGCGTGTGATAGCCGCTGGCCGGGTAGGCCATGGCCTTGAAGCGTTCGTAGGCCTTGGACATTGGCTTGTCGTCAGTGCGCAGGCGACGTTCTTCTTTAATAACCTCGATCTCGCGGCTGAACTCGTCGGCCGGCAGGCGCAGGTTGGCCATGCGGTCGGCTTCCAGCTCGAAGGCCACGCCCAGGCGATCACGGGCCAGCACTTGGTAGTACGCGGTGAAGTCGTCGCTGGTGAAAGCGTTCTCTTCGGCGCCGAGGTCGCGCAGGATCAGCGACGCTTCGCCGGGGCCAACCTTCTCGCTGCCCTTGAACATCATGTGTTCCAGGGCGTGGGACAAACCGGTCTGCCCTGGCGTCTCGTAGCTTGAGCCGACCTTGTACCAGATCTGGGAAACCACCACCGGCGCACGATGGTCTTCGCGCACGACGACCTTCAAGCCGTTGTCGAGGGTGAATTCGTGGGTGGGTTGTGGATCGGCAGCCAGGGCCGAGAGGGGCAGACAAACTGTGCTGAGCAGTAGGCCTGCGGCGCGGCGGGCTAGAGCATTCATACGTTTTTAAACCTGTTGAGCTGCCCGCTTGGTCTTAGCCTAGGCGGGCGAGGAGGTGCTAGGATACTGATCCGTTTTACTGGCGGCCACGCCTATCAGGCCATTAATCGGCCTGCAGGTTGTATGGGTTCTCGGCAGAAGCTTTCAGTTTGTCAGCTAAACTCTGCGTTTTCGCCGACGATGCCGGTCCAGTCCTTCGTATTAGTCGACCTTTGAGGTGCCGTGGGTGCCTCGACAAATAGTTGCGCGTGAACAAGCTGGATGAATCGCAGTCTGTTCTGCATCGAATATTTATTTGCCGGGGCGCCCTTTGGCGCGTCGCTACCGTGAGATAGCCGTCCTCCATGTTTGGTTCCAACGACGACAAGAAGACCCCAGCTGCGGCTGGCGAGAAGAAAAGCCTGTTCGGATGGCTGCGCAAAAAGCCGCAGGAACCCGTCGTCGAACAGCCACAGCCACTGCCTGAGCCAATTCCTGAGCCGGTAATAGAAGAAGAGCCGGCGCCGATTGTCCTGGCGATTGCCGAGCCGGTGTTGCAACCGGTTGCCGAGCCTGAACCGGAACCCCAAGTCGAAGTCGTGGCCGAGTTGCCAGTGACGCCGGCCGCTGCGCCCTGGCTGACCCTGCCGGTAGCGGAAGAGCCGGTGGCGTTGGTCGAAGACGAGCAGGCGCCTCACGTCGCGCCGCCCATTCCATCCCCGATTGCGTTTACCCCTGCGCCGGTTCATGTGCCAGTGGTTGAGGTTGTTGTGCCAGTGGTTGTGGCCGAGCCCGAGCCGGTAATTCCTGCGCCTGTAGCGCCAGCATTCGTTGCCCCGGTTGTCCCGATTGTTCAAGCACCAGAGCCCGCGCCTGTGCCGGTTATCGCGCCGGTTGCCGCGGCGCCCGTGGCCATCGTTGAAACTCCGGCCGAGCTGCCGCGCACCGAAGAAACCAAAGCCGGTTTCTTCGCTCGCCTCAAGCAAGGCCTGTCCAAGACCAGTGCCAGCATCGGCGAAGGCATGGCCAGCCTGTTCCTGGGCAAGAAGATCATCGATGACGAGTTGCTCGAAGACATCGAAACCCGTCTGCTGACGGCTGACGTTGGCGTCGAAGCGACGTCGGTGATCATTCAGCGCCTGACCCAGAAAGTCGCGCGCAAGGAGCTGGCCGATGCCGATGCGCTGTACAAATCCCTGCAAGCGGAACTGGCAGCGATGCTCAAGCCTGTCGAGCAGCCACTGAAAATCACCTCGCAGACCAAGCCGTTCGTGATTCTGGTGGTCGGCGTCAACGGCGCCGGCAAAACCACCACCATCGGCAAACTGGCGAAGAAGCTCCAGCTGGAGGGCAAGAAAGTCATGCTCGCCGCCGGTGACACCTTCCGCGCCGCTGCGGTGGAGCAATTGCAGGTCTGGGGTGAGCGCAACAAGATCCCGGTGATCGCCCAGCACACGGGCGCCGATTCGGCTTCGGTGATCTTCGACGCCGTGCAGGCCGCCAAGGCCCGGGGCATCGACGTGCTGATCGCCGACACCGCCGGTCGCCTGCACACCAAAGACAACCTGATGGAAGAACTGAAGAAGGTTCGTCGGGTGATCGGCAAACTTGACGCCGACGCGCCGCACGAAGTGCTGTTGGTGCTCGACGCCGGTACCGGTCAGAACGCCATCAACCAGGCCAAGCAATTCAACCAGACCGTGCAGTTGACGGGCCTGGCGCTGACCAAGCTCGACGGCACCGCCAAGGGCGGGGTGATTTTCGCCCTGGCCAAGCAGTTTGGCCTGCCGATTCGCTACATCGGCGTCGGTGAAGGCATCGACGACTTGCGTACTTTTGAAGCAGAACCCTTTGTCCAGGCATTGTTTGCCGAGCGGGAGCGTTCATGATTCGTTTCGAACAGGTCGGTAAACGCTACCCGAATGGTCACGTCGGCTTGCATGAGCTGAGCTTTCGAGTCCGTCGGGGCGAATTCTTGTTTGTGACCGGCCATTCCGGCGCCGGTAAAAGCACCTTGCTGCGGCTGTTGCTGGCCATGGAGCGTCCGACCACCGGCAAATTGCTGCTGGCCGGACAGGACCTGGGCACCATCAGCAACGCACAGATTCCGTACCTGCGGCGGCAGATCGGCGTGGTGTTCCAGAACCACCAACTGCTGTTCGATCGCACGGTGTTCAACAACATCGCGCTGCCGTTGCAGATCCTCGGCCTGTCCAAGCCCGAGATCGCCAAGCGTGTCGACTCGGCCCTGGAGCGCGTGGCGCTCTCGGACAAGACCGATCTGTACCCCGGCGACCTGTCCACCGGTCAACAACAGCGCGTCGGCATCGCCCGCGCCATCGTCCACCGTCCGGCCTTGCTGCTGGCGGACGAACCGACCGGTAACCTCGATCCGCGTCTGGCGGCCGAGATCATGGGTGTGTTCGAAGACATCAACCGCTTGGGTACCAGCGTACTCATCGCCAGTCACGACCTGGCACTGATCGCCCGTATGCGCCATCGCATGCTGACCTTGCAGCGCGGCCGATTGATCGGTGACGGGGAGGCCGGCGTATGAGTGCGACACGCAGCCCCAAGGTTTCCGAGCGCGTAGCCCCCAAGGCTGCCGATCAGCAACCGAAAAAGAAAAACGCGACGATGACGACGGCCCGGATTTCGCCACGCTGTTGCGTGCCTGGATCGAAAGCCATCGCGCCAGCCTGGTGGACAGTCTGCGCCGGTTGGGTAAACAGCCGATCGGCAGCTTTTTCACCTGCATGGTGATGGCGGTGGCCCTGAGTTTGCCGATGGGCCTGTCACTTTTGCTGAATAACGTCGAGCGACTCGGCGGCTCCTGGCAGCGTGCGGCGCAGATTTCCTTGTATCTGGAACTCAACGCCAGCCCGGAACAGGGCGAGTCGTTGCGCGAGCAGATCAAAGGCATGCCCGGCGTAGCGGATGCTGAATATGTCGGTCGTGATCAGGCACTGGAAGAGTTCCAGCAGCAGTCGGGCCTGGGTGAGGCGCTCAAGGAGTTGCCGGAAAACCCGCTGCCAGGCGTGGTCCTGGTAACGCCAAAAGAGGTCGATAAGCCGACCCTTGAAGCATTACGACAAAAACTTTCCGAACTGCCGAAGGTACAACAGGCGCAACTTGATCTAGTCTGGGTCGAGCGTCTGGCCGCCATCCTCAAGCTGGGCGACCGATTTGTCTTCGGTCTGACCGTGCTTTTGGTGTCTGCATTACTTTTGGTGATAGGCAATACCATTCGTCTTCATATTGAAAACCGCCGCACAGAGATAGAAGTGATTAAACTCGTCGGCGGCACGGACAGCTATGTGCGCAGGCCCTTTCTGTACATGGGCGCGCTTTATGGCTTCGGTGCGGGGATTCTTTCCTGGGGTGTCCTGGCGTTCGGCCTGAATTGGCTGAACGACGCGGTGGTTGGATTGGCCGGCTTGTACGGCAGTAATTTTGCACTGGCCGGAGTGCCAGTTGCCGATGGTCTGTCGCTCTTGCTTGGCGCGGTGCTGTTGGGTTATATCGGTGCATGGATTGCAGTCGCACGCCATCTCAGGGAGCTGGCGCCGAAGTAGTATCTTTTTGCGCGTATTGACCTTTCGGTTTTTAAGGGAACTTGCTCAACGGTTTCCGGTCAATTTTCGCAGTGCTGAACTGCACGAGTTATGTAAGTCGGAGGTTTTTTCGTATGACCACTTCTTTGCAACCTGCTTATGCTCTGGTCCCAGGCGCAAACCTGGAGGCCTATGTGCACACCGTGAACAGCATTCCATTGCTGACACCGGAGCAGGAGCGTGAACTGGCCGAGAGTCTCTATTATGAGCAGGATTTGGGGGCGGCTCGGCAGATGGTGCTCGCCCACCTGCGTTTTGTTGTACACATTGCCCGTAGCTATTCCGGCTACGGCCTGGCCCAGGCTGACCTGATCCAGGAAGGCAACGTCGGCCTGATGAAGGCGGTAAAACGCTTCAACCCGGAAATGGGTGTGCGTCTGGTTTCGTTCGCCGTGCACTGGATCAAGGCGGAAATTCACGAGTTCATCCTGCGCAACTGGCGCATTGTGAAAGTCGCGACCACCAAGGCCCAGCGCAAGCTGTTCTTCAACCTGCGCAGCCAGAAGAAACGTCTGGCGTGGCTGAACAACGAGGAAGTCCACCGTGTGGCGGAAAGCCTCGGGGTGGAGCCGCGGGAAGTGCGCGAGATGGAAAGTCGCCTGACAGGCCATGACATGGCCTTCGACCCGGCCGCAGAAGCGGATGACGACAGTGCTTTCCAATCGCCGGCCAACTATCTGGAAGACCACCGGTACGACCCGGCCCGTCAACTGGAAGATGCCGACTGGAGCGACAATTCCAACCACAACCTGCACGAAGCGCTGGAAGTGCTGGACGATCGCAGCCGTGACATCCTCTACCAGCGCTGGCTGGCAGAAGAAAAAGCCACGCTGCACGACCTGGCGCAGAAGTACAACGTGTCGGCCGAGCGTATTCGTCAGCTTGAAAAGAGCGCGATGAACAAGCTCAAGTTGTCGATCGCCGCCTGACCCGCGCCCCGGCAATAAAAAACGCCCCGATCAGTGATGATCGGGGCGTTTTTGTTTTTAAGATCAAAAGATCGCAGCCTTCGGCAGCTCCTACATGGGAATGCGTACACCTGTAGGAGCTGCCGAAGGCTGCGATCTTTGATTTTCGGGATCACTGAGACCAAGGCGCCCGACGCGAATCGTTGAGGCCAAGCAAATAGCTGTCCCCACCCAACTGACTCATCTGCTGCCGAATCCAGCCGGCCCGGCGTGCGACGTAGTTGGTCGGGTGACTCGCACTCCACACCCGCGGGTTCGGTAATACAGCGGCCAGCAAGCTCGATTGCTGGCGACTCAGGCCTTTGGCGCTGACTCCAAAGTGATGCCGGGCCGCCGCTTCGGCGCCAAACACCCCGTCATCCCACTCGACGCTGTTGAGGTAGACCTCGAGAATCCGCTGCTTGGGCCAGAACACTTCGATCAGCCCGGTAAACCAGGCTTCCAGCCCTTTGCGCAGCCAACTGCGACCGGACCAAAGAAAGAGGTTCTTCGAGACCTGCTGGCTCAAGGTGCTGGCGCCCCGAACCGAGCCGCCGAGTTCGTTATGGACCAGGGCCGCCTGGATCGCCCCAAAGTCAAAACCCCAATGCTCCGGGAATTTCTGGTCCTCGCCGGCAATCACCGCGACTTTCAGGTCGTCGGAAATCTGATCCCAGGGTTGCCAGGTGCGCTGCAGGTCAATGGGCTCGCCGTCGAACCAGGATTCGACCTTGCGCTCGACCATCAGCGCCGTGCCCGGTGGCGGTACCACGCGAAAAATCAGCACCAGCAATATGCTGCCGCCTGCGAACCAGAGCAGGGCCTTCGTGAAACGACGGAAAATTAAACGCAGCATAGAGATGGCTTGGCCGAACCCGTTGAGCGGGCCATTATACAGACCCTGTTGATCGAAACTGACTGGAGTTCTTCATGCTGCGTGGCTTTCTGATGCTGGCCGCTTTCTTCGGTTTCACCGGCGTTGCCCTTGGCGCGTTTGCCGCCCATGGCTTGAAAAACCGCCTGACGCCCGAGTACCTGGCGATTTTCCACACCGGCGTCACCTATCAACTGGTACACACCCTGGCGTTGCTGGGTGTGGCGCTGCTGGCTACGCAGATTCCGGGGCGCTTGATCACTTGGGCCGGTGCGTCCTTTGCCATCGGTATCCTGCTGTTCTCCGGCAGCCTGTACCTGCTGACCATCACCGGCATCAGCAAGCTGGGCATCATTACGCCTTTCGGTGGCCTGGCATTCCTTGTCGGCTGGTTTTGCCTGGGCCTTGCCGCCTGGCGCTTGACTTGACCTTGTAGGAGCTGCCGCAGGTTCGGGCCGCGTTCGGACGATCTTTTGATCTTCAAAAGAGCAAGATCAAAAGATCGTCCGAACGCGGCCCGAACCTGCGGCAGCTCCTACGGATCGTGTTTCAAGACGAATGGCTTGGGTCAGCCTGACCGATCGGGCTAGAATGCCAGCCCCTAAAAATGATGGCGGCATCCGGCATGCGCATTCAGTTGAACGGCGAATCCCTTGAACTGCCCGACGGTGAAACCGTTGCGGCCCTGCTGACCCGTCTGGATCTGACCGGACGCCGGGTGGCGGTCGAGCTCAATCTGGATATCGTCCCGCGCAGCCAGCATGCCGACACCACGCTGAACGACGGCGACAGCGTCGAAGTCGTGCACGCCATCGGCGGCGGCTAGTCGCCAGGCCCGCAAGGGCACAGAATTCTGCAAGAACCTCACCCCTACAGAGGATTTCCCATGAGCATCGTTCGTAGCGACAAGCCCTTCGTCCTGGCCGGTCGTACTTACCAGTCGCGTTTGCTGGTAGGTACCGGCAAGTACCGCGACATGGAAGAAACCCGCCTGGCCATCGAAGCCTCGGGTGCCGAGATCGTCACCTTCGCCGTGCGCCGCACCAACCTCGGCCAGAACCGGGCGAACCGAACCTGCTCGAAGTGCTGTCGCCGGATCGCTACACCTTCCTGCCTAACACCGCCGGTTGCTTCGACGCTACCGAGGCTGTGCGCACCTGTCGCCTGGCCCGTGAACTGCTCGGCGGCCACAACCTGGTGAAGCTGGAAGTGCTGGCGGACCAGAAAACCCTGTTTCCCAACGTGATCGAAACCCTCAAGGCCGCCGAAGTGCTGGTCAAGGAAGGTTTCGACGTGATGGTTTACACCAGCGATGACCCGATCATCGCCCGTCAACTCGCGGAAATCGGCTGCATTGCAGTCATGCCGCTGGCCGGTCTGATCGGCACGGGCCTGGGGATCTGCAACCCGTACAACCTGCAGATCATCCTCGAAGAAGCCAGGATTCCGGTGCTGGTGGATGCCGGTGTCGGTACTGCTTCCGACGCCACCATCGCCATGGAACTGGGTTGCGAGGCGGTGCTGATGAACTCGGCCATCGCCCATGCCCAGCAGCCGATCATGATGGCTGAAGCCATGAAACACGCCATCGTGGCAGGCCGCCTGGCCTACCTCGCCGGCCGCATGCCGAAAAAACTCTATGCCAGCGCCTCCTCGCCGCTGGATGGTCTGATCAAGTAAGAGCCATTGATGACTGAATCAAACGACACGCCTGTCACGCCTGCAGAAGGCGAAGAACGCCAACACCGCCGCATCAAGAGTTTCGTGATGCGCGCCGGGCGCATGACCGAAGGCCAGCAAAAAGGCCTGGAGCAGGGCACCCCGCTGTTCGTCCTGCCGCTGGCCGATGCGCCGGTGGATTTCGACCAGGTGTTCGGCCGTTCGGCGCCGCGTTCCCTGGAAATCGGTTTCGGCATGGGCCATTCGCTGCTGGAAATGGCTGCCGCTTCGCCGGAGCAGGATTTCATCGGTGTGGAAGTTCACCGTCCGGGTGTTGGCGCGCTGCTCAATGGCGTGCTGACTCAGGGCCTGACCAATCTGCGGGTCTACGATTGCGACGCGATCGAAGTGCTCAACAACTGCGTGGCCGATAACAGCCTTGATCGTCTGATGCTGTTTTTCCCGGACCCGTGGCACAAGAGCCGCCATCACAAGCGCCGCATTGTTCAAGCGTCGTTCGCTGAGCTGGTGCGCAGCAAGTTGAAGGTCGGCGGTGTGTTGCACATGGCGACCGACTGGGAGCCGTACGCCGAGTACATGCTGGAAGTGATGAACGTTGCGCCGGGTTATCGCAACCTTGCCGAAGACGGCAAATGCGTCCCGCGCCCGACCGAGCGCCCGATCACCAAGTTCGAACGCCGCGGCGAACGGCTTGGGCATGGCGTGTGGGACCTGAAGTTCGAAAAGCAGTCCTGAGCCCTACGCAATATCCAATGTGGGAGCGGGCTTGCTCGCGAAAGCGGTGTGTCATTCAACTCTAATGTCGGCTGACACGGCGCCTTCGCGAGCAAGCCCGCTCCCACAGTTGTTTTGTGGTGTTTCGAAATTCAGCGGCGGTCGGCGACTACGCCGATCAACACCAGCACCACCAGCAACACGGGCGCGAGGCTGTAGTTGTTGAACTGGCTCAGGCCTTTGATGATCCATGGCGTGGCGTAGATCAGCGCGAGGCCGCTGCCGACCATGCACAGCAGGGCCATCATTGGGACGCGCAAGGCGCCGGCGAGGCCGCCCAGGCGCTGTTCGACCCAGCCTTTGATGTCCGCGCCAAACAGCACCAGCAGGCAGCCCACCAGTGCCAGAGAGATTTCCGACAGGTTGCTACGGCTCCAGCGGGACACGGTGGCGAGCAGGTCGAGGATCAAATCCATTGGTTTTCCCTTAAGGCTGAAATCAGCTCAGAAATGTCTGCAGCAAGTCGTTGAGAAACAGTTGTCCGCGCATCGTCGCCGCCAGACGTGACGGTTCGACCTGCAACAAGCCGCTTTGTTCGGCTTCACGGCGACCTTCGGCGAGGCTTTCCAGCGCGAGCCCGGTGCGCTCCGGATACAGGCGAGATTCCACGCCCTCGGTCAGGCGCAAGGCGTTCATCAGGAACTCGAATGGCAGTTCGTCGTTGGTCAGGGCTTTCTCGCCGGCCTTGAAGCTTTTGGCCGGGTTGAGGTAGTCCTTCGGCAAGCGGGTCTTCCAGGTACGGACGATGCGCCCGTCCGGGTGGCTGAGCTTGCCGTGGGCGCCAGCGCCGATCCCGATGAAGTCGCCGAAACTCCAGTAATTGAGGTTATGCCGCGCCGGGCGACCAGGCTGGGCATAGGCCGAGACTTCGTATTGCGCGTAACCGTGTTCGGCCAGCAGCGCCTGGCCGGCCTCCTGGATATCCCACAACGTGTCGTCTTCCGGCAGCGTTGGCGGCTGGTTCCAGAACACCGTGTTCGGCTCCAGCGTCAGCTGATACCAGGACAAGTGGGTCGGTTTCAGTGCGATGGCCTGGCGCAGGTCGCTCAAGGCGTCGTCCAGCGACTGATCGGGCAAACCGTGCATCAGGTCCAGGTTGAAGTTGTCGAACCCGGCCTGACGGGCCATGCCGGCGGCACGCACCGCCTCGTCACCGTTGTGAATCCGCCCCAGGGCCTTGAGTTTCTCTTCCTGGAAGCTCTGGATGCCGATCGACAGGCGATTGATGCCCAGCGCCCGGTAGGCGACGAACTTCTCCTGCTCGAACGTCCCGGGATTGGCTTCCAGGGTGATTTCGATGTCGCTGGCAAACGGAATGCGCTGCTCCACGCCTTTGAGCAAACGGCCCAAGGCCCCGGCGCTGAACAGGCTTGGCGTGCCGCCACCAAAGAAAATCGAACTCAGCTCACGGCTGTAAACCGCGTGCAGGTCCTGATCGAGGTCGGCCAGCAATGCGTCGACATACTCTTCTTCCGGCAGCACCGGGCTGGCGGTGTGGGAATTGAAGTCGCAATAAGGGCATTTGCGCACACACCACGGGATATGGATATACAGCGCCAAGGGCGGCAGTGTGGGGAGCGCAGCCCGAGGCGATTGGGCGGCGCCGCCGAAGATCAGCGGCGACGCGGATGAGTCGTGGGTCATTTCAGGCCCAGACGCTGGCGCAGCAGATCCATTGCACGGGCGCGGTGGCTGATCAGGTTCTTGTCGCTCGGGCTCAGCTCGGCGCTGGAGCAGTCACGCTCGGGCACCCAGAACAGCGGGTCGTAGCCAAAACCGTGCTGGCCGCTGGCCGCCGGCAGAATGCGCCCATGCCACAGGCCTTCGCAAAGGATCGGCAACGGATCGTCGGCATGCCGTACCAGCGCCAGGACGCAGACGAACTGCGCACCGCGTTCGGCCTCAGGCACGTCTTTGAGCACGTCGAGCAGCTTGGCGTTGTTCGCCGCATCACCCTGACCGTCGGCGTAACGCGCGGAGTAGATCCCCGGCGCACCGCCAAGGAAATCCACCGCCAGCCCCGAATCATCGGCCAGCGCCGGCAAACCTGAGATGCGCGCGGCATTGCGCGCCTTGAGGATGGCGTTCTCGACGAACGACAGGCCGGTTTCTTCCGGCTCGACGCTGCTGAACTCGCCGATCGAGCGCAGTTGCACCGATTCGCCGAGCATGGCCTGGAGTTCCTTGAGTTTGCCGGCGTTATGGCTGGCCAGTACGAGTTGCGTGAAGTTCATCATTCGCCGGGGAAAAGCTCTTGGTTGAAATTGATGGTGTTGATTTTGTCGCCGTTCTGGACCTTGATCTCGAACGTGCGGATTTCCTGCTGAGGCACCGGGTACTGGGCAATGTAGTAAACCGCGCCTTGCTCAGTCACCTGTTTGAAGCTCAGCGGGACGCTTTGGCTGGTCAGGTCTTTGACCGTGCCGCTGACCTGAGAGATCAGCGGTTTGCCGTCCTTGATTACCGAAACGTTGATCACGCCCTGACTCTTGCTGCGGATCAGCTCCGCCGCTTTGGCAATGTCCGGCGTCAGGTAGGTGGAATTGAAGGTGTTGTAGTGCACCGTCACGTCGCCAAAAGTTTCCTGACGCTCGCCTTTGATAACGTCGGCGGCCATGGCGGTGACGCTCAGGCAGGCAGTAAGTAGAAACAGTGCTAGACGACCCATGATCGTTCTCCTTGAAATGGCGTGGTTCAGACCGCGACCTTGTGGTCTTGCAGCCCGGGGCTGCTGACGCGGTAGATACCGATCTCACCTAATAGATTAGGCCATAGCTTACTGGCCCACCCGTGTCGGTGCTGTTGATCCACAGCAAGCCGATCAATGACCTTCGCTTCACGTTCGCGGCACAACTCTTCAAAGTCGCCGAAAGTGCAGAAGTGGATGTTCGGCGTGTTGTACCAGGTGTACGGCAGGAACTCGGAAACTGGCATCCGGCCCTTGCTCGCCAGGTACCAGCGGCAACGCCAGTGACCGAAATTGGGGAAGGTGATGATGCACTGGCGCCCGACCCGCAGCATTTCGTCGAGAATCTTGTCCGGGTAGTGCACGGCTTGCAACGCCTGGGTCATGACCACGACGTCGAAGCTGTTGCTGGCAAAGTTGCCGAGGCCTTTGTCCAGGTCCTGCTCGATCACGTTGATGCCTTTGGCCACGCACTCGGCGATGTTGTCCGGGTCGTTTTCCAGGCCGTAGCCGGTGACTTGCTTGTTGTCCCGCAGCCAGGTCAGCAGTTCGCCGTCGCCGCAACCGAGGTCGAGCACGCGGCTACCGGCGGGAATCCATTCCTGGATGATTTCCAGATCAGCTCTCATGGCTTTCTCACAAACTAATACGGTTCATGTAGTTGCTGAACGCCTGCAAGTAGCGCGGGATCGGAATCAGGAAGGCGTCGTGGCCTTGCGGAGCATCGATCTCGAGGTAGCAGACGTCTTTTTTGGCCGCCATCAGCGC
The DNA here is from genome assembly GCF_016650815.1 of Pseudomonas sp. TH31. Classification (GTDB taxonomy): domain Bacteria; phylum Pseudomonadota; class Gammaproteobacteria; order Pseudomonadales; family Pseudomonadaceae; genus Aquipseudomonas. Next base: position 286,031 of record NZ_JAEKEZ010000006.1, on the reverse strand, counting down.
ATCCACCAGTTCCCGCGAGCGCGCAGGGGAGAAGCGCCAGTCGGTGGTGAAGGACATCACGCAGAACTTGGCGGTGGCTCCGGCGAAGGTTTTTGCCAGGTCATCGTCGAAGTTCGCCGCCGGGTCGAAGTAGTCCAGCGCCTTGGTCATCAGCAGGTAGGTGTTGGCGTCGAAACGCCCGGAGAACTCTTCGCCCTGATAACGCAGGTAGCTCTCGACCTGGAACTCGACGCTGTGGAAGTCGTAGTTGAGCTTTTCACTCTTCAGGCCACGGCCGAATTTCTCGCCCATGGAATCATCGGACAGGTAGGTGATGTGCCCGACCATTCGCGCCAGCATCAAGCCGCGCTTGGGGATCACGCCCGCTTCCTGGAATGAACCGCCGTGGAACTCGGGGTCGGTCAGGATCGCCTGGCGCGCGACTTCGTTGAAGGCGATGTTCTGCGCCGACAGCTTGGGCGCCGAGGCGATGGCCAGGCAATGCCGCACGCGGTCCGGGTAGGTGATGGTCCATTGCAAGGCCTGCATGCCGCCGAGGCTGCCGCCAATCACCGCCGCCCACTGGCGGATGCCGAGCAGGTCGGACAGGCGCTCCTGGCTGTGCACCCAGTCTTCCACGGTCAGCACCGGGAAGTCGGCGCCGAACGGCTTGCCGGTTTCCGGGTTGATGCTGCTCGGACCGGTGGAGCCGTTGCAGCCGCCGAGGTTGTTCAGGCTGACCACGAAGAACTTGCGGGTGTCGATCGGCTTGCCGGGGCCGATGCAGCTGTCCCACCAACCGGGTTTGCGCTCGTCGGGGCTGTGGAAGCCGGCAGCGTGATGGTGACCCGACAACGCGTGGCAGATCAGCACGGCATTGCTCGCCGTGGCGTTCAGCGTGCCGTAGGTTTCATAGATCAGGTCATAAGCTGGGAGCGAACGGCCGCAGGCCAGGGCCAGGGGTTCACTGAAGTGCGCCACTTGCGGCGTCACCAGGCCAACAGAATCGGCGGGAAAGGCAGTTGGCATCGACCCTGCTCTCGTTGAAATGAGGCGTAAGTCTAAAGACCAGTGTGGCTAGCGGCAAGCAAAGGCCGGGCTTGATTTCATTCAGTCAGACCGAGGTGCGCCATTCGCGAGCAAGCCCGCTCCCACAGGGGTACGCATTCCCTTGTGGGAGCGGGCTTGCTCGCGAATGCAACGCCTCGGTTTATCAGTTCTACCGCATCAAGCCAGGCAACTGCGGCAACTTCTTCGGCGAACAAATCCGCACCCGTTTCTGCCGGTTCAATTCGCCGCTGAGCAAACTCACCTGACTTTTGGAAACCCCGAACGCCTTGGCCAAAAATGCCATCAAGTACGCATTGGCCTTGCCCTCTACCGGCGGCGCGGTCAGGCGGATCTTCAATCGATCGCCGTGCAGCCCGCAGAAATCATCGCTGCGGGCCGCCGGTTGCAGGTGACACTCCAGAATCAGGTCATCACCGTCCCAGCGAAAGTAGCTCATCAGATCAGCCCGAGCAGACCCTGCGGCATGAAGGCGAAGTAAGCCAGGCGCGGGATCACCCAGCTTTGCAGCAACTGGATCAGGATAAACGCGAAGATCGGCGAGATGTCGAGGCCGCCGAGGCTCGGAAGGATCCGGCGGAACGGCGCGAGTACCGGTTCAGTGATCTGAGCCACCAGTTCGGCGCCCGGATTGTGGCTGCCCGGTGCGACCCAGGACAGAATCACGCTGATGATCATCGCGTAGAACAGAATGTTCAAAAACAGCGCGAAGAGGGCGATCAGTGCCCAAGGGATCAAGAACAGCCAGTCGACCTGGAAGCCCTTGAGCGTCAGGATGATCGCGATCAGGGCCATTTGAATGATCAGCGCCAGCACCAGTGACGACATGTCCAGCCCGAACATGCTCGGGATAACCCGGCGCAGAGGCTTGAGCAGTGGTTGAGTGGCTTTCACGATGAACTGGCAGAGCGGGTTGTAGAAATTCGCCCGAACCAGTTGCAGGATGAAGCGCATCAGCACGATCAGCAGGTACAGGCTGCCCAGGGTTTTAATGATGAAAATGGCAGCGTCATTGAGTCCGAGCATTATTGATTCCTTTGTAAGAGCTGATTAGCGACCCAGTTGCTCGGCCATCTCGGCTGAACGGTGGGCGGCGGCGCCGAGTGCTTTTTCGACCAGGGCTTCGAAGCCCCCGGCCTGGAACGACTTGATGGCCGCTTCCGTGGTGCCGGCCGGCGAAGTCACGCGGCGACGCAGTTCGGCGGCGTCGACGTCACTCGCGACCGCCATATGGGCGGCGCCCAGGGCGGTTTGCACGGTCAGTTGTGCGGCGATTTCTGCGGGCAGGCCGAGTTTTACACCTGCAGCGGTCATCGCTTCGATCAACAGGAAGAAGTACGCCGGGCCCGAGCCGGAAACGGCGGTCACCGCGTCCAGTTGCTGCTCTTCGTCCAGCCACAGCGCGATGCCGACGGCGGACAACAGCTCTTGGGCCTGCTGGCGTTGTTCGGCGTTCACCTCAGTCGTGGCGTACAAACCGCTCACGCCCTGGCGCAGCAGCGCCGGGGTGTTGGGCATGCAGCGCACGATCGGCTGGGCGCCGAGCCAGTTGTTCATGCTGGCGCAGGTGATGCCGGCGGCGATGGACACCACCAGTTGATTCGGCTTGAGGCTCGGGCGAATCGCTTCGCACACGGCTTTCATCGCCTGGGGTTTGACCGCCAGCACGACCACATCGGCGTCTTGAATCGCGTCGGCGTTGTCGGCGAATACTTCGATGCCGTGCTCAGCGCTCACGCGTGCGCGGGTTTCAGCGCCCGGATCGCTGGCGCGGATGTGGGCTGCGTCCAGGCCTTTGGCGCGCAGGCCACCGATCAGGCTGGCGGCCATGTTGCCGGCACCGATAAAGGCAATACGAGTCTTGCTCATGTCAGGTCCTTATCAAGAGAGAAGTCAGCCATGGTTCACGGTTGACTGTAATCACGGGCGCCAAACAGGGCCGTACCAATGCGGACCCAGGTGGCGCCTTGGGCAATGGCCGACTCAAGGTCGTGGCTCATGCCCATGGAAAGTGTGTCGAGCGGCAGATTGAGGCTGGCTTGCAGGCGTTGCACCGCCGCAAAAGCAGCGTCCTGGGCGGCGCGATCTTCAGTCGGCTCGGGAATCGCCATCAACCCGCGCAACTTGAGGCGCGGCAGGGCGCAGATGGCAGTGGCGAGGGCCGGCAGGTCGGCCGGGGTGCAGCCGGACTTGCTGTCTTCGCCGCTGACGTTGACCTGGATGCAGATGTTCAGCGGGGGCAGCTCGGCAGGACGTTGTTCGGACAGGCGTTGTGCGATTTTCAAACGATCCACGGAATGCACCCAAGCGAAGTGCTCGGCGATAGCGCGAGTCTTGTTCGATTGAATGGGGCCGATGAAGTGCCAGATCAAGGGCAGGTCAGTCAATTCGAGCTGTTTGCCCAGGGCTTCCTGCAGATAGTTCTCGCCAAAGTCACGGATCCCGGCGGCATGGGCTTCACGCAGGGCCTCGGCAGGCTTGGTCTTGCTCACGGCCAGCAGCTGGACGCTGTGCTCGTCGCGGTGAGCCGCTTGGGTCGCTGCCTGGATGCGCGAACTAACCTGGAGAATGTTGTCTGCTATCGTGGACATCAAGAGGCGCCGCTGGTCTGAAGGTTCGCGGCATTCTACTGGAATTGAGGAGCGCTATGGATATCACTGAGCTGCTGGCATTCAGCGCCAAACAGGGCGCGTCCGACTTGCACCTGTCTGCCGGCCTGCCACCGATGATTCGCGTCGACGGCGACGTGCGGCGCATCAACCTGCCGGCCCTGGACCACAAGCAGGTGCATGAGCTGATCTACGACATCATGAACGACACCCAGCGGGTGGACTTCGAGAAGCACCTGGAAACCGACTTCTCCTTTGAAGTGCCGGGTGTGGCGCGTTTTCGGGTCAATGCGTTCAACCAGAACCGTGGCGCCGGCGCGGTGTTCCGGACCATCCCTTCGAAGGTCCTGAGCATGGACGACTTGGGCATGGGAGATGTGTTTCGCAAGATTACCGAAGCGCCCCGTGGCCTGGTGCTGGTGACCGGTCCGACCGGTTCCGGCAAATCCACCACCCTGGCGGCGATGATCGATTACCTGAACAACCATCGCCATCACCATATCCTCACCATCGAAGACCCGATCGAGTTCGTCCATGAATCGCGTAAATGCCTGATCAACCAGCGCGAAGTCCATCGAGATACCCGCAGCTTCGCCACCGCCCTGCGCTCGGCCCTGCGGGAAGACCCAGATGTGATTCTGGTCGGGGAGATGCGCGATCTGGAGACCATCCGCCTGGCCCTGACGGCTGCCGAGACTGGCCACCTGGTGTTTGGCACGCTGCACACCACGTCGGCGGCGAAAACCATAGACCGGGTGGTGGACGTGTTTCCGGGGGATGAGAAGTCGATGGTGCGCTCGATGTTGTCCGAGTCGTTGCTGGCGGTGGTGTCCCAGACGCTGGTCAAGAAGATCGGCGGCGGGCGGATTGCGGCGCACGAAATCATGCTCGGTACGTCGGCGATCCGTAACCTGATCCGCGAGGATAAGGTGGCACAGATGTACTCGTCGATTCAGACCGGGGGCAACCTGGGGATGCAGACGCTGGATATGTGTTTGAAGGAGTTGGTGACCAAGGGCTTGATCAGCCGTGAGCATGCGCGGGAGAAGGCGCGGTCGCCGGATAATTTTTAAGCCTTAAAGCAAAAGATCGTCCGAACGCAGCCCGAACCTTCGGCAGCTCCTACAGGGATACGCGTTTCCCTGTAGGAGCTGCCGAAGGCGGCGATCTTTTGATCTTGCTTCAAATCAGCGCTGAACGACGCGCATCTGATGCGGTTCTTTCGGCAGAACCCGCTTGGCCACCACGTAGTGGCTTTCCCAGTACGGCTTCTTCAGCGTATCGATGGTCACCGACTTGCCACGGCGCGGTGCGTGGATGAAGCGGTCGTTGCCCAGGTAGATGGCAACGTGATTGACCTTGCGGCTCTTGATATTGAAGAAAATCAGATCGCCCGGCTTCAGATCCTTGCGCTCGACTTTCTGCCCATGACCGCTGGCCATGGCGTTGGAAGTCCGTGGCAGGTCGAACGTGGCGTCGTTAAACGCGTATTTCACCAAGCCACTGCAGTCGAACCCTTTACTTGGGCTGCTGCCGCCCCAACGGTAAGGAGTGCCGAGGACATTCACGGCACGGCTCAACACGTTGCTGCTTTGCTTGGTCGCCATCGGCGGAACCAGCTTGCTGTTGGCAGTGGCCAGGTGGGTGGAATTTTTTGCAGTTTGTTTGTTTTTGCTCGAAGGAGCAGAAACATGGGATTTAGGGGTGTAACCATTAACGTTAGGAAGACGTTGCTCACGATTGGTGGCGTGGGCGGCCAGTGGCATTAATAGGCAAATGGTTAGCCATGTCTTGAAAAATGGACGCATTAGGCAAGGCTCATATGGGTTAGCGCGCAACTTTATAACAGCTTTTTTGTCCCTTCCGAGGCCGTTGGTCGATTGAACCTGGCGGTCAACTGAGGCAAATAAGCGGCAGTTGGAGGCAATTGTCGGACAGAGGTCAGGTGTTATAAGGCTTTGACGGGAGTGAAGGTAGCATTTGCCATACGTCGGACGCCTGTAAAAAAGTCACAAAGAATTCAACAATATTTATCTATCGTGTGAATCGAGGTCCTTCATGAACACCTATCAACAGTCTGGAGCGCAGCAAGACACCCACAGCAAAGTGATCGGATACCTGTTGTGGATTTTCGGTTTTACCGGGGCTCATCGCTTCTATTACGGCAAGCCGGTGACCGGGACGATCTGGTTCTTCACGTTTGGTTTGCTGGGCATCGGTTGGCTGATCGACCTGTTTCTGATTCCGGCCATGGACCGGGAAGCCGACCTGCGATTTACCGCCGGGCCGCTCGAATACAGCGTGGCGTGGATTCTGCTGACATTCCTTGGGGTGTTCGGCGTGCACCGGATGTATCAAGGGAAGTGGATCAGCGGGTTGCTGTACCTGGTGACGGGCGGGTTGTTCTTCGTGGGGGTGCTGTATGACTTCTGGACGCTGAACGACCAGGTTTCAGTGCGTAACGCACAGAGCCGTTAAGTAAAGATCAAAAGATCGCAGGCTTCGCCAGCTCCTACACGAGATATGCGTTTCCCTGTAGGAGCTGCCGCAGGCTGCGATCTTTTGCTTTTTAGGTTTCAGTGCGTAACGCGCAGAGCCGTTAAGTAAAGATCAAAAGATCGCAGGCTTCGCCAGCTCCTACACGAGATATGCGTTTCCCTGTAGGAGCTGCCGCAGGCTGCGATCTTTTGCTTTTTAGGTTTCAGTGCGTAACGCGCAGAGCCGTTAAGTAAAGATCAAAAGATCGCAGGCTTCGCCAGCTCCTACACGAGATATGCGTTTCCCTGTAGGCGCTGCCGCAGGCTGCGATCTTTTGCTTTTTAGGTTTCAGTGCGTAACGCGCAGAGCCGTTAAGTAAAGATCAAAAAATCGCAGGCTTCGCCAGCTCCTACACGAGATATGCGTTTCCCTGTAGGAGCTGCCGCAGGCTGCGATCTTTTGCTTTTAGGCCTGGTGGCTAATCCGCCCATCCACCAAGGTGTAGCGCACCACGCTCGGCAAGCTGTGGCCAATAAACGGGCAGTTCTCACCCTTGGACAGCCAGGTTTCGCCGGCCACGGTCGAAGCCGCCGGGTCGAACAGCACGATGTCCGCCGCCCCACCGACGGTCAATTTACCCGCTGGCAGGCGCAACGCCTCGGCAGGTCCGGCACTGAGACGCGTCAACAGTGTCGGCAGATCGAGCAAACCGTCCTCCACCAGCGTCATTGCCAGCGGCAGCAACAGCTCGACGCTGCTGATGCCCGGCTCGGTGGCACCGAACGGCGCCAGTTTGGCGTCGCGCTCGTGAGGCTGGTGATGGCTGGAGATGGCCGAAACCACCCCCGACTTCACTGCCGCACGCAGGCCATCGCGGTCAGCGCGGGTGCGCAGCGGCGGCTGGACGTGATACAGGCTGCTGAAGCCAATCAGTGCTTCGTCGGTCAGGATCAGTTGGTACAACGCCACATCGGCGGTCACTGGCAGTCCACGGGCCTGGGCCTGGGCGATCAGGGCCACGCCGCGAGCGCTGGTGAGCTGGCTGAAGTGCGCACGCACGCCGCTTTGCTCGACCAGCAACAGATCTCGGGCCAGGGCCACGGTTTCAGCCGTTTCCGGAATCCCCGGCAAGCCAAGGAAACTGGCGGTCGGGCCTTCGTGGGCCAGGCCACCTTCGGCCAGATCATGATCCTGCGAGTTGAAAATCACCGTCAGATCGAAGGTCGCTGCATATTCCAGCGCCCGGCACAGCGTGCGGGTGTTGCGGAAGCTCTCCAGACCGTTGCCGAAGGCCACGCAGCCGGCATCGCGCAGTGCAACGAGCTCTGCAAGCTGTTCGCCGTCCAGGCCTTTGCTCAGGGCGCCAATCGGGAAGACTTTGGTGTTGCCGGCTTCGCGGGCGCGGTCGAGGATCAATTCGGCCACGGCCGAGGTGTCCAGCACCGGTTTGGTCTTTGGCGGGCAGCACAGGCTGGTCACGCCACCGGCCGCCGCAGCGCGGGTTTCGCTGGCAATCGAACCTTTGCGGCTGTAACCCGGCTCGCGCAGGGCGACGTTCAGGTCAACCAGGCCAGGCGCGGCCACCAGGCCTTTGGCGTCGATGGTCTCGACCGGGACAAAACCGGCCGGCGCAGCACCAAGGGCGACGATCTTGCAGGCTTCGATGTGAATGTCGGTAACTTTATCCAGACCCGAGGTGGGGTCGATGACGCGGGCGCCGAGAATGCTGAGCTTCACTGGGCGTTCTCCTGCTCGAATTGGCGCTGGGCAGTCTGCCCGCTCATGGCCATGGACAGCACGGCCATACGAATCGCAATACCGTAGGTGACCTGGTTGAGGATCACCGAGTGCGGGCCGTCGGCCACCGCCGACTCAATCTCCACCCCTCGGTTGATCGGCCCCGGGTGCATGACGATGCAATCGGGTTTGGCCCCGGCCAGGCGCGCGGTGGTCAGGCCGAACAGGCGGTAGAACTCGCCTTCGCTCGGCAGCAGGCCGCCGGTCATGCGTTCGCGCTGCAGACGCAGCATGATCACGACATCGACGTCTTTCAGGCCTTCGGTCATGTCGGTGTACACCTTCACGCCGTATTGCTCGATGCCGATCGGCAGCAGGGTTTTTGGCGCGATCACACGGATGTCCGGGCAGCCGAGGGTTTTCAGCGCGAGCATGTTCGAGCGCGCCACCCGCGAGTGCAGGATGTCGCCAACGATGGCCACCGAGAGGTTTTCGAAGCCGCCCTTGTGTCGACGGATGGTGAGCATGTCGAGCATGCCCTGGGTCGGGTGGGCGTGACGGCCGTCGCCGCCGTTGATGATCGCCACCTGTGGGCACACGTGTTCGGCGATAAAGTGCGCCGCGCCGGAATCACCGTGACGCACGACGAACATGTCGGCGGCCATGGCTTCGAGGTTGCGCAAGGTGTCGAGCAGGGTTTCGCCCTTGCTCGCCGACGACGTCGACACGTTCAGGGTGATCACATCCGCAGACAGGCGTTGGGCCGCCAGTTCGAAAGTGGTACGGGTGCGGGTGGAGTTCTCGAAGAACACGTTGCACACGGTCTTGCCGCGCAGCAACGGGACCTTCTTCACCGCCCGGGCGCCGACTTCGAGGAACGAGTCGGCGGTGTCGAGGATTTCCGTCAGCAGCTCGCGGCGCAAACCGTCGAGCGAGAGGAAGTGGCGCAGCTGGCCCTGATCATTGAGCTGCAGCGGGCGCTTGGTTTCTAGAGGCGTCATCGCGAGGGGGACTCTCAATAGGGCGAGTTAAAGGGCAAGGTCTTGCAGTTCGAGCTTGAGCTCCGGACCGGACAGCTTCACCCGCTCGTGGGCGGCCAGCGACAAGGTCGCGCCCACCACGTTCGGGCGGATCGGCAGCTCGCCGGCGTCCAGGTCCAGCAGGCACACCAGCGTTACGCTGGCCGGTCGGCCATAGTCGAACAGTTCGTTCAGGGCGGCGCGGATGGTCCGGCCGCTCATCAGTACGTCGTCGATCAGCACCAGGTGCTGGCCTTCGATCTCGAACGGCAGGGCCGAGGGGCGCACTTGCGGGTGCAGGCCGTTCTGGCTGAAGTCGTCGCGGTAGAAGGAAACGTCCAGGGTGCCGAGCGGAGAATCGCTGCCCAGTTCATCGAGCAACGCCTGGGCGACCCAGACGCCGCCGGTACGAATACCGATATAGCGCGGTTCGCTGATGCCACGTTTGGCCAGATAGGCGTCAAGCCGGGTCGCCATCTGGCTGATCAGTTCAACGGGATTGGGCAGGCTCATGGTTGCTCCTTCTTGGGCCCGAACCGAGTGGTGCTTGAGTGGTGGCTCGGGTTGTAGCTAATAGAGACGCCGGGGCGGCTCTTCAGGATTCGAACAGTGCGGTGTTTTCGTCGAGCCAGCCTTGCAGCAGCAGGGCGGCGGCGATGGCATCGACCGGGTTGTCGCGGTAACTGCCTTTCTGGCCGCCACGATCACGCCGCTCGCCCTTGGCCTCGAACGTGGTCAGGCGCTCGTCGTGGGTATAGAAGGGCAGGTTGTAACGACCGTTGAGGCGGCGGGCGAACTTTTCGGCCCGCAGGCACATGTCGCTTGGCGTGCCGTCCATGTTCAGCGGCAGTCCGACGACCACGGCGTCGGGCTTCCATTCCTTGATCAGGGCTTCGACCTGATTCCAGTCGGGAATACCGTTTTGTGCCTTCAAGGTGCAGAGCTCGCGGGCCTGGCCGGTAATCACCTGGCCGACCGCTACGCCGATCTGTTTGGTGCCGTAGTCAAATCCCAAAATCAGTCGCAGGGCCATCAGGCGTGGCCCGCCTGGCTGGTCAGCAGGCTGAGATTGACGCCCAGGTGCCTGGCCGCCGCTTCGAGGCGCAGTTCGCTGCTGGTGTTGAACAGGATGTCGGCGTTGTAAGGGCAGGTCAGCCAGGCGTTGTCGGCCAGTTCGGCCTCCAGTTGCCCGGCTTCCCAGCCGGCATAGCCGAGAGTGATCACGCTTTTCGCCGGGCCGACGCCGTCAGCGATGGCGAACAGCACATCCTGGGAGGTCGACAGGGCCAGTTCGCCGTCGAGTTCGACGGTGGCCTGAAAGGTTTTTCCCGACGGATGCAGGACAAACCCGCGATCCGTCTGCACCGGACCGCCGATAAAGATCGGCACATGCTGGCAGAGCATCGGCGGCTCGATGTCCGGGCGCAGTTGCTCGAGGATATCGGCCAGGTTCAGTTCTTGTGGGCGGTTGACTACCAGCCCCATGGCACCATTGGCCGTGTGCTCGACGATGTAGGTCAAGGTGTGCGCAAAGTTCGGGTCGGCCATGTGCGGCATGGCGATCAGGAAGTGATGCTTGAGGTAGCTGGGGCTGACGTTCTTCATGAGCGCTAGTGTGGCGTTGGAGGGGCGAACTGACAAGCTGGGGATGCACAGGAAATGGTGTCGCACACCCCTGTAGCAGCTGGCGAAGCCTGCGTTCGGCTGCGAAGCAGTCGTAAATAACCATACATCATTTCTTCAGGATGACCGCGTTTCGCGGGTTTGCGAGGACTACGTCCTCGAACGCAGGCTTCGCCAGCTGCTACACAGACCGCGTGCCCCCTAATTACTCGACAACTTGTCCCCACGGGCAAACTTCCACGTGCGGATGATTTCCAGCCGGTCGACATCCGACAAATCCCCGGTAAACGGTGCAAACGGCGCCGCGAGCCGCACAATCCGCTGCGCTGCCTGATCCAGCAACGGTTGCCCGGACGACTCCAGCACCAGCACTTCAAACAGCGAACCGTCGCTGTTGATCGAAACCATCAGCCGCAAATTGCCGTAGATCTGCTTGCGCCGTGCTTCGTCGGGGTAATTGAGGTTGCCGATGCGCTCGACTTTCTTGCGCCATTCGTCCTTATACCAGGCGCCCTTGTCACGCATGGTCGAGGCCGCGCTCAAACGGTGGATACGCGGGCGTTTGGCGTACAGCTGTTGTTCGTTGGCCAGTTCCGCTTCGAGGCTGGCGATGTCGCTGGACAGTTGCGAGCTGTCGAACGTCGGCGCGGCCACGGCGGGTTTGGGTTCAGTCTTGGGTTCTTCGTTTTTGGCGACGGCTTTTTTCGGCTTCGGCGCGATGGTCGTCACGGCAGCCTTGGGCGCGGCGGCCTGTACTTCAGGCTTGGCGGCCGGCGGCGGGGTGACTTTTTGCACCTTGGTGTCCTGGAACGGCGCGACCTCGGTGGTCTTGGGAATCGCCTTCTTATCCAGGGTGCCGCTGCCTTGCTGATTGTCTTGAGCGAGGAAATCAGCTTTTTTCGGCTTGGTTTCGCTTTTGAAAGTGGCGAGGGTGATTTCCAGGGTTTTGCTGATTTGCTTGGGTTCGACCATGGTGAACCCGACGCCCAACAGCAAGGCCAGGTGAATCAGCGCTGCCAGAAACAGGGTAAAACCGAGGCGATCGGCCGGGCGCACGCCACGATGGGCGAGTTCAGCGGGCAGATCGGACGGGAGCGTCATGACAAGAAAACCAACATCGCGTTTTTCACAGGCCGCGCATGATAACGCAATGTTGGATTCACCTTGGCTGTTCTATATCAACGGGCCTTGAGCTTCTGATCGATGGCATCCATCAACAGGCCGCCGATGTCGGTGCCAAACGCGTTATCAATCTCGCGAATGCAGGTCGGGCTGGTGACGTTGATTTCGGTCAGGCTTTCGCCGATCACGTCCAGGCCGACGAACAGCAGGCCTTTCTCGCGCAGGGTCGGGCCGACTTGGGCGGCAATCCAGCGATCCTTGTCGGTCAGCGGTCGGGCTTCGCCACGGCCACCGGCGGCCAGGTTGCCACGGGTTTCGCCAGCGGCAGGAATCCGCGCCAGGCAGTAATCCACCGGCTCGCCGTCGATCATCAGGATGCGCTTGTCGCCATCCTTGATTGCCGGCAGGTAAGCCTGGCCCATGATCTGCTGGGTGCCCAGCGCGGTCAGGGTTTCGAGGATGACCGACAGGTTCGGATCACCCACGCGGTGACGGAAGATCGAGGTGCCACCCATGCCGTCCAGCGGCTTGAGGATCACGTCGCCGTGCTTGGCGGCGAATTCACGCAGCACGTCGGCGCGGCGGCTGACCACGGTCGGCGGCGTGCACTGCGGGAACAGTGTGGCGAACAGCTTTTCGTTGCAGTCGCGCAGGCTTTGCGGCTTGTTGACCACCAGCACGCCCGCGCGCTCGGCTTGCTCCAGCAGATACGTGGAGTAGACGAATTCCATGTCGAACGGCGGATCCTTGCGCATCAGGATCACGTCCAGATCGCTCAGCAACGCATCGGTCTCGGCTTCCAGCTCGAACCACTTTTGCGGGTTGGCGAAGACCTTCAGTGGCCGCATCCGCGCCCGTGCTTCACCTTCGCCCTGGTACAAATCCCGCTGTTCCATATAGAACAGTTCCCAGCCGCGCTTTTGCGCGGCCAGCAGCATGGCCAGCGAGCTATCCTTTTTATAGGAGATGCTGGCGATTGGGTCCATGACAATCCCGACGCGAACGCTCATGGGTATTTCCTCGAAATTTGGGTAGGCGCAAGGCCAGAAAAAGTGGCGTCAGAGTGGCGCTGAGTGTGTTCCCGGTCAAGGAAAAACCACCGCAAAGGTCGCCCGATAGATTGGATTTGGAGACTGTGCTAAAAAGGCTGCCATATGGTGCTGGCCCTTGAGTATCAAGGGTTTCGAGCCGTCAAACGGACAAATTGATTCGCAAAGGCGACGGTAGAGCATTTATGGAACAGCATTCCAGCGCCTTGAAGGTCATGGTGATCGACGATTCGAAGACGATTCGCCGCACCGCCGAAACGCTGTTGAAGAACGTGGGCTGTGAAGTGATCACCGCCATCGATGGTTTCGATGCGCTGGCCAAGATTGCCGACCATCACCCCGGCATTATCTTTGTCGACATCATGATGCCGCGCCTGGATGGTTATCAGACCTGCGCTTTAATCAAGAACAACAGTGCGTTCAAGTCCACGCCAGTGATTATGCTGTCGTCCAAGGACGGGCTGTTCGACAAGGCCAAGGGGCGCATCGTCGGCTCCGACCAGTTTTTGACCAAGCCTTTCAGCAAGGAAGAACTGCTGAACGCGATCCAGGCCCATGTACCGGGCTTTGCCGCCGTTTTGCCGCAGTAGGACACGCACAGTGACGCTCGGCCAGCGGGCCCGGCGTCGACAAGAAGAATGGGGAAGACCATGGCACGTATTCTGATCGTCGATGATTCGCCGACCGAAATGTACAAACTGACCGGCATGCTGGAAAAGCACGGTCATGAAGTGTTGAAAGCCGAAAACGGCGCCGATGGCGTGGCCCTGGCCCGTCAGGAAAAACCCGACGCCGTGCTGATGGACATCGTCATGCCCGGCCTCAACGGTTTTCAGGCGACCCGTCAGTTGACCAAAGACCCGGAAACCGGGCACATCCCGGTCATCATCATCACCACCAAGGATCAGGAAACCGACAAGGTCTGGGGCACGCGCCAGGGCGCCAAGGACTACCTGACCAAACCGGTCGATGAAGAAACCCTGATCAAAACCCTGAACAACGTGCTGGCCGGTTGATCGTGCGGCCATGACCGAGTCGCTGACGGCATTCGAACTGCTGCTGCAGATTGACCAGCGTTGTCGCGTGCTGGCGGCAGACTTGCCGTCCCAGCCGACCCGACAGGACAGCTGGAGCGGCATCGGTTTTCGCCTGGGCGAGCACTGGTATGTCGCGCCGATGGGCGAAGTCAGCGAAGTCCTGCATGAACCGCGCTTCACCCAGCTGCCGGGGGTCAAGCCCTGGGTCAAGGGCGTGGCCAACCTGCGTGGGCGGTTGTTGCCGATCATGGATATGTGCGGCTTCTTTGGTCATGAGCTGTCAGTGGTGCGCAAGCAGCGGCGGGTGCTGGTGGTGGAATACAACGATGTGTTTGCCGGGTTGATGGTCGATGAAGTCTACGGTTTGCAGCACTTTGCCCAGGACAGCCTGGAGCCGGTGCCGCCGAACGAGCTGAACGGCCCGATCGGTGCTTTCGTCAAAGGCCGGTTCCAGCGTGAGCAGAGCTGGCAAGTGTTCAGCCCGTTTGCGCTGGCGCAGTCGCAGGGCTTCATGAACGTCGCGGTGTAGGTCCGAACGCGTTGCTCTTCTGTAGCAGCTGCCGAAGGCTGCGTTCGAGGGCGAAGCCCTCGCATGATCAGGCCCCGCAGTTTTCCAGATACACCGCGGCGCCAGGGTTTACGACCGCTTCGCGGCCGGACGCAGGCTACGCCAGCTGCTACAAGGAACCGCGTAGGCGTCGAGTGATTGGCGGCCACAGATAATTCAGCTGTTCAGGCGAGGACTGATGACAAAAGCAAAAACAGGCAAGCCAGAAGGATCGCGCAGCCGTTCGCAGATTATCGTGCTGTTTATCGCGCTGATCGTCTTCATCATGCTGCTGTTCGCCAACTTCGCTCACCTCAACACCCAGGCAACCTACGACAAACAGTACATCGGTCACGCCGGAGAGCTGCGCGTGCTGTCCCAGCGCATCGCCAAGAACGCCACCGAAGCCGCTGCCGGCAAGGCTGCCGCGTTCAAGTTGCTCGGCGATGCGCGCAACGACTTTGCCCAGCGCTGGGGTTACCTGAAAAAAGGCGATTCGAGCACCGGCCTGCCGCCAGCCCCGTCCACCGTGCGCCCGGAAATGCGCGCCGTGCAGCTGGACTGGGAGCGCCTGCTGAAAAATACCGATGCCATTCTCTCCAGTGAGCAGACCGTACTGTCCCTGCATCAAGTCGCCGCGACCCTGGCCGAAACCGTGCCGCAGTTGCAGGTGGAGTACGAGAAGGTCGTCGAGATCCTCCTCCAGCGCGGCGCCCCGGCGGCCCAGGTGGTGCTGGCTCAGCGTCAGTCGTTGTTGGCTGAGCGGATTCTGGGTGCGGTGAACACGGTGTTGTCCGGCGACGAAAACTCGCAACAGGCCGCCGACGCCTTCGGTCGCGATGCGGCGCGGTTCGGCCAGGTGCTCAACGGCATGCTCCAGGGCAACCCGGCGTTGAAAATCAGCCAGGTCGAAGACAAGGATGCACGCGCCCGACTGAGCGAAATTGCCGAGCTGTTCGAATTCGTCTCGGGCTCGGTGGATGAAATCCTCGAAACCTCGCCGGAGCTGTTCAAGGTTCGCGAATCGGCGACCACTATCTTCACCCTGTCGCAAACCCTGCTCGACGAAGCCTCGCACCTGGCCAGCGGTTTCGAAAACCTCGCGGGCGGGCGCAGCACCGACACCATCGGCGGCTATGTACTGGGCTTGCTGGCGCTGATGTCGATCATCCTTATCGGCCTGGTGATGGTCCGCGAAACCAATCGTCAGCTCCAGGAAACCGCCGAGAAGAACGAGCGCAACCAGAACGCGATCATGCGCCTGCTCGACGAAATCGAAGACCTGGCCGACGGCGACCTGACCGTGACCGCTTCAGTGACTGAAGACTTCACCGGGACCATCGCCGACTCGATCAACTATTCCGTGGACCAATTGCGCGACCTGGTGGCGACCATCAACCTCACCGCCGGCCAGGTCGCCGCCGCCGTGCAGGAAACCCAGGCCACTGCCATGCACCTGGCCCAGGCCTCGGAGCATCAGGCGCAGCAGATTTGCGAAGCTTCCACGGCGATCAACGACATGGCGCAGTCCATCGATCAAGTCTCGGCCAACGCCGCCGAGTCTTCGGCGGTGGCCGAGCGTTCGGTGGAAATCGCCAACAAGGGCAACGAGGTGGTGCACAACACCATCCACGGCATGGATAACATCCGCGAGCAGATCCAGGACACCGCCAAACGGATCAAGCGTCTGGGCGAGTCTTCCCAGGAAATCGGCGACATCGTCAGCCTGATCGACGACATTGCCGACCAGACCAACATCCTCGCCCTCAACGCGGCGATCCAGGCCTCGATGGCCGGTGATGCCGGGCGCGGGTTTGCCGTGGTGGCGGACGAAGTGCAGCGCCTGGCCGAGCGCTCGTCCGCTGCGACCCGACAAATTGAAACCCTGGTGCGGGCGATCCAGACCGATACTAATGAAGCGGTGATCTCGATGGAGCAGACCACCACCGAGGTGGTGCGCGGTGCGCGGTTGGCGCAGGATGCCGGTGTGGCTCTGGAAGAAATTGAAGGCGTTTCGAAGACCCTGGCGGCACTGATCCAGAGTATTTCCAACGCCGCGCAGCAACAGACATCGTCGGCCGGGCAGATTTCCCTGACGATGAACGTGATCCAGCAGATCACCACGCAGACTTCGTCCGGCTCCACGGCGACGGCCGAAAGCATCGGCAACCTGGCAAAAATGGCCAGCCAGCTGCGGCGCTCGGTATCGGGTTTCACCTTGCCGACCGCGCCGGCCGAGGCCACGGACAAAGCTTGAACCGCCTGCGGGCGACTGCATTTTGAGTGAAGTGGGGATTGGAGTGGTTATGGGTGATCGGCACGACTATGTGGCCCTCGAGTGGGTCAAGGGCGAGATTGCCGAAACGCTGAAGCAGGCTCATCAGGCACTGGAAACCTTGCTGGATGACCCGCAGGCGACATCTGCGCTGGACGAGTGCCTGGTGTGTATCCATCAGGTTCACGGCAGTTTGCAGATGGTCGAGTTCTACGGCGCGGCCCTGCTCGCCGAAGAAATGGAACAACTGACCGCCGCCTTGCAACAAAACCGTGTCAATCATCGCGATGAAGCCATCCACCTGTTAAGACAGGCACTGGGACAACTGCCGATCTACCTCGACCGGGTGCAGGGCGCCCGACGTGACTTGCCGCTGGTGGTGCTGCCGCTGATCAACGATCTGCGCAGTGCCCGGGTGAAGGTCTGCTGTCGGAAACCAGCCTGTTCAGCCCGCAACTGCCGCATTTGCCAGCGTTGGACGAGAAAGCCCTGGCGCTGCTGGAGCCGGCGCAATTACCCAATGTGCTGCGCAAGTTGCGGCAGATATTGCAGATGGCGCTGGTCGGTTTATTGCGTGAACAGGATGGCGAGACCAATCTCGACTACCTGACCAAAGTCTTCGCCAGGCTTGAAGCGTTGTGCAGTGACGCGCCTCTGAGCCCGTTGTGGCAGGTCGCTTCGGCGCTGGTCGACGGCATGCGCGGTGGCTCGATTGCCAACAGTCCGGCGCTTCGCAGCCTGTTCAAGGACGCCGACAAAGAACTCAAACGCTTGCTGGAACAGGGCATGTCCGGCGTCAATCAGGCGCCACCGCCAGAGCTGTTCAAAAGCTTGTTGTTCTACATTGCCAAAGCCGAACATCCCACCGGGCAGATGCTGACCATGAAAGATCGCTACGGACTGGACGATGCGCTGCCCGACAGCGCGATGGTCGACGAAGAACGCGCACGGCTGGCCGGCCCTGACCGCGACGCCATGCGCTCGGTGCTCTGCGCCCTGTGCGAAGAGCTGGTGCGGGTCAAGGAGCGCCTGGACCTGTTTGTGCGCAGCGACCGCCAGCACACCTCGGACCTCGAAAGCCTGCTGGCGCCGCTGCGGCAAATCGCCGATACCCTGGCGGTGCTCGGTTTCGGCCAGCCGCGCAAAGTCATCATCGATCAACTGGCGGTGCTGCTGAGCCTCGCCCAGGGTCAGCGCGAACCCAACGACGCGATCCTGATGGACGTGGCCGGCGCCTTGCTCTACGTCGAAGCGACGCTGGCCGGGATGGTCGGCACCGTGGAAACGGAGAGCCAGGAAGAAAGTCGCCTGCCGACCATCGACCTGACCCAGATCCACCAGATCGTGATCCGTGAAGCACGCATCTGCCTGCAACAAGCCAAGGACATGATCGTCGACTACATCGACGCCGACTGGGATCGCCAGCAACTCCAGCCGTTGCCGGCGTTGCTGACCCAGGTGCGCGGTGCGCTGGCGATGATTCCGCTGAGCCGTGCCGCGAGCCTGATCGAAGCGTGCAACGGCTTCATTCGCGAACACCTGCTGGTGGACACCGATCATCCCGGTTGGCAGCAACTGGACCGCCTGGCCGACGTCATCACCAGCATCGAATATTACCTGGAGCGGCTCAACGACGACCCGCAAACGTCCGGCGAACAACTGCTCGACGTGGCGCAAAAGAGCCTGGCAGCGCTCGGGTTCTTCCCCAGCGAAAAACGGGTGCCGGTGCTCGAAGACGTGCTCAGTCCCAATGAAGCCCAGGTCATGCAGGATCTGCAGGAACTGGACGATCCCGATACCTTGCAGTCGTTGGCCGCTGTGCTGGCCAGCCCGGTTTGCGCCGTCAATCCGCCCGCCCTGAACACCCCGGGCAGCCTGTTGCCGCCGCCGTCGGGCGAAGAACCGGTGGACGATGAACTACGGGACGTCTTCCTCGAAGAAACTGACGAAGTCCTGGAAGTCTTGCGCGAATACCTGCCGCGCTGGCCGGCCAATGCTGATCACACAGGCGCATTAAGTGAGCTGCGCCGGGCCTTCCACACCTTGAAGGGCAGTGGCCGGATGGTCCGCGCGCTGGTGCTGGGCGAATTGGCCTGGGCGATGGAAAACCTGTTGAACCGGGTGCTGGAGCACAGCGTCGAACCGGGGCCCGCGGTGCAGCAATTGCTGAACGATGCGCTGGACCTGCTGCCGGAACTGGTGGCCGAATTTGCCGCCAATGCCCAGCGTCAACGCGACGATGTAGACCGCTTGGCCGCTCGGGCGCACGCCTTGGCCAAGGGCGATGAGGCGCTGTCGGATGAGGACACGCAAGACGTCGCCGCCCTTGATCCGTTGTTGCTGGAGATCTTCCGCAAAGAGGCCGAAACCCATCTCGCCAGCCTCAATCGTTTTCTCGATCAGGCCGCCGAACATGTACCGCTGCAAGCCAGCGACGAGTTGCAGCGTGCCTTGCATACGCTCAAGGGCAGCGCCTCGATGGCCGGTGTGTTGCCGATTGTCGAACTGGCGGCGCCGCTGGATCAACTGGCCCGCGAGTACAAGGCGCACCTGATCGCCCTGGACCTGGATGAAGTCGAGTTGCTGCTGGAGGCCGAAGGGCTGTTCCGCCTCGGATTGCGCCAACTCAAGACTGATCCGCTGGGCGAAATTCCTGGTGCCCGTTCGTTGATCGAACGCACCCACGAGTTGCTGGAAGAACACCTGCATTCCATTCTCACCGCGCCAAACCGCGGCTTGCGGATCAAGCGTGATCCACAACTGGTCAACAACTTCCTGGCCCAGGGCATGGACATCCTGCTGGATGCCGAAAGCCTGCTGCGCGGTTGGCAGCAACACCCCGGCGAGCGCCAGGAACTCAGCGCGCTGCTGGATGAATTGACCACCCTCGGCGAAGGCGCGCACCTCGCCGACCTGCACCCGGTGGATGAACTCTGCGAAGCGCTGCTCGACCTGTATGGCGCTGTGGAAGAAAGCAGCCTGGCGGTCAGCAACGGATTTTTCCATGAAGCGCAAAGTGCCCATGAAGCGCTGATCAACATGCTCGACGAACTGGCCGCCGGCCAGGAAGTCAGCCCGCAACCGGAGCGCGTCCGGGCCTTGCGCGATTTGCTCGATACCAGCCTCGATCCGTCGGCCACGGGCCTGATCCGCAGCGACGGCAGCCGGACGTTGAGCATTCGTGAACTGGGCAGTGCCACCGCCGAGATGACGCAGTCCTCGACTCGGAGTGAGCAGAGCGACGAGATCGTTTCGATCTTCCTCGAAGAAGCGGTGGATATCCTTGAAAGCGCCGGCCAGGCTTTGCAGCGCTGGTTGAGCGACCCGGACAACGCCGCGCCGCTATCGTCCTTGCAGCGGGATTTGCACACCCTCAAGGGGGCGCGCGGATGGCCGACATCGTGCCTGTCGGTAACCTGGCTCATGAACTTGAGAACCTTTACGAAGGACTGGTGGACCGCCGCTACAGCCACAGCGAAGCACTGGCCCAGTTGCTGCAAACCAGTCATGACCGACTGGCGGTGTTGCTTGAACAATTGCAAAAGCACAAGCCTCTGGGCGACCCGAACGAACTGATCGAAGCGATACGCGCGTTCCGCCAGGGCAATGCCGGTACGGCTGAAACCGTCGAACCGACGCACGATCATGATTCGCCCGGCCACGACCCGGAGCTGCTGGAGATCTTCCTCGAGGAAGGTTTCGACATCATCGAAAACTCCGGCGCAGCGCTGGTGCGCTGGCAGGCCGAACCGTCGAGCCGTCAGGAAGTCGAAACCCTGCTGCGTGACCTGCACACCCTCAAGGGCGGTGCGCGGATGGTGGAAATCGCCGCGATTGGCGACCTGGCCCACGAACTGGAGTTTCTCTACGAAGGCCTGTCGGCCGGCGTGCTGCAACCGGCGGCGGCGCTGTTCACGCTGTTGCAAAGCAGCCATGATCGACTGGCGCAGATGCTTGACGCTACTCGTGCCGGGCAGCCTTGCCCGCCAGCGGATCGATTGATCGATGCGATCAAAAACTTCAGCCATCCGGCGGTGCCCGAGGCGCCAGTCGTCGCGCCAGCCACCGCCAAAATGGAGAACCCGGCGCCTGATGCCGGCGCCGACATGGTCAAGGTATCGGCCGAGTTGCTCGATGATCTGGTCAACCTGGCCGGTGAAACCTCGATCTTCCGTGGCCGTATCGAGCAGCAGGTCAACGATGCCCGAGTGGCCCTGAGCGAGATGGAAACCACCATCGAGCGGATGCGCGACCAGTTGCGTCGCCTCGACACCGAAACCCAGGGGCGGATTCTCAGTCGTCAGCAGGTCGAAGCCGAACGCCTGGGCTACGAAGAGTTCGATCCGTTGGAAATGGACCGTCATTCGCAATTGCAGCAACTGTCCCGAGCACTGTTCGAATCCGCCTCCGATTTGCTCGATCTCAAGGAAACCCTCGACCGGCGCAATCAGGACGCGGAAAACCTGCTGCAACAGCAGGGCCGCATCAACACCGAATTGCAGGAGGGCCTGATGCGCACGCGCATGGTGCCGTTCGAACGGATGCTGCCGCGTTTGAAGCGTATCGTCCGCCAGGTGTCCAGCGAACTGGGCAAGGACGTGGAGTTCGTCGTCGGCAACGCTGAAGGCGAAATGGATCGCAACGTGCTGGAACGCATGGCTGCGCCGCTGGAACACATGCTGCGTAACGCCGTGGATCATGGTCTGGAATCCACCGAAGCGCGGATCGCGGCGGGTAAACCGGCCCAGGGGCGGATCACCCTCGACTTGTCCCGCGAGGGCGGCGACATCATTTTCGACATCCGCGACGACGGTGCCGGTGTGCCGCTGGACGCGGTGCGGCGCAAGGCGATCAAGCGCGGCATGCTGGCGCCCGACAGCGATATCAGCGACCGCGACGTGCTGCAATTCATCCTGCAACCGGGGTTCTCCACTGCCGAGAAAATCACCCAGATCTCCGGGCGTGGCGTCGGCATGGACGTGGTGCATGAAGAGGTGCGGCAACTCGGTGGCACGATGAGCATCGACTCGACGGCGGGGCAGGGCGTGCATTTCCGCATTCGCCTGCCGTTCACGGTGTCGGTCAACCGGGCGCTGATGGTGCAGTGCTTTGATGATCAATACGCGATCCCGCTGAACACCATCGACGGCATCGTCCGCGTGCTGCCCAATGAACTGGAAGGGCATTACCGGCTCGATCCGCCAACCTACAAGTACGCCGGGCAACACTATGAACTGTGCTACCTCGGCGAACTGCTGAAAACCAGCACTCGCCCGAAACTGTTGGGCCAGAGCCTGCCGCTGCCGGTGTTGCTGGTGCAATGCAACGAACGGCACATCGCGGTGCAGGTCGACTCGATGGCCGGCACCCGCGAGATTGTGGTCAAAAGCCTCGGCCCGCAATTTGCGGCGGTGCAGGGCTTGTCCGGGGCGACGATCCTCGGGGACGGCCGGGTGGTGCTGATTCTCGACCTGCTGGCGCCGATCCGCGCCATGCAGGCGCGACTGCCGCAGCGGCCGGTGACTCAAGGGATTGAGGCTGAGCCGCACAAGCCGCTGCTGGTGTTGGTGGTCGACGACTCGGTCACCGTGCGCAAGGTCACCAGCCGGTTGCTTGAGCGCCACGGCATGAACGTGCTGACCGCCAAGGACGGGGTCGACGCCATGCTGCTGCTCGAAGAACACATACCCGACCTGATGCTGCTGGACATCGAAATGCCGCGCATGGACGGTTTTGAAGTGGCGACCCAGGTGCGTGCCGACGAACGCTTGCAGCACCTGCCGATCATCATGATCACCTCGCGCACTGGCCAGAAACACCGCGACCGTGCCATGGCCATCGGCGTCAACGACTACCTCGGCAAGCCGTACCAGGAGTCGGTGTTGCTCGAAAGCATCGCGTTGTGGAGCAAAACCCATGCTTGATCACCATTTTTACCAGCGCACCGACAACCTCACCGGGCTGCTGCTGCCCTTGGTGGATCGCAACCTGATCCTGCCCAACGTCGCCGTTGCGGAGTTGATCGACTATCAACCCGGGCGTTCGACCTCGATACGCCACCGTGGTACTTGGGGCTGGTGGCGTGGCGGGATCGGCAGATTCCGTTGCTCAGCTTTGAGTCGGCGTGTGGGAATAAAGTGGTGATTGGCGAACGGGCGCGGATCGTCATCCTCAATGCACTGGGCGGGCGGGCTGAGTTGAAGTTTATTGCGCTGCTGGTGCAGGGGATTCCGCGGTCTTACAAGCTCGATAGCCAGTTGAGCTATGTCGATGTGCCGTTGTGTTCGCTGGAACAGGCGGCGGTGCAGGTGGGTGAGCAAGTGGCGAAGGTGCCTGACTTGCTGGCGCTCGAGGAGTTGTTGGTGGGTGCCGGGCTCGTCTGATGGGCCTATTCGCGGGCAAGCCTCGCTCCTACAGGGTTTACGCACCCCCTGTAGGAGCGAGGCTTGCCCGCGAATAGGCCCGATCAACCATTACCCTAACCGTAACGATCCAACGCTCTGCTTGATTGATACCCCGCCCCCGACCCTCCTAAGGTGACCCCACGACAGCGAACCCGTGGAGTGGTCATGACAACAACAATAACCCCCGACTCGCGATGGACGCGGCGGCGCAGCGAGAAGCAGCGGCGTCTGGCGTTGGTCAAGGATCTGGCTGACGGTGTGGTCCTGCCCACCGACAAGATCGTGGCGGCGCTGGAGGCGTTGATCCTGCCCGGCGACCGTGTGGTGCTGGAGGGCAATAACCAGAAACAGGCGGATTTCCTTTCTCGCTCGCTGGTCAAGGCCGATCCGGCCAAGCTGCATGACCTGCACATGATCATGCCCAGCGTCGGTCGCGCCGAACACCTGGACCTGTTCGAGCGCGGTATCGCCCGCAAGCTCGACTTCTCCTTCGCCGGCACCCAGAGCCTGCGCATCAGCCAGTTGCTGGAAGACGGCTTGCTGGAAATCGGCGCGATCCACACTTACATCGAGCTCTACGCGCGGCTGGTGGTGGACCTGATTCCCAACGTCGTGCTCTCGGCCGGTTTCATGGCTGACCGCGCCGGCAACATCTACACCGGCCCGAGCACCGAAGACACGCCCGCATTGATCGAACCGGCGGCGTTCAGCGATGGCATCGTCATCGTTCAGGTCAACCAATTGGTGGACGACGTCACTGATCTGCCCCGCGTCGATATCCCCGCGTCCTGGGTCGATTTCGTCGTGGTGGCGGACAAGCCGTTCTACATCGAACCGCTGTTTACCCGGGACCCACGGCACATCAAGCCTGTGCACGTACTGATGGCGATGATGGCGATCCGCGGGATCTACGAAAAACACAACGTCCAGTCCCTGAACCACGGCATCGGTTTCAACACCGCCGCCATCGAATTGATTCTGCCAACCTATGGCGAATCCCTCGGCCTCAAAGGCAAGATCTGCCGCAACTGGACGCTCAATCCTCACCCAACCCTGATCCCGGCCATCGAAAGCGGCTGGGTCGAAAGCGTGCATTGCTTTGGCACTGAACTGGGGATGGAAAACTACATCGCCGCCCGGCCCGACGTGTTCTTCACCGGGCGCGACGGCTCGCTGCGGTCCAACCGGATGTTCTGCCAATTGGCCGGACAGTACGCGGTGGACCTGTTTATCGGCGCGACCCTGCAAGTCGATGGCGACGGTCATTCCTCCACTGTGACTCGCGGACGGCTGGCCGGTTTCGGCGGTGCGCCGAACATGGGCCACGACCCGCGCGGTCGCCGCCACGGCACACCGGCCTGGCTCGACATGCGCCACGACGATGCACCGCAAGCGTTGCTCGAGCGCGGCAAGAAACTCGTGGTGCAAATGGTCGAGACCTTCCAGGAGGGCGGCAAACCGACCTTCGTCGACACCCTCGACGCGGTGGAAGTGGCGCGCAAAAGCGGCATGCCGCTGGCGCCGATCATGATCTACGGCGACGACGTCACGCACTTGTTGACCGAAGAAGGCATCGCCTATTTGTACAAGGCCCGTTCACTGGAAGAACGCCAGGCGATGATCGCCGCCGTCGCTGGCGTCACCGTCATCGGCCTGCGCCACAACCCGAAAGACACCGCCCGCATGCGCCGCGAAGGCTTGATCGCCTTGCCCGAAGACCTCGGCATCCGCCGCACCGACGCCACCCGCGAACTGCTCGCTGCGAAAAGCGTGGCCGATCTGGTGGAGTGGTCCGGCGGCCTCTACAACCCGCCTGCCAAGTTCAGGAGCTGGTAAATGCACGCACTTAACCTGCAACCGAAGACTTTAAGCCTGGCCGAGCGGCTGGCGGACCTGGCGGTGGACGCGCTGATCGACGAGGCGGACCTGTCGCCGAAGCCGGCACTGGTAGACCGTCGCGGCAATGGCGCGCATACCGATTTGCACCTTGGGCTGATGCATGCCTCGGCACTGTCGTTGTGGCCGGCGTTCAAGGAAATGGCCGAAGCGGCCATCGAGTTTGGCGACGTCGGTTTGCCGCTGCGCGAAGCCCTCGGGCGGATTGGTCGGGAAGGGGAGCACGCGATGCTCGCCACCACCAATGGCGTGAATACCCATCGCGGGGCGATTTGGGCCTTGGGGCTTTTGGTAGCTGCCGCAGCGCTGGTATCCACGAACACCAAAGCAAGCGCAGTGACTTTGCGTGCTGCACGCCTTGCTTTGCTCGACGACCGTTACGCCCCGCGTCCGTTGAGCCACGGCGCCCAAGTCGCCCAACGTTATGGCGCACGCGGTGCCCGTGAAGAAGCGCAGCTGGGTTTCCCGGCAGTGCTGCAACGCGCGCTGCCACAACTCAAACGCAGCCGCGCCTTGGGCCACGGCGAACAGAACGCTCGCCTCGACGCCTTGTTGGCGATCATGACCCGACTGGCCGACACCTGCGTGCTCTACCGCGCCGGCGAAGCGGGTTTGCAGACCATGCAACTCGGTGCCCAAGCCGTACTCGACGCGGGCGGCAGTGCCAGCCTCGCCGGTCGCCGTCGGTTGCATGAGTTGGATGAACAATTAATTGCGTTGAATGCCTCGCCCGGTGGCGCCGCCGACTTGCTCGCCGCCTGCCTGTTTATCGACCGCATCGAGTCCGGAGCTTTCTGATGGAAACCTTATCCTTTGAATTCCCCGCCGGGCAGCCGCCCAAGGGCCGCACGCTAGTGGGCTGTGTCGGCTCGGGCGATCTGGAAGTGCTGATCGAGCCGGGTCAGGCCGGCAAGCTGACCATCCAGGTGCAAACCTCGGTGAATGGCGCCGAACAGCGCTGGCAGCATCTGTTTGCGCGGATGTTTGACGGTCAGACACCGCCGGCCATGGCCATCGATATTCACGACTTCGGCGCAACGCCGGGCGTGGTGCGCTTGCGCCTGGAACAAGGCTTTGAGGAGATTGGCCATGACTGATCTTCTCCACAAACATAGCTTCGTCGAACTCGGCGCTCGGCAACGGGCGAAAGCCTTGCTCGATGCCGGTACTTTTCGCGAATTGCTTGACCCGTTTCAACGCGTCATGTCGCCGTGGCTCTCGCGTCAAGGCGTAGTGCCGCAGGCCGATGACGGCGTGGTGATCGCCAAGGGCAGCATCGGTGGATTGCCGGTGGTGATCGCCGCGATTGAAGGTGCATTTCAGGGCGGCAGCCTCGGTGAAGTCGGCGGGGCGAAGATTTCTGGTGCGCTGGAACTGGCCGCCGAAGATAACCGCAAGGGCATTCCAACTCGCGCCGTACTGCTGCTGGAAACCGGTGGTGTGCGGTTGCAGGAAGCTAACCTCGGGCTCGCAGCGATTGCCGATATTCATGCGGCGATTGTCGATCTGCGCCAGTACCAACCGGTGGTTGGCGTAGTGGCCGGCAGCGTCGGTTGCTTTGGCGGGATGTCGATTGCCGCCGGGTTGTGCAGTTATTTGCTGGTGACCCAGGAAGCGCGACTTGGCCTGAACGGTCCGCAGGTGATCGAACAGGAGGCCGGGATTGAGGAATACGACTCTCGGGATCGTCCTTTTATCTGGAGCCTGACCGGTGGCGAGCAGCGGTTCGCCAGTGGCTTGGTGGATCGTTATGTCGCTGATGACGTGGCGCAGATTCAGCAGCAGGTCAGTGAGTTGCTCAAGCAGGGTTTGCCGGCGCAACAACGTAGCCAACAGTCGCAGCTGTTCTTGCAACGCTTGGCCCGACTGGATGCCGAGCCGCAAATCGAGCCGTCAGTGGTTCGTGATCTGTATCAGGGAGAGGGCGCATGAGCACGTATTCGCTGAGAGGTTTGAGCTGGTTCAACGCGTTGAGCGCCGGGGCGAAACCGGTCGAAGGTTTACCGGCGTCGTTGAAAGTGGCTGACGGATTTTTGGCTGATCAACCCGTGCGGTTTATCGCCGTAGTGGCTGATCCCGAGAATCGCTTCGCCCGCGCTTGCAATGGCGAAGTCGGTCTGCTGGAAGGCTGGGGTTTGGCCAGGGCGGTGGATGAAGTCATCGCCGCTGACGTTGATAAACCGAACAAACGCGCCTTGATCGCGATCGTCGATGTGCCGAGCCAGGCCTACGGTCGCCGTGAAGAAGCCCTCGGCATTCACCAGGCGTTGGCCGGTGCGGCGGACAGTTACGCTCGCGCCCGATTGGCTGGCCATGCGGTGATCGGTTTGCTGGTGGGCAAGGCGATGTCCGGGGCGTTTCTGGCGCATGGTTATCAGGCCAATCGACTGATCGCCCTGCGTGATCCGGGCGTGATGGTGCATGCGATGGGCAAGGCATCGGCGGCGCGGGTGACGTTGCGCAGTGTCGAAGAGCTTGAAGCGTTGGCCGCGAGCGTGCCGCCGATGGCGTATGACATCGACAGCTATGCGAGCCTTGGGTTGCTCTGGGAAACCTTGTCGGTGGAACAGATTGAGCAGCCTACGGTGCAGGATCTGACGCGAGTGACTGAATGTCTGAGCCTGGCGATCAGTGATGTCGCCGCGAAGGGCCGTGATCTGAGCAGTCGTTTGGGCGCCAGTAACCGGGCGGCGTCGAGCAGGGTTCGCGAACTCCTGAGAGCGCAGTGGTGAACACGTTTCTGGCCCACGATCTGCTCTGGGGCATGACCTCGGAGCAGTTGCCTGCGGCTGCGCCTGGGTGGGTGATCGAATCGCTCAATGCGGGTCAGCCTGTGGTGGTTCGGCGTGCGTTGAGCGCGCCGGGTCAGGTCGCGGTCGGCGTGCGCGGGTCGTTGCGTGAACAGCGTTATGCGACGGCAATGTCGGTCGATGGGATTCAGCGTCGGGTAAAACCCGAAGATCTTTGTCATGTCTCGATTGATCGGGATCTGCCGGCATTGCGTGCCCTGACTCAATTGCGCGCGATGCTGGATGCCTGCGGTTGGGTTTGGGGTATCGGCGGTAGCGCGGGGTTTGAATTGGCCAGTGGTGTTGAGGCGTTGCATCAGCGCAGTGATCTCGACTTGATTCTGCGCACACCGCAGCCGCTGGGCCGTGAACAGGCTCAGGAACTGGTGAAGATTTTTGATACCGCGGCGTGCCGAGTGGACATGCAATTGCAGACACCTCGCGGCGCCATCGCCTTGCGCGAATGGGCCGGCCCTTCACCGCGAGTCCTGCTGAAAAACGCTGTTGAAGCCTGTCTGGTGCTTGATCCCTGGAACCCTCAGGAGCAAGCAGCGTGAGCAGCTTGCTGGTGTTTCCCGGTCAGGGCGCGCAGCAGCCGGGCATGCTTCATCGCTGGCCTCGGGAAACTGTGGACGAGGCAAGTGAAGTCCTCGGCGAAGATGTTTTGCTGCTGGATTCTGCCGAGGCGTTGAAATCGACGAGGGCGGTTCAGCTTTGCCTGCTGATCGCCGCAGTGGCTGCTTCAAGGCAGTTGTCTGCGACGGCTGACTACGTGTCGGGATTGTCCATCGGTGCCTACCCGGCAGCGGTGGTTGCGGGTGCCTTGGACTTCAGTGATGCATTGCATCTGGTCAGCCTGCGCGGTGAGCTGATGCAACAGGCTTATCCACAGGGCTACGGCATGACCGCGATCATCGGTCTCGATTTATCCACAGTGGAAGGCTTGCTGGCGCAGGTTCACCGCGTCGACACGCCGGTGTATCTGGCCAATATCAACGCTGATAACCAGGTGGTGATTGCCGGCAGCGACGGGGCGATGAAAGCGCTTGTCACGCTGGCGAAAGATCACGGCGCAGCCCTGGCCAAACGTCTGGCGGTCAGCGTGCCGTCGCACTGTCCACTACTGGATGCACCAGCGAAAACCCTGGCTGAAGCCTTCGCCAACGTGACATTGAAAACGCCAACGATGGGCTACCTGAGCGGCAGTCGTGCCCGGCCCATCATCAACCTTGAAGCGTTGCGCGACGACCTCGCTTTCAACATGTGCCGAGTCGTTGATTGGCGCGGCACGGTGCAAAGCGCCTACGAGCGCGGTGTCCGTCTACAAATCGAACTGCCGCCCGGATCAGTACTGACCGGAATGGCGCGCCGGGTGTTCGAGCAGGGCACCGTGATTGCCTACGACGGTGCTCGCCTGGATACCTTGCAAGCGTTGCTGCGTGAGGAGGGAAGCCGCCAATCCTAGTGTCCTGTCTCACCAATACGTTCCTCTTTTGACGAGTGGCTGTTGTCGTCAGGCAAGGCGCCGCGACGAGTCATAGCCCGCTATGGCGAGGAGCGGCAACGCAGCATGACGGCAACAGACGCCGTCAAAAAGGAACAGTATTTGCGAGACAGGACACTAGAACACCGACTCAGGCTTGCGAAGCACAAAAACAACAACTTCGACGATGCACTTTGAGGACTACAACAATGATTATTTACGGTGTGGCGCTGCTGGCGATCTGTACGCTGGCAGGGGTGATCATGGGCGATGCGCTTGGCCTGCTACTGGGTGTCAAATCCAATGTCGGTGGAGTCGGGATCGCGATGATCCTGTTGATCTGCGCACGGTTGTGGATGCAAAAACGCGGCGGCATGACCAAGGACTGCGAGATGGGCGTCGGCTTCTGGGGCGCGATGTACATTCCGGTGGTGGTGGCGATGGCCGCACAACAAAACGTCGTGACTGCCTTGCACGGTGGCCCGGTGGCGGTGCTGGCGGCCATCGGTTCGGTGGTGGTCTGCGGCTGCACCATTGCCCTGATCAGTCGGACTCACAAAGGCGAACCGTTGCCCGATGAACCGGCCGAAGTCACGCCGGTTGGCACGCCAGTAGGAGGCCGCTGATATGTGGGAACTCATCGAGAAAGGCCTGGCCAATAACAGCCTGGTCACCGCGTTCGCGTTTGTCGGCATCATCATGTGGGTGTCGGTGGTGTTGTCCAAACGCCTGACGTTCGGGCGGATTCACGGCTCGGCGATTGCCATCGTCATTGGCCTGGTGCTGGCCTGGGTCGGCGGCACCATGACCGGCGGGCAAAAAGGCCTGGCGGACCTGACGTTGTTCTCCGGCATCGGTTTGATGGGCGGTGCGATGCTGCGGGACTTTGCCATCGTCGCCACGGCGTTTGAAGTGCAGGCTACCGAAGCGAAAAAGGCCGGGCTGATCGGCGTGATCGCGCTGCTGCTGGGAACGATCCTGCCGTTCATTGTCGGCGCGAGCATTGCCTGGGCGTTCGGCTATCGCGATGCGATCAGCATGACCACCATCGGTGCGGGGGCGGTGACGTACATCGTCGGGCCGGTGACCGGTGCGGCAATTGGCGCCAGTTCCGATGTGGTGGCGCTGTCGATTGCCACCGGGTTGATCAAGGCGATTCTGGTGATGGTCGGCACGCCGATGGCAGCCAAGTGGATGGGGCTGGATAACCCGCGTTCGGCGATGGTGTTTGGCGGGTTGGCCGGGACGGTCAGCGGCGTCACGGCCGGGCTGGCGGCGACGGATCGGCGGTTGGTGCCTTATGGGGCATTGACGGCAACGTTCCACACCGGGCTTGGGTGCTTGCTGGGGCCTTCGTTGTTGTACTTCATTGTTCGCGCGATTGTGGGTTAAGCCGCGGGATCTTCGTTGACTGTACCGACGCCTTCGCGGGTAAGCCTCGCTCCTACAGGTTATGTGTTGTGGCCCAATCTATGGCATACGCAAATCCGTAGGAGCAAGGCTTGCCCGCGATGCAGGCAACACGGTCTCAAGCCTGGCGATTGGCATACATCCGACACTCCGCCAACAGCGCCAGCAAGTTCGGATCGCGTTCCTTGGCCTTCAAGAACACCACGCCGATGTGCTGCTGCAACCGATACTTTTCCTGCAATGGAATCAGCTTCACGCGGTTCTCATACACTGCCGCAATCCTTCCTGGCAGCAACGCATAACCCACCCCCGAGCTGACCATGCTCAGCAGGGTGAAGATGTCGTTGACCTGCATCGCCACCTTCGGCTCGAACCCCGCCTGCTTGAACACCCGGATCCCGTCCTGGTGTGTGGCGAAGCCCTGGGTCAGGGTGATGAAGGTTTCGTTGCGCACTTGCGCCAGGTCGACCTCAGTCCGTTGGGCGAATTTCGAATCCGCCGGGGTGGCGAGGAAGATATCGTCGGAGAACAGTTGGATATGCTCGCAGTCCGGGTCGTTGACGCTGTCGTCCAGGGACACCAGGATCGCGTCGACTTCCATGTTCTTGAGCTTGTACAGCAGGTCGATGTTCGAGCCGAGGATCAGGTCGATGTTGAGTTCGCTGCGGCGGATCTTCAGGCCCATGATCAGCTGCGGCACGGTCTTCACCGTCAGCGAATACAGCGAGCCAAGCTTGAAGCGTTCCGCCGAGAACCCGGCGGCTTCGCGGGTCAGGCGTACTGTCTCAACCACGTCCTGAATCAGCTTCTGTGCCCGCTCTTCCAGCACGTAGGCGCTCTCCAGCGGCGTCAGGTTGCGACCTTCGTGCTTGAACAGCGGGCAGCGCAGGGCGCTTTCCAGCGAGTGAATCGCCCGGTGTACGCTGACATTACTGGTCTGCAACTCGGCGGCGGCCCGGGCCAGGTTGCCGGTGCGCATGAAGGCGAGGAACACCTCGAGCTTTTTCAGGGTCAACTCTTCGTCGATCAGCATGGGCCGGACTCTTATTCGAATGGCTCGATTGTGCCCAATTCCTCCGGCGCACGCAGACCTTTGTAGGAGCTGCCGAAGGCTGCGATCTTTTGATCTTTGGCGTATTCAAGGGTGCTGAAAAGCAAGATCAAAAGATCGCAGCCTCGTTTCTCTCGACAGCTCCTACGCAGCTCCTGCGGGCGCCAGAGAGGGACGGCCGGGGGACGCGTGTCTTGAAACATTGCGCTTTTAGTCTCAAGGGCTGGGCCGGACTCTTATTCGAATGGCTCGATTGTGCCCAAATCCTCCGGCGCACGCAGACCTTTGTAGGAGCTGCCGAAGGCTGCGATCTTTTGATCTTTGGCGTATTCAAGGGTGCTGAAAAGCAAGAACAAAAGATCGCAGCCTCGTTTCTCTCGACAGCTCCTACGCAGCTCCTGCGGGCTCCAGAGAGGGACGGCCGGGGGACACGTGTCTTGAAACATTGCGCTTTTAGTCTCAAGGGCTGAGCCTTGGGCAATGCGGCAACGAATTTTGAGGTGAGCGCTACATGTATCACGGGGAAAGATTGAACGCCTGGACCCATTTGGTCGGGGCGGTGGCGGCGTTTGTCGGGGTGGTGTGGATGCTGGTGATCGCCAGCATGGACGGCAGCCCGTGGAAGATCGTCAGCGTGGCGATTTATGGGTTCACCTTGCTGGTGCTCTACAGCGCCTCGACCGTGTACCACAGTGTGCGCGGGCGCAAGAAAGAGATCATGCAGAAGGTTGATCACTTTTCGATCTATCTGCTGATCGCCGGCAGCTATACGCCATTCTGCCTCGTGACCTTGCGCGGGGCGTGGGGCTGGACGTTGTTCGGGATCGTCTGGGGCCTGGCGCTGATTGGCATCCTGCAAGAGATCAAGCCGCGTTCGGAAGCGCGGATTCTGTCGATCGTGATCTACGCGGTGATGGGCTGGATCGTGCTGGTGGCGGTCAAGCCGCTGCTTGCGGCGCTGGGCACTGCCGGGTTTGTCTGGCTGGCGTCGGGCGGGGTGTTGTACACCGTGGGGATTATCTTTTTTGCCCTGGACCATCGGTTGCGGCATGCCCACGGGATCTGGCATTTGTTCGTGATTGCCGGGAGTTTGCTGCACTTTGTGGCGATTTTGTTTTACGTCTTGTAGATCGTACTACCGCTATTTGAAAAACCTGTGGGAGCGAGCCTGCTCGCGAATGCGGTGGATCAGTCAGCGATGATGTCGATTGACCTGACGCTTTCGCGAGCAAGCTCGCTCCCACAGCGACACGCTACGGAATCAGGCGATCCAGTTGCGCCTGCGCCCGTCGGCTGAAGACCTGCAACAAGGCGCTCAAGGTGTGGGGCGGCGGTTCGTCGGCGCGGGTCACGGCGTACAGGGTGATCGGCAGCGCCGGCGCCAGGGGGCGAATCGCCGTGGTGGCGGGGGAGGCGCCGAGCGCGGTGAACGGGTCGATGACCGCCAACCCGGCGCCGGATTCCACCATCGCCCGTGCCAGCGAATAGGTCTGCACGGCGATGCGCACCCGTGGTGGCGGATCAACCGCTTCAAGGTAGCTGTCGAGCCTGGCGGCTAGCGGGTCGGCACTGGACAGACCGATCAGCGGCGCGCCGGCGAGTTCAATCAATGGCAACGGTTGACCGTGGCTGCCGTCGGGCCAATAGCCCAGCGGCGCCAGCGCCACCAGCATTGCGCTGGCCAGAGCCTGAGCCTTCAGCCCTGGATGATCCGGCGGCTGCAACGTCAGGGCGATATCCACTTCGCGCATCAACAGGTTCTGCATCAGCTCACGACTGTGGGCGCTGGACAGTTCGCAGACGATGTCCGGGTAACGTTGTGTCCATTCATTAATCGCCGGTGGCAGCAGCGACAGTGCCAACGCCGGGATCGCACCGATCCGCATGCTGTGGCCCGGCTCGCGGCGCAGGCTCTGGGCCAGGCGCCGTACGCCTTGCAGGCTTTCGGTGACTTTATCGACTTCGCGCTCAAGCTCCAGCGCTTCGGGCGTGGCCTGCAATTTACCGCGCACCCGCAGGAATAACGCAAAGCCCAATTGCTGTTCGGCGTGTTGCAGCACTTTGCTCACTGCCGGCTGCGAGACGTGCAGCAACTGTGCGGCGCCACTGACCGAACCGGTCTGGCGAATGGCTTGGAAAATCTCGATGTGACGCAGGCGCATGGCGAGTCCATAACCTTTGTTTATGGGTCAGCCATCTTTATGCATTGTTCAACGGCTGTCACCTGGTCCTAACCTGAGGCCTGTTTCAACAACGGTTAAGGACAGACATGGCTCAGCGGGTTTGCATCATTGGCGGCGGCGTCATCGGGCTGACAACGGCTTACGCACTGGTTCGCGACGGCATTGACGTGACGCTGGTCGAGGCCCGGGATTCGCTGGCCAGCGAAACCAGTTTCGCCAACGGCGGCCAGTTGTCCTACCGTTACGTCGCGCCATTGGCCGATGCCGGCGTACCGCTGCAAGCAATCGGCTGGATGCTGCGTGGTGACTCGCCCCTGAAGCTGCGCCCACGGCTGGACCCGGCGCAATGGCGCTGGATGGCATCCTTTCTGGCAGCCTGCCGGCGTTCGGTGAATCAGCGCAACGGCGCGCATTTGCTGCGCCTGGCGCTGCTGAGCCAGGCCACGCTGCAAGGCTGGCGCGACGAAGATCGCCTCGACGGTTTCGATTGGCGGTGCAACGGCAAACTGGTGACGTTTCGTGAAGCCGCGAGCTTTGAGCATGCGCGCCACGGCCTGGCTGATCCGCAGCAGCAACAAGTGTTGTCCCGGGCCGAATGCGCCGAACTGGAGCCGGCGCTCGCCGAGGCGCCGTTCGTGGGCGCGATTTACACACCCGATGAAGAAGTCGCCGACTGCCACGCGTTCTGCCAGCAACTGGTGGCCCGGCTCAAGGCGTCGGGGCGTTGCGAGTTTTTGCTCGGCCAACAGGTCACCGGCATTCGCCACACGGACGGCGCGGTGCAGGCCATCGAAATGGGCTCGCAGGTGTTGCCGGTCGAGCAACTGGTGATCGCCGCCGGGCATCGCAGCCCGGCGCTGGCGTTGCCCGGTATGAGCTTGCCGCTGTACCCGCTCAAGGGCTACAGCCTGACCATGCCCATTCGCGCCGAACATCGCGCGCCGGACCTGAGCATCACCGATTACAACCGCAAGATCGTTTATGCCCGCATCGGTGCTCAACTGCGCGTGGCGGCGATGGTCGATATTGTCGGCTTCGACCCGGCGCTCGATCCCAAGCGCCTGGCGCTGATCAAACACCAGGCGCAGGAAACCTTGCCCAATGCTGGCACATACGATGACGCCATCGAATGGGCCGGCATGCGCCCGGCCACCCCCAGCGGCGTGCCGTTGATTGGCGCCACGGCGTACCGCAACCTCTGGCTCAACCTCGGCCATGGTGCGCTGGGGTTCACGTTGGCCTGCGGCAGCGCGCGGCTGCTCAGCGATTTGATGACCCAGCGCGCACCTTCGATTGAAATGCATGGCCTCGCGCCTCGCGTCGCCTGACTTGAAAAGGAAGCACCGATGAGCATCAGCCGAATCAACAGCAACAACCGACTCTCTGGCGCCCTGACCTTTGGCGAACTGGTGTTTTTATCCGGGCAGGTGCCGGGTGACAGCCGCGACATCAGCGGTCAAACCGCCGAAGTGCTGGCGAAAATCGATGCGCTGCTGGCCGAGGCTGGCAGCGACAAGGACCACCTGCTCAGCGCGACCATTTACTTGAGCGACATTGGCCGCGATTTCGCGGCCATGAACGAGGTCTGGTCACACTGGTTTTCGCCGGGCAAGGCGCCGACCCGCACCACATTGCAGGCGCAACTGGCCCGTCCGGAGATTCTGGTGGAAATCACCGTGATCGCCGCCCGCCGCTAATCGATCCACCCACAACGGAGAATAACAATGCAAAAAATCACGTTGATCGGCTGCACCCTCGGCCTGCTGCTCGCCAGTCAGGTCCAGGCCACTGAGGCGCCGCTGACCGGCACGCTGAACAAGGTCGCCAGTGCCAAGAGCATCACGCTGGGCTATCGCGATGCGTCGGTGCCGTTCTCCTACGTGGGTGATCAATCGGGGCAGCCGATGGGCTACTCGGTGGATCTGGCGAGCAAGATAGTCGAGCGCATCAAGCAAAAACTCGATCAGCCGAACCTGCAGGTGAAGTACAACCTGGTGACCTCGCAAACCCGTATTCCGTTGGTGCAGAACGGTACGGTCGACCTTGAGTGCGGCTCCACCGGGGTGACGGCCGAGCGCATGCAACAAGTGGCGTTTTCCTACGGGTTTATTTATGTGAAGGGTCAGTTGCTCACGGCCAGGGACAGCGGCATCAAAAGCTTCGCCGACCTGCGCGGCAAGAATGTCGTAACCACCGCCGGCACCACCAATGAGCGGTTTTTGAAGAGCTACAACGTCGATCACAAGATCGATATGTTCGTGATCAGTGCCAAGGACCATGGCGAAGCGTTCCAGATGCTGCAGTCCGGGCGGGCGGCGGCGTTCTATATGGACGATGCGCTGCTCTATGGCGAGCGGGCCAAGGCTCGCGATCCGCATAACTGGGTCGTGGTGGGCGAGGAGCAATCGCGGGAAATCTACAGCTGCATGGTGCGCAAGGGCGACCCGCAATTTCTCGAGTTGGTGAATTCGACGCTTGCCGATCTGTACCGCTCAGGGGAAATCAACGGCATCTACAATCGTTGGTTCGAGCAGCCGATTCCGCCCAAGGGCCTGAACCTGGAGTTTCCGATGACCAGCGAACTGAAAGCGATTATCGCCAAACCGGTGAGTGACCCGGTGCAATAAGATCAAAAGATCGCAGCCTGCGGCAGCTCCTACAGTTTGAACGCGATCACCTGTAGGAGCTGCCGCAGGCTGCGATCTTTTTAGAAGTCACCCCACAACTGCTGGGCCACCGCCAACGCAACGACCGGCGCAGTCTCAGTGCGCAACACCCGAGGCCCAAGCCGGGCAGCATGAAAACCAGTCCCTTTGGCCTGATCCACCTCAACATCAGACAACCCACCCTCCGGGCCAATCAGAAATGCCAGCGTCCCGGGCTTGGCATGACTCACCAACGGCTCCGCCACCGGGTGCAGCACCAACTTCAATTCAGCCTGAGTCTGCTTCAACCAATCGGCCAACAGCAACGGCGGATGAATCACCGGCACCGTTGAGCGCCCGCACTGCTCGCACGCACTGATCGCTACCTGGCGCCAATGCAGCCGGCGTTTGTCGGCGCGTTCGTCCTTGAGGCGGACTTCGCAGCGGTCGGTGAAGATCGGGGTGATTTCAGTGACGCCCAGTTCGGTGGCTTTCTGTATCGCCCAGTCCATCCGCTCGCCACGGGACAAACCCTGGCCGAGGTGGATCTGTAGCGGCGACTCGAGCTGCCCGGCGAAGCTTTCATCGATCTGCACCGTGACGTGTTTCTTGCCCACTTGCGCCAGCGTGCCGCGAAACTCTTGGCCCGAGCCGTCGAACAGTTGCACCGCATCGCCCTCGGCCATGCGCAGCACGCGGCTGATGTAATGCGCCTGGGCTTCGGGCAACTCGTGTTCGCCGGTGCTCAGGGGGGCGTCGATAAAGAAGCGGGACAGTCTCATCTTGGGTCTCTGGAAAGGGTGTGAATCATTTGAATGGGTGGTGCTCTCTGTGGGAGCGAGCCTGCTCGCGAAGAGGTCGGCACATTCAACAATGATATCGACTGGTCTAACGTCTTCGCGAGCGGGCTCGCTCCCACATTGGTTGCATCGTGCGGTCTGTTAGCCCGGATCACGGAAGCCTGGGTGGAAGTCCTGCGGTACGGCGACGCTGACGCTATTGCGGGTCGCGATATCGATCCCTTCACTGGCCACTTCGGCCAAAAAGTCGATCTGCTCCGGCGTAATCACGTACGGCGGCAGGAAATACACCACGCTGCCCAGCGGTCGAAGTAAAGCACCGCGCTCCAGCGCATGCTTGAACACTTTCAAACCACGTCGCTCTTGCCACGGATAGGCTTCCTTGGTGGCCTTGTCCTTGACCATCTCGATGGCCAGCACCATGCCGGTCTGGCGCACTTCCGCGACGTTCGGGTGATCTACCAGATGCGCGGTGGACGTCGCCATGCGCTGCGCCAGGGCCTTGTTGTTCTCGATAACGTTGTCTTCTTCGAAGATATCCAGCGTCGCCAATGCCGCCGCGCACGCCAGCGGATTGCCGGTGTAGCTGTGGGAGTGCAGGAAGGCGCGCAGGGTCGGGTAATCGTCGTAGAACGCGCTGTAGACATCATCGGTGGTCAACACCGCGGCCAACGGCAGGTAGCCGCCGGTCAGGGCCTTGGACAGGCAGAGGAAGTCCGGGCGGATGCCGGCCTGTTCGCAGGCGAACATCGTCCCGGTGCGGCCGAAGCCGACGGCGATTTCGTCGTGGATCAGGTGCACGCCATAGCGGTCGCAAGCCTCGCGCAGCAGTTTCAGGTACACCGGGTGGTACATGCGCATGCCGCCCGCGCCTTGAATCAGTGGCTCGAGGATCACGGCGGCGACGGTGTCGTGGTTCTCGGCCAGGGTCTGTTCCATGGCGGCGAACATGTTGCGCGAGTGTTCTTCCCAGCTCATGCCTTCAGGGCGCAGATAGCAGTCCGGGCTCGGCACCTTGATGGTGTCCATCAGCAGGGCTTTGTAGGTTTCGGTGAACAGCGGCACGTCGCCGACTGCCATCGCCGCCATGGTCTCGCCGTGGTAGCCATTGGTCAGGGTGACGAAACGCTTTTTGTTCGGCTGGCCGCGGTTGAGCCAGTAGTGAAAGCTCATTTTCAGCGCGACTTCGATGCAGGACGAACCGTTATCGGCGTAGAAGCACCGGGTCAGGCCTTCCGGGGTCATCTTCACCAGGCGCTCGGACAGCTCGATCACCGGCTGATGGCTGAAACCGGCGAGGATCACGTGTTCCAGTTGATCGACCTGGTCCTTGATGCGCTGGTTGATCCGCGGGTTGGCGTGGCCGAACACGTTGACCCACCAGGAACTGACGGCGTCGAGGTAGCGTTTGCCTTCGAAGTCTTCCAGCCAGATGCCTTCACCGCGCTTGATCGGGATCAGCGGCAGCTGTTCGTGGTCTTTCATCTGGGTGCAGGGGTGCCACAACACGGCCAGGTCCCGTTGCATCCACTGATTATTCAGGCCCATTTACAGTCTCCTCGAGGCGGTCCGCGGCAGGCGCGGGCAAACAATCGCGCTAGCCTATGCAATGCATCGCGCCGGGACAACCCATTGTGTCGATTGAGCTACTTTGTAGGGGGCAGTAGACGTCGCTGGCGGCGTTTTGATGGCTAACGTATTCTTCGCGGTTCTTTGGGCCGTTTGGCCCGTAAAACTGCTTTTTTCTCGTGTATTTTCCGGAGTTCGCTGAATGTCTGCTGGTTGGCTGCGCGCCTGTGCGCTGGTGATGTTGGGGCTGTTCAGCGTTTCGGCGCTGGCCAAGGATAAAACCGCGATCGTGATCGGCGGCGGGCTTTCGGGCCTGACCGCCGCTTATGAGCTGCAAAACAAAGGCTGGCAGGTCACCGTGCTGGAAGCCAAGCCCAGCCTGGGCGGTCGCTCCGGCATGGCCACCAGCGAGTGGATCGGCAACGACAAGACCCAACCGGTCCTGAACAAATACGTCTCGACCTTCAAGCTGGGCACCACGCCGGCCCCTGAATTCGTGCGCACGCCAAGCTACCTGATCGACGGCGAATACTTCACCGCCGCGGACCTTGCGACCAAGCAGCCAGCCACTGCCGATGCACTCAAGCGCTACGAAAAGACGCTGGATGATCTGGCGAGCTCGATCACTGATCCGCAGAACCCGGCGGCCAACAGCACACTGTTCGCCCTGGACCAGATCAACGTGTCCAACTGGCTCGATCGCCTGAACCTGCCGGCCACGGCTCGTCAGTTGGTGAATCAACAGATTCGTAGCCGTTATGACGAACCTTCGCGCCTGTCGCTGCTGTATTTCGCACAACAGAGCCGTGTGTACCGTGGCATTTCCGACCGTGACCTGCGCGCTGCGCGCCTGATCGGTGGCAGCCCGGTGCTGGCCCAGGCCTTCGTCAAACAGCTGAAAACCATCAAGACCAACTCCCCGGTCTCTTCGGTCATCCAGGACAAGGACGGCGTGACCGTCAAAGTCGGCAGCGTCGGCTACCAGGCGGATTACGTTGTGTTGGCGGTGCCATTGCGTGCACTGAGCAAGATCGACATGATCCCGGCGCTGGATGCCCAGCACATGGGCGCGATCAAAGGCACCAACTACGGTTGGCGTGACCAGATCATGCTGAAGTTCAAGACGCCGGTATGGGAAAGCAAGTCGCGGATGTCCGGTGAGATTTACAGCAACGCCGGTCTGGGCATGCTGTGGATAGAGCCGGCGCTGAAGGGCGGCGCCAACGTGGTGATAAATATTTCCGGCGACAACGCACGGGTGATGCAGGCCTTCGGCGACAAGCAGATGGCCGATCAGGTACTGATTCGCCTGCACGCGTTTTACCCACAGGCCCGCGGCTCGTTCACCGGTTATGAAATCCGCCGCTACAGCACCGACCCGTCGATGGGCGGCGCTTACCTGGCCTTCGGTCCGGGTCAGATCAGCAAGTACTGGCGTCTGTGGGAGCGTCCACTGCAACGCGTAGCCTTTGCGGGTGAACACACCGACACCTTGTACCCAGGCACCCTGGAAGGTGCATTGCGCACTGGTGAACGTGCGGCCAGTCAGGTTGAAGACCTCGCAGCAGGCAAGTCGTTTGAGCCGGTGAAAGTTGTTCCGGCGGCGGTAGCGACTGCGGCGGCGGGCGCGGTAGTGGCGAAGAAAGGTAATTTCTTCACCAATCTGTTCGGTGGTTCCGACGACAAACCAGCACCGGCCAAGGCGCCAGAGCCAGTAACGCCTGCTCCGGCACCCGCGCCAGTACCTGCGCCAGCTCCTGCACCGGTTGAAACACCTAAGCCTGCAGCACCGGTGAAAGCCGAGCCGGCCAAAAAAGCAGCGGCCAAACCGGCGGCGAAGAAGCCTGCGACTAAAACCGAGGCCAAAAAGGCTGCGGCCAAACCGGCAGCGAAGAAAGCCGAGCCCGCGAAGAAACCGGCGGCCAAGCCTGCCGCAACCGCCCCGGCAGCAACGACCCCGGTAGCCACTGACACTAAAGCGCAGTAAGCGTTGGGACTAAAGAAACGCGGCGTAAATGCCGCGTTTTTTTATGCCCGAAGAAAACCGACATCAAGCATCGAATAAACCTGAACGCCGAGGTGTTCTTTGGTAGGTGTTCATTTTTTATTGCACATTGGTCTTTAATCTCTCCTTAACTTGGCTATTTCAGACTCTTGATCGTATTTCTCGATATTTCAAAGCGAAATTTTCCGCTTTAAATCGATAGATAACTCGATAGTCTTGGGCCAGCACTTACAGGGACTCGGCAATGCAACTACGAAACTCTACTTCTCGCTATGGCTGGGTCAGCATCTTTCTGCACTGGGGCATAGCGCTGGCAGTGTTCGGTATGTTCGCCTTGGGCCTGTGGATGGTCGATCTCGGCTACTACGACCCTTGGCGCAAGGCAGGCCCGGATATCCACAAGAGCATCGGTTTGCTGCTACTTGGGTTCATGGTGTTGCGCGTGTTGTGGCGCTTCATCAGCCCACCGCCGCCAACTCTGACCAGCTATAGCCGCATGACGCGCCTTGGCGCCAAGTTCGGCCATGGTTTTCTGTACCTCTGTTTGTTCGCTGTGATGATTGCCGGTTACCTGATTTCCACCGCAGAAGGCGTCGGGATTCCGGTGTTTGACTGGTTTGAAGTACCTGCACTGGTTTCCGGACTACCGGATCAGGCAGATACCGCCGGTGCGATTCATCTGTATCTGGCGTGGGCACTGGTAATTTTTTCCGGTCTCCATGCGTTGGCAGCATTGAAGCACCACTTTATCGACCGTGATGTGACTCTGAAACGAATGCTCGGTCGCAAGGCCTGACATTCCACTAGCCCCCTAGGAATACAAAACATGTTGAAGAAGACTCTCGCCGCTCTGGCAATCGGTTCTGCTCTGCTGTCCGCTAACGTAATGGCCGCTGACTACACCGTCGACAAACAAGGCCAGCACGCCTTCGTCGACTTCAAGATCAGCCACCTGGGTTACAGCTACATCACCGGTACTTTCAAGGACATCGACGGCAAGTTCAGCTTTGACGCTGCCAAGCCGGAAGACAGCAAGATAGAGTTCAACGTGAACACCGCCAGCGTTTTCACTAACAATGCCGAGCGCGACAAGCACATCTCCAGCAAAGACTTCCTGGAAGTGGATAAATTCGCCAAGGCCACGTTCGTTTCCACCAGCGTCAAAACCACCGGCAAGAATGCCGATGGCAAAGTTACTGCCGACGTGGCGGGTGATTTGACTATCCACGGCGTGACCAAGCCAATCGTGGTCAAAGCCACGTTCCTGGGTGAAGGCAAGGATCCATGGGGCGGCTACCGTGCCGGTTTCGAAGGCACCACCAGCATCAAGCGCTCTGATTTCGGCAAGATGATGGACCTGGGTCCACAGTCCGACGCTGTTGATCTGTACATCACGTTTGAAGGTGTTAAAGCGAAGTAATGCTGAGACCGTAGGAGCTGCCGCAGGCTGCGATCTTTTAAGATCAAAAGATCGCAGGCTTAGCCAGCTCCTACAAAAGCTTTTCGCTGCGCCCACAAAAACGCCCCCGATCTCACGATCGGGGGCGTTTTTTATTGCCTGCCAAAATCTCCATGACCGCCGCAAACCCCAAGTGGGAGCGGGCTTGCTCGCGAATGCGGTTGAGCATTCAACATTGATGTCGACTGACACGACGCCTTCGCGAGCAAGCCCGCTCCCACATTTGATCCCTGTCGTACACAAAATCTGTGTTCACTGAAGATCCATTGTGGGAGCGAGCTTGCTCGCGATGGGGGATTAACATTCCGCATCTCTACTGACTGTTTTAACGCTATCGCGAGCAAGCTCGCTTCCGCAGGGGATCTCCGGTGGGTTGGGGATTTATGTTCATCCCGGAAAACAAAAATGCCCCGGATCTCGCGATCCGGGGCATTTTTTGGTTACTTCAAAAACTTAGCGATTGCGGGTCAGCAACGCTGGCTTCTCGCCGCGCGGACGGCCTGGCAGTTGATCCAGTTGCTCTGGAGTCGGGAAACGATCGGTTTTCGACTCTTTATGGATAATCTTCGGTGCCGGGCCACGCGGGTTCTGCACGGCGGGTTCCGAACGAGGCTGGTCGTCGGTACGGGCCGGGCGGCGGTTGCGGGACTCTTCGCGACGGGCCTGACCGTCACGTGGAGCGCCGTTGCGTGGGCCACTGCGCTTGGCCGGCGGCGTGCCGGTGGTT
This sequence comes from Pseudomonas sp. TH31, assembly GCF_016650815.1. GTDB lineage: Bacteria > Pseudomonadota > Gammaproteobacteria > Pseudomonadales > Pseudomonadaceae > Aquipseudomonas. The sequence continues at coordinate 243,067 of NZ_JAEKEZ010000006.1, read as the reverse complement.
GCGCCGTCGCTGCTGCGCGGGCCGCTTTGACGACCTTGTGGCTTGCCGCCGGTGCGTGGAGCACCTGCGCCGGCGCCAGCAGCGGCCGTGCCTTGTGCCGGAGTACTCGGACGACGACCACGACCCTGGGCCGGTTTGGCTTGAGGCACGTAGTCAACACGGTTGCCGAAGTTATCCACGTCATCGTCCAGGAACTCGTCCGGAGCACGATCAGCGGCGGCAGCGCGTGGTGCCGGACGCTGTTGTTCGCGAGCGGGGGTGCCTTCGCGCGGCTTGTGTTCACGAGCCGGACGATCGCCACGGCCAGTGGCAGCAGGTTTTTCCTTGCCGCCCTTGTCCTTGCCTTTGTCTTTACGACCGCCGCCACCGCCAGTGCCATTCGGACCGTCGCCGCGCGGGCCACGTGGGTTGCGCGGGTTACGCACATCCGGACGCTCGCGGACTTCAGGCTTCTCGGCTTCTACAGCGCTGGAGTCGAAGCCCATCAGGTTGCCGTCGGCAATCTTCTGCTTGGTCATGCGCTCGATGCTTTTCAGCAGCTTTTCTTCGTCCGGGGCAACCAGAGAGATGGCCTCGCCCGAACGACCGGCACGGCCAGTACGGCCGATACGGTGCACGTAGTCTTCGTCGACGTTCGGCAGTTCGAAGTTGACCACGTGTGGCAACTGGTCGATGTCGAGGCCGCGAGCGGCGATGTCGGTGGCGACCAGGATGCGCACTTCACCGGCCTTGAAGTCGGCCAGGGCTTTGGTGCGAGCGTTCTGGCTCTTGTTACCGTGGATTGCGACGGCGCTGAGGCCGTGCTTGTCCAGGTACTCGGCCAGGCGGTTGGCGCCGTGCTTGGTACGGGTGAAGACCAGAACCTGTTCCCAGGCGCCAGCAGTAATCAGGTGCGCCAGCAGCGAACGCTTGTGGCTGGCCGCCAGGCGGAATACGCGCTGTTCGATACGCTCGACCGTGGTGTTCGGCGGCGTAACTTCGATGCGTTCCGGGTTGTGCAGCAATTTGCCGGCGAGGTCGGTGATGTCTTTGGAGAAGGTCGCCGAGAACAGCAGGTTCTGGCGTTTGCTCGGCAGACGGGCAAGGACCTTTTTCACGTCATGGACAAAGCCCATGTCGAGCATGCGGTCGGCTTCGTCCAGCACGAGGATTTCCACGTGGGACAGGTCGACGCTGCCTTGGCCTGCGAGGTCGAGCAGGCGGCCAGGGCAGGCCACCAGCACGTCAACACCACGGGACATGGCCTGAACCTGAGGGTTCATGCCGACGCCGCCGAAAATGCAGGCGCTGACGAACTTCAGGTCACGGGCATAGACCTTGAAGCTCTCGTGTACTTGCGCCGCGAGTTCGCGGGTAGGGGTCAGAACCAGCACGCGCGGTTGGCGCGGGCCGTGACGCTGGGATTTGTCCGGGTGACCGTTAGGGAACAACCGCTCCAGAATCGGAAGGGCGAAGCCGCCGGTTTTACCAGTACCTGTCTGTGCCGCGACCATCAGGTCGCGACCTTGCAACACGGCGGGAATGGCCCGCTGTTGCACCGGAGTAGGCTCGGTATAGCCCGCTGCCTCGATGGCGCGGACTAAAGCCTCGGAGAGACCGAGGGAAGCAAAGGACATGAGTAATCCTGTTTTAGTTAGGGCTTGGCCCAATGGGAGTCTTGCCTGGCGCGAATGGCGTTTAAGAGGACGCAATCCCGTCCGGTCCTGCTGGGGCTTGACGGCTCGTCTGGAGCGCTCGCGCGGGCTGAAAAGCTGCGCTGTAGCGGGGTCGAGATGCCTTGAACAAGTCCGAGCGTCCGGGCGTGAGCCTGGCGGGAAGGCCGGAGTATAACAGAGCAATCACTGCGCGCCGCTTTCCTGCTGCTCAACGGTTTTTGCGCGGGTGGCGCTGGCGCTTGTCGCTTGCACATCGGGAGCCGGGCTGGCGCCATAGCGAGCGCTCAGCTCAGCGTAGGCGGGCTCGCGCTTGAAGCGCTTGAGCTCGGCCCCGAAACGCTGCACCAGCAAATCCATGCCGGCGTTGCGGCGTACCGCCAGGTATTGGCTCTGGTGGCTGATGACCGTGGGGTTTTCGGTGATCTGATCACGAATGTTCAGCTCATCCAGCAGATGCTGGCCGACCCGCCGGTCGGTGATCAACAGGTCGATGCGCCCGCGTACCAGTTTGCCGAAGTTGGCTTCATGGGTCGGCGCCGGCTCGCGGGTAAACAGCGTCGAGTCGCTGAAGTCCGCGCTGTAGAGATAACCCGGCGAGGTGCCAATGGTCAGGCCTTTCAGATCGTCGAGTGTGCTGAACGGATGAGGGCGTTCATTGGCGTAGAACATCACGAACTGGACTTCCGAGAGCGGTTCGCTGGGGTAGAGCAGGGTGGCATCGCGTTCGTCGCTGTGGAAGATGTCCAGTGCGCCGTCGGCCTGGCCGGTGTCGAGCATCGACAGGCAGCGCTTCCAGGGCAGGAACTGCCATTCCACTTCGATGCCCAGGCGATTGAATACAATGGCGGTGGTTTCGTAGTCCAGGCCCAGGGATTTGCCGTTTTCCTCATACACGTACGGTGCCCATGGTTCTGTGACAATGCGCAATTTCTCGCCCCGGGCGGCAAAGCTCAGGCAAGTGAAAAGAAGCAGGGTCATGAACTGCGCGATCAAAGGCATGACTTGAGATTACGACGAGAAACCGGAAAGAGCCAGAAACTGGCTTCAGAAGCTCTAACTCAGTGTGTTGCTGCCCAATAAAGGGGCGCTGAACGCAAAAGATCGCAGGCTTCGCCAGCTCCTACATGGGATTGCGTACACCCTGTAGGAGCTGCCGAAGGCTGCGATCTTTGATCTTGCTTTAACGCTTTTTACCGCGGCAACTTCAGGTTGTTCCACACCGCCAGGCTCGGCTCAGCCTGGTTCAGCGTGTAGAAATGCAACCGGGAGCGCCACCTTGCAGCAGGCGTTCGCACATCTCGGTGATGACTTGCTCACCAAAGCCTTGAATGCTCTGGGTGTCGTCGCCGTAGGCTTCCAGCTGCTTGCGGATCCAGCGCGGGATTTCCGCACCGCAGGCATCAGAGAAGCGCGCGAGTTTGCTGTAGTTGGTGATCGGCATGATCCCCGGCACGATCGGGATGTTCACACCCGCTGCCCGTACACGCTCGACGAAGTAGAAGTAGCTGTCGGCGTTGAAGAAGTACTGGGTGATCGCACTGTCGGCGCCAGCGTTGGCCTTGCGCACGAAGTTGGCGATATCGTCTTCGAAATTGCGCGCCTGCGGATGCATTTCCGGGTAAGCGGCGACTTCGATGTGGAAATGATCGCCGGTCTCTTCACGAATGAATTCAACCAGGTCGTTGGCGTGGCGCAGTTCACCGCTGGCCATGCCCATGCCCGAAGGCAGGTCGCCGCGCAGGGCAACGATACGGGTGATGCCGGCTGCCTTGTATTGTGTCAGCAGGCCGCGCAGGTCGTCCTTGCTGTCGCCAACGCAAGACAAATGCGGTGCGGCAGGGACTTTTACTTCGCTTTCAAGCTGCAACACGGTGTTGATGGTGCGATCACGGGTAGAACCGCCAGCGCCATAGGTGCAGGAAAAGAAATCGGGGTTATAAGTCGCCAGTTGACGGGCAGTGGCGAGCAGTTTTTCATGCCCAGCATCGGTCTTGGTCGGGAAGAACTCGAAGCTGAAGCGACGATCTTGGGACATGGTCATATCCTTGGTAACTCGTAAGCCGGACGCTGCCCCTGTAGGAGCTGCCGCAGGCTGCGATCTTTTAAGATCAAAAGATCGCAGCCTGCGGCAGCTCCTACAAAAGCGGTCAAGCAGCGCCAGTCAGGCAGCGCGGTGTGCCAGGCGCACCGCGTCGACGCTCAGCCGATCAGTAGCGGTAAGCGTGCGGCTTGAACGGACCTTCGACAGTCACGCCGATGTAGTCGGCCTGGGTCTTGGTCAGTTGAGTCACAACGCCGCCGAAACCGCGGACCATTTCCAGGGCCACTTCTTCGTCGAGTTTCTTCGGCAGTACTTCAACGGTCAGGCGCTCAGCTTTTTGGGCTGGCGACAGGTCGGCGTACTTTTGACCGAACAGGAAAATCTGAGCCAGTACCTGGTTGGCGAACGAGCCGTCCATGATGCGGCTTGGGTGACCGGTGGCATTACCCAGGTTAACCAGGCGGCCTTCGGCCAGCAGGATCAGGTAGTCGTCGTTCTGGGCGTCGAACGCGCCAGGACCGGTACGGTGGATCTTGTGAACCTGTGGCTTCACTTCTTCCCATGCCCAGTTCTTGCGCATGAAAGCGGTGTCGATTTCGTTGTCGAAGTGGCCGATGTTGCAGACAACGGCGCGCTTCTTCAGGGCTTTGAGCATGTTCGAGTCGCAAACATTGACGTTGCCGGTGGTGGTCACGATCAGGTCGATCTTGCCCAGCAGCGCTTTGTCGATGCTGGCTTCGGTGCCGGTGTTGATGCCGTCGATGAATGGCGAAACCAGTTCGAAACCGTCCATGCAGGCTTGCATGGCGCAGATCGGGTCGACTTCGGAGACTTTAACGATCATGCCTTCCTGACGCAGGGACTGGGCCGAGCCCTTGCCCACGTCACCGTAACCGATGACCAGCGCTTGCTTGCCGGACAACAGGTGGTCGGTACCGCGCTTGATTGCGTCGTTCAGGCTGTGACGGCAGCCGTACTTGTTGTCGTTCTTGCTCTTGGTCACCGAGTCGTTGACGTTGATGGCCGGGATTTTCAGCTCGCCCTTGGCCAGCATGTCCAGCAGGCGGTGAACGCCGGTGGTGGTTTCTTCGGTAACGCCGTGGACGCGGTCCAGGATCGCCGGGTATTTCTTGTGCAGCAGCTCGGTCAGGTCGCCGCCGTCGTCGAGGATCATGTTGGCATCCCATGGCGTGCCATCTTTCAGGATGGTTTGCTCCAGGCACCACTCGTACTCTTCTTCGGTCTCGCCTTTCCAGGCGTAAACCGCGATGCCGGCAGCGGCGATAGCGGCGGCGGCCTGATCCTGAGTCGAGAAAATGTTGCAGGACGACCAACGTACTTCGGCACCCAGGGCAACCAGGGTTTCGATCAGCACGGCAGTCTGAATGGTCATGTGGATGCAGCCGAGAATCTTGGCGCCTTTGAGCGGCTGCTCACCGGCGTACTTGCGGCGCAGACCCATCAGGGCTGGCATTTCGGATTCGGCGATGATGGTTTCGCGACGACCCCAGGCAGCCAGGGACATGTCGGCCACTTTGTAATCGGTAAAATCTGCGGGCGTGATAACAGCGCTCATGATGAGCCTCCATTCGTAATGTATGCGAATGGGCGCCGTTGTGCGTTTAGTGTCTGGCCTGGGCCAGTCAACGCCCCATCCGAGCCTGACAGGTCGAACCTGCTGCAGCGCCCCTCGGACAGGTGGCGGGAAAACGGTATCAGTGCAAAGTTACCGTTCTGAAACGGTGGCGATTATAGCGGGCTATTCTTATCTTCCAAAGCCTTTCTGTTGATCAATCTCTGAACGGTAATCGAGACCATAGTGGATGCTTAATAGAGCTCTAGGTCGGGCTCTGCCATCATGGCGCCCACCATTCGGCCAGACGCTCAGGAGTGAACATGAATTTCCACACCCGCAAATGGGTAAAACCCGAAGACCTCAACCCCAACGGCACGCTGTTCGGCGGCAGCCTGTTGCGCTGGATCGACGAAGAAGCAGCGATCTACGCCATCGTCCAGCTGGGCAATCAACGCGTGGTGACCAAGTACATTTCCGAAATCAACTTTGTCAGCGCCTCGCGCCAGGGCGACATCATCGAACTGGGCATCACCGCCACCGAGTTCGGCCGCACCTCAATCACGCTGACCTGCGAAGTGCGCAACAAGATCACTCGCAAAAGCATCCTGACCGTAGAGAAGATGGTCTTCGTGAATCTGGGCGAAGACGGCTTGCCCGCACCGCACGGCCGGACCGAGATCATGTACGTCAAAGACCAGTTCAAGGGTGATGGCATCAGCGAGTAATGCGAGCCCCGTAGGAGCTGCCGAAGGCTGCGATCTTTTGATCTTGATCTTCGGTGACAACGCCAAAGTCAACGTCAAAATCAAAAGATCGCAGCCTTCGGCAGCTCCTACAGAACGGAATCCGAACCCCGCGTGTCGTACTTAAATGACACGCCACGGTTGCGGAGCTCCATGGACACTCAAAAAGACGGCAAAACCCCGAACCTCTCGGCTGAAGAACAACACGAAGCCGACCGCAACCAGCCGCCTCGCGCGGCGGTGCTGCACGAAATCATCCGCACCCAGGGCGATCAGGAACTCGAGCGCAGTGTCGCCGCGCTCTGGTGGTCAGCCCTCGCTGCCGGCCTGACCATGGGCCTGTCGCTAATGGCCATGGGGCTGCTCAACTCCCGCCTGCCTGCCGGTGACGGCTTCAAGGTGATTGCCAGTTTCGGCTACTGCGCCGGTTTTCTCGCGGTCATTCTGGCGCGCCAGCAACTGTTCACCGAAAACACCCTGACGGCCGTGCTGCCGATCATGAGTAAACCCACACTGAGTAATGTCGGTCGGCTGCTGCGGTTGTGGAGCGTGGTGCTGTTCGGCAACCTGTGCGGCACGTTGCTGGTGGCTTACGTAATGTTGCACCTGCCGATTTTCGACACCAAGACCGACCTGGCCTTCCTCGATATCGGTCGCAAAATCATGGAAAACAGCGCCAGCCAGATGTTTTCCAAAGGCATCATTTCCGGCTGGATGATCGCCACCATGGTCTGGATGATTCCGTCCATGGAAAGCGCCAAGATGTTGATCATCATCCTCATCACCTACCTGATGGCGCTGGGGGATTTCACCCACATTGTCGTCGGTTCGGCGGAAGTGTCGTATCTGGTGTTTGCCGGCGAGTTGCCGTGGCAGGATTTCTGGCTGGTGTTTGCCGGGCCGACGCTGGCGGGCAACATCATTGGCGGCAGCTTCATCTTTGCGCTGATCAGCCATGCGCAGATTCGCAGCGAAAGCGGCGCGCCGAAGAAGTCTGCGGATCAGGCCGCAGAGCCCGAGCCGCAGAAGATCAAAAAATGATCAGTGATGCTCAGCCTGGGCCGTTGGCGCAGGCTCGTCCCTGGTCACGTGCTTGACCAGTTTGCCGATGCTCAAGCCCTGCAACAGGATCGACGACAGCACCACGATGTAGGTGATGCTCAAAATCAGATCGCGCTCCGGACCCAGCGGCAATGCCAAGGCTAACGCCACCGACACACCACCGCGCAAACCACCCCAGGTCAGAATCCGGATTGTCCCGCGCGGAACCGTGCGCCAACGCCGCAGCAGCATGATGGCCGGCGCCACGGTCAGCAGGCGCGAGAGCAGGATCGCCAACGCCAGCAAGCTCGCGGCCAGCACGTGCAGCCAGTTGAACGGCAGCAGCAACAGCTCCATGCCAATCAGCGCGAACAGCAGGGCGTTGAGCATGTCATCGAGCAGTTCCCAGAAACCGTCCAGGTACTTTCGGGTCATGTCGTTCATCGCCAGGTTGCGGCCCAGGTTACCGATGATCAGGCCGGCGACCACCATCGCGATCGGTGCGGAAACGTGCAGCTCCGAGGCCATGGCCGAGCCGCCGATCACCAGCGCCAGGGTCAGCATCACTTCGATCTGATGCTGCTCGATACTCTTGATCATCAGGTACACCAGATAACCAATCAGCCCGCCAAACACCACGCCGCCAATCGCCTCGTGGGCGAACAGCATGGCCGTGGCGCCGACGGTCGGGGTTTCGCCCAATTGCGCGATGCCCAGCAACACGGTGAACACCACGACGGCCGTGCCGTCATTGAACAGCGACTCGCCGACGATGGTGGTTTTCAGTGGCTTTGACGCATTGGCGGTCCGCAGCACGCCGAGCACCGCAATCGGGTCGGTCGGGGAAATCAGCGCGCCGAACAACAGGCAGTAAAGGAAGCTCACGTGCCAGCCGAACAGGGCAAAAATGTAATAGGCGAGGCTGCCGATTACAGCCGTGGCGATCAACACACCGAACGTCGCCAGCAAGCCGATGGGCCAGCGGTAGCTGCGCAGGTCATTGAGGTTGACGTGCAGGGCGCCGGCGAACAGCAGGAAGGACAGCATCCAGTTCATCAGCAGATCGCCGAAATCGATCTGGCCGATCAGCTGTTGCACGCGCTCTTCCAGACCGGGATAGCCGATGAAGCTCAGGCCTTGCAACAGCAGGGAAAACATTAGCGCGGTGACCATGACGCCGATGGTCGGGGGCAGGCCGATGAAGCGGAAATTCACGTAGGTGAGCAGGGAGGTGAGGCAGATAAACGCAGCGACAAGTTCAAGCATCCGGGGTCCTTTGGATGGGGGAGGAAAAATGGGGTTGGGTCGTTACACGGCGTCGACTTCTTCGCGAGCAGGCTCGCTCCCACATGGACAGCGCATGTCCTGTGGGAGCGAGCCTGCTCGAGAAAGCAATGTCACGGGCGACTCAATGACTTAGCCGGACACATTGACCGCAGACGCGCCCCGGCGTTGCAGATAGATGTAGAAAAGTGCCGTCAGCACCGTCAACCCACTGACCAGCGCGCCCGTCCACGGCAAGTCCGCGAGGTCCGCGCCACTGGCAACCACCAGCCCGCCAATCCACGCACCGGCCGCGTTGCCGAGGTTGAATGCGCTTTGGTTCAACGTTGAGCCGAGATTTGGCGCCTCATGCGCCTGATCGATAATCAGCAATTGCAGAATCGGGCACAGGGCAAACGCAAATATGCCCCATAGCACCAACGTAATCGCCGCCGGAATCACCGAGTGGCTGGTCTGGCTGAACGCCGCTAACACCACCGCGACAGCCAGCGCCATGCCGACCAGCGAAGGTAGCAAACGACTGTCCGCCAACCGGCCGCCGAGCATACTGCCCGCGGTCAGGCCTACGCCGAACAACAGCAGCATGATGGTGATGCCGTGCGGGCTGACGCCGGTGATGTCTTGCAGGATCGGCGCGATGTAAGTGAACACGCTGAACAGACTGGTGGACGCCAGCACGCTCATGCCCAGGGCCAGCAGCACATTGACCTTGCCCAGCACCTTGAACTCGCTGGCCAGGTTGGCCTTGTCCATGGCGATGTCTTTCGGCAACCACACCCACTGGGCAATGGCGGCGATCACGCCAATCACCGACACCGCCCAGAACGTCGAGCGCCAACCGGCATATTGCCCGAGCGCCGTGCCCAATGGCACGCCGAGCACGTTGGCCAGGGTCAAGCCGGTGAACATCATGGCAATCGCCTGGGCCCGTTTGTTTGGTGCCACCAAGCCTGCCGCGACCACCGAGCCGATGCCGAAAAAGGCACCGTGGCACAACGCGGTGACCACCCGCGCGGCCATCAGCGTCGCGTAGTTCGGCGCCAGGGCGCAGAGGATGTTGCCGAGGATGAACATCAACGTCATCCCCAGCAGCGTGGCTTTGCGCGGCATGTTGGCGGTGCCGATCGCCAGGATCGGTGCGCCGAACACCACGCCCAGGGCGTAGCCGGTGATCAGCAGGCCGGCGTGGGGAATGCTCACGGCGAGGTCGCGGGCGACATCGGGCAGCAAGCCCATGATGACGAATTCAGTGGTGCCGATGCCGAACGCGGCAACAGCAAGGGCAAGCAAGGCGAGTGGCATGCGCAAGGTCTCGTCGGTAGTCTTGACGCTCTGATCAGGCATACGCAGGCCGACGACCGTGCTCGATGAGCGCGGGCGGTGGCAGAAATTATTGGTATTGGTCTGTGCGCAACTGAGTGCGGCGTGGTCGCTTGCAGTATAAACAGCTGCGGACATATGGCGAATCAATTATCTGACCGGCTTCTTGTAGGAGCATGGCTTGCCCGCGATGACGGCCTCGAGAACGCCATCGCGGGCAAGCCATGCTCCTACAGGGGCGAGGAGGTCAAAAAAAGGAGTAAGCCGTGCTTGCAACAGTGTTGGTGTTGGTGGCGGCGCTGTTGCACGCGGCGTGGAATACCCTGATCAAATTCAGCGCCGAACGGCTGTTGGTCGTGGCTTGCATGGACAGCGTGGCGATGCTGTTTGTCGCGGTGATGCTGCCGTTCGTGAGTCTGCCGCCGATGGAAATCTGGCCATGGATTCTGGCGTCGGCGGCGTTCGAGCTGCTCTATCGTTATCTATTGATTCAGGCCTATCGAGTCGGTGACCTGGGGTTGGTCTATCCGCTGATGCGCGGCTTGTCGCCATTGGTGGTGCTGGCGTTGACACTGATCTTCGCCGGTGAAGTGCTGACGAATCAGCAGATATTCGGCATTTTGCTGATCCCGTTCGGCATGCTGTGCCTGCTCTGGCAGGGCGGAGGCGGTGCGCGGCTGCCGTGGTCGATGCTGCCGGTGGTGGCGCTGATCGGTCTGTGTATCGGCTGCTACACCTTCATCGATGGCCAGGCGTTACGGCGCTGGTCTCATCCGCTGGACTATCTGGTCTGGGTCACGCTGCTCAGCGCCTGGCCGTTCCCGTTGCTGGCGTTGGTACGCAAGCGGCCGGCGTTCATGTTGTTCTGGCGTGAACAGTGGTGGCTGGGGTTGGCGGTCGGGTTCTGTGTGTTGTTCAGCTACGCTTTGGTGCTGTGGGCGATGCAACTCGGTTCGATTGCCGAGGCGGCAGCGCTGCGTGAGATCAGTGTGATTCTGGTGGTGCTGTTTGGCATGCGCTATCTGAAAGAACCTTTCGGCCGGCCACGGCTCTTAGCTTGTGGGCTGGTGCTGATCGGCATGCTGGTGATGAAATTTTGACGACCCCCACATTTCTAAAAACTGAAGAAGGGACTGCTTTATGACGGTTGCTCTGTGGTGCGTGATGATTGCGATTTTCCTGCCTTATATCTGCACGGGCGTCGCCAAGGCCAGTGGCGGGTTTGGGTTGAAAGACAACCATGATCCCCGGGACTTTCTCGAGTCGCTTAATGGTTTGGGTCGGCGTGCGCATGCGGCGCAGTTGAACAGTTTTGAAGTGACTCCGGCGTTCGCGGCGGCAGTGATCGTGGCGCATTTGGTGGGGACGGCGCAGTTGGTGACGGTTAACGTGCTGGCGGTGCTGTTTATCACCAGCCGCCTGCTGTACATCATTTGCTACCTGGCGGACTGGGCGATTTTGCGGTCGCTGGTGTGGTTTGTGGGGATGGGGTTGATTGCCAGTTTCTTTTTTGTGTCGATCTGAGATCAAGATCAAAAGATCGCAGCCTGCGGCAGCTCCTACGGGGGATCGATGTTGCAAACACGGTCCATGTAGGCGCTGGCGAAGCCTGCGATCTTTTGATTTTTAAGGTGTATCGGCCACCTGCGGCACTTGCGGTAACGCCGCGCCTTTTGGCCACAACATCCAGATCTGCCCTTGCTGTTTCATGTCTCCGGCCAGTTGCCCGGCCGCCTCGCCTGTGCCCCAGAACAAGTCCGCGCGAACCTCGCCAGCAATCGCACCGCCGGTATCTTGAGCTGCCACCGGGCGTACCAGTGCGGTGCCGTCCGGTTTAGTGGTCGATAACCACAACAGGCTGCCCAGCGGAATCACCTTGCGATCCACCGCTGCGCTGTAACCCGCAGTCAGTGGTACGTTCAGCGAACCACGCGGCCCTTCATTGCTATCCGGATTACGGGTGAAAAACACGTAGCTCGGGTTGCTGCCCAGCAGTTGCGGAATACGAGACGGATTCGCTTTAGCCCAAGTGCTGATAGCGTCCATGGTCACGTCTTCTTTTTTCAGCTCGCCCTGATCCACCAGCCAGCGCCCGATCGGTCGATAGGGGTGGCCGTTCTGGTCGGCATAAGCGATGCGCAGTTGACGGCCGTCGTCGAGCTGGATACGCCCGGAGCCCTGGATTTGCAGGAACTGCAGGTTCATCGGGTCGGTCAGCCAGGCAACGACCGGTGCCTTGACCCCTTTGCTCTCGATGGTGGCGGCGTCGTCATAAGGCTTGAGCACGCGACCTTCGAGTCGCCCGCGCAGGCGTTTGCCCTTGAGTTCCGGGTAAATACTGTCCAGGGACACAATGATCATGTCCTCGGGCACGCCGTACACCGGGATGTTCGCTACTTCAGTCTGGGTCAGGCTGCCGGGGTACACCGGTTCGTAGTAGCCGGTGATCAGGCCGTTGGGATTGTCATTGGCGGCACGCAGGCCGTAGACCTCCAGGTTCTGCTTGAGGAAACCACGAATGTCATCGGCGGTTTGCGGCACCGTCGCGGATGCCGCGCAGGTCGATCCCCAGACCGGGTCGGCCTTGAGTCGGGTGCAGGCGCTGCGCCAGGAACCGAAGCCGGCCACCAGGTCGTTGTCTGACACGGCCGGTAGCGCTTCCCACGTGGCGCTGGTGTAAGTGGCCAGCGCGTGGGTTTTCGGCTTGTTGTCGTCCCCGGTGCAGCCTGCGAGCACGGCCACCATCGGAAGGGTCCAGGCCAGGCGATATTGCCAAGCCTTGAAACGGCTGTTCATGGAGTAATTCCTTTGACGGTTGCCTGAGTGCTCCATGCGCTCAAGCAACCCTTATTGATAATAGGGCTATTGGTCTTTAACGATGACGCGAGGATACTGGCCGCCGTTCCCCGTGACCTGAAGCCACCATGACTCTTAAAAGACTTTCTGTTGTATTGCTGGCCTGCCTGACTCTGTCCGCCTGCGGCGGTGTTGACCCGAACTCGCCGTTGGGTCAGCGCAAGGCGATTTTCAAACAAATGCTCAAGACCGGCGAAGACCTGGGTGGCATGTTGCGTGGACGCATTCCGTTCGACGGGCCGAAATTTGCCGACGGTGCGGTGAAGCTCGATTCGCTGTCCCACGAACCGTGGAAACATTTCCCGCAAGTACGCGAGGAAGATCACACCAGCGCCAAGGACTCTGTGTGGCAGCAGCAGGCACGCTTCCAGGAAATGGCCCGCAACCTTGAAGGCGCCACCGGTGAGTTGGTGGTTGCCAGCAAGGTTCAGCCTTACCAGGCCAGCAACCTTGGGCCAGCGGTGCAGAAAGTCGAAGATGCCTGCAGTGCGTGCCATAAACAGTTTCGGGATCATTGATTTTTAAAAGATCGCAGGGTAGGAGCTGCCGAAGGCTGCGATCTTTTGATCTTTAAACGATTTTTTATTTATCCAATTCGTCCAACGCATCCTGCAATTGCTTGCGGGAATCGGCGAGTTTGTCTTTGCGTTTGTTGATCTTGTCGGCGTCGCCTTTTTTCATGGCCTTGTCGAGATCAGCCTGACGCTTGCTGACTTCATGCTTGGCGTCGAGCACCTTGTTTTCACGTTCTTTCTTCAGGGAGGCGTCGGTGCAGTGGGCGGTGACTTCGCTCAGGGCTCTCTCCAGTCCGGCCTGCTGATCGGCGTTGCCGTGGCTCTTGGCCAGTTCGATCTGGTTGACGATGCCCTGTTTTTTGGCCGCGCAGCCGGTCAGTTCCGGGATTTCTTCAGCAGCCATCAGTGGAGCGGCCAGCACGCTGCAAAGGGTCAGCAGGGCGAGCGGTGAAAGAAATTTCATAAAAGCTCCATGCGAAGAGGCAATCGGGTCGATGTGGCAATGGGCTGTTTGAGCGCAGCGCCACCATTGGGTTCCCAGGCTGACAGGCATTGTTGGTCGCTAAAAACCGTCAACCCCCGCAATGCGTAATGTTTCACTCAAGGCCAGGACCTGCGGATCGCGGAAAAACGCGCTCAATTGCGCTGCGCGTCCTGGGCTGATGCCTGCCTCGGCCTGCCATTGTTCGTTGCTGCGTTGCGCCAATGCCTGCCATGAATCGGCAAGCCGTGCCTGGCCCGTCGGTGGCAAGCCCAGGGCTTTGAGCCAGCGAGCGAAGGGCCGTTGCCGGGCGCTTGCAAAGCTGTTTAAAAGACGAGCACTGCGGTGCTCGCCGAAGCCGGCAATGTTAGCAAGCTCTTGAGCATCGAGGGTCAACCAATCCAGCAGGCTGTTGAGGCGGCCTGTTTCGAGAAGTTTCTCCCAGGCGCCGGGACCAACATGGGGCAGGGCCAGGCCCTGCTTGCCGCTGAGCCAGGTCAGCCGCGCGAGGAATTGACTCTCGCACCCAGGTGTCGGCTGCCAGCAGCTCAATGGATGAAAATCCGACGCCAACGGTGCGTGCACTTCAGGGCGTTCGGTGCTGCGCAGCACCACGCCGTCGAGCCTGGGAATGGTCAGGCCTGCGAGGCTGATGGCCACCTGATCCCCGGGGCGAATGTCCATTTGCTCCCAGCGCTGCAGCGAACTGACACTCACACGCCTGATCTGCCGGTCATCGAGCTTCACCGGCGAAAGCTCCAGTACCGGCGTGATCCGCCCGGTCCGGCCGATCTTGAAGTTGACCTTTCGCACCTCGGCCAGCGCCTGGGCAAAGGGGTACTTCCAGGCGACGCTCCAATAAGGTGGCCGGGGCTGCCAGCGCTCGGCGGGTGGGCGCTGACTCCGGCGCAGGACAACGCCATCGCTGGCAAAGGGCAGCGGCGAGCGATACCAGTGATCGCGCCAGCGCTGCGCATCGGCAAATGTGCTGATCGGTTGGCTGTATGGCTGGGTGGTCGCAAACCCCATTTCATCCAGCGCTGCCACCCGGGCCGGCAGACTTGCAGGGCCTTGTGGCCAGTCCCAGACAAAAATCCGATCCCGGCGGCCTGCTCGGCACTCAGTGACTTGCGCGCCATCAACCCGGCCACGTTGGCGCGGGCATTGAGGCTGCCGTCCTTGGCTTGTACGTGATCGCTCAGGCGCCAATAGAGTTCACCTTGCAGCAACACATCCAGCGGTTGTGTGAGTTGTTGGGGGATACCGGCGATCTGGCTTGCCGAGACGGTCCAGTCCTGGCCGTTTATTCCGTCGCCGCGACTGATCGCTTGATGCAGCCGACCGTTGCGGTAAATCAATGACACCGCCACGCCATCGACCTTGGGTTGAATCCAGACGTCCTCGCGGTTGCGCAGCCAGTCTTCGACGGCAGGTTCGTCGTGCAGTTTTTCCAGGCCGGTGTGGACGATCGGGTGAGGCACCTTGCCGCGCGCCGTCCGCAGCGGTTCGACGGATGAGCCGAGGTTGAAGCAATTGCGCCATTGCGTCAGCCGCACGCGGGACTGGTCGTAGAGTTCGTCGGCGATCAGTGAGCGGCCGTTGCGGTGGTAGCTGTCATCCCAGAGGTCGATTTTTTCTTGCAGGGTGGTGATTTCGGCTAGGGCGCGGGTGGGTGGCCAGTCGGGGCATTCGGTGGCGTTGGTGGTCAGGGATGTCAGCAGGAGGGCGAAAAACAGGTGCAGGTTGGGGCGCATCGAGAGCGTCCTTGCTCATTGGGATGCTGGAAGGCTAGTTGGTCTTCAAATGTTGTGGTCGGGGGGTGTTTTGCGGGGTGTTTCGAGAGAGTTAAGATCAAAAGATCGTCCTGAAATAGGTTTACACCCATTTCAGGACGAGACATTCATCATAAAAAAGCCCCGCACGGCGAACCGTGCGGGGCTTTTGGTACCGCCAGGGAAGTCTTACAGGCCGGCAGCCAGACGCAGGTCGTCGGCGCGGTCGGTTTTTTCCCAGGTGAAGGTGGTGAAAGTATCTTCGCCAACAGTCTTGGTTTGCGGGGTGCGACCGAAGTGGCCGTACGCTGCGGTTTCCTGGTACATCGGGTGCAGCAGGTCGAGCATGGTGGTGATTGCGTATGGACGCAGGTCGAACACTTCGCGAACCAGTTTGACGATTTTGTCATCGCTGATTTTGCCAGTGCCGAAGGTGTTCAACGAGATCGACGTAGGCTGAGCCACACCGATCGCGTAGGAAACCTGAATCTCGCAACGCTCGGCCAGGCCGGCCGCAACGATGTTCTTGGCCACGTAACGACCGGCGTAGGCCGCCGAGCGGTCAACCTTCGATGGATCTTTACCGGAGAACGCGCCGCCGCCGTGGCGAGCCATGCCGCCGTAGCTGTCGACGATGATCTTGCGACCGGTCAGGCCGCAGTCGCCAACCGGGCCGCCGATGATGAACTGGCCAGTCGGGTTGATGTGGAACTGGGTGTCCTTGGACAGCAGCTCGGCAGGCAGTACGTGCTTGACGATCAGTTCCATCACGCCTTCGCGCAGGTCTTTGTACGACACTTCAGGGTTGTGCTGGGTCGACAGTACAACGGCGTCGATACCGACAACCTTGCCGCCTTCGTAACGGCAAGTCACTTGCGACTTGGCGTCCGGGCGCAGCCAAGGCAGCAGGCCGGATTTACGGGCTTCGGCCTGGCGCTGAACCAGTTGGTGCGAGAAGGTGATCGGTGCAGGCATCAGCACGTCGGTTTCGTTACTGGCGTAGCCGAACATCAGGCCCTGGTCGCCGGCACCCTGATCTTCAGGCTTGGCACGGTCAACACCCTGGTTGATGTCAGGGGACTGCTTGCCGATGATGTTCATCACGCCGCAGGTCGCGCCGTCGAAGCCGACGTCGGAGCTGTTGTAGCCGATATCGAGAATCACGTTACGGACGATGTCTTCCAGGTCGACCCAGGCCGACGTGGTGACTTCACCTGCGATGATGGCTACGCCGGTTTTGACCATGGTTTCGCACGCCACGCGGGCGAACTTGTCTTCAGCAATGATGGCGTCCAGCACTGCATCGGAAATCTGGTCGGCGATTTTATCCGGATGCCCTTCAGACACGGACTCGGAGGTGAAGAGGGAGTATTCGCTCATCTCGATGTTTTCCTGAATTTACCGATGGTGAGTGTCGCCAGCCGGTCGCTGAAAATGGCGGACCTGGATCTGGAAACCATTGCGTAAGCCTACATAGAGGCTTTCCCCGGGAACGAGTCCCGCAGCGGTGGCCCAACGGGCCAAATCGTCCTGTTCAAACCCCAACCACAGATCACCGCAGGCCTCCCTGGCCCAACTCTGGTTGTGGCTACATAACTCTGTCACTAACAGGCTACCGCCTGGTTGCAGCAAGCCGGCCATGTGCTTGAGCGCTTCGGCCGGCGCGGCAAAATGGTGCAGCACCATGTTCAGTACAACGCAATCGGCGGTAAGGCTTACACCGTTCAGTGCATCGGCCAATTGCAGGCTGACATTAGTCAGCGTTTCACGTTCGCAGACCTGGCGCGCCAGTTCGAGCATCGCCGTGCTGTTGTCCAGCGCGGTCACCTGGGTGAAGCGGCGAGCCAGTTCCGGCAGAAAACCGCCATCGCCTGGGCCAACTTCTATGGCAGTGGCGCCTTCACTGAAACTCAGCTTGTCGAGCAGCGCCACCACGCTTTCGCGGTACTGCGCCAGGCCGGCGATCAAGTCTTGCTGGGCGCGAAACTTCTCCGCTACCCGTGAGAAAAAGTCCTGGCTGGCGGCCGCCCGTTGCCCGTGTACCTGAGCGATCCGCGACTGTACATCGGCCGGCAGGGTCAGGTTATCCACTTCTTCCAGCAAGGCTGCGTGCAGCTTGCCGCCCAGCAGGTCGGTGTGGGGCAGGGCGCGACGGTAGAAAATCGCATTACCTTCACGGCGGGTCGCCACCAGATCGGCCTGGGCCAGCACCTTGAGGTGGTGACTCATGCCGGATTGCCCCATGCCGAAGATCTGCGCCAGTTCCAGCACGCCAAACGAATCGTTGGCCAGCGCGCGCAATACATTCAGCCGCAGAGGGTCGCCGCCGGCCTTGCACAGGGCCGCCAGCTCATCGCAATCGTCATGTTGAATGGAAGGCACACGTAAATTCATAAGGCCAGCAGTCTAGTGACGGTCAGAAAACCCTGCAAGAGCAATATCAAAAAGTTTTGATATTGCTCGATAGATGGCACTTCTCGGGTAAAGGGACCTCATACAAAACGTGTGCGGAAAGGTTTCACCAGGCGAATGCGACTTTATCCGCCGGAAAAACGCCTCCAGATGACTATCTGTCATTGCCCCGAGGCGGGTGGGTGAGGGAAAATACTCGCCTTTTTTCCGTTTCAATTTATTCAAACCTCAGGAGATCAGCGATGCCAAGCCGTCGTGAGCGTGCCAACGCCATTCGTGCCCTCAGCATGGATGCCGTGCAAAAAGCCAACAGCGGCCATCCCGGTGCCCCTATGGGTATGGCGGATATCGCCGAAGTACTTTGGCGTGACTACCTGAAGCACAACCCGAGTAATCCATCGTTCGCCGACCGTGACCGCTTCGTAATGTCCAACGGTCATGGTTCGATGCTGGTCTACTCGTTGCTGCACCTGACCGGCTACGACCTGTCGATCGATGACCTGAAAAACTTCCGCCAACTGCACAGCCGTACCCCGGGTCACCCGGAATTCGGCTACACCCCTGGCGTTGAAACCACCACCGGTCCACTGGGCCAGGGCCTGGCCAACGGTGTGGGTTTTGCCCTGGCAGAAAAAGTCATGGCGGCGCAGTTCAACCGTCCGGGGCATAACATCGTTGACCACCACACCTACGTGTTCCTGGGTGATGGCTGCATGATGGAAGGCATTTCCCACGAAGTCGGCTCCCTGGCCGGTACGTTGGGCCTGGGTAAGCTGATTGCTTTCTACGATGACAACGGCATCTCCATCGACGGCGAAGTCGAAGGCTGGTTCACCGATGACACGCCGAAACGTTTCGAAGCCTACAACTGGCAAGTGATTCGCAACGTCAACGGTCACGACCCGGAAGAGATCAAGATGGCGATCGAAACCGCTCGTAAAAGCACTCAGCCAACGCTGATCTGCTGCAAGACCACCATCGGTTTCGGTTCGCCGAACAAGCAAGGTAAGGAAGACTGCCACGGCGCCCCGCTGGGTGACGCGGAAATCGCTCTGACCCGCAAGGCGCTGAACTGGAACTACGCACCGTTCGAAATCCCGGCCGACATTTATGCCGAGTGGGACGCCAAGGAAGCTGGCCGCGCGACGGAAGCCGAATGGGATCAGCGTTTCGCTGCTTACTCCGCGGCTTTCCCTGAGCTGGCCAATGAGCTGGTTCGTCGTCTGAGCGGTGAATTGCCAGCTGACTTCGCGGAAAAAGCCTCGGCTTATATCGCTGAAGTCGCGGCCAAGGGCGAAACCATCGCCAGCCGTAAAGCCAGCCAGAACGCACTGAATGCCTACGGCCCGCTGTTGCCTGAACTGCTGGGCGGCTCCGCTGACCTGGCCGGCTCCAACCTGACCCTGTGGAAAGGTTGCAAAGGTGTTTCGGCTGAAGACGCCAGCGGCAACTACATGTACTACGGCGTTCGCGAGTTCGGCATGAGCGCGATCATGAACGGCGTGTCCCTGCACGGCGGCCTGGTGCCTTACGGCGCGACCTTCCTGATGTTCATGGAATACGCGCGCAACGCGGTACGCATGGCCTCGCTGATGAAGAAGCGCGTGGTGTTCGTCTACACACACGAC
Organism: Pseudomonas sp. TH31; assembly: GCF_016650815.1. Taxonomy (GTDB): domain Bacteria; phylum Pseudomonadota; class Gammaproteobacteria; order Pseudomonadales; family Pseudomonadaceae; genus Aquipseudomonas. Next base: position 223,743 of record NZ_JAEKEZ010000006.1, on the reverse strand, counting down.
TCCATCGGTCTGGGCGAAGACGGCCCGACTCACCAGCCGGTCGAGCAACTGACCAGCCTGCGCAGCACCCCGAACCTCGACACCTGGCGTCCAGCTGATGCCGTTGAATCGGCGGTTTGCTGGAAACTGGCTCTGGAACGCAAGGACGGCCCTTCGGCGCTGATCTTCTCGCGTCAGAACCTGCAGCACCAAACCCGTGATGCCGGCCAGATCGCCGACATCGCCCGTGGCGGTTACGTGTTGAAGGACTGCTCCGGTGAGCCTGAGCTGATCCTGATCTCCACCGGTTCGGAAGTGGGCCTGACGGTTCAGGCTTACGACAAGCTGACCGAGCAAGGTCGCAAGGTGCGTGTTGTTTCGATGCCGTGCACCAGCGTGTTCGATGCCCAGGACGCCGGCTACAAGCAATCGGTTCTGCCGTTGCAAGTCAGCGCCCGTATCGCCATCGAAGCTGCTCACGCGGACTACTGGTACAAGTACGTGGGCCTGGAAGGTCGCGTCATTGGCATGACCACCTACGGCGAGTCGGCGCCTGCGCCAGCCTTGTTCGAAGAGTTCGGCTTCACCCTGGAAAACATCCTGGGTCAGGCTGAAGAGCTGCTGGAAGACTAAGCACGACGCGGTGGCCCTGGCTGCCGCGTTCCCCTGTAGGAGCTGCCGAGAGAAACGAGGCTGCGATCTTTTGATCTTGTTTTTTAAGATCAGGATCAAAAGATCGCAGCCTCGTTTCACTCGACAGCTCCTACCGGCTCCTACCGGCTCCTACAGGGGATTGTGTTGTTAACGAGTATTCGTCTGCCTGCGTCTATCGAGAACCCCATGCCTCAACCGCGTCCCTACAAAGTTGCACTCAACGGCTACGGCCGGATTGGTCGTTGCGTCTTGCGTGCGTTGTTTGAGCGAGGCTCGATGGCCGGGTTTGAAATTGTCGCGATCAACGATCTGGCTGACATGGCCAGCATCGAATACCTGACACGCTTCGACTCCACTCACGGGCGTTTCCCCGGCGAAGTGCGGGTTGAGGGCGATTGTCTGCATATTCAAGGCAACTGCGTGAAGGTCCTGCGCAGTGCTATCCCCGAAGGCATCGATTGGGCGTCCCTGGGCGTCGATCTGGTGCTGGAGTGCTCCGGCGCTTACCACACCCGTGAAGACGGCCAGCGTTTCCTCGACGCCGGCGCCCCGCGGGTGCTGTTTTCCCAGCCGATGGCCAGCGAGGCAGATGTCGACGCCACCATCGTCTACGGCGTGAACCAGGATTGCCTGACCGGCGACGAACTGCTGGTGTCCAACGCGTCCTGCACCACCAACTGCGGCGTGCCGCTGTTGCGCCTGCTGGACCAGGCCATTGGCCTGGAATACGTGTCGATCACCACCATCCACTCGGCGATGAACGATCAACCGGTGATCGACGCCTATCACCACGAAGACCTGCGCCGGACCCGCTCGGCGTTCCAGTCGGTGATCCCGGTGTCCACTGGTCTGGCGCGTGGCATCGAACGCCTGCTGCCGGAACTTGCCGGGCGAATTCAGGCCAAAGCGGTACGGGTGCCGACGGTGAACGTGTCCTGCCTCGACATTACGATGCAGACCGTGAGCGACACCGACGCCACCGAGGTCAACCGGATTCTGCGTGAGGCCGCCACCAGCGGCCCGCTCAAAGGCCTGTTGGCCTACACCGAGCTCCCCATGCAAGCTGTGATTTCAACCATGATCCACATTCGGCCATCGTCGATGCCAGTCAGACCCGCGTTTCCGGCCCACGGCTGGTGAACATCCTGGCCTGGTTCGACAACGAATGGGGGTTTGCCAACCGAATGCTGGACGTTGCGGAACACTATCTGCAAACAGCCACTTCAAAACCAGCTACTTCAAAACAGTAACTCAGGAATTGCGACCCATGACCGTGTTGAAGATGACCGACCTCGATCTGCAAGGTAAGCGCGTACTGATCCGCGAAGACCTCAACGTCCCAATCAAGGACGGTGTTGTCACCAGCGATGCGCGTATCCTGGCCTCGCTGCCGACCATCAAGCTGGCCCTGGAAAAAGGCGCGGCCGTGATGGTCTGCTCGCACCTTGGCCGTCCGACCGAAGGCGAGTTCTCGGCCGAGAACAGCCTCAAGCCTGTCGCCGACTACCTGAGCAAGGCCCTGGGTCGCGAAGTGCCGCTGGTGTCCGACTACCTGGGCGGCGTTGACGTGAAGGCCGGCGACATCGTGCTGTTGGAAAACGTACGCTTCAACAAAGGCGAGAAAAAGAACGCTGACGAACTGGCCCAGCAATACGCCGCCCTGTGCGACGTGTTCGTGATGGACGCCTTCGGCACCGCTCACCGTGCCGAGGGTTCGACTCATGGTGTGTCCAAGTTCGCCAAAGTCGCTGCTGCGGGCCCGTTGCTGGCCGCTGAACTGGACGCACTGGGCAAAGCCCTCGGCGCCCCGGCCCAGCCAATGGCGGCCATCGTTGCCGGTTCCAAGGTCTCGACCAAACTCGACGTGCTCAATAGCCTGAGCCAGATCTGCAATCAGTTGATCGTTGGCGGCGGCATTGCCAACACTTTCCTGGCCGCCGCCGGTCACCCGGTGGGCAAGTCGCTGTACGAGCCTGATTTGCTGGACACCGCCCGCGCCATCGCCGCCAAAGTCAGCGTGCCGCTGCCAGTGGATGTTGTGGTTGCCAAGGAATTCGCTGAAAGCGCCACCGCTACCGTCAAGCTGATCGCGGACGTGGCTGCCGACGATATGATCCTGGACATCGGCCCACAGACCGCGGCGAATTTCGCCGAGTTGCTGAAGTCGTCCAGGACCATTCTGTGGAACGGCCCGGTCGGTGTGTTCGAATTCGACCAGTTCGGTAACGGCACCAAAGTGCTGGCCCAGGCCATCGCTGACAGCTCGGCGTTCTCCATCGCGGGCGGCGGCGACACCCTGGCCGCTATCGATAAATATGGCGTAGCGGATCAGATCTCCTACATTTCGACCGGCGGCGGGGCATTCCTCGAGTTCGTTGAAGGCAAGGTGCTGCCGGCCGTTGAAGTCCTGGAAAGCCGGGCCAAGGCCTGAGGCCGCCCCAATGACCAGGCAAAGGAGTGTTTACATGGTCAGGACGCTAGCGCTGTTGATCGTCGCAGGTTCCCTGGCGGCTTGCGGGAGTAACCCGAAAGCCACGCCGGAACCCGCGCCGTCTGCGTCGGATAAAGGTTGCTACCAGGCCGACTGGCAGGCAGAAACCAACCCGGTGCTCAACAAGCGTTCCGGGCCGGATGGCCTGGAAAAATACGAGACCCAGACCCCGGCCAAGGAACGTGGCTGCCCTTGACGGGTCTGACTCTTTACTCAAGGTCGGCGGCGTGCGCCGTCGGTCGAGGAACACGGATGAAAGGTTTTATCGCCGTCATGGCGTTGGCACTGCTGGCAGGTTGCTCAAGTTTGAATTTGAACCTGTTCAACGCGTCGGCATCTGCGGACAACTGGACCACCTGGACCTGCGACAGTCAGGCCAAAGTGCTCTGGCGCTACACCGACGACAGCCGCAAGGAAGTCGACGTGCGCCTCGGCGGAGCCGATCAGGTCTACCGCTTGAAGCTTGAACCAGGCGCCGAAGGGTCGCTTTACAGCAATGACATGCTGGCGTTTCACATAAAAGGTGAGGAAGGCCTGGTGTACTGGGTCGCCACCAACGATTTGATTGGCCGCGGTTGTAAAACGCAGTAATTGACACACCACGGAGCCAATGTGGGAGCGAGCAGGCTCGCTCCCACAAGGGATACGTGGAGTTCTTAAGATTTTGCAACACCGAATGAGCGGACCGGACCAACCCCCGATCTGCAATAACTTGAATAGCCGCCGCCGCTACGGCAGGCTGGCATGATTAACGACCCAAACCGGGAGAGACACACACAATGGCACTTATCAGCATGCGCCAGATGCTGGACCACGCAGCCGAGTTCGGCTACGGCGTTCCAGCCTTCAACGTCAACAACCTTGAGCAGATGCGCGCCATCATGGAAGCCGCTGACAAGACTGACTCCCCGGTGATCGTCCAGGCTTCGGCCGGTGCCCGCAAATACGCAGGCGCCCCGTTTCTGCGTCACCTGATCCTCGCGGCAATCGAAGAATTCCCGCACATCCCGGTGTGCATGCACCAGGACCACGGCACCAGCCCTGACGTCTGCCAGCGCTCCATTCAACTGGGCTTCAGCTCGGTGATGATGGACGGTTCCCTGGGCGAAGACGGCAAGACCCCGACCGACTACGACTACAACATCCGCGTTACCCAACAAACCGTGGCCATGGCTCACGCCTGCGGCGTTTCGGTAGAAGGCGAGCTGGGCTGCCTGGGTTCGCTGGAAACCGGCATGGCCGGTGAAGAAGACGGCATCGGCGCAGAGGGCGTGCTCGATCACAGCCAAATGCTGACCGACCCGGAAGAAGCCGCTGACTTCGTCAAACGCACCCAGGTCGACGCCCTGGCCATCGCCATCGGTACCAGCCACGGCGCCTACAAGTTCACCAAGCCACCTACCGGCGACGTGCTGGCGATCGACCGCATCAAAGAAATCCACAAGCGCATCCCGAACACCCACCTGGTGATGCACGGTTCTTCTTCGGTGCCACAAGACTGGCTGGCGATCATCAACCAGTACGGCGGCGACATCAAAGAAACCTACGGCGTCCCGGTTGAAGAAATCGTCGAAGGCATCAAGCACGGCGTGCGCAAGGTCAACATCGACACCGACCTGCGCCTGGCGTCCACCGGTGCGATGCGTCGCCTGATGGCCACCAACCCGAGCGAATTTGACCCGCGTAAGTTCTTCGGCGCGACCGTTACTGCAATGCGTGATGTGTGTATCGCACGTTATGAAGCGTTTGGTACGGCTGGTAATGCATCGAAGATCAAGCCGATCTCGTTGGAAGCGATGTATCAGCGTTACCTGAAAGGTGAGTTGAACGCTAAGGTTAACTAAGCCTGAGCGTTAAACCGTGTTGATGAAAAACCCGCCGAGAGGCGGGTTTTTTATTGCCTGAAAATCGATTCTTAATTGGCTGGCAACTTTGCGCGGGCGGGGTAGATTGCTGCGTGGGTTTCGGAGGAGAGGATCAAAAGATCGTCCGAATGCGGCCCGAGCCTTCGGCAGCTCCTGCAGGGGATCGCGTAAACCGTAGGAGCTGCCGAAGGCTGCGATCTTTTAAGGCGGTGAATACGGTTTCGCTACTTATCGTGATCAATATCCAGCTTGCTGAACGTCACTTTCCCGCCCTCGCTCGTATACCCGGTGTTGTCCTGCACATAGACCCCAGCCTTGAAGTACAGCGGCTTGTCACGCCACGTCGCGCTGATATCCGTGTCCCACTGATAACCCGCCGCACTAATGCCCAACTGACCACCAGGACTCAAGTGGATGAGGTAGGAAAACTCCTGATCCAGTTTCACGCCAGTGGCGATGGTGATGACCCGGCCTTCGTCGTCATCGGGGTGCATGCGCACTTTGGCGACGATGTTGCCCGTCTGAGCCCCCGTCTTGTATTGGTACTCAAGCTTGATCAAGGGTTTCTGGCTTTCATAGGCATGGATCTGGCCGATGACGATTTTACCGGAACTCGGTACCTGATTGACCACCAGGGTGGCACGCAGGGAATTGTCGGCTTCCGGGTAGAGCCAGTTGCGCAGGGTGCCGTTGCTGTAGGTTTCGCGAAGTTCGGTGCGGGGGTATTTTGCGTTTTCGGTTTTGGAGCCAGTGACCGGTGACCAGAAAAACAGGGTGCCGGTATCGGAATGGAAGTATTGGTCCTTGAAACCGTCCACCAGTTTGGCTGTTTCAACGGTGTACGGCGGATTGCCGACGGGAACGCTCAGGTTCCAGGTTGCGAGATCGATCATAGACAAAGCTTCCACAAATTCATGCTGCACGCTCGTGCCAGAAGCTCTAGCACGGGCCTTGGAGGCAGTCTTTATAAGCGTAGTCGGCCTTTTTGTTAATGCCCGCCAGGCAGATAATTGGCGTCAATATCCGGTCAAAAGGCCATCTTTCCCGGTTTCAGGGGGCTGTAGAGCCGACCGTTAGTCGGCTTATGGACGCTTTGGTTAAATGATGGCGCGATGACACCTACTGCTTTTGCGTATCCGGGTCTAGAGTGAAGGCTCAGTATTTGTCCGGTTTTCACGAGAAACCGGCCTGTCGCCCCGAACAAGAGAAGCAGCATGGAATGCGCGCAACCCACGCCAGGTGAAGGCAACTCTGTCCTTTTGATCGTTGATGATTACCCTGAAAACCTGATCAGCATGCGCGCGTTGTTGCAGCGCCATGACTGGCAGGTCATGACCGCCGCCTCGGGCTTCGAGGCACTCAGTTTGCTCCTTGAACACGAAGTCGACCTGGTGCTGCTGGATGTGCAGATGCCGGGCATGGACGGCTTTGAAGTCGCGCGGTTGATGCGCGGCAGTCAGCGCACTCGCCTTACGCCAATCATTTTCCTCACCGCCAACGAACAGTCGCAGGACGCCGTGATCAAGGGTTACGCCAGTGGCGCGGTGGATTACCTGTTCAAACCCTTCGACCCGCAGATCCTCAAGCCCAAGGTCCAGGCGTTGCTTGAGCATCAGCGTAACCGTCGGGCGTTGCAGCGCTTGAGCCATGATCTGGAGGTGGCCCGCGCCTTCAATGCCTCGGTGCTGGACAATGCTGCCGAAGGCATTCTGGTGGTGGGCGAGGACGGCCTCATTCGCTTTGCCAACCCAGCGATGTCGCGGCTGCTCAATGCCACGATCAAGGATTTGCAGGGCCGGGAGTTTCTGGATTTTCTGCAAAAGCCGCATATTCCGATCTGGTCCGAGTCCGACCTTTATATTGGTTACAAACGCGGCGAAACCCTGCGTCTGCATGATGCGTTGTTGCGTACAGCGCCGGGCCAGCAAGTGCCGGTGGCATTGTCCTGTGCGCCATTGCCCTCCGAGCAGCACGCGATGGTGGTGACGGTGCTGGACATGTCGGTGGTGCGGCACCTGCATCAGCAACTGGAGTTCCAGGCCGTCACCGATCCGCTGACCGGGCTGCTCAATCGACGGGGCTTTTACCAGACCGTGGAAAACCTGCTGCTGCGCGGCGAACGTTCAGACAGCGCCTGGGTGCTGCTCTACCTCGATCTTGACGGTTTCAAGCGGGTCAATGATTCCCTCGGTCACGATGCCGGTGACCGGGTATTGCGCTGGGTGTCCGAACAGCTGAAAGCCTGCTTGCGACCCTTCGACATTCTGGCGCGCATGGGCGGCGATGAGTTCACCGCGCTGCTGGATCTGGAGTTCCCCGAACAAGCAGCGAAGATTGCCGAGAAGCTGATCGAGCGAGTGTCGATCTGTCAGCAGATCGAAGGGTTGGACATTGCTCTGGGCGCCAGTATTGGCATAGCCACGTACCCGGATTGCGGTTCCAACCTCGACGGTTTACTGCGGGCCTCCGACATTGCGATGTACGAAGCCAAGCGCGCCGGACGTCAGCAATATCGCTTTTACGACCACGAAATGAACGGTCGGGCGCGCTCGCGTTTGATGCTTGAAGAAAGCGTGCGCACGGCCATTGAGAACCGTGATTTCAACCTGGTCTATCAACCGCAAGTGGCAATCAATGGCGGACAGATTCGCGGCTTCGAGGCGTTGCTGCGCTGGCAGCACCCAAGCGTCGGCGATGTTCCGCCGGGGCTGTTTTTGCCGTTGCTGGAAGAGGCACGGCTGATCAGTCGACTGGGCAGTTGGATATACCACCGCAGTGCCAAGCAACGTAAAGTCTGGGAAACCTTGTTTACCGAGGATCTGGTGCTGGGCGTGAGTTTGAGCAGTACGCAGTTCGGCATGCCCAACCTGGTGACCGAGTTGCGCCAGGTACTGGAGCGCCATGGCCTGGAGCCGCGTCAAATTGAAGTCGAAGTCACCGAAGAAGCCCTGCTGCAAAATCCCGAGGAAACCCGCAAGCAGTTGCGTTTGCTGCGCAATCTGGGGGTTCGGGTGGCGTTGGATGACTTCGGCTCGGGGCCGTGCTCGTTGTCTCATCTGCGTGACCTGGAGTTGGACACCCTCAAGTTCGACCGGCATCTGATTGCCCGGTTGCCGGAGTCGTCGCGTGATGCGGCGCTGGTGCGCACGGTTATCGATCTGTGCAAGGAGTATGGTCTGCTGGTGATCGCCGAAGGCGTGGAAACGGTTGCGCAATACGAGTGGCTGCAGGCCAATGGCTGCGAGTGTGTACAGGGATTCCTGGTGGCGCGGCCGCTGACGGCCGAAGATGCGGGCGAGTTTGTGCAGCCCTTCGACTGGAGCGCGCTGCTCAGCTGAATTCGCTACACTGGCGACCTTTTCGTGATTCGTGTTGCCCGCCCAATGACCGCGTTGAAATACCTCCAGGCCTACCCCGCAGCGTTGCAGGACCAAGTGCGCCAGCTGATCGCCGAAGGTCGGCTGGGCGACTACCTGAGTCAGCGCTATCCGCAAAAGCACGGCGTGCAAAGCGACAAGGCGTTGTACACCTATGCCCTGGACCTGAAGCAGGAATACCTGCGTAACGCGCCGGCCATCGACAAGGTGTTATTCGATAACCGCCTGGACCTGACCCACCGCGCCCTCGGCCTGCACACCACGATTTCCGGGTGCAGGGCGGCAAGCTCAAGGCCAAGAAGGAGATTCGCGTTGCTTCGCTGTTCAAGGAGGCGCCGTCAGAGTTTTTGAAAATGATCGTGGTGCATGAACTCGCGCATTTCAAAGAGTCGGATCACAACAAGGCGTTCTACAAGCTGTGCGAACACATGTTGCCGGGGTATCACCAGGTCGAGTTTGATTTGCGGGTTTATCTGACTTGGCGGGATATGCAATAAAAGATCAAAAGATCGCAGCCTTCGGCAGCGCGCACAGGCGCGTAGGAGCTGCCGAAGGCTCGGGCCGCGTTCGGACGATCTTTTGATCTTGATCTCTAATAAATCAGGAGCATATGGATGGATGTCAGCAAGACCAAAAGCAGCTTCTACCGCCGGCTATACGTGGCGTACCTGATCGACAGCGGGCTGGCCAGCAGCGTCCCGACATTGACCGAAGTGACCGGCATGCCTCGGCGCACAGCCCAGGACACCATCGCGGCACTGGCGGATCTGGATATCGTCTGTGAGTTCGAGCAGGAGGACGGCGCGCGTAACCATGCCGGGCGTTATCGGATTCGGGATTGGGGAGCGATTGATCGCGGGTGGATTGAGCGTAATTTGCGGCAGATTAAAGCGGTGTTGGAGTATCCCTGAGATTTGCAGCGTCTGTTCCGGCGTCTTCGCGAGCAGGCTCGCTCCCACAGGGGATCGCATTCCAATGTGGGAGCGAGCCTGCTCGCGATAGAGATTTCAGGAACGACGCATCCCTATGTGCGGAATGCCATCCTCGACATATTCCTCACCGGCGACAACAAACCCGTACCGCCCGTAATACCCCTGTAAATGTGCCTGGGCCGAGAGATAGATCGGCACTTCAGGCCAGCGTTTGTCAGCCTGCTTCAATGCCTGGTCCATCATTTCATGCCCCAGCCCCTGGCCACGACCTTCTGGCGCGGTCACCACCCGACCGATCACCACATCGCCGCCCTGTAGCTGCGGGTCGAGCAAACGCAGATAAGCCACCAGTCGCTCCCCGTCCCAACCCATCAAATGGCAGGTGTCGCCTTCCAGATCCTGGCCATCGACATCCTGGTAGGCACACTGCTGCTCGACGACGAACACCTCGGCACGCAGTTTCAAAAGGGCATACAGCTGTTCTTTACCCAGATCGCTGTGATGTTTGCAGACCCACTCGATTGTCATCTTCACATTCCTTGAACAACGTCCTACAGATACTAAGCGTCCTGAAGAAAGATGTCTTGATGGCAGAGAAATCTGTGACAAAGGCCAAAATGCCATCATTCATTTCGTGCGGCATTGTCTTCTTTGTGTAATCTGCAAGTAAGCGCTGTGCAGTGGCTTCAATGAGCTAAGGTTCAGTGTCGGCAAGTCGGTAACGAAGTCTTGGAGTTTTGGCTGAAAAATACGCCGGGCAGCCCGCCCGCTAAGGATTTTCTAGTATGCCGCGATTGCATCGAGCTTTTGCCTTGATTGGATTGCTGTTGCTGACTCAGTACGCGGCGGCGGAAAAGCTGCGTCTGGTGGCCGATGCCTGGCCGCCCTTTACCGATGCCACGCTGGTCAATGGCGGGTTGGCCACGGACATCGTCAGTACCGCGCTGGCCCGGGCCGGCTATGCCAGCGATTTCGAGCAGGTGCCCTGGGCGCGGGCCTTGCTGGGTGTGGGTGAGGGCCGTTACGACGTGCTGGTCAACGCCTGGTATAACGACGAGCGCACCAAGCTTGGCCAGTTTTCCGATGAGTACTTGCTCAACCGCGTGCGCTTCATCAAGCGCAAAGACGCGCCGATCGAATACAACAACCTTCAGCAACTTCACACCTACCCGATCGCGGTGGTGCGGGGTTACGCCTACTCATCGGAATTCGATGAGGATGCAGCGTTGCAGAAAGTCCCTGTACATAACTTCGCCATGGCCGTGCGCATGCTGGCGGCTGACCGGGTCAAGCTGACCCTGGAAGATGAGTACGTCGCCCGCTACTACCTGGCGCGTGAATCGGCCAAGGTGCGTAACTCGGTCGAATTTTTACCCAAGCCGCTGAGTGAAAACAGCCTGCATATTCTGGTCAGCCTGAAGAACCCGGAGCATGAGCAGATTGTGGCGGGTTTTGATCGAGAGATTGCGGCGATGAAGGCGGACGGGAGTTATGAGCGGTTGATGAGGCAGCATGGGATGTGAGGCGGGTTGATCCAGTTGTAGGGGTGTGGCTGATATTGCCTTCGCGAGCAGGCTCGCTCCCACCTTGGAATGCGTACAGCTGTGGGAGCGAGCCTGCTCGCGAAGAGGCCCGCCCAGCCACTATAAATCTCAGGTCTCGCTGGTGTCTTTAATCAAATGCGCCGCCAACGTGCGCAACGGCCCCAACTGCCGGCAGATCAACGCCAACTGCGTCTGCACCAACCGTTGACCTTCATCAATCTCATCCGGCATCTGCTCCAGCGTATTGGCCAGCGCTTCTTCTTCATCGCTCTGAATCGCAATCGGCAGTTTGCTCGCCAGCCCTTGGGCGATCTCATCGATGCTCGCTGCCAGGCTGACCCCGGCGCCGTCGATCAACTGCTCGTGGACATCCGGCGGCAGTTGGGTCTCGCGGTGCGCGCCCAGGCCTGACAAGTAACTCAAGAGCGTGTGGGACAGCACCAGAAAGCGGAAGCCGACATCCGCTTCCTTGCGGAAATGCCCCGGCTCCATGAGCATGTTCGCCAGCGTGGTCGACAGCGCCGCATCGGCGTTGTGCGCGTTGCGTCGGGCCAGGCGATAAGCCAAGTCATCGCTTTTGCCGGCGGCGTATTGCTGCATGATCTGACGCAGGTAAATGCTGTTGCAGGTCAGGGTATTGGCCAGCACTTTGTTCAGGCGTCGGCCCTGCCAGTCCGGCAGGAACAGGAACACCGCGAGCCCGGCGATCAGGCTGCCAAGCAAGGTATCGAACAGTCGCGGCAGGAACAGCCCGTAACCGTCCCCCACCTGGTTGAAGCAGAACAGCACCATCAAGGTGATCGCGGCGGTCGCCAGGGTGTAGCGGGTGGTGCGGTTGATAAAGAACACCACCCCGGCGGCGATGGCGAAGCATGACTGGATCAACGGGCTCGGGAACAGATCGAACAGCGCCCAGGCCAGGGTCAGGCCGATGGCGGTGCCGATAATCCGCTGGCCGAGTTTGCGCCGGGTGGCGCCGTAGTTCGGCTGACAGACAAACAGCGTGGTGAGGATGATCCAGTATCCCTGGGACGGATGGATCAAATGCACCATGCCGTAGCCGATACTCAAGGCCAGGGGCAAGCGCAGGGCGTGGCGGAACAGCAACGAGGTCGGCGTCAGCTGTGTGCGCAAACGAATCCATACATCCTTGAGGTTGCGCGGCGAACGGTCGAGCAGGCTGCTGTCGGTGGCGTCGGCGAGGGCGTCGGGGTTGCTGGCGTCGCTGAGCAAACGGTCGAGGGTGCCGAGGTTGGCAGCCAATGCGCGCAAGGAGCGCAGCAGCCCGCGCCAGGCCGGGTTGCTCTGGATGCGCAGGTGTTCGAGGGAGGCGTGCAGGTCGCTCAGGGCTTCGGCGAAGCTGGCGTCATAGACGAAGGGCTGGCGCATCTGGATCGATTCGGCCAGGGCCCGGCAGGCTTTGCCTTGCTGGCGCAGCAGGCGCTGGCAGCGGAACATCACGTCGCTGTGGAAGAACGCATCGGCCAGGGCGTTGTAAGGGTAGTGCGAGGAACTGGCACGTTCGTGGATGTCCTGGGCGAGGAAGTACAGCTTGAGGTAACGGCTGACTTTCGAGCCCGGCCGACCGTTGCCGACTCGGTGCAGGATGATTTCCTTGGCGACGTTCAGGGCCGCCACCACCCGACCGTTTTGCTGCGCCAGTTCCAGGCGTCGCGCTTCCACGTCCATTTGCCGGATCGGTTCGAACAGCGACGATTTGAGCTTCAGGTACAACCCCAACTCACGGAACAACCGCGCCAGGCTTTGCTGCACCGGTTGGTTGGAAAACAACGCCTGCCACAACACCGAGAGCAAACCGTACCAGGCTGCGCCGGCCACCAGCAGCACCGGCTCGTGCCAGAAATCAGTCACTGCGCCGCCACGCTGGTCCACGCCGATCATGGTGTAGACCGACAGAATCAGCGTCGCCGAGGCAATCGCGCCATAGCGTTCGCCGAGGGCGCCGAGCATGGTCAGGCCGAAGGCGGCCAGCGCCAGGGCGATGATAAAGATGATGGGGTAGGGGAACAGCAATTCGACCGAGAACGCGGCAATGCTGAAACACACCAGTGTCACGGCCAGCGCGTTGAGGCGGCCCTGCCAGCTGTCGTCGGTCTCGGCCAGGGCGCTGGCGATGATGCCCAGGAACAACGGGATCAACAGCCCCATTTCATCCTGATACCAACAAACGGCCATGCTGCCGGTCAGGGCGATGAACACCCGCACGCTGTAGCTGAATTTATCCAGCGCCCAGAGGCGACGCAGAGACTGACTGAATGGGGTCGATGACATGAAGTGCGAGGGCCTTCCGAGGCGATGACGCTAAATTGAGCCAGTAATGACGCCGACGCAATGGCGTCGATCACATCTGACAGCAAAATCTGTTCCTTGCGTGGCGAACATGGGTTTATCAACTTGAAATGAAATCCCCTGTAGGAGCTGCCGAAGGCTCGGGCCGCGTTCGGACGATCTTTTGACGTTGCTTTTCAAGATCAAAAGATCGTCCGAACGCGGCCCGAGCCTTCGGCAGCTCCTACAGGGGCGGTGGGGTCAGACGTATTGTGCCGCCGCGTAACCTGAAGCCCAGGCCCACTGGAAGTTGAAGCCGCCCAGGTGCCCGGTGACGTCGAGTACTTCACCGATGAAGTACAGGCCAGGGCTTTTCAGCGATTCCATTGTCTTGGACGACACCTCGTGGGTATCGACCCCGCCCAAGGTCACTTCGGCAGTACGGTAGCCTTCGGTGCCGGCGGGCACGACTGTCCAGCTCGCCAGTTTTTCGGCGATGTCGGCAATTTCCGCGTGGGTGTATTGCTTCATCGGTTTGGAAACGAACCAGCTGTCCGCCAGCAGGTTGGCCATCTTCCTGGTGAAGATTTCCCCAGCAGGGTTTTCAATTCGCTGTTCGGGCGTTCGGCCTGTTGCTGCTGCAGCCAGCTCGGCACGTCGTGGTCCGGCATCAGGTTGATCTCAACCGCATCGCCGGATTCCCAGAACGAAGAAATTTGTAAAATCGCCGGGCCGCTAAGGCCACGGTGAGTGAACAGGATGTTCTCGCGAAAGCTCTGCTCGTTGCAGCTCACCAGGCAATCCACCGACGTACCGGACAGCTCGGTGCATAACTCTTTGAGCTGATCGGTGATGGTGAAGGGCACCAGGCCGGCGCGGGTTGGCAGCAGGTCGTGGCCGAACTGCTTGGCCACCTGATAGCCAAAACCGGTCGCACCCAGGGTCGGGATCGACAAGCCGCCGGTGGCGATCACCAACGATTCGCAGGTCAACTGACCAAGCGTGGTGTCCAGCAGGTAACCACTTTCGAGTTTCTCGATGCTCTGGATCGAGGTGTCCAGGTGCAGGCTGACGCCGACCTGATCGCACTCGTTGAGCAGCATTTCGAGGATGTCGCTGGATTTGTTATCGCAGAACAATTGGCCGAGTTTCTTCTCGTGGTACGGCACGCCGTGTTTGGCGACCATGCCGATGAAATCCCACTGGGTATAGCGCGCCAGTGCGGATTTGCAGAAGTGCTCGTTCTGCGAGAGAAAATTGCCAGGTTCGCTGTACATGTTGGTGAAATTGCAGCGGCCACCGCCCGACATCAGGATTTTCTTGCCGGCCTTGTTGGCGTGGTCGAGCAACATCACCTTGCGCCCGCGCCCGGCGGCGGTCAGCGCACACATCAACCCTGCGGCGCCAGCGCCAATGATCACGACTTCGGTAGAGCGCAAAACGGTGTCCTCACACAAAATTCAGGGCCTGGCGAGACTGGTAGGAGCAAAGCTTGCTCGCGATTGAGGCGCCGCGGTCCGTCAGAGGATCGCGTCATCGTTCATCGCGGGCAAGCCTTGCTCCTACAGGGCGGTGGCGGTTTTACAGGATACGCACGCGCAACGAACGGCCTTTGATCTTGCCGTCGTTCAGGCGCTGCAAGGCCTGCTTGGCAATCCCGCGTTCTACAGCCACGTACGCCTGGAAGTCGAAGATCGCGATCTTGCCGACCTGGGCACCCGGAATGCCGGCATCGCCCGTCAATGCGCCGAGAATGTCGCCCGGGCGAACCTTGTCTTTGCGGCCTGCGCCGATGCACAACGTACTCATCACCGGCAGCAGCGGACCGCCACCCTGGGAGGTGAGATTGTCCAACTGATCCCAGCTCAACGGCGACTGTTGCAGTTTCTCGATGGCCTGGGCACGGTGCGCTTCGGACGGGGCAACCAGGCTGATCGCGATGCCTTTCTCACCGGCGCGGCCGGTACGGCCCACACGGTGGATGTGGATTTCCGAGTCACGGGCCAGTTCGACGTTGATCACCATGTCCAGCGCATCGATATCGAGACCGCGGGCGGCGACGTCGGTGGCAACCAGTACCGAAGTACTGCGGTTGGAGAACATCGCCAGCACCTGGTCGCGGTCACGCTGTTCCAGGTCGCCGTGCAGGCCGACGGCGGAAATGCCTTTGGACGTCAGGTGATCTACGGTTTCCTGAACCTGCTGCTTGGTGAAGCAGAACGCCACGCAAGACGCCGGGCGGAAGTGGCCGAGCACCTTGGTCACGGCGCTCATGCGCTCGTCCGGGGAGATTTCGTAGAAACGCTGTTCGATCTGCGTGTCGTCGTGGAACGCCTCGGCCTTGACGATCTGCGGGTTGCGCATGAACTTCGCGGCCAACTGCTTGATACCCGACGGGTACGTGGCCGAAAACAGCAGGGTCTGGCGGCGCTCCGGGGTCTGGGCAATGATTTCTTCGATGGAATCGTAGAAACCCATGTCGAGCATGCGGTCGGCTTCGTCGAGGATCAGCGTGTTCAGGCCATGCAGCACCAGCGAACCCTTGCGCAAGTGCTGCTGGATGCGGCCCGGAGTGCCGACAATGATGTGCGCGCCGTGCTCCAGCGAACCGATCTGCGGGCCGAAGGACACGCCGCCACACAGGGTCAGGACCTTGATGTTGTCTTCGGCGCGGGCCAGGCGACGGATTTCCTTGGCGACCTGGTCAGCCAGCTCGCGAGTCGGGCAAATGACCAGCGCCTGGCAACCGAAGAAGCGCGGATTGATCGGGTTCAGCAGGCCGATACCGAAGGCGGCGGTCTTGCCGCTGCCGGTCTTGGCTTGCGCGATCAGGTCCATCCCCTTGAGGATCACCGGCAAGCTTTGCGCCTGGATCGGCGTCATCTGGGCATAACCGAGGGAGTCGAGGTTAGCCAGCATGGCAGCGGACAGCGGCAAAGTATTAAAAGCGGTGGCGATGGTGGTCACGGGACGGGCCTGCAAAACAAAATGTCGCGCAGTGTATCAGTCCCGGGGCCATTCGCCCGAAGTTTCCAGACGGGCAGCGTGTAGCAGCTGCCGAGGCACGAGGCTGCGTTGCGTGTCCGCAGGACCGCCCGAGGGGACCGCTTCGCACCCCAACGCAGCCTCGTGCCTCGGCAGCTGCTACATCAGTGTTCTATGTCGTGCTCGCGATTGACCATCCGTCGGCCGTCGGTGGGTGACAGTTGCGAGAAGATCGTCGCGGCCAGCATCGCCATGACGCCCACGGTCACAAAGGTCAGTTGGAACGCGCCCAGCACGGTGTCCACACCATCATTTCCGACCTCTGCCGTGAAGCCTCCGAGCAGGGCACCGGCGCAGGCCACGCCAAGGCCCAGGGACAATTGCGCGACCACCGACAGCAAGCTGTTGCCGCTGCTGGCGCTGGCATCGTCGAGGTCGATCAGGGTGACGGTGTTCATCGCGGTGAACTGCAGGGAGTTGATCGCGCCGAGAATGGACAGCATCGCCAGCAGCAACCAGTACGGTGTCTGTTCGCTGACCAGGCCCATGGCGGCCAGCATAATCCCCAGAAACAGGGTGTTGCCGGTGAGCACGATGCGGTAACCCAAACGCTCGATGATCGGCCGCGCTACCCACTTGGCCAGCATCGCCGCCGCCGACAGCGGCAGCATGCTCATCCCGGCCTGTGACGGCGAATAACCCAGTGCCACTTGCAGCAGCAACGGCACCAGAAACGGCAGCGCACCGCCGCCGAGTCGGGCGAACAGGTTGCCGAGGATGCCGACGGCGAAGGTCCGGGTCTTGAACAGTGACGGCGAGAACAACGGGTTGTCGATGCGCCCGGCGCGCAGCCAGTACGCCGCGAGGCACGCCATGCCGGCCACCAGCAACAACATCACCCGCAAGTGCGGCAGGTGCAGTTCGCCGAGACCTTCCATGGCAATGGTGATCAGCACCATCGAAGCGCCGAACAGCATAAAGCCGACGCCGTCGAAGCGGGTACGCTCGGTACCGCGCAGGTCAGGAATGAATTTCCACACCGCGTAGCAACCGATCAGCCCCACCGGCAGGTTGACCAGAAAGATCCAGTGCCACGACAGGTATTGCACCATCCAGCCGCCGGTGGTTGGCCCCATCAAGGGGCCGAGCAGTCCGGGAATCGTGATGAAGCCCATGATCCGCACCAGCTCCGAGCGCGGGTAAGCCCGCAGCACCACCAGCCGGCCTACCGGCAACATCAAGGCACCGCCCAGACCTTGAATGACCCGCGAACCGATCAGCATCGTCAGGTTAGGCGACAAGGCGCAGAGCAGTGAGCCGAGGCTGAACAACAGAATTGCACCGAAGAAGATTTTCTTGGTGCCGAAGCGGTCGGCAATCCAGCCGGAGGCGGGGATCAGCAGCGCGACGGTGAGCATGTAGGCAATGATCACGCCTTGCATGCGCAGCGGGTTTTCCGCCAGGTCCTGGGCCATGGCCGGCAGGGCCGTGTTAAGGATCGTCCCGTCGAGGGACTGCATGAAGAAGGCAATGGCCACGACCCACGGTAACCAGCGGGCGGTGACAGGGTCGAGAGGCGGGCGGCTGGGCATGGGACCTCTTGTTAGTGTGAGATGAAACAATCCGCAGGCTGATGAAACCCTGTAGCAGCTGGCGAAGCCTGCGTTCGAGGACGAAGTCCTCGCAAACCGGAAACCACGTTCCGTCTGTAATCCCGCCTTTGCTGAGCTGGCGAGGACTGCGTCCTCGAACGCAGGCTTCGCCAGTTGCTACAAAGTGTTTACAGCGTCAAAGTGAGTCGGCTGACCAACGCGCCCGGCAACACCGCCGAGGCCGTCGCCCGCTGACTGTAAGTACTTGCCGACAGCAGCAACTCACGCTCCTGGGTCAACGCTTCCAGCTGCGAACCAAGCAGACTGTAGGCGCTGTCATCAAAGCGCATGGTGCTCACCGGCGCCTGAATCTCGCCGTTCTCGACCCAGAAGGTCGCAAACCGGGTCATGCCGGTCAGTCGCGCCGCCGGTTGATCCGAGTAGTTCAGGTACCAGAGATTGCTGATGTACAGCCCCGTGCCCAGTTGCTTGAGAATCTGCGCTTCAGGCAACGTGCCGGCCGCCATGTTCAGCGCGCTCGGCATTTCACCACCGCCGGCACCGTTGGCCGTCAGGCCATACTCGGCCGCACTGCGTGAGCTGACCATTTGCGCGCCAGCCTTGCCTTCGACGATCAAGCCCAGGTCGCTGCGCGGATAACCTTCGCCGGAGAACGCCGGGCTCAGGGAGCCGCTGACTTTTTCATCCAGCGAAACCAGCGGGCTGAACGATTGGTCGCCCGCATAAAGTTTCTGCAACGGGCTGCCTTTGCTGGCAATCGACTGTGCCGAGAAACCGCCCCAGCCGAGCATGTCCATGATTTCTTCCATGGCCGCTGGAGCCAAGTAAGCGCGGTAGTTACCCGGTGGCAAGGTGCGCAATGGCCGACCGAGAAACGCCAACTGCTCGCGGGCCTGCTGGAAGCGCTTGGCAAACCCTTCGCTGTTCCAGTCGTGCCCGGCGTAGCTGGCTTTCACCGCTTGGCCGTTGGCATGGAACAGACTGAAATCGAAGTTGAAGCTGTTGGCCTGATGCCAGCCGAACGCGCCCGAAGAACTGGCGAAGCCGCGACTGATCGGCCCGGCAGCGTAGAAACCCACCAGATCCAGCCCTTCGGCGGCCTGGGTGATTTCAGCCACGACCTGCTCGATCTCCGGCAACGGATGGTCCTGGACGTTTTTGCTCTGCCAGCCATTTTGATTGAGCATCAGGTACGGGTCCGGCGGCAGCAGCGGCAGGGTTTCGCGCAGCTGTTGCAGACCTTCGGCCAGACGCTGGACATCGGTTTGAGCATCACCGGAAAGGGTGATATCCAGGTCGGCGTGGCGACCCTCATTGATCAGTTTGAAACCGACGCTCGCCTGCTGCACCTGCCCGGCCTGACGGACCTTGGCATGGTTGAAGCGCACGAAGGCCGAGGACTCGGCGGCGTAGCCAAGGGTGAATTGCTCCGGCTCGCGAATCGCATCGCGCAGCCAGTGGACCAAGGCTTTAAACGCATCAGCCTGATTTTTGAAGTGCTCATCAGGCATCTCCCCCAAACACATCAACATGGCTGAACACGCAGGCAGGCGATGCATGGCCGACGCGGATAACCTGGTTCGGTTCGCCCTTGCCGCAGTTCGGCGTACCGAGGACCTTGACGGTGTCGGCGTTGCCGACGGCGCTGAGGTTTTTCCAGAAGTGTGCAGAGATCGCCCGGTAGTTCGGGTTCTTGACCACGCCTTTAAGCTCGCCGTTTTCGATCAACTGGCCCCACTCGCAGCCGAACTGGAATTTGTTGCGCGCATCGTCGATGGACCAGGAACGGTTGGTGCGCATCAAGATGCCGTTTTCAATGTTGCCGATCATTTGCTCCAGCGGTTGATCGCCGGACTCGATGTTCAGGTTGGCCATGCGGTCGATCGGCGGGCGGTTCCAGCCGCAGGCGCGGCTGTTGGCGACACCGTCCATGCCGGCGCGAAATTGCGAGAGCGCGCCGCCTAATGGACGCAGCAACAGGCCTTCCTTGATCAGGAATTGCTTGCTGGCGGCGGTGCCGTCGTCGTCATGCCCGTAGCTGGCAAGCTGCTCGGGAATGTCCGGGTCGAAGGTCACGTTGAGCAGTTTGGAGCCGTATTGCAGGCTGCCGAAGTCTTCGGCCTTGACGAAACTGGTGCCGGCGTAATTGCGCTCATCGCCGAGGATGCGGTCCAGCTCCAGCGGGTGACCGATGGACTCGTGGATCTGCAGCATCATCTGGTCCGGCATCAGCAGCAGGTCGCGCGGGCCCTGCGGGGTGTTGGGTGCCAGCAGCAATTGCAGTGCTTCATCGGCGATTTTCGGTGCGGCGCCGACCAGGCCGCAGCGGCTGATCACATCAAAACCGCCCTGTTGGCCGAAGTTCTCGCGGCCCAGGGTGCGGGTCTGGCTGTCGCTGCCGTCGTAGGCGGTGACTTCCAGGCTCGGGTAGACAAATCGCTGGGCCTGGCGCAGTTCGGCGCCGGCGCTGCTGAGGTAGATCTGTTCGACGTTGGTGATGCCGATGCTGACCTGCCAGTTCACCAGTCGCTCGTCTTTGGGCACGGCAGCGGATTCGGCGGCGAGCAGTTGGTAGCAATCGCTCAGGGACGGGAAGGGCTGGTCGAGGTTCGGCGATAGATAATCGGCGCGGTCGCTGGAGACCACTTGCGCGCTGAGGTCGAGCAAGGCATGGGGCTTGAGTCGGCGGGCTTGTTGCTCGGCCTTCTGCAGTGCGGCTTGCAGGCCTTGTTGCGACAGGTCGTTGGTCGCCGCGTAGGCTTCGACGCCGTTGACCCGAACGGTCAGCATCGCGCCTTCGTCACGGCTCAGGCTCGGCGGTTCGGCAACATTCTTGCGCACCGAGAGGTATTGGCCGGTCTCGCGTACATAACGCAGCGAAAAGAATTCAGCGCCCGTGCGCAACGCAGCAAAACGCTGCTTGAGCTGGGGGTGGAAATCGAACATTCGAGAACCTCCTTGGTAGGGGAAGCGGCGTATCGGTGCTGCGAGGGGGAGTGAAACGTTTGCGTGGCGCTAGATTAGGCCTGCGCGGGGGTAGGATCAAGCTTGAAACGGTGTAGGAAAGGTTTACCCGAGGTGGGTCAGGAGAAGATGTGCTGTCTGGTCGGGCCCCTTCGCGAGCAAGCCCGCTCCCACATTGGATTATCTGTGTTCACAAATGCTGTGTTCACTGGAGATCCAATATGGGAGCGGGCTTGCTCGCGAAGGCTGCGCCGCGGTGTAACGGTCTTACTGAGCAGTAGGGCTCACATCCCGCATCGGCTTGCCACGCACCGGTGCATCACCGGCCACAAAGTAAGCAGCCTTGCTACGCGGCAACGGTTGACGACCACGGATCTTGTCGGCGATTTTCTCGGCGATCATGATCGTTGGTGCATTCAGGTTGCCGGTGGTGATGATCGGCATGATCGAAGCATCGACCACCCGCAGGCTCTGCATGCCGTGCACGCGACCTTCAGCGTCAACCACGGCCATGTCGTCGGTGCCCATTTTGCAGGAGCAGGACGGGTGGAACGCGGTTTCGGCGTGTTCACGGATGAACTTGTCGAGTTGCTCATCGGTTTGCACGTCGATGCCTGGGCTGATTTCGCGGCCACGGTAGGCGTCCAAAGCAGGCTGTTGCATGATTTCGCGGGTCAGGCGGATGCCATCGCGAAATTCCTGCCAGTCTTGCTCGGTGGCCATGTAGTTGAACAGGATGCTCGGGTACTCGCGCGGATCCTTGGACTTGGCCTGGATGCGGCCACGACTCGGCGAACGCATGGAACCCATGTGCGCCTGGAAACCGTGCTCTTTCACACCGTTGCTGCCGTTGTAGTTAATCGCGACCGGCAGGAAGTGGTACTGGATGTTCGGCCAATCGAATTCTTCGCGGGTGCGGATGAAACCGCCGGCTTCGAACTGGTTGCTGGCGCCGATGCCGGTGCCGTTGAACAGCCACTCGGCACCGATGGCTGGCTGGTTGTACCAGAGCAGCGACGGGTACAGCGAGACCGGTTGGGTGCAAGCGTATTGCAGGTACAGCTCAAGGTGATCCTGCAGGTTTTCGCCGACGCCTGGCAGGTCGTGGACCACCGGGATATCGAGCTTGTTCAGCAGTTCGGCCGGGCCGACGCCGGAGCGTTGCAGAATCTGCGGCGAAGCGATGGCGCCGGAGCACAGCAGCACTTCTTTGCGGGCCTTGGCTTCAACGCGCTCTTCAGCGGCGCCGATCAGGTAACGCACGCCGACCGCACGCTTGCCGTCGAACAGGATCTTGTCGGTCAGGGCGTGAGTGACGATGGTCAGGGTCGAACGCTTCTTGGCAGTGTCCAGGTAACCGCGAGCGGTGCTGGCGCGACGGCCGTTCGGCGTCACGGTACGGTCCATCGGGCCGAAACCTTCCTGCTGGTAGCCGTTCAGGTCTTCGGTACGCGGGTAACCGGCTTGCACGCCTGCTTCAACCATCGCGTGGAACAGCGGGTTGTTGCCGGCTTTTGGCGTGGTCACGCTGACCGGACCTTCGCCGCCGTGGTAGTCGTTCGGGCCGATGTCCCGAGTTTCCGCTTTTCTGAAATAGGGCAGGCAGTTCAGGTAGTCCCAGTCTTCCAGGCCTGGCAGTTTCGACCAGTTGTCGTAATCCATCGCGTTGCCGCGGATGTAGCACATGCCGTTGATCAGCGAGGAACCGCCGAGGCCTTTGCCGCGACCGCATTCCATCCGGCGACCTTCCATGTGTGGCTCTGGATCGGTTTCGTAGGCCCAGTTGTAGCGACGGCCTTGCAGCGGGAACGCCAAGGCGGCCGGCATTTGCGTGCGGAAGTCGAAACGGTAATCCGGGCCGCCTGCTTCGAGCAGCAGGACGGTGACGCCTTCGTCTTCAGTCAGACGGGTCGCCAGGGTGTTACCGGCCGAGCCGGCACCAATGATGATGTAATCGTATTCTTGGGACATTAAATGCACCCTCTTTGAATGGTTGCAGGTCGAAATTGCCTTGAGGCCTTGCGAGTGCTTCGCACTCGATCGCGGGCAAGCCTTGCTCCTACAGAACCGAGGTCTGGCGCAGGTTTTGTGCACGACACAAAACCTGTAGGAGCATGGCTTGCCCGCGATGACGGCATCACAGGCGACGCATATTTGGCGTCTTAGAAAACCGAGGCGTAATCGCCCAGTTCGACCTGTACCGATTTGATGCGTGTGAAGTTATTCAGCGAGCTGATGCCGTTCTCACGGCCAACACCCGATTGCTTGTAGCCGCCGACCGGCATCTTGGCGTCGGACTCGCCCCAGGCGTTGATCCAGCAGATACCGGCTTCCAGTTGATGAATCACGCGGTGAGCACGGTTCAGGTCTTTGGTGACGATGCCGGCCGCCAGGCCGAAGTCGGTGTCGTTGGCACGACGGATCACTTCTTCTTCGGTGTCGTAGGTCAGGATGGCCATGACCGGACCGAAGATTTCTTCGCGAACGATGGTCATCTCGTCGGTGCAGTCGGTGAACACGGTGGGTGCCACGAATGCGCCTTTGGCGAAGTCGCCGTCGGTCAGGCGGGAGCCGCCGCACAGTACGCGGGCGCCTTCTTCCTTACCTTTGGCGATATAGCCCAATACGCTTTCCATGTGGGCAAAGCTGACCAGAGGGCCGAAGTTGGTGTTCTCGTCTTCCGGGTTGCCGATGCGGATGCGCGCGACGCGCTCGGCAATCTTGGCTTCGAAAGCAGCTTTGAGGTGAGTCGGTACGAACACGCGAGTGCCGTTGGTGCAGACCTGGCCGGAGCTGTAGAAGTTGGCCATCATTGCGGTGTCGGCGGCGCGATCGAGGTCGGCGTCGTCGAAAATGATCAGCGGGGATTTGCCGCCCAGTTCCATGGTCACGTCTTTGAGCGACGAGGCGGAAGCGCTGGCCATAACCTTCTTGCCGGTGTCGGTGCCGCCGGTGAAGGAGATTTTTTCGATGCGTGGGTGCTCGGTCAACCAGGTGCCGACTTCACGACCGCTGCCGGTCAGGACGTTGAACACGCCAGCCGGAACGCCAGCTTCGGTGTAGATCTCGGCCAGTTTCAGGGTGGTCAGGGACGTGACTTCGCTTGGCTTGAAGATCATTGCGTTACCGGCCGCCAGGGCGGGTGCGGACTTCCACAGGGCGATCTGGATCGGGTAGTTCCACGCGCCGATCCCGGCGACAACGCCCAGCGGCTCGCGACGGGTGTAGACGAACGAAGTGGTGCGCAGCGGGATCTGCTCGCCTTCGATGGCCGGAACCAGACCTGCGTAGTATTCCAGCACGTCAGCGCCGGTGACGATGTCGACATACTTGGTTTCGGAGAACGACTTGCCGGTGTCCAGGGTTTCCAGGGCAGCCAGTTCATCGTTGCGCTCGCGCAGGATATCAACGGCACGACGCAGGATGCGCGAACGCTCCATGGCGGTCATGGCCGCCCAGATTTTCTGGCCCTTTTCAGCGCTGACCACGGCGCGTTCGACGTCTTCTTTCGTCGCACGCTGTACTTTTGCGAGGACTTCACCGTTAGCCGGGTTGATGGCTTCGAAAGTGGCGTCGCTGCTGGCGTCACTGTAGCCGCCATCGATGTAGAGTTTTTGCAGTTCGAAACGGGCCATATAGTCCTCGCAAGTGCATAAGTTGGTTGGCGGTGACCACTGGAGTGATGCCATAAGGTTGTGGCAACACCGATCAGCAGCAGTTCAGGGGTTGAGCGTTTATGTGTGCTCTAACTCACCTGCTTGGCCAATTGGAAATCCATGTATTCGTAAGCGATCTGTTGCGCCTGCCCGGTGTCGAAAGCGTCTCCCGACAGCGCGCCGCGCAACCACAAGCCATCAATGAGGGCTGCCAGGCCACGGGCGGCACTGCGCGCTTGATCAAGCGGCAATACACGGCGGAACTGGCAGCACAGGTTGGAGTACAGACGGTGATCGTTGATCCGCTGCAACCTGTGCAAAGACGGCTGGTGCATGCTGGTGGCCCAAAAGGCCAACCAGGTTTTCATTGCCGGGCCATTGACCTGGCTGGCGTCGAAGTTGCCTTCGATAATCACCTGCAGATGTGCCCGAGGGCTGTCATCTGCCAGCGCCTGGCGGCGCGCGGTGACGTTCTCGCTGAGGACGTTCATCAGATACCGCATCGTGGCGGCAATCAGGCCATTCTTGTCCTGAAAATAGTGACTGATGATGCCATTCGAGACACCGGCCAAACGGGCGATCAGCGCAATGCTGGCGTCCCCCATTCCGACCTGATCGACAGCCTGCAATGTGGCTTCGATCAATTGCTGGCGGCGGATGGGTTGCATACCGACCTTGGGCATCTTGCACATCTCCTTAGGCCTTCCGACGGACGAAAAACGTCTATCGGATTGAAGGCCAGTCTATTTTGTTTTGATTGAACGTTCAATCAACAAAGAATAAGATCTGCGACAATTCGTCGCTACTTACAGAGTTTTCCTACTTCTGAGCGGCGTTGTTCGACATCTAATAACGGCTCGAAACCTATACGCCCCGGCGCTTTCAGGGTTTCTGGCTTTTTCGGGGTGTCTTTATATCACCCGCCGGTCGGCTGCCAACCAACCGATTGGCCGGGTAACGCGTTGCCTTGTGTTCTTCTCCCGCACTGCCCGGAGCATCTGTGCCATGAGTTCTGCCTCTCTTATAAAGACCCCACCCGAGAAGGTGACGGTCAACGGTTGGGTGTTCTACACCTCTACCGCGTTGATCCTGTTGTTGACCGCCATTCTGATCATTGCCCCGCAAGAGGCCGGCAGATTGCTCGGTATCGCCCAGGCCTGGTTGGCCCGCAGCTTCGGCTGGTACTACATGGTGGTGATTGCCGCTTACCTGGTGTTCGTGGTCGGCCTGGCGTTTTCGTCCTACGGCAAACTCAAACTGGGCAGCAAGGACGACACCCCGGACTTCAGCTACGGCGCCTGGGCTGGGATGCTGTTCTCGTCGGGTATCGGCATCTCGCTGCTGTACTTCGGTGCGTCCGAACCGCTGGACCACTACTTCAACCCGCCGGAAGGCGTGGCCGCCAGCAACATGGCGGCGCGTCAGGCGGTTCAACTGACGTTCCTGCACTGGGGCCTGCACGGCTGGGCGATCTACGCATTGGTCGGTCTGGCCGTGGCGTACTTTGCCTACCGTCATAACCAACCGCTGGCGTTGCGTTCGGCGCTGTATCCGCTGGTGGGTGAGCGTTGGGTCAAAGGCGCGGCCGGTCATGCGGTGGATGGCTTTGGCATGTTCGTGACCCTGCTGGGTCTGGTGACGAACCTGGGGATTGGTTCGCTGCAAGTGTCGTCGGGGCTTGAAAACCTGTTCGGCATGGAACACAGCAACACCAACCTGCTGATCGTGATCATCGTGATGAGCACCGTGGCGACCATCGCGGCCGTGTCCGGTGTGGAAAACGGCATCCGTCGTCTGTCCAACCTGAACATTGTGCTGTTCAGCGGTCTGCTGATCTTCGTGCTGCTGTTCGGCCCGACCCTGCACCTGCTCAATGGCTTCGTGCAGAACATCGGTGACTACCTGAACGGCATCGTGCTGAAAACCTTCGACCTCTATGTGTACGAAGGCAGCGCCGAGAAGACCGAACGCTGGATGGGCCTGTGGACCCTGTTCTACTGGGCCTGGTGGATTTCCTGGGCGCCATTCGTGGGCATGTTTATCGCGCGTATTTCCCGCGGTCGCACGGTGCGTGAACTGGTTGCCGGTGTGCTGCTGATCCCGCTGGGTTTCACCCTGGCGTGGCTGTCGATCTTCGGTAACTCGGCCCTGGACCTGGTGATGAACCATGGGGCGGCGGAGCTCGGGAAGACGGCACTCGAACAGCCGTCCATGGCGATCTATCAGTTGCTTGAGCACTACCCGGCTTCGAAAATCGTGATCGGAGTGTCGATTTTTGTGGGTTTCGTGCTGTTCCTGACCCCGGCGGATTCCGGCGCGGTGATGATGGCCAACCTTTCCTGCAAGGGCGGCAACGTTGACGAAGATGCGCCGCACTGGCTGCGGATCTTCTGGTCGGCGGTGATTACCCTGGTAACCATCGGCCTGTTGTTCGCCGGTAACTTCGAAGCCATGCAAACCATGGTGGTGCTGGCCGGCCTGCCGTTCTCGGTGGTGCTGGTGTTCTTCATGTTCGGTTTGCACAAGGCCATGCGCCAGGACGTGCAGATCGAACAGGAGCAAGCGGAGTTGGCTGCGCGCGGTCGTCGTGGTTTCAGCGAGCGTTTGACTCAACTGGACCTGCAACCGAACCAGTCGATCGTTCAGCGTTTCATGGACAAGCAAGTCAGCCCGGCGCTGGAAGATGCGGCGGTGCAATTGCGCGCTCAGGGCCTGGACGTGCAAACGTTGCTGGGCAAGTCCAAGCGTTGCATGGGCCTGCGGGTCGAGATGGAAGAGGGCAACCCTTTTGTCTACGAAGTGAGCCTGGACGGTTACCTGGCCGCAGCGAGTGACACGGTGTCGGCTGAAAGCGCCGATGAACCGCGTGCACGTTACTACCGCGCCGAGGTGTACCTGCACAACGGCAGCCAGGACTACGACTTGATGGGTTTCGCTCAGGATCAGATCACCCGTGACGTGCTCGATCAGTTTGAAAGCCATCGGCAGCTCCTTGGCCGTGTCTATAGCTAAAGGTTGAGGGCGCGGTGCAGCAGATGCACCGCGTTGCCTTTCTAAAGATCGCAGCCTTCGGCAGCTCCTACGCCGAACGCATTCCTCTGTAGGAGCTGCCGAAGGCTCGGGCCGCGTTCGGACGATCTTTTGATCTTTGCCCCTCAAACAAAAACGCCGCGATCCTCTCGCGGCGTTTTTGTGTCTGTTGCCTTAACCCAGGTTCTTGCCGAGCAGCGCGTGATACAGCTCGCTGTCGCCCAGAATCCCCACCACTTTGTTGTTGTCGTGCAGCACCAGTTTGTTGCCGGTCTGGTAACGAATCTGCAGCGCATCGCGCATGCCGATGTTGGAGTCCACCAGCGTTGGCCGACGACCCAAGGCTTCAACCGCTTGCCCCGGCGCCCAGTTCTGCAGGTCCAGGCTGGCACCGTTCTGACGAGCGCCCTTGATGGTGTTGCCTTCGGCCAGGTCGAGCCACGAATCGCCGCCCGGATCGAGGCACACCGAACCGTTGATGCGTTTGCAGTTGTCCAGCGTGCGCATCAGGCTGCGACCGCACAGCACGTTCAGCGGGTTGGTATGGGCCACGAAGGTCCGCACGTAATCGTCCGCAGGGTTCAATACGATTTCTTCCGGCACGCTGTACTGCACGATGCGGCCGTCTTTCATGATTGCGATACGGCTGCCGAGTTTCAGCGCTTCATCAAGGTCGTGGCTGACGAAAACGATGGTCTTGTTGAGCTTGCTTTGCAGTTCCAGCAGTTCGTCTTGCAGGCCTTGTCGGATCAGCGGGTCGAGGGCCGAGAACGGTTCGTCCATCAGCAGAATGTCCGCATCCATCGCCAGCGCACGGGCCAGGCCGACACGTTGCTGCATACCGCCGGAGAGCTCGTCGGGCTTTTTGTTGCGCCACTGGGCCAGGCCCACCAGCTCAAGCTTGTCGTCCACCAATTTACGGCGTTCTTTCTCAGGGCGACCCTGCATTTCCAGACCGAAACTGATGTTCTCGCGCACCGTCAGCCACGGCATCAGGGCGAACTTCTGGAACACCATTGCGATGCGCTTGGTGCGCATCATTTTCAGTTCTGCCGGGGTACAGGAAGCGATATCGATCTGCTTGCCTTCGTGCTCGACGAACAACTTGCCACGGCTGACGGTGTTGAGACCGTTGATGCAACGCAGCAGGCTGGATTTGCCGGAGCCGGACAGGCCCATCAGCACGCAGATTTCGCCTTTTTCGATGTCGAGGCTGGCTTTTTCAACGCCGACGATCTGACCGGTTTTTTTCAGGATCTGGTCGCGGGTCATGCCCTGGTCGAGGAGCTTGAGCGCCTCGCGCGGGTCTTTGGAGAAGACTACATCGACGTCTTCGAAGCGAATAATGCTCATGCGTCACCCCCTACTTTGGCGTCGGGTTGTTTGCAGATACGGTCGAGCATGATCGCCAGCAGTACGATTGCCAACCCGGCTTCGAAGCCCAGGGCGATATCGGCGGTGTTCAGTGCGTTGACCACGGGTTTGCCCAGGCCATCGGCGCCCACCAGTGCCGCGATCACCACCATCGACAACGACAGCATGATGCACTGGGTGATACCGGCCGCAATGCTTGGCATCGCGTGGGGCAGCTCGATACGGGAGAGCAGTTGACGGCGCGAGCAGCCGAAGGCTTTGCCGGCGTCCATCAGTTCTGCGGGAACATCACGGATACCCAGGTAGGTCAGGCGGATAGGCGCGGCAATCGCGAACACCACCGTCGAGATCAGACCCGGGACCACGCCCAGCCCGAAGAGGGTCAGGGTCGGAATGAGGTACACGAAGGTCGGCACGGTCTGCATCAGATCGAGCACCGGACGCATCAGTGTGTAGAACATCGGTTTGTGCGCGGCGACGATGCCCAACGGCACGCCGATGATCACGCAGACGAAGGTGGCAAACAGCACCTGGGCCAGGGTTTCCATGGTTTCCTGCCAGTACCCCAGATTGAGGATCAGCAGAAAGGAGAGGATGACGAAAACGGTCAGTCCCCACTTGCGTTGAATGAAGTGTGCCAGTAGCGCGATGAGGCCGATCAATGCCAGCGGGTTGAACCAGGTCAGCGCAAACGTCACGCCGTGGATCATCGTTTCCAGTGTCACGGCGATTGCGTCGAATGTGCTGGCGCCGTGTTGCGTCAACCATTCAACGAAGCTCGCGATGTACTGGCCTAAGGGGATTTTCTGATCAATCAGCATGGTAGTGAACGTCCGCATGCAAGGAAATGAACTGCCCGGGCGAGCTAGCTCGCCCGGCGTAAGCGATGCTCCTTAATTCAAGGCTGTGCGAGCTTGGCTTTCACGGCCTCCAGGCCTGGTTTACCGTCAATGGTGGTCACGCCAGCGAGCCAGGTATCAAGCACCTTTGGATTCTTTTTCAGCCAGGCCTTGGCCGCTGCGTCAGGCTTCATCTTGTCGTCCAGGATGTTGCCCATCAGCGAACTTTCCATGTCCACGGTAAATTCCAGGTTCTTCAGCAGAGTGCCGACGTTGCTGCATTCCTGGACGTAGCCCTTGCGGGTGTTGGTGGCCACCGTGGCCGCACCGAAGTCCGGGCCAAAGAAGTCATCGCCACCGGTCAGGTATTGAATCTTGAAACGCTTGTTCATCGGGTGCGGTGCCCAGCCGAGGAAGACCACGGCGGTATCGCGTTTCTGGGCGCGGTCGACCTGCGACAGCATCCCCGCTTCGCTGGACTCGACGACTTTGAAGCCCGCGTCTTTGAGGCCGAAGGCGTTTTTGTCGATCATGGTCTGGATCAGGCGGTTACCGTCGTTACCCGGTTCGATGCCGTAGATCTTGCCGTCGAGTTCTTTCTTGAATTTGGCGATGTCGGCGAAGTCATGCAGCCCTTTATCGTACAGCGCCTGCGGTACGGCGAGGGTGTACTTGGCGCCGATGAGGTTGGTGCGCACGACGTCAACGCTACCGGCATCGCGGTAGGCCTTGATGTCGTTTTCCATGGTCGGCATCCAGTTACCGAGGAACACGTCCATGTTCTTGCCATCGGCCAGGGACTTGTAGGTCACGGGCACGGAAATCATGGTGGTCTTGGTTTTGTAACCCAGGGCGTCGAGCACGACGCTGGTGGTGGCGGTAGTGGCGGTGATGTCAGTCCAGCCGACATCGGAGAAGTTTACGGTGCTGCACTGAGCGGGTTCTGCGGCTTGAGCCAGTAACGGCAGACTCAGCATGGCGGCCAACAACAACGACGGGGAACCTTTCATGGGTGGACTCCTTAGTGTTTTTTTGGCAGTGTTCCGACTGGACCACCGCACTTATGGGTTGCGGTTGGATGGCGTTTTGGAGACAGCTCTACCACGGCGCCTTGCAATCGAGTCGATACGATCATGTACCAGTGAAAATCTGACGCCTACAGGGTGCGTCGTAACCAGTACAGGGATGGTCGCATCCAGTGTCAGTGACGTCGTTTACAGCTTTTTTCAGCCCTGTTTTCCCCTCTGAACCGCAAAAAAACGGCGAAAGCGCTACGTAAAAGACACGCGGCGTTGGTGGACATGAGTGCGTCGGTGTGAGACGTCGAGCGACATGACAAAAGCCTGATGATGCGGCCATCTCGGCGGATTGCAGCTTGAGCGTAGCAGCTCCGTCACTGGGCGCTTTTGCGTCCGGAGTTGGCACATCCAGGAGTTCAGCAGTAATGGCTATCAGCGTTTTCGACCTGTTCAAAATCGGTATTGGCCCTTCCAGCTCGCACACCGTCGGGCCTATGCGGGCAGCGGCGTTGTTCGTGCAAGGTTTGCGTGAGCAGGGTCTTTTGGAACAAGTAAGACGCGTCGAAGTTCAGCTTTACGGTTCGTTGTCGGCCACCGGCATCGGTCACGGCAGCGATAACGCCGTGATCATGGGCCTGATGGGCGAGTGGCCGGACGCGATCGACCCGTCGCAGATCGGCATCCGCATCGAGAGCCTGCGCGAAACCCACACCTTGTTGCTCGACGGTCGCTTGTCGGTGCCATTCATTTGGGCTCGGGACATGCGCCTGATCGACGAGAATCTGCCCTTTCACCCGAATGCCATGACCTTAATTGTAGAAGGCGATCACGGCGAGCTGCACCGCGACACCTACTATTCGATTGGCGGCGGTTTTGTCGTCGATGAAGCGCAAGCGTCCAGCGGTGTGGTCGATCTGGATCGCACCGTATTGCCTTATGACTTCTCCAGTGCGGTAGAGCTGCTAGAGCTTTGCCAGAAGCACAACCTGCGCGTGGCCGAGTTGATGATGGCCAACGAGAAGGTCTGGCGCAGCGAAGAGGACATCCGCAGCGGCCTGATGAAGCTGTGGCGTGCCATGCAAGATTGCGTCGACCAAGGCCTTAAGCACGAAGGCATCCTGCCCGGCGGTTTGAATGTGCGTCGTCGCGCGGCCAGGTTGCATCGCAGCCTGCAAGAGCTGGGTAAGCCCAACGTGATCGGCTCGACGTTGAGCGCGATGGAATGGGTCAACCTGTTCGCCCTGGCGGTCAACGAAGAGAACGCGGCCGGCGGGCGCATGGTCACGGCGCCGACCAATGGCGCGGCGGGGATCATTCCGGCGGTGTTGCACTACTTTATGAAATTCAGCGAGGCGGTGACTGACGCCAACGTGGTCGACTATTTCCTCAGCGCCGCCGCGGTGGGGATTCTCTGTAAAAAGAACGCATCGATCTCCGGTGCCGAAGTCGGTTGCCAGGGTGAAGTCGGATCGGCGTGCGCCATGGCGGCGGCCGGGTTGGCGGAGATTCTTGGCGCTACGCCTGAGCAGTTGTGCAACGCGGCGGAAATCGGCCTGGAGCATAACCTCGGCCTGACTTGCGACCCGGTCGGCGGATTGGTGCAAGTGCCGTGCATCGAGCGCAATGCGATTGCCGCAGTGAAAGCGATCAACGCGGCGCAGATGGCGTTGCGTGGTGATGGTCAGCACTTTATCTCGCTGGATCGGGTGATTCGCACCATGCGCGATACCGGCGCCGACATGCATGACAAATATAAAGAGACATCGCGCGGTGGGTTGGCGGTTAGCGCGGTCGAGTGTTGAGACCGAGGCGCCTGCATCGCGAGCAAGCTTTGCTCCTACGGTCATCAGCTATTTTGTGATCGGCCCTGTAGGAGCGAGCGGGCGGCGTTCCGACTTGCCCGCGAAGGCGCCAGACCAGTCAAAACTGCGCGCTAAGTGAACACACGCTCCAAAACGCGCCACCTTTTAGCGCGTCGTAATCAGACAAGTGACTTTCCCCGGATCCGGGATCCAAGTTGGCCATTACCACCTGTCACCTGTGCTTGCGGTGACACTCTTCTCCAGCACGTCGCAGCCCCTGTTCCCACAAGTGCTACCGATTTGCTCACAGCCTGCGGCGCAGCGCATTTGCTCGCGTTGATGGCACTTATAACCCCCATTCTGCGCACGGCTTATATAGACACGCCGCGACGTCGTTTTCAGGAGTTATTGAATGACCATTCAACTTTAGGCATGGCAATTGCTCTGTCATTACAAAGCCCGTCTCCCACGCGAGAACGATGGCAATAACAAGAGCCTCCGCCTGAGGCCATCACCCGCTTTGTGTGAGGAGATACCGCGATGACGACGTTCAACTCCGGGGCCCAACCCCAGAACCGTGCGCCTCAATCCATCGGCTTTTTGCTGCTGGACAATTTCACGCTGATTTCTCTGGCCTCCGCAGTAGAACCCCTGCGGATGGCCAACCAATTGTCCGGCCGCGAGCTGTATCGCTGGACCACACTCACCGTTGATGGTGGTCAGGTCTGGGCCAGTGACGGTCTACAAATCACCCCGGATTGCTCCATGCACAAAGCCCCGGCCCTGGACACCATCATGGTCTGCGGCGGTATCGGTATCCAGCGCACCGTCACTCGCGAACACGTGTCGTGGCTGCAAAGCCAGGCCCGTCAGTCCCGTCGCCTCGGCGCGGTCTGCACCGGCAGCTGGGCCCTGGCCTGCGCCGGCCTGCTGGACGGCTTCGATTGCAGCGTGCACTGGGAATGCCTGGCCTCGATGCAGGAAGCTTTCCCGCGTGTGGCCATGAGCACCCGGTTGTTCACCCTCGACCGTAACCGCTTCACCAGTTCCGGCGGCACCGCGCCGCTGGACATGATGCTGCACCTGATCAGCCGCGATCATGGCCGTGAGTTGTCGGCGGCGATCTCGGAGATGTTCGTCTACGAGCGCATCCGCAACGAGCAGGATCACCAACGCGTACCACTCAAGCACATGCTTGGCACCAATCAGCCGAAGTTGCAGGAAATCGTCGCGCTGATGGAAGCCAACCTGGAAGAGCCGATCGACCTCGACGAACTGGCGGTGTACGTCGCCGTTTCGCGCCGACAGCTGGAGCGGCTGTTCCAGAAATACCTGCACTGCTCGCCGTCGCGCTACTACCTGAAGCTACGCTTGATCCGCGCCCGGCAGTTGCTCAAGCAGACGCCGATGTCGATCATCGAAGTGGCGTCGGTGTGCGGGTTTGTTTCCACGCCGCACTTCTCCAAGTGCTACCGCGAATACTTCGGCATTCCGCCGCGTGACGAGCGCGTAGGCTCGAACACCACGCAACAGGTGGCGATGATGCCGTTGCCGCAAGCCTTGGTGCTGTCGCCGTTGTCCGGGCCGTTGTCGGCGTTGAGTCAGGCGCGCAATGAATCGACCTTCGCCAGTGTAAGGCTCTAAACCGAGGGGCCTTTAGACAAGATCGTCCGACCGCGGCCCGAGCCTTCGGCAGCTCCTACAGGGATTGATGTAGATCTGTAGGAGCTGCCGAAGGCTGCGATCTTTTGATCTTCTATCAGACGCTGCGGCTCTGCTGGTACACCGCCAATGCCGGCAACAATTGCTTGTCGATCGCCTGGCGCACGGCCGGCAGGATGGTCGCGCTGCTGGTGTACATCTGCTTGACCATGGTGCGCAGCGTCATCGCCCGCTCATCGTTCAAACCTCGCACTGCACATTCGCAAGCCTGCTCGGCGGTGGCGCCGCTCGGTACTTGGAACCCCAACGACTTTAGCTGGCCCAGCAGGTCTTCCTGGTCAATCAAATCGGCGTACATCATGACGCAATCCTTCTTCAGGGAACGGTGTCGTGGCTCGATTCTGGTAGGGGCACGGGGTGTCGGCAAGGACGATTTGTCGCAATGGCCGCAATACCTATGAACAGGTCGTTTTCGGCTAACTCGCCGGTGCCGGGAGTAGGCACACTGGATTCAGCTGGCTTCACGAAGGTTTGGTCACCCTCGCGCAACAGCTCCTCAACACTACCCTCTGCCCCGATCCTGTGACGGCTTGATCGGGGCTTTTTTTGGCCTGTTGAAAAGCAAAAGATCGCAGCCTTCGGCAGCTCCTACAGGAAACGGGTACATCCGTGATATCCCCCTGTAGGAGCTGCCGAAGGCTGCGATCTTTTGCGGTCTAACGCTGCAACACCAAAATCCGCGACAACAACTCATCCCGGTCCACATAGCACCCCTGGAAATGCCGGGCGCCGGTAGCCGGGTCGAACGCATTGCGCGCATGCAGGGTGCGGCGGTTATCGAAGCACCACAACTCCCCCGGATTAAGCCGCGTCATCACCCGAAACCGCGCCTCGCGGGTCATCGCAATAAAGCGTCGATAGGCGCGATACAGCGCCGGCATTTGCTCCACCGAAGCATCGAACGGCCCGCGCAGGAAGTTCGCCATGCGGATTTCCGAGACCTGCCCCAACGCATCCAGCGCAATGATTGGCGCGAGGCAGCGGTAGTCGCTGTGGCGGTCCTTGTTACGGAACTCCACGGGGATTTCACATAGGGCTTTGAACGACTCGGGATCTTCCTGGCGCAACGCCTCGGCAATCGCAAAACCGTCGACGAAAATACTCTCGCCACCCTCGGCGTCATTGACCAGGCAATGCAGAAACTGCAGCCCCGGTTGCAGCTCCGGGTCGGCAGGTCGCTGTGCAATGGCAGGTTGAAAGCGGTGTAGGCGTTGCTGTCGGCATCGGCCTTGGATTGCACGTTGAACAACACGCCGAAATTGCTCTCGCGGATGAAGGAAATCCGCTGGGCGATCAGCTTCAGCGAGCCGGGCTCGGTGGGTAGGCCGCGAACCTGGGTCAGGCCGATATCCCGCACTGCCAGCAGCCATTGCAGCAAGGCATCGCTGTCGTCCATCAGTGCTTGATACTCGAACACCGGCAGCTTTAGCACGCTGTTCCATAATCTGGATTTTGGCTTGCCTGCCTGGCGCTCGGCGCGGGATTCGTCGTCATAGGCGTGCGCTCGCAACCAGCCCGGATCGAAGCGGCTGAGATGTCCGTCCTGCCAGTCGACATGGAGGCAACCATCCGTTTCGATGTGAGCAGCACCGGGTATCAGGTCTTCCGCGACATCAACGATTTCCAGCACTTGTTCGCGGGTCACGGTGTACACGCACAACGGGCACGGGCAATTATCCCGCAGCCATTGGTGATGAAAGGGGCTGACGCGGCCATCGGCCCACTTCACTTGAACTCGGTCCGCCAGGGTGTGCACGGCGGATAATGCGCTGATCATCGGGTAGGTACGGAAGTCGGCAAAAGCGGCGGCGGTGTTCATGGCGATCTCCTTGTTATTTTTGTGGGGGCAGTGCGATCACTCGGCCAATGTAGTCGGGGGTTGGCAGGTCGGTTTGCTCGGCGACGATGGTTTGCAGCTTACTCAAGGTTTGCGCGCTGAACGGTGCGGAGCGCGGCCCGGCGAGGTCGACGTGCAGTAGCATTTGTTCGTTGCCGGCCAGTGCCTTGTCACTGCCCACCAGGTGGAGGCTGTGGTAGAGATGCAGGCGTTTTTGGTCGTGGGCGATGATTTGGGTGTGTACCTCAACGTTGGCGTCGAGCTTCACTTCGTGCAGGTAGTTGAGGTGCAGTTCGAGGGTGAACAGCGAATGGCCGCTGGCTTCGCGGTTGTTGCTGTCCATGCCCAGGCGATCCATCAACGCGTCGGTGGCGTAGCTGAAGATCAGCAGGTAGAAGGCGTCGCGCAGGTGGCCGTTGTAGTCGACCCAGTCGGGGATGATTCTGGTTTGGTAGGTGGTGAGGGTGGGCATGGGTGAGGTTCCGATGTTGGTGGTGACTGAGCTGCCGCCTTTGCGAGCAAGCCCGCTCCCACAGGGGAATTGTGGTGTGAACACTGTCTATGTCACAACGCAGAACCAATGTGGGAGCGGGCTTGCTCGCGAAGGGGCCAGGCCTGCTGACTGGTTACTCGCTGAAGGCCATTCCATGCTTCTCTTTGGTGGTCTTCACCGCCTCCAGCACTGCCAGCAAGCAATCATCACGATAGCGCTCCAGTGCCGAAATGCTGTGCGTCCCCAACTGATCACTGGTCCCGTCCACCACATCATCAATCAACTTATCCGTCAGCTCCGGCGCCGGCAGATAAGTCCACGGCAACTGCAACGCCGGCCCAAACTGCGCCATGAAGTGCCGCATCCCGGCATCGCCGCCCGCCAAGGTGTAGGTCAAAAACGTCCCCATAAACGACCAGCGCAGCCCGGCGCCAAAGCGAATCGCATCGTCGATTTCACCGGTGGTCGCCACACCGTCGTTGACCAGGTGCAGTGCCTCACGCCACAGCGCTTCGAGCAAACGGTCGGCGATAAACCCCGGCACTTCCTTGCGTACATGCAGCGGGCGCATGCCCAAGGATTCATAGACTTTTATCGCCGCTTGAATGGCGTCTGGCGCGGTGTTTTTGCCGCCGACCACTTCCACCAACGGCAACAGATAAACCGGGTTGAACGGATGCCCGACCACGCAACGTTCTGGGTGGGTCGAACCTTCGTAGAACTCGCTTGGCAACAGCCCCGAGGTGCTGGAACCGATCAAGGCATCAGGTTTGGCTGCCGCGCTGATTTTGCCGTGCAATTCCAGTTTCAGTTCCAGGCGTTCAGGGGCACTTTCCTGGATGAAATCCGCATCGCGCACGCACTCTTCAATCGTCGCGACAAAGCGCAGTCGATCCTGTGATGCACCCGGTGCCAGGCCTTGTTTTTCCAGCGCGCCCCAGGCATTGGCGACACGCTTGCGCAGCGCGGCTTCGGCACCGGGCGCCGGGTCCCACGCCACCACGTCGAGGCCGTGGGCGAGGGCGCGGGAGACCCAACCGCTGCCGATGACACCGCTGCCCAGCGCTGCAAAAGTTTTGATTTCGGTGATAAAGCTCATGGCGACTTCCTGAATAATTCGGTGATCCTCGTAGAGCTGCCGCAGGCTGCGATCTTTTGATTTTGTTTTTCAAGATCAAGATCAAGATCAAAAGATCGCAGCCTGCGGCAGCTCCTACAGGGGTTATGAGTGAGATCAGCCGCGCTTGGTCAGACCCATTTTTTCCCGGCCTTGCGCCGGCGTCAGGACTCGGGCACCGAGGCGGCTGAGGATTTCGCTGGCGCGTTCGACCAGTTGGCCGTTAGTCGCCAGCACGCCTTTGTCCAGCCACAGGTTGTCTTCCAGCCCGACCCGCACGTTGCCGCCCAGCAGCACCGCTTGGGCGGCCATCGGCATTTGCATGCGACCGATGCCAAACCCGGCCCAGACTGCGTTCGCCGGCAGATTGTCGACCATGGCTTTCATGGTCGTGGTGTCGGCCGGCGCGCCCCACGGGATGCCCAGGCACAGCTGGAACAGCGGATTGTCGAGCAAGCCTTCCTTGATCATCTGCTTGGCGAACCACAGGTGACCGGTGTCGAAGATTTCCAGCTCGGCCTTCACGCCCAGCTCTTGAATACGTTTGGCGCCCGCGCGTAACTGGGCCGGGGTGGAGACATAAATGGTGTCGCCATCGCCGAAGTTCAGGGTGCCGCAATCGAGGGTGCAGATTTCCGGCAGCAGTGCTTCCACGTGGGCCAGACGGGTCAGCGGGCCGACCAGATCAGTATTCGGGCCGAACTCCATCGGGTTTTCGCCCGCGCCGATTTCCAGGTCGCCGCCCATGCCGGCGGTGAGGTTGACGATGATGTCGACGTCCGCCTCGCGGATCCGCTCCATCACTTCGCGGTACAGCGCCACGTCACGGCTGAACTTGCCGGTTTCGGGATCACGAACGTGGCAATGAACCACGGTGGCGCCCGCCTTGGCGGCTTCCACGGCGGCCGCCGCGATTTGTTTCGGGGTGACCGGCACGTGGGGGCTTCTGGCGGTCGTGTCGCCAGCACCGGTGAGTGCGCAGGTGATGATGACGTCGTGGTTCATGAGGCGGGTTCCTTGCAGGCGTGATGTGTCCGGACGCAGCCCTTCACGGGCTGCGAGTCGGTTATTGATGTCGGGTTTATTTACTGGTCAGTTTCAGGTTGTCAGCGGCCGGTTTGCCATCGAATGTGGTCACACCTTCGAGCCAGCGCTGTTTGTCTTGCGGGTGATCCTTGAGCCATTGCTTGGCCGATTCGAAGGCGTCCTTGTGATCCAGCAGCGGCTGCATCATCCGGCTCTCGTCGGCGGCGGTGAATGTCAGGTTGTTCAGCAAACGGCTGACGTTCGGGCATTGTTCGGCGTATTTCGGCGCGGTGACGGTCCAGACCGTGGCCATGCCTTCGTTCGGGCCCAGGGCGTCGTCGCTGCCGGTGAGGTAGGTCATTTTCACGTTGACGTTCATCGGGTGCGGCGCCCAGCCGAAGAACACCACCGCTTCGTTACGACGCACGGCGCGATCCACCGCCGCGAGCATGCCGGCCTCGCTGGACTCGACCAGCTGGAATTTACCGAGGCCAAACTGGTTCTTGGCGATCATTGCCTTGATCTGGGTGTTGGCGCCCGAGCCAGGCTCGATGCCGTAAATCTTGCCGCCCAGTTCTTTTTCGAACCTGGCGATGTCGGCAAAGGTTTTCAGGCCTTTGTCGGCGAGGTAGGTCGGTACGGCGAGGGTCGCGCGGGCGTCTTTCAGGCTCGGCGCTTCCAGTACTTTGACCTGCTTGCCATCCACGAACGGGGTGATGGTCTGGGTCATCAGCGGGTTCCAGTAGCCGAGGAACATGTCCAGGCGCTGGTCGCGGATCCCGGCGAAGATGATTTGCTGGGACGCGCTGGTTTGTTTGGTGTTGTAGCCGAGGCCATCGAGCAATACCTGGGTCATGGCGCTGGTGGCGATCACGTCGGTCCAGTTCACTACGCCCATGCGCACGTTCTGGCACGCAGCAGGTTCGGCCGCCATGACACTGGCGCTCAATAAAGCGGTACCGCTGAGTGCAAGAACACAGCTGCTGATCAGTCGTTTCATGGTGGGTTCCTCGGCAGGTCGTTATTGTGGGTCCCGGTGTCTTCGTGCGCCGGTGATGCCAAGTTACGCAGCTAAGCCCCCGTACAAACGCACTACGGCGACCAGCTCTTGCACTGCAGCGACCTGAGCCCTTGAATGCCGGCGACAACTGGCGTATCAACGTCCACACGCTTCCCGCCCTCTCGTTACCTGCCAGTCGAGTGCGCTCCATGTCCCAGGATTTCTACTTCTTGTTGATGCCGGGTTTCTCGGCCATCGGGTTTATCTCGGCCATCGAGCCGCTGCGGGTCGCCAATCGCTTTCGCGGCGAGTTGTATCGCTGGCATGTCTTGAGCGCCGATGGCGGGGCGGTGTTGGCGAGTAATGGCATGTCGGTCAACGCCGACGCGGGGCTGGAGCCGTTGAAAAAAGGCGTGACGCTGTTGGTGGTCGCCGGTTTCGAACCTTTGAAATTCGCCACGCCAGCGCTGGAACACTGGCTGCGCCGACTCGACAACGAAGGCGTGACCCTCGGCGCTATCGACACCGGCAGCTTCGTCCTCGCCGAAGCCGGTCTGCTCGACGGCCATCGCCTAACCCTGCACTGGGAAGCCATCGACGCGTTCAAGGAATCCTATCCACAGCTCAGCGTCACCCAGGAGCTGTTCGAGATCGACCGCCGCCGCATCACCTCCGCCGGCGGCACCGCCTCCATCGACCTGATGCTCGACCTCATCGGCCAGGCCCACGGCCCGGAACTGGCGATCCAGGTCAGCGAACAATTCGTACTCGGGCGCATCCGCCCGCGCAAAGACCACCAGCGCATGGAAGTCGCCACGCGCTATGGCATCAGCAACAAGAAGCTGGTTCACGTGATCGGCGAGATGGAACAGCACAGCGAACCGCCGCTGAGCACGCTGGAACTGGCGGAGTCGATCAAAGTGACGCGGCGGCAACTGGAGCGGTTGTTTCGGTTGCACCTGAACGACACACCGAGCAACTTCTACCTGCGGTTACGGCTGGAAAAGGCCCGGAAGTTATTGCGCCAGACCGATATGAGCGTTCTGGAAGTGAGCATTGCGTGCGGGTTTGAATCGCCGTCGTATTTCACCCGCAGTTATCGGGCTCGGTTTGAGCGGTGTCCGCGGGAAGACCGGCGCACCGCGAAGGTCTGAGCCAGACACAAACCAATGTGGGAGCGGGCTTGCTCGCGAAAGCGGTGTGTCAGTCTAGATTTGAAGTGACTGACACTCCGCTTTCGCGAGCAAGCCCGCTCCCACAGGGAGATCTGCTTGCGCTGTTATTTCTTCACCAACGCCGAACATGCCGCCTTATAAGCCTCATGCTGATACTTGTTCAGCGTCCCCGGCAGTTCGAAGTTGTGCTTTTTAGCCTGCGCATTGATCGTCTGCGGCGACAACAGCGTCACCTCGCAATTTTCCAGCAACTGAAAAACACCCTCGATCTTGAACGTCGTCGGCCCACCGGCAAACTCACCCTTCTTGCTGCGCTTCTTGATCGCAATCCGATCAATCGAATTCTCCCGCACAAACGACGCGACCTGAGCGGCGAAGACTTTGACGTTCGCGGCTTCGTCGTCATCGTCCAGGGCGATTTTCTTGGTGGCCAGGGCGACGTGGCTCAGCGCCTGACCGTCGAGGGAGGCCAGGGCGATGATCGCTTCGCTGCCTTTGATTTCGATGCCGCAGATTTTCATGGTCGGGCCTTGGGGGACGTTGAATTGGGGGCGATGGTCGCGCACCTTGAAGCGAGGGTCAAAGCGGATTGTCGG
Source organism: Pseudomonas sp. TH31 (assembly GCF_016650815.1). Classification (GTDB taxonomy): domain Bacteria; phylum Pseudomonadota; class Gammaproteobacteria; order Pseudomonadales; family Pseudomonadaceae; genus Aquipseudomonas. The sequence goes on along the minus strand of NZ_JAEKEZ010000006.1, from coordinate 182,364 downwards.
CCGCGGTGAGAGGAGTGAAAAGATCGCAGCCTTCGGCAGCTCCTACAGCGAGCACGTCCAGCGTAGGCGCTGCCGAAGGCTGCGATCTTGGCGATCTGATGGCCTGCAGAAAAAAAGACCAGACGTTGTCTTTTATTCCTGCGAAATCGACTCCAAAAACTCCGACCGCTCGTCACTCATCCGCGCCATACAGTCATTCTGCGCAATGGTGAATGCCTTGCTACCACTCGTCGCCGGGAACGCTTCCACCGCGCAATCCGCATCACGTGTCTTCAACCATTGCTGCTGGGCAACCTTGAGCTTTTCAGTGATGTCGCTCAACTGTGCCTTGTTCTTGCCGTAAACCGACTGCAGACGCTCGTTCAGCCCCTGATAGTTGTCCTTGAGCAGTTGCTCGGCGGTGGTTCTGCTGTAGGCCGAGCATTCCAGGGTCTGGACGTCGTTTTCGACCGCATCGCAGGGGTTGTTGTCGGACTCTTCAGCTGCCTGTACGCCAGTCGCTATCAGTGCCAAAGCCAGGAAGATCGATTTCATTGCGTCGCCCTAAATCCAGTAAGCATCCAGTGATGCGCCGAATTCTGGCCCATGCGCAGGCCCTTGAACAGGTGTGCGATGACGCCCGGCGACGACCCTTTGTCGCAGATTGACGCTTTCGGCAAACCCCCTGTCGTTTTTGCACCCGGCTGCCCCGGTCCTCAGGCATATGCTGGCCCCAAAGCGCCGGCACACGATTCGGCGCATGAATCGCTAATAGGGGACTGCCTGATGAGCCCAGCCGAATTGCACGCCGACAGCATCGTTATCGACGGGCTGATTATCGCCAAGTGGAACCGCGAGCTGTTCGAAGACATGCGCAAGGGCGGTCTGACCGCAGCCAACTGCACTGTGTCGGTGTGGGAAGGCTTTCAGGCCACGATCAATAACATCGCCGCGAGCCAGAAGCTGATCCGCGAGAACAGCGACCTGGTGATTCCGGTGCGCACCACCGCCGATATCCGCAAAGCCAAGGAGCAGGGCAAAACCGGCATCCTCTTCGGCTTCCAGAATGCCCACGCCTTTGAAGACCAGATCGGCTATGTCGAGGTGTTCAAGCAGCTCGGCGTCGGTATCGTGCAGATGTGCTACAACACCCAGAACCTGGTGGGCACCGGTTGCTACGAACGCGATGGCGGCCTGTCGGGCTTCGGTCGTGAAATCGTTGCCGAGATGAACCGCGTCGGCGTCATGTGTGACCTGTCCCACGTCGGCTCCAAGACTTCCGAAGAAGTCATCCTCGAATCCAAGAAGCCGGTTTGCTACTCCCATTGCCTGCCGTCGGGTCTGAAAATCCACCCGCGCAACAAATCCGATGAAGAACTGAAGTTCATCGCCGATCACGGCGGTTTCGTCGGCGTGACCATGTTCGCGCCGTTCCTGGCCAAGGGCATCGATTCGACCATCGACGACTACGCCGAAGCCATCGAATACACCATGAACATCGTCGGCGAAGACGCCATCGGCATCGGCACCGACTTCACCCAGGGCCATGGCCAGGACTTCTTCGAATACCTGACCCACGACAAAGGCTACGCCCGCCGTCTGACCAGCTTCGGCAAGATCATCAACCCGCTGGGCATCCGCACCGTCGGCGAGTTCCCGAACCTGACCGAGACGCTGCTCAAGCGCGGCCATTCCGAGCGCGTGGTCCGCAAGATCATGGGCGAGAACTGGGTCAACGTCTTGAAAGACGTCTGGGGCGAATAAGCCCACTTGAACAACGATTCCTTGTAGCAGCTGCCGAGGTACGAGGCTGCGTCGGGCTGCGAAGCGGCCCCCGAGGGCGGTCCTACGGACACGCAACGCAGCCTCGTACCTCGGCAGCTGCTACGCAAAACACACCACGAATTTTCCGGAGTTAAGTTTCCATGGCCAAGATCGCCCCGCAATTGCCAATCGAAGTCGACAGCGAAACCGGTGTCTGGACCTCCGACGCCCTGCCAATGCTGTACGTACCGCGTCACTTCTTCGTCAACAACCACATGGGCATCGAGGAAGTGCTGGGCAGCGAGGCCTACGCTGAAATCCTCTACAAGGCCGGCTACAAATCCGCCTGGCACTGGTGTGAAAAAGAAGCTGAATGCCACGGCCTGGAAGGCGTCGCGGTGTTCGAGCACTACATGAAGCGCCTGTCGCAACGCGGCTGGGGCCTGTTCAAGATCCAGGACATCGACCTCGACAAAGGCACCGCCAACGTCAAGCTCGAACACTCGGCGTTCGTCTACGTGTACGGCAAGGTCGGGCGCAAGGTCGACTACATGTTCACTGGCTGGTTTGCCGGTGCCATGGACCAGATTCTGCAAGCCCGCGGCAGCAGCATCCGCACCGTTGCCGAGCAAGTCTACGGTGGCTCCGAAGAAGGCCACGACGACGGTTTGTTCACCGTCAAGCCGTTGTAAGTCGAGGACCCCGCCATGGCTTTCGAAGCAATGTTCCAGCCGATCCAGATCGGCAAACTGACCATCCGTAACCGCGTGCTCAGCACCGCGCACGCCGAGGTTTATGCCACCGACGGCGGCATGACCACCGACCGGTACGTCAAGTATTACGAAGAGAAAGCCAAGGGCGGGATCGGCCTGGCGATTTGCGGCGGTTCTTCCAGCGTGGCCATCGACAGCCCGCAAGGCTGGTGGAAATCGGTCAACCTGGCCGACGACCGGATCATTCCGCACTTCCAGAACCTGGCCGATGCCATGCACAAGCATGGCGCCAAGATCATGATCCAGATTACTCACATGGGCCGACGCTCGCGTTGGGACGGCGAGCACTGGCCAACCCTGCTGTCGCCATCGGGCATCCGTGAACCGGTGCACCGTGCGACCTGCAAAACCATCGAGCCGGAAGAAATCTGGCGGGTGATCGGTAACTACGCCACAGCGGCTGGCCGCGCCAAGGCCGGCGGCCTGGACGGCGTTGAACTGTCGGCGGTGCACCAGCACATGATCGACCAGTTCTGGAGCCCGCGCGTCAACAAACGTACCGATGAATGGGGCGGCAGCTTCGAGAACCGCATGCGTTTCGGTCTGGAAGTCCTGAAGGCTGTGCGCAAGGAAGTCGGCCCGGATTTCTGCGTCGGCATCCGTCTGTGCGGTGACGAGTTCCACCCGGACGGCTTGTCCCACGAAGACATGAAGCAGATCGCCAAGTACTACGACGACACCGGCATGATCGACTTCATCGGCGTGGTCGGTTCGGGTTGCGATACCCACAACACCCTGGCCAACGTTATCCCGAACATGAGTTATCCACCGGAGCCATTCCTGCATTTGGCGGCCGGTATCAAGGAAGTGGTCAAGGCCCCGGTGCTGCACGCGCAGAACATCAAGGACCCGAACCAGGCGACCCGTATTCTGGAAGGCGGCTACGTCGACATGGTCGGCATGACCCGCGCCCACATCGCCGACCCGCACCTGATCGCCAAGATCAAAATGGGCCAGGTCGACCAGATCAAACAATGCGTCGGCGCCAACTACTGCATCGATCGTCAGTACCAGGGCCTGGATGTGCTGTGCATCCAGAACGCCGCGACTTCCCGTGAATACATGGGCGTGCCGCACATTATCGAGAAGTCGACCGGTGTGAAGCGCAAAGTCGTGGTGGTCGGTGCCGGTCCTGCCGGGATGGAAGCGGCTCGCGTGTCGGCTGAACGTGGCCACGACGTGACCCTGTTCGAGAAGAAAGAATTCATCGGCGGGCAGATCACTACTGCTTCGAAAGCCCCGCAACGGGACCAGATCGCCGGTATCACGCGCTGGTTCCAGCTTGAGCTGGCGAGGTTGAAAGTCGACCTGCGCCTGGGTGTCGCGGCTGATGCCGCGACCATTCTCGATCTGCGTCCGGACGTGGTTGTGCTCGCCGTCGGCGGTCATCCATTCCTGGAGCAGAACGAACACTGGGGCGCGGCGGAAGGCCTGGTGGTCAGCAGCTGGGACATCCTTGACGGCAAGGTTGCGCCGGGCAAAAACGTGCTGGTCTACGACACCATTTGCGAATTTACCGGGATGTCCACCGCGGACTTCCTCGCCGACAAGGGCAGCCAGGTCGAGATCGTCACCGACGACATCAAGCCGGGTGTAGCGATTGGCGGCACATCGTTCCCGACGTACTACCGCAGCATGTACCCGAAAGAAGTGATCATGACCGGCGACATGATGCTGGAGAAGGTCTACCGCGAAGGCGACAAGTTGGTGGCGGTGCTGGAAAACGAATACACCGGCGCCAAAGAGGAGCGGGTGGTGGACCAGGTCGTCGTCGAAAACGGCGTGCGTCCGGACGAGGAAATCTATTACGCGCTGAAGGAAGCGTCGCGCAACAAGGGCCAGATGGACATCGAAGCCCTGTTCGCGATCAAGCCGCAGCCTTCGCTGAGCCAACAGGGTGACGGCTACTTGCTGTTCCGCATCGGCGACTGCGTGGCCCAGCGCAACACCCACGCGGCGATCTACGACGCCCTGCGGTTGTGCAAGGATTTCTAAGCCCGGCTAACCCCGTAGGAGCTGCCGCAGGCTGCGATCTTTTGATTTTGTTTTCTAAGATCAAGATCAAAAGATCGTAGCCTGCGGCAGCTCCTACACCGACCGCGTTTCTCCAAGATGTACTGGCGGGAGCTGCACCATGTTGAACACCCTTCTTCCAATCCTGCTGTTTGCTGCCCTGGGCCTGGGTGTCCTGGGCGCGTTGCGGCGGGTGGCCATGTGGCGCCGGGGCCGGGCTTCGAAAGTCGACCTGATCGGCGGCCTGCTGGCCATGCCCAAGCGCTACATGGTTGACTTGCACCACGTGGTGGCGCGGGACAAATACATCGCCAACACCCACGTAGCCACGGCCGGTGGTGCGGTGGCGTCCATCGTGCTGGCGATTCTGGTGCACGGTTTTGGCCTGCATAACCGCTTCCTCGGTTATGCACTGTTGCTGATGACAGCGGTGATGTTCGTCGGCGCGATCTTTGTCTACCTGCGTCGGCGCAACCCACCGGCCCGTTTGTCCAAAGGTCCGTGGATGCGCTTGCCGAAAAGCTTGCTGGCGTTCTCGGCGTCGTTCTTCCTGGTGACCCTGCCGGTGGCGGGTATCCTCCCGGAAAACTTCGGCGGTTGGCTGTTGGCGGCCATCCTCGGTGTCGGCGTGCTCTGGGGCGTCTCGGAATTGTTCTTCGGCATGACCTGGGGCGGGCCGATGAAGCACGCCTTCGCCGGTGCGTTGCACCTGGCCTGGCACCGTCGCGCCGAACGCTTTAATGGCGGCCGTTCCACTGGTTTGAAACCGCTGGACCTGAATGACCGAACCGCGCCGCTGGGCGTGGAAAAACCCACGGATTTCACCTGGAACCAACTGCTCGGCTTTGACGCTTGCGTGCAGTGCGGCAAGTGCGAAGCGGCGTGCCCGGCGTTCGCCGCCGGCCAGCCGCTGAACCCGAAAAAACTGATTCAAGACATGGTGGTTGGCCTGGCCGGTGGGACTGACGCCAAGTTCGCTGGCAGCCCGTACCCAGGCAAAGCGATTGGTGAACACGCCGGTAATCCGCATCAACCGATCGTCAACGGTCTGGTAGACGCCGAAACCCTGTGGTCCTGCACCACCTGCCGCGCCTGCGTCGAGGAATGCCCGATGATGATCGAGCACGTTGACGCCATCGTCGACATGCGCCGCCATCTGACTCTGGAAAAAGGCGCCACGCCAAACAAGGGCGCCGAAGTCCTGGAAAACCTGATCGCCACCGACAACCCTGGCGGCTTCGCCCCGGGCGGGCGGATGAACTGGGCGGCGGATTTGAACCTGAATCTGCTCAGCGAGAAGAAGTCGGTCGACGTGCTGTTCTGGGTCGGCGACGGTGCCTTCGACATGCGCAACCAGCGCACCTTGCGCGCCTTTGTCAAAGTGCTGAAGGCGGCCAAGGTCGACTTCGCGGTACTCGGACTCGAAGAGCGCGACAGCGGTGACGTGGCCCGACGCCTGGGCGACGAAGCGACCTTCCAGCTGTTGGCCAGACGCAACATCCAGACCCTGGCCAAATACAGCTTCAACCGCATCGTCACCTGCGACCCGCACAGCTTCCACGTGCTGAAAAACGAGTACGGCGCCTTCGACGGCAACTACCTCGTGCAGCACCACAGCACCTACATGGCCGAAATCATCGGCGCTGGCGCCCTGAACCTCGGCCAGCACAAAGGCAGCAGCGTGACTTATCACGACCCGTGCTACCTCGGTCGCTACAACGGTGAATACGAGGCGCCGCGTGAAGTGCTGCGCGCCCTCGGGATTGAAGTGAAGGAAATGCAACGCTCCGGTTTCCGCTCGCGCTGCTGCGGTGGTGGCGGTGGTGCGCCGATCACCGACATACCGGGCAAGCAACGGATCCCCGACATGCGCATGGATGACATCCGCGAAACCGGCGCCGAGCTGGTGGCCGTCGGTTGCCCACAATGCACCGCGATGCTCGAAGGCGTGGTTGAACCGCGTCCGCTGATCAAGGACATCGCCGAACTGGTGGCTGACGCACTGCTCGAAGACGCTGCACCGAGCAAGCCAGGTACCCCGGCCAAACGTGAACCTGCGGAGGCCCACTGATGAGCGACATTATCCGCCGCGACCCCCGCGCCGAATGGATTGCCCGTAACCGGCTGCACCCGCTGCACGCGGCGATGCAACCGGCGCAACACAGCTGGATGGGGCCTAACGGCGTCATCCGCAAGAACCTGCATGGCATTGGTTTTATCGGGCCTAACGGCATCAAGCGCATCGACCGCAGTGGCGCGCAGCAGGGCGGGGCGACCAAGCGTTCGGCCGCCGTTGACGTGCAATTGCCGCTGCATCAGGTGCCGCAACCGGCGTTTTACATCAGCGTCGTGCCGGACATGGTCGGCGGGCGCTTGAGCAGCCACGACCGCGACTTGCTCGGCCTCGCTCATCAGTTGGCCGGCAAGGACGGCGCGGTGTTGGCCGTGGTTTTCGGCGAACACAAAGAAAACGCCTTTGCCACTGCAGGCGTTGATCGCTTGCTGGTGCTTGAAGGCGATCAATTCAGCGGTTATGCACCGGAACAACGGGTCCAGGGCCTGCGGGCTGTGGATAACCAGTTCAACCCGCGTCACTGGTTGCTGCCGGACAGCCGCAGCGGTGGTGGCGAACTCGGTCGCCGCTTCGCTGCTGCACTGGGTGAGCGCCCGGCCACACGGGTCTGGCAGGTCAAGGATCAGGAATGCATCGGCCGCGCCGGTGCGGGCCTGCAAGACCTTGCCCGGCCGGTTGCGCGCTTGATTCTGGCCGCCGTCGAGTGCGCCGAACCGGTCAGCGAAACCCGTCACGAAGCCTTGCCGGTGGAGTTATCCACAGCCGTGGTTCGCAGCCTGTCGCGCATCGAAGATTTAGGCGCGGTGGCGGTGGACCCGGCAGCGATTCCAATGGCCGAAGCCGAGTTCATCTTCTCCGGTGGCAACGGGGTCAAGGACTGGGGACTTTTCCACAGGACGGCCGAAGCGCTGGGCGCTACCGAAGGTGCATCCCGGGTGGCGGTGGACGATGGGTTCATGGCCCGCGATCGTCAGGTCGGAGCGTCTGGTACCTGGGTCACCGCGCGGGTCTACGTGGCCGTGGGGATTTCCGGGGCGATCCAGCACCTGCAAGGCATCGGTGCCTGCGACAAGGTGGTGGCGATCAACCTCGATCCTGGCTGCGACATGATCAAACGGGCCGACCTGTCGGTGATCGGCGAAAGCGCCGGGATTCTTCAAGCCTTGATCGATGCGATAGCGGCTTATCGCAACGACGCCAAGCGCGATGCGGCTTAAGGGAAGGAAAGGGTTATGAGTACTAACGTCATCAGCCTGGTGTCCATCGGCGCCCACCCGACCTCCGGCCGGCCACGCCGCGCCGAACTGGACGCGCGCGCCGTGGAACTGGGGCTGCAACTGGCTGGGGATAACCTGCAAGTGCTGCATGCCGGCAACGTCGCGGAACCCGCTCTGCGTGCCTATCTGGGCATGGGGCTGGAACAACTGCACGTGCTGGAACAACCGGAAGGCGCCGACGCGCTGCCCGCGTTGACCGCCTATTTGCGTGACGCCGGGGCGCAAGTCGTGCTGACCGGCAGCCAGGCTGAGACCGGCGAAGGCTCGGGCATGTTGCCGTTCCTGCTGGCGGAAAGCCTCGGCTGGCCGCTGGTGGTGGGGCTGGCTCAGGTTGAATCCATCGACGGTAATTCGGCCCTGGTGCTGCAAGCCTTGCCCCGTGGTCAGCGTCGTCGCTTGAAAGTACGGCTGCCGTTTCTGGCGACTGTGGATAACGCTGCGCCGAAGCCTCGGCAAAGCGCCTACGGCCCGGCCCGACGCGGCGTGTTGCAGGCCGATGACGTCGAAGTGATTGATGATGAGCTGCTGGCGGTTGCCACTCTGCAACCGGCCAAGCCGCGGCCAAAACGCCTGAAAGTGATCAAAGCCAAAAGCGCCGCCGACCGGATGAAAGCCGCGACAGCCAAGGCCAGCGGTGGGGGTGGGCAAGTCCTTAAAGGGGTAACCGCACAAGCCGGGGCCGAAGCAATTCTGAAGTTGTTGATCGAAGAAGGCGTGGTTCGCTAACGCTTTTTGTAGGAGCTGCCGAAGGCTGCGATCTTTTGACTTTGTTTTTTAAGATCCAGATCAAAAGATTGTCCAAACGCGGCCCGAGCCTTCGGCAGCTCCTACATTTGGGCGGGATAGTCTGTCAGTCCGCCTTCGCGAGCAAGCCCGCCCACAAGGGAAAAATAATGGCAGTTGAATTTCGTTCGGCCCTGCGCGCGGATGCGCGGGAGATTGCTCGCTTGTTTCAGATTTCATCAGAAGGTGCCGCGGATTACATCTGGAGCCAACTGGCGCAGCCCGGCCAGGACTTGCTGGATGTCGGTGCCAGTCGCTACGCCCGTGATGACGTCGACTTCTCCTGGCAGAACTGCCTGATCGCGCAGGCTGAGGGGAACGTCATCGGTATGCTGCACAGCTACGTGATGCGTTACGACCCACTGGCCGCTCCCGTCACCGATCCGGTCCTGGCGCCATACGCCACGATGGAAATCCCCGACACCCTTTATATTTCGAGCCTGGCATTACATGAGGGTTGGCGTAATCAGGGTTTGGGCCAACAATTCCTCGCCTATGCGTACGACCGCGCCAACCAGTTGGGCCTCAACGGTTTGAGCCTGATCGACTATGCAGCCAACACCGGCGCCTGTCGGTTCTATCAACGGCATGGCTTCCGTATCGTCGACACCTGCCAGATCACCCCCCACCCGATGATTCGGGTGACGGGTGAGGCCTATCTGATGTATCGCCCATAAGGCATGTGAACCCAATCCCTGTGGGAGCGGGCTTGCTCGCGAAGAGGCCGTCACATCCAACATCAATGTCGCCTGATCCACCGCCTTCGCGAGCAAGCCCGCTCCCACAGTGGTTCGATGTGGATCACAGAGTATGGGCACAGCCCCAATCCCCTGGAATTTTTGGATTTACCCACAATCCCTGTTAGTCCTTCTGTGGATAACATGTTCACCCCTCGCCACACCCCGCGCCAATCAAGCCCTGCAACCCTTAGTACAAAAAACAACCAGCCTAACTTGCGGTTTTTTCGAGCTTTTTCCCGAGGATAAGTTTGTCCGCGCACCAATACTTGCCCCCAATCTCTGTTGGCGCTTCTGTGGATAAGATGTTCGCTCTCCGCTACAGCCCCTACAAACCGGGCTTGTCAGGCAGCTGGCTAAAAAACAACCAAATCACTGTTTTAAGCCGATAAACCTTCCGTAAACCCCGATTTATCAAGCCTTGCGCAGGTTTTCCACAGATCCGCCAAAGTTGCCCCCAAAGTCTGTTGGCGCTTCTGTGGATAAGGTGTTCGCCATCCTCTACAGCCCATGTAAATCGTGGCTTACAAGCTTTAGATCAAAAAACAACCAATGGCCGCTCAGAACCCTGCTTCTGGATAAGTCACGGTTTTTCTTCATTAATTTCCAAGATAATTCCTAACAAACCCTAACTTGTCCCCAATTGCTGTGGGCGAAGGTGTGGATAACTTGTTTGCTAAACCCTGCAAGCCACGCCCGGCATAGGCCCGAACGTAATAGATCAGATTTCATACAGGTCTAAGCCACTGCCTTGACTTCAATCTGTCGCCTGTCTTCACTCACCAGTTACCAAGGACAACGTCACTTATCCACATCTGGTTCAGGGAGAACGCGTGATGGATAGCCAGCCACACCGCTCGCACCCCATTCCCTGCAAAACCTGCGTCCCGGCGCCGGCGACTTCGCTGCGTAAGCGCATCCATCGCCGAGCCGCCAATCAGCGTGCCCGTCTATAGCACCTGACCCTTCCAATGCCACAGCTTTGCTGTCGCTGAGTTCGCTCGGTGGCCAGGTGTTCGTTCGCCCATTGATAGCAGGCAACCGCAGAGTTGCCCCATCCGCCTGAGAGAGGAAAAGACCCATGACACGGATCGCAACGCCCATCAGCGACATCAAGGAACACTACGACGTGATCGTCATCGGCTCCGGCTATGGCGGCGCGATTGCGGCTTCGCGCCTGTCCCGGGCCGGCAAGCGGGTGTGCCTGCTGGAGCGCGGTCGGGAGATGCAGCCTGGCGAGTACCCCAACACCATGATCGCGGCCACCGAGCAATTGCAGGTGCATGACCCGGACGGCCACATCGGCTCGCGCACCGGGTTGTTCGACCTGCACGTCAACGCCCAGCAAAACGTGGTGGTCGGTTGCGGGCTGGGCGGTACGTCGCTGATCAACGCCAATGTTGCGCTGGAACCGGAACCCGGTGTGTTCGACGATCCGCGCTGGCCGCTGGCGGTGCGCGAACATCGCGACACCTTGCTCAAGGACGGTTACGCCCGGGCCGGGGAGATGCTCAAGCCCATGCCATATCCAGGCACCTCGCCGGTATTGCCCAAACTCGAAGCCAACAAAAAATCAGCGGATTACCTCAAGCAAGGCGCGCACTTTTACCGTCCGCCGATCAACGTGACCTTCGACAAACTGCCGAACAACCTCAACCACGTCGGCGTCGAGCAGTTGCCTTGCAACCACTGCGGCGACTGCGTTTCGGGCTGCAACAACAAGGCCAAGAACACCACGCTGATGAACTACCTGCCGGACGCCTGGAACCACGGCGCCGAGATCTTCTGCCAGGCCGAAGTGCGGCACCTGGAGCGCGACGGCGATGGCTGGATCGTGCACTTCCAGTACCTGGACAGCGGCCGCGAGAAGTTCTCGGCGCCAACGTTGTTCGTCAAAGCCGACATCGTGGTGGTGTCCGCAGGGACCTTGGGATCCACTGAGATCCTTCTGCGCTCCAGGGACAAGGGGCTGTCGACCTCCAACCAGCTCGGCGAAAACATGAGCGGCAACGGCGACATCCTCGGCTTCGGTCATAACTGTGAACAGCCGATCAACGGCATCGGTTTCGGCGCGCATCCGGCCAAGGAACTGCAGCCGGTTGGCCCGTGCATCACCTCGGTGATCGACCTGCGCACCGAAGGCGACTGGCGTAGCCGCATGGTCATCGAAGAGGGCTCGATCCCCGGCGCTCTCGGCCGGCCGATGGTGCCGAGCATGGCCGGGTTCGCCGAGCTGATTGGCGTGGCGACCGACGACAGCGCTACCAGCAAGATCAAATACAAGGAACGCGAAGCCGAAAGCTTCCTGCGTGGGCCTTACTATGGCGCGCTGCACAACATGCAGACCTACCTGATCATGAGCCACGACGACGGCAAGGGCCGGATGCTGCTCGACAGCAAGGATCAGCTGCGCATCGATTGGCCCGGGGTTGGCGAGCAGGAAAACGTCAAGCTCGGCAATGAACGCCTGCACCTGAGCACCAAGGCACTGGGTGGGATCTGGGTCGAGAATCCGATCTGGACCAAACTGCTCAAGCACAGCATCGTTTCGGTCCACCCGCTGGGCGGTTGCGTGATGGGCGAGGACGCGGGGCAGGGCGTGGTCAACCACAAGGGCCAAGTGTTTAGCGGTGTCAGCGGCACTGACGTGTATGCCGGTTTGTACGTGACCGACGGCGCGGTGATCCCGACGTCCCTGGCGGTCAATCCGCTGCTGACGATCTCGGCGGTGAGCGAGCGCAACATGGGCCTGCTGGCGGCTGATCGCGGTTGGCAAATCGATTACACGTTGCCGTCGGCACCGCGCAAACAGGTCGCGCCGCCGACCCTCGGCGTGCAGTTCACCGAAACCATGAAGGGCTACTTCTCCAAGGCTTTCACCCAGCCTCAGGGCACAGACCTCCCGTTGTATGAAGCAGCAGCCACTCGCGGCGAGTCGGAAAACTCGCCCATCGAGTTCACCCTGACCATCACCGCCAACGACCTCAACCGGATGATCAAGGAACCTGAACACGCCGCCACCCTGGTCGGCACGCTGAATGCACCGGGCCTGTCGCCGCAGCCACTGACCGCCAGCAACGGCGTGTTCAACCTGTTCGAGCAGTACGAAGAACAGGTCGGCGTGCGCCACATGAAGTACGACATGAAACTGACCGCCGAGGATGGCCAGGACTATTTCTTCAGCGCCTTCAAAACCGTGCCTGAAGACAACGGCGTGCTGAACATCTGGCACGACACCAGCACCCTGTACGTCACGCTGTATCGCGGGCCGGACAAGAGCGGTGCGGTGATCGGCTCCGGGGTGATGCACATCCACCCGACCGACTTCGCCAAGCAAATGACCACCATGAAAGTGCTCAACGCCCGCAACGAGCGTGAGCGCATCGAAGGCCTGGCACGCTTCGGCAAGTTCTTCGCCGGGATTCTCTGGGAGAGTTACGGCGGCGTGTTTGCCGGCGACATCTACTTCAACCCCGACGCGCCACCGCGGCTGAAACGACCGCTGGATGCACCAACCCCGAGCGTGCATTTCTTCCCGACCGAGGACAACGTCGAACTGCGCCTGACCCGTTATCAGGGCGGCACCAAAGGCCCGGTGATGCTGGTGCATGGGCTGGGCGTGGGCTCGAATATTTTCTCCACCGACACCATCCAGACCAACCTGTTGGAGTACCTGTGCAAGCACGAGTACGACGTCTGGCTGCTGGATTTACGGGTGAGCATCCTGCTGCCGGCGAGCAAGAAGGAATGGAATGGCGACCAGATCGCCGAGTACGACTTCAAGGCTGCCATCGGCCAGATTCAGCAGGCGACCAAGGCCGCCGACGTGCAGTGCGTGGTGCATTGCTACGGTGCGACGACCTTCTTCATGTCGCTGCTGGCCGGGTTGCAAGGCGTGCGTTCGGTGGTTTGTTCGCAGATTGCCGCCGATACCGTCGTGGCCACGGCTACCGGGCTAAAGGCCGGTTTGCATTTGCCGGGCATGCTCGATGCCATCGGGGTCAAATCCCTTACCGCCTACGCCGACAACAAGGAGAACTGGTTCAACAAACTCTACGACAAAGCCCTCAACGGCTACGCCCGGATCGAGGCCCAGGGTTACTGCACCAACCCGGTGTGCCACCGCATCACGTTCATGTACGCGTCGTTGTACCGCCACGACACCCTCAATGAAACCTTGCACGACAACCTGCACGAGCTATTTGGCGAGTCGAACATGCAGACCTTCGAACACCTGGCGCTGATCGTGCGCAAAGGTCATCTGGTGAACTTCAAGGGTGAAGACGTCTACATGTCGCACTTCGACCGGTTGAGCATGCCGATCTGCTTTATCAGCGGTGCGGACAACCAGTGCTACCTGCCGGAGAGCACGCTCAAGACCTATGAGCGGGTGTGCAAAGTCCACGGGCCGGAACGCTATAGCCGGCAGGTGGTGCCGGGTTATGGCCATATCGACTGCATGTTCGGCAAGGACGCGGTGGTCGATGTGTACCCGATCATCCTGCAACACCTGGAGAAGACCGCCCAAGGTTGAAACAACTCTCCCCTGTAGGAGCTGCCGCAGGCTGCGATCTTTTGACTTTGATTTTTAAAAGCAAGATCAAAAGATCGCAGCCTGCGGCAGCTCCTACAGGGCGGTGTCGCGTTCGAAATGAACAACAAGGAAATGGATGATATGGACACTTACATCCGCTGGTTCCAGCGCTTCATCTGGCTAGGCATCGTGATGAATATGTTCTTCGCGCTGCCGGCCCTGTTCGCCCCGGCGCTGCTGACGTCGATGCTCGGCCTGGCGCCGCAACTCTCCGATCCCTGGCTGGAAAACGCTGGCATGTTGCTGGTCGGCATCAGCGTGTTCTACATGCCGTCGGGCTTCAACGCGCCGCGTTTCGTGGTGCATTCCTGGTTGTGCGTGCTGACGCGACTGATCGCCGTGGCGTTCTGGATTTACCTGATCAACACCAGCAACCAGGCCACGGTGTTTGTGCCGATGCTGCTGGGCGACCTGAGCATGTTCCTGATCCTCGGGGTTTTGCTGTACCTGGGCAGCACGCCGGCCAATCGACCGTTGGCACTGCTCTGCGGCGGCTGGCGGGAATGGCGCGCGGGCTGGGCGCTACGCTGGCAAAGCCACAGCTTCAAGGTCGGCACGCTGATCGTGGTGTTGGTGCTCGGGTTTATCGGTTACGAAACCTGGTACCAGATGCTGCGGATCGTGCCGGCGCAGAAATACGCCTCCGACGAAGACCACTACAAATACGCCGCCATCGGCCTCGGCATCGAAGCGCGGATTCCGTATTACCTGTTCGCCGTGCTGCCGCAGATGTGCCCGGAGAAATTGCCGAAACCCGGCGGCTACGAAGTCTTCGGTTTCCTCTACGAAAACGGCAAGGACCTGCCCATCGGCATGGCCAAGCGGCAGATCGGCTACCCGACGGTCGAGCCAAACTGCGCCCTGTGCCACACCGGTTCCTACCGGGCGAATGCCAGCGACGTCGCCACAACCGTGGCCACCGCACCGGCCAACACCCTGCAACTGCAAGCGTTCCAGTGGTTCGCCTACGATTGCGCCAGCGACCCGACATTCACCACCGACGCAGTGATGACGGCGATCAACAGCAAATTCCAGCTCGGGTTTTTCGAGCGGATATACAACCGCTACCTGATCATCCCGATGGCCAAGAGCGCGTTGCTCAAACAGAAACAGGCCTACGCCTGGCAGAAACTGCGCCCACCCCAGGGGCCGGGGCGTACCGACACTTTCAACCCGACCAAAATGGTGGTGTTCGGCTTCCCGGATGACTCGACCATCGGCACCGTCGACCTGCCGCAAGTCTGGAACCAGAAACCCCGGAGTCGCTGTACCTGCACTGGGACGGCAACAACAACGACATCCACGAGCGTAACTACGCAGCAGCCATGGCCGTGGGCGCGACGCCGGAATCGGTGCTGCCCGAAAGCTTCAACCGCGTGACCAACTGGTTGCTCGGCACCAAGCCGCCGGTGTGGCCGTGGGCGCTGGATCAGGCAAAGGTCGCCCAAGGCAAACCGATCTGGGACAAAAACTGCGCCGGTTGCCATGAATTCGGCCGCACCGACACCGGGCAAGTCACCACCAACATCGACGAACTGGGCACCGATCCCCATCGGCTGGACTCGTTCACCACCGGTCTGGTGGACGCTTTCCATGGTTTCAAAAAGCCGCCGTTCGACTTCAACGCCTACCGCAAGACCCAGAGCTACAGCAACACGCCGACCGACGGCATCTGGATGCGCGCGCCTTACCTGCACAACGGCTCGGTGCCAACGCTGTGGGATTTGCTGCAACCGCCGGAACAGCGGCCGCAGGTGTTCTTCACCGGTTCCGACGTCTACGACCAGCAGAAGGTTGGTTTCGTCACCACTGGCCAAACACCGGGCGGTTTCAAATACGACACTCGACTCGAAGGTAATCACAACAGCGGCCACCTGTATGGCACGCAGCTGTCGGAGGTCGATAAACGGGCGCTCATCGAATTCATGAAAACCCTGTGATCCCACTACGGATGGAGGAATGCCAACATGTCATTAGTCAGTCATTGGGAACATGAGTACGACAAGGTCAAAGTCCGCCTGCACGGGATCTATACGCGGCTGGACATGGCCTGGAAAAAACTCATCAGCGACATCGAGCCCGAGGAGTTCGAGGCCATCGTCACGCTGCTGCAACGCGGTCACGATCAGGCGCAATACGTGCTCAAGAACGGTGAGTTGCCGGACGATGAACCGAGCGTGCCGTGGGAGTTGTCCCACGGCTTGTCGATCCTGCACATCGGCAACGCCACGCCGTTGCCGCAATCAGAGGACGAACTGCAAACCCGCGTGCTCAAGGACGGCAGTTTGCTCGGGTGTCACAAATGGGAGCTGCTCGACTTGCTGTGGAGCGAGGCGCTGCTGAAGTGGATTGAAAACCTGCGCCATCACGCGCCGTTCGCCACCACCCCGGCGCTGATGAAAATGGACAGCGACGTGACCCTGGCGATTGCCGGCGACTGGGGCACCGGGCCGTTCGACAGCCATGCCCCAGCGGTGGCGGTGGCCCTGCAAATGCAACTCGGCGCGCCGGACTTCACCATTCACCTGGGCGATGTGTATTACGCCGGCACCAACTCCCAGGAAGACGTCGACATGGTCGGTTGGCCGCAGGGGCGGCAGGGCTCGTTCACGCTAAACTCCAACCATGAGATGTACAGCGGCGCCCACGGCTACTTCAAGGAACTGGCCAAGCGTTTTCCCCAGCAGCAGGGCACCAGTTATTTCGCGTTGTACAACGACGATTGGCTGGTGGTGGGCCTCGACAGTGCGTATGCCTCGGATGCGATGAACCTGTACATGGAGGGCACGCTGAACCAGCAGCAGATCGACTGGATGAAAGGTTTGCCGCAGCGCAAAAAGATCATGGTGCTCAGCCATCACCAGGGTTTCGATATCTCCGGGCACAACAAGACCGCGCTGTATCAACCGGTGTGTGATGCGCTGGGGCGGGAACCGGACTACTGGTATTGGGGGCATTTGCACAACGGCATTTGCTACGCGACCCAGGGCGGGTTGCACGCGCGCTGTGCCGGGCACGGGGCGATTCCGTATGGCAATGCCCGCGAACTGGACGGACATTCGCGGGTGTTGTGGTCGGAAACACAGAGTGCGCAGGACGAGGCGTACCCGCTGCGGGTGCTGAACGGTTACGTGAAGGTGCGGTTGCTGGGGGAGAACATCGAGGAGACGTTTATCGGTGAGGATGGGTCGGTGCGGTGGTCTTCGGCACTACAGTAATGATGGGGTGATGCTAAAAGATCGCAGCCTGCGGCAGCTCCTACAGAGATGGCGTCTACCCGTGATTTCACGGATACACCTCACCCCTGTAGGAGCTGCCGAAGGCTGCGATCTTTTGATCTTGCTTAGCCCTGAACCGGCACACCTTTGAGGTACGGCGCAGGCTCGGCCCCAAGGTTGTTCAGCAGACGCTCGCTGTACCAATCCACGAAATTCACCACGCCAAACTCATAGGTCTTGGAGTAAGGCCCAGGCTGGTAAGCGGTGGAGTTGATTCCGCGCTGGTTCTCTTCGGCCAGGCGACGGTCCTGGTCGTTGGTCGCATCCCAGACCTGGCGCATGCGCTCCACGTCGTAGTCCACGCCTTCAACCGCGTCCTTGTGCACGACCCACTTGGTGGTGACCATGGTTTCCTGGGCGCTGATCGGCCACACGGTGAACACGATGATGTGGTCGCCCATGCAGTGGTTCCACGAGTGCGGCAGGTGCAGGATGCGCATCGAACCGAGGTCCGGGTTTTTGATCCGGCCCATCAGTTTGGCGCAGCCCTGCTTGCCGTCCATGGTCATCGACACGGTGCCCTTGAGCAGCGGCATGCGCACGATACGGTTGCGCAGGCCGAAGCTGGCGTGGGCATAAGGGATCTTCTCGGCTTCCCAGGCCGCGGCGGACGCGGCAACGTGGTCCTTGAAGCCCTGGTCTGCGCGTGGGTCGGTGACGTCGTCCCATTCCAGCAGGGTTTTCAGCAGTTCCGGGTGCGACGCGTTGCAGTGGTAGCACTCGCGGTTGTTTTCCAGCACCAGTTTCCAGTTGGCCTTTTCCATCAAGGTGGTGGTAATGGCCACCTTGGTGTTCTCCATGTCGTACGGTTCCATGTAATGGCTGAGCGTCGACAGGAAGTCATCGATGGCCGGCGGGTTTTCCGACAGGCTGATGAAGATATAGCCGCCAGCGGTTTTCACGTTCACCGGTTTCAAGCCGTATTGCTTCATGTCGAAGTCGGCGCCCATCTCAGTGCCGGCGAACAACAGGCGACCGTCCAGCTCGTACGTCCACTGGTGGTAATGGCAGACCAGCTTGGCGACTTTGCCTTTTTCACTGGTGCACAGGCGCGAGCCACGGTGGCGGCAGACGTTGTGGAACGCATGCACCACGCCTTCGGCGCCACGAATCACGATGATCGGGTTCTTGCCGACCTGCAGGGTCAGGTAGTTGCCCTTGGTCGGGATTTCGCAGGTCATGCCGGCGATCAGCCACTCTTTCTGGAAGATCTCCTGCATGTCGATATCAAACAGCCGCTCGTCAGAGTAAAACGGCTGCGGCAGCGAGAAAGTACGCTCGCGTTCTTGCAGCATCTGCGCGGTTGCCTTGCGTGCGGGTTCCAGCGGATCGCCCAGGCTGATTTTTGCGGTGACGTCCATCGATTTGATCCTCATGGCCTTTCTGTGAGGCCGGCGAAATAGTGGCTGATACGGTTACATCGCAAGGCGTAAAGAAACTGTCTTTGTGTGGAGCGAGTGTGGGCCCGGCGCTGCCCAGAACCTTATCCATGGGCGACATGGCCCAATCTGTTCCCGACGCGCAACCCCCGGTAGTTGGGGGCTGGTCGCGATAAGTATGTGAATGTCGCAGATAGGTAAATGGGTGGCTCGCGCTATACGCAGAATCGCCAACATAAGGCCGACACACGGCTACGGAGAACAGCATGTCCAACAGCTTCCTGAATCCGGTAACCACCCAGACCTGGGCCAATGGTCGACACATCGTCCGTTGCGTTAAAGTCATCCAGGAAACCTGGGACGTGCGCACCTTCTGTTTTATGGCCGATCAGCCAATCCTGTTCTTCTTCAAGCCCGGGCAGTTTGTCACCCTGGAGCTGGAAATCGACGGCGTGCCGATCATGCGCTCCTACACCATTTCCAGTTCGCCATCGGTGCCGTACAGCTTTTCGGTGACGATCAAGCGTGTGCCGGGCGGCAAGGTTTCCAACTGGCTGCACGACACCCTGCATGAAGGCCAGGAGCTGGCGGTGCACGGGCCGGTCGGGCTGTTCAACGCCATGGACTTCACCGCGCCCAAGGTGTTGTACCTCAGCGGCGGCGTGGGTATTACGCCAGTCATGTCGATGGCGCGCTGGTTCTACGACACCAACGGCAACGTCGACATGGTGTTTATCCACAGCGCCCGCTCACCGAAAGACATCATTTACCACCGCGAGCTGGAACATATGGCCTCGCGGATCGACAACTTCAGCCTGCACCTGATTTGCGAGAAGCATGGTCTGGGCGAACCCTGGGCCGGTTATCGCGGTTACCTGAACCACAAGATGCTGGAACTGATGGCACCGGACTTCCTGGAGCGCGAAGTCTTCTGCTGTGGTCCGACGCCCTACATGAACGCGGTCAAGCGCATGCTCGAAGCGGTCGGCTTCGACATGAGTCGTTATCACGAAGAATCCTTCGGTGCGACGCCGCCGGAAGCCCGTGCCGATGCGGTGGAACAAGCCGAAATCGCCGCCGACGCGCCGGACATCGACGTGGCGGACCTGCATCAAGTGGAGTTCACCGCGTCCGGCAAGAGCATTCGTGTGGCGCCGGGGGAAACCGTACATGCGGCGGCGGCCAAGCTCGGCCTGCTGATTCCGAAGGCGTGCGGGATGGGGATTTGCGGCACGTGCAAAGTGATGAAGCTGGGTGGCGAGGTCGAAATGGACCACAACGGCGGGATTACCGAGGAAGACGAGGCCGAAGGGTTTATTTTGTCGTGCTGCAGCGTGCCGAAGGGTGATGTGCGGATCGAGTTCTAAAACCGTCTGCACAAAAACCCTGTAGGAGCTGGTAGGAGCTGTCGAGTGAAACGAGGCTGCGATCTTTTGATCTTGCTCTTAAAAAACAACATCAAAAGATCGCAGCCTCGTTTCACTCGGCAGCTCCTACAGGGGGCGTGTTTCAGTCGACAAACAAGTCCGGCATCAGTTTGTCGGTGGAGTCCGGCTCAAACCGATACCCCTCAAAATCCGTCACTGCGTTTTCTCCCAGAATCTCTTCATCAATCAGCAACCGCCCGGTAATGCTGCGCCCTGTGCTGTCCAGAATGACATGGGCGGCATCCGCCATGATCGCCGGCGTTCGTGCGTGTTTGAAGGATTCCCGCGAGCCGAGTTGAAACTCGATGGCGGCGGTGGCGATCATGGTCTGCGGCCACAACGAGTTGACGCTGATGCCGTAACCCGCAAATTCCTCACTCATGCCCAGGGTCAGCATGCTCATGCCGTACTTGGTTACGGTGTAAGGGCTGTATTGCGCGAACCATTTCGTCGCCAGGTTCAGCGGTGGCGAAATGCTGAGGATGTGGCCGCCGCGTTTCTTCAAGTAGGGCAGGGCCGCCTGGCTGCACAGCAACACGGCGCGGGTATTGATTTGATGCATCAGGTCGAAACGCTTGAGCTCGACGTGCTGAACACCGGTCAACTTGATCGCGCCGGCATTGTTGATCAGCGCATCAATCCCGCCGAAGTGCTCATTGGCCTGGGCCAGTGCCTCACGTACCGCGACTTCATCGCGCACATCCACCTGTAATGCCAACGCCTTGCCACCCGCCGCCTCGACTTCCCTGGCCACGCTGAAAATTGTGCCCGGCAACTTGGGATGTGGTTCGGCGCTCTTGGCCGCAATCACAATATTGGCCCCGTCGCGGGCAGCCCGCAGTGCGATCTCGCGACCAATGCCACGGCTGGCGCCGGTGATGAACAGGGTTTTGCCTTGTAAGGACATGCGTGCGCTCCTGATTATTATTCTCTGAGCGAATCGAAACGGCTCGCCAGACAATGTAGACCAAGACTTTCAGGGGCGACGCGAGTCCTGTAGGAGCTGCCGAGTGAAACGAGGCTGCGATCTTTTGATCTTGATCTTAAAAACAAGATCAAAAGATCGCAGCCTCGTTTCACTCGGCAGCTCCTACAGGGGCAGGCTTAGGCGCTCATGACCTCGCGGATATCCGCCGCCAATTCCCGCACGCGCTCTTCTTCGGTGTCCCACGAGCACATGAAGCGGGCGCCGCCGTTGCCGATGAAGGTGTAGAAGCGCCAGCCCTTGGCGGTCAATGCGGCGATGGCCGGTTCCGAGAGTTGCAGGAACACGCCGTTGGCCTGTACCGGGAACATCAGTTCCACGCCGGCAATGTCGCTGACCAGTTCCGCCAGCAGCTGCGCGCAATGGTTGGCGTGTTTGGCGTATTTGAGCCAGGCGTTGTTTTCCAGGATCCCGACCCAGGGGGCGGACAGGAAGCGCATCTTCGAGGCCAATTGCCCGGCCTGCTTGCAGCGGTAGTCGAAGTCTTCAGCCAGTTTATGGTTGAAGAACAGAATCGCCTCACCCACCGCCATGCCGTTTTTCGTGCCGCCAAAGCACAGCACGTCGACGCCGGCCTTCCAGGTCAGGTCGGCCGGGGAGCAGCCGAGGAACGCGCAAGCGTTGGAGAACCGCGCGCCGTCCATGTGCAGGTTCAGGCCGAGCTCTTTGCAGGTGGCGCTGATGGCGCGGATTTCTTCCGGGGTGTAGACGCTGCCGACCTCGGTGGCCTGGGTCAGGGTCACGACGCGGGGTTTCGGGTAGTGGATGTCCTGGCGCTTGAGCGCGACTTCGCGGATCGATTCCGGGGTCAGCTTGCCGTTTTCGGTGCGCGCGACCAGCAGTTTGGAACCGTTGGAAAAGAATTCCGGCGCGCCGCATTCGTCGGTTTCGACGTGGGCGGTTTCCGAGCAGATCACGCTATGGTAACTCTGGCACAGCGACGACAGGGCCAGCGAGTTGGCCGCGGTGCCGTTGAAGGCGAAGAACACTTCGCAGTCGGTTTCAAACAGTTTGCGGAAATCGTCGGACGCGCGAGCGGTCCATTCGTCGTCGCCATAAGCGCGTTGGTGGCCGTGGTTGGCCTGTTCCATGGCGGCCCAGGCTTCAGGGCAGATACCGGAATAGTTGTCGCTGGCAAATTGTTGGCTCTTATCGGTCATGGCCTGATTCCGTGTTCAAAACCCCTATGGTGAAGGGTTTTGTGGTCAATGATGGTGCGCACTTTACCGAAGATCGTCCGGGGAGCACACGCGATGATGCTGTCAGAAAAATACACAGTCGATGGGCAATTATGCACATGACGCAGCGGGACGGCGCGCTGGATCTGCTCAAGTGGCTGGCGCTGTTGAGCATGGTGCTCGATCACCTGCGATATGTCGGTTACTCCCTCGATTTTCTGTATGTGCCGGGCAGGCTGGCGTTTCCCTGGTTCTGTCTGGCGATGGCGGCGAATCTGGTGCGCACCCGTGCGGCAGCGACTGATGGTCAGTGGCGCTATCTGGGGTGGTTGATGGTGTTTAGCGTTGTCAGTGAAATCCCCTACCGGGTCTACATTCCTGATCCCGACACGTTAAACGTGATGCCTACTTTGGTCCTCGGTCTGCTGGTGGCGCGTGGATGGCAGCAGCTGGTGCTTCAATCGCGACTGCTGGCGGTCGCTGCTGTATTGCTCGCGGTGTTGTTCCCGGAGCGACTGATGTTCGGTTTCTTCGGCGTGCTGTTGCCGCTGGCGATGCTGCTGGTGATCCGCCGGGCCTGGTATTTCAGCCTTTTGCCGGGGGTGGTGTGCCTGGCGGCAAATCAGTGGGCGGTGTTGTATGACGCGGCGCGGGAGGGCAACAGTGCGGCGATTTTCGGGATTGCCGCGTGTCTGATCGCGCCATTGCTGGGGGTGTTGTTTTTGCGACATGCCCAAAGCGTAAGGCCACCGCCAATGCGCCGCTGGGCGTACGCGCTCTATCCCGCGCACTTCCTGCTGCTGTTACTCGTCCGCGAGTTCGTCGCATAACCCTGTAGGAGCTGCCGAAGGCTGCGATCTTTTGATCTTCTAAAGAGCAAAGTCAAAAGATCGCAGCCTTCGGCAGCTCCTACGCACAGGCGCGCGCACCTTGTGGGAGCGAGCCTGCTCGCGATAGCGGTGGGTCAGGCAACATCAAGGCTGGCTGTGACGGCCTCATCGCGAGCAGGCTCGCTCCCACGGGGAATCCCCGGTGGTTCGAGGATGGCGTCTGACCCGCCATTTCAGCCCATGTCGTAAACGCACCTTTGCGTGGCGTCCATAGGCATTTGACCTGTCTGCGCCGGTCATACCATCGTGTCCATTGGGCACTGCCGAAAGGTACGTGCCTCACCGAGACGAAAGGCGCACAAGCCGCCGCTGGGAGAGACGCGATGTTCAGCAAGCAAGACCAGATCAAGGGCTACGACGATGCACTGCTGGCGGCGATGAATGCCGAGGAGCAACGCCAGGAAGATCACATCGAGCTGATCGCGTCAGAGAACTACACCAGCAAACGCGTCATGGAAGCGCAAGGCAGTGGCCTGACCAACAAATACGCCGAAGGCTATCCGGGCAAGCGCTACTACGGTGGCTGCGAGCACGTCGACAAGGTTGAAGCCCTGGCCATCGAACGCGCCAAGCAACTGTTCGGCGCCGATTACGCCAACGTCCAGCCGCACTCCGGCAGCCAGGCGAACGCCGCGGTTTATCTGGCCCTGTTGAATGCAGGCGACACCGTGCTGGGCATGAGCCTGGCCCACGGCGGTCACCTGACCCACGGCGCCAAAGTCAGCTTCTCCGGCAAGCTCTACAACGCCGTGCAGTACGGCATCGACACTAAAACCGGCCTGATCGATTACGACGAAGTCGAGCGCCTGGCGGTTGAGCACAAGCCAAAAATGATCATCGCCGGGTTCTCGGCTTACTCCAAGACCCTGGACTTCCCGCGTTTCCGTCAGATCGCTGACAAGGTTGGCGCCTACTTCTTCGTCGACATGGCTCACGTCGCCGGTCTGGTCGCTGCGGGCCTGTACCCGAACCCGCTGCCGTACGCTGACGTGGTCACCACCACCACCCACAAAACCCTGCGCGGTCCTCGTGGTGGCTTGATCCTGGCCAAGGCCAACGAAGAACTGGAAAAGAAATTCAACTCCGCGGTGTTCCCCGGTGGCCAGGGCGGCCCGCTGATGCACGTGATCGCCGGTAAGGCGGTGTGCTTCAAGGAAGCTTTGGAGCCCGGTTTCAAGGCCTACCAACAACAAGTGATCGACAACGCCCAGGCCATGGCCGGCGTGTTTATCAAACGCGGCTACGATGTAGTGTCCGGCGGCACCGACAATCACCTGTTCCTGGTCAGCCTGATCCGTCAGGGCCTTACCGGTAAAGAGGCGGACGCCGCCCTTGGCCGTGCCCACATCACCGTGAACAAGAACGCTGTGCCGAACGATCCACAGTCGCCGTTCGTAACCTCGGGCCTGCGCATCGGCACCCCGGCGGTGACCACTCGCGGCTTCAAGGTTACCCAGTGCGTGACGCTGGCCGGCTGGATCTGCGACATCCTCGACAACCTCGGCGATGCCGATGTCGAGGCCAATGTCGCGCAGCAAGTGGCAGCCCTGTGCGCGGACTTCCCGGTTTATCGCTGAGCGCGGTTTTGGAGTAAATGACTATGCAACGCTATTCGGGCTTCGGCCTCTTCAAGCACTCCCTCAGCCATCACGAAAACTGGCAGAAAATGTGGCGCACGCCGACCCCTAAAAAGGTCTATGACGTGGTCATTGTCGGCGGTGGCGGGCATGGTCTGGCGACCGCCTACTACCTGGCCAAGGAACACGGCATCACCAACGTGGCCGTGGTCGAGAAAGGCTGGCTGGGCGGCGGTAACACCGCGCGCAACACCACCATCGTTCGCTCCAACTACCTGTGGGACGAGTCGGCGCACCTGTACGAACACGCAATGAAATTGTGGGAAGGCCTGTCCCAGGACCTGAACTACAACGTGATGTTCTCCCAGCGTGGCGTTTACAACCTGTGCCACACCCTGCAAGACATACGTGATTCCGAGCGTCGGGTCAGCGCCAACCGCCTCAACGGTGTGGACGGCGAACTGCTCGATGCCAAGCAAGTGGCCGACGAGATTCCGTACCTCGACTGCTCCAGGAACACCCGCTACCCGGTGCTGGGCGCAACCGTTCAGCGTCGCGGCGGTGTGGCTCGTCACGATGCCGTGGCCTGGGGCTTTGCCCGTGCCGCCGACGCCTTGGGCGTGGACCTGATCCAGCAGACCGAAGTGATCGGTTTCCGCAAGGAAAACGGCGTGTGCATCGGTGTTGAAACCAACAAGGGCTTCATCGGCGCCAAGCGCGTCGGCGTAGTGACCGCCGGTAACTCCGGGCACATGGCCAAACTCGCCGGTTTCCGCCTGCCGATCGAATCCCACCCGCTGCAAGCACTGGTGTCCGAGCCGATCAAGCCGATTATCGACAGCGTGATCATGTCCAACGCCGTGCACGGTTACATCAGCCAGTCCGACAAGGGCGACCTGGTGATCGGCGCCGGTATTGACGGCTACAACGGCTACGGCCAGCGCGGTTCGTACCCGGTGATCGAGCACACCATCCAGGCCATCGTCGAGATGTTCCCGGTGCTGTCGCGCGTACGCATGAACCGTCAGTGGGGCGGCATCGTCGACACCACCCCGGATGCCTGCCCGATCATCTCGAAAACCCCGGTGCCGAACATGTTCTTCAACTGCGGTTGGGGCACCGGAGGCTTCAAGGCAACACCTGGCTCGGGCAACGTATTTGCCGCGAGCCTGGCCAAGGGTGAAATGCACCCATTGGCCGCACCTTTCTCCATCGACCGTTTCCACAACGGTGCGTTGATCGATGAACACGGCGCTGCTGCGGTTGCCCACTAACAGGAGAAATCCCCATGTTGCATATCTTCTGTCCTCACTGCGGCGAGCTGCGCTCCGAAGAGGAATTCCATGCATCCGGCCAGGCGCACATCCCGCGTCCACTGGATCCGACCAGTTGCACCGACGAGGAGTGGGGCGACTACATGTTCTTCCGCGATAACCCTCGCGGTCTGCACCACGAACTGTGGATTCACGCCGCCGGTTGCCGTCAGTACTTCAATGCGACCCGCGACACCGTGACCTACGAGATTCTCGAAACCTACAAGATCGGCACCAAGCCACAATTTACCGACAAGACCGATAGCTCGAAAGCGGCTACGACGGCTCTGGGAGAGAAGGTATGAGCCAGATCAATCGCCTGTCCAACGGCGGACGGATCGACCGCAACAAAGTGCTGAGCTTCACCTTCAACGGCCAGGTCTACAAAGGCTTTGAGGGCGATTCGCTGGCTGCAGCCTTGCTGGCCAACGGCGTCGACATCATCGGTCGCAGCTTCAAGTATTCCCGGCCACGCGGCATCTTCGCCGCCGGTGCCGAAGAGCCGAACGCGGTGCTGCAGATCGGCGCCACCGAAGCCACGCAGATCCCGAACGTACGCGCCACGCAACAAGCGCTGTACCAAGGCCTGGTCGCCACCAGCACCAACGGCTGGCCGAGCGTGAACAACGACATGATGGGGATTCTCGGCAAGGTCGGCGGCAAGCTGATGCCGCCGGGCTTCTACTACAAAACCTTCATGTACCCGCAATCGTTCTGGATGACCTACGAGAAGTACATTCGTAAGGCTGCCGGTTTGGGCCGCTCGCCGACCGAGAACGATCCGGACACCTACGACTACATGAACCAGCACTGCGACGTGCTGATCGTCGGCGCCGGCCCTGCTGGCCTGGCCGCTGCATTGGCGGCTGCGCGCAGCGGTGCTCGGGTGATCCTGGCCGATGAGCAGGAAGAGTTCGGCGGCAGCCTGCTCGATTCCCGCGAAAGCCTCGACGGCAAACCGGCCACCGAATGGGTTGCCAGCGTCATCGCTGAACTGAAAGACACCCCGGATGTGCTGCTGTTGCCGCGCGCCACGGTCAACGGTTACCACGACCACAACTTCCTGACCATTCACGAACGCCTGACCGATCACCTCGGCGACCGCGCTCCGATTGGCCAGGTGCGTCAGCGCATCCACCGGGTTCGCGCTAAACGTGTCGTGCTGGCGACCGGCGCGTGCGAGCGTCCGCTGGTCTACGGCAACAACGACGTGCCGGGCAACATGCTCGCTGGCGCTGTGTCGACTTACGTTCGTCGTTACGGCGTGGCACCGGGCAAGAAGCTTGTGCTGGGTGTCAACAACGACCACGCCTACCGTGTTGCCCTGGATTGGCTCGATGCCAGTCTGCAAGTGGTGGCTATCGCCGACGCCCGCAGCAACCCGCGTGGTGCTTTGGTTGAAGAAGCACGCGCCAAAGGCATTCGCATCCTCACCGGCAGCGCGGTGATCGAAGCCCGTGGCAGCAAGCACGTTACCGCTGCTCGCGTTGCCGCGATTGATGTCAAAGCCCACGCCGTGACCAGCCCTGGCGAATGGCTTGATTGCGACCTGGTTGCGACCTCCGGTGGTTACAGCCCGGTGGTTCACCTGGCTTCGCACTTGGGCGGCAAGCCGACCTGGCGTGAAGACATCCTCGGTTTCGTACCGGGCGAAGCACCGCAAAAACGCGTATGCGTCGGTGGCATCAACGGCGTTTACGGCCTCGGCGACTCCCTGGCCGATGGTTTTGAAGGTGGCGCTCGCGCCGCCAGCGAAGCCGGTTTCAGTGTGGTCGAAGGTGTACTGCCCAAAGCCCTGAGCCGTCATGAAGAGCCGACTCTGGCACTGTTCCAGGTGCCGCACGAGAAAAATACCGCACGGGCACCGAAGCAATTCGTCGACCTGCAAAACGACGTCACCGCCGCCGCCATCGAACTGGCTACCCGCGAAGGTTTCGAGTCGGTCGAGCACGTCAAACGCTACACCGCGCTGGGCTTCGGCACCGATCAGGGCAAGCTCGGCAACGTCAACGGTCTGGCGATTGCCGCCCGTTCGCTGAACGTGACCATCCCGCAGATGGGCACCACCATGTTTCGTCCGAACTACACACCGGTCACCTTCGGCGCTGTGGCCGGCCGTCACTGTGGGCACATCTTTGAACCGGTTCGTTTCACCGCGCTGCATCACTGGCACGTGAAAAACGGTGCTGAATTCGAAGACGTCGGTCAGTGGAAACGTCCGTGGTACTTCCCGAAAAACGGCGAAGACCTGCACGCCGCGATCAAGCGCGAATGCAAAGCCGTGCGCGACAGCGTCGGCCTGCTGGACGCTTCGACCCTCGGCAAGATCGACATTCAAGGCCCGGATGCCCGTGAGTTCCTGAACCGCATCTACACCAACGCCTGGACCAAGCTCGATGTGGGCAAGGCCCGCTACGGCCTGATGTGTAAAGAAGACGGCATGGTGTTTGACGACGGCGTAACCGCATGCCTCGCTGACAACCACTTCGTGATGACCACCACCACCGGCGGCGCTGCACGCGTGCTGCAATGGCTGGAAATCTACCAACAGACCGAATGGCCAGACCTGAAGGTGTACTTCACTTCCGTGACGGATCACTGGGCAACCATGACCCTGTCCGGGCCGAACAGCCGCAAGCTGCTCAGCGAAGTCACCGATATTGATCTGAGCAACGAAGCCTTCCCGTTCATGACCTGGAAAGAAGGCCTGGTCGGCGGTGTCCCGGCGCGGGTGTTCCGGATTTCGTTTACCGGTGAGCTGTCGTACGAAGTCAACGTGCAAGCCGACTACGCCATGGGCGTACTCGAGAAAATCGTCGCGGCCGGCAAGCAGTACAACCTGACCCCGTACGGCACTGAAACCATGCACGTTCTGCGGGCCGAGAAGGGCTTCATCATCGTCGGCCAGGACACTGACGGCTCGATGACCCCGGACGACCTGAACATGGGCTGGTGTGTCGGTCGCACCAAACCGTTCTCGTGGATCGGCCAGCGTGGCATGAACCGTGAAGACTGCGTGCGTGATCAACGTAAACAATTGGTGGGCCTGAAGCCGATCGATCCAACCAAATGGCTGCCGGAAGGGGCGCAGTTGGTGTTCAACACCAAGCAAACCATCCCGATGACCATGGTTGGCCACGTGACCTCCAGCTACGCGCACAACTCCCTCGGCTATTCGTTTGCCATGGGTGTGGTGAAGGGCGGCTTGAAGCGTATCGGTGAGCGGGTGTTCGCACCGCTGGCCGACGGTAGCGTGATCGAGGCGGAAATCGTTTCTTCGGTGTTCTTTGATCCGAAGGGTGATCGCCAGAACATCTAATGGCCTCGAGCCCTGTGGGCGGGCGGTTGCACCGAGTCGTCTGAGCGATTCGCGAGCAAGCCCGCTCCCACAGGGGAACGCGGTCAAATGTGGGAGCGGGCTTGCTCGCGAAGGCGTCAGTCCAGCCACCACAGGGGCCGGAACCAACAGAATTGATAAAGGTGCTTTATGACCACAGCCAATGTTTACCAACAACGCCCAACCGCCGGGGCCAAGGCCGAGTCGTCGCTGCATCATGCCGACCTCGCCAGCCTGGTGGGCAAGGGCCGTAAGAGCGCCGGCGTGATCGTGCGTGAGAAAAAACTCCTCGGCCACCTGACCATTCGTGGCGATGGCCACGATGCGGCATTCAGTGCTGGCGTGCACAAGGCGTTGGGCATCGAATTACCCGGCGCCCTGACCGTCATCGTCAAAGGCGAAACCAGCCTGCAATGGATGGGGCCGGATGAATGGCTGCTGATCGTGCCGAGCGGTGAAGAATTCGCCGCCGAGCAAAAACTCCGAGAAGCGCTGGGCGACCTGCACATCCAGATCGTCAACGTCAGCGGCGGCCAGCAGATCCTCGAACTGAGCGGCCCGAACGTGCGCCAGCTGCTGATGAAATCCACCAGCTACGACGTGCACCCGAATAGTTTTCCGGTGGGCAAGGCTGTAGGGACCGTGTTCGCCAAGTCGCAACTGGTGATCCGTCATACCGCTGAAGACACCTGGGAACTGCTGATTCGTCGCAGCTTCTCGGATTACTGGTGGTTGTGGTTGCAGGATGCTGCTGCTGAGTACGGGTTAAGCGTTCAGGCCTGAAGAATGCTGAACTCCCTGTAGCAGCTGCCGAAGGCTGCGTTCGGCGACGAAGTCGTCGCCAATCAGGCACCCCGGATTCTATTCGGTATCCGGGGGTTCAGGTTTTACGACGACTTCGTCGCCGAACGCAGCCTTCGGCAGCTGCTACACAAGAGGAGTCACCGCACTATGAGCCGCGCCCCAGACACATGGATTCTGACCGCCGACTGCCCAAGCGTCCTCGGCACCGTGGATGCGGTGACCCGCTTTCTGTTCGAGCAGGGCTGCTACGTCACCGAGCACCATTCCTTCGATGACCGGCTCTCGGGTCGTTTCTTCATTCGTGTGGAATTCCGTCAGCCCGACGGCTTCGACGAGCTAGCCTTTCGCGCCGGTCTGGCAGAGCGTGGCCAGGCCTTCGGCATGATCTTCGAACTCACCGCACCGAACTACCGGCCAAAAGTGGTGATCATGGTCTCCAAGGCCGATCACTGTCTCAATGACTTGCTCTACCGCCAGCGCATCGGCCAATTGTCGATGGACGTGGCCGCCGTGGTTTCCAACCACCCGGACCTCAAACCGTTGGCCGACTGGCACCAGATTCCGTACTACCACTTCCCCCTCGACCCTAACGACAAGCCGTCGCAAGAGCGCCAGGTGTGGCAGGTGATAGAAGAGTCCGGCGCCGAGCTGGTGATCCTTGCCCGTTACATGCAAGTCCTGTCGCCGGAGCTGTGCCGCAAACTCGACGGCAAGGCGATCAACATTCACCACTCCCTGCTGCCGGGTTTCAAAGGTGCCAAGCCGTATCACCAGGCCTACAACAAGGGCGTGAAACTGGTCGGCGCCACGGCGCACTACATCAACAACGACCTGGACGAAGGCCCGATCATCGCCCAGGGCGTGGAAGCGGTGGACCACAGTCATTACCCGGAAGATTTGATCGCCAAGGGGCGGGATATCGAGGGGCTGACCTTGGCTCGGGCGGTGGGTTATCACATTGAACGACGAGTGTTTTTGAACGCCAATCGCACGGTCGTTCTTTAGGACGCCTTCGCGAGCAAGCCCGCTCCCACAGGGGATTTGTGTCTGCCCACAAATCTCGGGTACACCGCAAAACCAATGTGGGAGCGGGCTTGCTCGCGAAGAGGCCATAACAAACAACAAAAGACACAAGCACTAACCCGAGCAATCAACGCGCCGTCGATCCATGGCGACGCGACCGCTACATAAAAACAACAGCGAGGTGAAAGCATGTCTGGTAATCGTGGTGTCGTGTATCTCGGCAACGGCAAGGTCGAAATACAGAAAATCGACTATCCAAAAATGCAGGACCCGCGCGGCAGGAAGATTGAACACGCCGTTATCCTGCGCGTGGTATCCACCAACATCTGTGGTTCCGATCAGCACATGGTGCGCGGTCGTACCACGGCTCAAACCGGCCTGGTGCTGGGTCACGAAATCACCGGTGAAGTGATCGAGAAGGGCAGCGACGTCGAAAACCTGCAAATCGGCGACCTGGTGTCCGTACCGTTCAACGTTGCTTGCGGGCGCTGCCGTTCCTGCAAAGAGATGCACACCGGCGTTTGCCTGAGCGTTAACCCGGCCCGTCCTGGCGGTGCGTACGGTTATGTCGACATGGGCGACTGGACCGGCGGCCAGGCTGAGTACGCGATGGTGCCGTACGCCGACTTCAACCTGCTGAAACTCCCGGACCGCGATCGCGCGATGGAAAAAATCCGCGACCTGACCTGCCTCTCCGACATCCTGCCGACCGGTTACCACGGCGCAGTGACGGCCGGCGTTGGCCGGGCAGCACGGTGTACATCGCCGGTGCCGGTCCGGTCGGTCTGGCGGCTGCCGCTTCGGCTCGCCTGCTGGGCGCGGCGGTGGTGATCATCGGTGACGTCAACACCGTTCGCCTGGCGCATGCCAAGGCGCAGGGTTTCGAAATCGCTGACCTGTCCCTCGACACCCCGTTGCACGAACAAATCGCTGCGCTGCTGGGCGAGCCAGAAGTGGATTGCGCCGTCGACGCCGTCGGCTTCGAAGCCCGCGGTCATGGCCATGACGGCGTGAAACACGAGGCTCCGGCTACCGTGCTCAACTCGCTGATGGGCGTGGTCCGTGTGGCGGGCAAAATCGGTATTCCGGGCCTGTACGTGACTGAAGATCCGGGTGCTGTGGATGCTGCCGCGAAAATGGGCAGCCTGAGCATTCGCTTCGGTCTGGGCTGGGCCAAATCCCACAGCTTCCACACCGGCCAGACGCCGGTGATGAAGTACAACCGCCAACTGATGCAGGCGATCATGTGGGACCGTATCCACATCGCTGACATCGTTGGCGTGGAAGTTATCAGCCTCGATGATGCGCCACGGGGTTATGGCGAATTCGATGCCGGCGTGCCGAAGAAGTTTGTGATCGACCCGCACAAGATGTTTAGCGCGGCGTAAGGCTTCACGCAACGCAAAACGGCGACCTTCGGGTCGCCGTTTTTGTAGATCAAAAGATCGCAGCCTTCGGCAGCTCCTACGCCGAACACATTTCCCTGTAGGAGCTGCCGAAGGCTGCGATCTTTTGATCTTGCTGTTTCCTCAACGCGCCGCCAACGCCCCCTGATACAACACCGGCCCCGTCGGTTGCCCGGTCGGCGAACCACCCTTCGGCTCCAGGCTCACCGCCAACGCAATCGGCTTGCCGATCAGCACTTTCTGCGCCTCGCTCAGCTCAACCTTGCCCTTGCCGCCCACCGGAATCACCCCCAGGGAAATGGGCTTGCCGTTCGCCGGTATCGCCCACAGTTCCAGGCTGCGCTCCGGATCAACCGCCGCCAACGTCAACGGCTCAACTTGCAGGTAGTTCTCGTGCGCTTGTACCTTGAGCGCCGGTTGCGCGTCGGCCGTCAGCAGGGTCGCGCTGTAACGCGCCTCATCACGGTTGTAGAGCACACTCAGGAATACGATGACCGCTAGCGAACACATGGCTGCGGTCACCCGCATCCAGTTCCAGAACGAACGCTTCTCTGGCACATGCAGTTCCTGCGGGTCGATCCGCGCGGTGATGCCTTGCCACACACGATCCGGCACCGCTTGTTCGGGCAATGCTTCAGTCAGGCTGACCAGGCTGTCCTGCCAGTGCGCCAGTTCTGCACGCAGAGCGGCGTCCTCCAGCAACAACTGTTCAAAACGCCGGCGAGCCGCAGCAGGCATCAAACCGATGGCGTAATCGGCGGCAAGGGCGCGGCGCAGGGTCGGGGTTTGATAGTTCATGATTCCAGGCACCTGCGCAGGCGCTCCATACCGCGGCGGATCCAGGATTTGACCGAGCCCAGCGGCGCGGCCAGGTGTTCGGCCAGTTCAGCGCAGGACAGCCCCTGAAAGTAGGCGACGGTGATCGATTGGCGCTGCATGCCTTCGAGGCTTTCCAGGCACTGGTTCAGGGCCATGGCTTCGCGGGCGCTGCTTAACAATTCATGGGCCGAAGGGCTTTCATCCTCCAGCGCCTGTTCTTCAAGATCGGTCAGCGGTCGGTCGCGGTGTTTGCGCAATTGATCGATGGCTTGATTGCGGGTGATGTTGATCATCCAGGTCAGCGGTGCCGACAGATGCGATTCATAGCGCGAGGCGTTGTTCCAGATCCGTACGAAGCTTTCCTGCAGCACCTCTTCGGCCAGGTCATGCCGACCCATGAAACGCAGGGCGACACCGTGCAAGCGCGGGCCGACGCTGTGGTAAAGCGTCTCGAACGCGCGGCGGTCACCCAGTGAACACTGGGCCAGAAGCTGCCTGAGCTGATCGGTGTCGGCGATGGAAATAACGGTTCTCCAGGCAATCGAGGTAGCGACGGTGGGCTGCGTGCGGTGCCGGTTGCAGGCAGAGGTTAGTTCACGGCGCGCAGTTGTTCCATTCACGGGCGGATACCTCAGGAAAACGCCGACCCCGATGCGCAGGGCCGGCGAGCACTGCTCAACCTTTGGGCATCAGCACTTTGTCGATGACCTGAATCACCCCGTTGGACTGGTTCACGTCATAGGTGGTGATGTCGGCGACGTCGCCTTTTTCATCCTTGATCACGATGTTGTGCGGGCCATTCATCATCGCCCACAGCTTGCCGCCGGCAACGGTGGTGAGTTCGGCGGTGCCGCCACCGGCCTTGATCTTCTCGGCCAGAGTCATCATGTCGAGCTTACCGGCGACCACGTGATAGGTAAGGATGTGGGTCAGGGTCGCTTTGTTGGCCGGTTTGAGCAGGGTGTCGACAGTGCCGGCGGGCAGGGCGGTAAACGCCGAGTTGACCGGGGCGAACACGGTGAACGGGCCTTTGCCTTTGAGGGTGTCGACCAGGCCGGCGGCTTTGACTGCGGCCACCAGGGTGGTGTGGTCGGCGGAGTTCACGGCGTTATCAATGATGTCTTTGCCGGGCATCATGGGCTGGCCGCCAACCATCACGCTGTCATGACTCATGCTCGCTGCTTGCACGCTGTTCAGGGCGAATCCGCTGCCAAGGGCCAGGGTCAGCAGGCTGGCAATCAACGGGGTTTTGATTGAAGTGCGTTTCATTGGGGTGATCCTTGTGGGGGAGAATCGGCCAGGAGTGTCTGTCCGTGCTTGATATACGCAGGGAGGGCTAGACTGGATGCAGCGCAAAAACACCGAACCCTGTAGGAGCTGGCGAAGCCTGCGATCTTTTGATCTTGATTGTTGGCGGAACTGAATGTGCTGAAGATCAAAAGATCGCAGCCTGCGGCAGCTCCTACATAAAACTCGACAGACTCTCAGGTCCGGGAACAATCCCGGGGATGCCAGTCGAACGCACAGTTTTTCGCCGTCCATGGGTGGGCGGTTTTTATGCCTAAAGAGGTTGTCTCGATGAAGATTTCACGCGGTTTTGCACTGGCTTCGCTCATGACCCTGGCCGCCAGCCCGGTCTTCGCCGGGTTCAGCCTGGACGATGTGACCAAAGCGGCTTCGAGCATGCAGGGCGGCGATGCGGCCACTAATGCCGCGCCGACCTCGCAAACAGCGGGCCTGCTCGGTGCGCTGACTTCGCAACTGAACGTCACCCCGCAACAAGCTGTCGGCGGCACCGGGGCAATGCTGGGGCTGGCGAAGAATCAACTGAGCTCCACCGACTACTCGCAACTGGCCAAAAGCGTGCCGGGGCTGGACAAACTGTCTGGCGGCGGTCAAATGGGCGCCCTGAGCGGGATGCTCGGCTCGTCCGGTAAGTCGGCAGGCCTGGAAAATGCCATGGGCAACGTGAAGAGCACCAGCGACCTGAACGGTGCGTTCGGTGCTCTGGGCATGGACAGCGGGATGGTCGGTCAATTTGCCCCGGTGATCCTCCAGTACCTCGGTGGCCAAGGCGTCGGCGGTCCACTGCTGAAAAGCCTGGGCGGGATTTGGGGCGCTGGCAGCTGATTCAACGGCTCTCGGCGCGCAATGCGTCGATGCGTCGGTCCTTTTCGATCCAGAGCTGGTTGACCCAGTTCTGGATCGTTTCGCGAAACACCGGATCGTTCTCGTAATCCTCCTGCCACAACGCCGGGTCCAGTTCGCGGGTCTGGATATCGATGATGACTTTCGGCACGTTGCCGCAGATCAAATCCCAGAACCCCGGAATCCGCTGCTGCGGATACACCATCGTCACATCGAGAATGGCGTCCAGCTGTTCGCCCATCGCTGCCAGCACAAACGCGACACCGCCAGCCTTGGGCTTGAGCAGATGCGTGAACGGTGATGACTGCTGAGCGCTTTTCACTGCGGTAAACCGTGTGCCTTCCAGATAATTCACCACCGTCACCGGCTGACGCTTATACAGCTCGCACGCGGCTTTGGTGATCTCCAGATCCTTGCCGGCCAGTTCAGGATTCTTCGCCAGGAACGCCTTGGTGTAGCGTTTCATGAACGGGTAATCCAGTGCCCACCAGGCCAGGCCCAGGAACGGCACCCAGATCAATTCTCTCTTGAGGAAGAATTTGAAGAACGGCGTGCGCCGGTTCAGCGTCTGGATCAGTGCTGGAATGTCGACCCAGGATTGGTGGTTGCTGATCACCAGATACGACGTATCAACCCGCAGGTCATCGCCGCCGCGAATGTCCCATTGGGTGGGGATGCACAGCCGGAAGACCAGCTTGTCGATTTCGGCCCAGGTCTCGGCGATCCACATCACCGACCATGAGGCGTAATCGCGATAGCGGCCGGGAAGGACCAGTTTGAGCAGGGCAAACACCATCAGCGGCCCGAACAGGACCAGGGTGTTGAGCAACAGCAGCAGGATAACGAAACAGCCGGTGAGCAGGCGGCGCATAAGTAACTCTTGGAAGCATTTGGGCGCGCCATGATAAGCAGCTTCGGGCGGCAGGCCAAATCGGTGGTGACGAATGTTTCACCTTTACGGCGTTATGCTGAAGGTCGGCTGAAAAGATCGCAGCCTTCGGCAGCGCCCTAAGGCGCGTAGGAGCTGCCGAAGGCTGCGATCTTTTGATCTTACGGTTTTGCAGACGCCGAACGAATTCAAAGGCAACGGTCTAAAATTCCGCTGTCCACTCTTCCAGGAAGCCCATTACGTGAAATCCCTCCTTGCACTGCTGACCCTCGTGGCCCTGCCGGTCATGGCCGCCGAGCCGACCCTGTACGGGCGTTACGAATACATCGCGCTACCGGAAATTGGCGGTGAAGTCCTCAAGGCCAAAATGGACACCGGCGCCCTGACCGCATCGCTGTCGGCCAAGGACATCGAAACCTTCAGCCGTGATGGCGAAGATTGGGTGCGCTTCCGTCTCGGCACCAAGGACGCGAGCAACAAGGTCTACGAACACAAGATCGCGCGGATCAGCAAGATCAAGACCCGCTCCGAAGAAGACGAAGACGACAAGGACGTCAGCGCCCCGACCAAGCGTCCGGTGGTTGATCTGGAGTTGTGCCTGGGCAACGTCAAGCGCACGGTCGAGGTTAACCTCACCGACCGCAGCAGCTTCAACTATCCGCTGCTGATCGGCGCCAAGGCCTTGCGCGAATTTGGCGCTGCGGTGAACCCGGCACGGCGCTTTACCGCGGATAAACCTGACTGCTGATTGACGGGATGTGAGGCTTGGGCCACCGTTGCGCAACTTAACTGCCGGGCTCGGACGCCATGCCTCATATCCTGATTGTCGAAGACGAAGCGGCCATTGCCGACACGTTGATTTTTGCGTTGCAGGGCGAAGGCTTTACCACGACCTGGGTGAGCCTCGGCGAGGCCGCGCTTGAGCATCAACGCCAGACCCCGGCCGACCTGATCATTCTCGACATTGGCCTGCCGGACATCAGCGGCTTCGAGACTTGCAAGCAGTTGCGCCGTTTCAGCGAGGTGCCGGTGATCTTCCTCAGCGCTCGCGACGGCGAAATCGACCGGGTGGTAGGGCTGGAGATTGGCGCCGACGACTACGTGGTCAAGCCGTTCAGCCCGCGAGAAGTGGCGGCGCGAGTCCGGGCGATTCTCAAACGCATGGCACCCCGCACCGTGGCCGACGTTTCATCGGTTCTGTTTCGCGTCGACAGTGAACGGGTGCAGATCAGCTATCGCGGCCAGCCCCTGAGCCTGACCCGCCACGAATTCCGTCTGCTGCAATGCCTGCTGGAGCAACCCGAACGGGTCTTCAGCCGTGAGCAATTGCTCGACGCCTTGGGTGTGCCGGCCGATGCCGGGTACGAGCGCAGCATCGACAGCCATATCAAGAGCGTGCGCGCGAAGCTGCGGCTGGTGCGGGCCGACGCCGAACCGATCCAGACCCATCGCGGCCTCGGCTACAGCTACAGCCCGGGGCACAGCTGATGGCGTTGGGAATCCGGATCTTCCTGGTCTATGTGCTGTTTATCGGCCTGACGGGTTATTTCGTGCTCAACACCGTGATGCAGGAAATCCGTCCGGGTGTGCGCCAGTCCACCGAAGAAACCCTGGTGGACACGGCCAACCTGATGGCCGAGATCCTGCGCGATGACTTCAAGGCCGGCACTCTCAACCAGAATCATTGGCCACAACTGCTCAAGGCCTACGGCGAGCGGCAGCCGAAGGCGACCATCTGGGGCTTGCCGAAGAATCAGGTCAGCCACCGCATCTACGTCACCGATGCCAAAGGCATCGTGGTGCTGGACTCCAGCGGCGCGGCAGTGGGCGAGGATTACTCGCGCTGGAACGACGTTTACCTGACCCTGCGCGGCGAATACGGCGCCCGCTCGACCCGCAGCGATCCGAACGATGCGAGCACTTCGGTGATGCACGTGGGTGCGCCGATCCGCGACAACGGTCAGATCATCGGCGTGGTCACCGTGGCCAAGCCCAATAGCTCGCTGCAACCGTATGTCGATCGCACCGAGCGACGCTTGTTCGCTTACGGCGCGGGCTTGATCAGCCTCGGTTTGCTGTTCGGCGCGTTGCTGTCCTGGTGGCTGAGCGCAGCGCTGCGGCGATTGACCGGTTATGCCCAGGCAGTCAGCGAGGGCCGGCGGGTCGAGGTGCCGCATTATCGCGGCGGCGAATTGGAACAACTGGCGACCGCGGTCGAGCAGATGCGCACGCAACTTGAAGGCAAGGCCTACGTCGAGCGCTACGTACATACCCTGACCCATGAATTGAAAAGCCCGTTGGCG
Source organism: Pseudomonas sp. TH31 (assembly GCF_016650815.1). Taxonomy (GTDB): domain Bacteria; phylum Pseudomonadota; class Gammaproteobacteria; order Pseudomonadales; family Pseudomonadaceae; genus Aquipseudomonas. The sequence continues at coordinate 143,614 of NZ_JAEKEZ010000006.1, read as the reverse complement.
GCGATTCGTGGCGCGGCGGAGTTGCTGCAGGGCGAGATGCCGTTGGCCCAGCAGCAGCGCTTCGTCAGCAACATCGACAGCGAAAGTGCGCGGATGCAGCAGTTGATCGAGCGGTTGTTGAACCTGGCCCAAGTCGAGCAGCGTCAAGGCCTGGACGAACGAGTTGAAGTGCCGTTAGCCGCGTTGGTGGATGAATTGCTGGACGCTCAGGCTGCGCGGACTGAAAGCAAACAGTTGCGCGTTGAACAGGCGATTACCTCGGACCTGGTGTGGGTCGGTGAGCCGTTCCTGTTGCGTCAGGCGTTGGGCAATTTGCTGGAAAATGCCCTGGATTTCACGCCGGTTCAGGGTGTTTTGCGATTCAGTGCCGAGCGGGTTGGTGAGCAGGTTGAGTTCAAGCTGTTCAACCAGGCTGAGGCGATTCCCGACTATGCGTTGCCACGCTTGAACGAGCGGTTTTACTCGCTGCCGCGGCCGGACAGTGGGCGTAAAAGCACAGGATTGGGGCTTAATTTCGTTGAAGAGGTGGTTAAGTTGCATGGAGGGCAACTATGGGTTGGCAATGTGGGCGGTGGCGTCGAGGCTCGGGTTCGCTTGCCTTGAGGTCCTGGGTGACTCAAGGCACCACCGAATCAGGTACTGATCTACGAGGCTTGTTTCGATGGGCCCAGGCAAGTACCGGTCGTTCAATGAGCAACCATGAAAGCGTTGCCAGGCTAATGACTATGACGGTTGAAACGGCCATGGACGGGAAGAAGGCCAGTTGTGTTTTATTGATGACCAATTGCTGTACGGGAAAGGCATACAGGTACATGCCATAGGAGATATCGAACCGCCCTCTGATGGTTTTATCAACGTACAGCAAACCCAGACTGAGGGTTGCCACGCTGATCCCCAGAGTTGCCAGAACCCAGGCCATCGAAGTGCCCAGTGATGCGAATACCAGAAGACAGCAAGCCACCAGGGTTATTGCCCTTGTGCGCACGCCACTGAAGTGGTCTTTATAAAAGGCTATCAATGACCCGGCAAAAAACGCGATGCCGGCGGCGCAGTAGACCAGAAGCTTCTGCGCCAGGGCATTCATCGGGTAGTTGCCCAGCACATAAGTCGCTATGCAAAACAGCAATAGCAGCGTCCAAGGCATCATGGCTTTGCGGTACAGGGTCAGCACTAGCGCGAGCAGAATATAAAAAGCGAACTCGATTTTTAATGTCCACAGGCTGCCGTTGAAGGATTCTCGGAATACGAAATCGCTGGTTATCTCATCAACAGTTGCCCGCCCGAATGCTGCAATTCGCAGAAAGTCGATGAGGGCTTCTTTCCCCGAGACATAGTCGCTTGCAAAAAAAGCCCCGGCTACATAAGTCATTACGAATGAGCAAACGATGAGCGCAGGAAAAATCCGGGCGACGCGTTTCACCAGATAGTCCTGAAGGCTGGCGGCATTCAAATAGCTGAGGGTAATCAACAACCCGGAAATGGCAAAAAAACAAAATACCGCCACACCACCCAGCGAGTTGTAACCTTGAATGACGGGCTCGTTCATACCCGCCAACACATAGTGATGACTTACCAGGACCATAAGGGCGGCAAGGTGCCTGATCAGGTCAAACGAGTTGTTTCGCAATGGAACGCTCCTTGCCTGGTCTGCTTTGGTGCAAACCGACGGCCAAAATCCTCAGATGTACTTGACCGGAAAATACTCCGCAGGGGGTAAATACCCGGAGATGGCCTTGAGGGGCCGCAGTGTGCCAAGGTGCAATCGGCTTTTACAGGAGTTTCCACACAATCCCCACATCGCCCCCACAATCCCCCCACACACCCGCCCCAGACTCTCCCTCATTCGAACAGGGAGAGACCCCATGAACCGCAACCTGACCATCAAACTCGGGGCGATTGCCCTTCTGATTCTGTTATTGCTGATCCCGTTGCTGATGATCAATGGCGTGATCCAGGAACGTCAGCAACTGCGTGACGGCGTGCTCGAAGACATCGCTCGCAGCTCCAGCTACAGCCAGCAATTGACCGGGCCGCTGATGGTGGTGCCGTATCGCAAAGTGGTGCGCACCTGGAAGCTCAACGAAAAGACCAACGAGCGTTACCAGGAAGTCGGTGAAGAACGCGGTCGTCTGTACTTCCTCCCGGAACACTTCGAACTGGATGGCCAGGTCCAGACCGAGCTGCGTTCCCGGGGCATTTATGAAGCGCGGCTGTTCCATGCCGACAACCGCATCAGCGGCCATTTCACCATCCCTGAACAACTGGGCATCAAGGAAGACTTCGCCGACTATCAGTTCGACCAGCCGTTTCTGGCGGTCGGTATCAGCGACATCCGCGGCATCGAGAACGCTCTGAAACTGGAACTCGATGGTCAGCGCCTGGACTTCGTTCCGGGCAGCCAGGTCGGCTTCCTGGGGGAGGGCGTGCACGTGACACTGCCGGCGTTGAATTCGAAACAAGCCACGCAACTGGCCTTCGGTTTCGACCTGCGCTTGCAAGGCACCGGCCAGTTGCAAGTACTGCCGGTGGGCAAGACCAGCAAAGTAGCGTTGGCTGCCAACTGGCCGCACCCCAGCTTTATCGGCAACTACCTGCCGGCCCAGCGTGAAGTCACCGATCAGGGGTTTACCGCCCATTGGCAGACCTCGTTTTTCTCCACCAACCTGCAGGAAGCCTTGAACAGTTGTGTCTCCGGCGCTGGTTGTGACGCGTTCAACGGCCGCAGCTTTGGCGTGAGCTTCATCGACCCGGTTGACCAATACCTCAAAAGTGATCGGGCGATCAAATATGCGTTGTTGTTCATCGTCCTGACTTTTGCCGGTTTCTTCCTGTTCGAAGTGCTGAAAAGCCTGGCGGTGCACCCGGTGCAATATGCGCTGGTGGGCGTGGCACTGGCGTTTTTCTACCTGTTGTTGCTGTCGCTGTCCGAGCACATTGGTTTTGCCTTGGCGTATGTATTGTCGGCGAGCGGGTGTGTGTTGTTGATCGGGTTCTATGTCTGCCACGTGCTGCGCAGCGTGCGCCACGGTCTGGGTTTTTCGGCGGGATTGGCGGCGTTGTACGCTTTGCTTTATGGCGTGTTGAGTGCCGAGGATTACGCGCTGCTGATGGGCTCTCTGTTGCTGTTCGGGCTGCTCGGTGTGTTCATGGTGTTGACCCGGAAACTGGACTGGTACGGGATTGGGCAGAAGTCGGCCAAGCCGTTGGCGTTTGATATTGGAGCGGTGGAATGAGCCGGTCGTTAGGGTTGCGTGAGGAGCAGCGGGAAGGGGAGGTGTTGGCGACGCTGATTTTCGGGTTGTTTCCCGAAAGATCAAAAGATCGCAGCCTTCGGCAGCTCCTACGCCGAACGTATATCCCTGTAGGAGCTGCCGCAGGCTGCGATCTTTTGAGGCCGAAATGGCCGACCCTGAAACTTGAGATCAAACCTTCGGCATCGTCGCCAACATCGAGGGCCGCTGACTCACCTCAAAAAACCACTCGGCCAACTGCGGATTCGCCTCGCGCCATTCCAGATCGGGATGGCGCAAATCCAGGTAACCCAAGGCGCAGGCGACACTGATCGCCGCCACATCGAAATGGCTGCTCAGCTCGGCAATCGCATCCGCTTCCAGTAACGCCAAGGCACGGCGAATCTTCTCGCGCTGGGCATCGAGCCACTGCTCCCATTGTTTCTCCGGGGCGCGCAACGCTTGCTCGTAACGAATCATCACCGCAGCGTCCATGATCCCGTCGGCCAGGGAGGCCAGGGTCAAGCGGCGCCAGCGGGCCGGGCCCTCGCGAGGGATCAGTGGATTGCCGACATGCTGGTGATCGAGGTAATCGAGAATCACCCGGCTGTCATGGATAACGTTGCCATCGGCCAGGCGCAGGGCCGGGATTTTGCCCAGCGGGTTGTCTTCGCAGAGCGCCAGGTCCGGACTGACCGGCGTGAGCTGGCTGAGTTGCAGGGCAACGCGATCGGTCTGACCGGTCTCGTGCAGCAGCACCATGACTTTGCGAACGAAGGGCGATGCGGGGTTGTGGAACAGGGTCATGCTCGGGGCGGACATGGCAGAGTCTCGATCAATGGCAGTGCCGGGCAGCATAGCGCGTTGACTCGATAGCTCAAGATCAGGAATGCGGCTCGAAACCTGTAGGAGCAAAGCTTGCTCGCGAAGGCGGTATGTCAGGCAACATCGATGTCGACTGACACACCGCCTTCGCGAGCAAGCTTTGCTCCTACAGGGGAATGCATTTCCAATGTAGGAGCGAGGCTTGCCCGCGAAGACGTCCGTGAATACACCGCAACTTTAAAACGAAGGCGCCCGCTGCCGCCGTTTCCACTGACTCAACCGCTGCTGCAGATTCAACGGGCTATGAATCTGCTGCTGCCGCGCGCGGCTGAACAATATCAACGCCAATTCCGCCGTGGCCAACGCATCGGCACTGGCGTTATGACGTTCAAACACTTTGAGCTTGAACCACTCAATCCACTCATCCAGCCCGGCCTCGCGGATGTTTGCCTGTGGACAGACCAAAGGTGCAATGTCCGCCACATCCAAAAACGGATGCTGCAGCTTGTAGCCCAGATGATCTTTCAGCGCGCGCCCGAGCATGTGCTGATCGAACGGCGCGTGAAACGCCAGTACCGGGCTGTCGCCCACAAACTCCATGAACTCGATCAGCGCCTGGGCAGGGTCGCTGCCGGCGGCGATCGCGCTGGGGCCCAGACCATGGATCAACACACTCGGCGCCAACTTCATACCGGCACATTGCAGCGTGCGTTCGAATTGCTGGCTGAAATCGATCGCTGCGTCTTCGATCACCACTGCACCGATGGACAGCACCCGATCCTTGTTCAGGTTCAGCCCGGTGGTTTCCAGATCCAGCACCACCCAGCGCTGCTCGCGCAGGCTGCATTCACTCAACTCGGCGCCGACCGGCAAGCGTTCCAGGCGTTGTTGCAGATCCTCGGGCAGCAGCGGGGCGGCGGGGCGTAGCCATGAAAACAGACTCATAGCTGATACCGCAGGCTCAGGCTGCTTTGCAGGCGTTGGGCCTGGCGCAGGGATTCACGCAGGATGCGTCGGTCCAGATGATTGAGGCTGTCGGGATCGACGCGGTTGGAGTAGGGCAAGTTCTCCGGGTCTGTAACTGATGTTGTTGCATGCGAGTCTGCTGGATGAAGTGATACGCCTCTTCATACGCCGCGCCGTCCAGACGTTCGATGACTTCTTTGGCCACCAGTTGGCGGAAGCGCTCCAGGGTGTTGTTGGTTTCGATGCCATTGGCCAGGGCCAGCAGACGGGCGCCATCCACAAAAGGCGTGAGCCCTTGGACTTTCAGGTCCAGCGTGGCTTTCTCACCATTCTTGCGCGCCAGTACGAACTCACGGAATCGTCCTACGGGCGGACGGTTGCGCAAAGCGTTGTCGGCCATCATCCGCTGGAACAACCGGTTATCCGCCACCTGATCGAGAATCCCTCGACGCAGTTGTTCGCAGCCTTGTTCATCACCCCAAACCACCCGCAAGTCGAAATAAATGCTCGAACCCAGCAGGTTCTCCGGCGTCGCCTCACGGATAAACGCCGCGAACCGCCGGGCCCACTCGGCCCGGGACAAACACAGCTCGGGGTTGCCGGCCATGATGTTGCCCTTGCACAGAGTGAAACCGCAGAGCGCCAGGCTCTGGTTGATCTGCTGGGCGATGGGTAGCAACTTGCCGCGAATCTCGGCGGCATGCGCCGCGTCCGGGCTTCGAACAGAATGCCGTTGTCCTGATCGGTGTGCAGCGTCTGCTCGCGCCGGCCTTCGCTGCCAAAGCACAGCCAACTGAACGCTATACCGGGTCGCCTTTCTCGGCGAGGGTCAGTTCGATTACCCGGCACACGGTGTGGTCGTTGAGCAGGGTAATGATGTGAGTGATTTGGGTCGAAGAGGCACCGTGGGCCAGCATGCGCTCCACCAATTGGCCGATCTCGCCGCGCAACGCCACGAGATTTTCCACCCGCTGGGCGCTGCGGATGGTCCGCGCGAGGTGTACCAGATCGACCCGTTGCAGGGAAAACAGATCGCGCTCGGACACCACGCCGCACAGGCGCTGGTCCTTGACCAGGCAGACGTGGGCGATGTGCCGTTCGGTCATGGCAATTGCCGCATCGAAAGCACTGTGGTCCGGCGTCAGGAAAAACGGCGCCTGGGTCATGTGCCGCTCGATGTCTTCACTGAAGTCGCTGGTCCCGTCGGCGACAACCTGGCGCAAGTCGCGCAGGGTAAAAATCCCCAGGGGTGCTTTCTGCTCGTTGACGATCACGATGCTGCCGACCTGCTGCTCATGCATCAGGGTCACGGCTTCACGCAGCGGCGTGGCCGGGCTGCACGTCACCGGGTGACGCATGGCCAGCTCGCCCAGCCGCGTGTTCAGCGAGTACTGGGTACCAAGGGTTTCCACGGCTTTTTGCTGGACTTGCTGGTTGACCTGATCCAGCAGGCTGCTGACCCCGCGCAGGGCAAAGTCGCGAAACGTATTGGAGAGGGCGAACAGCTTGATGAAGGCCAGTTTGTTCAGTTGCAGGCAGAAGGTATCTTCAGCCGCCAAATGTTCGGTACGAGTCGCCCGCTCCCCCAGCAACGCGGCGAGGGGGAAGCATTCCCCCGTGGTGATTTCGAAGGTGGTTTCGGTGCCACCCTTGGCCGTGTGCGGGCGTTCGCCAACCACTCGGCCCTGTTTGACGATATAAAAATGCTCAACCGGGCCGTCGGCGGGCTTGATGATGCTCTCGCCGGGACCGTAGAAACGCAGCTGACATTGCTCCACCAGATAGGCCAGGTGGGCATGCTCCATCTGATTGAAGGGCGGGAAGCGCTGGAGGAATTGCAAAGTGCCCTGAATGTTCTGCAATACCGCGGTTTTCCCTGCCTGGGTGAAGGCATCCGCTTTACTCATAACTATTACCGCAGTCTTTTTTGAATTGTTGTTGTCGGATCGTTCAGCCATGGTCGGCCCCTGCGCACAGGGTGCCCATTGGACGTAAGTCTAGGTAGTCGGTGGATACGTCGATATTTCAGAGACGTCCTACATATTCTGTGCGAAAAACGTCTCAATTTGCCTCTAGGAAAAATATCCGACGAAGTGCACATTGAAGCTCTGCTTAGCGATGTCTGACCACTGTGCTAGGGGATTGAATTGAAAACGTAGAGTAAGCCATGTCCGACCACGATATTTTGAGTGACGCCGAGCGCGAGGCGCTCAGTGCGATCATGCTGGAACCCGATCTTCCGCCGCAGCGGGTGTTGATCGTTGACGACGACAAAGACGCTCGAGAACTGCTGTCGGAGATCCTTGCGCTGGATGGCGTACGTTGCATGACCGCCGCCAGTGGTGAGACTGCGCTCAAACTGTTGGACACAACGCCTTCGATTGGCCTGGTGATTACCGATCTGCGGATGGGGCATGTCGATGGCCTGGACTTGATCCGCGAAGTGCGCGAGTCGGTCCGTGCGGCCATGCCGATCATCATCGTTTCCGGCGATGCCGACGTGAAAGACGCCATCGCTGCGATGCATTTGAGCGTCGTGGATTTTCTGCTGAAGCCGATTGATACCGACAAGTTGCTGGCGTTGGTCAAACATGAGTTGGGGATGGATTTGTGAAACGCTAAAAGATCGCAGCCTTCGGCAGCTCCTACATGGGATTGCGCTGACCTGTACGAGTTGCCGAAGGCTGCGATCTTTTGACTTTGCCTCAAACAAAAAAGCCCTGATCGAAAGATCAGGGCTTTTTCATGTCTGGCGTCAGCGTTCAGTTACAAGCCATTGGCAGCCTTGAACTCGCGACGACGACGGTGCAGAACCGGCTCGGTATAACCGTTCGGTTGTTTTGTACCTTCGATCACCAGTTCGACCGCCGCCTGGAAGGCGATGTTGTTGTCGAAGTCAGGTGCCAGCGGACGGTAAAGCGCGTCGTTGGCATTCTGACGGTCAACCACCGGCGCCATGCGCTTGAGGCTTTCCATCACTTGAGCTTCAGTGACGATGCCATGACGCAGCCAGTTGGCGATGTGCTGGCTGGAAATACGCAGCGTCGCACGGTCTTCCATCAGGCCGATGTCGTTGATGTCCGGCACTTTCGAGCAACCCACGCCCTGATCGATCCAGCGCACCACGTAGCCAAGAATGCCCTGGGCGTTGTTGTCCAGTTCGTTCTTGATCTGTTCTGGCGTCCAGTCCGGATTGACGGCCAGCGGGATGGTCAGGATGTCGTCCACCGAAGCGCGCGCACGTTTGGCCAGTTCGGCCTGACGGGCGAACACGTCAACCTTGTGGTAGTGCAGCGCGTGCAGCGCAGCAGCAGTCGGCGATGGCACCCACGCGGTGTTGGCGCCGGCCAGCGGGTGAGCGATTTTCTGTTCGAGCATCGCGGCCATCAGGTCCGGCATGGCCCACATGCCTTTACCGATCTGGGCACGACCTTGCAGGCCGGTGCTCAAGCCGATATCGACGTTCCAGTTCTCGTAGGCGCCGATCCACTTCTCGGCCTTCATGTCGGCCTTGCGCACCATCGGCCCGGCTTCCATGGAGGTGTGGATTTCGTCGCCGGTGCGGTCGAGGAACCCGGTGTTGATGAACACCACGCGCTCGCTGGCCGCTTTGATACAGGCCTTTAGGTTGACCGTGGTGCGGCGCTCCTCGTCCATGATCCCGACTTTCAGCGTGTTGCGCGGCAGGTCGAGCACGTCTTCGATGCGCCCGAACAGCTCGTTGGTGAACGCCGCTTCTTCCGGGCCGTGCATCTTCGGCTTCACGATGTAGACCGAGCCGGTACGGCTGTTCTTGCGCGAGTTGTGGCCGTTGAGGCTGTGGATCGCCGCGAGGCACGTCACCAGACCGTCGAGGATGCCTTCCGGCACTTCGTTGCCTTGACTATCGAGGATCGCGTCGATAGTCATCAGGTGACCGACGTTACGCACGAACAACAGCGAACGACCGTGCAGGTTCAGTTCCTGGCCATCGACGCCGGTGTAGGTGCGGTCGGCGTTCATCGTGCGGGTAAAGGTCTTGCCGCCCTTGGAGACCTCTTCTGACAGATCGCCTTTCATCAGGCCGAGCCAGTTGCGGTAGATCACCACTTTGTCGTCGGCATCGACGGCGGCGACGGAGTCTTCGCAGTCCATGATGGTGGTCAGCGCGGCTTCCATCAGGATGTCTTTGACGCCGGCAGCGTCGGTCTGGCCGACCGGGGTGCTGGCATCGACCTGGATTTCGAAATGCAGGCCGTTGTTTTTCAGCAGGATCGCCGTCGGTGCCGCAGCATCGCCGTGGAAACCGATCAATTGCGCGTCGTTGCGCAGCCCGGTGTTGCTGCCACCTTTGAGGGCGACCACCAGTTTGCCGTCAACGATCGTGTAGCGGGTGGAGTCGACGTGAGTACCAGCGGCCAATGGCGCGGCTTCGTCGAGGAAGGCACGGGCGAAGGCAATCACCTTGTCGCCGCGAATCTTGTTGTAGCCTTTGCCTTTTTCCGCGCCGTCAGCCTCGCTGATGGCGTCAGTGCCGTAGAGCGCGTCATACAGCGAACCCCAGCGGGCGTTCGAGGCATTGAGCGCGAAACGCGCGTTCATCACCGGCACCACGAGTTGCGGGCCGGCCATGCGGGCGATTTCGTCATCGACGTTTTGCGTCGTTGCCTGGAAATCAGCCGCTTCTGGCAGCAGATAACCGATGTCTTGCAAGAAGGCTTTATAGGCCAGGGCGTCATGCACCTGGGCTTTCCCAGGAGCTCTACGGGATTGGTGCCAGCCGTCGATACGAGCCTGGAAATCATCGCGTTTGGCGAGTAGGGCTTTGTTCTTCGGCGCCAGGTCATGAATGACCTTGTCGGCACCGGCCCAGAACTTATCGGCGGTGAGGCCGGTACCGGGAATGGCTTCGTTGTTCACGAAGTCGAACAGGACTTTGGCGACCTGCAGGCCACCGACTTGAACGTGTTCAGTCATTGCTTGCCTCACTCTGCTCAGCTATTTCGCTTTTCAGCTCTTCAATTTTGACAATGAAGCCTCTGGTCATTTAAACCACAAACCCGTCCGCCAGTACATGCCCTTGCGGACGGCTGGGTTCGGTCCAATCAACGGCTTGGAGGCCTTGCTGACGGGGCTTTCAGGGTTGCGAGTGTGCCGGTGGCAGACATCGATCCAACGTTATGTAGTGCGCGCTGCGGCATACTACATGATGAATTGCGCTTGTGAAAATCAGACTAATTACGTCGTTCTGCGACCCCGTGACGCATTGCGGTCACGCTGGGGAACAGGATGTTCTCAAAAAACTATTGGATTGTTCCAGTTAAATATAAAAACTTGTACACGATTTGTGTTTCTGCAGGGGTGTCGGCGGTGTGTCCATCGCGGGCAAGCCTTGCTCCTACGGGGTTGGGGCGAGTCAGAATTTGAGAACGATGTAAAACTGTAGGAGCAAGGCTTGCCCGCGATGGCGTCAGACGATTCAGCGCAGAATCAGCCCTTGCCTATACTTGCTCTTCTATAACAAAAGTCATGACAAGAGGGCTGCGCCATGGACCACCTCGTACTCACCGTATTCGCGCTGGACAAGGCAGGGCAGGTCGAGCGCATTGCCCAATGCATCGCCGAGCATGGCGGCAACTGGCTGGAAAGCCGCATGTCACGCATGGCCGGACAGTTCGCCGGGATTCTTCGGGTGGGCGTACCGGCAGAAGCCTACGACGAATTGGTCGATGCCCTGCAAGCGTTGTCCGCCCAGGGCATTCGGGTGCTGATCGCTGAAAGTGGCATCGAGCAATCCTGCACCTGGAAGCCGATTGCCATGGAACTGGTGGGCAATGACCGGCCGGGAATCGTGCGCGACATCACGCGTTTGCTGAGCGAGCAGGGTGTGAACCTGGAGCGTCTGGTCACCGAAGTACGCCCGGCGCCGATGAGCAGCGAGCCGCTGTTCCACGCCGAAGCGATTCTCGCGGTGCCGCTGACCCTGTCCCTGGACGTGCTGCAATCACGGCTGGAAACCCTGGCCGATGACTTGATGGTTGAGTTGGTGCTGCGCAGTGATCCCTGACAGGTTATCCAAGTTATACGTGCACCTGCCTGTGGATAACCTGTAGAGACACCCCGCCAGGCCACGCCGGCCGGGGTTCTTCAGGGGCTGATCAAAAAACCAGCAGTTTCAACAAGTTGCGCACAAACGGCGGGGATCACGCTGTGGATAACCTTGGGAAGGATTGATGCAGACCACGGAAGACGTGGCCTGTAGAGATTTGTACGTTTTCTGATCAGCGGCGGCGACGCATACTGATCACCGCGTCGACGCTGTAAACCGCCAGGCCGGCCCAGATAAAGATGAACGCCACCAGGGTGCTGGACGACAGATGTTCACCAAACAGCAGAACGGCTTGCAGTAGAACCAATGTCGGTGCCAGGTACTGGAGAAATCCGAGCGTGGTGTAGGGCAAATGCCGAGCGGCCGCGTTGAAACAGACGAGAGGCACCAGTGTCACCGGGCCGGCGGCCACCAGCCACCAGGCTTCGGATGTGGTCCAGAACTCGGCCTGCGCGCTGCCCGCTGCCGGGTTGAACAGCAGCCAGGCCGTTGCAATCGGTACGAGCATCCAGGTTTCCACTACCAGCCCCGGTAATGCCTTGACTGGCGCCTGTTTGCGGATCAGCCCGTAGAAACCGAAGGTCAGCGCCAGCACCAGCGAAACCCACGGCAGACTGCCAACCTGCCATACCTGTTGCGCCACGCCAACTGCCGCCAGACCCACCGCCAGCCATTGCATGCGCCGCAGCCGTTCGCCAAGGATCAACATCCCCAGCAACACGTTCACCAGCGGATTGATGTAGTAACCGAGGCTGGCTTCGAGCATCCGTCCGTTGTTCACCGACCAGACGTAGGTCAGCCAGTTGGCCGCGATCAGTGTGCCGCTCAGGGCCAGGATTGCCAGCCGTTTCGGGTTGTCGCGCAACTCGCGCCACCAGCCCGGATGTTTCCAGACCATCAGCAACAAGGCGCCGAACAGCGCGGACCAGAGCACCCGGTGGATGATGATTTCTACAGCCGGCACCGAGGCGATGGCTTTGAAGTAGATGGGGAAAAGTCCCCAGATGATATAGGCACTCAGGCCCAGGATGTACCCGCGACGCGGGTTGGCAGCTTGCATGCAGAATCCTTGCTTAGGCAGCTAACAAAGTGGGGATTGTAAGGCGGTTGTATAGACATGTCGCTTCTGAAAAGCGAAAAGATCGCAGCCTTCGGCAGCTCCTACAGGGGAACGGTGTACACCAGTAGGCGCTGCCGAAGGCTGCGATCTTTTGATCTTGAAATTAAAAAAGTTTCAAAGGTTCTTCATTAAGCGCTGACAACTGCTCACGCAACGCCAACACCTGATCACCCCAATACCGCTCGCTCCCGAACCACGGAAAACTGTGGGGGAACGCCGGGTCATCCCAGCGGCGGGCGAGCCAGGCGCTGTAGTGCATCAGGCGCAACGCCCGCAGCGGTTCGATCAGCGCCAATTCCCGCGGGTCGAAGTCGTGGAACTCGTTGTAGCCGTCCATCAATTCCGACAACTGTCCGAGACATTCCTGACGATCCCCGGCGAGCATCATCCAGATGTCTTGCACCGCCGGGCCCATGCGGCAGTCGTCGAGGTCGACGATGTGGAACATCTCATCGCGGCACATCATGTTGCCGGGGTGGCAATCGCCGTGCATGCGGATGTTCTGGTGCGGCGTGGCCTTGTAGACCTCTTCCACCCGTTTGAGCAGGTCGCGGGCCACCGACTCGTAGGCCGGCAGCAGGCTTTTCGGGACGAAATTGCCTTCAAGCAAGGTATTCAGCGAATCGTGACCGAAGTTCTTCACGCCCAGTGCTTCACGGTGCTCGAACGGTTTGGTTGCCCCGACGGCGTGCAAGCGTCCGAGCAATTGGCCCAGGCGATACAGCTGATCAAGATTGCCCGGCTCCGGCGCCCGGCCGCCACGGCGGGGGAACAGGGTGAAGCGGAACCCGGCGTGTTCATGCAGGCTGGCACCGTTGTGAATCATCGGCGCGACCACCGGCACATCGCATTCGGCGAGTTCGAAGGTGAACTGGTGTTCTTCGAGAATCGCTTCGTTGGTCCAGCGCTGGGGGCGATAGAACTTGGCGATCAGCGGCTCGGAGTCTTCGATGCCGACCTGGTAGACGCGGTTTTCGTAGCTGTTGAGCGCCAGAATGCGCGCGTCGCTGAAAAGCCGATGCTTTCGACGGCATCGAGCACGAGGTCTGGGGTGAGGGTTGCAAACGGGTGGGCCATGCTGACTCCTGCGCGCAGCAGGCTGCCGCGTCCGGCCAAGCATGGTAGCGCAGACGGGGCTTCTTTAGGGCCTGGGCTTGAGATGAGTGGTGTTTGGGCAGCCGCCTTCGCGGGCAAGCCTCGCTCCTATAGGATTTATGCAGATCCTTGTAGGAGCGAGGCTTGCCCGCGAGGAGCCCGATCAGGCGCCGACGACCCCGCCATCTTCACGGGTAATGGCCATCACCGAAGACCGCGGCTTGCCATTCGGCAGGTGCTCCGGGAAGGTCGAACCGCCGTTCTCCCGGGATGCTGAATCCCGACAAACAGGGTTTTCTGATCCGGCGAGAAGCTGATCCCCGTCACCTCGCAACCAATCGGCCCGACCATGAACCGGCGAATTTCCCCGGTCACTGGATCTGCGCAAAGCATCTGGTTATTGCCCATACCCGTGAAGTCCCCGGTATTGCTCGAATCGCCATCAGTCAGAATCCACAAGCGCCCGGCCTCGTCGAAACCCAAGCCATCCGGGCTGTTGAACATGTTCTGCTGCGTGATGTTCGACGAGCCGCCCTTCGGCGTGCCGGCGTGAACCCCGGATTGCCGGCGACCACGAACAAGTCCCAGGCAAAGCTTTCCGAGCCGTGATCATCACGGTCGGTGCGCCAGCGCAGGATCTGCCCATAAACGTTTTTCTCCCTTGGGTTCGGCCCGCCCACGGGTTGGCCGTCTTCGCCGCGCTTGGCGTTGTTGGTCAGGGTGCAATAAACCTGGCCATCCTTGGGGCTGACGACGATCCATTCCGGACGGTCCATGCGCGTGGCGCTGACGACGCTGGCCGCGAGGCGCGTGTGAATCAGCACCTCGGCCTGATCGGCAAAACCGCTGTTGGCATTGATGCCGTTTTTGCCGTGAGTCAGTTCGATCCACTGGCCCTGGCCTTTCGGGTGATCGGCGTTGCCGTCGCCGGCGTCGAAACGCGCGACATATAAGGTGCCGTGGTCCAGCAGGTCGTGGTTGGCCTTGGGGTTGCGGTGGTCGATCTTGTCGCGGCTGACGAATTTGTAGATGAACTCACCGCGCTCGTCGTCGCCCATGTAGACCACGGCGCGACCGTCATTGGTTTCAGCCAGCGCGGCGTTTTCATGCTTGAAACGGCCCAGGGCGGTGCGTTTGACCGGGGTCGATTGCGGGTCGAACGGGTCGATTTCCACCACCCAGCCGTGGCGGTTGAGTTCGTTAGGATTCTTCGCCAGGTCGAAACGCGGGTCGTGTGGGTGCCAGTTGATTTCCTTGCTGGCGGCCACGGCGCCGTAGCGTTTTTGCGCGGCATCGAATTTTTGCTCGGCGTTGCTGCTGCCGAAGCAATCGGTGAAGTTCTCTTCGCACGTCAGGTAAGTGCCCCAAGGCGTCTTGCCGTTGGCGCAGTTCTGGAAGGTGCCGAGGACTTTCTTGCCGTGCTTGTCGGCGCTGGTCTTGAGCCATTCGTGACCGGCCGCCGGACCGCTCAAGCGTAGCGGCGAGTTGCCGTGGATGCGGCGGTTGTAGCGCGAGCCTTGAACGAATTCCCACTGGCCACGGCGACGTTGTACTTCGATCACCGACACGCCTTCGCAGGCCAGGGCCTTGCGCACGTCTTGCGCCGATTGCGGCATGCCACCATGGGGGAAGAGGTAGCGATAGTTGGTGTATTCGTTGTTGATTGCCATCAGCGCCCGGTCGTGGTCGCCGGGGAAGCCGAACAGGCTCATCCCATCGTTGTTGTCGCCGAACTGGACTTCCTGGGCCTGGGCGGTGCCGTTGCCGCTCGGGTCGAAGACCGGGCCATTCTTTTGCAGAGGCTGGCCCCAACTGATCAATACCGAGGATTTGTAGCCCGGCGGCAGGGTGATGACGTCAGTCGTAGCGGCGGCGATGCTGTTGAAGCCCAGCAATTTGCTCGAGCCGGCGCTGACACTGGCGGCCAGAGCGCTGCGACTCAGCAGGTTGCCACCGAGGAACATCGCCGCACCGCAGAGGGCGCCGGCGCTGATGAAACCACGACGGCTGAGGCCGACCATTTTTTCCAGGTCGGTGGGTTGGTTCTCTTCTAATAGGCTCACATCAGGCTCCCTGCTGGTTTTTGCAGTCACCTTAGTGAGCATCAATGAAGGTTTTGTTTCAGAGTGGAGTACCCAGCAGGACGTTGGACGGCGCAAATTGCACGAGCACCGGCTGGTCGATGGCGAGGCCGGAGGTTCTTAAATGCAGCGGCTCGGCCAGGGCGCAGAGTGTCTGGCCGTTGGGCAGGCCGATGCGTACTTCGCTGGGGCCGTCTTCGGCGTCGAGAATTTGCTCGATAATGCCTTTCAGGCAATTGTTGCCAGGTGTTGCAGGCTGGTCGATGGCCAATAACTCCAGCCAGCCGGCCTTGATCAATGCGACGACCTCGGTGCCGATTTGCAGCTCCAGGCGCAGGGTACTGTCGTGGGTGATCTGTGCGTCGATGCTCAAGCCTTCGGCCAGTTCCAGGCGGATGCGGTCGTTGCGACCCTGGGATTCAATCGCTATCACTCTGCCGTGCAATTGATTGCGCGCGCTGGTGCGTAACATCAGCCGGCCGAGCAAGTCCAGATCGCTGGCGTCTTCGGCTGCTTCCAGCACCTGGGCCTGCAACACTTGCAGCTTTTGATACAGCCGCAAGACGCGCTCGCCCTCGCTGGACAACTTGGCGCCACCACCGCCCTTGCCGCCGACGCTGCGTTCCACCAGCGGTTTTTGCGCAAGATTGTTCAACTCGTCGATGGCGTCCCACGCCGCTTTGTAGCTCAGGCCCGCGGCTTTCGCCGCGCGGGTGATCGAGCCTTGTTCGGCGATGTGTTGCAGCAGGGCGATGCGCTGCGGACGGCGGACAATGTGCTGGGACAACAACGAAGGCAAGGACATGGCAGGGGCTTTGGGTTGTGGCAATGAGAGGACGTTGGCGGCTTGGGCTGCGGGAGTCAAGTCAGACGGTAATCCCTGTGGGAGCGGGCTTGCTCGCGAAAGCGTCAGTTCAGTCGACATCTGCGTTGAATACCGGTCCGCTTTCGCGAGCAAGCCCGCTCCCACAGGGTTTTGTGGTGTTCAGTTAAATTGTGTCGCCGGGTTTGGGTGTGCGGGCCAGACAATAGACGTCGACTCGGGCGGCGCCGGCGTCCATCAGCAAGCGGGCGAGGCTTTGCGTGGTGGCACCGGTAGTGAGCACGTCATCGATCAGGGCCAGATGACGGCCCGTGACGCACGCGCCGGGTGCCAGGGCGAAGGCGTTGCGCAGGTTTCGTCTACGCGCCTGGGCATTCAGTTCCTGTTGCGCGCTGGTGTCCTGAATCCTCGACAATAGCGTTTCATCGCACGGGATTTCCAGGCTTTCACTCAGCCACTTCGCGAGCATCGCTGCTTGATTGAAGCCGCGCTGGCGCAAGCGTTTCGTGGCCAGTGGCACCGGGACCAGCGCATCGGGTCGATCCAGATCTTCATCGAAGCGATGTTGCAGGAATTGCGCAAGAAGTTCGCCGAGCAAGCGGCCAAACGGCCACTTTGCGTTGTGCTTGAAGCGGGTAATCAACGTGTCCACCGGAAAGCTGTAACTCCACGGCGCCGCTACTCGCTCGAAGGCCGGCGGTTGTTGCAGGCATTGGCCGCACGTCAGGCCGGACGCGGGCAGTGGCAGGGCGCAGGTCTGGCAGTGATCGCCGAGCCAGGGCAGTTCGGTTTCGCAGGCTGTGCAGATCGGCGTGGTGTCATCGGCGGGCTCTGAGCAGAGCAAACATGATTGTTTGTTTTTTAACCAGATGTAAACCGGTCCTTCGTATCGTGGTTGACAGCGCATCGCTCTTCCTTAAATATGCCAAACATCCGTGTCGCGCCTGTGGGTATTCCATTCCCCCGGCCGCCTGCCAAGCATAAATCAAGGAAACGCCCATGAGCGCCAGCACCTCTGCAACCCTGCGTCATGACTGGTCTTTGGCCGAAGTCAAAGCACTCTTCGTTCAGCCATTCAACGACCTGCTGTTCCAGGCGCAGACGGTGCACCGCGCGCATTTCGATGCTAACCGGGTCCAGGTTTCGACGCTGCTGTCGATCAAGACCGGCGCCTGCCCGGAAGATTGCAAATATTGTCCGCAGTCCGGTCACTACAACACCGGCCTGGAAAAAGAAAAGCTGATGGAAGTGCAGAAGGTCCTCGAAGAGGCCGCTCGCGCCAAGGCCATCGGTTCGACCCGTTTCTGCATGGGCGCTGCCTGGAAACACCCGTCGGCCAAAGATATGCCGTATGTGCTGGAGATGGTCAAAGGCGTGAAAGCCATGGGCCTGGAAACCTGCATGACCCTCGGTCGTCTCGATCAGGACCAGACCGTTGCGCTGGCCGACGCTGGCCTCGACTACTACAACCACAACCTCGATACCTCGCCGGAGTTCTACGCCAGCATCATCACCACCCGTACCTATGGTGAGCGTTTGCAAACCCTGGCTTATGTGCGTGATTCGGGGATGAAGATCTGCTCCGGTGGCATCCTCGGCATGGGCGAGTCCCTCGATGATCGCGCCAACCTGCTGATCCAGTTGGCCAACCTGCCGGAGCATCCGGAGTCGGTTCCAATCAACATGCTGGTGAAAGTTGCTGGTACGCCGCTGGAAAATGCTGACGACATCGACCCGTTCGACTTCATCCGCATGCTCGCTGTCGCCCGCATCCTGATGCCGCAATCCCACGTGCGCCTGTCTGCCGGCCGCGAAGCGATGAACGAGCAGATGCAAGCCCTGGCGTTCTTCGCCGGTGCCAACTCGATTTTCTACGGCGACAAACTGCTGACCACCGCCAACCCGCAGGCTGACAAGGACATGCAACTGTTCTCGCGCCTGGGCATCCTGCCGGAAGCGCGTGAAGAGCACGCCGACGAAGTGCATCAGGCGGCTATCGAGCAGGCGCTGGTCGAGCAGAAGAGCAGCGAGCAGTTCTATAACGCTGCGGTCTGACCGCTTTTGTAGGAGCTGCCGAAGGCTGCGATCTTTTGATCTTGCCCTTAAAAGCAACATCAAAAGATCGCAGCCTACGGCAGCTCCTACAGAGGTTCGTGATCCTTTCCTACTCGCGAGGTCTGCATGTCTTTCGATCTCAGCGCGCGCCTTGCTGCCCGTCGTGCCGAAAATCTCTATCGCCAACGCCCACTGCTCGAAAGCCCTCAAGGCCCTGAAGTCGTGGTCGATGGTCAGCCGTTGCTGGCGTTCTGTAACAACGACTACCTGGGCCTGGCCAATCACCCGCAAGTGATCGAAGCCTGGCGCGCCGGTGCCGCCCGTTGGGGCGTCGGCGGTGGGGCTTCGCATTTGGTCATCGGCCACAGCACCCCGCATCACGCGTTGGAAGAGGCGTTGGCCGATCTCACCGGGCGCCCGCGTGCGCTGCTGTTCACTACCGGTTACATGGCCAACCTCGGCGCAGTCACCGCGTTGATCGGGCAGGGCGATACGGTACTGGAAGACCGGCTCAATCACGCTTCTTTGCTGGACGCCGGTTTGTTGTCCGGTGCGCGCTTCAATCGTTATCTGCACAACGACGCTGAGAGCCTGGCCAAGCGCCTGGAGAAAGCCACCGGTAATACGCTGGTGGTTACCGACGGCGTGTTCAGCATGGACGGCGACATCGCCGATCTGCCGGCGCTGGCCCGGGAAGCCAGGGCCAAAGGCGCGTGGTTGATGGTCGATGACGCCCACGGTTTTGGTCCGCTGGGCGCCAACGGTGGCGGGATCGTCGAGCATTTTGGTTTGAGCCAGGAGGATGTGCCGGTGTTAGTCGGCACTCTAGGCAAAGCGTTCGGTACGGCCGGTGCGTTTGTGGCGGGCAGCGAAGAGCTGATCGAAAGCCTGATCCAGTTCGCCCGTCCCTACATCTACACCACCAGCCAACCGCCGGCCCTGGCTTGCGCGACGCTGAAAAGCCTCGAACTGCTGCGCACAGAACACTGGCGGCGTGAGCATTTGAAGACGCTGATCAGCCAGTTCCGTCGCGGTGCCGAGCAGATCGGCCTGGAACTCATGGACAGCTTCACACCGATCCAGCCGATCATGATCGGCGATGCCGGCCACGCGGTCCGCTTGTCGCAGATGTTGCGCGAGCGCGGCCTGATGGTGACCGCAATCCGTCCGCCCACCGTGCCGGCCGGCAGCGCGCGCCTGCGGGTGACCCTGACCGCCGCCCACAGCGAGGCGCAGGTGCAGCTATTGTTAAATGGACTGGCCGATTGTTTTGCACAACTGGGACCGGAGCCAAGCCATGCGTGATCGTCTGATTCTGCTGCCCGGTTGGGGCCTCGGCGTTTCGCCGCTGGAGCCATTGGCGGCAGCCTTGCAAGGGCTGGATGAACATCTTCGCGTCGAGATCGAGCCGTTGCCGGAGCTGGAATCGGGCGATCTGGAAGAATGGCTGGATGAACTCGATTCGACCTTGCCTCAGGATGCCTGGCTCGGTGGTTGGTCGCTGGGCGGCATGCTCGCCTGCGAGTTGGCGGCGCGGCGCGGTGATCGCTGCTGCGGCTTGCTGACGCTTTCCAGTAATCCTTCGTTTGTCGCCCATGAGCAATGGCTGAGCGCGATGCCTGGCGAGACGTTCGACGCATTTCTGGCCGGTTGCAGCGCTGATCCGCGCACGACCTTGAAACGTTTCTCGCTGCTCTGTGCCCAAGGTGCTGAAGACCCGCGCGGGCTGTCACGACTGTTGCTTGGCGGTGCGCCGAGTACGTCGGCGGCGGTGTTGATGAGTGGTCTGGAGGTGCTCGCGCAACTGGATACCCGTCAGGCGTTGCAGGCGTTTCGTGGCCCGCAGCTGCATCTGTTCGCCGGCCTCGACGGGTTGGTCCCGGCCGAAGCGGCCGGTGACCTGCTGGCGTTGCTGCCGGATGTCGAAATCGGCCTGATCGAACAGGCCAGCCACGCGTTCCTTCTGGAAGACCCCCACGGCGTGGCGGGGGCGATCCAGGCTTTTTTGCATGAGTGCGGTGATGACTGATTTATCCCTTCACAACCTGCCCGGTGGTTTGCCCGACAAACGTCAGGTGGCCGCGTCCTTTTCCCGCGCGGCGGCCAGCTACGACAGCGTGGCTGAGTTGCAACGCGACGTGGGCAGTCAATTGTTGAGCCGTTTACCGCAAGGGTTTTCGCCTGAGCGTTGGCTGGACCTGGGCTGCGGCACCGGGTATTTCAGTCGTGCGCTGGGTGAGCGTTTTCCGCGGGGGCAGGGTGTTGCGCTGGATATCGCCGAGGGCATGCTCAATCACGCTCGGCCATTGGGCGGTGCAACGCACTTCATTGCCGGCGATGCCGAACGGCTGCCGTTGCGGGATTCGACCTGTGACCTGATCTTCTCCAGCCTCGCGGTGCAGTGGTGTTCGGATTTTGCTTCGGTGCTCAGTGAGGCGTATCGGGCATTGAAACCGGGCGGTGTTTTCGCGTTTGCTAGTCTTTGTGTCGGAACGTTGTACGAATTGCGTGACAGTTGGCGTCAGGTCGATGGCATGGTGCACGTCAACCGTTTCCGCGAGTTCGGTACTTATCAACAGCTGTGCGCGGCCAGTGGCTTGAAGGTAGTCAGCCTGCAAACCTGTCCACATCTGTTGCATTACCCGGATGTGCGCAGCTTGACCCACGAGCTCAAGGCGCTGGGCGCGCACAACCTGAACCCTGGCCGGCCGGGCGGTTTGACCGGCCGGGCGCGAATCCTCGGCTTGATCGAGGCCTATGAACAGTTTCGTCAGGCACAGGGACTGCCGGCGACTTATCAAGTGGTTTATGCCGTGTTGGAGAAACCCTTATGAGCGCAGCCTATTTCATCACGGGCACCGACACTGATGTCGGCAAGACCACCGTTGCTGCGGGTTTGCTGCATGCCGCGCGATTGGCGGGGTTGAGTACGGCGGCGGGCAAGCCGGTGGCCTCTGGTTGTGAGGTGACCGCCAAAGGATTGCGCAACGCCGATGCGTTGGCGTTGTTGGCGGAGTGTTCGGTGCCGCTGACTTATGCACAGGTCAACCCGGTGGCGTTCGAACCGGCGATCGCCCCGCATCTGGCGGCGCGGGAGGCGGGCGTTGCGTTGACGGTGCAATCCTTGCTGACGCCGATGCGCGAAATCCTCGATCTCAACGCAGACTTCACACTGATCGAAGGCGCTGGTGGCTGGCGTGTACCGTTGGCGGATCAGGACAATCTCTCGGATCTGGCGATGGCGCTGAATCTGCCGGTGATTCTGGTGGTCGGCGTGCGGTTGGGCTGCATCAATCATGCGCTGCTGACGGCGGAAGCGATTGCCAATGACGGGCTGCAATTGGCGGGATGGGTCGCCAATATCATTGAACCGAAGACTTCGCGCCTGGAGGAAAACCTCGCTACATTGGCCGAGCGGATACCCGCGCCGTGCCTGGGGCGGGTGCCGAAACTCAAGTCAGTGACGGCGGAGGCGGTGGCTGAGCATCTTCAGCTGGATCTGCTCGATTAATGTTTTTGGCTATGACAAGGCACTGTGCCATTAGTGTTTTTGTCGGGTGTTTTGTCCAGGTGTCTGCTTCAATGGCCACTGTTGATCCTTTGCAAGGACGAGTTCTCCCATGGAAATCTCAGGAAGCACCGCTTTTTATGCCGGTCTGAGCACAATTCAGACAGGGCAGAACCGTGTCGATCAGGCCGCCGGCCAGATCGCCAACACCACGATTGATCGCTCGGAGAAAAGCCAGTCCTCCGAAGCCCAGGTTGGTCGTCTACGTTCGGTAGACCGCAGTCAGCAATCGGACCTGGCCAGCAATATGATCGAGATGTCACAAGGCAAGTTTCAGGTTGAGCTCGGCGCGAAAGTCGCCAAGGCTTCCGATGAAATGCTTGGGACGTTGATTGATACCTACGCTTGATCGCTCGCTGAACCTGCTACTCCAACGCCGCGAATCTTCGCGGCGTTTTTCTGCGTAAGTCCTTCTCCCTCAACTAATCTTTCCTGCATGGCTTGTCGGTTTGTCGACGGCGGCGCGCAGCTGCGTGGCCGTTGTGTACAGGGCGTGATGACGAGCGGCAAAAGATCGGAGCTTGACAAGATTTGGGCGTAAACGTATGTTTCAAACAACTGTTTGACCGTCACAACAAATCAACACGGTCGTTCATTCCCGGTTACATCAGCAGAGGTTTATCGCTATGCCTGACTACAAGGCCCCCTTGCGTGATATTCGCTTCGTTCGTGACGAATTGCTCGGCTACGAAGCGCACTATCAGAGCCTTCCGGCTTGCGCAGACGCAACTCCGGACATGGTTGACGCCATTCTCGAAGAAGGCGCCAAGTTTTGTGAGCAGGTGCTGGCTCCGCTGAACCGCGTGGGTGATACCGAAGGCTGCACCTGGAGCGAGTCCGGCGTTAAAACCCCGACTGGCTTTAAAGAAGCCTACAAACAATTCGTTGAAGGCGGCTGGCCAAGCCTGGCCCACGACGTAGAGCACGGCGGCCAAGGCTTGCCAGAGTCTCTGGGTCTGGCCGTGAGCGAAATGGTTGGCGAAGCCAACTGGTCGTGGGGCATGTACCCAGGCCTGTCGCATGGCGCAATGAACACCATTTCCGAGCACGGTACGCCTGAGCAGCAAGACGCTTACCTGACCAAACTGGTTTCCGGTGAATGGACCGGCACCATGTGCCTGACCGAACCGCACTGCGGCACCGACCTGGGCATGCTGCGCACCAAGGCCGAACCTCAGGCCGACGGCTCCTACAAAGTCTCCGGCACCAAGATCTTCATCTCGGCCGGTGAACACGACATGGCCGACAACATCGTCCACATCGTGCTGGCACGTCTGCCGGATGCACCGGCCGGCACCAAAGGTATTTCGCTGTTTATCGTTCCGAAGTTCATGCCGAACGCAGACGGTTCGATCGGCGAGCGCAACGCGGTGACCTGTGGTTCCCTGGAACACAAAATGGGCATCCACGGTAACGCGACCTGCGTGATGAACTTCGACGCGGCCACCGGTTTCCTGATCGGCCCGGCGAACAAAGGCCTGAACTGCATGTTCACCTTTATGAACACCGCTCGCCTGGGTACCGCGCTACAAGGCCTGGCCCACGCAGAGATCGGCTTCCAGGGCGGCCTGAAATACGCTCGAGATCGCCTGCAAATGCGCTCCCTGACTGGCCCGAAAGCGCCGGAAAAAGCCGCTGACCCGATCATCGTGCACCCAGACGTGCGTCGCATGCTGTTGACCATGAAGGCGTTCGCCGAAGGCAACCGCGCGATGGTTTACTTCACCGCCAAGCAAGTCGACATCGTCAAATACGGCGTGGACGAAGAAGAGAAGAAGAAGGCCGACGCACTGCTGGCGTTCATGACGCCAATCGCCAAAGCCTTCATGACTGAAGTCGGTTTCGAATCCGCCAACCACGGCGTGCAAATCTACGGCGGCCACGGCTTCATCGCTGAGTGGGGCATGGAGCAGAACGTTCGCGACAGCCGCATTTCGATGCTGTACGAAGGCACCACCGGTATTCAGGCTCTCGACCTGTTGGGCCGTAAAGTGCTGATGACTCAAGGCGAGGCTCTGAAAGGCTTCACCAAGATCGTCCACAAGTTCTGCCAGACCAACGAAGGCAACGAAGCGGTCAAAGAGTTCGTCGAGCCATTGGCTGCGCTGAACAAAGAATGGGGCGAGCTGACCATGAAGGTCGGTATGGCAGCCATGAAAGACCGTGAAGAAGTCGGCGCCGCGTCGGTGGACTACCTGATGTACTCCGGTTACGCCTGCCTGGCCTACTTCTGGGCTGACATGGCGCGCCTGGCTGCCGAGAAACTGGCTGCCGGCACCACCGAAACCGCGTTCTACACCGCCAAGCTGCAGACGGCGCGCTTCTACTTCCAGCGCATCCTGCCGCGTACCCGCACTCACGTAGTGACCATGCTGTCGGGCGCCAACAACCTGATGGACATGAAAGAAGAAGACTTCGCGCTGGGCTACTAAGCTCCGCGTGGTTCCTTCACAAAGCCGCTGTTCTTTCGAGAGCAGCGGCTTTTTTGTTCCTGGTGAAAATCCACTGGGCAAGACAGCCCGCATACGATGGGTTGTTGGCGTTCCCCCCGATAAATATTCCCTACTAAATTGCTAAGAAATCCCCGATTCCTGCCGTTATAGAGGCTGGCGATGTGACATGGATCACGTCTCATGTGCTTAACTGCTCCAAGTGCAGGCACAATGCCACCTTTCAGTTGGGTCGGAGCTTTACCCTTGCCGCGTTCTTCCGCTGTGCGCTTCAGTCATTTTTTGCCCTCACTACTGCTGTTGCTTGCTGGGCTTTCGGCTGCGTACATAAAGGATCTCAACGTTTTCTTCACTTCGCTGTTCAACGTGCTGCCAACTCTGGTGCTGTTGCTCGGCGGTGCTTATTGCGCGGTTTACCGACGCCAGCGTGAACTGTTTCTGATGGTCACGGTGTACATCGCTTACTTCCTGCTCGACACCCAGACCGACTATTACCGCGACAACGGCAAGGTTCGAGAAGACGCAGCGGTGGTCTTTCATCTCTGTTGCCTGCTATTGCCGTTGCTGTTCGGCCTGTTCGCGGCGTGGCAGGAACGTACGCATCTGTTTCAGGACATGGTGGCGCGTTTCGCCGTTTTGTTGGCGTTCGGCAGCGTTGCTCTGGGCCTGGAGCAAAGTTACCCACAGTCGCTGCTGATGTGGCTCTCGGAAATCCGCTGGCCTGTCTTGCACGGTGCCTGGATGAGCCTGATCCAGTTGTCCTACCCGGTGTTCTTCGCCACGTTTTTACTACTGGCCTGGCAATACTGGCGCAACCCGAGGCCCTTGCACGCCGCGCAACTCGTGGGCTTGCTGGGGCTGTTCTGGATGTTGCCGAAAACCTTCATCCTGCCGTTCACCCTGAACATCATGTGCAGCCAGGTCATGCTGATGATTGCGGCGGCCGTCGCCCACGAGGCCTATCAAATGGCCTTCCGCGACGAACTCACCGGCCTGCCGGGGCGCCGCGCGTTGAATGAGCGCATGCAGCGGCTTGGGCGCAATTACGTGCTGGCCATGAGCGACGTTGATCACTTCAAGAAATTCAACGACACCCACGGCCACGATGTCGGCGATCAGGTGCTGCGATTGGTTGCCAGTAAACTGTCCAAGATCAGCGGAGGCGGTAGGGCGTATCGCTACGGGGGCGAAGAATTCGCCTTGGTGTTCGCGGGCAAGACGCTTGAAGAGTGCATGCCGCATCTGGAAGTCATCCGTGAGTCCATTGCGACCTACAACATTCAACTGCGCAATCCCGACAGCCGGCCTCAGGATGACCATCAAGGACGCCAGCGCCGAGCCGGTTCCGGCGCGTCGAGTGTGTCGGTCACGGTCAGTATTGGCGTCGCCGAACGTTTGGAGCAGCGCACGCCCGAACAAGTGCTCAAGTCGGCTGACGAGGCGCTCTACAGCGCCAAGGGCGCTGGGCGAAACTGCGTGGTGGCGTTCGGTCAAAGCCGCCGTGGCGCGGTGCGTATGGATGCCGCTGCGGGTTGAGTGATATTGGCGCATTCAGCGTCTGGACTGTGCGCAATTGGCTGCTGGCAGCGGTGATGCCGATTATTGCCAGGGCAAACTGGCGACCTGCGAGTTCTACTTCAAGCGTCTGTTGCCACGCACTGCCGCTCATCGGGCGGCGATCGAGTCGGGAAGTGATTGCCTGATGAAGCTGCCGGCGGAGTTGTTTGCGCTCTGAGGCGCCCGTTTAAAGCATCGCGGGCAAGCCTTGCTCCTACATGTTCAGTGTCGTTCGCGAAGTCTGCGTACGCCGTGGACCTGTAGGAGCAAGGCTTGCCCGCGATTGCGTTTTACCAGATGCACGCCAATGACTAAAAATTACAAATCGGTCATGAGTTGACCCTATGTGTCGTAAAAGTTGTTGGGTTACACTCGGACCCAACGAAAGCACCCTTCCTACGAATTACCTGTTTAGATCTTGCGAGGTTTGCCATGGCTGACTACAAAGCGCCCCTGCGCGATATGCGCTTCGTCCTCAATGAAGTTTTCGAGGTCGCCAAACTCTGGGCCGAGCTGCCGGCGCTGGCGGATACCGTCGATGCTGAAACCGTCGAAGCCATTCTCGAAGAAGCTGGCAAGGTCACCAGCAAAAGCATCGCACCCCTGAGCCGTGCGGCTGACGAAGAAGGTTGCCATTGGGCGGACGGTGCCGTCACCACGCCGGCAGGTTTCCCTCAGTCTTATCAGACTTATGCCGAAGGCGGTTGGGTTGGCGTCGGTGGCGATCCGGCCTACGGCGGCATGGGCATGCCCAAGGCTGTCTCGGCCCAGGTCGAAGAAATGGTCAACTCCGCCAGCCTGTCGTTTGGCTTGTACCCGATGCTGACGGCCGGCGCCTGCCTGTCGATCAACGCCCACGCCAGCGACGAGCTGAAAGCCGCCTACCTGCCGAACATGTATGCCGGCGTCTGGGCCGGTTCGATGTGCCTGACCGAACCGCACGCCGGTACGGACCTGGGGATCATCCGCACCAAGGCCGAGCCTCAGGCCGACGGTTCCTACAAAGTCAGCGGCACCAAGATCTTCATCACCGGCGGCGAACACGACCTCACCGAGAACATCATTCACCTGGTGCTGGCCAAACTGCCGGATGCACCGGCGGGTCCGAAAGGTATTTCGCTGTTCCTGGTGCCGAAGTTCATGGTCAATGCCGATGGCAGCCTGGGCGCACGTAACCCGGCAAACTGCGGCTCGATTGAACACAAGATGGGCATCCAGGCGTCCGCGACCTGCGTGATGAACTTCGACGAAGCCGTGGGTTACCTGGTCGGCGAGCCGAACAAAGGCCTGGCGGCGATGTTCACCATGATGAACTACGAGCGTCTGGGCGTCGGCATCCAGGGCCTGGCCACCGGCGAGCGCTCTTACCAGAACGCGGTTGAGTATGCCCGTGATCGCCTGCAAAGCCGTTCGCCGAGTGGCGCACAGAATAAAGACAAAGTGGCTGACCCGATCATCGTTCACCCGGACGTGCGTCGCATGCTGCTGACCATGAAAGCCTCGAACGAAGGCGGCCGTGCCTTCTCGACGTACGTGGCCATGCAACTGGACACCGCCAAGTTCAGCGAAGACCCTGCGACCCGCAAACGTGCGGAAGACCTGGTGGCGTTGCTGACGCCGGTAGCCAAGGCATTCCTGACTGATCTGGGCCTGGAAACCACCGTGCATGGCCAGCAGGTTTTCGGCGGCCACGGTTATATCCGCGAGTGGGGCCAGGAACAACTGGTTCGCGACGTACGCATCACCCAGATCTACGAAGGCACCAACGGCATTCAGGCGCTGGACCTTGTAGGTCGCAAGATCGTCGGCACTGGCGGGGCGTTCTACAACCTGTTTGCTGACGAGATTCGTCACTTCACCGCGACTGCCAGTGCTGACCTGGCGGAATTCACCAAGCCGTTGAACGACGCGGTGACCACCCTTGATGAGCTGACTTCGTGGGTGCTGGACCGGGCGAAAAACAACCCGAACGAAATCGGCGCGGCGTCGGTCGAATATCTGCAAGCATTTGGATACGTCGCTTATGCCTACATGTGGGCATTGATGGCCAAGGCCGCTTTCGGCAAAGAAGCGCAGGACGATTTCTACGCGAGCAAACTCGGCACGGCGCGCTTCTATTTCGCCCGTCTGCTGCCGCGGATTCACTCGTTGAGCGCGTCGGTGAAGGCCGGTAGCGAGTCGCTGTTCCTGCTGGACGCGTCGCAGTTCTGACCCTGTAACGTCATGTAAGCATTCTCTTACATAACGTGCTGCTGTTTTCCCATAGGCGCCGATTGGATCCAGAGCTAATCTACTTCACATGGACGTCGCGCAGGAAGCGCAAAGCAATAACAGGGACACGTAGGATTCTGCCAGGACGGCGGAGTGAAATGGATGTCAGGGAAACAGTCTGCAAAGCCCCGCTTCGGCGGGGTTTTCTTTTGCCTGCAGAAAAGTATTCAGCTCAGACCGTCCCGTGTCGCCGGGCCGCTCAAGCGGTCGTCGGGTCCATTCAGCACTTCCTCCAGCACTGTCCGCAGCAACGCCAGCGAGGCTTGTTGCCGTTGAACATCCCGACACACTAATCCGACTTTCAGCGACACTCGCGGCTCGGTCAGCGGTTTCCACAGCAGTTCATTATTGCCGAGGGCCTTTTGTGAGCGCCCGGGCAGAACAGTCGCCAGCCGCGTGTGAGGCAAACTGTCGAGAATTCCCGCCATGTTGTTCAGCTCGGCTTGTACCTGCGGGCGTCGGCCAAGGCTGGCCAATTGCGCCTGCCAGATCTGCCGTAGCTGAAACTCCTCGCCCAGCAGCAACATCGGCAACTCCGCGGCCTGACTCATGGAGACCTTCTTGAATTCGCGCAACGGATGATCCGCCGGGATGACAAGGGTCAGTTCATCTTCGTACAGCATCACGCCGTGCAATCCTGGCTGGCGAGGCGGCAGGTAGCTGATGCCGATGTCCAGGGAACCGTTGAGCAATCGCCGTTCGATCTCAAGCCCCGTCAGCTCATAGATCTGCACCACCAGATGCGGTTGCGCCTTGCGCACCCGTTCGAGCATTTGCGGCACCAGGCTGGAGTGGACGGTCTGCAATACGCCAATGGCCAAGGTGCGCAACGCCTGCCCCTTGAAATTGCCCAGCGCTTCCCGCGCACGTTGCAGGCCATCGAGCAAAGGCAATGCGTGGTTGTACAACGTATGTGCCGCCAGCGTCGGCAGTAAGCGTTTGCTGCTGCGCTCGAACAGGCTCACATCGAGGTTCTGTTCCAGGTGACGGATCTGTTGCGACAGCGCCGGTTGCGAGATCGAAAGTCGCTCCGCAGCCCGGCCCACATGGCCTTCTTCGTAGACCGCGACGAAATAACGCAGTTGCTTGAAATCCATAAGTAATACTTATCGAAAATGCTGTGAAATCGAAATGGCTCAGTGCCGTGCCTGAGCCTAGTCTAACCGCATTCACAAGGCTTAAAGGGCCGGAACGCACGATGAATACCGTTTGCATCGATGGTGTTTACATAGGAAAGACAAAAAACCTCAAACGAGGTTTTCTGAGATGAATCTGTTCAATTTGCGGCGTAATTCCCCCAGTCTGGATGACCTGGCCATGGATACCGCGCTGCCACCGCACCGTGACAACCTGTCCAGTGAATGCCTGATGCCCAGCGTCGAGCGGCCGCAACAGATTTTTGTGCGAGGCCAAGGCTCATGGTTGTGGGACAGCGATGACCGCGCTTATCTGGATTTCACGCAAGGTGGTGGGGCCAACAGCCTGGGGCACAGTCCGACAGTGCTGGTCAGCGCAATCTCGGATCAGGCCCGGGCGCTGATCAATCCCGGTTTCGGCCTGCACAACCGCGGTATGCTCAACCTCGCCGAGCGCCTCTGCGCCAATACCGGCAGCGACCAGGCCTACCTGCTCAACAGTGGCAGCGAAGCCTGCGACGCGGCGATCAAACTGGCTCGCAAGTGGGGTCAACTGCATCGCAGTGGGGCGTCGCGGATCATCGTTGCCAACAAGGGTTGCCATGGCCGTAGTCTCGGGACGATTTCGGCGTCGGACAGTTCTAACCTGACCAACCGATTTGAGCCGCAGCTACCGGGCTTCAGCCACGTCCCGTTCAATGACCTTGCAGCGTTGCATGCAGCCGTCGACGCGCGGACCGTGGCAATCATGCTCGAGCCGATCCAGAGTGAAGCCGGGGTGATTCCGGCCGTCGAGCATTACCTCAAGGGTGTTGAACTGTTGTGCCGTGAACTGGGCATCCTGCTGATCCTCGACGAAGTCCAAACCGGGATCGGCCGTTGCGGCACCTTGCTCACGGAGCAATCCTACGGCGTGCGGGCGGATATCGTGGTGCTCGGCAAAGGCCTGGGCGGTGGCGTTCCGTTGGCGGCATTACTGGCCCGGGGCAAGGCCTGTTGTTTCGACATCGGCGAAATGACCGGCACCCATCACGGCAACGCACTGATGAGCGCTGCCGGCCTGGCCGTTCTTGATAGCATGCAGGACAAAGGCTTTCTCGAGCATGTGCAGAAAACTGGTCAATACCTTGGCGAAGGTCTTGGGCGCCTGGCTCATCGCTACGGCCACGGCGAACTGCGCGGGCAAGGGCTGCTTTGGGGACTGACGTTGTCGGACGATTCAGCCGACGCGGTCGTCAAAGCAGCGCTTTACGAAGGCTTGCTGCTCAACGCCCCGCAACCCGATTGCCTGCGCTTTACCCCGGCCCTCACCGTCAGCAAAGCCAACATCGACGAAATGCTCTTGCGCCTGGCCCGCGCGTTTTCCCGGGTACGCACCGCGCAACTGCGGTGCCGCAAAGGGATTGCCGTCTGATCAGACCCGCCCTGCACGAATTACCGAACCGTCTCGCGGTATAACGCATCGCCCCACGCCTGATTCTTTCGGTGTGGGGCGTTTTTTTGCCTGCGAATTTATTGGCGTACTGGCATTCGGCCAAAATTCGCACTGAACCCTGACGAACGGCGCAGGTCGATTGGTTGTGTGGCTCGTGCGAGCCAACTTCAAGTCAGGAGCTGCTCCATGGATTTTATTCGAATCATCATCGCCATTCTGTTGCCGCCCCTGGGTGTGTTTCTCCAAGTCGGTTTTGCCGGGGCATTCTGGCTGAATATTCTGCTGACGTTGTGCGGGTATATTCCAGGGATCGTGCATGCGGTGTATATCATCGCCAAGCGTTGAGTTTCGCGGTGTCAGATAGATCTCCTTCGCGAGCAGGCTCGCTCCGACATTGACCGGTTCCTACAGGGGAATGCGATCAAATGTGGGAACGAGCCTGCTCGCGAAGGGCGCGCCGCCATTCATGCAATGTCCGCCAACGCCATCACCCGGCGATAAAACAACCACTCCTGCTCCAGCGCATGCGCCTGATTACCTGCCTTGCGAAACCCATGACGTTCGTCCGCGTAGTAATGCGCTTCAACCAGAATGCCGTTGTCTTCAAGCGCCGTGACCATATCGCGGGTTTGCTGTGGCACAACCACGGCATCCAGTTCACCCTGAAAGAAAATCACTGGCACGGCGATGTTGCTCGCGTGCAACAACGGCGTTCGGGCGGCATAGCGCTCGGCATCTTGCGCAGGATCGCCGATCAACCAATCCAGATAGTCGCCCTCGAACTTGTGGGTCGCTTTGCCCAGTGCAACGGGATCGCTGACGCCATACAGGCTGGCACCGGCGCGGAAAACTTTGTGAAAGGCGAGCGCGCACAGCGTGGTGTAACCGCCGGCACTGCCGCCGCGAATGAACGCTTTGTCGCCGTCGATCAGCCCGCGCTCGGCGAGATAAGCGACTACGGCGCAGGCATCCTCGACATCCACATCACCCCAACTCAAATGCAGCGCCTGGCGATAATCCCGGCCATAACCGCTGCTGCCGCGATAGTTGAGATCGGCCACGGCAAAACCGCGTTGAGCCCAGTACTGGATGCGCGGGTCGAGCATCGGGTAACAGGCCGAGGTCGGGCCGCCGTGGATGAACACCACCAGCGGCGGCGTTGCCTCACCGGTCATCGCCGGGTAGAAGAAACCATGAGCCTCGCCCGAACCGCTCGGGTAGCGCAGGGTTTGCGGACGGCTGATCTTTTCGGCGGGCAGCGGCGCGATGCCGCCGGCCAGTACATTGACCTGCCGGGTGTGGCGGTCGATGGCAATAACTGCCGAAGCCGTGACCGGCGATGCTGCGATGCAGTAAATGAATTGTTCATCGAATGCGAGACTTCGGAAACGGCTGTAATCCCCGGTGAAATCCTCAGGCGCTTCGCCGCAAAGGCCCAAACGGCCAAATCCATCTTCGGTCCAACTGGCCAGATACCTGTCGTCGTTCAACGGTAACCAGGTGCAGCCGCCCAATTGCCAAGGTGCGGGGCCATGATCGGCCGCGGCGCCTGGCAACGGCTTCAGGCCTTCGGTGGACTCCACCCACGGTTGCCAATAGCCGCCGCGATCGGTCAGACAAAACAGACGGCCATTGGCGTCGAACCGAGGTTGTTGCAGCGATTCTTGAGTCCCGTCGCCAGCCACGCAACGCGGCTGACCAAAACCACCCTCGTTCTGACGCTCTGCAACCATCAAGCGAGTCGCTGTCCATGGCTGATCCGGCCGGCTCCACTCGATCCAGGCCAGACGTCGAGCATCCGCACTCAGGGTCGGCGCGGCGTAAAAATCCGCGCCTTCAGCCAGCAAATGACGTATGCCGTCCACCAGGTCGATGGCCACGAGCCGATGCTGATCGCGATGTTCTTCAACCGCCAGAATTTGCCCATTGGCGAACTGCAGATCGCCATAACGGCACTCGCCCGATGTCATCACTTCAGGCGTCTCGCCCTTCAGCGATTGCCGATACAACTGCTGGTCCGCCTCGTTGACGAAAACAATCCCGTCATCGGTCAGACAAAACGCTCCGCCGCCATATTCGTACACCCGACTGCGCACACTGAACCCCGGCGGCGTCAGACATTGCGCCTGACCGTCGCGCCAGTGCCAGATCCGGCAGGCCGCATCCTGGGGACGGTATTCGTTCCAGAACAGGCCCCGCGCGCCCAGTTGTAATTCGGCGAAGTCGATACCGGCCGTGACGGCTTTGGTGGCGCTGAAAGGCTCAGCCTTTAGCGATGAGGCGTGAGTTTCGTTCATTGCGAAAGGCCAGTTGTTCGATGGTCTGGGTTGCGTGCTCGGCTTCTTCGCGGGCCTTGAGAATCACGCCGTGATGTTCCGACTTGCTGCACACCGGGTCGGCATTGCTCGCGTCACCGGTGAGCATGAAGGCCTGACAGCGACAGCCACCGAAGTCCTTTTCTTTCTCATCGCAGGAGCGGCACGGCTCGGGCATCCAGTCGTAACCGCGAAAGCGGTTGAAGCCGAACGAGTCGTACCAGATGTGCTGCATGCTGTGGTCGCGCACGTTCGGAAATTGCACCGGCATCTGTCGGGCGCCATGACAGGGCAGGGCGGTTCCGTCCGGTGTGACGGTCAGAAAAATACTGCCCCAGCCATTCATACAGGCTTTCGGGCGTTCTTCGTAGTAGTCCGGGGTGACGAAAATCAGTTTGCATGGATGCCCTTCGGCTTCCAGTTTGGCGCGGTATTCGTTGGTGATGCGTTCAGCGCGGACCAGTTGTTCCTTGGTCGGCAGCAGGCCGACCCGATTGAGCTGCGCCCAACCGTAGAACTGGCAAGTCGCAAGCTCGACGAAGTCCGCCTCAAGGGCTATGCACAGCTCGATGATCCGGTCGATCTTGTCGATGTTGTGCCGATGGGTGACGAAGTTCAGCACCATCGGATAGCCGTGGGCCTTTACCGCGCGGGCCATTTCGAGTTTTTGCGCGAAGGCTTTTTCGAGCCGGCCAACAGGTTGTTGACCTGCTCGTCACTGGCCTGAAAGCTGATCTGGATATGGTCCAGGCCAGCCTTTTTGAAGTCGCTGATTTTCTGCTCGGTCAGGCCTATGCCAGAGGTGATCAGGTTGGTGTAGAAACCCAGCTTGCGCGCCTCGGCGATCAACTCGGCGAGGTCCTGGCGCACCAGCGGTTCACCGCCGGAGAAACCCAACTGAGCTGCACCCATCTCCCGCGCTTCGCGAAAGACCTTGATCCACTGCTCGGTGCTGAGCTCTTTGCCCTGTTCGGCGAAATCCAGTGGATTGGAGCAGTACGGGCATTGCAGCGGGCAGCGATAGGTCAGCTCGGCCAACAGCCATAGCGGCAGGCCGATTTCCGGTTTGGGCGGTAACTTGTCCGACACAGAATCAGGCAAGTTCGATCCAGTGCTGAGCACGGGCGACCTCCATGAATTGCTCGATGTCTTCACCGAGTTCAGGCACGCCGGGGAACTGCGCGTCCAGTGCGGCAATGATCGCGGCCACATCACGCTGGCCGTCGATCAAACCGCCGATCAACGCGGCGCTTTCATTGAGTTTGATCATGCCTTCCGGGTACAGCAGCACATGGCCTTTCTGCGCCGGTTCGTACTGGTAACGGTAGCCGGTACGCCAGGTCGGGGTTTTGCTGCGGTCGAAACTCATAAGATGATTCCTTTATGCCAGACCCGCTGCTCGGTCACGCTGTGATACGGCGGGCGATTCAGCTCGTAGGCCATGGTCATGGCATCGAGCATGCTCCAAAGAATGTCCAGTTTGAACTGGAGAATTTCCAGCATGCGCTCCTGGCCTTCCCGGGTGGTGTAGTGCTGCAAGGTGATCGCCAGACCGTGCTCGACATCGCGACGGGCCTGGCCCAGGCGAGTACGGAAATACTCGTAACCGGTCGGGTCGATCCACGGGTAATGCTGCGGCCAACTGTCCAGGCGCGACTGGTGGATCTGCGGCGCGAACAGCTCGGTCAGCGAACTGCTGGCGGCTTCCTGCCAACTGGCCCGACGGGCGAAATTGACGTAGGCGTCCACGGCAAAACGCACGCCGGGTAGCACCAGCTCTTGGGAGCGTAATTGATCCGGGTCGAGGCCAACGGCTTGGCCCAAACGCAGCCAGGCTTCGATGCCGCCGTCTTCGCCGGGGGCGCCGTCGTGGTCGAGCAGGCGCTGAATCCATTCGCGACGAATTTCGCGGTCCGGGCAGTTGGCGAGGATCGCGGCGTCCTTGAGCGGAATGTTCACCTGGTAGTAGAAACGGTTGGCCACCCAGCCCTGGATTTGCTCGCGGGTCGCCCGGCCTTCGTACATCGCCACGTGATAGGGGTGGTAGATGTGGTAGTAGGCGCCCTTTGCACGCAGGGCGGCTTCGAATTCGGTAGGGGACATTGCGGTGTCAGTCATTTCGGTTCTCCGGGTCGGACCGGTGGATTCTTTGGTGTCTGGTCGGACGCCTTCGCGGGCAAGCCTCGCTCCTACAGGGGATTGCCTAACCCTGTAGGAGCGAGCGGGCGGCGTTCCGACTTGCCCGCGAAGGGGCCATCAGCTACAACACAATACTCATGCCGTCATACGCCACTTCAACCTCACGCCGCGCCAACTCCGCCCGCTCCGGCGAATCCTCATCAAGAATCGGGTTGGTGTTGTTGATGTGGATAAGCACTTTGCGCTGTTTGGGCAGTTGTTCCAGCACTTCCAGCATGCCGCCAGGGCCGTTCTGCGCCAGGTGACCCATTTCCCGACCGGTGCGGGTGCCGACGCCACGGCGCTGCATTTCATCGTCATCCCACATCGTACCGTCCACCAGCAGGCAATCGCTGCCGGCCATGATGTCCAGCAGCGGCGCGTCGACTTTGCCCAGGCCCGGTGCGTAGAACAGTTTGCCGCCGGTGCTGATGTCTTCGACGATCAGACCGATGTTGTCGCCCGGTGCGGGTCGAAGCGGTGCGGCGAGTAGGGCGGTGCGGCGCTGCGCAGTGGCAGCGGGGTGAAGCGCAGGTTCGGGCAGGCCGGGACGGTGAAGCTCTGGTCGAGTTCGATGCGGTTCCAGTCCAGCCCGCCGTTCCAGTGGGTCAGCATGGTGAACAGCGGAAAACCGCTGCTCAGGTCTTCGTGGACCATGTCGGTGCACCAGACTTGATGCGGGCAACCTTCGCGCAGGCTCAGCAAGCCGGTGGTGTGGTCGATCTGGCTGTCCATCAGGATGATCGCGCTGATCCCGGTATCACGCAGGGCGCGGCCCGGCTGCATCGGGGCGAAGCCCTGGAGCTGGGCGCGGATGTCCGGCGAGGCATTGCACAACACCCAGTTCACGCCGTCATCGGAAATCGCGATGGACGATTGGGTCCGCGCCTTGGCATTCAGGCTGCCGTCGCGAAAACCTGCGCAGTTCACGCAGTTGCAATTCCACTGCGGGAAACCACCGCCGGCGGCGGAACCTAGAATCTGGACAAACATGGCCGCTCCATCATTTTGAACACTGAAAATAAAAACGCCTCGGCAGACCGAGGCGTTGCACAACAATACAAACTTAGCGGCTTGCGAAGTACATGGTGACTTCAAAGCCGATACGCAGGTCGGTGTAAGCAGGTTTGGACCAGGACATGGGAATGCTCCTTTCAGGTGGATGGGACAGTTGAGACCTATACATATAGTCCATCTCCTGCCGGAGATGTTCAGATAGTTAGGTGGCTATGTTACTCAAAATTACCGAGCCGTTGCCCGTGAAACTTTGAGAAAGCTAATTGCAGCGTCGGTAATGATCATTTTGCCACTTGCCAAGGTGCGCCCGGACAAGCCTCGCTGGCCAGGCAGCGCCAGCCACCTTCGGCGTTATTCAGGTGTTGGGCGGCGGCGAGCAGCTCGCTTCGGTCGGTCCCCAGAATCGCCTCGGACAGTTGCGGCAGGTAATCCGACGAGTGGCCGGCCAGTTTGCCCTGCCATAGCAATTCGGCGCCCTGGGCGCAGGGCAGGGTGGCGCTGTCGAATTGATCGGCAAGGGCCTGGCGTTGCGCAAGGTAAGTCGCGTCATCGGTGCTTTGGATGTGCTCGGCCAGTCCGCGCAGGAAGTGTTCGATGTGTTCCAGCAAATCAGCAGCAGTGACATTGGGTGATTGCACACCAAACAGCAAACCGGTCTGGCCGTTTATCTGGCGCAGTCCGCTGAACACGGCGTAACCCAGTTGCAGCTCGACCCGCAGGCGTTGGTAGAACGGTGTCTGGAGCAGATGGGCGAGCAGCCGCCAGCAAGCTTCGTCAGAAATGTCCTGAGTGGCTGTCGGACAGAAGAGCAGCAGCGCGTGTTCGCTGGACCCGGTTTCGATGGTGTGCCACAGATGCTGTGAGTTTATCGATGGCGCAGGTGACATTTGATTGTCTGCAGTGCCGGGGATACGATTCAAGGTAACGCCCATGGCCGCTTGTGTCTGTGCTGACAGACCGACTGCCAGGCCATCCCAACGTGCGCTTGACCACAGTTGTTGCAGGTCGGCCGAGTTGGCGGTGTGTTGAACGCAATGCTCGGGCAGTGCTTTGAGCAACTGCCTGATTGGCATCAACGCAGGGCTTGCCGGTTCTCCTTGTGGGAAATCGGCATCAAGTTTTGCCAGCGCACTCAGCGCATGTTCGAGGACTGTCGGCATCGGCTCTTGCAGCCCCGTCATTTTCAGCAGCCATTCATTACCCGTGGCGCTGAAGGACACGTCGACACCTGCCTGACGGGCGTCCTCGCGCAGAGGCTTAAGGCTGTGTTCCTGGCTCGATTGCAGGTGGCTGTCCGGCACCGAGTCCAGACGCCAGCGCAGGTAAATGGCGCCCTCATCAGTATTCCCCGGCAACGCCTGACTGAACTGCATCGGCGAACGTTCGCGACGACCCCGTGAGCGATCCTGGGCAAAGGTGCGCAAACCTCGGTGGGCGCTGGTCTGGCCACGGATCAGCCCGGCGTTGGCGGCGGGTGCCTCGGAACGCAAAAACGGGTTGGGTGCCGGCAGTTGCCATTGGCCGCTGAAGTTATCCACAGCGCCGATTTGCTTCAGGGCTTCCTTGAGGGCTGCAACGCCTTGTTCGGATAAACCGATTTCAAGCTGTTCGCTGTCACGCTTGGCCAGTTGCAACGCGCTGCTGACTTGCTGCTGGCGTAGCAGCAGGGTCGCGTACTCTTCGCGTAACTCGTTCCGGTCTTGTTGAGCGGCAAAGTATCCCAGCCAATCCATCAGTTGTTCACGGATCGCCGCAGGCGTTGCATTGGCGAGTAATTTGAACTCGATATGCAGTATGGCCTGTCCGGCGAACTCGTATAACGGCGCGGCTTTCAGGCTGTCGGCCAAACCGCTGCTTTGCAGCTTGGCGAGCAGGCCACCGGGCTTTGCGGCGTTCAACCAATGACACAGGAATGCCAACGTCTCGGCTGACGACTCAGGCAGCGCTTCGAAAGTGAACAGCAGATCCAGCCGACGTTCACCGACCTGTTGATAACTATTGTCCGAAGAGTCCATCAGAAGAGTAGGCGGTTGCTGTAGGGCTTTTTCACCCTGAGCAATCACTGCGCCGAACGCCTCTGCCATTGCCTTCAGATCATCAAGACTCTGCGGGCCAGCCAGGCTCAACGTCATCTGCCCGGTTTGATAAAACCGCTGATAGAAGTCTTTCAACGCCTGCTGAAATTCAGGCTGCGGCACCGGCAGACTGTCTCGGTTACCCGCGTGGAATCCCGTTAGCGGGTGAGCCTTGGATAGCCCATCGAACAGCGCCAGTTGCTGCTGCGCCGTCGCATCCTCGGACCAGGCAACAAACTCTGCCTGCAACACTTCCCGTTCCCGCGACTGGTCTTCCAAATTCATACGCGGGTGGGCGAGCATGTCTGACAGACGCTCCAGTCCACCGCTAAATGCCTGTGGCGATAACTCGAAAAAGAAGTCCGTGGCGCGTTCACTGGTGCGCGCATTCATTTGGCCGCCATGGCCCTGGACGTAAGCCATCAGCCCTTGCCCGGTAGGAAAGCGCTCGGTCCCCAGAAACAGCAGATGCTCAACAAAATGCGCCAATCCGGGCCAGGCCAGAGGCACGTCATGACTGCCGGCAGCCACCCGCAACGCCGCCGCACTGCGCTTCAAGTTCGGGGCATGACGCAGCGTTACCCGCAGGCCGTTGGCCAGGGTTTCAGTGTGGGGGCGAAGGGGATTCGGCGCAGGCATGAGCACTTCCAGAACAGAGAAGCGCTAATGCTAGCGGATAACGGTCACTCAGCGCTTGTTCAGCTCGCCATACAGCTCGGGGCGGCGATCAAGCAGGTAGCGATTGGCGGCGCGGGAATCGACCATCAACTGCCGGTCCAACTCGCCAACAATCAACGCTTCATCCAGTCCGGCTTGGGCGATACGGCTGCCATCCGGCGCGGCGATGCTGCTTTGGCCGCAATAGTGGATCTCGCCTTCGTGGCCGCAGTAGTTGGCATAAGCCACATAACACTGGTTTTCGAAGGCTCGGGCGCGGACGGTGACGTCAGCGACGAAATCGAAGGGAATCATGTTCGCCGTCGGCACCAGAATCAGCTCGGCGCCGGCCAGGGCCAGACGCCGGGCGTTTTCCGGGAATTCCATGTCGTAGCAAATCAGGAAGCCAAGCTTCCAGCCATTGAGTTCAACCAGCGGGAAATCATCCCCGCCGGCGCTGAACATCGAGTGATCAAGGTCGCCGAACAGGTGCGTCTTGCGGTAATTGCACAGGCGTTCGCCATGGGCGTCGATCAACTGCACCGAGTTGTAGATCTGGCCGTCTTCGGTGCGTTCGGGATAGCCATACAAAATGGCGATCCCCGCCGTTTTGGCAATGCGCGCGACCTGCTGCGCCGACTCACCGTTGTGCACCTCCGCGAGGACGTTCACCGCATCGACGCCGATGTTGTAACCGGTCAGGAACATCTCCGGCAGCACCAGCAAGTCGGCACCTTTGGCCTCCAGCGCCAATTGATGCAGACGTTGCAGATTGCCGGCGACGTCCAGGGGCAGCGGTGGACATTGGTAAAGGGCTACGCGCATTTCGGATTCCTCTTACTCGGGTAGGGCGATCGGACCGATCTCGTTAAACACATCTCCTGGACCCGGGTTCTCGGCGTGAGTTGCACCGCCGAAGTGTTTCATGATGCCCCACACCGCGTTGAGCGAGGTCTGCACCGCGCCTTCAACCCAGGCCGGCGTCCACGAAACGTCGTCACCAGCGATAAAAATCCCACGTTGCTCGGCTGGCATGTCGTCCTGCATAAAGTGCGCGTACATGCGCTGGTTGTAGCGGTAGTGGCCGGGCAGGGCGCCTTTGAAGGCGCCAAGGAAATGCGGGTCGGCTTCCCAGGACACGGTGATCGGGTCACCGATGATCCGCGCGGCAATGTCGACTTTCGGGTAGATCTTCTTCAACGCATCCAGTGCCAGCTTCACGCGTTTTTCCACCGGCTGTGGAAGCATTTTCAACGCGTCGCTCATCCACGAGTACGACAGGCAAATCACGCCCGGCTTGTCGTCGCCGTTGTCGAACAGATAAGTGCCACGGGTCAGGCGATCGGTGAGGGTCATGCTCATCAGGTCGCGACCGGTTTCCGGATCCTTGTCCTTCCAGAATGGACGGTCGACCATCACGAAGGTTTTCGACGATTGCATGTAGCGAGTGCGGTCGAGAGCCATCCACATCTTTTGCGAGAACAGGGTTTCGTCGCATTCGATCTGGGTGGTCAGCAGCCAGCTCTGGCAGGTGGTCAGTACGGCGGCGTATTCGCGGGTGTCGCCCCAGTTGTCGGTGACGGCAAAACGACCGTCTGCCGCGTGGGCAATTTTCTTCACGCCAGTGCGCGGGGCACCGCTGTGCAAGGAACTGAGGCTGGTACCTTCCGGCCAGTGCACGCAACGTTCCGGCACGTGGCGCCAGATGCCCAGTGGCACTTGCTCGACGCCGCCGACTACCAGATGCTGGTGATCGTCGCAGTTGGTCATTACTACGCGGAAGATTTCCAGCATCGAGTTCGGGAAGTCAGAGTCCCAGCCGCCAGTGCCGAAACCGACCTGGCCAAATACTTCGCGGTGATGGAACGACAGCTTGGCGAAGGCTTTGGAGGTGGCGA
The DNA here is from genome assembly GCF_016650815.1 of Pseudomonas sp. TH31. Classification (GTDB taxonomy): domain Bacteria; phylum Pseudomonadota; class Gammaproteobacteria; order Pseudomonadales; family Pseudomonadaceae; genus Aquipseudomonas. The sequence goes on along the minus strand of NZ_JAEKEZ010000006.1, from coordinate 102,774 downwards.
CAAAGTCGTAGAAGGTGCGGTCGTCCCACAGCGGAACCAGGGTGTTCCACAGCTCTTTGAGGCGAGGCACGTCGCGGTCGCGGATCGCTTGCTGGATCTCTTTGAAGCGCGAGCCGTCTTCCAGCGCGTCCGCCCAAGCGTCAGCCACTTCCTGGAACAGCGCAGGAAGATCCGCCAATTTTTGTGCGTAATGGGTCTGGCCTTCCAGGTCGATCACCGTGCTGCCGGACGCAGGCGTCAGCGGGTTCGGGAACGGTTTGGTTTCCAGGCCGAGCTTGTCGACGTAGTGATAAAACGCGGTGGACGACACCGGGAAACGCATGCCGCCGAGCTCGGCGATGATGCCTTCGGCGCCGTTGAACGCCTGGGAGCGCAGACGACCGCCCATTTTCGAGGCTTCGTAGACGACGGGTTTCAAACCCAGTTTCATCAGCTCGTAAGCCGCGACCAAACCGGCGATGCCGCCACCGACGATCGCCACTTCGGCGCCATGGTTGTGCTCAGGAATACTGCCCAGGCCGGCGGGGTGCTCGATCCAGTCGTCGAAGGCGAACGGAAAGTCCGGGCCGAAAATGGTGACTGGTTTTTTACCGTCTGCAGGATGGCGATTATTCTTGTTCATGGCTGACCTTGCTGGCGCCCCGACGCGGGATGCGCGTCTGAGTATAGGAAAAGATGGCAGCCATTCTAGAGCGCGTAGAACACGTTAATAAGACGCAATGTGTCGTCGTTATGCCAGTTACTTGATCAATATGACGATCTAAAGCTGCACACTGCCCAGGTAGGAGCGAGGCTTGCCCGCGAAGGAGGCCTAACCATCACCACAAAAATACCGGCCCGAAACTCAAACCGGCTGCCCTCGATCAATCTTGCTACTCAAAATGATCGAAGTGGTTGTCTTCTCCACCCCATCCACACTGCCAATCTGATCCAGCAACTGATCCAGCTGCTCCGGCGAGTCGGTCCGCAGCCACGCCACATAATCAAATTCGCCACTCACCGCACACAACTGCTGCACTTGAGCCATCGCACTCAGCCGGCGCAGCACTTCCTTGCCAGAACGCGGCTGCACGGTAATCCCGACATACGCCTGCAACCCACCATCCACCACACGCTGCCCAAGGCGCACGCCGTAACCGGTAATCACCCTGGCCTTTTCCAGCCGCGCCAATCGTGACGTGACCGTGGTCCGGGCGATGCCCAGTTGCCGGGCGAGCATGGCCACGCTTTCACGGGCATTGATCTGCAAGGCAGCGATCAACTGGCGGTCGATTTCGTCAAGAACGGGCGGGCGGGTGTCAGGCAAGGGTCGTCTCCAGCGGCAAACATCGATGGGCAGCATGTTACAGACACATCCCACGCAGCGCTCGTAGCGGTTATTTCAGCAGTGCTTTGTACCGTTCAGAACATTTTTGCCTGCGACAAATTGTCATAAGTAACTAGGTGGTACATAATTTCGCTCTTGTCACAAATGGGGAAATCTTCCGACATGAATAATTCTGGGGCTGCCACCGGCAGCAAGTGGTTGCTGCGTGGGCTGGGTGTCCTGATCGCCTTGATCGGGTTCGGCCTGGCCGGTGGCGGCGGTTACCTGGCGACTTTGGGCGGGAGTTGGTACTTCCTGCTGATGGGCCTGGCGATGCTGGTGTCCGGGTTGATGGTTGCCCGGCGTAAGCCGCAAGGTGCGTGGCTGTATGGCGTGGCGCTGATTCTCACAGCGATCTGGGCCGTTTGGGACAGCGGTTTCGACTATTGGCCGCTGGTTTCCCGCGTACTGACTTTCGCCGTGATTGGGTTGGTCGTCGCGCTGATCTATCCGACGCTGGTGCGCGCATCTGGCGCGACAGCGGGTCGCGGCGCGTATGGTCTGGCCGGCCTCCTGGGTGTAGGCGTCGTCGTCACCCTGGCCTACATGTTCGTGCCGACGCATGTGGTCAAAGCCACCACCGAACCTGCAGTAACACCGGTCACTCCGGGCACCGAACAGAAAGACTGGGCCCACTGGGGCAACACCACCGCCGGTAACCGCTTCGCCGCGCTGGACCAGATTAACAAAGGCAACATCGACAAATTGCAGGTCGCCTGGACCTTCCATACGGGCGACATCCCGGTCAGCACTGGCGCTGGCGCCGAAGACCAGAATACCCCGCTGCAAATCGGTGACACGGTCTACACCTGCACCGCTTACGGCAAAGTCTTCGCCCTGGACGCCGACACCGGCACTCAGCGCTGGAAGTTCGACCCGCAAGGCACCGCGCCAAACTGGCAGCGTTGCCGTGGCCTGGGTTACTCAGAAACGCCTGCGTCTGCGGACAACACACCAACCGTCTGTGCGAAACGTCTGTTCCTGCCGACCGGCGATGCCCGCTTGATCGCCATCAATGCCGAAACCGGCAAGCCGTGCGAAGACTTTGGCGACAAAGGCACCGTCGATCTGAAAACCGACATGGGCGAAGTCAAACCGGGTTACTACCAGCAGACTTCAACGCCGTTGGTTGCCGGCAATGTGGTGATCGTCGGTGGCCGCGTGGCCGATAATTACTCCACCGGCGAACCGCCAGGCGTGGTCCGTGCCTACGATGTGCGCAGCGGTGAGCTGGCCTGGGCGTGGGATCCGGGCAATCCGAACACCACCAAACGCCCGCCGGCCGGTGAGACGTATACCCGTGGCACACCGAACGTCTGGTCGGCCATGTCCTACGACGCCAAACTGGGTCTGGTCTACTTGCCGACCGGCAACGCCACCCCGGATTTCTTTGGCGGCCAACGTACGGCACTCGATGACAAGTGGAATTCGTCCATCGTCGCCCTCGACGTGAAAACCGGTCAGGTACGCTGGCACTTCCAGACCACTCACCACGACCTCTGGGACTTCGATCTGCCGGCACAACCACTCCTCTACGACGTGCCGGACGACAAGGGCGGCACCCAGCCAGCCTTGGCACAAGTCACCAAGCAAGGCGAGATCTTCCTGCTCAACCGTGAGACCGGCGTGCCGATCGCCCGCGTCGAAGAGCGCAAGGTCCCGCAAGGCAACGTGCCAGGCGAACGCTACTCGCCGACCCAGCCGTTCTCGGTGGACATGCCGTCAATCGGCAACCAGACCCTGACCGAATCCGATATGTGGGGCGCTACGCCGTTCGACCAGTTGATGTGCCGCATCCAGTTCAAAGGCATGCGCCACGAAGGCGTCTATACGCCGCCGGGGCTTGATCGTGCGTTGCAATTCCCGGGTTCCCTGGGCGGCATGAACTGGGGCAGCGTCTCGGTCGATCCGAACACGAATTACATGTTCGTCAACGACATGCGCTTGGGCCTGGCCAACTACATGATCCCGCGCAACAAAATCGCCGCCGGGGCCAGCGGTATTGAAATGGGCGTCGTCCCGCAAGAAGGCACCCCGTTCGGCGCCATGCGCGAGCGCTTCCTCTCGGCGGCCGGCATTCCATGCCAGAAACCACCGTTTGGCACCATGTCCGCCATCGACCTCAAGACCCACAAACTGATCTGGCAAGTCCCGGTCGGCACCGTACAGGACACCGGCCCGCTGGGCATCCGCATGCACTTGCAGATCCCGATCGGCATGCCGACGCTCGGCGCTTCGCTGGCGACTCAGTCGGGGCTGCTGTTCTTCGCCGGGACTCAGGATTTCTATCTGCGTGCCTTTGATACCGGCAACGGTAATGAGATCTGGAAGTCACGGTTGCCGGTGGGCAGTCAGTCCGGGCCGATGACCTACGTTTCGCCCAAGACCGGTAAGCAGTACATCCTGCTGACGGTGGGCGGTGCGCGGCAGTCGCCGGATCGGGGGGACTATGTGATTGCGTATGCTTTGCCTCAGTAAGGACTGAATGGCAGGTATGAAAAAGCCGCGCGATTGCGCGGCTTTTTCGTCAGCGTGGCCAAGCCGAATCAGCAGCCAGGTTTAGTCAGTTCCGAGCCGATAGTGATGGCTGTGACCTGCACCGCTTGAAAGCTTTTCTGCGCGGGCTCATCAAATGTTCGCTCGCAGTTGAAGCGGGTCTCTGTAACGAAGTCTTCGCCTTTGACCTTGGTCATGCTGGCTTGCCATTGATTGGACGCTTCCAGTGCTTGATCGCTGACCAGTACAACTTCCAGCAGTACCTGACGGAAGTTCGCCGCGTGCGGTCCATCCCACAAGGCATAAACCGAAGGGTCGGCCGCATTGCCACACATGGTCAGGCAGTCGGCGTAGAAACTGATATCACCGGCGGCTTCCTGAAAGTTACCAAAGGTCAGCGGTTTGCTCGCCGGGGGCGCGAACGAGTCACCGATGAATGATTTCAAGTCGGCCGGGCATTTAGGCGAAAGTTCCATGCGTAAAGCGCTGATCGTGCCGCCGCCCGCTGTCGCCGTGATCTCACACCCTTCGACCTTGTAGGTGTGCTGGTCACCTGCGGTTTCCCGCGCAATACCGGCGACGGATTCGAAGTAACGCAAATCAGTGCCAAGCATGTCCCCGTTGAAAACCTCAGCGACGCTCGCCTTTGCCTGGGCCATTGCAGGAATGCCTGCGGTAACCAGCGCGGTAAGCAGGCTAGTGAAAATGGCGCTCTTCATCTGCAAATTCCTTTTGTCTTAGTTACGTCGAACAGGTCCTTCGACGACGAAGCGCGACCATACCCAAAGTTGATAGGGGTTGGCCAGTAGTGACGGCTGCGTAATGTGGTGCGCAAAACAAAACCAGAACCCCAGGCACGAAAAAGCCGCGTATATACGCGGCTTTTTGTTTGGTGGGCCCAGTAGGACTCGAACCTACGACCAAGGGATTATGAGCCCAAAAAAAGTACCAATGTCTATTAGGAAAACTCTAGAAACTGCCATTTTTATTGGTCTGTGGCCCCATATTTCCCACGGGGTCATAAAAGTTTTGGACACTTTTTGGACACTTTCTGACTCGGCCGTTGCACTTCTTTGCAAAACCTTTCACATCGTGCAATCACCGTTACCCCGTGAAGCCCCAGGGCCGGCGTGGCCTGGCGCCCTGATTGCACCACCCTGTGGGTTTGCACAAAAAAGGAACGCAAAGCCCGTCGGCGGGAGGGGGATAAGTGCTTTTTCATGAAGATTTTTTTGTCGGCCGAGGTTTTTGCCGCTTTCAAGGGTTGAAAAAATAGATCGTCTGGATGTTGCGCGGCAGGAGCCGAGCGATTAATCTGAATATACGCCAATGACGGATAGCGCATAGAGATGATATTCATTGAGTCCCCCATATTCACGGAAGACCTGGGCGAGCTTCTGAGCGATGAAAGCTATCGCGAATTTCAAGAATATCTAGCCGAAAACCCAACGGCTGGTGATGTGATCCAAGGCACCAATGGACTGAGGAAAGTCCGCTGGAGCGCTAACGGGAAAGGTAAGAGCGGTGGGGTTCGGGTGATCTATTTCCACCTATCAGCGGCTTACCAGATCCGGTTGATCCTGATCTACCGTAAAGGGATCAAAGACGATCTGTCCCTAGCGGAAAAGAAAGTACTGGCAGAATTAAACAGAGGGTGGAAATGATGGAAAAAATCTATTCAACCGTCTGGTCGAAAGCATGACCCAGATGGACGAAATTGACCGTGGTGAACGTCCGCCATCCCGTGAGTTCCATGTGGACGCGGTGAAGGTCAAAATGATCCGCAAGGCCACAGGGCTTTCTCAGGCGCGCTTTGCCAAAGCGATTGATGTTGCTGTGGGAACGCTACAGAACTGGGAGCAAGGTCGACGGGAGCCAGAAGGCCCTGCACGGGCACTGCTGCGTGCCATACACAATGACCCAGGGCATGTGTTGGCGGCTCTTGAGCAGCGCTAGGGTAAAAACCACAGCCGCCAAGGTTGTCGACGGCTGAGGTAGCCGCTGGGGACGTTATAGGCCCGCCAAGCGGCGAGCCACCATGCACAGATTTCTAATGGATGCTTATGACAAACGGAGCCGTGCGTGATTAATCGCGACAACTCATTCGACCTGATAAGGCACATAGCGGCATTGGCTGTATTGGTCAGCCACCATTACGCTCTTTCCGGCCAACAAGAACCTGTGCTGCAAGGCTACAACTCATTAGGGGCGATTGCTGTACTGGCCTTCTTCGCCATTTCTGGTTTCCTGATTACTCAGAGCTTTTTAAACACTCCGAGCTTTTCCAATTATATGGCGAAGCGAATAGCGAGAATTTTCCCTGCGTTGATCGCATGTGCATTCGTGATGGTTTACATCCTCGGCACTGCGTTCAGCAAGCAAGGCGGCTTCGGTTTTGCATTCAGCCTAGAGGCGTTAACCGACTTTTTGAAGGTGTCAGCTTTTGGTCGCGCAGACATAGGGGACATCACTAGCGACTTTATTTTCAAGGATTCGTTTAACGGCAGTTTGTGGACGTTAAAGATTGAGTTCGGTTTCTACGTCGCGCTTGCACTGGCGCTGATGGTCCTACGTAAAGCGGCTATGCCTTTGCTCATGACGCTTGCCTTTTGTGTAACGGCCTACCTCTGCACCAAGTCGGTACACCCAATGGCACCGAAGTTTTTAGTGTACTCAACGGTTGGAATCGCTTTCTTCGTGGGGGCTTCGTTGTATTTTTATCGGAGTGCATTCAGCAGTGCGAAAGCAAAACTACTGGCCGGGGTACTGTCGGCGGCGCTTGTGCTGGTTTCGCTTAATACCCCGTTCGTTATGGTGCTTGCGACCATCGGCGTCAGCCTCTTGGTCCTGTCAGTCGGGACGCTCTGTAAGGACCGGATTATTCAATCTCGATTTGATGTGTCCTATGGAATGTATCTCTACGCCTTCCCGGTTCAGCAGCTCATGATCAACACCACCAGCCTGGGCTTCTACGCCTCAATGCTGGCAACCATTGCAGTTGTCGTTGTTCTAGCCACGATATCGTGGCTATTGATTGAAAAACCCGCGTTGAATTACGTGCATCGAAAGACCCGTAGCCGGGTCAGTGCCGCGACTGTTGCGTAACCCAGCATCAGGCCGTGATGGGTTTCAACTTCACGGCTTGTTGCTTGGCAGTTGCGGAGGCTTGAGTGAATACCGCCGCATTACTGGGTGGTTGGCCTGGTACGTGAGCATGTACAGCAATTTGGGCATTCATCAGGTCCACCAGGTCGATCAAGTCGCACAACACCTGCAGCACGTTGACACCTTCCGAGCCCAACCAGGTCTTGGGAGCAGTCAGCCGCTGACTGACTGCCGCCACGCTCTTACGTAGCCCTTGAATCATTTCCTGCATGTCTCCCCCCACCGTGGCGTTGTACTTTTGCCCCACTACAAGGTTCAAGTCCCGTCCGGTGGCCAGGTGCAGATCGTCCACCGCCGCTAGGCTCGCTGATCCACCCGACAACAGCTTGAGCGCGCCCAGCGCCTCGATCTTCTTGATTCCACCCACTGACTCGGTTGAATGATCGTCGACGCTTCTGGTGTGGTTCTGGAAGCGCTCAGTGTTACCCATGGCTTCCACTTCCCGTTCGATAGCCTTGTCCAGAATCTTGCCGTCAGTCTGGCGTAGCCAGTTACCGTCGGCGTCGACACGTTGTTGGCAGGCTTCGCTGTGTTGCCACACCTGGTCACCTTTCGGCACGCTGGGCATGCTCAGGCCGTGGGGCAGGATCGTTTGGATATAGGGCTTGTGTGGCAGGCCATAGGCAAAACACACCACAACTTGGGTGCCTTCCTCGGGGAAAGCGTAAATGCCCATTTCCTCGCCACCGGTGGGCAGCGGCAACGGCACGCCGGCAAGGACTGGCAGTTTCGGATCTGGCTCGCCGTCCGGTCCCATGATCTCGATGTCGACCGCATAGCGCGGGCGGAAGTCGTCGCAGATCCCGGCGCCGGCCGGGGCATCGGCCACAGCGATAACTCGGGCAAAGCGCGGCAGGTGGTATCCGCCAGTGAGTTCGGGAAATTGTCGTTCTACGCTGCGGCGTATTGCGTCGTCCATCGGATGGCCATCTGGTTGTCGACGAGGGCCACACTGGTGATGCGCTCGCCGTGGTTGATCGTTGCACCTGGTCGCAACCCGGGAAGGGCTGCAATCATCGCGCTTTGGTTGCCCTGGTAGTCGTCGAACAGCTCGACCGGCAGTTGCAGCGGCGAGCGGACGCCAAAGAAGCTATCGGCCCAACTGCCCACGAACACTTCGCCGTCACCCTGTTGTTGCCAGATGAAGTCGGGGATGTTGAAAACCCGGGCTAGGCTGTCCATGGCTTGATAGCCGGCAGCCAGGCTGTAGAAAAATGGCGCCTTCACACCGGCATAGGCTTGCTCCGGCACACGGAAGCGCAACCCGGTGTGCTGCCCGATCTCGACCAGGACGGCACGCAGGTCGACGTGACGCAGGTTCAGCGGCAACGGGTTGGCCAGGATCGCGGCCAGCTCGCGGCAGAACACGACCTGCTGGACGCTGCTGGACGTACTGCAGCGTTCAACGTAGCCGATAAAGTGACGCTGCAGCGTGCTGTCGTTGTAGCCGATATCGAGCGTCACCAGGCCTTTCACCGGGGCCTTGGCCTGAATGGTGAATGAGGCCCGGCCGGGGCTTTTCGTATCCAGTCGGACTTCGTTTTTCACCAGGACGTAGGGGGCGCCGTTAATGGTCAATACCTTGTGTAGTTTCATGGTTTGGCCTCCCCACCCAGCCAGGTATCGACTTTTTTCAGCGTAGCTTCAAACCCGGTCAGTTCCTCCGGCGCGTCGGTGGAGTCGCCACCGGTACCGCCGACTGCCCCACCGGGGCCAGATTGCGCTTTCACTGCGTTACCCGATCGCCGCCCTTCCACTTTTTCAGGGTTAGATAGTTTTTCAGACAGCGTGAACTGGATCAGCCAGCCGCGCAGGTTGTCGTCTTCCCGGGCGCTCACGCCTTCGGTGAACGTCACCTGGCGAATACCGAAGGCCGCCGCCGTGTCGTTGACGATCCGATATGTCTTGAGCTGGCCACCGCCGGCGGTCGCTTCCACCAGGCGCATCAGGTCGCGTAGTTGCACCTGGTCAACAAAAGGAATCATCAGGGTGACGGTCAGGGTCTTGGGCTTAAAGCCCTTGTGGCCCTTGTCGGTGTTGCTGGTTTGGCCTGACAAATCGTCACTTTCAATGCGCAGATTGCCGGTGACCTTGAGGTTCTTACCGCGTACCTCTTGCCCATCGAGTAACAGCGTCATAGGCCCACCAGCTCGCGTACAAAGCTCAGACCTTGTTCAGATCCCACCAGCAGCGCGCCGGCACACAAAACCCACTCATGCCCGGGGCGTCACCTTCCAACAGCGCACGGCGCAGCTCGGTAGCGTTGCCGGGGCCGATCAGGCGCGCGCGCATGCTGCTATCTGGACTTCCGCCGGCAAGTGACGCTTTCAGGTCGGCCAGCACCTGGTCGCGGCTCTTTTGTTGAGCAGCTTTACGCGTGGCCATGGCTGACAGATCCGCCATGGGCGAGCTATCGGCGGCGTAGCTCTCCAGGACGGAAAGCTGGCCGGCCATGGATTGTTGGGCTGCCTTGACCACCGTACAACGCTCCAGGGGCAGCAATTGCCACCGAGGCAAGGCGCCGGCGTTGGGAATCTCCCACTTTTCCGTTTCCAGCTTTGACAGGTGCCGCGCTCGGCGCTCTGCTCGTACCAGGTCGGGCATCGGCAACAAAGCATTGAAGCGCGCCAGGCTCTCGGCCAACTGATCGAACCGAGTGGCCAGGAACATCAGGCATAGGGCGAACTGGGGACCGTCAGGCCGGCCGGTGTCGCTCACGTCCACCAGTTTGCCGGCGAGCTGCTGCAGCAAGTTGGGTGCGGACAGGAAACGCTGGTAGCCACGGCCCTGGCCAATACCGCTTTGGAACGGTGTCACCACCAGGCATGCCGGCGCCTCGCCCATCTGATTGGCAAGCGCGGCACGGCCGGCGGTGATCGCGCCCTGGGCAGCACCTCCTACTGGACCCGGGTTGGTGGAGGTTTTGCCGTTGAGGTCGGCCAGGCGCTTGGCGGTGCTGGCCTGTTCGCTGCTGGCCAGAGTGTGGGCGGCAGACAGTTGTTCCATCCATTGGGTGGCCTGCTCAGGCCAACGCATCGCCACCGGTGGCCAGCTAGTCGTCATTTTGTAGCACCGGTTTTAGCCAGTCAGGGACACTTGGCTGGCCAGACTCTGCTGGATAATCTTTTTCCTTCGGCCACTCGCGAACCGCTTTGCGCCACATCAGTAAGGCGGTGAACTGGTCGGGCGTAATGGGAGGATCTTCGCCCAGGTCGCGTGCGTCTCGGTACTGAGAGACGATGCTTTCAGATTTTTGTAAGTTCATTTCAACCCACAGCCGGGCGAGCATTAAAGGATCTGACTCGACAATGATGTCTTCTGCATACTCCGTAAAATCACCACCCGCCTTCAAGTAAACCCGAACAGCCTTATAAAGCGGCGCGTTGTAACCTTTGGTCACATGACAACGATTGCCCGCGACAGTAACAACATACGTTCCGTCTTTTTTTACGGCTACGTCACTGAAGCTCACTATTACGTTAGCGGTCGCCGGACTTGACGGTTCGCTTGGTGGTGTTGGTGTCTCTTGTGTAGATTTTTCAGTATCAGGTTCTTTGGTCACGGTGCGTATCTCCATGCGAAGCCATATATCGTGGTTCCGCCGCCGAATGAAATTACAGTGCCACCTGGTGCGTGCCCACTCCTTCCTGTCACACCCCTACCATCAGCAAAGTAGTGCATAAGCGAATAGCACCAAGAACCGCCAGCTGGAAGTTGCACTGTTGTGCCGGTTACTCCGACCGGCATAAAATTATTACTGTCGGGCCGGTAAAATGTTTGTTCGCCCCACTGAATGCCCATATCAGTTGAGTCGACCTGAATACGCATCCCCCTCCCTTGTGCGTCCCAGCCGTATCGAATTTTATTTGTTGATTGGTTGCTACCTCCACCTTGCTCAACAGGGGTAAACCCAAGCTGCGGCTGTAGGTAGTAAACTTGCCCATTATCTTTATGACGAAAGTAAGGGGCAGTAGGGTTGCCACTGGCAAACCCAACGTCAGAAACACGATCTCCCACTACCCTGAGCAATAGTTGTTGGTTGGTTTGATCCATGGTGTAGGCATTGGTAATACCATATGCCGCTAGTGAGTTACCCCAATTAGCTTTTTTGTCGGGGTCAAAGTTGCCTGAATACCAAAAATTTCCCAGGTCAGATGAGTCCACGGTTAACTTAAGTCCGCCGTTGCCTGCCCAACCTATCTTGACTGTGTTTGCTAATTGACCGATCCCAGTGCCTTGTTGTATGGGTGTGAAACCCAATCTTGTCTGAAGGTAATGAACTTGCCCATCTGACTCTCGTCGAAAGTAAGGGAGGGTCACGTCATTGCTTGCGAAACCTGCGTACGTGATCCCGTCGCGAATTACCCTGTAATTGATCTGTTGGTTAGTTTGATCAATGGTGTACGCATCAGTTATGCCATAACCCCTAAGCGTGGTTGCTTTATCTGCTTTACTGTCAGGGTTGTAGTTGTTTTCACTCCAGATCCGTCCCAAGTCTAATTCGTCAACAGTAGCCTTTAGACCGGCAGGAGACCAGCCGATATAGACCCTATTGCTGGACTGGCCGATCCCACCGCCTTGTTTCACAAAAGCGTTGTAGGCATCCGTTCTTGTGTACGCATCAGTAATGCCGTAGCCGCCCAGCGTGGTGGGGTTGCTGCCTGCCGTTACCAAACCTTTCACGTTGACGGTGACTTTCGTATACCCCCCAGCGGCGACACCGCTGTCAGCCAGGGTCAGCACGATGTCCGGATCTGCAGTGCCGTCGAAGGTGGCGTTACCGGTTGCCGCGCCGCGAAACCTAAAGGTGCGAGCGGTTACCAACTGCGTGGCCTTGCCGGCGGCCGTGGTGCCATCCACGATCGCCTTGATTGCACTGTTCAGCAGCGTGCGGACCGCATTGACCATTTTGGTGGTGGCCAGCACGTCGCTTTTGTTGCTGTTGGCATCATCGCTAATCGCGTTGGGGATCTGATCGAGGCCAACGTCTTCCTTTTTTGTTCCCCGGGCACGCAAATTCGGATAGTCACCGGTGCGAGCTGCCAGGTGCTTGATCAGCTCACTGGCGATCGGCTCCACGGCACGCAGGTCGGTGATTACGCTTGTGCTGGGCAAGTCCGCAAGCGGCACCAGGTAATGCCTGGCCCCAGCACTGTCGGTGTAGTCCACTTTTCCGTCACCGAACACCACCTGGAACGCCCCGATAACGTCGCTCAGTTCACGTTGCAGGACGACATCCAGCCAGGCCTTGTTCGGGATTGATGGGACTGCGACCGGCTGCGCGCTTTTGCGCTCCAGGCGAATCCCTTCCACATAAGCGATCCCTGGTTTCAGCTGATACGCGCTGCCTACTTTCTCCAGCTCCAACGCACTGCCTTGGAAGCAGGCCCGCCCGTAAACATCGCGGTTGCTCAGGCGTTCGCGCTCATCGATGCCAGCCAGGCGCACAGTGAAGTCATGCTGCCAGGTGCTGGCATCGATCTTGATCCCGGTCAGCGCCTGGGCGCCGTCGAACACCACCAGGAAGTTGCGAGTGACGTTGTTGCCCAGCTGCAGGGGCGGAATGTTCCGGCGCTTTTGCTGCACCGGCAGGTAAGCCACGGCCAGCAGCACGTTTTCGCTGGTTTCGAGACCGATCCAGTTAAAGTCGAAGTCCCCGATATCGCTACCGATCATCAGGCTGTAAACCACCTGGTTCGGGTTCACGAAGCCCTTCTGGGTCACGTCAAAGGTGCCAACGATTTGCGCGATCGCCGGCTTGCCCGTTGCCCGGTCCACCGCTTTGTTGGGGTCAAGCCCGGGCACGTTGGCCAGGACAAAGCGGGTGACGATCAGTGACTGTTGTGCGCCAAGTTTCTGCGCGATCAGGCTTTCACCTGCAAGGGTAATGCTGGCTCCCATGGGGGCTCCTACAGGCTGGCGACCAGCGTTTGCTGATCGTCGTTAAAGTCCACCGCGACGATGCGCAGTGATACGGGGGTGATGGTCACGAAGTCGTAACGCCGACAGGTGCGGCCGTACTGCTGAATCAGCACGCGCATCAGCTCCGGGTTTTGCGACAGCTGGGAGTCGGAGAGGCGCAACAGCACCACGTCCCAGTCACGATCGGGCAAGCGCTCGTTTATCTCGACGTACCCCACGCCCAGGCGCTCCAGGATGCGTTTGAGCCCTGACACGCTGCCCGCGTCGACCGCGTTGATAAAGGCGAACTTGACCCGCAAGCGGTACAGACTTTCAGGCTCGTCCTTGAAGCGGGTGATGTCCCGCTGCCAGGCCAGCAGATCGAGGATGGTCAGGTGGCAGGTGTCCGCATCCATCTGCAGCAATGGCCATTGCAACCAACCCTCGACTGTCTCCCACCACCTTTGGCTGGCAGCTTTGAGCTTGGTCAGTTCGACCCCATCCAACCAGAACGGCAATTTGAGCTTGATCATGACAACACCACCTGCAGGCTTTTAATCCTGGGAATGTTCAGCTCTGACACGATGTCGACGTTATTGAAGTGCAGCGATTCGATGCCGGCGAACTGCTGGTGTAGTTCTTCCCCCAGGCGGCTAAACGAGAATCGCGACTGTGGATAAGTCAGCGTCGGCTGATAGTCGCCGGTGCCGCTTTCGCGGAAGGCTGCACGAATGAACAGAGCTACTTCCGCCTGCAGCTTGGCCCGCTGATCTGCGGTCAACAGCGGACGTGGCCACAGGGTCAGACTCACCGTGTGCTGGGTTTCCGGCATCACCATCACCAACAGATCATCACCGTGGCCATGGTTGCCCTGGTCACGGATATGACTGTTGATTTGCTCCAGGTAAGTCGCCGCCGGCACGTCTGCGTCAAACAGCACATAGGCATTGGCACTGCCTGGGCCCCGGGCGCGCCGTGCAGGAAATACACGCCGTCCGGACGCACGCCAGGGAAGGCGGAAATCATGGCGCGGTATACCGCGTCGGTATGCCATTGGTTGACCGCCGAGAACTGGTTACGCACTCGCAAACGCAGCTGATCGTCTGGCTCAGGATCTGCACCTGGTGCGATCAGCCAGCCATCAGGGTTCACCACCTGGGCAATGCCGGCAATCGGGACCGGGAGAATCGCGTAGTAACCCGGGGCCAGGTTGTAGCCGCTGCCGACTTCCTGCGCCTCTACCGGGACTTCCAACTGCATCAGACCGTCAGCAAAGGTGACCGCCTGGGTAGTGACCAACTGATAGATACGGCCGTTGATCGCTGCAGATTGCACCAGGACGCCGGCGGGTAGGTCCAGCACGCCGCCAGCGACATTCCGCGTAAACAGCAAGACGCCCTTGGCCTTGGTCGCACCTTTACGCCCGGTGTTGACCGCCCAGGCCAGCATGTCCAGCCACTTGTCACGAGCGGTTTTCACAAAGAAGTTGGGCAGCACTGTGTCACTGATAAAGCTGATCAGCCACAACACAGGCTTGGTCACCAGGGCGGTGATCAACCGCCAGAACGGCGAATAGGCGCTGGTGTTGCTTAGCTTGCTGCCCTGGTCGGCTACTTCCTTTTCCCAGGCCTTGCGCAAGCCGTCCTCGGTGGTCGGAATGCCGGCGTCTGCAAGCGCCTGTTTAAAATCCACGTCGCTCACAACGTCACCTCGATGTCACCGAACTTCAGAGTTTTAGCCGTGACCAGGTACTGGCCGGATTGCACCTGGTTAATCAGTGCAGTGCCGGGTACCAGGCGTTCGTCGGCCTCTACCAGCAGTTCCAGTTGCTGGATGCAGTCGCGTTGACGCAACTTGCTGCGTTCGGCTACCAGCGTCACCAGCAAGCCGCTTTCACGGATCATGTGCGCAATGTCCTGGGCGATGCTGGCCCGGTCCTCGATCAGCAACGGCTGACGGGAGGGGTCCAGTACCAGGTCGTTGTCGATGATCAGCAGGTCGATGTACTCGCTCATCCGCCCACCGCCATGGCCATCATGCTTTCCAGTTCCAGCGGGTTCATCGGTTTGCTGGTTTGAATGTTGATGTTCTCCACGTGCGTGCCCTTGTTCTGGGTTTGGTTGTTGTTCTGGATGCTGCTCAACAGGCCGCCCCGGGCACAGCGTCGGGCCGTTTAGGTGACAGGCTGGCCACAGATCCATTGATGCGTTGCTGGCTTTGCTCGGCCTTTTCGGTCGGGTCCGGGGCCGTTACCAGGCGTGGCAGTTGCATGGGTTGCGAGACGGTGAGCTGCGGCCCGATCGGCGCCGGCGTTTTCACTGCTGGCATTGCCACCAGTGCCGGCACCCTGCGCGGCAGTTCCGGGAACGTCATGGGCTGAGCGATCGGCTTTGGTGCTTTCGGTACCGGAGCAGTTACCAGGGCCGGCGGTTGGGCTGGGGGCTGCAAAGCTGCAGGCGTTGGCATGACCGGCGCCGGAACCTTCGGCGCTGCGGCCAACACCAGGGCCGGGGCTTGGGCTGGTGGTTGCAAGGTATTGAGCGTTGGCATAGCCGGTGCTGGTGCCTTGGACGTAGCAGCCAGTACCAGGGGCGGCGCCTGGATCGGCTGCTGGGGGCCGCTGACCAGTTGCGGCAGCAACGGTGCCTCGACACTCGGGGCGGTGATGGTGGGCAAGTCTGGCGCTGCCGGCATGTCGCCAAAAGCCGCGTCGATTTGCACACCGGGGATCTTGTTCAGCATCTCGATCAAGCCATTGATGGCCTGTTTAAAGATGGTGACGATGGCGTCCCATGCGGCGCTTGCCATGCCTGACCAGCCGCCCATCGAACCAAACCAGTCAGACAGTGCTGTCAGTTGGGCACTGACCCACTTGAACGCCTCGGTGTTCATCAGGGCGCTGGTCCACTCGTCCCAGTAGACGATCGCTGCCGCCACGACCGCGACCAAGGCGACAATACCCAGGACGATCCAGGTCACCGGGTTGGCCAGTAAGGCCGTGTTGACCAGCCAGATCGCCCCTTGCCACAGCAGCATCGCGCCTTTAACGAGCCCCATCCACGCGACCATCAGCACCAGGCCCGCGACAAACGCCACGGTCATCACCGTGTGGTAAAGGAACATGGCGATACTGCGAAGGCCGACCATTGTTAGAACTTTCCACACGGTGACCAGGCCCAGCCAGACCATTTTCGACACGCCCACCGTCAGTGTGAGCAACGACAGCGCCGCCACAATGCCGAACACCGTCAACATGGTGATGCTGATCACGCGGGTGATGTTCGGGAATAGCTGGGACCAGCGCGTCAAGGTGGTGGCCACGCCCGTCAGCTTGGCCATGAGTGGTTGCAGGATCGGCATTAGGGATTGACCAAACGCGATGCGCAGCGCCTGCACAGCGGAGGCGAACTGTTGCCACGGGTCAACCATGTCCATGGCCATCTTCTTGGCGTTTTCCAGTCCGCGCACGTTACCCAACTGGTCCATGCCGTTCTTCAAGCGATCGGTATCGCCCAGCAAAGTGGTGATCAGCCGCGCCGCTTCACCGCCGAAGGCATCGCGCAGCTGCTTGCCGTTGGCCTCAATCGACAGATCGCCAAACTTGCCCTTGAGCTTGTCCAGGATGGCCATCATGGGCAACAACTTGCCCTGCTGGTCGACAAAGGACATACCGAGTTTTTCTGATGCCCCGCTGACGTTCTCGAAAAACGACTTGTACAGGCCGCCAGCCTCGCCGCCGTCCATGGTGCTGCCCAGTGTGCCCAGGACAGCCATTTGTTCCGCCAGGCTCACACCTGCAGTGCTGGCCAGGCCGCCGGCGGCCTTGAAGGCTTCCCCGATCTGCTCGCCACTGGTGCGAAACAGCTGGACGGCCGTGGCTGTCTGGCCCGCCAAGGTTTCCACCCATTGGCCTTTCCCCATGGCGTCGGCCTGGCCTTTGAACAGGTTGTACATCGTGCCGACGTAGGTGCCCATGGTGTCCGCATCGGACTTGGTGGCCTTGGCCAAGAGGTTACTGGCATTGGTGAAGGTAGCCAGCTGATTGCCAACCAGCCCCTTTATAGCCCCTTCAATGTGATACGCCGAGGCCACAAAGTCCCTGGCGTTCTCGCCGTAAGCAACCGAGAACGCCAGGGACTTGCGATTCAGCGCGTTCAACGCATCTTCTGCCACGTTCAACGAACGGACTTCGCCCAGGGCGCGATTCATCTCCAGCGCGGGTTCCAGGGCGCCGGAAATGGCCATACCAGCGCCCACCAACCCGCCCAGGCCGATGCCCATCTGGGTGATGTTCTTCTGGCTCTGTTCAGCCAGGTCAGAAAAGCCCATTTTCACCTTGCCCAACGGGGCGGTGACCTTATCGGTCAGGCTCAAAATGAAGGCCAGGCGGGCGCTGCGGTCTGCCATGGGTGTTTATCCGTTCAGTGCGTGGGCGATGCCGTTAGCAATGGCGATTTCCATCCGTCGCCAGTGTTCGTCCTCCAGCCACTTGGCCGTGCCCATCACCTCGGAGGTGGGCTCTGCACCTGGTAGCCAGCGATTGGCCAGGGCTACCAGTTGGCCAAGTCCGTTTTCCGTCAGTCGTTCGGCGTGGTCGAGGGCTTTTTTACGGTGATTTCAACGTCCGGGCCGTACTCTTCCAGGAGTGCACCGGCCAGTTGCATGACCAACACCGGATTGCCCAACAAAGACTTGAGGGTGGCGCGCTCTTCTTGCTTAACGGTGCTCACCAACAGGTTGTTCGCCGGCGCCACTTTGTTGTTCTGGTTCACGGCGTTGAAGTACTTGGTGACGTCCTGCGGGGTCAGCTCAAAGGTGAATTCCTTTTCGCCTACTTCCAGGGTGATATCGCGTTTATCGGTCATGGGGTGTTGCTCCGTTCATGGGTTGAAAGTGGGGTGATTCAGCGCAGGCAAATCCGGCGCACATGGTCTTGAAGGCCCAGGATCATTTGCTTACTGAGGGCAAGCTGATCTCTGAGGGTGAAATAATCCGATCGAGCGTCTGCTGCGAGTTCGGCGGGTCCAGCATCAGCCAGGCCGCCGGCGCTGGCCTTGACGGAGGTGGGGGCGCTGCAGGTGGCTTTGACTGGCAACCGCTTAACGCCGTCGTCAACATCGCGGCGCAAGCCACGGTTTTTGGTGAGGTCATGGTTCAGTTCCTGGGTGCGTTGAAGGTCGATAGCGTCACGGTCGGCCAACATCTGGCCGCTGATGCGGGCCGCTTCACGTAGGCCGTTCACTTCAAGCTGGGCGCTGTCGCGCTCTGCACGGGCGATGTCGCGTTGGCCAACCAGGATGTCGAAACCGATCCAGGCAACCAGACACACCAACACCGGAAACAAGGCGTCACGCAGCATCACAAACCCACCTCGCATAATTCGCGCTCGGCCGCTCGGCGCTTGACCAGACCGGCCAGGCGTTTGCCGCCGGCATAGATCCAGCGGCTCAGCTCGGCACAGGCGCCCAGGGCGTTGCCGGCATTCAACTTGCGCAGCAGCGTGGAGCGGGCGAACTGGCTTTCCCCGATGTTGTAAACAAAGGAACCAAGGGCGGCGCGGCGGGTTTCGGGTAACGGGACGCGTACCTGTCGATCCACCGCCGCCAGGGCGATACTCAGTTCCCGTTCCAGCAACTTGTCGCACTGGGCAGGCGTGGCCACGTTGCCCAGGGACACGCCCAGGGTGATGCCGTCGCAGATGGTCGGGATGCCCACCGGGTCCGCGTAGGCGACCAGGGAGCGACCTTCAAACCAGGTCACCAGGGCGCCGGTCATGCCCAGGCTGCCAGTCAGTGCGCCGATGGCGATCTTCTGGCGCAGATTCATGGCAGCAGCACCCGCAATAGCACCGGGCCGAACATCTGCAAAATGGCCCACAGCGTGCTGGCGACGGCAAGCGCCCAGGTGATCTTGTTGCCTATGCCGGATACCACACTGGTCAGCTTCTGTTGGCCCTTGTTGAGTTCCGACAGCTGGCCAGACATGTGTTCAAACTGTTGTTCCAGTTTGGTGACCCGGATCGGCACCGACTCATGCCGGTTTTCCATGTGGGTCAGGCGGTGTTGTATGACTGCCATGCTTTGCTCCAAGCCGGCCAGACGGCCGGACTCTGAACGTGCGTCACTGCGGTTTGGCCGTAGACTGTTGGTCATCGGCGGTTTCCTTTCTCGAAAGTGGTCTCGCACGGTGTACAGCGGACAATCCCGCCGTGGGCCTGTCGCATTGCTGGGATCGCGCTATCACAGTCAAGGCAATGGCTGCGGCTCGGCCCCGAGGGGCGTGGGCGGGCGCGCAGGGCCTGAATCGACCGCTCGCGCTCCTGCTCTTCGATCGCCTTGGCGTCGTCAAGCCAATCGCCCATCAGCTAATGCCCTCAATCTCAGAGGCATCCAGGTACGGCACGCCGTTGATACGGATAAAGTCCGGACTGGTGACTTCAAACGGCACCTTGTGCTTGGTCTTCTCGCCGCCCTTGGGGTCGATGGCCAGAAGGCTGGAGACCTTCAATTTGCAGCCGAAGGCCTCAATGCGCAGTTCCTCGTCGCCAGCCTTGGCAAAGAACACAACGTCGAAGGCTTCCAGCTTGCGAAAGCTGCCGGCGCTGCGGGCCGCTTCGATCAACAGATTGAAGTTGGTGGAGTCCAGCTCCAGGTCGCCAGCGGCCGCCACGTCGCCGTCGACGTAGCCGTCAGGTACGCCCCGGGTCTGTGCGGTTTTGCTGTTGTCGGTGATGTCCAGGGTGCAGTTTTCAACGTGTACCTGCAGATCACCCAGGTTCACGTCAAAGTTCTTGCCGCCAATACGTGACATGGGGGGTTACTCCGAATCGTCGTTGGAAAGGTCCAGGGCGATGTTCGCCGTGAGGTCTTTCGGGCAGTTGTGGGGCTTGAGCTTTATGTACGCCTCGACGGCGGTTTTGCTCTTCCAGGTCAGCACGATGTCGCCGTCTTTCGGCGATTCGATCTCGCCCGGGAACACCTGGCCGGCGAACTTCACCGACTTGGCCATCTGACGCAGCGGGGCCATCAGCGCGTTGACGTTCACGGCCATGCTGTTGGGGGTGCTGTTCAAGCGGCGATCGGCCACACGGCGGATCAGCAGGGGACGTACCAGGCGTGCAGCTTTGTCCGCCAGGCGCAGGTATTCGATTACCTGGTAGTCGCTCGCGGGGGTGTCCAGCATGTTGCCGTCGCCCCAGTACACGCCCGGTAGTCGGGGTAGGTCTGCGAGACGGAAAAGCGCGCTTTATCCAGTTCGGCGCGGATCGAGGACGGCAGCGGGATACTGTCCTTGTCCACCGGCACGCTGCCCAGGCCCAGGACGGCACCGGTGGCCACACGCATGGGGCTGTCTGCGATGCTCACGGCAGCGTTTGCCAGGCGACCGGCCAACACGCCCAGGTCATTGCCGTGGAGCTGCGGAACCACCAGCACTCGGGGAGCGGCCAGGCCGTCGGTGATTGCCTTCTGCTCCACCAGATATTCCGACCAGGATTGCAGCTGCGTAATGCCAGCGGTTGCGGCCGTGACGAAGATGCGGCGCCCGTAGACGTTGTTTACCGAAATGGCCGCGTCGTGCATGGCGGCCAGCTCGTCGCCTTTGGTCACGGGCTGGGTGATAACTGCCGCCTCGACGGAGAAGCCCTGTTGCTGGCAGGCCTCCAGCGCCGTGCGCCAGTCACTATCGGCGAGGATCGGCGCCGCCAGACACGCCCACCGGTCACCGCCGTTCAAGCGTGCTGCAGTGATCTGGGTTTTCAGGTCACTGGCACCAACGCCCAGGGCGGCATCCAGATCGCTGTCAGTGTTGAGCGGGATCAGTTTGCCGATGTTTTTTGGGCTGGTTTTCGGACCAGGACCAATGAACAGGAAATAGCGTTCGATCTCAGTGACGGCGCCTTGGCCCAGATTGAGATTGTTAACGCTGACTTTGCCAAGTGCCATGTTGTGCCTCGTTAGCGGGGTGAATTAAGGATTTGTTGAAAGACCTGGTTAACCAGCTCGCGGGTTTCGTTACCGGTCTCTACGCCGAGGAACTGACGTTTTGGCAGGGGGATGTCCCAGCTTTGCGCGCCTGCGGACTCGATTCGTTCGTCGTTCAAAATACGGATCAGCAAACCGGCTTTGGCGTAGTTCACGTGTTCTTGAATCCACGCGACTGACGGCCTGGTCAGACTCTTTTTGCCCTTCTGCCGGGTGCGGAATCCCAGCCGGCGCAGGCGCTTGGCTTGTTTGTCGGTGCAGGCGATACCCGGCGGGACTTTGTTCCAGCGCCTCATCTGTGCAGCGGTACGCCGCTCGCTGACGCCGTTGTGCTGTTGGGAGGCAACCCAGCGGGTCAGGGCGTTTTTCCAGCCCAGCTCCGCTTCATCCGAACTGACGCGGGTGACCTGCAGCAGCTTGGCCAGGCCGGCTTCCATCTTCTTTTTGCCCTTGACCGGTGTCTTACGCGGGGCGAATGGCGAGCCGTCGACGTTTGTCTGCTCGCGCACCCGCTTGCGGCTCATGGTCCGAACGCGCTTGGTGACGTTATTCAGCAGTCGCCGGCGTAACTGGGGCGAAAGTTCAAGCAACGCCAGTTGGGCGTCGACGTTGAGCAGTCCCCTGACATCGAGGTCGAGCGGACTAGCGGCCACTGCTGGTCACCTCGCCATGTTCAGCGGTCCACAGATCGAACGGCACGAACGCCCAGGTCTTGCCGAACGCCTCGATCTCACCGTCTGGATCTTCGGCCAGGTACTGCGGCTCGTTGAATTCCAGGGTGATATCTACGTCGGCCAGATCGTTGTCGAGCATGGCGATATCGAATTGCGGTGCCGGGAGTTCGTCGCGGTCCTGGTCATTGGTTTCAAGCCAGCTACCCACCAGCGCCATGAGGCGCCCCGGGTGATCGGCGAAACGCTCCAGGGCGATCGTGGCGCTGTAGCGCATATCACCCATGCGCAAGCCGCCGACATCGGGTTTCCAGATCAGTTGCAGATTGACTTGGTTGGTCCAGCTGTCGAGCTGCTCAGATTCGACCAGGCGGCGTTCGACCAGGTACGTGGTGAGGGCGCGGAGCTTGATCACGACAGGAACTCCCCAAGCATGTTCATGCGGAATTGTTCGGCAGACATGGTTGGGCGGTGATCGCAGATGAACTCCCACAGGAAAGCGGGCAGTAAGTGACGTTCATGGCGATTGCCATTAGCCTTTATCAAGGCCATGAGGATGTCACCGGGAGCCGGCGCCCCTGCTTGCCGAAGACGAGCGGCGGTCGTTGCGTAATGGGCGCCTTCACGAATGACCGTTGAGGTCAGGCGGTCGAACTCGTCGTAAAGCCAGATGGCTTTTGCCACGTCGACACCGTCAGGCACCGGTTGGCCGTCCTCCAAAACGGTGACTCTGGGCATGTTTTTGCGTAGGCCCGGTGCCAGGTTGGGGATACAGACGTAAATGACGGTCTGCCCATTGGCGGAAAGGTCATTGGCTAGCGCGCAAAGGCGAGTGGTTTTCCCCGTCATCCGTGGAGAGATTTCTAGGTACGCGATTTTCACGGGCTTGCTCATAGCAACACCGCCGTAATGCGGCCACGGCCTTGCAAGGCGCGGACGGCTTGCTGGCTGAACTCCAGAAAGGTTTCGCGGCGCTCTGGGGCTTCCTTGCCGGTGTTTTCAGCACTTTCCCTGCGGGTGACGGTGGCGAACTGGGGCAGCGAATTGGCCTTGGTGCGGCCATACACGGCGCGTTTGTACAGCGTCACCTTGAAGGCACGCTCAGGCAGCAGCGTCGAATCTGCGTTCTCTACGTTGGTGATGCCAGCGGCCTGCCACTTGGCTTTGCACTTGGCCAGATCACGATTGACCTCAATCATGGCCAGGGTTATGTCAGCGCTCAGCAACTCCACCAGGTACTCCGCCGGCAGGCGATATTCCTTCTGGAATTCAGACAGAGAGAGGTCCGGCCAAAAGCCGTCGTTCTCAATCTGGCGTTCCACAAAGGTGGTGGGGCGACCTGAAAAGCTCATTGCTGGGCACTCGAATAGGGCGGGGAGACTGTTTGCAGTGGGGCGGGCCATAAATGGTCGACTCACTTCCACAGTTCCCCGCAGGGGAGTAGTCGGTTATTCGGTGGCCTGATCGGCCTGTTCTTTTTGCTGTTTTTCCAGGGCCTTGCGGGCACTGTTCAGGCGCGTCCCTACGCCGATTTCCGGGTACAGCTCCACGGCGCGTTCAAAGTGATTGATGGCCTTGGCCCAGTCCTGGACGTCGATGGCCTGAAGCCCAATCATCTTGTGGTAGCGCGCTGTGATGCCTTCGAACAGGTCCCACTCGCCATCCACGAAGGGCAGCAGGTCACTGACGTAGGGCTCGGGGCTGCGCTTGGCTTTGTATTCAGCTTCGGCCCAGTCGATCACCGCGTCTGCGACGAAGGTCTGCACGTCGCGCCGTTTGAAGCGCGGCGGCATCTGCTGGTCTTGAGCCATGGCGAATTGCGCCACTTCCAGGCCAAGTTCGAACTGGACGGTATCGAACAGCCAGACCACGACCTGGGTTAACACCGGGTTCGGGTGGTTCAGTCCTGAATCGCGGTAGCGCTCTACATAGTCCATGTACTTGGGCAGCAGCTCGTCCCGCTTGAGCTGCTGACGGGTGTCCAGGCTCTTGATACCGCTCAGGCGTTCCAGGTCCTGGGCCAGTGCGGCTTCCATCAGCTTCAAATGCTTTTGGGCATTCGCAGGGCTGGACAGGGCGGTGGTGGAGCTGTAGTGCGTGACTGTCGCCTCAGCCGTTGGGCCTTGTGCGAGAACACGCCGCTTGTGGGCTAAGGCGATGCTCATCAGATCAGCTCCAGGTTGCCGGCTTCGATTGCCGCGAATTTCTCCAGTTGCTCGATCACGTAGCCTTCATTGCGGCCGTTGTAATCCTCGACGCGGGAGCGCTTCGGGTTCTCGATCAGGTGACGGCGCCAGCTGCTGTCCTGGAAGTACAGCGACAGGTTGTCCCAACTGGTGACCACCACGCCGGTGGCTGGAAAGTGCGGGATCACGAAGGACGGCAGGCCGCCATAAGTTGCGATCACCTGGGCACCTTCGATGCGCTCTTTCTCGGTCGGGGTGTCGCCTTGCTTGGCGTACAGCTTGCCCTTGTCGCTGGCCAGCAGGTCGCTACCGATGATGGCGATCAGGTCGCCGGCATCACGAAACACCGGATCAATCATCTGCTTGACGTCGTGCACCAGGGCGTCAAGGTTGGCGTAGTCGCCGCCGGCGCCGAGGGTGATCTTGCCGGCGGTTTTGCCTTCCTTGAGAACCTGCGCCGGGATCTGATCACGGGCAATTTGCAACCAGCCCTTGTTCACGTCCTGCAGCATTGGGTTTGCGGTGATGTCGGTCTGTGGTGCCGCGTGGGTGCCATGCCAGCCGATCATGATGCGATCCAGAGCGATCTGACGTTGCACCGCCGCGCTGTAGCGATCGGCAAAGTCTGGGAACTTGGCCCAGCTGTCGATTTTGGCGAACGACAGGCCCACGTCGGATTCGGTGTGGAACAGCTCATAGTCCAGACCGGTCAGGTCGCTAAAGTCTTTGGCTTCGCGATCGGTGGTCTTGGTGTTGGTGCGGCTGGACACGGGGCCAGTTACGCCGATCATCACCTTTTGGCCTTTGATTTCGCTGACCGGCACCACGTTGATGCGACTGAGAAAGTCGGATTTCTCGGTGATTTTGTCGTTCAGTTCCTGGGCAATGCTCGGCTCGACAGCGAACTGGCGAGATGCATCCTGGACGTTGTACGACTCGGCCATGTCGTCCTGCAGGAGGGCGAACTGTTCCTGAGCGTGACTGCTAAGAGAGCCCATTTACACGACTCTCCGCTTTTGGCTGTGACTCGCGCCAGTGGTGCGCGGAATCACCCGGCCCTTTGGTGCGTCCAGCAGTGCAGAGAATTTCTTGTCCAGGGCCGCCACCGCTTTTTCCAGCGCCGTGGTGGTGCTGGACCCGGTCTTGCGGCGACGGGAAAACGCACCTTCTTTCTCAGCTGTGTCGAGAATGTCCTGAACGGAATCCTCTACGTTGTCGATGGGTTCCTGCTCCAGCTCAACGTCGGTAGTCGCTGGCTCGATCAGGGTTTGAATGCCGGCTGTGACGAGCAACAACTGTTCGACCAGTGCCGCCAGCGCTTTGGCTGTAGCTTCATCCATTGGGGGTTTGCTCTCTGTTGGGGTTTGCGGGGTTGCTGGGGAGTCTTCGAGACCGAAGCGCTTGAACAAGCCCGCAAACATGGCAGCGAGCCGGCCGATATCACCCTGGGACTGGGTGTCACGGAACGAGCCGATAGCTACCGAGGCGGCGTAATAGGCGGTCTTGTTGGAGCGGTTCGAAAAGTACAGTTCCTGGGTGCCGACGCTAGCGGGTTCGTCGGTGACGCCCAGTCCGGTCAGATACGCTTTACCGGTGCCCCGAAAGTTCGGGGTGATTTCGATGCTGGAAAACAGCTTCTGGCCGCGATCATTCAGGTACAGCAACTGGTCGTTGGGCTTCAGTTGGGCTTCCAGGGCCAATTCGCCAGGCTGCAGATCGTCGCCTTCCTCGACCAAGCGCACGGCATATACGGTGCCGTGTGAGCCCGGCCAGCGTTCGTGGTCACACCAGATAACCGCGGTATAGAAAGACGCTTTGTAGGTCTCCGCGATATCGCGCAGGTCCTGGGCCAGGATCTCGCGACCATCGGCGGTCATGCCGCTGGTGGCGACACGTTTCCAGAACGAAACAAGGGAACGGGGCATGGGCGTTAACTGCGCTCAATCGGTGATTTGAGTCGCCACGATAGGGAGCGTATGCCCCTCAAACAAACGCTTTGCTTCCGCTCTGTTCGTAGATTTACGTTCTACGCCGAACGCCGATTTTAACCCCGCGTTTCGGGTGTTTTCGCCGCATAGACTGCGGCCATGCCATACGCCCCCGAACTCCGCGAAACTGCCAAACGCCTCTATTTGCGCCGCTGCAAGCCGCGTGAAATACAGGCACACCTCAAGCTGCCCAACATCCGCATCATCTATTACTGGATCGCCAAAGGCGGCTGGGACGAGATGCTGTCGGATGAAGAACCGCTGACGGCAGTCAGCCGGCGGATCACCCTGATCCTGGAGAAAACCACCACGCTGTCCAAGGGCGACCTGGACGAACTCGACCGCCTAACCACTGTCCGCGATCGGCTGTTGAAACAGTCGGTTAAACCGGTGCCGGCGCCGGCGGCGGATATGCCAACGGACCACCAGGAACCGCGCCAGGACCAACGTGGAGAGCGCCGCAACCGAGGCGACAAAGGCGGTAAGAAACGGGAAAAGAAGGTCAAGAACGACGTTTCAGGCCTGACCGAAGTCGACTTCCTGGATAAGTTCATCAGCAAGATGTACGGCTATCAAAAGGAGTTGTTTGAGGCCAAACAGAACCCGCTGACCCGTCGCATCCGGAACATCCTCAAAAGTCGCCAGGTGGGGCTGACGTACTACTTCGCCGGCGAAGCCTTCATGGATGCTGTGCTGACCGGTGACAACCAGATGTTCCTATCTGCCAGCCGATCGCAGTCCGAGATTTTCCGCAGCTACATCATCCAGTTTGCCCAGCAGTGGTTTGGCCTTGAGCTGACAGGCAACCCTATCGTCCTGAGCAACGGCGCCGAGCTGCGCTTTCTCAGTACCAACAGCAGCACGGCCCAGGGGCACCATGGTCACGTCTATATCGACGAATATTTCTGGATACGTGACTTCGAAAAACTGAGCACCGTTGCCAGCGCCATGGGCACCCACAAAAAGTGGCGCAAGACCTACTTTTCAACGCCCAGTGCTGTCACCCACCAGGCCTATCCGTTCTGGACCGGCGAGACGTTCCGCAACAGCAAGCGCAAGGCCGCGAAGGCTCCATGGCCCAGTGAGAAGCAGATCGCGGCCGGTGCGCTCTGTCCGGACGGCCAGTGGCGCAAGGTGATCACCATCACCGATGCCATTGCCGGTGGCTGTGATTTGTTCGACCTGGAACAGCTGCAGCTGGAGTACGACGAAGACAAGTTCCAGCAGCTGTTCCATTGCAAGTTCATCGACAGTACGCAAAGCGTGTTCAGCCTGGCGGACCTGGAGCGCTGCTATTCCGACCTGGATCTGTGGACTGACTTCAACCCTGACGACGACAGGCCCTATGGCAACAGCCCGGTGTGGTTAGGCTATGACCCAAGCCGGACACGCGACGACGCCACCTGTGTGGTGGTCGCGCCGCCGCTGGAGCCTGGCGCCAAGTTCCGGATTCTGGAAAAGCACAGCTGGCGCGGGCACTCGTTCACCTACCAGGCCGCCCAGGTCAAAAAGCTGACTGAGCGCTTCAACGTGCAACACATCGGTATTGATACCACCGGTGTGGGCTATGGCGTGTTCGATCTGGTGCGCGACTTCTATCCACGGGCGACCTCGATCCACTACAGCCTGGAAACGAAAAACGCCCTGGTACTCAAGGCCCAGGACACGATCCAGGGTAGCCGCATCGAATGGGACGCCGGTTGGAACGATATCGCCCAGGCGTTCCTGACGATCAAGCGCGGCGCTACGGCCAGCGGCCAGATCACCTACAGCGCGTCCCGTACCGACGCCACAGGTCACGCCGACGTTGCCTGGGCGGTCATGCACGCGCTGACCAACGAACCCCTCAACACCAACAAACAGCGGCGCAGCCGTTACACCCTCAGCGGATCAGGTAGCCATGCCACAGCGAAAAAGAAAGCAGCAACCCAAACAACCCGAGCGGCAAGCCATGAGGGCGTTTTCCTTCGGGGCGCCGGAGCAAGTGCTGACGGAAAATATCGGGCAGTACCTGGGCGTGTTTGCCAGCCACGACGGCCGGATCTACACGCCGCCGGTGTCCCGTCAGGGCCTGGCCAAGCTGCTGCGCGCCAACGCTCATCACGGCGCCATTCCAGGCTTCAAACGCAACCTGCTGTTGCGTGAGCTCATACCATCAGTAGGCTGCACCACCGCGACCATGAGCCGTGCAGCCCTGGACTTCATGGTGTTTGGTGAGGCGTATTTCTTTCGCAAACCGAACCTGTTCGGGCAGATCCTGGAGATGGAACACCTTCCCTCAATCAACATGCGGGTAAAGGTAGACGGCGGGTTTGTGATGCTGCTGCAGGACGGAAAGGAAGTGGAGTTCGACGAGGACGAGATTGAGCACGTATTGAACTACGACGTGGAACAAAACATCTATGGCGTCCCCGACTACCTGGGCGGCCTGCAGGCGCTATTGCTCAACGAGGCCGCGACCCTGTTCCGCCGGCGTTACTACAGCAACGGTGCCCACGCGGGGTACATCTTCTATACCAATGACGCGAACTTGACCGAGGAAGACGAAGACGAACTGCGCACCCAAATAAGTGCCAGTAAGGGGGTGGGTAACTTCCGCTCGATGTTCGTCAACATCCCGAACGGCAGCGAGAAGGCGATTCAGATCATTCCCGTGGGAGACTTTCAAGCCAAGGACGAGCTGGAGAAAGTGAAGAACATCACCCGTAACGACGTGATTGCGGCCTGGCGCATGAACCCCGCGCTGGCGGGAATCATCCCGGAGAACAGCGCCGGTTTTGGCGATATTGAAAAGATCGACCGGGTCTACACCAGCAACGAGATACATCCGATCTGTCAGCTGTTTAACCAGCTCAACGACACGTTGCGAGAGGATCGGCGGTTTGCATGGCGAGAGCCGGAAAAGGTGGTGATAACCACATGATGTGGTGACCATGACGGGCAAAGGCACTACATCTTGTGGCAGAATAGTGCCTCATAAGGAACCCTGGGGAGGGAGATATGCGGGTTACATGTAAATGCGGGCATAAGGGGCGGGTTCGTGACAGCAAGGCACATTCGCCCGACTTTGTAACGCTATACTGCCAGTGTTTAGATGTGAGTTGTGGCCACACTTGGGTCGCCACTTTAGCCTTTGACCACACACTAAGCCCTTCGGCAAAAATGGTTGATCGCCTATTGTTCGACCGACTGCGAGAAATGCCGAGGGCCGAACAACGGGATCTGTTTGATCAACTCGGCGCACAGTTTTTGCGATAGCTTTTGAGTCTCACTTCAATGTCATTGAAGTTCTGAATTGTTTCTATCCCGTACTCTAAAAAACCCCTGCGAGCCCGTTCGGATAAAATCTGCTCCGATGTTGCTATATTTATCATAAGAAAAAATTTGTGGCCGAGTTTCTCTATATCATCGATTAGTTCGGTAAGGGCTTCGGTGCTTTTCATTTGCAACTCCATGTTTTTTTGGCTCGACTTGGCAGAGCTTATTGGTTTTAAAATTGTCGGGTCAAGTTATTTTTTAGGGGGTTGTCAAGTACATTCAAAACAGTGAAACATATTTTTTTGTTCTGTTTTTATCGCTTTAGACGATCCATGAATAAATTACGGAAATATCCTATTGCATTTTTTAATTGAGTGAACTGCAAGGCACTGGTAGGTGGGGGGAATAAAAAAGGGCGCCTGCGCGCCCCGAGTATTTATTGTAAGATTGTTTTTCTGGCAGCTAAGCCGAAGCTTGTACTCTGCTCAGGTCTTTAATTAAAACCACTCCGTAGAGTCTGCGACCGTTTCGACCTTCAAATGCGGCTACAATATAATCCTTGGGGAGCGGGATTGTTACGTGGCCGTTCCCGGTGTCGTGGTGGAGGAAACTCGTTGCTTCTATCAGGACAAAATCAGAGGGTAAGTCTAATTGTAGACGTGTGCTCTCATACTCTTCATCGCTGATAGCGATCATTCTGCCGTCGATAAACATTATTGTCCCTCTTCAAGTGATTGTCTGATTTCTATTGGTCCGACAGTTATGAGTGGATTTTGAAGTTTTTCGATGTGTCGTAGCAAAAGCGCATTTAACTTAACTTGGTTGTCATAAAGGATTTCAAGGTCTAGCGAGCGTTCAAGTCTATGAACGATTTCATTGTTCATACTTCGGTGATTGGTTTTTGCTTGGGCGCTAATAGATGGACGTAATCCATCTGGCAACCGAATTACAAACTTATCCTGATGATGAGAGTTAGCCATTGGTCACCTCCGCTAGCTCGACATCATCAAAAGCAGGGCACTCGACATCTGCTGCTATTACGCAAATACCGCACCATCCATATGGGCTACCTTCAACGCTTCCTCCCCAGCCTTCTTCGTCGTGCAAATCCTTGGTCCAAATCGGGGCGGGGCAGTCGAAAAGGCTCCGCTTTCCAGTGTTCTCACTGAAAGAAGATCCACCTTCACTAAGCATCATATTGATCATGGTTTGGCCGAAGTATCGAACCACGGCCCTTACTACGTCACCATTCTCAGAAGACATCCGGTATTTATAGTCAGACCAAAACCCGTTGATCATGGTGGCCCGCTCAACAGTCAGTATGTTGTGATCGACTTCAAGAGTTACTTCGTAGTCTTTCCAAACCTCTTTGACCTTGTAGCGTTTTACATTGGCTTGTTCAGACATGTTGGGACTCCGTAAAGGTTGCGGGCTTCGCGAGTAACTGGGCGACCACAGCGGCATCGGGCTCGGACAAATCGCCCAGGATTTGGGCAATGTCGGCCAGGGTTTCAAGACGCTGGCGAGCGTCTGGTGTTTTGTGCACCAGGTAACTGATCAGGGCTGCGCCGATCACGGCAGTGGCCAGCAACCGGCGAGAGGGTTTAAAGGTGCTGCTGACTTGTCCTGGTGGTGTGATAGCCTTGTGTTTGCTGCTGCTTGGGTGCTGTGCTTGCATGGTGTTGCTCCTCTTGTAGTGGTTGGTGTCGGGGAGGTGCGAACTCCTCGACACCGTCTCTTTCAGGCCTGTCGCAACTGACTGGCCGTGAACACCGGGCGCTGTTCACAGCGCACTTCAAATAACCCCAAGTCCTGACCGTCAACGTCCTGCATATGCACAACGGTGATGAGGGTTGGTGTGTCTTCGGGGTGGTCCTGCCAGTGTGCGGAGGCTGCCAATTCGGCCAAGTCTTCGGGTGTACACATGTCTACGTAACTGCCTGGCAATAGCAGTTGGCCGGCTAGGGCGTTAGAGCTGTAGCGAATGATCATGGGTGTCCCCTCTCAGGCTTGGCGTACCAGGTGCAGGACGAAGTCAGAGGGAATGCCGGAGTGCAAGCCCTGAGCCCTCAGTTCCATGACTGCCTTGATCTGAAACTGGGTGCAGTCGTCGGCCAGGAAGTGCTTGGCGCCTGCCATGGCCTGGCTGGCGATCTGGTTAAGAAAGAACGGCGTGGTGCAGCTCTCACCTACGAAAATTGGCACCTGTATGCCGTGGTTTTTTAAGTCGGTTTGGATGGCCTTCAATTTGGTAGTTTTGCCTGTGCAGCGCTCGCCGCTGATGATTTGTACTTGCATGGTGTTTCTCCTTCTTGGTGGGAATGACGGTCAGGCGTCTGCGCTAAAAAGATGTGTGTGCCCACGAGTTCGCCGGAACATCCGGAACAATAAAAATGAGGCTGGCTGTAAGCCCCGGCCGGCTTGGGTTTTGGCGGTTCTACGGTTGTGTCCCTGGAGCCGGAACATACCGGAACAGCTTTTTTCTCTGATTGACTGGAGACCTTGAATTACAAGGCCTGTAGCGATGTTCCGGAAAACTGGGTTGCCGGAACATTTCTGGAACAGAGCCGTAAAGAATGTTCCGGTGTGTTCCAGCGTGTTCCGGCTAGTAGTGATGGTGGTATGTTGTTTATCTATATGTTTTATATAGATATTTTTATAGATATTAATAATGTTCCGGATGTTCCGGCATATTGTTGGCAACACGCGCATTCCAGCAAAACGCCCTGTACCGGCCTTCACACGGACTTTCATCTCTCCGACGTTCATCACTCTTTCCCCCCTTGCGGAAGATCCAGCAGTTGAGCGGGCGCTTCTCAATCACCGACCGAACTTTGCGAGTCTCAACGTAGGTGTGTGAGCTGCTTTTCGGCAGTGCACGTTGAAGTTGGGTGGCGTGGATGACTTCCTGGCCAGCGAGCCGACAAGCGTTGTGGAAGTGCTCGATGTTGATTGCAATCAGGGTGCGATCGGAGCTGTGATTCAGCGTCTCCTGAGTGACCTCCCGAACCCCGTCCTGGTCAGTGATCGTGATCACCTTTTCATTCAGGTAGTGATAGATCTGCCAGAACCTGGCGGCCGTTGGGTCCTCGCTGCTGACACGTTGCTGCCGATCAATGGCGCGGTTCTCTACGTGCTTAAAGAGTTGATCCAGGAGTTGGTCACTCCATTCGGGGAACAGCGCCTGAGTGGCCTTGGCGGCCGCCATCAGTTGCGCATGGCATTGCACGATCCGCTGATGCTGAATGGCTTGGTTCATTTGTAGCTTTGCCTCGTACTCGGCGAAGGCTGCAAAGTAATGTTCCAGCCAGCTCGCTTCTTGCTCCAGGCACCGGCGCAAATAGCCTGCAAGTTCTTCGACCGGGAGGGCGTTCAAACGAGTGGCTATGACCTTGCGAGCCGGTGTATGCCCTGCACGTGTGCAATGCATGTGGGCAATTCGCGTCAGGATGGCCTCAGAGCCTTTCACGCTGGCGTTTTGAGATATGCAAAGGGCGGCAAGAAAGATCAGGCTGTCGGTGTCATTGCTCGATGACTTGACGCCCACGGTGCGGATGTTGGCGTTATGGTCATAGAGCATTTTCCAGTCTTCCCAGTTGTATTGACTGGTGGTCTCACGGCCTTGGGCGTCGACAATTGTGCTGTCTGACTCGATCAGAACTACCGGGAGGTTGCTGACCTGCGACAAGGCCCGGGTCAAACCGATGGCGCTGGCCCCGGTGGCGTTAGGTTTCATACCCTCGTAATTGGCCCGGCCGAACAGGCGCCAGAGGAATCGCAGCAAACTGGACTTGCCAGCACCGGCATCCCCTGTCAGCTCTAAAAAAAGCCACGACTCTTGTTTGCTACGGATCTGTTGGGTGAACAGGGTCGCCGTCCACCATGACAGGGCCGCCAAGCCATTCAGGCTGTTGACTTCAACGAAGTCTGAAAACCAGTGAGGATCAAAGTCCGGCCCGCGTGTCAGGGCCAGGCTGCTGAGTGATGTTTTCAGCCCGGTTTTCCCGACTTCCAAATAGCCGTGACTGTTGGCCATGTACTCGCGGCCTTTGTGATAACCGAACGTTTGATAGCAATAGGTCTTGCTGGTCGCGTCATAACCCACAAACGGCAGAGCGCGAACCGTCAGGGCGTTTTCCAGCCACTTGCTGCGTAACATGGCCAACACCTTTTCTCCCCCTTCGAAGTTGCCACCCGGCGTGCGCTCCAGAAGGGATTTTGAAAAGCTGCGGGGGTCACCGATGGAGTTGGGTGCCAGTGGCTCTTTGCAGTTCTGAGCCGGGTTCGGGAAGTTGAACTGGAAGAAAAACTGCTGATCGCCACTGAGCGCATCACGTTGGATGTATTCGAAGTGCGGGACACAGTTGGCCACCTGCCGTATATCGCAATACTTGTCGAACAGTTCTTCCCGGGTTTTCGGTACGCCTCCACCTTCCTGGTCCTTGTCCTTGTTGGCCTCCTTGTTCAACTCATCGGAGTTCACCTTTGCGGTAAATAAGCGGTTGCCAAACTCCAGCAAGAAAAACTCAGGGGTCTTTTCAAATGAAGCAAGAAGGCTTTTTGGCCGGGTTAGGGGCAACGAACAGTCGGCCCAGGTGGCTGGCTTCCTGCATGAACGCGTCGTCCAGTTGGCCGTCGCGGTACACGTCGTCCCAATCACGATCGGGTCCAGACAGGGCTACCCAAGCGACCTCATCCATGGTGTGTAACTGGCGGCGATACTTGGGAATCATCAGGTGGCCAGCTTTGTCATCGTCCAAGGCGATGATCCAGCGCACCTTCTTGCCCTTGTTGGCTTCGATCACATCCCAAGGGAAGTTGTTGGCCGAGATAGATGCAATCACCTTGTAGCCAGCCAGGTACAAAGCAACGGCGTGAAAGATACCCTCGACGATGTACACGCTATCGCCTGCTTCGATAGCCATAGCGGGTGGCATCCAGCCGCCGGACTTGTAGCTCATTTTGTACTTGATGCCAGCCTTGTCGCCCTTGTTGGCTGCGACCATGGTTGCGTCGATGATCCGTTCCCAGTAGCCATCACAGAGCGGAAAACGGACGGTATCGGCCCATTGACCATCGTCCATTTTGCGGCGGCCCTGTTCGTACCAGCCTTTCATCTTGCTGATATCAAAGCCTCGGTTGCGCTGCAGGTAGGCATCGGCCGTGGCGTTTGGATTTAGCTCGGTCTTGGGGAATCGCTCACTGAGGTTTTCGAACAGGTAGCTGTAGCGTTCGCGGGTTTTCTCTTCGAACTGGCATTGATTGAGGCGGTTGCACTTGAGCTGATACGGCTGCTTACGAGCGATGTACAGCGTTCGCTCGCCGCATCCCGGGCAAATACCTTGCTGCAGGTACTTGGGGCCTTTGATGTCTTTGAAGTCTAGATCGAGATCCTTTTCCAGGGCGTCGATCACTTCCAGACGGTAGATGTCTTCGAATTGCATATGCCGGCCCCTTACTCGTCACCGGCTTCGGTTTTTCCACCACGAACTCGTTCAGCTTGCTCAGCAGCCTCCATGGCGAGGTGCACCATATTGATCATGATTGCTTTCGAACCTGGCGGCGGCGGGAGAGCAAGGTAGATTCCCTGATCTACTGCTTTTCGAATTGCTGAGTCGGACTGTCCGGAGCGCCGAACAAACTCGGCGACGGTTACGTATGGCGTGTCTATACAGATCTTCATTCTGCTACCCTCGATGGATACCCTATGGGAAATATGGGACATATGTTCCTTGCGGGGAACATATTCATTCCTTGTAAGGAACAAGTCAAGAGGGTTTGATGGACTTTGCCGCGAAATTCAAATTGATTCGAAAAGCTGAGCGATTGACGCAGAAAGAGTTCTGCGCGGCCCTGGGCTTCAGTGAAAGTACATTCAGGAAATACGAGGCAGGATTTATTGAGGTCGGAGCCCCAGCACTTTTGAAAATTGCTAATCACCCACGTTTCAAGAAATACGCCCTATGGTTGGTCACCGGTGACGTAGCGCCGGAGTCTGGTCAGATTAGCCCGGAATAACCCATGTCTATCAAACTGTTAGCGGATGGCCGCTACAAGGTCGACTGCCGTCCGGAGGGCAGTGAGGGTGGGCGTATTCGTAAGGTTTTCCGCACAAAGGGAGAGGCGCTTTATTTCGAGCGTCGAATCCTGGGTGAGGGGGTGAAAGGGGAGTTCGAAAAGAAGGTTAAGGCGGATTCACGCAGGCTTTCCGATCTGATCGAGCGCTGGCACACATTGCATGGCCAGACCCTCAAAACTGGTGAACAACGCAAAGACCTTCTGCTGTCAATGGCTGAACGGATGGGGAACCCGAAAGCATCCCACTTCAACGCCTCTCACTTTGCCCAGTATCGTGCCGAGCGTGCCGAGGGTAAGCACTCCCGTTATACGAAGGAAGGCAAGCCAGGTAAGCCTACAAGCGCGAATATGCTCAATCATGAGCTGGCCTATCTACGGGCTGTGTTCAACGAGCTGGAGCGGCTAGAGGAGTGGCGCGAGCCTAATCCGCTCGCCAATGTTCGTGGGCTGCGGTTTGACGAAACGGAAATGGCCTACTTGGTCAATGACCAGATGGATCTACTGCTGGATTGCCTGCGGGCCTTGGACGACGACGCGCTACTGGTCGCTGAGGTTTGTTTATCAACCGGGGCGCGATGGGGTGAGGCGGAGGGCTTACAGTTACGCCAGGTGCGACAACAGCGTATTCACTACAGCAAAACCAAGTCGAGCAAGAACCGAACTGTTCCGATCTCCAAGGAGCTGGAAAAGCGCCTGCAAAAGGCACTCCCATTTACGCCCTGCTACGAAACATTCAGGCGTGCTGTGGATGCAGCGGCGTTGGATCTGCCGGCAGGGCAGCTCACTCACGTGTTACGTCACACCTTCGCAAGTCATTACATGATGAACGGGGGAGACATCATCACCTTGCAAAAAGTGTTAGGTCATTCCTCCCTGGCTATGACTCAGAAGTACGCCCACTTCAGTCCTGGGCACCTGGCCGAGGTGGTCAATCTGAACCCTTTGGCAAAGCGGGTTGGACACTTATTGGACACTTCCTCTGTTTTGAAAGTCTCCGAGCCCTAAAATTCATAACCGCCAGATGTACGAAAGCCGCGCAGTGCGCGGCTTTGAGTATGGTGGGCCCAGTAGGACTCGAACCTACGACCAAGGGATTATGAGTCCCCTGCTCTAACCAACTGAGCTATAGGCCCTCAGTAGGCCGCGGATTATAGCGACGGTTTCTCGGCTGTGCTATCCGAAAAATCCGATACGGTAACTCGAAGAAACGTTGCAGCGAATTCTTCCGGCGGTAATGGCAGGCTGACGATGTAGCCCTGGATCTGTTCGCAGCCCTCAAAGGCGAGGAATTCTTGCTGTGCCTGGGTTTCGACACCCTCGGCGATGATGGTGAATTGCATGCTGCGGCCGAGCGCGATGATGGCGCGCACAATCGCCGCATCGTGGGGATCGTCAGGCAGGCCGCGGACAAAGGACTGGTCGATCTTGAGGATGTCCAGCGGCAAGCGCTTGAGGTAGCTCAGGGATGAATAGCCGGTGCCGAAGTCGTCGATCGCCAGTTGGACACCCAGGCGTTTGAGTTGGTGCAGCACCGACAACGCCTCTTCGGCCTGGCTCATGATGAAGTTTTCGGTAATTTCCAGTTGCAGAAAACCGGGTTTGAGCCGGTTGTCCTTGAGCAGTTGCTCGATGCGCCCGAGCAAATTTGGCTGGCGCAGTTGCGCGCCGGCGAGGTTGACCGACAGCGGGCCTGGGCTTTCGTAGAGTTGACTCCACTCGAACATCTGTCGGCACGCTGTTTCGAGGACCCAATCGCCGATCTGCAGGATCATGCCGTTTTCTTCGGCCAGGGGAATGAAGTGCTCGGGAGGTACGTCGCCGAAGGTTGGGTGACGCCAGCGAATGAGCGCTTCGGCGCCGACCAGTCGATGGTCGTCGAGGCTGATCTTCGGTTGGTAGTAGAGGTGCAGCTCATTGCGCTCGATGGCGCGGCGCAATTCGTGTTCCAGCGCAACCCGTTCGCTGGCCTGGGCAGTGAGGTCGCGGGTGTAGCTTTCGACCCGGTTGCGGCCCTTGGCCTTGGAGCGATACATCGCTGCGTCGGCGTTCTTCACCAGCGTGGCGACGTCGCAACCGTCCTTGGGGTACAGGCTGGTGCCGATGCTGGCGCTGATGAAGAACTCGTGCTCGCCGGCCTGGAACGGTGCGGCGAAGCAGTTGAGCAGTTTGGTGGCGATGTGGTCGGCGTCGCTGGCTTGCTGCAGGCCGGGCAGCAGGATGATGAACTCGTCACCGCCGAGGCGCGCCACGGTGTCGATGTCCCTGAGTTGCTCCTTGAGACGCACGGCGATGCCTTTGAGCAGCAGGTCGCCGACCGGGTGGCCGAGGCTGTCATTGATGTGCTTGAAGCGGTCCAGGTCGAGGAACAACACAGCACCCTGTCCGCCGTTTTCCTGCTGGTTGTTGAGCGCCGTCAGCAATCGGCTTTCGAACAGCGTGCGGTTTGGCAGGCCGGTGAGCGGATCGTGGTGGGCCTGGTAATCGAGTTTGGCCTGGGCGTGCTTGAGGCTGGAGATGTCGGCGAACACCGCGACAAAGTGAGTAATGAACTTGTCGCGGTTGCGCACGGCGCTGATGGTCAGCCAGCTCGGGTAGAGCTCGCCATTCTTGCGTCGGTTGGAAATCTCGCCTTGCCAATGACCTTCATCGGTCAACTGATGCCACATGGCCGCATAGAACGCGCTGTCATGCAGGCCCGAGGCGAGCAGGCGAGGGGTGTGGCCCAGTGCTTCGCTCTCGCTGTAGCCGGTGATTTCGGTAAACGCGCGGTTAACCGCACTGATATGCTGTTGGGTGTCGGTGATCAGTACGCCTTCGGCGGTGCTTTCGAACACGGTGGCGGCCTGTTGCAGTTTTTCCTGCATCAGGTGCCGTTCGGTGATGTCCCGGGCGATGGTCAGCATGCAGTCTTCATCGCCGATCGGCAGCGGGCGGCTGGACACCTCGCAGAGGCGGATCTGCCCGTCGTTGCGGCGGATGTGGCAGGTGAAATCCCGGACGAAGCCATCCCGGTTCAGTAGGTCGAGCATCTGTTTGCGTTCGTTCAGATTGACCCAAATACCCAGGTCCAGCGCCGAGCGATCCAACGACATCGCGCTGTTGAAGCCGGTAATACGGCTGAACCCTTCGTTGACCTCCAGCAGCAGGCCGTCGCTCTGGCGAGACAGCAGCAAGCCATCAGGGGAGGCATGGAAGGCTTTGGCGAACTTCTCTTCGGAGGTTTGCAGCTGTTGCTGGGTTTCCTTGAGCTGGCTGATGTCCCGCACCACCACCACCAGCGCAGGTGTTGTATCTAGATCGAAGGGTTCGGCGGAAATCAGGCCGGTGAACACCTGGCCATTATTGCGGCGAAAGGGCATCTCCAGGTTGCGGATACTGCCGGCCTGCAACCGCTGTAACAGTCCCGGCCCCACGCCCGGAATGCCCCAGATGTTCAGCTCGGTGGCGGTTTGGCCGATGACGTCTACGGCTTTAAGGCCGATCTGCTCTTCGAACGCCTCGTTGACCTCCAGCAGGCAACCATCGGAAAGCCGTGCGATCACCAGAATGTCCGGGCATTGCTCGAACACCGAGGCGAATTTCTGTTCCGAGAGGCGCAGCGCCTCTTCGGTGCGCTTGGCTTCGCTGATGTCGATCATCAGCCCGCGCAGCACCGGTTCGTGGCCGTGTTCGATCAGGCTGACAATGTCGCGCACCCACAAGCAGCGACCATCGGCAGTGATCACCCGGTAATCGACGCTGTGATCGCGACCGGCCAGCACTTCGTGATCGCAGAAGTTTTGCGCGCGGGTCAGATCCGCCGGGTGGATGATGTTGCGCCAGAACCCGGGATCAGCCAATGGGGCAGGGGATAGCCCAGCAAGTCTTCAGCGTGGGGCGACACGTAGCTGTAGGTGAAATCGCTGATCCGCGCTTCCCAGGCAATGGCCGACAGACTCTCTACCAGCCCGCGATAGTGGTATTCGCTGCTGCGCAGTTCCTGTTCCAGGTCAATCCGTCGGGCTATTTCCGAGCTCAATCGACGGTTGATCCGGATGACCACCGCCAGCACGATGATCAGTAACAGCAAACCTGGCAGGCCGTACACAAGCAGGTCCGACCAGAAGGTCCGATGATCGAGCACGTTACCGACCCAATGCTCCTGGATGGCGCTGACTTCGCTCGGGCTCATGTCCGCCAGAACTTTATCGATAATGCCGACGAGCATTTTGTTCTTCGGCGGCACTGCCATTGCCAACTGATAGCGATAGGGCGTCTCGCCGCTGACATAAAGCCCGTCGAGTTTGAGCTGACGCAGGCTCCAGACACTGGAGGCCAGATCGCCGACCACGGCGTCCACTTCATCGGTCGCTAGCGCCTGCAACGCTGAACTGACGTTGGGCATCGGCACCAGGTTCAGGTCCGGATGGTGGGTGCGTAGCAGCTCATGGGGCGCGTAGTTTTCCACCACAGCGATTTTCAGGCCATACAGGTCCTCGATTTTGCGCGGCTGGGCGCCGCCGACATGGGCGAGGATCACAATCGGAAAGTCCAGGTAGGGGCGGGTGAACGCCAGGTAAGTCTGGCGTTCGGGTGTCGACATGATGCCCGGCAGCAGGTCCAGCTTGCCCGCTTTGACCTGCTCCAGGACGACCGTCCAACTGACGGGTTCGATGGGCGTGAGCTTGATGTCCAGGCGTTGGCGGATCACGTTGATGTAGTCCGCTGCCAGACCCTGATAACGGTTCTGTTCGTCGCGGAACTCAAACGGTGGCCAGGACGCGTCCACGCCCAGACGCAGGTCCGGGTGAGCCGCCAGCCAGCTACGTTCTTCGTCGGTTAGAGTCAGCGCGCCAGCCGTTGCGGTCCAGGTCATCAGCGACAGCAAAAAAGCACGGTCGGCAGTCTGGGCATAACGGTCTCGTTATGGCTCGGGGGGAATGTTTCGAGTGTAGACGGGCAATTCGGCGGGGGCAGTGCGGGGATTTAATCTGTATAAAGCAAAACCCCCGGCCTGGGCCGGGGTTCTGTGATCACTCGTCGAGGAAGGAGCGCAAATGCTCGCTTCTCGTCGGGTGGCGCAGCTTGCGCAGCGCCTTGGCTTCGATCTGACGAATCCGTTCACGGGTCACGTCGAACTGCTTACCAACCTCCTCGAGGGTGTGGTCGGTATTCATGTCGATACCGAAGCGCATGCGCAGAACCTTGGCTTCACGGGCAGTGAGGCCGGAGAGAACTTCGCGAGTCGCTTCTTTAAGGCTCTCAACGGTAGCCACATCGATTGGCGACTGCATGGTCGAGTCTTCGATGAAGTCACCCAGGTGAGAGTCTTCGTCATCACCGATCGGGGTTTCCATGGAGATCGGCTCTTTAGCGATCTTCAATACCTTACGGATCTTGTCCTCAGGCATTTCCATGCGTTCGCCCAGCTCTTCCGGGGTCGGTTCGCGACCCATTTCCTGCAACATCTGCCGGGAAATACGGTTGAGCTTGTTGATCGTCTCGATCATGTGCACCGGAATACGGATGGTGCGGGCCTGGTCGGCGATCGAGCGAGTGATCGCCTGACGGATCCACCAGGTGGCATAAGTCGAGAATTTGTAGCCGCGGCGGTATTCGAACTTGTCTACCGCTTTCATCAAACCGATGTTGCCTTCCTGGATCAGATCGAGGAATTGCAGGCCACGGTTGGTGTACTTCTTGGCGATGGAGATCACCAGACGCAAGTTCGCTTCAACCATCTCTTTCTTCGCGCGGCGGGCCTTGGCCTCACCGATCGACATGCGACGGTTGATGTCCTTGATCTCGGCAATCGTCAAACCGGTTTCGGTTTGCAGCGCGATCAGCTTTTGCTGGCAACGAAGGATGTCCGGTTGCAGGCGACCAATGGCTTCGGCGTATTTGCCTTTGCCCTTGGCGAGGCCGTCGGACCAGCTTTCGTCGACTTCATTACCCGGGAACTGGCGCAGGAAATCGGCACGCGGCATGCGCGCATCACGAACGCAGAGCTGCATGATCGCGCGCTCTTGCTGACGCAGACGATCCAGGGCACTGCGAACACGCTCGACCAGGCCTTCGAATTGCTTCGGCACCAGTTTGATCGGCATGAACAGCTCAGCCAGCAGCACCAGTTCGGCAATCGTCGCTTTGTTGCCACGACCGTGCTTCTTCAGCGCCTTGCGGGTGATTTCCATCTGATCGGAGACAGCGCCAAAACGCTGTGCTGCGATGACCGGATCCGGACCGCTTTCGGTTTCTTCTTCGTCGTCGGTGCTGGCTTCAGCTTCGTCGTCGTCGGTATCGTCATCCGCTTTCACGGCTTTCGGATCGACAGGCGGCGGCACTTCTGCAGCAGGCGGCGCAATGCCGTCGTCCGGGTCGATATAACCGCTCAGGACGTCGGACAGGCGGCCACCTTCGGTGGTGACGCGAGTGTATTCGGACAGAATGTGGTCAACCGTGCCAGGGAAGTGCGCAATTGCGCCCATCACTTCGCGGATGCCCTCTTCAATACGCTTGGCGATTTCAATTTCGCCTTCACGTGTGAGGAGCTCTACCGTACCCATTTCGCGCATGTACATGCGCACTGGGTCGGTGGTGCGACCAATGTCGGTCTCGACCGCTGCCAACGCTGCTGCTGCCTCTTCGGCCGCGGCTTCGTCAGTATCGGCGTCGGCCAGCATAAGGGAATCCTTATCTGGCGCAACCTCGAATACGTTGATCCCCATGTCATTGATCATGCGGATGATGTCTTCCACCTGTTCCGGATCTGAAATATCCTCCGGCAGGTGGTCGTTGACCTCCGCGTAAGTCAGGTAACCCTGCTCACGACCAAGTGTGATCAACTCTTTGATACGAGACTGCTGTTGCGCTTTTCCGGACATAACACCCTATCCACTGAAGGTCTTGGCGGGCAAAAAACAAGCCGAGGATTATACCTGAGCTATGACCTCACGCGCCAGTTGAGGTCGGGTTTGATACAGCCACATTGCGTTTTAATAGGTCGCGCATCTGATTTGCGATCTGATTTGCTTCCTCTGGGGTCAATCCCGGTTGCCTTGCTTTTTTGATCAGTGCTTCCAAAGTATCTGTGTGTTGACCCGCTGATAACCTAGTAATGGTGTCTAAAAACTGTCGTTCAAGGTTATCGCCGTCAATTAGCCACTCCTTTTCCGCTAATGCTTTGAGCAGGCGCCCTTGATCGGTGCCATGCCAGCGGGCCATTAGCTGGATAGAGTTTAGCTTAGGATTTTTCTGCAAGGCCTCGATGAGGGCCACCAGCAGTTGTGCATACGTGTTGCTTTCATTGGCGAAGTGGTTAGCGGTTTCTACCTTGCCAGCCAGTTGCGGATGATGAATCAGCGTGCGTAATGCAATCAGTGTTGGGGCTTCGACGGCAATCGGGGTGCGCGGGGCACTTTGTTGATCGCGATCGCCGCCACGCTTGCCGTTCTTGTCCCAGGGTTTCTTGTCCCACTTCTTGCCGCCAGCACCGGGTTTTTTCGGTGTCCATTCCTGCTGCGGCACGTGCAGCTCTTGTGCCTGCGGCTGATGGTAGTCGCTGTAATCCGGCATGGCATCGTAATCGATGCCCGGATCGTAGGCTGGTGGCGCTTCCTGAGGGGCGCGGTGCACCAGCTGACTCATGGCTTCGCCAGTCAGGCCGGTGATTTCGGTCAGTCGCTGGCGCATCAGGATGCGCAGGTTGGCGCCCGGGACTTTTTCGATCAGCGGCGCAGCGAGGGTGGCCATGTGGGCCTTGCCTTCGAGCGAGCGCGGGTCCGATTCCTCAGTCAACTGCTGAAAGAAATAATCGGCCAGCGGTTGAGCGTGTTGATTGATTCGCGCGCGGAAGGCGTCGGTGCCCTCGGAGCGGACCAGCGTATCGGGGTCTTCACCTTCGGGCAGAAACAGGAAGCGTGCCCGTCGCCCGTCCTGCAGGCATGGCAGCGCTGCTTCCAGTGCTCGCCAGGCGGCTTTGCGGCCGGCCTGGTCACCGTCGAAACAGAACAGTACGTTGGGTACGACGCGAAACAGTCGCTTCAGGTGCTCTTCGCTGGTGGCGGTGCCCAGGGTCGCGACGGCGTTGCGCAAACCTTGCTGGGCGAGGGCGATGACGTCCATGTAGCCTTCAACGACGATGATTTCGTCGAGGTTGCGGTTGTTCTTGCGCGCTTCATAGAGGCCGTAAAGCTCCTGGCCTTTATGGAATACCGGGGTTTCCGGTGAGTTCAGGTATTTCGGTTTGTCGTCACCCAGTACTCGGCCGCCGAAAGCGATGATGCGCCCGCGACTGTCGCGGATCGGGAACATCACGCGATCGCGGAAGCGGTCATAGCGTTTGCCGCTCTCGGCGTTCTCGATCAGCAGGCCGGCATCGACCATGGCTTTCTGTTGCAGGGTGTCGCTGCTCAAGTGCTTGAACAGATTGTCCCAGCCGGGCGGGGCGAAGCCGAGGCCGAAGTCCGGGCGATTTCGCCGGTCAGGCCGCGACCTTTCAAATAATCCACGGCGGCTTTGCGCGATGGGTGGCTTTTCAGCGCTTGCCGGTAAAAGTCGGCGGCGGCGGTGAGCAGCGGGTACAGCGGCGAATCAGTCGGCTGCCGCGGCTTGTGCGGTCGGCCGCTTTCTTCGCGGGGTATTTCCATGCCGGCGGCTTTGGCCAGTTCTTCGACAGCCTGGATGAAGTCCAGGTTGTCGTGGTCCATCATGAAGCCGAGGGCGTTACCGCCAGCGCCGCAGCCAAAGCAGTAATAGAACTGCTTGTCGGGGCTGACGCTGAAGGAGGGGTTTTCTCTTTGTGGAACGGGCAGCAGGCGGTGTAGTTCTTGCCGGCCTTTTTCATTTGCAGGCGCGAGCTGACCACATCGACGATGTCGGTGCGGTTCAGAAGGTCGTCAATGAAGCTCTGGGGAATTAGCCCGGCCATGGCGGTCTCGTCATCTGCGCTGAAATGGACCCAAAACGAAGGGCTGGCGAACGCGGGTCATTGCTTGAGGCGCGCAAGATATGCGGCTCGACCAGTGTCGTCTGCGTAATCGCTGTCGGGAAGTGTATCTGCCGAAAATCCACTGACGTTAGTACCGATCAGTATTCGACTATATGAAAGTGTTGCGCTGAATCCGCTGCGGCCAGTCGAAGGCCTTGGATAGCTCATAAACGGGCACGCAAGCAGGTGCCTTGGGCTGATCGTCGTAAGAGGAATCAGTGGGTGTGCTCGTCAGTAGCCTTGAAAGGCTCGTCAGAAAAGACGTGCACCGCTGGCAAAAGAGCCAGGTCTGACGCTGTGAAGCAGGTTTGT
Source organism: Pseudomonas sp. TH31 (assembly GCF_016650815.1). Classification (GTDB taxonomy): domain Bacteria; phylum Pseudomonadota; class Gammaproteobacteria; order Pseudomonadales; family Pseudomonadaceae; genus Aquipseudomonas. The sequence goes on along the minus strand of NZ_JAEKEZ010000006.1, from coordinate 58,403 downwards.
CTCGGTCGCGTCGGCGGCTTTGACGGTGAAACATCAAGCGATTCCCGCAAATGCCATTAGCCCGGCTGAGGGCCGGGCTTGGCAGAAGCTTGCTACGAACGTCTGTGTATTAGTACAGACGAACGGCGCGGCGCTGTTCGCGCTGTACTTTCTTGGCGTGACGCTTAACAGCGGCTGCTGCTTTACGCTTACGCTCAGAAGTTGGCTTCTCGTAGAATTCGCGGCTACGAACTTCAGCCAGTACACCGGCTTTTTCGCAGGAGCGCTTGAAACGACGCAGAGCTACGTCGAAGGGTTCGTTCTCTTTTACTTTGACGGCTGGCATCCAGAGCTACCTTCATTCATTACCGGGGTCAACATCCTCGCGGCAAAAGAGCACTTGAAGACGTCGGTTTTTAAGGGTTGCGGATGTTAACTCCTCATCGACCGGAATGCAAAGCCTCTGATCGAAAACCGCTAGTCGGGGCATCCCATGGCGACTATTATGCGCGCCTTCGAATTCAGCCTAAACAAGGCGCAAACCCATGCTAGTACTGGGATTAGAAACCTCCTGCGACGAAACTGGTGTCGCATTATATGACAGTGAGCGCGGCCTGCTGGCCGACGCGCTGTTTAGCCAGATCGACCTGCATCGCGCCTATGGCGGGGTGGTGCCGGAGCTGGCCTCGCGTGATCACGTCAAACGCATGCTGCCCTTGATCCGTCAGGTGTTGGCTGAAGCTGGCTGTGTGCCGACCGAGATCGATGCGATCGCTTATACCGCGGGCCCTGGCCTGGTCGGCGCGCTGTTGGTGGGGGCTTCCTGTGCCCAGGCGCTGGCCTTTGCCTGGGGGATTCCGGCCCTGGGCGTGCACCACATGGAAGGTCATTTGCTGGCGCCGATGCTGGAGCCTCAACCGCCCGAATTCCCGTTCGTCGCTTTGTTGGTGTCGGGTGGTCATACGCAACTGGTTCAGGTCGACGGAATAGGCCAATACACGTTGTTGGGCGAGACCCTCGACGATGCCGCCGGTGAAGCGTTCGACAAGACCGCGAAGATGATGGGCCTGAATTATCCGGGTGGCCCGGAAATCGCCCGTCTGGCGGAGCAGGGGGTTGCAGGACGTTTCACTTTCCCGCGTCCGATGTGTGATCGCCCGGGTCTGGCATTCAGCTTCAGTGGCTTGAAAACCTCTGCCCTGAACACCTGGCAGCAATGCGTCAGCGCCGGGGACGACAGCGAGCAAGCCCGTTGCGACATCTCGCTGGCGTTCCAGCAGGCCGTGGTGGAGACTTTGACCATCAAGTGCAAGCGGGCCCTGAAAGCGGCGGGCATGAAGCGCCTGGTGATCGCTGGGGGCGTCAGTGCGAACAAGGCGCTGCGTACTTCACTGGAGAAAATGCTCGGCGACATGAAGGGCGACGTGTTTTACGCCCGCCCCGAGTTTTGCACCGATAACGGCGCGATGATTGCGTTTGCCGGCTGCCAGCGTTTGCAGGCCGGTCAGCACGAAAGCCTGGCGATCAGCGTGCAGGCGCGCTGGCCGATGGAGCAATTGTCGGCGTTGTGATGAGCGGGGTTCACGTCCGGTATTTAAAAATGCCGTTCGCGCCCGGCAAACAGGTCGCGTAGATTGCCGCGATGGCGCCAGACGATCAGGCCTGTGAGTGCGCTCATGGGCAGCAGGGCCGCCGGCTCTTGCCAGGCGAGCAATGGCAGGGTCAGCGGTGTGGCGATCAGCGCCGCCAGTGAGCTGGTGCGGGTCAGGTAGAACGTCAGCAGCCAGGCACAGAGCGCCAGCAAGGCTGCAGGCGGGTAGAGGCCCAGCAACATGCCGGCCGCGGTGGCGACACCCTTGCCGCCGCGAAAGCGGAAGTACAGCGGGAACAGGTGGCCGATGACGGCACAAACACCGATCCAGGCTTGATCTTGCAGCGAAAGGCCGGCAACACCGGCGATCAGCACAGGCAGCAAGCCTTTGCACAGGTCGCCGAGTAACGTCAGGACGGCGAGTTTCTTGCCGACCAGGCGCAACATGTTGGTGGCACCGGCATTGCCCGAGCCACCCATTCGCGGATCGGGGTTGCCGGTCAGGCGGCTGAGCAAAATGGCGAAGGACAGAGAGCCGAGCAGGTAGGCGAAGGTCGCCAATAACCAAAACATGCTAACTATTCCGGGCGAGGACGCCTTGATTCTAACGGCGCATTGCGCCCTTGTCGTGCAGCGGAGAAAAGTGCTTGGACAGAGTGTTTATCGAGGGCCTGGAAGTCGACACTGTCATTGGTGCCTACGACTGGGAGCGCGGCATCCGACAATGTCTGCGACTTGATCTGAGCTTCGCCTGGGACAACCGCCCGGCGGCGGCCGGTGACGACCTGACCCTGGCGCTCGACTACGCGAGCGTTTCGTCGCGAATCCAGGCGTTTGCCGAGCAAGCGCAGTTCCAATTGGTCGAAACCTTCGCCGAGCGTCTGGTTGAAGTGCTGATGAGCGAATTCAAAATCACCTGGATGCGTCTCAAGCTGACCAAGCCGGGCGCTGTGCCGGCGGCCACTGGTGGTGTGGGCGTGGAGATCGAGCGCGGATGTCGCTGACTCAGGTGTACCTCGGGCTCGGTAGCAATATCGAGCGCGAAACCCATTTGCAGGCTGGCCTGGAAGCCCTCGCGGGTTTTCTGGTGGATATCCGCTGTTCGGCGGTCTTCGAAAGCCAGCCGGTGGGGATCAAGAGTGGGCCGTTCTTCAACTTCGTGGTGTCGGCGTACACCGACCTGCCGTTGATGGAGCTGGATCGCCGACTGAAATTCATCGAGGCGGACAACGGTCGCTATGCGCCGGATCGCAAGGGGCTGCCGCTGGATATCGACGTGTTGTTGTTCGGCGATCTGGTGGGTAACTTCGATGGCTTGATCCTGCCTCGGGCAGAAATTCTGAAAAATGCCTTCGTGCTGTGGCCATTGTCGCTGATAGCGCCAGGCCGGGTGCATCCGGGTGTAGGCAAAAGCTTTGCGACCTTGTGGGGCGAAGCGCAGATTGATCAGGTGTTGGCGCCGGTGGCGTTTGAGTGGCGCGGTGAGCCGTTGACCCCTTCGAATTTGCTATGAAGCAAAAGACGCAGCCTTCGGCAGCTCCGGCAGGGGATTGATGTACATCCGTAGGAGCTGCCGAAGGCTGCGATCTTTTGATCTTGCTTACGCTTGTTCTTTGTAGGCTTTCAGCGCCTTAAGCCGCTCAAGCTTTATCGCCTCACCCAACTCCGGCCCCTTGAATCCCTTCTCCAGCAACGGCTGCACTGCCACGCCCCGAGCCGCATTCGCCGCCCCGCGCAAATAATCCGCCTGTGGATAAGTTCTCTGCTCCAGGCCTTTACGCCCGCGGGCATCCATCTCGCACGCTGCAATAAACTCCTCAAACCGCTGCGGCCGACGGTATACGTCGAAACTCTGCAGCAACTCGAGCAAGGTCGACGGCTTGAGCTCCAGGGCTCGATGCCCGTGGGTGTGATACTGACCCACCAGTAACGCCAATTCCTGGCAGTCTTTCGGTGCCTTGAAGCGTTCGTTGACCGCTTTGATCAGCTTCAGGCCCGTGTGCTCGTGGGCAATATGGCGCGGCCAATCTGCCTCGGGCGTCAGCCCTTTGCCCAGGTCATGCAGCAGGCAGGCCCAGCGCACTGTCAGCGGCTGTTTGTGCAGCGCCGATTGCTCCAGCACGCTCAAGGTGTGCACGCCTGTATCGATCTCCGGGTGATGGGCTTCCGGTTGCGGTACGCCAAACAAAGCGTCGACTTCCGGCATCAGCACTTTTAGCGCATCGCACGCGCGCAGCACCTCGATAAACACCTGTGGCTGATCTTCCATCAAGGCGCGGGAGATTTCTTTCCAGCTGCGTTCTGCGGTCAATGCTTCAAGTTCACCTGAATCGCTGAGTTGGCGCATCAGTTCCAGGGTCTCGGCTGCGACGCTGAAACCGAGTCCGGCATAGCGCGCCGCAAAGCGGGCAACGCGCAGTACTCGGAGTGGATCTTCGGCAAACGCGGGGGAAACGTGGCGAAGTAGGCGAGCCTCAAGGTCCCGTTGGCCATGGTAAGGATCGGTCAGGTTTTGCTGGTCGTCTTCGGCCATGGCGTTGATCGTCAGGTCGCGACGAATCAAGTCTTCTTCGAGGGTGACTTCGGGGCTGGCGTGAAAGGTGAAGCCGCCGTAACCGCGCCCGCTTTTGCGTTCGGTCCGGGCGAGAGCGTATTCCTCACCGGTTTTTGGGTGAAGAAACACCGGGAAGTCCGCGCCTACCGGGCGAAAGCCCTTGGCGAGCATTTCTTCGGTAGTGGCACCTACCACGACCCAGTCGATATCGGTGACAGGCTTGCCCAGCAGGCGATCGCGAACTGCACCGCCGACTTTATAAATCTGCATAAAAAACCTCCGTTAGCTCGACAGAATAACCGTTGCGTCGAACTCGCGGAGGCACAAACCGTATCAAAGATGAATGACAGCCAGGTCAAGCCGACCGTAATCCCCCTCGCTGTGCTCGCTTCGGGGTGGAACATGATGGACTTTCATCACTTGGTCGCCTTGCAGGGTTTCCAGGTGGATATCGAAGCCCCAGAGTCGATGCAGGTGCTTGAGCACTTCGTCGGTGGACTCGCCCAGCGGTTTGCGGTCATGTTGCTGGTGGCGCAGGGTCAGGGAGCGGTCGCCGCGTCGGTCGATGCTGTAGATCTGGATGTTGGGCTCGCGATTGCCCAGGTTGTATTGGGCCGCCAGGGTTTCGCGAATGGTCCGGTAGCCGGGTTCATCGTGAATGGCCGGGACCAGCAGATCGTCCTTCTGGTCGTCATCGAGAATGCTGAACAGCTTCAGGTCGCGGATCACCTGGGGTGACAGGTACTGCAGGATGAAACTCTCATCCTTGAAGCTGCTCATGGCGAACTTGATGCTCGGCAGCCAGTCGGTGCCGGCGACGTCCGGGAACCAGCGGTAGTCTTCTTCGGTCGGGTGTTCACACATGCGCCGGATGTCCCGGTACATGGCAAAGCCCAGGGCATAGGGGTTGATGCCGCTGTAGTAGGGGCTATCAAAACCTGGCTGCATTACCACGCTGGTATGGGACGTCAGGAACTCCATCATGAAGCCGTCGGTGACCAGGCCTTCGTCGTAAAGGTCGTTCATCAAGGTGTAGTGCCAGAACGTTGCCCAGCCTTCGTTCATCACCTGGGTCTGGCGCTGTGGATAAAAATACTGGGCGATCTTGCGCACGATCCGCACGATTTCACGCTGCCAGGGTTCCAGCAGCGGCGCGTGTTTTTCGATGAAGTACAGGATGTTTTCCTGAGGTTCGGCGGGGAAGCGTGCGTTGTCCTTGTCACTGTACTTGTCGGCACCTTTTGGAATGGTGCGCCACAAGTCGTTGATCTGTTTCTGCAGGTGCTCTTCACGATCCTTCTGCCGACGCCGTTCTTCTTCGGCGGAAATCGGATACGGACGTTTGTAGCGGTCGACCCCGTAGTTCATCAAGGCGTGGCAGGAATCGAGCAGATCTTCCACCGCGTCGATGCCGTGGCGCTCCTCGCATTGCATGATGTACTGCTTGGCGAACACCAGGTAATCGATGATCGAGCTGGCGTCAGTCCAGGTGCGGAACAGGTAATTACCCTTGAAGAAACTGTTATGGCCATAGCAGGCGTGAGCCACCACCAGCGCCTGCATGCAGATGGTGTTTTCTTCCATCAGATAGGCAATGCATGGGTCGGAGTTGATCACGATCTCGTAGGCCAGCCCCATCTGGCCGCGGCTGTAGGATTTCTCGGTACTGAGGAAGTGTTTGCCGTAGGACCAATGGTGATAACCCAGCGGCATGCCAACGGAGGCGTAGGCGTCCATCATTTGCTCGGCGGTGATCACTTCGATCTGGTTGGGATAAGTATCCAGGGCATAACGAGCTGCCAGGCGACTGATTTCTTTGTCGTAGGCCTGGATCAGCTCGAACGTCCATTCGGAGCCGGTGGAAATGGGTTGGCGCTTCTGCTCTTTGGCGGTCATGTCACTAACCTGCGCTGGAAGAGTTCACGGAAGACCGGATAGATATCCCCGGCCGAGACCAGTTGCTGTTGGGCAAAAGTGTCAGAGAAGGCTTCGGCGATGCGTTCGTACTCGAACCACAGGGCCTGGTGTTCGCGAGGGGTTATCTCAACATAAGTGTAGTACTGCACAAACGGCATGATCTGGTTGATCAGGATGTCGCGGCAGATGGGTGAGTCATCATTCCAGTTGTCGCCGTCGGAAGCCTGGGCGGCATAGATGTTCCACTCGTTGCTCGGATAACGCTCAGCCATGATCTCCTGCATCAGTTTCAAGGCACTGGAGACGATCGTGCCGCCGGTTTCCCGGGAATAGAAAAACTCTTCTTCATCCACTTCCCGCGCACTGGTGTGGTGGCGGATGAACACAACGTCGATCTTGTCGTAGTTACGCTTGAGAAACAGGTACAGCAGGATGAAGAAGCGCTTGGCGATGTCCTTGGTCGCTTGGGTCATCGAGCCGGAGACGTCCATCAGGCAGAACATTACCGCTTTGGAGCTGGGGTTCGGCTGCTTGATGAGCAAGTTGTACTTGAGGTCGAAAGTATCGAGGAACGGCACCCGGTGAATGCGCGCGCTGAGTTTCTCGATTTCGGCTTCGATTTCCTGGATGTCGCCAAAGTTGTCCGGTTCTTCCCGTTTGAGTCGCAGCAACTCCTCTTTGGCTTCGCGCAGTTTTGCCCGGCTGCTGCCGGACAGGGCGATACGCCGGGCATGGGCCGAGCGCAGGGTGCGGATAATGTTGATCCGCGACGGGTTGCCCTCGTTACTGATGCCTGCACGAACCGTCTTGAAGGTGTCGGTCCCGGTCAGGTTGCGCTTGACCAGGTTCGGCAGCTCGAGGTCCTCGAACATGAATTCGAGGAATTCCTCCTGGGTGATCTGGAAGACGAACTCATCCATCCCTTCACCCGAATTACCGGCCTTGCCGGGGCCTCTGCCACCGCCACCTCCGGGTGGTCGGGCAATGTGCTCGCCGCTGGTGAATTCCTTGTTGCCGGGGTGTACGACGGTCTGCTTGCCGCCTCGACCATGGTGAAGCACCGGTTCGTCGATGTCGCGACCGGGAATGCTGATCTGTTCGCCATGTTCCATATCGGTAATGGAACGCCGGCTGACCGCCTCTTCGACGGCCTTTTTGATGTGATCACGGTAGCGCCGCAGGAACCGCTGGCGGTTCACCGTGCTCTTGTTCTTGCCATTGAGACGTCGGTCGATCACATAGCTCATGACTGCTCCTTAGAAGCTGTCCTGAAAGGGGCGAGCGGTTATGCAGCATCGGACCGGTGCCAAGGGATGATCACGCTCCCCCAAGCGCTTTTGGATGCTGCCTGAACCTCGCTACCGACTTTCGAACACCTTCCAGAGGTCTGTGTAACAGAAAATGCGCACACAGGCCTCTGGCTGACGACAACCGGTCTTACCGGCAGCGGGTTACTGTGATTTTCTGACCCGCAGGTACCACTCGGACAGCAGTCGTACCTGTTTGTCGGTGTAGCCGCGCTCGACCATCCTTGTGACGAAGTCGTTGTGCTTTTGCTGGTCCTCTTTGCTGGCCTTGGCATTGAAGCTGATGACCGGCAGCAGGTCCTCGGTGTTGGAGAACATTTTCTTCTCGATGACCACCCGCAGTTTTTCGTAGCTGAGCCAGGTCGGGTTCTTGCCGTTGTTGTTGGCCCGGGCACGCAGTACGAAGTTGACGATTTCGTTGCGGAAATCCTTCGGATTGCTGATACCGGCCGGTTTTTCGATTTTTTCCAGTTCTTCGTTGAGCGCTACACGATTGAGGATTTCGCCGGTTTCCGGGTCGCGGTATTCCTGGTCCTGGATCCAGAAGTCGGCGTACAGCACGTAGCGATCGAAGATGTTCTGCCCGTACTCGCTGTAAGACTCGAGGTAGGCGGTCTGGATCTCCTTGCCGATGAACTCGATGTAGCGTGGTGCCAGGTACTCTTTCAGGAAGCGCAGATAACGCTCGCGGGTTTCGGCCTGGAATTGTTCCTGTTCGATCTGCTGTTCCAGCACGTAGAGCAAATGCACCGGGTTGGCGGCGATTTCGTGCGGATCGAAGTTGAAGACCTTCGACAGGATCTTGAACGCGAACCGGGTCGACAGGCCGTTCATGCCTTCATCGACGCCAGCGTTGTCGCGGTATTCCTGGATCGACTTGGCCTTCGGATCGGTGTCCTTGAGGTTCTCGCCGTCATACACGCGCATCTTGGAGTAGATGTTCGAGTTTTCCGGCTCCTTGAGGCGCGAGAGCACGGTGAACTGGGCGAGCATTTTCAGGGTGTCGGGTGCGCAATGGGCCTTGGCCAGCGAACTGTTGAACAGTAGCTTGTCGTAGATCTTCACTTCGTCGCTGACCCGTAGGCAGTACGGGACTTTGACGATGTAGATCCGGTCGATGAACGCTTCGTTGTTCTTGTTGTTGCGGAAGGTGTGCCACTCCGATTCGTTGGAGTGAGCCAGCAGGATCCCGGTGAACGGAATCGCGCCCAGGCCCTCGGTGCTGTTGTAGTTGCCTTCCTGGGTCGCCGTCAGCAATGGGTGCAGCACCTTGATCGGTGCCTTGAACATTTCGACGAATTCCATCAGGCCTTGGTTGGCCCGGCACAGTGCGCCCGAGTAGCTGTAAGCGTCGGCGTCGTTCTGTGGGAATTCTTCCAGTTTGCGGATATCGACCTTACCCACGAGTGCCGAGATGTCCTGGTTGTTCTCATCACCCGGCTCGGTTTTGGCCACGGCGATCTGGTTGAGGATCGAGGGGTAGAGTTTCACCACGCGGAACTGGCTGATGTCGCCGCCAAATTCGGCCAGGCGCTTGGTGGCCCATGGCGACATGATGGTGTTGAGGTAGCGGCGCGGGATGCCGAAGTCTTCCTCGAGGATCGCGCCATCTTCAGTGGCGTTGAACAGACCCAGGGGCGACTCGAATACCGGTGAGCCCTTGATGGCGTAGAAGGGCACTTTCTCGATCAGCTGTTTGAGCTTTTCGGCCAGGGACGATTTACCGCCACCGACGGGGCCGAGCAGGTAGAGGATTTGTTTTTTCTCCTCGAGACCCTGAGCGGCATGGCGGAAATACGACACGATCTGGTCAATGCATTCTTCCATCCCGTGGAAGTCTTCAAAGGCCGGATAGCGGCGAATCACCTTGTTGGAAAAGATTCGCGACAGTCTCGAGTTGGCCGAGGTGTCGAGCAGCTCCGGTTCACCGATGGCCAGCAGCAGACGCTCGGCGGCGGAAGCGTAGGCGCTGCGTTCCTTTTTGCACAGCTCAAGATACTCTTGCAGCGAGAGTTCTTCCTGGCGTGTGGACTCGAAGCGTTGTTGGAAGTGGCTAAAGATACTCATGACGTCACCTCGCTCGATACGTGGAGCCGACGCCGGATCATTCAGTCGATGCTGGCAGCAACCGAACAGGCAGTTGCTGTTTACCCCCCAGAACTCTTTCGCAGCTGACTGCCCCGAAAGCTACTCCCGATGACCCGCGCGCCGGTGTACCGGCTCTCCCCTGTTTTGGATGGCCTGCGCTTAAGGATAGTTGGGAATTCGGGAGGTAAAGGCGAGATACGTAATTAGTTGTGGCAGACCGTTCGTCTGCCACTGCGCGAGCCCGCGGGGGCCGGGGCTTGCGCGTTACAAAAAAATTATTCGGCGGTACCTTGTGCGGTTTCCGCGGGATAAGTCGTGCGCCACAACTCGAAACCGCCATCCATGCTGTAGACGTCGGAGAAGCCCTGGCTGATCAGGTACGCCGCTGCGCTCTGACTGGAGTTGCCGTGATAGCAGACCACCACGGTCGGTGCATCAAGGTCGGCGGCGCGGATGAAATCCGAGATGGAAACGTTGTCCAGATGCTTCGAACCACTGATATGCAGCGCGGCAAACGTTGCCGGATCGCGGACATCGACCACCACTGCGCCTTGTTCGCGCAGGGCTTGGGCCTGTTCTGGGGGATACGTTTGAATTCGCTCATGGCGGGCTCCTGTGGCTCGGCTGAAAGCGCAGTCTAGCGCTGGGCGCTGGCTGACGTTTGTTCGGGAATAGGGGAGGCGACTGGTGGTTTGGTGTGACCCTGCTCGTCGCATTTGCAGCTCAGGCGCTCCAGGGTATCGACGTTCATCAAGGTCAGGGCACCACCCCAGACGCAGCCGGTGTCGAGGGCAAAGATGCCCGGCTCGTCACACTTGCCTTCAAGGGCTGCCCAATGACCAAAGATGATCTTCAGGCCTTTGGTCTTGCGCTCCTTGTACTTGAACCACGGGGCGTAACCCGGCGGCGCGGTGTCGGCGCCTTCCTTGCCCTTGAGGTCGAGCTTGCCTTCGCTGGTGCAGAAGCGCATGCGGGTGAAATAGTTGGTGATCACTCGCAGACGATCAACGCCGGTGAGGTCACTGTTCCATTTGGTCGGCTCGTTTCCGTACATGCCATCCAGATAAGGGGCGAAGAGGTTGTCGTCACGCAGGGCGGCCTCGACTTCGCCAGCGCACTTCAAGGCTTTGCGCAATGACCATTGCGGCGGTATGCCGGCATGGACCAAGGCGATGTGGCGCTGTTCGTCGTAGTGCATGAGTTTTTGCTGGCGCAGCCACTCAAGCAACTCGGCACGGTCAGGCGCTTCGAGGATCTCGCGCAGGGTGTCATTTTTCTTCAGGCGTTCGATGTTATGCCCGGCGGCCAGCAAGTGCAGATCATGGTTGCCGAGTACGCATACCAGCGATTCGCGAATGCTAAAGAGGAAGCGCAAGGTTTCCAGCGACTGCGGGCCGCGGTTGACCAGGTCACCCACCAACCACAGACGGTCCCTGGCAGGGTCGAAGGCGACTTGCTTGAGCAGGCATTGCAGCGGTTCGAGGCAGCCTTGCAGGTCGCCGACGGCGTACGTTGCCATCAGTGCAGGGCTCCGGGCACCGCGAGGCGGAACGGCGCGATCACGGCATCGAAGTGCTTGCCGTCGTCGGCGAGCATCTGGTAGGTGCCTTGCATGGTGCCGACCTTGGAGGTCATGACGGTGCCGCTGCTGTAAGTGTGGCTGTTGCCCGGACCGATCAACGGCTGCTGGCCGACAACGCCTGCACCGCGCACCTCTTCGACATGCCCGTCGCCATCGGTAATGACCCAGTGCCGCGAGAGCAGCTTGGCGGCGAGCTCGCCATTGTTCTGCACGGTGATGGTGTAGGCGAAGGCAAAGCGTTCGTGCTCGGGTTGCGATTGTTCTGCCAGATAGCGAGTGACGACGCTGACGTTGACCTGATAACGAGGATCGGACATGCAAGAGGCCTTAAAAACGAAGCGGGACGCGGGGCGTAGCTGATGGGATTCAGTCTAGGCCAAGTATCGGGTAGTAAACCAGACATCGCGTCTGGCGTCCTACCCGATAACTCTCATCGCCTGTCAGTCGGCGACGGGCGCCTGCAGGACTTGTTCGCTGAGTTTGTCGGCCAGGCGCACGAAGGCGGCCAGGTCGAGTTGCTCGGGACGCAGGCTGCCATCGACACCGGCCGCTTCGATCTCGTCGTTGCTCAGCAGCAACTTGAGGGTGTTGCGCAAGGTCTTGCGGCGCTGGTTGAAGGCTTCGCGCACGACGCGCTCCAGCAGCTTGTGATCCTTCGCCGGGTGCGGCAGTACCGCGTGAGGCACCAGGCGTACGATGGCCGAATCGACTTTCGGCGGCGGATTGAACGCTCCCGGACCAACGTTGAACAGATGTTCAACCCGGCAGTGATACTGAACCATGATCGACAGGCGACCCCAATCACCACCGCCAGGGCCTGCTGCCAGACGCTCGACCACTTCCTTTTGCAGCATGAAGTGCATGTCGCGAATGATGCCGGCGTTGTTCAGCAGGTGGAAAATCAGCGGCGTGGAGATGTTGTACGGCAGGTTGCCGACTACACGCAGGCTATTCGGCGCCGCGTTCAGGCTGTTGAAGTCGAACTTCAGCGCGTCGCCCTGGTGCAGGTTGAAATTGCTCATGCCGGCGAATTGCTGGTTGAGGATCGGGATCAGGTCCTTGTCCAGCTCCACCACGTCCAACTGTGCGCCGCTGTTGAGCAGGCCTTGTGTCAGTGCACCCTGGCCCGGGCCGATTTCCAGCAGGCGGTCTTCAGGCTTGGCGCGGATGGCGCGCAGGATGCGATCGATAACGCCGGCATCGTGCAGGAAGTTCTGGCCAAAGCGTTTGCGCGCCTTGTGTTGGTAGTGCTCGGTCATAAACGGGTCTCGGCCATCTGATAGGCGGTTTCCAGGGCGACTTGCAGGCTGCCGGTGTCGATTTTTCCGCTGCCGGCCAGGTCCAGGGCAGTGCCGTGGTCCACCGATGTGCGAATGATCGGCAAGCCGAGGGTCACGTTGACTGCCGCGCCGAAGCCTTTGTACTTCAGCACCGGCAGGCCCTGGTCGTGGTACATCGCCAGCACTGCGTCGCAGTGCTCCAGATATTTGGGGGTAAACAGAGTGTCGGCGGGCAGGGGACCGCGAAGGTCCATACCCTCGCCGCGCAGGCGCTCTAATGTGGGTTCGATGATGTCGATTTCTTCATGGCCCAGGTGTCCGCCTTCACCGGCGTGGGGGTTGAGCCCGCACACCAGGATGCGTGGCTGGGCGATGCCGAATTTTTTGCAGGTCGGTGTACAGAATCCGCGTAACCCGCTCCAGGCGCTCCGGGGTGATTGCATCGGCAATCTCGCGAAGCGGCAGGTGAGTGGTGACCAGCGCCACGCGCAATCCGCGTGTAGCGAGCATCATCACCACTTGTGCGGTATGGGTCAGGTCGGCGAGAAATTCCGTATGCCCGGAAAAGGCGATCCCGGAGTCATTGATCACGCCCTTGTGCACTGGCGCGGTGATCATCCCGGCGAAATGCCCGTCCAGGCAGCCTTGGCCCGCGCGCGTCAGGGTTTGCAGAACGAAAGCGGCATTGGCTTTGTCCAGTTGCCCGGCGGTGACCTTGGTGTTGAGCGGTGTATCCCAGACATACAAGCTGTTGGCCGGAGCAGGAACGTCCGGCCAGTTATCCGGTGTGACCGGCAGCAGGTCGACGACCACGCCCAGTTGCGCGGCCCGCTCGATGAGCAGGTCGCGGTTGGTAATGGCAATCAGGGGGTGTGGCTGGGCTTGCGAGGCGAGCAGCAGGCACAGGTCAGGACCTATGCCGGCCGGCTCGCCGGGGGTCAGCGCGAAACGCTTGGGTTTCACTGTGCTGCCTGGTCTGCACCAGGGAGTTTGATCTCTACGTACGCTTCGTCACGGATCTGACGCAGCCAGGTTTGCAGCTCTTCGTCGTATTTGCGGTTACGCAGTACGGTCATCGCTTGTTGCTCGCGGGCCTGGGCGGTGCTGTCTGTGGCGCGACGGCCAAGGACTTCCAGAATGTGCCAGCCATATTGAGTCTTGAACGGCTTGGACAGCTGACCTTGCGGGGACTTGGCCATCACTTCGCGGAATTCAGGGACCACGGCATTCGGGTCGATCCAGTTCATGTCGCCGCCGTTGAGGGCGGAACCCGGATCTTCCGAGTAGCTTTTCGCCAGTTCGGCAAAGTCTTCGCCCGCTTCGATACGGGTGTAGAGCGACTGAACCAGCGCCTTGGTTTTTTCTTCGTCGCGAATCGGGCTCGGTTTGACCAGGATGTGACGCACATGCACTTCGTCGCGCATCTGAGTCTCGCCGCCACGTTTCTCGAGAATCTTCAACATAATGAAGCCGCCGGGAGTACGCATTGGCTGGGTCACGTCGCCGATGGCCATGGTGCTCAGCATGCGATCGAACGGGGGTGGCAATTGAGCGGCTTTACGCCAGCCCATGTCGCCGCCTTCGAGTGCGGTTTCGCTGGCGGATTTGGCGATTGCCAACTGACCGAAGTCAGCGCCTTGCTTGAGTTGCTGGTAAACCGCGTCCGCTTGTTTGGCAGCATTCTGAATGGCGTCGGAGTTGGCGCTTTCCGGCGTAGGAATCAGGATGTTGGCCAGGTGGAACTCTTCGGACAGCTGCATTTTGCCCAGGTCGGAGGCGAGGAAGTTCTTCACTTCCTGCTCGGACACCTGGATGCGTTCGGCCACACGACGCTGACGCACACGGCTGATAATCATCTCGCGACGAATCTGGTCACGCGCGTCGTCATAAGACAGACCGTCGTGAGCCAGAGCGGCGCGGAATTGCTCGAGCGACATGTTATTGCGCTGGGCGATGGTGCCGACGGCCTGGTTCAGCTCTTCATCGGTAATGCGGATGCCGGAACGGTCGCCGATCTGCAATTGCAGGTTTTCGACGATCAGGCGCTCCAGTACCTGCTGGTCCAGCACGCTGGCCGGCGGTACCGCAGCGCCGCGTTTGGCAATGGTTTGCTGAACTTCGTGGACCCGTTGGTCCAGTTGGCTCTGCATGACCACGTCGTTGTCGACGATGGCCACCACTTTGTCGATGGACTGCACCGCGGCGTTAGCCGCGGTACCCAGGAACAGCGCGCCCAGCATCAGCGGGCGCAGACAATCAGAAAGCTTGGTCTTCACGTTCACGATAACCTTGAATGCCTTTGTCGAGGAAACTCTCTACTTTGGCGCCAGTCAGGCCGCCGAGTCCCTTCAGAACAATTTGGAGGAAGACGCCATGGTCGCCTTTTTCGTTTTGCGGAGCTTCCTGACTGAACTCGTCATAGGAAACCCAGTAACGGTTGATCAGGCGCAGTTTCCAGCAGCAGTTGTCGTACTCGAAACCACCGAAGGCTTCCAGGGTACGGTTGCGGTTGTAGTCGTACTGCCAGCGGCTGATGGCGTTCCAATGCGGCACGATCGGCCACATCACCGAGAAGTCGTGCTGTTTGATCTTGTAGTAGTCCTTCACGTAGCCAGGCGTGCCCGGGGTACCGTAGTCACCGCCGCCCACTGTCCATTTACCGGTGGTCTGGTCGTAACGGACCTGGTCATTGCGATAGCGATAACCGGCGTTGATGATCTTGTTCGGGTTGTCTTCAGGCTGGTAGTGGAACATCGCGCTGCCCGAGCGCGGGCTGCGGCTGTCCGGGTCCCAGTTGTAATCGGCCGTGGTGCGCCAATCGCGGTTCCAGCGATATTCGTATTCCAGCGCATAAGGCGAAACGTTGGAGTGCGCGTCCTGACGGGTTTTCGGGTCGATACCCGGCAGCTGTACTTCGCGGTCCTTGAAGTAGACGGCTTGACCGACGCTGACACGTTGGCGTTCGAAACCGTTGTCTTCAATCCAGCGGTTGGTCACGCCCAGGGACAATTTGTTCTCGTCACCGACGCGGTCGGAGCCGGAGAAGCGGTTGTCACGGAACAGCGACGCGTAGTTGAACGTGTATTCGCTGGTGTCGAATACCGGGATGTCTTCCTGATTTACCTCTGGTACATAGAGATAGTAAAGACGCGGTTCGAGGGTCTGGCGATAGTTCTTGCCGAACCACTGGGTATTACGATCGAAGTACAGGCCGCTGTCGATGCTTGCAATTGGCACCCCGCGGTTCTGGTTGCGATCGTAAGTGCCGTTGAGCTTGTTCTGATCCGCGGTCTGGGCCGCGATCTGGGACTTGCCAGTGCCGTCCAGATCCAGGTCGTACTGCGTGTACTGGTATTTGAGCGTTGGCTTCAGGAAACCATAAGTCCAGTTCAGCGGCAGGCTAACGGCGGGTGCCAGGTTTAGACGATCGCCGGTGGCGCGAGCCAGCCCTTGAACGTTGTTATCCAGGCGGGGGGTAATGTTCCCGTTTTCATCGGAGAAGTTGCCGTTTTGCAGATCACGGTCGAACCGCACGAGTTCAGTGTTATACGAGAAGTTCAGACCTTCCGGGTGATAAGGCAGCGCACCGTCGAAGGTGATCTGCGGCAAACGATCGTACGGCGTGATGTTCGAAACGGTCGCCAGCTGATAAGCCTGAGCATTCAAGCGTGCAGTGTAGCTATCGCCACGGTAGGTAACGGAACCCTGCTGATTCACGTAATCCGCGCTTTTCACGCCAATCTGGTCAGTCTGCAGATCCTGGAAGTAATACGGATCGCTGATCTTGGTGTAGTCGACTTGCGTGAACACGCGTGAGTCGAGGCCACCCTTGTGCTGCCAGTTGTACATGTAGCGGGTTTTTTCGTAATCGGACTGCTTGCTGCGCTCGGTATCGTCGTCGTTGAGGTACGCGGCGCCGAACTGACCTTCGCTGGACTTGGTCAGGTAACGGAACTCGCCTTCCACCAACATGCCGCGCTTGCTCATGTAGCGCGGGTACAACGTGGCATCGTAGTTCGGTGCCAGGTTGAAGTAGTACGGCGTGACCAGCATGAAGCCAGTGTCGGTGCCGGTGCCGATGGTCGGCGGCAGGAAACCGGATTGGCGACGGTTGTCGATCGGGAAGTAGATGTATGGCGTGTACAGGACAGGAATGTCCTTGACCCGCAGCGTCACGTTGGTCGCGGTACCGAAACCGGTCGCCGGGTTCAAGGTGATGTTATTGCCCTTGAGCTGCCAGGCGTTGCTGTTCGGTTCGCACGTGGTGTACGTACCATCCTTGAGGCGGATGATCGCGTTTTCGGCACGTTTGGCGTACAGCGCGTTACCGCGGATACGGGATTTGTGCATCACGTATTCAGCGTTATCGACCTTGGCTTCACCGGTGTCGAGTTGAACTTCGGCGTGGTCGCCCACGATCAGTGCGCCGTTGTCACGAACGCGCACGTTGCCGCTCAGTTCGCCACGGCTCTCGGCCTGGTACAGGCTGGCTTCGTCGGCTTCGGCCTGCATGCTGCCCTGACGCAACACCACGTCACCGGCCAGCGTGCCGACCTGACTTTCGGTGTTATAGCGCGAAGCCTTGGCGCCGATAAAGGTCGGTGCGTCACTTTTATTCGTCTTGTCATTCATGCCAGGACGAATGGGTTCGATATAGGAACCAGAGCAGTAAGGACCGGTTTCGGCCAACTGCGCAGCAGTGAGGTTCTCACGCGGAACCCAGTCGAGGTGACTGTAGTCTGCGCTACGGGACTTCAGGCCACGGCCTTTGGCTTCGGTCACCAGCACCGGCTTGGTGCCGGTGTCTTGGTCGACGCTGCCGGAACGGGCATCAGCCGGGGCTTCGCCAGTGGCGGTGACTGCGCTGCCGTCATGGACGGGTCGCGGCGGCAATGCTGCTGCCGGCGACTTTGGCGCACAGTTCCAGGCACCCGAAGCAGAGACTGAGCAGTCATACTGTTCCGCGGCGACCACGTAGGAAGTGGCTAGGGGTTGCAGGGCCAGCAAACTGCCGGTAACCAACAACGGAAATTTTTTACGAAACGCGGGGGATTTCAATGCCATCTTATTAGTCCGGGCTTCCTGCGTGCCATCTGCCCGCGGTGTGGGCCGCACGCCTCTCGATGGTCTGAAAAAGATGCTGGATAATAAAGCATGACCCGCTTGACGGCTAGCGCCGTCGGAGACCCTTGTAATGCCTGACCAAGATGTACGCTTGCAACACCTGAAAGTTTGGCTTGATGAACAACTGGCGACCCTCTTCGCAGCGCAAGGTTGGGGCGCCGTGCCCCCGGCCACGTTGACTGCGGCCAGTAGCGACGCGAGTTTCCGGCGCTATTTCCGCTGGGAAGGCGAGGGCAGAAGTTTCGTCGTGATGGACGCTCCGCCCCCCAGGAAAACTGCAAACCCTTCGTGGATATTGCTTTTCTGCTGGCGAAATCCGGAATAAATGTGCCGAAAATTTATGCCGAGGACCTCGACCGCGGTTTTCTTTTGCTCAATGACCTGGGCAACAAGACTTATCTGGACGTGATCGACAGCGAAAACGCCGACGATTTGTTCAAGGATGCCCTGCAGGCGTTGCTGGCTTATCAGCAGTTGCCGATGGTGGCGCCGCTGCCAAGTTATGACGTGGCGTTGCTGCGTCGCGAGTTGGAACTGTTCCCCGAGTGGTACGTGAAACAAGAGCTGGGCATCGAGTTTGACGCCGCGCAGCAAATGCTCTGGCAGCAAGTCAGCGATCTGCTGATTGACAGTGCCCTGGCCCAGCCAAAAGTGTTGGTGCACCGCGACTTCATGCCGCGCAACCTGATGCTCAGCGTGCCGAATCCCGGCGTGCTGGACTTTCAGGACGCGGTTTACGGCCCGGTCACCTACGACATAACCTGCCTGTTCAAGGACGCGTTCCTCAGTTGGCCCGAAGAGCGCGTGCTCGCCTGGCAGCAAGATTACTGGCAACAGGCCGGCGCGCTGGGCATCCCGGTCCAGCCTGACTTTGAAGAGTTCCGGCGTGCCAGCGACCTGATGGGCGTGCAACGTCACCTGAAAGTGATCGGCATCTTCGCCCGCATCTGCCACCGCGACGGCAAGCCGCGCTACCTCGCCGACGTGCCACGCTTCTTTGCTTATATAGACGCCGTGATTGCTCGCCGCCCTGAGTTGGTGGAGTTGGATGTGTTGCTGGCCAGTTTGCGTTCCGGAGCCACTGCATGAAGGCAATGATTCTGGCTGCGGGTAAAGGCGAACGCATGCGCCCGCTGACCCTGACCACGCCAAAACCGCTGGTGCGTGCCGGCGGCGTGCCGTTGATCGAGTATCACCTGCGCGCCCTGGCGGCTGCCGGGTTTACCGAGATCGTGATCAACCACGCCTGGCTCGGTCAGCAGATCGAAGACTACCTGGGTGATGGTTCGCGCTATGGCCTCAGCATTCAGTACTCGCCGGAAGGTGAGCCGCTGGAGACCGGCGGCGGGATTTTCCGCGCCTTGCCGTTGCTGGGTGATGAAGCGTTTGTCGTGGTGAACGGTGATATCTGGACCGATTATGACTTCAACGCGCTGCGCCAACCCATTGTCGGGCTGGCCCACCTGGTGCTGGCGGATAACCCGGCCCATCACCCGGCCGGGGACTTCCTGCTGGTCGACGGCCAGGTTCGCGATGGCCAGCCGGATACCAAGACGCTGACCTACAGCGGCATCGCGGTGCTGCACCCGGACCTCTTCGAGGGCTGCACCTGCGGCGCATTCAAGCTGGCGCCGCTGTTTCGCAAGGCCATGGCCGCCGGAAAAGTCTCGGGTGAGCGTTTGAACGGGCATTGGGTAGATGTCGGTACGTACGAACGCCTGGCCGAAGTCGAAACCTTGATAGAAGCGAGCCGCTGACATGTTGTGGCCAGGGACTCTGATCGGAGCCGGAGCGGGCTTTGCCATAGCCAGCATTCCGGGGGCCATGCTCGGTGCCTTGTTGGGACAGGCGCTGGACCGGCGCATGCACTTGCAGAGCTGGGGGCATTTGCGGGAAAAACTCGGCGGTCGGCCGGTGTTGCGCAACGATGAACTGTTGTTTGTGTTGCTCGGCCGGTTGGCCAAGATTGACGGGCGCGTGGTCGATGGTCACATCCAGCAGGCGCGTCAGGAGATGCGCTCACTGGACATGACTGAATCGGCGCAACGCCGTGCGATTGCTGCGTTCAATCGCGGTAAATCGGGGCATGACCGGTTGCGGGGTTATTTGCGCCGCTTGAGTGCCCAGCCCCATGCCGCTGAAGGCGTTTTGCGCGCCTGTTGGCGGATGGTTTGGGCCGATGGTCGTGCGGGTACCCGTGAGCGAGAGTTGCTTGCGCAGTGGGGCAAATGGCTGGGCTGGACGCCGCAGCAAGTACTGGCCTTGGCCCAGGACTATGAGCCGCAGAAACGCCAGCTCAGCAGCGCTGTGACTTATCAGGAGGCTTTGCGGCTACTGGGGGTTTCGGCGACCAGTGAGCCGGCGCAGATCAAGCGGGCTTATCGGCGTCTGCTCAGTCGTCATCATCCGGACAAGATTGCCGGATCCGGGGCGACGGCGTTGCAGGTGCGCGAGGCAACGGACAAGACCCGCGAATTGCATAACGCTTATACGTTGATCAAGGCGCGGCGGGATTTTCGCTAGCCGACTGTAAGGTCAAAAGATCGCAGCCTTCGGCAGCTCCTGCACAGGGCTATGCGTACACCTGTAGGAGCTGCCGAAGGCTGCGATCTTTTGCTTTTACTCAGTCCGCCACCGGCTGCGGATTCAACCAGCCTCGAACCCGGCGAAACAACTGCTCTTGCTCTGCCTTGGCATTGCCCGGCAACGCCTTGAGCGAGACCTGGCTGAACGCCGAAGTCTTCAAGCGTTTACTCGCCTGCAACCGTTCCAGCGCCGCATTGCGATCCAGCGGCTTGTCCATATAGAAGAGGTCGGCGGTCGGCAGCTTCAAGGTCGGGGTCAGCTCGGCCAGCGCGGGTTTACCCGTCAGCGGCGTCTGAGCGGCGATCATCACCAACCTTTCCACTTGCGCCGTTTGCTTCTCGCTCAGGTAACGAGCAGCCCAATAAGCCCCGGTGCCATGCCCCAACACCACGACGCGGCGAGCGCTTTGCTGTTCGGCAAAGGCAATCGCGGCGTCAATGCGGGCGAAGATTCGCTCGGCGTCTGCCTTGGCCTGTTCCTCGGTGGTTTCAGCGATGGCTTTGTCGGCGACATCCGCTTCACCACCGGCGGCCTGCTCGATAGGCGGGGCGGTGGTTGCGTCTTTGCTGGCGGCTTCAGCCGTTTTGGGCGCGAGCGCTGCCGAGACGATACGTGGCGCAATGGCATCGCTTTGCAGGTCGGGCAAGGTGATACTCAGGCTGCTCCACTCGGCGTCCGGCAATTTGTTACGCAAAGGGCTGATGACTTGCGGCCAGTCAACGGTTTCACCGGCGCCAGGGATGATAATCACCGCACCCTTGGGCTCGGCGGTGTTGGCCGGTTTCCACAAGGCGAGAAAGGTGTTGGCCCCGGCCTGAAGTTGTTGCTGTTCCTGGGCGGGGAGTTGTCGCTCAAGTGCCGTCGCTTCTTCCTGACTACGCTCAAGCAGCGGCTGACGCTCGACCGGTTTTGCTTCGGCGGGTTTCCCCGCCGCGGCCGGTGCAGGGTCGGCGGCCTCGACGGAAAAGGCGCAAGGCAGGATCAGCGACAGGCACAATGCTGGCAGTGCCAGGCGGTAGACAGGGGGCATCGGATATTCCAGGCCAGAAGTTAATCCGGCAGCCTAATGGGTTGATCAGTATTTGTCAGTGTGTGGGACTTCAATGATGCGTTTTCGCTGCCTGTGGGTTATCGGCTGTTTGTGGTTTCCCTTGATGAGTTGGGCGGCGCCCGCGCCCCCGGCGCACGTTGCCCAGTTGTCATCGGCCCAGCAGCAATGGTTGGCGCAGCACAACGAATTGAGGGTCGGGCTGGTGCTGCAGGCGCCGTATGCGCAGTACGATCGGCGCTTGCAGCGTTTGTCCGGGGTTAACGTCGAATTGATGAAATGGCTGGCCACGTCGCTCAAGGTCGAGCTTAGCTGGCGCAACTTCCCTGACGTCGAGCAACTGGAAGCAGCGGTGCGCGACGGTGAAGTCGATATCGCCCCGGGCTGACCCAAACCCCCGGTGGATTAAGGCTCTGGCAGTTTTCCGACCCCTACATGCGCGTGCCGCAACTGGTCGTCAGCGACCAGAAGAGCACCGGTGTGGTGGAGCTGGAAAAACTCGACAGCCAGACCCGCGTCGCGGTGCGCATGCCCAGCGCCACGGCCGATTATCTGCGCGGCAATTATCCGCATCTGAACCTGCAAGGCGTACCGATCGAGCGCCAGGCGTTGCAGTTGCTGTTGAGTCAGCAGGCCGTTTACGCGGTGATTGATGAGGCGCAACTGGGGCGCTTGTCGGCCGAGCCCGAATTTTCCGGATTGGTGGTGGTGGGCGACATTGGCTTGCCGCAACTGCTGCGGGTGGCCACGCGCCGGGACTGGCCGGAGCTGGCCGGTATCGTCGAAAGCGCGCTGCGGGCGATTCCGGCCAAGGACCTGGAACAACTTCACAACCAATGGCTGCAACCCAAGTACCCGCGCTTATCCGAGTCCCTGGGTTCTGGCAAAACCTTTGCCTGCTGCTGACGGTGTTGCTGCTGAGCTGCATGGCCATCGTGTTTTGGCAGCGACGTCAGCAACACAACCTCGAGCAACGGCTGCTGGCGGCGCGGGAAGACATCGCCTTGCGCGAAGCCAGTGAAGAAGCCCTTCGGCTGACCCAGTTTTCGATTGATCAAAGTACGGTCGGCATTCTGTGGGTCAACTGGGACAGCCACGTGCGTTACGCCAATCGCGCCGCCGAATCGATGCTTGGCTATCCGGCGGGCGGGATCATCGACCGGCCGCTGATTGAGTTTGAGCCCGGCCTGCACATGGACCGCTGGCTAAACCTGTGGAAAAGCGCGCGGGCCAGCGAGGAAGCCCCACAAAGTTTCGAAACCAGTTGTGTAAGGGCCGACGGCAGTATTTTGCCGGCGGACGTTTCGCTGAGTTTCTTGCGTTTTCGCGATGGCGAGTACCTGGTGGTCTACCTCAATGACGTCACCGAGCGCCGTCGGGCGCTCGCCGCGTTGCAGGAAAGCGAGGCGCGGTTGCAAGGGATCGCCGCCAACGTTCCCGGATTGGTCTTTCGTCTGGAACGGGCGCCGGTGACCGGTCAAATCGATTTTGCCTACATCAGTGAAGGCAGCGAGAGCCTGGTCGGTTACTCGCCGGCGACCCTGGCCCATCGGGATAAAGGCCTGCGCAGCCTGGTGCACCCGGACGACAAGGCCAGTTATCACCGGACTCAGGATCATGCGCTGGACACCGACAGTGACTGGTCGTGGCAGGGGCGGATTCTTACCCGCTCAGGTGAACAGCGCTGGGCTGAGATAAAAGCGATCACCCGGCGGCTGGAGGGCGGGGCGTATGTCTGGGACGGGATCGTCTGGGACATCAGCGAAAGCAAGCGCATCGAGCTGGAACTGGCTAGCTCCCGGGGCAATTGCGCGAGTTGTCGGCGCACCTGGAAAGCGTGCGGGAAGAGGAAAAGGCCCGCATCGCTCGGGAAGTTCACGACGAACTGGGCCAGATGTTGACCGTGTTGAAACTGGAAACCTCCATGTGCGAACTGGCTTACGCCCAGCTCGATCCGGGGCTGAACGAACGCTTGAACAGCATGAAGCGGCTGATCGCTCAGTTGTTTCAATTGGTCCGCGATGTGGCCACGGCGCTGCGGCCACCGATTCTAGACGCCGGCATCGCTTCGGCCATTGAATGGCAAGCCCGGCGTTTCGAGGCGCGCACGCAGATCCCGTGCCTGGTACAGGTGCCGGAAAATCTGCCGGTACTCAGCGATGCCAAGGCGATTGGCTTGTTCCGGATTCTTCAGGAAGCACTGACCAATGTCATGCGCCATGCCCAGGCGCATACTGTCGAACTGACATTGGCGTTGGAAGGCGACCAGTTGTGCCTGACTGTCAGCGATGATGGCGTAGGGTTTGTTCCCGATACAGGTCGGCCAACATCCTTTGGCGTGGTGGGTATGCGCGAGCGGGTGTTGATCATGGGCGGGCAGTTGTCGCTTGAGAGTGAACCGGGGGAGGGCACGACCCTGAGTGTGCGTGTGCCGCTGGACCGTTAAAGATCGCAGCCTTCGGCAGCTCCTACGCCGAACGCATACCCTGTAGGAGCTGCCGAAGGCTGCGATTTTTGGCGTGAAGGCAATAAACGAGGAGAAGCTTGTGATCCGTGTACTGGTAGCCGAAGACCACGCCATCGTCCGTGAAGGCATCAAGCAATTGATCGGCCTGGCCAAGGACTTGCTGGTGGTGGGGGAGGCGAGTAATGGCGAGCAACTGCTCGAAACCTTGCGCCATGTGCCCTGCGAAGTGGTGTTGCTGGACATCTCCATGCCCGGGGTCAATGGCCTGGAGGCGATTCCACGGATTCGCGCGCTGAACAATCCGCCGGCAATCCTGGTGCTGTCGATGCACGATGAAGCGCAAATGGCTGCCCGTGCGTTGAAGGTCGGCGCTGCCGGCTATGCAACCAAGGACAGCGATCCGGCACTGCTGCTGACGGCAATCCGCAAAGTGGCGGCGGGCGGGCGCTACATCGACCCGGACCTGGCAGACCGGATGGTTTTCGAAGTGGGCCTGACCGATTCACGGCCGTTGCACTCCTTATTGTCGGAACGCGAGTTTTCGGTGTTCGAGCGTCTGGCCCAGGGCGCGAACGTCAACGACATCGCCCAGCAACTGGCCCTGAGCAGCAAAACCATCAGCACCCACAAGGCGCGGCTGATGCAGAAGCTCAACATCAGCTCACTGGCGGAACTGGTGAAGTACGCCATGGAACACAAACTTCTCTAAACAAGAACGCAATCCCCCGTAGGAGCTGCCGAAGGCTGCGATCTTTTGATCTTGGTCTTCAGCGATCCTGAGGGCGCCAAAAGATCGCAGCCTTCGGCGGCTCCTACGGGGCGCGCGTTGGCATGTCCATTTGCGACATCCTGAAAACCTGATTTTGCCTGTTCTTGCGGCCTGCAGCTTGCAACTCGCCGCTACCCTATCGAATCCCGCCATCCGTGTAGGGCAATCCCTACCCCCAAACTTCCATCCGGCTGAGGCGATTCTCTCCTGCGCCCCGATTTGCGTGGTCCCCAGCGTCCACTAGGCTTAGCCCACAAGCAGTCATCAACAACAAAGGTGTGGGTATGAGCCAGGTCGATTCAAGTGCAGGGGCCAATGACATTCTGGTCAGCTTTCGTGGAGTGCAGAAGAGCTACGACGGCGAGAACCTGATCGTCAAAGACCTCAACCTGGACATTCGCAAAGGCGAATTCCTCACGCTGCTCGGGCCCTCTGGCTCCGGAAAAACCACCAGTCTGATGATGCTCGCCGGTTTCGAAACCCCGACTGCCGGTGAAATCCTGCTGGCCGGGCGCTCCATCAACAACGTGCCGCCGCACAAACGCGACATCGGCATGGTGTTCCAGAACTACGCCTTGTTCCCCCACATGACGGTGTCCGAGAACCTCGCATTCCCGCTGACCGTGCGCGGCTTGAACAAGAGCGACGTCAGCGACAAAGTCAAAAAGTCCTGAGCATGGTCCAGCTCGACGCCTTCGCCCAGCGTTACCCGGCGCAACTGTCCGGTGGTCAGCAACAGCGTGTGGCCTTGGCCCGCGCCTTGGTGTTCGAGCCGCAACTGGTGCTGATGGACGAACCGCTCGGAGCGCTGGACAAACAGCTGCGCGAACACATGCAGATGGAAATAAAACACCTGCACCAGCGCCTCGGCGTGACCGTGGTCTACGTGACCCACGACCAGGGTGAAGCCCTGACCATGTCCGACCGTGTGGCGGTGTTCCACCAGGGTGAAATCCAGCAAATTGCCCCGCCGCGCACACTCTACGAAGAACCGAAAAACACCTTCGTCGCCAATTTCATCGGTGAGAACAACCGCCTCAACGGCCGCTTGCACAGCCAGACCGGCGACCGCTGCATTGTCGAACTCGGCCGTGGTGAAAAGGTTGAAGCCCTGGCGGTCAACGTCGGCAAGACCGGCGAACCCGTCACGCTGTCAATTCGCCCGGAGCGCGTGAGCCTCAATGGTTCGAGCGAGTCCTGCGTCAACCGCTTCTCAGGGCGGGTGGCGGAATTCATCTATCTGGGCGACCACGTCCGGGTTCGCCTGGAAGTTTGCGGCAAGACCGACTTCTTTGTGAAACAACCGATTGCCGAGCTCGATCCTGCGCTCGCCGTCGGCGACGTGGTACCGCTTGGCTGGCAGGTCGAGCACGTTCGCGCGCTCGACCCGCTTTTAGAGGCGAACTGATCGCCCCCCGCAATACCAACACCAACCCTGCACGTGGAGAGAACAATAAATGTTGAGATCCCTGAAATTCACCGCCCTGGTCGTGGGCATGATGGGTGCGGCACACGCGATGGCCGCGGGTCCGGACCTGACCGTGGTGTCCTTTGGCGGGGCGAACAAGGCCGCGCAGGTCAAAGCCTTCTATGCACCGTGGGAAGCGGCCGGCAACGGCAAGATCGTCGCGGGCGAATACAACGGCGAAATGGCCAAGGTCAAAGCCATGGTCGACACCAAAAGCGTTTCCTGGGACCTGGTAGAAGTTGAGTCGCCAGAACTGTCCCGTGGTTGCGACGAAGACATGTTCGAGCAGCTTGATCCGAAGTTGTTCGGCAAGGCCGAAGACTATGTCAAAGGCGCTATCCAGCCGTGCGGCGTGGGTTTCTTCGTGTGGTCGACGGTGTTGGCCTACAACGCCGACAAGCTGAGCTCGGCGCCGACCAGTTGGGCGGATTTCTGGGACACCAAGAAATTTCCTGGCAAGCGCGGCCTGCGTAAAGGCGCCAAGTACACCCTGGAATTCGCTTTGATGGCCGACGGCGTAGCGCCGAAAGACGTCTACAAAGTGCTGGCCGGCAAAGATGGCCAGGACCGCGCGTTCAAGAAGCTCGATGAACTCAAGCCAAGCATTCAGTGGTGGGAAGCCGGCGCACAGCCGCCGCAATACCTTGCGTCCGGTGACGTGGTCATGAGCTCGGCTTACAACGGCCGGATCGCTGCGGTACAGAAAGAAAGCAACCTGAAAGTCGTGTGGAACGGCGGCATCTACGACTTCGACGCATGGGCCATTCCAAAAGGCCTGGATAAAACCCGTGCCGAAGCGGCGAAGAAATTCATCGCTTACTCGGTCATGCCGCAGCAGCAGAAGATCTACTCGTCAAACATCGCCTACGGCCCGGCCAACATCCAGGCCGTACCGTTGCTGGCCAAGGACGTGTTGAAAGACATGCCGACCACCCCGGAAAACATCGCCAACCAGGTGCAGATCGACGTCAGCTTCTGGGCTGATAACGGCGAGCAACTGGAACAGCGCTTCAATTCCTGGGCTGCCAAGTAGGCGCTGCCGAAGGCTGCGATCTTTTGATCTTCAGCGGTCCTGAAGCCGCGAAAAGATCGCAGGCTGCGCCAGCTCCTACAAGGGACGGCGCATGTTTCAAAAACACCGATGCAATGCGGCATCACCTTATGTGATGCCGCCCATCCAAAGATTTCCGGAGTACGCCATGGCTATCGCCGTTCCCCTGAACGCGGGCACTGACCCCACCTTGAAGCAGCGGCTCAAGCACGCCGAGCGGATCAATCGCTGGAAGGCCCAGGCCTTGATTGCGCCGCTGGTGCTGTTTCTGTTGCTGGTGTTCCTGGTGCCGATCGTGGCGCTGCTCTACAAAAGCGTCGGTAACCCGGAAGTGGTCGGCGGCATGCCGCGCACGGTGACGGCTATCGCCAGTTGGGATGGCCGTGGCCTGCCCGCTGAACCGGTTTACAAGGCTGCGAGCGAAGACCTCGCTGAAGCTCGCAAGAATCAGACTTTGGGCGACCTGTCCAAGCGCTTGAACATGGAGTTGGCTGGCTACCGCAGCCTGTTGACCAAAACCGCTCGCGCCTTGCCGTTCGCCAGCGAACCGGCCTCTTATAAAGAAGCACTGGAAGCGCTCGACGAACGCTGGGGTGATCCGGCCTATTGGCAGGCTGTGCGTCGCAACACCAGCAGCATCACGCCGTACTACTTGCTGGCGGCGGTCGATCACCGCATCGACGACCTCGGCGAAGTGGCACCGGCCACCCCCGATCAGGCGATCTATCTCGACATCTTCGCTCGCACGTTCTGGATGGGCCTGGTCATTACCGTGATCTGCCTGTTCCTGGCCTATCCGCTGGCGTATCTGTTGGCGAACCTGCCGTCGCGCCAAAGCAACCTGCTGATGATTCTGGTGCTGCTGCCGTTCTGGACCTCGATTCTGGTGCGCGTTGCTGCGTGGATCGTATTGCTGCAATCGGGCGGGCTGATCAATAGCGGCCTGATGGCCATGGGCATCATCGATAAGCCGCTGGAGTTGGTGTTCAACCGCACCGGGGTTTACATCTCGATGGTGCACATCCTGCTGCCGTTCATGATTCTGCCGATCTACAGCGTGATGAAAGGCATCTCGCCGACCTACATGCGAGCCGCGATTTCCCTCGGTTGCCACCCGTTCGCCAGTTTCTGGCGGGTGTACTTCCCGCAGACTTATGCCGGTGTCGGCGCCGGTTGCCTGTTGGTGTTCATCCTCGCCATCGGCTATTACATCACCCCGGCCTTGCTGGGCAGCCCGAACGATCAGATGGTCAGTTACTTCGTCGCCTTCTACACCAACACCAGCATCAACTGGGGCATGGCGACCGCGCTCGGTGGGCTGCTGCTGTTGGCGACCGTGGTGCTGTATCTGATTTACAACTGGCTGGTGGGCGCCAGTCGCCTGCGCCTGAGCTAAGGGGAGAACCAAATGCTGAGTCCTTATATGTCGCCCATTGAACGGGTGTGGTTCTACAGCTTGCGCATGCTCTGCGGGCTGATCCTGTTGTTCCTGATCCTGCCGGTGCTGGTGATTATTCCGCTGTCGTTCAACTCGGGCAGTTTCCTGGTGTACCCGTTGCAGGGCTTCTCGCTGCACTGGTATCAGGACTTCTTCGCCTCGGCGGAATGGATGCGTTCGCTGAAGAACAGCATCATCGTCGCCCCGGCGGCCACGGTGCTGGCGATGGTCTTCGGTACGTTGGCGGCGATTGGCCTGACCCGCGGTGACTTCCGGGCAAGGCGCTGGTGATGGCGCTGGTGATTTCGCCGATGGTGGTGCCGGTGGTGATCATTGGTGTGGCCAGCTATCTGTTCTTTGCCCCGCTGGGTCTGGGTAACAGCTTCTTCTCGCTGATCGTGGTACACGCGGTGCTGGGCGTGCCGTTTGTGATCATCACGGTGTCGGCCACCTTGCAGGGCTTCAACCACAACCTGGTGCGGGCCGCTGCGAGCCTCGGTGCTTCGCCGCTGACCGCATTCCGTCGAGTGACCTTGCCGTTGATTGCACCGGGGGTGATCTCCGGGGCGTTGTTCGCCTTCGCCACCTCGTTCGATGAAGTGGTGGTGACGCTGTTCCTCGCCGGCCCCGAGCAAGCAACCTTGCCACGGCAGATGTTCAGCGGCATTCGCGAAAACCTCAGCCCGACGATTGCTGCCGCTGCGACGCTGCTGATCGCCTTCTCGGTGATCCTGCTGCTGACGCTGGAATGGTTGCGTGGGCGTAGCGAGAAATTGCGTACCGCGCAGGTATAACGCAGTCCCCCGTAGGCGCTGCCGAAGGCTGCGATCTTTTGAACTTGATCTTTAGCATCAAAAGATCGCAGCCTCGTTTCACTCGACAGCTCCTACACAGCTCCTACACAGCGGTTACCCAGCTCCGGCAGTGGTTTTGTGAGGTAGTCGCGATGCTTGGTCATTCATTGCCTGAATAACAGACAAACTCCAATCCCCAGCTACTATTGTGCCCAGCTCCCCCAACGATAAGAGGCTGCGCACATGAGTCTTTCCTCTTTCAAAATTGCCCACAAACTGATCACTGGCGCCGGTGCCATCGAGCAACTGGCGGCGGAATTGACACGCCTGGACATCGACAACCCGCTGATCGTCACTGACGCCGCCCTGGTTAAATCCGGCACGGTAGAGCTGGCGTTGGCGCAGCTGGGCGATCGCACGTACGAGATTTTCGACCGCGTACTGCCCGACCCGGAAATCGGCATCGTCGAAGACTGCATGCGCGTCTACCGCGAAGGTGGGCATGACGGGCTGATCGGCCTGGGCGGCGGCAGTGCCATCGACATTGCCAAAAGCGTGGCGGCCTACGCCGGTTACCACGGCGCGCTGGAAGACCTGTTCGGCGTCGATCAGGTACCGCGCAAAGGCCCGCCGCTGATCGCCATCCCGACCACCGCCGGCACCGGTTCGGAAGTCACCAACGTGGCGATCCTTTCCGACAAGGTCGCGCAGTTGAAGAAAGGCATCGTCAGCGATTATCTATTGCCGGATGTGGCGCTGGTCAGCCCGCAAATGACCCTGACCTGTCCGCGCAGTGTCACCGCCGCCAGCGGCGTCGATGCGCTGGTGCACGCCATCGAATCCTATCTGTCGCTAAATGCCTCGGCGATCACCGATGCCCTGGCGATTGGCGCCATAAAGCTGATTACCCAGGCGCTGCCCAAGGCCTACGCCAACCCGGCCAACCTGCAAGCCCGCGAAGACATGGCCACCGCCAGCCTGATGGCCGGCATGGCGTTCGGCAATGCCGGGGTCGGTGCGGTGCATGCGTTGGCGTATCCGCTGGGCGGGCGCTACAACATCGCCCACGGCGTCAGTAATGCCTTGCTGCTGCCGTATGTCATGACCTGGAACAAAATGGCTTGCGTCGAGCGTATGCAGGATATTGCCGAAGCCATGGGGGTCAAGACTGCTCACCTGAGCGCCACCGATGCGGCGGACAAAGCGGTGGATGCGATGACTGCATTGTGTGCGGCGGTAGAGATCCCACGGGGCCTGCGCAGCTTCGGCGTGCCCGAGGATGCGATCCCGGCGATGGCCGTGGAAGCGGCGGGAATCGAGCGTCTGATGCGCAACAATCCGCGCAAGTTGAGCGCCGTCGACATCGAAAAGATCTACCGGGCGGCGTATTAGGGGGCGTTTTCCATTAGTTTCCGCGCCGCGCCGGGTCTGCTGTTGTGCAGGGCAAGGCGGGAGACGCGTGGTTTGGTCATTCCAAATGAGCTTCGATCAACGCGGCCCTGCACAACAGCAGGCCCGGCCCTTCGGGGTGTGCCTTAAAGCGGGCCAGGCTGCGTTGCAGGCCTTGGAAAGGGGCAACCATTTCCAGCGGCCTGCAACGCAGCCTGGCCCGCTTTAAGGCGACAACGCGGCGTGGAAACCAATGGGGAACGCCCCCTGGAGCCTGCCGTTAATGTCTGACTGAAGGCAGGCCCAATCATCGCGGTCACAGTGCGCGCGTCAAAGCATGAGGTATACAATGCGCGCCATCGTGATTCTGCTCAGATAAGGTGCGTCATGCAGCCCTTCGTAATTGCTCCGTCGATTCTCTCCGCCGACTTCGCCCGCCTGGGCGAAGAAGTGGACAACGTCCTGGCCGCTGGCGCCGACTTCGTGCACTTCGATGTCATGGACAACCACTACGTGCCTAACCTGACCATCGGCCCGATGGTCTGCGCGGCACTGCGCAAATACGGCGTGACCGCGCCGATCGACGCACACTTGATGGTCAGCCCGGTGGATCGCATCGTTGGCGACTTCATCGAGGCCGGCGCGACCTACATCACCTTCCACCCGGAAGCCACGCAACACGTTGACCGTTCGTTGCAACTGATCCGTGAGGGCGGTTGCAAGGCCGGCCTGGTGTTCAACCCGGCGACCCCGCTGAGTGTGCTCGAATACGTGATGGACAAGGTCGACATGATCCTGCTGATGAGCGTCAACCCGGGCTTCGGCGGGCAGAAGTTCATTCCCGGCACCCTCGACAAACTGCGTCAGGCCCGTGCGCTGATCGATGCGTCCGGCCGTGACATTCGCCTGGAAATCGACGGCGGGGTGAACGTGAACAATATTCGCGAAATCGCTGCTGCTGGCGCCGACACCTTCGTGGCGGGCTCGGCGATCTTCAATGCACCGAACTACCAGGAAGTGATCGAGAAAATGCGCGCCGAACTGGCGCTGGCTCGTTCATGAGTGGCTTTGAGCAGTTGTTCCCGGGGCGTCTGCCGCGGCTGGTGATGTTCGATCTGGATGGCACGCTGATCGATTCGGTCCCCGACCTCGCGGTTGCCGTGGATAACATGCTGCTCAAAATGGGTCGCCAACCCGCCGGCCTCGAGTCGGTGCGCGAGTGGGTCGGCAACGGTGCGCCGGTGCTGGTACGCCGCGCGCTGGCCGGTGGCATCGACCATTCGACGGTCGATGACGGTGAGGCTGAAGGCGCGCTGGCGATTTTCATGGAGGCTTACAGCGAGAGCCATGAACTGACCGTGGTCTATCCCGGCGTGCGCGACACCCTGAAGTGGCTGCACAAGCAGGGCGTCGAGATGGCGCTGATCACCAACAAGCCGGAGCGCTTTGTCGCGCCGCTGCTGGATCAGATGAAGATCGGCCGCTACTTCAAGTGGATCATCGGCGGCGATACCCTGGCGCAGAAGAAACCCGACCCGGCCGCGCTGTTTTTCGTGATGAAAATGGCCAACATCCCGGCGTCGCAATCGTTGTTTGTCGGCGATTCGCGTAGCGATGTGCTGGCGGCGAAAGCGGCCGGGGTCAAGTGTGTGGCGCTGAGTTATGGCTACAATCATGGCCGGCCGATTGCCGAAGAGTCGCCGGCGCTGGTGATCGACGATCTGCGCAAGCTAATTCCCGGTTGCCTGGATCTGGCGGCTGAGATAACGTTGCCCGACGCTGTTCAACCCCCTTCTGGAAACGCCATCGTGGTGGTCACTCGCAAACTCTGGATGAAAGTCATCAAGGCCCTGGCCCGCTGGCGTTGGCGCGCCTGACTTGTTCCTGGCCGGCGTACCGGCACGTTTGCATACCTGACTGTTAGACCCTCAAGCCACGAGGCTACCCCATGATCCGCGAAGAATTCCTGCGTTTGGCCGCTGCCGGCTACAACCGTATCCCGATGGCCTGTGAAACCCTGGCCGACTTCGACACGCCGCTGTCGATTTACCTGAAACTGGCCGACGAGCCGAACTCCTACTTGCTGGAGTCGGTGCAGGGCGGGGAGAAGTGGGGTCGCTACTCGATCATCGGCCTGCCGTGCCGCACCGTGTTGCGGGTTCACGATCATCACATCAGCGTGACCCACGACGGCGTCGAGATCGAAAGCCACGAAGCCGAAGATCCATTGGCCTTCGTCGAAGCATTCAAAGCTCGCTACAACGTGCCGACCATCCCTGGCCTGCCGCGCTTCAATGGCGGGTTGGTGGGTTACTTCGGTTATGACTGCGTGCGCTATGTGGAGAAGCGTCTGGGCAAGTGCCCGAACCCTGATCCGCTGGGCGTGCCGGACATTCTGCTGATGGTCTCCGACGCGGTGGTGGTGTTCGACAACCTCGCCGGCAAGATGCACGCGATTGTCCTTGCTGATCCGTCGCAAGAAGATGCCTTCGAACAAGGTCATGCGCGTCTGGAGGAGCTGCTGGAAAAACTCCGCCAGCCGATCACCCCGCGTCGTGGCCTGGATTTCAGCAAGCAGCAATCCGCTGATCCGGTGTTCCGTTCGAGTTTCACCCAGGACGATTACGAAAAAGCCGTCGATACCATCAAGGAATACATCCTGGCCGGCGACTGCATGCAGGTCGTGCCGTCCCAGCGCATGTCGATCGACTTCAAGGCTGCACCGATCGATTTGTACCGAGCGCTGCGTTGTTTCAACCCGACGCCTTATATGTACTTCTTCAACTTCGGCGACTTCCATGTCGTCGGCAGTTCGCCGGAAGTGCTGGTGCGGGTTGAAGACAACCTGATTACCGTGCGCCCAATCGCGGGTACCCGCCCACGCGGGGCCAACGAAGAGGCGGATCTGGCGCTGGAAAAAGACCTGCTGTCCGACGACAAGGAAATCGCCGAGCACCTGATGCTGATCGACCTGGGCCGTAACGACACCGGTCGGGTCTCGGAAATCGGATCGGTAAAACTCACCGAGAAGATGGTCATCGAGCGTTATTCCAACGTGATGCACATCGTGTCCAACGTCACCGGCCAATTGAAGGCCGGGCTGACGGCGATGGACGCACTGCGAGCGATTTTGCCGGCGGGCACCTTGTCTGGCGCACCCAAGATCCGTGCGATGGAAATCATCGACGAACTGGAACCGGTCAAGCGTGGCGTCTACGGCGGAGCGGTCGGTTACTTCGCCTGGAACGGCAACATGGATACCGCGATTGCTATTCGCACCGCAGTGATCAAGGACGGCGAGCTGCACGTGCAGGCCGGTGGCGGCATCGTTGCCGACTCGGTGCCGGCGCTGGAATGGGAAGAAACACTGAACAAGCGCCGCGCGATGTTCCGCGCCGTGGCGTTGGCTGAGCAAACTCCGCAAAGCTGAGTTCCCACAGGGACTTCAGCCGCATAAAAAAACGCGGCGCCTGTGAGGGCGCCGCGTTTTTTATGACCTGTAATTTCAAATCGCCAAAAGATCGCAGGCTGCGCCAGCTCCTACATTAGCTCGGCATACACCTGTAGGAGCTGCCGAAGGCTGCGATCTTTTGATCTTGCTTGCCCTTAGAAGTCCAGGCTGACCCCTAGGTTGACGCCCTGCTGGGTAAAGTCATCATCCTTGCGAATGTTGTAGCTGGCGCGCAATGCCAGCTCCTTGGTGAGGTTGTGGCTCACGCCCAGGTTCAGGCGGTTCAGGTTGGTCTGCGGGGTGTAGCCGGCCAAGGTGTATTGGTTGTTCGGCAGGCTGTTGAGGTTCATGGTCACGTCCTGAGCATCGTCGTTGTATTCGCGCTCGTGGGCCAGTTCGCCAAACACCTGTGTCTGCGGGGTTACTTGGTACTTGCCTTGGATGCCCAGACCAAGACGCCGGGAGTTGCGCGACTGGTCATCGAACGTCAGCGCGGTGGAATCGGCGCCATTTTCCGAGTAACCGTTGACCTCTACCTTGGAGAAGTCGGCGCTCACGAACGGCGACAAATGCCACGGGCTGCTCGCTTCTGGCGCGATGTCGTAACCCAGGCGGCCACTGATACCGAGTACATAACCGTCGGTATCGCCTTTCTCCCCGCGTTCGTTGACCCCCAACTGGAATTTTCGTTTGAGGCTGTCGTAGTCCAGATGCCCGGCCGTCATGGCTACGTCACCCCACCAGCGGTTCTGCTGATACTGGGCGAACGCCGTCCCCATATAAGTGTTCAGCTTGTAGTCCGAGTCGTTACTGCCTGCTTCGAGTTTCTGGTTATAGAAACCGGCCGCCAGGCCAACTCGCCACGCTTCGTTGAGCCGGTAGCTGCCACCGACGTTGAGGTTGTAACCATTGCCGTCAGCACTGGCGCCGCCGCTGCGCTGGCTGTCGAAGTCTTGATGTTGTCCGCCGGCAGAGACAATCGCCCGCCATTGGCCAACGCCTTGCCAGTTCTCCCAGTCGGCCAGCCATTGGTTGTGCAATTCATCCTGATGCGCGCGCAGGGTGCCTTGGGCCATTTCCGGCAGCAGGCTCAGCTCCCATGGCGCCGACAGCAGGGAGTAGGCGTAATCGGCAATCAGACGCTGCCCGGTTTCGGTTGGGTGAACCGAGTCGTTGTAGATCAGCTTGGTCGGGTCTGGGGTCGCACTGTTGATGCCATATCGGGCATTCGCAGTGCAGCCGTCGCCGCTGAAGCAGGTGGCGCTCAGGTTCTGGTCGGTGGCCAGGCCGAATTGCGCCGGATTGGCAAACGTCTCTTTGAGCAGGACCGGAATGTTCAGCGGGATGATGTTGGCATTGACCGTTTGCAGTTGGCTCACCAGCTCAGTGTTGAACTGGCTGCTGAGCTGGGAAGTGAACGCTTGCAGTGGCGAGCCGTTGAACGCCGGGGTAAAGCCGATGTCCGGCAGCAACCAGACCATGATGTAGCGGGCGCCGGCCTGTTGCAGGGTTTGCACGCTGCTGACCAGGCGATCGGCGGCGGCGCTGGCCTGGGGAAGACTGGTCACGCGCCCCTGAAGGAAGTCATTACCACCGCCCGAGAGGTAATACAGTGCATTCGGGTCGGCGCGGAAGTTATTCGACGGCAGATAGCCCGCGCGGGTACGTTCGCCGGTGGCAGAGGTACTCGTGATCGAATCGAGAATCTGGTCGGTGCGGTAGCCGCCCACCGCCCAGTTATTGCCATCGGGCAGGCCTTCGTTGGCGCGTACTGCCGAGGACGAGGACGCCGTCTGGTCCGGTGTGAACCCCAGTTTGCCGCCCAGTATCTGCGTGGCGTTGAGCGAGCGGACTTCGCCCGTGCCATCACGGTAGAGGGGGCCGGTGCGGTTGGTGAAACGCTCGGTGGCTCCGGCAGGGCCGCCGGTGTCGGTAAACGTCCCGGCATCGTTGAGGCTGTCGCCGAAGACGATAAAGTTCGAGTAAGGCGCCGGGGCCGCGTTCGCCTGGGCGCAGGCCAAGGCGAGCAGGCAACTGGCGAGCGGTACAAACAACGTCTGTTTGATCATGAGCAAGTCCGTTTTATTTATTATTGTAGAGAACGAAACGACAGTACCAAAAACTCCCGGCCTTTTGCCATCCGTCGCGACCCCTTCGATTGTTTTACAAGCCTTGGCGTGCGCCATATTGCACGCTCTGCCCAGCTAAGTTACTGTGCCAAGACGTATGAATGAGACCTTTCCCGTGTTGATCATCAGCAAACTCCTGGATCAAGTCATCAAGGCACACGCCCGCTGGCGTTGGCGCGCCTGAATTCTTTTGCCGGCCCTGCCGGACCTGTACCGCTTCGCCTTCTTTACCTGTATGAAATGCCGCTTTGCTGGCGCCACTCCAGCACCTGACAAAGCGCAGCACACTGCGGGTAATCATTCGAAGGCTGTCTTAAAAGTCAGTGAATTCAAGAGGTTCCCCACGTCATGTTGCTGATGATCGATAACTACGACTCTTTTACCTACAACGTTGTGCAGTACCTTGGTGAGCTCGGCTCCCAGGTCAAAGTCGTGCGCAACGATGAACTAACCATTGCCCAAATCGAAGCCCTCAACCCTGAGCGCATCGTTGTGTCCCCCGGTCCTTGCACCCCGACCGAGGCCGGCATCTCCATCGAAGCGATCAAACACTTCGCCGGCAAGCTGCCAATCCTCGGTGTTTGCCTCGGCCACCAATCCATCGGCCAGGCCTTTGGCGGTGATGTGGTGCGCGCCCGTCAAGTGATGCACGGTAAGACTAGCCCGGTATTCCACGAGGACAAGGGCGTATTCGAAGGGCTGAATCATCCCCTGACGGTTACGCGCTACCACTCGTTGATTGTTAAGCGCGAAACTCTGCCCGATTGCCTCGAATTGACCGCCTGGACCCAGCTTGAAGACGGCTCGGTCGACGAGATCATGGGCCTGCGCCACAAGACGCTGAACATTGAGGGGGTGCAATTCCACCCTGAGTCGATCCTCACCGAGCAGGGCCACGAGCTGTTCGCCAACTTTCTTAAACAAACCGGCGGCACGCGCTAAGGACTTTTCATGAATATCAAGACAGCCCTGAGCCGTATCGTCGATCACCTCGACCTCAGCACCGATGAAATGCGCGATGTGATGCGCGAAATCATGACCGGGCAATGCACGGACGCGCAGATCGGCGCGTTCATGATGGCCATGCGCATGAAGAGCGAAAGCATCGATGAGATCGTCGGCGCGGTGTCGGTCATGCGCGAGCTGGCAGACAAGGTCGAACTCAAGACCCTCGACGGCGTGGTCGATGTGGTCGGCACTGGCGGTGACGGTGCGAATATCTTCAACGTCTCGACCGCGTCTTCCTTTGTGGTCGCGGCGGCCGGTTGCACCGTTGCCAAGCACGGTAATCGTGCGGTCTCGGGCAAGAGCGGCAGCGCCGATCTGCTGGAGGCGGCCGGGATCTACCTGAACCTGACGCCGGTCCAGGTCGCGCGCTGCATCGATAACGTCGGCATCGGCTTCATGTTTGCCCAGACCCACCACAGTGCCATGAAGTATGCCGCCGCCCCGCGCAAGGATCTTGGCCTGCGTACTCTGTTCAACATGCTCGGCCCGCTTACGAATCCGGCCGGCGTGAAACATCAGGTGGTGGGCGTGTTCAACCAGGCGTTGTGCCGGCCATTGGCTGAAGTTTTGCAACGTCTGGGCAGCAAGCACGTGTTGGTCGTGCACTCCAAAGATGGCCTGGACGAATTCAGCCTCGCGGCGCCGACCTTTGTGGCGGAGCTGAAGAACGACCAGATCACCGAGTATTGGGTCGAGCCGGAAGATTTGGGCATGAAGAGCCAGAGCCTGCACGGTCTGTCGGTCGACAGCCCGGCGGCTTCGCTGGAACTGATCCGCGACGCCCTGGGCAAGCGCAAGACCGAGAACGGCCAAAAAGCCGCCGAGATGATTGTGCTCAATGCCGGTGCCGCGCTGTATGCCGCTGACCACGCAACAAGTTTGAAAGAGGGCGTTGCCCTGGCGCACGACGCGCTGCACACCGGTCTCGCTCGGGAGAAACTCGAGGAGTTGGGTGCGTTTACCGCGGTATTTCGAGTGGAGAATGAGGGATGAGTGTACCGACGGTTCTGGAGAACATTCTGGCCCGCAAAGTCCAGGAAGTTGCCGAGCGCAGCGCCCGTGTCGGCCTGGCCGAGCTGGAAAGCCTGGCCAAGGCAGCCGATGCACCCCGTGGGTTTGCCAAGGCACTGATCGCCCAGGCCAAGCTCAAGCAGCCGGCGGTAATTGCTGAAATAAAGAAAGCCTCGCCGAGCAAAGGCGTGATTCGCGAAAACTTCGTTCCCGCCGACATCGCCAAGAGCTACGAGAAGGGCGGCGCTACGTGTCTCTCGGTGCTCACCGATATCGATTTCTTCCAGGGGGCCGATGCGTATCTGCAGCAGGCCCGCGCCGCGTGCAAACTGCCGGTGATCCGCAAGGACTTCATGATCGATCCGTACCAGATCGTTGAAGCCCGTGCCTTGGGCGCGGACTGCGTGCTGTTGATCGTCTCCGCTCTGGACGACGTGAAAATGGCCGAGTTGGCGGCCGTGGCCAAAAGTGTCGGCCTTGATGTACTGGTCGAAGTTCACGACGGCGACGAGCTGGAGCGGGCTTTGAAAACCCTCGACACGCCGCTGGTAGGCGTGAACAACCGTAACCTGCACACCTTTGAAGTCAGCCTGGAAAACACCCTCGACCTGTTGCCGCGCATTCCGCGGGACCGTTTGGTGATCACCGAGAGCGGTATTTTCAACCGGGCTGATGTCGAACTGATGGAAATCAGCGACGTGTACGCGTTCCTGGTTGGCGAAGCGTTTATGCGCGCCGAAAGCCCGGGCACCGAGCTGCAGCGTTTGTTCTTCCCGGAGCGTGGTACTGCGGTGAGCGGTTCTACACTCGACTGATTACAGTCAGGCAAACCGGGGCGCGCCCTTCGCGAGCAAGCCCGCTCCCACATCGGAATGCATTTCAAATGTGGGAGCGGGCTTGCTCGCGAAGGCGCTATACGCCTCGCCACAGACTTAAGGTCTTGCGGAAATCCTTATGACCCTGATTACCTCCCTAACGACCGAAGCCGGCCTCATCGCCGAGCAAGGCCTGCTTGCCCAAGTCTGCACTGGCGACACGGAATTCGGCCTGCTGTTCTGGCAACCCAATGACCGTGCACTGGTCATGCCGCGCCGCTTGAATCGTCTGCCACAATTCGAATCCGCCTGCGAAGTCTCCGCCGCCGCCGGCTGGCCCGTCCTGCTGCGCGAAACGGGCGGTGAACCGGTCCCGCAATCGGCCTCAACGATCAACATCGCACTGGTCTACGCAGCACCCCGCAGCGAAGGCGACCAAAACCGAATCGAAACCGCCTACCGTCGACTCTGCGATCCGATTTGTCAGTTGCTTGATGAGTTGGGCGGAGTTTCGTCACTGGGCGAAGTCGAAGGCGCATTCTGCGATGGCCGTTTCAATGTCAACCTCGACGGTCGCAAGATGGTTGGCACCGCCCAGCGCTGGCGCCAGAGCAAGGGTGGCCAGCGTCCGGTAGGGTTGGTGCACGGGGCGTTGCTGCTGGATAACGAACGGGATTCGATGGTCGCGGCGGTCAACCGCTTCAATGAGGCGTGCGGCCTGGAGCAGCGGGTTCGCGCCGAAAGCCACATTGCCTTGCATGAAAAGTTTACCGCGCCGGATGCGCTGGAACGCCTCGACGCGCTCTACCGCCAAATGCTGGCCGGGATGTTCGAGGCTTAACGCGTGCCAAAGACCACCATGGTCTTGCCTTTTACATCCACCAGGTTGCGTTCCTCAAGATCCTTGAGCACGCGGCCGACCATCTCTCGGGAACACCCGACAATCCGCCCGATTTCCTGACGGGTTACTTTGATCTGCATCCCGTCCGGGTGGGTCATGGCATCCGGCTGCTTGCACAGTTCCAGCAGGCAGCGGGCGACACGACCAGTCACATCAAAGAAGGCCAGGTCGCCGACTTTGCGCGTGGTATTGCGCAGGCGCTGTGCGATTTGTCCGCTGAGCACGTAAAGAATGTCTGGATCTTGTTGGGACAACTCGCGGAATTTCGCGTAGCTGATTTCCGCGACTTCACATTCGACCTTGGCCCGTACCCAGGCACTGCGTTCCTGTTCCTGGCCGGCCTGTTCGAACAATCCGAGCTCGCCGAAGAAGTCCCCGGCGTTCAGATAGGAGATGATCATCTCGCGGCCGTCGTCGTCCTCGATCAGGATTGTGACCGAGCCCTTGATGATGAAGAACAGTGTTTCAGAACGATCGCCGGCACAGATGATATTGCTCTTGGCCGCATAGCGACGGCGTTGGCAATGCATCAGCAGCTTGTCGAGGTTCTTGATTTTGGGTGTGGGGGTAATAGCAACCATGGTTGTATCCCGAAAAGACTGCACGGTGTCTTGGTTTTTTTGTAGGAGCTGGTAAAGCCGCGATTTTTTCATTCGCTTAATAGCTGGCTATGCGCCAGTGAATTGGCGCCAGCTTAACAGACACATTCCCTTAAGATTTGAGAATTTACCTACGTTGTTGGTACATGCGTCCCAGGATGGCGAAACGCTGTCATTCCGGGCCCCTGTGCTAAGCTGGCGACCCTTTTTTAGACAGTGGAGTCTTGGCGATGAAGGCACGCATCCAATGGGCTGGCGAAGCCATGTTCCTCGGTGAATCCGGCAGCGGTCATGTCGTGGTCATGGACGGTCCCCCGGAAGCCGGTGGCCGTAACCTGGGTGTACGCCCAATGGAAATGCTTCTGCTGGGTGTCGGCGGCTGCAGCAATTTCGATGTGGTCAGCATCCTCAAGAAGTCTCGCCAGGCCGTCGAGAGCTGCGAAGCGTTCCTTGAAGCCGAGCGCGCGACTGAAGATCCGAAGGTCTTTACCAAGATCCATATGCACTTTGTGGTCAAGGGCCGAGGCTTGAAAGAAGCCCAGGTCAAACGCGCCATCGAACTGTCTGCCGAGAAGTATTGCTCGGCTTCTATCATGCTCGGCGCGGCTGGCGTGGTCATTACCCACGATTACGAAATCATCGAACTCGGTTGATTCGACATTCAACTATCATAAAAGCGGTGCAGACTCTGGCGATCCATAGCTGACGTCTGCATAATGCGCCACTTTTTTCAGGGTCGTGGCCCGTCACTCGACAGGCCGCACACCCGAACAGACAACCAAAATCGCCATCGCGAAGAGGTGTTAACCGTCCTACGCAGGTGCGTTGTTCGCATTTGACGGGCATGCTTGATCACGCGGCCTGGGCCGCAATACATAGAGAGTTTTTAACGGTGAAAAGCAAACTCAAGCTCCACGGGTTCAATAACCTGACAAAGACCTTGAGCTTCAACATCTATGACATCTGCTACGCGGAAACCCCGCAAGACCAGCAAGCTTACGTCGAGTACATCAATGAAGAGTACAACGCGAAGCGCCTGACGCAGATCCTCACAGAAGTTGTCGATATCATTGGTGCCAACATCCTGAACATCGCCAGTCAGGACTATGATCCACAGGGCGCCAGCGTCACGATTCTGATCTCTGAAGAGCCGGTAACCCCGACCGACAGCCAGATCGAAGAGTCCCCGGGCCCGTTGCCCGAGATTATCCTGGCCCACCTCGACAAGAGCCACATCACGGTGCACACCTACCCGGAAATCCATCCGGTGGACGGTATTGCAACCTTCCGTGTGGACATTGACGTGTCGACTTGTGGCGTCATTTCACCGCTTAAAGCACTCAACTTCCTGATTCACCAGTTCGATTCGGACATCGTGACCGTGGATTATCGCGTGCGCGGGTTCACTCGTGACGTTGAGGGCAAAAAGCACTTCATCGACCACGAAATCAACTCGATCCAGAATTACCTCTCTGAAGACACCCGCGACAGTTACCAGATGACTGACGTGAACGTGTACCAGGAGAACCTGTTTCACACCAAAATGCTGTTGAAGAACTTCGAACTGGATAACTACCTGTTCGGCGACGCGACCAACAGCCTGTCCTCTGAGCAGCGTGCCCAGGTGACCGATCGCGTGAAACACGAAATGCTGGAAATCTTCTACGCGCGCAACATGCCGAGCTAAGATTTTCGGGTACAAAAAAGGCGACTACTTAGCGGTAGTCGCCTTTTTTATTGCGGTCTGCTCGATAAACCGTGCGATGGCCTTCGCGAGCAAGCCCGCTCCCACAGGGGGAACGCATTCCAAATGTGGGAGCGGGCTTGCTCGCGAAGAGGTCCTATCAGGCAGCCGAGCTATCAGATCCGATAAGTACTCTTGGTCATCACCTTGGCCAGCAAGCTCATCCCGAACTTCACCGGCGCCGGGAATCGAAAGCCACCAGCCTCCAGCGCGCTTTCGGCGTGGTGTTCTTCATCAATACGCATTTGCTCAAGAATCGCCCGAGACTTTTCATCCTCGGCCGGCAGTTGCTCAAGA
This sequence comes from Pseudomonas sp. TH31, assembly GCF_016650815.1. Taxonomy (GTDB): domain Bacteria; phylum Pseudomonadota; class Gammaproteobacteria; order Pseudomonadales; family Pseudomonadaceae; genus Aquipseudomonas. The sequence goes on along the minus strand of NZ_JAEKEZ010000006.1, from coordinate 16,016 downwards.
TGCTCGTTCAAGTGTTTACACACCTGATGCTCTGTAGCGGCCACAAATCCCAGGCTGACCTTGTCGCTGATCAACCCGGCGACGGCGCCAATCCCGAACGACATGCCATAAAACAGTGGGTTCAGAATGCTGGTGTGACTACCCAACTGATGAATGCGTTGTTCGCACCAGACCAGGTGATCGATTTCTTCTTCGGCGGCATGTTCCATGGCGGCGCGCACTTTCGGCAGCTTGGCGGTCAGTGCCTGGCCCTGATACAGCGCCTGGGCGCAGACTTCGCCGGTATGGTTGATGCGCATCAGACCGGCGACGTGCCGGGTGTCTTCATCGCTCATTTGCGCTTCCGGCTGCACGATAGCTGGCGACGGACGGTACGGCTGGCCACTGAAAGGCAGCAGGGTACGCATCGCGGCATCGGCTTGCAGCAGAAGACGGTCAATTGACGAGTAGTGACGTTGGGTAGTCATGCTGACCTCCGGGAAGAATCTCGCGGCCAGTTTAACCGAATCGGCCGGAGAAGGTTTGCGCTGGGTCATTTCTGAAGGATTGCAGCAAGATCAAAAGATCGCAGCCTTCGGCAACTCCTACGCCGATCTCCGTAGGAGCTGCCGAAGGCTGCGATCTTTTGAGCGGTTAATCGATCAACCCGGCGGCCAGTGCATCTGGCGCTGACCCAGTACATGCATATGAATGTGATAGACGGTCTGCCCACCCTGTTCATTGCAGTTCATGACCACACGGAAACCTTCTTCGCAGCCCAGTTCCAGCGCCAGGCGTTGGGCAGTGAACAGAATATGCCCGGCTAGCGCCTTGTCGTCCTCGGTCAAGTCGTTGAGGGTACGCACCGGTTTCTTGGGAATGACCAGAAAATGCACCGGGGCCTGCGGGGAGATGTCGTGGAAGGCCAGTACCTGGTCGTCCTCGTAGATGATCTTCGCCGGAATTTCCCGGTTGATGATCTTGGTGAACAGAGTATCCACAGCTGTTTCTCCGTTGTTTGGGCTGGCCTGAGTGTACCCATGGGGTAGACCTGAGCCCAGCCATTTACCTTTAAGGGGATTCAGCGCGGGCAATAGGCCTTGTTGACCATGCCGGCGATGGTCCGGGTCAGCCATCGCGAGCTCAATCGCGGCAGGAAAGCAAACCAGCGATTAACTCGACCGGGAATAATGATGGCGCGATTCTTTTCCAGGGCTCGCACGGTGTACAGCGCGACTTCCTCGGGACTCATGAGCAGTTTGCTTTGCGCCAGTTTCCCGGTGTCCAGTTGCGCGGTGTGGAAGAATGCGGTGCGGGTCGGGCCAGGGCAGAGCACTGAAACCTTGACTGCGCATTTCTTCAGCTCGACGCGCAAGCCTTCGGAAAAGTGCAGGACATAAGCCTTGCTCGCGTAATAAGTGCTCATCCAGGGGCCTGGATGGAACGCCGCCACCGAGGCCACGTTCAAAATCTGCCCGCCGCCCTGCAAGGCCATGCTGTTTCCGATGGCGTGGCACAAGCGAGTGAGCGCCAGGATGTTTACCTCGATCAAGTCTTGCTCGGTCATCCAGTCCTGGGCCAGGAAGGGGCCGCACGTGCCGATGCCGGCGCAGTTGACCAACAAGTCTATCTGACGGTCGCCTTCTTCCAGTTCCAGTAGAAACCCGGACAGCCTTAACGGCTCGCCCAGATCACAGGCGCGGAATAACACCTCAACGCCGAAACGTTGAGTCAGTTCAATCGCAATGCTTTCCAGCTGATCACGCTGTCGGGCCACCAGAATCAGGCTGCGGCCGCGGCGGGCCAGCGCTTCGGCCATCGCCAGGCCGATGCCGCTGGATGCGCCAGTGATCAGAGCGTAACGGGTCATGCAGTTCTCCATCGCAACAGCTCCGCGCCGGCGACGCAGGTGTCACGGGCGGGGAGCGCTGTTCATTCTTTCGCAGAGTCTACAGGGGCCGGGGCTTGTTCGGCTTCATCGTCTGCGGAATTGGGTGCTTGCTCGGCCTTGGCGGCCGGTTCCGCTTCAACTTCGTCGGTGGTCACCGAGCCGCTGTCATAGCTGGTTTCGGCAGCGCTTTCGTACTCTTGCTGGATGGCCGTGATGCCCCCGGCCAGTGCGCCGATGAAGACGATTGCGATAACCACTACCCAGAGCGAAGCCAGCACCTTGACTGCCGTGCTGTTTGGCGGAGGTGGCGCGCCGTATTGGTTGGCGATCTTGGTTCCCGGCACGGCCATGATCACGAACGGGAAGAAGCTGCCCAGGAACGGAACAAGGTTCAACAGCCAGAGCCAGCCGGACCAGCCGATGTCGTGCAGGCGCTGGACACTGAACTGGATGCTGACGACCCCGATGACAATGCACAGGATGACCGCGACCAGACCACCAATAATCAAGCCTGCGGTCGAATCGGCACTGATGATCGCGATGGCCAGTATGGCCGCTACCGAACCTACGGCCAGCATGACCAGCGTCAGGGCCATCGCCCAGGCGAGATAGCGCAAGCGGCCGATGCGGCCTTCGACGCTAAACGGCTTGAGCGTGGCAAACACCGGCAGGCTTTCGCCGACAGCGGCTCGGGGCGGTGCGTAAGGGGAGGCTGGATCGGCGAATACAGATTGGCTGCTGGCGGGAGCATGTTCGTGAGCGTCGGCCAGATTCAGCTCTATGGACGATTCGCTTTCGATCCGGGCGTCGATGCCGGTTTTCGTCAACGCTTGAAGGTAGGTTTGCGCGTCAATTTGCGACAAGCCTTGTTTAAGCGTGACCGTCTTGCCGGTGAACAGCCGTTCGACGGCAGCCACCTCACTTTTATATAGCTCGGCGAGATTGAGCTTGGCGGTGGTGACATCAACACCTGGCAGCAGAGCGCCGTCGAAAACGATCTTGAAACGGTTGTCGCTCATTGCGAGGCATCCTTGTCGCGAGGATTTGAGTTAGAACATAGTGCAGGTGTCGAGTGTAAAGCCAGCCGGGCGGGGCTGGCTAAATTTTCAGCTCAGCGCGGCCAGCGGTTCGGCAGCTGTGCCGCCAGTTCCAGCGCCTTGCGGTATTCCGCGTCCAGCCGTGCGACCAATTCATCGACACTCGGCAAGTCATCGATTTCCCCAACGCCCTGACCGGCAGACCACACGGTTTTCCAGGCTTTGGCTTCATCACTTATAGGCTTGAGCTTGGAGCCGAAGTTCACTTCGCCCTTGCCTTGCAGGGCTGCCGTGTCGAAACCGGCAGCTTCAAGGCTCTGGCGCATGAAGCTTGCCGGAACCCCCGACACCGCTGGAGTATGGACGATGTCCGCCGCTCTGGAAGTCAGCAACATCTGCTTGTAGGCGTCAGGTGCATGGCTTTCAGTGGTGCCGATAAATCGCGTACCGAAGTAGGCTAAATCCGCACCGAGCAATTGCGCGGCAAGAATTTCGTGACCATGGTTCAGGCAACCCGCCAACAGCAGGGTCTTGTCGAAGAACTGACGGATCTCGGCGATCAGCGAAAACGGGCTCCAGGTTCCGGCGTGGCCACCCGCGCCTGCGGCCACGGCGATCAAGCCATCGACGCCGGCCTCGGCGGCTTTTTCTGCGTGGCGACGAGTCGTCACATCGTGAAATACCAGGCCGCCATAGCTGTGCACCGCGTCCACCAGCTCTTTCACGGCGCCGAGGCTGGTGATCACGATCGGCACTTTGTGCTCGATGCAGATCTCCAGATCAGCTTGCAGTCGCGGGTTGCTGTTGTGAACGATCAGGTTCACCGCGTAAGGCGCCGGGTTCTCCAGTGTCGCCAAGCCTGCTTCGATCTCTTCCAGCCAGGCCTTGAAGCCGCTGCTCTCGCGCTGGTTCAGCGCGGGGAAGCTGCCCACTACGCCATTTCGGCAGCAGGCCAGCACCAACTGGGGATTGGAAATCAGGAACATCGGCGCTGCCACCACGGGCAGACGCAAGCGTTGTTCGAGTAGAGCGGGCAGCGACATTGGAAGTACCCCGGTAAATGGTGGCTTATTGGATTTAGAACGGCCGAACGACGACCAGAATTACGATAGCCAGCAATATCAGAACCGGCACTTCATTGAACCAGCGATAAAAGACATGGCTGCGGGTGTTTTCGCCACGGGCAAAACGTTTTACCTGTGCGCCACACATGTGGTGATAGCCGATCAGGATCACCACCAGCGTCAGCTTGGCGTGAATCCATGCGCCTTGGCTGAAGATGCTGGGGTTCAGGGCTATCAGCGCGATGCCGAAGACCAGGGTGGCGATCATCGCCGGGCCCATGATGCCCCGATACAGCTTGCGCTCCATGACGCTGAAGCGTTCCTTGCTGACGGTGTCTTCGCTTTGCGCGTGATAGACGAACAGTCGTGGCAGGTAAAACAGGCCGGCAAACCAGCAGACCATGCTGACGATGTGAAGCGCTTTGAGCCACAGATAAAGCATTTTTAGTTATTCCCAGGTTCACGGTAGCCCGGATAGTAGAGGCTTGAGGCTCCGCACGTCACCTTGCCGGTTGTCGCAGGACGATACGGGCCCTATTATCGACGGCTTTCCAGTGGGTTCGTTGAGGGCAGGTTTATGGTCAAGGTCGGTATCGTCGGCGGCACGGGTTACACCGGTGTCGAACTGCTGCGTTTGTTGGCACAGCATCCGCAAGCTGAAGTGGTTGTGATCACTTCCCGATCCGAGGCCGGTCTGGCCGTGGCTGATATGTACCCGAACCTGCGAGGCCACTACGACGGCCTGGCGTTCAGCGTTCCGGACATCAAGACCCTCGGCGCCTGCGACGTGGTGTTCTTTGCTACGCCGCACGGTGTTGCCCATGCTTTGGCCGGTGAGCTGCTGGCAGCCGGGACCAAGGTCATCGACCTGTCGGCGGACTTCCGTCTGCAAGACGCCGATGAATGGGCCAAGTGGTACGGCCAGCCGCACGGCGCGCCAGAGTTGCTGGAAGAAGCGGTTTACGGTTTGCCTGAAGTCAATCGCGAGCAGATCAAGCAAGCGCGCCTGATCGCTGTGCCGGGTTGCTACCCAACCGCCACGCAACTGGGTTTCCTGCCGTTGCTCGAAGCAGGTCTGGCGGATACTTCCCGTCTGATCGCTGACTGCAAATCCGGTGTCAGCGGTGCCGGTCGTGGTGCGGCTGTAGGTTCGCTGTACTCAGAGACGTCGGAAAGCATGAAGGCCTACGCCGTCAAAGGTCACCGTCACCTGCCGGAAATTCGCCAGGGCCTGCGTCGCGCATCGGGCAAGGACGTTGGTCTGACCTTCGTTCCGCACCTGATCCCGATGATTCGCGGCATTCACTCGACGCTGTACGCAAATGTCGTGGATCGTTCGGTGGATCTCCAGGCGTTGTTTGAAAAGCGCTACGCCAACGAACCGTTCGTCGATGTGATGCCGGCTGGCAGCCACCCGGAAACCCGTAGCGTGCGCGGTGCCAACGTTTGCCGTATCGCCGTGCATCGTCCGCAGGACGGTGACCTGGTGGTGGTGTTGTCGGTGATCGATAACCTGGTCAAGGGCGCGTCGGGCCAGGCTGTGCAGAACCTGAACATCCTGTTCGGGCTGGATGAACGTCTGGGTCTGTCCCACGCGGGCATGTTGCCGTAGGGTTTTATCCCGCCCAGCAAAAAGGCCCGTTAAGCGGGCCTTTTTGCATTTCGGACTGGCGATCGGGTTTATTGATATACCGTAACAATAGTTGACCAATTTTCTAGGAGAAGCGGATAATGCCCGTCATCACGCATTATGGCGGCGTAACGCCGGGAGATAGTTAGCATGAGCGTCGAATCCTTCACCCCCACGGCTTTGCAATTCACCCATGGTGCCGCGCACAAGGTGAAGAGCCTGGTCGATGAAGAGGGGAATGATCGCTTGAAGCTGCGCGTATTCGTTACGGGCGGTGGTTGTTCAGGTTTTCAGTACGGCTTTACCTTCGATGAAGAAGTGGCCGATGACGACACCATCGTCGAGCGCGAAGGTGTGAGTCTGGTCGTCGACCCAATGAGCTTCCAGTACTTGGCAGGTGCCGAGGTGGATTATCAGGAAGGTCTGGAAGGTTCGCGTTTCGTGATCAAGAATCCGAACGCCAGCACGACCTGTGGCTGCGGTTCTTCGTTCTCGATCTGATCGCACGTCACCGTATTACAAAGCGCCGCAGGGCTTCAGGGCTCTGCGGCGTTTTGCTGTCCGGGATTCAAGCAGGGTAGATGGCGCCGAGTATGCGCAAACCGCGGGCGCCCGTGACGCTTGGGCGGTTGGCTGCGATGCCTTCAAGGCAGCAATGGGCCATCCAGGCAAAGGCCATGGCTTCAACCCAGTCCGGGTCGACACCGTAAGCCGCTGTGCTGCTGACCTTGGTGTTCGGTAGCAAACTCGCCAAACGGGCCATCAGCATGGCGTTGTGGGCGCCGCCACCGCAGACCAACAGTTCCCGGGTATCTGACTGAGCGCTTTGCAGCGACTCGGTGATGGTCAGAGCTGTCAGTTCGAGCAGGCTCGCCTGTACATCTTCGGCAGCGAAGGTGGGCAAATGCGACAGGTGCTGCGTCAGCCAAGGCAGGTTGAACACTTCGCGGCCGGTACTCTTGGGGCCTTTGGTCACGAAGAATGGATCACTGAGCAGCTCATTCAACAACGGTTGCTCAGCCTTGCCGCTGGCCGCCCATTGGCCGTCGCGATCGAAGTTGTCGCCGCGTTGCTGGTGAATCCAGGCATCCAGCAGCACATTCCCCGGGCCACAGTCGAAACCGGCGACAGGTTTGCCAGGCTCAATCAGGCTGAGGTTGCTGAAACCACCGACGTTCAATACTGCCCGGTTACCTGGCTGAGCTTCAAACAAGGCTTCGTGGAAGGCTGGAACCAGTGGCGCGCCCTGGCCGCCGGCGGCTACGTCGCGGCTGCGGAAATCGCTGACCACGGTGATGCCGGTCAGCTCGGTCAGCAGGGCCGGGTTGCCGATTTGTACGGTGAACCCGCGTGCCGGTTCGTGGCGAATGGTCTGGCCGTGGCTACCAATCGCCCGAATGTCGTGAGGCTTGAGTTGCTGCTGGTCTAGGAGCGTGTGGATGCCCTGCGCGGCCAGTTTCACCCAGTTCTGCTGGGCGATGGAGGAGCGGGCAATCTCGTCCGGACCGCTGGAGCACAAGCCAAGCAGCTCGGCGCGCAGGGATTCAGGCATGGGAATATAATGCGTGGCGATCAGCTTGATCGCCGGGGCTTGCTCGATCAGCGCAATGTCCAGGCCATCGAGGCTGGTCCCGGACATCACACCTATATAGAGCGCCATGGCTTAGCGCTTGCTCGAGGCCAGCATGGTGGCCTTCTCTTGTTCCATCCGCGCCATCAACGGCTGACTTTGTGCCAGGAAGCGTGCGCGTTCGGTTTTGGCAATCGGATCAGCCATCGGTAGCTTCTGGCCCAGTGGATCGACATGCACGCCATTGACCTGGAACTCATAGTGCAGGTGCGGTCCAGTGGACAGGCCGGTGGTGCCAATGTAACCGATCACCTGGCCTTGCTTGACGTTGCCGCCAGTCTGCACGCCTTTGGCGAAGCCCTGCATGTGGCCATACAGCGTGCGGTAGGTGTTGCCATGCTGGATGATGATTGTATTGCCGTAACCGCCACGACGACCGGCCAAAAGTACTTTGCCGTCACCGGTTGCCTTGATCGGCGTACCGCGTGGTGCCGCGTAATCAACGCCTTTGTGGGCGCGGATCTTGTTCAGGATCGGGTGTTTGCGGCCCATGGAGAATTTCGAGCTGATGCGGGCGAAGTCTACCGGGGTGCGGATGAACGCCTTGCGCATGCTGTTGCCATCAGCTGTGTAATAGCTGCTGTTGCCTTGTTTGTTGGTGTAACGCACGGCGGTGTAAGTCTTGCCGCGGTTGGTGAAGCGTGCGGAGAGGATCGGACCATTGCCGACAGCCTTGCCGTTGACCACTTTCTGCTCATAGATCACGTCGAACTCGTCACCCTGGCGAATATCCTGGGCAAAGTCGACGTCATAGCCAAACACGCTGGCCATGTCCATGGTCAGGCTGTGGGACAGGCCGGCGCGGGCAGCGGACTGCGATAACGAGCTGTTGATCACGCCATGAACATAGGCAGAGCGCACGGTCGGTTTGGCGGTAATGCGGTTGAACACATAACCCTTGTCATTCTTGGTCAGGGTGATGCTTTCGAGGTCACTGACTTTGCTGTGCAGGTTGGTCAGCTGGCCATCGGGGCCCAGTTCGAATTCAAGTTTCTGGCCATGCTTGAGTTGGCTGAATTGCTTGGCCTGCTTGTCGCTGGCCAGCACCTCATGCACTGAAGCGGGTGGAAGACCGACCTTTGCAAACAGGGTCGAAAGGGTGTCACCTTTGCCAACAATCACTTCTTTGTGATTGGGCGCTTTCTTCGGTTCGACCAGCGGCGCAGGGGCTGCCTGGGCGGTTTCCTTGGTGTCTTCGGCGCTGTCTTCGATCTGCGCGAAGGGGGAGGCTGCTGGCTCATTTGTGGCTTGGACGGCGTCAGCAGCGTCTTGATCTTGTGTCAGT
>NZ_JAEKEZ010000006.1:0-2500 GCF_016650815.1 Pseudomonas sp. TH31 | reverse complement strand
CGGATGACCTGTGGATCGGAGTGAAAGGCTAATCAAGCTCGGAGATAGCTGGTTCTCCTCGAAAGCTATTTAGGTAGCGCCTCATGTATCACTGTAGGGGGTAGAGCACTGTTTCGGCTAGGGGGTCATCCCGACTTACCAAACCGATGCAAACTCCGAATACCTACAAGTGCCGAGCATGGGAGACACACGGCGGGTGCTAACGTCCGTCGTGAAAAGGGAAACAACCCAGACCGTCAGCTAAGGTCCCAAAGTTATGGTTAAGTGGGAAACGATGTGGGAAGGCTTAGACAGCTAGGAGGTTGGCTTAGAAGCAGCCACCCTTTAAAGAAAGCGTAATAGCTCACTAGTCGAGTCGGCCTGCGCGGAAGATGTAACGGGGCTCAAACCATACACCGAAGCTACGGGTATCACTTAGGTGATGCGGTAGAGGAGCGTTCTGTAAGCCTGTGAAGGTGAGTTGAGAAGCTTGCTGGAGGTATCAGAAGTGCGAATGCTGACATGAGTAACGACAATGGGTGTGAAAAACACCCACGCCGAAAGACCAAGGTTTCCTGCGCAACGTTAATCGACGCAGGGTTAGTCGGTCCCTAAGGCGAGGCTGAAAAGCGTAGTCGATGGAAAACAGGTTAATATTCCTGTACTTCTGGTTATTGCGATGGAGGGACGGAGAAGGCTAGGCCAGCTTGGCGTTGGTTGTCCAAGTTTAAGGTGGTAGGCTGGAATCTTAGGTAAATCCGGGATTCTAAGGCCGAGAGCTGATGACGAGTGTTCTTTTAGAACACGAAGTGGTTGATGCCATGCTTCCAAGAAAAGCTTCTAAGCTTCAGGTAACCAGGAACCGTACCCCAAACCGACACAGGTGGTTGGGTAGAGAATACCAAGGCGCTTGAGAGAACTCGGGTGAAGGAACTAGGCAAAATGGCACCGTAACTTCGGGAGAAGGTGCGCCGGTGAGGGTGAAGCATTTACTGCGTAAGCCCATGCCGGTCGAAGATACCAGGCCGCTGCGACTGTTTATTAAAAACACAGCACTCTGCAAACACGAAAGTGGACGTATAGGGTGTGACGCCTGCCCGGTGCCGGAAGGTTAATTGATGGGGTTAGCTAACGCGAAGCTCTTGATCGAAGCCCCGGTAAACGGCGGCCGTAACTATAACGGTCCTAAGGTAGCGAAATTCCTTGTCGGGTAAGTTCCGACCTGCACGAATGGCGTAACGATGGCGGCGCTGTCTCCACCCGAGACTCAGTGAAATTGAAATCGCTGTGAAGATGCAGTGTATCCGCGGCTAGACGGAAAGACCCCGTGAACCTTTACTATAGCTTTGCACTGGACTTTGAATTTGCTTGTGTAGGATAGGTGGGAGGCTTTGAAGCGTGGACGCCAGTTCGCGTGGAGCCAACCTTGAAATACCACCCTGGCAACTTTGAGGTTCTAACTCAGGTCCGTTATCCGGATCGAGGACAGTGTATGGTGGGTAGTTTGACTGGGGCGGTCTCCTCCTAAAGAGTAACGGAGGAGTACGAAGGTGCGCTCAGACCGGTCGGAAATCGGTCGTAGAGTATAAAGGCAAAAGCGCGCTTGACTGCGAGACAGACACGTCGAGCAGGTACGAAAGTAGGTCTTAGTGATCCGGTGGTTCTGTATGGAAGGGCCATCGCTCAACGGATAAAAGGTACTCCGGGGATAACAGGCTGATACCGCCCAAGAGTTCATATCGACGGCGGTGTTTGGCACCTCGATGTCGGCTCATCACATCCTGGGGCTGAAGCCGGTCCCAAGGGTATGGCTGTTCGCCATTTAAAGTGGTACGCGAGCTGGGTTTAGAACGTCGTGAGACAGTTCGGTCCCTATCTGCCGTGGACGTTTGAGATTTGAGAGGGGCTGCTCCTAGTACGAGAGGACCGGAGTGGACGAACCTCTGGTGTTCCGGTTGTCACGCCAGTGGCATTGCCGGGTAGCTATGTTCGGAATAGATAACCGCTGAAAGCATCTAAGCGGGAAACTAGCCTCAAGATGAGATCTCACTGGGACCTTGAGTCCCCTGAAGGGCCGTCGAAGACTACGACGTTGATAGGTTGGGTGTGTAAGCGCTGTGAGGCGTTGAGCTAACCAATACTAATTGCCCGTGAGGCTTGACCATATAACACCCAAGCAATTTGACTACTCGAAAGAGCATCAGATTGCGGTGTGTGAAGACGAAACGAACCGAAAGTTCGAGAGACTCACAAAACACCGAGATCTATCACATACCCATTCGCTGGAGCGTACTCCGTAAGGAGAACGACCTGGCTACCGAATTTCTTGACGACCATAGAGCATTGGAACCACCTGATCCCATCCCGAACTCAGCAGTGAAACGATGCATCGCCGATGGTAGTGTGGGGTTTCCCCATGTGAGAGTAGGTCATCGTCAAGATTAAATTCCGAAACCCCTATCTGCGTATGCAGGTAGGGGTTTTGTTTTTGCCTGCAGGAAAGTGGCCAAACGAAAAAGGG
>NZ_JAEKEZ010000005.1:7500-314796 GCF_016650815.1 Pseudomonas sp. TH31 | reverse complement strand
CGGCGATCAGGTGGCCGGCGCGCAGTTGCAAGAAATGCTGCGCCCGTTCGTTTACCGGCGTTATCTGGACTTTTCGGCCATCGAAGCGCTGCGCACCATGAAGCAGCTGATCCAGCAGGAAGTCCGGCGCAAAGGCATGGCCGACAACATCAAGCTCGGTTCCGGCGGCATCCGCGAAGTCGAATTTATCGCCCAGGCGTTCCAGCTGATCCACGGCGGTCGCGACCTGAGCCTGCAACAACGTCCGCTATTAAAAGTACTGAGCACGCTGGAAGGGCAGGGTTACCTGCCGGAGCCGGTGATCAGCGAGTTGCGTAACGGCTACGAATTCCTGCGCTACACGGAACACGCGATCCAGGCAATTGCCGACCGCCAGACCCAGATGTTGCCGGATGGCGCACAGGATCAGGCGCGGATTGCCTTCATGCTCGGCTTTGCCGATTGGCCGGCATTTCATGAGCGGCTGATGTATTGGCGCGGTCGCGTGGCGTGGCACTTCGCTCAGGTGATTGCCGATCCTGACGAAGAGGAGGGCGCCGAAGCGGAAGTGGTGGTCGGGGGTGAGTGGCTGCCGTTGTGGGAAGAGTCTCAGGACGAAGAGGCCGCTTGCCGGCAGTTGGAAGAGGGTGGTTTTGCCGACGCTTCCAAGGCGCTGAAAACCTTGGCCAGCCTGCGCAGCAGTCCGCAATTGCGGGCCATGCAGCGTCTGGGTCGCGAGCGTCTCGATGCCTTTATTCCGCGCTTGCTGGCCCAGGCCGTGGAGCACGCCAATCCTGATCTGGTGCTGGAGCGTGTGCTGCCGCTGGTTGAAGCGGTGGCTCGGCGTTCGGCTTATTTAGTGTTGCTGACGGAAAACCCCGGCGCCTTGCGTCGCTTGCTGACCTTGTGCGCTGCGAGCCCGTGGATTGCCGAGCAGATCACCCGCTTCCCGTTGTTGCTCGATGAATTGCTCAACGAAGGCCGACTGTTCAAGCCGCCGCTGGCGCCGGAACTGGCCGCCGAATTGCGTGAACGCCTGACGCGGATTCCCGAGGACGACCTCGAACAGCAAATGGAAGCCCTGCGCCATTTCAAACTGGCGCACCGCTTACGGGTGGCGGCCTCGGAAATCGCCGGCAGCCTGCCGTTGATGAAGGTCAGCGATTACCTGACCTGGCTCGCCGAGGCGATCCTCGAACAAGTGCTGGCCCTGGCCTGGCGTCAAACGGTGGCCAAATACGGTACGCCGCTGCGTACCGACGGTACATTGTGCGATCCCGGCTTCGTGATTGTCGGTTATGGGAAGGTTGGCGGCCTGGAATTGGGGCATGGTTCGGACCTGGATCTGGTGTTTATCCACGACGGCGATCCGCAGGCGGAAACCGATGGCGCGAAACCGATCGACGGTGCGCAGTTCTTCACCCGGTTGGGACAGCGGATCATTCACTTGCTGACGGCGCAGACCAACTCCGGGCAGTTGTATGAAGTCGACATGCGGCTGCGACCGTCCGGTGCATCCGGGTTGCTGGTGAGTTCCCTGGGGGCGTTTGCCCGCTACCAGGAAAACGAAGCCTGGACCTGGGAGCATCAGGCGTTGGTGCGGGCGCGGGTGCTGGTGGGCAGTCAGGATGTTGGCCAGGCGTTCGAGAAGGTTCGCGCGGCGATTTTGGGCAAAGCCCGGGATTTGCCGACCTTGCGTCAGGAGGTCAGCGAGATGCGCGCCAAGATGCGCGATAACCTCGGCAGCAAGAGCACTGCCGCCGGTACCGCGGCAAATGCCTTCGAAGCCACGGCGCCGTTCGATCTCAAGCAGGACGCCGGAGGTATCGTCGATATTGAATTTATGGTGCAATACGCGGCCCTGGCGTGGTCCGAACAGCACCCGTCATTGCTGCGCTGGACCGATAACATCCGCATTCTGGAAGGGCTGGAACAGGAAGGGCTGATGCCCGCCGAAGACGCCAGCTTGCTGCGCGAGGCCTATAAAGCCTACCGCTCCGCCGCACACCGGCAGGCCTTGCAGAAGGATGCCGGGGTGATACCGGGCGATCAGTTCGTGGACGAACGGCGGCAAGTGTTGCGGATCTGGCGCGAGCTGGGGCTAAGCTGAAACTCGGTAGTTGAAGCGGCGAGATTCAAATGTGGGAGCGGGCTTGCTCGCGAAAGCGGAGTGTCAGTCACCACTGATGCTGGATGTGCTGGCCCTTTCGCGAGCAAGCCCGCTCCCACAGTAGATCTTCAGTGTTTGCTGGATTGAGGCACCAATACCCCAAGTAGATCTGCGGTGTTTTGTGGATTGAAGTAGCCAAGCTGTACCGCACTGGATGTGCACCAATACCCAATGTGGGGGCGACGGTTCGACGATTCGACTTGCTCGCGACAGCGGAGTGACAGTCGACAGTCATGTTGAAGGTGATGACCCATCGCAAACCGCCCTGCTACCACAGTGATTCTCGAGGCGGGGAGGCGTATGCCTCCCCGGTTCGTTTTTGGAAACCACATGAAAATTCTGATCGTTGGGCCCAGTTGGGTCGGTGACATGGTGATGGCGCAGACACTGTTTCAGTGTCTCAAGCAACGCCACCCGCAATGCGAAATCGACGTGCTGGCCCCCGAGTGGAGCCGGCCGATTCTTGAGCGCATGCCCGAAGTGCGTCAGGCCTTGAGCTTCCCGCTCGGCCACGGCGCCCTCGAGCTGGCGACCCGTCGACGCATCGGCAAATCCCTGGCCGGCCAGTACGACCAGGCGATCCTGCTGCCCAATTCCCTGAAGTCGGCGTTGGTGCCGTTCTTCGCCGGTATCCCGAAACGCACGGGCTGGCGTGGCGAGTTCCGCTACGGCCTGCTCAATGACGTGCGCACCCTGGATAAAGAGCGTTACCCGTTGATGATCGAGCGCTTCATGGCCCTGGCCTATGAGCCGGGTGCGGATCTGCCGAAACCCTATCCACGCCCAAGCCTGCAAATCGACCCGGTCACCCGCGAGGCGGCGATGGCCAAGTTCGGTCTCGCGCTGGATCGCCCGGTGTTGGCGCTGTGTCCCGGCGCCGAGTTCGGCGAGTCCAAGCGCTGGCCGTCCGAGCACTACGCCAAAGTCGCCGAAGCGAAGATCCGCGAAGGTTGGCAGGTCTGGTTGTTCGGCTCGAAAAACGATCACGCCGTCGGCGAAGACATCCGGGCGCGGCTGATTCCCGGTTTGCGTGAAGAGTCGGTGAACCTCAGCGGCGGCACCTCGCTGGCCGAAGCTATCGACTTGATGTCCTGCGCCGATGCGGTGGTCTCCAACGATTCGGGCCTGATGCACGTTGCTGCGGCGCTGAACCGGCCGCTGGTCGCCGTCTACGGCTCGACCTCGCCGGGCTTCACCCCGCCGCTGGCCGAGCACGTCGAAATTGTGCGCTTGGGCATCGAATGCAGCCCCTGCTTCGATCGCACCTGCCGCTTCGGTCATTACAACTGCCTGCGCCAGTTGATGCCGCAACCGGTTAACGAAGCCTTGCAGCGGTTGCAGGGCACTCTGGTCGAGGTCAATTAGTTTGCGGGTACTGTTGATCAAGACGTCTTCGCTGGGCGACGTGATTCATGCGTTGCCAGCGTTGACCGACGCGGCGCGGGCAATCCCCGGCATCACGTTCGACTGGGTGGTGGAAGAAGGCTTTGCCGAGATTCCGACCTGGCATCCGGCCGTGGGCAAGGTGATTCCGGTGGCGATCCGTCGCTGGCGCAAGAACCTCTGGCAGACCATCAAGAGTGGCGAGTGGAAACGCTTCAAACAAAGCGTCCGCACGACTAAATACGACTTGGTGATCGATGCCCAGGGCCTGCTGAAAAGCGCCTGGCTGACCCGCTATGTCAAGGCACCCATCGCCGGGCTGGACAAACACTCCGCCCGCGAGCCGATGGCCGCACGCTTCTATTCCCGCCGCCTGGCCGTGGGCCGTGGGCAACACGCGGTCGAGCGGGTGCGTCAGTTGTTCGCGTTGGCGCTGGGCTACGACTTGCCCAAAGGTTTGGGCGATTACGGTCTGAACGTCGAACGCATGGTGGAACTGCCGCGCAAGAATCCTTATGTGCTGTTCCTCCACGGCACCACCTGGGACACCAAGCACTGGCCTGAATCCTACTGGCGTGAGTTGGCAGAACGAGTCGGTCATCTCGGCGTCGCGGTGAAACTGCCGTGGGGCAACCCGATTGAAAAAGCCCGCGCCGAGCGCATAGCCGCCGGTTTTCGGCATGTCGAAGTGCTGCCTAAATTGAACCTGGCCGGCGTCGGCAAAGTCTTGGCCGGCGCACAGGCGTGCGTGGCCGTGGACACCGGCCTCGGCCATCTGGCCGCGGCGCTGGACGTACCGACGCTGTCGCTGTTCGGCCCGACCAATCCAGGCCTGACCGGCGCCTACGGCAAGGCACAGATTCACATTGCCAGCGACTTCCCGTGCGCACCGTGCCTGCAAAAGAAATGTACCTATCAACCGACGGCCGACGATGCCCGTCAGTTTGACCTGAAGCGCGAGTGGCCCCTGTGCTTCACGCGTCTGAATCCCCAGCGTGTCGCCAGCCGACTGAGCACGTTGTTACTGGCTGAGGAGCTGCGCTGATGCAATTGGCTTTTGTCCTTTATAAATACTTTCCGTTTGGCGGTTTGCAGCGCGATTTCATGCGCATCGCCCTGGAGTGTCAGCAACGTGGTCATCAGATCCGTGTCTACACGCTGATCTGGGAAGGTGATGTTCCGCCAGGTTTCGAAGTGCTGGTGGCGCCGGTCAAGGCATTCTTCAATCATCGACGTAACGAAAAGCTCACCGAGTGGATGGGGGCCGACCTGGCCAAGCGTCCGGTGGACCGCTTGATCGGTTTCAACAAGATGCCGGGCCTGGACGTTTACTACGCCGCCGACGGCTGCTTTGAGGACAAGGCGCAGAACCTGCGCAACTCGCTGTACCGGCGCTGGGGCCGCTACCGGCACTTCGCCGAGTACGAGCGCGCGGTGTTCGCCAAGGACGCCAAGACTGAAGTGCTGATGATTTCCGAAGTCCAGCAGCCGCTCTTCATCAAGCACTACGACACCCCACTGCAGCGCTTCCATTTGCTGCCGCCGGGCATTTCCCTGGACCGTCGCGCACCGGCGAATGCGGCCGAGATTCGCGCCGGGTTCCGCCGTGAGTTCAACCTCAAGGATGACGATTTGCTGCTGGTGCAGATCGGCTCCGGGTTCAAGACCAAGGGCGTGGATCGCAGTCTCAAGGCGTTGGCGGCACTGCCCGCCGATCTGAAGAAACGTACCCGGTTATTTGTAATTGGCCAGGACGACCCCAAGTTATTCCAGATGCAGAGCGCCACATTGGGGCTCGGCGACAACGTAGCGTTCCTCAAGGGCCGCAGCGATATCCCGCGTTTCCTGCTCGGTGCTGATCTGTTGATCCACCCGGCGTACAACGAAAACACCGGCACGGTGCTGCTCGAAGCCGTGGTGGCCGGGTTGCCGGTATTGGTGAGTGCGGTCTGTGGTTACGCCCATTACATTGCCGAGGCAGGCGCCGGCCGGGTGCTGGACGAACCCTTCGATCAGGCGCAGCTCACGCAGTACCTGGCCGACATGTTGAATGATGCTCCAGCACGGGCGGCCTGGAGCCGCAACGGTCTGGCCTTCGCCGAGACGGCCGACCTCTATAGCATGCCGCAGCACGCGGCCGATGTGATTCTGGCGGAGCACGCTTAATGAAGTTGATGCTGGCTGAACCGTTCAAGAGCCTGTGGGCCGAACGCGACCCGTTCGCCGAAGTCGAGGGCTTGCAGGGCGAGGTGTACCGCGAGCTTGAAGCGCGTCGGACCCTGCGTACGGAAGTGAACGGCAACGGGTTTTTCGTGAAGATCCACCGTGGCGTCGGCTGGGGCGAGATCTTCAAGAACTTGCTCACTGCCAAGCTGCCGGTACTCGGCGCGGGCCAGGAGTGGAAAGCCATCCAGCGCCTGCAAGACGTCGGCGTGCCGACCATGACCGCCGTCGCGTACGGCGAAAAGGGCAGCAACCCGGCGGATCAGCACTCGTTCATCGTCACTGAAGAACTGGCGCCGACCATCAGCCTCGAAGATTACAGCATCGACTGGGTCAAGAACCCGCCGGAGCCGACACTCAAGCGTGCGCTGATCGCTGAAGTCGCGCGCATGACCGGCATGATGCACCGCGCCGGGGTCAACCACCGCGACTGTTACATCTGCCACTTTCTGCTGCACACCGACAAACCGGTGATGGCTGACGACTTCAAACTGTCGGTGATCGACTTGCACCGCGCCCAGACCCGCCCGGCGATCACTCAACGCTGGCGCAACAAGGATCTGGCGGCGCTGTACTTTTCGGCCCTCGATATCGGCCTGACCCAGCGCGACAAATTGCGTTTCCTCAAGGGCTACTTCCAGCAGCCTTTGCGCCAGGTTCTGGCAGAGGAAGCCGCGTTGCTCTCCTGGCTCGAAGGCAAGGCCAACAAACTCTACGACCGTAAACAGCGATACGGGGATGCGCTCTGATGTCGGGTTGGACACTGGAACCTGCGTACAGCGAGCTGAGTGAAGACTTTGGTAGCCTCGAAGCGGTGTTTAACCTCCAGGGCGAGCAACTGACCCGCGACCCGTTGTCCGAGGTCATCCGCGTCAACCGCAACGGCGTGAACTATTACGTCAAACGTTACGTCGGTGCCGGCAAAGGCCTGCGCCGTTATCTGGGCAAGCCTCGGGTGAAAGCCGAATGGCAGAACCTCAAGCGCTTCGCCAAGTGGGGCATTCCGACCGCCGAAGTGGTGGCTTGGGGCCTGGAGCGTCGCGGTGCGGCCTACGACCGTGGGGCGATGATCACCCGCGAGTTACCGCGTACCGAAGACTTGTCGGCGCTGGCTGATCGGCATGACCCGAAACTGGCGGACCGTGCCTGGGTCGATCACGTCAGTCGGCAGTTGGCGGGTTACACCCGGACCATGCACGACAACCGCTTCACCCATAACGATTTGAAGTGGCGCAACCTGCTGATCGACGATGACGCCAAGCTGTTCCTGATTGATTGTCCAAATGGCGATTTCTGGCGCGGTTTCTGGCTCAAGTACCGAATCACCAAGGACCTGGCCTGTCTCGACAAGGTGGCCAAGTATCACCTGTCGGCCACCCAGCGCCTGCGCTTCTACCTGCAATACCGCCAACGGACCCGGCTCAACGCGGCCGACAAAAAGCGGATCCGGCATGTGGTGAGATTTTTCGAGGGACGCGAATGACTGATTTTCTGGCCGCTGAAGACCGTGCGCTGCTTGAGCGTCACAACCTCGGCACCTTCGACGCCCTCTGGGCCAAGCAGCTCGATGCGGTGGATGAACCCAACACCACTCGCGGCGGCTGGAGCAGCGTGTTTCGGCTGGATCTGGAAGGGCAGGGCTTTTACCTCAAGCGTCAGTGCAACTACCTGACGCGGACCTTGCATGCACCGTTGGGTGAACCGAGTTTTGCCCGCGAGTTTCGCAATATCACCCGCTACCAGAAAATGGGCATTCCGGCGCTGCAAGCGGCGTTCTTCGGTGAGCGCAAGGTCGGCGGCGAAGTCCGGGCGATTCTGCTGACTCGCGCCCTGGATGGCTGGGATGACCTGGATTCACTGTTGCAGCGCTGGTCGGATCTGAGCGAAGCGCAGCACTCGGCGATCCTGCACGCCTGTGGGCAACTGGCGCGACGCCTGCACGGCGTGCGTCAGGTTCACGGTTGTTTCTACCCCAAGCACATTTTCTTGCAGGCGACCGGCGACGGTTACCGGGCGCAGTTGATTGACCTGGAAAAGACCCGGCCCTTGCTGTTCGGTCAGCGTGACCGGATCAAGGATCTGGAACCGCTGCTGCGCCGGGCCCCGGAGTGGGACGAAGGCCAGTTGCGCGAGTTATTGGCCAGCTATGTGGATCAGTCGAATGACAGTCCTCTGGTGGGCAACTGGGTCTCGCGATTGACCGCGCGCCGTAGTCACAAGGAGACGCGTTGATGCGTTTGTCCGACCTGAAAAATGCCGGCCGCAGCCCGAGCCTGCCATTGAACATCCCGCTTGCGGATGCCGCCGGACCTGCCGAGTTGCAACTGTTGAGCTTGCTCCGGGTGTTGCCGGGCCAGCGTTACGTTGGTGCCGGTGTCTGGCGTGGCCGTCCGGTGTTGGCCAAGTTGCTGGTCGGCAGCAAAGCGGCACGGCATTTTCAGCGTGAGCGCGATGGCGTGCGGTTACTCGCCGACCAGGGCCTGACCACGCCGCAATTGCTGGCGGATGGCCTGAAGGACGGCGAGGGCGGCTGGCTGCTGTTCGATTTCCTCGAAGGCGCCGAGAGCCTGGGGGACACCTGGAAAAAAGTCGAACACTTGCCGGTCCTGGCGGATATGCAAGGGGCCGTGCTGGCCGAGGCGTTGGGCGCTATCGGCCAAATGCATCGCAAGGGGCTCTGGCAGGAAGACCTGCATCTGGACAACCTGTTGCGCCAGCGCGGTCGGTTGTATCTGATCGATGGCGGTGGCGTCTGTGCCGAAACCCCCGGCCAACCGCTGTCGCGGCAGAAAGTCCTGGAAAACCTCGGCGTATTTTTCGCCCAGTTGCCCAAATCACTGGAACCGTTTACCGAAGAGTTGCTGGTGTATTACCTGTTGAGCAACGGCGAACACGCCTTGCCGATGGAAGCCTTGCAGAAACAGATCAGCAAAGTGCGCCGTTGGCGCTTGAAGGACTTCCTGATCAAGTGCGGCCGCGAATGCACGCTGTTCAGCGTTCAGCGCGGCGCGTTCGGCTTGCGGGCGATTCGCCGCGAGGAAGAAGCGGCGATGCTGCCGGTGTTGGCGCAGGCCGATGCTTTGCTCGATCAGGGCCACTTGTACAAAACCGGCGGCGCGGCGAGTGTCGGCAAGGTCGACGTGACCGGGCGCACGCTGGTGATCAAGCGCTACAACATCAAGGGCTTTGCTCATTGGCTCAAACGCTTCTGGCGCCCGAGCCGTGCCTGGCACTCCTGGCACGAAGGTAATCGGCTGGTGTTCCTTGGCATCGCCACGCCCAAGCCGCTGGCGTTGTTGGAGAAGCGTTTTCTCTGGTTGCGCAGCCGGGCGTACCTGGTCACCGAGTACTTGCCGGGGCCGGACATCATCGAGCGTTTTGCGCCGTACGTTGAGAGCGGCCAGGCGCCGGAAGCTGAGTTGCTGGCGCTGGATCATCTGTTTGCAGAGTTGATTCGCGAGCGGATCAGCCATGGCGATTTCAAGGGCCACAACCTGTTCTGGCAGCAGGATCGCTGGGCGCTGATTGACCTCGATTCGATGTGTCAGCACGGCTCGCCGGGCAGCTTTGCCCCAGCGTATGCGCGGGATCGGGCGCGGTTTATGCGCAATTGGCCGCAGAGCAGTGCGCTGTATCAGGTTATCGATCAGCGTCTTCCCAAAGGCATCTCTGGCGCCTAATAGGGCGCCAAGATCGCAGCCTTCGGCAGCTCCTACAGGTGGCCGCGAAGGCGAAACCGACACAAATCCCTGTAGGAGCTGCCGAAGGCTGCGATCTTTTGATCTTGATCGTCCGCGTCAAACAACCTCTGGGTCATTCCCGCCATGTTTACGCTATAATCCCGCCCTTTAGCTGTCTCTCGCCCATTGCGAGGGCACATTAATTTTTGAGGCGCTTGTCGCCTGTATGCAGACTAAAGAGGCTAGACCCCTGTGGCATTGACGATTCTTGGCCTGTCCGGCGCCCTTAGCCATGATCCTTCCGCAGCCTTGTACATCGACGGCAAGCTGGTCGCGGCGGCTGAGGAGGAGCGCTTCGTACGCGATAAACATGCAAAGAACCGCATGCCCTACGAATCGGCAAAGTTCTGCCTCGAACAGGCAGGCATCAAGCCATCCGACGTTGATGTGGTCGCGATCCCGTTCGCCCCGATCAGCCTGTTCGGCAAAGCGCGCTGGCACTACGCCAAGCGTTACTGGTATGCCCCGGACCGCGCGCTCGACGCGATCCTGATGGGCAACCGTCGCTACAAGCGCTATCGCAACAAGATCGTGTTCTGCCTTGAGCAACTGGGCTTCGACCCGAAGAAAATCAAGATCGAACCGGTCGAGCACCACCTGGCTCACGCCTCCAGCGCTTACCACTGCTCCGGTTTCAAAGAGAAGACCGCGATCCTCGGGATCGACGGCAAGGGCGAGTACGCCACGACCTTTTTCGGTTATGGCGAAAACGGCAAGATCCACAAGATCAAGGAATTTTTCGATCCGGACTCCCTCGGCGGCCTGTACGGCGCGATCACCGAGTTCCTCGGTTTCGAGATGCTCGACGGCGAGTTCAAGGTCATGGGCATGGCGCCGTACGGTGACCCAAGCAAGTACGATTTCTCGCGCCTGGCTTCGTTTGAAAACGGCGAGCTGGTGATCAACACCGACTACGCCAACGTTATCGGCCTGCGTCGTTACAAAGAGAAGGGCAAAGGCTTCTACTTCTCGCCGAAGCTGATCGAGTGGCTGGGTCCCAAGCGCGAAGGCGACATCGCCGACGAGCCGTACATCCACTACGCCGCCAGCATGCAAGCGCTGTTCGAAAAAATCTCGCTGCAGATGATCGACCACTACCTGGGCGACGTGCTCAAGGAAACCGGCAAGCTGGCCTTCGCCGGTGGCTGTGCGTTGAACGTCAAGCTGAACCAGAAAATCATCGCCCGTGACGACGTCAACGAGCTGTTCGTGCAACCGGCGTCCGGCGATGCCGGCACTGCGGTCGGTGCGGCGGCTTATGTGTCCCACGCCCGTGGCGTACCGGTCGAGAAGATGGAACACGTCTACCTCGGCCCCTCGTACAGCAACGAAGACGTGATCGCCGCGTGTGCCCGTCACCCGAGCAAGCCCACCTGGCGCAAGCTCGAGAACATGCCGGAAAACATCGCCAAGATCATGGTCGACGGCAACCCGGTGGCCTGGTTCCAGGGGCGCATGGAGTTTGGTCCGCGTGCGTTGGGCGGTCGTTCGATCATCGGTTGCCCGAGCGCGACCGGCGTGGCTGACCGCATCAACCACCAGATCAAGTTCCGCGAGCGCTGGAGGCCTTTCTGCCCGTCGATGCTCGACACCGTGGCGCCGCAGATGATCAAGATCGATCACCCGGCGCCGTTCATGACCTTCACCTTTGAAGTGGCTGAAGAGTGGAAGACCCGCGTGCCGGAAGTCGTCCACGAAGACGGCACGTCCCGGGCCCAGGTGCTCAAGCGCGAATACAACCCGCGCTACTACGACATGATGAAAGCGCTGGAAGTGCTGACCGGCAACGGCGTATCGCTGAACACTTCGCTCAACCGTCGTGGCGAGCCGATGATCTGCTCGCCGACAGACGCCCTGAACATGTTCTTTGGCTCCGACCTGCAATACCTGATCATGGAAGACATTCTGGTGGTCAAAGAAGGCGCGGACGCTTATGACACGCTCGGCTGAACGCCATGTGTTGCAGTTCTGTCACGGCTATGACGGGCCGTTCCTGGACTGCGCCCGGCAGTACGCCAGCCTGTTCGCGGGGACTGGCTATCGGGTGACCACGGTCTTTTTGACCGGGGCCGCCGATGCCGACGTCGCCGCGGGCTGCGCTTCCGATGAAGTGCTGTTCATGGAATATAGCTCCAAGGCCATTCGTGGCCTGAAGCTGGGCGCTATCGGCGATCTGCGCAAGATCGCCGCGTCGCGCAACTTCAGTTTCTGCATTGCTCATCGCTTCAAGCCGATCTACATCGCCTTGCTCGGCACGTCGTTGCCGGTGATTGGCGTGCACCACGCGTTTGACGATTACAAACGCGGCACCCGCAAGCTGTTTGCGCATATTTTTCGCAAGCGTCTGAGCCTGATCGGCGTGTCCGATGCGGTGCGTGATGACATGCGCAAGTGCCTGCCGAAATGGCCGGCGGCGCGAATTCAGACGCTCTACAATCGGATCGATGTGCAGGCCTTGCAGGTCAGTCAGGTGTCGGTTCGCGAGGCCCGGGAAACCCTCGGTCTGGCGGCGGATGCCTGGGTGGTCGGCAACGTCGGACGGCTGCATCCGGACAAGGATCAGGCCACGCTGTTGCACGGTTTTGCCGCGGCATTGCCAGGTTTGGCGGGTAACAGCCAATTGGTGATTCTTGGCTCCGGTCGCCTGGAACAGGACCTCAAGTCGTTGGCCCGTGAACTCGGGATCGGCGATCGCGTGCTGTTCCTCGGCCAGGTGCCTGACGCCCGGCGCTACTTCCGGGCCTTCGATGTGTTCGCCTTGAGCTCCGATCACGAACCGTTCGGCATGGTGCTGCTCGAAGCCATGGCGGCCGGCGTTCCGTTGCTCGCCACCGCGTGCGGTGGGGCGAAGGAAGTGGTTGAAGGCGTGGGCATTCTGTTCCCGCTCGGCGATGCCGAACGTTTGGCGCAAGGGCTGCAGCACTTGGCCGCAATGGACGAGCAACAGCGTCGCCAGTGCGCCGAGATGATGCTCGACCGCTTGCGCGAGCGCTTCAGCGACCGCGCAGTACGCGAGGCTTTCTGGCATTTGCCACACGTTACCGAACTGGCACAGAGGGGCTGATGCTCAACCGATTTCAAGGCTGGCGCGAACGTGGCTGGGCGTCGGTTGCCGCCTCGACGTATGCCGATGCCTGGCAGCGTTTTGGTGGCAGTGTCGCGACTCATCCGCTGGTAGTTGAACGCCTGGCGCAGTTGGCCGGCATCCCGGTGCGTTATCTGGCCTGGGAACAGGATGGCGAAGTCAAAGCCGCGATTCCGACCTGGGGTCGCGATCTGGCGCTGTCCAAGGACGTCCTCAAGCGCAGCGGTAAAAGGGCCTGTTCGACCTCGGCAACGCTGAGCTGATCCTGCCGGCCGCTGCCGATGCCCAGGCACCTTTGCGTCATCGCGGGCGGTATCTGTCCGCGCTGAACGAAGGTCGCTTCACCGGCATCAAGTTGCAAACCGAGCAACTGGCCATGGCCCGTACCCCCGAAGAGCTGTCGAAGAAGTTTCGCTACAACCAGCGCCGCGAACTGCGTCTGCTGGAAGAGGCGGGCGGGGTGGTGCGGCCGGTGTCCGAGTTTTCCAGTGCCGAATTGGCGGCGATCTACTGCGACTTGTTCCAGCGCCGCTGGGGCTTCCCCGCTACCGGCGCGGCGCGCATGGGCGAGGTGATCGAGTTGCTGCGCGAGCTGCTGATCGGCTCGGTGATTTTTCTTAACGATGCGCCGATTGCGATTCAACTGGTGTACCGCGTCGAAGCGCCCGAGTGGATCAGCGTCGAGTACATCAACGGCGGCGTCGACCCTGAAACCCGCGAGTTCAGCCCTGGCAGCGTGCTGAGTTTTCTCAACACCCAAAGTGCCTGGGAACACGCGCGAGCGCTGGCCAAGCCCCTGAGGTTTTCCTTCGGTCGCGCCGACCGTGAATACAAGGACCGCTGGTGCAATCCTGTGCCGGTCTTCACCGTATGAGCCAACCCATGAGCCGCAAACAGCAACTGCTTAAGCGTCACCGTCGCAACAAACGCATCGGCCTGCTGATCGCGTTGGTGCTGTTGATTGCCGTTGGCGTGCTGGTGGCCTGGTGGTTGCCGCTGGTGCTCGCGGTTTTAGGTTGGATCGCTCACGAGGCATGGCTCGCCGACCATTTGTTCTATTCGCCCAAAGACGATTACCAGTACAGCTTTCCGCCCTATACCCAGCGACCCAAGGTTCATCTGGTGGGCGAACATTTGCGGCTGGACGAAGGCGTCATGCTGGTCGACGACGCCACGCTGGTACTGGCGCTGCGGGTCAAAAGCACTTGGCTGGGTCGCTTTATCGACCCGGTGGTCGAATTGGCGGGCGGTAATAACCCGGACCGGCAAACCTTCGAGCGTGGCGTCAATGGCCTGCGCTACTTGAACCTCACAGGTCAGGCGCACGTTCTGTCCCAAGGGCAACTGCGCTTGCGCGGGCGCTTCTGCAAGGTGTTCGGCGAGCCGGTGCTCTGGGCCTTCGAACAACCGGATTACCACCGTCAGCGGGTGATGGTCATCGCACCACACGCCGACGACGCGGAGTTGGCGGCCTACGGTTTGTACAGCCAGGCCAATGAAGCCTGGATCGTCACCCTGACGGCGGGCGAGATCGAAGCCGAACACTATCAACAATTCGGGTTGAACAAGGTCGAGGCGGCGCGGCTCAAAGGCCGGTTGCGCGCCTGGGACAGCATCGCCGTGCCGCGGTGGGCCGGTGTGCCGCAAGAACATTGTGTGCAACTGGGGTATTTCTGCCTGCAACTGGCGGCGATGAAAGCCGCACCGTCGCAGCCGATGGGTTCGCGCGAAGCGGAGTTGAACGACACTCGGCTGTTTCGCCAGTTGAACCCGTTTACCCTGCCCGGCGATACCGACGGCGCGCCGACCTGGAACAACTTGCTGGCCGACCTGCGCGAGCTGTTGCTGCGCGCGCGCCCGGACGTGATCGTGCTGCCGCACCCGACCCTCGATCCGCATCCCGATCATCTCTGCGCTCAAGAGGCGGTACTCGAAGCCTTGAGGGGCCTGGACTGGCAACCGACCCTGCTTGGCTATGCCAATCATCTGCATGACAATGATCGCTGGCCGATGGGCGATGCTGGGCACGGCATCGCGTTGCCCCCAGCGTTCGATTCAAGCCGGCCGATGCAGCCGTGCTGTCTGCCGATGTCGGTGGAGCAACAGCGCGACAAAGCCATGGCGTTGGGCATGATGCATGACCTGCAACCCCCCATGCCGTTCAAACGGAGCCTGCGCCGGTTGATCCAGCGACTGCTGGCCGGCAGAAAGCCGCCGACCTATGGCGAGAACGAGTTTTTCCGCAAAGCCGTCAGGCGCCATGAATTGTTGTGGGTTTTGAAGCATAACGATACATCTGCACAGTAAAAATGAAGCATGGCGCGGTTTAGCATGGCGGCAAATTAACCAGCCGCAGTGAAGTTATCTGTGATGAGCCCATGCCCGCGTATTCTTTTTCTGATTCCTTATTTTGGCCAATGGCCATTCTGGATGCCGTTCTTTCTGGAGAGTTGCAGGCGTAATACGGACATTGACTGGTTGCTGTTCAGTGACTGCGGCATTCCCGAGAACCTGCCGCCCAACGTCACCGTCGAGACCATGACGTTCAGCGATTACTGTGGGCTGGTGTCCCGGCGCTTGAATATCGACTTTGCGCCCGGTGCGGCTTACAAGCTGTGCGACATCAAACCGGCGTTGGGGCACATTCACGCCGACCGCCTGCAAGGCTATGATTTCTGGGCATTCGGCGATATTGATCTGGTGTATGGTGACCTGCGCAGTTATTTCACCCCGGATCGGCTGGCCGCTTATGACCTGTTTTCCACCCATGAACGGCGGGTTGCAGGGCATTTGTGTTTGATGCGCAACACCGCGCGCAAGCGTGAGTTGTTCATGCTGATCAAGGGTTGGCAAAAGCGTTTTACCGATCATGAGCATCATGCACTGGACGAAGGGGCCTTCAGCCGCATCTTCCTCTGGCGCAAGAATTTCCCCGAGCCGTTGTTCACTTTGGTGGGCAAGCTCAATCCGTGGCGTCGCCGCAGCGAGTTCACCGAGGCATTCAGTACGCCGGGTGGCTGCATCAAATGGCATGACGGCACAGACGATTTTCCGTGTCAGTGGTATTGGCGCGATGGCTGTTTGAGCAATGATCGCGATGGCGATCGCCGGTTTCCGTATTTCCACTTTGTTTGCTGGAAACGCAACGAGTGGTCACGGTTGCCCCAACCCGACCCAGCCGAGGTCAGGCGCATCGCCGCCGAACCGGCCTGGGTCATCGATGCCACTGGTTTCCACGGGGAGAGTTATGAGTCAACGGTCAAAGGTCCTGCAGCTGCAGCCTGACTACAACGTCAAAGCCCATGATTTTGCCGACCTTGCAGAGCAGATCGTCAAGGCGCTGCCAAGCGATCGCTATGAAGTGACTGCCGCGTTCCTGCGCGGCAAACCGGGGCCTGGCGAGGCGGTGAGCCGTGCCGACCATTCGGTGTATTTCGAGTTTTCCGACAAGTCCCTCAAGGGCATGCGCCTGCGCGCCATGTGGCAGTTGTACAAGTTCTGCCGCGCCGAGAAGTTCGACGTGGTGATCTGCAACCGCTTCAAGCCGGTGAACATGATGCTGACGCTCAACCGGTGGCTGAAAGTGCCGCTGTGCATCGGCATCTCCCACGGTTTCGGCGAGTACGATCGGTTCTACCGGCGTCGCCAGACCCAACGCCTGATCGATCGCCACTGGCGCTTTGTCGGCGTCTCGCCGGCGGTCAAACAGTACCTGCTGGACTGTGATTGCGGCTTTACCGACCAGAACACCTACGCCATTACCAACGCCATCGACATCGAACAGGCCGAAGGCTTGCAACACAGCCGCGAGCGTGCTCGTGAGTTGCTGGGGATCGATCCGTCGGTACGGCTGATCGGCGCGCTGGGCCGTCTGGTGCCGGTCAAGGGGCACACCTATCTGTTGCAGGCTTTTGCTGCGCTCAAGGACAAATACCCGGACAGCCAACTGGCGATCATCGGTGCCGGCCGCGAAGAATCGAAACTGGCGGCCGAGATCGAACGTCTTGGCCTGACGGGTCGTGCGCACCTGTTGGGCTTCAAGGAAATCGCCTTGCAGTACATTCGCGCGTTCGACATCTGGACCATGCCGTCCCTGGCCGAAGGCCTTGGTCTGGCGCTGCTCGAAGGCATGAGCGGGCACCTGCCGGTCATCGCCTCGAATGTGCCGGCGATGCTGCCGCTGATCGAGGGCGCCGGCGGTCTGACGATTACGCCAAAGGATGTGCCGAGCCTGATCGCGACGCTGGATAACTACCTCGCCCTGTCGGACGACGACCTCAAGGCCAAGGGCGAGCAGGCGTTCCGTTACCTGCAGAAAGAACACGACATCGAGGTGTTCCGTCAGGAATACCTGAGCCTGATCGACTCTGGCCTGGAACAGGCCCGCAAGGAACAAAAATGAACGACGCGCAGCCAATCGTTACCGTCATCATCGCGTCGTACAACCACGCTCCCTATATCGAGGAAAGTATCCTCAGCGTCCTTAATCAGACCTACTCGAACATCGAGTTGCTGGTGGTCGATGACGGCTCCAGGGACGACAGTGTCGAGCGCATCAAGGTGTTACAGGCGCAGCACGGCTTCGATTTCCGTGTTCAGCAGAATCAGGGGCTGACCAACACGCTCAATGGCGCGATCGCTCGCTCAAAAGGCAGCCTGATCGTGCCGTTCGGTTCCGATGACATCATGTTGCCGGAGCGCATCGCGACCCAAGTGGCGTACATGGACGGCAAGCCCGAGGTCGGCATTTGTGCCGGCAACATCGAACTGATCGACGCCGACGGCAATCTGTACCCGGAGAAGCGCCAGCGCCGGGATGTGCCGTTTCGTCGTCTGGACTTCGATGACATGTTCCTGGAGCGCAAACCCTACCCGCCGGCGCCAACCCTGATGATCCGTCGCGAGGCGCTGGACAAGGTGGGCGGGTTTGATCCGAATATCCGTCTGGAAGACCTGCTGATCGAGCTGAAGGTAACCCATGCCGGTTACTTCATCGACGGCCTGAATGTATTGATGGCGCGCTATCGCAAGCATGCCACCAACTCCTACAAGAACCATCGCTTCATGATCGACAACATCCTGCGCTCCTACGCGTTGTTCAGCGATCATCCGCTGTACGACGAGGTCCGCTGCAAGTTCCTCAGCTCGATGTTCCTGAAAACCGCCAATCGCGATCGCAAACTGGCGCGGGAACTGCTGGCGCAGATCCCGTTCAAGGCCTGGAACAAGAAGACCTGGCGTGGGCTGGGACGACTTTACTTCTCGCCCCTGGAAAAAGACTGACGGGTATCTCAAGGGTCGCTCGTGCTTAACGGGCGATCTTTTCCTTCAGGCTCTTGTCCGCGTTTTTGCCCTGGCGCAGCCACTGCAAGCCTTTCTTGCCGGCGGTAATTCCCGGTTTTTCGATGTACAGGAATGTCAGGCTGCTGATGATGATCAGCAGGCATGCGCACAGGGCCATCAACGGCAGGAAGGTCCAGGTTTCACGGGTATCGATAGGTAGTAGATGTGGCAGGCGCTGCACCAACAGCCAAAGCACGAAACCGTGCAGCAGGTAGGTGCTGTAGCTGATTTCTCCCAGCCAGCGAATGCTGCGTGGTTTCAGGGCGCCGAACAGCGTATTGCCTGACGCGACGATGACGAAAAACGACGACAGCAGAAGCAGTGGCATCAAGCTGAACGCACGATCGAATGCGATGAACGCAATGATCAATGCCAGCAAGGCAATGATGCCGGCCAGTCGCGTTTGACTCCAGGCCACCAGATGTGGCCGGCGAACCCAGTACGCGGCACCGATGCCGCCTAGGAAGCTGGCCAGAAAGTGCTTCTTGAGCGAGTGTTCCCAGCCAACCAGCTGGTACAGGGCGTAAATGCCGATCAGGCATAGCACCACTTGCAGCCAGTTACCGCGATAGACGAACACCATGGCGGCCAGCGGCAGCGCCAGATAGAAGAACACCTCGTAACCCAGAGTCCAGGTGACGTTGGAGATCAGCATGCCGGTCTGGTGATACTGGTTGACGTCCGGTCGCTCGAAGGTCAGCCAGGACAGAATCTGGCTGACGAGCTGCATGCCAGGCTCCTTCAGCTCCCAGTTCTGCAGATGGAATACCGAGATAAACACAATCAGCATCAGCGGCAAATACAGCGGGTAGAGGCGAAACACCCGGGAGACCGCAAACGCCAGCCAGTCGTGTTCACGACCTTGGGCGAGTAATCGGCCCCAGAACAGAAAACCGGTGATCATGAAAAACAGCGCAACGCTGCCCTGGCCAAGCTGTGAATAGAAGTTGCTCGGTGGGAAATCAATCACACCGGTGCGCAAAAAATCCAGGTAATGATCGAGTGGTGAATGAACACACCAAAGGCCAGATAGCCACGCAGCCCGTCGATGCTGGCGTAGCGACTTTCACCGGAATGCTGCAGGTGCCGGGCGATTTTCGGTACGGCCCGCAACAGCAATGCTGAGGTCGCGATGGCCAGCAGGTAGGCGACCAGCGCAATGAGGGGGTTAGTTTCGGTCATTAATGAGCCTTGGCCAAACTGCTGACGGCCAGCACTTGCTTGTGCAGGTTAGTTACAGCGGATTTTGACGCCGTCACGGCGTATCCCTGGAGCAGTGCTTCGAAATGATCCTCGAACAACCAGCGCCGGTCCACCGTGTAGCGTTGCATGTGCCGCAAATTACGTTGGCGCAGCGACAGGCTCAAGGATGACGGGTAGATGCGCATATCCGCCAGATCGATCAGGCCGAACTCGCCATCCTCCAGCACCAGTACGTTCCCCAGGTGCAGCGAGCGGAAGTACACGCCTCGTTCATGCAACAGCGCCATGAACTTGCCGAATCGCTCTACCAGCGCCTGACGCACCGCAGGTGCCGTTATCCCTTGCAAGACCTGCCGCAGGGTATTGCCTGGCAATGGCGAGTACTGCACTGCACTGCTGCCGTCTTCGAGGCGATACAGGTTCAGGGTCTGCGGGGTGGGGATGCCCATATTGCGCAATTGTTCGCTGTTGACGGCAAAGCGTTCGGAGTAGGGGTTGAAGCTGCCCGAGGTGTACCAGCGACGACGACGAAACAGCTTGAGGAAGCTGCCGTCCGTCAGGCGCAGGACCTTGGGCCCCAGGCCATCTTCCTCGATCACTTGGGCGTTCGCGGTCAGTTGCTGCATGACGGTCGGTGTCAGCGCTTTGACTGGCATGGCCAGTAAGCGTCGGGCGCGCTGGTTGATGCTCAGTGCGGCGATCAGCGCCAGGGGAATCCAGAGCAGGAACCAGTGCTCCTTGGGTCTTGAGATGATCCCGCCGCCTTCTGTCAGGCCGGCACCGATGCCGAATATCAGCCAGGTCGAGGCGACGATAAACAGAGGTTGTACGCGATATCGCCAGCTGCTGAACAGGGCCCACGCCTGAAAGAAAAGCCACGGTATAAACCCGAAAATACCGACGTAATACAGCACGCCCAGGGCAAAGCTATGGGGCTCCTGCAAGGTGTAACCGATCCCGGCATCGATGGTGAGGCTAGCGTTGTAACCATGGCCGAGCCACGGATGTTCGGCGATTCTTTGCAGCGCCAGCTGCCAGATTTCGAAGCGATAGGAATCGCCTCGTTGAGTGATCATCTGCAAAAACATCACGGCAACGGCTGTTCCGCTGACGAACAGCAAACCCAGCAGTACGACAGACCGTCGGTTCCAGCAGATAAAACTGAGCCATAGCGCCGCCAGCGTCAGGGCTACAAGTGGGGTTCTGGAGCCCGTGGCAATTACCGCGGCAAACATGATGACCATCGCCGGGAGGCTGAGCCAGAGCATCTGGCGACGCTTGCAGGTCATGCTCATGCTCAACCAGTAAGCGCAGAAGAAGCCGAAGACGTGGGAGCTGAGCAGCGGGTTGTCGAACGCGCCGCCGCCGATCAGGCGCATGCCCGGCTGATAGACATGGGCAAACATGAACAGGTTGTAGACCGAAGCGATCAACCCGACCATGGCGGCACTGAACAGCAAGGGCTGGATGATTTCACTGCGGTGGCGCACCAACAAGTAGCACCCGGCAAACAGCAGCAGCGTATGAAGCACTGGTTTGAACTGGCCGGCAACGCTGTCGTCATCCGGCGGCCCCCAGCCCAGGCTCAGCATGGCCCAGGCGGCGAACAGCAGCAGCGCAATAAAAACCGGCTCGCGGAGCAACTCCTTGAGTTCCCGCGGACGCAGGCAAAGGGCAATCAGCGATGGAATGCTGAACAAACCATAAAACAGCTTGTGGTGAATATTGCGTCCTGGCAGAAAGAACAACGCGCACAGGAGCAAGAGATAGCCGAGTGGAAGAATCCACAGGCAAATGAAATCGAAGATTCGATTGGATGTGCTATTGAAACCGCTGAGTTGCATGCTGAGAGATTCAATCCTGAAGTTGATCGGCCATTTTGGGTGATGGCTATTTGATGCTGAATGCAGTGCCTAACAATAACAGCCTTTATGCGTTTGCCAGAACCCTGAAGAAGCTGTGCTAAAGTCAGCGTCCTTTTTATCGACAAACGCGTGATATGACCGACTCCAGTCTCTCCGCAAGCCCATCGAGCTTGAAAATCTACTTCCGTCTGCTCGGCTATGTACGGCCGTATATCAGTCTGTTCCTGATCAGCATTGTCGGCTTTCTGATTTTCGCTTCGACGCAGCCGATGCTCGGCTACATTCTCAAGTACTTCGTCGATGGCCTGTCCAATCCTGAGGCCGTGCTGTTTCCTACGGTGCCTTACCTGCGCGACCTGCAACTGCTGCAGGCGGTGCCGTTGCTGATCATTCTGATCGCGGCGTGGCAGGGTTTGGGCTCTTATCTGGGCAACTACTTTCTGGCCAAGGTTTCCCTCGGGCTGGTCCATGACCTGCGGGTGCAGTTGTTCAACAACCTGCTGGTTTTGCCCAACCGCTACTTCGACAAGCATAACTCGGGTCATCTGATTTCGCGTATCACCTTCAACGTGACCATGGTGACCGGGGCGGCCACAGATGCGATCAAGGTCGTAATCCGTGAAGGCATGACAGTGATCTTCCTGTTTGCCTCGCTGCTGTTCATGAACTGGCGCCTGACGCTGGTCATGGTCGCCATCCTGCCGCTGATTGCCGTCATGGTGCGCACCGCGAGCAAGAAATTCCGCAAACAAAGCAAGAAGATCCAGGCGGCCATGGGCGACGTGACCCACGTGTCCTCGGAGACGATCCAGGGTTACCGCGTGGTCCGCAGTTTCGGTGGCGAAGTCTACGAACAGAAGCGCTTCCTGGCAGCCAGTCAGGGCAACACCGACAAGCAACTGCGCATGACCCGCACCGGCGCGATCTACACGCCGCTGTTGCAGTTGGTGATTTACACCGCCATGGCTGTGTTGATGTTCCTGGTGCTGTACCTGCGCGGCGATGCGTCGGCCGGTGACATGATTGCCTACATCACCCTGGCCGGCCTGTTGCCCAAGCCAATCCGTCAGTTGTCCGAAGTCAGCTCGACCATCCAGAAAGGTGTGGCCGGTGCCGAGAGCATTTTCGAACAACTGGACGTCGAGCCAGAAGTCGATACCGGCACCATCGAGCGCGATGCGGTCAGCGGTCGCCTTGATGTGCGCAACTTGAGCTTCACCTACCCCGACACCGATCGCCAGGTGCTCAACGACATCAGCTTCTCGGTCGAGCCGGGGCAAATGGTGGCGCTGGTGGGGCGCTCGGGCAGTGGCAAATCGACCCTGGCCAACCTGATTCCTCGCTTCTATCACCACGACAAGGGCGAGATCCTGATCGATGGCGTTGAGGTGGAACAGTACAAACTGCTGAACCTGCGCAAGCACATCTCTCAGGTGACCCAGCATGTGACGCTGTTCAGCGACACCGTGGCCAACAACATTGCTTATGGCGATCTGGCTGGCGCGCCCCGTGAAGATATTGAGAAAGCGGCGAAAGACGCTTACGCCATGGACTTCATCGCGCAATTGCCAGAAGGCCTGGACACTCAGGTTGGCGAGAACGGCGTGTTGCTGTCCGGTGGCCAGCGCCAGCGTCTGGCGATTGCCCGTGCCTTGCTCAAGAACGCACCGCTGCTGATTCTCGACGAGGCCACTTCGGCCCTTGATACCGAATCGGAGCGCCACATTCAGGCGGCACTGGATCAGGTCATGAAAGGCCGGACCACCCTGGTGATCGCTCACCGTTTGTCGACCATCGAGAAGGCTGATCTGATTCTGGTCATGGATCAGGGCCGGATCGTCGAGCGCGGCACCCATGCCGAGCTGCTGGCGCAGAACGGTTATTACGCGCGCTTGAATGCCATGGGCCTCGATGCCCCGCAAGTCGATATCGCCTGACCGGCGGTGAGGGTGAGCCGGTCTCACCCTCACCCTCACTCACCGTACGTGCAATGCGTCTGGTGATTTGTATCAAAATATTTACCCATCTTGACCAAACCTGAATAAATCTTTGCTCCGCGCTTGCTAAGGTTCATGAACGAACTTTGATTTCAATCGAGGGAGCCATCCCCTTCGCGCGGGTACTGCGATGTTGCAACGATGTCTTTGGAAACTGTTGCCCAAGCAGCAACGAGCTTTCCTGTTGGGGCGCCTGTCGGTCGTGGATCGTCAGGTGGTGAACAAGTCGATGTCAGGCAATTTGCAATTCCCCAAACCTTTCGCACAGCAAAAGTGCCTGTTCATCCACGTCCCCAAATGTGCCGGGAGCAGCGTCTGTGCGGCGTTATTTGATGACTGGAGCCCTGGGCATTTGCCGTTGTACTGGTACGAGGCGCAGTTCCCCGAGCAGTATCGCTCCAGTTTTAAGTTCGCCTTTGTCCGGGATCCGCTGGAAAGGGCCTACTCTGCTTATACGTTTTTACGGGGTAACGAGCTGGGTCGGCGCGATCAGGCTGCGCAAAGACTGGTCAATCAGTACCGAGACTTCGACGATTTTGTGGCGCGCTGGCTGCATGCGGAGACGATCAGTCGACAGCTGCATTTTGCCGCGCAAACAGATTTTCTCACTGACGCCCTGGGGCACCTGGCCCTGGACTTCATCGGCTATCACGAGCACATGGCACGGGACTTCGGGCTGATTTGCGAGCAGTTGAAGCGACCAGTGACGCTGCCCCATATCAACAGCTCGCTACAGCGCCAGCCAAGGCTTGCCCGGGATTTCTGTACGGTTCGGACCCGGCGACTGGTGCGTAGGGTGTATCAACGCGATTACGAGATGCTCGGTTATGAATAAAATCCAATCGATGTCCATGGAAATGCCCGCCATCCGTCCCTACGGGCTGGCGCTGTCGAATGAAGCCCGCGCCGCGCTCAAGTCGCAGCGCCCGCGTTGCCTCTGGTTGACCGGGTTGTCCGGGGCGGGCAAGTCGACGCTGGCCAATGCCCTGGAAGTACAGCTCCATCAAAGCGGCTTTCACACCTTTATCCTCGACGGCGACAACCTGCGCGGCGGACTGTGCAGCGACCTGGGGATGGGGGCTGATTGTCGTCGGGAAAACATTCGGCGCATGGCCGAGGTGGCGCGACTGATGTTTGATGCCGGGCTGATTGTGATTGTTGCGGCGATATCGCCGTTTCGCGCTGAACGGGACACCGCTCGGCGATTGTTCGCCGAGGGCGATTTCATCGAAGTGTATGTGAGTACGCCATTTGCGGTGTGCGCGCAACGTGACACCAAAGGTTTGTATCAGGCGGCAATGGAAGGACGGATCAAGGATTTCACCGGCATCGACAGCCCTTATGAGGCGCCGCTGGCGGCAGAGTGCATGATCGACACCCAGGATCTGGAACTTGACGATGCCTGCGCCCG
The DNA here is from genome assembly GCF_016650815.1 of Pseudomonas sp. TH31. GTDB lineage: Bacteria > Pseudomonadota > Gammaproteobacteria > Pseudomonadales > Pseudomonadaceae > Aquipseudomonas. The sequence continues at coordinate 290,397 of NZ_JAEKEZ010000005.1, read as the reverse complement.
GTTGTTGGCCGTATTGCTCAATAAATGATCAGAAAACCCCGTCAATTCATCCTGTTGCAGCCGTCGCGCAAGCCTGCGCCAACCCTGTGTTAATATCGCGCCCCTGTTCATTTTGTATGTGGGTTGCTCCATGAAGTTGTCCATGCCGCGATTCGATCAAGCCCCTGTCTTGGTGGTCGGCGATGTCATGCTCGACCGTTACTGGCATGGTGGTACCTCACGGATTTCCCCTGAGGCGCCGGTGCCGGTGGTCAAGGTCGAGCAAATCGAGGACCGCCGGGCGGTGCCGCCAACGTTGCCCTCAACATCGCCGCCCTCGGCGCCCCGGCCTCGCTGGTCGGCGTGACCGGTGACGACGAAGCCGCCGACAGCCTGGTCAACAGCCTGCGTGGCGCTGGCGTGCGGGCGTTGTTCCAGCGCATCGCGCACCAGCCGACCATCGTCAAGTTGCGGGTCATGAGCCGTCACCAGCAACTGCTGCGTATCGACTTCGAAGAACCCTTTGCCACCGACGCCCTGGCGCTGGGTGAACAGGTCGACGAACTGCTCGAAGGCATCAAGGTGCTGGTGTTGTCCGACTACGGCAAAGGCGCCCTGAAAAACCATCAGGTGCTGATCCAGGCCGCCCGCGCCCGTGGCATTCCGGTGCTGGCTGATCCCAAGGGCAAGGATTTCTCGATCTACCGTGGTGCGAGCCTGATCACCCCGAACCTCAGCGAATTCGAAGCCATCGTCGGCGGTTGCGCCGATGAGCACGAATTGGTGAGCAAGGGCGCGACCTTGATGCACGACCTCGACCTCGGCGCCTTGCTGGTGACCCGTGGCGAGCACGGTATGACGTTGCTGCGCCCGGATCATCCGGCGCTGCACCTGCCGGCCCGCGCCCGTGAAGTGTTTGACGTGACCGGTGCCGGTGACACGGTGATTTCCACCCTGGCGGCCGCGATTGCCGCTGGCGAAGAACTGCCCCACGCGGTGGCCCTGGCCAACCTGGCGGCGGGCATTGTGGTCGGTAAGCTTGGTACGGCGTGCATCAGTGCCCCGGAACTGCGTCGCGCCATCCAGCGTGAAGAAGGGTCCGAGCGCGGGGTGCTGGGTCTTGAGCAACTGTTGCTGGCGGTCGATGATGCACGGGCGCATAACGAGCGGATCGTCTTCACCAACGGCTGCTTCGACATCCTGCATGCCGGCCACGTGACCTACCTAGAGCAGGCGCGGGCCCAGGGCGATCGCCTGATCGTCGCGGTCAACGACGACGCTTCGGTGAGTCGCTTGAAAGGGCCCGGGCGTCCGATCAACAGCGTTGACCGGCGCATGGCGGTCCTGGCCGGTCTGGGCGCGGTGGATTGGGTTATCAGCTTCCCTGAAGGCACCCCGGAAAACCTGCTGCGCGAGGTCAAGCCGGACGTGTTGGTCAAGGGCGGGGACTACGGGATCGACCAAGTGGTCGGCGCGGACATCGTGACCACTTATGGTGGGACGGTGAAAGTGTTGGGGCTGGTGGAAAATAGCTCGACTACCGCAATTGTCGAGAAGATCCGCAATAACTGATTGGGGCTGAGGGCTTGTTGTGGCGAGGGGGCAAGCCCCCTCGCCATAAAAGCGTCATGACCGGTTAATTGCAACATCAAAAGATCGCAGCCTTCGGCAGCTCCTACAGGGTTACGTGTACACCCGTAGGAGCTGCCGAAGGCTGCGATCTTTTGCTTTCAGGAGCTGACTTTTTTACGGGGCACAATTTTCTTCAGCAGTTGCTTGGCCTTGCCACGCAACCGCGCCAACCCCGAATCCTTCCCCGGCGGGGCCAGTCCTTGCTGGCGCACCCAGTCCTTCCAGCGAATTCGCTCGTCGCGCACCAGCCAGCCTTCCTGCTGGGCAAAGCTCTCGGCCAGGTACAACCCGCGCGTACTCGCCGGGTAGAGCTGATCCTTTTTCAACGTGTAGAGCTCGGCCATTGGCTGGCCATCCTGCAACGGCATCAAGTACAAATCTGGACGCTTGCGATCCAGCCGTGCCACCAGCTGATCGCCCTCCAGTCGCTCGTCCACATGAAACAGGCTCAGGGACTTGGCTTCCCTGGGTACGTCCAGACGCAAGTCATAGATCAATTGCAGGGACGCGGTCGGCAAATGCACGTAGGCCCTTGGCCGCTCGATCAGTTGCATGTTGGCACACCGCACCGGTCGCGCCGCGCCGGACAACGGCGTCAGGCGAAACGGCAGCGCTTCGCGATAATGCAAGGCGGTGGAGTAGGGGGCCGGCAGCCAGGTGTCATTGAAACGCCCGCTGAGCCAGCCTTCCGGGGTTTCCAGCAGGCACTCTTCGGCAATCTCCTGGATCGCCGTGTGCAGTGGCAGGTTCAGCTCATGGGCAGGCACGTAACCTGAAATCAGCTTGAGGACCACATCGCCACGGTCCTGCCGACGCTGACGCACCAGCACCCAATAATCGCGACTCTGCCAATGCAGGGTCAGGCGCACCGAGACCCCCAGATTGGCCAACTCAAGCGCAAAGCGCTCGGTGTCGGCCACTGCCACCGGGCGGCGGCGTTGCAGGGTCTGGGAGAAATTCAGCGGCATCCCGACGCTCTGATAGCTCAAGCCTTCGGGAGTCGCTTCGACGTACAACGGCAGGGTCTTGAAGTTGCTCGGATTCTTTCTAATGAGCGTACGCGGCATGTCGGCTCCTGCTTAAGGCCGCGTGGGCGGCATCAGTTTCTACGTAGGACCTGGGCAACGGTCGCGACGTTGTGGGCGAGGTGCAGCGGATTGATGGTCCCGACAATAGCACTGGCAACACCCGGATGTTCAAACAACAACTCGAAGCTGGCGCGCACCGGGTCGACGCCGGGGCTCAGGCAGGCGTGACCGCTGGCGAGGGCTTTTTTCACCAGGATGGCTTTGCCGTGAGCAGCAGCATAGTCAATGACGGCTTTTTCGTTTTGTTCGTTCAAATTGTAGGTGACCATGGCGCAATCACCTTGTTCCAGAGCCTTCAAGCCGCCTTCAACGGTTTTTCCGGAAAAACCGAAACCGCGAATCTTGCCTTCGGCCTTGAGCTCGGCGAGGGTCGCGTAGACCTCACTGTCGTTGAGGATCGTAAGGTCGTTGCCGTCGGAGTGCACCAGCACCAGGTCGATAAAATCAGTTTCCAGACGTTGCAGGCTGCGCTCCACCGAACGGCGTGTGTGAGCGGCGCTGAAATCGTGGCTCGACTGGCCGTCGGTAAACTCTTCGCCAACCTTGCTGACAATCACCCAGTCCTGACGCTGACCGCGCAGCAACGGGCCGAGGCGTTCTTCGCTGCGGCCATAGGCCGGGGCGGTGTCGATCAGGTTGATGCCCATGTCGCGGGCGAGTTTGAGCAGCATGCGCGCTTCGTCATCGCCGGGAATCTGGAAGCCGTTGGGGTATTTCACCCCTTGATCGCGGCCGAGTTTGACGGTGCCCAGGCCCAGCGGTGAAACCAGCAGGCCGGTGCTGCCCAGCGGGCGATGCAGGTCGTGCAGGGTCGGTTGGCTCATGGCAGCAGTTGCTCCCACGCCGGGACGCCCATCGGTGGTTTTGGCAGCTCGGGCAATGGCGCCGCCGGGCCGGGTTGAATGCCGTCGCGGGCTAGGCTGGCGATGACCCGGTCGGCGAAGTCCGGCGCCAGCGCCAGTTTGGTCGGCCAACCGACCAGCAGTCGACCTTGCTCGGCGAGGAAGGCGTTGTCCGGGCGGGTCAGGCCCGATTGCAACGGCTCGGCGCGATCCACACGCAAGGTGGCCCATTGCGTGGTGCTCAAGTCGATCCATGGCAGCAACTGGCGGAGTTCTTTTTGCGCCGTGGCAATTTGCTCGGCGGGTTCGCGGGCCACACCTTCGGCTTCGGCGATGTCACCGCCCAGGTACCAGACCCATTGGCCATCGGCCGCCGGATGGGTGGTCACGGTGACGCGCGGTTTGGTGCCGCCGCCCAGGCAGTGGGCGTACAGCGGTTTGAGGCTCGGGCCTTTGGCGATGATCATGTGCAACGGCCGGCGCTGCATGGCCGGCTGAGTCAGCCCCAGCGCTTCGAGCAATGCGGCGGTACCGGCACCGGCGCTAAGGACGATGCGCTGGGCGCGAATCTCGCGCCCGTCGACTTTCAGGCCGACCAGAATTCCATCTTCCAGAAACGGCTCGATTGCCTGCCCGGCGAGCAAACCATCGCCCGCCAGATCGGCCAGGCGCTGGATCAGGCTCGGGACGTCGACCACCAGTTCTGCCAGGCGATATACCTTGCCCTTGAAGCGCTTGTCTTGAAGAGCCGGTGGCAGTTGATCGCCCTTGACCTGATCGACCCGCCCGCGCACGGCTTTGCTGGCGAAGAAACTGGTCAGGTTGCCGGCAATCGTGCCGGGGACCAGAGGTAGTGGGCTTCGGACAACAGGCGCACGCCGGCCAGGTCCAGTTCGCCTTCGCCGGCCAGCGCTTCACGCCAGCGGCGCGGCATGTCGGAGATGGCCTCCGAGGCGCCGGTCAGGGCGCCGTGCAACGCATATTTAGCGCCACCGTGGATGATGCCCTGGGACTTCACACTTTGTCCGCCACCGAGGCTGGCGCTTTCCACCAGCACGGTCGAAAAACCCTGACGGCGCAGGCGCGCATTCAGCCAGAGGCCGGCGACACCAGCGCCGACAATCAGAACGTCGGTGGAAATAACGGATGGCATGCAGCGACCTCAGTGTTCAAGACGAGGGTGCAGTATACAGACTCAAGGATCAGAGCTAAGACGGGAAAAAAGATCGCAGCCTTTGGCAGCTCCTACAGGAGACGCATTCCAATGTAGGAGCTGCCGAAGGCTGCGATCTTTTTCTTCAATGTCCCGCGGTTTTGGAGAAGAGCTGGATCACTACGACGCCGAGCACAATCAATCCCATCCCCAGCATCGCCGGTACATCCAGCTTCTGCCCGTAGATAAACAGCGCTGCCACGCTGACCATCACGATCCCCATGCCGGCCCACACCGCGTAAGCGACGCCCACCGGCACACTGCGCACCACCAGGGTCAGCATCCAGAAAGCGATGCTGTAGCCGACAATCACCAGGATCAGTGGCAGGGGCGTGCTGAAGCCTTTGACCGCTTTCATCGAAACGGTGGCGATCACTTCGGCGCAGATAGCGATGGCCAGGTAGTAGTAAGCGGTCATGGGGTAATCCTCGTGTGAAGTGCTGCTTTCTGAGGTCGGTATTCTAGAGATTCTCCAGATGCGGTAAAGTCATTACCTATCTGTTGTGGAGATGGGTTTGGCCATGAACATGCAATGGAATCTTGAACAACTGCGTTTGTTTGTCAGCGTAGCGGAACAGCGTTCGTTTTCCGCGGTGGCGCGGGATCAGCGCAAGGCGCAGTCAGCGGTCAGCAGTTCGATTGCGTTGCTGGAGGAGGATTTGGGCGTGAGCCTGTTCGACCGCAGCAGCGGCCGCCAGCCGAAACTGACCGAGGCCGGCGGCGCTTTGCTGGAGGAGGCGCGGGAAGTGCTGCGCCAGTGCGAACGCCTGAACGGTCGGGCGTTGGCGATGATGCGCGGTCAGGAGGCGCGTCTGCGCGTGGCGCAGGATGAGGCGATGCCTTATCAACCAATCATCGAAAGCTTCGAAGCCCTGGCCGAGCAATTCCCCAGCCTTGAAGTGCAACTGACCAGCGCCGCCCAGGGCGATGTCGCGCGCAAACTGGTGGAGCGGCGGGCTGACCTGGGGTTGTTGTTCTTTCACGACCAGATTCCCGAAGCGCTGGAGCGCCGGGTGTTGGGCAGCGTTGAAATGGTCACCGTGTGCGGTAAAGGGCATCCGCTGGCGATGCAAGGCGAAGTGAACTGCCAGCAACTGGCCCGGCACCGCCAGTTGCTGATGTCTACCGAGTCCAGTGTTTATCCCGGCAGTGAGCCCGCCAGCCCACAAGTCTGGCGCGCCGACAGTTTTTACGTAATGGCCGAATGGCTGGTGCGTGGCCTCGGCTGGGCCTGGTTGCCCCGGCATGTGGTGCAATACCCGACCTATCAAAATCAGATGGTTGAACTGGTCAGCGAATGGACCCCGCCGGCACTGGTGGTGGAGCTGGTCTGGCGGCGTGACGAACCGCTCGGCCCTGCAGCGCGTTGGTTGGCCGAACGTTTTGCCGTGCACTTGCAGGCGATCGGCTTAAAAACCGATAAACTCCGCCGCCATGAATAGAACTCTCTACACCGTGCTGTTTTACCTGGGGCTGCCATTGGTAGCGATTCGGCTGTGGCTGCGCTCGCGCAAGGCGCCAGCCTATGCCAAACGCATTGGCGAGCGGTTTTCTTACGCAATGCCGGCGATGAAGCCGGGCGGCATTTGGGTGCACGCGGTGTCGGTGGGCGAAAGCATTGCCGCCGCGCCGATGATTCGCGCCTTGCTGCAACGTTATCCAGCGCTGCCGATCACCGTGACCTGCATGACCCCGACTGGCTCGGAGCGTATTCAGGCGTTGTTTGCCAATGAGCCGCGCATCCAGCACTGCTATTTGCCGTACGACTTGCCGTGTGCTGCGGCGCGGTTCCTTGATCGGGTTCAGCCGACGCTGGCGGTGATCATGGAAACCGAACTGTGGCCCAACCACATTCATCAATGCGCCAGGCGCGGGATTCCTGTGGCGCTGGCCAATGCGCGACTGTCCGAGCGCTCGGCCAAAGGCTACGGGCGCTTCCATAAACTGACCGGGCCGATGCTGGCCGAGATGAGCCTGTTCGCGGTGCAGACCGAGGCTGAGGCCGAGCGCTTGCGCTCGCTCGGCGCGCGTGCTGAAACCGTCGAGGTCACCGGTTCGATCAAGTTTGACCTGACCATCGACCCGCAACTGCCCCTGCGCGCGACCGAGTTGCGTGGGCAGTGGCAGGCGATGGAGCGTCCGGTATGGATTGCCGCCAGCACCCACGAAGGTGAAGACGAAGTGGTGCTGGCTGCGCATCAACAGCTGCTGGCCAGTCATCCTGATACGTTGCTGATTCTGGTGCCGCGGCACCCGGAGCGTTTCAATTCGGTGTTCGAGTTGTGCAAGCGGCAGGGGTTTGCCACGGTGCGTCGTTCCAGTGGCGAGCCGGTCACAGCCGATACGTCGGTACTGCTGGGCGACACCATGGGCGAGTTGCTGTTTCTGTATGCCTTGGCCGACAGCGCGTTTGTCGGCGGCAGTCTGGTGCCCAACGGCGGGCATAACCTGCTGGAGCCGGCGGCGCTGGCCAAGCCGGTTTTGAGCGGCCCGCACCTGTTCAACTTCCTCGAAATCGCCGCGCAGTTACGCAGCGCCGGCGCGTTGGCCGAGGTCGATGATGCTGAAGGTTTGGCGTTGGCAGTGCAGCGCTTGTTCGAATTGCCGCGCGATGCACAACGGATGGCCGAGGCGGGGCTTAAGGTGATGCGCACCAATCAGGGCGCGTTGCAGCGGTTGTTGGATGGGTTGGGGCGGTTGATCGACCGCTAGAGCGCGTTGATAGGTTGGGACGGTTAATTGATCACTAACCTGTAGGAGCAAGGCTTGCCCGCGATGGCGTCCTCGAGATCGCCATCGCGAGCAAGCTATGCTCCTACGGGGTTCACTGACCCGGCCGGGCCTTGAGCTGGTCCGCCGCAGCCTTCGCCAGATCCGGTGGCAGGAAGTCCTTATCCGGGTTGTAGTCAGCCTTGAGATAGCGCGACAAATCCTGCAAATCCCCCGGGTTCAACGTGCCCGCCGCCTGCTTCAGGCGCAGGTTGTCGAGGATGTAGTCGTAGCGGGTGTTGTTGTAGTTGCGCACCGAGGTGTACAGCTGGCGCTGGGCATCGAGCACGTCGACGATATTGCGTGTCCCCACCTGATAACCGATTTCGGTGGCCTCCACTGCGCTCTGGCTGGAGATGATCGACTGCTTGCGCGCCTGTACCTGCTCGACGTCGGTGTTCACCGCGCGGTGCAGGTTGCGGGTGTTTTCGACGATTTGCCGGCGCAGGCCTTCGCGCTGTTGCTCGGTCTGGTCGAGGCGTGAGGAGGACTCGCGAACCTGGGAACTGGTCAGCCCGCCGCTGTAGATCGGAATGCTCAGTTGCAGGGCCAGCGTGCGTTGCTCGACGTTGCCCCCGTAAGGGGTGCCGAAGGCACTCGGGTTAGCGAAGCCCAGCGCATCATTGTCGCCTTTCTCGTACTTCGCCACGGCGTCCAGGGTCGGTGCGTGACCGGCCTTGCGCTGCTTGAGGGTTTGTTCGGCGGCGCTGACCGCGTAGTTGCTGGCCAGCAGGTTGAGGTTCTGTCTGGCAGCGGTGTCGACCCAAGCCTTGGCATCATTCGGTGTCGGCGGCAGGATCGGCAAGGTGTGGACGATGCCCTGGATCGAGTTGTACTGACGGTTGGTCAGGGTGATCAGCGCTTCGAACGCATCGTCTACCTGGCGCTGGGCCAGGATCCGGTTGGCTCGCGCGGTGTCGTAACTGGCTTGGGATTGCAGCACATCGGTCTTGTCCGACAGGCCCACATCAAAGCGCTCATTGGACTGGTCGAGCTGACGCTTGAACGCTGCTTCTTCAGCCTTGGTCGAGGCCAGGTTGTCCTGACTGCGCAGCACGTTGAAGTAGTTTTCAGCGCTTTGCAGGATCAGGTTCTGCTCGGTCGCCGAGAGTTGCAGGGCAGCCTGCTCGTTGACGTCCTTGGCAGCCTGGAACTGGAACCAGCGATCGGCGCGGAACAGTGGCTGGGACAGGGTTGCCTGATACGAATGAGCGCTGCGGTTGGCAGTGGCCGCGGGCTGGTCGAGCTGGGTGCGCACATCGGCCACTTCAGCGCCGCCGGAGATATTCGGCAGTAACCCGGCACGGGCCTGGGGCACGACTTCTTTCTGAGCGCCGTATTGGGCGCGCGCGGCGGCCAGGTCGGCGTTGTTATCCACGGCTTCCTGGTAGACGCTGACCAGGTCGGTTTTGGTGGATAAAGGCGCTTCTGCTGCCCAGGCCATTCCATTGGACGCACAAGACACGGCAAGGGCCAGTGAGAGTTTGCGCAGCATTTGGCCATCCCTAAAAATTACGCTGATAATTTGAGCGCCAAAGGTACGGCGCGGCGTCGTACAGCGTCAAGGCGCGGCACGGCACGGCGAGTGTAGTTGTGCACTCGTTTGGCAACAATCCTGTAATTACGCCATTCATCATGGTGTTTACCGCGGTGTTGGCGTTCTTTGCCAGTTGTGTCTAGACTGGCCGGGTTCTTGTCGGGGTGCCTTGCTATGAGGCTGAGATCGAATAATTTCGGATCCCGTTGAACCTGATCAGGTTAGCGCCTGCGTAGGGAACAAGATTTCTCGTCACCCGGCGAGTCCTCTTGTGCTTCGTCCGGGATGTTGTTCGACAATCGAACACCCCTCGAGCACTGAGCACAGCACAGCTGGTATTTCCAGCGCTCGTGCGCCCATTCGTTTACAGGTTCGCTCCGACAATAAATCCACTGCCTGGATGTGTTCGGAGAGCCCGTGATGACGATAAAACCAAAAAATACGACGAACCTGAGTGACTCGGCCCAAGTCGATCAACAATCGGTTCAGCCGTTTACCCGCTCGCAAAAAATCTATGTGCAGGGCTCTCGCCCGGACATCCTCGTGCCGATGCGCGAAGTCAGCCTCGACGTGACCCCGACCGACTTCGGCGGCGAGATCAACGCGCCGGTAGTGGTCTACGACACCTCCGGCCCCTACACCGATCCCAACGTCATCATCGATGTGCGTAAAGGCCTGGCCGATGTACGTTCGCCGTGGATCGAAGCCCGTGGCGACACCGAACGCCTGCCCGGTCTGAGCTCGAATTTCGGCAAGGAACGCCTCGCCGATCCGGAGCTGACCAAGCTGCGCTTCGCCCACGTCAACAATCCGCGCCGCGCCAAGGCCGGTGGCAACGTCACCCAGATGCACTACGCGCGCCAGGGCATCATCACGCCCGAGATGGAATTCGTCGCCATCCGCGAAAACATGAAGCTGGAAGTGGCCCGTGCCGCCGGTCTGCTCGATCAGCAACATGCCGGCTACAGTTTCGGCGCCAGCGTGCCGAAAATCATCACCCCTGAATTTGTTCGTGAAGAAATCGCCCGGGTCGCGCGATCATTCCGGCCAACATCAACCACACCGAACTGGAACCGATGATCATCGGCCGTAACTTCCTGGTGAAGATCAACGGCAACATCGGCAACAGCGCGTTGGGTTCGTCCATCGAAGAAGAAGTGGCGAAACTGACCTGGGGCATTCGCTGGGGCGCGGACAACATCATGGACCTGTCCACCGGCAAGCACATTCATGAAACCCGCGAGTGGATCATCCGCAACTCGCCGGTGCCGATCGGCACCGTGCCGATTTACCAGGCCCTGGAAAAAGTCGGCGGCGCCGCCGAAGACCTGACCTGGGAGCTGTTCCGCGACACGCTGATCGAGCAGGCCGAGCAGGGCGTCGACTACTTCACCATCCACGCCGGCGTGTTGCTGCGCTACGTGCCGCTGACTGCCAAACGCGTGACCGGCATCGTCTCCCGTGGCGGTTCGATCATGGCCAAGTGGTGCTTGGCGCATCACAAAGAAAACTTCGCCTACACGCATTTCGAAGAGATCTGCGAAATCATGAAGGCTTACGACGTCAGCTTCTCCCTGGGCGATGGCCTGCGTCCGGGCTCGATTGCCGACGCCAACGACGCCGCGCAATTCGGTGAGCTGGAAACCCTCGGCGAGCTGACCAAGATCGCCTGGAAGCACGACGTGCAAACCATGATCGAAGGCCCGGGCCACGTGCCGATGCAGTTGATCAAGGAGAACATGGACAAGCAGCTTGAATGCTGCGACGAGGCACCGTTCTACACCCTCGGCCCGCTGACCACCGACATCGCGCCGGGCTACGACCACATCACCTCCGGCATTGGTGCGGCGATGATCGGCTGGTTCGGCTGCGCCATGCTTTGCTACGTCACGCCGAAGGAACACTTGGGCCTGCCGAACAAGGATGACGTGAAGACCGGGATCATCACCTACAAGATCGCCGCGCATGCCGCCGATTTGGCGAAAGGGCATCCGGGGGCGCAGATTCGTGACAACGCCTTGAGCAAGGCGCGTTTCGAATTCCGTTGGGAAGACCAGTTCAACCTCGGTCTCGATCCGGACACCGCGCGTTCGTACCATGATGAAACCCTGCCGAAGGACTCGGCCAAGGTCGCGCACTTCTGCTCCATGTGCGGGCCGAAATTCTGCTCGATGAAAATTACCCAGGAAGTCCGTGAATATGCGGCCAACCAGCGGATCGAAACCGTCGATGCCGAAGTCGCCCAGGGATTGGCGGACCAGGCAGAGCGGTTCAAGCAGGAAGGCAGTCAGCTGTACAAGAAGGTTTGATCTGATCCGCAGCGCCGGCCTCTCAAGGTTGGCGCTGTTTTCTTGTTGGAGCAAGGCTTGCCCGCGATAGCGCCCCTGAGATCGCCATCGCGGGCAAGCCTTGCTCCTACAGGCGGTGATGGTCAACACAACAACAAATGTCCCTCTGAGATAACACCCTTGAGCATTCAACCCAGCACCTATTCCCCTGATATTGCGGTGCCGACCGACAAACGTGTGTTCGGCGGCCGCGATCTGTTTTCCCTGTGGTTCTCCCTCGGCATCGGCCTGATGGTCTTGCAGACCGGCGCTTTGCTCGCGCCAGGTCTGGGCCTGTCCGGCTCGCTGCTGGCGATCTTTCTCGGCACGCTGGTCGGCGTTTTGCTGCTGGCGGCGGTCGGCGTGATCGGCAGCGACACCGGCCTGTCGTCGATGGCCGCGCTCAAGCTCAGTCTCGGCGTAAAAGGCGCGAGCCTGCCCGCGGTGCTGAACCTGCTGCAACTGATCGGTTGGGGCTCGTTCGAAATCATCGTCATGCGCGATGCCGCCAGCCTGCTCGGCGCTCGCGCCTTCAGCGAAGGCAGCTTGCTGTCCAATCCTCTGCTCTGGACCCTGGTGTTCGGCGCACTCGCGACCTTGCTCGCGGTGAGCGGCCCGCTGACTTTCGTGCGGCAGATCCTGCGTAAGTGGGGCATCTGGTTGCTGCTGGCGGCCTGCATCTGGTTGACCTGGAACCTGTTCGCCAAAGCCGATCTGGCCACGTTGTGGGCCAAGTCCGGTGACGGTTCGATGCCATTCGCCGCAGGCTTCGACATTGCCATCGCGATGCCGCTGTCCTGGTTGCCGCTGATTGCCGACTACTCGCGTTTCGGCAAGCGTGCGAAAAACGTCTTCGGCGGCACCGCGCTGGGCTTCTTTATTGGTAATTTCTGGCTGATGAGCCTGGGCGTCGCCTACACCCTGGCGTTCGCGCCGAGCGGTGAAGTGAATGCCTTGCTGTTGGCGCTGGCCGGTGCTGGCCTGGGGATTCCGCTGCTGCTGATTCTGCTGGATGAGTCAGAAAATGCCTTTGCCGATATTCACTCGGCGGCGGTATCGAGCGGGATTCTACTGCGCTTGAAAGTCGAACATCTGGCCTTGGCCATCGGCGTTATCTGCACGCTGATCGCTTGCCTGGCGCCATTGGCCCAGTACCAGAACTTCCTGCTGTTGATCGGTTCGGTGTTTGCGCCGCTGTTCGGCGTGGTGCTGGTGGATCACTTCATCCTGCGCAAACGCAGCAGCCAGGTGGCGTCAGCCGCATTGCGCTGGCCGGCATTGCTCGCCTGGCTGGGGGCGTGAGCACCTATCACTTGCTGGCCAATCTCTATCCGGATATCGGCGCTACCCTGCCGTCGCTGGTACTGGCAGGGCTGCTGCAGCTGGTGCTCGGTCGAGCCTTCAGTTACGGCCGGGAAACAGCTCGGGCCTGAGAATGCCGTTGAGGCGCGGGTAAGGGATCTTCAGTTCAATGTGGCCCAGGGCGTACGGCGCAATGGTGCTCACGTTGTACTTGAGGATCACCGCGCCGTAGGTCAGGGCCACGAGCGGGGTTTTCACGAATGGCCAGCTCTTGACGAACTCGGCTTCCTGGTCAAGTTTGGTACTGATCAGCCAGCTGTTATGCGCCACTTGCGCCGCTTTCCAGAACGCTTCTTCCTGCCCTGGCACCAACATATCATTGATAGTCCGGATCATAGCGGCTTTACATAGGACGACCGCGCATTGACTTCATAGCCGCGACAGGACGCGTCGTTATAGACCTTCTTATGGAATTGACAATTTTTGAAATGCAGCGCTATGCCGTCATCTACCGCGTAGGCGGGATAAATGTTCTTGTCGAAAATAATTTCAACGAAGGAAGCCTCTCGTCCAGCTTCTGAATTGAAGTGTGGGCATAGGGCGCCGGGGAGTAGACCAATGCCGCTGATCAACGCGAAAGAGCCTCCTGAATCAGAGTGTCCATAGTCGAACCAGCAAATTGCTCCGGCACTGACCCCACACAAAACCTTTCCCTTTGCCCATGCTTTCTTCAAAAGACTGATCACACCAAATTCGCGCCAAATTGCCAACATCGCTCGCGTATTACCACCTCCGACATAAATTATATCCGCTTGATCAATCAGGGATGAAATATGGTCTGCGTGAGGAAAAGGCGGTATGAAGAACGTCAGCGGGGTAACGGTACACTCAGCCCCTTTATACTTTTCAGTAAAGTTGGAGATTTTGACCAAGTCATCGCCATTGGCTGTCGAGATGTATAGGATTGTTGGATTGATTTTATCTGTAAGTGAACATATATACTCGTCGATAGGTGTCATGCGCTGCATGTCTCTAGCGGACTCGCCGCCAATGACAATAATATGATTATCGATTTTTTTCATGTGAGTATCCTGTTTTTGGTTTCAAATATAACCTTTGACTATAGCGTGGGCAATGGCTTGAGCCCTGTTGGTAGTATTCAATTTCTTTTGTATTGTCTTGTGGTGGAAGTTTATTGAGTCTTGCGAGAGGCCGAGAATTATCGCGATTTCTTCTGAGGTTTTTCCATCTGCACCCCAGAGTAATATTTCTTTTTCTCTAGGTGATAGAGTTACTGTTTGTGAGGCTCCATTGTTTAGTTCAGCTAGTTTTCTGGAAATTTCATCTGTCATTGTTTTTATTATAGTGCGTGCCTTTTTCAACTCGATGCGGTCGATTTCAATGTGTGCTCTTGCTAAGACAAAATGCTCTGTTATGCCTTCTGTTTTTCGAGTTGATTGAGTTATGAAGAAAATACGGTCATCTAGGTTTATTGTGCTTTCAGCTTCTTTCTTTTGTGTTTGGTTTAAGGGTTCTAAGTCTTCTGGTTCGACTCTAAACTGTCCTGCAGTTGTGTGGGGTTTTTTTGTGGTAAGTAATCTTGAAACGTCAAGAGGATAGTTTCCGTAGGTATATATTTTTGGGTTTGAAAAAGGTATAGGGTGCTGAATGTGATAGGAGAAATAGTCAAAGTTAATCTCTTTTGTTGAATTGATGCATGTGGTCCATAGGCTTTCAATTGTTTCGCTTTCAGAGATAACGGTGCGTAGATTTTTCTGTAGGGTAAGTATGTCAGTGTTGTTCATGATGGCCACTCCATGGTTTTTATTGTCAAATGGAATTACTATTCACGGTTTTGGAGAGATTGTTAAGTCGGATTGGTCCTGTTTTTTCATTCGGTTTTCCGTTTGTTGTGAGGGGCGATTCCTACAATGTTCTTGGCTGATTAAACTTCCCGGTTATGGAATGTAGGAGATCCCATAGAGCGTACGTTCAAGTTTGCCTGCTGGCTTCGGACACTTACTTTCCGCCGATCCTTTTCTGTAGTTAGTGCCAAAGTGTGCGCTACTTCAGATTTCGGCATAGACCTGCCCACCGGCAAGCAAATTCACGAAGCCGCGAGTGAGTCATCTGCGCCCGTCGATACCGGTATCGTACCGATTCTCCAAGCCCCTGGAAAAATCAGCAGCGCCTCCGAATAGCTGACTAGAGGCGCAGGCAGGTGACGGTTCGATGCCATTCGCCGCAGGCTTCGACATTGCCATCGCGATGCCGCTGTCCTGGTTGCCGCTGATTGCCGACTACTCGCGTTTCGGCAAGCGTGCGAAAAACGTCTTCGGCGGCACCGCGCTGGGCTTCTTTATTGGTAATTTCTGGCTGATGAGCCTGGGCGTCGCCTACACCCTGGCGTTCGCGCCGAGCGGTGAAGTGAATGCCTTGCTGTTGGCGCTGGCCGGTGCTGGCCTGGGGATTCCGCTGCTGCTGATTCTGCTGGATGAGTCAGAAAACGCCTTTGCCGATATTCACTCGGCGGCGGTATCGAGCGGGATTCTACTGCGCTTGAAAGTCGAACATCTGGCCTTGGCCATCGGCGTTATCTGCACGCTGATCGCTTGCCTGGCGCCATTGGCCCAGTACCAGAACTTCCTGCTGTTGATCGGTTCGGTGTTTGCGCCGCTGTTCGGCGTGGTGCTGGTGGATCACTTCATCCTGCGCAAACGCAGCAGCCAGGTGGCGTCAGCCGCATTGCGCTGGCCGGCATTGCTCGCCTGGCTGGGGGGCGTGAGCACCTATCACTTGCTGGCCAATCTCTGTCCGGACATCGGCGCTACCCTGCCGTCGCTGGTACTGGCAGGGCTGCTGCAGCTGGTGCTCGGTCGAGCCTTCAGTTACGGCCGGGAAACAGCTCGGGCCTGAGAATGCCGTTGAGGCGCGGGTAAGGGATCTTCAGTTCAATGTGGCCCAGGGCGTACGGCGCAATGGTGCTCACGTTGTACTTGAGGATCACCGCGCCGTAGGTCAGGGCCACGAGCGGGGTTTTCACGAATGGCCAGCTCTTGACGAACTCGGCTTCCTGGTCAAGTTTGGTACTGATCAGCCAGCTGTTATGCGCCACTTGCGCCGCTTTCCAGAACGCTTCTTCCTGCCCTGGCACCAGCATATCCGACAGGGTCAGCACCTTGTGCTGCTGACGCGAGTAGTTGATGAAGGCGCGGCCCGGTGTGCCATGGTCGCCGCCGGTGTCCAGGTAACTGGACAATTCAACGATCACCAAGCCGTCATGCTGCTCACGTACCTTGGCTTGCAAGTAGCTGCTGGTGTGCGGTTCGGCGGTGCGCAGAAACTGTTCGCGGTAAGCGGCCAGGGTCGGTGCAACCGGAGCGTCGGGGGAGGTTCGAGTCAATTGCAGCAGGCGCTTTTCGACGATGCCATCCAGTTGTGGCTCCGCGGAAAAATGCACGGTATCGATGTTCACCAATGGGCATTCAGGCGTGGAGCAACCTGGTTTCAAGGTTTCCGATGCATCGCGGGTTGTGTCCAGCGGTGTCCGGTAGTTGGGTTGGAACAGGCTCTGACAGGCGCCCAACGTCAGGGCGATGGCGGCCACGGAGGCGATTTTAAAAAGCGACATGGGCGTCCTTCATAAAACAGGGAAAGGCAAAAAGTTACCGCTTCGACTATCAACGAAGCAGTCAGTTCGCCACTAAGCTAATTAGAGTTGGTTTCGCCCTCACCGTCTATCCCGATGACGGTAAAGGGGCTGCATCAAACGGCGCGAGCGCGTTAGGATGGCGCGAAGTCGAGGTTGGAGCCTCGTAACGGAAAGCAGTAAACGAGGATTGTCATGACTGATTTTGCCAACGCCATTCCAACCACCGTTGATATCGTTCAGCGCGAAAGATGCTACGAGGGCTTCTACAAACTCGATCGTCTGCATTTGCGCCACGAATTGTTCGCCGGTGGCATGAGTCGCGAGATCAATCGTGAAGTGTTCGTGCGCCACGACGCAGTTTGCGTGCTGCCTTACGATCCGCAGCGCGACGAGGTGGTGCTGATCGAGCAGTTTCGGGTCGGCGCCATGGGCAAGACCGACAACCCCTGGCTGATCGAACTGGTCGCTGGTCTGATCGACAAAGACGAAGTGCCGGAAGAAGTTGCTCACCGTGAAGCGCAGGAGGAAGCTGGGCTTGTGTTCGGGGCGCTTTGGCCGATGACCAAATATTTTCCATCGCCGGGCGGCAGCAACGAATTCGTGCACTTGTTCCTGGGGCGTTGCGACACAACTGGAGTAGGCGGGCTGCATGGACTGGCAGAAGAAGCGGAAGATATCCGCGTCACGGTCTGGGCGTTCGAAGATGCCCTGCAGGCCGTGCGCGATGGACGAATTGCCAACGCGGCCAGCATCATTGCTTTGCAATGGCTTGCTTTGAACCGCGCTGAAGTGAGGGGGTTATGGTCGTAAACAAGCTGCGCGATCGCTACCGGGTTGACCTCGTGGGGCTGCAAGCCTCCTGCGAGGCCAACTACGCGCGCCTGATGCGACTGCTGCCGGACATGCGCAGCGAGCCTGAGGCGCGGCGCATTGCCGTGACCCAGGGCGATCAGATGCTCGGCGTGCTGGCGCTGGAAGTGCTGCAGGTCTGTCCGTACACCACCACCCTGCAAGTGCGCCAGGAGCACAGCCTGCCGTGGCTGCCGGTGCCGCAACTGGAAGTTCAGGTCTACCACGATGCGTGCATGGCCGAGGTCGTCAGCGCTGAACATGCACGACGCTTCCGGGGCATCTATCCTTACCCGAACGCCGCGATGCATCAGCCAGATGAAAAGGCACAGCTCAATTTGTTCCTGGGGGAATGGCTGAGTCACTGTCTGGCGTGTGGGCACGAGTACGCCGTCGTTCGATAGATGTGAACTGCGTCCGGTTCAGCGGTTTCCTCTTTTAACCTTCCCCCAGCATAATTGCGGTCTATATTTAATCCCGCGATCACGCCCAGGGAGAGCGTCTTGCCGAGCGTATCCACATTGACCACCGCCGATTCGGCGTTGCTGGTACAGCTGTCCGACAGTCACCTGTTTGCCGAGGCGGACGGCACGCTGCTGGGCATGAACACGCGCGACAGCCTGCAAAAGGTCATTGATCTGGTACGGCTGCAACAGCCGCAGATTGATTTGATCATTGCCAGTGGCGACATTTCCCAGGACGGGACGCTGGAGTCCTATCAGCAGTTTCGCGACCTGACGCGGCAGCTTGATGCGCCGGCGCGGTGGATTCCCGGCAATCATGATGAACCGCTGATCATGGCCGAGGCGGCGGTACACAGTGCGTTGCTGGAACCGGTGGTGGATATCGGTAATTGGCGAATCACGCTGCTCGATTCGGCGGTGCCCGGCTCGGTGCCGGGGTATTTGCAGGATGAGCAGTTGCAGTTGCTGGCGCGTTCATTGAGTGAGGCGCCGGAGCGGCATCATCTGGTGTGTTTCCACCATCACCCGGTATCGATTGGTTGTGCGTGGATGGAGCCGATCGGGTTGCGCAATCCTGAGGGGTTGTTTGCGGTGCTGGATCGGTTTCCTCAGGTGCGTGCGGTTTTGTGGGGGCATGTGCATCAGGAGATTGATCGAATGCGCGATGGGGTACGGCTGATCGCTTCGCCTTCGACCTGCATTCAGTTTGAGCCGGGGAGTGAGGACTTCAAGGTCGGGGAGCAGGCACCAGGGTATCGGTGGTTGCGGCTGATGCCGGATGGGCTGATTGAGACCGGTGTGGAGCGCGTCACCGGCTTCGACTTCACGGTCGATTACGGTTCTAACGGTTACTGACTGCCCCTGTAGGAGCTGCCGAAGGCTGCGATCTTTTGATCTTGACCTTTTTCAGGCCCCTATAGATCAAAGTCAAAAGATCGCAGCCTTCGGCAGCTCCTGCGGGGCTGTGTTCATTTCGATGGATGCCGGCACCCAACACGTCTCGACTCCCTGTAAACTGCGCCTCTTTAACCGACGCACAGGGAGCTCAAATGTCCGGTTCGATCCTTTATATCCACGGTTTCAACAGCGCGCCGGCCTCGAAGAAGGCCTGTCAGTTGATCAATGTGATGGACCGTCTGGGCTTGAGCGATCAATTGCGGGTTCCGGCCTTGCATCACCACCCGCGCGAGGCCATCGGTCAGCTAAACCGGGCGATTGAAGCGCTGGGGCGGCCACTGCTGGTCGGCAGCTCACTCGGCGGCTACTATGCCACTTACTTGGCCGAGCACCATGGCCTCAAGGCCCTGCTGATCAACCCTGCCGTCAGTCCGCACCGGATGTTTGACGGGTATCTGGGGACGCAGAAAAACCTGTATACCGATGAAGCCTGGGAATTGACCCACGACCATGTGACGGCCCTGGCCGAGCTGGAAGTGCCGGCGCCCCAGGATCCGCAGCGCTATCAGGTGTGGTTGCAGACCGGCGACGAAACGCTGGACTACCGCCTCGCCCAGCAGTATTACCGAGCCTGTGCCTTGCGCATCCAGGCCGGCGGCGACCATGGTTTCCAGGGCTTTGCCGAACAATTGCCGGCCATGTTGAGTTTTGCCGGCATCGGCGCAGATTTGTATCAGTCGATTGATTTCACCGCTCTATAGCTTCGCCTCTTTTTCACAGAACACTCTTTTCACTGAAGGACGACGAGACCCCATGGCCACTCCCAGCGCTAGCTCTTATAACGCAGACGCCATCGAAGTCCTCTCGGGCCTCGACCCGGTGCGTAAACGCCCCGGCATGTACACCGACACCAGTCGGCCGAACCACCTTGCCCAGGAAGTCATCGACAACAGCGTCGACGAAGCCTTGGCCGGGCACGCGACGTCGGTGCAGGTCATCCTGCACGCCGATCACTCCCTGGAAGTCAGCGATGATGGCCGTGGCATGCCGGTGGACATTCACCCGGAAGAGGGGGTGTCGGGCGTCGAGCTGATCCTCACCAAACTCCATGCGGGCGGCAAGTTTTCCAACAAGAACTACCAGTTCTCCGGCGGTTTGCACGGGGTAGGTATTTCCGTGGTCAACGCCTTGTCGAACGAAGTCCGTGTCCGCGTAAAGCGTGACGGCAATGAATACCAGATGACTTTTGCTGACGGTTACAAGAAAACCGAGCTGGAAGTCATTGGCACTGTCGGCAAGCGCAACACCGGCACCAGCGTGTTCTTCGCGCCGGACCCGAAGTATTTCGATTCACCAAAATTCTCCATCAGCCGCCTCAAGCACGTGCTCAAGGCCAAGGCCGTTCTGTGCCCGGGGCTGCTGGTCAGTTTTGAAGACAAGGCCACCGGCGAAAAAGTCGAATGGCACTACGAAGATGGCCTGCGCTCCTACCTGGTAGACGCGGTCAACGGCTTCGAGCGTCTGCCGGACGAGCCGTTCTGCGGCAGCCTGGCCGGAAATAAAGAAGCGGTCGATTGGGCGCTACTGTGGTTGCCGGAAGGCGGCGACAGCGTGCAGGAAAGCTACGTCAACCTGATCCCTACGGCTCAGGGCGGTACCCACGTCAACGGTTTGCGTCAGGGCCTGCTCGACGCGATGCGCGAGTTCTGTGAGTTCCGCAGCCTGCTGCCGCGCGGTGTGAAGCTGGCGCCGGAAGACGTCTGGGAACGCATTGCGTTCGTCCTGTCGATGAAAATGCAGGAACCGCAATTCTCCGGCCAGACCAAAGAACGACTGTCGTCCCGTGAAGCGGCGGCGTTTGTCTCCGGTGTAGTCAAGGATGCATTCAGCCTGTGGCTCAACGCCAACCCGGAAACCGGCATGCTGCTGGCGGAGCTGGCGATCAACAACGCCGGCCGTCGTCTGAAGGCGAGCAAGAAGGTCGAGCGCAAGCGCGTCACCGCGGGTCCGGCATTGCCGGGCAAACTCGCCGATTGCGCCGGGCAGGACCCGATGCGTTCCGAACTGTTCCTGGTCGAAGGTGATTCCGCCGGCGGTTCGGCCAAGCAGGCGCGGGACAAAGAGTTTCAAGCGATCCTGCCGTTGCGCGGCAAGATCCTGAACACCTGGGAAGTCGACGGCAGCGAAGTGCTGGCCAGCCAGGAAGTGCACAACATCGCCGTGGCCATCGGTGTCGATCCGGGCTCGGCAGACATCGCCCAGCTGCGTTACGGCAAGATCTGCATCCTTGCCGACGCCGACTCCGACGGTCTGCACATTGCGACCTTGCTTTGCGCCTTGTTCGTCCAGCACTTCCGCCCGTTGGTGGATGCCGGTCACGTCTACGTCGCGATGCCGCCGCTGTACCGCATCGACTTGGGCAAAGAGATTTACTACGCCCTGGACGAAGCCGAGCGCGATGGCATCCTTGACCGTCTGGTGGCCGAGAAGAAACGCGGCAAGCCGCAGGTCACCCGATTTAAAGGTCTGGGTGAAATGAACCCGCCGCAACTGCGCGAAACCACCATGGACCCGAACACGCGGCGCCTGGTGCAGTTGACGCTGGAAGATTACGACGCCACCGCCGAAATGATGGACATGCTGCTGGCGAAGAAACGCGCCGGTGATCGCAAGTCCTGGCTGGAATCCAAAGGCAACCTGGCCGAGGTTCTGGGCTGATGCGGTTTGGCTTTGCCCTGGCGTGTGCGTTGCTGCTGGTCTCGGTAACGGCGTCTGCCGAACCGGCGCCAGAGCTGCGCCTGTTGTCCGAACATGCCGTCGATGGCATGCGCGGCGGCAACCTGTCGGGGCTGGCCCAATGCGGCAAAGAACTGTGGACTGTTTCCGATCGCGACGATGATCAAATCTACCGTCTCGACACCAGCGCCAACACCTGGCAAGCCGAAACCGTGCGCCTCGACGTACCACCCGTGCCCGACAGCGGTTTGCCCTTGGGATTGAGTTCGCGTAATTGGGCGGCGTCTTTCGTGCGCGGTGGGGACCTGGATTTCGAAGGCATCACCTGTGACAGCGCCGGCAATCGCTACATTGTCAGCGAAGGCCACGCGGCCGTGCTGCAAGTGTCGCCGCAGGGTACTGCGTCGTGGCTGAAAATCTCGCCGATGCTGGTCCGCGAAGCGCGGGCCAGTGGCATGCTGCTGCAATTCAATGCGCTGTTCGAAGGCTTGGCGATCAACCCGGCGGGCGACGAGATGTGGCTCGCCGCCGAGCGTCAAAGCCGTGGTTTACTGCGGATCAAGCGCAAACAGACCGTGTGGGATTGTGACGGTGGCTGTGTGCTGTTGAGCGAGGGGGCATGGAAATGCAACCGCCGCAGTTTCCCAAGGCCAAACCGGTTAACCGGGATTTTTCCGACCTGTCATTGTTCAACGGCAAGTTGTTTACCCTTGAACGCAATGCCTATCAGATCTGTCGTCGCGACCCGCAAACGGCCAAAGTCGAGCGCTGTTGGTCGTATGCCGCCGAGTTGTTGCAGGAAAACCGTCGTTACTCACAGAACTATGGGCTGGAAGAGGCGTTTATCATTGATGCCGACGGTGCCTGGATTGGTGTCGACAACAACTTCGGTGCCCGCGCCGATGGTGAAGTCCGCCCGATTGTCTGGCGCTTCGCCGCGCCTGAAGGTGGTTGGAGCGCCAAACCGTGAGTCAGCAACCGCCGGGCAAACGCGCCGCTCGGGTGTTCATGATCTTGGCCTGGTGCGCGGCATTGTTTTTGGCGACACGGTTTTTCGGGCAGTTGGAAGAACGTCAGCAAAACCCTAATGCGGTGGTCAGTTCGCAGCAGGGCGAAGGTTTTGTCGAAGTGAAACTGGTTGGCAACAACCAGGGGCATTTCGTCGCCAGCGGCCAGATCAACGGCCAGCCGGTGGATTTCATGCTCGATACCGGGGCGACCGATGTGTCGATCCCGCAGGAATTGGCCGAACGGCTGAAACTGGACAAAGGCTTCGGGGTGACCCTGAGCACGGCCAACGGTTTGAGCCAGGGTTATCGAACCCGCATCGACCGGCTGCAACTGGGCGATATCGTGCTGCGTGATGTTCGCGCGCTGGTCGCGCCAGGCCTGGAAGGCAATCAGGTGCTGCTCGGTATGAGCGCGCTGAACAAACTTGAATTTACCCAGCGCGGTGGCACCATGCTGCTGCGCCAGACAACGAAATGATGAGGCCCGCATGAGCGACTCCCTTGATCTCAGCCTGGACGGTGTAGAGCGCCGGTCACTGGCTGACTTCACCGAAAATGCCTACCTCAACTACTCCATGTACGTGATCATGGACCGTGCCTTGCCGCATATCGGCGACGGCCTGAAACCGGTACAGCGGCGCATCATCTATGCGATGAGCGAGTTGGGGCTGGACGCTGATTCCAAGCACAAGAAGTCGGCGCGTACCGTCGGCGACGTGCTCGGCAAGTTCCACCCGCACGGCGACTCGGCGTGCTACGAAGCCATGGTCCTGATGGCCCAGCCGTTCAGCTATCGCTACACGCTGGTCGACGGTCAGGGTAACTGGGGTGCGCCGGATGATCCCAAGTCCTTCGCTGCCATGCGCTACACCGAAGCGCGGTTATCGCGTTATTCCGAAGTGCTGCTCAGCGAACTGGGCCAGGGCACGGCGGACTGGGGCCCGAACTTCGACGGCACCCTCGACGAACCGCTGGTGTTGCCGGCACGTTTGCCGAACATTCTGCTCAACGGCACCACCGGCATTGCCGTGGGCATGGCCACCGACGTACCGCCGCACAACCTGCGCGAAGTCGCGACGGCCTGTGTGCGTTTGCTCGATGAGCCCAAGGCCACGGTCGAACAGCTCTGCGAACACATCCAGGGTCCGGATTACCCGACTGAAGCGGAAATCATCACCCCGCGCGCCGACCTGCTGAAAATGTACGAAACCGGCAAGGGCTCGGTGCGCATGCGCGCCGTGTACCACGTCGAAGACGGCGACATTGTTGTCACTGCGCTGCCGCATCAGGTCTCTGGTGCCAAGGTACTGGAGCAGATCGCGGCGATGATGCAGGCCAAGCCTTCCAAGGCCCCGCAAATCGCCGACCTGCGCGACGAATCCGACCACGAAAACCCGTGCCGGATCGTGATCATTCCCGGCTCGCGGAAAAACTTTGACCACGATGCGTTGATGCAGCACCTGTTCGCCAGCACCGAGCTGGAGTCGAGCTACCGGGTGAACATCAACATTATCGGTCTGGATGGCAAGCCGCAGCTCAAGAATCTGCGTGCGTTGTTGGTTGAGTGGCTGGAGTTCCGCGTCAACACCGTGCGTCGTCGTCTGCAATTCCGCCTGGACAAGGTCGAGCGTCGCCTGCACCTGTTGGACGGTTTGTTGATCGCCTACCTCAACCTGGATGAAGTGATTCACATCATTCGCACCGAGGAGCACCCGAAAGCGGCGCTGATCGCACGTTTCGCCCTCAGCGAAATCCAGGCCGACTACATTCTGGACACCCGTTTGCGTCAGTTGGCGCGACTGGAAGAAATGAAGTTGCGTGCCGAGCAGGATGAACTGCTCAAGGAACAAGCCAAGTTGCAAGCCCTGCTGGGCAGCGAAGCCAAGCTTAAGAAACTGGTGCGCACCGAGCTGATCAAGGATGCCGAAACCTATGGCGACGACCGTCGTTCGCCAATCGTCGAGCGTACCGAAGCCAAAGCCCTGACCGAACACGACCTGCTGCCGAACGAGAAAGTGACGGTGGTGCTGTCGGAAAAAGGCTGGATTCGTTCCGCCAAGGGGCATGAAATCGACGCCACCGGGCTGTCCTACAAGGCCGGGGACGGGTTCAAGGCCTTGGCGCCGGGTCGTTCAAACCAGTTTGCGGTGTTTATCGACTCCACCGGCCGCAGTTATTCGGTGGCCGCGCACACCTTGCCATCAGCCCGAGGCCAGGGCGAACCGCTGACCGGTCGTCTGACGCCGCCGCCAGGGGCGACCTTCGAATGCGTGCTGATGCCGGAAGACGATTCGCTGTACGTGATCGCCTCCGACGCCGGTTACGGTTTCGTGGTCAAGGGTGAAGACTTTCAGGCCAAGAACAAGGCCGGTAAAGCCCTGCTGAGCTTGCCGAACAACTCGAAAGTCATCCTGCCGCGCCCGGTCGCCGATCGCGAGAACAACTGGCTGGCCTCGGTCACGACCGAAGGTCGCCTGCTGATCTTCAAAATCAGCGACCTGCCACAATTAGGCAAGGGCAAAGGCAACAAGATCATCGGGATCTCCGGCGAGCGTGTGGCCAGTCGCGAAGAATATGTCACGGACATTGCGGTTCTGCCGGATGGCGCCACGTTGGTGCTGCAGGCTGGAAAACGTACCTTGTCACTGAAAGCGGACGACCTGGAACACTACAAAGGTGAACGCGGTCGTCGTGGTAACAAATTGCCACGTGGCTTCCAGCGGGTAGATGCGCTGCTCGTCGAAAACCTCAATTAGGCGTGCTAGAGGCGCTGATCTACGATTTAACGCGTAGATCGGCGCTTTCGCGCTGGAGTCGGAACGCATATTCACGGATGATATGGCCTTTCAAGCGCCGGCGTGGCCGAGCGTTCTTCATATTTATTGAGTATTTTCACTGTGGTTAGCCTTGTGGCAGCCACCTGGATGGGACGATGACTGCTCTGCGCCTTCCGTTAATTTTGATGCTCGCTGGCGTTCTTGGCCTGGCGGGTTGCAGCGTACACCAGCCGGTGTCGTTGTATCAGCTGGACAGCGGAAGCCCGGCTCAGCCTGCGCAAAGCGCTGGCATGGCTGTTTTGTTGGGCCCGGTAACGATTGCTGACTACCTGCAACGTGAAACCCTGCTGCAGCGTCAGCCGGATGGCAGCCTTCAGGCGTCGGTCGATGGACGCTGGGCGGGTAGCTTGTCCTCGGATATCGATCAGTTGCTGCTGCGTCAGGTGGCCGGTCATCTGGACAGCCAGCGCGTAGTGTTGGCGCCGGCGACATTGGGTTTTGCCCCG
The DNA here is from genome assembly GCF_016650815.1 of Pseudomonas sp. TH31. Classification (GTDB taxonomy): domain Bacteria; phylum Pseudomonadota; class Gammaproteobacteria; order Pseudomonadales; family Pseudomonadaceae; genus Aquipseudomonas. The sequence continues at coordinate 264,817 of NZ_JAEKEZ010000005.1, read as the reverse complement.
GATGTTCAGGTGCTCCTGACGATTACTCGCCTGGACTCGGGTGAGTCGCAGCCGGCGATCCTGGATGCGCAGTGGCGTCTGATCGACCGTCGTGGCCAGGTTCGCGATAACCGCATCATTCATCTGCAAGAACAGCATGCCGGCGGGACGGCGGCTCAGGTCCAGGCTCAGGGTGTGTTGCTACAGCGTCTGGCGGAGCAGCTTTCTGTAGCGCTGAAGCCTCTGGCCAATCAGCCACCGATTGCTGACGCACCGCGTAAACAGGCGGCCAAACCTGTGGCGCCTGCTGCCGACCAGGACAAGCAGCCGAAGATTCCGATGGCGTCGCCGATTCGCACCGATATGGAAGTGTTCAGGTTCTAAGCCTGGATTGATCCAATACGAAGCCCGCAGATGCGGGCTTTGTTGTTTCTGCGGGTTGGAATCTTCGGTGTTGCTGGTGGCCTTATCGCGGGCAAGCCTTGCTCCTACAAGGGGCGGTGGCGTGCACCGATAGCGTGAACGACCTCATCCCGTGGGAGCAAGGCTTGCCCGCGATGGCGTCGGAGAGAACAACAAAAAAGCCCGCAGGCGAGTGATCATCTGCGGGCTTCGTTGTAACGGTATTAAGACTTACGCCCGGCGCTCATGCATCCGCGCCAGTTGCCGCTCCAGCATCGACGGATAAGGCTCCATCAACCGCTCTACACAGCAGGCGCCTTCGGGGCTGGCGATCGGCCGGATCCGCGCACGTTGGCGAATCAGCACGTCGTCGCCGATCTTGCGCTCGACCAGCAGCAGGTTGCGGCTGTGTTGCGAGAGGGCCAGGGCGTCCTGGGCCGACTCGGTCAGCAGCAGGTCGATCTGGCTCAGACCGAACAAATCGTCGCCCAAGGTCAGGCCCAGTTGCAATTGCAGGGTGATGCCGCTGTCGGCGACCTCGATCTGCAACTGATGGCCCAGCGCACGCAGCAACTCACCGCAGCAAATAGCATTGGTCAGGTAGTCGTCGCCGCTGTCTTCGGTGTGGAACAGCATCAGCGTGCTGCCATCGTTCAGGGTGTGCAGTTCGCTCTGATAGAGCGAAGCGGCCTGATCGAGGCAATCACGGTAGCGCTTGAGCAGTTCTTCCAGGCGCGTGCGCGGCAGGCGACGCAGTTGATCCTGGGCGCCCAGTTGCACCGCCAGTACCGCACTGTGCTGTGGCACGTTCGATATCACGGGTTTGGCCACTGGTTTCGGTGCGTTGTCTGCCGACTCATCGCGCAGATCGGCAAACGCGTCATCGTCGTCATCGTCTTCGACGGTGCTGACAATGCGCTTTGGCGCCGGTTTCAGGCCAGCCACAGGCTTGGTTTCATCGAAGCTCGGATCCCGCAGATTGCGCACTTCAAAGGCCGGATCAGCCTCCTCGTCGTAATCGGCATCGTCGAACTCTGGCTCCGGCACAGGCTCAGGCTCGGCCGGTTCCGGGGCGAAATTGGCGTGCAGTTGACGGGCCAGGTCGCCGATTTCATCCTGACGCTCGGTGGCCGGGGTGTATTCGTCGATATTGCGCAGCCAGACCCGCAATTGCAGCAGCGGCGTGGAGATGTGCCGACCCAGACGCAGGCTCAAGGCCAGGGACAGGGCCAGCAGAATCGCACTCAAGATGCCCATGCTTTGCAGGCTGATGGTCATCGGCTGCTGGAACTGATCCATGTCCAGGCTGATGCGCAGTTGCCCGGCGGTCACGTCCTGGAAAGTGATCTTGCTCTCGTACATGCCCTCGGCTTCGCCCAACAGGCTGTGCTTGGGGCGCTGACCGGATTCGGCGAGGATGCGGTTATCCACGCTATAGATGGCGGCGTGGGCCACCAACTTGTTTTTGGTCAGGTTGTTGAGCAGCACGTTCAGGCTGAGGATGTCGTTGGACACCAACAGCTCCGTGGCGGACGTGGCAGTCTGCGTGGTCAGGCTTTCGCCCAGCGCATCCGCCTGCTCGTGCATGGCCTGCTTGAACTGCAAACCCATCACACAGGCATAGATCACCAGGGCCAGAGCGACCAGGATCACGTTATGGCTGGCAATGCGTAATGCAATCGGTACACGGCGGTGGCGCAGTGCCCGGAAGATCAGCAGGAAGAAGTTATCGGTTTTTACTGGCGTGGGCCGGTTCACTGAGCTCGGCTCTTTTGTCCGTGAAGTTGACGCGCAGTATAGCGACAGGCCCTAGACCGGCAAAGCGCTGACGGTGCCCGATGGTCACTGAAAGTGGGTAGAATGCGGTTTTTTTCCACCTGCGGGGGTGCGCCTTGCGCGAAATCGTCCTGATAAACATCACGGGAGTCGACCGTCCGGGTCTGACTGCGGCCATTACCGGCGTTCTTGCCCAGGGTGGTGTGAACATTCTCGACATCGGTCAGGCGGTGATCCACGACACCTTGTCGTTCGGCATCCTGGTTGAAATTCCTGGCACCGAGCAGGGCAAGTCGGTGCTCAAAGACATCCTGTTCAAGGGATACGAACTCGATCAGCAGGTGCGTTTCACGCCGGTGTCCGAAGAGGATTACCAGCAGTGGGTCGGCAATCAGGGCAAAAAGCGCCACATCGTCACCCTGTTGACCCGCAAAGTGACCGCCGGGCAATTGCAGGCCGTGAGTTCGATCACCGCCAAATACGGGCTGAACATCGACCATATCGATCGTCTGTCCGGACGCATGCCGCTGGATACCCCGGCCGACAAGGGCAAGGGCTGCATCGAGTTCTCCGTGCGTGGCGAAGCGGCAGATCCGCAGGCATTGCGGGCCGAGTTCCTCAGCGTCGCGCAGGAACTGAATGTCGACATCGCCTTCCAGGAAGATTCGCTGTTCCGTCGCAACCGTCGCCTGGCGGTGTTCGACATGGACTCGACGCTGATTGAAGCCGAAGTCATCGACGAACTGGCCAAGGCTGCGGGCGTGGGTGATCAGGTCTCTGAAATCACCGAACGAGCGATGGCCGGTGAACTGGACTTTCGTGAAAGCTTCAAGGAGCGCCTGGCCTTGCTCAAAGGACTGGACGTCAGCGTGCTGGACTCTATCGGTGCATCGCTGCGCCTGACCGAGGGCGCTGAAACCCTGTTCGCCGAGCTCAAGCGTCTGGGTTACAAGACCGCGATCCTGTCTGGGGGCTTCACCTACTTCGCCAAGCAATTGCAGGCCAAGCTGGGCATCGACTATGTGTTCGCCAACGAACTGGAAGTGGTGGACGGCAAAGTGACGGGCGTGGCGGTCGAGCCGATTGTTGATGCACAGCGCAAGGCGGATCTGCTCAAAGAGCTGGCCCACAAGGAAGGTTTGCGTCTGGAGCAGACCATTGCTGTGGGCGATGGCGCCAATGACCTGCCGATGCTGGCGATTGCCGGGCTGGGTGTGGCGTTCCGCGCCAAACCGCTGGTCAAGCAGTCGGCGAAACAGGCGATCTCCACCCTTGGGCTGGATGGCGTGCTGTATTTGCTGGGTTTTCGGGATCGTGACGGGCAGCTCTGATTAAAGAGCAAGATCAAAAGATCGCAGCCTTCGGCAGCTCCTACGGGGAAACGCATATCCCAATGTAGGAGCTGCCGACGGCTGCGATCCTTTGCTTTTGGAAATCCCGGTTACAACGACTTCCACAACGAATCAAAATCCTCTTGCGCCCCAACCACGCCGCTCCCCGCGGCGTTTTCATTTTTACTGGCCTCCAGCGAGCGATAGGCAAACTGGTTAAAACTGTTGGTGCTCGACACCCGTCGGTCCAGCCCGGCGCGCCGTTCCTGGCCGTTGGTGTTGATCAGCACTTTGTTGCCTTCCTGAAACGGCAGGCGTGGGGCCAGCAGGGTGGCTGGCAGGTCAATCGCGCTGATGGCCGGCAACAGCAAGCCACGCAAGTACTGACTGTGATCGTCGCGGGTGCGCACCAATTGCAGGCCACAAGGCTCGGCGTAAGGTGCGACTTGCTCGATTCCCATCTGCGTGCCGCCGCCGCGCACTTGGCGAATCCAGCGCACCACGGCGATGCTCCAACCCTGACCGGCAGAATCCTCAATACCGACCATTTCACCGGCCTGTAGCTCGGCGGGTACGGCGCCGGGCCACGCCAGGCAATAACCGCCGGGGCTGTGATTGACCACCGGCAGGGCGTAAGTCGGGAAGTGCCGGTTACGGTCGCCAGCCTCGTGGCTGTCGTCGTTTTGCAGTTGCGGGTATTCAATTTCTTCGTAGGGCAGCAGGGCGTCGTTGTTGCCGTTGGGCGCGGCGTCGAAGGCATGACTCCAGTTGTCTTTCCCTCCACCTGCCGGGGAGGCCACCGAAAACTGCGCCAGCCGACCTGTCGGGTTTTTCAGGATGTCGCTGAACGAGCGTTGCCCGCCCAGATAAAAGTGCAACGCGCTCATGCCCACGCACAGGGTCAAGGTGCCATTGCCGACGGTGCGCTGGAAGCTGCGCTCGGCGGCCTGGCCCCACGCCGCGTGCAGGTGTTGCAGCGTATCCGGATTCAAGCCTGTCGGTACGGGCAACGTGGAGGACTCGTCGCCAGGATTGAGCAGGCGGGCTTCGATGGCCGCCACCAGCGGCTGCGGATCAAGCCCGAGCAAACCTTCCTGCTGCTCGGCGCGGAACTTGGCGCGATAGCGCGGCCCGGTATCGAGGTCCGGCGCGACAGCAAACAGCTCATCACCGGGGCGGCCAGGGTGCAGCGTGATCCATTTACTCCAGGGTTCCAGCACCTCGGCGAGCCGGGCGATCTGGTTCTGACGCAGTTGATTGCAACGCGAGGCGCCCAACAGAAGGGCGGCGACGTAGGTGTTTTCGATGCTCAGGTCTGGCGTCTCACTGGCCAGTTCATCGCGCACGCTTATAGTTTGCAGTCGATGCTCGCAGCCGATTCGATATAACTGATGCAGCTCCAGCCACACCCCTTCCGGCACCGGGCAGTAGAGCTGGGTCGCGCGGATCAACGGGCCGCTCAGGCAGTGGATCGCCCGTTGCAGCGCCTGAGTGAGCAGCAGCGCGCGGTCCTTGCTGAAACGCGGCGCGATCCGCATGACGATCTGTTTGTAGCCGATTGCCAAATGGCTTTGCAGCGCCTGGCAGAGGTTGGCGATCTTGCGCGAGCGCTCGTCGAGGACAATCGCCTGATGCAGGAAATGCCGCTCCAGGTGCTTGCAGACGTAATACACCTCGGGTCGCAACAACTCGAGCAGTTGCAGGCGATTGTCGCTGGGTGTCAGCAATTGATTGAGTTCGCTCAGGCCCTGATACAACTGGCGAGCAGTTTCGCCAATGTTGGCTTTGGGCAGGTTGGCGATCCAGCGCTTGAGGTCGCGCGGGGTGGCTTCGCAGAACGACAGGCGCGACTGCGTCGGGGTCGGTGCGCGCAGTAATAACGGGAGGCTGGTCTCATTCATGCCGTGGAAAAACTCCAACCGGGAAATGGGCAGTGAATGAGCTGACTGTAGCAGTTATGGCCGTCGGAGGTATTTCGACATTCGCGTCCTTTGTAGGAGCTGCCGAAGGCTGCGATTTTTTTCGTGAGGGCGCTGCAGATCAAGATCAAAAGATCGCAGCCTTCGGCAGCTCCTACAGGGGGCGGTGTGGAGTTGGAAGCGCCGAACCCCCGTGAGGGTTCGGTTCAGGGCATCAAGCGTTCGGCAAACCCAGCGCCTGGCCCATTTGTACCGGCGACAATGCGCCCAGGCCTTCAGCCCACTTCACTTGATCTGGCCCGAACAGCACGACAGCGGTCGAACCCAGTTTGAAGCGACCCAGTTCCGCCCCTTTTTCCAGATGGATCGGCGCACGGGCGGCTTCGTCGTAACGGAAGGTTTTCAGCTCGCGTTTCGGCGGCGTGACCAGCCCGGCCCAGACGGTTTCAATCGACGCCACAATCATTGCGCCCACCAGCACCACGGCCATCGGCCCGCGCTCGGTGTCGAAAATGCACGCCACGCGCTCGTTGCGGGCGAACAGCTCCGGGACGTTTTCGGCAGTGGTCTGGTTGACCGAGAAGATTCGGCCGGGATGTAGACCATCTCGCGCAGGGTGCCGGCCAGCGGCATGTGTACGCGGTGATAATCCTTCGGCGACAGATAAATAGTCGCGAAATCACCGCCCATGAACGGCGCGGCGTTTGCCGCATCGCCACCCAGCAGTTCCAGGACGCTGAAGCTGTGGCCCTTGGCCTGGAACACCCGGCCGTGTTCGATCGGGCCAAGTTGGCTGACGGCGCCGTCGGCCGGGCTGAGAATCGCGCCCAGGGTTTCGTCCAGTGGACGCGCGCCGTCTTTCAGTGCACGGGTGAAGAATGCGTTGAAGTGCTCGTAGGCAGTGAGGTCTTCGACCAGTGCCTGGGACATGTCCACTTGATAACGCTTGGCGAACCACGCAGTGAAGGCGTTCTTGAACCAGCGCACGCGGCATTCGGCAATGCAGCCGGCCAGTCGCGAGAGCAAGTGATGGGGCAGCAGGTATTGGCTGAGGATAAACAAACGCTTATTCATTAACGGTCCTTAAAAACCTTAAATCTCTATGGGGGTGTCGGGATGGTTGCCCCATTCGCCCCAGGAGCCGGCGTAGCCTTTGACCCGCGGATAACCGAGGGACTTGGCCACTAGATAGGTGAAGCCAGAACGGTGGTGAGTCTGGCAGTGGGTGATCACTTCTTTGTCTTTGCTGATGCCGAGTTGTTCGAGGATCTGCGGCATGTCGGTGCGGATGCGCAGGTTGCGCGCCTGATCCATGCCGGCAGTCCATTCGAAATTGACGGCACCCGGGATATGCCCGGCCTTGGCCGCCAGGACCTTCTCGCCGGAATACTCCAGCGGCCCACGGGCATCCCAGATCGCCAGGTCCGCAGCGCCGAGGCGGCTTTGCAGGTACTCGCGGGTGGCGGTGGGTTCGTCGTGCAGGGTCAACGCAACCGGGCCGCCGACCGGGGCCGGAATCTGGATCGACATGGGCAGGCCTTCTGCCAGCCAGGCTGGCAGACCGCCGTCGATATAGTGGTATTTGCTGTGGCCGATGACATCCAGCAACCAGATGAAACGGCCAGCCCAGCCGCCACCTTCGTCGTCATAAACCACGTAGACCGCATCGGGGTTGTGGCCCAGCTCGCCGAACAATGCTTCAAGGGCGGCATGCGTCGGCAGCAAGCCTGGCGCTGGCGCCTGACCGAGTTGCGTGCGTTTCGGATCGACAAAACGCGCGCCGGGCAGATGCCCTTCGGTATAGCGGGCGCTGCTGGTCAGGTCGACCAGTATCAGATCGCGGGCGTCGAGACGCGGGAGCAAGTCGCTCGGCTCGATGACCAGCGGCAAGCCAGAGAAGTCAGACATGTGAGGTCTCCAGAGCACAAAGGGAGGGATTGTAGCGCAGCGTCATGAGGAGCCTGTCATCCGTTATTTCCTGTAGCGCGCCACTGCAGGCCCGGCCCTTCGGGTTGTGCCTGAAAGTGGGCCCGGCGACAACGCGGTACAGGAAATAACGGATGACAGGCCCTAACGGGTGCTAAAGCTATGCAGGGCCTTTTCAATGCACTGCGCGGTTTTGCCGAAGGCTTGCACGGTAATTTCCGAGAACGGCCCACCGCCCTGGTCCGCCACCACAATCATGATCACCCGGCCATTATTGACCAGTGAACGCAGCAGCAGGTGTTCGCCGCCAAACTGCGTCCGCAGGCTGGCGGGCAGCAGTGCCGAGAATTGCGCATTGTTGGCCGGCGTCAGGCGTACCTGGGCCTGTTGCGAGAGCAAGCGTTGCAGCACGTTGCTTTGGCTGACCGCGAAATTCAGGCCTGAGGCTTCTTTCGCCAGCCCGGCGGTTTGATGCACCCGCAGATTGGCGTGGGTGCGGTCGGTCATCAGGATCATCACCCGACGCATGCCGCAGGCCACCAGCGCATCCCGTGCCGAGTTGGTCAGGTGCATCGCATTGGTAAAACGGCTCGGCTCCACCAGCAACTCGGCGCATTGCTTGCGCCACTGGGTCAGGTCTTCGGTGGTCGGGGCCGGAGCCGGCAGCAAACCGGCGTGAGTGCGATGCATGCCCCACGGCCAGAGTAGCGAAACCGCCGGGTGCCAAAGGTCCGGCATGGCGTGATGCCGCGCGCTGTTGGCGGCCTGTTGGTGCAATTGCTGTTGCACTTCATCCATCGAGATTTGCAGGTAAAGGCTGGTCAGGAACTGCCAGCGTTCACTGTGCGGGCTGTCCCAGGCCTGTTGTGCCGACAGCGCCAGACCGTTGGCCAACAGCACGGTGTTGGCCGGTTGGTTGAGCCAGCGGCGCAGGGTTGGATCGTCGTCGAGGCGGTTTTGCTGGCGCAACGGATGATCGCTGTCCCGGGCGATGCGCAGGACTTTCACCAGTTCCCGTTGCTCGTTGAGCAGCAGGCGATAGCCCTGTTGCACCCAGATCGGCAGCCGCCAGATGTCCACCAGCGCCAGGCAGATGTCCAGCAGGCGCACGCCGAACAGTTGCTTTTCGACTTTGCGCGCCGACTCGCCTTTATGGATGACCCGCAGCTCCCATTCTTCGAGCAACTGTGGATGAGTCAGCGCCATCGGCCACAGCGGCGAGAGAAACAGCAGGCTGCCCCAATGAATGTCCTGCCACAGCCGTGCCAGGCGGCTGGCGAAAAAACCATTGGCCTGTTGCGTCGCGTGCTGGCTGATCAGTTGCAATTGGCGCAGGGCCACCGGGATCTCGGCCTGAGGCACGGCGGGCAGGCGAGCGAGCAACTCTTCGGCACGTTTCAAACCGAGGCGGCTGAGCGCCACTTCAAGGTTTTCCGCAGGCTCGGTCATGCTGCCGTGGGGGTGGCGGTTGGCTTCGCGAATCACGCTCAACGCCAGGGCCGGGCTGTCCTGGATCCGCTCGGCGATGTCGCGCAATGAGCTGCGACTATTGCGAATGGCTTTGCAGACCCGGTCATGACTCTCTTGCGGAACCGGCAGGCGCACGCCATCGAGAAGCTTGACCCAGCCTTCAAGAGTGGTCGGTTTTGGGGTTGGAACGTTCGTTTCGTTAGCCATGGCTGGACGCGATCATCATTGGCGGTAAACACGCCCGGCGCGGGCTAAATTGGCTTTTCGCCTGAACTGGCTATAGTCTGGCGCAGTTTTGCCGATAAGTAGAAGAAGAGATTTTTTAACTTCCGAATATGACCTTGAACCCGACTCAGTAAGTACTCTCCTACCTATGGCTAAAATTATCGGCATCATCGTCGTATTCGCGAGCGTGCTCGGCGGATACGTGCTTTCCCACGGCAAGATTGCCGCCCTGATCCAGCCCTTCGAGGTGATGATTATCGGTGGCGCGGCCCTTGGCGCATTCCTGCAGGCCAACCCCGGTTACATGACCCTGCACGTGCTCAAGAAATCCCTGGGCATGTTCAGTTCGCGCTTCAGCCACACCTTCTACCTTGAAGTGCTGGGCCTGATCTACGAGATCCTCAACAAGAGCCGCCGCGAAGGCATGATGGCCATCGAAGGCGACATCGAAGATGCCTCTGCCAGCCCGATCTTCGCCAAGTACCCCGCGGTACTGAAAGACGTACGCATGACTGCGTTTATCTGCGATTACTTGCGCATCATGTCCTCCGGCAACATGGCTCCCCATGAGCTGGAAGGCCTGTTCGACATGGAGCTCTACAGCCTTAAAGAAGACCTGGAACACCCATCCCACGCGGTGAACGGCATCGCCGACGCCATGCCGGGATTCGGTATCGTGGCGGCGGTACTCGGTATCGTGGTGACCATGGCTTCCCTGGGCGAAGGCGACCAAAAAGCCATCGGTATGCACGTAGGTGCGGCACTGGTAGGTACTTTCTTCGGTATCCTCGCGGCCTACGGCTTCTTCGGCCCGCTGGCTCACTCCCTGGCCCACGATGCCAAGGAAGAACTGAACGTCTACGAAGCCATCAAGGCCTCCCTGGTCGCTTCGGCATCCGGCATGCCGCCATCGCTGGCGGTGGAGTTCGGTCGCAAGGTTCTGTACCCGGCGCACCGTCCTAGCTTTGCCGAGCTGGAACAAGCCGTTCGCGGTCGATAGTGCTCTGTTTTGCAAATACGTTCCTTTTTTGGCGAGTGACTGTTGTTGCCAGACAAGGCGCCGCGACGAGTCATAGCTTGCTATGGCGAGGAGCGGCAACGCCGTATGGCGACAACAGGCACCGTCAAAAAGGAACAGTATTTGTGAGACAGAGCACTCTGTATGGAAAATAACCAGCCGATTATCATCAAGCGCGTCAAGCGCATCGCCGGCGGGCATCACGGGGGTGCCTGGAAAATCGCCTTCGCTGACTTCGCCACGGCGATGATGGCGTTCTTCCTGGTGTTGTGGCTGCTGTCCACCGCCACCCCGGAACAGAAGATCGCCATTGCCGGTTACTTCAAAGATCCGGTCGGCTTCTCCGAAAGCGGCACGCCGTACATCATTGATTTGGGCGGCACGCCGACCCTGGCGCCGGAGAACACCCTCAACCCTGAGGTGAAATCCCAGCCGCAGCCGGACAAGGTGACGGTCGATACCGAGCAGGTCGAAGGCATGGCCGAACAGGTCGAGAAAGAACGCCTGGAACTGCTGCTGCAAGAACTGCAGAACAAGGTTGAAGAGAACCCGCAGTTGCAGAAGTTCAAGGACCAGATTCTGTTCGAGATCACCCCGAACGGCTTGCGCATCCAGATCATGGACGCGGATAACCGGCCGATGTTCGACTCAGGCTCAGCGCGTCTGAAACCTTACTTCGAAGACATCCTGCTGGCCATGGCCGACACCATCAAAGCGGTGCCGAACAAGATCAGCATCAGCGGTCACACCGACGCCAAGCCGTACTCGGGCACCGGTGATTTCGGTAACTGGGAATTGTCGGCCAACCGTGCCAACGCCGCTCGCCGTGCGCTGGTTGCCGGCAGTTATCCGGATTCGCAAGTAGCACGTGTCGTCGGTTATGCCTCCTCGGCGTTGTTCGACCGGGAGCACCCGTTCAACCCGGTCAACCGCCGTATCGATATCGTCGTACTGACGAAGAAGGCTCAGGCAGCGATCGAAGGCTCACAAGGTGCCGAACCAGCTCAGACACCAGGGCAGGGCGCTCCGGGTGAAGCACCGCCGGCACCGGCCACACCGGTCGATCCAAATGCTGTGCCTGCGGAGAAGCAACCGGTACCGGCTCATGAACTTCGTGAGCGTTTGAACCTGTTTGAAGATCCGGCGCCGAAGCCGGGTGATCCGGCCAAACCGGCGGAACCGCCCAAGCAGTGACCCACAAAAAAGCCACGATGATCGTGGCTTTTTTGTTTCTGGATTGACCGACAGCGCAAACACGCACGGCGATCTGTAGCAGCTGGCGAAGTCTGCGTCCGGCTGCGTAGCAGTCGTAAAACCTGAGCGCGAGGTCTTCCTGAAGAACCGAATGTGCTGAATTACGACTGCTACGCAGCCGGACGCAGGCTTCGCCAGCTGCTACAAAGGCTTTGCTTGCCTTGGACTTTGTTTCTCAGAAGCCTCTGCCAACCCGGCTTTTCAACTGGTCGTGGAAGATGTCGGCGTTTTTCTTGTAGGTGCCGCGCAGCGACTCATTGATCGAGTCCAGTGCCATCGAGCGTTTGGACGTGACCTCGTCGCGGTAAGCATCGATGAAGAACTCGATGTCCTTTTCGCTGGTCAGCTTCGGCCATTTGTCCAGGTACAGCGGCAACTCCGCCGGCCCGGTCTTGAATGAACAGATCCGTCGGTTGCTGATGGTGGCCTCGCCGATTTCGAATGGCACCCACCACGACAGCGCGGTGCGTTCGGACACTACCGCCAGCAGGTGGGTGCATTCGCTGATGTTGCGGGTGATCACCCCGGTGATGTCATCGGTGGTCTGCGACTCGGGGTCAAGCACGTCGAGATAGGTTTTGATGTTGGCCTGCTGCAGCCGGGCGTTGATGGCGATGGCTTGCGGCCGATCCATGTGGCGGTAGCTGATAAACACTGGCATCAGAAATGTCCCTTGATCGCGAGTTCGCGGTAGTAGGCACCGAGCGCTGTAAGGCGACAGCCGGTGGAATGGATTGCGGCGTAGTACATGTGCTCGGCCTCCACTGGTTCAATCAAGCTGTGGCGATTGCACTTTTGCAGTTGGGCGAAGACCTCGCCGTGTTCGGCGTCGAACGCAGGCTCGGTGGGTTCGTAGCTGGGTGCCAGCGGGAACACCGACTCGGCCTCGGTGAACCATTCGGGCAGCTTGCGCAGGATTTCCTTGGGAATCAGGGGCGAAACCTCTCGCAGCGATATGAACTGCGAAACGTTGGTTTTGAACACCGGACGCTGTTCCCAGGCATCGAGAGCGTTGTCGACAAACGAATAGAGACTGCCGGGAGTGATCTTTCCCAGGATATTCGCGGCGCCGCCGTGCAACGCCTGGAGTAACAAACCGGTGAACACGCCATGGCCGGCTCCTTCCATTGCCGGCTGTTCCTTTTTGCACGCCGTCAGGATGGTCATGCCCTCGCCAACCACACTGCTTTCGCTGCGAAGCGCACGTATTTCCCCCGCAGAGCCACCTTGGCAGCAATCAAGAATGATCACTTTGTTTTTGATCTTCACGGCTTTGGTAGCCCAGTTCAGGATGTCGCTGATGCGGATTCCATCCTTGGCGTTCTTGTAGTCCTGGGGAATCAGCATTCCCTCGTCCGTATCAACGTCGAAGCTTCCATGACCCGCGAAGTACAACAGCGCAACGCTGCAATCGCCCGAAAACAACTCTTGGATGTGTCCTTCGAGCTTTTCCCGGCTCAGATAGTCTTCGGCGGAGGTCAGCACCAGATTTTTGAAGTTCGGGTCACCATTGGCATCGGTTTTCAGTACGGACGCCATAGCGATTGCATCATTGTTGCAGCCGCTCAGTTGGGAAATATGCGTGTAATTGTTAATCCCGATAAACAATCCCTTGCGCATGATCACACCGCCGTATGCTGGCGAATCGCGCCGACGATGCTTTTGGTGTTCCATGCACATTCAGCGTGTGCGGCGTCCCGCACCACCGTGGAAATCCGCTCGGCGCCGAATGGCTTGATTGCGATGATCACCTTGCCCATCTGTTTGGCGATCTCGATCTCTTTGTTGATCCACTTGCTATAGGTGGAATACACGCCGGCCATGATCAGCACCGCCGAGCACGGACGGATCTTGTTTTCGATGGCTTCGATCAGTTGCTTGTCGGTTTTCGCGCCGATGATCGGGTTCTCCGGCGGCACCGAGAAATTCTTGAAAGTGAAGTCCGGGTGGGCACCCAACAGGCTCACTAATTTGTCGTGGGCGTCGGAGTAGGTCCAGGAGTGGCTGATGAACAAATGATAGGTTTGCATGGGAGTCCCTCGGTATCGCGGAAGTGCGAAGAGGGCTTGAATTTAGGGGGTGAATGAGGGTGACAAGGGCTTGGTACTAAAACAGAAGCGCCCTACAGGCGGGCGTGCGTAGGTCCTGCAGAATAGTCTGATGTTTAAGTCTGCGAGGGTTTTGTAAGTCGAAAGCAACGACGCGCCACCCCGTCGATGTCGGGGGGCGCGCACGTCTGTTTAGTAGCTGGTTTCCGGCAGGCTGGCGATGATCGAGCGATAGCTGTTCATTCGTTGCTGCTGCACGCGGCCTTCTTCCAGGGCCTTGAGCAAGGCGCAACCCGGTTCGCGGTCGTGCTTGCAGTCGCGGAAGCGGCAGGTGCCGATCAAGTCGTTGAACTCGATGAAGCCGGCTTCGACGTCGGCACGGCTGACGTGGCCGAGGCCGAATTCACGGATGCCCGGGAGTCGATCAGTTCACCGCCGCCGGGGAAGTGGAACAACCGCGCGGTGGTGGTGGTGTGCGTGCCCTGGCCGGACAGCTCGGACAGCGGACCGACGCGGGTTTCGACTTCCGGCAGCAGGCTGTTGACCAGCGACGACTTGCCGACGCCGGACTGGCCGACGAATACGCTGATGCGCCCGTCCAGTTGCTCCTGCAATTGCTCCATGCCGTTGCCGTGGTGGGCCGACACTTCCAGCACCGGGTAACCGAGCGTGCGGTAAACCGCCAGCAGGGCATTCAGTGCGGGAGCGTTCTGCTCATCGATCAGGTCGAACTTGTTGAGCAGCAGCAGTGGACGAATCCCCGCGTGCTCAGCGGCGACCAGATAACGGTCGATCAGGTTGGCGTGGGGCTCGGGCAGCGGGGCGAAGACAATGACGATCATGTCGACGTTGGCCGCAACCGGCTTGAGCTGGCCACGGCTGTCCGGGCGGCAGAGTTCGGTTTTACGCGGCAGTTGCGCCACGATGACACCAATGCCCTGGTTGCCGGCACGCCAGACCACCTGATCGCCGGTCACCAGCGCTGGCAGGTTGGCGCGCAAGTGACAACGGAACACCTGACCGGCCAAATCGCCATCAAGCGCTTCGACTTCGACCTGCACACCGAAGTGCGCGATCACCAGGCCCGTCTGTTCCGGACCCAGGTCGCCGCCCTCAAGTGCCTCGACAGCCGAGGACTCGCGTTTGGCGGCGCGGGCAGCGCGTTCGCCCTGAATCTTTTCGATGCGCCAGTTTTGACGACGATTGAGTTGGCGTTTGGCCATGGGTGTTCCGTATCAAGAATGCAGCGATTAGGTAAAACGGCCGCGAGTTTAGCACGCCCGGCCGGTTGCCTAGGCTAAACTGCGCAGCATTGCCTAGGAGCCGACACATGCAAAACCCGCAGAATCTGATCTGGATCGACCTGGAAATGACCGGTCTGAACCCTGATACCGACGTCATCATCGAGATGGCGACCATTGTCACCGACAGTGATCTGAACACCTTGGCCGAAGGTCCGGTGATCGCGATCCATCACAGTGACGCGATCCTCGCCGGCATGGACGAGTGGAACACCCGTCAACACGGCGGTTCGGGCCTGACTCAACGGGTTCGCGACAGCCGCATCAGCATGGCCGAAGCCGAAGCCGAGACCATCGCCTTCCTGGAAAAATGGGTGCCAAAGGGCAAGTCGCCGATCTGTGGCAACAGCATCTGCCAGGACCGTCGCTTCCTTTATACGCACATGAAATCCCTGGAAAGCTACTTCCACTACCGCAACCTCGACGTGTCGACGCTCAAAGAGCTGGCCGCACGCTGGGCACCGGACGTGCGTGACAGCTTCAAAAAAGGCAGCACGCACCTGGCGCTGGACGATATTCGCGAATCAATCGCCGAGTTGCAGCACTACCGTAAGCATTTCATCAAGTTCTGACGTTGGAATATGCCCCTGTAGGAGCTGACGAAGGCTGCGATCTTTTGATCTTAAAAATCAAAATCAAAAGATCGCAGCCTGCGGCAGCTCCTACAGGGATCTCGTTTCGGCTGCCCTCTTTTGGTGCCGCCACGAAATGGCTAGACTGCGCGCCCTCCTGCCAGGACCGCCACCATGTTGCTGATGCTCTACCTGATCGCCATTACCGCCGAAGCCATGACCGGTGCCTTGTCTGCCGGCCGTCGGGGCATGGACTGGTTTGGCGTGGTGCTGATCGCCTGCGTCACGGCGTTGGGTGGCGGTTCGGTGCGCGACGTGCTGCTCGGTCACTACCCGCTGACGTGGGTCAAACACCCGGAATACCTGGTGCTGACCTCGGTCGCGGCGATGTTCACCGTCTTCACCGCCCGCTGGATGCGTCACCTGCGCTCGCTGTTTCTGGTACTCGATGCCGTGGGCCTGGTGGCGTTCACGCTGATCGGCTGCATGACGGCGCTGGAGATGGGCCACGGCATGTTGGTGGCGTCTGTGAGCGGCGTGATCACCGGGGTTTTCGGCGGGATCCTGCGGGACATCTTCTGCAATGACATCCCGTTGATCTTCCGCCGCGAACTCTACGCCAGCGTCTCGTTTGCGGCGGCGTGGTGCTACATGCTCTGCATTTATCTGCAATTACCCGGCGAGCAGGCGATTTTGATCACACTCTTCGGTGGGTTTTTGCTGCGGCTACTGGCGATCCGATTTCACTGGGAAATGCCGAAGTTCGTCTACAACGACGAAGCCTGATTTACACTCGGTCCCCGTAGGAGCTGCCAAAGGCTGCGATCTTTTGATTTTGAAAAATCAGGATCAAAAGATCGCAGCCTTCGGCAGCTCCTACGCCAGGCCGTGTTGTTTCAGGGCCCACTCGACGTGTTCGCGCACTAACTCCGACGGGTAATCCCTGCGCGCCTTCAACGCTTCGAGCACCGGAATGCTCGACGGCGCATTGCCCAGACCAACCGCCAGATTACGCAACCAGCGCTCGTAACCGGCCCGGCGTAACGGCGAGCCCTCGGTGCTGCTGAGAAACCGCTCCTCATCCCACATGAACAGCTCGGCCAGCTCGGCGTTATCCAGATTGTGGCGGGGCTTGAAGTCACTTTCGCCGGACGGGCGGGCGAAGCGGTTCCACGGACAGACGATCTGGCAATCGTCGCAGCCGAACACCCGATTGCCGATCAATGGTCGCAAGTCTTCCGGGATCGCGCTTTTCAGTTCGATGGTCAGGTAGGAAATGCAGCGTCGGGCATCCAGCAGGTAAGGGCCGACAAACGCATTGGTCGGGCAGATGTCCAGGCACGCGGTGCAGCTGCCGCAATGTTCGGTAGCGTGGGGCGGGTCTTCCGGCAGCGGCAGGTCGACGAACAGTTCGCTGAGGAAGAAGTAACTGCCGGCCTTTCGATTCAAGACCAGGGTGTTTTTGCCGATCCAGCCAAGACCGGCCTTCTCGGCGATGGCTTTTTCCAATACCGGGGCGCTGTCGACGAAGGCGCGGTAGCCGAACGGGCCGATCACCGCCTGAATTTTTTCTGCCAGTTGTTGCACGCGTTTACGGATCAATTTGTGGTAATCGCGGCCCAAGGCATAACGCGACACGTAGGCTTTTTCCGGTTGGGCCAGTAATTGCGCCATTTGGGTGTCGCCGGGCAGGTAGTCCATGCGCAGGGATACTACACGCAACGTGCCGGGTACCAGTTCTTCCGGGTGCGAGCGTTTGCTGCCGTGGGCACCCATGTATTCCATTTCGCCGTGGTAGCCGGCTTCGAGCCAGCGCTCCAGGTGCTGCTCATGCTCGGCCAGGTCCAGGCCGCTGATGCCGACTTGCTGAAAGCCCAGCTCACGGCCCCAGACCTTGATGGATTGGGCGAGGGCGGGCAGGTCTGTAGTAATAGCGGGCATGAGGCGAGAGAAACCGGAGCTGAGATGCGTATAATTCTGCCAGACATCGGAGCCCGAAGACGCATGCCGCAGACTAAAGATGATTTACCCGACGCGCTGTACAGCGCCGCGCAAGTGCGTGGGCTCGATTCGAGCCTGATCGCGGCCGGTACCCGGGCTTCGAATTGATGCAGCGTGCGGCGCGGGCGACCTGGCGTGCGCTGGTCCGCCAGTGGCCGACGGCGAACGAATTGACGGTGCTGGCCGGTCACGGCAACAACGCTGGCGACGGCTATCTGGTAGCGGTGCTGGCTCGGCGGGCCGGATGGCGGGTGCGGGTGCTGGCTGTCGATGAGCTCCAGCGTTTGCAGGGTGATGCGGCGTTGGCCCATGCCGAAGCCGTTTCTGAAAAAGTCATTCTCGAAGCCTGGAGCGCAAGCGCCGAACTGCGCGGCGTCGTACTGGATGCGTTGCTGGGTACCGGCCTGGCCGGTGAGGTGCGTGAGCCCTACGCCAGCGTCATCGCCGCAATCAATGCCAGCGGCCTGCCGGTGGCGGCGGTGGATATCCCGTCGGGGTTGTGTGCCGATACGGGTCGCGTACTTGGCGCGGCTGTTCGGGCTGATCTGACCGTGACCTTCATTGGTCTGAAGCTGGGGCTGTTCACCGGAGATGCGGCGGATGTGGCGGGAGAGTTGGTCTTCAATGATCTACACGCTGACCCGCAATTGATCGAAAGCGCCGTCATCAGCGCCCGTCGCCTGGCGGCGAGTAACCTGCCGCGACTGGCCGCCCGGGCGCCAACGTCCCATAAAGGCACGTTCGGTCATGTGTTGCTGATTGGCGGTGATCGCGGTTTTGGTGGTGCGATCCTGCTGAGCGCGCAAAGTGCGTTGCGCAGCGGTGCCGGCATGGTGTCCGTGGCCACTCGCGCCGAGCACGTCCCGGCTGCGCTGGCGCGAATCCCTGAAGCCATGGTGCTGGGCACTTCGTCGGCTAATCAACTGATGGGATTGCTTGAAAAGGTGTCTGTGTTGGTCGTCGGTCCAGGCTTGGGTCAGTCGGCTTGGGGGAAAAGCCTGTTATCTGCCGCTGCGAATGCGCCGTTGCCGCAAGTCTGGGACGCCGATGCGCTGAATATGCTGGCCGAAGAACAGGTGAAGTTGCCCGCAGATTGCATCATCACCCCGCATCCCGGCGAAGCGGCGCGTCTGCTCGGGATAAGCACCGCCGACGTTCAGGCCAATCGTCCCGCCGCCGCTCACGCATTGAGCAAAAAATACACAGCTGTAGTGGTTCTGAAAGGCGCCGGCAGCCTGATCGCCAGTCCCGATGGGCGACTGGCGGTATGTCACCAGGGCCATCCGGCGATGGCCACGGCCGGTCTGGGCGATGTGCTGGCCGGTCTGGTGGGTGCCTTGCTGGCCCAAGGCATGGCAGCATTCGACGCCGCGTGCCTGGCGGTCTGGCTACACGCCAATGCTGGCGCGCAAGAAGGTAAATCGGGCCGTGGGCTGGCGGCCAGTGATCTGATCCCAGCCATTCGTCAGTTGTTGGAGGAGCAAGCACCGTGTCTGAAATAACCCTGTACCTGGCTGATGAAGAGGCAATGACCGCATTCGGCGCACGCATTGCGCAAACCACCCAAGGGCACGGCCTGATTTTTCTCGAGGGTGATCTGGGCGCGGGGAAAACCACGCTGTCCCGGGGCATCATCCGTGGCTTGGGGCATGTGGGTGCGGTGAAAAGCCCGACCTTCACCCTGGTCGAACCCTACGAGATTGGCGACATCCGGGCCTTCCATTTTGACCTCTATCGACTGGTCGATCCGGAAGAACTGGAGTACCTCGGCATCCGCGACTACTTCGACGACGATGCCCTGTGTTTGATCGAATGGCCCCAGAAAGGTGCAGGGTTTTTGCCAAAGCCCGACCTGACCATTACCATTAGCCCGCAAGACAGCGGGCGTTCGCTGAAAATTTTGCCACAGGGCTCGCGTGGCGAGTCGTGGTGTGCCGCTTTGGCATTGGAATCCAATTAAATGATGGGGTCAGGTATGCGCTTTCGCGCGATGGTAGCTGCCGTAGGATTGTTGTTTTTGGCGGTGACCGTCGACGCTGTGGCCGATTCGAAGGTCAACAGCGTTCGCCTGTGGCGAGCACCGGATAACACACGACTGGTGTTCGACCTCTCGGGGCCGGTGCAGCACAGCGTGTTCACCCTGACTTCGCCGGATCGGCTGGTCATCGACATCAACGGCGCGACCCTCGGTGCGCCGTTGAAGGTCAACACCTCCAATACTCCGATTACTGCCATGCGTTCGGCCCAGCGCACGCCGACCGACCTGCGGGTGGTCATCGACCTGAAAAAAGCCGTCACGCCAAAAAGCTTCGTCCTGGCGCCGAACGCCCAGTACGGCAATCGCCTGGTGGTCGACCTGTTCGATAGCGCCGAAGCTGCCGCCCCCATTCCGCCGCCGCCGAGCAATGTCGCGACCGTGGCCCCGGTGCCGGTCACCCCAATCGATCCTCCGGTGAAGCTGCCGCCTGCTCCGGCCGGCAAGCGCGACATCATTGTGGTCATCGATGCCGGTCACGGCGGTGAAGACCCGGGCGCCTCGGGTTCTCGCGGTCAGCATGAAAAAGACGTGGTCTTGGCCATCGCCCGTGAACTGCAGCGCCAGATCAACGGCATGAAGGGCTACCGCGCCGAGCTGACCCGTACCGGCGACTACTTCATCCCGTTGCGTGGCCGTACTGAAATCGCCCGCAAGAAAGGCGCCGACCTGTTCGTCTCGATCCACGCCGACGCCGCGCCTTCGGCCGCAGCTTTCGGCGCATCGGTGTTCGCCTTGTCGGATCGCGGCGCCACTTCGGAGACTGCCCGTTGGCTGGCCGACAGTGAAAACCGTTCCGACTTGATCGGTGGTGCCGGCAGCGTCAGCCTCGACGACAAGGACCGCATGCTCGCTGGCGTGCTGCTCGATCTGTCGATGACTGCTTCCCTGACTTCCAGCCTGGACGTTGGTCAAAAGGTCTTGAGCAACATCAGTCGCGTCACGCCGTTGCACAAGCAACGGGTGGAGCAGGCCGGGTTCATGGTGCTGAAATCGCCGGACATTCCGTCGATCCTGGTGGAAACCGGCTTCATCTCCAATGCTAATGAAGCGACCAAGTTGTCCGGAGCGAGCCATCAGCAGGCGCTTGCGCGTTCCATCAGCGCCGGCGTTCGCCAGTTCTTCCAGCAAAATCCTCCGCCGGGCACCTACATTGCCTGGCTGCGTGACTCCGGCAAGATCGCCCAAGGGCCGCGTGACCATCGCGTCAGCCCGGCGAGACGCTGGCGATGATTGCCGTGCGTTACCAGGTGTCCCCGGCGACCCTGCGCAGCGCCAATAATCTGAAAAGCGATGAGCTGAAAATTGGCCAGACCCTGACCATCCCCGGCACTGAACTGGCGGCCAAAGAATGAACCAGGTGCTGACCCACACCGCCCGCATCGAGCTGCTCAGCCCACGACTGGCGAACCAGATTGCCGCCGGTGAGGTGGTCGAACGCCCGGCATCGGTGATCAAGGAGTTGCTGGAAAACAGCCTCGACTCCGGCGCCAGGCGCATTGATGTCGATGTGGAGCAGGGCGGCGTCAAGCTGCTGCGGGTTCGCGACGACGGCAGCGGCATTTCTGCCGATGACCTGCCGCTGGCCCTCGCGCGACATGCCACCAGCAAGATTCGCAACCTCGAAGACCTCGAGCAGGTGATGAGCCTCGGGTTTCGCGGTGAAGCCCTGGCGTCTATCAGCTCCGTGGCGCGCCTGACCCTGACGTCCCGCACCAAGGACGCCGATCAGGCCTGGCAAGTCGAAACCGAAGGTCGGGACATGGCGCCCCGTGTGCAACCGGCCGCTCATCCAGTGGGCACTTCGGTGGAGGTGCGCGACCTGTTCTTCAACACCCCGGCCCGGCGCAAATTCCTCAAGACCGAAAAAACCGAATTCGATCACCTGCAAGAAGTGATCAAGCGCCTGGCCTTGGCGCGATTCGACGTGGCGTTCCATTTGCGCCATAACGGCAAGACCATCCTCAGCCTGCACGAAGCCCACGACGACGCGGCCCGTGCCCGGCGTGTGGCGGCGATCTGCGGCGCGGGTTTCCTGGAGCAGGCGCTGCCGATTGAAATCGAGCGCAATGGCCTGCATTTGTGGGGCTGGGTCGGGTTGCCAACCTTCAACCGCAGCCAGGCAGACTTGCAGTATTTCTTTGTGAACGGCCGTGCGGTGCGCGACAAATTGGTGGCCCACGCGGTGCGCCAGGCCTATCGCGACGTGTTGTTCAACGGCCGGCACCCGACGTTCGTGCTGTTTTTCGAAGTCGATCCGGCGGGCGTTGACGTCAACGTGCACCCGACCAAGCACGAAGTGCGTTTCCGTGACGGGCGCATGGTTCACGATTTCCTCTACGGCACCTTGCACCGCGCCTTGGGCGATGTGCGGCCGGACGATCATCTGGCGGCACCCGTGGCGACGGCCATCGTTCGACCTACCGGCATCGATGCCGGTGAGTTCGGCCCGCAAGGCGAAATGCGCCTGGCGGCCAATGCCTTGCTGGAACAGCCTGCGGCGCAACCATCGTTCAATACGACGGCAGGTTCGGGCGCTGGCGCCGGTTACCAGTATCAGTACACGCCGCGGCCTCAATCCGGCGTGCCGGTTGCGCAAGAGCAGGCGGCCTACCGCGAGTTCTTCGCGCCATTACCCGAAGCCAATGCAGTAGCACTGCCGGCCGGGCAGGACGACATTCCGCCACTGGGTTATGCGCTGGCACAGCTCAAGGGCATCTATATCCTGTCGGAAAACGCCCAAGGCCTGGTGCTGGTGGACATGCACGCCGCTCATGAGCGGATCATGTATGAACGCCTGAAAGTCGCCATGGCCAGCGAAGGCCTGAGCGGCCAGCCGCTGTTGGTGCCGGAATCCCTGGCCGTGAGCCAGCGCGAAGCCGATTGCGCCGAAGAGAACATTGCGTGGTTCCAGCGTCTGGGCTTTGAATTGCAGCGCCTGGGCCCGGAAACCCTGGCGATCCGGCAGATCCCGGCGTTGCTCAAGCAGGCAGAAGCCAATCGCTTGGTCAGCGACGTACTGGCCGACCTGATGGAATACGGCACCAGTGACCGGATTCAGGCGCACCTGAACGAACTGCTCGGCACCATGGCCTGCCACGGCGCGATCCGTGCGAATCGGCGTCTGGCCCTGCCAGAAATGAACGGCCTGCTGCGGGACATGGAAAACACCGAGCGCAGTGGTCAATGCAACCATGGCCGACCGACCTGGACCCAATTGGGCCTGGACGATCTGGACAAACTGTTCTTGCGCGGTCGTTGATGAGCCAGCTCCCGCCAGCGATTTTCCTGATGGGCCCGACTGCTGCGGGCAAGACCGACCTGGCCATCGAGCTGACCAAAGTCCTGCCTTGCGAGCTGATCAGCGTCGATTCGGCGCTGGTCTATCGCGGCATGGACATCGGCACTGCCAAGCCTTCCAAAGAGATTTTGGCCGAATTCCCACACCGCTTGATCGATATTCTCGACCCGGCAGAGAGCTATTCGGCGGCGGATTTCCGTCGTGATGCGCTCGAAGCCATGGCCGAGATCACCGCGCGGGGCAAAATCCCGCTGCTTGTAGGCGGCACGATGCTCTACTACAAGGCTTTGGTCGAAGGCCTGGCAGAAATGCCGGCGGCTGACCCAGAGGTTCGCGCGCAAATCGAAGAAGAGGCTGCACGCCTTGGCTGGCAAGCCCTGCATGACCAATTGGCGCTGATTGATCCGGTCTCTGCGGCGCGAATTCACCCGAACGATCCTCAGCGTCTCAGTCGAGCGCTGGAAGTTTATCGTGTGAGCGGTCAGAGCATGACCGAGCTGCGGCTCAGACAATCTGCGCAAAGTACTGAAGCAGCCGCTTCGGGACTGCAACAATTGCCCTATACTGTCGCGAACTTGGCCATCGCTCCGGCTAATCGCCAGGTACTGCACGCCCGTATTAAACAAAGATTCACAAATATGTTGGAACAGGGATTCATCGACGAGGTCGTAGCCCTGCGTACGAGAAGTGACCTGCATTCAGGGTTGCCGTCTATACGCGCTGTAGGGTACCGACAAGTCTGGGATTACCTGGATGGCAAGCTGACGCAAGCCGAGATGCAGGAGCGGGGAATCATTGCCACGCGCCAATTGGCAAAGCGCCAGTTCACCTGGCTACGCAGTTGGGCTGATTTACACTGGCTGGACAGCCTCGATTGCGACAATCTGCCGCGCGCCTTGAAATACCTTGGGACCATCTCCATATTGAGCTGAGTCCTTGCAATTGCCGTCTATCCTTGGGGGTGTGACGGCCCAAGCCATCTGTTTACCTATTTTTTATATTGAATCCTTAAAGGAGTGCGGCACATGTCAAAAGGGCATTCGCTACAAGACCCTTACTTGAATACTTTACGTAAAGAGAAAGTTGGGGTTTCCATCTACCTGGTCAACGGGATCAAACTGCAGGGCACGATCGAGTCTTTCGACCAGTTCGTTATCCTGCTGAAAAACACCGTTAGCCAGATGGTCTACAAACACGCTATCTCTACAGTAGTGCCGGTTCGTCCAATTCGTCTGCCTAGTGCAACCGAATCCGAAGCAGGTGACGCTGAGCCAGGTAACGCCTGATAGGAGTCTCCTTTGTTCTTTGAGCGCCACGGTGGTGGTGAACGAGTGATCCTCGTTCACTTGGATGGACAGGACCCTGAGGCGCGCGAAGATCCGCAGGAGTTTCAGGAGTTGGCTAATTCGGCCGGCGCCGAGACCGTTGCGTTTTTTAACGTGCCGCGTCATCGGCCAACCGCCAAATTCCTGATTGGCAGCGGCAAGGTCGAGGAGCTGCGCGACCTGGTCCATGCCGAAAAGGCAGATCTGGTCATCTTCAATCACATCCTCACGCCCAGTCAGGAACGTAACCTCGAACGTGTTTTCGAGTGTCGCGTGATCGACCGTACCGGTCTGATTCTCGATATTTTCGCCCAACGTGCCCGTACCCATGAAGGCAAGCTCCAGGTCGAACTGGCCCAGCTTGACCACATGAGCACCCGGCTGGTTCGTGGCTGGACCCACCTTGAGCGTCAAGGGGGCGGTATCGGTATGCGTGGCCCGGGTGAAACCCAGTTGGAAACCGACCGCCGTTTGCTGCGGGTTCGCCTGCGACAGATCAAGGGCCGGCTGGAAAAAGTGCGCAGTCAGCGCGAACAGTCGCGACGCGGCCGTTCGCGTGCGGATATTCCTACCGTGTCCCTGGTGGGGTATACCAACGCCGGCAAATCCACGCTCTTCAATAACGTGACGAAATCCGACGTGTACGCGGCTGACCAGTTGTTCGCCACGCTGGACCCGACCTTGCGCCGTCTGGAACTCGACGACCTGGGGCCGATTGTCCTGGCTGACACTGTGGGTTTCATACGCCACTTGCCCCACAAACTGGTCGAGGCATTTCGGTCTACGCTCGAAGAATCAAGCAACTCAGACCTGCTTTTGCACGTGATCGATGCGGCCGAACCGGATCGCATGTTGCAGATCGAGCAGGTGATGGTGGTGCTGGGCGAGATCGGAGCCCAGGACTTGCCGATCCTCGAGGTCTATAACAAACTCGATTTGCTTGAAGGCGTTGAGCCACAAATCCAGCGCGACGAAAACGGCAAGCCCCAACGGGTCTGGCTGTCGGCGCGTGATGGAAGTGGTCTGGAATTGCTTGAGCAAGCCATTGCCGAGTTGCTGGGCGGTGATTTGTTTGTGGGCACCTTGCGCTTGCCGCAACGTTTTGCTCGACTGCGTGCGCAGTTTTTCGAACTCGGTGTGGTACAGAAAGAAGAACACGACGAAGAAGGCATCTGCCTGCTGGCCGTTCGCTTGCCTCGGGTCGAGTTGAATCGACTGGTGAGCCGCGAAGGTCTGCAGCCGATGGACTTCATCGAGCAACACACTTTGCAATAAAAGCCTGAGAAAGCGGTTGTGCCGCGGTGACAGGCATTCTGTAGCATTGGTCGGCGCGCCGTGGGTGCGTCTTTGCTTTATCAGATGGAGAGCGCTATGGCTTGGAATGAGCCGGGTGGCAACTCGAATAATCAGGATCCTTGGGGTGGCAAGCGCCGCAATAACGGCGACCGCAAGGGACCACCGGATCTCGACGAGGCCTTCCGAAAGCTGCAGGAAAGCCTGAACGGGTTGTTCGGTGGTGGTAAGAAACGTGGTGACGACGGCGGTGGTTCGGGCAAGAGCGGCGGCTTCGGCGGCCTGCTCGGCATCGGCCTGGTCGTGCTCGCAGCCGTGTGGCTGTACAGCGCGGTCTACGTGGTCGACGAGCAGGAGCAAGCTGTTGTGCTGCGCTTCGGCAAGTACTACGAAACAGTCGGCCCGGGCCTGAACATCTACTTCCCGCCGATCGATAAAAAGTACATGGAAAACGTGACGCGCGAGCGTTCGTATACCAAGCAAGGCCAGATGCTGACCGAAGACGAGAATATCGTCGAAGTGCCGCTGACCGTGCAGTACAAGATCAGCAACCTGCAGGATTTCGTGCTGAACGTCGATCAGCCGGAAATCAGCCTGCAGCAAGCGACCGACAGCGCCTTGCGCCATGTGGTGGGTTCCACCGCGATGGACCAGGTCCTGACCGAGGGTCGTGAGTTGATGGCCAGTGAAATCAAGGAGCGTCTGCAACGTTTCCTCGATACTTATCGCACCGGTATCACCGTCACCCAGGTCAACGTACAGAACGCAGCGGCACCGCGTGAAGTCCAGGAAGCCTTTGATGACGTGATCCGTGCCCGTGAAGACGAGCAGCGTTCGCGCAACCAGGCTGAAACCTACGCCAACGGTGTCGTGCCGGAAGCCCGTGGTCAGGCCCAGCGTATCCTTGAAGATGCCAACGGTTACCGTGACGAAACGGTATCGCGCGCCAAGGGTGAGGGCGATCGCTTCACCAAACTGGTGGCCGAGTACCGCAAGGCGCCTGAAGTCACCCGCGAGCGTCTGTACCTGGACACCATGCAGGAAGTCTTCACCAACACCAGCAAGGTTCTCGTGACCGGCAACAAGAATGGCCAGAGCAATCTGCTGTACTTGCCGCTGGACAAGATGATCGACAGCGGCCGCAGCACCAGCGCACCGGTAACGGGCGCGGCAGCCAGCAGCAATGAAGCGAATGCGCGTGCAGCAGCTGATCTGCAGCAACAGCAAGCACGTACCAGGGAGAGTCGCTGATGAGCAATAAATCGCTGATCGCCCTTATTGTCGGCGTCGTCGTGGCGATCGCTGCCTGGAATTGCTTCTACATCGTGGCTCAGACCGAGCGCGCGGTGTTGCTGCAGTTCGGGCGCGTGGTCCAGCCTGATGTTCAGCCGGGCCTGCATGTGAAAGTGCCTTACGTCAACCAGGTGCGCAAATTCGACGCACGCCTGATGACGCTGGATGCACCGACACAACGCTTCCTGACGCTGGAAAAGAAAGCCGTCATGGTTGACGCCTTCGCCAAGTGGCGCGTGAAAGATGCCGAGCGCTTCTACACCGCGACATCCGGCCTCAAGCAGATTGCTGACGAGCGTCTGTCCCGTCGTCTGGAATCGGGCCTGCGTGACCAGTTTGGTAAGCGCACCCTGCATGAAGTGGTTTCCGGTGAACGTGACGCGCTGATGGCTGACATTACCGCTTCGCTGAACAAGATGGCGGAAAAAGAACTGGGCATCGAAGTGGTCGATGTTCGGGTCAAGGCCATCGACCTGCCGAAAGAAGTAAACCGCAGCGTGTTCGAACGTATGAGCACCGAGCGTGAGCGTGAAGCTCGCGAGCACCGCGCCAAGGGTAACGAGCTGGCTGAAGGCATCCGTGCCGACGCTGATCGTCAACGCCGCGTGTTGCTGGCTGAAGCCTATCGTGAATCCGAAGAGGTTCGCGGTGACGGTGACGCCCAGGCTGCTGCGATCTACTCCAAGGCCTACGGCCAGGATCAGGAGTTCTACGGTTTCTACCGTAGCCTGCGTGCCTACCGTGAAAGCTTCGCGAACAAAACCGATGTCATGGTCCTCGACCCAAGCAGCGACTTCTTCCGTTATCTGGAAAAGTCCAAGCCTTGATACAGCGTTGACCTGAATCATCCCCCGCCTGGCGGCTAAAACCTGCGGCGGGGTGATCCTTTGGGAAAACGTGTGTATGATGCGGCAGCCGGGAAATTCCCGGCTTTTTTGCGTCTGCACGTTTGATTGCGGTTTTTTGGCAGGCGTCCGAGTTGAATGACTCGACAGGTTTTTCGAGGAAAGTGATTGGCGAAGCCGGTTTCAGGCTTTTCGCCACGTCGTTCATGCGCGAGGTTTGCACATGAGCCGATCATTTTCTGCTTCACTCAAGGCTCGCCCAACGGCTGGCCGCCCGGATCATAGGGGAATGGCGTAATGGCAACGGTAGACCGCTGGCTGCTGCCAGATGGCATCGAAGAAGTACTGCCACCAGAAGCGGCGCGCATTGAAGTAGCGCGCCGCCAGGTGTTGGATCTGTTCCAGAGCTGGGGTTACGAGTTTGTCGTGACTCCCCATATCGAGTACCTGGAATCCCTGCTGACCGGCGCGGGCCAGGACCTGGATCTGCGTACCTTCAAGGTCATCGACCCGCAATCGGGCCGGCAGATGGGTTTCCGTGCGGACATCACGCCGCAGGTGGCGCGTATCGATGCACACACCCTGCGTCGCGAAGGCCCGAGCCGTCTGTGCTATGCCGGCAGCGTGCTGCATGCTCAGCCGCGGGCCTTGTCGTCTTCGCGCAGCCCGATCCAGTTGGGCGCCGAGTTGTACGGCGACGCCAGTCCGAGCAGCGACGTGGAAGTCATCAGCCTGATGCTGGCCATGCTGCAACTGGCCGATGTGCCGGATGTGCACATGGACCTCGGTCATGTAGGCATCTACCGTGGCCTGGCCCGCGCCGCCGGTTTGTCCGGTGAAGTCGAGCAACAATTGTTCGATGCATTGCAACGCAAGGCTATCGACGAGGTCATTACCTTGACCGAAGGCCTGCCTGCCGATCTGTCGGGCATGTTGCGAGCGCTGGTCGACCTGTGTGGCGGTCGTGAAGTGTTGAGTGCTGCCCGTGAACGCCTGGCCCATGCGCCGGCACCGGTACTGGCTGCGCTGGAAGACTTGCTGGCGATTGCCGACCGTCTGTCTACGCGTTTCCCGGACTTGCCGCTTTACTTCGATCTGGGCGAGCTGCGCGGCTACCACTACCACACCGGTGTAGTGTTCGCGGTGTTCGTACCGGGTGTTGGCCAATCCATTGCCCAGGGCGGTCGTTACGACGACATCGGCGCCGACTTCGGTCGTGCCCGCCCGGCAACTGGTTTCTCTACCGATTTAAAAACCCTGGTGACCCTGGGGCGTGCTGAGATCGAGCTACCGTCTGGCGGTATCTGGATGCCTGACAGTACGGATGCGGCACTCTGGCAGCAGGTTTGTCAGTTGCGCAGTGAGGGTCAGCGTGTCGTTCAGGCATTGCCTGGGCAGCCATTGGCCGCCGCCCGTGAAGCGGACTGCGACCGGCAATTGATTCAGCAGAACGGGCTTTGGCAAGTATTGCCGCTGGCTTCTTGAGTTTTCCTGCCGGCGGCTGCCGGCACCAAGTTTGCGCGAATGAGGACAAGTGTTATGGGTAAGAATGTCGTAGTCCTGGGCACCCAATGGGGTGATGAGGGCAAAGGCAAGATCGTTGATCTGCTGACCGAACATGCTGCCGCCGTAGTGCGCTACCAAGGTGGCCACAACGCGGGCCACACCCTGGTGATCGACGGCGAAAAAACCGTCTTGCACCTGATCCCGTCGGGCGTACTGCGCGAAGGCGTGCAGTGCCTGATCGGCAACGGCGTGGTGGTTGCACCGGACGCTCTGCTGCGCGAGATCATCAAGCTGGAAGAGAAAGGTGTACCGGTGCGCGAGCGCCTGCGTATCAGCCCTTCCTGCCCGCTGATCCTGTCCTATCACGTAGCGCTGGACCAGGCGCGTGAAAAGGCCCGTGGCGAGCTGAAGATCGGCACCACCGGTCGCGGCATCGGCCCTGCTTACGAAGACAAAGTTGCCCGTCGCGGTCTGCGCATCGGTGACCTGTTCCACCGTGAGCGTTTCGCCGCCAAGCTGGGCGAGTTGCTGGATTACCACAACTTCGTGCTGGTCAATTACTACAAAGAGCCGGCGATCGACTTCCAGAAAACACTCGACGAGTGCATGGAATACGCCGAGCTGCTCAAGCCGATGATGCTCGACGTCACCGCTGAACTGCACGAGCTGCGTCGCGCTGGCAAAGACATCATGTTCGAAGGCGCCCAAGGCTCCCTGCTGGACATCGACCACGGGACCTACCCGTACGTCACCAGCTCCAACACCACGGCGGGCGGCATCGCCACCGGTTCGGGTTTTGGTCCGATGTACCTGGATTACATCCTCGGCATCACCAAGGCCTACACCACTCGCGTGGGTTCGGGTCCGTTCCCGACTGAGCTGTTCGACGACGTTGGCGCGTTCCTGGCCAAGCGTGGCCACGAGTTCGGTGCTACCACCGGCCGTGCCCGTCGTTGCGGCTGGTTCGACGCCGTTATCCTGCGTCGCGCTATCGACGTCAACAGCATTTCGGGCCTGTGCCTGACCAAGCTGGACGTGCTGGATGGCCTGGAAACCATCAACATCTGTGTTGGCTACAAGAACCAGGACGGTGCCGTGATCGACGCCCCGACCGACGCCGACAGCTACATCGGCCTCGAGCCAGTGTATGAACAGATGCCAGGCTGGACCGAATCCACTGTTGGTGCCAAGACGCTGGAAGAGCTGCCGCAAGCGGCTCGCAACTACATCAAACGCGTCGAAGAGTTGGTCGGCGCGCCGATTGACATTATTTCGACGGGCCCGGACCGCAACGAGACCATCGTTTTGCGTCACCCGTTCGCTTAATAAGTCGTTGATGTAAAACACAAAGGCCCCTTAATCGGGGCCTTTGTCGTTTCTGTCTGTCGGGCGGCACGACCCTTGCTGTGAAGTTGATTAAAGCATCGCTTCCAGCGTGCCATCAATTTAATGGCGCCAAGCAGAGGGATTTTAAGTGTCAGCCATTCTCTCATTGTTACAAAGCCGGCTTCTGCGGCCCGTGTTCGTTACCCTTGGTATCGCCCTTTTGGTGCAAGTGTTGGTGGCCGTCGCTCTGACCCGGAGCACAGTGACTGCATTGGAGGCTGATCTGGGTAAGCGCCTGGGCGCCGACAGTCAAAAGCTCTCCGGCGAACTCGAGCAGGCGGGGCGTGAAGTCACGTCGAGCCTGGACAGCTTGTCCACCAACACCCGTCAGCGACTCACCGCCGGCCTGTCTTCACGTCTGAAGGACGAGCAGGCGCAGTTGCGTACGACATTGGAAAAAGACCTGAAGGACTCCGCCAATGATATGGCGCAGCTCCTGGCCTCGGTCGCACCCCGCGCCATGTGGGACAGCGACGTTCCGACCCTGTCCGAATTTGCCCGCCGGGCCCAGCGCAATCCGAACGTGTTGTTCGTGGTCTACGACGACGCCACCGGCCAGCACCTGACGCGCTACCTGAATCGGGAGAACCCGATCAACAAGGCGCTGCTGGAGAAGGGCCAGGGCGAGCGAGCGCTGGACAAGGTGCTGGATGCGGCGAAGAACGATCAGTCGGTCTACTACCTCGAAGCCTCGATCAGCCCTAATGGCGTGGAAATCGGCAAAGTATTGATGGGCGTTTCCACTGCTTCGGTGGAAACCGATCTGGCGGCTCTGGACAAACGCTTCTCGGCGCTGATCGCCAGCAGTGATCAACTGGTCGGCGACAGCCTCAAGGGTGCGGCGGCTGACAGTGCGGCAGCGATGGGTGCGCGTTTGCAGTCGGCGCAGTCCACAGCCTCTGAAATGCAAGCCAACACCACCGGCACCGTGCAGGAAGCGGCGGGCACCTTGCGCTGGCGCATCGGCATGGGCCTGGCGATTGTAGGTCTCGGTGTGTTGCTGTTGCTGGCCGTGGTGTTGGGTCGTCGAGTGGTCAATCGCTTGAAAATGCTGATCGCGGCCATGGATGATCTGGCGGCGGGTGAGGGTGACCTGACCAAGCGTGTGCAGATCAACAGCAAGGACGAAATCGGCGACATGGCCTCGGCGGTCAATCGCTTTGTGGATAAGTTGCAGCCGATCGTGCGTGAAGCGGGCGATGTCGCCCAGCGTACCGGCGTAGAAATTGGCGCCATGACCCTGCGTAATGCCGGGGCCGATGCGGCGGCCGGCATGCAGCGCGATGAGGTGGCCGAGAGCCTGCGCGCGTTGTCGCAAATGGCCGATGAAGCTCAGTCTGAAAGTCATGCGATGCAGGCGGCGTTACAGCAAGTGGTGGACATTCGTTCGGCCACCGATGAGAACACCCGGACCTCGGCGAAGGTCGGCAGCTTGATCGAGGCGTTGGCCGGGCAGGTTGATACGGGCGCGAAGGTTATCGAACGCCTGGCGCAACAAAGTGAACAGATTGAAGTGGTGCTGACGGTGATTCACGGGATCGCCGAGCAAACCAACCTGCTGGCGCTGAACGCGGCCATCGAAGCGGCGCGGGCCGGCGAGACCGGGCGCGGGTTCGCCGTGGTGGCGGACGAAGTGCGGGCGCTGGCGAGCAAGACTCAAAGCTCGACCGGCGACATCCAGGCGCATATCGTGGCCTTGCAGCAAGGTGCGCGTGAGGCGGTGGCGGCGATTGGTCAGGCCGGGCGTCAGGCCAGCGAAGGCTTGCTGGTATTGCGTGACAGCGCGCGGTTGCAGCAGTCGGTGCAGGCATCGGTCGAGCAGGTGCATGCGGCGATTGGCCTGGCGACCCAGGCAGCGGCGCATCAGGCGCAAGGCGCGCAAGCGGTGCGTGGCCGGGTTGAAACCATTCATGCCCAGGCTGAGAAAGCGGCTCAGGCGGTGGTGGAGACCACGGCCAGTGGGAAGGTGCTGGATGGGTTGGCAGCGCAGTTGAAGGCGAGCCTGGGGCAGTTCAGGGCTTAAGCCTTTTAAGATCAAAAGATCGTCCGAACGCGGCCCGAGCCTTCGGCAGCTCCTACAGGGTGTACACATTCCCATGTAGGAGCTGCCGAAGGCTGCGATCTTTTGCTTTATCAACGGCTCAAATACATCCGCGTCGTCAGTAGATAAACTGGCAACCCCGACACCACTATCAACAACGCCGCATAAGGCGCCGCCGCCGCAAACTCCACGTTCGCGGTATGCGCCCAGACTTCCGTCGCCAGCGTATTCAGCCCGGTCGGGCTCAGCAGCAACGTCGCCGTGAGTTCCTTCATCGCATCCAGAAACACCAGCGCAAACGCTGCGCCGAGTGCCGGAAAAATGATCGGCAAGGTCACCCGGCAAAACGCGCTGAACGACGACGCCCCCAGCGTGCGAGCGGCCTCTTCCAGTTGCGGTGCCGCCTTGTTCAGCGCCGTGCGAATCGGCGCCTGAGCCAGCGGCAGAAACAGCAGCGCATAAGCGATCAGCAGCAGCATCGACGTCTGGTACAGCGCCGGCACATAGTGCAGGGCGAAATACACCAGGGTCAGTGCGATCACCAGGCCTGGCAGCGCATGTAGCAGATACGGCAGGCGCTCGGCCCAGATCGCCAGCTGACCTTTGTAGCGCACCACCAGCAACCCCACCGGCACCGCCAGCGCCAGGCACAGCGCCGCGCCACCCAGTGAGAGCGCCAGGGACGACAGCAATGCCTCGCTGATCGCCGCGACCGGGAACGCCGCCGATGAGCCGACCGCCAGCCAGTACGCCAGCATTCCCAGCGGAATGCCGCTGCCGATGATCGCCAGCGTCACGCAATAAACCTGTCCGGCGGCAGCCCAAGGCCCCAGGCGAACCTGTTCTGCATGCCGCGCCGCGCCCTGGCCGGTGCGTACATGGCGCCCTTTGCCGCGCACGCGCAGTTCAAGCCACAGCAACACCAGGCAAAGCGCCAGAAGCACCGCCGAGAGCATCGCCGCATTGGCGTTGCTGAATTCCAGTTCGAACTGTTGATAGATCGCCGTGGTGAACGTCTGCAGGCCGATGATCGACAGCGCGCCGAACTCCACCAGCATGTGCAGCGCGATCAGCAGCGAGCCGGCCAGCAAGGACGGCCAAAGCAGTGGCAGGGTAACTCTGAAAAACACACCCCAGCGGTTCTGCCCCAGGGTACGGGCGGACTCTTCCAGCGAAGGATCAAGATTGCGCAGCGTTGCCGCCACCGGCAGAAACACCAGCGGATACTTGGACAAGGTCATTACCAGAATCGCCCCGCCCAAGCCTTCGAAATGAGCACTGAGGGAAACCCAGGTAAAGCTGCTGACGAACGCCGGCACGGCGAACGGCAAGCACAGGATCACGCCCCACAGCCGTCGTCCCTTCAGGTTGCTGCGCTCCAGCAGCCAGGCCAGCGACAGGCCAATCACGCCGCAAGCCAGCGTTACGCCGACCATCAGCGACAGGGTGTTGCGCAGCAGGCCAAACACATACGGTCGCCACAGCAGGTGCAGCGCCTCGGCCCAGCCTGCTTGCCAGGTCTTGAGCCCGACATAGGCCAGCGGCAACAAACTGAGTACGACCAGCAACACCACCGGCAGCAACAGCCAGATCGGCGGCCGCTTGCGCCGTGGCACGTAACCCCCGCGCACGGCGGGGGCGGGTAGCGATGCGCTCATCAGTTCAAGCCAACGTCGCGTTCCAGGTCCAGGGCTTCTTCGGCATTGCCGAGGTCGGCTGGGGTGACTTTGGGCGCTTCGAGTTCGCTGAACGGCTTGAGCTCGCGATCCGATGCCATGCCTTTGTGCAACGGGTATTCGGCGGTGGTCTGGGTGATCACGCGCTGACCTTCTTCGCTGGCCATGTAGGCGAGCAATTGCTGGGCTTCTTTTGGATGTTTACTGGACTTCAGCACGGCCGCGCTGGAAACGGTGATCAGCCCGCCGACGTCGCCGCCCGTGAAGTAATGCAGTTTCGAGTCGAGCTGGCCTTTTTCGCGCTGCAAGGCGAACCAGTAATAGTTGTTCACCAGCACGGTCGCGATTTCGCCATTTTCCACGGCTTTGAGGGCGACCATGTTGTTGCTGTAGACCTTGCCGAACGCGCGCAGGCCGGTCAGCCATTCTTCGGCGGCGTCCATGCCGTGAGTCTTGATGATCGCCACGGCTTGTTCCTGGAAGGCACCGCTGGACGGTACGAAACCGACCTTGCCTTGCCATTTTGGGTCGGAGAATTCCATGACCGATTTCGGCAGGTCTTTTTCATCGATCAGTTTCGGGTTGAAGGCGATCACGCGGACCCGGGCGGTGATGCCGATCCAGGTACCATTGCCCGCAACGTAGTCTTTCGGCAGAACGGCGAGAGTGGCGGCATCGGTCTGGGCCAGCAAGCCCTGTTCGCCGAGCTTGTTCAGGGGCGGCGATTCTTCGGTGTAGATCACGTCGGCGGGGGAGCGATCGCCTTCTTCGACGACCTGGCTGGCGAGCTGGTTGCTGCTGCCTTTACGCACATTGACGTGAATCCCGGTCTTGGCTTCAAAGGCTTTGGCGACAGCGTCGCCGACTTCCTTGTGTTGGCCGTTATAGAGCGTCAGGGAAACCGGGTCGGCGGCTTGGGTGAGGGGAGTGGCGAGTGCCAGGCCGAGGAGGGTAAAGGTCAGGCCGCGGCGCAGGGTATTTCGAAACATCATTCGCAGGGTTCCTCACTGTCGCATTGCAAAAACTTGCAACAATGATAAACGATATTGTTTCTCAAGTGCGTCTCGCGGGCGGGACAAGGCTCTGCTGGAGCAGTCCCGGGCACAACGCTGACCCCCGTAGGAGCTGCCGAAGGCTGCGATCTTTTGATCTTGAATGATGGCGGAGCTGAAATTGCGACAGATCAAAAGATCGCAGCCTTCGGCAGCTCCTACAGAGATCGTGTTGGCATATTCAAGAAACTTTCAAATACCAGAAACGCAAAAACCCGCTTTCGCGGGTTTTTGTGAAATTCCAGAGCGAACTCTGAAATTTGAATTGGTGCCCAGAAGAAGACTCGAACTTCCACGACCTTG
Organism: Pseudomonas sp. TH31; assembly: GCF_016650815.1. Lineage (GTDB taxonomy): Bacteria > Pseudomonadota > Gammaproteobacteria > Pseudomonadales > Pseudomonadaceae > Aquipseudomonas. The sequence goes on along the minus strand of NZ_JAEKEZ010000005.1, from coordinate 229,539 downwards.
CGGTCACCAGCACCTGAAGCTGGCGTGTCTACCAATTTCACCATCTGGGCATAATCTTCAGCGTTGCCGCTGTTGATGTGGCGCACTATACGGAGAGCTGTTTGATCTGTAAACCCCTGATTTGGTTTTAATAAACCAGATGTCCAGAATGCAAAAACCCGCTTTCGCGGGTTTTTGTGTGAGCCTTGAAATTGATCTAATCTCAAGCTCTGAATTGGTGCCCAGAAGAAGACTCGAACTTCCACGACCTTGCGGTCACCAGCACCTGAAGCTGGCGTGTCTACCAATTTCACCATCTGGGCAGTATCGGCAACGCTAGTGCGTCGTCGATGGCGCGCACTATACGGAGCGTCTTTTTAACTGTAAACCCCCGGCATCAAAAAAACCTGGAATATTTCGCCAGTGGCATTTAAATCAGCTTCGCGGTGTCGATAAAGGGCTTTAGATGGGCTGTCACAGCCTGAAATTTCCCGTTTCATTACGCCTATGCCAAACTAACCCGCATATAGACAAGGTGAAAACTCTCTAATGGCCGATTGGCAGTCCCTCGATCCCGAGGCCGCTCGTGAAGCGGAAAAATATGAAAACCCTATTCCTAGCCGCGAACTGATCCTTCAGCACCTTGCTGATCGAGGTTCGCCTGCTAACCGCGAGCAGCTGGTCGAAGAGTTTGGTCTGACCACGGAAGACCAGATCGAAGCCCTGCGCCGCCGCCTGCGCGCCATGGAGCGCGACGCTCAACTCATCTATACCCGTCGCGGCACTTATGCGCCGGTGGACAAGCTCGACCTGATCCTGGGCCGCATCAGCGGTCACCGTGACGGCTTCGGCTTCCTGGTCCCGGACGACGGCAGTGACGACCTGTTCATGAGCCCGGCGCAAATGCGTCTGGTATTCGACGGCGACCGTGCCCTGGCCCGTGTTTCCGGCCTGGACCGTCGCGGTCGCCGCGAAGGCATGATCGTCGAAGTGGTATCCCGTGCCCACGAGACCATCGTCGGCCGTTACTTCGAAGAAGGCGGTATCGGCTTCGTCGTCGCGGATAACCCGAAGATCCAGCAAGAAGTGCTGGTCACGCCGGGCCGCAATGCCGACGCCCAGATCGGTCAATTCGTCGAAGTGAAGATCACTCACTGGCCGACGCCACGCTTCCAGCCGCAGGGCGACGTGGTTGAGGTCGTGGGTAACTACATGGCGCCGGGCATGGAAATCGATGTTGCCCTGCGCACCTACGACATTCCTCACGTCTGGCCTGAGGCGGTGCTCAAAGAAGCCGCCAAGCTCAAGCCGGAAGTCGAAGAGAAAGACAAAGAGAAGCGCATCGACCTGCGTCATCTGCCGTTCGTGACCATCGACGGTGAAGATGCGCGCGACTTCGATGACGCGGTTTACTGCGAATCCAAGCCGGGCAAGCTGCGCCTGTTCTCCGGTGGCTGGAAGTTGTACGTGGCCATTGCCGACGTCTCCAGCTACGTGAAGATCGGTTCTGCGCTGGACAACGAATCCCAGGTTCGCGGCAACTCGGTGTACTTCCCCGAGCGCGTCGTGCCGATGCTGCCAGAGCAGCTGTCCAACGGCCTGTGCTCGCTGAACCCGCACGTCGATCGCCTGGCCATGGTTTGCGAGATGACCATCTCCAAATCCGGCGAGATGACCGACTACTGCTTCTACGAAGCGGTGATCCATTCCCACGCTCGCCTGACTTACAACAAAGTCAGCGCGATGCTCGAAACGCCGAAACTCACCGAGGCGCGTCAGCTCCGTGGCGAGTACACCGACGTTCTGCCGCACCTCAAGCAGCTTTACGCACTGTACAAAGTGCTGCTGGCTGCTCGTCACGTGCGTGGCGCGATCGATTTCGAAACGCAGGAAACCCGGATCATCTTCGGGACCGAGCGCAAGATTGCCGAAATCCGTCCAACCGTTCGTAACGATGCGCACAAGCTGATTGAGGAGTGCATGCTGGCGGCCAACGTGGCCACGGCTGAATTCCTGAAGAAGCACGAAATCCCGGCGCTGTATCGCGTCCACGATGGTCCGCCGCCGGAGCGCCTGGAAAAACTGCGCGCCTTCCTTGGCGAGCTTGGCCTGTCCCTGCACAAAGGCAAGGACGGCCCGTCGCCGAAGGATTACCAGGCATTGCTGGCGAGCATCAAGGATCGTCCGGATTTCCACCTGATCCAGACCGTCATGCTGCGTTCGTTGAGCCAAGCGGTTTATAGCGCCGATAACCAGGGCCACTTCGGCCTGAATTACGAAGCCTATACCCACTTCACTTCGCCGATCCGCCGCTACCCGGACTTGCTCACGCATCGGGCGATTCGTAGCGTCATCCATTCGAAAATGGACACCCCGCACGTTCGCCGCGCTGGCGCGATGAGCATTCCGAAGGCGCGCATCTATCCGTACGACGAAGCGACCCTGGAGCAGCTCGGCGAGCAGTGCTCGATGAGCGAGCGCCGTGCCGACGAAGCGACCCGCGACGTTGTGAACTGGCTCAAGTGCGAGTTCATGAAAGACCGCGTGGGCGAGTCGTTCCCGGGTGTGATCACCGCCGTGACCGGTTTCGGCCTGTTCGTCGAGCTTACCGATATTTATGTCGAAGGCCTGGTGCACGTCACCGCGCTGCCGGGTGATTACTACCACTTTGATCCTGTGCACCACCGCCTCGCCGGTGAGCGTACCGGTCGCAGCTTCCGCCTGGGCGACACCGTTGAAGTGCGCGTGATGCGCGTTGACCTCGACGAACGCAAGATCGACTTCGAGATGGCTGAAAAGACCATCAGCGCGCCGATCGGTCGCAAGAAACGCGGTACTGAAGCCACCGCACCTGCGGCCTCTGCTGCAAAAGCAGCGGCAGAACCGGCTCCGGCGAAAACCGGTCGTCGTCCTGCCAAGGAAAAGGCTGTCGAAGCCTATCGCCCAAGCGATGCGGCGGCGAAAAATGCCGAGCTGCGCAAAAGCCGTGAAATGAAGCAGGCGTTGCTGTCTGAAGCGAAAAGCGGCGGTAAAGCGGCGTCTGGGGGAAAGACCGGGCGGTCGGCGCCTGACAAGGCTCCCGGCGGCAAGCCAGCGAAACCGAGTAAACACCGTAAAGGCCCGCCAAAAGCGGGTTCGGCTCCAGCTGCCAAAAGCGGCGGGGCACGTAAACCTAAGGCCAAGTCATGAGTCAGTTGGAAAAAATCTACGGCGTGCATGCGGTAGAAGCGTTGCTGCGTCATCACCCAAAACGCGTCAAGCAGATCTGGCTGGCTGAAGGCCGCAGTGAACCGCGGGTTCAGACGCTGATCACGCTGGCGAACGAAAACCGCGTGCCTGTCGGCAATGCTGAGCGTCGCGAGCTGGATGCCTGGGTTGATGGCGTGCACCAGGGCGTGGTGGCGGATGTGAGTCCGAGCCAGGTCTGGGGCGAGGCGATGCTCGACGAACTGCTCGATCGCAGCGAAGGCGCACCGCTATTGCTGGTGCTCGACGGCGTGACCGACCCGCACAACCTCGGTGCTTGCCTGCGTTCGGCCGATGCGGCCGGTGCGCTGGCAGTGATCGTGCCGAAGGACAAGTCAGCTACCCTGACCCCGACGGTGCGTAAAGTGGCCTGCGGCGCGGCGGAAGTGATTCCGTTGGTGGCCGTGACCAACCTGGCGCGGACCCTGGAAAAACTCAAGCAGCGCGGCTTGTGGGTTGTCGGTACGGCAGGCGAGGCTGAGCAGAGTCTGTATCAGCAAGACATGACCGGCCCGACCATCCTGATCATGGGCGCTGAAGGCAGCGGCATGCGTCGCCTGACTCGCGATCTTTGCGACTACCTGGTGCACTTGCCGATGACCGGCAGTGTCAGCAGTCTCAACGTTTCCGTGGCGACCGGCGTGTGCCTGTTTGAAGCTCAGCGCCAGCGTAGCGTCAAGGCTGCCACCAAAAAGTCCTGACACTCCCCCTTGTAGGCGCTGTGTAGGAGCTGTCGAGTGAAACGAGGCTGCGATCTTTTGATTTTTCAAGATCAAAAGATCGCAGCCTTCGGCAGCTCCTACAGGTGTTCGGCTTTAATCCTGGTGATTGTTCAAATAATCACCAATTGCCTTGCACCCTTCCTGCCCCTTCTCTACAATTGCGCCCCTTGCTGTGACGGCAGGCACGCATGTGTCTATCGCCGGCAAGTCCATAAGTGTCATTCACTCCTTGTCTGACCGCTTTTGAGCGGCAGGCTACAACCCGTAAGGAGCATTCATGCGTCATTACGAAATCATCTTTTTGGTCCACCCGGATCAAAGCGAGCAAGTCGGCGGCATGGTAGAGCGTTACACCAAGCTGATCGAAGAAGACGGCGGCAAAATCCACCGTCTGGAAGATTGGGGCCGTCGTCAACTGGCCTACGCAATCAACAATGTTCACAAGGCTCACTACGTGATGCTGAACGTTGAATGCACTGGCAAGGCCCTGGCCGAGCTGGAAGACAACTTCCGCTACAACGATGCAGTGATCCGTAACCTGGTCATCCGTCGCGAAGAAGCCGTTACCGGCCAATCCGAGATGCTCAAGGCTGAAGAAAACCGCAGTGAGCGCCGTGAGCGTCGCGACCGTCCTGAGCACGAAGGCGCTGAAAGCGTTGACAGTGATGACAGCGACAACAGCGATAACGCTGACGAGTAATCCACGGACCTTTTGAGGAGCCTATTACATGGCACGTTTCTTCCGTCGTCGTAAATTCTGCCGCTTCACCGCTGAAGACGTGAAAGAGATCGATTACAAAGATCTCAACACCCTGAAAGCATACGTATCCGAGACCGGCAAAATTGTTCCAAGCCGTATCACCGGTACCAAAGCTCGTTATCAGCGTCAGCTGGCCACCGCTATCAAGCGCGCCCGCTTCCTGGCCCTGCTGGCCTACACCGACAGCCACGGCCGCTGAGACCGGGCAGTCGACACGTAGCAAAGGATTGAATGCATGCGCGCCATAGCTGAGTTCATCATGCGCGGCCGTATGCAGGCCACTCTGGTAGTGGCCGGATGCGCAACGTTGCCGTTGTTGTATTGGTTGGGTGCTGCCGCGGGATGCCTTGTGCTCCTGCGGCGCGGATTGAAGGACGCCATTGGCGTACTTGCTCTGGGATTGCTGCCGGCATTGGTCTGGTGGCTTTACTCCGACGACCCACGGGCACTTCTGGTGCTGCTGGGGTCTTGGAGCCTTGCGTTGGTTTTGCGCGCAAGTGAGTCCTGGAACCGCGTGCTGCTGGTCAGCATAGCGATGGGGGTGGTGTTTTCGGTGGTGCTGGGGACAGCTTTTGCTCCCCAAATCGAGATGCTGGCGCAGGCCTTGATAAAGGTCATGCCGTCGCTACTCGGTGATGTCTACCAGAAGTTGTCGGTAGACGAGCAAGCGCGTTTCGCGTCCCTGATTGCACCGGTCCTGACCGGCCTGATTGCGGCCTTGTTGCAAATCGTCAGTGTGCTGAGCCTGCTTGTCGGGCGCTACTGGCAGGCGTTGTTGTACAACCCGGGTGGTTTTGGTCGCGAGTTTCGCGCCATCCGATTCCCGCTGGGGCTGGCGATGTTACTGCTGGCGTTCATGCTGCTGGGGCCGAATTTCGGTTCACAGATGGCCATGTTGACGCCGTTGTGCAGTGTACCGCTGGTGTTCGCCGGGCTGGCCCTGATTCACGGGCTGGTGGCGCAAAAGCGACTGGCCAGGTTCTGGCTGGTGGGGTTGTACGTGACGCTGTTGCTGTTTATGCAACTGATCTATCCGTTGCTGGTGGTCTTGGCCATCGTCGACAGCCTGATTGATTTTCGCGGTCGTCTGGCGCCGAAAGACGCCGATAACGCGAACGGTGAAGGTTAAAAGTTAAGAGGATTTTCACATGCAACTGATCCTTCTGGAAAAAGTCACCAACCTGGGCAACCTGGGTGACAAAGTGAACGTTAAGGCTGGTTACGGTCGTAACTACCTGCTGCCTTACGGCAAAGCAACCGCTGCGACCGCTGCCAACGTGGCTGCGTTCGAAGAGCGTCGCGCTGAGCTGGAAAAAGCCGCAGCAGACCGTAAAACTTCGGCTGAAAACCGCGCCGCCCAACTGGCTGAGCTGGAAGTGACTATCACTGCCACCGCTGGTGACGAAGGCAAGCTGTTCGGTTCGATCGGTACTCACGACATCGCTGATGCACTGACCGCCTCTGGCGTTGAAGTTGCAAAAAGCGAAGTTCGTCTGCCGAACGGCACCATCCGCAACGTAGGCGAATTCGACGTAGCCGTGCACTTGCACGCTGAAGTTGAAGCCACCGTACGCGTTGTCGTGGTAGCAGCTTAAGCAGCACTTGTCGGCTGGCACCCTCGGGTGCTTGTCGGTAACATCGGGCACGATCCTGTTTACAGGTCGTGCCCTTTGTCTTTCTGCAGTTCCTGATTTTCAAAATACTAATTCAAGTGGCCATGAACGATATCTCCGCTCCCGAGCAATATGATCTGCAAACCGCTTCCCTGAAGGTGCCGCCGCACTCCATCGAGGCCGAACAGGCTGTGCTCGGTGGGTTGATGCTGGACAACAATGCCTGGGAACGCGTGCTCGATCAGGTTTCGGATGGCGATTTCTATCGGCATGACCACCGCCTGATCTTCCGTGCGATCGCCAAGCTGGCGGATCAGAACTCGCCAATCGACGTCGTGACCCTGGCCGAGCAATTGGACAAGGAAGGTCAGACTTCGCAAGTTGGCGGCCTCGGCTACCTCGGTGAGCTGGCGAAAAACACGCCGTCCGTCGCGAACATCAAGGCGTATGCCCAGATCGTCCGCGCGCGGGCGACCTTGCGCCAACTGATCGGCATTGCCTCCGAAATTGCCGACAGCGCCTTCAACCCCGAAGGCCGCACGGCGGAAGAGATTCTCGACGAAGCCGAACGACAGATCTTCCAGATCGCTGAGGCCCGGCCAAAAACCGGCGGCCCGGTGAGTGTGAATGACCTGCTGACCAAGGCCATCGACCGTATCGACACCTTGTTCAACACCGACAACGCCATTACCGGCCTGTCGACCGGTTACACCGACCTCGACGGCATGACCAGCGGCCTGCAGCCGTCTGACCTGATCATCGTCGCCGGCCGTCCATCGATGGGTAAAACCACCTTTGCGATGAACCTGGTGGAAAACGCCGTGTTGCGCAGCGACAAGTGCGTACTGGTTTACTCGCTGGAGATGCCAGGTGAATCGCTGATCATGCGTATGTTGTCGTCCCTCGGCCGTATCGACCAGACCAAAGTCCGGGCCGGTCGCCTGGAAGATGACGATTGGCCGCGCCTGACCTCGGCCGTCAATCTGCTCAATGACCGCAAGCTGTTTATCGACGATACCGCCGGTATCAGCCCCTCGGAGATGCGTGCGCGGACCCGACGCCTGGTACGTGAGCACGGCGACGTCGCCTTGATCATGATCGACTACCTGCAACTGATGCAGATCCCGGGTTCGAGCGGCGACAACCGGACCAACGAGATTTCCGAAATTTCCCGTTCCTTGAAAGCCCTGGCCAAGGAATTCAACTGCCCGGTGGTGGCGTTGTCCCAGCTCAACCGCTCCCTGGAGCAACGGCCGAACAAACGCCCGATCAACTCCGACTTGCGGGAGTCCGGAGCGATCGAGCAGGATGCTGACGTCATCATGTTCGTCTACCGGGACGAGGTATATCACCCGGAAACCGAGCACAAGGGAATCGCCGAGATCATCATCGGCAAGCAGCGGAACGGCCCGATCGGTACGTCACGACTGGCGTTCATCGGTAAGTACACCCGCTTCGAAAACCTTGCGCCGGGCAGCTACAACTTCGACGACGAGTAATTATTCGGCGTCTGGTGTGGCCTCATCGCGAGCAAGCTTTGCTCCTACAGGTATTCGCAAACGACCTGTAGGAGCAAAGCTTGCTCGCGATGAACGATAATGCGGTTCCCGTTTATGCCCCCGTGTTTGAGTCAACACCAATTTCCGACCATAGCCGTCGGAATTGGTTATTTTTTGTGCTATATTCCGCGCCCGCGAAATTCAATGAAAGCCAACACCGGTTATCGACATGATGCAAGCAGCCAAGCCGTTATTTGACTATCCCAAGTACTGGGCCGAATGTTTCGGGCCAGCGCCATTCCTGCCCATGAGCAGGGAGGAGATGGATCAGCTCGGCTGGGATTCCTGCGACATCATCATCGTCACCGGTGATGCGTACGTTGACCATCCGTCGTTTGGCATGGCAATCATCGGCCGGCTGCTGGAGTCCCAGGGCTTCCGCGTCGGGATCATTGCCCAGCCGAACTGGCAGTCCAAGGACGACTTCATGAAGCTCGGTGAGCCGAACCTGTTCTTCGGTGTCGCGGCCGGCAACATGGACTCGATGATCAACCGCTACACCGCCGACAAGAAAGTCCGTTCCGATGACGCCTACACCCCCGGTGGCATGGCGGGCAAACGTCCGGACCGCGCAAGCCTGGTCTACAGCCAACGCTGTAAAGAAGCCTACAAAAACGTGCCGATCGTCCTCGGTGGCATCGAAGCTTCCCTGCGCCGCATCGCCCACTACGATTACTGGCAGGATCGGGTGCGTAACTCGATCCTGATCGATGCCTGTGCCGATATCCTGCTGTACGGCAATGCCGAGCGTGCGATCGTCGAAGTCGCCCAGCGTCTGTCCTATGGTCACAAGATCGAAGACATCACCGACGTGCGCGGTACCGCGTTCATCCGTCGCGATACGCCGAAAGACTGGTACGAAGTCGATTCCACGCGTATCGACCGTCCGGGCAAGGTCGACAAGATCATCAACCCGTACGTGAACACCCAGGACACTCAGGCCTGCGCCATCGAGCAGGAAAAGGGACCGGTCGAGGATCCGGAAGAAGCCAAGGTCGTACAGATCCTGGCCAGCCCGAAGATGACTCGCGATAAAACCGTGATTCGTCTGCCATCGGTTGAGAAGGTTCGTGGTGATGCGGTTCTCTACGCTCACGCCAACCGCGTGCTTCACCTGGAAACCAACCCGGGCAACGCCCGTGCGCTGGTACAGAAGCATGGCGAAGTCGACGTCTGGTTCAACCCGCCGCCGATTCCGATGACCACCGAAGAAATGGACTACGTGTTCGGCATGCCTTACGCACGGATTCCGCACCCGGCGTATGGCAAGGAAAAATTCCGGCCTACGACATGATCCGCTTCTCGGTGAACATCATGCGTGGCTGCTTCGGTGGCTGCACCTTCTGCTCGATCACCGAGCACGAAGGCCGGATCATCCAGAACCGTTCCGAAGAGTCGATCATTCGCGAAATCGAAGAGATCCGCGACAAGGTCCCAGGCTTCACCGGCGTCATTTCCGACCTCGGCGGCCCGACCGCGAACATGTACCGCATCGCCTGCAAGACCCCGGAAATCGAATCCGCGTGCCGCAAGCCATCGTGCGTGTTCCCTGGCATTTGCCCGAACCTGAACACCGACCACTCGTCGTTGATCCAGCTGTATCGCAGCGCCCGTGCCTTGCCGGGGGTGAAGAAGATCCTGATCGCTTCCGGCCTGCGCTACGACCTCGCGGTCGAGTCGCCGGAATACGTCAAGGAACTGGTGACCCACCACGTCGGTGGTTACCTGAAGATCGCCCCGGAACACACCGAGGAAGGTCCGCTCAACCAGATGATGAAGCCGGGCATTGGCAGCTATGACAAGTTCAAGCGCATGTTCGAGAAGTACTCCAAGGAAGCCGGGAAAGAGCAGTACCTGATTCCGTACTTCATCGCTGCCCACCCGGGCACCACCGACGAAGACATGATGAACCTGGCCCTGTGGCTCAAGGGCAACGGCTTCCGCGCCGACCAGGTGCAGGCGTTCTACCCGTCGCCGATGGCCACCGCCACCGCCATGTACCACTCGGGCAAGAACCCGCTGCGCAAGGTCACTTACAAGAGCGACGCCGTGACCATCGTCAAGAGCGAAGAGCAGCGTCGTCTGCACAAGGCGTTCTTGCGTTACCACGACCCGAAAGGCTGGCCGATGCTGCGTGAAGCGCTGACCCGCATGGGCCGCGCCGACCTGATCGGGCCGGGCAAGACCCAGTTGATCCCATTGCATCAACCGGCCACCGACAGCTACCAGAGCGCCCGTCGCAAAAATTCGACGCCGGCTGGCAGCCATAAAGTGGCGGCAACTGAAAAGACCACCAAGATCCTGACCCAGCACACCGGCCTGCCGCCGCGTGCCAGCGACGGTGGCAACCCGTGGGACAAGCGTGAACAGGCCAAGGCTGCGGCGTTCGCCCGCAACCAGCAAGCCGCCAAGGACCGCAAGGATGCGGCCAAAGGCAAGGGGCCAAAGCCTGCGCGCAAGCCGGTTGTACCGCGCTAAGCCTCGCTTGAGCTGAACAGAACGCCAACCTTCGGGTTGGCGTTTTGCGTTGTGGATCAAGATCAAAAGATCGCAGCCTTCGGCAGCTCCTACAGGCATTCGTGATTCCATGTAGGCGTTGCCGAAGGCTGCGATCTTTTGATCTTCGCCACATTTGCGTGCAATCCCCTCAAACCAAATTCCCGCATTGCCCGATTTTGGTGCTGTACTGCCCTAAGCAAATCTGTGAAAGCGCCAGCGCTGCTGGGTGGCATAAGTCTTGCGCGCTTTCGAATACGCTTTAGGCTCGCAGGAGGCACGCCGTGTCGATTCATGTCGCATTGCATCACGTCACGCATTACCGCTACGACCGCGCCGTCGAGCTCGGTCCGCAGATCGTTCGCCTGCGCCCGGCCGCCCACAGTCGCACGCGGATTTTGTCCTATGCGCTGAAAGTCTCGCCCGAGCAGCACTTCATCAACTGGCAGCAGGACCCTCAGGGCAACTACCTGGCGCGGTTGGTGTTTCCGGAGAAAACCGATGAACTGCGGATCGAAGTCGACTTGCTGGCGGAAATGGCAGTCTTCAATCCGTTCGATTTCTTCCTGGAGCCCTACGCAGAAAAGATTCCTTTCACTTACGCCGCCGATGAGCGCAAAGAACTGGCGCCGTACCTGGAAACCTTGCCCCTGACGCCGAAGTTCAAGGCCTATCTGGACGGCATCGACCGCACACCGTTGCCCAGTGTGGATTTCCTGGTGGCGCTCAACCAGCGTCTGAGCGAAGACATCGGTTACCTGATCCGCATGGAACCCGGCGTCCAAACCCCCGAATTCACCCTCGAACATGCTTGCGGCTCCTGCCGCGATTCGGCGTGGTTGCTGGTGCAATTGCTGCGCAACCTCGGGCTGGCGGCACGTTTCGTCTCTGGCTACCTGATCCAACTGACTGCCGACGTCAAAAGCCTCGACGGCCCGTCCGGCACTGACGTGGATTTCACCGACCTGCACGCCTGGTGCGAGGTCTATTTGCCCGGCGCCGGCTGGATAGGCCTGGACGCGACCTCAGGGCTATTTGCCGGTGAAGGACATATTCCGTTGGCATGTAGCCCCGATCCGGGCTCTGCGGCACCGATCAGTGGCTTGGTGGAACCGTGCGAGTGCGAATTCACCCACGAAATGTCCGTGGAGCGGATTTGGGAAGCGCCACGGGTAACAAAACCCTACACCGAGGACCAGTGGCTGGCGATCCAGGCGCTGGGCCGGCAGATCGATGCCGACCTGCTGGAAGGTGACGTACGCCTGACCATGGGCGGCGAGCCGACCTTCGTGTCGATCGATGATCCGGACGGCGCCGAGTGGAACACCGCAGCGCTTGGGCCGGACAAGCGTCGCCTCTCCGCCGAATTGTTCCAGCGGATGCGCAAACATTACGCGCCCAAAGGCCTGGTGCATTTCGGCCAGGGCAAGTGGTATCCCGGCGAACAACTGCCGCGCTGGTCGCTGAACTGCTACTGGCGCCGTGATGGCGTGCCGATCTGGCACAACAGCGCGCTGATCGCCGATGAACAGGAAGACTACGGCGCCGATGGCGAACTGGCCGGGCGTTTTCTGGCGAGTGTCGCCGAACGCCTGAAAATTGCGACACGCTTTGTGTTTCCAGCCTACGAAGACAATTTCTATTACCTCTGGCGCGAAGGCACGTTGCCGCAGAACGTCAGCGCCGAAGACTCACGTCTGGAAGAACCTTTGGAGCGTGCGCGGCTGCGCAAAGTCTTCAGCCAGGGGTTGGACAAGGTCATCGGCCAGGTCCTGCCGCTGGCGCGCACCGCCAAGGGTGATCAATGGCAAAGCGGTCGCTGGTACCTGCGCGAAGAACATTGCCGGCTCGTGCCGGGGGATTCGCCGCTGGGTTATCGCTTACCGCTCGGTTCACAGCCTTGGGTGAAAGCGGCGGAGTATCCGTTTATCCATCCCAATGATCCGAACCAGGAATTCCCGATACTTCCCGACACCGTCGCATTGAACAGTCCGGGCGTGCCGGCCGAAGCGGTTGAGCGCGAACCGAAAATCGACGAGTCCGCCGACTGGCTGACCCGCACCGCATTCTGCGCCGAGGCGCGGGAAGGGCGGTTGTACCTGTTCATGCCGCCATTGGAACGGGTCGAGGACTACCTGGAACTGGTCACCGCCATCGAGGCCACGGCTCAGGAACTGCATTGCCCGGTGTTGCTGGAAGGCTATGAACCGCCGAGCGATCCGCGCCTGAGCAATTTTCGCATCACCCCGGATCCGGGCGTGATCGAAGTCAACGTGCAGCCGTCCGCGACTTGGGACGAATTGGTTGAGCGCACTGAATTTCTGTACGAAGAAGCGCGCCAGACCCGGCTGACCACCGAGAAATTCATGATCGACGGTCGGCACACCGGCACCGGCGGCGGTAACCATTTCGTACTCGGTGGTGCGACCCCGGCTGACTCACCATTCCTGCGCCGCCCGGATTTGCTGCGCAGCCTGATCAGTTACTGGCATAACCACCCGGCCTTGTCCTACCTGTTTTCCGGATTGTTCATCGGCCCGACCTCCCAGGCGCCGCGGGTGGACGAGGCGCGTAACGACGCGTTGTATGAGCTGGAAATCGCCTTCGCCCAGATGCCGGAACCGGGCGAAGAGTGCGCGCCGTGGCTGGTGGATCGCCTACTGCGTAACCTGCTGATCGATGTCACTGGCAACACCCACCGCGCCGAGTTCTGCATCGACAAACTCTATTCTCCGGACGGCGCCACCGGGCGTCTCGGATTGCTCGAGTTGCGTGCCTTTGAAATGCCGCCTCACGCACGCATGAGCCTGGCTCAGCAGTTATTGTTGCGAGCGCTGGTGGCGCGGTTCTGGCGTGAGCCTTATGCGCCGCCGAAACTCGCGCGTTGGGGCACCGAGCTGCACGATCGCTTCCTGTTGCCGCACTTTATCGAGCAGGACTTCGCCGATGTCATCGTCGACTTGAACGCGGCCGGTTATCCGGTGCGGGCCGAGTGGTTTGCCGCGCACCTGGAATTCCGCTTTCCGAAGGTCGGCGATTACGTCGTCAGTGGCATCGCGCTGGAAGTGCGTCAGGCGCTGGAGCCTTGGCATGTGCTGGGCGAGGAAGGCGCGGTCGGTGGCACGGTGCGTTATGTGGATTCGTCGCTGGAGCGCTTGCAGGTCAAGCTCACCGGCCTGGCGCCGCAGCGTTATCTGTTGACCTGCAACGGCATCCCGGTGCCGTTGCAACCCACCGGGCGGGTCGGCGAGTTCGTCGCAGGCGTGCGCTTCCGGGCCTGGCAACCGTCCAACTGCCTGCAACCGACGATCCCGGTCCACGCGCCACTGGTGTTCGACTTGCTCGATACCTGGATGGAGCGATCGCTGGGTGGCTGTCAGTACCACGTCGCCCATCCGGGCGGGCGCAACTATGACAGTCTGCCGGTGAATGCCAATGAGGCCGAGAGCCGAAGGATGGCGCGATTCTTCCGAATCGGACACACCCCAGGGAAACTTCCCATACCGAACGTGACGATTAACGACGAGCTGCCGATGACACTCGATTTGCGACGTTTCTAAGCCCTGCGCGACGCTCGGATTTTTCATATATCCGGGCGTCATGAGCCTGCGTTAGTCTGACCGTTCTTTGCTGTCTGCCGAGCTTTCCATGCCTGACCTGCTTGACCGCTACCCGCTGACGGCGGGCACTTACCACGAACTGCTCGACGACAGCGGCGCCGTGCGCCCGCATTGGCGTCGGCTGTTCGATCAATTGCAACGCAGCACCCCGACGCAACTGGTGCAGCGCCAGGCTTTGCTGACCCGGCAGATCCAGGAAAACGGCGTGACTTACAACGTCTACGCCGACCCCAAGGGCGCCGATCGTCCGTGGGAACTGGACCTGTTGCCTCACGTGATTGCGGCTGATGAGTGGCAGCAATTGTCCGCCGGGATTGCTCAGCGGGCGCGGCTGCTCAATGCCGTGCTGGCGGATTTGTATGGTCCGCAACGTTTGATCGCCGAAGGGCTGCTGCCGGCCGAACTGGTGTTCGGTCACAACAACTTCCTGTGGCCGTGTCAGGGTATTGCGCCGCCGGACGGGGCGTTTCTGCACTTGTATGCCGTGGACCTGGCGCGCACTCCCGACGGCCGTTGGTGGGTGACGGCGGACCGGACCCAGGCGCCGTCCGGTGCCGGTTACGCATTGGAAAACCGCACCATCGTGTCCCGGGCCTTTCCCGAGCTGTACCGCGATTTGAAGGTGCAGCACCTGGCCGGATTCTTCCGCACGTTGCAGGAAACCCTGGCCCGTCAGGCACCGAGTGACGATGAAGTGCCGCTGGTGGTGCTGCTGACACCAGGTCGGTTCAACGAAAGCTATTTTGAACATTTGTACCTGGCGCGCCAACTCGGTTATCCACTGGTGGAGGGCGGCGACCTGACGGTGCGCGATGCCACCGTCTACCTGAAAACCTTGAGCGGGCTACGCCGGGTTCACGCGATCATGCGGCGCCTGGACGATGACTTCTGCGATCCGCTGGAGCTGCGCACCGACTCGGCCCTCGGCGTGCCGGGGTTGCTGGAAGCGGTGCGTCAGGGCCGGGTGCTGGTAGCCAACGCATTGGGCAGCGGCGTGCTGGAGTCGCCGGGTCTGCTGGGCTTTCTGCCAAGGATCAATCAGTTCCTGTTCGGCGAAGAACTGATCCTGCCGTCCATCGCCACGTGGTGGTGTGGTGAAGCGCCAGTGTTGGCTCAAGCTTTGGAAAAGTTGCCGGAGTTGCTGATCAAACCGGCATTTCCGTCCCAGAGCTTCGCGCCGGTGTTTGGCCGTGATTTGAGTGAAAAGCAGCGTCAAGCACTGGCCGAGCGCATGCAGGCGCGGCCTTACGCCTATGTCGCGCAAGAACTGGCGCAACTGTCCCAGGCGCCGATCTGGCAAGCCGAGGATGGTCAGTTGCAACCCCGTGCCATTGGCATGCGCGTGTACGCGGTGGCCAGTCGCGATGGCTATCGGGTGTTGCCCGGCGGCCTGACCCGGGTGGCGGCCGAGGCCGATGCCGAAGTGGTGTCGATGCAGCGTGGTGGCGCGAGCAAGGATACGTGGGTGCTTGGCGAGCGAGCCCCCAGCGGTGAACAATGGAAAACCCAACGCACGATCGGCGTTCACGATCTGGTGCGACGCGATCCCTATCTGCCGTCGCGGGTGGTCGAGAATCTGTTCTGGTTTGGTCGGTACTGCGAGCGCTGCGATGACAGTGCACGGTTGCTGCGGATCATGCTCGCGCGTTATGTCGACGGCGATGACCCGCAAGCCTTGGAGGCGGCGGTCGATCTCGGTGAGCGTCTGAATCTGCTGCCCGACGAAGGCGAGTTGCCGGAGCGTTTGCTGGCGGCGCTGCTTGGCGATGACTGGCCGTTCAGCCTGCGTTCCAACCTGCAACGTTTGCAGTGGGCGGCCTCGCAAGTGCGCGGCAAGCTCTCGCGGGAAAACTGGCAAGCGTTGGTGGAGTTGCAGCGCGAGGCTATCGAACTGGAAACCGAAGATCCGGATTTCGGCGAGTTGCTGGATTTCCTCAACCGCTTGGTCATGTCGCTGGCGGCGCTGTCCGGTTTTGCCCTGGACGACATGACCCGGGACGAAGGCTGGCGCTTCCTGATGATCGGCCGCCGGATCGAGCGACTGCAGTTTCTCAGTGGGAGTCTGGCGGCGTTTCTGCGCGGTACCGGCGCTTTCGATCAGGCCGGGCTGGAATGGCTGCTGGAGTTGGGTAACAGCAGCATCACCTACCGCTCGCGGTATTTGGCCGTGGCGCAATTGATCCCGGTGCTCGACCTGTTGCTGCTGGATGAGCAAAACCCCCATGCGGTGTTGTTCCAGTTGAAACTGGTGACCCGCACACTGAAGCGCTTGAACGACGATTTCGGCGCCCCGCGAGAGGCCGGGTTGCCGCAATTGGTGGAGCGTCTGGCGCACTTTGATCTGGGCTGCCTGGAGAACTCGCTGTTTGGTGAGGCCAGTGTCCACGCGGCTGTCGAGGGCTTGGCCGATCTACTGCAAGAGATCGCCGATGCCAGCGGCCAGGTTTCCGATCGCCTGGCTTTACGCCATTTTGCCCATGTCGATGATGTCAGCCAGCGCACGGTGTCCGTCTGATGAATGCCCGTTACCAGATTTTCCACGACACCCATTATCACTACGACAGCCCGGTGTCCCTGGCGCAGCAACTGGCGCACTTGTGGCCGCGCGCCTGCACCTGGCAACGCTGCACTGCGCAGGCGTTGCTGATCAGCCCGGACCCGACGACCCGGCGGGATGAACTGGACGTGTTTGGCAATCCGCTTACTCGGTTGGCGTTCGAGCGTCCCCACGATGAGTTGCTGGTGAACGCGCAGCTAACCGTCGAAGTACTGGCCCGGCCGACCCTGGATTTCAATCTATCGCCGGCCTGGGAAGACACCCGCAATGCGCTGACTTACAGCAGTCAGCCGCTGTCGCCCGAACTGCTCGAAGCCTGTCGTTATCGTTTCGAATCGCCGTACGTGCATTTGAAGCGCAACTTCGTCGAGTTTTCCGAAAGCTGCTTTCCTGCGGGGCGGCCATTACTGTTGGGCGTCCAGGCATTGATGGAGAAGATTTTCAGCGAGTTCACCTTTGATGCCGAGGCGACCCAGGTGGCCACGCCGCTGGTGGAGGTGCTGGAGCGTCGGCGCGGCGTCTGTCAGGACTTCGCGCACCTGATGCTGGCGTGTGTGCGTTCCCGTGGTTTGGCGGCGCGCTACATCAGTGGTTATTTGTTGACCCAGCCACCACCGGGGCAACCACGGATGATTGGCGCCGACGCATCCCACGCCTGGGTCTCGGTGTTTTGTCCGGTGCTCGGCTGGGTGGATTTCGATCCAACCAACAACGTGCAACCGGCGCTGGAACACATCACGCTGGCCTGGGGGCGGGATTTTTCCGATGTCTCGCCGTTGCGCGGGGTGATTCTTGGCGGTGGTAACCATGACCCGGAAGTTCGGGTGACGGTGATGCCACTGGATTAACACTGTTCCTGGATAGGTGGTGATTGGGAAATTGCCAGGATCGCAGCCTTCGGCAGCTCCTGCATGAAACGCATGTACCCTGTAGGCGCTGCCGAAGGCTGCGATCTTTTGATTTTGCGGTGAAAGGAGATGTCCAATGTTCCCGGTCTCAATCAAAGGCGTCCTGCAATCCCCCGACGGCCTGGTCGTGCTGATGCTCAACGAGCGTGACGAATGGGAGTTACCCGGCGGGCGAATTGAACTGGGCGAAACGGCACCGGATTGCCTGGCACGGGAAATCGCCGAGGAACTGGACGTCGAGGTGGAGGTGGGAGCGCCGCTGGATTCGTATTTGTTCGAGGTCATCCCCGGCAAACACGTGTTCATCTCGACTTACCGCTGCCAGTTGCCGGGCGGTTTTGTGCCGACGATCAGTCATGAACACAAGGAGATCGGGTTGTTTGATCCGGCGAACTTGCCGGCCAACTTGCCCAAGGGGTATCGCGATTCGATTTATAAAGCGCTGGGCCTGTGAGGGTCAGCAGCAGGACTGCTGACCCTGGACACAGATCCGGTGAGCCTGATCAGATCATCGGGCTCTGAGGGTCTCAGGCGTCAGGCGCCTGATCTTTCGGTGTTTCAACATCATCTTCTGCCGCCACTTCACCTTCTGCATCCGGGTTCAGTGCTGCTGCTTCTTCTTCAGCTGTAGCTTTCTTGCGCTGAAGCTTTTCCTCTTTCTTCTGCTCCTTGGCCAAGTCTCTCTGACGTTTGGCGAAGGAATAATTAGGTTTAGCCATGGGCGATCCTCTGGGGTCGAAGGTGAGGTTGAGCGGCGCATATTCTGCCCTGTATCGGTGCCTAGCCGTTAGCTGGGTTTTTGCTCGGCCCATTTTGGCAGGATCGAGGGTTGCCAGGCGTCCAGGGCATCGAGCAGGGTTTGCGGCGATTCGCTCACTTGCAGCATGTCACGGTGTGGTTCGCGAACGAAGCCTTCGCCGACGATATGATCAAGAAAAGCGGTTAATTTGCTATAGAAACCGTTTACTTCGAGCAAACCGAGAGGCTTGCCATGGTAGCCGAGCTGGCCCCAGGTCCAGACTTCAAACAGTTCTTCGAGCGTGCCGAGGCCGCCAGGCAGGGCGATAAACGCGTCGCTGAGTTCGGCCATCCGCGCCTTGCGCGCATGCATGCCGTCGACCACTTCCAGGCGCGTCAGGCCGCTGTGGCCGATTTCCTTGTCCTTGAGGCTTTGCGGGATGATCCCGATCACTTCGCCACCGGCCGCCAGGGCGGCATCGGCGACGATCCCCATCAGCCCGACGGCGCCCCCGCCATAGACCAGGGTCAGCTTGCGCTCGGCCAATGCTCGCCCCAAGGCGACAGCCGCTTCACGATAAGCCGGGTTGGTGCCAGTGCTGGCACCGCAAAATACACAGACGGACGCTATAGACATGCCTTGCTCCAGGGTCAGGATGGCCACAGAGTAAAGGTAGGCAAGCGACGCTCCAAGGGTTAAACCTCGCGTTTTGGTGTTTCGCAGGTGCCGCTGGCGCCACAAGCGTAGGTGGCGAGCAAGCTGCACAACAGACTGTTGAAGGACATGACCGGCGCTCCAGATGAGTGATGACGACCTGAGGATAGGGCCGACCTGGATGCGTGGCTGTTAGTTTGTTTCGATGAGTGTCATAGCCCGAAAGTTGTATACAATTTTTGATTCAAGTCATAGGAACTTGCGAAGTTTTCAGGCAGTCTTCTGTCCATTCGCGATTTTGTTAACCCTGCCTTGGAGATTCACCATGTTTGCCAAACTTGTTGCGGTATCCCTGCTGGCGCTGGCCAGCAGCCAATTGATGGCTGCCGAGTGCAAGACCACCATCGACTCCACTGACCAGATGTCCTTCAACAGCAAGGCCATTGAAATCGACAAAAGCTGCAAGACCTTCACCGTTGAGTTGACCCACTCCGGCAGCCTGCCGAAAAACGTCATGGGCCATAACTGGGTGCTGAGCAAAGAGGCTGACATGCAGCCGATCGCCACCGCGGGCATGGCTGCGGGCATCGACAAGAACTACCTGCCGGAAGGTGATGCACGCATCATCGCCCACACCAAAATTATCGGTGCTGGGGAGAAAGATTCGGTGACTTTCGACGTGTCGAAACTGGCCGCCGGCGAAAGCTACGGCTTCTTCTGCTCGTTCCCGGGCCACATCTCGATGATGAAAGGCACGGTTACCCTTAAGTAATCGAATCCCGCGCATAAAAAAGCGTCCCGATCAGGACGCTTTTTTTTGCTCAACGCCCGTCGCTGCGGGATGCCTGTAGGACTGTAGGACTGTAGGACCGTAGGACCGTAGGAGCTGTCGAGTGAAACGAGGCTGCGATCTTTTGATCTTGCTTTTAAAAACAGAATCAAAAGATCGCAGCCTCGTTTCACTCGACAGCTCCTACGGTCCTACGGTCCTATGGTCCTATGGGGAGGACTTAAGGCGCAAACGGCATCACTCGCTTGTGATGAGTCTTTTTGTACGTGTCGCAGATGATCTTGAACGCTTCGTCGCGCACCGGTTCGCCGTGCAGGAACGCGTCGATCTCGGCATAGGTCACGCCGTGGGACGCCTCGTCCGGCTTGCCCGGCGACAAGTCTTCAAGGTCGGCCGTCGGGATCTTTTCCACCAGCGATTCCGGCGCACCGAAGCTGCGGGCAATCGCCCGGACCTGATTTTTCACCAGGCCGCTCAACGGAGCCAGATCGCAAGCGCCATCACCGAATTTGGTGAAGAAACCCATCACCGCTTCCGCCGCATGGTCGGTGCCGATCACCAGGCCGTGGGCGGCGCCGGCGATGGTGTATTGGGCGACCATGCGCATCCGCGCCTTGGTGTTGCCGAGTACAAAATCCACCGAGACGGCGTGCTTGCCTTCGAACGCGGCGACTTCACTGGCCAGGGATTTGACCGCCGGGCCGATGTTCACCGTGTGGCGTTCGTCCGGGGCGATGAAATCCACCGAGGCCTGAGCATCGTGTTCATCGAACTGGGTTTCGTACGGCAGGCGCACGGCGACGAACTTGTAGCTCGCCTCGCCGGTGCGCTCGCGCAATTGGCGCATGGCGCGCTGGGCCAGCAGGCCGGCAGTCAAGGAATCGACGCCGCCACTGATGCCCAGCACCAGGGTCTTGAGCCCGGAATTGACCAGGCAATCCTGGATAAAGGTAATCCGCCGGACGACTTCCGCCTCGAGGGCTGCTTGATCGACGAACGGCGGCTGAACCTTGAGCTGATCAGCAATCTCACGCTGTACGGCTTGCATGAATTCACTCCTTGCTAGAAAGGCTGGAAAGGGCAGGAACTTTGAAAACGTGTCGCAAATAGGCGACGAAATTCGGGTCTTTGCAGTGAGTCTTGCCAGGCTCATCAGAAATCTTTGCCACGGGCTGACCGTTGCAGGCGGTCATTTTAAGCACGATGCTCATCGGTTCGACACCCGGAATATCACACGTCAGGTTGGTGCCGATACCGAAGCTGACATTGATCCGACCCCGCAGCGCCCGGAATATTTCCAGGGATTTGGGCAGCGTCAGGCTGTCGGAGAACACCAGCGTCTTGCTCATCGGGTCGATGCCGAGCTTGTGGTAGTGGACGATGGCTTTTTCCGCCCAGAGCACCGGGTCACCGGAGTCGTGGCGCAGCCCGTCGAAGAGCTTGGCGAAATACAGGTCGAAATCGCCGAGGAAAGCATCGGTGGTGATGCAGTCGGTCAGGGCAATCCCCAGCAAACCGCGATATTCGCGAACCCAGCAATCGAGGGCGGCAATCTGGCTGTCGATCAACCGTGGGCCGAGTTGCTGATGGGCCATGATCCACTCGTGGGCCATGGTGCCCAGGGGTTTCATGTCCAGCTCACGGGAAAGATGCACGTTGCTGGTGCCGACAAAGCGCCCGGGAAATCGTGCTTGAGCACGTTCACCACTTCTTCCTGCACGCGGTAGGAGAAGCGACGACGGGTACCGAAATCGGCGACCTGCAACTCGGACAATTCGTCGCTGCTGGCGTTGGCGGTCAGCCAGTCGAACTTGCGATAGAGCTGCTCGCGAGCCTGTTCCAGAACGACTTCCCGGTAGCGATAGCGGTTACGTACTTCGCTGACGATGGCCAGCATCGGCACTTCGAACAGAATCACATGCAGCCACGGCCCGCGCAGGCGGATAAACAACTCGCCGTTTTCGATACCGGTGTGAACGTAGCGCAGGTTGAAGCGGAACAAACCGAGAAACCGCAGGAAATCCGGCTTCATGAAGCTGATGCGCTCCAGGAAACTCAACTGGTCGGCGCTCAGGCTCAACTCGGCCAGGCGCTCGATCTGGTAGCGGATTTCCGCCAGGTACGGGCGCAAATCCTCACTGTTACGGCAACGAAACTCCCATTCGACTTCCACGTTAGGGTAGTTGTGCAGCACCGCCTGCATCATCGTCAGTTTGTAGAAGTCGGTGTCGAGCAGGTTCTGCACGATGCGATCGCCAAATACGCTCTCGCTCATAACGGGTCTCTCCATGCTGGCCGCGGCCCGTGGTCGCGACGTTTCAGCTGTTTCAGTGAATGGGGCTAGTGGCGCATATCAGAGGTGCGGATTGCCAGCGATTTTTGCACCGACGCAGTTGCCCTTGTAGGCGCGGTGTCGGAACTGTGTAGGAGCTGACGAGTGAAACGAGGCTGCGATCTTTTGATTTTGCTTTTTTTTAAGATCAAAAGATCGCAGCCTCGTTTCACTCGGCAGCTCCTACCAGTTCCTACCAGTTCCTACCAGCTCCTACAGGTGTTTATTCAGTGGGGTTGTCGATCTGCTCCAGCATCCACTTCACAAAATCCCGCACCTTGGGCACTTCCGCCGAATGTTCCGGGTAGGCCAGGTAGTAGGCGTCGGAGCTGGGCATTGCATGCTGCCAGGGAATGACCAGTTTGCCGTCGGCCAGCTCCTCTTCCACCAGAAACCGCGGCAACAGCGCCACGCCGCAACCGACCTGGGCTGCGCGGATGCACATATAAAAGGTTTCGAAGCGCGGGCCGTGATAGCTGTGCTCGGTGTGATAGCCCTGACTGTCGAACCAATCGTGCCAGGCCTGGGGCCGGGAGGCGTTTTGCAGCAGGACCAGGTCAGTGAGTTGTGTCGGGTCGGTGAATGGCGTGTCCGGCAGGCTGCCCGGTGCGCAGACTGGCACCAACTCTTCACCGAACAACTTCAGGCTTTCAGTGCCTGGACGTGAGCCTTGGCCGAAATAGAACGCCAGGTCGCTGCGACCTTGCAGCAAATCGTCGGCTTCCTGCTCGCTGCACAAATCGAGGTGAATCGAGGGGTGACGCAGGCGCCAGCCTTTCAGGCGCGGCACCAGCCAGCGCGCACCGAAGGTCGGGGGCGTGGAAACGCGCAGGACTTCGGTATCGCCGCCGTAGGAGCGCAAGTAATGGGTCGACATCTCGACCTGCGTGAGGATTTTTCGTACCTCCACCAGGTACAAATCACCGGCCGGGGTCATTTGCAGGCGTCGGCGCACCCGGCGGAACAGCAAGTGCTGCAGCAGCTCCTCGAGTTGCGCGACCTGTTTGCTGACGGCGCTCTGGGTCAGGTTCAGCTCTTCGGCGGCCCGGGTGAAGCTCAAATGCCGGGTCACGGCCTCGAAACACTGCAACGCGGTGATCGACGGCAAGTAGCGTTTATTCAGCATGGGTGGTCCTTTTTCTTGTTGCTCTATGCTTTTCTTTTACCGGCAACTGCGAAGCATGAATAAACGGAATGATATCTCGCTTAATGGTCGTTTGTTGGCTCGTCTTGGGGGCGCTACAACTACAGGCCTGATCAGCCGTGATTTTCCGGCTGCACGATTTCTGTTTTCTGCTTGAGGAGTAACCCATGGTTGCCGCATTGCTTGATCGTCTTGGTGTGAACCCGGCCCTGTACCAGAACGGCAAAGTGCCGGTGCACTCTCCAATCGATGGCAGCCGGATTGCCGCCGTCAACTGGGAAGGCGCGGCTGAAGTCGAGCAACACATCAGTCGCGCAGATCATGCGTTCGAGTTATGGCGCAAGGTCCCGGCCCCGCGCCGTGGCGAACTGGTGCGCCAATTGGGCGACATCCTGCGTGAATACAAGGCTGATCTGGGTGAGCTGGTCTCCTGGGAAGCCGGCAAGATCACTCAGGAAGGCCTGGGCGAAGTTCAGGAAATGATCGACATCTGCGACTTCGCCGTCGGTCTGTCCCGTCAGCTGTACGGTTTGACCATCGCTTCCGAGCGTCCAGGCCACCATATGCGCGAAACCTGGCACCCGCTGGGCGTTGTCGGCGTGATCAGTGCGTTCAACTTCCCGGTCGCAGTCTGGGCCTGGAACACCGCGCTGGCGCTGGTCTGCGGTAACCCGGTGATCTGGAAACCGTCGGAGAAAACCCCGCTGACCGCTCTGGCCTGCCAGGCGCTGTTCGACCGCGTACTGAAAAACTTCAGTGATGCCCCCGCACCTGAGCCAAGTGATAATCGGCGGCCGCGATGCTGGCGAAGCTCTGGTCGATGACCCGCGTGTCGCGCTGATCAGCGCCACCGGCAGCACCCGCATGGGCCGCGAAGTGGCACCGAAAATCGCCGCGCGCTTCGCTCGCAGTATTCTGGAACTGGGCGGCAACAACGCGATGATCCTCGGCCCAAGCGCCGACCTGGACATGGCCGTTCGCGCCATCCTGTTCAGCGCCGTCGGCACTGCCGGCCAGCGTTGCACTACGCTGCGCCGTCTGATTGCCCATGAATCGGTGAAAGAAGAAATCGTCACACGCCTGAAGGCGGCGTACTCCAAGGTTCGCATCGGCAACCCGCTGGAAGGCAACCTGATCGGCCCGCTGATCGACAAGCACAGCTTTGAGAACATGCAGGATGCGCTGGAACAAGCCCTGAGCGAAGGCGGCCGGGTGTTTGGCGGCAAGCGTCAACTGGAAGACAAGTTCCCGAATGCCTACTACGTGGCCCCGGCCATCGTGGAAATGCCTGAGCAGAGTGATGTGGTCTGCAACGAAACCTTCGCGCCGATCCTCTACGTGGTTGGCTACAACGATTTCGCCGAAGCCCTGCGCCTGAACAACGCCGTGCCACAAGGCCTGTCGTCGTGCATTTTCACCACCGACGTGCGTGAAGCCGAGCAGTTCATGTCGGCGGTCGGCAGCGACTGCGGCATCGCCAACGTCAACATCGGCCCGAGCGGTGCAGAAATCGGCGGGGCGTTTGGTGGCGAGAAGGAAACGGGCGGTGGTCGTGAATCCGGCTCCGATGCATGGCGCGGCTACATGCGCCGCCAGACCAACACCGTGAACTATTCGCTGGAGTTGCCGTTGGCTCAGGGGATTACGTTCGACTGATAAAAAGGGTGTGCCTGAAAAGATCGCAGCCTTCGGCAGCTCCTACGGGACTACGCCTGGCTGCGGTTTTGTAGGAGCTGCCGAAGGCTGCGATCTTTTTGGCGGCTTGGTTAGGTTTCTGATTGGAGTCTGGCAATGCCGTTACGCGAAGAGTGTCTGTGGGAAAAACTGACGCCACAAAGGCCCGACAATACGGCGCTCAAGGGTGAAGTGAAGGTTGATGTCTGTGTCATCGGCGCCGGTTTTACCGGGCTGTCGGCGGCCGTGCATTTGTTGGAACAGGGTAAAAGCGTCTGCGTGCTGGAAGCCCATCGCGCCGGTCATGGCGGCTCCGGGCGCAACGTCGGGCTGGTCAACGCCGGAATGTGGATCCCGCCGGACGAGATCGAAGCCGGGTTCGGCGAAGCAGTTGGCAGTCAGCTCAACCGCATGCTCGGTGCGGCACCGTCCCTGGTGTTCAGCCTTGTGGACAAGTACAACATCGATTGCCAGCTGCGCCGCGAAGGCACGCTGCATATGGCGCACAACGCCCGTGGCGAAGCCGACTTGCGCAGTCGTGAAGAACAATGGAAACGCCGTGGGGCGCCAGTTGAACTGTTGACCGGCCAAGCCTGTGAACAAGCGACTGGCACCAAGAAAATCGCCGCCGCGTTGCTGGATCGGCGTGCAGGCACTCTCAACCCGATGGCCTACACCACGGGGCTGGCCAAAGCGGCCATCGGTCTCGGTGGTCAGTTGTTCGATCATTCGCCTGTAACAAGACTTGAACGTCAGGGCCAACGCTGGTCGGTGCAAACGGCCCAAGGCTCGGTGCTCGCCGAGCAAGTCGTGATCGCATCCAACGCCTACACCGAAGGCGACTGGACAGAGCTGCGCCGCAACTTCTTCCCCGGTTATTACTACCAAGTGGCCTCGGTGCCGCTGACCGAAGACGCAGCGCAACAAATTCTGCCCGGCGGCCAAGGCTCCTGGGACACCCGACAAGTATTGAGCAGCATTCGTCGCGACAAGGACGGGCGTCTATTGCTCGGCAGTCTCGGCAATGGCAATCAGAAACCGACCTGGTTTTTGAAGGCCTGGGCCGATCGGGTTCAGCAGCACTACTTCCCGTACCTGAAACCGGTGGAATGGGAGTGCACCTGGACCGGTTGCATCGCTTTTACCCCCGATCATCTGATGCGTCTGTTCGAACCGGCGCCCGGAATAGTGGCAGTCACCGGTTACAACGGCCGGGGCGTCACTACTGGCACCGTTGTCGGCAAAGCCTTTGCCGACTATTTGTGTAACGGAAATCCTCAGGCGCTACCGATTCCGTTCGCTCCGATGCAGCCATTGGCAGGTGTTGGCCTGCGCAGTTGCCTGTATGAGGCCGGTTTTTCGCTGTATCACGCAGGCCAGTGCTTGCGGATCGTCATTTGATTGTTGATTTTTGTTGCTGGAAGCGGCGCTTTTTCGCGCAGCGACTAGCCTGTAATGGTGCGAGTTGTAGCAGTTGCGCACCAGCAGTGTGCACTTCGGTGACGCACGTTGTTACAGGCCGGTTGCACGTCGTTTAACGCCGCGGTTGCAATGATGGCGCATGCGGGTTGCGCCCTCAAAAAGAAAAGGTTTCACCTCCCGCGGTTTAGACGGTTGCACGCCCAATGAAAATGGGATCGAAACAGTCGAAATAACAATAAAGCAGCGACTTTTTCAGAATAAAAAACCGATGGCACGGCCCTTGCTCTGAGCATTCAGTGAAGTCGCAGTGCCAACTAAAAAAACCTTGGAGCACCACCTCATGTCCCAGACGTTTTACAAGAAAGGCTTTCTGGCCCTCGCAGTGGCAACTGCTTTGGGTGTTTCTGCGTTTGCACAAGCCGATGTGAAAATCGGTGTGGCAGGTCCAATGACTGGCGCTAACGCGGCATTTGGCTTGCAATACATGAAGGGTGCGCAGGCAGCGGCCGACGCCATCAACGCATCGGGCGGCGTCAACGGGGAAAAAATCGTACTGGTCAAGGGCGATGACGCCTGCGAACCGAAGCAGGCTGTGACGGTCGCCAAGGACCTGACCAACCAGAAAGTCGCCGGCGTGGTCGGTCACTTCTGCTCCTCGTCGACCATCCCGGCTTCCGAGATCTATGACGAAGCGGGCATCATCGCGATCACTCCAGGTTCCACCAACCCACAAGTTACCGAACGCGGCCTGAGCGCCATGTTCCGTATGTGCGGGCGTGACGACCAGCAAGGCATCGTGGCCGGTGACTACATCGTCGACGTGCTCAAAGGCAAGAAAGTCGCGGTCATCCACGACAAAGACACCTACGGCCAAGGCCTGGCTGATGCCACCAAGGCTCAGTTGATCAAACGCGGGGTGACCCCGGTGATCTACGAAGGCCTGACCCGTGGTGAAAAAGACTTCAGCGCCCTGGTCACCAAAATCCGCGCTGCTGGCGCCGACGTCGTCTACTTCGGCGGTCTGCACCCAGAGGCTGGTCCACTGGTTAAACAACTGCGTACCGAAGGCCTCAAGGACGTGAAATTCATGTCCGATGACGGCATCGTGACCGACGAACTGGTAACCACCGCTGGCGGCCCGCAATACGTCGACGGCGTGCTGATGACCTTCGGCGCCGACCCGCGCCTGCTGCCAGACAGCAAGACTGTGGTCGAGCAGTTCCGCAAGGCCGGCACCGAGCCAGAAGGCTACACCCTGTACGCCTACGCTTCGGTCCAGACCCTGGCGGCTGCCTTCAACGGTGCCAAGTCCAACAAGGGCGAAGACGCTGCCAAATGGCTGAAAGCACACCCGGTCAAAACCGTGATGGGCGAGAAAACCTGGGACGCCAAGGGCGACCTGAAAGTCTCCGACTACGTGGTTTACCAGTGGGACAAGGACGGCAAATACCACCAGCTTGAAAAACAGAAGTGATATGACCTGCTGACTTGCCCGGCGCCGAGTGCGCCGGGCAGTCAAAGAACATGTCCGTGCAGTACCTGTCTTTTCTCGTAGAGCTGCACGTAACCGTGTTGCACTGGCGGCTGAACCCCGGTCCGTTGCAAACCGCTTCCGTGCAGTCTCTCAAATGCGTGAGATTGCGTTATGGATGGTATTTTCCTGCAGCAACTGGTCAATGGCATGACTCTCGGGTCTGTCTATGGCCTGATCGCCATCGGCTACACAATGGTCTATGGCATCATCGGCATGATCAACTTCGCCCACGGCGAGGTTTATATGATTTCCGCTTACCTCGCGGCGATCAGTCTGGCTCTGCTGGCTTACTTCGGTATTGAATCCTTCCCTCTGCTGATGCTCGGCACACTGATCTTCACCATCGTCGTCACGGCGGTGTATGGCTGGGTCATCGAGCGTGTCGCCTACAAACCGCTGCGCAACTCCACACGACTGGCACCGCTGATCAGCGCCATCGGTATTTCGCTGATCCTGCAAAACTATGCACAAATCGCCCAGGGTGCTCGGCAACAGGGTGTTCCGACACTGCTGACCGGTGCATGGCGCGTCGACATAGGCACTGGCTTCGTCCAGCTCACCTACACCAAGATCTTCATTCTGGTCGCAGCGTTTGCCGGCATGGGCCTGCTGACCTACGTCATCAAGTACACCAAGCTCGGCCGCATGTGCCGCGCTACCCAGCAAGACCGCAAAATGGCCTCGATCCTGGGGATCAACACCGACCGGGTGATTTCCTACGTGTTCATCATTGGTGCAGCGATGGCGGCCCTGGCCGGCGTGCTGATCACCATGAACTACGGCACGTTCGACTTCTACGCAGGTTTCGTCATCGGCATCAAGGCGTTCACCGCAGCGGTACTCGGCGGGATCGGCTCGCTGCCTGGCGCGATGCTCGGTGGGATCATCCTCGGGATCTCCGAGTCGTTGTTCTCGGGTCTGGTGAATTCGGATTACAAGGACGTTTTCAGCTTCTCGCTGCTGGTTCTCGTACTGGTCTTTCGGCCTCAAGGCCTGCTCGGCCGTCCTCTTGTGTCGAAGGTGTAAGCGATGTCTTCAACCACTAAAAAAACCATTGATGTCAAAAGAAGCCTGGTTGACGCGATTCTTGCCGGCCTCGTTGCCCTGATTGTGTTCGGCCCGATTGTCGGTGTGGTCCTTGAAGGCTACAGCTTCAACCTGCAGCCGACCCGTGTGGCGTGGCTGGTCGCCATCGTCATGGCTGGCCGCTTTGCCCTGAGCCTGTTCCTGCAATCGCCCAAGGGCCTGAAAATCCTCGAAGGCTTTGAAACCACCGGCTCCGGGGTTCACGTACTGCCGCCCGATTACAAATCCCGTTTGCGCTGGGTTGTGCCGTTGGTGATCGTCATCGCCGTGGTCTTCCCGTTCTTCTCCAACTCGTATTTGCTGGGCGTGGTCATCCTTGGGTTGATCTATGTGCTGCTGGGCCTGGGGTTGAATATCGTGGTCGGCCTGGCCGGCCTGCTCGACCTCGGTTACGTGGCGTTCTACGCCATCGGCGCCTACGGCCTGGCGCTCGGTTATCAATACCTCGGGCTGGGTTTCTGGACGGTACTGCCGCTGGCGGCAATCACGGCGGGGCTTGCCGGTTGCATCCTCGGTTTCCCGGTGCTGCGCCTGCACGGTGACTACCTGGCGATCGTGACCCTGGGCTTCGGTGAAATCATCCGGCTGATCCTCAACAACTGGCTGTCCCTGACCGGCGGCCCGAATGGCATGGCGGCTCCGTTGCCAACCTTCTTTGGCCTTGAATTCGGCAAAAGAGCGAAGGAAGGAGGAATACCGTTCCATGAGTTCTTCGGCATCGCCTACAACCCGGACGTGAAGTACTACTTCATCTACGCGGTGTTGTTCCTGGTCGTGCTGGCCGTGCTGTATATCAAGCATCGCCTGACCCGCATGCCGGTCGGTCGCGCCTGGGAAGCACTGCGTGAAGACGAAATCGCTTGCCGCTCCATGGGCCTGAACCATGTGCTGGTCAAGCTCTCTGCGTTCACCATCGGTGCATCGACGGCCGGTTTGGCGGGTGTGTTCTTTGCCACCTATCAAGGCTTCGTGAACCCGACCTCGTTCACCTTCTTCGAATCGGCCTTGATTCTCGCCATCGTGGTACTCGGCGGCATGGGCTCGACTATCGGCGTGGTGATTGCGGCGTTCGTGCTGACCGTCGCCCCTGAACTGCTGCGTGGCTTCGCGGAATACCGCGTGCTGTTGTTCGGCGTGTTGATGGTGTTGATGATGATCTGGCGACCGCGCGGCCTGATTCGGATCAGCCGTACCGGTGTGACCCCGCGTAAAGGAGTAGCGCCATGAGCGAAGTCGTACTCTCGGTCGAGAAGCTGATGATGCACTTCGGCGGCATCAAGGCGCTGAGCGATGTCAGCCTGAAGGTCAAACGCAACTCGATCTTCGCCCTGATCGGCCCCAACGGTGCCGGCAAGACCACGGTGTTCAACTGCCTGACCGGGTTCTACAAGGCCTCGGGCGGCAAGATCGAACTCAATGTGCGTGGCGAGCAGACTAACGTCATCAAACTGTTGGGTGAGTCGTTCAAGCCGGTCGATTTCGTCTCGCCGAAATCCTTCCTCAGCCGGCTGTACTACAAGATGTTCGGCGGCACCCACCTGGTGAACCGTGCCGGCCTGGCCCGCACGTTCCAGAACATTCGCCTGTTCAAGGAAATGTCGGTGCTGGAAAACCTGCTGGTGGCCCAGCACATGTGGGTCAACCGCAACATGTTGGCCGGCATCCTCAACACCAAGGGTTACCGCAAGGCCGAAAGCGATGCACTGGACCACGCCTTTTACTGGCTGGAAGTGGTGGACCTGGTGGACTGCGCCAACCGTCTGGCCGGCGAACTGTCCTACGGGCAGCAACGTCGTCTGGAAATCGCCCGGGCCATGTGCACGCGGCCGCAGATCATCTGCCTCGACGAACCGGCCGCCGGCCTCAACCCTCAGGAAACCGAAGCGCTGAGCGCGATGATCCGGCTGCTGCGCGACGAGCACGATCTGACCGTGGTGCTGATCGAACACGACATGGGCATGGTTATGAGTATTTCCGACCACATCGTGGTACTGGACCACGGCATCGTCATTGCCGAGGGCGGACCTGATGCGATTCGCAATGACCCGAAAGTGATTGCGGCCTACCTGGGCGCCGATGAAGAGGAGTTGGTATGAGTCAACCGATCCTCGAACTCAAGGAGCTGGACGTGTTCTACGGGCCGATCCAGGCCTTGAAGAAAGTCTCGCTGTACATCAACGAAGGCGAAACCGTCAGCCTGATCGGCTCCAACGGGGCCGGCAAGTCTACCCTGCTGATGTCGATCTTCGGCCAGCCTCGGGCGGCCGACGGGCAGATCATCTATCAGGGGGTGGACATCACCCACAAGTCGTCCCACTACATCGCATCCCACGGCATCGCCCAATCGCCGGAAGGCCGGCGGGTGTTCCCCGACATGACCGTCGAGGAAAACCTGCTGATGGGCACCATCCCGATTGGCGACAAGTACGCCAAAGAAGACATGCAGCGCATGTTCGAGCTGTTTCCGCGGCTCGAAGAGCGGCGTACCCAGCGGGCCATGACCATGTCCGGCGGCGAGCAGCAAATGCTCGCCATCGCCCGGGCGTTGATGAGCCGGCCGAAATTGCTGCTGCTGGATGAGCCGAGCCTGGGCCTGGCACCGATTGTGGTGAAACAGATCTTCGCGACCCTGCGGGAACTGGCGAAAACCGGCATGACCATCTTCCTGGTCGAGCAGAACGCCAACCACGCGCTCAAACTGTCGGACCGGGCGTACGTGATGGTCAACGGCGAGATCCGCCTCACAGGCACCGGCAAGGAGCTGCTGGTGAACGAGGAGGTGCGTAACGCCTATCTCGGCGGGCACTAAACCCTTCGAGAACATAAAAACGTCCTGACGGACTCAACGTCAGGGCGTTTTTTTATGCCCCAGGTTTGGTAGGAACTTGTAGGACCGGTAGGAGCTGGTAGGAGCTGCCGAGTGAAACGAGGCTGCGATCTTTTGATCTTGCTTTGTAAAAAACAGGATCAAAAGATCGCAGCCTCGTTTCTCTCGACAGCTCCTACAGGGGGAGTGGTGTGGGTAAATGGAAATTGTGGAAAACAATATTCACAAGCTCTCAAACCGCGACATAAAGCCGCTGCAAATAGTTGTTTTGTCACGGTTTTGACTTGTCCCCGTTTGCTGTGGAGCCGGCTGTGAATAACGTGGGAGTAGCTGGCTGAGCGCCTTTGAAACCGTGGCTTGCAGAGTTGTGGTTGTTTTTTGATCAGGCGTTTTTGCTGGACCATGAGCCGGCGTTGTCAACCTTTTTGTTGTCAGCAAAAACGGCCGGATCCACCGTGCGCCAGCCTGTGGATAAGTCTGTGGTTAAACTCTGGAAAGACTCGGCTGAGGGCCGTCGTTACTGGCTTGGCGCCATCGTCGGTTTGCGCGGTCGATCGTGCAAAATGCCATGGGCTACACGGTGGGATCTTGAGGGTCA
Organism: Pseudomonas sp. TH31; assembly: GCF_016650815.1. Taxonomy (GTDB): domain Bacteria; phylum Pseudomonadota; class Gammaproteobacteria; order Pseudomonadales; family Pseudomonadaceae; genus Aquipseudomonas. The sequence goes on along the minus strand of NZ_JAEKEZ010000005.1, from coordinate 197,279 downwards.
AGCAAAAAACTTTCTGACCGGCTCGCAAAGCCTTGAGGGCAGCGGCTCACGCTGTTTTGCACTTGCCCCCAAAGACTGTGGACCGGCCTGTGGATAACGTGCGTGCACATGGCTACAAGCGAGGCCTGGCAAGGGCTGGCGGCAGGTGAGTGTTTTTTGTACAGTCAGGATGAATAAATCTTCATTTTGCCGATTTTACGTTCGGATACTCTGCGCGCATAGCCCCACAGCTGGTGGGGTCTTTGTCAGTGGAAGACCTGGAGCAACTGCATGACCGATAGTCCCGCTTTTGTTCCAGAAGAACCCGGCAGCAACCGCCATTGCTGAGCAGCGCAGTAGTGATAGCGCCGCAGAAGTTGAGCAGCGCAGCGCCAGAACCGACGATTGAGGTGATTACCGCAGAGTCGAGTGGCCCGGCGCTTCGCCCGTCATCACGCTTTGGGGCGTATACCGGGCGGGTGACGGTAGTGGCGGGGCTGGCGGCTATTTTTCTGGTCGGTGGTGTGTTGTTCAGCGTGGTGGAGGGGATGGCCGGGACGTTGCTGCCGACCGCGCAAAAGGATTTTGCCTACGTTTGTACCGGGGCCAGTACCACCGTTTACTACCGGCCCGGCGGCAGCACGATCCGCATCGTTACCGGCGGCGGCGAGGCTTCCGGGTACGTCAGCTACAAGAAAATCCTCTGGCAGGACGCCGGCGTCGCCGTCAAGCAATTGCACCTGACGCCTCCAGGCGAAATCGAAAAGACCAGCGCCACGGTGGTGACACTCAGTGGTGGCAGCTTCGCGCAGATCGCCTGCACTCGGGGCCTGTAAGGTCGATCAACAACACCGGGTTGCCGCTGTGCTCCGGGCCGGGCATGCTGGCTGCTGATTGTCCATTCCAATGGCTGCCGATCAGCCGAAGCAAGGAGAACACGATGTCCAACACCCTGTTTATCACCGGCGCGACCTCCGGTTTTGGCGAAGCCTGCGCCCGTCGTTTTGCCGAGGCGGGCTGGAAACTGGTGCTGACCGGCCGTCGTGAAGAGCGCCTCAACGCCCTGTGCGCCGAGTTGTCGAAGCAGACCGAAGTCCATGGCCTGGTGCTCGACGTGCGTGATCGCAAGGCCATGGAGGAGGCGATTGCCAACCTGCCGCCGTCCTTCGCCAAGTTGCGCGGGCTGATCAACAATGCTGGCCTGGCCCTGGGCGTCGACCCGGCCCCCAAGTGTGATCTGGACGACTGGGACACCATGGTCGATACCAACATCAAAGGCCTGATGTACAGCACTCGCCTGCTGCTGCCTCGCCTGATCGCCCACGGTCGCGGTGCCGGTATCGTCAACCTCGGCTCCATCGCCGGCAACTACCCGTACCCGGGCAGCCACGTGTATGGCGCGAGCAAGGCGTTCGTCAAACAGTTCTCCCTGAACCTGCGTTGCGACCTGCAAGGCACGGGCGTGCGCGTCAGCAACATCGAACCGGGCCTGTGCGAGAGCGAGTTCTCGCTGGTGCGCTTTGCCGGTGACCAGGATCGCTACAACGCCACCTACGCCGGTGCCGAGCCGATTCAGCCGCAAGACATCGCCGACACCATTTTCTGGGTGCTGAACGCGCCGGCGCACATCAACATCAACAGCCTGGAGCTGATGCCGGTGAGCCAGACCTGGGCGGGTTTTTCCATTGAGCGTAATGGTGGCAAGGCGTAAAACCGAGTCATCGTTCTTCGCGAGCAAGCCCGCTCCCACATTGGATTTATGGTGTGTCTGCAATCTTGGACACAACACATTTCCCCTGTGGGAGCGGGCTTGCTCGCGAAGGGGCCCGAACTGGCAAAACAGCACATAAGGTAGACTCCTCCCCCAACAACCCCACCGCACCCTGCGGTTTTCAAGGTTTTTAGAGGAGGCTACGTGAGTAACCGAGGTGAGCAGTCGCTGCTCAAACAATCGACCATCCTGATGTTCGCCGTGGCGATCGCCGGGATCGTTACCGGTTTTGTTTCGGGGGCCCAATCCATCCTGTTTGATGGTTTTTTTTCGTTGATCGCGACCTTCATCAAGGTCCTGATGCTGATCACCGCCAAGTTGATCGCCAAAGAAAGTAATCACCGCTTCCAGTTCGGCTTCTGGCACTTGGAGCCGATGGTGTTGCTGATCGAAGGCAGTTTCCTGTTTCTGATCGCGATCTATGCTTTTCTCAACGGCGTGTTCGGCATCATCAATGGCGGCCGCGAGATTGAGCTGGGGCTGGTGATCATCTACGCGGCGGTGTTTACCGTCGTCGAGTTCGCGTATTTCTTCTACGTTCGTCATCGCAACCGAAAGCTCAAATCAACGCTGATCCAGTTCGACAACATCAGTTGGCTGGTGGACGCGATGCTGTCGGTGGGTTTGCTGGTGAGTTTCCTGACGGCGCTGTTGCTCAAGTCCCAGGGTTATGGGCAGTGGGCGGTCTACGTCGACCCGCTGATCCTGATTCTGCTGGCCCTGAGCATGCTGGCGCCGGCCTTCAAGATCCTGCGCCCGGCGCTACGTGATGTACTGGGCATTGCCCCGGATCAACTGGACGACAAAGTGCGCCAGGTGATGGACGCGGCCAAGGTCGAGCATGGTTTCGACGACTACATCTCCTACGTGCAAAAGCACGGGCGGGCGCGGTTTATCGAGATTCATGTGGTGTTGCCGGCGGATTACCGACTGGAAAACGTTGGGCAACTGGATGTGTTGCGCGAGGAGATTTCCGCGAAGTTGGGCAAGGCGGATGCGGCGCGCTGGCTGACGATCAGTTTTACCGGGGATCGGAAGTGGATTGTGTAAGACTTTGAGTTAATTGTCGGATGTTCCATCGCCAGGATCGCAGCCTTCGCCAGCTCCTACGCCGAGCGCATTCCCCTGTAGGAGCTGCCGCAGGCTGCGATCTTTTAAAGGGTCAACCGAGATACTCGACCAACCCGCGATAACAGGTCGCCAAGTGATACGGCGTGGTAGAAGGCATGTCCTTGCGGCTGACCTCGCCTTCTTCATCACGGCATTCATACCAACCCCCCGCATGCAGGAAGCGCTGCTGCAATGCCTGCAATTGGCGCAGCACCGCGGCTTCGCTGTCCGGTCGCAGGGTCAGGGCGCGCAGGTATTCGGCTTGAGCCCAGATGCGTTGGGTGCTGTCGCGAGGACGACGGGCATCGCTCTCCAGGTCGAGCATGGCTCGAACGGCGCCATTGTGCTCGACCACGCCTAACTGCTCGGTGTAGCTGAACGCCCGGCTCAGGGAACGATGCAGTTTGCTGTCACGCAGCAACGAAGAAGACTCCAGCAGGAAATACCACTCGAACTGATGGCCCGGTTCGAACCAGTTATCCACAGCCCCCAGTGGTTTTTCCATCAAAACGCCTTCCTGCGGGACGACGAATTTCTTCTGCATCCCGGCACACAGCGCCAGCAAGCTGTGCTGCACGGCGATGTCTTCACGCACTGACAGGGTGGCGAGAAATGCTTCGGCCAAATGCATCAGCGGGTTCTGCAGCGGCCCGGTCTTGAGTGAAGACCAGTCACGGTCCAGGCACGCTTCGTACAGGCCGTCGTCCGTGGCGAAGCGTTGGGCCACGACTTCCAGTGCCGCGTTGAGCACCGATTCCACCAGCGGCTCGCGAACCTTGTCCCAGTAATGGGCGCAGGCGAACAGGATGAACGCGTGGGTGTAGAGGTCTTTGCGCTGATCCAGTGGCGCGCCTTGCGGGTCGATGCTGTAGAACCAGCCGCCGTGCTCGGCATCGTGAAAATGCTGCTGCAAGGAGCGGAACAGCGCCGCCGCCCGGGCTTCGGCCGCCGGCACCTGGCCGATCAGGCTCGAAAAAAGGTACAGCTGACGGGCGCAGGCCATGGCGCGATAGCGTTGCGATGGCAGTGGTTGATGCTCCGCGTCGAGCGCCTCATAGGGCAACGCCATGTCGGTGTTCCAGCCGGGGCCTTGCCAGAGCGGCACGATGACGTCCTGGAAATGCTGTTGCACCGAGGCGAACAGGGCGGTCAATTCAGGCTGGGAGGCAGAGCGGGAAGCATGCGGCATTGGCTGGCGTCGTCACGGCAGGGGCGATTGCGCGACATGTTAGCAGAGAGGCCGGCCTGAGAGAGGCGGTGTCTGTCAGGCCGCCATCGCGAGCAGGCTCGCTCCCACATTACTCCTGCATGCACAGAACCACTGTGGGTGCGAGCCTGCTCGCGAAGGGGCCATGACAGGCGATTGAAAACTTAGCCCGCCAACAACCAAACCCCAGTCGCCGCCGAAGCCGCACCCGCGACTCGAACCAACGGCGCCGCTGCTTGAGGCAATACGCGAACCAGCGCATAACCGGCCGCATGCAACGCCGCGGTCGCCGCTACAAACCCGGCGGCATACGCCCAAGGGCTCGACATATCCGGCAGCTCAAGACCATGGGCCACACCATGGAACAGTGCAAACAACGCCGTCGCACCGACCGCCACAAACAACGGCGGACGCACCGCCAACGCAACCGCCAGGCCCAGCGCCAACACCGACGCGGCAATCCCGCTTTCCAGCGCCGGCAGGTCCAGCCCTTCAAAACCGAACAAGCCGCCGATCAGCATGGTGCCGACAAACGTGCACGGCAGCGCCCAGCGCGCCGCGCCTTTGTGCTGCGCCGCCCACAAACCCACCGCGACCATCGCCAGCAAGTGATCGATACCGCTGATCGGGTGGCTGATACCGGCGATCAAACCGTTATCACCATGCCCTGGGTGGGCGAAGGCAATGGCCGGGGTCAGCAGCAGGGCCAGGGCGCCCAGGATGCGTTTCAGTGTCATGGATAAGCTTCCTTGTTGATAAAAATTGAACGTGATCAGGCGGCGATCAGCAGGCCCTGGCGTTCGATGAAGGCGATGATTTCTTCCAGGCCAAGGCCGGTCTTCTGGTTGCTGAAGACGAACGGCTTACCGTTGCGCATGCGCTTGGTGTCGCTGTCCATCAACTCCAGCGATGCTCCCACCAAGGGCGCGAGGTCGACTTTGTTGATCACCAGCAAATCGGATTTGCAGATCCCCGGTCCGCCCTTGCGCGGCAACTTGTCGCCAGCGGAAACGTCGATCACATAGATGGTCAAGTCGGACAGTTCCGGGCTGAAGGTCGCCGACAGGTTGTCGCCACCGGACTCCACAATAATCAGGTCCAGTCCCGGAAAGCGGCGGTTCAGTTGATCGACGGCTTCGAGGTTGATCGAGGCGTCTTCGCGAATCGCCGTGTGCGGGCAGCCGCCGGTTTCCACACCGATGATCCGCTCCGGCGCCAGGGCTTCGTTGCGCACCAGAAAGTCGGCGTCTTCGCGGGTGTAGATGTCGTTGGTCACGACCGCCAGGTTGTAGCGATCACGCAGCGCCAGGCACAGGGCCAGGGTCAGGGCGGTTTTACCGGAACCGACCGGGCCGCCGATGCCGATGCGCAGAGGTTGTGTGTTCATGCTGCTTCTCCAAAATAACAGGCCCAAAATAACAGGCCCTAGGAACGGAACAGACGGCTGTACTGGCGCTCATGGGCCATGCACGCCAGGGACAGGCCGAAAGCGGCGCTGCCATAGTGTTCGGGATTGATTCGGGTAGCGTTCTGCTGGGCTTGCTGCAACAGCGGCAGCAGTTGGCTGGTCAGGCGCTGGGCGGCTTGCTGGCCGAGCGGCAGGGTTTTCATCAACACCGCCAATTGGTTTTCCAGCCAGCTCCAGAGCCAGGCGGCCAAGGCATCCTGCGGCATGATTCCCCAGGCACGAGCGGCCAGCGCCCAGCCGAGGGCCAGGTGCGGCTCTGGCCGTTGTTCGAGAAAGGCCGGGCCGGCGCATCGAGTTCCGGCAAACCGTTGAGCAGTTGCTGCAACGAATAGCCCATCTGCCGACTTTCCTGATGCAGTTCGCGGGTTTCCCGGCTGGCGCGGTGTTCTTCGCAGCGTTGCAGCAGCTCGGCCCAGTTGTCGTCGTCGGCGGCCAGGCAATGGGCGAGCAGCAATGGTGCTTCGAAACGCGCGAGGTTGAGCAGCAACTGATCACTGATCCAGCGGCGAGCGCCGTCGGCATCCGTCACCCGGCCGTTATCCACCGCCATTTCCAGGCCTTGGGAGTAGCTGTAGCCGCCAATCGGCAACTGCGGGCTGGCCAGGCGCAGCAGCGCCCAGGCGGGGTTCATAAACGCACGCCGAACTGGTGTAGTTTCGGCGGATAGTTGAAATCTTCGTCGCCGTGCCGCGAATGGTGGTGACCGCCACCGTAAGCACCGTGTTCCGGCTGGAACGGGGCTTCGATGTTTTCGACCTTGGCATCCAGCTGTTCGAGCATGGCCTTGAGTACGTAATCATCGAGCAGGCGCAGCCAGCCATCGCCGACTTGCAGAGCGACGTGGCGGTTGCCCAAGTGATAGGCCGCGCGGGTCAGTTCGAAGGCATTGGCGCAGGTGACGTGCAGCAATTGTTCGGGACGAGCGCAGACGCGCACGATGCGTCCGTCTTCGGCCTGTAGGCATTCGCCGTCATACAGCGGCGGCTGGCCGCGCTCCAAAAACAACCCGACGTCTTCCTGTTCGGTACTGAAACAGCGCAAACGGCTTTTGCTCCGCGCTTCGAAGTTCAGGTACAACTCGGCGGCCCAGACGGGTTGAGGGTCGATTCTGCGATGAATCACCAGCATCGGAAAGCTTCCAGCAAAGGACAATGCTCAGGCTAGAGCAAGGGGCTTGCCAATCGGGTGAGATGTAGGAAAACCCTGTCGGAGCTTAGTAGTTGTTGCAAGATGTTGCAGGATTTTGAGTCATGTTGGTGCGTGAAGGATTTGTCATGCACTGATTTGCGGCGCACAAAAAAGATCGCAGCCTTCGGCAGCTCCTACAAAGGAATGCGCTCCCCGTAGGCGCTGCCGAAGGCTGCGATCTTTTAAGGCGGACTACTCGGTACTGCCGAGCCCCTGCCAATGCTTGAGGCCGATGAAGATGAAGCGCAACTGCTGGGTGATCTTCGCCTGGGGCGTCAGATGTTCCGGCAATGCTTCTACCGGCGGGTCGATGATATCCGGCAGTGTGGCAAACACACTCTTAACGATCAGGTCCGCCATGACGGCCAGCCCGGCAATGTCCAAGTGCTGCAGCTTCGGCATCAGCGACAGGTCGGATGCCAGGTCGGAGCTGATGTCTTCGCGCAAACGGCCAATGGCCTGACGCACCGGCAGCGAACCGCCGTATTGCTCACGGGCAAGAAACAGGAATTGCGAGCGATTGGCGCTGACCACGTCGAGGAAGATCCGCACCGACGCATCAATGATGCCGCCCATGACGAATTCGTTGTGGCGTACCAGGCGGATGGTTTCGCGGAAGGTCTGGCCGACTTCGCTGACCAGCACCAGGCCAAGTTCATCCATATCGGCAAAATGCCGGTAGAAACCGGTGGGTACGATCCCGGCGGTTTTCGCCACTTCGCGCAGGCTCAGGCTGCCGAATCCTCGGCCGCATTCCATCAAATGGCGGGCGGCGTCCATCAGGGCGTTGCGGGTCTGTTGTTTCTGTTCGGCGCGGGGCAGCATCGCAAGGGTGTTTTCTGGACAGGACAGCGGCGCACTCTAGCAAATCGGCTTTGCCGGCGTCGAACGGGGATCGGGGTTCAAGCGAAGAACAAGCGTGCTTCTGTCAAAGTCAAAAGCCCAATCCGGGGATTGGGCTTTTTTCAGGGCCGCCATGGGCTTAGCTCACAGCGCTGTTGCGTTCGATTACACGGTCACCACCACCTTCAGCAAGGGTTTGGCCTTGTGGGGTGCGATCAGAACCATCAGCGGCAAGGGTTTGACCTTGTGGAGTGCGGTCGGAACCGTCAGCAGCGAGGGTCTGGCCTTGTGGCGTGCGGTCGGAACCGTCAGCTGCAAGGGTCTGGCCTTGTGGGGTACGGTCCGAGCCATCTTGAACCAGGCCTTTTTCTTCCAGACGATCACGGCCACCTTCAGCTACGAATTGACCTTGTGGTGTTTTGTCGTAGCCATCCTGGGTGATCAAGCCTTTCTCTTTCAGGCGATCATTACCACCTTCGGCAAGGGTCTGGCCTTGTGGCGTGCGGTCCGAGCCATCGGCGGCGACGGTTTGGCTGAAGACCGAATGATTGGTTTTGACTTGCGGTGTGGCCTGATCAGCGGCTGGTAGAGCAAAAGCGGTGCTGGCCAGCATCGAGAGGGTCAGGCTAAGCAGTAATTGGCGTTTCATGATGGGTTGCTCCTTGGGAGGGCGATAAAGTGGGTACGAGGGCAATGCTACTCTCGATAAGTCGATATAAAAGTTCATAAACGCAATGGTAATAATCAACAGAATTGATTGTTCCGTGCGGGCGCTCTAGAACGGGTGTTTCCGGCGGGTTGTTTTGCACTGAGGTGGGTATTTTCGACTCACTCGTGCCGCACAAAAGTGCGGAGTCGGTAACGCCAGATACGGGAGCAGAGTGTCCCGAATGGATTATTTGAGCGTTAAACAGTATTTCGGTTAAACCTGCGAGCCATTTCCCAGTCGTAGATTCCATGGCAGGCCGGTTCTGGCCTAACGTTTCACACGTGCGTCGCAGTCAGGGCGCTCAGTCGTACTCAGGAGCCCTGTGCAATGACGCGCACTTCAAAAATAATGACCTGGACCTTCGCCAGCCTGGTTGTGCTGCTGGCGGTACTGGTTCTGATTATCGTGTTCTTCGATTGGAACCGGATCAAACCCGCGCTCAATGCCAAAGTATCCGAAGAGCTGCACCGTCCGTTCGCCATTAATGGCAACCTGGCGGTGGTGTGGCGGCGCGAACTCGCTGAAGGCGGCTGGCGGGCCTGGGTGCCGTGGCCGCATGTGGTGGCCGAAGACTTGAGCCTGGGCAACCCGGACTGGTCGAAGCAGGCGCAGATGGTCACCCTCAAGCGTGTCGAGTTGCGTATCTCGCCCCTGGCCTTGCTGGCTCAACGGGTGGTGATCCCGCGCATAGACCTGACCGAACCGAATGCCGGCCTCCAGCGCCTGGCTGACGGTCGCGCCAACTGGACCTTCAAGTTCGATCCCAAGGACCCGAATGCCGAACCGTCAGCGTGGGTGGTGGACATCGGCGCCATCGGATTCGACAAGGGCCACGTCACCCTCGACGACCAGAGCCTGAAAACCCAGCTCGACGTGCTGATCGACCCGCTGGGCAAACCGATTCCGTTCAGCGATATCGTCGGCGACAAAGCGGCAAAAACCGCGCTCGACAAGGGCGGCGCGCCCCAGGACTACGCCTTCGCCATCAAGGTGAAAGGCCAATACCACCAACAGAAACTCGCCGGTGAAGGCAAGATTGGCGGCCTGCTGGCCTTGCAGGACGCGGCCAAGCCGTTTCCGCTCCAGGCCCGGGTCAAAATCGCCGATACCAGCGTCGATCTGGCGGGCACGCTGACAGACCCGCTGAACCTGGGGGCCTTGGACTTGCGCCTGAAGCTGGCCGGCACCAGCCTGGCCAACCTTTACCCGTTGACCGGCGTGACCCTGCCGGCCTCGCCGCCCTACGCCACGGACGGTCACTTGAGCGCCAGGTTGCATGACGCGGCCGGCGCGCAGTTTCGCTATGAAGGCTTCAACGGCAAGATCGGCGACAGCGACATTCATGGCGACCTGACGTACGTCGCCAGTCAGCCACGGCCCAAACTCAGCGGCGCGCTGGTCTCCAATCAATTGCTGTTTGCCGACCTGGCGCCGTTGATCGGTGCCGATTCCAACGCCAAGCAGAAGGCTCGGGGCGGTGAAAGCAAGCAGCCGACGGACAAGGTCTTGCCAGTCGAAGAGTTCAAGACCGAGCGCTGGCGCGATATGGACGCCGACGTCGAATTCACCGGCAAACGCATCGTCCACAGCGAAAAACTGCCGTTCACCGACCTTTATACCCACCTGGTGCTGACTGACGGTCTGCTCAGCCTGGAGCCGCTGCGTTTCGGCGTGGCCGGTGGCAAGCTCGATGCGCAGATTCGCCTCAATGGCCGCAACGAGCCGTTGGAAGGTCAGGCAAAACTCACCGCTCGTGGTTTCAAACTCAAGCAGCTGTTCCCGACCTTTGAACCGATGAAAACCAGTTTCGGCGAGTTGAATGGTGACGCTGATATCGCTGGCCGTGGCAACTCGGTGGCCAAGTTGATGGGCAGCGCCAACGGCAAGCTGAAAATGCTGATCAACGACGGCGCCATCAGTCGCGAGTTGATGGAGCTGGCGGGGCTCAACGTCGGCAACTATGTGGTTGGCAAAATCTTTGGCGACAAAGAAGTGAAGATCAACTGCGCGGCGGCTGATTTCGATATCAAGACCGGTTTGGCGACCACACAGTTGTTTGTCTTCGATACCGAGAACGCGATCATCTACATCGATGGCACCGCGAACATGGCGACTGAGCAACTGGACTTGACCGTTACGCCGCAATCCAAGGGCTGGCGTTTGATATCGCTGCGTTCGCCGCTGTATGTGCGGGGCAAGTTCATCAAGCCGGACGCGGGGGTGAAAGCGGTGCCGCTGTTGCTGCGCGGGGCCGGGATGCTGGCGTTGGGCGTGATCGCGGGGCCGGCGGCGGGGTTGTTGGCGTTGGTAGCGCCCAGTGGTGGCGAGCCGAACCAGTGTGCGCCGTTGCTGGAGCAGATGAAGTCGGGCAAGGCGCCCGTTACCGTCAAGCCAACCAAATAAGAGGAGAGCAGATCAAAAGATCGCAGCCTTCGGCAGCTCCTACATGAGAATGCGGTCCTCTGTAGGAGCTGCCGAAGGCTGCGATCTCTTGCTTTTAGGCTTAAAGGTCTTTCAGAATGTCCGCCATGTCATCCGCATGCTCTTCTTCCTGGGCCAGGATGTCTTCGAAGATGCGCCGCGTCGTCGGGTCTTTTTCGCCGATGTACTGGATGATCTCGCGGTAGCTGTCGATGGCGATTCGCTCGGCGACCAAGTCTTCATAGACCATCTCCTTGAGGTCTTTGCCCGCCACGTACTGGGCGTGGGAGTTTTTCGACAGCAGGTCGGGGTTGAACTCGGGCTCACCGCCCAGTTGCACGATGCGCTCGGCCAGACGGTCGGCGTGTTCGGCTTCCTGGTTCGCGTGTTCGAGGAACTCGTCGGCGGCAAAATGGGCTTTCAGGCCGGTGGCCATGAAGTAGTGGCGCTTGTAGCGCAACACGCAGACCAGTTCGGTGGCCAGCGATTCGTTGAGCAGGCGCAGCACTTCATCGATGTCGGCGCTGTAGCTTTCGGTCACGGCACCGTTCTCGACGTTCTTGCGGGCCCGCTCACGCAGGGTGGTTACATCAGACAAATGCATGTCGCTCATCTCAATCTCCTGGAGGCTAATCCGGTTGACGTCACGCCTCTAGGGACGTGATCGCTACCTAAGGTGTGAGTGATGAGCAGTGCAAAAAGTTTGATGTAATTTGACGGCCGCAAAAGATCGCAACCTTCGGCAGCTCCTACAAGGGAATGCGTTCTCCTGTAGGAGCTGGCGAAGCCTGCGATCTTGGCAATAGGCCTGACAACGCTGCTTCCTCCTGCAACCATGCAAAAAACGCCCGCCCCGGCACGCACAATGCGCTGTAGCCGGCGCCATCGATCTGAACCTCGCCCCTGTAAGCCAGCAGCAACCCGCTGGCTACGCTCTCGGACACCAGAATATTGCTCGCCAGCACCCGGCCTTGGCCGTCGGCGATCACGGTCGTGGCGGCGGTGGGCGGGATTTACTTCCTGACCCTGGTCATGCGCGAGTTGCCGGTGAGCATCGCTTATCCGATCTGGACCGCTATCGGTTCTTGCGCTACTGGGCGAGAGCCTGACCGCGGTGAAACTGCTGTCGGTCGGGTTGATAGTGGCTGGGGTGGTGGGGTTGAAGTAACGCGTGTGTGGCGGCTGTCATAGACTGGTCATCTTCGCTGGCGATGCTTGGCTGATGTCTTGCGTCCCGCCTTGCGTCATCTCGCCGATTACAAGGATGTCCGCCCATGTCGCAAGGTTCCGCCACGCGTTACCCGTTGGTGCTGGTTCCGGGAATGCTCGGGTTTATCCGCTTGCTGCTGTACCCGTATTGGTACGGGATCATCTCGGCGCTGCGCCGGGGTGGGGCGACCGTGATTGCCGTGCAGGTATCGCCGCTCAACTCCACGCAGGTGCGGGGCGAGCAGTTACTGGCGCGAATCGATGAGATCCTGCGCGAAACCGGCGCCGAGAAGGTCAACCTGATCGGTCATAGCCAGGGTTCGCTGACGGCGCGTTATGCGGCCGCCAAACGCCCGGATCGGGTGGCCTCAGTGACTTCGGTGGCCGGGCCCAATCATGGCTCTGAATTGGCGGATTACCTGCACAAACACTACCCGGCAGACAGTGTGAAGGGCCGTTTGCTCGCCGTTTTGCTGCGGATGATCGGCGCCTTGATGAGCCTGCTGGAAACCGGTTATCGCGGACCAAAACTGCCGGTGGATATTCATGCTTCCCATGAAGCCCTGACCACTGCGGGCGTGGCGCTGTTCAACCAGCGTTATCCACAGGGCCTGCCCGAAACCTGGGGCGGACACGGGCCGGAAGAGGTCAACGGCGTGCGCTATTACTCCTGGTCCGGGACCTTGCAGCCTGGCAAGACGGATCGCGGCGGCAATCTGTTCGACGGGACCAACCGCAGTTGCCGGTTGTTCGCCACGACCTTCGTGCGTGAAGTCGGGCATTGCGACGGGATGGTCGGGCGTTACAGCTCGCACCTGGGGACGGTGATTGGCGACGAATACCCGATGGATCACTTCGACATCGTCAATCAATCGCTGGGGCTGGTGGGGAAGGGCGCGGACCCGGTGCGGCTGTTTGTCGAGCATGCGGCCCGCCTAAAAACGGCGGGTTTGTAAGATCAAGATCAAAAGATCGCAGCCTGCGGCAGCTCCTACGGGTATACGCGATCCATGTAGGAGCTGCCGAAGGCTGCGATCTTTTCTATCAGGCAACGCGAATCTTGCGGCCCAACACCGTGGTCCAACGCTCGGAAAGAATCACCCCACCCAGCGTCAACATCCCACCCACCAAGTGATACATAGCCAACTGCTCATGCAGCACCACCGCCGCAATCAGGGCGGTAATCAACGGCAGCAAATTGAAAAACTGCGTGGTCCGGCTTGGGCCCAGGCGCACCACCGCTTGCATCCACGCCAATGGCGCAATCATCGAAGCCAGCAGGCAGGCGTAGAGCACCAATGGAATGTTCTGCAGGGTCGGGCCAGTTTTCGGTGAAGCTACAAACAGCGGAAACAGCACCACCACCGCCACCAACACCTGCAAATACAGCAACACCAGCGGCGGCAGGCGCAGCTGCCATTTTTTCAGCAGCGTGCTGTAGATCGCGTAGGCCAGGGTTGCGATCAGCATCATCGCGTCACCCAGATTCACCCCGTGCTCCAGCAAGGCGCCCAGGCTGCCGGACGACACCACCACGAGCACACCCGCAAAGGAAAGCCCCGCACCGGCCAGCGCACCGGCAGTCAGGCGTTGGCCGAGGCTGACGATCGCCATCGCCAGGGACATCAACGGCATCAACGACAGGATAATGCCCATGTTGGTGGCGGTGGTCAGGCTCGCGGCGAAGTACGCCAGGCTCTGATAGACCGCCATGCCGAGCACGCCGAGGACGAAAATCTTGCCCAGGTTCGGGCGGATCATTGGCCAGTGGGCAATCACCGGTTTGAGCATGAACGGGGTGAACAAAATCCCGGCCAGCAGCCAGCGGTAGAAGCCGATCTCGGCGGGGAAAATCGCGCCGGCCGACATTTTGGTGATCACGGTGTTGCCGGCCCAAATGAAAATGGCCAGCAGGGGAAACGCATATTGCATGGGAGAGAAACCAGAACGTTGATGAGGCGCAATTATCCGCTTGTCTGTATCAAAGCCTATACTTCGATCCAGACAATCGGCCCTTGATGACGGACAGCATGAGCAGTAAACACATCGATCTGCTGGATTTCAGCGAACTGCCGGCCCCGGTGTACTTCCGCTATGCCGACTTCGACACCCACGAATACGCCTCGGCTCACCGCCACCCGTGGGGCACGCTGGAGTATTCGGCCAACGGTGTGTTGCACATGGAAATCGGCAGCAGTCGCTTCATGTCGCCGCCACAGTACGCCGTTTGGGTACCGCCGCAGACCGAGCACAGCTTCTACAGCAACCAGCCGATCAACTACCGCGCGGTGTGCCTGGCACCGTCGCTGTGCCGGGATCTGCCGCAACAGGCCTGCACCCTGGCCATCAGCGACATCCTCAAGGCAATCCTCAAGGACTTCGCCGCCCGGGACGTGAAGATTCCCGAGCGGGACACCGATATCCGATTGGCTCAGGTGCTGGTGGATCAGTTGCAACAAGCACCGGAGCACGCCTGTTATTTGCCCTACGCCAGCAGTCCTGGGCTACTCGGGATACTCGAAGCCTTGCAGGCCGAGCCTGGGGATAACCGGCCGTTGTCCGGTTGGGCGGCGCAGATTCACGTCAGCGAGCGCACCCTGGCCCGGCAGTTTGTGCGCGAATTGGGCATGAGCTTCGGCGAATGGCGGCAACGCTTGCGGTTTCTGGCGGCAATCCAGGCGCTGGACAGCCAGCGCAGCATTCAGGACATCGCCTTCGACATGGGCTACAGCACCGGTTCGGCGTTTATCGCGATGTTTCAGCGCCAGGCCGGGTGCACGCCGGAACAGTATCGACGCAGTCATCTCGAGAACAGATGAAGGTGTAACAGGCTTTGTCTACACTTCAGGGCGAGGCCGCACCCCTCGGTGCGGTAACAAGGAGAAAACTCCATGAAGATGTTGCGTGTCCCTTTGTTGATGATCGGTTTGCTGCTCTGCTCCCAGGGCTTCGCCGCCACGGCCCAACAGAACAAAATGACCACCTGCAATGCCGACGCTGCCGCCAAAAGCCTCAAGGGCGATGAGCGCAAAACATTCATGAGCACGTGCCTCAAAGCCGCGCCGGCCGCCAATGACGCCAAAGTCCTGACCCCGCAGCAAGAGAAAATGAAAACCTGCAACGCTACCGCCGCCACCCAGGCGCTGAAGGGCGATGCGCGTAAAACCTTCATGAGTGATTGCCTGAAGAAAAAATAAAGATCAAAAGATCGCAGCCTTCGGCAGCTCCTACATGAGACCGCGATCCCTGTAGGAGCTGCCGCAGGCTGCGATCTTTCGGCGCGACACCGTTCGTGAGTCATCCGCTCGCTTCACCGCCGGATCGCTGGCAGACTGCCCATCCTTTTACGCCGTTCGTTTTGAGGCTGTATGCCAACGTTTTCTCAACGTCACGTCTTGCTGTTAATCAGTTGGGTCATCATCTTCGGTGGTTTGCTACTGGTCATCCCTCTGCGCCTGCTGCCCAGTCTGTTGGCCGGGTTGTTGGTGTTCGAACTGGTCAACATGCTCACGCCGCAATTGCAGCGGCTGATCGAAGGTCGCCGCGCCCGTTGGCTGGCGGTGGCGTTGCTGGGCACTTTGGTGGTCAGCGTGCTGGCGCTGATCTTTGCCGGCGCTATCAGCTTTCTGCTGCATGAAGCGGAAAACCCCGGGGCTTCCCTCGACAAATTCATGCACGTGGTTGACCGCGCTCGCGGGCAATTGCCACCGTTCATCGATGTTTACCTGCCGGCCAGCGCGGCCGAGTTCCGCGTGGCTATCGGCGAATGGATGACCAAACACCTCAGCGATTTGCAATTGGTGGGCAAGGACGCGGCGCACATGTTCGTGACGCTGCTGATCGGCATGGTGCTGGGGGCGATCATCGCCTTGCAACGCGTGCCCGACGTGACCAAGCGCAAGCCGCTGGCCGCCGCGCTGTTCGATCGTTTGCATTTATTGGTGCAGGCGTTTCGCAATATCGTGTTCGCGCAAATCAAGATTTCCCTGCTCAACACCTTCTTCACCGCGATTTTCCTCGCGCTGGTCCTACCGATGTTTGGCATTAAACTGCCGCTGACCAAAACCCTGATCGTGCTGACCTTCCTGCTCGGTCTGCTGCCGGTGATTGGTAATCTGATGTCCAACACGCTGATCACCATTGTCGGCTTGTCGCTGTCGATCTGGGTCGCGGTGGCAGCGTTGGGTTACCTGATGTTTATCCACAAGCTCGAATACTTCCTCAACGCGCGCATTGTCGGCGGGCAGATCAGTGCCAAGTCGTGGGAGTTGCTGCTGGCGATGCTGGTGTTCGAAGCCGCGTTCGGCTTGCCGGGGGTGGTGGCGGGGCCGATTTATTACGCGTATTTGAAGAGCGAGTTGAGGCAGATCGGGATGGTTTGATCAGGTAGATGTGTATTGCCTGATAAGGCTTCATCGCGAGCAGGCTCGCTCCCACAGGGGAACGCATTCCAATGTGGGAGCGAGCCTGCTCGCGATGGGGGCGACTCGGTGTCAGATCAATCCATCGGGCCGTAGCGTTTCATGGCTTCAATCGCCAAGCCACTGCCGATGCTGCCAAAGATGTTGCCTTCCACATGCCGCGCGTTCGGCAGCATCGCCGAGACGCTGCCGCGCAGCGCCGGGATCGCGCTCGAACCACCGGTGAAGAACACCGTATCGACCTGATCGACGCGCACGTTGGCATCGTTGAGCAACTGCGTGACGCTGTTGCGCACCCGCTCCAGCAGGTTATCGATGGCGGATTCGAACAGCGCTCGGGTCAGCTCTACGCTCAGGCCCGGTTCGATGCGGTCCAGCGGCACGTGACGGCTGTCGGCGTGGGTCAGCTGGATCTTGGTTTCTTCCACTTCCATGGCCAGCCAGTGGCCGGCGCGCTGGTCGATCAGCTTGAACAGGCGATCGATGCCGCCAGTGTCTTCGATGTCGTAGCGCATGCTGCCCAGGGACAGGGTCGACTTCTGCGAGTAGACCGAGTTGATGGTGTGCCAGGTCGCCAGGTTCATATGGTGGCTGGTGGGCATGTAGGCGCCACTCTTCATCCGGCTGCCGTAGCCGAACAGCGGCATCAGGCCTTGCAGGCTCAGTTGCTTGTCGAAATCGGTCCCGCCGATGTGTACGCCGCCGGTGGCGAGGATGTCATCGTGGCGGTTGTCGTGCATCCGGCGCTCAGGGGACAGGCGCACGAGCGAGAAGTCGGACGTACCACCGCCGATGTCGACAATCAGCACCAGTTCTTCTTTTTCGATGGTCGACTCGTAGTCGAACGCGGCCGCAATCGGCTCGTACTGGAACGACACGTCTTTAAAGCCAATAGCGCGCGCCACATCCACCAAGGTGTTTTCGGCTTCCTGGTCGGCCATTTCATCGTCATCGACGAAAAACACCGGGCGCCCCAGCACCACCTCATCGAACTCCCGACCGGCGGCGGTTTCGGCGCGCTTCTTCAACTGGCCGATGAACAAGCCGAGCAGGTCCTTGAACGGCATCGCCGTGCCGAGGACGCTGGTGTCGTGCTTGATCAGCTTGGAACCCAACAGGCTCTTGAGCGAGCGCATCAGCCGGCCTTCGTAGCCTTCCAGGTACTCGTGCAGCGCCAGCCGGCCGTACACCGGGCGGCGTTCTTCGATGTTGAAGAAGACCACCGAGGGCAGGGTGATCTTGTCGTCCTCCAGCGCGATCAGCGTTTCCATGCCGGGGCGTAGCCAGCCGACGGTGGAGTTGGACGTGCCGAAGTCGATACCACAGGCACGGGCTGGGGATGCGTTTTTCATGTCTTTCAAGTTCCGGTTAAAAAACGGCCGCGCAGTGTATGCCAGTGCGGCGCAGAATCGAAGGCCGACTATCCGCTAAATCGCCACGAATAACGCCTTGATAAGCTGGCCGGATGCCCCAAACTTGTCTGCATTGACCCTGGCAGCCTCAGGACGGTCGAAAGAACCGCTGACTGCTGCCGATAAACTTCTGATGCGCGGCCCGGTCACACGAGTACCCTGCCTCACAAATACTGTTCCTTTTTGACGGCGTCTGTTTCTGCCATGCTGCGTTGCCGCTCCTCGCCATAGCGGGCTATGACTCGTCGCGGCGACTTGCCTGGCAGCAACAGCCACTCGTCAAAAAGGAACGTATTCTTGAGGCAGGGCACTAGAGATCGGTCAACCCAGCGGCGGGTAATACGTGCATGCTGGCGTTAGCGGCGCGATTTTGATAACGGATGGTGATCCTTAGATGGACTTCAAAGACTATTACAAGATTCTCGGTGTGGAGCCGACCGCAGACGATAAGGCGATCAAGGCCGCCTATCGCAAGCTGGCACGCAAATACCACCCCGACGTCAGCAAGGAAAAAGACGCCGAGGAAAAGTTCAAGGACGCCTCGGAAGCCTATGAAGCGCTGAAAAGTGCCGACAAGCGCGCCGAATACGACGACTTGCGCAAATACGGCCAGCACGGCCAGCCGTTCCAGGGCCCTCCAGGCTGGCAGGGTCGTGGCGGCGGTGGTTTCGGTGGTGGTCAGGACTCGGGCGACTTTTCGGACTTCTTCAGTTCGATTTTCGGCAACCGTGGTCCGGGTTTTGATGGTGGACAGTCGGGCCGCAGCGCTGGACGTCGAGGGCAAGACGTGGAAATGGAACTTGGGATTTTTCTGGAAGAAACCCTCTCGAACGAATCGAAGAAGGTCACCTTCCAGGTGCCGCAGTACAACCCGGCCGGCCAGCATGTCAGCAATACCAGCAAAAGCCTGAACGTGAAGATCCCGGCCGGTGTGGCCGACGGCGAGCGTATTCGCCTCAAGGGCCAAGGGGCTCCGGGGATCGGTGGCGGTGCCAATGGCGACCTGTTCCTGATCATCCGCTTCGCCCCGCATCCTAAATTCGATGTTGAAGGCGAGAACCTGATCATCACCTTGCCGCTGGCGCCGTGGGAATTGGCGCTGGGCGCCGAAGTGGCCGTGCCGACCCTGAGCGGCAAGATCAATCTCAAGGTCCCGGCCGGCAGCCAGAACGGCCAACGCATGCGCGCCAAGGGCCACGGTCTGCTGAACAAGAAGGGCGAGCGTGGCTTCCTGTTCGTGCAACTCAAGGCTGTCATGCCGAAAACCTCGGACGATGAGGTCAAGGCGTTGTGGCAGGAGCTGGCGAAGAAAGCCGCTTTCGACCCAAGAGAAAACTTTTGATCCGCTAGAACCCTGGAGCTACTGACTATGAGCAGTCCCCTGATCGTTCAACTGGACATGGCAGAATTCTGTGAGGCGACCGACCTGTCGGACGTCTACGTGATCGAAATTGTCGAACACGGCATCCTCGAACCTCAGGGCGCACTGCCCAAGGACTGGCGTTTCAACGATTACGAACTGGTGCTGGCCAAGCGCGCCGCCAAACTGCGGCGCGACCTGGAGCTGGAATGGGAAGGTGTCGCCCTGGCGCTGGACTTGCTTGAAGAAGTCCAGCAACTGCGGGCCGAGAACCGCATGCTCAAGCAGCGGTTGGGGCGATTGGTCGTCGAATAACGCGGCGCTACCTGCTCCCTGTAGGAGCTGCCGAAGGCTGCGATCTTTTGATCTTGATTTTCATTGGCCTGCCGGGCGCCAAAGATCAAAGACAGGATCAAAAGATCGCAGCCTTAGGCAGCTCCTACAGAGTCAGTGCGAGCTTTCAAGCCTTACGCGGCAACACCACGGTAAACAGCGTCCCACCGGCTTCATTGGAACTGACCTCAATCGTCCCTTGATGTGCAGTCACCACTTCCTTGACGATAAACAGCCCCAGGCCAAGGCTGGTCGACGGCTGTCCGAGTGCTTCGTCGGCGCTGCGCACCAGCGGATCGAATGGGGCGGTTGGTCGTCGAATAACGCGGCGCTACCCGCTCCCTGTAGGAGCTGCCGAAGGCTGCGATCTTTTGATCTTGATTCTCATTGGCCTGCCGGGCGTCAAAGATCAAAGACAGGATCAAAATATCGCAGCCTTCGGCAGCTCCTACAGAGTCAGTGCGAGCTTTCAAGCCTTACGCGGCAACACCACGGTAAACAGCGTCCCACCGGCTTCATTGGAACTGACCTCAATCGTCCCTTGATGTGCAGTCACCACTTCCTTGACGATAAACAGCCCCAGGCCAAGGCTGGTCGACGGCTGCCCGAGTTCTTCGTCGACGCTGCGCACCAGCGGGTCGAATGGGGCGATTGGTCGTCGAATAACGCGGCGCTACCTGCTCCCTGTAGGAGCTGCCGAAGGCTGCGATCTTTTGATCTTGATTCTCATTGGCCTGCCGGGCGTCAAAGATCAAAGACAGGATCAAAATATCGCAGCCTTCGGCAGCTCCTACAGAGTCAGTGCGAGCTTTCAAGCCTTACGCGGCAACACCACGGTAAACAGCGTCCCACCGGCTTCATTGGAACTGACCTCAATCGTCCCTTGATGTGCAGTCACCACTTCCTTGACGATAAACAGCCCCAGGCCAAGGCTGGTCGACGGCTGTCCGAGTGCTTCGTCGGCGCTGCGCACCAGCGGGTCGAATGGGGCGATTGGTCGTCGAATAACGCGGCGCTACCTGCTCCCTGTAGGAGCTGCCGAAGGCTGCGATCTTTTGATCTTGATTTTCATTGGCCTGCCGGGCGCCAAAGATCAAAGACAGGATCAAAAGATCGCAGCCTTCGGCAGCTCCTACAGAGTCAGTGCGAGCTTTCAAGCCTTTCTGGGCAACACCACGGTAAACAGCGTCCCATCGGCTTCATTGGAGCTGACCTCAATCGTCCCCTGATGCGCAGTCACCACTTCCTTGACGATAAACAGCCCCAGGCCAAGGCTGGTCGACGGCTGTCCGAGTGCTTTGTCGGCGCTGCGCACCAGCGGGTCGAAGATCGTGCCGATCGCTTCTTCGGGAATCGGTACACCATCGTTATGCACTGTCAGGCGCACCACGTCAGGTTCACCGCTGAGGGTGATCGTGACGTCTCGTTTGTTCGAGCCATGCTGCAACGCGTTGCCGATCAGGTTCTGCAACAGCTGATTAAGCCGCCCGGCGTCCCAGAAACCTCGGGTGTCTCCCGTGACCTCAAGCGTTGGATCGCACTCCGGGTTGCCGGCGCAGGCTTCGGCGATCGCCTCACGCGCCGCATCGGCGAGGTCCATGGGCACTGGCTCGACCGGCAGGCGCTTGCCCAGCCGGCTGCGCACCAATTCCAGTAAATCGCTGACCATCACCGCCATGTGCCGCGTGCCGCGCTTGATGTGCTGCGCGCAGGTCAGGGCGTCGCCTTCGAGGCTGGTTCTGCGTAGCAGCAACTCGGTGGACATGCTCACCGCCTGCAACGGCGCGCGCAAGTCGTGGCCGAGGATGGCCAGGAAGATGTCCCGCGAGTGGTTGACCTGCTCGGCATAGGCGGCGGTCGACTCGGCCAGGGCTTCGTCGATGGCTTCATTGAAGCGAATCATATCCTGGAAGTAATCCAGCTCAGGCGTATGCAGGCTGTTGACCCACAGGCGGATGACGCAGGCGCGCAGGTGGCGGAATTCGGAGGTCATCTGCACCAGATCAAAACCGACGGTGTGCCGCAATTCTCCATGGCTGGCGGCGGCCTGGTCCAGACTCGGGGTTTTTCCGGCCCGTTACCTTTGGCCTTGGCGGCTTGTTCCCGGGCGGTCTGTACGGTGTTCATGTCCCGTGCGGCGGCCAGGACAATGGAGCGGGCGTGATCGCGCAAGATGGGGCGATCCAGGTTGTCGTCGGGGGTGATTGTGCGGGCGAATTGCTCCCATTCATCAACGATCCGTTCTACCTCAACCACGATGAATTCGCTTAAACGCATGAACGATACCCGGGCAAATGGCGGGTAGGACAGCCGCATCTTAGCGCCTTCGCGGTCGGGTAAACACCGATGAATGAGGCGCGGGGAGGTCGGGTGGTATTTATATATATGCGGTATTTCAGTTAAAGGTCGAGCTGGATGTTCGCGTGGCCGAACGGCGATCTGTTACGCGGCAGCGGTTCTCGAAAGCTTGCGGCGCGGCTCGACGAGATGGACCCGTTATTGAAGACGTTGACCCAAGACGCCGTGGCCTGGGCAAAACCGGATATGGATGAAACGCTGTTTGCGGGTCGAATAAATAAGAACATGCGTTGATTGATCAGCCCCGGGTGCGCAGTTTC
The DNA here is from genome assembly GCF_016650815.1 of Pseudomonas sp. TH31. Taxonomy (GTDB): domain Bacteria; phylum Pseudomonadota; class Gammaproteobacteria; order Pseudomonadales; family Pseudomonadaceae; genus Aquipseudomonas. Next base: position 175,230 of record NZ_JAEKEZ010000005.1, on the reverse strand, counting down.
TGGCTGCGTCCGGGGCTTTTTTGGGCGCTTGTTAAAACAGGAAGTAACGTTGGGCCATCGGCAGGGTTTCTGCCGGCTCACACCACAACAACACGCCGTCGGCCTTGACCTGATAGGTCTGTGGGTCGACGTCGATGTTCGGCAGGTAATCGTTGTGAATCAGGTCGGTTTTCTGCACTTGGCGGCAACCTTTGACCACGGCGATTTTTTCTTCAAGCCCAGCGCTTCGGGCAACCCGGCGTCCTGCGCTGCCTGGCTGATAAAGGTCAGGCTGGTGGCATGCAGCGAGCCACCATAACTGGCGAACATCGGGCGGTAGTGCACCGGTTGTGGTGTCGGGATCGAGGCGTTGGCGTCGCCCATCAGGCTGGCCGCAATCGCGCCACCCTTGAGGATCAGCGTTGGCTTGACGCCGAAGAACGCCGGGCGCCAGAGCACCAGGTCGGCCCATTTGCCGATTTCGATCGAGCCCACTTCATGGCTGATGCCGTGGGTGATCGCCGGGTTGATGGTGTACTTGGCGATGTAGCGTTTGGCGCGGAAGTTGTCGTTGCCTTCGCCGTCGCCCGGTAGCGCACCGCGTTGTTTTTTCATCTTGTCGGCGGTTTGCCAGGTACGGGTGATGACTTCACCGACGCGGCCCATGGCCTGACTGTCGGAGCTGATCATCGAGAACGCACCGAGGTCGTGGAGGATGTCTTCGGCAGCAATCGTTTCGCGGCGGATGCGGCTTTCGGCGAACGCCACGTCTTCGGCAATGCTCGGGTCCAGGTGATGGCAGACCATCAGCATGTCCAGGTGTTCGTCGATGGTGTTGCGGGTGAATGGCCGGGTCGGGTTGGTCGAACTCGGCAGCACGTTGGCAAACCCGCAGGCCTTGATGATGTCCGGCGCATGACCGCCGCCCGCACCTTCGGTGTGGTAGGTGTGGATGGTGCGGCCCTTGAACGCGGCGAGGGTGGTTTCGACGAAGCCGGATTCGTTGAGGGTGTCGGTGTGGATCGCTACCTGCACATCGTACTGATCGGCGACGCTCAGGCAGTTGTCGATGCTCGCCGGGGTGGTGCCCCAGTCTTCGTGCAACTTGAGGCCGATAGCGCCGGCCTTGACCTGCTCGATCAACGGCTCCGGCAGGCTGGCGTTGCCCTTGCCGGTGAGGCCGATGTTCATCGGGAACGCATCCGCCGCTTGAAGCATCCGCGCCAGGTGCCATGGCCCGGAGGTGCAGGTCGTCGCATTGGTGCCAGTAGCCGGGCCGGTGCCGCCGCCGATCATGGTGGTGACGCCGCTCATCAGCGCCTCTTCGATCTGCTGCGGGCAGATGAAGTGAATGTGGGTGTCGATGCCGCCGGCGGTGAGGATCATGCCTTCTCCGGCGATGACTTCGGTGCTGGCGCCGATGGCCATGGTGACGTTCGGCTGCACATCCGGGTTGCCGGCCTTGCCGATGCCGGCGATGCGCCCGTCCTTGAGGCCGACGTCGGCTTTGACGATGCCCCAGTGGTCGATGATCAGAGCGTTGGTGATCACCGTGTCGACCACTTCAGCGGCGAGCAACTGGCTCTGGCCCTGGCCATCGCGGATGACTTTGCCGCCGCCGAATTTCACTTCTTCGCCGTAGGTGGTGAAGTCTTTTTCCACTTCGATCCACAGCTCGGTGTCGGCCAGGCGGACCTTGTCACCGACGGTGGGGCCGAACATGTCGGCGTAGGCTTGACGGGAAATCTTCATGTGTTTGCCTTGGGATTCAATTGGGGTTGAGACCGCTCGCGTCGCTCGCTATCGCAGCCTCGCTGCGCTCGACAGCTCCTACAGGGGGCGTACGAGCGCGAAATTTCGGCTGCCGTAGGGTGATCGCGCCGCAGATGTCCGGTGTACACACCACAAATTGCGGTGTGTGCGACCTCTGTAGGAGCTGTCGAGCGAAGCGAGGCTGCGATCTTTTGAACGCACCGCAGACATCAATCGAGGTCACCCATGATCCGCCCGGCAAACCCGAACACCCGGCGATGCCCGGCCAGGTCGACCAATTCAACCTCGCGGCTCTGCCCCGGTTCGAAGCGAACGGCGGTGCCGGCCGGGATGTTGAGGCGCATGCCGCGGCTGGCGGCGCGGTCGAAGCTCAGGGCGTCGTTGGTTTCAAAAAAATGGTAATGCGAGCCGACCTGGATTGGCCGGTCGCCGCTGTTGGCCACCTTCAGGCTGGTCGTGCGCCGGCCGACGTTGAGTTCGATGTCGCCGGGCTGGATCTGGTATTCACCGGGAATCATCCATTCACTCCTTGCAGAATCTTGTAGTAGAGGGCGGTTGGCCGGTAATTGCCGGCCGGGTCGCAAGCGTAGTCGGGGATTTGACCGGCGCGGGTGTAACCCAGCGCCTTGTAGAAGTCTTCGGCGGGGGAGCCAGCCTCGGTGTCGAGGTAGAGCATGCCGCGCTTGTGCTGGCGGGCGGCGAGTTCCAGGGCGCTCATCAATTGCTGGCCCAGGCCCCGACGACGGGCGTGTTCGCGCACCAGCAGCTTCTGCACTTCGGCGCGGTTCAGGCCATTGGCTTTCTGGCATAGGGTCAGTTGTACGCTGGCTTGAACCTGCTCGTCCTTGACCACTACCCACAGCAACACAGTGCCCTTGATCAGGTTGGCCTGGACGTCATCGAAATAAGCCCGGGCCTGGGTCGCGTCCAGGTCAGCCATGAAACCAACGCTGGCGCCATAGCCCACGGCGTCCAACAGCAAATCAATCAAACCCTGGCGATAGTGCGCAAAGCTTTCAACATTCACGCGGCGCAGTTGGGCGGCGTTCATCGGGTGTTACTCCTTGTTGGCGTTCGGCGGCTCCGCGCCTGGGTTGAGGGTCAGTTGCATGAAGGTCAGGTCCAGCCAGCGCCCGAACTTGGTGCCCACTTGGGGCATCTGCCCGGTGATCGCAAAACCGGCGCGCTCATGCAGACGAATAGACGCGGCGTTACCTCTTTCGATGGCGGCGACCATGATGTGTTTGTCGCAGCCTTTGGCGCGCTCGATCAGCACGCTCATCAATTGCGGGCCGAGGCCGTTGCCGCGCTGGTCGCTGCGCACGTACACCGAGTGCTCGACGGTGTGGCGAAACCCGTCGAACGGCCGCCAGTCCCCGAATGAAGCGTAGCCCAGCACTGCGTTGTCGCCGTCGACAATCACCAGGATCGGATAGCCTTGGGACTGCCGGGCGCTGAACCACGCCTGGCGATTGCCCAGGTCCACCGCTTGTTCGTTCCAGATCGCCGTGGTGTTAAGTACCGCATCGTTGTAGATGTCGCGGATCGCCGGCAGGTCTGCGTGCAGCGCATCGCGAATGAGATAAGTCATGACCCGGCCTCAGACGATGGGTTGGTGAACGGTGACCAGTTTGGTGCCGTCGGGGAATGTCGCCTCGACCTGGATCTCCGGGATCATTTCCGGGATGCCTTCCATCACTTGTTCGCGGCTGAGCAGGGTGGTGCCGAAGTGCATCAGTTCCGCCACGGTACGACCGTCACGGGCGCCTTCAAGCAGCGCCGCGGAGATGTAGGCCATGGCTTCCGGGTAATTGAGTTTCACGCCGCGAGCCAAACGCCGCTCGGCGACGAGGCCGGCGGTGAAGATCAACAGCTTGTCTTTTTCGCGTGGGGTCAGGTCCATCGTTGGAATCCATTGTTGGCAGAATAAAAATTTTGCGTCTTAAACCCGTAGGAGCTGCCGAAGGCTGCGATCTTTTGATCTTGATCTTGATCTTCGGCGGCTCCGAAAAAGGCCAGGATCAAAAGATCGCAGCCTCGTTTCACTCGACAGCTCCTACCAGCCCCTACCAGCCCCTACCAGCTCCTACCAGCTCCTACAGGGGGATTGGTGTTCAGGTGCTCCATATTCTTGGGGGCACGGCTTGGCGGCCTAGCAGCGCCGGGCGGAGCAATCGCCATAATTCGATCAGCCAACCCCGTGCCAACAACGCCTCACTGGCCAGGCACCGCGCCACCAACAACCCCGGCAACTGGGTCAAATCCCCGCGCACGTCATTGGGCAGCGAGCGACAGGTTTCCAGCAGTGCACTGTCGATCTCCCCGGTCACCAACAACGTCGCAAACACCGGTTGTCCGTCCAGCCCGATCGGCGAGTCGAGCAATCCATCACCGCCGACAATGCGCTGACGTTCGTGCCAGAGCAACTGGCCGTCGCGGCGAATATCCAGCTGTGCCTGAAAATGCCCAAGGTCAAAACGCTCGCCACTGGCCGGGCGACCCAGCGCCACCACGTCCCAGTAAAACAACCGCGCATCGCCTTCAAGGTCAATCGAGGTGCTGAGTTCAGCCTGGGCCGCGCTGAAAATGATCGTCTCCTGGGGCAGCCATTCCAGTGTTGCACCCGCCGCCACTTTCAACTCCAGCTGCTGATAAGCGGGGCCGGCGGCGCGATACCACTTGGCCGCTCCGGGCTGGTGATTTGCGCCCAGGCGTCAGTGCCGACGCTGGCCGAAATGTCCAGCCGATCCCCCCGGCAATCCCGCCCGGCGGGTGAACGATGATGTGCTGGCACACCTCGGGCCCTTCGGCGTACAGGTGCTTTTGCACCCGCAGCGGGCCTTTGTGCCGGCGTTGGACCGGGCGCGTGCTGTCGCCGAAACGGGCGTAGCCCAGCTCCAGCTCGGCGTGCCAGCTCGGGGTAAACAGGACAGTAGGGGCAGGTAAATTCATAATTTCTAATGATCGTTAGGACGCTACAGACTAGATCGTAACCAGACCGCGCACACCCTCGGCTTCCATATTTTCTCCGCGACCCTGTTGCACGATCTCGCCCAGGACATCACCAGGTATTGATCGGCCAGTTCGGCGGCGAAATCGTAGAACTGCTCCACCAGCAAAATCGCCATGTCGCCCCGGGCCGCGAGCTTCTTGATGACCGCGCCGATCTCCTTGATCACCGAGGGCTGGATACCTTCGGTAGGTTCGTCGAGGATCAACAAGCGCGGACGGCTGGCCAAGGCCCGGCCGATTGCCAGTTGCTGCTGTTGGCCACCGGACAAGTCACCGCCGCGCCGTTGCTTCATTTGCAGCAGCACCGGAAACAACTCATAGATGAACGCCGGGACTTCTTTCGCCTCGCTGCCGGGAAACCGCGACAGGCCCATCAACAGGTTTTCTTCCACGGTCAGCCGGCCGAAAATCTCCCGACCCTGAGGCACGTAGGCGATCCCGGCGTGCACCCGTTGATGCGGTTTGAACGTGGTGATCGGCTTACCTTCCCAATTCACCGCGCCTTCCCTGGACGGCAACAGCCCCATCAGGCATTTGAGCAGCGTGGTCTTGCCTACGCCGTTACGCCCGAGCAGGCAAGTGACTTCGCCGACCTTCACCTCAAACGAAAGGCCGCGCAGGATGTGGCTACCGCCGTAGTACTGGTGCAGCTTGTCGACTTGCAGCATGTTCAAACTCCATCTGTTCCACACAATCCGGCTCGTAATCGGCTCTTGTAGGAGCTGGTAGGGGCTGGTAGGGGCTGGTAGGGGCTGGTAGGGGCTGGTAGGAGCTGTCGAGTGAAACGAGGCTGCGATCTTTTGATCTTGATCTTGATCTTGATCTTTTCTGGCATCGCTGAAGATCAAAAGATCGCAGCCTCGTTTCACTCGACAGCTCCTACGGCTCCTACGGCTCCTACGGCTCCTACAGAATGCGAGCTACCGGCCTAAATACACTTCGATCACCCGTTCGTTTTCCTGTACCTGCTCCAGCGACCCTTCCGCCAGCACACTGCCCTGATGCAACACGGTGACGTGGTCGGCAATCGAGCCGACGAAGCCCATGTCGTGCTCCACCACCATCAGCGAATGCTTGCCGGCCAGGCGCTTGAACAGCTCAGCGGTGAATTCGGTTTCGGCGTCGGTCATGCCCGCCACCGGTTCATCGAGCAGCAGCAATTGTGGGTCTTGCATCAGCAACATGCCGATTTCCAGAAACTGCTTCTGCCCATGGGACAACAACCCCGCCGGGCGATTGACCGAGGCCGTCAGGCGGATGGTTTCCAGGACTTCGGCGATGCGATCTTTCTGTTCACCACTCAGGCGAGCCCGCAAGCTGGCCCAAACCGACTTATCGGTTTTCTGCGCAAGCTCCAGGTTTTCGAACACGCTCAAGGCTTCGAACACCGTCGGCTTCTGAAACTTGCGGCCGATGCCGGCCTGGGCGATCTGCACTTCGCTCATCAGCGTCAAATCCATGGTTTCACCAAACCACGCCTTGCCGTGACTCGGCCGAGTCTTGCCGGTGATCACGTCCATCAGTGTGGTCTTGCCCGCGCCGTTGGGGCCGATGATGCAGCGCAATTCGCCGACGCCGATGTACAGGTTCAGAGCGTTCAACGCCTTGAAGCCGTCAAAACTGACGCTGATGTCTTCCAGGGTCAGGATCGTACCGTGGCGCGTATCCAGACCGGGGCCGACCCGTTGGCCGAGGCCGATGGCGTCGCGGCTGCTGCCGGCGTCCTTGTTCGGTTCCACAGGGAAAAAGGCCGGTTCGAGCATGAATTGCGCCGTGGCAGTGACTCTCATTGTCCACTCCTTTTTTTCAGCAGGCCGATCACGCCTTCAGGCAGATACAAGGTCACGACGATGAACAGCGCACCCAGGAAGAACAGCCAGTATTCCGGGAACGCCACGGTGAACCAGCTCTTCATGCCGTTGACCACGCCGGCACCGAGCAATGGACCGATCAATGTGCCGCGACCGCCCAACGCCACCCACACCGCCGCTTCAATCGAGTTGGTCGGCGACATTTCGCTCGGGTTGATGATCCCGACTTGCGGCACGTACAACGCACCGGCCAAGCCGCACAACACCGCGCTCAACACCCAGACAAACAACTTGAAACCGCGTGGGTCGTAACCGCAGAACATCAGCCGGTTTTCCGCATCGCGCAACGCGGTCAGGACCCGACCGAACTTGCTCTGCGCCAGGCGCCAGCCGATAAACAGACTCGCCACCAGCAACACCACCGTGGCGAAGAACAACACCGCGCGAGTGCCCGGCTCAGTAATGCCAAACCCGAGAATGGTGCGGAAGTTGGTAAAGCCGTTGTTGCCGCCAAACCCGGTTTCGTTACGGAAAAACAGCAGCATCCCGGCGAACGTCAGGGCCTGGGTCATGATCGAGAAATACACGCCTTTGATCCGCGAACGGAAGGCGAAGAAGCCGAACACCAACGCCAGCAACCCCGGCGCCAGCACCACCAGGCACATGGCCCAGAGGAAGCTGCTGGTGCCGGTCCAGTACCACGGCAATTCGGTCCACGACAGAAACGTCATGAACGCCGGCAAGGCATCGCCCGAGGCCTGGCGCATCAGGTACATGCCCATGGCGTAACCGCCGAGGGCGAAGAACAGGCCGTGACCCAGTGACAACAGCCCGGCGTAACCCCAGACCAGATCGAGGGCGAGGGCGACGATGGCGTAACAAAGAATCTTGCCCACCAGCGTCAGCGTGTAGGCCGAGACGTGAAAAACACTGACCGGCGATAACAGCGACAGCAGCGGCAACGCCAACAGCAAAACAAGGATCACCGCGCCGATGGCAAGGGTGACTTTGGGGCCGGCCTTTTGCGAGGCGGTGACCATAAGAGGCTGGTTCATCAGTCGATTACCCGTCCTTTCAGTGCGAAGAGGCCTTGCGGACGTTTCTGGATAAACAGAATGATCAGCGCGAGGATCAGGATCTTGCCGAGTACGGCACCGATTTGCGGCTCGAGGATTTTGTTGGCGATGCCGAGGCCGAACGCCGCCAGCACGCTACCGGCCAACTGGCCGACACCGCCGAGTACCACCACCAGGAACGAGTCGATGATGTAGCTCTGACCGAGGTCCGGGCCGACGTTGCCGATCTGGCTGAGCGCCACACCGCCGAGGCCGGCGATGCCCGAGCCGAGGCCGAAGGCGAGCATGTCCACGCGCCCGGTCGGTACGCCGCAGCACGCCGCCATGTTGCGGTTCTGGGTGACGGCGCGCACGTTCAGACCCAGGCGCGTCTTGTTCAGCAGCAGCCAGGTCAGTACCACCACGAACAGCGCGAAGGCGATGATCACGATGCGGTTGTACGGCAGCACAAGATTGGGCAGCACCTGAATCCCGCCCGAGAGCCAGGCCGGGTTGGCCACTTCAACGTTCTGCGCGCCGAACACCAATCGAACCAGCTGAATCAGCATGAGGCTGATGCCCCAGGTCGCGAGCAAGGTTTCCAGCGGGCGGCCGTAGAGGTGCCGAATCACCGTGCGCTCCAGCGCCATGCCGATGGCGGCAGTGACGAAAAACGCCACCGGCAATGCGATCAGCGGATAGAACTCGATGGCTTGCGGGGCGAAGCGCTGGAACATCAGTTGCACCCCATACGTCGAGTAGGCGCCAAGCATCAGCATCTCGCCGTGGGCCATGTTGATCACGCCCAGCAGGCCGAACGTGATCGCCAGTCCCAATGCCGCGAGCAGCAGGATCGAGCCGAGCGACATGCCGCTGAAGGCCTCGCCGAGAATCTCGCCGATCAGCAGTTTGTGTTTGACCTGGGCCAGACTGGTTTCGGCGGCGGTGCGCACGCCGGCATCGGCTTCGACACCGGGTTCGAGCAGACCTTCGAGGCGCGTACGCGCCAGCGGATCGCCGGTTTCACCGAGCAAGCGCACGGCGGCGAGGCGCACGGCCGGGTCGGTGTCCACCAATTGCAGGTTGGCTAGCGCGAGGCCCAGGGCGGCGTGAACGCTTTCATCTTTTTCGCCAGCCAATTGCTGGTCGAGGAATTTCAGCTGCGCCGGTTTTGCGCTTTTCTGCAATTGCTGCGCGGCGGCCAGACGGATGTTGGCGTCGGCGGCGAGCAACTGGTGGCTGGCCAGCGCGGTGTCGATCAGACCCCGCAGGCGGTTATTCAGGCGCAGGGTTTTCGGTTGGCCGTCGACAGTCAGTTCACCTTGTTGCAAGGCGTTGATCAGTTCGACACGGGCCGGCTCGGGCTGCGCGGCCCAGGTTTCCAGAAGTTTGGCTTGCTGCACGGGATTGGCGGCGACGAAGTCTTCGGCGTCACCGGCGTGGGTAGCCATCGGCAACAGCAGCGCGAGGGCGAGGATAAGTCGGTAAAGGGCAGTGGGCATGGACAGTCGCCTTGCGCGGATTTTGTGGGAGCGAGCCTGCTCGCGAATGCGCTGTATCAGGCACATAGATGTCGAATGTGCTGGAGTCTTCGCGAGCAGGCTCGCGCCCACAGGGAATTGCGTCAGGCCTGAGTTGGGGATTCAGGGCCTGACACCCAGTGGCTTAGTTGCTCTTCACCGCATAATCCGGCTTCTTGTCATTGCCATCGATAAACGGGCTCCACGGCTGGGCGCGGACCGGCCCTTCGGTCTGCCACACCACGTTGAACTGACCGTCGGCCTGAATTTCGCCGATCATCACCGGCTTGTGCAGGTGGTGGTTGGTCTTGTCCATGGTCAGCGTGTAACCGGACGGCGCGGCAAAGGTCTGGCCGGCCAGGGCTTCGCGGACTTTGTCGACATCGGTGGACTTGGCCTTCTCAGCCGCTTGCGCCCACATATGAATGCCGACGTAAGTGGCTTCCATCGGGTCGTTGGTCACCGCTTTGTCGGCGCCCGGCAGGTTGTGTTTCCTGGCGTAGGCTTTCCAGTCGGCGACGAACTTCTTGTTCACCGGGTTCTCGACCGATTCGAAGTAGTTCCACGCCGCGAGGTTGCCCACCAGCGGTTTGGTGTCGATGCCGCGCAGTTCTTCTTCACCCACCGAGAACGCCACGACCGGAACGTCGGTGGCTTTCAGGCCCTGGTTGGCCAGCTCTTTATAGAACGGCACGTTGGAATCGCCGTTGACGGTCGAGATGACGGCGGTCTTGCCGCCGGCCGAGAATTTTTTGATGTTGGCCACGATGGTCTGGTAATCGGCATGGCCGAACGGGGTGTAGACCTCTTCGATGTCCTTGTCCGCTACACCTTTGGAGTGCAGGAACGAGCGCAGGATTTTGTTGGTGGTGCGCGGGTAGACGTAGTCGGTGCCCAGCAGGAAGAAGCGCTTGGCGCTGCCACCTTCGTCGCTCATCAGGTATTCCACCGCCGGAATCGCTTGTTGGTTCGGCGCGGCGCCGGTGTAGAACACGTTCGGCGACATCTCTTCGCCTTCGTATTGCACCGGGTAGAACAGCAAGCCATTGAGCTCTTCGAACACCGGCAACACCGATTTACGCGACACCGAGGTCCAGCAACCGAACACCACGGCCACCTTGTCCTGGGTCAGCAACTGGCGGCCCTTTTCGGCGAACAGCGGCCAGTTGGAGGCCGGGTCGACCACCACCGGTTCCAGCATCTTGCCGTTGACGCCGCCCTTGGCGTTGATTTCGTCGATGGTCATCAACGCCATGTCTTTGAGGGATGTTTCGGAGATCGCCATGGTCCCGGACAGGGAGTGCAGGATGCCGACTTTAATGGTCTCTGCGGCCTGGACAGTCCAGGTCATGCCCATCGCGGCAATGGATGCCGTGAGTGTGAAAGCCTTGATCAAGCTGCGACGCTTCATTGTGCGATCTCCGAGAACATTTGATTTTTTTTGGTTGGCAGAGGCGGACTACTGACAGTGTCTTTAGCAAGGGCTGTGCCCGGTCGGGTTTTGATAAGGAAATGTCGTGTTAGAGCGGTTGTGCGGGGAGGGTAGCGCACCATAAGAGGACGGGGTCAGGACGGCGGTGCATCGGGATGCGCCACATCGGGGCGAAGGAATGCACAATCCTGTGGGCGCAAGCTCGCTCCCACAGTGGATTTGTGTTGTGCACGGAATCTGTGAACTACGAAGAACCCCGTAGGAGCTGCCGAGTGAAACGAGGCTGCGATCTTTTGACCTTGATTTTTTTAAGATCAAAAGATCGCAGCCTCGTTTCACTCGGCAGCTCCTACGGGGCATTGTGTGTTTGTGTGATCAGCGGCGGCGCATGAGGCCGATAAAGAACAGGCCGCCGATGGCTGCGGTGGCGACGCCAATCGGCAAGTCTTCGGGGGCGATCAGGGTGCGGGCGGCGACGTCGACCCAAACGAGGAAGAGGCTGCCGAGCAATACGCAAACGGGCAGCAATCGGCGATGTTCCGCGCCGACCAGACGCCGGGACATGTGCGGCACCATCAGCCCGACAAACCCGATAGAGCCACTGATCGAAACAAGCACGCCGGTCATCAGCGAGGCGATCAAAAACACCCGCAACCGCACCGTGCGGGCATTGAGCCCCAGCGTCACCGCAGTCTGCTCACCCGCCATCAACGCATTCAACGGCCGGGCCATCCCCAGCAGCAGCACCAACCCCAGCAACACACTCGCCGCCGGCACCGCCAGCAACTCCCAGCGCGCCAACCCAAGCCCGCCAAGCATCCAGAACATCACCGCCGAACTCGCGCGATGATCCCCCAGAAACAGCAGAAAATTGGCAATCGCCATCATCACGAACGACACCGCCACGCCGCACAGCAGCAACCGGTCACTGTCCAGCCGCCCATTGCGATTGGCGATCATCAGCACGATCAACATGCTCACCAACGCGCCGATAAACGCCGCAATCGGCAGGGTCAGCAACCCGACAATCTCCCCGACATGCAGCACCACAATCACCGCGCCCAACGTGGCGCCAGACGTCACCCCAAGCAAGTGTGGATCGGCCAGCGGGTTACGCGTCACCGCTTGCAACACCGCGCCGATCAACGCCAGCCCGGCACCCACCAAAGCCCCGAGCAACATGCGTGGCACGCGGATCAGCCAGACGATATGTTCCTGCCCGGCGGCCCAATCAGGCACGCCGAACCCGAAGAGCTTGTGCAGCAAAATCCGCCACACCACGTCCACCGGCACACGCGCCGGACCGAAGCCCAGCGACACCACACACGACACCAGCAACAGCGCGCCGAGGGCGGTCAGCAACAATGCATAGCGACGATCGATCATTCGCCGTGGAACCCTTTGGCCAGGGTTTCAACGGCCAACACATTGTCGATCCCCGGCGTAGCTTGCACGTACGGGATGACGATAAAGCGCTGGTTCTTGATCGCGTCCACCGATTGCAGGGCTTTGTTGCTCCGCAGCCATTGCTCTTTCTGCTCGGCGGTGACTTCGCCATAGTCGACGATCACGATGACCTGCGGATTGCGCTCGACCACGTTCTCCCAGTTAACCCGGGTCCAACTGGCCTCGACGTCATCGAGAATATTTTGCCCGCCCGCCGCATCGATCAGCGCTTGCGGCATGCCGAGACGCCCGGAAGTCATGGCCCGGTCTTCGCCGCTGTCGTAGAGGAACACGCGGGGTTTGTCGGCGGGCAGATCTTTGTGCACTTGCGCGACTTGCGCCTGCATCTCGGCGATCAAGCCATTGGCGCGGTCCTGCACGTCGAAGATTTTGCCGAGGTTGCGCAGGTCGTTGTAGGTATCGTCGAGGCTGGCCGCCGGGCGCTGCATGACGAAGGCGCAAGACTCGGTCAGCTCGTAGACATTGATGCCCAGCGGTTGCAGCGTCTGCGGCGTCAGGTCGCCGCCGACGCGCATGCCGTAATCCCAACCGGCGAAGAAGAAATCGACGTTGGCGTTGAGCAGGGTTTCCACCGACGGGTACTTGGCCGCCAACTCCGGCAGGCCGTCGAGGATGGCCTGCATCTGGGGCGTGACGGATTTCCAGCCGGTCACGCCGCTGTAACCGGCCATGGACGGTTTGAGGCCGAGGGCGAGCATCATTTGGGTCATGTTGATGTCGTGGCTGACCGCGTGTTTCGGCGCTTGCTTGAACGTCACTTCGCGGTTGCAACTCTGGACGGTCAGCGGGTATTTCGTCGCCTCGGCGCAGGCTTGGGCAGTGCCCAGCAACAGAGCGATGCACAGCAGGGAACGCACAGTCATGGTTGGGTGATCCAGGTGATTCGTGGGTAGCCGTGGAGGGGTGTTCATCGATCAGCGCTTCGACGCCGAAGACTTCGCGCAGCAGCGGCGCGGTCAGGACTTCTTCGGGTGTGCCGCTGGCGACGATGCGGCCGTGGTTGATTACATACAGCCGATCACAAAAAGCGGCGGCCAGGTTGAGGTCGTGGATGCTCGCCAGGGTGCCGATGTTCAGGCGTTTGACCCGTTGCAGCAGTTCGAGCTGATAGCGTGGATCGAGGTGGTTGGTCGGCTCATCGAGGATCAGCAATTGTGGTTGTTGCGCCAGGGCGCGGGCGAGGATGACGCGCTGCTTTTCACCACCGGAGAGGGTGGCGAAGGCGTGGTCTTCGAAGCCTTTCAGGCCGACTGATTCCAGGGCCTGAGTGGCGAGGTTTCGGTCCTCGAGGGTGTCGCCATCGAACAGCCTTTTGTGTGGCGTGCGACCCATGGCGATCACTTCTTCGACGGTGAGGCCGAAGGCGTCGGGGAATTCTTGCAGGACCACGGCAATGCGTTGCGCACACCAGCGCGAGGATTGCTTCCAGACGTTGTGGTGCTCGAGCCAGACCTCGCCGCTGTCGGGTTTGCTGAAGCGATAGGCGCACCGCAGCAGGCTGGTTTTGCCGCTGCCGTTGGGGCCGATCAACCCGACAAACTCACCGGCAGCCACGTGCAACGAGGCATCACGCAGCTGGAACTGGTGATAGCAGTGGCCGTGGCCCAGGGGTGTCCAGGCGAGGTGGGTGAGGTTGAGCGAGGTCATGCGGGGTCCGTTGGGTGGTGATTGTGATTGCTGTGTGTATCAGTTGGATCGACCCCCTCACCCTAACCCTCTCCCCAAAGGGGCGAGGGGACTGACCGAGGTGTTCTTGGAGTTACATCGACCTGAACTACCGAGTCGAACTCAGGTTGAAAAAATCGAGTCGAGCTCAGGTTTGAGCATTCGAGCCGAACTCAGGTTTTGAACAGCATGGAGATCGGCTCCCTTTCCCCCTCTCCCCTCTGGGGGGGGCTGGGGTGAGGACTGGCTCTTGAATCAAAACGCATAATCCGCCGTGACAAAAAACGACCGCGGCTCCCCCAAAATCCACTGCTGCCCTCCATTGTATTGGCTTTGCGCATACGTCCGGTCAAACAGATTGTTCACCTGCAACCCCAACGTCGTATTGCGCAACGCTTTCCACGCCAACGTCGCATCCACCACGGTGTAACTCGGCAACTCATTCCGGTTCGCCATGTCCGCAAACCGCGCATCGACATAGCGCACACCCGCCCCAGCCTTCAGATCATCATTGATCGCTTTGCTCAGCCACAGATTGGCGGTACGGCGCGGTACATCGGTCGGGCGATTGCCGTTATACGACAACGTTTCACCGTCCACCACCGCAGAAAAATCGTCGTACCTGGCTTTGACAATCGCCGCGTTGGCTTGCAGTTGCCACGCATGCGGCAGTTGCAGATCAAGGCTCGCTTCCAACCCATTCGACGACTGCTGGCCGACCTGCTGCTTGAGCGTCGGGTTGCTAGGGTCGTCGGTCAGCAGTTTCTTTTTGACGATGTGATAAGCCGCCAGGGTGAACTCGCCACGCTGGTCCCAGAACAATTGCTTCAGGCCGATTTCGGTCTGTTTCGCCGTCGACAAATCGTAATGCTGCTGGTTCGGACTCAGGGAAATCAAGCCGCCGACGCCGTCGGTGCTGGTGGCGTACTGGCCGTAGAGCGAGGTATCCGGGGTCACGGCAAACACCAGTCCGGCCTTCCAGTTATTGCCGGTCAGGGTCTTGTCGCTTTGGCTGTCGTTGATCAGATCGGTGCGATCCACGTGCACGTAATCCCGGCGCACGCCAGTCACCAGCGACCAGCGCTCGCTCAGTTGCGTGCGGTTTTCAGCGAAGGCTGACATCTGTTTGGTGGTGTTCTGGAACTGGCTGCGATACGGATCGGCGCTTTCAAAACGACCCGGTTGCGGGTGATACAAATCCAGCGGTTGCCTGCCCGCCAGCACATCGTTGAACGGCGAGTTGCTGTCGAGCTGGAAGCGGATGCGGTTGTAATCGACGCCCGTCACAGTCTGGCTGTCGAGGCCGAACAGGGTGTGTTTGAAGGTGAACGTCTGACGATCACCGACCTGTTCCTGAGTGTGGCCGATGCCAAAATAACCGCTGCGGCTGAGCTGCTGGGTGTCGCGGTCGAAGTTGTAGTTCTCGGCGTTCTGCCAGCGGCGTTGGGCCTTGAGGTAATACAGCTCGTTGCTCGAACTGACGTTGTCGGAGATTTGCCAGTCGCTGGTCAGCCGCGTCCATTGATCGTTGTAGTGCTGCTTGTCGTTGCTGACGTTGTAGTTCTTGTCCCGCAGGCTGTCCTTGAAGTGGCCATTGATCAGCGGCGTGCCGAAATAATTCATCGGCGTTTGATCACCGTAATCGTGGGCCAGGGTGAACGTCAAATCGTCCGTGGCCTGCCAGCGCAGGGCGGCGCTGATGAAGTCGCTGGAGGAATCACCGCGATCGACCCAACCGTTGCTGCGCAGGCGATTGAGGTTCAGGCGATAGCTCAAGGTATCGGTCAGCGAACCGCCGCTGTCGAAGGCTTGCTGCTGACTGTCGTAGGAACCGTAGCCGACGCGCAGATGGTTTTCGATCTCGCCTTCAAAGGGTTTTTTCGGGATCACGTTGACCACCGCCCCGGTCGCGCCTTCGCCGTACAACACCGACGCTGGGCCGCGCAGCACGTCGACGCGCTCCACCGACCAGGTGTCGACCGGGAACGTCACGGTGCCCATGCCGCTGTACATCCGGTTGCCGTCATACAACTGCATCACCGAGCCCTGCCCGGTAAAACCCCGCGCCGACAACGACGTGCCGCCATCGCCCGGCGTGCCGGTGCGGCTGATCCCGGTGCTGCGCGATACCGCGTCCTGCACGCTGCGATCACCGCGCACGCGGACCTGCTCGCCGCTCAGGCTTTCGACGCTGGCCGGGGTTTCCATCGCGGTGAGGTTCAGGCGCGAACCGGCGGTAGTCGGGGTGGTGAGGCTGACGGTTTCGTCGTCATTCGCCTGCGCGGTGATGCTGCCGGTGGGCAACGTCAACGTTTGCGCCTGAGCAGTGTGGTTCAAGGCAAACAGGCAAAGGCTGGACACGAGGTACTTGTTCATCGGGGCGGTGAATCACTTCTGCAAAAGAAAACCCGCAACATGCCTGTCGCGGGCGGGGCGGCGAATTAGTGTTATACAGTAACACTAAAAACGGCCGAGAGATAAGCGCGCGAAGTCTACAGATCCCTCTAATGCGCGCATCTCGCCTGACTCATGATGAAGATGAGGCCGATTCAGTTTGTCGGTTGAGGCGCGACAGCAGCAGCCGATCCAGCAGCCACACCACAATCAACGAAGCCCCCACCAGCGGAAAAATCACCGCCAGCGCCAGCATGATCGCCACGCCGGTTTTCCATTTCGGCAGGTCGTGGCGCAACGGCGGTACACCGAACTGGCCGGTTGGCCGACGCTTCCACCAGATCACCACGCTGCTGACGGCGCTGAGCAGAATCATCAGGCAGATCAGCAGCACGATGATCTGATTGAGCGCACCAAACATCTTGCCTTCATGCAGCATCACGCCGATTTCCGTGGCCCGGGCGACGGCGCCGTACTGCTCGTAACGCACGTCGGCGAGGACCTTGCCGGTGTATTGATCGACGTGCAGGGTGGCGTCGTTGCGCGGGTCGTCGGCGAACACGGCGATGGTGAACACACCGGTGGCGGTGGTCGGCAGGGTGATGCTGTAGCCCGGTTCAACCTTGCTTTGCTCGGCGATGTGTTGTACGTCTTGCAGGCTGATGCTCGGCGCGGCGGGACCGACCGGCGCGGCGTCGTGGGCCATGTGCTCGGCATGGTCGCCGGACATTGGCATCGGCGTGTTTTCCATGGCCCAGGGTACGGTCTGGCGCGCGGCGCTGTTGAGGCTTCGGGCCTCGACGTCGGATTTTGGCATGTCGTTCCACATCGCCGCCGGGAAGCGGTTCCAGACTTCGGCGTATTGCTTGCCCCAGAAACCGGTCCAGGTCATGCCGCTGAGCAGCATCACTAGCAGGAATGCCGCGCCCCAGAATCCGGTCACGGCGTGCAGGTCGCGCCACAGCACACGACCGCGACGGCTGAAACGTGGCCACAACACGCCGGCATACTGGCCGCGCGGCCACCACAGAAATACCCCGGACACCACCAGCACCACGCCCCAGCCAGCGGCCAGTTCCACCAGCCGATCACCGACGGTGCCGATCATCAGCTCGCCATGAATCGCCCGGGCGAGGGCTTGCAGGTTTTTCCTGGCGTCTTGCTCGCCGAGGATGTCGCCGTGGTACGGGTCGATGAAGACGTTGAGCTCGTGACCGCCGTTTATCACGACAAACTGCGCGCTGCGTCCGGCGTTGAGCGGCGGCAGGTATTGTTTGATCTGGCCTTGTGGATAGGCCTCTTTCACCCGCTTGGCCAAGTCATCGGCGGATACCGTGTGGTGTCCGGCCGGGACGTTCATCAGGCTGCCGTACATCAGCGGGTCGAGTTGCGGTTTGAACAGGTAAATGGTGCCGGTCACGGCCAGCATCACCATGAATGGCGCGACGAATAACCCGGCATAGAAATGCCAACGCCAGGCCAGGTTGTAGAAATTCGGTTTGGGCTTTGTCATCAGGTTTGCTCCGCTTGGCGATTCAAGTGTCTTGAAAAGATCGCAGCCTCCGGCAGCTCCTGCGGGATGTGTGTACTCCCGCAATTGCTGCGGCATTCTTGCCCATGTAGGAGCTGCCGAAGGCTGCGATCTTTTGACTTCTTGTTGTTAGAAACTCATGTCCACCTTGGTCCAGAGCGTGCGCCCCGGTTCGTTGATGGCTTGCGGGTCATTGGCCGGGTAGCCGAAACCGGCATTCCCTGCCAGGTTCAAATGCTCGGCGTATGCCTTGCCAAACAAGTTGTCGACGCCGCTGCTGACCTTCCAGTTTTTGTTGATGCGGTACGCGCCGTTCAACGAGAACACGCCGAACCCGGAGCTCTTGTCGAAGTCCTTGCCGACCACGTTGCCCTTGTTCTGGTCGATGCGGTTTTGCGCCGCGACCACGCGCCATAAAGCCCCGGCGCTCCAGTTGTCTTCGCTGTAGGTCAGGCCGAAGCGCGCATCCAGCGGCGGCATTTGCGGTAGCGCTTTACCGTCGCTGCTGTTCTTGCCCCAGGCATAGGCCAGGGTCGCGTCGGCCTTCCAGTTGGAGGTCAGTTTGTAAGCAGCACCGAGTTCGCCACCCATGATTCGCGCGTCGATGTTCTGCGCCTGAGAGGTGGTGCCCATCATGGTTGGCGTGTAGTTGAACAGGATGTAATCACGCACCTGACCGACGTAACCCGAGGCCCAGGCTTCGAGGTCTTCGGTCTTGTATTGCAGGCCGAAGTCGAGCTGGGTGGTTTTTCCGGTTTGATCGAATCAAAGGCATTCACCGAACCGGCGGGGCCGGACTTCGGCGAAAACAGCTCCCAGTAATCCGGGAAACGCTGGCTGTGGCCGAGGCCGGCGTAGAGCGTGGTCGGGCTGTCGGCCAAGTCGTGCTCGTAACGGACGAAACCGCTCGGCAGCGTGTCGGCGCGGGTCTGGTCGGCAGTCGGGTTCGGCATGCTCATCATCCCGGAGCCGATGGCCTGCCGATAATCCTTGGCCGAAGCACGGTCCACGCGTGCGCCGGTAATCAGCCGGTCACGGTCGGCGGCGTACCAGGTCAGCTCGCCGAATGCGCCGTAGTTATGGAAGTCGGCGTCCTTGGTGTAGGGCTGGTCTTTGTAGGTGTCGACGCCCATGGCGCTGCGTTGACGGTGTTCGTTGGTCTGCGCGTCGAGGCCGCTGATCAACTGCACATCGGCCCAGTGCCAGGTGGCTTTGATCCGTGCGCCGAGGGTGCGGCGGTCGACATTGGAAGCCATGGGACCTGCCATCATCCCGGTGCCGGAGGGCGTGCGCAGGGTGTAGTTGTCCATCACGTGGTCGGCGTAGTTGTAGTAGACCTGTGCCTCGATCTTGTCCAGCACCTCGCCGATGTTGGATTTCTCGAACCGCAAGCCCAGGCTTTCACGCTTGAACTGCGTACCGTCCATACCGCGTCCGGCGGAACGTGCTTGGCCATCACCCTTGCCGGCGGTCAGCTCCAGCAAGGTGTCGGCGTCCGGGGTCCAGCCCACCGCGACATCGCCGTTCCACTTGTCGTAACGCGACGCGACGGTGTCGTTGTTGCCGTCCTTGTAGTCGTCTGAATGCGCGGTGTTGCCGATCACCCGCACGTAGCCCAGAGCACCGCCGGCAGCGGCGTCCACTACTTTGTCGAAGCGACCGTTGGAGCCGGCCAGCACGCTGGCATTAACCCAGGTGCCGAGTTCGCCGAAGTGTTCCGGCTCCCGGTCGAAGAGGACTGTGCCGGCCGATGCGCCCGGCCCCCAGAGCACGGTTTGCGGGCCTTTGATGACGGTGAGTTTGTCGTAGGTCTCGGGGGAGATGTACGAGGTTGGTGCGTCCATCCGGCCGGGACAGGCGCCGAGCATCATGCTGCCGTTGGTGAGGATGTTCAGCCGCGAGCCGAACATGCCGCGCAACACCGGATCGCCGTTAGTGCCGCCATTGCGCACCAGGGCGAAGCCGGGAATGGTCTTCAAATAGTCGCCACCGTCGCTGGCCGGTACCGGTTGGCGCGGGTCTTTGGGGTTGGTGACGATGGTCAGCGGCGAGCTTGGCGCGATGGCGGTGATCACGGTCGGGCTCAGTTCTTCGGCGTGGTCGGGGTGTTCATCGGCCAACGCCATAGGGGTCAGCAAAACGCCGCAAAGGACGGCGATAGCGTGCCTGAAACGAAGTCGGGATTCGTTCAGGGCAAAGGATGTCGGGGTGCAGCTCAAGCGTGTGTCAGTAGAAAAGCGGGACATGAAAATTTCCATCGAACAGTCGTAAACGACACGGCCGGCAGCGCGTGCGCAATCCCGGAAAGTTAAGGGCGGTCCATGTGGGAGCGAGCTTGCTCGCGATAGCGGACTGACAGGCAACACAAGTGTTGAATGCACGACCGTGATCGCGAGCGAGCTCACCCCCCCACAAGAACTGCGGAGTTCAAATCCTTAACCGACCGGTATCAAGCCTTTGGCTGTCTTCTGACCGTGTGAGATCGGGGGCGTGTTTACGAAGCGATAGGCGGGGCGCGGGTTCGAGCGCCGGGGAAGAAGGTTTGCCGGGGATGGCCCAGGCGGGTGGCAGGTGTGGTGAAGGTCGTGGCGTGAGGCGTATCGAACGCCGTGAAGGACTGCCCGCCCGTAAGCGCCGGGCAGTTGAACAGCAGGCTGCAATAGCCGCATTTTTCCCAGAGCGCGTGATGCTCGGCGGCTTGTTTCTGGGCATGCTCGCTGTGCCCGTCCATGCTCATGTCCATCGACATGTTCATGGACATCGACATCGACATCGAGGCGCGTTGATTCATCGGCATCGACTGAGAAATCAGTGGGCCGATAAAGATCATCAACATGGCGAACAGGCTGATCCAGCTGCCGCGGGTCAGGCTCAGGGGCTGACGGCGGCGCACGGATGACCTGGCGCTAAAGGCGTGCATGGGCGTGTTTTATGTTGGCGATTACTGGGCGTGCATGTGCCCTTGCAGGCTGTCCGGGGCCTTTTTTGCACTGCGACTTCAACCGTCACGTCACCGGACTTCTCGAAATGCAGGGTCAACGGGAAGTGTTTGCCGTCGCTCAACAGGCTGCGGTCCTTGAGGTTCAGCAGCATCACGTGATAGGCCATCGGCGCAAACGTGACGTTGCCGCCGGCAGGGATTTCAACGCTCGGCACTTGTTGCATTTTCATCAAATCGTTCTGCATGACGTGCTCATGCAACTGGGCTTCGCTGGAAATCGGCGAGTCAACGCTCAGCAAACGGTCAGCGATTTTACCGTTGTTGTGAATCACGAAGTAAGCCGCCACGGTTGGCGCGTTCGGTGGCAGTTCTTGCGACCACGGATGGGCGATTTCGAGCTCGCCGGCCTTGTATTCGTGAGCATTGGCAAAACAGGCAGGCAGCAGCAATGCGGCCAGAACGATGATTTTGTTCAACATGGCAGTTCTCCGGAACGATTCAAAACGCAGGTCAATTGCGAGAAGGAGTCACACCAGAGGGGACGCGCGGGGGTTGAGACTCGGCCATTGCTGGCGCGGTGTCGGCGTATCGAGAGAGGCGGGCGGCAGGCCTGGATTGGCCTCGAACCGCGCGAAATACAACTGCGGCACATGCCCCGGCAACGCCACCAACGGCGCAGAACCCGAGCAGCACCAGCAATGCTGCATGTTGGAATGATCGTCGTTCTGCGGGGCTTTGTGCTCGACCGTGCCCAGGGAAATTGCCACCATCCTGGTGCCGCTGGACGTGCAGAAACTGCCCCACAGCAATTGCTCGGCGGGTGATTTCGCCGACTGCTCCATCGCTCCGGTCAACGGCATGGCGAGCATATTGAACAGCACTGCCAGGCAGGCGATCCAGGCAAATGCAAGCCGTTGTCGGGACATGGGATAAATCCGGTTGGGTGGGCGATCAGGCGTGGCTATTTAGCCTGATCAGGACCGATAAGTAAAAAAGCGGCGTGCGGTGCGGTGTCGCAGCATGCTCAGAGCGCAACAGCATGCAGACGCAGACCCAAGGCTTTCATGACTTTCATGATAGTCTCGAATTCCGGATTGCCAGTGCTGCCTGACGCTTTGTACAGACTCTCGCGACCCAGGCCCGCATCACGAGCGACTTGGGTCATGCCTTGTGCCCGGGCAATGTCGTTGAGCGCAGCGCGTATGAGGATTCCATCGTCTGCATCTTCGTCAAAGCAAGCATCCAGGTAAGCGGCCATTTCTTCCGGTGTCTTGAGAAACTCGGCAGCGTCGAAGCGGGTGAATTGTTCGGTCATGACTGACTCCTCATTACCGATGTCTCTTTCCTAAAAATTTGCCAGCTAATTCGCAGAATTACCTTCGGAATAGTATTGAAAGTTCAGGGCTTCCAGCATTTGCTTGACCGATCCAAACTCCCGCTCAACCCTCGCCAACACCGGCCGCTTCAACAGCAACACCGGCACTCCACGCTCACGCGCCACTTCAAGCTTCGGTTCGGTGGCGGTACTGCCGCTGTTTTTGCTGATCAGCACGTCGATCTGCCGACGCTCGAACAGTTCGCGTTCATCCTCGATCACAAACGGCCCACGGGCGCCGATGACTTCGCAGCGTTCGTTGCCGGGGTAAACGTCGAGTGCACGCAAGGTCCAGAACTGCTCCGGGGGGATTTCCTGCAGATGCTGCAAAGGCTCGCGACCGAGGGTGAACAGCGGTCGGTGGAAGGGTTCCAGCGCCTCGATCAATTCGGCCCAGTCGCTGACTTCCCGCCAGTCATCCCCAGCCTGTGGTTGCCAGGCCGGACGCCGAAGCGCCCAGCACGGGATGCCACTCAATTGCGCGGCGTTCGCGGCGTTCTGGCTGATTTGTGCGGCGTAGGGATGGGTCGCGTCGAGCAGCAGTTCAATGCCTTGATCTCGAATGAACTGCGCCAGGCCTTGCGCCCCACCATAACCGCCGACGCGAACCTGACAGGTCAGGTCTGTCGGCACCCGACCAACGCCGGCCAGGCTGTAAATATGTTCCGGCCCAAGTGTTCGGGCGATGGCCAGCGCTTCGGTGACGCCACCGAGCAACAACAGGCGCTTCATTGAAAAGCTCCCGCATGCCCGACAATCCCGCCCTGGCGATCAATCGCAAACACCTCGACCTGAACCTGCGCCGGCACCACGCTACGGGCAAATTCCAGGGCATGCCGACACACCTCATCACCCAGCGCGATCCCGGCCGCGCTGGCCATGGCCAATGCCTGCTGACTGGTATTGGCCTCTCGGATCGATTGCTGCAAAGAGGCATCAGCCCTCATCGTAGCCGCCCATTCAGCCAGTTGCGGCAGGTCGATGCTTGAATGCCGACTGTGCAAATCCATATGCCCGGCCGCCAGTTTGCTGATCTTGCCGAAGCCACCACAAATGCTGAGTTTGTCCACAGGCACTTTGCGCACATGCTTGAGCACCGCGCCGACGAAGTCGCCCATTTCGATCAGGGCGATTTCCGGCAGGCTGTAGACCCGGCGCATGGTGTCTTCGCTGGCGTTGCCGGTGCAGGCGGCGATGTGCAGGTAGCCGTTGGTTTTGGCGACGTCGATGCCTTGGTGGATCGAGGCGATGTAGGCCGCGCAGGAAAACGGCCGGACGATGCCGCTGGTGCCGAGGATCGACAGTCCGCCGAGAATCCCCAGGCGCGGGTTCATGGTTTTCAGCGCCAGGGCTTCACCACCTTCGACGTTGACCGTGACCTCGAAACCGCCGTGATAATCGAGTTCTTCGGCCAGCAAGGTCAGGTGATCGGTGATCATCTTGCGCGGCACCGGGTTGATCGCCGGTTCGCCAACGGCCAACACCAAGCCCGGCCGGGTGACAGTGCCGACGCCCCGCCCCGCAATAAATCGAATGCCCGGCTCCGCACCCAGCCGCACCAGGGAATAGAGCAGCGCCCCGTGCGTCACGTCTGGATCATCACCTGCATCCTTGATCGTTCCGGCTTCGGCACCGTCCTCAATCAATCGGCAGAACTCCAGGCGCATCTGCACCTGTTTGCCCTTGGGCAAAACGATTTCCACGGCGTCGGCAGCCATGCCGCTGAGCAACAGTCGCGCAGCGGCGAGGCTGGTAGCCGTGGCGCAGCTGCCGGTGGTCAGGCCGCTGCGCAGGGGCGCAGGTTGTTCGGCGGTTTCGTCACGCATCGAACGGCTTCGTCACGTCGAGCAAGGTAATCGGCAACGCCTGACGCCAGGTGTCGAACTCGCCCAGCGGCTGCGCCTGAGCGATATGAATGCGGGTCAACTCACCACCCTGCTGTTCGCGCCAGGCCATCAGGGTCATTTCGCTTTGCAGGGTCACTGCATTGGCGATCAGCCTGCCGCCGGGTTTCAGCGCAGACCAGCAGGTGTCGAGCACGCCGTCGCGGGTCACGCCGCCGCCAATGAAAATCGCGTCCGGGCGCTCGAGCCCGGCCAAGGCTTGCGGCGCGCTGCCGCGAATCAATTGCAGGCCTGGAACGCCAAGGGCATCGCGGTTGTGTTCGATCAACCGTTGCCGACTGTCATCGGCCTCGATGGCCAATGCCCGGCAACTCGGGTGAGCGCGCATCCATTCGATGCCGATCGAGCCGCTGCCGGCGCCGACGTCCCACAGAAGTTCGCCGGGTGTCGGCGCGAGGCGGGCGAGGGTGATGGCGCGCACGTCGCGTTTGGTCAGTTGGCCGTCATGCTGGAAGGCTGAATCCGCAAGACCGGCCAGGCGAGAAAGCCGCGCGGTGCCGGATTCGGCGATGCATTCGATGGCGATCACGTTGAGATCGGCAACGCCTGATGAGGTCCAGTCGCAGGCAACGCCGTCGATTCGCCGTTCGGTATCAGCGCCCAAATGTTCCAGAACGGTCAGCCGGCTCGGCCCAAAACCACGTTCACGCAGCAACGCCGCAATGGCCGTCGGGCTCTGTCCGTCATTGCTCAGCACCAGCAAGCGCACGCCACTGAACAACTGCGCGTTGAGCGCGGCGACCGGACGGGCCACCACTGACAGCGTCACCACGTCCTGCAACGGCCAGCCCATGCGCGCCGCCGCGAGGGAGCAGCAAGAGGGTGCTGGCAGGATCAGCATCTGTTCGGCGGGCACGTGCCGCGCAAGGCTGGCGCCGACGCCGAAGAACATAGGATCGCCGCTGGCCAGCACGCAAACCGGTTCGCCATGACGCTCAAGCACCGGTCCCAGGGAAAACGGGCTGGGCCACAATTGCCGCTCGCCGCGAATGCACACCGGCAACAAATCCAGTTGGCGCTGGCCGCCAATGATCCGCGAAGCGCCCAGCAGAGCCCTTCGGGCATTTTTGCCCAGGCCTTTGAAGCCGTCTTCACCGATTCCCACTACTGTCAGCCAGGGTGACATCTACAGTCCTCAAAAATAGTCCTCAAACGGACTGTTCCGACGGGCAGGCTTTTCATGCCGCCTGACAAAGCAGGCATAATACCGCGCCTTCGCCCGCGAAGCGCCTTTCCCACTCTGCCGGTCGCCCCCTTGAACGAACGCCCGATGTCCACCGCCCTACGCCCCTCGGCCTGCCCGGGTTGCTGCGTATCGTCCAGGCGCTGGATGGCGGGATCTGTCGGATCAAGTTGAATGGCGGCTCGATCAGCGCCGATCAGGCGGTTGCCGTCGCCGATGCGGCGCAGCGTTACGCGGGCGGCGTGATCGAGGCGACCAACCGCGCCAACCTGCAGATACGCGGGATTGGCAGTGAACAGGCCGGTTTGATCGACAGCTTGCTGGCCGCCGGGTTGGGGCCACGGACCGCAGCGGGCGACGATGTGCGTAACCTGATGCTCAGCCCGAGCGCCGGGATCGATCGGCAGATGCTGTTCGATACACGTCCGCTGGCCGAACAGATCCTCGACAGCCTGCAAAGCCACCCGCGTTTTCATGAGTTGAGCGCCAAGTTTGCTGTGCAACTCGATGGCGGCGAAGGCCTGGCGATGCTCGAGCATCACCATGACCTGTGGTTGAGCGCCGGTGAACAGGATGGCGAGTGCCTGCTGGGCTTCGGTCTGGCCGGATGCCCGACGGATGCGCCGATCGGTGCGGTGCGGCTGGACGATGGCCACGCACTGGTGGTGGCGGTGCTTGAGTTGTTCCTCGACCTGGCGCGTCCCGACCAGGCGCGCATGCGTCATTTGCTGGCCGAACAGCCGTTGGCCGGGTTTGTCACGAAAGTGGCCGAACGTGTGCCGCTGGTGTCCATCGCCTATTGGCAGCGTGTCGCGTCCCCGGAGGCGCTGCACATCGGCGCGCATCCACAGCGTGAAACCGCTCGCGTCTATATCGGCGCGGTGCCAACGCTGGGCCGGCTCGATCCTGCCATGCTCCGGGGAGCTGCCAAACTGGCCCGCGAGCACGGCGATGGCAGTCTGCGTTTCACGCCATGGCAAAGCCTGCTGCTGCCGGGTATCCAGGAAAGCGCCGCCGCTGAAGTTACCCACAGCCTGGAAAATCTGGGACTGCGCTGTTCGGCAGATGATGCCTTGGCGCATCTGATCGCCTGCACCGGTTCCGCCGGTTGCGGCAAGGGCCTGTCCGACACCAAAAGCGATGCGCTGCAACTGGCGGCGTTGCGGCAACGTCACGGCCAAATTCTGGATCTGCACTTGTCCGGCTGCCCACGTTCCTGCGCCGCTGCGCACATCGCGCCAGTCACCCTGCTGGCGGTGTCACCCGGTCACTACGACCTCTATTTTCGCGATGCCACGCTGCCGGGTTTCGGCGCGTTGCACGCACGCAATCTTACTATTGAAGCGGTCGCAGCCTTGCTCGACGCCTGCTCACGGAGCCCCCTAGATGCTTGATTACATCCGCGACGGTCAGGAGATCTATCGCAACTCCTTCGCGATCATTCGTGCCGAGGCTAACCTTTCACGCATCCCGGCCGACCTGGAAAAACTCGCGGTGCGGGTGATCCATGCGTGCGGCATGGTCGAGGCCATCGACGGTCTGCAATTCTCCGAAGGCGCCGGCAAGGCCGGGCGTGATGCGCTGGCGGCCGGTGCGCCGATCCTGTGTGATGCACGGATGGTCAGCGAAGGCGTGACCCGCGCGCGTTTGCCAGCGAACAACCCGGTGATTTGCACCCTGCGCGATGACAGCGTTCCTGCGCTTGCCCGCGAGCTGGGCAACACCCGTTCCGCTGCCGCGCTGGAACTGTGGCGTCCATACCTGGAAGGCAGCGTGGTGGTGATCGGCAACGCGCCGACCGCGTTGTTTTACTTGTTGGAGATGATCGACGCTGGCGCTCCAAAACCGGCGTTGATTCTTGGCTTCCCGGTGGGCTTCGTCGGGGCCGCCGAATCCAAGGCGATGCTGGCGGCGGACAGTCGCGGTGTGCCGTTTGTCATCATGCAGGGCCGGCTGGGCGGTAGCGCCATGGCCGCCGCCGCCGTCAACGCCCTCGCCACGGAGATCGAATGATGCAGCAACCTGGACGCTTGATCGGCCTGGGCGTCGGCCCCGGTGATCCGGAACTGATTACCGTCAAAGCCCTGCGCTTGCTGCGCGAATCGCCGGTGGTGGCGTACTTCGTTGCCAAGGGCAAGAAGGGCAATGCGTTCGGCATCATCGAAGCGCACCTTGCAGATGCGCAAAACCTGTTGCCGCTGGTATACCCGGTGACCACTGAAGCGCTGCCGGCGCCGCTGTCCTACGAACAAGTGATCAGCGACTTCTACGACACGGCGGCCGGGCAGTTGGCGGAACACCTGGACGCGGGCCGCGACGTGGCGGTGATCTGCGAAGGTGACCCGTTCTTCTACGGTTCCTACATGTACCTGCACGATCGCCTGGCCGAGCGTTACGTCGCCGAAGTGGTGCCGGGCGTCTGCTCGATGCTCGGCAGTGCTTCGGTGCTGGGTTCGCCGCTGGTGTATCGCAATCAGAGCCTGTCGGTGTTGTCCGGCGTGTTGCCTCATGACGAACTGAAACGTCGCCTGGCCGATGCCGATGCGGCGGTGATCATGAAGCTGGGACGTAACTTTCCCAAGGTGCGTCAGGTGCTGGAGGAACTCGGCATGGCCGGGCGCGCGCTGTACGTTGAACGCGCGACCATGGCCAACCAGAAAATCGTCCCGCTGGATGAAGTCGAGCCGATGTCGTCGCCGTACTTCTCGCTGATCATCGTGCCCGGCGAACGGTGGCAAGGGTGATCGGCCGTCCTGCTCCAGCGATTGTCATTCTCGGTAATGGCAGCCTCGCTACCGCGCGGCGGATTCAGCAGCGCTACCCGGATGCGCTGATCCACGGCCTGGCCGGGCGGGTCGAAGGTGCCGACCGCCGCTATCACGAGTTCGGCGCGACGCTGCGCGAGCTCTATCAGCGAGACACGCCGATCATCGCCCTGTGCGCGGCCGGCATTGTCATTCGCACCCTGGCGCCGCTGTTACTGGAGAAAGGCGCCGAGCCGCCGGTGTTGGCCGTGGCCGAAGACGGCAGCGCCGTGGTGCCGCTGCTCGGTGGCCTGGGCGGGGTGAACGTGTTGGCGCGGGAGATCGCGGCAGCGCTGGACGTCGCGGCGGCGATCACCACCAGCGGTGAATTGCGTTTTGGCACCTGTTTGCTTAACCCGCCCAAGGGTTATGCCCTCGACGATCTGGAGCAGGGCAAGCGCTTCGTCTCGGATTTGCTCGCGGGCGAGTCGGTGCGCATCGAAGGCCCGGCACCGTGGTTGGCCGAGGCACATTTGCCGCAAGATCAGCAGGCGCGATTGGCGATTCATGTCGGTCATGCCGAGCGGCAGCCAAGTGCCAATGAGCTGCTGATTTATCCACGCAATGTGCTGGTAGCGGTGACGGCGGGAGCGGCTGATCTGGCCGGTGCCATTCGCACGGCTCTGCATGAAGCGAACATTGCTTTGCCGTCGCTGGCTTGCCTGTTGGCGGGCGAGGGCGACATGGTCAACGGCGCATTGCGCGAAGCTGCGCTTGAACTGGCGGTGCCGCTGCGCTTTAGCGCTCGCTCCGGCAGCGTGCTTGAACAGGTACGGAGCGCTGCACCGTCGCTGCTCACGTCTATCGAAATCAATGAGTCGATGGCCATAGCGGTCGCCGCCGAACCGCTTGATCCGCTGCTGATCGGTCGTCCTCGTGGGCGTCTGGCGGTGATCGGCCTGGGCCCCGGCGCGGCTGAATTGATGGTGCCTGCGGTGAAGGCCGAACTGGCCCGGGCCAACGACGTGTTGGGTTATGAAACCTACGTACGTATGGCCGGCCCTTTGCGCGCCGATCAGGTCATGCACTGCACCGACAACCGCGAAGAGATGCAGCGTGCTCGTCACGCGTTCGAACTCGCGGCCCAGGGGCGTTCGGTGGTGGTGGTGTCGTCCGGCGATCCGGGTGTATTTGCCATGGCCGCTGCGGTCCTCGAAGCCCTGCACGAGTCGAGCGATACGAACTGGCACAACGTCGATCTGGAAATCCTCCCCGGCGTTTCCGCCTCCCTGGCCACGGCTGCTCAGGCCGGCGCACCGTTGGGTCATGACTTCTGCGTGATCTCGCTCTCGGACAACCTCAAGCCGTGGTCGATTATCGAGAAACGCCTGGATCTGGCCTCTCAGGCTGACCTGGCCCTGGCCTTCTATAACCCGATTTCCCGTTCGCGTCCGTGGCAATTGGGCCGGGCTCTGGAAATCGTCGCACAGCATCGCACTGCCGAAACACCGGTGGTGCTCGGGCGTGACATCGGTCGCCCGGGCCAGACCTTGCGTGTGACCACGCTGGGGCAATTGACCCCGGACCAGGTCGACATGCGGACCATGGTCTTGATCGGCTCTTCCACCACCTGCGTGTTCCCGCGAGCCAGTGGTGGCGAGTGGGTCTACACGCCGCGTTGGTATGGCGATAAACCTGCCTCTTGAGCCTTTGGGCGCAGCGGGCCGCTCAATGCGCCGAAATCGGCGTCATTTGAACAGTGCGAGCAGGGCCGAGGGCTTTAAATCCTTCGGCCTTGTGCATTCAGGGCACCAGGTAACCCTTGACCCCGGTAAAGATGATCTGTGCCGCCAGGGCACACACAAACAACCCCATTAACCGGCTGACAATCTGTAACCCCTGATCACCGAGAATCCGTTCGATACGGTTGGACAGATAAAGCACCACCCCAACCGTAAAACTGGCCAGGGCAATGCTGAGAATAGCGGTGAGCTTGTCATCCCAGTGCGGCTGGCTCACGCCCATCACCAGCAGCGCACCGATGGTGCCAGGGCCGACCGTCAGCGGAATGGTCAGCGGCACGATCGTCACGTCCTGCTGCACGTTGTCGGTCTGCACCGCGGACTTGCCTTGGGCCATGCCCAGTGCCGAGATGAACAGCACACTGCCGGCCCCGATGCGGAACGCATCCACCGTAATCCCGAACACACTGAAAATCACTCGCCCGAACAGGTACAGCAACACGCTGGAAACCAGCGTCGCGACGGCCACTTTCCAGGCCAGACGGCGTTGTTCCTTGCGCGAGTAGCCACGGGTCAGGCTGATGAAACAGGACAACACGAAGAACGGGCTGTAGAGCACCAGCATCTTCAGGTAAACGCTGAATAACACGTGGAGCATGGTGCTAGCTCACTGGCGAGGGAAGTCGAAGCGGAGTCTATCAGGCACCACGGCATCTGTCGGTGCTCAGGACGTTTGCGTCGTGGCCCGGTTCTGCTGATCACGTTGGGCCACCCAGTGTTCGATCAGTTCGCGCAACTGCGACAACTCGACCGGTTTGGCCATGTGCCCATCCATCCCGGCCTGGCGCGCGCGCTCTTTATGCTCGGCGAGGATGTGTGCGGTCAACGCCACCACCGGTGTGCGAATCCGTTGGTTACCGACTTCCCATGCGCGCAATTGCTGGGTGGCGGAGAAACCGTCGAGGATCGGCATTTCGCAGTCCATCAGCACCAGGTCGTAGCGTTGGGCTTTCATCGCCTGCAAGGCTTCTTCGCCATTGCTGGCGGTGTCCGGTTGCAGGTTGAGCTTGCCCAGCATGCCGCGAATGACCTTGGTCGAAATGCTGTTGTCTTCGGCCACCAGAATGCGGAAATCGCTGGGTACCTTGACCGGCAACGTCGGGCCCGAGGGCAGGTGGTGCGGCACTGCCAGGCCTTTGTTGCGCTGGTTCAGCTCGTCCGCCAGGGTTGTTTTCAGGGTGTAGCCGGCCACCGGTTTGGCGAGGATGCGCTTGATCCCGGAGTTGCGCGCAATGATCTTGCTCGGCGCATTGCTGATGCCGGTGAGCATGATCAGCAGGATGTCGTGGTTGAGGCTCGGGTCTTCCTTGATCTTGGCCGCCAGTTGCATGCCGGTCATGCCGGGCATGTTCTGGTCGAGCAAGACCACATCGAAGTAATCGCGCAGATGAGCCTTGGTGCGCAGCAACGCCAGGGCTTCTTTCCCGGACGGTACGGCGCTGACATTCAGGCCCCAGGCGCTGCACTGTTGCACCAGCACTTTGCGGCAGGTGTCGTTGTCGTCCACCACCAGTACGCGTGCGCCTTGCAACGGGCTGTCGAGGTCGGAAGTCGGGTGCTCGAGACGGTCGGGGTCCAGCGGCAGGGTCAGCCACAAGGTGCTGCCCTGGTTGGCGCCGCTTTTGATCCCGAACTCCCCTTGCATCAGGCGGATCAGTTGGCGAGCGATCACCAGTCCCAGGTTACCGCCCAGGCGAGTGGCCGACAGGAAGTGCTTGCTGTGCAGTTCGGCGTGCATCAGCGCATCGCGCTCTTCGGGCTCCATTGGCACGCCGCTGTCCTGCACCGCGATACGCAGGCGTGGTTTGGCGCTGCGTTCGTCGAGGGCGACGACAATCAGGATCTCGCCTTCGTCGGTTTTCTTCAGGGCGTTTTCCAGCAGACTCAGCAGGGTCTGGCGCAGTCGCGTCGGATCACCACTGATCACCCGTGGCACTTGCGGCTGGATAAAACTGATCAGCTCGACGTTCTGCTGTTCGGCCTTGGCGCGGAAAATACTCAGGCAATCTTCGATCAGGGCATTGAGGTCGAATTGCACGTCGTCCAGTTCAATCTGCCCGGACTCGAGCTTGGAGATGTCGAGAATCTCGTTGATCAGGGTCAGCAGTTCGTTGCCGGCGCTGTGGATCGTCTGCACGTAATCGCGTTGCTTGACCGACAATGGCGTGCCCAGCAGCAGTTCGGTCATGCCCAGCACGCCATTCATCGGCGTGCGGATTTCGTGGCTGATCTTCGCCAGGAACTCGGCCTTGGCATTGATCTCGGCATTGCTGGCCGCCAGGTCGCGGCTGACGCTGAAACGGTCTTCGGTGATGCTGCGCTGGCGCTCGCCCAGGGCGATGCTCATCAACAGGCCGCTGATGCAGATGAACGCCAGCAGGGTGATGATCAGGCCTTGCGGTGCCACCTGGGTCAGCCCCAGCAGCGCCGGCAGGATGATCAGCGCGCCGATGTTGAACACCACCATGGCGACGACGAACAGCCGGGCCGGGCGATAGCCTTTTTGCCAGTGGTAACCGCTGACGAACAACATGCTCAGGCCCGCGAGTGCGACCAGGACGTAGGTGATGATGTTCAGCGGCAGGGTGTTGACGAACAACAGCAGCAGCCCGGTGACCACCGTGAACAGGATGTCGCCGAGCAGTAGTTTGTTCAGCGGGTGCGGGCCCAGCGGGGCAAAAAAGCGGTAGGCGAACATCAGGCCGCACGGTGCCGTCAGCAACAGGGCGAGGTAGGCTCCGGGAGTCTGGATGGCGTGCCAGTTCGGCAACCACGGGCCGGCCAGGTTCAGCAGCAGAACCAGACTGAGCATCAGCAGAAACTCGCAGGCAGCCAGCCAGAGACTGCTGCGCGAGCGGGTGTAGGCGTAACGAACGACGTTGTGCAGGATCAGCATGCCGATGCAGCCGAACAGCAGGCCGTAGATCAGCGTGAGGTTCTGATTGGCCGCCGTCATCACCGCCGATTGCAGGGTGATGTAAGGCCGCAGCTGGTGCTCGGAAACCAGTCGCAAGTAGACGTCGAGGGTTTTGTCGCTTTGGGGCAGCGGCAACATGAAGTCGCTGCTGGGCAGTGGCCGCTCGGCCTGAGGTTGCTGGGTGCCGGAGTTCAGTTGCTCGACCAGTTTTTCGCCGTCCAGCACATACAGGTTGAGGTGCGACAGGTCAGGGGCGAACACGCGCAGCACTTGTTCGTGCTTGCCGGGTGCGAGCCTGAAGCGCAGCCATAACGCGCCGTCGGGCTCGGCGGCCGTGAGGCGGTCGAGTTCGATGGGGCTGAATTGATTGGTGAAGCGCGCGGAGCGGATGTCGCTCAACTGCAGGTCGCCCTGTTCGTCGAGCAAAACCGACCAGCCACTGCCTTGCGCGGCCTGGGCCGGGAGCATGCAGAGCAAGGTCAACAGAGTGACGGTAAGGCCTATGGCAATCCTGAGCCAGCGCACGGCGAAATCCCTTCGTAGGTTGATGCCAGAATATAACTATGCGCGGCGCCGGAATAGTCCGGCAAGGGCATCACGCCCTTGCCTGGCCGAATGAAGGGCTTATTCCTGATTTTCGCCACGCTCGCGGGCAATGGCGCGGTAGCCGATGTCCTTGCGATAGAAGCAGCCTTCCCAATCGATCCTGGCTGCCAGCTTGTAAGCCTGCTGCTGGGCAGCATCAACGCTGGCGCCCATCGCCGTGGCGCACAGCACCCGACCACCGGCAGTCACCACCTGGCCGTCCTTGAGTGCAGTACCGGCGTGGAAGACTTTGCCTTCCAGGCCTGCGGCTGCATCCAGACCGTTGATCGCCACGCCTTTGGCGTAGTCACCGGGATAGCCGCCAGCGGCCAGCACGATGCCGACGCTTGGACGTGGATCCCATTGTGCTTCGACCTTGTCCAGGGCTTGCGCCAGGGCTGCTTCGACCAGCAACACCAGGCTCGACTGCAAACGCAGCATCACCGGTTGGGTCTCGGGGTCGCCGAAACGGCAGTTGAACTCGATAACCTTTGGGTTGCCGGCTTTGTCGATCATCAGGCCGGCATAGAGGAAACCGGTGTAGACGTTGCCTTCGTCGGCCATGCCGCGCACGGTTGGCCAGATCACCAGATCCATCACGCGCTTGTGGACGTCGCTGGTCACGACCGGGGCAGGGGAGTAAGCACCCATGCCGCCAGTGTTCGGGCCGGTGTCGCCGTCGCCGACGCGTTTGTGGTCCTGGCTGGTGGCCATCGGCAGTACGTTCTTGCCGTCGACCATGACGATGAAGCTGGCTTCTTCGCCGTCCAGAAACTCTTCGATGACGACGCGGGAACCGGCTTCGCCGAAAGCGTTGCCCGCCAGCATGTCGCGCACGGCGTCTTCAGCTTCAGCCAACGTCATGGCGACGATCACGCCTTTACCGGCGGCCAGGCCATCGGCCTTGATCACGATCGGTGCGCCTTTCTCACGCAAGTAAGCCAGGGCCGGCTCGATCTCGGTGAAGTTCTGGTAGTCGGCGGTCGGGATCTTGTGGCGAGCCAGGAAGTCCTTGGTGAACGCTTTCGAACCTTCCAGTTGAGCGGCGCCAGCGGTCGGGCCGAAGCAATCCAGGCCACGCTGGCGGAACAGATCGACAACACCTGCGACCAGTGGCACTTCCGGGCCGACGATGGTCAGGGAGACGTTTTTCTCGGCAAAATCGGCAAGCTGCTCAAGGGCGAGTACGTCGATGGCGACGTTTTCGCACTTGGCTTCAATGGCGGTGCCGGCGTTGCCCGGAGCAACGAAAACCTTCTGCACGCGCGGATCCTGAGCCACTTTCCAGGCCAGGGCGTGTTCACGGCCACCGCTGCCAATGATCAAAACATTCATTTCAAAAACCTCAAGAAGCTATGGGGTGCGCTGCAAACCCTTGTAGGAGCTGTCGAGAGCAACGAGGCTGCGATCTTTTGATCTTGATTGTAAAAAGCAAAGTCAAAAGATCGCAGCCTTCGGCAGCTCCTACAGGGGGAGCGGTGTATCAGTGACGGAAGTGGCGCATGCCGGTGAATACCATGGCGATGCCGGCTTCATCAGCAGCGGCAATCACTTCGTTATCACGCATCGAGCCGCCTGGCTGGATCACGGCAGTGATGCCGACCTTGGCCGCGTTGTCGATGCCGTCGCGGAACGGGAAGAATGCGTCCGAGGCCATGACTGCACCCTGTACCTGCAAACCGGCGTGTTCAGCCTTGATTGCGGCGATACGGGCGGAGTTCACACGGCTCATCTGGCCAGCGCCGACACCGATGGTCTGACGGTTCTTGGCGTAGACGATGGCGTTGGACTTAACGTACTTGGCCACTTTCCAGGCGAAGATCAGGTCATGGATTTCCTGTTCGGTCGGGGCACGCTTGGTCACGACTTTCAGGTCATCGGCACTGATCATGCCGATATCGCGGCTCTGTACCAGCAAACCGCCGTTGACGCGTTTGTAGTCCCAGGCAGCCGCACGGTCAGTCGACCACTCGCCGCAGGCCAGCAGGCGCACGTTGGCTTTGGCCGCGACGATGGCGCGGGCTTCTGCGCTGACGCTTGGGGCGATGATCACCTCGACGAACTGCCGCTCGACAATGGCCTTGGCGGTTTCAGCATCCAGCTCGCGGTTGAAGGCGATGATGCCGCCGAACGCGGATTCGGTGTCAGTGGCGTAAGCCAGTTCGTAGGCCTGACGGATACCGCCTTCGGCGTCCGGGCTCACGGCGACGCCGCACGGGTTGGCGTGCTTGACGATTACGCAGGCTGGCTTGACGAAGCCCTTTACACATTCCAGCGCGGCATCGGTGTCGGCCACGTTGTTGTACGACAGTTCCTTGCCTTGCAATTGGGTGGCAGTAGCGATGCCGACTTCGCTTGGCCTGGCTTCAACATAGAACGCCGCGCTCTGGTGCGGGTTCTCGCCGTAGCGCATTTCCTGAGCCTTGACGAACTGGCTGTTGAAGGTGCGCGGGAACTCGCTGCGACCGGAGGTCGAGAGGGTTTCAGCGGCCTGGTTCACGGTGCCCATGTAGTTGGCGATCATGCCGTCGTAGGCAGCAGTGTGTTCGAAGGCCTTGAGCATCAGGTCGAAACGCTGAGCGTAGGTCAGGCCGCCGGCCTTGAGGCCTTCCAGGACGTTGGCGTAGTCGCTGGCGTTAACCACGATGGCCACGTCTTTGTGGTTTTTGCTGCCGAGCGGACCATGGTCGGGCCGCCGATATCGATGTTCTCGATCGCGCTCGGCAGGTCACAGCCAGGCTTGTTGATGGTGGCTTCGAACGGGTACAGGTTGACCGCAACCAGATCGATCGGCTTGATGCCATGCTCGTTCATGATCGCGTCGTCGATACCGCGACGACCGAGGATCCCGCCGTGGATTTTCGGGTGCAGGGTCTTGACCCGACCGTCCATCATTTCTGCGAAACCGGTGTAGTCCGCGACTTCCACTGCGGCAACGCCGTTGTCGCGCAGCAGCTTGAACGTCCCGCCGGTGGAGAGGATCTCGACGCCCAGAGCTTCAAGCTCCTTGGCGAATTCGAGGATCCCGGTCTTGTCGGAAACACTGATCAAGGCGCGGCGGATCGGCAGGCGGGTAGTCTGGTCGGTCATTTCAATTTCCATCAAAAGCAAAGGAGTCAGCAAAAAAGGCGACCGGTTTTACGCGGGCGCCTTTCTGGTTTGATTGAATGCTTACAGCAAATCGTACTGCTTGAGTTTCTTGCGCAGCGTGCCCCGGTTTAGCCCGAGCAGCTCGCTGGCCTTGGTCTGGTTACCCTTGACGTAATTCATCACGCACTCGAGCAGGGGGGCCTCGACTTCGGAGAGCACCAGGTTGTACACGTCCGTGACGGCAGCGCCCTCAAGGTGGGCGAAATAATTGTGCAGCGCCTTCTCGACACTCCCGCGAAGGGTCTGACCTTCTTCGCTCGGCGTATTGAGGTGCTGTTTCAAATTCACGTTGTCGCTCACGGGTGTTGTTCCACTCACTAAAGTCTCGGTCATCATCGTCATGCGGCCACCCCTTCTTCGTCCCCTGTCAGGCTCTTGTAACGCTCGGCGAAAAACTCCCGAACGTTGGCGCATTGTGTTTCCGTACCATCCAAACGATTGAAGTGGGCGCGGAACTCCCTGGCGCCCGGCAGGGTTGCGAGATACCAGCCCACATGCTTGCGAGCAATGCGTACGCCCATCACATCTCCGTAGAAGGCGT
This sequence comes from Pseudomonas sp. TH31, assembly GCF_016650815.1. Classification (GTDB taxonomy): domain Bacteria; phylum Pseudomonadota; class Gammaproteobacteria; order Pseudomonadales; family Pseudomonadaceae; genus Aquipseudomonas. Next base: position 138,449 of record NZ_JAEKEZ010000005.1, on the reverse strand, counting down.
GCAGCGCGGCCAGATGCTCAAGCAGAATACGTTCCACCTCGATCAGCTCCGGCGCCGGCAGTTTTTCGCCAGTACGCAGGAAATGGTCGATCTCACGAAAAATCCATGGCCGCCCCTGGGCAGCCCGGCCTACCAGCAGGCCATCGGCACCGGTCGCGTCGAGCACGTACCGGGCCTTCTCGGGTGAATCGATATCGCCATTGGCGAAGACCGGAATCGACACTGCCTGCTTGATCGCGGCAATGGTGTCGTATTCGGCCTCGCCGGTGTACAGGTCGGCTCGGGTGCGGCCATGGACCGCCAACGCCGTAATACCTGCCTGTTCGGCAATCTTCGCCACGGTCAGACCGTTTTTGTTGTCCCGGTCCCAGCCCGTGCGGATCTTCAGAGTGACCGGCACATCAACCGCAGCCACCACGGCCTGCAGGATCTCGGTCACCAGTGCTTCATCTTTCAACAGCGCGGAACCGGCAGCCTTGTTGCAGACCTTCTTGGCCGGACAACCCATGTTGATATCAATAATCTGTGCGCCCAGTTCCACGTTGGCCCGGGCCGCATCCGCCAGCATTTGCGCATCACCGCCGGCGATCTGTACCGAGCGTGGCTCGGGATCACCTTCGTGGATCATGCGCATCCGCGATTTGCGGGTGTTCCACAAGCTCATGTCGCTGGTGACCATTTCCGAGACTACAAGCCCTGCGCCCAGTCGCTTGCACAGCTGACGAAAGGGCTGGTCGGTGACACCCGCCATGGGGGCGAGGATCAAGCCGTTGTGCAATGTATATGGACCGATGCGTACCGCCGACATAGGACTTCCCTGTTGTGGGGCCGGATCATGAGAGTTCGAAAAAGGGTTGGCATGATACCCGCTCTCGATGACTGGATAAAGGCTGAATTGAACAAAATCTGAACAGTTATTCTGTTATCGCCAGCGGTTTGGTCCGTACAGGCAAAGTCAGAAAACCGCCGTCAATCCCTGAGCACTGAAGCGTTTCACTCGGGCGAATGGAAGCTCAGGCTGTAGTTCACCGCTTTCGGGCCAGGATCGAGGATGTCCAGCGCGATGTGGATCGGCGTTTGCGGGGGCATTTCCGCCAGGCCTTCGAGGTCGCCGTTGAGGTACTCGCCGGGCTTGAAGCGACGGCTGGCGATCAGGTGACCGTTGAGGTCGGCAAATCGCAACTCCAGCAGCGGAAAGGGCTGGGAGAAGGCCGCACGGTTATAGATGATCGCATCCACCACGAGTGCCCCGCTGAAATCCGGATGACTGCGCACCACCAGGTTGCTGCTCTTGATTTTGGCGATGTCGACCTTGGACGGCACCGTACAGCCGAGTTGCGGGCACAACTCCTGGAACCAGGGGCGGTATTGATCCTGGCGGGCCAATTCCTCGAAATGGTACGCGACGTATTGCCCGGCGAGGGCGCCGGCGCCCAGCAGGATCAGCACCAGCCAGAAAAACCGGCGGCCCCAGGGTGAGCGGCGTTTCTGCCAGTCCAGTTGCAGCGGGTCGTCAGTCAGGTCTTGCAGGACTTCAGCACGCGTGCCCGGTTCGCTGCGTTCGCGCTTTTGCCGCAGCGGTTCGATGGGCGGCAGGTTGTCGTCGATGTCGTCGGCAGCGGACAGGCGTTCGTGGTGAGCGGGGGCGGGGATGGGGTCATGCAGGTGCAGTTTGGGCACTTGCTGCTCGTCGTCCAGATCCACCGGTTCCAGGGACAGCGACGGTTCGGTGCGCGAGTGTTTGCCCGGTTCGTCCGTCAGTTCTGGCATGGCAGCGGAATCGGCAGCCTGGGCGCGATCGGCGGCCGATTCGCTGAACAGGCTGTCGGACCACGGTTCTTCGCCGGTCTCGACGCTGTCCCGGCGAGCGCTCAAGGCGTCTTCGCGGTGATGGCCGAATTCCTTGGTCGGCTGGATTTCCCGCTGTTCGAGCCGGGCGAGTTCCTGGTCCAGGTCAAGGCTGTCCAGATCCATCTCGGCAGCGGTCCACTGCTTTTGGCTGATGGCTCGCTGTACCGGCGGCTCGACGATGGCCGGGGCGACCGGTTTGACCGCGTCCTGGCCGGCCCGTTGCTCAAGCAGTTGCTTGGCAGCGTTGAACACCTGCAAGCAGGAGCCGCAACGAACTACTCCACGGGCCACACTCAATTGAGCGTGGCTGACACGGAAGCTGGTTTGGCAATGCGGGCACTGGGTGACGAAGCTGTCGGTCATGCGGCGATCCGGATTATGCAGGTGCTCATTCTAGCGCCGACGGCCAGTGATGCGCACCCAGCCATCGCGATTGGCAATCGGGTCCAGATCGAAGTCTTGAGCGTAGGCCCTGGCGACGTCTTCGCCTTGCTCGGCAAGGATGCCCGACAGTGCCAGGCGGCCGCCCGGTTTGACCAGGCTGGACAGTTGCGGCGCCAGGGACACCAGCGGGCCGGCCAGGATGTTGGCGACCAGCACGTCGGCCTGAACTTGCGGCAGATCTTGCGGCAGATACAGCGGGAACAGCGCTTCGGCGATGTTGTTGCGCCCGGCGTTGTCGCGGGAGGCTTCCAGGGCTTGCACGTCGATATCGGTACCGACAGCTTCCTTGGCGCCCAGCAGCAGGGCGGCAATCGCCAGAATCCCCGAGCCGCAGCCGAAGTCCAGCACGTTGCAGTCCTTCAGATCCTGGCCATCGAGCCATTCCAGGCACAACGCGGTGGTCGGGTGGGTGCCGGTGCCGAACGCCAGGCCTGGGTCCAGCAGCAGGTTCACGGCGTCGGGTTCAGGCGCGGCGTGCCAGCTCGGGACAATCCACAGGCGCTCACCGAAACGCATCGGCTGGAAGCCGTCCATCCAGCTGCGTTCCCAGTCCTGGTCTTCGATGATTTCGCTGTGATGCTCGGGCAGCGGACCGCCGGTCAGCAATTCCATGTGGGCCAGCACGCTGGCGGCTTCGGTGCCGTCCTCGAACAGGGCCAACAGATGGGTGTGGGACCACAGCGGGGTGGTGTTGAGTTCCGGTTCGAAGATCGGCTGATCTTCGGCGTCCATGAAGGTCACCGACACGGCGCCCACTTCAAGGAAAGCGTCTTCGTAGGTTTCGGCTTGTTCTGGGCTGATGGCGAGACGGACTTGCAGCCAAGGCATGGCGGGCACCTTTGAAAAATATTGATTGCAGCCTAGCGGGCTGCGAGAAGCGCGCAAGTTTACGCGAGCGCGCGGCCGATGACGACCATCTGCAAAATCAAAGATCGCAGCCTTCGGCAGCTCCTACAGGAGTTCACCTTCCTCTGTAGGAGCTGCCGAAGGCTGCGATCTTTTGATCTGAAACAACCAAGCCGCCCGAAGGCGGCTTGGTTGATTACCAGCTAAAGCTTAGTGCTTGTCGCCAGCCAGCTTGTGTTCCAGGTAGTGGATGTTGACTCCGCCTTTGCAGAATTCTTCATCACGGACCAGGTCGCGGTGCAGCGGGATGTTGGTCTTGATCCCGTCGACAACGATTTCGTCCAGCGCATTGCGCATGCGCGCCATGGCTTCGTCACGGGTTGCGCCGTAGGTGATCAGCTTGCCGATCAACGAATCGTAGTTCGGCGGAACGGCATAGCCACTGTACAGGTGCGAGTCGACGCGAACGCCGTTGCCGCCTGGCGCGTGGAAATGCTTGACCGTACCCGGCTTGGCATGAAGGTTTTCGGGTCTTCGGCGTTGATCCGGCATTCCAGTGCGTGACCGCGGATGACAACGTCATCCTGGGTGTACGACAGCTTGTTGCCAGCGGCGATGCTGAGCATCTCCTTGACGATGTCGATGCCGGTGACCATTTCCGAAACCGGGTGCTCAACCTGAACGCGGGTGTTCATTTCGATGAAATAGAACGCGCCGTTCTCGTACAGGAACTCGAATGTGCCTGCGCCACGGTAGTTGATGTCGATGCACGCCTTGACGCAGCGTGCGAGGACTTCAGCTCGTGCCTTCTCGTCGATGCCCGGTGCCGGCGCTTCTTCGAGAACCTTCTGGTGACGACGTTGCAGCGAGCAATCGCGGTCGCCCAGATGGATGGCGTGGCCCTGGCCGTCGGAAAGCACCTGGACTTCCACGTGACGTGGGTTGGTCAGGAATTTTTCCAGGTAGACCATCGGGTTGCCGAACGCCGCGCCTGCTTCGGTGCGGGTCAGTTTTGCGAAAGAAATCAGGTCTTCTTCTTTATGCACAACGCGCATGCCGCGACCACCACCGCCGCCAGCGGCTTTGATGATCACCGGGTAACCGACTTCGCGACCGATGCGCAGAGCGGTTTCTTCGTCTTCCGGCAGTGGGCCGTCAGAGCCCGGAACGGTTGGAACACCAGCAGCGATCATGGCGTGCTTGGCCGATACCTTGTCGCCCATCAGGCGAATGGTGTCGGCTTTCGGGCCGATGAAGGCGAAACCGGAATTCTCGACCTGTTCGGCGAAATCGGCGTTTTCCGCGAGGAAACCGTAGCCTGGGTGAATGGCGGTAGCGCCAGTCACTTCAGCAGCGGCGATAATCGCAGGGATGTGCAGGTAAGACTTTGCAGCCGATGCCGGACCGATGCAGACGGATTCGTCCGCCAGACCCAGGTGCATCAGCTCTTTGTCAGCCGTGGAATAAACGGCGACGGTCTTGATGCCCATCTCTTTGCAGGCACGCAGGATCCGCAGGGCGATCTCACCGCGGTTGGCGATCAGAACTTTTTCCAACTTCGCAGTCATCAAAGTCTCTCCGCGGTTCAAACGATGGTGAACAGCGGTTGGTCGTACTCAACCGGCTGGCCGTCTTCGACGAGGATGGATTCGATCACACCGCTGGTTTCAGCTTCGATGTGGTTCATCATCTTCATGGCTTCGACGATGCACAGGGTGTCGCCTTTCTTCACGGTCTGGCCAACTTCAACGAAGGACGGCGAGGACGGGGAAGATTTGCGATAGAAGGTGCCGACCATAGGCGAACGGGCAACGGTGCCATTCAGAACCGGTGCGGCCGGAGCAGCAGGTGCGGCAGCAACGGGAGCTGCAGCAACAGGCGCAGGCGCCGGAGCGTGCATCGGAGCCGGAGCGTAGTACTGCTGAGCCGGGGTCTTGCTGTGACGGCTGATGCGTACGGACTCTTCGCCTTCCTTGATCTCGAGCTCGTCGATGCCGGACTCTTCCAGCAATTCGATTAGTTTCTTAACTTTACGGATATCCATGAATCATCAACTCCCAAGGGTCGGTCAGGGGCGTAACGCTTGTTGTTCAAGCTGTTGCCTGTCTTTCAAGCTGTTCCAGGGCAGCCTCCAGGGCCAGTCGATAACCGCTGGCGCCAAGGCCGCAGATCACTCCCACCGCTACATCGGAGAAGTAAGAGTGATGGCGGAAAGGTTCGCGTTTGTGCACGTTAGACAAATGCACTTCGATGAATGGGATGCTCACCGCCAGCAGCGCGTCACGTAATGCGACACTTGTGTGCGTAAAAGCTGCTGGGTTGATCAAAATGAAGTCCACACCTTCGCCGCGTGCGGCGTGGATGCGGTCGATCAATTCATACTCGGCGTTGCTTTGCAGGTGCAGCAAATGATGGCCGGCTTCACGGGCACGGCGTTCCAGGTCCTGGTTGATCTGCGCCAGTGTCGTAGCGCCATAGGTGCCCGGTTCGCGGGTGCCGAGCAAGTTCAGGTTGGGTCCGTGCAGAACCAGTAGCGTCGCCATCTGCTGTTCCTTGTTATCCGTGTGCAATTGTCAGAACCCGGCGACTATGCCGCAAAGCCTTTGTGACTGTCCAGTTCTATGCAATAGCCAGCACGATGGCCGATGTTTGCGCGAAATTTGTGACCGAGTGATTAAATCCGGTCATTTGCTTTCGCAACACGTTCGGCGAAGTCGGCCGCATTGATCTCGCCAATCACCCGCACATCGGCACGTTCGATGCCGTCCTTGCCGAAAAACATCAGCGCGGGCGGACCGAAGAGCTTGTACCGGTCGAGCAGGGTGCGCTGTTCGGCATTGCTCGCGGTGATGTCGAAGCGGATCAGCCGATAACCCTTGAGCCGTTCGACGACTTTGGCGTCGTTAAGCACTTCGTGTTCGATGACCTTGCAACTGATGCACCAGTCGGCGTACCAGTCCAGCAGCAGCGGGTTGCCCGAGGTTTTGGCGTCGGCGAGGACGCGGTCGAGGTCGGCCGGGGTGCTGACGGTTTGCCAGGTGCTGGTGTTTTGCAGCGGATTGCCGGTGGCAACGACGGTGGTTCTGCCGAGTGGGTTCAGCAGGTCGCTCTGTCCGCTGAAAGCGCCGTACCAGCAGGCCATCGCATAAAACAGCAGGAACAGGCCGAGCAATTGGCCAAGACGTTTTCTCGGTGGTTTATACACAAACTCCAGCGCGCCGAGAAACAAGCCGACGCCGCCCCACAACAAGCCGACCAGCAACAACGTCACCTGGCCCGGCAGTACGCGGCTCAGAAGACCGATCGCCAGCGCGAGCAGCAGCACGCCAATGGCGTTTTTCACATAGACCAGCCACGGGCCGCTTTTCGGCAACCACGCCGCGCCGCCAGTCGCCACCAGCAACAGCGGCGTGCCCATGCCCAGGCCGAGCAAGAACAGTTTCAGCCCGCCGCCCAAGGCATCGCCGCTGGCACTGATGTACAGCAGGGCCCCGGCCAGTGGCGCCGACACACAGGGTGAAACCAGCAGGCTGGACACCACGCCCAACACCGCAGCGCCCCACAGTGAACCACCTTCGGTGCGCCCGGCGATGTGGTGCAGTCGATGGCTGATGGCGTTGGGCAGCTTGAGTTCGAACACCCCAAACATCGCCAGCGCAAACACCGCAAAAAACGTCGCGAACGGCACCAGAACCCAGGCCGATTGCAGGCGTGCCTGAAGATTGAGCTGCGCGCCGAACATGCCCATCAACGCGCCGAGCAGAGCGAAGCAGGCCGCCATGGACAGCACGTAAGCCAGGGAAAGGTTGAAACCACGCGCCCCGCCAACCTGGCCGCGCAACACGACGCCGGAGAGGATCGGCAGCATCGGCAATACGCAGGGGGTAAACGTCAGGCCGATACCGGCGAGGAAGAACAGCGCCAGTTCGCGCCAGCTCCAGTTCGCCGTCGCAGCGGTGACCTTGTCGGCGACAGCCATGTCGCTGCCGTCGATGCTCAATTGCTCGGTTTCAGGCGGATAGCACAGGCCTTGGTCGGCGCAGCCCTGGTAGGTCACCGCCAGGGTGAACGCGCGTTGATGGGTGCGCGGCAACTCGACATCGAGAATCCCGTGGTAAACCTCGACATCGCCGAAGTACTCATCGTGCTTCTTTTCACCGTCGGGCAGTTGCGCTGCGCCCAGGCCGACATCGGCCGGATCGGCGCGGAACTGGAAGCGGTGACGGTAGAGGTAGTAGCCCTCGGTGGCGACGAAACGCAGCTTGATCGACTGTGGCGTGCTTTCTACCAGGCTTAATTGAAAGGCTTCGCGCACCGGCAGGAAGTCGGCGCTGTTATTGATCGAACCCAGCGTGGAACTGGGCCGACTGTCCAGCAACCCGGTGGCGGAGGCCGGCAGGGCGAGCACTAAAAGCAGCAGGCAGAGCAAACGGCGCATGACAATCTCGCGTATCGGAAGTGGGGGCATGATAGCTGAGTGCGCAACGTATGCGTCTACGCCGACCCCGACCCCGTAGGAGCTGCCGAAGGCTGCGATCCTTTGATCTTCGGCCATGTAATAGTCGGCCAAAATCAGGATCAAAAGATCGCAGCCTTCGGCAGCTCCTACGGCGGATTGTGATGGGGGCCGGAGAAATGGGGGTTCTGTCAGACGCGGAAGGCCTGGACGGCTGTATGCAGTCGCCCACCCAGCACCAACAAATGCTCCCCTTGCTCACGCCCCTGGCCAATACGCAACAAGTTATCCCCGCCCAACTGGTGAATCCGCTCACTGTGATCACGGATCTCGCTGACGGCACCGCTTTGCTGGGCCGTGACATCGGCAATGCGCACCGCCGTGTCGGCAATGGTCTGGATCGCCCCGACAATTTTATCCAGCGCGCCATCTGCGTCTTGTGCCTGATTGGCCGTGGCTTCGGCGTGCTCGACCTGGGCGCGCATGCCTTCCACCGATTGCCGTGCCGCGGTTTGCAGGCCGGCGATCAAGGTCTGGATCTCGGCCGTGGCGCCGGCGGTACGTTGCGCCAATGAGCGCACTTCTTCAGCCACCACCGCAAAACCTCGGCCCATTTCCCCGGCGCGGGCGGCTTCGATGGCGGCGTTCAGGGCCAGCAGGTTCGTCTGGTCGGCAATCGAACGGATCACCGTCAGCACGCCGCCGATGGTCGCTGACTCTTCGGCCAGGTGTTCGATCATCTGCGCGTTGCCTTGGACTTCGCCCACCAACGCATGCAGCCCGGTGAGGCTCAAACCGATGACTTTCTGGCCATGTTCCACCGCCAGCCCGGCGTTGCGACTGGCGTCGGCAGCCTGGCTGGCATCGCCGGCCACTTGTTGAATCGTCGCTTCCAGCTCACCGAGAGAGTCGCGGATCAATGCCGTGTCGCCGGCCTGATGCTCGGCGCCGCTGTGCAAGTCGTTACTCAGCTCGGCCAATGTGCGGCTGCTGCCGGCAACCTGTTCAGCGTTGAGGCGAATGGTCCCCACCAAATCCACCAGGTACGCCCGCAAGCGATTCAGCGAAGCTTGAATGTCATGCAGTTCGCGGTTGGTCTTGCCCAGCTGAATGTCCTGGCTGAAGTCGCCCTCGGCCCAGGTCGACAGCGCGGGTGCCAGGTTGGTCAGGGTTCGGGCCAGGCGTCGCTGCAAGGTGTCGATCAGCAGCGCGATCAGCAGAATCAGGCCGATCATCAGTCCCTGCATCAGTCGAACTTCGCCCTGGATCTGCCCGTGTTGGGCACGCACCACCGGTTCCAGCCCGGCGATGGCCTGTTGCACCGCGGTGATTTTCAGGTGTGTCGCGGCACTCAGGTCGGCGCGCTTCTGGATTTGATCGCGGGTGCGCGCCAGTTCAGCCGGATAGCGCGTGAGCAGGCTGTCGAGTTCGCGCTTGAAACCGACCCCGGCATCTTCGGTCGCGGCTTTTTCGGTGTTCTCCAGGCCCATCATCGAGGCGAAATCGTCGGTGCTCGATGCCGTGCTGGCGGTCACGCCGAGCAGCGGCAAGGCATCCAGTTGCGTCGCTTGGGCGCGGATGCTGGCGACTTCTCGCTCAACATCGGCGGCCAGTTCGCTGCGGCCGCTGCTGACCAGTTTGTCCGGGCCAGGGACAGTTTGCCCAGGTGCTGGGAGGCAGCGAGCAACGGTGTCAAATAGGTTGCGTTTGCGCTGGCGTATTGGCTGAGCTGATCGAGGCTGGCGCCCAACTCCCGTTCGGCCTGGAGCAACAGCGCCTGCGGATCGCCGGCGAGTTTGCCGGCGGCCAGCAGCTCGGTCTTGCTGAAATCTTCGAGACTGGACAGGCTCGGGCGCAAGGTCTCGGCCAGTGCCGGGGGCAGTTCAGTGAGTTCTTCTTGCAGGCCGTCGATGGCCTGGCTGGCGCTGCTCAAGCGCAGGGCGTCGCCGCTGGACAGATAATCCTCGACGTTACGCGCCACTTGATTTTGAAATTGCTGGGACAGACCCAGGTAGCGCTCCATCAACAGATAGGGCCGCTCCAGGGCTTTTTGCGACCACCACAGCGTGGCACCGAGGGCGACGCACACGGCAACGAGCAGGAGGGTATTGAGGTTGGTCAGCAGCTTCAGGCGCATAACGGGTCTACCAACGGCAGAATGGTAAGCGACTGAATTTATTGCGTTTGCGTTACAGCGTTATGACCGAGTCGGTGGATTTCGATGAAAAAGTGGCACTTTGCTTTGACTCCCGCGCTGCTTGCACGCGATTGCGTCCGGCGTCCTTGGCGCGGTACAGCGCCTCGTCCGCCTGGCTGGCCATCATCAGGCTGTCGGAATCTTCGCGCAGCTCGACCACGCCAGCGCTGAACGTGCACCAAAGGTCCTGCGGCTGGGCCGGGTAGTGAATTTCGGCAAAGCGCTGACGGATTTCGTCGAGCACCTTGCGGGCCGATTCGACATCGGTGTCGGGCATGACAATCGCGAACTCTTCACCGCCGTAACGGCCAATGAAATCGGTCTTGCGCAAGCGTTGCTTGAGGAACAGTGCCAGGCTCTTGATCACCCGGTCGCCCATCGGGTGGCCGTGGCTGTCGTTGACCCGTTTGAAGTGGTCGATGTCGAGCATCGCAAAGCTCAACGGCTTGCTCTCGCGGCGGGCGCGGAACGAGCAGTCTTCGAGCAACTGCAGAATGTGGGTGTGGTTGTACAAACCCGTGAGGCTGTCGCGGACCATCCGCGCTTTCAGGTTGCGCGCCGGGCCGCGCGGTTGCGCACGGTGGTGATCAGGTGCCGCGGCTTGATCGGCTTGGTCAGGAAGTCGTCGCCGCCCTCGCTCATGGCGTCAAGCTGCTTGTCCAGGTCGTCTTCGGCCGACAGGTAAATGATCGGCACGCTGACGTAACGATCGTTGTGGCGGATCACTTTGGCCAGTTCCGTACCGGTGCAGGCCGGCATGTACATGTCGAGGATGATCAGGTCGGGCTGGAAGTCCGCCAGTTCGGCCATGGCCTGGATCGGCTCGATCAGCGTGCGCGTGACGATCCCGGCGCTGTTGAGCAAGCGCTCGGTGTGCAAGGCCTGGGCGCGGGAGTCGTCGATGATCAGCACTTTATACGGTTCGTACTGGGCGACGCAGGTCAGGACTTCAATCTTCTCCAGCAGGCTCGACGCTTCGAGGGTGCCGGTGAGGAATTCCTGGCCGCCGGCGCGCACGGCGGCGAGGCGGGTCGGGGTGTCGGTTTCATGCAGGCTGAAGAACAGCAACGGCAACGGTTCATCGAGGCCGACCTGGGCTTCGGCGGCCAGTTTCAAGCCGATGCCCGGGCCGCTGAAGTCCACGTCCATGACAATCGCCGCCGGCAGTCGCTCGATCATCGAGGAGCGAAAGGCCGAAACGCTGTCCAGCGACTGGGCGCTGAGCCCGAAGAACTCCAGTTGCTTGGCCAGCCGCTCGGCACGATCGTGATCTTGCAGCATCACGTAGATCGGCTTGCGCAGCGACGGCAGGAAGGTTTGGTCCAACTGATCGCCGTGACGCAGGCCGGTGCGGGACAGGCGCTGCATCAACCGGTTGAGGTCAGTGATCAGGCCGCTGCTCAGGCGTCCGCGATTGGCGTCGACAGCCTCCAGTGACTGGCCGATGTGACGCGCCAGTTGCGAGTGTTCCGGTTGTTCAAAGCGTTCGGCAAAGCGCAGCAGGCGCAGGTTGGCCTCGCTCAGTTCGGACAAATCGGTGGTGGACCACTCGCTGCGCTGCAGGCGCTGCCATATCTCAAGAATCTGACGTGCCTGATGAATTACCCGCTGGGCAAAGTGGTGCTTGAGGCGCTCACGGCTGGGGTCTTCTGGCTCGGTCATATCCTGACTACTAGTTAGGGTGCATGCTGAGATCGACTGGTGGCTCTATGCTAGCACCTCTTTTCAGTCACATCAGTGTCGTATGTCAATAATCTGCAAAGCGACATCATTCAGTTTATGACCAGTCGGTCGCGCAGGATCTGTGTAGCGGCTGCCGCAGGCTGTGCGCGGCTCGTGTAGCAGCTGCCGCAGGCGGCGTTCGGCTGCGCAGCAGTCGTAAAACCTGAGTGTGAGTTCTTTCTGAAACACCGCGGCGCCTGATTTCACGACTGCTTCGCAGCCGAACGCAGCCTGCGGCAGCTGCTACAAATCCTAGCTTCATTTATAGTGTCGCCTCGATCGATGCGATTGTATGGCTCGTTGTTTCGCGCAGATTAATGCGCGGCAAATTGAGGCACGATGGCGTAGGGTTGTGGTCGAACCGATGAACTCAAGTGATTGAAAGGATATCGCCATGCTGGACTGGAAGAACCGCGCGGGCAGCGCACCCGAACGTGCCGCTGAACCGAAATCGGCCACCCGCAGTTATTTCGGTGGCCTGCTGTTCAGCCGGGCGCTGGCCACTTTGATCGGCCTGTACCTGTTGGTGACCATTGGCCTCGGATGGTACTGGAGTGAAGAGCCTGCCTTGTTCCCGGTTCAACAAAACGCCCAGGTCGCTGCCGAGAAAGAAGGCAAGCAGATGGTCGTCGGCTACACCACGGTGGAAACCCTCAAGACCGTCGCCGGCACCTTGCTGAGCAAGCCGGGCGGCTACATTTCCAATGACCGCTTCCCGCCGGGCCTGTGGATGGACAACATGCCGAGTTGGGAATATGGCGTGCTGGTCCAGGTCCGCGACATGACCCGCGCCCTGCGTAAAGACTTTGCGCGCTCGCAATCGCAATCGGCCGAAGACGCTGATCTGGCCAAGGCCGAGCCGCGTTTCAACTTCGATAACAAGAGCTGGGTCCTGCCATCCAGCGAGTCGGAGTACCAGGAAGGCATCAATTCCCTGAGTCGCTACCAGGCCCGTTTGTCCGATCCGGCGCAGAAGAATGCGTTGTTCTATGCCCGCGCCGACAACCTGAACAACTGGCTGGGCGATGTCGGCACCCGTCTGGGTTCGTTGTCGCAACGCCTGTCGGCCAGCGTTGGCCGGGTCAAGCTTAACACCGCGCTGAAAACCGAAGTGGTGATGCCGGGCCAGGTGCCGCAGGTTGACGAAGAAATCGTCGAAACTCCGTGGATGCAGATCGACAACGTGTTCTACGAAGCCCGCGGTCAGGCCTGGGCGTTGTCCCATCTGCTGCGCGCCGTTGAAGTCGACTTTGCCGATGTGCTGGCGAAGAAAAACGCTACCGTCAGCGTGCGCCAGATCATCCGTGAACTGGAAGCTTCGCAAGCACCGGTCTGGAGCCCGATGATCCTCAATGGCAGCGGCTTCGGGATCTTGGCCAACCACTCGCTGGTCATGGCCAACTACATATCCGGGCCAACGCTGCCGTGATCGATCTGCGTCAACTGCTCAATCAGGGCTGAGTCATGGTCGATAGCGCCAAAGAGGCCGCCCACCGCGCGGCCTCGGATGCCGAGCACATCGCCTGGGTCGACGAGCGGGACAACCTGCTCGGCGCCCTGGTCCGCAGCGACCTGCGTGAGCGCGGGCTGATCGGACGCGGCACCTACATCATGCTGTTCAACTCGGCCGGCGAGCTCTGCGTGCACCGCCGCACCCTCAGCAAAGCCATTTATCCCGGTTATTGGGACGTGGCGGCGGGGGGCATGGTGCAGGCTGATGAGAGTTACGCCGAGTCGGCCGCCCGTGAACTGGAAGAAGAATTGGGCGTGAGCGGTGTGGAACTGACCGCCCATGATCACTTTTTCTTCGAGGACACCGACAATCGGCTGTGGTGTTCGGCGTTTTCGGCCGTGTGGGACGGTCCGTTGATCCTGCAGCCGGAAGAGGTGCTTGAAGCGCGCTTTATTCCGATTGATCAGGTCATGCAGGAAATCACCCAAAAGCCTTACTGCCCGGACTCTTTGGCCGCGCTGAAGCGTTATCTGAAGGCTCAGCAAAGCGACGTCGCAAAGAAGGCATGAATTGGCGCCGATTGGCTCTTAGCAAGTCGGCTTTTTGCCGTTACACTGCGCGACCTTTTCAAGCTGAACCGGTATTGCTTGTGTAGGACTCGTAGGACCCGTGGGACCGTAGGACCGTAGGACCGTAGGACCGTAGGACCGTAGGAGCTGTCGAGTGCAACGAGGCTGCGATCTTTTGATCTTGATTCAAAGAAAAGTCAAAAGATCGCAGCCTCGTTGCACTCGACAGCTCCTACGGTCCCACGGTCCCACGGGTCCCACGGTCCTACGGGTCCGACGCTCATACACAGATGTGTAACGGTTCAGTAGCGCTGCCCCTGCCTGAGTGGGGCTTCGCGGTCGATAGCCTTGCCTAAGTGCTGCGACCAGTCTTTGTCCTCCCAAGAGGATTGCCGGTGGCCAAAAAAGCCGCATCCTTCGCCGCCCTTGGTGGCCTGGTATTTTCCACCGACGCAGGTCGTCATTGCCCGGATTGCAGCAAACCGGTGGATGACTGTATCTGCAAACAAACCGTGATCCCGGCCGGCGATGGTATTGCTCGCGTGCGTCGCGAAAGCAAGGGCCGTGGCGGCAAGACGGTGACCACCATCACTGGCGTGCCGTTGGCCCTCGATGCGCTCACGGCCCTGGCCACCACGTTGAAGAAACGTTGCGGCACCGGCGGGGCGTTGAAAGACGGCATCATCGAAATCCAGGGCGATCATGTCGAGCTACTCTTGGCCGAGCTGATCAAACTGGGTTTCAAGGCGAAGAAGTCCGGCGGCTAGCAGCCTCTGTGAAAACCACCCTCGGCTTGATCCAGTCCCGATTTCATACTGGCCTGGCGTCGCCTACATGGTTTTCACAGAGCCTGTTCTGACCGGTTTCTAAACTCACTGCGGTCAGCGAGGTCTATCCCCTCGTTGACGAACCGTCATTTTCATTCTTTAGACTGCGCCGGCCTGAACCCAGGCGACGCTCTATGACTTCTTTATAGGGGACTTCAATGTCCGTAAGACGCACACGCAAAGACGATGGCAGCCAATGGACAGTTGCGGACAGCCGCAGTGTTTACGGGATTCGCCATTGGGGGGCCGGATATTTCGCGATCAATGACGCCGGTCGCGTCGAAGTTCGTCCGAACGGTCCGACCAGTTCGCCTATCGACCTGTTCGAGCAAGTCGACCTACTGCGCCAAAGCGGTTTGTCCTTGCCATTGCTGGTGCGGTTCCCCGATATCCTGCAAGACCGCGTGCGTCAGTTGACCGGCGCTTTCGATGCCAACATCGAACGCCTGGAATACCAGAGCAAGTACACCGCGCTGTATCCGATCAAGGTTAACCAGCAAGAAGCGGTGATCGAGAACATCATCGCCACCCAGGACGTCTCCATCGGCCTGGAAGCCGGCTCCAAGCCTGAGCTGCTGGCTGTATTGGCCCTGGCACCGAAGGGCGGCACCATCGTCTGCAATGGTTACAAGGATCGCGAGTTCATCCGTCTGGCGCTGATGGGCCAGAAGCTCGGCCACAACGTGTTCATCGTGATCGAGAAAGAATCCGAAGTTGGCCTGGTGATCGAAGAGGCCGCCTCGCTGAAGGTCAAGCCTCAGGTTGGCCTGCGCGTGCGTCTGTCGTCCCTGGCCTCAAGCAAATGGGCTGACACCGGTGGCGAAAAATCCAAATTCGGTCTGTCGGCGGCGCAACTGCTGTCGGTGGTCGAGCGTTTCCGCGCGGCCGGTCTGGACCAGGGCATTCGCCTGCTGCATTTCCACATGGGTTCGCAGATCGCCAACCTGGCGGACTACCAGCACGGCTTCAAGGAAGCGATTCGTTACTACGGCGAACTGCGCAACCTCGGCCTGCCGGTGGACCACATCGACGTCGGCGGCGGTTTGGGCGTGGACTACGACGGTACGCACTCGCGTAACGCCAGCTCGATCAACTACGACATGGACGATTACGCCGGTGTCGTGGTCGGGATGCTCAAGGAATTCTGCGACGCGCAGAACCTGCCGCACCCGAACATCTTCTCCGAGAGCGGGCGCTCCCTGACGGCCCATCACGCGATGCTGGTGGTGCAGGTGACCGATGTCGAGAAACACAACGACGACGTGCCGCAGATCGACAACAAGGAAGAACTGCCGGAAACCGTGCAGTGGCTGGTTGACCTGCTGGGTCCGACCGACATCGAGATGGTCACCGAGACCTATTGGCGCGCCACGCACTACATGAGCGACATCGCCAGCCAATACGCCGATGGCAAGCTGACCCTGGCGGAAAAAGCCCTGGCCGAGCAATGCTACTTCGCCGTCTGCCGTCGCCTGCACAACTCGTTGAAGGCGCGTCAGCGTTCCCACCGTCAGGTGCTCGACGAACTCAACGACAAGCTCGCCGACAAGTACATCTGCAACTTCTCGGTGTTCCAGAGCCTGCCGGACACCTGGGCCATCGGCCAGGTACTGCCTATCCTGCCGCTGCACCGTCTCGACGAAGAGCCGATGCGCCGTGCGGTGCTGCAAGACCTGACCTGCGACTCCGACGGCAAGATCAAGCAATACGTCGACGAGCAGAGCATCGAAACCAGTCTGCCGGTACACGGGTTGAATGACGGTGAAGACTACCTGCTGGGGATCTTCCTGGTCGGCGCTTACCAGGAAATTCTCGGCGACATGCACAACCTGTTTGGTGACACCGATTCGGTGAACATCTACCAGAACGCCGACGGCACCGTGTACCACGCCGGTATCGAAACCCACGACACCATCGAAGACATGCTGCGCTACGTGCACTTGTCGCCGGAAGAGCTGATGACCCACTACCGCGACAAGTGCGCCAGTGCGCGCATCACTGCCGCCGAGCGTACCCAATTCCTCGATGCGTTGCGCCTGGGTCTGACCCGTTCGTCTTACCTCTCTTCCTGAGGTAAGGCACTGCTCCCATCAGGTTGTCTGAAAATGTTCCGTGTCCTGGCGGAAGTTTCAGATGACCTGGTGCGACTTCTCTCTTTTTTCATCTGAAATGACTGACATCACGGCTATTAAATTGACGTGGTCTTCTTTTCTCGTAGGTCATTTCCTAAGTTGTACTTCGGCACTCTACTCGGCCCTGTTCCTCGGCGAGAATCCCCGGCCGCCCCTCCCGTAGAGAATCGCCGATGTTCGATCCAGTCAACGAGCCGTCATTTCGTCTGGACGTAGCGGGCCTGCCCGACGCCTTTGAGGTCCTGGCCTTTACCGGTAACGAAGCCATCAGCGAGCCGTTTGTGTTCGAGGTGGACCTGCTGATCAATGACCCGGCGCTGGACCTTGCACGCCTGCTTTATCGTTCGGCGTTCTTGCAGTTTGGAGCCGCTGGTCACGGTATCCACGGGCAACTGCATGAACTCGCCCAGCGAGAGCACGGCAGCTCATCCCGGCTGTGTCGTGTGCGTCTGGGGCCGAAACTGGCGTGCCTGGCCCAGCGCTTCAGCCAGCGCATTTTCAGCGCGCAATCAGTGCCGCAGATTCTCGGCCAGGTGCTCAAGGAGCACGGCATTGCCGGTAAGGACTGGCGCCTGGCGTTGAGTGGTGAATACCCACCGCGTGATTTCTGCACGCAGTACAGCGAATCGGACCTGCAATTTTTCCAGCGTCTGTGCGCCGAGGAGCGTCTTCATTACCATTTCGAGCATTCCAGTGGTGGGCACTGCTTGATCGTCGGTGACGGTCAAGGGCCAGCGTGCCGCGCGCAAACGCTGGTGTTCCAGGATGACAGCGAGCTGCCAGCGCTGTGTCGGTTCGAGGTGCAGGTCAGCGCGCAAACAGCGCCAGTCGCCAGGGCGCGCACGGACCTCTCGACGTTGCGCAGTGGTCAGTTGATGCCGCTGTCCGGTCATTCGGCCCGCGAGTGGAATCATCTGTGGCGGTTGATCCGGGTCGCGCACCAGGGCGGCCAGGATCCGTTGTTGCCCTATTCCAATACGATTCGCGCCGTGCCGTGGGTGGCGAGCCTGGAGGTGGTGAAGCCGAAGATGTTCGGCCTGCAACGGGCCTGGGTGGTTGACGTTGCACAGGCACAACCCGATCCGTCCCGTCCGGTTGCGGTGCAGTTCGACTGGCTCTATCAGGGCGAAGGGGCGAAGCCTGGACACTGTTGGCTACCATTGGCCCCTGAGCTGAAAGGCACGGCGGTTTCGCAATGGCGGGCGGGGGCCGAGGTGGTGGTCAGTTTCATCGACGGCGATCCGGATCAACCGTTGATCACCGGACTGCTGCAGAACCAATCGGCTGTCGAGGTGGTTGAAGTACCGCTCCCGCATCCCACCCACATGCCGCCAGCGATGGACGGTTTGCTGGCCTTGCTGCAATCCAGCGAGCCGTTGGTGTTGTTATGCCTGCTGCCCGGTGGCGGAAGTTTCAGCCATTGTCGGGAGACGGTTTGCGCCTGCCGGGCGGCGACGCTATTGGGTCAGAGCGGTGCAACATGATCGGCGTCCAGGCGCCTGCCCCGACCTCACAATGGCTGTTGCTGGATGTGCCGGGGGCGCCCGGGCGGCGGCAACATTACAGCAGCGATTTACCGATGCCCGCCGGTTCTGGTTGTTCGAAGGGACGGAGTTTCACCCGTTGCGCGAACAAGGCCCCGTCCTGATCGAGTTGCAGGACTGCCCGGCGTTAATCGAACGTTGCTGCAGCGAGCCGCATACCTGGCAAGGTTTGCTGGTGGGCAGTGAGGTGTCGGCGGCGTCGTTGCTGGCGCATTTGCGTCGCATGCTCACGGTCACACTCGGCCTGCATCACCGGGCGCTACTGAGTTATTACAACCCGCACTGCGCCAGCTACTTTTTCGATGCCTGTGACGCCGAGGAACTGAGTCGCTGGCTCGGCCCCATCACTCGGTTACGCTGGTTCGGCGGGACCTGGGCCGACCGGGCAACGGGCAGTCAGGGCTGGCAGCAGTTGCTCAGTCCGGGCCTGGCGGTCAGCCCGCTGGCGGTCGAAGAAACCCTCAGTCCTCGCCAGCGGGAAAAACTGCAAACTTGCCTGCTGGAGCAACATGCCTGGTACTGGAGCCGATCCACCGGCACCGAATACAACCGCCTGTGGTCCCATGTGCAGGAGGGCCTGGCGCTGGGCTTCAGCGAACGCCCGGTTCTGGATGGCTGGTTATGGCTACGCTTGCAGTACCCCGGTGCTTTGCCCGTCCAGCCTTTGCCGGGGCAGACCCCGCAGGAACAGCTCGATAACCTGCGCAACCGCTGGCAGAACGATCAACCCTGAACACGAGGTTTCACCGACATGGCGAGTACAGCCCGGCAACTGTTCAAGGTATTGATCTGCGGCCTTTTACTGGCTGTGACAAGCGCGTGCTCGCCACTGAAAATGCTCAACGCGCTGACCCCTGACGGCACCTTCGACAAAACCGAAGGCATTGCCTATGGAAGTGATGCACGGCAAAAGCTCGATGTGTATGTACCAAGGCACGCCGTGGAAAACGCCCCGGTGGTGGTGTTTTTCTATGGCGGCAGCTGGAACAGCGGTTCACGCAGCGATTACAGCTTTGTCGGCGAAGCGCTGGCGTCCCGAGGGATCGTCGCGGTGTTGGCGGACTATCGGTTGTATCCGCAGGTGCGCTATCCGTCGTTCCTTGAGGATGGTGCCAAGGCTGTGGCCTGGACCCACGAACACATTCGCCAGTTTTCCGGTGACCCAAAACGCTTGTACCTGATGGGCCACAGTTCCGGGGCCTACAACGTCGCGATGCTGGCGCTGGAGCCGCAGTTGCTGGGGGCCGTGGGGATGTCGCCAAGTGATCTCAGCGGCTGGATCGGTCTCGCCGGGCCGTATGACTTCCTGCCGATCAAGAATCCCGAGGTGCGCCCGGTGTTTTTCTGGCCGGACTCACCGCCACAATCCCAGCCAATCAATCACGTCAGTCGCGGCGCGCCGCCAGCCTTGTTGATGGCGTCGAGGGACGATGACGTGGTCAACCCAACCCGCAACACCGGCGGTCTGGCGAGCAAACTGCGCGCCGCCGGGGTGCCGGTTCAGGATTTGTATTATTCGCGCACCAGCCACGCCACGTTGGTGGCGACGCTGTCCCGGCCCATGCGCGGATTGGCGCCGGTGCTGGATGAAGTCACGTCCTTCGTCAACGCCACGCCGACTCAGTGAGCGCGGCCGGTAAACCAGCCGTCGTTCCTGCGCAAGTACCAGGCGAATGCGCCGAGGGTCAGGCTGCGCAGCAACATAAACACAAGGAACGTTATCCACAGCCCGTGGTTGCCCAGACCTTGCAGCGCCCAGGCGAACGGCAGCAACAGCAGCACCGTCAACAGCATGCCGTTGCGCATTTCCCGGGCCGGGTGGCACCGATGAACAGCCCGTCCAGCAAGTAGCTCCAGACCGCGATCAGCGGCAGGGCGGCGAGATAGGGCAAGTAGATGAATGCGGTGTCACGCACGCTCTGGATGTTGGTCTGCATCTCGATGAACAGATGCCCGGCAAACAGAAACAGCGCGGCAAAGCCCAGACTTGCCAGCAACGACCAACCGGCGGCCACCACCAATGAGCGGCGCAGGGATTGACGATCGCCAGCGCCGATGGCGTGACCGCACAGGGCTTCCACCGCATGGGCGAGGCCATCGAGGGCGTGGGCGGTCAGCAGCAAACCGTTGAGCAGCAGCGCATTGGCGGCGACCGTGGCATCACCCAGCCGCGCACCTTGTACGGTGATCAGGAAAAACACCGATTGCAGCGCCAGGCTACGGATGAAAATGTCGCGGTTGACCGCCAGCAGCGGGCGCCAGCTCTGCCACAGCGCGAGGGCGGCCCAGGCGATGTGGCCGGGATAGGCGCGCAGGGCTTTGCGGGTCATGAACAGGCCGATCACGGCGCCGGTCCATTCGGCGATCACCGACGCCCGGGCCGCGCCGACCACGCCCCAATCGAGCCCGAGGACGAACCACAGGTTCAGCGCGATGTTCATCAGGTTGGTGCTCAGCAGAATCGCCAGCGGTGCCCGGGCGTTCTGGGTACCGAGGAACCAGCCCACCAGCGCATAACTGGCCAGCGCCGCGGGCAGGCCGAACAGTCGGGTGTGGAAAAAATCGCGGGTCAGTTGATCCAGTTCTGCCGAGGGTTGCATGAAGTGCAGCGCCACGCCGCTCAACGGAACCCCCGCCGCCCCCAGCACAATCGACAGCCCCAACGCCAACAACAGCCCCTGCAACAAAATCTGCCGCAACGCCGCACCATCCCCGCGCCCGGCCGCTTGTGCGGCGAACCCCGTCGTGCCCATGCGCAGGAAACCCATGCCCCAGGCCAGAAAGGTGTACAGGCTGGCCCCCACGGCAACGGCACCCAACTGATGAGCGTGGGGCAAGTGCCCGATGACGGTGCTGTCGACCAGCGCCACCAGCGGTACGGAAATATTCGAGAGGATCATGGGCGCGGCGAGTGCCCAGACCTTGCGATGGGTCGGGCGGTCGCGCCAGTCGGCGATCAGGTTGGACATGCGGGCTCCTTGGGGAGCGGGCATTGTAGCGGTACATCTGAATGTGCTGCGATCCAATGTGGGAGAGGGCTTGCTCGCGAAGACGGACTGACATTCAACATTTACGTCGCCTGACACACCGCTTTCGTCGGAACGCCGCCCGGAGCAAGCCCGCTCCCACAGGGTTATGGACTGTCTTAATGAATAACCCAGCTCAACAACCAAAGCCCCAGCAGCAACCAGATAATCCCCGCGATGATCGACGCATTCATGAACGCCCGAATCGCCGACCACAACAGCATCAACCCGATGATCAGCGCGATGATGCTGATGATCGAGGTGTCCATGCCCAGCGCCCGGGACAGCCCTTCGACAAAATTGCCGCCTGCATGGCTCAGGATATTGAACAGGCCACTGAGGCCATCGACGATAAAACGGATGACAGAACCGAGTGCCTGGCCGAGCCATTCGAAAAAACTTTCTACCTGCATGTGGGTGTCCTGATGAAAGAGGTGGCAGGGTTGCCGTGCCTGAGCCTTGGGCCATGGATCGCGGCGCCGAGTTCCCCGTAGGAGCTGCCGAAGGCTGCGATCTTTTGATTATGGTGCAAAGTCGCGGTCAACACCGAGACACTTGCCTTCACCCGCCTTCCCCCGAAGCTATACGCCTTCAGGAGAGCCCGATGAACCTTGTTGAACTGACCGAACGCCTGCACGCCATCCGTGACCGCAATGACTGGCGGCAATTTCACAGCCCGAAAAACCTGGCCATGGCCGCGAGCGTGGAAATGTCCGAACTGGTGGAGATCTTCCAGTGGCTGACCGAAGACCAGTCGCGGCAATTGCCGGCAGACAAACTCGCCCACGCCGGGCAGGAAGTCGGTGACATCGTGCTCTATCTATTATTGCTGTGCAGCGAGTTGGGGTTGGACATGAACGAAGTGGTGCGCAGCAAGCTTGCGGACAGCGAACGGCGGTTCAGCTGATGAGCGACCGTCATTTCGATCAGTTGGCGACCCGCTTCGCTGAAAAAATCTACGGTGGGGCCAAAGGCGCGATCCGTCTGGCGGTGCTGCAAGCCGACCTGGCCGAAACCTTGCCGGACCGGCCGCTACGCGTCCTGGACATCGGCGCCGGGCTTGGCCACATGTCGTTGTGGCTGGCCCAGCGCGGACATGACGTGACCCTCGCCGAACCGGCCGCGCCGATGCTCGACGGTGCTCGCCAGCGCTTCGCTGACGCGGGGCAGACCGCAACCTTCATTCAAGCGCCGTGGCAGGACTTGCTCGGTCAACTCACCGAACCTTACGACCTGGTACTGTGCCACGCCGTGCTGGAATGGCTGGCCGAACCCCACGCGATCCTGCCGGTATTGCATCAGCTCACGACCCAGGACGGCTGGTTGTCCCTGGCGTTCTATAACCGCGACGCGTTGATCTATCGCAACCTGCTCAAGGGCCACTTCCGCAAAATGCGCAAGAACGACATGGCCGGCGAGAAGCAGAGCCTGACCCCGCAGCAGCCTCTCGATCCCCGGGAACTGGCGGCGCAACTTGAGGGTATGTGGCAGGTCGAAACCCAGAGCGGTGTTCGGGTTTTTCACGACTACATGCCGGTGGAGTTCCAGGCTCGCGCCGAACTGGTGGACTTGCTGGAAATGGAACTGGCCCACCGTCGTCACCCAAGCTTTGCCGGGCTTGGGCGTTACTTGCACTGGATCTGTCGACCGGTCTGATCGGAGAGCGAAATGAAAGCGCGTTCAGGATTACTGCTGATGTGCCTGGGGTTGGCGGCCTGCCAGGGCAGCAACCCTTATGTGGCGACGTCCAACCCCTTGCCGCCGGCGCCGGCACAAGCGGCGAATACCTTTGACCGCAGCGCCTACCCGGCACCGCCTCGGGACTACGGGCGCTACCGCAGTTGGGCCTGGTTCAACGGGCAATTGCCACCGGGCTCGGCCTGGGCGGATTCGGCGCAAGTGGCCGAAGCGGTCAGCAACGCCCTCGACCAGCGCGGCTTGCGCCCGTTGCACGAAAACCGCCCGCCTGACCTGTTGGTCAGCGCCAACCTGCACTTGGAAACCCGTTTGCGTCAGGTTCAGGACGACTCCGGTTATTACGGTGGCGGTTACAACCGTTATGGCGGTGGTTACGGCATGTACGAGACCGTGCCGGTCGTTCGCACCTACCAGGAACAGGTTGTGGTGGTGCGTGTGGACCTGTTCGACGCCGGCACCGGTCAACCGGTCTGGAGCGCGAGCGCCGAAACCGCTGACCAGGGCAATCAAAGTCAGCGCGCCGATGCGATACGGGAAGCTGTAGAAAAGGCGATGTCGGCGTATCCTCCCAGTTAGCTTCCGTAGATAAGAAGCATTCCCAAGGATCATGCCTTCAACCGGAGAACCATCATGTTCCGCCGTCTCGCTTTACTGGCGATGGCCGCCCTGCTCAGTGCCTGCGCCGCCCACCAGGTCAATCATGACTTCGACGCCAGCCGCGACTTCGCCGCTTATCGCAGCTGGAGCTGGAAAGAACCGGCGCTGCAATACCGCCCCGATGATCCACGGATCAAGAGCGACCTGACCGAACAGCGTATTCGCCAGGCCGTTGCCGATCAGTTGGATCAACGTGGCTTGCGTCCGGCCGCCGCAGGCAGCAAGGGTGACGTGAACGTGCAGGCCTACTTGATCGTCGAAGACCGTCAGCAACAGGTGACCACCAACTACGGCGGCGGTTGGGGCGGCCCATGGAACGGCTATTGGGGCGCGCCGATGTACAACGAAACCCGCAACATCACCTACAAAGTGGCCACCATCCAGATCGACCTGCTCGATGGCAGGGACGGCAAACTGGTGTGGCGCGGCAGTGACGAGCAAATGCTCAGCAGCACGCCCAACCCGGCCGATCGCAGCAAAGCCGTGAACGAAACCGTGAGCCGGATCCTGGCCAACTACCCACCCAGATAAACACTCAGATCTCTAACCCTGCACATCCCCTGTGGGAGCGAGCCTGCTCGCGAAGACGGCAGCACATCCAAAATGGATGTGACTGACAAACCGCTTTCGCGAGCAAGCCCGCTCCCACAGGGGGATGTTTGTCGTCTAAACATCTTGTGTTCACTGAAGAGCAAATATGGGAGCGGGCTTGCTCGCGAAGACGGCAGCACATCCCAAATGGATGTGACTGACAAACCGCTTTCGCGAGCAAGCCCGCTCCCACAGGGGGATGTTTGTCGTCTAAACATCTTGTGTTCACTGAAGAGCAAATGTGGGAGCGGGCTTGCTCGCGAAGACGGCAGCACATCCCAAATGGATGTGACTGACAAACCGCTTTCGCGAGCAAGTCCGCTCCCACAGGGGGATGTTTGTCGTCTAAACATCTTGTGTTCACTGAAGAGCAAATGTGGGAGCGAGCCTGCTCGCGAAGACGGCAGCACATCCAAAATGGATGTGACTGACAAACCGCTTTCGCGAGCAAGTCCGCTCCCACAGGGGGATGTTTGTCGTCTAAACATCTTGTGTTCACTGAAGAGCAAATGTGGGAGCGGGCTTGCTCGCGAAGACGGCGGCACATCCAACGATGATGTGACTGGCAAACCGCTTTCGCGAGCAAGCCCGCTCCCACATTGGTTTTGTGTCGTCGGAACTGGCGAGTTGCCAGCAGCCTTGTCAACCCTTGTCTACACTGCACTTCACCATTGGAGGCCGCACTCGGTAGTGCGCCGGCGAAGGAGTGCGCGATGCCGCAGTTTCGTAGCCCAGTCAGGCAACGGGGGGCTATCGGGTTGATGGCCGCCGCGACCCTCAGCCTGGCAATTGTGTTGATGTTGCTGGTGGTCGATACCGGCCGTCTCTACATGGAACAGCGCAAGTTGCAGCGGGTGGTGGACACCGCCGCCCTTGAGGCCATCAGCCGCGGTGGCAATTGCCTGCCTGGTCTGACGGCCGCCAGTTACGCCGGCCAAAGCGCCACCCGCAATGGCTACACCGTCGATGCCACCGACACCCTTGTCACTACGTGCGGTAGCTTGATTACCGCCAACACCGGGCTGCGTACGTTCACCGTCGATGCCACGCAATCGGCCGCTGTCAAAGTAGTCGCCAGCCGCACCGTCACCACCAGTTTTGCCGGCGGCGCGCAGGCGCTGTTTTCCGAGGCGCCGGTCAGCCTCAACACCACACTCAATGCCTCGGCGGTAGCGGCTCAGCCGCAACCGCCCATTGCGCAACTGAACATTCGCAGCAATCTGGTCAGCATCAGCACCTCCCAGTCGAACATCCTCAACCCGCTGTTTTCCGGACTGCTGGGCGGTAACGTCAGCGTGACGGCCCTGGGCTGGACCGGCCTGCTCAACACCAATATCAACCTGCTCAGCTACCTGAATCAGTTGGCGATCAACCTCAATGTGGCGGCGGGCAATTACACACAGTTGCTCAATACCCAGGTCACTGCGACTCAACTGATTCAGGCTGCAGCGACGGTGGTCCAGCTCAATGGCGCGACGGCGGATGTCATGACCGCGCTGGGCAATCTGCAACTGGCGGCGACCAACAGCGTCCCGCTCACGCTGGGGCAGATTTTGCAGCTGCAATCCGGTACAACGGCGGCGGGACTGGATGCCAATCTGCAATTGCTGCAATTGATTCAGGGCGTGGTGCAACTGGCCAACAGCAAAAGCGCAGTGGCCGCGACCTTGCCGATCAGCGTGCTGGGGCTGGCGAACTTCACGGTGCGGGTCAAGGTGATCGAGCCGCCGCAGTTCTCCGCCATTGGTAACCCGGCGCTGGCGGTGCTCAACCCCTTGGGGCCGAATCAGATTTATGTGCGCACCGCCCAGATACGCACGATGCTGTCAGTGAACCTGCCGGTGCTGTCCGGCGTGAGCGGGTTGAGCAGCGCAGTACTGGGGTTGGTGGGCGGACTGACCCCGGTACTCAACGGGGTGCTGAGCCTGAATCTGGTCACCACGCTCAACTCGGTCCTCTGCCTGCTCGGCGCCGGCTGCCAACAACTGGACCCTTTGATCCTGCCATCACCCGAAATCGACATCAGCCTGGATGCCGGCGGCGCCATCAGTTACGTCACGGCCTACAGTTGCCCGGTCGGTGGTGGTCCCTCGGGCACCAAAAGCCTGACCGCGCACACCATCACCTCGATCGCCGACCTCAAAGTGGGCAAGATCAATCCCGTCGCCGCTTTTTCCTCCACCGCCGAACCGACGGTCACGCCGTTGCCGTTGATTGATCTCGGCACCGTCACCTGTCACAAGGTTTTATTGATCGGCACCTGTGACGAGTCCACTCATGTGCCGTTTGCCGCCGGCGGCATCGGGATCATGGTCAACACCAGCGTCGCGCAAAATACCCAGGACCTGGTGTTTTCCAGTACCACGCCTTTCGCGACCCCGGCTAATCTCAAGTTGCCGCCGAGCATCATCTCCGCCGCCCCCACCAACAATATCGTCGGCAGCCTTTCGAACACGCTGACGGGCATCAGTGTGAATGCCTATCAACCTGTGAGCAGCAATCTGCTGGGAAGCATCATGACGGCTGCCGCCAGTGCAATAAGCAGTGTCACCGCGCTGTTGATGCCGGTGATCACCAACCTGCTGAGCCCGCTGCTGGATCCGCTGCTCAACAACCTGTTGAGCGCCCTGGGCATCAATCTGATGGACGTTGACGTCGGCGCCAACATGACCTGCGGCCAGACCGGCGTGGCCTATCTGGTGATTTAAACGTCGGGCACAATCGGCAATTCGATACAGAACCGTGCGCCTTCCACCGAGTTGGAAGCACTCAGGTGTCCGCCCATGTTCTCGACAATCCCGTAGCTCACCGACAAGCCGAGCCCGGTGCCGACGCCCACCGGTTTGGTGGTGAAGAACGGCTCGAAAATCCGCTCCAGCAATCGTGGGTCAATCCCGCCGCCGTTGTCCTCGACCCACAGTCGCACCGAACACTCGTCACGTTCGGCATACACCGAAATCCACGGTTTGAACTCACGGCCGGCCTCGCGCTTGCTCAGCAGCGCATCCCGGGCGTTGACCATCAGGTTGATCAACACTTGTTCAAGCTGATCGACATAACCCCGTACCTGGACCTCGAAACCGCTCTCGCTGACACGCAGCTCCACGCCTTTACCGCGCATGCCTTCGGCCAGCAGCGACAGCGTGCCTTCGATGGCGGTGGCCGGATTGAACGGTTGCTGCTCGACCTCTGAACGCCGGCCGAACACCCGCATATGGTCAACCACCCGCGCCGCGCGCTGGACTTGCATGTCGATTCGGTTGAGCTTGTCGGTCAGGTAATCAATCTGTACGTCGCCACTACTCAGGCGTTTGAGCACATTGACGATGGCCATGCGCATCACGTTCAGCGGCTGATTGATTTCGTGGGCCAGGCCGGTGGCCATTTCGCCGAGGGTGGCCATTTTTGCGCTTTGCGTGAGCTGCTGTTGCGTGCGGCGCACTTCGGTATTGTCGCGGCCCACCGCTTGTACTTCGATCAGTTGCCCCTGCGCATCGAACACTCCGCGATCCGACCAGACCCACCAGGCGTGCTCGCGCCCCGGCAATTGCAGGTTGATTTCTGCGGTGCTGACCGGCTGTTGCGGGGTCAGCGAACTCAGCCGCTGCACGAACGCCTCGCGTTGTTCGTCGGACATCCATTCGCCCAGACGAATCCCCGGCAACTGTTCCGGGGCGCACTCCAGGTACATCGCCAACGGCCGATTGCCAAACGTCAGGGTCAGGTCCGGGCGATAACGGCAGATCATCGCCGGCGAGTCTTCCACCAGAATCCGGTAGCGCTCTTCGCTTTGCCTGACCTGCTCGGCGGCCAGGGTCGCCTCGGTGACATCCAGCCACAGCCCGACGGCTTCTACCGGCAGGCCGAGGTCATCGCGCAATAGTTTTGCTTCGTCGAGCAGCCAGTGGTAATCGCCCCGGCTGTCGCGCAGTCGGTAGCGGGCACGTACCGAACCTTGGCGCAGCAGCTGCCGGGTGCGTTCGAAATACAGGTCGCGATCGTCGGGATGGACCCGCTCCACCAACGCGGTAGTGGCGCAGTCGTCCAGACTCCAGCCCAGCAAAGGTTGCAGACTGGCACTGAAAAACGCCGGTTGCAGCGCGCCTTCGACGTAGTGCTGCACATAGATCACGGCGGGCGAACTGGCGATCAGGTTATCGAGACGGGCGTGAGCGGCAGCGGCGATTTGTTGCTGGTTCTTGATGTCACTGATATCGAGCATGAAACCTACCAGCCGCCGGTGCTCGCCGGTGCCCGTGACCTGTCCTTGCAGGCGATACCACAAGGGATGTTTCCAGTCCTCAGGGCTGTGCAAACGCACGCACAAGGTCAAGGCTTCGCCCTGCTGTTGCAAGGCTTGCAGGCGACTGTGCAACTCATCTCGATCAGCGGGATGAAACCGCGCCAGCCACTGTTCCCGCGTCAGTGACGCCGCGTCCAGTTGCAAGGCCGCGGCCAGGGAGGGCGCCAGATGGACGGTATTGCCGACGATTTCCCACCAGCCGGTGCCCAGCAGCGTTTGCAACGATTCCAGGCGCTCCAGTTGCTGGTGATGCTGCTGTTCACGCAAGCGACCGAGCAACGGACCTGCCAGCGCGCTGGCCAACAGTAACCAGTCTCGATCGGCCAGGTACGGCGCGTCATCATTGATCGGGTAAAACCCGCACAGCAACCAGGCAACCACGCCCCGGTCGTCGGCATAGGGTACGACGAAACCTTCGCTGTTGCCGAACGTGGCCTGCACTCGGGAGTGTTCGTCGAGGCCGTAATGAGTGCCGACGTGTTGCGGCGCGGTGCCGTTCAAACTATCGAGGGCCGTGCCAAGGTACTGGCCGTCATGCCACAGTTCCGGTGCGTCGTGGGCGTGATGTTGGCGATGGACTTTCCAGCCCTGTGCCTGTTCGTCGAGCACGGCCAGGGCGAGGCAGGGGATGTGCCAGCGCTGGGCGATGGCCTGCAATTGCTCGCCGACGATCACCGGCAGCCGCGCCAGGCTACAGGCGCGCAACTGTTCGCTGATCTGCCCGGCGAGCGCTTGGCAGGCCTCACGACTGCGCGCTTGCTGGCGCTCGAGCAACAGGTCGGCGATGTCTATCAGTTGCATCAGCCAGCCATTGCCCATGGGCTGAACCCAGCCTCGCAGGTGCAGTGTCTGGTCGCCGAGGCCGGGGAAGTCGAGGTCCAGGCTTTGGCCCTGCCATTCCACCGGTCGGCCCTCTATCGCCAGGGTGCTGTGAGGCTGCACATGGCGGTGGAGCGGGAGAGGCTGGTCATGGGGGGTGTTGCGCCAGCAAATGCCGCAGTGGGCCGGCGATTTGCAAGACGCCGCCGTCGGCATCCAGGTGCAAATGCAAGCCCAGGGACGGCGAGCCAAGGTGATCGGGCAGCTCGGTGGCGGCGATTGGCGCGCGTTTGAGTAAACGCCCGAAGAGTTTGTCCCCCGAATTCAAAGTTGAAGACTCGATGTCACCGTGAGGAAGGGCGGCAGATTAGGCACTGTCCCCACCCCCGGCAGCACCAGAAACGGAATCACCTGATTGAGCTTGCTCACGGGGTAATTCACGGCGACGGTCAGAATGCCTTTGATGGGGTCGTATACGGCGCTGGTGTCTACGCCGACCACCAGGTTCAGCGCCGTCGGCACCCATTGGAGTTGTTGGGTCAGCGTGGCGTTTGCGGTATTCACCAGCACGGTGGCATAGCTTGGGGTGGTGGGGTCCACCGCGACACTACGGCGCAGTGCCTCGGAGGTGGCCTCATTGAACGACTGCATCAGCACAAGCGGCAGGCTGTAACTGACCAAACCATAAAACACGGCGAAAAAAACCACGAACACCAAGGCGAATTCAATCGCCACTGCGCCTTTCTGCGATTTGGGGAGGCCTGCTTTCATGACTGCGTCTACCCTGACGTTCACTGCGTAGTATCAGCATAGAATCATTCAGCAAAAACGGGCGGTTTTTACCGGATGCAGAGTTTTGTCCTATTGATATGGCTGGCGCTGTGCGCGGCGCAGGATGCCCGCGAGCGGCGCATCGCCAATGCCTTGACCCTGGGGGGCGGCACGCTGGCGCTGGCGTACCTGCTATGGACCGGCAACACCTGGATGGGCGCCGAGGCGTTGCTGGGTGGCTGGGCCTTTTTGCTGGCGTTGGCATTCACTTTGCCGGGCTACGTCATGGGCCGGATGGGGGCCGGGGATGTGAAACTTATGACAGCCTTGGGCCTTGCGACGGACGGTATTTTCGTTCTCTACGTATTTATTGGCGCCGCTGTGGCCAGCGTGGTCTGGCTGCTACTGGCGCCAAGAGTCTGGCTGCATATGAGTCAAGGACTTAGAGAACGTCTTCGATATATGGCGCCAGGAGCGTCAAAAAAGCCACCATTTGCGCCGTTCGTGTTGGCGGGTGCTCTGGCAGTACTGTGCTGGATCCATTAGTCGCCAAACGCCACTAGTCCTATGTACATAGTCGGAAAGTGCGTCTACTTTCAAATGACTGGTTATACCGCCAAAGGCTGGCAGTACAGGAATGGTCAGCTTGGACCTTGGCATGGAGTGGCACGTGAACAAAGTGATGTCTGCGGTAAAAGTCCTTGTGGTCGATGATCAACCGTTGATTGTCGAAGAACTCTGTGAATTCCTCGAGAGCCGCGGTTATCGCTGTGTTCCGTGCGAATCCAGTCAGCAGGCGGTCGAGCGCTTCAGTGAAGACGCCGAGATCGGTCTGGTGCTGTGCGATTTGCACATGCCGGGCATGGACGGTATTCAACTGGTGCTGGAACTGCAGCGGCTGGCCGGCAAGGAGCGGGCGTTCGAGGCAATCATGCTGACCGGTCGGGCCGACAAGCAGGACGTGATCAAGGCGTTGCGTGCCGGGATCGCCGATTACTATCAAAAGCCGATCGATCTGGATGAGCTGCTCGAGGGTTTGCAGCGCCAGGAAGTTGTCCTGCAAGAACGGCAGAAGAGCGTGCAGCTGGGGCAGTTGAATCAGAAGCTGCAGTTTCTTTCCGAATCCATTGATGATCTTTACCAGGACCTGGACAAGGTGCGGCGCAGTCCTGCGGCTTGCGCTCGCGGTGTTTCGTCTGAAGAGGCCAGCGAGGCTGACCGGTTGGAGATCCCGGCGATTTTCAATCAGCTGTCGCCCCGGCAGCTGGATGTGGCGCGGTTGGTGGGCAAGGGGCAGACCAATTATCAGATTGCCTGTGAGTTGGGGATTACCGAGAACACGGTGAAGCTTTATGTGTCGCAGGTTTTGCGGTTGACGCATATGCATAATCGGACGCAGCTGGCCTTGGCGCTTTCCCCTGGCAACTCTTCTATTCGGCAGCGGGTTACTGCGCATTGAGCCTTTGGTCTTGGCGGCCTTCGGGCCGACCATGTTGATGGTTGATCGGGTACATCTCCATTTCTGCGGTAACGGCTACTTAGGGTTTCGCCCTTACGGCGAGGTACTTTTTTCAAACGCCAAAAAAGTACCCAAAAGGCTCGCCCCTGCGTCCGGCCCCTCGCTTAGGCTCGGCGTTCCTTCGTTCCGGTATTCATCTGGGGGCATCGCCTCCGGTCTGCTTCGCGACGACCTCCTCTCGATGTGTGCGGCTTCGCCGCACGGCGCTTCGCGCCCCCCCAGATAAACACCTCCACTCAGCCTCCCGAAGGGGCGGGCAAAGCAAGATCAAGATCAAAAGCAGGCGAGCTAACGCTCGGCCTGATGAGTGGTGAAGAGCCGGTGCGCGGGAATCTGCTTTTGATTTTGTAGGAGCAAGGCTTGCCCGCGATGGCGGCCTGACAGCCGACCATTCTCTCCCGAATGTACTCGGTCCAATTGTAGGAGCTGAGCTTACCCGCGATGGCGGCCTGACAGCCGACCATCCTCTCCCGAATGTACTCGGTCCAATTGTAGGAGCTGAGCTTGCTCGCGATGGCGGCCTGACAGCCGACCAATCTCTCCCGAATGTACTCGGCCCAATTGTAGGAGCTGAGCTTGCTCGCGATGGCGGCCTGACAGCCAACCATTCTCTCCCGAATGTACTCGATCCAATTGTAGGAACTGAGCCTGCTCGCGATGGCGGCCTGACAGCCAACCATTCTCTCCCGAATGCACTCGATCCAATTGTAGGAACTGAGCCTGCTCGCGATGGCGGCCTGACAGCCAACCATTCTCTCCCGAATGCACTCGATCCAATTGTAGGAACTGAGCTTGCTCGCGATGGCGGCCTGACAGCCAACCATTCTCTCCCGGACGTACTCGGTCCAATTGTAGGAGCTGAGCTTGCTCGCGATGGCGGCCTGACAGCCGACCATTCTCTCCCGAATGTACTCGGCCCAATTGTAGGAGCTGAGCTTGCTCGCGATGGCGGCCTGACAGCCGACCATTCTCTCCCGAATGTACTCGGCCCAATTGTAGGAGCTGAGCTTGCTCGCGATGGCGGCCTGACAGCCGACCATCCTCTCCCGAATGTACTCGGTCCAATTGTAGGAGCTGAGCTTGCTCGCGATGGCGGCCTGACAGCCAACCATTCTCTCCCGAATGTACTCGGTCCAATTGTAGGAGCTGAGCTTGCTCGCGATGGCGGCCTGACAGCCGACCATTCTCTCCCGAATGTACTCGGCCCAATTGTAGGAGCTGAGCTTGCTCGCGATGGCGGCCTGACAGCCGACCATTCTCTCCCGAA
This sequence comes from Pseudomonas sp. TH31, assembly GCF_016650815.1. Lineage (GTDB taxonomy): Bacteria > Pseudomonadota > Gammaproteobacteria > Pseudomonadales > Pseudomonadaceae > Aquipseudomonas. Next base: position 105,757 of record NZ_JAEKEZ010000005.1, on the reverse strand, counting down.
TGTACTCGGCCCAATTGTAGGAGCTGAGCTTGCTCGCGATGGCGGCCTGACAGCCGACCATTCTCTCCCGAATGTACTCGGTCCAATTGTGGGAGCGAGCCTGCTCGCGAAGGCTGCGCCTACAGGGAGATCATCCACTTGGTTGGTTTTAATCTTGCCCCCGGCATCCGGGTCATACAGATCCGGGATCTGATACTTGTATTTCTTCAACCACCGCTGCATCGCCAGTTCCCGTTCCGCCGCCGTCGCCGTTTGCGGAGTAGGGGAGGCGGCTTCGCTGCGGCCTAGCAGGCGATACACCTTGGCTTTGCGCAAGCGTACTTCGCCGAGGTCATCCGGCAGGCTTTGCAGATTGGCCTGGCTGGCGTGCAGTTTGCCGTCGTTGACCAGGTCGTCTGCCAGGTTAAGGGCCAGTTCCTGTTCGGAGCTCAACTTGCTGCAACTGCTGGGACCGGTCAACGATGCCCACGGCGCCTGGCCGTCAGTGGTGCAACCGCCCAGCATTAACAAACTGGCCACGACAATCAGCGTTTATATCAAGCTCTCTCCGTGAGCCAACGTCAGGGCGCGAATGCTCGGGATATGGCGGTAAAACCAGGGCCGGCCAGTACGATCAGCAAAGCCGGAAACAGAAACAGCATCATCACCACGGACATCTTGGCCGACATCTTTGAAATGTATTCCTGCAAGCGTGTCAGGCGCCTGTCGTCGAGCAGTTGCTTGAGCGACAGCAGCGATTTCATGGCGCCGCCGCCTTGATGAATCAGTTGCTGCAAGATGACGCAGGTGTCGGTGAATTCATCCACCGCGAGCATCACCGCGGTTTTGTTCAGTTCCTGGCCCAGCTCAAGGCCGGAGTCGACGCGGTGAAGGATCAGTCGCAGCTCGCTGGTCAGTTCCGGTAACAGCTTTTGCCCCTCGGTACTGAGCACGCGCAACGCCTGTTCGACGGCCATGCCCGATTCGAAAAGGATGCGCAACAGCGGAATAAAGGTCGAAATCTCGACTGAAATGATGTTCTGCCGGCGAGCAGCGGCGTACGCCAACACGCGTTTTGGTAGCAGATAACCCGCGCCTGTGGCGAGCATTGGCAGCAGCCAGCCATTGTCGGAATGCGCAAAGAACACCTCTTGCAGGAACAGCCCAAGGCCGAGGGCCAGCAAAGGGGTGCCGATCTGGCAGGCCGCGTACAACGAGCGCTCACTGGTGCGGCGCCAGCCCAGGCGGCTGAGCAGGGTCTGGGTTTCGCTGTCGATGCTGACCGAGCGCTGGCCAATCTTACTGCCGCCCAGAACCCGCAGCCAATTGCCGAAGCGGTTTTCCCGTACCAGTTGCCCTTGCAAACGCTGGATCACCTGACGCACACGGCGGCGTTCCTGCAGCAAGTGATTGCTCACCAGCAACAGGGCGCCGAGGAACAGCATGAGACTCGCCAGAAGAATCATTTCAAACGCTCCGCAACATGCGCCACAGCGCCAGGCTTCCGAGGACCTGCAACACCAGCGCGACCATCAGCATGGTCTGGCCACCCGAGTCATGCCACATGCCGAGCATGTAAGCGGGGTTGGTCAGCATGAAGTAACTCACCAGAATCACCGGCAGCAAACCCAGTACCCATGCCGTCATGCGGGTTTCCCCGGTCAGGGCGCTCAGTTGGCGGGCGCCCTGGTCCCGTTCGCGGATCAGTTTGATGAGGTTCTCCAGCAGCTCACTGGCGTTGCCGCCGTAGCGATGGTTGACCTTCAGGCCCAGGGCAAACATGCGCAATTCGTCCTGTTCATAGAGTTCGGCGAAATCGCTTACGGCGTCCGGCAAATTAACGCCAAGCTGTACGTTGCGCTGCACCCGCCCCATGGCTTTTTTCAATGGGTCTTCACTGGCCTCGATGCCGCCTGTGATGGCATCGGTCAAGGTCCGGCCGGACTTGAGGCTGCGCACGCTGTGATCGAGCAATTGCGGCAGTTGTTCGATCATGCGTTTGAGGCGGCGCCGATACAGCCAGGAAATGTACAGGCGCAGCAGCAGCGGCGGCGCCAGCACCGCAACCAGCAAACCGACCCATTGCGCCAGCAGGTAACCGAGCAGCATCGCCACCGTCCACAGCATCAACCACAGGCCCAGACGCTCGGTCGGGCGCCCTAAGCCGGCGCGCAGAAACATGCGCTCAAGACCCACCCATGAGGTCTTGCTCGCGGCCTGTACCGGTTGACCCTTGGCCAGGCGATTGAGCACCCGTTCGTTGGCCTTCTTGTGCACGCCGTGCAAGAACAGGCGAATCGACAGCCCCAGCAAAATAAGGCAGACGAGGATAAGAATGATCGGTCCGATCATATTGAGTGTCCCATGCCGTCAGTCCAGGCCCGACTCGTGCCGCAACTTGTCGCCGGCCGGGTTCATCGCTTCGCGCAGGAAGCCGAAACCCGTCTGTCGATTGAGGCGGAATAACGTGTTGGTGACGTAGATGTCTTCGCGCACGCCGACCACTTCCACCACCTCGCTGACGCAACGTCGGCCGTCGGGCAATCGCGTCAGCTGGATAATCACATCCAGTGCCGCGCAAATCATCTGCCGCAAGGTGCGTTCGGCCACGGTGCGGCCCGTCAGGCCGACCAGGGTTTCCAGGCGTAATAATGCGTCCTGGGCATTGTTGGCGTGCACGGTGCTCATGGAGCCGTCGTGGCCGGTGTTCATGGCGGTGAGTACGTCGAGCACTTCGACCCCGCGAATCTCGCCGAGGATGATCCGGTCGGGGCGCATCCGCAGGGCGTTGCGGATCAGGTCGCTGGCTTTGACTTCGCCGTGGCCCTCGGCATTGGGCGGTCGGGTTTCCAGGCGCACGACGTGGGGGTGGCCCAACTGCAATTCGGCGACGTCTTCGATGGTGACCAGCCGTTCATTGGGGTTGATCAATTGGCTGAGGATGTTCAGCAGGGTGGTTTTGCCGGTGCCGGTACCGCCGCTGATGAGGATGTTGCAGCGCTTGCCGACCGCCTCTTGAAAAAACTCGAAGATCGACTGATCGATGGTTTGCATGGCCATCAGGTCAGTGCTTTTGAGCATGTCCTTGCGAAATTTACGAATCGACAGACACGGCCCGTCCAATGCAATCGGCGGAATGATCGCGTTGACCCGGCTGCCATCAGGCATGCGCGCATCGACCATCGGCGAAGACTCATCAAGCCGTCGCCCCAGCGGTGCAAGAATGCGTTGCATGACTCGCTCAACGTGATGCGCATCGATAAAACGCAGGTCACTTTGATGCAGCACGCCGTCACGTTCGATGAACACCCGGTGCGGGCCGTTGACCAGGATTTCGGTCACGGTCGGATCGCGCAGCAGCACTTCGAGCGGCCCGAAGCCGGTCAGTTCATCGACGATTTCTTCGGCCAGGCGCTCCATTTCATAGCGGGAAATCGCCAGGTGCAGACGGGCAATGTATTCGGCGACCTTGTCGGTGACGAACTGCGCCAACAACTGCCGGGAGCCTTCCAGAAGGTTTTTTCCGGATTCTTCGATGGCATCGATGATGTAGCGGTGCAGCACCAGTTTCAGGCCTTCGTGGTCGGTGTTGCCGAGCGGTCCGCGCTGGGGCGCGCCGAATAGTTTTTCAGCGGTCATGGCGTGCCTCGCAACCGGTTGAACCAGTTGACCTTCGGCTTGGCCAGGCTTTCGGAACGTTTGGCCAGGAGCTCGCCGAGGGAGCGCAGGCTTTGTGTGAGTTTTTCCCTGGGGCCCAGTTCGAACAGGCTCAGGCCCTGATTTTTCGCGTTCAGGCGCAGTTCCGGGCTGAAGGCCAGCACCGCCACCACTTCCAGATTGAAGGTTTTGCCGAGGGTGTCCGAGTCTGGCGCAACGTTGTTCAAGTAGCGGTCGATCAGCAAGCGCCCGTGGTCGAGCTTCATGCCTTTTTCCCGCCATGTGTTGAGCACCGCCAGATTGCGGCGGCAATCGAGGACGTTCTGGTCGGTGTACCACAGCAGTTTGTCGCAGTGGCTGACAAAGGTGCGCAGCGCTTCGCTGTCCGGCTGGCCGGTGAGGTTCACCACGATGTGCTGGAAGTGTTGGCGCAAGGCGCTGAGCAACATGTACAGCTCGGCGGCGCTGGTGCCTTCCAGCGGTTCATCATCGCTGGCATACGCCAGAATTCGCAGGCCCGCCTCGGCGCTGGTGAAGGCGCTGTCGATCAGCGTGGCGTCGAGGCGGCGCAAGTGGCGCAGGGCATCGCCGAAATGAAATGAGCTCTCCAGCCCCAGTAACGCCAGGCTGTCACCGCGCGGCAGGCCGAGGTCCAGCAGCAGGGTTTGCTGCCCGCTCTTTTGCACCACCAGCGCCATGTGATTGGCCAGCAGCGCGCCGTCGGCGTTGCTCTGCGCGCCGTACAGCACGGTGAGGCCGCCCAGTTGCGTGTTCGGCGCCACCGGTGGCAGGCGTTTACTCAAGCGCCGCACCAGCCCGGCGACTTCACTGGATCGCGAGCCATAGGCGACGAAATCCCGCGCTCCGGCGCGCATCGCGTTTAGTACAAGCTGATTGTCCATGCCGTCGCCGAGGGCGACGATGGCAAGCATCGGCTTGGCCTCCAGTGCACCTTCGATCAACGCGCTCTGGGCCACCACATGCTCACGGTCGAGGCCGACGAACACCAGGCTGGCGAAGGTCACGTCGACCAACGCGAGCAATTCGTCGAGGCTGCCACCGCCGGCGCTCACCACCTGACCCAGTGGCGCAAGGGCGCCTTGCAGCCATTCCAGGTCGGTGCTGTTGCGGGTGATCGCAAGAAACGTCTGGCTCAGGCTCTGGCTCATTGCGACAGTCCGTTGCGTTTGTCGAAGTTGCCGTTTTCGAGGAAGAACATGCGGTAGAAATTCGGGTCGTAGTTGCGCAGTTTTTCGCCTGGCAGCGACGGCAGTACGCTGGCGTTGGTCAGGGTGGCGGTGGCTTTGCCCTGGACAAATACCATGCTCTGGCGCGGCTCGCTGGCGCAGGCGGTCCAGACCATCAGACTGGTGGCGCCGGAGGCCATGCCGGTGAATAAAAAGGATGAGCTGCCATTGGCCTGCACATCGGCGATTTTCGGGTAACCAACGGCCAGGCGAGTGATCGCCACCGGCGACTGCACATCCTGTTGCAGCCCTTCGCCGATTTCGATGACTGGCGGTAAGCGGCCCAGTGCGGTGCAATTGCCGGTCATCGCGAAGTCGGTGTTTATAGACAGTCCCTTCAGCATCAAGGCCCCGAAAACAGGTTTGAACTTCGGCCCGGAACGACTTTGCATGCACTTGGATCCTTACTCAGTCATGGGGTTTGTTGGGTGAGCTGATTGCCGCGAATGATCTCCATTGTTGGCCGCGTCGCGCCAACGTGGCCGCCACTGGACGGCGCTTTGGGCGCGCCGCCGAGGGCCAGTTGGGTGAACTGGAAGAGTTGGCTGTTGGCGCTGTCGAGCTTGGCCGGTGACTCGCTTTCGCCGGCCCAGTATTTGGCCAGGCGCTGCTCTTCGCTGCTGCGCACGGCCAGACGCAACGTGCCGACCTGAGTGGCGAGCATCAGCCGGCTCAAGAGTTGTTCGGGTACAGCCAGCACCACGGTGCGTGCGCTGATGCGGCGTTGATCCTGTTTGAGTTTGTCGTCGCTGCTCAGGGCCGGCGTGACGGGTTGACCGTCGTTGGTCAGGCCGAACTGCTCACCCACCCCGAGCACGCGCATCGCGGGGACAACGATCTGCGTCGATTGTTGCAGGTTGCTGGTGTCCTGGCGCAGGAACAACAACACATCGACATAGTCGCCGGGGCTCAGTTGCCCGGCGACACCGATGACTTCGTCCACGGCGACGGCAAGGGCGCGTTCATTGCTGTGAATCATGCGCGCCAGTGCGCCGCCCGCTGCAAAGCTCTCATCGTTGAGCCAGGTGCCGGCGCTCAGGTGTCGCCACGGCGCGCGTCCCACGGCTTGCTCGACTTTGCTCAGGCTGCCGGCGGGGGCGCTGCGCAGTTTTTCCACGGTAAGGTCCGCGGCAGTGAGCGGGGTGAATGGCGGGACGTCATGGATCAGCACCACCACCGGTTGACGGGTCTGGTCTTCGGCGACGGCAACGGTTTTTTCAACGGTAACCACCGGGGCCATGGAGGCCGCTGGTGCGGCGACGGGCGCGGGTTGCCGACTGAGGACCAGGCCCCAATAACCGACAAAAATTGCCCCGAATAAAAGAATGGCGGCAAGGCCCATGGTGACGCGACTGTTCATGAAGGCTCTCCCTCTCCTGCTGCACTACCAGCCGCACTTTCTAACAAGAGACCTCGCAATCAGGCAGCTATGAACATCCAACTATTTCGCTATTTCCAAGCTAGCTGATCTAAGACAAAACGCCATCATTGGCCCGAAAATAACTCACTAAAGTATGAGTATTGGCCTATTAACTGTCGGAATCATGGCGTCAACATTCCGGTTAATCCTTTGTGATTAATCCGTTCTTACAGTTGTTGTCCGCAGGTTTGTTGACAATGCTCTGATAGCACGGTGGAACCTGCCGCTATACCGTCACATCGGCGCCAGAGGCGCAAAGGAGTAGAGGTATGTCTCGTATGATTATCGATTATCTAGTGGCCAGGGCCCGGTTGTTCTTCAAGAGCGAGGAGGGGGCATCAGCCATCGAGTACGCGATTGTGGTGGCCATGGTGGCGGTGGTGGTTGTGGTGTTCGTGACGCCAATCGGCACTAAAGTCCTTAACATCTTCAACTCGGTTCTGGTCGCCCTCGGCGGTACGGCGCAGACGAAACCTGTGCCTTGATCATGAGTGGTTTTTCAGCAGTGAGCCGGTACTGGTATCTGTTGATTGGTAGCCCTGGAAGGCGTGTTCGGCTCCTGCTTTTTCATTGGGATCATGTTATCTGGGGTGTCTGGTGGCACTAAGGAGAACGTCCATGCTTTTTGAATACCTGATGATGCGCGCGCGTATTTTTATGGGCAGTACCGAGGCGGCGTCGGCCATCGAGTACGCGATTGTGGTCGCGATGGTGGCGGTGGTGGTGGTGGTGTTTATCACGCCGGTAGGTGCAAAAGTGCTGGCGATTTTCAATAGTGTGCTGGTGGCACTGGGCGGCACCGCACAAACAGCGCCGGTGCAAACGCCATGACCTGAGTGAAAGTCACGCCTGGCGGATGTCACGCTACACTCGATCCTACCCATTCGTTTTCAGGTATCGCCCATGAACGCTTCCTCGCAGCCCCGCCAACAGTTGCTTCTGGTTGACGACGAAGAGGATGCGTTGCTGGAGCTGGCCGAGTTGCTGGAGGGCGAGGGCTTCAGTTGCTTTACGGCCACTTCGGTCAAGCTCGCCCTGCATCATTTGACGTGTCATCCAGACATTGCCTTGGTGATTACTGATCTGCGCATGCCGGAGGAGAGCGGCATGTCGCTGATCAAGCGATTGCGTGAGCACACTTCGCGCCAGCATTTGCCGGTGATCGTGACGTCCGGGCATGCGGACATGGAGGACGTCAGTGACATGCTGCGCTTGCAGGTGCTCGACCTGTTTCGCAAACCCATCTATCACGTGCGGTTGCTGGAGACGTTGAATAACCTGTTTCCGCAGGTTCATTCACAATCACTGTGACTGACACACCGCTATCGCGAGCAGGCTCGCTCCCACACGTGTTCTCGGCCGTACACAACATCTGTGAACGACCTGACCCCCTGTGGGAGCGAGCCTGCTCGCGAAAGCGATCTCAAGGGCATCAAGGATCCTCCTGCCACAACTCAGGCGACAGGCCGCCAATGCCCGACCATATGCTCCAGCTCACCGGCACCCACCAACTGCAAATCACCACTGGATGCCGCCGCACTGGCCAGCAACGTCACTTCGCTGGGCAAGCGCACCGGTTTGCGAAACTGCACCGCAATCTCGATATTCGCTGTCGGTAAATGATCCGCCAGTGCCGCGAGGGTGCGTGCCTTGTTCCACAGCCCATGAGCAATGGCCGTAGGAAAACCGAACAACTTGGCACTGACCGCACTCAGGTGAATCGGGTTGTAATCCCCGGACACTTTGGCGTACTGCCGGCCAATGTTCGCCGGGGCTTTCCAGCGAGCGACTTCGGCCAGCGCCAGCGTCGATGCCAGCACTTCTTCAATCGGTTCGCCCTCGAGTTTGACTCCGCGACAGAGCATCTGGCTTTCTGCTTCCCACAGCGTGCCCAACTGATCATCCAGGGTCGTGACCAAATCGAACGTCGCGCCCTTGGCGTGGGGTTGCAGGTTCTGCACCTGGACACTGACACGCACCCGATTCACCCCGCCCATGGGCCGCAGCACCCGAATGCGATTGCTCAGGTGAATCAGTCCCAGCAGCGGAAATGGAAATTCCCCGGCCGTGAGCAATCGCATCTGCAGGGCAAACGCCAGGACGTGTGGATAAGTCGGCGGCAACAGACCGTTGTCGGCGAAACCACAGACCTTGCGATAATCCGCCAGGCGCTTGAGATCAACATTGAGCCAGCAGCGCAAACCCGAGTCGGGCAGGGTAGTGCCGGTGATTTTTCGGCGCAGGGCCGCCCGCAGATACAACTCGGGCAGGCTCGGCTCGCGGTTAAGTGTGTGCCAGTCGATGATCATCGCTACGCCCCCAATACACTTTGTCCACAGACCCGCAACGCTTGCCCGGTGAACGCGCCGGTGCCTGGTTGCGCGAGCCAGGCCACCGCTTCGGCGACGTCTTGCGGCAAGCCGCCCTGGCCCAGTGAACTCATGCGACGCCCGGCCTCACGCAGGGCAAACGGAATGTGCGCGGTCATCTGGGTTTCGATAAACCCCGGCGCCACCGCGTTGATACTGATGCCGCGCTCGTGCAGCCGCGGCGCCCAGGCCTGCGCCAGGCCGATCAGCCCGGCCTTGCTCGCGGCGTAGTTGGTTTGCCCGCGATTGCCGGCGATGCCGCTGATCGAGGCCAGCAAAATCACCCGGCCGTTGTCGAGCAGGGTGCCGGCGTCGAGCAGGGCTTTGGTCAGCACTTGTGGCGCATTGAGGTTGACCGCCAACACCGCGTCCCAGAATTCCGGGGTCATGTTGGCCAGGGTTTTGTCGCGGGTGATGCCGGCGTTGTGGACCACGATGTCGATGCCGTCGGGCAAGTGCTCGATCAGCTGCGCGGCGGCATCCTCGGCGCAAATGTCCAGGCTGATGGCGCGACCGCCGAGGCGTGCGGCGAGGGCCTCTAGGTCGGTCTTGGCCGGTGGCACGTCGAGCAGGATCACCTCGGCACCATCACGGGCGAGGGTTTCGGCGATGGAAGCGCCGATGCCGCGTGCGGCGCCCGTCACCAGCGCTTTGCGTCCGGACAACGGACGAGTCCAATCCTGAACTGGCGTGTCGCAAGCGGTCAGGCGAATCACTTGCCCGGACACGAAAGCACTTTTGGGTGAGAGGAAAAACCGCAGCGGACCTTCCAGTTGATCCTCGGCCCCATCGCCGACGTAGATCAGTTGCAAGGTGCCGCCGCTGCGCAGCTCTTTGGCGAGCGAACGGCTGAAGCCTTCCAGGGCTCGCTGGGCGCTGGCGGCGAATGGGTCGCCCAAGGTTTCTGGCGCACGGCCCAGAATCACCAGGTGCGCGCTGTGATCGAGGTTTTTCATCAATGGCTGAAAGAACTCGCGCAGCTGTTTGAGCTGATCGGTTTGCATCAGGTGGCTGGCGTCGAACACCACGGCTTTGAGTTTCGGGCCGTGGCCGGGTATCCATGCGGTGGCCAGGGACGGCTCGGTGCCATAGCTGTAAATCGCGTCGGTCAGGCGGTTGGCGAAGACGCTGACATTTTCTGCCAGCGGGCCGCCGCCGATCAGCAATGCCCCCTCGACAGGTCGCAGGCGTCCGGCCTGCCAGCGCTCCAGACGAACCGGCGACGGCAGACCCAAGGCCCCGACCAGGCGGTGACCGATGGACGAATTGGCGAAGTCGATATAACGGTCTGACATGGAACGCTCTCCGGCAGCTGGGGTTCAAAGTGTGGACCACGAATGGCGATCAGTCGTTCGATCCACGAGATAAGGCCTACGCTAGATCATTGTAGGAGCTGAGCTTGCTCGCGATGGCGGTGTGTCAGTCTCATCGGCATTGGCAGATACACCGCCATCGCGAGCAAGCTTTGCTCCTACAGGGGGCGGTTCATTTTCGGATATTTCACAAGGAGCTTTTTAATGACTCAGCTGCGCCGCGTCGCGATTATCGGTGGTAACCGAATTCCTTTCGCCCGCTCCAACGGGCCGTACGCCACCGCCAGTAACCAGGCGATGCTCACCGCGGCGCTCGAAGGGCTGATCGAACGCTTCAACCTGCACGGTTTGCGCATGGGCGAAGTGGCGGCCGGCGCGGTGCTCAAGCTCTCGCGGGATTTCAACCTGACCCGCGAATGCGTACTCGGCTCGCGACTGTCGCCGACCACCCCGGCCTACGACATCCAGCAAGCCTGTGGCACCGGCCTGGAAGCAGCGATCCTGGTGGCCAACAAAATCGCTCTCGGCCAGATCGAGTGCGGCATTGCCGGTGGCGTCGATACCACCTCCGATGCGCCGATTGGGGTCAGCGAAGGTCTGCGCAAAATCCTTCTGGAAGCCAACCGCGCCAAAACCACAGGCGACAAACTGAAAACTTTCCTGCAGCTGCGTCCGCACCACCTGATCCCGGAATTTCCGCGCAATGGCGAACCGCGCACCGGCCTGTCCATGGGCGAACATTGCGAGTTGATGGCCCAGGCCTGGAGCATCCCCCGCGCCGAACAGGATCAACTGGCCCTCGAAAGCCATCAGAAACTGGCCGCGTCCTACACCGAAGGCTGGCACAACGACTTGATGACGCCGTTCCTCGGCCTGACCCGGGACAACAACCTGCGCCCGGACCTGACCCTGGAAAAACTCGCCGCGCTCAAACCGGCCTTCGAGAAAAGTGCCAAGGGCACCCTGACGGCGGGCAACTCCACGCCGCTTACCGATGGCGCGTCGCTGGTGCTGTTGGGCAGTGAAGAATGGGCGAAAGAGCGCGGCTTGCCGATCCTCGCGTACTTGCGCGACGGCGAAGCGGCGGCGGTGGATTTCGTCAACGGCGCCGAAGGGCTGCTGATGGCGCCGGTGTACGCCGTGCCGCGCCTGCTGGCTCGCAACGGCCTGAACTTGCAGGATTTTGACTACTACGAGATCCACGAAGCCTTCGCCGCGCAGGTGCTCTGCACGTTGAAGGCCTGGGAAGATCCCGAGTACTGCAAAACCCGTCTCGGCCTCGACGCGCCGCTGGGCTCCATCGACCGCAGCCGGCTCAACGTCAAGGGCAGTTCACTGGCGGTGGGGCATCCTTTTGCGGCTACCGGCGGGCGCATCGTCGCCAACCTGGCGAAGTTGCTGGACGCGGCGGGCAAGGGCCGCGGGTTGATCTCGATCTGTGCTGCCGGTGGCCAGGGCGTAACAGCCATCATCGAGCGCTAAGATCAACCACAATCCCTATGTGGGAGCGGGCTTGCTCGCGAATGCGGTGTGTCATTCAACAGTGATGTCGACTGATCCACCGCTTTCGCGAGCAAGCCCGCTCCCACATAGGGAATGTGTTTGTCAGGAAGTGATAGTTGGCCTAACGTCGGCGTTATCTGCCGCCCTGCGACACAAGGCCCATCAATGACGTCCAACGGACAAATTTCCCTTGAGCGGTCTATCCCCGCCATCACGGCACTTCCGCGTCCATTGTTCGCCCGCGCCGAAAGCCTCAACGCCGGATCATGGACCCCTCCCCATCGCCACGATTGGGTGCAGTTTTCCTACGCCATCAGCGGTGTTCTCGGTGTGCACACCGCCGAAGGCAGCTTCTTCGCACCGCCGCAGTGGGGCATCTGGATTCCGGCGGATCTTGAGCATCAAGTGGTGACCTCGATGCGCGCCGAAATGCGCAGCCTGTATGTGCGTCGCGAGGAGAGTGCCTGGGCGGACGGGCGTTGCCGGGTGCTGGAAGTCACGCCGCTGGCCCGGGAACTGATCAAGAGTTTTTGCCTGCTGCCGGTGGAGTATCCACAGGGTGACAGCCAGGAGACGCGGCTGGTGAACGTGTTGCTGGATCAGTTGGCGAGTTTGCCGCAGGTGGAATTCTCGCTACCGTTGCCCCGTCATGAGCGGCTGCTCGGGTTGTGCAATGAACTGATCGAAAACCCTGAGCAGATCGTGACCTTGCAACAATGGGCGCAGCGATTGGGCACTTCGGAAAAAACCCTGATGCGCTTGTTTCAACGCGAGACCGGGCTGAGTTTTCGCGGCTGGCGCCAGCGCATGCGGCTGCTGTCGTCGTTGAGTTTGCTGGAGGAGGGCGACAGCGTGACCAATGCCGCGCTGGCTTGCGGGTATGACTCGACGTCGGCGTTTATTGCGGCGTTCAAGGGGTTGTTCGGGTTTACCCCGGGTGAATTGTTCCGGCAGTGAGCGGGCTAAAAGATCGCAGCCTGCGGCAGCTCCTACAGGAGATCGGCGAACATCCCGTAGGAGCTGCCGAAGGCTGCGATCTTTTGATCTTCAGGTTCTAAAACGCCGAACCAACCCATCCAATTCATTCGACAACCCGGCCAGGCTCTGGGAATCCAGCCGCGCCGAGTTCGCCAGTTCCGCCACCAATTGCGCATCGCCATGAATCTGGCTGATGTGCCGATTGATGTCCTCAGCCACCTGATGCTGTTCTTCCGCCGCCGTCGCAATCTGCGTGTTCATATCGCGAATCACGTCCACCGACTCACGAATCTGCCCGAAACTGCTGCGCGCTTCACCGATGCGGGTGACCGACTGCTGCGACACTTCCAGGCTCGCATGCATTTGCTGCGTCACCTGGCTGGTGCGCTTGGCCAGGTTGCCGAGCAACCCGTCGATTTCCGCCGTGGAGTCGGCGGTGCGTTTAGCCAGGGCGCGAACTTCATCCGCCACCACCGCAAACCCGCGACCTTGCTCTCCGGCCCGCGCCGCTTCGATGGCCGCGTTCAGCGCCAGCAGGTTGGTCTGTTCGGCAATCGAACGAATGGTCCCGAGAATCGACTGAATGTCGTTGCTGTCGCGTTCCAGCTGCTGCATCGACTGGGCCGACTGTTCGATCTCCTGGCTCAAGCGATCGACGCTGGTCACCGCGGCATCGATCTGCTGCTGGCCTTCCCGGGCCTGACGCTGGCCGCTGTCGGCCGACTCGGCGGCCTGGCTGCACGAACGGGCGACTTCGTTGGCGGTAGCGACCATCTCGTGGAACGCCGTGGACACCATATCCACCGCTTCGCGCTGGCGCCCGGCGGCTTCGGCCATGTCGCTGGAAACACGGGTCGAGCTCTGGGACGTGGCGAGGATTTTGTTCGCCGCACCGCCGATGCTTTGGATCAGGTTGCGGATCGCCGCCAGGAACTGGTTGAACCAGTTGGCCAGTTGCGCGGTTTCGTCGTTGCCACGGATTTCTAGATTCTTGGTCAGGTCACCTTCACCTTGGGCGATACCTTCCAGACCGCTGGCCACACTGCGGATCGGCCGCACGATGACACTGGCGAAACTGGCACCGACGATGGCAAAGAACACCGCCAGCACTGCGGCGATGATCGCGATCAACCAGGTCAACTGGGTGGCCGAGCTCATCACGTCGGTTTGCTTGATCAGGCCGATAAAGGTCCAGCCCAGCTGCTCCGACGGCCAGACGTTGGCCATGTAGCGCTCGCCGTTCAGCTCGACTTCCACCAGGCCTTTGCCGGCCTTGGCCAGTTGCGCGTAGCCGTCGCCGAGGCTGCTCAGGGCCTTGAAATTGTGCTCAGGCTGCTTCGGATCAACCAGCACGGTGCCGCTGTTTTCCAGCAGCATCAGGTAGCCGGTTTCGCCGAGTTTGATCTGTTTGACGATTTCGGTGAGCTGCTTGAGCGTCACGTCGATGCTGACCACGCCGCCGTTGCTGCCCAATTTGTTGTCGATGGTGCGTACGGTGCTGACGTAGGACGCGTCGTCCTGGGCCCAGTAATAAGCCGCGGTGCGCAACGGCTTGCCCGGTTTGGCCTGTGCGGCCTTGTACCAGGGACGCTGGCGCGGATCGTAGTTGTTCAGCTTCGCGTCGTCCGGCCACGACACGTAACCGCCGGCCGCCGTGCCGACGATCGCGTAGGCATAGGACGGATGGCTGTTGCCCAGGTCCTGGAGGAGCGCGAAGACCTTTTTGTCCATCTCGCCCTGAGGAATGCTCTCGGCGTTGGCGGCCATGTAGGTCTTGAGGCTGTCGTCGGTGTTCTTGATCAGCGGCTGGGACGCCAGGTAATCAACGTTCTGGCTGATGCCGTCGAAAAACAGCTGCATGGCATTGCTGACCTGGCGGATCTCGCGACCACTGCTGTCGACGAAACCTTCTTTGGCATCACTGCGCAGGTTCAGCACGACCAGCGTGGCGACCAGTACCACCGGCAAGCAGGCGATGATTGCAAACGCCCAGGTCAACTTCTGTTTGATGTTCATCCGCGCTCCAGATTTTTCTTGTAGGCCCACGCAGTGCAGATGACTCGCGGATTATTGGCAGCCGAAAACGGTGTTGATCGACTCGGTTCCTTGAGGGCGGCATCGTCTTTTTTTGTCGAGACGATTGTCGGACAATTCCTTTTCTCTCTGATGACTTCGGCTGAAAAAACGGGAAATTGAGGCCTTCTGGGAAAAAACCTGCAAATAGGAGGAATCCGGATGTCGGCTTCTGTCGAAAATGGCCGCGCATCCCTTCGCCAACAAGCGTCGGCGTCTCGGCTATGATCTCTGTCAGTCGTTGATTGGCGCGGGATTTAACGGATAAATTCGACACATTGTGTGCATCTTCAATGTTCATAGGTCGGCAACCCCTCCCCGACGCGCAAGGATTGCCGTATAACGAATGACTTTCGCGTGTTTGGTAATAAAGGACCCACAATAAAAGCTGATGAAGACTCCAAAACGCATTGAACCCCTGATCGAGGACGGTCTGGTCGACGAGGTGCTGCGCCCACTCATGAGTGGTAAAGAAGCAGCTGTTTATGTGGTGCGCTGCGGTAATGAGCTACGTTGCGCGAAGGTCTACAAGGAGGCGAATAAACGCAGTTTCCGTCAGGCAGCCGAGTACCAGGAAGGCCGCAAGGTTCGCAACAGCCGACAGGCTCGCGCGATGGCCAAGGGCTCCAAGTTCGGCAAGAAAGAAACCGAGGACGCCTGGCAGAACGCCGAAGTCGCGGCCCTGTTCCGTCTGGCCGGCGCCGGGGTGCGGGTGCCCAAGCCGTATGACTTCCTCGAAGGCGTACTGCTTATGGAACTGGTGGCCGATGAATACGGCGATGCCGCGCCGCGTCTGAACGATGTGGTGCTGGAACCGGATCAGGCCCGTGAGTATCACGCGTTCCTGATTTCCCAGATCGTGCTGATGCTGTGTACCGGTCTGGTGCACGGTGACCTGTCGGAGTTCAACGTGCTGTTGACCCCGACCGGCCCGGTCATCATCGACTTGCCGCAAGCGGTGGATGCGGCGGGCAACAACCACGCGTTCAACATGCTGGAGCGGGACGTGGGCAACATGGCGTCCTACTTCGGGCGGTTTGCGCCGGAGTTGAAAAAGACCAAGTACGCCAAGGAAATGTGGGCGCTCTACGAAGCCGGCACCTTGCACCCGGCCAGCGTGTTGACCGGCGAGTTCGACGAGCCGGAAGAACTGGCGGACGTTGGCGGCGTCATACGCGAAATCGAGGCGGCAC
Organism: Pseudomonas sp. TH31; assembly: GCF_016650815.1. GTDB lineage: Bacteria > Pseudomonadota > Gammaproteobacteria > Pseudomonadales > Pseudomonadaceae > Aquipseudomonas. The sequence goes on along the minus strand of NZ_JAEKEZ010000005.1, from coordinate 90,025 downwards.
GCCTGGATGAAGAGCGTAAACAAGCGGTGCGCGCGGCTGATGATGCGCCACCGGGCAAAACCGAAGAACCGCCTCCACCGTGGATGCAGTGATCGGTTGACAAAAAACCCGGCTTCGGCCGGGTTTTTTGCAGGACACGCAATACCCTGTAGGAGCTGCCGAAGGCTGCGATCTTTTGATTTTGATCTTGATCTTGATCTTGATCTTGATCTTGACCTTGAAAAAACAAGATCAAAAGATCGTCCGAACGCGGCCCGAGCCTTCGGCAGCTCCTACAACACCCCACACTCAAGGATTGATTGTGAACATCCCTTCCACGCGCAATGCCCAGCTCATCATCACTGCCCGCCTGATCTCCGACTTCGGCGCATTCCTCAATATGGTCGCCCTGGCCACTTACGTTTATGTGCTGAGCAACAGCGCCATGAGCGTCGCGATCTTTCTCGCCAGCCGCGTGGCCGGGGGATTTTCGCCAGTCTGATCGGCACCACGTTCTATCGTCGCTGGTCCGGCCGCGTGCCATTGATTGCTTTCGACTTGCTGCGCGCCGGGGCCCTTGGCCTGTTGCTGATTCTGCCGGTGACCCAACAAGCACTGCTGCTGCCGGTGATTGCGTTCGGTCTGGGGTTTGGCAATTCGATGTTCGCCATCGGCCTCAACAGCCAATTGCCGAACCTGATCGACCGTGAACACTTGCTCAAGACCAACGCCTGGATCACCTCGGCGGCGTCCATTGCGATGGTCGGCGGCAGTTTGGTGGCGGGGTTGGTGGTCGCGGCTTTTGGCTTTGAAGCGGTGTTCGCGCTGAATGTGCTCACGTATCTGCTGGCGGCGTTGTTGATTGTGCCATTGCGGTTTCGCGCACCGACGCCCAGTGCAGAGCCAGGCTCCGAACGAGGGGAATGGTCGGCGCTGCTTCAGGGGTTACGGTCCGCTCCGGTGCTGGCGGCGATGCTTGCAGTCGCCATGGCCGACACCCTCGGCAGCGCGGCGCACAACGTCGGGTTCCCGATCATCTCCCGACTGCTGACGCCAGAATCAGCCAGCACCACACTGGGCTTGATGCTGGCGGTCTGGGCCAGCGGAAAACTCATCGGCGCGCGGATTGCCAGCCGCCTCAAAGGCTCGGACAACATCCACCTGGAGCGGCGATTCTTCTTCGGGGTGCTGCTGATGTCCTGCGGCTTCATCCTGATGTTCCAGCAGCAGACGCTTTACGGTTTGCTGCTGTTCTCGTTGCCGGCCGGGCTGGGCGACGGTTTTTCCGAGGTCGGGCTGATGTCGCGCCTGCAACGGGAACCGGACCACTTGCGCCTGCCGATCTTCAGCTTCCTGACCTTGCTGCAAATGACCGGGTTCGGCATCGGCATGCTGATCGCCGCGCCGTTCTATGCCTGGTGGACGCCCGGCGCGGTGGTGATGTTGTTTCACGGCATTCCCCTCACCACGTTGCTGGTGGTGAAGGGCTTGTCGTTCAGGCGCGAGCAGGCTCGGCGCAGCAGCCCGACGCCAGCTCCTTGAGGATCGGGCAGTCCGGGCGATGGTCGCCCTGGCAGTGTTCGACCAAATCCTGCAGGGTATCGCGCAGTTGGCCGAGCTCGCGGATCTTCTGGTTCAGCTCGTCGATGTGCTGACGGGCCAGGGCCTTCACATCGGCGCTGGCCCGGTGGCGGTCCTGCCAGAGGGTCAGCAGTTTGCCGACCTCTTCCAGTGAAAACCCCAAGTCCCGGGAACGCTTGATGAAGGCTAGCGTGTGCAGGTCGTCATCGCCGTACACCCGGTAGCCGCTGTCGGTGCGATGGGCGGCTTTGAGCAAACCGGTGGACTCGTAATAACGGATCATCTTCGCGCTAAGGCCACTGTGGCGGGCCGCTTGGCCGATGTTCATCGGTTGTCCTCCAGATCCTTGGGTTTCCAGGTTTTCAACAGTAACGCATTGCTCACCACGCTGACGCTCGACAGCGCCATGGCCGCGCCGGCCAGCACCGGGTTAAGGAAGCCGAATGCCGCCAGCGGAATACCGATCAGGTTATAGACGAAGGCCCAGAACAGGTTCTGCCGAATCTTCGCGTAGGTCTTGCGGCTGATCTCCAGCGCCGCCGGCACCAGCCGTGGATCACCGCGCATCAGGGTGATCCCGGCGGCGTGCATCGCCACGTCAGTGCCGCCACCCATGGCGATGCCGATATCCGCTGCAGCCAGCGCCGGGGCATCGTTGATGCCGTCACCGACCATCGCCACTACACCGGTTTTCTTCAACTCGGCAACGGTGGCGGCTTTGTCTGCCGGAAGGACTTCGGCGTGAACATCCGAGATGCCCAACGCTTGGGCGACGACGTTGGCGCTGCCACGGTTATCGCCGGTCAGCAGATGGCTGCTGATGTTGCGCGCGTTGAGTTGCTGCACGGCTTGCAGGGCGCCAGGTTTGAGGGTGTCGCCGAAGGCGAACAGACCAAGCACACGCGGTTCGGGGCTTTGCTCGATCAGCCAGGACAGCGTACGGCCTTCGGTTTCCCAGGCGCTTGCAGAATCGGCCAGTGCGCCGGCGCTCAATGCGCTTTCTTCCAGCAGACGACGATTGCCCAGGGCCAGACGACGACCATCAAGCGTGCCGGCAATGCCGCGGCCGGTCAGCGACTGGCTGTTGGTGACATCGGCCACGATCAACCCACGCTCGGCGCAAGCATCCAGAACAGCTTTGGCCAGCGGGTGTTCGCTGCCCCGTTGCAGCGCGCCGGCCATTTGCAGCAGTGGCGCCTCATCGCCGTCAACCGCACTCAAATGAGCGATGCGCGGCGCACCGGAGGTCAGGGTGCCGGTCTTGTCGAACACCACCGCGCTGACTTCATGGGCGCGCTCCAGCGCTTCGGCATCCTTGATCAAAATCCCGTAGCGCGCCGCGACGCCAGTACCGGCCATGATCGCGGTCGGCGTGGCCAGGCCCAAGGCGCAAGGACAGGCGATCACCAGCACTGCGACGGCGTTGATCAATGCCGTTTCGATCGGTGCGCCGTACAGCCACCAACCGATCAACGTCGCCAGGGCCAGGACCAATACCGTCGGCACGAACACCTGGCTGACTTTATCCACCAGTTTCTGGATCGGCGCTTTCGCGGCTTGAGCATCCTCGACCAGACGAATGATCCGCGCCAATACGGTTTCGGCGCCGAGCGCCAAGGTGCGCACCAGCAACCGGCCTTCACCGTTGATCGCACCGCCGGTGACTTTATCACCGGGTTGTTTTGGCACTGGCAGGCTTTCGCCGCTGATCAACGCTTCATCGGCGTGGCTCTGGCCTTCGACCACCTCGCCGTCCACCGGGAAGCGTTCGCCGGGTTTGACCATGACCAGGTCATTCAGGCGCAAGGCGCTGATGGCGACGTCTTGTTCGCGGCCGTCGATCACCTGAATCGCCCGTTCCGGACGCAAGGCTTCCAGTGCGCGAATGGCGCTGGCGGTCTGGCGTTTGGCGCGGCTTTCCAAGTATTTGCCCAGCAGCACCAGCGCGATCACCACCGCTGAAGCTTCGAAATACAGATGCGGCATGCGCCCGGCGGCGGTGGCCCATTCATAGAGGCTCAAGCCATAACCGGCGCTGGTGCCCAGGGCGACGAGCAGGTCCATATTGCCGGCCCCGGCGCGCACGGCTTTCCAGGCGGCGATGTAAAACCGGGCACCGAAGATGAACTGCACCGGCGTGGCCAAGGCGAATTGTGCCCAGGCCGGGAGCATCCAGTGCACGCCGAACGGTTGCAGCAGCATCGGTAGCACCAGCGGCAAGGCCAGGGCGATGGCCGCGAGCAGGATCCAGCGTTCACGATGAAGGCGGGCTTGTTGATTGTCGGTCGGGTGTTCGACTTCCCAGACGCTGGCGCCGTAGCCGGCCCTGGTCACCGCGGCGATCAGGATTTGCGGGTCGATGTGGCCGAGCAGTTCGAGGTGCGCACGTTCGTTGGCCAGGTTGACGCTGACGCTTTTCACTGCCGCCACCTTGGTCAACGCCCGTTCGACCCGGCCGACGCAGGACGCGCAGGTCATGCCGTCGATGCTCAGCTCCAGGCTTTGCTGTGGAACGCTGTAGCCGGCCTGCTGCACCGCGTCCATCAATGCCGGCAAGCTGTCGCTGGGCGCCTGAATGCGTGCCTGTTCTGTGGCCAGGTTGACGCTGACCGCCGTGGCGCCGATGACTTTGCTCAAGGCGCGCTCGACACGCCCGGCGCAACTGGCGCAGGTCATGCCGGCAATCGGCAGATCGAAAGTGGTGGATTCGGACATCGGTCACGCTCCCTGTAGAAAGTGTCTACAGGATCAACCTTGCCATGCGGGCAAGGTCAAGCGATCGTTTTTGTAGGCGCAAAGCTTGCTCGCGATGCAGGCGCCGCGCGTCATCGTTCATCGCGAGCAAGCTTTGCTCCTACGGGGTGGCGATGATCAATACTCGAGAGCGGCAGGCCTCAGGTACAACCCTCTCGCTGTCGTCGCAATCCGGTACTTCACTACATCCCCGGCCTTGAGCGTGATCTCCTGCGCGGGCGGTGCCAGCATGCCGGGGTTACAGCCTGGCACTTGACCTGGCTCCAGCTTCAGTCGCACGGAAATCGTGCCATGGGGCAGGTTGAACGAGGTGGTCTGCTCCTGCAGCAGTCGCCCCACAAACTGGTCTTGTATGTACACGCCAATCTCGCAGGAGGTCGCCACTTCCAGGCGCTCACGCGAGATGATCAGAACCGCGTAATCCTCCCCGGCGGCATTGGCCGAAGGCAGGGCGGCGAAAAGGCTGAGGAAGCCAAACAGGCTGAGAGCTGACCAGCGCATGGCTGAATCTCCTGAGGTCGAGTCATTGATGGACGCAGCTTGGCCGAGCGCGCGGCCGATTGCCAGCCCGGCAGTTTATTTCAGAACTTGACCTTGCCATGGTGGCAAGCTCGAGACTGCCGGCAGCTCATCCAAAAGCCCCATTACAGGAGTCATCCCATGCAAGTGTTCAACGTTCAAGGCATGTCCTGCGGTCACTGCGTCAAGGCCATCACCCAAGCCCTGCAAGCCAGGGACCCGGCGGCCAGCGTGCGTGTGGACCTGGGGGCAAAGGAAGTCGGCGTTGAAAGCGCACTGACCATCGAGCAGGTGATCGCCGCCATCACCGAAGAAGGCTACGAAGCCAAAGTCGCCTGATACACCTCTGCTCCTGCTTTTGCTTCTGTAGGAGCAAAGCTTGCTCGCGAAGAGGCCGGCACATTCAACATCGATGTTGACTGACACTCCGCGATCGCGAGCAGGCTCGCTCCTACAGTTTTGATCGGTAGTGAACACAAAGTTTGCATCCGGCGATCAGCCCATGTGGGAGCGGGCTTGCTCGCGAAGAGGCCGGCACATTCAACCTCGATGTTGACTGACACTCCGCGATCGCGAGCAGGCTCGCTCCTACAGTTTTGATCGGTAGTGAACACAAAGTTTGCATCCGGCGATCAGCCCATGTGGGAGCGGGCTTGCTCGCGAAGAGGCCGGCACATTCAACATCGATGTTGACTGACACTCCGCGATCGCGAGCAGGCTCGCTCCCACAGTTTTGATCGGTAGTGAACACAAAGTTTGCATCCGGCGATCAGCCCATGTGGGAGCGGGCTTGCTCGCGAAGAGGCCGGCACATTCAACCTCGATGTTGACTGACACTTCCGCGATCGCGAGCAGGCTCGCTCCCACAGTTTTGATCGGTAGTGAACACAAAGTTTGCATCCGGCGATCAGCCCATGTGGGAGCGGGCTTGCTCGCGAATAGGTCGGCACGTTCAACATAGATGCCGACTGACTCTCCGCCTTCGCGAGCAAGCCCGCTCCCACATGGACTTGTGTTCATCCAGGGGTTTTTTAATAGTTAGCGACCTATCGGAATGTTCAAGGCGTTCCCGCGCGGCTAGACTGTCGAGCTGCCGACCCATGCCCAACTGGATGCCCGATGAACTTGCGTACCATTTTGATTCTTGGCGCCTTGACCGCTTTCGGTCCGCTGGCGATCGATTTCTACCTGCCGGCGTTCCCGGCCATCGCGCAGGCGTTCGGCACCGACGAAAAACACGTTCAAATGACGCTCGCCGCGTATTTCCTTGGCTTGTCCATTGGTCAGTTGCTCTACGGCCCGGTGGCGGATCGTTTCGGGCGGCGTATTCCGTTGCTGACGGGCGTCGGTTTGTTCACCGCCGCTTCCCTGGCCTGCGCATTTGCGCCGAACCTGGAATGGCTGATGGGCGCGCGATTCATCCAGGCGCTGGGCGGTTGTGCGGGAATGGTGATCTCCGGGCGGTGGTCAGTGATAAATGTGATGCGGTGGGCTCGGCGAAGGTCTTTTCCCAACTGATGCTGGTGATGGGGCTGGCGCCGATTCTGGCGCCAATGCTCGGTGGGTTGCTGGTCAACACCACCGGCTGGCAGTCGATCTTCCTGGTGCTGACGGTGTTCAGCGCCCTGGCCGCCCTGGCGGTAGCCCTCGGGTTGCCGGAGAGCCTGCCCGACTATGTGCCGCGCCAACCGTTGAAAGGGGCATTGCGGCAGTACGGTCGGTTGTTGGCCGATCCGGTTTACCTCGGCCACGCCCTGACCGGTGGTCTCGCCGTCGCCGGGATGTTTGCCTACATCTCCGGTTCCCCGTTTGTCTTCATCAAGCTTTATGGCGTGCCGGCCGAGCATTTCGGCTGGCTGTTCGGCACCAACGCGGCGGGATTCATTCTGGTGGCGCAGGTCAACGCGCGATTGCTGGCCAAGCGTGGCCCGGCGTTCCTGCTGGCGCGCACAGTCTGGATTTATCTGGGCGCGGGCCTGACGTTGCTCGCTGTCAGCTCACTGCACACCGAACAGCTATGGCCGCTGCTGATTCCATTGTTTGTCTGCATCGCCAGCCTCGGTTGCATCCTCCCCAACGCTTCAGCCTGCGCCATGAACGGGCAGGGCGCCCGCGCCGGCAGTGCGTCGGCGCTGCTCGGGTGCCTGCAATTCAGCATTGCCGCCGGGGCAGCAACGCTGGTAGGGGTTTTACACGATGGCAGCGCCATGCCGATGGCCATGGTCATCAGCCTGTGCGGAATTCTGGTGGTGAGCGTCGCGATGCTCACCCGGCGTTTGCAAAATGCCCGGGCGCTGGCCCAAGCAGAGGCGTGAACGCAGACTCAGCCAGCGGCACGCTGCTGGCGGTCGGGGATCTGATGAGGGGCGAGAAGCCGCGCTTCAAGGGTGCGGGTGAAGGCGAGCGCTTCAGCTTCGCTGCGGAACGTGACGGCGTGTTGGTCCAGGCGGACCTGCCACTGGGATGTTGCCACTTCTTTTATCAGGATCTTCATTGCTGACCTCCTTCAGTAAAAGACGGTGTCACAGAGGTTTCGATTGTAGACCTGAATACGATCGTAATTGTGACAACGGTCAAGCATCTGACTGACGGTTTGTAAGATCAACAGATCGCAGCCTGCGGCAGCTCCTACATGGATTGGCGTTGATCCGGATAGTCCAGCCATACGCAAAACCTGTAGGAGCTGGCGAAGCCTGCGATCAGTTGATCTTGCTTTTGTCGTCCGGAAAGATCGCAGTTTGCAAGATCAACAGATCGCAGCCTGCGGCAGCGCCTACATGGATTGGCGTTGATCCGGATAGTCCAGCCATACGCAAAACCTGTAGGCGCTGGCGAAGCCTGCGATCAGTTGATCTTGCTTTTGTCGTCCGGAAAGATCGCAGTTTGCAAGATCAACAGATCACAGCCTGCGGCAGCGCCTACATGGATTGGCGTTGATCCGGATAGTCCAACCATACGCAAAACCTGTAGGAGCTGGCGAAGCCTGCGATCAGTTGATCTTGCTTTTGTCGTCCGGAAAGATCGCAGTTTGCAAGATCAACAGATCGCAGCCTGCGGCAGCTCCTACATGGATTGGCGTTGATCCGGATAGTCCAGCCATACGCAAAACCTGTAGGAGCTGGCGAAGCCTGCGATCAGTTGATCTTGCTTTTGTCGTCCGGAAAGATCGCAGTTTGCAAGATCAACAGATCGCAGCCTGCGGCAGCTCCTACATGGATTGGCGTTGATCCGGATAGTCCAGCCATACGCAAAACCTGTAGGAGCTGGCGAAGCCTGCGATCTGTTGATCTTGCTTTTGTCGTCCGGAAAGATCGCAGTTTGCAAGATCAACAGATCGCAGCCTGCGGCAGCGCCTACATGGATTGGCGTGGATCCGGATAGTCCAGCCATGCGCAAAACCTGTAGGAGCTGGCGAAGCCTGCGATCAGTTGATCTTGCTTTTGTCGTCCGGAAAGATCGCAGTTTGCAAGATCAACAGATCGCAGCCTGCGGCAGCGCCTACATGGATTGGCGTTGATCCGGATAGTCCAACCATACGCAAAACCTGTAGGAGCTGGCGAAGCCTGCGATCAGTTGATCTTGCTTTTGTCGTCCGGAAAGATCGCAGTTTGCAAGATCAACAGATCGCAGCCTGCGGCAGCTCCTACATGGATTGGCGTTGATCCGGATAGTCCAGCCATACGCAAAACCTGTAGGAGCTGGCGAAGCCTGCGATCTTTTGATCTCGGGCGTTAGAACCCTTCCAGCACAATCTTGCCCTTGGACTTGCCGCTTTCCAGCAGTTCATGGGCGCGGCGCAGGTTGGTCGCGTTGATGGTGCCGAAGTGTTCGCCCACCGTGGTTTTCAGCGTCCCGGCGTCAATCAGCTCCGCCACGCGGTTGAGCAGGTTGTGCTGCTCGATCATGTCGGCCGTTTCGAACAGCGAGCGGGTGTACATGAACTCCCAGTGCAGCGAAATGCTCTTGCGCTTGAGCTTGGTCACGTCGAGCGCCTTCGGATCGTCGATCAGCGCCAGTTTGCCCTGGGGCGCCAAGGCTTCGATCAGTTGATCCAGGTGTTCATCGGTCTGGGTCAGGCTGGCGACGTGGGTCACCTGCTCAACGCCGGCACGCTTGAGCTCTTCGCTCAGCGGCTGGCTATGATCGATCACCAGATCGGCGCCCAGCTCACGCACCCAGCTCTGGGTTTGTGGGCGAGAGGCGGTGCCGATGACCTTCAGCCCGGTGAGTTGTCTGGCAAGTTGGGTCAGGATCGAGCCGACACCGCCGGCAGCCCCGACGATCAGCAGACTCTGGCCTTCATCGGTTTTGCCTTCGCGCACTTGCAGGCGCTCGAATAACAATTCCCACGCGGTGATCGCGGTCAACGGCAGGGCGGCGGCTTCGGCGAAACCGAGGGTTTTCGGCATGTGGCCGACAATCCGCTCGTCCACCACATGCCGTTCGCTGTTACCGCCAGCCCGGGCGATGGAGCCGGCGTAAAACACGTTGTCGCCGGCCTTGAACAAGGTCACTTCACTGCCAACCGCTTTGACCACGCCCGCCACGTCCCACCCCAGCACTTTTGCCGCGCCGCCTTCAGGCTGGACGTTCTGCCGGACCTTGGCGTCCACCGGGTTGACCGAGATGGCCTTGACTTCCACCAACAGGTCGCGGGGGCCGGCTACCGGTTCTGGCAGTTCGATGTCTTGCAGGGATTTTGCGTCGCTGATCGGCAGGGCGGCGTAATAGGCAATGGCTTTCATGGAGGGCTCCGGAACAGTAATAAAGAAAGGGGTGAGGCCTGATGCCACTCAATTAAGAAAATCTCAGGTGAAACAGGCTCTTTGTAGCAGCTGGCGAAGCCTGCGTTCGGCTGCGCAGCAGTCGTAAATCTGAGCACGCGGTCCTTCTGATACACCGCGTCGCCTGGATTCACGACCGCTGCGCAGCCGAACGCAGGCTTCGCCAGCGGCTACAGATCGCGTTACGGCTATCAGGCCAGGGGGCGCAGGCGCTTGAGGTCGAAGTGTTCGAGGACGTCACCGGCCTTGGCGCGAAAGTTCTGGATGTGGGCGCTGGCGTCGTGGGCTTGCAGGGCTTCGTCGCTGCTCCATTGTTCGATCATGTAGAAGGCCAAGGGGTTGGCCAGGTCCTGATGCAGATCGTATTGACCGCAACCGGCCTCGGCGCGGGTCGGTTCCAGCAGCGCTCGCAAGTGCTGTTCGAGGGCGTCTTGCTGGCCGGCTTTGGCGATGAGGGTGGCGATGGCGGTAAAAGGCTGGGACATGTTCGACTCCTGACGCTGAATGATTTCGATGGGACAGATGATTGGCTATTTCTCTGCAAGATAAAACCCGCTAAAAGAGCAGTCTCTTTCAATATTTTTTTGATAATCGGGGCTGAAGATGCTGCGTTTCGATGACTTGCAGTTGTTTGTCCGGGCGGCGGACCTGGGCAGCCTGTCGGCGGCGGCACGGGGGATGGACATGTCGGCGGCGGTGGCCAGCGCGGCGCTGAAACGTATCGAACTGCAACTCGGCGCGCGGTTACTGGCCCGTTCCACCCGCAGTCTGCGTCTGACGGCCGAAGGTGAAGGCTTTCTGGAATATGCCTGGGCGGCCCTGAGCAATCTGGATGAGGGCCGTCGTCTGCTGGCCAGCGGTCAGGATCAGGTCAGCGGTGTGCTGCAACTGTCGGCGCCGTCGGATTTTGGTCGCAACCTGTTGCTGCCGTGGCTGGATGAATTTCAGCGCGAACATCCGAAACTCACGGTGCGTTTACTGCTGGGGATCGCATCGCCGATCTGTTCCGCCAACCGGTGGACATTGCCCTGCGTTACGGCGAGCCGGAAGATTCGAGCCTGGTGGCGCTGCCCATCGCCCCGCAAAACCGCCGGGTCCTCTGTGCCTCGCCCGGTTACCTGGCCCGGTACGGCGAGCCGCGCCAACTGGAGCAACTGGCGCAGCACAATTGCCTGTTGTTCATGCTCGGCAGCCGGGTTCACGATCATTGGAGTTTCCATGACGGCAGGCGCGAAGTCGGGTTGACGGTCAGTGGTGACCGGTTCAGCGATGACGCTGACGTGGTGCGCCTGTGGGCTGTGGCGGGGGCCGGGATTGCTTACAAGTCCTGGCTCGATGTGGCCGCCGATGTACTGGCTGGTCGCTTGAAAGTGCTGTTGCCAGAGTTGCTCTGTGAGCGCGCCCCGCTGAATTTGCTGTGCGCTCATCGCGCGCAATTGAGTAAGCCGGTGAACCTGTTGCGGGAAATGCTTGCCAGTCGTTGCGCGCAATTGAGTCGTCAATGTCCGGCCCTGCCGGGAAGCGATCAATAGTCGCAGGAAAATAGCGAAATTTCTGTCACGAACTATCACCACCGCAAGCGTCCCAAGGGCAGGAACCGGCGGTTAACCCGCTTATACTGGCGCCCGCTTTACGCCGACATGGTCGAAGCGGCCTCGAGCCGTTCACCATCCAGTCGTCCTTGCCCGGAGTCGGCCCGGGTTGTTCGACAGGGCACGATGCGTTGATGGCTTGCCTGAACCGATTCATGGCGGTTTACGCGCCTTGGCCGACGACACATTACTGGTCAAGATGTCTGTGAGCAGTAGACGAAATGATTCAACAGGGAGTGAATACATGGAACATGCACCTTGCATCAGCCAGATCGCCACGTTGCTGGCTGACCCCAAGCGCAGCGCAATGATGTGGGCCTTGATGGATGGCTCGGCGCGGCATGCGGAAGAGCTGGCCTTGCTCGCCGGGCTGTCGCCGTCTTCGGCCAGTGCACACCTGGGGCGTTTGTCCGCCGGAGGTCTGTTGAAAGTCGAAGAGCGTGGGCGAAAAAGGTTCTTCCGCCTGGCGGCCCCCGAAGTCGGCGCCGCGGTCGAGGCGCTCGCCAGCGCCTCACTGGCCAGCAAGCCTCGGGATATTGTGCAGACGGTCAAACGCGGCAGCCTCATGGCCTGGCGCCAGGCCGTGCCATCGTCGCTGTTGCAGGCCCGGCTCTGCAATGACCACCTGGGCGGCACGCTGGCGGCCGAGCTTTACCAGCGTTTGCTGGATGCCGGCTGGATCGAGCAGTTCGATCAGCGGGTCGTCGTCACCCCCAAGGGCGCCACGCAACTGGCCAGCCGAGGGGTGTTCATCCAGGCCCTGGCCCACCGCAACTCACAAATGGCCTGCGCCTGCCCTGACTGGAGTGAACACCGTCCGCACTTGGGTGGCTCGCTGGGCGCGGCGTTGTTGCAGTTGTTCATGCAGTCTGGCTGGTTGAGCCTGCCCAATGACTCGCGGGCGTTGCAGATCACCGTTGCCGGGCAGCGTGAAGTTCATTGCTTTGCCAGGGAAGCCGAGCTGGAAATGGCGTTTTAGAGACGTCGAGACCGACGTCTGAGTTCTCGGGCGTCGTTCATGGATGCGAGCGGGTCGCATCCAGCAATAACCCCCAGCCACTATCGCGCACACTCGTTCCGGGGACTTTCGGACGGGGGATGTGGCATGGAAATACGAGGCTTCAGCGCGGCAGAGCGATTGGAACGGCTGCCCATCAGCGGTTATCACCGCATCATTTTCATCATCATTGCCCTGGCGTTTTTCTTTGACTCCATGGACCTGGCGATGATGACCTTCCTGCTCGGCTCGATCAAAACCGAGTTCGGCCTGAGCAGCGCCCAGGCCGGGTTGCTGGCCAGTTCGAGCTTTTTTGGCATGGTGCTGGGGGCGTCGTTGTCCGGCATGTTGGCCGATCGCTTCGGGCGCAAACCGGTGTTCCAGTGGAGCATCGTGTTGTGGGGCATTGCCAGTTACCTGTGCTCGACGGCGCAGAATGTGGAAACCCTGACCTTGTTCCGTATCCTGTTGGGAATCGGTATGGGTATGGAGTTTCCCATTGCGCAGTCGATGCTCTCGGAACTGATTCCGGCCGGCAAGCGTGGGCGTTACATCGCGTTGATGGACGGGTTCTGGCCGCTCGGTTTCGTCGCGGCCGGGGTGCTGTCGTACTTTCTGTTGCCGGTGATCGGCTGGCGCGACATCTTCCTGGTGTTGGCGGTGCCGGCGGTGTTTGTCCTGGCGATTCGCTTCTTCATTCCCGAATCCCCGCGCTGGCTGGAACAGGCCGGGCGGCATGAGGCGGCGGACAAGGTTTTGCTGCGCATTGAAGATCGAGTCCGGGCGTCGCTGGGGCGGGCTGATTTGCCGGAGCCGATGCGCCTGACGCGCGTGGAAAGTACGCCGGGCCACTTCTTTTCCGCGCTGCGGCAGATCTGGTCGCCGCTGTACCGCCAGCGCACGATGATGATCTGGAGCGTCTGGTTCTTCGCCTTGCTCGGTTTCTATGGACTGACGTCGTGGCTCAGCGCCTTGCTGCAACAGTCAGGTTTTGCCGTGACCCAGTCGGTGTATTACACGGTGCTGATTTCCCTCGGCGGGATTCCCGGGTTCCTCATGGCCGCGTGGCTGGTGGAACGCTGGGGACGTAAACCGGTGTGCGTGGTGACACTGCTCGGCGGCGGGGTGATGGCGTTTCTCTATGGTCAGAGTGCGGTGTTCGGCGGCAACGTCAGCCTGTTGATTGCCTCGGGGCTGTTGATGCAATTCTTCCTGTTTGGGATGTGGGCGGTGCTCTACACCTACACGCCGGAGTTGTACCCGACCTCGGCGCGGGCTACCGGCTCAGGATTTGCCTCGGCGATTGGACGCATCGGCTCGTTGCTCGGGCCATTGGTGACCGGACTGGTGTTCCCGATCACCGGGCAGGGCGGGGTGTTCGCCTTGGGGGCGATGTGCTTTGCGATTGCGGCGGGGGTGGTTTGGGTGTTTGGGGTGGAGACGCGGGGCAAGACGTTGGAAGAGCTGACAGAACCAGTGGTGGGATAGGCCCGAAAAGATCGCAGCCTTCGGCAGCTCCTACAAGGTTATGTGTACACCTGTAGGAGCTGCCGAAGGCTGCGATCTTTTGCTTTTAAGGTTTTACCAACCGTGCATCCAGGCTGTTCTGCGCCAAACGCTTCGCTTGATCCTGGGTCATGCCCAAATCGGTGTACAGCGCATGGAAGTTCTCGGTGACATAACCACCGAAGTACGCCGGGTCATCGGAGTTCACGGTGACTTTCACCCCACGTTCGAGCATGTCGAGAATGTTGTGCTGGGACATGTGATCGAACACGCAGAGCTTGGTATTGGACAGCGGGCACACGGTCAACGGGATTTGCTCGTCGATGATCCGCTGCATCAGACGCTCGTCTTCGATGGCGCGCACACCATGGTCGATGCGCTGGATTTTCAGCAGATCGATGGCTTCCCAGATGTATTCCGGCGGACCTTCTTCACCGGCGTGGGCGACGGTCAGGAAGCCTTCGTGACGGGCACGATCAAACACGCGCTGGAACTTGCTCGGCGGGTGACCCATCTCTGAACTGTCCAGGCCGACAGCCACGAACGCATCGCGAAATGGCAGCGCCTGGTCGAGGGTTTTCTGTGCTTGTTCTTCGCTCAAGTGACGCAGGAAACTCAGGATCAAACCGCTGGTGATGCCCAGTTGCTGCTCGCCATCTTTAAGCGCGGCAGCGATACCGTTGAGCACCACTTCGAATGGCACGCCACGGTCGGTGTGGGTCTGCGGATCGAAGAACGGTTCGGTGTGAATCACGTTCTGCGCCTTGCAACGCAACAGGTAAGCCCAGGTCAGGTCGTAGAAATCCTGAGAGGTACGCAACACGTCGGCGCCCTGGTAGTACAGGTCGAGAAACTCTTGCAGGTTATTGAAGGCGTAGGCCTTGCGCAGGGTGTCGACGTCGTCCCACGGCAGGGCGATCTTGTTGCGTTCAGCCAGGGCGAACAGCAGCTCAGGCTCCAGCGAACCCTCGAGGTGCAGGTGCAGTTCAGCCTTGGGCAGGGCGTTCAGCCAGTCGTACATGTTTGAAATCTCATCAAGGTGCAATGACTATATCCTACAGAATCCTCCTACAAGCATGGCTAAAACCTGATGAATCGGAACTTCACTCCGCTTCCTGTTCCCGACGGTAGGCGTAGGTGTCGGCGAAACGCGACAGCAGGAAATTCGCACAAGTGGTGGCTGCGTACTTCGCCGGATGCAGCTCGGCGTGGCAACCGGGAAAACATTCAATGACGGTGTCCGGGTGTGGCTCGGCAAAGAACGGCATCGAGTAGCGGTCCACCCCCAACGGGCTGATCACTCGGTGCGGTGTCGACAGGTAACGGTCGTTGCTCCAGCGCGCCATCATGTCGCCGAGGTTGACCACGAACGTGCCTTCGATGGGCGGCGCATCGATCCATTCGCCTTTGACGTTGCGCACTTGCAGGCCTCCGGCCGCGTCTTGATACAGCAGCGTGATGCAGCCGTAATCGGTGTGGGCACCGGCGCCTTGTTGCTCTGCGGAACTGGCGGTGTGGCGTGGCGGGTAGTGAATCATCCGCAGTACGCTGACCGGTTGGTTGAAGCGACTGTCGAAGAAATCGCGCTCGATGCCCAGCGCCAGGGTCATGGCCCGCAGCAGGGTTTGAGCGAGGGCCTGCATGTCGACGTAATGCTGCTCCATCAGCGCTTCCCAGCCCGGCATCGATGGATGGCGGTTGGGGCCACGCAGCGGTTTTTCCGCCAGCACTTCAGAATGATCGGCCGGCAAGTGCAGGCCCATGTCGAAGGTTTCTTTCAGGTCGCTGGGTTTGCTCGGGTCCAGCTGCTCGGTGGCGATGGCTCCGTAGCCGCGATGGTGTTGGGTCTGGGTGATGTCGATCCTGAGCTTTTCGGCGGCGGGCAGGGCGAAGAAACGGTGGGCGTAGTCAAGCACGGCATCGATGCGGGCGGCGCTGATGGGATGACCCTTGATATAGAAAAAGCCCCAGTCGCGGCAGGCACTGTCGATTTGCGTGGCAACGGATTGCCAGGCGTGGGCGTCGTCGCTGTAGAGCGGGGCGATGTCGATGAGGGGGAGTGGGTTCATGTGCTGTTCCAGGCGAAGTTTTGTGGTGTGGCCAAAAGATCGCAGCCTTCGGCAGCTCCTACAGGAGCTGCCGAAGTGACGATATTTACTTCGGAATATCAGCCTTCATGCCTTCAACGTAGTAGTTCATCGACGCCAGCTCCGCATTGCTGGCCGTCGCCCCCGCCGGGATTTTTACAGTGCCTGCCTGATCCTTGATCGGCCCGGTGAACG
Source organism: Pseudomonas sp. TH31 (assembly GCF_016650815.1). Classification (GTDB taxonomy): domain Bacteria; phylum Pseudomonadota; class Gammaproteobacteria; order Pseudomonadales; family Pseudomonadaceae; genus Aquipseudomonas. The sequence continues at coordinate 74,031 of NZ_JAEKEZ010000005.1, read as the reverse complement.
GGTGCAGCGCACCGCTCTTGATGTCGGCAATGATCTGCTCGGCTTCGGCTTTCACCGGCGCCGGCACCAGGTCGCTGATCGGCAGTTCAACCGTGCCTTCCTTCAACCCGCCCCAGTAATCCTGGGACTTCCAGTTGTGATCGAGCACGCTCTGGGTCGCCTGAATGTAATGCGGGCCCCAGTTGTTGACGATCGAGGTCAGCACCGCTTTGGGCCCGAAGTGCGCCATGTCCGAGGCGTAGCCCACGGCATATACGCCGCGCCGTTCTGCGGCCTGGATCGGCGCCGGGCTGTCGGTGTGCTGGAATACCACGTCCACGCCCTGGTCGATCAGTGCATTGGCTGCGTCGGCCTCTTTGCCCGGATCGAACCACGAGTTGACCCACACAACCTTGATCTCGGTGCCGGGGTTGTACTTGTTCATGGCCAGTTGAATGGCGTTGATGTCGCGGATCACTTCCGGGATCGGGAACGAGGCGACGTAGCCGATCTTCCTGGTCCTGGTCATCTTCGCCGCGAGGAAACCGCCGACGTAGCGACCTTCATACGTGCGCGCCAGGTAGGTGCCGAGGTTCTTGTCCTGTTTGTAGCCGGTGGCATGTTCGAAAGTCACCTTGGGGAATTGCCTGGCGACTTTCAGGGTCGGGTTCATGTAGCCGAAGGAGGTGGTGAAGATCAGGTCGTAGTTGTCCTTGGCCATGTTGCGGATCACCCGCTCGGCGTCGGCACCTTCGGCGACGTTCTCCACGTAGTGGGTGGTGATCTGCGCGCCGAATTTATCGGCGAGTGCCTTGCGCCCCTGTTCATGTTGATACGTCCAGCCGTGGTCACCGATCGGGCCGATATAGACGAAGCCGACTTTCAGCGGGTCGGCGGCACTGGCGATCAGGCTGGCGCTCAGACCGATAGTTGCCGCAACGACGCACAACAGCTTCTTCAGCGGACGTTTATGCATGAACTCGAACTCCATTTTGTTTTGAGGTTGGCGAGGTCAATGCAAATTGCTGACCAACAGGACAACAAAATCAAAAAATCGCAGCCTTTGGCAGCTCCTACATGAGTTTGCGTACCTCTGTAGGACCTGCCGAAGGCTGCGATCTTTTCGATTCCAGAACCAACCCAGTGCAACTGACCGGACTCACGCCATCCACTGGTGCGCTAAGGTGTAACGAAACGTTAGCGCCGCCCCGCAGTCAGTAGCTCATCACCCTGTTTTTGCTCCACTGTGCAAAAGGCCCGCAATGCTCACACTCCTCAAGCAAGAAAAGTTTCTGCTGCTGGCCGTTCTCGCCGCCGTCGTTGCGTACCCGCTCGAGCCGTGGATGCTGCACAGCGGCCAACCCGTCGCGCTCGCCGCCGGGCTGGTGCTGATCGCTTTCATCGTTGTCGCTTCGATGCGCGTGGCTCATCACGCCGAATTGCTCGCCGAAAAAGTCGGCGATCCTTACGGCACGATGATCCTGACCCTCGCTGCGGTGTTGGTGGAAGTGGTGATCCTGGCGATCATGATGAGCAACGAAGCCTCGCCGACCCTGGTGCGCGACACGATCTACTCGGCGGTGATTTTCTAGACAGACACCTCTTTGGTGTCAAAGCCCTTAGGCTTTGACCTGCTCCTGCTCCTGCTCCTGCTCCTGCTCCTGCTCCTGCTCCTGATGTGGAAGCTTAAGATGTATATTTGATTGGGAGTGCTTTTGCCTTGGCCTTCCTGACACACCTCGATCTATGGCATACCCCGGAAGCCCCACCAATTGTTGGGTGATGGCAATCTGCTTATATTCCCGTCATTATCGCCATATCGCAGAAGTCCCGTGCTCACGTAGATTTAGTGCTGCCGGTCGTGTTGGGCTTTACCCAGGGAATGGAACCGTGTCCTCACCATTAGCAACTGTGCCCTCACTGAGTGAGGTCATAGACAAGCTGTTGAATCAGTCTCCGCTAGACGACTTCGTCAAATGCGCTTTGGACTTTTCCGTCCAGTTACCAGGCTCACCACCCAAGCTCGCTTTGCTGCATGTACGTTTCCAAGAGGACATTCCTAACACCATCTCCTTGGCTGACTTCCTAAGCAGCCAAGCGGTTAATTACGCGCTTAGCCGGCGGCGTCGTGATGCTTACATGACGCAGCTGAACTCTGGGAAAAATGGTGATCTATCGCTCACTTCTCAGATTCATAAAGCTGTGAGGAGTGCGTTCATCGAGTTCCGCAAGGAGTTTCCGTCTCGAGCAAGTGAGGTCGGTGAGGTTCTTGCTTATTGCGTGGCGATACATCACCTGGGCGCTGCCCAGCTAGTAGCCAAGATGTCCCTGAAAACTTCCACTAATATGCCAGTCCACGGGCTCGATGGAATTCATGCCTCTGTGAAAGACGGGGTGCTAAACGTCTTTTTTCTTGAGTCGAAGCTGGCCGGCTCAGCCGCAAGCGGCACTGCTGATTACGCAGAGTCTATCGCAGGATTCGGAAGCAATAAAAAACAGTACATGCAGGAATATGGATTGGTTCGAGACCTAGGCAACCTGGACGCGCTTGACCCAGCAGAAAAAGAACTGCTGATGGATTACCTTGATGTTTTTAATAAGCCTAACTCACCAAGGAGAGAGCGATCTGTTGGTGTGATTTGTTATTCGGAAACTAAGCATTTTGGCAACAAAGTTTCAGTTGATGATACCGTACTCGATAAGCACGAGACTCACTTCGGTGAATTGTACGTCAAAGACCATAGTCGTCATCATGAAAATGTGAGTAACCAACTGGCAAGGCACGGAGTTGATCCCAACAAATGTATGTTGTATCTGGTGGCGGTACCTGATGTCGATGAGTTGAGGGAGCAGTTTTACGAGTCATTGGGGATTGCACCAGCACTATCTGACACGGCATTAACAGCTCCATTGACCGATGGGGATGATCAAAATGAGTAGCTTTGCGTCTGAGTTGTCGGCGCGCATCATCGAAAACGCCGAATTCAGGAAGACTCTAGGAACTCTCCAGTCTGCAGGTGCAGCGAATACTTTGCCAAAGGGCATCGAGCGATCTGAGGCTGATCCTGATGTCGAAGCTCTCGGTAAGTTACTTTACTGCGCATCTGTTTTCGCTCAGTCGAATATCGAGGCTCATGTAGGAATGGCTCAAGCCATCGCATTCAATGCAATGCTAGTTAATCAGGAACAAAGTATTTTGGATCGGTGTTCAGCAGTGTTGACAGAGCTCGGAAATTTTCCCGGCCTCCGATATGCCGAACTGAACTTCAAATCAAAACTGAATAGCTTGGTTGGCTTGATTCAAAGGCGCGTGGTCGAGCATCTCAACACTATCCGTGTTCATGGAGAACAAATAGCTCTAACGGATTATCAAAAAGAAGTATGGGACTCTCTGGAGGGTGGGTCATCACTTGCGATATCTGCTCCTACCTCAGCAGGGAAATCTTTCTTGGTGATTGAGCACCTATGCCGTCGTGCGGTTTCCTCCAGTAGTTTTACATTTGTATACATAGCACCTACTCGAGCCCTGCTTTCTGAAGTTCATATGAGGATAAAGGCTCGGCTCGCAAGTGATATAGAAATTCGTGTTACGGATATCCCGACATTTGAACAGGTACCTCGGCAGGTCTTTGTCCTGACGCAGGAGCGTTTCCAGGTACTTCTTTCTACAACCGCCGCTAAAATTGATCTAGTGGTCGTAGATGAGGCTCAAAATCTTTCTGACGGTACGCGGGGAATGATCCTCCAGGATTGCATTGAACAGTGCGTGGTGCGCGATGAGCGTACTCATGTAGTTATGCTTGCACCTGGTGCGGAAGGGTTCAAAAAAGCTCTCGAAAGCCTGGGTCTGCCGGAAATTTCGGAAATCACCACCACCGTCTCACCTGTTCTTCAGAATAGGATTGTCGTGACTAAGGGCGTTGGGCCGCGTCAATTAGATTTCAAACTACTTTCCTCTCTCAGCACGACTCCCATTGGTTCTATGAACTGTAGCACTGGTATGTCGTCGCCAGATAGCCGTTTGGCAGCCGTAGCGCTTGAACTAGGTAGTAGTGGCGGTTCTTTGGTATATGCCAAGACGCCTACAGAAGCAGCAAAACTCGCCGGTTCGATAGCGATAGGGGTTACAGATCCAGGTGCCCTTGGTAAGACTAAAGACTTAGTAGCATTCATCAAAGAACACATTCATCCGGAGTATCACCTGATACACATGGTGGAGAAGGGGGTGGCATTCCATTACGGACAAATGCCGTCGTTGCTCCGAGAGGCTATCGAAAACGCATTTCGTAATGGCTCGATCAAATTCTTAGTCTGCACCACTACTCTGTTCCAAGGCATCAATCTGCCAGCTAGAAATGTCTTCATCGATACTCCCGCCCGTGGGAGGGGTGATAAACAGCTTCTAGATCCTGCTCTGCTTTGGAATTTTGCTGGCCGAGCAGGCCGTATGACTAAGGATATCGTTGGGAATGTGTTTCTTGTTGACTACGATTCGTGGAGCCAGCAGCCCATGGATAAGTTTACGAAGTTCACCATTAAATCCGCTTTGGGTGAGGCTATCACCCATCACGCTAGTGAAGTTCTCAAGGTGCTGGGAGGGGAGGCGCCTGCTGGTAAACCTCGTGATGAAGCAAGTAGAAATGCTTTCGCGTCTGCTGGCATGCTCATCACCAAGGCACGACAAGGTAACGTTCAGAGCTTCCTTGAACGCGTTGCCCCTGAATTGAACGTTAACGACTCACGGTTGCTTTGTATTGCCTCTCAACAAGCATCAGAGAGTTTGGATCTCCCGCTTAACGTTCTTAAAGCTAACTGGACTTTAGACCTTTTTTCCCTCGATAGACTGAAGGTTTTCTTGCGTGCGAGCCTGGACGATGGAACTCTGGAACTGTTGATCCCGCGAAACCCTTCAGATCTCGCCCGGAAGTCCATCGGGCATTACCGCGATATATTTAATGTTATGTTTAAATACATAAAAGGTTATGGGGGAAACTTTGGCGGGTATGTAGCAAGAATTGCAGTTCGATGGATGGAGGGTAAGCCTTATCCAGTTATCTTAAAGTATGAAATAAGTTCTAAGCAGGGTCAGATTCAGAAAAAGCGAGATATTGAAGGTATGTATGCCCGGACAATTGAGGGTTACAAGGTGAGAAAAGTCGCTGACCTTAATCCCAGTAAGGTTATTAAGGATACTTTCGATATCATAGAAGACGTCATCCGTTTTCAATTGGTGCAGATGGGTAAAGCCTACATCGACATTCTGACTTATGTGATGGTTGAGAATGGTATGAGCCATAGAGTGCCAGAGATTTTTGATTTCTCGTTAGCGCTGGAGTTGGGTGTCAGCACCGTGACAGGACGAGCGTTTCTTGAGCTTGGGCTATCCCGCATCGCGGCTGCTGAGCTTCAGCGCTTAGTCCCTGATAGCGACCTCGACGTGGCTTCGGCTCGGAAGCTGATAATCGATTTCGATCACACGCCGTTTTCGTTGAGCCAAGTAATTATCGATGAGATAGCTAAGGTTCGCGCCACGATATCTGACACCTTGGTCGTCACAGAGTAATCGCCCTAGCTGGGCTCTCATTCGCGTACTGGGTGAGAGCTCATCTAGAAGGGCGAACCCTTGTTACGGACGCTTGGGTTTTATCGTTAGCCTGCTTCGTCTCTGAAAGGTTAGCAGCACTTCGCGGTACCTCCTGATCCAAGCCATCTATGGCCTCAAGTGCCATGCGGAACGGTGATCCGAGCATATGGTCTAGTACCTGTGCCATCTGGGCCACTTGCGCTCATTTACACACTCACCTCGATTGCAGCCGTCCTTCAAGCTCGACCTAGCTTACTGGGGGCGGTTGTTCAGTTGGTAGCTCGTGTTTTATTCAAGGATTTTCATATGGCAGGCAGTAGCCTCTTCGCACTTCTGGACGACATCGCCACACTGCTAGACGACATCTCGCTCATGAGCAAAGTCGCTGCAAAGAAATCGGCTAGTGTCTTGAGCGACGACCTTGCTGTGAATGCTGAGCAGGTTACTGGCATGAAAGCAGACCGAGAGCTACCGGTGGTATGGGCTGTATTCAAGGGGTCGTTGAGAAACAAAGCAATCCTGGTGCCTTGTGCGTTGGTGTTGAACGCACTGCTGCCTGCGGCGGTTCACTGGCTGCTCATGATAGGGGGAGCTTATCTCTGTTATGAGGGATTTGAGGCCATCAAGGACAAGCTCACGGCTAGTCGAGACGACGGCACAGGGCAACCGAAGAAAACGAAGCCTAAGACACCTGATGAGCTTGCAGCTTATGAAAAGCGGAAGATTGCTGGTGCTGTAAGAACGGACTTCATTCTGAGCGCCGAGATCATCGTCATCACCCTGAATATCGTTACTGATGCACCAATGCTCCAGCAGGTTTTGACGTTAGCGTTGATTGCTGTGGTCATGACGGTGGGCGTTTACGGCTTGGTCGCGGGGATCGTACGTCTGGATGATGCAGGCCTTATCCTCCAGAAATCTAAAGCTACCGGTACATGGGGTTCTGTGGTGAGAACTGTCGGAGGATGGCTGCTGTCAGCTGCACCGAAGCTTATGAAAGCACTGTCCTGGATAGGGACTGTCGCAATGTTTTTGGTCGGTGGAGCGTTTATCACAGAAGGCATTGAGCCGATGCAGCATTTTGCTGAGAGACTAGTCGAAGAGGTAGGTGCGTGGGAAACCGTCGCAACTCTAGGTATCCACTGCCTAGTAGGCGCGTTCGTAGGCATGGTTGCGGTACTTATCGTCAAAGGCATCACCACCATCTCTGGTAAAGCCTCAACGTAGTCTGCCGGAGCTGAGCAGGCGCTCCCTCCCTGCTCACCTTCCTCAGAAATCCGAGGGGTGGACGCAGCTGAGCCTTAAAAGCGCTCGCTATAATGTTCCGTAATTAGCGCATTAACCACCCTTAGAGCGTCGTGGGCGGTTTCTTACCTTGCCGACCAACACATGATCAGTTAACGCCGACTCCATGCTAGCTCCCCTAGCGGACATCTAGCTCTAGCGGTTCACGTTTTCCTGACTTGGCAGATTCGGTTTTCAGGATTTGCGAAAACCATGCAAACCCTCCCGATGACACAGCTAAACGCTGGTGAAAATAGCGCCTGCAATTGGTCGTGACTGCGCGATCAAGAGATCACACTGCGAGCGAGGCCGCGATGACGAAGCGAAAAAAATAGCGAACAACCTGGTCGGGGAAAAAACTGCCGTTATACCGACTGTTGCCCTCGAAAAAGGAGGTGGGCAACTGATGACTAAAAAGATCTGAAAAAAACGCTGCTGAACCTGGCCGTAGGGATTGTGAGTGGTTACATCGTCACGTGGCTCCCGCAGCCGAGCAACCTGCCGAGAGCCGAGCCTCAGTTGCACCCGCAGCTGATGTACGTTCAGCACCAGGCTCCGGCAAATGCCCGCGACCAAATCTCGGTGACAATGCGGTGGTAGACATTGACAGAAATTCCGACTGGTTACGGACAGGGCACGAGTTCAGGCGGATCCATCTTTGTGAGGTATCCACTTTAGCTTCGCTACTCGCGCACCGAAAACGAACCGACCCATTGAGAGTGTCTTGGCGCCAAGTTCCAGTGATGAGTGGTCGAACACCGGCGACAGCGCACTATGCGCCAGGATCATTTCTTCCTGTCCTGGTTGTTGGGCAATTACAGCGCCATAGCCGAAGCGACAGGTCTGGGTGTTTACAGAACGTACCCATTCAACGTCCGGTATCTCGCCATGCAAGAGCCCTTCTGCGCAGTAGCGCTCTCGGTATTCCTTAGCTCCAAACAACATCATCTGGGGGCTTATAGGAAACTGGATCGCTATCGGCCCATCGGGGGAAATGGCATAGGGATTCTGACTTTCGATTGGGATCGACGGGTCGTACCAAGCGACTGGATTGTCGCTTGTCAGAAACGGCATGTCTGACATGTTGTGAATAATGGCTAGGCCAACCGTATCGAAAAGCTCGCCAATTTTGTTGATGAGGCCAGGCATCGCGTGAATACTTTGATGAGGGTCTATGGACACGTCGATCTTGTCGAGGATTTCTTCAAAACCTGGGGGCGGCGCAGGGAGTTTTCCATTTCTCGCTAGCGCTTTCATAGTTTCCTTAACGGTTGCCCCCAATGCGGCCTCAAACGCATCTCTCGCCGCAGGCACACGGGCTCGTTGTAGCGCCACAAATTGGATGAAGTGATCAATTTCATCATTTATGGATTCTTTCCGAGCCAGCCTCTCAACGAGAGCTGGCCATGCGGACTCTACTTCGCAAAAAATGTCCTCTAGGGTGTTATTGTCCTGACCGCCCTCGGGTAGCGGTTGCGAATAGTAATAGCGCTCAAACTGCGTTGTATCGGGGTTGGCGGGGAGCGCACGTCCGGGGTTGTCCTTACGGTAAACGAGAACCTGGCCATCCTTATTCGCGAACGCTTTTAGATATGCTTTGGGGACAAAGTGGTGACGTTTTTTTTGCTGGATAGAATTCACTCCTCTACTGGATATCAATAAACAACACGACCCGAATTGAATCTCTCTTCTGCTCGAGTATATTTAGTCAGAACTCCTCATCCTCACCACGAATCCAGTGGTGATCATGAACGATCAGGGTTCCGATAATGCCATCCGTTTACTTTCTCAGGATTTCTTCGTGCTGAGAAATTGCCAGTGCCAGCATCCGGATTGCAGATCTTGCGACCCGTAGAGCACCCAGGACTTCTTCGACAAAGTCTGAATGGTTGAGATGCTCGACTTCGGGAGCTTGCCTCGCTTGCGAGGGATCTCCAAAGGCATGAAGCACTACGAATCGGTGCGTAGGCGACCAAAGAACGAAGGGACTATGTGAATGTTACCCCCTAGCTTTCATTGAGCACAGAAAGACATTTGCGTCTACGAGATTTTCAAGTGCCAAAGACGTCCGACTGTTGATTTCGGCATCCCCAAGATCTGCACAACCTCAGCTTGACTGTGCCCTTCTTTTTTTAGCTTCTGGACAGCTTCCCATTTTTTCTGCGCTGCCACTGACTGAGGATAAGACAGTTTTTCGGGCTGAATAGGGAGGGCGATATCCAGCAGATCATTAGCGTCCAACTCTTCTAGAGCTAAGCGCAGAATTTCACGAGCTGGTCGTTGGTCTTTTGCTGCGTACACAAGCGCTAGCAAAGATACAGGATGCAGATGTAGAGCTTGTGCGAGCTCTTGGCTGACTTCCAGAGTAGCCGACGTTTTTACAGCTTCGAGCTGGCTCACATGCGATTGTGTGACATTCAACGCGATGTCGTGCTGTGAGAGGCCCAGTCGAGCTCTCAACATTTGTAGCACTGCCGCATACGCTTGGCGAAGCAACATCCTGACTCCCCTCCCAAAGCAGGACGGTATGCCGCGTTTGCGCAATCCCATTCAAATCTATATATTTATATTTATGGGATTTGACCTGGACGGCCTGCGATTTAATCAGCCTCATACAGTCAGTTCAGGCCACGTCGGAGACTCATCAGTAGCCACGAGGCCGGAGCGCAACCACTTGGGTACGCCCCGAAGTGTCGGTACATGAGGTGGCATTTTCATACTGAACAATAGCCATAAATTGTCAGCGCGTGGGGGAGCATAGGTGGCTGAAATTGAAGCTGCTTAGGCTGAGAAGCGACAAGTAGGAGAAGGCACATGAGCTTTCGTGTGAATACTTCTTTAATCGCCCCACCGCATTTCGAACAGCAGCACCGCACAACGAGGAAATCCGCGTCATGTTTATTTCAGATGAGTCTTGTATGGTCGGCTTACCGGGCTTCCCTGGGCCTGGCCGCACGGCTTGGCGGATGATCGAGCGAGACTCCGAGGATCCCTGGTATCACGTTCGCTTTCGCATTTGTGAAGGAGCAAGGGCTCGGTTCAAAAAATTGATGCCAACAGACCCTTCTATGCTGGCCCACCTACTCTCTCAGCGGAGCCCAGATCACACGATTGAGGCGGTTCAGGTTGTTACTCCTGCTTGCATCAACGGGAGTTCTTTAGAGCGGATGGAAAAGTTGATCAGTGTGATCGTCGGCTATGACAGAAACGGTGAGTGCATACTGCTTCATAAAGTCGATAGCGGAGCAATTTACAGCAGCTCGCCCGGCGAGATCGACGCAGGCTTGCTCAGAAATATTCGAACGATCTACGACGCCATGACTGCCGCCGGGAAGCATTTCCATTGCACCAACTATCAGACCCGAATCGCCCTGCCACTACAACGGCAGCAGGTTAATCCATGAAGCTTCAAATCTATTCAGATCTACACCTCGAGTTCGCTCGGTTCGATCCCACGCTAAGCGACGCTGACGTAGTCATCCTCGCCGGCGACATTGATATCAAATCACGCGGGGTGAAGTGGGCTAACGAAGTCTTCCAGTGCCCGGTGATCTACGTCTGCGGAAATCATGAGTACTACGGTGGCCACATCGAGCACACGCTTCGAAAAATGAAGGATGCCGCAGCTGCACATGTTCACGTCCTCGAAAACGAAGTCTTGATCCTGAATCAAACTAGGTTTCTGGTCACTACAGCCTGGACAGATTACTCCTCGACTGGAGACGTTACTGCCGCGAAACGAGTCGCCTGGGATTGTATGAACGACTTCACCGTCATCAGAACAGATGAGAGATACCGGCGCCTCCGTCCCGATGACGTGATCGCTAAATCCAAAGCAGCATATGCCTGGCTCACACAGGAGCTGGACAAGCCGTTCGATGGCAAAACCGTCGTAGTTACGCACCATGCGCCGATGTTAGATCACGTCGGTGATGATCTTCCCGCGCACTTGATCTCTGCTTATGCCAATGACTGGCCGGAGCTCGTGGGCAAGTCCGATCTGTGGGTCTACGGGCACACCCACATAGCAGCCAGATTTACCCAAAGTGGGTGCCGCGTGGTCTCCAACCCAAGAGGTTATCCAGGGCAGAGCACTGGCTTTGATCCTGATTTGTTGATTGATCTTTGATTGCTAGTGATAGGTCAGTGGCCACGCTCGCTTGACTGCCCGCGTTCAACGAGAAGGAGTATTTTCGATGGTGACGTTAGATGAAGTCTCGCAACTTTTTTACGGCTCCGGGGAAGAGGTTGCCGGCTGGGAAGGCTCACAAGAAGACCTAATCTCTTTGGCAGCAGAGACCTTCCCCGGCAAAGCGTTCTGTGTAGTAAAACAGTGGATTTATATCGACCTAACGGTTAATCCCGTTGAGAGAGAAAAGGTCATTGGGCTAGGTCTACTGCCCGCGACTTTGTTCGCGCATGAAGTCGTTTTTGATAGTCGAAATCGATTTCAGCCCGGCATGTGGGTACGCAGCAATTTCGGAAAATCCTTCGCTGAAGGCTGCATGTTTGAAACCAAAGGTACGGTCTATCTCCTCCTCGGGCCAGGACTGAGGAAAGAGGCCAGCATTGGTACTGCTTTTTCGATGAAAGCAGGGTGAGCGAAGCTCGCAGACACTTTAGACAGAATCGTTTTGGAGCTTGGGTTTGATGCCTGAAGTAACTGAGTTGGAGTTCCACAGTAAAGATTTAAGCGACTTTCAGATGAGTCGCTTGGTGCGAGCAAGCCTTCGAAAATACACGGTGCCAGTCACTGCTTTCATTAGCGACGCTCTCATCGCGGATGACACATGCCTGGGCGTTTCCTTCGACCACTCTGAGCGTGACGATACGCACCATAGGGCGGATGGTTCTATTCTCCGGACAGGTAAAATTCAGTCAGCGAGGAAAGAAGGGCGGTTTTGGATGCTCGAAACCCAAGACGGTAACTACGTCATCGCTAGCTTCAGGCGAGACCTCGGCAGAGCAAGCTTTCTCAAGCTACTCGATTCCGCCGACCGCCTTTGAAACGATGGTGAGAAAATACCTTTTTACTAGAGGTACGGTTCGGCATAAACCTCGGTTCAGTAGCCGTACTCGTTCAGCAGTTTTTGCAAAAACTCACGCCGTCGTTGGACGATGCTCAAAATGAGATAGTCGCGGTCGGTGTCTCTCGTCGACAAATGCCCAGCGTCTACAAGACCGTGGATGTAGCCTTCGGCTTTGCCTCTTGCTTCGAGCAATATATCGATGGATGTGCTTTTGTAGATGTCTTCAGCGATGAGCTGCCACCGCTGTTTCTGGCGGTGACCAAAAGGGTCGTCGGAAAATTTCGGTGCGTTGATCAAGGTATTGAAATCTGCATGTGCGTTTGGTGTGTTCAAAGCGAATTCTCACAACAGTTACGTCTCTGTCTAACCTACCATGCGCACGCTTAACCGCCTGCTGTTGGCTGGCTTTTGTAGGCGCTGGCGCGAAGGGACGACTTCAATGATGGTGCGCTCTATCGGTGGATTTGAACATTGCGGAGCGTACATGCAGTGCTATTCAGCGAGTACATTCTTAGCCTGGAGTTCGATATGGGATACCTCAGCCTAGAGGACATCTACGCCGATGACGTAGAAAAATATGGCCATATGCGCGTGGGAATGACCGACCTCTATGTAAAAGACAATCACGCCATTTATGGTGTGGTTACGCGTGGCGAATACCGCGAGCTGACCAGCAGGTTACTGCGCGACGAAGCGGTGCAAATGATCATCAGCGCTAAGCTCGCCGCATTGCCCGAGGACTACGATCCGTGGATCAGGCGGATCGCGCGCAATCGTGCCTTAAGCGCTAGGTATGGGGACAAATTCGATCCTTGGGGAGACGACTGAAATACCCCACGTCCAATCAAAAATGCAGCGCCTCATCTTACTCGGCCGACCTGGTAGTTACGCTCCTCGAAAATCCATCGCACTGTAAATCGTTGGACGAACGCGGGCTCCAATGAGACGCCACGCTAACAATCGTTGAAAAGGACAGGGAGTTGAAGATATTCCTAGATTGCGAATTTACACAGCTCAATCAGGACTCGAAGCTCATATCACTAGCGCTGGTAACGGCGTCAGGCGAAGAGTTTTACGTTGAATTGACGGATACCTATGCAGTTGAGGACTGCAGTGACTTCGTCATCCAGAACGTTTTGCCACAGCTTGATCATGCGCGATGTGGTCAGTCACTAAGCGAAGCCCAGGCCTATCTTCGAAGGTTTCTAGAGAGCTTCGTCGAGGAACTTGAGGTCTGTTCAGACGCGCCACATTGGGATTGGAGGTTTTTCTGTGATCTCGTTTGTACAGATTATCAACCCTGGCCAGTCCAGGTTGTGAATCAACCGACCGACCTTACAAGCCTTTTCAATCAGGTGAATGAGGAAGCTCTTGAAGGGTTAGAGCTGTCTGATCCGCCACACCATGCATTGCTTGATGCGCAAATGCTTGCAGAGCTTTTCAAGATCTTGGCCTCCCGGCTTGCTTTGTAACCATAGAGGCGCATCACGACGTAGGCCGATCAGCTTTGGACGGTGTACTGCAGGTGATTCGAGTTTCACCATCGGTGGGGGGCAGAACTGAATTATCTCGAATTATGGCTCAGCCATAATTATTGCCCAGCCATAATTTTTCTTTTCAAAATCTTCTGTCTAGATACTGGCTCGCGCAGGCATCGGTGTGGTTTTTGGCCACAAGCGTAACGATCAATACGGTCGGTTTGGCGATGGCCAACTGATCAGGACTTCTGACTCCTTAAAGGTCGAGCGCGAGGGGATATTTTCGGTGACGGCCACTGTGAACTCCCGGTACGTGCTGGCGACGTTTCAGCGGAGCATTGGGCGTGCGAGCTTGCGCGAGTTTCTGCGTCTTTCCCGGAGGCATCCACATTTTACCCCCCAGCGTGGCAGTGATGGTCGAGTCGTGTTCGCCGAGCTCGCCGTAGCGGCCTGAGTTTCTAGTCTTTCAGGTTGCCGGGTCTTTGCCGCCAAACGTAGCTTGTTCATTTTGGGTATGGGCCTGATAAAGCATAGCGACTTGCCTCTTCCATCAAGTCATCGCACATTGGATTCGCCTTGAGAACGTGCGCGGCTGGGTCGATTATCGACAACCCAAGCGACGTCTCTTCTGTGGCGGATGCCCAAACTTCTCCCATAGGCCCGACAATCTGGCTTTCACCTCTGAATGTCGCCTCTGCACCTGCATACAATTCCACGCCTGTGCGATTGGCACAGATAAGCGGAGTGGCGTTTTCCATTGCGCGAACGCGCGCGAGCTGGGTTGTCCAAGGCCCACCATAGTTGGCTGGGCAGCACAGTAACTGTGCACCTTGGCGCACCAACAGGCGAGCGGCTTCTGGCATCCAAAGGTCAAAACAGGTAAGAACGCCAAAACGGCAGATTCCATCATCGAAACAAGCTAATGAATCACCCTGCGTAAAGAAGGCTTTCTCTATGCGTGACAGGTGGCACTTGCGCTGTTTCCCCAGCCAGCGCCCTCGCGATACGATAATCGCTGTGTTGTAGATGTGATCGCCGTCACGCTCAGCGATACCCGCAATTAGCGTTGCATTCTTGTCTGCCGATAGTTGCAGTAAGAACCGCGCTGTAGGCCCATCGAGCGCTGATTCAGCATGAAGAAACAATGCCGCACGCGAGTCGTGAAAATATCCGATGGTGCAAAGCTCGGGCATGACAAGGAGATCAAATCGCGCTAAGTCCACAAGATCGCGAATTTGCCTAAAATTTGCTGCTGGATCGCCAAATGAAACGGGGTACTGCAAAAAAGCGGTGAGCATGAATTCGTCCAACCACGATGAAGTGTTTTCTGGGCCCTTGCTTAACTTATACCCTTGCTGGAGTCGGGTAGGCCACCCGAACACTGTCCATGAGTGCATTAGTAACGCTGGATGCAGTCGGCATGACGGTGGTGCTGGAACGGGAAGTGGTTTTCAGGCCATAAAACATCATGACTGATAGCCAGTAATCGCGGGCAAGCCCGCGATGCTTTTAACGGTTACGCAAACCTTCCAGCAACTTGGGTGTCGGGTAGCCGTCTGCTGGCCAGCCTAACGACTGCTGAGCCGCGCGGATCGCATTGCGGGTGTTGGTGCCGATGATGCCGTCGGCATTGCCCACGTCGTAGTTGTGGCGACTCAACAGGGTCTGTAATTCCATGCGCTCGGAACGGTTAAGCGGCACGTCATCCTCGGGCCATTCGCCGCTGATCAGGCCTTTGCCCGCAAAACGCTCCGACAGCAGATTCGCAGCCAATGCGTAGGACGACGAATTGTTGTACTTAACGGCTGCCCGGAAGTTGTCGAGGATCAGAAAGCCAGGGCCGCGATAACCAGCCGGCAACAGCAGCGCGGCTGAAAGTTGCTCGGAACCTGACGGCACGTTCGCACCATTGGGCAGTTTAACCCCCAGCTGTATCCATTCGGCGACGCTTTTACGAATCGCGCCGTCGGCCAGGGAGTAGTTGAAGGTGTTCGGTAGCTCGACTTCAAAGCCCCACGGCTGACCTTTTTTCCAGCCAGAAATTTGCAGGTAGTGTGCGATTGACGCCAACGCATCGGCCGGACTGCCCCAGATGTCACGGCGACCGTCGCCATCAAAGTCCACTGCAACGGTATTGTAGATGGTAGGGATGAATTGGGTTTGGCCCATGGCGCCGGCCCAGGAACCGACCATCTTCTCGGGTGTGATATCGCCCTGCTGCAGGATTTGTAGCGCCGCCAGCAATTGCGCGTGCGCAAAGTCCTGGCGTCGACCTTCATAGGCCAATGTTGCCAGTGAGCGGATCACCGACTTTTTGCCCTGGAAGCTGCCAAAGTTGCTTTCCATGCCCCAGAACGCTACGAGTGCCAGCCGGTCGACACCATAACGCTGTTCGATGGCGGTCAGGGTGTCGGCGTATTGGTTGAGCAGCATCTGGCCCCTGCGAACGCGTAGTGCAGACAGTGCGCCGTCGAGGTATTCCCACACTGGGCGGGAGAACTCCGGCTGGCTGCGGTCGGCGCGAACCACGCTTATGTCCGGCGTGACGTCGGCAAAGGCGCGGTCGAACAGGCTCGGATTGATGCCGGCTGCAACGGCCTCCTTACGGAAACCTGCCTGCCATTGCTCGAAGGTCTGGGTCGAATTTATGTTGAGGTTGTCACCGGTCGGTACCACAGGCGCAATAATGGCCGGGGTGGTTGTGACAGGGTCTATCTGAAGTAGCTGGGCGTCGGCGACGGTTGGTTCTCCCACGCAGGCGACAAGCAGAATGAAGCTTGAGGCAGCAACACCCGTTATTACGGCCAGCTTTTTCATAGGTACCTTACGATTTTTTATAGGGCGCTCTCCACTGAGCATTTCACGCCTAACTGATAGGGCTGGGCGCGAGTGCGAGCGGCGCTGAAGTCGACGACATTTCTGATGCTCATTGTCCTTGACTCCTATGAATTGCAGCGTATGTCACCAGAAAGGCCAAGGCCCATGTTCCAAGTGTCATGAGGCGTTTATTTCAATTGACTGAAAGCATATTGCCATCGTATGCGTCCGGCCAACACACCTTCCTGACCCCGACGCCAAAGGCGATGGTGTCCACCTGATTTAAGTGGACACCATTTCTAGCCTTTTAAGCGGGTCTTTCATGCAGCCACAACGCCGTTCCTACTCCAAATCCTTCAAGGCCCAGGTCATTCAAGAGTGCTCCCAGCCCGGGGCCTCGATTGCCAGCGTTGCGCTGAGCCACAGCCTCAACGCGAACCTCGTCCATAAATGGATTCGAGTGCAAACGCAGAAAGCCATGGCGCTGCAACCTGCTTTCATTCCGCTGCCCTTGCAGTTAGCCGGAGCAAATTCGCAAGCCGCGTCATCGACTATCTGCCTCGAAATCCCACACCCGCGCGGCACCGTGAAAGTGAACTGGCCGACCGAAAGCGCCGCTGCCTGCGCCACCTTTCTGCGAGACCTGTTGCGATGATCCGCATCGACTCCATCTGGCTCGCCACCGAGCCGATGGACATGCGCGCCGGCACCGAAACCGCGCTGGCGCGGGTGGTTGCAGTGTTCGGTGCGGCGCAGCCGCACTGTGCTTATCTGTTTGCCAATCGCCGCGCCACGCGCATCAAGGTGCTGGTGCACGACGGGTTGGGTATCTGGCTGGTAGCGCGCCGCCTGCATCAAGGCAAGTTCTTCTGGCCGGGTTCTCGACACGGCTCTCAGATAGAATTGGGTGCCGAACAGCTACATGCCCTGGTGCTGGGTTTGCCTTGGCAAAGAGTCGGGCCTGGCAGCGCGATTTCCATCGTATAACACCTGCCATGGCCACCCAGGCCGTGCAATTGTCCGATGAGCCTATCGTCGGTTTTAGCCTGCTCTGGCAAAATCGGCGGCATGACTTCACTGCCCAATCTCGACCAACTAAACCCTGAACAACTGCGTGCTCTGGCGGCGCAGTTGATGCAGCGTGTCGAGAGTCTCGATCAGAAAATCGAGACAATGGGTAAGAAGATCCACCGCGACCAAACGGTTATCGAAAAGCTGACCCACGAGATTGCGCAACTCAAGCGCTTCAAGTTTGCCAAGCGCAGCGAGCAACTGAGCCCGGATCAAGCCAGCCTGCTCGATGACCTGATCGACACCGACATTGCGGCCATCGAGGCTGAACTTGAAGCGCTGAAACTTGCTCCCGCTTCGACCGAGGTTCGGCAAAAACCTAAACGCACCGCCTTGCCGCCGCAGTTTCCGCGCACTCTGATCCACCACGAACCCGACAACAGCCATTGCCAGTGCGGCTGCGCTCTCAAGCGTATCGGCGAGGATGTCAGCGAGAAACTCGACTACACGCCGGGCGTGTTCACCGTTGAGCGGCACATCCGTGGCAAGTGGGTCTGCGATCAGTGCGAAACCCTGATCCAGGCACCGGTTCCGGCGCAGGTCATCGACAAAGGCATCCCGACCGCGGGGCTGCTGGCCCACGTCATGATCGCGAAGTTCGCCGACCATCTACCGCTCTATCGCCAGGAATCGATTTTTGGTCGAGCCGGTTTGGCTATCGCGCGTTCGACCCTGGCGCAATGGGTCGGCAACTGTGGCGTGCAGTTACAGCCGCTGGTCGATGCCCTGCGTAATACTGTCCTCGAACATGGCGTAATCCACGCCGATGAAACGCCGGTGCAGATGCTCACGCCGGGTGCGAAGAAAACCCATCGAGCCTATGTCTGGGCCTACGCCACCAGCCAGTTCTCGGAATTGGCGGCGGTGGTTTACGACTTCAGCCCTAGCCGCGCCGGAGAACACGCCCGCAACTTCCTGCAAGACTGGAAGGGCAAGCTGGTCTGCGATGATTTTGGCGGCTACAAGGCCAGCTTTGAACTCGGCGTGACCGAGATCGGCTGCATGGCTCATGCGCGGCGCAAGTTCTTCGAGCTGCACGCCACCAACAAGAGCCAGCTTGCCGAGCAGGCCTTGAGGTACATCCAGCGGCTGTACGAAATAGAGCATGAAGTCCGCGACCTGGAACCGGATTTACGCCGCCGAATACGGCAAGAAAAAGCCGTACCGGTGATGGACGCTTTGCATGCCTGGATGATCGCCCAGCGCCAGCTCGTGCACGACGGCTCGGCTATTAGCAAGGCTCTGGATTACAGCCTCAAACGTTGGACGGCGCTGTCGCGCTATCTCGATGACGGTGCCGTACCCATTGACAATAATTGGGCCGAGAACCAGATTCGGCCATGGGCGTTAGGTCGCAAAAATTGGCTGTTCGCTGGGTCACTGCGCAGTGGCAAACGTGCAGCCGCGATCATGAGCTTGATCCAATCGGCACGGCTCAACGGACATGATCCGTATGCTTATTTGAAGGACGTCCTCACGCGCCTGCCGACGCAGCGGGCGAGTGCGATTGCCGAACTGCTGCCGCATAGATGGCAACCGGTTTAGTTGCGCAAGACGGTATGCCCGGCCGCACTTTCATCCGAAACCTCCTGCACTTTATTCAGCGCATCGAGCATCTGTTCTGCACCCGCCTGGCCAATCAATGGAATCAATATGCGGATAGCTGCCCCGTTTCGATTTCCATCAGCCAGGCCAACGAGTCTGTGCCACCACCTTTGCTTCTGAGCGCAAGGTAGAGATTTCCCGGCGCTCCTGGTGACCTTGACGGGGTAGCGAAGCCCTTCGCTAACAACGGGGAAGAGGTCGATAGCCTTTTGCAAACTTGAGGCGGCATCCTCCGCCCGTTGTCGAAGGTTCGCCGTATGTAGTGGTCAATCAGGTGCAGCAACGTGTCGCCTCTCGTGATGATCGACACACGAAACTGTTCCGCAAAATTCTCGGACAACTCAGCTATTTTCGGAGGGAACCGAGCAGGCTTCCCTCCGTCAACATCCTTCTTGGCAGTTTGGGTGCTTTGGGTGCGCGCTCTGCCCCGACCGGCACCATCACCGATCCATATAAACCCAGGAACGCCCCGCACCACACTCACCCAACCCTTATAAGCACCCACTGAGCACTCAGCGAGCCCTAATCCGCACCTAAAAAACACCGTCTATTTCTCGACGACTTTCAACTGAAAGCACCGTAGACGCACCTACGCCACACCATCTCAACCCGGACGCCACCCCTAACGCCCCGACACAACCCAGATCAGCACTCATATCGCACCGAGGGCGATATTGTCGTGGCGCACATGGACCCAATTCAGGTTCATTCACGCCTGCACTGGTCAAACCAGCATGGGGCTCCGGTTGCCTGGTCACGCAAGGGGGGCCAAGCCAAAGCTAAAACATGGCCAATTGAATTCCGGCAAACCGATGGAGGGTGGCTGAAAACACTCTCGAATCAGTGCCAAATTTGGGGGACAGAAATCAGTTAAAACACCGTCTAATGTAATTATACGAACTGACCCATGTGTTACCTCTGTTTTCCTGCTCTCCCAGGGTGCAAGACGGGATGCCCGGACGCATACTTGCCATCTGATACATCGCGGAAGAAATAAGATATGTCTCAAAATCACCGCTCTCTTGATTATTAAAAATTTTAGGCTTGGATAGGGTTATGTCTGCATCAGGGAACTTTCAGGGAGTGCAAGGCTGCAATGCGGCTTTTTTCACCTATAGTTAGCTAGAAATTCTAGCCAGCGATGGCTATCAGCACGTTTTTACCGGTTTAGACACTGGATTAACCACATCCATTGAATGCCGAGCGCTTGCTAGTGCTCGGCATACTGCTAAGGGATCGCTGGCAACTGATCTGGGTATTACCAGCGATTGAGGGGAGATGCTTCCGCTCTCTGAGGGTGTAGTTTAGAAACGTATGCCGTAACTTAGATTCACGCTAGTTTGAGCGCTATTGCCAAACGTATTTTGGCCAGTGCGCAGTGACCCTGAAAGCGTCTGATTGTCTCCCAGCTCATGGGAGTATCCAACAGTGGCGAATCCTCGCGTCTGGTGGCGGTTCAACGCGCTCTCGATATCAAAAGTCTCGACGCCGGGAAGATCGGACGTACCGCGAAGCGCCACGCGATCAGCCTTCAGGTCATGCTCAACGCCTGCCCCCAGGAAAAGAGTGCCTCGTTCTGAAACACGGCGCTCGCCGATGAATTCCAGAGTGGCCGTTGTGCGCTTCATCGAAAGCCTGTCGTATTCGGCATTGAAGTCCGAGCCCGTCTCTGTATAAGCACTACGGCTTGTATCGTAGTAGGCGAGAGTACCAACTGGCGTGATAAGCCAATCTTTGATTTGAACGCCATAACCCAGGCTGACTTGTGCAAAGAATGTTTCCAAAGAAGCATTCCCTGCGGCCAGCATGACGTTTTCCAAATCACGGCCTCGTGTAACTTTACCACTGGCCCGCCCTTTACCAAACGCGGCATCGGCCTGTAAGCCAGTCCCTGCCAGACCTGTTGCGCTGTATTCAGCCCACACGCTGGCAGCAGTGTTTGCGCCCAGGTCAAAGCCGCTGTTGCTCAGGCTTGTTGCACTGATATTCAGTGTCCCGCCGACGGTCGTCTTGCCATCAACCCCGTAGCCGAGTGTAACTTGGCCGCCGGTGCTGTTACGCGACCCGATGTCTTCAGCGGTTGCGCCAGCATTCGTGACGACCCCGTCAATACTCAAGCACTTTTGCCCTTCTTCTGCTGAGCAGCTAGACCCCATCAACTGGTCTGCAACAGATTGCTGCTGGGATACGGCGATCTCACTGTCATTGGTAAGAGAGGGAAAGGAAACAAGAAGGTTACCGAAGTCCTGCATTTTCGTACGCCAGATGAAGGCACGATACTCTCCACGGTCATTGACAGCATTCCCAACTATTACGCTGCCATCAGCTGAAACGCCGGTTGCATTACTGTAGCCTGAGTTATCCGTTCTTAGAGTTCCGAGATCGAGCATGCCATTACCATCGTCAATCCAACGGAAGGCACGGTTTTCGTTAAAGTTGTTTTGAGCTTGCCCTACAATAGTGCCACCATCTGCAGAAATAGCATTGGCCAAACTCGATCCCAAGTTGTCTGTTCTAAAGGAACCGAGGTCAATCATGCCGACTCCGTCATCAGTCCACCGGAACGCTCGCCTTACAGCTTTTATACTGGTGTCAGCTCGGCCGATAATAGTGCTGCCATCTGCAGATACGCCTGTAGCCCAGCTTGCTCCCGAACCATCTGCCCTTAATGTCCCAAGATCGAGCATGCCCTTGCCGTCGTCCGTCCAGCGAAACGCGCGCTCTTCTCCCATGTCAGAGTCAGAGTGTCCTACGATGACTCCGCCGTTTGCAGAGACATCTTTGGCGTCGCTGCTTCCTGAACCATCTGCTTTTAACGTCCCGAGGTCGAGCATACCCTTGCCATCGTCCCTCCAGCGGAACGCATGGGATCCGACGTCCACTTGGGCACGTCCTACGATAGTGCTGCCATCTGAAGATACTGCGTTAGCAATGCTATTGCCGGTGTTGTTTGCCTTGAGTGTTCCGAGGTCGAGCATTCCTTTACCATCATTGATCCACCGGAAAGCACGATCCCTATCATCGTCGTTTTTAGCAGACCCCACGATGATGCTGCCATCTGCGGATACATCGACTGCCTCGCTGCTGCCTCTGTTATCCGTTCTTAGGGAGCCAAGATCAAGCATACCGGAGCCGTCATCAACCCAGCGATACGCTCGAAAATTGTTATCGTCGGCTTGGGCTCGCCCAATGATGGTGCTGCCATCTGCAGATACTTCAGTGGCGAAGCTTTCGCCTGAGTTATCTGCTTTTAACGTTCCAAGGTCGAGTAGACCTGCACCGTCATTCCTCCAGCGAAACGCACGGGTGTTGCCATCATTCATAGCATCCCCCACAACGGTAGTGCCATCTGCCGAGACAGCTTGTGCAGCGCTGCTGTAATACGCTGAAATGCTGTCGGGGAGCACGCCTAAATTACAGATGCCACTGGAGGTGGGGCCTGTGGAGCCCATCGGGCAGGGTAGATGCTCAACATTCGCTTGGACGTTACTAGAGAATGCCAAACTGGCACCGATAGTTGTTAATGCGAAAATACTAGGTTTAATAAAGTACCGCATTTATAAGTTTCCACTAGGTGGTAGATTTGAAGACCGAAATCTAGTGGCCTGAGCGGTTAATCCATTAATTTATTTTTTATCACGCTCAGCTTCGCCTTATGTACCGAGCTAATGATGGCCTCAGCCGTTTTATTCCACTTGAACGGCTTGGCTGAATGCTCATTGTGAGCCTCGATAAATTGGCGGATAGCCGCCTTCAGGTCGGCGACGCTGGTGAAGGCGGCTCGGTACAACGCTCGTCTTTCCAGCTGTGCAAACCAGCCTTCCACGGCGTTCAGCCAAGACGCGCTGGTCGGTGTGAAGTGCAATTTGAAACGCGGATGCTTTTCCAGCCACTGCTTGATTGCAGCCGTTTTGTGGGTCGAACTGTTATCTAGAATCACATGCAGATCCAGTCCGGCTGGCGTGCTGCGTTCAATCTGTTGCAGAAAAGCCAGAAACTCCTTGGCTCGATGGCGCTGGGTAATCCGTCCGATTACTTGGCCGGTCATGATGTCGAAAGCCGCGTACAGACTCGCCGTGCCATGGCGCTTGTAATCATGCGTCCGACGCTCAACTTGGCCTGGGCGTAGCGGCAGCATCGGTTGGGTGCGATCCAGCGCCTGGATCTGGGTTTTCTCGTCAACCGACAACACCAGGGCGTTATCCGGTGGGTTCAGATAGAGCCCGACTACGTCGACTACCTTGTCGGCGAAATGAGGATCGTTGCTGATTTTGAAGGTCTTCAGACGATGGGGTTTGAGGTCGGAAGCGGCCCAGACTTGCCGAACCTGCCACGTGGTGACCCGCGCATACTTGGCCATCAAACGAACGCTCCAGTGAGTGGCTTCCTGGGGGACACGCCGGGTAGTCAGTGTCAGGATTTCGTTGATTTTTTCGGGCCCAAGTTTGAGTGGCTGGCCGCTGCGCGGCAGATCGCTCAACCCTTCGATTCCCGCCTCCAGATAACGTTTTCGCCACTTGAATACTGTCGGCGGCGTGACCTGCAACTGCTCGCTGATGGCCTTGGGCGTCAATCCATCAGCCAGTAGAAGTAGGATGCGCGCTCGCTGGGCGAGGCTCTGTTCCAGCGTACTCATACGCAACCAACTTTGCAGGGCGATGAGATCAGAAGGCGTTAAAGCGAAGGGGGAAGTCGGTCGGGCCATGCGCATAACCAATCCATGACATTGGACGCACAGTATATCGTTACCAATAAATAAATAAATAAATGAATTAACCGCTCAGTCCACTAGTGGTGATAAATCGCAGTAGCTATAAGATCTGTCTCAAAAGCCACTGAAAATCGAGTCGACCTACTTGAGTCATCCCAATCCACACAACAGCGGTGGCCCTTGCTCGCATCAAGCATAATGGCGGAAAAGTTTAGCGAAGCTCGCAGTCGAATCTTGTACGTTTGATTTTACAGTTTCGCGCTTACATACACGCACACCATCGGCTAACATATCCCAATCTTCAGGCGGCCTAAAAATAGATCTATGGACTATCTTTATGCTAATTTTTTTGTCGCGAAGTTTATAGATTAGAAATTGAATAGTTAGGCTTCAGTGAGAATTTGCATGCATCTCGAAACTGATCAGTACACTCAAGGGCTAGAGAGGAGGAAATGTCTCGTGAAGGTTTCCATGAGGTGCCTTCGACGCTCATGAATTTATTATCTAACCTGCCATGGGCAAGCCGCAACTCCAGGCTTTTTCCGGAGAAAGTTGTATATGTACATTTGTCTAGAAAGCCTAGGTGCTTTTCAATCTTTCTTCTCAATACAAAAAAATAAGCCTTTTCAAACTTTACTGCATAGTCATATTCACTATCAATTAGTGCGCCTATCCATCCTGCAGGATGCTCCTTCGCTGGAGCAGTAAATATTCCTTTTTTGTTTTCAATGTCTAATGGGGATGGGCAAGATTCGATGCTGTTAGCATCTGCCAATGGTTTTTTTACAGAGTTTAAAGAGTCGGTGCTGTCGGCCATGCACGGAAGTAAAATTAAATTCGATAAAAAGAAGCTCCGAACAATAATTTTGCTCATTGAGAGTCTCGCTATAAAAAACTGAGGAAGCTTATTTACCAGTCACTCAAATACTTTTATATGAGAAATGTCTCAAACAGCACATCCGTCCAGCGGTAACACCTAAAATGGTACGTAATTGCAGGGGCTGACCATCCAGATGCATTGCTGCTAACCAGTCGTTTCGATCCGACCTGAAAAGAACGTGCGGTAGTGACGACCGGCAGAGAACGTCCTAGGCGGTGTGAAAACGCGTACGCCGTTTTGAAGGCTGCGATGCTACGTAAAGTCTGAAGGCGTGTAGTTAATCAGCAGATCTGAAATGAGCGTAGGCATGCGTTTTTTATTTCGGCTCTTACCGCCGACTCCGCTGCCGCTACCAGCATGGCATCGACTAGCTGCGCAGGTGCTCTAGAGACGGGAACATAGCCTCGTATCAGGATTTGTGCACTCGGGCTTCCCTGAAGGAAAACAAGGCCGCAATGCGGCCTTGTTTCCTATGCTCAGATCATTCCTTACTCACCAGCACCCTGGTCACACGTCTCTCTTCCACCTCGACAATAGTCATTGTCCATTCCTGCCAATTCAATTTGTCCCCAATGACGGGTAAACGATCCAGCAAGCTCATGACCAGTCCGGCGAGTGTCTGATAGTCATTAGTGGCTTTAGCCTGGAAACCGATGTACTCGCGAATCTGGCTGAGATTTAACGCACCACTCACGAGAAAGCCTTCATCAGTGGCGACGATATTTGGGCCTTCAATTTCACTGGCATCCGGAAGCTCGCCTGCGATGGATTCCAGGATGTCGGTCATGGTGAGAAGCCCGACGAAGTCACCGAACTCATTCACCACGAAAGCGATGTGCGTCGACTCTTTTCGCATCTGTTCCAAAGCATTGAGAATCGAGAAATTGTCCAGCAAATTGAGCGCCGTGCGGGCCATGGCTTCGAGGTTTGGTTGATTGCCTGCCAACAGCTCTTTGAGGAGTTCCTTCTTATGAACGAACCCCAGTGGCTCATCAACGTGCCCGGCTCTGATCAATGGCAGCCTGGAATAGGGTGAGTGCATCAGTGCAGTGCTAATAGCTTCCGGTGATTCCGCCAGGTCAATATGATCAATCTCTGTGCGAGGGGTCATGACTCCACGAATAGGGCGTTCCGCCAACTGAAGCACGCCGCTGATCATGACGCGTTCGCGTCGGTCAAACACCTGCGCGGGCTCGTCGTCCGACAGCATGTCTGCAATTTCTTCACCGACCACATCGGCGTTCATTTTTTGCCGCCCAGCAAGCGCAAGACGGCGTGCGCAGTACGCTCACGTAGTGGGCTGTCACCTTGCAAGCTCTTCTTGCGACGAGCGCGCGCCACTTGGTTGAAGAGCTCTATCAGAATCGAGAAGCCAATCGCTGCGTAGAGATAGCCTTTAGGGATGTGGAAGCCCAGTCCCTCCGCCGTGAGGCTAAAGCCGATCATCATCAGAAAACCCAGGCAGAGCATGATGACGGTAGGGCGCTCGTTGACAAACTTAGTCAGTGGCTTACTTGCAATGATCATTAAGCCGACGGAGAAAATCACGGCGATCACCATTACCGACAGGTGTTCCACCATGCCCACGGCAGTGATCACAGCATCCAAAGAAAAGACGGCGTCCAACACTACAATTTGCACAACGATAGGCCAGAACATCGCATAGGCCACGTTCCCCGTGCGTGCTGCTACATGCCCTTCAAGTCGCTCATGCAACTCCATCGTTGCCTTGAACAGCAGGAACACGCCACCAAACAGCATGATCAAGTCTCTGCCGGAGAAGGTCTTGTCGAAGACCTCGAACAACGGTTCGGTAAGCGTGACCATCCAGGAAACGCTGGCCAGTAAGCCAAGACGCATTAACAACGCGAGGGATAGACCAATCAGGCGAGCACGGTCTCGCTGCTCTGGCGGTAGCTTGTCAGCCAGAATTGCAATGAACACAAGGTTATCAATACCCAGTACCAACTCGAGCACAATCAGGGTCAGCAGGCCAAGCCATGCCGTGGGATCAGCAATCCATTCCATAGGGGTATTCAGTTTCTTATTGGGTTAGTGACGGAGTGGATTGCATCACAAACTACTGCTCGGTGGAACATATTTGCTGCGCAAATCGCCAGCAGGTCTAGACGGTGCTGGCTTATCTTCAGGCTCTTGAAGTTCGATTGCTGCAGGCGCTGCTGGCGGAAGTGTGCTGACGCTCTACATGCGTTGAGGCTAGCCGGAATCGCCGAAAATTCCAGTGAAACGGCTACAAACGCATTGTCCAACGACTGATGTCATGTAATTGGTATCTACAGGTGCTTGGCTTTTCGCCGACAAGGCACCGACCTCACTCAGGTGTGCTTTTTACAAAGTTAGTCACGTTTGAGTGAATTGAGACAAATCTCATATTTTCGGTGCTTCTTCCGCCGCATAATTTAACCATGAATTTGATGGAGGCCGTTTCATTGACTAATCTACTTGCAGTGGGTAAGGCAATGAACTTGTGATTTAAATCGTGTTCATTTTTGAGGTTTGCCTCTTCTTTATAAAAAGTAATTCTGTAAACCTCGGCTCGTCTATTTTAGTAGGCGCGGAGCCTAACGACGGGCCGTACTCCCTTCCGCTGGTCGCGCGTTACGTGCAGACAAGGAATGATGTCATTGGGAGCTACAAATAGTACAGCAATATTCACCATTAGTTATAATTAGGTTTTCTCTAAACGTCATTAATTAAGAGTTTGAAGGGGTTGAGCGGTTTCAGAAAAATAGTATTGCGATGTGTGCGTTAAGTATGTCCAGTGGTTTAATTAGCAAAGCCTGAAGCATAGTCACGTCACATCCTATTCCAGGTTAAGGTAATTGGGTGTGGATCTATCCTCTACACACTGAATTTGGATTCTCCATGGCTATTCGTGCAGTAGTGTTTGATTTTGGCGTGGTTCTTTTCGATTGGAACCCTCATCATCTATACCGCAAACTGATTGCAGATGACCTGGAGCGTGAGTGGTTCCTGAATAACATCTGTACTCAGGCCTGGAACACTGAGCAGGATGCTGGTCGAACCCTGGCCGAGGCGACTCGCTGTCTCATCGCGCAGCATCCAGAGTTTGAGACCTTGATCCGGGCTTATTATGATCGCTGGCATGAAATGTTGCAGGGGCCGTTATCAGGGGGCGTGGAAATTTTGCTGGCGCTACACGCAGCGCGTATGCCGCTCTTCGGCTTGTCCAACTGGTCGGCTGAGACCTTTCCCTATGCCCGCAAGCATTTTCCCTTCCTGAGCTGTTTTCGCGATATCGTGGTGTCCGGCGAGGTGAGTCAGATCAAGCCGGACGCGGCGATCTACAACACCAGCTTTGGCCAGATACGTATGCACCTGCCAGATATAAAGCCGGATCAGGTGGTATTTATCGATGACGTTCTTGGCAATGTCGAAGCGGCCATCGCTCTTGGCTGGCAAGGCATTCACCACGTATCTCTCGAACACACCCGCAAATGCTTGACCACATTAGGCGTTAGGGGTGTAGCTTTCACTTCAACCTGAGAAATGCAGGAAACATTCCAGCAATACCGCAATATCAAAATGCCGCTGGTTTTTTGGTATTTCAAGACTGCTCTTACATTCTCAAGAGTATTGTTTCGGGATTAATGGTGTTTTCTTTTGGGGACGCTGTAGACGATAAATCTCCGCTCATTGGCTGGTGATAATATTTTATGAATACCCCCAAAAAGCCCTAGTGCGCTTGATACGTCAAAAAGCGCAAGCGTGCGGATGGTGAAGGGCAAGCACGTGTTCATCGTAGAGGTAACGGCGTCAACTCGGAACCGTTCACACTGATCATAGGGGGCACAGATTCAGCCAGGTCTTTGATTGAGTCCGTTATCGATTATATCTCCAGTGTGTGTGTCATCTGAACGGTGACATCACCGACGATGCCCGGCCGACTTTCAATAATCGAGGGGAGCCTTCCACGTCCTTCAATGTGTATGACAACGGGGAACCAAGTGGTAGCGGCGCGACTATCGACGATCAACTCCCAGAGTTCAGTGGTCGTGGACGATCCTAATGCGCTTTTGTGGATATAGCGCAACGATCAACTGGTCTACATGGTCATTGTCTATGCGCAAGGCAATTCTGCGTTCGAGCCCCTGAAGTTCAACTGCGCTCAGTTCGACCAAAAAAGTGGCTCATCGACATACCCCGCTCTGATTGGCGAGCGCATCAGTGCGGTGAGAACGGCCTCTAGTGAGTCCGCCAGGTCGATATGATCAGTCTCTGCGCGAGGGGTCATGACTCCGCGAATAGGGCGTTCCGCCAACTGAAGCAAGCCACTGATCATGACGCGTTCCCGTCGGTGAAACACCTGAGCGGGCTCATCGTCTGCGCCTTCGTCAGCAAGGTATTGGACAATCGCCGTACCAAGTCCGCGAGAGCCGCCCAGGACGAATGTAAGCCGCGCGCTTTTCATCGACTCCCACCAGTACGTGTGAATTTGCGGAGATCTTTGATTAGGAACGATTACCGTCGATATAGGACGAGTCTCAAATCAAT
Source organism: Pseudomonas sp. TH31 (assembly GCF_016650815.1). Classification (GTDB taxonomy): domain Bacteria; phylum Pseudomonadota; class Gammaproteobacteria; order Pseudomonadales; family Pseudomonadaceae; genus Aquipseudomonas. Next base: position 45,056 of record NZ_JAEKEZ010000005.1, on the reverse strand, counting down.
CTCGGGTGCTGCTCGATGGCCTTGACTTCGAATTCGAAACTCAGCGCAAAAATATTCAATACACCTTAGGATGGTCTGAAGTAGGCAGCTATTTTTCGACTGCTGAGCCATAGCGGTTTCAAAAAACGGAAGCCGTTCAAAATCGATCAAGTCTGCCGCTTATTTCATCCATTTTTTCCGCAGCAAGCGCCTTGCAGCAGCTATTTCCCTCATTACGGACGCACCTCTCCCGCGCCGGAGAGCAAATGTCGACGTGCCATCCACAGGTTCGACAGGGCGAACAACGTCACCATCTGAGAAGTGTTTTTCACCAAGCCTCGGAAGCGCACTTTCGTATAACCAAACTGACGCTTGATCACCCGAAATGGATGCTCAACCTTGGAGCGAACCTGAGCCTTGGCTCTCTCGATCTTGCGTATCGCTTTGTACAACACGCTGCGTTTTCCGTGCTTCTTGTAGGTGCTGCGCCGGGCTGCAACCTGCCAGATGGCGTGGCGTCCAGCATGCTCTTTGCGCTTCTCGACACCGGTATAGCCTGCATCGGCGCAGACCACGTTCTCAGCACCGTGTAGCAGTTTGTCGATTTGGGTCACGTCCGCCACGTTGGCCGCAGTGACCACCACGCTGTGCACCAGCCCCGAGTCATCGTCGACACCAATGTGCGCTTTGGCACCGAAGTAATACTGGTTGCCCTTCTTCGTTTGGTGCATTTCCGGGTCGCGTTTACTGTCCTTGTTCTTGGTCGAGGTGGGCGCATGAATCAGCGTGGCATCGACGATGGTGCCTTGTCGCAGTGACAAGCCACGTTCGCCCAGATAGCCATTGATCACGCCGAGAATGCCAGTGGCCAACTCATGTTTTTCCAGCAGGCGACGGAAGTTGAGAACGGTAGTTTCGTCTGGGATTCGCTCCAAGCTCAGGCCGGAAAACTGGCGCAAGATCGTCGTCTCGTACAGCGCCTCTTCCATCGCCGGATCACTGTAACCAAACCAGTTCTGCATGAGATGAACCCGCAGCATCGCCATCAACGGATAGGCCGGACGACCACCTTCGCCCTTCGGGTAATGGGGTTCGATCAGGGCAATCAAACCCTTCCAGGGTACGACCCGATCCATCTCGATCAGGAACAGTTCCTTCCGGGTCTGCTTGCGCTTACCGGCGTATTCGGCGTCGGCGAATGTCATTTGCTTCATCATCGAAAAGCTCGGCGATTTGTGTCCGGGGATTCTGCCAAATCAGGAAGTCTTTTTCAGAATTTCCCTTAGAGGCTCGATCTGACTTTGAGACAGATCTTATATTCGAAGCGATCCTGCCAGTTTACGCTGCAAGTCCATTTATTCATGTCGTGCTTTCTTGATAAGGGGCGGACTTTTGTGTTCGCCATGATCATCCTGAAACGGACGATCAAACAGAAGTCATGAACTAATGGCAGGGGTGTTCTGCTTGCAACAGTACACTTAGTACCAGAAAAACTTCGACAAAAAATCGGTGGTTCATCCCTAGACTGCGTAAGAAACTATTAATTCAAGGGAGTATCGTAATGAAAAAAAGTTTGATTGCTGTAGCATTTCTGTCAAGTTCGGCATTTGTTGGTGTGGCCAATGCTATCGACGGTACCATCAACTTCACGGGTTCAATATCTCCAGATGCCTGCACTGTTAACGTGGGCAGCGGTAGCGCACCAATCGATATGGGCAACATCAGCAGCAGCGCCCTTGCTTCTGTAGGTGACTCAGCTTCGCGCGGGGACTTCAAAATCGTGCTCAGTGCATGCTCAGCCGGGGCTACCACCGCTGCCGTAAAATTCGACGGCCAGTCCGACAAAGACGACCCTACCCTGCTAGGTTTGGCAAGCGGCGGAGCAACTGGTGTAGCCATCGGGTTGTATGAAGAAGATGGCACCACCAAACTCCCGTTGGGAAGCAGTTCGTTGAGTAAACCGATTGCGACTGGCGCAGATACCGAATTCAATTTTGTCGCCAAGTACGTTGCCACCGGCACAGTAGTTGATGGTGCCGCAAACGCGCTCGCCCAATTCACTGTTGATTACAACTAAGTCAAAAAAACGGGGCATTAAGGAAACTTAATGTCCTGCATGGCCGCTTGATCAATTTATCCCACTTCCCTCGTGGGTAATTAAACCATCAAGGAGACCTCATTAATGCATTGGCTAAAGTCTGTGTGTGCCGCCAGCTGCCTCGTGGTTGTTTCGCAAACTTCGTGGGCAGGCGTAGTAGTGGGCGGAACACGTGTTGTATATGATGGTTCGAAAAAAGAAGCGTCTATTTCTGTTAATAACCCGGAAGCAACCAAGCCTTACCTTATTCAATCTTGGGTGGAAGAGGTTACCCCCACCGGTACCCGCAAGGCACCGTTCATCATGACGCCGCCGCTTTTTCGTCTGGATGCGGGGCAGGAAAATGTGCTGCGTATCATCCGCACGGGTGGCCATTTCCCTGAAAACAAGGAGTCGGTGTTCTGGGTCAATATTAAGTCAATTCCTTCCTCGGAAAAGACTGATACCAATCAATTGCAAATTGCTGTGAAGACGCGCATCAAACTGTTTTTTCGGCCAGTGGGTTTGTCAGGCAATGCCACTGACGCCTATAAGGCGTTAAAATTTACTCGCAGCGGCAATCAATTACTGGTTAACAACCCAACTCCCTACCATATTTCATTTTATAAGGTGAACGTGGGGGGTAAAGAAGTTGAAGATCCCGGCATGATAGCCCCGCAAAGTTCACTGAGCCTCACGTTGCCGTCGGGCGCCATCGGTGCTGCAAGTTGGCAGTCGATCAATGACTTTGGTGGCATTTCTCCAACTGCCACTGCACCTCTTTGAACAGATAAAAGTCATTCGCCCGCCCTGTAGTTTAATTTAAATATTAATCCGCTGTATGAACTGCCCAGCAGTCAGTGGAGAGCCTCGTGTTTTAAAGAGTTGGGTGGAGTTTAATTATATGAAAACGCATCATCAGAATCTGGCACTGAAGCAAAATGAAAGTGCCAATTTCCGTACTTTCATGCCTACTCGTTTGGCAATTTCGATGGTGACACCCTTCATCCTTGGACTGGGCTTGCAACCTGCCTCGGCACTGGCGCAGGAATATTTTAACCCTCATGCCCTGGAAATGGACGTGTCTGGTCAAAATGTCATTGACCTTAAACGCTTTTCTAGCCGTGGTGGGCAGTTGCCCGGTACTTATCGCGTTGATATTTATCTTAACGACAGTCGTATCACACAGCGGGATGTGAATTTTGTCGATGTCGAAGGCTCATTACAGCCCGAAATGACGCCTCAGCAATTACAGGAAATGGGTGTGAAGCTGGATGCATTTCCGAGCTTGCGAAAACTTCCAACCTCGCAGACGATCAGCCGTCTGAAAGACTACATTCCAGATGCCAGCAGTCGATTCAATTTTGCCCAACAGCGCGTCGACATCAGTATTCCTCAGGCAGCACTGACCAGCGAAGCTCGTGGTTACGTAGACCCCAGTTCGTGGAACCAGGGGCTTACGGCCGGGCTGTTGAATTACAACTTCAGCGGCGCCAATACCTCTCGCGACAACCGCTCGGGCACAGACGACAGTTACTACTTAAACCTGAGAAGTGGTGTGAACTTCGGAGACTGGCGTTTACGCAATTATTCCGCCTACAACGAGAGTAACGGCAGCAGTAACTGGGAAAACGTCAGCACCTATGCGCAGAGGGACGTTCAACTGTTGAAGGGTCAACTCACCTTGGGCGATAGCTCCACTCCTAGCGATGTATTTAATAGTGTGCAGTATCGAGGGGCGCAGCTGGCGTCGGATGACAACATGTTTCCCGATAGCTTGAAAGGCTTTGCGCCGGTCGTACGTGGTATTGCACAAAGCAATGCACAAGTTACCGTACGACAGAACGGTTATATCATCTACCAGACATATGTGGCTCCCGGTGCGTTCACCATTACCGACTTGTACCCCACTTCATCCAGTGGTGATATGGAAGTCACCATCCGAGAGGCCGACGGTACTGAACGCCGTTCTGTTCAGCCTTTCTCCGCAGTACCGGTCATGTTGCGTGAGGGGCGGCTGAAGTATTCAGCGACACTGGGAGAATACCGTTCGACAGCCCACGAAAGCAGTAAGCCGACGTTTGCTCAGGGCACGCTGATTTACGGCATGCCCTACGATATTACGCTGTATGGTGGCCTGTTGGGGTCAGTAGACTATGCTGCCACTAGCTTAGGCGTCGGCTATGGTTTTGGTGACTGGGGGTCGATCTCTGTCGATGTGACTCAGGCTAAAACCGAGTTGCGTGACGGCTCGCGTGATAGCGGCCAGTCCTATCGGTTTCAATATGCCAAGGATATTGCGGCCACCGGCACTAGCTTTACTCTAGCGGGTTATCGCTATTCTACCAGCGGTTACTACGACTTCCAGGAAGCTAATGAAATCGATCCTGAAAATTTTAACAACTGGCGCGGAACTTATAACAAGCGCAGCAAGGCTCAGGTTAACGTAAACCAGTCCCTAGGCGGCTATGGTAACTTTTATGTCAATGGCTATCAGCAGGACTTCTGGCGCCAAAAGGGTTACGAACGCAGCTTGAGCGCGGGTTATAATACCAGTTATAAAGGTGTCACCTATGGCCTGGATTACACCTACACCCAGGCACCGGTCTATGAAGGCCGTGACAGTAAGGATCAACAACTGTCCTTTTATGTTCAGGTGCCGTTGGACGACGTGCTACCCAACAGCTGGGCTCGTTACAACCTCAATACCAGTAAACAGGGCAATACCACCCAGGATGTTGGCTTGAGCGGTACCGCGCTGCCGGATAACAACCTGAACTACAATATTCAGCAGGGTTATGCCACGCGAGGCGTTGGCGCAAGCGGCAGTGCCGACGCCAACTACAAAGGTACTTACGGCGAAGCTAAGGCCGGTTTCAACTACGACCGTAACTCGCAACAAGTGAACTATGGGGTACAAGGCGGGGTCGTGGCACATCCTTATGGCGTCACGTTCTCTCAACAACAAGGTGAGACCATGGCCCTTGTGCGTGCACCGGGCGCCTCAAATGTAAAAGTTCAGAACAACACCGGCGTGAATACCGACTGGCGCGGTTATGCGGTAGTGCCATATGTCAGCACTTATCGCAAGAACCGGATTGCTCTGAACAGTCAAACGCTACCTGACGATGTGGACATGGAAACCAATTCAAGAACAGTCGTTCCGACCAAGGGTGCAATCGTACTGGCTGATTTCCAGACTCGGGTAGGCAGTCGAGTGTTGATCACCCTCAATCATCTTGGCAAACCGGTGCCATTCGGCGCCAGTGCAACGGTGGTAGAAGACACCACAGCTTCGCCCAATACCGGCATTGTAGGTCTTGATGGTGAATTGTATTTGAGCGGAGTGCCGGAGAAAGGCAAGCTGCAAGTGCAGTGGGGCGACGGAACTATCCAACAATGCAAGGTAGACTTCAACTTACCAGCCATACCAACAGACGCTGCCTCGGCAATCCGAACTTTGGAAGCTACTTGCACATAAAGACAATATTTAGCTAGTCAAAGTCACTGCCTATATAAAATCACTTCGCGGAAAAAATTATTACACATGCAAAGGCGACTCGAGCCTTGCATTCAATTTGTTTCCATTAGACATCTGCGCTAGGGAAAGGAAAAATGAATTTAACTTTTAGCAGCAAAACTACAATGTCCAAGCCAGGAAAAAAATTGGTTTCCGTACACTGTCAACGCTGGCTTTTGCGATCAGCATTTTCAACGCGGATGAGTCTTGGGCATTATGCACTGCGAATTCCAATACTTTAAATTTTCCCAACCCAATCATCGTTCAACGTGATACTCCCGTGGGAGCTGTCCTGGCTACCGCGAATGTAGCAACAACGATAACCTGTACTACCGCCGGCAATAATCCTGTCGGCGCCGCATGGAACGTTTTTCCAGCACCTACAAATATGGATCAAGGCTCCTCAACAATAACTGACGTACGGCGTACCAATATTCCTGGTATAGGTATTCGCTGGAGCAATCATAGCGATGTTACTGGAACTACCGCTATCTGGACACAAAAAAGTCTTAATGATGGTAGTGCGCCTCGAGGGATACGTGGTATAGGCACTAGCGTTTTTACAGATACTTTTGAATTGATTAAGCTAGGCGATATAACCTCAGCGGTATCGCCGAGCTGGGTGTTGGACTATGCATATAGAGGTCAGAACAATGTTGACAGGGGCAGACTTTACAGTAATACAGCAAGTGCTCGAAACATGCAGATTGTCGCGTGTTCCGTCACCAATACTTCTATTCCTATTGACATGGGGAGGGCTAAGATAAGCGAATTTTCAGGAGTTAGCAGCACGGCCCGGGAAAGGAGCGTTATAATCCCACTAGACTGCGACGCCAATACCAGGGTGAATATTACGCTGGATGGCACTCCGCATTCCTCAGGAGCTGCCGGTGTATTGGCGCTGAACCCTTCGCCTACCCAAACAGTAGCGTCCGGCGTGGGGGTGCAATTGCTCCATAATGGCGCACCGGTGACTTTCCGTACGCCTATTGCGGCAGGAACTGCGGTTATCGACGGTGCTTATTCCATTCCTTTGACGGCACGTTATTATCAAACGGCCGATCCCATCACCGAAGGTCAGGCCAATAGCACTGCAACATTCACGATGAGTTACAGATAAAGTTAGTCACCATCCTCTTTACTTTTTTCAGGGCCGATTTCAGGCCCTTTTTGCGTAGGTTATTGAAAGTTTCGCCTCCAGCTACAACCGCTTATGAGAGCGGGTTTGTTCGCGAAGGGGGGTAGCACAGGCATGATAGTAAATACCGTCCCATTGTAGGACGGCCGTTATTCTACCCTACACATACAAGGTATGTGGCTAGATCGGCCTCGGTATCTTAGACGTCTCCAGCCTATACTTTGACTGGGAGCGTCAACGCGCCAACAGTTCGTTGCTGCCAAGATCTTGAAGCAATCGCGCTTCAAGAGCCTGAAGGCAAACCAATACCTGTTCGACGTGGCAGCCGTACTCCGATGAATCTACCTCACAGGCAATCTGCTCAATAACACGACACGCCTCCGCTAACGCATCATCGCCTGCTAATTGTGCTCCGCCACGAATTTTATGAGCGACTCTGACCAATCCAACTCTATCGTCGAGGCTAGCTAAACGCTCCAGCTCTTGCCCCTCTTGGCGATGAGTGCGCACCAACTCATTAACCAGCGGGCCGTACGACTCAGGGCTCAAAAGCCGGATTTTATCAAGCTCGCTCCCGCTTTTGGTCGCGGCCTGCGCGCGCCGCTTGGTGCTTTACTCCACTTCAGCAATCAAAACCGTCAGTGTTTCTATACTGACTGGCTTGAACAGGCATCGGGTCATGCCTGCCTCTAGGCATCGGTCGATGATTTCTGCCTGGGCGTTTGCAGTCAGGCCAAAAATAGGATGCGGACTCAACGCCCGCTGTTGTTCTACGTCACGGATCGATCTGCTCAGCTCATAACCATCCATACGAAGCATGTTGCAATCGGTGATCGTTAAATCGAAGGGTGGTTCTGCGTTCATCCACTGGGCAAGAGCTGTTTCACCATCTTCACATGGTAAAGCTTCATGTCCCAGGTACTCCAGCTGCCTACAGAGTAGAAGTCGGTTCGCCGCATGGTCTTCCACCACTAGAATTCTCAATTTATGGGTCGATTGAGATTCGACTTCAGGGGCGGCAGGGGGCTCGGTGAGTTCAACCAGATCGGCTTCGAACATCAGCGTAAATCGCGAGCCTAGCCCCACCTGGCTGTCGACGGTTAGTTGCGCATCCAAGAGTTTTGCCAGGCTGGCACAGATACTCAGCCCCAAGCCTGTGCCTGTTGCTCGATGCGCCTGCGGTTCAGCTTGTACGAAGGGCTCAAAAATTTCCTGTCGCTGGGATTCACTCAAGCCTTTACCGGTATCACTTACCTGAATGGCAAACCTTGCACGGCCCGGTGCTAAGTCGCTCGGCAGCTCACGTAATAATAGTTGGACACTCCCTTGCTCCGTGAATTTGATTGCGTTGCTCAAGAGATTAGCCACTACCTGATTAAGCATTAGGCCATCAATCATAATGCCGTGGTTCTGAACCTCCATGACCAGTCGATAGTCGAGATTTTTATTGCGCGCATTGGTTTCGAATAGGCGAAATGTCGATTGACCCACCTCATTCAGATCTGTCGGTTGTGGTGAGGGTGCCATTTCACCGGCCTCAATTTTTGACAGGTCTAGGATATCTCCGATCAATGAAAGCAAAGACTGCGCGGACTGATGCGCGACTTCCATGTTCTCTTCTATTTGGTTGGCGCTAGCCCCCTCTAACCGCATCAGTTCTATCAAACCAACCAATGCACTGACCGGCGTGCGGATTTCATGACTCATACTTGCCAGGAATGCTGATTTTGAACGGTTTGCGCTTATCGCTGCATCCGTTGCAAGGTTTAATTTCTCGATCAAATGCTCACGTTCTGTAATGTCGAGCCAGCCACCAATAATGCCAATGTATTGGCTGTTGGAATTGTGGAAGGGTAACGTCCAGTGATAAACACGGTGCCTTTTTCCATTGACCTCAACATCAATGTCAGTAAACACCGGTTGGCCACTTTTCAATGTTTCAAGATAGAGTTGATGGTAGCGCACATTAAAGTCTGCGCTAAATGTCTGACTTTCTATCAGGGTTGTACCGATAATTTGCTCACGAGACCTATCAAAAAAATCCAAATAAGCCTGATTGCACTGAAGAAGGCGCCCTAGGCTATCTCGAACATAGAGTGCTACCGGCGCCCCATCCACCAGTGTACGGGTAAATTGCAACTGGTCTTCAAGTTCTCGTTCAGCTTTTTGGCGTTTCTGTATGTTAATTCTTAAGTAATGGTTCCAAATCAGGAACGCCAAGCCAAATAACATTGAACCTGCAATGACAATATAAACGACATCTTTATAATTGTTCCAGGAGCTGGCCACTGCCGGAAGCTTTTTACCATCCCAGCGATCAACCATTACCCGATATTCTTCGGGGGTAATTTCAAGTAGAGCAGTATTAATGATGTCCTTCAGAATTTGCTTTTCTGGCCCCACAGCCATGGCTACTTTGGCTGGTCGAGCCCCAATGACTGAAGCAATATGCAGGTCAGATTGAAAATGGTGATTGATAAAGTATTCGGCGCCAAACAAGGTATGAACAGTACCATCTACCTTCCCGGCGACCAGCATTTCAAGGCCTTCGGTGGCGTTATGTACTTTCACTGCGGTGATTTCAGAGAGTTCGTCCTGAATCATTTGACTCAGTGGGTTCCCCCAAGGTACGGCCAGACGCAGTCCATTCAGCTCGCTTAAACTTTTTATGTCTGCTTGGGCGCGCCGGGTAACCACCACAAAAGGAGTGATCAGGTAAGGCCGGGTGTACTGATTGCGCTCAAGCCGAAAGTCACTGATGCTAAGCGAAGCGATTAAATCTACTTTGCGATCTTGTAGTTTAACGACCATGTCACTGATGCTATCGCTACGAACTACCTCGAACTCCAAGCCTGTTAATCGTGTAATTAACTTCAGCATATCAGCGCCGAGTCCATTGAAGCGATTCTTGTCATCAAAAAACGTCAGTGGCGCGTAGGAACCTGCTACTACAACCTTAAGTTTTGGATTCTCGGCTATCCACGCTTTTTGCTCATCGGTCAAAACCAGTGATTTACGAGCAATGATGAAGTTATTACTAAGCCCCCAATTTGATGTGATACGTAGCATATCTGCGACTGGGATTGCCATCAGTGACTGATTGATTCCGTCTAACAAACGCGGTTGCTGCGCACTGACAGCAAAGTTCATGTCTGCAACGCGGGGAGGGTCTTTGTCATCTGTGAGGTAGAGATTACTGGATGCGAAGCTTGACAATAAAAACTCTGCGGTGACTGCGTTGGTGCGAAATGCATCGACTTGATCATAAGCAAGGCCGGTGAGCGCATTCACATGATTGACATACCGCACGAGTTTGCTGTGGGGAAATTGGTCTTGAATACGCTTAACGTGCGCGTCAGTGGTGGCGATATAAGCTAGGCGCTTTTCATGGAGAGTATCACCAGGTTTTCCGGGAGCGTTAATGCGACGAATAGTCACTTTGTGATTCAGCAGGTAGGGCACGCTGGGCTTGAAGAACGGGCTTTCAGGCGCCGTAACGTCGTTCAGCGCCAATACGTCAATCTGGCCTCTTGCCATTGCCTGCTGCGCATCTGCTCTGTTGGCAAACCGTTGCATTTGTATGGGGACTCCCAACATCTGCTGCAGTAGTGCCAGAACGTCGGCCGTGACCCCTTCGAAGGTGTTGGGCTCGAATCCAATATGTAAAGGAGGTTGAGCGCCACCCCAAAATGCGACGCGGATCTGCGGCTTGCTATCGAGCCATGCTTTCGTTTTTGCGTCAAAGGAGATGTTGGGAGCGGTAATCGGTGTGCGCACCAAGAGTTTTACTTCGGAGGCAGCAAAGGTGAGCGAGGGGGCGACACACAACCAAAGCAGGAACAGGGCGATAGGCCAGCGACGTGTACGTAGTATTTTCATGATCTTCTAGTTCTTTGAGAGCGCTGGAGGTGTAGCCCTGAGCAATCCGCACGGGGGCAAGCATCACCGATCAGTTTATATCGGGTAAGCGCTGACGGGAGAATGAGTTCTAAGCCGTAGTCACCGAAAATAGAGTGCGGGCAGCGCGCTGCCCGGACGCAGCGGTCGTAGCACTAATTCTATCGGCTTAGCCGATGTCAGGCGCCGTCAATGACAAAGAGTGATCCGTTCTGGAGATTGTTAAGAAATCCAGTCGTTCTTTTGATCGATGCATGAGTCCGAAGGCTATATGGCAATTATGACCAACGCCAGCGCATGACAATGAGATATGTCTCAAAAAACGGATCGCTTACTTGATGCGCAAGCATTGGTAGGGCGAGGCGGATTATAGTCAGCAGAAGGCCATGAATCGGGGATTTCCTTGGGGAAAGAGTTCGGGTAACGTGGAGCTGTTTTTTTGTGATGCGGGATATTTCCCACCCTGCTGCAAATAGGAGTTCGATCATGAAGTGGTCTGTAATGTCACCGTTGCGAGTCGCCCTCCTAGATGATCATGCACTGATTCGTGAGGCGCTGAAGGTTCGCTTGTCGCTGGAGGCAGACTTTAAGGTAGCTGGCGTTTACACCACCAGCCGGGATTTATTTGAAGGTTTGCGCGCCCAATCGGCAGATTTGCTGGTACTCGATTATCAATTGAGTGACGGGGAGATCGATGGCCTTCGTTTGATACAAACGCTCCGTACCCAGCATCCCGATTTGCGAATTGTAATTTTCTCGTCGACGGAAAGGGCTGCCACGGTCAACATCTGCATTCGAGCGGGGGCAAATGGCTTTGTGGGCAAATCACAAGAAACCGAAGAGCTCTTGAAGGCCATTCGTGTGGTCGCTTCTGACCGAATGTACTTGGCGCCGGCAATGGTTGAGGCGCTGCATAGGCCGCCGCAATTGGCGGAGGAAGACACCATCTTTAACGGGGATGAGGCCCTGGCGCGATGTTCCGAGCTGTCTCCCAGGGAGCGCGAGGTGTTGCGTTGCTGCCTGGACGGTTTGTCGGTTTCCCAGGTAGCTATAAAATTTTCACGTAGCAACAAAACGATCAGTGGGCAAAAGCAAGCGGCGTTCAGAAAGTTAGGAATTCGTAGTGATACGGAGCTTTTTAAGATGCAGTCTCATTTGAAAGGTTTGTAGCTTTTGGGGTGAGTCAGATTAAATCGTTTCGTTTCGCTATTGAGTGCAAGTCTATTAAGTTATTGATTTGAAGCTTTTGATATATTCTAGTTTTGTAAGTGCTGGTGGTCTTAGGGCTCAATAGCATTGCGCTCGCAATATCCTTGTTTTTCATGCCTTGCAGTAGTTGCTGCATGACTCGAAATTCGCAGGCTGATAAGCGCTGTAGTTGTTCATGCTCATGCGTGGCGCAATCTAGACGTTCCTCAGGGCAAGGGATGTCAGGGTAATATTTTTTGTTGTTCTGGACAGTTCGGACAGCGTCAGCCAATTCAGAGTGCTGAGTTTGTTTGCTGAGGAAAGCATGAGCCCCCATTTTTCGGCACCGCCATGCTAAATGCCTTGATGGCATACCGGTTAATACGACAACTTTTACGGGTAGTTTTTTCTGCGCGATTGTTCTGATAACCGTTAGTCCGTCGATGACGGGAATCCCAATATCTAGAATCAGTGTTGAAGGGCAAAACTTCTCAATCAATTCAAGCGCGTCAGCTCCATTGTCCGCTTCCCCTATTACGTCATACCCCTCGCTGGCCAGAGTTAATTGAATGGCCATGCGAATGACGGGATGGTCGTCCACAATAAGAATCCGATTGTTCATTTTTTGTATTCCATTCGGCGTCGTCAAATGTTATTTGAGTGGATAAGTGGTGTTGCAGTTTTCTCGCGTGCGGGCCTTAAGCTAGTATTTGCTTTAAGTAATGCGATGGGAGTTACATTTGGTTTTTCAAGTTTGTGGTTTTTATCTATTAATTTTAGAAAGTCCACCAATGCGTCGTAGCTAATGGTCTCAATCAGTCGCACCTGATGGTTAGGGCGTTTAGATAAAGTTTTAGGAGTATCAGGCGCCGCTGTCGAGTCATAGATGAGTACGTGCCGTAGACGCGAGTTATTGACACAAAAGTCCAAAGTGTCTAGCCCTGCCGCTGAAATTAAGTCAGCGTTAATAATTAATAGGTCGAAGCGATCATATAAGCCTGGGCTGAAATGTGTGAGGGCGGTTAGCTCATCGAAGGATTTTGTAGGACAAACCCTGAAGTAGCCTAATATGGCTAGTGTTTTTTCGACAGAGACACGTCGTCTAGAATCCTGGTCGGCGATTAATAATCTCATTGGGCTAGTAGTGAAATTTGAGTGCGTCATGATGGCGGTGCTCAATAATTTGTAGTGCCTACAAAAATACACTGACTGTTGTGAGGGCGATCTAAGATCTGTCTCAAATTTTGCTAATTGGAGTTACGTGCCTACAGAGCTTTCACACACTATTTTTTAACTCAAAATACCAAATTCTAAAATTTATGTGTCAATTCGATTAAAAGTCTTTTCCTTAGATAGGAATAAACAAATAGGGCCAAGCTAGGTAGATAAGCGGCTTCTGACTATTTTTAATGAATTATTGGTTTCCAAGCCATGCTTCCTGTCATGGGTTTCACGGTAAGTACACTCAGGAATCCTAGTGCAGGCTAGCTGTTTCGAAGAGAACGCCGATCTAGCCCTACCATCTGCGTGCGCCCAGCAACTGATCAGATTTTTCAAGCTTGGAATGTCTGTAGATCATGCATAAATTACTGTGCAGCGATAATAAATAATAGTCAACCGTTTTTTTGGCTGCGCCGAGCTTCTCGTTAGGTACTTTCGCCTATGCCTGGTAGGTGCTCCTCGCCTACTGCTTGAAGTCTGGTCTTTGCGCAGAGTCTCGAGGATCGGCACCAACGTTTCGGGAAAACATCCACCTCGCTCGGGATGCCGGAAAGAATGTGGCGGCGTCAGGAGGGGCGTTGAACCGCTATGCACCGCGAGTTCAGGCGGCTTACGAAGGGGCTTTCAGGCGTAAAGTAAAAAATTTTGACACGGTTAAATTATCGTAATACATTAATTTATAGCTGTTTTACAGCTATTAAATCTCTTGAGGTGTTGTGCTTCATCTATACGGTGGGCACAAGATGGATCAAGGGGAAAACTGAACCGTAAAGGACGTTTCTGATGACAACTGATCATTTGGCCCGCCACAGCCGTTTAATGGCGACTCTCACTCAAGCCCTGATAATCGGTATGCTTGTATTGAACGCTGCTTGCTGGTTTTTACCCGATGCCGCGAGACAGTACGGCTTGGGTTTTAATCTGACAGCTATAGGAGTGACAGGGAATCTGAATGTTGATGTCGGTACTATGCCCTGGTGGCAAGTTGCTGGTGGCGTGATCCTTTCCAGTATTCCTTTACTGATTTTGGCTAACGGCTTAATTGCCTTACGCCGCTTGTTTCAGTTGTACAGTGAGGGGCACTACTTCTCGGAGAAATCATCAGTCCTGCTCGGTAAGGTAGGTTTCGGTGTGATCATGTGGGTGCTTTTGAGCTTCGTGCTGACGCCGGCAATCAGCGTCTGGGTCACCATGCTTCAGCCTCCGGGTCAGGGCCTGCTGACGATAGCGTTTGACTCATCGGACTTGGTCAGTCTCTTCCTTGCTGCTTCGGTAATGGTTGTTGCCCGCATTCATCAAAAAGGAAGTGTATTGGCTAGAGAAAATCAGCAATTTATCTAAGGCCATATCATGACGATTGAAATAAAGCTCGATGTGGTGTTGGCTCAACGCAAAGTCAAATCTAAAGACTTGGCCGCTGCCATTGGAATTACAGAGCAAAATTTATCATTGCTTAAGCAAGGTAAAGTGAAGGGGGTTCGGCTAGCGACGTTGGATGCGATTTGCCGCTATTTGAATTGTCAGCCAGGCGATCTTATGTTGCATGTCGCAACACCGGAGACAAGCATTGAAGACTAGCTCGTAATGGTTGGTTCATAAGGGAGTTTTAAGTTGTTTAATCCCGATACCCGATGCAGTGCATCGGGTGTTTTATCTACACAAAAGTTGATGCCCGCCAGGCGAAGAAATACAGGAAGTAGCCCTGCTGCGACTTTGCGCGAGTGAGTCGTCTGACGCCCAATCGAGATATATCCAAACTGGAAGTCACCAGATGAACCAAATAAAAATATTCATTTTTACGCTGACTATACTCATAACCAGCACGGCTGTTGCAGCAGGCCAGCCCGCCAAGAACTACATTTACTTCCCTAACCGCGAAGCAGGCGGATCAAATATCAGGAAGGACAAGGCGTTGTCCGACCCTCGCTTTAGCGGGGCGCAAATTGTCTACACCTGGCGCAGCCTAGAGCCGGTCAAAGACCAGTACGATTTTTCCGCGATCAAGCAGGACATTGCCTATTTGAGGTCTATCGATAAGAAACTTTGGATACAACTACAGGAAAAATCCTTCCAGCCCAATAAAAAAACGTACCGGACTATCTGCTGCTCGATCCCATCTACAAGGGGGGAGTATTGAAGCAGAGCATGCTCTCGGCTCCGGAGCGCGATCCTAACAAACCAGAGGCTGATGATGAGTACGGGTGGTCAGCAAAGATGTGGGACAAACCGGTGCGTGATCGCTTCCAAAAGCTGATTGCTGCATTGGGGAAGGAGCTGGATGGACAAGTCGAAGGGATAAATTTTAGCGAGAGCTCTATAGAAATAGGCGTTGAACAGCCAGACGGTACGACCATCTTTCCAAAAGATTTTGATCCAAGGTTATATGTGGATGCGATCAACTCAAATATGCAAGCACTGAGTGGCGCGTTCAGGAAGTCGACCCCAATGGTTTACCTGAATTTTCTACCGGACGAGTGGCTACCACTGCAGGACAAGGGCTATATGCGTAGCTTATTTGCCGAAGCGAAGAAACTTAAAATGGCAGTAGGGGGCCCTGATTTGATGCCCTATCGTAAAAGTCATATGGCACAAACCTACGGTTTCTTCAAAATGTACCCAGATGATTTAGTGAAAGGAATGGCTGTCCAGGATGGAAACCTGCGCCAAATCAACCCCAAGACAGGAAAGAAAAACACGGTTGCCGATATTATAGAATTTTCACGCAGCCACCTCGGACTGGATTATATATTCTGGGTAGAGGACGAACCGTTCTTTACTAATGAAGTGCTGCAGCAATTGCCACACTAGGTGTAGCGAACTCAGAGTGTTTTCAGTTCGGACAGAAAACATGTGTATTCTAGTGAATACGCGCCACGCTGCTGATGGTTATGCACGCATGACAGGATAGTGAATACCCACGAGATACACCTTGGCCACGCCGGATTCTCAGGCGAAGTGAGACAGGAAATGCCATCCACCTGTGGTGCTTCCCTGATGCGGAAAGTTGATGGTGGCTTTCCCTGTGATGTAGTGCTCGCACGACGCGCGTTTGAGATCAAAGTCGAACAGCGGCTGGATCATGGGCGATGGTTGAGCCGTGCTAGCCCTTGCTTGATGTGTCCAGCGTTCTCGCCGATTGTCGCTTGAGCTCCTCGAACGTTGTCCCCCACATCCGCATGTCCGTGGGCTTCCACATGAAGGGTAAATTCCATCAGGGCAGCCTCGAGGGCGAGTTGGTTCTCGAACATCCTTTCCAGAACGTCTGATAGCGAATACTCACCCTTCATTTCATTTTCTACATGTTAGATAACTACAGAGCAGCAGGGGCAAAAAGCGAGGTGTTATCCACTCGGGGATGATCAAAGCAAGCGGAGCGCGCAGGCGGGAGGATGGAAGCCCACAGGGCCAAGACTCGGCAACGGCGAGGCTTGGTTCATGACAGCCGTCCTCTTAGAGGCCCACTCGACCTTGGCTCCCTAGAGCGCTTTCAGGAGACGCTCAAGCGTCTGATGTTCCCATGTGCTGAGCAACGCAATGGGATCCGTTCCAAATCGATCCCCTCCGTCAAACGACCATCGCCGCCCCTCCGGACTCACGCATTCTTCGCAGTAGTCGAGCGTGTCAGAGTCGTTGTAGATCGATATATGCCAACCCTCGACGCTTACCACGAAATGGCCCGCATAAATCTCATCCCAAGACGCCAGGCTCACCTTGGTCATCGTCCGTCGCTCGAAGGTGACCTCTCGCAATATTTGGCATACCTCTCTCGCTGAGAGCGGGGTGTTTGCGTCGACGTCACGAACCACGGACGGTGGCGCAGTTTCTCTGGTTGTGACGCTCACAGTAGGTCAGTTGCAAAGCATTCAGGACTTTTTGAGAAGCCTCTACGATCTGCTCGTCGCTGGAAGCTTCAACTGCGCCCCGAAGACGATCTCCCTTGCTCGTGGCCGTTGGACAGTCCTCTAACCCAATATCTTCAAGCATTTGAGAAAGAGTGATACCAGTCAACCACTGCTTCTGATCGCCCATGACGACGCTTAACCGAGCACGTAGGCAATCTAGATTCTGTTGTGTGCGGGCCATGGTGCTCTCAAGAGGCATGTGGGAAGACGATTTTGACACGTAGCGTGTAAGGAGGGCTGATGAACATCACTTGGATTGTTAGCTTTTTATCCCACCAGCACACACCCCGTGATTATTTAATCCGAATTCCCGCCTTCCGGATCAACATGAAAAGCTCACTCAAATCCGAACAGCTTTGAATGCATTTCGTTTATGCGAGTTCTTATCAACTGGAGTTCTGACGTCAAATCGATTCTCCGTAGCCGCGATTGATGCTCTAGATCGACTAATTCTTCTTTAGCCGATTCAAGTTCATCACGAATCCGCAGCTTTTCACTATAGCTAGAGGTCGAAGTGATGGCCTTATATTCTGCGTAAAAATAATTATACAGTGACTCGGGATCCGCGTGGCCTGTAAGTTCAGCCACCTCCAGGCATACGCTATCCCTAAGTTCAGGCGTCCATCCATTTTTTATGTGCGGATTTTTAGCGAACCGTGCTTCAAGCCTAATGTTGATTTCGCGAGTAACAAAGCGATGCCTAAACATTGAGAGGCATACGCGTGAACTCGTGAGGCCTGCACCTTCGCACAATCGATCAAACTCCTTGGTAATTGACGATTTCTTTAGCGCTTTGCCGTTTTCACCTATAAAAAAATTATTTGGTTGTAAGCAATAAATGCCTTTTGATTGTAAAAAATCTATGTAGTCTTGACGAGCCTCTAGATATTGATTGAAACGTCGGGCGGACGGTAAGTCGATTTTAAATCTGCGAACAAGGTTTGGGTCGCCTCGTTTCCTTGTTGGTGCTGTAATTTGCTTTGTCTTCGTGATGTTGTAATTTAGCTCCAAAGGGAGTTCATGCAGCTCTTCTGGGCGAAGCCCCATAAGTTTCATCGTCCTAATAAGACACATTCGCCTCTCGTATAAATATATGTTGGTAGCTGTAAATAGGTCGATATCTTTTATCGCTTTGAGTTTTGAGCGAGCTGGCAAATGCTCCACGTCGTGTTTTCGGATGATTTCACTTTGGAGTTTTTGGATGGTTTCTTCGTCGATTGGAACTTTGTCATCGTTGTAAGGGACTGGCGAAACTATTTCTGGGTGATATAGATAGCTTCTTCCATTCCACTTGCTAAATTTTACCTCTACTGTGATGTTCGCTCCAGTATCCTTGACTCCGACGAGTTTAAATATTGATGCTTCCGGGTAATTATCAGTTATCCAGTGCAGGAATTCTAATGTGCGTTTTTGAATCTGTATTGTTTGGTTATTGTTACGAGCCAGCCGTACACCGGTTCGCGTCACAATCGTTTCTTGAACTAAAAATTCCTTCATGGCTACGAAATTGTGTTCGGTGAACTCTGTTATTGAAACTTGGTTCCTGTAGCAGTATCGAACGAATGATGAAATTTGAGCAGCATATGTTTTGGCGGTTTCTGTTGCATTGGTAGTAGAGCATATATGAGTAAGCCACATGTTTATTAAATGACACGGGCGTCCATTAGGCCATTGAACTAGCACCAAGTTATTAATTACTCTGGTTTTTCCTATGAAATTATCTTTGTTTTTTTTGTATATTGGTATTGCCTTTCCGGGCAGCCTAGCTTTCTCATAAATGGTATATAATTGCTTACCCACCGTCTTTTCCTCCTTTGATCACAGTAAGGCTGGATGCGGTAAAGTTGTTGTGGTGTATTAGAAAAGAATAATGTTTTGCCTTTGAGGTCTGAATTTTTATATCAATACTTGCCAATATTTCGCTTGCATTATTTGAGTTTTGCTGGACGAGAAGCGACATAAATTTGTAAAGTTCAAAATAAGCCATAGAGCTTATGTGCGCATCTAGTAAGGCGCTTTTTGCCTGGTCTTCAGCGGAAGGCATAGGGGCGGTTGGCGGTGTAGCGGCGTTGGGAACATGCAAAGCGAAAGCTGCTGCCCTCATGGACTTGAGATCAATCCAGAGATCCAGTCCACGTTGCTGCTCGCTAAGTTCTAAAGCAGCGCTCTTTAATGAGTTTAACGAAATTTTATCGAACCATTTTGATACCCTCAGGCCACAAAAAAGACGCATTGTACTTAGCGCATTTATTTCCAGTTTAGATGGATTAATTTTTCTCTCGGTGATCTCTGCTAACCACTTTAGACGAAGTCTAAAATTATCATTTGTCGTATTTCTCATCTTTTCTTTCGCCTAGTTTAATAGCAAAATCGATGGCATAGACATCAGCGTCGTAATTTTCCAGCCTGATTGAATAAGTTTTCATATCAAAGTCGGAGCGATATCCCACTTTGTCTAGATATTTCATGAATTCGCTTTTGCTTATGGTTGATATGCTCGTTGCATCGAAGTGCTTAAGTGCCTCGGCGTGGAGAGCGACTAGCCCATCATTATCTTCTTTTGCTAATATTCCCAGTTCTAAAGCAATAAGCTTGTCGTCGATACACTCGGATTCGTACCGTATCGCTTCGGCATCGGATATGTCATAAGCAGTATAGTCATCAATGTTCCTCCGGTCAGCGTGCCCTGCTAAATATCTAAGCAACTCTTTAGACCCGTCCCCGTAGTGGCGGTGAGTTATCAGGAGAAAGAACTTTCGCATTTCGTGCACGCGGATATACCAACGGCGACCTTTTTTGTCTATTGGCGTGTTAATAATCTCGCAAAAGCTATTCAAGCATAAGTTTACTTTCCACATATTGCATTTCGGTGGCGGGAGCTTGAAACCCCGGCCGGGTATATAAAACAATTTCTCGGCGTGAGGCCGTTCATCATTGTAAATTTTAGAGAGTCCAACACCAAGAACTTGAAGGAGTTGAATGGCTCGGGCAGTCAGTGATGGTATCGGGCGTATGATATCTGGGTTAATTCCTATCTGGCCCGCTTTCCCGACCTCATGTTCCAAGAATGCTCCGCCGCCAGGATTATCAAGCCATAGGCACGCCCGATCGAGATGGCTTATTTCCTTGTTGCGAATTGGCTTAAGCATACCGATGACTAGTGCGCAGGCGCCAAAAAAACTTTCCATAACAACTTTATAGTGCGTTTCGCCAGTTGGGAAATTTTTTTTCTTTTTGGTTTGCAGTTTGGTAATGTTTAACGCTTCATCTAAGCGCTTGGCCGGCAATCCCTCTATATCTTTAGTCATCCATAGATGTTTAGTTTCTTCAAAAAGCTCTTGCTTCTTCACGGATTGTTTGGAAAGTGAATAGTTTTCGTCGATTTCTCTGAATTTCTCGATGTAAAAAATCAAGGAGTTTACAACTGCCTCGCCGTATACCGTTACCCACTTCGCTGCTTCATTTAGCGTGTCCAGTCCAATGGTGAGCGGGATTAAATTAGTGTGTCCCGGACTTTTGAGGTTGGTCGCATATTCTTTGACCAAAGATTCAATATCGATATCTATTTTTGGGATGTGATCAGGCAATTTGCTATGCCCGTTAAAAAACAACTTCATAAAGTAAAGCTGATCTTTGAAGTGTTTAACGCTCAAGCTGGTATCGGCTGCTTCCTCTATCGATTTGGTATTTTGGGTGTAATGAAGGTTTTTGCGCGTGCCGACCTGCAAAACATCTGCGTTTGTGAGTTTTGGCTCGAACTGCCTAATAAATAATCTGAAGCTCGGCGCGTGAAGTGCTGTAGGTGCTTTTCCCAAGACTTCTGCAATATATTCTCGAGAAAGCATTCCTTTCGTGTAATTACTGTCTTGTGCGATACCTACGTACAAATTATTATCCTGAAAGTAGCGAATAGCTGATGACTTGAATTGCTCATCAAGTTCGTCTAAATTGTCTAGGATTGCTTCAAGGGTATACTGCGTCTCAATCACTTGAAAAAGATGTGTAATGAATCTTTCTTTGAGTAGCAGTGCCGAATTCCAGCCACCTGTACTCAGCTCATCAGCTATCGCTTCACAAGCATCAGTATCAAGCAGCATAAATCCATTTGCTTCAGGCTTATAAATGAATCGGTGTAGCTTTATCCAAGATGCCAGGTTGAACGAGAATTGGAGGTAATTCATCCAGCGACCTGGAGTGATGAGTTTGCCGGTCAGAGTACCCATTCGACAGTGGTAGAGCCACTTTTGTAGTGTCGTCAAAAGCCGCTGATTACTTTCGTCGGTTAAGTTGCTCCCGTCCGGCATTAGACGATTAAAGTCAATAAAGGTAGGTTCATTAATATTTGGAAAGCGGACTGCCCATTTATCACTGCCTATTTCACCCGACACCAACCAGTCAGCCTTATACGTAAAATCACGTTTGTTCAATCTACTTTTTGATTCGGCCTGATTGATCATGGCTCGGATGCGTGCTTCGTTTAAATCTGCTTGGAGATCATTCATGCAGAAGTTACCATCAGTGGGTTCATTATAAAGCCTCAATTAATGGCTGGAATTTCTTGGCTAGGTTTTGTGCTTCAGCGTGTGCTTTCTTTAATAAACTCAATGAATCGCCTCCAATCCTGTCCGCGATTGCGATTTCTGCGTTCGAGGCGGTATTGAAGTCCAGATTAGCGGTTTGGGTAAAAAGTTTTTTTAGGATTACATAGACCCAGAGCGGGAGATCTGTTCCGGGATCAATTTTCATTGTTTCCTCGCGTGGCATTTTTTCAATCACGTCTGCATACGCATAAATCGCTGCGAGGCTTTTTGGACATAACTGAAACAATATTTCACTTTCTACGAACATCTGAATAAGCGAGCTTGGATCAGCAGCGTAATGCCCCAGTCGAGAGCGGATGGCCTCGCTCAAAGCGTCACCCCTGTTTAGGCCCTGGAGTACTTTTCGAATAAAGTTCTCGAGATCTTCTCTTGTTTCAAAATCAGAAGCGTCCTGTTGCCATGGGCTGCCCTCTGTGGAAACTAGAATTAATTTTTGATGTAGGACTCTTAACAGTCTAGTATTCCAGCGGTGAACCATCCATTTAGGAATGTATTTGGCCTCAACAACTTGAACGGAATTTCCTAGTAGATCTGCTACTGCCTGAAGACTTCCTGTTCGCAAAAATTCTAGTATTCCTTGGGTGCATCTAAGTCGATACAGGTTAACCATGGGTGGAGTTATGCCGACATTTTTTAGCTGCGATGTGTAAATGTCGTACAGAGAAAGTCCTGGATTGGTAGAGAGCGATTTAGTAAAGTCGGGGTTAGACCCTACTTGGTTGCGAGTTGAAATTAGGAAGAGTTTCCGGCAGCCGCTTTTCTTTTTATCAAGAAGTCGCTTCCTGACATTTCTTGTACACCGAATCACATCTTGGACAATTCGTTTACTGAGGGATGGAAGAACCGAAACTTTACGCTCTCTACCGCGCGGCTTGCTCACGCTTAGTGTAATGCGTTTTGTATCAGAATTTCCTCGGAGATAAAACTTTCCATTTTGTGTGTAAAGCTTGACATTGCCCAGAGCAGTTGGATTGAACGTTGGGTTTTCAGTGATGATGATTGCGCAAGCAACCGCGCAATCTCTAGGTGAGAGGTTTCCCAGTAGGCGATTAAATGTTTCATTTACCTGGTTGTTTTCAATTCCATCATCTTGGGCGACCCTCCATATACCAGAAGTTATTTTCGGTCTGGTGTGTGAGTTTTGTATAACGCCGTAAAAAAATGGTATTTTTTCAAGCTCTTTGTAGGTTAAGGTTGGAAGCTCGTCGGTAAAATTTAAGTAATAGTGTGCTGCAGCGAGAAACCAGCGCATTCCGTCTTCCGTAGAAGGATCTGCAATATGTTTGCCATTTTTGCGGAAGCAGCCTGACGACAACACATCTTCAATTTCTTCAATTGAAATGCTCTCAATAATAACTCTACCTTTCTCATGGCACCGAAGCATTTTTTCCCAGTAGTCGACGCAGCAATCAATAACTGTGCCTGCTCGAAGGTCTAGGGTCTTTTTGAGATTCAGAAGATACGCGTCATCATTTAGGCTTAAGCCATCTTCGATTAGATATTTTTTTGGTAGCAAACATTTGATGTCCTTTGGTATGGAGGGCTTTTCACGTTGATGGCCAAGGGGGTTGCCATTGTTACTATCTGATGTCGCATTAGAGGAAAGCTTTTCATTAGGGATATATACATCTGACGGAATAAATCCGCTGCATTGCAGCTTCTTGTAGAGAAAAGCAATCCCTGACCAATGGTCAATTCTCGTTTTGTATTTCCGCCGGGAATCTGTAAGGAAATTACCGTAATGCGATAAGACAAAGTTGTCCCAGTTTTCCGGTTCTGGCGGAAACGGTTGGGAATCCCTTTTAACCTGGCTGAAAATGTTTCTTGCAGACCTAAAGTGGCCTCTATAGCTGGTCTTAGCATTACTCAGGCACAAGCTTTTGATTCCCTCAGCCATTTGAATGAGCGCGGCTCTGTCAAAACAAGAGGGAACAGCCAAGGTAGAACAGCGAAACCCGTGGATCGTCTCGTCGTCTGACCAACTGAAATACAGGGTGTCATCGGTGATTTCGTAACTGAGCATGGGATTTGGCCATTGGCGAAGGTCTCCTTAAAATCTAGCCGCTCGTTTGACGGTGTCAAATTTTCAGTGTCAAAAAAGGCTCGTAACCCATTGATATTAATGAGTATAGATTTGGTATACCCATTAATGTGTCTAGAAAACACTTATGCTCGACATCAACGGCATCCTCGGCCTCGCCGCGCTGATGGGCGGGATCAAGCATGGCGAACAGTCCTACAACGACGACTCGGCGCGCAGCTACAGCGTGATGATCCTCACTGCGATGGGCGTCTCCATGGTGGTGCCGGAGTTCATCCCCGAGGCCAACTGGAAGGTGTATTCGGCGTTCACCATCGGCGCGATGATCGTGCTCTACACCTTGTTCTTGCGCATGCAGGTCGGGCCGCACAGTTATTTCTTCAGCTACAGCTACCCGGAAAAACGCCGCAAGAAAGTCCCGGAAGACGAGCCTGAGCCGGTCAACGTGGCGCTAAGCGTCGGTATGCTGGTGTTTGGCGTGGTGGTGATTGGTGCCTTGGCCGAAGTGATGTCCAAGACCCTCGACCTGGGGCTGGAAGGCACGGGCGCACCGCCGGTGATCACGGCGATTCTGGTGGCGGCGATTTCCGCCGCGCCGGAGATTTTGACCGCATTGCGCGCGGCACTGGCCAACCGCATGCAGTCAGTGGTCAACATCGCCATGGGCGCTTCGCTGTCGACGGTGATCCTGACGGTGCCGGTGATGGAAGCGATGGCGCTCTACACCGGCCAGCCATTTCATATGGCGATGACCCCGGTGCAGACGGTGATGGTCTTCCTGACGTTGCTCGTCAGTGCGATCAACCTCAACGATGGCGAAACCAATGCCATTGAAGGCATGACGCACTTTGTATTGTTTGCAACATTCATCATGTTGTCGCTGCTTGGCCTCTGAATACACCACAAAACCAATGTGGGAGCGGGCTTGCTCGCGAAAGCGGTGTATCAGCCAACATCTTTATCGACTGACACTCCGTCTTCGCGAGCAAGCCCGCTCCCACATTAGATCGCGATCGACTTAGGTGCCCGCAATCAACTGCCGAGCCGCCTGGCTGTGATCGGCAATCAACCCCTTCAGATCCAGCCCTTCAACCTGCCCATCAATCACTCGCCACTTGCCGCCAACCATCACCCTGTCCGCCCGGTCCGCACCGCACAGCAGCAACGCCGACACCGGATCATGGCTGCCGGAGAAGCGCAGCTCATCGAGTTTGAACAGCGCCAGATCGGCCTGCTTGCCCACCGCCAGCTCACCGATATCGGTACGCCCCAGCAAACTCGCCGAACCCTTGGTCGCCCAGCCCAGGACCAATTGCGGAGTGATCTTCTCGGCGCCGTAACGCAGCCGCTGGAGGTACAGCGCCTGACGGGTTTCGAGCATCATGTTCGACGCATCGTTGGACGCCGAGCCATCCACCCCCAGGCCCAGTAACGCGCCCGCAGCGGTCAGGTCCAGCGTCGGGCAGATGCCGGACGCCAGGCGCATGTTCGAACTCGGGCAATGGCAGATACCGGTGCCGGCCGCGCCGAGGCGGGTGATTTCGTCCGGGTTGAAATGGATGCCGTGAGCCAGCCAGGTGCGTGGACCGAGCCAGCCGACGCTGTCCAGGTAATCGACGGTGCGCAAGCCGAAGCGTTGCAGGCAGAAGTCTTCTTCGTCGAGGGTTTCGGCCAGGTGAGTGTGCAGGCGCACGTCGAGTTTGTTCGCCAGTTCAGCGCTGGCGGACATGATTTGCGGGGTCACCGAAAACGGCGAGCAGGGTGCGAGGGCGATCTGGATTTGTGCACCGTCGCCACGCTCGTGGTACTCGCCAATCAAGCGCTGGCTGTCGGCGAGAATCACTTCGCCTTCCTGCACGGTTTGCTGCGGTGGCAGGCCACCGTCCTTTTCACCGAGGCTCATGGATCCGCGTGTGAGCATGGCGCGCATGCCGAGTTCGCGAACGCTTTCGACCTGCACGTCGATCGCGTTTTCCAGGCCTTGCGGGAACAGGTAATGGTGATCAGCCGCGGTGGTGCAGCCAGACAGCAGCAACTCGGCCAACGCAACTTTGCTGGCCAGGGCGAGTTTTTCAGGGGTGAGGCGGGCCCAGACCGGGTACAGGGTTTTCAGCCACGGGAACAACGGCTGATTGACCACCGGCGCCCAGGCACGGGTCAGGGTTTGATAAAAATGGTGATGGGTGTTGATCAGGCCCGGCAGGATCACATGCTCGCGGGCATCGAAGACTTGTCCACAGGGCGCGGACGGTTGCTGGCCAGTGGCGAGCACTTCAACGATCAAACCGGCTTGCAGGACCAGGCCGCCACGGGCATCGAGGCCATTGGCAGTGAAGATCGCGAGGGGATTTTTTAACCAGGTACGGGTCGCAGGCATGTTGGCCGGCTCCTCTGAAAGTGGGGTTCAGGTTAGCCAGCTCAGTGATTACCCTGTCTGCTGATCCAGGGTCGCCGCGGGGCGAGGTGCGAAGTTTCAAACAAAACGGCGTCGCGGGCAAGCTTCGTCCGACAGGACAACACAACTCCCCCGTAGGCTCGGGCCGCGTTCGGACGATCTTTTGATCTTGCAAACTGCGATCTTTCCGGACGACAAAAGCAAGATCAACAGATCGCAGGCTTCGCCAGCTCCTACAGGTTTTGTGCAGGGTCGCAATATCAGGCTCAACGCCGATCCGCGTAGGAGCTGCCGTAGGCTCAGGCCGCGTTCGGACGATCTTTTGATCTTGGACTTTTTCTGGATTGCTGAAAATCAAGATCAAAAGATCGTCCGAACGCGGCCCGAGCCTACGGCAGCTTCTACAGGGGGAGGGCGTTGTTACCAGGGAATGGTTTCACCCTTGTAGTTCACAAAATAATGCCCGCCCTTGCCGGTATACGCATTCACCTGATCGACCACCCCGCGGATGCTGGTTTCCACATCGATGTCTGCACCTTCACCGCCCATCTCAGTCTTCACCCAGCCCGGATGCAGTGACAACACAGTGAGTTTCTGCTCGCCCAATTGCGTCACGAAGGTGTTGGTCATGGAGTTCAGCGCCGCTTTGCTGGCCTTGTACAGCGCCAGTTCCGGTGCATCCGGCGCGGTTACGCTACCCAGCCCGGAACTCATGAACGCCAACACGCCGCTGCCGTCACGGATCTGCCCGATGAAACGCTGGGCCAGATTGATCGGCGCCACGGTGTTGGTGAAAAACAGTTGCCCGACTTCGGCCAGCGTCGCGCCACCCCCGGCGTCTGAACTTCCGGGCCCTTGATGCCGGCATTCACGAATAGCAGGTCAAACACTTCACCCTTGAGCTGTTGGCTCAGGGCGATGACGGCTTGCTGATCATCCATGTCGAGCTTTTCGATCCGCACCTTACCCAGCGCTTGCAGCGCCTCGGCGTTCTGCGGGTTGCGCACGGTAGCGGTGACTTGCCAGCCGTCGGCCAGCAGGGTTTTCACCAGCCCGAGGCCCAGGCCCCGGGAGGCGCCGATGATGAGTGCGGTTTTTGCCGTGGACATGAGTGGCTTCCTTGATAAGTGGATTACGGATTCAGTGGATACTGACTCAAAGGACAATGCTGACCGAGCCGTTGCTGCAACTCATTGCGCAGAGCGCCGAGTTCGGCCATGCGGGTTTCGATCAGCTTGAGCTTGTCGTGCAGTAATTGCGTGACGGCGCTGTCCGGGTCGGGCGACTGCCACAACGCGGCGACGCTGTTGCCAATCTCACCGAGGGTAAAGCCCAGACGTTGAGCGGTCTTGATGTACAGCACCAGTTGCACCATGTCCGCCGGGTAATCGCGGTAACCGTTGGTGCTGCGTTGCGCGGCGATCAACCCGCGTTGCTCGTAGAAGCGCAGTGTGTCGCGGCTGACGGCGCTGGCCCGGGCTAATTCACCGATGCGCATCATGACGTCTCGAGAAGGCTTGACCCTGGAGCATACTCCAGGCTTTAGCCTTGTTGCTCCCCGAATTTATGGAGCAAGGCTGATGTGGACTTCAACGCAATATCGCCGGTTGGTGCGTGGCAGTGCCTGGTATGACTTGATCGTGACGGCGGTGTTTGTCACGCCTTGGAGTTTTGCGGCGTTGCATGGGGCGTTGGTGAGTGTGAGCCAGAGCTTGAATCTGCCTGGAGAGCTGCCGGCGTTTGCGCCGATGCACATGCTGATGGCGAATTTGTTGGGGTCGATTGTGTGCGTGTGGGCGGTGTTGCGGATTCGTGATCCGCAGCAGATTTACGGTCGGTATGACGCGGTGGGGCGGTTCCTGTTTGCGGCTTGGCAGGCTTATGCCCTGGCCCACGGCGCCAGTTCGCTATTGGTGATTTTCCTGTTCTTTGAATTGGCGTGGGGCGTGGTTCAGGTGTTGCCCGTCCGGACGCCTTCGCGGGCCAGACCTGCTTACGCCTAATGCCCACCCTGCCAAGGCTGCCCCAACGAAACCGGCGCATACAACCGCGTACGCACCGCATCCCGTGATAACAGCACCAGCACCACAATGGTCGCGACATACGGCAGCATCGCCAACAAGCTCGAAGGAATCGCCAGCCCCAACCCCTGCGCCACCAGATGCAGGATGCTGGCGAGCCCGAACAGGTACGCCCCGAGCAGCAACCGCCACACCCGCCAACTGGCAAACACCACCAGCGCCAGGGCAATCCAGCCGCGACCGGCGCTCATGTTCTCGGCCCACATCGGCGTGTACGCCAAAGACAGATACGCCCCCGCCAATCCGGCCATGGCTCCGCCGAACAACACCGCCAGTGTTCGGACACCCAGCACCGGCAACCCCATCGCGCTGGCCGCGTCCGGGTTTTCGCCGACGGCCTGAATGATCAAGCCCACACGACTTTTCAGAATGACCCAGACCACCAGCGCAAACAGCGCGAACGACAGGTACACCAGCAGATCCTGGGCAAACAGCATCCGCCCGATCAGCGGGATTTCACTCAAATAAGGAATCACCACCGGCTCAAAACCCGCCAGCGGTTTACCGACCCACGCCGCGCCGACAAACGTCGACAGACCCACGCCGAAGATCGTCAACGCCAATCCGGTGGCCACCTGGTTGGCGTTGAACACCAGCGCCACCAAGGCAAACAGCGACGACAGCAGCATCCCGGCGAACATCGCCAGCAACACGCCGAGCCACAGGTTGCCGCTGTTCAGCGCGGCGATAAAACCGATCACCGCGCCAAACAGCATCATGCCTTCCTGGCCCAGATTGAGGACGCCGCTCTTCTCGCAGATCAGTTCGCCCAGCGCCACCAACAGCAACGGCGTACCGCAGCGGACCATGGCGTAGAAAATATTGCTCAGCAGATCGATATCCATCACAGCGCTCCTGCGGTTACGGCGGTGACGGGGGCGCGGCGGGCCCAGCGCAGGTTTAAACGCGGTCGGTAAAGAATCAGCACGTCACTGGCCAGCAGGAAAAACAGCATCATCCCCTGGAACAATTGGGTGATCGCTTGCGGCAGGTTCATGCTCATCTGTGCGCTCTCGCCACCGATGTACAGCAGTGCCATCAACAGGCTGGAAAACAGAATGCCGATCGGATTCAACCGTCCGAGAAATGCCACGGTGATCGCCGCATAGCCGTACCCCGGCGAGACTTGCGGCACCAGTTGGCCGATCGGCCCGGTGACTTCGCAGACCCCGGCCAACCCCGCCAAGCCACCGCTGATCAACAGCGCCAGCCAGATCAGCCGCTTCTCGCGAAAGCCGACAAAACCGGCGGCGCGCTTGTCCAGGCCGAGCACTTTGATCTGGAACCCGACAAAACTTTTCTGCAACAGCACCCACACCGCGACCAGCGCGAGCAGGGCGAAATAAACACCGGCGTGAACCCGACCGTCCTCCATCAACAACGGTAATCGGCTGGCATCACCAAACATGGCCGACTCCGGAAAGTTGAACCCGGCCGGGTCTTTCAACGGCCCGTGCACGCAGAACAGCAGCAGGTTCAGAGCGATGTAATTGAGCATGATGCTGGTGAGAATTTCATTGGCGTTGAAGCGGGTACGCAACCACGCCGTCAGCCCGGCCCACGCCGCGCCAGCCAGCGTGCCGGTGAGCAGGATGAGCGCCAGCGCCCAGCGACTTTGCATGCCGATGATGTTCACCGCCAACGCACTGCCAGCCAGGGCGCCAAGCAGCAACTGGCCTTCGGCGCCGATGTTCCAGATTCGTGCCTGATACGCCACCGCCAGGCCCAGCGCGCAAAGCAGAATCGGCAGGGCTTTGACCAGCAGTTCGGAAACGCCATACAAGTCGCTGATCGGCGCGATCAGCAAGGTGTGCAAGGTCAGCAACGGGTCGTGGCCCAACGCGATAAACAGCAATGAGCCGCAGCCCAGGGCCAGCACCGCCGCCAGTAACGGCGAGCACCACAACATCAGGCGCGATTGCTGGCCACGGGGTTCGAGAGAAAGCA
The DNA here is from genome assembly GCF_016650815.1 of Pseudomonas sp. TH31. GTDB lineage: Bacteria > Pseudomonadota > Gammaproteobacteria > Pseudomonadales > Pseudomonadaceae > Aquipseudomonas. The sequence continues at coordinate 15,069 of NZ_JAEKEZ010000005.1, read as the reverse complement.
GCATATGGAACTCCGTTAATGCGTTGTGGGGGCAGGTGAGCGGGGGCGTCGAACTGGCCGGCCATCCAGCCGCCGACGTCGGTCAGTTGCGTGTCGACGGTGGCCTTGAGCGGCGACAGGCGACCACTGCACAAGGCGCCGAGGCGATCACAAATCTGGAACAGTTCATCGAGGTCTTCGGAGATCACCAGGATCGCCGCGCCGGCATCGCGCAAGGCAATCAGCGCCCGGTGAATGGTCGCGGCCGCGCCGACGTCCACGCCCCAGGTCGGGTGCGCGGCCACCAGCAGTTTTGGCTGCTGGAGGATTTCCCGGCCGAGGATGAATTTCTGCAAATTGCCGCCGGACAGGCTGCGCGCCAGCGTCCGGGTATCGGGAGTCTTCACCCCGAAACGGCGGATAATCTCTTCGGCCAGTGCCTCGACTTTGCTGCGCTGGATCAGGCCTTTACTTACCAGCCCTTGTTGAAAAGCCGTGAGGAGGGCGTTGTCGGCCAGGCTCAACTCAGGTACCGCGCCGTGACCCAGGCGTTCGGCGGGCACGAACGCCAGGCCGAGTTTACGGCGGGCATCAGGGCGCAAATGGGCGACGGCTTGTCCGGCGAAACTGAGGGTCGTGCCGGCATTTCGGTTCAGTCGTTCTTCACCGCTGAGCAACGCCAGCAACTCATCCTGACCGTTACCCGCGACCCCGGCGACCCCAACGATTTCACCGCTGCGCACTTCAAGATGAATATCCTTCAGCGAGCAACCGAACGGGTCCGGGTTATGCCAGGACAATCCGCTCACGTTTAAAAATGTATTGCCGCCGATGACCTTCGGGTAATCGGTGATCAGTTCGGCGGCTTCACCGACCATCAACCGCGCCAGTTGCTGATCCGAGCACTCGGCCGGCACGCAATGCCCGGCCACTCGACCGCCGCGCAGCACCGTGGCGCTGTGGCACAAGGCGCGGACTTCGCCGAGCTTGTGGCTGATAAACAGAATGCTGCAGCCCTCGGCAGCCAGCCGGCGCAAGGTGACGAATAATTCGGCGGCTTCCTGCGGCGTCAGCACCGAAGTCGGCTCATCGAGAATCAGCAGACGAATGTCCTGCATCAGGCAGCGAATGATTTCCACCCGTTGCCGTTCGCCGATGGACAGGCTGTGGACAAGTCGCTCCGGCTCCAGTGCCATGCCGTAGCGCTGGGACACCTCGCGAATTTTTGGCTCAAGCTGTTTCGGCGTACCGGCCGCCGCGCCCATGGCCAGGGCAATGTTCTGCGCCACGCTGAGGGTTTCGAACAGCGAGAAGTGCTGGAACACCATGCCGATCCCAAGCCCGCGTGCCTGGGCGGGATTGCGCATGGCAATGCGTTGTCCTTGCCAGATCACTTCCCCGGAATCAGCGTGGGTGGCGCCGTAGATGATCTTCATCAATGTGCTTTTGCCCGCGCCGTTTTCGCCGAGCAGGGCATGGATTTCGCCGGGAGCGATGCTCAGGTCGATGGCATCGTTGGCCAGGCAACCGGGGTAGCGTTTGCTGATGTTGCGCAGTTGCAGGCGTGGGAGTTGATAGGGGACAGGATCGGGGTTGGGCATGACGGGCTCGGCTCGCTTGGAGTTATGCCTGTGGATAAAGCAATTTTCTGGCCATAGAGTCAGGAATTTTCGTAAAGCCTTGCTGGTCAGGGCTTTGCGGGGGCGTCTGGAACTGTTCGCTGATGAATCAGGCACCACTTGAGGGCAATGGTTTTGATCAGGCTCCGCTTTCGCCCGGATCTATTTGATCAAAAAACGAGCAGTCGGCTGCAAGCTATGCCGGACACGGGGCTGCGCCAGCCATGAACGGGTTATCCACAGGTTGCTCCACAGTATTTGTGCGCAAGCTCAACGCTCGGGCATAAGCACTGTGCGGCTATCTTCTAAAGGTGATAAACCGAGCTAACTATTTGTTTTTTCGTTGATTTAGGGTTTTTTACAGGACTTTGGACGAAAAGTGAACAAAGCCCGCAAAGCCGCATGACAGAAGGGTTACAGCAGAATGTACTCAGGTTATCCACAGCCGGGTGCACAGCAGATGTGGGCAAGTGTGGCGTGCACGGGAAATTGTGGATGCCCTAAAAGATCGCAGCCTTCGGCAGCTCCTACAAGAGATCGCGGTCCCACGGTAGGAGCTGCCGAAGGCTGCGATCTTTTGATCTTGTTTTAACGCTGCAACAAAATCCGCCCGCGACTGAGATCTGCGAGGTGCGATTGCAGCGTATCGATTTGCTGTTCTCCGATGGCCAATTTCAGCTCCACGCCATTAGCGGTGAAGGATTCTTCCACCACCAACCCACCCAACTCCGCGACCCGCAATTTCACCAACGCCAACTCACCAAACCCACACGCGCAACTCACCGGCACCCGGCTGATCAGCTCAACCTTCGGCGCTGCTTGCAGGCATTTGTTCGCACCGCCGCCATAAGCACGGGCAAGCCCACCGGTGCCGAGTTGAATGCCGCCATACCAACGAATCACCAGCACCGCGACCTGATCGCAATCCTGCGCTTCAATCGCCGCCAGAATTGGCCGGCCAGCAGTCCCGCCGGGTTCGCCATCGTCGTTGCTGCGGTACTGGTCGCCAAGTTTCCAGGCCCAGCAATTGTGTGAGGCGTTCAAGTCACTGTGTTGTTCGATGAACACCTGGGCTTGCGCCGGGCTGCTGATCGGCCCGGCGAACGTGATGAAGCGGCTTTTGCGAATCTCTTCGCGGTATTCGCTAAAGCCGCTGAGGGTAAAAGGCATAAAGGACTTAGATAGCCGGTGTCAGGCCGCAGCCCTTGAGGATGATGCGGATCAGGTTGGTGCCGGCGTCTTCCATGTCTTGCTTGGTCAGCTTGGCGCGCCCGCTGACACGGCAAATTTGGGTGGCGAAGTCGGCGTAATGCTGAGTGCTGCCCCACAACAGGAAGATCAGGTTTACCGGGTCGACCGGGTCCATCTTGCCGGCGTCGATCCACGCCTGGAACACGGCGGCCCGGCCCTGGAACCAGGCGCGATAGTCCTGGTTGAAATACTCGGTCAGGCACTCGCCGCCACTGATCACTTCCATGGCGAAAATTCGCGAGGCCTGTGGCTGGCGTCGGGAAAACTCCATCTTCGCGCGGATGTAACGGGTCAGCGCCTCGGCCGGATCGTCTTCGGCGGTCAGGGTATTGAACGTGCTGTCCCACAACTCGATGATGTTGCTCAGCACCGCCACGTACAACCCAAGCTTGTTGGTGAAGTAGTAATGCAGGTTCGCTTTGGGCAACCCGGCATTCTGGGCGATGGTGTTCATGCTGGTGCCTTTGAACCCGTGGCGGGCGAATTCATCTTCGGCGGCTTTGAGGATCGTCTCTTCGTTCTTTTGACGAATGCGGCTGGCAGGTTTGCCGCCGTGGGCGGGGACTTCAAAGGTCATAGGCACTTCCGAAATAGTCTGTGGGTGCAACCAGTGCGTTGATAGCGCACCCACAGGTTTCAGACAAGTCCTGAGGCAATAAAACCCCTATAGCTGCTCGATCGGGTCGCTTTTTAACGGGGGATTGGCGTCAAGCATTTGGGTTTTCGACTCGGGTAATAACAGGCACATCAGAATCGCGGTGATACCGCCGCTGGTGATCGCCGAGTCGAACAGGTTTTGCACCAGTTGCGGCAGCAGGTGCAAAAGGCCTGGTTGCGCGGCGATGCCCAGACCAACGCCGAACGACGTGGCGATGATCAACATGCTGCGCCGATCCAGTGGTGCCTGGGCAAGGATACGCACGCCGGCCGCCGCGACACTGCCGAACATCACCAGGGTTGCGCCGCCGAGCACCGGTTTGGGGATCTGCTGCAACACCGCGCCAATCAGCGGAAACAACCCGAGGCAAAACAGCACGGCGCCGATGTACAGGCCGACATAACGGCTGGCGACGCCGGTCAACTGGATCACGCCGTTGTTCTGCGCAAACGTGGTGTTGGGGAACGCGCTGAAGGTCGCGGCGATCAGGCAGCTGAAACCGTCGCCCAATACGCCGCCCTTGAGTCGGCTTATATAAGCAGGGCCGCTGATGGGCTGGCGGGCGAGCATGCAGTTGGCGGTGAGGTCGCCGACGGTTTCGAGGGTGCTGATCAGATAAATCAGCGCTACGGGCAGGAAAGCCGTCCAGACGAAGCTGAAACCGAACCGGAACGGGATCGGAAGGCTGACCAGCGGCAAGTCGGGCAATGGCTGCGGGACCAGTTTGCCGCTGAACCATGCCGCGAGGCTGCCGAGCACCAGGCCAATGATGATTGCCGAAAGGCGAATCCATGGCGTGTTCGAGCGATTGAGCAGGACAATCGTCAACAGCACGAACACGCCCAGCGCCAGATTTCCCGGGCGCCGAAATCCGCCGCGTTGAAACCACCGCCGAGGTCAGTGATGCCGACCTTGATCAGGCTGATGCCAATCAAGGTAATGACAATCCCGGTCACCAGCGGCGTGATCACCCGGCGCAGCTGGCCGATGAAGCGGCTCAAAACGATCTGCACCACAGCGCCGAAAAAGCACACGCCGAAGATCATCGCCAGAATGTCTTCCGGGCTGCCGCCCCGTTGCTTGACCAGAAAACCGGCGGACAACACCGCGCCCAAAAACGCAAAACTGGTGCCTTGCAGGCAGATCATCCCGGCGCCGATGCCGAATGGTCGACGTGCCTGAATGAACGTTCCGACGCCGGAGACCATCAGCGCCATGCTGATCAAGTACGGCAAATAAGCGGTCAGCCCCAGCGCCGAACCGATCACCAGCGGCGGAGTGATGATGCCGACGAAACTGGCGAGCACGTGTTGCAGGGCGGCGAGGATCGCGGCGAGGGGTTTTGGGCGATCGTTGAGGCCGTAGATCAAATCGCTTGGGGTTGAGGATTCTGGCTGCATGGGCGTAGGAACTCATTGCTGACGGATCAAGGTGCTGATGCGCTGCAAAAAGCTGTCCAGGTGCTCAGGTTATTAATCGTTTTTTACTGCGCCGCCCAGCGTGGCTTGGCTTTAATGGCTTTTAGCGCGTCGCTGCCAAGCTCTCCAGAAAGCTTTCCAGCACCAAATGGGGGCGACGGCCCTTGCGGGTGACCGATGCGAGGCTCAAGTCATAAAAACGCACGGCGGGTTTGAGTGCGCGCAATCGACCTTGTTGCACCCAGAGGCTGGCGTAGTGGTCCGGCAGGTAACCGATGAAGCGCCCGGTCAGAATCAGGAACGCCATGCCTTCGCGGTCCGAAGCGCTGGCAGTGCAATTGAGCGCCTGGTAATGCGCCTGGATGTCGGCGGGCAGGCGGAAGGTCGGCGCGATGGCGTCCTGGCTGTTGAGGCGCGCGTCGTCCAGTTGCTTGTCGTCGACATAAAACAATGGGTGACCAACCGCGCAATAGAGCAGCGAGCGTTCGCTGTAGAGCGGTTGATATTCCAGCCCCGACAAAGCGCTGGCTTGCGGCACCACGCCAACGTGAAGGCGCCCGTCGAGCACCCCTTGTTCGACTTCATTGGGAGCGATCATGCGGATCTGGATTTGTACGTCAGGCCCGCGCTCCTTCAACTGCGCCAGCGCGTGGGTGATGCGCATGTGGGGCAGGGTGACCAGGTTGTCGGTCAGGCCGATGGTCAACTCGCCGCGCAAGTGTTGATGCAGGCCGTTGACCTCGGTGCGGAAACTTTCCAGCGCACTTAATAGCTGCAACGCCGACTGGTAGACCTCGCGACCTTCTTCGGTCAGGGAAAACCCGGCACGACCGCGTTGGCACAGGCGCAGGCCAAGGCGTTGTTCCAGGTCGCTCATCTGCTGGCTGATGGCCGAGCGGCCGATGCCCAGCACTGACTCCGCTGCAGAGAACCCGCCGCATTCCACCACGCTGCGAAAAATCCGCAGCAGGCGAATATCAAAGTCGCTGACTTGTGCCAGCGGATCGGGGCGGCGAGTGCTCATGCGTGGGTACTCAAAGTTTAGTGGATGGCAGACTGAACGTTAGAAGAGTTGGATTTCACCGACTTTATCCCCGTGGCAATTTAGCTGCAAGAACGCTTTTGATCTCTATGCCGCTTATTGCCCTGCGAGGTTTTGCTCATGAACTTGCCCGAAAACGCCCCGTCTTCCCTGGCCAGCCAGCTCAAACTGGATGCGCACTGGATGCCCTACACCGCGAACCGCAATTTCCAGCGCGATCCGCGACTGATCGTTGCGGCCGAAGGCAGTTGGCTGACAGACGATAAGGGCCGCAAGGTCTACGATTCGCTCTCGGGTCTGTGGACCTGCGGCGCCGGGCACACTCGCAAGGAAATCCAGGACGCGGTGGCCAAACAGTTGGGTACCCTGGATTACTCGCCAGGTTTCCAGTACGGCCATCCGCTGTCGTTCCAACTGGCCGAGAAAATCACCGACCTGACGCCGGGTAATCTGAATCACGTGTTCTTCACCGACTCGGGTTCAGAGTGCGCGGACACGGCCGTGAAGATGGTGCGTGCTTACTGGCGTCTGAAAGGCCAGGCGACCAAAACCAAAATGATTGGCCGTGCCCGTGGTTACCACGGCGTGAACATCGCCGGCACCAGCCTCGGCGGCGTAAACGGCAACCGCAAAATGTTTGGTCAGGCGATGATGGATGTCGATCACCTGCCGCACACCTTGCTGGCCAGCAATGCTTACTCCCGTGGCATGCCGAAAGAGGGCGGTATTGCCCTGGCCGATGAGCTGCTGAAACTGATCGAACTGCACGACGCCTCGAACATCGCTGCGGTATTTGTCGAACCAATGGCCGGTTCCGCTGGTGTGCTGGTGCCGCCTGAGGGTTACCTCAAGCGTCTGCGCGACATTTGCGATCAGCACAACATCCTGCTGGTGTTCGACGAAGTGATCACCGGTTTTGGCCGTACCGGTTCGATGTTCGGTGCCGACAGCTTCGGGGTGACCCCGGACCTGATGTGCATCGCCAAGCAAGTCACTAACGGTGCGATCCCGATGGGCGCGGTGATTGCCAGCTCCGAGATCTATCACACCTTCATGAACCAGGCGACGCCGGAGTACTCGGTGGAATTCCCGCACGGCTACACCTATTCCGCGCATCCAGTGGCGTGTGCTGCCGGCCTGGCGGCACTCGACCTGCTGCAAAAGGAAAACCTGGTTCAGAGCGTGGCCGAAATCGCACCGCATTTCGAAAATGCGTTGCACGGTCTGAAAGGCTCGAAGAACGTTATCGATATTCGTAACTACGGCTTGGCTGGCGCGATCCAGATTGCCGGGCGTGACGGCGATGCGATTGTGCGTCCATTCGAAGCGGGCATGGCGTTGTGGAAAGCCGGGTTCTATGTGCGCTTCGGCGGCGACACCCTGCAGTTCGGCCCAACCTTCAACAGCAAGCCGCAGGACCTGGATCGTCTGTTCGATGCGGTCGGCGAAGTGCTGAACAAGATCGACTGATTCGACATGACCTGTAGGAGCAAGGCTTGCCTGCGATGGCGTCCTTGGGGCTGCCATCGCGAGCAAGCTCTGCTCCTGCAAAAGCCTTCTTTAAACAGGCGCCCCTCGATGGGCGCCGGTGAACAAAATTTC
>NZ_JAEKEZ010000005.1:0-2500 GCF_016650815.1 Pseudomonas sp. TH31 | reverse complement strand
CGGATGACCTGTGGATCGGAGTGAAAGGCTAATCAAGCTCGGAGATAGCTGGTTCTCCTCGAAAGCTATTTAGGTAGCGCCTCATGTATCACTGTAGGGGGTAGAGCACTGTTTCGGCTAGGGGGTCATCCCGACTTACCAAACCGATGCAAACTCCGAATACCTACAAGTGCCGAGCATGGGAGACACACGGCGGGTGCTAACGTCCGTCGTGAAAAGGGAAACAACCCAGACCGTCAGCTAAGGTCCCAAAGTTATGGTTAAGTGGGAAACGATGTGGGAAGGCTTAGACAGCTAGGAGGTTGGCTTAGAAGCAGCCACCCTTTAAAGAAAGCGTAATAGCTCACTAGTCGAGTCGGCCTGCGCGGAAGATGTAACGGGGCTCAAACCATACACCGAAGCTACGGGTATCACTTAGGTGATGCGGTAGAGGAGCGTTCTGTAAGCCTGTGAAGGTGAGTTGAGAAGCTTGCTGGAGGTATCAGAAGTGCGAATGCTGACATGAGTAACGACAATGGGTGTGAAAAACACCCACGCCGAAAGACCAAGGTTTCCTGCGCAACGTTAATCGACGCAGGGTTAGTCGGTCCCTAAGGCGAGGCTGAAAAGCGTAGTCGATGGAAAACAGGTTAATATTCCTGTACTTCTGGTTATTGCGATGGAGGGACGGAGAAGGCTAGGCCAGCTTGGCGTTGGTTGTCCAAGTTTAAGGTGGTAGGCTGGAATCTTAGGTAAATCCGGGATTCTAAGGCCGAGAGCTGATGACGAGTGTTCTTTTAGAACACGAAGTGGTTGATGCCATGCTTCCAAGAAAAGCTTCTAAGCTTCAGGTAACCAGGAACCGTACCCCAAACCGACACAGGTGGTTGGGTAGAGAATACCAAGGCGCTTGAGAGAACTCGGGTGAAGGAACTAGGCAAAATGGCACCGTAACTTCGGGAGAAGGTGCGCCGGTGAGGGTGAAGCATTTACTGCGTAAGCCCATGCCGGTCGAAGATACCAGGCCGCTGCGACTGTTTATTAAAAACACAGCACTCTGCAAACACGAAAGTGGACGTATAGGGTGTGACGCCTGCCCGGTGCCGGAAGGTTAATTGATGGGGTTAGCTAACGCGAAGCTCTTGATCGAAGCCCCGGTAAACGGCGGCCGTAACTATAACGGTCCTAAGGTAGCGAAATTCCTTGTCGGGTAAGTTCCGACCTGCACGAATGGCGTAACGATGGCGGCGCTGTCTCCACCCGAGACTCAGTGAAATTGAAATCGCTGTGAAGATGCAGTGTATCCGCGGCTAGACGGAAAGACCCCGTGAACCTTTACTATAGCTTTGCACTGGACTTTGAATTTGCTTGTGTAGGATAGGTGGGAGGCTTTGAAGCGTGGACGCCAGTTCGCGTGGAGCCAACCTTGAAATACCACCCTGGCAACTTTGAGGTTCTAACTCAGGTCCGTTATCCGGATCGAGGACAGTGTATGGTGGGTAGTTTGACTGGGGCGGTCTCCTCCTAAAGAGTAACGGAGGAGTACGAAGGTGCGCTCAGACCGGTCGGAAATCGGTCGTAGAGTATAAAGGCAAAAGCGCGCTTGACTGCGAGACAGACACGTCGAGCAGGTACGAAAGTAGGTCTTAGTGATCCGGTGGTTCTGTATGGAAGGGCCATCGCTCAACGGATAAAAGGTACTCCGGGGATAACAGGCTGATACCGCCCAAGAGTTCATATCGACGGCGGTGTTTGGCACCTCGATGTCGGCTCATCACATCCTGGGGCTGAAGCCGGTCCCAAGGGTATGGCTGTTCGCCATTTAAAGTGGTACGCGAGCTGGGTTTAGAACGTCGTGAGACAGTTCGGTCCCTATCTGCCGTGGACGTTTGAGATTTGAGAGGGGCTGCTCCTAGTACGAGAGGACCGGAGTGGACGAACCTCTGGTGTTCCGGTTGTCACGCCAGTGGCATTGCCGGGTAGCTATGTTCGGAATAGATAACCGCTGAAAGCATCTAAGCGGGAAACTAGCCTCAAGATGAGATCTCACTGGGACCTTGAGTCCCCTGAAGGGCCGTCGAAGACTACGACGTTGATAGGTTGGGTGTGTAAGCGCTGTGAGGCGTTGAGCTAACCAATACTAATTGCCCGTGAGGCTTGACCATATAACACCCAAGCAATTTGACTACTCGAAAGAGCATCAGATTGCGGTGTGTGAAGACGAAACGAACCGAAAGTTCGAGAGACTCACAAAACACCGAGATCTATCACATACCCATTCGCTGGAGCGTACTCCGTAAGGAGAACGACCTGGCTACCGAATTTCTTGACGACCATAGAGCATTGGAACCACCTGATCCCATCCCGAACTCAGCAGTGAAACGATGCATCGCCGATGGTAGTGTGGGGTTTCCCCATGTGAGAGTAGGTCATCGTCAAGATTAAATTCCGAAACCCCTATCTGCGTATGCAGGTAGGGGTTTTGTTTTTGCCTGCAGGAAAGTGGCCAAACGAAAAAGGG
>NZ_JAEKEZ010000004.1 GCF_016650815.1 Pseudomonas sp. TH31 | reverse complement strand
GTTGGTGCACATCATCGATGACGACGCGTCACTGCGCAGTGCGCTCGACAGTTTGTTTCGCTCGGTTGGCATCGCCACCCGGTTGTATGGTGCGACACAGGACTTTCTGAGTGCCGAGCGACCGGATTGTCCGGCCTGTCTGGTACTGGATGTGCGCCTGCCGGGCAAGAGTGGGCTGGACTTCCAGAGTCAGCTGCTTGAATTGAATATCCCGATCCCTGTGGTGTTCATGACCGGCTACGGCGATATCTCGATGTCTGTGCGCAGCATGAAAGCCGGTGCCGTGGACTTCCTGACCAAACCCTTTCGTGATCAGGACATGTTGGATGCCGTTGCGGCCGCGATCGACAAGGATCGCCTGCAACGCCAGCAGCACCGCGATACCGCACAACTGCGCGATCGATTCTCCAGCTTGAGCCCGCGCGAACGACAAGTGATGGCGCAGGTCACCGCCGGCAAGATGAACAAGCAGGCGGCCGCGACGCTTGGGTTGAGCGAGATCACAGTGAAGATCCATCGTGGCCATGCCATGCAGAAAATGCACGCACGCTCATTGGCCGAACTGGTGAAGATGGCCAGCGCACTGCACCTGCAGCCGGACGGAAGTCTGCCAACATGAACCTCTGTATGATTTAAACGGCTCACGTACTCAGGCATGCTGTTCACGAGTCGCGACACGCACCGGTTTTACCGGGGTGCTCGCACTGAGGACCTTCATAGTGACGCATGCCCCTCTCATAGCCATTATCGACGACGACGAATCCTTGCGTCTGGCGACCTCCAGCCTGCTGCGTTCGATGGGCTACAGGATTGAACACTTTGCTTGCGCCGAGTTTTTTTTCGACTCTGGTGATACCTTGCGCTTCGCCTGCGTTATTGCCGATATCCAGATGCCCGGTATGAGCGGCATCGATCTAACCCACACTCTGATAGCTGCTGACGATAAGGCGAAGGTGATTTTGATGACAGCGCGTACCGAGCAGGATATTCACGCCCACGCGCGGGCCAGCGGTGCGATGTCTCTGCTACAGAAACCATTCGAGGCGCAGATCCTGCTCAATTGCGTAGAAATGGCGTTGGCAGTCCAGGATCTGGACTGAACGACCAAACAGATGCCAGTGCTATCGTCAGCCCATTGGGTCCTCTGATACGGGCTCGATATCGTTGAGCAAATCCACCGGTGGTAAACAGCCGTCATCACCGTAGATCATGATCGACAACAACGCATGACTATCGAGCATGCCCTCGAAAGCACGTTGCAGTTCCTGCGTCAGACCCGCTTGCAGTGCATCTTCGCCGCTCCATACGCCATGAATGATCCAATGCTGTGGACTTCGGCAACTGACGTGCAATTGGCAGTGCAGGCAACCATCGATTTCCCGAGTACGCGTAACCGAGTCACTCAACCATTGCCACAACCCTGGTAGACGGTCCGGACGGGCATGAATCAAAACGAGTTTGGTCAAAGGCTGCCGATTCATAATGGTTCTCTGATGTGCGGCTCAGCACTGCCAAGCGATGACAAAGACTCTATTGATGACCCCTGCGTGATAAGCCGCGATGGCCAAGCTCGGTACGCGGGACGATGATGGCGTGATACATGACACCACACCATCGTCGATGCGAATGGGTCGGGTAAACGTTCGTATAAAACACGGGGTGTCAACCTGCCACGGGCAGCGTAACGGTGAACCGGGCGCCGCGGGTCTGCGTGTTGTTGCTGGCCTGGATGCTGCCGCCGTGGCTTTGGATAACCGTGCGGCAGATGGGCAGCCCCATCCCCATGCCGGTCTTCTTCGTGGTGAAAAAACTGTCGAACAGACGATCAAGATCAGCCTTGGCGATCCCCGGCCCGTTGTCCTCGACCACCAGCTCTACAGTGGTGGCATCCAGACTGGCGGTGGTAATGCAAATGCGCCGGTCTACGACTTGTGCCTGCTCCATAGCCTGCATGGCATTGATTGAAAGATTGACGATGACCTGCTGCAGCAAGGTGCGGTCGACACAGATACGTGGCAGATGCTGCGCCAGGATCAACGACAGTTCGACGTTCTGCGCTTGCAGTTCGTGCCGGAGAAACTGCACCGCTTCCTTGACCACATTATTCAGCGGCAAGGACAGTCGTTCCGAGGTGCCGTGACAAGCCATGCCGCGTATGCGGGAGATGATGTCGGCAGCGCGGCGCGCATCGGCCACCATCCGTACGGTCAGGTCGCGCACCTCACCGACATCCGGTTCCGGGCGGTTGAGCCAGCGTAAACCGGCTTCACCGTTGGTGGTAATCGCCGCCAGCGGTTGGTTGACTTCATGGGCTATCGAGGCAGTCAACTCGCCGAGCATCGTAATACGCGCCGCGTGAATTAGATTCGATTGCATGCCTTCCAATGCCACCCGCGAAGCGACCAGTTCCGAGATATCGATATTGCCAACCAGCACCATACCCTTGGCTCGCATCTGTGGTGGTGCAGTGACGAAGAACAGCACGTCGATTTCACGACCATCCAGGGCACGTGTCTTGGTCTCCTCCAGATAACCAGGTTCGCCACGATAGGCCGCTTCCATGCTGCGTCGGAACGCCTCGTAGTGCCCTTGGACCCAAAATCGGGTAATCGGGCCAAGCATCTGGCTTCGCTCCGTGGCGCCATACATCGTCAGCGTGCGTTCATTCACGTCGATGGCCACACAGACGTCCATAGCCTGCCGAATAAACTCGGGGTGCTCGTCTATATGAGCGGACAGATCGCTGACGCCCTGAGTGCGCAACTCAGCGAACATCCGGTTGAGGCCGCTGGAGTCGAGCTGCCAGAACGACACGGCCATGACCTCGAACAGATTACGGTAGCGAAACTCGCTCTGCTCCATGGCGGCAAACGCTTGATTGCGTGCAGAAAGGTCGATCACACCGACCATGAGGATGCCCTTCTGCATGTTTTCCGGCGGGAAGGAAGCGGTAAACAACACGTCGAACTCGCGGCCGTCGATGTTCCGCAGCTTGGTCTCCATCACGTAGTTGAGCTTGCGCGAGACCGCCGCGACGATACTTTGCGCAAAAACCTGAGTGCTTGACTCGGGCCAGAACGGCTCGACTGAGCCGAGCAACTCATCCTTGTTTCCACGCCCGAAGAGCGTCACGGTCTGCTCGTTCACATCGAGCACATGGGTGGCGAGCATCATCTCGCGCACCAATTCGGGATGCGAGATGAAATGCTGCCCCAAATCCTGCACCCCGCTGGCGAACAAGCCCCGAACCATGACCCCGACCAGGGTGAAGTCCAGCTCCCAGAAGGATGCGGCCATGGCCTGGAACAAGTTGCGATAGCGGTGCTCGCTTTCCGTGAGAACCCTCTCGGTGGCTTTGCGAGCGGTGATGTCGCGCCCGGTCTCGACGATGCCGATGGGGATGCCTTGGCAGTTCCGACGAATCGACCAGCGTGCCTCAATGATGACCTGGGTACCGCTTGCAGTGGTGCGCTTTAACTCTCCGTCCCAGCGCCCGGTTTCGCGTACGCGGGCTTCAAGACAGACTATCGAGTCGGGATGTTCGGAGGTGAGCAATTCATGGGCGACGCGTCCAATGATGTCTGTGCTGCTCCACCCGTATAACTCTTGCGAGGCCTTGTTCCAATAGAGAATGCGGCCATCAAGGTCGCGCAGAAAAATGCTTTCATGGATCAAATCGAGAACGTCCGACCCCAGGTCGGACTCGATCATCATGCTGTCGCTCATGCCATACAACCTTTGTCTGGGGCCGGGATGCGATCACTGAATGCCGATTAGCAAGTTCATACGAAGATATGAGCCGAGTGTCCACCCGTCTGATAGCCGCCACACGCGAACTATCGCACTATCTTTCTACGGACGGGCTTGCCTGATCTCGAGCCACGGACTACACGCCGACGGCATTCAAGTGCGGTAGGAAGGATATAGCGTATTTCGAAAGCCAGATGCAGAACAATCTCGACAGATTTTACTGACTGGGGCATGCAACGAGTATTCCAGAGACGCAGGTTTT
>NZ_JAEKEZ010000003.1 GCF_016650815.1 Pseudomonas sp. TH31 | reverse complement strand
GTTGTGAGATTTTTTCTCGCGACCCCTTTTTATTTTTGATCGTTTTTACCCCTACAAAACGACTGGCTCTGGTTGGAATCTTCAGCGGATACCAAGGTCGGAATTGCCCCGTGAGTTTTGCTCCGCTTTGGAACCAGGCTGTGTGAAAACGAGCATGGTTGCCAAAGAGGTCGAGGCGCAATTGCGCGACAGCCCGGACCAACAAATCTCTCTCTCCGATCCTGATGCGCGCTCAACTACGAGCGGCCGAGGCACTGGAACGGTCTGAGTATCTGGCACACCTCGCGTGCGGTAGGTGCTTTGCTTTGTCGCGTTGCCCTTGATTCCAAAATGCTTCGCTTGGGAGAAGGAATGATGCCTCTCCCGGTCATTGCTAGCATTCACAGTTCCTTGCACGCACTGTCCGCTCGGCGAGGATCGACTTTAGACATGGAGCTACGTCGCGGCCGGGCCAAGGATCAGCTGTCAGTATCAACGCGAACTGGCACGCGGAGGCCGTTGCGCCGCTCAAATCGACTGATAGAGCTGCGCGCAGATACCCCTCAGCCAGCGATTCGCGGGATCGTTGTTATAGCGGGCGTGCCAGTACTGGTTGACGCTGACGGCCGGAAGAGTGATCGGGCATTCCAGCACGCGCAGGCCGGCGGTTTGTGCAAGCGTCTCTCCAATGTGCCTGGGTAAGGTCGCAATCAGGTCCGTCGTCGAGAGGATCCCGCCCAGTCCCAGAAAGCCGGACAGCGTAAGCGCCACCTTTCGTTGACGCCTCTGGTGCCTTAGCGATTCGTCGACCTGCGCGCCTGTCCCCGAGGAAATGGCCACGTGATTTTCTCCAAGGTAATGCTTGAGCGTGAAGCGCTGGCCTATACGCGGATGGTTCGGATTGGCCAGGCACAGCCAATCCTGCGAGTACAGTGTCTGGCGGTAGAAACCGGCCTCCAGGGTCGGCAGCAGCCCGATCGCCAGGTCGCATTCTCCGGACTGCAGTGCCTGCACCATGCTTGGATTGATCGGCACTGCTTCGAGGCGCACCAGTGGCGCAAGCGACCGAACATGAGAAAACAATCGGGGCAGAATGGTGATGTGACTGGCATCCGTCATGCTGATACGAAATTCACGTTGGGAGAGGGCTGGATCAAAGCGTGGCTCGGCTGCGGAAATATGGCGCAGGCGATCCAGAATCTCGCGAACCAGCGGAATCAGATCATCGATGCGCGGGGTCGGTTGCATGCCCTCCGGCGTGCGGACGAACAGGGGATCGTCCAATTGCTTGCGTAACCGCGCCAGCAAGATACTGATCGTGGATTGTGTCTGCCCCAGTTGCTCGGCGGTGCGCGTCACGCTGCGCGTAGCGTACAGCGACTCGAGTACTTGCAAGAGGTTGGGGTTGAGCAGTCTGGTCTCGTCCACGTCTGCAGCAGCCATATTTGGCGTCCTTCTTATTATTTATAAAAAACAATACTGTCTATCGTAAACGTTGGATTTACAGCATGACGGCTCAATCCTACGATTCGTTGTGATGGATGCCAACTGGCATTCTTGACGGAGAACTTTTATGAGCGAGCGCTATGCCGTTATCGGCAATCCGATCTCACACAGCAAGTCCCCGCAAATCCAGGGCATGTTCGCCAAAGCGACGGGCCTGCAGATCGATTACACGACCATCGAAGGCGCGCTGGGGCAGTTTGTTCCGACCATCGATACGTTCCGCGCCAACGGCGGTCGTGGCCTGAACATCACCGCCCCGTTCAAACTCGACGCTTTTGCCTACGCCACTGAACTGTCCGAACGCGCGCGCCTGGCCGGTGCGGTCAATGCGATGAAGTTTGAAGGCGACCGTGTCATCGCCGAGAACTTCGACGGTGTTGGCCTGGTGCGTGACCTGGTGCACAACCTCAATCGCCCGTTGGCCGGCAAGCGTGTGCTGTTGCTGGGGGCGGGGGCGCTGCCCGTGGTGCGGTGTTGCCGTTTCTCGAGCAAAAGCCGGCGCAGTTGGTGATCTGCAATCGCACGGTATCCAAGGCGCAGGATTTGGTCGCCAAGGTCAGCGACCGCGGCAATGTTCTCGCGGTGGGTTACCAGGACCTCGCCGGGCAGCAGTTCGATGTGGTGGTTAATGCCACCTCCGCCAGCCTGCACAACGAGCTGCCACCGGTACCCGCGAGCGTCTTTGCCGAGGGTTGCCTGGCCTATGAATTGCTGTATGGCAAAGGTCTTACGCTCTTTCTGCGGTTTGCCCGCGATGCTGGTGTCAAGCAGCTGGCTGATGGCGTCGGCATGTTCGCCGAGCAGGCGGCCGAAGCCTTCACCTGGTGGAAAGGTGTAAGGCCCGACACCGCTGCCGTGATTCGCCAGCTGACGGTGCCGCTGAAGTAGTTTTCAGCCATTGCGTTACAAGGTCAAAAATCCAATTACAAGAGCAGACCGCCTTGAACATTCTCATGCTCCACGGTATTAACCACAACATGTTCGGCAAGCGCGACCCAGTCCACTACGGGACCATCACCCTCGCTGAAATCAACGCCAGCATTCAATCCCTGGCGCAACAACTCGACGTCCACGTCGACAGCTTCCAGACCAACTGCGAAGGGACGATGTGTGAGCGCATCCATCAAGCCCTGACCGACAAGGTCGACGCCGTGTTGATCAATGCCGGCGCCTGGACGCACTACAGTTATGGTATTCGCGACGCATTGGCCATTCTCACTATGCCGGTGATCGAACTGCACATGGCCAACATTCATGCGCGCGAAGCGTTTCGGCATCACTCGGTGTTCGCCGAAGTGGTGCGAGGACAGATCTGCGGTTTCGGGGTCAACAGTTATCTACTCGCCCTGCGTGCCGCCATCGCCGCGGTCCAGGACCTCAAGGCAGCCTAGGCTGCCACTCTCATTTCAATCGGGATTTATATAATGACTCAGGAATTTGCCGGAAAAGTCGTGGTGATCTCTGGTGGTAGCCGAGGCATCGGCTTTGGCATCGCCGCGGCATTCGCCGCCCGTGGAGCCCAGACGGTGTTGGCCGCCTCCAGCCAGGCGAACCTTGAAGCCGCCGCCGATACTATCGAGAAGAGTGGCGGGCTGCGTCCGGATTTCTATGCCGCCGACCTGCGTACGGGGGCTGGCTGCAGGACTGTGTTCGACGGCGTCAGTGCGCGCTTCGGGCGTTGTGACATCCTCGTGAACTCCGCCGGCGCCACCCGTGCCGGCGCCTTTCTGGAGCTTTCAGACGACGTCTGGCAAGACGGCTTCGCGCTGAAGTTTTTCGGCTGCGTGAACCTCTGCCGCTTGTTCTGGCCGCTGTTGACGACCACAGGCGGGCACGTCGTCAACATTATCGGCGGCGCGGCGCGTACCCCGGATCCAGGCTTTTTGATTGGTGGTTCGGTCAACGCCGCCATGCACAACTTTACCAAGGGCCTCTCGGGACAGGGCAAGCGCGATGGCGTCAACGTCAACGCTATCCTGCCGGGGCTGACCGGGACCGGTCGCGTCGAGCAGATCTTCAAGCAGCGTGCGGCGGGTAGCGGCAAGACCATCGACGAGGAGCGCGCGGCGCAGGTCGAGCGCGAAGGTCTCAATCGTCTGGGTACGCCCGAGGACGTCGCGGCACTGGCGGTGTTCCTGTGTTCCGAGAGTGCGCGGCATATCCAGGGTACGGCTATCGCTGTTGATGGCGGCGGTACCCCAGGGGTGTACTAAGGCCAGCGCCCGAGAGCGTTAACGAGGGAACAACATGCACGCGAAGTTCGAACAATTGGCCCAGTCACTGGCCACTGCATGGAATCAAGGAACAGCGATCACGCTGCCCGACAGCAACGTCGCGCCGGGTTCGCGAGCCGAGGCCTTTGCGATCCAGGATCGCATGGCCGAGATCCTCGGTGAGCCCTGCGTGGGTTGGAAAGTGGGCGCCGCAGTGCCGGCGGTACAGGTCATGGAGGGGCACGATGGGCCGATCCCAGGCCGGCTGTTGGCCAATCGGCACCACCGCACTCCGGCGCAACTGCCTTGGGGGCCGTTCGAAGGTTACAAGATCGAATGCGAGTTTGCCTTTCGTTTCTCCGCCAGGGTTGCCGCGCGCGAGCAGCCTTACAGCGAGGCAGAACTCAAGCCGCTACTGGTGCTGCATCCGGGGCTGGAGGTGGCGGGCCATCGATATGTCATGAACGGGCCTGGTCGCAAGGCTACCACCTACGATCTGATCGCCGACAACGGTGCCTGTGGCGCTTATATAGAGGCACCTGGGATCGAGCAATGGCAGGCACTGCATTTGGCGAATGTACCGATCGATGCGCGCATCGATGGTGGGGCCCCTATCCAGGTATTTCGCGGCGAGTATTATCGCGATCCGCTGGATATTCTGGTGGAAACCGTCAATGACCTCTCGCGGCGAGGTATCGACCTGCAGCCGGGAGACCTGATCACCACGGGCTCGTTGACCTTGCCGATGGTAATGAACAAGGGCCAGATCTTTGTCGCGCGATTTGGCGACCTGGCTACCGTGCAGTTGAGCTTCGTTTAACCTCCAACGCGTTGTCATCGCCAGCCAGTTGTGCACTGGCAGGAGCACAGCTGGCTGGCGATGACGCCTGCACACCCTCCGAGCTAGGGTCTAAATACTTGTAGGGGCGGCTTTTTGGTGCCCGTGGTTGTCGAGGTATTGATTAGCAAGTCCAGCAGTCCGGTCGCTTTCCAGCCGGCCACGGCGCATTGATGCTGCCAAGCGTGCAGGCAACCAAAAACCGCTGCCACTCTCACACGGCGGCAGCGGCTTTAAGGTGTTACTGGTTTACTTGCTATCAGGCAGCGCGTAAGCGATCACATAATCGCCGCGATCGGCCGACTGACGCGCACCACCCGCGGTGATGACAATGTACTGCTTGCCTGTTTTCGGCGACACAAACGTCATCGGGCCACCCTGGCTGCCCACGGGCAGCCGGGCTTTCCAGGCCTCTTCTCCGTTGGCGGAGTTGAAGGCGCGCAGGTAGTAGTCCTGTGTACCGGCGATGAACACCAGGCCGCCCTGGGTGGAGAGCGTACCACCCAGCGTCGGCATGCCGATCGGCAAAGGCAAATGCATCTTGATACCCATTGGGCCAGTGTCCTGAACGGTGCCAACCGGCACTTGCCACGCGACTTTCTGGGTTTTCATGTCGATCGCGGTCAGTGTGCCAAAGGGTGGTGCCTGGCAAGGGATACCGGCGACAGACAGGAAGCGGTTCTTGTTCACTGCATACGGGGTGCCTTTGAGCGGTACCGCTCCCATGCCGGTGTTCAGTGCTTCACCACCGGAAGAGGCCTTGGCATCTTTCTTCGCTGGAATCATCTGAATCCACAGGCCCAGACGCATGTCGTTGACGAAGATAAAACCGTGTACCGGGTCAGTCGAGATACTGCCCCAGTTCATCCCTCCCAGCGAACCGGGAAGCTCAGCGAGATATCGGTGCCTGGTGCGGTGTACAGCCCGTCGTAACGCATTTTCTTGAACGAGATACGGCAGAGCAGTTGATCGAACGGCGTCGCCCCCACATGTCCGACTCGGTCAGCGTCTGCGCACCGATCTCTGGCATGCCCACCGATTTCGGCTGAGTCAGCGAGTAAGGTTCGTTCGGGATATTCGACGCTTTGACCGGAACCTCTTCCACGTTGGTCAGCGGTTTACCGGTGGCGCGGTCAAGCACGAAGATCTGACCGGCTTTGGTGCCGATCACAACGGCGGGCACCTTGCTGCCGTCAGCTTTGGTGAAGTCGATCAGGCTTGGCTGCATGGGCAGGTCGAAGTCCCACAGGTCGTTGTGGACGGTTTGGTAGACCCACTTTTCTTCGCCAGTGGTTGCGTTCAGTGCAAGAACGGAAGCGCCGTACTTGTGGTTCAGTGCGGTACGTTCCACACCGTAGATGTCGGTGGACGAACTGCCCATTGGCAAGAACACGGTGTTCATCGCCGGGTCGTAGGACATCGGTGCCCAGCTGTTGGGCGTGCTGCGCACGTACGTGCTGCCGGCAGCCGGAGCCTGCTTGTCTTCGGGGTTTCCCGGGTCGAATGCCCAGCGCATCTCGCCGGTGACGACGTCGAAACCACGGATCACGCCACCTGGCATGTCGGTCTGGACGTTGTCGGCGACCCGGCCGCCTACGACCACGGTGGTCCCGGCCATCAGCGGTGCCGATGACAGCTGGTAATAGGAGTCAGGGACATTGCCCAGACCGGCTTTCAGATCAACCTGGCCATTGTTACCGAAGCCCTGGCAGAACTCCCCTGTGTCCGCGTCCACTGCGATCAGGCGCGCATCGATGGTGTTGGTCAGCAGACGGCGCTGGCAATTGGCGCCGGCCGGTACCGACACGGGCTTGACAGGTGTGCTGCCGTCGGCAAGCTGGGCGACCGCGGCGGTAGCGTCGAAGTAGGCGACACCGCGGCAACGTTGCCAAACACCTGTCTTGGCGTTTATCTCATTTTTCCACAGCTGTTTACCGGTGTCGGCATCCAGGGCGATGAGGTTGTTGTGCGGGGTGCAGATGAACACCTTGTCGCCAACCTGCAACGGAGTCATCTGATCTTCGGCGCCATTGCCGTCGCTGATCGCGATGTCCCCGGTGTGGTAGGTCCATGCCGGCACCAGCTTCGAGACGTTGCTACGGTTGATTTGGTCCAGCGCGGCGAAGCGGCCGCCACCTTCGTCGTTACCGTAGTGTTCCCAGTTTTTCTGGGCCTTGGCAGGGTCGACCTTTGTCAGGCCTGGGCCGTCACCGGTCGGCGAGACAGAGTCATGGGGTACGAACATACCGGCTCCACCTGCAACCATGGCGATTGCCAGCACACCGCTCAGAGCGTAGCCACTGCGACCGCTGGCCAGGCTATTGGCCTTGCGCAGGGGCGGGTAGACCAACGCGACCAACAGGCTCAGCACGCCCAAGGCGAACAAGCGAGAGATCAGTGGCCAGAAGTTCAGCCCGACATCGGCCAGCGCCCAAATCACGGTAAGCACCATCACCGCCGCGAACAGCCAAGCACCCTGTAGACGCTGCTT
Organism: Pseudomonas sp. TH31; assembly: GCF_016650815.1. Lineage (GTDB taxonomy): Bacteria > Pseudomonadota > Gammaproteobacteria > Pseudomonadales > Pseudomonadaceae > Aquipseudomonas. The sequence continues at coordinate 37,263 of NZ_JAEKEZ010000003.1, read as the reverse complement.
GAAGAGCAGTACGGCAGATACGATCAAACCAAAACCGGCGAGTAGGAAGTACCAGCTGCCACCAAGCGTGGCGAGGTAACCACCACCTGCCGCGAAGAGTAATCCAAATACCAGCACGCCAAAGGCGACGACCCAGATGGGCCAACGACTGACGGATGCCGAAGGTCGAGACTTAGTCATGTTGCATGATCCTACTGACGCATGAACGTTTGTGGGGAGGGTTAAGGGTAGTGAAGGCAACAGCCTTGGGAGCTGTTTCCGGGACAACAGTCGCAGGGGGGACTTTTCAAGGTCTGTGCATCGTCGCTGACAATACGGCCCAAGACGATGTACTCAGTGGAAGTCTGAAAATAGCTGTTAACTAATTAGTTAATTGCGCAACGATATCAAAAAAAACGGGCCCTGCGACAAATTGTCATTTTCCGAAAAGGAGAAACACTGTCGCGGAGATGGTAACAATCGAGAGGAAAGGCTCTAAACACTCGGGTGCGAGCTGGCGAAGCTTGCTTTCACCTTTACGGAGGTGAAAGCGAGCCTAGTCCACTCAGCGTGCCGCTGTGCGCAGGGCTGGCTTGGCTCTGCTGGTAAAGTGATCTGGCTAAAGTTTGAACCGCCCTACAATCTCATTCATCTCGACAGCTAGCCGCGATAACTCCTGGCTGGAATGCTCGGTTTTCACTGCACCTTCGCCTGAGCGGGCGGCCAGATGTCGAATGTTCAACAGATTGCGATCTACCTCGCGCGACACCTGTGCCTGTTCCTCGGTCGCGCTGGCGATGACAAGGTTTCGGTCATTGATCTCTGCGATTGCTGAAAATATGTTCTCGAGCATGCGTTCGCTTGTCTGAGTGCTTTCAAGGGTGCGCTGCGCTCGCTCGCTGTTTTTCGCAATGGACTGAACAGCCGTACTGCTACTCGTCTGAATGCTGCCCACCATTTCCTCGATTTCCAGTGTCGATTGTTGGGTTCTGTAGGCCAGCGTGCGTACTTCGTCGGCCACTACTGCAAATCCGCGTCCTGATTCACCCGCACGCGCCGCTTCGATTGCAGCGTTGAGAGCAAGCAGATTGGTTTGTTCAGAGACGGACCGAATGACGTCCAGCACCTTGCCGATGTCCCTGGTCTGGCTCGCGAGGCGCTGGATAACTTCGCCCGTGATTTGCACGTCAGTGTTCATCGAATCGATCTCGGTCCGTACTCGCCGAACCTGTTCACGGCTGTCATTGGCTAGACGATTTGATGCCGTTGCAGCCTCGGAAGTGGACACCGCATTACGTGATACCTCTTCAACCGCTGATGTCATCTCCGTGACCGCAGTGACGGCCATCTCAAGCTCTGCATGTTGTTGCTGCAAATCGCGCGAACTCTCCCGAGTGATGCCGTTGAGGTTGTGCGCAGCGTCAGAGACGAGCACTGCTGTTTTACTGAGTTGGGAAAGGGTATCGCGCTGGCTTTTTTGCATGTTTGCCAACGAGGCAAACAGTTGACCAATCTCGTTGCGACTGACCGCTGTTATCGGCTGGCTGAGGTCCCCGCGAGCCATTTCATTGAAACGCTCACCGGCTTGGCGTAAAGGCAGCAATACCCGATTGGAAATGAACACCCAACAGGCTATCGCGAGCAAAAGCGTCAGAATTAACAGAGCCCCGGTGGCCAGTTCCGCCTGATGGATGCGTTGGCGGGAATCAGCCATGGTCTGCGCGATATGAGATGTGATGAGCGCGGTAAGCGCATCACGAACTTGTCCATAACGTTGACCTAGCGTCTTGGCGCCGTCGTTCATCCTTGAGTATTCGACCAAGTCTCCTAGTCGGGTGCTGTTTATTTGTTGCTGCACGACCTTTGCGTATTCAGAGAAGACTTGTTCCAGCTCGCGCCCGGCGGCAATCAATTGCGGATCGGTCAGTGTGGGTATGATTTCGCTGATCAGCTTTTGGGCGTTGTTCAGACGCTCCTTGGCGGCGGCGACGCCTTGATCAGCCGATTCGGTACGCCCCGCAAGTCGATCAAGCAATGAGCTGTGGCTGGTAGCGCTGGCACGCGTCACCCAAATCGCAGCATTGTTGAGCTTGTCCAGCTGAATGGCCGTCAGCAGGTTAAGGTCGCGAATTTGTTCATCGCTTGTTCGAGCGCCGTAAAATCCATTGAGACTGGCAAGCAGCAAAGCAAATACAAAAGCGATCAGTACGCCGATCATGCCAGTCCGGACTTTCAAATGAGTCAACATTGTCCCGTGCTCCTGCACAGTTGTTTTAATTGTTCGGGGCGTCGCTTAAATAGACCTGCGGATGCAGATGTCAGGACTGCGGTGCATTTATTTAGACAGGCGGGCCTTCAGCGCCGCATTCACCACGTAAGCGTTGGCCATGTCCCATGACTGGGATGGATACCCTGGTCGACGCTCAACCACGTGCAGGCAAAATCCATCTGTACCGACAGGAACGAAGGCTTGTAAGAGCTCGCTATCACCTTGCCGGTCATAGGCCGCATTCAGTTTGCGCAAGCTGTTGGTTTTATCCTCGCTCAAGGCGAAGCGGGCGCGCAGGTCGTCGTAGTAATGAGCCGACAGAACCAGTGGTGGCTGACTGTCGCCGCCAATGGCCATTAGCGCTTTCTGTAGGTCCGGGACGGCAATGGTCAGGCGGGTAAAGCGGCGGTCCTTGCTGGCGTTTGCTACCAGCGTGGTATCGTGAATGGAGGTTTCCAGCTCGATGGCGCAGACATCGCTGAAGAGGGTCCGGCCACGTATCACACCCTCGGGATCGTGCTTGAGGATCGGTGTTTGGCGCTGCATGGCGAAGCGTCTGCGGTATTCGGTGCTGAAGGTTTCCAATTCACCGGCCGGAACCGCCTGCGCTACTGCCTCCGTGCTCCATGGTCCAATCAAATCCAGGACATGTTGCAACTCGTTCGCCTCAGGGAATTCGCTGATTAACGAGTAAGGAGACAATTCACGCGAAGGCTCCGGTGCTTTGAGAGTTGGCGAGGAGGGTTCACCGCGAGCCAGGCGCCGCTCTTGCACACGTTCCTCTAGCCATAGGAGAGAGGCCTTGGCGCCACGTGCAGTCGACTCTGCTGGAGCGCCGCGGTATTCGTCGCTGAATATTTCCAGCGATAAAGGACCTTGGTAGCCGGTTTGTAAAACGGTATCGGTAAAGCCGACCATGTCTAATTGACCGAGGCCGGGCAGGGTTCGCAATGGACGGGTATAGAGGGGAGGCGAACCGACTTCGAACGGGGCATCGGACAGCTGAAAGTAGAAGATCCGCTCACCGGGGATTTCACTGATGGCGCTGTAGTCATCGCGCAGTGCAAGCGTATGGTAGCTGTCCAGAATCAGTCCGAGATTGTGCTGATCGGCGCGTTGCACCGCCTCCCAGGCATGGCTCCAGCGATTGCAGTGAGTGCCCCATGACAACGATTCGAAGCCGATTCGCAGTTGCCGCCGAGCTGCACGTTGTGCAAGTTCAGCCAACTGGTCAGCGATCAATTGGCGATCACCCAGTGCATCGGCTTGCGCGTTTGAGCAGACCCCCATCAAGTCGATGCCGAGTTCTTGCATGACGTCGAATTTGTATTCCGCTCGATCGAGGTTGCGTGCCAGCTGCGCGGCCGATACGCCTTCGAAATCACGCAGGGGCTGATAGATGTCCAGCCTCAGGTTCAATTGCGACGCATGTTCGCGTATTTCGGCAAGGCTGAGGTCGCATTGAATCAGGTCGTTTTCGAATAACTCAATGGCGTCGAAACCGGCATGGGCTGCGGCTTTCATTTTTTCTGGCAGGCTACCGGACAGAACCATTGTTGCGATTGAATGGCGCATAGAGTCTCCGTACGACGGCCATGACGGCGTCGTATTATTTATTGTGTTTGAATCTACCGCTGGGTCGTTCTGGAGCGAATCAACCAGGTGTCTGGAGATTTTGAGCGACCAGACTCCGGCAGATGTTCTGCGTGGTGCGCTGGATATGCTGGGCCAAAAGGGCGCATGCCAGGTCGGCGTTACGTTCCTTGGTGGCAGCAACGATGGCCGCATGTTCGCCGTTCACATCCCGGTCAAAAGGGTTCTTGGCAAGGAACATGCGACGGTAACGATCGTTCAGGTCGTGCAGCGTGTTGCAATGATTGAGCAGTAGCGGCATGTCGCAGCCTTCAAGCAACTTCAGATGAAAGTCACGATGAGCATTTTCCCAGGCTTCCTGGCGACCGGCGACGGCCTGGTCGCTGCGCTTGATTTCGCGAAGGGCGGCTTCGGCCTGGCATACACCGTCGAGCCAGGCTTGATCGCCCTTACTAATCGCTTCGCGTAACGCCAGGCTTTCGGAGTGCACCCGCAGCTTCGCAATCTCCTGGAGGTTTGCTTCCGAAACCGGGATAACCCGATAGCCGCGGTTGTCCTCGATGAGGACAAGGCCTTCAGCACCCAGCCGGGAAAGGGCCTCGCGCAGTGGGCTGCGACTGATGGTCAAACCCAGCTTTTCGCGCAGTGCATCCAGGCGCAGCTTGCTACCCGGGGCCAACTCACCGGTCATGATCGCCATACGCAGACGCTTGACCAGGGAGGTGGCATGGGTAGTTGCGCTGTCTTCCTGCGCGTGCAGGTTCTCTTCCATCAACATCTCGTTCACTGCAAAGGCCTCTGACCCAATCACTCGAGAGACGGCAAACATTGCCGTCTCGATACGCCCTATCATCCGCGATGTCTGGCGGCCTGTCAGCTATTCGCCGACAGGCTCAGACATCACTCGCTCAACGCAGCCATCGCAGCAGCCTTGGCAGCGGGGGTTGCCTCTGGCACCTGCACATCGGGTGTCGCGTACTTGTGGAAACTCTCCGGTACGCCAAGGCCCCACGCGGTGGAGCGGCCTTTGACTTCGGTGCCCCACTTCACAGGTTCCCAATCGGGAGTGAAGATGTGAATGCCGCCGGAGAAGACTTCAATGCGGTTGCCGCCCGGTTCGTACACGTACAGAAAGAAACCTTGGGTACGCGAATGCTTGGCCGGGCCGAACTCGATGTGGACGTCGTTCTCCATGAAGATATCTGCAGCGCGCAATACGTCTTCACGATTTTCAACGGCATAGGCCAAGTGATGGAGTCGACCGCTGGCAGTCGGGCTTGGCTCCTTGGTGATGGCCAAGTCATGGGCCTTGTTCATCAGGCTCATCCAGGCACCGACTTCTTCGCCTTGGCCGCCCGGGATCAAATGCTCGCGCAATTTGAAGCCCATGGTCTGGTCGGCGAATTCGCGCGTCTTGACCACATCCTGAGTCAGAATGTTGATGTGATCGATGCGTGCAGCCGCCACGCCGCGGCCGCTGAATTTTTGCGGCTGGTTGGGCAGGTACGGCTTCTTGTCCGCGGTCGGCACATACTTTTCGGCCTCGTAATAGACCTCCATACGGTGCCCGCTCGGTGCGATAAAGCTGTAGGCAGCGCCATGACCGACGTCGCCATCAATCCATTTTCCTTCAACACCGTAGGCTTTCAGTGCCGCGACACGACGCTCCAGTGCCTGCGGGCTCATGACGCGCCAGCCAATGTGCGCGGCGCCTGCTTGTCGAGCCTGGGTCAGTTTCAGCGAGGTGAGATCGTGGTCGCCCCACGCTCGCAGGTAAGCCGAGTCGCCCTGGGTAGTGACCAGATCCAGGCCGTAAACTTCAGTGAAGAAGCGCACGCTGGCGGCCAGGTCAGGCGTATTGAGCTCGACATGACCGAGGTTCGAGACGTCATAAAGAGGTTCAGGATGAAACTTGCTGGTTTTGTTCATGGATTCAACTCACCTTTTTTATTGTTCAAGTTCAACGACGAAGCAGGTCCAGAGCCACGTCGACGATCATGTCTTCCTGCCCCCCAACCATGCGGCGCTTGCCCAGTTCAACGAGGATATCGACAGTCTTGAGGCCGTATTTGGCGGCTGCGACTTCAGCGTGTCGCAGGAAGCTTGAATAGACCCCGGCATATCCCAGCGCCAGGCTTTCGCGATCAACCCGTACCGGGCGATCCTGCAAGGGACGGACGATGTCATCGGCGGCGTCCATCAGGGTGTAGAGGTCCGTACCGTGGTTCCATCCGAGGCGCTCGGCTGCAGCGATAAAGACTTCCAGTGGGGCGTTGCCCGCACCGGCACCCATACCGGCAAGGCTGGCATCAATGCGGTCACAACCTTCTTCCACCGCAGTGATCGAGTTGGCGACACCCAGCGACAGGTTGTGGTGCGCGTGCATGCCGGTTTCAGTTTCAGCCTTAAGCACAGCCTTGAACGCGCGGAAGCGCTCGCGAATGTCCTGCATGTTCATCGCGCCGCCAGAGTCGGCCATGTACACGCAGGTGGCGCCATAGCTCTCCATCAGCTTCGCCTGTTTAGCCAGTTCTTCCGGTGCGAGCATATGGCTCATCATCAGGAAGCCGACGGTATCCATGCCCAGTTCGCGAGCGTACTCGATATGCTGGCGGGACACGTCTGCTTCCGTGCAGTGAGTGGCGACTCGAACGACGCGGGCGCCAGCGTTGTAGGCCGCCTTGAGGTCGTGAACCGTACCGATACCGGGCAACAGCAGCGTGGTGATTTTGGCGTGGCTTATGACGTCCGCAACGGCTTCGATGTATTCCAGATCCGAGTGCGCTGAAAAACCATAGTTGAAGCTCGAACCTTGCAAACCGTCGCCGTGTGCGACTTCGATGGCGTCGACTTTTGCCTTGTCCAGTGCGCGAGCAATGTCCTGAACATTCTTGATCGAATACTGGTGGCGGATGGCATGGCTGCCGTCGCGCAGGGTGACGTCGGAAATGTAGAGCTTTTTCTTGATGTCCATGCGTCAGGCCTCGACTGCGTTCAGGCGGGTGGCGGCAATGCGTTCGGCACACGCCATGGCGGCCGACGTCATGATGTCCAGGTTGCCGGCGTAGGCGGGCAGGTAATGCGCTGCGCCTTCCACTTCAAGGAACACCGAGGTTTTCAGGCCGCTCAGGTAGCCCAGACCCGGGACATTGACCGGCGCTTCAGGCGGGATCACTTCGAACTGCACGCTTTGTTTGAGGCGATAACCCGGCACGTAGCTCTGCACGCTCGACACCATGTCGAGAATCGAGCGTTCGATTTCATCCTGATCAGCCAATTCGGACAGCACAAATACAGTGTCGCGCATGATTAGCGGCGGCTCGGCCGGGTTAAGTACAATGATCGCCTTGCCGCGGGTGGCACCACCGAGTTTCTCGATGGCGGCGGTGGTGGTTTCGGTGAACTCGTCGATATTGGCTCGAGTCCCCGGACCTGCCGACTTGCTGGAGATCGAGGCAACGATTTCTCCATAGTGAACCTTGGCTACGCGCGATATCGCAGCGACGATCGGAATCGTGGCTTGACCGCCGCAGGTGACCATATTCAGGTTGCTGGCATCGAGCTCCGAATCCAGGTTGATCGCTGGAATCACGTAGGGGCCGATGGCTGCGGGCGTCAGGTCGATGACCTTGATGCCGTGGGGTTGAAGCAAGGCATTGTGGTGGGCATGGGCGCCGGCGGAAGTGGCGTCGAACACGATTCTGATGTCCTTGAAGCCTTCCATCGCCAGCAAGCCTTCAATGCCCCCCGCGGTAGTTGCGACGCCCATGCGCTCGGCGCGGGCCAAGCCATCGGAGGCCGGGTCGATACCCACCATGGCACCCATTTCCAGGTGCTTGCCATGACGCAGGATTTTGATCATCAAATCGGTGCCGATGTTGCCGGAACCAATGATGGCGACTTTTACAGGCTTGCTCATCTTATTGTCCTTCTTGTGCTGTGCGTTGCCGCGTCGGGATCGTAGCTATTGGCTCGCCTTGCTGCGTCGCTCGCGGATAGTTTCGCCACCGGCGGCCCACAGGTTGTCCGGGTATTCCTGAACCAGGACGCGAACGCTTTCCAGCGGAGCATCCAGGCTTTGCGCGATGGCTTGGGAGACGCTGGCGATCAACGCCTGCTTCTTCTCGTCGCTGCGGCCTTCGATGATGTTGATGATGGCGATAGGCATGACTTACTCCTGAACGTGGAAACCGATAGAACCCAAGTTCTGCATTTCCAGGCGAACGTAGGTGCCCGGTAGCAGCCACTCGGCCGCGGTAGCGGCGCCGGCCATGACGATGGAGCCAGCCTGCAGCGGGATGCCTGCTTCAGCGGCCAAGCGTGCAGCCGCCACCAGTGCGCGCACCGGATTGCCAAGAATCGCCGCACTGGAGCCAACGTGTTGAACCTTGCCGTCGAAACTCATGACCATGCCCAGGTTGCTCAGATCAGTGTCAGGAGCATGCCAGTTGCCGATCACGAATCCTGACGACGAGGCGTTGTCGGCAATCACGTCAGGCAGTGAGAACTTGAAGTCTTTGTAACGCGAATCAATGATCTCCAGAGCGGGGGCCACCGCCTCGACCGCTGCCAGCGCTTCGCTGGCACTCACGTCGCCAGCCAAGGGGGCCTTGAGCAGGAAAGCAATTTCAGGCTCGACCCGCGGGTGGACGTAATCGGACAGTTTCAGCGTTGTACCTTCCTCGACCCGCATATCACTGGTCAGGCGGCCCCAGATCACGTCGTCGATACCCATCTGAATCATCTTGGCGCGGCTGGTAAAACCCATCTTCACGCCGACCAGTTTCTCCCCGCGTTCGACGCGATGAGCAATGTTGGCTTCCTGGATTTGGTAGGCCTGTTCCAGGCTCATCACCGACTCGGGATCGATCTGTTGGGTGGCTGTTGCGGTGCGAGCGGCCTCGTCGAGGCGCGCGGCGAATTCTGCGATGTTGCTCATGCTGATACCTCTTGTGCAGTGCCAAACACGGCGGTGACCGAGCCCAGACCGTTGATGCGTGCCTCGACGATATCGCCTGGTTTTACTTCGACCATCGGCCCAAGGGCGCCAGACAGCACCAAATCACCCGCGCGCAACGGCTGGCCCACTTCGACCATTTTTCGTGCCAGCCATACCACTGCGTTTAACGGGTTACCAAGGCAGGCTTTACCGACCCCGGTGGAGACCGGCTCGCCACGACGTTCCATGACCATGCCGCACAGGTCGAGGTTGATGTCCTTGACGCTCCGGGGAGTGGCGCCCAACACGTAGGCACCCGAAGAGGCGTTGTCGGCGACGGTGTCGACAATGCGGATGTTCCACTTGTCGATGCGGCTGCCGACTATTTCAATCGCGGGCAAGGCGTAGTCGATGGCATTGAACACATCGACCAAGCCAGGGTTTGGCATGTCCAGATTGCTTTTGAGGACAAAGGCGATTTCTGCTTCAACCTTGGGTTGATGCAAAGAGCCCCAGGCAATCACTTCACCACTGCCATAACCCATGTCATCGAACAGGGCGCCGAAATCAGGCTGATCCACGCCCAGTTGCTTCTGTACCACTTTCGACGTCAGGCCGATTTTTCGGCCGACGATGCGTCGCCCTTTGGCCAACTGACGATCAGTGTTGATCTGTTGAATCGCATAAGCATCTTCGATGCTAAATGCGGGTTGGATATCACGCAGAGGCGTTATCCATTCACCGCTTTGAGCTGCCTGGTCAAGCAAGTCAGCCGCAGCCTGCACATTCGAATTGTTCATGGCTACGCTCCTCAGGTTGGGTAGACAACTGGCTCTTCACGAGCAGCGACACGGACCAGAAGGTCGGCGCCACGGTTTGCCGCTGGCAGCCCCGGAACAGGAAACAGAGGCTGATAGTGGCTTGCAATTCTTCCCAGCTGGCGCCGCAACGGCGAGCGGCCAGGCAATGGGTTTCGGCCGCATCGTTGCCATCCATCAGCAGCATCCCGAACAGAATGATCTGGACCATTTTCGGATCCAGATGCGGCGTATCCATTGCGTGACTGCGCATGGCTTCTTGCAGCTTGACCAGTTCGGGGTCGAGCACACCTGTTGTACCGAAACGCGCCTGAATGCGTGGCGGAACGTAACCCAGCAGATCGCTGTAGGCCGGTCCGAAGGTTTCCAATGAGTGTTTCTGAAGCGCGGGATCCAGGCCTGCCGACCGGGTAATCGCGCTGAGATCGACGGGAGCTTTCGACATGTTAAGCGTTCCTGTTTGGTTTCTTGTTTGTTTTGCATGCAAATTGATTGATCAAACCCTAAGCTTTCTCTTCGATAGCGTCAAGAAAATGCATGCAAAATTTCATAAGAAAAAATAATCGGATCCATATTTCGAGTTTATTGCTGATTTAATTGGGATTTTTCGAGATTTTTGATTCAGTCTATTATTTTTTGCATGCAAAAATCGAAATGTTCGTTGACAGGTCTATTGGTCCTGCTTACCTTTCATCTCGCGGCGCTGTATGCAAAGCAGCGATTGAATGAATCCCGACAAATACAATTAACTACGGGTAGCGCTATGAACATCCTTCCTTGGGCCCTCTGCATCGAGTGCTCGCCATCATGATCAAGACTCGAATTGCGGTAGCCGGCGCTGGCTACATCGGTCAGGCGCATATGGCGGCATTGCTGCAAAGCCCTACATGCCAACTCGCCGCTGTCATCGACCCGTCACCCGCAGCCCAGGTGCTTGCCGCGCAGGCTGGTGTTGCGCTGTACGCCTCACTGGAAGAGATGATTGAAAAAGATCGTCCTGACGCAGTGGTACTCGCTACACCTAATCAACTGCACGTCGCTCATGCTGAGCTGTGCATGAGCGCCGGCTTGGACATGCTTCTGGAGAAGCCGATTGCTCCGACGGTAGAAGAAGGGCGTGCGCTGGTGCAGATGGCTGATGAGAAGGGCGCTCGAATTCTCATCGGTCATCACCGTGCACATAGTCCGATCATGGCCAAAGCACGCGAGGTGATTAAAAGCGGTGTGCTGGGGCGGCTTGTTTCAGTGATGGGCAGTGCGCTATTCGTCAAACCTGATCACTACTACGTGGATGCACCTTGGCGTCGAGAAGTTGGGGCAGGGCCCATCCTCCTCAACATGATTCACGAGGTGCATAACCTGCGGATGCTTTGTGGGGAAATCGTCGCCGTTCAGGCTTTCGCTTCCCATGCAGTTCGAGAGTTCCCGGTCGAAGACACCGTTGCGATCAACCTGCGATTCGCGAATGGGGCGTTGGGCACATTCATGTTGTCCGACACCGCCGCCTCACCGCGTAGCTGGGAGCAAACCTCCCAGGAAAACACGGCCTATCCCACCCACGAAGATGAGGACTGCTACGTGGTCTCCGGGACCGACGGCAGTCTTTCAATTCCAACCATGCGTTTGAAAACCTATCCGCGGTCTGAGGAACGCTCTTGGTGGAAGCCATTTGAAGTCGGCGTTGTCGGCATGATCCGGCAAGACCCGATCATGCATCAGATGGAGCATTTCGGCGCCGTAGTCAGGGGCGAGGCTCAGCCATTGGTCAGCGCCCGCGATGGACTGCTTAACCTGGAAATCACCGACGCCATTGTCCGGGCTGCAAAGACCGGGCGCGTCATCGAAGTCAATCTGAGTTGATTGAGGAACAAGCATGAAAGTCTTGATGCTCCACGGTGTAAATCACAACATGTTCGGCAAGCGTGATCCGAAGCAATACGGAACAATCACCTTGAACGAAATTGACGCCAGCTTGCGCTCGCTGGGTGAAGAGTTGGGCGTCACGGTTGAAAGTTTTCAGACCAATAGTGAGGGTGAAATGTGCGAGCGCATTCACCAGGGCTATTTCGATGGTGTGGATGCAGTACTTATCAACGCAGGTGCCTGGACTCATTACAGTTACGGCATCCGTGACGCATTGGCGATCCTTACGGTGCCAGTGGTCGAGATCCATATGTCCAATATCCATGCCCGCGAGGAGTTCCGTCATCACTCGGTATTTGGCCAGATCGTGACAGGGCAAATCTGTGGCTTTGGTGCAGACAGCTATTTGCTCGGTTTACGAGCAGGTGTAAGCGCAGCAAAAGCCAAGGCTTGAAATCAACGAAATAGCTTATTGGCGACTGCTTTGAAGGGTCGCTAGTACTCTGTATCCGATAACAATAATAACGGTGATTACAATGAGTAATTCCACGGTCCAAGAGCCCAATAGCACAACGCAATCGAAGAAAGCGGCCGCCAGCGGCTGGATTGGTTCTGCATTGGAGTACTACGATTTTTTCATCTATGCCCAAGCGGCAGCGTTGATTTTTCCTCAGTTGTTTTTCCCCTCGACCGATCCTAAGGTTGCCATTGCGCTCTCGCTGGCGACGTACGGTGTCGGTTATCTGGCGCGACCAGTCGGTGCATTTTTCCTTGGTCACTGGGGCGATACCCGCGGTCGAAAAACCGTGCTGTTGCTGTGTATGTTCCTGATGGGCATCGCGACCATGGGTGTTGGCTTGTTGCCCACCTACAATCAGGTCGGGATTTGGGCTCCGATCGCTCTGGTGTTGCTCCGTCTGGTGCAGGGCTTCGCAGTGGCGGGGGAGATCTCGGGTGCCAGTTCGATGATTCTCGAGCATGCGCCATTCGGGCGACGAGGGTACTTTGCAAGTTTCACCTTGCAAGGCGTCCAATTCGGGCAAGTACTTGCCGCCGCAGTCTTCCTGCCTCTGGCCTATTTCATGTCTGCTGAGGACTTCAACTCATGGGGCTGGCGTATACCGTTCCTGATGAGTGCCGGTGTGCTGATCGCCGGGTATTTCATCCGCCGTGGCGTGAGTGAGACCCCGGTGTTTATTGATGTCGAGGCACAAAACAAGATCACCCGTTCGCCTATCTCTGAGGCCTTCCGTTACAGCTGGAAAAGTATGCTGATCGTCGTCGGTATAGCACTGATGAACGTTATTCCAGTTGTCACTACGGTGTTCGGTGCGGTCTATGCGGTGCAGCCGGTCTACGGTGTCGGGTTTGATAAAAGCGTTTACTTGTGGATTCCGGTTTTCGGCAACATCGTCGCGGTCTTGATTATTCCTTTCGTGGGTAATCTGTCCGACAAAATTGGCCGGCGACCGATGATTATCGGTGGTGCTTTGGGGTCCGGGTTGCTCTCGTTTGGTTACCTGTATGCGATCAGCATTCATAATCTGCCGATGGCGTTTCTCATGTCCATGCTGATGTGGGGCATCGTCTACCAAGGCTACAACGCCATCTTCCCAAGCTTCTATCCGGAACAGTTCCCATCCCGTTATCGGTGTTCGGCCATGGCGATCGCGCAAAACGTCGGTACCTTGTTTACCGCCATGCTGCCCGCTGTTTTCACACTGGCGGCCCCGCCAGGCACTGAGAATATCCCTCTGGTCATCGGTTCAATCACTTTGGGTGTGACGTGTATCTCAGCTTTCGCCGCCTACTGTGCACCGGAAACTTATCGGGTCCCGATGCAGGACTTGGGGGCTGTCGATGCTCGGCCAGTATCCAAGCAGAGCTATGAAGAGGCTCGCTCAAGAGCGTTGAGTGGGGTTGAAACCGCCTGATATCCGTGAGTGCTTAGTGTGGTCATTGATGGCCACGCTAAGTGGGATGGAAATTAGCGTCGCGCATTAGAAATCTTGAAGAACACAACGTGGGGACCTTTATACAAGTCTTCGCGACACTACCTTTTTGTCGATTGATCTTCCTTGGGAGCAATAATAATGAACCTCAAGCTGACCCGGGTGACTCGCAATACGTTGGCCATTGCCATTGGCGCCGCAAGTTTGGCGCCCTTTGTCCAGGCGGAGGGCTTCGTCGACGATGCCAAGGTCACCCTTAACTTACGCAATTTCTACATGAACCGTAATTTTGTCGATAACGGCCCCTCCAAAGCTGTTCCTGGGCCAACAAAGCGTGGCGAAGCAGCGGAGTGGACGCAGAGCTTCATCCTTGATGCGAAGTCTGGCTTCACCACTGGCGTGGTCGGTTTTGGGGTCGACGCATTGGGTATGCTCTCCGTCAAGCTGGATGGGGGAAGAGGTACCTACGGTACGCAGCTGCTGCCGACGCATGACGGCAATCGGCCGGCGGATGACTTTGGGCGACTGGCGGTAGCCGGGAAAATGAAGTTCTCGAAGACCGAGCTGAAAGTCGGTGAGTGGATGCCGGTACTGCCTATTTTACGCGCCGATGATGGTCGTTCATTGCCTCAAACTCTGGAGGGCGCGCAAATCACCTCCAAGGAATTGACCAATGTCACTCTGTATGGCGGCCAGTTCCGTGGGAACAGCCAGCGCAACGATGCAAGCATGGAGAAACTCTCGCAAAACGGAGTCGGTACCGTGGTGCATGGCAAAAACACGATCGAATCTGATCATTTCAATTTTGCCGGTGGCGAGTACAGCTTCAATAACAATCGAACAATGGTTGGGGCTTGGTACGCTCAACTCGAAGATGTGTACCAGCAGAAATATTTCCAGCTTTTGCACTCGCAACCGATCAACGACAACCTCACCCTGGGCGCGAACATTGGCTACTTCATTGGGGAGGAGGATGGTTCAGCGCTGGCCGGTGACCAGGACAACCGCACGCTCTCAGGCCTGTTTTCGCTCAAGACTGGCGGTAGTACTTTCTACGTAGGTTTGCAGCGCCTCACGGGTGACACCGGCTGGCAGCGCGTTGCAGGAACAAGCGGTGGGACCTTGGCTAACGACAGTTATGGCTGGAGCTATGACGGTGCCAAGGAACGTTCCTGGCAGGTGCGCCACGACTACAATTTCGCGGCCATGGGCGTTCCGGGATTGACCTTGATGAACCGGTTTATCAAAGGCACCAATGTCCATTCCGGAGCCGTCACTGATGGTGAGGACCGTGGTCGTGAGACCGAGGTGGCTTATGTCCTTCAGAGCGGTGCATTGAAAAACCTCAGCGTGCGCTGGCGTAACTCGACCCTGCGTCGAAATTACGGCAATACCAACAGCTTCGATGAGAACCGTCTGATCATTCAATATCCGCTTTCCATTCTGTAAGTGCTCCTCCAGCAAATTTTTGCCTGCTTCGGCAGGCCTTTTTTTACCTGATGTTTTTCAAAGGAAACGATTACATGAGGCGCGTTGCGTCCCCCCTATACACGTCTGCGACTAGGGTTTGTTGGGACTCCGGGATCATCGCTCACCTGTTCGACGAGCGTAATCCTGCGGTCAAGAAGCTGCTGGCTAACGCCATTGCCGCGTGCAACAAGGCCGGCAAGTACATCGGCATTTGCGGTCAGGTCCCTTCGGAACCCCTGATTTGGCCAAATGGCTGATGGAGCAGGGCATCGAAAGCGTTTCGTTGAACCCCGATTCCGTAATGGAAACCTGGATTTTTCTCGCTGAGCAGCCGTCGTAAAAGCAAGCCGACCCAGGGCGGGTATCGGCTAAAGCAGGATGATCACCACCGCGCGCCGAATACCTCATAAAGCTCGGTCAATGCTTCTTGGTCGAGAGGCAGAGGGCGGGGAGTGGTCATCAGCCACAGTCGGGCTGTTTCCTCCAACTCTTCCAAGGCGTAACAGGCCTTGGACACCGAGCTTTCCCAGACCACCGGGCCGAGGCGTTCGAGCATTGCCCCGCGAACGCTGTTGGCCAACCGGGCGACCTGTTCGGCGACCTTCGGCGAACCGGGTCGCTCATAGTTAATCAGCGGGATCTTCCCGACTTTCATCACCTGATAGGGCGTGATCGGCGGCAAGATGGTGTCCTTCTCCCAGATGTCGGCCAAGGTCAGTGCCACCAGATGTGTCGAATGGGTATGTACCACGCCGCCCACCTCTGGATTGCGGTCGTACACTTGGCGATGCAGGGCCAGGGTCTTGGACGGCTTACCGCCGGATACCCATTCGCCGTCGAAATTGACCTTGGCGATCGCCGTCGGCTCTAGGCGCCCCAGGCAAGCATCAGTAGGTGTGATTAGCCAGCCATCGTCTAACCGCGCGCTGATGTTACCGGCACTGCCCACCGTGTAGCCACGGCCATGCAGCGAGCGGCCGACATCGCAGATCTCTTCGCGCAGACAGTTTTCATTGCTCATTGCATGGCTCCTGTCGGTACACCGTTGGCCAACTGACGCAAGGCCTTGTCGAAAAAGTCCGGGCCACCGAAGTTGCCCGATTTGAGCGCCAGTGCCAGGCACTGTTCGCCGCTGCTGATCGTTGCCGGAACGCCTGGATCAATTTGCGCGCCGATGCGCAATAGGCGCACACCCAATGCCTGGACCACCGCACCTGACGTTTCTCCGCCGGCTACAACGAAGCGCCGCACGCCGGACTCGACCAGTCCCGGGCGATATCACCCAGCGCTCTTTCAACCAGGCTACCTGCGCGCTCCACACCCAGCTCAAGTTGCACTTGCTGGACGATTTCCGGCGTACTGGTGGCATAGATCAGTACGGTCTGCGTGTTGTCGCGCGCGAACACGAGAGCTTGTTCGACCACTGGCTCGCCAGCCGCGAGCGCCAGAGGGTCGATGCGCAGGGAGGGGCGACCGGCAGCCAGCCAAGTAGCTACCTGTGCATTGGTTGCCAGGGATGCACTACCGGCCAGTACCACCTCGCCACCCTCGACATTCGGGACCTCGGCCGCATTCAAGTCGCGCAGCTTGCCAGCACGCCGGAAATTCGCTGGTAGACCGAGGGCGAGACCCGAGCCGCCAGTGAGTAACGGTAGGTCGGCGCACGCCTCGCCGAGCACAACCAGGTCTGCATCGGACAACGCATCGGCAATTGCGAGGCTGACGCCTTCGGCACGCAATTCAGTGATGCGTGCACGAATGCAGTCGACGCCGCTGGCAATCGTGTCATACCGCAATAAGCCAACGGCGGCCTGGCTCTGGGATTGCAGCACGCGCACCAGATTGGCGTCGGTCATTGGTGTCAGTGGGTGGTGCCGCATGCCTGATTCACTGAGCAACTGATCCTGAACGAATAAGTGGCCGCGAAATACCGTCCGTCCATTTTCCGGAAAGGCCGGGCAGGCAAGGGTGAAATCGCTGTCCAGCGCGGCCAGTAACGCCTCGCTGACCGGGCCGATATTGCCGGCTGAGGTGGAATCGAATGTCGAGCAGTACTTGAAGAAAATCTGTTCACAGCCGCGTTCACGCAGCCAGGCCAGCGCACGCAAGGACTCCTCCACTGCTTCGGCTGCGGGCACGGTGCGGGACTTGAGTGCTATGACAATGGCATCCGCATCGAGTTGCTCGAGTACCTCGGCGTCAGGAATGCCGATGCTCTGCTGTGTGCGCATACCTCCTCGCACCAGCATGTTGGCCAGATCCGTGGCGCCCGTGAAGTCATCGGCAATACAGCCCAGCAAGGGGCGGCCGGGGAGGGTAGTCATGAGCAGTTCCTCATTGTTGTTTTGGGTTCGTGGTTCCGATCGGGTCATACACATGTTGACACCTTGGGAGTGGCGGTCAATACTTTTGTTCAGAATAGAAACAAATGTTCGCATTCCGATCAAATTAAAAATTGAGTTGTAGGAATGACGAGTGGATAACAACAAGAAGAGGACCGACACTGTGCAGGATTTCTCAAATACGCCCGACGCGGGCCTGGCGGCAAGCCACAGGAATACCGTTAGCACCAGCACCAACGTCTCCGCATCGGCGGGGATCGTCACTACCAACGACAGCGACATGCGCAAAGTCGCGTTCGCCAGTTGCCTCGGCAACATGGTCGAGTACTACGACTTCGGCCTCTACGCCGTGGCGACAGCGCTTGTCTTCAACACCATCTTCTTTCCCAGCACTGACCCGTTGGTGGGTTCGCTGGCGGCGTTTGTGACGTTCTTCGTCGGCTACTGCGCCCGACCGATCGGCGGGATTATCTTTGGCCACTTCGGTGACAAGTTCGGACGCAAGAAAGCCTTGCTGATCACCATGTCGATCATGGGCTTGGGCACCTTCGCCATCGGCCTCGTACCGTCCTACAACTCGATTGGCATTTTTGCTCCGATTCTGCTGGTAGCCTTGCGCTTGGCCCAAGGCATTGGCATCGGTGGTGAATACGGTGGTGGCATGGTCATGGTCATCGAGCATGCCCGGCCTGAAAAACGCGGCTTCTATAGCGCACTGGTGCATGCCGGCGTGCCGGCTGGCATAGTGCTGCCGATTGTGTTGCTGGCCGGTATTTCCAGCGTGATGAGCGAGGCGGACTTCCTTTCCTGGGGCTGGCGCATTCCTTTCCTGATCAGCATCGTCCTGGTCGGGATCGGCCTGTTCATTCGATTCCAGCTCGCTGAAACCCCGGCGTTCCGTAGCCTTCAGGCTGAAGGCAAGACCGCCGAAGCTCCAGTGGTCGAAGCGGTGCGCAAGCACTACAGCAGCATTCTGCTGGGCATCGGTTCAAAGATCGCCGAGAGCGGACTGTTCAACATCTATGCGGTGTTCGCGATCACTTATTGCATGACCAAACTGGGCATGCCACGCCAGGTGATCCTCAATGGCGTGCTGATCGGCGCGGCACTGGAATGCGTGATGCTGCCGCTGTTCGGTGCCTTGTCCGACCGCATCGGCCGACGCAAGGTGTATATCGGTGGCCTGTTGTTCCAGGCAGTGCTCGCCTATCCGTTCTTCATGATGCTCAACACGGGCGATGTCACTTGGATCTGCGCGGCGCTGGCGATGGGTTTGGCCTTGGGCCACGGTTCGGTGTACGGCGCCCAGGGCGCCTATTTCTCCGAACTCTTTCCGGCACGCATTCGCTACAGCGGGTTGTCGCTGGTCCAGCAGATCGGCCCGGTCCTCGGTGGCGGGATATCACCGATCATCGCCACCATGCTGCTGACCCAGTACGGCAGCTACGGCTATGTGGTGGCCTACATGATTGCCATCGCTGTTCTTTCCAGTGGCTGCGCCTTCCTTCTGAAAGCTAAACGCATCTAACTCCGTTATTCATATCCCGCGGGTTGTACTCGCGGTTGAGGACATTTCATGAAGACCCGAACCAATCACTTCAGACAGGCATTGTCGCAACAACAGCAACTCGGCATGTTTTCCACCCTGGGCAGCAACACCTTGGTGGAATTGCTGGCAGGCTGCGGCTTTGACTGGATCATGCTGGACACCGAGCATTCGCCCAACGACATGGGGGAGATCATTGCTCAACTGCAAGCCATGGCCGCCCATGGCACAAGCGCGATCGTACGTCCGGCATGGTCGGAGATGATCCTGATCAAACGCATTCTCGACGCTGGCGCGCAGACCCTGTTGTTACCGTGCATCCAGTCCGCCGATGAAGCCCGCGAGGCAGTCAGTTACACCCGCTATCCTCCATTCGGTGTGCGCGGCGTGTCGGGTAGCTCGCGCGCGGCCGACTATGGCCTGAACACCGATTATCTGCGTACCGCAGCAGATGAAATCTGCATTCTGGCGCAAATCGAAACCGTCGAAGGGCTGGCCAACCTGGAAGAGATTGCCGCTGTCGAGGGTATTGATGCCATCTTCATTGGCCCCGCGGATCTCGCCGCTTCACTTGGCCATTTGGGTGACACCCAGCACCCCGAAGTGCAAGCCGCGGTGGACGATGCGTTTCGCCGCTTGCGTGCGCTTGGTAAACCAGCCGGTTACCTGACGCTCAATGAGGCTGAGGCCGAGCGACGCATCGCCGAGGGTATCGCGGTGGTCGGCGTGGCGACTGACACCTCAATCGTGATGCGTGGCGCCAGGTCTATGCTTCAGCGTCTGAGCCAACGCTGAGCATTTGCCCGCCAGCCAACAAAAAGCCGTGGAGAACGTTGTATGTGGGAGCCGACCAGCTCATATCCGGATGCCGCCGTACAGAGCCTGCATCCTAGTTTCGACAAGTACCGTATCGTGCTGGCTGGCGTCGAACGCCTGGCCACCGGCATGCGTTTCACCGAAGGCCCGGTGTGGTTCGGTGACGGCCGCCACTTGCTCTGGAGTGACATTCCCAACAATCGCATCATGAAATGGGAAGAGGAAACCGGTGCTGTCAGCGTCTTTCGCAAGCCGTCGAACTTTACGAATGGCAGTACCCGCGATCGTCAGGGGCGGCTAGTCAGTTGCGAGCACGGCACTCGCCGCGTCACCCGCACCGAATATGACGGCACCCTCACTGTGCTGGCCGATAGCTTCGATGGCAAGCGCTTGAACTCACCGAACGACGTGGTGGTGAAATCAGACGGCACGGTCTGGTTCACCGACCCACCGTTCGGCCTGAACGATTACGAAGGCTTTCGTGATACCCCGCAGCTGCCGACCAATCTTTATCGCTTTGATCCGGTGAGCAACGAGCTGATCGTTGTCAGTGGTGACATCGCCGCGCCTAACGGTCTGGCGTTTTCCCCGGATGAATCGCTGTTGTATGTGGTTCAGAGCCGTGCCGTTCCGCGCAATATCCTGGCCTTCGATGTCGTGAGCAATGGCGCCGCGCTAGCCAACAACCGTGTGCTTATCGACTGCGGTCCGGGTATTCCGGATGGCCTGCGTTGCGATGAGGACGGCAACCTCTGGTGTGGATGGGGGATGGGCAGTCCGGAATTGGACGGGGTGATGGTGTTTTCTCCGGAAGGTGAACGAATCGGCCGCATCCAATTGCCTGAGCGTTGCGCCAATCTGTGCTTCGGGGGCATTCGCGGTAATCGATTGTTCATGGCTGCGAGCCAGTCGGTGTATTCGCTATATGTGAATACCCGTGGAGCGCAATGGGCTGATCCCAAGGCATAACCTCATTTTCGAAACGAGCATCCCCTCATGAGAATCGGCTTCATTCATACCGTCGGCTTCCTGGTCGAAAACTTTCGAGAGCAGATGCGTCAGGCTTACCCCCACGCGGACTGTTTCCATATCCTCAACGAAAGCTTGTTGCAGGACTTGCTGCGCAGAGCGCCTCAGGCGTTGGTCTATCGCCGAGTCGTCGAGCAGATCCTGCTGGCCGATCAGGCCGATGCCGACCTGATTGTTGTAACGTGCTCCTCCACTTCTCCATCGGTCGATATTGCTCGGACCCTGACCAATAAAACGATCCTGAAGATCGATGATCCGATGGCCGCGCTAGCGGTGCGCAATGGTCCGCGCATTGGTCTGCTGTGCACCTCGACCAGTACCGTGGAACCGAGCAGTGCGTTGTTGTGTGCCCACGCCGCGCAGCAGGGTGTCGACATAGACATTCAAGTGCTAGCGGTGCCTGAAGCCTATCAAGCGTTGTTGGCTGGCGACCGGGCCATTCACGATCAGCTAATTGAGTCAGCTGTTACTCAATTGCTCGGCAAGATCGATGTGCTGATGCTTGCTCAGGCGTCTCTCGCACATCTGCGTGAGCGGCTGGCCGGGCTGTTGCCGGTACAGGTGCTGGCCAGCCCTTCGTTGTTGATGGAAGACATCGGCCGGCATATCACCGAGTACGAGCAGCGCACTCATTCGATCGAAGGGAGTCAGTCATGAACGAACATTTTTCCGGACGTATCGCCGTGGTCACGGGCGGCGGTGCAGGAATCGGCAAGGCGATCAGTGAAGCCTTGTTGGCGCGAGGCGCGGTAGTCGCCGTTCTCGACAAGCAACTCGCTGATGCGCCAGTCGGCGCCAATGGATATCAGGTTGATGTGAGCAGCGACCTTGAAGTGGCTGAGGCATTGGCGCATTTTGGCGGCTTGCACGGCCACATAGATTTGCTGGTCAATAATGCCGGAGTGAGTTTTCCCGCCACTGTCGAAGATGGCAGCATGGATGACTGGCATCGTATCTTCGATATCAACGTGCTCGGTTATGTGCGCGCTACACGAGCCGCGTTGCCGTTCCTACGTCAATCCCGCGATGCATCGATCATCAATATGTCGTCATGCACTGCCATCACCGGTCTGCGTCGGCGGGCTCTGTATTCAGCGACCAAGGGCGCAATCGAGGCGATGACCAGAGCCATGGCCGCAGACCTGATACATGAGGGCATTCGCGTCAATTGCATCAGTCCTGGCACGGTCGATACACCACTCATCCAGAAATTGATCGCCGAGGCGCCGGATCCTGCGGTGCAGCGCCAGGTCTACAACGATCGACAGCCCACCGGCTATATGGTCCAGGCTGAAGAGGTTGCGCATGCTGTTCTTTATCTGGCCAGTCCCGTAGCGCGCTCAACGGTCGGTTCGGTGTTGACCGTCGATGGCGGCATGGCAGCGCTGCGGCTGTTTTCTTCCTGATGGTCATGAGATATAAAACCGCCTGTGAATAGCCTCTCCAAGGAATCAACGGTGGACGACAGCAAGACCAAGGGACAACAGCCGAAAGGCGAAGCAGCGATCACCGGTGAAAACCCGAAGAATGTCGTCAATTCGGTGGCCAAGGCTTTCAGCGTGCTGCACGCCTTCAGCGCCGAAGAACCCGCGATGACCATCAGCGAAGTCGCGGTTGCCGCAGACTTGGACCGGGGCACCGCCTACCGACTCATCCATACGCTGGTCGCTCTCGGCTATTTGCGTGCGGTGCCGAATAAACGATTCCGTCTCGCGCTTAAATGCCTGGAACTGGGCTTCCTGGTGCTCTCGACCCAGGATGTCGCCCAGCATGCGAGTCCCTTGCTTCAAGAGTGTGTGCCACGAATTTCCGACGCTGCCTCGGTTGGGATTCTCGATGGCGCGGACGTCGTGTTCATGCAGCGGGTTGAGCAGGGCCTTGCTCGGCACGTCGATCGACGCCCGGGCAAACGTATCCCGGCGTATGCATCGGCGCTAGGTCAGGCAATGCTTGCGTTCCTGCCTCGGGAGCAACAGATTGCCATTCTCGATAGTTCACCACGGGTAAAACTCTCCGAGCGAACGCTCACAGACCTCGATGACTTGCTTGATCGTTTGGTGTTGGTTCGGGAGCAAGGATATGCGGTGTCTGAAGGCGAGAATGCCTATGGGCTCTGCACGGTAGCCGTACCGGTGCTCAATAGTGCGGGCGAACCTGTAGCAGGGGTCAGTCTGACGGTGAACGCTGAACGGATGTCGGCCGCCGAACTGGTGAGTAGCGCGTTGCCCAGTGCGCGCGAAATTGCCCAAGAACTCGCCAGTACTCTGCATTTTTCCGCGGGTGCCCTTAAGTTGCCGACAGCCAACTAAGGCGCGGTTCGCATCCTCTGGCATGTCGAAATCGCCTGCCGCCTCTTCACTCTTCAGATGCGCAGATTGGCATTGCTATCCTGAACACAGTATCGGATAGCAACGCCAATTTGATCATGGTCATCTCACCTGCTTTAGGCGTCGAGAATGGTCACGAAACTGACTCAGCTATTGAACTCGATACGCCGCACGTCGCCGACAATGAAGGCGTAGGCAATCACGCCAAGGAAGGCGGCTGCACCGACGTAAAACAGTGCATAAAAGAACGACCCCGTGGATGCAATAATGAAGCCGATTATCAGCGGGGTACTGATGCCCGACAGGTTGGAGCAAAAGTTAAACAGTCCGCCGGTCAACCCCATGAGTTTTTTCGGCGCAACGTCGGAGATCAATGTCCATCCGAGGCCTACCATGCCTTGGCCAAAAAAGGCGAAAGACAGAATTGAGATGACCAGTACGTCAGTCTCAACATAGTTCGCCCCTATGATCGTGCTGGCCATCATTAACCCACTAATGATCGGCAGTTTACGGGCGATGTTGGCCGATCCGGTACGTTTCAAAAGCTGATCAGAGAGCCAGCCACCGAACATCACCCCGGCTGCAGCTGCAAGGAACGGCATGATTGAAAAGAAACCGACCTTTATCCAACCCATGTGACGCTCAGTTGCCAAGTATGTTGGGAACCATGTCAGGAAGAACACCAGAACTGTGTTGCCAGCGAACTGGCCGATGGATGCACCGATGATTTGGCGGTAGGACAGCAATTTACGAACGTTGGACCAGGAGAACGGGGTCGCTTGCTCGTCAGCTTTTACCAGGCCACCGCCCGCCGCAATGTAATCCAGTTCTGCCTGATTGACGCTGGTGGACTCGTGGGGTTCGCGATAAAGGCGCCACCAAACGACGCCAAAGACGATACCGACCAAGCCAACCAGAATGAAAATCGCACGCCAGCCGTAGGCGCCCATGATCCAGAACAAGGCGGGCGCGAAGCATGCCAATCCCAAGTACTCACCCACGGTATAGATCGCCGTGGCGCGAGCACGCTCCTGTTGTGGAAACCAAATTCCGACCACCCGGCTGTTGGTTGGAAAGCAAGGTGCTTCGCTGATCCCAAGTCCGAAGCGGCATAGCAACAGGGTCTTGATGCCAATGGCAAAGCCCTGAAGCAAAGTGAACCCGGACCAGAGGGCGATCGCCAGAAAGTAAGTGACCTTGCTACCGAATCGATCGAGGAACAATCCGCCAGGTATCTGCGCCAAGGCATAAGTCCAGGCAAACGCCGAGAACACAAAGCCCATTGTGACAGCGGAGATCCCCAGATCTTTAGTGAGCTCAGGAGCAGCGATCCCGAGGACTGTTCGATCCAGATAATTGATCATGGTGCCAATCGCGAGCAATGCAAGAATGACAAAGCGGGCGCGGCTGCGCTTGGCGCTTGTAGCTGGGGCGTAGGCCAGCGAAGTTGCTGATGCAACCCCTCCAGATTTTTCAGTCATATCTTGTAGACCCATTTTGTTGTTATCGGGATTTTGATGAAAACTGTGCATTAGCAATTTTGCATACGGCATTTAGATGCTTAGGCTAGGTAGAACTTGATTGCGATGTCAACCGTCAATCTTGATTCTGCATGCAAAATCACGATTTTTACGCCTTAAATGTCTTTTATTCATTGTTATTCCTAATTATTTTCGACAGATTTATCTTATTTACTCATCGGGCTTTTGGGGTTTTGTCCTTGACTTAACTTTCGAGGAAGATTACTTTTTTGCTGTGCATTCTGTTTTAGCATGCAAAATTAGATTTTTCGGTGAGGGTCAGCTTCGGTGATCTCCTCCTGCTAGCGATATTGACTAGCGTGAGACAGGGAGTAGCGGTTGATCTAATAGCGCAAGGCGTTGTTCAGCGCGTTAACAGCAGCTGACGGAGCGCGGACATCACAGATAATGTTGTCGATACCAAGTGACAGCGCATGTCGCCAATCGAGTTTTTTGGGTGGGAGGTTTGTGCAGTGAACCATTTGCTGATGGATGAAAGTTTGTCTGCGCAGGAAGACAGCGCCACGACTCACGCAACTTCTTTGGTGAAGCGACTGCGTTTGGCGATCATGACCGGTGAATTAGCCCCGGGCAGCAAGCTGCGTCTGGATGCATTGCGTGAAAAGCTGGGTCTCACCATCAGTCGAAGTCCTCTCAGGGAGGCGCTTTCACGACTGGGCGCAGAAGGCTTGGTTTTGATCGAGGACAAACGGGGATACCGGGTTATTCCTGTGTCTGAGAAAAACCTTCAGGAGATCGCAAAGCTGCGGGTGCATTTCGAAGGTCTCGCATTGCGAGAGTCGATCACCAAAGGCGATCAGGCTTGGGCGGATTCGGTCCGGGCGGCGGAAGACAAGCTGCATAACATCAAGCGTACCGATTGCATGTCCTCTGCTCAGCAGGAGCAGTGGGAGCTGGCGCACCGCGATTTTCATCTCAAGTTGCTCGAGGCCTGCGCCATGCCGTTACTGATTAATTACTGCAACACCTTGCATGATCTCAACGATCGCTACCGTCGACTGTTTCTGGCGAAAAATCCTTTTGACCGGGACGTTAATTCCGAACACGGAGCTATTGTCGCAGCCACCCTGGAGCGTAATGCCGATCTGGCGTGTGCGCTGCTTGCTCAGCATATTCAACGCACCACGCAAAATATTTGTATCACCCTTCATCGCCAGGAAGCCGGGCTAGAAGCGTGATCAAACGCTGGCGTCTCGACCGTTTGCGGTTACGGCGTCCTTAAAACAAAAAACAATAGTCCCCCTGCAGCGGTTAGCGGGCGCAGTGCTCGGCTGCTTGCAAAAGAAGCAACACATGTACCTGTCCGTCACCACTGATACCCAAGGATAATAACAATGACCACCTCCTCATCAGCCCAGCATCCAGTAGCGCCGAACGTGTTGATCGGTTTAATCGGTGCGGCACTTCAGTCGTCCATGAGCCCGACCTTGCATATGCGCGAAGGCGCTGCGCAGAACCTGGTCTACTTATACAAATTGATTGATCTGGACCAATTGGGTCTGGATGCCAGCGCACTGCCGGCGCTGATGGATTCTGCCAAGCGCATGGGGTTCAACGGACTTAATATTACGTTCCCGTGCAAACAGACAGTACTGCCGCTGCTCGATGAGTTGTCCGACGAAGCACGCAGTATTGGCGCAGTGAACACGGTAGTCATCAAGGATGGAAAAACCATCGGTTACAACACCGATTGTTTAGGCTTCGCCGAAGGTTTCAAGCGGGGATTGGAAGGGGTCAAGCGTGAGCGCGTCGTGCAAATGGGCGCGGGTGGTGCGGGTTCGGCAGTGGCTTACGGATTGCTGCAACAGGGCGTTCAGCAGTTGAGCATTTTTGATATTGAGGAAGAGCGGGGCATGGCGCTGGTCAATAATCTTAATACGAGCTTCGGCGATGGCCGTGCCGTGTTTGGTCTCGATCTTGAAGGATCCCTGAGCCGCACCGACGGCCTTGTTAACACCACACCTATCGGTATGGTAAAACTTCCGGGTATGCCTGTGCCAATCGAGTTCCTGCGCGCGGATTTGTGGGTTGCCGACGTGGTGTACTTTCCCATTGAAACCGAACTGTTGAGAACCGCCCGGGCCTTGGGTTGCCGTACGCTGGGTGGCGGCGCAATGAACGTGTTCCAGTCGGTGAAGTGTTTTGAACTGTTTACTGGCATAACGCCTGACGCTGCGCGCATGGAAAAGAATTTCCTCGACACTGTGGGTCAACTTTAACTTTCATGGCATAGCGCGATTTACCCACTCGTCGACTGTAAAGTGTCGAGCAATGTCGTAGCTGAACAGGGATGACCGATGTCTCAACGCCGCTCAACATTGATTGCTCTGTTGGTAGCCGTCACGTTCTTCATGGAGAACCTTGACGCTACGGTGATCGCTACCGCGTTGCCTGACATGGCCAGGACGTTTGGCGTCGCGGCGGTGGATGTGAACATTGGCATGAGCGCCTACATGCTCGCCGTGGCGGTGTTCATCCCGATCAGCGGCTGGTTGGCTGATCGTTTTGGTTCACGCCTGGTATTCAGTTCGGCGATCGTGCTGTTCAGCCTGTCTTCGTTGATATGCGGGTTGAGTGACAGCCTGCAAACCTTTGTCGCCGCGCGTGTGCTGCAAGGTATCAGCGGGGCGATGATGGTACCGGTGGGGCGTCTGGCGGTGCTGCGCACCACCGAGAAGAAAGACCTGGTGCAGGCGATATCCTTCATCACCTGGCCCGGTCTGGTTGCACCGGTACTTGGGCCTCCCGTGGGTGGTTTCATCGTCACCCATGCTTCCTGGCCATGGATTTTCTACCTCAATCTACTGTTGGGCATGCTGGCCTTGATTGCCGCGCTGGTCTTGATTCCGAAACAGGACGACGTCAGTTCCCGGACATTCGATTTGAGTGGCTTTCTGCTGGTTGGCGTTGCCAACGCTGCACTGTTGTACGGCGTAGAAATGCTGGGGCAAAGTCGCGAAAATTTATTGCAGGGGCTGTTACTCAGCGGTGCCGGTGTGATTCTCGGTGTATTTGCCTGGCGACATATGCGTCGGCATGCGCAACCATTGTTGGCGCTGGGTGTGACAGGTATTCGTACCTTCAGTGTCTGCCTGTGTGGTGGGTCGATTTTTCGGATCGCCATCAGCACCTTGCCATTTCTCTTGCCGCTGATGTTTCAACTGGCTTTCGGTCTTTCTGCATTCGATGCGGGGCTGCTGGTGCTGGCGGTATTTGCCGGCAATCTGGCCATGAAACCCTTCACCACCTGGGTGATGCAGCGTTGGGGATTTCGCCCGGTGCTGATGGTCAACGGCATCCTCGGCGTACTTGCGATTGCGGCGTGTGCGTTGCTGGATGAGCGAATGAGCTGGGCGCTGATTCTGTTCATTCTGTTCGTTGGTGGTTTGTCACGATCCATGCAGTTCACCGTGTTCAACACACTGGGGTTTGCCGATATACCCAAGGCGCAGATGAGCGACGCTTCAACCTTGTTCAGTATGTTCTTCCAATTGAGCATGGCGATGGGGGTTGCCATAGGCGCGTTGCTGCTACGTCTTGCTATGAACATCCATGGCAATACAGAGCACGCCGAGACCGTCGACTTTCAGCTGACGTTCCTTTGTGTGGCAGTGATTGCGGGAATTGCATTGCTGGACAACCTGAGACTGCCGCTACAGGCGGGTGAGTCGGTGTTGCAGCGTAAGTGAGTCGAAGTTCGGAAACGCCTTCGGGGACGTGCGGTGCTCAGCTTGTCAATCAATCAGAAAGGAGGGGCTAGGTCCGCTATTGGCCGATTGCTGCGGGTCATGTTGGGTCGGAGTCGACCCGAACCAAGCGCTCGGAGATATATACAAAGCTACAAGGAGTTTAGCACTATAAGAATTCGACTTATGACGACGGCAGGGATCCTGCGGCGGCGTAGTCCGGAAAAGACATCATCGACTCGGTCGGTGGATGCTCGTAGGTTGAGGACAACACGGCACTGAGCCGATCTCCCAAGAGGCTCCAGGCGCGTTTCTTCTCTTCGGCATAATCGTGATGCAGGTAGTGTCGCCTCACCCGGGAGCCGGCCAGTACATGATTTTGGCAGTGATCGATGACGTCTAGGCTGACCCCCAAGGCCTGCATCATGGTCGCGCCGGTACGGCGCAGGTCATGCGGCGTCCAGTCACCGTTCTGGCCGTCGGCAAGGACCAAGGTATCGTCGTGACGCCGTCTGGAAAGGGCCTTGCGGTTTTTGAACCGGGCTTGGCGATCGCCGACCTGTTTGCTCACGACCTTGACGTCAACATGCTGGTCATCCTGCTTGTTGGGAAAACACCATTGTGAATCTGGGTGAGGTCGGCGAAAAAGCTGATGGCTTGCCGGTGAGCGCCGCAGTTGATCAGCGCCCGAATATCGTGTTCGGACACACTGCTCACCGCTGTCTTACCAAGTGCCGGGAATAGGTCCTTGTTAAAACGGCGCTGCAACTCGGCATTGCCGTCTTTTCGTGCAACACCATCCAACAGCCAAGCCTTGGCCAGATCCTGGACAGCCAGCGTTTGCACCTTCGTCGTTTTTACTTGTTCGGCTTTTGCGTTCGTTGCTGCATGCACCTGTGCCTTGGCGGTTTTCTTGTGCTCGTTGGGATTGATCTGCTCATCGATGAGCGCACGGGCCTGGTTGCGGGCCTTGCGGATGTCGGTCAGGGATTTGCGCGGCCAGGGCCCGCAGGAGTACTCTTTGTTCTGGTCGCCCCACCGATACCGATAGAAAAAGCTAACCGACACGCCGTCCTTGCGCACTGGGATTCGACCGGCGAGATTACCATCCTCCCGGAGGATTCGGCCGGCATCATTGGCGGTCAACGACTCGAGTTCTTTGATGGTATTTTTGGCCATGAAATGGGTTTCCCCTACTTTTCCCCCACAAAAACGTCGGCTCTTGATGGGCGTTGCTGGACTCTCGTAGAGCAGAGCACCGCTGGAGCTCAAGTAAATACTAGCTCAGAAAAATCCAGAGTAAAATTTTCGAAGCTATCAAGAAGTATGAAAAAGAAGATGGGGTGCTAGGGGTCGAGTGTTCGAATCATTCCGTCGCGACCATATTTTTCAATGACTTAGCCGCTTTCGAGCGGCTTTGTTGTTTCTGCCATAGTGACTTTTCGAGTGGCCCTGGCCTTTTTCTTCATGCTTTCCTCCTTTTCAGGATCGTCAGCGCTAGTGCGCGCGAGTCGGTTGCTGATACCTTGTTCGCCGCCGCAATAAGCTGATCCAGTTCCGCTGCCAAGTAGTGACTGGTGATGCTTCCGTTCTTGTGTTCGTCTTCTCGTCCAGCAGAGAGATCATCGGCACAACATCGAGTAACGGCCGGCGCTCTTCATCCCGCCACTTGCGTGCGCAGAGATTCAAAACCCGGATAACCCGCTGAAGCGCGATATTCACCGTCCGGTTCGTGACCGCCTTCCCCTCAGTCGGGTGAAGCTTCGACTGGATGTACGGGGCGAGCGCGTCGTCATCTATGTGAGTCAGCGGCATTTCCCCAATAAATGGGTCAAACATGCGCCATGTAAGTGGCCGAGATAGGAATGGAGGCTTGATCCTTCATCTCCAGAAGGAAGCGAGTCGCCACTTCCCTCCACGTCCTGACGCGCCGCACTCCATACACCTTTTGCTGACGAAGCTGTGAGCGCTGATGTCTTCCAACGGCTCCTCAATTAGCGATTTCACTGGCGCAGTGGTCATTTTTGTCTCCTTGTTTCGACTGATGGATCATCCGTCAGGGTAAATGGGTAAGTTTTTTTTACGACTGACGTGTCTAGATCAATGGTTCCGAGGCTAAGGAGGATTGTCAGCTGCAGTTTTTCCGACTACCCTTGGAAATGTTCGAATTGTTACGAATAATTTCGGTTGTGATCGTTTTCGGGTCACGCTACTTCAGGACGAGGGACGAAAAATGTTTTCACACGAAGGTCACGCAATAGAGCTATTGCTGTTCGTTTTTGGCATGACTGGTCTACTTTTGGTGGTCTGGTTCATTCACCATCTATACGAAAGAAAAATCCGGAAAGGCGTTATAAAACAACAAAATCGTAGCTCGGGGCGCTCAACATGATATTTTCACTCATCCGCGCGAACTGCTCACGGCTGCCTTTGAGCAACCAGGCGCTGTAGTGGTGAAGCGCCTCCGCACTTATATGCTTGCGGTGAAGTAGCCCACGACCAGTCGCTCTACTAACGACTCGGCATGCACTGTTGAGTCAGGGTGATCCAGGTCGAGTAGGGCGGTGGTTATCTCAACGTGGGGCTTTACAGATCGGCATCCATTTCGTCTTCCCGCGCTTAGATTTTAGATGCGACCGCGTCGGCCACGTACTGCCTGAGCATGTCCAGTGCGATCTTTTCAACGGGCTCTACGCCGAGATAGTCTGCGACA
Source organism: Pseudomonas sp. TH31 (assembly GCF_016650815.1). Taxonomy (GTDB): domain Bacteria; phylum Pseudomonadota; class Gammaproteobacteria; order Pseudomonadales; family Pseudomonadaceae; genus Aquipseudomonas. The sequence goes on along the minus strand of NZ_JAEKEZ010000003.1, from coordinate 6,380 downwards.
GTGCGCGCACTCATGCCATCTCCTTGCGCCGCTGACAGATGTCGCGCAGCCGCTTGCAGTAGTGGTTGAACTCGTCGGTAGTGATCGCGCCGTCGGTGAAGAGGCATGTGATCAGTGCTTGGACCAGCAGGCTGGTGTCCTCCGCGCCGAATGGCGTCGACACACCATCAAGGGCTTGGTCGATCAGAATGGGACCCTTTCGCCTTTGTGCCCTGACATCCTCTATGCCATTTCAATCTTGTTCAGGAACTTCCGTTTTGCTTCGTTTCGGTTCTTCGGGTGAAGGCAGTAGCGAGGTAGTGCGGCTATTGAGCAGGGAGCCCGCTTGAAAGTAGTCCATGACGATGGTGACGCTGCGGTGTTCGGTCATCGCCATCACTTCGCCGAGCGGCACGCCCTGGCGTCCGGCCTCGGTGACAAATCCCGATCTCAAGCTGTGCGCGGCCCAATCGCCCTCCAGGCCGGCCAGTTTCGCCCGGCGCTGTACGGTGCGCGCCACTTGGTCCGCCGACAATCCCGTGCGTCCCACCGTGTTGCCTTTATACAGGCGTCGAAACAGCGGGCCGGATTCGGCCGGGGCCGCCGTCAGTCAGGCGGCCAGCGCTGCGGCTGCCGGCCCGCGCAGCGGCTTCTCACGGCGTACGCCGCCGGTGTCGGTCTTGGTGACGCCGAGAGCATACAGCCAGGTGTCGGCATCCAGCTGGCGCACATCGCCGATTTGTAATCCGACCACTTCCGAGCGGCGGCGACCGCCACCACTGCAGGCCAGCAGGAGCAGGGCGCGGTCACGAATGCCACGCAGGCCGTCGTCGCAGGTAGCGAGCAGCGCCTGCAACGGCTCGAGCACGATCGCGGTTTTCTTGCGCACGTTCACCCCTGGCGCAACTGCGCATTACGTGCCTCGCGCAGCAGAGTTTTCAGCGCCGACGCTTCCGTCGGACTGTCCCACCCCTTGACCACCCATAACCGCTCGTTTTACATATTCTTATCCACTATTGTTGGGGCAAAAAACAGCAATCCGTCCAGGGTCAATTTGCAATCGGCAGGTCAGTTTTCAATCAGCGCCAACACAAGTGCGGCTGCGCCGTACCGAACACCGCCACGACCCGCTCCAGCGGGTGGTCGAAGCGGACCTGGCCGACCGGTTCTTTTCCTCCGATGAGGTGCGTTACTTGTACGGCTGCCGAGCGCCGAGCAGGCGTCGGCATTCATGAGCTTCTGGACCTTCAAAGAAGCCTATATCAAGGCGGGTGGTCAAGGCCTGTCGATCCCGACGGACATTTTTTTCCTTTGGCTTGTCAACGCCGGGGCAGATCGTTTTTTCGTCTGCGGTGTTGGAGTCGTGCGAGGCGAGGCACTGGAGTTTCTGGCAATGGGAAAATGCGCCGTTTGTGTTGTCCTTGGGGGGCTGCCCGCAGTCACAACACCTGCACCGGGTGACCGTGCGGCTATACGAGACAGTGCCCGGGCTAAGCCATAGGCCAAGGGCGGCACACATAGGACGAACGTCCGGCACAGTAGGGTGAGCGACTGACAGTTACCGTTTGCCTGCTGCGCAGATGGCCATTGCGTTCTGGATGTCGGAAATATTGCCATTGGCAGGGCCGTGAATAAACAAATTTAAAACTTGTCTGAAGATCTGTTGATTTAACTCGTACAGACGAGTATTTTAATTACGGAATATTACCTTTGCAACTCTCCAGAAATAAACTATCGAGAGCATAGAAAGCATGAGCCACGATTATCAGACGATCGCCACCGAGTGGCTGTACAACCTCGGGGGCTGCAACAATCTTGAACAGCTCACACTGGCTGACAGTGTAGCGCTGAACCGAATCAATCAGGTATTAACGCGAGCGGCCAAGACGGGCTAACTGTCTGCTCGCGACCTGCTTCGGCACGTAAATTTTATGCGTGATGGCGTATTTACGCTAATCAACATCGTCGAAGTCAAAATATGCAATGAGCCTCGCTGCTCGCATCATCTCTATTAAGGGTGATGCGCGGAGCAGTCGGCCGTACTTGAAAAGATTATTTTCCGCGAAGTGGTTAAAGTTTAGATGACGTCGACTCAGTATTCGACGTCTGGGCGTAATTTAAAGTTAGTGATTTTGAACACGTTATAATCAATGACTTCCTATTGGTTTGAGGGGTATCAGTATGCCTGCTGGAGCGATATTCATATCATTTGACGCGGTCGCGGTGTCTGGTATTACGGTTGAAGCTGTAAAGGTGGCTAAAAGTCTGCTGCAGAACCAGGTCAAGTCTTACCTTGATTTGGGTTATGACATCAAGGTTGACAAGGGTAACTTCAACAAGTCATACGACTACGAAAGGGGTATTTATAACGAAATATTTACCCTTGTCCGTATCGAAGATATTGATGCTGTGCCGAATTACAACGTAGATTTCATCGAGCACTCGCACAATGTTCTGATCAGTAGTAAGACATCCGTTTCCCCCGAAGATAAGCAACGGCTTTTAGTCGCCGTTCGCGAGTTGTCACAGGCGCTGGCTCGTCGAATTGTGCAGTTATGGGAGAAACTGAATATCCGTTATGTGATTGTCGAAAACGGCACGCTTCCGGAAAATATCATTTATACCCAAGCGTTGTACCTGGCCATCGAAGCCTACGGAAAAAGACATGGCATGGGGCATTTCGTTATCTGGCGTGATCATGACCTGATGTGGAACAGTGAGAAGACCGTAATGAAATACGGTCCGGAGCCTTACCCCCACGCCGTCAAGCCTGTTCCGTCCCGTTACATCACATATGTTACCCTAAACAACCACCTGAAAAAAACTCGAGGAATGGTGCAATCACGAAGTTGAAGTCAAGGTGAGGAAAAACACTTATGACTTCAGCGGGCAAGGTACCTACACCAACATCAAGGAAAGCCTGGACATCCGCGACAGCGATATTTTGATTGCCCGCACGACCCGTATTATTCCGCAAAAACGCCAGGACAGGGATATACATCTGATCCATAAGTTGAACACACTTTTTGCCCAGAACGGTAGCGGCCGAAAAGTGTACCTCGCGGTCGCTGGCGATCCTGATGAACACCCCGCCTACTTTGAAGTATTAAATCGGTTGGCGAGGGAGCTTCAGGTTGAGCCCTTTATAAAATTCATCGGGTCACTGTCCCACGACTATATGCCGTCGAAGGAGAAGTCGATGACCATTGAAGATTTGTATTACTCCTGCGACCTGGTTTCCTTTCTCACTTCCTGGGGGTATGACAGCTATGGCAATCCCGTGGGAGAAGCGATCAGCAGCCAGCGCTGCTACATCACCACACGCTATGAATATTATCTGGAGGTGTACGGCCAGTACGGGTTTGAAGCGCCAATTATGCAGATCTCACCAGAGCAGGACGGTCTGCCTGATGATGCTTTTATTGATGACGTCTACCAGCTGTTAAACAACAAGACGCTGATGGGTGAAGTGGCACATAGAAACTTTTCCATTGGTCAGCGGGTGCTCTCTAATAACGTAATGAGTATGTTGGACTTGAGTTCTTAAAGGAGGAATTATGCGTGAGGCTGTCTTTGTATCGGTTGTACTACCGCTTTATGACGAAAGTGACCGTATTGATAGTGTGCTGGATTCGCTGTTCAACCAAAAAACACACGGAGGTTTGATCACCCATTCCACGTATGAGTTGATTTTTGTAGATAACAACTCAACGGATGACTCGATAGAAAAGATCAATGAATTCAAGGTTGCTAATCCATCGATGGATATTCACGTTATCCAGGAGACCATTCAGGGCGTTTCTTCTGCCAGAAAACGCGGCATGGATTATGCCTCTTTGCGCTCAAAGAAACGCGACATCCGTTTGGGCATCGAAAACAAACACTACATTGTTTCCGCTGATGCGGACTGCACCGTGGATGCTTACTGGCTGCACACGCTGATTGAAAAAATGGTCGAGGAAAACGGCGACCTGGGCACGTGTAATTACTATTACAACGAAGCGTCCTTTCGCAAACGCCCGAACCTGTTCAACGAGATCCAGAAGACCCTGCGCTGTCGCGACATGTCGTTTTCACTGTTTGGTGGCTTTCCGGACGGCAAGGGTTTTGCCGTTGAGCGAGGCATCTACGACAAAGTGGGCGGCATCGAGATCTTCTACCAACTGAACAACGGCCGTTTTGTGGAACACCTCTCCGACGACTGGGACTTCGGGATTCGGGTTATCGCATGGGGCGGCAAGCCGGTTTACGCCCGTGATTCGCGCATTGAGATCAACAGTCGTCGGGTGGATACCATCCTCGATGAGGTGATCACCGGTAACGCCTACGGGCAGGACGGAATCATTACCATGAAAGACGTGCGCCCGGACGTGAATGAGCAAACCTCGACGTTGTGTGACACCACGCCAGGGCAATCGCAGCAAGCCTGGGATTACTCGATCAAAGACTTCGTACCCAAGAACATCGTGTTGCCAGCGCTGCTCAATCCGCAGATGTTGCTCGAAAACCCGGTGGTGCGACAGTTCTTCACCGGGCCGGTGGCTGATCGTTTGTATCAGCGCATCCATGAAATCAAACATGGGGCGCGGGTTATCGACTTCAAACCGATTCACACCTACAAGACCCCGGCCTATCGCCTCTATTTTGAGTTCCGCGAGGAAATCTTCAGCGCTTTGCGGCGTGCTGTTGGCGAGGATATTGGATTCGCCCCGCCATTGCCGGGATGCTTTGATGTGGTCAAACCGGAAGATTTCCAACGCTTTGTCTACTACTTTGCCGAAGATCGCGAGTCCGGTGAAGCACATAACTACTTTGCGAACGGAGGGGTATTCTGATGAACAACGAAGCTCTGGGCTCACTAAACGATATCGACCCCAACTATCCAACGCCGCAGGTATACGATTTTCTCGCCCGGTCGGATAACAGCGCCTTTCTGGAGTATGTGTTCAACGACCCCTTCGGTTGCCATGTTTTTCCCGGTGATGTTCCTGACTATCCGCTGCCCTCGTTTTTTGAGGACATGGACCGCGAAATCAAACAGGCCAAACAGATCCACCTGTGGGCCTATATTCCGACCTGCCGCTACCGCTGCCATTTCTGCCAGTACCCAACGGTAATTCTGAACCCGAAGGCCGCCTCGTCACAAGTGGTGTTCCGGGACCTAGTGGACTACAACATCAAAGAGGCCACCCTGTGGCTTCAGAAAGTCCCCAGTCTTGCCCAAGCCGAAGTCGGCGAATTCAACATCTTCGGCGGTACACCGTCGCTGCTGCCGGAACCGGAACTGCGCCGCCTGATGGGTTTTTACCTGAACCATTTCAACTTCTCGGCTGCCACCATGCGCTTCGAGGGTGAGCCGGGTTCACTGACCAAATCCTACCTGCTACTGTTGAAGGAACTTGGCTTTACAAAGATCAGCTTCGGTGCCCAGTCGTTCGATGATCGCATTATCTCGGCCTGCGGGCGTATGCACTCTGCCCAGGAGTGCGTGGATACCATCCGCCACACGCGTGAAATCGGCCTCGACTGGGTCAGCGTCGACCTCATCTACGGCATGCTCGGCCAGAGCGTGGATGATGTGAAATTCGACATGGAAAAGAGCCTTGAACTTGAGCTTTCTCACGTGGTCATCGCCAAGCTGCACATGGAAGAGTTCATGAAGTCGCGTACCGGCGTTTCCGGGGAGAGGCAAAGCCATTGGCAGAGAAAAGGGCTGATCAACATCAACAACATGACCTTCCCGGGTCTTGGCAAGCAGTACCAGATGCGCGAGCTGATTGAGCAGTACCTATCACCCGGTTATCGCGAACACCCGACTATGTACTTCCACCAGAACCATCTGGAGTCGGAGAAATGGAAAGGGCTGATCACCGATCTCGAGAAACAGTACCCGGAAGTTGCGATCGGCCTGGGTGGCAGCTCCAAATGCACCCGCGCCGAAGCCATCAACATCACTGACTACAACGCATACAAGCAAGCGCTTGATGAAGACCGCCTGCCCATCGAAGGAAGCCGAGGCATATCGCCGCTCCAGCGCGAAGTCAACGCGTTCAAAATGGCCCTTTCCACGCTGGTTCCGGTGAATGACACCGTATTCAAACAGCGTTTTGAAGGCAGAAGCTTTTACGACAACCCGATTATCAGCCACACACTCAAGACGCTGGTTGAAAAAGCGCTGGTTACCGTCGATGGAGACTTGGTCAGCCTGACGCCGAACGGTGTGACGCTGGTCGAAGCCGTCATCAACACCCAGTTCGTCACGCCGCAAGCCTGAGGGGGGCATCAGATGGAACAACAAAAGAATTCATCGGTGCCGGTCTTCAGCCTGTACTACATCGCTATCGACACTGAAACCGGTGTGAGGCCAGAACAGTTTGAAACCTTTGTTCGTCAGAAAGGCG
>NZ_JAEKEZ010000002.1 GCF_016650815.1 Pseudomonas sp. TH31 | reverse complement strand
GCGGGCGGCGCGGGCCTTCGGGCCGAAAGAGGCGTTGGCGCGAGCGAGGTGTGTGGTCGCCGAGGCTGAGATCGCCCTGGCCTCTCGGGATTTGGGTTGGCCGGTAAAGGCCCTCGACACGGCACGGTTGACGCTTGAAACCCACGGCGATTTCGTCAACGCCGCCCATGCGCGCTACCTGGCGATTCGGCGCCTGCTGCTGATCGGGCGGCTGGATGACGCGCAGCAGCTGCTCGCCGAACTTGACCCCGCGCCACTGCCGCCGGCCTTGCGCACCGTCCATGAGCTGGTCGTGGCCGGGATCGCGATGCGGCGCCTGCAATCGAACATGGCTCGCGCGGCACTGGCCAGAGCCGAAGAGGCCGCCCGGCAAGCGGCGATCCCGGCACTGAGTGCCGAGGTCGAACAGGCGGCTCTGGTGTTGAACACGCCTGTTGCGCGACTGATTGCCCGTGGTCAGGAACGCCCGCTGTTGCTGGACGCGGTAGAAAGGTTGCTCGCCTCAACCTCGCTGGTGGTGGACGCCTGCCGCTACAGCGTGCGCGGCGCCGGGATGTCGGTCTCGTTGGCCTCGCGCCCGGTGCTGTTTGCCATCGCCCGGGCACTGGCTGAAGCCTGGCCCGCTGATGTGCCGAGAGAAATGCTGATCGCCCGAGCCTTTCGCTTGAAGCTCAGCGATGAATCCCATCGCGCCCGGTTGCGCGTCGAAGTCGGCCGCTTGCGTGCGGCGCTTGAGCCGCTGGCCAGCGTGACCGCGACCCCGCGCGGCTATGCCCTGGTGTCGCGCGATGAAACCGACGTCGTGTTACTGGCGCGGCCCGTTGAAGAAAAATTCGCCGCGCTGTTTGCCTTCCTCGCCGACGGTGAATCGTGGTCGAGCTCCGCCCTGGCGCTGGCCCTCGGCACCAGTCAGCGCACGGTGCAACGGGCACTCGACACACTGGCGGCCGACGCCAAGGTGCAATCATTCGGGCGCGGACGGGCGCGGCGCTGGATGACCCCGCCGGTGCCGGGTTTCGCGACGACTTTGTTACTCACGGCGCCGTGGCCCAGTGATTAGGATCACCTCACCAACCCGTGACGAGGAAACCATCATGAAACACTCAGCAGCCCAAATCCTCCGTGAATATGGCCCTTTTACCGGTGTCGACGCCGTGCATGGCGTGAGCTGGGACGGCCAGAATGTCTGGTTCGCCAGCGGCGAAAACTCAACGCCCTCGACCCGGCCAGCGGCCAGACCCTGCGCTCGATCGACGTCACTGCCGATGCCGGCACCGCGTTCGACGGTGAGCACCTGTTCCAGATCGCCGCCGACCGCATCCAGAAAATCGACCCCAGGACCGGTCGCGTGCTGCACACCATCCCCGCGCCCGGTCCCAGTGATTCCGGGCTGACCTGGGCCGAAGGAACGCTGTGGGTCGGCGAGTACCGCGACCGCAAGATTCATCAGATCGATCCCGAGACCGGGCGATTCTGCGCACCATCGAGTCCAACCGTTTTGTCACCGGCGTGACCTGGGTCGAAGGTGCGTTGTGGCATGGGACGTGGGAGGGCGATGAGAGTGAGTTGCGGCGTGTTGATCCGGCGACAGGTGAGGTGCTGGAAAGCGTAAAGATGCCCGCAGGCGTCGGCGTCTCGGGGCTTGAGTCCGATGGTGCCGATCAGTTCTTTTGTGGTGGCGGGGGTAGTGGAAAATTGCGGGCGGTTCGTCGGCCGAAATGAGGTCGAATAGATAGTTTTGCGGCGGCTAAATGGGTCTTCGCGAGCAAGCCCGCTCCCACAATGGACGGTTGTGAACATACTGTTTGTGAACGACAACAGTCCAGTGTGGGAGCGGGCTTGCTCGCGAAGGGGCCCTAAAGACAGCAAAAAACTGTCTGACAACAAACCAGTGTTCGCCACAAGCGCGCAGGATCGTATGATTGGCGCTTCCCCTCGCCACTCACAAGGATCAACCCATGGCTTTAAGCAAGCGCGATCAAGCCCGCATCGAACGTCGCCTGGTCGCCACCCTGACCGAAGCCTGCGAAACGGCCAAAGCGCAAATCGTCGGTTTCTGCTGGCTGACCCACGAGGTCGATTACGCCGAGTTTCCTTCCAGTCTGCGGGTGATCTGGGTCTTCGATACCGAGGCTGAAAAGCAACAGGCATTGTCCAGCGGCCAGGGCGAACGCATGGTCGAATTGACGGCCGAGGCGTTGGCGGACGCAGACGTGCTCGTCAGCCCGGTCGCGGCCCATGTGCAGTTCGATTCCGAAGAACAGTGCCAGCGAGTCAATGGCGGTAACTGGGCGCAACGCCTGGCGTGCAAACGCTAGACGCGGGGGCACTAAACGCGGCTAACGTAGAGCGCTGCAGGCTGGGCCGCGTTCGGACGATCTTTTGACGTTGTCTTTTTTATAAAACCAGATCAAAAGATCGTCCGAACGCGGCCCGAGCCTTCGGCAGCTCCTACAGGGATCGATTTTCAACGCGGTGGGTGCGGACAGTTCACAACCGCACTCACAACTGGGCGCCTATCAACTTGAGGTACTCGGGGCTCTCGGAGATCGAATTGTGCCCCACGCCGTTGATGACCTTCAGCGTTGCCACACCCGGAGTGAACTGCCCATAGAGCCGCTCCGTGCTCACCCGCGGTATCACCTCATCGTGTTCCGCCATGATCAACAGGGTCGGCACGCTGATGTGAGTGGCGTACCGCCCGGAATCAAACGTGTCCTTCAACAACCACTGCACCGGAAACATCGGGTACTGGCGCACAGCGATTTGCAGAAGGCTGTTGTAGGGCGTGATCAGGATCAGGCGCGTGGCCGGGCGTTGACTGGCGAGGCGGATCGCAACGCCGGTGCCGAGGCTGCGACCGACCACGGCAACCTGCGGATGTTCGGCGTAGACCCGGTCAAACAAATCAAGCGCATCACGGGCAATCGCTTCCTCGGAAGGTGATCCCGAGCTTCCTCCGAAGCCTCGGTAATGCAGCAGATAGATCGCCTCGTCCGGGAACGCCTGGGAAAACGACGGCAGGTTTCGAGAGACGTCCTCGGCATTGCCACCGAAATAGATCAACGCCTTGGGGCCCACGTGTGGCCTGACGGATACCTGCAGGTCCGCGTCGCTAACCGACAGTTTGAGCAACGTATCCGGTGTCTCGATGGTGCTGGGTTGGGGGAAGTAAATCAGGGCGCGCTGAAACACGAACAGCGCTGCACAGAGCAGCAAGTACACGGCTGCAATCGATACGAGGATGTACACCAGGATTCGTGGCATGCGCCTGCTTTTTCTGGGCAATATTGAGTGCTCTTGGCCTGAAGACGGCGTTAGCAGTCTAGTCCATCGATTACCGGGCCACCCGCCGCAAAATGCTGTCCGCTACCAGACCGAATCGCCCCGCAACGCCACATCGGCGCCACCGTCGATGAAGATCGTCTGGCCCGTCATGTGGCCATTCTTTTCGCTGGCCAGAAACGCCAGCAGTTCAGCCGCTGCGTTGGGTTCGTAAGGACCTTTCAACGGCATCGGGCAGCCGGCGTTGATTCGGTCCCTGGTGGCCTGATCCTCGAACAGGTGCGAGAGCATTTCAGTCTTGACCAGCCCCGGCGCGATGGCGTTCAAGGGGATCCCGGCACCGGCCCATTCGGCGTTCAGCGCGACGCGGCGAATCCAGCGCGACAAGGCTTGTTTGGTGCTGGCATAGGCGTAAGGCGCCTCTTGGGCACGGAGTCTGGCTTGGGCTTCGGTGCCGTCGAGCATGGCATCGACCATCAGTTGGTCGACCGGGTGGATCGACACAATCGATGACACCGCCACTGCACGTGGCTCACGGGACTTGAGCAGCAGCGGGCGCAAGCCCTCCAGCGTCGCCAGTGCACCGTAGTAATTGATCGCCACCGTCGCAGGTCCGGCAAGGTCGACACCGGCCACCGCCAGTACACCGTCGACCACGCCTTCACTCAGTTGCGTGGCTTGCTCGACCAAGGTTTGCCGACCCTCGGCGGTGGACAGGTCGGCAATGATCTCGGCATCGCGCAAGTCGGCGCCGATAACTCGATGGCCCTGTGATTCGAGCAACTGTCGTGTCGCACGACCAATGCCGGAGGCGGTGCCCGTGATGACGTAGGTTCTGAATGTGGTCATGAATACCTCTGCTTGCTCTGACGCTGGGTAGAGGCCAACCATAGGCACAATCCCATTGATGAGTAAGCGGGGAGGCGATCCTTTGTGTCATGACTGAAAGGTCATCACTCGCAGATGAAGAAAAGGGAGCAGCCCTTTCACATCAATGTGCTCTGTGGCAACCCCAACAACCCGTTCAGCGTATTCATGATCGCTTGCTGCCGCGCTCGATCCACCTGATGCCCGGCCTCGGCGGCGGCCACATCCGCAGTGCAATGAGGGCACGTCACTTCATGCGGGTGGATGTACTGCAAACATCCCCGGCACAAGGCCAACTGCGTCGGAACACGCCCTTCGTCCGGTGATTTCTGGCCCTGATTCGCCCACGCCAGTTTGATCACCTGGCCGCTGTCGCTGACGCTGCTCACCGTTTCGCCAGTCTCGATGCGTTCAGTGATGAGATCAAAACGCCCGACCGCGAAGGATTTTTGCGCGGCGTCTTCAAGCTTGACGATGCGTTCGCGCAGTCCGCGTTTTTGCAGGTCCAGCGCGCGGTAATGGCAGTACGGGTTGTTGCCGGGTTTGCCGAGCAAGGAGTGCGAAGTCCAGGTGCAGCCGCCACGGCAGACGTCGTTGTAGTAGCAACTGCGGCAGTAGCCCCACAGGTCGTCGACCGAGCGCAAGCGACCAAAGTGCATGCCTTCGCTGTAATGCCAGATGTCGTGCAGGCTCATGTTGCGCACGTTGCCGCCCGAAAAACCGACGGTGGCCAATGATGGGCAGCCTTTCACGGTGCCATCGGCCTCAAGTGCCAGCACGGTTTGCCCGGCGGCGCAGCCGCTCCAGTGCACGCGTTCGTCGCCGAAGCCGCGCCACATGTGTTCATACGGGCCGTAGTAACCGATGTTATTACCGACGTTCATCAGCAAGCCACGATCGACGCCTTCGCGGTAAAGCCGTGCCAGCAACGGCATCACTTCCAGCAGTTGATAGGGCTGCAGTAACAGCTCCGGGTGATCGACGGCGTTGCCCATGGCGACGGTCAACTGGATCTGCCAATGGGTGGCGCCGAGGCCGATGATCACCTCCATCAGTTCGGGCAAGTCGGGCAATGTGGCGGCGCCGATCTGGGTGTTGACGCTCACCGCCAGCCCGGATTGTTTGGCGCGGCGCAGGGTGTCGACGGCCTTGTCGAATGAGCCCGGCACATTGCGCACGGCGTCATGCAGCGGTGCCAGTCCATCCAGGGAGACACCGACGCCATTGAGCCCGGCGTCTACCGCGGCCTGCATTTTCGCCGGCGTCAGGTTGCGCCCGCCGGTTTGAATCGCGCAGTACATGCCGTGATCGTGGATGGCCTGGATCAGCCGGGTCCAGTCCTTGCGCAGGTAGGCTTCGCCGCCGATCAGGGTGATCTCGCGGGTGCCGAGCGCGGCCAGGGAGTCGATAACGTCGAGGCATTCCCGGGTGTTCAGTTCATCGGGTCGACGATGGCCTGCGCGGGAGCCGCAATGCAGGCATTTGAGGTCGCAGGCCAGGGTGATTTCCCAGACCACATGCACCGGCACGTAACGTTTGAGGTCGGTTTCACTGAGGTAGCGGGCAGGGCGGTTGTCTGACATGGGAAATCCTTGCGCACAGACACGTGCGCGGCACGAATCCTTCGAAGGTGTGGCGAGAGAGCTTGCTCCCTCGCCACAGATTGCTCCTCGTTAGTTCAATCGCTTATTGGCCGGTTAGCGTGCTTCCAGCCGAGCGATTTCAGCGGTCAACTGTTCCAGCGCACTGCGTAAGGCGCCGCTGTGAGCCAGTTGCTGTTCGCCGCGCTGCACCACCGATTTCAGTTGCGCCAGGTCACCGCTGGTTTGCGCCTGCTGCACCGCGACGGCGTAGAGCGGCAGGACGTGATGAGGAGGCTCCACCGGGCCAATCACGGGCGATGGACTGACGGCGGCGTGCTTGACTTGATGCCAGACGCCCTGCTCGTAGTACCGGTAGTCGACAAAGCCACTGACCCAGTCCGCGCCGAGGATGCCCTTCAAATGAAAGGTCTGGGCAATCTGGCTGAGCGGGCCGCTCGGGCTGCCATCCAGGGTGAGGATGATGTGGCTTTCGGCCGTCGGAATCAGCTTGGCCTCGCAATACTCGCCCCATACCCGGGCACGGAAGTGCACCGGTGGATGAGCGCTTTGAAAGAGGCTGGCAACCCCGCTGACTTTCTTTTTAACCGTGTCCACCAACAGGTCCAGGGTCAAAACCGGTGCGCCGAGTAGATGATTGCTGACGATGAGGCGAGTGTGAAAAAGTCCGATTGACATGGTGCAACTCCCTTAAGTGTATTCAGGACAAACCAGGCACATTGAGTGGCCGGGTCAGCGGCGTTCCAGCCGGCTGATTTCGCCCTTGGCGGCTTCCAGTGCGCTTTGCAGTTGTGGCTGCTGATCCAGTTGTTGCGTGGCCAGGCTCGCCAGGTTTTTCATCTGGGCCAGGTCACCGCTGGCAATGGCGCTTTGAATCGGCGCGGCGTACAGCGGCATGATCGGCGGATACGACGAGTTCGGCGGGATAACCGGGCCCGGCTCCAGCGGCGGGAAGGCGTTGGAGCGCACCGCTTCGGTGAGGTGGGCAGGGACGTTGTTCACTTCGACCCAGCGTTGACCATCAAGGTATGAATAGTTGGCGACACCGTCCTTCCAGTCGGTGCCCACCACCAGCCGTATCTTGAAATTCACGATGGAGTTCGAGCCTGGGCCGCCGTGATTGCCTTGTGCGGTGATCAGGATTTTGCTGACACCGGGTGACATGACAGTCAGGTAGGTGTATTCGCCCCAGACATCGGAGTGGATATCCAGCGGCGGGTTGGTCGCCTGAGTGATCGCAGCGGTGCCGCTGACCGTTTCTTCAGGGGTAAAGACCAGCAGATTGAATGCCAGGCTTTGTGCGCCCGGCGCCGAAGTACCAATTCGATAGGCGAGTGGGAACAAACCGACAGGTTGTTGGTGAGTACCAGACATGGTTATTGCCTCCATTGCAATAAGGGGGAAAACAGAGCTAGTGTTTTTCCTGGCGCGAAACTTCCCTGGCCAGTGTGTCGTAAGCGGTCTGTAGCTCTTTGGGTTCAGGCTTCGATGGGTCGCGTTGTTTCAATAACGCTTTCATCTGTTGCAGGTTGCCTTCCTTGATAGCGCTCTGGATGGCGACCCCGTACGGGGGATGGGGTGAGAAGGTGAATGGCCCATAACGACTCCTTCCGTGGTGTTAGCAAGTACTGCCGTCATTAGCAGTTTTTGCAGTTAAGCAGGACTCTTTAAATATGCAATGTCCAATGGAGGCATAATGCCTTTTAAATTTTTAACAGGGATTTACTCATCGCGAAGTGTTTGCTTGACGCTTTTTTTATATTAGGAATGGCGATTAAGAATGGCCTGTTCAGCTTTTTTCTCATAAATAACCGGCCTCCTTATCGCCATTAATAATGACTTTTCAATATAACGTTTGGCATTAAACTGCAGTGTCTTTTGATATTGGTTTCAGGCCAAAAACCGGGAGTGAAAAATGACCGAGCGCCACTTGATCCACACGGAAACCCTGTCGAACGGATGCAAAATCGAGGTCAAGGCCAAGATCCTGAGGGACGGCTCGTTGGAGATGTTCATCGGTGTCTACCGGCCAGATGGCACGGTCATTCTTGAAGACAGCGATCCATCGCCACACTTGTTGGACATGGAAGCCGCCCTGGATTGGGGAATCGATATTGCCAGGGGCGTTGGTAGCGGTCAGAAGGCCTGAGCGTGATTCAGGACGCCAGATACCGGCCAAACCAGTCCAGCGTCCGGCTCCAGGCAAGCTTGGCAGCGGCTTCATCGTAGCGGGGCGTGGAGTCGTTGTGAAACCCATGATTCACGCCTGGGTAGATGTAGCCTTCATAGGTTTTGCCCGCCGCTTTCAATGCCTGCTCGAAGGCCGGCCAGCCTTGCGTGATGCGGGTGTCCAGTTCGCCGTAATGCAGCATGAGCGGCGCCTGGATTCGCGGCACATCCCTGGCTTCGGGTTGGCGGCCGTAGAAAGACACCGCCGCCCCCAGTTCCGGATAGGCCACCGCGGCCGCGTTGACGACGCCACCGCCATAGCAGAATCCGGTGATGCCGACTTTCCCGGTACCGGCGGCGTGATTCATCAGCCACTCGATGGCCGCGAAAAAGTCGTTCATGAGTTTTTCCGGGTCGACGGTCAGTTGCAGCTCACGGCCCTTGTCATCATTGCCGGGGTAGCCGCCCACCGATGTCAGGCCATCGGGGGCGAGGGCGATGAAACCGGCCTTGGCCACGCGCCGGGCGACGTCTTCGATGTAAGGGTTGAGCCCACGGTTTTCATGCACGACCACCACCGCCGGCACCTTGCCGGCGGTTTTCGCCGGGCGCACCAGATAGCCACGAACCTGGCCGTGGCCCTTGGGTGACGGGTAGGTGATGTACTCGGCGAGGATGTCCGGGTCGGTGAATTCCACTTGCTCGGCCAGGGCGTAATTCGGGCTCAGGGCAGCGAGCAATGCGCAGGCGCTCAACCCGCCCAAGGCGAACAACGCCGCGCGGTCGAGAAACTCGCGCCGGTTGATCCGGCCATGTACGTAGTAGTCGTAGAGTTCCAGCAACTCAGGGGCGAAGTCTTTCGCCGTCAGACGGTTCATTAGCTTGCTTCCCGCTAGGCATTGCTCACTTTGGCGGTGCGAATGAACAACGCGCGGACCTTGTCCCAGAAGTTGCCGCCCAGCACGAAAAAGCTGCCGATCAGCATCAGGTCGCCCAAGACTTGAACCTGCCAGAGGTTTGGCCGCAGCCCCGGCCAAATGCTGTCGACGTAGGGTTCAAGAAAGGCCGAGATCAGCGGTACGCAGAACATGACGAGGCCGATGTAATGCCGCACCGGGCCGACTTCGAGTTCGGCGCTGGGCGCCAGCGAGGTCACGTAACCAAACACGCTGCGCTTCAATTGCTGGAAGCCGGCCTTGCCCATGACGGCAATGACCAGAATCAGCAGGACCTTATTGCTGATAAACAAGACCCCCGTCAGCGCGGCGATCTTTGAACCGGGGACACCGACCGCGGCCGCCAGCGGCACCATCAACCACGACCCGAGCATCAAACACAAAATGACGATGCCCAGTTTGAAGCGCCAGCCGGCTGAGTGAGGTTGGGTGGTCATGAGGGCCGTACCTTTTCTGGATGGACTGCAGCGGTTAGTAGCACTTGAAAAGCGTAGCAGCTGATACGCCACAACGGGCGAGTCCGCGTTTTGATTGGGGCGGCTATGCTCCAGTCATCTATCTGGTCGGGACCCGTCATGTATCCACGTGCAGCCATGTTGATCCGGTCAGGGTCGCTCCTGTTGCTGGGCGCGCTCGGCCTTAGCGGCTGCATGCGTGTGGGGCCGGACTTCCAGTCCCCTGGCGAAGACTGGGTCAAACACTGGAGTACGCCGGCGCTGGAGCAATCCAGCGAACGGGGTGCGAACCCGGATATCCGTCAGTGGTGGCAAGTCTTCAATGACCCGGTGCTCGACCAACTGATTGCCGACGCCGATGCGCACAACTCCAGCCTGAAAATGGCCGGCCTGCGGATAATGGAAGCCCGGGCACAATTGGGCATCGCCCAGGCCGGACGTTACCCGCAACTGCAGCAGGCCAGTGTCGACGGCCTCTACGTGGAACGCCGTCAGTACAGCGGCAGCAACCCGCAGAACAGCCACATCTGGCAATTCAGTGAAGGCTTCGACGTGGCTTGGGAACTGGACTTCTGGGGCCGCTTCAGTCGGGCCATCGAGTCCTCGGATGCCAGCTACTTCGCCGCCCAGGCCAACTACGAAGACGCGCTCGTGCTGCTGCGTGCCCAAGTGGCGGACACCTACTTTTCACTGCGTACCACCGAGGCGCGATTACGCGTCGCCCGCGACAACACCCGGCAGCAAAAGCGCAGCCTGGACATTACCCGCAAACTGTTCAACAGCGGCCAGACGGCTGAGCTCGACCTGCAGCAGGCCAAGACCCAGTACCTCGGCACCCTGGCGAGCATTCCCAACTTCGAAGATCAACTGCATCGAACCCGCAATGCCTTGTCGGTGCTGACCGGGCAAGCGCCGGGTGAGTTGCCGCAAGTGACGGACAATGACGGGCTGATCCCGCTGGTGGACCGCGCCGTGCTGCAGGATGTGCCGGCCAACCTGCTGCTGCGCCGGCCCGATGTGCGCGCGGCCGAGCTGAACGTTGCGGCCCAGTCGGCGCTGATCGGCGTGGCCGAAAGTGATTTTTATCCGTCGCTGAGCTTGCTTGGCAGCATCGTCTGGTCGGCCAGTTCGGTGGGCGGCACGTCCAACAACCTGGATTTTATCGGCGGCCCCAGCCTGCGCTGGAACCTGTTTGATCACGGCAGGATCAGCAACAACGTGCGGGTGCAGGATGCGCGTTTGCAACAGTTGATCGAGTCTTATCGCGACACGGTGCGCCAGGCCGCCCGTGAGGCTGACGATGCCGCCAGCGGCCTGAGCCAATCCCTGGCACGCGAACGCATCCTGCGCCAGGCCGAGGTGGCGGCCAAACGTTCGCTGGTGCTGGCCAGCGCGCAGTATCGCGAAGGCTTTTCAGACTTTCAGCGGGTGCTGGATGCCCAGCAGGCATTGCTCCAGCAACAGGACAACTACCTGATCAGCCGCAGCGATGCCGTGAGTAACCTGATCGCCCTGTACAAAGCCCTTGGCGGTGGCTGGTACGCCGCGCAGCCAATCATCGACAGCGCCACGCGCAAGCAAATGGAAAAACGCACGGACTGGGACGACCTGCTGGACGACCCCGGCGCTGCGCAGCCCGCCTATCCACTGTCCGACAAGGTGAACAACCATGAGTGAAGCCGCACCGCCCCCTGTCGAAGCGCCGGCACCGAAAGCAACGGTACCGACCGCCGACCCGGCGAAAAAAGGCATTAAGTGGGTGCTGCTGTTGATCATCCTCAGCCTTGCCTGGTACTTGCTCGCCGACCGCTTCACGCCTTACACGCAACAGGCTCGGGTCGGGGCGTTTGTCATTCCGGTGGCGGCGGAAGTGGCGGGGCGGGTGATCCGCGTAAACGTGCGCAACAACCAGGACGTCAAGGCCGGGGACCTGCTCTTCGAGGTCGATCCACAGCCGTATCAGATCGCCGTCGATCGCGCCCGCGCCGACCTCGAATCGACCCGTCGCCAGATCGGCGCCGGCACCGCTGGCATCGCCTCGGCACAGGCGTCGTTGCGCTCTGCCCAGGCCAACGAGCTCAAGGCGCGGCAGGACAATCAGCGACTGGAAGGCTTGTATCGCGAAGACCGGGGAACGGTGTCCGTGCGCCTGCTGGAGGTGTCGCGGGCCAATCTCGAACAGGCCGCCAGCCAAGTGGAAGCGGCCCGTGCTGAAATTCAACGGGCGAAGGAGCAGGAGGGCGGCAACGAGGCAGAGAACGCACAGCTACGCAGCGCTGCGACGGCGTTGTCGAAAGCCGAGCTGGACTTGGCCAATACTCGCATCTATGCGCGTTCGGTGGGTTTGATCACCGACCTGCGCACCGACGCCGGGCTGTTCGCCGCCGGCGGCAGCCCGGTGATGACCCTGATCGCCATCCACGATGTGTGGATCAGCGCCGACATGACCGAAAACAACCTGAGCCTGATCCAGCCCGAGACCCCGGTGGCCATTGTGCTGGACGCTCTGCCGGGCGAAGTTTTCGAGGGCCGCGTGCGCAGTGTCGGTTATGGCGTCAGTGTCGGCCAGGCGACAGCGCCCGGCACCTTGCCGAGTATTCAGAACAGCCGTGACCTGGCTGCGCCCGGCCCAGCGCTTTCCGGTGGTGATCGAGTTCGGCGAAGACGCCTTGAACAGCCTGCGCGACAGTCGCGCCATCCGCGCAGGCGGTCAGGCTGAAGTCATGGCGTTCCCGAGCCAGGGCAACCCGCTGAACCCGCTCGGCCGGATGTTCTTGAGTCTGATGAGCTGGTTGTCGTATGCCTACTGAGCGCACCGCCGGGGATCAGCGCGCCCTGCGCCTGGCCACGGGGACGGCGCTGTGCCTGGCCGCCAGTTTCGGTCTGGCGTTGCCGATTCCTTTTCTCGCGCCCGTGCTGGCGCTGCTGTTCCTGGCCACCCTTAATCGGCCGCTGCCGCTCAAGGCCGGGGTGGTGCTGGCGTTGGTGGCGATGTTGACCACCAGCATCGGGCTGTTGTTGATTGCGCTGCTGCGCTATTACCCGGTCAGTGGGCTGTTGCTGATTGGCCTCGGTCTGTTCGTGGTTTTTCGTTTTGGCCTGCGCGGCGGCAACAACCTGATCGTGACGTTCCTGGTGATTGGCCTGACCATGATTTCGGCGGCCGGCACCGCGAGTTTCGAGCTTGCGCTGATGGTCATCGGAGCGCTGGTCAAGGGGTTGCTGCTGGCCGTGATCGTCGTGACATTGAGTCATGGGCTGTTTCCCGAGCCGGCCAATGCACCGCCAGCACCTGCCGCCCCGACACTGCCGGCGGAAGACGTCGGCCGGGTCGCTTTGCGCGCCACGTTGATCGTGTTGCCGGCGTTCCTGCTGGCGCTGATCGATCCGGCCCGCTACCTGCCGATCATCCTCAAAGCGGTCAGCCTCGGTCAACAGAGTTCTACCACGACCGTGCGCAACGCCGGTCGCGAGTTGCTCGGCTCGACGCTGCTCGGCGGCGCATTGGCGATTCTGTTCTGGTGCGCTCTGAGCCTGTTTGTGCACCTGTGGATGTTCTTTCTGTGGATGCTGCTGTTCGGCCTGGTACTGGCGCGCAAACTGTATGCCCTGAGCCCGACCCGGTTCAGCCCCGGGTTCTGGCTCAACAGCCTGATCACCCTGATTATCCTGCTGGGCCAGTCGGTGCAGGACAGCGCCGCCGGCAAGGACGTCTACACCGCGGCTGCCGTGCGCATGGGGCTGTTTATCCTGGTAACGTTGTATGCCTGCCTGATGGTTCATCTGCTTGAGCCACGCCGAATGAACATTGCCTGAACGTAGGCTGAACGGTAGTCCAATGACAAGCACTTCGCAGGAGGGCGCGCCTTACACTTCGACACCTGTCCAACCCCCGAAGTCAAAGCCATGTCTGAAGCGTTCGAAGTCCCCAGTCCACACGAAGAACATGTCGAACACGTCACCCACCACGCCCATGGCAAGGGTGATAATTTCGCCAGCAAAATCGCAGTCATGACGGCGATCATGGCGACGCTGGGTGCCTTGCTCAGCTATCAGGCGGGCTCCACGGAAAGCGAAGCGGCGATGGACAAGAACAACGCCGCCATCGAGAAAACCGAAGCCTCCAACCAGTGGAATTACTACCAGGCCAAATCCAGCCGCCAGAACCTGTCCGAACTGGCGACCCACATCCCGGGTCTCGATGCCGCGCACTACGTCGCTGAAGCCGAGCGCTACAAGCAAGAAAAAGAAGTGGTGCGCAAGAAAGCCGAAGCGCTGGAGGAGGAGGTTCGCGTGTGGGATGCGAAGTCCGAGCAGGCGTTGCACCAGCATCACCGCTGGGCCCAGGCAATGACCGCGATTCAGATCGCCATTTCCCTGGCCGCGATCACCTTGCTGACCCGCAAGGAGTGGCTGAAAAACTCGCCTACACCGCAGGCGGCGCCAGTGTCGTGTTAGGCACACTGGCCTGGCTGCATATATAAGCCAGGCCCCGAGGGTACGGCCTGGCGCCGTGCCCTTTCAATGCCCGCCCACCACCATCTGAGTGAATGGCGCCACATACGCCTGCAACGTCACCAATCCGCCGACCAGGATCGCCAGTACGATCGAGTGGAAAAACACGTAGCGCAGAATCTCCCCTTCATGGCCATACCAGCGTGTCGCCGTGGAGGCGACCACGATTGACTGTGCATCGACCATTTTGCCCATGACCCCGCCGGAGCTGTTGGCGGCGGCCATCAGGATCGGGCTGATCCCCAGTTGTTCGGACGTCACCCGCTGCAAGCCGCCGAACAGCACGTTGGAGGCGGTGTCCGAGCCGGTCAGCGCCACGCCGAGCCAGCCGAGCAGGGTGCCGAACATCGGGTAGAAAATCCCGGTGGCGGCGAATGCCAGGCCCATGGTGGCGTCCAGCCCCGAGTAGCGCGTGAGGTAGCCCAAGGCGAGCATTGCCGCGATGGTGATCAGCGAAAAGCGCACCACCCACAGCGTTCGCAGGTACTGGCGCGCCAGTTGCGGGATCGAATAGCCCATCAGCAACCCGCCGAGAATCGCCGACAGCAAGATCCCGCTGCCGGTGGCGGTGAACCAGGTGAACTTGTAGATCGCTTCTTCGGTTTTCGGTTGCGGCACCACCGGCGGAACCTTCTCGACTTGCTGGTGCAGGGTGGTGAACGTCAGGGCGGGCGAGAAGATCGGGTTCGCTTCGCGCAGCGGTTTACCCTGTGGGTCGAGCATGGCCGCGTGGGTTTGCGGGTCAGTGACGGCGCGGGTGTCGAAGAGGTTTTTAAAGCCCTGGGTGCCCCAGGCGAACACGAACACCGTGAGGATGATCCACGGCATCCAGGCGCGCATGACCGCCGGCTTGGCATCGCTGGCAAAGGTCGTACTGGCCTCGGTTTTTTGCTCATGCTCCGGGTCTATTTTCGAGTTGTCGACGCGCCCTGACAGGGCGGCCGAGGTGTATACGGTGGCGGGTTTCCAGACCTTGAGGAACGCGGTCAGGCAAGCCATGGAAATCAGCGCGGCAATCACGTCCACCAGCATCGGCCCATGGTAGTTCGACACGATGAATTGCGGCACGGCGAAACTGACCCCGGCCACCAGAATCGGCGGCCAGATTTCCAGCATCTTGCGCCAGCCGGCGAAGGCCCAGATCAACCAGAACGGCACCAGTACCGAGAAGAACGGCAACTGCCGGCCGACCATCATCGACAGCTCCATTTCATCCAGCCCAGTGACCTTGGCCAGGGTGATGATCGGCGTGCCGAGGGCGCCGAACGCCACGGGCGCGGTATTGGCGATCAACGCCAGGCCTGACGCGGCCAACGGCGAGAAGCCCAGCCCGATCAGAATCGCCCCGGTCACCGCCACCGGCGTGCCGAACCCGGCGGCGCCTTCAAAGAACGCGCCGAAGCAGAAGGCAATCAGCAGTAGTTGCAGGCGTCGGTCGTCGGTGATGCGCGCCAGGGAATCCTGCAGCACTTTGAACGAGCCGTTCTCGGTGGTCAGCCGGTGCAGGAAGATGATGTTCAGCACGATCCAGCCAATCGGCAGCAAGCCGTTGGCCGCGCCGAACAGCGCCGCCGAGCCCGCCATGTTCGCCGGCATGCCAAACGCAAATATTGCGATCAGCAAAGCCGAACCCAGGGCCAGCAATGCGGCCATGTGTGCCTTGATATGAAAAAAGCCAGGGACGCCAGCATCACCACCACCACCGGCGTGGCCGCCATGGCCGTCGATAACACCGGGTTGCCGAACGGGTCGTAGATTTGCTGCCAGACCATGTTCCACCTCTGCTTATTATTGTTGGAGGCGCAGATCCTTTGCGGGGTAGGGTGTCTGGAGTATAGGTGGCAATTGGCTGCTGTCCTGGCGGGGTATGGCTTGGGGTGGTGGTGGTTTTTCGGGCCTCTTCGCGAGCAAGCCCGCTCCCACAGGGAATCTGCGTCGCACACGGATAAAATGTGGGAGCGGGCTTGCTCGCGAAAGCGGTCTTCAAGTCACCACAGTTTCCCGCTTGACCCTGAACCCGCTACAGGGTGTCCACTCTCCCCAAACAGAAACCCCATGGAGCGACCGATGAGCGCAGGACACAGTCACGGACAAGCACGGGCCGGGCACGAGAAAAAGCTGTGGTTCGCCTTGGCGTTGACCGCCAGTTTCATGGTCGCGGAAGTCATTGGTGCTTACGTCACCGGCAGTCTGGCGTTGCTGTCCGATGCCGCGCATATGCTGACCGACGCTACCGCGTTGGCGATCTCATTGGTCGCCATCCAGATCGCCAAACGCGCCGCAGACAAGAGGCGTACCTTCGGTTACGCCCGGTTCGAAATCCTCGCCGCTGCGTTCAACGCGATTCTGTTGTTTCTGGTCGCCATCTACATTCTGTACGAAGCCTTCCAGCGCTTTCGCACGCCGACAGAAATCCAGTCCACCGGCATGTTGATCGTCGCCGTGATCGGTTTGTTGGTAAACCTGATCTCGATGCGCCTGTTGATGTCCGCGAGTGACGAAAGCCTCAACGTCAAAGGCGCGTACCTGGAGGTCTGGAGCGACATGCTTGGCTCCATCGGCGTGATTGGCGCGGCACTGATCATTCGCTACACCGGCTGGTCCTGGGTCGATTCGTTCGTCGCTGCGGCCATCGGTTTATGGGTGCTGCCCAGAACCTGGGTGTTGCTCAAGGAAAGCACCAATATCCTCTTGCAAGGCGTGCCGGAAGGCATCGACCTCAATGCAGTGGAGGCCAGTATTCGGGCGGTTGACGGCGTCGAGGACCTTCATGATCTGCACATCTGGGCGGTGACCAGTGGCAAGAATGTCCTGAGTGCGCACCTGGTGGTCCAGGGTTCTTCCGAGGCCGGGCAAGCGGTGTTGGCTGAAGTGACACGCCTGATGAGCGAGGCCTTTCACATCAGCCATACGACCCTGCAACTGGAGCACTCGCAGTTCCATGCAGGGCTCGAAAAAGACCTCGGCATGGAGCACTAGCCGGCGGTGGTTTCCTGTCGTTTGGATGGCCAGGAGATCTGCCCTTCCAGATTGGGAAACACCAGCCTGAATACGGTGGCGCTGCCCGGCAGGCTTTGCACCTCGGCGCTGCCCTGATGCAGGCTCATGATCGAACGCACAATCGCCAGACCAAGCCCGGTCCCGCCCTGCGCGCGGGAGCGACTGGTGTCGACCCGATAGAAACGGTCGAACACATGTGCCAGATGCTGCGGTTCAATCCCGGTGCCAGGGTTGCCCACCCACAGTGAAACCTGGCTGGCATGGTTTTCGATGACCAGCGAAATCGCCTGGCCGGGCGGGCAATGGCGTATCGCGTTGGACATCAGGTTGGAAATCGCCCGCTGGATCATCAACCGGTCGCCAAGGGTCGATCCGCTGCCGGTAACGCTCAGGCTGATCCGTTTCTCCTGCGCCGACAGTGAAAACAGATCGACGACTTTCAACGCTTCATCTTCCAGCGCAATGGTCTCGAACGGGACCAGCGCGGCGGGGTGACTGACCTGCGCCAGAAACAGCATGTCCGAAACAATCCGCGTCACACGGCCCAACTCTTCGGTGCAGGACACCAGCACCGCTTTGTATTCCTCGCTCGGTCGCTCCTGGACAGTGTCACCTGGGCCTTGCCCATCAGGTTGGTGATCGGTGAGCGCAGTTCATGGGCCAGGTCATCGGAGAACTGCGACAACTGCTGAACATCGCCGTCGAGGCGGTGCAGCATGAAGTTGATGCCATGGGCCAGTTCACTGAGTTCCTGGGGCATCTTGACCACCGACAGTCGATGGCTGAGGTCCTGCGCCGAGATCATCGCCGCGACCTTGCGAAACTCGCGCAACGGCGCAAGGCCACGCTGGACCACGGCCCAGGCGCTGATGCCGATGAGGATCAGCAGCAACGGCAAGGCGATGATTGTCGAGCGCAGGTACGCACTGAGCAGGGTGTCGTCGTTGGCGCTATCAATCGACAGCAACACGGCGACGCTCGTGCCGTTGGGGAGTCGAATGAGCCGTGACGCGGTCAGGAAATGCCGGCCTTCCGCATCCGTGCTCCTGGAATATGAAACCTGGTCGATGGCCGATGCCGCCGCCTTCAACTCGACCCTTGGGTCGGTTAACCCCGTGCCGAATTTCAATAGCGGCGAGCGCAGGTTCTTCAGGTCGTAGAGGGTCAGGTTCAGGTTGTCATGGCCCATCACCTGATCAAGCAGCGCGTGGGGTTGGGCGTTGATGTCGCCGGGTTTTTCATAGCCCGAAAGGCTGTGCTCGATCTGCTGCATTTTGCTGTCGAGGCTGCTTTTGGCGAGTGTGTCCAGCTCATGGGACAGTGCGATAAACGCCAGCACCGCCAGCAACACCACCAGCAACGCCCCCAGAATACTCACGGTCAAACCCAGTCGCATGGACAGGCTGGCCGGCTTCATTCCCGGGCCTCCAGCACATAGCCAACGCCGCGCAAGGTATGGATCAACTTGTTGTCGAACGGGTCGTCGATCTTCGCGCGCAGACGCCGGATCGACACCTCGACCACGTTGGTGTCGCAGTCAAAGTTCATGTCCCAGACCAGTGAAATAATCTGCGTGCGCGAGAGCACCTCGCCCGACTGGCGCATCAGCAGGTGCAGCAGCGCAAATTCCTTGGTCGTCAGGTCGATGCGCTGCTCGCCACGAAAGGCCCGGTGGCGGCCCTGATCGAGCTCAAGATCGGCCACTTTGAGCACTGGCGGCACCGGAATGTGTTCGCTGCGACGCATCAAGGTTCGGACCCGGGCCAGCAACTCGGGAAACTCGAACGGCTTGACCAGATAGTCATCGGCACCCAGGTCGAGGCCGCGAATTTTGTCTGCCAGGCGCCCGCGTGCGGTCAGCATCATCACCTGGGTGTTGCTGCTTTGGCGCAGTTGTTCAAGCACACTCCAGCCATCAAGTTGCGGAAGATTGGCGTCAAGTATCACCAGGTCGTAGGCCTGGTGACGGGCCAGATGAAGTCCATCAGCACCATTCGCGGCGCGATCAACTATATAGCCACTTTCCGTCAGTCCCTGATGCAAGTATTCGGCAGTTTTAAGCTCGTCCTCAACGACAAGGATTCGCATGATAGGTCACCTTTTTAAATAACCGGAAATGGTTGGATTGTTCAGAAAAGTTAGTTGTTGTTTTTGGGTTCTCTGAGCGAATGTAAAGTGCGTTTGAAACGCCTCAATGATCGTCACGGTAAAGCCTGTAGCTGCTACAGGGTCAAGCCAAAGCATTGTTCTTGAGCGGCGAATCCTTGGGGTAGCGACAACATGTCGCATGAAGTTTGACGGCTTACATGGTTGTGAAACTTCGACAAGTGCTGTTCGGCGGATAATTGAGCAGTATTTGTTTCTTCATATTGCTTGTGGGGTTATTAGCTTTTTACCCTGGCCATGTTAGTGCAGGAAATACCAGCGGAACCTTGAATAACGTATTTGTAATTTTACAGTCACCTTGTTGATAGCTGTGCAACTCTACATTGATGCCATTGAATTATTAGTGCTTTAAAGGAAGTCTGAAATTGCGCTGGCATCGAACGTTAATAATTCCCCTGAACATCAGCAGGATTCTCGGTTTAAGTTGCCTGCTCTCATGGGCCGGCGTAAGCGTTGCGGCAGCTTCGGCCTCATCAGCACTGACCATGGATCAAGCCCTGCGAACGGCGTTTGCCAACAACCCCGATCTGGCGGCGGCACAATGGGAGATCGGTATCGCCCAGGGCGATCGGCAACAAGCCGGTTTGAGCCCTAACCCCGAGGTGTCCTGGCAAGCGGAGGACACACGGCGCAACTCGCGAACCACGACGGTGATGCTCAATCAACCGATCGAACTCGGTGGCAAGCGCGGGGCGAGGATCGACGTCGCCCGCCGCGCCCAGGATGCGGCGGGCATCGAGCTGGAGCGCAAGCGCAACGTGTTGCGGGCCGACGTCATCCAGGCGTTCTACGGCGCCTCGACAGCGCAGCAACGCTTGTTGCTGTCACGCCAGTCGCTGGAACTTGCGGAACGCGGTGTGCGGGTGGCGCAAGGGCGGATCAACAGCGGCAAGGCATCGCCGGTCGAAGGGACGCGCGCCGAGGTTCAGCGCTCGCAAGTCCGCCTGGAACTCAGAAGGGCCGAGCGCGACAAGGCCAGTGCCTGGCAGCAACTGGCGCAGGTCATGGGGGCGCCGCTGCCGACGTTCGTCAGCGTGAGCGTTCCCGAGCGCTCGATGCCCGCCGTGCCGTCGACTTCGCGGCTGCTGGCGCGCATCGAAGACACCGCAGAACTGCGCCTGGCCAAGCTGCAGATCGATCAGCGCGAAGCGTCCCTGGGCCTGGAAAAAGCCCAGCGGATTCCAGACCTCACGGTGAGTGTCGGCAGCCAATACAGCGAACTGGAGCGCGAGCGGGTCAACGTCTTCGGGCTGTCGATGCCGATCCCGCTGTTCAACCGCAACCAGGGCAACATCCTCGCCGCTGCGCGCCGCGCCGATCAGGCTCGCGACCTGCGCAACGCCAGTGAGCTGCGTCTGCGCACGGACATCCAGACCACCCTGGATCAATGGCTGACCGCCAACACGGAAATCCAGTCGTTCGACCAATCGATCCTGCCCGCCGCGCAAAGCGCCGTCGACACCGCGACCCGTGGTTTTGAGATGGGCAAGTTCAACTTCCTCGACGTGCTCGATGCCCAGCGCACCTTGATCAGCGCCCGCGCCCAATACATCCAGGCGATGTCCGAGGCGACCGAGGCGTGGGTACGTATCGAGCGGATTTTCGGTGATGTCGAGACGCTCGCCCGCAGCCGCTGAATCTCATCTTTATTATCGCTGCCCGGCCAACGGGACGGCGCAGGGAGTCTCCATGGAAAAAACATCTATTTGTCACCGCACTGACCCTCGCGGTGGGTATTGGCATCGGCTCATTCTGGATGGGCGGCGCAGCATCACCGACGGCCGCCGTTCAGGCGCAGGACGAAAAGGGGCACGACGATCACGCCAGCGAAGATGAAACGAAAGCGTCTCACGGTGACGGCGAAACCGAAGAAGGCCACCTGACGCTGAGCGAAGAACAGATCGCCTCGGCCGGTATCCAGTTGGCCGAAGCCAAGGCCGGGGACATCAGCCTCTCGTTGCCGTTTCCCGGTGAGGTCCGCTTCGACGAAGATCGCACCGCCCACGTGGTGCCGCGCGTGCCGGGTGTGGTCGAGTCGGTGCACGTCAACCTCGGCCAGTCGGTGAAGAAAGGTCAGTTGCTGGCGGTCATCGCCAGCCAGCAGATCTCCGATCAACGCAGCGAACAAGCCGGCGCACAACGGCGTCTGGAGCTGGCGCGTACCACCTACGCCCGTGAACGGCAGCTATGGCAGGACAAGATTTCTGCCGAGCAGGATTTCCTCCAGGCCCGCCAGGCCCTGCAAGAAGCTGAAATCGCCCTCGGCAACGCACGACAGAAAATCAGCGTGCTCAGCGGCAGTTCGGTGGCCAGCGGTGGCAACCGCTATGAACTTCGGGCGCCGTTCGACGGTGTGGTGGTGGAAAAACACCTGGGCCTCGGCGAGGTCGTCAGCGAAACCACCAACGCCTTCACGCTCTCGGATTTGTCGCGGGTGTGGGTGACCTTTGGTGTCTCGCCGAAGGACTTGAACAAGGTTCTGGTGGGCAAAACGGTCACGGTCAGTGCTCCGCAACTGAATGCCGAAGTCAGTGGCACCGTGGCCTACGTCGGCAGCTTGCTGGGCGAGCAGACCCGCACCGCTACGGTCCGCGTGACCCTGGCCAACCCGCAAGGCGCCTGGCGTCCGGGGCTGTTCGTGACCGCTCGGGTGGATACCGAAACCCGCCAGGCCAAGGTCGCCGTGCCGCAAGCCGCGCTGCAAACGGTGGAGGACACGCCCACGGTGTTCGTTCGAACCGATGACGGCTTCAAGGCGCAGCCGGTGGTGATCGGCAGCCGCGCCGCCGGCCTGGTCGAGATCACCGAAGGCCTGGCGCCCAGGGTGCAAGTCGCGACCGCCGGCAGCTTCATTCTCAAATCGGAACTGGGTAAAGCCTCGGCTGAGCACGCTCACTAACGACGCCCACTGATCCGTCATTGCCACGAGAAGGTCCTCATGTTTGAACGCCTGATTCAATTCTCCATCGAGCAGCGCATCATCGTGCTGCTCGCGGTGCTGCTCATGGCCGGCCTCGGCATCGCCAGCTATCAGAAGCTGCCGATCGACGCGGTGCCCGATATCACCAACGTGCAGGTGCAAATCAACACCGGTGCAGCGGGTTTCTCGCCACTGGAAACCGAGCAGCGCATCACCTTTCCCATCGAAACCGCCATGGCCGGTTTGCCGGCGCTGGAGCAGACCCGCTCGCTGTCGCGTTCGGGGTTGTCGCAAGTCACGGTGATCTTCAAGGAAGGCACCGACCTGTTTTTCGCCCGGCAATTGGTCAATGAGCGCTTGCAGGTCGCCAAGGAGCAATTGCCCGAAGGCGTGAAGGCGGTCATGGGGCCGATCTCCACCGGGCTGGGGGAGATTTTTCTCTGGACCGTCGAGGCCGAGGACGGTGCGCTCAAGGAGGACGGCAGCCCGTACACGCCGACCGATTTGCGGGTGATCCAGGACTGGATCATCAAGCCGCAGTTGCGCAACGTGCCGGGTGTGGCGGAAATCAACACCATCGGCGGCTTCGCCAAGGAGTACCAGATTGCGCCCGATCCGAAACGCCTGGCGGCCTACAAACTGACCCTGACCGACCTGGTGACCGCGCTGGAGCGCAACAACGCCAACGTCGGCGCCGGTTACATCGAGCGCAGCGGCGAACAGCTGTTGATTCGCGCCCCAGGCCAGGTGGCGACCATCGACGACATCGCCAATATCGTCATGGCCAATGTCGACGGCACACCGATCCGCATCAAGAACGTCGCGACCGTCGACATTGGCCGCGAATTGCGCACCGGTGCCGCGACTGAAAACGGCCGTGAAGTGGTGCTCGGCACGGTGTTCATGCTGATTGGCGAGAACAGCCGCACGGTGTCCCAGGCCGTGGCCGCCAAGCTTGAGCAAATCAACCGCTCGCTGCCCAAAGGCGTGGTCGCGGTCACCGTGTACGACCGCACGCACCTGGTGGACAAGGCAATTGCCACGGTCAAGAAGAACCTGGTGGAAGGGGCGATCCTGGTGATCGCGATTCTGTTCCTGTTCCTGGGCAATATTCGTGCGGCGCTGATCACCGCCATGGTCATTCCGTTGGCCATGCTCTTTACCTTCACCGGCATGTTCACCAACAAAGTCAGCGCCAACCTGATGAGCCTCGGCGCGCTGGACTTCGGGATCATCGTCGACGGTGCGGTGGTGATTGTCGAAAACGCCATCCGGCGGCTGGCCCATGCGCAGCAGCATCACGGGCGCATCCTGACGCGCTCCGAACGCTTTCATGAAGTGTTCGCCGCGGCCAAGGAAGCGCGCCGGCCGCTGATTTTCGGCCAGTTGATCATCATGGTCGTGTACCTGCCGATTTTTGCCCTGACCGGCGTCGAAGGGAAAATGTTCCACCCGATGGCGTTTACCGTGGTGATTGCCTTGCTCGGGGCGATGTTGTTGTCGGTGACTTTTGTCCCGGCGGCGATTGCGCTGTTCGTGACCGGCAAGGTCAAGGAAGAAGAGAACCTCATCATGCGTGGCGCCCGACGGGTCTACGCCCCGGCGCTGGAGTGGGTCATGGGCCATCGCTCGATCGCATTCGGCGCGGCATTGGCGGTGATCGCGATGTCGGGTGTGGTGGCCAGTCGAATGGGCAGCGAGTTTGTGCCAAGCCTCAGTGAAGGTGATTTTGCCCTGCAAGCCTTGCGCGTGCCGGGCACCAGCCTGACGCAATCGGTGGAAATGCAGCAGCGCCTGGAAAAACGGGTGCTGGAAAAAGTGCCCGAAGTGCAGCGCATGTTCGCGCGCACCGGGACCGCGGAAATTGCGTCCGACCCGATGCCGCCGAATATCTCCGACAGCTACGTGATGCTCAAACCCAAGGACCAATGGCCTGATCCGGACAAGTCCCGCGAGACGTTGATTGCCGATATCCAGAACGCCACGGCGATGATGCCGGGCAGCAACTACGAGTTGTCCCAGCCGATTCAGCTGCGTTTCAACGAATTGATTTCCGGGGTGCGCAGTGACGTGGCGGTCAAGGTGTTCGGCGATGACATGGCGGTGCTCAACAGCACGGCGGCGAAAATTGCGGCGGCGCTGCAGAAGGTCAGCGGTGCCTCCGAGGTCAAGGTCGAGCAGACTACGGGGCTGCCGGTGCTGACCATCAACATCGACCGCGACAAAGCCGCGCGTTATGGCCTGAACGTCGGTGACGTGCAAGACACCATCGCGGTGGCGGTCGGTGGGCGCCAGGCCGGGACGCTGTATGAAGGTGATCGTCGATTCGACATGGTGGTGCGCCTGTCCGACGCCATGCGCAAGGATGTCGAGGGCTTGTCGACGTTGCTGATCCCGGTGCCGGCCCTGCTCAATGGCAGTGCCGATCAGATTGGCTTTATCGCGTTGTCGGAAGTGGCCTCCCTCGATCTGGTGCTCGGGCCGAACCAGGTCAGCCGCGAAAACGGCAAGCGCCTGGTGATCGTCAGCGCCAACGTGCGCGGGCGCGATATGGGTTCGTTTGTCCAGCAAGCCAGCCGCGGGATTGAACAGCAAGTGCAGATCCCGGCGGGTTACTGGATCAGTTGGGGCGGGCAGTTCGAGCAACTGCAATCGGCGGCCAAACGGCTGCAGATCGTGGTTCCGGTTGCTCTGCTGCTGGTTTTTTCCTTGCTGTTCATGATGTTCAACAACCTCAAGGACGGCTTGCTGGTGTTCACCGGGATCCCTTTCGCGCTGACCGGTGGGGTCATGGCGTTGTGGCTGCGCGACATTCCATTGTCGATCTCGGCGGGGGTCGGTTTTATTGCCTTGTCCGGGGTCGCGGTGCTCAACGGTCTGGTGATGATCGCGTTCATCCGCAATCTTCGGGAAGAAGGGCGCTCGCTGGGTAGCGCGATCAATGAGGGGGCGCTGACGCGGTTGCGTCCGGTGTTGATGACGGCACTGGTGGCCTCGCTTGGCTTTATTCCGATGGCGTTGGCCACCGGCACCGGGGCGGAGGTGCAGCGGCCGCTGGCGACGGTGGTGATCGGCGGGATCCTGTCCTCGACGGCGCTGACGTTGCTGATCTTGCCGGCGCTTTATCAGTGGGCGCACCGTCGGGAAGAAGATGAAGTTATATCAGCCGCTTAGTGGGTTGATTGTCGGTAAGCAAACATAACGAATATGTAATGTCGGTGCCACCGTCGTGACAGGTTCCAATTGATACCCTGACAGCGTCAATTATTAATGAGGTGTCACAAATGAAACTTGCTCAAGTCTGTGCGTTTTCAGGTGCTTTGATTCTTTCGTCCTTTGCAATGGCTGAGGGCGGTGGCGACAGGACGTTCGACCGGATGATGACGTCTAATGACCAGGCGGTGCAGGCATTTGCGGCCAAGGAAGCGAAGGGTGATCCGGTAGTATTGAATGCTGCAAAGGATGATAAAACCAAACAAATGTAATCGTGCTGCACATGAACAAGCCCGTCATCGAACTTCGGTGGCGGGCTTTTTTTATGGGCGGTTTATATCGTTTTTGTAATGTGGGTGCAACGCCGTTGATAGCGTCGAGTTGATACCATTTTATTGATTACTTGGCGAGGTGTTGGATATGAAGTTAATTAATGTAATGAGTGGTGTGGCGGTGTTGGCGATGGCTTCAAGTGTATGGGCGGAAGGGGGCGGTGACCGGGCCTTCGAGAAGATGATGAGCGCCAATACGCAGGCCATGGAGCAGTACGCCGTGAGCCAGGGCAAGCGTGCTCCGGTGGTCAAGGAGTATGAATACGGGATGAAGATGGACGTGGTTAAAGTCGTGAGCGTCGTGCGCCCGGAAAAGCGTTGCGCTGTGGTGCCGGCGGCCATGACCTATGAAGACTCCCAAGGGCAGCTCAATACGGTCAAGTACACGGTGGCGGGGGAGTGTCGGCAACAGCGCAGCTAGTGCATTAAACACACTTCCCTGTGGGAGCGGGCTTGCTCGCGAAGGCGGTCTACCAGTCGATATAAATGTTGACTGACACAACGCCTTCGCGAGCAAGCCCGCTCCCACAGGTTTTGTATGTGCCTCGCGATATCACCATCACAGGCATAAAAAAGGCGCCCCGAAGGACGCCAAAAAATTCACCTCTTCCAAAGGAGCAAGGAGCTTCTAAAGGTGAATGTGCAGATTCAACCGAGCAGCGGGGCCTTACAGAATCGCCAGCGGGTATTCGACAATCACGCGCACTTCATCCAGGTCCGACTCGAACGCCGTTGCCCGGGTATTGGCTTGGCGCAGGCGCAAGGACAGGTCTTTCAGCGTGCCGGTCTGAACCACGTATTTCACCTCGATATCGCGCTCCCAGCGTTTCTGGTCGGTCAGCGGGTTGCCCTCGGCATCGCGGCGCATGTACACGGCGTTCGCGTTGGAATAGTCGGCACCGGAGCCGCGGCCGTAACGGCTCATGAACGACAAGCCAGGCACGCCATACGGGCTCATGTCGAGGTCGTAGCGGACCATCCAGGAGCGTTCCTTTGGCGAGTTGAAGTCGCTGTACTGGATCGAGCTGTCGAGAAAGATCGAGTCCGACTGGCGCAGGTAATCGAAGTCGTCGTTGCCGTTATTGCGTTGGTGGGACAGTGCCAGCGAGTGGGCGCCGTACTTCACGCCGATGCGGCCGCTCCAGATGTTGTTGTCGAACTTGCCCAGCAGTTGCTTACCCTCGTCGACGGCTTTGTAATAGTTCAGGCCAGCAAATACCGAGAGCTCATCCGACAGCGGGTGATTCAACGCGGTGCCCGCGTAGTATTGATTCCAGGCGTCTTTGAGACGGCTGGAATAAAGACTGACGCTGACATTTTTATTCAGCGCGTAGTCACCGCCGAAGTAGCCAGCCCACGGTGAGTTGACCGGGCCGGCGTAGAACGTCGCGAAGTTGTCGCGCATGTTGCTGGAGACCGGCTGGCTCATGGCGTGAAGCCGACCGCCCTGAAGTGTCAGGCCTTCAAGGCTGGTATTGGTCGCGGTAACGCCCCGGAAACTTTCCGGCAGAAGCCTGGAATCACCGGCAGCCACCACCGGGGTGGAAGGGAATACGTCGCCGACTTTCACCACGGTATCAAAGGCCCGGACTTTGGCCGCGCCACCGACCTTGGTGTATTCATCGCGCGCCTCGCCGTCGTTGTTGACGGGCAATACGTCGAACGAACTATGGCCACCGTTGCGACCATCGCCGGTATCAAGCTTCAGTCCGATCATCGCAAATGCATCAACGCCGACACCGACCGTGCCCTGGGTAAATCCGGATTCGAACTTGCTGATAATCGCGTGGGCCCAGGCCTCGGAATAGCCATTGCCCGTGGGGCTCGACTGACCATTGCGGTGATCACGATTGAAGTAGTAGTTACGGTTGAGCACGGTCAGGCTGCTGTCTTCAACAAAGCCCCCGGACTTTTCCTCGGCCGCGACCAGGGACGGCCCGGAACTGACAACCATCGCTAAAGCGGCCATCGAATACTTTGAAGGGTTAACCATCAATCACTCCTTGGGTTCGGCAGAACTGGAACGTTCTTCGGCTTGGTTTTATTTTTCTTGGCGCAAGGGGTTGGCCCCTGCGCAAGAGCTCCGAGTGACATCGTTGCAATCTGCAGATAACGGGGAGGTGATGGGGGCATTACAATTCTGTCAGCAGGGGAATGCTCCCCTGTCAGAAGGTGAACTGGCGTGATGGGCGCTGGGCCATTTCGGTGTCGAGCAAATGCTCGACCAGTACATCATTCAAAAACCGGAACTGATCGTTAAGCCCGACCACTTCGTTACTGAAGTGGTTGGCGGCTGCCGGCATCAGCAAGGCTTCGAACTGCTTGTCGAACACCAACGCGATTTCTTTGCGCGAGACGGCCTGTTGCGAATAGTAGTTGCTGCCGAACACCGGGAAACTCACGGCCAGGGTGACGATGTGGATCATGATGGGTGCTCCTCGGATGGGTCGATGTCCAGAAAAAAACGGGAAAACAACGTCAGCGTGACAGTGGTCAGGGCCAGGCAGGTCAGCAGATGGATCAACATGGTTTGCCCCTCTGGTACAGGGTTTGCGTTGGGTAGGGGACTGATCCTGCGCCGGACGGTTTTTTGCGGAAGGCTTTCATTACGATGGTGCATATCGACAGGAATGATGGTGAAGCTTTTTTCATCGTTTTTGCGGGCCTCATCGCGAGCAGGGATTGCATCGGACCCGTAGGAGCGAGGCTCGCCCGCGAAGGCGGCTTCAAGGGCGCCAGCATTCTCCGGACGAACGGCCAAAACCCGCGACCTATACTCAACTCAATAGCTTTATGAGCACCGGGCATTTCGTTCGGGGGCGACTGTAGGATATCGCGATCTTGAACCTGTGTTCGCTGATCGTTGCCGTGATGCTGGTGTTGGCGGGGTGCGCCACGTCTGCGCGTGCCCCGGTGCTGGAACCGGCGGTATTCGTCTCACCCAGCACCTGGCAACAGGTGGACCGGGAGATTGTCAGCGCCTCGCAACAGGCCACCGAACAGGCCCGACTGTTCGCGCGTGGCTCGATGGAGCACTGGCGCACCCGGTTTACGAACAGACCGAGGAGAAGTTCATCCCGTGGTTCAGCAGTTACTGGACCCAGGAATGGCTGTCGATGAAAGTCAGTTTGTACACCTTGAGTGCAGGCGGCGAGCAGGATGCCTCGACCAAGCGCCTGGCTGCCTATTTGCTGGAGCAGTATCAGAAGCAGGTGCTGGCGCCGGTGGCGGTGGAAATTGATCCCGACGCTATCCTCGCCCAAGCCACAGTGTTTTACGTGCAGACCCTTGGCCAGCAGATGCAAGTCATCGCCCAGCGCCATGGCGTGCCCATCGCCCAGCTCAACGGCCGGATCCAGAAAGTCCCCGCCATCGCCCTCGGGCCGCCGCCGGCCCGGGATGCCTCGCTGTATCAAGTTGTCAGTACCGAACCGTTGAACACGTTGCCGGCCTATGCGGCGTTGATCGACACGATCCACAAGGCCGGCGGTGACAAAAGTATCGCCTCGCCGGATGCCGGCATGGCGCCGGTGGCCAAACGGGCCAGCCAACGGATGGAGGCCGAAATGGCCCCGCGCGGCGCGGCCAGTGCGGTGGCTGCAGCCGCCGGCAAACTGGCCGGGGGCTTGATTACCGTGGGGGTGGCGGGGATCCGGGCGATCATTCAGGCCAGCGACCGGCCGGACAGCGAGGCGCTGATCCGCAGCAGCCTGGGCAACACGTTCGACAAGGCCTGGACGAAATTGCTGCAGAACCCGACCAGCGGCGTCATGGCCGGAACGCTGTACATGGCCAAGCAGGTTGAGGGCAGCCTGGGAAGCAGCGCTGAACCGTCGGTCGGCTCGGGGAGGGCACTGTCGATTGGAGCCCGACCGGATCGACTACTCAACAGATCGACCCCTGACCAATGCCATCAAGCGACCAGGAATGTACAGCGTCCCTGTGGCGAGGGAGCAGTGTCACAACGGGTATTGGCCATTAACCCATGCAGGAGAACGACTATGTCTTATATCGATGGCCTAATCGCCGCAGTCCCCACCGCCAACCGCGAAAAATTCAAGCAGCACGCAGAAATTGCCGCCGGGATCTTCAAGGAGGCCGGCGCCCTGAGCATCACCGAATGCTGGGGCGATGACGTGCCGGACGGCAAAGTGACCTCGTTTCCGATGGCGGTGAAACTCAAGGAAGACGAAACCGTGATCTTTTCCTGGATCGTCTGGCCCGACAAGGCCACCCGCGATGCCGGGATGCAGAAAGTCATGGTCGACCCGCGCATGCAGCAGGATGTCAATCCGATGCCGTTCGATGGTCAGCGCATGGTCTTTGGCGGTTTCAAAGTCCTCGTCCAGGCCTGACAAACGCCCCCAGGGTCACTCCGACGACGGGGTGATCCTGCAACTTTTGCGGTTATGGATTTCACTGTCCGTCGGCCGCTCCTTGATGAACTCGAAACGCGGCTCACCTTCGCTATAGTGAACCAGCCAGCCCCATTCCAGCTCGGACTCGGCCTGACCGGGTTTCGGTGGCATCGCCCACCATGGCTCTTTGCTGATAATCGCTCGCATGGCGCCCTCCCGTTGATTCGGTGGGTTCAACTATAACGTGCATGTCAGGAGGTGCCAGGCGTGAGCGACGAATCCCATGAACCGGTCAAGCGGCTGTTTTTTGCCCTGAGCTGTGCACCTGAACAGCGCCGGGCGCTTGCCCGGTGGCGCAGTGCGCTGCAACTGCGCAGTGGCCGCCCGGTCCCGGCGGAAAACTTTCACCTGACCCTGATGTTCCTGGGGGCTGTGGGGGTGGTGCAGATTGCTGACATCTGTACGGCGGCGGCGAAAGTCCGGGTGCCGGGCACAGCGTTGCGAGTGATGCTTGAACGACTGGATGTCTGGCGCAAGCATGGGGTTTTGGTACTCGTACCCGAGCAGGCACCGCCGCAGTTGTTGCGTTTGGTTTATGCGTTGGAGCAGGCGATGTTGCCATTTGGATTCGAGGATTCGCCGAAGGCGTTTCGACCCCACCTGACGTTGATGCGTGACTACCGATTGCCGGTGCCTGAAACGACAGAGCCTCCCGAGTTTGTCTTGCAGGCCGATCAATTCACGTTGTTCGAATCCCACAAGGGCCACTACCGGGCACTGGCCGAATGGCCGCTGGTGCCCTGAATCGCAGCCACAAAAAAGGCGCCCGAGGGCGCCTGAAATTCACCTTGACCGAGGAAGCCAGGTGAGGCCGTTCGCAGGAAGTGCAGCGGTGGTAAGGCGCTGCATGAACGGAAGAGGGAAAGCGGATATCTATGTTGAATGTGATGGCCTCATCGCGAGCAGGCTCGCTCCCACAGGGGATTTACGTCGCTCACCTATCTGCGTTCCACCACAGACCATTGTGGGAGCGGGCTTGCTCGCGAAAGCGGTGGGTCAGTCACATGGATGCTTGATGTGCCGCCGTCTTCGCGAGCAAGCCCGCTCCCACATTTGATCAGTGGTGGATACATCACCCCTGTAGGAGCAAAGCTTGCTCGCGAAAGCGGTGGGTCAGTCACATTGATGTTTGATGTGCCGCCGTCTTCGCGAGCAAGCCCGCTCCCACATTTGATCGGTAGTGGATACATCACCCCTGTAGGAGCAAAGCTTGCTCGCGAAAGCGGTGGGTCAGTCACATGGATGCTTGATGTGCCGCCGTCTTCGCGAGCAAGCCCGCTCCCACATTTGATCGGTGGTGGATACATCACCCCTGTAGGAGCAAAGCTTGCTCGCGAAAGCGGTGGGTCAGTCACATGGATGTTTGATGTGCCGCCGTCTTCGCGAGCAAGCCCGCTCCCACATTTGATCGGTGGTGGATACATCACCCCTGTAGGAGCAAAGCTTGCTCGCGAAAGCGGTGGGTCAGTCACATGGATGTTTGATGTGCCGCCGTCTTCGCGAGCAAGCCCGCTCCCACATTTGATCGGTGGTGGATACATCACCCCTGTAGGAGCAAAGCTTGCTCGCGAAAGCGGTGGGTCAGTCACATGGATGTTTGATGTGCCGCCGTCTTCGCGAGCAAGCCCGCTCCCACATTTGATCGGTGGTGGATACATCACCCCTGTAGGAGCAAAGCTTGCTCGCGAAAGCGGTGGGTCAGTCACATGGATGTTTGATGTGCCGCCGTCTTCGCGAGCAAGCCCGCTCCCACATTTGATCAGTGGTGGATACATCACCCCTGTAGGAGCAAAGCTTGCTCGCGAAAGCGGTGGGTCAGTCACATGGATGCTTGATGTGCCGCCGCCATCGCGAGCAAGCTTTGCTCCTACAGGGGAATGCGGGTTATTTGCCGAGTTTTACCCGCGTCCACCCCGGGTCATGACCCGCTGAATGCCGATTGGCATGTCCGGGATGGCATACAACGTCGCCATCACTTCTTGCGGCGGGTACGAGCCGGGTCGTTACGGATCGCTTCATCCACCAACGGCGTCGCCGCCGCGTTGGCGTTGCTGTAGCCGATGTTGTTGGTGATCTCGGCGATGATGTCCGGGCGCATCAGGAAGTTCATGAACAGGTAAGCGTTCTCGACGTTCGCCGCGTCCCGTGGGATGGCGACCATGTCGTAGAAGCTGCCGGCGCCTTCTTTCGGGATGCTGTAGTCGATCTTCACCGTGTCGCCGGCCTCTTTGGCGCGAGCCTTGGCCTGCAGCACGTCGCCGGAGTAACCGACGGCCACGCAGATGTTGCCGTTGGCCAGGTCGGAGATGTACTTGGATGAATGGAAGTACGCCACCGACGGCCGGATTTTCATGAACAATGCTTCAGCTTCAGCAATCTGGCCCTTGTCCTGGGAATTCACCGGGTAGCCCAGATAGTGCAGGGCGGCCGGGAGCATTTCGGTCGGCGAATCCAGGAAGCTGATGCCGCAGGCTTTCAGTTTTTCAGCGTTTTGCGGTTTGAACAGCAAGTCCCAGGAGTTGGTCGGCGCGTTGGCCCCGAGCACTTGCTTGACCTTGGCCGGGTTGAAACCGATGCCGATCGAGCCCCACATGTACGGGAAGGCGTGAGCGTTATCCGGGTCGCTGGCCGAGGCGTTTTTCAGCAGCACCGGGTTAAGGTTTTTCCAGTTTGGCAGCTTCGATTTGTCCAGCGCCTGGTAGACGCCAGCCTTGATCTGCTTGGCCAGGAAACTGTTGGACGGCACCACGATGTCGTAGCCGGATTTACCGGCGAGCAAGCGGGCCTCAAGGGTTTCGTTACTGTCGAATACATCGTAGGTCACGCGGATGCCGGTTTCGTCCTCGAACTTCTTGACGGTGTCCGGGGCGATGTAATCCGACCAGTTGTAAACGCGCAGAACCTTGTCGTCGGCCTGGGCAACCGTAGCCATGGCGCCGAGTAAGGACAGAGTCAGCAGAGTCCTGCCAAACATTTTCATCGGTACAACTCCATTTCTTTTTATTCAGGTACGCAAAGCAAAATTGCAATCAACATAAAACCGTTTGGCGAAGGAGGAGGCCAATTTCCCTGTAGGAGCTGTCGAGTAAAACGAGGCTGCGATCTTTTGATTTTTAGAATCAAGATCAAAAGATCGCAGCCTGCGGCAGCTCCTACATTACGTGGTGGCTCCAGCCAGTCGTTTTTCAGGTTGCTGCCAGGACTCGCTGGCCGTCTGGTCCATCGCCTCCTGGATCGCCCGTTTACGGGTGGCTTCGGCCCGGCGGCTGAAGTACCAGACCATAAACGTGACAATCGACACCGCCAGCAAAATCAGGCTGGCCACGGCGTTGATCTCAGGTTTCACACCCAGGCGCACCGCCGAGAACACTTCCATCGGCAGGGTGGTGGAACCAGGCCCGGATACGAAGCTCGCCAACACCAGGTCATCGAGCGACAAGGCAAACGACATCATGCCGCCGGCCGCCAATGAGGGCGCGATCATCGGAATGGTGATCAGGAAGAACACCTTCAACGGCCGCGCACCGAGGTCCATGGCGGCTTCTTCAATGGACAGGTCCAGCTCACGTAAGCGCGCCGACACCACCACTGCCACATACGCCGCACAGAATGTGGTGTGAGCGATCCAGATCGTCACCAGGCCACGTTCCTTCGGCCAGCCGAGCAGTTGCGCCATCGCCACGAACAGCAGCAACAACGACAGCCCCGTGATCACTTCCGGCATCACCAATGGCGCCGTCACCAGGCCACCGAACAGCGTGCGACCCTTGAAGCGCGTCACGCGCGTCAGCACAAACGCCGCCAACGTCCCCAACGCCACCGCTGCAATCGCGGTGTAGCAGGCGATTTCCAGCGAGCGCATCACCGAGCCCATCAGTTGGGTGTTGTCGAGCAAGCCGACGTACCACTTCACCGACCAGCCGCCCCACACCGTCACCAGTTTCGAGGCGTTGAACGAGTAGATCACCAGAATCAGCATCGGCAGGTAGATAAACGACAGGCCGAAAATCAGCATGAACTTTGAAAATCCGAAGCGTTTCATCCCCGTGCCTCCATCTCTTTGGCCTGGCTGCGGTTAAACAGCAGAATCGGCACAATCAGGATCAACAGCATCACCACTGCCAGGGCAGAGGCCACCGGCCAGTCGCGGTTGTTGAAGAACTCTTGCCACAGCACACGGCCGATCATCAGGGTTTCCGGGCCGCCCAGCAGTTCCGGAATCACGAACTCACCGACCACCGGAATGAACACCAGCATGCAACCGGCGATGATGCCGTTCTTGGCCAGCGGCACGGTGATTTTCCAGAAGTTGTTGAAGTTGCTCGAACCCAGGTCCGACGCGGCTTCCAACAGGCTTTGATCGTGCTTCACCAGGTTGGCGTACAGCGGCAGGATCATGAACGGCAGGTACGCATACACCACGCCGATATAAACGGCGGTGTTGGTGTTGAGAACCTCGATCGGCGCCGATGTCAGCCCGGTCCACATCAAGAATGCGTTGAGCAAACCGTTGTTGCTGAGGATGCCCATCCACGCATAAACGCGGATCAGGATCGCGGTCCAGGTCGGCATCATGATCAGCAGCATCAGGACGTTTTGCGCTTCCTTGCTTGCTTTGGTAATCGCGTAGGCCATCGGGAAACCGATCACCAGGCACATTACCGTGCTGAAAAACGCGACCTTCAACGAGCCCAGGTACGCCGAGATGTACAACTCATCCTGGGTCAGCAGCGCGTAGTTGCCCAGGTTCAGCAGCACTTGCAGTTTCTGGTCGACGAAGTTGTAGATCTCGGTGTACGGCGGAATCGCCAGCGCCGCTTCCGAGAAGCTGATCTTCATGACCAGGAAGAACGGCAACATGAAAAACAGGAACAGCCAGATGAACGGAATACCGATCACCATTTTGCGCCCGCTGGGGACCAGCCTCAGGAATTGCTGATTGAAGGTTTTCATGAGCGCAGTACCACGCCGCTGTCGTCTTCCCACCACACGTAAACCAGGTCGTCCCAGGTCGGACGTGCGCCCCGGCGTTCGGCGTTGGCCATGAACGACTGGACGATCTTGCCGCCAGGCAATTCGACGTAGAACACCGAGTGGCCGCCGAGGTAGGCGATATCATGCACTTTGCCTTGGGACCAGTTGTAGCGCTGCTCGGGCTTGAGGGTACTGACCAGCATTTTTTCCGGGCGGATGGCGTAGGTGACCGATTTGTCCTGCACCGAGGTGCTGACGCCGTGACCGACGTAGATCTTCTGTTCCAGGTCCGGGCTGTGGATAAGCGCGTGACCCTCCTGATCGTCGACGACGGTGCCGTCGAAGGCGTTCACGTTGCCGATGAATTCGCAGACCATGCGACTGACCGGCGCTTCGTAGATGTCCACCGGGCTGCCGATCTGGGCGATCCAGCCCAGGTGCATGATGGCGATGCGTTCAGCCATGGTCATGGCTTCTTCCTGGTCGTGGGTCACCATCACGCAGGTCACGCCGACCCGCTCGATGATTTGCACCAGTTCCAGTTGCATTTGCGAGCGCAGTTTTTTATCCAGCGCGCCCATTGGCTCATCGAGCAACAACAGCTTCGGACGCTTGGCCAGGGAGCGGGCAAGGGCGACGCGCTGACGCTGGCCGCCGGACAGCTGATGGGGTTTGCGTTTGGCGTATTGGGTCATGTGCACCAGGCGCAGCATCTCTTCAACGCGGGCGTCGATTTCGCTGGCGGTCAAACGATCCTGCTTCAGGCCGAAGGCGATGTTCTGCGCCACGGTCATGTGCGGGAACAGCGCGTAGGACTGGAACATCATGTTGATCGGCCGCTCGTAGGGCGGCATGTCGGTGATGTCGACACCGTCGAGCAAAATCCGCCCTTCGGTCGGGCGCTCGAAGCCGGCGAGCATGCGCAGCAGGGTCGATTTACCCGAGCCGGAACCACCGAGCAGGGCGAAGATTTCGCCTTGGTAAATTTCCAGGGACACATCGTCCACGGCGGTGGTTTCGTCGAACTTCTTGGTCACGCGATCGATTTTCACCAGGACCTTTTTCGGTGCCTGGTGACCTTCAAGAGCCTTCCTGTAAGTGCTGGAGGCATTTGCCATGTGAAACTCCCAACAGGTTTCAGTCGTCGGGCCAACGCGGCCTGACTTAATAGTTGATTGCAAGCCTGAGCCTTGCGCTGCCAATCAATCGGAACGCGATCCCTGTAGGAGCTGCCGAAGGCTGCGATCTTTTGACTTTGCTCTTTAAGATCAAAAGATCGCAGGCTTCGCCAGCTCCTACAGGATGTTGCGCATGACTTGATGGCGCGCACTGTTCGGGCTTATTCGGCGCCGCCGTCCTGGCTGCCTGGTAGTACTTGTTGTTATCGCGGTGTGTTGTTGTCGTGAGGGACGGGCGCGCAAATGCACGCCCGCCTGGCCCACGGGGGCAGTAAATGGATCAATGGGTGTTTTACGTCAGCGCGAATTGCGCCGCGCCGCCCGTTGCCGGCACGCGTCGCCAAACGCCTGGAAAATACTCAAATAGGGAGGATTCGAAAGCACCTGCCATTCCGGGTGCCATTGCACACCGACGGCGAAGGTCGGGCTGTGGTCCACCGAGATCGCTTCGATCAAACCGTCCGGCGCGACAGCTTCGGCGCGCAGGCCGGGAGCGAGTCGGTCGATGCCCTGGCTGTGAATCGAGTTCACCTGGAACACCTTGGGCAAATCCAGCGCTTCGAACACACCGCCCGGTTGCACAGTGACCGCATGAGCCGGTGCGTACTGCACCGCCAACTGCGGACTGTCCGCCTCACGATGATCGAGCATGCCGGGCAATTCGTGGACCTTCTGATGCAGGCTGCCGCCGAACGCCACGTTCATTTCCTGAAAGCCGCGGCAGATGCCCAGTACCGGCACGCCGGCGGCAATCGCTGCACGCAATAAAGGAAGGGTCGTGGCATCCCGGCCGGATCGTGATCCGTGCCGGGTGCGCTGGCGGGGCCTTGATAGTGGAAGGGTTCCACATTCGAGGGTGAGCCGGTCAGCAGCAGACCGTCGAGCTGCGCAAGCAGGTCCTCGATTTCGGTCAATTCGCCTAAGGAAGGAATAACGACGGGCAGCCCCAGAGCCGCGACGCTGACAGCACGCAAGTACTTGTCGCCGCTGATGTGGTAGGGGTGCAGGCCAATCTGTTTGACGCACGCTGTAACGCCGATCAATGGCTTGAATGCCATTTTTATCACCTCGAAGTTTCACACTTGAACGAGCTTTTCCGGAGCTTAGCCTTGTTGATTTTAATTAACAACTCTCATGTAAAAAATTCTAAACGCCGGTCGTCCGATCCTCAGCATTTACACGGTGTGCAAGGCTCTCATGGCACTCTCGCCCCCATAAAAGGCCCGAAAATAAAGGTTGAAAGGCCAAGTGTTCTCTATTGACTTCACTTTGTCTTTCGGATTGACTGGGCTCGTGAACATGAAGTGAACATAATAATTAACAGCTAATAGGTGCATCATGTCGGTCCCTCTGCGTGCCGTTCAACTCAACGAAGCAAACGCATTCCTTAAGAAATATCCTGAGGTTTTGTACGTCGACCTTCTGATTGCGGATATGAACGGTGTGGTGCGCGGCAAGCGCATCGAACGCACCAGTCTTCATAAGGTTTACGAAAAAGGCATTAACCTCCCGGCGTCGCTGTTTGCTCTGGACATCAACGGGTCTACGGTGGAAAGCACCGGCCTGGGTCTGGACATCGGCGACTCAGACCGAATCTGCTTCCCCATCCCCAATACCCTCAG
This sequence comes from Pseudomonas sp. TH31, assembly GCF_016650815.1. GTDB lineage: Bacteria > Pseudomonadota > Gammaproteobacteria > Pseudomonadales > Pseudomonadaceae > Aquipseudomonas. Next base: position 11,853 of record NZ_JAEKEZ010000002.1, on the reverse strand, counting down.
CATCGAGCCGTGGCAGAAGCGCCCAACCGCGCAACTGTTAATGACCATGCACGAACTTGAAGGCCAACCGTTCTTCGCTGACCCTCGCGAAGTGCTGCGTCAGGTGGTGAGCAAGTTCGATGACATGGGCCTGACGATCTGCGCAGCCTTTGAACTCGAGTTCTACCTGATCGACCAGGACAACGTGAACGGTCGTCCGCAATCGCCACGCTCGCCGGTCTCCGGCAAGCGCCCGATGTCGACCCAGGTGTACCTGATCGACGACCTCGACGAATACGTCGATTGCCTGCAAGACATCCTCGAAGGCGCGAAAGAGCAGGGCATTCCTGCGGACGCCATCGTCAAGGAAAGCGCCCCGGCGCAGTTCGAAGTGAACCTGCATCACGTCTCTGACCCGATCAAGGCCTGCGACTACGCGGTGTTGCTCAAGCGTCTGGTGAAGAACATCGCCTACGACCACGAGATGGACACCACCTTCATGGCCAAGCCGTATCCGGGCCAGGCGGGTAATGGTCTGCACGTGCACATTTCGATTCTCGACAAAGAAGGCAACAACATCTTTGCCAGCGAGGATCCCGAGCAGAACGCCGCACTGCGTCACGCGATCGGCGGTGTGCTCGAGACCCTGCCGGCGCAGATGGCGTTCCTGTGCCCGAACGTCAACTCGTATCGCCGCTTCGGCGCGCAGTTCTATGTCCCGAACTCGCCAAGCTGGGGCATCGACAACCGTACGGTGGCGGTCCGTGTGCCGACAGGTTCCGCGGATTCGGTGCGCATCGAGCACCGCGTTGCGGGGGCCGACGCCAACCCGTACCTGTTGATGGCCTCGGTCCTGGCCGGTATTCACCACGGCCTGACCAACAAAATCGAGCCTGGCCCACCGGTCGAAGGCAACAGCTACGAGCAGAACGAGCAGAGCCTGCCGAACAACCTGCGCGATGCATTGCGCGAGCTGGACGACAGCGAAGTCATGGCCAAATACATCGACCCGCTCTACATCGACGTGTTTGTGGCGTGCAAGGAAAGCGAGCTGGCCGAGTTCGAGAACTCCATCTCCGACCTTGAGTACAACTGGTATTTGCACACGGTCTAACGGCCAGTGAATCACCCAGTAGGAGCTGCCGAAGGCTGCGATCTTTTGACTTTGCTTTTTAAGGTCAAGATCAAAAGATCGCAGCCTTCGGCAGCTCCTACCGGGGATTGCACTCCAGGTTTTAACAGACGATCACTTATTCCTCTGCGTCGAGTCACAACAATGACAAACACTCGCAGCGACTGGGAACAACGCTTCCAGTCCTTAACTATTGAAGGCCGGGCCTTTATCGATGGCCAATACCGCACGGCACTGAGCGGTGACACCTTCGAATGCATCAGCCCGGTAGACGGCCGTTTCCTGGCCAATGTCGCCAGCACCGACGAAGCCGACGCCAATGCGGCGGTCGCCGTCGCTCGGCAAACCTTCGAGTCCGGTATCTGGGCCAAATTGGCCCCGGCCGAACGCAAGCGCATCCTGATCCGTTTCGCCGACCTGATCCTGGCCAACCAGGAAGAACTGGCCCTGCTCGAAACCCTCGACATGGGCAAGCCGATCAGCGACTCCATGGGCATCGACATCCCGGCGACCGCCAACGCGATCCGCTGGAGCGCCGAAGCCATCGACAAGATCTACGACGAAGTCGCGGCCACTCCGCACGACCAGTTGGGCTTGATCACTCGTGAACCCACCGGCGTTGTCGCGGCCATCGTGCCGTGGAACTTCCCGTTGATCATGGCCAGCTGGAAGTTCGCTCCGGCGCTGGCGGCAGGCAACTCGTTCATCCTCAAGCCTTCGGAAAAATCGCCATTGACCGCGATTCGTATCGCGCAACTGGCGCTGGATGCGGGCATCCCGAAAGGCGTGTTCAACGTCCTGCCGGGCTATGGTCACACCGTCGGCAAGGCGCTGGCGTTGCACATGGACGTCGACGTGCTGGCCTTCACCGGCTCGACCGCGATTGCCAAGCAACTGCTGATTTACGCCGGGCAAAGCAACATGAAACGCGTTTGGCTCGAAGCTGGGGGGAAGAGTCCAAACGTGGTGTTCGCCGACGCGCCGGATTTGCGCGCGGCAGCACAAGCAGCGGCCGGGGCGATTGCTTTCAACCAGGGCGAAGTCTGCACCGCAGGCTCCCGTTTGCTGGTGGAGCGTTCGATTCGCGAGCCGTTCATTGCGCTGCTGGTGGACGCGCTGCAAGCCTGGAAACCAGGGCACGCCCTCGATCCGGATACCACCGTCGGCGCCGTGGTCGATCAGCGTCAACTGGACAACGTGTTGCGTTACATCCAGATCGGCAAAGACCAGGGCGCGCAACTGATCGCGGGCGGCAGCCGCACCCTCGAAGCCACCGGTGGCCTGTACGTGGAGCCGGCGATTTTCGACGGCGTGACCAACGCCATGACCATCGCCCGGAAGAAATCTTCGGCCCGGTGCTGTCGCTGATCACCTTCGACACCGAGGAAGAAGCGCTGGCGATTGCCAACGACAGCATCTTCGGCCTGGCCGCAGGTGTCTGGACCAGCAACCTGAGCAAGGCTCACACCTTCGCTCGCGGCTTGCGTGCCGGCAGCGTCTGGGTCAACCAGTACGACGGCGGCGACATGACCGCGCCGTTCGGCGGGTTCAAGCAGTCGGGTAACGGTCGGGACAAATCGCTGCATGCGTTCGACAAATACACCGAACTCAAAGCGACCTGGATCAAGCTCTAATACTTCTACAACGGCGGTCGCAGGCTGAGCCTGCGGCCATCGGAGAAACCTATGAAACAAACGCATGTAAACAGCTACTACGCCGCCACCCGTAACTTCACCGGCGACTTTCCGGTGCTTGAAGAACGGGTGGAGTGTGACGTCTGCATCATCGGCGCCGGTTACACCGGCTTGTCCTCGGCACTGTTCCTTGCCGAAGCCGGCTACAGCGTCACCGTGCTCGAAGCCGCCAAAGTCGGTTTCGGCGCCAGCGGTCGCAACGGCGGCCAACTGGTCAATTCCTACAGCCGCGACGTCGACGTGATCGAAGAACGCTACGGCGACAAGACTGCCGAAGTCCTAGGCAGCATGATCTTCGAAGGCGCCGACATCATCCGCCAGCGCATCCAGCACTACGACATCCAGTGCGACTACAAGCCCGGCGGCATTTTCGCTGCGCTGAACAAGAAGCAACTCAAAGGCCTGGCCGAGCAAAAAAGCAGCTGGGAACGCTACGGCAACAAAAACCTGAAAATGCTCGACGCGGCAGACATCCAGCGTGAAGTCGGTTGCGACAACTACGTCGGCGGCCTGCTCGACATGCAGGGCGGCCACATCCACCCGCTGAACCTGGCGCTCGGCGAAGCCTCGGCGATCATCGGCCTGGGCGGCAAGATCTACGAACAATCGGCGGCGGTGGAAATCACCTATGGCGAACCGATCACCGTGCGCACCGCCAAAGGCGTGGTCCGCGCCAAGTACCTGCTGATCGCCGGTAACGCCTACCTGCCGCAAGACCTCGACAACCGCGTAACCCGTAAAAGCATGCCCTGCGGCTCGCAAATCGTCGTCACCGAACCGTTGTCCGAGAAGGTTGCGCGCAGCCTGATCAAAAACAACTACTGCGTCGAAGACTGCAACTACCTGCTCGACTACTACCGCCTCACGGCCGATAACCGCTTGCTGTACGGCGGCGGGGTGGTCTACGGCGCCCGCGAACCGGACGACATCGAGCAACTGATCAAGCCGAAAATCCTCAAGACCTTTCCGCAACTCAAGGACGTGAAGATCGACTACCGCTGGACCGGCAACTTCCTGCTGACCATGTCGCGCATGCCGCAATTCGGCCGCATCGAGAAAAACGCCTACTACATGCAAGGCTACAGCGGCCACGGCGTCACTTGCTCGCACCTGGCCGGCAAACTGATCTCGGAAATGATCCGTGGCGACGCCGAACGCTTCGACGCCTTCGCATCCTTACCGCATATGCCAATGTTCGGCGGCCGGACCTTCCAGGCCCCGCTCACCGCCATGGGTGCCGCGTACTACGCACTGCGCGATCGGTTCGGCATCTAGCTCTACCCCGTAGGAGCAAAGCTTGCTCGCGAAGAGGCCAGCCCATTCAACATCAATGCTGAATGACCCACCGCCTTCGCGAGCAAGCCCGCTCCCACACGGATCAATGCCAGAAGACCAACCCTGTAGGAGCAAAGCTTGCTCGCGAAGAGGCCAGCCCATTCAACATCAATGCTGAATGACCCACCGCCTTCGCGAGCAAGCCCGCTCCCACACGGATCAATGCCAGAAGACCAACCCTGTAGGAGCAAAGCTTGCTCGCGAAGAGGCCAGCCCATTCAACATCAATGCTGAATGACCCACCGCTTTCGCGAGCAAGCCCGCTCCCACACGGATCAATGCCAGAAGACCAACCTTGTAGGAGCAAAGCTTGCTCGCGAAGAGGCCATATCAGCCACCACCGATACCGCCTGAAACAGCGCAATCCCAAGCAAATCCACCGCAAAATTCACGCACCAAAACCGACCAGCACCAGGCCCGCCAGCCTTTTTCACCCACCACCCATCGAAGCTGCTGAGCAACACGAACAAACGTGATTTAATACCCGCCTTTCACTTTTCCGGGACAGGGAAGCGGTGTTCCTCGCGGCCAAAAGTCGCCCGCCATCCACCCCCATAACCCCCTTAAGTACTTCACACATAAGGCTGTCATGGACACGGGCTCACGACTCAAATTAGTACGCGAAAGCTACAAAATGTCCCAGCGCGAGCTGGCCCGGCGTAGCGGCGTCACCAATGCCACCATCTCCCTGATCGAACAGAATCGCGTCAGTCCCTCCGTCAGTTCCCTCAAAAAACTGCTCGAAGGCATTCCCATGTCTTTGGCGGACTTCTTTACCTTCGATCAACCACCGCGTGAACATCAGTACGTGTTTCGCGCCAATGAACAGCCAGACCTCGGCCGGCACGGGTTGCGGTTGTTGCTGATTGGCGCCTCGGTGCCGAGCCGGCAGATGCGCTTGTTGCGCGAGCAGTACGCGCCTGGGGCGAGTTCGGGGGAAGAGCCGATTGTGCACTCCGAAGGTGAGGAGTGTGGGCTGGTGACCCGAGGGACGGTTGAGTTGACAGTGGATGGGCAGATTAGTGTGCTGAACGCGGGGGATGGCTATTACTTTCCGACGACGCTGCCGCATCGGTTTCGGAATATCGGGGCGGATGAGGCGGAGATTATCAGTGCCAACACCCCTGCAAACTTCTGATCTTTAAACATGTAGTCGTGCACCCGATCAGCCTGGAGAAATCAGCGCCAGGCTGTTTCCTGGCAAAACATGAAAGTGTGTGATGAGAGTCATTATTGCGTTGTTGTTGATGCTGGCGGGTACGCTCATGCCGGTTGTTTCAGCATCAGCGACAGTGACCAACGCAAACTGTGCGAAGCCAAAACAGGCAATGGTCGCTGCGGGAGTATCGACGATGCTGACTTGCGTAATGAGTGTGAAAGTTACAAGCGCTGATTGAACGCAGATACACAGTCACATTGTTGGATTGACAGGCCGGAACGTCCGAAACACTATCGTCCCATGATCTATACACGCCGTATGAACATGATGTGTTCCTCCATGACCGCTTCCGGCGGGCCATGAGGTCACGCGTTCATAGCATTTGACGTAAGTACCCAAAGCCCCGCCAGAAATGGACGGGGCTTTTTAGTTCTTCGTCCACGGATGGCTAATGGAGAATGAAATGATTGAGATCAGACGCGCCACGTCAAGCGATGCCGAAACGGCATTCGACATCCGCCTGCAAGCGATACGGCACCAGTGCATCGGCGCCTATACCGAGCAGCAGATGCTCGCCTGGACAGCAGGCGCCGCCAAGGACGGGTACGACGGCTTGATGGAAAAGCACTTTTATCTGGGTTGTATTGAAGGTGCGCCGGTGGCGACAGGCATGCTTGATCTGGAGCGCAATGAAATCGGTGCGATCTTTGTGCTGCCGGGTTTTATGGGGCAGGGCATTGGGTTGAAAATCCTGAATTACCTGGAAGGTTTGGCGCGGGATTTGGGGCTGGAGGAGGTCAATCTCGACGCTACGCTGAACGCCGCTGACTTTTACCGGCGGTACGGTTTTGTGGGGGATGCGCCTGCCATTTACCATTCGCCTTCGGGGCTTCAGTTGGCTTGTGTGCCGATGGTGAAAGGGCTTTTGCTTTAATTGGGGTAAACAACAGGTCATGAAAACCCGCGGTAACGCGAGTTTTTACGACTCGAATTTGGTCACGGCCCCTTAGGGGTATCAAAACCCACGTTGTAAGTCCTCAAGAGAAGAAGAGTTGTATAAATCGGGCAGTGCGAAATGTCCTGGGAAATTGGGGGCGGGATTTCGGGGGGCGCAGCCCAACAGCGGTAAGCCTCGTCAGCATAAAGGGTGTTTTCCTACGCGTTTTTCGGACGTGAAGATCAAAGGATCGCAGCCTTCGGCAGCTCCTACGCCGATTGGGGGATGGCGGATCGCTTGGCGAGTCAGGTAGAAATAAAAAAGCCCCGAATCACCGGGGCTTTGTTCCTTTGAATTTTCACAGTGCTCAGATCGGTATCGGGTTATTGCCTGGCCTGCGGTGAATGCGGGTCGTGCTCCACGTGTTTCGGTCCGGCGAAGGCCCACAGGATGAGCCCAATCAACGGCACGAACACGATCACCACGATCCACACGCCTTTGTTGTCCACTTTTCCCGTGCTTTTGACCACCCTGTTGATTGCCCACAGTTCAACCAGCAAAAGCACTGCGGCGAGTACGATCCAGATCGTTTCGATTTGCATTAGCCACCTCCTGTTAGTCATTGCGTTAGGCGGGCGGTGGCGGGCAGGGTTCATTTTATTGGTGTGCAAAGCTCCACCAACTTCTCGCGCTTTGGTGCGTACAGCACACAGACTCGTTTGTTTCTCAGCTCCGTACAGACCAAAGCATTGTCTGAACCCTGATATGCGGGTGACTGGCTAACGGTTCCCATTCATCGATGAAGGAAAACCCCTGCCTTAGATAGAAGCTCGAGGCTCTGGCATTGTCTGGAGCTACGTCCAGAAAAACATGAGCGTGGCCTTTTTCAATCGCGCGCGACTTAACGGCCTCAACCAGCTGAGTGGCCACGCCAGAGCCCTGCTCGGCAGGTTCAACCCACATTCCGATCAAGTTATAGCGATCGGCTTGACTGACCGCGGCACCGATCATGCCTATCGGTTTGGCTTCCTTGAGGGCCAACCAGAACTGCGTTCCAGTGACTGACGAGGCGCGTTCTTTCCATTGTTCGTCGGTGTAATCGGCGGCGGTTTGGTAACTCACACCAAACGCTGTCGGCGCGTCCAGCAGCGCCGCGAGGCGGACGTGTTTCAACAGCATCCAGTCTTTTTCTTCCGTGAATCGAATGTCCATGATCTTCCTGAATGAGAGCGAAACTGTATCGCCGTATAAGAATGTTAAAGTAGAAAATGCCGTGTCACAAAGGTCAACGCCTAAGCATTCCCCCGTCGATCTAGCAATACCAAAGAGTAAAAAAGGGGGGCAGATCCATTTTTTGAAAATTAAGCTGTCGCCCTTTGGTAGTGACTCAACGCTGATGTATCCAATGCTTGCCACGCCGGGGCATTATCCAGTTGATCTTTCGCCAGCCAGAGTCCGGCGCTCGGGCGCAGGTCTTCGGCGGGGAGTGCCAGCAGCTCGCTCAACTTCATCACCTCGACTGAGCCGCGGTCTCTTTCGTCCTCGGCTTCCCAGTCGCGCAGAAACAGACGCACCTTCAACACCTCGGCATTAAAACTTTGAAACTGCGGTCGATTGCGCAGCCATTGGGGTGAATACCTCAAGGTTCGCTCCTGAACATCCAACAGCAAGATCCGCCATGCCATGCGACCTCTGTGGTCATCGTCGACGTCGGTGTGGAGCCGAGTCAAAGCAAGATAACGGGCATCCTCGGACCAGATCATCGAAGGCGCGAGATCGCTGATCGCGCAACCAGACGCCGTCAACAAACGCCCGTGCAGGCGTGGGCTCTGGACGCGCAGCCAACTGTTGGCGTATTCGGTTTCACAGCCGAACAGCCACGCGGCATCTTTATCCATCGGGGCTGGCTGGATGAAGTTTCCATCGGCTATCGCCGATTGCGGCTGCTTAACCATGCGCCAGTCGGGGAGGGCGGTCAGGCCTTGTGGGCTGACATTCAGCTCACACCACTCAAAGTAAAGTCGCGAGTCCTGTCGATACTGGCAAATTCATTTGTCTGGGCGGCGATCGTTGCCAAGGCTTGATCCAGGCGTTCGCGTAGCTGCGCCTGCTCCTGCTGATAGGTCATCTGCTGCCGATCGAGTTGCATACGTTCTTCAGCCACTGCCTCTTGCGCCTGCTGAGTCAACCGCTCGGCTAGACTCGTTACCAGTGTGAGCATTTCCTCACTGACGGTCGGAAGCGGTGCCTGGTTGGCGGCTCCGTTGAGTTCTTTCAGGTAGCGCTGGATCGTGCTCTTCGAACCTGTATTGCCCAGCTCGACCCGTACCAGGTCAATGCTGGGATGCAGCCCGCGGGCCAGCAGGGCGTCACGCGCGGCGTGCACCAGAGCTTTGTTGATACCGCCGCGGGCCATGTCAGGAGCTCCTGTGGGATTCCCGGATGTTATGCAGTATGGCGCATGCTGATTGACTTGCCTGAGCTCTCGCCGCCATCAGGACGGTTAGCGTTGTGGTGGGTGAACTCCGCTGTGTAGGAGGGCAGGGTATGAGCACAGCCGCAGAGCGTTACCTGCAAGCGGCGCGCCGGGAAAGTACAGTTCGGCGTTACCAGCAAGCTTTGGCGCATTACGAAGTGAGCTGGGGCGGTTTTTTGCCCGCCTCCAGCGAAAGTATCGTGCGTTACCTGGCCGAGCACGCTGACCTGTCCATCAATACCTTGCGCGGCAATCTGGCGGCCCTGGCACGCTGGCATCTGAACCACGGTTTTGTCGATCCCACCAAGGCCCCGCAAGTGCGGGACGTGTTGCGCGGCATTCAAGCCTTGCACCCGCGGCCAGTGCGTCAGGCCGAACCGTTGCAGCTAAGGGAATTGGAGCAGTGTGTGACGGCCCTGCAGTTGGAGGAGGCATCGTCCAACCTGGCCGTACGCCTGCGTGCCGGCCGCGATCGGGCCTTGCTGTTGCTGGGCTTTTGGCGCGCCTTTCACAGTGACGATTTGTGTTGTCTACGCATTGAAACCAACCAGTTGGTGCCGGGTGAAGGCTTGAGCCTGTTTCTCTCCAGCAGCAAATCCGACCGTGAGCATCAGGGCCGCACCGTCAGTGTGCCGGCGCTAAAACGACTGTGCCCGGTACAGGCGTACGAGGAGTGGTTGAGCCCCAGCCAATTGCAGCAGGGGCCGGTGTTTTGTGGCATCCATCGCTGGGGGTATCTCTCCGCTGAGGCGCTGCACCCTTACAGCGTGGCGCGGGTGTTGCGTCGGGCGTTGACCCGTAGTGGTGTCGCCGGGGATCGCTATAGCGGCCACTCGCTGCGCCGCGGCTTTGCCACTTGGGCCACGCGCAATCAATGGTGCCCGAAAGCCCTGATGGAGTATGTCGGTTGGCGGATGTGCACAGCGCCATGCGCTACGTGGAGGCGGATGCACCATTCGGCGACTGGCGGCGTGATCCGGCTGAGTCAAAATGACTGCGTGGCGACGATTTCGTACTGAGTTACGGCCTACGTTATTACAGCTGTACAACGTGACTGATTGGCGATTGCGGTGAGTGGTTTAACGGGTTTGAGAATGCAGGGTTCTCAAACCCCATGGATTTTTTTGCACTCAGAGGCTCGATTGGCTGTACGCCGAGGAGGAGAGGGGGGGATTCACGAAAAGCCCGCGCCGATCCCGGCGATAGACTCAATGTGGCGTCTTGGTTTAGGTGTAGGCTTAAGGTGATTTACAGTGCAAAAAAACTTCGTCGGACGCCATCAAGCGCAGAGCGGCCGGACGGTGCACGGTTCGTGCGAGGAGGACATCATGACAATGCCCAACGCACTCATTCAGACGCGAGACCTTCTGGTCGAGCTGGCGCAAGATCCCACGCTTTCAGCATCAATTCGACGTCAGGCCCGCCAGCTGTTACGGCATTATCCCAATGCAAACGAGATCCTGCGGGCAGGGCCGCTCGAAGAGCGAAGAGTCGACCGACTGACCGAGCCCTTCCTGAGCGCGAGTATCGATTGACCGCAGTGGCTACTCATCATCGGTCCAAAGCTATTGATCCTGAGCCATTGATACGCATAGGGGAAATGGCTCCGTCTGCTTATCGACCTTGTGCGCTATGGAGTTGCACCAGCACTCGATAGCCGTTCCGGTTAGGCAGGCGTTAGCCCATCTTTCAGTTGTCGGGAAATTAATGTGGAGGGCGTCCGGATGGGTACTTCAACTGCGTCTCGACGTCCGGGAAAAAAGCAAGAGGTGGCCCGAGAGGAGGGCATCGCGGCCTTTTGGCGATTCAGTTCCAATCAAGAGTCGCTGACGGATTCGGAGCGGCTGCACCAAATAAAAGTAGGGTTTCCCGCTGACCTCATCCATGCTTTTCGTTTGGCCTTCGACCTTCAAGACCGTCACCTGGAAACGTTGCTCAATGCATCAATTTCCACACTTGAACGACGGCGGCGTGCGCACAAAAACCTTGATCCTGTGGCCTCCGAACGTTTGGACAGAATTGCTGTGGTCAGTCACTTGGCCGAGGAGATATTAGAGACACAAGTGACTGCCGCACATTGGATGTCGACACCGAATAAAGCGCTCGGAGGGACTGCACCGATCATGCTCTGCGAAACTAATATAGGGGCCAAACAAGTTCGCCGTGTCCTTCAGGCCCTTGAGTGGGGAGGTCCAGTCTGATGAGGGTATGGCGAGGTGGACGCTGTTAGGGAAAGGAATCTTTCCACTAAACGTATAAAACAGCCGCAAGGACAATAATTGTTTACTTAAACCTAAAGCTCTACGCACAGCCTAAGCAGCGCGCCAGGTACGAAATGCAGCCACCGAGCCCCCCACCGATCGCATCGGAATTTACCAGCATTCCCACAGTGAAGACTGTCAGAGAACTGCTCTAAGCTGCTGCTCGACCTGCTGAGCTTCCTGCTCCAGGGTGTGGCGTTGCTCCTTGCCAGCGTCGCGAAAATGCAGCAGGGATTCACGGGCATGGGCGCTGGTCTCGCTCAGGGTTTGCAACTGGCTCTGCTTTTCGGCCAGTTGCGGGAGTAGCTCCTGTACTTTGGCCTGCAGCGTCGCCGTCAACTGCTGCTCGCTCGTCAATTGCGTGCGAAGCGACTCCTTTTGTGTTCGTGCCTGTGCGAGTTCGTCACTCAGGTCGCTGACTTGAATCTTTCACGGTTCCTGCTCGTTGCTCTGGCGCGACAGCGCTGTGCGCAACACGGCGCGCTCTTGGTCAAATTGCTCGCGCGCGCCAGTGTCTCTTCGGCCTCCTGGGCCAACTCGTCGACCAACTTGATTCACCACCGCCAGCAGCGGAACGCGGAGACGTTCTTGTGGGCTGAGCGAAACACTGTCGCTGTCTGCTGCAACTCCTTGGGGTAGCGGGCAATGGTGGTCTTCGAACCGGTGTTGCCGAGTTCGATGCGTACCGCATCGATAGTCGGTTTACGCCCGCGTTGGAGCAAAGCCGTGCAGGCCTCTTTGACCAGTGCCTTGTTAATTGCGAAATTGCACTCCACTTGACCACCCGTTTGCATTCGACCTAACCAGTCATATGCATTCGTTCTGACCACCGATTGTATCGGATTTGACTAGCACGCTTTGTAACCATGATCGGCAGAGA
>NZ_JAEKEZ010000001.1 GCF_016650815.1 Pseudomonas sp. TH31 | reverse complement strand
AGGCGCTGAAGCGCTAGAGCCATGAGTTTATCGGCGATCGTCAGTATCAGGCCGGCAGCGTTCATTCGGATACAGAGCTTATTGATATTGCATGCTTGTGTTGTCGCGGCTTCACATTTAGGCTTTGCCCCGTCGCGGTCAATCCCGCGACCGGGTGTCGCAACCTGTAACCACACACGAAGGCGCGGTTCCGCGCCATAGCGAAAGCAAAGTAGTTGGCGCTTTATTAGGTCTGGCTACTGCATTTCTATGGCAGGCCGTGCGGGGCAGGCTAACGCCTGGCCGGTTTTCCTTCGTGTGCCGGTTTGCGACCCCCGTACGGTCTGCCACCCAATCGTGTCGCAACGACGGTTGGCAGCTCCTTAATTACACGAAGGAGATAAGGAAATGGCATGTCCCCCTTTTAAGCCCGTGCGCCACCCTGGCGATTTGGTTCAAGCTGCAAACCATCCCGGAGGATTCCGTGATGTTTGATCTCTCGCTTCTAATCGGCCTCCCCAAACCCGACAGCATCGATACCGCATCGCTGACCCCTGAAGAGGCGGCGGTTAAACTACGGCAGGCTGCCACGCTGCGGCTTAATGGAGCACAGAGTATTCTGCTTCATTCCCCGCAGGACGTTGAGCTGGCTGTAGAGCTGCTGGATGATGCCGCGGTGTTGTTCGACAAGGCGTTCCGGTATCTGACCGGTATCCCTGCTCAACGCGTTGATCAACAGGCTGGAGAGTACTACTCAGTCCCTGCCGTTAAAGGCTGTCCCGGTATTCGAACGCCATGGGGCAATGAATTCGCCCCGATAATCGAGGACGGCGTTCGTTGTGCGCAGACCTGGCTTGACGACTCGGCTCTACCTTTATCGTGGGCGCTGGCGCAAAACCGAAGGCGTCATCGTCCAGGTATTTCCCAGGAATCGTTCGAGACCGGTTTTTTGCTGCGGCTGCAGCAGGCACTGATCATCCTGAGTGAAACCGCCGGTTCCCGATCAACCCGTTTTAAGGCTTGAGGCTGCATTTGGCGTTTGAGATTTAGCTTTTCCCGCCAAACCCTCCGATCCAGCGATCTTTGATCGCGCCGATCGGAGGGGCACTCGCTGGATGATGCCGCGGTGTTGTTCGACAAGGCGTTCCGGTATCTGACCGGTATCCCTGCTCAACGCGTTGATCAACAGGCTGGAGAGTACTACTCAGTCCCTGCCGTTAAAGGCTGTCCCGGTATTCGAACGCCATGGGGCAATGAATTCGCCCCGATAATCGAGGACGGCGTTCGTTGTGCGCAGACCTGGCTTGACGACTCGGCTCTACCTTTATCGTGGGCACTGGCGCAAAACCGAAGGCGTCATCGTCCAGGTATTTCCCAGGAATCGTTCGAGACCGGTTTTTTGCTGCGGCTGCAGCAGGCACTGATCATCCTGAGTGAAACCGCCGGTTCCCGATCAACCCGTTTTAAGGCTTGAGGCTGCATTTGGCGTTTGAGATTTAGCTTTTCCCGCCAAACCCTCCGATCCAGCGATCTTTGATCGCGCCGATCGGAGGGGCACTCGCTCGTTCTCGAAGCCATCTCGCTCCACCATCCCATTTCTTTTGAAATAGGCAATTTGGGTCGCAATGAACTCCAATGCCCCCGCCTTTGGGATATCGCAACATCTTTAGCGACTGCACTCGTCAAAATGTTCTCTTGTCTTTTTTATTGATCCCCAGTTATTTCCGATCCAATCCACCAGTTGTTGCAATGGCCCTAGCAGCGTCAATCCAAGAGGGGTCAATTCGTATTCCACCCTTGGCGGCACCTCCGCGAACACTTCGCGCGAAAGTAGGCCGTCTCGCTCCAGATTGCGTAGCGTAGTCGTCAGCATCCGCTGAGAGATTCCGTCCACCATTCTGTGCAGCTCTGAGAACCGGGCCCGATGCTTTGGTGTCTTTGCCAACATGACAATCAGCAGGATGCTCCACTTGTCACCCACCTTCGTTAAGAATTCCCGGACGGCATTGGACTCTTCGCTGTGACACATGAGCACTAAATGTTGGCGCTGATTGAAAACTGACCCACCGGGGATGCGGCGGAAATCTTGGACTACCTGAAGGTAGTTCATGTATTCATACGAAGACCGCATCCGAGCAGTCAAGCTCTACATCAAACTGGGGAATCGATCCGCGCCCATATGGAAAAGGGGCCGCAATACTGCCCTGGCAAAGCGCCTTACGAAGGTCGCCACACATTCAATAAAGAGCTGGCAGATATGCTTGAAGAATACCAAGACAACGAGCGCTCTGTCCTGAGCGTTGGCTGTCCTGCCCTTTACCACCCTCCCGTACAAACCGATACCCACGTTGATAAGCGTGATACCGAAACGCCCTCGCCTGTTCACACAACAACTCCCCTTCCAGTTGTTGCTCGCCCACATTCAGCTTCAACTGAAAATGAAGATCCGTCGGGTTGTGCAGCACCCAATCAACATAGTTATAAAAAATCGCCGCCCCGGAGCCGAATGGCAGTACCCGCCCCTCATCAGGAAACGGATCAACGCTGTGATTGGAGCGCTCGACCACCACCTGCGGCGAGTGATTCGCCATCCAGTGAATCAGGTTGCTTAACTGGCAGATACCGCCACCCGCGCCGGTGCGCGCTTCGCCGAAGGACAATTCCATGCCTTCGACATACCCACGCTTACGAGTCGGTCGCCCCACCAATCGGCAAAAGGAAAAATACTCACCTGGGCCAATGACGACGCCATCGATAGCAGCCACGGCCAATTTCAGATTAATGACTTTGTTATGTTGCAGAGCAATATCGGAGTCGCCAAGTTTACGAATCAGATTGGAAGGGTGTTTGAGGTAGCGAAATGCTAACCGGGAAGCGGCATTCAGCGAGACGGCGTATTGCTTGCAGGAGAAGCGCCAGGCCAGTTGGCGGAACAGTCGTTTTTACCACACCCGCAGCCAGTAGAGTGCCGGGAGGTAGAGGGAGAGTAGTTTCATCCGTGTCAGAACGGCGGCCGTTGTCATCCTTTGAGTTGAAAATGCCGCGCATCTTAACGTCTTGTACTTAAAGAAGGTGTTCGCCCAGTGTAATGGCCTGGCAATCCATGCACCGGTAAAGAGCCCTGACACTGAGCGAACGAAAAGCATTTTAATTGAAGTCGATGAATATGTCCGCATCATAAACATGAAATTTACGGATACAACTTTAATAGATATTTATCGACGTCAGCCTTGCATACATCAAATTCACCCGCCAGTTCATTAAAGTTGATTGTTCTTATACAAGGAGCTGTACAAGAACAATCACTCCATATAGAGCTAATACTCAACTTTCGTGTTGGCTGGTCACTTTCAGGATATCGGTGTAGGTCACGACAACACTCTGGCCGACTTTCAGGTCCTTCAACTTCGCCTGAACTTCCGGTTTCAAAACGTCGACGGTTTTCGATTGGCCGGCCGGGTTTTCGAAGGTGAGCTGGTTTTTCTTCACGTCGATGTGGGTGATTTTCAGCTGGACTTGCACCTGGCGGAAGGCTTCACCGCCGGGGTTCGGGTTGTCTTTGGTGGCGCGGATGTCGCCGGTGCGCTCGATGGAGCCTGGCAGGCCTTTGTCGACGTCGGTGTCGAGGTAGGCTGCCACCGAGTGGGTGACTTCGACGTTGACCTGGTCACCGACTTTCAGGTTGGCGAGGTCTTTGGCCTTGTCGCTGAGTTGTACATGGACCTGCCGGCCTTCGGCGCCTTCGAGGACAACCTGGTGTTTGGCGGCGTCAACGGCCAAGACTTTGGTGGTGACTTGATCGGCTTCTACCGCGGCGGACAGTGGAATATCGGCAGCGAGGGCGCTGAGGCTGGCGGCGGACAGGAGGGTTGCGAGGGTGATGGCCTGGGCCAGTGCGTTGAGCTTCATATGCATTACATTCCCTGTGATGAGTGGCAGCGCACGGCGCTGGATCAAGGGGTCCGCTCCGTGCGTGCCGATGAGCATAGACGCTGTTCAGGGAGTGTTCGCAGCTTCTTGCGCGGTGGATTCGCCGCTGTCGGTGCCTTGGCTGTTTTCCTCTCGTTTTTTCGGGTCGGTGGGGCGCAGGGCATCGTTGTCGCGCTCGACTTCGCCGGGAGGCCGGGGGTCGTCGGGGTGTTCGGTTTCAGTGATGGGTTTCATGGAATGTTCCTCAGGGGATGCTCCTCAGGCTTGGGAGTCGTCGACTTGCTGGGCGACGTTGATGGCGGGCTCCTGCAGGGGCGTTCGTACGGTAGAGGGGTGGGTGGCGGTTGGAGTTCCGGTGGGTTGGGTGAGTGGCAAGATCACGGTCAAAAGATCGCAGCCTTCGGCGGCGCCCACAGGCGCGTAGGAGCCGCCGAAGGCTGCGATCTTTTGATCTTAATACCCGGTCATTTCCAGATACCCCTGCCCGGCGTGACTGCCGCTCAACCGCACCGGCCCTTCCCAATACGGAATCCGCAAATCCATCCACGCGTTCGGGTTCAATGCGCGGGTGGTGATGTCGAGGTGTTTGCCGGGGATTTTGATCGACCAGCGCACCGGCATATCGCGGCCAGCGACCTTGGCGGTGTCTTGTGGCGTGAGGCTGATGTCGCCGCCGCGCAGCAACTGCGTTTGCCCTTGGGCATCGATCCAGGTGCCGGTCAGGTAAGGCGCGCCGTCCTTTTGCCGCATGCGATAGAGCATCACCTGCTCGCCGCTGTCCAGGTGCAGCGAAAACCAGTCCCAGCCCGTCTGGTTGGCGGTCAGGGGTTGGCTGCTCCATTCGCGGTCGAGCCACGCCGGGCCACTGACGGTGTAGGTTTTGCCGTCGATTTCCAACGAACCGTTGGCCTGGAAAAACGGCTGGCTGTAGTAGTACGACGCCTGGCCTTGTTCGGACTTTTGACTAAAGCCCTGATCGCCTTGAAGCACCAGCGGACGGCTCGACATCAGCCGCAGTTGATAGCTGAAACCCTTGTCGCGAGCGCTGAGCTGCATATCGGCCAAAGGACCGCTGAACCGCCAGTCATCGATCCACGCGTTGAACGGCGCCACACTCACACCCGCCTGACCCACGCCGCCACGGGCATAGCGTTCGGCGGCGTGATGAACCGTTGCAGAAGTCACTGCGGCATGGCCAAGCCAAATAGTCTGGCTAGCCCAGCCAGCCACCTCCGGCGTCGCTTTCAACGCGCTGCGAAACAACGTCCACTGCACGCCGAACTCATTACCCTGATCGTCCTTGAGATTGGCGGTGACGTACCACCACTCGATGCGAAAGCCGTCATGCGGCCCATGATCGGCCGGAAAGCTGAACAGCCGACCCGGCACCACCGGTGTAAACGCCGAAGCCTCGCCGCCCAGCCCCGCGAAGCCTTTTTCAACCGGTGCCGAGTTATCGCAGCCGCTCAACAACGCCAAAATCAACACGCCAACCTTAATCTTCATGAGCAAACGTCCTCAGCAGATCCGCCGGTTGGGTGCGATACAAGGTGTACAACGGCCACGCCGATGCCAGCAGCGTGGCGAGCAACGCCAGCCCCATCAGCTGCAACAATTGCAGCGGGAATACCCGCAACGGCAGGCGCCAGCCGAAAGCCTGGACGTTGATCACCGTGTCCAGGCACCACGCCAGCGCGATGCCCAGGGGCAATGCCAGAATCAGCGTCAACAGCGCCAGCAACC
This sequence comes from Pseudomonas sp. TH31, assembly GCF_016650815.1. Lineage (GTDB taxonomy): Bacteria > Pseudomonadota > Gammaproteobacteria > Pseudomonadales > Pseudomonadaceae > Aquipseudomonas. Next base: position 258,701 of record NZ_JAEKEZ010000001.1, on the reverse strand, counting down.
AGGTCTGCCCGAGGTTCAGCAGCATCAGTTGCCGGCGCGTCACGCCCAGCGCCCATAGCGGCGCGAGTTGGCCGAGACGACTCTGGCTCTGGGTCAGCAGGCTGATGAACAGCGCCACACCGGCCACGCCGAGGGTCAGGCTGTTAAGGGCGGCGGTGGCGGCGAAGGTGCGTTCGAAGACTTGGGTGGACCAGCCCTTGAGTCGGGCCTGATCGACGATGCGACTGTCGTCGAGGGTGAAGCGGGTTTGCAGCGCCGTGAGGAACGGCGGAATCGCCGCCGGGTCGATGCGCAGGTTGAACCGGCTGGGCGTGAGTTGCGGCCAGCCACGCAGCAAGTGATTGGCGTTGACCAGCACGTGGCCCTTGGGATTGCCATAGTCGGCGTAGATCCCGACCACCCGTGGCGACCACGAGCCGTTGGGCGTGGGAATCGTCAGGTGATCGCCTAAATGCACCTTCAGCCGCCGCGCCAGTTGCTCGCTGAGCATCAATGTGTCGTCCCTGGCCAGTCGATCCCACGGGTTGTCGCACAAGGCCTCCAGCAACGGCCAGTGCTGGCGATAGGTCGGGTGGTCGATCACGCCATAGAGGTCCGCTGGCCAGCCTTGCAGCTGGATCGACACTTGCCAGCTGGGCAGCACCGCCGTGACTTGCGGCTGCTGTTTGAGCCAGGTTTGCATCTCACGGGCCTGGGCCGGGTTTTGCGGGTTGAGGTAGAGCTCGGCGGTCAGGCGTTGTTCGAGCCAGTCGCTGAAGGTCTGGCGGAAACCGGCGGTCATGCTGCCGGCGCCAATGTTCGCTGCCAGCGCCAACAGCAGCGCCATCAGCGCCAGGCTCAGGGCCGGCAGTTGTTGGCGGCAATCGGCGAGAAACCATTGACCGAGCACCGAACGACTGCGCAGCAAAAGCAGATTGAGCACGGTGTTGAGCAGCACCGGCAGCGCCAGCGCCGCGCCGAGCAACAACGCCGCCATCAACACAAAACCGCTGGCCAGGCTGTCGCCCCGGATCAACGCCAGCAGCGCGATCACGGCAGCAATAGCGGCGACCCAACCCTGACGTCGCAACCACCGCGCATGAGCCTGATGCCAGGCCTGCGGATTGGCCAGGGCCAGCAATGGCAAACGCGCCGCCCGCAGCAAGCTGTTGGCACCGGCCAGCAGCGCGCCGAGCAGACTCAGGCCAATACCGCCCAGCCACCACCAAGGACTCAAGTTCAACTGCCCCGCCACTTCGGCGCCGTACAACCCGCGCAGGCTGGCGGCGACGTCCGGCAACAACACGCTGGCTAGCAGATAACCGCTGGCGACGCCAACGATCCCGCCGATCAATGCCAGGCCGCCCAGCTCGACAGCGAGGCAGCCAATCAACATCCGCGCACTGACGCCGCAGGCGCGCAGGGTTCGAAGCAGGCCCCGGCGTTGCTCCAGTGCCAGGCCAACCGCCGCGTGGACGATGAACAAGCCGACCACGAAGGACAGAAAACCCAGGGCATCGAGGTTCAGGTGAAAGCTCTCGGTCAGGCGCGAGAGATTGTTTTCTTCGCCGCTGGTTTTGAGCTGGAGCTGGCCTTTGAATGGGTCCGGCAAGGTCGCGGAAAAATCCTTGGGCAGCAGCAAACGCGAGAGTTGATTCGGCAGGCCGAGGACCTGCTGGGCAAAACCAATGTCCACCAGCAATACACCGGGAGCCATATCGGGTTGGGCGTGCAGCGGCGGTAAGGTCTGCCCGTTTTCAGCAATCGGCGTTTCGCCCTCGTGTAAACCCAGGGCCTGCAGGGTCTGCGGCGCAATCCAGGTACTGCCCGGCGGACTGAAAAACTCGACGATTCGCCCCATCGCCAACGCCTGCCCCGCCACTGCCGAACCGGCAGGCAATGACACCGGTTCGATGCCCATCAGTTGCAAGCGTTGATCGTCGTGGCCCTTGAGCGTCAACCGGCCTTGCAGCACCGGCGACACGGGCCAGCCAGCCCGACGCAGATCGACAAACAGTTGCTGGGAAAATACCCCGCCACCGGGCGCACTCAGGCTGGCCTGGGGCTCACCGCCGATCAATTGGCTGGCCCGAGCGTAGCTATCCCGCGCGTGGCTGTTCAGCGCCTGAACCCCGGTCAGCAGACTGGTAGCCAGCCACAACCCGGTCAACACACTGAAAAACTGCACCGGGTGCTGCCGCCAATGGCTCAGCAGCGCGCGCAAGGTTTCGCGAAAAACCCGCACTTCAGCGCGCGTCCGCGTCAGCCAGACGGCCATGGTGCAACACCACTTTCTGCGCCAGACGTGCGGCAACTCGCGGGCTGTGAGTCACCATCAACAAGGTCGTCGGGCTGTCGTCGAGCAACTCCAGCAACAACTTCAACACCTCGTCGCTGGTGGCTTCATCAAGGCTGCCGGTGGGCTCGTCGGCCAGCAGCAGTTTTGGTCGCGATGCCAGGGCCCGGCCCAGCGCGACCCGTTGTTGCTGGCCGCCGGACAACTGCTCCGGATAGCGGCGCAGCAAATCGCCCAAGCCCAATCGCTGTACCAGATGCGCCTGCCAACGCGGATCGTGGCGCCCGGCCAGGCGTGCCTGGAACGCCAGGTTGTCCTCCACCCGCAAGCTGCCGATCAGGTTGAACTGCTGGAACACCAGGCCGATTTCCGTACGCCGCCAGTTCGCCAGTTGCGCTTCGTTCATCTGGTCGAGTCGATGTTCGCCGCTGGAGATGCTGCCGCGATCGACCTTGTCCAGACCGGCGATCAGGTGCAGCAAGGTGCTTTTGCCACTGCCGGATTCGCCCATCAGCGCCAGGCTGCTGCCGGGTTTCAACTCAAGGTCGACACCTTGCAACACCGGCAGCGGACCTTGCGGGGTGGCGTAGCTTTTGAAGACGCCTTGGACCTGAAGCATGGAGGGCTCGCTTGGAGGGACGAGGGCCAAGGATAGCGGTTATCGCAGCGCTCTGATTCGCTACTTGCAGGCGCAAATACACATGATGCTTCGTTGATCGCAAGTCACCGGCGAGGGTTCGGCTGAATGGACCGACGCCTTCGCGAGCAAGCCCGCTCCCACATTGGATCTACGGTGTTCACAAAACTACTGTGGGAGCGGGCTTGCTCGCGAAGAGGCCGGCTCAGCCAATCAAAACCTCACTGCCCCACCGCTACACTCGCCGCCGCCGGCCCCGGTGTAACGATCGTCTTCAAATCAATATGCTTCCATGCAGGCTTGGCCCCCAACCGCGCATTAAACCGATAGTTAAAGGTGAAATCATCCGCAGTCGGCACGCTCAACGGCTTGCCATACACCACCTCCACCCTGGGCAGGTCATACCCCATCAACTGCAACAACGTCGGAAAGATGTTGTAGTGACTGGAGCGATCCTTGTTACCACCCAGTTGCGCCGACCAGTCCAGCGTCTTCAAGGCGCTGCCCTGAATCACCACCAGCGGCACCAGCCCTTCCTCCTCCACCGGATCACCGCCGCAGTGGGTATTGAGCCCGGGATTGCCGCGTTCGTGCAGGTCCTGCCCATGGTCCGAGGTGTAGATCAGCAACGCATGGCTCAAATCCGCCTGGGCGAACACCCGTGAGAAAAACTCCCCGACATTCCACAGCAAGGTGTTCTTGTAGGCGTTGCGGTAGAGCATCCAGTCGTCCGGCTGACCGTTGAAACCATCCCGCTTGCCGGTGTCGGCCACCTCGACAAACTGCCCACGGGGCAAAGTCGGCCGGTAGGTCATGAAGGCGTCCGGGTATTTGTCGTGCACTGGAAAATGCGCACCGACCTTGTTGATCACCACCAACTCCGGCGTGTCATCGTTGAGCAGTTCGATCAGCTTGGCCGCCGCCGCCATGTCGCGGTCGCGCACGCTGGTCTGGTCGAACTGCACAAACTCGTCGATGTCCTTCTTCTCGGTGTCGTTCATCAGGTTCTGCAAGTTGCCGCCGGTGCGCTGGGCGTCGATGTAGACCGTGCGCAACCCGGCTTTTTTGGCGTACTGCCAGATCGACGGCAACGTGGTGTTGATGCGCACGTAGTCGGCGCGAGTGCCGCCGTAACGCAGGGTCACGTTGGTGTCGGCGCTGCAATTGGCGATGGAGGCGGCGTAGCCATAATTGAAGATGTCGACGCCCGGATGAGTCTCCTTGAGATTGCTGTGCACACCGAACGGCGCGTTGATGTCCAGGTAGTTGCCGGAAATGCTCTCGTCGATGATCAGTACGATGTCGTGGTTCACCGGTTGATCAGCCCGCGCCAGTTTCACCGGCTCACGCGGGCCGACGCTGTTGTGCAGCGCTTCATAGGCAAACAGGTTCAGGTAGGCCAGCGGCGTGTACATGATCGGCAGACCCGGGCACCCTCGCCGGCCCGCACGAACAGCACCGCGCTGAGCAGCAACACGCCCAGCACTGGCGCCGCCACCAACAGCGCCCCCGGCAACGGCCATCGCCGACGCGGCTTGAGCCCGATGCCAAACAGCAGCAGCAACCCGCTGACCAGGCCACTGATCAGCGGATCACGATACTGGTACGCCGCTTCCTGAATGAAACCGCCGGAATAAACCAGTGACACAAAGCTGCTGTAAGTCAGGTAGTCGGCGGTCACTCGCGTATAAACGTCAAAGAACACCGCCGAGACAAACAGCGTTAAAGCGAATAGATGTCTAATGAGTGCCTGACGGATATAAGCGGTCATGAACAACGCCACCGTCAGCACGATAAACATCGCCCCGAACAGCAGTACCGGAAAGCCCAAACCCATAGCACTCAGGCGTTCCAGGTAATAGTCATAACTCTTGAGCAAATAGAGCACTAACAGCAGCTCTTTGAGATATCGAATCATTGTCTTTCCGGTGTTCGCCGAGGGCTTTTGGCCAATAGTTTGTCGGCCATTTTTTGACACTAGCACCGAGCCATCAAACCGCAAGAAATGCCGGACTTTTCACCAAAGCGTCAAAAAATTGTTGACTCAAATCTGACACACTCAAGGTGCTACAGCCCTTGTAATTCAGGGCTTTCGACCGTTTATCGCTTTCTTCCAAATGTGAAAAACCCGTCAAAACCGCGGCAAATCCAGTAACAGCAAGCACTTGATGGCCAATCGCCCCCAAAAATGGGGGTGTTATAGCAAAGCAACATGTCATTTTGCTGACATGGTTTGCCTAGGCTGGGCTATACCCATTTTGACAGTCTCATTTCAGATCTCTCCACCGTCTTACGAGGCACGCCAATATGGACGTGAGCGTATTTGGTACGGGCTACGTCGGCCTGATACAAGCAGCGGCACTGGCCGATGTCGGACATCGCGTCTTGTGCGTTGATATTGATCCGAACAAGATCAAGCAGCTGCAACAAGCTGTCCCGCCGATCAGCGAACCAGGACTGTCGAGCACGCTGGAAGAGAACATCAAGGCTGGCCGATTGCTGTTCACCACTCAGGCCAGCGATGCGGTCGAGCACGCCGGACTGATCTTCATCGCGGTCGGCACACCGGCCGATGAAGACGGTTCCGCCGACCTCAGTCATGTGTTGAGTGTGGCCCGGCAGATCGCCAGTTACATGGAGGCCGATCGCACCCTGATCATCAAGTCCACCGTGCCGGTTGGCACCGCGGACAAGGTCGCCGCCACCGCCCGTGAAGAACTGCAACGCCGGGGCAAGGGCGCCCTGAGCGTACGGGTGGTGTCCAACCCGGAGTTTCTCAAGGAAGGCAGCGCCCTGGCCGACTGCATGCGCCCGGACCGGATCATCGTCGGCACCAATGACGACGAAGCCCGCGCCCAGTTGACCGAACTCTACGCCCCCTTTTGCCGCAACCATGAAAAGCTCATGTTCATGGACAACCGCAGCGCCGAACTGACCAAGTACGCGGCCAATGCGATGCTCGCCACCCGCATCAGTTTCATGAACGAACTGGCCAACCTCACCGAACTGCTGGGCGCCGACATCGAAGCGGTGCGCAAAGGCATCGGCTCGGACCCACGCATCGGTTACCACTTCATCTACCCCGGCTGCGGCTTCGGCGGTTCGTGTTTCCCCAAGGACCTGCGCGCCCTGCTGCACACCGCTGAACACAACGGCATGCCGCTACGCCTGCTGCGCAGTGTCACCGAGGTCAACGATACCCAGCGACACATTCTGTTCAGCAAGCTGAAAGCACAATTCCCCCAGGGCCTGGCCGGCAAATCCATCGCCGTCTGGGGCCTGGCCTTCAAGCCCAACACGGATGACATGCGCGAAGCGCCCAGCCGTTACCTGATGGATGCGCTGTGGGCCGAGGGCGCGAGTGTGCAGGCCTATGACCCGGAAGCCATGTCCGAATGCCGACGCATATACGGCTACCGCAGCGACCTGCACCTGTGCGCCACCCGCGACGATACCCTGGAAGATGCTGACGCGTTGGTGATCTGCACCGAATGGAAGAATTTCCGTGTAGTGGACTTCGAACTGCTGGCGAGCAAATTGCGCTCCAGGGTCATCGTCGACGGTCGCAACCTCTACAACCCTGAACAGGTGGCCGCCGCCGGTTTGCACTACAGCGGCATCGGGATTCGACACATCGTTCCCGAGGTGCTGCGCCCATGAAGATTCTGGTGACGGGAGCGGCGGGATTTATTGGTGCCCATTGTGTGTTGCGGCTGTTGCGCGACGGACACCGGGTTTGCGGGCTGGACAACTTCAACGACTACTACGACCCGCAACTCAAGCACGATCGGGTGCGCTGGGTGCAGGGCCAGGTCGGCAGTTTCCACCTCGCCAGAATTGACCTGGCCGACGCCACGGCCATCGATGCGTTGTTTGCCCGTGAGCAACCGGAAGTGGTGATCCATCTGGCCGCCCAGGCCGGGGTGCGTTACTCGCTGGATAATCCCAAAGCGTATCTGGACAGCAACCTCGGCGGCTTCCTGAATATTCTCGAAAGCTGCCGGCACCATCCGGTGAAGCACCTGATCTACGCCTCGTCCAGTTCGGTGTATGGCGCCAATCAACACACGCCCTACTCGACCCATGACGGCGTCAATCACCCGCTGTCGTTGTACGCGGCCACCAAGAAAGCCAATGAGTTGATGGCCCACAGTTACAGCCACCTGTTCGGCATTCCCAGCACCGGGCTGCGGTTCTTCACGGTTTATGGCCCCTGGGGCCGGCCGGACATGTCGCCAATCCGCTTTGCCAAGGCGATTGTCGAGGGCAGCCCGTTGAAGCTGTTCAACTACGGCCAGCACCAGCGCGACTTCACCTACATCGACGACATCATTGAAAGCATCGCCAGGCTGATCGAGCACCCACCGCACACGAGCCCCGACTGGAACCGCGAATCCCCGGACGCATCCAGCAGCATGGCGCCCTGGCGGATCTACAACATCGGTGGCGAACACCCGGTTGAACTCAAGGACTATCTGGCCCTGATGGAAAAGCACCTGGGTCGCAAAGCCAATGTCGAGCTGCTGCCCCTGCAACCGGGCGATGTGCTCAACACCTGCGCCGATGTCCATGAGCTGGAAGACGACACCGGTTTCCACCCACGCGTCGAACTGGACGAAGGCCTTGGCCGCTTCATCGCCTGGTTCCGCGATTACTACCCACTGCACGCCCACATGCCGCTTGCGGCTGAGCTACAGGGCTGAACTTCAGCGGAGGATCTATGACTGGACATGAAAAAGGTGTGCCCCTTCAGCAACTACGCCGTGACAAGCGCCTGGACCCTGAACACCGAATCCGCATGGACGCCGCCATTCACATGCAAGGTTGCGGCTGGATGACCGGTCGTGACGGTGGCCGGCCCTGGACGTTGTCGCGCACCAATCGGGTCGTCGCCTGCATCGGTGCGCTGATGATCCTGGTGTTGATTTCACCACTGTTGCTGGGTCTGGCCCTGGCGATCAAGTTCAGCAGCCCTGGCCCGGTCATGTTCGTGCAGAAACGCACCGGCTATCGCGGCCGCTCGTTCGGCATGTACAAGTTTCGCACCATGGTGGCCAACGCCGAGGAGCTCAAGGAGTCCCTGCGTCACCTGAACAAGCACGGTGCCGACGCCATCGATTTCAAGATCGACAAAGACCCGCGCATCACCCGTATCGGTGGGTTCCTGCGGCGCAGCAGCCTCGACGAGCTGCCTAACCTGATCAATGTGTTTACCGGTGACATGCGCCTGGTGGGCCCTCGGCCGACCTCGTTCAGCGCTTATCGCTACAAGGACAACCACCTTGCGCGCCTGAGTATCTACCCCGGCATGACCGGCCTGTGGCAGATCTCCGGGCGCAGCAATATCGACTTCGACCAGCGCGTTGAGTTGGACCTCAGCTACATCGCCGAGCAAAGCCTGTTGCTTGATCTGAAGATCCTGTTGAAAACCCCCTTCAAAGTATTCAGTGGCCACGGAGCGAGTTAAATGGACGGTTCATCCACCAAAAGTCTGACCATCGCAAACCCGAGCGAGTCAAACCTGACCTCGACCGTGCTCGATCAAGATCTGCGGATCCTATTCCTGACCGCCGCCAACCCCGGCGCAGGCACGACCACCAGCGCCCTGGCGCTGGCCAGCCAGCTGGCGCAGATGAGCAGCGGCCTGGTGCTGCTGGTCGACGCCAGCCAGTCGGCGACCAACCTCACGACCCAGCTCAACTTGCAAAAAGAACGCGGTTTTCGTGACCTGCTGTTCAACGCCGACAACCCGCCGCTGCTGCAGGATTGTGTGGTGCAGGTCTCCAGCCTGCCCTTCCATGTGCTGCCCAACGGCCGGCACATCCGCGGCAACGAACACCTGACCGCCGAATGCCTGCGCCCGTTGCTCGACCAACTCGGCAGCCGTTATCGCTTTGTGGTGGTCGACGGCGACGCGGTGTATTCGGCCGCCGACACCCTGGTCATCAGCACCCAGGTGGACGGCGTGATCATCGTCGTGCGCTCGGAAGACACCCGCTGGGAAGTGGCCCAGGCCGCCGTCCAGCGCCTGACCCAGGCCGGCGCAAAACTGGTCGGCAGCGTGTTCAACCGCCGCAAGTACTACATGCCTAAATGGCTCTACAAAAACCTGTAAGCAATCAGAAAAGGATGACGCCATGAACGCCAAATTGCTTCTCCTGCTGTTGCTGCCACTTGCAGGTTGCTCCAGCAATACCGAAACCCAAACCATGCCGGTGCAGATCCTCACGGCCACGCCGGGCAACGCCCAGGCCACCGACATGCCCAGGGTCGAACAGACCTTGCGGCCTCAGGATGTGCTGGACGTGATCTTCCACATCAGCACCAGCGGCTCGGACGCCTACCGCGTGCAGTCCGGTGACCAGATCGGCCTGAACTTCACCGCGGCCAGCCAGCTCAACGGCAATCAACTGGTGCTGCCTGACGGCACCATCAACCTGCCGGGGGCCAACACGTCAGTGAAAATCGTCGGGTTGACCAGTGACCAGGCCCGCGACGAAATCCAGCGCGCCTATCAGCGCAAACAGCTGTTCCAGCCCAACCGCAATCAGCTGACGGTACAAATCATCAGCCCGCTGACCAACGAACAAAACCTCAAGAGCGCCCTGAACCACCCGGCCACCGGCATGAGCCGGGAGATCACCGTCGGCACTGACGGTTATGCCAGCTTCCCGGAAATTGGCGCCGTGCCGCTGCAAGGCATGACCATCAACCAACTGGAAACCTTCCTCAACAAACGCTACGCCACCCTGCCGGGGCGGATGAGCGTCGACGTCATGCTTAAATCCACCGCAGGCAACGAAATCTACGTGCTGGGTGAAGTCGGCCAGCCGGGTTCCTACCCGATTCGCCGCCCCGTCTCGGTGCTTGAAGCGCTGACCCTGGCCCGTGGCACCAGCGTCAAGGCGCGGCTCGATTCGGTGGTGATCATGCGCCGCACCGGCAACCACGTTCAGGCTGTGCACTATGACGTCGAAAAAGCCCTGGCCGGCGATGCTTCGCAAATCGCCTACCTGCAACCGGACGACATGCTTTACGTGCCCAAGACCAAACTGGCCAGCGCCGGTGAACTGGCCCGGCAACTGGCAGACGTCGTGTTGTTTCAAGGCGTAGGCATGAGCTTCAGCTACCGCCTCGATAACAAAGGCAGCACCACCAACTAACGTCCAGGTACCCGGCCATGAATCCAAAAGAAAACTACTTGCATGAGTTCTTCAGGATCTTCTTCGCCAACAAGCAGTTGGTAAAGCGCGTGTTCCTGGTCTTTGCCGTGATCGTCCTGGTCTTGCCATTGGTGCTCAAACAGAGCTTCGATATCACCGCCCAGGTGATCGTGCAGTCCAAGAAACTCTCTCAGGGCGACGCGACGACCTCCCTGAATCAGGAAAATGCCAGCTTCATTCCGCCGTCACTGGCGGACATGGAAACCGAGAGCAATATCCTGCGTTCGCCGGCGCTGATTCGTCAGACCATCAGCGAACTGCGGGATAAAGGCGAGTACACGCCCAGCCCTGGCGTGTTCTACAAACTGGTGAGCCAGCCGTTCAAACGCTTTGTCACCACCCCGCTGCGCGAATACGTGATCAACCCGGTCAAGTCCGCGCTGGGCATGGAGACCGATCCGGTGCGCGACACCGTCCTGGATGCGCTGACCCAGGAGGCCATGGACAAACTCAAGGTCGAAACCCTGCCGGGCTCCAACGTGATCTCCATCATCTACAGCTTTGACGATCCGCACCAAGGCACCGGGTTTGTCGCGACATTGCTGCAAAACTACCTGGCCAGCCGTCAGGAATTGCAGTCCATCGACTTGCCGCAAAGCTTCTATGAAACCAAGAAGAAGCAGTACCAGGTGCGTCTCGACGGTCTGGAAGGCACCCGGCTGACGTTGCTTGAAAGTATCGGTTCGTCCGATCCCAAGGAAGAGATCACCTTCCGCCTCAACGCCATCAACACCGAAGAACAAGCGCTCAATCTGTTCCAGGACCGTCGGTTGCAAAGCGAGCGCTGGCTCGACTACCTGAAAACCAGCCTGGCGGCCGCCACCGCGTCCAAGCTCAACGACTACACCTTCCCCTACACCTTCACCACCACCGTCGACAACGTGGCGTTTGAAGACCGGGAGATCAAGCAATTGGGTGAGCAACTGACCACTCAGGTCAGCCGCTACATGAACGATCTGGCGGTGTTCCAGCCAGGCAGTGAACCGATGCTGCTGACCCGTGAGCAAATCTCGCGCACCCGCCAGCAGTTCCTGAAAATCGTCAGCAACCGGATTCAGGAACGGACCAACGACCTGGTCATTGTCAGCTCGGTGATCGACCAGAAAACCGCGCGCATTGCCGAGTTCAAGAACCGCATCCACCAGTTGCAGGAAACCCAGAGCAAGCTGCGGCAGATGGACACCGAGATCGATGCCTTGCACGCGGCGTTCTCCACCTATGCCCAACGCTTTGCCGAAAGCAGCACCTCCCGTTCGCTGGACAACGACCTGTCCAATGCCCGGGTGCTCAGCCCGCCGTATGAGCCGACTGATCCGGCGTTTCCCAAGCCCTTCCTGATCATTCCGTTCGGCTTGTTCACCGGTCTGTTGCTGGCGATTGCCCTGGTTTACGTGCGTGAGTTCTTCGATCATCGCTTCAAGCATCCGGCGCAAATCACCCACGAACTGGGCCTGCCCGTGCTGCTGGTGATCAATGATCAAAACACCCTGGCGACCAACCCGCACAAAAACTGGACCGTGCCGAGCTTCGTGCATTGGGTGCGCAATTGAACGCGCCGCTCAACCCTTCCAGCGCCCTGCCGATCATTCATTTGCTCAGCAGCGGCGGCTTCTATGGGGCTGAGCGGATGCTGCTGGACCATTGCCTGGCGACGCCGGGGCAGCACCAGGTGCTGTTTCTCGATGCACCGCCAGAACTGATCGCGCGGTTTCGCGAGGCCGGGGTGGATTGTCGCGACTGCGCGGGGCTGGGGGCGTTGCTGGCGCATTTGCGCCAGCGGCGGGCCGAACAACCGTTGCTCAATACGCATAATTTCAAAGGCCTGTTGTTTGGCTGGGTCGGCGCGACGCTGTTGCGCCTGCCGCTGGTGATTACCCAGCACGGTTTTACGCCGCGCAGTCGCAAGCAGAAGTTCTACACCTGGGTCAGCCTGCAACTGTGCCGCACCACGTCGGTGAACCGAGTGGTCTGCGTCGCCGAAAGCATCGCGGCACAGTGCCGCCAGGCCAGCGTCCGGGCGGAAAAACTGCAAGTAATCCCCAACGGCCTGCCGGCGGCCAACGACCTGCTGTCGCACAGCGTCGACCACCCGCGGTGGCTGGCGGGTTACGTCGGGCGGCTGAGCAGTGAAAAAGGCCCGGACCTGTTTCTCGACGCACTGATTCCGTTGTGCCGGCAACACCCGCAACTCGACGCCGTGATGCTTGGCGACGGACCGGAACGGGAAACCCTGCTGACACGGATCAACACCGCCGGTTTGCAAGAACGCATCACCCTGCCCGGATACCAGACCGACATGGGGCCGTGGTGGCGGCAACTCGATGCGCTGGTGATCAGCTCGCGCACCGAAGGCACGCCAATGATTTTGCTGGAAGCGATGCAGGCCGGGGTGCCGGTGGTGGCGTTCGGTGTCGGCGGAATACCCGATGTGCTGGAAGACCGGCACAACGGCTTGCTCGCCGCGCCCACCGACAGCGCCGCCCTCGCCCGACAGATCGGCACCTTGCTGTCGGAGCCGGCGCTGGCCCGCGAGTTGAGCAACAACGCAAAACGCACGCAACTGGATCGCTACGACCTCAAGGCCCTGGCCGAACGCTGGTCGCAGCTTTATATCCGTACTGCACGGGAGGCACGCTCGTGATCTTTCCGCTCTCGATCGTCAGTTTGCTCAGCCTGGTCTGCCTCGGTTTGCTGGCCAGCCCTTATCCGTATCTGGCGCCGGGCGCGGTGCTTGGCCTGGTGGGTGTCGCGGTGCTCTATCGCAAACCGACCTGGGGTTTGCTCGGGATCGTCGCGCTGGTGCCGTTCGAAGGTTTTTTCAAGGACAGTGCGCTGTCAGGGACCAAATTCGTCGGCGCCTCGCTGGCGCTGATCCTGATGCTGCAACTGGCGATTCATCAACTGCCGTCGGAACGCCTGCGCAGCAACCTCTGGCGCTACCTGATCTGGTTCATGATCCTCTACATGCTGAGCCTGATGAACAGCGATGACCTGGGCATGTCATTCGGGCACCTGCGGGAGCTGAGCGTCGGCCTGATTCTGTTTGTGATTACCCTGCTGATCGGTCGCGAGTTGAACCTGGACCTGTTTGCCAGACTGGTGACCCTGAGTGTCAGCATGACCTGCATACTGGCGATGTTTTCCACCAAGTATCAGGACCAGGGCCGCGCCGCCGGCCTGCTCGAAGACCCGAACGCCTTTGCCCTGCTCATCGCCTTCGCCATCCCCCTGGGCCTGCTGTTGGTCATCCGCAGCCCGAACCTGTTGCACCGGCTGTTCTGGGGCGGTTGCTGCCTGCTGCTGCTGGGCGGCATGACCAAGACCGAATCCCGTTCCGGGCTGGTGGTGTTGATGCTCAGCCTGGTCATCGGGGTCTGGCACTATCGCGCACAGTTGCCGCGCATCCGGCCGCGGCATTTAGGCTTTGCCATGCTCGGCATGGCGATTGTGATCCCGCTGGCAATCTATGCGATGCCGGCGGGTTACATCGCCCGCATCCAGTCGCTGAGCGTGCTCAGCGCCGGGGCCAAGGGACACGACGATGAATCCCTCGGCCGGCGTGCGTCGTACATCGTGGTCGGCAGCCAGATTATCCGCGAGAACCCGCTGTTGGGTTCCGGCCCCGGCACCTTCCCGCTGCACTACGCCACCACCGGTTACGCGAAGGCGTTTTCCGCCAACCGCAAGGTTGGTGACTTGTATCGCCGGGCGCATAACACCTACATGGAAATCTTCAGCGAACTGGGAATTCCCGCCGGCCTGCTGTTCGTCGGCATGCTCGCCCTCGGCTTGTACAACCTGATCCGCGCCCGCCGCGCCTGGATGCTGCGGCGCAACTGGGAACAGACCGACCTGATAACCCACCTGGGCATGAGTTTTCTGTCGCTGACGCTGTTTTTGATGTTCCTCAGCGCGCCGAACCAAAAGTACGTGTGGATCATGCTCGCCCTGACCAGCGTGCTGCGCCTGAAGGCCGAAGAGGCTCCCCTGGTGGAGGCCAAGGCATGAATCGAATCAGCATCGTTATCCCGATGTTCAACGAAGCCCGGCACATCGGCCGGACCTTGCTCGCCGCACAAAAGGCCGCCGATGCCGCGAACCTGGAGTGCGAGCTGATTGTGGTCGATAACGGTTCCAGTGATCAGGGCCCGCAGATAGCCCGGCAGTTCGGTGCGCAGGTATTGGTGCTGCCCGGTGTGCTGATCGGGGCGCTGCGCAATCACGGTACGGCCATCGCCACCGGCGAATGGCTGGCCTTCCTCGATGCCGACGTCGAGATGCCCGAAGACTGGCTGACCCTGGTATTGGGAATCGAGTCCGGCTCCGGGCCGAAGTGTTCGGCCTGGACCTGAATACCCCGGCCGAAGCGCCTTGGTATGCCGATGCCTGGCAGCGTCGCACATTGCGCCCGCGCAGCAACATCCTGCACCCGGTGCAATGGCTACCCACCTCCAACCTGCTGATGCTCCGCACCTGGTTTGACCGGGTCGGGGGCTTCGACGAAACCTTGCGCACCGGTGAGGACAAAGACTTCACCATGCGCTTGGGTGAAGCCGGCGCGCGCTTGATGGCGGTCAATGAAAGCATCGCCCTGCATTGGGGTTACGAAGGCAGTTGGCGCGAGTGGATGGGCAAGGAAATGTGGCGCCAGGGCAGTCACCTGCAATTGCTCCGCACCCATGGGGTGAGCTTTCGCTTGCTGCGGTTTCCAATGCTGTCGATCATCGTCTGGTTGCTCGACTTCCTGGCGATCTCCGCGCTGCTCAATGGCTCCCCGCACCACGCGGCGTTGATGGTGCTGATGACTTCCCTGCCGGGGCTGGCCCTGAGCCTGCGCCAGAGCCTGAAACACCGCGATATCCTTCTGACTCTGCAACTCTGGGGCCTGCACTGGATGCGTCTGCACCTGGCTGGCGCCGCGTTTATCTTCAGCCTGTGTCATTGGAATGCCAGGAGGCCCGCCCGTGGCTGAATTCATTTTCTGGTTGTGCCTGTTGCTGCCCGTCTACGCCTACCTCGGTTACCCGTTGCTACTGACACTGCTGGCGCCGATGTTTGCGCCTCGCCGGCATGACCCTGCGCCACCGCTGAACATCAGCATCGTGATCGCAGCGCACAACGAAGCGCGGCACATCGAACACAAGCTGCTCACCCTGCTCGCCCAGGATTATCAGCCTGCCAGGCTCGAAATCATTTTGGTCAGCGACGGTTCGTCCGATGACACCGTGGCCTGTGCACACAAGGTCGTCGACCCGCGCATCAGCGTGCTCGACCTGCCCCGCCAGGGCAAAGCGGCAACCCTGAACGCCGGCGTAGCGTTGAGCACCGGCGACATTCTGGTGTTCACCGATGCCGACAACCAATGGTCCCGCGAGACGCTTGGTCACTTACTGGCGCCGCTGGCAGACCCCGACGTCGGTGGCTGCGCCGGGCACATGGTGATCCCGGTCACCGGTGGTGGCCTGAGCGTGGGTGACAGCCTCTATCGACACTACGAAGGCTGGCTGCGCTGGGCGGAGAACCGCACCGGTTGCATGGTGTCCGCCGACGGCGCGCTGCTTGCCTTGCGTCGCGAGTTGTTCCAGAACGTGCCGGCGGAGGTCAACGATGACTTCTTCATCAGCACCTGCGCACCGGTGGCGTTCAAACGCATCATCTATGTGCCCGAAGCCCAGGTGATCGACCACGGCGTGGACGAAGCCGACAAGCAATTTCGTCGGCGTCAGCGGGTCACCGTCGGCGGCTTGCAAAGCCTCGCTCAGCGGCGGGAACTGCTCAACCCGCTGAAGCATGGTCTGTATGCGATTGCGCTGATCAGTCACAAGCTGATCCGGCGGCTGGCGCCGGTCCTGCTGGTGCCGTTGTTGCTGAGCAACTTCTGGCTGTGGGACGAGCACTTTTTCTATCAAGTGTGCCTGGTGGCGCAACTGCTCGGTTATGCAGTGGCCATCGCCGGTCTACTGGACGTGCGACACCGTTTACCCAAACCCTTTCGCCTGGCCGCATTCCTTTTGGTGACGCTTGCCGGGATGAGTATCGGTCTGTGGCAGTTCCTGCGTGGCCATCGGTATAGCCAGTGGAACCCCGAGCAAAATCGATGAAAGGAGCGTGCCATGGCGATCAAACAATTATTAAAACGCACCAGTGGCTGGCTGTACCTCAATTCATCAGTGGGGCGCAGTCAACTGCACGGCGCCGGGGTGATCCTGATGCTGCACCGGGTGCTGGCCAGCGACCGCGCCGCTGACCTGCCCCACCGCAATGAATTGTGCGTCGGGCCAAAAGCGTTCGAGCACTTGCTGATCTGGCTGAAAAAGCACTTCGACTGCGTGCCGCTGATGGACATCCTGCAGCCCGGCACCCAGCGCTCGGAACGGCCAAAAGTGACGCTGACCTTCGATGACGGCTGGCGCGACAACGCCGTCAATGCCTTCCCGCTGCTGCAAAAATATCAGGTGCCGGCGAGCATTTTCCTGTCCACCGATTTCATCGGCAGCCGCCAGCGTTTCTGGTGGGAGAGCATCGGTGAAACCCTCTGGGGAAGCCATGGCGAAAAAGCCCGGCACCACTTGGTCGAGTGCCTGCAACAGGTCGGCCGACCGCTGCCGGTGTTGATGGATGACCTGGATATTCAGCGCCGCAGCCTGACGCTACTGCATTACCTGCAAAGCCTGAAAACCCTGGCACCGCAGGCGCTGAGTCGACTGACCGACGAGTGCCCCGAAGAGTCGTTGCCCCAGGCCCTGGACTGGCAGCAAGTGCGCTCGCTGGAAGCCTGCGGGCTGGTGCGCTTCGGTCCTCACGGGGCGAGTCATGCGATCCTCACCGGCCTCGACGATCAACGCCTTGATGAAGAACTCAGTCGCAGCCGCGATGCGCTGTTGAACGGCTGCAATCGGCCGCTGCCAGTCTATTGCTACCCCAACGGCGACCACGACGCGCGGGTTCGCCAGCACGTGGCCGACCACGATTTCGTGTTCGCCCTGAGCACCAGCACCGGGATTTATCGCGGCAACGGCGAGCCCTTCGCCTTGCCACGTTTTGGCGTCAGCCAGCGCACGGCGCGCAAGCCGGAGTTGCTCTCCTGGCGCATCTACCGCGGTGCCCGGCCATGAGCCGCAGCCACTACCTCAAGCACCTGGCCCTGAGCATGGGCACCAAATTGGCGATGATTGGCCTGCGCTTGCTGCGCAACGTGTTGCTGGCGCGGATTCTCGGGCCGAGTGAGCGTGGCTTGTTTGCGCTGCTCAGCACCCTGCCCGACTTGATCAGCGCCGCCACCAGCGGCGGCTTGAATTCGGCGGTGGGCTATCAGGCGGCCAAGCAACGGCCGATGGGCTTGCTGCTGAGCCAAGTGCTGGTGTTCGGCTGTTTACTCGCGGCGCTGTTGACCCTGTTGGTGGTCGCCTTGACCCGGGAGTTTGGCAGTGAACTGGACATCACCACACAACTGGGTTTGCTAGCCTGGCTGCTGCTGCTGGCGGTGCCGCTGACCGTACTCAAGAGTGGCTTGCTGACCTTGCACAATGCCTCGGGCGGCGTGGTCGCGTTCAATGCCTTGCGCCTTGTGGAATCCCTGGCACCGTTGCTGCTGTTTCTGGCGTTGTTCTGGATGTGGAAAACCGCCGCCCTGGAAGCGGCGCTGATCAGTTGGCTGGCGGGTCTCAGCCTGGTGGTGCTGGCCGGTTGGGTCTGGCTCAAGCGCGATCAACCGCTGAAGCTGCAATGGGACCGCGCCGGCCAGAACGAATTGCTGCGCTACAGCGCCCGCAGCCATCCCGACCTGTTGTTCCAGCAAGTGATTTTGCGTTCCGATTACCTGTTCATCGGCGCCTTGCTCGGCAGCACGGCGCTGGGTCATTACGCAATGGCCAGTGCTGCCGCCGAGTTGCTGCTGATCGTCCCGGAAGCGGTCACCACGCCACTGATGAAACGCCTGCTGCAACAAGACGAAGGCATGGACAAAGTCACCCCGCTGGCCCTGCGCCTGACCGCCACGGTGATGCTCGGTGCGTGCCTGACCATGGCCGTCATCGGTCAATGGCTGATCGTTACGCTGTTCGGCATCGCCTACCAACCGGCGTATCCGGCCTTGCTCGCCTTGCTGCCGGGGTGTTGGGGTTGTGCTATGCGAGCATCCTGCGCCTGGATTTACTCGGCAAGAATCGTCCCGGCACGGTGTCGCTACTGATGGGATTGGGTGCGCTGCTGAACCTGGCGCTGAACCTGGTGATGATTCCGGCTTATGGCATCGTCGGCGCCGCAGCGGCTTCGTCCATCGCCTACCTTGCAGTGACCATTGCGTTGCTCGCGATGTATTGCCGATTGAGCGGCGTGCCGGTCTGGCAAACCCTGATCATCCTGCCCAGCGACGTCGCACCGATGCTGCATATGCTGCAACGGAAGTCGGTATGAAACGGCTGGCGCTGCTGTTGGGGTTGGGCTTGGCGCTCGATGCTCAAGCGGCGACGATGCGCTGGGCGGACATTCGCGACGGCAGCCTGTACCTGCAAGCGGATCGCCCCGACACCGTGACCGTACGTTGGGTCCCGGCGTGGCAGGCGGATGCCAACGAAGAACACCTGTATTTGATCGATGGGCAGGGCAAGCTTGAGGGCGAACGCCTGATCGGCGCCAGTGAATTGCGCGGTACTCAGAGCTGGCCATTGGCGCCGGGCGCCGCCAGTTATCGACTGGAAATTCCGGGCTACAGTTTTCGCCGCTACAAGGTCGAACACGATGAACACACAGTGGCTTTGTTCGAACCGGCCAAGGTGCATTTCAGTGTCGAAACCCATGACGGCGATGAGTTGTATTTCAAAGTAGCCCGGGAGAACACGCGGTACTCGCCGGCAAGTTCCACGGTGGCGTCGGCGCCCTGCAGGCCCAACGGGTGAGCGACGGCCAACAACTGTCACTCGCGCTCAAACCCTATCGGGCCTATTGGCAATTCGATCAGGTCGCACTGCCGGTTGCCCAGACCGAACAAATCTGGCGCCTGCGTTTGCAAGGCAGCGGCAAAGCGGCGTTCTGGCTTGACGGTACGGCCAACCTGTTCGCGCAAACGGCGCAACAGCTCAAACCCCTGCGCGAAGACGACGGCCAGACCCGGTTGACCCTGCACAAGGACATCCTCGGCAAGACCCCGAACCTGGGGGTTGCCCTGCCCTACGTGATGCCACCGGCCGCCAGTTATGCGGTGCTCGATGCACTCAAGGCGAAAGCCGCCAGTTACTACAGCTTCGTCGACATCACCGCGAAAAACCCGCACTACGAAGATGCGTTCCGCCAGGTTTATCAGGATCGCTTCGGCATCACCCAGGACATCACGCTGTTAGCCGGCAGCCAACGCCAGGCCGATTTGCGCGCCGATACCCTGAGCAACAGCGGCCTCGACGCCTGGCTCGCCAGCACCCGCGCCCTCGGCGGCAACGGCACTCATTACATCGGCTTCGCCGACGAGCCGAATCTCAACTACCCAAGCTACGCCAACTACCAATCGATCTTCAACAGCATGGCCCGGCAAGTGCGCAGCAATCCGGCCAACGCCCGCGCCGGCATCCGCATCGCCATGCCGGCCAGTGCACGGCTGGTCAACGGCCCGTTTGCCGACAACGCTGCCGACAAGCGCGGCATCGATTGGGCCCGCCGTCTGCTGGCGGAATCAGGGGACAAGGTCGATGCCCTGGCCTGGCACGAATGGATGATTCGCGACCTGTTCGCCACGCGGGTCTACCGCGACAGCGTGCGCCGCGCCGCAGAGTTGGTGGGCCTCGACGCTCAAGGCCGGCCGCGCAAGGCATTGCTGTTGGACCAGACCAACATGTCCAGCGGCTCAAGCCTGAGCCCTTACGATCAGGAAACCCATTACGCCGCGTTGTGGTGGGCGTCGGTGGTGATCAATTCGTCCCAGGACGGTTTGCTGGAGATGCTCAATTGGTTCCAGGCCGCCGATGAGCCGAACTACCCCAAGGGCATGTTACGGGTACTCGGCGACGACCATTTCGAACTCAAACCCGTGGGCCTGGCCCAGCAGTTTATTCAGGAGCATTGGCTGGGCAGCGTGATGAGCCTGGAAAACGACGCGTTCGAAGTCGACGTGCTCGCCATGGCCGCCGACCTGCAACGCAGCCTGCTGGGCGTCAACAAAGGCACACGCTTGCAGCGTGTGGACCTGAGCGGCGCGGCGTGCCCGTTGAACAAAGGCTCATTGCGTTATTTCGGCACCGACAACCGCAGCCGCGACGCGCCCTATCGCTGCCAGGACGGTCGCGTCAGCTTCGAGTTGCCAGGACAAACCCTGTTTGCGTTGAGCTGGCGCGCGTCATGAAAGCCCACCGAATGTTTGACCGCGCAGGCCATTGGCCGCGCGCCAAGTCACTCCACTACGGTCAACGCCGTCAGGAGACTTAACATGTGTGCGATTGCAAAACTCAGAGAACGCATCCAGCAAAAAGGCCTGCGCTCCACCCTCAAGATCCTTTGGAAACACTACGCATTTTTCCACGACGAGCTGCTGTGGATGGAGAGGGACCTGATCAGCCCGGTCCCGCCGCACGCCCTCAGGCCTTATCCGCCGCTGCGGGTCGTCACCATCACCCCCGATAACGCCAGCGCCTTCGCGCGATACTTCGGCGACCGCGTCGAAACCATGGCGGAACTGGCCCGCGAGGGTTACACCGGTCACATGCACCTGGACGACCAAGGGGACGCGGTGGCCTTTATCTGGGGCGCGGCGCGCAACTATCACGACAAGCATTACTACGGCTGCTGGTTCCCGGTGAAGCCTGGGGAATTTTTCGAATTCGGCGGCGAGCTGACCCGCGCCTATTGGGGCACCACGCTCTCGGTGGACCTGCAACTGGAACTGTGGAAGGCCATGCAGGCGCAGGGTTGCAACAAGGTGGTGGATGTCTGCGAGTTCCACAATATTCCGGCGCTCAAGCTGCACATCCGCATGGGTTATCAAGAGCAAGGACGCATCATGAACGTCTACCAGCTGTTCGGCCGCTGGCGCTTCTACCGTGAAACCCGTTACAGCGGCTCGCGCCTGGATGCCTTGCGCAAACCATCGCGTCCACCTGTTGCAGCCACGGTGACCTGATCTTATGGCGACGCGATTCGAATGGCGCACTTCGCTGTGCACGCCGGACTTTCCGGCAGCGGCTTACGAAGCGCTGCGCCTGCGAGTGACGGACCACACGCCGTTCAACACCCTGGCCTGGTTGTGCGCCGCGGAGCAGGCGCTCAGCGACGGGCAGCGTCTGCACGTGCTGCTCGGCTGGCAGGATGATGAACTGGCGCTGTGCCTGCCGTTGGTGGCGTTGCGCGAACGCTTCGGCGGGCTGCCGTTCCGGGTGTTGCATCACCTCGGTTATCCGCTGACCGATCGCCTGGCGCTGCTCGCCTGCCTCGATGCCGAGAGCATCCGCAGGGCACTGATTGTGATCCGTCGTCGCGTGCCCCACGCGTTGATGCAACTTAACGAACTGTCCGAACCCACGGGTGAGGAAAGTGCCCTGGCGGTCTGGATGGCCCACAGTTCTACCGGTGAACGACGCCTGAGTTGCAAGGCGCCGGTGCACCTGATCAGCGAGGCGGATCGCCAGGAAATCTCGGGCGATCCGCGTTACAAACTGCGCCGCGCACGCAAACGCATCGCCGCGTGTGGTGCCCAGGTGCGGCGCATCACCCCGGACGCCTCGACCATGGGCCCGCTGTTGCAGGCCATCAGTGAAGTCGAAGCGGTGAGCTGGAAAGGCGATGAAGGCGTCGGCATCTTCGCCGACGAACGCCACCGACAATGGATGGAACGAGCCTTCACCGCCCTCGCCGCTCGCGGCCTGGTACGGGTGGTGGTGCTGGAGTTGGATGGGCGCTGCATCAGCTATCGCCTCGGCTTGCTGGAACAGGGTCGGCTGTACGACTACAACCTGGCGTTCCTGCCGCAATACGCCGATCTGGGCAGCGGCCGGGTGCTGCTCGAAGAGTGGATTCGTTGGGGCCTGGACGACAACTGGTGCTGGATCGATGCCTCACGGGTCAGTCTGGAAAACTCCAGCCATCAACTCCACGAGCGCATGACCGGGCAACTGGAACACTGGCGCTGGAGTTTCTATTCCTGGCGCCTCAGTGGCCTCACGCTGGGCTTGGCGCTGCGCGTCTGGCGACGGTTCAAACCGGCCTTGCAAACATGGCGGGCGAAACGCGCAGCGGCGGCTGTCACGGTCACCACGCCAGCGGCCAAGCCTGCGGCGACTGCTGAAAAAATCACGGAGGGCGAACATGCCTCGCCAAGTCATAGTCAACGCTGACGATTTCGGCCTTAGCCCGTGCGAAAACGCGGTGATCCTCGGTGCGTTTCAGGCTGGGATTATCAGCTCCGCCACTGCCATGGCCAACATGCCGGCGTTCGAAGCCGCCTGCGTCATGGCCCGGCACCCGTTGCTCAAGGGCCGGATCGGCCTGCACTTCAACCTTACTTATGGCCGGCCGCTGAGCCAGGGCATTCTCGGGCGTTCGACGTTTTGCGACCGCCAGGGCGAGTTCGACCTCAACCTGGCCCGCCACAGCCTGTGGATCAATCGGCTGGACCGTGAAGCGGTGATGGACGAGCTCGAGGCCCAATGGCAACGTTGCCTGGACAATGGCGTGCGACCCAGCCATATCGATTCCCACCAGCACGTGCATAACATCTGGCCCATCGGCGAAATCGTCGCGCGATTCGCCGCCCGGCAAGGGTGGCCGTACGGTTGGCGCGCAACCTGGGGCAAAACCTGAGCCTGCCCAAACGGGTGTTCAAGGGATTGCTCAATCGGCGTTTATTCAATCTGGCCGGGGCCGCGGCGGACTATGTCTGCACGCCGGTAGACCTTCGAAACGCCCCTGTGCCGACCGACGGTCTGCTGGAGATCGTCGCCCATCCAACCCAGCTCGGGGCCGACTTTGGTGACGCGTATCTGAATCCCGACGAGTCGTTGACACAGGTTTTAGAGCAGCGCCTTGCGGGCGTCGAGCGGGTGTCGTATGCCGTTATGAGCAGGGATTTCCAGACGGGGACCACTGCACTCGAATGAATTACATAGGTTGCAACCTGTTCAAGACCGGCGCTTTGACTTGAATGTGCAGCCTTGATCCAGGCCCATCAAAAGCGTCATCCACCACACCTTGGCTTGCGCCATGGAGGACTACATGAACGTTATCGGCAAACTTCGCGAACGAATCAGACAAAAAGGCCTCGGTAGTCTCTTCAAGGCATTCTGGAAGCGCTACGTGTTCTTCCATTGGGAGCTGTTGTGGATGGAGCGTGATCTGGTCAGCCCGGTACCGCCGCACAAATTGCGGCCCTATTCCGGCTTGCGCCAGGTGACCATTACCGCGGACAACGCCACGGCCTTCGGCAAACACTTCGGCGATCGCATCGGGACCATGGCCGAACTCGCCACCGAGGGCCACACCGGGCACATGTACCTGGACGAAGAAGGCAACGCTGTCGCCTTCATCTGGGGCAGCGTGCGCGATTACCACGACCGCCACTACTTCGGCTGCTGGTTCCCGGTCAAACCCGGTGAGTTCTTCGAGTTCGGCGGCGAAATGGCCCGCCCCTACTTCGGCACCAGCCTGTCGGTGGATGTGCAGGTCAACCTTTGGCAAGCGATGCAGGCCCAGGGCTGCAACAAGGTGGTGGACGTCTGCGACACCCGTAACATCCCGGCCATGAAACTGCACATTCGCATGGGCTACCAGGAGCAAGGCCGGGTTACCCATGTCTATGGCCTGCTCGGCGGCCGCTGGCGCTTCTACCGCGAAACCCGCTACCAAGGCTCACGCCTCGACGCATTGCGCAAACCGGAACGGCCGGTGGCGGCAGAGACGACGGCGCAGGCTTGAGAAATCAATCACGCGAACAAACCGCGTACCGTAGGAGCTGCCGAAGGCTCCTACAGGTGGAATGGGTACACCCGTTTAATCGGGTTGACCATGTGATTGCTTTCGCGAGCAGGCTCGCTCCCACAGGGGATCTTCGTCATTTGGAGCTCCAATGTGGGAGCGAGCCTGCTCGCGAAGGCGTCAGTCGAGACAACACATTCTACGGTTCGAAGAATCAGCGCTTCACCGCCACCCACGTAAAACACAGCGGCAACTGCGCCACCTGCCGTTCATAGCGGTCATACAGCTCCTCGCGGTTGGAGTGCGGGTACTCCTTAAAGTGGCTGATTTGCAATCCGGCGTCGATGGCGCCGGTGAAGATCGCCCCGAGGGTGTGCACAAACCAGTAGGACGGCGCTGCCGGCTGTTCGACTTTGCCTTCGTAGACGATCGGCTGATGTTGCACGAACGGCTCGCTGCGAAAGTAGGAGCTGTCGAAGCGATAGGGGTCGGCCGCCTCGGGGTCGAGCATCTCCAGGAACGGGTGGGTTTCGTAGATCACCAACGCGCCGCCGGGCTTGAGGGTTTGCGCGACGTGCCGGAAGAATTCGGCGATGTCCGGCATCCAGTTCAAGACACCGATGGTGATCAGCGCCACATCGAAACGCCTCTGAAGCTCGACAGGCAAATGATGGATGTCCGCTTCGATGAACTCAGCGTCATGAGGCGAACGGCTCGCCAATTCCCGGGCTTGCTCAAGAAAGGCTGCGGACTGATCGATCCCCACCGCACTGCGGGCACCCAATGCGAACAGCGAAAGGCTTTCACGGCCGTTGTTGCAGCCCAGTTGCACCACGTCCTTGCCATCGACACCGACCTGCTCCAGCACTCCGCGCAGGGTGTCATCGATGCAGCAAAAGTCTCGCTGACTAACCGCATCAAGCAGCGCCGGCCAGTCGGGATTGTCTTTGTGGTGTCTGGCAGAATCATTCCAGGCATCGCGGTTGCTGGCGATAGCCTGTTGTTTTGTCGGCAGGTCCATTGCGTACTCCAGATCTCGTTTTTATTGACCGGCACGAGTCTAGATCAACCCTTGGAAAAACCACATCAGGTCTTTGTCGGGATCTTGTAATCCGGATAACGTGGACGACGTAGCGAATGCCTTGAGCGTCAGTCCGGGGGCCAGACAGGGTTTAGCGCCGCCCGCCCTTCGTTGTTCTCTGACGAACGACCATCAGCCAACCGGCGCTTCTATCACTGACGCTTGTCCGGGCGCTCAAGACCGAGCTTTTCAATCCGGTAACGCAGCATGTCGCGGCTCAGGCCCAGCAAGCGCGCAGACTTGGTCACGTTCCAGTCGGTCTTGTCGAGCATCTTGCGCACCCTGTCTCGCTCCACTTGCGCCAGGCGCATCGATTCGACGCCATTATGGATGGGCCGAGGTTCGCTATACGGCGGCTCCGGCAACATCGGCGGCTCATCCGCCAGGCTCAAGCAGATGTTCAATTGGTGGGCTGCAATGGTGTCACTCTGGGCCAGCAACACGGTTTGCTCCAGCATGTTGCGCAACTCGCGCACGTTGCCTGGCCAGGTGTAGCTGAGCAGCAACTCTTCGGCCTGGACGCTGAAGTACAAGTGCGGTTTGCCATAGCGTTTGCCGTGGCTGGCCAGGAAGTGCCGGGCCAGCAGCAGCACGTCTTGCCCTCGGGCGTGCAGGCGCGGCACCTTGATCGAGATGATCCGCAAACGGAAAAACAGATCGCGGCGAAACTTGCCCCTCTGGACCCTTTGTTCAAGGTTGCAATGGGTGGCGACGATCACCCGTAAATCGACTTTTCGTTCCTTCACCGAACCGACCCGGCGAATGGTTCGGTCTTCCAGCAGTTTCAGCAGTCTGGCCTGCAGCAACAGGTCCATCTCGCCGACTTCATCGAGAAACAGCGTCCCGCCGTCGGCGGCTTCCACCAGCCCGACCCGGCGGCCCTTGGCATCGGTGAAGGCGCCCTTTTCGTGGCCGAACAGCTCTGATTCCACCAGGCTGGACGGAATCGAGGCGCAGTTGAATTCGATAAAGGGCCCCTTGGCGCGCGGGCCGTCGAAGTGCAGCATCCGGGCCACCAGTTCCTTGCCGGTGCCGGTCTCACCTTCCACCAGCACCGGCGGCAGGTCGGTATTGGCCATGCGGCGCTCGGCATCGAGCAACTGGCCGATGGTATTTTTCAGGTCGTGCATCGGCGCCGATTCGCCAATCAACGCCTGCATCCCGAACTTCTGCGCCTCGCGTTCCTGATAGAACGACAGCATGCGCTCCATGCGGTCGGTGGCCAGGGCCGTGTCCAGCAGCAACTTGAGCTCGGGCAGGGCCACCGGTTTGGTGACGTAATGGAAAGCGCCCTCTTTCATCGCCATCACGGCATCTTCGACGTTGCCGTATCCGCTCATCATGATCACTTTCAGATCCGGCGCGCTGATGTGCAGCGTCTGGATCAGGTCGTGGCCGCTCATGCCCGGCAACACGTTGTCGGTCAGCAGCACGTCCGGGACGAAGGTGCCCAGTTGCTCCAGTGCGTCCTCGGCCGAGTGGCAGACCATCACCTCGAAGTCCTCGCCCTTCAGGTAGGTCTGAATATTCTCGGCGAGGATTTCGTCATCCTCGACCAGCAGTATGCTGTGCTCCATATTCCCCTCCCGTGGTCACTTTAGCGTCGAGACAAACGCGGATTCCTTCCTGCTTCTGACGGGTCAATACGACCGCGCCCTGGAGGGGAGTGTAGGTCGCAATAATCGTGATTGACGGGCCAATGATCCTATTTAGCCGCTACCGAGCGGACCAGCGATCTATAACTCACCCTCAGGCTGATCCAGCCGCTCGCGCAAAAACTCGATAAACGCCTGCACCGGCCGCGACCCTTGGCGATGCTGCGGGTACACCGCCGACAACGTCAGCGGCTGCGGCCGGAAATCCTCCAGCACCGGCACCAACCGTCCATCCTTCAGCGCTGCGCCGACAATGAACGTCGGCAGATAGGTAATCCCCATCCCGGCAATCGCCGCATCCTTGAGCAACTCGCCGTTGTTAACCCGCATCCGCCCGGTGACGTTGACCGTCAGCGGCTTGCCCTGCCCTTCAAACCGCCATTGCACCTGACGACCGTGGCCATACGGCAGGCAGTCGTGGTTGAGCAGGTCTTCGGGTTTGGCCGGCGTGCCGCGTTCGGCCAAGTAAGCCGGGCTGGCGCAGTACACCCGCTGAATCGAGGCGATGCGCCGGGCAATCAGGGTCGAGTCTTCCAGCACGCCAATGCGCAGTGCCAGGTCATAACCCTCACCGAGCAAGTCCACCGGCCGATCGCTCAAGTCCACCTCCACGGTGACGTCGCGATAGCGCTGCAAAAACACTGGCAGCAGACGGCCCAGATGCGCCAATGCAAACGACAACGGCGCGCTCAGGCGAATGGTGCCCCGCGGCTCGGTGGTCTGGCCGGCGATGCCCTGCTCCACCTGCTCGACTTCGCTGAGCAGGCGCAAGGCTGATTCGTAATAACTCTGGCCCAGTGGCGTAACGTCCAGCCGCCGGGTCGAACGGTTGAGCAGGCGAACGCCCAAGCGTTCCTCCAGTTGCATCAATCGACGGCTGACGAATTGCTTGGACAGGCCCAGTTGATCGGCAGCGGCGGTGAAGCTGCCGGAGTCCATCACCTGGCAAAAAATACGCATATCTTCAAACGGGTTCATTGTCACGCCCTGGTTGACAGTCAAACACTTTATAGCCGCTTTTTCCGTTTATGGCACCCCATTAATCTGTGTCCATAGTGCTGCGCGAGCAAGCTCCCGCGCCACATTCATCACCCGGCAAACAATCCGGCTCCCCCTCCCGGAGTTCGTCCATGTCCTTCATCTACGATCATCCCCTGTCCTGGAGCGCCCTGCTGTTGGTGTTTGACGCCCTGCTCTGGCACGTCGCGCCGATCCGGCACCGCGTCACCCGCATCGGCCTGCGCCTGGCGCTGTTCCTGATTTTCAGCGCAATCATCATCAACACCGGCGTAAGCCCATTACAGGCACCGTTGTTCGCCGACGACCGCGTGGCGCAACTCGGGGCCACGGCGCTGGGGATTCTCTGGTGGCTGTACGCCGCGCGGGTGCTCACCGAAGTCATCGGCCTGGTGCTGATGCGCCGTATCGGCCACAGCGGGCGGCTGCTGCAGGATGTCATCGGTGCATTGGTATTTCTGGTGGCCATCGTCGCGGCGGCCGGTTATGTATTGGAGCTGCCGGTCAAAGGCTTGCTGGCGACGTCCGGGGTGGTCGCGATTGTGGTCGGTTTGGCGCTGCAGAGCACATTGAGCGACGTGTTTTCCGGGATCGTGCTGAACACCACCAAGCCATATCAGGTGGATGACTTTGTGGTGATCGACGGCGTTGAAGGCAAAGTGCTCGACATCGACTGGCGCGCCACCCATTTGCTCACCAGCGCCGGCACCACGGCGGTGGTGCCGAACTCAGTGGCGGCCAAGGCGAAAATCGTCAACCTGAGCCGCCCGAGCAACATGCACGGTGTGTCGATCAGCATTCAAGTGCCTAACCATATTCGTCCGCGTCGGGTGCTGGATGCGCTGGATCGCACGCTTCAGGGCAGCAGCACGTTACTGCTCAACCCGGCGCCGAAAGCGCTGCTGAAAGAGGCCGGCGAAACCATGTCCGAGTACGTTGCCAGCGGATTTATCGCCGAGTTGGGCAAGAAAGGCGAGGTGCGTAATCAACTGTTTGACCTGGCCCATCGGCATCTGGAAGCGGCGGGTATTTCCCGGCAGCTCGATGGTGTGATCGAGCCGTCGACCCGGGCGCGGGCGTTACTGGATGAAGTGAAAATTTTCCGTTCCCTGAGCGAGGACGAACGTGATCGACTGGCCCAATCGATGGTCCCACAACAGTACGCGGCGGGTCAGGTGGTGCTGGACCTGAATGAAGTTCCGGACAGTTTGTTCGTCATCGCCACCGGTGTGGTCAGCGCCACCGTGCCCGACGGCACCGGGCAAACCGAAGCCGGGCGCATGGGGCCGAGCGAAGTCATGGGCGAACAGAGCATCCTCACCGACACACCGTCCCAGGCCTGCTTCACGGCGTTGACGTCGAGCATCATTTATCGAATCGACAAAGCCCTGACCCGCCATTGCGTGGAGCAGCGAGGCGAGGTTGGACAGGCGTTGAACAAGTTGCAGGCGGTTCGGCAGCAGAACAGTCGGCTGGCGTTGATGGCCAACCCCGTGCCGATCAAGAAAGGAGGATTTCTGGGGTGGTTGCAGAAGCGCGGATAAGGCCCCTGTAGGAGCTGCCGAAGGCTGCGATCTTTTGATCTTAATAAAAGCAAGGTCAAAAGATCGCAGCCTTCGGCAGCTCCTACAGGGAGGTGTGTTGCTTATTTCGAGGTCAACACCGAATAGCTGTTCATCAGGTTGCGATAGTTCGGAATGCGCGGCGACAGCAGGTTCGCCAGGCCTTCCATGTCGTTGCGCCAGTCGCCTTGCAGCTCGCAGGCTACCGAGAACCAGTTGACCAGTTGTGCACCGGCCGCCGACATGCGCGCCCAGGCGGCTTGTTGTACGGTTTCATTGAAAGTGCCTGAGGCGTCAGTCACCACAAACACTTCAAATCCTTCAGCCAGCGCCGACAACGTTGGGAACGTCACGCACACATCCGTCACCACACCCGCAATGATCAATTGCTTGCGGCCAGTGGCTTTGACGGCTTTGACAAAGTCTTCGTTATCCCAGGCGTTGATCTGGCCTGGACGCGGGATGTACGGCGCGTCCGGGAACAGTTCTTTGAGCTCCGGCACCATCGGGCCGTTCGGGCCACTTTCGAAGCTGGTGGTGAGGATGGTCGGCAGTTT
Source organism: Pseudomonas sp. TH31 (assembly GCF_016650815.1). Classification (GTDB taxonomy): domain Bacteria; phylum Pseudomonadota; class Gammaproteobacteria; order Pseudomonadales; family Pseudomonadaceae; genus Aquipseudomonas. The sequence goes on along the minus strand of NZ_JAEKEZ010000001.1, from coordinate 228,804 downwards.
GAAGAACTTGGCGAGATCCCCAAGGGCCAGCACATTGTTCTTGAATTCGTTGGGCGAGAAATCCTGCACCAGCGAAATCAGGCCAGTCTGGTGGTCGACCAGCAAGACCACCGCGTCATCTTTGTTCAGACGTTTGTACGGAACGTTGCTCATATGAAACTCCTCGGTAGTGGGAGGGTGCTTATGGCGCCGGCACGTTGGGCCGGCGCTTTTTTATGTTCGTCAGAAGGCAAAGCACGAGCAACCAAAGGCGCCCCAGAAACCCGCGAAATCGCTGACCGGCGCATTCGACAAGCGCGCCTTTTCATGGCTGTGGGAATGCACGCCGCACGGCCCACTGCAATGGTGAGCCTGAGCCTGCATCGGCGAGGTCGGGCGCCAGTGACCCGGAACTTTCACCACCGGCGACCAGTCCGGCAGCACCGGCACGCTGGCCGGGCCAAGTTTTTCGAAGTCGCCAGCGGCGTACACCACTTTGCCGCCAACCACGGTCAACACGGACTCGATCCACTTGATCGCTTCTTCATCGACGCTGAAGAAGTCGGCACTCAGGGCCGCGACGTCTGCCAATTGGCCGACCTTGATCTGGCCTTTCTTGCCCTGCTCGGAAGAGAACCAGGCGCTGCCGTGGGTGAACAGCTCCAGCGCGGTCAGCCGCGAAAGGCCTTCGGTGTGCAGTTCCAAACCGCCAACGGTGCGACCGCTGACCATCCAGTACAACGAAGTCCAGGGGTTGTAGCTCGATACCCGCGTGGCGTCAGTGCCGGCGCCGACCGGTAGGCCTTCGGCCAACATGCGCTTGATCGGCGGCGTGGCTTCGGCGGCTTTGGCGCCGTAACGCTCGACAAAATATTCGCCCTGGAACGCCATCCGGTCCTGAATCGCAATGCCGCCACCCAGCGCCCTCACCCGCTCGATGTTTTGCGGGGTGATGGTTTCGGCGTGATCGAAGAACCACGGCAAACCGTTAAACGGAATGTCACGGTTAACCTTCTCGAACACGTCGAGCATGCGGCTGATGGATTCGTTGTAGGTCGCATGCAAACGGAACGGCCAACGCTGTTCCACCAAATGACGAACCACTGGCTCCAGCTCGTCTTCCATGGTGTGCGGCAGGTCCGGGCGCGGCTCGAGGAAGTCCTCGAAATCGGCCGCCGAGAACACCAGCATTTCCCCGGCGCCGTTATGCCGCAGGTAGTCGTCGCCCTGGTGCAGGGTCACGCTCGACGTCCAGTTTTTGAAATCACTGAGCTCTTCCTTGGGCTTTTGGGTGAACAGGTTGTAGGCGATACGGATCGTCAGTTGCCGGTCCTTGTTCAACTGCTCGATCACCTGGTAATCGTCCGGGTAATTCTGGAAACCACCGCCGGCATCGATGGCGCTGGTCAGGCCGAGGCGATTGAGTTCACGCATGAATTGGCGGGTCGAGTTGACCTGATATTCCAGCGGCAACTTCGGCCCTTTGGCCAGCGTCGAGTAGAGAATCATCGCGTTCGGGCGTGCCACCAGCATGCCGGTCGGGTTGCCGTTGGCATCACGGACAATTTCGCCGCCCGGCGGGTTCGGCGTGTCGCGGGTGTATCCGGCAACGCGCAATGCAGCACGGTTGAGCAAGGCGCGGTCGTAGAGGTGCAGCACAAACACCGGGGTGTCCGGCGCGGCCTGGTTCAGTTCTTCCAGGGTCGGCATGCGTTTTTCGGCGAACTGGAATTCGTTCCAGCCACCGACCACCCGCACCCATTGCGGCGTCGGCGTGCGGTCGGCCTGATCCTTGAGCATGCGCAAGGCATCGACCAGCGAAGGCACGCCTTCCCAGCGCAGTTCGAGGTTGTAGTTCAAGCCACCACGGATCAGGTGCAAGTGCGAGTCGTTGAGGCCGGGGATCACGCAGCGGCCCTTGAGGTCGATGACCTGGGTGCCGGAACCGCGCAGGGCCATGGCTTCGCCGTCATTACCGACCGCGACAAAGCGCCCGTCCTTGATTGCCACCGCGCTGGCCAACGGCTTTTCGCGGTCGACGGTGTGGAATTGGCCATTGAATAAAATCAGATCGGCGTTCATAGCGGTTCCTCAGGCAGAGTGGAATGTGACGTGTCGGCTGTCAGCCATGGCGCGAACAGGCGTGTCGCCCTCGGCATGAACAGGTACACCACCGAAACCACGATGGTCACGGTGATCAGAAAAGTGGCAACCACGTAGTTGGACAGGAAGGCGTTGAGCTTGAGCAGCGGCCCCCACATCAGCGGCACCAGCAAGGTGTGCGGCAAAATCACCAACAAGGTGACCACCGCTTGCTTCCAGCGCGGCGGTGGCGAAGCGGCGTCGGCCAGTGGCGAAAACCAGAACTCGTTGACCGGGTTGACCTCAGTCTGGTCGCCGTCGGCCAGCATCGGTGTGGCTTCGTTGACCAATTCCAGGCGTTGCGGCGAATCGAGCCACAGTTGCATCGCTTCGGTGGAGCAAAAGCGCAACACGCAGGTGTAGGTGTCGAGGCCGGCGTTCTTGCCGCGCACCACGTCCACGCCCAAGTGCCCTTCTCGCCGCCCGGCGATGCTGACAATGTTGCGCAGCCAGGCTTCGTAAGGCGCCTCGAAACCGGCCTTGACCCGGTGCTTGACGATCAGGGTCACGACTTCCTCGAAACCCGGCTTTGCAGCGTCGGCACGGTTGGCATCAGGCATAACGAAAGACTCCGGCAAAACGATCATTGAGCGCCAGCCGTCCCGGCCCGGCGATAAGGATGCTGGTGAACACAATCAGCAGCAGCCAGCCGAACTGCCCTTCGAACAGGCTCCATTGCGGATGCACAATCAACAGCGCCACCAACAGCACACACAGAATAGGCAAGCACGCCAAACGCACCAGCACCCCGGCGACGATCAGCAGCGGGCACAGCACCTCGGCGAAAATCGCCAGGATCAGCGTGACGTTCGCGCCCAGGTGAAACGGGTCTTCGATCTGTTGCAGTTGCGCGCTGTAGTCCAGCAACTTGGGCAAGCCATGCACCCACAACAGAAACAATCCGCCGCTGCCCCGCAAAAAAGCAGCCCGAAGTTCCGAGCCCGTTCATCCCATCCCGCTGCGTTCATGGCCTACCTGCTCCATTGAAAAATCACCGGCATGGCTTCGCCGGCACTTGATCTGATAGTGCCGGGGTCAGGTGGGGAAAAATTGGATATACGTGCTCTTTTTGCCCTCGACGCAGCCCCCAGTAGGAGCTGCCGAAGGCTGCGATCTTTTGATCTTGATGTTCGAAGGTGCTGACTTTACTGAAGGTCAAAAGATCGCAGCCTTGCAGCTCCTACATTGACCGCGTTGCCTGGTTGGTAACCGAGCCCATCTCCCACATTTGATCGGTGTTTGGCAGGGATTATGGGGTAGGGTTGTTGAGGGGTTCGGACATGAACTGGCTGATCCGCGAGCGTAACCATTTCTCTGCCGGGTCGTTGTCGTGCACGCCGCTCCAGGCCATCGACAACTGCGCGGCTTCGATGGAAAACGGTGGGTCTTCGGCGCGCAGGGCACAGCCTTCGACCAAGGCGCACGCGGCGTAATCGGGCACGGTGGCGATCATTTCGGTCCCGGCCAGTAACGCCCGCAAACCACTGAATTGCGGAACACCCAATACCACGCGGCGACTGCGACCGATTTTGGCCAGATCGAGATCAATATTGCCGCTCAAGTCGCCAGAAAACGACACCATCGCATGCGGCCGTTCGCAGTACTCGTCCAGCGTCAGAGAGCCCGGGCGCTTGTCCCCGCGCAGGACTTTGCAGGGGATGTCCCGCAGTTTTTTGCGCTTGGCGTTGGCCGGCAAATCGGTGGTGTAGCTGACGCCGACCGAGATTTCCCCGGACGCCAGCAATGCTGGCATCAGCAGGTAGTTGGCCCGCCGAACCACGACGATTATGCCCGGAGCCTCTTCCCGCAGTTGGCTCAACAACGGTGGAAACAACCCAAACTCGGCATCGTCCGACAGCCCGATGCGAAACACGTCACAACTGCTGGCCGGCTCGAATTCCTTGGCGCGGCTGACCGCGCCGGAGATCACGTCCATCGCCGGTTGCAGCTCCTTGAGAATCGCCAGCGCCCGCGCCGTCGGTTCCATGCCGCGACCGTTGCGCAACAGCAACGGGTCGTCAAACAGATCACGCAAACGCCCCAGCGCCGCACTCACCGCCGGTTGGCCCATAAAGAGTTTTTCGGCGACCCGGGTCAGGTTCTTTTCGAACATCAGGGCTTCGAAAATCACCAGCAGGTTCATGTCGACGCGACGCAGATCGTTACGGTTCATCAGCATGGATTCCTTGTGTTTACACCAACGCCAGGTGGTGAATGCCACAGAGTTTGTGTTAGCCCTGGACTTTACTCGATCAACGGCACTTTGGCCGCTCGTTTGTAAGGGCCGTACTCCACAGGCACCCATTGGAAATGCTTGCCCTCGGCGGCGATATGGCCGATGCCGGGAACGGCAAGTGTGCGGCCGTGACCCAAGTCTTGCTGGTCGCTGCATCGGTGAAGACCAGCTCGCGACTCTTGATCGCCTGCTGACTGTTGACGTCGAAACCGATCGACACTTCAGGATGGAGGAATTGCACCGCCAGGTTATGCACCAAATCGCCCATGAACAAAATGCTCTGGCCGTTGGAGGTGAAGCGGTAGGTGGTGCTGCCCGGCGTGTGCCCGGCTTCCAGCGTGGCCTCGACACCCGGCACCGGTGACTGGCCGGCGTCAAAGGTTTTAAAGCGGCCCGCCGCGACGTACGGAGCGGTCGAATCCTGGGCGATTTTGAAATACGGCTTGGCGCCTTCGGGTGCTTTGGCGATGGCTTGCGGGTCGAGCCAATAATCAGCTTCAGCCTTGGCCGCGTAGACCGTGGCGTTGGCGAAGACCGGTTTCTGCTGGCCATCGACCAGTCCACACACGTGGTCCAGGTGCAGGTGCGTCAACAGGATCGTGTCGACCTGATCCGGCTGATAACCGGCGGCTTTCATATTGTCCGAGAGCATGCCGGCCGTGGCGCCGATGCACTGCCCTGCCCCGGTGTCGACCAGGATCAGTTGCTTGCCGGTATTGATCAGAAAGGCGTTGAACGCTGTTTGCACGCCGGGCGTTTCAATCGAGCGACGGGCCAACAGTGCGCGGATTTGACTTTGGGTCAGGCCCTTGAGCAGTCTCGGCGACAGGTCGTTGTAGCCGTCGAACAGTGCGCTGACTTCGTAATCGCCCACGGCCAGGCGGAAGTAACCCGGCGCTTGAGTGCCGACCTGAGCCGGTGCCGCCGCCATGGAAATACCGGACGCCAGCGCAACCGCCAGGCCCAGTGTGCAAACCAGAGAATGCTTCATGCCTTCACCTTTTGTCTTCAAGGAAAGCGACCTGCGAAGGCGCGCCATACGTGCCCCATCTTGCACCGACCCAACCTGCGCACACTTGCAACGATGTGCTGAGTTAGCGCGGTTTCTCCATCCCGAACCGGGCATGGAATTAACAACGTTTAACTCGCCTGCCAACGCCCCGCGACCAAAAATGAAGTCCTCTGCACGGACCTGCGTTCCTGAAAAAGGAAGATGTTGATCCTGCGTGCAGTGCGCCCGCGCATTCCCACCGACACGGACATTTGTCATGGCCCACGTTCAGTTCAACGCCGTCAGGGCGCCCGCCACGCCAGCGCCAAAAACCACCACCGGCGGCCTCGCCCCCTGGCGCGAAAACCTGGTCAAGCAACTGATTCTCGAAGGCCTGAGCGATACCCTGGAAGTGACTGAACTGGCCAAGGCCTGCGCGCTGTCACGCAGCCATTTTTCCCGGGCGTTCAAGTGCAGCACGGGCCTCTCGCCGCAGGACTGGATTCGCGGCCAGCGCATCGCGAAAGCCAAGCAATTGATCCAGGACACCGACCTGACCCTGACGCAAATCAGCCTGGACTGTGGCTTCTGCGATCAAGCGCACTTCTGCCACATTTTCACCCGCAGCGAAGGCATCACGCCGTTTTCGTGGCGGTGTCAGGTGGTGCGCGCCCCTGAGTTTAACCGTAAAAGATCGCAGCCTTTGCCAGCGCCTACAGGGTTATGCGTACATCCGTAAGTCCAGTGAACACAGTTACTTGTGGGAGCGAGCCTGCTCGCGATGGCGGCGTATATTCAACACATTGGTTGACCGACACACCGCTATCGCGAGCAGGCTCGCTCCCACCGTTTGTATTTCGCTTGATCAGGCTTTGAGGCGATCTCAAGGACGCCATCGCCGGCAAGCCGTGCTCCTGCAGGTAGGTGCACAACCCTGTAGGAGCTGGCGAAGCCTGCGATCTTTTGATCTTCAGCCTTTCAGGAACGCCAACAGATCTTCGTTGAGCTGGTCCTTGTGGGTATCGGTCAAGCCATGCGGCGCACCCGGATAAACCTTCAGCGTCGAGCCCTTGACCAGCCGGGCCGAGGCAATCCCCGCCGCCTCAATCGGCACCACCTGATCCGCATCGCCGTGCACCACCAGTGTCGGTACGTCGAACTTCTTCAGGTCTTCGGTGAAGTCGGTTTCCGAGAAGGCCTTGATGCAGTCATAGGCGTTCTTGTGGCCGGAGGTCATGCCTTGCAGCCAGAACCAGTCGATCATGCCCTGGGATGACGTGGCGTCCGGTTTGTTGAAGCCGAAGAACGGACCGGCGGCGAGGTCTTTGTAGAGCTGCGAACGGTCGACCAGCGAGGCCTGACGAATGCCATCAAACACTTCGATAGGCAGGCCGCCGGGATTGGCTTCGGTCTTGAGCATCAGCGGCGGCACCGAGGAAATCAGCCCGGCTTTTGCGACCCGACCAGTGCCGTGACGACCGATGTAGCGGGCCACTTCACCGCCGCCGGTGGAGAAGCCAAACAGCACGGCGTTTTTCAGGTCCAGCCGTTCGATCAGTTGCGCCAGGTCGTCGGCATAGGTGTCCATGTCGTTGCCGGTCCACGGTTGGCTGGAGCGGCCATGGCCACGACGGTCGTGGGCGATGACCCGATAGCCTTTGGACGCCAGAAAGATCATCTGCGATTCCCAGCTGTCGGCGTTCAGCGGCCAGCCATGGCTGAAGACGACCGGCTGACCGGTGCCCCAGTCCTTGTAGTAAATCTCGGTACCGTCGCGGGTGGTGAATGTGCTCATGAGGCGTACTCCTTTGGGGGTGTTTGGGGGATCAAATCGGTGAGTGATGCAGACGTTCGGCCAGCCGCGCGACCCGCTCGCCCAAGTGCGCGGCGGTGCAGCGATCTTCGGGCGGTGGCGCATCGTCGGGGGACTGTTCGACATTCGACTGGGCCATGGCGCCCAGCGAGCTGCCCAGGCGATTGAGTTGCCCGTCGAACAGCCCGGTGCTGCTACGCGCCGGCAGCACGTCGAGGCCGACCCAGATCATCGAATGCTGGGCAGCGAACACCGCCATCTGCAGCAAGGTGTTGAGTTTGTCGCCGCACAGGCAGCCGGAATTGGTGAACCCGGCAGCGAGCTTGTCGCGCCAGGGCTGGCCCAGATAGAACGCCGAAGTGGCCTCCATGAAGCCCTTGAACGACGCCGAGGCGCTGCCCATGTAGGTCGGGGCGCCAAAGATGATCGCATCGGCCCGGTGCAGGTGGTCCCACTGCGTGTCCACGTCTTCCACCGAAATCAGCCGACAGGTGCTGCCCACGTGCCGTTCCACGCCCAGAGCCACGGCTTCGGCCATGACGCGGGTGTGCCCATAGCCACTGTGATAGACCACCACCACATCGCTCATTCCGGCATCCTCCAGAAGTGTCCATTCCTTTTACAGCGCGAAGACAAAGGCCTTCGTAGAACTTGAAGCCCTAGAGTTTTGGGCGTAGACCTGACGCTCGACGAGTTAAACGTTGTTAATTTTCAAAACCGCGCCTGATGTCCCACCGCCTTTTTTGTCACACTCGCGCCCAATAAATACGAAGTGGCGAGCGGTGCCGGGATCGCGACAGTCGCGGCGAACACCTGACAGTCAGTCGAGCCCTCATTGCACTGCCGGACAATCCTGAGGAGTATGCTCGGAGACCGCGTACCAGACGGATGCAAGCAGGAGTGACCCGTTGACCCCTTCCCCCGATCAGGCCCTGCATTTCGGCCCTTACCGGATCTACCCGGGACAACGCCTGGTGCTGGAAGGCGACCAGCCTTTGCGCCTGGGTCGGCGTGCCATGGACATTCTGCTGATCCTGCTGGAGCACGCCGGGAATGTGGTCAGCAAGCAGCAATTGATCGCGCAGGTGTGGCCCAAAAGCGTCGTCGAAGACATCAATTTGCGAGTGCACATGGCGGCATTGCGCAAGGCGCTGGGCGACGGTCAGGCCGGCCAGCGCTACATCGTCACGGTGGCTCAGCGCGGTTACAGTTTTGTTGCGCCGTTCTCGCTGGCGTCTATCGAGCAGCATCCCGACAACGAGGTCCACAAGCCGCGCCGACATAACCTGCCGGTGCGTCGCACCCGACTGATCGGGCGTCAGCACCTGGTGGACAGCGTGGTGACACATCTGGCCCGCCAGCGCTTCATCACCCTGGTCGGCCCCGGCGGTATCGGCAAGACCACCGTGGCCCTGCGGGTGGCCGAACAACTGATCGATCATTACCGCGACGGCATCCGCTTGCTGGACCTCGCGCCACTCAACGATCCGGCGATGATCACTGCGCATCTGGCAACGCTGCTGGACCTGGCGCTGCACGACAGCGAGCCGATGAACGGCCTGGCGGCCTTCCTGCGTGAACGTCAGATGCTGCTGGTGATCGACAACTGCGAACACCTGATCGATGCAATTGCGCTGCTGTGCGAAGACATTCTGCGCAGTGCGCCGCAGGTACACATTCTGGCCACCAGTCGCGAGAGCCTGCGGGCTGAAGGCGAGTACGTGCAACGCCTGGAATCGCTGGATTGCCCGCCGCCCATCGCCGTGCTCGACCGCGCCCAGGCCCTGAGTTTTTCTGCCCTGCAACTGTTCGTCGAGCGGGCGATGGCCAGCCAGGACAGTTTCGAGCTGAGCGATGAAGAGCTGCCCTTGGCGATTGAAATTTGCCAGCGTCTGGACGGTATTCCGCTGGCCATCGAACTGGCGGCCGCGCAAGTCGCCGACCTCGGCATCGACGGCTTGCTGACGCAACTGCAAGGCAGTTTTCGCCTGCTGACCCAAGGCTCCCGGACGACGTTGGGCCGCCATCAAACCTTGCGCGCGACGCTGGACTGGAGCTTCGAACTACTCAGTGCTTGCGAGCAGACGTGCCTGCGCCGACTAGGGCTGTTCCGGGGCGGCTTCACGCTGGAATCTGCAGCGGCGGTGATCGTCGGCGAACACATCGAACCCAACGCGGTACTTGCCTCGATCACGCAACTGGTAGCCAAGTCGTTGTTGAACGTGGAAGTCGGTGATGAAGAGGTGTTCTATCGCCTGCTCGACACCACCCGCAGCTATGCCCTGGAAAAACTTCACCTGGCCGCCGAAGTGTCGGACACCCGCCAACGACATGCCGAGCGCTGCCTGGCCTTGATGCAACAGGCCCGGGACGTCTGGGAGCAAACGCCCACGCACCTGTGGATCGAGCGCTATGCACGGAGCCTGGAGGACATCCGCGCCGCCCTCGAATGGGGATTGCACGCGAACGGTCCGCAGATGCTGGCGATCCGCTTGACCGCCAGTTCGATGCCGCTGTGGCAGGAACTGTCGCTGCTCAAGGAGCATGGCGTGTACGTGCGCCGGGCCTTGGCGCTGGTCGATGCCGCCGCCGAGCCCTGCCCTCGCCTGACCATCGCCCTGAAGCTCGCCCTCGGCAGTTCCTGCTATCACGCCCAGGGCGGCACTGCCGAAACCGTCGACGCCTTCGTCAGCGCCAGAACCCTCGCTGAACGTTGCAATGACGTTGCCGGGCAGTTGCGGGCGGTGTCCGGGCACATGGCGGTCAATCTCTGTTGCGGCAACTACCAGATGGCCCTGGAGCAGAGCCAGCAGTTCGACCGACTGGGGCTGCACGGCGATGCAGTATTGTCGCTGAGCACCCACCGTTTACGAGTACTGGCGCTGCACTTTTCCGGAGATCAAGCGCTAGCGCGGGAGCATGCCGAGCAGGTCATCCAGCGCATGGCCCAAAGCGGGCACCTCAACCGCTTCACCCACTGTTTTGGCGTGCAGTACGACCAGAGCGTCGCCGCGCTGACGATTCTGGCGCGGATCCTCTGGCTGCAAGGCCAGCCGGAACAAGCCTGGCGCACTGCCCGCCAGGCGCTGGACATCGCGATCCAGATCAACCATGGCACCTCCATCTGCTACACCCTGGCGCTGTCCGGTTGCCTGATCGCCCATTATAACGGCGACACCGCTACCGCCCGCGATCTCTTGCGTCTGTTGCGCGAGCAAGCGCAGAAGCATTCGGTGCTGCTGTTTTATAACTGGGCCCGGCAGTATGCGCAGGTGATTGAGGGTGCCGAGGGGCCTTCGCAACCGGGTGCCGGGCTGGTGAAAGAGATCATGGTGACGCTGGACGGTGGTTTTATTGATAGGGGGTTGCTGGAGCGTGCTGAAAGTGGCGCGGCGGGTTGGAGCACGGCGGAGATTCTTCGGGCTCAGGCGGATGCGTTGATGGCGCAGGAGAATTCGCCAGAGCTGGTTTGTCTGGATGGACGCCATCGCGAGCAGGCTCGCTCCCACAGGAGTGAGGATATTTTGCTGAGGGCGTTGGCGGTTGCGAAAGACCAGGGTGCGCTGGCTTGGGAGCTGCGCAGTGCCACGTCATTGGCGCAGCTTTGGCAGCGTCAGGGTCACCCGCTGCGAGCTTATGAGTTGCTGGCGCCGATTTATGGACGATTTACCGAAGGTTTTGCCACGCCGGACCTGACGAAAGTCCGGCACCTACTCGATGAACTCGCCGGGCAATTGCACGCCTGAGATCCAGCGTGCGTGGCTGATGTAGTGCGCATGGCTCAGCTCGAGCGCACGCAGGTGGCCGCTGCGTTCGAGTTTCTCCAGGGCATAAGAACGGGTAGTGTGAAGGAAGCGATAACGCGGCACGCCACTGCCCTGTTCTATCGACAGCAGCGATTTGCGCGCCAGTCGCTCCACCACTTCCAACAGGTGCATGGGCGGCAGTGAGGCGCAGCTGATCACGCCAATCACCGCGTCGAGGGTGAAGGCCATTTTGAACACCGCCAAGCGCTGCCACACCGTTTGCTCCAGCGGGCTCAGCCGTTCGTAACTCCAGTCCAGCGCGGCTTTGAGGGTCTGATGGCGTGGCACGGCGGTGCGCCGGCCCTGGGTCAGCAGTTGGAAGCAGTTGTCCAGTTGCGCGTGCAACCCGACCAGCGCCAATGCATCAATCTGCGCGGCGGCCAATTCGATGGCCAGGGGCAAACCGTCGAGCCGCCGACAGATGTCGCGCACGGCTTTGAGGTCTTGTTCGCGCAGGGCAAATCCCTGCTGGCGGGCACGGGCGCGGCTGACAAACAGCTGCACCGCCGAGTAGCCCATGGCTTCAGCCACGTTGTGCAATGCCGAGGCTGGCGGCACCACCAAGGGCGGCAACCGCGACACGGTTTCGCCGAGTGCCTGCAGCGGTTCTCGGCTGGTGGCCAGGATCGACAGACGCGGCGCGGCGGCCAACAGATCATCGACCAACGTGCGACAGCGTTCGAGCAGGTGTTCACAGTTGTCGAGCACCAGCAACGCATGCCGTGGCGCCAGCGGCGCAAGGCCAGCGTCGAGTTCCAGGGTTTGAAGCAATTGATCGACCACCTGCGACGGGTCGTCGATAGCCGCCAGGTCGATGATCCAGACGCCATCGCGGTAGTGCTGCAACAGCAACTCAGCCACGCGCAAGGCCACCGTAGTCTTGCCGATCCCGGCCGGACCGACCAGGGTCATGAACCGCCGAACCGGCAACTGGCGCACCACACTGCCAACGATAGAATCTCGACCGGTAATCGAGGTGAGTCGTGCCGGCAGGTTGTGCTGTGGTTTGTGCAGGCTGCCGATGAACACCGGCGTGCCTTCCGGCACACGTTCGACCGGGGCGATGAAGCTGTAGCCGCGCTGCGGAATGTTGACGATGTAACGCTCGCCGTTCTGGCCATCACCCAGCGCCCGACGCAGAGCCGCGATGTGCACGCGCAGGTTGATCTCTTCGACCACCGACGTCGGCCAGACCCGGGCGATCAACTCGTCCTTGCTGACCACATGGCCGGCGCGCTCGACCAGCACCTGCAAAATGTCCAGCGCCCGGCCACCCATGCGCAGCGGCCGATCACCTTCCAGGATCAGCCGTTGGTTTAAGTGGAACGCGTAGGGGCCGAACCGCAGCACCGCATCGCGGGTTAAATCTCTGAGGCTGTTCATGCACGTTCTCGTGCTGAAAACCTGGTCGGGCACCAAGGTGCTGCAAAATCCGTCACGCGCGTCCGTCCAGGCTCCCGCATCTCCATCGCAAAGAGTTCCCGGGTATCTTGGCAGGCATCGATGACCACACAACTACCATACCGGGAGCATTACGGACATCACGGTGCGCACAACGGACACAACCGCTCTAGCTGAACTGTTCGCGGTACTGCGCGGGGGTCAAACCGAGCTTTTCACTGAACAGGAAACGCATGTGCCGCACGCTGCCGAAGCCGCTTTTGTAGGCCACGGTCTTGAGCGGTGCGTCGCTGGTTTCCAGCAGATTTCGCGCACGATCGATGCGCGCACTTTGCAGGAATGCCATGGGCGTCATGTTTACTTCCGGGCAAACAGCCGGGCGAAGTGCCGCGAACTCATGTTCGCCAGACTCGCCATGCGTTCGATGCTGAAGGCTTCGTCGAGGTGTTCGAGCACGTAGTTTTGCACTCGGGTCACCGGCGTTTCGTGAGGAGCGACGGCGGCCATCAGCGGACTGAACTGCGCCTGCCCGCCCTGGCGTTTCATCACCACCAGCAGCACTTTGGCCACGTCCTGGGCGACTTTTTTGCCGTGGTCCTGAGCGACCACCGCCAACGCCAGGTCGATGCCAGCCGTCACACCACCGGAGGTGATCAGGTTGCGGTCCTCAACGAAGATTTGATCGGTCTGTACCGTCGCCTTGGGAAAGCCTTTGATCAGCCGTTCGGTGTAGTGCCAGTGGGTGGTCACGCGAAAACCGTCCAGCAACCCGGCATGCCCGAGCACGAACGCGCCAGTGCAGATCGAGCCATAACGTTCGGCACGGGCAACGGCACCGCGCAGCCAGGCCAGCAGTGGCTCGCGCTTTTCGTTGTAGGCCCCGGGGCCGCCCGGTACCAGCAGCAAGTCGTAACGGTCGCAGGCCTGATCGATATGCAGGTCGGCCTGGACGCTGACGCCATTGGAGGCACGCAACGGACCGTGCTCGGTGCCGATCATCGACAACACATAGTGATCGGCCGGTTCCAGATAACGGTTGGCGATGGAAAACACCTCCATGGGCCCGGCCATGTCGAGCAGGAGAAAGTTGGGGAACAGCACCATTGCCACGGTTTTCATGGGGTGGACATCACTGAGGTTATAAAAAGAGAACTGCCCGTCGGTTAAACACCGATCCACTGTGGGAGCGGGCTTGCTCGCGAAAGCGGTGTATCAGGCACCCACAATGTTGAATGTGATGCCGCCTTCGCGAGCAAGCCCGCTCCCACAGGTTTTGTTCGCTGTGCATTATGGCCTTTGTATCAAATATGCATACGTGATCCCGCGCACAAAACTGTCAACCTGAAAGGGACAGTATTTCAATTTTCATCTACTTATTGCATCGATCAGTAACCATTAACCTTCTCCTCACTCGGACGAATTCACGTCCTGACAGGAGATTTCATCATGCTGACCCTTCGCAAAGCCTCGGATCGCGGCGCGGCCAATCACGGTTGGTTGAAGTCGTTCCATACCTTTTCCTTCGCCAACTATCGAAACCCGAAAGAGCAGGGTTTTTCCGATCTGTTGGTGATCAACGATGACCGCGTGGCAGCCGGCAAAGGCTTTGGCCAGCACCCGCACCGGGACATGGAGATTTTCTCCTATGTGCTCGAAGGCGCCCTGGAACACAAGGACACCCTGGGCACCGGTTCGGTGATCCGCCCCGGCGACGTGCAATTGATGAGTGCCGGCAGCGGCGTGGCGCACAGCGAGTACAACCACTCGGCCACCCGCGGCGTGCATTTTCTGCAAATCTGGATCGTTCCTGAGGTCAGCGGCGCCAAACCGCGCTATCAGCAAGAGCACTTCAGTACCCAGAAAAAACGTGGCCGCCTGCAACTGATCATCTCCCCGGACGGGGCCAAGGATTCGCTGTCGGTGCGTCAGGATGCGCGAGTGTATGCCGGGCTGTTCGACGGCAAGGAAAGCGCGACCCTGGAATTGGCGACCAACCGTTATGCCTATGTGCATGTCGCTCGTGGGAATGTTGAACTCAACGGCGTGCAGTTGCAGGAAGGCGACGGCGTGCGGGTTCGCGAAGAACAGGTGCTGACCTTGAGCAATGGCGTGGATGCCGAAGTGTTGGTGTTTGATTTGCGGCCGCAGGAATTGCCGGAAATGCCATGACAGACACTTCCCTTGCGTAGCAGCTGTCGAGCCCCAGCGAGGCTGCGCCGCCGAACGCAGCCTCGCTGGGGCTCGGCAGCTGCTACGGGGGCCTGTTCACTCGCCGGTATTGGAAAACCCCGCGACGATCTCCTCGATCACCGCCCTCTCCCGCACCGTGTGCCGCAAGTCGGCATGGGGCACCAGCCACACGTCGTACGGCGCCGGTCGCGTGCGTTCCGGCCACAGCCTGACCAACCCGTCCCGTGCGCCCATGTACACCGGAATCTCGCCAAGCCCGATCCCCGCTGCGATGGATCGCCGCACCAGCAAGCCTGAGCCCCTACTTGAAACAATCCGCCCATGGGTCAGCGGCTCCGAGACCAGGGTCATCTCCTTGTTACTCGCCAGATACGGCTGATACACCACCAAGTCATGCCCTTCGAACGCCGACCCCGGTTCCGGCGCACCGTGGGCGTCGACATGACTTTGCGAGGCAAACAGCCCCTCCGGCCAGCGCGCAATGCGCCGGGCGATCAGGTCCGGGTTGTCCGGTCGGGCGTTGCGCACCGCGATGTCGGCTTCACGCTTGGCCAGGCTGATCATCTGCGTGGACGCGTCCAGTTGCACCTGCACCTCCGGGTGCTTGTCGTACAATCAGGCAATCGCCGGGATCAGGAAATCGATGGCTTGTGCTGACCCGCACCGTGCCGGTCAGCCGATCGTCCAGGCCAAGGATTTGCCTATTCAGCGATTTTCAATGCCAGTGGCGGGCATCACGCGTTGTTGTTTGTGGTTGCGTGTGGGGCCATTGTGGTTGCATTGGTTTTGGAATTGGCGATGCAGCTGACAGCCAAGATCAAAAGATCGCAGGCTGCGCCAGCTCCTACAGTGGATCGCCCCCCCTGTAGGAGCTGTCGAGTGAAACGAGGCTGCGATCTTTTGATCTTCAGCAACAACACACAGTCCCACTTACTAACGATCACCTGCACAGGAACCCAAAAATGAACCTGCCCCAAACCATGACCCTGATCGAAATCACCCAACCCGGCGGTCCCGAGGTCCTGCAACCGCGGGATGTGCCGATGCCCGTGGCCGCCGCCGGTGAAGTGCTGATCCGCGTCTACGCCGCCGGGGTCAACCGCCCCGACGTGATCCAGCGCGCCGGCAAGTACCCGATGAAGCCCGGCATGAGCCCGATCCCCGGGCTGGAAGTGGCCGGCGAAGTCGTAGCGGTCGGCAAAGGGGTCAGTGAGTTTGTGCTGGGCGACAAGGTCTGTGCGCTAACCAACGGCGGCGGTTACGCGCAATATTGCGTGGCCCCCGCCAGCCAGACCCTGCCGACTCCCGATGACATGGACTGGATTCAGGCCGCAGCGATTCCGGAAACCTTCTTCACGGTCTGGGCCAATCTGTTTGAAATGGGCGGCGCCAGCAAAGGTCAACGCGCATTGATTCACGGCGGTACCAGCGGCATCGGCACCACCGCGCTGATGCTCTGCCGCGAGTTCGGCGTGGAAGCGTTCGCTACCGCCGGCAGCGAGGAAAAATGCGAGGCCATTCGTAAACTCGGCGCCAAGGCAATCAACTATCGCGATCAGGATTTCGTCCAGGTCATCGCTGAAAAAACCGCCGGCAAGGGCGTGAATGTGATCCTCGACATCATGGGCGGCTCGTACTTCAACAACAACGTCGCCGCCCTGGCCATGGAAGGTCGACTGGTGATGCTCGGCTTCCTCGGCGGCGCCCACGCCAGGGACGTCGACTTGCTGGGGATCATGGCCAAACGCGCAATCATCACCGGGTCACTGCTGCGCGCGCGGACCCAGGAAGAAAAAGCCGCCATCGCCCAAGGGTTGTACGAATACGTCTGGCCAGTGCTGTCGGCCGGGCGTTGCTTGCCGATGATCGATCAGGTCTACCCGTTTACCGACGCGGCAAAGGCCCACGCACGGATGGAAGCCGGCGATCATATCGGCAAGATTGTATTGCAGATGGACTGATCAGTAGCCCTCACCCGCCGCCCCGGCGCCACCGATGATTGCAATGCCTGAGCTGCTGCCCAGGCGTGTCGCGCCGGCCTCGATCATCGCCAGGGCGGTCGGGTAATCCCGTACGCCGCCCGAGGCCTTCACGCCCATCACCGGGCCCACGGTGCGGCGCATCAGGGCCACGTCTTCGACGGTGGCGCCGCTGCGGCTGAAGCCGGTGGAGGTCTTGACGAAGGCGACGTTCAGCTCGCGGCAGATTTCGCAGGCCTTCACTTTTTCAGCGTCGGTAAGCAGGCAGGTTTCCAGAATGACTTTCAACGGCACGCTGCCGCAGGCCTGTTTGACCTGGGCGATGTCGGCCTGAACCTCGGCGAACAAACCATCCTTCAAGCCACCGATGTTCAACACCATGTCGATTTCGCCAGCGCCGGCCGCAATCGCCCGCGCGGCTTCGAAGGCCTTGGTATCACTCAGCCCGGCCCCCAGTGGGAAGCCGACCACCGCGCAAACCTTGACGCTGTGCCCCGCCAGACACTGCGTGGCATGGGGCACTTGCCCGGAGTTTACGCATACCGAATAGAAGCCATGTTGCGCAGCCTCGCGGCACAGGGTGGCGATTTGCTCGCGGGAAGCGTCCGGCGCCAGCAAGGTATGATCGATGTACTGCGCCAGTGCCTGGGGTGGGAGATGGGCCATCGTAAAAACTCCTGTTTGTATATTCAAATGCCCCTGCGCCACAATCGAGGATCATTTGCGCAAAAACGTTACAAATCTAACAAATAATGTTACTTAAATAACACCAACAATCAACCCCGGAATGCCTGTGGACAGTAAAAAAGCCGAGCGTCTCAAGCTGATTCAACAAGCCCTGCAAGACCAGAGCGCCATTCACCTGCGCGAAATGGCGGCATTGCTGGACGTATCGGAGATGACCCTGCGCCGCGACCTGAGCAAGTACACCGACCACCTGCGCCTGCTCGGCGGCTACATCACCAAAATCCACGACGGCAACGAACCCGGCGATTACCGCGTAGCCGAACAGGACACCCGGCACGTCGAGGAAAAACGCCGCATCGGCAAACTCGCCGCGCGTTTTATCCAGCCCGGCGACACAGTGTTCTTCGACTGCGGCACCACCACCCCGTTTGTGGTGGACTTCATCCCCGACGAGCTCGAATTCACTGCGGTGTGCAACTCCCTGAACGTGCTGCTCAAACTGTCGCAAAAACCCAACTGCCACATCGTGGTCTGCGGCGGCACGTTCCATCGCAAAAACCAGGTGTTCGAGAACACCAGCGAAACCGGCATCCTCGATAATGTGCGCCTGACCTGGGCCTTCGTCTCGGCCGCCGGCATCAGCCAGGACTTTGGGGTGACCTGCTTCAACTTCAATGAAGTGGAGGTCAAGCAGAAAGTCCTGCGCCAGGCGCAACAACGCTTGCTGCTGGCCGACCACAGCAAGTTCGACACGGTGCGCACCGCGCATTTCGCCGTCCTTGAGGATTTCCAGTACGTGGTCAGCGACAAGAAAATCCCCAAGGCCTATCGCGACGCGATTGTCGCCAGCGGCGCGCAACTGATCATCTGATCAAGGCCTGTTGCTCGGCTTGATTGAGATAACCGGTGGTGACCGTGAACGCCGCCGTCTGCCCCGCCGCCAATGCCCGCACATGGCCCTTGGCGAACTCGGCGCGATAGCCTTCCGGCTCACAGGTGGCGGGCAGTACGAACGCCGCCACTTGCTGATCGGCGTTGTGCAGGATCCAGCGTGCAGCATGGTTGAATTGGTCGGGGCGATAGCGCGTGTAGAACGCCGCGCCGTCCGGATGACTCAGCAAGAAATGCGCATCGCCGTTTGCATCGGCGCGCACGCCGTCGAAGAAAAACACGATCTCCGGGTCGTAGAGGTCTGGGCGGTCCAGGGATTGAAACTGTTCCGGCTCCAACGCCAATTGCGCCATGTAACGGCTCCAGGCCGGCGTCGGCTTCACGTGGGCCGGTACGCTGCTACGCAATCGCACCTTTTCGAACCCCAACGGCTCGATGAACCGGGCGCCCTCGACGTAGGCGTAATTCATGTGGGCCATGTACATCAGGTCCATGGGTTTGCCGGCCAGGTTGGTCACCTTCATGGCGATATCGACCAAGCCCGAATCGGAGCGCAAGGTCACGCTCGGGCTGGCCAGATAGCGATCGCCGAAGCCTTGGGCGTATTCATACTCGCCGCCCAAGCGCAGGAAGGGTCCAGCGCTGTCTTCACCGACCTCCAGCCACGCACGATCCATTGCCGCGCAGGGCATCTCGCCGTGCAATGGATGATCGTCCCCGGGCGTCGGGCAACCGTTGCGCAGCAGCCCGCTGTGGAACATGAAACAGCCGTAGGTGCCGATGACTGTCGGGCTCGGTCTGGGCTGGCTGAACAGGTTGCTCATGGTCAGGTCGCAGCCGTCGAACACCGCGTCCCAGATCATCTGGCCCTGATACGGCAGCACCACCAGTTTTCCACGGCTGTTTGCCAATTCCAGTGCCATTACACCACTGGGATACAGGCTGGCGCTGACCCTGAACGACTCTGACTCCAGCAACGTCCTGGGTGCTTCACCAAACAGCGCCGGATAGAGATTGATCCGTGTGTTCATGAGGTCACCGCCACACCCACCGGCACCTGCTCGCTGGCGGAATGACGCAAGCAGCGCACCGCGTAGGCGACGATCACGATGAAACACAGCAACGGCACGCTGTAGGCCAGTTGCATATTGCCGCCGCTGTAGTCGGAGAGCAGGCCCTGAAAGATCGGGATTACGCCGCCACCGACAATGCTCATCACCAACAGCGAACCGCCGACGCCAGTGTCTTCACCGAGGCCGTCGATGGTCAGGCCATAAATGGTTGGCCAGCACGGCCCGAGGAATACGCTCACACCGACCGCCGCATACACCGCCGTGATGTTCGGCACCAGGATGGTGTAGGCCAGCAACACAATACACAGCACGCCATACATCGCCAGCACCTTGGCCGGGTGCAGCTTGCGCATCAGCACGTTGGCGATCATCTTGCCGACGAAGTACGCGGCGAAGGTCGTCAGCAGAAACCACGACGCGCTGCGCTCGTTCATCCCGCCCAATTGCATGGCCAGGCGAATGGTGAAACTCCACACGCCGACTTGCGCGCCGACATAGAGGAACTGCGCCAGCACACCAAAGGTGAAACGCTTGTTGCCCCACAACCGCGACAGGCTTTGGCCCAGGCTGGCGGTTTTCTTACTGGCGGTTTGAATGCCCTTGCACGCTGGAAACCGGGTGATGGCGATCAGGATGAACATCAGCACCAGTACCGCGATCATCCATTTGTACGGCAGCAAGGTGGACTGGATCATTTGCAGTTGCTGGATCGCCGCATCCGAGGTGCTCATTTGCGTGAGCTGCTCGCGAGTGGCGTCAGTGTCCTTGAACATCACGAAGCTGCCGACGTACACCCCGGCCATCGCGCCGAACGGGTGGAAGGTCTGGGAGATGTTCAATCGGCGGGTGCCGGTTTCCCGTGGGCCCATCAGGGTCGAATAGGTGTTGCAGGCGGTTTCGAGAAACGACAGGCCTGCTGCAATCACGAACAGCGCCAACAGGAACATGCCGTACTTGGCAGTGGACGCCGCCGGGAAGAACAGCAGGCAACCGAGCATGTACAACATCAGGCCGATAAGGATGGTGGTCTTGTAGCTGAAACGCCGAACCACCAACGCCGCCGGAATCGCCACGAAGAAGTAGCCCAGGTAAAACGCCGACTGCACGAATGCAGTCTGGAAATCGCTGAGCAGAAAGGCCTTCTTGAAATGCGCGATGAGCACGTCGTTCATGCTCGCGGCCGCCGCCCACAGCGCGAAGATGCTGCACAGCAAGATGAAGGCGAACCAGGGCGTGCGGTTCAGGTAGAAACCATCGGGCGTCTGTTGGAGCGGAGGCTTTGTCATTGTTGTTCTCCGGTAAGTTTTAAGGGGCGAATCAGCTCGACGTCAGGCGTCGAGGTTGCGCTGAAATTCAGCGAATGCGCGAGCGTCCGGGTAGGAAGTCTGGGTGCCCAGGCCGGTGACCGAGCAGGCGGAATAGGCGACCGCCTGGATCATCGCGGCGCGGATATCGCGCTCGCGACTCCAGTGCTGGATGAAGCAACCGATGAACGCATCCCCGGCGCCGGTGGTGTCGCGGGCCGCGACCGGCAGGCCGGGTATCCGGAACTCGCCTTCTGCGCCGACGTACAGCGCGCCTTGCGGGCCGAGGGTCACGATCACGTGGCGAATGCCGCTGGCGACCAGGGTTTTGGCGGCGGCGAGCGCTGACTCTGCCGAGTCAACGGTCTGGCCGCTGATCAGCGCCAGTTCCGATTCGTTGGGCACCAGGAAATCCAGCTGCGCCAGGTGTTCGCGGCTCAGTCCCGCCAAGGCCGGCGCCGGGTTCAGCAACACCGGGATGTTGTGTTCGCGACCGAATTCGATGGCGTGGTAGACGGTTTCGACATTGATTTCGAGTTGCAGAACGATCAGTGCGCATTCGCGCAGGGCTGGCGCAGCGGCGTCGATATCGGCCGGGGCGAGATGGGCGTTGGCGCCTTTGACGATGAGGATGCTGTTGTGGGAGTCGGCCTGGACAAAGATCGGCGCCACGCCGCTGGACACGCCCGGCACACGCTGGACGTAACGGGTGTCGATGCCCAAGCGCTGGAAGTTGGCCAGGGTGTTGTCGGCGAACATGTCATCGCCGACCTTGGTCAGCATCAACACATCGGCCCCGAGCTTGGCTGCAGCCACCGCTTGATTGGCGCCTTTACCGCCGCAACCAAGGGCAAACCCCGGCGCTTCAAGCGTCTCGCCCTGAGCCGGCATGCGGTCGATGTAGGTGATCAGATCCACCATGTTGCTGCCGATGACTGCGATCTTGCTCATTGCTATCCCACCTTGTTGCGGCTGCCAGGCTGATGGCTGGCGTTCTTGTTTTGTTATTTAAATAACATTTAATGTGATTATTCAATCTTTTTATTGGATTGGCAGGCGCGCAAAGACGAGCGGTTTTTGCGAAAAGACTGGAGCGCAAGGGTCAGGACTGACCCTTGGCACAGAGGAGATGAAGCGGGATCGGGGCGCCGAGAGGCCAGGACAAAGCGCTCAGCACTCCTTGATCCGGCCCCACAACTGTGCAACTTCCTCGGGGCTGGACGCTTTGATCCGCGCCAGGTCCACCGGATAAACCACCTGCGGGTTCTCGACAAACCGGGTCGCGGTGAACTGGCCGTTGCTGGCCCGCAGGATGTAGCCACTGTCTTCGCATTGCGCGGAGCACAGGTAGATCACGCCTGGCGTGACCCATTGCGGTTTCAGATTCTCCGGCTCTTCGGTCACGCCCCACATCCGGGTTTTGGCCACCGGGGACACGGCATTCACCAGGATGCCATCCACCGCACCTTCCATGCTCAGCGCGTTCATGATGCCCAGTTGCGCCATTTTGCCAGCGGCATACGCCACCAGCCCGGGCTGGGCGTATTGCTGGTACATGGCTCGGTCGGAGGAGGTCAGAACTACTCGCGGCGCCGAGGATCGCTTGAGGTGTTTCCAGGCGTGCTTGCATAGCCAGACAGGCGTGTAGACGTTGATGTCCAATGCGCGTTCGATGAACGATGCGTCGGCGTCTTCAATGGACTGATAGCCGACCCAACCGGCGTTATGAATCACGATATCCAACTGACCGAAGGCCTCGATGGCAACGTCGATCAGTTGCCGGCAACCCTCTTCGCTGGCCAGGTCCGCGTTGTGACCGATGACGCTCAGGCCCTGGGCTTGAAGGATTCGCGCGGCGTCCAGCGCGATCGAGGCGTCCTCGCCGCTGCCGATGTTGTCTGCACCAATGTCACTGATGATGACATTGGCCCCGCGTTGCGCCAGCGCCTCGGCGTAACACAAACCCAGCCCACGGCCGGCACCGGTGACAATTGCCGTTCTTCCTGAAAAATTCATGGTCATCCTCCTGATAGACAGGTCACCCTAACATCGCGGGCCAGGTGAGCGATAACCGAAGGCCACCCCATGTGTGCGAGCCTGCTCGCGATAGCGCAGTGTCAGGCGACATCGATGCTGGCTGTACCGACGCCATCGCGAGCAGGCTCGCTCCCACAGGGGATCGGGGTATTGGATGACACCGCGCAACTCACGACTGTCGAAATAATTCCCGCCCCCGGCGCGCATCTGTTAAAACCCGTGCTTTCCCCCGATCGACTGGACCGTTGCATGTTTTCTACCTTCATGAGCCGCTTGGGTCGGCGCTGGTTGCCGTTGCTGTGCATGGCGCTGCTGATCGTCGGCCTGCCGGTGAGTTGCGGGGTTCTCAAGTACAAAGAGCGCGAATTGCTGTTTCGGATCGAGCCGGGCACCGCCGGCTGGTATCACGGCCTGCCGCAGGATGTGCAAGAGTTCGACATCAAGCCGGCCAGCTTCAAGGGCAATCAAAACCTGCATGCCTGGTGGTGGCCGGCCGCGCGCCGCGATGCGCCGTCGATCCTCTATTTGCATGGCGTGCGCTGGAACCTCACCGGTCAGGCGTTTCGCATCGAGCAACTGCGGGCCATGGGCTTTTCGGTGCTGGCCATCGACTATCGCGGGTTCGGCCAGAGCAAGGGTAATCTGCCGTCGGAAGCCAGCGTTTACGAAGACGCTCGCGTCGCCTGGGAACGCTTCAAGACCCTGCAACCGGACGCCAATAAACGCCTGATCTACGGTCACTCGTTGGGCGGCGCGGTGGCCATCGACCTCGCGGCAGACCTGGCCGCCCAGGCGAAAAAGGACCACGTTGCCGTGCCGGTGCACGGGCTGGTGATTGAGTCCACCTTCACCTCGCTGGGGGATGCGGTCGCGCAAGTGGCCGACGAGAACCTGCCAGTGAAATCGCTGCCGGTGCGTTGGCTGCTGTCGCAGAAATTCGATTCCATCGACAAGATCACCGACATCGGCATGCCGCTGCTGGTGGTCCACGGCCTGGCCGATGCATTCATGCCATCGCGCTTCAGCCAGCAGTTGTTCAATGCCGCCAACGAACCCAAGCGCCTGTTGTTGGTGCCCGGCGGTACGCACAACAACAGCATGAGCCTGGGCGGCAGCCAGTATCGCCAGGCCATCGAAAACCTGATGAAAACCAAACCTGCTCAGGTCGCAACGGTGAACCGGGATTCCCGGGACACTTGAAGCCTAGCGATAACCCCGCGCCTGCAAGTCAAACAACTGCGCATAGCGCCCGCCCGCGGCCACCAGGCTGTCGTGATCGCCCCGCTCCAGGATCGAGCCCTGATCCAGCACGATGATGTGGTCGGCGTTGCGCACACTGGAAAATCGGTGGGAGATCAGCAACGTCATGCGGCCCTGGGTGTGCTGGCTGAAATGTTCGAACACCGCTGCTTCCGCCGCCGGGTCAAGGGCTGAGGTTGGTTCGTCCAGAATCAGGATGTCAGCATCGCGGCGCATGTAGGCGCGGGACAAGGCGATCTTCTGCCATTGCCCGCCCGACAACTCCTGCCCTCCGGCGAACCAGCGCCCCAGTTGCGTGGCATAACCGCGATCCAACCCTTCGATAAAAGGTGCAGCCATGCCTTCAGCGGCGGCTTCCTTCCAGCGCTTTTCATCGTCGAAAGCCAGGGTGTCGCCGACGCCGATGTTCTCGCCGACGGAGAATTGATAGCGGATGTAGTCCTGGAAAATCACCCCGATGCGCCGTCGCAGCGCATCTTCTTCCCAGGTTTGCAGGTCGCTGCCGTCCAGCAGGATGCGACCCTGATCCGGGCGATAGAGCCGGGTCAGCAACTTGATCAGTGTGGTCTTGCCTGAACCGTTCTCCCCCACCAGCGCCATGCTGCGACCCGGCACCAGGTGCAGGTCAATGCCTTCCAGCGCAGCTCGACTGGCGCCCGGATAACGGAACCCGACATTCTCGAAACGCAGCCCATCACCGGGCACCACGCCCACGGTCAGATGGCCGGTATCGCTCACCACTGGCTCTGCGAGGTATTCGTAAAGGGCCGACAGGTAAAGACCATCCTCGTACAAACCGCTGATCGCACTCAGACTGCTGCTGACGGCGGTTTGTCCCTGTTTGAACAGCACCAGGTACATGGTCATCTGCCCGAGGGTGATATTGCCGTGAACGGTATCGACCACCACCCACGCATACGCCAGATAAAACGCCCCGGTGCCCAGTAAGCCAAGGGCAAAACCCCAGCCATCGCGACGCAGGGTCAGGCGGCGGTCTTCGGCGTAGAGCCGCTTGAACGTGTCGCGATAACGCTTCAACAGCAGCGGCGCAAAACCGAACAGCTTGACCTCCTTGATAAAACTTTCGTGGGACAGCAGCGTTTCGATATAACTCTGCTGCCGGCTCTCCGGCGCCCGCCGGGTGAACAACCGGAAGGCATCCCCGGAGAAATGCGCCTCGGCAAAAAACACCGGCAACGCCCCGACCACCAGCAACACCAGCGCCCACGGTGAAAAATGCACCAGCAGCACGCCGAAACTGATCAGCACGATCAGATTCTGGATCAGCCCCAACGACTTCATCACCAACGCCAACGGCCGGGTCGAAGCCTCGCGCCTTACCCGCACCAGCTTGTCGTAGAACTCCGAATTCTCGAACTGCACCAGCGACAACGTCTGGGCCTTCTCCAGAATCATCGTGTTGACCTTCTGCCCCAACTGCACCCGCAACAGCGACTGCTGAACCGACAGCGCCCGTTGAGTCCCGGACAACAACGCCAGCACCCCGGCCTCAAACAACACATAACGCACCACCGGCCACAACGGCGCACTGCCCTGCTGCGCGTGCAATTGCATGGCAGTGACGACCGCGTCGACGATGCGTTGGCCGAGCCAGGCGGCCAGGGCCGGGAGGACGCCGGCAATCAGGGTTGCCAGGACTAACCCCAGAAACAACCCGCGGGAGGTGCCCCAGACCAACAGCAAGGCACGTTTTGCCTGGTCGAGCAGAGCGGCGAAACGGGTGAGGGTTGGCATAGGACACGGGGCTCGCTAAAGAACGGCTGGTAAGGACTTGGGCCATGGTACTTCAGTCGGCGATGGGGAAAGTTGCGAAAGAACTGTAACGTTTGTTCGCTTGACGCATGCCCGAGCCAGGAAGAGGATCGACCGACTTTCAGACCACTACGCAAGGAGCCCGGGTTTGATCCCCAAGTGGAATCCAGAGGGACTTATTCCTCCAGTCAACGAACAAAATCCTGCCGGGATGGACAGATCTCCCTATGAGGTAGACCTCTTGGTATTCGTGGATCGCTTCGCGATCAGCCTGGCCCGGTGTGATATTTTGCAAGGCTACCTTTCACACCGTTCCGAGCTTCATAAAATGGGCATGGCCGAAGGCTTTCAGTGGCTAGACGGGAGTTTCACGGAGAACATAGAGCTCACTGATCAACGCGCCCCAAGAGACATCGATGTCGTTACCTTCACTTCTGAGGGGGACGAGTTCTATGATGGCCTACAGCCTGATCAACTAAGATTGTTGGGAGCAACGCGGGAGGAACAGTCCTGCATAAAAAATCAGTTCAAAGTTGATTTTTATGTTCAATCCCTCACTGATGCGCCAGAGCGCTTGGTAGAAATTACATCGTACTGGTACAGCATGTGGTCCCATCGAAGAACAAAGCAGTGGAAGGGATTCCTGCGGGTTGACCTTGCCCCTGCGCAGGATCAAGCGGCACTCGCCATGCTGAAGGCTCGAAAACAGGAGCTCACTCATGAATAGGAACGAATATCTGCATAAGTCAGCAGAACTTCTTTTCCTGGAGAAGCAGCTGGCCAAGCCTGGACTCAGCAAGCTGTCTACGATGTCTATTCGCTCTCGGATAGATGAAGCAAAATCGTATCTCGAAGCTAATAGTCAAGACACCTATCAACCGGCAAAGGTCATCCTGACCTATCGTGGCTCCCCTGTTTGGGGGGCACATGGCGTTTTGGCCGAATTTGGCGCTGCCGCCACCCAGGCATTTAGTGAAGCTATTGCCACAATCGCCGCGTCGATCTCCGGCACGCTAGCCGACAAAGGTCCGATTCCAAATCGATCGAGTAATCAACTACTCATAACGGGAACGGCTTTGGGCTCTTTTGGGTTCGAATTGGAGGAAGTGCCGGCGCAATCACAGCTCGAAATTGAGGGCACCACTTCAGTTTCATTGGCAATCGATTTGATGGCAGAGTTGCTGGAGGCAACGACCAAAAGTGATGAAGAACTTTCCGAGCCTGTTTCGCGACTTGCCGATAGAGCGATTTCCAGTGTTTCGGATTTTTTGGGGAAGCTTTCCAGCTACGATGCTTCTTGTTCGCTAACCACCCGCACCAAGCAATTTCAATTCACCGATAGCGAACAGGTTCGCCGCAGCAAGGCTCGACTGAACCTGGATAACATTCAGGAAACGATAGAGACATTTACGGGTGAGTTTATCGGTGCGTTACCAGACAAACGATCGTTCGAATTCAAAACCACCGATGGATTGGTGATCTATGGAGGCATTGCGAGAGAAATCCCTAACCCGAATGCGGTGAACCTCCACCTCTATAAAATTTACAACGTCACATTGAGCGCCAAACGAATCGGCTCCAGCAAACCTCGTTATATCTTGCAGCAGTTTCCGTGGACTGGCTGATTCAGAGTTTCAAGTAAACCGAGTGCAGAACAGCCCCTTGCTATTTGAAAGCGTGGGCTGTTTCTTGAAACCGCGCCCGATACCGCCCCGGACTCTCCCCAGTCCACTTCTTGAACGCCCGATGAAACGCGCTCGGCTCCTGGAAGCCCAGTTGCTCGGCGATGTCACCAATACTCGCCGTGCTCTGCCGTAACTGTTCAAACGCCACCCCGCGCCGAACCTCATCCTTGATTTCCTGATACGAACAGCCCTCGCGCTCCAGTTTGCGGCGGAAGGTGCTGGGGCTCAGGTGTTGTTCGAGGGCGAAGGCCTGCAAGGTTGGCCATTGGCTGTAATGGCTGTTGCGCAAGCGTTGGTGAACCCGGGACGCGAGGCCATGTTGGTTGCGGAAGCGGATGACCAGCCATTGCGGCGCGGTGCGCAGGAAGACTTTGAGTGAGGCCAGGTCCTGCACCACCGGCAGGCGCAGGTAGTGGCTGGCGAACTCGATTTCGGTACGTTCGGCACCGAAGGTCAGGTTGGGGCCCCAGAGCAAACGGTCGTCGCTGAGCGAGACGCGCGCATGACGAAAATCCGCGCGGTCGATGGGGATGCGCCGCCCGCCGAGCCAGCACAGCAGGCTGATCATCAACACCAGGAAGGTTTCTTCGCCCAAGCGACTGAGGTCGCTGTCGGTCGAGCGGGTTTGCAGGCTGATGACAGCACGCTTGCCGCGCACGGTCAGCGTGCCGCGAAAATCGTGGAGGAACAGGGCAAAGTTGGCCAGGCATTGGCGCATGGCTTTGTGCAGGTCGGGTTCCTGGATCAGCGCCCGGCAGATCAGCGCGAAACTGCCCGGCAGCATGCCGTGGCTGTCGAGACCGAAGAACTCGTCGTCGAGTTCGCGAATCTGGATCAGCCAGAGCGCGGCGAAAGCACTGGCCGGCACCCGGGCCGTGGGCTGGTCGAGCAATGCCGGGGCGATATTGGCTTGTTCAAGCGCAGCCGTCAGACGTTGGGGATTGTCCGCCAGCCCATGGATCATCGCCTGCATGAAGTAGGCCGCCACTGAGTCCGTTTCCCGCATGTGAACGCTTTTCTCCCCATCACCCGAATGGCAAAAAACACCAGTGCCGTTGAACAGTTGCGGCATAGGACAACCGCCCTGCCGGTTTTAGACTCGCGGCCATAGTACGCCTTCGGCCGTTGCGGCGGCCAAGGTATCGAAGGGTTTGATCGCAAGGACTTCAAGCATGAATCTGCAACACATCGGCGTGATCGGCGCGGGCACCATGGGCAACGGCATTGCGCAGGTCTGCGCGCTGGCCGGCTTCAACGTGACCCTGATCGACATCAGCGAAGGCGCGCTGCAAAAGGCTGTCGCGACCGTCGGCAAGAACCTCGATCGGCAGGTCGCCAAAGCGACATTGAGCGAAGAACAGAAACTTGCCGCCCTCGATAAAATCCGCACCAGCACCGACTACAGCAGTCTGCAAAGCGTGCAACTGGTGATAGAAGCCGCCACTGAAAACCTCGACCTGAAACTGCGCGTCTTGCAGCAGATTGTCGCGCAGGTCAGTACCGAGTGCGTGATTGCGTCTAACACTTCATCGCTGTCGATTACCCAACTCGCCGCCACCGTCAGTCAGCCCGAGCGTTTCATCGGCCTGCACTTCTTCAACCCGGTGCCGGTGATGGGCTTGATCGAGGTAATTCGCGGTCTGCAAACCAGCGACGCGACCCACGCTTTGGCGCTGGAGATGGCCACCACACTGGGCAAAACCGCAATCACCGCCGGCAACCGTCCGGGGTTCGTGGTGAACCGGATTCTGGTGCCAATGATCAACGAAGCGATCCTGGTGTTTCAGGAAGGCCTGGCCAGCGCCGATGACATCGACGCCGGCATGCGCCTGGGTTGCAACCAGCCGATCGGCCCGCTGGCCCTGGCGGACCTGATTGGCCTGGACACCGTGCTGGCGATACTTGAAGCCTTCTACGACGGCTTCAACGACAGCAAATACCGCCCGGCGCCGCTGCTCAAGGAAATGGTCGCCGCCGGTTACCTGGGACGCAAAACGGGGCGCGGCTTCCATGCCTATGCCTGAGCGTTGTTCGCGCTTCGCCGAGTACCGGGACAAAGTGCTGGAGCTGTTCGCCAGCAAGGGCTTCGGCCAGGTTGGCATGCGCGAACTCGCCACGTGCCTGGGGCTCGCCCCAGGCTCGTTGTATCACCATTACCCGAGCAAACAGCACTTGTTGCTGGACCTGATCGAAGAGTTCTATGAAAAACTGTTGGCCACGCTTGGGCGCATGGAAAAAAGACCAAACGAGGCATGCTGTCTAACCTGATTCAGGCGCACTTGAACCTGCACCAGGAAATGCCCTGGCACTTTCGTCTGGCGGAGCGTGACAGTGACTGCCTGAATGACGATCAGCAGGCACGGGTTCGACAGTTACGCGAGCAATACGAACGCACGTTATTGCAGATGCTCGGGAGCAAATCCCGGCTCAGTAAACAGGGCCAGTTGGCCGCCGGACACGCGATTGGCAATTTGCTCAACAGCGTGCCCGGCTGGCTGGCGCAGCATCCGTTGGCTGACGTGGAGCGTGATGAGCTGCTGGAAAACCTGGTCAGCGGCGCCGTCGAGCGTCTGCTGCGGCCCTCGGCCCCACGCGCAGCGGCCTGAGGTCCGGGCGATGCAAAGCACTTAAGCAGACGGCATACTGGCACGCCCTCAAAACACAAAAAGGATTTCGTGTGCTCCCGCGCGCCCTTTCTCCCTGGTCATGGCTCTACTACCCGCTAAGCTGGCTCGCTGTGCTCGTGCTGATTTCGCATGTTGTCGTCTTCAACTGGTTCTTGCTCAAGCCGACCGATGTCGGCGGCACCTTCATGGGCGGCGGCATGGCCACGCAATCGTATTTGATGGGTTGGGTCGTCGCTACATTGGGCCTGATCATCGCGGTACTGTGTCGACTGCCCGGCTCGATCACCGGCTGGATCGGCTCTGGCCTGGTGCCTTTGTGTATCGGCCTATGGTGGCAACTGCACTACCCGAACGACGCTGAGCAAGTGATCTACAGCAGCAGCCCGCACATAATTGCCGTCTACATGCTGATCGGCGCAGTGTTGATGGGCAGTGGTCTGTATGCTCGCAGCAGGATCAAAATGCGTACGCCTTCGCGGCTGAAAATGTTTGGTCAAATATTCGTCGCCGCCGCGCTGACTGCAATCTATGTTGGTGCGCCCGTGGCCATTAGCAAACAACGGGCGCTGCCAGACTGCGCGTTCAACAAGGCCGGTCAGCAGTTGACCGTTTGCATCGGCGACGAACGCGTCATCGTCGATTGAACAAGCAATAAGCCGTGCCTTTCCTATAGAAAAAACGTCTGAACAATTCCGGCAGGACCTCGCATCTAACGCTTTGCTACTTGAGGTCGAACCCTATTGAAGCTGGCGGCCAACCTGGCCTCCAGCCCACTCGGTTACCGGGAGCACAGCATGAAAATCAATCCCTACCTGATCTTCAACGGCGACTGTAAAGCTGCCTTCACCTACTACGCCCAGGCCCTGCCCGGCCATATCGACGCCATGATGACGTTCGGCGAAACCCCGGCCAAAGATCACGTCCTGGCGGATTATCACAACCTGATCATCCATACCCGCCTGTCGGTGGGGGACCAGGCGATCATGGGCTCGGACACCACCCCCGACCGTCCCATCGATGACATGAGCGCTTGCTCGATCTCGTTGAACGTCGACAGCGTGGCCGAAGCCGAGCGCGTCTTTACGGCACTGGCAGACGGAGGCACGGTGCAAATGCCGCTGGAAGCGACGTTCTGGGCCGCACGCTTCGGAATGCTGGTGGACCGGTTTGGCGTGGCGTGGATGGTCAATTGCGAGAAGGATCAGTAAGCACACCGCAGAAATCTTGCGGGCACAAAAAAGCCCAACCTCGAAAGGTTGGGCTCTCTGGCAACGATGAATAACCTGTGACCCTCCCTAACATTGCTGCATCAGGCGCTCTGGCAACTCCGTAACAGTCTGCTACCGTCAACAAGCCATCCCGTGTAGCCGCGGACTCCCTTGCAGGAGCAAGCCGTGCCAGCCAATGCCTTCACTCGTTTCAAACTTAAAGGCATTGTGATCATGTACCCGTAAACGTCGCCCCCCCCCGAAGACCGTGTCAGCGGAGGTTGAATGAATCATCTGGTGATCGCGTTAATCGTGTTCTGCTGCCTGTTCGGCAGTGCGTTGCTGGGTTCGTACGTGCGCCAGCGATTGCCCGCGCATCACCTGAGCGATGAGTCGGTCGCCGTCCTGAAGCTCGCCACCGGCCTGATCGCGACCATGTCGGCGCTGGTGCTGGGCCTGCTGGTGTCTTCGGCCAAAGGCACCTTCGACACCACCAATGCCGAGCTGGAAGGCGCCGCGGCCAAGGTCGTTGAATTCGACCGGGTGCTGGCGCGCTATGGCCCGGAGACCCAGCCGATCCGCACGCAACTCAAGCACAATTACGAGAAAATCCTGCAAACCCTCGCCTCCCGGGATCGGTCCCGCCTGGCAATGCTCGACAGCCCTGAAGCGATCATTCGCTCCGAAGCCCTGCAACAGCAGGTCGCCGCACTCTCCCCCAGCACCGACAATCAGCGCAGCCTGAAGGCCTCGGCGTTGCAGATGATGGACGCGGTGTTCGCCGCACGCTGGCTGACCCTGCTGAAGGCCAACCAGTCGATCCCACCGATCATGCTGGTGGTTCTCATCACCTGGCTGTCGATCATCTTCGGCTCGTTCGGTTTGTTCGCTCCGCGCAATGGCACGATTTTGGTGGTGCTGCTGATGTGCGCATTGTCGACGGCCGCGACGATTCTGCTGGTTGAAGAGCTGAATCGGCCACTGGACGGGTTGATCAGTGTGTCGCTGGAGCCGATGCAGCATACGTTGACACGGCTGGGGCAGTAGGCTCCAAAAATTGCCCTGCCCACCGCCGACCCGGCGCTGGATGTGCTGCATGTCGAATACGCCCGCACTCGCTTGAACCTGCTGCTCAACGGTTCGATGACTGCACGGGCTCGGCGGGTGTTGTCCGAGCGACTGGCCCAGGGCGTGCCCAGTGATCTGGACAAGATTGCTCAGGTGGTCGGGGTCAGTACGCGCAGTTTGCAGCGGCGCTTGAGCAATGAAGACATACACTTTTGCGCGTTGCAGGATGAGGCGCGGTTGATGCTTGCGCACAACTTCCTGCGCAACTCGGCGCGCAGCGTGAAGTACATCGGTGCGTTGTTGGGGTTTCGTGATCAGAGCAGCTTTCACAAAGCCTGTATTCGTTGGTTCGGGATGACGCCGGGAAGGTATCGGCAGGCACTTTGAGCCTCACTCACCTTCAGTGTTTACCAGCAAACCCGGTGGGAGCGAGCCTGCTCGCGAAAGCGGTCTGTCTGGCACATGGATGTTGAGTGTGCCGCCGCCTTCGCGAGCAGGCTCGCTCCCACAGTTGATCTCCTTCACCCTGCCCCCCGCGACATCCTGTCCATCCACTGCCGGTGGTAGACCGCTACCCTCGACTGGTAACCTGCGCCCTGCTCCTTCAATGACGACGGTGACGCATTTGATCAGCAGTACCCCATCACTGGCCCGGGATATCGATGGCAAAGCCATCTCTGCCCTGGTACTGGAAGAAGTTCGCACAGAGCTTCTGGCCCTGGCCGAACAGCAAATTTATCCTGCCCTGGCGGTTCTGCTGGTCGGCGACGACCCGGCCAGTCATGTCTACGTGCGCAATAAACTGCTGCGGGCCAAGGAAGTCGGGATTCGCTCCCTTGAATACCGTCTGCAGGACGATGCCAGCCAGGCGCAGGTACTGGAACTGATCGCCCAACTGAACGCCGACGTCACCGTGAACGGAATTCTGGTGCAATTGCCATTGCCGGGTCATATCAATGAGGCGGCGGTGATTCACGCCATCGACCCGATCAAGGACGTCGACGGTTTTCATCGCGAGAACGTTGGCGGACTGGTGCAAGGCATGGAAGTGCTGACACCGTGCACGCCCAGCGGCTGCATGCGCCTGCTGCAAGAGACGTGCGGTGATATCAGCGGCTTGCACGCGGTGGTCATTGGCCGTTCGAACATTGTCGGCAAACCGATGGCAACCTTGCTGTTGCAGGCTCACTGTTCGGTCAGCGTGGTGCACTCGCGCAGCGTTGATGCGCCGGCACTGTGCCGATTGGCGGATATCGTGGTTGCGGCGGTGGGTCGTCCTCATTTGATCGACGCCAGTTGGCTCAAGCCGGGGGCGGTGGTGATTGATGTCGGGATCAATCGCATCACTGACGAATCCGGCAGCCATCTGGTGGGTGACGTCAACTACGCCAGCGCCCGCACCATCGCCAGCGCGATTACGCCGGTGCCGGGTGGCGTCGGGCCGATGACCATTGCGTATCTGCTGAAGAACACCTTGATTGCCGCCAAGTTGCAGCGTGCGGCCGCAGCTCGTGAGTCGGATGCAGACGGGTGTGATTCGGACATCAACTGACCGTGCGTGGCCCTGACCCTGTGGCGGGGAGCTTGCTCCCGCGCCACAGGGTCAGGGCCAGCCACAAGCTCCGTGTTCAACCCGACGATCAAAACCTTGGTTTAACTGTCTTCCACTCCGGCTGATAGCGCTGCATCTGCCTCACGTCATCGCGCTGGCGAATGCCGCACGTCAAATACTGGTCGTGCAGCTTGCCCAACTGATCGTGATCCAGCTCCAGCCCCAAACCCGCTGCCCGGGTGATCTTCACGCAGCCATCGACAATCGGCAGTTTGCCGCCCTTGATCACCTCTTCATCCAGCTCCTGCCACGGGTAATGGGTGTCGCAGGCGTAATCCAGATTCGGCACCGAAGCCGCGACATGCGCCATGGCCATCAAGCTGATGCCCAGGTGCGAGT
This sequence comes from Pseudomonas sp. TH31, assembly GCF_016650815.1. Lineage (GTDB taxonomy): Bacteria > Pseudomonadota > Gammaproteobacteria > Pseudomonadales > Pseudomonadaceae > Aquipseudomonas. Next base: position 194,703 of record NZ_JAEKEZ010000001.1, on the reverse strand, counting down.
TGGAATGCATGGACACCCCAAGGCCAAAGGTCTGGCACATTTTCGCCAGCGCCTGAGTGTCGCGCAGGCCGCCCCAATAGTGGTGGTCGGCGAGCACGATCTGCACACTGTTCAGCGCCACGCTGCGACGGAACTCATCGAAATCGGTGACCACCATGTTGGTCGCCAGCGGCAGGCCGGTGCGCTTGTGCAGCTCGGACATGCCTTCCAGGCCCGGCGTCGGGTCCTCGTAATATTGCAGGTCATCACCCAGCAATTCGGCCATGCGAATCGAGGTTTCCAGCGACCAGTTAGCATTCGGGTCGATCCGCAGCGGGTAACCGGGAAACGCTTTCTTCAACGCCTTGATGCACGCCACTTCATGTTCCGGCTCCAGCGCGCCCGCCTTTAGCTTGATGCTCTTGAAGCCGTAGGTTTCGACCATCCGCCGGGCCTGGGCGACGATCTGTTCTTCGTTCAGCGCCTCGCCCCAACTGTCTGGTTTATAGGGTGAATCGATGTGCTGCGCATACTTGAAAAACAGGTAGGCGCTGAACGGGATTTCGTCACGGATCGCACCGCCCAAAAGGTCCACCAACGGCACGTTCAGCGAGTGTGCCTGGAGGTCAAGAAACGCCACTTCAAAGGCTGAGTAAGCATTGCTCACAGCCTTGCTGGCGTGGGAGCCGGGCGCCAGCTCGGCGCCAGCCACGCGGGTGGTTTTGTTCGCTGCCACGGTGGCCTGGACGATGGCCCGCAACTGGTTGAGGTTGAACGGATCGAGGCCGATCAGTTGATCCTTGAGTTGCATTTGGATCGCCAGGGCCGGGGCATCACCGTAGCTCTCGCCGAGGCCGATGTAGCCGTTGTCGCTCTCGATTTCGATGATCGAACGCAGCGCGAAAGGTTCATGAATGCCGCTGGCATTGAGCAATGGCGGATCGCGGAAGGCGATGGGGGTCACGGTAACTCGTTTGATTTTCAAGGTCAGGCTCCGATTGATCTATATCCAGGGCTTAATGCGTCGCGGCGTGGCTCGGCACCACGACTTCGGTTGATTTGCCAGTACGGCTGCGAGGGGTTGTGCGCGCAAAGAAGATCACCACGGCGGCCACCAGCGAGGTCGCCGCCAAGCCATACATCCCGCCTTCGATGGAGCCAGTGGATTGCTCGAGGAACCCGAACGCGGTGGGCGCGACGAAGCCGCCCAGGTTGCCAATTGAGTTGATCAGCGCGATCACCGCCGCCGCAATGCGCGCATCCAGATAGCTTTGGGGAATCGGCCAGAACAGCGCCGACGCAGCCTTGAAGCCGATGGCGGCAAAACAGATCGCGATAAAAGCGAAGACCGGGCCGCCGGTGGTGGACATGAACATGCCGAACGCGGCGATCACCAGCGTCAGCGCGACCCAGGCCTGCTGAAACTTCCACTTGCTGGCCATCGCGGCGAAGCCGTACATCGCAACGATGGAAATGAGCCAGGGCACCGAATTGAACAGGCCGACCTGGAAGTCGCCCAGGTTGCCCATTTTCTTGATCATGCTCGGCAGCCAGAACGTGGCGCCGTAGATCGTCAACGCGATGGAAAAGTAGATGAAACAGAACAGCGCAATCTGCCGGTCGGCCAACAGTTTGAACATTGAGGGCCTGGGCCCCTTCGCGGCCTCACGGGTCTGCTGTTCCTCCGCGATGGCGCCAATCAACGCGCCCCGCTCCTCTTCGCTCAGCCATTTCGCCTCGCGCGGATGGGATTGCAGCCAGAACCAGACAAAACCGCAGAGCACGATGGAAGCGAAGCCTTCAATCAGGAACATCCACTGCCAGCCATGCAGGCTCAAGCCGTTGATGTTCAGCAGCGCCCCGGACACCGGGCCGGAAATTACCGAGGCTATCGCCGAACCGCTGAGGAACACCGCCATGGTCTTGCCGCGCTCGGACGCCGGCAGCCACTGGGTGAAGTAGTAAATGATGCCGGGGAAAAACCCGGCCTCAGCCGCGCCGAGAATAAAGCGCAGCACATAGAAGCTGGTCTCGCCTTTGACGAAGGCCATCGCCATGGCCGCGCAGCCCCAGGTGAACATGATCCGCGTCAGCCAGACGCGAGCGCCGTACCGCTGCAGCAGCATGTTGGACGGCACCTCAAACAATGCATAGCCGACGAAAAACAAACCGGCGCCGAGTCCGTAGGCCGCCGCGCCAATGCCCAGGTCAGTCTCCATGTGGCTACGCACGAAACCAATGTTCACACGGTCGATGTAGTTAACGATGAACATGACCACGAACAGCGGCAGCACATGGCGCTTCACTTTGGCTGCGGCACGGGCGAGTACCGTGGGTTGCGGTGAACTCTGGAGGGTTTTCAAGGGGCGACTCCCGATCTTGTTTTTTTAGGGGCGAGTCGATCATGGACGCGGCAATTGATCCCGTCTAATCTAACTTGGCACTCGATTGATACCTGGATTAGATCAATGTTCGAGCTTACCCAGCTGCGCTGCTTCACCACGGTCGCGACCGAGCTCAACTTCCGTCGCGCCGCCGAACGGTTGAACATGACCCAACCACCGCTGAGCCGACAGATTCAACTGTTGGAGCACCATTTGGGCGTCGAACTGTTTACCCGCACCACCCGCAGCGTCGCCCTGACGGCGGCCGGTCGTGCGTTCTTCATCGAAGCCCAGAACCTGCTGGAGCGCGCCCAGCAAGCGGCCGCCACCGCCCGACGCTTCGCCGAAGGCGACATCGGCTCAGTCAACATCAGTTTCGTCGGCAGCGCGGTGTATGAATTCCTGCCCAAAGTGATCGCTGAGGCACGGCTCAAACAGTCCCACGTCAAAATCGATCTGTCGGAGATGAACACCTACCAGCAACACGAAGCCCTGCGCGCCCGCCGCATCGACCTGGGCATCGTCCGCGCGCCGTTGCTGGAAACCGGTTACGCCACTGAATGCCTGGTGCGCGAACCTTTTGTGCTGGCGGTGCCCAGTAATCATCGGCTGGCCACTGCCGAAACCGTGTCGGTGCAAGACCTCGATGCCCAACCGTTTTTAATGTACTCCCACGCCGCCTACCCGCCGTTCAACGAACTGCTGACCGGCATGCTGCGCTCCGCCCGTGTCGCCCCGGAATACGTGCAGTGGCTGGGCTCATCCCTGACCATTCTGGCCTTGGTCAACGCTGGAATGGGACTGGCCCTGGTGCCGCGCTGCGCCACCAGCGTGGTGTTCAAGAACGTGGTGTTTCGCGATATCGACTTGGGCGAAGGAGTGCAAAGCGAACTGCATTTGATCTGGCGCGAGAACAATGACAACCCGGCGTTTGCGATGCTGCTGGAAGGGATTCGACGGGCGGTCAGGGACGGATGGGGCGCTGTTTCACAGTAGGTTCTTGGCAGACATGAAAAAGCCCAATCCTTTCGGATTGGGCCCAGGCATTAGTAGCGGTGGGACTCCTGACCTCCGTAGTAGCGACCGTGATCACCTCCATGCCCATGCCCATCATGCCAATACGGCCAGCACCCACCGAGCAGCAGGGTGGCTGTAATTACTAACATTAGTGCAGTTGTGCGTTTCATCTGATCATCTCCGGGCAGGCAATGCCTGACGCTGTACACGTTTGATCTGCGCGAAAATGAGAAGGTTCAAAACGTCGGGTCAACTCATCAGACTGCCCGTTCAGAGACTGCGCGACAGCGCTCTATCAATGGCACTTGAGGCGCACTCACCAGCATCGATGCATCAGTTGTGTCGAACACTCCAGAGCGTGAAGCTGCTCCAGCGCCGTACCGTAACTGATGCTGTCTTCATGTTGCGTATGGGACCAATCGCTGCCCACACCAAACAGCGAAGGTCGAAACTCTGCTCCAACAGCACGCCGTGCTGACGAAGGACGGCCAGATCACGCTCAATAAATTCCGAATTACTTTAAAACATTTAGCCTGGGCCAAGCGTCAACCGTTGCCCACGCCGAGCTATTTCCATGACCCCTCCCCGCCCATCGCAACGCCTCCCGCATTTGACTCAGCTACGCAACAAGAAGATGGCCCGCTCGGCACACGCCTATGTTCGAGGCAGCACCGTCCAGTTTTACGAATAGCTACACAGCCAACCAGGCCGGCGCTTGCCTCAAGGACCCGCAATCTGTGATTGCCATTAGATTCGGCTTACTGGGTCAAAAGATGCAGTTCACTCGGTTTGTTGCGTTACGCGGTGCTGCTGGGGGTGGGTGAAAAAGCAGCACCGGAATATTGTTTGATCGACATCAAGGAAGCCGTGGGTGCCGCGGTGCCTCGGGCAGCTCGAGCTCATATGCCGCGCGACAACGGCAAAAGAGTACTGGAGGGAGCCCGGCAACTTTCACCTTCGCTCGGAGAACGAATGATCACGACGCGGTTTCTGGAGCACGACTTTTTTATCCGCGAGTTGCTGCCTCAGGACATGAAGCTTGAACTGGATGAATTAAGCGAGATTGATGCCATGCACGCGGTGGGGTACCTCGCACGCGTTGTTGGAATTGCACATGCGCGGCAGATGGATCGGGCAACTCGAAATAGCTGGATCGCTGAATTACAGGTAAACCGGACAGGACAGCTTGATGCGCCGTCCTGGCTATGGACCAGTATTGTGCAACTGGCAGGGAAGCATGAAGAGGGATACCTGAATCACTGCCGACGCTATGCCCTGGAACATTAGGAGATTCAATAACTCACGCCTTGAAAGCCTCCAGCCTGGAAAAATCCCGCGGAATTAACATTCCGGAACTCCCGCTAAAGCGCCCCAGTCAAAATGTGATGTGGCATCCCATGTCCCTGAGAAACACGACATGAACAAAAAAGAACTCATGGACAAGCCTCCGGTTGTTACCTATCGCTCGTGGATAAGAAAATTCGGGCCCGGCCTGATCACTGGCGCAGCGGACGATGATCCAAGCGGTATCGCGACCTATTCGCAAGCGGGTGCGCAATTTGGCCTGAATACGCTCTGGACTTTGTTTTTCACTTTTCCCTTGATGGTCGGCATTCAGATCATCAGCGCAAAAATAGGCCGGGTTAGCGGGCACGGGCTAGCGACCAATATACGAAAACATTACCCTCGACCTTTTTTATATAGCATCGTCGTCCTGTTGATGTTCGCCAACACCATCAATATTGCAGCCGACATAGCAGCGATGGGTGCGGCGTTGAAGCTGTTGATCGGCGGATCGCCTCACTTGTATGCAGTAGGCTTCGGTGTGGTTTCTCTGCTTCTACAGGTCTTCATCCCCTATAAGCGCTATGTGCGGGTACTCAAGTGGCTGACCCTGGTATTGCTGGCTTATGTGGGCATTATGTTTGCCGTGCACATTCCATGGACCGAGGTCATTCACCAGACTTTATGGCCCAAGATGTCCTGGAAGCCGGAGTACATAACCATGGTGGTTGCCATTTTTGGCACGACCATCAGCCCCTATCTCTTTTTCTGGCAAGCATCACAGGAAGTTGAGGACATGGCGGCGGACCCCAAGGCTCAGTCGCTGATTGATGCACCAAACCAGGCGAGAGCCAACTTTACGCGCATCAACATTGACACAATGGTGGGGATGGGTATTTCCAACATCATTGCGTTTTTCATTATGTTGACCACCGCCGTCACGCTGAATATGCATGGCAACACAGATATTCAAACATCTGCACAGGCGGCGAGTGCCTTACGGCCGATTGCCGGCGAGTTTGCGTTTTGGTTGTTCAGTGCAGGCATCATTGGCACCGGCATGTTAGCGGTCCCCGTGCTGGCCGGCTCTGCAGCTTATGCCGTGGCCGGAACGTTTCAATGGAGGAACAGCCTGGCGGCCAAGCCGGTAACAGACAAAGCTTTTTATAGCATCATTACTGCGGCAACATTATTGGGAGTATTAATCTGCTTTGCACCGATTGACCCCATTAAAGCATTGCTTTGGAGTGCAGTCGTCAATGGCGTCATTGCGGTGCCTATCATGTTCATCATGATGTTGATGGCATCACACAAAAAAATAATGGGTTCTTTCGTCATCCACCCTGGGCTCAGGGTGTTGGGTTGGAGCGGTACGATAGCAATGGCTTTTGTAGTGATCGGGATGTTCTGGGGTATGTTATCAACGTAGAGCTTTTCTCTGATACTTGCCTGGTGACCTTGGCGATAGCCCAAAAACCATCCGTGGGCCCACGAGGGTATTGTCTGGTTCGAGGGCAATTGCGGGAATGAAAACCACGGAAATCACCGGGACGTTTTGGGTATTGCACTGACCTGTAACCGGATTGACGCCGCCGAATACGCCAGGAAAAGCCGTGCCGTGAGAGCCGGGAAAAGATCCGGCCGTGGGCGCCAGATCGCAAAAACCGGCGCCTTTCGGGTCAACCCAGTTGACTGTAACGAACCTGACCGGTGACAAATAAATCTTCGACCATTATAATTTGATTAACATTGACCGTTTTAGGGTACAGACAATTCCATGGAAAATAAGACTGCACGATTAACTGTGCTCATTGATCCCGTCAAGAAAAAAGCGCTTGAGGAGCTGTGCGCGTCTCAGGATCTGACGCCCTCTCAGGTCGTTCGTCAGCTTATTCGGGACTATCTGGAGACGCATGGCGTGTCCTACGCCACCAAAAGCAGAACTGCGGCCAATGGCAAGTGATTCATCTGCGCATGAGCGGGTACGACGAATGCCTGCTCATCGCTCCTTCTCTCTACTGATTTGCACCTCATCTCTAGCCCAGCGGCTTGTCGATCTCGGCGTAACTGCCCAGTGCACCACTGAAGTCAGCATGATAATGCTCTGAGCCGAGTGCCTGAAGAACCCCTGCCTTGTCGAGCTTGCCAAGGACTTTTTCGTTGGCTTCACACAACTTCACGACGATGCTGCGTTTGCGCAACTGCTCAATAACTTCGAGCAGCGTTTGCAAGCCCGTGATATCCATGAACGGCACCCGCTTCAGGCGAATAATCAACGTCCCGGGATCGGTGTGCGTTTGAGCCAAAACGCGCTCAAAGGTTTCTGCTGCGCCAAAGAAGAGAGGCCCCTCAATGGTGTAAACCAAAACACCAGGTGGAAGATGTACATGCCCATTCATGCGCAACTCTGCCTCCAGCTCTTTTTCGACCATTAGCTGCACCTCCACAGATGAAGCCATCCGACGCATAAATTGCAGCATGGCGAGGATGACCCCGATATTCACTGCAATCACCAGATCGCTGAAAACAGTCAGGCTGAAGGTGATTAAAAGGATCGCAACGTCCGCTTTTGGGGCTCGTGTGACCATGCGTTTGAAGTGCTTCAGTTCGCTCATGTTGTAAGCGACCACAAATAATATCGCAGCCAACGCGCACAGCGGGATATCCGAAGCCAGAGGTGCCAGGAAGAGGATCAATAAAATCAACGTGACAGCATGCGCAAAACCGGCAATGGGGCTGTTGCCACCATTTCGGATGTTGGTCGCTGTTCGAGCGATCGCGCCTGTCGCAGCAAAGCCACCAAACAGAGGAGTGACCAGGTTGGCAATGCCTTGTCCGATTAACTCCTGATTGGAGTCATGTTTGGTGCCGGCCATCCCGTCGGCGACAACCGCAGACAACAGCGACTCGATCGCCCCCAGCATCGCGATCGCGAACGCAGGACCAATCAATTCAATGATCTGCGGCAGCGTTATTTCAGGAAGGCCCATTTTGGGCAATCCTTGTGGAATCCCCCCGAATGCACTCCCGATCGTTGCCACGCCATCGAACTGAAAACAGGAATGCAACGCCGTCACAACGACCATGGCAATCAGAGGACCGGGAACACGCCTTACGCCTGGTACTTTAGGCGCGAGTATCACCAACAGCAGGCTCAGGAGGGCTAGCAGGGTCGTGGGCACATGGAGGCCAGGCAGCGCCTGGATGAGGTGCCAAAGCCGCTCATGGAAATGGTCGCCACTGATTTTCGGCAAACCCAAAAAGTCTTTCCACTGCCCGACCCAAATGATCACACCGATACCGGCGGTGAACCCGACGATCACGGGATCGGGAATGAACTTGATAAGTGCGCCAAGCTTGGTGATGCCGAGCAGTAACAATATTGCGCCCGCCATCATTGTCGCGATCTGCAAGCCATCAACGCCGTACTTGGCCGTTACGCTGGCCAGAATGACGATGAACGCCCCGGTAGGGCCGGCGATCTGTAGTCGACTCCCGCCGAACAGCGAAACCAATAGACCACCCACAATCGCCGTGTAGATCCCTTGCTCCGGCTTGACGCCCGATGCGATGGCAAATGCCATGGCCAAGGGTAGCGCCACCACCCCGACGATGACCCCTGAGACGATATTTCGAAGCCAATGCTCGGGCCCTAACAAGCCTGCTTTCCAAGCTTCTCGTATCGCAATCATGACTAGCCTCGCGTTGGTAGCATGTGCATACTATTCACACGTAGTGATAATAGCAAAGCAATTGGCCTAGCCTCGTACGACACCAGCGGCACTGTAGATACGGTGTCAAGAGCGCATAAACATATGCCCGGAGCCCTCGAATGAAACGCGAAGACGTCAAAACCAAACACGGTGAAGGCATGCACTTCGACACGCATGTGATAGCCAACCCGGCCAATACGCAGGAGTGGATCATTCTTTTCAAAAAGGAAGCAGGCAGGAGCTATTTCCTGGTCAATGACAACGAAGAAATTGAGTCATTTGGACGCCTCGATGAACTGATCCATGAGCTTCGAGAGCTGGGTATCAAGTCCGCCGAAGTTCATTTCTGATGGTTCCACTCAGGGCGTTTGATCATGTCAATAAAGGTTGCGTAGTTGTCCGGCCAGAGCGAAGCGCTTTGGTCTGTTAGTTTCGGCAGCCGCAACATCCAATTTCGTACTGACCAGGGGGTAAAGGACCATGCCGCCACACTCAAAGAAAGAATCGACACGCTCCATCCCTTCCCACGAACTCACCACACCTCTCACAGCCAGGACCACCGATCAATGCTGATCCGGGGTATTTCCCTCCAATAGACAGGCTCGACGTTTGGCTAACAGGAACAGAACACCAAGCCTGCTCCCCTTTCGCTCCCCGCTATTTTGATTACCACGTTCACTTGAGCCACGCCCATAACTTCAGCGTCTTGACGCTGGGGACATTCGAGCGCGCAAAAAAATGGCCACACGAGGTGGCCTAAGACGGGTTCAAGCATAGGAGGATCTCTATTGACCACCAGATACAGGCCCGCCCTGAAGTCTTAGGGTCAATAGAGAGGGTCCGCTGGCTGACAAACCCCTTCATCAGCAGCGTTCAGCCGGCAATTTGTCCCTGGTCTCTGGGTCAGGACCTCGTTGCCTTGCATTATAATAGTGTTAACATACGATTATAATCAACGTCTAATTAGGGGATCGCATGACTACCGACTTCAAGAAGGCTGCACTGGATTACCACGAATTCCCGACCCCTGGGAAAATCAGCATCGCGCTGACCAAGCCTGCCGACACAGCCGCCCAACTCGCACTGGCCTACAGCCCAGGCGTAGCGGAGCCCGTACGCGAAATTGCGAAGAATCCAGAGAATGCCTACCGCTTCACCGGTAAAGGAAATCTGGTGGCCGTGATCACCAACGGCACGGCCATTCTGGGCCTCGGCAATCTAGGTCCCTTGGCCAGCAAGCCGGTCATGGAAGGCAAAGCATTGCTGTTCAAGCGTTTTGCCGGTATCGATTCGATCGATATCGAAGTCAATGCCGAGAGCTCCCAGGCCTTTATCGATACAGTCGTGCGCATTGCCGACACCTTTGGCGGCATCAACCTGGAAGACATCAAAGCGCCTGAGTGCTTTGAAATCGAAGAAGCACTGATCGAACAGTGCAGCATCCCGGTCTTCCATGACGACCAACACGGTACTGCCATCGTCACTGCCGCCGGCATGCTCAATGCACTGGAGATTCAGGGCAAAACCCTGGGGAGTGCGAGAATTGTTTGCCTCGGCGCCGGTGCTGCCGCCACTGCCTGCATGCGCCTGCTGCTTAGTCTCGGCGCTCAAAAAAGCAACCTATACATGGTCGATCGTGTCGGTGTTATCCACTCCGCTCGGGAAGGCCTCAATCAATACAAGGCACAGTTCGTTAACGACGGTGGCCCTCGTACGCTGATGGAAGCCATGACCGGTGCTGACGTGTTTGTCGGCCTGTCTGGAGCCAATCTCCTCCCGGCAGAAGCACTGGCAGCGATGGCACCTAACCCGATCGTGTTTGCCTGCTCGAACCCGGACCCTGAAATCAGCTACGAGCTGGCCATGGCCACACGTGATGACCTGATCATGGCGACCGGTCGCTCTGATTACCCGAACCAGGTCAATAACGTTCTGGGCTTTCCATTCATCTTCCGCGGGACGCTGGATGTTCGCGCAACCCGGATCAACGAAGCGATGAAAATTGCCGCGGTGGAAGCACTGCGCCAATTGGCCAAAGAGCCGACACCGGTGCAAGTGCTGCAAGCGTTCAACGTCGATAAGCTTGAGTTTGGCCGCGATTACATTCTCCCCAAAGCGCTCGATGCTCGCCTGCTCGGAGCAATAGCCGGTGCAGTGGCCAAGGCCGCTATCGACACCGGCGTTGCGAAGCTGCATTACCCGGCGCACTACCCGCTTTAAGCTGACGTCAATCACGCAGATGTGCCGCAGCTGCACGACCTTTTTCACGGTTGGCAGCTGTCGCACCTGGGGTTATCCAGCCGCTGCACCTCCTGAATATCGACAGTCCGCCATTTTGCAAAATTACCCGCTTTTGGCCGATCGCCAAGTGAAGCTTTCGCGATCCCCGTCTACTCCCCCGGCAGGTAATCAGCACGCAGGTTTGCCATCCCAGGCAGTCCTGAGCACCGATCAGAAGAAACGGCAGCCATCGGATTCAACACTCAACGAGCAGACCCGTCTAAATCGCGAGGACCTGGTGATATCAGATATACATAATCGGTTGGCTTTTTTGCTCCTCATAGGCTTGAGGCAAGGGTGAATAAATGCCGATCAAATATGTCAGGAGCCTCACCGGGCGAAGACGTACCACCACCGCAAACCGACATCTTGGCTTTGCCTTGGCCTTCGTCGCGGGAGCAATCAACGCTGGCGGTTTCCTGGCGGTGCATCAGTACACCTCACACATGACGGGCATCGTCTCTGCGATGGCAGACAACAGTGTGCTGGGAGCCTACGACCTGGTGCTGAGTGGCACCGGCGCATTGTTGTCTTTTCTGGTTGGGGCTGCGTGCTCTGCGGTCATGGTCAATTACTCCCGACGCAGACGGATGCACAGTGAGTTTGCAGTGCCACTTTTGGTCGAAGCCTTTCTGCTTATCTGCTTTGGCTTTCTGGGCGCTCAACTATCCACCGTGGATGGCTTGTTCGTGTCAGTCACCGTGATGCTCCTGTGCTTCATCATGGGGCTACAAAACGCGGTGATCACCAAAATTTCCAAAGCCGAAATCCGAACGACTCACATCACCGGCATCATCACGGACATCGGAATTGAGTTGGGAAAACTCTTTTACTGGAATGCCGCCAGCACATCGACACAGCCAAAAGTTCTCGCCAATCGGACCCGGCTCAAAATACTGATACTGCTGGCGCTGAATTTCTTCTTCGGCGGCGTGATGGGGGCATTTGGGTTCAAGCACATTGGTTACATCTCAACGGTACCGCTCGCGATGGTGCTGGTGACGCTGGCAATCGTGCCTGCCTTTGACGACGTCAGGCTTTTTGTCCGCCGCGTCATGCGAAAGTGAGCCAATGACTTTTGCTGAGCGCGCCTGCCGCATAACATTAACATTGTATGTTAATGTTATGCGCATATTCGGTGGAGCAGTGACAGCACGCTTGATCCGGTAGCTCGCCCCGTAACAGCAGCATCCTCGAGTAGTTCTGTGCGGCGCGAGATCTGACACCCGTCTCAGGACGCCCGTCATTTGATCCGCGATGACCTGCGCAGTCACGGCGCGGAGGATGAAACACAGCACGCTGGCGCGGCGAAAGCCGTCAGACAGTCAATGCCTATCAGCAGACTCGTGACATCAGTCTCAATGACCCAATCAATACAGCAGGCTGACAAAGCTCTGTTAAGGAAGAGACCATGAGCAGAACAATCGCAATCATCAAGGGCGACGGCATCGGCCCCGAGATCATGCAAGCGACGCTACGCGTACTCGACGCCCTTGACTGCAATCTTCGCTACGACTTCGTTGAGGCCGGCCTGGAGGCATTGCAGCAACATGGACAGCTGATGCCACCTGCCTCTATCGATACGATCGCCAAACATGGCATTGCACTTAAAGGCCCTCTGACGACACCGATTGGCCGTGGGTTCTCATCGATCAACGTTCACCTTCGCCGCCATTTCGATCTCTACGCCAATGTCCGACCAGCGATCAGTTTCCCAGGGACCCGTTCGCGCTTCGAAGATATCGACATCATCACGGTGCGGGAAAATACCGAGGGGGCTTACTTACCCGAAGGACAAAGTATTTCAGAGGACGGCGAAGTCGCTTTGGCGAGCATTCGCGTAACACGCACCGCCTCCGAACGCATTGTGCGATACGCCTTCGAGCTGGCTCGTAGCAAAGGCCGCAAGAAAGTTACCGCGGTGCACAAGGCCAATATCATCAAGTCTTGCTCCGGTTTGTTTCTTGAGGTTGCGCGTGAGGTCGCTGCGGACTATCCGGAAATCGAATTCCACGAAATGATCGTCGATAACGCCTGTATGCAACTGGTCATGAATCCTCATCAATTCGATGTCATTGTCACCACCAACCTGTTTGGTGACATCCTTTCAGACTTGTGCGCAGGCCTGGTGGGTGGATTGGGCCTGGCGCCCGGGTCTAACATCGGCGCCGAGGCGGCCATCTTCGAAGCGGTCCACGGTTCGGCACCGGACATCGCGGGCAAGAACATCGCGAACCCCTGCGCATTGTTGCTGGCTGCCGCGGACATGCTTGATTATCTGGGCATGGTGGACAAAGGGACACGCATTCGTACCGCTATCCGCGTTGTTCTGAAAACCGCCTGCGATCAGGTGACACCGGATATGGGCGGAACCGGAACGACCGAGTCCTTCGCTGACGCCTTGGTGGCCTACATGCGTGACTAGATAGACGTCATCGCCAGCTCAGTCAGAGCTGGCGTTTTATATCCTGCGCCGCACCTATCGACCTTCTTTGATTGAAGAGAAATCAGAATGCCCTAGCGGGGGTAGATCTTTACCCATCAGCACCGACTCCAGGCAAAAACGCCCGGGAATCACTGGCGCCCCTGTGTAACAGGAAGACTGGCCACCCGATTAAAAAATCTCCTGGTGTTCCTCTGATTGGTCTGGCCAGGGAGTCAAGACCTCGAAGCCATCATTAGTGACCAGGACCATATGTTCCCACTGGGCCGAGAGCGAAAGGTCCTTGGTGATCACCGTCCAGCCATCACCAAGCGTTCTTACCTCGTGCTTGCCAGCATTGAGCATTGGCTCAATGGTGAAAATCATTCCCGGTTTCAGATTCAGACCTTCACCGGGGTTCCCATAATGAAGGACCTGCGGCTCATCGTGGTAAACCATGCCGATGCCATGTCCGCAGTATTCGCGCACAACGCTGTAGCCCTCACGGTGCGCCACAGTTTGAATGGCATGCCCGACATCACCGAGCGTGGCACCAGGGCCTACTGCATAAATGCCGGCACACATTGCCTCATAGGTGGTGTCCACTATCCGGCGAGCCTCAGCGCTTGGCTCACCCACAAAGTACATGCGACTTGTGTCAGCGAACCAACCATCCTTGAGAACTGCGATGTCGATATTGATGATATCGCCATCCCGAAGCTTTTTATCCGACGGAATTCCGTGGCACACCACATGATTGACAGAGGTGTACGAGGTTTTAGGGAAACCGTGATATCCGACATTGGCTGGAATGGCCTTCTGCACGTTGACTATGTAGTCATGGCACAGCGTATCAAGCTCATCGGTAGAAACACCTGGCCTGACATGAGGCGCGATCATGCTCAAAACCTCCGCAGCCAGTTTACCAGCAGCCCGTGACAGGGCAATTTCCGCTGGCTTTTTAGCGGGCACTTTCACCCTCATTATGCGACTCCAGATACTGAATGAACGAGCATTCACTTGTCGAATAGATCCGACATAAGTTCAAAGATGTTTACTTATAACTCGCCGACTCATGCATCACACTCAAACAGGAAATCTTATTATTTTTGTTATGTTTCAATCTTTATACTAAAACAAGGGCAACACATTTAATTACTTACTGTAATTTCCGCCACCGGTTGCAGACACTGCATACGGGTATATATGCGGAGCTTCTATACGCTCTTTCAGCTTTGCCGCGTAGTCCTTTGCGCCCTGCTCATTGCGGAACTGAATTCGCCGGGTACCTATACACACGGACCATAGATCTTCACTCTGACTAGACAGATGCTCGACCCTGACAGACATGACGACACTCCAAGGAAAAAGAATTCAAAAATGAATTTCAGCCACCTTGATGCCGATTTCACGTAGTTCATGAATCAAATCATCAAGGTGTCGGAAGGGTTCAATTTCTTCGTTGTCATTGACCAGGAAAAAGCTTCTTCCTGCTTCCTTTTTAAAGAAGGCGATCCACTCCTGGGTGTTGGCCGGATTGGCAATCAAATGGGTGTCAAACTGAATGCCTTCAGCGTGTTTGATTTTTACGTCCTCACGTTTCATGCAGCTCTCCAAGCGCTCACATCTTTCTGTTCTCATGCGTGATTTTGCCTCCCTGCAATTGAGCAAAAGACGTCGCTCCTGCCTGAGGCAAAGTCGAGCAGATTGCCTTTCTATTATCACTGCATGATAATATTATGCACATATGAGCCTCCGGAGGCTAGTCATCAGCAGAACCACGAACCTCCTGAGGTACGCCAGCCTGAGCAGACCAGCCCAATGCTTTGTCTTTGAAGGCACACCGCCTTGCGGATGAGCTTCAAACGATAGAAGGCCCTGACGGCCAGGCCGAGAACAAAACCGAACCAAAAAAAGCTCTCACGATCAGCTCCACGTCTTGAAGGTAATTGTCTGTACGGGTCCAAAATGACTTACTTGACCGTGATGATTACACCTTGAAGAGCACATATGGCGTCATGCTCAAAGGTATGAAATGAGTCCCTCGCCGCAGCGGATCTCCTTTGCTTTTGATTTAACGCATACGGTTTCTGAATTTTAAGGACGAAAGTCATCATGCGAAAAACAGGAATTAAGATGTGTGTCCCGCTCAATGCTCCGACACTGGAGCCAGGGCAGCGATTGTTGGTTTGCCTTGAACAATGCGTCGTCGTCCAGCAGCGCGAAACGAGAATCTATCAGGTTGTGTTTGACTGTAAATCACCTAAAACCACACGGATTTTTTGGGCAGAAGACGAGTGGATTTTCATCGGCAGGCACAAGCAAAACGCTGAAAAAGATCCTTCACTGGCTGAATTTGTATCAACACTTAAAACGGGGTAAAGGACGTCCTGCATAGTTTTAAAAAATACTTTTAGCGTATGGCACTAACTGTTTCAAGCTGCTTAACGCGGCCTACTTGTCTGAGTCGGATTTTAAATACTCTCCCCAATCAAGCCCAAAGACATTGATCACCCACAGCGGAACTCCCATGGAGCACCCGTAACTTGTGTGAACAATACGAACCCCACTTTTCGAGTTCCATTACCGCCCCGCGCCTCTTGCAAGAGACTCCAGGTCTTTATCGCGGCCACTTAGAGGCAGTCAGTCCGCAAGCGGGAAAAAGCTGCCCGCCGGCCGTCGAGGGGCGGCATCGGGAAGCCCACTTTGCGCGAACTCTTGTATCTGCCATGTCATGTCTTCGTCACATCCACCCGGCACAATGCGATCAGCCAAAGGGATTTGGCTCCATCTACAGAAAGCCCGGCCCAGCGCCGGCTTTTTCGTCTCTTTCATTGCCTCTCGCGCCTTCGTCCCCTCGCCTCCTGCTACGCTTTCACTTAGCGCCCCCTAAGCAGCCCACGTCACTGTTGGGTCGCCAAGGAGCCTAAAATGAAATGCGTATTTCTTACGATCGCTGCCCTCCTCTCTTGCTCATCTGCAATGGCCTCACCTCCAGATGGAGAAACACTTTTTCAAGATAACTGCAGTGTCTGCCACGGGCCTCGGGGTATGGGAGGATCGGCGCCCAAGCTGGCCGGAGATGCCAGTGAATGGAAATCGAAAGTATTTGAGAGAGCCGTGTTGAGCGGTATCGACGACCACGGAAAGCCTCTAAAGGCGCCAATGCCGCATTGGGCTAACGCCAGCCTCAAAGCTGACAACGGTGCAAAGCCAAGCAAACTTGAAATTGATGCCATTCAGAAATACCTGCATCAGCAAAAATAGTGCGCTAGCTCGACCCGATGCCTTGATCTCCGGCGACATACGTCTCAGAAAGCACTCAAAGACCAAAGCGCAGATTGAGCAGACAAAAGGATTTTCACCCCCTGCCCCTCGCTATTTTTTCATGCGTAAACGCTCGACCTGCAAATCGCCCTTGTCAGAATATGCCAGGAGCAATACTGTGTATGCATACAGCATAAGCAAGGAGCGCAAAGTGCATCTGTCCTCAAACGAGGCATCTAAACCCAGAAATTCCTATGAGCTTGTTGGTCGGCGAATACAGCAGCTTATTGCGACCCCTGCGGTCCAGGAGAAACAAGCAGTCGTCGTATCCAGGCGAAAGGACGAAAGCCCTGAGGCGTGGCAACAGGTGATGCGAGACATTGAAGAAGTGAACGGTGCAAGCATTGAGCACCTTTGTGACGGCGCCGTCAGAATCGGCTGGCAGAAATACTGCGACTGAATTAGCCGATGCCTGACATTCATCTCAAGCCAGCACAACACCGGCCCAGCAGCGAAAGCCGCGCCACTCTTTAGTGACACAAGAACAGGCAGCGATGAACCGGCCTCAACGGTTCAGAGGGTTGGCAACTGACCCGGGCGTGCAGTGTAAAATGCCAAGAACAGTTATCCAGCGGGAGAACAAGCCGAGAGGCCCGCGGCTGGAAGAACAATTTGAGATAGACCAGTGAATGACGCCAGCAGCGGATCACGGCGGAAAGTTTCACTGTGCACCGGGTGACGGATACATCGGGAAAACAACCGAGGAATGACGATGACACCGGAACAGAAAGTGAAATTCCTGATCCTGGCGCTTGATGCGCGCTGGCAGCAAAAGGAAGCGCCGGATGCCACCGCGCATTGGTCGGAATTCCGGGAGGCCACCCCTGCGCACGAAGACAACCTGATGCCGCAAACCCAGGTCGTCGCCAGTAGCGGACCCGGGATTTCACAGATTAGCGTTGGTGTCAGTGCTTAGCGGAAAAATGACCGAAGAGAAACGCAAAAGGAAAGTCAGCGCGGATTAGTCGTCTCTTTCATCACGATCACGACCGTGATTGCGATCATACCCCTGATCATTGTCACGACGATCATATCTGCGGTCATGCCCTCGATCATCGTCATCGCCTCGGTCATATCCACGACCATGATCGTAACCCCGATCTCGACCGTACCTTTCTCCGTCGTCCCAGTGAGGCCCGCAGCCTCCCAACAGGAGAGAGCCTGAAATGGCCATGAACATTATTACTGCACGCTTCATTTGAACGTCCTAAAAGTAAAGGTCGGCGATATGACCGTGAGTCAGCTCAATGATTCATTGGCGAGATACAACGAGCCAAAAGCCAAATCCAATGCTGAGCACCTTCTCCTCCCCCGCATGCACTCCCCTCCGCGCCCAACGGCAACCAGCGGAACCGATGAGTGCAAATCTCATGACAAGGATGACAATCATGACTGTAGATATCAGTAACTTCGACATCGCTACCCCACTACCGACGTCAGCCACCAACCCGGTGGCGCTTGAGTTGAACGGCAACAAGGCTCTGGAAGTGTGCCCTACCGTAATCATCCGGCTGGCAGATGGATCTATTCAGCTCACAGCACCCACCAAGGGAGCATCAAGCAAGAGTACACATCGAACGCGCTGCGAATGGAAAGAGTCGAATTACTGGACTCTGCCTAGTGCTGCCGACCATTGGAACCAGCAAGAGATGACACTGGTGAAGGTCAACGGTGCGCAAAAGGTCGTGGTTTCACAGATGCACGTCCAGGGCGATGTGGATCCGGCAATCAAGGTGTTTTGGGAGAAGGGCTCGCTCACTTATGCGTTTCGAAAGGACTACAACGGTGCCGACCCAACGCCTAAATTTCTGCTTGGCAACGTTGCGTTAGCTGCGAAGTTTCAGGTGAGCATCCATGGCACATCTGCTGGCGTCGTTGTCGTGAGTGCCAGCGTCGGCGGCAAGTCCGCATCCTCCCCAACCCTGCAACTCGGCAGCTCCTGGATGTCCAAATCTTTCGATTTCCATGGCGGTATTTACAACCAAATTGACTACACGGATGCCACCCCGCCAAGCGATGGCTCGATTTGCGTCGTCAGCCAGCTATCCGTGAATCACGTCTAATCTGTGCTCCGGCTATTTGCTGGCGGCCCAACTTATTAGCCGGCCGCTGGCTCGCCTTGCTTCATCCTTCCCCTGCAGTTCATACCGACCAAATCCGCATGCACTCCCCTGCGCGCCCAACGGCGAACAGCGGAACGGATGAGTGCAGCCGCGTTTTGTTGGTTCTCGCATCAAACGGAGATTGCCAAGCCTCGCTCCTACAGGGATTGATGTCGTGCACATGTTTGGCGAACGACACAAAACCTGTAGGAGCGAGGCTTGCCCGCGAAGGCGTCACCACAACTTATGGAGTTCTGCCTGAAACCACCGGCGTTATCACGTACTTATTATGGCCCAGGGGTTTGTTTTAGCTGGCCGACTTAATGGTGGAGCCAAGGTTTTGATATCGGTGAAGAGCAACTGACACAGGGCACTCCAGCAAAGAACAAACCACGCCAAAGGCATCGATGGACACCCCGGCGCCCATCATCCTCAGAACGATATCGGCCAGCACGGCGCAACTATCGACGGTCAATTCCAACCGCCCCCTAATACTTTGTCCAAGTTCACCCGGTTGCTCTGTTCTGCCAAACACCGGGTAATCAGCTCCTGCTGCGCGCTGTACAACCAACGCTGGGCATCCAAGGCTTCGAGACAGCTTTGCGAACCGCCGCGATAGAGCTCGTCCGCCAGTTCGAAGCTTGATTCGGAAAGCGAGCTCTGTCCTTGGCGCGAATACCGCGATGCCCCATACGCGTTCGATGAGGGTTGCCACCACAAGGTCAATATTTTTCAACTCCGCCAGAGACGTCGCGACCTGAAGATGCTCAAGCGTTTTCTACAGGACAAATAGAAAAGGAAAGGCTCGGGCCAGGGCCGCCTCTGGTAACCGCCCTGCCCCCGGTTGACGCAAGGAGATGTTCAGTCGCGCCCGCCGGCAATCAATCGATAAACCAACGCCCCCGCTACCGCCCCGAGAATCGGCGCAAGCCAGAACAGCCAGAGCTGTGACATCGCCCAGTCGCCCACATAGAATGCGACCGCCGTACTGCGCGCGGGGTTGACCGAGGTATTGGTCACCGGAATGCTGATCAAGTGAATCAGGGTTAGCGCAAGCCCAATGGTCAGCGGTGCAAATCCAGCAGCGGCGCGTACCGACGTAGCTCCCAAGATGATCAACACGAACACTCCCGTCAACACGACCTCACAGATAAAGGCCGCCCACAACGAATAGCCCCCCGGCGAGTGTTCTCCATAACCATTGGCAGCAAAGCCCGCACTTACATCAAAACCGGCCTTGCCGCTAGCGATCAGAAAAAGTACACCACCGGCAACAAGCCCACCCAATACTTGCGCAAGAATGTAAGGCAACAGTTGGCGCGAGGGCAGCCGCCCACCGACCCAAACACCGATGGAAACTGCCGGATTGAGGTGGGCGCCGGAAATGGGCCCTATGGCATAGGCCATGGTCAACACACTCAAGCCAAACGCCAGGGATACACCGAGATAGCCGATGCCCACTGCCGGCACGCCGGCCGCGAGCACGGCACTGCCGCAGCCCCCCAGCACCAGCCAAAACGTACCGAGAAACTCTGCCCCGTATTGCTTCATTCACAACCCCTCACGACCCTGAGGTCGCAGGATAAAATTCACATTAGAGAAAGGCTGACGCGACGAGCGCCAGGAGTTGAATGACACCTCCGTGTGTCTATGTCTTATCGATCGCAAGGCGCCGATCCTGAGCCTCTTGCGACTACGGCCAGAACCAGGGTTCCTCCGTCTGCGCGTCCTGCGGTGGTATTGCCCCCGTCATCCCTGAACTCAACGGTCGGCAAACTAACAGCCGGTTGTGCCGGTCGGGGACAATTGCGATATTTGTTCAGAATTGCTTGAGGATTCGCCAGAGCGTCTGAAGAGCGACTTCAAAGACCTCGCGCAGAAACAACGTTTCTGTCGGCAAGCACGTCTTTGGCACTGCGCCCCAGCCCATAAATCGCAAGGGCCGCCAGACTGGCGGGTAACACAAGCGCTGAGAATACTTCGGCGAAGGTCCAGCCCCAACTGAGCATCTGCGCGCCGGCAAAAGCGCTGAGGATCGCTCCTATGCGTCCAATACCGCTCATCCAACTGGCACCGGTGGCGCGGGCTTCGGTGGGGTAGAAGTTGGCAGCCAGAGCATTCATGCCGACGCTTGCGCCGTTGAGACAGAACCCCACCATCCAGGCGATCAGGCACAGCAGGAAGAAGTGCTCCGTGGCTTGGCCGATGGTGTAGATCACCCCGCCGCTCAACACGAACACGGTCATCAGCACACGGTATTTGTTCCAGCGATCCATCCCCCAGCCGATACACAGCGCGCCTACCGGCCCACCAATCTGGAACATAGCCGTGACAATGGCCGCGTCCGCAACGCTGTAACCACCCCCTCCTTCACCAGGGTCGGTAGCCAGCCGCTGAACAGGTAGACCAGGAACAACGCCAGCATATAACCGCTCCACAACATCAGGGTGCCAAAACGGTAGGAGCGCGACATCACGATTTGCGCCCCTGAAACCTGGGTCAGCGATTTGAGAGGCAAGCAGAAGGTCGAATTCGCGTCACTGAGACCTGGTGCAAGTTTTTCCATAATGGCGTGGATACGTGCGCTCGACGCCTGCTTGGCGATCAGAAAGGTCACCGACTCCGGCAGTTTAAAATACAACAACGGCGCTACCATCAGCGGCAAGGCTCCGCCCAGAATCAGCACGCTTTTCCAGCCAAAGGCAGGAATCATCCAGGCTGAAAGAAAACCGCCACCAGCGGCGCCCGCGGAAAACCCGCAAAAGGCCACGGTGATAATGAACGAACGATTACGCTGCGGCGCGTACTCCGAAACCAGGGTACTGGCATTCGGCATTGCCGCACCCAGGCCCAGTCCGGTCATGAAACGCAGTATCACCATGGCGCTGATATCCGGGGAAAAGGCCGTTGCCAGCGTCCACAGACCGAATATAAATACGCTGCTCACCAGCACAATCTTGCGCCCATAACGGTCGGCGAGCGGCCCGGCGACCAGAGCGCCGACAGCCAGGCCAATCAGTGCCGCACTCAAAACCGGGCCCAATTGCTGATGGCTCAGGCCCCAGTCAATTTTCAACTGCGGAGCGATAAAGCCCATGATGGCCACATCGAAGCCATCAAGACCGATGATCAGGAAACCGAGGAACACCACCCACTTCTGAAAGCTGCCGATGGCACGGCTGTTGATCAGCGCGTGAATGTCTATAGGTTGGGTTGTCAGCATGAAAATCACCTCTGTGTTGTAGGGGCGCCCAATCACTGCTCCCGCTTTTTTATTGGGTGAAACGAAGGTGGCCGCGGTTCGCTCAAATATTTTCGAGACTGTTGAACCGCACCGGACGGATAATCCGGGTTTCCTGGGCAACGATCAGATGTGCCGAGGCCTGCAGATAGATCGAGAACCGCGGATCGGTATCACGCGCCAGGCTGCGCCTTTCGAAATCATCAAGACTGTCGTACCCCCACAAGTGCACCACCTGGTTCAGCGGACCGATGCTGCTGGTGTAAAACCCCAGCGGTGGCCCCAAATGCTCAATCAGGATGGGCATCGCCAAGCGATCAAAGACCTCGACGAACTCGGCCATGCAGCGTGGCCGGATGGTGTAAATGCGGTGATCGACAACAGGTTTGAGATTCATCAGGCAATATCCTTGCGAGCGCTGTCGGTTTGCTTTTCAGCAGCCACCTGAGCCAAGTGCAGGCCCGTCAGATAACCGAAGGTCATGATGGGCCCGAGCGTGATCCCGGCGGCGGGATAGTTGCCGCCCATGATGCTCGCCCGATCATTGCCCACCGCGTATAGCCCATCAATCGCACACCCTTGGTCATTGAGCACCTCGCCGCGCACGCTGGTCTTGATGCCATCGAAGGTCCCCAAGTCGCCCATGATCACCTTGAGGGCGTAGTAAGGTCCGTCGCCAATCGGTGCCACACACGGATTCGGCAGGTTCTGCGGATCGGCGAGGTAACGGTTGAAAGTGGTGGTGCCACGGCCGAACTGCCGATCCACACCCTGCCCCGCAGTACGGTTGTAGTCACGTACCGTCTGCTCCAGACCGGCAGCATTGAGACCGGCGTTGTGCGCCAGGTCGGCCAGGGATTTACCGCTTTGCAGGTAACCGTTGCGCAACAATTGACCAAGTGGCATAGGGGCCGGTTTGGCATAACCGAGACCATACTTGGCCATGGTCCGACGGTCGCAGACCAGCCACATGGCGGTTTCGGCCTGATCGGCACAGGCCTCGATCATGGCGGCGCCAACATCATGGTAAGAGTTGGATTCGTTGGTAAAACGTTGCCCATTGCGGGTCACACCAATCACCCCGGGTTTGTAGCGATCAAGTAAATGCGGGAAGGCTGTAAATCCTCCATTGCCCATCGGCACTTTCGACACAGGCATCCAGGCGGCTGCCGCCTTGAGCTTGATTTCCACTGTGCCGCCCAGGGCTTCAGCCATTCGGGCGCCGTCGCCCGTGTTGGTCTGCGGCACCGGCGAGAAATGCTCACCGCCGCGGCGTACGTGGGGATAGGCTTGCTTCAACCGTTGCTGATCATGGGAGAAGCCGCCGCTGGCCAGCACTACACCGTAGCGTGCTTCAAACTGCACCACGCCGTCTTCTGTTCGGGCGACAACCCCATTGACTCGCCCCCCGCTTTTGAGCAGTTGCTGGGCACTGGTTTGAGTAAGAATCGGAATCCCCAGGTCCAGCGCCGACTTCGCCAGCCGAGCTGCCAAGGCATTGCCGCTCGTAACCTGAATACCGCGCCGGTACAGCAGCAGTTCCTTGGCATGGGTCACCAGACGCTTTGCAACATAGAGGAACGAGGTCAGAGATTTGGTGGCATTGAAGAAATGTTTCAGGTCGGCATTCGACGAATTGAACATCATGCCGATAAAAGTGATGGTTTTGAGCGGCGGCCGCAGGCGCGCCATATCGGCACCCAGTTGGCGGATATCAAAAGGCCTGGCGAGGATCGAGCGGCCGATATCAACGCCTCCGGCGACCTGCGGATGATAGTCCGGGTACAGGGTCGGAATGAACTGAACCTCGGTTTCGCGCTGAAAAAAGTCGATCATTTGCGGCGCGTTATCGAGAAAAGCGTCGACGGCCTCTGCATCGTAGAAATCACCCGTTTCGTTCTTCATGTAGGTCAGTGCGGCTTCCCGGCTGTCCTTGATGCCGTTGGCCCTGGCCAACCCGTTGCCGGGAATCCACAACACACCGCCGGAAAACGCGGTAGTGCCGCCGAAGTACGCGTCCTTTTCGATCACAATGACTTCCAGCCCTTGCTTGCGGGCGGTAATAGCGGTCGCCAGGCCGCCGGCACCGGCGCCGATCACCAGTACATCGCACCGGCGGATCACATCACTTGTTGTCGTCATAGTCAGTCTCACTCGATAGAAGCCAGCCGCACGGAAGCCGTCGTCGACATTGATTGAGCGACGGGCACGGGCATGCTGGGATAGTCGGGATTCGGCCGCTGGCGGCCGAACGGATGTCAGGCCTGATGGCGGGTCACAGGTGACTCAAAACCGGGACGAGGAATCAACGCCATCAACATGCTTTCCAGACCACCATCGACGGTCAACTCCGCAGCGTTGACATAACTTGCCCGCGAGCTGGCAAGGAACAGCACAGCATCGGCGATGTCCGCCGGCTCGCCGATCCGTTGGTTAGCCGTCATCGCCTTGCGCTGCTGCTCGACCTTGGGGTCTTCGTAGAAAGCTGCCGACAAGGGCGTGCGGATCAGTCCCGGGCAGATGGCATTGCTGCGTATGCCCCGTGGGCCCCACTCTGCAGCGATCTGTCGGGAGAGCATCGCAACTCCGGCCTTGGCCGCACTGTAGGCACCGCTGAAGGTTTGCGGGTAATGCGCAGCAATCGAGGCGATATGTACAATGCTGCCGCTTTGCCGGGCCAGCATCATCCGTCCGAACGCCTGGGCACATAAAAGATAACCGGTAAGGTTGACCGACAGCACCTGATTCCAGTTTTCCAGGGACAGCCCTTCGAGCGCTCCGGCCTGCAGCACACTGGCGTTGTTGATCAGTACATCGCAGCGCCCATGAAGCGCCTGTACCTGCTCGGCTGCCTGCTGCACGCTGAGGGGATTGGCGATATCGCAGTACAACACCGAGACATCCGCTTCACTTTTTTGCGCCAGTTCAAGGGCTAATTCGCGGCATTTCTGCTCGTCGCGATCCAGCAACACCACATGGGCATTCTGACGTACCAGCGCGGCGGCAATCGCCGCACCGATACCGCCCGCGGCGCCTGTGATCACGCAGACCATAGAGTCGAGGTTTAGCCAGTTTTTCTGCAGATCATTATTGTTCATTGTTATCTCCAGCACGCACTTCTAGACAGTTCACCCAACTGCACTCGAGGCAATGGGCGATGTTCAGGATAGAAGCGCGCAGCGGCTCACAAGAATGGACAAACCCGGCAACCGTCGAGACTTTTACGACAAAGTCGTCAACCACAAGTACGCAAAAACCGCCGAGCGGCGATTCGGGTCATGGCGATCAGCCGACGACCTCGAGCACGCTCAGGCACTCGCTTGCTGCCCGCACAAAAGCAAACGCCCCGAACTAGTCGAGGCGTTAGCTTGAAGCACCTTCAGCGTTTTTTCACACCGCCTGAATCAGCGCTCTATTTCTTCAGCCTGTAAGCCACGATGGAGTCTCCCGGCTGAGTCAACATCAGGTTGTGCCCCCCAGCCGCCATGACCACAAACTGATCACCACTTTGCGGTGAGATATAAGTCATGGGGGTTGCCTGGCCGCCTGCGGGCAAACGGCCCCTCCACAATACGTTGCCGGTACGCAGGTCCATTGCTCGTAGCGACAGTTCCTGACCACCAGAGATGAACACCAGACCGCCTCGGGTGGTCAAGGAACCGCCAAGGTTTGGAGTACCCATAGGAATAGGAAGATGCGTTTTTATCCCGAACAGACCGCTGTCGCGTGTGGTGTCCAAGCGCTTGCTCCACACCACTTTCCTGGTGTTGAGGTCGACCGCCGTGACAAGGCCATAAGGCGGATTAAGGCATGGCGCACCGAGTATCGACATGAAGGGGCTGATATCGGCCGCATAAGGTGTGCCAGCTTGAGGTACGCCACCTGCCACATCTGCCCCAGCGCCAATGTCAGGTTTGAGGCCCAAGGCGTCGGCTTCTGCTCGGGGAATCAGGCGGTTGTACATGGCTACACGCGACCAATTGACGATCATCAGCTTACGTTCGGGATCAACCGACACGCTGCCCCAGTTTACCCCGCCCAATGAGCCAGGCATGGTGATGTAGTGGTCGGTACCAGGGTTGGTCATGGGACCGTTGAAGCGCGCCTCTTTGAATTTTATACGGCACATCATCTCGTCAAACGGGGTAACGCCCCACATGCTGTTCTCGTTAAACGGAAACTGGTAGCCGTCGAAGGCCGGCATGCCAACCGAGTACGGCTGGGTCGCCGCCAAGTGTTCTTCGGGCACCGCATTTTCCTGTGGCGCGGGCAGTTCCTTCACTTCGGACAAAGGCTTGCCTGTACGTCGATCCAGAACAAAGACCTGGCCGCGCTTGGTTGGTTGCAGCAACGCGGGTACTTTTTGACCGTTTATTTCCAGATCGATTAGCGTCGGTTGCGAGCCCACATCGTAGTCCCAGACATCATGGTGGGTCGTCTGAAACAGCCAGCGCTTGTTACCGGTTTCGATGTCCAGTGCAACCACGGAGCTGGCATAAGCGTCAGACTCTTGGCTGCGCTGCGCTGCGAAATAGTCCGGGCCGGCGTTACCGGTAGGCAGGTAAACCAGACCCAGTTGCTCGTCGCCGCTGCTTGGGCCCCAGGAGTTCGGCGTACCACGCACGTAGCTTTGGCCTTCGGCCGGTTCTGCACGATCGTTCGGGTTACCCGGATCATAGGCCCATGAAAACTTGCCACTGAGCGCGTCATAGGCACGAATCACTCCGCCGGGTTCGCCGACGAATTGTCCATCAGTGATCCAGCCACCGACGACCAGTTTGCCGCGCAACACCAACGGTGCCGAGCTTACGAATGCATAACCGGGAATGACGTCACCCAGGCCCCGCTTGAGATCAATCTCACCTTTGTTGCCGAAGTCCTGGCAGGACTCTCCAGTCATGGCGTCCACCGCAACCAGTCGTGCGTCGACGGTAGGCGAATAGATCCGTGTAGCACAAGCCGTCGGGCTGGAGCGCCCACCAGCGCCTGGTACTTCGTAATACGCAACACCGCGACAGGCCACCGAGCCGGAGATACCGGTGAGGTTGCTGCTGGTATTGTGCCTCCAGCGGACTTTTCCGGTTTCGGCATCCAAGGCCACAATGTCACTGCGTGGGGTGCACAAGTACAGGGTGTCGCCAACCTTCAGCGGCGTCACTTCCAAACGACGCTTCTTGCCCTTGTCAGGTGGAGGATAGTCACCAGTGCGATAGGTCCAGGCCTCTTCAAGGTTCTTTACGTTGCCCGTATTGATCTGATCAAGTGGAGAGAAACGCGTACCGGATTCGTCCTTGCCATAGGCTTTCCAATCCTTGCCATCGAGGTCCATTTTTTCCGCTGGCGGTAAGGACTCAGTGGCGGCGGTTTCAAACTTGTCGCCTTGCACAAAACCGGTGACGATCACTACCAGCAACAGACCAAACAGGCCGGCTACAGCGGCCCGGCCAAGGACGAGAGAACGTGGCCCTGCGACCATCGAGCGGCGAAACCAGGGTGTCAGCAGCCATAGGCCCAATACGAAGGAAAACGCCAGACGACCAAGCAGCCCCCAAAAATCAATGCCGCCAATCGCCAACGCCCAGACCAGAGTCCACAACAGCGTGGCGACATAGAGCCAGGCCCCCCAAGCGTTACCTCGCCACATTAATACTGCGGCCACAGCCAAGCAGGCACCGGTAATCAGATAATAATAAGACCCCCCCAGTGACAGTAGCTTTATGCCGCCGAGCGCCAGGATGACGCCTGAAATTAAAATAATAAGCAGGAAAATACGATTCGCATATTTTCCGAGGCTATGTGAGGTATCCATCGAGTCCACCTGTTCACGAATGTGCTAAAGCCATGATTGAACCCTCCACCATCGGTTTAGTGACGGCAGTCGTTCATTCACGAATATTTTTAAAGCCAACAAATAGTTTACGAAACAGTAATAAATGATTCGCGAATGGCCGAAACACTCTACAGAGCCACCGCGCTCAAAACTGCAAGTAAACAGATCAGACAACCCGCTTATTATTGAAGCATTGTCACAATTGTCAAACGCATGAGGACGCATTCACAATAACGAAATAGGGTAACTGATGAATAAGCGATTGTCGTCAAAGTCACTGGTCGAGCTAGTACGCCAGCTATGACGGGCGGTTGAGTTCTTCCAGACAACGTTCAGATTTTTAAAACTTCCAGATTGCACGGTATAACTGATAAAAAGTTCGCGTTCGGACTCCGTACCATTGCCGATGCCACTATCTCTAACCCTGACATTGTCGCCCCGGATATAACGGTTTGAGACAGTAAGGCCTGGCACTCCCATTTGAGCGAAGTCCAGATCGTAACGAAGTTGCCAGGAGCGTTCGTCTTCACGGTCGAAGCTGGAGTTGAGGTTATCATTGGCCAAACTCCCGCCGCCGCTGGTCCCATCGGTTGCGCCGACGCGCATCCAGGAACTGTTGCCTCCCACCTTTTGCAAGCCAACGTAAAATGTATGCATGCCGTACTTGGCAGAGAACAAACCGGTGATTGTTTTGTTGTCCAGATCACCAGCACGCGCACTTCCGTCATCTTTGCCGAAGAACACCCCCACATTACTGCCCAGCACCCAGTCGCCAAGCGGTTGGGTATGAGTCAGGTTGATGAACTGCTGCTGGTAGATATCCTTGAGCTGCGCATTCCAGAGGCCAATCATCGTGCGGTTCTGGTTAAAGTGGTACTCGCCCCCCACATAGTTGAATCGATCTGATATCGCGCCTCCGTAAGTGAGGTTGCTGTCCATATCGATGGAGTTACGTAGGCTGGTGGCACGAATCTGACCGGCATATAACGTCAGGTTTTCAATTTCCTGCGAAGTGAGCGTGGCGCCCTCATAGGTCTGCAGTTTAGCGCGGCCGGGGTCAGAGCGTAGGATCGGTAAATTCATTACCGTGTCGCCAACCTTGAGGACCGTCTTCGAATACTTGATCTTAACGGCGGGATCGATACGACTGACATCGTCGGGAGAGCCCGGCGGCAGCAGTTGCGTGCCACTGGTGCCCGGGCTACCGTCTAGTTTGATACCCAGTTGGCCGATCATATCCACTCCAAAGCCGAGCGGCCCTGACGTATAGCCTGAACGAACATCCAGGGTGAAAAATTGAACCCATTCCACCGCTTGTCCCTGGGCAACGTTATTGCCCAGGAAATTACGATTCTGGTAAAAGTTCTTAAGCGTCAGATCGATCTTGGTGTCGTCGGAAAACCCTTCAGCGCCTGCAGCTGAGGATTGCAACGACAATAACGTACCGAGCATTAAAGTGATACACCCGGCTAATTTCTCACCCATGAGATTTAAGGTCATTCAATAGGTCTCTATAAACTTAAGGCCAGGCCAAATGGCACTTAAAACGTTAAATACTCAACCATCATCGGCAAGGGCGAGTTAGCACTGGTCAGTATCGATCTCGACAAGCACAACTTTGATTGCTGGAGTCCCCCCTATACAGCAGGGAGCCAATGCCCCGTTAAATTGATACATCAGAGGCAATGGCCGACACTCAGGATAAAAGTGCGGCCCCTCTCACAAAATGGACAAAACCAACAATCATAGAAACTTTTACGACAAATCAAACGTGCATTGCCTAACGCACGAATTCTTCGTTAAGGTAGAAACACGTGCTCCCGTAGAACATAAAAATAATGAACAAAATCCCCTACTACGCCCTGTACGGTGAATTGGCGCCGCCGATCTGGCATGAATCGTTGCATGTCGAATCGATCTCCCTACGCTCCGGCGCCTACAACTGGGAAATCGCCGCCCATCGACACGATGGGTTATTGCAGATGCTGTACCTGCAAAGCGGTGGAGGTGAAGTGCTGCTGGATAACCAACGGGTCCAGGTCAAGGCCCCATGTCTGCTGTTCATCCCTGAGCAGATCGTCCATGGCTTCGCCTGGCACGGACGGGTCGACGGGCATGTGATCACAGCCGTCCAGCACCCGCTGGAAAGCATCGTCCAAGTGCTCTCCCCCGGCCTGTTACCGCAGATCCAGAAGCCCTGCATCGTCGCCCTGCCGCATTGGGAGCCCGCCGATGACCCGCTGGAGCCGCTGTATCGGGCGTTGTACGAGGAATATCATAGCCGTGGCAGGGAACACGTCGCGTGCAGCATGTCATTGCTGCTCGCGCTGGTGATCCAGATGCTGCGCCTGGGCGAGTACAAGGACGGTTTGCCTGTGCACCACCATGATCGGCGCAGCCAGCAGATCATTGCTTTTCGCGAACTGGTGAATCGACATTTTCGCGAACACCTGTCGCTCAATGACTACGCCAATCGCCTGGGTATCACCGTTGTCACTCTAGGGCGACTGTGCCATGAGCAGTTGGGCACGACGCCCATGACCCTGATAAACGCCCGGTTGATCCTCGAGGCCAAGCGCGAGCTAGCCCATTCACACCAGAGTGTTAAGCAAATAGCCCACGGCATGGGCTTTTCTGATGTCGGTTATTTCAGCCGTTTTTTTCGCAAACACTCCCAGCACAGTCCCAGTGAATTTCGTCTGGAGGCCCGGGCCTCGGGCCGCTGAACGCTCAAAGAGTCATGATTGGCCGTAGCAGCGCCTGCCCCTCGTACAGCGTTGATAGATAACGCTCGCGCATCTCGTCGAGGGTCATGCGCGAGGCATGCGTGGTGAGGGTCAACGTTGCCTGCAACTGACCTTCCCGATCACTCAGCGGCACGCTCAATACCCGCATGCCCACTTCATATTCCTGATCCACCAGGACATAGCCGCGCTCGTTCGCCAAGGCAATTTCGGCACAGATCTGCGCTTGATCGGTCACGGTGTAAGGGGTTATGGCGCGTGGCGTATTGCGAGTGAAATACGCCTCAAGCTCCTGCGCCGAAAGGCTCGCCAGCCAAAGCCGGCCGCTGCCAGTGCAATACATCGGCACTCGTGAGCCAGGGCGGATCGACATCGAGGTGATATGGCTGTAACGGCTACGCACGATATGGACGATATCGTCACCGTCGCGAACACCCACCGATACATGCTCCTGGGTGGTTCGCGCCACTTGCTCGACGATCGGCCGCAACATGCGCGGTAATACCGCCGAATCGACATAAGCCTGGCCGATGCGCAACGTCTTGGCGGTTAACCAGTAGTAACGACCATCGGTCTGTGCAAAGTCGTCATGCACCAGGGTGAGTAAAAAGCGTCTGGCGGCGCTCTGAGTCATATCAGCCAGCCTGGCAGCGTCGGGCACGCTCAAGCGTGGATGCTCCTGGGAGAAAAGCTGCAACAACGCCAGCCCCTTCTGGAGGCCGACAATCAAATCCCGTGAGTGGATGTTTGGCTGCTTCATCGACTTGGATACTTTGTTGGAGTTAGGCAGCGATTATCGCACTGTGAATGCGATTATCAATAAATTCGCCATTCCGATTGATTGTCCGTTTCGCCCCCCGCTTGCAGTATCGGCCCACAACACAGCCAATAAGCGGGAATTCCACATGATTCAAGGTTCGACTGAACTGGTCGCCATCGTCGGCTCACCCATTGCCCAGGTGAAGTCTCCGGAAAACTTCAACCGCTGGTTCGCCGACCACCAGCAGAACATCGCCATGCTCGCCATCGACCTGCAGCAGAGCGCGCTGGATGATTTCGTCCAAACCCTGCGCGGTTGGCAAAACCTGCGCGGCTGCGTGGTGACCGTCCCTTACAAACAACTGCTCGCCAGCCGCCTGGACGTGCTCAGTGAACGCTCGATCGCACTGTGCTCGGTCAATGTGATCCGCCGTGAGGCCGACGGTCGGCTGGTGGGCGATATCGTTGACGGCGATGGCTTTCTCAATGCCGCGCGCAAGCACAATTTTGCCCCTCAACACAAACAGGCTCTGGTGATCGGTACGGGCGGCGTCGGTAGCGCGATTGCCTATTCGCTGTGCCAGGCCGGGGTCAGCCACTTGGTCATTAGCGACCTCAGCCAAGAGCGCGTCGAGGCCTTCGGTGATCTTTTGCGCCGCGACTTTCCCAAGATTGTCATCGGTGCAAACCCGACCTCACTGGAGCCGTTCGACCTGGTAGTCAACGCATCGCCGGTTGGTATGGGCGCCACGGTTAATGGGCCGATGCCGTTACCAGTAGCCCTGATGGAAACCCTTCAAACCACAACGCTGGTGGCTGATGTGGTGACCTCGCCGGCAATTACACCGTTTCTCGCCTTCGCCCGCCGCATGGGCTGCCCGATCCAGGCCGGTCCGGAAATGGCCTTGGCACAACTGGGCAACCTCGGTCATTTCATGGGCGTGACACCGCTGGAGATCTGAACCTCCAGCGCTGTCCTTAACAGGTGATAGACAATGAACACGACGACGTCCCTGTCTTCGGCGAACGCCAGCTTGACCTATGATGTGATTGTTCTGGGCAGCGGTGCCGCCGGTTTTGCCACGGCGGTAACCGCCAGTTGTCGCGGTCTTAAGGTTTTGCTCGTGGAAAAGACCGAAGCCTTCGGTGGCACTTCGGCGATTTCCGGTGGTGCCGTCTGGCTTCACGACACCGACCAGGCCCGCGCGGCCGGGCACCATCTGCCCGCCGAGCAGATGCGTCTCTACCTCAAGGAGGTTATTGGTACCGGCTACAACCTTGAGTTGATCGAGACCTTTATCGAGCAGGGCCGTGAAGCTCTGCGTTATCTGGAAACCCACAGCGAACTCAAATACAGCTTACGGCCGCTGTCGCCCGACTATTACCCGGACCTTCCCGGCGGTACGCAGGCCGGCCGCGCGCTGGAAATCGACGAGTATGACGGGCGCCGACTGGGTGAGCATTTCAAAGACCTGAAAAGACCTCCGGACGGGATGCTGCTGTTCGGCGGCATGATGGTCAATCGGGTCGATATCCAGCATTTCCTCAGTTTCAAGCGCTCGCCAAAATCCCTCTGGCACTGCCTGAAACTGATGGGACGTTATGCCGTCGACCGCCTCAGCCATCCGCGCGGCACACGTCTGACCGTCGGAAACGCCTTGATCGCCCGTCTGGCCACCACAGCCTTGGCCAATGGCGTCGAACTGTGGCTACAAGCGGTGCCCGAATCATTGATCGTCAAACAGGGAACGGTTAAGGGTGTCCAGATTAGCGTGGCGCGGCCAAACCCGATCGGTTTTCGCCAGAGGGGGCGTGGTGCTGGCCATGGGTGGTTTTGCCGCCAGCCCAAAGGCCGCCGAGCAGCGCCCGGCAACTGATTCGGAACACTGGACCCTGTCGCCACCTGGCAATGTGGGCGACGGACAGCGGCTGGCCGCCTCCGTCAAAGCGGCTATCGGTGAACACCTTGCAGCGAATTTTTTCTGGGCCCCGGTCTCGGTACTACGCAAGTCCGATGGCAGCCTGGAGCGCTTCCCTCATCTGGTCACTGATCGCGCCAAGCCCGGCGTGATCGCGGTCAACCGCGCCGGCCTGCGTTTCGTCAATGAGTCCAACTCCTATCACTGTTTCGTCGAAGGCATGTTCGCCAACGGCGGCGCAAATGCGCCCTGCTGGCTGATCTGTGATGCCGATGCTCTGAACAACTACGGCATGGGTCTGGCGCGACCGCGGCCGGTCGACAACAGCGCGTTGATCGACGCCGGTTACCTGCTGCGTGCCGACAGCCTGGCCGGGTTAGCCAGCGCTGTCGGTATTGATGCGCGCGCCCTGGAAGAGACTCTGTCGCAGTACAACGCCGATGCGGAGCAAGGCGTCGACAGACAATTCGGCAAGGGCAGCACAGCCTACAACCGCTATATGGGTGACCCGTTACACCATCCCAACCCGTGCATCAAACCACTGCGTAAGGCGCCCTATTACGCGATCCGGTTGTTTACCGGAGATCTCGGCTCCGCCCGCGGGCTAGTCACCAATGGCCAGGCCAACGTGTTGGATCAGGGCGGCACTCCAATCCCCGGCCTTTACGCCGCTGGCAATGAAATGAATTCGATCATGAACGGCACCTACCCTGGCCCCGGAATTACCCTCGGCCCAGGCATCACCTTCGGCTACCTCGCAGCAAGCGATATCGCCAGCCACCTCGAAAACACCGCTGTACACCCATCCCGCACTGGAGAAAACCATGTACTACGAACTGCGCACCTACACCCTTAAACCGACCAGACTCGCCGATTGGCTGGCTCTTTACAAAAGTGCCGCTCTGGCCGTGCAGGAAGAGCATCTGGGCAATCTGGTTGGCTTCTTCACAACCGAATTCGGCGAAGCCAATCAGGTGGTGCATATCTGGGGCTATACCAGTCTCGACGACCGTATTACCCGTCGCAACGCCATGGCTGCCGACCCACGCTGGCAGGCATTCGCACGGCAGAACAAGGAACTGGACGCGGTGGTAACCCTGGAATCTCGACTGCTGCGTCCGACCGATTTTTCGCCATTGAAGTAGCCCCGCAGCAGCGTTGAGCCGCTTCTGACAAGGAGCGGCCAGCCATCGCTAATAAAAATAATAATGGAGGTCGCCATGAGCACCTTGCAATCGATCAATGTTGACCAGTTGATCAACGCCCGCCCTATGAGTCGCCTTCAGTGGCGGATTGTCGTGTTGTGTTTCCTGGTGATTGCGCTGGACGGTTTCGACGCCGCAATCATGGGTTTCATCGCCCCCGAACTGGCCCGTGAATGGGCGGTCAGCAAGCTGGACCTGGGACCCGTGATGAGTGCGGCTTTGATTGGCGTGGCCATCGGCGCGTTGATTGCCGGACCGTTGGCCGACCGCCTGGGACGCAAGCCTGTGCTGATTTGCGCTGTGGCGTTCTTCGGTGCGCTAACCCTCGCCTCGGCCTTCGCCCCGAACCTGGAATGGATGGAAGTCCTGCGGCTGTTGGCCGGTCTTGGTCTGGGCGCGGCCATGCCGAATGCAGGTACTCTGGTCAGCGAATACACCCCGCTCCATCGACGCTCGATGCTGATCACCTTGGTCCTCAGTGGCTTCACCTTCGGCGCGGCTGCGGGCGGTTTTACCTCGGCCTATGTGATCCCCCTTTTTGGCTGGCAGAGCGTAATGCTCATAGGTGGTTTATTGCCGCTGCTGGCGTTGCCATTGTTGATCGCCGGCTTGCCGGAGTCCCTGCGCTGGCTAGTCACCCGACGTCCGGTGCAGAGCCAACAAGGCAGTGCACGGATCATGCAGCGTTTGGCACCAGAACTCGCAAACGACCAGACACGGTTCACAATCGACGAGGTCGAACGCCCTCGCGCCAGCCCGGTGGGGCGAATTCTGTCCAAGGGTTTCTTCACCGGGACGCTGCTGCTTTGGCTGACCTATTTCATGGGGTTGTTCCTGGTCTACCTGCTCGGTAGCTGGTTGCCGACATTGATCAAAGACAATGGCCTGAGTGTCAGTGATGCTGCGCTGATCACTGCT
The DNA here is from genome assembly GCF_016650815.1 of Pseudomonas sp. TH31. Lineage (GTDB taxonomy): Bacteria > Pseudomonadota > Gammaproteobacteria > Pseudomonadales > Pseudomonadaceae > Aquipseudomonas. The sequence continues at coordinate 159,579 of NZ_JAEKEZ010000001.1, read as the reverse complement.
TTGTTCCAGTTTGGCGGAACCTTCGGCTCGCTGTTTCTCGGCTGGTTCATTGATCGCCGCAACCCGCACCACACACTGGCGCTAACTTACTTGTTGGGTGGCCTGGCGATTTTCCTGATCGGCACCGCTAACCACGGTTTCGCATTGTTCGCGGTACTCGCCGCTGCGGCGGGCTTCTGCATGAATGGTGGTAACGCCTGCATGTATGCGCTGTCGGCCAACTTCTATCCCACGCCGGCGCGCGCCACCGGTGTCAGCTGGATGCGAGGCATCGGCGGGCTGGGATCAATCGCTAGCGGCTTCGCCGGCGCTCACATGCTCGGTGCTGGCTGGTCATTCGATACGGTCTTCGCGGCTCTGGCAGTTCCGGCCCTGATTGCTGGCATCGCGGTATTCATCAAAGGCAGCCTGACACAACCCGCCGGCCTGGCCCAACCTCATTCCTCTTTGCGGTAACCCTCTATGCACAACAGCGACCCAATACTCTGTGATGTTCTGATCGTCGGTTCTGGAGCGTCGGGGCTGGCAGCGGCGGTCACCGCCGCCGAACTCGGCCTGGACGTCATTGTGGTTGAAAAGGAGCCGCAACTGGGTGGTACCAGTGCCTGGTCGGGAGGCTGGTTATGGGTTCCGCGCAACCCACTGGCCATCGCCGACGGAATAGTTGAAGGCATCGAGCAGTCCCGGATCTACCTACGCAATGAACTGCACTGCGACGTGCTTGATCCGCGAGTGGAGAAGTATCTGGAGCAAGGTCCGAAGATGGTCGAGTTCTTTCAGCGTCATACCGAGGTACAGTTTTTCTCCGGCAGCAAGATGCCGGACTTTCACGCCAGCGAAGGCTACTCCAAAGGTGGCCGCTCGGTCTGCGCCCTACCGTTCGACGGCCGTCGACTAGGACCCTGGATCAACAAACTTCGGCGCCCGCTCGACGTCATCAGCCTCGCCGGCATGGGCATCGCCGGCGGCGCTGACCTCAATCATTTCCTCAATGCCAGCAGGTCTGCGAACTCACTGTTCTACGCCGGCAAGCGTCTGTTGCGCCATGCCCATGACCTGATCAGGCATGGCCGAGGCATGCACCTGGTGAACGGCAACGCACTGGTCGCCCGTTTGCTGAAAAGCGCGCTGGATCGCAACGTCCGTCTGCTGACGGATGCGCCGGTGAGAGCGCTGCTGAACAGGGATGATCGCGTGGTCGGGGCACGCATCGAACGGGCGGGGCAACTGGTCGAAATTCGTGCGCGGTGTGGTGTCGTGCTCGCCTGTGGCGGTTTCCCACACGACCAACAGCGCATTGCCAGCCTGTTTGCCCATGCACCCAATGGCACCGAGCACTTGAGCGCCGCACCCAAGGGCAATACTGGCGACGGCCTGCGCCTGGGCGAAAGCGTCGGGGCAGGTGTTGTATCCGACCTGCCGCACGCCGCGGCCTGGGCGCCGGTGTCCCGGGTGCCGCGAGCAGACGGTGGTTTCAGCGGCTTCCCGCATCTGATGGATCGGGCCAAGCCGGGCTTCCTCGCCGTGCGCCAGGATGGTCAGCGCTTCGTCAATGAAGCCAACTCCTATCACGATTACATGTGTGCACTGTTCAATGTCACCAGGCCGGAAGAAACGCCGGTGTCCTGGCTGATCTGCGACCATCGTGCCCAGCGACGCTATGGTCTGGGCTGGTCCAAGCCATTTCCTTTTCCGACGGCATCCTACGTACGCCAAGGCTACCTGCTCAAGGATCCGACCTTGATCGGACTGGCGCGCCAATGCGGGATTGATGCGAAGCAACTCCAAGTCACAGTCAGCGCATTCAATCAGGGCGCCGAGGAAGGTCACGATCAACTCTTCGATCGCGGCGAGTCGTTGTACAACAAAGCTCAAGGAGACGTGCTGCACAACCCCAACCCTTCATTGGGCAGCCTGCGCCAAGGGCCGTTCTACGCCGTGAAGCTGGTGCCCGGCAGTCTGGGGACTTTCGCCGGTTTGAACACGGATGCCTGTGCTCGGGTATTGGATAAACATGATGCGCCGATCCCCGGCTTATTCGCCGTGGGCAATGATATGAACAGCATCATGAACGGTTACTACCCAAGCGGCGGCATCACCCTCGGCCCGGGCATGACGTTTGGCTACATTGCCGGAAGAATACTTGCCGGATGTTCAGAGTAGGCAGAAGGAGGCAGCCGCTATAGGTTCTGATCCGACTGATTGCTTTACGCACAGCAGTACAGGATTACTGCGCCGGCAACGCGGGACTTATAGGCGTTTAACGCTGACAGGCCAAGATCGCCTCAGCTGCCTCCACGAATCCAGCCCCTCCAGGCCCGGTGCTAATCCAGGCCGGCGCTTTCGGTAATTGATGCAGGCACTCCTGAATGGTACTGACACCCAAGGTATGCCGAAAAAAATTAAACATTGGGCCGTCATTGAGCGAGTCACCACTGTAGAAAACCTTGTCCAACATTTGCTCGGTGCCAAGTCCGTAGATCCGGTGCAGGACGCGTCGCGCCATGGTCAGTTTGTCGTAGGCCCCAAACCAGCCCAACGCCCATAGGTTATTAAACGTATGCTCGGCACCGGCGGCACTCAGGGCATCGCCCAACGCTTGGCGATGGGCATCCTCGCCGGGTAGTTCAAATGCCACACTTGTCTGTCGAAAATCCTGGTCTTCCGCCAGGCGGGCCCAAGGCAATCGGTCCAGGACAAACTCTATGAGCTGCTTTCTTTTTTGATGTGCGAGGGTGGCCTGATCGCCGTCATGCCAATAGTCCCGCACGAGTTTATGGGAGTCCGTGCCGCGTCTGAAAAACAGTCCACCGTTCTCCCCAATAACACCATCCACTGGCCACATCCGAGCCATTTGATCACACCATCCGGAAGGTGCGGCAGTCACAGGTATCACCTTAATGCCGCTTGCCTGGAGACGCTCCAACGCCTCATAGGTAGCGGCTGCCAAACGCCCACGGTGAGTCAGCGTCTCATCCATATCAGTCAAAACGAATCGTATAGAGGCAAATGTGTCTGGTGCGTGATCGGTCAGTGGACGCATAGGATTTTCATACCGTTTGGAGAAAAGCCGCAGAATACCGAACCCAATTCGGTGACGGCCAGTTCTGATGTTTTCTGTCGGTGGAACGCCAGTAAGCTTTACTTGGTGAATTGGCTTTCAACGCAGGCAACATCAGCCCAATTGAGCCTGGATCTGTTTCACTACACCCTGCATCGCCGGCAGATAACGGCGCGCCGCTTCCTCAATGGGCATCGCCTTGGCGATGTACACCAGGTTCAGGCAGCCCATGACCCGTTCCTCGTGCATGACCGGGATCGCAATGGCGGCAATCTTGCGTTCCAGGCCCCAGTGCGAGTTGTTTTCGCCATACCCTTTGGCCAAGGTGTGCTCCACCAGCCGATCGACAAAACGACGATCCGCCGCCAGCACCGACTGTTCATCTTCACGGCTGATCATCAACTCAATCAGTTCTTCTCGCTCAGCGGGCGAGCAGTACGCAAAGTACGCGCGCCCCGTCGCGGTCATCAGCAACGGCAGACGCCGGCCAACCATGGAGCGGTGAAACGACAGGCGGCTGAAGCGATGGGTCGTCTCGCGAATCACCATGGCATCGCCGTCCAGTGTGCACAGGTCGGTGGGCCAGACGACTTTCTGCAGCAACTCACCGAGCAAGGGTGCGGCGATTGAGGAGATCCATTGCTCATCGCGAAAACCTTCACTGAGTTCGCGTACCTTCAACGTCAGTCGATAGCTGTCATCTGACTCACTGCGCCGCACATAACCTTCTGCCTGCAAGGTCTCCAGCAACCGTCGGACCGTGGTGCGATGCAGTCCGATCTGCTCGGCCAGTTGCACCGTGCTGGCCCCGCCATCGAAGCGGTTCAAGCTATTGATCAGAGCCAGACCGCGCATCAGCCCACGTACGGACTTGTATTCTGTGTCACTCATGGATGGCTCCATTATTGTTATAAATCAACGATGTGCACCTAGTGCACACTATCAAGGGTTGTCGTTGTCGACCAGCCCTGCGATTTCCATACTGCGCCCAACAAGAAATCCAAAAGCGCTGTACGGAGATACCCATGAGTTCTGCCCCCACGCCTTCCACATTGGAACTGACCACCGACGTCGCGATCGTCGGCGCCGGTCCTGTTGGCTTGATGATCGCCAATTACCTGGGCCAATGTGGTGTGAATGTCACCATAGTGGAAAAGCTCGACAGCCTGATCGATTACCCCCGCGCTATCGGTCTGGACGACGAAAGCCTGCGTACGTTCCAGGCCGTCGGTCTGGCCGACAACGTGCTGCCGCACACTACCCCCTGGCACGCCATGCGCTTCCTGACGCCCAAGGGTCGCTGCTTTGCCGACATACAGCCCAGGACCGATGAGTTCGGCTGGTCGCGGCGCAATGCTTTCATCCAGCCCTTGGCCGACCGTGTCCTGTTCGAAGGCTTGCAGCGTTTTGCCAACGTCAAGGTGCTGTTCAGCCGTGAGCTCGACAGCTTTGAACAAAGCGACAGCGCTGTGGTGCTCAACCTCAAGGATCAGAACGGCCGCAGCGAACGCCTGCATGCCCGGTATCTGATTGGTTGCGATGGCGGCAATAGCCTGGTTCGGCGCAGCCTGGACATCAGCTTCGAAGGCAAAACCGCGCCAAATCAGTGGATCGTAGTCGACATTGCCAACGACCCGTTGAGCACGCCGCATGTTTATCTGTGCTGCGACCCGGTACGCCCTTACGTTTCCGCCGCCCTGCCCCATGGCGTGCGCCGTTTTGAGTTCATGGTGATGCCCGGTGAGACCGAAGCCGAGCTGAGCAAACCGGAGAACATGCGCAAACTTCTCGGCAAGGTGCTGCCGAACCCGGACAACATCGAATTGATCCGCAGCCGCGTCTATACCCACAACGCCCGCCTGGCCGGGCGGTTCCGTGAGGGCCGGGTGCTGCTGGCCGGTGACGCCGCGCACATCATGCCAGTATGGCAAGGCCAGGGTTACAACAGCGGTATGCGCGATGCCTCCAACCTTGCCTGGAAACTGTCACTGGTGATCAAGGGCCTGGCCGCCGACAGCCTGCTCGACAGCTATGAACAGGAACGCCGTGACCACGCCAAGGCGATGATTGACCTTTCCGTGCTCGCCGGCCACGTGTTGGCACCGCCCAAGCGCTGGCAAGGCAACCTGCGCGATGGCGTATCGTGGCTGCTTAACTATGTGCCACCGGTCAAACGCTACTTCGTGGAAATGCGCTTCAAACCGATGCCGCAATACACCCAGGGTGCCTTGATCGTACCCAGCGAAAAACGCTCCCCCGTGGGCAAGATGTTCATTCAGCCTCGGGTGCTGACCGAAGCCGGCGATACGGTATTGCTGGATGAAGTGATCGGCGAGCACTTCGCGATCATCGCCTGGGGCTGCGACCCGACCTGGGGCCTGACGGCTGCACAGAAAGAACAATGGCAAGCACTGGGCACACGCTTTATCCAAGTGTTGCCAGACGTCCAGCTCAAAGCCGTCAGTGACGTTAGCCAGGGTGTGATTCGCATCGGCGACAGCACCGGCCGTCTCAAGGAATGGTTCGCCCGAGGTTCGGCGTCCATCGCCCTGGTGCGCCCGGACCGCTTCCTTGCCGGGCTGGCCATTCCGCAAACCGTCGGCCAGACCTGCGATCAACTGGCCCTGGCCCTCAAGGCATTGCCGCCACCTGCCGCGGCGATCATTGCCAGCAAGGTGGCCTGAGATGAGCGCCTATCTGCACTGCTTGTCGCACACGCCGCTGGTGGGTTACGTCGACCCGACGCCTGACGTGCTGGCCGAAGTCGACGGCATGATCGCCGACGCCCGCGAGCGCATCACCCGCTTCGACCCGGAGCTAATCGTGCTCTTCGGCCCCGACCACTACAACGGTTTTTTCTACGACGTGATGCCGGCCTTCTGCATCGGCATGGCCGCCCACGCCATCGGTGATTTCGACACCGCCGCCGGCCCCTTGGACGTACCCAAAGCGCTGGCCGAATCCTGCGCCCAGGCGGTCCTCGATGCGGGTGTCGACGCTGCCGTTTCCTATCGTATGCAGGTCGATCACGCGTTCGCCCAGCCGCTGGAATTATTGCTTGGCGGTTTGCAAAGCTGCCCGGTGATTCCGGTGTTCATCAACTCAGTGGCCGTGCCTTTGCCCGGTTTCAAACGTGCGCGCCTGCTCGGTGAAGCCATCGGCCAGTGGGCGCTGACGCTGAACAAACGCGTGATGTTTCTGGCTTCCGGTGGTTTGTCCCACCAGCCTCCGGTTCCGGAACTGGCGAGGGTCGATGCGCGCATGGCCGATCGCCTGATGGGCAGCGGCCGCAACTTGCCTGCCGATGAACGCCAGGCGCGTCAGCAGCGGGTCATTCAGGCAGCCCTGGATTTCGTCGAAGACCAATACAGCCTGCACCCGCTCAACCCTACGTGGGACCGGCAGTTTCTCGACACCCTCGAACAGGGGCGGCTGAGCGACCTCGATGCGCTGGGCAATGACGAGCTGTCGGCATTGGCCGGCAAGTCCACCCACGAAGTGAAAACCTGGGTCGCTGCCTTCGCTGCACTATCCGCCTTCGGCCCTTATCAGAGCGAAGGCCGCTACTACCGTCCGATTCCCGAATGGATCGCAGGCTTCGCCGCCCTTGGCGCCCAGCCGCTGAACAACAACCACTGAATCCGAGGAACTGTCATGACTGCCACTGCATTCACCGAAGCGTCCACCAGCCGTTTTGCCCGTATCAAGGAAGGTGAACTGGCCCTGCAACTGCATTACAACGACGTGGGTCAGGGAACCGAAACCGTGGTCATGCTCCACGGCTCCGGCCCCGGCGCCAGCGGCTGGGCCAACTTCCACCGCAACATCGAACCGCTGGTGAACGCCGGTTATCGCGTGATCCTCATGGACTGCCCAGGCTGGAGCAAAAGCGACCCGATCGTTTGCGACGGCTCGCGTTCGGACCTCAACGCCCAGGCCCTCAAGGGTTTGGTCGATGCGCTGGATCTGGACCGCGTGCACATCATCGGCAACTCCATGGGCGGGCACAGCACCGTGGCGTTTGCCCTCGCCTACCCGGAGCGCATCGGCAAACTGGTCTTGATGGGCGGCGGCACCGGTGGCCCTAGCGCCTTCGTCCCACAGCCTACCGAGGGCATCAAGCTGATCGGCGCGTTGTACCGCGAACCGACCATCGAAAACCTGAAGAAGATGATGAACGTCTTCGTTTTCGACGCCAGCAGCATGACCGACGAACTGTTCCAGACCCGCCTGGACAATATCCTTGCGCGCCGCGACCACCTGGAAAACTTCGTCAAGAGCAGCACCCTCAACCCCAAGCAGTTTCCGGATTTCAGCCATCGCCTGCACGAGATCACCACCCAAACGCTGATCGTCTGGGGCCGCGAAGACCGCTTCGTACCCATGGACACTGGCCTGCGCCTGTTGGCCGGCCTGCCCCATGCTCAACTGCATGTGTTCAATCGCTGCGGCCACTGGGCCCAGTGGGAACACGCCGAGACTTTCAACCGCATGGTCCTGGACTTCCTGACCCATTGATCACCGAGGCTGACATGACCCTTATTCAAGACACCCTGGAACGACTGGCCACTAACCTGCGCCAGGCCGAGGCTGACGGCGAAGCCATCGCGCCACTGCGCGAGCAAATCGGCGAAGACAACGCCGAGGCCGCTTACACCATCCAGCGGCTCAACGTCGCCCACGGCGTGGCCAACGGCCGCCGCGTGGTCGGCCGCAAGATCGGCCTGACCAACCCCAAAGTGCAGGCGCAGTTGGGCGTCGACCAGCCGGACTTCGGCACGCTGTTCGCCGACATGTGCTACGGCGATAACGAAAGCGTGCCGCTGGGCCGCGTGCTGCAACCCAAAATCGAAGCCGAAATCGCCTTGATCCTCGAACGCGATCTGCCCCGCCTCGACACCACGTTTGCCGACGTGATGGCGGCCACTGGCTGGGTCGTCCCGGCACTGGAAATCGTTGGCAGCCGCGTGCAGAACTGGAACATCCGCTTCGTCGATACCGTGGCGGACAACGCCTCGAGTGGCTGCTTTGTATTGGGAGGGCCGGCTCGACATATCGACGGGCTCGACCTGCGCCAAGCCAGCATGTGCATGACCCGCAATGGTGAAAAAGTGTCCAGCGGCAGCGGCGCCGAATGCCTTGGTCATCCGCTCAATGCGGCCGTTTGGCTGGCCCGCACCATGGCGCGCCTGGGCGATCCGTTGCGGGCCGGCGACATCATTCTCACCGGAGCACTCGGACCGATGGTGCCAGTCGCTGCCGGTGACCGTTTCGAGGCCGAGATCGAAGGCATCGGTCGGGTGGGTGTGGAGTTCACTGCCGAGTGATCGGCAACTTGCGTGCAATAGAGGTCATAACAATGAAAAAACTCAAAGTCGCCATCGTCGGCTCCGGCAACATCGGCACCGACCTGATGATCAAGGTGCTGCGGAACGCCACGCACCTGGAAATGGCGGTCATGGTCGGCATCGACCCGGCCTCTGACGGCTTGGCCCGCGCTCAGCGCATGGGCGTGGCGGTGACCCATGAAGGCGTTGAAGGCCTGACCCGCATGGATGTGTTCAAAGACATCGACTTCGTCTTCGATGCCACCAGTGCTGGCGCGCATGTGAAGAACGATGCGTTCCTGCGCTCGATCAAACCCGGCATCCGACTGATCGACCTGACGCCCGCGGCCATCGGTCCGTACTGCGTTCCGGTGGTCAACCTTGAGCAGAACCTCAACCGGCTCAACGTCAATATGGTCACTTGCGGTGGCCAGGCGACCATCCCGATGGTCGCCGCGGTGTCGCGCGTGGCGAAGGTGCATTACGCCGAAATCGTCGCCTCGATTGCCAGCAAGTCTGCCGGCCCCGGTACCCGCGCCAATATCGACGAATTCACCGAAACCACTTCAAAAGCCATCGAGGTGATCGGCGGTGCAGCCAAGGGCAAGGCGATCATCGTGATGAACCCGGCCGAGCCACCGCTGATGATGCGCGACACGGTGTTCGTGTTGTCTGAGGCAGCCGATCAGGCTGAGGTCGAGGCCTCCATCGTAAAAATGGCCGCTGCCGTGCAGGCCTACGTGCCGGGCTATCGCCTTAAACAAAAAGTGCAGTTCGACGTGATCCCTGAAAACGCACCATTGAACATTCCAGGCCTTGGAAAATTTTCGGGCCTGAAGACCTCGGTGTTCCTCGAAGTCGAAGGCGCCGCCCATTACCTGCCGGCTTACGCCGGCAATCTCGACATCATGACCTCCGCAGCCTTGGCCACCGCCGAGCGCATGGCGCAGTCGATGCTGAACGCCTGAGGAGATCGACATGACTTTTAATCCTGGCAAAAAACTCTACATCTCCGACGTGACCTTGCGCGACGGCAGCCACGCGATTCGCCATCAGTATTCGATCCAGAATGTGCAGGACATTGCTCGCGCCCTGGACAAGGCCAAGGTCGATTCGATTGAGGTCGCCCACGGCGACGGCCTGCAAGGCTCGAGCTTCAACTACGGCTTTGCGGCGCACACCGATCTGGAGTGGATCGAAGCCGCCGCCGATGTGATCAGTCACGCCAAAATCACTACCTTATTGTTGCCGGGCATCGGTACGGTCCACGACCTGAAAGCGGCCTACAACGCCGGTGCCCGGGTGGTGCGCATCGCCACCCATTGCACCGAAGCGGATGTCTCGAAACAGCACATCGAATACGCCCGCGAGCTGGGCATGGACACCGTCGGTTTCCTGATGATGAGCCACATGATCCCGGCCGAACAGTTGGCCGCTCAGGCCAAGCTGATGGAAAGCTACGGCGCCACCTGCGTATACATGGCCGACTCCGGTGGGGCGATGAACATGCAGGACATCCGCGACCGCTTTCGTGCGTTCAAGGCTGTGCTCAAACCGCAAACCGAGACCGGCATGCATGCCCACCACAACTTGAGCCTGGGCGTGGCCAACTCGATCACCGCCGTCGAGGAAGGCTGCGACCGCATCGACGCCAGCCTCGCCGGCATGGGCGCCGGGGCCGGTAACGCGCCGCTGGAAGTGTTCATCGCCGCCGCCGAGCGCCTGGGCTGGAACCACGGCACCGACCTTTACACGCTGATGGACGCCGCCGACGACATCGTTCGCCCGCTCCAGGACCGTCCGGTGCGTGTCGATCGCGAGACGTTGGCGCTGGGTTATGCCGGTGTCTATTCAAGCTTCTTGCGCCACGCCGAAATCGCCGCCGAAAAGTACGGCCTCAAGACCCTCGACATCCTCGTCGAACTGGGCAAACGGCGGATGGTCGGCGGTCAGGAAGACATGATCGTTGACGTCGCACTGGATCTGCTCAAGCGCTAACCAGGCATCACCCCGACTGGCCGCCCACGCAGCGGTCAGTCGGCCCTGTTTTGCCCATTACAACAATAAAACGGGTACTGCCCATGACAACGCTCAACCAGACAACGCCACTGCACATGACGCGGACCATCGGTCTGTGTTTCCTCGTCGCCCTCATGGAAGGCCTTGACCTGCAGGCCTCCGGGATCGCCGCCCAAGGCATGGCGGCCGCTTTCGAACTGGATAAATTACACATGGGCTGGGTCTTCAGTGCCGGGATTTTCGGCCTGATGCCCGGTGCTTTCCTGGGTGGCTGGCTGGCCGACCGCATCGGCCGCAAACGTGTGCTGATGGCGTCGGTGGCCCTGTTCGGGCTGTTCTCGCTGGTCACGGCCATGGCCTGGGACTTCAACAGTTTGCTGGTTGCACGTTGCCTCACAGGTGTGGGTTTGGGTGCCGCCCTGCCCAACCTGATTGCACTGACCAGTGAAGTGGCTGGCCCGCGCCTGCGTGGCATGGCCGTGAGCCTGATGTATTGCGGCGTGCCGCTGGGTGCCGCGGTGGCGGCCAGCATTGGTATCGCTCAATTAGCCGGTGGCTGGCAGGTGGTGTTCTGCGTGGGCGGGCTGGTTCCGCTGTTGATCGCGCCGCTGCTCGGGCTTTACCTGCCGGAGTCGGCGCAGTTTCGCAGCGTCCAGGACGTCGCCCCCATCGGCGTGGTCCGGGGCCTGTTCCGCGAGGGCGCAGCACTGCCGACCGCGATGATCTGGGTGAGTTATTTCTTTACCCTCATGGTCGTGTACATCTTGATCAACTGGCTGCCGAGCTTGTTGGTCGGCCAGGGTTTCAGCGCCCGATCAGCAAGCTGGGTGATGTTTGCCCTGCAGCTTGGCGCCGCGACCGGGACTTTACTGCTGGGCTGGGTGATGGACCGACTGCCGGCCTGGGCTCTGTCGGCGCTGATCTATATCGGCATTCTCGCTTCGCTGACCGCGCTGGGCATGGCCAGCCAACTTCAGAGCATGCTCGCGGCCGGTTTCGTCGCCGGTTTTTTTGCCACCGGCGGGCAATGCGTGCTGTATGCCTTGGCACCGCATTTCTATCGCCCGTCCGTGCGCGCTACGGGCGTAGGCAGCGCGGTCGCCATTGGCCGGCTGGGGGCGATGAGCGGCCCGCTGGTAGCCGGCAAGATGCTTGCGCTGGGCACCGGTACCACCGGGGTGATGATGGCCTCGGCACCGGGGATTGTCATCGCGGCATTGGCGATGTTTTACCTGTCAGTACGACGCAACGGCTCTCAGCCTGACTGACAACCCACTCGCAATACCCCGTACCCAAGCGGTGCGGGTTCACCCCCCAACAACAATAAAAGTGAACACCGGCATGCTCAAGACTACTCTTCGTGCGCTCAGCGCCTGCACCTGCGTTTTAACCTTTACCCAGGCTTACGCCAGCGGCTTTGTCGATGACAGCCACGCTGATCTGACGATGCGCAACTACTACTTCGATCGCAATTACGTGAATGCCACGCCCCAGGCAGCTGCCCGTGAGTGGGCGCAAGGCTTCATCCTGAACGTGCGCTCGGGCTATACCGAAGGACCTGTGGGGTTCGGTCTGGACGCCTCGGGGTTGCTGGGTGTACGCCTGGACTCTTCGCCTGATCGCACGGGCACTGGCTTGCTGCCGTACAACCCCACCACCCGGGAACCGGCCAGTGAATATTCGGAGCTGGGCCTGACCGCCAAGGTCAGGGCATCGAAAAGCGAGTTGCAACTGGGCACCATCAGTACGCTCCTGCCAATCGCCTTCGCCAGCCCTACCCGCTTGCTGCCACAGACCTTCCGTGGCGCGTACCTCAAGTCCCAGGAAATCGACAACCTGACCCTGCATGTCGGCTGGCTGGACCGCATCAACCTGCGTGACTCCACCAACTACCAGAAGATGTCGGTGGCCTCACCCAACGGACGCTTCAATGGTGCCGCCGAGTCGGACCGTTTTTCCTTCCTCGGCGGCGACTATGCCTGGTCGCCGCAATTGACATTGAAGTATTACCACGCGGAGCTCGCAGACCTGTACCGCAAGGACTTCTACGGCTTTGTCGATACTCGTCCGATGGGCCCCGGCAGCCTGAAAAGCGACTTTCGTCTGTTCGTCACCGGGGAAGACGGCGCAGCCAAGGCCGGCCCGGTAGACAACCGTAATGCGGCACTAATGCTGACGTACGCCGTGGGCGCTCACAAATTCGGTGCCGGCTACATGCAACTGACCGGTAAGACTGCCATGCCCTACCTGTTCGGCACCGAGCCGCTCGTCATCACCGAAGGCACGCTGAGCTCCGAGTTTCTCAACCCCAAGGAGCGCAGTTGGCAGGTACGGTATGACTACAATTTCGTGGCCATGGGCTTGCCGGGGCTCAATGGCATGCTGCGCTACGTGAGCGGCGACAATATTGAACTGTCCAAGCTGGGCGGCTCCAACCTGACAGAAAGCGAAAAGGATATCGAACTGTCCTACGTGCTGCAGGGCACACCGTTGAAGGGCCTGGCCCTGCGCGTGCGCAACGCCTGGTACCGCAACGACTTCACCGCCCAGGCCAGCCACAGGGACGACAATGAGCTACGGGTGAATGTCGATTACACATGGAAGCTATGGTGAGTTTCATATAAAGCAATGGAAGTCCGCCTGACAAAAGACTCCGCCCAGAGCCCCTCGACTGTAAGCTTTTCTTTTTCGCCATGGGGTGAGCTTCGCAAAGTACTTCCGGAGCAATCAGGCTGGATCAACGCCAGGCGATGGGAAAGTGCAATACCTTACGGCCCTCATCGCCGAAATTGAATGCTATCCGTAGTGAGCAAAATAAAGAGTTACTTGATGTTTCTGGAAATTGTCTGCGTTAACTATTTCGTGGCGCCGACCTGTGTCTTTTTCGATCTCTTATTTTGGCCTGTTCTCGCCTTTTTTCGAATTTCCGACCCTACATAATTTTCAACAGATTGAAGATAACGGGGAGCACGCCAGAGGGTGAGTTTTTATCGACCCCATCGACTAAACACAGTACCCGCATAGTTATCAATCATACTTCACCAAATACTTAACCAACCCAAGGAACCAGAATGAACAATACAAAACTAACTCTATTGTCTGCAATGTTGAGTTCCACATTATTCACCGGTCTCAGCATGGCATCGGAGACGGCCACCGAGCCACTTAAAATGGGGGTTCAGTCAACGCATCTCCGTATACTTCTAACCAATGATGATGGCTGGAATGCACCTGGAATTAGAGCCGCTTACGCTGCGCTGACTAAAGCTGGCCACATTGTAACTGTGGTGGCGCCTTCTAACGGACAGTCTGGCTCAGGAGCTCGAAAGACATATTGGGGTAAAATTTCCGCTGTTCATCCTGACCTCTCCAAATCACCAGAGTATAAAAATGCGAATGTATGGTCCGTGGGCCCTGTAAAAAATGGAACAACCGCCGGTGAAGGTAGCAGTGCGGTTCCTGGCTCTCCCGCAGATTCTGTTCTATTTGGGCTTTCCTCTGTGTTTGAGAATAAAAAGCCAGACCTGGTGATCGCAGGGACAAACTCCGGTCAAAATACCGGATCAACGGTCAGCAACTCGGGCACATTTGGTGCCGCTCTTGAAGCCGCAAAAGAAGGTATTCCCGCCATTGCGATCAGCCAGGAGATCGGAGGTGATTATGATGTTAACAGCACTGAGACGCCTGACTTTGGCCACGCATCTGCCTATTTGGTTAACCTTGTCAGAGCACTGATTAATAACGCCGATCAAAACGCCCTGCTTCCGCAACACACCGTGCTTAACGTCAACTACCCAAGGCACGAAGCGAAAGGTACCAAGTATACGTCTCTCGCAACGAAGGATTCATTCACTACATCCTATGCTCAAAAAACACCTGGCATTTATGAAATCGGATATTCATTTACTGGAGATAAAGAAAACACAGAGACTGACGTTGGTGCATTGCTGCAAGGCTACGCCGCTGTCACCCTGATTGATTCAAGTTATGGTGTACCGCCGGCCACAGGTTGGAATGCTTCAAGCTTGAAACTATCGAAGTAGCTTCTGTATTCAAATGGCCACTCTTTGGCCATTTGACATTTTTATATGTCTCTGTGTGCTGCTTGAGAAATAACTTACACTTGCATCCCCCTGCTCCCTATCGAGCATGCTGTTCAAGTGATTCCCCGCACTTTGGACTTGTGATCATCCAGGTGTCCTCGAACGCTTTTTACATCAGCGGCAGGCCATCCCAGAACACAATGGTACTTTCTGAAAATAAAAAAAGCCAAAACTGCAATCATTCAGTCTTGGCTTTCAGTATGTAAGTGGTCTGTCAGCGATTTGTACTGATCAACCCCAATGCCTCAGGAACATTATCAGCCTGCAGGAAAGTATGTGGGCTCACCAGCTTCCCCCCCGTCTCGATCCAACCCATGTAGTTGTCACCCGCATCCCACCCCAGCAGACGTTGCACTTCGCTGGGCAACTGCTTGAGCGTGTCAAACGGCACAGACAAATACTGGTTTTCTTCCTGACGGACACTGCCCAGGTCGAGAGCCATAGTCAATCCGGTGCGAGGCTTGTCACTGGCATTGGTACCACCACCATGATAGGTCGAGCCGATAAACAACAAAGCGGAACCAGCAGCCATCTCAGCATCGACAGTATCTTCAGGCATGGGGCAACGCTCGTCGTCCCATTTGTGGCTACCAGGAATCACTTTAGTGGCACCGTTGGCCGCGGTGAAATCAGTTAGCGCCAGCATGATCTGCAACCGCGCTTCACGGCCATAGTGCGGGTGACGCCAAAGGAAGCTCGTATCGTCGCGATGCAGCGGTTGCTTACCCTGCCCTGGGTGAAGCTGGATTGCCTGGGTCATACCAATCTGAATTTGCGGGGTGATGGTCGTCCGCTCCTGGCCGAACCATACGTCCACCGGTTTTTGCAGGATTCTGCGTGCTGCCCCCAGATACAAAGGGTGCATCACGACATCCACCATTCGCTTGCAGCGCGCAAACAATCGGCTTGCACGGCGGGTCGATGTGCCAACGAAAACGTTTTCATGACCAAAACTGGAGGTATCGAGCGCCGCATCGATCTGCCCGTTGAGTTCAAGAAGGACATCATTGGGCATGAAGTCAGCAATGATGACACCGCCATCACGCTCGATGATCTCAACGACCTGTTCTACCGAAGCGTTGCCCGGCAGGGTCACAAGGGACAGCTTGGACATGAATGTACTCCTCTGGATGGGGTGGGTGGTTTTTCTCAGGCGATCGACAACAGGAAAATACGTGCAAAGCACTGAGACTCACTCTTGATGTATCCAGCCAATCGGGATGGCTTGCCATTGATTGTCCGGGCAAAGGTCGCAGGGGTTAAAGGCGCAAAGGGGTCAAAAAGGGGATCGTATGCGACACGTCATCACGGTGTTCAAGGCGAACGCTCAACCGCTGATGACGCCTTGCGCTACGTCCGCTCAGGACATGACCATTGAGCAGCGGGAAATTGGCCCTTGCTCACCTGTTCGCCACCGTCAAGGCCGCTCTACCCTGAGTTCACCGGTAACGCGCAGGCGTAGCCCATGAACTCACAACTACAAGGGACCCTTGAATGGATATGAAACTGGCTGGAAAAGTCGCAGTGATCACCGGCGCGAGCACGGGGCTCGGTCGAGGCATCGCGTTGAAACTGGCCGAGGAAGGCGCTCATCTGGTGATCGGCGATATCAGCGAGGCGAGCAATCCTGGCGGCTTCGACGAGCGACCTGAGCTGACAACGGCCGAGCTGATTACTCAACGTGGCGGCCAAGCGCTGTTCCAGCATTGCGACGTGACCCGCAGCAGCGACTTGACGGCACTCGTCGAAGCAGCCACCCGGACGTTCGGGCGAATCGACATCATGATCAACAATGCCGGCGTCTATCGCGACGGCAAACTGATTCATGAGTTCTCTGAGGCAGAACTGGATCTGTGCCTGAACGTCAACGTGAAAGGCACTTTCTTCGGCTCCCAAGCCGCAGTCAGGGCATTCCTGCACCAAGGCGGGGGCGGCAACATCATCAACCTGGTGTCCACCGCAGGCCTGCAGGGTCACCCATGGCAATCTGTGTACAACGTTTCCAAGGGCGCCCAGGCCAACCTGACGCGTTGCCTGGCGATCGAATACGGCCACGAAGGCATCCGCGTGAACGGTATCTGTCCGACGTATGCCAAAACCGCCCTGACTCGCGCCTTGATGGAGCAGCCCGGCTATGTCGATGACTTTAGTGAAACGATTCCACTCAAGCGTTGGGGGGAAATCGACGATGTTGCCGATCTAGCGGTGTTCCTCGCCTCCGAGCGCTCAAGTTACATCCATGGTGCGCTAGTGCGCATCGACGGCGGTGAAACCCTTTCCCGCTACTCGGTCTGAGGTTCACATCCCCTCTAACGAGGGGATTTTTATCAATGCAGACGCAAGCGCGGCCGAACCTTCCTTTGCAGCAGGTCCGCGATCATCATGAAGATCACCTTTCGCACGCCATACAACGAAGCCTGGTGCATGCGATACAGGGAAAGGTAAAACGCCCTGGCCAGCAAACCCTCAACAAATCGGCTGCCGGTCAGGTTGCCCATCAAGGTGCCTACTGCGCTAAACGAAGCCAGAGAAATCAGTGTCCCGTAGTCTTTGTAATGAAACTCCCGCAGGGCCTTGCCCGCGATGCGCAAGGCTATGTTTCGTGCCATCAACTCTGCTTGCTGGTGAGCGGCCTGCGCGCGCGGCGGTACAGTACGGCCTTCAGTCTCCGGGATCGGGCACACGGCACAATCGCCCAGCGCGAAAATCGACTCATCGCGGGTAGTCTGCAATGTTCCTTGCACCACCAACTGATTGATCCGGTTGGTTTCGAGACCATCAATATCTTGCAAAAAGGCCGGTGCACGAATCCCCGCTGCCCAGATCCGAATATCGGCCTGAATAAACTCGTCACCACAGATCGTTAATCCGTCGTCAGTAACTTCACTGACCGCAGAGTTTCTCAACACTTCCACGCCGATCTTGTGCAGTTCACGATGAACAGCCTGGCTGATGCGTTCCGGCAGTACCGGTAAAACTCGCGGCCCCGCTTCGATTAAGGTAATGCACAAGTCTTCCGGGCAGGCCTTTCGCACGCCATAACCTTGCATCAGGCGTACGGCGTGGTGCAGCTCGGCACACAGCTCAATACCCGTCGCGCCAGCGCCTACGACGGCGATGCGCAAAGGTTGTGCCGCGTTGGAGGCATGCCCACTCAAGTAACGACTCAGCAGCGCTCTGTGCAGCCTCTCAGCCTGAGCGCGGCTGTCCAGGAAAAGACAATGCTCCTGGACCCCTTTTGTACCGAAGTCGTTGCTTTGACTTCCAACCGCCAATACCAGCGTGTCGTATGCTATTTCGCGCTCGTCACTGATGGGTTCGCCGGTTCCATCGATGCTGGTCGCCAATCGAATCTTTTTGTCTTCACGGCAGAGTCCGCTCATCCTCCCGTATTGAAAGTGAAAATAATTCCACTTGGCCTGGGCCACATAGTTGAGTTCATCAACCGAAGGATTCAGAGAACCCGCGGCGACTTCGTGCAACAGCGGTTTCCAGATATGGGTAAGGTTGGCATCCACTAACGTAATGTGGGCCTTGTTCGATTTACCCAAGGTTTTACCCAGGCGAGTTGCCAATTCCAACCCGCCAGCGCCGCCGCCGACGATAACGATACGGTGAGTCAATACGATTACCCCAAATGCACTGTTCACCCTGAAGTCGTAACCTCAGGTCTATCCACAATCCAGGAACATGCCTGGTGGTATGACCCGTTAGAGTCCCTCACCCATTGCCTTCGAAAGTGCAACAGGTGAACACTCATCGCGTGAAGTCAGAGGTGCTGTTTGAACCACTCAACCGCAGTCGAGCTTGAGGCCGGGAATTCACTCAAGTAGGGATCGAAATGCCCGCAGTCGAGCAGCATCAACTGCTTGGGCTGCAACGCTCGCTCGTAGGCTTTTAGTGCCAGATCCGGAACGGTAACGGTGTCCTTTTTCGCCACAATCATCAGCAGTGGGGTTGGGCTGATGCGGTCGATTGCGTAAGCCGGTTCGTACTCGTTCAACAGTTCGATGCTTTTGAGCGTGACCTCGTTGCGCCAGCTTGGGGCAACGGCGCGGTGGCTATCCATGAAGTAATCGTAAGAGTCCTGACCTGGCAAGGCGCAATCACTTTTCGGATCTTCATTCACCACTTCCATGACAATCGGCGGCTCACCGGCATAACGAGCGGCGCGATCTTGCTCAAAGTAGTCGATCACACCTGGGAGCAGGTCGGGACGGATAGCGAAACGTACGTCCATGGAACCGCTGATGGCTGGCACCTGTGAGGCGACGCATTTAACCCGACGATCAAACGCTGCAACTTGCAGTACGTGACCACCGCTGTAGCTTGAGCCCCAAACGCCAATACGCTGCGCATCGACGACGTCGAGCGTGCTGGCGTGACTGATTGCATCGCGGTAATCACGAACCTGAAGCAGCGGATCGGCCTCCTGACGTGGCTGGCCTTCGCTTGCACCGAAATTGCGGTTGTCATAGATCAACACAGCGAAGCCCTCACGGGAAAAGGCCTCGCCGTATTTATCCAGATATTGTTCTTTGACCGCCGTAAAACCATGAGCCATGACGATCGTCGGATAAGGCGCCTTGAAATTGTCCCCCGGCGTAAACAGCCACCCTTTCAAGGTCAAGCCGTCGGTTGTTTTAAAGCTTATATCGGTGCGCATCTGTCAGGCCCCTGTGTCGATAAAATGAACTGACCGGTCTCGACTGGCGAACCGGATAGCTGTTCAAAGTATCGGGATGGTGGCTACTGCCTCACAGGTGCGTCGCGGCCAAAATGCATGGATCATCCGGCCAGCTCAAACGCCTTCGGGGGGAACCGAAATCAGCGTGTTCCTCTCATTACGCCACTGCATCAAATAAAGATGAGATGTCGATACACAACAAACTGGCCATCCATCACCGACCATTGGCCACGCTGCACCTTTAGAAAATCACGGTTAGTTTTAAAGTAGATCCACTCGCTCTCCTGCGAGACCCAACGAAATTTGCGCCTTACCAACGCTCCACCATTTCGTTCGGGTTCACCTGGCAATACCCTTGGTTCAGGTGATTTTATGGCGTCCTCTGGACGCCTTTTTTTGTGCCATTCATCGCGCCCAAAAGGGCATTACAGGCGCAAAAAACCGGGGAGTCATAAGACACCCCGGCCCTGAAACCAACGAATCGAAAAATCCGAAACCTACAAAAACTTGATGGGGTAGTCGACAATCAAGCGTATTTCACTGCGATCGACTTTTGCTCGTTCGGCATCGCCGCGGTGCCAGGCCTGGCGGGCACGCAGCAGCACCTTGGCTGGACCTAATTGCTTCGTATACTTGAGCTCGACGTTGGTTTCACGCTCTCGATCATCCTTACCGTAACCGTAGACCTGATAAGGGCTGTCCTCATCCATCTTCGTCCCATCAATGCCTCTGCCATTGATATAGCGCGCCATCAGGCTCAGACCCGGAACGCCGTAGGTATCGAATTTCAAATCATAACGTGCCTGCCAGGACTTTTCTCCGGGGCCATTGAAGTCAGAGTACTGGACAGAGTTGGCCAGGAGAATCGAGTCGCCATACGCGCCCGCCCCGTTATCCCCGAAAGCTACATAGTCGAACGGCGTATCCCCTCGCACGCTCTGATAGGCCAGAGAGAGCGTATGGGCGGTAAGAAATGTGTAACCGGTATACAGGGACCAAGACGTATTGTTGATGTCCCCTGCTTCGGCTTTTCCTTCGTCCAACGTCCTGTAGATGTTGAAGCTCGCCGCCAACGTCTGTCCATCAGACAGCGGCTGACGGTAGTTCAGGTCTGCGTAATACTGATTCCAGATATCTTTGAACTGGGACCCGTACAGCGAGGCGGACAGCACGTCATTTATCTTGTACTTGGTACCGGCGAAATCGACGCTGGGCGTCGTCTTGTTGGCGTAGTAAGCAAACAACTCGCCTTTGGAACTGGTCGTCGTCGGCCCGTATCCCGCGGTGAAATGTCCCGCCTCAAGATCCAGCCCTTCAATCTCCTTGCTGAGCAGATTAAAACCTGTCGCCATCTGTGGCATGAGGCGGCTTCCGCCTGCCGCAAAGACCGGAGCAGTTGTCTGCATCTGCCCCCACTTCAATAAGGTTTTTGAAGCCTGGGCTTTCAAGACCCCGCCGGCATGGCCGTAGTCATCTTCCGGTTTTCCATCACGCCCTATCGGCAGGTTACCGGTACGTGTGGTCCCACCTCCGCCATCGAGCTTCACCCCCAAATAGCCAAAGGCATCGAAGCCGAATCCAATCGGCCCTTCGGTGAATCCTGATTTGTAGGTGGCCAGAAATCCCTGCGTCCAATCCTTTTTGTCTTTTGCCCCTCGTGTATTGTTCTGGCCGAAATAGTAGTTACGCAAAAGCAGCTCAAAACTACTATCACCGACAAAACCTTTTGGGACGGGTGAAGTGTTCGCACGTTCATCAGCTTCTACCAATTCTGGCACTGCGATGGTAACTGCCAGCGCAATAAGCCCCTGCTTAAAAGACTGTACCTTTTGTGTCATTTTATCCACCTCAACTCGTTGGCCTTATAGATGGCTCTGCTCATTCATACGCTGTAGTTGTCAACAAAGAGCACCGCTAAGCCGCGCGCCTATTCCGGCGCGCACTTGATGATTAAGGGTTAGCGAGAAACTTTTAGCAGATCGGTTTTCCAGTACTCAAGCGCATGAAGTCTTGCCTTGCGCTTTTGTTCGGCATTCATCTTCCCATACCCTTCTTGAAGATGGTCAAGCCAGAAGCCGTAGGTCGGGTTGGGCAGTATTACCAAGCGTTTTCCGAATTGATCTTTTAACTCGTCAACTTTTTTGTTTCTTTCTTCGCTGGTTGGCATTTCGAAGGCTTGAGAAAGATCGATAAGGTTATCGCCCATCAACAGAACGATATCGTGCGTCTGTGAAACTTTCTGTCTGCGCGGTTCTTTGGTCGAGCTGCCATTTCTATCCATGAACAGCAAATGACTTTCCTCGACCTGAGGGAACCCGAGTTTTTTAAGGTTTTTCAGGGTTCCCGGAACGTTCTCCAGATAACGGTTGGACACGTAGAATATATCCACACCCTTTTTGGCTACGCCATTGAGAAACTCAACAGAACCCGGCGTTGCGGCTGCATCCGCAACATCGGTCCATTCGTCCCAGAATGGGTAATCGTCCGTTCCTTCAAGCGCTAGCAGCGCCAGGTAAGGGCCGTTTTCCAGAATGGTTTCATCAATATCTACCACCACTGCCGGCTTTTTCTTATAGCTTTTATCCGCCAGCGCCTTATCCAGGATCATGTCACCTAAATTGAAGGCCTGATAGAACAGTGCTCGTGCCTCCGCCGACTTCTGAAGCCACAGAAGTGCATTGACATTGTTATTTTCGAAGCCACTCGACTTTATGCCAGTCGTACTTTCCAAAGGCGGTTTTTTTGTTTCACTGGCCACTTCCTCCGCCAATGCCGACCCCGTCACTAGCGAACAAGCCAGCGCAAGGGAACCTAAAACCCGAGTGATTTTCTTCATCATATACTCCATCCTTTATCAAAAACGGCGCTTGACCGAATTGCCCATTGCTTATCCACCAAATAGATTCAGACTTTCAATACAACTGGCTCGCGCTGATTCTGAAGTTGGGCCGCAGCCCAACATCACGCGACAGAACTAACTTACTCAAAAACTCCACGTCACCAGCGTTTCGAAAAGTTGCGAGGTATTGTTGTTACCAAAACTCTGTTTCGCAGCGTCACCAGGCAACGCAACACCATACAATGCGCTCACAGTAAGCGCCGGAGTTACGTTCCAGTTCGCGTACATATCCAACTCTTTGGCAAAGTCACGGCTGTCGACACCAGCAGGCGCTTTATCCAGGGTAAATCGATAACCCATCAGGCCGACAGTCACATCTTCTCTGGGTTTAACCGTCAATTTAAGCAAGTCGATTTTTTCGTTGCTGTTGAACAGCATGTACTCCCCGACGATCTCGCCTTGGTACCACGTGCCATACTCTCCTCCGTAGCCATAGGCCATTGCGTCATAGTCGCTGGAGTATTCGGAGCGGCGATAACTCAGAGTGGGAGTCCAAGGCAGATCGGTGAAGGTGTAGCTCAATTGGGTGTACCAGGCGTGAGCCGACTTGTTTGCATCACCGCCCTTCTGCCATACGTATTCACCGGCTACGCCTATCTGCGGCAGACTGGCAATCGGTGTGCCCTTGGCGCGCAGATCATAAACATCGACGCCGTCACGCAAGGCGTTATCAGCATCCATCGTGTGGTAGTAGGTGGCGCCAAGCGTACCGAGGGTATCGCGCCACTCAAGGTTGGCACCCCGCATCCGCAGGTTTTCCTTGTAGTCCGCGTAGTCCAGATCGGCCGTAGCAGTCAGATCAAACAGGTCCGCGTGAATCTTGCCGGTGTTAAGTTGCGCGAGGTAAGCCTGCTTGAAGGCCGTGCGTGGTCCAATCCAGGCCGCCGCATCTTTGCCCTGGTCGGCGTGACCATCCCCAATCAGGAAGCCATCGCCAATGATGAAGTTCTGCGAGCCGGCACTCAGCGAAATGGCATCTTTCCCAAGGCCAGACAAAAGATCACCGCTTTTCCAGCCGACAAAGGCTGTTTCCAGGCCGATGGATTCCGGGTCGCCGTGGGTGAAACCGCCAGCATCGCTGCCACCTCGGGTCATCGCGCCTACGGCAGAAACGCCACCAAACATCGTGCCGTAGGCAGTCTGTGGACCCGTAAGTTTCAGTGCCGGCAGGACGAAGCCTTCAAAGCGGCTGGAGGAACGATCAACCTCAAGACCGATACTGCTTGTACGCGCACCAAAGTCTTGATTGTGGTGATCCAGATAGGCAGCGCCCAACGTCACCGAGGGTTCTACGAGCACATCCCCAATATTGAAGCTCTCAAGAGCAAAACTTGAACCCGCGTACAAGGCCCCCACGCCCGCAGCCAAATAGCGAACCGAAACTTTCATAACCTGCCCCTTTCTCAATAGCCATGATGTGAAAAATCACGCACCAACCACTGGCGACTTGATAAGGATTGTCTGAGTTAGTGGCAAAGGGCTAAAGGCGCAAACGGGTCAAAAAGGGGATCGAACAAGACACAGATCAATCCAGCCTGGCAGCGACACATCAGTGCCGAATACGAGATCGATACTGGGAGGGCGTGCAGCCACTCCAGCGTTGAAAGGCTCTGCGAAAGGCCGCCGACTCGCTAAAACCGAGTTGCTCGGCAACCCGCGCCACCGGCACCTGCTGCAACAGCAATTTTTGCGCACGTTCATAACGCAGTTCACCCAGCACCTCATTGAAACTTGTACCGGCGGCGCGCAGATGACGTTGTAATGTTTTGCTCGAACAGTCCACGGAGTCGGCAACATTCGTCAGGGTTGGAGACTTGTCGAATTGGGCGCAAATGGCTGAACGGACATTGCTCAGAAAATTACGCGGAACCTCAAGGTTGGATTTCAATTCAGAGCACTGTTTCTGCATTTCACCGTGCGCTGCCGGATGAGCCCACGGCAATGGCAGATCGAGCCAGCGAGCATCAAACATTAGCGCACAGGACGAACCCGGCCCAATCGACACTGGGCACTTGAAATGGGCTTGATAGGCAGTGCAGTCGGCGCTCGTAGCACCGCGAATATTGACGGCCAGCAATGGCAGGTCTTTCCAGAGCAGGTCGCTTATCAGCCTCTGCAATGCCATCGAACAGAACTCGACGGCCAATAAACGCAGTTCTGCTTCGATCTCGAAGGTGTCACTGATATGGAGCGTCGCAACGCCGTTGACTTCGGTCAATTTCAGGACGTAACCCGTGCCGAGCGGCAACGGGTATTCAAACAACAAGGCCAGTGCCGCTCTGAGATTGCTACTGGAAAGCAGAGTGAATCCGAAAATCCCATAGGACGCCAACTTGCATCGGCTGCCTAGCACCAGCCCCAGATGCCTGTCACCCGTCAGACGCAAGGCATTGCGCAGAATCGAGAATTCCTGAGCAGATGTAATGAGTTTCAGGCCCTGATGAAGCTCTTCAACCTTGAGATCGACACCCTGCAAAAGCGCTTCGGTTGCATGTCCGGTCTCACAAACCAGTGAGTCCACCAGTGCGATGAAGTGCAGCGTAGCCATCCGATCAATCTCTTGATCCGTGGACATTGCCATGACGTGGATCCCCCTCGATAACAATCTTGAGAGGAAGGGTAGGCTTGGCCTTTGCCATCAAACAGGTGGCAAATGACCAATAAAGCAGGTGGGACTGGCCGATCTCCACACCTTGAAAATCACCCCTCGAGGATCGTCTTCAACCACAACGTTTTCATGGTATCGAGCAGGGTGTCCCAACTCACCGACTCGGCTCCGATCTGTTTGTTGTAAAACATTACGCCTTCGATTTGAGAGGCGATCAGGATCGCGTGAACCCTAGCTTTCTCGAGCGATATCGAAGGGTTAACTTCCACAATCAACTCGCTGAGTGTCTGGCAAAAATCACCGTAAATCCTCTTCAGCAAGGCATTTACAACCTCATCATGTTCTGCCAACGCCCAGACCTGAAATGAAAACGAAGCAATCCATGGGTCCAGCGTGGCGGCCATGTCTCCATCGAGTATTGCCATAAAGCGCTCTTGAGGCGGCATCGCGGTGTTGCTGGCGATATCGTGAAAAAGCGTGACGAAACTCTCTATTTTGGCCCTGATCATCGACGCCAGCAGGTTTTCAGTCGTCCCGCAGTAGTGCTGGAGGTTGCTCAGGCTGATGCCCAGTTCGCTCGCCACTTTGCGGGCGGAAAACTGCGCATAGCCGTCGCTGACGAAAATGCTCGCGGCGACTTCTATGATGTCTTCAATACGCTGAACGCGTTTTTTTTCGCGAGGACTCGCCGTTCTCTCAAACAACGACTCGGCTCGTGCAGTTTCCGTCGGCATTAGACGCTCCCTCCAGACTCAAATTAATTTCATGAACATGCCAGTTTGCTCGGGCCCGGTCCAGACGCAAGGGTAGTCCCTGCAACGTCCGGTTGACGTCGCCCACCCGACAAGATTGCAACGAATTTTAGTTCCTTCGCTTGACATAGGTCAATCGACCGTATTTTATAGGTCAATCGACCTATGCGTATTTTTGCGTCAAACACGACCGAGCAATCAGAGCGATTAATCGCCGCGTTCAGTCTGTAGCGATTTTTCTTAACTGTGATCATCACCCTCCCCGGCCCGCCATAACCGAGTAATCCGTATCGGCTCCTGACTGATGGAACCCAATCAGATCAGGGTTTGCACGCGATCAATCGACGAGGGCTGTGAAATGGTCTCAATACACACGTCACCCATCACCTTGGACGACAAGGTTTTCTCGACTGCCGAACTCCTCGCCGTGGTCGCGCTCGCCAAACATCGGCCAGATACGGTGGAAGATTGCCTTGCTAGCGCCGCGCTCACACAACAGGCCCTGGATGAGCCTTCGACCAGGGTCTCCTTGAATCAGCTTTTCATGGTCCTCTCCTCCTGCTGCTCCGCCATCAAGGACCCATTACTGGCGCTGCGGGTCGGCCAGCAGTTGCACCTGACCGCCTACGGCATGGTCGGATTTACACTGCTGAGCAGCGCAACGCTGGAAGAGGCAATCAATATTGCCAATGACTTCGCCTTGCTGATGAACTTGAAACAACAGCTGCGTCTGGGGCACCAGGATGGCCTGACAAAAATCACTTTGGTCGACCATTTCTCCTTACTTGGTGCGGACAAATACTGCTGTGGGCTGCTGGAAACCGCAAAAGTGCTCACGCTGCTCAGAGATATTCAGGGACAGGACTTCGCACCAGCCCGGGTCACTTTGAACGTCAGTGGGAGCGAACAGGATGCCGACTCCATCAGCGGTTTACTGCAAACATCTGTGACCCTGAACAGCCCGGAAAATAGCATCTGTTTCGACACCCGTTACTTGGTTGCCTCGTTGCCGCAGTCTCACAGCATCACCCATAACACCTGCAAAACCCTGTGCAAACACCAGCTTCGGGAAATCAGCCAACGTTATGACCTGTGTTATCAAGTGCAAAGGATCCTGTTGTCATCGACCCAGCGCATTCCCACCCTCCCGGAAATCGCTGACCAACTGCACCTGTCTCCCCGTACATTACGACGGCGCCTGGAAGCGGGACAGACCTCTTACAACCAGATCCTTGAAGGTGTTCGCAGAAAGCTGGCCATCAGTTATCTGCTTGACACCCCAATGACGACTGAAGCCATCTCCGAAAAACTCAGCTATAGCGACGCTGCAAATTTTCGTCATGCCTTCAAGCGCTGGACTGGCACTGGCCCCAAGGCGTTTCGTTCGCAGAATCGAGAGATCGACTGCATGCCCATTGGTCTGCAGGCTATTGCAGGCAATAGTCGATCATCGAGCATTCCGAGCATAAGGCACACTTGAGTCAACCTGACCGGTAGAACGAGAAAAGCTCCGATCAACGATCGGAGCTTGATAAAAAATCGCCAGCCGCCAAACGCCTTTCAGCGTCGAAACACTTCGTACACCGCCGGTAATTCATCCTTCTCATAGCCTTTGGCAGCAGCCTCATCCACGTAGCCGGCAAACAACTCGAGCAGACGATGTTCCACCCCCGCATGTTTCGCGCGCTTGAGCAAAGAGCGCACACCTAGCGCATGCACATGAACGGACGCTTCATTACCGGAGTAGTCTTGTTTATCGACCAGATCGACCGTCCGTTGCCAAGTGGCTTCAATGACAGGTTTGAAGACATCCAGCGCGCCTTTCAGCGTCTTGATATCGACGCCCTCAGCAGCCAGCATCGCCGCACTCTGCATCAGGCCGAAGGCGCTGCCGTACATAATGGTCAACAGCCCACCGTCGAGCAGATTGGCGGCCTCGGGCTTCTCGCCGACATAGGTCATACGCCCTCCCAGCAGCTTGAGTTTTGACTCCCAGTTGCCCCAGACGTCGCGCTCACCCGATACCAGCAACATGCACTCAGGCTTACCCACCTGGGTCGGGTAATCCATGATTGCCCCGTCCAGATAGCGCACACCGAATTGCTCGGCCCACTGCGCGCCGAGACGCGCTTCGCTTTCGTTCCCCGTGGTGAACTGCACCACCGTTCTGTCTTTGAGTAGCGGCTTTATCGCCTCGACATGGAACAACGCGTTACTGGTTTCGTAATCGGCCAAACAGACAATGATCAGCTCTGAGGCGGCAATGGCGTGCTCGAAGCTGGTCGCCATACGAGCACCCGATTTCACCAGGGCCGCGCTTTTGTCGGGCGATCTGTTCCACACCGTGGCAGTCAACCCCGCCTGAAGAAATGGCGAAACCAGGGCGGCGCCCATTTGCCCCAACCCAATGAACGTAACGTCGGACTTTTCCATATCAAACCCTTCTGACGAATAAACAACTCGGCGACACAGAGCGTGATGCCGGGCTAACTCTAGGCAGGCTCGCATGATTGAAAAAGGTGATTTATGGCCAACAAAGAGTCCTTGGCTGATCGTGATATCCGTGAGCGAATCAACACCACCCCACTGTTCAAAGGGGTTGAAACGACCAAAGTCGAGTGTCAAAAGTTGTGGCCGTCGAGCATTTGAATTTTGGCCCCCGCTCACCTGTTGGAGGATGTCGGGACGCCTCTACTATGAGCTCACGGGCTAGATGACCGAGCGGCGGACGCGGCGGCAAAGCCCATCTTCAACGGTGGATAGATATCAAAAATGAGCATCATCCAAGCACAACACATCATGCTGAATGACCCGGCTCACGCCCGTGCCGCCTTCGATCCGAAGTACGCTCATGGGTCGGCCTTCACCAACGGCATCTACGCCGATCTTGATCACGCCACCGTTCCCTTATCCGACCTGGGTTTCACACAGGCTGACGCCGTCTATGACGTAGTCAGCGTCAGCAAGGGCTGGCTGTTTCGTCTGGAAGATCACCTGGAACGCTTCGAAAGGGGCTGTGCCAAGTTCTACTTGCGCAACCCTTACACCAAGGCTCAGACCATCGACATCCTCACCACGCTGGTGAAGCAGGCGGGTACCAAAGAAGCTTACGTCTGGTGGGCGGTCACCCGTGGCAAACCGCAGGACAGCGCTCGGCGCAAAAATCCGGACAACTACGAAAACCGCTTCTACGCCTTCGTAGTGCCGTATGTATTTATCTGCCCGGACGAACAGCGTACTCGCGGTATCGATCTGATGGTCAGCCAAAAATACCTTCGTATCCCACCCGAGTCCGTGGACCCGACCGCCAAGAATTTCCACTGGATGGACCTCAAGCTTTCGCTGTTCGAGGCCGGGCGGAACAAGTCCGACTGGTCGGTGCTGTGTGATGCCAAGGACAACCTGACTGAAGCTCCCGGCTCAAACATCTTCCTGATCAAGGACGGGGAACTGTTCACTCCCGACGCCGGCTGCCTGGAAGGTATTACCCGAAAAACCGCCCTTGAACTGGCAGCACAAATCGGTATGCCAATTCATGTCGAAAAAGTTCACGTCGAGCAACTGCGCAACGCCGACGAAGCCTTCTTGACCTCCACCGCTGGAGGAGTCATGCCCGTCAACTCCGTCGACGGCAAAGTGCTCGGGGGTAAAGCAGGCCCTGGCGAACTGACAACAACACTGCACAACCTTTATTGGACCAAACGCTGGGATGGCTGGCTGGGCACCCCAGTCGATTACAGCCACCCCACTTGAGGGTCGCGTTGAGCCTGGGGCTTTCCTCTGCGCAAAGCCGCTTCTGCCCCCCTTCAATCCACCCACCCTATTCAGCCTGACGAAAGGTTTTGACCATGGCTAGCACAAGCAAAAACGTCTTCAAGGAAATCACGATTGATACCCCCAAGGAAGAGGTTCTGAAGATCCTCGCCGAGGACGCGGGTGTCATCATCAAGGGCTTGTTGAACGCAGAGCAAGTCGCTCGATTCAACGCCGAGATCCAACCGGAAATGGACAAGATTCCAGCCGGGTCCTCCAAGACCAATGAAGGGGCCCAGGATTTCCACGGTGCTCAAACCAAACGTTTGACCAACCTGGTGACTCACAGCAAGACCTTCCGTGAAGAAATCATCGATCACGACAAAGTCCATCAGCTGGCCCACGCGATCCTCAGCCCATGGTGTGACACTTACTGGATGGGCACCGCTCAAGTCATCGAGATTGGGCCAGGTAACAAGCCTCAACCGCTACACCGCGATTTCGAGAACTACATGGCGTTCAAGGAAATGGGCGTCAAGGCCCCGGACGTGATCTGTAACTTCCTGATTGCACTCACGCCGTTTACCGAAGAGAACGGTGCCACCCGGATCATCCCGGGGAGTCAGAACTGGCCCGACTACAACGACCGGGGCACCCATGATCAGACCGTACCGGCGATCCTGGAGCCCGGCGATGCATTGTTCTTTACCGGAAAGATCGCCCATGGCGGCGGCGCCAACGTCACCGCCGATCAGTACCGCCGCGGCGTGGCCTTCACCTTCAACCTGGGTTGGCTCGTACCAGAAGAGGCCTATCCATTTGTCGTCAACATGGACCTGGTCCGGACACTGACACCGCGCGTGCAGCAAATACTGGGATTCCGTTCCTTCACCGCCGACCTGTATGGCCTGCCTGGTCTGTGGCAGGTCAATTACGAAGAGATCGCCGATTACATCGGCCTGAATCCTCCGAAATAAGCCTCGTCGCGCAAACCGTGGATAGTGCTCGGCAAGACTGTCCACGGTTTTTTCGAGCCTGGCTTCAGTGCTTTCAAGTAACGGCCTTTTCCCGGCACATGTTTGCTGTTCGATCGCCTGTTTTTGGCTTTTTTTGTGAGGCTTGCCATGTCTTTGACTAACTCGGTCGACAACAGCGTCAGCATTCTCGGCATGGGGGCAATGGGCAGTACGCTTGCAAAGACGTTGCTACAGAACGGTTATCCGGTGACCGTGTGGAACCGCAGCCCGGAGCGCTGTGTTGCGCTCGCAAGTGCCGGCGCTACGGTTGCCGTCGATATTGCAAACGCAGTCACGGGCAGTCAGTTGATCATTATTTGCATGATCGACAAGTTGGCCGCTGAAGCTGTTTTGCATGACTTACACGATTCCCTGGACCTACAGGGACGCACCATCGTCAACCTCAGTACCGGCACCGTGGCCGATGTGAAACGCATCTGCAGTTTCGTTGAACGGCACAACGGCATTTATCTGGACGGCGGAATCATGTGTTATCCGAAGGATATTGGAGGGCTCAACACAGCCATCCTGTACTCCGGAAATCACGCCGCCTACACCCTGCACGAAAGCACGCTGCGCGTGCTGGCTGGCAACCCGAAATACCTCGGGCCTGACCCAACCACCTGCACCCCGACCTACCTTGCGTTGTATGCGTTCTATTTCGGCGCCCTCGCCGCCTGGCTCGAAGGTGCCGTTCTGGCAAGCAGCGCCGGCGTGACGCCACAGGCGTTCGAGCAACTTTCGCCGATCATGATCGAGATGCTGGCAGACGGGATCAAAACAGCCAGCGACCGCATCAAGGACGATAACTACGGCGGTGACCAGGCGTCTGTCGATGTCCATGTCGCCGGCCAGGAAATCGTCCGCGATGCCTTGCGCAGTGCCAACGCCCCATACGCGGCCACCGATGCGTTCCTTACCTACTGCAACATGGCGCAGAAAAAGGCATGGGCGAGCAAGACATCGCTTCGCTGTTCCGCGCCATGCACCCCTGATATAGCCCTCTTCGACTGACGGAGAACTGACATGACCACACCCCCTGACAGAATCGCAATCATCGGCCTGGACACTGTGGGCAGCAACATCGCACGCATCCTGGCGGGC
The DNA here is from genome assembly GCF_016650815.1 of Pseudomonas sp. TH31. Lineage (GTDB taxonomy): Bacteria > Pseudomonadota > Gammaproteobacteria > Pseudomonadales > Pseudomonadaceae > Aquipseudomonas. The sequence goes on along the minus strand of NZ_JAEKEZ010000001.1, from coordinate 128,250 downwards.
CAGGGTTTCCAGGTGGCAGGGCTCGATCCGTTGCGGTGCAATCTGGTGGCGCCCTGCGATGGCGTCAAACTGCTGCGCAACCTGGAGCAGGCCATCGAAGCCAGCGATGTGGTCATTGCCTGTTTTCCGGATCAGCTCCTGATGAATGCAAGGCTATGCAGTCCTGAAACCACCTTTGGCCTGCACGGCAAAGCGTTGATCAGTTTCAACACTTCGCACACGCGCCCCGCCGCATCGGCACGCTCCATGGGCGAATGGGCTCGTAGCGAGCATATCGACTACCTGGAAATCCGCCTCGACAGCCCCGCGCCAGACTCAAGCCACAGCGCCTGGCAACTCCGTTGCTCCGGACCACGCCGGGCTTTCGAACGCCTGAAACCGCTGTGCCAGAAACTCAGCAGTTCGTTGACCTATTTGGGCACCGATTGCGGCGCCATTCTGGAACCATGACCGGCGTTTGACTCGCCCCTCTCTCCTCTCGCTATCAGGCTGCGTCGACATGCCACGTACTCTCTCGATCAAACTCAAAATCGTGGCCCTGACCGGGCTGTGTTCGACACTGACACTGGGCGCGGTGATCGGCACCAACCTCTACGAAGCGAACAAAGCAGACCGCCTCATACGCGAACGCAGCAGTGCAACACTCGAAGAGGCCGCGCGCCGACAGCTGACGAGCAGTGGCGAAGTTCAGCGTCTGCAGGTGAAGAAAAAGTTCGATGATGCGTTGTTGCTGGCTAACGACCTGTCCAGGCAGTTTCTGTATATGCGTGGGCAGATTACCGAAGGGCTTTCGAACGAAAGCGATACTCGCCGCAATCTCCTGCAGCAAACCAGGCTCACATTAGCAGCCCATCCCGAGCTACTCGGTATTTTCGTTGCGTTCGAGCCCAATGCCCTCGCAGCGGGTGATGCCGATTTCCAGGGCAATTCCGAGCTGGGTGGCAATGCCACAGGCCGCTATTCCAGTTACTGGTCACAAACCCGCCCTGGACACCCAGAGATGAGCGTCTTCGAAGAGGAAATGTTCAACAGAACAACCCCGGATGCCAGCGGAGTTCCGTACAACTATTGGTATGTCTGCGTGAAACAGACATTGGCCCCCTGTCTCACCTCGCCCTACGCCGACGTACTAGACGGCAACCCTGTCCGGTTGATTTCTTTGGCGGTGCCCGTGATTGAAAATGCCCGTTTCATAGGCGTTGTTGCTATCGACATCAACATCACCGATTTGCAGAAACAGAGCCAGGAATTGGCCGCATCGCTCTATGCAGGCAAAGCAACTGTTAGCGTTCTCAGCAACACTGGCGTGGTCGCCGCCAATAGCTCGAATGAGCAAGCCAGCGGAAAAATGTCCGACGCAGTCGGACTTGGCAGCCAGCAACAAATTAATGCCGCAGAAACGACGGGAACGACCCGTAGCCAACAGAATGGCGACACCTTTCAACTGCTGTCGTCCTTCGAACCCTTACCTGGAGCGGCCCCTTGGTCAGTGAAGATAGACGTGCCATGGGACGTGTTGATGGCACCGGCCAACACTCTGGGCACGCAACTCGATACCCAACGCTATGATTCGACGGTCAGGGTTGTGGGTCTCGGTGCCCTGCTGGCGATCATAGGCTTGGCCCTCATTGCGTTGAGCACGCATAAAGTGTTCCGCCCGCTCAAATCCATTACGGACATGATTCGAGAGATCGCAGTCGGTGACGGTGATCTGACCAAACGCATTACCTACGCGCAAAAAAATGAGCTGGGCGAACTCACCGGCTGGCTCAACCGTTTTCTGGACAAACTACAGCCCATCGTCCGCGACATACAGGACGCCGCCCAGCAAACCCGAGAAGCGGCCGCTCAGGCCTCCGTCGTCGCCAGTCAGTCACGTGAACGCCTTCAGCAACAGGCTGGCGAAGTCGATCAGGTGGCCACCGCCTCTACCGAAATGGCCGCCACGGCCCAAGAGGTCGCACGCAGCACCTCTTGCGCCGCCCAGGCGGCGCAAGACACCGACAAGGCAGCGTTACAAGCCAGGCACATTATCGAGCATGCAACGCAGGCCATCGACAAGCTGGCACTGGGGATGACCGGAACCATGGCTCAGGTCAAAAACCTCGCCACCAGCAGCAGCCAGATCAGCAGTGTGCTCGAGGTCATCAGAAGCATTGCCGAGCAGACCAACCTTCTGGCTCTGAACGCCGCCATTGAGGCTGCCCGGGCAGGTGAAGCAGGTCGAGGTTTCGCCGTGGTCGCCGACGAAGTCAGGACGCTGGCCAAGCGCACTCAAGACTCTGTCATTGAAAGTCAGAAAGTCATCGAGTCGTTGCTGCAGGACACCGATACCGTGGTCGGTGCGATGCAAGACAGCCATGAGCTGACACAGGTCAGCGTCGACGAGGTGGGTAAGGTGGTCGAGTCGCTGCAAAACATTACCAATGCCATCGGCCAGATAAACGAGATGAACCTGCAAATCGCCACCGCGACTGAAGAGCAAAGCGCGGTCGCCGAGGAAGTTAATCTGAACGTGAACAATATTCGAGATCTGACCCAAGCCTTGAGCGTGAGCGGCAACGAATCCGCGCAGATCAATTCGGAACTTGATCAATTGGCCCAGACACTCAGCGAAAAGGTTCAGCAGTTCCGCGCCTGACATAGGCAATCCACCCCGCTGTCGCTGCTCGACTGTCGGCAGCGCGGCCCCTCCTCTTGATGCTTGCGCGCCATCGGCCGCAATCATGATGCGCCATACCAGAGCCCTGATGGCTCTGGCACACGCCTGCGCCATGGCTTTTCGATAGTCCCCCTTCCGCTCGTCATCAGGGCGCAGCAATTTGTGAAAACACGCTTGACTTAGGTCGATCGACCGAATTTAATAGGTCACACGACCTACTAATGAAATCCAGGTCAGATAACAGCGATTCCTACCTACATAGATCAACAAAAAACAGGGCCTGTACGCAGCGCCTTAGGTCAGGAGATAAAAAGATGAGAATGACAGCTCACAGCACGGCCAATGGTCATCGTTCACAAATGACCACCGGCCATGATGGATTCTTCGTTTACCGAGCAAACATTGCGCGCCGCCTATCGACGCCAATCTCCTGCTCACGCCCCCGGCCTGCCCTGACCGCGTTTTACACATGAATGAACTGAAGTGATCTCCAGGCACAACACCTCGGACATCACCCCAGTCTTTCCTGCTTGGCAACACCTGCGAGGGCCGTACGATGAGCATCAATGAAGCAACCCCTGTCACCTTGGACGACAAGGTATTTTCAACGACCGAAATTTTGGCCGCAGCGGGATTGCTCGGTTTTGATGAGGTCACGCTCAGCAGCTGCGTCAAGACAGGGTCGCTTTCGATCCAGGACCTGTACAACCCGCAAACAAAAATCTCGCTGAACCAACAGGAACTGATCCATAGCGCATTCGTACAAGCTGCACAGAACCCTCTGCTCAGCCTGACGGTGGGCCAGCGCTTGCACCTGACCTCCTATGGCATCGTCGGTTTTGCGATGTTGAGCAGTGCGACACTGCTGGAAGCTCTGGAAACGGCCAGCACCTTTGGTGTGTTGATCAATCTTAAATTCGGCTTGAGCCTGCATCGCCATGCTGGGCAAGCCGAGCTAAAACTGTTCGATCAATATGGGCTCGTCTCTCTGGAGTGGAAGTACTGGCTGTGCCTGGAAGTCTCCAAGCTGCTCACGCTGCTGCACGACATTCTGGGCAAGGACTTCAATCCCGAATACATCGACTTGAGCCTTACCGGAAACGCCAGCGAAGCAGAAGAAATTGGCCGGATTCTTGGTGTCCCGGTACGGCTGAACGGCAGTGAGACTCGCCTGGTGTTTGCCGAGGAATGGCTGGAGCGCAAACTGCCCCAATCCAACAGCATCACCCACAGCAGCTGCAAACTGGTCTGCCAGGCGCAGCACAAGGAAATAATCCAGAAGTACGATTTGAGCTATCAGGTACAAAACCTGCTACTCAATTCGAGCAACAGCATCCCCTCCCTTTCCGACGTCGCCGACCGGCTACATTTGTCGCCGCGCACATTGCGCCGCCGGCTGGACGTCCTCGGCACTTCCTACAACGCACTGTTGGTCGAAGTACGTAAAAAACTCGCTATCCGCTACCTGCTGAACACGCCCATGACCACCGAGGCGATTTCCGAGCATTTGAACTACAGCGATGCAGCCAACTTCAGGCATGCCTTCAAACGCTGGACCGGACGCTCGCCTCGAGAATACCGCGTGCTCAATCGAGGACACGAACAGCCAGTGGGGTTCAGCTATGGAAAAAACTACGGCAGCACCAGCAGCGTGAGCGCCTTCAGTCTCTGATCAACGGGTTGAGCTTCGGCTCGACTCAACTTGCATGACTCGATCCGACACCCGGGCGAGTCAGCCCGGCACCCAGCGCTTCCACGAACAAGCGTCAGGGTGCCGGTATTTCCAAGTAGCAAGTGCCTTGACAGGTGGGCGTAGAGGCCTGGTCTGCGTACTGAAAAAGTGTCCAGTTTCGCTATTTCAAATGGCCGCCATTCACCTGTTGGACGCATCGCTCGCACTTTAAGCTGCTTGCAACGCGCTTCATTTTTTAAACCGGCGAAAGCACCCGGAACCGAACAACCCTGCTCACCCAGAAACCCTGTAATGAGGACAAGTCCATGCGTTTTATCGATCAAGTAGCCATCGTCACCGGTTCGAGCTCCGGCAACGGCCGGGCCATTGCACTGGCCTTGGCGGCAGAGGGGGCCCGGATCGTGTGTTCGGATCTGGTTCAAAAGGCACGCCCGGAAGGTTTTGAAGCCGACCTGGACATCGACACCGACGCCTTAATCCGCAAGCAAGGAGGCCAGGCTGTATACGTGAAGGCCGACGTCTCGAAAGCCGCAGATGTCGAGAACCTCGTGAAACAGGCGGTCGAACACTTTGGTCGCCTCGACGTGATGATCAACAACGCCGGTGTCTGCATCGAGTTGAAGACCATCGTCGAAGAGACCGAAGCCGATTACGACCTGACCATGAACGTCAACACGAAAGGCGTTTGGCTGGGCTGTAAATTCGCGATCACTCAGATGCTCAAGCAACCACCGCGTGCCGACGGTACTCGCGGACGTATCGTCAATGTCTCGTCGATCGGCGGGCTGGTAGGGCTGGCCCAGGAGCCTTCTTACTGTGCCTCCAAAGGCGCGGTGAATAATCTGACCCGTCAGCTGGCGGTGGATTTCGCTGCCGAAAAGATCAACGTCAACGCCATCTGCCCGGGGTTTCTGGCAACCGCCATGGTTCGTCAGGAGCTGGACGATCCGAAGATCAAAGCCATTTTGGAAAGTCTGACGCCTTGGCCGCGAATCGGAAACGTCCAGGACGTGGCCAAAGCGGTCACCTTCCTGGCCTCCGACGACGCCCAGTGGATAACCGGGTCGCTCCTGACGGTCGATGGTGCTTACACAGCACAGTAATGAGGTAAACGAAGGGAGCAGTCGATGATTGCCGAATTCGAAAAAGCAGCGGTCTCAACACAGCGCAGCCTCAATTCAGCGAAGCATTTTGTTTGCGTGCGTCCCGAGTCCTGCAGGCTGCCCGTTGAGCTAATCTAACAATAAGAAGGCTACTTCAATGTCTAACCATTCCTGCCCAACTCACAGTAAAAGACTAAAACGGATCGTGTTTTCGGACTGCATCCAGAGGGCATAGATATGAGCAAAGCTAATATAGAACCGAGCTCAGGGATGATCAGTACAAGCGAGAGCTTGAATAAGGACTTACTGATACAGCTGGAGGAAATGTGCAATGGAGAACACTCCACTTCCGAATGCTGGTCGTCTGCTAAATCAACAATAAATGAAGCCGTTTATTGGATTGCACTGGGTGTGATTCTCTGGATTTCAACATTGTTGATCATTTCTTGAGTACAAATAAATGAAATCAATTGAATCATCTCATTCGATAGAACAGGAAGCGCTGGCAGGCAGACTGCCGGTGTTGAGCGGTGAACGGATTTATAAGTCGTACGGTTCATTCCTCTGGACCTGTTGCACATTTAGCGCGGCTACCTGGGCCTTTTTGATCGGTGGCTATCTACCCTACGTGGGAGACTGGCGATTAGGCGTCATGGGCTATGTTGTCGGGCTGATTATCGGGATGGCTGTCGTCACATTGGCCTCTGGCGTTCCCAGTTACAAATATGGAACCGATGTCATCGACACGGCCAAGTCATCGTTTGGCTATAGAGGCGCGATCATCCCATTGTTTGGCCTGCTCGCGACATTAGTCGGCTGGACCTTTGTCGTTGAAGCCTTGACGGCCCGAGGCGCGGCCAACATTGCGGCGACGGTGACAGGTTCAGAAATCACCGGCAACGCCCATGAACACCTCGTCATCGGCGTGGCGTTGGCGGCGCTGGTTCTGGTATGGGCTATCGCCCTCAAGGGACCGAAACTTTTCGAGCGACTCAATGGCTATATTGGGCCGCTGCATATGGTGATTACCGTAGTAATGATGGGCATCCTCATCAACAAATTTGGCGTGTCGACACTTTGGCATAGCCAGGTAGCTGCGGATCAAATGTTGACCAAGGACCCTGTCCAGGGGTTTTCGCTGGCAATCGAGTTTGGTGTTTCAAATGCCCTGACCTGGTGGCCGGTAATGGGCGGCTTGACCCGCCTGGTCAAGCATAAAAAACACATGATCGGACCTTCGGTCATTGGGGTCGGCATTCTGGGTGCCGCGATCATCTCTACCGTTGCAGCGTTGGCCGCCATCAGTGCAGGGACCTATGACCCTACGGTCTGGATGATTGCAGTGGGTGGCAAAGTCTTTGGTTCAATCGTCATGACGATTGTTCTATCAGCGAACATCGCCACCATGGTCGTTATGATTTATTTGTCCGCCGTGTCGATTCAGCAGATAAAACTATTTGCCCGAATCAACTGGGGACTGCTACTGGCCCTTATATTAGCGCCAGGACTTTACTTTGCATTTAAAACAGAATGGCTGCTGGCATCGGTAATGAGTTGGCTGTCTTACAATGGCGTCATGTTTGTCGGCATCACCGGTTTAACACTTGTTGATTATTTCTTCCTGCGCAACGAGAAACTGGACCCTGCCAGCCTCTTTGCCACGAAGAACAGCCAATACACTTTCTGGAACGGCATCAACTGGGTCGCTGTCGCCGTCACCTTTATTGCAATATACGGTTATCTGAAACTTTATGACCCCGTCACTGCGGCAATGAGCCCCGGATTCCGCTACTTCGGAGCTTCTATTCCAGTCCTGGTACTCTCGGGTATTACTTACTACTTGGCCATGCGCCTTATTGCACTACCGTTGAAAAAAGGTGGCTACAATTTTGTGGGTAAAGAGTTTAGCCGCCCGGCATTAGAAGCAACGCCAGGCAGCCTGAAAGTCAGCCTTTAAAATCCCCTCCTTTCAACCGCCCCTTATGGGGCGGTTTCCTAGCAACTACCCTCTCCCCCGCAAAAATCCAGATTGCAGAATCCAAAAAGGTCCGCAATCAACACTCCTGACCACTGGTTGCTAAACAACTGAACTGCTTTCGGCAGTTATGAGTTGCGACACCCGTGATGAGGAAAGACAGACCTTCCCCTCGGCGGCTTGCAGGTGATTTTCTCAATCAGCGCTAACAGGCTAAAGTGCGGACAGTTGAAAAAACGGATCGAAGAAGCCCCCAAGAAGAGACTCCCGGTGATCACTCGACAGGGTAATTGCGGGGCGAATCCTGGCGGGGGCATCCGTACTGCTGACGCACGACTCAAACCTGCGGGGGACAGACAGCGCGCAAGAGATCAAACCAGATACCTGAGCCCCTGCGCGTTATCACATTGACGCTTACAGCGAACTCACCAGATGTCCGCCATCGACCGCCAACACTGAACCGGTCATGAAGTTGCCAGCGGCACTGGCCAGCAACAGCACCGGTCCGTCCAGCTCCTCAACGCGTCCCAAACGACGCATCGGCACGGTATCGCGGATATATGCCTGGCCTTTATCCGTGTCGAAGTAGTCACCATTCATCTCGGTTTTAAAGTAACCGGGGGCTATCGCATTGACGCGAATGTCGTAACGAGCAAGTTCCAGGGCAAGTGACTTGGTCAACTGCACGACCCCTGCCTTGGCAGCACAGTAATGACTCAGGCCATTGCCGACACGCTCACCAAGAATTGACGCGATATTGATAATGCTGCCTCCCCGCTCCGCTTTGGCCAGTCGTTGCGCAGCGCATTGAGCTACGCGCCAGACACCGTCCAGGTTGGTCGCGAGCATTGCACGCCACTCTTCTTCGCTGACCTCCAGCGCCCGAACTGCTCCACCGACGCCGGCGTTATTGATGACCACGTCGACACAACCAAAAGCGGCCTGAGCCGCATCGAAGGCACTTTCAACACTGTCGCGCCGGGTGACGTCCAGCGCCACGGGTAGCACCTCGGCCCCATGCCATTGCAGTTCAGTGGCCAGCGCCTCAAGACGCTCGACGCGACGCGCCGCAATCACCAGCCGACCGCCCGCCTTCGCCACCAGTCGGGCGAAGTGTTCGCCCAGGCCACTGGAGGCACCGGTGACCAGAACGGTTTTGCCCGCTAAAGAAAAAATCGTGTTCATCAAAGCACCTCGAACAGGCCGGCGGCACCCATGCCACCGCCCACACACATCGTCACTACGACGTACTTCACGCCGCGCCGTTTACCTTCCAGCAAGGCATGCCCGACCATCCGGGCACCGCTCATGCCGTAGGGATGACCAATCGCAATGGCACCGCCATTGACGTTGAGTCGCTCGTTGGGAATGCCGAGTTTGTCGCGACAGTAAATGACTTGGCAGGCGAACGCTTCGTTGAGTTCCCACAGGCCAATGTCATCCACTTTCAAACCATGCTTCTTCAACAGTTTGGGAATCGCCAAAACAGGCCCAATGCCCATTTCCTCAGGAGCCAAACCCGCCACGGCGATCCCGCGATAAAGCCCCAGGGGCTCGATATTTCGCTGTTGCGCCAAACGCGCGTCCATCAGCACGCAAGCACTGGCGCCGTCGGACAGTTGGCTGGCGTTACCCGCCGTGATGCAGCCGCCCTCGATCACCGGTTTCAGATTGGCCAGGTCCTCAAGACGGGTACCCGGGCGATTGCCCTCATCGAGATTGAGCGTAACCGGCTCATAACTCACCGCGCCGCTGGCTTTATCAGTCACCGCCCGGGTGGTACTGACTGAGATAATTTCCTCTTCGAACACGCCGCTTTGTTGCGCCGCCGCAACCCGCTGTTGTGATTGCAACGAATAGGCATCCTGCATCTCGCGGGTGATGCCATAACGTTTGGCGACATGCTCCGCGGTCTGCAACATCGGCATGTACGCGTGCGCGGCATAACGCTCGACTTGCAAGTCGCGCTCGGCGAACGCCCACTCCATATTGCGTGTCTGCACGGCGCTGATATTTTCCTGACCGGCGCCGATGGTCACGCGCATGCCGTCGTAGATAATCTGCTTGGCCGCAGTAGCAATCGCCATCAGACCCGAAGCGCATTGACGGTCAATGGTCTGGCCGCAGACGCTATGGGGCAAACCTGCCGCCAGTGCGCTCATGCGCCCCACGTTCCAGCCCGCAGTGCCTCCCGGCATCGCGGTGCCCATGACCAGGTCCTCGATTTCTGCGGGATCGACCCCGGCCCTTTCAACGGCAGCGGTTATCGCGAAAGCGGCCATGCTCGGTGATTTCAGGTGATTGAAAGCCCCTCGAAAAGCCTTGGCAATGGGGGTACGGGCGGTTGATAGAATCACGGCTTCTTGCATGGTCTGGGTTCCAGGATAAGTCTTGGCCACCCATGAACAGGTGGCCCGGAAGGGTCACAATGTGTGGATGTGAGTTTTCTTGGCCGCAACCAGTCGCTTGAGCAAATCGGCCGGGGTAAACCACATGTCGCCGTAGCTGCCCAATTGCTCCCGATAGTGTTCGATACCCGCCAATACTTTCTCCAATCCCAGTTGCTCGGCGTAGTACATCGGCCCGCCCTGCCACGCAGGGAAGCCGTAGCCATTGACCCAGACCAGATCAATGTCGCCACTGCGCTCGGCAATGCCCTCATCAAGCAACTGAATGCCTTCATTGATCAGCATGAACAGACAGCGGTCGTGAATCTCCTGATTGGAAATCGCTCGCCGAGAAATCTCCAGCTCTGCGGCAAGGACTTCGGCACAGGCGATCACCTCATAATCTTCCTGTCGCTCACGCCCTTCATAGCGATAGAACCCGCGCCCGGTCTTCTGCCCGTAGTGACCCCGGGCATACAACTCATCGGCCAGCTTGCAATAACTCGGGTCATGGGCGATGGCCTCGCGACGTGACTCACGCACCAGATAACCCACGTCGATCCCGGCCAGGTCATACATGGACAACACGCCCATGGCCAACCCCAGCTCCGTGAGTACGCCATCAACCTGAGCCGGCGTCGCACCTTCAAGAACCAGACGATGGGCTTCCCTCGCATAGGGTTCCAACATGCGGTTACCAATAAAGCCGAAGCAGACCCCGGAAACGACCGCCACCTTCTCGATACGTTTGGCCAAGGCCAGGGTCGTCGCCAGCACCGAGGGAGCGGTCTGTTTACCGCGCACCACTTCCAGCAGGCGCATGACATTGGCCGGGCTGAAAAAATGCAGGCCTATGACGTCTTCCGGACGGCGCGTCACTTGAGCGATGAGATCGACGTCCAGGGTCGAGGTGTTACTGGCCAGGATGGCGCCGTGCTTGCAGACTTCATCCAGCGTGCGGAACACCGCCTGTTTGACGGCAAGGCTTTCGAACACCGCTTCGATGACCAGGTCGGCCTCAGCGATATCCGCATAGTCCAGGGTCCCGGAGATCAGCGCCATGCGCGACTCCAGCGCCTGGGTGCTCAATTTGCCGCGTTTGACGCTGGTTTCATAGACTTTGCGAATCTGAATCAAGCCTCGATCCAGGGCTTCGGCCTTGAGTTCAAGCAACTTGACGGGGATGCCGGCATTCGCGAAGTTCATGGCGATCCCGCCGCCCATGGTGCCTGCGCCGATAATCGCGACGGCGTCGATGGTACGAAGTGGCGTATCTGCACTGACCCCAGAGATTTTGGCGGCCTCACGCTGGGCAAAAAACTGGTGACGCAAAGCCGCTGATTGCGGCGATGCCTCCACTTGCTTGAACAGCACCTGCTCATGGGCCAGGCCTTGCTCCAGTGGCAGCTCACAGGCAGCCTTCACTGCGGCGAGCGCCAGCCCAGGTGCGATTTGCCCGCGCCAGCGCGCGGCACGTGCCCGTTCGAACTCGTCAAAAAACCGGCAGGCAGTTGATCTGCCGGTTGTGGTCGGCGCCAGGCGGGCTGTGCAGGTGCAGCCTGGGCCAAGAGCTCCCGAGCAAAATCGCAGGCAGCGTCCAGCAGCGTTTGCTGGCCTTTTACCAGACGATCCACCAAGCCGATTTCACGGGCACGAACCGCCCAGACGGGCTCTCCGGAGAGGATCATATCCAAAGCCACTTCGGCACCCACTAGCCGTGGCAATCGCTGCGTTCCTCCAGCACCCGGCAGCAGGCCTATTTTTGCTTCTGGCAGGCCCAATCGAGCGCTGACTTCACTGATTCGATAACCACAGGCCAATGCCACCTCCAGCCCACCGCCCAACGCCAGACCACCGATGGCGGCAATCAAGGGTTTCTCGGACTGCGACAGTCGATTCAACAGGCTGGCAAGGTCTGGCGTGGCAAAGGCCGATGCGCTGCCAAACTCGGCAATGTCGGCGCCCGCGCTGAAGGCTCGACCCTCGCCGTAAAGCACAATAGCCTGCACATCCGGATCAGCGATCGCCCGATCATAGGCTTCAGCCAAAGCAGCACGCAGGGCTTGCCCCAGCGCATTGACGGGCGGACGGGCCAGGCTGATCAGGGCCAGGTTTTCTTCGACGCGGTAGTGGATCAGGGTGTTCATCAACTGTCTCCCAATGGATTAAGGGCTTGGCCAACCAAGTCAGAACCAGGCGTTTTGCATGTCGTACGTGGTGCGGTTACCGGCACACAGCAAATCCGCCTGGCCCTGCAACGACGCCAACTCCCACTCCATGTAATAGGCAGCGGTATGCAACTTGCCCTGATAGAAATCGCTTTCGCTGTCGGCTGTAGCCGCAGCGAATGCCCGCTCTGCGACTAATGCCTGGCGTAGCCAGATCCAGCCGACCAGCACTCGACCAAACAGGTCCAGGTACGCGGTGGCGTTGCAAAGCCCAAGGTCAGGTTCGATACCGACCTGACGCTGCAATGACGCCGTCACGTCCTCCAGAATCGCCAGTGCCTTGGCCAACTGCGCCGCCAGCACCGATGAATGCGCCAGCCCTGCGGCGTCATCGAGACTGCGGCGAACCTGCGACAGAAATAACGCGTAACCTCGTCCGCCCTTCGGCCCCAACTTGCGCCCCAGCAAGTCGAGCGCCTGAATACCCTCGGTGCCTTCATGAATGGGGTTGAGCCGGTTGTCGCGGTACAGCTGCTCCAATGGGTACTCACGGGTATAGCCCGCGCCACCGAGGATCTGGATACCCAAGTCGCAAGCGCTCAAGCCATAACGCGAAGGCCAGGTCTTGACCATTGGCGTCAACAGATCGAGCAATTGGGCGGCGTCCTCTCGGCTGTCTGGATCAGTGGCAGTGTGGGCATCCTCCACCAGGCTGCTAGCGTACAAACACAACGCCAGACTGCCTTCGGCATAGGCCTTCTGCATCAGGAGCATGCGACGGACATCGGCGTGTTCAATGATCGACACCTGACGCGTCAGGGGATCTTTGCAACTGGCGTGTCGTCCCTGCGGACGTTCACGCGCATAGTCGAGGGCGTGCAGGTAGCTTTGGCAGGCCAGGCTGGCGGCCCCTAGGCCGACGCCGATGCGCGCCTCGTTCATCATCTGGAACATGTACGCCAGGCCCTTGTGTGCCTCGCCCACCAGATAACCGACAGCACCGCCCCGCTCGCCAAAACTGAGGACGGTAGAGGTGGTGTTGCGATAGCCCATCTTGTGCAACAGCCCTGCCAGGGCGACATCGTTGCGCGGCCCCAGACTGCCGTCGGTTTCGACCAGAAATTTTGGCACCACGAACAAGGAAATGCCCTTGACTCCCGCCGATGCACCGTCAATCCGGGCAAGCACCAGATGGACGATGTTTTCCGTCAGATCGTGATCGCCACCGGAGATAAACATCTTCTGGCCGAAGACCCGGTAGGTGCCATCGGGCGCCGGCTGCGCACGTGTGCGCAAGTCCCCCAGCGCTGACCCTTGCCCCGGTTCCGTTAACGCCATAGTGCCGCTGAAGCGCCCTTCAAACATGGCAGGCAAAAATCGTTCTTGCAGCTTGGCAGACGCAAAGCTCTTGATCAGATTGGCCGCACCGATACTCAAGAACGGGTAACCGGTGGTTGCGATGTTCGCGGCATTGAAATAAGCCATGCAGGCGCGCAGCAACACTTCAGGCAGTTGCAGGCCGCCATCCTCGAAGTCGTGATGAGCGGCGAGAAAACCAGCCTGCGCGAAAGCATTCCAGGCGTGCTGGGTTTCCTCGATCAAGGTAATGCGTTCGCCGTCGAAGCTGGGCTCCTGACTGTCACCCTTGTGGTTGTGCGGGGCAAAGAACTCGGTGGCCACCTGGCGCGCAGTGTTGAGCGTCGCATCAAACACCGCGCGATCATGCTCGGCATAACGCTCGCGCTTGAGCAGTGCCTGAGTATCGAGCAGTTCGTAGAGAAGAAAATTCAGATCACGTTCGTTGAGCAACATAATGATGGAATCCCGCCTTGGACATTTCGAGAGCGATGAGCCGACATTCATGTTGTAACAAGCGCGAGCGGTTGATTCGTCAAACCGCGGGTGGAGTTTGAGATGGAATTGATTCGGTGCCGGGTGGAGCCCCTCCAGTCCAGGCTGAGAGATCTATCAGCTCAGCAAGCCGACACTACGAGCCTTGCGCAAAGCCTCCTCTCGGTCATTGACCTCCAGCTTACGGAACAGGTTGTTGATGTGCGTTTTCACCGTGCTAAGGCTGACGAACAGCGACTCGGCGATCTGCGCATTGCTCTGGCCTCGCGCCATACGTTGCAACACTTCACGCTCGCGCCGTGTGACTGGCTCTACCAGACGATTTGCCTCGGTCAAAGACCGGATAAGTTGCGGCATGACCATGCTGAGTTGCTCAGCAGTCGGCAATGGTGAATGCAGCTCATACTGACGACGTGCTTCAGGGGTGACCAGTTGCCGAAACATGTCTCTGAGCTCACTGCCCTCATGGTGCAGCAACTGACCGAAACGGTACTGGCAAGCCAGGGCCAAGGCCTGATCCAACAGCTGCATTACTTGCTTTTGATCACCGTTGTCGTGCGCAAGGCTTGCTTCGAGCACCAATAAATCAAGGTTCAATCGCTGGTTGTGGTGTTCCTCGGCCAGTTCTCGCAATTCCGACAACAGCTGCGTGCAGACCGCTCGCTGCCCAAGATGCCGTTGCACCCAGGCGTAAGCCAGAGTCTCCTCAGGCTGGATATCCTCACGGTAATGTCGCTGGCACCAATGCCACTCCTTGAGCCACGCCAGCAGGTAATCCTGGTCACGATTACGCACCGCGCTACGCGCTTTCCAGGCGCCGGCAAGACGATAAACCCGCCATTGCTTGAACTGCGCCGCCAGCCGTCGAGCCTCATCCCAACGCGCCAGCGCGCGTGGGGTATCGCCCTGTGCATCGAGCAGGCAGGCTTGCTGGTGAAAGATCAGCGCGAGCCCGGCACTGTGGGGGAAGTCGAGGGCGATTTTTTCGGCCTTGGTCAGGCTCAGGGTCGCCGCTGGCAGCAGGTTTTTCTGAATCAATACCAGCCCCTGCCCCAGATGCACGAACGAGTCGTAGAAATTACCTGAGCCCTCCCCCAAAGCGTGTTGCATGGCGTCATCAAAAAACCGCTGATGAGCCCTCTCGCTCTCCCCTTGGGCCAATTCGATTTGACCCAGAAGCAGTTGCAAGCGGTGGGTATAGCCTTTGAAGCCGAGACGTTGAAGCTGGTCGAGTGCCACGCCGGCCTGGCGCCTGGCGTCATTCAAGCGCCCCAACGCAGCCAGGCAGCCGGCGCTGTTGGCATGCAGGATCGCCGTTGCGGCATTCGGCTCGGGGTATCGTTCCAGCGCGGTACTGACCAGCTCCACGCCGTGGCGCAGGTTCCCCCCGAGCAAAGCCAGATGACTGCGCAGAAACGCAATTGTCTGCATGACCCTGTCCGGACGCTGAGCGGTGCTTTGACTCGCCAGACGCCGCAAACTGGCAATACAGGCCCGCGTCCTGTCGATGTCATTGGTGACAATCAAGGTCGAGGCCTCGGTCATGGCCAGGTTCAGGTGATCGCTCGGGCTATGACGCAGAGCATGGGTCAAGAAGTCGACGATGGCATTGATTTCACCTTCGCGCAGTAGATCGAAGGTGTGTTCTTCCACGGTTTTGAACAGCGCCGCCGAGTTCTTCGCCCGTCCATATTGGTACACGGCCTGGGCATAAAACCGGTTGGCCAACAACCAATCAGCGGCACGCTGATGCAATTGCAAAAGAGCCTGCGGGTCACGTTTTCGCAGCCGCTGCTGAGCCGTAATCCGCAAGGCGGGATGGAACTGAAATTCCAGCCGTTCACCAGTGTGTTGCGTAATGAACAAATCAGCCTGCTGCAGTTTACGGATCATCGTCCCCGGATTCGTGTCGCCACTCAGCGTTGCGGCCAAATCCAGGTCAAAGGCACCCACAACAGACGTCCGCTCAACGAAAGCCAACAGCCCCGGCGACCACATGTTCAGCAGTTCCTCCTGAACAAATTGAGCGATCTCGGTATAAGACTGCTGAGTCGCACGCTGCAAACGTTCAGGTTGATTACCTGAGAAAGTCATCTCCCGGTACGCCGCGCACCAGAACAACACACCGCTAACCCAGCCTTCACTGCCCGCCTGCAAACGGTAAACGAAAGCGGGATCAAGACCGATGCCCTGGGCCGAGAGCAGTTGCTGCGTTTCTTCTCCAGTCAATGCGAGATCATTCTGATCCAGCACCAATAAACGTGAGTCACGACGCAAATGCCCCAGAGCAAGCATCGGCCGCCCCTCACTGGCGGCAACAATGCGCAGCATGTTCGGTGCGCTATGCAACAGGGTTTCCAGATAACCAAGCGAACGTGGCGAACGTAACTTTTCTGTCTCATCGATAAGCAGCGTGAAAGGTGCAACCAAGCCATCCAGGTGGCTGCGAATGGTCGCCCACATCTCACTGGTATTGGCCTCGTCAGGCGCCGGGACTTTGAGCAGCAAGCGATACAGATGACCAATAAAATTGACAGGCTCGTTGTCCGTGCGGTCAATCCGGTACCAGCCAAACGAAGTGCCCAAACCTGCGGCAAACTGACTGAGCAACGTGGTCTTCCCGTACCCCAGGGGTGCACGCAGTAACGTAAGGCTGAAACCTTGCGCCGAGGCATCCTCCATCCGCTTAACCAACCGCGAACGCTGGATCAACGTCCGTGGCAGCTGCGCAGGGCGAAATTTGCTCAGATCGATGGGAGTCTTCAATGCAGCAACCTTACTAACGCAACGGATCTTTTCAGCATCTTACTCTCGGCGGTTTTCAAACTGTGCCCGGATGCGCTTTTTATCGAGCTTCCCAACGCTGGTCCGAGGGATTTCCGTCACTGGGTAAACATTAGTCGGAATCGCCCATTTTGATAGACAGCCCTGCTCGACGAAACTCATCAGATGCGTGCGAATCTGCTCCTCGTTGACCGGTTCCATCCCGGCCACCGTAACGATCAAGGCCACCGGCCGCTCACCCCAGCGCGCGTCGGAAATACCAATGACCGCGCACTCCGCAACGGCCGGGTGGCGACTGACAAGACTTTCGATATCCAGAGAAGAAATCCATTCACCACCCGTCTTGATCAGATCCTTGAGCCGGTCATGGATATGCACCAACCCATGGGCATCGATGCTGGCGACATCACCGGTATGCAACCAGCCATCACGCCAGAGCTGTTCGCTGCTATCCGGATCCTTGTAATAAGCCGGCGTCAGCCACGGGCTGCGGATCAGTAACTGGCCAATGTGCTGACCATCCTGCGGCAGGTCGGCGTGCGCCTCATCCACCAGACGCATCTGCACCAGCGGCGTGGTAACCCCGGCACTGCAACGCCAATGTAATTGCTGCTCTTCCGGCTCATCTTCGATGCCGAGGGGCAGTGCTGTCAGCGAAATGATCGGGCAGGTCTCCGACATACCATAAGCGCCTCGAACATCAACATTCATTGCCTTGGCCTTGCGTGCCAACCCAACTGACAAAGCAGAGCCGCCGACCAGTACATGCCACCCCGAAAGGTCCGCATCCGTCTGCTCTGCCGCGCCGAGCACCATGCTCAATAACGTCGGCACACAATGCGAGTAGTCGACCTTCTCTCTCACAATAAGATCGACCAGCACCTTGGGCTCATAACGCCCCGGGTAGACCTGCTTGCTGCCCATCATGGTAGCGATATAGGGAACGCCCCAGGCATGCACATGAAACATCGGGGTGATGGGCATGTAGGTCTTGTCGCGACTGAGCAACTCCACGCCGGCCGCGGCATGCACGTTCGCACTGACCAACGTGTGCAGCACCAATTGCCGATGGGTGAAATAGACGCCTTTCGGGTTGCCAGTGGTGCCCGTGGTGTAGAACAACGTGGCGACTGCGTTTTCATCGAACGTCGGGAAGTCGAACTCATCCGGCTGCCTTGCCAGCAGTGACTCGTACTCACCCAGCAATGGCAAATCACTTTGCACCGCTTGATCGCGATCCTGACAAAGCACATATCCGCGCACGCTCGGTAGCTGCCCGGCAATGGACGCCAGCATCGGCAAGAAATCCCCATGCGCCAACACCAGGCTATCTTCTGCATGCTCCATGGTGTACAGCACCTGCTCCGGCGCGAGCCGAACATTGACTGTGTGCAGTACGGCGCCGAGCATCGGTATGGCGAAGAAACACTCCAGATAGCGATGACTGTCCCAATCCAGCACCGCCACCGTATCACCCGCTTTGACACCCAGTTCAGAGAGCGCATGCGCCAGTTGATGAATTCGCCGGTTGAGGGTCGGGTAGTCGAACCGCCACTCGTCGCGGTAGACGATTTCATTACGACCTGCCGCTCGCAAGCCGGTTTCCAGCAAGCTGCCTATCAACAAGGGAGAGTCGTGATAGCTGGGGGTCGCCTCAAGGAATTTCGGCTGATGGGGAAGGCTCATCGCTGCTCCTGTTGCTCAATATCTTGTAATTGTTAGACCTAGGTTATAGAGGCATCGAGCGCAATCAGCCTCAACCCCTGGGTGGAATTTTCCCACCTAGAGGGTGGAAATGAAGCCTCTGCCTTTAACGCTCCCACCCGTATTTTCCACCCCCACTGCCGGCAAATTCCACCCCAAGGTTGAAGCTGTAGCCAGGCAGCCTGTTTATAAATACGCCATCGACCCAAGCGGCTCGAATCCTTGCATTCGACGCCCGCTTGCCCGCTACCAGCCCAGGAAGCCGTAAAGATGAGTATTTTCAAAGCATTCACCTTCGACACCGTCGCATCGATCGTCACCGAATGGGGTGCGGCACGGCGCATGGGCGAGCTACTGAGCGACTGGACCGATCGACGCAATCTGTTAATCGTTACCGACAAGTTCTTGCATCAGGGCGGCCTATTGGATCAAGCCAAGGCTTCGCTTGCCGCCGCGGGCTTTAACATCAACGTGTTCGATGACGTCGTCGCCGATCCACCAGAGGCCGTGCTGCTCGCTTGCGTCGGACAAGCCAAAGCCGCTGGCGTGGACATCGTGCTCGGCCTGGGAGGTGGTTCTTCGCTGGATATTGCTAAACTGGCCGCCGTGTTGATCACCTCCGACCAGCCTCTGTCCGAGCTCTACGGTATCGGTAAGGTCAAGGGCACACGCTTGCCGCTGATCCAAGTACCGACCACCGCCGGCACCGGTTCCGAAGTGACCAACATCACCATCCTGACCACTGGCGCCACGACCAAAATGGGCGTGGTGTCATCCCAACTGTATGCCGACAAAGTCATTCTCGATGCCGAACTGACTATCGGTCTGCCGGCGCTGCACACCGCCGCTACCGGCATCGATGCGATGGTTCATGCAATCGAGGCTTACACCAGCCGTCATCGGAAAAATCCGATTTCCGACACCCTCGCACGCGAAGCCCTGCGCCTGCTTTCCGGCAGCCTGATCGCTGCGTGTGAGGACGGCAAAAACCGTATCGCCCGCGAAGCCATGCTCTTGGGTGCGACGATGGCAGGGCAGGCATTTGCCAACGCGCCCGTCGCCGCCGTACATGCCCTCGCCTACCCATTGGGTGGTCACTATCACATCCCTCATGGTCTCTCGAACGCGTTGATGCTTGGCCCGGTGTTGCGCTTCAACATGGCGGCTGCAGCCCCCCTCTATGCCGAACTGGCCGACACCCTGCTGGGGCGTAGCAATGCCTCGACGTCCATGCGTTCCGCGCGCTTCGTCGAACACATGGAAGACTTGATGAACCGATCAGGGGCACCGCGCCGGTTGCGCGACGTCAAAGTCACACAGGAAAGTCTGCCGCTGCTGGCCAGCGATGCGATGAAGCAGGAGCGCCTGCTGATGAACAACCCGGTCGATGTCCGTGAAGCCGATGCGCTGGCGCTGTACCGCCAAGCCTTCTAACACTGCGCATCGTGATTTTCTCAACAACAGAACACATTCGGGCACTTCCATGACGAACGCCATCAACCCATTCGTCCCTGCCTCTTCTCTCTGCAATCCAACAGGTATTGATAAATGTTGAACACCCATCCGCAAACCTACGACATCGTCATCCTCGGCGCCGGCTTTGGTGGCCTGGGCATGGGCGCGCAACTGAAAATGCACGGGATCGATAACTTCATCATCCTGGAACGCGGTGATCGTATTGGTGGCGTGTGGCGCGACAACGCCTACCCTGGCGCTGCCTGCGACACCGAATCACATCTGTATTGCTACAGTTTTCATCCGCACCTGCGAGTCAGCAAAATGTACGCAGACCGAGACGAGCTGCTGCGCTACATGGACTCCATGGCCGCACGCTATGAGCTGATGAGCCACATCAGCCTGAACTCCGAGCTCACCCGTGCACAGTGGGACGAAGACACCCATCAATGGGGCTTCGAGCTCGCCGATGGCCGCAGCCTGAAGGGACGCTTCTTTGTGCCGGCCTGGGGGCAACTCAACAAACCGGCTATCCCGGGCTTCAAGGGCCTGGACAGCTTCGCCGGGGAGTACTTCCACTCCGCACAATGGCCAGCCGATGCAGATCTGTCGGGCAAGAAAGTCGCCAGCATTGGCGCCGCGGCCAGCGCCGTACAGTACGTGCCGGAAGTCGCCAAAATCGCCAGTCAGTTGACCGTGTTTCAGCGCAGCGCCAACTGGATCATGCCGCGCAATCAGATCGTCTTTGTCCGGGAAGAATTGGACGCTTTCGAACGCACGCCAGAACTGTTCGCGCAAAGCCGAGAGAAGCTGCATGCATTCCGGGAGGACGGTTTCGCTCGCACCCGCCACGGCACCGACGCTCAAAAGGAAGGGATCAAAATGGCCACCGGGCATATGGCAGCCCAAGTACCAGACGTCGAACTTCGGGCCAAACTCACCCCGGATTACGAGTTCGCGTGCAAACGTATCCTGCGCTCGGATGACTACTACCCGGCGCTGATGCGTGACAACGTAGCGCTGGAAACAGCTGCCGTTGCCGAGTTCGTCCCGGAAGGCATCATCGACAAGGAAGGAAAACTGCACGAGTTCGATGTGGTGATTTTCGGCACTGGTTTTGAAAGCCAGGCCTTTCAGGGCGACCTTCAGGTCGTTGGCCTGCAGGAACAAACGCTTCACAACCGCTGGGCCGAAGGCGCCGAGGCCTATCTGGGCATGAGCGTTCCTGGCTTCCCCAATATGTTCATGATCTACGGCCCCAACACCAACCTGAACCACAACTCGATCATCACCATGCTCGAGATCCAGCAGACGTACATCATCCAGGCTATCGAAGGGCTGGGTCATGGCCGGCAGGCTATTGATATCAAGCAAGCTACGTTCAACAGCTACAACGACAACCTGCAGACCAACATGCAGTCCTCGGCCTTTTCCTCTGAATGCTCCAGCTGGTACAAAAACGCTGCGGGCAAGGTCATCAACAACTGGTCAGGCACTGTCGACGAATACCGAGAACTGGCGGCGCATTGGAACCGCGACGACTACCATCACCTCTCGGTCGAGGAGCTCAAAAGAGGATGAACAAAGACTTTTCGGATGCCATTTCTCTAGACGATGTCGCTCCTGATGCGGTGGCCCTGGTAGAAGCATTCCGGACCAATGTCGGGGTGTCCTTTCAGGATGCCCCTCTGACGGAGGTGCGGGCCAACTACCTGAAGTCATGCGCGATCAACGGACTGAAAAAGCAGGACGTCGGCTCGATCAAGACGCTGGAGTTCCCGGTCGAAAACGGATTCGCTGCGCTGAGAATCTATCGAGCAAGCGGCTTACCCGCAGATCAAAAGACGCCCTTGACGTTCTTTATTCACGGCGGTGGCTGGGTCATTGGCGATCTCGACAGCCATGACAGTCTGTGCCGATATCTGGCCAACCATACCCAATCGACTGTTGTGGCGGTGGACTACAGACGAGCGCCGGAATACAAGTTCCCGATACCTCTCAATGACTGCCGGGATGCGCTGACCTATGTCATGGTCCACGCAGATGAATGGCAGTTGGATCTTTCAACAGCAGTCATCGTGGGAGACAGTGCCGGAGGCAACATGGCCACCGTCCTTGCCAATCAACATGACTATCGTCCTGAGGGAATGAAGTTCGCTGCCCAGGTGCTGTTCTATCCGGTAACCGACCTCACGGCAGGCACGACGTCCTACCAAAACATCACAAGTGGGTTCGCGCTGACCGCAGAGTCGATGTACTGGTTTCGAGAGATGTATACCTCCCCTGGGACAGACCTCACCGATGAGCTGCTCTCGCCGCTGCTACGTAAAGATCGGAGCATTCAACCGTCGATGTTCATCGTCACGGTCGGGCTCGATCCGCTCGCAGACGAAGGTATCGAATATGCAGCACGGGCAGCGCGGAGCGGTACACGCGTCATCCATCACCATTTGCCGAAGCATATGCACGGAATCTTCACCGCTGCCGGCAAAATCGATACCGGGCGTGAGCTTCTCGAAAAGGCCGCCTCGTTTATAAACGCTGTACAGCAACCCATCGACGTTCGGTAGCTTCAGCGGATATCCAAAACAAAAATAACGAGCGGGACTTCTTTCCTTCAGGGGATGAGTCTCGCTTTGTCGTTTCTGTGATCTCAAAAAACACCCACAAAAAAGCTCAGCGTAACGCCTGCGTATCAGCAGACATCCTGCATGACCATCGGCAATTCGAAGGCCATGCATGAGCCGTGCTTTACGTTACTGGCGTTACGCTGAGCATCAGGGACGAAGGATTAACCTTGCGACACAGCCTGCCTGGCTGCACGTTCTGTCGCAGCAATGAAGCCATCAACATCGCTTTCAGTCATCGCCGTGGACAGGAACGCCTTGCCGGTTTTGGCGATGTGGTAGCCCTCAAGCACCAGGTTCTTCTGCAACTTCGCAATGAGCTTGGATTCTTCCTTGCTGGAATAACCGGAACGGTAATCCAGCACTGTGCGCTGATGCCCGAACACCATGAACATCGAAGAGAAACCAGTCACCTGACCGGGGAAGTCGGCCTTTGCAAAAGCCTCGGTAACACCCGCACGCAGCCGATCACCGAGAACATCCAGGCGATCAGAGTCGGCTTGTGTATACAGGTCCAACGCAATCTTGCCCGCCGTCATTGTGACCGGGTTTGCGGTGAACGTACCGCTCCAGGGCAACAACGGTTTGCCATTGCGATGATCGAAAACCTCCATGAACTTGCGCGAACCGACAACGGCCCCCACCGGGAAACCACCACCGATGATCTTCGCCAGCACGGTAAGGTCAGGCTTGATGTTGAAACGTGTCTGCGCACCACCACGATTTACACGAAAGGTGATGACCTCATCCAGGATGAACACCGCGCCAATTTCGGTGGACACCCGCCGGATCATTTCAATGAAGGATTGGGATACAGGCACAAACCCGAAGTAGCTAGGCGCGGGATCAATGATGATCGCAGCGATCTGATCCTTGTTGGCCCGAATGATCCTTTCCGCCGCTTCGGTGTCGTTGAAAGGAATGACAACAACGTCATTCTTGACCCCTTCCGGTGTCCCTTTGGAGTAGCCAATGGAGGTAGGGTCCTCACCCCAGTTCTCAGGTGAGGAGTCCAGGCTGACTTCCGCGTAATCGTACGAGCCGTGATAAACACCCTCAGCCTTAACGATCTTCGAGCGCCCGGTGATAGCCCGGGCCGCTTTGATGGCGCACATGACGGCTTCGGAGCCCGAGTTGGAGAAACGAACCCACTCAAATCCCTCGACACGACCGCAAATAGTCTCGGCCAGGGCAACTTCGGGTTGAGTAGGCAACGTAAACGCCGTCCCGTTCGCCACTTGCTCCTGGACTGCAGAGACAATGGCAGGATGCGCGTGCCCATGAATGAGGGACGCGAAGTTGTTGAGGAGATCGAGCCGACGAGTGCCGTCGACATCCGTAACGTAGGCCCCAGAACCACTCTTGGCATAGACCGGAAATGGGTCTTGCCAAGGAAGAATCCGCGTAATACCCCCCGGCATCACTTCGGCGGCACGGTCATAGAGTTCTTTAGATTTGCTGAGCGGATCCGGCCAATTTACTGCTGACATATGATTACCCTTCCATACAGATACGAACTTCGTTCATCGACGCATTAAAAAATCGGGTCAGAGAGAGCAACCTCTAACAACAAAACGGTCTTGGGATGGCCTGCCATCGTGGTGTTCTGCCGACACCTGATTGGGGGCGAGGATCAGAGATTAAGCGCGCCCTGTTACCGTAAGAGAACCTGCTCAGTCGTAAGCGACCGTCCATGTGATGGCTTTCAGCACGTGCTTATTCAAGCGAGGAAAAGTCTTTCAATGCAGGCCAGAAATTCCGCCAAATACGGAGTCACGAGGCAAGCAGGGAAGAAACCGCACCCTTCACGTAACGAAAAAATCGACGCGGCCTAGTGTCCGCAATGGCAGACAAGTTTTTGAATAGTACGGTCGAGGTACTGCGCTCAACAGGTGAGCAAGGGCCAAATATCGAAGGATCGAAGGCCATATACCGAGAGGAGAAAGGCTGTGGGGTTAGGAACGGAGTGAATACTTGATATGCAGGGTCCATATCCACTTCAGAGGAACAACGGCGAACAGGAATGCCTGATCACATGGAACTCCATGCGCCAAAAATACCGTGAGAAATTGCCAAAGCTGGCATCAACTCGGACACAAGTGGTGAGGATTCCACCCAGAGCCAGTCGTTTTGTGGGAGTAAAAATGGCCAAAAATAAAAAAGGGTCGCGAGATAAAATCTCGCAACCCTTTGAAAAATATGGTCGGGACGGAGTGATTCGAACACTCGACCCCTAGCACCCCATGCTAGTGCGCTACCGGACTGCGCTACGCCCCGACTAGGCGTGATACTCGTCCCTCATCTCGAAGAACGCTCAAGAATATATCGCAAGCTTTTGAAAACTGGAAGTATTCAAACGCAGGAATTTATTTCTTGAGCACAACCAGTACATCTTCCAATTCAGCGATCATCTGCCGAATCATTTGCTTGTACTGAGTGGTGTCGTCTTTGGCTTCATCGCCGGACAAACGCAGGCGCGCGCCGCCGATGGTGAACCCTTGATCGTAAAGAAGCGCACGGATTTGCCGGATCATCAGCACGTCTTGTCGCTGATAATACCGGCGGTTTCCGCGGCGTTTGACGGGGTTGAGTTGAGGAAACTCCTGCTCCCAGTAGCGCAGCACGTGTGGTTTTACCGCACACAGCTCGCTGACTTCACCAATGGTGAAGTAGCGTTTGCCGGGGATGACGGGTAGCTCGTCGTTATGACTTGGTTCCAGCATAAGCCTCAACTCGGGCCTTCAACTTCTGCCCTGGACGAAAGGTGACCACACGGCGAGCCGTGATCGGGATTTCTTCACCCGTTTTCGGATTGCGGCCAGGCCGCTGGCGTTTGTCCCGAAGGTCGAAATTGCCGAAACCGGACAATTTGACTTGTTCGTTGTCTTCCAGAGCGTGCCTGATTTCTTCAAAAAACAGTTCGACCAATTCCTTGGCCTCCCGTTTATTCAGGCCCAGCTCCTCATACAGACGTTCCGCCATCTCAGCTTTCGTCAGAGCCCCCATACGTCACTTCCTTAACGTGGCGTTCAACCTTTGTTCGAGCGAGGTGAGGATATTTTGCGTCGTGGTATTCACCTCATCGTCATTAAGAGTGCGCGATGGATGCTGCCAGGTCAAGCCGACTGCAAGGCTTTTTCTATCAGGATCAATGCCTTTACCCTGATAAACGTCAAATAGCCTGAGGTCCGTCAGCCATTCCCCTGCATTTTCACGGATTACGTCCATTACGGCACTGGCTGCAACGCCTGTATCGGCCAGCAACGCCAGGTCACGACGCACTTCAGGAAAGCGCGACAACTCCTGGAATTTAGGCATTTTACCCAACGCCACTTCGGCCAGAACCAGCTCGAAAACGAAGACCGGACGGTCGAGACCGAGGGTTTTCGACAATTCAGGGTGAATGGCACCGACGAAACCGACCAGACGACCTTCACGCTCGATGCGCGCGGTTTGACCCGGGTGCAGCGCCGGGTGCTTGCCCGGCACGAAAGTGAACGAATCCAGTGCACCGGCAAAGCCCAGAACCGCTTCCACGTCTGCCTTGACGTCAAAGAAGTCCACGACATCGCGACCTTGCGCCCAGCCTTCCGGCAGGCGGCTACCGCAAACAACACCCGCCAGCATCGGCTCTTGCTTCAAGCCTTCCAGTTGACCGACAAAACGCAGACCGCTTTCGAACAGACGAACACGATCCTGTTGGCGGTTCAGGTTGTGCTGAAGCGCCTTGACCAGGCCAGGCCACAGGGACGAACGCATCGCGGCCATGTCGTTCGAAATCGGGTTGGCCAGCAGCAGCGGTTCAACACCCGGATTAAACAGTTCGAACTGTTTCGGATCGATGAAGCTGTAAGTGATCGCTTCCTGATAACCACGGGCCACCAGCAGACGACGCAGCACTGGCAGATCGCTACGGGCTTCAGCCTTGGGTTGCGGTGCCAGACGGGCTTGCGGGTAGCGGACCGGCAGACGGTTGTAACCGTACAGACGGGCCAGCTCTTCGATCAGGTCAACTTCCAGGCTGATATCGAAGCGATGGCTTGGCACTTCAACGCGCCACTGCCCTGCCCCGTCGGTAGAAATGGTCAGACCCAAAGCGTTCAGCAGACGCTCGACTTCGGCCGAATCCATTTCCATGCCCAGCATTTGGCTGATGCGCTGCGCACGCAGGGTTACCGGTGCGATTTTAGGCAGGTGTTGCTCGCTCACGGTTTCGATGATCGGACCGGCTTCACCGCCAGTGATTTCCAGCAGCAGGCCGGTGGCGCGCTCCATGGCTTCACGGGCCAGTTGCCAGTCCACGCCACGCTCGTAGCGGTGCGAGGCATCGGTGTGCAGGCCATAAGAACGAGCCTTGCCAGCAACGGCAATCTGATCGAAGAACGCGCTTTCCAGGAAAATATCGCGAGTGGTCGCGGTGTTGACGCCACTGTGCTCGCCACCCATGACGCCGGCGATTGCCAGGGCGCGAGTGTGGTCGGCAATGACCAACGTATCGCTACGCAGGCTGACTTCCTGACCGTCGAGCAGCACCAGCTTCTCGCCTTCTTCAGCCATGCGCACGCGGATGCCGCCGTTGATTTCGGCGAGATCGAATGCGTGCAGCGGTTGACCCAGTTCCAGCATCACGTAGTTGGTGATGTCGACGGCAGCGTCAATGCTGCGCACGTCGCCACGACGCAGACGCTCAACCATCCACAGCGGCGTAGGCTTGGACAGGTCGACGTTACGGATTACACGACCCAGGTAACGTGGGCAGGCGGCTGGCGCCAGCACTTCAACCGAACGCACTTCGTCGTGCACGGCGGGTACCACGGCAACCATCGGACGGGTGACTTCAGCGGCGTACAGCGCGCCGACTTCACGGGCCATGCCAGCCAGGGACAGGCAGTCGCCGCGGTTCGGGGTCAGGTCGACCTCGATGCTGGCGTCGTCCAGGCCCAGGTATTCACGAATGTCCTGACCAACCGGCGCATCAGCCGGCAATTCCATCAGGCCATCGTTGCCTTCGCCGACTTGCAGCTCGGCTTGAGAGCACAGCATGCCGTTGGACTCAACGCCACGCAGCTTGGCTTTCTTGATTTTGAAGTCGCCTGGCAGTTCGGCACCGATCATGGCGAACGGGATCTTCAGGCCCGGGCGTACGTTTGGCGCACCGCAAACGACCTGGAAGGTCTCCGAGCCATTGCTGACCTGGCAAACACGCAGCTTGTCGGCGTCCGGGTGCTGCTCGGTGCTCAGCACCTCGCCCACCACCACACCGGTGAATTCGCCGGCGGCCGGCGTAACGCTATCGACCTCAAGACCGGCCATCGACAGACGAGCAACCAGCTCGTCACGACTTACCTGCGGGCTTACCCAGCCACGCAGCCATTGTTCACTGAATTTCATCCTGCTCTCCTAAGAATTCGTTACGACTAGCGAAATTGCGCGAGGAACCGCAAGTCGTTGTCGAAGAACAGACGCAAGTCGTTCACGCCGTAACGCAGCATGGCCAGACGCTCAACGCCCATGCCGAAGGCAAAGCCCGAGAACTCTTCCGGGTCGATCCCGGACATGCGCAACACGTTCGGGTGAACCATGCCGCAGCCCATCACTTCCAGCCAGCCAGTCTGCTTGCAGACACGGCAGCCTTTACCGCTGCACATCACGCATTCCATGTCGACTTCGGCGGATGGTTCGGTGAACGGGAAGTACGAGGGACGGAAACGCACGGCCAGTTCTTTTTCGAAGAACACGCGCAGAAATTCTTCGATGGTGCCTTTGAGGTCGGCGAAATTGATGTCGCGATCAACCAGCAGGCCTTCGACCTGGTGGAACATCGGCGAGTGGGTGATATCGGAGTCGCTGCGGTACACACGGCCTGGGCAGACGATGCG
This sequence comes from Pseudomonas sp. TH31, assembly GCF_016650815.1. Classification (GTDB taxonomy): domain Bacteria; phylum Pseudomonadota; class Gammaproteobacteria; order Pseudomonadales; family Pseudomonadaceae; genus Aquipseudomonas. The sequence continues at coordinate 99,962 of NZ_JAEKEZ010000001.1, read as the reverse complement.
GATCGGCGGTTTTTTCGATTCCATGGTGCGGACCTGTACCGGCGAGGTATGGGTGCGCAACAACATGTTGGCATTGAAATAGAAGGTGTCATGCATCGAACGGGCCGGGTGATGGCCTGGGATGTTGAGCGCTTCGAAGTTGTGGTAATCGTCTTCGACCTCAGGGCCTTCGGCGATGCCGTAGCCAATGTGGGTGAAGAACTGTTCGATACGTTCCAAAGTGCGCGTAACCGGATGCAGACCACCCGAGGTCTGGCCACGGCCAGGCAGGGTCACGTCAATGGACTCGGCAGACAGTTTGGCGGCCAGGTCGGCCTCTTCAAACAGTGCCTTGCGTGCATTGAGAACCTCTGTGACACGCTCCTTGGCAACGTTGATCAGGGCGCCGACTTGCGGACGCTCCTCTGCCGGCAAATTCCCCAGGGTCTTCATCACCTGAGTCAATTCGCCCTTTTTGCCAAGGTAGTGAACCCGGATTTGCTCCAGGGCATTGATATCTTCAGCGCTTTGCACAGCCTCTAGAGCTTGAGAGACCAGCGCGTCCAGGTTTTCCATGTACAGACTCCAGATACAAAATAGGGGAAGAGCTTGAAGGCTCTTCCCCTATTTATGACGTTTAACACCTGGCCCCACAGAGGTGAGGCCGGGTGACTGTCGGGGGTACTTAAGCCAAGGTGGCTTTAGCTTTCTCGACAATCGCAGCAAACGCCGCTTTTTCGTTCACTGCCAGATCAGCCAGAACCTTACGGTCGATCTCGATGGACGCTTTTTTCAGGCCGGCGATGAAACGGCTGTAGGACAGACCGTTGATACGAGCACCAGCGTTGATACGAGCGATCCACAGAGCGCGGAACTGACGTTTTTTCTGACGACGGTCACGGTAGGCGTATTGGCCTGCCTTGATTACCGCTTGCTTGGCAACACGGAATACGCGCGAGCGAGCGCCGTAGTAGCCTTTAGCAAGTTTCAGAATTTTTTTGTGACGTTTACGGGCAATGACGCCACGCTTTACACGAGCCATGAGTTACTTCCTCTATTCTTGACTAAATTAACGAAGGCGCAGCATGCGCTCGACTTTTGCCACGTCACACGGTGCCAGCAAGCTGCTACCGCGCAGTTGACGCTTACGCTTGGTCGACATTTTAGTCAGGATGTGGCTCTTGAAAGCGTGCTTGTGCTTGATACCGTTAGCAGTTTTCAGAAACCGCTTAGCAGCACCACTTTTAGTTTTCATTTTTGGCATGTTCGGATACTCCGCATTCAGTTGATAAACATAATCAGAAGGCCTGCCGTGCCCTATTGATTACTTCTTCTTTTTCGGGGCGATGACCATGATCAGCTGGCGTCCTTCCATCTTAGGATGCTGTTCGACCGAACCGTACTCGAGCAAGTCACCTTCAACTCGCTTGAGGAGTTCCATCCCCAGCTCCTGGTGGGCCATCTCACGGCCGCGGAATCGCAAGGATACCTTGGCCCTGTCCCCATCACTCAGGAAACGTACCAGGTTGCGCAGTTTTACCTGGTAATCCCCTTCCTCCGTCCCTGGACGAAACTTGATTTCTTTAACCTGGATCTGCTTCTGGTTTTTCTTGGCCGCGGCAACCTGCTTCTTCTTTTCGAAGATCGATTTGCCGTAGTCCATCAGTTTGCAAACAGGGGGTACTGCATCGGCGGAAATCTCCACCAGATCCAGCTTGGCCTCTTCAGCCTTAAGAAGCGCGTCTTCAATTGACACAATCCCAAGCTGTTCACCTTCAGCCCCAATTAACCGAACCTCGCGTGCCGAGATATTCTCGTTGATCGGGGCTTTCGGTGCAGCTCGTTTATCTTGTCTCATTTCACGCTTAATAGTAATTACTCCGAATCTGGGCGACCACGCCGGGAAACCGCTTGCGCGAGAAACTCAGCGAACTGGGCGACGGGCATCGAGCCCAGGTCAGCACCTTCACGAGTACGCACAGCGACAGTCTGCATCTCGACTTCCCGATCTCCGATAACCAAGAGATAAGGAACCTTGAGCAAAGTATGCTCGCGGATTTTAAAGCCGATCTTTTCATTTCTCAAGTCAGACTTGGCACGAAATCCGCTTTCATTGAGGGTTTTTTCAACCTCGGCGGCGAAATCAGCCTGTTTATCAGTGATATTCATGATCACTGCCTGGGTCGGAGCCAGCCACGCAGGGAATGCACCCTCGTAGTGCTCGATCAGGATTCCGACAAAACGCTCGAAGGAACCAAGGATCGCCCGGTGCAACATAACCGGGTGCTTGCGACTGTTGTCTTCGGAGACGTATTCGGCTCCCAGACGGACAGGCAGGTTAAAATCGAGCTGAAGGGTACCACACTGCCAGACACGGCCGAGGCAATCTTTCAGCGAGAATTCGATCTTCGGACCGTAGAATGCGCCCTCGCCTGGCTGCAAATCATACGGCAGGCCGGCGATATCAAGGGCTGCAGCCAAAGCGGCTTCAGCGCGATCCCACAATTCGTCGGAACCGACGCGTTTTTCCGGACGAGTGGACAGCTTCATTTCGACGTCTTTAAAGCCGAAATCGGCATAAACGTCCATGGTCAGCTTGATAAACGCAGCGGATTCGGCCTGCATCTGATCTTCAGTGCAGAAGATGTGGGCGTCGTCCTGGGTAAATGCACGCACACGCATGATGCCGTGCAATGCACCCGATGGCTCGTTACGGTGGCAAGCACCGAACTCGGCCAGGCGCATTGGCAGTTCGCGGTAGCTTTTCAGGCCCTGATTAAACACCTGCACGTGGCAAGGGCAGTTCATCGGCTTGATCGCGTAGTCGCGGTTTTCCGACTGAGTGGTGAACATGTTGTCGGCGTAGTTGGCCCAGTGCCCGGATTTCTCCCACAGGCTGCGGTCAACGACCTGCGGAGTCTTGATCTCCAGATAACCGTTGTCGCGCTGAACCTTGCGCATGTACTGCTCAAGCACCTGGTACAGAGTCCAGCCGTTCGGGTGCCAGAACACCATGCCCGGCGACTCTTCCTGGGTGTGGAACAGGCCCAGGCGCTTGCCGATCTTGCGGTGATCGCGCTTTTCAGCTTCTTCGATGCGCTGGATGTAAGCCGCCAACTGCTTCTTGTCAGCCCAGGCGGTACCGTAGACGCGCTGCAATTGCTCGTTCTTGGCATCGCCACGCCAGTAGGCGCCGGACAACTTGGTCAGCTTGAAGGATTTCAGGAAACGGGTGTTTGGCACGTGCGGGCCGCGGCACATGTCGACGTATTCTTCGTGATAGTACAGGCCCATGGCCTGCTCGTTCGGCATGTCCTCGACCAGGCGCAACTTGTAGTCTTCGCCACGGGCCTTGAACACTTCGATCACTTCGGCGCGCGGAGTGACTTTCTTGATCACGTCGTAATCTTTCTCGATCAGCTGCTGCATGCGCTGTTCGATCGCAGCCAGGTCGTCCGGCGTAAAAGGACGCTCGAAGGCGATGTCGTAATAAAAGCCTTCGTCGATGACCGGGCCGATGACCATCTTGGCCGTCGGGTACAGCTGCTTGACCGCGTGGCCAACCAGGTGGGCGCAAGAGTGGCGAATGATCTCCAGCCCCTCTTCATCCTTTGGCGTAATGATTTGCAGCGTGGAATCGCTGTCGATGATGTCGCTGGCATCAACCAGCTTGCCATTGACCTTGCCGGCCACGGTGGCTTTGGCCAAGCCAGCACCAATGGATGCGGCGACCTCGGCTACGGAAACCGGATGATCGAATGAACGTTGACTGCCGTCGGGAAGAGTAATAGTTGGCATGGCGCCTCCTCTCCTAGTGGTGACCCCTACCAAAGGTCACGTGGGTTGGGATGAGCCAGTACAAGATCCGATCCAGGCCATTCAATGACGAACGCCTGCCTTACAGCGGCAGGAGCCTTGCGGCCAACCGGAAAACCGAACCAGAGTGACTGGGATTCAAATCAGGGTTATTCGTGCAGTTGCCGCCGCCGGGACTGGATGTCAGCCGGAGCCTGCATAAGCACGAGCGAAGAATCCTAGCACAGATGAACGGTCGTCGATGCACCCGCGCCTTATGCCAGCGTAAAACGACGTTTTTTATGCCAGAGTGCTGAACTTGAACCCGGTTTTATCCATCAGATAACAAGACATTTGACCCACAAGGAGCATCCAAGCATGCGTCTGAATCGTTTATTCGCAGTAGTCGCCCCTATCGTCCTTCTGCTGCCTCTGGCGGCCCATGCCGATTGGCCGAAGGGCGAGCGGGATAAATACATGGCCCAGTGCGTTCCTGCTGCCGAAAAGAAGATCAGTAACACTCAGGCAAAAGCCGTCTGTGGTTGCGGCGCCGATCAGCTCAAATCATATCCTGCCAGTGACCTTACGGCATTGATGAACGGCACGGCCAGTGACGCACTGGGGAAACAGGCAATGGAAAAAATTGCCACGTGCAGGCTCGACAATGGTGAGAAAAAATAAGCCAGGTGGAGTCGTTTTTACGCCACCGATGACTGTAAAAAGGGCCCGAGCATCGCTTTTTCGGACATTTTATACAGGTTTTACAGCTTTTTTTATCGTCTTTACTTTCGGCTGAAAGCCTTTTAAAACGGGGCTTGCAGCCAGATCAAGCAGCAAAGAAAGCACGGTTTAAGGGCAAACAGCACCTGCGGGGGGCTCCCAAACCGTACATTTCGACTATGATAGTCCCGTGTGCCCAGTTGGCCTGAGCAGCACAGCACTACTGAAAATATATGTTTCTTGGAGATACACCATGTCTAATCGCCAAACCGGCACCGTTAAATGGTTCAACGATGAAAAAGGCTTCGGCTTCATCACTCCTCAAGGTGGCGGTGACGACCTGTTCGTACACTTCAAAGCTATCGAAAGCGACGGTTTCAAAAGCCTGAAAGAAGGCCAGACCGTTTCCTTCGTGGCTGAGAAAGGCCAAAAGGGTATGCAAGCTGCACAAGTTCGCCCAGAGTAAGTTTCTGGCGCACTAAAAAAACCCCGTCCATGTGACGGGGTTTTTTATGGGCGAAACAAAAGCCTGACGGTATCAGCCGCAGTTGATGCGCGTGATCACCAGGTTGTCATCGGTGTTGAGGTTCAAGCGATCGGAGCGATACTCCAGGGTCACCATATCGCTTGGCTTGAGGATCCGGGCATTCTGTGCGCCTGCACGAGTACGTGCCTGCTCCAGCAGTTCTGGCGAGGCCTTTTTGCCGATAGTGAATTGCGCAGCCTTTGAATCACAACGGCTGTGACCGGTGTCGGTCACCACAGGGTCTTTGGCTGTCGACTCGGTGGAGGGAGTGCTGCAACCGGCCAGCATGGCAACGGCCAACAAAGTACCCAATGACGCGAGCTTCCAAGGCATGAAGCCTCCTTCTTTCAATAGTTAAGCTGAGATCGTGCGACCGCCAATCTGGCGTTTGGTTTCACGGACAGTACTGTCACCCTGCCCCCGACCTGGACGATCAGCGAGTTTGCCTGAGCGTCGCAGCATCGTTCATCACTCAATCGTGACTGAATATGAACAGCACTCAATAAACGTCGATGTAGTCGTAAAGCGGATTCGGCCAGTTCTCTTTCAGCGCGTTAAAGATCTGCATGACCCAGACCTCGTCACTGGCGGCGACTAATCCCACATAACCCGAGCCCTTGGCCCACGTCTCCAGGCGAAACAGCAGCCCGACGATATCAGCGCCGCCGACAACGCCCGAGGAAATATAAGCAATGCCGGCCTTGGTTACCCGCAACTGGGTGTGTTCATCGTCACTGGCGCAGGCCAGCAGCTGGCGCACGGCCTCAAGGGTCAAGCCGTCGGGAGTGTTCAAATCGATCTGCACAGCGCGGTCCTTGAAAACCCATCAAAGGCCAAGTGTCGCATAGCCCTCCTCTCATGCCTAAGTCGGAGTGCCAAATGCCGCTCAAAATGGTTAACTCGACACTCAGACTTTCCCGACTTCACGAGCGCCATCATGACCACCGTAAGTATCGACGCCGACATCAAAGCCAAGTGGGCACAGGGTCACAGCTCCTACAGCCCGGGCAGCCCGGAAGAGTTGGCAATCATTGGCATCGACCTGTTGGTCAAGGAACTGGGAACGCAAGCCGCCCAGTCGTTCATCGCCCAGATATTCGAGAAATACCCGGCCGATTACCCCGGCGTGGTGGATTCAGAAAGGGAGTAAAAACCCGCAGGCTGGCACCTGCGGGTGTGCGGCTTACTTCAAGCGAGCCAGACGCTGGGTCAGCAGGTCGAAAAAGCCCTGGGCATCGCCGTTCTCAACCCAGAATGCATTCTTCGGTGCTTTCAGGCCGTCATACCAGTCGACGACGGTCTGGCCGAATGTCGGACCTTCACGGCTGTCGATCACCACATTGACCGAACGACCGGTGAACAGCTCCGGCTTCAGCAGGTAAGCGATGACGGTGGCGTCATGCACCGGGCCGCCCGGAATGCCGTAGTGCTCCATATCGCCTTTGACGTATTCGTTGAGAATATCGCCCACGATCTTGCCGGCATTGTTGTTGAGCGCGGCGATCTGCTTCAGGCGCGCGTCGCTGGTGAGAATCTTGTGGGTCACGTCCAGCGGCAGGTAGGTCAGTTTCACCCCGCTTTTTAGTACCACTTCCGCAGCTTGCGGGTCAGCGAACAGGTTGAATTCAGCCACCGGGGTGATGTTGCCTCCATTGAAGTGCGCGCCGCCCATGACCACCACTTCCTTGATGCCCTGAACGATTTCAGGTTCCTGAATCAGCGCCAGGGCCAGGTTGGTCTGTGGACCGAGCATGGCGATGGTGATGCTGTGGGGCTTGGCGGTTTTCAGGGTATCGATCAGGTAATTGACCGCATTACCCTTGGCCAGACCTTGTTTCGGTTCGTGCACGGTGACACCCGACAGGCCTTCCTTGCCATGGATGTTCTCGGCGTAGATCGGCGTGCGCATCAGCGGTTTCGGCGCGCCAGCATAGACCGGCACCTCTTCACGCCCCGCCCACTCGCGGGCCAGGCGCGCATTACGCGAGGTCTTGTCCAGACGCACGTTGCCAGCGACGGTGGTCAGTGCGCGGATGTTCAGTTCTTCCGGCGAGGCCAGGGCGAACAGCAAGGCGACCACGTCGTCGGCACCCGGATCGGTGTCAATGATCAAGTCGATCTTTTCCGCCGCCTGGGCGCTTGTTGCGGTAATCAAGGACAAAAGCAGCAGACTCCGGAGCAGATGATGCAGTTTCTGAGCATAGCGGTGCATAGCGCACTCCTTGTGCGTGGGAAAGCAGGAAAGATTTACAGCGAGTTAGAACGTCACCCCGGACACCAGCACGATGTTGCAGTACGGCTGACATTCGCCTGTACGAACAATCGCCCGCGCCTGCCGGCTGAGGACTTTGAATTGCTCATGGCTGAGCAAGTCGCGCCGACCCAAGGCACCTTCAGCATTCAGCTCATCCAGTGTCGTTAGGGCCGTCGGTTGCTTGTCGAGGATCTCCTGGGCGAGCACATGGCTTTCGACCTGCATTTCGCTGAGCACCACGTTCAAGGTGCTGATGAAGTCCGGAATACCGTGGGTCAGCGCCAGATCGATCAATTCGACGCCTGGTGGTACCGGCAGACCGGCATCGCCGATCACCACGATGTCGCCATGACCCAGGGACGCGATCAGCCGCGACAGTGCGACGTTGAGCAAAGGTGTCTTTTTCATGGGGTTTTAAAGGCCTGTACGTCGGACAAATTGGGAATCGAAGGTTGCGCCCCCGCCCGGGTGACCGACAGTGCGGCCGCGACTTGACCGAAACGGATCGCCTCGCCCTCGCTTTTGCCGGACGCCAGGGCAGCGGCGAAACCGCCGACAAAGGTGTCGCCCGCCGCTGTCGTATCAACGGCCTTCACAGTCGGCGCAGGGAAATGCTCGAAGCCTGTGCCGTTGGCAAATAGAGAACCTTGGGCACCGAGGGTGATGATCACCTTGCCGGCGCCCATCGCGATCAATCGGGTCGCGGCGGTTTGCGCGGTGTCGAGGGAGTCCACCGGCAAACCACTCAGGGCCGACGCCTCGCTTTCATTCGGGATCAGGTAGTCGATGGACGCATACCAATCCGCCGGCAGCGGACGACTGGCTGGCGCCGGGTTAAGAATCACGGTTTTGCCCAGCTCACGGCCGCGCTTGAGCACATGACCGACGGTGGCGTCCGGTACTTCGAGCTGACAGATGATCACGTCCGCCGCTTGCAGCACCGCGTCGAAACGATCGATCACTGGCGGGGTCAGCGCGCCGTTGGCACCGGCGACAATCACGATCGCGTTCTGGCTGTTGTCATCGACCACAATCAGGGCCACGCCGCTGGCGCCATCGACGATGCTGACCGCCTGACAATCGATCTGTTCGGCCAACAAGGCACCGCGCAGTTCCTGGCCATAGGCGTCGGTCCCGACGCAGCCGACCATCGACACCTTGGCACCCAGTCGCGCCGCGGCTACGGCCTGGTTCGCCCCTTGCCGCCGGAGACCGTGGCGAACGACTGACCGATCAGCGTTTCACCGCCACGGGGCAGCCGAGGAGCCCGGGTCACCAGGTCCATGTTCAGGCTGCCTATTACCACTACTTTTGCTGGCATACATCATTACTCATCAATTCGGTTTCAGCGGTGCTTTTGTTTAGCGGTACTCAGCAAACACCCCAGCCAGCGGTGCAGTCGACTCCCGCAAGACAATACTGGGGGTCACGATCCGTTGATCAGTGGCCAGGTCCGGCGTGGCAATCCTTCGCAACAGTACCTCGGCTGCCATCTCACCAAGCTGCAGGATCGACTGGCCCACGGTGGTCAGCGCCGGATAAACATAACGGCTCATCTGGATGTCATCGAAGCCGATCACCGACAACTCGGCGGGCACACGAATGTTGCGCTCGGCAGCCGCGCGCAGCACACCGATACCGATCATGTCGTTACCGGCGAAAATCGCGCTCGGCGGGTTCTTTTCCAGCAAGATCGCGGCGGCGCTGTAACCACCGGTGCTGGTGAAATCGCTTTCGAGCATGCGCTCGCGGGGCACTTCGACACCTGCCTCCTTCAATGCCCGGCAATAACCGGCCAGACGCATTTGCGCCACACTGGTACTCGCCGGTCCGCCGATGGTGGCGATGTCCCGATGCCCCAGCTCCAGAAGATGCCGGGTTGCCAGATAGGCGCCGTATTCGTGGTCAATGCGCACCAGGTCGGCATTCACGCCTTCCAGTCCGCGGTCGACAATCACCATCGGCGTGCGCACGCCTGCAAGACCTGCTGCGAACCCGGCATCGCCACCGGCCGAAGCCACGATCAAGCCGTCGATGCGTTTTTCCAGCAGCACCCGCAGGTAGCTGCGCTGCTTGTCCGGGTTATCGTCGGAGTTGCAGAGGATCACGCAGTAGCCGTTACGCTCGCAGTAATCCTCGATGCCTCGGGCCAGTTCGGCGAAGTACGGGTTGAGGCTGTTGGGCACCAGCAAACCGATGGTCGCCGTGGTTTTCGCTTTTAACGAACGCGCGACGGCGCTCGGGACGTAGTCGAGGCTCTTGATCGCCGCCTCGACTTTCACCCGCACTTCTTCACTGACCGGCCGCGTCTTGTTCACCACGTGGGACACCGTGGTGTAGGAAATACCTGCAAGTGCTGCCACATCCTTGATCGTTGCCATGAATCAGGTCCGCCGGCTTGCGCGCTGACTGCGATAAGTATCCAGAACCACCGCCACCACGATAACCGCACCGGTGATGATGCGTTTGGTCGGTTCGCTCGCACCGATCTGCGCGAGGCCCGCCGCCAATACCGAAATGATCAACACACCGAAGAAGGTGCTGATGACCGAACCACGGCCGCCCATCAGGCTGGTGCCACCGATCACCACGGCGGCGATCACTTGCAGTTCCAGGCCGGAGCCGGCATTCGGGTCCGCCGCTTCCAGGCGGGAAATCTGAAACAGCGCGGCGATGCCGGCCAGCAAGCCCATCAGGCTGAACACCAGAATCTTGTAGGGCTTTGGATTGATCCCGGCCAGACGCACCGCCTCTTCGTTGGTGCCAATGCCGATCAGGTAGCGACCGAACACAGTACGGGTCAGCACAGCCTGGGCGACGATGATGATCACAAAGGCAATGATGAACGATGGCGAAATACCGAAAGCTATCGGGTTGGACAGCCAGGCAAAAGCGTCACCGATGTAAGCCGTGCGCGAGCCGGTCATCTGGTACGCCAGACCACGGGCCATTTCCAGCACGCCGAGGGACACGATGAACGACGGGATCCGCCAGGCCACGGTGATCGAACCGGTGATGGTCCCGGCGAGTGCAGCAACCGCCATGCCGAGCAACGCTGCGGGCAAGACACTCCAGCCCCAGCCGAGAATCGCCACGCTGACCGCCGAGGCTGCGAGCGCCAGCACCGAACCGACCGACAGGTCGATACCGCCGATGATCAACACGAAGGTCATGCCAACCGCCAGCACCATCAAGTCCGGGATCTGGTTGGCCAGGGTGCTGAAGGTGTCATACGACAGGAAATGGCTGCTCAGGACCGAGAACAGCGCGACCATCGCCAGCAAGGCACCGGCCAGGCCCAGGTAGGTGCCCAGCCCGTAAAAATTGCCACTACGTTTACCGGCAGATGCTGCAGTTTTCATGGAAGATCCCTAGGCGCTGCTTCGTTGAGCAACGCATCACGTTTTTGGTAGCCGGCAAAAGCGGCGGCAAGCAAATCATCCTGGGTCCAGCTGTCGCGCTCGAAGGTGTCAATCAGGCGGCCTGCCGACAACACGCCGATCCGATCGCAGATCAGCATCAGTTCACGCAGGTCACTGGACACCACCACCAGCGCCTTGCCCTGGCGCGTCAATTCACCCAGCAAGGCATAGATGTCGAACTTGGCGCCGACGTCGATACCGCGAGTCGGCTCGTCGAACAACATCACCGAACAGTCGCGTTCCAGCCAACGGCCGATCACGACTTTCTGCTGGTTGCCACCGGATAACTCGGACACCAGTTGTGTTGGACTGGAACTGCGGATGCGCATCGCGTCGATCTGACGCTGGGCCAGTGCCATCTCGTCACCGTTATTGACGACGCCCGCACTGGAAATCACCGGCATGTTGCCCAAGGCAATATTGGCGCTGATCGATTGAGTCAGCAGCAGGCCTTCGCCTTTGCGGTCCTCGGTGATCAGGGCAATGCCGTGACCCACCGCATCAGCCGGCGAACGAATGCTCACGACTTTAGCCGGAGAACCCAGCGCGACCGTGCCGCTGTCCGCTGTATCGGCGCCGAAGATCAGTCGCAGCAACTCGGTGCGCCCTGCCCCGATCAGCCCGGAAATGCCGTAGATCTCACCGGCACGCACTTCGAAAGACACATCGCGAACCTTGTCGGAGCGGGTCAGCCCTTTGACCGTCAAGGCCGGCGCGCCAATGTTGCGCTGGCCCATGTCCATGTGTTCGCCCAACTCACGGCCCACCATCAGGGTGACGAGTTGCTCGCTGTTGTAATTGGCCATCGGCTCGACGCAGACCAGGTTGCCGTCACGCAGCACGGCAATGCGCTGGGCCACTCGCGCCAGTTCCTCGAGGCGGTGGGAAATGTAGATGATCGACACGCCGCGGGCTTGCAGGCGAGTGATCTGTTCGAACAGCATCTCGACTTCACGGGCCGTCAGCATCGCGGTCGGTTCGTCGAGGATCAGCACATGGCAGTCGCCGATCAGGTTACGGGCGATCTCGACCATTTGCTGGTGACCGATGCCCAACTCGCCGACCAGGGTGTCCGGGTCGATCGCGTCGAGACCGACCTGGGCCATGGCCTCGATCGCGGCCTTGCGCAGTTGCTTGCGGCTGATCCAGCCACCGTTGCTCGGCAGGTTGTCGAGAAACAGGTTTTCCGCCACCGACAGCGTCGGCAACAGATTGAGTTCTTGCATGACCATGCGGATGCCCAGGTCTTCAGCCTGGGTCCGGCTGCCGGGGCGGTATTCCTGACCCTGGAATTGCATCTGGCCGGTGGTCGGCGTGACCAGCCCGCCGATGATCTTCGACAAGGTACTTTTGCCGGCGCCGTTCTCACCGGTCAGCGCCAGCACTTCACCGCGCATCAGCGTCAGGTCGATGCCGGTCAGGACCGGTTGGGCATAGGTCTTACCGATACCGCTGACCGAGAGGACAGCGTTCGGGGCGCAAAGTGACATAAAAAACTCTCCATGCGCTCGCCCGGACGGGCGAGCACCGTTGTGTCGCCAGAAGGACTACTTGGTAACCAGCTCTACCGGAGTTTCGATCACACCGTTGGTGCCGCTGTCGACTTTCTCGCCCTTGATGATTTTCAGCGCAGTCTCGATGCCGAACACCGCTTGCCTGGCAGCAAACTGGTCAGCGGTGGCCAGGACGCGGCCGTCCTTGAGCATCGGCTTGATGGCGTTGATGTTGTCGTAGCCGACGACCTGAACCTTGCCAGCCTTGCCCGCTGCACGGACGGCGGAAACGGCGCCTACGGCCATGCTGTCGTTACCGGTCAGCAGGGCTTTGACTTGCGGGTATTCACTGAGAATCGAGGCGGCAACCTTGTTGCCTTTGTCGATCTCCCAGTCACCGGATTGCAGCGACACGACCTTGATATTCGCCGCTTCCATCGCATCCTTGAAGCCTGCGGTACGCTGCTGGGCGTTGGTCGTGGTGGACACGCCTTCGATGATGCCGACTTCGTCACCAGCCTTCAGTTGCTTGGCCAGGTACTCGCCCACCAGACGCGCGCCTTTGCGGTTGTCCGGGCCTACAAACGGTACGCTGATGTTCTTGCTTTTGACGACGGCCGGATCGAGCTGGTTGTCGATGTTGATTACGGTAATGCCGGCATCGACGGCTTTCTTGATCACCGGCACCATGGCCTTGGAGTCAGCAGGCGCGATGACCAGTGCATTGACCTTGGCCAGGATCATTTGCTCGACGATGCGCGTCTGGCCAGCGGTGTCGGTTTCGTCCTTGATGCCGTTGGAGATCAGGTCGAAATCGGCGGAGTGTTCTTTCTGGTAGGCCTTGGCGCCGTCTTCCATGGTCAGGAAGAATTCGTTGGCCAGAGATTTCATGACCAGGGCGACTTTAGGTTTTTCGGGGGTGTCGGCGAAAGCCGAAGAGAGGGGCAAAGCGGTGGATGCGGCAGCCAGCATAGCGACAGCGAGAAGACGTCCAGCGAATGGCAGCTTCATGGGTTCACTCCGATCTTATGATTATTGTGAGCAACGCTTGCGCTGGCGCAGCTTCAGGGCGTCGTCGATGAATCAAGTCATCGGGAACGCCGCGCAAACGTTTGCGTAGACCGAACTATGCGAACCCAGCCGGGATTTGTCAACGAGCAGAAACGACCAATTTTTTGCACTGGTTGGCAAAAACCGGGCATTCACATCATGCCGTGGTGTTGACCACCGACCCGCTACCGGCGCCCTTGGTCATTTCCTTGACCAGGGCGTTGGAGACTTCCAGCAGCGCACCGTTGGTTTCGGCTATCTGACCTTGAACAGCCATCACCGCGGTGGACTTGGCTTCCGGTGTCGGATAGGACGCCGCTTGAGCTGCGGCCAATTGCTGCTGTTGCTCGCGCAGTTGCTGTTGCAGCTCTTGCATGCGCTTGAGCAGCATTTTCACCGTCACACTGGTGGTGTCCGGGGCTTGCTGCGTGTCTGCACCCGCTGCCAGGCCCACGGCACCCGTCTTGACTTGCTTGCCGTCGTCCTTGCTGACGCCCAGCGCTTTATCTGCCGCCTGCGCCGTAGCTTCGTTCAACGCCCGGATGGTAGCAGCTGATTTGCCACCGATGGTGATGCCTGCAGCATTCGGAATACCGACGGATAACGACATGTGAGCTCCTGAAAAAGTAAGATCCTTTAGAGGAGCATCGACCTGAACGCGAATTTCTTTAGCAGCGATCTGAAATTTCGCAAGGCGATTTGCCCAACGAAAGTCGCAGGTTTTTTCGGAGAACCGAACACAAACACCAAAGGTGTTCGGAAACCCGGACACCAAGCTGTGCACCTGCCCCGCCAACCACATAAATACTGATATAAATCATAAGCTTAAAGTTTTCTCTCATTCAAAGTACGGCTGGTACAGATCCTGCTCCTTCTCGTGCACCCCAGGCGTTCAGATCTGCCGGGGGCGTATCTAGATGAACCTGCATCAGCACCGTCACGACTAGAGAGAAAATAATGAAATCTGCATTCAATACTTTTATTCCGGGCGCTTTGGCCCTCCTGCTGCTCCTGCCGACCGCCCTTCAGGCGAAAGAAGTCGAAACCCAACAGAAACTGGCTAATGTGGTGATCCTCGCCACCGGCGGCACGATCGCCGGCGCTGGCGCCAGCGCGGCCAACAGTGCCACTTATCAAGCGGCCAAAGTCGGTATCGAGCAACTGATTGCCGGCGTGCCGGAGCTCGGCAAACTGGCGAATGTGCGTGGCGAACAGGTCATGCAGATCGCCTCTGAAAGCATCACCAACGACAACCTGTTGCAACTGGGTCGTCGCGTGGCAGAACTGGCCGATAGCAAAGACGTCGATGGCATCGTCATCACCCACGGTACCGACACCCTGGAAGAAACCGCTTACTTCCTGAACCTGGTGGAAAAAACCGACAAGCCGATCATCGTGGTCGGCTCCATGCGCCCAGGCACTGCGATGTCGGCTGACGGCATGCTGAACCTCTACAACGCCGTGGCCGTGGCCAGTAGCAAAGAAGCACGCGGCAAAGGCGTGCTGGTGACCATGAACGATGAAATCCAGTCCGGTCGCGACGTCAGCAAAATGATCAACATCAAGACCGAGGCCTTCAAAAGTGCCTGGGGCCCGTTGGGCATGGTGGTCGAAGGCAAATCCTACTGGTTCCGTCTGCCGGCCAAGCGTCACACCATGGACTCGGAATTCGACATCAAAACCATCAAGAGCCTGCCTGACGTCGAAATCGCCTACTCCTACGGCAACGTCAGCGATGTCGCCTACAAAGCCCTGGCTCAGTCCGGCGCCAAAGCGATCATCCACGCCGGCACCGGCAACGGCTCGGTGTCTTCGCGCGTCGTTCCAACCCTGCAGGCCCTGCGCAAGGACGGCGTGCAAATCATCCGCTCGTCCCACGTCAACGCCGGCGGTTTCGTCCTGCGTAACGCTGAACAACCTGACGACAAATACGACTGGGTTGTAGCGCATGACTTGAACCCGCAAAAAGCCCGGATCCTGGCCATGGTTGCACTGACCAAGACCAACGACAGCAAAGAGCTGCAACGGATGTTCTGGGAATACTGATCGGCCCTCGCCCGACCGGTTCCGGTCGGGCACCGCTTACACCCTTCGCCACTCTGGCGAGGGGTCATTGCCCTACAAAAAATCCTGACCGTCTTACACCAAACGGAAAAAACCACTGTCAGAGGATTTTCTTGAATTTTAAGCAGTTGCGAAAATTCCTACAGCCAAATACTGTATGCGCGTACAGCTTAATAAGGATAATCCCATGGCCACCACTTCCGCCTCTCCTGACGCCTATCAACGCATGGGCATTCGCGTCCAAAAAATCATCAATTCCCAAAGTGCCCAGAAAGCCAAAGCCGCCCTGATCTTCCGTCTTCCTGACGAACCGGTGGCTGAGTGGGAACAGCTGCTCGAAGAAATCGACGAGAACGATAACGTCACCCTCGCCTATCGCGACGATGGCGGCGTGCAGATTTTTTGGGTTGTGCCGAAGGAAGATTGAGTCAATGAGTGTCCGTTGTTTTGCTTTGTTGTTTCTGTTCATCGCCATGGGGGCCCAGGCTGGCGCTCCGCGCACCTTCAACGAAGCCAAGAAAGTCGCCTGGAAGCTTTACGCACCGCAATCCACCGAGTTTTATTGCGGCTGCAAATACACCGGTAACAAGGTGGACCTCGCCGCCTGTGGGTATGTGCCGCGCAAAAGCCTCAAGCGCGCCTCGCGCATCGAGTGGGAACACATTGTCCCGGCCTGGCAGATCGGTCATCAGCGCCAATGCTGGCAGTCGGGCGGACGCAAAAACTGCACGCGCTACGACCCGACGTATCAGAAGGCCGAGGCCGACTTGCACAACTTGGTGCCGAGCATCGGCGAGGTAAATGGCGACCGCAGCAACTTCAGCTTTGGCTGGCTGCCGGTACAATCGGGCCAATACGGTTCGTGCCTGACGCAGGTCGACTTCAAGGCCAAGAAGGTCATGCCGCGCCCTTCGATACGCGGGATGATCGCCCGGACGTACTTCTACATGAGCAAGCAGTACGCCTTGAAACTGTCCAGACAGGATCGCCAACTGTATGAAGCCTGGAACAAGACCTACCCGGTGCAAGCCTGGGAGCGCCAGCGCAACCAGAGCGTGGCCTGTGTGATGGGTCGCGGTAACGAGTTTGTCGGCCCGGTAAACATGAAAGCCTGCGGTTGAACAAACGCTGAAAACACAAAGGCCTCGGGCATTAAACCCGAGGCCTTTTTTGTTTCTAACCGCCGACTTTGTTATAGCGCCGGTCGCCCATCAGGTTGAGAGACTCCCGGGGAATGCCGCGCGCCTTGATCAAGTACTTGTGCAGACTCATCACCGCCACGTTTCCCCGGCGATCCAGCCGTAGAAACCATCGTTGGCCGATTCGGAGGCTCCCCTGAGGATCCCCTCGTCTACGTTGACGTCCTCCAGTCCCCCTTCAAGAGTCCCCGCGGAACGGCGCCGAACAGTTGTGCGGTTACTGAGCCGCCGGACGCTCGATGATCAGCGATTCGATGTTCATCTTTTTCGCCTTGGTCAGCGCCGCGTTCAAGTCAGCCTGCCGTGCCTCGGCCTCGGCTTTGGATCCGAACGGGCCGAGCAGGATACGGTCCTTGCCGTTTTCCCGAACCACATTGGAAACGAAGCTGTGTTCGATCAGCCAGCCGCTGAGGTCGCTGACTGCCTGGGTTGTTTCGCCGCGCACTTCGAGATCCCATTGCGGACCAGCTGCCGGAGCAGGGACTGAAGCCTGCACGGAAACAGCGCTGGATGGCGTCTTTTGAGTGCTAGCTTCCTTGCCCTCACCACATCCCGCCAACGCCAATACTGCGATTACCAAGGCCATTTTGCGCACAACGTTTCCCTCTGAATGCTGAAAGCGCGGATTTTAACATTCATGAATACTTCCCGAGTGCCGCAAAATGGGCTTAAAACAACGAGAATGATGGTTGCGGCCTCTGTATAGTTACGCCTTGGGAATTAATGCAGCATCTGCGCGTCAGAAAGAGGCACCCAAACCACGAGACTTCGCACTAATCTATAACTACACCGACCTCTGCACTGTCTGAATCAGGTGCCCTACACGCAATCAAGGAGAAGACCATGCTGATACTCACCCGCAAAGTCGGTGAAAGCATAAATATCGGTGATGACATTACGATCACTATTCTGGGCGTTAGCGGCCAGCAAGTCCGGATTGGCATCAACGCCCCGAAAGACGTTGCCGTACATCGCGAAGAAATCTATCAGCGCATTCAGGCCGGTCTGACCGCACCAGACAAACCACAAACCCCCTGAATCCTGCTGCATCAGTAGCCAGCCCGTTCGCTTCAGCGCAATGGCTGGCTAAAGATTCACGCTCGGCATTCGCTGGGCACCCGCCGCCGCTCCCTCCCCTGTTACGTGAAGCCATACGACCGGCTTCAGCCACGCCGTGGCTGTCAATCCCGACGAATCAGCGTTGCTAGCCGAAGGTCACACCCCGTGCCATGCCGGTGGCCGCGATCACCATGAGCATCAACAACAGGGCTTCAATGTGACTGAGCCGTGCAAACAGCCTGGCCCGCCCCAGATCAACCGATGCGCCACGCCCCAGCGCGATTCGCCATTTGATCAAGGTGGTCATCGGCGCCAGTTCCATTAGCAAAATGATCACAAACAGCGTCATCTTGAGATGAAACAGCGGCTGATGAAGGTAGTAGTCGGTGCCCTTTTCATACCCCCCGAAGGCTCGCATCAGACCTGTGATCAACAAAATCCCGGCACAAATCCCCCACACGTTATCCGCGACCAGCACGCTACGAACCTGAGCCGTTCCCGCAGCCAGACGACTTAACGCCGTGCCGCGAGTGAGCACCGCCCAGAGACCCAAGGCAACAGCCAAGAGGTGGATCGCCGCAAGAAACCAGTGAGACAGCATGGGAATGCTCCAGGCAGGGAATGGAAAAGGTTCGTCAGTAGTAGTCCAGAACCCGGAAATCTGCCCACAGACCGAAAGGGGATTTTTCGAAGCGTGATGTGGACCGAATGGGCCAGAATAGCCATTCACCAAGGACGCAATACATGAACCGATCAAACCTGCCGACGCTGGTCCTGCTACCGGGCATGGATGGAACGGGTGAACTGTTCCAGGCGTTCGTGGCGGCCCTGGAGAACGCTTGCGACACGGTTGTCGTGACTTACCCCTGCGACATCCCGTTGAACCATGGGGAACTGCAAGCCATTGCCAGGCAAGCGTTGCCCACCGACCGGCCGTTCGTGTTGCTGGGAGAGTCCTTCTCCGGACCGATCGCCCTGTCCCTGACAGCCTTGAATCTGCCTCTGCAGGTCGGGCTGGTGCTCTGCTGCACCTTTGCCAGTAACCCGCGGCCGCTGTTCCGCCGCTTGGGCTTTCTGCGCAATATGCTGCCGGTGGGACTCGTGCCGGCCCGATGGCTCAGCCCATTGTTGCTCGGTCGATTTTCCAGCGCTGCTTTGCGCACCGCACTGAGTCGGGCGATCAACAAGGTCAAACCTTCGGTTATGCGCGAGCGACTGCGATCGGTGCTCGACATCGATGTATCGGCGCAGCTTGCACGGATCAATGTGCCCACTGTTTATTTGCGTGCCACCCAGGATCGAGTGGTGCCAAAGGCAGCGTGCATGCGGATCTCTGAGCTGAAACCACAGGTGCAAGTGATCGAAGTCGACGCCCCACACTGCCTGCTTCAGGCTGCACCCGATACGTCCGCTCACCTGGTCATCGAGTTTTTGCGCGCGCGACAAACACACTGAGCCCCGACGTTTACACGCAGGGCCTCGTTTTCACACCAGCCCTGCACCGTCAGCGGTACCCGCCGGACGCCGACTCAGGCGCTGAGTGAGATCTTCGACCATTTGTGTCTTTAGGTCTGACGTCGCTGCCCGGGCTCCGGACGCTGGAGCAGATTGCGTCGCCCTCGCCGGCAATTACCCGGCCATGCCCGTGCGCGCAGGCACCGAGGAGCACGACGGTTACCTCACGCTGAAGCAGGATGCCCTCCTTAAGTACTTCGCCGGTGATGCTCCTCACGACAAAGCCCTGGCCCTGTTCGCCGTGCAACAACCCATTGCCAACAGCCGTAATTCCCCAGTCGATTTTGATTACAACTTTGTCATTCAACTGTTGGTCGGCTGTCTGGATCGCCTCGTTAACCTGAGCTCACTGCCCAGCTACTCAACCGGCAGTCACCTACATCCAGATCTCAGAGAGAGACACCTCATGAAAATGTTAATCCTCGGTTTCGCCGCCCTCCTCGCCACCGGCTCAGCCTTTGCCGACACCCAGCCGCAGGCGCCGGTGATACACGACAAGAGCGGTTTCTTCGTACACCTGGACGTTGCTAAAGTCCTGTCCACCACTGACATTTCGCAAGAGTGCGGCATCATTCCTGCGCGACTCGATTACCTGGACCACAAGGGTCAGGAGCATGTGCTGGATTACCAGGTTGAAGGCTCCGGTTGCACCAATGATCATTGATTGTGCGTCGCCAGCACGGTGCAGCTCGCATCAGGTGCAGATGATCGGGCTACACTGGCTCACGCCGTTCACGGCGCAATGATTTCTGACGGAAACCGACCATGAATATCCTTGTCGTTGAAGACGAGCCCAAGGCAGGTAACTACCTGCTCAACGGCCTGCAGGAACTCGGTTACTCGGTCAGCCTGGCGCGCAATGGCGCGGACGGCTTGCACCTGGCCCTGGAAACCTCGTTCGACGTCATCGTGCTCGATGTCATGATGCCGAAAATGGACGGCTGGGAAGTCCTGCGGCGCTTGCGCAAGGAGGCCGATACGCCGGTGCTGTTCCTCAGTGCCCGCGACGACATCGCCGACCGCATCAAGGGCCTGGAACTCGGCGCCGACGATTACCTGATAAAACCGTTTTCCTTCGCCGAACTGGTGGCGCGCCTGCGCACCCTGACCCGTCGCGGTCCGTCCCGCGAAGAAGAACAACTGCAAATCGCCGACCTGCAAATCGACGTGCTCAAGCGCCGCGTCACCCGTGCCGGCGTGCGGATCACCCTGACCAACAAGGAATTCGCCCTGCTGCACTTGTTCACCACGCATCAGGGCCAGGTGCTGTCGCGCTCGCTGATTGCCTCGCGGGTGTGGGACATGAACTTCGACAGCGACACCAATGTGGTCGACGTTGCCGTGCGACGCTTGCGCTTGAAAGTCGACGACCCGTTCCAGCTAAAACTGATTCACAGCGTGCGCGGTATCGGCTATCGCTTTGATACGCAACCATGAACAGTCGGCCGCATTCCCTGACCCTGCGACTGGCGCTGCTGTTTGCCTTGCTGGCGTTTGCCTCGCTGATCACGCTGGGCGTGTGTTTGTATCGCGAGCTGGAGCGTGAGCTGATCCGCCGGGACGATGCCGCGCTGGTCACCCGCGTCGATCAACTGCGCACCTTCCTGAATGACAGCAACACCCTGGACCTGATCAAGAGCAAACCGGCGTTGTTCCAGAACATGCTCGGCAACCGCGAATCCCTGCTGATGATTGGTGCGCCGGGGCAAAAGCCGTTGCTGGTGGTCAACCCCGGCAACCTCGACATGCCGACCTTATCGCCGGTGACAATGGACCATCCGCTGGTGCTGACCGACGTGCAGCACTTCCCCGGCGTCGATGGCGTGCCCTTCGCGGCGCTGGCGGCGACCATCGATTCGGGCGACCTGGGCAGCCTGCAAGTGGTGGCCGGGCGGCTGATGACCGAGCGCACCAGCGTGCTCGCCAATTACCGACTGCGGGTTTACATCCTCGCCAGTATCGCCGCGTTGTTGCTCGCCCTCTGCGGCTACTTGCTGCTCTATCGCGGGTTGCGCCCACTGCGTCGTCTCGCGGCCCACGCTCAGGGCATCGGCGTCGGCAACCTCACCGAACGCCTCGACAGCCACGGCGCGCCGCTGGAAGTGCTGCCGATGATCGACGCCTTCAACGGCGTCCTCGATCGCCTCGCCACAGGCTTTATCCAACTCGGCCAAGTCTCCACCGACATGGCCCACGAACTGCGCACCCCGATCAACAACCTGCTCGGCGAAACCCAAGTCGCCCTCCAGCAAAGCCGCAGCGTTGAAGCCTACCAACAACTGCTCGCCTCCAACGTCGAAGAACTCGAACGCCTGGCGCGCATGCTCGACAACATGCTGTTCCTGGCCCGCACCGACCCCGCCAGCGCCTTGCGCCAACGCCAGGAACTGGACGCGGCGGACGAAATGGAGCGCATGGCGGACTATTTCGAAGGGTTGGCGGCGGATGCCGGGATCAGCATCAAGGCCCATGGCAGCGGCGTGATCTGGGCCGAGCCGATGTTGTTGCGCCGGGCGCTGGCCAACTTGTGCGCCAACGCCATCAAATATGGCGCGCCGGATTCTGAATTGGTGGTGAGTGCGACGCCCTCCTCCGACGGGATCAGCCTGCGGGTGAGTAACCAGGGCGCGACCATTGCGCCGCAGCATCTGCCGAAACTGTTTGAGCGGTTTTATCGGGTGGATGAGTCGCGGGAGCGGTCGGCGCAATCGAATGGTCTGGGGTTGTCGATTGTGGCGACGATCATGCAGTTGCACAGCGGCCGGTATGGCGTCACCAGCGAGAATGGGGAGACGTGTTTTGAGTTGTTCTTTCCGGGGCGGGTGCTGGAGAGGTGATCGTACTTATTCGGCAATTTGAGTAACAAGCCGCGACATGACTGGTGACCCGCCAGCTATCTCCCTATCATGCCGCCCACTGGCCCTTGTGTAAGGAGCCAGAGGACAATCATTCAAAAGGGATATAGACGTGAAAGAGTTCGTAATTGGCGTAAACAACGTAGTTCTGTATGTCGCGCTGGCCGTTATCTGGATCATGGCAGTGGTGATGGTGTTCGTTCAGGGCTTCTGGTCCGGGGCAGGCATTTTCATTGCGGGCACCCTGACCTGGTGCATCGTTTCCGGCTTCTGGTTTGTACAGTCGGCGACTTATGAAGAACTGAAGAAGTTGAACGCCAAGTAAGGCCGCCCCCAGTCGCCTTGCTCTACCGCGTGGGTCCGACGCGGAAAAATATCGGACTGCGATACTCACCTGCACCCCCTACCTGAAAAATCTCCAGCCGCCCCCAGGCTTACCTGCAAAACCTTCAGCACGACAGTCGACGCTTATGCATGGGCCAAATTACGGGCTCGTCGCGCCAAACCACGAAGCTTTCACCTTTATCTGACAAGGGCCCTACAACTGCGCGCCTACGCTAGGCGCCGCCATGAGTCGATATCGAGGAGGGCCAGGCAAAAACAGCCCTGCGGGCAAGGACTTAACGGGTAACGTTGATGTAATCGCAATGATTAAAAAACACCTGTGCAATCCAATCAGTCGAGAGCTCTCTATGTCCATCGGAGCCGTATCCGCTTCAACCGCAGTGACTATCAACGGGCAAAGTTCTGCCCAGAGTCAGCCTGCGGCGAAAGAAAATCAGAGCACCACAGCCGTCGCCACCGCGACGAGCAATGTTGCGGCAGCCCTGAAAGAAGCCAACGAAACAGCTGCGCAAACCGCTCAAGAAGCAGGGCATGGTGATCGTCAGGCGCAGCACTTGATGCAAAAGCACCACCATCAACCTGCACACACTCCAGCGCCGACGGCTGGCGTTGTGAACGGTAACGGGCAGATCACTGGCGAGATCATTAACACCAAGGCGTAACGCCCTCGTTGGTGCGAAAGGCTGGCAAATCCTGCTTGAACGGGGTTTGCCGGTCAGGTTCAAAGCACAGCGGGAGTGAGGGATTTCCAGCCATGCGACAGCTGTCAAAAAACCTATAATGTGGGGGAAATGCCCTCGTTACAGTGCCTGGCGACTACCCGGGCTTGTGGTTTTCCAGTACTCGATCACCGCTAACTCACCCATCACCATGACCCGCTGCAACACCATTATCTTCCTGCGTTGGTCACGACCTCCCCTCCGATGCAATAACCAAGCAGTTGGCCACACACTTTTTAGCCAAACAGCTGTCAACCAAACAAAAGAAAAGACGAGCCGAGAATGAAGAGTATTTGAAGAATAAGAACGTGAAGGCATTTTTTGATGCCATTGCCGAATTCGAAGGAAGTAACTACCACGCGAAATATGGTTATGGCTGGGCACAGGGTTTTAACTGGAAAATGGACTTTCACTGATGAGTCCACCGATCCGGGGGCAGGTTACGGCGAATCAATTACAGCATCGGGCAGGTATCAAATTAACATTGCCAATTGGCGCGAGTATGCCGGAAAGATGGAGCTCACCGACTTTACGCCTAATACGCAAGACCTTATGGCGGTGGACATTCTGCGCACCCTCGGTGTGATCGACAAGATCAAGACCGGCGACATCCGGGAGCAATGCCGAAGGCGGCAACGAGGTGGGCGGCACTTCCCGAAGGTCCTGGTAAGGCGAATCATTATCCGCCGCAGCCGTATGTCGAGTATTCAGCGTTTTTGGCGAGCTACAAATCGGCTGGAGGGGTTGTTAAATGAAGGCTTCGATCCTCGCGCTCGTCGCACTTTATTGCATTGGCACCAGCGCAGCATTTGCGGATGGCTCGAAGGCGACAAGCGACAGGCGCGGGCCGGCAGGCATCGCGGTCGGTGAGCCCTTGGGCGCGGCCAGGGCCAATCTCGTCAAACAAGGATGGAAGCCGACGCGGATGCATACCACCGACGGCTATGAACATAGTGGCGCGGAGCGGGAGCTGGCTGCACGCAAGTTCTTCGAGGTCGATGTCTGCTCTTTTGATAGTTCGCGCTGCATCTTGTTCTACTCAAAGAACGGCGCTTGCCTGCGCGTCGACACCATTGGGGAGCAATTCAATGACATGACGGTTACGCGATGGGCCGATGAGTGTCCTGACGCGCCTCCAAAACCAAGTAAGCGCGGCGCGGGATAGCAACCGACTATTTTGAATGGGGCGACATTTGCCAGTACCCGGCGCCGCACCGAAAATTGCGGTCATTCAATCTCAAAGTGCTGATTCTGAAAATACGGATTTGGGGACAACAAAAAAGGGCCCACCTTTCGGTGAGCCCTTCTAGACCGCCCAGCAGAGCGGATTTTGTTTGGTAGGCGCGATTGGACTCGAACCAACGACCCCCACCATGTCAAGGTGGTGCTCTAACCAACTGAGCTACGTGCCTGCTGTGAGGCGGCATTCTACGGAATTCCGGAGGGGTGTCAACACCTTTTTTCGAGCTAACCCTATGAATATGCAAAATATTTAATTTTGCTGCCGGGAAGAAGATTTTCCGGTGGCTGGCGGCGGTTTTTTAACTCGGGTAGGATCGGCGCACTCGTAAAATATATTAAACAGAGGCAGCAGGATGGCGAACACCCCTTACCCAGAGTCCTATTACGCCGCATCGGCCAATGCGGTTCCGCCGCGTCCGGCTTTACAGGATGACGTGGAAACTGATGTCTGTGTAATCGGCGCCGGTTACACCGGGTTGTCCTCTGCCCTGTTTCTGCTGGAGAACGGTTTTCGGGTAACCGTGCTGGAGGCGGCCAAGGTCGGGTTTGGTGCCTCGGGGCGTAATGGCGGGCAGATCGTTAACAGTTATAGCCGTGACATCGATGTGATCGAGCGCAGTGTCGGCCCCAAGCAGGCTCAGTTGCTGGGGCAGATGGCGTTCGAGGGCGGGCGGATCATTCGTGAGCGGGTCGCCAAATATAATATCCAGTGCGACTTGAAGGACGGCGGTGTGTTCGCCGCCATCACCGCCAAGCAGATGGGCCATCTGGAATCCCAGAAGCGTCTGTGGGAGCGCTTCGGTCACTCGCAGCTTGAGTTGCTGGATCAAAGGCGCATTCGTGAAGTGGTGGGCTGCGATCAGTATGTCGGCGGCATGCTCGACATGAGCGGCGGGCACATTCATCCGTTGAACCTGGCACTCGGTGAAGCGGCCGCTGTCGAGTCGCTGGGCGGCACTATTTATGAACAGTCGCCGGCCGTGCGCATCGAGCGCGGGGCGAATCCGGTGGTGCATACGCCACAGGGCAAGGTCAGGGCCAAGTTCATCATCGTTGCGGGCAACGCCTACCTTGGCAATCTGGTGCCGGAGTTGGCGGCGAAGTCGATGCCGTGCGGGACTCAGGTGATCACCACCGAACCGTTGGGCGATGCGCTGGCCAAGAGTTTGTTGCCGCAGGATTACTGCGTCGAAGACTGCAATTACCTGCTCGACTACTACCGCCTGACCGGGGACAAGCGTTTGGTCTTCGGCGGTGGCGTGGTGTATGGCGCGCGGGATCCGGCGAATATTGAAGCGATTATCCGGCCGAAGATGCTCAAGGCCTTTGCGCAGCTCAAGGACGTGAAAATTGATTACGCCTGGACCGGAAACTTCCTGCTGACGCTGTCGCGTCTTCCGCAGGTCGGACGGCTGGGTGACAACATCTACTATTCCCAGGGTTGCAGCGGCCATGGCGTGACCTACACGCACCTGGCGGGCAAGGTGCTGGCCGAGGCATTGCGCGGTCAGGCTGAGCGGTTTGATGCGTTTGCGGATTTGCCGCATTACCCGTTTCCGGGTGGGCAATTGTTGCGGACGCCGTTTGCGGCGCTGGGTGCCTGGTATTACGGACTACGGGACAAGTTCGGCTACTAAGCCCTGTAGCAGCTGTCGAGCCCCGGCGAGGCTGCGTTCGGCTGCGAAGCAGTCGTAAAATCAGGCGACGCGGTATTTCAGGATACCCTCGCGCTCAGGTTTTACGACTGCTTCGCAGCCGAACGCAGCCTCGCCGGGGCTCGACAGCTGCTACAGAGCCTGGGCTTGCTCCCACATTTTGTTTTGCGTCGCGACTTTTAGCTTGGGAAGTCAGCGCCTTCGCTGACACTCGCCCAACCTTCAAAGTCCTTGCGCAGGGCTTCGATCTTGCCGCGACCACCGGCCAGTGCCGCTTTGCCCAACAACAGACGCAACGGCGGATTCTCGGCCTCGACCGCATTGACGATGGCCACCGCCGCCCGCACCGGGTCGCCCGGTTGCTTGCCGTTGTAGCCGCGGATCATGTCCAGGCGTTTGCCAGCCGTTTCACGGTAGTCGTCGATGGTCTGGCTCGCTTCGTTGGCCGAGCGACCCGCCCAATCGGTGCGAAAACCGCTGGGTTCGACGATCAACACCTTAATGCCGAGCGGCGCAACTTCCTGGGCCAGGGATTCGGAAATCCCTTCCACCGCAAACTTGGTCGCGTGATAGAAACTCACCGCAGGGAACGCAACGATCCCGCCGACCGATGAGATATTCACCACCGTCCCGCGACGCTGCTGGCGCATCCCCGGTAACACCGCGCGAGTCATCTCGACGAGGCCCCAGACGTTGATGTCCATCATCTTGCGCACTTCAGCCAGATCGCTTTCTTCGAAGGAACCGAAGTAGCCGATCCCTGCGTTGTTCACCAACACATCAATACAGCCGAAACGCGCTTGTGCGGCCTCAACGGCAGCGTTGACCTGCGCCGGATCGGTGACGTCCAGCTTCAAGACCAGTGCAATGTCTTCATGCCCTTTGACGATGTCTTCGACCTGCGCCGGGTTACGCGCCGTGACCACGGTCGGGTAGCCGAGGCTGAGGGTGTGCAAGGCCAGTTGCCGGCCGAAACCTGTTGAACAGCCGGTGATGAACCAGACCGGTTTGGATGTCGATGCAGTCATGCGGATCTTCCTCCAGGTAGCTGCCCGCCGATGCGAGCGATGTGCTTGAGTATGGACACACCGGGCTTTCCTAAAAAGGGCCATAATCTGCAAACCCTTTTCGGAAAAACCACACAATGAAAGAGCCGGACTTTCAGCAACTGCGGCTATTCATGCAGGTTGCCCAGGCCAAAAGTTTCACCAGTGCCGCCGATGCCACGGGGTTGTCGGTGTCCACGGTCAGCCATGCCGTGCGCGAACTGGAGAAACAACTCGGGTTGCGCTTGCTGAACCGAACCACTCGCAGCGTTAACGTCACTGAGGCGGGCGAGCAGTTGATCAGCAAGATCGCGCCATTGATGGAGGATTTGGGGCTGGCGCTGCGCAGCACGGCGGCGGCCGGTGATGAGGTGGCCGGAACGCTGCGTCTGAGCGTGCCCTCAAGCGCCAGCCGCTTGATTGTGCAGCCGCTGCTGCGCCGGTTTCTGTTGGCCCATCCGGGATAAATCTTGAAGTGGCGGTGGACAACAGCCTGATCGATATCGTCACCCAGGGTTTCGATGCCGGTATTCGTTACGACGATGTACTGGCCCAAGACATGGTGGTAGTGCCGATTCTGGCGGACATGCGCTTTGTGGTGGTGGCCTCGCCGGAGTACCTGGAATGTCGGACGCTTGTGCAGCACCCGCAGGATTTGTTGCAGCACGAATGCCTGAACTATCGCAGCGCCGCGTCAGGCGCCCTGCCCCGCTGGGATTTTGAGAAGGACGGCAAGCACACGCGCATCGCGGTCAAGGGACGGTTGGCGACCAATGACAGTGATTTGCTGCTAAGGGCAGCGCTGGATGGTTTCGGGTTTGCGTACTTGTCCCATGCACCTATTGCGCAGCATCTGGACAGTGGGGAATTGGTGTCGGTGCTGGAAGACTGGGTGCCGACCAGTACACTTTATCTGTATTACTTTGAGCGCAATAACACGCCGAAGAAGCTGCGGGCATTTATCGATTTTTTGAAAGCCCGTGCATTGGGGGTGTAGCGAAAAGATCGCAGCCTTCGGCCGCTCCTACAGAGGAATGCGATCGGCGTAGGAGCTGCCGAAGGCTGCGATCTTTTGATCTTAAAGCCGATCCCGAGCGATGCCGCTGCGGATTCGCAAGATATCGGCGAGTACCGCCAAGGCGATTTCCGCCGGGGTCTTGCTGCCCAGGTTCAGGCCTATCGGGGCATGAATCCGAGCAAGCTCGACATCCCCCAACCCACCAATCCTGCGCAACCGCTCAAAGCGCTTTTGCGAGGTCTGCATCGAGCCCATCACGCCGATGTAAAACGCATCGGTGCGCACCGCTTCCATCATCGCCAGGTCATCAATACGCGGGTCATGGGTCAACGCCACCACGGCCGTGTCACTGTGGCAGCCGCCCTCGGCGATGAACACCGATGGCAGTTGGCGGCGAATCTCGACGTTGTTCAGCACCACGCCTTCCAGTACCTCATCCCGCGGGTCGCAAAGAATCACCTCGAAGCCCAGGCCCACGGCAAACTCTGCACAGGCCTGGGCAACACTGGAATACCCTGCCAGCAGCAACCGTTGAGCCGCGCCAATTCGCACGCGCACCCGGTCGATTTCCCGCTCGATGCGCGCGCCCTGCTCGCTGTCTGCGAACACGCTGCGCACACCACTGGCCAGATCGACCTCGCGGATCAACCGGCGCCGGCCCAGCAACGCCGACTCCAGCTGCCGCAGATGGGCCTGAACTTCACAATCAGATTCAAGCTTTTCCACCAGCACATCGAGCACGCCGCCACAGGGCAGACTGACCAGGAGCGCGGGTCATCGCCTTCGCCATAACGGACCACGCTGACGGCCTCAAGAAACGCCCCTTCGGCGACGCGCTCGAGGAAGTCTTCCTCGACGCAGCCACCCGACAGCGAGCCGATCCATTGCCCGTCCGCGTTCACCGCCAGCAGCGAGCCCGGCGCACGCGGTGCCGAGCCGTAGGTGGCGAGCACCGTGCACAGCCACACGCGCCGGCCGGCCGTCGACCACTCCAGCGCCCGGCGCACCACTTGCAGATCGAGATGCTGCATGTCAGTGCGCCTTGTGCTCGGTCGGCGGTGCATCTGCCTGAAGCTTCTGCACATCGCTGAGCGCCAGCTCACTAGGCTGCCCACCCCAACCTTGACGCAAATAATTCAGCAGATCGGTCAGTTGCTCGTGACTGAGTTTGTCGGCGAAGCCCGGCATCGGTTGCATGCGTTCGAACCCGGCGAATTTCTGCTCGCCGATGCCGTCTTCGATCACCCGCAACAGGTTGCGCGGATCTTCCAGGCGCAACGTGGTGTTGCCGCGCATGGCCACCGCGATGTGCGGTTTGCCCTCGCCGTTCGGCGCGTGGCAACCGGCGCAGACGTTCAGGTAGTCCTGACGACCGCGTTGGGCGCCAGCGCTCAGTTTGTCCAATGGCACATCGGTGATCACCTTCGCCGCTGGCGGTTGATCGCCAAGCAGGTAAGTCGCCATCGCCGCCAAATCCGGGTCATTGAGGCCTTGGGTGCTGTTGTGGAACACCGGGAACATCTCGTTGAACATCGTGCCCTGGGCGCTCATGCCGTGTTTGAGGAACGAGCTCAGGTCCTGATGATTCCAGCCGCGAGCGGCCAGGTCATTGGCCAGCAGGCTTGGCGCCAGATAGCCGTTGAGCACACCGCCGGTCAGGCGTTTGTCCTGCTGCATCGCACCGGGCAAACCGCGCGGGGTGTGGCATTCGCCGCAGTGCCCGAGCACTTCAACCATGTACTGGCCGCGTTTGAAGGCTTCGCTTTTGCCCTCGGTCGGCGCCAGTTTCACATCCTTGCCGTAGAGCATGTTCCAGCCCATCAGGCCCAGGCGCACGTTAAACGGGAAGCTCAGGCTGGTGACCGGTGCTGCACGCTCGATTGGCTCGACGGTTTTCAGGTACGCATGAATCGCGTCCGAGTCTTCACGCGGCATCAGGTGATACGAGGTGTAAGGCATCGCCGGGTACAGGTTCGCGCCATCCCGGCGTTTGCCTTCGGTGAGCGCGGCGAAGAATTCGTCATCGTTGTACAGACCGATGCCGTGCTCTTTACTCGGGGTGATGTTGGTGCCGTAGATCGTGCCGAACGGTGAGACGATCGGCAGACCGCCGGCAAACGGCGCGCCACCCGATGCGGTGTGGCAGGCCATGCAATCGGCAGCGCGGGCAAGGTATTCGCCGCGCTTGACCTGATCGTCCGCGTGAGCCAGTAACACCGGCGCAACCAGACCAACCGCCAACGCCAGGCGGGAAAGTAGAGGCTTCATGCTTAACCCTCCTTGACCAGGCCGAGATCGGTCAGCACGTTGCGGGTCGCGCTGTAGTAACGCACGTAGCCGGTGCAGCGGCAGATGTGGTGACCGAGGCTGTCCTCGATGACTTTTTCCAGCTGGCTTTTAACGATCGGCTGACGCTGGAGTTTTTCCACCAGCACCGTCGCCGCATTCACAAACCCCGGCGCGCAGTAGCTGCACTGAAAGGCGAATTCATCGACGAAACGCTGCTGGATCGGGTTCAGCGCGGTGACCTTGCCCTGCTCATCGCGGCTCGCATGACCTTCGATGGTCCGCACTTTTTGCCTTCGAAGTAATGCGCGCCGGTGATGCAGGTGCGCACTTCTTCGCTGGTGCCGTCCGCGTTGTCGACGATCACCACGCAGGCGTGGCAGATGCCCTGGCCACAGCCCAGACGCGAGCCAGTGAGGTTTTTGTATTCGTGCAAATAGTCGATCATCGGCAGGTCATCAGGGATGTCCACCGGGCCGACGGATTGACCGTTGAGGGTCAGTTGAAACGGACGGTTAGCCATTGAGGGCCTCCTTGATGCGTGCAGAAGTGATCGGCAGGTCGCGGACACGTTTGCCGATGGCGTGAGCCACGGCGTTACCGATGGCGCCGACGATCGGGATCATCACCACTTCGGCAATGCCCTTGGACGGGTCGCTCGGCGACAGCGGTGGCAAGATTTCGGCGGTCTGGTTCCAGACCGCAACGTGCCGGGCCATCGGCAGGCGGTAACGGTTAAAGTTCCAGTCACCCTCCCCCGGCCCGCCTTCGTACAGCGGCATCTCTTCGAGCAGCGCATGGCCGATGCCCATGGCGATCCCGCCTTCGAGCTGGCCCTTCACCAATTCTTCCACCAGCACCCGACCGCACTCGACCCACGAGTGATGGTTGAGCACTTGCACCTCGGCCGAACCCTTGTTCACTTTCAATTCCACCAGCGTCGCGACCGGGCTGTAGTAAGTCACCATCGCGTTGTTCAGTTGAGTGCTCGGGTAATGCACATTCTGCCGATCCAGCAGGTGGAAGCCGGCGCTGTTCATTTGCGCCTTCTTTACCTTCGGTGCACCGTCGCCGTACTTCACTGCTAGCCCGTCGAGCGGCAGACGTTCACGCACGCCGTCGATGCTGAACTCGGCCTCGGCCCAGCTCCAGCGGTTGAAGCCGTGTACCGTCGCGCCGGTCACCAGCCCTTTTTCGTGGGCATGTTTGGCCAACTGCTCAAAGCTCAGCGGCTGCAGGCCGTTGGCGGTGAGTTTGCCGTCGACCCAGTGCGCATCTTCGCGACGCACCACGTATGGGTTGGCCTGGCCGCCGTAAGGACCTTGGCCCCAGATCTGCAGCGCCGCCGGCCACAAGCCGTGGTTGAACAGCACGCGGGACGCTTCACGGGTGGCGTGGCTGAAGTAGTACGCGGAGTTGGTCGACGACGAGGCCGAGGCCAACTTTGCGACCCAGCGCGGATTACGCACCAGGCGATCCTGTTCAGCCTGAGTCATGGCGTATGGGTTACCCACACTGATGAGCTGCAACTCTTTCCACTCGGTCTCACCGGTCTTCACTTCAGTCGCCGGCACACCAAGGAAATCAGCCACCACCAAGGCTTGCGAGGTCGACATCCCGGTGCCCATCTCGATACCTATATGGCGCAGGGTGACATGCCCCTCGGCGGTGAATTCAACGCTGGCCATCAGTGCTTCGGCACCGTTGCCAAAATCTTTCTGGCTGATCGCGAAGCCGACGCCATACCAGTGATCCGGATCCTGTGCTTCACGCTGTTGCTTGATCGCATCGCGCTGCTTCCACACCTCGTGTTCGGCGGCCTTGTCGAGAATTTCATGCAGGCGCAAGGCACCCGCCGGCACCGCACCCTGGGTGTTTTTCATGCCCGAGACCATGGCGTTTTTCTTACGCAGTTCGATCGGATCGATGCCCAGGCGAGCGGCAATCTCATCGACCATCATCTCTGTGGCCGCCATGGTTTGCAGGGTGCCGTAGCCGCGCATCGATCCGGCTTCAACAGCGCGGGAATGATAGGCCGTGACCTGCAGATCGTTCTGCGGCATGTAGTAGATCGACTGCGCCGCCGTAGCGCCGACCGCTGCAACCAACGGGCTGCAGTTGATCCGCCCGCCACCATCGACGCTCATCTCGGCGCGGAATATCTTGAAACTGTGATCGGTCTTGTCCACGGCCAGTTGGTAGCGAATGTCGAAAGGGTGACGCTTGATACCGCTCTGGAACTGCTCGTAGCGGTCGTTAGCCAGGCGCACAGGCACACCGGCGCCGTATACAGCCGCCAACGCTGCGTAATACACGAAGATGTTATGGTCCTTGGAGCCGTAGCCAACGGTGTAGCCCGGATGCATGACCAGGTTGCCCAGGCCAAAGCGCGACGGCGCGATCATCTCCGCGGTTTCTGTCGCTACTTCCACCGGACACTGGGTGGCAACCACGAAATGCAGGGTCTTGGTCGCCGGGTCGTACCAGCCATTACCATTATCGGCTTCCAGCGCAGCAGGCTCGACCGACGAAGTCTTGTAGCGCTCATCGAACACCAGCCAGTTGTCCGGCGCAGTGTCGATCTGCTGTTTCATACGGTCGGCGTAAAACAACCCGCGCTCGGTCAGGTTGCCGTGCAGGTTGGGTTGTTCATTCCATACCGGACGCCGGTTGCGCAACATCGGCAACAAGGTCGAGTCTTTGAGGCTGGCAAATTCGTCTTCATCCGCCGAGGTCGCGCCGCCCACCCGTACGTAGCGGAAGCTGCCATAGGCATCTCGCTCGCTGAACGGTGCCTGGGCGCCGTAACGAATCGCTTTATCGTTGAACCTGAGTTTGTCTTTGGCCTGGCGGAAGCGCTCGAAGTCGTTCCAGATCAGGATTGCCACCGGATGACCGATAAACATCGCCACCTTGCCCACCGGCAGCAGCGGATCGGGCCCGTATACTTCGGGGAAGACGATGCCATCCCTGACCAGGTCTTCGGCGGTAACGATGCGCTCAGGTTGCAAATCGGCGCCGAGCCACGACAGGTCGTAGCCAGCGTAGATGCGATCAGCCTTGATGATTTTCAGCAACATGGCGTGGCCCTGCTGCTGGGGCCAGCCTGGCATGTCCTTGGCGCGGATGTCGCGGGCAAAGACTTTGCTGCCGCAGACCTTGGACAAGGCATCGTTACGCGAACGCGCCTTGCCGTTGTTGCCGAGCCATTGCTCGGGCGGCACGGTCACGCTGTTTTCCATCAAGGCAGCCAGCGCCTGGGTACTAAGCGGTGCAAGCGTTACGCTCACACCTGCCACCAGCCCGCCCTGAAGGAACGAGCGCCGGGAAATATCACGGTTGGACATGGATCATCCTCTGGGCGGTTATAGGTCCGCCCTTCTGGTTATGTTCTGGGGATCTCGAGTCTTGCAGAAGCGCTTTTGCTAGAAACAAAAGGCTGTAACTGACAGTGCAAAGCTGACTTGAAGGTTAACTTTATAGATTTCTGCGTTTGCGGCAAATAACCCATTACAAAAAACTGACAAAGAAATCAAAGCATTGCCGCGTTGCACCGCAATAAATCGATGTGTAGATAACGCAGCCTCAGGCCAGGCGGGCGTCGAGTCTCAGCAGCAATTGCGCGCAGCGGTGCTGGTCGGTTTCTTCTTTGGCCAACAGCTCGGGCAATAGCTGCACCGCTCGCCGGGCGTCGAGAATGTAGACGCCGTCGTCATCACCGATGGCCAGGTCTCCCGGCCGCACCCGAACCTCGCCGATATGGATTGGCTGATTGACTTCGCCCTGGGCGCCAATGCCACGGGTGGTGTACGCACTGATTTCACGGCAAAACACTGGCAACCCATGACGACGCAAGGCGTTGACATCGGTGACCGCGCCCGACACCACCACCCCGGCCAGGCCCTTGATCAATCCGGCCAGGGTTCGCAGTTCACCCCAACAGCCGCACTCGTTGTCGCCCACGCATTCGATCACCAGCACATCGCCCGGCTGACTCAACAACAGCGCCTCACGCAGTATGCTGCCATCGGGTGGGAAGACTTTGACGGTGACCACGTTGCCGAGCATGCGGATGTCGTTGAACAGTGGCTTGATCCCGCGCAGGAAGCCACGGTCGGAAAAGTGGCCGATGGTCGACGATGGGATATCCCGATATGCGTTGAGCAACTCCGGGCTGGCAAGTTGCTGGCGGTCGGCAATCTCATAACTCATCGGCATTTCCCCGGACGTAGCAGTGGGCAGGTCGAACAGTATTCAGCGGGCTCGGTGGCCAGGTAGTAGAAGCAGCAGGTCCGCCGAAAGCGAATGCTGCGCTGCCCGTCGTCCACCCACGTCGGCGGTCGACGGAAATGGCTCAGCGGGTTGTAATCAAGGCCGAACAGCGCCGGTTCGGCTTGGGTCAGCAGCCACTGGAAATCCGCCTCACAGCGCTCGCGCACTGACGGGACTTCTATTTTTGCCATGCGTTTTTCATACAGCGAATACACGCGCACGGCGGTGTTTTCCCAGAGGATGCGCCGGGACACGCCAGTGACCCGGTTGAAGGTTTGCCACAACGGTTTCAGCAATCCGGCAAACAGCGCCTGCACCAGCGTTTCCCGCCAGGCCTCGCGCTCACCCGCCTCGTATGTCAGCGGTTTTCCATGAAGCAGCGGCATCGACGACGTCCACAACCCGTCATCGTGGCCGTATTCGATCACCGTGTTGTCCAGCGACAGCGCCAGCCCTTTGTCGTACACCGACATCGCGTACAAACAGGCGCCGGTCGCCAGAAACGACAAACGCTTGCCGAGCAGCGAAGCGGTGATCGCCGGGACGGCGAGCCGATCACCGGCCCCAATGCGTCCAGCAACTGCTCGCACACGTTCTCCTGCAACAAGTCCCGGGCCATCAGCGAACGCAACGGGTCGCGCTCGGCGCTGTCCTCGAGCCGCAATCCGCCGGACAGCACCGCCCACTCTGACGCCGTGAAATGGTCAGCCAGAGTCATTGCGGCAGTTCCCGGCCAAACGGAATGCACAGCGGCGTCCCAAAGAACGGATCGGGAATGATCCGGCAGTTGAGGTCGAACACGGTTTTGACCAATGCCTCGGTCAACACTTCGTCCGGCCGGCCTTGGGCAAACGCCGTCTGGTTGTGCACCGCGACCATGTGGTCGGCATAACGACACGCCAGGTTGAGGTCGTGCAGCACCATGATGATGGTTTTGTTTTCGAGCCGGTTAAGGTCGCGCAGCAGGTCCAGCACTTCGATCTGGTGCGCCAGGTCGAGGAACGTGGTCGGTTCGTCGAGCAGCACGATGCCGGTGTCCTGGGCCAGGGTCATGGCGATCCACGCACGCTGGCGTTGCCCGCCGGACAACGCGTCCACCGGTCGATCCGCCAGGGCCAGCAGACTGGTTTGCGCCAGCGCGCGGTTGACCATGGCTTCGTCTTGCGCCGACCACTGTTGCCTCCAGCTCTGATACGGATATCGACCCAACGCCACCAATTGCCGAACGGTAATGCCCTCCGGCGCACTCGGGGTCTGCGGCAAGATCGCCAGTTCACGAGCCACGGCAGCCGTGGATTTTTGCTGGATATCCACGCCGTTGAGAATCACCGAACCCTGCTGCGGTTTCAGCAGCCGGGCGAAGGATTTGAGCAAGGTGCTTTTGCCGCAGCCGTTGCTGCCAATCAATACCGAAATCTTGCCCTGGGGCAGCTGCATGTCCAGCGCGTCAATAATCACCTGGCGCTGATAACTCAGGGTCAGGCCGCGACTTGCAATCGACGTCATACGTTGAATTCCTTAATGACGTTGTTTAATCAACAAATAGAGAAAAAAGGGGGTGCCCAGCACCGCGACAAAAATCCCGGCCGGCAGATCCAGCGGCAAAAACAGCGTGCGCCCGGCCAGGTCGGCCAGCACCACCAGGTTCGCCCCGACCAATGCCGCCATCACGGCCTGACCGCCAAACCCCGGGGCCACCAGACGCTTGGCAATGTGCGGCGCAATCAGCCCGACAAACGCAATCGCCCCGCCCCAGGCAATCGCCGCACCGGCCAGCGCCACGCTGACCAGCAGCAACCCGGCGCGCAACCACTGCACACGCACGCCGATCCCCTGGGCGAGGCTGTCGTCCAGTTGTTGCACCATCACCTGACGGGCCAGAAACACCAGCAGCGGACAAATGCCCAACAACCAGGAACCCAACGCCAGCGGCTCGGGCCAACTGGCACCGTAGACGCTGCCGGTCAGCCAGACATAGGCCGACAGGGTGGTGGTCAGCGGGCTGAACACCAGGATGAAGGTGGTCGCGGCAGTCAACATCGCGGAGATGCCGACGCCGATCAACACCAGCCGCAGCGGTGAAGAGCCCTGCTTCCAGGCCAACAGATAGATCGCCAGTGCCGCCAGCCCGGCGCCGAGCATCGCCGCCAGCGGCAGATACTGTTGACCCAACGCCACCGAGAAAAACGACAGGTACAAAACCGCCGCCGCACTGGCGCCACTGGTAATGCCCAGCAGGTCCGGCGAGGCCAGCGGGTTGCGGATGATGCTTTGCAGAATCAGCCCGGACACCGACAACGCCGCCCCCACCAACGCCGCCAGCAGGAGGCGCGGAAAGCGCAGTTGCTCGACGATGAATGTCAGGCTCGCGTCCTGGTTCGACAGCAAGATCCGCAGCACTTCCAGCGGCGACAGCAGGACTTTGCCCAGCGACAGCGAGCCGAGCATGATCAGTGCGGTGACCATCACCGCCGCCAACAGTCGCCACAACGTCGCGACATTGATCCGCCGGGAAAACCCGCTACAACGCCAGGTCAGGACCTTATCCATAACGACCTCCACGTCGCGCCAGCAAGATGAAAAACGGCGCACCGAACAGCGCCGTCATCACGCCCACCGGAACCTCCTGGGGCAAAATCAATACCCGCGATAACGTGTCCGCCAGCAGCAGCAAAATCGCGCCGAGCAACGCACACCCCGGCAGCAACCAGCGATGGTCGATGGACAACCCCTTGCGCACCATGTGCGGCACCAGCAAACCGATAAAACCGATGCTCCCGGCCAGCGCCACCGCACTGCCCGCCAGGCAGACCACCAGCACGCTCATCAACAACCGGATCAACCCGGTTCGCTGACCCAGGCCGGTGGCAATCTCTTCCCCGGCGTTCAGCACATTGACTTGCCCCGCCAGCAACATCGCCCCGAACAACCCAAGCACGCCACACAGCAGCAACGGCGCGGCGACCGACAGGCTGCGCTCGGTCAACGAACCGGCCATCCAGAACAGCACCGTGTCCAGCCCGTCCTGATTGACCACCAGCAACGCCTGACTGAACGCGGAAAACAACGCCGCCATCGCCGCGCCCGCCAGCACGATGCGCAACGGGCTGAGGCTGCCCTGCCCCATGTTGCCGATCAGCCACACCAGCGAACCCGCCACCGCCGCGCCGATAAATGCGCACCACAGCCAGGCATCCGGAGATGACAGGGAGAACAGCGAGGAAAACAGAATGATGAAAAACGTCGCCCCGGCGTTGATTCCGAACAGCCCGGGGGACGCCAGCGGATTGCGGGTCAACGCCTGCATCAGGGCCCCCGCCACCGCCAGGCTCGCGCCCACGGCCATCGCCATCAACGTGCGCGACAGCCGCGTGGTCGTCACCAGCACATGGCTGATGCTCAACGGATCGGGATGCACAAACGCGGCTGCAACCTGCGACAACGGAATCCAGGTTGCCCCGACGGCCAGGCTCAACACGCAGCTCAGCAGCAACACGATTCCCGCACTCCACAACTTCAACGCATTGCTCATGAGGCAGTAACCCGTCGTGCCACGTCATCGAGCATCAAATTCGCCCCGAGCATGCCGCCCGACAGGCTCCAGGCCACGCCGTCGACCTGCCACACCTGACCTTGCCGAGGCGCACGCATTTGCAGCCACAGCGGATGCTGCACCAGGCTTTCATAATTTCGCTGCACTGCCGCTTTCTCCGCGTGCATAAAGACAAAGAAGATGTCGGCATTCACCACCGCAAGGCTTTCCTTGCTGGTGAGTTTGATCGAGACCCCGCTCGCCTCACGACTGGCTTCACTCCAGTCGAACCCCAATTCGGTGATGACGGAACCCGGGAAACTCGCCGGCAGATAACTGCGGATATGGTCCTCCCGGACATCCAGAATCGACACCGTGGGCGGCCAGCGCCCGGCGAACGTCTGCTGCAATTGCCCGCGCAGTTGCGCCACACGTTGCTGCCACTGGGCCAATACCTCAGCGGCCCGTTGCTGGCGGTACAAGGCAACGCCCATCAGCGCCAGGGTCTTTTTGAACTCGAACACTTCCTCCAGCATCACCACCGGGGCGATCTGTTTGAGCAACGGAGCGATGCGTTCGTGACGAAAGCGCGAGGCGATGATCACGTCCGGTTTCAGCAACGCGATGTCTTCCAGACTGGGCTGAGTCTCCAGCCCGACATGGGGCACCTGCGCCAGCGCCGAACGCAAATAGTGATAGGTGGGTTTCTCGCTCCACGAATCAACGATGCCGCACGGCGTGACGCCCAACGCCACGGCGCTGTCGGTGGCGCCCTGAAACAGGGGTATCACCCGCAGCGGCGCGGCGTCGGCCTGAGCCCACGCCGGCAAGGCAAACCTGAGTGCAACCACCCCCAGGGACAGGCGCAACAGCGTGCGCCTGGAGGGATGACATCGAGGATCAGTCTTCACGGTGCAACCGGTGGAAAGGATTGACCACCTGGCCTTTGCCAAACGGCATGCTGCCGGGGCCACCGGCCCGTTCGATCATGGGTGTGAGCAGCAATTTCTGCGGCCAGTGCGGTGCTTCGAACAATTGCTGTTTAATCATGCCCCGAGCTTCGGGGTCGAAGTCGATGGTGTCAATCAACTCGTTCAGCACCTCGCCCATCGCCGTCCACAAGGTGTTGGCCGGCAGCGCGTAAACCTGCGCCAGGGTATCGATGATCGCGCGGAAGTTGACCTGGATTCCGAGTGTCTGCAACCAGAACAGCAGGTCTTCTGGACGCTCGTGGTACAGCGTGTTCGCATGCCCCTTCTTCAGTCGGTACGCCGGATCAGCCAGGCCGTTTCGCTCCAGCCACGGCACAAAGATGCGCAACGAATCGTGATCGCGCAGCAGCAACCCCTGGGCATAACCGGCCTTCCAGACCAGCACCGCGTTCTGCCCGTGGATTTCCCCGAGCATGCCGATACGAAACATCCGCAGGTTGATCTCGAAGAAACTGTGGCTCAGCTCACGGAACAGCGTCATCACCGACGCGGCGTTGGCCGGCAGTTGCCGGCAGGCCATCCAGTCATCGAAGAAGTGCTGGTTGCTGCCGGGCAACGGCGTGCCGAGGGCGGCCATCGGTACCAGTCGGGTGTCCGGATCTTCCAGCAGCGCCGGCGGATAACCGCGAACCATGGCCGACAGGTGACGCGGCGCTTCGTCGAACAGCGTCGCGTCCGGCGGCATGAACGCCCACCACTTGGTTTCATCGCACAGGTGCAACTTCTCTTGCAGCGTTTCATCCTTGCCCAGCGCCTGACGCAGCAACTTTTCACTCAAGCCGCCGTTGATCATTTTCACGGCGGGCAAGTAGCGCGAGGCGCCCAGCGAATAGATCGCCATTGGCAACTTCAGGTAATCGGCGCTGTTGAAGCACGGGGTCATCGAACGCAATGACGAAGTCGCGAAGAAATCGCCGTCGGTGAAGTCCAGTCGATGGCAATCACCCCTGGTGAAGGCCTCACTCAGTTGTACGTCCAGCACATGTTCAAACTGCCACGGGTGCACCGGCAACGCGATGTGGCTATCGGTAAGGCCCCGTTGCTGCAACTCGTGTTGCAAGCCGGCCTGCAACGCGAATGGCAACAGGTACTGGGCAGGATAACTCTGCGCCAGGTCCGTCACGCCGTCGCCGCATTGCAGCAACGTGCGATCGATGGCGACCCAGTTCAGCGCCACTGGCCGGGCAAATTCCGCCTGATACTGCTGATATTCGGCGTCGTTCAAACCTTGCTTGGCTTTGGCCAACGGATGGTAGGGACGATCCCGCAGCGAGGCCCACTGTTCCATCGTCAGGAAAAAGTCTGCGTTGCTCTTCTCCAGCAAACGTTCGCTGTCAACCCGATGGGCCAGGGACAACTCGGTTTGCCGGACGCTGGTGCGCAACACATCGAGGAATAGCGCAAAGCCCTTTTCATTGTCCTGATAGCGGTCGGTCATCCCGGCCAATATTTGGGCCATGAACGCTTCCGGTGACAGCTCCGTCAGTTGTTCATTTTGTCGGTCAAATACCGGCGTGCCCGGGACTTTTTCCCATTGCTGCGTGATGCCGGGGCGCAGGGCGACAAAGATTGAACCCTGCCATTCCCAGATCCGCTGATCGGCGTTCAAGCCGCTAAACGGTTGATCAGCCGATGACGCTGGCGCCACCAGCTTCAGTGGTTCGGTCCCGAAAAAATGTTCGGCCAGCAAACAATCGACCAGATCCTGCATCACCCTGTCGGCGGCCATTGCGGTGAAGTTCATCCGATTATTTTCCTTCTGCTGAAGTGGCGGCCAATCTGGCCTGGAGGGCACGAAAAGCGATGCCTCGCTCGTCACCCAAAACAAAACTGTTTACGCCGCGATCCAACCAGCGTTCGTGATCACCCGGCTGGCGTGGAATCGCGCAATACGGCACGCCGGCGGCACTGGCTGCCTGCCAACTGGCGAGCAGCGCCTGCTGCACTTCGGGCCGGTCGATCTGCCAGGGCAAGCCCAGCGATTGCGATAAATCGGCGGCGCCTTCGAGGATCATGTCCAGGCCCGGTACGGCGGCGATTTCTGCTGCACGTCGCACGCCTTGCGCGCTTTCGATCATCGCCACGATCATGATTTGCTCGTTGGCCAGCCCGATGTATTGCGCCAGGCTGTGCTTGCCGAACGCACCGGGGCGTCCGGCATTCAGGCTGCGGTTGCCCAGCGGGTGGTATTTGCAGGCGCGAATGCTATCGGCCAACGGCTCGGGGCCTTCGATCATCGGCAACACGATGCCCTGGGCGCCGCCATCGAGCAGGCGCAGCAGGGTTTTCGGGTTGAAGTCCGCCACCCGCACCAGCGGCGTGATGGCGTAACTCTCGGCGGTGCGGATCATGTTCTCCACGGTTTGCGGGTTGATCAGTACGTGTTCCATATCGATGATCACGAAATCGAACCCGGCTTCGGCGATCAACTCGATGGCGGCCGGTGCCGGTATCGAGCTGATCAGGCCGTAGGCCGGCTCACCCTTTTGGAGTTTCTGCTTGAGCAGATTGGTCCTCAGCATGATTGCGGCCGGAACGCGTGCAGCGGATTGGGCACCGATTTGAACCGACGTTCGCCATCGCCCAGCAAGCGACGCTTGGTCAGCTCTTCGACTTCGTAGAACGGCGCAAACACATCAAACGCTTCATAGCGCGCGCGGTGTTGCGGGTGTTCGGTTTGGTAGCGGGTGATCACCTCGGCAGTCATCTGCCAGAACTCGAGTTCTGCCAGTTGATAGTGCTGGTGCAGGAAGATCGCCATTTCGGCCATGGCGATGAAGAAGAACGAATCGCAGGAGAAATCGCGCACCGCCTCCACGTCGTCGGTGAGGATGAACGAGTTGCGGTTGAGCTTGGCGTGGCTGGCGGGCAGCGGCACCAGGGTCGGGCTCAGCTCGGGGCGCCCGAGGTGCTGCGGCGAATAGCGCACACCGTCGTGGAAGTCTTTCAAGGCAATGCGCTGCGGCCAGCCCTGCTTGACGATCAGGACGATGTTCTGACCGTGGGACTCCATGCCGATGCCTTCGGCATAGAGCATGTGAATGATCGGCGACACCGCGACTTGCAGCAGTTGGCGGGTCCAGGCATGCAGGCCGTATTGCTTGATCCAGGCATCGATAAACGGCGCCTGCTCACCGCTGCCGTAGCGATTGTCCACCGAGCTCAAACCGTTGAACGGCACGGCTTGCTCATCGCTTTCCAGGTACTGGTGAATGCTTTCTCGCCATAGCGTGCCCAGGGTACCGTAGGCCTGGGACATACGCGTGGCGGGCAGGTGGTCGTAGTCGAAGCTGACGCCGACCACCTCGCCGAGAATCACAAAACCCAGGTCGCGGGCGGTGCTGTCGCTGCGGATCAACTGGTGCAGCCAATCGGTAATGATCGGGCCGTTCATCACCGTGTGCCGGGCCAGAATACGCGTGCTGGAGGTGTTGGTCATGCTCAACGCGAGCTTGACGTAAGGCCGCTGTTTTTCCGTGGAGTTGGCCAGGGTGCGGATCGATTGCTGCGCCTGGTAGCGATCCTCGGTGGTACCCAGATGGATCACCTCACCGCTGACCAGTTCCGGGTAGAACACCGGGACAATGACGTTTTCCCACTGCCAGGGGTGTACCGGCATCAGCCAGTAATCACCCAGCGACTGGCCTTGGTCGGCGAGGCTTTCAGCCAGCATCTGCCAGCGTTGAAGGCCGAACTCCTGCTGGATAAACCCGTCGAATTCCAGGTGCCGGGAGATGTTCATCGCCCCGCAGGTTTTCGCCACGGCCAGCCAGACAATGGCCACCGGTGCGGCAAACTCCGGCCCGTAACGGGCGTTGTCTTTCAGCGAAAAACCGATGCGCGACTTGTAGCAGGGGTGGTAGCTGTGGGCGTCCATGAAGTGCTGCTCCAGTGCATCGACGTCCAGTTGATACGGCGGCTTTTCGGCCTGATAACCCTGGCTGCGCGATTGCAGGTCCTTGAGCAGGGTTTGCTCCAGTTCTTGGGTGAAACGTGGCAGGTGCGGGCTGTCTTGAAGCTCGCTCAGCAGTTCGGCCAGCGCTTGATGCAGCCGTGGTTGGCTGTGCTTGCCCTGGGCGTCGACGCGCTCAAGGCTGGCGTAGTCGAGGCGGATCAGTTCGAAACTGGCGCTGAGCAAGCCACTGCAGTGATA
Source organism: Pseudomonas sp. TH31 (assembly GCF_016650815.1). GTDB lineage: Bacteria > Pseudomonadota > Gammaproteobacteria > Pseudomonadales > Pseudomonadaceae > Aquipseudomonas. The sequence continues at coordinate 56,771 of NZ_JAEKEZ010000001.1, read as the reverse complement.
TTCAACGGCTTGTTGCCGGGCATCGAGGCCGCTGACGACAAAACGGTATTGGCTGCCCGCCAACGGTGAATGGCGGTACGGCAGCACGTTTTCGTAGAGCAGGGTTTGCAGCAATTGGCCGACCACCCGCTGTTCCACTTGTTGATAGCGTTGGGTATCGGCGGTGGCCAGCCAGACGCCTGGAGCCTGAAGTGTTGCCTGAGATGAGGTCGCCATTGTCATGCCTTGTCGATTAAAGAATTAACGAGGTTCGAGGGCCGAGGGCAATGCCTCGGCCGGCTCGTCGGATAGGTGAACGGGAAAACGCCAGGCGCAGGGCAGCGCCAGCAGAACCAAGACGCCGGTGGCCATGAACACTTCGCTGATCGCCCCCGAGTTGCCGGCGGAATAAACCCCGGCCCCCAGACGAAACTCGAGCCAGAGCGAGGCGATGACGATGGCCAGTGACGAGACGAGGCGGCGGGAAATGTTGTTCATCGCCGCGCCCTGGGTGACCATCGGTTCGGGCAAGGCATTGAGCCCGGCGGTGGTGATGGGGATGTAGGACATACCGAGCCCGGCACCGCGAACCATCATCAGGAAAAACACCACACCGATAGACGTGCCGGCCCCGAGCATCCCCAGGCCGAGCGTCGCGGCGCCGGTCAGCAGCAGCCCCCAGAGCACCACGCCCCGTGGCCCGTGCCGATCCAGCCATCTGCCGCCGATGTGCCCGAACAGGCTGGCAAACGCCGCCGTGCACAGCAGGGACAAACCGGTCCAGATCGCGCTGTAGCCCATCACCACCTGCACCAGCAGCGGCAGCAACACCAGGCACTCGAACATGCCGACCGACTGCACCACCGCGATGATCACGCTCAAGCGATAACCGCGCAGGGCGAAAATCCGCAGATTGAGCAGTGGCGACGTCCGCTTCAGTTCCAGTCGCACAAACGCGAACAGGCACAGAATCGCCGCCAGCAACATGCCGAGGTTGAACGGGTCGGTCAGGGCTTCGGCATGGCGCAGTCGACCTACTGCAACCATCAACAAACCCATACCTGCCGCAATCAGCAGATAACCCACCAGGTCAAACGGTTTGCGTTCGCAGGCTTCAGACACCGGCAGCACAGCCACGCCGAGAATCAACGCCACGATGCCGACCGGCACGTTCATCAGGAACAGCGAACGCCAGTCGAACCACTCCAGCATCAGGCTGCCGCACAACGGGCCCAACGCCGGCGCCAGCATCACCGCCGCGCCCCACAAGCCAGTCACCCGGCCGCGCTCGCCCTTGGCGTACACCGAGAAAATGATCGCCAGCGACAACGGGATCATCAGCCCGCTGGCAATGCCTTGCACCACACGAGCAGTAATCACCAACGCAATGGAGTTGGCGAAAGCGCCCATCAGCGAGCCGCAGACAAACAATGCCACGCCCCACAGATAGAGACGCTTGCGCCCTACCCGCTGGCTGAGAAAACTGGTGAGCGGCATGGTCATGCCCATGCTCACCATGAACGCAGCGACGATCCAGGTCGCCACCAGCGGCCCGATGTCGAAGGCACTCATGAACGCCGGCAATGCCGGGTTGAGCGAGCTGTTGCTGAGGCTGACGGTCAGGGTGCCCAACAGCACATTGACCACCACCAGCCAGCGCGGAACGGCAACCGTCAAACCCAAGATTCGGCTCCTGCAGCTTGTACGAATAGCTGCGGCGGTCGCGGATGGCAGAGGAAATCGGCGTGGGAGATGTTGTAGCCGTACGCCCCGGCCAGCGGCAGTACCAGCATGTCGCCGACTTCTACGCCGCTCAGCGGGCAATCGCGACTCAGCACATCCTTGGGCGTACAGAGTTGCCCAACCACCGTCCAGTTCTGTTCTTTCGCGCCCGGTATTGCGTGGAGCCTGGGCAGGTGAATGACCGGGTGATCGTGCCCCTGGGCCACCGGCAGGCGGAACTGATGGGTGCCACCGCGACAGACCAGGAAGTGCTTGCCGTGACTGGTTTTGCTGTCCAGCACTTCGATGGCGTAGTAGCCGCAATAAGCGCTGATGAAACGACCGGGCTCAAAGCGCACGATCGGCGCATCGGCACATGCCGCCAGGGATTCTCCCAGATGCGCACACAAGCGCTGCCAATCGAACTGCTGCGGGCCGAGGTAATTCACGCCGATGCCGCCGCCGACATTGAGGTGGGTGATCGCGGCAGGATCGGCCGACAACGCCTTCCATTGCGGCCAGCGCTCCAGGTACAGGTCGAGCAGTTGTTCGTGGCGTTCCACCAGCGACTGATGGGACATCGCATGCACATGGAAACCCTTGAGCCGCAGGTGGCTGGCGTTATCGACCCAGTTCACCGCCCGGCCAGCTCTGACTCGTCGATCCCGAACGGCGTGGCGGTGCCGGCCATCGCCAGTTTGCTCGACAGCGGCGACGGCAGTTGCGGGTTGATCCGCAGCAACACGTCCTGCACGCGCCCCGCTTCCAGCGCCAGCCGTTGCAGGCGGACGATTTCGTTCAGGCTTTCGATATGAATCGCTTCGACCTGGTTTTCCAGCGCCGAACGCAGATCGGAATCCAGTTTGCCGGGGCCGGAGAAGATGAACGGTTTGCGCGTCGGGCACGCCTGGAGGCGGTCAATCTCACCGCCCGAGGAAATCTCGAAACCGTGAACCAACGGCGCCACGGTAGCGAGGATTTGCGGCTCGCTGTTGGCCTTGATCGCGTAGTACAACTCCACGCCTTTGGGCAGGGCAGCCATCACCTGGGTGACGTGCTGTTTCAACGCGTCCAGGTCGTAGATGAAGAGGGCCAGTGGGTCTGTGTGTTGCGTTCGGGCGTCGTCGATGGCGGCCAGCACCGTTGCGGGCAACTTATCCATGCTTGGTCTCCTTGCCCCACGGGGACATCAAAGTGACGTAGCCGGCCTGGCGATCAGCCTTGGCCGCCAGGCGAACTTTCAGGTTGGTTTTGCAGGCAATCGGCTGACCGGCAATCAGCGCATCCAGCTCTGGCGCAGCACGGGTCAATTCGGCGCGGATGCTGATCAACTGCCGCTCGACCCGTTGCCACATCAACGGCGCCAGGTGCGGACGCTCCCAACTCAGGGCCAGCACCGCCTCGGACAGGTTGTTGACGAACAGGCAGTAGACGATGCGGTTCCAGCCCTGCTGACGGGAATAGAGCAGCGACTCACGGACCCGGGGATGGGCATCGGCGTCGATCCGCGAAGCACCCAGTTCCCCGGTCAGTTTTACCCCTTCGAAATCCCGCAGCAGCAAGCGTTGCGGGCGACCGTTGTCATGCACCAACACACTGTTTTGCAGGTGCGGTTCCATGACGATGCCGTGGTTGAAGAACAGCGCCAGCACCGGTCGCAGCAACAGCGCTTGATAGTCATCGAACCAGCTCAACAGCTGTTGATCGTGGATGTCGTCACCGTTGAAACGGGTCAGGAACTCATGGACCAAGGGTCGCAGATGCAGGCCTCGGGCGAACAGCGTGCCGGCCATGATGCTGCAGTCGGTGCCGGTGTCGAGGCAGAAGTTCTCCCGCAGGATCGCCCCGGTCTGTTCGCGGAACCAGTGGCTATCGGCTTCGCTGGCCTGCGGCGGAGCCCAGCTCAACAGGCCCGGCTCGGCTACCACCGACAACCCGCCGAGGGTCTCGGGCTGGGTCAGTTGCAGGTTGCGAAAAATGCGGTCGATCATCAGCGCACTTTCCAATTCGTACCAGGCGTTCTTGCGCACGCAATTGGTGATGCGCACGTTCAGCGAGCCCTTGATGAAAAACTCATGGCCCTCGATGTACCAGGTGCGGATCGACGCCGTGGGGTTGGCCATCAAACCCGTCGCGCCAAGGTCGACGATGGCGGCGGATTTGAGCAGACGCTGCACCCGGCCGTCCTGCATGAACAACTGCGCCTGCACCGGGTGCATGCAGATCACCGCATGCCCTGGCCGGGCCTGCGCCTGATTGGCAAACCCGGCCAGTACCTGGGCTTTGCTCAAGCCGTTGGCGCCGACGCTCAAGCCTTCCAGCGGCACTTCGAACAGATGCAGCGCGGTGCGCGCCTGGAATTCCGGGGCATAGGTTTCCTGGGCCAGATGCGCAGGCCACAGCCGCGCCTTGGGTGCCGGGTGGTTCGGGTGACCAAACCACAAGCCCTGCTCGCTCGCCAGGTAACCGCTGAGCGGGTCCGCGTCCATCGGGGTGTTGTGGCCGACGATGGCGGCAGTCAGTAACTGGCTTTGCAGCACCTGATCGAGCAACTCGTCGTTGCTGGCGCGGGTCATGTGTTCGCAAGCCGCGAGCAACTGCTCGACGAACTCGGCAAACCTGAGGCTCGACCAGTCGCCTTCACCGTGCCGGGCATAAACGTCCGACAGATAGCGGTGGCTGCCGAGACCATCACGACGGTCGACCATTACAAAGAACTGCTGCTGGTTGGGCAATTTGATGGTCAGGGGAATACCCTTCCATTCCAGGCCCTCAAGGTAACTGCCCGGGGCGATGCCTTGCATCTGCGCCGGCCAACTGTAACTGAGGCAGTTTTCCGGCAAGGCGAACTCTTTGATCAAACAATTAAGCAACGCGTGCGACGTCGCCAACTCACTGACCCTACTCGGTAAAACACTGCGATCTGGATGATTCATGGGTGCTCCACAGTAGCCCGTGAGGTCACTGAATTCGTTATATCGCGAAAAAGTTAGTTGCTGGCTGACCGATTTATCGGGCGACAAAACCCCAGGTAATGACATCACTTCGCTGAACCTTTTAAATAATCAAATGACTGTCGAAGTTACTGACATAAACCTGCAACCCGGAGGACTTTTAACGTAACTTCAATGGGTTCATTCAAGCGCGCAATTGCACTAAAGCGGCTGCCACGGCATTATCAAAACGCTGAATAACTTGCCGGCACTGTTCCTCGTCGATAATCAACGGCGGCAACAAGCGGATGACATTGCCCTGACGCCCGCCGCGTTCCAGCAACAGGCCTTGCTTGAAGCATTGTTGCTGGATGGCCACGGCCAGCGCCGGGTCCATCGGGAAATGCCCGTGGCGGTCAGCCGGCTGGCGCTCGTCGACGATCTCGATGCCCAGCATCAGGCCACGTCCGCGCACCTGGCCGAGGGCCGGATAATGCGCCTGCAACTCGACCAGTCGGTCCTTGAGCCACTGGCCACGGCGTTCGGCCTGGCCGGCGAGGTTTTGCTGTTGCAGCACCTGCAACGTGGCCAGCCCGGTGGCCATGGCCATCTGGTTGCCGCGGAAAGTGCCGGCGTGGTTGCCGGGCTCCCAGACGTCGAACTCACGACGGATGCCCAGCACCGCCATCGGCAAACCGCCACCGACTGCCTTGGACATGACGATCAGGTCCGGCTCGATCTCGGCATGCTCAAAGGCAAACATCTTGCCGGTACGGGCGAAACCGGTCTGCACTTCGTCGAGGATCAACAGAATGCCGTATTTGCGTGTCACCTCGCGGATCGCCCGCAGCCAGCTCGCCGGGGCACAGTTGACCCCGCCCTCACCCTGCACCGCCTCAAGGATTACCGCCGCGGGCAGTGACACGCCGCTTTCGACGTCTTCAATGAACTGGGTGAAATAATGGGTCAAGGCCTCGACCCCGGCCTCACCGCCAATGCCTAGCGGGCAACGGTATTCATGGGGGAACGGCATGAACTGCACACCGGGCATCAGGCTGGCGATGGCATTTTTGGTCCGGTGTTGCCGGTCAGGGCCAGGGCACCATGGGTCATGCCGTGGTAGGCACCGGAGAAACTGATGACGTTGCTGCGACCGGTGTAGGTCTTGGCCAGCTTCAGCGCCGCTTCCACCGCATCGGCCCCTGACGGCCCGCAAAATTGCAGGCAGTAATCACGGCCCTGGTTCGGCAACAGGCTAAGCAGGGTTTCGCTGAAAGCGTCCTTGACCACGGTGGTCAGGTCCAGGGTATGCATTGGCAGGCCTGAGGTCAGGAAACTGTCGAGGCTGGCCATGATGGCCGGGTGGTTGTGCCCCAGGGCCAACGTGCCGGCACCGGCCAGGCAGTCGAGGTATGTATTGCCTTCGACGTCGGTGACCCAAACCCCGTGCGCCTTGGCAATAGCCAACGGTAACTTGCGAGGATAACTGCGCACATTGGATTCGAACTTGCTTTGTCGAGCCAGATAGTCGGCATTGGTTTTTTGCAATGGATTAGAGTGCAATACGCCATCATTCAACATCGGTCTACCCTCGATAAGTTTCGACATGAAAACTATTCCCATTTACAAAATGGCGCAACTGTTCGCTTGGACTTTTCGGAATATTTACACAACTTGATAATCGGTCATTAAAACCGTTCACGCACACTCCATCACAAGTTATTAAAACTTGATCATAAGATTATCAGTGCCATTATCCGGCCATGCTTTTGTTATAAAACTGACAACTTTTCTAGTACCTTCGAACAGGTATTAACTTATAGGTCAGTATCGCGATCGTTCATGATGGGCATGGATTCTTCCTCTACAGTATTGAGCTGAAGAAACAACACGGCGGCGCCCTTCCCTGTGGCGCAACGCACGTTGAATCGATTCAGAAATCGACAGTCGCCGAAAGGAGGTAGGTTCGTGGGGTCGAGAGCGTCAAGCCAGGCTCGCTGTCATCCGAGGCGCCGGCCGAACTCCAGTAGCGCTTGTTCGCTACGTTTTCGATGTTGCCGCGCAGGGTAATGTTCTTATCATCGACCTTGAACGCGTAGCGAGCGCCGACATCCATACGCGTCCAGGCGTCGATTTCCTTGACGTTGGACTGGTCCAGATACTGCGAGCTGGAATAGATGGCGCGGCTGGTCAGGGTCAGGCCCTGCACGGAGCGCACATCATACTCGGCGCCCAGGTTGACGTTGTATTTCGGCGTGGCAGGCGCGCGGTTGCCATCAAAAGTGCCGTTGGTGGTGTTTTTCAACTCACTGTCGATGTACATGACCCCGCCGAGCAAGCGGAAACCGTCGAGCGGTTCGCCGAACATGCTGACTTCCACACCGGTGTTTTCGCGCTTGCCGTTCGGGCCGAAGACCCGCGTCGTGGCGTTGGTCTCGTAGGCCGGCTGCTTGATCCGGAACACCGCCGCCGTGACCGCGAACGGACCCGCGTCATACTTGGCACCCACCTCGACCTGCCGGCTGATGAATGGCGGGAAGATCTCGTCCTCGTTCACCGAGGTCGACGGCGCGATCTTGCCCTGGCTCAGGCCTTCCATGTAGTTGGCGTACAGCGACAGCTTGTCGGTAGCCTTGAACAGGATGCCGCCCGATGGCGAAACCTTTTCCTCATCGTAGGCCGTGTCGCCTTTGACATTATCCGTCCAGTCGTCAACCTTCACCCGCTGCCAGCGGGCGCCGAGGGTCAGCAGCACGCGGTCATCGAAGAAACCCAAGGTGTCGGACAACGCCACGCCGCTAAAGCGGTTCTCGGTGTAGACCTTCGAATCCTGTCGGGTGGCGATGTCAGGCGTTGGGGTTTCCACCGGGTCGTAGAGGTTGCTGGGCGACGAGGCATAACGGGCGCCGCCATTTTCGAAGTCCATGTAGAAGTAGTTGGCCGCCAGGTTGACTTCATGACTCACCGGGCCGGTATGGAACCAGTTGCGCACGCCCACGTTGGCCGTCCGGACATTTTCGTCACGGGTAAAGTCACGGGGTTGAACACTGAAATCACCCGCATCGTTGGTAACCGAAACGGCATGACGGAGAAAGTCGTGATTGCTTTTACGCGCGCCCACACCGCCATAAAGCATGATCGAATCACTGACATCGAACTCGCCGCTCACCGTGCCGAAAGTGTCCTTGGTCCGCGCCTTGCTCCAGGGTTGTGCATAGTTGCTGCGCACTTCGCTGGCATGGGGAACCTGTGCGTTAGCGCCGACGATCACACGCTCCTGCGGGGCGTTGGTATCACGCTCGGTGTGCCCGATATCGGTCGAGAGCCGCAGGCGTTCACCGCGAAAATCCAGGCCCAGCACAGCCATGTCGCGGTCGACACTCTGGTGATCCCATTCAGTGTCACCGGACTGCTTCACGCCGTTGAAACGAATACCAAACTTGTCGTCTTCACCAAAGCGCCGGCCGATATCCACGGCACCACCGATCTGGTTGTTGGACGCGTAACTGGTGGTGAACGAAGTGATCGGCGCGTCAGTTGCGCGCTTGGGCACCACGTTGATCCCGCCACCGACGCTGCCCCGCGGCGAGATACCGTTGATGAGCTGGCTCGGGCCTTTGAGGATGTCGACGCGGTCCGCCATCTCCATGTCGATCGTGTAGGTCGGCAAGACGCCGTAGAGGCCGTTGTAGGCGACATCGCTGTTGAACAGGCTGAGCCCGCGGATGGTGAACTGCTCATAGCGGCCACCTGCCGGGTTGGTCGCGCGAACCGAGGGATCACTGGCGACCAGATCGCCCAAGGTACGAGCCTGCTGGTTTTTGACCGTCTCGCTGGTGTAGGTGGTCATGCTGAACGGCGTTTCCATGAAATCTTTGGAGCCCAGCAAGCCTTGCGACCCACGGCGCGCGACTTGGCCGCCGGCATACACTTCGCCTTCCGTCCCGCCCGTGGCACCGAGTATCGAGGTCGGCGCCAGTTGCAGGCTGCCGCTTTCTGGTGCTGGCGTCAGGATGTAGGCTTGCTCACCCACCGACTGAAGTTGCAGACCGGAACCTTGCAACAGTCGGGCAAAACCCTCTTCGACCGCGAAGTCCCCGGAAAGACCAGGACTGGTGCGACCACTGACGAGCGCCGGATCCACTGACAGATTGACCCCGGACAGCCCGGCGAAACGAGTCAGCGCTGCGCTGAGGCTGCCGGCCGGCACCTGATAACTGCGCCGTGACACGTCGTCGGCCCAACCGGCCGTGATGAACAACGGGCAGGCACTCAAACTCAACAACAGGCTCAAGCGCAACAACGGGCGTAGCCTGGAAGAAGCCAGACGCGTACTGCAAGGCATCACTGCGGGCATTGATAATCTCTCTGATTTCGTTTCACTTGCCTTGAATGACAAACGACGCGAAAAAAGGGGACACGCTTCAAACAATATTTTTGCGCGGCAGCAGCGTTACCCAATAACGCGTACGCGAATGCACCTCCAACGGCAGGCTGGCCGCCAACAGCGCCAGGACACGATCAGTATCTTCCAGACGGAAACTGCCGGTGACGCGCAGGGACTCCAGTTCCGGCTCCCAGCGCAAGATGCCCGGGCGGTAGGTGCTGAGTTCGCGCAGGAAATCCCCCAAAGGCTGGTTCTGCGCCATCAGCACGCCGTCGCGCCAGCCTGGGGCGAGTACGTCGAATGGCTCCACGTTGCCGGCACCCGCCGCCAGAAGGCTGATTTGCTGACCACCGCGCAACGAAAAGACCGGCCCGCGCAATGGCTGCAATTGCACCGTGCCGTTGAGCACCGAGACTTTGCAGCCCGACTGGCCCTGACGAACGCACACATCGCTCTGACTGACCAGGACGTCCCCGAAGTGCGTCCGGATCGTCAACGGTGAGGTGCCGGGGACTTTTAGTGCTATCTCACCTTCTACGAGTTTCAGCCGCCGATTCTTCAGGTCGATGTCGACGGCACTCGCCGTGTCTAATTGCAGCGAACTGCCATCGGCCAACCGGACTTTCTTACCCTCCCCGGTCGCGGTCCGCAAATCCGCGCGCCAGACATCCAGCGGCAACTGCCGACTGATCAGCCACGCTGCCGGCACCAGCGCCACCGCGCCGACAGCGCGCTTGAGAACGGTGCGTCGACTGGCTTGCGGCCGATCCAGGCTGGCCATGGCCAGGGCCGATGGCAGGTCGGCAAAGCGCTGGCGCAAGAGTTGAGCTTTTTGCCAGGCTTGTTCATGACTGGAATGGCTATCGAGCCAGCTCTGCAGCTCGGCACGATCGCGCTCATTGGCAGAACCGGATTCCATCAGCGCCAGCCATTGCGCGGCGGCCCGCATGACTTGGCGGGCTTCGGCCGACGGTGCCGAACCGATCACAGTTCCACCAGCAGGCAATGCTCGTAGGCTTGGGCCATATAGCGCTTGATCGTGCGCTCCGAGACTTGCAGGCGCTCGGCGATCTCTTGATAGCCCAGGCCTTCGAGCTGGCTCCAGAGAAACGCCCGTCGCACCGGCCTCGGCAATCCATCGAGCAATTCGTCGAGGGCTTGCAGGGTTTCCAGCAGAATCCAGCGCTGCTCGGGGGACGGCACGCAGTCCTCAGGCAACAACGCCAGTGCACCGAGGTAGGCCTGCTCCAGGCTGCGGCGTTTGTAGAAGTTGCTCAGCAGGCGTTTGCCGACTGTTGCCAGGTAGGCTCGGGGTTCTTGCAGGTCAGCAATGCGCTGGGAACTGGCGAGTAAACGCACAAACGTATCCTGACTGAGGTCCGCCGCATCATGGCCATTGCCCATGCGTCGTCTCAACCAGCCCTCGAGCCAGCCACGGTGGTCGCGGTACAGGTCGTGGAAGGTTTGCCCCGTCGGCATCGCTGCATCACTCATCGAAAGAAACCCTGCGCGAAGAAATATTTTAAATGCGACTCATTCTAATTAGTGTTGAGACTTCAAACCAAGTGCTTTGTGCGATTTGTATCCAGGAAAAAATAGAAAAAAGCAGGACGGACAGGCATGTCGGCCGCGCAGGCACCGGTTAATCGGGGCTGCGGGTGATTGAGGAAAATCGTCGAGCGGTGAATATTCGGAGGGAGGAAGAAGAGAAAAGCCAAATCGCAGACACAAAAAACCCCGGTCTTTCGACCAGGGTCTTTGCTATCGACTCGAATCAGCACTGGCAAAAACCAGCAGCTTTCTTCGTAGCTCCAAGGCGTTCAGCGGGCCTTGAGGCAGATATGGCGCAGCGGACGGGACTCGAACCCGCGACCCCCGGCGTGACAGGCCGGTATTCTAACCGACTGAACTACCGCTGCGTATCGCTTTGGACTTGCGTCCAAGTAACTCGTCTGACTGAAAGCTTCGAGGCTTTTCAATCTCGAAGAAGGTAAAAACCTGCTTCGGTAATATGGCGCAGCGGACGGGACTCGAACCCGCGACCCCCGGCGTGACAGGCCGGTATTCTAACCGACTGAACTACCGCTGCGCGTCGGTGGAGGCTTTTAAAAGCTTCCATCTTGCTTTCGCAAGACTCTCGGAAGTGGTGGGTGATGACGGGATCGAACCGCCGACATTCTGCTTGTAAGGCAGACGCTCTCCCAGCTGAGCTAATCACCCGGTTTGCATCTCCGAGGCCGCGAAATTTACGCAGGTAGCGAACCTAAGTCAATAGCAGGATTGAAGTTTTTCTGAAAAAGACAAAATCGTGTCATTCCCGACGACACCGGCAGCAGTCAGACCGTTTTCGCGAGCAGGCTCGCTCCCACAATGGAAATGCATTCTGCCCGAAGAAACACGCGCTACTGTGGGAGTGAGCCTGCTCGCGATGAGCGCGGCACATTCAACATCAATGCTGATCGCTCCCCCCCCACATTACTCGCTGTAAATCATCTTCTTGGTCATGCCGCCGTCGACCACAAACTCCTGGCCCGTAACGAACCCAGCGTTCCTGGACAACAACCACGCCACCATCGCCGCGACGTCCTCGACCGTCCCTACCCTGCCCGCCGGATGCTGGGCATGATCGGCGTCGGTCAACGGTTCAGCACGCCGCGCCGACGGATCCCGCGCATCGATCCAGCCCGGACTGACCGCATTAACGCGGATCTCCGGCCCCAGACTGATCGCCAATGCGTGAGTCAGGGCCAACAATCCGCCCTTGCTCGCCGCATAAGCCTCTGTGTCAGGTTCCGACTGCCCGGCACGGGTCGAGGCCAGGTTGACGATTGCGCCGTTGTGAGCACGCAGATACGGCGCACAGTGCTTGGCCAGCAACATCGGCCCACTGAGATTTACCGCCAACACGCGATTCCAGTAGGCCAGATCGAGGCTTTCCAGGGTGATGTTGTGCGGATCGGCGACTGCCGCATTGCACACCAACGCATCCAGACGCCCAAACTGCCCCAGCACTTCGGCGACGCCCAGCGCCACCTGCCCTTCGTTCGAGACGTCCATGGCGATGAACCAGGCGTTGTCGCCCAGCACCTTCGCCACTTTCGAACCGCGCACGCGGTCCAGGTCCGTCAGCACCACTTGCCAGCCTTCGCTGATCAGCCAGGCCGCGATGCCCAGACCGATGCCGCGCGCGGCACCGGTGACCAGCGCAACGCGGCCATGGGTGCCCGTAGCCGGGCTGGACAACTCGATCACAAGGCAGCCAACCCGCGCGCCAGATCGGCTTGCAGGTCTGCTACGTCTTCCAGGCCGACCGCAACGCGGATCAGGCTGTCACGGATGCCCGCGGCTTCACGCTCTTGCGGCGCCAAACGGCCGTGGGAAGTGGTGCTCGGGTGAGTGATGGTGGTCTTGGTGTCGCCAAGGTTGGCGGTGATGGAAATCAGTCGGGTGGCGTCGATAAAGCGCCAGGCGCCCTCTTTGCCGCCCTTGACTTCAAAACTCACGACCGCGCCGAAGCCTTTCTGCTGACGCCGGGCCAGTTCGTGCTGCGGATGACTCTTGAGGCCGGCGTAGTGGACCTTCTCAATACCGTCCTGCTGCTCCAGCCATTCGGCCAGTTGCTGAGCGTTGGCGCAGTGCGCCTTCATGCGCAGGTTCAGGGTTTCGAGGCCCTTGAGGAAGATCCAGGCATTGAACGGGCTCAGGGTCGGCCCGGCGGTGCGCAGGAAACCGACGACTTCTTTCATCTGCTCGCTACGACCGGCCACGACGCCACCCATGCAACGGCCCTGGCCGTCGATGAACTTGGTCGCCGAGTGCACGACGATGTCGGCGCCCAGTTTCAGCGGCTGCTGCAAGGCAGGCGTGCAGAAGCAGTTGTCGACCACCAGCATCGCGCCCTTGGCGTGAGCGATTTTCGACAGCTCGGCGATGTCCACCAATTCGGCCAGCGGGTTGGATGGCGATTCGACGAACAGCAATTTGGTGTTGGCCTTGATCGCCGCATCCCAGCCGGACAGGTCCGCCAGAGGTACGTAGTCGACTTCGATGCCAAAACGCTTGAAGTACTTTTCGAACAGGCTGATGGTCGAGCCAAACACGCTGCGCGACACCAGCACATGGTCACCGGCGCTGCACAGGCTCATCACCACCGCCATGATCGCGGCCATGCCAGTGGCAGTGGCCACCGCTTGCTCGGCGCTTTCCAGCGCGGCGATACGTTCTTCGAACGCACGCACGGTCGGGTTGGTGTAGCGCGAGTAAACGTTGCCCGGCACTTCACCGGAAAAACGTGCCGCGGCGTCGGCAGCGGTACGGAATACGTAGCTGGAAGTGAAGAACATCGGATCACCGTGTTCGCCTTCCGGCGTACGGTGCTGACCGGCGCGTACGGCCAGGGTATCGAACGCTACGCCATCGAGGTCGCTGTCCAGCCGACCGGCATCCCAATCCTGACTCATGCTGTCACTCCTTGCCTTGCTCTTTTAGTAGATACAAAACCGGCCCCTCAGGGCCGGTAGTTACTCAGTTGTTATACAGATCAATGATCGCACTGACTGCCTGTGTCTTGACCTTGGAGGCATCGTTGCGTGCCTGCTCGATCTTGTTCAGGTAAGCCTCGTCGACGTCGCCGGTAACGTACTTGCCGTCAAACACCGCGCAATCGAAGTTCTCGATCTTGATCTTGCCGCCACCGACCGCTTCGATCAAGTCAGGCAAGTCCTGATAGATCAACCAGTCGGCGCCGATCAGATCAGCCACGTCCTGGGTCGAACGGTTGTGGGCGATCAGTTCGTGAGCGCTTGGCATGTCGATGCCGTAGACGTTCGGGTAGCGAACGGCCGGCGCTGCGGAGCAGAAGTAGACGTTTTTCGCGCCAGCTTCACGAGCCATCTGGATGATCTGCTTGCACGTAGTGCCGCGAACGATCGAGTCGTCCACCAGCATCACGTTCTTGCCGCGGAATTCCAGTTCGATGGCGTTGAGCTTCTGGCGTACGGATTTTTTCCGTGCCGCCTGGCCCGGCATGATAAAGGTCCGGCCGATGTAGCGGTTCTTCACGAAGCCTTCGCGGAACTTGACGCCCAAGTGGTTCGCCAGTTCCAGAGCCGCAGTGCGGCTGGTGTCCGGGATCGGGATGACCACATCGATGTCGTGCTCTGGACGCTCGCGCAGGATCTTCTCGGCGAGTTTCTCGCCCATGCGCAGACGGGCCTTATAGACCGAGACGCCGTCGATGATCGAGTCCGGACGCGCCAGGTAGACGTGTTCGAAGATGCACGGGGTCAGGGACGGGTTGGTCGCGCACTGACGGGTGTGCAGCTTGCCGTCTTCAGTGATGTAGACCGCTTCGCCCGGTGCCAGGTCGCGAATCAGGGTGAAACCGAGCACGTCCAGGGACACGCTTTCGGAGGCGATCATGTACTCGACGCCTTCGTCGGTGTGACGCTGGCCGAAAACGATCGGGCGGATGCCATGCGGGTCGCGGAAACCGACGATGCCGTAACCGGTCACCATCGCCACGACTGCGTAACCACCGACGCAACGGTTGTGCACGTCAGTCACGGCAGCGAATACGTCTTCTTCGGTGGGCTGCAACTTGCCGCGCCGGGCCAGTTCGTGAGCGAACACGTTGAGCAGCACTTCCGAATCGGAGTTGGTGTTGACATGGCGCAGGTCAGATTCGTAAATCTCCTTGGCCAGTTGTTCAACGTTGGTCAGGTTACCGTTGTGCGCCAACGTGATGCCATAAGGCGAGTTGACGTAAAACGGTTGAGCTTCGGCCGAAGTCGAGCTGCCCGCGGTCGGGTAACGCACATGGCCAATACCCATGTGACCGACCAGGCGCTGCATGTGACGCTGATGGAACACGTCACGCACCAGGCCATTGTCCTTGCGCAGGAATAACCGGCCATCATGGCTGGTCACGATACCGGCAGCGTCCTGGCCGCGGTGCTGGAGCACGGTTAGCGCGTCATACAGCGCCTGATTGACGTTCGACTTACCGACGATACCGACGATGCCACACATGCGACGCAACCCCTACTTAATGGATCTGAACTGAACACAACTCACTGAGGCGTTTTGGCCGTCGGCAAGAGATGTTCCTTGAACGGTAATTCAGCGGGTACGCTGATACCGCTGGCAAGCCACTGACTGCTCCACCCAAGGATCAGGTTTTTGGACCAGTCTGCGACCAATAAAAATTTTGGCACGAGCTGTGATTCTTTCCACCAGCTGTCCTGCTGTACCGGCCCCAGGCTCAACAGCCCGACCGCCACGACCACCAGCAACACGCCACGCGCGGCGCCAAAGGCCATGCCGAGGAATCGATCGGTCCCGGATAGCCCGGTAACGCGAACCAACTCGCCGATAAGATAATTGATCATTGCGCCTACGATTAACGTGGCGACAAACATGATGGCGCAGCCCGCGATAATGCGAGCCGATGGCGTTTCGATGTACCCTCCGAGGTACTCGGACAATGAACCACCGAACATCCAGGCGACGACTCCTGCGATGATCCAGGTCACCAGCGATAATGCCTCTTTGACGAAGCCGCGGCTCAAACTGATCAATGCGGAGATGGCGACGATTGCAACGATCGCCCAATCAACCCAGGTAAATGGCACAGTGCAGCCTACAGACGGATAAGGCGGCGCATTTTAGCAGAGCCCGTGCTTATCGGTAAGCTGCGATTGTCAGTGCATTTCAAATCGGGGTAATCGTGTTAATCCCTGCCGGAACCGCAACCACCCTTGTAGCCGCTGGCGAAGCCTGCGTTCGACTGCTCAGCAGTCGCAAAACAGGCCCCGCGGTACAGCAGGGGTACCGTGTATTCGGGGTTTACGCCTGCTTCGCAGCCGGACGCAGCCTCGCGGGCTCGACAGCTGCTACAACATTGATTGGGGCGTCGGTTTAACCGCGCTCAGGCTGGAAACGCACGACAAAACCTTTCAGGTTCTGCTGGCGCCCCAGCAAGTCACGCAGGCGATCGGCTTCTGCACGCTCGATCAGCGGCCCGACAAACACCCGATTCTTGCCGTCGGCAGTCCGGATATAGGCGTTGTAGCCTTGGCTGCGCAAGGTTTTCTGCAGACTTTCTGCGCTTGCGCGGCTCGCCAGGCTGGCCAGTTGCACCGACCAACTGATCGACAGGCCATTGGCATCGACGCGGCTCTGGGTGGTGTCCGGCTTGGCCGGTGCAGCAGCAATCGGCTGGGCCGGTGCCGGCTTCACAACAGGCGCAGGCGCCGGCGCAACCGGTTTGGCGGCTGGCGCCACCGGGGCCGCCGGGGTGATTGGCATCGACGGTGCCTGATCATCAGCAATCTCGTCGTCGCTTGGCACTGGCTCCTGGGGCAAGGCTTGCGGTTCAGGCACCACCACCGGCTCGACCTGTACTTGCGCCACCGAAGGGGCTTGCGGCGCAGACGGCGCCTGCACCGTCACTTGACGCTGTTCGTCCTGACGGGAAAACAGCATCGGCAAGAAAATCACCGCCAGCGCCACCAACACCAGGGCACCGACCATACGCTGTTTGTATGCCTTATCCAGCAAAGCCATTTGCCGCTTCCTCCGTGGAGCGCCGGGCCAACCATTCAAGGGCCTCGGCAACACAATAAAATGATCCGAACAACACTATCTCATCGTCACTCGTCGCCAGCGCGCATTGCCCTTCCAGGGCCGCCGCCACACTGTCATACGACGCTACCGAAGCGCCAAGGTTCTGTAACGCCGCGTGCAAATCTGCAACGGGACGTGCTCGCGGCGAATCCAGCGGCGCAACAGCCCATGACTGGACACTAGCACTCAATTCGCCGACCACACCATCCAGATCCTTGTCCGCCAGCAATCCGAACACCGCCAGACGCTTGCCGACCGGCGGCCGACTGGCCAGGCGCCGGGCCAGATACTCTGCCGCATGCGGGTTATGCCCCACATCCAGTAACAAATTCAGGCGCTTGCCCTGCCAGTTGAACTGCCGACGATCCAGCCGACCGACGATCCGCGTCGCCTTCAGCGCTTCGACAATCTGTGCATCAACCCACGGCAAACCTGACAACAGATAAGCCTGCAATGCCAGCGCGGCGTTTTCCATCGGCAGATCCAGCAACGGCAAATCATGCAACTCGACGACACGCCCTTGAGCGTCAACGCCACGCCACTGCCAGTTGTGATCGGTGATCCCGAGATCAAAATCGCGCCCACGCAGGAAAAACGGGCAAGCCAGCTCGCGCGCCTTGTCCAGCAAGGGTTGGGGAGGATTCAGATCGCCACAGAGCGCAGGCGCGCCCTGACGGAAGATGCCCGCCTTCTCGTAGGCCACGGACTCACGGGTATCGCCCAGGTAATCGACGTGATCGACACCAATACTGGTGACCAGCGCCATGTCCGCGTCGACCACGTTGACCGTGTCCAGACGCCCGCCCAGGCCGACTTCCAGCACCACCGCATCCAGACTGGCCTGCTGAAACAGCCAGAATGCCGCCAGGGTGCCCATTTCGAAGTAGGTCAGGGACGTTTCGCCGCGGCCGGCTTCGACCGCCGCAAAGGCCTTGCACAGTTCGGCATCAGTGGCTTCGACGCCATTGACCTGCACCCGCTCGTTGTAACGCAGCAGGTGCGGAGAATTGTAGACACCGACATTCAGGCCTTGCGCCCGCAGCAATGACGCCACAAACGCACACGTCGAGCCTTTGCCGTTGGTGCCGGTGACCGTAATCACCCGAGGCGCCGGCTTGCCCAGTCCCATGCGGGACGCTACCTGTTGCGAGCGCTCCAGGCCCATGTCGATGGCCGAAGGGTGCAACTGCTCAAGGTAGGCGAGCCATTCGCCAAGGGTGCGCTCGGTCATATGTTCGCAGGTACCGGTGGAATCACGATTGGCTCGATTGGCGCAGCGACGAATTTCGGCGTCGGCAGGCCCATCATTTGTGCCAGCAGGTTGCCCAGACGTGGGCGCAGTTCCTGACGGTGAATGATCATGTCGATCGCGCCGTGTTCCAGCAGGAACTCGCTGCGCTGGAAGCCTTCCGGCAGTTTTTCACGCACGGTTTGCTCGATCACACGCGGACCAGCGAAACCGATCAGGGCTTTTGGCTCGCCGACGATCACATCGCCCAGCATCGCCAGACTGGCGGAAACGCCGCCGTAGACCGGGTCGGTCAGTACCGAGATAAACGGAATGCCTTCTTCACGCAGGCGCGCCAATACCGCCGAGGTCTTGGCCATTTGCATCAGGGAGATCAGGGCTTCCTGCATCCGCGCACCGCCGGAGGCAGCGAAGCAAATCATCGGGCACTTGTTTTCCAGCGCGTAGTTGGCGGCGCGAACAAAACGCTCACCCACGATGGCGCCCATCGAACCGCCCATGAAGGAGAACTCAAACGCCGAGACCACCACCGGCATGCCCAGCAGGGTGCCGCTCATGGAGATCAGTGCGTCTTTTTCACCGGTCGCCTTTTGCGCAGCGGTCAGGCGATCCTTGTACTTCTTGCCGTCGCGGAATTTCAGACGGTCAACCGGCTCCAGTTCCGCACCCAGTTCGGCACGGTCTTCGGCGTCGAGGAAAATATCGATGCGGGCGCGGGCGCCGATACGCATGTGGTGGTTGCACTTGGGGCAAACATCCAGGGTCTTTTCCAGCTCCGGACGATACAACACAGCCTCGCAAGACGGGCATTTGTGCCACAGACCTTCAGGCACCGAGCTCTTCTTGACCTCGGAACGCATGATCGAAGGGATCAGTTTGTCTACTAACCAGTTGCTCATGCTTTCTTTCTCCAGTACCGGCGGCCCGAACGCTTTGGTTCGCAGCCCCGCGTATGCCCTTGAGCTAAATTCATGTGTGTGGCGATGATCGCGGGAAGCCGGGCCAGTGAAACTGACCTTCGTACCACCCAAAAACCCTCAGCCTCTTTTCTACAGTGCTGTGGACGGCGGCAGTCTGCCAGCCGTCACATCAACGTAGGAGCTTACTAGGTGCTGGGTAGGAGCTGGGTAGGAGCTGACGAGTGAAACGAGGCTGCGATCTTTTGATCTTGCTTGCAAAAAAAACAAAGTCAAAAGATCGCAGCCTCGTTTCACTCGTCAGCTCCTACAGGCTCCTACAGGCTCCCAGGCGCACCTACAGGCTCCTGCGTACTGCTTTTATAAATGCCTGAATCTTTGCGTGATCCTTGATGCCCTTGCTCGCCTCGACTCCACCGCTGACGTCCACCGCATAGGGCTGAACCCGGGCAATCGCCTCGGCGACGTTTTCGGGGTTCAGGCCGCCGGCCAGGATAATCGGCTTGCTCAAGCCTGGCGGTATCAAAGACCAGTCGAACGCTTCGCCAGTTCCGCCCGGCACGCCTTCGACATAGGCGTCGAGCAGGATACCGCTGGCGCCTGGGAAGGCATCGCACGCCGCCGCGATGTCATCCCCGGCCTTGACCCGCAGGGCCTTGATGTAAGGCCGATTCCAGCTTTCGCACTCGGCAGCGTCTTCGTCGCCATGAAATTGCAACAGGTCCAGCGGCACCGCGTCGAGGATTTCGCCCAGTTCGCAGCGGCTGGCGTTGACGAACAAACCCACGGTGGTCACGAACGGCGGCAAGGCCTTGATGATCGCCCTCGCCTGCGCAAACGTCACCGCCCGCGGGCTTTTGGCGTAAAACACAAACCCGATGGCATCAGCCCCGGCCTTGACTGCCGCCAGCGCATCTTCTATGCGGGTAATCCCGCAAATCTTGCTGCGAACGGCTGACATGTCGATAGAACCCCAAGGCAAATCCGAGAAAGTCCCGGATGGTAACAAATGCGTTCGAGGGCGTCAGCCGTCAAGTTCGGTGAAACCGGTCAGAAAGTGCGGCCCAATGTAACGCTCGGGCAACGGGAACTCGTCGCGGTACTCAACCTGCACCAGATACAGGCCGTACGGGTGCGCAGTGACCCCGCCAGAACGGCGAACACGGCTCTCCAGCACTTCCTTGATCCACTCCACCGGGCGCTCGCCGGCACCGATGGTCATCAGCACCCCGGCGATGTTGCGCACCATGTGATGCAGGAAGGCGTTGGCGCGGATGTCCAGCACGATCATCTTGCCGTGCCGGGTGACGCGCAGGTGATGCAGTTGCTTGATCGGCGACTTGGCCTGGCACTGTCCGGCACGAAACGCGCTGAAGTCGTGAGTACCGACCAGATACTGGGCGGCTTCAGCCATGCGCTCTACGTCCAGCGGACGGTGGTTCCAGGTGATTTCTTCGTTCAGGTGCGCCGGGCGAATCTGATCGTTGTAGATCACGTAGCGATAGCGCCGGGCGATGGCTTTGAACCGCGCATGAAAGTGCGCCGGCATGACCTTGGCCCAACTGACGCTGATATCGTGAGGCAAATTGATGTTGGCACCCATGACCCAGGCCTTCAGTGAACGGTCGACCCGGGTATCAAAATGCACGACCTGGCCGCAGGCATGCACGCCCGCGTCGGTGCGCCCGGCGCAATGCAACGACACCGGTGAATCGGCGACTTTGGACAAGGCCTTTTCGAGGGTTTCCTGCACGGTGAGCACGCCAGAGGCCTGACGCTGCCAGCCGCGATAACGCGAGCCTTTGTATTCAACGCCCAACGCGATCCGGAAAAAGCCGTCGGCCGCCATTTCGGCGGCCGGATTATCTATATTTGCCAAAGGGTGACAGCCTGCTGATATGCGCAAAGGCGGGCATTATAAGGCCGCGAGTCCGGGACGCCAGAACCGCGTGGCATTTGCGCCATGGCATCGCTCCTACAGACGTCGCTATATAGATAAATACACAATGAAAACACAAAAACCGAGACCTTATGATGACCGCCACTCTGAACAAGGAAGCCGTCGGCCTGGCCTACAGCCTGGAAGGCATGCAGCACGCTAAACGCAAGACCTGGGAAGCCATCGAAAAAATGGCCCGCCGGATCAAACCCGGCATGCTTGAATCCGAGGCCCAGACGATGAGCCTGGAAGTGCTGAATGAACTGGGCATGGACCGAATCTGGCATCCATCGAAAATTCGTTTCGGCGAAAACACCCTGAAAACCTT
Source organism: Pseudomonas sp. TH31 (assembly GCF_016650815.1). Classification (GTDB taxonomy): domain Bacteria; phylum Pseudomonadota; class Gammaproteobacteria; order Pseudomonadales; family Pseudomonadaceae; genus Aquipseudomonas. Next base: position 35,691 of record NZ_JAEKEZ010000001.1, on the reverse strand, counting down.
CAAACAGCGCTCCGACGGCGATCCGGTGCTGGCTGAGAACGATATTTTCTTTATCGACCTCGGCGTGGTCTGGGATCGCCATGAAGGCGACTCGGGCGCGACGTTCACCGTCGGCTACGACCCCGAGATGAAGGCGTGTGCCGTGGCGGCAAAAGCCTTGTTCGATCTGGTTCATGAGCATTGGCGCACGCAAAAGGTCGCCGGCCCTGAGTTGTACCGCTATGCCGACGAGCAGGCGAGCGCAATGGGCTGGAAACTGAACCTGGAGATCAAGGGGCACCGGGTCAGTGATTTCCCCCATGCGATCTATCGTGCCGGGGATCTGGGCAACTTTGAGGACTGCCCGAATGTAGGGTTGTGGATTCTGGAGATCCAGATCGCCCACCCTACCCGGCCGTTTGGCGCGTTTTATGAGGATTTGCTGGCTTAAGATCAAAAAATCGCAGCCTTCGGCAGCTCCTACAGGGGTTTGCGTACCCCCGTAGGAGCTGCCGAAGGCTGCGATCTTTTTCCCTTCACCAAAAAAAACGGCAGCCTCTATGGGCTGCCGTTTTGTTTACAACTTACTTAACCATCAAGCCAGGCGCGAAAGCATTTCCTTCGCTTCAGTCTTCTGACCAGCATCACCCTCGGTGACGACTTCATTGAGGATGTCCCGCGCACCGTCGTTATCGCCCATGTCGATGTAGGCCTGGGCCAGATCGAGTTTGGTGGCAACTTCATCAGTGCCGGAGAGGAAGTCGAACTCCGGCTCGTCAGCCACCGAGGCAGCCGCGTCTTCTGCGGTGAAGGTCGGTTCATTGATGGTCTGGGACAAACGATCCAGTTCCGCGTTGACGTCACCCAGTTCTGCCGAGAAGGCATTCGGCGCCTCAGGGGCGTCCATCTCGTCAGCCAGGGACAGGTCGAAATCGGCCGGCAGTTCCAGGTCGTCCAGCGCCGCCTCGGTCACGGCAGGCACTTCGGTGCCCGGCAGGTCTTTAACGCCTTCATCCAGGTCCAGCAGGAAGTCGTCATCGGCCAGGGTCGCTGGCGAGGCATCGCCACCGAGGTCCAGGTCCAGATCGAAGTCCGACAGGTCGTCGAGGTTATCCTTGATGCCCGTCTGCTGTTGCAGCACCGACCCAAAGCTCAGGTCGTCGTCCAGCGGGAATTCGTCCAGCCCGGCCAACGCTTCTGGCTCAGGTGCGGCTGCCGGAGCCGGAGCAACCACAGCCGGAGAAACGTTTTCCAGGTCATCGAGGCTCAAGTCAAAAGCGCTGTCGAGATCATCGACAGCCGGTTCTGGAGCCGGCGCTTCAGGCTCGTCCAGCAACAGGTCCTTGACGTACTGAGCGTCCAGCTCGGCAGCGACGGCGGCGGCAGCAATGCCACCGGCAACTACGAGGGCCATGGCCGGGAAGCGGCTTTTCAGCTGTTCGACCTGGGCAAAGTTATCGCCATTGGCCACCAACTGACGCTCCTGGGCCACGAACGCATCACGATCACCTTGCTGACCATAGACTTCCATCAGCTTCAAACGCAGATCACTGCGTTGCGGTTCTTGCTTGATACCGTCTTCCAGCAACGCGGCTGCCTGATTCAAACGACCGGCGGTGATATGCGACTGGGCATGGGTCAGTACGTCGTCGTTGCGCTCGGCGGCAGGCGAAATCAGCGGGGCGGCAATCGGCGGTGTGACCACGACTGGCGCAATCACTGGAGCCGGTGCAGGTGCAGGCACAGGTGCCGGAGCAGGTACATTAGCGAGCTTTACGCTCGGCGGCGGCACTTCAAGGCCTTCGAAGCTGCTTTGCGGCAAGTCCTGCTCGGTGGAAAACTCCTGCTCCTCAGACAAGGCACGCGCCATGCGCAGATGCTTTTCGGCTTCTTGCTGGGCTTTGCGGCGACGTGCCAGCAGCAGCAGCAACAACAGCAGAACGACTGCCCCCCCCAGCAGACCCAGCAGGACCGGATTGGTCAGCAAGTCATTGAAGGTCTGATCGCTGGAAGCCACAGGCTTCGGCTCGATCGGCGTTTCGGCCGGGGCCGGAGTCGCCTCGGGCGCCGTCACGACAGGCGCTGGGGCTACTGGAGCCGTCGCCGTCGGGGTTGCCCCAGGCGCGGGCGCCAACTGAGCCGACATCGCCGGAGCGGTGGCAGCCGCCGGAGCCACCGGAGTACCCGCAGCCCCGTCAGCCTGCAACTTGGCCAGTTGATTGTTTTTCAGCTCGATCAGGCGCTGCAGCTTGTCCAGCTGACTTTGCAGATCGGTCATGCGGCTTTTCAGTTCGGCATTGTCACGACGGGTCGTGTCGAGGCTTTCCTGGGTTACCGCCAGCTTGTTGCTCAGGTTCTTGGCATCACCGGCAGCACCCTTGCGGCCCTTGCCGGATTCGGCAGAGACCAGGCTCAGGTTGTCTTTCGCTGCCTGAGTCGAAGCGGCATCGCCACGACCGCGCTTGGTGGCGTCGAGCTGCTGCTGGCCTGTTCCGGGCTTGGCCACATAACGACGACCCTGACGCCATGCGGTGTTCTGCGCCGCCACTTCAGCGATGGCTTTAGGTTGCGCCAGGCTGGTGCTTTGCACCTGATCCGGCATGCGCAAGACCTGGCCGGTCTTCAGCAGGTTGATGTTGCCATTGATGAACGCATCCGGGTTCAGCGCCTGGATGGCCAGCATGGTTTGCTGTACCGAACCGCCATTACGCGCCTTCGCTGCGATTTCCCACAGGGTATCGCGCGGCGTGGTGGTGTAGGTCGGCTTGGTGGCCCCGGTCGTTGGCGCCGTGACGGCTTGAGCCGACGCAGGTTGCGCGGCGGCATCGGCAGTTTGCGGCGAGAATTTGGACGGATCGAGCAGCACGCTGTAATCGCGCAGCAAGCGACCGCTTGGCCACATCACCTGAACCAGGAATTTCACCATCGGTTCGGAGAGCGGTTTGCTGGACGTCACGCGCAGGATGCTTTTACCGCCAGGGTTGAGCACCGGGGTAAAGGTCAGGTCATTGAGGAATGCCTGGCGATCAACCCCGGCCTTGGCGAAATCGTCGGTCGAGGCCAGGCTCGGCACCACTTCGGCAGCGGTGAGGTCCTTGACGTCGAGCAGTTCGATTTCTGCCACCAGGGGCTGGTTCAGCGTCGACTTCAGGGTCAGTTCCCCGAGCCCGAGGGCTTGCGCCATACCGGAGGACAGCGCCGAGGCGGCCGCTATTGCTAACACCAGTTTGCGAACTTGAACCATAGCCTCATCCTTTGTTTGAACATTCCTCGGCCAGCGAGAAGGTGTTGAAAGTCGCTGCCGTAAGGCATTGCGCGCGGCGGCGAAGGGTCGTCGCGCGCGATCATTTCTTTGATGCCCTGGAAAGCCCCGTAGGGTGACTCGCCTTCAGCACTCCGGCCAAGCATAGCGCTCAGCTAGAATCATTCGACAAATTGTTGCCAAGTATCTTTTACAGCAGGTCTTTTATCAACAATTCAGCGACCTGCACAGCATTGAGCGCCGCGCCCTTGCGTACATTATCTGACGTCAGCCACAGATTTAGTTCCGACAGGTCGTCAACTCCGCTGCGCACCCGACCGACATAGACCACATCCTGCCCTACCGCGTCACCCACCGGCGTCGGGTAATCACCCGCTTCTACCAGCTCGATGCCCGGCGCGTCTTCCAGTGCGGCGCTTACTTTGGCCAGGTCCACAACGCTCGCTGACTGCAAGGTCACACTAAAGCTATCGCCAAAAAACACCGGGGCTTGAATACAAGTCGCGGAAATCTTTAATAAAGGCAACGCCATTACCTGACGCAGCTCACGCACCAGGCGTTTTTCCAGCAGCGTATGACCCTGGTCATCGGGTTTGCCGACTTGGGCCAGCAAATTAAAGGCCATTTGCCGATCAAAGAAAGTCGGCTCCAGCGGACGCACGTTGAGCAGTTCAGCGGTTTGCCGGGCCAACTCGGTCACCGCTTCGCGGCCCTGGGCGGAGACCGCCAGGCTGGCGGTTACGTTGACTCGCTGCAGGTCGATCACGCTGAGCAACGGCGCGAGCACTACGGCCAATGTGGTGGCCGACGGGCTCGGGCTGCTGACCTGGAACGGCTTTTTCAGACCCGCCAACACCCGAGCGTTGGCCTCCGGCACCACTTGCGGCGCCTCATCCGCCGGCAACGCGCCGGACAGGTCGATCAACGAGCAACCCGCCGCGCGAGCACGGGAAGCGAAACTCAGGGTCACCGCCGGGCCGGCGGCGAAGAACACCAACTGAACCTTGCTGAAGTCGAACTCATCGACTTCCCGCACCCGCACGTTCTTGCCGCGAAACGGCACCGAATGCCCGGCGGATTCGCTGCTGGCCAGCAGGTGCAGGTTGCCGACCGGGAAATCCCGCTCTTCAAGAATCTGCACGAGCGTTTCGCCGACAGTACCGGTGGCACCGATCACGGCAATATCGAAGGACTGGCTCATGGTTCTACCTCAGGCGAAACGGGGGGAGCGGCACTTTACCGGGTGGCTGGCAGTTCGGCAATTTAGAGCAAAAGATCGCAGCCTTCGGCAGCCCCTACAGGATCGGGTTTTCACGCGGTCAATGTAGGAGCTGCCAAAGGCTGCGATCTTTTCGCATCAAAAAACCCGTACCTCTTTCAAGGTACGGGTTCTTTCACAGCTTCAACCGATCAACGCTCAAGCAGAATCCGCAGCATGCGACGCAGCGGTTCGGCCGCGCCCCACAGCAGTTGGTCGCCGACGGTGAAGGCGCCGAGATACTGGGTACCCATGTTCAGCTTGCGCAGACGGCCAACCGGTACATTCAGGGTGCCGGTAACTTTCGTCGGGCTCAGCTCCTGCATGCTGATTTCACGCTGGTTCGGCACCAGCTTGACCCAAGGGTTGTGCTGGCTGATCAGCCCTTCGATGTCGGCAATCGGCACGTCTTTGTTCAGCTTGATGGTCAGCGCCTGGCTGTGGCAGCGCATGGCGCCGATGCGCACGCAGATGCCGTCGACCGGAATCGGGCTCTTGAAGCGACCGAGGATCTTGTTGGTCTCGGCCTGGGCCTTCCACTCTTCGCGGCTCTGACCGTTCGGCAGTTCCTTGTCGATCCACGGGATCAGGCTGCCGGCCAGCGGCACGCCGAAGTTTTCGGTCGGGTACGCGTCGCTGCGCATGGCTTCGGCGACACGGCGGTCGATGTCGAGGATGGCGCTGGCCGGGTCGGCCAGTTGATCGGCGACAGCGGCATGGGTCGCGCCCATTTGCTTGATCAGTTCACGCATGTTCTGCGCGCCGGCACCGGAGGCCGCCTGATACGTCATGACGCTCATCCACTCCACCAGGCCGGCTTCGAATAGACCGCCCAGGCCCATCAGCATCAGGCTGACGGTGCAGTTGCCGCCGATGTAGTTCTTGGTGCCCGCGTCGAGCTGCTGGTCGATGACCTTGCGGTTCACCGGGTCCAGCACGATCACCGCGTCATCCAGCATGCGCAGGCTGGAAGCGGCGTCGATCCAGTAACCCTGCCAGCCGGCTTCGCGCAGTTTCGGGAAGACTTCGCTGGTGTAGTCGCCACCCTGGCAGGTCAGAATCACGTCGAGGGTTTTCAGCTCTTCAATGCTGTAAGCGTCCTTGAGCGGAGCAATGTCCTTGCCCACCGACGGGCCTTGGCCACCGACATTGGAAGTGGTGAAAAACACCGGCTCAATAAGATCGAAATCCTGCTCTTCCAGCATCCGCTGCATGAGCACGGAACCGACCATACCGCGCCAACCGATCAGACCTACACGTTTCATCGCAACTACACCTTCTTTAAAAAGTGGGCCGCTGCTTTCGAAGTTGAAAGTGGCAGCGGGCCCGAGAGATTACAGATTCCGCAGCGCGGCGACTACTGCGTCACCCATTTCCTGCGTACCGACTTTAGTGCAACCGTTCGACCAGATGTCGCCAGTGCGCAAGCCCTGGTCCAAAACCAGACTGACGGCCTTCTCGATGGAATCGGCTGCGTCCTGCAGATTGAAGCTGTAACGCAGCATCATCGACACCGACAAAATGGTCGCCAACGGGTTGGCAATGCCTTTGCCTGCGATGTCCGGCGCCGAACCGTGGCACGGCTCGTACATGCCTTTGTTGTTGGTGTCCAGGGACGCCGACGGCAGCATGCCGATGGATCCGGTGAGCATCGAGGCCTGGTCGGACAGGATATCGCCGAACAGGTTGTCGGTGACGATCACGTCGAACTGCTTCGGTGCGCGTACCAGTTGCATGGCGGCGTTGTCGACGTACATGTGGCTCAGTTCGACTTCAGGGTAATCCCTGGCGACTTGCTCGACCACTTCACGCCACAGCTGGCTGGACGCCAGCACGTTGGCCTTGTCCACCGAGCAAAGCTTTTTGCCACGGACCATGGCCATGTCGAAACCGACACGGGCGATGCGGCGGATTTCGCTTTCGCTGTACGGCAGGGTGTCGTAGGCCTGGCGCTCGCCGTTTTCCAGCACACGCACGCCCCGTGGCGCGCCAAAGTAGATGCCGCCGGTCAGTTCACGGACGATCAGGATGTCCAGGCCAGCAACGATTTCAGGCTTCAGGCTCGAAGCCTCGGCCAACTGCGGGTAGAGGATCGCCGGGCGCAGGTTGCCGAACAGGCCCAGTTGCGCACGAATCTTCAGCAGGCCGCGCTCAGGGCGGATGTCACGCTCGATGGTGTCCCATTTCGGGCCGCCCACGGCGCCCAGCAGTACGGCGTCGGCAGCACGGGCGCGATCCAGGGTTTCGTCAGCCAGCGGCACACCGTGCTTGTCGATCGCGGCGCCGCCGATTACGTCGTGGCTCAGCTCGAAGCCCAGGCTGTACTTGTCGTTCGCCAACTCCAGCACCTTGACCGCTTCGGCCATGATTTCCGGGCCAATACCGTCACCTGGGAGAATCAGAATCTGCTTGCTCATGCTTTCCTCATGTCATCAGTCGGTGCGCCCGTGGGCGCACCCGGAAAAATTCTATCGCTCGGCGCTCAGGGGGCCGAGCTTATCGTTCAGCCATCAGCACCAGCACATCTGTACTGAACGAACCATCGACCTCAATCTCAAAATACTCGCGCACTTCATTGCCCATCGACTGCTGCAACTCGAGGATCGCCGCGCGCATCACTTCTGGCGTGCGCATGCGCTCGACCCAGGAGGTGTACTCCAGACGCAGCCGCTGACGCGTGGTGCTGCGGGTATGCAACCCCGCCTCGCTGACCTGGCGCAACCACTCGCCGGCCGAATAATCGCGCACATGGCTGGTGTCGCGCAGCACTTCGACGCTTTGCAGGTAGGTGTCGAACAACGGGCTGCCCGGCGACAACACGTCGATGAACGCCGCTACGCCGCCCGGTTTCAGCACCCGGCGCACTTCGCGCAGGGACACGCCGAGATCGCTCCAATGATGCGCCGAATAACGGCTGAAGACGAAATCGAACTCGCCATCGGCGAACGGCAGGCGCTCGGCGGCGCCATTGACCGTGGTGACGTTGCTCAAACCACGGTCAATCGCAGCGCCAGCCACCACGTCGAGCATTTGCTGCGACAGGTCGTAGGCCACCACCTCTTTCACCAGCGATGCCACGTGGAAACTCACATGACCGGCGCCGCAACCCAGGTCCAGCACGCGGGCATTGCCCTGCCCGGCCAGTTCAGCCTGTAGCAGTGCGAACTCGGTGCCTTGAGCGTGAACGGCGCTGCTCAGATAGGCCGAGGCCTGTTCACCGAATTGCTTTTGTACAACCTGGCTGTGGGCGGTGCTGGTCATGATGATTTCCATATGTGTAATCGGGTTTTAAGATCAAAAGATCGCAGCCTTCGGCAGCTCCTACAGGTGTACGCCGCTCCATGTAGGAGCTGCCGAAGGCTGCGATCTGTTCAACGGTCACCTCAAAACATCAAACATCGCGAAACAACCACGGCTGGCTCGCCCGGTGCTTGCTTTCAAACGTTGCAATGGCCTCGTGGTCCTGCAAGGTCAGGCCGATGTCGTCCAGACCATTAACCAGACAATGCTTGCGGAACTCGTCCAGCTCAAAGCTGTAAACCTTGCCGTCCGGGCGGGTCACGGTCTGGGCCTGCAAGTCGACCGTCAACTCGTAGCCAGGATTCGCTTCAACCTGCTGGAACAGTTCATCGACTTCAGCGTCGCTCAAGATGATCGGCAGCAAGCCGTTCTTGAAGCTGTTGTTGTAGAAAATGTCGGCGTAGCTCGGCGCGATGATGCTGCGAAAACCGTACTCTTCCAGCGCCCACGGCGCGTGCTCACGGCTGGAGCCGCAACCGAAGTTTTCGCGGGCCAGCAGCACGCTGGCGCCTTGATAACGCTCGGCGTTGAGCACGAAATCCTTGTTCAGCGGACGCTTGGAGTTGTCCTGGTAGGCATAGCCCACGTCCAGGTAGCGCCACTCGTCAAACAGGTTCGGGCCAAAACCGGTACGCTTGATCGACTTCAGAAACTGCTTCGGAATGATCTGGTCGGTGTCGACGTTGGCTCGGTCCAATGGCGCGACCAAACCGGTGTGTTGGGTAAAAGCTCTCATGTGCGGTTCCTCAGATCAGTTCGCGAACGTCGATGAAACGACCGTTGACGGCAGCCGCCGCGGCCATGGCCGGGCTCACCAGGTGCGTACGGCCACCGGCGCCCTGACGCCCTTCGAAGTTGCGGTTGGAGGTCGACGCGCAATGCTCGCCCGACTCCAGGCGGTCCGGGTTCATCGCCAGGCACATCGAGCAACCCGGCTCACGCCACTCGAAACCGGCTTCGAGGAAAATCTTGTCCAGGCCTTCAGCCTCGGCTTGCGCCTTCACCAGGCCCGAGCCCGGCACCACGATCGCTTGCTTGATGGTCGAAGCGACTTTGCGGCCCTTGGCGATCACTGCAGCCGCGCGCAGGTCTTCGATCCGCGAGTTGGTGCAGGAGCCGATAAACACGCGGTCCAGTTGAATGTCGGTGATCGCCTGATTGGCGCTCAAGCCCATGTACTTCAAGGCGCGTTCGATGGAACCGCGTTTGACCAGGTCCATTTCCTTCGCCGGGTCCGGCACGTTCTGATCAACGGCCAAGACCATCTCGGGCGAGGTGCCCCAGCTGACTTGCGGCTTGATCTGAGCGGCGTCGAGTTCAACCACGGTGTCGAACACGGCATCAGCGTCAGACACCAGGTCTTTCCAGGCTTCGACGGCCATGTCCCATTCCGCGCCTTTCGGGGCGAATGGACGGCCCTTGACGTATTCCACGGTTTTTTCGTCAGCGGCCACCAGGCCAACACGAGCGCCGGCCTCGATGGACATGTTGCAGATGGTCATGCGGCCCTCGACGGACAAGTCGCGAATCGCGCTGCCGGCAAACTCGATGGCGTGGCCGTTACCGCCGGCGGTGCCGATCTTGCCGATCACCGCAAGGACGATGTCCTTGGCGGTCACGCCGAACGGCAATGTGCCCTCGACCGAGACCCGCATGTTCTTCATTTTTTGGCGACCAGGCACTGCGTGGCGAACACGTGTTCAACCTCGGACGTGCCGATGCCATGAGCCAAGGCGCCAAACGCGCCGTGAGTCGAGGTATGCGAGTCGCCACAGACCACGGTCATGCCCGGCAAGGTGGCGCCCTGCTCCGGGCCGATCACGTGAACGATACCCTGACGCACGTCATTCATTTTGAATTCGGTGATGCCATATTCGTCGCAGTAGTCATCGAGGGTCTGAACCTGCAAACGCGAGACCTGGTCGGTAATCGCTTCGATGCCGCCCTTGCGATCCGGGGTGGTCGGCACGTTGTGGTCCGGGGTGGCGATGATCGAGTCGACGCGCCAAGGCTTGCGCCCGGCCAGGCGCAGGCCTTCGAAAGCTTGGGGCGAAGTCACTTCATGGATGATGTGGCGGTCGATATAGATCAGCGACGACCCATCGTCGCGCCGTTTCACTTCATGGGAATCCCACAGCTTGTCGTAAAGCGTTTTGCCGGCCATCAGACGGTCCTCATCAGCTTGTTTCTATGCCGTGGGTGTTGAGCAACTCAATAACCCCTTGGCTTGTGAGGTCGATCCTAGGGGGTTACATTAAATAACTCAAATTCATATTTTTTATGCTTTGGATAACCAACTGGAATACAACAATGGATCTGGCCAACCTCAACGCTTTTATCGCGATTGCCGAGACCGGGAGTTTTTCCGGTGCCGGCGAGCGCCTGCACCTGACGCAACCCGCCATCAGCAAGCGCATCGCCGGCCTGGAGCAGCAATTAAAGGTGCGCCTGTTTGATCGCCTGGGCCGTGAAGTCAGCCTGACCGAGGCCGGACGCGCCCTGCTGCCGCGCGCCTATCAGATTCTCAACGTGCTGGACGACACCCGCCGCGCCTTGACCAACCTGACCGGTGAAGTGAGCGGTCGCCTGACACTGGCCACCAGTCACCACATCGGCCTGCACCGTTTGCCACCGTTACTAAGGGAGTTCACCCGCCGCTACCCACAGGTGGCGCTGGATATTCAGTTCCTCGATTCGGAAGTGGCCTATGAAGAAATCCTCCATGGCCGTGCCGAACTGGCGGTCATCACCCTGGCGCCGGAGCCCCATGCACTGGTCAAGGCCATGCCGGTGTGGGACGACCCACTGGATTTCGTGGTCGCCCCGGAACACTCGCTGATCAGCAATGGCCCGGTCAGCCTGGCGGACATCGCTCTGCACCCGGCGGTGTTCCCCGGCGGCAACACGTTTACCCACCACATCGTCCAGCGCCTGTTCGAGGCCCAGGGCCTGACGCCGAACATCGCCATGAGCACGAATTATCTGGAAACCATCAAGATGATGGTCTCGATTGGCCTGGCCTGGAGCGTTTTGCCACGCACCATGCTCGACGATCAGGTGGCGCGCATTCCTTTACCGGGCATACAGCTCACTCGCCAGCTAGGCTATATCCTGCACACCGAAAGGACGCTTTCGAATGCGGCACGCGCCTTTATGGCCCTGCTGGATGCACAAATAGATCTGCCAGGGACCCTCGGCTAACTTGTGCTACTCCTATAGAGCTGTAAATCCCCGTGCCTAACGCCCCATTCAGCCCAAGGCCTGTTGCCAATGCCCAAATCTGTTGACCGTATTCCGCCGATGCCGCGTATTCAGGCCATTGACCCGCAACGGTCGGAGCAGAGTTGGGAAAGCGCCCCGCAGTTGCTGGCTGCGCTCAACGGGGCGCATCTGGGTGCCTGGTATTGGGACATTGAACGCGGGCAGATCAGTTGGTCGCGGGGCACGCAGGCGCTGTTCGGCTTCGATCCCAAGCAACCCATGCCGGCAGACCTCGAATACCTTGACCTGTTGCCACCGGAGGACCGGGCGAAAACCATTCGTGCATTCAACTCAGTCATCGCCGGCGCCCCCTGGAACAGGCGATGCACCATCGCATCCGCTGGCCAGACGGCAGCCTGCACTGGCTGGAGATCAACGGCAGCCTGCTGCCGGACAAGCACGGTCGCCCCGGATGATCGGGGTGATCCGCGAAATCACCCACCAACGCCAGCGCGAACAAGCCCTGAGCAGCTCGGAAAAGCGCTTCGCCACGTTGTTCCACCTGTGTCCGAACATGGTGCTGCTGACCCGCCAGGAAGACGGCTTGATCAGCGAGGCCAACCAGTATTTCGAAAGCCTGTTCGGCTGGCCGGTGCAAAGTGCCATTGGCCGTACCACTGTGGAGCTGGGCCTTTGGGTTCATCCCGAACAACGGGCGGTGCTGGTCAAGGCCACCAAGGCCAAGGGCGAGTTGATCAGTATGGAAGTGCAGTTTCGCGCCAGCAATGGCCAAGTCCACGATGGCATCCTCAGTGCGCAAAAGGTCGAGCTCGAAGGCCAGCCTTATCTGTTGAGCACCTTCCTCGACACCACCGAACGCAAAGCCGCCGAACATGCGCTCAAAGACAGCCAGGAGCGCCTCGACCTGGCCCTGGATTCGGCGCAACTCGGCACCTGGGACTGGCACATTCCCAGCGGCATGCTCTACGGCTCGGCACGGGCGGCGCAGTTGCACGGGCTGGAAGCCAAACCCTTTCATGAAGCCTTCGATGAATTTTTCGAAGGCGTACCCGGCGAAGAGCGCGACAGCATGCGCAATGCCTACCGCAGTCTGCGCGAAGGACCCGCCGGCAATTATCAACTGACCTATCGCGTGCAATTGCCCGACGGCAGCTCGCGCTACCTGGAAAGCCGCGCCCGACTTTATCGCGATGAAAATGGTCAGCCGTTGCGCATGGCGGGCACCCTGCTGGACATCACCGAGCAGGTCGAGCGCGAGCAGCAGTTGGTGGCCTCGGAGGAGAAATTCGCCACCCTGTTCCAGGTCAGCCCGGACCCGATCTGCGTGACGCGTCAGGACAGCGGCCAATTTATCGAAATCAACTCCGCCTTCACCCAGACCTTCGGCTGGACGGCCGACGATGTGATTGGCCATAGCGCCGATGAAATCGGCCTGTGGGACGCTTCGGCAAAAAGCCTGCAACGGATCGAGCAGGTCATTCGCGAGCAAGGCCTGAACAACGTCGCGATCCTCGTCCAGCACAAGGGCGGGCAGTCCCTGACCTGTGTGATTTCCAGCCGGCAGATCAGCGTTGGCGACCAGCCGTGCGTCGTCACCACCCTGCGCGACATCACCCAGCAACAGCGCTCGGAAGCGGCGCTCAAGGCCAGCGAAGAGAAGTTCGCCAAAGCGTTCCACTCCAGTCCCGACGCCATCACCATCACCGAACGCGACACCGGGCGCTATCTGGAGGTCAACGACGGATTCTGTCGCCTGACCGGTTATCGCGCCGATGAAGTGCTGGGTAAAACCGTGTACCAAGTGGGCATTTGGGCGGAAGAGAAACAACGTTCGGCGCTGCTGGCTGAGCTGCAAATCAAAGGTCGTGTGCACCACCAGGAGATGCTCGGACGCAACAAACGGGGCGAGCTGCTGACCGTCGAAGTCTCGGTCGAACCGATCACCCTCAACGAAACCGCCTGCCTGCTGCTGACCGCCCGGGACGTCAGCCTGTTGAAAAACGCCGAAGCGCAGATCCGCCACCTGGCCTACCACGACCCGCTGACCAACCTGCCCAACCGCGCGCTACTGATGGATCGGCTGAGCCAGCAGATCGCGCTGCTCAAACGTCACAACCTGCGAGGCGCCCTGCTGTTTCTAGACCTCGACCACTTCAAGCACATCAACGACTCCCTCGGTCACCCGGTGGGCGATACAGTGCTGAAGATCATTACCGCGCGGCTCGAAGCCAGCGTGCGTATGGAAGACACCGTCGCAAGGCTGGGTGGTGATGAGTTCGTGGTGCTGCTCAGCGGCCTGGAGGGTTCGCGCAGCGAGGTCAGCGAGCAGGTTCGGGAACTGGCAGACACCTTGCGCGAATTGCTCTCGGAGCCGATGTTCCTCGACGGCCAGCGCCTGCAAGTCACACCGAGCATCGGCATTGCACTGATCCCCGACCATGGCTCGACCCCGACCGACCTGCTCAAGCGCGCCGACATTGCCCTTTACCGGGCCAAGGATTCCGGGCGCAACACCACGCAGATGTACCACAACACCATGCAAAAGGCCGCCAGCGAACGGTTGCGCATGGAAACCGACCTGCGCCTGGCGCTGTCCCGGGGCGAGTTCAGCGTGCATTACCAACCGCAAGTCGACGCTCGGGACAACCGCATCATCGGCGCCGAAGCCCTGGTGCGCTGGAACCACCCGGAACTGGGTGCGCAATCGCCTACCGAGTTCATCAAGGTGCTTGAAGACAGCGGGCTGATTCTGGAGGTTGGCACCTGGATCCTCGACGAGGCCTGCGATGCCTTCAAACAATTGATTGCCAAGGGCCTGATCGATCCGCTCAACTTCAGCTTGTGCGTGAACATCAGCCCGCGGCAATTCCGCCAGAACGACTTTGTCGAACGCATCGAGCGCAGCCTCAGCAGCCACGGCCTGCCCTGCTCGTTGCTAAAACTGGAAATCACCGAAGGCATCGTCATCCAGAACCTGGAAGACACCATCAGCAAAATGCGTCGCCTGAAAAAACTCGGCCTGAGCTTCGCCATGGACGACTTCGGCACCGGTTATTCCTCGCTGACTTACCTCAAGCGCCTGCCGGTGGACACGCTGAAAATCGACCAGTCATTCATCCGCGACGCCACCACCGACCCCAACGACGCCGAAATCATCCGCGCCATCGTCGCCATGGCCCGCAGTCTGGAACTGGAGGTGATTGCCGAAGGAGTTGAAACACCGGAGCAGCTTGGGTTTCTGCAGGGATTGGGTTGCCATTTGTATCAGGGCTATCTGCACAGTCGGCCGTTGCCGGTGGAGGCGTTTCAAAAACTCTTGAAGTAACGCAGACCGCGTAGGAGCTGCCGAAGGCTGCGATCTTTGATCTTGGTTTTGCAGTGCAATGACCGACGCGAAGATCAAAAGATCGCAGCCTTCGGCAGCTCCTACAGGGCAGGTTTGTGCATCACTGTGATCGGCTGATTTTCAGGCCGCTTGCGCGACTTTCAAGCCCAGCAAACGCGAGACATGATCCAGTTCAGTCTCACGCCGCAGGACGGTGAACAGCTCCACCGCTTCGGGATAATTGCGGGTCAGCATCGCCAGCCATTGCTTCAAACGGCCGGGCGATTGGCGCGGCGTCATTTGCGCTTTGGCTTGCAGCCAGAAATCCTGGATCAGTGGCAGTAGCTCGGCCCAGGTCATCTCGACCACTTCTTCACCGGCTCGCGCCGCCGCGATTTGCCGGGCCAGGTCCGGACGCGACACCAGGCCGCGACCGAGCATGATGTCTTCGACACCGCTGATTTCACGGCAACGGCGCCAGTCTTCGACGCTCCAGATGTCGCCATTGGCGAACACCGGCACCTTGACCACTTCCTGTACCCGTGGAATCCATTCCCAGTGGGCCGGCGGCTTGTAGCCGTCGGTCTTGGTCCGCGCATGCACCACGATGTGCGCCGCGCCGCCTTCGGCCAGGGCCGTGGCACAGACCAGCGCGCCGTCCGGGCTGTCGAAGCCCAGGCGCATTTTGGCGGTGACCGGGATGTGTGCGGGCACGGCGCGACGGACGTGTTCGACAATTTCGTTGAGCAGCTCGGGCTCTTTGAGCAGCACCGCACCGCCACGGGACTTGTTGACGGTCTTGGCCGGGCAGCCGAAGTTCAGGTCGATGACTTCCGAGCCCAGTTCGCAGGCCAGCGCCGCGTTTTCCGCCAGGCACACCGGGTCGGAGCCAAGTAACTGCACACGCAATGGCACACCGGACGCGGTTCGCGCACCGTTCAGCAATTCAGGGCCGAACTTGTGGTAATAGGCCGGCGTGAGCAGTTGATCGTTGATCCGAATGAATTCGGTTACACACCAATCGATACCGCCGACGCGGGTGAGCACGTCCCGCAGGATGTTGTCGACCAACCCCTCCATGGGCGCCAAAGCAATTTGCATGAAAAACACACTCAACGAAAAACGTGCGGCAGTTTACAGGTTTAGCCTGCGTAGGAGCTGCCGAAGGCTGCGATCTTTTGATCTTGATCTTATAAAGCAAAGTCAAAAGATCGTCCGAATGCGGCCCAAACCTTCGGCAGCGCCTACAAAGAACGGTGCCAGCTTGGGACTTGCAACGCCGGGCCATAACCCTCGATGAACTCCGGCGGCATGCGCTTGGGCTTGCCGGTGGACAGTTCGATGCAGACGAAGGTGGTTTGCGCGCGCAGCAGCGTGGTGTTGTCGCTGGGGCGCGTCAACTGGAAGTGGCGGGTCATTTTCAGGCGCTGGTCCCAATCGACGATCCAGGTCGCCAATTGCAACTCGTCGCCTTCATAGGCCGCCGCGAGGTAATCGATCTCGTGCCGCACCACGGCCATCGCCCGATCCAGCCGACGGTACTCGACCAGGTCCAGGCCAAGCCGTTGCGAGTGGCGCCAGGCACAGCGTTCGAGCCAGGTCACGTACACCGCGTTGTTCGCGTGGCCCAGCCCGTCGATGTCCTCGGCGCCGACTTCCAGATCAATGATAAATGGCGTTGCCCGATCCCAGCCCATGCCCCACTCCCGGTCAGATAAATTCGACCGGGGCAGTGTAACGGATGCTCAGGCCAATTGCCGCGCTTGAAGGCTGCGCCCGGCCAGCAGTGACAGCACCCCGTCGATCACCCGTGGGTCCGCCAGCACGCGCTGATGACCGCCCTCTTCCAGGCGCAACAGGCGACTGTCGAACCAGGCTTCGTGGATCAGTTGGGCTTCCTTGGCGGGCACAAAGCAATCGTCTTCGGCATGGACGATCAACCCCGGCATATCGAGTTGATAGTGCGCGACATCGAGGGTGGCGGCGCGCATACCAACGTCTTTCTCGACTTGACGAATAAACGCCGAACGGGCTTTTGGCGGCAGCCGAACATAGCGAGCGAAACCGCGCAGCACACCGAGAATCCGCGCCGGAGCGGCAATCGTCACCAGGGTTTCGGTGCGCAAACCCAACTGCACGGCGAGCATCGCACTGGCGCCGCCCATGGAGTGGCCGATAACCGCTTGCAGGGGCGGTAACTCAGCGGCCGCTTCGAGCATGGCCCGAGCGAACAGCACCACATTGGCTTCGCGACCAGGGGAGCGACCGTGGGCCGGACCGTCCAGCGCCACGACGGTGTAGCCCGCGTCCACCAGCGCGGTGATCAGGCTGGCGAACTGGGTGGGCCGGCCTTCCCAACCGTGCATCAACAAGACCGCCGGGCCTTTCCCCCAGCGTAATGCCGAGAGGCCGAAGCGCAGGGTGATCCGCTCGGATTTCGCCAGCAGCGGCAACTCCCAGTCACGGGGCGCAAATGTGCGCGGTGTCATGAACGCCAGTCGCATTTTGCTTGCGACCAGTTTTGGTGCGAACCAGCCTAAGGTGCCATTAACGCCACGAACCCACTTTAACGTGCTCATCGCTCCACTCCTCAGGCTTTTGCCTTCAGGTCATAGCACCGCTGATTTGGCGGCGCGCAGCAGTCGATCGGACAACTCGCCGGGCCCCAGCGCCCGCGCCAGAGCCAAACCACCGACCATCAAGGCCATGTCAGCCAGGGCTTTGTCGGTGTCTTCCGGGCTGGCCGCCAACTGCGCGACCATCATTTCCACGTGTTCATTCAGCGCTACCCGGAATTCGTCCGGCAGACGCCCCAACTCACCGACCGACGCCGGGATCGGGCACGCGTGCTCGGTGGAATCGCGGTGTTTACGCGACAGGTAGAACGCAGCGACCAAGGTGCGACGCTCTTCGCCGGTCAACTCGGCATCCATGTCGGCGATCAAGCCTCGACGCTGACCGAGCAGTTGCTTGAACGCTTCCAGCATCAGCGCGTCCTTGCTTTCGAAGTGCGCGTAGAAGCCGCCGACAGTCAGACCGGCCGCTCCCATCACTTCGCCCACACTCGGCTCGGCCGGCCCGCGCTGGATCAGAGCGGCGCTGGCCGCCTTGAGGATGCGTTCGCGGGTTTGAGCTTTTTTATCGTTCATCGTTACCTCCGAATATTACGACTAGAATATTATTCGCATAATAATTTTGCGCAAGTCATGGGTGTGACCGCTGGTCTGAAGAACAGTTTTGAAGAAAAAGGAGATTTGGCCAAACGCCAGACAAACAAAAGGGCCATTCAATAATTGAATGACCCTTATAAATCCCGCAGAGCGGGTAATCGTGGCGTCCCCTAGGGGACTCGAACCCCTGTTACCGCCGTGAAAGGGCGGTGTCCTAGGCCACTAGACGAAGGGGACACAAACCTTCTATACAACTGATCAGCGCTGAGTGCTGATCGATTCAAGGCCGGTGTGGCCAGACCTTGAACTGTAAAATTGGTGGAGCTAAACGGGATCGAACCGTTGACCTCTTGCATGCCATGCAAGCGCTCTCCCAGCTGAGCTATAGCCCCGATTTATCGCCTGGCGGCGGAGCAGCATCTTGCGACACTGCTTCTGTAAAACTGGCGTCCCCTAGGGGACTCGAACCCCTGTTACCGCCGTGAAAGGGCGGTGTCCTAGGCCACTAGACGAAGGGGACGCAAACCCTTCTATACAACAGATCAACACTGCGTGCTGATCGCTTCAAGGCCGGTGTGGCCAGACCTTGAAGTGTAAATTGGTGGAGCTAAACGGGATCGAACCGTTGACCTCTTGCATGCCATGCAAGCGCTCTCCCAGCTGAGCTATAGCCCCTCATCGCTGAGGACGGGGCGAATCTTAATGGCGCATCGAAAGTCTGTCAAACTTATTTTTAAAATATTTCAAAATTTTTTGCCGACATAACAATCACTTACCGCCGAACCCCGTAAATCCGAGGCCATATCCGCTCCTGTAGCAGCTGCCGCAGGCTGCGTTCGCGTGCATAGCATGCGCGATTCGGTCGCCCTGCCCTTTCAGACAGATTGCGTGACGACCACTCAGGGCTGCTTCGCAGCCCAACGCAGCCTTCGGCAGCTGCTACAGGACGGTGGGAGTCAGGCGATATTGCCCAACAGTTTTTCCCACTCCTTGTTTTCCTTCTTCGACACACCACCGAGCAAGTCGATGGCCTGGCGCAGACGGAAACGCGTCAGGTCCGGGCCGAGAATTTCCATCGCATCAAGCACCGACACCGAACTGGCCTGCCCGGTAATCGCGGCGAACATCAGTGGCATGGCATCACGCAACTTCAGCTCCAGGGACTCGACCACCGCCTGAATCGTTGCGGTGATGCTGTCCTTTTCCCACTGACGCAGGCTTTCGAGCTTCCACAGAATCAGCTGCATCAACTGACGAACCTGATCGCCCGAGAGCTTCTTGGATTCGAACAGCTTGGCGTCCGGGTTCACGCCACCCGCGAAGAAGAACCCGGCCAACGGTGCAACCTGGCTGAAGGTTTCAACCCGGCCCTGCACGTGCGGCGCGATCTTCATCATGTATTGCGGGTTCAGCGCCCAGGTCTGCAAGCGGCTGGCAAACTCTTCCACCGGCAAGTCACGCAGCCACTGGCCATTGAGCCACGACAGCTTCTCGACGTCGAAGATCGGGCCGCCGAGCGAGACACGGCTCAGGTCGAAGTTGTCGACCATTTCCTGCAGCGAGAACTTCTCGCGCTCGTCCGGCATCGACCAGCCCATGCGCCCCAAATAGTTGAGCATCGCTTCCGGCATGAAGCCCATGCGCTCGTAGAATGTCACCGAGGTCGGGTTCTTGCGCTTGGACAGCTTGCTCTTGTCCGGGTTACGCAGCAGCGGCATGTAACACAGCTCCGGTTGTTCCCAGCCGAAGTACTCATACAGCAAGATCAGTTTCGGCGCCGAGGGCAGCCACTCTTCGCCGCGCAGCACGTGAGTGATGCCCATCAAGTGGTCATCGACCACGTTGGCCAGGAAGTACGTCGGCAGGCCGTCGGTCTTCATCAGCACTTGCATGTCCATGCGATCCCACGGGATCTCGACATCGCCACGGAGCATGTCCGGCACCACGCAAACGCCTTCGCTCGGCACCTTCATGCGGATCACGTGCGGTTCGCCGGCCGCCAGGCGACGGGCGACTTCTTCCGCCGACAACAACAGCGCACGGCCGTCGTAACGCGGGGTTTCGCCACGGGCCATTTGCTCGGCGCGCATCTGGTCCAGTTCTTCGGCGGTGCAGAAGCACGGGAAGGCGTGGCCCATTTCGACCAGTTGCTGGCAGTACTTCTGATAGATCTCGCCGCGCTCGCTCTGACGGTATGGACCGTGCGGACCACCGACGTCCGGGCCTTCGCTCCAGTCGATACCCAACCAGCGCAGGGCGTCGAAGATCTGCTGTTCGGACTCGCGGGTCGAACGCAACTGGTCGGTGTCTTCGATCCGCAGAATGAACTCACCGCCATGCTGCTTGGCAAAGCAGTAGTTGAACAATGCGATGTAAGCGGTACCTACGTGGGGGTCCCCGGTAGGCGATGGCGCGATGCGCGTGCGGACGGTGGTCATGGCAAGTCTCGAAATGAAGATCAAACAAAGGGCGAATGGTAACAGGCGATACCCGCCCGGCTCCAGTGAGCAGGGCATTTAAGCCAAGGTTGCGTCTACAACGCCCGTATGCCGCGGCGAATGGCCGAATATCAGCCAATGGCATTTACCGTTTATCGGCTGTATGCCAGATTCGCCTGCTGATAACTTTCCTTACACTTCTCGACTACAGTTTGCCCCATGCCTGCCCAACTCAAGCGTCGCCTGTTTATGTTCCTGCTGATTGTCCTGCTGATTGCCGGCGGCTTCTTTGCGCATTGGTTTCTCAAGGGGCGCTTTTATGAAAGCACCGACAACGCCTATGTCCAGGGCGAGATCACCCGTGTCTCCAGTCAGTTGGGCGCACGCATCGATGCAGTACTGGTGCAGGACAACCAGCACGTCGAAAAGGGCCAGTTGCTGGTCAAACTCGAAGGCGATGACTTCCACCTCGCCGTCGACCGCGCCAACGCCGCCCTCGCCATGCGCGAAGCCGAACGCGTGCAAGCCCAGAGCAAACTGACCCAGCAAGCCAGCCTGATTGCCGCCAGCGATGCGCAAGTAGCTTCCAGCCAGGCCAGCCTTGGTCGCTCGCAAATCGACCTGTCCCGCGCCCAGACCCTGCGCAAACCCGGCTATGTTTCGGAAGAACGGGTGACCACCCTTTCCGCCGACAACCACATTGCCCGCTCACAAGTGACCAAGGCCCAGGCCGACGCGCAAAGTCAGCGCCAGCAGGTCAACGCCCTGAGCGCCGAGATCAAACGCCTCGATGCGATGATCGCCAACGCCAGGACCGACCTGGCCCAATCGCAACTGAACCTGACCCGCAGCGAAATCCATGCACCGATCAGCGGCTTGATCGGCCAGCGTGCAGCTCGTAATGGCCAATATGTGCAGGCCGGTGCTTATTTGTTGTCGATCGTCCCGGATCAGGACATCTGGATTCAGGCCAATTTCAAGGAAACCCAGATCGGCCACATGCAACCGGGCCAGAAAGCCGAGCTGACCTTCGACGCCTACGGCGATACGCCGATCCAGGCGCGGGTCGACAGCCTGTTCGCCGCTTCCGGTGCACAATTCAGCCTGCTGCCGCCGGACAATGCCACCGGCAACTTCACCAAAGTCGTACAACGAATTCCGGTCAAACTGACCTTCGCCGCGGACAACCCGCTGCACGGCAAGATCCGTCCGGGCATGTCAGTCACCGTCAAAGTGAATATCAAAGACGCCCCTGACGATGGCCGGTGATCAACTGCTCCGCCCGGCCGGCGAGCCGACCCGGCGGGACTGGATTGCGGTGATGAGTGTGATGCTCGGCGCCTTCATGGCGGTGCTCGACATCCAGATCACCAATTCATCGCTCAAGGACATTCAGGGCGCACTGTCGGCGACCCTGGAAGAAGGCTCGTGGATTTCCACCTCCTACCTGGTGGCGGAAATCATCATGATCCCGCTGACCGCATGGCTGGTGCAGTTGCTGTCGGCGCGACGGCTGGCGGTGTGGGTCTCCCTCGGATTTCTCGGCGCCTCCCTGCTCTGCTCGATGGCCTGGAGCCTGGAGAGCATGATCGTGTTCCGCGCCTTGCAGGGTTTCACCGGCGGCGCGCTGATCCCGCTGGCGTTCACCCTGACACTGATCAAACTCCCGGAACACCATCGCGCCAAAGGCATGGCGATGTTCGCCATGACCGCGACCTTCGCCCCGTCCATCGGCCCGACCATCGGTGGCTGGCTGACGGAAAACTGGGGCTGGCAATACATCTTCTACATCAACATACCGCCGGGCCTGCTCATGATCGCCGGCCTGATGTACGGCCTGGAGAAGAAGGAATCCCACTGGGAGCTGCTTAAAAGCACCGACTATTTGGGCATCCTCACCCTTGGGGTCGGCCTTGGCTGCTTGCAGGTATTTCTTGAGGAAGGCCATCGCAAGGACTGGCTGGAGTCGAGCCTGATCGTGAGCCTGGGCAGCATTGCGCTGTTCAGCCTGATCACCTTTGTGATCGTGCAGTTTTCCAAACCCAACCCGCTGATCAACCTGCGCATTCTGGGCAACCGCAACTTTGGTTTATCGAGTATTTCCAGCCTGGGAATGGGGGTCGGGCTGTATGGCTCGATCTATCTGTTGCCGCTGTACCTGGCGCAGATCCAGAACTACAACGCCCTGCAGATCGGCGAAGTGATCATGTGGATGGGCGTACCGCAGTTGTTCCTGATTCCACTGGTGCCGAAGCTGATGAAGTTCATCTCGCCGAAGTGGCTGTGTACGCTCGGCTTCGGGCTGTTCGGGCTGGCGAGTTTTTCATCAGGCGTGCTGAACCCGGACTTTGCCGGGCCGCAGTTCAATCAGATCCAGATCATCCGCGCACTGGGCCAGCCGCTGATCATGGTCACCATCTCGTTGATCGCCACAGCGTACATCCTGCCCCAGGACGCGGGGTCGGCGTCGAGCCTGTTCAACATCCTGCGTAACCTCGGCGGCGCGATTGGCATCGCCCTCCTCGCCACCCTGCTGGATGCGCGGACCAAGACTTACTTTGATTATTTGCGCGAGTCGATTGTGCCGGGCAATCCGCAGGTCGCCGAGCGTATGGCATCGATGGCAGACCGGTTTGGCAGCGATACGGCGGCACTCGGCAAGATGAGTGAAATCGTGCACCAGCAAGCGTCGATCATGGCTTACAACGATGCGTTTCACTTTGTCGGGATTGCGCTGGGGATCAGCATGATTGCGGTGTTGCTGACCAAGGCGTTGCCGGCGGGGTTGAAGGCGGGTGAAGCTCATTGATGCAACACAATCCTATGTAGGAGCTGCCGCAGGCAGCTGATCTTTTGATCTTTGCCCTTAAACAAGATCAAAAGATCGCTGCCTGCGGCAGCTCCTACAGGAATTGTGTCAAACCGCGATCAACCGATCCCGCAACTTGCCAATTTCGTCGCGCATCTGCGCCGCCGCTTCGAACTCCAGGTCGCGGGCAAGCTGATACATCTTCTCTTCCAGCCCCTTGATGCGCTTGGCGATCTCGCCCGGCGAACGCAATTCGGCTTCGTACTTGGCGCTTTCCTCGGCAGCCTTGGCCATGCCTTTGCGCTTCTTGCTGCGCGAACCCGGCACTGTCGCGCCTTCCATGATGTCGGCGACGTCCTTGAACACACCTTTGGGCGTGATCCCATTGGCCAGGTTGAAAGCGATCTGCTTGTCGCGACGCCGATCGGTCTCGCCGATCGCCCGCTCCATCGAACCGGTAATCCGGTCGGCGTACAGAATCGCCCGGCCATTGAGGTTACGCGCCGCCCGGCCAATGGTCTGGATCAGCGAGCGCTCGGAACGCAGGAAGCCTTCCTTGTCCGCATCGAGAATCGCCACCAGCGACACTTCCGGCATGTCCAGGCCCTCACGCAGCAAGTTGATCCCCACCAGCACGTCGAATGTACCGAGGCGCAAATCGCGGATGATTTCGACCCGTTCGACGGTGTCGATGTCCGAATGCAGATAGCGCACCCGCACGCCGTGGTCGGCCAGGTAATCGGTCAAGTCTTCGGACATGCGCTTGGTCAGCGTGGTGACCAGCACCCGCTCTTCCAGCGCGACACGCTTGCCGATTTCCGAGAGCAAATCGTCGACCTGGGTCAGCGCCGGACGGATTTCGATTTGCGGGTCCACCAGACCGGTCGGACGCACCAGTTGCTCGACCACGCGACCGGCATGTTCGGCCTCGTAGTTGCCCGGCGTCGCCGAGACGAAAATCGTCTGCGGGCTGATTTGTTCGAACTCGTCGAAACGCATCGGCCGGTTATCCAGCGCCGACGGCAAGCGAAAACCATATTCCACCAGCGTCTCTTTACGGGAACGGTCGCCCTTATACATGGCACCGACTTGCGGCACGCTGACGTGGGATTCGTCGATCACCAGCAAGGCGTCGGCCGGCAGGTAGTCGAACAAGGTCGGCGGCGCCTCGCCCGACGCGCGGCCCGACAGGTAGCGCGAGTAGTTTTCGATGCCGTTGCAGTAGCCCAGTTCGAGGATCATCTCCAGGTCAAACCGGGTGCGCTGCTCGAGGCGCTGCGCTTCCACCAGTTTGTTGTTGCTGCGCAGGTAGTCCAGACGCTCCTGAAGCTCGACCTTGATCCCTTCGATGGCACCGAGCAGGGTTTCCCGTGGCGTCACGTAGTGGCTTTTCGGGTAGAAGGTGAAACGCGGCAGCTGCCGGGTGACTTCGCCGGTCAACGGATCGAAGGCGGAAATCTTTTCGACTTCATCGTCGAACAACTCAATGCGGATCGCTTCAAAGTCGGACTCCGCCGGGTGGATGTCGATCACATCACCGCGCACCCGGAAGGTCGCCCGGGCGAAATCCATGTCATTGCGGGTGTATTGCAGGTCGGCGAGACGACGCAGCAACGCGCGCTGATCGAGCTTATCGCCACGATCCACGTGCAACACCATTTTCAGATAGGTTTCCGGGCTGCCCAGACCGTAGATGCAAGACACCGTGGTGACGATGATCGCGTCCTTGCGCTCCAGCAGCGCTTTGGTCGCGGAGAGTCGCATCTGCTCGATGTGGTCGTTGATCGAGGCATCCTTCTCGATGAAGGTGTCCGACGACGGCACGTAGGCTTCGGGCTGGTAGTAGTCGTAGTAGGAAACGAAGTACTCGACGGCGTTGTTCGGGAAAAACGCCTTGAACTCGCCGTACAACTGCGCGGCCAGGGTTTTGTTCGGCGCCAGCACCAGGGTCGGCCGCTGTACCTGGGCGATCACGTTGGCGATGCTGAAGGTCTTGCCCGAGCCGGTCACACCGAGCAACGTCTGGTGCGCCAGCCCGGCTTCGATGCCTTCGACCATCAGGCGAATGGCTTCCGGCTGATCGCCGGCGGGCTCGAAGCGGGTGACTAGCTGGAATTCAGACATGAAAAACCTCTGGGTTCGCGCCTTGCACGGTCAAACCGGACAGGAACGAGAATGACCGCAAACGACCGATGTCGCCCGAGGAAAAAACAGGATTGTGCTCAATGTGGAGCCGATTGCCCGCGCTTTCAAGGCAAACGTCCTACATCCCTCGAAGTCTTTGACGATGCCATTCGACTAACGGTCGAAAAATAATCGAAAAAACTTAACCAAAAAACCGAATCGTCTGTCGCCAGCAATCGCAGATGGCCTCTATACTAGCTCCCCGTTTGTGCACCGCTCTAGTGCATTCGGCTGGAGCGCGACACGTCCCTCCACACTCCATTCAGAGCCGCCGCAAAAATGAGCCTGTTCTCCGCTGTCGAAATGGCACCACGCGATCCAATCCTGGGCCTCAACGAAGCATTCAACGCTGATACCCGAACCGACAAGGTCAACTTGGGGGTCGGTGTTTATTGCAACGAGGAGGGGCGAATTCCACTCCTGCGCGCCGTTGTCGAAGCCGAGACGAATCGCGCCGCTCAACACGCTTCCCGTGGCTACCTGCCCATCGACGGCATCGCGGCCTACGACCAGGCTGTGCAGAAACTGCTGTTCGGCAATGATTCGCCACTGATCGCTTCCGGCCGCGTCATCACCACCCAAGCCGTTGGCGGTACGGGCGCACTGAAAATCGGTGCCGACTTCCTCAAGCAACTGCTGCCGAACGCCGTCGTGGCGATCAGCGACCCGAGCTGGGAAAACCACCGCGCACTGTTCGAAACCGCTGGTTTCCCGGTGCAGAACTACCGCTACTACGACGCCGCGACCCACGACGTTAACCGTACCGGCCTGCTCGAAGACCTGAACGCCTTGCCGTCCGGCTCGATCATTGTGCTGCACGCCTGCTGCCACAACCCGACCGGCGTCGACCTGAGCCCGGCCGACTGGAACAACGTGCTGGAAGTGCTGAAAGCCAAAGGTCACGTGCCGTTCCTCGACATGGCCTACCAGGGCTTTGGCGATGGCATCGACGAAGACGCCGCCGCAGTGCGTCTGTTCGCCGAGTCGGGACTGACCTTCTTCGTGTCCAGCTCGTTCTCCAAATCCTTCTCGCTGTACGGCGAGCGCGTTGGCGCCCTGTCGATCGTCAGCGAATCGAAAGAAGAAAGCGCGCGCGTACTGTCGCAAGTCAAACGCGTGATCCGCACCAACTACTCCAACCCGCCGACCCATGGTGCAAGCATCGTCGCCGCCGTGCTGAACAGCCCGGAACTGCGCGCACAGTGGGAAGAAGAACTGGCCGAAATGCGCCTGCGGATTCGCGGCATGCGCATCCAGATGGTTGAGCAACTGGCGAAGCAAGCCCCGCAGCGCGATTTCAGCTTTGTCGGTCGTCAACGCGGCATGTTCTCCTACTCCGGCCTGACCGTTGAACAAGTGACACGCCTGCGCAACGAGTTCGGCATCTACGCCCTGGACACCGGCCGCATCTGTGTGGCCGCGCTGAACCAGAACAATATCGATGCAGTGACACAGTCCATCGTTGCGGTGATCTGAGTCTCACGCGGTACGAAAAACGGGAAGCCCTTGGGCTTCCCGTTTTTTATTTGTCTCAGATAAGTGTCAACGCGTTGCCTGCGCCCTCTAAACTCCACACAACTATCCACTGTAGGAGCAAGGCTTGCCCGCGATGAGGCCATGACATTCAACATAGGCGCTGGCTGATCAACCGCAATCGCGGGCAAGCCTTGCTCCTACAAGGTTTGTGTACACCCGAGAATTCCTACGAGAACCCACATGAAAAACGATGACCTACGCGCTGACCGGGACGAACTGGACCACTTCGTGCCCCGCACCACCCCGGCCAAACGCGGCAGCAGCCTGGTGCTGCAAGTGGCGGCCGGTGTGTTTCTCGGCGGCCTGGCCTTATGGCTGGTGCAATTGGGCGCAACGATGCTGTATGCCAAGCTGATGCTCGGCACCTTCACCTTCGGCGGTTAAGCCAGCTCGGTCGCGCGCTGGCTGGCGGCGTCGTCATAGGCCACGTAAAGCGACTCAGCCACCTGGCTTTTGATGGCCTTGGTGCTTTCCAGGCCAAGGACAAAGCCTTCAGCCTTGCCACCGGCGCGGTTCAATTCGTCAGCGGTACTGGCCTGAGTGATGGCGTCGAACAGTTTCTCGGCGTGCGGGCCAACCCCTTTGGGCAGGCTGATCTGGGCGATACTCATGCGAACACCTCATCAAGTTGAGGTGCTGTGAAGAATGCGGGATGGTTCATGGCGCTTACCTTTTCGGCGAATGGCCGGCAGCGCGTGTAAACACTTCCGGGCGGCTATGGTAGACCTCTGCTACGGTTCTGGTAACCGCCAATGGCCGATAAACCGCCGTTCGTGCCATTGAATCGCTCAAGTGCCCAATGGACGCTTGACTTCTCTTTTGAATCAGTAACATACACGCCATTCCGCGATAGCTCAGTTGGTAGAGCAAGTGACTGTTAATCACTGGGTCCCTGGTTCGAGTCCAGGTCGTGGAGCCAGACAGAAGTACCGAAAAGCCCCTGGATCGAAAGATTCAGGGGCTTTTTTGTGGGTCAATGAAAAGTCAAAAGATCGCAGCCTTCGGCAGCTCCTACATAGAATCGTGTATTCCTGTAGGAGCTGCCGAAGGCTGCGATCTTTTGATCTACAGCCTTTTTAGCATGTGCAGTGGTCAGACATGCTCACTGTTTTTTGCATGAACCGCTCGATGCTCGCTCGACTCATGGGCGGCTTCCACCACCGGAATCTCCTTGCCGTCGCAGTCATGCAGCTTGCCTTCGCTGAAGTAATCCCCTTCGCGCAACGCCGCCAGATCCTGGTAGCGCAGGACACGCTCGGTGCCAGCCGCGAACACCGACTGCTGATCCGAGTTGCCGGTGGTGAAGTGGTTGAAGGTCAGGTTGAGCACGATGGCCATGATCGCCGACGAACTGATGCCCGAGTGGAAGATCGTCGCGAACCAGCTCGGGAAGTGATCGTAGAAGTTCGGCGCAGCGATGGGGATCATGCCGAAACCAATGGAAGTCGCAACGATGATCAGGTTGACGTTGTTGCGGTAATCGACCTTGGACAGCGTGCGAATGCCGCTGGCGGCCACGGTGCCGAACAGCACGATACCGGCGCCGCCGAGTACCGAGGTCGGCACGGCGGCGATAACCCGGCCCATAAACGGCAGCAGGCCGAGGACCACCAGGAACACCCCGCCAGTGGCCACCACGAAGCGGCTCTTGATGCCGGTCACCGCCACCAGCCCGACATTCTGGGCAAACGCACTTTGAGTGAAAGAACCGAAGATCGGCGCGATCATGCTCGACAGCATGTCAGCGCGCAGGCCATTGCCCAGGCGCTTGGAGTCAACCTTGGTGCCGATGATTTCGCCCACAGCGAGAATGTCGGCGGAGGTTTCAACCAGGGTCACCATGATCACGATGCACATCGACAGGATCGCGGCAAAGTGGAAGGTCGGCATGCCGAAGTGGAACGGTGTCGGGAAGCCAAACATCGGGCCTTGGCTCACGGACGAGAAGTCTGCCATGCCAAGGAACACCGCGATCACTGTGCCGATAACCATGGCCAGCAGAATCGACAAGCGGGAGATGGTCGCGCTGCCGATTTTACTCAGCAGCAAGACCAGCACCAGCGTCACCGCCGCCAGACCGATATTCGCCATGCTACCGAAGTCCGGCGCATGACTGTTGCCGCCCATGGCCCAGCGTGCGGCCACCGGCATCAGCGTCAGGCCGATAGTGGTGATAACGATGCCCGTGACCAGCGGCGGGAAGAACTTGGTAATTCGCGAGAACACCGGCGTGATCAGCAAACCGATCAACGACGCGGCAACGACCGCGCCGAGAATCGACTGAAAACCACCCTCCCCGCCACTGCTGACAATCGCCACCATGGTCGCGACACCGGAGAACGACACGCCCTGCACCAGCGGCAACTGACAACCGAAAAACGGTAACCCGAGGGTCTGCAGCAATGTTGCCAAGCCCCCCGCAAACAATGATGCAGCAATCAACAAACCGATGTCCGCCGGCGAGAGCCCGGCGGCCTGGCCAATAATCAATGGCACCGCAACGATGCCGCCGTACATGGTCAGAACGTGTTGCAGGCCGTAAGCCATATTCGCGCCGATCCCGAGATTTTCGTCCTCAGGCCGTTGGTGTGAAACATGGGGCGTTTTCATGGTTGGGGGGTTCCCTGGTTTTTGTTATGCGCACACTGTATGCAAGACTCAGGACAAATGTCTATAGAGTTGTATACAACTCACCGGTCAAATTATCGACATACGTCCATTCCGACCATTGAG
The DNA here is from genome assembly GCF_016650815.1 of Pseudomonas sp. TH31. Taxonomy (GTDB): domain Bacteria; phylum Pseudomonadota; class Gammaproteobacteria; order Pseudomonadales; family Pseudomonadaceae; genus Aquipseudomonas. The sequence continues at coordinate 6,475 of NZ_JAEKEZ010000001.1, read as the reverse complement.
CTATGCGCCTGACTCTTCAAAAACCTGGCAATACATCCCGCTCAGCACACCTCCCTTCTCCCGCTAGTCTTTTGTCTTCATGGCGACCGCCGGCACGGACGCTCTCTTTTTTATACATATAAAGTATGCATAACGAAGCCATTCGAAATTCAGTATGACAAGGCAAAGAACGCGGCCAACAAACTCAAGCATCGCGGCGTCAGCCTCGCGGAGACCGAGCCGGTATTCGATGACGAGCGAGCCCTGACATTGCAAGACCACGATCACGACGAGCAGCGCTGGATCATCATGGGACAAGATGCAAAAGGTCGTTTGCTGGTAGTTGCCTACACGTGGCGCGACCCGAATTTCGTTCGAATTATTTCCGCGCGCATCGCTACCAAAACGAGCGCCGCCAGTACAAGGAGGCATGACCATGAAAGACGAGTACGACTTCAGTAACGCCAGGCGTGGGGCGGCTGCCGCCAGCAAAGGCAAGACCCGCATTACCATCATGCTCGATGATGCCGTGATCGAGGCGGCTCGCGCTGTCGCGCAGAACGAGGGGTTTGGTTATCAGACGGTGATCAACAACACGTTGCGACAAGCCTTGCTTAGCGACAAGGGGCAAGTCGCGAAGGCCGATCAAGACAGCGGCGCAAACGCAGCCCATCTCAGTAAAGGCGTAACGGCCTCCGATCTGAAAAGCCTCGAGAAAAAACTCACAGAAGCCCTCAGCGAAATCCATCGGGTGACGGCGCCGAATGTTCGGCCATAGCCACCCACCTGCGCTGAGTGACGACGATGAAAGCAATTGAACGATTCGCACTGGTGCAGCATCACGGCCCCGATGAAAACTGGCCGGAAAAAAACCCGGTCATCATCGATGGTCGCGCATCTTCGTTGGCGATCTCGGGATTCAATCTGCTGCGCCAATATGAAACCGCAGCCGGCTATCTGCTGGTGACCGACTTCGACTGCCCCTACGAAGAGGCCGTTTGTTTTGTACTGGTCAGCCAGGACCTCGAAACGGTGCTGAGCGAACGTACAATCTGCCAAATGTACAGCTCGTTCTGGCTCGACGAGGTGGTCTGGCTGGACGAAGCAAACTTCTACGCCACCCTCGACGGCTTGGCCGAGTACCGGTTTTATTTCACCATTCGCCGATTTGGCATTCCTTGGATCTATCCACGACTGGGACTCGCTTGCAGGCGCCTGAATGTTAACAACGGGCTGTGGAGGCGCGACATTCGTTAACAGGTGACTCAAGCGATAATCCGGCCTGCGACGACCTGAACAAGGAAGGCAAACCGGACAGGCCTGCCTTGCGCCTGATCAGTCAAACCTGCTCTTCAGGCTCAATCAAACGCTCGATCATCTGCCTCAACTGAACATTCGCTGGCACCCGAATCCCAAACTCACTTTCCAGCACCCCGACCACCTCATCCACATCCGTCACCTGACGCCGTTCGCTCTCGCTGCCAATCCGGTGAATGGTGAAACTGCCGTCGCTCAATGTCCGCCGCCACCCGTCCCCGGTGAGCGACACCATCAAACGCTTGCAAAACGGCGAATCCGGATGGGTCGAGACGTACCAGTTGCCGAGGGTGTAGTCGATGTCTTCCTGGCGTTGCAGGTCGAAGATGTACATCGCCCGCCATTCACCGGCAACGTTGGCGCGCAGCGTGTAGCTGTCCTCATGCTGTTCGATGCGATACGTCTCGTGGGGCGTAAGCTGTTCGTCGAGGGTATCGAGCATCAGCGGCGCAGTGGGCACCATGCCGCCGAAGCCGACGTCGCTGATGTAGCGCACGCCGTCCAGAGTCACCAGGCTCAAGCGGTGAGTGCGCGCCGTCCACGCGCCTTCGGGCTGACCCAACACAACGCGACCGCTGATACCGCGAGCGTCAAACCCCAAGTCCTGCAGCAAGGCCAGGAACAAGCTGTTCAGTTCGTAGCAGTAACCACCGCGCCCCTGGTGCAGGACCTTTTGCTCAACCGACGGCAAGTCGATCAGTACCGGCTCACCCGATAAGGTGGTGAGGTTCTCGAACGGGAAAGCGCCGGTGTGGCGCAGTTGAAGTTGACGCAGGGTTTCCAGGGTTGGCGCGGGGGTAGTGCTGAAACCGAGGCGTTGCCAATACAGGTTCAGATACGTCAGGCGTGGCTCACTCATTGCTCGGTCCTTATGCACGGCGCCGCGGATCACTCCGCCGATGGGCGTCATATATAAGGGATAAAGCACTTTGTCCGACAATTGATTTCGCCAATCGCCACCCACAAAAAAATCAACGCCGCTTGCGCGCCCCCAGCCGAATCCACGTCGGCGCGTGGTCGCTGGCATGGGGCTCGTTGCGCACCCAGGCATCGACGCCGGCCTCTTGCAGGTACGGACTCAGCGCCGGGTTGAGCAGCAGATGATCAATGCGCAACCCGGAATTTTTCTGCCAGTGCTGACGGAAGTAATCCCAGAACGTATAGAGACGATCCTCGGGATACAGATGACGCAGGGAATCGGTCCAGCCCTGATCCAGCAGTCGCTGATAACACTCGCGACTCTCGGGCTGCAGCAGCGCGTCCTTGAGCCAGGAGCGCGTGTTGTAGATGTCCAGGTCAGTGGGCACCACATTGTAGTCGCCGGCGAGCACCACCGGATGCTCGCTGCCCTGAAGCGCCTGCGCATAACTGATCAGGCGTTCGAACCACGCCAGTTTGTACTCGAACTTCGGCCCCGGTTGCGGGTTGCCATTGGGCAAGTACAGGCACCCCACCAGCACCCCGTGAGCCGCTGCTTCCAGGTAGCGGCTCTGGGTGTCGCTTGCGTCTCCCGGCAGGCCGCGCCGGCTCTCCAGCGGCTGCACATCCCGGGCCAGGATCGCCACGCCATTCCACGAGGACTGGCCGTGCCAAATGGCGCCGTACCCCGCCGCTTCCAGCTCGGCGGCAGGGAAAGCACTGTCGAGCGACTTAAGCTCTTGCAGGCAGACGATGTCCGGTTGCTCTCGTGCCAGCCAGGCCAGCAGGTTCGGCAGTCGGGCCCGCAGGCCGTTGACATTGAACGTCGCGATTCGCAAATTTTTCATCGAGCAAAGCTCCGGCCGGCGAGGTGCCTAGTGTGTGACATCGACCCGTTCCGGTGGTTGCGCCGACGAAGCAATGTACGGCGTAATAAGTGTCCAACGCCCTGCCCGATCTGCCGAGAACATCGAACTCATGGAAACACTCCTGGAAGGCAACCGAATCGTCCTGCGCCTGCTTCAATACAGCGATGCCGACGCACTGGTGCACGCCGCCGCAGATGGCGAACTGTGGAACCTGGCAGTCACCATCGTGCCCTCCTCGTCCACCGTCGACAGCTACCTCAAAAAGCCCTCGACGGACGCGACGCCGGCAGCGTCCTGCCGTTCGTCATCGTGCTCAAGGACACGGGCAAGGTCATCGGCTCGACACGCTTCTGGAAAGTCGACCGGCTCAACCGCAAGCTCGAAATCGGCAGCAGCTGGATCGGCGCCAGTTGGCAGAAAACCTTCGTCAACACCGAAGCCAAGTACCTAATGCTGCGCCATGCGTTCGAAGTGCTCGACTGCGTGCGGGTGCAATTCACCACCGACGAAAACAACCAGCAGTCCCGCAACGCGATCCTCAGGCTGGGCGCGCAACAGGAAGGCATCGTGCGCCACGAGCGGATCATGCCGGACGGACGCAAGCGCAACTCGGTGCGGTTCAGCATCATTGATGATGAGTGGCCACGGGTTCGGCAGAATCTGGAAAGGAAACTGGCTGAATACAACTCCCGCTAACCGCGCCAGGCACGACCGTAGAGGAGGCCATCAGCCTTTTACCTGCGCCGCTCCACTGACGGTAGGGCCTACCACTCGTCACGCAAACGGCACAAACCGGACCGCGAGACACACCAACATCATGTAATGCCTCACTTCTGGAGACGAACCATGATGAATACCAAAATCACCGCGTTGTTGCTGGCCGCAGTGCTGTCAGCGGCGTCCGTGACCACATTCGCGGCATCCAACGATTCCAGTGGCACCTCGTCAGGCGCCAGCAGCAGCGCGACAACGTCACCCAATAAAACCAACACCCCGAGCTCCCCCACCGGCGGTGACACGTCGGACAATGACAGCCCGGCCACTGGCAGTAACGGTGGCGCCAGCGGTTCGGGCGCCGGCACCACTGGCGGAACGGAGCCTGTTGACGGCGGAACCAGCGCTGCCGGGAACGGGAACGGCAGTTGAACGCATCAACGCAGGCCGCGACCTGCGTCATGGACTGTCGACTGCTGTAAACACATGATTGGATCAGGTACGCCCCTTGGGCGCTAGCAGCCGATTGACTGATTTACCGGTCCGAACGCAGCAACGCCTCGACGCCGCCCTCCATCGACAACACCGCCGATCGGTTTCGTCCCGAGTGCTTGGCCTGATACAAAGCAGCGTCCGCCCGCTGGATAAATACTTCGATGCTGTCGCGCCCGGTTGGCACAAACGAATAGCAACCCAGGCTGACCGTCACGTAACCGGTGGGTGAGCCACTGTGGGTGATGTTCTTGTCCATGACGCTGCGGCGGATCTGCTCGGCAATCGCCATCGCACCGTGAATGTCGGTGTCGGGCAGCAACGCCGCGAACTCTTCGCCACCGTAGCGCACCGCCAGGTCAGCCTTGCGATGGCAGCAACTCTTCAGCGCTCGCGCCACTTCGGCCAGGCAGTGATCCCCGGCCACGTGGCCGTAGGTATCGTTGTAGCGCTTGAAGAAATCGATATCGAGCATCACCAGGCTCAGCGGGCTTCCCTGCCGGGCGCCACGGCCGAACTCGATCTCCAGCGCCCGCTCGAACAGACGCCGGTTGGCCAGGCCGGTCAGGCTGTCATGGGTCGCGATCAGTTCCAGCGCTTCCTGAGCCTTGCGCAGGTCAGCTTCGATCCGCCCGCCGTCGCGCACTTGATGAATGAACACCCAGCCGAACAGCCCCACGCCCAATACCACCAAGGCCACAATGACACTGGATTGAAACGCGGTGGCATACCACTCCTTGAGAATCGCGTCCCTGGAGGATGCCGCCGAGACCACCAGCGGATAACTTTCCAACTGTCGGTAGCCGTACAGGCGAACCGTGTCGTCGACCACCGAGTTGATCATCGCGTTGCCGGAGGTGGCGACGGGCAGATGCTTCTGGAAAATCGCCCCTTGGGCCAACGAGGTGCCGATTTGCGCTTCAACAAACGGTCGGCGCGCCAGTAACGTGCCATCCGTGAGAGCCAAAAACATGGCCCCGTGGTCATCGATGCTGAAGCTTTTGAAGAATTGATCGAAGTACGACATCTTGATGCCGGCCAGCAATACACCCTGAAAATTGCCGTCCTTGTCGTTGATACGCTTGGTCACCGGAATGATCCACTCGCCGTTCTCGCGACTGCGAATCGCCGGCCCGATATGCGCCTGGGACGAGACGTTTTGCTGGTGGTATTTGAAGTACTCGCGATCCATTACACCGGAGCCCCGGGGCAAATCCTGAAACGAGGTCACGACCCACTGACCTTGTTTGTCGAACAGAAAAATCCCGTGCAACTGGTGCAGCGCCTGCACCCGTCGGGCGAAGGTTTTCTGCAGGCGCGGCGTCTGTTCACCGTCGAAACCATCGGCCTGAATCCAGTCCACAAGACTGGTCAGCACCAGATCGGCCTGGGTAAACGTGTCTTCAGCCTGCTGAGCCATCGCCCGGGTGAGGTTAGATGATGCGACTTGCGCCAGGGCCAGGTCATGGCGGCGTGACTGCTCCAGTTGCAGGTACAGCAAGCCGCACAGACATAGGCACACCGCTGCGATAAACAGCACTGCAGCCTTGAGCAGAGGCAGGCGTTTCAGGGCACCGGGAGCGTGGTGCAAGTCATGAATGGGGATCGGCAAAAGTGCTTCCTGGAGGGCACGGCGCGGGCGAAAGGCCAAAAGCCCTTATTTTTTGTGAGCTTAGTCTACGGGGGCGTCAGGGGCCAATGGTAAAACCGTCTCTGCTAGGATCACAGGCCTCAAGCCCTGTCCCGACAAGTGTGCCCAAGGAGGAAAAACATGACTGCCCACCCGCACCCAACCGCCATCAATACTGCCGTTTTCGATCTCGGTAATGTACTTATCCGCTGGAACCCCAGAAACCTTTACAAAAAGTTGTTCGGTGACGACGTAAAGGCCATGGAAACCTTCCTGGCAGAGGTTTGCCACACCGCCTGGAACGAACAACAAGACCAGGGCCGGACCTGGCAGGAAGCGATCGAGGAAGCCATCGCCCGGCATCCGAATCAGGAAGCGCTGATCCGCGCCTACCGCGAACGCTGGGAAGAAATGCTCGGCGGCGCCATCGAGGACACCGTGGCGCTCCTCGATGAACTGCACGCCAACGGCATCCGGCTGCTGGCGCTGACCAACTGGTCCGCCGAAACCTTCCCGATTGCCCTGGAGCGTTTCGAGTTTTTGCAGCGATTCGAGG